>NZ_CP168512.1:2500-5622500 GCF_059491555.1 Variovorax sp. Varisp53
GCAGACCGTGCCATCAGCAGCATAGAATTTTTGATTGCGTCAAAAGAAACTTCAATTTCGAGTCAAATCGAATTTTGAATGTAACGGCATAACGCGCCAGGTGAAAGACCTGGTAATTCCTTGAAACGATTTTGGATCTCCGCAAGGAGAGCTCAAAGTTATAGGGTCAAGTGAATAAGAGCACGTGGTGGATGCCTTGGCAATGATAGGCGACGAAGGACGTGATAGCCTGCGATAAGCTTCGGGGAGCTGGCAAATTAGCTTTGATCCGGAGATTTCCGAATGGGGAAACCCACCTGCAAAGGTATCGCATGATGAATACATAGTCATGCGAGGCGAACCGGGTGAACTGAAACATCTCAGTAGCTCGAGGAAAAGACATCAACCGAGATTCCGAAAGTAGTGGCGAGCGAAATCGGAGAAGCCTGTTAGTGATAGCACAAGACATAACGGAACAGCTTGGAAAGGCTGGCCATAGCGGGTGATAGCCCCGTACGTGAAATGACCTGTGTGGTACTGAGCTAACGACAAGTAGGGCGGGACACGAGAAATCCTGTCTGAATATGGGGGGACCATCCTCCAAGGCTAAATACTCATCATTGACCGATAGTGAACTAGTACCGTGAGGGAAAGGCGAAAAGAACCCCGGGAGGGGAGTGAAATAGATCCTGAAACCGCGTGCTTACAAAAAGTAGGAGCCTCGTAAGGGGTGACTGCGTACCTTTTGTATAATGGGTCAGCGACTTACATTCAGTGGCAAGGTTAACCGAATAGGGAAGCCGTAGAGAAATCGAGTCCGAATAGGGCGATCAGTCGCTGGGTGTAGACCCGAAACCAAGTGATCTATCCATGGCCAGGATGAAGGTGCCGTAACAGGTACTGGAGGTCCGAACCGACTAGTGTTGCAAAACTAGCGGATGAGCTGTGGATAGGGGTGAAAGGCTAAACAAACTTGGAAATAGCTGGTTCTCTCCGAAAACTATTTAGGTAGTGCCTCAAGTATTACCATCGGGGGTAGAGCACTGTTTTGGCTAGGGGGTCATGGCGACTTACCAAACCAAGGCAAACTCCGAATACCGATGAGTACAGCTTGGGAGACAGAGCACCGGGTGCTAACGTCCGGACTCAAGAGGGAAACAACCCAGACCGCCAGCTAAGGTCCCTAAAATTGGCTAAGTGGGAAACGAAGTGGGAAGGCTAAAACAGTCAGGATGTTGGCTTAGAAGCAGCCATCATTTAAAGAAAGCGTAATAGCTCACTGATCGAGTCGTCCTGCGCGGAAGATGTAACGGGGCTAAGCCAGTTACCGAAGCTGCGGATTTGCAATTTATTGCAAGTGGTAGGAGAGCGTTCTGTAAGCCTGTGAAGGTGCGTTGTAAAGCGTGCTGGAGGTATCAGAAGTGCGAATGCTGACATGAGTAGCGTTAAAGGGGGTGAAAAGCCCCCTCGCCGTAAGCGCAAGGTTTTCTACGCAACGTTCATCGGCGTAGAGTGAGTCGGCCCCTAAGGCGAGGCAGAGATGCGTAGCTGATGGGAAACAGGTCAATATTCCTGTACCGATTGTTAGTGCGATGTGGGGACGGATCTTAATAGGTCATCCAGTTATTGGATTATTCTGGTTTAGTTGGATGTAGGCGTGCATTAGGCAAATCCGGTGCACATATACCGAGGCCAACGATCGAGCGGACTTGTCCGTGAAGTGACTGAACGAGGTTCCAGGAAAAGCCACTAAGCTTCAGCTAACAACGACCGTACCGCAAACCGACACTGGTGCGCGAGATGAGTATTCTAAGGCGCTTGAGAGAACTCAGGAGAAGGAACTCGGCAAATTGACACCGTAACTTCGGAAGAAGGTGTGCCCTATTAGTGTGTAGTGAACAACGAAGCATGAATGGGTTGCAAAAAATCGGTGGCTGCGACTGTTTATTAAAAACACAGCACTCTGCAAACACGAAAGTGGACGTATAGGGTGTGACGCCTGCCCGGTGCTGGAAGATTAAATGATGGGGTGCAAGCTCTTGATTGAAGTCCCAGTAAACGGCGGCCGTAACTATAACGGTCCTAAGGTAGCGAAATTCCTTGTCGGGTAAGTTCCGACCTGCACGAATGGCGTAACGATGGCCACACTGTCTCCTCCTGAGACTCAGCGAAGTTGAAATGTTTGTGATGATGCAATCTCCCCGCGGAAAGACGGAAAGACCCCATGAACCTTTACTGTAGCTTTGTATTGGACTTTGAACAGATCTGTGTAGGATAGGTGGGAGGCTTTGAAGCAGGGTCGCTAGATCTTGTGGAGCCAACGTTGAAATACCACCCTGGTGTGTTTGAGGTTCTAACCTAGGTCCATTATCTGGATCGGGGACAGTGCATGGTAGGCAGTTTGACTGGGGCGGTCTCCTCCCAAAGCGTAACGGAGGAGTTCGAAGGTACGCTAGTTACGGTCGGACATCGTGACGATAGTGCAATGGCATAAGCGTGCTTAACTGCGAGACTGACAAGTCGAGCAGATGCGAAAGCAGGACATAGTGATCCGGTGGTTCTGTATGGAAGGGCCATCGCTCAACGGATAAAAGGTACTCTGGGGATAACAGGCTGATACCGCCCAAGAGTTCATATCGACGGCGGTGTTTGGCACCTCGATGTCGGCTCATCTCATCCTGGGGCTGTAGCCGGTCCCAAGGGTATGGCTGTTCGCCATTTAAAGAGGTACGTGAGCTGGGTTTAAAACGTCGTGAGACAGTTTGGTCCCTATCTTCCGTGGGCGCTGCAGATTTGAGGAAGCCTGCTCCTAGTACGAGAGGACCGGAGTGGACACACCTCTGGTGTATCGGTTGTCACGCCAGTGGCATTGCCGAGTAGCTAAGTGTGGAAGAGATAACCGCTGAAAGCATCTAAGCGGGAAACTCGTTTCAAGATGAGATCTGCCGGGGCCTTGAGCCCCCTGAAGAGTCGTTCAAGACCAGGACGTTGATAGGTCAGGTGTGGAAGCGCAGTAATGCGTTAAGCTAACTGATACTAATTGCTCGTGCGGCTTGACCCTATAACTTTGATCAATCCGATCAAGGTGTTATGCCAAGTTGACGCATTCAAAATAATTCGCCAAAAGCTGATTCCAAACTCTATGAATTCGTTCTCTTGATCATGTGATCAACAGAACAACCCTTTATGCCTGATGACCATAGCGAGTTGGTCCCACTCCTTCCCATCCCGAACAGGACAGTGAAACGACTCAGCGCCGATGATAGTGCGGGTTCCCGTGTGAAAGTAGGTCATCGTCAGGCTCTTACAGCCCAGAAAACCCCAGTCAGCAATGACTGGGGTTTTTTGCTTTGAAGAATTCGGAAATGGAAGCGCAATGGAAATGGCGACACCGCCAACAACCAGACCGAACAGCCAATAAAAAAGCCCGATGGACAATCCACCGGGCTTTTTAGTTGGAGCAATCAGTGATTGATCAGGCTGCCAGGCGCTGCTCGATCGCGGCCTTGGTTTCCGGCAATTCCTTCGGCAGGTGGTGCTCGAGTTGCTTGAACAGTTCGGCGTGCAGCTTCAATTCAGCCTCCCACGCAGCCTTGTCGATGCTGGTCACGGTAGCGAACTGTTCGGCGCTGAAATTCAGGCCTGTCCAGTTCAGATCCTCGTAGCGTGGGCTCACGCCAGTGATGTGCTCCACACCATTGGTCTTGCTGCCTTCAACCCGATCGATCATCCACTTCAGCACGCGCATGTTCTCGCCATAGCCAGGCCAGACGAACTTGCCGTCCGCGCCCTTGCGGAACCAGTTGGTCGTGTAGATCTTCGGCAGCTTGGCGCCGGAGGCTTCCAGTTTCTTGCCGAGGTCGAGCCAGTGCTGGAAATAGTCGCTCATGTTGTAGCCCATGAACGGCAGCATGGCGAACGGGTCGCGGCGCACGATGCCTTGCTGGCCAGCCGCGGCAGCGGTCGTCTCCGAGCCCATGGTCGCGGCCATGTACACGCCTTCCACCCAGTTGCGGGCCTCGGTGACGAGCGGCACAGTGGTCGAGCGGCGGCCACCGAAGATGAAGGCATCGATCGTCACGCCCTTCGGATCGTCCCAGGCGTCGTCGAGCGCCGGGTTGTTGGTGGCGGCCACGGTGAAGCGGGCGTTCGGGTGCGCGGCCTTGGCGCCAGTTTCCTTGGCGATCTGCGGCGTCCAGTCCTTGCCCTGCCAGTCGATCAGGTGGGCTGGCAGCGCCTTGCCCGGTGCATCCTGTTCCATGCCTTCCCACCACACATCGCCGTCGTCCGTGAGCGCGACGTTGGTGAAGATCACGCCGTCGTCCAAGCTGCGCATGCAGTTCGGATTCGTCAGCATATTGGTGCCGGGGGCCACGCCAAAGTAGCCGGCCTCGGGGTTGATGGCACGCAGCGAGCCATCGGCCTGCGGCTTGATCCAGGCGATGTCGTCACCGATGGTCGTGACCTTCCAGCCTTCGAAGCCCGTCGGCGGCACCAGCATCGAGAAGTTCGTCTTGCCGCAGGCGCTCGGGAACGCCGCTGCCACGTGGTATTTCTTGCCTTCGGGATTCGTCACGCCCAGGATGAGCATGTGCTCGGCCAGCCAGCCTTCGTCGCGGCCCATGTTCGAGGCGATGCGCAGGGCGAAGCACTTCTTGCCCAGCAGCGCATTGCCGCCGTAGCCCGAGCCATAGCTCCAGATCTCGCGCGTTTCGGGATAATGAACGATGTACTTGGTCTTGTTGCAGGGCCAGGACACGTCCTTCTGGCCGGACTCGAGCGGTGCGCCCACGGTGTGCATGCAGGGCACGAATTCGCCATCGGCGCCCAGCACCTCGTACACGGCCTTGCCCATGCGGGTCATGATGCGCATGTTGACGGCCACATAGGGCGAGTCGGAGAGTTCGATGCCGATGTGGGCAATCGGCGAGCCCAGCGGGCCCATGCTGAACGGCACGACGTACATCGTACGGCCCTTCATGCAGCCATCGAACAGAGGCTGCAGCGTCGCGCGCATCTCGGCCGGGGCCATCCAGTTGTTGGTGGGACCGGCGTTTTCCTTCTCCTGGGAGCAGATGAAAGTGCGGTCTTCCACGCGCGCAACGTCGCTCGGGTCAGACACCGCGAGGAACGAGTTGGGGCGCTTGGCAGGGTTGAGCTTCTTGAAGGTGCCGGCGTCGACCAGTCGCTGGCAAAGGCGGTCGTATTCTTCCTTGCTCCCGTCGCACCAGTGAATGGCTTCGGGTTTGCACAGCGCGGCCATGTCGGCCACCCAGGCAATCAGTTTCGCGTTCTTGACGTACGAGGGCGTCTGAATGGTGAGGCCCTTCATCGTGGGTGCGTTCATCGGAAAATCTCCTAAGTTGAAAAATCGTCTTTCCGAACGGGGCGCCGTGCCGCTCAGGCACGGAGGTCCGTTTGAGAAAACGTTTCGCTTTGGGAGACTGCGTCAGCGCGGGCCGCACCGCCCGCGGACAAAGGCGCGAACGCCTGTCAGCGTCAGGCCATGTAGACCGCGATGGATGCCAGCAGCAGCATCAGCACGCCGCCGGCCAGCGGCAGCACCAGTGGCATCAGGTGAACGACCGACTCGACGGCGTCTTTTTCGACAGCGGCGCCCTGGCTCGGCTCGATGGGGGTGGGGTTGGACATCGGGAAGTACCTCGAATACGCAATTGACAACTCCCGGCATTTTACCGACGGGCAGCCTGGGACCGGTCTAGGGGGTTGCGAGCCCCTGAATGGAACCATCCGGGGTTGATCTTGCGGCTCAATGCTGCTCTTCGGCTTCGAAGCCGGCGTCCTTCAGCGCGGCCAGCACGCTGGCCAGGTGAGCGCGTCCGCGGGTCTGCAGCACCAGCTCGATGTCGACGTTCTGCGCCGCCAGCATCGTGAAGGCGCGCTGGTGGTGGACTTCATCGACGTTAGCGCCCGCTTCGGCCACAGTGGCCGTGATCTGGGCCAACGAGCCCGGAACGTCGCGCGCACTGACGCGCACGCGAGCCAGCCGGCCAGCCCGCACCATGCCCCGTTCGATGATGGCCGCGAGCAGCAGCGGATCGATGTTGCCGCCCGAAAGAACCAGCCCCACGCGCTTGCCCTTGAAGCGCTCGGGGTGCCGGATCAGCGCCGCCAGGCCGGCCGCGCCCGCACCCTCGACCAGGGTTTTCTCGATTTCGAGCAGCATCAGCACGCCCTGCTCGATGTCGCCCTCGTCCACCAGCAGCAGGTCGTCGACCTTGCTTGCGATGATCTCCCGCGTCAGCACGCCGGGCGTTCCGACCGCGATGCCCTCGGCGATGGTGCTCTTGCCCTGCGCGTGGTGCGTACCCTTCACGGCGTTGACCATGGCTGGAAAGCGCGTGGTCTGCACCCCGACGATCTCGATGTCCGGCTTGCGTTCGCGCGCCGCAACCGCCATGCCGGCGATCAGCCCGCCGCCGCCGACCGCAACCACCAGCGTGTCGAGGTCGGGCACCACATCGAGCATTTCGAGCGCCACCGTCCCCTGACCCGCGATGATCGCCTCGTCGTCGTAGGGATGCACGAAGGTCAGCCCCTCGCGCTGAGCCAACTCCAGTGCGTGGGCGCGGGCCGCATCCAGCGTGTCGCCGTGCAGCACCACCTCGGCGCCGAAACCGCGCGTGCGTTCGATCTTCACGCCGGGCGTGAAGCGCGGCATCACGATCAATGCGCGCAACCCCAGCCGCTGCGCGTGATAGGCCACACCCTGCGCATGGTTGCCGGCAGACATGGCGATCACTCCGCGTATACCGTTCTCCGAGAGATCGACCAGCTTGTTGCACGCCCCCCGCTCCTTGAAGGAGGATGTGAACTGCAGGTTCTCGAATTTCAGGAACACCTGTGCGCCGACGATCTCGGAGAGCGTGCGCGACTCGACGCAGGGTGTATTGAGCACCTGACCTTGGAGACGCGCCGCGGCGCGCAGGATTTCATCGATTCCGACCATGGCGCGCATTGTGGCTGGAATCGCACCCATGAGGGTTTTTACCGTTCGCCGGTCTTCCCGAAGCCAAAAGTCTGCGTTATGGTCGCTCCGAGATTGTCCTCGTTGGAGGTTGCCTGATGGTCAAGCGTGCGGGTGTCGATGTCGTGGCTGCTGCGGTACGCGGGCAGGCACTGCCGTCGCCCGGCCTCAAGGAGGCGCCGGTGCTCGAGCTCATGTGCTCGCACTTCGTGCTCACGCTCGCGGCCAAGCAGGGGCCGCGTTTCAATGTGCGGCGCGACATCAATGGCCTGCTCTCGCTCACGGGGCGGCACCTGGTGTGGCCGGCGGCTGTGCTGCAGCGGCTGCGCGAATTCCTCGGGCGCCGCTGCGCGGGCAACGAGGCCTGGAAGGGCGTCGAGGACTTCGATGGCCGCACGCTGCTGGAACGCCACGGCGTGTGGCGCGGCCCGTATGAAGAGGGCACGCTATTCTTCTATCTCGACGAATACGCGAAGGACCAGCCGAAGGACCTGCTCTCGGTGCTGGCCGTCACGCGCGACTGGCTCACGCATGCGTTGCGCAAGCAATCGACGCTGGTCGAGAAGAACATCGACGCGCTCGCGGGCCTGCTGCAGCTCAACAAGGCCGAGCGCGCGCTGCTGCTCTACGGCACGCTCGCGCGCTACCAGCGCGACCTGCGCTCGCTGCTGGTCGAGTTCAAGGTCAACAACGCCCCCGAGGCCTATGCGGCCATTGCCGACATCGCGGGCGTGAACGCGAGCGAGGTGGGCGAGGCGCTGCGCGCGGGCTCGCGGCTCGAGCGCATCGGGCTGGTCGAGAACCTCATCTCCGAACACAACATCACCGACCTGGCCGACCTCATGAAGGTCAGCGAGAAGCTGCCGCCGGTGCTCATGCGCGAGTACCGCGACCACAACGAGCTGATGGCCGTGTTCACGCGGCCCTCGGCCAAGAGCGCGCTCACGCCGCACGACTTCTCGTTCGTGCAGGAAGACGCACAGATGCTCGTCACGCTGCTGCGCGCCGCGGTCGCGCGCAAGGAGCCCGGCGTCAACGTGCTGCTCTACGGGCCGCCCGGCACCGGCAAGACCGAACTCGCAAAGGTCGTCGCGCAGGCTGCAGGACTCGAACTCTTCGAAGTCGAATACGCCGACCGCGACGGCAATTCATTGAGCGGCCGCGACCGCTACCGCTCGCTGCAGATCGCCCAGGTGTTCCTCAAGGGCAGCGCGCAGGCCGCGCTGCTGTTCGACGAGGTCGAAGACGTCTTCCCGCCCATCAGCACCGAGGCCGCGCAGTTCATGGCGCGCGCCGAGCAGATCCCGGCGCCCACCAGCGGCAGCGTGAGCGGCAAGGCCTGGGTCAACCAGATCCTCGAAGCCAACCCGGTGCCCACACTGTGGGTCACCAACCGCATCGAGCAGATCGACCCGGCCTTCCGCCGCCGCTTCGCCTACCACCTGGAGCTGAAGTCGCCGCCGCCCGGCGCGCGCGAGCAGCTCGTGAAGAAGACGCTCGAAGGCGTGGTCGTGTCCGAGGCCTTCACCGCCAAGCTGGCCGAGCGAAAAGGCCTCACGCCCGCGCAGATCCGCACGGCAGCGCGCTTTGCGGGTCTCGCGCGAACCGACGACGCCTCGGTGGAAGCGCTCATCGAACGCCAGCTGCGCAACGCCGACCTCGCCTTGGGCACGCTCGATGCCGGACGCGGCGAGCGCCGCAGCGTGACCACCTACGACCTCGACATGCTCCATGTCGAGACCCGCTTCGAGATCCCGCGCATCGTCGAGGCACTGAAGGCGCGCGGCCACGGCACGCTGTGCTTCTACGGCGCGCCCGGTACCGGCAAGACCGCGCTGGCCGAGCACATCGCCAAGTCCGTGGGCCGCCCGCTCATCGTCAAGCAGGCCAGCGACCTCATGAGCAAGTACGTCGGCGAAACCGAGCAGAACATGGCCGCCATGTTCCGCGAGGCCGAGAACGAAAAGGCCGTGCTGCTGCTCGACGAGGCCGACAGCTTCCTGCAGGACCGGCGCGGCGCGCAGCGCACCTACGAGGTCACCGAGGTCAACGAGATGCTGCAGGGCATGGAGCGCTTCAACGGCGTCTTCATCTGCACCACCAACCTGCTCGACCGGCTCGACCAGGCCGCGCTGCGGCGCTTCACCTTCAAGATCAAGTTCATGCCGCTCACCGCCGCGCAGCGCGAGCGCATGTTCGTGACCGAGGCGCTTGCGGGCGACGCCGCGCTCATGACAGCTGCCATGCGTTCGCGGCTGGCTCCGCTGACACAGCTCTGCCCGGGCGATTTCGCGGCGGTGAAACGGCAGACCGACATACTGGCGGCGGAGTTCTCCGCGACCGAATTCCTTGACCAGCTCGAAGCCGAGCACCGTATCAAGCCCGAAGTGCGCGAATCGCGCGGCATGGGTTTCGTGCAATAGCGGGAACAGAAGAAAGCCGGGCGCGCGAAACATCCGCGCGTCCGTGCCACGAGGAGGAACGTATGGACTTTCGCAAGGTCGACGCGCGGCTGCTGCCGCGTCTGGGCGCATCGGTTGCGGGCGCCGCGCTCGCGGTGGCCTGCCTGCTGGCGGGTTGCGGAGGTGGCGGCGGCGGAGGCGGTGGCGCAGTCCTGCCGATCGGCCTGCTGCCCGTGACCACGACACCGCCCGCCAGCGGTGGCGGCGATGGCGGCATCGTCGCCTCGGCCACGGTGGCCGGCCTGTGCGCGGCGCCGCGCGCGGGCGTCAACCCCGACACGGGTGCCGCCTATCCCGACCGCACCGGCTCGCTCGACAACGAGAAGAGCTGGGTGCGCGGCTGGATCGACGAAACCTACCTCTGGTACACCGAGGTGCCGACCACGCTCAAGGCCGCCGACTACGCCACGCCGATCGCCTGGTTCAACGTGCTCAAGACGCCGCTCACCACGGCTTCGGGCCGCGCCAAGGACCGCTTCCACTTCACCTACGACACCGAGGTGTACCGCCAGCTGTCGCAGGGCGGCGTGTCGGCCGGCTACGGCATGGAGACGGCGGCGATACGCAGCTCGCCGCCGCGCGACATCCGCATCGCCTTCGTCGAGCCGAACTCGCCCGCTACCAATGCGAGCCTGCAGCGCGGCGCGAAGATCCTCACCATCGACGGCATCAACGTCGTCAGCAGCACCGGCACCGCCAACGTCAATGCGATCAACGCCGCCCTCTCACCCAAGGCCGTCGGCGAATCGCACACCTTCACCTTCGAAGTGAACGGCGTCGCGCAGTCTCCCGTGCAGTTGACGGCCGCCCAGGTCACCAGCACGCCGGTGCAGAACGTCCAGGTCATCGACACCGGCAGCGGCCGCGTGGGCTACCTGCTGTTCAACGACCACATCACGACCTCCGAGGCGCAGCTCATTGCCGCGGTGAACACCTTCAAGCAGGGCGCGGGCATCCAGGATCTCGTGCTAGACATGCGCTACAACGGCGGAGGCCAGCTGCTCATCGCCAGCCGGCTGGCCTACATGATCTCGTCGCCGGCGGTGACCGCGGGCAAGACCTTCGAGCAACTCACCTTCAACGACAAGAACCCGTTCCACCTGACGGCGGCGCAGACCCTGACGCCCTTCACCGGCACCAGCCGCAGCGGCCAGGCCCTGCCCACGCTGGGCCTCTCGCGCGTCACGGTGCTCACCGGCCCCGACACCTGCTCGGCCAGCGAGTCGGTCATCAACAGCCTGCGCGGCGTGGGGGTCACCGTCAACCTCGTCGGCGGCACCACCTGCGGCAAGCCCTACGGCTTCTACCCGCAGGACAACTGCGGCACCACCTACTTCGCGATCCAGTTCAAGGGCGTGAACCAGCAGGGCAGCGGCGACTACGGCGACGGCTTCGCGCCCACCGCCGGTTGCACCGTGGCCGACGACTTCACCCACCAGCTCGGGGACCAGAGCGAGGCGCGGCTGTCCGCGGCGCTCACGCTGCGCAGCACCGGCGCCTGTCCGGCCGGGTCGTCCAAGGCCTCGGCGTCGGGCCTGGACAAGAGCCAGGCCGCGCCCGATGTAGAGCAGCCCTACATGCCTGGCCGCTCGCCGCTGCGCGAGAACCGGCTGGTCGATCCCGCACCCGATCCGGCCTGATCCGACCGGCCCGCGCAAACCCCTAGGCTGCGGCGCTTGCCATGGCCGCGGCTTGCGCCGTAGAGTTAGCAAACGTTTGCGCAAAGCTTTGCGCAAACGTTTGTATTTCAGTGCCTTCGACTGAAAACCAATCTCTTAGTCTCAGGAGCGGAAGATGCAGATGCGCAAATTGATCGGGGCGATGTTCATCGCCGTCATCACGGTGTTGGCGGGCTGCGGCGGCGGCGGCGGCGGCGGTGGCGACGGAGGCGGCGGCATCGGCCTGGGTCCGGGCTTCGGCGTCGGATCGGGCGGCTCCACGGCGCAGAAGATCATCATCGACAGCGACTACAACACCATGAGCGACGACGGCCAACTCGGCGTCATGGCAGTCCAATTGCAGGCCAGTGGCAAGGTGCAGGTCATGGGCATCAGCGTGGTCTCGGGCAACCAATGGCTCAAGCAGGGCGTGGCCGACGCGCTGATGTCGATGGAGCGGCTCGGCGTGGGCAACCGCATCGGCGTCTACGTGGGCGCGAACTACGCGCTCAATCACAACTTCGCCGACGTGCAAGCCGAGATGGCCGCGGGTGCGGGCGGCGACGGCTATCTCGGCGCCTGGGGCGGCCCCGAGCCCAAGACCGATGCCGACCTCAAGCCCTCGCCCGACGGCTTTGCGCAGCACACCGTCGTGCAGCGCAAGAGCGCGGTCGACTTCATCGTCGACACCGTGAAGGCCAATCCAGGCGAGATCACCATCCTTGCCATCGGCCCGCTCACCAACATCGCACTCGCGGCGAAGCAGAACCCCGAGATCGTCCCGCTCATCAAGAAGATCATCTACATGGGCGGCGCCATCGACGTGGCGGGCAACACCACCAAGGCCGCCGAATTCAACTGGTGGTTCGACCCCGACGCCGCGCAGTTCGTGGTGCGGCTGCCGATCCCGCAGGTGGTAGTGCCGCTGGACGTGACCGACACCGTGTTCCTCACCAAGACCATCTACGACCGCATCGCGCATCCGGCCAAGCCCACGGCCGTGACCGACGTGTTCCAGAAGCTCAACGGCTACGGCTTCGACGGCAAGAACGGTTTCGAGAACAACCCGAACTACACCCAGAACATCTGGGACACCCTCACGCTGGCCTACCTGATCGACCCGGGCTACGCCACGCAGACGGTGGACCGCTATGTCGACGTGATCGCCAAGCCTGGCGCGGCAGACAACGGCCGCTCCATCGGCTATGCCTCGCAGCCTGCGGGCCCCACGCTGCAGAAGATGACGGTGGTGAAGAAGTTCGACAACGCGCGCTTCTTCGAGCTGTACGTCGACCTGCTCACGCGGCCGGTGCCGGTGGTGCTGCCTGCTGTGGCGAACTGAGTGCCATAAGCCGCGCTTATCCAAACGCAACCAGGAGACACGTTCCCAACAGGCGTTGCCCTGCGGATACTCGCCCACGTTCGCACCCTGCGGACGCACAACGATTCCGACAGAGACAACGCCGTGCCCCCTCCCCCCATCGCAGCCATCGACAGCCATGCCCATGTGTTCGTGCATGGCCTGCCCCTGGCGGCGGCGCGCCGGCACGCGCCCGACTACGAGGCCACGCTGGCCGAGTACCTCGGGTTGCTCGATGCGCATGGCGTCTCGCACGGCGTGCTGGTGCAGCCCAGCTTCCTCGGCACCGACAACGGCTTTATGCTCGACGCGCTGCGCGCCTGCCCCGGGAGGCTGCGCGGCGTCGCCGTGGTCGAGCCGCAGGTGGACGACACCACGCTGCACGCCATGGCCGAAGCCGGCGTCTGCGGCATCCGCCTCAATCTCGTGGGCATGCCGCTGCCCGATTTCTCCCGGCCCGAGTGGCATCGGCTCTTTGCCCGCGTGCAGGCGCTCGGCTGGCATGTGGAGCTGCACCGCGAATCGCGCGACCTCGCGCTGGCCGCGCAACCGGTGCTCGACGCCGGATGCGCGCTGGTGGTGGATCACTTCGGCCGGCCCTCGTCGGTGCTCGCGACCGCCGATGAAGGCTTCTGCTGGCTGCTTCGCGTGGCGGACTGCGGTCGAATGTGGGTCAAGCTCTCGGCCGCCTACCGGAACTGGCCCGCACCGTACACCGCCAATACCGCGCATGACGTCGCGCGCGGCGCCGCGCAGGCGCTGCTGAAGGCCTTCGGCCCCGACCGGCTGATGTGGGGCAGCGACTGGCCCCACACCCAGCACCGCGAGATCGCCGACTACACCACCGCCCATGCGGCGCTGGCCGGCTGGGTGCCCGACGCCACCGCCCGCCGCCGCATCCTGGTCGACACGCCGGCGCGGCTCTTCAAGTTCAAGACAGGAGACAACATCCATGACCACTGACGGCTTCTCTCGCGCGCGACTGCGGCGTGCCATTCCTCGTGCCCTTGCGGGTGCGGCCCTGCTGCTGGCCGGGCTTTCTTCGGCGCACGCCCAGGCGTGGCCGTCCAAGCCCGTGCGGCTGGTCGTGAGCTATCAGCCCGGCGGCACCGTCGACGCGGTGGCCCGCATCGTCGCGCCCAAGCTCTCGGCGAAGCTGGGCCAGCCGGTGGTGATCGACAACCGCGGCGGCGCAGGTGGCGCCATCGGTGGCGACCTCGTCGCCAAGAGCACGCCCGACGGCTACACCGTGATGCTCGACGCCTCCAACCACGCGCAGAACCCGGCGCTGCGCAAGATGCCCTTCGACACGCTGCGCGACCTGGCGCCGGTGTCTCTGCTGGTGAAGGTGCCCAACGTGCTGGTGGTGAACCCGTCGGCACCGATGAAAAGCGTTGCCGAGCTCATCGCGCAGGCCAAGGCGAAGCCCGGTGGCATCAACTACGCCTCGTCGGGCAACGGCTCGGCGCAACATCTGGCGGGCGAGCTGTTCGCCGCGATGGCCGGTGTCCAGATGACGCACGTGGCCTACAAGGGCGGCGGTCCGGCGCTCACCGATGTCATGTCCGGGCACGTGCCGGTGTTCTTCGCCAGCCTCGCCTCGAGCCTGCCCTTCATCAAGGACGGCAAGTTGCGTGCGCTGGCCGTGACCGGCAAGACGCACGCGCCTGCCTTGCCGCAGCTGCCCACCGTGGCCGAGGCGGGCCTGCCCGGCTACGAGGTCTACGAATGGAACGCCGTGTTCGTGCCGGCTGGCACGCCAGCGCCGGTGGTGGACAGGCTCTCGAAGGAGTTCGCCGCCACGCTCAAGGATCCAGAGGTCCGCACCCGGCTCGAAGCGCTGGGCGCTGAGGTGATCGGCTCCAGCCCGGGCGAGCTCGACAGCTTCCGCCGTGCCGAGATCGCCAAATGGACCCGGCTCGCGAAGGACAACAAGATTCAGTTGGATTGATCGAGGCTGGCGGCGTCAGCCGCGCAACATCGCCGCGAACGCGTCGGCGAAGGTCGACCGCGAGCGCGCCAGCCACAGCGCCGAGAGTTCGAAGGCCGGCAGCCCCGCGCCGTCTCGCACTTCGGCATAGCGCACGCCCTCGTGCTGCAGCGCGCGCACCGAGCGCGGCAGCAGCGACCAGCCCAGCCCCGCGGCCACGCAGGCCAGTACCGTCAGCGTGCGGTTGGCGTCCTGCACCACGCGCGTCTCGTGGCCGGCGCGGCGCAGCGCGCCCAGCAGCTGCGCGCGCAGGGCGGGAATCTGCTGCTCCGGAAACCACACGAGCCCGTGACGCGCTACATCGGCGAGCGACACGCAGCCGTCCTCGTCCAGCGGCCATGAGGCGGGCAGCGCGGCGATCAGCGGTTCCTCGCCCAGCCGCAGCTCGTGCACCCGGGCCGAGACCGACACCGGCGGATGCAGCAGCGCGATGTCGATGCGCCCACCCTCCAGCGCTGCCACCTGCTCGGCGTTGCTCATCTCGCGCAGCACCACGTCGAGTTGCGGATGCTCGGCGCGCAGCCGGCGCAGCGCGTTCGGCAGCACCTCGTAGACCGCATGCGTGACGAAGCCCACCGTGAGCCGGCCTGCGCGCCCGGCGCCCATGGCGCGGGCGCGCTCGGCGGCCGTGTCGCCATAGGCGAGGCTGGCGCGCAGGTCGTCGATGACGGCCAGGCCCGCGTCGGTGAGCGCGGCGCCGCGGCGCGTGCGCGTGAAGAGCGGGGTGCCGAGTTCCTTCTCGAGCCGGTTCAGCGTCTGCGTGAGCGCTGGCTGCGCCAGGCCGAGCCGCTCGGCTGCCTTGGTGAGGCTGCCCGCCTCTGCGATCGCGACGACGCAGCGCATCTGGCGGGTGTCCACGGCAGGGCCTCTTGCGGGTCTGTCAGAAGGCCTCGCACACCCGCAGCACTTCGCTGCCATAGGCCTCGAGCTTCTTGGTGCCGATGCCGCTGATGCCCTGCAGGTCTTCGAGCGTCGCGGGCGCGCGCTCGGCGATGGCCGCCAGCGTCGCGTCGTGGAAGATCACGTAGGCCGGCAGGTTGTGCTCCTTGGCCACTTCGGCGCGCCATGCCTTGAGCGCCTCGAAGCGCTTCTTGCCGGTTTCGTCGAGCTTGGCGGCGGCCGGCGAGGGCGCGCCCTTGACGGTCTTCTCGCGCCGGGTCTTGCGCTCCGCCGGTGACGACACCGACTCGCGCAGCGTCACGCTCGCCTCGCCCTTGAGCACCGCGCGCGAGCCTTCGGTGAGCTTCAGCGTGTTGAACGCCTCCGCGTCGACCGCGAGCGCGCCCGTGGCGATCAGCTGGCGCAGCACGCCGCGCAGCGCCACCTCGCTGAACTCCGCGCCGATGCCGAAGGTGCTGATGCGCTCGTGGCCGAACTGCTTGACCTTCTCGGTCGGCTTGCCGCGCAGGATGTCCATGATGTGCCCTGCGCCGAAGCTGATGCCGCTGAGCTGCTGCACGCGGTAGATGGTGCTGAGCAGCTTGCGTGCGGCATCGGTGCCGTCCCACACCTGCGGCGGGTTCAGGCAGTTGTCGCAGTTGCCGCAGGGCGTGCTCTTCTCGCCGAAATAGCCCAGCAGTCGCACGCGCCGGCAGTCGCTCGCCTCGGCCAGCGAGAGCAGCGCGTCGAGCTTGCCGCGCATCACCTGCTTGAACTCCTCGCCGGCGGGGCTCTCGTCGATCATGCGGCGCTGGTTCACCACGTCCTGCAGGCCGTAGGTCATCCAGGCGTCGGCGGGGCCACCGTCGCGGCCCGCGCGGCCGGTTTCCTGGTAGTAGCCCTCGATGTTCTTGGGCATGTCCAGGTGGCCGACGAAGCGCACGTCGGGCTTGTCGATGCCCATGCCGAAGGCGATGGTCGCGACCATCACGATGCCTTCCTCGCGCAGGAAGCGGTCCTGGTGCTTCTGGCGCACCGCGGCATCGAGTCCGGCGTGATAGGGCAACGCGTTGATACCGGCGTCGCGCAGCATCACCGCCACGTCTTCCACCCGCTTGCGCGACTGGCAATAGACCACGCCCGCATCGCCTTCATGCTCGCGCTCGATGAAGCGCAGCAGCTGCGTGGTGGCGTCCTTCTTCTCGACGATGGTGTAGCGGATGTTCGGCCGGTCGAAGCTGGAGACGAACTGGCGCGCCTCCTCGAGCTGCAGCCGCTCGACGATGTCGGCGCGCGTCAGGTTGTCGGCCGTGGCCGTGAGCGCGATGCGCGGCACGCCCGCATAGCGCTCGTGCAGCACGGTGAGCGCACGGTACTCGGGGCGGAAGTCGTGGCCCCACTGGCTCACGCAATGCGCCTCGTCGATGGCGAAGAGCGAGAGCTTGCCGCGCTCCTTCAGCGAATCGAGCTGCGACAGGAAGCGCGGCGTGTTCACGCGCTCGGGCGCCGCGTACAGCAGCGTGATCTCGCCGCGCAGCATGCGGCGCTCCACGTCCTGCGTCTCTTCCCAGTCGAGCGTGGAATTGAGAAAGGCCGCGCTCACCCCCGCCTCGTGCAGCGCGCCCACCTGGTCGTGCATCAGCGCGATCAGCGGCGACACCACCACCGCCACGCCGTGCCCCGCGCGCTGCCGCGCGATGGCAGGGATCTGATAGCACAGCGACTTGCCGCCGCCCGTGGGCATTAGCACCAGCGCGTCGCCGCCGCCGACCACGTGGTCGACGATGTCCTGCTGGGCCCCGCGGAACTGCGCGTAGCCGAAGACTTCGTGAAGGATGTCGGCGGGTGCGCTGCTGCCGGAGACGTCGATGGGGCGGGGAGCGAGAGAGGACACAGGCAGCGGAGGGGAGGTCGGAAGGGGGCGAAAGGAGGGGCCGCCGATTGTCCTCCAGCCGCACAGATATGACTGTGGCACAAGGTTTGCAATGGTGGCCCCCGTCCTGCGACCTTTCTTGTCTAGACAGCAAACCGGTGCATTTCCCAAGGAATTGCACCAAAAATGACCTTTCGGGTTATCCTGTATATACAAGTTGGGGCGCTTGGCAACAATGCGAGGCGTGCGCAGCCCGGCCACCGAGGCGCGCCGCCGAGCCATCTCTCAAGAACGGAACCAGGAGTACCCATGGTCAAGACGACGGTAGTTGTGAAAGTCGCTTCGCTGCTGGCAGCAGGTGCATGTGCAGCGGGCATGGCCGGAACGGCCGCCGCCCAGGAAACCAAGATCGCGCTCGGCATGTCCGGCTGGACCGGCTTCGCGCCGCTCTCGCTGGCCGACAAGGCGGGCATCTTCAAGAAGAACGGGCTCGACGTCGAACTCAAGATGATTCCGCAGAAGGACCGCCACTTGGCGCTCGCTTCCGGCGCCATCCAGTGCGCGGCCACCACGGTCGAGACGCACGTGGCCTGGAACGCCAACGGCGTGCCCATCGTGCAGATCTTCCAGATGGACAAGTCCTACGGCGCCGACGGCATCGCGGTGCGCAACGACGTGAAGAGCTTCGCCGACCTCAAGGGCAAGACCATCGGCGTGAGCGCCCCCGGCACCGCGCCGTACTTCGGCCTGGCCTGGATGCTCAGCAAGAACGGCATGACCCTGAAGGACGTGAAGGTGGTCTCGCTCGAGCCGCAGCCCGCCGCCCAGGCCTTCGTGGCCGGCCAGAACGACGCCGCCATGACCTACGAGCCGTATCTCTCGACCGTGCGCGCCAACCCCGCCGCCGGCAAGATCCTGGCCACCACGCTCGACTACCCGATGGTGATGGACACCGTCGGCTGCGCGCCCACCTGGCTCAAGGCCAATCCCAAGGCCGCCGCCGCGCTCACCAAGTCGTACTTCGACGCGCTCGACATGATCAAGGCCGAGCCCGAAAAAGCCAACGAACTCATGGGCTCGGCCGTCAAGCAGAGCGGCGAACAGTTCGCCAAGTCGTCCGCCTACCTGCGCTGGCAGGACAAGGCGGCCAACCAGAAGTTCTTCTCGAGCGAACTCACGACCTTCATGAAGGAAGCCGCGGCCATCCTGCTGGAAGCCGGCGTGATCCGCAAGGCGCCTGAAGACTACGCAGTGACCTTCGATGCAAGCTACGTCAAGTAAGGCGCTGCCGCAGGTGCCGCCGCGCGCGGCATCTGCCTCCACCGCCGTTTCCTCTCTGCCCGTGGCGCCTGTGCGGCGCCGCGCGTTCGCGCCGCTCGAACCCGTCGGTGCACGTGCCCGCGTGCTGCTCGGGCTCGGCTTCTTCGTCGTATTCGTGCTGGTGTGGTCGTTGGCCACGCTCGGCGGCTTCGTGTCGCCGACCTTCCTCGCCAGTCCGCCGACCATGGTCAAGGAAGGCTGGTTGCTCTTCACCGAGTACGGCTTCATCGGCGACATCGGCATGACCGTGTGGCGCGTGTTCGGCGGCTTCCTGCTGGCAGCCGTGTTCGCGGTACCGCTGGGCATCGCGATGGGCACCTGGAAGACGGTCGAGGCCTTCTTCGAGCCCTTCGTGTCCTTCTGCCGCTACCTGCCGGCCTCGGCCTTCATTCCGCTGCTGATCCTGTGGGCGGGCCTGGGCGAAATGCAGAAGCTGCTGGTGATCTTCATCGGCTCCTTCTTCCAGGTCGTGCTGATGGTGGCCGTCACCGTAGGCGGCGCGCGGCGCGACCTCGTCGAGGCCGCCTACACGCTGGGCGCGAACAGCCGCGGCATCGTGGCGCGCGTGCTCATTCCGGGCGCCGCACCAGGCATCGCCGAGACGCTGCGCCTCGTGCTCGGCTGGGCCTGGACCTACGTGATCGTGGCGGAGCTGATCGGCTCCTCCTCGGGCATCGGCCACATGATCACCGACAGCCAGGCGCTCTTGAACACCGGGCAGATCATCTTCGGGATCATCGTGATCGGTGTCATCGGCCTGTTGTCCGATTTCGCTTTCAAGGCGCTCAACCGCCGCCTCTTCGCATGGGCCGCATTGTGATGTCGCAAAACCAACTTTCCATCCAGGGCGTCTCGCGCGTCTTCACCGGCACCAAGGGCCAGCGCACGCAAGCGTTGCAGCCGATCGACTTCGAGGTGAAGGAGAACGACTTCGTCACCATCCTCGGCCCCTCGGGCTGCGGCAAGTCGACGCTGCTGCGCATCGTGGCGGGGCTCGACTTCCCGACCACCGGCCAGGTGATGCTCGACGGCGAGCGCATCGAAGGCCCGGGCGCCGACCGCGGCGTGGTGTTCCAGAGCTACACGCTCTTTCCGTGGCTCACTGTGGCGCAGAACATCCGCTTCGGCCTGCGCGAGCGCGGCATGAGAGAGGCCGACCAGAAGGAGCGCAGCGAGTTCTTCATCGCCAAGGTCGGGCTGCGCGGCTTCGAGAATCATTTTCCGAAGCAGCTCTCGGGCGGCATGCAGCAGCGCACCGCGATTGCGCGCGCGCTGGCCAACGACCCCAAGATGCTGCTGCTCGACGAGCCCTTCGGTGCGCTCGACAACCAGACCCGCGTGCTGATGCAGGAGCTGTTGCTCGGCATCTGGGAGTCGGCGCGCAAGACGGTGCTGTTTGTCACGCACGACATCGACGAGGCGATCTTCATGGCTAACCGCGTGGCGGTGTTCAGCGCGCGGCCGGGGCGTATCAAGACCGAGATCGCGGTCGATTTTCCGCATCCACGCAGCTACACCATCAAGACCTCGCCGGAGTTCATGGACATCAAGGCGCGGCTGACGGAAGAGATTCGCGCGGAGTCGATGGCGGCTGTGGAGCATTGAGGATGGCGCCTTGCCTTCATTCCGTTGTGTTTGGCGTGCGCCGGTGTTCGGGGCGCGCCCACGCCGACGCGGTGACCTTTTTCGCGAATGTCCCCCGCCCTTCGGGCTCCTCCTTTATTTCGCGAAAAAGGCCCCCGCATCGGCGTGATCGTTCAGAGCACTTGTTGATCGAGCGAAACAACGGCAGCACTCGTTGTGCGCAGGGCATCGGGTGCTCCCCGCAGCGAAATAAAGGAGGAGCCGAAGGCGGGGGACATTCGCGGAGGGGAGTACGCGGTGCCCTGTGCACGCACCCCGAACAGCAGCGCTCAAAACAAGAGCTAAAACAGCAAGCATGAAACGCGACCTCCCCACCCTCGCGCTCTACGCGCAAGTCAAGGATCACATCTCCCGCAAGATCCAGGACGGCACGTGGCCGCCCGGCCACCGCCTGCCCTCGGAGCACGAGCTGGTCGCGCAGTTCGGCATGGCGCGCATGACGGTGAACCGCGCGCTGCGCGAGCTGGTGGAGCAGGGACGCATCGTGCGCGTGGCCGGGGTCGGCAGCTTCGTGGCCGAGAACAAGCCGCAGTCCACGCTGCTGCAGATCGCCAACATCGCCAGCGAAATCCGCCAGCGCGGACACGACTACCGCTGCGACATGATCGCGGTCGAGCGCATCGCCGCCTCGCCCGACGTGGCCGCGTGGCTCGACATGCGCGCCGGCACCTCGGTGTTCCACAGCGTGTGCCTGCACCTCGAGAACGGCACGCCCGTGCAGCTCGAAGAGCGCTACGTCAATCCGCAGGTCGTTCCCGACTACCTCGAACAGGACTTCAGCGTCATGCCGCCCAGCGAGTACCTGGTGCGCAACGTGCCCTTCGACCAGATCGAACACGTGGTCGATGCCGTGCTGCCCAACCAGGAGCAGGCCGACAGGCTCGCCATGGAACCCACAGCCCCCTGCCTCCTGCTCACGCGCCGCACCTGGTCACGCAACACACCCGTGACCTGGGTGCGCTGCCTGCATCCCGCTTCGCGCTACAGCCTGGGCAGCCGTTTCAAGGCAGACGGCAACCCTAGCTTCGGTTGATTTTTTCGCCCTCAGAGGCCTCAGTTTTCACTCGCAACTACTTGTATAGACAGGTTCACATGACAAGCAAACACACCGCTACTCCAGATGCCACTCTGATCCTCACGCCCGGCAAGGTCGATCTGGCGATGCTGCGACGCATCCAGGCCGGCGGCGTGCAGCTGTCGCTCGACCCGTCGGTGCGCGACGGCATGCAGCGCGCCGAGGCCGCCGTGCGCCACATCGTCGAGAACGACCAGGTCGTCTACGGCATCAACACCGGCTTCGGCAAGCTCGCGAGCACGCGCATCGGCAACGACCACCTGGCGGAACTGCAGCGCAACCTCGTGCTGTCGCACAGCGTGGGCACGGGCGAGCCATTGGCCGCGCCGGTGGTGCGCATGGTGCTGGCGACCAAGGCCGTGAGCCTGGCGCGTGGCCATTCGGGCGTACGCCCGGCGCTGGCCGATGCGCTGCTGGCGCTGTTCAACGCGGGCGTCATGCCGCGCATTCCGGCCAAGGGATCGGTCGGCGCGTCAGGCGACCTCGCGCCGCTCGCGCACCTGGCCTGCGTGCTGATCGGCGAAGGCGAGGCCACGCTGGCCGACGGCACCGTGGTCAGCGGTGCGCAGGCGATGCAGAGCATCGGCCTCGCGCCCGTCGTGCTCGGCCCCAAGGAAGGCCTGGCGCTGCTCAACGGCACGCAGGTGTCGACCGCGCTCGCGCTGTTCGGCCTGTTCGGCGCGGAAGACGTGTTCGCTTCGTCGCTGATGTCGGGCGCGCTGTCGCTCGAAGCCATCCAGGGTTCGATCAAGCCCTTCGACGCACGCATTCACGCCGCGCGCGGCCAACTGGGCCAGATCGCCGTGGCGGGCGCGGTGCGCACGCTGCTCGAAGGCAGCGAAATCGTGCCTTCGCACGCCGACTGCGGCCGTGTGCAGGACCCGTACTCGGTGCGCTGCATCCCGCAGGTGATGGGCGCCTGCCTCGACAACCTCGCGCACGCCGCGCGCGTGCTGGTGATCGAAGCGAATGCCGCATCGGACAACCCGCTCGTGTTCTGCGACACCGGCGAAGTCATCTCGGGCGGCAACTTCCACGCCGAGCCCGTCGCCTTCGCGGCCGACATCATTGCGCTGGCCATCAGCGAAGTCGGCGCCATCGCCGAGCGCCGCATCGCACTGCTGCTCGACACCGGCCTGTCGGGCCTGCCGCCGTTCCTGGTGCGCGACGGTGGCCTCAATTCCGGTTTCATGATCGCGCAGGTCACGGCTGCAGCATTGGCCTCGGAGAACAAATCGCTCGCGCACCCCGCCAGCGTCGACAGCCTGCCGACCTCGGCCAACCAGGAAGACCACGTGTCGATGGCCACCTTCGCGGGCCGCCGCCTGGGCGACATGGTCAACAACACCGCGGTGGTCGTCGGCATCGAGGCCATGGCCGCCGCGCAAGGCATCGAGCTCAAGCGCAAGCTCAAGAGTTCGCCGCTGGTGGAGGCCGAATTCGCCGCCATCCGCCAGAAGGTCGCGTTCCTCGAAACCGACCGCTACCTCGCCCCCGACATCGAAGCCATGCGCCAGTGGGCGCTGAAGGCCGAACTGCCGGCCGCGCTGCTCGACATCCTGCCCAGTCACTCGTAAAACACCACCCGACAAGGAGAACCACGCCATGAACGCACCCGACAAGATCGACCTGAACAAGTCCGCCGGTACCGACCCGCGCCATGACCCGACCCGCGTGATCCGCGCCCCGCGCGGCAGCGAACTCAACTGCAAGAGCTGGCTCACCGAAGCCCCGTTCCGCATGCTGCAGAACAACCTCGACGCCGAGGTGGCCGAGCGTCCGCAAGACCTCGTGGTGTACGGCGGCATCGGCCGCGCCGCGCGCAACTGGGCCTGCTACGACCAGATCCTCGCGTCGCTGAAGGAGCTGAACGACGACGAGACGCTGCTCATCCAGTCGGGCAAGCCGGTCGGCGTGTTCAAGACGCACGAGAACGCACCCCGCGTGCTGCTCGCCAACTCCAACCTCGTGCCGAAGTGGGCCAACTGGGAGCACTTCAACGAGCTCGACCGCCAGGGCCTCTTCATGTACGGCCAGATGACCGCGGGCAGCTGGATCTACATCGGCAGCCAGGGCATCGTGCAGGGCACCTTCGAGACCTTCGTCGAAGCCGGCCGCCAGCACTACAACAACAGCCTCGCGGGCAAGTGGATCCTGACGGCCGGCCTCGGCGGCATGGGCGGCGCGCAGCCGCTGGCGGCCACGCTGGCGGGCGCGGTGTCGCTCAACATCGAGTGCCAGCAGTCGAGCATCGACTTCCGCCTGCGCACCCGCTACGTCGACAAGCAGGCGCGCGACATCGACCATGCGTTCGAGCTGATCAAGCAGCACTGCGATGCGAAGGAAGCGGTCTCGATCGCGCTGCTCGGCAACGCGGCCGACATCCTCCCCGAGCTGGTCAAGCGCGCGAAGGCCGGCGGCCTCAAGCCTGATCTGGTGACCGACCAGACTTCGGCGCACGACCTGATCAACGGCTACCTGCCCTCGGGCTGGAGCGTGCCGCAATGGCAGGCAGCGATGAAGGACGTTTCGCAGCATGACGCGCTCAAGAAGGCGGCCGCGAAATCGTGCGCCGTGCACGTGCAGGCCATGCTCGACTTCCAGGCCATGGGCATCCCCACGGTCGACTACGGCAACAACATCCGCCAGGTCGCGTTCGACGAAGGCGTGAAGAACGCCTTCGACTTCCCGGGTTTCGTGCCGGCCTACATCCGCCCGCTGTTCTGCGAAGGCAAGGGCCCGTTCCGCTGGGTCGCACTCTCGGGCGATCCGGAGGACATCTACAAGACCGACGCGAAGATCAAGGAGCTGTTCCCCGAGAACAAGCACACCCACCGCTGGCTCGACATGGCGTGCGAGCGCATCGCCTTCCAGGGCCTGCCGGCGCGCATCTGCTGGCTGGGCCTGGGCGAGCGCCACATCGCGGGCCTGGCCTTCAACGAGATGGTGAAGAACGGCGAACTCAAGGCGCCCATCGTCATCGGCCGCGACCACCTGGACACCGGCTCGGTCGCCAGCCCGAACCGCGAGACCGAAGCCATGAAGGACGGCACCGATGCGGTGAGCGACTGGCCGCTGCTCAACGCGCTGCTCAACACCGCGGGCGGCGCCACCTGGGTCAGCCTGCACCATGGCGGCGGCGTGGGCATGGGCTACTCGCAGCACTCGGGCGTGGTGATCGTGTGCGACGGCACCGACGCGGCCGCCAAGCGCATCGAGCGCGTGCTGTTCAACGACCCGGCCACCGGCGTGATGCGCCATGCCGACGCGGGCTACGACATCGCCATCGCTACGGCGAAGAAGCAGGGGCTGAAGCTGCCGATGGTGAAGTGATGGCGGGCGTCTTTCCCGACGCCCAGGAGCTGCAGCGCCGCGTGCAGGAGCGCGTGGACGACGCACTCGTCGCGCAGTTCCAGCGCGACGGTGCGGTGTGCATCCGCCAGTTGCTCACGGCCGACGAGCTGGCGCTGCTGCGCGATGGCATCGAGGCCAACCTCGCCGCGCCCAGTCCGCGCGCCAAGGTGGCGAGCCGGCCCGACGACCCGGGCCGCTTCTTCGAGGATTTCTGCAACTGGCAGGAGATCGACGAATTCCGCCGCTTCATCTTCGAGGCGCCGCTTGCGCAACTGGCGCAGCGACTCATGGGCTCGAACACCGTGCGCCTGTACCACGACCACCTGCTCGTGAAGGAGCCCGGCACGCGCCAGCGCACGCCGTGGCACCAGGACCAGCCCTACTACAACATCGAGGGTGAGCAGAACGTCAGCATGTGGATACCGGTCGATCCGGTGTCGCGCGCCGCCACGCTCGAGTTCGTGGCCGGCTCACACAAGGGGCCGTGGCTGATGCCGCGCACCTTCATGGACAACCACGCCAAGTGGTTCCCCGAAGGCAGCCTCGAGGACCTGCCCGACATCGAAGGCGCGCGCGAGCGCTTCCCCATCGTCGGCTGGAACATCGAGCCCGGCGACTTCGTCTGCTTCCACATGCTCACGCTGCATGCGGCCGCTGGCGTCGAGGGGCCCAACCGGCGCCGCGTGTTCTCGGTGCGTTTTTTGGGCGACGACATCCGCCACGCGCCGCGCAGCTGGAAGACCTCGCCCGATTTCCCCGGCCTCGCCGAGCGACTGCCGGCCGGTGCGCCGATGGACGATTCGCTCTTTCCGCTGCTGGTGGGCTGAGAAGGTAAGACGAAGGTAGAAAGAAAAAACGCGGCCATTCCCACTCCGTGGGAATCCACGCTTGGAAGTGAGAACGGCGAGCAAGATACTGCACGCCGCATCCACTTTCGACCTCCAGCGATTGCTTCCGATGACGCCCCCGATCGACGCCCCCGCCCACAACGACCGCGCCCTGTTCGTGCTGTCGGTGCTGGCGCAAAGCAAGGCGGCGATGACGGCGGCCGAGCTGGTGCAGGCCACCGGCCTGTCGCAGAGCACGCTGTACCGGCAGATCGCCACGCTGCGCCGCTGGGGCTTCGTGATGGAATCCGATGGCCGCTACTCCCCGGGCCCGGTGAGCGTGCAACTTGCCACCGGCTTCGACGGCAATTCCGACCTCGTGATGGCCGCGCGCGCCGACATGCGCGCGCTGGCCCAGCAGACGCACGAGAGCGTGGCGCTGGTCACGGCCGTGAACGAGCGTGTCGTGTGCCTGGAGATGATCGACAGCGAGCAGTCGCTGCGCTGCTCCTTCGACCGCGGCCGCAGCGTGCCCGCGCGCGACGGCGCCAGCGCCAAGTGCCTGCTGGCCCACATGCCGCTCGACCAGCGCGACGCCCTGCTCGACGGGCTCGGCGAGAGCCCCGAACGCCGCGCCGAACGCGCCGCCGAGCTCGACGCCATTCGCGAGGCCGGCCATGCCGTGACGCACGGCGAGGTCGATGCCGGCGTCTGGGGTGCGAGCGCGCCGGTGCTGGCCACCGGTCGGCACCTGCGCGGCGCGATCACGCTCATGGCGCCGCTCACGCGCGTCGAGGGCATGGAAGCTGCATTGCTCCACATGACCGTCGTCACGGCGGCCCGCATCTCTCGCGCCCTGCAGTAGTTGCTGCGTCTTTCTCCCTTTTCAAACCCACGGAAGCCTTTCACCATGAACACCCGTCGCACTCTTTTCACCATTGCTGCCGCCGCTCTCTTCGGTTTCGCCGGCGCTGCTCAGGCGCAGGGCGAGCCGCTGCGCGTGGCCACCGACGCCACCTTCCCGCCGATGGAGTTCGTGGAGAACGGCAAGCGCACCGGCTTCGACGTGGAGCTGGTCGAGGCGATCGGCCAGACACTGGGCCGCAAGATCGAGTGGATCGACATCGACTTCAAGGGCCTCGTGCCGGGCCTGATCTCGAAGCGCTTCGACATGGCCGTGTCGGGCATCTACATCACCGACGAGCGCAAGAAGGTTGTCGATTTCACCGCGCCGTACTACGCGGGCGGCCTCGTCGTGATGGTGAAGGACGGCAACACGGCCATCAAGACGCCGGCCGACATCAACGGCAAGAAGGTCAGCGTGCAGGTGGGCACCAAGTCGGTGGCCTTCACGAAGGAGAAATTCCCGCAGGTGCAGCTGATGGAAGTCGAGAAGAACCAGGAGATGTTCAACCTCGTCGACATCGGCCGCGCCGACGCAGCAGTCACCGGCAAGCCCGCCGCCTACCAATACGTGCGCACGCGCGGCGGCCTCAAGGTGCTGCCCGAGCAGATCACCACCGAGGAATACGGCATGGCCATCCGCAAGGACACGCCTGAGCTCACCAAGGCCGTGAACGGCGCGATCGAAAAGCTCAAGGCCGACGGCACTTACGCAAAGATCGTGAACAAGTGGTTCAACGCCAGCGCCAAGTAAGCGCGCCATGGATTTCGATTTCTCGCCCGTCTGGCAGGGCTGGCCCGACCTGCTGCGCGGCGCGCTCGTCACGGTGGAGATCACCGCCTGCGCGCTGGCGCTCGGTTGCGTGCTGGGCCTGCTGGTCGGCATCGGCCGGCTGAACCCGAAGCGGCGCTGGCTCTACGGCGCGTGCACCGCCTACGTTGCGGCCATTCGCGGCACGCCGCTGCTGGTGCAGCTGTTCATTTTGTTCTTCGGCCTGCCGCACTTCGGCATCCTGCTGCCCGCCTTTGTGTGCGGCGTGCTGGGGCTCGGTGTGTATTCGGGTGCGTACGTGTCGGAGATCGTGCGCGGCGCGATCCAGTCGATCGACAAGGGCCAGACCATGGCGGCGCAGTCGCTGGGCATGACGCCCGGCACGGCGATGCGCGAGATCGTGCTGCCGCAGGCGGTGGTGCGCATGATCCCGCCACTGGGCAACGAGTTCATCGCGCTCATCAAGAACTCGGCGCTGGTGTCGCTGCTGACGATTCACGACGTGATGCACGAGGGGCAGAAGATCATCAGCGTGTCGTACCGCTCGCTGGAGGTGTACCTGGCCATCGCCGTCGTGTACTTCATGCTCACGGGCACGATGACGCTGGTGCTGCGGCACTTCGAGCAGAAGCTGCGGCAAGGTGGATTGATGCGATGAGCGCGGGTTCCGTATTTGCATTTCTCCCTCCCCCTCTGGGGGAGGGCAGGGGTGGGGGCACGACGGCCTCGACCTTCGAACAGCGTGCGTTGGGCGCTGCCCCCATCCCAACCTTCCCCCAGCGGGGGAAGGAGCAAGAGGGGCGGGCATGAGCGGCGTACGGCATTTCTCCCGCAGCACACTCCCGGTCACCCCCTGGAAAAACGGCGGCGGCACCACGCAGGAGATCGCCAGCTGGCCGCAGGGCGCGGCGCTCGGCGGCTTCGGCTGGCGCGTGAGCATCGCGACCATCGCCGCGGCCGGACCGTTCTCGGTGTTCGAGGGCATCGACCGCAGCATCATGCTGCTGGAGGGCGACGGCGTTCGCCTGTTCACGCACGACGGGCGCATCAGCCACCGGCTCGACGCGCCGCATCGGCCCTTCGCCTTCAGCGGCGACGACGCGATCGACTGCACGCTGCTCGGCGGCGCATCGAACGACTTCAACGTGATGACGCGGCGCGGGCAGTGGCGTGCCGATGTGCAGGTGCTGGACCGCGCGTCGGCCGTCGATGCGGCGCCGCACGGCGTGCTGCTCGCCTTGCGCGGCGCCTGGCGCTTGAACGAAGAGGCCTGCCGCGAAGGCGAGGGCCTGTGCTGGACAGACGCAGCCCATGCATGGCGCGCGATACCCGAGAGCGAAGACGCGCGGCTGGTGGCGGTTCGAATCCTGCCGGCGTAACCCGCAGAAAGAAAGATGACGACGATGAAACCTGTCAGCGAATATCCCTCGGCCGACGGCCTCTGGACCGGCCTGCGCCTTGCGCCAGATGCCGCACCCGGCGTGGCACTGGAAGACGGCGTCGAGGCCGCCATCGTGGTCATTCAGGGCGCGATCCGCTGGGTCGGCGCACGCGACGCGCTGCCGGCCGAATTCGCGGCACTGCCCCTCCACGACGGGGGCGGAGCGCTCGTCACGCCCGGCCTTGTCGATTGCCACACGCACCTCGTCTACGGCGGCCAGCGCGCCAATGAGTTCGCGATGCGGCTCGCAGGCGCCACGTACGAAGAAGTGGCCAAGGCCGGCGGCGGCATCGTGTCGTCGGTGCGTGCCACGCGCGAGGCCGACGAAGACACGCTCTTCGCGCAGGCCGCGCCGCGGCTCGAACAGCTGCTGGCCGATGGCGTCTGCGCCATCGAGATCAAGTCGGGCTACGGCCTGTCGCTGGAACACGAGCGCAAGCAGTTGCGCGTGGCAAGGCGGCTGGGCGAAGCCTACGGCGTGACCGTGCGCACCACCTTTCTCGGTGCGCATGCCTTGCCGCCCGAATACGCGAATCGCAGCGGCGACTACATCGACCTCGTCTGCCGCGAGATGCTGCCCGCGCTCGCGGCCGAGGGGCTGGTCGATGCGGTCGACGTGTTCTGCGAGCGCATCGCCTTCTCGCTCGCGGAAACCGAGCAGGTCTTCCGGGCCGCGCAGGCATTGGGCCTGCCGGTGAAGTTACATGCCGAGCAGCTGTCGGACATGGGCGGCGCAGCAGTGGCCGCGCGCTACGGTGCGCTGTCGTGCGATCACATCGAACACCTGTCGGCCGAAGGCATCGAGGCGATGCGCCGGTCGGGCACTGTGGCCGTGCTGCTGCCCGGCGCCTATTACACGCTGCGCGACACGCATCTGCCGCCGATCGACGCGCTGCGCGCCGCCGGTGTGCCGATGGCTGTGTCCACCGACCACAACCCCGGCACCTCGCCTGCGCTGAGCCTGCTGCTGATGGTGAACATGGCATGCACGCTGTTCCGCCTCACCGTGCCCGAGGCGCTGGCCGGTGTCACCGTGCATGCGGCACGCGCGCTGGGGCTGCAGCAGACGCACGGCGCCATCGTGCCCGGCATGCCCGCCAACTTCGTGCTGTGGAACGTGCGCGAGGCGGCCGAGCTGGCGTACTGGTTCGGCCAGCAACCCGTGCGCACCGTGGTGCGACAAGGCCGCATCGCGGCAGGAGCCCAGGCATGACACATACGCTTTTCGCAGCCGACGCGCTGCTGCCCGAAGGCTGGGCGAAGAACGTCCTGCTGACGTGGAACGACGCAGGCCAGCTCACGCAGGTGCAGGCCGGCGCGCAACGCCCCGCCGACGCGCAAACTGTCAAAGGCCCGCTGATCCCCGGCATGCCCAACCTGCATTCGCACGCCTTCCAGCGTGCCTTCGCGGGCCTGACAGAGCACCGCGCCGAGCAGCACGACAGCTTCTGGAGCTGGCGCACGCTGATGTACCGCTTTGCCGCGCGCCTCGGCCCGCAGCACATGGAAGCCATCGCGACCTGGCTCTATGCCGAGATGCTCGAAGCTGGCTACACGAGCGTGTGCGAGTTCCAGTACGTGCACCACGACGCCGACGGCAAGCCCTATGCCGACGACGCGACCCTGAGCCTTGCGCTGCTGCGTGCTGCGCGCAAGGCCGGCATCGGCTTCACGCTGCTGCCGGTGCTCTACCAGACCGGCGGCTTCGGCGACGTGCCGCCCACGGAAGGGCAGCGCCGCTTCATCAGGTCGACCGACTCGATGCTGCGCCTGCTTGACGCATTGAAGCCGGTGTGCGATGAACAGGGGGCTCGGCTCGGCATGGCGCCGCACTCGCTGCGCGCCGTGCCGCCCGAGGCGCTGCGCGATGCGATCGCGGGGCTCGAAGCCATCGACCGCACCGCGCCCATCCACATCCACATCGCCGAGCAGACGAAGGAAGTGGACGACTGCGTGGAGTGGAGCGGGTTGCGACCGGTCGAGTGGCTGCTCGACCATGCGCCGGTCGATGCGCGCTGGTGCCTCGTTCATGCAACGCACATGAACGCCGCCGAATACGAGTACGCCGCCAAGAGCGGCGCGGGCGCGGGCCTCTGCCCGACGACCGAGGCCAATCTGGGCGACGGCATCTTCGACTTTCCCCAATGGCGCAGCCATGGCGGGGCGTGGGGTGTGGGCTCGGACAGCCACGCCAGCGTCAACGCGGCCGAAGAACTGCTGATGCTCGAATACGGCCAGCGCCTGTCGCGGCGGCAGCGCAACGTCGGCGCGAGCGCGGTGCAGCCGCATGTCGCGACCGCGTTCACGCTCGAGGCGGTGCAGGGCGGGGCGCAAGCCTCGGGCCGAGCCGTCGGCGGGCTGGCCGTGGGGCAGCAGGCCGACTTCGTCGTGCTCGATGCCGCGCACCTCGCGCTGCAGGGCCTGTCGGCGCCCGACATGCTCTCGGCCCACGTTTTCGCGAGCCACCGCACCTCCGCCATCGACAGCGTCTGGGCCGCGGGCCGCGCGCGTGTGGTGGCCGGACGCCACACGCTGCATGACGACGCCGCGGCCGCCTTCGTGGCTGCGCGCACCCAACTCCTCAAGGACTGAATTTCCATGGCCTTCACCACCACCGAACCCGCCTTCCGCTTCCGCCAGGGCACGCGCCCGCTGCTGATCTCGATGCCGCACGTCGGCACCCACGTGCCGCCCGCGCTGGCCGCCCGCTTCACCGACGAAGCGCGCCACGTGCCCGACACCGACTGGCACCTTGAACGGCTCTACGACTTCGCCGATGAGCTGGGCGCCTCGGTGCTCGCGGCCACGCACTCGCGCTACGTGGTCGACCTGAACCGCCCGCCGGACGGCGCCAGCCTGTACCCGGGCCAGAGCGTCACCGGCCTGTGCCCGGTCGACACCTTCGACGACACGCCGGTCTACGCCAACCCCGCCGACGTGCCGGACGACGACGAAGTCGCCGCGCGCCGCGATGCGATCTGGGTGCCGTACCACCGGCAGCTGCGGGCCGAGCTCGACCGCCTGAAGGCCGCGCACGGCACGGTCGCGCTGTGGGACGCGCACTCGATCCGCTCGGTGCTGCCGCGCTTCTTCGAGGGCAAGCTGCCCGACCTGAACCTCGGCACCGCCAACGGCGCGAGCTGCGACCCGGCGCTGGCCGAAACGTTGCTCGGCATCGCGAAATCGGCCACCGGCTACACCGGCGTGCTCAACGGCCGCTTCACGGGCGGCCACATCACGCGCCAGTACGGGAATCCGGCCGGCGGTGTGCACGCGGTGCAGCTGGAGATGACGCAATCGAGCTACATGCAGGAGCAGTTGCCGTTCGACTACCTGCCCGAGGTGGCGGCGGGCGTGCAACCGCACGTACGCCGCATGCTGGAAGCGGTGCTGGCCTTCGTCGAAGGCGGCGGCCGGTGAGCGCCGCCATCCACGCGTTCGCGCGCCCCGAGGTGCCGCCGCTGCCGCCCTACAACGCGGGGCTGTCCTCGGACGCAGTGCGCGCGCGCTACGGCGTCAGCGAGATCGCGCGGCTGGCGAGCAACGAGAACCCGTACGGCCCCAGCCCCGCGGTGGCGCGGGCGCTGGTCGACCTGGCGGCGCGCGCAGGCACCTACCCCGACGCCAACTGCACCGCGCTGCGCGCCGCGATCGCCGGGCGAACGGGTGCGCAGCCCGCGCAGGTGGTGATCGGCAACGGCTCCGAGGACATCCTCCAGATGCTGTGCCAGGCGCTGCTGTCGCCGGGCGACCGCGTGCTCACGCAGCGCCCTGTCTTCGGGCTGCATGAGATCTACCCGCGCATGATGGGCGCGCAGGTCGAGCTGCTGGCGCTCACGCCGGAGCTCGGCTTCGACCTCGATGCCTGGTGCGCGGCGCTCGCGCGCGGACCCAAGATGGTGATGCTGGCCAATCCCTCGAACCCGGTCGGCTGCATGTTCGATACCGGCGACTTCGCGCGCTTGCTCGCGGCGGTGCCGGCGGGCACGCTGCTGGTGGTGGACGAGGCGTACCACGAGTACGCGCGGCTGGCGCCCGGCTATCCCGACGTGCTTTCGATGCTGCGCGCGTGGGAGGGTGCCGACGCAGCCGCAGGCCGTCCGTGGATCGTGCTGCGCACCTTCTCCAAGGCCTGGGCGCTCGCGGGCCTGCGGGTCGGCTACGGCATCGCGTCCGACGAGGCGCTGGTGCAACTGCTCGACCGGGTGCGCACGCCCTTCAACGTGAACCTCGCGGCGCAGGCCGCGGCCCTCGCAGCCTGGGGCGACGAGGCCTTCATGGCAAAGGCGGTGGAGCGCACCGTGCGGCAGCGCGAGGTGCTGGCGGCGCAGCTCCGCGCGCTCGCGCAGTCGGTCCTTCCGGGCCTGCGCATCGCGCCCTCGGCGGCCAACTTCCTGTTCCTCGACCTCGCACGGCCGAACGGGCCGGTCAACGAGGCGCTGCTGGCGCGCGGGATCATCGTCAAGCCCTGGAAGGAGCCGGGCTTCGAGACCTTCATCCGGGTGTCTGTGGGCACCGACGAGGAGAACGCGCGCTTCGTGCAGGCGCTGACGGAGATTGCGGGCGGGTCGGACTAGGGCCCGAGCCCGCCAAGACCCGCCCGGGAGCCGGGCCAGGCCGGGGTTTTTACAATCGCGGGAATGACGAAGCCCCTCACCTACACCCGCGGCCAGGCACTGCCCGGCATCCTCGCCAAGCGCATCGCCATCCTCGACGGTGCCATGGGCACGATGATCCAGCGCTTCAAGCTCACCGAGGCGCAGTACCGCGGGGAGCGCTTCAAGGACTTCGAGCGCGACGTGAAGGGCAACAACGAACTGCTCTCGCTCACGCGCCCCGACGTGATCCGCGACATCCACGAGGGCTACCTCGCGGCCGGCGCCGACCTGATCGAGACCAACACCTTCGGTGCGACCACCATCGCGCAGGAGGACTACAAGATGGCCCACCTCGCGCGCGAGATGAACCTCGAATCCGCCAGGCTGGCGCGCGCGGCCTGCGACAAGTTCAGCACGCCGGACAAGCCGCGCTTCGTGGCCGGGGCCCTCGGCCCGACGCCCAAGACGGCGAGCATCAGCCCCGACGTGAACGACCCGGGCGCGCGCAACGTCGATTTCGAAGCACTGCGCGCGGCCTACTACGAGCAGACCGAAGCGCTGGTCGAGGGCGGCGCCGACGTGATCCTGGTCGAGACCATCTTCGACACGCTCAACGCCAAGGCCGCGCTGTTCGCGGTCGACGAGTATTTCGACAACAGCGGCCAGCGCCTGCCGCTGATCATCAGCGGCACGGTGACCGATGCCTCCGGCCGCATCCTCAGCGGGCAGACCGTCACCGCCTTCTGGCACAGCGTGCGCCACGCGCAGCCGCTGGCCATCGGCCTGAACTGCGCGCTGGGCGCGGCGCTGATGCGGCCGTACATTCAGGAACTGTCGAAGGTGGCGGGCGACACCTTCATCAGCTGCTATCCGAACGCGGGCCTGCCCAATCCGATGAGCGAAACCGGCTTCGACGAGACGCCCGACGTCACCTCGCGCCTGCTGCACGAGTTCGCGGCCGAAGGGCTGGTGAACATCGTGGGCGGCTGCTGCGGCACCACGCCGGACCACATCGCGGCCATCGGCAAGGCGGTTGCGCCGGTCGCGGGCCGCGCACTGGGCAGCCACAACGCGGGCTTCTACCGCGAGGCTGCCTGATCGCGCCTCCGGCCGATTGACAGGCGCTCCTGCCCCGGCCTAGGCTGGCTGGCACAGGAACAGGAGCCCGCCATGAACACACTCGCCCCACGCTGGATCGGCATCGGCGCGCTTGCCCTGATCCTGCCGCTTGCGGCCGCGGCGCAGCAGGCCTTCACGCGCGGCACGGTCAACCTGCGTGCCGGCCCCTCGGGCGACTATCCGCTGGTGGCGCGGCTCGGGCCCGGCCAGCCGCTCGACGTGATCGGCTGCACCAGCGGCTACGGCTGGTGCGACGTGGTGCTGCCCGACGGAGGGCGCGGCTGGGTGTGGGCGCGCAGCCTCGACTACGCCTACCAGGAGCAGCGCGTGCCGCTGGCGGCCTACGGCGCGGTGATCGGCGTGCCGATCATCAGCTTCGCGATCGGCAGCTACTGGGCCAGCTACTACCGCGACCGGCCGTGGTACGGCGAGCGGCGCTGGTGGGGCGGCCGCCCACCGCCGCCCGTGGCGGGCTGGCGTCCGCCGCCGCCAGTCAGGCCGGCGTGGCAGCCGCGTCCCTGGCAGCCTGGCCCCGGGTTCCGGCCATCGGGCCCTGGATTCCGTCCGCCGCCGGACCCCGGCATCAGGCCGCCGCGGCCGCAGCCGAGCTTCCGCCCGGCGCCGGTGCCTGGCATGCCGCATTCGCATCCCGGCGGCGGCGGCGGACGACCGCACGGGGGCGGCGGCGGTCACGGCGGGGGTGGCCATGGCGACGGGCACGAGCGTGGTCATGGCGGTGGCCATGGCGGCGGCCGCGGCCACGACCGCTGAAGAGACCGGCAGCTAGATTCCGCCGGTTTTGGGGCTGCACTGGCCGGGGGCTACCCGGTCTTTCCCTATCAGTGCCACGAAGCGCTGGGCTCCCAGCCCAAGTGGGCGCTCACGTGACCACACGACGTCCACCCACAGGTCCAGCCCGTTGCTGAGGTTCTCGAACGGAATCTCGACCAGCGCCCCGGCCGCCACGTGCGGCCGCGCGAAATTGCGCGGCAGCCAGCCCCAGCCCAGCCCGGCGGTGATCAGGCTCAGCGCGGCCAGCGCGTTGTCGGTGCGCCAGACGTGGCGCGCGAACACGAAGCGCGGATCGCTGTTGGCGAGGTCGCGGCCAGCCACGACGATCTGCCGGGTGTTCGTCAGATGCTCCTCACGCAGCCGGCCGCCCGGCGCCGCGAGCAGCACGGGGTGGTCGGGCGCCATCACGGCCACCATCAGGTCGCTGCCGACTTCCTGGAAGCCTTCGCGGCCGTCGAGGCTCGGGCGCTCGAACACCAGCGCCAGCTGCGCGCGACCGCTATGCAGCAGCGCCAATGCATCGGCTTGCGGGGCCGCCAGCACCTCCACCTGCAGCAGCGGGTGTTCGCGTGCCAGTTCGGCCAGCGGGCCGCTCCACGGCGCGGCCAGCAGTTCGGGCGCGATGGCCAGCGTGAGCCGGTCTTCCAGCCCCTGGGTCAGCGCCAGCGCCTGCACCTGGAGCTGCCCGAGTTGTGCCGCCAGCAGCCGCGCCTGAGGCTCCAGCGAACGTGCCGCGGCCGTGGGCTGGGGCTCGCGGCCGCTGCGGTCGAACAGCGGTAGGGCGAGTTCGGCCTCGAGGTTGGCGATGGCCATGCTGACCGCCGATGGCACCTTGCGCAGCGCCCGCGCCGCGGCAGAGAAGGAGCCGTGGTCGATCACGGCCAGGAAGACCTCGATGTTGTCGCTGGAGAAGGCCATGGCGCTCGATCTATCAATAAAACTGAAACAAGTTAACTTTTTATATCAGCGAGTGACACATAAAGTCCAGACATCGCAGCCAACAAACCAGGAGAGAAGCGTCATGCAGGGCATTCAGCGTCGCATCGTCTACATCACCCTTTACGAAGGCATCGCCATCGTCGCCGCCAGCGCCGGGCTGGCCTTGATGACGGACGCCGGCCTGGGCCATTCGGGCGTGCTGGCGGTGGCCGCCTCGGTCATCGCGGTGATCTGGAACCTGGTCTTCAACGCGCTCTTCGAACGCTGGGAATCGCGCCAGGCCGTGCGCGGGCGTAGCGTGCGCCGCCGCGTCGCCCACGCCATCGGCTTCGAGGGCGGGCTGATCGCCTTCCTGGTGCCGATGTTCGCCTGGGGCCTGGGCGTGTCGCTGTGGCAGGCGCTGGTGATGGACCTGGGGCTGGTGGTGTTCTTCCTGGTCTACACCTTCGTCTTCAACTGGGCCTTCGATCGCGTGTTCGGCCTGCCGACCTCGGCGATGGGTGAAGCGCAGCCTGCGTAAGCCTGCGCTTACTTATTCGCTGGTCTCTGTGTGCTGGCGGCGCGCATCGCCAGGGCGCCGCTCAGGCGAAGTCGCTCGGTGTCGTTGAACAGCGTCTCGCGCAACTGGGCTCGATCGGCTTCGGAGGCGCCGGCGTAGCGGTCGAGGCGGGCATTCCAGTCCCGGTTTTCCTGGTCGAGCGCCGCCAGGCTGCGCGCCACTTCAGGGCCATAGGCCTCGCTGCGCTCGGCAAAGCGCTCCTGGGGGCTCGCGCCGCGCGCCTCCAGCGCCTCGGTCTGGCGCATCACGTCGGCATGCGCCACTGCGTCGCGGCGCACCTCGCGCTGTTCCGGCGAGAGCCAGGCCTGCTCGCTGCGCGCGAGCGCGGCGGTGCGCTGCTCGGGTGTCAGCGCGGTGTTGGCAAGTGCTTCCAGCTTTTCCACCATGAAGCGGTCCTGCCGGATCTGGTCGCCGAACAGGCCTTCGATTTCCTCGGGCCTGAAATACCGGCGGCGCAGCGCCTCGCGCGCCTCCAGGCTGAGGCGCAGCTGAGTAGGGTCGCCGGGGGCGGGTGGCGGCATTGCGCGCAGGGCCTCTTCCAGGTCGACGTACCGCTCCAGCAGGCCAAGGGCGCGCACCCGCCAGTCTTCGCGCAGGTACCGGGCGAGCAGGGCGGGCGCACGGGCCATCAGCGTGGCCTTGCTGTCGGCCTGCGCTTCGAGGAGCACCTGGTCGAAGATGGAAATCAGGGAACTGTCGAGCAGGGCATCCGGCGCCGCCGAGGCTGCGAACGGCCCGGGCTCGGGGCCCGGGCCCGTGGCCGTCGCCATCGTGTCCGATCCGGCGGCCGGAAGGTCGGCCGCGCCGGGGCCGGCCGCGAAAAAGGCAACCGCTACCGCGAGCAGCGCCGCGCCGCCCGCGGCCCACAGCGTCCAGCGTGCGTGCACGGCCAAGGCCCTCAGAGCCCCGCGCTCTTCAGCCGCGCGGCCTGTTCCTTGAAGATCGCCGGCACCTTCTTCTCGTAGTACGGGAACTGGCTGCCGTAGGTGTTGCCGAGCACCTGGTTGACCTCGTCGAGGTGGTTCTGCCGGTAGTCGCCCAGGTGCGTGCCCAGGCGGGTGGTGCAGGTCGCGAGCAGCCCGTCGTTGGCCTCACCGGAGAAGGCGAGCGTGCCCAGCGCCGACAGCGGGGCATCGCTCGGGTCGAACAGGTTGAAGCCCGTGGACACGCCCGACCACGAGTAGTAGCGCACGCCGCCGACCACGGCCGCGCCGCTCTTCACGTCGCACGATGCGCCCGGCGCGGGCCGGCCCTGCGGGAACTTGGCGTCGAAGGCCGCACCGCCCGCGGTGGTCAGCGAGGCCAGGGCGTTCAGCGGCACCTCGGGCAGCTGGCCCGGGTCCTTGCCCGAGAGGACGCCGATCACGTTCGTCAGCAGGCCCACGGCCGTCACCACCGCGGTCTGGGCAATGCCGCCCTCGGGCAGTTTCGCCAGCAGGTCGGCCACCTTGGAGCCGCCGTTGGCGCCGCCCACCGAGGTGACCGAGGCGACCATGTCGGGAGCCACCGCCGCCACGTAGCGCACCGTGGGCGCGCCCTGCGAATGGCCGATCAGGTTGAACTTGAGCGCCGGGTCGTTTTCCATCGCGCGGATGGTCTTGAGCTCCTGCAGCAGCTGCTCGCCGCGGATTTCCGAGGTGTTGGTGCCCGACACCTGGGCCACGTAGACCCGGGCGCCCGCGCCGGCCAGCGTGTCGGGAATGCCGTAGAAGTAGTCGACGCCCAGCAGGTTGTCGAAGCCGAGCAGGCCGTGGACCAGCACGATGGGGTATTTCGTCTTCGCCTCGGCAGACTGCACGCGGGCCGTCACCAGGGTCGAGGCGCCGCTGTCGGCCGCGCGGGCCGCAGGCGCCATCCAGGCCGCTGCGGCCGCGAGTCCGCAGCACAGGGCCGCGTTCCACTTCTTGATCATCCGGCTTTCCCTTTCGTCGCTTTCGCGCTGGTTAAAAAAACGAACGTTCGTTCAGAAACGGTGGCCGCATTCTGTGGATGGAGGCGGGAATGGAAACTGGGGTTTTCCCCCGGCGGATTTCGAATCGACCTAAAATGCACCACTTCCCAAGGAGCGTTGCAGCGGTGGGCCTCGCAGGCCGGCCGTCAGGCTTGGGGCGACAACGACGCTCGCCTGTCCGACTCTTCCGCAGGTGAGGCCATGTCCCAGATTTCCGCTCCAGCTACCCTCGATTCCGCCCCCGTTGTCCCCCCGCCCATGAAGCTGTCCGGCCTCGAACCGGTCGCCATCGGCGAAGGCACGCTGTTCGTCAACATCGGCGAGCGCACCAACGTCACCGGCTCCAAGGCCTTCGCGCGGATGATCCTGAACGGCCAGTTCGAAGAAGCCCTGGCCGTGGCGCGCCAGCAGGTCGAGAACGGCGCGCAGGTGATCGACATCAACATGGACGAGGCCATGCTCGACAGCAAGGCGGCGATGGTGCGCTTCCTCAACCTCATCGCCAGCGAGCCCGACATCGCGCGCGTGCCGGTGATGGTCGACAGCTCGAAGTGGGAGGTCATCGAGGCCGGCCTGCGCTGCATCCAGGGCAAGGGCATCGTCAACTCCATCTCCATGAAGGAGGGGGTCGACAAGTTCAAGCACGAGGCCAAGCTCGTGAAGCGCTACGGCGCCGCCGCCGTGGTCATGGCCTTCGACGAGAAGGGCCAGGCCGACACCTACGAACGCAAGATCGAGATCTGCGAGCGCGCCTACCGCATCCTGGTGGACGAGGTGGGCTTCCCGCCCGAGGACATCATCTTCGACCCCAATATCTTCGCGATTGCCACCGGCATCGAGGAGCACGACAACTACGCGGTCGACTTCATCAACGCCGTGCGCTGGATCAAGCAGAACCTGCCCGGCGCCAAGGTCTCGGGCGGCGTGAGCAACGTGAGCTTCAGCTTCCGCGGCAACGACCCGGTGCGCGAGGCCATCCACACCGTGTTCCTGTACCACGCGATCCAGGCGGGCATGGACATGGGCATCGTCAACGCCGGCATGGTCGGCGTGTACGACGACCTCGAACCGGAGCTGCGCGAGCGCGTCGAGGACGTGGTGCTGAACCGCCGTTCCGACGCCGGCGAGCGCCTCGTCGAGGTGGCCGAGACCGCCAAGAGCGGTGCGAAAGACGACAGCAAAAAGCTCGAATGGCGCGGCACGCCGGAGAACCCGGTGCCGGTCAACCAGCGCCTGTCGCACGCGATGGTGCACGGCATCACAGACTTCATCGTCGAAGACACCGAGGAGGCCTATCAGGCCATTCTGGCCAAGGGCGGCCGCCCGCTGCACGTGATCGAAGGGCCGCTGATGGACGGCATGAACATCGTGGGCGACCTGTTCGGCCAGGGCAAGATGTTCCTGCCGCAGGTGGTGAAGTCCGCCCGCGTCATGAAGTCGGCCGTGGCCCACCTCATTCCCTACATCGAGGAAGAAAAGCGCCAGGACGAGGCCGCGGGCCGCGACGTGCGCACCAAGGGCAAGATCATCATCGCCACCGTGAAGGGCGACGTGCACGACATCGGCAAGAACATCGTGACCGTCGTGCTCCAGTGCAACAACTTCGAAGTGGTGAACATGGGCGTGATGGTCCCGTGCCACGAAATTCTTGCGAAGGCGAAGGTCGAGGGCGCGGACATCGTGGGCCTGTCGGGGCTGATCACGCCGAGCCTCGAAGAGATGCAGTACGTGGCCGGCGAGATGCAGAAGGACGACCACTTCCGCATCAGGAAGATCCCGCTGCTCATCGGCGGTGCCACCACCAGCCGCGTGCACACGGCCGTGAAGATCGCGCCGCACTACGAAGGCCCCGTGGTCTACGTGCCCGACGCCTCGCGCAGCGTGAGCGTGGCGCAGTCGCTCTTGAGCGACCAGGCCACCGCGTACATCGACGAGATCAACGCCGACTACGACAAGGTGCGCCAGCAGCACGCCAACAAGAAGCAGGTGCCGATGTGGCCGCTCGCGAAGGCGCGCGCCAACAAGACGCCCGTCGATTTCGCGAACTACCTGCCGCCGGTGCCCAAGTTCGTTGGCCGGCGCGTGTTCAAGAACTTCGACCTGACCGAGCTCGCCAAGTACATCGACTGGGGCCCGTTCTTCCAGACCTGGGACCTGGCCGGCCCGTTCCCGGCCATCCTGAAGGACGAGATCGTCGGCACCGAGGCCGTGCGCGTGTACGCCGACGGCCAGCGCATGCTCAAGCGCCTGATCGAAGGCCGCTGGCTCAGCGCCAGCGGCGTGGTCGGCTTCTGGCCCGCCAACACGGTGAACGACGACGACATCGAGCTCTACACCGACGAGACGCGCAGCGAAGTCGCGCTCACCTGGTACGGCATGCGCCAGCAGACCGAGAAGCAGGTGATCGACGGCGTGATGCGCCCGAGCCGCTGCCTCGCCGACTTCGTGGCGCCGAAGGACAGCGGCGTGAAGGACTATGTCGGCATGTTCGCCGTCACCGCCGGCCTGGGTGTCGAGAAAAAAGAGAAGTACTTCGTCGACGACCTCGACGACTACTCCGCCATCATGCTCAAGGCTTTGGCCGACCGATTGGCCGAGGCCTTCGCCGAATCGCTGCACCACCGCGTGCGCACCGACCTCTGGGGCTACGCCAGCGACGAGAGCCTGAGCAACGACGACATGATCGCGGAGAAATACCGCGGCATCCGCCCCGCGCCCGGCTACCCGGCCTGCCCGGACCACAGCGTAAAGGGCCCGATGTTCGACCTTCTGGGTTGCGCGGACATTGGCATGACCCTGACGGAAAGCCTCGCTATGATGCCCGCCGCCAGTGTCAGTGGTTTCTACCTGAGTCACCCCGATTCGACGTACTTCAACGTCGGCAAGATCGGTCACGACCAGTTGCAGGACCAGGCCGCGCGGCGCAAGGAGAGCGAGTCCTATCTCGAGCGTCTGCTGGCGCCCAATCTTTGAACCTGCCGGCCGGCGCGGCCGCCCGGCACCGGGAGTTGTTATTCAGAAGCTGATGTTTGCAGCCGCGCATTACGCGGCCTTGTCGATCTTCGTGATCGGCTGCTGGGGCTTCGGCCGCGCGCTGCTGTGCCGCCTGGCCCCGCCGCCGCGCCGAGATGCGGTTCTCGAAGCGGCCATGGCCGTCGCGCTCGGGGTCGGCCTGTACATCTGCGCCTTCCAGGCGCTGGCCATCTTCGGTGCTTTCAAGGCCGGCGCGACCGTGGCGCTCGTTGTGGCAGGCGTGGTGGCCGCTGCGCTCCAGCTTCCGTCGTGGCTGCGCGAGCGGCGCGCCTTGCGCGCGAACGAACCCGCCGCGCCGTGGACCTACGTCGAGCGCATCGCGCTGATTGCGCTGGCCCTGGTCGCGCTGCCCGCGCTGGTGGCGCCGCTCGCGCCGCCGATCGCCTTCGACGAACTGATGTACCACCTGCCGTACGCGCGCCAGGTCGCACAGCAGGGCTCGCTGGGCATCCACGACTGGCTGCGCTACCCCTGGTTCCCGTACAACTACAACCTGCTCTACGCCGCCGCGCTGCAGCTCGGCGACGACGTGCTGCCGCATTTCCTCAATGCGCTGGCGGGTGCGCTGTCGGTGGTGATGGTCTATCGCCTGGGCATCCTGCACGCCAACCGGCTCACCGCCTGCATCGGCGCGGCCATCTGGCTGGGGCTCGGCGATTACTCCAACGCGCTGATCGACATGGGCGTGGCGCTGTTCGTGCTGTCGGCCTGCGTGGCGCTGTGGTGGTGGCGCGAATCGGAGCCCGTGCACGGCGGCATGCGCTGGCTCGGCGTGGCCGCGTTCTGCCTCGGCGTGGCCGCGGGCTCGAAGTACCAGGCGCTGATCTTCCTGCCGCTGGTGGCGGTGTTCGTCATCCGGCACGAGCGCCGACCCCGGGCCTGGGCGCTGGTGTTCGCCTGCTTCCTGGTCCCGTGCGTGTACTGGTATGCGCGCAACGCCATCATGACGGGCGACCCGTTCAACCCCATCGGCGCGCGCGTGTTCGGCTTCACCGAGTGGACGCCGGCCGACTACGTACAGCAGGTGGCCGACGTGCGCGTGCATGCCGAGCTGCCCAACGCGCTGATCTGGTCCGTGTTCTTTGCTCCGTTCAGCGTGTGGTGGAAGCGTTCCGCGGCGGTGCGCGCAGCCGGCTGGTTCTGCCTGTATTCGGTGGCCGTCTGGGTCGTGACCTCGCGCTATCCGCGCTACCTGACGGCCTCGTTCCCGCTGCTGGCCGCGGTCGCGGCGATCGGCTGGCAGGTGCTGTTCGGCTGGATCGTCTCGGGCGTTCGCCGCATGTTCGGCGCCAGGAACACGGCGCAGGACGCACCGCCCGCTCCCGTCACGCGGCGCACGCCGGCTCGCATGGGCGACTGGGTGGCCGTGCTGCTGCTGGCCGTGCTGGCCGCCGTCTCGGTGCGCCAGACCGCCGCCAAGGTCGCGATGGTTTCGATCACGCCCGAGGCCCGCGAGGCCGTGCTGCGCCGGCACGTGCCGGGCTATGCCGTGATGGACTACCTGCGCCGCAACACCACAGGCCGCGTCTACCAGATCGCGCTGAACGAGGCGATCTACTACGGCCCCAACCCCATCTGGGGCGACACGCTCGGGCCGTGGCGCTACACCGACTTCGGGCGCCTGTCGGGCGGCGATCTCGCGCGCAAGCTCGGCGACATGGGCTTCACCGCCGTGGTCCTGCCGGACTCCGTGGTGCCCGTGTTCAGCGCGCGCATCGATTTCGACAAGTACTTCGCCGTGGAGTACGAGAAAGACGGCAGCCGGGTCTACCGTATCCTTCCCGCCGCACCATGAGCTACACCGTTTCCCCCGCCATTCCAGGCAACGCCGGCCTGCGCATTGCCGCGGTCATCCCCTGCTACAACGAGGCGCTGGCCATCGCCCAGGTAGTCGAGGGCTTTCGCGCCGCGCTGCCCGAGGCCGAGATCCACGTCTTCGACAACAACTCCAGCGACGACACGGCCGCCGTGGCGCGCGCGGCCGGCGCCATCGTCACGCACGTGGCCCTGCGCGGCAAGGGCAACGTGGTGCGGCGCATGTTCGCCGACGTCGAGGCCGACGTGTACGTGATGGTCGACGGCGACGCCACCTACGACGCCGGCGCCGCGCGCCGGCTCATCGACCGGCTGGTGAACGACAACCTCGACATGGTGGTCGGCAGCCGCGTGGACGACGGCCAGGACGCGCACACCTACCGCACCGGCCACCGCCTCGGCAACCGCATGCTCACGGGCGCCGTGGCGCAGCTGTTCGGAGGTGGCCTCAGCGACATGCTCTCGGGCTACCGCGTGTTCTCGCGGCGCTATGCCAAGTCGTTCCCGGCGCTGTCGCGGGGCTTCGAGACCGAGACCGAGCTCACCGTGCACGCGCTCGAACTGCGCATGCCCTATGCGGAGGAAGGCACCGCCTACAGCACGCGCCCCGAAGGCTCGGTCAGCAAGCTCTCGACCTACCGCGACGGCTGGCGCATCCTGAAGACCATCTGCAAGCTGTTCGTGAGCGAGCGGCCGCTGCAGTTCTTCTCGATCATCGGGGGACTGCTCGTGCTGATGTCGATCGCGCTGGTCCTGCCGCTCGTCATGACCTACATGCACACCGGCCTGGTGCCCCGGCTCCCCACGGCGGTGCTGGCCACGGGCGCGATGCTGGCGGCCATGCTGTCCTTCGTGTGCGGCGTCGTCATGCAGGCCATCACGCTGGGGCGGCGGGAGGCCAAGCGGCTGCGCTATCTCGCGATTCCGGGCGTGCGCGAGCAGGCGACCCGCGCTTCACGCGCCTCGCGATGAAGATCGGACGCGAGTTCCTCTCGTTCGCCGCCGTCGGCGTGATCGGGCTCGTGGTCGACGTGGTCGTGCTGTACCTGCTGGCGCCGCTGCTGGGCTGGTATGCGGCGCGCGTGGTGTCGTTCCTCGCGGCGGCGACCACCACCTGGGCCTTCAACCGCCGCTACACCTTCGCGGCCAGCGCAGCGGCTGGCCGTTCCCTCTGGCGCGAATACCTGGGCTACCTGGCGACCATGGCCGCCGGCGCGGTGCTGAACTATGGCGCCTACGTGCTGACGCTGCACTGGGTCGAAGGGCGCTGGGCCGCGGCCCTGGGCGTGGCGCTGGGCAGCCTCGCCGGCATGAGCGCCAACTTTCTGTCGGCGCGCTACCTGGTCTTTCGCTCGCACCGCGGCGGCTGAAGCCGCTGGCACGGCGCGCTCAGTGCGCGCCGGAAACGACGACCGGAATCTCGGTCGCAGGCGGCGTGTTGCGGCTGCGGCCGCAGCGCACGATGCCGTCGATCATCACCATGCCTACGCCCGGAATGTCGCCGAGCTGAACGCTTTCGAGCAGGCCCGGTGCCGGCGAATGCTGCGCGCGATCCATGAAGACGAAGTCGGCGTCGCGGCCCACCTCGACCAGCCCGCAGTTGAGCTTGCGGATCTTCGCCGTGTTGCCCGTGGCGAAGCAGAACACCAGCTCGGCCGGGATGTTCGCAATGGACGACAGCATCGCCACCATGCGCAGGATGCCCAGCGGCTGCACGCCCGAGCCCGCGGGCCCGTCGGTGCCGAGGATCACGCGGTGCGGGCACTTCAGCTCCAGCGCCGCTTTGGCCGCCGCGATGGCCACCTTCTCGTTGCCGTTGTGCACGATCTCGATGGCGCGCGAACTCTTCTCGCACAGCTCGCACACATGCGCCTCGGGCAGCGAGGTGTGGCCGCCGTTGATGTGGCCGATGATGTCGGCGTCGGCCTCGAGCACCACGTCCTTGTCGATCAGGCCCGAGCCCGGGATCGACGGGCCGCCCGTGTGGATGGTGCTCTGGATGCCGTACTTGCGCGCCCAGGCCACCATCTCCTTGGCTTCGTAGCCGGCCTTGACCGAGCCCAGTCCCACTTCGCCGAGCAGGCCCACGCCGGCCTCGGCGAGTTCCTTGAAGTCGCTCTCGACCATGCCTTTCTCGATGACGGGTGCACCGGCCAGCACCTTCACGCCGCCGGGGCGGAAGTTGTCGAAGGCGCGTTGCGCGGTGATGGCCAATGCCTTCAGTCCGACGATGTCCTTGGGGCGGCCGGGCAGGTGCACCTCGCCGGCGGAAATCATCGTCGTCACGCCGCCGTGCATGGTCGAGTCGATCCAGCCGAGCTGACCCTGGCGCGGCGTCCAGTCGCCGAACACCGGATGCACGTGGCTGTCGATCAGGCCGGGCGCCACGCAGGTCTTGCGTGCGTCGATCACGGTCTGCGCGCCTTCGAGGTCGCAGTCTTTTTCCTTGCCGACCGCCACGATCAGGCCGTCGTTCACCACGATGGTGTCGGCGTCGAGGATGGGCTTGTCGATGTCGCCCGAGAGCAGCAGCCCTATGTTCTTGATGACGACCTTGCCCGACTTGCCGCCGGCTGCGATTTCTGCCATTTCGATGTGTCCTCGTGGGGTGATGTGTTGTCTTGCGGCTCGTCTGCGCGCACGGTGCGCAGCAGCGTCTCGATCACGAAGTCTTCCCAGTGCGCGACGGCCTCCGGCGACTCCATCGGCTCGCCGAGGAAGGCGGTGAGCGTGTGCCGGTTGGAGGTGTAGAAATAGCCGGTGGACGCGATCAGCAGGTAGATATCGCGCGCTACGAGGTCCTTGCGGAACAGGCCCTGCGCCGCGCCGCTGGCGAGGATCTCCGCAATGATCGCCACCGCCCGCGACGAATACTCGCGCGCGCGCAGCGACTTCGAAATGTGCCGCCCCTTGTGCAGGTTCTCGGTGTTCAGCAGCGTGACGAACTCGGGGTTCTTGCGGTAGTAGCCCAGCACGAAGCGGATCACTTCGGTGAGCGCCTCCACCGGCCGGGAGGCGTCGAGCGCAATGGCGGCCTCGGCGTCGTCCATGCGCTGGTAGATGCCCTCGAGCACCGCGATGAACAGGCCTTCCTTGCTGCCGAAGTAGTAGTAGATCATCCGGTCGTACGACTTCGCGGCCTTGGAGATCTTCTCCACGCTGCCGCCGTCGTAGCCGTACCTGGCGAACACCTTGGTCGCCGATTTCAGGATGCTGTCGCGCGTGGCCTGCGCCGCGGCCTCGCGCACGCCGGTGCGGCGCTGGGGCTTGGCGGCGGTGCGGTTGTCGGCCATTGCGCGCGGCGCCCTGCTTATTTTTCGGCGAACGCGCGCTCTACGACGAAGTCGCCCGGCGTGCTCGTGTTGCCTTCCTTGAAGCCGCGCTTTTCCAGGATGTGCTTCAGGTCGACCAGCAGACCGGGGCTGCCGCACAGCATGACGCGGTCTTCCTCGACGTTGAGCGGGGGCAGGCCGAGGTCGTCGGTGAGCTTGTTGCTCTCGATCAGGTCGGTGATGCGGCCCTGGTTGCGGAACTCCTCGCGCGTGACCGTCGGGTAGTAGAGCAGCTGCTTGGCAACCATCTCGCCCAGGAACTCGTGCTTGGGCAGGTGGTCGATCACGAGGTCGTGGTAGGCCAGCTCGTCGACCTGGCGCACGCCGTGCACCAGGATGACCTGCTCGAACTTCTCGTAGGTGTCCGGGTCGCGGATGATGCTCATGAACGGTGCCAGGCCGGTGCCGGTGCCGAACAGGTACAGGCGCTTGGCCGGCAGCGTGTAGTCGATCAGCAGCGTGCCGGTGGGCTTGCGGCCCACGATGACGGTGTCGCCCACCTGGATGTGCTGCAGCTTCGAGGTGAGCGGGCCTTCTTCCACCTTGATGCTCAGGAACTCGAGATGTTCCTCGTAGTTCGGGCTCACGATGCTGTAGGCGCGCAGCAGGGGCTTGTTGTTGACCTTCAGGCCGATCATCGTGAAATGACCGTTCGAGAAGCGCAGCGCCGGGTCGCGCGTGGTGGTGAAGGTGAACAGGCGGTCTGTCCAGTGGTGGACGCTCAGGACGCGTTCTTCGCTGAATGCACTCATACGGAACTCAAGAGTTGGTTGGAACAGTGGAAGGTGGCTGGGCCGGGATGCACGCCCTTGGGGCATGCCGCCGCCGGCCGGCTGCGAACCCTCCATTGTCGTTGGTCGGAAAAACCCCGGCGGACAGCGCGAGAAAACACCATTGCAAGCATCGGGCCCGTTTGCTACATTGACTGCGAATGTAGTGAACGCAACATGAAAGTGTAGGGAATGCTACACAAACGGAAGTCGGTGCACAAGCGGGCTGACGGCACGTTTGTTGCAAACCCCGGCAGCCAGGATTTGCCCCTCGCCATCACCGAAACGCCCACGAGATCGCCCCGATGACAGAACACACCAAGACAGATGGCCTCCCCGGCATGGACATGCCCGTGGTGGCCGAAGCCGGCAGCGGCGCCTTCGGCAAGGCGCCGCCGCGCAACGAGCGCATGAGCACGGCCAAGGTCGAGTGCAACGCCTGCCCGGTGTTGTGCCAGATCTCCGACGGCCGCACCGGCGCCTGCGACCGCTACGCCAACCGCGACGGCGTGCTGGTGCGCGTCGATCCGGTGGTGCTGCTGCGCCGAACGATCGAGAGCGAAGCGCCGGCGCTGGTGCCTTTCGATCGCCCGGGCGCCGAGCCCGCCACGGCGCAGGCCCCCGACTGGAACGGCGACCTGCTGCACGCCGACGAAGTCTTCGTCACTGGCGTGGGCTCGTCCACCACTTACCCCGACTACAAGCCGGCCCCCTTCATCGTGGCCTCGAAAGCCCAGGGCGTCGACATGGTCACCGTCGTCACCGAAGGCATCTTCAGCTACTGCAGCTTCAAGGTGAAGATCGATACCGACCGCTTCCTCGGCTCCGAGCAGGCCAACGTGCGCTACCGCGGCGAGGTCGTGGGCCACGTCACCACGGCCGAATACGGCTCGCAGATGCTGTCGCTGGGCGGCGTGCACCACCTCACCGGCGGCAGCAAGAAGGAAGGCCGCATGACGGCCGAGCTGATGCAGCTGCTGGGCAACAAGAAGGCCGTGGAGTGCACCATCGACGGCGGCTCCACCCTCGTGATCCAGGCCGGCAAGGCGCCCATCGTCAACGGCGTGGAAGAGCAGCGCATGCGCGTGGGCTGCGGCTCGGCGGCTGTGGGCATCTTCGCGCGCCAGTTCGCGGGCGTGGCCGACGAGGTGGTGGTGGTCGATGACCACATCACCGGCGTGCTCACCGAGCACCAGGCCGGGCGCTGCCTCGACATGGCGCCCTCGGGCATCCAGATGCTGGGGCGCAAGTCGACGCCGGGGCGCTACTTCCAGGTGGCGAACCCGGGCAACGGCTGGGGCGGCACCGACATCGCCGATCCGCTCGCGATCATCGAGGGCTGGGAGGAGGGCGTGGCGCGGCCCGGCCTGCGCCTGCTGATGACCTCGACCACCGGCGAGCACGCGCAGTGGTATGTGCTCGACGACGCGCTGAAGCCCGTCGAGCAGCCGATGCCGCCCGAGGTGAGACGCATCGTCGATCGCATCGGCGAGAACTGCGAGCCTTCGCTGTGCACCGTGCTGTTCCTCGGCGGCGCTGGCGGCAGCTTGCGCGCGGGCGTCACCGAAAACCCGGTGCTGCTCACGCGGGCGATCAAGCGCGCGCTGGTCAACGTCACCTGCGGCGGCGCGCCGGCCTATGTGTGGCCCGGCGGCGGCATCACCGTGATGGCCGACGTCATGCGTATGCCCGACAACAGCTTCGGCACCGTGCCCACGCCCGCCATCGTCGCGCCCATCGAATTCAGCATGCGGCGCGACGACTACGCCGCGCTCGGCGGTCACATGGAGCACATCTTTTCGCTCGAGCAGGCGCTTGCGCGCGGTGCGTGGCAGGAAGACGGCGCACCGCTCGCGCGCCAATGGCTCGCGGTGGACGACGCCAACCCGTGGCCGCTCGGCCACGCCCCCATGCTGGGCTGATCCATGCTCGCGTCGATGTGCGGCTTGCGTGTTGCTCCTTCCCCCTCTGGGGGAAGGCTGGGATGGGGGCGGGCAGAGCGCCCGATGGATACGCTGCGTGCCCCCACCCCAACCCTCCCCCGGAAGGGGAGGGAGAAAAACATCGGCAGCATTCGCGCCCGGCGCGTTTGTATTGCTCCTTCCCCCTTTGGGGGAAGGCTGGGATGGGGGCAGGCAGAGCGCCCGATGGATACGCCGCGTGCCCCCACCCCAGCCCTCCCCCGGAAGGGGAGGGAGAAAGACGGGGGCGCGCGGTCATGAGCGCTCAACGCAGTGCGCTGGACAGCAGCCGCTGGCACTTCAACCACGGCCCGATCGACATCGTGGCCGAGGCGCACGGCGACCCCTATGCCGTCGCGGCCGCGCACGACGCGGCGTGGGCGCGCTTCGTCCATGTGCTCGACGAGCTCGTGCGCGAGCTGCCGCTGCTGCGCCTGCCCGTGAGCGACGACATGCGTCCGCGAGGCGTGGTCGCCAGGCGCATGTGGGACGCCTGCGCCGCGTTCTCGCCGATGTTCATCACGCCCATGGCGGCAGTCGCGGGCTCGGTCGCGCAGGAGCTGATCGCGTTCTACGACCGTCCCGGCATCGAGCGCGCGTGGATCAACAACGGCGGCGACATCGCACTGCACCTCGCGCCCGGCCAGTCGGCGCGCGTGGGCGTGTTCGCCGACCTCGCGCGCTTCGACTGGCGCGACCACGGCGGCACCCTCACCACCGACGGCCAGTTCGAACTGCGCGCGGATCAGCCCGTGCGCGGCGTCGCCACCAGCGGCTGGCGCGGGCGCAGCTTTTCGCTGGGCATCGCCGACAGCGTGACGGTCCTGGCCGCCACCGCAGCACAGGCCGACGCTGCCGCGACAGTGATCGCCAACGCCGTCGATGTCGACGACGACGCCATCGCGCGCCGCCCCGCGAACGAATGCAAGGACGACAGCGACCTCGGCGACATGCTCGTCACGGTCGACGTGCCGACGCTCGCACCGTCGCAGGTCAAGAGCGCACTCGATACGGGCGCGATATGCGCCAAGGTCCTGCAGAAAGGGGGGCTCGTCTGGGCCGTTCTACTCGTTTGCCAGGGGCAGTTTCGACTTGTCGAGCCCTTATGCTCGAAGTCGCTGCAGACAGTGCCGCCGAAAGCAGTTGGTTCAGTATTTGCTTAACGAAAAGCAAGGTCCTTTTTCATGATCGATATACGCCGCGTCTTCACCCATGTCGAGCACATCCACCACGAGTTCGGACCGCGCGCCGACACCCCGTTGGTGCGTGGCGCCATCGGCGCGGTGCTGACCAATCCTTTCGCCGGCCGCTACGAGCCCGACATCCTGCCGATGATGGCGCTGCTCGACCCCGTGGGCGTCGACATGGCGCACAGGCTGCACGCCGCCATGGACGTGCCGCTGGAGCAGATCGCCACCTACGGCAAGGGCGCCATCGTCGGCGCCGATGGCGAGCTGGAGCACGGCGCGCTGTGGCATGTGCCCGGCGGCTACGCGATGCGCGAACTGCTCGGCTGGAAGGGCAGCCGGGCGGCCTACACCGCGGGCAAGGCCGAAGAGAAAACCGGCCAGCCAGGCAATGCGCTGTCCATCGTGCCCTCGACCAAGAAGGTCGGGCCGCCCGGTGCCGCACTCGACGTGCCGCTGACCAACATCAACGCGAGCTACGTGCGCGGCCAGTTCGACGCCATCGAAGTGCGCGTGCCCGGCGCGCCTGCGGCCGACGAGATCGTCTTCATCCTCGCGATGAGCACCGGCTACCGCGTGCACGCCCGCGTCGGCGGCCTGCTTGCCAAAGACATCAGCAAATGGGACGGCCTGCGCTGACCTGAACAAGAGACACGAAGGAACACAAGACATGACCGCCAACATCCGCAAGCTCGTCATCCAGGTCGACGAAACCCGCAAGGAGATGGGCCAGGACGTCACGCCGCCCACGCGCCGCGCCGTCGCCATCGCCGTGATCGAGAACCCCTACGCGGGGCGCTACAGCGAGAACCTCGACGAACTCATCGCCATCGGCGAAGAGCTCGGCGCGCTGCTGGGCCAGAAGGCCGTGAAGGCGCTGGGCATCGAGCCCGGCCAGGCGCAGAGCTACGGCAAGGCCGCCATCGTCGGCGAGCGCGGCGAGCTCGAACACGCCGCGGCCATCCTGCATCCCAAGCTCGGCGCGCCGCTGCGCGCGGCGGTCGAGAAGGGCGCGGCGCTCGTGCCTTCGGCCAAGAAGCAGGGCACGCTGGGCACCGCCATCGACGTGCCGCTCGGCCATAAGGACGCGGCCTTCGTGCGCAGCCACTTCGACGCCATCGAAGCCCGCGTGAGCGACGCGCCGCGCGCCAACGAGATCGTGGTGGCGGTCGCGGTCACCGACAGCGGCCGTCCGCTGCCGCGCATCGGCGGCCTGCAGGTCAGCGAAATCAAGGGCGAAGACGGTCTGCGCTAACGCCGCCGTCCGCCCCGCATCCACTCACGCCGTTTTCTTCTCTTTCGATCCCAAGGAGTTTTCCTCATGAACCCATTGCGTCACGTCTTCAGCGCCGCGGCCCTCGCCGCGCTGACCACTGCTCTCGTTCCCGCGCATGCGCAGGGCGTGATCAAGATCGGCGAGGTCAACAGCTACAAGGCCCAGCCCGCCTTCCTCGAGCCCTACAAGAAGGGGATGGAACTGGCCGTCGAAGAAATCAACGCCAAGGGCGGCGTCAACGGCCGCAAGGTCGAGCTCATCACGCGCGACGACAACGCCAACCCGGGCGACGCCGTGCGCGTGGCCGAGGAGCTGGTGGCGCGCGAGAAAATCGACGTGCTCACCGGCACCTTCCTGTCGAACACCGGCCTGGCCGTGGCCGACTTCGCCAAGCAGAAGAAGATCTTCTTCCTGGCCGGCGAGCCGCTGACCGACAAGATGACCTGGCAGGGCGGCAACGAATACACCTACCGCCTGCGCCCCGGTACCTACATGCAGGCCGCGATGCTCGTGCCCGAGGCCGTCAAGCTCAAGAAGAAGCGCTGGGCCGTCGTGTACCCCAACTACGAATACGGCCAGTCGGCCGTAGCCGCGTTCAAGACGCTGCTGAAGGCCGCGCAGCCCGACGTCGAGTTCGTCGCCGAGCAGGCGCCGCCGCTCGGCAAGGTCGATGCGGGCGCGGTCGCGCAGGCGCTGGCCGATGCCAAGCCCGACGCGATCTTCAACGTGCTGTTCGGCGCCGACCTGTCGAAGTTCGTGCGCGAAGGCAACACGCGCGGCCTGTTCAAGGACCGCGCGGTCGTCAGCGTGCTGACCGGCGAGCCCGAGTACCTCGACCCGCTGAAGGACGAAACGCCCAATGGCTGGATCGTGACCGGCTACCCCTGGTACGGCATCCAGACGCCCGAGCACAAGGCCTTCTTCCTCGCCTACCACGGCAAGTACAAGGACTATCCGCGCCTGGGCTCGGTGGTCGGCTACAGCATGATCAAGTCGGTCGCGGCCGGCATCGAGAAGGCCAAGAGCACCGAGACGCCGAAGCTCACCGCCGCGTTCAAGGGCCTGCAGGTCGACACGCCGTTCGGCAAGATCAGCTACCGCGCCGAGGACCACCAGTCCACCATGGGCGCCTTCGTCGGCAAGACGAAGAACGAGAACGGCAAGGGCGTGATGGTCGACTACACGTATTTCGACGGCGCCAAGTTCCAGCCGAGCGCCGCCGACGTGAAGAAATCGCGCACTGCCGACTGACCCTCTTTTCGGAACGCTTGCACCCATGAGCCTCTCGTCCCTGCTGCTGCAGTTCCTCACCGGGCTGTCGTCGGCGTCGTCGCTGTTCCTCGTGGGGGCCGGCCTTTCGCTGATCTTCGGCGTCACGCGCATCGTCAACTTCGCGCATGGCTCCTTCTTTATGGTCGGCATCTACCTGGCCTACACGCTGGTCGAAAAGCTCGGCGGCGGCATGGCCTTCTGGCCGGCCGTGGTGCTGTCCGCCGTCGCGGTCGGCATCCTCGGCGCGCTGATCGAGATGGTGCTGCTGCGCCGCATCTACAAATCGCCCGAGCTGTTCCAGCTGCTGGCGACCTTCGCGCTCGTGCTGGTCATCAAGGACGCGGTGCTCTATGTCTGGGGCCCCGACGAACTGCTCGGACCGCGCGCGCCGGGCCTGTCGGGCTCGGTCGAGATCCTGGGCCGGCAGTTCCCCACGTATGACCTGTTCCTGATCGTCGTCGGCCCGGTCGTGCTCGGCCTCATGTGGCTGCTGCTCACGCGCACCCGCTGGGGCACGCTGGTGCGCGCCGCCACGCAGGACCGCGAGATGGTCAGCGCGCTGGGCGTGAACCAGGCCTGGCTGTTCACCGCGGTGTTCGGGCTCGGCGCGATGCTCGCGGGCCTGGGTGGCGCGCTGCAGCTGCCGCGCGAGCCGGCCACGCTCGCGCTGGACCTCAACACCATCGGCGCGGCCTTCGTGGTCGTGGTGGTGGGCGGCATGGGCTCCATTCCGGGTGCCTATGCGGCGGCGCTGCTGATCTCGGAGATCAAGGCGGTCTGCATCTGGATCGGCGTGGTGGAAATCTTCGGCTACAGCGTGTCCTTCTCCAAGCTCACGCTGGTGGTCGACTTCGTCGTGATGGCCGTGGTGCTGGTGTGGCGCCCGTGGGGCCTGTTCGGCCGGCCGCAGGCGCCGAGCCGCTACGTGGGCATGGCCGAGGAGCCGCTGCGCCGCGCGAGCAAGGGCTACCTGTGGCTGGTCGCCGCGCTGGGCGTGGTGCTGATGGCGATGCCGCTGCTCACCGCCGATTCGCCCTACACCACGGTGCTGCTGATCGACCTGCTGATCGCCGCGCTGTTCGCTGCCAGCCTGCACTTCATCATGGGCCCGGCCGGCATGCATTCGTTCGGGCATGCCGCCTACTTCGGCCTCGGGGCCTACGGCGCCGCGCTGCTGGTGCGCGCGAGCGGCTTGCCGATGGAAGCGGCGCTGGTCGTGGCGCCGTTGGTCGCGGCCATCGGCGCCTTCGTCTACGGCTGGTTCGCGGTGCGGCTGTCGGGTGTGTACCTCGCGATGCTCACGCTGGCCTTCGCGCAGATCACCTGGGCCATCGTCTACCAGTGGGACTCGTTCACCGGCGGCAGCAACGGCCTCACGGGCGTGTGGCCCTCGGAGTGGCTGTCGGACAAGCGCACCTACTACTGGCTCACGCTGGTGCTCGCGGCCGCCGGCATCCTGATGCTCCGCCGCGTGCTGTTCTCGCCCTTCGGCTACGCGCTGCGCGCGGGCCGCGACTCGCTGCTGCGCGCAGATGCCATCGGCATCGACGTCAAGCGCATGCAGTGGACGGCTTTCGTCATCGCGGGTGCCGCTGCTGGTTTGGCCGGGTCTTTGTATGCGTTCTCGAAGGGCAGCATCTCGCCCGAAAGCCTCAGCGTCGACAAGTCGGTCGACGGGCTGGTGATGGTGCTGCTGGGCGGCATCCAGACGCTGGCGGGGCCGGTGGTGGGCGCCGTCACCTTCAGCTGGCTGCACGACACCGTGGCGCGCAACACCGACTACTGGCGCGCAACGCTGGGCGCGATCATCCTGCTCCTCGTGCTGCTGTTCCCGCAGGGCATCGCGGGCTTCGCAAAGCAGCTGACCGACCGCGTGCTGCGCCGGGCCAAGCCCGATTCACCGACAGTGGCCGAGGCGAAGGAGGCCAAGGCATGACCACCTCCAATGCACCCCTGCTCAAGGTCGAGAACCTCGGCAAGTCCTTCGGCGGCGTGAAGGCCGTCGATGGCATCAGCTTCGAGCTGCACGCCGGCGAGCTGCTCGCGCTGATCGGACCGAACGGCGCCGGCAAATCCACCACCTTCAACATGGTGAACGGCCAGCTGAAGGCCGACCAGGGTTCGATCCTGTTCGACGGGCACGAGCTCGTGGGCCGCAAGCCGCGCGACATCTGGCGCCGCGGCGTGGGCCGCACCTTCCAGATCGCCGAGACCTTCGCCTCGCTCACCGTGGCCGAGAACGTGCAGATGGCGCTGCTGTCGCACGACGGCAAGCTGTTCTCGATGTGGCGCCGCGCGGCCGACCACAAGCGCGACGAAGCGCTGGCGCTGCTCGATCAGGTCGGCATGAAGTCGCAGGCCGACCGGCCCTGCAGCGTGCTGGCCTACGGCGACGTGAAGCGCGTCGAGCTCGCCATCGCGATGGCCAACTCGCCCAAGCTGCTGCTGATGGACGAGCCCACCGCCGGCATGGCGCCCAAGGAGCGCAACTCGCTGATGGCGCTGACCAAGGATCTCGTCATCCAGCGCGGCATGGCCGTGCTCTTCACCGAGCACAGCATGGACGTGGTGTTCGCGTATGCCGACCGCATGATCGTGCTGGCGCGCGGGCGCCTTATCGCGCAGGGCAAGCCGCTCGAGATCCGCGACCATCCCAAGGTGCAGGAGGTGTACTTCGGCAGCGGCAAGACCTTCGAGAAGATCGCTGAAAAAGCAGCAGCCATTGGAGAAGCCGTATGAGCACGCATGAACCCCTGCTGCAAGCCAAGGCCCTGTGCGCCTGGTACGGCGCGGCGCAGATCCTCTATGACGTCGACCTCGACGTGCGGCGCGGCGAAGTCGTCGCGCTCATGGGCCGCAACGGCGCGGGCAAGTCGACCACGCTCAAGGCGCTGATCGGCATGCTCGCCAAACGACGCGGCGCGGTGCGCTTCCTGGGCCACGACATCTCGAAGAGCGAGCCGCACCACGCCGCGCGACTGGGCCTGGGCTTCGTGCCCGAAGACCGCCGCGTGTTCACCGACCTCACGGTGATGGAGAACCTCGAGGTCGGCAAGCAGCCTGCGCGCCGCTGGGCCGACGGCACCGACGCGCCGCTGTGGACGCCCGAGCGGCTGTTCAAGCTGTTCCCCAACCTCGGCGAGATGCCCAACCGTCCGGGCGGGCGCATGAGCGGCGGCGAGCAGCAGATGCTCACGGTCGCGCGCACGCTCATGGGCAACCCCTACCTGGTGCTGCTCGACGAACCGTCCGAAGGCGTGGCCCCGGTGATCGTCGAGCAGATGGCCAACATGATTCTCGAATTGAAGGCGCAAGGCGTGAGCATCCTGCTGTCGGAGCAGAACATGCACTTCGCCGAGCTGGTGTCCGACCGCGCCTATGTGCTCGAGAAGGGGCAGATCCGCTATCACGCGACGATGGCCGAGCTCGCGGCCAACGACGAAGTGCGCCGTGCCTATCTGAGCGTCTAGCATGAAGCTCACCCCCAGTCTTCGCGCACTTCGTGTCGCTTCGCCAACCCCCTTCCAGGGGGCAACACCGACGGCCCGGCAAAGCCGGTTCCGTGGTGTTCCTGGAAAGTTTCTCTTGTCCTGATTCAAGTTCTTCTTCCAGTCCCTACCAGGAGTCCACGCCATGCATCGCAGAACCCTCGTGAAATCCGCCGCCGCCTTCGGGCTGGCCGGCGGCCTCGGCAGTTTCGGCTTCAACGCTTTCGCGGCCGGCAAGATCAAGCCGGGCGCCAAGGCCGCGTTGATCGTGGTCGACGTGCAGAACTGTTTTCTCGACGGCGGCACGCTCGCGGTCAAGGGCGGCAACGAGGTGATTCCGGTCATCAACGCACTCGCACCGGCGTTCGAGAACATCGTCGTCACGCAGGACTGGCACACGGCGGGCCATGCGTCGTTCGCAAGCACCTACAGCGGCAAGAAGCCCTTCGAGACCACCAAGCTCAGCTACGGCACGCAGGTGCTGTGGCCCGACCACTGCGTGCAGGGCACGGACGACGCCGCGCTCGGCAAGGACCTGAAGGTGCCGACCGCGCAACTCGTGATTCGCAAGGGCTTCCACAAGGACATGGACAGCTACTCGGCCTTCGAGGAAGCCGACCACAAGACGGCCACCGGCCTGGCCGGCTACCTGAAGGCGCGCGGCATCAAGACCGTGTTCGTCACCGGGCTGGCGACCGACTTCTGCGTGGCATGGACTGCGATGGACGCGCGCAAGGCCGGTTTCGAGGCCTATGTGATCGAGGACGCCACGCGCGGCATCGACCTCAACGGCTCGCTCGCCGCGGCCTGGAAGCAGATGGCGGCCAAGGGCGTCAAGCGCATCCAGTCAGCCGACGTACAGGCCACCTGAAAGAACGTTCCCTAACGACGACAACCTGAGAAAAAGACGCATGAAGCTTTCGATATCAAGGCGCGCCATGGTGGCGAGCGGCGCAGCGCTGGCGCTTGGCCCCGGATTTCTTCGATCGGCACGCGCTGAAAACGGCGTGTCCGACACCACCATCCGCATCGGCCAGTCGGCCGTGCTCAGCGGGCCGGCGAAAGACTTCGGCATCGACTACCGCGCGGGCATCAAGCTGTACTTCGACCGTGTCAACAAGTCGGGCGGCGTCAATGGCCGCAAGATCGAACTCGTCACTTACGACGATGCCTACGACCCGGCGAAGACGGCCGCCAACACCGCGAAGCTGATCGACGAGGACAAGGTCTTCGCGCTCACCGGCTACGTGGCCACCGGCAACCTCGCAGCCGCGATGCCGCTCGCGGAGAAGGCCGGTGTGCCGATGTTCGCGCCGCTGGTGGGCACCAGCTCGTTCCGCACCAAGGTCAACCGCTACCTGTTCCACGTGCGCGCGGGCTACGACCTGGAGCTGCGCAAGATCATCAGCCACCTCTCGACCATCGGCATTTCGTCGATCGCCGTGGTGTACCAGGACAGCCCCTTCGGCAAGTCGAACCTCGCCACCTGCCAGGAACTGGCGGCCGACTACAAGGTGCAGGTCGTGAAAACGCTGCCGCTCGCGATCACCGCGGAAGACGCGAAACAGGTCGCCACCAGCCTCGCCGAGGCCAAGCCCGGCGCGGTCGTGATGATCATGGCCGGCCGCATGGTCGAGGTGTTCATGCGCGACTACCGCGCGAACGGCGTGGGCTCGCCGCTGTACACGCTGTCGGTCGGCATCACCGACGCGGCCGGCTCGGCCAAGCGGCTCGACGGCAAGCTCGCGGGGCTGGTCACGGCCAGCATCGTGCCGCCGCCGACGGCGCAGCGCGTGCCCATCGTGGCCGACTACCAGCGCGACCGCGCGGAGTTCGGCGAGAAGATCGACAGCTACACCGCGCTGGAGGGCTACATCGTCGCGCGCGTGATGACCGAGGGCCTGCGCCGCGCGGGCAAGACGCTCACGCGCGACAGCTTCATCGCCGGGCTGGAGAGCATCGGCAGCACGCGCTTCGGCGACTTCCCCATCGAGTACAGCGCGAAGAACCACAACGGCTCGACCTTCGTGGACCTGGAGATGTACACCCGTGACGGACAGTTGCGGCGCTGAGCCGCTGCACCTGCTGGTCAACGGCCGGGCGCAATCGATCGAGGGCGTGCCGCGCGAGGCGACGCTGCTGCACCTGCTGCGCAACGACCTGGGGCTGAACGGCCCCAAGTACGGCTGCGGACTGGGGCAGTGCGGCGCGTGCACGGTGCATGTCGACGGCGTGGCGGCGCGCTCGTGCGTGATTCCCGCGCACGGCGTGGCGGGGCGTGCGGTCACCACGCTCGAGGGGTTGGGCGCGCGCGGCGACTGGCATCCGGTGCAGGCCGCGTTCGAAGACGCGCAGGCCGCGCAGTGCGGCTACTGCCTCAACGGCATGGTGATGCAGGCGGCCGCCTTGCTCGCGCACGATCCGGACGCGAGCGAGGCGCGCATCCGCAGCGAGCTGTCGGGCAATCTGTGCCGTTGCGGCACGCACATCGAAATACTCGATGCGGTGCAGCGCGCGGCTTTCCGCATGCGTGCGAAGGCACATCCATGAGCGGCCCGCGTTGTCCCCTCTCCCGCGTGCGGGAGAGGGCCAGGGTGAGGGCGGGGGCCTTCGCACAAGCACAGCCTTTGCAAGCGTCGCCGGCCCTCACCCCAACCCTCTCCCAGAGGGAGAGGGGGCAGCAGCCATGACGCGCCGTGCCGATCTTCCGCGCACGCGCGCCGAATTCCTCGCTGCCGACGGCGTTCTGCTGGTGGTGCGCGAGACCCCACCCGCGCCGCCGACCGCCAATGGCCAGCCAGCCTTCATCGCCGGCAACCCCATCGAGGGCGACGAGATCCTGCTCGCCGTGTGGGACGACGGCAGCGCCTCGGCGCTCAACGGCCATGTCGATCTAGGCACCGGCATCCAGACCGCGCTCGGACAGATCGTGGCCGAGGAACTCGACCTCGGCATGCCCTGCGTGCGCGTGATGCTCGGCGACACCGCGCGCGCGCCCAACCAGGGCGCGACCATCGCGAGCGCGTCGATCCAGATCCATGCGCAGCCGCTGCGCCTGGCCGCCGCACAGGCGCGCGCGTGGCTGCTCGCACGCGCGGCCGAGCGGCTCGGTGTGGCCGCCGATGCGCTGCAGGTGCACAACGGCGTGGTGCGTGTCGCCGAGGCGCCGGATCGCCACGTCGGCTACGCCGAACTCGTGGCCGGCCAGCGCACCGTGCTGCGGCTCGATCCCCAGGCGCAGCCCAAGGACCCGGCGGACTACCGCGTCGTCGGCACGCGCCAGGCGCGCGTCGACATTCCGGCCAAGCTCGCGGGCGACCTCGTCTTCGTGCACGACATGCGCGTGCCCGGCATGCTGCATGGCCGCGTGGTACGCCCGCCGTATGCGGGCGCGGACCATGGCGAGTTCATCGGCAACACGCTCGAGTCGGTGGACGAGTCGTCGATTGCGCACATTCCCGGCATCCGCGCCGTGGTCGTCATTCGCGATTTCATCGGCATCGTGGCCGAACGCGAGGAGCACGCCGAGCAGGCGCTGCGCGAACTGCGCGTCGCGTGGAAGCCGTGGCCCGGCATGCCCGACCTCGGCGACCTTGCACAGGCGCTGCGTGACAACCCCTCGACGCAGCGCCTGCTGGTCGATGAAGGCGATGTGGACGGCGCCATCGCCGCGGCCGCGCAGCCGATGCACCGCACGTACGTGTGGCCGTACCAGATGCACGCGTCCATCGGGCCCTCGTGCGCGCTGGCCGAGTGGCAGCCGGTCGATGGCGGCGGCATCGCCCTTCGCTGCTGGGCCGGCTCGCAGAATCCGCATGTGTTGCGCGCCGATCTGGCGAAGCTCATGGACGTGGAAGACGTGCAGGTCGACGTCATCCGCATGGAAGCCGCAGGCTGCTACGGCCGCAACGGCGCCGACGACGTGGCCGCCGATGCCGCCTTGCTCGCGCGCGCCGTCGGTGTGCCGGTGCGCGTGCAGCTCACGCGCGAGCAGGAGCACGCCTGGGAGCCCAAGGGCGCCGCGCAGCTCATGGAGATCGACGGTGGACTCATGGCTGATGGCCGCGTGGCCGCCTACGACTTCGAAACCTCGTACCCGTCCAACGGCGCGCCCACGCTCGCGCTGCTGCTCACGCGCACCATCGAGCCGGTGGCGCAGGCCTACGAGATGGGCGACCGCACGGCGCGCCCGCCCTACGGCTACGACAACCTGCGCGTGAAGGTCAACGACATGGCGCCGATCGTGCGTGCCTCGTGGCTGCGCGGCGTGTCGGCGCTGCCGAGTTCGTTCGCGCACGAGTCGTACATCGACGAGCTCGCCACGGCGGCGGGTGTCGATCCGGTGCAATTCCGGCTGCGGCACCTGGACGATCCGCGCGCGGTCGAGCTCGTGCAGGCGACCGCGCAGAAGGCCGGCTGGCGCATGCGCACCGGACCGCAGGAAAACGCCGACGGCGGGCTCGGGGAGGGCGGCGAGATCCTCTTCGGGCAGGGCTTCGCGTATGCGCGCTACATCCACAGCAAGTGGCCGGGCTTCGGTGCGGCGTGGGCCGCGTGGGTGGCCGATGTCGAGGTCAACCGCAAGACCGGCGAGGTGCACGTGCGCCGCGTGGTGGTGGGGCACGACGCGGGCTTGCTGGTCAACCCGGCGGGTGTCGAGCACCAGGTGCACGGCAACGTGATCCAGACCACGAGCCGGGCGCTGAAGGAGCAAGTGCAGTTCGCGCCGCAGGGTGGGTCTGGCGGCGCACAACTGCCTGGTGTGTTTCCTTCCGGTGTGGTTGCGAGCCGCGAGTGGGGCAGCTATCCGATCATCAATTTCCGCGAAGTGCCAGTGATCGAGGTGATGCACATGCCCCGGCCCGGCGAGCCTTCGCTGGGCGCGGGCGAATCGTCGTCGGTGCCGGGGACGGCGGCGATCGCGAATGCGATCTTCGATGCGACGGGGGTGCGGTTCAGATCGCCGCCGTTTACGCCGGAGACGGTGTTGGCGGAGTTGAATCGGGAATTTCTCCCTCCCCCTTTGGGGGAGGGCGGGGGTGGGGGCGAGCGGCGTACGAATGGTGACGCTGCCGTGCCCCCATCCCAACCTTCCCCCAGAGGGGGAAGGAGCAAGACCGATGCGCCCTGGCCCAAGAGCAAGGGCCTGTGGGCCACCGGCGCCGCACTCTTCATCGGCGGCCTCGGCGTCATCGCCGGCCTGCTCGGCTGGCGCTCCGCCATCGCGCCCGTATCGCTCACCGCGCCCGTCTACAGCCAGTCCACCATCGACCGCGGCCGCGTGCTCGCCGCCGCCGGCGACTGCGCCGTGTGCCACACCGCGCCCGGCGGCACACCGAACGCAGGCGGCCGCGCGATGGAGACGCCCTTCGGCACGCTCTACACCACCAACCTCACGCCCGATGCGGACACGGGCCTCGGCCGCTGGTCGTTCAGCGCCTTCCAGCGCGCGATGCGCGAAGGCGTCTCGCGCGACGGCCACCACCTGTACCCCGCGTTCCCCTACACCGCGTTCGCCAAGACCAGCGACGACGACCTGCAGGCGCTCTATGCGTACTTCATGTCGATGCCCGCGGTGCGTGCGGAAACGCCGAAGTCCGAACTCAGGTTCCCGTTCAGCATGCGCCCGTTGATGGCCGGCTGGAACGCGCTGTTCCACGATCCCGCGCCGCTGCAGCCCGTGCCCACGCAAAGCGCCGAGTGGAACCGCGGCGCCTATCTCGTCAACGGCCTGGGCCATTGCGGCGCATGCCACACGCCGCGCAACGTGCTGGGCGCGGAGCAGGGCGGCAGCGCGTTCCTCTCGGGCGCGATGGTCGACGGCTGGGAGGCGCCCGCACTCACGCAGTTGTCGAAGGCCGCCGTGCCGTGGGACACCGACGCGCTGTACCGCTACCTGCGAAACGGTCATTCGCCGCGCCACGGCATCGCGGGCGGGCCGATGGCCGAGGTGGTGCGCGAACTCGCGCAGGTGCCCGACGACGATGTGCGCGCGATGGCCGTGTACCTCGGCTCGTTCAATCCCGCTCCGGTGGCCGAGCCGCAAGCGCTCGCGCAACAGGCCATCGACAACGCGGCGCGCACCCAAGGCCAGCTTCTCGGCTCCGCGCAGCGCATGTTCGACAGCGCCTGCGCGTCATGCCACCACGACGGCAACGGCCCCACGCTGCTCGGCGTGAATACGCCGCTGGCCCTCAACAGCAGCCTCACGAGCGCGCGGCCCGACAACCTGCTGCGCACCATCCTCGACGGCGTGCGCGAGCCCGCGAGCCGCGACATCGGCTTCATGCCTGCGTTCCGCGAGGCGCTCGACGACCGGCAGATCGCCGAACTCGCCGGCTACATGCGCGCGCGCTTCGCACCGCAGGAGCCCGCGTGGGCCAACCTGCCCGCCGAAGTGGCGCGCGTGCGTGCCGCGCGGCACTGACACAAAAGGAGCGGCCGGCCGCGTCGTCTCTCCGCTGCGCCGCTACGATGCAACGTAGCGCACACAACTCACGGAGACACCACGCCATGCCGCTCGATCTTTCAACTTCTTCCAGCCTGCCCCGCGACGCCGAACGCGCCACCCTCGTCGGCCGTCTCTGGCAACCCGGCGTGGGCCCCGTGCTGGTGGCCGTGCACGAAGGCGACCTGTACGACCTGTCGAGGCTCGCGCCGACCATGAGCGACCTGCTCGAAGGCAAGGAGGCGCCCGCCGAAGCCGTTCGCCGCGCGTTGCGCAGCGCACCGCGCATCGCCTCGCTCGACGAGGCCATCGCCAACAGCGACGAGAGCGCGCGCGACGCCGGCAAGCCCTGGCTGCTCGCGCCCTGCGACCTGCAGGCCATCAAGGCCAGCGGCGTCACCTTCGTCGCGAGCCTGCTCGAACGCGTGATCGAGGAGCAGGCGCGCGGCGACGCCTCGAAGGCGGAGGCCACGCGCGCAGCCATCGGCGGCGTGCTCGGCGACAACCTCGCCGACATCGTGCCGGGATCGCCCGAGGCCATGAAGGTCAAGGACGTGCTGATCGCGCAAGGCGTGTGGTCGCAGTACCTCGAAGTCGGCATCGGCCCCGACGCCGAGATCTTCACCAAGGCCCCGGTGCTCGCTGCCGTGGGCACGGGCGCCGATGTCGGCATCCATTCGGGCTCGGTGTGGAACAACCCCGAGCCGGAGGTCGTGCTCGCCGTCAACAGCCGCGGCGAGACGCTCGGCGCCGCGCTCGGCAACGACGTCAACCTGCGCGACTTCGAAGGCCGCAGCGCGCTGCTGCTCGGCAAGGCCAAGGACAACAACGCCTCGTGCGCGATCGGCCCCTTCATCCGCTTGTTCGATGCGCACTTCGGCATCGAGGACGTGCGCCGCATCACCGTCGCGCTGGAAGTGACCGGCCCCGAGGGTTTCACGCTCGAGGGTTCGAGTTCGCTGTCGAAGATCAGCCGCGATCCGCTCGATCTTGTGGCGCAGACCGTGGGCAAGCATCACGCCTACCCTGATGGCTTCATGTTGTTTCTGGGCACGATGTTCGCGCCGACACAGGACCGTCACGGGCCTGGGCAAGGATTCACCCATGTCGTGGGCGACCGCGTGCGCATTGCCGCACCCGAACTCGGCGCCCTCGTCAATCGCGTGGTGCACGCCGATCAGGCGCCGATGTGGACTTTTGGCATCAGCGCGTTGATGCGCAACTTGGGTGAACGCGGTCTGCTGAGCGTGAACATGTAGACGTTCTGTTTGAATATTAAAAGGAGTTGTACTCCTTTGTGATTCATACGCTTCGCGTTGCAGTCTGTTGCTGTTGACCGCGCCTCTGGTTCCCCTGAAGATCGCTGCTGTTTGAAAACGGTGAACAAGGGAGAAGAGGTTGTCGACGAGCGAGATCGATCTATTGCAGCTGCCTGTGGAAGGCCCCCTTTCATGCGGGGAAGACCTGGAATACGACCCCGATTTCATGGCGTTGCACCAGGCAACAACAGGTAAGCGCGAGCAGCAATTCGGCTCGACGATCATCCCCGCGGAGCCGCCCGACTGGGCGCGCGTGGAGCGCATCGCGAAGCAGCTGTGCACACGCACGCGCGACTTGCGCGTGCTGGTGCCCCTCACGCTGGCCTGGACCGAAAACCGTGGATTGCCGGGCTACGTCGATGGGCTGCAACTCGTCGATGCCGTGCTGCAGAAATTCTGGAACGACGTGCATCCGCGCGTCGCCGACGGCGACTTCGAAGATCCGCTGCCGCGCATGAATGCACTGGCCGCGCTGGCCGAAGCCGAGGGACTCGGGCGCAGCGTGCGCGATGCCCGGCTGCTCGAAGACGGCGGCGCATCGATGAGCCTGCGACAGGTCGAAGCCTTGCTCGATTCGAGCAAGACCTACCATCAGATCGATTACCCGGGCGGCATTGGCCGGCTGCGGGACGCGGCGCGGCGCGCGCACGAAAAGGCGGCGCCCCCGGTGGTGGCGTTGCGTGCGGCGCTCGACCTGCTGCAGCGCATTCGCGAGACCTGCGAGCGCGCGCTCGGACAGAGCTGGGCGCCGGACTTTTCGCGGCTCGAGCGCTCGCTGCGCACCGTGGTCCAGCTGTTGCCCGAACAGGCGCAGGACGCGGCAGCCGTGGCCGGCGAAGCGCGCGACGGCGTCGATGCGCAAGGGGCCGGTGTTGCGGTGCCGATGGCGAACGGGGCTGCCGCGGCCACCGTCAATGGCGGCACCGGCCCGCGCGCGGTGCTGGTTAAAGATATTGAAATATCGACTCGTGATGATGTGCAGGTGGTGTTGGAGAAGGCCTGCCAGTACCTGGAGCGCATGGAGCCCAGTCATCCGGCGCCCATGCTGATACGAAGAGCGCAGCGGCTGATGGACCTGAACTTCTTCCAGATCATCGAAGAGCTCGTGCCCGAGGGATTGCAAAAGATAGAGAGCCTTGCAGGACGTCCGCTGAACGCTGGGGGCAGCACGGAATAGCAAGGCGAAAGCCATCGGGAGCTCCGCGGGCCGGCAGGCCACCGGGATCGCACCCACACGCATTACAGATTCAAGAGGAAGCTTATGGCAGACAACCGTGTCAGAAACAGTGGTCAGAAGTTCATCGCGCGCAACCGCGCGCCGCGTGTGCAGATCGAATACGACGTCGAGATCTACGGCAGCGAACGCAAGATCCAGCTGCCCTTCGTGATGGGCGTCATCGCCGATCTCGCAGGCAAGCAGATCGACCCGATGCCCGACCTCGGCGAGCGCGAGTTCATGGCGGTGGACATCGACAACTTCGACGAACGCATGAAGTCCATCAAGCCGCGCGTTGCCTTCCAGGTGCCCAACACGCTCACCGGCGACGGCCAGATGAACGTCGACATCACCTTCGACAGCATGGACGACTTCTCGCCCGCGCGCATCGCCCGCCAGGTCGGCGCGCTGCAGCAGCTGCTCGAAGCGCGCACCGAGCTGTCGAACCTGCTCTCGTACATGGACGGCAAGAACGGCGCGGAGCAGCTGATTGCACAGGCGCTGCAGAACCCCGGGCTCCTCAAGTCGCTGGCATCGGCACCGAACCCGGCTGTGGCGAAGGCGGTCGAAGCCGCGAACGAAAAGGCCGGCGCCCCCGGCACATCTTCAGAGTAAGCGCGAGCAGCAAGGACCGCCATCATGAGCACCGCATCCAATCAGAGCGCCGCGCGCGCACCCGCCACCGTCGAAGCGCTCGAGCCGAACGAGTTCGCCGACCTGCTGCAGCGCGAGTTCAAGCCCAAGACCGACCAGGCCCGCGAGGCGGTGGAGAACGCCGTCAAGACGCTGGCCGTTCAGGCGCTGGAAAGCACCGTCACCGTCTCCAACGATGCCTACCGCACGGTGCAGGCCATCATCACCGAGATCGATCGCAAGCTCTCCGAGCAGATCAACCAGATCCTGCACCACGAGGAGTTCCAGCAGCTCGAAGGCGCATGGCGCGGCCTGCACTATCTCGTGAACAACACCGAGACCGACGAGCAGCTCAAGATCCGCGTGATGTGCGCGTCCAAGCGCGAAGTGGCGCGCTCGCTCAAGCGCCACAAGGGCATCGGCTGGGACCAGAGCCCGCTGTTCAAGAAGATCTACGAGGCCGAGTACGGCCAGTTCGGCGGCGAGCCCTTCGGCGCGCTGATCGGCGACTTCCACTTCGACCACAGCCCGCCCGACGTCGAGATGCTCAGCGAAATGGCCAAGATCGCGGCCGCCGCGCATTGCCCGTTCATCGCGGGCGCCTCGCCCACGGTGATGCAGATGGACTCGTGGCAGGAGCTGTCGAACCCGCGCGACCTGACCAAGATCTTCCAGAACACCGAGCACACCGCATGGCGCTCGCTGCGCGATTCGGAAGACGCGCGCTACATCGGCCTGGCCATGCCGCGCTTCCTGGCGCGCCTGCCGTACGGCGCGCGCACCAACCCAGTCGACGAGTTCGAGTTCGAGGAAGAGACCGACTCGGCCGCGCACAACCGCTACACCTGGGCCAACTCGGCCTATGCGATGGGTGTGAACATCAACCGCTCGTTCAAGCAGTACGGCTGGTGCACGTCCATTCGCGGCGTGGAGTCGGGCGGCGCGGTGGAGAACCTGCCCACCCACACCTTCCCGACCGATGATGGCGGCGTGGACATGAAGTGCCCGACCGAGATCGCCATCAGCGACCGGCGCGAGGCCGAGCTCGCCAAGAACGGCTTCATGCCGCTGGTGCACCGCAAGAACTCCGACTTCGCAGCCTTCATCGGCGCGCAGTCGCTGCAGCTGCCGGCCGAGTACTACGACGCCGATGCCACGGCCAACGCGAACCTCGCGGCACGCCTGCCGTACCTGTTCGCCTGCTGCCGTTTCGCGCACTACCTGAAGTGCATCGTGCGCGACAAGATCGGTTCGTTCCGCGAGCGCGAGGACATGGAGCGCTGGCTCAACGACTGGATCATGAACTACGTCGACGGCAGTCCCGGCACCTCGTCGCAGGACACGAAGGCAATGAAGCCGCTGGCGGCGGCGGAAGTCCAGGTGGAAGCCATCGAGGACAACCCGGGCTACTACGCCGCCAAGTTTTTTCTCCGGCCGCACTATCAGCTCGAAGGGCTGACAGTGTCGTTGCGGCTGGTTTCGAAGCTGCCATCCAACAAGAAGGACAGCAGCTAATTCAACGGTGTCCCGGAATCGGGCACATATAACTTTGGGGGTTAATCATGGCAGTAGACATGTTCATGCGCGTCGAAGGCGCAAACGGCGAATCGAAGGACTCGAACCACAAGGAGTGGACGGACATCAAGTCGTTTGCCTGGGGAGCGACGCAGCCTGGAAACATGGTCAGCGGCGGTGGCGGTGGCGTTGGCAAGGCCAGCTTCAATGACCTGCAGGTGCTCGCGCGCATCGACAAGGCGGCACCGTCCGTCCTGAAGAACTGCGCCAGCGGCAAGCACCTGAGCAAGGTCGAGGTTTCGGTGTGCAAGGCGGGGGGCTCGCAGATCGAATACACACGCGTCACGCTCGAGGAAGTGCTGGTCACCTCGGTGCAGTACACGGCCGAACAGGGCTCCGACGCCGTGTTCGTGCAATACGCCTTCCAGGCCGCCAAGGTGAAGCAGCAGTACTGGGAACAGACCGACAAGGGCGGCAAGGGCGCCGAGACGGTCCTGGGCTGGAACATCAAGGAAAACAGGGAATCCTGATCTCCCTTTTCCCGATGCGCGGCCGGCCCGACGGGCCGGCCGCGACGTTTTCCCGACGGCCTTCGCGGCCGTCTTTTGCACACTGGCCTTTGGCGCCGTGTGCCAGTCAGTCAGCGAGGAAGCTTCATGGGCGATGGGTTTGCAGTGCTGGGCGAACGCTCCGTGGCCGAGCACACCGAATGGGTACAGCGGCAGATCCGCGCCAGTCCCCAGAACGCCAGCCTGCGTCTTGCCTTGTGCCACTTTCTCGCCCTGCGCGGTGAATGGCAACGGGCCGAAGACCAGCTCAAGCTCGCCACCAAGCTCGATCCCACTTTCACGCCTGCCAGCGTCACCTGCTCGATGGCGCTCGCGGGTGAGCGCCATCGCAGCGACTTCTGGTCCGGCGGGCGCGCACCGGCCATCGTCTGCGGCAACGCGGACTGGGTCGAACAGCTGATCGCCGCCGCCGCATTGCCGGCCGACCGCGCCGAAGAAGCCGCTGCCCTGCGCGAGACCGCGCGGCAGGCCGCGCCCGCATTGCACGGCGCGCTCACCAGCGTCGACCGTTCCGATTCGCGCGCCGCGCAGGCGTTCGACGGCGAACCGGTGGAGCGCAGCGACTTCGCATGGCTGTGCGACGGCGACGTGCGCATCGGCCCCGTGCTGGAGCTGCTCACGCCTTCGGGCTATGCATGGCTGCCGCTGCCCGAAGTGCGCCGCATCAAGTTCTCGCGCCCTCAGCACCTGGTCGACCTGCTGTGGGCCCCGGCCGAGCTCGAACTGCACGACGGCCGCGCGCTCAACGGCCTGGTGCCGGTGCGCTACCCGGGCTCGCTCGAAGGGCTCGACGACGAGGCCACGCTGGGCCGCCGCACCGACTGGCTGCCGCTGGCCGGCGAAGATCAGTACGCGGGCCTGGGGCAGCGCACGCTGATCAGCGAAGCCGGCGACCATTCGCTGCTCGACCTGCGGCTCATCGAGTTCGCACGGGAGGCCATCGACGCATGAGCGCCATGATGGACACCGACGGCGACCAGCAGGAAAGCGTTGCACGCGACCGCCTGCAGCCGGTGCTGCTCGACCGCCTCACCGACAAGACGCCGCAGGCCCGGCAGGAGCGCGCGGGCGCCTTCCTCATGAGCGGCAGGCTGCTGCGCGACTCGGTGCTGCGCGACCTGCAGTGGCTGCTCAACACCACCAACTTCGGCGCGGACCACAACATCAACACCATGCCCCGCGCGCGCCGCTCGGTGCTGAACTTCGGCGTGCGCGGCTGGGCCGGCGGGCGCATGTCGGAGGTCGACTTCGCCGACGTCGAGGCGGCCATCCGCTCGGCCATCATCGACTTCGAGCCGCGCATCATGAAGGACAGCATCGACGTGCGCTGCGTGACCGATGCCACCGACCTCGAACACCACAACCTGCTCGCGCTGGAGATCCGCGGCACGCTGTGGTCGGTGCCGTACCCGATCGAGTTCATCCTGCGCTCGGAGCTCGACCTTGAAAGCGGGCACATGGTGCTGCGGCCAACGGGGGGGCTTTGATGCGCGACTGGTTTCCCCTGTATGACTCCCTCTCCCTCCGGGAGAGGGTTGGGGTGAGGGCCGACGGCGCTGGAACAACCGGCAGCACTTGCCAGGCCGCACCCCTCACCCTGACCCTCTCCCGCAGGGAGAGGGGACAAGACAGGAGCCGCTGACATGGATGCACGGCTTCTCGACTACTACAACCGCGAACTCACCTACATGCACGAGCTCGGGGCCGAGTTCGCGCAGCGCTACCCGAAGATCGCCGGCCGCCTCGGCATGCGCGGCATCGAGGTCAGCGACCCGTACGTGGAGCGCCTGCTCGAGGGCTTCAGCTTTCTCACGGCGCGCATCCAGCTCAAGATGGACGCGGAATTTCCGCGCTTCTCACAGCGGCTGCTCGAAGTGGTGTACCCCAACTTCCTCGCGCCGCTGCCCGCGATGGCCGTGGTGCAGATCGACGGCAACCTCAACGAAGGTTCGCTGAAGGCCGGCTACGAGCTGCCGCGCCACACCATCCTGCGCGGACGCATGATCAAGGGCGAACAGACGGCCTGCGAGTTCCGCACCGGACATGCCGTCACGCTGTGGCCCATCAAGATCGCCGAGGCCGGCATCGGCCCCGTGCCCGCGGAGATCGCGCATGCCATGCCGATGGTTGCGCGGCAGGCGAAGAGCGCCATCACCATCAAGCTCGAAGCCGTGGGCGGCGCGCGCTTTGCCGACATGCCGCTCGATCGGCTCGAGTTCTTTCTCTCGGGCGCGGAGCTTCATGCGCTGCGCGTGCTCGAACTCGTGGCGCACCACAGTGTCGGCGTGGTGTGCCGCAGCGGGTCGGGCAGCACCGCGCGCATCGTGCCGCTCGGCGACGAGGCCATCCGGCACGAGGGGTTCGACCCCGACCAGGCGCTGCTGCCTTACGACGCGCGCTCGTTCCAGGGCTACCGGCTGCTGCACGAGTACTTCGCGTTTCCCGACCGCTACCTGTTCTTCAGCGTGAACAAGCTGCGCGCGGCGGCCGCGGCCATGGGCGGCACCACGATGGAGATCGTGATCCTGCTCGATCGCGCCGACGCCGATCTCGAACGGCTGGTCGACGCCAAGCACTTCTCGCTGTTCTGCACGCCCATCATCAACCTCGTGCCGCGCCGCAGCGACCGCATTCCGGTGGGGCCGGGGCAGCACGAGCACCATGCGGTGATCGACCGCACGCGCCCGCGCGACTTCGAGATATTCACCGTCGAACGTGTCACCGGCCACATGGCCAACGGCTCCGACGAGCGCGAGTTCCGCCCCTTCCTCGGCTCGTTCGCGGCCGACGACGGCGACTTCGGCGCCTATTTCTCGCTGCGCCGCGAACCGCGCCTGGTGTCCGACCGCGCACGCGCGCAGGGCACGCGCACCAGCTACACCGGCAGCGAGGTCTACGTGTCGCTGGTCGACCAGCACGACGCGCCCTTTCCGCACACCCTGCGCCACATCACGCTCGACGCGCTGTGCACCAACCGCGACCTCCCGCTGCTGCTGCCGACCGGGCTCGAATCGGACTTCACACTGCGCGTATCGGCGCCAGTGCGCTCCATCCGCATCCTGCGCGGGCCCTCGCGCCCGTACCCTGCATTGGCCGAGGGCGCGCTGACCTGGCGCCTCATCAGCCACCTGGGCCTCAACTACCTGAGCCTCACCGACGTCGATGCGACGCAGGGCGCGGCCGCGCTGCGCGAGATGCTCGACCTGTACGGCAACCTCGCCGACCCCTCCGTGCGCCGCCAGATCCAGGGCGTGCGCTCGATGGCGCTCGCGCCGGTGTTCCGCCGCCTGCCGGAGCCGGGCCCGATCGTGTTCGGGCGCGGCGTGGAGGTGGCACTCAAGATCGACGAGGTCGCGTTCTCCGGCGCGAGCCCTTATCTCTTCGGCGCCGTGCTGGAGCAGTTCTTCAGCCGGCACGTGTCGCTCAATGCCTTCACCGAGTTCGCGCTGTCCAGCCTGCAGCGCGGCGAGATCGCGCGCTGGACTCCGCGCGTGGGACGTCGGCCTGCCGTATGAGCGAAACCGGCTTCACTGAAGGAATGCAGCAGGACGCGCCGGCCGCCAGTGAAGGCGAGGTGGTGCTCGATACGGACGAGATTCGGCAACACGACGTCGCGCCACCCGTGCCCGGCACGGCGCCACGGCGCGGCGTTCCCGAGGTCGACCCGGTGCTCTGGGCCAAGCTGTTGGAGCAGCCCTTCGAGCACGACCTGTTCATGCTGCTGCGCCGCCTCGATGCACAGGGCGACCATCCGCTGCTGGGCCGCGCACCGCGTCCGCTCGACGAGCCGCTGCGCCTTGGGCAGGAGCCCTCGATGGCGTTCGCGCCGTCGAACGTGTCGGGCGTCGATGTCGACAGCGATGGACCGCCGCGCATTTCGATCTACGGCTTCGGCCTGTTCGGTCCCAACGGCCCGTTGCCGCTGCACCTGACCGAGTACGCGCGCGAGCGCAAGCGGCATCACGCCGACGACACCCTCAGCGCGTTCGCCGACCTGTTCCATCACCGGCTGATCCTGCTGTTCTACCGGGCCTGGGCCGACGCGCAGTCGGTCAACAGCCTGGACCGCCCCGACGGTCATCGCTTCGTCGACTACGTGTCCAGCCTCATGAACATGGGGCAGCCCGGCCTGAAGGAGCGCGACCGCATCGCCGACCATGCGCGCACCTTCATGGCGGGGCACCTCGTGCGCCAGACGCGCAACCCCGAGGGCCTGATCCAGATCCTCAAGCTCTACTTCGACGTGCCCGTGCGCATCGATGAATTCGTGAGCGACTGGGTGATGCTCGACGAGCACCAGGTCAGCCGGATCGGCCTTTCCGGTCGCAACCAGCGGCTCGGCGGCGGCGCCACCATCGGCCTGGCCGTGCGCGACGCTCAGAGCAAGTTCCGCCTCGAACTCGGGCCACTCTCGCAGGAAGAGTTCCGCGAGTTCCTGCCGGGCAGCAAGCGGCTGCAGCAGGTGGTCGACTGGGTGCGCCAGTACGTCGGCATCGAGTTCGCGTGGGATCTGCGGCTCGTCCTGAAGAAGCAGGACGCGCACGGCATGCGGCTCAACAGCAACCAGCGCCTCGGCTGGGGCAGCTGGCTCGGCACGCGCATGTCGGACACCGACGCGGGCGACATGGTGTTCCAGCCCGAAGCATTGTTTTCCCGTTCCGCTCCTTCTTCCATGGGTTTATGACCGACATCCGCCGCGTCTCTCTTTTCTCCAAGCTCAACCCGATGCTCTACAAGGCATTGGAGACCGCCACCGCCTTCGCCAAGCTGCGCGGCAACGCCTACGTCGAACTCGTGCACTGGCTGCACCAGATCCTGCAGCTGCAGGACAGCGACATGCTGCGCATCGTCAAGCGCGCGGGGCTGAACCTCGATGCGATCGAACAAGACCTGGTGCGCGCGCTCGACCGGCTGCCGCATGGCGCCACGTCGATCAGCGACATCTCCGAACACGTCGACAACGCCGTCGAGCGCGCCTGGGTCTATGCGAGCCTGCGCTTCGAGGCCACCTCCATCCGCGGTGCGTACCTGCTCGCAGGCATCATCAAGACGCCGGGGTTGCGACAGGTGCTCTCGGGCATCTCGCGCGAGTTCGACAAGATCGTGCCCGACGTGCTGGTGGCGCAGCTCGCTGCGTGGACCGAAGGCTCGCCCGAAGACGACTTCGACGCCGCACCGAGCGCAGGCGCGGCAGGCGGCGCACCCGCGGTGGCGCACCACCAGGGCGATGGCCCCGCGGCAGGCGGCTCCGCCCTCGCCAAGTATGCGAGCGACCTCACCGCCAAGGCCCGCGCGGGTGAACTCGATCCGGTCTATGGCCGCGACGACGAGATCCGCCAGATCATCGACATCCTGATGCGCCGCCGGCAGAACAACCCGCTGCTCACCGGCGAGGCCGGCGTGGGCAAGACGGCCGTGGTCGAAGGCCTGGCCTCGCGCCTCGCCGCGGGCGACGTGCCGCCTTCGCTCAAGGACGTGTCGCTGTGGGTGCTCGACCCCACGCTGCTGCAGGCCGGCGCGGGCGTGAAGGGCGAGTTCGAGCAGCGCCTGCGCCAGGTGATCGACGAAGTCGAGAAGAGTCCCAAGCCCATCGTGCTGTTCGTCGACGAAGTCCACACGCTGGTCGGCGCCGGTGGCACGGCCGGCACCGGCGACGCGGCCAACCTGCTCAAGCCGGCGCTCGCGCGCGGCCGGCTGCGCACCATCGGGGCGACCACCTGGTCGGAGTACAAGAAGTACATCGAGAAAGACCCGGCGCTCACGCGGCGCTTCCAGACCATCCAGGTGCACGAGCCCACCGAGCCCAAGGCGGTGATCATGCTGCGCGGCATCTCGGCCGAGCTGGAGAAGCACCACGGCGTGCTCATCCTCGACGCCGCGCTCGAGGCGGCCGTGAGCCTGTCGCACCGCTACATTCCCGCGCGGCAATTGCCCGACAAGGCCGTGAGCCTGCTCGACACGGCCTGCGCGCGCGTGGCGCTGAGCCAGCATGCGCTGCCCGCTGCCATCGAAGACCTGCAGCGCCGCATCGAGGTGCTGGGCATCGAGTCGGGCATCGCGGGGCGCGAGGCGGCCATCGGTGTCGGTGAGCACCAGCGCGTGGAAGACATCGCGGCCCAGGTGGCTGCAGCACAGGCCGAACTCGACCTGTTGGAAACGCGGCGCGTGGAAGAAAGCGCGCTGGTCGAGCGCATCGTGGCGCTGCGCAAGCAACTGTCGCCGGCGGCAGTGCCGCAAGTGCAGGCCGAAGCGGAAGAAGACGGCAAACCACCCGTCGATACGCCGCCGGCCGAGCCCGAGCGGAGCCCGCAGGAAATCCGCGCCGAGCTCAACGATGCACAGGACAAGCTCGTGCAGCTGCAGGGCGAATCGCCGCTGATCCTCGCGGCCGTCGATGCGCAGGCCATCGCCACCGTGGTGGCCGACTGGACCGGTATTCCCATCGGCCGCATGGTGCGCGACGACGCGCAGTCGGTGCTCAAGCTCGGCGAGATTCTCTCGGCCCGCGTGGTCGCGCAGCCCGATGCGCTGGAGACCATCTCGCGCCGCATCCGCACCGCGCGCGCACGGCTCGACAACCCCAACAAGCCCGTCGGCGTGTTCCTGCTGTGCGGCCCCTCGGGCGTCGGCAAGACCGAGACTGCGCTGGCGCTGTCGGAGGCGCTGTACGGCGGCGAGCAGAACCTCGTCACCATCAACATGAGCGAGTTCCAGGAGTCGCACACCGTCTCCACGCTGAAGGGCGCTCCGCCCGGCTACGTGGGCTATGGCGAAGGCGGCGTGCTCACCGAGGCCGTGCGCCGCCGGCCCTACAGCGTGGTGCTGCTCGACGAGATCGAGAAGGCGCACACCGACGTGCACGAGATCTTCTTCCAGGTCTTCGACAAGGGCTGGATGGAAGACGGCGAAGGCCGCCACATCGACTTCCGCAACACCGTGATCATCATGACCTCCAACGTCGGCACCGACCTGGTCATGCAGCTGTGCGAAGACCCCACCCTGCGCCCCGACCCCGAGCCGCTGGCCGCCGCGCTGCGCGAGCCGCTGCTCAAGGTGTTCGCGCCGGCGCTGCTCGGCCGCCTCGTTGTAGTGCCTTATTACCCGTTGCACGCCGAGGCATTGCATCGCATCATCCGCCTTCAGCTCGACCGCATTGCCGCCCGCCTCGAAGCGAACCACGGCATTGCCCTGCATTACGACGACAGCGCCGTCGAACTGGTGGCGCGCCGTTGCACGGCCATCGAGTCGGGCGGTCGAATGATCGATGCGATCCTGACCCACACCATTCTTCCGCGGCTGAGCGAAGAGGTCATTGGTGCGACGGTCAGCGCGCGCAAGCTCGCGGAGGTGCGGCTTAGCGCGGCGAACGACGACTTTCACTACGAATTTTCTGAACGCTGAGCGAAGAAAGGGAGCAAGCCATGGCCAATCGAATCGTCAAAGTCCACACGCCCCTGGCGGAAGACCAGCTGATGTTCCGTTCGATGCATGGCGCCGAGGGGCTGTCGCAGCTGTTCGAGTTCGAGGTGGACCTGTTGAGCCCGAGCGTGTCGCTCGACATGAAGTCGGTGCTGGGCAAGCCGCTCTCGCTTGAAATACTCACGGCCGGAGAACCGCGCTTTCTCAACGGGCAGATCGTGCGGTTCACCATGATCGGCAGGGAGAGCAGCACGTCGCGCTACGTGGTGTACCGCGCCACCGTGCGGCCCTGGCTCTGGTACCTGACACGCACCAGCGACTGCAAGATCTTCCAGAACAAGTCGGTCGTCGACATCCTCGATGAAGTGTTTGCCGACTACAACTTCGCGGTCGAGAAGAAGCTCAGCGGAACCTACCGCCAGTGGGAGTACTGCGTGCAGTACCAGGAGACCGACTTCGCCTTCGTGAGCCGGCTGATGGAGCATGAGGGCATCTACTACTACTTCAGGCACGAGAAGAACCAGCACACGCTGGTGCTCGCGGACGACATCGGCGCGCACGACACCCTGCCGGGCTATCCCAGGATCAGCTATCTTGCGGCCGACCGCAACCCCGATCCCTTCCAGGAAGTGATCGACCAATGGCAGGTGACCGAGGAAATCCGCCCCGGCACCTACGTGGTGGACGACTACGACTTCAAGAAGTCGAAGGCCGACCTGATGGGCATGCGCAGCCAGCCGCGCGGCAATCCCCACGATACCTATGAGATCTACGAATGGCTCGGCGGCTTCAGCGAGGCCGAGCAGGGCGAGCACTACTCGCGCATCAGGCTCGAAGAGGCACAGTCGCAGGCCGAGCGGGACATCGGCCACAGCAGCGTGCGCGGAATGGCGCCGGGCTACCGCTTCACGATGCAGAACTGCCCGCGGCAGGACGACAACCGCGAATACCTGATCGTGTCCGTGTCGTATGCGCTGCGCGAAGGCGGCTACGAGAGCGGCGCCGCCGACAGCCAGTACAGCTTCAGCTTTGCGGTGCAGCCGACTTCGTACCCGTTCCGCCCGCCGCGCGTGACGCCGATGACCCGCACCAACGGACCGCAGACCGCCACCGTGGTGGGCAAGGCCGGCCAGGAGTATTGGGTCGACCAATACGGCCGCGTGAAGGTGCAGTTTCGCTGGGACCGCTACGGCAAGAGCGACGAGAACAGCTCCTGCTGGGTGCGCGTTTCCAGCGCCTGGGCCGGCTCGAACTACGGCGCGGTGAATCATCCGCGCAAGGGCCAGGAAGTGATCGTCGATTTCATCGGCGGGCACCCTGACCGGCCGATCATCATCGGCCGCGTCTACAACTCGGACCAGATGCCGCCGCTCGAGTTGCCTGCGAAAGTCACGGTGAGCGGCTTCGTGAGCCGCAGCCAGGACGGGACGCCCGCGAATGCCAACGAGTTCATCCTGGACGACGCGCCGGGCTCCGAGCTGGTGCGGATTCACGCCGAGAAGAATTTCGAGATCGACGTGGAAGCCGATGAAACCGATACGGTCGCAGGCAAGAGAACCACGACCATCGAAGGCGCGGACAACTACACCACCAACACCTCCCTGGACGAGACGATCAACGGTCCGCACACGCTGACGGTCAACAAGGGCGGGCCGCAGAAGATCACCGTCAACGGCGGCGACCAGTTCATCAAGGTGGATGGTGGCAATCAGCAGGTCGATGTCATCGGGAATCAGACCATCCATGTCACCGGCAAGCGCAAGGACACGGTAGACAGCGGCGAAGAGCGAACCATCGGTACGTCGCTCAAGGAAGACATCGATGGCCCCCAGACCACCAAGGTGGTCGGTCTGTATACCGAAGACACCAAGGGAAAGAAGGTGACGGTCGACGGCGACGAGGACTATCTCGTCAAGGGGGCGCAAAAGGTGCATGCAAACACGTCGTTGAACGCAACGACGGATGGCCCCATGAACCTGGAAAGCACCAAGTCGGACATCACGGTCAAGTCACCGACCAAGATCGTCCTGGATGCACCTCATGTGGAGGACAAGTCGGCAAAGAAGGTCACGTTCACGGACTGGGGCATTGCCTTCAAGGGCTTCAACATGGGGATCAACGGGATGACCGTGAGCATCAACGGGGTCGCCGTCTTCGCCAACGTGGCGGTGATCAGCGTCGCCGCCCAGAACCTGGGCTTCAACGCCTACTCGATCACGGGCGCCATCAACAAGTTCGACGTGTATTCCGCCAGCGGCGCGGTCGGCCTCTTTACCACCACCCAGACGGTTTTCACGGCGGACAACAAGGCGACAAAGATCGACTTGTCCCAGATCAAGGTGAATCCCCGAGGCATCACCGTCTATCTCTGAGACGGGGGCGCATGTTGGATCTTTTCGCCGTGTGGTTCACCAAGTACTGGTATCTGATTGTCCCCATCGCTGTCGTCGCGCTGCTGGCGTTCGTGATGATCACGCTGGGCAAGCGCCATGTCTTGCGCGTGATGCATGTGCAGAGTGCGGTCAACCGCGACGTGATGGGTGCGGATCGCGCCGAGCGGGTGCTTCGTACGGGCCAGCCGGCCGTGGCGATGGTGCTCGAGAGCTATGACACGGGCGTTCGGGTCGCGCGCATCTATATCATCGTGCGGCTCAAGCTCCAGGTACAGCCCGAGGGCGGATTGCCCGCCTACCAGACTGAACTGGACGCCCCGATCAGTCCGGTGAAGCTCGCCGACTTCGCCCCGGGGCGCTCCGTGAAGCTGCGCTTCGATCCGGTCTCGCGCGAGATCGCCATCGACCAGCCGATGCGCTGAAGCAGGTCCGCTGCCCCATGAAGACCATCAAGCCCTTTCGCCTGAGCATCCTCACGCGGCCCTTCCGGCGGCAGCGGCAAGACCTGCTGGGCGTCTCGGTCTTCGCGATGGCGAGCCTGGCGCCCGAGCCGCTGCTGATGCCCGACCAGGATCTCTGGAAGCTGGCGGCGGACGAGATTGGGCCTGGCAACGTGCTGGACCTGGGCGTGCCCAAGATCGAGCCGGAGTGGCTGGTCAGCGGCTATGCGTACACGGCGCACCAGGACGACAAGACACTGTGCGCGGCCCAGGCCGTCTTCCATGGTCAGGCCAAGTCGTTGCTGGTGAGCGGTGATCGCTACTGGCTTGACGGCCGCGCTACGCCTCCCCAGCCTTTCGAGCGCTTGAGGCTGGATTGGGCACATGCCTATGGCGGCCCGGGCGAGTCCGAAAACCCGGAAGGCGTCGGCAGCTTCGATGAAACGATCAACGGCGTACAGACGCGCCGGCTTCCCAATGTCGAGTTGCCCGGCGCGCGTCAGGACGCACCCGGGCGGCGCATCGTGCCTGCGGGTTTCGGCGCCGTGCCCCCCGATCGGCCGCAGCGGCTCGCGCTGATGGGGCGCGCCTACGACCAGCAGTGGCTGCAGCACGAGTACCCGGGTTTCGCCGATGACATGGACTGGCGCTACTTCAATGCAGCACCTCCCGACCAGCGCCTGCCCGGCCGGCGCGAATTGCCGCCGGGCGCCGCCTACGAACTGTGGAACATGCACCCTCGGCAGCCGGTGATGCGCGGCCAGCTGCCCGATTGGCAGGCGCGTTGCTTCGCCAGCTTTCACAAAGATGGTGGCGCGCTGTCGGAAATTTCGCTGCACCTGAGCACGGCCTGGTTTTTTCCGCACGTCGAGCGCGTCATCCTGGTCTGGCACGGAGCATCGCCCATCGCAGAGGATGACGCGGCCGACGTCAAGCACGTCATGCCCGCGCTCGAGTTGCGCGGGCAGCCGCGGCCGCTCGCCCACTACCAACAGGTGCTGCAGCAGCGCATCGATCCAGCCAAGGCGGTGCTGGTCCTGCGCGACAGCGACCTGGTCCCCAAGGCGATCATGGGGCCATGGGCAGGCGACCAGATGCCCGATATCGCCTCGCTTCCGCTGGCGCGCAATCTGCACGCAGGCCGGCAGCGCGAGCGCGAACGCATGCGTGCCCGTCTGCTGGCGCAGGGCCTGGATCCCGAGCAGTATCTGCCGCCCCAGTCCGAACCGGATCTGCGGCCGCCTGCCTCCGCGGACGATCTGCCCGACTTCGCCGAGAAGGCCGATCGAGCCCTCGAGCAAATGCGTGAGGCGGCCCTTGCCCGCAGCGCCGAGAGCCGGGCTCAGGCCGTCGCACACGGGATGCCCGCTGCCATCCAACCCGATATCGATATCCCGCCGCTGTCGCAGAGATCCGCACAAGCTGTCCGGCGAGATCAAGGCGAGCATCGACAAGGCCATGGCAGAGGTGGCGTCGCGGACCGGCAAGCCTGTGCAGCGCCGGTTCGACCCGGACCGCCTGCTGCGTGACCTCGCGCGTCTCGAGGAAGACGCGGCGCGCGAGCGCCGGACACCCCCCACATCCGACGAGGCCGCCGATAGCGCGCGGCTGCGCGAGCAGGCCGGACGCAGCGCGCGCATGGGGCACCTCTACGGCGCACACCTGCTCGAGCCGGCGCCGCCGGCCAGCAGCCTGCGCTCCAGGCGGCTGCGTCGGCGTCTCGAGGCCGCAGCCAGCGGTGAGCGTCGTTTCGCAGGCATGAGCTTCGTCGGTGCCAACCTCTCGGGTCTGGATCTGCGCGGTGCCGACTTCACGGGAGCGAACCTCGAAGACGTCGACTTCAGCGACGCGCGGCTCGATGGCTGCAACTTCACGCGCGCGGTGCTTGCGCGGGCGCGGCTTGTCCGGGCTTCGCTCACCGATGCGCGGCTGGACGAGGCCAATCTGGGCGGCGCGCAATGCGAAGGGGCGAACTTCACGGCGGCCAGCTTCGTGCAGACGCGTTGCAGCAAGACCATTTTTCGTTCCTGCGTGCTGGCGAAGGCCGCGTTCAAGCAAGCCGATCTGTTCGAAAGCGAATGGGCGCGCTGCGATGCGCGCGGCTCGCACTGGGAGCAAATGGCGATGGTCAAGCTGGCACTGGAAGACATCGCTTTCGACGACGCCGCGTTCAAGCAGGTGAGCTGGGTCGAGTGCAGCTTCAAGGGAACATCCTTCGTACGCGCCTCGCTGAACGCCTGTGCTTTCGTCGCCGTCGATGCGCAGGAGGGGGTCGACTTCACCGAGGCCAGCCTCGTCACCTGTTCCTTCGTCCATGGCTGTAGCCTGGTGCAGGCCGTGTTCTGCGCCGCTTCGCTCAGGCAGTGCGGCCTGCGCGGCGCCATATTGGTCGGCGCTGACCTCGCGAAGGCACGCCTTGACGGCTGCGACTTCTCCGAGTGCGACCTGCGGCGCGCGCGGCTGGAGGAATTGCATGCCGGCGAGAGCCTGTTCATTCGCGCGGACTTGCGCGAAGCCTCGTTGCGCGGTGCCAACCTCATCGACGCCAATCTTTCCAAGGCCGACCTGCGCTTTGCCAGCCTGCAGGATGCCAATCTGTTTCGCGCCGACGTGTCACAGGCCGCCATCGACGGTTCGACCACCTTCATCGGCGCCTACACCCAGGGAGCCAAGACCTTGCCTGCAAGAAAGACTGAGCCGGTTCGATGACAGTGGAAGAACTTCTGGACAAGATTCGGCATGGCGAACCGGTAGTCAAAGCGAGTCTCGCGGGTCAGGACCTCAGCGGCATCGACTTGTCGGGGGCACAGATGGAGCACGTCGACTTGAGCCGGACGAATCTGCGTGGCGCCAGCCTCGACGACAGTTCACTGGCGCAATGCAACTTCGATCAAGCCAACCTGTCGGCGGCCAGCTTGAGAGGCGTGCGCGTGTTTCGGTGTCGATTGGAGGCCGCGCAACTCGGCCGCGCGTTCATGCAGGACACCAACTTCTTCGAATCTTCGCTGGCTCACGCGGATTTCGGGAAAGCGCAGATGGAGCGCGTGGCTTTTGTCAGATGCGAGCTCGGGCATGCTGTGTTGAAGCCCAGCATTTGCGATCAGATCGTCATCACCGAATCACGGGTCCATCAGCTCGATTGCCGTGGGGCACAGCTGTTGCACCTGATGTTCTTTCGCATGGATCTGCGCACGGTGGAGTTCGCCCAGGTCCAATGCGATGGCTCGATCTTGATGGAGTGCAATCTCGAAGGTCAGCGCTTGCCGCACACCGCCTTCCTGCGCTGCCAGTTCACCGATAGCGCGATGGCAGGTGTTGATTTCAGCGGCGCCGTGCTCACCCAGAGCAACTTCAAGGGCGCCGCGCTTGCCAAGGCGAACTTCAGCGCAGTGGATGCCGCCCAGACGATGTTCCCGGAGGCCGATCTGCGTGAAGCGAATTGCAGCGATGCCATCTTCGATCAGTCGATCTGGGCCGACGCCAAACTCGAAGGTGCCGATTTCAGCCGCTCGCGCCTGCCGCTGAGCGTGTTCCATCGCGCGCAGGCGAAGGGTGCCAGCTTTCGCGACGCGGACCTGCACGATGCTGATTTTTCCTATGCCGCACTTCATGACGCGGATTTGCGCAATGCACGTTTCCTGCGCACCCGCTTTCATCGGGCCGCGCGCGCAGATGCGCGTTTCTCGGGAAGCGCTGGCATCATCGAAAACGATCCGGAGCTGTTCAAGGCTCAAGAGATCCTTCCGCTGCGCTGATGCTGCCAGGCCTGTCCGTTCCACTGTTGACCCATCGAAACAAGGAGATCTTCATGTCAGTCGTTTCACTGCGCAAAGCCTCGAAGCTGACGGCTCCGGTTCACTTCCAAGGGGTGGTTGCCGCATTGCTGCCGGATGGACGTGTCACCGTCGATGACGAGCAGGGTGCTGTCTGGGTTTGCCGGCGCGCGGCGAGCTGCCTGCTCAAACCGGCCAGCGGCGATACCGTGCTGGTGTCCGGTCCCGACAGCGCGCGAGCCTACCTGATTGCCGTGATCGAGCAGGCCGATGCGTCGTCAAGCTGCATCGAGGCGGCGGGCGACGTCACCTTCGCGTCTACCGGCAACGGCCGGGTGACCATCGCGAGTGCCTCGGAACTCAGGCTTCGCGCGGACAAGCGCTTCGTACTCAAGGCAGAAGAGGGCGAGTGTGACATCGGTGAACTGCGGCTGGTGACGCGCTCCGTGCAGGCCGCGGCAGGAAGCGTCCGGCTGGTCGGCAAGGTATTCGAGACCGTGGCCGATCGCATCGTGCAGATGGCGCGTCAGACGCTACGCCTGACGGATGAAGTCGACCAGGTGCGTGCGGGCCACATGGACTACAAGGCCAGCGAGACGGTGCGCATTCATGGCCACCACACGATGGTCACCGGCCAGGAGCTGGTGAAGGTGGACGCGGCTCAGATCCACATGGGCTAAGCGAGGAGGTACCAGATGTTTGCCAATTGTCAGCTCATGGGAATGGACATGGCATTCCCCGACGTCTGCAAGACGCCGGTGCCCATTCCATTTCCGAACATGGCCCTCGGGCCGATGGCCGTACCGAACGCCTGGAACATCCTCTTCATGGCGATGCCGGCACACAACATGGCTACGACCACGCCAATCACCCTGGGCGATCAGCCTGGGGCGCTGGGCGGCGTGGTGTCGCAGACCTTCATGCAGCAATCGCGTCACCTTACCGGCGCGTTCACGGTACTGCTCAAGGGCACGCCGGCCACCCGCGTGACCAGCATCACGATGCAGAACCGCTGCAACATGGTCGGCATGCGCATCGTGCCGAGCCAGTTCAAGGTGCTGATGCTGGCGCCCTGAGAAAGCGCGCCGCTTCCCGCGATCGTCAGACGGGCCTGGCCGTGCCCGCCAGCGTCACCTGCTGCGGAAACCCCACCCACACCGCCAGCGCCGAGTAGTTGTCGCGCGACTCGTCGGCCTTGGCCTCGGCCGCGCGGCGCAGCAGCGCGAGCCACTCTTCGGCGCTGTCGGCCAGCTGCAATGAACGCTCCATCACCTGCTGCGAAATGAGCTGCCACAAGCCGTCGGTGCACAGCAAGAACGCATCGCCGTCGGCCAGGCGCTGCGGCGTCGACACGGTGGTTTCCACCGCGGCCCTGGCACCGAGCGCGCGGTACAGCAGGTTGGTCTTGACCAGGCGTTCACCGCCATTGGTACCGTTGCCCAGTGCCGCTTCGCCCGAGCGCTCCGACAGGCTGTGGTCTTCGGTGCGCTGCATCAGCGCGCCGCGGCGGAACCAGTAGAGGCGGCTGTCGCCCACGTGGGCCCAGCAGGCCTGGCCGCTGGTGCGGTCGACGAACAGCGAGACGATGGTCGCGCTCATCCTGCTCTGGTCGGCGAGCTCCCGCTGCTTGGCAAGGATGGCATCGTTGGCGGCCTTCACGGCGTGCTGGATGTCCTCTTGCTCCACCGATGGGTTACGCACGAAGGTGTTGAGCGCGGTGTCGACCGCAAGGCGTGCGGCCAGCTCGCCGCCCGCGTTGCCGCCCACGCCGTCGCTGACGACGAAGCAGGCGTTGTATTCGTCGAGGTGGTAGCCGATGGCGTCCTGGTTGCCGCTGCGCTCGCCGACGCAGGAGAACTGCGAGGTCGATATCGGCACCGCGAAAGCGCGGGTGAGTTCAAGCACGGCGCGCCTCCTTCAATCTTTCCATTTCCTTGTCGTAGGCCTGCTGGAAGGCCCGGCCGAAGACGGCCTGGAAGTCGTCCTCGACGGCCGCGGTGGTCTCGGTGTGCAGCTGTTGCAGTTCGCGCCACAGGCGCGCCTCGCGGCCACCGGGCAGCAGCTTCTCGCCCAGGCCTCCGTCGTGTGGCGTGGCGCTGTTCAGTGCTGCGGGATCGAAGCGCTTCAACAGCGTGAGCAGCGCGGCGCGCATGCCGGCAACCATGCCGAGCTGGTGCGACTGCAGGTCGCCGAGCGCATCGTGCACGGCCGCTTCGGGCGGCAGAAAGCCGGGCATGCGCGCGCCGAACATCTGCATCAGCACGGCGCGGCCGTTGGGCAGGATCTTGAACGGGTTGTTCTCCTCGTCCACGATCATCGTGATCTCGGCGCGCACCTCGCGCTTGAGCATGGCGCGCGACGACAGCAGGTCGATGGTGCCGTCGGTGAAGGCCCGCATGATGCGGCCCAGGCGCTGCATGGCCTCGATGTCGAGCGGCTGCTGGCCGGTGACCTCGGGCACGCCGGCGCCTTCGAGGAACGCCTTGAAGAGGGCTTCCGACGAGGAGGACGGGGCTGCAGGTTGTTGTTGCGCCGCAGGTTGCTGCGTTGCTGCCGCTCCTGCCGCTGCTGTCGCGACGGGCGCAGCAGCGGGCTCCGCGACCACGGCAGCCACCGGCGGAGCCACGACAGGCGGCGGCGCGGGCGGGCTCCCTTGCACCACGACGGGTGGGGACGGTGGCGGAGGCGCTGGAGGCGGCGGAACGGGCGCCGGCGGAGGCGGCGGTGCCTCCACCTTCACCGGCTCGACAACGGGCGCAGGTGCGGGTGCCGGCGCTGGCATCGCCACGGGATTCGGCGGACGAAACTGTGCCGCCACTTCGCGCGCATGGTTCGACTGGCTGTATCCCTGCACGGCTGGCCTGTTGTTCTGCAGCAGGTCGAGCGCGGGATGCGTGTCGCCCGGCAGCAGCGGATCGGTGTGCGCCAGCGCAGTTGGGCGCGGATCGCTCAGCGGCGAGTGCGCGCTTTCGTCGGCCGCGAAGAAAGAGAGCGGATCGACGCCGCGCTTGAGCGCCATGTCCGACATGTCGTTGGCCGCATCCGGGTTCAGTTCCGCAAGCGGATCGACCGGGTTGCGGCGCGCCTGCGACGGCAGCTCGAAGGGCTCGTGCGCCATCGGGTCGGGCATTGGCGCGGGCGTGCTGTCGACACGGCGCGGCGCGTTGGCGAGGATGGCGTCCCAGTCCGCAGCGGAAGGAATCTGCGACGAGGCGAGGCTCGGGCTTGTCTTTGGCGGGGGCGGTGGTGGCGGCGGTGCCGATGGCTGCAGGGGCGCTGCGAAAGATTCGCTGGGCGCCGGCGCCGCCACGGGTGCTGGAGCCGGAGGGGGCGCCTGCCGCGGCGGCGTTGGCATTGCCACCGTGGGCTGCGTGTCGCCGATGGGCAGCGCGCCTTCGCCGAACAGATCGGCGAACACGTCGGATGCGCCGGAGGACGGCAGCAACGCATCGACGGGGCTCGCCGACACGGGCGCGGCCATCGGCGGTGCTGCCATCGAAAGCGGCTGCAATGGCTGCACCGGTGCTGCAGCCGTCACGGGCGGCGCAACGGGCGGCGCACGCAGCGGGCTCGCGGCCTCCAGCACATAGCTGCCGATCGCCACGCGGTCGCCATCGGCCACGCGCGCCTCCTGCTCATGCGCGAGCGAGCGTCCGTTCACGCTGATCGGCAGCACGGCACTCATGTTGCGCAGCACCGCGACGCCGTCGTCGTCGAAGCGCACTGTGGCCTGCAGGCGCGAGATCTGGCGCTGTTCGTCGGGCAGCACGAGGTGGTTGTCGGGGCTGCGTCCGATCGTTCCGCCGGGCGCCGCGAGCAATGCCGAGGGCCCCGCGGCCACCGGCCTGCCCGCATGTTCGATCACTGTCCAGAGCATGGCTTCTCCGTGTTCGTCTTCCCGCGCTTCGGCAGCAACAGCAGCGGCTGCAGGGCCGCGGTGTTCTTCATCAGCGCTTCATTCGCTTGGCGGCCTCGAACGCAGGCCCCCACACCGGATGCTTGCGCTCCGCCACGTTGAGCTCGAAGCTCGGGAACGCATCGAGGATCTTGCGGAACTGCGTGCGACATTCGGGCACCTGGTTTGCCACACAGTAGCTGAAGGCTTCGAGCTTCATCGCATCGAGCCGCGTAGCGGGCTCGGCGGCGTCGAACACCGACACGCCGCCGCTCTTGAGCGTGTTGACGGCCTTGGCATAGTCGCCTTCGTCATACGCCTGCTGCGCGCGTTCGAGCGTGGTGCGTGCCACCTGCTGGCTCAGCCGTTCGGGTTGCGGTGCGGGATCGGGCGGTGGTGTGGTCGTGCAACCCGCGATCACCATAAGAGCGAGCGCCAGAGCAGGCAGACATGACTTCAATCTTCTCTCCTACCTTGCAAAAGGCAATGCTTGAGTAGTGTGCCGCTGTGTTGCGACATGCACGTTATGCGCCATCGTAAAGGCGCACGACTTCGATAATATAGGCCGCGAACCCCCGGGGAGAATTCAATGCATCGACGAAGCTTGCTACAAGGCGCACTTGCAACCACACCGTTGTTTGCGGGCCTCATCAGTGGATGCGCATCGACGGCCAAGTCCATGCCCACGCCCTACGCCATCACCGTGAAGATCGACGATGGCGTCAACCCCGACGGACGCGGCCAGGCCGCGCCGATCCTTGTCAAAGTCTTCGAACTGAAATCTTCCGGTAACTTCGAGACGGCAGACTACTTTGCACTACAGGACCGTGACCGCGAGACGCTCATGACCGAGCTCGTGAACGCCGACCAGGCCATCATGCGCAGCGGCGAAGAGCGCGTGTTCAAGCGCGAGGCGGGACTCGACTCGCGCGCCATCGGCATCATCGCGGGCTACCGCAAGCTGGAGGCCGCGCGCTGGCGCATCGTGCTGCCGCTGAAGGAGCCGAAGCAGACCAACCTGTACAAGGTGTGGCAGTTCTCGCCGAGCGAGCAGGCCGTGCAGGTCGCCATCCGCAAGACGGGCATCGAGTTGCTACCAAGTCGTTAATTTCTCCTCAAAAATTTGATTTTCTAGTACGAAAGTGCGAGAAATTAGCTAGCGAATTGCGGTGCAAAACGTAAGACGCGCCGTGTAGCATCAAGAGCAAAACAAGTGGACCGGGAGGCCGCTCCTCAGCGCATCTTCCGCTTCGACGTGAGCACTCCCCAGGAGGTCTTTTGGTGACAGTTCGCAATCCGGGCGCCGCAAAGAACGGCGCCCTTCCGCAGGCGTTGGCGAATCGCGTGGTGTGGTCCGAAGGGATGTACCTGCGGCCGCAGCATTTCCAGCAAATGGAACGCTATGTCGAGCAGTACGTGACCCGGCGTACCGCAGGCCTGCAAGGCGCCTACTGGGGTTGGCTGCATCTCGAGATCGATCGTGACGCGTACGCACTGGGCCGCGTGTCGCTGCTCGGCGGCGCGGGCGTGATGCCCGATGGCACGCCGTTTTCGTTCGGCGCCGAAGACGCGCCGCTGCCCTACGAAGTACCGAACGACCTCACCGACGAACTCATCGTGCTCGCGCTGCCGCTGCGCAGGCCGGGCAGCGAAGAAGTCATCTTCTCGGAAGACGAAGGCTCGGCCGCGCGCTTCGGTGTGATCGAGCGCGAGGTGAACGACGGCAATGCCGTTGCGCTCGGTCCTGCCGTGCTGCAGCTCGCTTCGCCGCGCCTGCGCCTGGCGCGCGCCTCCTCGCTCACCGCGGAGTGGCAGGCCATCGGCGCGGTGCGCGTGATCGAGCGCCGCACCGACCACAAGCTGGTGGTCGATGCCAACTACATTCCGCCGGTGCTCGATGCCTCGGCGCACGCGATGCTTCGGAGCATGATCGCGGAACTGCACGGCCTGCTCACGCAGCGCTCCGAGGCACTGGCCTCGCGGCTGTCGCAACCGGGGCGTGGCGGCGTGAGCGAGGTCTCCGACTTCCTGCTGCTCGAACTGGTCAATCGGTATCTTGCACTCACGTGGCACGCGCAGCAGGCCGTGCAGGTGCACCCGGAGGAACTGTTCGTCGACTGGCTCAAGCTGGCCTGCCACCTGGCCACGCACACCTCGCCCACACGCCGTCCGGTGCTGTGGCCGGTGTACGACCACGACAACCTCAACGATTGCATCCGCCCGCTGCTGGAAGAGCTGCGGCGTTCGCTGTCGGCGGTGCTCGAACAGAGCGCGATCGCCATCGAACTCGAAGAGCGCAGCCACGGCGTGCGCGTGGGCCGCATGCCCGACCCGGTGCTGGTGCGCAACGCGGGCTTCGTGCTCGCGGTGCATGCCGACCTGCCGGCCGACGCCATCCAGCAGCGCTTCCCCACGCAGGTGAAGATCGGCTCGGTCGAGCGCATCCGCGACCTCGTGCAGCTGCAGCTGCCGGGCGTGGTGGTGCGGCCGCTGCCGGTGGCGCCGCGGCAGATTCCGTACAACGCGGGCTACCACTACTTCGAACTCGACAAGAGCGGCGACATGTGGCGACAGCTCGAAAAGTCCGGCGGCGTGGCGATGCACCTGGCCGGTGACTTTCCCGGCCTGGCCATGGAGTTCTGGGCCATCCGTCCGTGAGGGAGTCTATGAACGGTGTCAACGACATGGCCGTCGGCCCGGGCGGCTTCGTGCCGCCGAACCCCGGCGGCGGCAACGCGAGCAGCGATGCAGGCGGCATGCCGTCCGCCTCGCGCGCCGGCGGTATCGGTGGCCTCGGCGCGCAGCCCGAGTCCTTCACTGCATGGCACGACTCGCGGCGTCCGCATGCGGGCGACACGGCGCTCGCGGGCAACAACCCGCTGGTGGCCGCGGCCAATCCGCTGCTCGACCTGATCCCGCAGATCCGCGCCACCGGCCACCATGCCGCGCCCTCGCAACTGCGCGAACACCTCGTCGACGAGGTACGCCGCTTCGAGACGCGCGCACAGCAGGCGGGCATCTCGCCCGAAGTGATCATCGGCGCGCGCTACTGCCTGTGCACGGCGGTCGACGAGGCCGCCGCGCTCACGCCATGGGGCGGCAGCATCTGGTCGTCGCAGAGCCTGCTCGTGATGTTCCACAACGAGACGTGGGGCGGCGAGAAGTTCTTCCAGCTGCTGTCGCGCCTGGTGCAGAACCCGCAGCAGCACCTGCACCTGATCGAGCTCATCTACTTCTGCCTGGCGATGGGCTTCGAGGGGCGCTTTCGCGTCATCGACAACGGCCGCACGCAGCTCGAAACGCTCAAGCAGCGGCTGCTGCAGATCATCCGGCAGACGCGCGGCGAAATCGCCGTGCCGCTGTCGCCGCACTGGCAGGACGCGAGTGCGCCCGTGCGCCGCACGCGCAACTGGCTGCCTGTGTGGGCGGTGGGCGCGGTGGCGGCGGTGCTGCTGGTGCTCGTGTTCGCGCTGCTCACCTTCAACCTGGCGGGCCATTCCGACGGCGCCTTCGCGGCCGTCAACGCGGTGCGCCTGCCGCAGACGGAGCGCGCCGTCGTCATGCCGGCGCCGACGCCGCGGCTGCAGCGCTTTCTCGAGCCCGAGATCCGCGACGGCCTGCTGACCGTGCGCGACGAGGCCGACCGCAGCGTGGTGGTGCTGCGCGGCGACGGCCTGTTCGCCTCGGGCTCCGATCGCGTGCTCGACCGCTACGTGCCGGTGCTCGCGCGCGTGGCCGATGCGCTCAATGCCGTGGAAGGCAACGTGCTGGTCAGCGGCTTCAGCGACGACCAGCCGATCCGCAGCGTGCGCTTTCCCTCCAACTGGCAGCTCTCGCAGGCCCGCGCCGACGCGGTGCAGAAAATGATCGCCACCCGCCTCGCGCGGCCCCAGCGCCTGCGCGCCGAAGGCCGCGGCGATGCCGACCCGATCGTGCCCAACGACTCTGCCGCCAACCGCGCGCGCAACCGGCGCGTCGAGGTCACGCTGCTGGTGGCGCCCGTCTCCGGCGTTGCCGGTGTGCCCGCAACCTCCGCGCCGCTCGTGGCGCCCACTCCCGCTCCGCAGCCCGGAGGCACCCGCTGATGCTGCGCGCCATCTTCCGTTTTCTCATCAGCCGCGACCTGTGGGTCTTCCTGGGCCTGGTCGCGCTCGCCTTCCTGATCTGGATCATCGGCCCGGCCATCGCCGTGGGCCGTTACCGTCCGCTCGAGGACGAGATCGTGCGTATCGCGGTCATCGTGCTGATGTTCGCGATCTGGCTCGTGCGCGTCATCTACCGCAAGTGGCGCGAGCGCCGCCTCAATGCGCAGCTGCTCAACCAGCTGCGCACGCCTTCCAAGAAGGAGAAAGAGGCCAAGCCCGAGGACGCGCCCGAGATCAAGGAGCTGCAGAGCGGCTTCACCGACGCCACGGCCATCCTGAAGAACATGCGCTTCGGCCAGGACGCCGACGGCAAGCCCGCGAGCCGCTTCTCGCTGTTCGACCGGCAGTACCTGTACCAGCTGCCCTGGTACATCTTCATCGGCGCGCCGGGCTCGGGCAAGACCACCGCGCTGGTGAATTCCGACCTCGACTTTCCGCTGGCCGACCAGCTCGGCAAGGCCGCCGTGCGCGGCATCGGCGGCACGCGCAACTGCGACTGGTGGTTCACCAACGAGGCGGTGCTGATCGACACCGCGGGCCGCTACACCACGCACGAGAGCAATCGCGAGACCGACGAGGGCGAGTGGAAGGGCTTCATCGAGCTGCTGAAGAAGTTTCGTCCGCGCCAGCCGATCAACGGCGCGATCCTCACCATCAGCATCGCCGACCTGCCGCTGGCCGACGATGCGCAGCGCGCGCGCCATGCCATGGCGCTGCGCAAGCGGCTGCTGGAGTTGCGCAACGACCTGGGCATCGACTTCCCGGTGTACGTGCTGGTCACCAAGACCGACCTGCTGGCCGGCTTCAACGAGTACTTCGGCTCGCTGGGCCGCGCCGAGCGGCAGCAGGTGTGGGGCTTTACCTTCCCCATCCAGGGCAACCCGGCGAACGCGAAGGCCGGCAAGGGCAAGGGCGCGGCCCCGGTGAGCGGCGACCTGCGCGAGCGCTTCCACCAGGAATACAAGCTGCTGCACCAGCGCCTCGACGAGCGCCTGCCCGAACTGCTGGCGGCCGAGTCCGACCCGATGCGCCGCGCGCAGGCCTACCTGCTGCCGCAGCAGTTCGCGAGCTTCGAGGACATCCTCGGCACCTTCCTGGCGGACGTGTTCAACCCGTCGAAGTTCGAGGCCGCGTCGATGCTGCGCGGCGTGTACTTCACCAGCGGCACGCAGGAGGGCACGGCCTTCGACCGCGTGATGGGCGCCATCAAGCGCTACCTGCAGGTCAACGCGCCGCCGGCGCCGCCGCCGGGCCCGGGCAAGAGCTACTTCCTGAAGGAGCTGCTGCAGCAGGTGATCTTCCGCGACGCGGGCGTGGCCGGCACCAACCTGAGCTGGTACCGGCGCAAGCGGGCCATCGACATCGCGGGCTACTGCGCGATCGGCGTGCTGCTGGTGCTGTTCCTGGGTGCCTGCGTGAACAGCTGGCGCAACAACAAGGACTACGTGGCCGAGGTCGACACCAACGCCAAGGCCTTCAACAAGGCGGCCGCGCGCGGCGAGCTGCCGACGGTGGTCGATTCGAGCGGCGACATCGCGAGCTCGCTGCTCATTCTCGACAAGCTGCGCGACTTGCCGAAGTCGAACCATTTCGACATCGGCGATCCGCCCACCTCGTACCGCTTCGGCCTCTACCAGGGCGAGAAGCTGCAGGCCGCGACCGACGGCGTCTACCAGCGCGCGCTCGAAACCGTGCTGCTGCCGCAGGCCGCGCAGCGCGTCGAGCAGTCGCTGCGCGAGGCCGCGAAGATCGACGCCGAGTACAGCTATGAAGCGCTCAAGGCGTACCTCATGCTGTACGACGCCGAGCGCTACGACGCCGACTTCCTGCAGGCCTGGCTGCTCACCGACGTGGACCGCAAGATCGGCGCCTCGCTCACGCGCGAGCAGCGCGCAAACCTCGAATCGCACCTGAAGGCGCTGTTCTCGGGACGCGTGGTGACCTCGCCCTTCGCCAAGGACGACAGGCTCATCACCCAGACGCGCGAGCGCCTGGCCGGCGTGCCGCTGGCGCAGCGCTCTTATGCGCGGCTGCGCCGCATCCTGCTGCAGACCAGCCCGCCCAATGCCTTCACCATCGCCGAGGCGGGCGGGGCCGAGTCGGCACTGGTCATCCGCCGTGCCAGCGGCAAGCCGCTGACCGATGGCATTCCCACGCTGTTCACCTACCGCGGCTACTGGGACATCTTCGACAAGCGCATCGCCGAGACCACGCTGTCGCTCGAACAGGAAGACCGCTGGGTGCTGCAGATCCGCGCGCCGGGCATCGCCGACATCACCTCGCGCGAGCTGCTGCTGCGCGAAGTGCGCCGGCTCTACCTCACCGACTACATCAAGGTGTGGGACGACTACCTCGTCGACATCCGTCTGGCCGACAGCCGCTCGCTGCTGCAGAGCATCCAGATGACGCGCGTGCTCTCGACCTCGGAGTCGCCGATGTCGCGGCTCATCCGCGGCGCGGCGCGCGAGACCGACCTGCTGCGCAACCACGACGAGGCCGCGCGCAGCCTGCTCGACCAGGCGCAGAACCGCGTGGCCAGCACGCGCGAGCGCATCGAGCAGCTCATCGGCCAGCCCGACGGCAGCCAGCGCCGCAACACGCGCGTGGACCGCCCCGAGTCGCTGGTGGACAACCACTTCGAGCCGCTGCGCCGCATGGTGACCGCGCCCAAGCAGGGCGGGCAGGCGCCCATCGACGCGACGGCCGCGCTCATCAACGAGCTCTACAACTTTCTCACCGCCACCGACACCGCGCTGCGCAGCGGCAACATCCCGCCGACCAGCGATTCGGTCACCAAGGTGCAGGCCGAGGCGGGGCGCCTGCCGGTGCCGTTCCAGGGCATGCTGAACGACCTCTCGGCCACCGCGTCGTCGAAGGCGGCGGCGGTGACGCGGCAGAACATCGGGCAGAGCGCTGCGGCCAGCATCGGCTCGTTCTGCAGCCAGGCGATCGCGGGGCGCTACCCGTTCACTCGCGGCTCCAACCGCGACGTGGCCTCGGGCGACTTCGCGCAGCTGTTCGCGCCGGGCGGGATGATGGACGACTTCTTCCAGAAGAACCTCGTCACGCAGGTCGACACCTCGGTCAACCCGTGGGCCTTCAAGCGCGGCGTGGACGGCAGCGCGGCGGGGCGCTCGGCGTACCTCGATTCGTTCCAGAAGGCGCAGGCCATCCGCGACGTGTTCTTCTCGGGCATGGCGGGCGGTCGCACACCCTCGTTCACCATCGACATCCGGCCCGAGGACATGGACGCGGCGCTCACGCAGTTCACGCTCGACGTCGACGGCCAGACGGTGCGCTACGCGCACGGCCCGCAGGCGCCCAGCACCATCAAGTGGCCGGGCCCGCGCAACAGCAACCAGGTGCGCCTGCAGGTGACCACCGCCAACGGCACGCCGGCCGGCGGCATCGTGACCGAAGGGCCGTGGGCGCTGCATCGGCTGTTCGACAAGGCCTCGATCTCCGCGGGCAGCTCGCCCGAATCGTTCAATGCGAGCTTCGACCTGCAGGGCAAGAAGGTGGTGCTCGCGGTGACGGCGAACAGCGTCTACAACCCGCTGCGGTTGTCGCAGATGAACAGCTTCTCGTGCCCGGGGAAATCCTAGGATGAACAACACCTTGTGCGCGGCGTCTGCTCTTTCTCCCTCCCCCTCTGGGGGAGGGCAGGGGTGGGGGCACGCGGCGTTTCCGTGGGGCGCCCTGCCTGCCCCCATCCCAGCCTTCCCCCAGAGGGGGAAGGAGCAAGGCAGGTGGCCGGCATGAACAGCGGCGTCCCTCCGCACGCCTGGGTGCCAGTCGACGAACAGATCGGCTGGTACGGCAAGCTGCCGGCCGCCGGCGACTTTCTCTATCGCCGCATGCCGCGCGAGCTGCAGGCCTGGTGGGACCGCTGGATGCAGAACGGCCTGGGCAGCTTCAAGCGCTGGCCCGATGCGATGACGCAACACTACGCGGTGGCACCGGTGTGGAACTTCGCCATTCCCGCCACGCAGGGCGTCGACGCCGTGCAGTTCGGCTGCATCGCGCCGAGCTGCGACCGCGTGGGCCGCTACTACCCCGTCTGCATCACGCTGCAGGTGGCCGCGCGCAACTATCGCCCGTCGGTGCTCGAAGGCTCGGCCGAGTGGTACTGGCAGTGCGGCAGCGCGCTGCTGCAGGCCATCCGCCACGGTGTGGCGCCCGACCAGTTCGACAGCCAGGTGCTGGCCGCGGGCCGTGCCGGCTTCCAGACCGCCAGCGGCGGCTCGGACGACATCCTCTCGATCCTCGGGCCGACGGCAGGCGGCGCGGGCGCGCGGCAGCGCCTGGGCTGGCCCGAGCTTCCACTGTGTTTCGACCCCTTCGGCAGCACCAGCTACTGGTGGACCAACCAGGCCGATGGATCGCCGCTGCGCACCGCCGCCCATGGCGGCGGCCTCAACACACCGTTGTTTTCCAAGTTGTTTTCGCAGGGACACGTGCCATGGGCATGAAGCACCAGATGAGCCATGAGAGCCACCGCCCCGCAGGAGAAGAAGCATGACCACGACGCACGGCACCGCAAGCCCGCCGGCCGACACGCAGGAGGAACGGCCGCATCCGCTGGGTGTGAACCACCGGCTTGACGAATTCGAGCTGCTGGAGGTGATCGGCGAAGGCGGCTTCGGCATCGTCTACCGGGCCTACGACCACTCGCTGCAGCGCGAAGTGGCGATCAAGGAATACATGCCTTCCATGCTCGCGCGCCGCGTGGGCGACAACAGCGTGCACGTGCGTTCCGAGCGGGTCACGGCCACCTTCCAGGCGGGCCTGCGCAGCTTCATCAACGAGGCGCGCACGCTCGCGCAGTTCAGCCACCCGGCGCTGGTGCGCGTGCATCGCTTCTGGGAGGCCAACTCCACCGCCTACATGGCGATCCAGCTCTACAAGGGCCGCACGCTGCGCCGCCTGGCCGAGGACGAGCCGGGCAAGATCACCGAGCCCTGGCTGGTCGGCATGCTCGGGCCGCTGCTGGGGGCGCTCGAGACGCTGCACCGCAGCCAGTGCTTCCATCGCGACATCGCACCCGACAACATCTTCATCCAGCAGGACGACCTGCCGGTGCTGCTCGACTTCGGCGCGGCGCGCAAATCGATCGCCGACCTCGTCGACGAGGTGGCGGTGATGGTGAAGTCGGGCTACTCGCCCATCGAGCAGTACGCCGACGACAACACCCTGCTGCAGGGCGCGTGGACCGACCTGTATGCCCTGGGCGCGGTGCTGTACCGCGCGGTCACCGGCCATCCGCCGCCTTCGGCCGTGGTGCGCAGCGTGCAGGACGCCTACGTGCCGCTGTCCTCGATGGACCGCGCCGACCTGAGCCCGGCCTTCTGCGCTGCGGTCGATCACACGCTGGCCGTGCACAGCAAGGACCGCACGCAGACCGTCGCCGCCTTCGCGGCCGAACTGGGGCTGGTGAAGCTCGGCGACATCTACGTGAGTGGCATGGGCGCGCCGACGGTGATCATTCCCGCGACGCCCGTGCCGGCAACCCCGCCGCCTCCGCCGCTGGAGCCGCAGCAGTTCTCGCCGGTGTCGGCGCCGGCACCGCTGGAACCGGTGCCGGTGGCGATGGCAGCGCCCGAGCTGCCGAAGGCGCCTGCGCCACAGGACAGTCGCAGCAAGGCGCCTGGCCGCAAGGCCGCGGCGCCCGCGCAGAAGAAGAAACCCGCATTCCCGCGGTGGGGCCTGGTGGGCGGGCTCGTGATCGCGCTCGTGGCCGTGGGCAGCTGGATCGGCCTGCGCCTGACCTCGGGCATGCAGCCGCAGGACGCCAAGACCGCGATGGTGCCGGCGCCGCCGCCGCCGGCCGCGCCGATGTCGAGCAACACCGCACCGCCGGTGGCGATGCCGCCGCCCGCCACCGACGGCGTGCCACCAACCGTGGCCGGCGCACCCGCCGCACCGCCGCCCGCCACGCCGGCCAGCGCGCCTGCTGCCGCCGCGGGTCCGCTGGCACCGCTGGAGACCGTGCCGGTCGTCCCGCCGGCCGCGCCGCCCGAATCCGCGCTGGCCACCGCCGAGGCCGAAGACTGGAATCTCGCGCAGACCGAGAACACGCGCGAAGGCTACGAGGCCTACCTGCGCCGCTACCGCCGCGGCGTGCATGCGCGCGAGGCGCGCAACGCCCTCGCCGAGATCAACCGGCTCTCGCCGCCGTCCGTGCCCCTCGTGCCGGGCACGCAGCCGCCGGGCACCACGACGACCGTGGCGGGTGCGACACCCGGCACCCCGGGCGCTGCCGCCACCCCTGCACCAGCTCCAGCGGCGGCGCCGGGCCTGGGACGCGTGCTGTTCAACGTCCGCCCGTGGGGCCAGGTGTTCGTCGACGGCGCGGACCGCGGCGTGAGCCCGCCGCTCAAATCACTGTCGCTGCGCCCGGGCATCTACAACATCGAAGTGCGCAACGGCGACCTCGAGGTCTACCGGCAGCGGGTGACGGTGCAGGACAGCAAGTCGGCGCCCATGGTGGCGCACGAGTTCAAGTAGCAGTACGCCGGCGCTGGCGGCTGGGTCGCATTCACGTGCGGCTGTGCAGCGCCCTGCGGTACTGCACCGCCTCCGCCAGATGCTCGACCTGCACGGCTTCCGACGAGCCCAAGTCCGCAATCGTCCGCGCCACTTTCAGCGCGCGGTGCGTGCTGCGCGCCGACCATCCGAGCTTGGAGGCCGCGTTGAACATGAACCGGCGGGCCGCGTCGTCGAGCCCGGCGTGCCGGTCGATCGCCGCGCTCTGCAGCGACTGGTTCGCGTACCCCTGCCGCTGCATCGCGCGCTCGCGCGCCCCGATCACCCGGCCGCGGATGCTTTCCGTCGACTCCCCCGCCGGCGCGTCGAGCAGCAGCTGCGCCGACACCGCCGGCACCTCGATGTGCAGGTCGATGCGGTCCAGCAGCGGGCCGCTGAGCTTGCCCTGGTAGCGCGAGACCTGGTCGGGCGTGCAGCGGCAGGCCTTCGATGCGGAGCCCAGGTAGCCGCAAGGGCAGGGGTTCATCGCGGCGATCAATTGAAAGCGCGCCGGGAATTCGGCGCTGCGCGCGGCCCGTGAGATGGTGATCGTGCCGGTCTCCAGCGGTTCGCGCAGCGCCTCCAGTGCGGAGCGCGCGAATTCGGGAAATTCATCGAGGAACAGTACACCGTGGTGCGCTCTTGAAATCTCGCCGGGCCTCGGCGGAGAGCCGCCACCCACCAGCGCCACCGCACTGGATGTGTGATGCGGCGAAGACGTAGGCCGTGTCATCCAGCGCTGCGTCGCGAAGCGCCCGCCCAGGCTGGCCACGGCGGCGCTCTCCAAGGCCTCGTCGATGCTCATCGCGGGCAGCAGCCCGGCGAAGCGCTGGGCGAGCATGGACTTGCCCGAGCCGGGTTCGCCCATCATCAGCAGGCTGTGGCCGCCGGCCGCCGCGATCTCCAGCGCGCGCTTGGCGCTCGCGTGTCCCTTGACGTCGGCCAGGTCGGCATAGTGCGGCACGCCTGCGCCGGGCGCTGCACGCACGCGCGCCCAGCCGTCTGCCGGTGGGTCCGGCCACTGGGAGGCGGCCTCGCTGTCGGCGACGAACTGGCGCACCACGTCCAGCAGGTGCCGGGCGCCGTAGACCTCGCCGTCGGGCACCAGTGCGGCCTCCTGCGCACTGTCCAGGGGCAGCACCAGCCGCGTGGCCACACCGCGCGTGTGCAGGGCCAGTGCCATCGCCAGGGCGCCGCGCACGGGCCGCAGCTCGCCCGACAGGGACAGCTCGCCCGCGAACTCGTGCCCGGCCAGCCGGGCGTTGTCGATCTGCCCGCTGGCCGCGAGGATGCCCAGCGCGATCGGCAGATCGAAGCGCCCCGAATCCTTCGGCAGGTCGGCCGGCGCGAGGTTGACGACGATCTTCTTGTTGTTGGGGTACTCCAGCCCCGCATTCTGGATGGCCGAGCGCACCCGCTCGCGGGCCTCCTTGACCTCGGTTTCCGCCAGTCCGACCAGCGTGAAGCTCGGCAAGCCGTTCGCCAGATGCACCTCGACAGTGACACTGGCCGCTTCCAGCCCCAGCAAAGCGCGGCTTTGCACCAAAGACAGTCCCATTCTTCTCCCTCTCCCCAGTATGGTGCGTGATTTTTCCCGGACCCGCGGTGGTGCAGCGCACCGGATAACTGCAACCACCCCGCAACAGACGTTGTAACGATTTGGCTCTCAACCGAGACAGCGTCAGGTGGGCGCGAGGACCGGTATTCGTGCACTTTGGCACGCTCCCTGCTTTGAGCCTCCAGGTTCACAACACACTTGCGAGGAGTTTCCCGATGACGCACCGTACCGCCGTCCAGGCGCTGATCGTTCTGGCCACTGCATTGACCGCGTCGGGCGCAGCCCTTGCGCAGGCAACGACGGATGCCGCAGCACCTGCGGCAGCGCCCGCCCAGAATCTCACGGGCAATGTGTCCATCACCACGAACTACAAGTTCCGTGGCCAGGACCAGGACATGATCGGCAAGAACGACTACGCCAAGACCAAGGGCTTCAAGCCCGCCATCCAGGGCGGCCTGGACTACGCCTTCGGCGACAGCGGCTTCTACGTCGGCAACTGGAACTCCAGCGTCAACTGGCTCAAGGGCAACAGCATCGAAATGGACGTGTACGGCGGCTACAAGTTCAAGGCCGGCCCGCTGGACATGGACGTCGGTGCGCTCTCCTACATCTACCCGGGCAACTCCTCGGGCAACACCACCGAGCTGTACGTGGGCGCCACCTACGCCAATGAAAGCCTCGGCTCCTTCACTGCCAAGTACTCGCATACCGTGTCGAAGGACTACTTCGGCTACGCAGGCAACAAGGCCGGCTCGGGCCTGAAGGGCACCAATACCGGCTACCTGAACCTGTCGTACAGCAAGGAGATCGTGCCCAAGGTCACGCTGAAGGCGGCCGTCGGCTACACGAACATGTCGAGCGACATCCGCAGCCTGGGCTACAAGAGCTACGTCGACTACAACGTGGGCGCGAGCTACGACTTCGGCAACGGCCTGTCGCTGACCGGCTCGGTGCAAGGCGCCAACAAGAAGAGCTCGTATCTCGCCGTCGCGAACCCGGGCATCGACCTGGGCTTCGGCCCCTTCGGCCAGACGACCTACTCGCCGAACAAGGCGCGCTTCATCCTGACGCTGACGAAGACGCTGTAAATAAAACAACGAGGTGCGGCCCAAGCTGCCGCACCATTTCATTTCCATCCGAAGGAGAAAACTCATGAAGCTGGTCACAGCCATCATCAAACCGTTCAAGCTCGACGAGGTGCGCGAAGCACTGTCGGCCATCGGCGTGCAGGGGATCACCGTCACCGAGGTGAAGGGCTTCGGCCGCCAGAAGGGCCACACGGAGCTCTACCGCGGCGCGGAGTACGTGGTCGATTTCCTGCCCAAGGTCAAGATCGAGGCGGCCGTCTCGGACGACCTCGTCGATCGCGTGATCGAGGCCGTCGAAGGCGCGGCACGCACCGGCAAGATCGGCGACGGCAAGATCTTTGTCTACAACCTCGAACAAGTCGTTCGCATCCGCACCGGCGAAACGGGCCGCGAAGCCCTCTGATCGAGTCCAGGCCCGAAAGAACAACGATTATGAAAAAACTGCTTGTCTCTCTTGCGTTCGGTTTGAGTGTGCTGGCTGCCGGCACCACCGCCCTTGCACAAACGCCCGCGGCCACGGCCGAGGCGCCCGCTGCTTCGGCATCCGCACCCGCGGCGGCTGCCCCCGCGGCAGCGCCCGCCGCAGCTGCGGCCGCCGCCGCCCCCGCGGCGCCCGCAGCCGCACCGGCTCCGAAGATCGACTCCGGCGACACCGCCTGGATGCTGACTTCGACGCTTCTCGTGATCCTGATGACCATCCCCGGCCTTGCGCTGTTCTACGGCGGCCTGGGCCGCTCGAAGAACATGCTGTCGGTGCTGATGCAGGTCTTCGTGATCTTCTCGCTGATCAGCATCCTGTGGGCCATCTACGGCTACAGCCTGGCCTTCTCGGGTGACGGAAACTTCTTCGGCACCTTCGACAAGATCTTCATGAAGGGCATCACGCAGGAGACCTTCGGCGCGCTGACCACGATTCCCGAATACGTGTTCGTCGCCTTCCAGGGCACGTTCGCGGCCATCACCGTGGCGCTGATCGTCGGCGCCTTCGCAGAGCGCGCCAAGTTCTCGGCCGTGCTGCTGTTCTCGGTGCTGTGGTTCACCTTCAGCTACGTGCCGATCGCCCACATCGTGTGGGGCGGCGGCCTGCTGGGCAAGGACGGCGCGCTGGACTTCGCCGGCGGCACCGTGGTGCACATCAACGCCGGTGTGGCCGGCCTGGTCGGTGCCTACATGGTCGGCAAGCGCGTCGGCTACGGCAAGGAAGCGTTCACGCCTCACTCGCTCACGCTCACCATGGTCGGCGCTTCGCTGCTGTGGGTCGGCTGGTTCGGCTTCAACGCCGGCTCGGCTGGTGCTGCCAACGCCGTCGCCGGCCTGGCCTTCATCAACACGGTGCTCGCCACCGCTGCCGCGGCCCTGTCGTGGATCCTGGGTGAAAGCCTGCACAAGGGCAAGGCCTCGATGCTGGGTGCTGCATCGGGCGCCGTCGCTGGCCTCGTGGCCGTCACGCCGGCAGCCGGCTTCGTCGGCCCGATGGGTTCGATCGTGCTCGGCCTGCTGGCCGGCCTGGTCTGCCTGTGGGGCGTGGGCGGCCTGAAGCGCATGCTCGGTGCGGACGACGCGTTCGACGTGTTCGGCGTGCACGGCGTAGGCGGCATCCTGGGTGCCATCCTGACCGGCGTGTTCGCGGCCAAGGGCCTCGGCGGTACCGGTGGCGCAACGCCCGACACCTTCGCGATGGGCGCACAGGTCTGGATCCAGATCAAGAGCGTGGCGCTCACGGTCGTGTGGTCCGGCGTGGTGGCCTTCATCGCCTACAAGATCGCCGACCTGACCCTCGGCCTGCGTGTGTCGGAAGAAGAAGAGCGCGAAGGCCTCGACATCTCTTCCCACGGCGAGACCGCATACAACCGCTGATCTGCTTTTGCGGGGCTGCTTCCGGGCAGCTTCGCAACTGAATCCCCCCAACATTTACAAGAACAATTCTTCGTAACGCTTTTTCAAGCGAGTCTCCTTTGGATGTTCAGCCCGCGAGCGCTCCGGCGCCAGCGGGCTTTTTTTTGCTTGCTGCCGCAATGGCCGGGGGCACAATCGCCACACCATGTGGACCTCCCTCGAAGACAGCCTCTGCGAACTCGGCGAATCGCCGTTCTGGCACCCCGAAGAACGCTCGCTCTACTGGCTCGACATTCCCGGGCGCGCCGTGCTGCGCACGCGCGGTGACATCGGCTCGCCGGAGGCGAAGGTAGAGCGATGGGCGCTGTCCACCGAGCCCGGCTGCATGGCGCCGGCGCGCAGCGGCGGCCTCGTGATTGCATTGCGCGACGGCATCTACCGTGCGCGCCAATGGGGCGGCGAACTGGTCGCGATGGCGCGCGTGGAGCACGACGTGAGCACCATGCGCTTCAACGACGGCAAGTGCGATGCGCTGGGCCGCTTCTGGGCCGGCTCGATCAACGAGGCCAAGGACCGCGCCAATGCCGCGCTCTATTGCCTCGACGCACGCAGCAACACCGGCATCTCGCCGACCATCACGCAGATGGCCAACCAGGCCACCACCGCCAACGGCCTCGCGTTTTCGCCTGACGCCCGCACGCTCTATTGGGCCGACACCCCCGCACACCTGGTGCGCGCGTGGGACTGGGACGCCGAGGGCAATTCGCTCTCGCACGCCCGCGTGTTCCAGCAGTTCGACGCCAAGCCCGAGGGCTGGTCGCCAGACTCGCTGCTGCGCTACGGGGGCCGCCCCGACGGCGCCACCATCGACGCCGAAGGCCACTACTGGGTGGCGATGTTCGAAGGCGCGCAGCTGCTGCGCTTCTCGCCCTCGGGCCAGCAAGTGGCGGCCGTGCCGGTACCCGTGCAGTGCCCGACCATGCCCTGCTTCGGCGGCGAGGACCTGAAGACCCTGTTCATCACCAGCGGCCGCAAGGGCCGGCCTGCTGCCGAGATCGAGCAGCGGCCTGCCTCGGGCACGGTGATCTCGATGCGGGTCGAGACGCGAGGGTTGCCTGTGAACTTCTTCGAGGACTGATTGGCGTGAAGCGCGTTGTTCGGGGTGTGATCACGCCGACGGGGTACCTTGCTCCGCGAATGTCCCCCGCCTTCGGCTCCTCCTTTATTTCGCTGCGCAAGGCACCCCATCGGCGTGATCGATCAGAGCAGTCGTTGATCGGCGAGCACAACAGCAGCGCCCCTCGTGCACAGGGCACCGGGTGCTCCCCGCAGCGAAATAAAGGAGGAGGCCGAAGGCCGGGGGACATTCGCGGAGGGGAGTACCCGGTGTCCTGTGCACGCGCCCTGAACGCGATCGTCCCGCAAAGAAGCTAAGACGCCATGGTTGCGCAGCACATCCCCCCGATCCAATGCCTGCTGACCTTCGAGGCCGTCGCAAGGCTGCGGCACGCGGGCCGCGCGGCCGACGAGCTGTGCGTCACGACCAGCGCGGTGAGCCACCGCATCCGCCAGCTCGAATCGCACGTCGGCTTCAAGCTCTTCGGCCGCAGCGACTTCAGCCTCACGGCCGACGGCGCGGCCTACCTCGCCAACGTGCGCACGGGGCTCGCCGCGCTGCAGGCCATGCCGCTCGGCGCCAATGCCGCGCAGCGCGCCACCCGCCTGCGCATTGCCGTCACGCCCACCTTCAGCCGGCAGTTCCTCATGCCCCGGCTAGAGCTGTTCCGCAACATCTACCCCGACATCGAGCTGGTGCTGCAGGTGTCGATCCCGCTGCTCGACGTGACGGCCGAGCAGGCCGATCTCGAAGTGCGCTACGGCCCCGGCGGGTATGCCGACTGCGAGCACCGGCTGTTGCTCGAGGAGCAGGTGATGCCCGCCTGCAGCCCCAGCTACCTCAACGAGTTCGGGCCGTTCACGGGTTTTCGCACCGCGGCGGAGATCGCCAGCGCGCGGCTGATCCGCAGCCCGCTCGAACCCTGGGGCACCTGGTTCGCGAGCTGCGGGCTCGACCAGCCCGAGCCGAACATCGGCGCGCAGTTCAACGACCTGGGGCTCGTGTACGACGCCGCCGCCAGCGGCTTCGGCATTGCGCTGGTGCGGCAGAAGCTGGGCGCGGCGTGGTTCGAATCGGGCCGGCTGGTGGCGCTGTCCGAGCAGGCCGTGCCGTCGCCGCACCGGCACTACATCTGCTGGCAGCCGGGCACGCTGGAGCGCTGGGAGTGCGCAGCCTTCGCCGATTGGCTGGAACAGAGCCTGCGCTGAAGAACCAATCACCACGTTCGCAAAGTTCTCTCAAGCGGCCGGCAAAAATCCATCAATCCAGGGCTGCCGCAATTCCGTAGAGTGCGTGAAGTAAACCCCGAGACATCCCGCGAGCAGAAGAAAGCAGAAAGAGGTCGCCGCATGAATGCGCCGCTCACCCCCACGCAGCACGATTCGCTGCAGAAAACACAGCGCCAGTCAGAAGTGGTGCGCGCGCTGCAGGCCCATCTGCCCGCCCACGCGCTGATCTGGCATGCCGAAGACACCACGCCCTACGAATGCGACGGCCTCACCGCCTACCGCGCCCGCCCGCTGGTGGTGGCCCTGCCCGAGACCGAGGCGCAGGTGGCCGCAGTGCTCAAGACCTGCCACCAAATCGGCGTGCCCGTGGTGGCGCGCGGCGCGGGCACCGGGCTCTCGGGCGGCGCCATGCCGCACACCATGGGCGTGACCATGTCGCTCGCCAAGTTCAACCGCATCCTGAAGATCGACCCGGTCAGCCGCACGGCCGTCGTGCAGTGCGGCGTGCGCAACCTCGCCATCAGCGAGGCGGCCGCGCCTTTCAACCTCTACTACGCTCCCGATCCGTCGAGCCAGATCGCCTGCACCATCGGCGGCAACGTGGCCGAGAACTCGGGCGGCGTGCACTGCCTGAAGTACGGCTTGACACTGCACAACGTGCTGCGCGTGCGCGGCTTCACGGCCGAGGGCGAGCCCATCGAGTTCGGCGGCGAGGCGCTTGACGCGCCGGGGCTCGACCTGCTCGCGCTCGTCATCGGCAGCGAAGGCATGCTGGCCGTGACCACCGACGTCACCGTCAAGCTCGTACCGAAACCGCAGCTCGCGCGCTGCATCATGGCCAGCTTCGACGACGTGCGAAAGGCCGGCGACGCGGTGGCCGCGGTGATCGCGGCCGGCATCATCCCGGCGGGCCTGGAGATGATGGACAAGCCCATGACCGCCGCCGTCGAAGACTTCGTGCGCGCGGGCTACGACCTCGACGCGGCGGCCATCCTGCTGTGCGAATCCGACGGCACGCCCGAAGAGGTCGAGGAAGAAATCGGCCGCATGACCGCCGTGCTGCGCGGCTGCGGCGCCACCGCCATCGCGTGCAGCAACAGCGAGGAAGAGCGCATGAAGTTCTGGAGCGGGCGCAAGAACGCGTTCCCCGCCTCGGGCCGCATCAGCCCCGACTACATGTGCCTGGACTCGACCATTCCGCGCAAGCGTCTCGCGGACATCCTGCTGGCCATCCAGCAGATGGAGAAGAAGTACAACCTGCGCTGCTGCAACGTGTTCCACGCGGGCGATGGCAACCTGCACCCGCTGGTGCTGTTCGATGCCAACGACCCCGACGAGCTGCACCGCTGCGAGCTGTTCGGCGCCGACATCCTTGAGACCAGCGTCGCGATGGGCGGCACGGTGTCGGGCGAACACGGTGTGGGCGTGGAGAAGCTCAACAGCATGTGCGTGCAGTTCACTGCAAGCGAGAACGAGCAGATGTTCGGCGTGAAGCGAGCTTTCGATCCCGAGGGCATGTTGAATCCCGGCAAGGTGATTCCCACGCTGCAGCGCTGCGCCGAGTACGGCAAGCAGGTGGTGCGCGGGGGGAGGTTGCAGCATCCGGATCTGCCGAGGTTCTGACATGGCGATCTGTTTTAACCCGTGGGTTCATTCGGGGCGCGCTCACGCCGACGGGGTACCTTGCTCCGCGAATGTCCCCCGGCCTTCGGCCTCCTCCTTTATTTCGCTGCGCAAGGCACCCCGCCGGCGTGATCGATCAGAGCACTTGTTGATCGGCCAGCACAAGAGCAGCGCTCGTTGTGCACAGGGCGCAGGGTGCTCCCCGCAGCGAAATAAAGGAGGAGCCGAAGGCGGGGGACATTCGCGGAGGGGAGTACCCGGTGGCCTGTGCACGCACCCTGAACAACGACACCCGCGATGGAGTCATCGATGAACACCGACACAGCACTCCACCAGATCGTCGAGCGCATCCGTGCCGCAGCTGCAGCCAATACGCCGCTGTGCATCCGCGGCGGCGGCACCAAGGATTTCTACGGCGAGGCGCCGCATGGCGAGGTCTTGAGCACAGCCGACCTCACCGGCATCACGAGCTACGAACCAAGCGAGCTGGTCGTCACCGTGCGCGCCGGCACGCCGCTCGCCGAACTGGAAGCGGCGCTTGCGGAAAAAGGCCAGTGCCTGCCGTTCGAGCCACCACGCTTCGGCAGCAACGGCACCGTCGGCGGCATGGTCGCGGCAGGCCTCAGCGGCCCGGCGCGCGCGAGCGTCGGCGCGGTGCGCGACTACGTGCTCGGCACCACGCTGGTCAACGGCCGCGGCGAGCTGCTGACCTTCGGCGGGCAGGTGATGAAGAACGTCGCGGGCTACGACGTTTCGCGCGTGCTGGCCGGTTCGCTCGGCACGCTGGGCGTGATCGCCGAGGTCAGCCTCAAGGTGCTGCCGGTGCCGCCCGCCGAGGCCACGCTCGAATTCGCATGCGGGCAGGCCGATGCGCTGCGGCTGCTCAACGAATGGGGCGGCCGGCCGCTGCCGCTGAACGCGAGCTGCTGGTTCGAATACGCCGGCGCGGGCGCGCTCTACCTGCGGCTGCGCGGCGCGGTCGCCGCTGTGGAAGCCGCATGCGAGCACCTCGGCGGCGAGCGCAAGGACAACGCGCGCGCCGCGGCCGACTGGCAATCGCTGCGCGACCAGCAGCTGTCGTGGTTCGCCACAGAAGAGGGCCCCGATGCGCTCTGGCGCGTGTCCGTGCCGCAGACCGCGCCCGTGTTGTCGATCGACGGCGCGGCGCCGCTGATCGAATGGCACGGCGGCCAGCGCTGGTACAAGGCGCCGCCTTCGCAGGCCGTGCGCATCCGCGAGATCGCGCGAGCGGCGGGTGGCCATGCCACGTTGTTCCGCCTGCCGGGTTCGGGCACGCAGGGCGGGGTGCCGCGCTTCGACGCGCTGAGCGCGCCCGTCGAGCGCATCCAGCGCGCGCTGATGCGCGAGTTCGACCCGTACGGCATCTTCGATCGCGGCCGCCTGCTTGCCGCCAACTGACAAGAACAAGAAACCACGACGCCATGCAAACCGAGCTCGCCCCCGAATTCAAAGGCACCGACGAAGGCCGCGAGGCCGAAGCCATTCTTCGCAAGTGCGTGCACTGCGGCTTCTGCACCGCCACCTGCCCGACCTACCAGCTGCTCGGCGACGAGCTAGACGGCCCGCGCGGGCGCATCTACCTCATCAAGCAGGTGCTCGAGGGCAAGGCGCCCACGCGCAGCACGCAGCTGCACCTGGACCGCTGCCTCACCTGCCGCAACTGCGAGAGCACCTGCCCGAGCGGCGTGCAGTACGGCCACCTGGTCGACATCGGCCGCAAGATAGTCGACGAGAAAGTGCCGCGTCCCGCAATGGAATCTGCGCAGCGCTGGGTGCTGAAGGAAGGCCTGCCGTCACCGTTCTTCGGCCCCGCGATGAAGCTGGGCCAGTCGGTGCGCGGCCTGCTGCCCGAGGCGCTGAAGGCCAAGGTGCCCGCGAAGCAGGAGGCCGGCGCATGGCCCACCGCCACGCACGCGCGCAAGGTGCTGATGCTCGCGGGCTGCGTGCAGCCGTCGATGATGCCGAACATCAACAGTGCCACCGCGCGTGTGCTCGACGCGGCCGGCATACAGGCGGTGATCGCACCCGAAGCCGGTTGCTGCGGCGCGGTGAAGTTCCACCTCAACGACCAGGACGGCGGCAAGGCGCAGATGCGCGCCAACATCGACGCGTGGTGGCCCTTCGTGGAGCGTAACGAGGTGGAGGCCATCGTGATGAACGCCTCGGGCTGCGGCGTCACCGTGCGCGAGTACGGCCACATCCTGCAGCACGACGCGGCCTACGCACTGAAGGCGGCGCGCATCAGCGAGCTCACGCACGACCTGAGCGAATTGCTGCCGGACCTCGTGCCTGCCCTGAAGGCCCGCGTGCGCGCGCCGCAGGGCGTGGTGGCCTACCACCCGCCGTGCACGCTGCAGCACGGCCAGAAGCTGCGCGGCGGCGTCGAGACGCACCTGCGCGCGCTGGGCTTCGACATCCGCGTGGCAATGAACGAATCGCACCTGTGCTGCGGCTCGGCGGGCACCTACTCTGTGCTGCAGCCCGAGCTGGCCTATCCGCTGCGCGACCGCAAGCTGGAGCACCTGAAGCAGCTGCAGCCCGCCACCATCGCGTCGGCCAACATCGGCTGCATCACGCACCTGCAAAGCGGCAGCGGCGACACACCGGTGCGGCACTGGATCGAGCTGCTCGACGCGGCGCTGGACGCGGCCTGATCGCACAGCGGGGGAGGGCGCGGTCCGACTCGCGCGGGCGCCGTTCGCGGCGCATCATGGCGGCACCGAATCCGCTAGCAAGGAGGCTGCGCAATGTTCCATGTTCAGGCACCCCTCGTTTCTTTCACGCTGCGGCGCGTGCTGCTGGCCTGCCTCTGCGCGGCCGGTGCGATGGCCGCGCAGGCGCAAGGCGACATGCCGTCTTGGCAGGGCGCGGGCGCGGCGCGCTATGTGTGCGGCGGCATCGGCTCCGACGAATCGACGGCCATGCGCGCCGCCATGAAGGACCATCCGCTGGCCCTGCTGTTCGCGCGCACCGACGGCGCCTACCTGGCCAATGTCGACGTGACGATCAAGGGCGGCGATGCCAACAGCGCTGCCGCGCTCGCGTTCCGCGCCAACGGCCCGGTCTGCCTGGTCGACCTGCCGAACGGGCGCTACGTGATCGACGCCGCCGCTCCTGGCGGTGCCGTCAAGAGCGAGACCGTGACGGTGGGCGGTGGCTCGAAGACGGCTGACTTCAGGTTCTAGGCCAGGCTGCTGGCAGCCTCAGCCGGCCGCCGCCAGCGCCGCTTCCACATCGCGCGTCAGCGAGGCCGGCGTGTCCAGCGGCGCGTAGCGTTTGAGCACGGTGCCGTCGCGCCCGATGAGGAACTTGGTGAAGTTCCACTTGATGGCCGTGCTGCCCAGCAGGCCCGGCTTTTCCTTTGTGAGCCACTGGTACAGCGGCGCGGCGTTGCTGCCGTTCACGTCGATCTTCTCCATCATCGGGAAGCTCACGCCGTAGTTCGTGGTGCAGAAGGCGCCGATTTCCTCGTTGGTGCCCGGGTCCTGCGCGCCGAACTGGTTCGACGGAAAGCCCAGCACCGCGAGCCCCTGGTCAGCGTACTTCTCGTGCAGCGCCTCCAGCCCCGCGAACTGCGGCGTGAAGCCGCATTTGCTGGCGGTGTTGACGATCAGCAGCACCTTGCCCTTGAAGGCGGAGAGCTTTACCGGTTTGCCGTCGATCCGGTTGGCCTCGAAGTCGTAGACGCTGGTCATGCTGTTTCCTCAGGTGGGGGAAGAGGCGCGATCATCACTCCGCCCGGGCGTTCGTGCAAACGCCGACCAGACGGCGCCCAGCACGATCAGCGCGCCGCCCAAGAGGATGCGCGGCTCCATCGTGGCCGCGCCGAGCGCCACCGACGACACGCTCGCGAACAGCACCTCCGACAGCATGATCACCGAGGTCGCAGCGGCCGTGAGCCGGGCCGCGCCGTATTGCAGGCACACGTTGGCGAAGACGAAGCCGGTGCCCAGCAGCACGGCCCAGCCGAACCAGCCCGGCGAGGCGCGCAGCGGCGAATCGAATGCGCCGAGCGCGGTGCCGCCCAGCGCCGCGGCGCCGGCCACGAAGGCGCAGCCGCAGAACATCGACAGCGCGCGCGACTCGCCCGGGGCCTGCCGCAGGTGGCGCAGCGCGATGTTGGTGACGGCAAAGCTGAAGCCCGCCGCCACGCCCAGCCAGTCGGGCAGGCTCGACGGCACCGGCCACTCGGTGCCGGGCGCCTTCAGCACCACCACCACGCCGGTGAGCGCCAGCGCCACGCGCGCCAGCGCGCCGCCGGTCGGCCGCTCGCCGAGCAGCAGCCAGCCCAGCAGCACGCTCCACAGCGGCATCAGGTAGAACAGCAGCACCACGCGCACCACGTCGCCCTGCGTCACGGCCCAGTTGAATCCCACGTTGGTGGAGCCGGCCGCGAGGCCCAGCAGTGCCAGCATCGGAAAGGCAGCGAAGCCTTTCCACGCGTGCCGTCGCAAAAGCCCCATCGCGGCGGCGATGACCAGGTAGATCAGGCAGGTGGCCCACAGCGGATGCAGGCCGTGGCTCGCGATCTGGCGAAACGGAAACCACGAAATGCCCCAGACGAAGGCGTTGAAGACGAGCGCGAGGGCTGCTTGCATTGGGACGGGAATTTTCGTGGGACACCGAGGAACCGGCTTTGCCGGGCCTCCGGTGTCGCCCCCGGCGAGGGGGAAGGCGCAGCGACACGAAGTGCGCGCAGCCTGGGGGAGAGCCCAGGAACACGCAGCCTGGGGGAGGTCAATGATGCTTGTCGCTGCGGGCGATGGCCAGCAGATGCTCGATCTCTTCCGGGTATTTCTTCAGGTTGCTGTCATACCAGTGCTTGATGAGCCACATGCATCCCGCCACCACGAGGCCGAACGCACTGATCGCGCCGTACGCCGAGAGGCCAAGGCCCGTGCACACGCTGTAGAAGCCGCCGAGCAGGAGGATGCAGGCCTGCTCGTTGAAGTTCTGTACCGCGATGGAGCGGCCCGCGCCCATCAGGTTGTGGCCGCGATGCTGCAGCAGCGCATTCATCGGCACCACCAGGAAACCGCCCAGGCCGCCCAGCAGGATCAGGAACGGCACCGCCAGCCACACGTTGCCGATGAAGTTCATGCAGATCACCATCAGCCCCATCGCGATGCCCATGGGGATCACCCGCGTGGCCATGTCCAGCCGCATGCGCATCGAGGCCACGACCGCGCCCACGGCCGTGCCGATGGTCACCACGCCCGTCAGCGCCGAGGCCTGCGTGGTGTTGTAGCCCAGAGCCAGCGAGGCCCAGGCCAGCACGATGTACTTGAGGTTGCCGCCCGCGCCCCAGAACAGCGTGGTGGTGGCCAGCGAGATCTGGCCGAGGCGGTCGCGCCACAGGCGGGCGTTGCAGTGCCAGAAGTCGGGCAGCAGCGCGGCGATGTTGCGCGCCAGGCCCTGTTCGGGGTTGGAGCGCAGCGGGCGCATCTCGACGCCGGTGTGTGGGATGCGCGTGTTGAACCATGCCGCCAGCACGTAGACGAAGATCAGCACCGAGATCGCGGCCTCGGCCGGTGAGTCGATGCCGGTATCGATGAACGGGAGGTCGAAGGCCAGCAGCTTGCTGGAAATGGCGTGCCCCACCAGCGTGCCGCCGAGCACGATGCCCAGCAGGATCGACGCGATGGTCAGCCCTTCGATCCAGCCGTTGGCCTTCACCAGCTGGGACGCCGGCAGCAGCTCGGTCAGGATGCCGTACTTCGCCGGCGAATACGCCGCGGCGCCGAGCCCCACGATCGAATACGACAGCAGCGGATGGGAGCCGAACAGCATCATCAGGCAGCCAACCACCTTGATGGCATTGCTGATGAACATCACCTTGCCTTTGGGCAAGGCATCGGCAAAAGCGCCCACCAGCGGCGCGAGCACCACATAGAAGACCGCGAAGATAGGCACCAGGGCTGCGCGCTGCCATTCGGGCGCGCCCGAACTTCGCATGAGGTCGACCGCAACAACGAAAAGCGCTTGGTCGGCCAGCGACGAAAAGAACTGGGCCGACATGATCGTGTAGAAACCGCGCTTCATCGATGGGCTGGCTGGCCAGAGGGGTCTGCTGGCGGTAGTGAAAAAGTGTTGCGCTGCGGGCGAATGGGCGGTTATAGCATGGGGGTGAGACGCGGAATTAGGGATCCCTACGGTGTTCAACCCCATTCCCGAAGATGCTAAAACGTGGTCTGCATTGTCCCCGAGTCTTCCCCGGAATTCCCATGCCGCGTCCCATTCTCGCCACCGTCCACACCGGCGCCCTGCGTCACAACCTCGAGCGGGCGCGTCGCTCGGCCCTCGAGGCCCGCGTCTGGGCCGTCGTCAAGGCCAATGCCTATGGCCATGGCATCGAGCGGGTCTATGAAGGCTTGCGCGGCGCCGATGGCTTCGCGCTGCTCGACCTGGCGGAGGCCGAGCGCGTGCGCGCACTCGGTTGGCGCGGCCCGGTGCTGCTGCTCGAAGGCGTGTTCGACGCCCGCGATCTGGAGCTGTGCTCGCGGCTGGACCTCTGGCACACCGTGCACTGCGACGAGCAGATCGACATGCTCGCCGCTCACAAGACCCTGAAGCCGCAGCGCGTGTTCCTGAAGATGAACTCGGGCATGAACCGCCTGGGCTTTACGCCCGAGCGCTTCGGCTCCGCCTGGACCCGCCTGAACGCGCTGACGCAGGTCGACGAGATCTCGCTGATGACCCACTTCAGCGACGCCGACGGCGCGCGCGGCATCGCCCACCAGCTGGCGACCTTCGAGCGCGCCACGCGCGACCTGCCGGGCGAGCGCTCCATCGCCAACAGCGCCGCCACGCTGCGCCACGCCGAGCAGACGCGCGGCGACTGGGTGCGCCCCGGCATCCTGCTGTACGGCAGCGCGCCCGATTTTCCCGAGCACGATGCGGCGCACTGGCAGCTGCAGCCCACCATGACGCTGTCGACCCAGATCATCTCGGTGCAAACGCTGAGGGCCGGCGACACCATCGGCTACGGTTCCAGGTTCACGGCGCAGGGGCCGCTCACCATCGGCATCGCGGCGGTCGGCTATGCCGACGGCTATCCGCGCCACTGCGACAGCGGCACGCCGGTGCTGGTGAACGGCGTGCGCACCCACATGGTCGGCCGCGTGAGCATGGACATGATCACCGTCGACCTCACGAACGTGCCCGACGCGAAGTTCGGCAGCGAGGTCACGCTGTGGGGCAAGTCCGCGAAGACCGGCGCGGTGCTTCCCATCGACGAGGTTGCGAAGGCCGCGGGCACGATCGGCTACGAACTCATGTGCGCCGTGGCGCAGCGCGTGCCTTTCGCCGATCCGGCCCCCACCGAGGGCCAATGAAGATCCTTTCCGACTGGCGCTCCGTGCGCCTGTGGGAAACGCAGGTCGAACGCGACCTGCACCGCAGCTACAGCCTGCGCACGCATGGCATCCTGATCGGCACGTTCACGATGCTGCTGATGTGGGGCGTGTCGGCGCTGCAGATGCACCTGCTGCATGTGGACTCGCTGGCGGTGCGCTACTTTCTCACGCTGGGCGTGGGGTACCTGGGCTATCTGCTCGTGCTGCGCTGGTGGGCCAGACGGCTGGTCGAGGGCCGGTCGAAGCTCGATGCCGACGTGGGCGACGGCGCCGATGCCGGCGAGTTCGCGTTCGACGTGGGCAGTCGCCTGGGCAGCGGTGGCGACAGCAGCGTGCTGTCCGATGCGGCGGGCGGCGCGCTCGACATCGCGGGCGGGGCGGACGAAGGCGCAGTCATCGTCGTGCCGGTGATCGCCATCTTCCTGATCTGCGCAGCCGTCGTGCTCGGCGCCGGCTCGCTCGTGCTGCTGTACTTCGGCTGGGACGCGCTGCTGGCCGTGGCCATCGAGGTCGCGTTCTCGTACGTGTCGGCCCGCGCCGCGGTGCGCGTGGCGCGCGAGGGCTGGCTCATGGCGGCCGTGCGGCTCACATGGAAGCCGCTGCTGGGCGCGGTGGTCTGCGCGGTGGCCCTGGGCGCGCTGCTCGACCACTTCATGCCGCAGGTCAACTCCCTGCCCGAGGCTGTGCGCGTCCTGCTGAAGAAGAAGCACTGAGCGCACCGAGCAGGTGATCGACCAGCACCTTGCACTTGGGTGCGATGAAGCGGCTGGGCGGGTACAGGATGTAGGCGTGTCCGTGGTAGTTGCCCTGGAACTCCCAATCCGCCAGCACGCGAACCACGCTGCCCGCGTCCAGCGCGTCGCGCGCCATGAACACCGGCACGCAGGCGATGCCGAGGTCCGCCAGCGCGCCTTCGAGCCGCACCTCGCTGTGGTTGGAGATGTAGCGGCCGCGCACGACGACCTCTGCGTCTTCTTCGCCGCTCTTCCTGAATCGCCAGTGGTTGTCCCGCTCACGCTCGCCGAGCGACAGGCAGCTGTGCGCGAGCAGGTCGTTCGGGTGCGCGATGGCCGTTGCGTCCCGCGCCAGGTAAGCGGGCGTTGCGCACAGGATGTGTTCCACCGCCATCAGCTTGCGTGCCACCAGCCCTTCGGGCGGCTCCGTCGTCAGCCGCACCACCAGGTCGACGCCCTCGCGGATCGCATCGACGTCGCGGTCGGCCACGATGAGCTGTACGTCCACATCCGGATAGCGCTGCAGGAAGCCGAGGATGTGCGGATGCAGCACGCGCCGCGCAAAGGCCTTGGGCGCGCTGATGCGCACCAGTCCGCTCGGCTTGCTGGAGAACTGCTGCCCGATCTCCATCGCGCCCTGCGCCGCCAGCACCAGCTCGCGGCAGCGCGCGAAGGCCTCGGCGCCGGGTTCGGTCAGCCGCAGCTGGCGCGTCGTGCGCTGCAGCAGCTGCACGCCGATTTCCTTTTCGAGCCGCTTCACCTGCCGGCTCGCGGCCGATGGCGTCATGCCCAGCAGATCGGCCGCTGCGGAGAAGCTGCCCAGCTCGGCGACCCGCAGGAAGGTCACCATCTCGGGCAGCACTTTGAGAAATGAATTCGTTCCCACGACGCAATAGTCCTGTTCCGGCCGACGGCTGTGCGGCCCGGGTGATGCCCAGAACAATTCTTCCCTTGTGGGTTGTTCATGGACGGCGGGTCGACAGTATGGGTTCAAAGCAAAAGGGCGGCGCGGTCGCATGGGGCGCGCCGGGCGCCAGCAAGTGGGCGGGCATCGGCGCCGCCGAAGTCATGCTGCTGCTCGTGGCGGCGGTGTGGGGCGGCAGCTATGCGGTCGCCAAGCAGGCCACGCAGCAACTGCCCGTGCTGGAGTTCATCGCGCTGCGCTTCGGACTGACCTTCGTCGTGCTGCTGCCGGCGCTGAGGCCGTTGTTCAACACGCAGTGGCGGCAGGGCCTGGCGGTGGGCGGGCTGCTCGGCGCGAACCTGCTGGCGATCTTCGTGTGCGAGACCTTCGGCGTGTCGCTGACCAGCGCGAGCAACGCCGCTTTCCTCATCAGCCTGTGCGTGGCGATCACGCCCTTTGTCGAATGGTGGCTGCTGGGCCAGCGGCCGGCGCGACGCGTGTTCTGGGCGGCGGGCCTGTCGGCGTTCGGCGCGGCGATGCTGTCGGCCACTTCGCCTGCAGACCTGTCGCTCGGCTGGGGTGACGGGTTGATGGTGATCGCCGCCTTCCTGCGCGCCGTGATGGTGTGCATGACGCGCCGGCTGGCCGGACGGCACGCGCTGCCGGCGCTGACGCTGACGGCCGTGCAGTCGGGCGTGATGGCCATCGGTGCGGCGGCGATCTCGCTCGTCGCCTCGCCGGCCAACGGCACGTGGCACATGCCGCCCGCCACGGCCTCGTTTTGGTGGGGCATGGCGTACCTCGTGCTGCTGTGCACCGTCTTCGCGTTCTTCGCCCAGAACCACGCGGCCTCGCGTTCGAGCCCGAGCCGGGTGTCGCTGCTGATGGGCAGCGAGCCGGTGTTCGGCGCGCTGATCGCGGTGTATGGGTTCGGGGAACGTATCGGCCCCTGGGGATGGGCGGGGGGCTTGCTGATCGTGGTGGCGGCGTGGTGGGTGACGCTGCCGCAACCGGATCTTCGCTGAAGGCACGCGAGAGAAATGCCTCCGTTGCGGGACAATCCGTGCCGGAGGAATTTGTGACATGAGTCTGAAAAAACAGAACACCACATGGTGGACGTGCGGCGTCGCGCTGACCGTCATCGGCCTTTCCGCGCATGCCGAGCCGGACGTGCCGGCACCCGCACCCGTTGCGGCTGCCGCCGAAACCCCGCCCACCGCGACCCCGCAGCAACCCGTGCCGCAAACCCGGGTCCGCTTCAACCGCGGCTCCTACAAACCCGGCTACGAGCGCCTGCGCGTGATCCGGCGCGAAAGCACCATCGGCAACGTCGCGGGGCAGGTTGCGCTGAGCGTCGCCGTCTCGATGTTCACGGGCCGCGTCAGTGTCGGCGCGCAGGGCTTCTCGAAGGACGAGCTGGCCGGCGACACGCTGGAGGAATGCAAGGACGATCCCGCGAGCGTCAACCCCGCGATGAGCGAGCTCAACGATGCGCTGAGCAAGGTGGCCACCGGCATCTATCGCAAACGCGCCGAAGCCGCCTATGCGACCGCGCTGACGGACGGCTCCACGCCCGAGGAAATCGAAGCGGCGCGGCAGGTCCCCAAGGAGGCCGACACGCCGCTGCATCCCGGCCCCTGGCACCTGGTCTATGAAAACCTGGCGGGCTCGGACGAGCTGTTCCGCCTGAAGTTCGGTGCCGAGCTCGGCCGCCCCGGCTTCATGCGCCCGCCGGCGACGTGCTTCTACCAGTCGGAGCCCGTCGCGTGGACGCAGTGGAAGGCCGACAACTGGCAACTGGTGCGCGACGAGCGCGCGAAGGCCGTGGCCAGTTGCATCGAAGCGCTGGCGGCCATTCCCGAAAAGCGCTGGTAATTTTTCGCGCGGCGCCGGCCTGCACGGCCCGGCCTCACGCAGCCTCGGGCTGCCACGCGATGACGCCCTGCGTGCGCGCCCGCACTTCCGGCGTGGCCAGGCAGGTCGCGACGGCCTCGTAGCCCGCGGAGCCCGGGTACGGTGCGACCAGCGTCGGCGGGCTGTGGTTGGCGGGGCAGAGGATGATCGATTCTTCATCGCCCACCGCGGCCAGGTCCAGGATCACGCAGGAGCGCGTGAGCAAGAAGAGCGGCCGGCCCTCGGGTCCGCGACGGCGCAGGTGCGCAATCAGTGCCTGCTGGGTGGCGTGGTCCAGCCCCTGTTCCACCAGGTCGACCACCAGCGCCGATGGTCCCTCTGCCGTCAGTCCGGCCAGCAAGGCGATGAGCGCATCGGAGGCTGTGGCGCCGTCTTCCATCAACCACGCCAATGCTTCGGCGACAGCCGGTGCGAGCGCCGCGCCGGGGCTTGCGGAGCGGTCCGGCCCGAGGAACGCAGCGCCCGGAATGGTCTCGGCCAGTCGCATCGCCAGCCGTGTCTTCCCGCTGCCCAGCGGACCGACGATGTAGTTCAGCGGCCGGATGCCGCGCAGCTCGAAGCGTTCACCGCCCCAGGGCCACGGAAGCTCGAACGCGATGTCGAGTCCGCCGGCCGGCTGCAGCAGGCGCGTCAGTTCGCCGACTGTCGGTGCCTGGCCTCGGTCGAGGTCGGCGCGCAGGCCGCGAACCTTCTCGATGGTGCCGCCGAGTTGGCGAACGCGCCCCTCGAGCAGCGCCTGATGCGCCGCCAGGGCCGGCTCCAGCCCCGCGGCGTCGCCCTGCAGCACACGCGCCACCTGTGCAAGTCTCAGGCCGAGCGTGCGCAGCGCGACGATCTCGGAGCCCCGGGCCATTTCGTCGGGTCCGTAGGAGCGCCAGCCCGCCTCGGTGCGGGCCGGCGTCAGCAGCCCGCGCTGCTCGTACAGACGCAGCGCCTTGGCGGAAACGCCGAGCCGCCGGGCGGCTTCGGACGGGCTCAGGAATCGAGCGGCTGGAGAATTCACAAAATCACCTCTTGGCTTGGAACGGACAGCGCCTTTATCAAGGCGGCCGCAGGGGCCGGGTCAAGTGATTTTGCGACCGGGGCGGCCTCGGCTCAGTACAGGCCGAGCTGCCGCGTCCTCAAGCGCGCCAGCCCCAGCAGCGCATCGGTGAACGGCGTCGCCACGCCGGTCAGTTCGCCCAGCTCACGCACCACGGTCACCAGCGCGTCCAGCTCCACCGAGCGGCCGGCTTCCACGTCCTGCAGCATCGAGGTCTTGAACGCGCCGAGCTTCTTCGTGATCGCATGCCGGTCTTCCGGGCTCTGCGTGATCTCGATGCCGATGCGCCGGCCGATCTCCTTGGCCTCCAGCATCACCGCCGAGATGAAGCCGCGCACGTAGTCGTCGTCCATGATCAGGTCGGTGGTGCAGCCCGTCAGCGCGCTGATCGGGTTCACCGTCATGTTGCCCCACAGCTTGAACCACACGTCCTTCTGGATCTGCGGCGACAGCGTGGTGTCGATGCCCGTGGCGTTCAGCAGCTCGACCAGCTTCTGCACGCGCGGCGTGGCCTCGCCCGAAGGCTCGCCCACGATCAGCCCGTTGCCGAAGTGATGCCGCACCACGCCGGGCCCGTCGAGCGAGCAGCTCGCGTGCACCACGCAGCCGACCACGTTGCGCGAGGGAATGGCCTTGGCGATAGCACCTTCGGGGTCCACCGCCGCGAGCCGGTGGCCCGTAATCTCGCCGCCGAAGCCGCCTTCGAGGAACCACCACGGCACGCCGTTCATCGCGACCAGCACGATGGTGTCGGCGCCGATCAGCGGCCCGATGCGCTCGGCCACGCCGGCCAGCGCGGGCGCCTTCACGGCGATGACCACCAGGTCTTGAACACCGAGCGCTTCGGGGTCGGCCACGGCATTGACCGGCACGCGCGTGCGCACGTCGCCACGCATGAGCGAGAGGCCGTCGCGTTGCAGCGCATCGAGCGTGGCGCCGCGCGCCACCACGTTGAGGCGCTGGCCTGCCTGTGCGAGGCCGGCGCCGATCCATCCGCCGATCGCGCCGGCGCCGTAGATGCAAATCTTCATGGGAACAGGTGCCTCAGTTGCGGTAGCTCGGGTCGATGCGGTCCACTTGCCGCACCAGCGCATTGAACACGTCCTGCCCCGCGCCATGCTCGGGGCTGAACTGCAGCGCGTCGCGCGTGCAGCGCTGCGCAATCTCTTCGCTCACCGGAATTGCCGCGCCCATCGAGAAGGTGGCCATCTGAATCTCGCAGGCGCGCTGCAGCGTCCAGAGGATCGCGAAGGTCTGCGGCAGCGTCTGGCCCCAGGCCAGCAGCCCGTGGTTGCGCAGGATCACCGCGTTGCGGTTGCCGATGCTCTTGAGCAGGCGCGGGCCTTCGTCGGCATGGATCGTGATGCCCTCGAAGTCGTGGTACGCCACCATGTCGTGCAGCTGGGCGGTATAGAAGTTGGTCTGCTGCAGGCCGCCCTGCAGGCAGGCCACGGCCACGCCGGCCGTGGTGTGCGTGTGCATCACGCAGTGCGCGCCGGGCAGGCCGTCGTGGATGGCGGCATGCACCGTGAAGCCGGCCGGGTTCACCGGATGGGTCGAGCCGTCGAGCACTTTGCCCTGCAGGTCGATCTTCACCAGGTTGCTGGCCGTAACCTCGCTGTAGTGCAGGCCGAAGGGGTTGATGAGGAACTGCTTCTCCCCGCCCGTCACGCTGTCGGGCAGCCGCATCGTGATGTGGTTGTAGATCATCTCGGTCCAGCCCAGCATCGCGAACACGCGGTAGCAGGCCGCGAGCTCTTCGCGCGCGGCGCGCTCGTCGGGGTGGATCGAGGGATGGACCAGCGCCGAAGGCGCGGTGGCGAGTGTGTTCATGGCAGTTCCTTCAAAAAAAACTTGCTCGTCCTGTGGCCCCGGATTCTTCGCGGGGAACGCCGCGGAACCGGCTTTGCCGGGCCGCTGGTGTTGCCCCTTGAGGGGGATTCGGCTACACGAAGTGAGCAAGAAACGGGGTGGTCTAACCCTCCGCTGTGAAGCCGACTTCCTTCACGATCGGCGCCCACTTGGCGGTGTCCTTCTTCAACAGTTCCGTCAGCTCGGCCGGCGTGGAAGACATCGCCTCCAGGCCGAAGGTGCCGAGGCCGTCGATCACGTCCTTCTGCGCGAGCGCGTTCTTCATTGCGGTGTTCAGCTTCGCCACCAGCTCGGGCGAGGCCTTGGCCGGCAGGAAGAAGGCGAACCATTCGCTGTGCGCCATGTCCTTGATGCCCTGTTCGCCGAAGGTGGGCACCTCGGGCGCGAAGCGGCTGCGCTTGGCGCCCGAGACGCCCAGGATGCGCACCTTGCCCGAGGGCAGGTGCTGTGTGATGTCGCCGATCGGCCCCGATACCGCCGAGATGTTGCTGCCCAGCAGGTCGAGCATGGCGGGCTGCGTGCCGCGGTAGGCCGCATGCTTGAGTTCGACGCCGCCCTTCTTGCCCAGCAGCGCGCCGATGAAGTGCGGCGTGGAGCCCGCGGCGGGCGAACCGTAGTTGGCGCCGGCCGGATTGGCCTTGGCCCAGGCCAGGAACTCGGGCACCGTCTTCACGCTGGCCGGCACGGCCGGGCCCACGGCAAAGCCGAAGTCGAAGATGCAGGCGAGGCTGACGGGCGTGATGTCGACCATCGGGTCGTACGGCAGCTTCTTGTAGATGTGCGGGTAGATCGTGAGGATCGAGGTCGGCGTCTGCAGGATGGTGCTGCCGTCGGCGGGGCGGCCCTTGACGTAGCTCACGGCGATCTGGCCGCCCGCGCCGGTGCGGTTCTCGACCACCGCCACCTTCGCGTACTCGGGGCTGAGCTTTGTCGCAAGGCGCCGGCAGGTGGTGTCCGACGTGCCGCCGGCCGCGAAGCCGGTGACGATGGTGGCGGTCTCGATGTTCATCGCCTGCGCGAAGACGTTCTGGCCGAGGCTGGCCATCAAGGCGGAGGCACTGGTGGTCTGCAGGATCTGGCGGCGCGTGAAGCTCATGATGATGTCTCTCTGGATGGTTGTTGAGGATCTGTCAGGACTCGTCGCGCAGCCAGGTGACCGCGCCCGAGTGGGTCACGGCGCCCTGGTGGGCAGGGCGCACGGTGAGCGCGTATTTTTCCAGCAAGCCCCCGCGGGCCGCCCCCGCGTTTACCTCACGTCGGGCGAGCCGCGCGGCGATTTCCTCGGCCGTGAGATCGACCGAAATCGAGCGTGCCTCGGCCCGCGCGTCGATGGCGATCACGTCGCCGTCGCGCAGCGCCGCAATCGGTCCGCCGTCGGCCGCCTCGGGCCCCGCATAGCCGATGCACAGGCCGCGCGTGGCGCCCGAGAAGCGCCCGTCGGTCAGCAGCGCGACCTTGTCGCCCATGCCCTGGCCGTAGAGCAGGGCGGTGATGCCCAGCATCTCGCGCATGCCGGGGCTGCCCTTGGGCCCCTCGTTGCGGATCACGATCACGTCGCCGGGTTCGTACAAGCGGTTCTGCACGGCGGTCTGCGCTTCTTCCTCCGAGTTGAAGACGCGCGCCGGCCCGCGAAACACCAGCCCCTGGAGTCCCGCCGTCTTGAGCAGCGCGCCGTCCGGGCAGAGGTTGCCCTTGAGCACCGCGAGGCCGCCGTCGCGCGTGATCGGGTTGCCGGCCTCGCGCACCACGCGGCCATCAGGCGCAAGGGCGCCGGCCAACTCCTCGGCCATCGTGCGACCGGTGAAGGTGAGCGCATCGCCATGCAGGAAGCCCTGCTCCAGCAGCGTGCGCAGGATCACGCCCGCGCCGCCGATGTAGAACACGTCGCGCGCAAGGTATTGGCCGCCCGGACGCAGGTCGGCGATGAGCGGCGTGCGCGCGAAGACCTCGGCCACGTCGTCGAGGTGGAACTTGATGCCGGCTTCGTGCGCAATCGCCGGCAGGTGCAGCGCGGCGTTGGTCGAACCGCCCGTGGCCGACACCACGGCACAGGCGTTTTCCAGCGCCTTGCGCGTGACGATGTCGCGCGGCAGCGGGCTGTCGCCCATCACCGCCTTCATCAGCGTCTTCGCGGCGCGGCGCATCAGCGGCGCGCGTTCGCTGAACACTGCGGGCACCATGCTCGAGCCGATGGGCGCGAGGCCCAGCGCCTCGGACACCATGCCCATCGTGTTGGCCGTGAACTGCCCCGCGCAGGCGCCGGCCGTGGGCAGGCAGGCGCGGCTCATGGCGTCGAGTTCGTCGTGCGTGGCGGTGCCGGCCAGCACCTTGCCGATGGTCTCGTAGGTGTCGACCACGTTCAGGTCGCGACCGTCCGGTCCCGGCATCTGGCCAGGCAGCGCGGAGCCGCCGTGCACGAACACGCTGGGCACGTTGCAGCGGACCATGCCCATCATCAGCCCCGGCAGGTTCTTGTCGCAGGCGCCGATGGCGAAAATGCCGTCCCACTGATGGCCGCGCGTGGAGGCTTCCACGCTGTCGGCGATCAGCTCGCGCGAGATCAGCGAGAAGCGCATGCCCGAATGCGCCATCGTCAGCCCGTCGCTGATCGACACCACCGGGCATTCGTGCGGCGTGCCGCCGCCCGCGTAGATGCCGGTCTTGGCGTGCTGCGCCTGCTCGCGCAGGTTGAGGTTGCACGGGCTCATCTCGCCGCCCGTATGGAACACGCCGATGTGCGGGCGCGCGATGTCCTCGTCGTCCTGTCCCAGCGCATGCAGGAAGCTGCGCGTGGTTGCACGGATCGTGCCCTCGCGGATGGTGGCGGAGCGAAAGCGCTTGGGTGGGTCGGCGGGCGCGGTCATGGGGTCAGAACATTCCGTTCTTGTTGGCGGCCGTCTCGGGCACGGGCTGCACCACGTCCCAGTGCTCGACGATCTTCCCGTTCTCCAGCTTGAAGATGTCGACGATGGCGCTGCCGCGCGTGCCCGGCTCGCGCACCGCGTTGACGTGCAGGATCACGTAGTCGCCGTCGACGAAGCTGCGCTTGATGTCGCTGTGCGAGTTCGGAAACTTCTCGCGCAGGAACGCGATGAACTTGCGGAAACCCTCGGGGCCGTCGGCCGCCGTGGGGTTGTGCTGCACGTAGCGGCTGCCCACGTACTGCAGCGCTGCGTCGGCGTCCTTCTGGTTCAGGCCTTTTTCGTAGAAAGCGAGCACCGCCTGGCGGTTGGCTTCCTGCTGGACGGTCGCGCCTTGCTTGCCGGCGCCCATGGGCGCGCAGGCGGCGAGGAAGAGGGTGGCTGCTGTGGCGATGGCCGCCAAAGTCATGCGTTGCATCGAGCGTGCTCCGGTGTGAAGAAAATCAGTAGCCGTTGGGCGAGGCGGTGCCGGGCGCGGCCTTGTACCTGGCCAGCAGCTGCTTCGCCGCCGCCGCCAGCACGATGGTGTCCACGCCCACTGCCACGAACAGCGCGCCGGCCGCGAGCCACTTGCGCGCCTGCTCCTCGGTGGTCGACAGGATGCCCGGCGCCTTGCCGGCCTTGCGGATGCGCGCAATCGCGTCGGCGATCACGGCCTGCACCTCGGGGTGGTTGGGCTGGCCCACGAAGCCCATCGAGGCCGACAGGTCGGCCGGGCCGATGAACACGCCGTCCACGCCCGGCGTGGCTGCGATGGCGTCGAGGTTCTTCATTGCCTCGACCGTCTCGGCCTGCACCAGCAGGCAGGTCTGTGCGTTGGCTTCGTGCAGGTAGTCGGGGTAGGCCTGCCAGCGCGAGGCGCGCGCCAGCGCACTGCCCATGCCGCGGATGCCTTCGGGCGGATAGCGCATGCCCTGCACCAGCCGCGCCGCCTGCTCGGCCGTGTCGACCATCGGCACCAGCAGCGTCTGCGCGCCGATGTCGAGGTGCTGCTTGATCAGCGTGGTGTCGCCGACCGGAATGCGCACGACGGGGTGCGAGCGCTCCGACTCGGGCTGCGCCGACCATGCGCTCGAAATGCCCTGCAGCTGCGCGAGCACCGAGCGCACGTCGTTGGGCGCGTGCTCGCCGTCGACCAGCAGCCAGTCGTAGCCGGTGCCGGCCAGGATCTCGGCCGCGTAGCCGTCGGCCAGGCCGACCCACAGGCCGATCTGGGGCTTGCCGGCCGCGAGGGCCTGCTTGAAGGTGTTGATGGGGGTGTGCATGGCGTCTTTCTTTCAGGCAAGGCGAAACGAGATGGAGCCGAGAGGTCCGTAGTCGGCATGGAAGGTGTCTCCGGGCACCGCGGTGGTCGGCCGTGTGAACGAACCGCCCAGCACCACTTCGCCGGCCTCCAGGCATTCGTCCCACGGCGCGAGCTTGTTCGCGAGCCAGGCCACGCCGGTGGCCGGGTGGTTGAGCACGGCGGCGGCCACGCCCGATTCCTCGATCACGCCGTTCTTGAACAGCAGCGCGCTCACCCAGCGAAGGTCGACCGCGTCGGGCTTCACCGGCCGGCCGCCCATCACGATGCCGGCATTGGCCGCGTTGTCGGCGATGGTGTCGAACACCTTGCGCGGCGCCTTGGTGTGGCGGTCGAACTGCTCGATGCGCGCATCGATGATCTCGATGGCCGGCACCACATAGTCGGTGGCGGCCAGCACGTCGAAGATGGTCACGTTCGGGCCCTGCAGCTTCTTGCCGAGGATGAAGGCCAGCTCCACTTCGATACGCGGCGCGATGAAGCGCTTGAACGGGATGTCGCCGCCCTGCTCGAAGAACATGTCGTCGAGCAGCGTGCCGTAATCGGGCTCGTCGATCTGGCTGGACTGCTGCATGGCGCGCGAGGTCAGGCCGATCTTGTGGCCCTTCACGGTGCGGCCTTCGGCGATCTTGGTCTTCACCCATTCGCGCGAGATGGCGTAGCCGTCCTCGATGGACATCTCTGGAAAGCGCTTGGAGAAGTGCTCGACCTGCACGCGCGACTTCTCGCTTTCGTGCAGCTCGGCGGCCAGTTGGGCGATGGTGGCTTTGGAGAGCATGTGGCTTCGTTCAGTTCTTGTTGAACAGGGGATGCAGGTTGCTGTGCTTGCCGTCGTACACCTGCCCGGGGCTTTCGTCGATCTGCAGCGTGATGCCGATGTGGCGTTGCTCGAAGATCGGCGCGAAGTGCGCGCGCACGGCGGCCAGCAGATCGTCGCCGGCCTTCTTCTTCACCGCCTCGGAGCGGCCCGCGGCCATGCGCAGGTTGAGGTAAACGAAGGCGTAGTCTGCCTTGCCGTCGGCCACCGCGTGGTGCGCCGCAGGGTAGGCCAGCACGCGCGTGCCGCCAATGGGGAACACCGGCTTGCCGGCCTCGTCGCGCTGCTCCAGCATGGTGTCGGCCAGCGTGCGGCACAGGGCCGACATGTCGGTCTCGGCTTCGATGTTCGGCGTGTAGAGGATCACCAGATGGGGCATTGCTGTTCTCCGTTCATTCCACCGACATCGTCGCGGCCGTGCACGTTACCGCGAAGATCGGAATCGCCTTCATATGGAAGATCTCGCCCTTGCCGCGCGCGGCCGCGGCCACGCTGATGAAGGTGCGGATCTCGAAGCCGCCCTGGCCCGCTTCGCGGTAGGTGGCTTCGTCGCCATAGTCGTCCAGCGAGAGCATGCCCTCGCGGTCGTTGGCGCACCAGCGCTTCATGAATTCGGCGTCCCACGCGGCATTGACCTTGCCCGAGTCGGGCGTGGCCGGCCAGTGCGAGATGCCGCCGGTGCCCACCAGCGCGATGCGCTCGGGCGCCTTGTCGCAGGCGCGGCGCAATGCTTCGCCGAAAGCCCAGGCGCGGTGCAGCGGCGTGAGCGGCGGGCCCTGGCAGTTGATGTTCACGGGGATGACCTTGGTGTCGAAGTTCGGCGTGAGGAAGTTCAGCGGCACCATGATGCCGTGGTCGAACTTCCATTCCTCCGCATAGGCCACGTCCACCGTCTGCATCACCTCGCGGATGAGGCGCTGCGACAGTGCTGCGTCGCCGGGAATGGTGTGCTTCTCGATGCCCAGCCACTTCGGGTCTTCGATGGGGCCTTCGTAGCTGTCGGCCATGCCGATGGCATAGGCCGGCATGTTGTTCATGAAGAAGTTCGCGAAGTGCTCGGCGGCGATCACGATCACTGCGTCGGGTTTCGTCGCGCGCATGGCCTCGCCGAAGCGATGGAACTGCGCATGGAACTCGTCTTTCACGGCCGGGTCCGCCAGATGGGCGCGGCCGGTGATGCCGGGGGCGTGGCTGCACACGCCTGCAAATACGAGACTCATACGCCTGCCACTTTCTCGTCGGTGCCGGTTGTCATTGCATAGATGCCCGCGCGCACCGGGCCGTACTTGCGCACGCCTTCGCGCATGGCTTCGAGGTAATCGGCCCACGGAATGCCGAGCAGGGGCGCGAAGTGCATCAGCAACTGGCCGTTGCAACCGAGTACGTAGAGCTTGCCGATGTCGCCGGTGTCGATGGCCTCGCGCTCTTCGTCCGTGAAGTCGTAGGCGCCCAGCAGGGCCGCGCGCGTTGCGCCGCCTTCGGCGTAGCGCCGCTGCACTTCCTGCTCGCGGTTGAGCGCGAACAGGAATTTCTGCATTGCATAGAGGCTCATGGTTCAGCCCTCGGTCTGGATGCCGGCCTTGCGGATCACATCGCCGTACTTCGCGATCTCGCTCTGGATGAATGTTGCAAAGCGCTCCGGCGTGCCCGACAGCGACGCGATGCCGCCCTTGTGGAAGGCCTCCGTCACCACCGGCCCGGCGAGCGCGCGGTTCACCTCGGCGTTCATGCGTTGCACCACGGCGTCGGGTGTGCCGGCGGGCGCCAGCAGGCCGTTCCACGAATTGGACTCGATGGGCACGCCCTGTTCGGCCAGTGTGGGTATGGCTGGCGCGTACTGCGAGCGCTGCGCGGTCGCCATGCCCAGCGCCACCAGCTTGCCGCCCTGCAAATGGCTGCGGAACTCGGGCCAGTTGCCGAACATCATCGTCACCTGGCCCCCGAGCAGGTCGGTCAGCGCGGGGCCCTGGCCCTTGTAGGGCACGTGCACGATGTCCAGGCCCATCTGCAGCTTGAGCATCTCGCCCGACAGGTGGGCCGAGGTGCCGTTGCCGAAGGAGGCGAAGCTCAGCGTGCCGGGCTGGGCCCTGGCCTGGTTGCGCAGGTCGGCCAGCGTCTTCAGGCCGCTTGCCGGGTGCGTGGCGAGCACGTGCTCCGACATGCCCATCAGGGCGACCGGGCGCAGGTCTTTCTGCGTGTCGTAGGGCAGCTTGCGGATCAGCGTCTGATTGGCCGCGAAGCTGTTGGCCACGCAGACGAAGGTGTAGCCGTCGGGCGCGGCCTTGGCGGCGGCGTCGACGCCGATCACCGTGCCCGCGCCGGGCTTGTTGTCGACGATGACCGGCTGACCCAGCGCCTTCGACAGCTCCGTGCCCACCAGCCGCGCGACGAAGTCGGTGGTGCCGCCGGGCGGGAAGGGCACGATCACGCGAATCGGCTTGTTGGGCCATGTGCCCTGCGCGCCCACGAGCGAGGGCAGTGCCGCGAATGCGGCCGCGCCCTGCAGCAGCGTGCGGCGCCGCGTGCTCATGCCACGCCCCAGTGCGGAATGTGGTGCGAGCCCAGCGACACCGCCACGTTCTTCGGCTCGCAGAACACCTCGTAGCTCCAGGTGCCGCCTTCGCGCCCCGTGCCCGAGGCCTTGGTGCCGCCGAAGGGCTGGCGCAGGTCGCGAACGTTCTGGCTGTTGACGAAGCACATGCCGGCCTCGACGGCGGCGGCCACGCGGTGGGCCTTGCCGATGTTCTCGGTCCACACGTAGCTGCTCAGGCCGTACTGGATGTCGTTGGCCAGGCGAATCGCATCGGCCTCGTCCTTGAACGGAATCAGGCAGGCGACCGGGCCGAAGATCTCTTCCTGCGCGATCTTCATGCGGTTGTCGACATCGGCGAACACCGTGGGCATCACGTAATTACCCTTCTTGACGCGGTCCGGCAGGTTCGACGGCGCTTCGAGCCCGCCGCACAGCATCGTCGCGCCTTCCTTCGGTCCCAGCTCGATGTAGCTGCGCACCTTGGCCAGGTGGGCCTGCGAGATCATCGGGCCGACGATGGTCTTCTCGTCGAGCGGGTCGCCGACCGTGATGCGCTTCGCGCGCTCCGCGAACTTCGCCGCGAAGTCGGCGTAGATCGACTGCTGCACCAGGATGCGCGAGCCGGCCGTGCAGCGTTCGCCGTTGTTGCTGAAGATCATGAACACGGCCGCGTCGAGCGCGCGGTCGAGGTCGGCGTCTTCGAAGATCACGAACGGGCTCTTGCCGCCGAGTTCCATGCTGAACTTCTTCAGGCCCGCGCTCTTCACGATGCGATTGCCCGTGGCGGTGGAGCCGGTGAACGAGATGGCGCGCACGTCGGGGTGCCCCACCAGCGGCTCGCCGGCTTCCTTGCCGTAGCCGTGCACGAGGTTCAGCACGCCGGGCGGAATGCCGGCTTCGAGCGCTAGTTCACCGAGGCGAGCGGCCGTCAGCGGCGACAGCTCGCTCATCTTCAGCACCGCCGTGTTGCCGAAGGCCAGGCAGGGCGCGACCTTCCAGGTGGCCGTCATGAAGGGCACGTTCCACGGGCTGATGAGCGCACACACGCCCACCGGGTGGAACAGCGTGTAGTTCAGGTGCGTGGGCGTGGGGTAGGTGTGGCCGTCGACGCGCGTGCACATCTCGGCGAAGTAGTAGAAGTTGTCGGCCGCGCGCGGAATCAGCTGCTTGCCGGTCTGCGCGATCACCTGGCCGCAGTCGTTGGTCTCGGTCTGCGCGATCTCGGGCACGTGCTTCGCGATCAGGTCGCCGAGCTTGCGGATCAGCTTGGCGCGCTCGGGCGCGGGCAGGCCGGCCCACTTGGGAAAGGCTTCCTTGGCGGCGGCCACGGCGGCGTTTACTTCGGTTTCGCCGCCCGAGGCGACTTCGGCCAACACTTCCTGAGTGGCCGGGTTGACCGTTTCGAAGTAGTCCTTGCCCGTGACGGACTTGCCGCCGATGAGATGGTCGATCTGTTGCATGAAGAAGTGTCCGGTTCGGTTCAATCGAGTTTGATGTCGCGCGCCTTGATCAAGGCATGCCATTTCTTGCGCTCGGCGTCGGTGTAGCGCGTCATTTCAGCGGCGTCGGCGGGGCGGGCTTCCCAGCCCGCGTCGTAGAGCTTCTGGCGCACGCCGCCATCGGCCATGGCCTTCTGGAGCTCGGCGCCCAGCTTCGCCTGCACTTCCTTCGGCGTGGCCGCGGGCGCGACGAGGCCCTGCCAGGTGTAGGCCTCGACGTTGGCGAAGCCGAGTTCCTTGGCGGTGGGGATGTTGGGAAGCTGCGGCACGCGCTCGGCCGACATGGCGAGCAGCGGCACCACCTTGCCGGCCTTGACGGCGCTCACGCCGCTGGGCAGGTCGAGCATCATCAGCGCGACCTGGCCGCCCATCAGGTCCTGCAGCGCGGGCGCACCGCCCTTGTAGGGCACGTGCAGCATCGACACGCCGGCTTCGCGCTGGAACAACTCGAGCGCCAGGTGGTGCGGGCTGCCGGTGCCCGGCGTCGCGATGCTGTACTTGCCGGGCGAGGCCTTGAGCGCGGTGAGCAATGCCTTGGCATCGGCGATGCCGGCATTGGGCGCGGCCGTGAGGATGAGCGGCGAACGGCCCATCATGCCGACCAGCGCGAAGTCTTTCTCGGCGTCGTAGGGGAGCTTCTTGTAGAGCGCGGGGTTGTAGACCAGCACGCCGTTGTCGGCCGAGAACACGGTGTAGCCGTCGCCCGGTGCGCGCGCCACGTTCTCCGACGCGATGATCGCGCCCGCTCCGGGCTTGTTGTCGACCAGCACCGGCTGGCCTACCTGCTGCGATACCTGCGCGCCGACCGTGCGCGCGAGAAAGTCGGTACCGCCGCCGGCCGGGTAGCCCACCACCCAGCGCACGGGCTTGGTGGGGAAGGCCGCAGTCTGCGCAGGCGCGTCGAGCGCGAACATCGAGGCGCTCACGGCCACGAGGGCGGCAGCGAGGGCGAGCGTTTTCTTTCCGGCGTTCATTGCGTTTGTCTCCGCTTGTTGATGTGTGACAGGAAAAAGAAAAGGGTTCAGGCCACGTCGATGGTGTTGACCAGCGCGCCGATGTGCTCGATCTCGGTCACGATCACATCGCCCGGCTTGCAATCGACCACGCCGTCGGGCGTGCCCGTGAGGATCAGGTCGCCCGGCGACAGCGTCATGAAGCGGCTGAAGTACTCGATGAGGAAAGGCGCGTCGAAGATCATGTCGCGCGTGTTGCCTTGCTGCGTGACCGTGCCGTTGACGGTGGTGCGCAATGCAAGAGCCATGGGGTCGGGCACGTCGGCCGCGTCGACGAACCACGGGCCCAGCGGCGTGCAGGTGTCGCGGTTCTTCACGCGCAGGTTGGGGCGGTACCAGTTCTCGAGGTAGTCGCGAATCGCGTAGTCGTTGGCCACCGTGTAGCCGCCGATGAAGTCATACGCGTCATCGCGCTTCACGTTCTTCGCGGTCTTGCCGACCACGATGGCGAGTTCGCATTCGTAGTGCATGAACTGCACGCCGGCCGGACGGTGCGTGCGCTGGCGGTGGCCGATGAGCGTGCTCTGGCCCTTGACGAACACCAGCGGTTCCTCGGGCGCCTTGAACTCGAGCTCCTTCGCGTGGTCGGCGTAATTGAGGCCGAGCGCGAGGATGGTGCGCGGCCGTGCCGTGGGCGCGAGCGGCGGCAGCCAGACGAGCTGCTCCTGCGGCACGATGCGGCCGTCGTCCAGGCGCGCGGCGGCGTCTTGCTGCCCATTGAGCTCATGGCTCGTGCCGGAATGCTCGCGGCCTTCGAAGATGACGCGTGCGTGCTTCATGCGGCCTCCTTCACCAGCGTGTTGCTCAGGGTCTCGAAGCCCGGCGCGGAGATGTCGATGTGATCGCCCGCGCGGGCCAGCGGCCGGCCAAGGTCGCAGCCGAGCATCAGCACGTCGCCGTGCGCCAGCGTCATGAACTCACCGACATCGGCAAGCAGTTGCTGCGCGGGGCGCACGAGCTGCGAGAAGTCGATCGACTGCTTCAGTTCGCCATTGATGTGCACCTCGACAAGGAAGTTCGCGGGGTCGGCTACCTCCTGTGCGTCGCGCAGCACCGGCCCGATGCCGAGGAAGCCGTCGACGCACTTGAACTTCACCGGCGGGCGGAAGAAGCTCGCATGCGGGATCGACAGGTCGTTCATCAGCACGAAGCCTTCGATGTCGCCCTCGGCGCCGATCACCATGCCGATGCTGGCGCCGATTTCCACCTCGGGCACGGCCGCGGGCACTGCGATGGCGCTGCCGTGCGGGCTCCAGGTGTTGGCTGTCTTCACATAGAGCACGGGCGCCTTCGGCGGTGCCTTGTAGGGCGGCTGCGTCATCTGCGGCGCGAGCGCCACCACTTCGGCGCGAAAGTTCAGCAAGGTGCCGTACACCGTGCCGGTGGGCAGGAAATGGGGGGCGCTGCTCATGAAGGTTGCTCCAGTGCGATGAGTTCGTCGAGCAGCCCGTAGAGCTGCGCGAGCTTGGCCTTGCCGAGCGACTTTTCCATCCAGTCGTAGTGCGCCTCGATGCTGGTGCCCAGCCGCTTCACCAGCTTCATGCCGTGTGGCGTGGCCTCGACCACGGTGCGGCGCTGGTCGGCCGGGTCGCGCGCGCGGGTGATGAGGTTGTCGCGCTCCATGCGCGCAAGCACGCCGGTGAGGCTGGGCCCGAGGATGAAAGCTTCGCGCGCCACCCGGCCGGTGTCGACCGCGCCGTGCTCGCCCAGCACGCGCAGCACGCGCCATTGCTGGTCGGACAGCGCGTGCTCGCGCAGGCTGGGCCGGGTGTGGGCCATCACGGCTTCGCGGGCCTGCAGCAGCAGGCGCGGCAAATTGCGGTGCGTGAATGTCGTGCTCAAGACGCGTCTCTCTTTGAAATTACTTAACATGTTAAATGATTCGGCTGAGCTTTCCTAGCTGGCAGTCATCAGGGTTTGTGCGGACACCTAAACTCGCCGCATGGCCAAGGACAAAACACTTTTCGTCTGCAGTGAATGCGGCGGCACCAGCCCCAAATGGCTCGGCAAATGCCCGAGTTGCGGCGCCTGGAACACACTGATCGAGCAGGTCGCGGGCGCGGGCAGCGGCCCGGCCAACAACCGCTTCGGCACGCAGTTCGCGTCGCTCGCGGGCGCGTCGGAACTCGCCACGCTGTCGGAAATAGAAGCGACCGACGTCGCGCGCACGCCCACAGGCCTCGACGAGCTCGACCGCGTGCTGGGCGGCGGCATCGTCTCGGGCGGCGTCACGCTGATCGGCGGCGACCCGGGCATCGGCAAGTCGACGCTGCTACTGCAGGCGGTCGATGCGCTGCAGCGTGCGGGGCAGAACGCGCTGTATGTCACCGGTGAAGAAAGCGGGGCGCAGGTCGCGCTGCGATCCAAGCGGCTCGGGCTCGATCACTCTCAGGTGCAGGTGCTGGCCGAGATCCAGCTGGAGAAGATCATCGCCACGCTCGACGCCACGCGTCCGGCCATCGCGGTGATCGATTCGATCCAGACTGTCTATTCAGACCAGCTCACGTCAGCCCCCGGTTCCGTCGCGCAGGTGCGCGAATGCGCGGCGCATCTCACGCGCTTCGCCAAGACCAGCGGCACGGCCGTGGTGCTGGTGGGCCACGTCACCAAGGAAGGCGCACTGGCCGGCCCACGCGTGCTCGAACACATGGTCGATACGGTGCTGTACTTCGAGGGCGACACGCATTCGAGCTTCCGCCTCGTGCGCGCCATCAAGAACCGGTTCGGTGCGGTCAACGAGATCGGCGTGTTCGCCATGACCGAGCGCGGCCTCAAGGGCGTGACCAATCCGAGCGCCATTTTCCTGAGCCAGCATGCCGAGCCGGTGCCGGGCAGCGTGGTGCTGGTGACGCTCGAAGGCACGCGGCCGATGCTGGTGGAAATCCAGGCGCTGGTCGACAACGGCGGACCGAGCCCGCGCCGCCTGTCGGTGGGCCTGGACCGCGACCGCCTCGCGATGCTGCTGGCCGTGCTGCACCGCCATGCGGGCGTGGCCTGCATGGACCAGGACGTGTTCGTGAACGCGGTGGGCGGTGTGCGCATCAGCGAGCCCGCGGCCGACCTCGCCGTGATGCTGGCCATTACGTCGAGCCTGCGCGGCAAGCCGCTGCCCAAGGGCTTCATCGCGTTCGGTGAGGTGGGCCTGGCGGGCGAGGTGCGTCCGGCGCCGCGCGGGCAGGAGCGCCTGCGCGAGGCTGCCAAGCTGGGTTTCAGCGTGGCGGTGGTGCCCAAGGCCAACGCACCGCGCAAGGGCTCGAAAGAGATCGAAGGCCTGACGATCCACGCCGTCGACCGCATCGAAGAGGCGATGGACGTGGTCCGCCGCCTCGATTGATTGATCAGTGACAGGGAGGTCCGGAAAAAAATGGCCCGGCGCACCGTGGCGCGCCGGGCCCACCCTCCCTATCCCCCGATGTGCATCGTGAACGCCGGCCCGCTGTTGAGCACGCATTGGCCGCTGCCCAACGTGGCCGAGTTCATCGTGTACTGGCAACTCAGGTTGCCGCCGCGGCTGCCGGTGGCATTCGCCACGCCGGTGCCCCGCGAGCCTGCGACCCGGGTTGCCTCTCCCTGAAACTGTTCGCCGCCGATCTGTGCGTTGAAGTGGCCGCGGCCGTTCATGTCGTTCGTGACCGTGCCGGCGACGGCGCCGTAGCGCGCGGCTTCGGCATTCGACGGGTACAGCCGCGCGTTGAAGGTCTGTGCGACCGGGCCCGGTGCCACGGCGTACGACTGCGAAGGCGGTACGGCGGGAGCGGGTTGTCCGAGCGGCACCACGTAGCAGCCGCTGAGTACGGTGCCCGCGAGCGCGGCGACGAGGGTGAGACGAACGAAAGTGACGGAACGCGGAATGGTCATACGCTTTTCAGTGGCCCGGGCTGATGCCCGTGCGGCGAAATGTGCCGCGTGGCGCTCGCGTGCTGTGCGCTTTTCGGGGCGAGTACCGTCCGGCGCGCCCGGCGGTAGCCATGGTCGCTACTGCGGGCGGCGACAATGCGCGCCATGAATTTCAAGAAATTTCTGGTGCCCGTCGGGGCCATCCTTCTTCTCGGGCTGGCCTGGCGCAGCGGCGGCTGGGGCGGCGTCGCCCTGGCCGGTGGCGCCATCGTGATGTTCCTGCTGTTGCACTTCAACCGCGCGATGCAGGTGCTCAAGCGAGCCGCCGAGCGGCCGGTGGGCTATGTGGCAAGTGCCGTGATGCTCAATGCCAAGCTCAAGCCCGGGGTCACGCTGATGCACGTGATCGCGATGACGCGCGCCCTCGGCGAGCTGCGCTCGCCCAAGGACGAGCAGCCCGAGCACTACCGCTGGACCGACGGCGGCGGCTCGTACGTCGACGCCGTGTTCAATGGCGGCAAGCTGCAGAGCTGGACGATGACGCGGCCCGAAACCCCGGAAGAAGAAGACCCGCCGGCGGCCTGAGCCACGCCTGTTGGAAGACGCCTCAGAACGGCGCGTCTTCCTCCTCGGGCGCGTCGGCCGGGGTCGTCATTGTGGGAGCGGCGGCTGCTGCGATGGGCTTCGCCGCTTCGTCCGGCACAGCCGCCGAGAACGCCGCTTCGCCGCCGAGCGCATCGAGCAGCGCCGGCACCAGCTGGCCCAGCTCGCCCGTGGCAATGGCCACGTCGGCGTCGAAGTTGTCTTCCTTCTTGCCGCCCGCGGCGCCGTCGCCGGTGCCTTCGAGGAAGGTGATCTTGCGGATCAGCAGGCCGTGCGTCAGCTCGAACGACACGCGGTCGTCCCAGGTGAGCGCCAGGCGCGTCGGGCGCTTGCCGTCCGTGATGTGCTTCTGCACTTCCTCGATGTCGAGCGGATGCTTGGCGTAGCGCACCACGGCCTTGGAGTCGTCCGAGGCCTTGAGCTCGCACTCGCGGTCGATGGTGAAGCCGGCCGGCGGTTCCTGCGTCAGCAGCCAGTTGGCCATGGCGGCGGCGGGCTCGATCTGCGTATTGATGAGGGCTACCGCGAAACCGTCGAGCGACTTCACGAGGCTGGTGACCACTTCGTCGGCGCGCGATGCGTTGCCGCTGTTGATCACGAGGCGGTTCTCGGCCTTGTCGATCCACACCGTCACGCGGGCGCTGCGGGTGAAGGCCATCGGCAGCAGCTCCAGGGTGATGTCTTCCTTGAGCTCCTTCTTTTCCTTCTTGCCGGGCTTGCGGCCGGTGGTGGCTTCGATCTGCGCGCAGCGTTCGTCGAGCTTGCGGCGCACCACCGAGCCGGGGACCTGCTTGCTCTCGATCATGTATTCGACCAGCCACTGGCCGTCGATGGATTCGACCAGCGGGCCATTGGCTTCGCCGCGGGGCTCGACCCAGCCGGCGGACTTTTCCTGCGAGGGACCGCAAGGCACGAAGCGCTGCTTGCCGAGCCCTTCTTCTGCCTCGGTCAGTGTCTGGGACCAGGCAGGTTCGATGCGATAGACGATGACGTTCTTGAATACGGACACGGAAACCCTTTTTCCACTGGTTTGCACAACCGGCCATTGTCGGGCACCCCGCCAATCCCACCGCCGTAAAATCGAAAGCTTTTGCGACTTCCCACCTCGCTCCCAACACCGCTTCCAAAGGAATCAGGAAATGAGCTCGATCCCCCCCTCGCTGGACGACCGTGACGGCAAGATCTGGATGGACGGCGAACTCGTGGACTGGCGCGACGCCAAGATCCACGTGCTGAGCCACACGCTGCACTACGGCTGCGGCGCCTTCGAGGGCGTGCGCGCCTACAAGACGCCCGAGGGCACCGCGATCTTCCGCTTGGCCGAGCACACCGAGCGCCTGTTCAACAGCGCCAAGATCCTGCGCATGAAGATCCCCTTCACGCAAGAACAGCTGAACGAGGCCCAGAAACAGGTGGTGCGCGAGAACAAGCTCGAAAGCTGCTACCTGCGCCCGCTGATCTGGATCGGCTCCGAGAAGCTCGGTGTGAGCCCCAAGGGCAACCGGGTGCATGCCATGGTCGCGGCCTGGTCGTGGGGCGCCTACCTCGGTGAAGAAGGCATGAAGCGCGGCATCCGCGTGAAGACTTCGAGCTACACCCGCCACCACGTCAACATCACGATGACGCAGGCCAAGACGGTGAGCAACTACACCAACTCGATCCTCGCCAACATGGAAGCGCTGGACGACGGCTACGACGAGGCGTTGCTGCTCGACGCGAGCGGCTTCGTCTCCGAAGGCGCGGGCGAGAACATCTTCGTGGTCAAGGGCGGCGTGGTCTACACGCCCGACCTGTCGGCCGGCGCGCTCAACGGCATCACGCGCAACACCATCCTGCACGTGTGCAAGGACCTGGGCCTGGAGCTGGTGCAGAAGCGCATCACGCGCGACGAGGTCTACATCGCCGACGAGGCCTTCTTCACCGGCACCGCCGCTGAAGTGACGCCTATCCGCGAACTCGACCGCGTCGAGATCGGCAACCGCGGCGACGGCGGCGCCCGTGGCCCGATCACCGAGAAAATCCAGTCTGCCTTCTTCGACATCGTGAACGGCAAGAATCCCAAGTACGCCCACTGGCTCACGAAAGTCTGAGAAAACCCATGTCCACCAATGCAGTCGTCGAACTCCTGGCCAAGGAGCTCAATCATCAAGGCGGCGTGTTCTGCCCCAGCCCCAAGGCCGACATGAAGCTCTGGAACAGCCACCCGAAGGTCTACCTCGACGTGGCTCGCACCGGCGAGGCCAAGTGCCCGTATTGCGGCACGGTGTACCGGCTGAAGGCCGGCGAGACGGTGTCGTCGCGGCACTGAGCCGCTGGCCGCTGAGCCATCCGGCCCCGACCGTCCGATGCCTCTTCAGGCAGCCGGGCGGGCGGGGTCTTTTTCCAGGTTTTCCAGGCTCTTCAAGCGCGAGGACAGCAGTCCGCGCCACGGATCCGGGTCGTTCTTCTCCTGCGCGAGCCGCAGGTAGACCATCGAGACGAACAGCAGCGCCAGGCCGATCTGCGCGTCGCGCATGGCCGAATTCACGCTCGATGCGATCAGCGCGATCAGCGTCGCGGCCAGCGCATAGCGGCCCGCGATGTCGGGCCGCTTCCATGCCTGCCATACGGCGGCGACCATGATGATGAGCAGGCTCAGCAGGGCAGGCAGGCCGCCTTGCGCGCCGGCCCACAGGAAGTCGTTGTGCGGCATGTTCGAGTCGGCGAGCAGCGCCGGGCCGCGCTTGTGCCACTGGTCGGTCCAGCCACCGATGCCCCAGCCGGTGAACGGGCGATCGGCGATCATGAGGCCGGTGTCGCGGTACATGTAGTAGCGGATGACCCAGCTGCCCTTGAAGACCGCGCCGGCCTGCGCCTCCTCGAGTTCCTGCACGCCGGTCTCGACCTTGTGCTGCAGCTGCGGCACCTGATAGAGCGCCGCCCCGAGCACCACTGCCCCCAGCACCAGCGCGCCCACCAGCATCTTCAGATGGTTGCGCCACTGGTGGACGCAGACCACCGGAATCACCAGCAGCAGCGCGAGCACCGAGGTGCGCGAGGTCAGCGGCAGCGCCACCACCAGGCCCAATCCGAGCATCAGCACAAAGGCGGGAATGGAGCGCAGCGGCTTGTGCGCGGCGATCTGCGCGATGCCCCACACGGCGGCCGTGGAGGCCACCACGCTGAACAGCAGCGCGTTGCTGATCGACTTGTTGCCCACTTCCATCACCACCGCGCGCAGCGGCGACCAGATGGGGAAGCCGCCGACTGCGTAGAAGAAGATGACCAGCAGGATGTTCAGCGCGGCGACCAGCAAAAAGCCGCGCAGCGCCCAGATGGCCTCTTCGCGCGTGAGCGCCATCGCCATCAGCATGGTGAGGCCGATGCGGATGCCGTGGAACAGGTTGGAGCCGGTCTCGGGATAGTGCTGCCCGATGGCCAGCACGATGAGGGTCCAGGCCAGGTAGGCCATCACCGGCCACCACAGCGGGTTGGCGCGCAGCCGCGCATAGCGCCCGCCCAGGCCGCCGGCCACCAGCATGGTGAGCAGCAGCAAGAGGGCCGAAAGGTAGGTGACGCCGACCGGCATGAACACCACCAGCCCCCAGAACATGGCCGCGGGCCGAACGATGTGCGATCTCTGCATAGGGCCGGGATTTTAGGTTGACGGGCTTGGTACTCCCCCAGGCTTCGCGCACTTCGTGTCGCTTCTCCTTCCCCCTCGCCGGGGGCGACGCCTGCGGCCCGGCGAAGCCGGTTCCGCGGCGTCCCGCGAACGGGGCCGGGACGGGGATGTGTCAGTGCCCGCGCGCGGCAACCGGCAGGCGGATCACGAAGCTCGCGCCGCCGCCTGGGCGGTCTTCGCAGCGCACGGTGCCGCCGTGGCGCTCGGCGATCGACTTCACCAGCGCCAGTCCCAGGCCGACGCCGCCGTTGCGCTCGCTGGCGCCGGGCAGCCGGTAGAAGGGCTCGAAGATGCGTTCGCGCGGGGCCGTGGGCACGCCCGGGCCGCGGTCGTTGACGCGCACGGTGGCGTAGCCGTTGGCGCTGCCCAGCTCCACCGCGATCTCGCCGGCGCCGTAGCGGCGGGCGTTCTCCAGCAGGTTGCGGATCGCGCGGCGCAGCAGGCGCGAGACGCCCGGCACGGTCAGCGTGGCGTTGTCGGTGCCTGCGGCCAGGTCGAGTTCGGCGTTCACCTGCGAGCATTCCTCGGCAGCGAGGCCGGTCAGGTCCACGGCCTCGATGGTGCCCATGTCGGCTTCGCTGGCGTCGAGCCGGCTGGCCAGCAGGATTTCGTCGATGAGCTGGTCGAGCTCGCCGATGTTGCGCGAGATCTCTTCGCGCGCCTTCGGGCTCGGGTGGTCGCCCATCAGCTCCAGCCCCATGCGGATGCGGGTGAGCGGCGAACGCAGCTCGTGCGAGGCGTTGGCCAGCAGCGACTTGTGCGAACGCACCAACTGCTCGATGCGTTCGGCCGACGCGTTGAATCGTTTGGAGAGATCGGTCACTTCGTCCTGCCCTTCTTCGGTCACGCGCACCGAGAGATCGCCTTCGCCCCATCGCTGCACGCCGCGCTGCAGCGATTCCAGCCGCTGCGTGATGCGCCGCACGATCGGATACACGCCCAGTGCCACCGCCACGCCCACCAGCGCGATCATCCATCCCAGCCCGAACGGCGTGCGCCATGGCGCGAAGGCGGCCGAGCCCGGGGACCGTTCGCGCGGCGCCACGCGCAGCGTGATCGCCTTGCCGTCGCTCAGCGTCACGTCGAACTCCAGGCCCTGGCCCGGCACGCGCAGCGCGGTGCCTTCGCCGATGGGCTTGTCCTGCGCGTCGAGCACCACCACGTGGCGCGGCACCGGCGCCAGGCGCTCGCGCTCGGCCTCCGCCGCTTCGCGCACGATCCAGTTGGCCATCAGCGTGAGGATGACGACGCCACCCACCACCGCGAGCCAGATGCGGACGTAGAGGTGGCGGGAATAGAGGTTGCGCAGCATCGGGCCGGGGTCCGGTCAGTCTTGCTGCTTGGCAAAGACGTAGCCCACGCCGCGCACCGTGAGGATGCGCTTCGGGTTCTTCGCGTCGACCTCGATGGCTGCGCGGATGCGGCCCATGTGCACGTCGATGGAGCGGTCGAAGGCCTCGAGTTCGCGGCCGCGCACGGCTTCCATGATCTGGTCGCGCGTGAGCACGCGGCCCGCGCGTTCGGCCATCGCCACCAGCAGGTCGAACTGGTAGGAGGTGAGGTCGGCCAGCGCGCCGGCCACCGACACGGTGCGCGCGTTGCGGTCGATCTCCAGCGTGCCGAAGCGCATCACGGTGGAGGCTTCGGCCTCGGTGGCGTTCTCGCTGCGGCGGCGCAGCACGGCACGGATGCGCGCGAGCAGTTCGCGCGGCTCGAAGGGCTTGGGCAGGTAGTCGTCGGCGCCGATCTCCAGGCCGATGATGCGGTCCATCGGGTCGCCCTTGGCCGTCAGCATCAGCACCGACACCTTCGACAGCGGCGCGGGCAGCGCGCGGATGCGGCGGCACACTTCGAGCCCGTCGGTGTCGGGCAGCATCAGGTCGAGGATCACGAGGTCGGGCGCGTGCTGCTGCAGCTGCTCGAGTCCGCTCGCGCCGTCGCCGGCATGGTTGAACGCGAAGCCCGACTGCGTCAGGTACTCGCCCACCATCTGCGCCAGGCGGGCGTCGTCTTCGATCATCAGGAGTTGGGGGGTGCTCATGCGCTTCATGGTCGTCCAAAGGGAGCAAGCGGGCTTGAACGCTCCGTAAAGTTGGGTAAACCTCGAACACCCCTGTCAACCGGCGATGCTGCGAAAAGCATAGCGCCGACTCCAGCGGGCGTGGGCTCAGTCCCGCTCGAGCGGCCGCAACTGCAGCCGCAGCGACAGGGACGAGGACAGCGGCAGGTCAACCGGCGTGCCCGTGCCGTTTCCCGAATGCGCCAGGTTCGCCAGCGATTCGAACAGCGCCAGCGCCTGGGCCATGGGGTTGCTCTCGGCCAGCGACTTCGCTGCCGCCGAGCTCGGCGGCGTGGCCGCGGGCGCCGTGCCGCCCTCGCCGGCCAGCGACCAGTCGAGCGCCGCCACGGTGCGCTGCGTCGGCTCGTGGGCGATCACCAGCGCCACCGCGAGCAGGCCGCGGCTGTCGGTGACCGAAGCCAGGGCGCCCACCGTGGGCGTGTCGCAGCCCACCAGCAGCACCGGCTCCTGGTCGCAGGCGCACTGCACCGCTGCTTCGAGCAGGCCCGAGGCAAAGCTGTGCTCGTAGGCCGAAATCGCGTTGCTGGCCGCCATGCAGCCGGTGCCGATGGTCCAGTAGCCCACGGCCGCGTTGTGCACCGAGTTGTGGAACTTGGTGGGCGACAGCATCTTCGGATCGCTCGCGAGCGTGCCGCACATGTAGTCGTTGATCGACAGGTCGCCGTGCGCCGACGTGAACACGCAGGGCACGTCGGCCGCGTTGCGGCCCGAAGCGGCCATGGCGGCGGCCGCCACTTCGAGCGCCAGCGCCACGGTGTCGGGCGCGCGGCGGCGCTCGGCCGGGGCCAGCACCTGCGGCGAGGGGCGCTTCGCGGGCGGGTCGGCCAGCGCGCCTTCGCCGCGGAAGGCGGTGCGCGCGGCGTCCCAGCCGGGCAGGGTAGGGGTCCAGAAGGCGGGGCCTTCGATGTAGAGGGTCGGGGGCTTGGGTGCGTGGTTCGTGCTCATGCTGCCTCCGCCTTGCCGAAAACGAGGGAGCAGTTGTTGCCACCGAAGCCGAACGAATTGGACAGTGCATAGCGCACCTCGCCATGCGCCGGTTCGAGCCTGATCTGCGGGCCGAAGCCTTCGTCCAGCGTGCGGGTGTTGACCGTGCCCGGCATCAGGCCGCGCTCGATGGCCAGCAGGCTGATGACGGCCTCGACGATGCCCGCCGCGCCCAGCGTATGGCCCATGAAGCCCTTGGTCGAGCTGGCGTGCGTGCGCGCCGGGAAGCGGCGCGCCACCAGCGCGCCCTCGACTTCGTCGTTCTTCTGGCTCGCGGTGCCGTGCATGTTGATGTAGTCGATCGCCTCGGGCGGCAGGCCGGCGCGCGCCAGCGCTTCGTCGAGCGCGCGTTCGGCGCCCAGGCCCTCGGGGTGCGGCGTCGACATGTGGTGCGCGTCGCTGGCCTCGCCATAGCCCAGCAGGTGCAGCGGCGCGGCATCGGCGCCGGCCTGCACGCGCTCGACCAGCGCGAAGCCCGCGGCCTCGCCGAGGCTGATGCCCTTGCGGGTGGCGTCGAAAGGCCGGCACGGCTCGCTAGACACCAGTTCGAGCGAGTTGAAGCCGAACAGCACGCTGCCGCACAGCGTGTCGGCCCCGCCGACCACGGCCGCGTCGGCCAGGCCCAGCCGGATCAGCCGCTCGGCCGAGGCGAACACCTTGGCGCTCGACGAGCAGGCGGTGGAAATGGTTTCGCTCGGGCCGCTGATGCCCAGCAGCTGCTGCGTGAACATGGCCAGCGAATGCGGCGTGTGCACCCTGGCGCGGCGCTGGTCGGGCGGGAACATGCCCTGTTCGTCGAGCTGCGTATAGGCCAGCTCGGTTTCGCCGATGCTGGCGGTCGAGGTGCCCAGGATCAGCGCGACGCGCGAAGCACCGTACTTCTCGCGTGCCGCAGCCACCGCTTCGATGAAGCCATCGGCCTGCAGGCCCAGCCAGGCGAGCCGGTTGTTGCGGCAGTCCCAGTGGGCCAGCGATTCGGGCAGGCGGATTTCTTCGAGTCCGTCGACGCGGCCGATCCAGGTGGGCAGCGGCGCATCGCCGAAGTCGTTGGCGCGCAGCCCGCTGCGCGACTGCGCAAGCGCGTCGGCCAGCACTTCCTTGCCGACACCGACGGCGGAAGTCGCCGTGTAGGCGCTGATTTGGAGAGGAGAAATTCGGGACGGCACGATCTTGTAGGGGCTTGCTGGCAGACGGGGTGCGCGGGAAGGGCGCAGGAAGGGAGAAGAAAACGAATGTATAGCGCCCGCAGCCTACCAGTTGCGCGGTGCGCGCAATGTCGGCTGTTTCCTATAAGGCCCAGGCCCTATTGACGGTCCGCGGGCCTTGTGGTCGTTGTCAGCCGCGAGGCCAAGGCCACCAGCACCAGCACCGGCAGGCCGAGCACCGCGGTGGAGATGAAGAAGGTGCTGTAGCCAAAGGCATCGACGAAGGCGCCCGAATAGCCGGCGATGAACTTCGGCAGCAGCAGCATCAGCGAGCTGAACAGGGCGTACTGCGTGGCCGAGTAGCTGATGTTGGTCAGGCTCGACAGGTAGGCGATGAAGGCCGCCGAGGCGATGCCGCCGGCCAGGTTGTCGGCCGAGACCACCGCGATCAGCGCCGTCAGATCGTGCCCGCGCGAGGCCAGCCACGCGAACAGCAGGTTGCTGGCCGCGCTCAGCACCGCGCCCAGCATCAGCACCCGCATCACGCCCAGGCGCATCGACAGCACGCCGCCGACGAAGGCGCCCACCAGCGTCATGATCACGCCATAGATCTTGCTGACCGTGGCCACCTGATCCTTGGTGAAGCCCATGTCCACGTAAAAAGGGTTGGCCATGATGCCCATCACCACGTCGCTGATGCGGTAGATGGCGATCAACGAGAGGATCAGCGCGGCCTGCCACCCGTAGCGGCGGATGAAGTCGGCGAAGGGCTCGATGAGCACGCTGCGCAGCCACTCGGCGGCATTCTTTGCCTTGGGCAGCACGCGCGGCACTGGTTCGGGCGACAGCAGCACCGTCAGCACCCCCACCGCCATCGAAGCGGCCATCACCAGGTAGGCCGTCTTCCACGCCCCGTTCTGGTACGCCGCCGCACCCGTGACCGCGGCCGCCGGCGCCACCTCGGCCCAGGTCGCGACCCACAGCACGCCCGCACCGGCCCAGATCATCGCGAGCCGGTAGCCCGTCTGGTAGGCGGCGGCCAGCGCGGCCTGCTTGCGCGTCTCGGCCGATTCGATGCGGAAGGCGTCGAGCGCGATGTCCTGCGTGGCCGAGCCGAAGGCCACCAGCAGCGCGCACCAGATCAGCGGCGTGAGCCCCTGGCGCGGGTCGTTCAGCGCCATGCCGATCAGGCCGGCGATCACCACGCACTGCGCCAGCAGCAGCCAGCCGCGCCGGCGTCCGAGCAGCGTGGTCAGCGGCGGCAGCGGCAGCCGGTCGACCAGCGGCGCCCAGACCCACTTGAAGCCGTAGGCCAGCCCGACCCAGCTCAGGTAGCCGATGGTGGTGCGGTCGATGCCCGCTTCGCGCAGGCGAAAACTCAGGGTGCCCAGCACCAGCAGCAGCGGCAGCCCGGCCGAGAAACCCAGCGCCAGCATGCGCAGGGTGGCGGGCTCCAGGTAGACCTTCAGCGCGTCGCGCCAGGGCGGGGAAGAGGCGGTGGGGGTTTCTGCGGAAGGTACGGACATGAGCCTCGGATTGTCCATGAGTGCCGGGGGTGGTCGGCCCGGCCTTTGTCTTCATTTGTTCCTATGATCCGGCTCCTATGTGCACACGATGCGATCTCCCTGTTTCCGCCATCTCCACCGCTACCGCCGCTTCCGCATGGAATCCCCGGCGGGCCTTCCTGCTGGCGGCCGCCGGCGCCGCCTTCAGCGGCACGGCGCTGGCGCAGGTCAATGTCGGCAATGCCTCGGTCGCGCGCAACCTCGTGCCGGCCGACAGGATCGAGGCAGCCGGCGTGCAGCAGTACGGCCAGCTGCTCGAACAGGCGCGCGCCAAGAACGCGCTCGCGGGCGACGGCAACCCGCAGCTGCAGCGCCTGCGCGCCATCGCGAAGCGCCTCATTCCCTTCGCCACGCCCTGGAATTCGCGCGCCCGCGACTGGAAGTGGGAGGTCAACCTGATCGGCAGCAAGCAGATCAACGCCTTCTGCATGCCCGGCGGCAAGATCGCCTTCTTCACCGGCATCCTCGAACAGCTCAAGCTCACGGACGACGAGGTCGCGATGGTCATGGGCCACGAGATGGCCCACGCGCTGCGCGAGCATGCGCGTGCCCGCCTCGCCAAGAGCGCGGGCACGGGCGCGGCGCTCTCCATCGGTGCGCAGCTGCTCGGACTGGGGCAGATGGGCGACCTGGCGGCGCGCGCCGGCACGCAGCTCCTCACGCTCAAGTTCAGCCGCAGCGATGAGTCGGAGGCCGACCTCGTGGGGCTCGAACTCGCGGCACGTGCGGGCTATGACCCGAAGGCATCGGTGTCGCTGTGGCAGAAGATGGCCACGGCGTCGAAGAACCAGGGCGGGCTGAGCTTCCTCTCGACGCACCCGAGCGGGCCGGACCGCATCGCGAAGCTGGAGGCGAACCTGCCGAAGGTGGAGACGCTCTACCGGGACGCGAAGAAGAGCTGACTTGCCTGACTCCCTCTCCCCTGGGCAGAGGTGAGGGTGGCGGCCTTCATACGAGGGCCGCGCTTCTTCGCCCGCACCTGCCCTCACCCCAACCCTCTCCCCCAGGGGAGAGGGAGCAACGCCCCCATCCCCTGAATTGATCCGCGCGACCTCGCGTCGCCGCTGGCACGCCGCTTGCATCTCAACTTGTACACATGTTTGGATGCCTGATGATGGTGCATGAAGAAGATGGATCGCCCGCCGCCGCCTGGATCGCCAGGTTCGCGCAGCCCATGGCGCACGCCCGGGCTGGCGAAGCCCCCGGCTCCGTCCTGCCGCTCGCCGGGCTGCGCTTCGCGGTCAAGGACAACATCGACGTGGCCGGCGTGCCCACCACCGCCGCCTGTCCGGCCTTCGACCGCCTGCCCCCGGTCCACGCGGCCGTGGTGCAGCGCCTGCTCGAAGCCGGTGCATCGCTGGCTGGCAAGACCAACCTCGACCAGTTCGCCTGCGGCCTGAACGGCACGCGCTCGCCTTACGGCGAGGTGCCCAATGCCTTCGACGCGCGCTATGTCTCGGGCGGCTCCAGCTCGGGCTCGGCCTACGTGGTGGCGGCCGGCGAGGTCGACTTTGCGCTGGGCACCGACACCGCGGGCTCGGGCCGCGTGCCGGCCGGGCTCAACAACATCGTCGGCCTGAAGCCCTCGCGCGGCCTGCTGAGCACCTTCGGCGTGGTGCCCGCTGCGCAGAGCGCGGACTGCGTCTCCATCTTTGCGCGCACCGTCGCCACCGCGGTCGACGTGCTGCTCGCTTGCGCCGGCCACGACGCGCGCGACCCCTATTCGCGCGACCTGGCTTTGCGCCGCGAGCCGCTGCCAGCGCACTTCCGCTTCGGCGTGCCCGACAGGCTGAGCTTCTTCGGCGACGCCGCCGCCGAGCAGGCGTTCAACGACGCGACTGCGCGGCTGCTGGCAATGGGTGGCTCGCCCGTCACCATTCCCTACGCCCCGCTTGCGGAGGCTGCCGCGCTGCTCTATGAAAGTGCGCTCGTCGCCGAACGCTACGCCGCGGTGCGCGAGTTCTTCGACGCGCATGGCGACGAAGTGATCGAGCCCGTGCGCGGCATCCTCGCGAGCGGCCGCAGCTACACCGCCGCCGACGTGTTCGAAGCCCAGACGCGGCTGCGCGCCATTGCGCAGCAGGTCGAGCCGATGTGGCGCGACATCGACGTGTTGCTCGTGCCCACCGCGCCCACGCACTACACCCGTGAGCAGATGCGTGCCGATCCGGTGGTGCTCAACCGCAACCTTGGCGCGTACACCAACTTCGTCAACCTGCTCGACTACGCCGCGCTCTCCGTGCCCAGCAGCCTGCGCGCGGACGGCCTGCCGTTCGGCATCACGCTGATCGGCCCCTGCGGCAGCGACCTTGCGCTGGCCGACCTGGGCCAGCGCTACCACCACGCCACTGGGCTCGCGCAGGGCGCCCTCGGCCTGCCGCTGCCCGCGCCGCGCGCCATTCCCGGCCTCGCCGCGCCGGATGCCGGCACCCTGCCCATCGCCGTGGTCGGCGCGCATCTGTCCGGCATGCCGCTCAACAGCCAGCTCACCGAGCGCGGCGCCACGTTGATGCAAGCCACCATCACGTCGCCGGCCTACAGGCTGCACGCATTGCCGGGCACCGTGCCGCCCAAACCCGGCCTGCGGCGCGTGGCTGAAGGCGAGGAAGGCACCGCCATCGTGCTCGAAGTGTGGGCCGTGCCCCTGGCGCAGGTCGGCAGCTTTCTCGCCCTCATCCCGCCGCCCCTTGGCCTTGGCAGCGTCGAGCTGGCCGACGGCAGCTGGGTGAAAGGCTTCATCTGCGAGGGCCATGCACTGGCCGGCGCGCAGGACGTGACCCATCACGGCGGCTGGCGCGCATACGTCGCGAGCCGCGCCACCCCGAGTTCCAACTGATTCCAACTGATCAGGAGTTCCGATGAACACCCCAGAGAAATCTTCCGCGTCGCGTCGGCAGTTGCTGCAGGCCGCTGCTTCCGGCCTGGCTGTGCTGGCTGCGCCTGCCATCGTGCGCGCGCAGGCCGCCGCACCCAAGCTGCGCATCGGCTTCTGGCCGGTGGCGGCCGGCCTGCCGTTCTTCGCGGCGATCGACAAGGGCTACTTCAAGGAGGCCGGCCTCGACGTCGAGCCGCTCAAGTTCGCCGGCGCGCAGCAGGTGATGGAAGGCATGCTCGCGGGCCGCTGCGACGGCAGCGCCAACGGCACCGGCTCGGCCAACCTCGCCATCGGCGAGATCGCGCAGCCCGGCCTGTTCAAGATCTTCTGCACCAACCCGAGCAACGCGAAGTTCGTGCTCGACGAGTTCATCGTCGCGCAAGGCAGCCCCGTCAAGACCATGGCCGAGCTGGCCGGCAAGAAGGTCGCCTCGGGCCCGGGCATCCAGAACGTGACGCTGTGCAAGACCATGCTGGAGCGCGCCGGCGCCAAGGGCGCGGTCGTGAGCGAGCTGCCCATCGGCCAGCACGTGGCCGCGCTGGTCGCGGGTCAGGTCGATGCCTGCTACACGCTGGAACCCACCGGCACCGTGGGCCGCATGAACGGCACCACGCGCGTCATCGAGGCCGGCGTGGTCGCCAGATACATCCTCGGCGACCCGATGGCGCCGTGGCACGGCGGCGCGGCCAGCCTCACCACCGAGTTCATCAAGAAGAACCCCGAGGTCGCGAAGAAGTACATCGCCGCCTATGCGCGCGGCGTGGAGCTGGTGCGCAGCAAGCCCGACGAGGCGCGCCAGTTCATGAAGGGCTACACCGCCATCGAAGGCAAGCTCACGGCCGAAGTGCCGCTCGCGTCGTACATGCTCTACAACGAGTTCAAGGCCAGCGACGTCGCGTACTTCCAGAAGTTCTACGACCTGTTCACCGAAAAAGGCATCTTCGAGAAGAAGGTCGCGGTGGACGGCCTGCTCTACAAGGCCTGACGACCATGGCCGACGCAAGCTCGACCACGGCCGCGCCGTGGACCCCGCCGGCCAGCGCCGCCATATCGGCGCCCAGGCCGCCGCTGCGCGATCGCCTGCTGCCCTTCATCGGCCCGGTGGTGCTGTTCGTCGTGTGGGACCTGGTGGTGCGGCTGGGTTTCATCAAGCCGATCCTGCTGCCCACGCCCGCCGACACCATCGCGGCGCTCATCACCGGCCTGGCCGGCGGCCCGCTGCTCACCGACTTCGCCATGACCGTGTGGCGCACCGTGCAGGCCTTCGTCATTGCGGCGGCCATCGGCGTGCCACTGGGCGTGCTGCTCGGCAGCAACGAGAAGGCCTACCGCAGCGTGGAGTTCCTGATCGACTTCTTCCGCTCCACGCCGTCGTCCGCGCTCATTCCGCTGTTCCTGCTGATCTTCGGCGTGAGCGACGTCAACAAGGTGGCCATCGCGGCCTTCGGCGCGCTGCTCATCGTGGTGTTCAACAGCGCGTACGGCGTCATCAACGCACGCAAGCAGCGCGTGATGGCGGCCAAGGTCATGGGCGCCTCGCGCCGGCAGGTCTTCAAGGACGTGCTGATCTGGGAAAGTCTGCAGCCCAGCTTCGTCGGCCTGCGCTCGGCGGTGTCGATGGCGCTGGTGATCGTCATCGTGGCCGAGATGTTCATCGGCTCCGACACGGGCCTGGGCCACCGGATCATCGATGCGCAGCAGGTGCTCAACGTGAAGAGCATGTACGCGGCGATTCTTGCGGCGGGTGCGTTGGGCTATGCCCTGAACATCCTCTTCCTCATTGCAGAACGCCGCATCGTGCACTGGAGCGGGAGATGAAAGTGACACCCGACATCGTCGTCAACGGCCCGGTTTACGCCGACGTGCCCAAGCCGGTCTTCAAGCCCGGCCCTGCGGGCACGCACATCACCATCCGCGGCCTCACCAAGTACTTCGCGGGCTGGCCGCTGTACGAGAACTTCGACCTCGACATTCCCAAGCACGCCATCGTCTCGGTGTTCGGCCCCAACGGCTGCGGCAAGTCCACGCTCATCAACATGATCGCGGGGCTCATTCCCATCGACGCGGGCGAGATCCTGTTCGACGGCAAGCAGCGCAAGGACACCAAGATCGGCTACGTGTTCCAGAACTACCGCGAGGCGATGTTCCCGTGGATGCGCACCATCGACAACATTGCCTATCCGCTGAAGCTCGAAGGGCGCAGCAAGGCCGAGGTCGACCGGCGCATGGAAGAACTCGTCGCTTCGTTCGACGTGAAGTTCGACCTGAAGCGCTTTCCGTACGAGCTCTCGGGCGGCCAGCAGCAGACCGCGTCGATCATGCGCGCGCTCGCACCCAATCCCGAGGTTCTGTTCCTCGACGAGCCCTTCTCGGCACTCGATTTCGAGATGACGCTGTTCATCCGCGAGAAGCTGCAGGAGGTGTTCATGCACACCGGCACCACCATGCTGCTGGTGTCGCACGACCTCGAGGAGGCGGTGTACCTCGCCGACGAAGTGCTGCTGCTGACCAAGCGACCCACCAAGGTCGCCGAGATCCTGCGCTATGGCGATGCGCGCCCGCGCACCGTCGAGACGCTGAGCACTGAAAGTTTCGTCGCGACCAAGAAGCTCAGCCTCGACATCTTCCAGCGAGAGGTCCGCCGGTGATGCCCGAGATCAACATTCCCGACGTAATTGCCGAAGTACAGGCCGTGTTCGCTCGCTACGAGGCCGCGCTGGTCGGCAACGACCGCGCGACGCTCGACGAGCTGTTCTGGAACAGCCCGCACACGCTGCGCTACGGCTTCTCCGAGAACCACTACGGCCACGCCGACATCGCCACCTTCCGCGCCTCGCTGCCCGTGCAGAGCCCGCCGCGCGAACTGCTGCGCACCGTCATCACCACCTACGGCCGCGACTTCGCGACCGCCAACGTCGAGTTCCGCCGCGAGGGCAGCAGCCAGACCGGCCGCCAGAGCCAGACCTGGATGCGCACGGCCGAAGGGTGGCGCGTGGTCGCCGCCCACGTGAGCCTGCTCGACTGAGCCCTGGGAAGGGCACGTTTTTTGCACCTCAACCTGTAACGGAGAAGAACGCCATGACCAGCCAATTCAATCGCCGCGATTCCCTCAAGACCCTGGCCGCGCTTGGCGCTGCCGGCAGCCTCGGAAGCTGGAGCGCCCTTGCCAGCGCTCAGGCCAAGCCCAAGCCGCTCACCGTCGGCGTGATCTACGTCGGCGCGCGCGACGACTACGGCTACAACCAGGCGCACGCCATGGCTGCGGCCGAGATCAAGAAGCTGCCCGGCATCAAGGTGCTCGAGGAAGAGAACGTGCCCGAGACCGCCGCCGTGCAGAAGACCATGGCCGGCATGATCTCGCAGGACGGCGCCAAGCTGCTGTTTCCCACCTCGTTCGGCTACTTCGATCCGCACATCCTCGCGGTTGCGCCCAAGAACCCCGACGTGCGCTTCTCGCACTGCGGCGGCCTCTGGACCGAAGGCAAGCACCCGAAGAACGTCGGCAGCTTCTTCGGCTACATCGACGAATGCCAGTTCCTGAACGGCGTGATCGCCGCGCACATGACGAAGAGCAACAAGATCGCCTTCGTCGCGGCCAAGCCCATTCCGCAGGTGCTGCGCAACATCAACGCCTTCACGCTCGGCGCGCGCTCGGTCAAGCCGAACATCACCTGCAGCGTGATCTTCACGGGCGACTGGTCGATGGCGGTGAAGGAAGCCGAGGCCACCAACAGCCTCGCCGACCAGGGCTGCGACGTGTTCACCATGCACGTCGACGGCCCCAAGGTGGTGGTCGAAACGGCCGCCAAGCGCGGCAAGATGGTCTGCGGCTACCACGCGAGCCAGGCCAAGCTCGCGCCCAATGCGTACCTCACGGGTGCCGAGTGGAACTGGCTCACCGCCTACAAGACCATCATCGACGCCGCGCAGGCCGGCAAGCCGCATCCCAACTTCCTGCGCGGCGGCCTGAAGGAAGGCTACGTGAAGATGTCCGCCTACGGCCCCATGGTGCCGGACGCCGCGAAGAAGCAGGCCGACGACATCAAGGCGAAGATGATCGCGGGCACCTTTGACATCTTCAAGGACGGCATCAAGGACAACAAGGGTGCGGTCGTGGTGCCGGCCGGCAAGGTGCTGAAGCAGACCGACCTGGAGCTCGAGAAGATGAACTTCCTGGTCGAAGGCGTCGTCGGTTCGGTCTGATCGATAACGCACCGCGTCATGCGCCACGCACTGAGGGAATTCGCGCTGCCGGTCTTCGCCATTGCGGCGGCGCTGCTGCTGTTCGGCCTGCTGGTGGCGTTCGCAGGCGTCGATCCGGTGGAGGTCTGGGTCACGCTGTTCAAGGGCGCATTCGGCGACTGGTTCTCCTGGCAGAACACGCTGCAGCGCGCCGCACCATTGATGCTCACCGCGCTGTGCGTGGCGCTGCCCGCGCGCGCCGGGCTCATCGTCATCGGCGGCGAGGGCTCGCTGGTGCTGGGCGGGCTGGCCTGCGCCGCGCTCGCGCATGCGGTGCCGCTGCCCGCCAACGCCGTCGGCACGGTGTTCGTCTGCATCGCGGGCGCCGTGGCCGGCGCGCTCTGGATCATGCTTGCGGGCTGGCTGCGTCAGTACCGGGGCATCAACGAGACCATCAGCAGCCTGCTGCTGGCCTACATCGCCATCGGCATCTTCAAGCACCTGGTCGAAGGGCCGCTGCGCGATCCGGCGAGCCTGAACAAGCCCTCGACCTACGCATTGAACGACGGACTGCTGATCGGCGGCATCGCCGGGTCCGACGTGCACTGGGGGCTGGTGATCGGCGTCGTGGCCTGCCTGGGGCTCGGGTGGTGGCTGCGTGCCACGGCCTCGGGCTTCTCGGTGCGCGTAGTGGGCGGCAATCCGCGCACTGCGCAGCTCGTCGGGCTGCCGGCCACGCGGCTCATTCTCTCGGCCTGTGGACTCGGCGGTGCCTGCGCGGGGCTCGCGGGTGCGGTCGAGGTGGCGGCGGTGCACACCAGCGCCAACGCCTCGCTGATCGCGGGCTACGGCTATGCGGGCATCCTGGTGTCGTTCATCGCGCGGCACAACCCGGTAGCCATCGTGCCGGTGGCCATTTTGTTCGGTGGCTTCGGCGCGGCGGGCAGCCTGCTGCAGCGCCGGCTCGGCTTGCCCGATGCGTCGGTGCTGGTGCTGCAGGGCATCGCCTTCGTGTTGATCCTCGCGAGCGAAGGGCTGCGCATGGTCGACTGGAGGAAGTTTGGCGACCGCATGCTGCCCGAGGCCAGGAGCTACACATGACGGCCGACCAATGGATCGCACTGGTCGCCGGCCTCGTTGGCGGCGCGTTGCGCGTGGGCGCGCCATTCCTGTTCGTGAGCCTGGGCGAGTGCCTCACCGAGAAATCGGGTCGCATCAATCTCGGGCTCGAAGGCGTTCTGGTGCTGTCGGCGATGGCGGCGTTCGGCGGCGCGTACCTCACCGATTCGGCCTGGCTCGGCGTGCTCATTGGCGCGACGGCGGGCGCATTGCTCGCGCTGCTGCACGGCCTGCTGTGCTCGCTCGACCGCGTGAACGATGTGGCGACCGGTATCGCATTGATGCTGCTGGGCACCGGGCTCGCCTTCTACCTGGGCAAGCCGCTGATTCAGCCGCAGGCGCCGCAGCTCCCCGCCATTGCGCTGGGCTTCTGGAGCGACAACACCGTGGTGCGCTCCGCACTGCAGCTCAATGCGCTGGTGCCCATCGGCGTGGCGCTCGCCGTACTGCTGTGGTGGGGCTTTGCGCACACGCGCGCCGGCCTGCTGGTGCGCATGGCGGGCGACTCGGCGCAGGCGACGCGCGCGCTGGGCTACTCGGTCTCGGGATTGCGCATCGCGGCGACCACGGCGGGTGGTTTCATCGCCGGGCTCGGCGGCGCATCGCTCACGCTGTTCTATCCGGGCAGCTGGAACGAAGGCATCTCCAGCGGCCAGGGCCTGATCGCCGTCGCGCTCGTGATCTTCGCGCGCTGGAGTCCGCTGCGCTGCGTGGGTGCGGCACTGTTGTTCGGTGGCGCGGGCGCCATCGGCCCGGCGCTGCAGTCCATCGGCATCGGCTGGGGCTACCACCTCTTCAACACCGTGCCGTATGTGCTCACGCTGGTGATCCTGGTGTTCACCTGCAAGCCGGGCGCCGTGGCCGCCGGCAGCCCCGGCGAGCTTTCATCGACAAGGAGCTGAATGCCATGACGACAACCATTGCCGCCGAGCCCTACGCCTGGCCCTACAACGCAAACCTGCGACCCGACAACACAGCGCTCATCGTCATCGACATGCAGACCGACTTCTGCGGCAAGGGCGGGTATGTCGACGTGATGGGCTACGACCTCTCGCTGGTGCAGGCGCCCATCCAGCCGATCGCGCGCACACTGGCGGCGCTGCGGCCTTTGGGCTTTCACATCATCCACACGCGCGAAGGCCATCGGCCCGACCTCGCGGACCTGCCCGCCAACAAGCGCTGGCGCTCGCGGCAGATTGGCGCGAATGGCGTGGGCATCGGCGACGACGGGCCGTGCGGCCGCATCCTGATTCGCGGCGAGCCGGGCTGGGAGATCATTCCCGAACTGGCGCCGTTGCCGGGCGAGGTCGTGATCGACAAGCCCGGCAAGGGCTCGTTCTATGCGACGGATCTCGAGCTCATCCTGCGCACGCGCGGCATCGAGAACCTCATCCTCGCGGGCATCACCACCGACGTGTGCGTGCACACCACGATGCGCGATGCGAACGACCGCGGGTTCGAATGCCTGCTGCTGTCGGACTGCACTGCGGCCACCGACCATGGCAACCATCTGGCGGCGTTGAAGATGATCACGATGCAGGGCGGCGTGTTTGGTGCGCATGCCACTTCGCAGGCATTGCTGGCGGCGGTATGAGATCTGTTGTGTCTCTTTCGGGGCGCGATCCCGCCGACGGGGGACATTCGCGGAGGGGAGTACCCGGTGGCCTGTGCACGCGCCCTGAACGGACCCTGATATGAGCGCCACCCCGTCCCACGCCATCGGCGGACTCCCTGCAGGCAGCGGCGCACTCGCGCTCGACACCTACGAGCTCACCAAGCGCTTCGGCGCCTTCACCGCGATGGACCGCGTGACGATGCGCGTCGAGCCCGGCACGGTGCATGCGCTGCTCGGCGAGAACGGCGCGGGCAAGAGCACGCTGGTGAAGTGCGTGGCCGGTTTCCAGCGCGCGGAGGAGGGCAGCATCCTCATCGACGGACGTGAGCAGGACATCGCCAACCCCATCGTCGCGCGCGCGCTGGGCATCGGCATGGTCTACCAGCACTTCACGCTGGCACCGGGCATGACGGTGGCCGAGAACCTGCTGCTCGCGGGCGGCAAGACACCGGCGCTGATCGACTGGAAGACGAAGCGCGCGGAGCTGAAGGCATTTCTTGCGACCACGCCTTTCAGCCTCGACCTCGACGTGCGTCCGTCCGAGCTTGCGGCTGGCGAGAAGCAGAAGCTCGAATTGCTCAAGCAGCTGTACCTGAAGCCGCGCCTCCTGATCCTCGACGAACCGACCTCGGTGCTCACGCCGCAGGAGGCCGACGAGGTGCTGGGCCATGTGCGCGAGTTCGCGCGCAGCGGCCTGTGCACCGTGCTCATCATCACGCACAAGTTCCGCGAGGTGATGGCGTATGCGGACAGCGTGACGGTGCTGCGCAGGGGCAAGGCAGTGCATCACTGCCGCGTGGCGGACACCAGCCCCGCGCAGTTGGCGCAGGCCATGATGGGCGGCGAGCAGGCCGCATCGTCGGCGCAAGCCCCCGCTGCGAGGAAGCCCGTGCCTGCCAATGCATCGGTCGCATTGAATGTCGAAGGCCTCAAGGCGCAGGGCGACCGCGGCACGCTGGCGCTGCATGACCTGAGCCTGTCGGTGCGTGCGGGCGAAATCCTCGGCGTGGCCGGCGTCTCCGGCAACGGACAGCGCGAGCTTGTCGAGGCGCTGGTCGGCCAGCGTCCGCGCATGGCCGGCAAGGTCAGCGTGATGGGGCAACCCTACGATGCACACCGCGCGGAGAACCGCGAGCTCAAGGTCCGGAGTCTCCCCGAAGAGCCGTTGCGCAATGCGTGCGTCGGCGACCTCAGTGTTGCGGAGAACATGGCACTGCGGGATTTCGATCAACCGCCGTTGTCGCGCGGCGGCGTTCTGAGTTTTCCTTACTGGCGCAGCCGTGCGCGCGAGTGGATTGCCGAGTACGGCGTCAAGACGCAGGGTGAGGGCGCGCCGATACGCAGCCTGTCCGGCGGCAACGTGCAGCGCGCCGTGCTGGCGCGGGAACTGGCGGGCGACATCAATGTGCTGATTGCGGCCAACCCCGTGTTCGGGCTGGACTTCGCAGCCGTCGCGGAAATCCATTCGCGCATCGTGCAGGTGCGGGAGAAGGGCGGGGCGGTGCTGCTGATCAGCGAAGACCTCGACGAGCTGCTGGAGCTTGCAGACCGCATCGTCGTGATGAGCGAAGGGCAGATCGTGTTCGAGACCTCGGCTGCCGGTGCGGAAAGACACGTGATCGGAGCCCACATGGGTGGCGGGCATCACTAGCCTTTGAAGCGAGAACCGACATGCGAATAGAAGAAGCCAACCCCTTTTCCTACGAATTCGACGTGGCCAGCACGGCGCTGGTCCTCATCGACATGCAGCGCGACTTCATCGAGCCCGGCGGCTTCGGTGAAACGCTGGGCAACGACGTGTCGCTGCTCGAAGCGATCGTTCCCGCGACGAATGCCGCTCTTGCGGCGTGGCGCAAAGCCGGCGGCCTGGTGGTGCACACCCGCGAAGCGCACAAGGCGGACCTCTCGGACTGCCCACCCGCCAAGCGCAACCGCGGCAAGCCTACATTGCGCATCGGCGACGAAGGCCCGATGGGCCGCATCCTCGTGGCCGGCGAGCCCGGCAACCAGATCATCGATGCGCTTGCGCCGATCGACGGCGAGCTCGTCATCGACAAGCCCGGCAAGGGCGCGTTCTATGCCACCGGCCTGCACGAAGTGCTGCAGCAGCGCGGCATCACCCACCTGCTGTTCGGCGGCGTCACCACCGAGGTCTGCGTGCAGACCAGCATGCGCGAAGCCAACGACCGCGGCTACGACAGCCTGCTGCTCGAAGATTGCACCGAAAGCTATTTCCCGGCATTCAAGGCGGCGACGCTCGACATGGTGCGCGCCCAGGGCGCCATCGTCGGCTGGACCGCGCCGAGCGCCGCGCTGCTCGCGGCGCTGAATGGCAACCCTTCGTGACGCTGGCGTCAGCGACTACCATTCCACACGTGTCTACCGTCCGAACCCGCCCCGCGCCTCCCGTCCCCGCCGCCGATCCGGCCGTTTTCCGCACGCGGGCCGACGAGGTCTACGCGCAGCTCAAGCGCGACGTGGCCGACTTCATCCTCGTGCCCGGCGACCGCTTCACCGAGAACGAAATCAGCGAGCGGCTGGGCGTGTCGCGCACGCCGATCCGGCAGGCGCTGTTCCGGTTGCAGCAGGAGGGTTTCGTCGAAGTGCTGTTTCGCAGCGGCTGGCGCGTGCTGCCCTTCGACTTCGACCAGTTCGAGCAGCTCTACGACCTTCGCATGGTGCTGGAGACCACCGCAGTGCACCGGCTGTGCGAAACCGACCGCCACATCGACCGCAGCCTGCTCGACGCGCTGGCCAGCATCTGGCTGGTGCCTGCGGCGCAGCGCAGCGCCGACATGGCGCAAGTGGCGCAGTGGGACGAAGCCTTCCACTGCGCGCTCGTGGCGGCCGCCGGCAATGCCGAGATGGCGCGCGTGCACCGCGACGTGACCGACCGCATCCGCATCATCCGCCGGCTCGACTTCACCAAGCAGCCGCGCATCGACGCTACCTACGACGAGCACGCGAAGATCCTGAAGGCCATCCGCGCGAACCGCGGCGACCAGGCGGCGATGCTGCTGCGGGCGCACATCGAGACCAGCCAGGCCGAGGTGCGCAAGATCACGCTGCACCAGGTGCATCTGGCGCGGCACGCAGGCAAGGCCGCGGGGCCGCGCTGATCAGAGCTTGAAGTCGTACTCGACCGTGATCGGCGCGTGATCGCTGAACTTGATGGTCTTGAAGATCTGTTCGGTGCGTGCGAGCGCGGCGGTCTTTGGCGTAGCCAGGTGGTAGTCGAGCCGCCATCCCACGTTGTTCGCGTAGGCCTGGCCGCGGTTGCTCCACCAGGTGTAGGCCTCGGCGGTGGTGTCGGGCTTGAGCATGCGGTACACGTCCACCAGGCCCGCGCCGTCGGCGCCGGCGTCGAGCAGCTTCGTCATCCAGGCGCGCTCCTCGGGCAGGAAGCCGCTGTTCTTCTGGTTGCCGCGCCAGTTCTTCAGGTCGATCTCTTTATGCGCGATGTTGATGTCGCCGCACAGCACGAACTCGCGCTCCTTCTTCAGCGCCACCAGGTGCGGGAAGAAGCCCTTGAGGAAGCGGAACTTGGCCTCCTGCCGCTCCTCGCCCGAACTGCCGCTCGGGAAGTAGCAGCTGATGACGGAGAACTTTCGCTTGGGCGTGTCGAAGCGCAGTTCTAGATACCGGCCCTCGGCGTCGAACTCGGCGTCGCCCCAGCCCACCACGACCTGGCTCGGAGCGTGCTTGGTGTAGACGGCGGTGCCGGCGTAGCCTTTCTTTTCTGCGAAGTGGAAATGGCCCTTGAGGCCGGCCATTTCCTCGAACCGGCCCTCGATGTCGCTGGCCTGGACGCGGATCTCCTGCATGCAAATACAATCCGGCGCAAGTTCGGCCACCCAGTCGGCCACGCCTTTGGTAGCGGCCGAACGCAGGCCATTGAGATTGAGACTGGTCAGTTTGAACACAAGGAATTCCCGATGGCTGTAGATGGTGAGAAAAGCAGCGCGGTTGCACAGGACTTCGTCCAGTTCGCCCTGGATGCCGGCGTGCTGCGCTTTGGCGAATTCAAGACCAAGGCCGGCCGGATGAGCCCGTATTTCTTCAATTCGGGGCTCTTCGACGACGGCGGCAAGATCGCCCGGCTCGCCGGATTCTATGCAGACCGGCTGATCGAGAGCGGGCTCGAATTCGACATGATCTTCGGCCCCGCCTACAAGGGCATCCCGCTGGGCGCCACGGTGGCCGCGGAACTCGCGCGGCGCGGACGCAACTACCCCTTTGCCTACAACCGCAAGGAAGCCAAGGCGCACGGCGAGGGCGGCAACCTCGTGGGCGCGCCGCTCAAGGGCCGCGTGCTGATCGTCGACGACGTGATGTCGGCCGGCACCGCGGTGCGCGAGTCGATTGCGGCGATCCAGGCGGCCGGCGCCACGCCGCATGCCGTGGCCATCGCGCTTGACCGGCAGGAGAAGGCGACCGAGAACGGCGTCGACGTGGACCACAGCGCCGTGCAGTACGTGCGCAACCAGCTCGGCCTGTCGGTGATCGCCATCGCCACGCTGGACGACCTGCTGAGCTACCTCTCGGGCAATGCCGCGGCCGACCTGGGCGCGCACCGCGAGCGCGTGCTGGCCTACCGCACGCGCTACGGCGCCAGCTGAGGCAAGGCCGCCCGATGCACGACGCAAGCGCCCCTGGCCTGCCGATCCGCCGGTTGGCGTCGGCCTCGCTCTTCCTGGCGGTTTCTTCGTTCTGCGGCGCGTTGCAGGCGCAATCCCCGAAAGTGGAGGGCGCCTCCCCCGGCATCTATACCTGCACCGACGCCCGCGGCCGCACGCTGACCGCCGACCGGCCGATTGCCGAGTGCAGCGACCGCGAGCAGCGCGAGCTGAACCCGAGCGGCTCCACCCGCCGCAAGGTCGAGCCGACCTATACCGCGCGCGAACTGCAGGAGCGCGAAGACCGCGCCCGCGAGGCCGCCATCCAGGCCGCGCGCCAGACCGACGAGCGCCGCCGCGAGCGGGCCCTGCTGGTGCGCTACCCCAATGCTGCCACGCACGACCGCGAACGCGCCGAGGCGCTGTCACAGATCGACGCAGTGACGCAGGCCGCGAAGAAGCGCATCGCCGAACTCGGCGAAGACCGCAAGAAGATCGACGAGGAGCTCGAGTTCTACAAGCAGGACACGAGCAAGGCGCCGGGCGCGGTGCGCCGCAGGCTCGATGACAACAAGCAGAGCGTGGCGGTGCAGAATCGCTTCATCGGCGAGCAGGAAGAAGAGAAGAAGCGGGTGAATGCGCGCTTCGATGAAGAGCGCACGCGCTTGAAGATGCTCTGGTCGCCGCAGAACGGCGGAAATCCTCGCTGAAACGGCCGGGGCCTTGCGCAAGGCCCCGGGTTTCTTTTGATCAGGCCAGCTTGGCCTTGAGCAGTTCGGTGACCTGCGCGGGGTTCGCCTTGCCGCCGCTGGCCTTCATGACCTGGCCCACAAGCGCGTTGAGCGCTTTTTCCTTGCCGCCGCGGTATTCCTCGACGTTCTTCGCGTTCTTCGCAATCACCTCGTCCAGGATCTTGTCGAGCGCGCCGGTGTCAGCCATCGGCTTCAGGTCCTTGGCCTCGATGATCGCATCGACATCGCTGCCTTCGCCGGTCCACAGCGCTTCGAACACCTGGCGCGCGGCGTTGTTCGGCAGCGTGCCGTCGGCGATGCGCTTCACCAGCTGGGCCAGTTGCCGAGCCTTCACCGGCGCGGCCTCGATGCCGATCTCGGCGGCGTTCAGGCGGCGCGCCATCTCGCCGGTGATCCAGTTGCTCGCGAGCTTGGGCGTGGCGCCCGCGTTCACGGCTTCGTCGAAGTAGCCGGCGAGCGCGGCGCTCTGCGTGAGCTGCGCGGCGTCGTATTCCGACAGGCCGTGGTCGCGCACATAGCGCTCGGCCATCGCGCGCGGCAGCTCGGGCATGGTGGCCTTCACGCGCTCGATCCAGTCGGCCGCGATCACCAGCGGAGGCAGGTCCGGGTCGGGAAAGTAGCGGTAATCGGCCGAGTCTTCCTTGGCGCGCATGGCGCGCGTCTCGCCGGTGTCGGGGTCGAACAGCACCGTGGCCTGCTCGATGGCGCGGCCGTCCTCGATCTCGTCGATCTGCCAGCGGATCTCGTAGTCGATCGCCTGCTGCATGAACTTGAAGCTGTTCAGGTTCTTGATCTCGCGGCGCGTGCCGAGTTTCTCGCCGGGGCGGCGCACCGACACGTTGGCGTCGCAGCGGAAGCTGCCTTCCTGCATGTTGCCGTCGCAGATGCCGATCCAGGTGACGATCTTGTGCAGCTCCTTCGCATAGGCCACGGCCTCGGCGGTGGAGCGCATGTCGGGCTCGGTCACGATCTCCAGCAGCGGCGTGCCGGCGCGGTTCAGGTCGATGCCGCTCTGGCCGACGAAGTCCTCGTGCAGCGACTTGCCCGCGTCTTCCTCGAGGTGGGCGCGCACGAGGCGCACCGTCTTCTGCTCCTCGCGCACGAAGAACGACACCGAGCCGCCCTGCACCACGGGAATCTCGAACTGGCTGATCTGGTAGCCCTTGGGCAGGTCGGGGTAGAAGTAGTTCTTGCGCGCGAACACGCTGCGCGGCGCGATGTGCGAGCCCAGCGCCAGGCCGAGCTTGATGGCGCGTTCGACCGCGCCCTTGTTCATCACGGGCAGCGTGCCGGGCAGCGCGAGGTCGACCGCGCAGGCCTGCGTGTTGGGCTCGGCGCCGAAGGCGGTGGAGGCGCGGCTGAAGATCTTGCTCGCGGTCGACAGCTGGGCGTGCGTCTCGAAGCCGATGATGACTTCATAGCCGCGCACCAGCGGGCCGGTCGGGCGGCCTTGTTGTTGTGCTTCGAATGTGTTCACTGTCTCGCTCATCTCAAAAACCTTCAGGCGTGCGTGCATGCCAGTCGGTGGCCTGCTGGAAGCGGTGCGCTGCATTGAGCAGCTTCGCTTCGCCGAAGTAGTTGCCGATCAGCTGCAGGCCCACGGGCATGCCGCCATCGAAGCCCGCGGGCACGCTCATGCCGGGCAGGCCGGCGAGCGATGCGGGCAGCGTGAAGATGTCGGCGAGGTAGTCGGCCACGGGGTCGCCGCCGTGTTCGCCGAGCTTCCATGCGGTGGTGGGCGCGGCCGGGCCGGCGATCACGTCGCACTGCTTGAAGGCCTGCTGGAAGTCGTCGGCGATCATGCGGCGTACTTTCTGCGCCTGCAGGTAGTAGGCGTCGTAGTAGCCGTGCGAGAGCACGTAGGTGCCGATCATGATGCGGCGCTTCACTTCGTCGCCGAAGCCTTCGGCGCGTGTGCGTTCGTACATCTGCGTGAGCGCGCTCTTGTCGCTGGCGGGGTCGATGAAGTCCTTGGCGCGATGGCCGAACTTCACGCCATCGAAGCGGCTCAGGTTGCTCGAGGCCTCGGCCGCGGCAATGATGTAGTACACGGGAATCGACAGCTCGGTGCGCGGCAGCGTGACCTCGACGCGCTTCGCGCCGAGCTTCTCGTACTGCGAGAGCGCCGCGTCGATGGCCGCGCGCACGCCGGGCGCCACGCCTTCGCCGAAGAACTCCTTCGGCACGCCGATGCGCAGGCCTTCGAGCGAGTCGTTCAGCGAGCGGCCGAAGTTCTCGGTGGGCTTGTCGAGCGAGGTGGAATCGCGGTCCAGGTCGGGGCCGCAGAAGGCCGACAGCAGCAGCGCGCAGTCTTCGGCCGAGCGGGCCATCGGGCCGGCCTGGTCGAGGCTCGATGCGAAGGCCACCATGCCGTAGCGCGAGGCGCGGCCGTAGGTCGGCTTGATGCCGGTCACGCCGCAGAACGACGCGGGCTGGCGGATCGAGCCGCCGGTGTCGGTGCCGGTGGCCGCGGGGGCCAGGCGTGCCGCGACGGCCGCTGCGCTGGCGCCGGACGAGCCGCCCGGAATGCGCTTGCGGTTCCACGGGTTCTGCACCGGCACGACCTTGTTGTGGCCCACGGCGGGCACGGCGACGTTCTCATTGGCCGAGCCCATCGCGAATTCGTCGCAGCTCAGCTTGCCGAGCGTGACCGCGCCGGCTTCGGCCAGGCGGCGCACCACGGTGGCGTCGAAGGGCGAGCGGTAGCCCGCGAGCATCTTCGAGCCGGCGGTGGTGGCGAAATCGGTGGTGACGAAGATGTCCTTGTGCGCGATCGGCACGCCGGCCAACGCGGGGGCATTGCCTTTGGCGATCAGCGCGTCGGCGGCGCGGGCCTGGGCCAGCGTGACTTCTTCGTTGATGTCGACAAAAGTGCCCAGCGATTCGTGGGCCTTCATGCGGCCCAGGAAAACCTGCGAGGCTTCGACGGCCGAGACCTTGCGTTCGGCCAGGGCGCGGGCCAGGGCGACCACGCCCATTTGGTGCAATTGTTCGCCGCTCATTATTCGATCACCTTCGGCACGAGGAACAGGCCGGCTTCGACGGCCGGGGCGCTCTTCTGGTTGGCTTCGCGGTTGTTTGGTTCGCTCACCACGTCGTCGCGCAGGCGCAGCGTGATGTCTTCGAGCGCGGCCACGGGATGGGCCAGCGGCTCGACGCCGGTGGTGTCCACGGAACGCATACGTTCGACTAAATCGAAGAAGCCGTTGATCTGGCTGAGCATGCGCTCGCTTTCATTGGAGGCAAGCTGCAGCCTCGCCAGCGAGGCAATGCGCGCAATATCTGAAGCGGAGAGTGACATAGGTCGGAACGGCCAAAAAAAGCGGGGGTAATCGCACGCCGAAACGGGTGCTAATACAGGAATCAGAGGGGATTCGGTTATTATCCCGCCTTTGCCGCAACCCCCGCGAACACGCCGGCTTTTGCGCCAAAAACGATCAATTCACCCCGTCACACGACCCAAAAAATAGAGCGACGACCTGCCGATGCGCAGGCCGTGCTCAGAGGATTCCGCACATGTTTGGAGCTTTCCGTCGGTACTTTTCCACCGACCTTGCGATCGACCTCGGCACCGCCAACACCCTGATATTCGCCCGCAACAAGGGCATCGTGCTGGACGAACCCTCGGTTGTCGCGATCCGCCACGAAGGCGGCCCCCACGGCAAGAAGGTGATCCAGGCCGTCGGCCGCGAAGCCAAGGCCATGCTGGGCAAGGTGCCCGGCAACATCGAGGCGATCCGCCCGATGAAGGACGGCGTGATCGCCGACTTCGTGATCACCGAGCAGATGATCAAGCAGTTCATCAAGATGGTGCACCCGCGCACGCTGCTCACGCCGAGCCCGCGCATCATCATCTGCGTGCCCTGCGGCTCCACCCAGGTCGAGCGCCGCGCCATCAAGGATGCGGCCGAAGCCGCTGGCGCCACCTCCGTCTACCTCATCGAGGAACCCATGGCCGCGGCCATCGGCGCCGGCCTTCCCGTCAGCGAAGCCTCGGGCTCGATGGTGGTGGACATCGGCGGCGGCACCACCGAAGTGGGCGTCATCAGCCTGGGCGGCATGGTCTACAAGGGCTCCGTGCGCGTGGGCGGCGACCGCTTCGACGAAGCCATCATCAACTACATCCGCCGCAACTACGGCATGCTGATCGGCGAGCCGACGGCCGAAGTCATCAAGAAGAACATCGGCTCGGCCTTCCCGGGCTCCGAAGTCAAGGAGATGGAAGTCAAGGGCCGCAACCTGTCCGAAGGCGTGCCGCGCAGCTTCACCATCAGCAGCAACGAAGTGCTGGAAGCCCTGACCGATCCGCTCAACAACATCGTCTCGGCCGTGAAAAACGCGCTGGAACAGACACCGCCCGAGCTGGGCGCCGACATCGCCGAGCGCGGCATGATGCTGACCGGCGGCGGCGCGCTGCTGCGAGACCTCGACCGCCTGCTGGCCGAGGAAACCGGCCTGCCGGTGCTGGTGGCCGAAGACCCGCTGACCTGCGTGGTGCGCGGCTGCGGCATCGCGCTCGAGCGCATGGACCGTCTCGGCAGCATCTTCACGAGCGAGTAAAACGCGAAAGCCATCATCGGCCGGCCTCTGCTTGCGCAGGCCGGCTTTTTGTTATTTGATTCCGCACCACCGCCGGGTCTGAATTCATGCCTCTGGGCACGCTCGATCGCACAGCGCCACCCCTGTTCAACCAGGGGCAGTCGGCACTCAGCAAGCTGATCTTCTTCGGCGCGCTCGCCCTGTTCCTCATGGTGGCCGATTCACGCTTCCGCATCGTGCAGCCGATCCGTGCAGGCATCGGCGCGGTGCTCTACCCGGTGCAATGGGTGGCGATGAAGCCGGTGCAGGCCGTGCTCGGCGGCGGGCGCTATCTCGAAGACTTGCAGACCGCCCAGCGCAACGAGGAAGACGCGCGCAAGGCGCTGATGATGCAGGCCGAACGCGCCGCCCAGGCCGACACGCTGTCGCAGGACAACGCCCGCCTGCGCGAACTGCTCGAACTGCGCCAGACCACCACGACGCCGGGCCGCGCGGCGGAGGTGCTCTACGACGCGGCCGACCCCTACACCCGCAAGATCGTCATCGACCAGGGCATGACCCAGGGCGTGGCACCCGGCTCGCCGGTGATCGACGCGCGCGGCGTGCTCGGCCAGGTCACGCAGGTGCTGCCCTTCACGAGCGAGGTCACGCTGGTGATCGACCGCGACCTCTCCATTCCCGTGCAGAACACCCGCACCGGTGTGCGCAGCGTGGCCTTCGGCGACGCCTCGGCCCACGGCGGCGGGCTGGAGCTGCGCTTCATGGCCGCCAATGCCGACCTGCAGGAGGGCGACCTGCTCTCCACCAGCGGCGTCGACGGCATCTACCCCGCCGGCCTGCCGGTGGCCAAGATCGAGCGCATCGAGCGCCGCGCCGACTCCGCCTTCGCCCGCATCTACTGCGTGCCGCTGGCCCACGTGACGGCCGCGCGCTACGTGCTGGTGCTCGAACCCACCGGTGCCCCGATGGCGCCACCGCCCGCGCCCGCGGCGGCCACGCAGCGCAAGCGGCCTGAAGGCAAGCCCGGCGCGGGCAAGAACGAGAAGAAGCCGGGAGCGCGCCAATGATCAAGCGTCCCGGCCAGCAGCAGCTCCTGCTGCCCGTCAGCCCCGTCTTCATGTGGTCGAGCCTCATCGTGGCGCTGCTCGTCAACATGATTCCCATCGGCCGCGCCGTCTGGATGCCCGACCTGCTGGCGCTGGTGATCGTGTTCTGGGGCGTGCACCAGCCCGCACGCGTGGGCGTCGGCGCGGCCTTCGTGTTCGGGCTGTGCATGGATGTGCACCAGGCCTCGATGCTGGGCCAGCACGCGCTGGCCTATACGACGCTGGGCTTCTTTGCGATCACCATCCACCGGCGCCTGCTCTGGTACCCGGTGGCGTCGCAGGCGCTGCAGGTGCTGCCGCTGTTCGCGCTGTCGCAGCTGATCGAGGTCATCACGCGGATGGTCGGCGGCGGCGTGTTCCCGGGCTGGACGGTGTTGATCTCGCCTGCCATCGAGGCTGCGCTGTGGCCACTGGTCACTGCCTTGCTGCTGGCGCCGCAACGCCGCACCCCGGAACCCGACGAGAACCGTCCGCTATGAGCGCTCCCCCAGGCTTCGCGCACTTCGTGTCGCTTCGCCAACCCCCTCGCCGGGGGCAACACCAGCGGCCGGGCAAAGCCCGTTCCGCCGTGTTTCGCGATGAGTCCGCGCCGCTTCCGTTCGGCTCGGGAGGCGCATTTGCCATCGCACCTGCGCGCGCCTAAGCTCCCTCCGCCATGACCGAAATCCGCAACGTAGCCGCCGACCTTGCGCGCTTCAAGCGCCGCGTGATCGTCATCGGTCTTGCTGTGCTGTTTGCCTTCGGCCTGCTGTGCGCGCGGCTGGTGTACCTGCAGGTCGTGCGCCACGAAGACCTCGCCGAGCAAGCCGAGAGCAATCGCACGGCCATCGTGCCGGTGGTGCCCAACCGGGGCCTGATCCTCGACCGCAACGGCATCGTGCTGGCTTCCAACTACTCGGCCTACACGCTGGAGATCACGCCCTCGAAGGTGGGCGACGTCGAGGAGACCATCGACAGCCTGACCCAGGTGCTCGAGGTCTCGCCGCGCGACCGCCGCCGCTTCAAGCGCCTGCGCGAGGATTCGCGCAGCTTCGACTCCATTCCGATCCGCACTCGCCTGAGCGACGAGGAAGTCGCGCGCTTCGCGGCGCAGCGCTACCGTTTTCCGGGCGTGGAGATCAAGGCGCGCCTGTTCCGCAACTACCCGCAGGGCGAGCTGGCCTCGCACGTGCTCGGCTACATCGGCCGCATCAACCAGCGCGAGAAGACCGCGATGGAAGACTGGGACGAGGAAGACCAGGCCAACTACAAGGGCACCGACTACATCGGCAAGCTCGGCATCGAGCAGAGCTACGAGAAGACGCTGCATGGCCTGACCGGCGTCGAGCAGATGGAAACTTCGGCCGGAGGCCGCGCCGTGCGCCGGCTCGCGAGCCACCCCGCCACGCCGGGCAACACGGTGATGCTGTCGCTCGACATCAAGCTGCAGAAGCTGGTGGAAGACATGTTCGGCGATCGCCGCGGCGCGCTGGTGGCCATCGACCCCAAGACCGGCGAGGTGCTGGCTTTCGTGAGCAAGCCCACCTTCGATCCGAACCTGTTCGTCGAAGGCATCGACAACGAAAGCTGGGCGGCGCTGACCGAGTCCATCGACAAGCCGCTGCTGAACCGCGCGCTGCGCGGCACCTACCCGCCCGGCTCGACCTACAAGCCCTTCATGGCGCTCGCCGCGCTGCAGACCGGCAAGCGCGGGCCCAGCGTGGTGATCAACGACCCGGGCTATTTCAACTTCGGCGGCCACCGCTTCGGCAGCCCCGAAGGCAACATCGGGGGCGTCGACATGCGCCGCTCGATCCAGCTGTCGAGCAACATCTACTACTACTCGCTGGCCAACGAAATGGGCGTGGACCTGATCCACGACTTCATGAAGCCGCTGGGCTTCGGCCAGATCACCGGCATCGACCTGGGCGGCGAGGTGCGCGGCGTGCTGCCGAGCACCGAGTGGAAGCGCAACACCTACAAGCGGCCCGAGCAGAAAAAATGGTACGCGGGCGAGACCATCTCGCTGGGCATCGGCCAGGGCTACAACGCCTTCACGATGCTGCAGCTCGCGCAGGCCACGTCCATCGTGGCCGACGGGGGCATGAAGCACAAGCCGCACCTCGTGCTGGCCACGCGCAACACGGTGAGCGGACAGGTGGTGCCGCTGCCGCAGCCGCCGGCGGAAAACCTCGGCTTCGCCGCAGCCAACGTGACGGTGGTCCGCGAGGGCCTGACCAGCGTGGTCACCAGCGGCACTGCGCGCAGCGTGTTCGCGGGCGCGGGCTACCAGGCAGCCGGCAAGACAGGTACGGCGCAGGCGGTGACGCAGGCGCAGAACACCAAGTACAACGCGCGCGCACTCGAAGAGCATCAGCGCGACCATGCGCTGTTCATGGCCTTCGCGCCGGTGAACGATCCGAAGATCGCGGTCGCGGTGATCGTGGAAAACGCAGGCTGGGGCGCTGGCGCCGCGGCGCCCATTGCGCGCCGCGTGTTCGACTACTGGTTGATGGACCAATACCCGAGCGAAGCCGACATGGCCGCGATCAAGATCGGCAAGGCCGCCGCGCCGATGGGCAAGCCGCGCGTGGCGAGCGAAGTGGCGTGGCCTGCCGCCGCGGCGGCTCCTGCGGCCGCGCCCTGATCTCGTGCTCCCTCTCCCCTTGGGGAGAGGGTTGGGGTGAGGGTGAGCGGCAATGATGTCCGCGCGATGTTGCAAGACCGGCTGCCCTCACCCTGGCCCTCTCCCAGAGGGAGAGGGGACAACGCGGGAGCCTCAGGCTATCGTGCCGGTGACTTCACCGAGACCGATGCGCACCGCACCGTCACGTTCGCACCAGCCACGCATCACCAGCGTATCCCCGTCCTCCAGGAACGTGCGCTTCTCGCCGTTCGGCAGCGTGATCGGCTGCTTGCCGCCCAGCGTCAGTTCGATCAGCGATCCGGCCTCGTCGGGCTTCGGCCCCGACAGCGTGCCCGAGCCCAGCATGTCGCCCGGCTGCAGGTTGCAGCCGTTCACCGTGTGGTGCGCAACCAGCTGCGCGGCCGTCCAGTAGGCGGCCTCGGTGGTGTTGCCGCGCGTGAGGCGCACGGGCGCGACGCCCTCGGCGCGCATCTTCGCGGTCTGCAGCAGCACTTCGAGCGTGATGTCCAGCGCGCCGCTCTCGCGGTTCGACGCCGAGTCGAGGTACGGCAGCGGCTGCGGGTCTCCGGCGGGGCGCTCGAATTTCGCGCGGAATGGTGCCAGCGCCTCCATCGTCACGATCCAGGGCGACAGCGTGCTCGCGAAGTTCTTCGAGAGGAACGGGCCGAGCGGCTGGTATTCCCAGGCCTGCAGGTCGCGCGCCGACCAGTCGTTGAGCAGCGTCACGCCGAACAGATGCTCCTCGGCATCGGCGATGGCGATGGGCTCGCCCTGCGCATTGCCGCGACCGATGAAAAAACCCAGTTCCAGCTCATAGTCCAGCCGCTTCGACGGGCCGAAGCTCGGCTCGGCTGCATCGGGCGCCTTGGTCTGGCCCTGCGGGCGCTTGAAGACCTGGCCGCTCACGCCGATGGACGATGCGCGGCCGTGATACCCGATGGGCACCCATTTGTAGTTGGGCATCAGCGGCTGGTCGGGGCGGAACAGCTTGCCGATGGTGGTCGCGTGATGGATGCCCGTGTAGAAGTCGGTGTAGTCGCCGATGCGGCAGGGCACGGTCATCTCAGCCCTGGCCTGCGGCAGCAGCGCCTTCGACCAGGCCGCCTGCCTGTCGCTGCCTTCGGCGAGGCCGGCCGAGATGGCGGCGCGCAGTGCCTGGCGCTCCTTGGTGCCGGCGTTCATCAGGGTGTTCATGTCGTCGGTGTCGACGAGGCCTGCCGCGCGCAGGTCCAGCACCTGGTCGCCGATGGCGACGCCGATGCGGAAGGCTTCATTGCTGCCGGCGGCGCGGAAGCGCCCGAAGGGCAGGTTCTGGATCGGGAAGTCGCAGCCGGCCTCGTTGGCCGATGCGACCCAGCTGCGCAGCTTCGGGTCATGGGTGGCGTTCAGTGCGGTCATGGATGTCTTTCTGCTCGATGTCTGTTTGTCTGTCTGTTCAGTCTGCGGTCATGCCGGCCTTCTTGGCGACTTCGCCCAGGCGCTGGTACTCGGTTTCGGTCAGCGTCGTCAGCTCCTGCGGCGTCGAGCCGCGCGGCGAGAAGCCGGCCTGCGCCAGCTTGGCCTTCACGTCCGGCATCGCGAGTACCTCGACGAAAGCCTCGTTCAGCGCCTTCACCACCGGTGCCGGCAGCTTCGCCGGCCCGTACACGCCGAACCACGGCTCCAGCGCGTAGCCCTTCAGGCCCGCCTCGGCCATCGTCGGCACGTCGGGCAGCGAGGGCGAGCGCGTCGGGCCCGCCACCGCCAGCGCGCGCAGCTTGCCGGCCTGGATGTGCGGCAGCGAGGCCGGCAGGTTGTCGAACATCACGCCGATGTTGTTGCCCAGCATGTCGGTGATGGCTGGGCCGCTGCCCTTGTAGGCCACATGCACGAGTTCGGTGCCGGTCATCTGCGCGAACATCACGCCGGCCAGGTTCATCGAGGTGCCGGCGCCCGCGGTGGCGTAGGGCAGGCCGGGGGTCTTCTTCGCGGCCGCGATCAGCTCGGGCACCGACTTCACGGCCGAGGCCGCCGGCACTTCGAGCACGATGGTCGAGGTGCCCAAGAGGCTGATGGCGGTGAAATCCTTGCGCGGATCGAAGGCCATCGACTTGTAGATGTGCGGGTTCAGCGCATTGGTCGAGATCGCGCCGAAGCCGATGGTGTAGCCGTCGGGCGCGGCCTTGGCCACCGCGTCCATGCCGATGTTGCCGCCCGCGCCGCCGCGGTTGTCGATCAGCACGGGCTGGCCCAGTTTTTCCGACACCTTCTGGCCCACGGTGCGTGCCACCAGGTCGGTGGTGCCGCCGGGGGTGTAGGGCACGATGAAGCGGATGGGCTTCGACGGATAGTCGGCCGCCTGGGCGAACAGGGGCGCGGCCAGCAATGCCACGGCCGCAGCGCGGCGCGTGAGGGTGAACATCGTCTTCATGCCTTGAACTGGTCCTGCAGGCCTGCCCAGCAGTCTGCGTAGTCGGTATCGAGCGCCGGGCTCTTCAGCGCGAAGTTCGTCGGAATGAAGCGGTAGCGGCTCTCGAACATGAAGGCCAGCGTGTTGTCCAGCTTGTGCGGCTTCAGGTCGGCGTGCGTGGCCTTGTCGAAGGCTTCCTCGTCGGGGCCGTGCGGCACCATGCAGTTGTGCAGGCTCGCGCCGCCGGGCTTGAAGCCGCCCGGCTTGGCGTCGTACTCGCCCAGCACCAGGCCCATGAACTCGCTCATGAGGTTGCGGTGGAACCATGGCGGACGGAAGGTGTTCTCCATCACCATCCAGCGCGGCGGGAAGATCACGAAGTCGCAGTTGGCCGTGCCCGGCGTGTCGCTGGGCGAGGTCAGCACGGTGAAGATCGACGGATCGGGATGGTCGAAGCTGATCGAGCCGATCACCATGAAATGCGCCGTGTCGTACTTCACCGGCGACAGGTTGCCGTGCCAGGCGACCACGTTGAAGGGCGACTGCTTCATCGGCGCCTGCCAGAAGCGGCCGCCGAATTTCTTGACGATCTCGTAGGCGCCTTCTTCCGCTTCGAACGCCGCCACCGGCGCCTGGAAGTCGCGCGCATTGGCCAGGCCGTTCGAGCCGATGGGGCCCAGCTCTGGCAGGCGGAAGTGCGCGCCGTAGTTCTCGCAGACATAGCCGCGCGAGAGGCCGTCGGGCAGCGCCACTTTGAAAGCCATGCCGCGCGGCAGCAGCGCGATCTCGCCGGGCTTCACGTCGAGCACGCCGAGCTCGGTGGTGATGACGAGGCGACCCTGCTGCGGCACGATCAGCATCTCGCCGTCGGCGTTGACGAAGGCGCGGCGCTCCATCGAGCGGCCCGCGAGGTACATCAGCGAGCCGATGCCGACCTGCGATTCGGCGTCGCCGTTGGCCGCGACGGTGTGCATGCCGTCGATGAAGTCGGCCCCTGCCGCGCCGTCCAGCGGCATCGGGTGCCAGCGCAGGGGCTCGGGCGGCAGCGCGATTTCGCGGTCGGCGCCGGTGGTCCAGTGCGCCTGCGCATACGGCTGGTAGCGGCCCGACACCACCGAGGGCTGGCGGCGGTACAGCCAGCTGCGGCGGTTCTCATGGCGCGGTGCGGTGAAGGCGGTGCCTGAGATCAGCTCGGTGTAGAGGTCGAAGGGGCCGCGCTGCGGATTGTTGCGGCCCTGCGGCAGCGCGCCGGGCACGGCCTCGGAGGCGTATTCGTTGCCGAAGCCGCTCTGGTAGCGCCGTTCGGAGGGCGGGGTTGCTTGGGTCATGTGCTTGCTCTTTCGGGAGTCGCGATGAGGTTGGAATGCGGTGGTGCTCAACCCGCGCGGGCCGCCTCGAAGGCCTCGCGCAGCACGGCCAGCGAGCCGACGTGGTTGGCCAGCACGAGCACGAGGCGCGCGTTGAAGGCGTGGCTCTCCTCGGTGGAGAGCCCCTGGTGCGCCTCGATGAGCGCTTCGTAGAAGTCGTCGGGGGCGTCGAGGTTCGGCGCGGTGATCAGGTGTTGTTGCTGCATGGTGTTCTTCACGCCTTCGCGAGTGCGCGGTCGATGGCCGCGCGGATGTCCGCCGCCGCGGGCTGGCGCCAGCGCGCGCACACATGCTGGTCGGGCCGCAGCAGGTACACGGTGCCGGGCCGGGCGTCGTAGCGCTGCGCGGCGAGTTCGCTGCCCTTGGTGCCGTCCTCGACGCGCACCACGTGCAGCGGCAGGTCGCTGGCCTTCAGCTCGCCCAGGCTGCGCTCGGCCGCCTCGCCCTCGCCGAAAACCAGCGCGGTGAACTGCGAGACGTGGCATTCGCGCAGCAGCCAGCCGGTGCTGCCGTCCGAGTGCACCACGGGTGCGTCAGCCGCGGCGGCGCCCGGCACCAACGCGCCCGAGAAGGCGTCGGCATCGGCCGTGTTCAAAGGCGAATCGCGCAGCACCGTGGCCACCGACAGCCGGCCGCTGTTGACCAGCGTGCGCGCGAAAGCGTGGCGCTTCGTCAGCTCCAGCACCGCGTCGCGGAACAGGCGGCTCACCTCGCTCTTGGGCGTGATGAAGTCGGTGGCGCGGGTGGAGTTGCGGATGTTCTCGTCGGCCGCGAACTCGCGCTCGCTGGCGTAGCTGTCGAGCAGCGCGTCGGGCGCCTGGCCCTGGACCACGGCCGCGAGCTTCCAGCCAAGGTTGTCCGCATCCTGCACGCCCGAGTTGGCGCCGCGCGCGCCGAAGGGTGACACGCCGTGCGCCGAGTCGCCCGCGAACAGCACGCGGCCATGGCGGAAGCGCTCCATGCGCTGGCAGGCGAAGGTGTAGACGCTGGCCCAGCCGATCTGGAACTGCACGCCCTCGAAGCCGATGCTGTCGAGCAGCGCGCGCACGCGCGGCGTGATGTTCTCGGGCTTGCGCTCTTCCACCGGGTCGGCGTCCCAGCCGAGCTGAAAGTCGATGCGCCACATGCCGTCGGCCTGCTTGTGCAGCAGCACGCTCTGGCCCGGATGGAACGACGGGTCGAACCAGAAGCGGCGCTCGGTCGGCAGGTGCGCATCCATCGTGATGTCGGCGATCAGGAAGCGGTCGCGGAAGACGCGGCCCTTGGCCTCCAGGCCCAGCATCTGGCGCAGGTTGGAGCGCGAGCCGTCGCAGGCGGCGACATGGCCGGCCTGCAGTTGGTAGCTGCCTTCGGGCGTCTCCACGGTGAGCACCGCGCCGTCGCCGCGCTGCGCGATGCCGGTGACCTTGTTGTTCCAGCGCAGGTCGATCAGCGGCAGCGTGGCTGCGCGTTCGACGAGGTAGCCCTCGACGTAGTACTGCTGCAGGTTGATGAAGGCCGGGCGCTCGTGGCCGGGCTCGGGCAGCAGGTCGAAGCGGTAGACCTGCTCGTCGTGGAAGAACACCTTGCCGACATTCCACGACACGCCCTTGTCGACCATGCGGTCGCCGCAGCCGAGGCGATCGAACACTTCGAGCGTGCGCTTGGCGAAGCAGATCGCGCGCGAGCCGTTGGACAGGGCGTTGTCGTTGTCCAGCAGCACCACGGGCACCTGCCGCAGCGCGAGGTCGATGGCGAGCGTGAGGCCGACGGGGCCGGCGCCGACGATCACTACGGGGTGATGGGCGGGCGTGGCTGCGTCCTGGTCGGCGTGGCGGCGGTAGTCGAAGCGCAGACTTTGATAGTCGATCACGTGTTGTCTCCGTGTCCTTGGTCTTGTCTTGCTCCTTCCCCCTTTGGGGGAAGGTCGGGATGGGGGCAAACGGCGTTCACTTTGGGCGCTCTGCCTGCCCCCACCCCAGCCCTCCCCCAGCGGGGGAGGGAGCAAGACCGATCAGCCTTCGAGGGCCTTCCACATGTCGATGTCGCGCTGAGCCGTCCACACGCGCGGATCCGCATGGCCCGAGGCTTCGTCGTACGCGCGGCTCACGTCGAACGGCATGCAGTGGTCGAAGATCACCCACTGGCTGTACTTGGGCTTGAGCTTTGCGTAGGTGTCCTTGTAGACCGTGTTCAGATCGCGCCCGGCCTTCACGCCCTCTTGCACGCTGGCGTACACGTCGGAGATGAAGTTGCGCGTGCCCGTCAGGCCCTCGGCCACCTCGGCCGGCGTGGTCAGCGCGGCGCCGCGGCCCGGCACCAGCGCGGCGGGCTTGAGTGCGGCGATGTTGTCCAGCGTTTGCGGCCAGTCCTTGAAATAGGCGTCGCCCGCGTACGGCGTGGCGCCGAACTCGACCAGGTCACCCGACAGCAGCGTGCGCTCCTGCGGCAGCCAGACGACGGTGTCGCCCTTGGTGTGGCCGCGGCCCAGCTGGATCAGTTGCACTTCGAGCTTGCCGAGCCACAGTGTCATCTTGCCGGTGAAGGTCATGGTGGGCCAGGTCAGGCCCGGGGGCACCGTCTCGACGTTCTGGAACAGGCGCGGGAAGCGGCCGATCTCGCTGGCCTTGTCTTCCTCGCCGCGCTCCACGATCAGGTCGCGCGTGTCCTGGCTGGCCAGGATGTGCTCGGCACCGTAGCCCGCCGCGCCCAGCACGCGCACCGCGTGGTAGTGCGTGAGCACCACGTACTTGATGGGCTTGTCGGTCACTTCGCGGATGCGGCGCACCACGTCGGCGGCCATGGCGGGCGTGGCCTGGGTGTCGGCCACCAGCACGCAGTCGTCGCCGATCACGATGCCGGTGTTCGGGTCGCCCTCGGCGGTGTAGGCCCAGGCATGTTCCGAGATCTGGCTGAAAGTGACCTTTTTCTCTTCCATGTCGGCCTGGCTTGCGAATTTCTTGGCTTGGCTCATCGGTTGTCTCCGTCGGTGGGTGGGTCTTGGATTCGTTTAAAGCAAACGAATTCGCGGTTAACGAATTTCCGCAGTGTAAGCCGCGGATCAGTTAATGTCTAATCCCTTCTTCATGAACGAACGACCAGAAGGCGAGGCCGGCCATGGCAGCCAGTGACAACGACCGCGCCCAGCGCGGCATCCAGAGCATCGAAGTCGGCGGCCAGCTGCTGCGCGCGCTGGTGCACCACGGCCGGCCCATGGCGCTGAAGGACCTTGCGCGCGAGGCCGACATGACGGCCGCCAAGGCGCATCCGTACATGGTCAGCTTCGGGCGCCTGGGCCTGATCGAGCAGGACCGCGCCAGCGGCCACTATCTGCTTGGCCCGCTCGCCTTGCAACTGGGGCTCATCAGCCTGCAGCAGGCCGACCCGGTGCACATCGCCACCCCGCTGATCGGCCAGCTGGCCCAGCAGACCGGCCACACCGTGGCGCTGGCCGTGTGGGGCGCGCGCGGCGCGACCATCGTGCGCACGGCCGAGTCGCCGTCGCCGGTGCACGTGAACATGCGGCACGGTACGGTGTTCTCGCTGACCAACACGGCTTCGGGCCGGGTGTTCGCCGCCTACCTCGACGCCGACGCGGTACGCCAGCTGCTCGAGGAAGAGCGCCAGCGTCGGGGCCAGCGCAAGGGGGCAGAGCCGAACCCGCCCGCCGGCATGCCGCCGGTGCAGCCCCTGCCTTCGTGGAGCGATTTCGAGCGCCAGCTGCAGGAAGTGCGCACGCACGGCATCAGCCGCTCCGACGGCGAGGTCATCCAGGGTGTCAGCGCCATGGCCGCGCCCGTCTTCGACCACACTGGTGCCATCGTGCTGGCCCTGACCGCCATCGGCCCGGCGGGCATCTTCGATACCGCGTGGGATGGCGAGATTTCCCGTGCGCTCAAGGCTTGCGCGGGCACGGTGTCGCAGCGGCTGGGCGCCGCCCCCGCGCCGGCCGCCCCGGGCTGAAGGCTCAGCCCTTCCTGCCGCCCAGCAGCACCAGCGCGCCGCCCACCACGATGGCGGCCACGCCGGCCCAGGCCGGGAGGTTGACGGTCTGCTTCTCCTTCATCGAGAGCTCCAGCGGGCCCAGCTTGGCCTGATGGGTTTCCTTGGTGAAGCTGAAGCTGCCGAGGCCCAGGACGGCAATGCCGCCCACGATCAGCAGGATGCCGACGATGCGTGTCGCGTTCATGGGATCGATCCTCCGTCCATCAGGTTGTGACTACCGGGGCGCCTGCGGCGATTGCTGCTGCAGCTGCCCCACCCACTGCACCACCTCGGCCACCGCGGCATCGCTGGCTGCAATCAGTGCCTTCACGCCGCCGGGCGCGTCGGCGCTGGGCGCGGGACGGCGCACGGTGAACACGCGCTGGCCCAGAACGCGGTCGCCGCCGGCCGTGCTGCGGACCAGCGTGGCGCGCAGGCGCACCAGGCCCACGCTGGCGCTCGCCGAGTCGAAGTACTGGCTGAATTCGTCGAGCGAGATGCGCAGCATGTCGGGCACCTCGCCCTTGCTGCGCGAGATGGTGGCGCTTTCTGCCGGGCCGAGCACGGTGCGGCGTTCGGCCAGCGTGTCGCTCAGCCGCTGGCGCAGCAGTTGCGCCGGCGGCAGGCTCCAGCGCGACTGGCCGTAGGGGCGCAGCTCGTTGGCGTCGGCGTAGCCCAGCCGGTAGAGGATTTGCGTGCCATCCAGGCGCGTGTTGCTGTCGAACTCGGCCAGCGCCAGCGTGGGGAGGGGGCGGCGGCAGAGGGCGCGGCCGCGGCAGGCGCCGCCAGGCCGGGGCCGAAGTCGTAGAGCGTGGCGCGCGTGGGCTTGTCGGGCAGCGCGCCGCAGCCGGCGGCCAGCAGCACGCAGCCCAGGACGGCGGCAGCCGGGTTCATCAAGGAGCGAATGGCGTTCATGGTCGATGGTCCTCCCTCAATCAGGGCCGCGTCGCGGCCGGCGCGCTGAAGCCCGGTTCGCCCGGACCCGCGGCCGCGCCGCCGTTGCCGAACAGCAGCGATTGCGGGTTGTCGTTGATGTTGTCCGCCGCGCGGCCCAGCCGGCGCACGGCGTGCGAGGTGTCGTCGGCTACGCGGTTCACGCGCGGCAGCGTGGCCGCGTTGAACGAATCGACCGCCTGCGCCAGCGCCTTGGTGCCCTCGCTCAGCCGTTCGACGGGGCCTTCGGGTGCGTTCAGCCGGCCTACGGTGGTGTTGAAGTTGTTGGCCACGCGCGAGACGTCGCCGGCCGCCTTCTTCACCGAGGCCATCGTGTCCGGCAGTTTGGTCAGCGCAGGGTTCAGGCCGGTCTTCACCGTGTTGTCCAGCGTCTTGAGCAGCGTGTTGGCACTGGCCGAGGCGGCCGCGATGCTCTCCAGCGCGTCGGCCGCACGCTTCTGGTTGGGGTCGCTCAGCAGCGTGTTGGCGCGCTTCGTCACTTCCTCGACCTGGTTGATGATGGCTTCGCCGCGGTCCTGCAGCTGCGCCAGTATCGAAGGCTTGAGCGGGATGCGTGGCGGGTTGTCGTCGTCCGGCTTCAGCGCCACGTTCGACTCGCCCTTGTCGTCCAGCGCGATGAAGGCCAGGCCGGTCACGCCCTGGTAGCTCAGCGTGGCAAAGCTGGAGGTGGTGAGCGGCACCCGCTCGTCGACCGAGATGCGCACGCGCACATTGCCCTTGACCTTCGGGTCGAAGTCGATCGACACCACCTTGCCCACCGCGATGCCGCGGTAGCGCACCGTCGCCTGCGGCTGCAGGCCGCTCACGGCGTCGCGCGTGGAGAGTTCGTAGATGTTGCGCACGGTGTTGTCGCGCGTGAACCAGATCACCAGCGCGACGAGCGCGGCGATCAGGCCGAGCACGAAGGCGCCGGCGGCGAGGGCGTGGGCCTTGTTTTCCATGGTGTGTCTGCCTTTCAGCGTTCGCCCGCGCTGGCGGGCTGCGATGGTGCATCGGCGGGCTTGTCGTGCAGCGCCTCCAGGGCGCGCTGGCCGCGCCCGCCGAGAAAGTATTCGTGGATGAAGGGGTGCGGATACGCGATGACCTCGCGCGCCGTGCCGGTGACGATCACCTTCTGGTCGGCCAGCACCGCGATGCGGGTGCTCAGGTCGAACAGCGTGTCCAGGTCGTGCGTGACCATCACCACCGTGAGGCCCAGTTCGCGGTGCAGGCCGCGCAGCAGGTCGCAGAAGCTGTCCGACGCCTCGGGGTCGAGGCCGGCCGTGGGCTCGTCGAGCAGCAGCAGCGGCGGGTCCATGATGAGCGCGCGCGCCAGCGCCACGCGCTTGATCATGCCGCCCGACAGGTCGGCCGGGCTCTTGTTCGCATGCTGCGGACCCAGGCCCACCATCTGCAGCTTCACCAGCGCCGCGTGGCGGATCAGCTCGTCAGGCAGCAGCTTCAGCTCGCGCAGCGGAAAGGCGATGTTCTCCAGCACGCTGAAGGCCGAGAACAGCGCGCCGTGCTGGAACAGCATGCCCACGTTGGCCGCGCCCGAGGCGCTGAGCTCGCCGGGCTCCTGGCCCAGTACCTCGACGTGGCCGCGCGTGGGTTTTTCGAGCCCGAGGATCTGGCGCAGCAGCACCGTCTTGCCCGTGCCCGAGCCGCCGACCAGCGAGAGCACCTCGCCGCGGTCGATGTGCAGCTGCAGGTCGCGGTGCACCACCTGCTCGCCATCGGCGCTCTGGAACGCCGTCCACAGGCCGCGGATGTCCACCACGGTGGTGTCGGTGTTGGGGCGCACGGGCATGCTCATGGCGTCATGCCCTGAAGCCGATGCCCTTGAAGAGCACGGCGAACAATGCATCGACCAGGATCACCGCGGTGATCGAGGTGACCACCGACGAAGTGGTGCCGCGCCCGAGGCTTTCGGTGTTGGGCTTCACCTTCATGCCGAAGTAGCAGCCGATCAGCGCGATCAGGATGCCGAACACCGCCGACTTGGCCGTGGCCAGCCAGAGGTTCGAGATCGGCACCGCGCGCGGCAGCGCCGAGAGAAAGTAGGCCGGTGAAATGTCCAGCGCCGCGTCGGCCGCCAGCATGCCGCCTGCCAGCGCGGCCATCGAGGTCCACAGGCTGATCAGCGGCATGGCGATGGCCAGCGCCAGCACGCGCGGCATCACGAGGCGAAAGCCGTGCGGAATGCCCATCACGCGCATCGCGTCGAGCTCTTCCGTCACGCGCATCACGCCGATCTGCGCCGTGATGGCCGAACCCGAGCGCCCGGCGATCAGCACGGCCGCCAGCACCGGCCCGAGCTCGCGCACCAGCGACAGCCCGAGGATGTTCACCACGAACGTCTCTGCGCCGTATTGGCGCAGCTGCTGCGAGATCAGGTAGGCCAGCACCACGCCGATCAGCAGCCCGACCAGCGCCGTGATGTGCAGCGCCGTGGCGCCGAACTGGTAGAGGTGCCCCGAGAAATCGCGCCACGGCCCGCGGTGCGGCGCGCGGATCAGCTTGCCGATGTCGAGCGCGAGCTGGCCGATGAGTACCGTCAGGTCGCGCATGACGAACATCGCGCGCGGCCCGAGGTGCGTGAACGCGCGGACGCGGTCGTTCAGCGAAGGCCCGGGTTCGGCCGGGGTTGGCACGGTGTACTGCGCCACCTGGTCGAGCACCGCCTTGTGCTGCGGCGACATTTCGAGCGTCGCGGGCCATTGGTGGCGCCAGTGCTCCCACAGCAGCTGCGCGCCGATGTGGTCGAGCTGTTCGATGGGGCGCAGGTCCCAGGCGCGGTCGTCGGCGGGCGGGGCGGCTGCCAGGTTTTTCGCCAGCGCCTGCCAAGCCGGCTTGGACGACATTGCCAGCGTGGTCCAGCAGCCGCTGGCCACCGTCCATTGGCGGCCGTCCTGCTCCCGCTGCCCGACGCGGGGCCGCGCGCTGTCGGCGGCGGGAGCGTCGGCAGGCGATGTGGCAGGGGACATAAGGCGGATGAGCGGGAAAGTTAACAGGTGCAGGGCCGGATGCGCGCATCGTAACCGGGTGCATCCGTGCGCCATGTGTCGCAGACCCCTCGTTTGCGTAGGGCGCGACGCCGTTTTTCGGTTTCCTTTTTCACGATTCGCGCCGGCCTGCGGCCCGGTTGCGGCCCGCTCATGCCGCGAAGCCCGCCGCCAGCGCCTCGCGCAGCCACGCCACGAAGGCCGTCACCGCCTGCGGCACGTGCGTGGCATAGGGCCGGATCGCATACAGCCGCTCGCCGAACGCGCCCACCGAACGCCATTGCGGCAGCACCTCCTGCAGCTTGCCCGACTGCAGCGCCGATTGGGCGCTGAAGTCCGGCACCAGCGCGATGCCCAGGCCGCTCAAGGCCGCGTCGCGCAGCGCCTCGCTGTTGTTGGCGACCAGCGGGCCCGAGACCGGCACCGTGATGCGCGGCGCCGCGGCCTTGCCCTTCTGCGGCGCGCGGGCCTCGAAATGCCAGGTCGGCGTTTCCTGCGCGCGCGGGTAGTGCAGGCAGTCGTGGCCGGCCAGCGCCTGCGGCTCGCGCGGCGTGCCGCGGCGGCGCAGGTAGGCACGGCTGGCCACCAGCACCGAGCGGGTCTCGCACAGCGTCCAGGCCACGTGCGTGTCCGGCGGCGCGGCCGTGTGGCGGATGGCGAGGTCGAAGCCTTCCATCGCGAGCGAACTAAGCCGGTCCGACAGGTCGAGCTCGATGCGCACCTCGGGCTGCGCGCGCAGGAAGTCGGCCAGCCGCGGCACCAGTTGCTGGCGCGCGAAGGCCACCGGCGCCGTCACCCGCACCAGCCCGCGCGGCACGCCCGCGAGGTCGCGCACGCCGGCGAAGCTGTGGGCGATCTGCTCGAAGGGCCCCCGCATGTCGTCCACCAGCCGCTGGCCGGCCTCGGTGAGCCGCACGCTGCGCGTGGTGCGCTGCACCAATGGCGCACCGGCCGCGCGCTCCAGCTCGGCGATGCGCTGGCTCATGGCGGCCTTGCTTACGCCCAGGCGCAGCGCCGCCGCCGTGAAGCTGCCCTGCTGCGCGAGCACCGTGAGCCAGTGCAGGTGCGTCCAGAGCGCTTCGATATTTTGGGGTTTCATGTATCTATTGTTCAGCAGGATGAACAATAAGTTCAAGCTTCGCGTCTAGGCGCGCGCCGAGGTGCTGCCTAAACTGGCCACACCCCCCTCTTTCTTCTGCGTCAGCGAAAGCTCTCTCCATGCCCACCTCCATCGATCATTTCATCGCCGGCAAGCCCGCCGCCAACACCTCCGGCCGCACCCAGGACGTGACCAACCCCGCCACCGGCGCCGTCACCGGCAAGGTCGGCCTGGCCGACACGGCACAGGTCTCGGCCGCCGTGGCCGCCGCGCAGGCCGCCTTCCCGGCCTGGGCCGACACGCCGCCGATCCGCCGCGCGCGCGTCATGTTCAAGTTCCTGCAACTGCTCAATGAGCACAAGGACGAGTTGGCCCACCTCATCACCGCCGAGCACGGCAAGGTCTTCACCGACGCGCAGGGCGAGGTTTCGCGCGGCATCGACATCGTCGAGTTCGCCTGCGGCATTCCGCAGCTGCTCAAGGGCGACTTCACCGACCAGGTCAGCACCGGCATCGACAACTGGACGCTGCGCCAGCCCCTGGGCGTGGTCGCCGGCATCACGCCCTTCAACTTCCCGGTGATGGTGCCGATGTGGATGTTCCCGGTGGCGATTGCCGCGGGCAACACCTTCGTGCTCAAGCCCAGCCCGACCGACCCGAGCGCCTCGCTGCGCATGGCCGAACTGCTGAAGGAAGCCGGCCTGCCCGACGGCGTGTTCAACGTCGTGCAGGGCGACAAGGCGGCCGTCGACGCGCTGCTCGAGCACCCCGACGTCAAGGCGATCAGCTTCGTCGGCTCCACCCCGATTGCCAACTACATCTACGAAACCGGCGCCCGCCACGGCAAGCGCGTGCAGGCCCTGGGCGGTGCGAAGAACCACATGGTGGTGATGCCCGATGCGGACATCGACCAGGCCGTCGACGCGCTGATCGGCGCGGGCTACGGATCGGCCGGCGAGCGTTGCATGGCCATCTCGGTGGCGGTGCTGGTGGGCGACGTGGCCGACAAGCTGCTGCCCAAGCTGATCGAGCGCACGAAGACGCTGAAGGTGCTCGATGGCGAGAACCTCGCGGCCGAGATGGGCCCGATCGTCACGCGCGCCGCGCACGAGCGCATCACGGGCTACATCGATCTGGGCGAGAAGGAAGGCGCCAAGCTGCTGGTCGACGGCCGCGAGTTCGACGGCAACAAGGCAGGCGCAGGCTGCGGCGATGGCTTCTGGATGGGCGGCACGCTGTTCGACCACGTCACGCCCGAGATGCGCATTTACAAGGAAGAGATCTTCGGCCCGGTGCTCGGCTGCGTGCGCGTGGCCAACTTCAAGGACGCGGTCGACCTGATCAACGCGCACGAGTTCGGCAACGGCGTGAGCTGCTTCACCCGCGACGGCAACGTGGCGCGCGAGTTCGGCCGCCGCATCCAGGTGGGCATGGTGGGCATCAACGTGCCGATCCCGGTGCCGATGGCCTGGCACGGCTTCGGCGGCTGGAAGCGCTCGCTGTTCGGCGACATGCACGCCTACGGCGAAGAGGGCGTGCGCTTCTACACCAAGCAGAAGTCGATCATGCAGCGCTGGCCCGAGAGCATCGGCAAGGGGGCCGAGTTCGTGATGCCGACGGCGAAGTAGCATGAGGTGCGGCGCGAGGCGCGCCGCAATTTCGTCGAACAAAAGAGAGACAAGCAAAGCGCCATGAGCGAGACCCAATTCGACTACATCATCATCGGCGCCGGCACCGCCGGCTCGCTCATGGCGAACCGGCTCAGCGCCGACAAGAGCAAGCGCGTGCTGCTCATCGAGGCCGGCCGCAAGGACGACTACCACTGGATCCACATTCCGGTCGGCTACCTCTACTGCATCGGTAACCCGCGCACCGACTGGCTCTACAGCACCGAGCCCGACGCGGGCCTCAACGGCCGCGTGCTGCGCTACCCGCGCGGCAAGACGCTGGGCGGCTGCTCCAGCATCAACGGCATGATCTACATGCGCGGCCAGTCGCGCGACTACGAGCACTGGGCCGACCTCACGGGCGATGACGGCTGGCGCTGGCAAAACGTGCTGCCGGCCTTCAAGAAGCACGAGGACTTCTACCTTGGCGCCGACGAGATGCACGGCGCGGGCGGCGAATGGCGGGTGGAGAAGCAGCGCCTGCGCTGGGACATCCTCGACGCCTTTGCCGAGGCCGCGGTGCAGGCCGGCGTGCCGCACTCCACCGATTTCAACCGCGGCAGCAACGAGGGCGTGGGCTACTTCCAGGTCAACCAGAAGAACGGCTGGCGCTGGAACACCGCCAAGGCCTTCTTGCGGCCCACCTGCTACGGCCGGCCCAACTTCGAGCTGTGGACCGGCGCGCAGGTCTCGCGCCTGCTGTTCGAAACCCTGCCCGACGGCACGCGCCGCTGCACGGGTGCGGAAGTGTGGAACGGCAGCGAGATGACCACCGCGACCGCATCGCGCGAGGTCGTGTTGAGCGCAGGCTCCATCGGCTCGCCGCAGATCCTGCAGCTCTCGGGCGTCGGCCCGGCCGAGCTGCTGCGCCAGCATGGCATCGACGTGGTGCTCGACGCGCCCGGCGTCGGCGCCAACTTGCAGGACCACCTGCAGATCCGCGCGGTCTACAAGATCGATGGCGCGCCCACGCTCAACGTGATGGCCTCGTCGATGGTCGGCAAGGCGAAGATCGGCCTCGAATACCTGCTCAAGCGCAGCGGCCCGATGAGCATGGCGCCCTCGCAGCTGGGGGCCTTCACGCGCAGTTCGCCCGAGCGTGAATGGCCCAACCTGCAGTACCACGTGCAGCCGCTGTCGCTCGACGCCTTCGGCGATCCGCTGCACAGCTTTCCGGCCTTCACCGCGAGCGTGTGCAACCTCAATCCCACGAGCCGGGGCTCGGTGCGCATCAAGAGCAAGCGCTTCGAGGATGCGCCGGCCATCGCGCCCAACTACCTGAGCACCGACGAAGACCGCAAGGTGGCGGCCGACTCGCTGCGCGTGACGCGCCGCATCGCCGAGCAGCCCGCGCTCGCCAAATACAGGCCCGAGGAGTGGAAGCCCGGCGTGCAGTACCAGACCGACGAAGACCTCGCGCGCCTGGCCGGCGACATCGCCACGACCATCTTCCATCCGGTGGGCACCACGAAGATGGGCGCCGAGGGCGACCCGATGGCCGTGCTCGATTCGCGGCTGCGCGTGCGCGGCGTAAAGGGCCTGCGCGTGGTCGATGCGGGCGCGATGCCGACCATCACCAGCGGCAACACCAACAGCCCGACATTGATGATGGCCGAGAAGGCGGCGGGCTGGATCGTCGAAGACAACCGCTGAGGTCGCGCGCAGGGTGACAACGTGCAAGGCGCAGGCATTTTGTTCAAGATTTGCCGCGCCATTTAGCCGACAGTGCGTTGTCCGGCGAAGCAGTTCCGCTTTCGCTGCCCAACCACCCTGCCCTGGAAAGAAGCATGTCCGACATCAAGACGACCCCCGCGACAGGTGCCTCGCGGCGGCGTATTCTGGCCGGCGCGGCCGGCATCGCGACCGTGTCCGCCCTCGGTACTTCGAGCGCGGCTGCCGCGCAAAAGCACGCTGATCACACGAAAGGATCCCCCATGAGCTTTGTCACCACCAAGGACGGTACGAACATCTTCTACAAGGACTGGGGACCGCGCAACGCGCAGCCCATCGTCTTTCATCACGGCTGGCCCCTGAGCGCCGACGACTGGGACTCGCAGATGCTGTTCTTCCTCGGCAAGGGCTACCGCGTGATCGCGCATGACCGCCGCGGCCACGGCCGCTCCTCGCAAACCGCGGGCGGGCACGAGATGGACACCTACGCATCGGACGTGGCGGCACTGACCGACGCGCTGGACCTGAAGGACGCCGTGCACATCGGCCATTCGACGGGCGGTGGTGAGGTGGCGCGCTATGTGGCGCGCGCCAAACCGGGCCGCGTGGCCAAGGCCGTGCTGGTGGGCGCCGTGCCGCCCATCATGCTCAAGACAGCGGCCAACCCCGGCGGCCTGCCGATGGAGGTGTTCGACGGCATCAGGGCCGCGCTCACGGCCAACCGCACGCAGTTTTTCATCGACCTGCCCACCGGCCCGTTCTACGGTTTCAACCGGCCGGGCGCGAAGGTTTCGCAGGGCCTCATCGACCGCTGGTGGCTGCAGGGCATGATGGGCGCGGCCAATGCGCACTACGAGTGCATCAAGGCCTTCTCCGAGACCGACTTCACCGAAGACCTGAAGAAGATCGACGTGCCGGTGCTCGTGATGCACGGCACCGACGACCAGGTCGTGCCCTATGCGGATTCGGCGCTGTTGGCGGTCAAGCTGCTCAAGCGCGGCACGCTGAAGAGCTACGAGGGCTACCCCCACGGCATGCTGTCCACGCATGCGGACGTGATCAACCCCGACCTGCTGGCGTTCGTGAAGAGCTGAGGCCGGGCGCGCCGCGGTGTGCGAACACCGCGGCGTGTCGCATCAACGCTCGATGGTCTTGTTCCAGCGCGCGTTCCACGCCGGCCGGTTGGCGTTGATGCTTTCCCAGTCGATGGTGACGGCGGTCTTCATCCACTTGTTGATGTCCGCCACCTGCGCCGCGCCTTCGCCCACGGCCGGGGCCTTGGGGTTGGTCGGGATCTGCGCGCCGTACTGCAGCACGTTGGCCTGAGCCACGGGGCTCAGCAAGAACTCGGCGAGCTTCTGCGACAGCTCGGGCTCGCTGTTGTTGGCGATCACGCACTGGCCGACCATGAGCACCACGGCGCCTTCCTTGGGCGGTGCGTACTCGACCGGAATGCCCTTGGTCTTGAGCGCAGCCACGGCCGTGGGCGTGAGCGGGAAGATCGCCGCTTCACCGGTCTGCACCATCTCCGAGAGCTTGGCCGAGCTGGGGATGTACTCCAGCACGTTCGGCCCGATCGTGGTGGGCCAGGCCTTGAAGCCGGGCTCCACGTTCTTGTCGTTGCCGCCCTGGATGCGGTTGAACATCAGGAAGCCGTGCAGCCCGAAGGACGAGGAAGACATCGACTGGAACACCACCTTGCCCTTGTACTTCGGGTCGGCCAGGTCCATCCACGAGGTGGGCGGCGCCCAGCCCTTTTCCTTGAACATCTTGGCGTTGTAGGCCAGGCCCGTCATGCCCAGGCTCACGCCGCTGGCCATGTCGTCCTTGAAGCGCGCGGCCGGGTAGATCTCGCTGAGGGACTGGCTGGGTTTCTGCTTCTGGCACAGGCCCATGCCGATGGCGCGCACCATGATGCCGTCGTCGAGGAACATCACGTGCATCTGCGGCTTGTCCTTGTTGGCCTGCGCCTTCGCGAGGATGTCGGAGGAGGTGCCGGGCACCACCACCACCTTCGCGCCGTAGGCCTTCTCGAAGGCGGGGAACACGTACTGCGTGTACGCCTTCTCCATGGTGCCGCCGTTCATGCCGATGTAGATGGTCTTGGTCTGCGCGCTGGCGATGCCCGCGGCTGCGAGCAGCGCGGCGAGGAGGAGGGGGGACTTGGCGGTGCGGGACATGGTGATGCTCTCCAATCAGTTCAGGTGGGGGAAGCGGCGAGGGATGGGGAAACGGATTCTTCGTCGAAGCGCTCGATGGCGAAGGCGTCGATGGGCGTCTCGGTGCGCCCGTCGCGTGCGAGGTCGGCCAGCACTTCGCCTGCGGCCGGGCCGATCTGGAAGCCCGCACCCGCGAAGCCGAAGCCGTGGAACAGCCCAGGCGTGGTGAGGCTGGGGCCGAGCACCGGTTCGCGGTCGGGCAGGTAGCCCTCGGTGCCGCCCCAGGTGCGGATGATGTGTGCGTGGCGCAGCATGGGCAGCAGTTCCACGGCCTGCATTGCGAGCGTGGCGATGGCGTCGCTCTCGGCGCGCGCGCGCTCGTCGTCCAGCGTGATTCCCGTGCCGCCACCCATGACGAGATTGCCGCGCTCCACCTGCCTGCAGTAGATGCCGCCGCCTTCCACGCCAAGGCTCCATCGCATGAAGTGCGGCACCGGCTCTGTCACCGCCATCACGGGGCTGCGCGCATACATCGGCGGCGTCTCGCCGAACTGGCTGGCGATGGTGCCGGCCCACGCGCCCGCGCAGTTGAGCAGCACCGGCGCCTGCACTTCGAGCGCGTTGCCGCTGCGCACCATGAACATGGCGCCGTCGTGCGCGACCTCGTCGACCTTGTGCCGCTCGAAGACCAGCGCACCCGCGCGCTGCGCCGCCAGCGCGAAGGCCGGCGAGACGAGGCGCGGATTGGCCTGCCCGTCTTCCGCGCACAGCGAGCCGCCCACGGCGCGGGTGCCGAGCCAGGGGCATTGCTCTCGCAGGCGCGTGGCGGAGATCAGTTCCAGGCCCAGGTCGAAGTCGCTGCTCATCGCGCGGTAGCGCTCCAGCGAGGCCATGTCGGCTTCGCTGCGCGCGATCTTGAAATGGCCCGAGCGGACGTATTCGCCGTCGGTGCCCAGCAGTTCGGGCAGCTGGCCCCAGATGCGGTGTGCGCGCTGTGTCAGCGGCAACTGGCTCAGGGAGCGGCCCTGCCGGCGCACGCCGCCGAAGTTCACGCCGCTGGAGCGCGAGCCGCAAAGGTCGCGCTCGAGAAGCGCCACGCCGGCGCCCATGCGGCGCAAGGCCAGCGCGGCGGAGGAGCCGACGATGCCGCCACCGATGATGGCGACGTCGGTTCGCAACTTCTTGATCGAGCTCATGCACCGCTCCCTTCCGCGGGCACGAGCCGGATCGGAATCGGCTTGATCGGCGCCTGCCCGCGCAGGCGGCCGACCTGCTGCAGCGGCTGCTGCGTCGCATGCGCGAGGATCTCGGCCGCGGCCACGCCGCACATGCGGCCCTGGCAGCGGCCCATGCCGACGCGCGACAAGGCCTTGAGCCGGTTCAGCTCGTCGGCACCGGCCGTGGCGACGGTCTGGCGCAAGGTGCCGGCCGTGACGTTCTCGCAGCGGCAGATCACGAGCTCGTCGGGCGCATGCGCGGCCCAGTCCTGCGGTACCGGGAAGGCGCGTTCGAGGCCCTGGCGGAACCCAGCGAGCTTGTGCAGCCTGCGTTCGAGTTCGGCTGCGCGTGCCGTATCGACCGCCACGCCGTTGTCCGCCAGCAGCGCCAGCGCCGCCCGTTCGCCCGCCCACTCGGCCGCGTCCGCGCCCATGATGCCGGCGCCGTCGCCCGCGAGGTACACGCCCTCGACGCTGGAGCGCCCCGCCGCATCGCGCACCGGCAGGTGCGCGCGGTGCAGCGGCGCGTAGTCGAAGCGGCAGCCGAGCAGGTCGGCCAGCTGTGTTTCGGAGCGCAGCGCGTAGCCGAAGCCGATGGCATCGCAGGCCAGCGTGCGTTCTTCAGCACCGTCCTGCCATGCCACGCCGGTCACGCGGCTTTGCTGTTCGTCGCCGAGCACGCGCAACGGACGCACGCCGCTGTGCAAGGCCACGCCGTGTGCGCGCAGCCAGCCGACGTAGTACACGCCCTTCGCGAACACCGCGGGCTGGGTCAGCATCGCGGGTGTGGCCGCGAGCTGGTCGGCGAGGCGCGCGGTGTCGAGCACCGCGGCCACCTTCACGCCGGCCTTCGCATATTGATAAGCCACGAGGTACAGCAGCGGCCCCGTGCCCATGAACACCACGCGCTGCCCGATGGCGCAGCCCTGGAACTTGAGCGCCACTTGCGCGCCGCCCAGCGTGTAGACGCCCGGCAGCGTCCAGCCCGGTACCGGCAGCACGCGGTCGGTGGCACCCGTCGCCGCGATCAGGTGGCTGTAGGGCACGCGGCGGTTGCTGCGCGTGGGGTTGTGCATCACGTCGAGCCGATGGTCCTGGGCGTTCCACACCAGGCTGTCGCCCAGATGCTCGATGCGGCCCTGCAACGCGTCGAAGGCCGCATGCACGGCATCGGCGCGCTTCGATTCGAAGCCATAGAGCGTTCGCGCCGTGCGCTGCGCGAGGCCGGCGGGCGGGCGGCGGTAGATCTGCCCGCCGGCGCGCGGCGCCTCGTCGATCACCACGGGCCGCAGGCCATGCGCCACCAGCGTCTGCGCGGCGCGCACACCGGCCGGGCCGGCGCCGACGATCACGGGGCGGATTGCGTCTGCCTTCGTCATGCGCCGTTCTTCCCGGTGACCAGCGCCATGCCCGGCGCGATGAAGGTCGAGCAGGCGCGCAGCCGCTCGCCTTCGTCCGTGGCGATCCAGCAGTCCTGGCAGGCGCCCATCATGCAGAAGCCCGCGCGCGGCAGGCCGCTGAATTCGTTGCGCCGCAGCTGGTCGGATTGCGTGAGCACGGCGGTCAGCACGGTGTCGCCGGCCAGCGCGCTGGCCGGCGCGCCATCGAGGGTGAAGGGCACGGCTTCGCGCCCGCTTTTCTCGGCCACGCGGTGAAGCAGGGCGTGTGCAGTCATGGTCATCTATCGGCGCCCCACCAGCACGCGGTCGAGTCCGTAGACACGGTCGAGCAGCACCATCGCGAAGGCCGTGATGGCCACCATCAGCGCCGACACCGCCGCCATCAGCGGATCGATCGACTCGGTCGCGTACATGTACATGCGCACCGGCAGCGTCACCGTGCTCGGCGCGGTCACGAAGATCGACATCGTCACTTCGTCGAAGCTGTTGATGAACGACAGCATCCAGCCGCCCGTGACACCCGGCAGGATCATCGGCAGCGTGATGCGGCGGAACACCGTGGCCTGGCTCGCGCCCAGCGACAGCGCGGCCTGCTCGGCGCTGCGATCGAAGCCCACCAGCGCCGCCACCACCAACCGCAGCGTGTAGGGCGTGACGATGAGCGCATGCGCCATCACCAGCCAGCCGAAGCTGCCCGTGCCGCCGACCAGCGCGAACAGCCGCAGCAGCGCCACGCCCAGCACCAGGTGCGGCACGATCAGCGGCGAGAGGAACAGCCCGTTGAGGAAGTCGCGCCCCGGAAACGCGTAGCGCGTGATCGCCATGCCGGCCGGCACCGCGAGCAGCGTGGCGATGGTGGCCGAACTCAGTGCGAGCCACAGGCTGTTCCAGAACGACTGCATGAAGTCGGGGTGCGCGAACACCGCCTTGAACCAGCGCAGCGAGAAGCTGGTGGTCGGAATGGTCAGCGTGTTCTCGGGCGTGAACGCCACGATGCACACGACCACCAGCGGCGCCAGCATGAAGGTGATGACGAGCGCGTTGAACGCGAGGGCGATGGGGCCGTTTCTTTTCATCCCAATGCCTTCTTGTAGCGGCCTTCGACCAGGCGGTTGTAGCTGAGCATGACCACGAGGTTGGCCACCAGCAGCACCAGCGCCACGGCCGCGCCCAGCGGCCAGTTGAGTTCGCTCAGGTATTCGTCGTAGACGATGGTCGCGACCATCTTCAGCCGGCGCCCGCCGAGCAAGCCGGGAATCGCGAACGAGCTCGCGGCCAGGCCGAACACGATCAGGCTGCCCGAGAGAATGCCCGGCATCACCTGCGGCAGCACGATGCGCCGCAGCGTGGTGAAGGGCGTGGCGTTGAGCGAGAGCGCCGCGTTCTCCACGCCGGGGTCGAGCTTTTGCAGCGAGGTCCACACCGGGATCACCATGAAGGGCAGCATCACGTGCACCAGCGCGATGACCACCGCCGCGTTGGTGTAGAGGATCTTCACCGGGCTAATGCCCACGAGCTGCAGCAGCGCGTTCACCGCGCCCTCGGGGCCCAGCAGCATGCTCCAGCCGAAGGCGCGCACCACCACCGACACGAGCAGCGGCGCGAGCACCACCAGCAGCAGCACCGAGCGCCACGGGTTGCGCATGCGGCTCAGCACATAGGCTTCGGGCGCGCCGACGAGCACGCAGATCAGCGTGACCAGGCCCGAGACCCAGAAGGTGCGCCAGAAGATGCCGAGGTAGTACGAGTCGGAGAACACCAGCGCGTAGTGCGCCAGCGTGAACTCGCCGGACTTCGGGCCGGTGGCCGGGTCGTACACGTTGAACGACAGCACGGCCGTGAGCGCGAGCGGCACCAGCAGCAGCGCGCTGAACAGCAGCAGCGCGGGGCCGGAGAGCCACCAGGGCGTGGCCTTGTTCTGCATGGTGGTCATGCCGTCGCGGCCATCACGGTCTTCGCGGTGGCGTCCGCAGGCAGCAGCCGCATGCAGTGCGCCGGCCAGTCGATGCCGGTGCGGGCGCCTTCTTCGAGCGCATCGCGCCCGTCGTTGGGGCTCAGCACCGTGAGGTCGCCGATGGGCGTGGCCACGCGGTAGAGCCACTGGCTGCCGAGGAAGAAGCGTTCCTGCACCTCGCCGTCGAGCCGGCCCCGGCTCGTCGGCACGAGCTGCAGTTTCTCGGGCCGCACGCTCAGCAGCGCGGCCGTGTCGACGCCGAAGCCGGTGTCATCCACGTCGAGCGATAGCGCGCCGACTTCGACGCAGGTGCGCGCGGCGCCGCTGCCGGACACGCGGCAATCGAGCAGGTTGGCCTTGCCGACAAAGGTGGAGATGAAGCGCGTGCTCGGGTGTTCGTACACGCGCTGCGGATGGTCGATCTGCGTGGCGCAGCCGCCTTCCATCACCACCACGCGGTCGCTGATCGACATGGCCTCGCTCTGGTCGTGCGTGACCATCACCGTGGTAGTGCCGACCTTGCGCTGGATCTGCCGCAGCTCGAACTGCATCTCCTCGCGCAGCTTGGCGTCGAGGTTGGACAGCGGCTCGTCGAGCAGCAGCACCGGCGGCTCGATCACCAGCGCGCGCGACAGCGCCACGCGCTGCCGCTGGCCACCCGAGAGTTCGCGCGGATAGCGCGTGGCATGCGCTTCGAGGTGCACCAGCGCCAGCGCCTGCTTCACGCGTTCGGCGCGCTCGGCCTTGGGCATCTTGCGCATCTCGAGGCCGAAGCTCACGTTGTCGGCCACCGTCATGTGCGGAAACAGGGCATAGGTCTGGAACACGATGCCCAGGCCGCGCGTGTTGGCCTTGGCATGCGTGATGTCCTTGCCCGCGAGTTCGATGCGGCCGCTGCTCACGGCCTCGAAGCCCGCAATCATCTGCAGCGTGGTGGTCTTGCCGCAGCCCGAAGGGCCGAGCAGCGAGACGAACTCGCCTTTTTCCACCGTGAGGTTCATGGCCGACACCGCGCGGGCGGAGCCATAGAACTTGGTCACGTCGGTGAGCCGGAGGAATGACATGGAAAAGCCTTTCTGTCGGAGGCAAAAGGGGGGCGTGCGACACCTTGGTGCGTGCCATGGACCACTTGCCGATTTCAATTCACTCTATTGCAATGAACGCGCCAGTTCGCTTCGGGTATTCCATTAATCAGAATCTTTATTCAATTTATTCCGTTCAATGGAATATGATCGCCTCGATCGATAGATTGAATTCCACAGGAGCAAGATATGGAAACCCCATCGGCGGCCAGCGGCGGCGTGCCGCGCGTCTTCTCGGTGATCCGCGCGCTCGGCGCGGTGCAGGGCGAGGGCGGCCGCGTGACCCAGATCGCACGTTCCGTGGGCCTCACGCAGGCCACCACGCACCGTTTGCTGCAGTCGCTCATGGCCGAGGGCATGGTCGAGCAGGACGAGCGCAGCAAGCTCTATCGGTTGAGCATCGATTTCTTCGCGCTCGCCGCAAGCGCGGGCAATCCCGGCGACCTGCGCTCCATCTGCCGGCCCGTGCTGCTGCGCCTGTGCGCGAGCCTGGGCGACAGCATCTTTTTATTGGCGCGCAGCGGCTTCGACGCGGTGTGCCTGGACCGCAGCGAAGGCCCGTTCCCGATCCGCTCGTTCACGGGCGACATCGGCGGGCGCATCGCGCTGGGCGTGGGGCAGGGCGCGCTCGCAATCCTCGCGTTCCTGCCCGAGGCCGAGCGCGAGGAGGTGATCCGCTTCAACCTGTCGCGCGTGCGCGAGTACGGCGTGTACGACGAGGTCTATCTGCGCACCGAGATCGAGCGCGTGCGGCAGGCGGGTTATGCCGGGCGAAACACCGGACTGCTCGAAGGCATGGCGGGCGTGGCGGTGCCGATCCTCGACCGCGAAGGGCGCGCGGTAGCGGCGCTGAGCGTGGGCACCATCGCCGACCGGCTCAATGCGGACCGCATGCCGACGGTGGTCGAGCTGCTCAAGCGGGAGGCGGCGGCCATCGGGCCGAAGATCAATCCCTTCGACGCGACGTTGAGAAGGCCGGCGCAGAGCCTGGCGGGGTCGCCGGCGGGGCAGCGCATTGGCGTGCCCGAGGCGCCCAGGCCGGAATGAACCCGCTGTACCGGAAGGCGAGCGGAGGGTGAAGTTCTTTCCCAAAACGCATCAAGTCCTTCCATATTTTCGCTAGCCAATCGTCCCGGATTCGCAGATATTGGCCGCATTCCGCCGACTCCCATCGCCTTTCTCTTTCATCTCCTTCCTGGAGCGCGATCATGTCCGAAGCCCACACTTCTCTCCCCGTCCCCACCGAAGTCGAACAGCTGCTGCAGCGCCTCGGCGTGCCCGTCGAGGCCCACACCGGCGGCACGCTGACGGTGCGCTCGCCCGTCAGCGGCGAGGTCATCGCACAGGTGCCGCAGACCACGCCGGCCGAAGCCACCGCCGCCATCGGCCGCGCGCACGAAGCCTTCAAGGCCTGGCGCAGCGTGCCGGCCCCGCGCCGCGGCGAGCTGGTGCGCCTGCTCGGCGAAGAGCTGCGCGCCGCCAAGGGCGACCTCGGGCGCCTCGTCACGCTGGAGGCCGGCAAGATCCCGTCCGAAGGCGCGGGCGAAGTGCAGGAAATGATCGACATCTGCGACTTCGCGGTCGGCCTCTCGCGCCAGCTCTACGGCCTCACGCTGGCCACCGAGCGCGCCGAGCACCGCATGATGGAAACCTGGCATCCGCTGGGCGTGTGCGGCGTGATCTCGGCCTTCAACTTCCCGGTGGCCGTGTGGTCGTGGAACGCCGCGCTGGCGCTGGTGTGCGGCGACTCGGTGGTGTGGAAGCCTTCCGAGAAGACGCCGCTGACCGCACTGGCCGTGCATGCCATCGCGCATCGCGCCGTCGCGCGCTTCGGCGATGCGCCCGAGGGCCTGCTCGGCCTGCTGCTGGGCCAGCGTGACATCGGCGAGGTGCTGGTCGACGACCATCGCGTGCCGATCCTCTCGGCCACCGGCTCGACGGCAATGGGCCGCCAGGTGGGGCCGAAGCTGGCCGCGCGCTTCGCCCGCGCGATTCTCGAACTCGGCGGCAACAACGCGGCCATCGTCACGCCCTCGGCCGACCTCGACCTCACGCTGCGCGGCATCGCGTTCGCGGCCATGGGCACGGCCGGCCAGCGCTGCACCACGCTGCGCCGCCTGTTCGTGCACGACAGCGTGTACGACGCGCTGGTGCCCAAGCTCGCGAAGGTTTATGGCAACGTGCAGGTGGGCGATCCGCGCGAGGCCGGTACGCTGGTCGGCCCGCTGATCGACCGCGCAGCCTTCGACGGCATGCAGAAGGCGCTCGGCGAAAGCCGCGAGGCCGGCGCCACGGTGCACGGTGGCCAGCGCGTCGAAGGCCTCGGCACGAAGGACGCGTACTACGTGCGCCCCGCGCTGGTCGAGCTGAAGACGCACGACGGCCCGGTGCTGCGCGAGACCTTCGCGCCCATCCTCTACGTGGTGCGCTACAGCTCGCTCGATGAGGCCATCGAATGGCACAACGCGGTGGGCGCGGGCCTGTCGTCGTCGATCTTCACGCTGAACGTGCGCGAGGCCGAGCGCTTCATGTCGAGCGCAGGCTCGGACTGCGGCATTGCCAACGTCAACATCGGCCCGAGCGGCGCGGAGATCGGCGGTGCCTTCGGTGGTGAGAAGGAAACCGGCGGCGGCCGCGAAGCCGGCTCCGACAGCTGGAAGGCGTACATGCGCCGCGCGACCAACACCATCAACTACTCGATGGCATTGCCCCTGGCGCAGGGCGTGACCTTCGACATCGGCGACTGACCGACCCCGGCTCGTCTGTTCCCGCCGCGCAATTCCTTGCGTCGGCAGGTGGACGGCCGTGCGCACCCCAGAAAAACAACCACCAGGAGACAGAAGAAATGAGCATTCCCTTCAAGACAGTTGCAGCAGCCACGCTGCTCGCGCTCGCATTCGGCGGCGCCAGCGCGCAGACCACCGCCAGCGGCACGCTCGACAAGATCAAGACCAGCGGCAAGGTCGTGCTCGGCGTGCGCGAAGCCTCGCCGCCGATGGCCTACATGCTGGGCGCGGGCGAGAAGTACGTGGGCTACCACGTCGAGCTGTGCGAGCGCGTGCTGAAGGACATCGTGCCGCAGGCGAGGCTCGAATACATGGCCGTGACCGCGCAGAACACCATCCCCCTGGTGCAGAACGGCACGCTCGACATCGGCTGCGGCCCCACCACCAACAATACCGCGCGCCAACAGCAGGTGGCGTTCGCGCTCACCACGTACGTGAGCGAAGTGCGCATGGCGACCAAGGTCGACTCGGGCATCACCTCGCTCGAGCAGCTCGCGGGCCGCAACGTGTCGGCATCGACCGGCACCACCGCCGTGCAACTGCTGCGCAAGCGCGAGCGCGCGCAGAACGTCTCGTACAACACGATGCTCGGCAAGGACCACCTCGAGAGCTTCCTGCTGATGGAGTCGGGCCGCGCCGACGCCTTCGTGCTCGACGACAACCTGCTGGCCGGGATCATCGCGAACTCGAAGAACCCGGCCGCCTACCGCATCGTGGGCGAGCCGCTGGGCTCGGAGCCGATCGCGCTGCTGTTCCGCAAGGACGACCCGGCCTTCAAGGCCGCGGTGGACGATTCGCTGCGCCGCATGATGAAGAGCGGCGACCTGGAAAAGATCTACGCCAAGTGGTTCGTGGCGGCCATTCCGCCGAAGAACACGAGCCTGAACCTGCCGATGAGCACGGCGCTGAAGCAGCTGATGCTCGAACCCAACGACAAGCCACTGGAGGCCTACGCCAAGTGACCACGGACACCGTTGTCTTCTCGCCGGCGCAGCGCGTGCGCGCCATCGGCGTCTCGGAAATCCTGCGCATCACCGACCACGCCAATGCGCTCAAGTGCGCGGGCCGTCCGGTGATCGTGCTGGGCGCGGGCGAGCCCGACTTCGACACGCCGCAGAACGTGCGCGACGCGGCGGTGCGCGCCATCGGCCGTGGCGACACGCGCTACACCGTGCTCGACGGCAGCCCGGCGATGAAGGCGGCGGTGCAGCTGAAGTTCAAGCGCGACAACGCGCTCGACTTCGCACTCGACGAGATCAGCGTGAGCGCAGGCGCCAAGCAGGTGATCTTCAACGCGCTGATGGCCAGCCTGAACCCGGGCGATGAAGTGATCCTGCCCGCGCCGTACTGGACCTCGTACGCCGACATCGTGCAGATCTGCGGCGGCGTGCCGGTGCCGGTGGCGTGCACCGAGGCGAACGGCTTCCGGCTCGATGCCGCACAGCTCGAGGCGGCGATCACGCCGCGCACGCGCTGGCTGTTCCTGAACTCGCCGTCGAACCCGAGCGGCGCGGCCTACAGCGCGGCGCAGCTGAAGCCGCTGTGCGAGGTGCTGCTGCGACATCCGCAGGTGTGGGTGCTGGCGGACGACATCTACGAACACATCCTCTACGACGGCCTGGCCTTCGCGACGCCGGTAGCGGTGGAGCCACGCCTGCGCGAACGCACGCTGACCGTCAACGGCGTATCGAAGGCCTATGCGATGACCGGCTGGCGCGTGGGCTACGGCGCGGGGCCGCGCGCGCTGGTTGCGGCGATGGCCGTGGTGCAGAGCCAGACGACCTCGTGCCCTTCGTCGATCAGCCAGGCGGCGGCCATCGAGGCGCTGACCGGGCCGCAGGAGATCGTGGCCGAGCGCTGCGCCGACTTCCAGGCGCGGCGCGACTTCGTGGTGGCCGCGTTGAACCGCGCGCCGGGGCTGCATTGCCGCGTGCCCGAAGGCGCGTTCTATACCTTCGCCAGCTGCGCCGGCGTGCTCGGCAAGCGCACGCGCGGCGGCACGCTGCTGCAGACGGACAGCGACTTCTGCTGCTACCTGCTGCAGGACTTCGAGGTGGCGGTGGTGCCGGGCAGCGTGTTCGGGCTGGCGCCGTATTTCCGCATCTCGTATGCGACGTCGATGGCGCAGCTGGAAGAGGCATGCCAGCGCATCGCCGCTGCATGCGAAGCCCTCGAATGACCCCGCATTTCTCCCTCCCCCGCTGGGGGAGGGCTGGGGTGGGGGCAGGCGGCGTATCCATTGCCATCGGCTCATCCAACGCCGCTTGCCCCCATCCCAGCCTTCCCCCAGAGGGGGAGGGAGCAAGACCCACCACCTTCATTCCATCGGACACAGCATGACTTCCTCCCGCACCGGCGGCCAGATCCTGGTCGACCAGCTCATCACCCACGGCGTCAGGCAGCTGTTCTGCGTGCCCGGCGAAAGCTTTCTGGCCGTGCTCGACGCGCTGCATGACGCATCGATCGACGTGACCGTGTGCCGCCAGGAAGGCGGCGCGGCGATGATGGCCGAGGCGCAGGGCAAGCTCACGGGCCAACCCGGCATCTGCTTCGTCACGCGCGGCCCGGGTGCCACCAACGCGGCGGCCGGCGTGCACATCGCGCACCAGGACTCGACGCCGCTGCTGCTGTTCGTCGGCCAGGTCGCGCGCGACGCGATGGGCCGCGAGGCTTTCCAGGAGCTGGACTACGGCGCGGTGTTCGGCACCATGGCCAAGTGGGTGGTGCAGATCGACGATCCGGCGCGCGTGCCCGAGCTGGTGTCGCGTGCCTTCCATGTCGCCACCTCCGGCCGACCCGGCCCGGTGGTGATCGCGCTGCCCGAGGACATGCTGACCGAGGCCGCAGCGGTGGCCGACGCGCAGCCGTATGCGGTGACCGAAACCCATCCCGGCACGGCGCAGCTCGCCGAGCTGCAGCAGCGGCTGTCGCAGGCGCAGCGCCCGGTGGTCATCCTCGGCGGCAGCCGCTGGTCGGAGAAGGCGGCGCTGCAGTTCGCGGATTTCGCGGCCGCGTTCTCGCTGCCCGTGTACTGCTCGTTCCGCCGCCAGATGCTGATGTCGGCCGAGCACCCCTGCTATGCGGGCGACCTGGGCCTGGGCGCCAACCCGCGAATGCTGGAGCGCATCCGCAATGCCGACCTCGTGCTGCTCGTCGGCGGGCGCCTGTCGGAAGTGCCGTCGCAAGGCTACGAACTGCTGGCGATCCCGCAGCCGAAGCAGGCTCTGGTGCATGTGCACGCCGATGCCGACGAGCTCGGCAAGCTCTACCGCCCGGCGCAGGGCATTCACGCCACGCCGCAGGCGTTTGCCGAAGCGGTGTCTACGCTGCGCCTCGCGCAAGTGCCGGCCTGGCAGGCAGAGACAAAGACCGCACGCGAAGACTTCCTGCGCTGGAGCGACCCGGCGCCCATCCGCATTCCCGGCCCGCTGCAGATGGGCGAGGTCATGCAGCACCTGCGTGAAGTGCTGCCGGCCGACACCATCTTCTGCAACGGCGCGGGTAACTTCGCCACTTGGGTGCACCGCTTCTGGCCGTTCCGCGCCTTCGCGAGCCAGCTCGCGCCCACCAGCGGCTCGATGGGCTACGGCCTGCCGGCCGGCGTCGGCGCCAAGCGCCTCTGGCCGCAGCGCGAGGTGGTCGTGTTCGCGGGCGACGGCGATTTCATGATGCACGGGCAGGAATTCGCCACCGCCGTGCAGTACGGCCTGCCGATCATCGTGGTGCTGCTGGACAACGCCATGTACGGCACGATCCGCATGCACCAGGAAAAGCACTATCCCGGCCGCATCAGCGCCACGCAATTGAAGAACCCCGATTTCCGCGGCTATGCCGAAGTGTTCGGCGGCCACGGCGAACGCGTGACCAGCACCGAAGAGTTCGGCCCCGCGCTGGCCCGTGCGCGTGCGAGCGGCAAACCCGCGATCCTGCACTGCCTGCTCGATCCGGAAGCGATCACGCCGGGAAGCACGCTGCAGTCGATCCGCAAGGCCGCGCTGGCCGCGTCCTGAACAGGCCCGCAGCAGGAAGGCGTCAGCTCAGCCCGTCCGCGTGGCGAAGCGGCGCCGGCGGGTTGCCGTCGGGCCGCCGCGCCGCCAGCCGCGCGGCGCGGGCCAGCGGTTCCATCGCCTGTTCGAGCCGCATCGCGAGCTGGTAGAGCTCCTCATCCTTGGTGTCCGCGGCATGCGCGCGCGTCATGCGCACGATCTCGGCGGCGTATTCGGCGTTGGTGGCCATCCATTCGGTGTCGGTCACGCGCCCATGCTTTCGCCGAAGCGCCACATGAAGGCGCGCGGCGAGGGCGATGCGTTCGCTTTCGGACATGGATGGCATGCTTCCTCCGTCGGGTGGGCGACTCCCGGGTTCTTTCTTATCCTGTGCAAGATCGGGGCCTGATGCGCCTGCATGAATTGTGCCGCTCTGTTAACCATCGGAAACACTTTGGTTTGCGAATCGGGCTTTCCAGGCCGGCAAAGCGGGTAATTCCCAATGCACTGAGGCGGTGCGCCCCCTAAAGTCTGCGCACTCGCGAACGGGCCCCGGCTCGTGCTGCCGAGGGTCCGAGGAGACAAACTCGAGCAACTATAAAAAATGCTTCCAAGGCTCCGTACGAGATGCCATGTTTGACTTTGAAAGGCGCCGCTGGTCGGCGCCTTTTTTATGCCCGCGCGCGCCGTGCCCGAAGGGTTTTTCCACAGTGCCAAATTGACCTCCCACAAAGGCCACGCGTGCACATGAAGCTATATTTTCGATAGCGCCACGAGTGAGACAATCGCCGCCATGGAAATGCTGGTGGTGACGGGCGCTTCGCTGCTCGCGGGTTTTGTCGATTCGATCGTGGGTGGAGGCGGGTTGATCCTGGTGCCGGCGCTGTTTGCCGTGTTCCCGGGCGCGACCCCGGCAACGCTGCTGGGCACCAACAAGAGTGCGTCCATTTGGGGCACGGCCGCCGCCGCGGCCCAGTTCAGCCAGCGTGTGCAGATGCGCTGGGGCGCCCTTTGGCCCGCCGCGGTGCTCGGTTTCGCCGGCTCGATGCTGGGCGCCTGGGGCGTCACGCTATTCCCGGGCGACTTCCTGCGCCGGGCGCTGCCGGTCATCCTGCTGGGCGTGCTGCTCTACACGCTGGCGCGCAAGGACATGGGCCGGATGCATGCGCCGCGCTTCTCCGGCCGGGCCGAGACGCTGGCGGCCTGCACCATCGGCCTGTCGATCGGGTTCTATGACGGCTTCTTCGGGCCGGGCGCGGGGAGCTTCCTGGTGTTCCTGTTCGTGCGCTGGATGGGCTACGACTTCCTCAACGCCTCGGCCTCGGCCAAGATCATCAACACGCTGACCAACGCCGCGGCGCTGATCCTGCTGGCTGCCAAGGGCCATGTCTGGTGGCACTACGGGCTGGTGATGGCGGTGGCCAACGTGGCCGGCAGCCTGCTCGGCACGCGGGTTGCACTGAAGCACGGGGCGGGCTTCGTTCGGGTGGTGTTCATCGTGGTGGTGAGCGCGCTGATCCTGAAGACCGCGTACGACGCATTCCTGAAATAGCGAAACAAGAAAGTCAGCCGATGTCCTCCCCCGAAGCGCCTGCCGAGCCGCTCGCCCCCGTCAGCTTCTGGCAGGCCTTCGGCTACTGGCTCAAGCTGGGCTTCATCAGCTTCGGCGGGCCGGCCGGGCAGATCGCGCTGATGCACCAGGAGCTGGTGGAGCGCCGCCGCTGGATCTCGGAGAAGCGATTCCTCCATGCGCTGAATTACTGCATGGTGCTGCCCGGCCCCGAGGCGCAGCAGCTGGCGACCTATATCGGCTGGCTCATGCACCGCACCTGGGGCGGCATCGTGGCGGGAGGGCTGTTCGTGCTGCCGTCGCTGTTCATCCTGATCGCGCTGTCGTGGGTCTACATGGCGTACGGACAGGTGCCGGCGGTGGCGGGGCTGCTCTACGGCGTAAAGCCCGCGGTGACGGCCATCGTGCTGTTCGCGGCCTGGCGCATCGGCTCTCGGGTGCTGAAGAACGCCTGGCTGTGGGCAATCGCCGCCGCGGCATTCGTGGCGATCTTTGCCCTTCGCGTGCCGTTTCCGCCGATCGTGCTCGTGGCGGGGGCCATCGGCTACCTTGGCAGCCGGGTGGCACCGGAGCGCTTCGCGCCGGGCGGCGCTCACGCTGCGGCGGCAGCCTCGGTCGGCCCCGCGCTGATCGACGACGACACGCCGACACCCGCGCATGCGCGCTTCGGCTGGGGCCGCTTCTTGCGCGTGCTGGGCGTGTTCCTCGCACTCTGGCTCGTCGCCATCGGCGCCCTCGCGGCACTGTTCGGCTGGCACGGCGCGCTCACGCAGATGGGCTGGTTCTTCACCAAGGCCGCGCTGCTGACTTTCGGCGGCGCCTATGCGGTGCTGCCCTACGTGTTCCAGGGCGCGGTCGACCACTACGGCTGGCTCAGCGCTACGCAGATGATCGACGGGCTCGCGCTGGGCGAAACCACGCCGGGGCCGCTGATCATGGTGGTGTCGTTCGTGGGTTTCGTGGGCGGCTGGAACCAGTCGCTGTTCGGCGGGCAGTCGTTGTTCCTGGCGGGCGCGGTGGCGGCGACGGTGGTGAGCTTCTTCACCTTCCTGCCGTCGTTCCTGTTCATCCTGCTGGGCGGCCCGTTCATCGAATCGACGCACGGCAACCTGAAGCTCACCGCGCCGCTGACGGCCATCACGGCGGCCGTGGTGGGCGTGATCGTCAACCTCGCGGTGTTCTTCGCCTGGCACGTGCTGTGGCCGAAGGGCGCGGGCGGTGGTTTCGACGCGGCATCGGCGGCGATCGGGCTGATCGCCGCCGTGGCGCTGTTCCGCTTCAAGGCCGGGGTGATCCCGGTGGTGCTGGGCGCGGCCTTGCTAGGGCTGGCGTGGCAGTTGGTGGTGCTGCGCTTGCTACAGCACTGACTTTTCGTGGAACACCGCGGAACCGGCTTTGCCGGGCCGCAGGTGTTGCCCCCGGTAGGGGGAAGGCGTAGCGACACGAAGTGCGCGCAGCCTGGGGGCGAGCCAACTACTCTTCGACGAAGGCTTCTTCGCGCTTGGCCTTGATCGCCGGCAGCAGCACGATGCCCAGCAGCAGCGCCGCAGCCACCAGCAGCCCCGCCGACAGCGGCCGCGTGACGAACACGCTCCACGCGCCGCGCGACAGCAGCAGTGCGCGCCGCAGGTTCTCTTCCATCATCGGGCCCAGGATGAAGCCCAGCAGCAGCGGGGCGGGCTCCGTGCGCAGCTTCAGGAACAGGTAGCCGATGAAGCCGAAGGCCGCCACCATCCAGATGTCGAAGGTGTTGTTGTTGGTCGAGTACACGCCAATCGCGCAGAACAGCACGATCGCCGGGAACAGGAACTTGTAGGGCACCGTCAGCAGCTTGATCCACATGCCGATCAGCGGCAGGTTCAGCACGATCAGCATCGCGTTGCCGATCCACATCGAGGCGATCAGGCCCCAGAACAGTTCGGGGTTGCTGGTCATGACCTGCGGGCCCGGCTGGATGTTGTGGATCGTCATCGCACCCACCATCAGCGCCATCACCGCATTGGGCGGAATGCCCAGCGTCAGCAGCGGGATGAAGGAGGTTTGCGCACCGGCATTGTTGGCCGACTCGGGCGAAGCCACGCCGCGGATGTTGCCCTTGCCGAAGGCGACTTCGCCGGGGCGCATCTTGATCTTCTTTTCAAGCGCATAGGCCGCGAAGGCCGCCAGCAGCGCGCCGCCGCCGGGCAGGATGCCCAGCGCCGAGCCCAGCGCCGTGCCGCGCAGCACGGCGGGCGTCATGCGCTTGAAGTCTTCCTTGGTGGGCCACAGGCCCTTCACCTTGTGCGTGAACACCTCGCGCTCGTCGTCGGGCTGCGAGAGGTTGCCGATGATTTCGCCGTAGCCGAACACGCCCATGGCGATCACCACGAAGCCGATGCCGTCGGTGAGTTCAGGAATGTCGAAGCTGTAGCGCGCCACGCCCGAATTCACGTCGGTGCCGACGATGCCCAGCAGCAGGCCGAGCACGATCATCGCCACCGCCTTCAGCAGCGAGCCCGAGGCCAGCACCACGGCGCCGATCAGGCCCAGCACCATCAGCGAGAAGTATTCGGCCGGGCCGAACTTGAAGGCCAGCTCGGTCAGCGGCGGTGCGAAGGCGGCCAGGATCAGCGTACCGACGCAGCCCGCGAAGAACGAGCCCAGGCCCGCGGCGGCGAGCGCCGGGCCTGCGCGGCCCTGCCTTGCCATTTGGTAGCCGTCGATACAGGTGACCACCGAGGACGACTCCCCGGGCAGGTTCACCAGGATGGCCGTGGTCGAGCCGCCGTACTGCGCGCCGTAATAGATGCCGGCCAGCATGATCAGCGCCGACACGGGCGGCAGCGCATACGTGGCGGGCAGCAGCATCGCGATGGTCGCGACCGGGCCGATGCCGGGCAGCACGCCGATCAGCGTGCCCAGGATGCAGCCGACCAGGCAGTACAGCAGGTTGGTGAAGGTGAACGCGACGCCGAAGCCGGTCGCGAGGTTGTGGAACAGTTCCATGGCGATGCGCTCCTCAACCCGAAATGAAAGTAGGCCAGACCTGGATCTGGAGCTTCAGCGCCCAGATGAAGGCCACGTAGCTGCCGGCCGCCAGGATGGTGGAGAGAATCAGCACGTCGCGCAGCTTGAAGTGCTCGCCCGCCATGCTCGAGATGATCGTGAGCGCGTAGATCGCGATGATCATTCCCATCGCCGGCAGCCCGATGCTGGGCAGCCCGCCCAGCAGCACGCCGAAGGCGAGGTTGGCGCCGAGCACGAAGGCCAGCGGCTTCCAGGCCCATTTGCCGATCGGGTCGCCGGTGGGGGTTTCGACCACCAGTGCCTGGAACATGATGATGGCACCGAGGACGGCCAGCAGGATGCCGAGCATCAGCGGGAAGTAACCCGGTCCCATGCGGGCACCGTTGCCGACGGTGTAGGTGGTGGCGCCTATCGCAAAGGCTCCTCCCACGGCAGTGAACATGACTCCTGAGAAGAAGTCCGCCTGACTCTTGATGCGCATGTCTCGCCCCTCTTATATGAAGGGTCGAGGGTCGTTCTGCGCGGCTGACTGTTGGCTGACCGTGGAGGTACGGACTATTGCTTACCGGGTTTTCATTAGGCCGAGCTGACGAAGGCGCTCTAGCCTGGCGCAGAAACGAAAAAAGCTCCCGAAGGAGCTTTTCATTCAGAAGCCCGAAGGCTCTGGAGGGAAGGGCTTAGTAGCCGCCGCGACCACCGCCGCCGCCGCCGTAGCCGCCGCCACCACCGCTGCGGCCACCGCCACCGCCGCCGTAGCCGCCACCACCGCCGTAGCCGCCACCGCCGCCACCACCGTAGCCGCCGCCGCCACCACCGCTGCGGGGGGGACGGGCTTCCATCGGACGGGCTTCGTTCACCGTCAGGGCGCGGCCCTGCAGCGAGTGGCCGTTCATGGCTTCAATGGCTGCCAGTGCTTCGGCATCCGAACCCATTTCGACAAAGCCGAAGCCCTTCGAACGGCCGGTGTCACGTTCCATCATGACCTTGGCGCTGACGATGGCGCCGAACTCGCCGAAGGCTTGTTCCAGATCGTTGTCACGCACGGAGTAGGCGAGGTTGCCTACGTAGAGTTTCTTGCCCATTGAGGGACTCCTAATTCAAACCAACAAGACAAAGCGATGGAGTCCCAGAATCACAACAAACAAAATGCGCTGTGGCGCGAAACTGACCGATCACCGAATTACGTGCACGGGAGACAAAGCTCACAGACACGTAGGCCGGATTATCCGGCCCGATTTACAAAAAGCGTGGGGAAATCGTGTGTTATTGAGAAACATCTCGGCCCGATGGGCGGTTTCGCAACGGTTTCAGCAGGCCGGAGAGCCCGTTGTGGTCTATTTCATGCATCAGCGCGAGCAGCCGGCCAATTTCTCCTGAGGGAAAACCCTCGCGTGCAAACCAGGTCAGGTAATTTCCGGGCAAATCGGCAATCAGCGTGCCCTTGTGCTTGCCAAAAGGCATTTGGAGCGTCACCAGGCGCTGCAGGTCTTCGGGTTGCATCGGTGCTCAGCCTCCCGCCCGCTTGACCGTGTGGCCCTGCTTCACCAGCGCCGCGACCACCAGTTCGCGGTGGTCGCCCTGGATCTCGATCACGCCGTCCTTCACCGTGCCGCCCGAGCCGCAGGCCGTTTTCAGCTGCTTGCCGAGCGCCGCGAGGCCTTCCGCATCGAGCGCCACGCCCTTGACGACGGTCACGCCCTTGCCCTTGCGTCCCTTGGTTTCGTGCGATACGCGGACAATGCCGTCCGTGGCCGGCAGGCGCGCCTTGAGTTCCTTGCAGCGGCACCGGGCCATGGGCTCGCCGCAGCCGGGGCACATGCGGCCGCCCGCCTCGGTGGAGTACACCAGGGCGCTGCCGGCCTGATTGCGCTGCTGTTTCATCGTCGACATCCGATCCGTCTTTCTTCTCTTCTGTGTCTGCTTACATGCCATTCGACTCACTGGGCCTGGCCCCCGCGCTCGTGCAGGCCGCCGCCCAAAGCGGCTATGCCGCGCCGACCGCCATCCAGGCCGCGGCCATCCCCGCGATTCTGCAAGGCCGCGACCTGCGGGGCTCGGCGCAGACCGGCTCCGGCAAGACAGCCGCATTTTCCCTGCCCCTGCTGCAGCGCCTGGGCGCCGAGCGCGCACAGGGCTCGCGCCGCGTGCGCGCGCTGGTGCTCGTGCCCACGCGCGAGCTCGCGGCCCAGGTCGGCGAGACCATGCGCAGCCTGGCGCAGCACCTGCCCGAGCGCCTGAAGATCGTCGTCGCCTTCGGCGGCGTGTCGATCAACCCGCAGATGATGAGCCTGCGCGGCGGTGCCGACATCGTCGTCGCCACGCCGGGCCGGCTGCTCGACCTCGCCGACCACAACGCGCTGAAGCTCGATGCCGTGTCGACGCTGGTGCTCGACGAGGCCGACCGCCTGTTCGACCTCGGCTTTGCCGAAGAGCTCGGCCGCATCCTCGCGCTCTTGCCGAAGCAGCGCCAGAACCTGCTGTTCTCCGCCACCTTCCCGAGCGCCATCCAGGCGCTGGCCGACGGCATGCTGCGCGATCCGGCCGTCGTCGACGTGCAGGGCGAGCCCGGCACCGAGCCGAACATCGTGCAGCGCGTGATCGAGGTCGACGCCATCCGCCGCACGCAGTTGCTGCGCCATCTGCTGAAGCAGCACGAAGGCGAATGGGACCGCGTGCTGGTCTTCGTCGCCACGCAGCATGCGGCGCAGACCGTGGCCGAGAAGCTCTACAAGAACGGCATCTACGCCGTGCCCTTCCACGGCGACATCGCGCAGGGTACGCGCACCGACATCCTTTCGCAGTTCAAGCAGAGCCGCTGGGACGTGGTGATCGCCACCGACCTCGCGGCGCGCGGCATCGACATCGCGCAGCTGCCCGTGGTCATCAACTACGACCTGCCGCGCTCGCCGACCGACTACATCCACCGCATCGGCCGCACCGGCCGCGCGGGCGAGAGCGGACTGGCGATCAGCTTCGTGAGCGCGGCCACCGAGGCGCACTTCCGGCTGATCGAGAAGCGCCAGGGGCTGAGCCTGCCGCGCGAGCGCGTCGAAGGCTTCGAGCCGACGGAGGTGGCGGTGCCCGTGGTCGATGCGTCGGGTACCGGCGGCGTCAAGGGCAAGCGGCCGAGCAAGAAGGACAAGCTGCGCGCGGCGGCTGCGCTTGCGGCTGCACGGGGCGAAACGCCCGAGAAGAACGACTGACCCTGTGCCGCGCAGGCTACGAGCGCTTGCCCAGGAAGCTCGTCAGCAGGTCCACCGGCAGCGGGAACACGATGGTCGTGTTCTTGTCCGCGCCGATCACCGTTAGCGTCTCCAGGTAGCGCAGCTGGATCGCCTGCGGCTCCTGCGCCAGCACGCGCGCGGCCTGGAACAGCTTTTCCGAGGCCTGCAGCTCGCCCTCGGCGTGGATCACCTTGGCGCGCCGTTCGCGTTCGGCCTCGGCCTGCCGCGCGATGGCGCGCACCATCGATTCGGTGAGGTCGATCTGCTTGATCTCCACGTTCGACACCTTGATGCCCCATGACGCCGTCTGCACGTCCAGCGACTCGCGCACGTCGAGGTTGAGCTTCTCGCGCTCGGCCAGCATGTCGTCGAGCTGGTGCTTGCCGAGCACCGAGCGCAGCGTGGTCTGGGCCAGCTGGCTGGTGGCATTGAAGAAATCCTTGACCTGGATGATCGCCTTCTCTGCGTCGACGATGCGGAAGTAGACGACCGCGCTGACCTTGACCGACACGTTGTCGCGAGAGATCACGTCCTGCGTCGGCACTTCGAGCACCACGGTGCGCAGGTCGACGCGCACCACCTGCTGGATGGCCGGTATCACGACCACCAGCCCGGGGCCCGCGACCCGCGTGAAACGCCCCAGCGTAAACACGATGCCGCGCTCGTATTCGCGGAAGATCCAGATGGCGGAAAAGGCCAGCATCACCAGCAACACGAGGATGAAGGCGCCGATGCCGTAAGTGAAAGAGAGCATGGTGGTCTCCTGCGACCCGGCAAGGGCCGCTGGATTGTTCGACACGCGCATGGCGCAAGCGTTCCAGACAGGCGCCGAACAGGGATCGCCCCCGGCGCCTTTTGTAGGCGCGCGCCTACCAGCCCATCTGCCTGGCCGCCAGTTCCTTCATGATCTCCTCGGCCCCGCCGCCGATCATCATCACCTTCACCTCGCGGTAGATGCGCTCGCTCACCGTGCCGCGCATGAAACCCATGCCGCCGAGGATCTGCACCGCCTGGTCGGCGCAGAACTGCATGGTCTGCGTCGCATGGTTCTTCAGCATGCAGACCCGCGCGACCCATTCGGGTGCGTTGAAGCGCCCGGCCGTTTCGTGCGCATCGCCCTCGGCCGAAACCGCCTCGATCCACGCCTCGGTGGAGGCGATGCGCATCTGCATGTCGACCAATTTGTGGCGCACCGCCTGGTGCTCGATCAGCGCGGCGCCGAATGTCCTGCGATCGCGCGCCCAGGCCAGCGCCTCGTCGAGGCAGGCCTGCGAGAAACCGAGCGCGCCCGCCGCGAGCCCGATGCGCTCGCCGTTGAAGTTGCCCATGACCATGCGGAAGCCCGCGCCTTCGCCGCCGAGCAGGTAGCGCGCCGGCACGCGCACGTTGTCGAAGTGCAGCGTCGCGGTGTCGGAGCACAGCCAGCCCATCTTCGCGAGGCGCGTGCGCGAAAGGCCGGGCGCATCGCCGGGCACGAGGAGCATCGAGATGCCGCCCGCGCCGCGCCCTTCGCCGGTGCGCACGGCCACCGTGATCCAGTCGGCGCGCATGCCCGAGGTGATGAAGGTCTTCTCGCCGTTCACCACGTAGTCGCCGCCGTCGCGCCTTGCGGTGGTGCGCAGCGCGGCCACGTCTGAGCCGCCGCCGGGCTCGGTGATGGCGAGCGCCGCGATCTTCTCGCCGCGCAGCACCGGCGGCACGACCTCGCGGCGCGCCGTGTCGCTCGCATGCAGCACCACAGGCGGCAATCCGATGTTGTGCGAGAACAGGCTTGCGAGCACACCGCCGCTCTTGCCGTGGCGCGCGAGTGCGATCCATGCGGGCAGCTTGAGCGAATACGAGGCGGGCGTACCGCCCAGGTCTTCGGGGTAGCCCAGTCCGAGCAATCCCAGTTCGGCGGCACGTGCGTAGAGCGCGCGCGGAAACTCGCCCGCTTCATCCCAGGCCTGCACGTTCGGCGCGATCTCGCTTTCGGCAAAGCGCCGCACCGTGTCGGCGAGCGCCGCGCGGTCGGCTTGCAGTTCGGCGTCCATGGGCGCCTCAGCCGCGCGGCGGCCGCTTCGCGATGCCCATCGTCTTTGCGAGGATGCCGAGCATGACCTCGTCCGCGCCGCCGCCGATGGAGCCGAGCCGGCCGTCGCGGTACAGGCGCGAGACGCGGTTCTCGAGCGTGAAGCCCATCCCGCCCCAGAACTGCAGGCAGGTGTCCGCCACCTGCCGCGTGAGGCGGCCGGTCTTGAGCTTGGCCATCGACGCGAGCTCGAGCACGTCCTCGCCCTGCACGTGCAGGTCGCAGGCGCGGTAGGTCAGCGCGCGCAACGCCTCCACCTCGGTCTTGAGTTCGGCCAGCTTGAACTGCACCCACTGCTGGTCGGCCAGCGTGCCGCCGAACATGTGGCGCTGCTGTGCCCACTCGATGGTCTGCGCGATGCAGTCTTCCATCGGTTCGAGCGAGCTTGCGGCGGCCCACAGGCGCTCTTCCTGGAACTGCTGCATCTGGTAGACGAAGCCCTGGCCTTCCTCGCCGATGCGAAAGCGTTGCGGCACGCGCACGTTGTCGAAGTAGATGAGCCCGGTGTCGCTCGAGTTCATGCCGATCTTGCGGATCTTCTTCGCCTTCTCGATGCCGGGGCTGTCCATCGGCACCATCACGAGCGACTTGTTGCGGTGCACCGGTCCGTCGCTGGTGTTGACCAGCATGCACATCCAGTCGGCCTGCAGGCTGTTGGTGATCCACATTTTCTGGCCACTGATGAGGTAGTCGTCGCCGTCCTTGCGCGCGTGGCTCTTGAGGCCCGCGACGTCGCTGCCCGCGCCGGGCTCGCTCACGCCGATGCAGCCGACCGTGTCACCGGCAATGGCGGGCATGAGGAATTCGCGGCGCAGTTCGTCGCTGCCGAAGCGTGCGAGCGCGGGCGTGCACATGTCGGTCTGCACGCCGATGGCCATCGGCACGCCGCCGCAGCTCACGTGGCCGAGCGCCTCGGCCATCGCCATCGCATACGAGTAGTCGAGCCCCGCGCCGCCGAAGGCCTCGGGCTTGTTCAGCCCCAGCATGCCCAGGTTGCCGAGCTTCTTGAAGACCTCGTGCGCGGGGAAGATCTCTGCCTCTTCCCATTCGTCCACGTGCGGGTTGATCTCTTCGTCGATGAAGCGGCGCAGGGTCTTCTGGATCTCGAGGTGTTCGTGGGTGTACTGCATGTCGCTTGTCTCCAATCAGTCGTTGGGCTCGTCGTTCTGGAACACGCGCGGCGTCTGCGCGAGGTGAAAGCCGTCGAAAGGCCTCACCGCCGCGCGCTGCTGTGCCTGCGCATCGGGAATCTCCATCGGCCAGCCCATGCGCACCTGCGGCCGCGCGCCGTCCACGCGCAGCACGCTGCCGCTGATGAAGCTGGCCGCGGGGCTCAGCAGGAAGGCAATGGCGGCAGAGGTCTCGGCCTCGTTGCCGAAGCGGCCCGCGGGCACGGTGTTGCGCATGGCGCGCAGCATGTCGCCGGCCTCGGGCGGGTAGTGGTCCATGCCGCTCGAGGCGATGTAGCCCGGCGCCACCGCGTTCACGCGCACGCCGCTCGCGGCCCATTCGAGTGCGGCGGTCTCGGTGAAGCTCACCATGCCGGCGCGCGCCGCGCCGCTGTGGCCCATGTTGGGCATCGAGCCCCAGATATCGGCCACGATGTTGACGATGGCGCCGCCGTTGGCCTGCATGCTCTGCACGAAGCACTCGCGCGTGACCAGGAAGCCGCCCGTGAGGTTGGTGCGGATCACCGCCTCCCAACCCTTGGCCGTGATCGCGGCGAGCGGCGTGATGTACTGGCCGCCCGCGTTGTTCACCAGGCCGTCGATGCGGCCATGGGCGGAAATGACAGCGGCGATGGCCGCGCGCACCGCTTCTTCCTGCCGGATGTCGAAGGCCTGCGTGCTTGCCTTGCCGCCGCTGGCTTCGATCTCGGCCTTGACCTGCTCGAGCTTCTCGGGCTTGCGGCCGACCAGCACCACCTGCGCGCCGAGCGCTGCGAGCTCGTGCGCGGTGCAGCGGCCGATGCCGGAGCCGCCGCCGGTGACGACGATGACCTGTCCGTCGAACAGGCCGGGCGCGAAGACGGAGCGGTAGCGGGAAGTAGGAGCGTTCATGCGGATGACCTTCGGGAATGGATTGGAGCCGTCATGCATCCGCGACCTGCGCGACCACATGGCGCGCGGCCACCTGCGCGCCCACCGCGACATGCAGGGCGACTCGGCCGGCGCGGGGCGCGCAATGGACGTGCTCCATCTTCATCGCTTCGAGCGTGACCAGCGGCTGGCCCGCGGCGACCGCATCGCCTTCGGCCACGAGCAGCGCGATCACCCGGCCGTTCATGGAGGCGCGCAGCAGGCCGTCGCTGCCGGTGCCGTCGGTGCGCGCCACCGCGACGTGCGTGAGGTTCTCCAATCGGAACGACTGGCCGCGAAAGTGGAAATCCACGCGTTCGGCTTGCCGCGCGACGAACGCCTGCTCGGCCAGACCGCCGCACGAGAAGCGCAGGCTGCCGTCGCCAGGCAGTGCGAGCAATGCGAGCTGCACGGGGGCTGCGCCGTCCAGTGCGATGTCGAATCGGCCACCACCACGAGGTGTCACTCGAGCCGCACGCACCACGCCATGGAGCGAGAAGCGCAGGGAATTGGGAAGCGTGTGCGCCAGCGGCGAGGGCCAGCCGCGCTCGCCCAGTTGCAGCAGCAGCGCCGCCAGCAATGCAGCGCGGGTGTCGTCGACGGCATCCGCGGCAAGCAGCGATTCGAGGTGATCGCCGATGAAGGCGGTCGTTGCCGCGCCGCTCGCGAACACATCGTGCGACAGTGCACGCTGCAGCAGTTGCTGGTTGGTCGAGAGGCCGAGCGCCACCGTGTCCTGCAGGCCCGCGACCAGCCGCTGCCGGGCTTCCTCGCGTGTGCGGCCGTGCGCCACGAGCTTGGCGATCATCGAGTCGTAGAAGGGCGGCACGGCGGCACCGTCGCGCAAGGCGTGCTCGGTGCGCAGCGCGGGCGAAGGCCGCCATGCCGTGAGCGTGCCGCTTTGCGGCAGGAAGCCCTGCTGCGGGTCTTCGGCGCACAGGCGCACCTCGATTGCATGGCCGGCGATGCGCACCTCCTGCTGCGTCAAGGGCAGGGGCTCGCCGGCCGCGACGCGCAGTTGCAGCTCGACCAGGTCGAGGCCCGTCACTGCTTCGGTCACGGGGTGCTCCACCTGCAGGCGCGTGTTCATTTCCATGAACCAGTACTGGCCCTCTGCATCGAGCAGAAATTCCAATGTGCCCGCGCCTTCGTACGCGATGGCTTTCGCCGCCGCGACGGCGGTCGCGCCCATGCGTTCGCGCAGCGCGCCGGACACGGCCGGCGAGGGCGCTTCCTCGATCACCTTCTGGTGCCGCCGCTGCACCGAGCAGTCGCGTTCGCCGAGATGGATGGCGTTGCCGTGCCGATCGGCGAACACCTGGATCTCGATATGGCGCGGCGCGACGATGGCGCGCTCCAGGATCACGGTGGCATCGCCGAAGGCATTGAGCGCTTCGGACTGCGCGCTGTGCAGCTGCTCGGCGAAGTTCGCCGCCGAGGTGACGAGCCGCATGCCGCGCCCGCCGCCGCCCGCGGTCGCCTTGATCATCACGGGCCAGCCGATGCGTGCCGCCTCGGCCGCGAGCTTTTCCGTGCGTTGGTCTTCGCCCTGGTAGCCCGGAATGCATGGCACGCCCGCCGTCTGCATCAGCCGCTTGGCGCCGGCCTTGTCGCCCATCGCGCGGATGGCTTCGGGCGATGGCCCGATGAAGACCAGCCCCGCATCGCGGCAGGCCTGTGCGAATGCCGCGTTCTCCGCGAGGAAGCCGTAGCCCGGGTGCACCGCATCGGCGCCGCTCGCATGCGTGGCCTCGACGATCGCGGCGATGTTCAGGTAGCTCTGCGCGGGCAGTGACTCGCCGATCCACACCGCCTCGTCGGCCTGCCGCACATGCTCGGCATCCGCATCCGCGCTCGAATACACGGCCACCGTGCGGCAGCCCATGGCGCGCGCGGTGCGCATCACGCGCACCGCGATCTCGCCGCGGTTCGCGATCAGGATCTTGTGGAACGCGCTGCTCATGGCCGTGCCACCGAAAACTGCATCGGCTGCGGCACGCGCGCATCGGCATCGCGGCACACGGAAAGAACCTCGGCCAGCACCGCGCGCGTGTCGCGCGGATCGATCACGCCGTCGTCCAGCAGCAGCGCGCTGGTGGTGAACACGCTCATCTGCCGCTCGAAGCGCTCGACGACCTGCTGCTGCATCGCTTCGATCTTCGCGTGATCGACCGCCCCCTTTCGCGCCATGCCTGCCTCCATCACGATGGCCATGGTCTTCGCCGCCTGCTCGCCGCCCATCACCGCGGTGCGCGCGTTGGGCCACGAGAAGCAGAAGCGCGGCGCGAAGCCGCGGCCGCACATGCCGTAGTTGCCCGCACCGTACGAGGCACCGCAATGCAGCGTGATCTGCGGCACGTTGGCATTGGTCACGGCCTGGATCATCTTCGCGCCGTGCTTGATGATGCCGGCCTCCTCGTGCGCGCGGCCCACCATGTAGCCCGTGATGTTCTGCAGGTAGACGATGGGCGTGCGCGACTGGCAGCAGGCCTGGATGAAATGCGTGGCCTTGGTCGCGCCGTCGGAGTCGATGGGGCCGTTGTTGGTGACGATGCCCACCGCATGCCCTTCGAGCCGGATGTGGCCGCAGACGGTGGCGCTGCCGTAGTGCTCGCTGAACGCCAGGAACTCCGAACCGTCGGCGATGCGCGCGATCACCTCGCGCATGTCCACCGGTCGCCGGCCGTCGCTGGGCATGATGCCGAGCAGGTCTTCGGCGTCGTAGCGCGGTGGCGTGAATTGGCGCGGCGCCTCGGGGCGCGCCCAGTCGATGCCGCCGAGGATGGCGCGCGCGATGCGGATGGCGTCGCGGTCGTCTTCCGCCAGGTAGTCGCCCAGGCCCGAGATGTGGGTGTGCATCACGGCGCCGCCCAGCTCTTCTTCGGTCGCGATCTCGCCGGTGGCCGCCTTCAGCAGCGGCGGCCCCGCGAGAAAGGCCCGCGTGCGGTCGCGCACCATCACGATGTAGTCGGACAGCCCGGTCTGGTAGGCGCCGCCCGCGGTCGAGGAGCCGTGCGTCACCGTCACCACCGGCAGCCCCGCGGCCGACAGCCGCGCGAGGTTGCGGAAGATGTTGCCGCCGCGCACGAAGTCCTGCACGCGGTACTGCATGAGGTTGGCGCCGGCGCTTTCCACCAGCTGCACGTAGGGCAGTTTGTTCTCGAGCGCGATCTCCTGCACGCGCAGCTGCTTGTCCAGGCCCATGGGCTGCAGCGCGCCGGCATCGATGCCCGAGTCGGAGGCGCTGACCATGCAGCGCACGCCCGACACCTGGCCGATGCCGGAGATCAGGCCGCCGCCCGGCACGCTCCTGGCCAGATCGGGATCGTCATGCCCCAGCCCCGCGAGCGAGGCCAGCGGCAGGAAGGGCGCGCCCGTGTCGAGCAGCAGCGCGATGCGCTCGCGCGGCAGCAGCTGCCCGCGCTTGCCGAAGCGCTCGGCCGAGGCGCTGGAGGCGGCCACGGCGCGAGCCTCGTGCCTGTGCACCTGGCCGAGCAGCGCGAGCATGTCGGTGCGGTTGGCCTGGAAGGTGTCGCTGGCCGTTTGCAGCCGGGATTCGATGACTGACATGTGGAGTCTGTGCAGGTCGCGTGTTTTCGCTCTGCACCGACTCTAGGGGCGGGCGCCGCCCCCGCTTGCGCTTACTGGCTGGCCGCAGGGCGGTCAGCTTGCGCGGGCGCGCCGCGCGGCCACCGGGGCGTCGAGGCTGCTGCCGGTGACCACCCAGTAGATGAAGATCAGCACCGCGCCTGCCGTGCCGAACACCGTGAGGCCCATGTAGCTGCCGCCGATGGCCAGCGCGTCAGTGGGCGCCGCGGCGATGCACACCATGCTGGCCGCGCTCATGCCCACGTAGTGCATGGTGCAGACCGCCACGCCCATCACCGCAGCGGCCGCAACCTTGTGCGTGAACTTGCGCAGGTTGAACGCCAGCCACAGGGCCGCTCCGGCGGCGGTGACGGCGATCAGCACCGACAGCCCGACCCTCGTCAGGTCGAAGTCCATCGAGGCGCGCATGTTCATCGCGAACATGCCCATGTAGTGCATCACGCAGACACCGACGCCAGCCAGCAGGCTGCCGCCGAGCCAACCCGATTTGCTGAATTTGCGCCGTCCGCCGGCCATGTAGAGGGCAATGCCGGAGATCAGGATGGCCGCCACCAGCGACACCACCGTGAGCGGCATGTTGTACGAGATGGCCACCGGCAGGCGGTACGCCAGCATGCCGATGAAGTGCATCGACCAGATGCCGATGCCGCCCAGCGCCACTGCCGCGCAGGCCACGACGGCGAGGTTGGGTTTGCCGTCCGCCCCGACCATGCGGCCGGCGCAGATGAGGGCTACCAGCGAGCCCGCGAAAGAAATGACGAACGAAAGCGCGACCATGCCCAGTGCGTACTCGGGCGACAGAAGTTGGCCTGTGACGAGCGGTGTCATGGGATGTCCCTTCCAAGAAAAGAGCGCCTCGCGCACCCCCCGATCACCGGATGCGATCGGGACGCTGCAAGACGTCCCGCGCAGTCTGTAATATTTGTTTTTAAAAGTAAATCGAAATCTTAACTTTTCGTTACGCTACCTTACGGGCCGGATTCGATATATCGCATTGTTGCGATCGGCAGCCATGTAGATCGTGCCGTCGCGGCTCACCGCAACGCCCGTCACCACATAGGGCGGGGGCAACCCCGGCCCGGGCGCAAGGCCGATCGGCAGGTTCTCGGCGACCGTCCGGCGCGTGCCGTTCACGGGGTCGATTTCCACCAGCCGGCGCGCCGCGCTCTCCGCCACGATGAAGCTGCCCCACGGTGTCTGCGCCAGTCCCTCGGGCAGCGCCAGCCCGTCGGCCACGGTGCGCAGCGGCGCACTGGCGTCCAGCGGAAGGCGCAGCAGCTTGCCGGCGGCCTCGGTCACGTAGAGCGCGCCGTCTCGGCCGACGACCATCTGCACCGGGCCGTTCAAGCCGCTAGCAAGCACTGACTTTTCGGAAAACTTCGGCCCGCTGGCGCGGGTGATGCTGCCGGTGGCGATCTCGGCGTAGATCACGCTGCCGTCGGGCATGGGGATGGCGTCGAACGGCGCCTTCAGGCCGTGGATGGTTTCGACGGTCTTCAGCGTCTGGCGGTCGACCAGCTGCACCGTGCCCGTGAACCACGAGCTCAGCGCGAAGAGCCTGGGCGAAAGCCCGACCGCGAACGGGTAGTCGAGGTCGGGGTCGCGCTGCATGCGGAACACGTCGCGCACCTCGCCGGTGCGCACGTCGACCTGGCGGAAGCCGAAGACGTCGGCCACCCAGAGGTCGTTGCCGTCGATCTTCATACCGGCCGGCACGGCCAACTTGCCGCTGGTGAGCGTGCGCAGGTCGCCGGTGGCGGGGTTGAAGGCCTGCACCTCGTTGTTCGCCATGTTGGAGACGTAGATGGTTCCGTCCGGCGTGTCCTTGGCTATGGCGAGGTTGTCGAGCGAGGGCCGCAGCTGCTTGGCGACGGTCTTGCGGCCGGTGGCGAGGTCCACCCGCACCAGCTCGCCGCTGCGTGCATCGACCACCCAGAGGTTGCCCTTGCCGTCGAGGTTGGCGGCGGCCGGGATCTTGAAGCCATCGGCGATCACGGTCATGGCGCCGTTCGCCGGGTCGATCTTCACGACCTGGCCCTTGAACCAGAGCGGCCCGTAGAGCATGCCGTCGGGCCCCACCTCGAAGCCGTTGAAGCCGCCCATGTCCTTCTTGATGAGCCGTGGCGGCTTCTGGCCTTCGCGGTCGATCTCCCACAGCGCGTCGCCCAGGAACACCTGCGAGGCGTAGAGCCTGCCGTTGCGGCGGTCGAAGTCGAGCGAGTTGAGGCCGGGCAGGTCCTTGGCGAGCACGCGCATGGGCGCGGTGTCGCTTTCGCGGTAGCGCAGCATGCCCATGAGGTAGTTGGTCCAGGCCAGCTCGCCCTTCGGGCCGACGGCGATGTCGTCGGCCTGGCCTTCGGGCGCGTCGATCAGCACCTTGGCCGCGCCGGTGTTGCGGTCGACCTCCCAGAGCGTGTTGCCGACCACCGAACCGGCGAGCAACCGGCCCTTGGCGTCGATGGCCAGCCCATGCACCCCCGCGAAGGACGACGGGGCGACCAGCGCCTCGGGCGGACCCCAGGAGGCGGGCCGCGTGGCCGATGGCGGCGCGAGGCTGCCGCAGGCGCCCAGCAGGGTGAGGGTGGCGGTCAGCGCGAGGGCGCCGAGGCTGCTTCGACGGGGCATGGTGCGTGTCTCCTCTGGTTGATCGATGCGCGAAACAGTCTAGGAGGCGGGAGGGGCCGCGGGGTCTCTCCGGAGACAGGATGCGGACTTTCGTCCGCTGTGGATTACCCGGAGCCGCTCAGCCGCGCAGCAGCTGCGTGACCGTGTGGATCAGCAGCCCCACGAGCCCGCCCACCAGCGTGCCGTTGATGCGGATGAACTGCAGGTCGCGCCCGATGTGGCGCTCCAGCTCGAGCGTCATTTCCTGCGCGTTCCACTCGCCCACGCGTTCCTCGATGTAGCGGCGGATGTCTTCCCGGTAGCGCTCGATGGCCAGCGGCGCGGCCGCCTCGATCTGCTCGTTGATCCAGCGGCGGATGGCCTCGTCGCCCTGCAGCCGCGTGCCCAGCGCATCGGCCATCGAGGCGATGCGCCGGCGGATGGTCGAGTCGCCGCGGCCCAGGTCGTCGTGCAGCCACGCCAGCAGCTCGCCCCACAGGCCATGCAGGTAGTCGCCCAGGGCCGGGTGCGCGACGAGCTCGGCGCGGATCTGTTCGCCGCGCTGCTGGAACTCGGGGTCGAGCTTCAGGCGCACCACGAAGTCGTCGACGAAGTGGTCGAAGCGCCGGCGCATCGGATGGTCGGGCTCGGCCGCCAGTTCGCCGATGGTGCGCGCCACGGCCGCGACGATCTTGCGCGTGGCCAGCTTGGCGGCCACCTGGTCGAGGCCGACGTAGCGCAGCGTCTTGATCTCGCGCGCGATGGCCTCGGTGATGTGCGCCTGCACCTCGTCGCCTTCGAGCAGGCCGGCCACCTGCTGCAGCACGTCGTCGAGCAGTGCCTGGTGGCGCCCGCCGGCGGTGAGAGCGTCGAGCGCCTGGCCGGTGAGGCGCGAGAGGTCGATCTTCTCGAGACCCGCCGCGGCGGCGCGCCCCAGGAAGTCCCGCACCCGCTCGTCGTCGAAGGCCGAGAGCCCGTAGCGCGTGGCGGCCACGCCCCATTCACCGAGCTTCTCGCCGCTGGCAGGCCGTGCCAGCCAGTCGGCGATGCGGCCGGCCGCATCGAATTCCCGCAGCTTGCCGAGCACCTGTCCGGTGCTCAGGAAGTTGTCGCAGATGAAGCCCGCGAGCTTGGCGCCGATGCGGTCCTTGTTGCTCGGGATGATGGCGGTGTGCGGAATCGGCAGGCCCAACGGATGGCGAAACAGCGCCACCACCGCGAACCAGTCGGCAATGGCGCCGACCATCGCGGCCTCGGAGAAGGCTGCGACGTAGCCCCACGCCGGGTGCTGCACATGCAGTGCACTGGCCACTGCGTAGAGCACGGCGGCGCCGCACAGCAGGCCGAGGGCGACGCGCTTCATGCGTTGCAGTGGGGTGCTGCTTTCGGTCAATTCAAGCCCGTCAGTCTTCTATCGCACAGCCGTAATGCTCCGGGGTGCGTGCCCAGGCCACCGGGTACTCCCCTCCGCGAATGTCCCCCGCCTTCGGCTCCTCCTTTATTTCGCTGCGGGGAGCACCCGGTGCCCTGTGCACAACGAGCGCTGCTCTTGTGCTGGCCGATCAACAAGTGCTCTGAACGATCACGCTGGCGGGGTGCCTTGCGCAGCGAAATAAAGGAGGAGGCCGCAGGCCGGGGGACATTCGCGGAGCAAGGTACCCCGTCGGCGTGAGCGCGCCCCGAACGACAGCCCGAACGACACCCCGGAAAGCAACGCCCCATCTCAGCCGATGGCAGAAGAAGAAGCCAGCCGCTCCATGAACAGTTCGCAGCGCGCCAGCTGTTCGAGGCTCACGTACTCGTCGGGCTGGTGCGCCTGCTCGATGCTGCCCGGACCGCACACCACCGTGGGGATGCCGGCGTTCTTGAACAGGCCCGCTTCGGTGCCGAAGGCCACCAGAGTGGTGCGATCCTCGCTTGCCAGGCGCCGCGCCAGCAGCGTGACGGGGTCGTTGGCAGAGCCCAGGAAGCTTGGGATCTCGCAGATGGTCTCGAAGCTGAAGCCCGCATCGGGCGCCACCTTCTTCATCGCCGGCTCGATGCTGCCCGCGTAGGCCACCACGTCGGCCTGCATGCGCTTCGCATCGGCGGTCGGCAGGTCGCGGAACTCGTAGCGGAACTCGGCGTCGCGCGGCACCACGTTGTCGGCGATGCCGCCGTGGAACTGGCCCACGCTCGCAGTGCTGAAGGGCACGTCGAAGCCCTCGTAGCGCGGCTCGCTGCGCTCGAAGTCTTCCGCCATGTCGCGCACCTTGCCGATCACGCGCGCCGCCATCTCGATGGCATTGACCGACTTCGGCGTGAGCGACGAATGCGCCTCCTTGCCGCGCACGCAGCACTTGTAGCGGTAGACGCCCTTGTGCGCGATGGCGGGCACCATGCTGGTGGGTTCGCCCACGATGCAGGCCAGCGGCTTGATGTTGGCTTCGCGCATGTCGGCGATGAGTTCCTTCACGCCGAAGCAGCCGATCTCTTCCTCGTAGCTGAAGGCGAAGTGCACCGCGAAGGGCGAGTCGCTTTCCAAAAAGCGCTTCGCGTTCGACAGCGCGATGGCAATGAAGCTCTTCATGTCGGCCGAGCCTCGGCCGTACAGCCGCTCGTCGCGCACCACGGCGGAGAGCGGGTCGACGCTCCAGTCCTGCCCGTCCCACGGCACCGTGTCGGTGTGGCCCGAGACGATCACGCCGGCCGGCTTGCCTTCGCCCAGCGTGGCGAACAGGTTCGCCTTGGTGCGTTCGGCGTTGTAGGTGATGCGGCTCTTGACGCCCAGGGCCGCGAGGTGGCTCTGCGCGAAGTCGATCAGTTGGAGGTTGCTGTTGGCACTGACGGTGTTCATGCGCACCAGGGTCTGGGCCAGCAGCAGGCTTTGGGGGGAAAGCGTGTGGAGCATGCAACACATTCTCCAGGAAGTCGGCGGCGCGCGAGCGTGGGGGTCGAAGCTGTCACGCGAAACGGGTACCCTGCGCCTCTTCATTCGGACGGAGAAACCACGACCATGCGCACCCTTCAGATCGCCCTGACCGCCACCGCCGCCCTCTGCGTGGCAGCCTGCAGCAGCACCGGACCCTCCAGCAACAAGCTGCTGACGCTCGACGGCAACCCGCCGCTGGTCATCGCCCACCGCGGCGCATCGGGCTATCTGCCGGAAGAAACGCTCGAAGCCTATGCGCGCGCCATCGAACTCGGCGCCGACGTGATCGAGATGGACCTGGTCTCCACCAAGGACGGCGTGCTCATCGCCCGCCACGACCCCAACCTCGCCATCAGCACCGACGTGGCCAAGCACCCCCGCTTCGCCTCGCGCAAGAAGACCATCAAGGTCGACGGCGAGACCCAGACCGGCTGGTTCAGCAACGACTTCACGCTGGCCGAGATCAAGACCCTGGGCGGCATCTCCACCGACGCCGAGCGCCCGCAGGAATTCAACGGCAAGTACAAGGTCCCGACCTTCCAGGAGATCATCGATTTCGCCAAAGCCAAGTCGAAGGAAACCGGCCGCACCATCGCCATCTACCCCGAGACGAAGAACCCGACCTACTTCCGCGACCTGGGCCTGCCGCTGGAAGACAAGGTCATCGCGGCCATCAACGCCGCCGGCTGGAACAGCAAGACCGCGCCCATCTACGTGCAGTCCTTCGAGCCGGGCAGCCTGAAGTACATGAAGAGCAAGGGTCTCAACACGAAGCTCATCCAGCTCATCGACGGCGACAGCGTCGACCTGAGGACCGGCGCGGTGACCTTCGCCGTGCCCAGCGATCGCCCCTACGACTGGACCAAGGCCGGCGACAAGCGCAACTTCGACGCCATGGTCACGCCCGCGGGCCTGGCCGAGATCAAGACGTACGCCGACGGCATCGGCCCCTGGAAGCGCTACATCGTGAGCGTCAAGGGCACCATCGGCGCCGACGGCAAGCCGGTCGACGTCAACAAGGACGGCAAGATCAACGACGCCGACGCCACCTCGATGGCGCCCACCTCGCTGATCGCCGATGCGCACAAGGCCGGCCTGTTCGTGCATCCCTTCACCTTCCGCAACGAGTCGCGCCGCCTGGCCTCCGACTACAACAAGGACGGCAAGAACGAATACGGCGTGTACTACAAGCTCGGCGTGGACGGCGTGTTCACCGACTTCACCGACACCGCGCTGGCCGCGCGCGCCGACTATCTGAAGAGCATCGGCCGCTGAACGCGGGGCGTGGTCCAGACATGAGCGCCGACCTGTCCCCGCGCGACCTCGAACTGCTTCGCATGGCCATCCGGCTGTCGGACGAATCGAAGGCGCGCGGGCGCCATCCCTTTGCCGCGCTGGTGGCGAACGAGCACGGCGAGGTCGTGGTCACCGCGGGCAACAACTCGATGCCGCCCGAGGGCGACCCCACGCAGCACGCCGAGCTGGCAGCGGCGGCGCAGGCCGCGCGCCTGCTTACGCCCGGGCAGCTGGAGCGTTGCACGCTGTACACCAGCGCCGAGCCCTGCTGCATGTGCGCGGGCGCCATCTACTGGACCAACATCGGCCGCGTGGTCTACGCGCTGTCCGAGCACGCGCTGCTCGGCCTGACCGGCGACCATCCCGAGAACCCCACCTTCTCGCTGCCCTGCCGCGAGGTCTTCGCGCGCGGGCAGCGGCGCGTCGAGGTGGTGGGGCCGCTGCTCGAGGAAGAAGCTTCCGCGCCGCACATCGGCTTCTGGACCGCCGGGCACTGAACACCGGATAACGAGGCTTTGCGGGTGCCTCGAAACGCCGGAGTGGATAGACTGGCGTTTTGAGACGACCACGCCATGAAACTCATCGACTCGCTCGTCACGCAGGCCGCCGGCATTGCCGCCGTCCGACGTGACCTCCACGCCCATCCCGAACTCTGTTTCGAAGAAGTCCGCACCGCCGACGTGGTGGCAGGCAAGCTCACCGAATGGGGCATTCCCATCCACCGCGGCCTGGGCACCACCGGGGTGGTGGGCATCGTGAAGAACGGCACCAGCAGCCGCGCCGTGGGCCTGCGCGCCGATATGGACGCGCTGCCCGTCACCGAGCTCAACACCTTCGCCCACGCCAGCAAGCACCACGGCAAGATGCACGCCTGCGGGCACGACGGCCACACCGCCATGCTGCTGGCGGCCGCGCAGCACCTGGCGAAGCACCGCAATTTCGACGGCACCGTGTACCTGATCTTCCAGCCGGCCGAAGAGGGTGGCGGCGGTGCCCGCGAAATGATCAAGGAGGGGCTCTTCGAGCAGTTCCCCATGGACGCCGTCTTCGGCATGCACAACTGGCCCGGCATGAAGGCCGGCCAGTTCGCCGTGAGCCCCGGGCCGGTGATGGCCTCGGGCAACAAGTTCTTCGTCAACGTGATCGGCAAGGGCGGCCATGCGGCGCTGCCGCAGACCGGCATCGACCCGGTGCCGATCGCCTGCGAGATCGTGCAGGCCTTCCAGACCATCCTCACGCGCAAGATGAAGCCGACCGATTCGGCCGTCATCTCCGTCACCACCATTCACGCCGGCGAAGCCAACAACGTGATTCCCGACAACTGCGAGCTGTCGGGCACGGTGCGCACCTTCTCGATCGAGGTGCTCGACATGATCGAGGCGCGCATGAAGCAGATCTGCGACCACATCTGCGCGGCGCACGACGCCACCTGCGACTTCCGCTTCGAGCGCTACTACCCGCCCACCGTCAACACCGAGGCCGAGGCCGACTTCGCGCGCCGCGTGATGGGCGGCATCGTCGGCCCCGAGAACGTGCTGAAGCAGGAGGCCGCCATGACCTCGGAAGACTTCGCCTTCATGCTGCAGGCCAAGCCCGGCGCGTACGCCTTCATCGGCAACGGCGACGGCACGCACCGCGACGTGCACCACGGCGAAGGCCCGTGCACCCTGCACAACGCCAGCTACGACTTCAACGACGATCTCATCCCGCTGGGAGCGACCTGCTGGGTGCAGATCGCCGAGCAGTTCCTCAAGCCCGGCGGCGCAAGCGCCTGATCGCCACATGATCGGAATCGCCGAAGCCTTCTCGCCGCGCTATGCCCAGGCGCGCCAGAAGTTCCTGCAGGGCTGCGTGAGCGCCGGCCTCTCGGTCGAGCCGCACGCGCATCCGCTCAAGGGGCGCGACGGCGAAGACCTGTCGATGGACGTCGCGCTCGACGGCGACGCGAACGCGCAGAACCTGCTGATCGTCACCAGCGCCTGCCACGGCGTCGAGGGCCATTGCGGCAGCGGCGTGCAGGTGTTCGCGCTGCACGACGCCGAATGGCGGGAGAAGGCGAAGGCGCAGGGCGTGGCGGTGCTGTATGTGCACGCGCTCAATCCGCACGGTTTTTCGCATGGCCGTCGCGTGACGCACGAGAACGTCGACCTGAACCGCAACTTCATCGATTTCTCGAAGCCGGTGCCGGTCAACGAGCCCTACGCCAAGCTGCACGATCTGCTGCTGCCCGCCACCTGGCCGCCCACGCCCGAGAACCAGGCGGCGGTCGCCAAGTGGATCGAGAAGCTCGGCGTCACCGCCTTCCAGGCGGCAGTGACCAGCGGGCAGTACCAGTTCGACGACGGCCTGTTCTTCGGCGGCAGGGCGCCGACCTGGAGCAACAAGACGATTCGCAGCGTGCTGAAGCGCCATGCGGGCAATGCCCGACGCATCGCCTGGATCGACCTGCACACGGGGCTCGGCCCCAACGGCCTGGGCGAACGCATCTTCGCCGGCCGCGACGACAAGGCCGCCTATGCGCGCGCCAATGCATGGTGGGGCACGCCGGCCGCGCCCGTCACCTCGATCTACGACGGTTCTTCGACATCGGCGCTGCTGCGCGGAATGATGTGGGATTCGGCGTACGAGGAATGCCCGCAGGCCGAGTACACCGGCATCGCGCTCGAGTACGGCACGCTGCCGTTGCTCGAAGTGACCGGCGCGCTGCGCGCCGACCACTGGCTGCACAAGCATCCCGAGGCGCCGGTCGACCTGGCCGACGGCATCCGCGCGCGGATGCTCGAGGCGTTCTATACCGACACCGATGCCTGGCGCGGGCAGATCGTGAGCCAGGCTCGGCAGGCGATGTTCCAGGCTGTGGATGGCCTGAGTAGTTGATTCTTCGGGGCGCTCACGCCGACGGGGTACCTTGCTCCGCGAATGTCCCCCGGCCTTCGGCCTCCTCCTTTATTTCGCTGCGCAAGGCACCCCGCCGTCGTGATCGTTCAGAGCACTGGTTGATCGGCCGTATACCAGCCGCGTGCCCTGTGCACAGGGCATCGGGTGCTCCCCGCAGCGAAATAAAGGAGGAGGCCGCAGGCCGGGGGACATTCGCGGAGGGGAGTACCCGGTGGCCTGTGCACGCCCCCCCGAAGTGCATGCACAGGAACACAAGCAACTGCCTTAAGTCCTGACCCGCCCGTCCCCCGTCAGCATCGACAGCTCGACGAACTTCGAGCCCACGTGGTTCTTGGCCGAGAACGACACCTCGAACCCGCCGAACTGCTGGCGGTCGATGCTTTCCAGCCCCGCGATCAGGCTCTCGCGCGTGGGCTTGCCTGGCGCCTTGCGCAGGCCTTCGGTCAGCACCTTCGCGGCCAGGTAGCCCTCCATGCTCGAAAAATTGGCGCTCGCGCCGTTGCCGACCTTGCGCACCGCGTCGGCGAACTCGCGCGCCAGCGCATTCGCCGGGTTGTAGGGCGAGGGCACCACCTGCGTCACGACCACGCCGGCCGCCTGCTTGCCCAGTTCGTCCGCCAGTGCCTGCGTGCCGACGAAAGACATGTTGAAGAAAGTGCCGCCGTAGCCCGCCTTGCGCGCCTCGCGGATGAAGGCTGCGCAGGCCTTGTACGCGCCGACCTGCACCACCGCATCGGGCTGGGCCGCCAGGATGGTCTTCACCGCCTGCGCCACGTCGGCCGAGTTGCGCTCCACCGTGGCCAGTGCCACCGGCTTCAGCTGCTGCGGTGCGAGTGCCAGCGTCACGCCGTCGAGCCCGGCCTTGCCGTAGGCGTCGTTCTGGTAGAAGACCGCGATCTTCTTCAGGCCCAGGTGGGTGAGCTGCTTCACCATCAGCGCCGTCTCGTCGTTGTACGAGGCGCGCAGGTGGAACACGTTCTTCTGGAAGGGCTCGCGCAGCGACATCGCGCCGGTGAATGGTGCGATGAACGGCACCTTGTCCTTCACCGCCAGCGGCAGCGCGGCCAGGCTGGTCGGCGTGCCGACGTAGCCGAAGAGGGCGAACACGTCCTCATCGATCAGCTTCTGCGTGTTGGCGGCGCAGCGCTCGGGCTCGTAGCCGTCGTCGAGGTTCTTGATCACCACGTTGCGGTGCCCCGGCTGGGCGTTGTAGGCGTCCAGGAACAGCTTGGCGCCCTGGTTGAACTGGATGCCCAGCTGCGCCGCCGGTCCGGTGAACGGAGCCGACTGGCCCAGCACCAGCGGCGTGTCGCCCTGCGCACGCGCAATGCCGAAGCCACCCAGCGTGGCAGCCGCGCCTGCGGCCAAGGAAAAATGACGTCGATTCAACATGATCAAAACCCACTCCTGCGCTCTGTCTCGCGCACAAATTAGACTTACCCGATGGCCCAAGCACCGGATCTCTTGCTCGAAGAAGCCCCTTCCCAGCCCGCAACGACCACCGTGCTGGGCGCGTGTCCCCACGACTGCCCGGACACCTGCGCGCTCGTCACCACCGTCAAGGACGGCGTGGCCGTGAAGCTGCAGGGCAACTCCGCCCATTCGCACACGGGCGGGGTGCTGTGCACCAAGGTGTCGCGCTACATCGAGCGCAACGACCATGCGGAACGGCTGGTGCAGCCCCTGAAGCGCATCGGCCCCAAGGGAAGCGGCCAGTTCGAGCCGGTGAGCTGGGATGCCGCACTGGACGACATCGCCGCGCATCTTCAAGTATTACAGGGAAAACCCGAAGCTATTGTCCCCTATAGCTATGCGGGCACCATGGGACTGGTGCAGGGCGAGTCGATGGACCGGCGCTTCTTCCACAAACTGGGCGCCACCCTGCTGGACCGCACCATCTGCTCGATGGCCGGTGGCGAGGCCATGGTCTACACCCTGGGCGCCAAGGTCGGCATGCGCATCGAGTTCTTCGCCGAGGCGAAGCTGATCCTGATCTGGGGCAGCAACTCCATTGCCAGCAACCTGCATTTCTGGCGCCACGCCCAGGCCGCCAAGCGGGCCGGCGCGCGGCTGGTGTGCATCGATCCGCGCCGCACCGAAACCGCCGACAAGTGCGACGAGCACATCGCGCTGCTGCCCGGCACCGACGCCGCGCTGGCGCTGGCCCTGATGCACGAGCTGATCGTGCACGACTGGCTCGACCACGACTACATCGCCCATCACACGCTGGGCTGGGAGCAGTTGCGCGAGCGCGCGCTGCAATGGCCGCCGTCGCGCGCGGCCCAGGTCTGCGGCATTCCCGAAGAACAGATCGTGTCGCTGGCCAGGGCCTACGGCACCACCAAGCCGGCCGCCATCCGCCTGAACTACGGCATGCAGCGCGTGCGCGGCGGCGGCAACGCGGCGCGCGCCGTCGCGTGCCTGCCGGCGCTGGTGGGTGCCTGGCGCGACCGCGCGGGCGGCCTGCTGCTGAGCAGCTCGGGCCACTACCCGGTCGACCGCGCCGCGCTGCAGCGCCCCGACCTGCTGGCCGGCCGCAAGCCGCGCACCATCAACATGAGCACCATCGGCGACGCGCTGCTGGACGCCGCCAACCCGGTGAAGGCCATCGTGGTCTACAACAGCAACCCGGTGGCGGTGGCGCCCGAGTCGGCCAAGGTGGCGGCGGGCTTCGCGCGCGAAGACCTGTTCACCGTGGTGCTGGAGCAGTTCCGCACCGACACCGCCGACTACGCCGACTACCTGCTGCCCGCCACCACGCAGCTGGAGCACTGGGACATCCACTGCAGCTACGGCCACACCGACGTGCTGCTGAACCGACCGGCCGTGGCGCCGCGCGGCGAGGCCCGCAGCAACGCCTGGGTGTTCCGCGAGCTGGCGCGCCGCATGGGTTTCGACGAGCCCTGCTTCTTCGACGACGACGAGACGCTGTGCCGCACCGCCTTCGCCGGGAACACCATCGACTTTCCCGAGCTGCTGGCGCAGGGCTTCACCAGCCTGAAGCTGCCCGAGGCGCCGTTTGCCGATGGCAAATTCCCCACGCCCTCGGGCCGCTGCGAATTCTTCAGCGTGCGACTCGAGGCCATGGGCATAGACGGCCTGCCCGATCACGTGCCCAACTGGGAGCCGGCCGGCAGCTCGACCGAATTCCCGCTGGCCATGATCTCGCCGCCGGCGCGCAACTTCCTCAATTCGACCTTCGTCAACGTGACGAGCCTGCGCGCCATCGAGGTCGAACCGCTGCTCGAGATCCACGAAGCCGACGCCGCGGCGCGCGGCATCGAGAACGGCGCGATGGTGCGTGTGTTCAACAAGCGCGGCGAACACCGCTGCCGCGCAGAAGTCTCGCGCCGCGCGAGGCAGGGCGTGGTGCATGGCATGGGCATCTGGTGGCGCAAGTTCGGCGTGGACGGCACCAACGTCAACGAACTGACGAGCCAGCGCCTGACCGACATCGGCCGGGGGCCTACCTTCTACGACTGCCTCGTGGAGGTCGAGAAGGCGTGAGGCCCCTGCGCGCGCTCGCGCTGGCCGGCTCGCTGTTCCTGGCCGGCTGTGCCGACCTCGGCTACTACTGGCAGTCCGCCAGCGGCCACATCGGCATCATGCGGGCCGCCAGACCTGTGCCCGAATGGCTGGCCGATCCGGCCGTGTCCGCGCCGTTGAAGGCCAAGCTCGAACTCGCCCAGCGCATCCGCCGCTTCGCTTCCAGCGAACTCGGCCTGCCCGACAACGCCAGCTACAAGTCGTACGCCGACCTGCACCGCCGCGCCGCCGTGTGGAACGTGGTGGCGGCGCCGCCGTACTCGCTCACGCTCAAGAGCTGGTGCTTCCCGGTCGCGGGCTGCGTGGGTTACCGCGGCTACTACAGCGAGGACGCGGCCAATGCCGAAGCCGAGGCGCAGAAGAAGCAGGACCTGGAAACGGCTGTGTACCCGGTGCCCGCGTACTCCACGCTGGGCTGGATGAACTGGGCCGGCGGCGATCCGCTGCTGTCCACCTTCATCGGCTACCCCGAAGGCGAGCTTGCGCGCATCGTGTTCCACGAGCTGGCGCATCAGGTGCTCTACGTGTCCGGCGACACGGTGTTCAACGAGTCGTACGCCACGGCGGTCGAGCGCATCGGCGGGGCGCTGTGGCTGCAGCGCGAGGCCGGCGAGCCGGCGCGCCGCGAGTACGCGCAGTTCGACGCGCAGCGCCAGGAATTCCGCGCGCTGGCGCTCGACACGCGCCGTGCGCTGAACCGCATCTACGAATCGCCCGAAGCCAAAGCCGGGGACCGGGCCAGGGTCGACGCCATGAAGCAGGCCGCCATGGCCGATTTCCACGAACGCTATGCGAAGCTGAAGGCGGGCTGGACCGGTCCGCGCCAGAACGCCTACGACGCCTGGGTGGCGCGCGCCAACAACGCGGCTTTCGGTGCGCAAGCCGCCTACGACGACCTCGTGCCCGGCTTCGAGAAACTCTTCGAGCGCGAGGGCCGCGACTGGCCGCGCTTCTACACTGCGGTCCGGCGCATCGCCGCGCAGCCGACCGACGCGGAACGCCGCGCCGCGCTTCAGTCGGCGACCGGCATCCTGCAGACCCATTCCAGCCCGGAACACAAAAACGGAGACCACGGTGCCTGACATCCATATCGAACGCAACCACACGCTGGGCATTACAGGGGCGCGCGCCGTCGCGCACAAATGGATCGCGCAGGTCGAGCAGGAGTTCGGCCTCGAATGCGTCTACACCCAGGGCGACGGCCGCGACGTGGCGACCTTCACCCGCGCGGGCATCGACGGCACGGTCGAAGTCACGGAGAGCACCTTCACGCTCGACGCGACGCTGGGCTTCCTGTTCAGCAGCTTCAGCGAAATGATCGAGCAGAAGATCACGCGCAGCCTCGACGCGATGCTCCAGTCTCCCCGGGGCCGCAGCCGCCTCGCCTGACCGTCTCCGGGACTCGGACGGCGGTGGCACGGCACACTCTGGCGCCATGACGACGACCACAACCTCTTCTCCTCCGGCCGCTGGCCCGCTGGCCGGCCTCAAGGTCATCGAGCTCGGGCAGCTGATCGCCGGACCTTTCGCGGCGCGCACGCTGGGCGACTTCGGTGCCGAGGTCATCAAGATCGAGCCGCCCGGCGCGGGCGATCCGCTGCGCACCTGGCGGCTGCTGAAGGACGGCACCTCCGTCTGGTGGCAGGTGCAGTCGCGCAACAAGCGCTCGCTGGCGCTCGACCTGCGCGAGCCCGAGGCGCAGGCCATCGTGCGCAAGCTCGCGGCCGAGGCCGACGTGCTGATCGAGAACTTCCGTCCCGGCGCGATGGAAGGCTGGGGCCTCGGGCCCGACGAGCTGCTGGCCGCCAACCCCGCGCTCGTCATGCTGCGCATCAGCGGCTACGGCCAGACCGGGCCTTACCGCGACCGCCCCGGCTTCGGCGTGGTGGCCGAGGCCATGGGCGGGCTGCGCCATCTCACGGGCGAGCCGGGCCGCGTGCCGGTGCGCGTGGGCGTGTCGATCGGCGACACGCTGGCCTCGCTGCACGGCGTGGTCGGCGTGCTGCTGGCCATGCAGCACCGGCATGCCACGGTGAGCGCCGACTATCCGAAGGGCCGCGGACAGGTGATCGACGTGGCGCTCTACGAGGCGGTCTTCAACTGCATGGAAAGCCTGCTGCCCGAGTACGGCGCGTTCGGCGCGGTGCGCGAGGCGGCCGGCAGCGCCTTGCCCGGCATTGCGCCGACCAACGCGTACCGCTGTGCCGACGGCGGCTACGCCATCGTCGCGGGCAACGGCGACAGCATCTTCCGCCGCCTGATGGGGTGCATCGGCCGGCCCGACCTGGCGGCCGATCCGGCGTTGGCCGGCAACACGGGCCGGGTGGCGCAGGTCGAGATGCTGGACGCCGCCATCGGCGACTGGGCCGCGCAGCGCACCGTGGACGAGGTGCTGGCCGCGCTCGACGCGGCGCATGTGCCGGGCGGACGCATCTACACCATCGCCGACATCGCGGCCGACCCGCACTATGCGGCGCGCGGCATGCTCCAGCAGGTGCGCATGCCCGACGGCAGCGCGCTCGCGGTGCCGGGCTTCGTGCCCAAGCTGTCGCTCACGCCGGCGAGCCACCGGCACAACGCGCCGGCGCTGGGCGCGGACACCGATGCGGTGCTGAAGGAAATCGGCCTGAGCGCCGAGCAGATCGCCGCGCTGCATGCGCGGGGGATCGTCGGCTCTGCTTCGTGAGACACCGTGGAACCGGCTTTGCCGGGCCGCAGGTGTCGCCCCCGGAAGGGGGTTGGCGCAGCGACACGAAGTGCGCGCAGCCTGGGGGAGAGCCTAGCCTGCTCGCAGCGATTCGATCAGGTCGATGTATTTCTGCTTGGCCTCATCCGCGCTCGCACCCTTCTGGGCTGTCCACGCATCCCATTTGGCGCGCGCGACGACGTCGCTGAAGCTGGGCTTCTTGGCGGTGTTGTCGCCCTCGGTGGCTTGCTTGAAAAGGCCATAGATCTTCAGCAGCGTCGGGTTGTCGGGGCGCTCGGCGAGCAGCTTGGAGTTGGCCTGGGCGGCTTCGAATTGGGCATTGAGGTCGGACATGGGGCTCGAATTGAAAAGCGGAAACCGCGCATCTTAAATTGAGTGGTACCGCTGGGTACCAAGTTCAATCTTTCAGTCCCGCCCGGGCCAGCTCCACGTCCAGCCGCTCGCGCGCATCGACCGGCTTCAGCGCCGCCGCCTTTTCATAGAGCCGCGTCGCCTCGCCCATGCGCGACTCACCGTGCAGCATCAGTTGCGCGCGGGCGTATTCCATCATTCCGGCGGCCGAATGCGGGTGCAGTTCGAGGCCCCGCTCGAACAGCGCGATCGAGGTTTCCGAGCGCACGCCATAGGTCATGCGCCCGACCAGCGCGCCGACCTTGTCGATCACCTCGGCATGGAACGAGGCCAGCGCGAGGTGGGCGTCCGCGTGCCGCGGCTGCAGTTCGATCACGCGTTCCAGCGCGCCCTTGAGCTTGCTGCCCAGGCCTTGGGCCAGTGCGCGCGCCACGCTGATGCCCTGGCTGTAGCGGCCCAGCGCATAGGCCTGCCAGTAGAGCGCCTGGCAGTTCTCGGGCTCGGCGGCGGCCTGCGCGCTGGCGCGTTCGATGACCTGGCGCAGCATCGCGAGCCGCACGGCCTCGCGCGGCTCCAGGTAGTTGGCGTAGATCGCAGTCGCCTGGTTGGCCAGCGCCATTCCCTCGCCGCCCAGTTGCAGGCCGATGGCGGCGGCGCGTTCGAATTCGCCGTTGTGGTACAGCGCCCAGCCTTCGGCGAGCGCCGAGCCTTCGGTCGGCAGCGGCAGCTCGTGGCCGGCATGCAGGCGCGGCCAGTGGGCCAGCACGCTGCGCGCGTCGAAGCGGGGCAGGTCGGCCCAGGGCAGGGGCGTCCAGGGGCCCGGGCTGGCGGCGGCAACCGGGCTGGCGGACATCAGTGAGAGCGGTTTGAAATCGGGGTGGGGCATGGTTGTCTAGGCCGCCATATCGACAGGAGATGCCGCGGCGCCGGCGCCCAGACTGCCGCTGCTGGCGGCATCTTCACCGTTGTAGGCGTTGCTCAGTGTCAGCAAATGCCGCCGCTGCTCGTGCTCAAGGTAGGGTGCGAGCAGGTGCAGGGTGTGGTGGCCGCCACGCATCAGCGCGCCCTGTGCGTGTGCGGGTTCCAGCGCCTCCCGCGGATTGCGCACGTACTCGTAGCTGAGCCAGTAGGTCAGCACGACGACCATGCTCTGCGCCAGCGTGTCGACCTCGTGCACGTCGATCTCGAGATGGCCGGCGCGGCTCAGGCCGGCGATCAGCTGGCGGATGGCGCGGGCCTTGTTCTTCAGCACCAGCTGGAACCGGGTTTCCAGCAGCCGGTTCTTGCTGAGCAGGTCGTTCAGGTCGCGGTAGAGAAAGCGGTAGCGCCAGATCAGCTCGAACAGGCTGTGCATGAAGAACCACGCGTCCTCCACGTCGTGCACGCCCTCGCTCGCATGCAGCAGCTCGTTGAGCTCGGTTTCGTAGGCTTCGTAGAGCTTGTTGATCAGCTCTTCCTTGGCCGGGTAGTGGTAGTACAGGTTGCCCGGACTGATGTTGAGTTCGCCCGCCACCAGCGTCGTCGAGACGTTCGGCTCCCCGAAGCGGTTGAACAGATCCAGTGCGGCTTCGAGGATGCGTTGCGCCGTGCGGCGTGGCGCCTTCTTTGCCATGTCGGTGCCCCCGTGTGCTCGTGTTCTTGGGGACACTCTAGCCTATGTGCATCGCTCCATGAACGGTGCGGGACATGTTTTGCGGCGCCGGGTTCTTGTGCGGTGCCGCAATACCGGCCGGCCGCTCGGGGCCGGCGCGGTGTCAGCCAGCCTTGCTGCGGCGCAAGGTGGTTTTCTTGGCGGCGGGGGCGGCCGTCTTGCGCGCCGTGGGCTTGCGGGGGGCCGCGACCGCCTGCTTCTTCAACTGGGCTTCGAGCGCCTCGACGCGCGCCTGCAGCGCGGCCATGTCGGCCGCGGTGGGTGCGCCCAGTTTTTCGAGCGCGCGCGCCACGCGGTCTTCGAAGATGTTCTCCAGCTTGCCCCACTGGCCCGCGGCCTTGGTGCCGAACTCGCTGGCGAAGCCGGCCATGCGCTGCTGGGCCTGGGCCAGGGTTTCCTCGGCGGCCTGCTGGGTTTTCTTCTGCATGCCGGCGCCGTCCTTCACCAGCGCCTCGAAGGCCTTGCTGCCTTCCTGTTGCATCTTGGCGAAGGCGCCGAGCCCTGCGAGCCAGATCTGCTGGGCGGAATCCTTGATGCGGTCGGCGGCCTTGCCGTTGCTGTCGTCGTCCTGGGTAGCCATGCGAATGTTCCTTTTGCAAACGATCGCCTGACTCTAGCCGCTCGACGTGCTCCCCATTAGAGCTTCACGTCTACATGCGAAGCCGGGAGGGTCTACGGTGTCGCGCCGGCTGCGCGGCTCGCATCGAGGTGCGTCTTGGCGCGCTCGGCCAGCGCCATTTCGCCGGGGGTGCCGGGCACGAAGCTTTCCACCGGCAGTGGCCGGCCGTGCGAGTCGACCGAGACGAACACGATCAGGCATTCGGTGGTCTTTTCCATCGCGCCGCCCTTCATGTCGCCGCTGCGCACCTCGACCGAGATGTTCATGCTGGTGTTGCCCGTGTAGGCCAGGCGGGCCTCCACCTCGACGAGGTCGCCGATCATGATCGGGCGGTGGAAGCGGATGCTGCCGATGAAGGCGGTCACGCAGTAGCGCTTGGACCAGCTGGTTGCGCAGGCGTAGCCGGCCTCGTCGATCCACTTCATGACCGTGCCGCCGTGGACCTTGCCGCCGAAGTTGACGGTGCTGGGTTCGGCGAGAAAGCGCAGGGTGATCGAAGACATGGGGCCGCCTTTTGTGGATATGGCTGTGGGAGGAGCCGCGATTATGCGAGCGGGGCCACGCCTGCGGACGCCGCCCGTCGTCCGGGCATGCACGCTCGGTCAGCCGCCGCTGAACAGCTGCGCCAGCGTGCGCCGCAGCCAGGCATTGCCCGGATCGGCGTGGAAGCGCTCGTGCCAGTGCTGCTTCACCGCGTAGTCGGGCAGCGCGAAAGGCGGCTCCAGCAGCTTCACCGGCTCCTGCGTGGCCAGCACGTTGCCGAGGATGCGCGGCACCACCACGATCAGTTCGGTGTGCGCCACGATGCGCGCCACGCTCAGGAAGCTCGACAGCCGCACCACCACATCGCGCTTCAGGCCCAGCCGCGCGAGGGTCGTGTCGACGATGGCGTGCCCGGTGCCCGAGGTGGACACCACCGCATGCGCCTCCGCCTCGAAGCGCTTGCGCGTGAGCTTCGCGCCGATGCGCGGGTGGTTCTGCGCCGCCAGGCAGACGAAGTTCTGCATGAAAAGCGTCTGCTGGTAGAAGCCCGCGTCCAGCTGCGGCATGAAGCCCACGGCGAGGTCCACCTCGCCGTCCTGCAGGCGCCGGCCGCTGAGGGTGGAGATGATCTCGGTCTCGATGTGCACGCCCGGCGCCGCGTGCCGCAGGTGGTCGAGCAGGCCGGGCAGCAGCACCACCTCGCTGATGTCGGTCATGCAGATGCGAAAGCGCCGCTGCGCCTGCGCGGGCTCGAAGCTGCTGCGGTTGCCCTGAGCCTGCGCGAGCTGGGCCAGCGCCTCGCGCAGGTTCGGGTAGATGCGCTCGGCGTGCGGCGTGGGCTGCATGCCCTGCGCGGTGCGGGTGAACAGGCGGTCGTCGAAGTGCGCGCGCAGCTTGTTCAGCGCGGTGCTGGCCGCCGCCTGCGCCATGCCCAGCCGCTCGGCGGCCTTCGAGACGTTGCCGGTCTTGTAGACCTCGTCGAACACGGCGAGCCATTCGAGATCGAGCTTGGACATGCGGGCCTCTTGCTTACGGCGAAAGGCACCATTATCGAAATTTCGAATTCCGTGTATTGGCTGGCGGTCTTGAGGAAATAGTGGTGCGGGCCAACAATGCCGCCAACGGAGACCCCCGCCCCATGAAACCCGCTCCCTCCAACGCGGCCGAGCGCCGCGACTACTACGCCCGCATCCGCCCGCTGCACCTCACGCCGCTGTGGGAATCGCTGCACGCGCTGGTGCCGCGCGAGCCGCAGACGCCCTGCGTGCCGGCGCTGTGGCGCTACGACGAGATCCGCCCGCTGCTGATGGAGTCGGCCGACCTCATCACCGCCGAGGAGGCCGTGCGCCGCGTGCTGGTGCTCGAGAACCCGGCGCTGCCCGGCAATTCGTCGATCACCCAGTCGCTCTATGCCGGGCTGCAGCTCATCATGCCGGGCGAGGTGGCGCCTTCGCACCGCCACGTGCAGTCGGCACTGCGCTTCATCGTCGACGGCAAGGGCGCCTACACCACGGTGGGTGGCGAGCGCACCACCATGCATCCGGGCGACTTCATCATCACGCCCTCGTGGGCCTGGCACGACCATGGCAACGAAGGCATCGGCGGCTCGGTCGAGCCGGTGGTGTGGCTCGACGGCCTCGACATCCCGATGCTGCGCTTCTTCGACGCCGGCTTCGCCGAGAACGACGACGCCAAGGTGCAGCACGTGGCGCGCCCCGAGGGCCACAGCCTCGCGCGCTTCGGCCACAACATGGTGCCGGTGCGGCACGACCACACCTCGGCCACCTCGCCGATCTTCAACTACCCCTATGCGCGCAGCCGCGAGGCGCTGGCCCAGCTGCAGAAGCAGGAGGCGCCCGACGCGTGGCTGGGCCACAAGCTGCGCTACATCAATCCGCTGACGGGCGGCTCGCCGATGCCGACCATCTCGACCAACCTGCAGCTGCTGCCCAAGGGCTTCGCAGGCAGGACGCACCGTGCGACTGATGGCGCGGTGTACAGCGTGGTCGAAGGCCATGGCACGGCCGAGATCGGCGGCCAGCGCTTCGCGTTCGGCCCGCGCGACACCTTCGTGGTGCCCTCGTGGGCGCCGTTGCGCCTGTCTTCGCCCGACGAAGACACGGTGCTGTTCAGCTTTTCCGACCGCCCCGTGCAGCAGGCCATGAGCATCCTGCGCGAAGCCTTCCTCGAAGACGCCTGAATCCGGGCGCCCGGCTTTTCTTCTTGTTTGTTCGACCCAGCGCCGCCCCATGCGGCAGGAGCTTTCATGTCCTTCGTCTTCACGCCTCCTTCCATCGTCGGCCTGCCCATCGTGGGCTCCGATCAGCAGTTCCCCGTGCGCCGCGTCTACTGCGTGGGCCGCAACTACGCGGCCCACGCGCGCGAGATGGGCTTCGACCCCGACCGCGAACCGCCGTTCTTCTTCTGCAAGCCGAACGACGACGCCTCCGTCGTGCCCGTGGCGGACGCCAAGGGCGCCTCGATTCCGTATCCGCCGCTCACCAGCAACTACCACTACGAAGCCGAGCTGGTGGTCGCCATCGGCAAGGGCGGCAGCAACATCCCGGTCGAGCAGGCCGCGAGCCACATCCACAGCTACGCCGTGGGCCTGGACATGACCCGCCGCGACCTGCAGATGAAGATGCGCGAGCAGGGCCGCCCGTGGGAAATCGGCAAGGCCTTCGACTTCTCCGCGCCCATCGCGCCGCTGCGCACGCTGGCCGACGTGGGCGAGATCAACGCCGGCGCCATCGTGCTCGAAGTTGACGGCCAGGTGCGCCAGAACAGCGACATCACGCACCTGATCTGGTCGGTGAACGAAGTCATCGCCAACCTGTCGACGCTCTTCACGCTGCAGCCCGGCGACCTGATCTTCACGGGCACGCCCGAAGGCGTGGGTGCGGTGAAGCCGGGCCAGACGATCAAGGTGAGCATCGAGCGCTTGCCCTCGCTGACCGTACACATCGACTGACTCTCTCCACCGCGCAGGCCCGCCATGACTCCCTCGAAGAATCCTCCCTCGGTGCTGCTGGTCGGCGGTGGCATCGGCGGCATGGCTGCCGCACTGGCACTGGCGCGCCTGGGCGTTTCCATCGACCTGCTGGAGCAGAGCGCTGCCATCGGCGAGATCGGCGCCGGCCTGCAGCTCGGCCCCAATGCCTTCGCCGCGCTCGATGCGCTGGGCGTGGGCGAGGCGGTGCGCCGCGGTTCGGTCTTCACCGATCGGCTCGTGATGATGGACGCGGTCGATTGCAGCGAAGTGGTCTCGGTGCCGGTCGGCGAAGCCTTTCGCGCACGTTTCAGGAACCCGTACGCGGTGAGCCATCGCGCCGACCTGCACGGCGCGATCCATGAAGCCGTGAAGAAGCACCCGTTGATCCGCTTCCACACATCGGCGCAGGTCGAGGCCATCGACACCGGTGCGCACGGCGTGACCGCTGTCACGCGCGACGGCCGCCGCTTCCAGGCCGATGCGATCGTCGGCTGCGATGGCGTGAAATCGGTGGTGCGCAGCAAGCTCATCGGCGACGCGCCGCGCGTGTCGGGGCACGTGGTCTATCGCGCCGTGGTGCCCGCGGCCGACATGCCCACCGACCTGCGCTGGAACGCGCCCGTGGTCTGGGCCGGCCCCGACTGCCACCTGGTGCACTACCCGCTGCGCCATGGCGAGCAATACAACCTCGTCGTCACCTTCCACAGCCGCGAGCAGGAAGAGTGGGGCGTGACCGACGGCAGCAAGGAAGAAGTGCTTTCGTACTTCGAGGGCGTGCATGCACGCCCGCGCCAGCAGCTCGACCGCCCGACCTCCTGGCGCCGCTGGAGCACCGCCGACCGCGACCCGGTCGAGCGATGGAGCGAGGGCCCGGCCACGCTGCTGGGCGACGCGGCGCATCCGATGATGCAGTACCTCGCGCAGGGCGCCTGCATGGCGCTCGAGGATGCCGTGACGCTCGGCGCCGCCGTGAAGGCCTGTGGCTTCGACATGCCCGCCGCCTTCAAGCTCTATGAGGCGGCGCGCATTGCCCGCACGGCGCGCGTGGTGCTGTCGGTGCGCGAGATGGGGCGCCTCTATCACGCCAGGGGCGTGGAGCGCCTGGTGCGCAACAGCCTGTGGGCAGGGCGCTCGCCCGAGCGCTTCTACGATGCGGTCGAGTGGCTCTACGCCTGGCGGCCGGAGCATTGCCTGGACGACGCGCCCGAGGCGCTGCGGCCCGGGGCGGTCGCCGTGCTTTCGCCGCATTGAAGCCTGCTTCTTCCATCATCCATAACCATCGAGGCCACAGGCCCAGGAGACAAGACACCATGAACTTTTCGCGCGCACTGCTGACCGCGGGGCTTGCCCTGACAGTCGCTACAGGGGCGTTGGCGCAGGCCGGCGACTTTCCCAACAAGCCCGTGACCCTGGTCACGCCCTTCGCGGCCGGCAGCGGCCCCGACGCGGTGCTGCGCCTCGTCTCCGACAAGCTCTCGCGCCTGTGGGGCCAGCGCGTGCTGATCGACAACAAGCCCGGCGGCGGCGGCTTCATCGCCATCGACCAGGCCCGGCGCGCCGCGCCCGACGGCTACACGCTGCTGCAGCTCGACAGCGAGCACATCGCCGCGTTGCCGCACCTGTACAAGTCGCGCAACTTCGTGACGCTGCAGCACTTCGACCCGGTGGCCTCGCTGTTTCGCACGCCCTTCTTCGTGGCCGTGGCCACCGATTCGAAGTGGAAGAACATGAGCGACCTGATCGGCGCGGCCAAGGCCAACCCCGATGGCATCGTCTACGGCTCGTGGGGCGTCGGCAGTCCCGGCCACCTGGGCGCGCAGCAGCTCGAGGCGCTCACCGGCATCCACATGCGCCACGCTCCCTACCGCGAGGTGTCGCAGCTGTTTTCCAACGTGGGCGCCGGCGAGGTGCCGTGGAGCTTCGCGAGCATTCCGTCGAGCCAGGGCATCTACAAGGCCGGCAAGCTGCGTTACCTGGCCATCGCGGCGCCCAGGCGCATTCCGCAGATGCCCGACGTGCCCACCATGGCCGAGGCCGGCGGCCCGGCCTCGCTGGAGGTCAACTCGTTCGTGTCGCTGCTCGCGCCCAAGGGCGTGCCGGCGGCCGTCAAGGCGAAGATCAATGCCGACGTGGCCAAGGTCATCGCCGACCCCGAGATCCGCGCGCGCTTCGACACCTTCGCCTTCGAGCCGCTGGCCTGGTCGCCCGAGGAAATCGAGCGCAATGCCGAGGCCAAGTCGAAGGTGTATGGCGAGCTGGTGCGCAGGGGCAACATCAGCCTCGAATAGCGAGGGCGCGCCTTGCCCGGCGCGTCGCTCGGCAGTTAAGCTGGCCTGCTCTGGTTTTTGACAACTTTTTCACACTTTTTCTCCATGCAAGCCACCAAGAGAGCCCTCCTGATTGCCTGCGGCCTGGCTGCCGCCGCCGCACTGCCGCTGACCGCCAGCGCACAGAACGCCGCCTGGCCGACCAAGCCGATCCGCCTGCTCGTGGGCTTCCCGGGCGGCTCCACGCCCGACATCGCGGCGCGCACCATCGCCGAGCCGTTGGGCAAGGCGCTGGGCCAGCCGATCGTGGTCGACAACAAGGCCGGCGCCTCGGGCAACATCGCGGCCGACCAGGTGGCCAAGGCCACCGACGACCACACGCTGGGCCTCGTCATCAACGGCAATCTCACGTCGTCGAAGATGCTGTACCCCAAGCTGCCCTACGACCCGGCCAAGGACTTCACGTACCTCTCGCTGATTGCCACGGCGCCGCTGGTGCTGGTGGCGCAGAACAACCTGCCCTCGGGCACCGCCTTCTTCGACGCGGGCCGCAAAGCCGGCGACAAGTGGAACTACGGCTCGGTGGGCATCGGCTCGGTCGGCCACCTGGGCATGGAACTGCTCAAGACCCGCGTGAGCGGCTTCAAGCCCGAGCACGTGCCCTACCAGGGCAATCCGCAGGTCGTCACGGCGATGCTGGGCGACCAGGTGCAGATGGGCCTGATCCCCCCGGGCGTGGCCATGCCGCAGATCCGGGCCGGCAAGCTCAAGGCCATCGGCCTCACGGGCGGGCGCAGCGCGCTGGTGCCCGAGATCCCGCCGCTGGCCGAGGCCGGCGTGAAGGACTTCAACCTCGAGGTGTGGGTGGCGCTGCTCGGCCCGGCCAACCTGTCGAAGGCCGCGCAGGCCCGCATCAGCCGCGAACTCGAAGTGGTCATGAAGAACCCCGACGTGCGCCGCAAGCTCTTCGAGCAGGGCTGGCAGGCCGTGGGCACCTCGCCGGACGGCATGCGCACGCGCGTCAATGAAGAGGCCGCGATCATGACCAAGATCATCTCGGCCCGCGGCATCAAGTTGCAGTGATGACAACCCAGACATTGAACGAGCCGGCGCGCGCGCTGCCGGTCTTCGGCGAATACGACGTAGTGGTGGTCGGCGGCGGCCCCGACGGCATCGCGGCCGCCGTGAGCGCCGCGCGCCACGGTGCGAGCACGCTGCTGGTGGAGCGCTACGGTTTTCTCGGCGGCATGGGCACGGCCGGCGGCGTCACCAACTTCGCGGGCCTGTACGGCAAGCGCAACGGCGAGATGACGCAGCTGGTGCGCGGCGTGGTCGACGAGCTGATCGACCGCATCGCCGGGTTCAACGGCATGAATGCGCCGCAGAACGGCATGGGCGGGCGCATTTGCGTGCGTTCGTACGACACCTCGGCCTACAAGCTGGCCGCCGACCAGCTGCTCGGCGCCGCCGGCGTGAAGCTGCTGTTCCACGCGCTGGCCGCATCCGTCGTTCGCGACGGCAGCCGCATCGCCGCGCTGGTGGTCGAGACCAAGTCGGGCCGCCAGGCGATTTGCGCCAATGCCTTCATCGACGCCAGCGGCGACGCCGACGTGGCGGCCTTTGCCGGCGTGCCCTTCGAGGTGGGTGACGGCCACGGCAGCGGGCTGTTTCCGACCACCATGTTCCGCATCGGCCAGGTCGACGCGCCGGCCGCGCTGGCGGCTGTGGGCGAGTTCTCGGCCATCAACGACTACATGGCGCGCGCCGAGCAGCAGAAGCCCGGCGTCTACAAGTTCCCGCGCGAAGGCGCGATCCTGCGGCCCAACAAGGACCCGCGCGAGTGGCGCGCCAACGTCACGCAGATCCGCAATGCCCAGGGCCGCGCGATGAACGGCGTCGACGCGCGCGAGCTCACCGAGGGCGAGCTCGAAGGCCGCCGCCAGATCGCCGAGTACTTCAAGTTCTTGAAGGCCGAGGTGCCGGGCTTCGCGCAGTCGGCCATCGTGGAGATCGCGCCGCAGGTCGGCATCCGCGAGACGCGGCGCATCCAGGGGCTGTATGCGCTCGGGCGCGAGGACATCCTGGGTTCGGCGAAGTTCGACGACAACATCGGCCTGAACGCCTGGCCGATGGAAATGCACGCCGATGGCCGCATCGAGTGGGCCTTCCCGCGCGACGAAGCCAATGCCTACAACCACCTGCCCTGGCGCATGCTGGTGCCGCAGGCGGTCGACAACCTGCTGGTGGCCGGCCGTTGCGCGTCGATGACGCACGAAGGCCAGTCGGCCGCGCGTGCGAGCGGCGGCTGCTTCGTCATGGGGCAGGCCGCGGGCACGGCGGCCGCGTCGCTGGGCAGCACCGCGTTCGCCGGCGTGGACGTGGCCGCGCTGCAGAAGAAGCTGGCCGCGGACGGCGTCGATCTCGACCGCCAGAGGCTAGAGTCCGGGGCTTGATGAACTCGAACCCTGGACGAAAAGTGCACCTCCCTTCGTTGCCGACCTGCGCACGTCGCATCTTCCTGGCGCTGTCCTGCGCCGCCCTCGGCCTGCTGCAGATCGGCTGTGCCAGCACGCCCGAAGGCGACCCGGTCCACGGCAAGGACCGGGTCGTGAGCTTCATGGCGGCCAAGGACGGCCGCAAGGTCGCCATTGCCGGCGAGAACTACCACTACGTGTTCGACGGTGATCCGTCCGTGGCGGCGCTGCTGCGCTGGGACGGCCGCACCAAGGTCACGCCCGCGCTGATCGGCGAACTCAAGGTGGCGCGCAACCAGAGCTTCGAGGGCCAGTACGTGCTGATGGCCTTCGACGCCGACCTGACGCCCGAGGACCGCACCTACCTCGTCCAGACCGGCTTCGCGAAAGCCGACGTGAAGTACGGCGACCGCACCGGGCCGGCACTGCGCTACTTCGGCACGGTGTACGGCAAGCGCTACGAGGCCGCGCCGTTGAAGTCGGCCGACAAGGTCGACTTTTCGCGGCGCCAGTACCTCAAGTACGTCGAGCAGGAAACGCTCAGCGGCACCTTCGCCAAGGCCGCGCCTTCGCCGCTGGTGTATGCCGACGACGGCTCGATGCTGCTGGGCGGTGTGCCGGTGCGCGTGGTTCAGGGCGGCACGGATTCCGGTTGCAGCGCCCGCTTCATGGGTGTCTGCTTCTACAAATAGGCCCATCGGGAGCGCCGGCTGACCGGCCCGCGACAGCTTTCGGGCGCGGCCTTTGCTATGGTCGAGGGTTGCTTTTACGCTTGCCCTGAATGCCTCCGATGACCACCGATCCCGCCACCGCCTCCCGCCTCGTCAACGAACTCGTCGCGCTCATGCAGCTCGAGCCACTGGGCGGCGACCGCTTCCTGGCGCAGAGCGAAGACATCGGCACGCCCGCCGTCTTCGGCGGCCAGGTGCTGGGCCAATCGCTGATGGCCGCCAGCCTCACCGTGGGCGCCGAGCGCCCCGTGCATTCGATGCACGCCTACTTCCTGCTGCCTGGCGAGCACGCGCCCATCGAGTACAGCGTCGACCGTGTGCGCGACGGCCGCAGCTTCACCACCCGCCACGTGGTGGCGCGCCAGCAGGAGCGCATCATCTTCGAGATGTCGGCCTCGTTCCAGACCGTGGACGACGGCGTCGAGCACCAGTTCGACATGCCCGAGGTCGGCGGCCCCGACGGCCTCGTCAGCGAGCTCGACCAGCGCATCGCCCTCGGCGATCGCCTACCCCAGCCCTGGCGCGTCAAGGCGGTGCAGCCGCACGGCATCGAGTACCGCCGCGTCGACCCCGAGGACCTGATCGCTCCGCAGGTGCGCCCGACCTCGGCGCAAAGCGCCATCTGGATGCGCGCCATCGCGCCGCTGCCCGACGACCCGATGGTGCACCGCGCGCTCCTGGCCTATGCCTCCGACCACGGCCTGCTGCGCGCCGCGATGCTGCCGCACGGCCTGAGCTTCATGAGCGGCCAGGTGCGCCCCGCCAGCCTCGACCACGCGATGTGGTTCCACCGCGATTTCCGCATGGACGACTGGCTGCTGTACGTGCTCGACTCGCCCAGCGCGGGCGGCGCGCGCGGCCTGTGCCGCGGCAGCCTCTATGCGCGCGACGGCCGGCTGGTGGCCTCGGCCGCGCAGGAAGGCATGCTGCGCATCCGCCGCAAGTAACAACGCCACACCGGAGCATCGCCCGCCATGCAGATCTTCTTCTCGCCCGCTTCCCCCTTCGTGCGCAAATGCATGGTCGTGGCGCACGAGCTCGGCATCGCCGACCGCATCGAGAAGCTGCCCAGCGCGGCCGGCCCGGTGAAGCGCGACGCCACCATCATCCCGAAGAACCCGCTCGGCCAGGTGCCCACCCTCATCACCGACGACGGCCAGGTGCTCTTCGACAGCCGCGTGATCTGCGAGTACCTCAACGCCACGCAGTCGGGCAAGCTCTTTCCAGCCGACGGCGAGGAACGCTGGGCCCGCCTCACCGAACTCGCACTCGCCGACGGGATGACCGGCGCCGCGCTGCTGGCGCGCTACGAGACCGTGCTGCGTCCCGAGGAACTGCGCTGGGCCGACTGGACCGACGGACAGCTCGCCAAGGTGCGCACCGGCCTCGAGTGGCTGGAATCCGCAGCGCCGTCCTTCGGCGACCGCGTCGACATCGGCACCATCGCTTTCGGCTGCGCGCTGGGGTACATGGACTTCCGCTTTCCTTCGGTGGACTGGAGAGCCGAGGCGCCGAACAGTGCGAAGTGGTTCAAGGGGTTCAACCAGCGGGCTTCGATGCGGGCGACGGTGCCTACTGCCTGAGTTCCGTTCGATTCCGTTCGGGGTGCGCTCACGCCGACGGGGTACCTTGCTCCGCGAATGTCCCCCGGCCTGCGGCCTCCTCCTTTATTTCGCTGCGCAAGGCACCCCATCGGCGTGATCGATGGACGTTGCGGTCGAACCGCCGGCACAAGCAGTGCGCTCATGTGCGAATGGCACCGGGTGCTCCCCGCAGCGAAATAAAGGGGGAGGCCGCAGGCCGGAGGACATTCGCGGAGGGGAGCACCCGGTGTCATTCGCACGCACCCCGAACTCGGACGCAAATCCCAGTCTGGCAGGGGAGTCGATTCCTTGGCTAAATGCGGGCTCTCGCACGAACCAAGGAATCCCGAATGTCCTCTGAAGACCAGAAAAAAGTAGCCATCGTCACTGCAGGTGGCAGCGGCATGGGTGCCGCAGCAGCGTGCAAGCTCGCCGACGATGGCTTTCGCGTGGCTATCCTCTCGTCGTCGGGCAAGGGCGAGGCACTGGCCGCCGAGCTCGGCGGCATCGGCGTGACGGGCTCGAATCAGTCGAACGACGACCTGAAGCGGCTGGTCGACAAGGTCGTGGCGCAGTGGGGCCGTGTCGACGTGCTGGTCAACAGCGCAGGCCACGGGCCGCGCGCGCCCATCCTCGAAATCACCGATGAAGACTGGCATCGCGGCATGGACGTGTACCTGCTGAGCGCGGTGCGCCCCGCACGGCTGGTCGCGCCGCTGATGGTGCAGCAGGGTGGTGGGGCCATCATCAACATTTCCACCTTCGCGGCCTTCGAGCCCGACCCCGTGTTCCCCACCTCGGGCGTGTTCCGCGCCGGCCTCGCGGCCTTCACCAAACTCTTCGCCGACACCTACGCCGCGAAGAACGTGCGCATGAACAACGTGCTGCCCGGCTTCATCGACAGCCTGCCGGAGAAGGCCGAGTTCCGCTCGCGCATTCCGATGGGCCGCTACGGCAAGAGCGCGGAGATCGCGGCGGTCATCGGCTTTCTCGCCTCGGAAGGCGCGGGCTACATCACCGGTCAGAACCTGCGCGTGGACGGCGGCATCACGCGCTCGGTGTAGCGGCCCAAAACACAAAGCGGCGCCGGGGCGCCGCTTTGTGTTCGTGGCCGATCGGGCCGATCAGCCGAAGGGGTTGGCGGTCGCGAACCAGAGGGCGATGCCCGTCGCGATGATGAATGCGCCGTCGGTCACGCCCGCGATCAGGAAGAACTTGGTCTGCAGCGTGTCGACCAACTCGGGCTGGCGCGCGGTGCTTTCCAGGAACTTCTGGCCGACCAGTCCGATGCCGAGGCACGAGCCGAGCGCGGCGATGCCGATCAGCAGGGCGACTGCGAGGGGAAGGATGTTGAAGCCGGTCATGGTGTTTTCTCCTGGTGGTTGATTGATGGATCGATGGAGGTACTTTCCCAGAGCGGGTGCGCACGGTCCATGACGTGGGAGGTCATGGGCGGCATGAAAAAAGGCCGGCCGCATTAAGCGGCCGGCCTTTCATGGAACGCTGCTGGCGCTACGGAAGCTGTGTCCAGTTCTGGTTGTTCCCACCGTTGCAGGTCCAGGTGATCAGCGCCGTGTCCTGCGCCGTCGAGCTGTTCGGCACGTCCAGGCACGAACCCGAGGCGCGGTTGCGGATGCTCCCGCCGACCATGCTCCACTGCGCCGTGTTGCCCGCCGTGCACGCCAGCTGCACCACCGGCGCGTTCGTCGTCGCCGTGCCGTTCTGCGCCAGGCACAGCCCGCTGTGCTCGGCCACGAACTGCACGTAGCCGCCGGTGAGGCTCGTCACGGTGAACTTCTCGTTGCCTGCCGTACCGCACGGCCATTGCACCGCCGTCGCGCCGCTGGTGGTCGCCGCACCCTTGATGTTCACGCACAGGGTGGGGTTGAGGTCCGAGCGGATGCGCGAGATGACGGCCGGGGCCGTGTCCTGCGAACGCACGTACTCGCGGATCGCCACCACGTCGGCGGCCGGCAGGCTGTTGGCATTGCCGTGGCCGCTGCCGAGCACGTCCTGCAGCGTGGCCGCCTGGCCATTGTGGAAGAAGGCGGCGGTGTTCCAGGTGCCCGACAGCGTCGGCGTGTCGAAGCCGACGCCCGCGAGCGGCTGGTTCATGCCCTTGCCCGACGAGGCCTGGATCGTGCCCACGTCGTGCCGGATGCCGTCGCGGAAGGTGCCGCCCGCGTGGCAGGTCACGCACTGCGCCGAGGTGAACAGTGCCTGGCCCCGCGCCGCATCGACGCTCAGGCTGCCGTCGGCGTTGCGCGCCGGGCTGCGCATGTATTTGTTCAGCGAGCTCAGGTAGGCCGCGAGGTCGTCGAGCTGCGCGTTCTTGCCGGCCTTGGGCGCGCCGAGCGGGTCGGAGGTGGCCGCGAAGTCCGCATTCGTCAGGAAGCCGGTGCCGCCGAACTCGTTGCGGATGTCGTTCTCGAAGTCCTGCACCTCGTCGAAGTTGGCCGTCCAGTGCAGCTTGCCGTGGCCCAGCCCGCGCCGCCCCTGCAGGCTGATGGTGCGGCGCAGGCCTTCGCCGCGCTGGGTGAAGTCCCACACCATGCCGTCGTCGCCGGCGTCTGCGTGGCAGCTCGCGCAGGAGATGTAGTTGTCCTTGCTCATGCGCCGGTCGGAGGCGTTGTAGAACACCTGCTTGCCGCGCAGCGCCGCGGCCGCCATCGGTTCCTGCGCCACCGTCGCCACGTTCTGCAGGAAGATCGCGGCCGCCGTCTCGGACGACAGCACCGAAGCCACGTCGTGCACGGACACCGAGCGCGCCAGGAAGTTGTTGACGAACAGGCGCTTGCGCGTCGCGTCCAGGTACAGGCCATGCGGCGCGCTGCTGGTGTTGATCTCGCCGCGCACCGCGCGGCTGTACGGATCGACGATGGCCACGCGGTTGCCTTCCATCTGTGCCACGAAGAGGTAGTCGCCCGACGGCGAGAACAGTGCGGCGCGCGCCGGTGCGCGGTCGTCGAAGTCGATCTGCTCGGCGAACACTTCCGCGGCCGTCTGCAGGTTGACCTGCGAGAGGATGGAACGCACCGTCTTGTCGTGCTCCAGCGCAAGGCCGTCCCTGAACTTGCCGCGCACGATGTTGTCCTTCTTCGAGGGCAGCACCGCCCGCGTTCCGTCCGGCGAGATCACCACCTGGCTCAGGTAGTTGGCCACGCCGCGCGCGTGGCTCTCGGTGTCCACCGTGGTGGTGTCCACCGGCAGCGCGATGGTGGTCATGGCGCTCATGCTCTGCAGGTTGACCTTGTGCAATTGGCCGCCGGTCATCTTCGACTTGAAGCGCGTGACATAAGCCACCTGCGAGTCGGCGTTGACCGCGATGCCGCGCAGGTTGCCTTCGAGCGCGACCGCGCCGGTGGTGCTGCCGTTGCTCGGATCGAAGCTCATCAACACCGACTTGCTTTCCAGCGTGAGCAGGCCTTTCGCACCGTCCGGCGTGAAGGCCACGCCATAGGGGCCGCTGCCGTAGGCCAGTGGCACGGTGGTCGAGAGGCTGCCGTCGGCCGCGCTCAGCGCGACCAGCTTGTCCTCGCCCTGCACCGTGACCCAGATGCGTCCGTCGGGGCCGACGGCCAGCGTCTTCGGCTCGTCGCCCACGCGCGTTTCCCAGCGCTTGGCCAGGGTCTGCGCATCGATGGCAGCGACCGTGCCGCTGTCGGGGTTCACCGAGTACACCGAATTCGCATCGCCCGCGATGTTGGTGGTGTGCGTCGGCGCCCGCGCCGTGACCGGAGCGATCACGGTGAGGTTGTAGGTGTAGAAGGTCTCGCGGCCGTTCACGTCCTTCACCGTCAGCGTCACCGTGAAGTGGCCGGGGCGGTTGTAGGTGTAGGTGTAGTTCGGCTGGTTCGAGTACGCCGTCTGCGTGCCGTCGCCGAAGTTCCAGCGGAACTGTGCGCCGCTGCTGCCGAGCGTGCCCGGGTTGAACACCAGCTGGCCGTTGACCAGCTTCGGACCGCCGCCGATGCCGGGGTCGCCGATGATGGCCTGGCCGCGCAGCGTGTTGACCTCGGTGTCGCTCAGCACGCGGCTGTAGACGCGCACCTCTGCCAGCGTGCCCTTGAAGAGTGCGGCATTGCCCTGGATCTGCCCCAGCACGCTGAACTTGTTCGCGAGGCCCTTGTTGCCCGTGGGGCCGGTGGAGGTGGTCTTCACGCCGTCCACGTACACGGCCTGGGCGCCGGAGGCCGCGTCGCGCGTCAGCACCACGTGGTGCCAGGTGCCGTCGTTCACTGCCGCGGTGGAGGTGGTGCCGGCGTCGTTGCCAGCCGACAGCTTGATGCGCCCGCCGTTGTCGAGCCAGCCCCAGAACACGTCGTCCGTGCCCCTCGCCTGGTCGCGCCCGAAGATGCCGGGCGCGGTCCACGAGTTCGCACCGCCCGTCTGCGTGGTCTTCATGTAGAAGCTCAGCGACGCGGTGCCGCCGAGCACGGTGGCCACGAAGTCGTTCTTCAGCGGCACACCGGCGGTGCGGTTCGCGAAGTTCAGGCCGATGCTCTCGAACGCGTCGCCCGAGACCGGCGTGCCGTTGTTGCTGCCGATCTGGTCGGACAGGTTGCCCGCCAGCGTCCAGTAGTGCATCAGGTTGATGTCGGTCGCGTTGCCGGTGTTGAAGGTCGACTTGTAGTCGACCCCAATGGCATTGCCCGCATAGTCCTTCACGCCGTTGGCCGGCAGGAACACTTCATAGCTGGTGCCGGGTTGCAGCGGCTGGTCGGGCGAGAAGTTGATGATGCCCAGCTGCACGCTGTAGGTGCCCGCCAGCGTGTTGCCGCCCACCGGCCGCACGATGAAGGTGTTGGAGTTCACGCTCTCGGGCCGGATGTTGTCCGTCATGCCCAGGCCGATGCGCGAGGTCAGCGCCTGCTGCTTCGCGCCGCTGGCCGGCGAGACCTGCTTGACTTCAGGCTTGGTGGTGTCGGGGTCCACTGCATGCACGATGAAGCCGCTGCCCGAGCCGTGGTCGTTGCCCACGAAGACCAGGTTGCCGAACATCGCGACCTGGCCGTTGTCCGAATGCGAGAAGTTCGGGTCGTCCTCGCGCAGGATGCTGCCGCGGCCCACCTCCACGTGATTGAGCGGATTGCTCACGTCCACCTTGTGGATGCGCGTTTGCGCGCCCTGGATCACGTAGTTGTCCTGCGTGGCGCAGTACAGCTGTTCGTCGATGACGAGCCGGTTGTCCTCGGCTACGAAGCGCGAGCGGTCGCTCAGGTCGTAGCTGTACATCCTGGCGCCGCTGTTGCGCGCGGAGGCGTGCAGGTTCCTGCCGTCGAAGCAGGTGGCGTAGTAGAAGGGCGTGGTGCCCACGATGGAATCGAGCACCTTGGGGTTGAGCGGATCGGAGATGTCCAGGCTCGCGAAGCCGCCGTTGCTTTCCATCGCGGTCAGCACCATGTGGTTGCCCATCGTGAAGATCGGGCCAATGCGGAAACCGCCGAGCTCGCCGGTGGGCACCGGATTGGGCTTGCCCGCACCGCGGTTCGCGATCACGGCGTTCGCGGGGTCCCTGGCATCGACGATGAAGATGCCCCGGCCGGCCGACGCCACGTACAGATAGGGCGCCTGCCACCAGAGCTGCCAGGCGACGTCCTCGTAGTCGCCTCCGTTGACGCCTGGCAGTGCCAGCTTCTTCACCTGCTTGATGTCGTTGATGTCGGTGAAGTCCCAGAACTCGATGCCGTTGATGCTGGGCAGGACGACATACGTCTTGCCGCCGATCTTCGCGGTGCCGAAGGAATGGGTCTCGCGGAACTCCTTGGTGCGGGCCTCGGGCTCGTAGATCTTCTTGACGAGCTGGATCTGGCGCGGGTTCGACACGTCGTACAGCAGGAAGCCGCCCGGCCCGAGGCCGCTGTCCGGCGCGAAGGAGGTGAGGAAGTAGCCGTTGATCATGATGCCCGCGTTCATGCCGTAGTCCTTGCGGCCCGGGTAGGTGGCGGGCACCTCGCGCGACTCGTAGGCGCTGCTGTGCGCCGGATCGAGCGGGTGCGCCGCGCTGGTGATCATGGACACCGGCTTGAACAGTTCCGCCGAGGTGTAGGTGAGGTTGCCCAGGCCCGGACCCTGCAACGGGAGCGGGTCGGCGACAGCTTCGGAAACCGCCGCCGCCATGTTGCCCAGGGTCGTCATCGGACTGACCCCGGTGATTGCCGCGTGCGTCAGCAGTGTGACGAACGGCACCATCAAAGCCATCAGGTAATACCGGATCTTCATCGTCGCCTCCAAGTTGTGGTGTTCACTCGCGAAAGCGCGCGCGCAGGGCGCACCCCGGCCGGCGACGAGTGCGCCGCCTGCCGTACAGCCTCTCCCTCTCTTTTTTTCGACGGCGCAGCGTTACTTCTTCGTGCCGCCCGATTCGTAGATGCCCCACGCCTCCTCGGCGCTTGCGCCGCGGTGGATCATGGCCATCAACGCATTCACCACCGCCGACGGGTTGGCATGCTGGTACACGTTGCGCCCGTACACCATGCCGACCGCGCCCTGGTCCAGCAGCACGCGCGAGCGCGCGAACACCTGTTGCAGGTCTTCGCGCCCGCCGCCGCGCACGAGCACGGGACAGCGCGCGGCCTGCACCACGCGGTGGAACTCGGCGGGATCGGTGGTGGGGTCGGCCTTGACGATGTCGGCGCCCATCTCGCGTGCCAGGCGCACCAGCGTGACGATTTTTTCGGCGTCGCCATCGACCATGTAGCCGCCTTGCTCGCTGTGCGGGCGCATCACCAGCGGCTCGATCATCAGCGGCATGCCGTAGTGGTCGCAGTCGGCGCGCACCCGAGCGATGTTCTGCACGCACTGGCGGAACAGGTCGGGCTCGTTCGGCAGCATGAACAGATTGACGACCACGCAGGCTGCGTCGCGCTGCACTGCCGGCAGTACCGGGTCGTGCTCGTTCTGCAGCACGGCCCACATCACGCGATGGGCGGTGGCGTTGTAGGGGTTGCCCATGTCGATGCGCTGCACCAGCGCGGGCTTGTCTCGGCCCGGGCGGTCCTGCAGCAGATCGGCCTGGCCGTGGTTGAGCTGGATGGCGTCGGGGCCGGCGGCCACGAGCTTGTCGATCACCTGCGGCATGTCTTCCAGCCCGTTGAGGAACGAGGGCTCGTTGCACACGCCGTGGTCGAGCGCGATGTCCAGGCAGCGCCCGTTGTTCAGCAGCCGGTTCAGGCGTGCGGTCTTGTCCTTCGACATACGAAAGAGGTCCTTGTATTGAAAGTGGAGAGGGTCAGGCCAGCGCGTTCAGGTGCTTGGCCGCAACGGCGTCGATGAGTTGAAGTGCGTCGTCGCGCAGGCGCACCGAGCCGGCCGCCGCGTTCTCGACCGCCTGCTTGCTCACGCGTGCGCCGCACAGCGCCACCGAGACGCTGCCGCGTGCCAGCGTCCACGCGATCATCAATTGGCCGAACGAGCATTCGAGCTGCTTGCGCAGCGGCTCCAACTCGTCGAAGAAGGCCTTGAGCTTCGCGCGGTTCTGCGCACTGAAGCGCGGGTTGTTCGCGCGCTGGTCGTCGCCGGTGAACTTGCGCCCGGGGTCGATCGGGCCGGCCAGCAGGCCCAGCGCCAGCGACGAATAGCCCAGCACCGCCACGTCGTGCGCGCTGCACAGTGGCACGAGCGCCTGCTCGATCTCGCGGTCGATCAGGCTGTAGCGCTCCTGCGCCGCATCGACCGGGCCATGGCGCAGGTATTCGGCGAGCGTTTCGGGGCTCACGTTGCTCACGCCGATGGCGCGTATCTTTCCCTGCTTCTTGAGCTCCAGCAGTGCGTCCATCGTTTCCTCGACCGGCGTGGTGCTGTCCTGCCAATGCGTGATGTAGAGATCGATGTAGTCGGTCTGCAGGCGCTTGAGGCTCTCTTCGCACTCATGGACGATCGATTCGCGCCCGAGGTAGCGATGCACCGGGTGGCCGTCTTCTTCGAAGAAGTGCGTTCCCTGTTGCGTGTGCCATACCAGCCCGCACTTGGTTGCGATGACGGCCTCGTGGCGGCGGCCCTTCAGCGCGGTGCCGACGATGCTCTCGGAGCGCCCGAGCCCGTACGCCGGCGCGGTGTCGATCAGGTTCACGCCCGCGTCGAGCGAGGCCTGGATGGCCAGCACGGCGGCTGCGTTGTCCCCGCCGCCCCACATCCAGCCGCCCATCGCCCAGGTGCCCAGGCCGATGGCCGAGCATTCGATGCCCGACGGGCCGAGGGTGGTCTTCTTCATCATCGATGCGTTGTTGCTGTTGCTCATCGCTTGGTCTTTCTCGTGTTCAGGATGTGGTCGATGGTCACGGCCGCGAGCAGGATCAGGCCCTTGATCACGTCCTGCCAGTAGGGCGACACGTCGAGCAGGATCAGTGAGCTGGTCACCACCGACAGCAGCGCAAGCCCGAGCACCGCGCCCAGCACGGTGCCCGAGCCGCCTTTGAGGCTGGCGCCGCCGATCACCGCCGCGGCGATCACGTTGAGCTCCATGCCCATGCCGAAGGTCGGCGTGGCGGCGCCGAAGCGCGCGGTGTAGATCACGCCCGCCAGGCCCGCCGAGGCCGCGCACAGCACCGTGACCCAGAACTTCACGCGGCCCACGCGGATGCCGGAGTAGAGCGCGGCCTTCTCGTTGCTGCCGGTGTAGAACACGCGGCGCAGCAGGGTGGAGCGGCGCAGCAGGAAGTCGCTCACCACCACGATCGCCAGGAAGATCAGGATCACGGCCGGAATGCCGAACAGCGTGCCCTGGCCGATGAACTTGAACTCCGCCGGCAGCGAGAACAGCGACTGCGGCGTGCCCTGCGTGAGCGCGAGGCACAGGCCGCGCACGATGACCATGAAGGCCAGCGAGGCGATGAAGTGGTTCAGGCCGATGCGCGTGACGCAGCCGCCGATCATCGCGCCGATCATGGCGCTCGCCGCAATGGCGATGAGTCCGGCGGTCCACGGGTCGAAGCCCATGAGGAAGAGCTTGCCCGTGATCACCATGGCGAAGCACACCACCGAGCCCACCGACAGGTCGATGCCGCCGACGATCAGCAGGATCGTCATGCCGACGACCACGATGCCTTCGATGGAGAACGACAGCAGCATGGCGCGCACGTTGTCCCAGGTCAGGAAGTAGGGCGACGCGAAGCTCATGCCCACGCACAGCGCGGCGATGATGAGCAGCAAGCCCATCTCGCGCATGCTGCCGAGCTTGCTGGCGGGTTTTGCGGGGGGTCTTCCTTGCTGTCTTGGTGGAAGGCCTGCGTCGAGTTGGGCCGGGTAGTTCATGTCGGATGCTCCACTGCGCGTTGTCTTGCTTGTCGGGTGTGTTCTTGATGTTTGTGTTCTTGGCGCTCTTGTTCGGGGCGCGTGCACAGGCCACCGGGTACTCCCCTCCGCGAATGTCCCCCGCCTTCGGCTCCTCCTTTATTTCGCTGCGGGGAGCACCCGGTGCCCTGTGCACAACGAGCGCTGCTCTTGTGCTGGCCGATCAACAAGTGCTCTGAACGATCACGCTGGCGGGGTGCCTTGCGCAGCGAAATAAAGGAGGAGGCCGAAGGCCGGGGGACATTCGCGGAGCAAGGTACCCCGTCGGCGTGAGCGCACCCCGAACCGACAGAGCCGACCGAAGCGCCGCACGAACCCTGTAGTTCTTTCATGCCGCTTCCTGTTCGCAGAGTCCGGAGGCGAGCCGCAACAGTGCTTCCTCCGTCATCTCGTTCGATGCCAGTTCGCCCGCGAGCCGGCCATCGCGGATCACCAGCGCGCGGTCGCACAGTCCGATGATCTCGGGCAGCTCCGACGAGATCACGATCACGCCCACGCCCTGGCCGGCCAGCTCGCGCAGGATGTGGTGGATCTCCGACTTGGCGCCGACGTCCACGCCGCGCGTGGGCTCGTCCATCAGTAGCACCGACGGGTTGGTGGCCAGCAGCTTGGCGATGGCCACCTTCTGCTGGTTGCCGCCCGACAGGCTCGCCACCTCGATGGCCACGCCGTCGGACTTGAGCTTGAGCTTGGCACCGAGGTCGACCGCCAGCCTGTGCTCGGCTGCGCGCTGCAGCAGCCCGAAGCGTGAGCTGACGCGCGCGAGCGCCATCGAGGCGATGTTCTGTGCAATGGGCAGGTCGAGGTACACGCCGGCCGCCTTGCGGTCTTCGCTGAGGTAGGCGATGCCTTCGCGCAGCGCGTCCCCGTACTTGCGGATCACAAGCGCCTTGCCACGCAGGCGCACGGTGCCGCGTCGCACGGGGCGCAGGCCGCACACGGTCTCTGCGAGTTCGCTGCGGCCGGCGCCCATCAGGCCCGCGATGCCGAGGATCTCTCCGCGCTTCAGCATGAAGGACACGCCGTGCACGCGCTCGCCGTCGGCGATGTCGGTCACTTCGAGCACGTGTTCCTCCGATGCAGGCGCTTGCTGCTTCGGCGGGTAGTAGTTGCCCAGGTCGCGCCCGACCATGCGGCGCACCAGCCCGTCGGCGTCCAGTTCGGCCAGCGGCCCGCAATGCACGTTGCGCCCGTCGCGCAGCACGGTGACGCGGTCGCAGTGCGCAAAGATCTCGGCCATGCGGTGGCTGATGTAGACGATACCGATGCCCTGCGCCTTCAGGTCGTGCAGCACCCTGAAGAGCGCGGCCGATTCGTTGTCGGTGAGTGCGGCGGTGGGCTCGTCGAGGATCAGCACCTTGCAGTCCAGCGTGAGCGCCTTGGCGATCTCGATCAGCTGCTGCGTGGAAATGCTCAGGTCCTTCACCAGCGCAGCGGGGTTGACGTCCTGCCCCAGCCGCTGCAGCACCTTGGCGGCGCGCTCACCGAGGCTCGCGTAGTCCATCCACGCGTGCCTGCCGGCGTTGATCTCCGGCATGAAGATGTTCTCGGCCACGGTGGCGTCGGCGCACAGGGCGATCTCCTGGTGCACCAGGCCGATGCCCAGGCGCATGGCGTGCGCGGGGCCGTCGATGACCACCTTCCGGCCATCGAGCGAGATCTCGCCCTCGTCCGGCTGATGGATGCCGTCGATGATGTTCATCAGCGTGGACTTGCCCGCGCCGTTCTCGCCGCAAAGGGCGTGGATCTCGCCGCGGTGCAACGAGAAGTCCACGCCCGAGAGCGCGCGCGAAGCGCCGAAGCGCTTGCCGATGCCGCGCAGTTCGAGCAGCTGGCTCACTCGCCGATTCCCTTGGTGCCGCGGCGGGCGAGGTACTTGTCCCAGTAGAAGTCGTCGGCGTTGGCCTTGCTGACCACCGCCAGGCCGTTGTCCAGGAAGGGCACGGCCATCGGGTTGGTGCCGTTGCGTTTGGCGTCGTTCATCGGGTCGATGAGCGTGGGGTTCCGGGCCAGGAACAGCATCATCATGCCCATGTAGCCCTGCATGCCCTGGTTCGGGTTGATGGCGCCGAACACGTCGCCCGACTTGATCATGTCGAGGATCTTGGCGTTCACGTCGCAGCACATCACCTTGATGTTCTTCTTGGTCTCCACCTTGGCCTGCGCCGCGCCGAGGGCCGAGTTGGCCTCGGGCATGAACAGCGCGCCCAGGTTCGGGTTGGCCTGCGCGAGGCTCAGCACCGCCTGGTAGGCCTTGTTCGGGTCCTGGTTGCTGGCCGCGCGGCCCACCAGCTTCATGCCCGGGTGCTTGGCCTTCATGCGGTTCACGAAGGCGGCGATGCGGCGGTCGTGGTTGTCCTGGCCCGGGTTCTCCAGCACGGCGTATTCGCCCTTGCCGTTGAGCGAGGCCGCGATGGCGTCGGCGGCTTGGGTGCCTTCGCGGTCGTTGTCGGAGGTGACGAACGATGTGCGCTTGGAGTTCGGCGAGTCGGCCGCGAAGGTGACGACCGGGATGCCCATCGCCGCGGCGCGGTTGATCGGCTCGATGAACGGGTCGGGGTTCATCGGGTGCAGCAGGATGCCCGCAGGCTTGCGCGCCAGCTCCTGCTCGAAGGACGCGAGCTGCTTGTTCACGTCGTACTCCGGCGTGCCGGTGTAGCGCGTGCGCACGCCCAGCGTGCGGCCGAGCTGCTTCATCATTTCGTAGACCGGAAACCAGTACTCCACGCCCGACACCATCACGTTCATCACGTAGACGTCGCTCGGGTTGCCGCGCAGTCCGCCACCCGCAGCGGGGGCCGCCGCCTGCTGCTGCGCCAATGCGCTGGCGCCGGCCAGACCGATGCCGGCTGCCGCGGCGGACTTCAGGAAATTACGCCTCATTTTTGTCTCCTCACGTTGGGGGGCACAGCTTGCGATGCTGCTTTTTCAGGGCAGCGTGTTACGTCACTTGTTATGACAGGTAGAATGTACGCGCTGGACGTTTGACGGGATAACTAGGGGAAACGCTACTGGCAAGGCGCTTTTATTCCACCGAAGCTGTTATGACATGAAGCCAAACATACTGATCGGCATCGACATGGGATCGAGCAGCCTGAAGGCCCTGGCCCTCGAAGCCGGGAGCGGCCGCTCCATCGCCCTGTCACGCATGCCGCTGCCGCACGACCGGCTGCCCGCAGGGGGATGCGAAGTGGGCGCGACTGCGATCCGCGCGGCACTGACCCATGTGCTGCGCGACGTCGCCCACCAGCTCGGCGAGCGCGTGACCGAGGTTCGCGCCATCGGCTGCACGGGCCATGGCGCGGGGCTCTATGCGCTCGATGCGCGCAACGAACTCGTGGGCGGAAGGGCGGTCGCCTCGACCGACCAGCGCGCCGACACACGGGCGCGCTCGCTGTCGCTCGGCCATGGCGAGGCGCTGTTCGCGGACGTCGGCTGCAGGCCGTGGCCGGGGCAGCCCACCGTGATCGCCGCCGAGCTGCTCGGCACCGATGCCGTGCAGCGCGGCGCGGTGCACCGGCTGCTGTTCGCGAAGGACTACCTCGGCTTTCTGCTGACCGGCGAGATCGCCACCGACGCGAGCGATGCGAGCACTGCGGGGCTCGTGTCGATCGCCACGGGCACGTGGTCGCAGGCGGCCTTCGATGCCTCGGGCATCGCGGAGCTCGGGCCGCACGTCTTCGGGCCGCTGGTGCCGAGCGGCGAAGTGATCGGCAGGCTGCGGCCTTCCGAGGCCGCGCTGTGCGGCCTGCCTGCCGGCATTCCGGTTGCGATGGGCGCGATCGACCTGCTCGCCTCGATGACTGCGATCTGCGCGGAAGGGCGCGGGCGCGCGGTGTCGGTCTTCGGCACGTGGTGCGTGAACGCGGTGATCGGCCCGGTGATCGAGCCCAGGCCCGCCGTGGCGGCCGTCGTGAACTTCGGCCGCGACGACAAGCGGCTCTACATGGAGAACAGCCCCTCGTCGATGGCCAACATCGCGTGGCTGGCCGGCGTGCTCGGCCTGCCCGATGCGCGCGCGGTGGTCGATCTGGCGATGTCGGTGCCGCTGGGTGCGGGCGGCCTGCGCTTCCTGCCGTTCGTCAATGGCGGTGGCGGCGTGACGGCGGGCTTCGTCGGCCTCAAGAGCCATCACACGCGGGGCGACATGGCACGCGCGGTGGTCGATGCGGTCGCGGCTTTGCATGCGCGACACACAGCACGCCTCGCAGCCTGCGGCCTGCCTGTGTCCGCATCGACCGTGCTCGGCGGGGGTGCGAGCGATACGCGCCTCGTACGCCTGCTCGCCTCCTTCCTCGGTCATCCGGTCGAACGCTGCGCCGACGACGAAACCGGCGCGCGCGGCGCCGCGATCTACGCCGCCATGTCGCAGGGCATCGGCCATGCCGGAGAGGGCAGCGCCTTGCTCGCGCCCTGCGACACGGTCGAGCCCGATGCCGCGCAGGCCCGCGCCCATGCCGACTTCAACGCCGGCTTCAACGAACTGATCGACACCATGTCTCCTGTGTTTTCCCACCTGTCGGGAGGCTCGAGATGAGCGCCTGGCAGCTGCCCTTCGTGCGTCCGGCCTCGCTGGCCGACCGTCATTTCTCTACCGTGATCGTCGGCGCCGGCATCAACGGCGTGGGCGTGTTCCGCGATCTCTGCCTGCAGCGAGTCGACTGCCTCATCGTCGACAAGGGCGACTTCAGCGCGGGCGCCAGCAGCGCGCCGTCGCGCATGATCCACGGCGGCCTGCGCTACCTGGAGAACGGCAGCTTCTCTCTGGTGGCCGAGGCCACGCGCGAGCGCAACCTGCTGCTGCGCAACGCGCCGCATCTGGTGCAGCCGCTGAAGACGGTGGTGCCGCTGTCGAGCTTCTTCGGCGGCCTGATGAGCAGCGCGCTCAAGTTCTTCGGCCGCACGCCGCCGCAGCGCACGCGCGGGCTGCTCGCCGTGGCTGCGGGCCTGCGCCTGTACGACCTGCTGGGCCGCCGCCAGCGCGTGATGCCCAACCACCGCATCAGCCGCGTGCCGCAGAACGACCGCCGCCTGTTCCGCGCCGCGGTGCGCTGGACCGCCACCTTCTTCGACGCGTGGATCAGCCACCCCGAATGGCTGATCCTCGAACTGATCGGCGACGCCTGCCGCGACCAGCCGCGCTCGGCCGCCGCCAACTACTGCCGCGTGACGGGCTGCGCGGGCAAGATCCTCACGCTGCGCGACGAGATCACCGGCGCGCTGGTGCGTGTGACCGCCGACACCGTGGTGAACGCGAGCGGCGCGTGGCTCGATCGCAGCACGGCCGTGCTCGGCGGCGCGGGCTCGCGCGTGATGGGCACCAAGGGTTCGCACCTCGTGCTCGACCATCCCGCGCTGCGCGATGCGCTCGAGGGCCGCATGGCCTACTTCGAGGCGGTCGACGGGCGCGTGTGCATCGTTTATCCCTTTCTCGACCGCGTGCTGGTGGGCTCCACCGACATCCCGGTGGACGACCCCGACCAGATCGGCACCGAGCCGGCCGAGGTCGACTACCTGCTCGACGTGCTGGCCGAGGTGTTCCCCAACCTGCGCTTCGGCCGCGGCGACGTGGTCTACACCTACGTCGGCGTGCGGCCGCTCGCGCGCTCCGACGCCGACAAGCCGGGGCAGATCTCGCGCGACCACTCGGTGGTGCTCGACCCGCCCAACGCCACGCGCGACATTCCCATCGTCGGCCTCGTGGGCGGCAAATGGACCACCTTCCGCGCGCTCGCGCAAGAAGCGGCCGACGAGGTGCTGAAGCAGCTGGGCCGCCCGCGCACCGCATCCACCGAACTGCTGCCCATCGGCGGCGGCGCCGAGCTGCCGGCCGATGCGCAGGCGACGGAGCGCTTTCTCGATCGCATGGTCACGGCCTCCGGCCTGGGCCGTCCACGTGCGCACGCATTGCTGCGCCGCTACGGCTCGAAGGCGCTGCCGCTGGCGCAGCGCCTCGCCGCCTCGGGCGACGTGCCGCTGCGCCACGCACCCGACTACTCGGCCGCCGAACTCTCGTACCTGTGCCTCGAAACCGGCGTGGTCCATCTCGACGACCTCGTGATCCGCCGCACGCTGCTGGCCATCCGCGGGCTGGTCACCGATGCCGCGCTGGCCGAGATGGCGGGCATCGCGGCCGAGGCGCTGGGCTGGGACGCGGCTCACGCACACAGGGAACTGCAAGCCTGCGCCACGGCCTTGCGCGAGCGGCATGGCGTGCGCCTCTCTCCGGTGGCGCCTGAAGCTGCATCCCCTTTCGATGCATCATTGACGACCCTGTCTTGAAATGAAAACCTGCCTTGCTGTTTGCTGCGTTGCGTTTGGGGGGCGTCATTCGGGGTGCGCTCACGCCGACGGGGTACCTTGCTCCGCGAATGTCCCCCGGCCTGCGGCCTCCTCCTTTATTTCGCTGCGCAAGGCACCCCGCCGGCGTGATCGATCAGAGCACTTGTCGATCGGCCGCGAACCAGCAGCGTGTCCCGTGCGCAGGGCACCGGGTGCTCCCCGCAGCGAAATAAAGGAGGAGCCGAAGGCGGGGGACATTCGCGGAGGGGAGTACCCGGTGCCCTGTGCACGCACCCCGAGCAGCACCGCCAGGAAAAAAAGCGCTCCATGGTGCGCCCCAAAAAATCCACGACAGCGTGGTGAAGCATTGACATGAACTCTCCGACCGAAATCTCGACCGTCCTCGACCGCGACTCCGAGTCGCCCCTGTGGGCCCAGTTCCGCGACGCGCTTCGCATGCAGATCCTGCAGGGCGTGCTGCCCATCGGTGCCAAGCTGCCGTCCGAGGCCGAGCTGGGCGAGCAATTCGGCATCTCGCGCATCGTGGTGCGCGAGGCGCTGGCCGACCTCGTGCGCAACAACCTCATCTACAAGATCAAAGGGCGCGGTGCCTTCGTGTCGGCCCGCGAGCGCGACGAAGACTTCGTCTCCACCGTGCTCGGCTTTTCCGACGAAATGGAGCGCAAGGGCCGCTCGGTGCGCACGCAGATCCTCACGCAGGAACTGCGCGCGCCCACCGAGCAGGAAGCCGCGTCGCTCGGGCTGACGGACGACACGCAGGTGGTCGCGCTCAAGCGCCTGCGCAGCGTCGACGGCGAACTGCGCCTGCTGGTGGAAACCGTGGTGCCTGCCGACCTCGCGCCGGGTTTGCACCGCACGCGCCTGGACGATCGATCGCTGTACGACGTGCTGCGCCGCCAGTACGGGCTGCGCCTCGTGCGCGCCGAACGCTGGATCGACGCGGTGCTGCCCGACGCCGAGACCTGCCAACTGCTCAACCTGCCGCAGCCCGAGCCGCTGCTGCGCATCGAGTCGATCGCCTACGGCGCGAACGGCAGGCCGCTGGAGCACTATCGTGCGCTGCACCGCTGCAAGAGCAGTCGGCTGCATGTACAGACGACGACCTGAAAAAGAAGAAGGCGCGCTCAGGCCTTCGCTGCGTTGCGCGAGGGCCAGAGCACAGAGGCGATGGCGACCATCATCAGCGCCACCGCCACCCAGTCCTGCCAGTGCACGACTTCGCCCAGCCACACCGCGCCGCTGAAAACGCCGAGCACCGGGATGAACATCACGCTCAGCGTCGATGCGATGGGCGGCAGGCCGCGCGCGAGGTAGAACCATGCGGCGTGCGCGAAGCCGAAGATCAGCACGGCGTTGTAGCCGATCGAAGCCCAGGTCACGCGGCCCGGCCAGTACATCTGGCCGCGTTCGAACAGCAGCGAGAGCACCGTCATCACCACCGCGGCCAGCGCGGTCATCCAGAACGACAGCGTGAGCGTCGGCAGCCCGATGCGCGTGTGCCGCAGCAACTGCGTGCCCAGCGCCCATGTGGCGGCCGCCACCAGTGCCAGCGCCACGTAGCCGGGCCGCCCTGCGAAGTCGGTGAGCTCATGCCACAGCAGCAGCCCCACGCCGACCGCGCAGGCGCCCACGCCCAGCCATGCGCGCCGCGTGAGCACCGCGGAAAACAGAACCGCGCCGATGACGGCGGAGAACACCGGCATCGTGTAGCCCAGGATCGCCGCGCGCCCGCCCGAGAGCGCCTTCACCGCGAGGATGATGCAGGCGTGCCAGACGAACATGTTGGTCGCGCCCAGCCACAGGAGCTCGGGCCACGCGCTGCGCGGCACGCGGAACGGCACCTTCATCCATACCAGCGCGAGGGCCAGCACCGGCACGCCGAGCCAGATCGAGATCGCGCGAAAGGCGAGAGGTGGATAGTCGGCGACGCCCAGTTTCATCACGGGCCAGTTGAACCCCCATGCAAGGGTCAGGAGAACGAGCAGTACGAGCTGGCGCGGGGTGAAGGAAGGCATGGGCCGCGCCGGCTACAGCAGCCGCTTCAGATACCGCCCCGTGTGGCTCGCCTCGTTCGCCGCGATGTCTTCAGGCGTGCCTTCGCCCACCACCGTGCCGCCGCCCGCGCCGCCTTCGGGGCCCATGTCGATCAGCCAGTCGGCGGTCTTGATGACGTCCAGGTTGTGTTCGATCACGACGATGGTGTTGCCCGCGTCGCGCAGCTGGTGCAGCACCTTCAGCAGCAGCTCGATGTCGGCGAAGTGCAGGCCGGTGGTCGGCTCGTCGAGGATGTAGAGCGTGCGGCCGGTGTCGCGCTTGCTGAGCTCCAGCGCGAGCTTCACGCGCTGCGCCTCGCCGCCCGACAGCGTGGTGGCCGACTGGCCCAGCTTGATGTAGCTCAGGCCCACGTCGAGCAGCGTGCGCAGCTTGCGCTCGATGGTGGGCACGGCCTTCAGGAACTCGTGCGCGGTCTCGACCGTCATCTCGAGGATCTGCGCGATGTTCCTGCCCTTGTAGAGCACCTCCAGCGTCTCGCGGTTGTAGCGCTGGCCGTGGCAGACCTCGCAGGGCACGTACACGTCGGGAAGGAAGTGCATCTCGACCTTCACCACGCCGTCGCCCTGGCAGGCCTCGCAGCGCCCGCCCGCCACGTTGAAGCTGAAGCGGCCCGGGCCGTAGCCGCGCTCGCGCGCGGTGTTGGTCTCGGCCATCAGCTCGCGGATGGGCGTGAACAGGCCTGTGTATGTGGCCGGGTTGCTGCGCGGCGTGCGGCCGATGGGGCTCTGATCGACGTTGATGACCTTGTCGAAATACTCGATGCCTTCAACCGATTCATGCGCGGCCGGCTCTTCGTGCGCGCGGTACAGCGTGCGCGCCACGGCGGTGTAGAGCGTGTCGTTCACCAGCGTCGACTTGCCGGAGCCCGAGACGCCGGTCACGCAGGTCAGCAGGCCGACCGGGAAGGCCACGCTCACGTTCTTCAGGTTGTTGCCGGTGGCGCCGACCACGCGAATTTCCTGCAGGTCGGTCTGCGTGGCGAGGTGGGCCGCCTCGCGCGCGGCGCGGCGTTCGGCCGCGGGGCTCTGCGGAAAGCGCGAGGGCTTCTTGCCCTCGTTGAAGGTCGGCTTCTTCACGACCGGCAGCCACGCGGTGCGGTGCTTCGGCACTTCGATCTTCCTGGTGCCCGAGAGGTACTGGCCCGTGAGCGAATCGGGATTGGACGACACCTCGGCATACGTGCCCTGCGCCATCACGCGTCCGCCGTGCACGCCGGCGCCGGGGCCCATGTCGATCACGTGGTCGGCGGCGTGGATCATGTCCTCGTCGTGCTCGACCACGATCACGCTGTTGCCGATGTCGCGCAGATGCTTCAGCGTGCCGATCAGGCGGTCGTTGTCGCGCTGGTGCAGGCCGATGCTGGGCTCGTCGAGCACGTACATCACGCCGGTGAGGCCCGAACCGATCTGCGAGGCCAGGCGAATGCGCTGCGCCTCGCCGCCCGAGAGCGTCTCGGCGCTGCGGTCCAGGCTCAGGTAGTTGAGGCCCACGTCGTTCAGGAACTTCAGCCGCAGGCCGATCTCGCGCACCACCTTGTCGGCGATGTCGGCCTTGGCGCCGCGCAGCTTGAGCGTCTGGAACCACGCGAGCGAGTCGCGCAGCGTGAGATGGCTCAGTTCGAAGATCGCCATGCGCGGCGGCTCGCTGCCATCGGCCGGGCGGTTCGATTCGTCCACCAGGAACACGTTGCGCGCTTCGGGCCGCAGCCGCGAGCCGCCGCAGTCGGGGCAGGGCTGCAGGTTGCGAAAGCGCGCGAGGTCTTCGCGCACCATCACCGAATCGGTCTCGCGGTAGCGCCGCGCCATGTTCGGGATGATCCCCTCGAAGGGGTGCTTCTTCGTGAGCTTCTTGCCCGCGAAGTTGCCCGACTCCATGGTGTAGTTGAACTTGATCTCCTCGGCCGCCGAGCCGTGCAGCAGCACCTGCTGAACCGAGGCGGGAAGCGACTCGAAGGGCGCGTCGACGTCGAACTTGTAGTGCTTCGCGACGCTCTCGATCATGCTGAAGTAATAGCCGTTGCGGCGGTCCCAGCCCTTGATGGCGCCGCTGGCGAGCGAGAGCGAGGGGAAGGCCACCACGCGCGCCGGGTCGAACACCTCGCGATGGCCGAGGCCGTCGCAGCTCGGGCAGGCGCCCACGGGCGAGTTGAACGAGAACAGGCGCGGCTCCAGCTCCGACAGCGAGTAGTGGCAGATCGGGCAGGCGAACTTGGCGTTGAACAGGTGTTCCTTGTCGGGCGCACCTTCGACGCCCAGCTCCAGCGCGATGGCGCGGCCCTCGGCCAGCCGCAGCGCGGCCTCGAAGCTCTCGGCCAGGCGCTGCTGCATGTCGGGGCGCGCGCGCAGGCGGTCGATCACGACGTCGATGTCGTGCTTCTCGGTCTTCTTGAGCTTGGGCAGGTCGTTGTATTCGTAGGTCTGGCCGTCGACGCGAAAGCGCACGTAGCCGGCCGCCTGCATCTCGGCGAAGAGCTCGAGGAACTCGCCCTTCTTCTCGCGCGCCACCGGCGCCAGGATCATGAGGCGCGGTTCGTCGGGAATCGCGAGCGTCGCGTCCACCATCTGCGACACCGTCTGCGCCTGCAGCGGCAGGTGGTGGTCGGGGCAGTAGGGCGTGCCGGCGCGGGCGTACAGCAGGCGCAGGTAGTCGTGGATCTCGGTCACCGTGCCCACGGTGGAGCGCGGGTTGTGGCTGGTGGCCTTCTGCTCGATGCTGATCGCGGGCGAGAGCCCTTCGATCACGTCGACGTCGGGCTTGTCCATGAGCTGCAGGAACTGCCGCGCATAGGCCGACAGGCTCTCGACGTAGCGCCGCTGCCCTTCGGCATACAGCGTGTCGAAGGCCAGGCTCGACTTGCCCGAGCCCGACAGGCCGGTGATGACCACCAGCTTGTTGCGCGGGATGTCGAGATCGACGTTCTTCAGGTTGTGGGTGCGCGCACCGCGGATGCTGATGCGCTGCTGCGCCAGCACGGCGCCGAGGTAGGTGTTTCGCTCGAGTTCCGCGTCGCGTGCGCTTTCCTCGTCGGCGGCGGCGTATTCAGTGGCTTTTGAATTCAAAGGGGGCGATCGTCCGAGGGCAACCGGACATGATAGACCGCCGCGCATTTCATGGCGAGGTGCCGGGTTGCGGTGGAGACGGATGCACCGGCTCCGAGCTGCCGATGGCCCGTCCCACCATGTGCTCGGCCAGCGTGTCGTACAACGGGCGGCTGATCATCCGCGAGACCAGGCTGGCCAGCATGGCCGCGGCCATCAGGCTCAGCACCATCGAGTGGCCGTCGACCATCTCCATCACGATGATGAAGGCGGTGAGCGGCGCCTGCGTCACCGCGGCCAGGAAGCCCGCCATGCCCATGGCAATGAGCGCGGGGCCGAGGTCGCTGCCGGCCAGCCGCGCCACCGCGTTGCCGATGCCCGCGCCGATGGACAGCGACGGCGCGAAGATGCCGCCCGGCACGCCGCACCAGGCCGTCAGCCAGGTGGCGATGAACTTGAGCACGGTGTAGATCGGCGTCAATTCGTCATGCCCCTGCAGCATCTGCTTGACCGCCTCGGAGCCCGCGCCGAAGGTGACGCCGCCCGTCACCAGCCCGATGACGGCCACCGCCAGTGCGCCGCAGGCCGCGAAACGCACCGGAAAGCGCGCCCGCCATCGGTTGAGGCGCCCCGGCGCGCCGGTGAGCGAGGCGGTCAGCAGCCGCGCGAACAGCCCGCCGGCCGCGCCGCTCAGCAGGGTGACCAGCAGCCCCGGCCCGAGTGCGTCCCAGCCCAGCCGGGGCACGCGGATCACGCCGAAGTAACTGGTATTGCCGAAGGCCGACACCGCCACCAGGCCCGCCAGCACGATGGCCGTGATGATCAGGCCGCTGGAGCGCGCCTCGAGCCGGCCCGACAGCTCCTCGATGGCGAACACCACGCCCGCCAGCGGCGCATTGAAGGCCGCCGCGATGCCGGCCGCGCCGCCCGCCACCAGCAGCGCGCGTCCGTCGATGGTCGTGTTGGGCGACAGCCAGCGGCGCGCATGCTGCATCACCCCGGCCGCCACCTGCACCGAAGGCCCCTCGCGCCCAATCGACAGCCCGGCCGCGAAGCCTGCTGCGCCCAGCCCGATCTTGGCGAGCGTGAGCCGCAGCGAGGCGAAGGCGAAGCGCCGCTCTTCGGGCAGGGCCGGATGCAGCGCCGCCTTGATCTGAGGAATGCCCGAGCCGCCCGCGCCGGGAAAGAAGCGCAACGTGAACCAGACGATGCCGGCCGTGAGCAGCGGCGTCGTCAGCAGCACCGCCCAGGGCCAGCTGCTGTAGAAGCGGTGGAACTGGCCGAAGACCCAGTCGCTCGCCATGGTGAAGCCCACCACGAAGAGACCGGCCGCAATGGCGTAGCCGAGCACGATCGCCCGGTCGAGCCAGATGCGGCCGCCGCGCAATTCAGCGCGCAGATGCTCGAAAAAGTCGGGTTCTCTGTTCATCGGGAAGGCCCATTCTGGCATCCGCCGGGCTTGCCGCCGACTGCCTTGGGGCACAATCGAGGGTTCCTCTCAACCTCCTCCTCCATCTACTTATCAGGGGCAGTGCATATGGCATCGGTCAATAAAGTCATCGTCGTCGGCAACCTGGGGCGCGACCCCGAAATGCGGACCTTCCCGAGCGGCGATCAGGTCGCGAACGTCACCGTGGCCACCACCGATCGCTGGAAAGACAAGCAAAGCGGCGAAATGCGCGAAGCCACCGAATGGCACCGCATCGTCTTCAACGGCCGCCTGGCCGAAATCGCCGGCCAGTACCTGCGCAAGGGCTCGCAGGTGTACGTCGAAGGCAGCCTGCGCACGCGCAAGTGGACCGACAAGGACGGTATCGAAAAGTACACCACCGAAATCCGCGCCGACCAGATGCAGATGCTCGGCAGCCGCCAGGGCCAGGGCGGCCCGTCGGGTGGCCCCGGCGATGACGACGGCGGCTACTCGCAAGGCGGTGGCGGCGGTGGTTATTCGCAGGGTGGTGGCGGTGGCGGCGGGTACGCCCCGCGTGCGCCCGCGGCGGCACCGCGCGCTCCGGCGCCGGCTCCGCGCCAGGCTCCGGCCAAGTCGTCCTCGGGCTTCGACGACATGGATGACGACATTCCGTTCTGAACGGGACTTTTTCCTTTGTGAACAAGAGCCAGGCGTTGCGAAACGCCTGGCTCTTTGCAATTGGGGGGATGACAGGGTCGAGCTAATACTTTGATTTTCAAAATTTGGCAAAAATCATTTGTAACGCCCTTACATCCCCTGTATGTTGTTCCAAAATGCAACCGTTGCCCTCTCTGCCGTGCCACACTGTTACCCACGGAGCTACCCGGCTCGTACAAGCGACAGGATCAACCCATGTCTTTGTCCGTCTGGGCCAGGATTCGCCTGCCGCTGGTAATTTTGATCCTCGGCGCGGCGCTATCGATCGCCCTCAGCATTTCGGCGCGCCAGGAGATCGGGCGCAGCGCCCAGGCGCGCTTCGACGCAACCGCGTTCGATCTGGCACGCAAGGTCGAGGCTCGCTTCGACGATTACATTGCCGTCCTCATCGGCCTGCGTGCGCGATTCAACACCTCCGAGGCCGTGACGCGAAGCGATTTCAGGGACTACGTCGCGGGGCTGAACTTGGCGACCGCGTACCCCGGTTTCCAGGCCGTCACCTATGCGCCCCGCGTTGCGGCGGGCGACAAGCAGTTCTTCGAGGCACGGGTCCGCGGCGATGCCAGTCTCGACGCCAGCGTTGCCTCCCGCTTCGCCATCAAGCCGCCCGGCGAGCGCGACACCTACTACCCGCTGGTCTACATCGAGCCGCAGGCCGGCAACGAGAAGCTGCTCGGCAACGACCTGGGCGCGATGCCCGACAGGGGAGACGCGCTCGAGCAGGGGCGTGACACCGGCGGGCTCGTCTCGTCCGGGCGCAAGGTGCGCATCCCGGGCCGCGAGTCCGACATCGGATTGGCGATGCGGCTGCCGGTCTATCGCGTGGGGCAGCCGCTCGATACGCTCGAGCAGCGGCGCAGCGCCTACATGGGTTCGGTCGGCGCGGGCTTCAGCATTGCAGGCATGCTGCGCGACATGGTGGGCGACGATGCCTCAAGGACGCTGCGGCTGCGCCTGATCGATGCCGGGCCGGGCCAGGGTGCGGTCGGCACGCGCGTCGAGACCCGGTTCGTGAAGCCGACCCCCTTCGGCGAGCGGCAACTGCTGTTCGATAGCGCGGCCTTGTCGAAGTCGGCCGTCGCACCGGCACGCAGCCTCGAGCGTGTGCTCGGCTTCGAGCTGGGCGGCCACTCCTGGCTGGTCGAGGTCGGCCAGGACGAGAGCCAGGTCTTCGGTCCGCTCGACAAGGCCATTCCCTGGTACATCATCCTCGGCGGCCTGGCCACCAGCATGCTGATTGCCGGCATCGTCTTTTCGCTGACCACTTCACGCAGCCGAGCCCAGGTCCTGGCGACCGAGATGACCAGCCACCTGCGCACCAGCGAACGACAGTTGGAGGACGCGCAGCACCTGGCGAGCCTGGGCAGCTGGATCCTCGATCCCGAAACCGGAGCCCTGCAATGCTCCGAGGAAGCCCGGCGCATCCTGGGTTTCGAGGCCGACCTCTTGCGGCCAGACCTGCCGGCGCTGCTCTCGCGAATTCCGGACTCGGAACGCTCCGAGGTCGAACGACAGATCGCGCAGGCCTCCCGGTCCCTGGAACGCAGCGAATTCGAGCACCGCCTGTGCCTGCCCGATGGCACAGAACGTTGGCTCCATGTCATCGCGCAGTCGGCCGAGGAAGACGGAAAGACGCTGGTGCGCGGCACCGTGCGCGATGCCACGCGGCGCCGCAAGGATGCGTTGCGCCAGAAGCTCGAGTACGAGATCGCCCGGCTGCTTGCCGGCGATGGCCCGGCCGAGACGGTGATCACGCAGGCGCTGGAGGCGGTATGCACCGAGTTGCGCTGGGACTGCGGCATGTTGTGGCGCGTCGGCGACGACGGCCTGGTTCGCTGCGCCGCCGCCTGGCATGCCGACAGCAGCCCGGCGGTGCGGCAATTCGTCAGCGACAGCCGCTCGCTCGAATACCGGCCTGGCGAAGGCTCGCTGGGCCGCGCCTGGGGGACGGGTGGCGTCGTGCAAATCGACACGCGGGCAGCCCCAAGCGACTTTGCGCGCGATGCGATGGCGGGGCAGGCCGGACTGGCTGGCGGCCTCGTCGTGCCGATGGTCACCACCGGTGTGACCACTGCGCTGGAGCTTTTTGCCCGCAATCCGTACGTGGACGACGCCGAGACGCTGGAGTCGCTGCGTGTGATCGCCTTGCAGATTGCCCAGTACGAGCAACGCAAGCTGGCCGAGCGAAATCTTCGTTTCATGGCCAGCCACGACGAACTGACCGGGTTGTTCAACCGCGCCGCGCTGCAACACGAGCTCGATCGCGCCATCAAGCGCAGCAACCGCCATCAGAAGCAGTTCGCGGTGATGTTCGTCGACCTGGATCGCTTCAAGCACATCAACGACACGCTCGGCCACGGCGTGGGCGACGAGATGATCAAGATCTGCGGCGAGCGCCTCACGGCGTTGCTGCGCGAGGACGACGTCGTGGCGCGTTTCGGTGGCGACGAGTTCGTTCTGCTACTGGAGAACCTGTCCAGCGCGAACGATGCCGCGGTGCTCGCCGAAAAGGTGCTGGCCTGCTGCGCCGAGCCTTTCGTCATCGAGGGGCGCGAACTGCACGTCAGCGCCAGCGTCGGCGTGAGCGTCTATCCGGACAACGGCGGCGACGCCGAAGCGTTGCTGAAGAACGCCGACACCGCGATGTACCGGGCCAAGGAAAGAGGCCGCAACACCTTCCGGTTCTACGCGGCGAAGATGAATGCACAGAGTACCGAACGGCTGATCCTGGAGAGCGCACTGCGCCATGCCGTGGAACGCGGCGAACTGGAGATGCACTATCAGCCGAAGATGAATCTGAAGACCCAGCGCATCGTCGGTGTCGAAGCACTGATGCGCTGGCACCATCCGGTTCTGGGCATGATCCCGCCCGTGCAATTCATTCCGATCGCCGAAGAGATCGGCTTGATCGTGTCCATGGGCCGGTGGGCGCTGGAAAGGGCCTGTGCCGATGCGCGCTCGTGGCGGAACTACGGTCTGCCGGACGTGTTGATGAGCGTCAACCTGTCGCCGCGCCAGTTCGAAAGCCAGACGCTCGTTGCCGACATAGGGGCCATCCTGGAAGCCTCGGGCCTGGAGCCGGCGCTGCTCGAGCTGGAAGTTACCGAAGGTGCGGTGATGGAGAACCCCGAATACGCGGCCAATTTGCTCCGGACGATTCGGGACATGGGCGTCGGCCTCGCCATCGACGATTTCGGAACGGGCTATTCCTCGCTCTCCTACTTGAAGCATTTCCCGCTGTCGACCGTCAAGATCGATCGTTCCTTCATCAACGATCTCTCGCAGGACGCCGACGCCCGGGCGCTCATCGACGGCATCATCACCCTGGCCCACGGGCTGCGAATGAAGGTGGTGGCCGAGGGCGTGGAGACCGAAGCACAACTTAACTACTTGCGCATCCGCGGATGCGACGAGATCCAGGGCTACTGGCTGTGCAAGCCCGTGCCCGCCGAAGATGCACGCAATTTCATGGCGCATCACCTGCGCAACCAGTTTGCTTCGTCGGTAGCGGCCTGACGGCCGGACCTTCGGGCAATCGTCACCGGGCACGTTGCTCGGACCTACTCGCAACTTCAAGGAGCATTCATGATCGATTCCACCCAAGGCAAGACGCTCGAGCAGACGATCGCCGCCATCCAGACCCTCGACCTCACGCTGATCAAGTTCAAGGCCACCCGCAAAGAGGATGGCTACGGCTGGTCGGCCGGCTACGCGGACCAGATGGAGGTGGCCTACAAGCGCTACCTGATACTGCACGCCAAGCACCCCGAGCTGACGCTTGCTCCCGAGCAGGACGTCGACCGCTTCTGGCACATGCACATCCTCGACACGAGAAAGTACGCAGCCGATTGCGACGCCACCTTCGGCCATTTCCTGCACCACTTCCCGTACCTTGGCCTGCGTGGCGAGGATGACGCCAAGGCGCTGCAGGAGGCCTTCCTGGAAATGCAGCGCCTGTCTGCCGAGGAGTTCGGCGAGCCGGCGCCTCGTCGCGAGCCGGGCAAGGATTCCGCCGCGTGGTGTTCGCTCGAAGCAGGCAAGCCTTCAGCCGCGTGGTGCTCGCTCGAGGCAGGCAAGCCTTCAGCCGCGTGGTGCTCGCTTGAGGCGGGCAAGCCTTCCGCCGCATGGTGTTCGCTGGAGGCAGGCAAGCCTTCGGCGGCATGGTGCTCGCTCGAGGCGGGCAAGCCTTCGGCGGCGTGGTGTTCGCTCGAGGCGGGCAAACCTTCAGCGGCGTGGTGCTCGCTCGAGGCAGGCAAGCCTTCAGCCGCGTGGTGCTCGCTCGAGGCAGGCAAGCCTTCGGCCGCGTGGTGCTCGCTCGAGGCGGGCAAACCTTCAGCTGCGTGGTGTTCGCTCGAGGCGGACAAGCCTTCGGCCGCATGGTGTTCGCTCGAGGCGCGCGCCACGGCAGGAGCTTCGGTGAAGGCCGCTGCGTATGAGTCGGCTGGGGGTTCGAGTCTGCGCGAATAAATGAAGGAATAGCGGCGCCACCGCGAAGGCGGTGCTGGCGCCGCATCCTGGCTTGCTGACATTCCTGGCTTCGCCGGAGGCCTCGCGTGACAACGAATGTCATCCGCAATGCGCGCATCGCCGATGCAGCGGCGCTCATGTATCCATCGGTGTTACCGGCAGCGCCAGTTCGCCCGGAGCCGGCGAGTGGCATGCATGTTGCTGAATCATTTTTTTACAATGTATTCGGCAATGACGCATTCGTTGGATGACGGGAGCGGTGTCTCCCTGGACCGCCGTGTTTTCTTTCTTGGCGCGGCAAGCGCCCTCGCGCTGGGAACGACAGCCTGCGGGGGTGGTGGAGGCGGTGGCGCGGGGTGGCTCGCCGGTGCTTCGGGCTCGGGCGCCGTGCCGCAACAGGCGGCCGCCGCTTCGGGCGATGCGGTGGTTGCCGACAACAACGCGGTCGTCCCAGGGGCGACCGACCCGGTGCCCTCGTCGCAGGCGCGCAAGTTCGTCCACCCCGGCCTGCTGCACACCGAGGCCGACTTCGAGCGCATGCGCCAGAAGGTCGCGGCCCAGGCGCAACCCTGGCTCGACGGCTGGAAGGCGCTGACTTCCAACGGCCGCTCGCAGCTGGGCGCCAAGCCACGACCACTGGCCACGGTGATCCGCGGCGGGGACGACTCGAACTTCGCGCAGATGTACATCGACATCGCGCGCGCCTACCAGCTCGCATTGCGCTGGAAGGTCTCGCAGGACAAGCGCTATGCCGACCTTGCCGTCGTCTTCCTGAACGAATGGTCGTCCACGATGACCACGCTCACCGGCAACTCCGACCGCTTCCTCGCGGCGGGCATCTACGGCTACCAGTTCGCCAACGCGGGCGAGATCATGCGCACCTACGAGGGCTGGGCCGCGAGCGACTTCGCGCGCTTCCAGAACATGATGCTCACGCTGTTCTACCCGCTCAACCACAGCTTCCTGATCGACCACAACGGCTCGGAGATCACCAACTACTGGGCCAACTGGGACCTGTGCAACATCGCCTCGATGCTGGCCATCGGCGTGCTGTGCGACCGGACCGACATCTACGACGAGGCGATGAGCTACTTCAAAGCCGGCCAGGGCAACGGCGCGGGCCTGCAGGCGGTCTATCACGTGCATCCCGGCTACCTCGGCCAGTGGCAGGAAAGCGGCCGCGACCAGGGCCACAGCACCCTGGGCATCGGCCTGGCGGGCGCGTTCCACGAAATGGCGTGGAACCAGGGCGACGACACGTACGGCTACGAGAACAACCGCTTCCTCGCGGGCGCCGAGTACGTCGCCAAGTCCAACCTGACCGACGGCGCCGGCAATTTCTACACAGTGCCCTTCCTCACCAACATCAACAGGCAGGGCACGCAGTCGGTGCTGTCGACGGCGGGCCAGGGGCACCGGCGCGGCATCTGGGAAAGCGTCTACAACCACTATGCGAACCGCCTCGGCGTGGCCGCGCCCTACGCCGCGCTGCAGGCCCTGCAGATGCGGCCCGAGTCGGACGGCGGCAACGGCGACCAGCTGGGCTTCGGCACGCTGACCTTCACGCGCGATCCGCTCGCGGCGCAGGGCAAGCCGAGCGGGCTCACGGCGCGGGTGCGCGGCACGCAGGTGGTGCTGTCGTGGTGGGGCTGCCCCGACGCGCAAAGCTACACCGTCAAGCGCGCGAGCACTTCGGGCGGGCCTTACGCCGACATCTCATCGGGCATCACCGACACGCTGACCTTCACCGATACCAGCGTCGTGGCGGGAGACGTCTGGTACTACGTGGTCGTCGCGGTCGGGGCATCGGGCGAGAGCGCCGCCTCCAACGAGGAGCGCGCGGCGATCAAGGCCGAACTGCTGCTGCAGCTCAAGTTCGACGAATCCACCGGCACCCAGGCAGCAGATGCCACCGGCAAGTTCGCGGCCAGCGCGCTGCAGGGTGGCGCGACCTGGATCGCCGGACACCAGGGCAACGCCGTCGGCCTCGGCGCCGCGAGCGGCTACGTCGCGCTGCCGGCGGGCGTGGTGAAGAGCCTTGCCGACTTCAGCATCAGCGCCTGGCTCTACATCGACAGCCTCACGACATGGTCGCGGGTCTTCGACTTCGGCTCAGGCACGCGCCGCTACATGATGCTGACGGTGCGCAACGGCAGCGGTGTGCCGCGCTTCTCCATCACCACCGAGCACGGCTACAACGATCAGGTAATCGATGGGTCGGCGGCGCTGCTCACCGGCCGGTGGGTGCACATCGCGGTGACCGTGTCGGGCACGCTCGGTACCTTGTACGTCGATGGCCTGGAGGCCGGCTCCAATACGCAGATGAGCCTCGCACCCATCGACCTCGGCGCCACCACACAGAACTGGCTGGGCCGCTCGCAATATTCCAGCGACCCGTACCTGAAGGGCCGCATCGACGACTTCAGGATCTACGGCGGCGCGTTGGGCAGCGCGGAGGTGGCGGCGCTGGCTGCCGCGTAGCGCGCCTACGCCAGCTGGCCCTGGCACACGTACTTGGTGTGCATGTAGTCGTCCAGGCCATGCACCGAGCCTTCGCGGCCGTAGCCCGATTCCTTCACACCGCCGAAGGGCGCGGCCTCGGCCGCCAGCGCGCCTTCGTTGATGCCGACGATGCCCGACTCCAGCGCGTCGGCCACGCGCCAGATGCGCCGCACGTCGCGCGAGTAGAAGTACGCCGCGAGCCCGAAGGGCGTGTCGTTGGCGGCGGCGATCACCTCGGCCTCGGTCTCGAAGCGCGTGACCGGCACCACGGGTCCGAAAGTTTCCTCGCAGCTGCAGGCCATCGTCGCGTCGGCGTTCACCAGCACGGTGGGCGCGTAGTAGTTGGGACCGTCGCAGCGCGCGGAGCGCAGCCGCTCGCCGCCGATCACGATGCGCGCGCCCCTGGCCACGGCGTCGCGCACGTGGCGCTCTATCTTCTCCACGGCGCGCGCGTTGATCATCGGGCCGATCTGCGAGCCGGGCTCGGTGGCGGGGCCGACTTCGAGTGCGCCGACCCGCGCAGCCAGCTTGTCGACGAATGCGTCGTGCACGCGGGCCTGCACGAACACCCGGTTCGGGCTCACGCAGGTCTGGCCGCCGTTGCGGAACTTGGCGGCCATCAGACCCTCCACGGCGGCATCGACGTCGGCGTCGTCGAACACGATGAAGGGCGCATTGCCGCCGAGCTCCAGCGACAGCTTCTTGAGCGTGTCGGCCGAACGCCTTGCGAGGTGCTTGCCGACCGGCGTCGAGCCGGTGAACGTGACCTTGCGCACGCGCGCATCGTCGAGCCAGGCATCGACCACCTCGGGCGTGCGCTCACGCGAGGCCGTCACGATGTTGAGCACGCCCGGCGGCACGCCGGCTTCTTCGGCCAGCGCCACCAGCGCGAGCGAGGTCAGCGGTGTGTCCTCGGCCGGCTTGCACACCACCGTGCAGCCCGCTGCGAGCGCCGGTGCGATCTTGCGCGCGATCATGGCCGCCGGAAAATTCCACGGCGTGATCGCCGCGATCACGCCCACGGGTTCCTTCAGCGCGAACATGCGCCGGCCCGGCACGGGCGCCGGGATGATGTCGCCGTTGGCACGCGTGGCTTCCTCGGCGAACCATTCGATGTAGCTGGCCGCATAGGCGACTTCGCCGCGGCCCTCGGCCAGCGGCTTGCCCTGCTCGCGCGAGATGAGGCGGCTCAGGTCTTCCTGGTGCGCGATCACGAGGTCGTTCCAGCGCTTGAGGATCTGCGCGCGCTGCTTGGCCGGCACCGCGCGCCATGCGGGAAACGCGGCGTGCGCGGCATCGACGGCGTTGCGCGCATCGGTGGTCGTGCCGTCGGGCACGCTCGCGAAGATGCTGTCGGTGGCGGGATTGCTGACGTCGAGGCGGCGCGAATCGCTCGCTTCGCGCCATTCGCCGCCGATGAGCTGGCGTCCGGGCATCAGGTTCTTGTATTCGGTTTCGAGTGTCATGGTCGGAGGGTCTTTCTCTTCATTCAGGATGCGGTTACACGCTCGGCGATCGCGATGCCCACCTCGGTGGTGCTGGCCGAGCCGCCGAGGTCGGGCGTGCGCGGTCCCTCCCGCAGCCCCCCCTCGATTGCGCCCAGGATCGCGTCGTGTGCGGCGCGCCCCGCGCCCTGGCCCTGCGTGAGGAAGTCCAGCATCAGCGCGCCGGACCAGATCATCGCGATGGGGTTGGCGATGTTCCGGCCATGGATGTCGGGCGCCGAGCCGTGCACCGGCTCGAACAGCGACGGGAACTTGCGCTCCGGGTTGAGGTTGGCCGAAGGCGCGAGGCCGATGGTGCCGGTGGTCGCGGGCCCGAGGTCGGAGAGGATGTCGCCGAACAGGTTGCTCGCCACCACCACGTCGAAGCGCGTGGGCTGCAGCACGAAGCGCGCCGACAGGATGTCGATGTGCTGCTTGTCGACCGTCACCTCGGGGTAGTCGAGCCCGACCGCGTCGGCGCGTCCGTCCCACCACGGCATGCTGATCGCGATGCCGTTGCTCTTGGTGGCGACCGTCAGGTGCTTGCGCTTGCGTGCACGCGCGGTCTCGTAGGCGTAGCGCAGCACGCGGTCGGCGCCGTGGCGCGAGAACACCGATTCCTGGATCACGATCTCGCGCTCGGTGCCCTCGTACATCACGCCACCGAGCGAGGTGTATTCGCCCTCGGTGTTCTCGCGCACCACGAGGTAGTCGATGTCCCCGGGCTTGCGGCCGGCGAGCGGGCAGGGCACGCCCTCGAACAGGCGCACCGGGCGCAGGTTGATGTACTGGTCGAACTCGCGGCGGAACTTCAGCAGTGAACCCCAGAGCGACACGTGGTCGGGCACGGTGGCGGGCCAGCCGACGGCGCCGAAGTACAGCGCGTCGACGCCCTTGAGCTGCTCCTTCCAGTCGTCCGGCATCATCTGGCCGTGCTGCGCGTAGTAGTCGCAGCTGGCCCAGTCGATGGTGCGGCAGTCGAGCTCGAAGCCGAAGCGCTCCGCGGCGGCCTGCACCACGCGCAGGCCCTCGGGCAGCACTTCCTTGCCGATGCCGTCGCCGGCGATCAGCGCGATGCGGAAGGTGGGTGTCATATCGGTCTTTCTCATGATGCGTGGACGGCCGCGCGGTCCATCTCGTCGAGCCAGCCGCGGCGCAGCTCGGGCACCGAGCGCGCCAGCAGTTCGTAGTAGGGGTGGTGCGGGCCGCGGTCGTAGTCGGCGCGCGCCACCTGCGCGAGCTTGCGGCCGTGCTGCATGACGACGATCTCGTCGCACACCGCACGCACCGTGTGCAGGTCGTGGCTGATGAAGAGATACGACACGCCGAGTTCGCGCCGCAACTCGGCGATCAGGTCGAGCACCGCTGCGCCGACCACGGTGTCCAGCGCCGACGTGACTTCGTCGCACAGGATCAGGTCCGGGTCGGCCGCCAGCGCGCGCGCGAGGTTCACGCGCTGCTTCTGCCCGCCCGAGAGGCCGCCCGGCAGGCGCCCGGCCACGGTCTGCGGCAGCTGCACCAGGTCGAGCAGCTCGCGGATGCGCCGCTGCAGCGGCTCGCCGCGCAGGCCCTTGTAGAACTGCAGCGGCCGCGCCAGGATGCGCTCGATGGTCTGCGACGGGTTGAGCGCCGTGTCGGCCATCTGGAACACGATCTGGATCTGACGCAGCTCCTCCCGCTCGCGCTGCGCCAGCGTTGGCTTGAGTGCGCGGCCGTTGAATAGCACGCTGCCGCGGCATGGCTTGAGCAGCCCGGCGACGGCGCGCGCCAGCGTGGTCTTGCCCGAGCCCGACTCGCCGATCACGCCGATGGCCTGGCCCCGGTAGAGCTTGAGGTCGATGTTCTCGAGGATCATCTTGGCCGGCCGTCCCTGTGCGTCGACAGGGCCATAGCCGGCGGAAAGATCGCGCACCTCGAGCAGCAGCTCGGCGCCGCCCGGGGTCGCGCCGGATTCGCGCGGCGCCGGGCGGGCGGCGGCCAGCAGGCACTTCGTGTACTCGTGGGCTGGCGTCGCGAGGATCCGCTCGGTGGCATTCACCTCCTGCATCCGGCCGTTGCGCAGCACCAGGATGTGATCGGCCATCTGCGCCACCACCGCGAGGTCGTGACTCACGTACACCGCGGTCGCGCGGCGTTCGCGTACCACACGGCGGAAGGCGCGCAGCACCTCGATCTGCGTCGTCACGTCGAGCGCGGTGGTCGGCTCGTCGAGGATCACGAGATCGGGGTCGGCGATCAGCGCCATGGCCGCCATCAGCCGCTGCAGCTGGCCGCCCGACACCTGGTGCGGGTAGCGCGCGCCGATGGTCTCCGGCTCGGGCAGCGCGAGTTCGCGGAACAGCTGGATCGCCTTCGCTTCGGCCTCGGCGCGCGTGCACAGGCCATGGATGCGGCACGGCTCGACCACCTGGTCCATGATCGTGCGCGAGGGGTTGAAGGAGGCCGCCGCGCTCTGCGCGATGTAGGTGACCGTGCGTCCGCGCAGCGCGCGCTGCCGGGGTGCATCGAGCGCCAGCACGTCGGTGTCGCCGATGCGCACGCTGCCTGCCGAGATGCGGCAGCCCTGGCGCGCGAAGCCCATCAGCGCGAGCGCCGTGGTGGTCTTGCCGGAGCCCGATTCGCCGATCAGCGCCAGCACCTCGCCGGGCTGCACGGAGAAGCTCAGGTTGTCGACCAGCGTGCTCGCGCCGGCCGTGATGCTCAAGTCGTTGACGATCAGTGTTGCGCCCATGTCAGTGGCTCCCGTTTGCGCCGGGAACACCGCGGAGCCGGCTTTGCCGGGCCGCTGGTGTTGCCCCCGGAGAGGGGGTGGGAGGCCACACGAAGTGGGCAAGCCTGGGGGTGAGCTTCATCTTGCTCCTCGTTCGCGGGCGGCGCGGCCCGGCAGGTTGTCGATGACAAGGTTGACCGAGATGGTCAGGCTCGCGATGGCCAGCGCCGGCACGATCACCGAGGCGCCGCCCATGGCCAATGCGCCGATGTTCTCTCGCACCAGCGAGCCCCAGTCGGCGGCCGGCGGCTGGATGCCGAGGCCGAGGAAGCTCAGGCTCGCCAGCAGCAGCACGGTGTAGACGAAGCGCAGGCCGAGGTCGGCCAGCATCGGCCCGAGGATGTTGGGCAGGATCTCGCGCAGCATGATGTAGAGCGTGCCCTCGCCGCGCGTGCGCGCCACGGTCACGTAGTCGAGCGCGTTGATGTTGACGGCCAGCGAGCGTGCGATGCGATAGGCGCCCGGCACGTAGATGATGGCCGCCGTCACGACCAGCATCGGCACCGAGGAGCCGAAGCCCGCCACCATGATGAGCGCGAACATCTTGCTCGGTATCGCGGTCAGCGTGTCGAGGCAGCGGCTCAGCAGCGTGTCGGTCCAGCGACCGCTGGCCGCGGCCAGCAGCGCCAGCGTGGTGCCGGTGCCGCTGGCCAGCAGCGTGGCGAGCAGAGCGACGCCGACCGTGTAGCGCGCGCCTTCGACGATCAACGCCAGCATGTCGCGTCCGAGGTAGTCGGTGCCCAGCCAGTGCGCCGCGCTCATGGGCGCGAAGACGCTGTTGCCGCCCATGTTGCCCGAGGAGTGCGACAGCAGCCAGGGCCCGAGCGCGGCCGCGAGCAGCCAGAACAGCAGCACTACGAGGCCCAGCAGGCCGGAGACGCCGAAGCCGCGAAGCCAGCGCAGCGGATGCCGCCCGCGTTGCTCGCTCGGCGCTGCGACGGCGGTGGCCGTGGCGCCCAGGGCCGATGAGGAGGTGGAGGTTTCCATGGGGCTTGCCTCAGCGGTGGCGCAGTCGGGGGTTGGCGACGATGCCGCAGATGTCGGCCGCCGTCACGAGGATCAGGTAGCCGGCGCAGAAGATCATGGCGCAGGTCTGCACCAGCGGCATGTCGCGTTGCGAGACGCCGTCGACCATCAGCTTGGCGATGCCGGGATAGTTGAAGATCGTCTCGACGATGATCACGCCGCCCAGCAGGTACGACAGGCTCAGCGCCACCGCATTCGCGATCGGGCCGACCGCGTTGGGCAGCGCATGCGCCAGCACCATGCGCATCGGCGAGGCGCCCTTGAGCCGCACCATCTCGATGTAGGGCGCCTCGAGCTGGTCGATCACCGCGGCGCGCGTCATGCGCATCATCTGCGCGACGATCACGCAGCACAGCACCAGCACCGGCATTGCGAAGGCGCGCAGCAGCTGGCCGACCGACTCGATCTCGTTCACGAAGGAGAGCGCCGGCAGCCAGCGCAGCTTGACCGCGAACACCAGCACCGCGAGCGTCGCGACCAGGAACTCCGGCACCGACACCACCGCCACCGCCGACGTGGAAGCCGCGCGGTCGAACCAGGAGCCGCGCCACACGGCCGAGGCGATGCCCAGCGCCAGCGCGATCGGAACCGAGAACAGGGCCGTCACGGCCGCGAGCAGCAGCGAGTTGGGCAGGCGGCTTGCCACCAGCTCCGACACCGGCATCTGCGTGGTGGCCGAGCGGCCGAGGTCGCCCTTGGCCATGCCGAGCAGCCATTGCGCGTAGCGCTGCGGCGCCGGCACGTCCAGCCCCATCTGCGTGCGCAGTGCGGCCAGTGCCTCGGGCGTGGCTTCCTGGCCGAGCTGCTCCTGGGCCGCATCGCCCGGCAGCACGGCGGTGATCGAAAACACGATCACCGACACCGCCAGGAGCGACAGCAGCGCCAGCGCGATGCGCTGGACGAGGAGCTTGAGGATCACATGGTTCATGAAGAATGTTCCGGCGCGCGGATCAGGCTTCCAGCCACACGTTCTCGGCGAAGTTGTAGCCCATCAGTCCGCCCAGCGGAATCGGCGACAGCCCCTTGAGCTTGGAGGTATGGCCGTCGATGCTGGCAAGGAACAGCGGGATGCCGATGCCGGCGTCCTGGTGGATCATGGTCTGCATGTCGGCGTACATCTGCTTGCGCTTGGCCAGGTCGGTCTCGGCGCGCGAGGCCAGCAGCAGCTGGTCGAACTTCTCGCTCTTCCAGCGCGACTCGTTCCAGGCCGCACCCGACTGGAAGAACTGCGTCAGCAGCACGTCGGCGCTCGGGCGCGGGTTGACGTTGCCGAAGCCCACCGGGCTGTTGAGCCAGTGGTTAGACCAGTAGCCGTCGGCCGGCATGCGCTTGATGTCGATCTCCAGGCCCGCGCGCTGCGCGGTCTGCTGCAGCATCAGCGCCATCTCCACCGAGTAGAGCGCCGCCGGCGAAGCCACCATCGGCACCTTGCCGGTCACGCCGGACTTCTGCAGGTGGAACTTGGCCTTGTCGAGGTCGAACGGGCGCTGCGGCAGGCCCGCGAAGTGGAAGCGGTTGGTCGGATCGATCGGCTGGTCGTTGCCGAGCACGGCGTAGTCGAGCGCGATGGTCTTCTTCATCTGCGCACGGTCGAACATGTACTTCATCGCGAGCACGAAGTCGGGGTTGGCGCCGGGGCCCGTGTCCTTGCGCATGATGAGGTCGGAGTACTGGCCCGACTGGGTGAGGAAGATGCCGAACCCGGGCGTGCCCTTCACGCGCTCCACCGAGCGCGGATTGACCGAGCCCACGAGGTCCATGCCGCCGGACAGCAGCGCGTTGACGCGCGCGCTCTCGTCGCCGATGCCCACGAACTCGATCTCGTCGAGGTAGGGCTTGCCGGGTTTCCAGTAGGCGTCGTTGCGCACCATCAGCGAACGCACGCCGGGCTTGAATTCCTTGAGCTTGTACGGGCCGGTGCCGATGCCTGCGTTGAAGTCGGTGGTGCCTTCCTTGACGATCTGGAAGTGGAAGGTGCCCAGGATCACCGGCAGGTCGGCGTTCGGCGCGCTGAGCACCATCGTCACCTCGTTCGGGCCGCTGGCCTTGACGCTCTCGATCTGGTCGGCGAGCACCTTGGCCTTGGAGGCGGTGGCGGGGTCCTTGTGGCGCATGACCGAGAACACGACGTCGGCGGGCGAGAGCGCCTTACCATCATGGAACACCACGCCCTTGCGCAGCGTGAAGACCCAGGTCTTCGCGTCCTTGGTGGTGAACGATTCGGCCAGCGCGGGCTGCGGCGAGAGGCTGCCGTCGAGCGAGGTGAGGCCGTTGTAGACCATGTTGCAGCGCGAGTAGTCGGTCTGGTTCGACTGCTTGGCCGGATCGAGTGTGTCGGTCGCCGCGGCGGTGGCGCCGGCCACCCGCAGGCGGCCGCCCTTCCTGGGCGTCTGCGCATGGGCGGACATTGCCGCGCCCGCGATGCCGCCGGCCAGCGTGGCCTGCATGCCGCCGGCCATCAGCATCGAAAGGATGTCGCGCCGTGTGGCGCCGCGCTTGAGCGACTCCATCACGCGCAGGCTTTCGCCGGGGCCGACGAGTCTGTCGAAACTCTTGTTGCTGCTGTCGTTCATGATGAAGTGCTCCTGGGACCGTGGGTTGGAAAAAAATCGAACGCGTGTTGCGGGACTGCGGGCCCTCAGGCCAGCCTGTCCTTGAGCCGGTAATACAAGCCCACCGCCGGCAGGAACCATGGCGGGCCGAAGTGGCCGGGAATGGCTGGCCAGTCGCGGCCCTGCCAGGGGTTGGCGGCCGCGTCGCCGTTCATCACGGCGGCCATGCGTTCGCCCATGTGGACCGACATCTGCGTGCCGTGTCCGCTGTAGCCCATCGCGTAGTAGAGGCCGTTGCGCTCGCCGGCATGCGGCAGGCGGTCCTGCGTCATGTCGACCAGTCCGCCCCAGCAATAGTCGAGCCGCACCGCGCCGAGCTGCGGAAAGGTCTCGGCCAGTCCCGCGCGCAGGATGTCGCCGCTCGCGGCATCCGACTGCGGGCTGGAAATCGCGAAGCGCGCGCGTCCGCCGAACACCAGCCGGTGATCGGCCGTGAGCCTGAAGTAGTGGTGGATGTTCGCGATGGTCGTGTAGGTGCGCCGGGCCGCGAGCAGCGCCTGTGCGCGCTCCGCGCCGAGCGGTTCGGTGACCACGATGAAGCTGCCGATCGGCACGATGCGCCGGCGCAGCCAGCCGAAGCTGCCGTAGCCGCCATGGCGCGTCGCGCCCGTGGCCAGCAGCACCTGCTGCGCCGTGACCACGCCGCGCGCGGTGTGCAGCCGGTGGGCATGGCCCTGGCCCAGGCGTTCGATGCGGCGCACTTCCGTGCCCGTGTGGATCGCGGCGCCGTTGCGCTGCGCGGCTGCTGCCAGCCCGTGTGCGAAGCGGCCCATGTGCATCTGCGCGCTGCGCTTGTAGAGCAGGCCGCCGTGGAAGCGCTCGCTCTGCACCTCGGCGCGCACGCGCGATGCGTCGAGGATCTCGACGTCGCTGTCCACGCCATCGTCGATCAGGCGTTGCACACTGCGTTCGAGCGCGGCCATCTGGTTGGGGCGCGTGGCGAGCTTGAGCTTGCCGTGGCGCATGAAGTCGCAGTCGATGGCCTCGTCGCGCACCAGCCGCGCCACCGTGTCGACCGCGTCGTCGTAGGCGTTGTACCAGCCGCGCGCCCGCTCGACGCCGACCTTGGCCGCCACATCGGCGTAGTCGACCGCGAGGCCGTTGTTGACATGCCCGCCATTGCGCCCCGAGGCTTCGGCCGCCACGCGCGGGCCGGCTTCCAGCACCGCGACCCGGGCGCCGCGCCTGGCCATTGCCAGTGCGGCCGAAAGGCCGGTGAAGCCGCCGCCGACGATCGCGACATCGACCTGCGCCGGCAGCTCCTGCGGCGCGGCCAGAAACGCGGGGGCCGAATCGGTCCAGTAGGAGTCGAGCTTCATGGCATCCGGCCCACGCAGGAGCGAGCCGGCATGCCGTGGCGATCGAGGGCGATTTGCCTGGGGCGGGGGCTCATGGTTTCAGGTTCCTTGGACGACAAATGCGACAAGCTCATGACGAAGTGATTGCAGCACGCAGCCGTGCCGCAGGTATAGGGAAATACGGCATCCGGCGCATGAAAGCTGCGGTTTGGAGGGGGTGCGGCGGCATGCCGTGCGGTCTGCCCCTGGCGCGTGCGGCCATGCACCTCGGTGCGTCGCGGCGAAGTCGATCGGCACGCTTTTGAAGCGCAGGCCGGCATCGGGGACGAGGCGTCCGCCGATGAACTGCCCCGAAGGCACGTGGATCTCGAGCGGGTCGAAGACTTGCATGGGAAGAATGGAAGGAGGCCGCGATGGCACCGGAGGAAGGACGGACGATGCTAGGCAGGTTGGCACGGCATTTGTGTGCGTAAGCGACCCCGTGGCGGCAGCGAATTGCAAAACCCGGGCCCCTGGCAGGCGAAGCTTGCGAGTTGCGCCGGCACGCGATTTCGGTCTGGCATCGGGCGCCGATGTCGTCCAAGATGCAAGGGACATCCCCTTCGCTATAGAGACCTTGCCATGCCCGATCAGACCCCGAATGCACCCGACGACGGCGTGGTGCTCCGACCGATGACGTCCGCCGACTTGCCTTCCACGCATGCGTTGTCGGCCCAGTTGCGCTGGCCGCACCGGCTGGCCGACTGGGCGCAGGTGTTCGCGCATGCCGAGGGCATCGTGGCCGAGCGCGACGGCGAGATCGTCGCCACCGCACAGCGCTGGCACTGGGGCGAGCGCCACGCCACCATCGGCCTCGTGATCGTGACGCCGGCCTGCCAGGGCCGGCGCATCGGGCACAGGCTGATGAGCGCGATGCTCGAAGGCCTGGAGGAACATACGGTGCTGCTGCATGCCACCGCCGAAGGGCGCGGCCTGTACGAGCGGCTGGGCTTCGTGCGCACGGGTGAACTGAGGCAGCACCAGGGCATCGCGCAGCCGGCGCCGCTGGTTGCGCTGCAGCCGGGCTGGCGCCTGCGGCCCGCCGGCCTGAACGAGACGGCCACCCTGCAGGCGCTCGACGCTGCGGCGCGCGGCATGCCGCGCGATGCGCTGATCGCCGACCTGCTGGCCAACGCCGATGCCTGCGTGGTGCTCGACCACGACAACGAAGCGCGCGGCTTCGCGATGCTGCGCCGCTTCGGGCGCGGGCATGTCATCGGGCCTGTGGTTGCACCCGACCTCGACGGCGCGAAGGCGCTGATCGCGCATCTCGCCAGCGTCAACGCCGGGCACTTCACGCGCATCGACATCGACTTCGACAGCGGGCTGGCCGAGTGCCTGGAGAGCATCGGGCTGCTGCGCGTCGATGCGCCTACGACGATGGTGCGTGGTGTGCCGCTGGTTAGGCCGGCTGGCGGGCCTTCGCTCTTTGCTGTTGTTACTCAGGCTGTTGGGTGAAGGCTTGCTTTTCGGTGGGGCGATCACGCCGACGGGGTACCTTGCTCCGCGAATGTCCCCCGGCCTGCGGCCTCCTCCTTTATTTCGCTGCGCAAGGCACCCCGCCGTCGTGATCGTTCAGAGCACTTGTCGATCGGCCGCGAACCAGCAGCGTGCCCTCGTGCACAGGGCGTCGGGTGCTCCCCGCAGCGAAATAAAGGAGGAGCGAAGCGGGGGACATTCGCGGAGGGGAGTACCCGACGGCCTGTGCACGCACCCCGAACAACAGCGCCCGAATCGCACCCACAAACAAAACCCATGACCACCACCTTCCTCTACAAATCCGACCCCGTGCGAGGCCGCCTGTGGGCCGAAGTGTTCCGCCGCCGCGCACCCGATATCGACTTCCGCATCTGGCCCGACATCGGCGATCCCGCGCAGGTACGCTTTCTCGCCGCCTGGGAGCCGCCGGACGATCTGGCGGCGCGCTTTCCGAATCTCGAAGTTCTGTTCTCCTCGGGCGCGGGCGTCGACCAGTTCGACTTTGCCGCGCTGCCGCCCGTGCTGCCCGTGGTGCGCATGGTGGAGCCCGGCATCGTGGGCGGCATGGTCGAGTACGTGACGCATGCGGTGCTCGGCCTGCATCGCGACATGCCGCAGTACAGGCGCCAGCAGCAAGAAGGGCAGTGGAAGCCGCTGCCGGTGCGGCCCGCGGGTGAACGGCGCGTCGGCGTGCTCGGGCTCGGCTCGCTCGGGCAGGCCGTGCTGGGGCAGTTCGTCGGCATGGGTTTCGATTGCGCGGGATGGAGCCGCTCGCGGCACGCGGTCGACGGCGTGCAATGCCATGCCGGTGCCGACGAGCTGCCGGCCTTTCTTGCGCGCACTGACATCCTCGTGTGCCTGCTGCCGCTGACCGATTCGACGCGCGGCTTCCTCGACGCGCGGCTGTTCTCGATGCTGCCTGCCGGTGCGGGCCTGGTGCATGTGGGCCGCGGCCCGCAGCTCGTCGACACCGACCTGCTGGCCGCGCTTGCCAGTGGCCAGGTCGGCGATGCCGTGCTCGACGTGACCGACCCCGAACCGCTGCCGCCGGCGCACGCCTTCTGGCGCCATCCGCATGTGCAGCTCACGCCGCACATCGCGAGCATGACGCAGCCGCTCAGTGCCGCCGAAGCGGTGCTCGACAACGTGCAGCGCTTCGCCGCGGGCGAGCCCATGGTCGGGCTGGTCGATCGCCAGAAGGGGTACTGAGCGCGAGTTGCCGGAGGCAGGCCGCATGAGCCGCCGCACGATCTGCTGTCGCGGCACGCACAACGGCAGCGTGCTTCGTGCAGAGGCCTCAAAGCAGCACCAGGCCGAGGGTCGCGCATCCTAAGCTGAGGGCATCGAAAGCCTCCTTCGCCACCAGCTTCCTCCGGACACAGCCCATGACGCATCCCACCGCATTGCCTCACCAAGCCGCGCTCGACGCGATCGATCGTGCGCACCTGATCCACCCCGTCTCGCCCTGGCGCGTGCACGAGCAGCGCGGCCCCACCGTGCTGGCCTCGGGCCGCGGCGCCTGGCTGACCGACAGCAATGGCCACGAGCTGCTCGATGCCTTCGCCGGCCTGTGGTGCGTGAACGTGGGCTATGGACAGGAGAGCGTGGTGCAGGCCGCGGCCGAGCAGATGCGCCGGCTGCCCTACGCGACCGGCTACTTTCATTTCAGCAGCGAGCCGGCGATCCGCCTTGCCGAAAAGCTGGTGCAGATCACGCCCGCATCGCTGACCCGCGTGTACCTCACGCTGGGCGGCTCCGAGGCGGTCGATGCCGCCGTGCGCTTCATCGTGCAGTACTACAACGCGACCGGCCGGCCGTCGAAGAAGCATTTCATCGCGCTGGAGCGCGGCTACCACGGCTCGTCGTCCACCGGCGCGGGCCTGACCGCGTTGCCGGCCTTCCACCGAGGATTCGACCTGCCGCTGCCCACGCAGCACTACATTCCTTCGCCGAATCCTTACCGCCAGCCGGACGGGGCCGACGCGCAGTCATTGATCGCCGCATCGGTCGCGGCCCTGCGCGCCAAGGTGGCCGAGCTGGGCGCGGACAACGTGGCCGCGTTCTTCTGCGAGCCGATCCAGGGCTCGGGCGGCGTCATCGTGCCGCCCAAGGGCTGGCTCAAGGCCATGCGCGAGGCTGCGCGCGAGCTCGACATCCTCTTCGTGGTGGACGAGGTCATCACCGGCTTCGGCCGCACTGGCCCGATGTTCGCGTGCGAGGCCGAAGGCGTGGAGCCCGATCTCATGACCATGGCCAAGGGCCTGACCGCCGGCTACGTGCCGATGGGCGCCACGATGATGTCGGAGAAGGTCTATGCCGGCATCGCCGACGGCGTGCCCGAAGGCGCCCTGGTCGGGCATGGCGCGACCTATTCGGCGCACCCGGTCAGCGCCGCGGTCGCGCTCGAGGTGCTGCGGCTCTACGAAGAGGGCGGCGTGCTCGCCAACGGCCAGCGCGGTGCGGCGCACTTTGCGGCCGGGCTCGACGCGCTGCGTACCCATCCGCTGGTGGGCGATGCCCGCCACCGCGGCCTGCTGGGCGCACTGGAACTGGTGAGCGACAAGGCGAGCAAGCGCGGCTTCGACGCATCGCTCGGACTGCCCGAGCGCATCTTCGCCGCCGCCTACCGCAACGGCCTGGTGTTCCGCTCCTTCGGCGATCACATCCTCGGCTTCGCGCCCGCGCTCACCGTCACCGAGGACGAGTTCGCGCAGCTGTTCGCGCGGCTGAGGAAGACGCTCGACGAAGTGCTCGACGCGCCCGACGTGCGCGCCGCACTGGCGGCCTGAACAAACCGGCGCATAAAAGCTCCGCAAGACCGGGCGGCGACGCAGAATCAGACTTTCCTTCTCTCCAGGCACCGCGATGTCAGAAGCTTTCAAGATCGACCGACTCGACCTGCGCATCCTGGCCCAGCTGCAGAAGAACGGGCGCATGACCAACGTCGACCTGGCCGATGCGGTCGGGTTGTCGCCCAGCCCCTGCCTGATCCGCGTGAAGCGGCTGGAGCAAGCCGGCTACATCGCGGGCTACGGCGCGCACCTGCGGCTCGAAAAGCTCGGCGACACGCTGACCGTGTTCACCGAGGTCACGCTGTCGGACCACCACCGCGAGGACTTCGTGCGCTTCGAGGCCGCGATCCGCGAGGTCGACGAGGTGCTCGAATGCCACCTGGTCAGCGGCGGCTACGACTACCTGCTGCGCTTCCTCACGCGCGGCGTGAATCACTACCAGGAAGTGATCGAGGGGCTGCTCGAACGCAACATCGGCATCGCGAAGTACTTCAGCTACATCGTCATCAAGTCGCCGTTCATCAAGACGCACTGTCCGATCGAACGGCTTTTTCCCCACGAGCGCTGACCGGCGCCTTCATCCGTCCATGCCCGAAACCCAGCCTCCCTCTGCTTTGCCCACCCGCTTCGTGCGGCTCGCGGAGACCGACCGGCCCGCGTTGACCCTGCACATCGATGGTGAGGCCCGCACCGCGCTGGCCGGCGACACCCTGCTGGTGGCGCTGCTGAGCAACGGACGGCGCGTGCGCGACAGCGAGTTCGGCGACGGGCCGCGCGCCGGCTTCTGCCTGATGGGCGCCTGCCAGGATTGCTGGGTGTGGACGCCGACGGGCGAGCGGCTGCGCGCCTGCTCGACGCCCGTCGAGGCGGGGATGTCGGTGCTCACGCGGCCGCCCGCGGCTCATTGGCCCGCCACGCCCGACCTGCAGCAGCTGCTGGCGCGCGGCGCCGCGGCGGCCGTGCGGTGAGCGCGATGCCGCCAGCTTCGCCTTCGCCACGCATCGTCGTGGTCGGCACCGGCCCCGCGGGCGTGCGCGCCGCGCAGGCGCTGGTGCGCGCCTGCGTGCGGCCCGTGGTGGTGGATGAAGGCCGGCGCGACGGCGGACAGATCTACCGCCGCCAGCCCGAAGGCTTCAAGCGGCCCTATGCCAAGCTCTACGGCACCGAAGCCGCGAAGGCACAGGCGCTGCACCATGATTTCGATGCACTGCGCGCCCACATCGACTACCGCGGCGAGACGCTGGCCTGGAACGTGAGCGAGGGCGCGCTGCACGTCGTGCATGCCGGCGAACCGCAGGTGCTGCCGTTCGATGCCTTGCTGGTCTGCAGCGGCGCGACCGACCGCCTGATGCCCGTGGCGGGCTGGCACCGCGCCGGCTGCTACAGCCTGGGCGCCTCGCAGATCGCGCTGAAGGCGCAGGCCTGCGCCATCGGTTCGCGCGTGGTCTTCATGGGCAGTGGCCCGCTGCTGTATCTCGTGGCGTCGCAGTACGTGCAGGCCGGCGCGCAGGTGGCGGCGGTGCTCGATACCGCGCCGGCCGCCAAGTCTTGGAGTGCCGTGCGCGGGCTGCTCGCGCGGCCGCGGCTGGCGCTGCGCGGGCTCGCTCTGATCCGCGGGCTGCGCAGTGCAGGTGTGCCGGTGCTGCAAGGCGTGGTGCCGCTCGCCATCGATGGCGACGACAGCCTCGGCGTGCAGGCCGTGGCCGTGCGCGATGCCCAGGGGCGCGAGCAGCGCTTCGCGTGCGATGCCGTCGGCCTTGGCTGGCACCTGCGCGCCGAGACGCAGCTGGCCGATCTCGCGCGCTGCGAGTTCGACTTCGAACCCGTGAGCCGGCAGTGGCTGCCGCGCATCGATGCCGACGGCCGCAGCAGCACGCGCGGCGTGTACCTGGCTGGTGACGGCGTCCGCATCCTCGGTGCCGACGGCGCCGAGGCCGCCGGCCGGCTGGCCGCGCTTGCGGCGCTGGCCGACCTCGGCCATGCGACGGGCCGCGCGCTCTACGACGCGGAGTCCGCCGCGCTGCGCCGCACGCTGGCGCAGATGAACCGCTTCCGCGAAGGACTGGCGCGCGCCTTTCCGTGGCCGCATGCGCAGGCCGCAGCATTGCCCGACGAGGCGGTCGTGTGCCGCTGCGAAGCCGTGACGGCGGGCGAACTGCGCCGCTGCGTCAACGAGATGGACAGCCACGAAGTCAATCGCGCCAAGGCCTTCAGCCGTGTCGGCATGGGGCGCTGCCAGGGCCGCTTCTGCGGCCATGCGTCGGCGGAGATCGTGGCGCAGGCCAGCGGCGTGCCGGTGCAGCTGGTGGGCCGCCTGCGTTCGCAGGCGCCGGTCAAGCCATTGATGATGAATACGCGCGAGGTGAGTCCATGAGCGAAACCACCCACACCGACGTGCTGGTGCTCGGCGGTGGCCTGATGGGCACCACCGCCGCCTTCTTCCTGCGCCGCCAGCACGGCCTGTCGGTCACGCTGCTCGAGCGCGAACTGGTCGGCCGCCAGGCCAGCGGCACCAACTTCGGCAACGTGCGCCGCCAGGGCCGCGTGCTGGCGCAGATGCCGCTGGCCAACCGCGCGCGCGCCGTCTGGGGCCGCGTGAACGAACTGCTCGGCGAGGACCTGGAGTTCGTGCCCTACGGCCACCTGCGCGTCTGCTACACCGAGCAGCAGGCCGCGGTGCTCGAGCAGCACGCGAGAGACGTGAAGCCGCTGGGCCTCGACCTGGAGCTCTTCAGCGCCGCGCAGCTGCGCAAGCGCTGGGGCATCTTCGCGCCCGAGGTGGTGAGCGGTTCGCTGTCGCCGAACGACGGCCATGCCAATCCGCGCCTGGCCGGACCGGCCTTCGCGCGGGCGGCGCGGCGCGCGGGCGCGAATATCGTCGAGCATGCCGAGGTGATGAAGGTCGAGCGTGACGGCGGGGGCTTCGCGGCGCACACCGCGGACGGCCGGCGCTTTCGCGCGCCGCAGCTGCTCGTGGCCTGCGGCGCCTGGTCGAACCGCATGGCCGAGCAGTTCGGCGAGCCCGTGCCGATGGAGGCGCGCGGACCGCAGATGGGCGTGACCGAGCCGCTGCCCTATGCGATCGGTCCGTCGATCGGCGTCTCCTCGCCGATCGAGCAGGAGGGGATGTACTTCCGCCAGATCTCGCGCGGCAACATCGTCTTCGGCGGCGGCTTCAAGGGGCCGGCGCACGCCGACCGTATCCGCGCCTACGTCAAGCCCGACAACGTGCTGCGCCAGATGCGCGAACTGCGCCGCGTGGTGCCGGCGTTCGAACACGTGCAGCTGATCCGCGTGTGGAGCGGCATCGAGGGCTACATGGCCGACTGGCAGCCGGTGATGGGCCCCAGCGCCCGCGTGCCTGGCCTGCACTACGCCTTCGGCTTCTGCGGCGAGGGCTTCGCGATCAGCCCCGGCGTGGGCGAGACCATGGCCGAGCTGATCGCCACCGGCCGCACGTCGACGCCGATCGAGAGCTTCTCCATCGGGCGCTTTGCGGCGGATTCGCAGAAACGGGCGGCTTGAAAGAAGCGATCGCCGGCATGACCGGCGATCGCGCCAGACTCAGAGACCGACCAGCGCCGGCAGGCCACCGATGTCGGAGATCTCGGTCGTGCCGTAGGCTGGAACACCGGGTTCGTGCTTGCGATTGACGAAAGCCTTGTCCTTGATGCCCACGTCGCGCGCCGACATGTGGTCGTAGCGCATCGACGACGACACGTGCAGGAAGTCTTCCGGCTTCGCATTCAACGAGTCGATCATGTATTCGAAGGCGCGCAGGCGGGGCTTGTAGGCCTTGGCCTGCTGCGCCGTATAGACCCGGTGGAAGGGCACGCCGAGCAGCTTCACGTTGTGCACGAGCTGCGCGTCCATGGCGTTCGAGATGATCACCAGCGGGATCTTGTCGGCGATCCTGGCCAGGCCCGCCGTCACGTCCGGGTGCGGGCCCCAGGTGGGCACGGCGTTGTAGATCTCCGAGACGTCGGCCTCGCGAAACGGCACGCCCCAGCGGTTGCAGGTGCGCAGGACCGAGTTGTAGACGACGTCGTAGTAGGGCTGCCAGTCGCCCAGCACCTCGTCGAGCCGGTAGGCCGCGAAGTCCTGGCAGAACTGTTCGATGTTTTCCGGGCTGACGCGGTCGGCGAAGAGCCTGCGCGCCATCGGTGCCATCTGGAAGTTAGTGAGGGTGCCGTAGCAATCGAAGCTGATGTACTTGGGCCGGAAGACAGTGGTCATGGAAGCTCCTTTTGAGAATTCGAAACGCGACATTGGGATGGATCGATGGTATGCAGCGTGCTCTCGGGTTCAGTACCGATTTGCCCCGCCGAATCAGGACGCTGAGCCTTTTTGCACCAGGGTTTTGGCATAAATCCGCATGCGGCTTGCGAAGCGCCGCCGGCCTCAATAGCCCCGGTTGCGGTCCACCACATCACGCAGTCCTTCGCCGCGCAGATGGCTGCGCAGGTTCGCGAGCATGATGGGCGCGGCCGTGTCGGGCTGGGTCATGCTGGCGACGTGCGGCGTGACGAGCACGCGTGGATGGCTCCAGAAGCGATGCTCCGGTGGCAAGGGTTCGGGGTCCGTCACGTCGACGATGGCGCGCGACAGATGGCCGCTGTCGAGCGCTGACAGCAGCGCCGCCTGGTCGAGATGCCCACCCCTGCCGACATTGATGACGCTCGCGCCGCGAGGCAGGGCGGCGAAGAGCCGCGCGTCGAGGATTCCGCGCGTTGCATCGGTGAGCGGCAGCAGGCAGACAAGGACGTCGCACTGGCCGAGGAATTCATCGAGCGTGTGCTCGCCCGCATGGCAGGCGACGCCCGCGATGTTCTTTTGCGAGCGGTTCCAGCCGCGCAGGCGAAAGCCGAAGGCCGAGAGCCGCTGCAGCACGGCCTGACCCAGCACCCCGAGTCCCATGACGCCGATCGTGCGGCTCGAGGCGGGCGGCACCTCGAGCGGATTCCAGGTGCCCGAAGGCTGCATCGCGACATAGTCGAAGAAGTCGCGGTGCAGTGCGAGGACCGTCAGCGTCACGTACTCGACCATGCCGTCCACGATGCCCGGCTCTACCATGCGCACGATCTGTACGTGCTCGGGAACGGACGGCAGGTCGATATGGTCGATGCCTGCGCCCGAGGAGAACAGCACCTTCAGGTTCGGCAGCGATGCGATGAACCCGGCGGGCGCGGCCCAGGACACCAGGTATTCGATCTCTTCGAGATCGCCGGCATCGGGCCAGGTACGGAAGTCGATGTCGGGCGCGTTGTCCTTGAAGAAGCTCGCCCAGGCCGCTGCGCGCGCGGCGTCGGACCGGTAGAGCACGCTCATGGCTTTCTCCGTTCCATGCGAGTCACCAGCCGCCGACCCAGCCGTCGAAGAGGCCTTCGGGCAGGTTGTCGGTGCTGGCGCCGAGCAGGAAGTCGAAGTCGCAGCCCTTGTGCGCCTGCTCGACATGGTTGTTGTAGAGCTTGCGATAGCCGCGCACATGCACCTCTTCGCGCGCGGCCCATGCGGCGCGGCGCTTGTGCATCTCTTCATTGCTGACCAGCAGGTCGAGGCGGCGCCGGGCGACGTCCAGCTCGATCATGTCGCCGGTCTGCACCAGGGCCAGAGGGCCACCGACCGCCGCTTCCGGCGAGACGTGCAGGATGGCCGTGCCGTAGGCCGTACCGCTCATGCGCGCATCCGATATCCGGACCATGTCGCGGATGCCGCGCTCCATCAGGCGGCGCGGAATGGGCAGCATGCCCCATTCGGGCATGGCCGCGCCCTTGGGGCCGACATTGCGAAGCACGAGGATGCTGTTCTCGTCAATCCCGAGCGCCGGGTCGTCGATCGTGTCCGCCAGGGACTGCACATCCTCGAACACGACCGCGCGTCCCTTGTGCTGGAACAGTGCAGGATCGGCCGCGGCCGACTTGATGACCGCGCCGTCGGGCGCCAGGCTGCCCTTGACGACGATCAGGCTCTCGCCCGGCCGAACGGGCCGGTGGCGCGGCCGGATGACGTCGTCGTCGGTGATCTCGGCGGCGTCCGCGATCTCACCGATCGTTCGGCCTTCGATCGTGCGCGCATCCAGATGAAGCAGCGGCAACAGTTCCTTGAAGAGGCCGGGCACGCCGCCGGCCATCATCAGCCGTTCGGTCAGGTGCTTGCCGGCGGGCTGGACGTTGGTGATCAACGGAACCCTGCGGGCGATCTCGTCGAAGCGGTCGAGTTGCAGCGGCACTCCCACGCGCCCCGCCAGCGCCAGCAGATGGATGACGACGTTGGTCGAGCCGCCGATCGCACACAGCAGGCTGATGGCGTTGTCGAACGCGCGGTGGTCCAGGATGTCCTTGGGTGTCGGTCCGCCCGAGCGCGCCAGGTCGACGGCGCGGCGGCCCACCTGCTTGGCGAACTGGCCGCGGCGCGCGTCGGTGGACGGCACCAGGCTCGAGCCGGAAAGCGCCAGTCCCAGCGCCTCGGTGACGATCGACATGGACGAGGCGGTTCCCATCTCGGCGCAGTGACCCGGCGAGCCCATGACGTTGCGCTCGAAGGTCTCGAACGCCTTGTCGGGCACGGCACCCGCGCGCATCTGGTCGACGAATTTCCATACCCCGTTCGCGGTCGCCAGCTCGCCGCCGGCCATCGACCGCGGCGTGGCCGGCCCGCTGTTGAGAACGATCGCGGGCACATTGGCGCTCGCAGCGCCCATCAGGAGGCCGGGCTGCGTCTTGTCGCAACCGCTCAGCAGCACCACGGCATCGAGCGGATAGGCGCGGATGGTTTCCTCGGCCTCCATGGCCAGCAGGTTGCGGAAGGGAAAGGAAGTCGGCTTGATCAGGTTCTCGCTGATCGACATCATCGGAACCTCGAGCGGAATGCCGCCCGCTTCCAGGATGCCTTCCCGCACCTTCACCGCGAGCGTGCGCAGGCTGAGGTTGCACGGGTTGAGATCGGACCAGGTGTTCAGGATGCCGACCACCGGCCGCTGCATGAGGTCGTCCCGCGTCCAGCCGTCCATTGCGAGCGTCGACCGGTGGATGAAGCCGGGGAGGTCGTTCTTGCGGAACCACCGGGCGCTGCGCAGTTGCGCGCCTTCGTTTTCGTCCATGCTCAGCGCCCCGCCTCGACCGCATCGGCCAGTTCGGCCAGCGTATGGAAGTGATGGTTGGGCACGGTGTGCTTCGACTCGATGGTGCCGCCGGAGCCCTTCTGCGCGTGGCGGCGCTCGATCCAGCAGGTGGCGATGCCGAGCTGCTTCGCGATGCCGATGTCGTGGTACTGGCTTTGCGCCACGTGCAGGTTGTCGGCCTGCTTGAACCCCCACGCGCCTTCGAAGCGGCCGCGGGCGTAGGCGAAGTAGCGCGCGTCGGGCTTCTCGCACAGTGCATCGTCGCAGCTCAGCAGCATGTCGAAGGGCGAGCCCAGGGTCTTGTCGAAATGCGCCAGCGCCCAGGCCTGCGCATTGGTCATCGTCACCAGCTTGAAGCGCTTGCCGAGCCGCTTCAGCGCTTCCACCGAATCGGGGAACGCGGGCCACTCGGCAACCGAGTCGCGCAGGCCCTTCGCAATGGCCTCCGTGTCGGGCAGGCCCAGCGCGGGGGCGATGGCGTGCCAGCAGCGCTCGAGGTCGTCGGGGTACCAGCCGGCGCTGCCATCGGCGCGGGCTCGCCGGTAGGCGGCGAGGAAGTCGTCATCGCTCACATCGGCATCGGGCGCCGCGCTACGCAGGTAGGCGAGCATGCCGCCCTCGAAGTCGATCAGCGTGCCGACGACGTCGAAGGTGAGGACCTTGAAATCTTGCAGTGACATGGGAAAGCTCCAGGGATGAAGAGAGAGTTCATCGAGCATAGGAGCGCTCCCTGCCTGCGCAGGCCCGAACTGGGGCCGCGCTACGGCACAGGATGTCGTTGTCGGCGCCGGGCCGGCATCTTCTTGCGCGGGCGGTTCAGTTCCCGCCGGCGTGGCCCTTGTGTTGCGGCAGGTCGTCCGTGATCGTGAACCACGGCGCCTTCGAGCCGACGAAGATGTGCGCGCTCGGCCGGACGGTGGGCGTGTCGACCAGCGTGCCCAGCGTGACGTGCACGAACTGCCCGTCGCGCACGACCGAGCACAGCAGCGAGCCGCACTTCGCGCAGTGCAGGTCGCCCGCGTCAGGCTTGCCGTAGATCGTGATGCCGTCCTCGCCCTGCGTGATGGCGAACTTGCCGCGCTCGATGCCCGCGAAGGGCTTGAAGGCCGAGCCGGTCGCGCGCCGGCAATCGGAGCAGTGGCAGTTCAGCGCGTAGGCAAATTCATCCGCCACCGCGTAGTGGACCGCGCCGCACAGGCATCTGCCGGCGAGCATGCGCGGCCGGGAGTTCAACCCGCCAGGCCCACGAACACGTTCTGCACGTCGTCGTTCGCGTCGATGGCCGCGAGGAAGGTTTCGACTTCTTCCAGCGCCTCGGCGCTCAGGCTCGCCGGATCGATCGGGTTCTTGGGCTTGTAGCCCAGCTTGGCCGACAGCACGGTGAAGCCTTGCGCGGGCAGGGCGCGGCTCACGAGGTCCAGATCGGTGGGGTCGGTGAGGAAGACGGCGGGGTGGTCCTCGCCGGCCGGTTCGAAGTCTTGCGCGCCGGCTTCGATGGCGGCCACTTCGGGGTCGGCGTCGGGCCTGGCGGGTTCGGCTTCGATCATGCCGACGTGGTCGAAGTCCCACGACACGGAGCCCGAGGTGCCCAGCTGGCCCTTGCGGAACAGCACGCGCATTTCAGGCGCGGTGCGGTTCACGTTGTCGGTCAGGCACTCGACCATCACCGGCACGCGGTGCGGCGCGAAGCCTTCGTAGATGACGTGCTCATAGTGAACGGACTCGCCCGTGAGGCCCGCGCCTTTCTTGATGGCGCGGTCGAGCGTGTCCTTGGGCATCGAGACCTTGCGGGCCTGCTCCACCACCAGCCGCAGGCGCGCGTTGGAGGCCGGGTCGGCACCGCTGCGCGCGGCCACCAGGATTTCCTTGACGAGCTTGCTGAACAGCCGGCCCTTGGCGTTGGCTGCCAGATCCTTGTGCTTTGCTTTCCATTGAGCGCCCATGTCTGTTTCCTTGAATGTGTGTTGCGGCCGTGTCTGGCAGGCTCTTGGCTCTTTGCAGAAAGAAGGGCTGGATGACCGGATCGGGGCGACTACTGTAGCCTTCTTCCCATGACCTCTTCACGAGCCACACCGTACTCCACGCCGTTCGAGTCAGGCAACGGCAACCAGACCACCACCTGGGCGGAATGCATCGCCTTCTACGAGCAGCTGGCCAGGGATTTCCCCGGCGTGCTGCACTGGGGCGAGATCGGCACTTCGGACACCGGCGCTCCGCTCCATGCGGGCGTGGTCACGGCCGACGGCGTGTTCGACCGCGAAACGCTCAAGCGGCAGGGCCGCCCCGTGTTCTTCAACAACAACGGCATCCACCCCGGCGAGCCCGAGGGCATCGACACCTGCATGGCGCTGGTGCGCGACTTCTGCACGCAGCCTGAGAGGCTGGCCGCGCTGGGCAAGACGGTGTTCCTCTTCATCCCGGTCTACAACGTGGACGGCTGCATCAACCGCCAGGACACCTCGCGCGTGAACCAGCTCGGCCCCGAGTCGTTCGGTTTCCGCGGCAACGGCCGGCATCTCGACCTGAACCGCGATTTCATCAAGTGCGACAGCCTCGCCGCGCAGGTGTTCAACAAGTTCTTCACCGCGTGGGACCCGGACGTGATGGTCGACACCCACACCTCCAACGGCGCGGACTACAGCTACACCATGACGCTGATCCCGACCCAGCCAGACAAGCTGGGCGGCGGGCTGGGACAGTTCCTGCGCGAGAGCATGCTGCCGGCGATCTACGGCGGCATGGACCGGCGCGGCTGGCCAACCTGCCCGTACGTGAACCTGCTGGCCGAGACGCCGGACGACGGCATCGAGGATTTCCTCGACCTGCCACGCTTTTCCACCGGCTATGCCGCGCTGCACCACACCATCGGCTTCATGCCCGAGACCCACATGCTCAAGCCCTTTGCCGACCGCGTGGCTGCCATGCGGACGCTGGTCGAGGTGGTGCTGGAGTTCACCGTGGGGCATGCGGCGCGCATTCAGGAACTGCGCCGCGAGGCCGGGCCGCCGCGGCGCAACAGGCGCGCTGGCCGCTGGTATGGCACAACGACCGCAGCCGGCCGGCGAGCCTGCGCTTCAAGGGCTATCGCGCGGTTCGCACGCCCAGCCAACTGGGTACTTATGAGCGCCTGGCCTACGACCGCGGCCAGCCTTGGGAGAAGGACATCGTGCACTTCGACCGCTGCGTCGAAGTCGCGTCCGTCACCGCGCCCAAGGCCTATCTCGTGCCCCGGGCCTGGCGCGAAGTGATCGAGCGGCTGGCGTGGAATGGCGTCGAGTTGCAGCGTCTCGAAGCGGACCGGCTGTTCGATGCGGCGCGCGTGTATCGCATCCAGAGCGTGGCCTCCCGTGCGAACGCCTACGAAGGGCACATGTTCCATGACGAGGTGGTGCTCGCAGCGCACTCCGAGGCCTTCCAGGCGCATGCGGGCGACGTGTGGGTACCGCTGGACCAGGCCAATGCCCGCTACGTGGTCGAGACGCTGGAGCCCGAAGCCCACGACAGCTTCTTCCGCTGGGGCTTCTTCAACAGCGTGCTGGAGAAGAAGGAGAACTTCTCGGCCTACGTCTTCGAGGACACCGCGCTTCGGATGCTGGAGGAAGAACCCGCGCTGAAGCGGCAGTTCGAGCAATGGAAGGCCGATCACCCCGACAAGCTGTCCGATCCGCAAGCGGTACTGGGTTTTCTCTTCGCCCACGGACAGCGCCATGCGGAGCCCGGGTGGCGGCGCTATCCGGTGGTGGCGTTGATGGCTTCCTGAGCGGCACAGAGCGCGACAGGAGCAAGTTTTTCCAAGTCCTGGAAGCGGGGCGTCCTTATGCTGCAGTCATTCCACAACGCCTTCGGGCCATCGCACATGCATTCCTCCGAATCGTCACGGCAGCAAGCCGACATCTTTCATCGCCTGCACGCCGGGCCCGACCCATTGGTGCTGGTGAACGCCTGGGACGCCGCCAGCGCCCGCATCGTCGAGCGCGCCGGGGCCACGGCCATCGGCACCACCAGCGCGGGCATGGCCTGGTCGCTCGGCTACGCGGACGGCGAGCGCATGCCGGCCAGCGAGTTGCTCGCGGCCTGTGCGCGCATCTGCCGCGTGGCGGGCGTGCCGGTGAGCGTCGACATCGAAAGCGGCTTCGGCGACAGCGCGCAGGCGGTGTGCGGCGTGGCGGGCGCGCTGATCGACATGGGCGCGGCCGGCATCAACATCGAGGACGGCACGCGGCCGGGCACGCGCGAGCTGGCGTCGCCGGAGGTGTTGTGCGAGCGCATCGCCGCCATCCGCAAGCTGGATGCACGCTTCTTCATCAACGCGCGCACCGACGCCTACTTCGTGCCCTGGGACGACCCGCCGCCGCGTAGAGCCGCGCGCGGCGGCGGGTGCCGACGGCATCTTCGTGCCAGGCATGTCCAGCCTCGAAGAGATCGCCGGCATGGCCGGTGCGGTGAGCCTGCCTGTGAACGTGTACGCGGGCTATGCCGGTGCGCCGCCGGCCGAGGGCTTTGCGCGTGCCGGCGCGCGGCGCATCAGCCTCGGCTGCGGCCCGCTGCAGTCGGCGCTGGGGCTGGTCGGCCGCATCGCCAGGGAGGCCTTCGAGCATGGCCGCTTCGGCGCGATGGGCGAGGGCATGCTGTCGGTCGGCGAGATCAACGGGCTCTTCGTCGCCACGCCCTGAGCCCGGCGCCGCAAGGGCGCGTTCGGGTACAGTGGGCGCCCCTTGCCGCAGCCGACCCCGCCCGAACCCGATTCCCCGCACAGCATCCGCCTCGAAGCGGTGACGCTGGTGCGCGGCAGCCAGCATGTCTTCGAGGGGCTGACGCTCCACCTGCAGGAGGCGCGCATCGGCCTGATCGGCGACAACGGGGCGGGCAAGAGCAGCCTGTTTCGTCTGATCAGCGGGCTCGACCAGCCGCAGCAGGGCCGGGTGGTCGTGCATGGCTGCGACACGCAGGCCGACCGCAGGCAGCTGTCGAAGCACGTGGGGCTGATGTTCCAGAACCCCGACGACCAGATCATCTTTCCGACCGTGGCCGAGGAGCTGGCCTTCAGCCTCACCGCGCGCGGCGAAACGCGGCAGGCCGCGCGGCAGCAGGCGCGCGAATTTCTTGCGCGGCGCGGGCTCGAGGCCTGGGCCGCTCGCGCCGTGGGCGAGCTGAGCCAGGGGCAGCGCCAGCAGGTGTGCCTGCTGGCCTTGCAGATCAGCGAGCCCGCCACGCTGCTGCTCGACGAGCCCTTCGCCAGCCTCGACCTGCTGAGCCAGGCGCGGCTGGCCGCGCAGCTCGACGCCAGCGATCACCAGATCCTCGTGTCCACGCACCTGCTCGAACACGTCTACGACTTCGAGCGCGTGCTGTGGCTCGAACAGGGCAGAGTGCGCGCCGACGGGCCGGGCCGCGAGGTGTGCGAGGCCTATGCCGAGAACGTGCGCGAGCGCGCCGCGTCGGAGCGGGGCCGCCGTGCGTAGCCTGTACTCGGAGCAGCCGACGTGGATGCATGCGATCGCGGCGTGGGTCAAGCTCGCGCTGCTGTCGGTGTGCGGCACGCTGCTGGTGCTGGTCGAACGGCCGGTGCACCTGGCCGTCGCATGTGCGGTGGTGCTGCTGATCTTCGGCTCGCTCGGACCGCCCGCGTGGCGCCGCGTGCGCATGCTGCTCGGCGTGGCGATCGCCGGCGGGATGATCGTCGGCTTCCACTGGGCGATGGGCACGACCCCGCTCGGCGTGGCCAGCGCGCTGCGCCTTGCCAGCGCGGCCACGCTGGCGCTGATGCTCACGCTGACCACGCGCTTCGAAGACCTGCTGGCGGTGCTCGAGGCCGTGCTGCACCCGTTGCAGCGCTTCGGTGTGCCGACCGAGCGGATCGCGCTCGGCCTTGGCCTGATGCTGCGCTTCGCCGAGAATTTCTACGTGCAGTGGCAGCGCCTCGACGATGCCTACCGCGCGCGCGCAGGCCACGGCGGCGGCCTGCGGCTGCTGGCGCCGCTGACCATCCGCACGCTGCAGACGGCGGAGCGCGTGGCCGATGCGCTGGCCGCTCGGCTCGGGCGCTGAACTCCGGTCCTATTCTTCGAAAGCAATCGCCATGACCACCACCACAGGCTCCCTCACTTCGTCCCGCTCGCTGTCGTACATCGCTCTGTTCGCGGCGCTGATGGCGGTGTTCGGCCTGATCCCGAAGATCGACCTGCCGTTCGGCGTGCCGATCACGCTGCAGTCGCTGGGCGTGATGCTGGCGGGCTGCCTGCTGGGGCCGCGCCGCGGCTTCCTGGCCATCGCGCTGTTCCTGCTCGCGGTGGCGCTGGGCCTGCCGCTGCTGCCTGGCGGCCGAGGCGGCCTGAGCGTGTTCGTGGGGCCGACGTCGGGCTTCCTGTTCGGCTGGATGTTCGGCGCCTTCGCCTGCGGCCTGCTGATGCGCCTTGCGGTGCGCCGCATGGCCGGCGCCACGGGCCTGCCCCTGCTGGCGGCGGCCTTCCTGTCGTCGGTGGTCGGCGGCATCTTCGTGATCTATGCCTTCGGCATCGTCGGGCTGTCGTCGGTGGCCCACATGCCGCTGCCGAAAGCGGCGCTGGCCATGCTGGTCTTCATTCCCGGCGACCTGATCAAGTGCGGCCTCTGCGCGATGCTCGTGCAGACCGTGATGCGCGGCATGCCGGGCTGGCGGCTCGACCGCGACTGACCTGATCGATCTAGGGCCGCTTGAATATGGTGGCCGAGAGGTAGTCCTTGCGCGGGCCGCGCACCGCGTGGCGGATCGTGAAGGAGCCGTCCGGCAGAAAGCGGTAGCCGCTGTCGTAGGTGTCGGGTGTGCACAGGTGAGTGGCCGACCCCGCGAGCACATCGCCGTCGCACACGATGCCGACGGCATGGAACAGGCGCGGCGGGCTCTCGGCAAAGTGCACCGCGAATCCCCCGGGAATGCGCTCGAAGAAGTATTCGCGGTGCCCGTCGAACTCCTTGCCGTCGGCCAGCCGGATCCGGCCCTCTTCGCGGTACTTCAGCATTCCCGTCTCGAGCGGCGTGAACACCGCGACGCCGCTCATGGAGGCCTGGCCCTCGATGGTCCGCTCCAGGTCCCACGCGCCTGCCAGCCTGTCGAAGACGGTGTCCGCAGTGCCCCAGGCCGACAGGGGCGGGAGGGGTGGAAGAGGGGCGGCGGGCTCGCGCATGCAAAGACTCTACGGCAAGCCGCGATCTCCTCCGGAAACGGGAGATTGTTTCCAACATGTGAACGCCGTGGTTCTGTTTGCTAAGGGTTTTTACTTAGATAACGGCGCACAATTCATCTCACAGACCGGCCCCCAAGCCGATCTGGGTGAACAGGGCCCCCGAGCGAGGTGGCCGCCCCCCGAAGGGACGGTGACCCACCCAAGACCGGTTCGAAATCATCCAAGTGCAAAAGAACTGAAACGAATTGAAGGACATCCAAATGACCGCCTCGAAGCTCCTCTCCGCTATCTCCATCGCCCTGCTGGCCGCTGCCGGCGCCGCTCACGCTGAGTCGTACGAAGGCGTGCACCAGCTGACCTCGGCCGCCAGCCGCGCCGACGTCGCCGGCCAGGCCGTGGTTGCTGCCCACAGCGCCAACCCCTACGCCACCGGCGCCGATGCCGGCCCGGCCCGCGTGATCGTCTCGACCGTCAGCCGCGCCGCCGTTCGCGCCGATGCCGTGGCCGCCGCGCACAGTGCCGATCCGTATGCCGAAGGCGCTTCCGCCGTTGCGGCACCGGTCTTGGCCAGCACGGTGGACCGCGCCGCGGTGCGTGCCGCCGCCCGCGCTGCGGCCCGCGGCGACAGCCTGCCGCTGTAATCCGCCGCGACAGCCTGCTGCCAGGCGAAAGACAGAAACCGGGCCATGCGTTTGCATGGCCCGGTTTTTTTTTGGCCGACTCAAGCCGAAGGCAGTTCCCGCAGCGCCGCCACGAGGAAGGGCGGGCCGCCGGGCAGCGCCGCGTCGTGCAGCGTGACGAACCATTGCGCCGCGCCTTCGTGCGCCGGGCCCGCGCGCAGCGTCCACGCATAGACCCGCCGGCTGCCGTGCGCATCGTCGGCGGCTTCGCAATGCGCCACCGTTTCGTCGCGGCACTCGTCCACCAGCACGGCGTGGCCGTCGTGGTCGTGGCGGATCGCGCGCTGCATCAGGCGCACGCCGATGCGCTCCGGCGCCGCGGTGCGTTCGCCGTCCCGTGCGGGCGGCACCGTCGCGCGCAGGCGCTGGTCCAGCGGCATGTCCGCGCGGAAGCCTTCGCCGCGTTCAAGCGACATGTTTTCGAGTGCCACGCGCACGCGGCGGCGCTCGCGCGGCGTGGTCACGAGGAACATCACCGTCGACACCGAGAAGATGCCGAAGAACGGCAGCCCCACCAGCAGCCAGAGCCATTGCCAGCCGCCGCGCAGCGACCACGTGATGGCCTGGAAGCCGAACACGGCCATGAAAGCCAGCACCGCCAGCGCGACCAGCCATGCGATCCAGTCGGAGAACGGCTTCTGCATGCGCTCGGTGGCCTGCGGCGCGTCGGAGCACCATTCGGTGGGCACGTGCTCGTCGAAGGGCGGCAGCCCGGCCACGCGAGGGTGGGCGATCAGGTCGATGGAAGGATGGCGCTGCGGCATGAAGAGCCGCCGAGCATAGCCAGCCGCAGGGGGCCGCGTTGCATTGCCTTGTCCTGGCGCATCCTTCATGATGGCGCGGCGCGGAAGGGGTGGCCGCAGGGGCTCATGCTTTCGCATTACTGCGCCGTCCTGATGCGGTGGGCGAAAATAAACCGCTCCCGCCAGCAGACAAACAAGAAAGCACGATTCGTCGCCGCCGATGCGGCAACCCAACACGCATGGCCCTCACTCTCGATCCTGAAGACACACGCGGACGCATCCACGATCTCGTGTGGAGCGGCTTCCATCCCGATGCCGACATCGAATGGATGATCACCGACGAGTACCTTGATCCGGACGAGCTCTCCGCCGAGGACCGCGCCTGGGTGAAGGCCGAGGCCGCACGCGCCTGCGCCGCCAAGCGCGCGGCCGAATCCGGGTGGCCCGCGCAGACCGAATACGACCGGCTCGAAGCGGTTTTCGCGCAGCTGCGCGGCGAGAAGATCATTGCGCTGCATCGCGCGGGCAACACGCTGGCCGACGGCCACGACGATGTGCGCGAGCAGTGGCGCGCCGCGGGGCGGCTGGCTTCGGGCATTCGCGGCTGCTGCTTCTATCACTCGCAGGACCTCGACACCGCGGTGCGCACCGGCCGCCTGCGCCTGGCCTTCAGCGGCGGCATGATCCCCGAGATCGAACAGCGCGAAGCCAACACCGTGGTGGTGGGCTACCGCATCGTGGAGCTGCTGCGCGCGGCCGGCTTTGGCGCGCATTGGAGCGGCAACGTCGACGAGCGCATCGAAGCCGACCTCGGCCAATGGCGCAAGCGGAGCCCCGGCGCGTGAGCGTGATGACGCCATACCCAACCGAATAGCCCCTCGCGCGACGGCTTTGGCGGTTCACGCCATGATCGCGCCATGATTCCGTTATCGATCCTCGACCTTTCCCCGATCACCGAAGGCAGCGACGCCGCGCAGTCGTTCCGCAACTCGCTCTCGCTGGCGCAGCATGGCGAGAAGCTGGGCTACACGCGCTACTGGCTGGCCGAGCACCACGGCATGCCGGGCATCGCGAGCGCGGCCACTGCGGTGCTGCTGTCGTACGTGGGGGCAGGCACATCGACCATCCGCATCGGCGCCGGCGGCGTGATGCTGCCGAACCATTCGCCGCTCGTGATTGCAGAGCAGTTCGGCACGCTGGAGTCGCTGTACCCGGGGCGCATCGACCTCGGCCTCGGGCGCGCACCGGGCTCCGACCAGCGCACCGCGCGGGCCTTGCGGCGCAACCTCGAATCGGACGCGGACCAGTTTCCGCAGGACGTGATCGAGCTGATGGACTTCATGTCGAAGGCGCCGCAGCAGCCGGTGCGTGCCGTGCCCGGAGCGGGGCTCGAAGTGCCGGTATGGATTCTCGGTTCGAGCACCTTCGGCGCGCAGCTCGCGGCGCACCTGGGCCTGCCCTATGCCTTCGCCTCGCACTTCGCGCCGCAGCAGATCATGCAGGCCATCCAGATCTACCGCGAGACCTTCAAGCCGTCGGCGCAGCTGCAGAAGCCGTACGTGATGCTGGGCTTCAACGTGTTCGCGGCGGACACCGATGCCGAAGCGGAGTTCCGCGCCACCTCGTGGCAGCAGGCTTTCGTGAACCTGCGCAGCGGCCGGCCGGGGCGCTTGCCGCCGCCGGTGGAAAACTACCGCCAGAAGGTCGGGCCGGCGGAGAACGCATTGCTCGACTCCGTGCTGTCGTGCTCCGCGGTGGGTTCGGTCGACACGGTGAAGAAGGGCGTCGAGGCATTCGTGGCGCGCACCGGTGCCGACGAACTCATGATCACCTCGCAGGTGTTCGACCACGCGGCCCGGCTGCGCTCCTACGAGCTGCTGGCCGAAGCATTCGGACAGAAGAAGCGGTAAGCAGCCGCGGCTGCTACACAGCCCGCTTGCGGGCTTCCTCGTCGACGAGATCCTTCTTCGAGAGCTTGCCCACCGGCGTCTTGGGCAGCTCGGCGCGGATCTCCAGCGCGCCGATCATCTCGTGCTTGCCGAGGCGGTCCTTCAGGAAGGCCTTGAGCGCATCGAGCGTCAGTTCGGGCGCGCCTTCCTTCAGCTTCACGAAGGCCTTGGGCGACTGGCCGCGGTACTCGTCGGGGATGCCGATCACGCAGACCTCGGCCACCGAGGGGTGCTCGTATACCGCCTCTTCCAGTACACGCGGATAGACGTTGTAGCCGCCGCACAGCAGCATGTCCTTGGTGCGGTCGACGATGTAGAGGTAGCCGTCGGAGTCCATCTTCGCGACGTCGCCGCTGCGGAAGTAGCCGTCGGCCGTCATCGATTCGGCCGTGGCCCTGGGGTTGTTCCAGTAGCCCTTCATCACGTTCGGGCCCTTGATGCAGAGCTCGCCAGCCTCGCCGAAGGTGGTGACGTCCTTCGACGGATCGTCCAGGCTCACGAGCTTGATGCGCACCTGAGGCAGCGGCATGCCGCACGAGCCTGCCTTGCGCAGGCCGCGTGCGGGCGTGAAGGTGCCCACGGGCGAGGTCTCGGTCATGCCCCAGCCCTCGTTGAGGTGGCAGCCGGTGAGCTCGAAGAAGCGCTGCTCCACTTCCACCGGCAGCGGCGCCCCGCCGGAGCCGCAGAACTTGAGCGAGCGCAGGTCCATCTCCTTCGCCTTGGGGTGCGAGAGGATGGCGGTGTACATCGTCGGCACGCCGGGGAACACGCTGATCCGGCTGGCGGCGAGCTCGTTCATCACCGCGTCGACATCGAAGCGCGTGTGCAGCACCAGCGCCGCGCCCAGGCGCACGCCGAGCAGCATCGCGGCGCTAAGCGCGAAGATGTGGAAGAGCGGCAGCACCACCAGGAAGCGCTCGGTGCCCTCGGCCAGGATGGGCGGATCGCCCTTTGTCGACTCGTAATACTGCGCCGAGGCCGACGTGAGGTTGGCGTGCGTGAGCATCGCGCCCTTGGGCAGGCCGGTGGTGCCGCCGGTGTACTGGAGCACCACGATCTCTTCGGCGAGGTCGCCCAGCGGGTAGGTCTTGTGCGCGCCCTCGCTTTTCAGCAGCTCGGTGAAGCGCACGTGGCGGTCGTCCACGGGCACGGAGGCGATCTGGCCTGCGCCCTGCAACTGGGCCTGCACCTTGTCGCCCATGGCGCCGTAGTCGCCGAGGCTGCCGACCACCAGCGTCTTCAGGCGCGAGTTGTCGAGCAGGCGCGCCATCTGCGGGTAGAGGTTGACGAGGTCGAGCGTGATGAGGATGTCGGTGCGGCTGTCCTCGATCTTGTGGGCCAGCACGCGCTCGGCGTCCAGCGGCGAATAGTTCACCACCGTGCCGCCGGCCTTCAGCACGGCAAAGAAGGCGATCGGGTAGTGCGGCGTGTTCGGCAGGTAGAGGCCGACGTGCACGCCGGGCTTCACGCCCAGGTCCTGCAGGCCCTTGGCCGCGCGCTCGACGGCGGCGCCGAGTTCGCGGTAGGTGATGACCTGGCCCATGAACTCGACGGCGGAGCGCTCGGGCCAGCGCTCGACGGCCTCGTCGAGCATCTGCTGCACCGGCTTCACGGGCAGCTCGGCGTCCCAGCGCATGCCCGCGGGGTAGGCGCGCGTCCAGGGGAGGGTGTCGCCGGAATTCGAGGCGGTGGAAGGTGTGGCCATGCGTCTTGTCTCCGCTTGCTGTTGTCGTGAATGGCGTGGCGGGTCTTGCTGCCGCCTTCGTCCGGAATCACTTTAGCGCCGGCCCTCCCGTCGATGGCCCGTGGGCTGACAAACCGGCGACACGGGTTTTCCCGATTTCCCACACGCCGGAAGCCCCTTCCACGGGGCTGGGACAATAGGGGGCTTATGGCAAAGCATCGGATCGTTGTGGGACTGAGCGGCGGAGTGGACTCCGCTGTGACGGCGCACCTGCTCAAGCAGCAGGGGCATGAGGTGGTCGGCATCTTCATGAAGAACTGGGAAGACGACGACGACAGCGAATACTGCTCGTCGAACATCGACTTCGTGGACGCCGCCAGCGTGGCCGACGTGCTGGGCATCGAGATCGAGCACGTCAACTTCGCCGCCGACTACAAGGACCGCGTGTTCGCCGAGTTCCTGCGCGAATACAAGGCCGGCCGTACGCCGAACCCCGACGTGCTGTGCAACGCCGAGATCAAGTTCAAGGCCTTCCTCGACCATGCCATGCGCCTGGGCGCCGAGAAGATCGCGACCGGGCACTATGCGCGCGTGCGCCTGAACGAGGCCACAGGCAAGCACGAACTGCTCAAGGGGCTCGATCCGTCGAAGGACCAGAGCTACTTCCTGCACCGCCTGAACCAGGCGCAGCTGTCGAAGACGCTGTTCCCGGTCGGCGAACTGCACAAGACCGAGGTGCGCCGCATCGCGGAAGAGATCGGCCTGCCCAACGCGAAGAAGAAGGACTCGACCGGCATCTGCTTCATCGGCGAACGGCCGTTCCGCGAGTTCCTCAACCGCTACATCTCCAAGGAGCCCGGCCCCATCAAGGACGACCGCGGCCGCAAGCTGGGCGAGCACCAGGGGCTGAGCTTCTACACGCTGGGGCAGCGGCAGGGGCTGGGCATCGGCGGCGTGAAGGAGAGGGGCGCACAGCGCGGCTCGGGCGACTATTCGCCGTGGTTCGTGGCGCGCAAGGATGTCGAGAAGAACACGCTGTGGGTGGTGCAGGGGCACGACCATCCGTGGCTGCTGTCGTCGGCGCTGAAGGCGGACGATGCGAGCTGGGTCTCCGGCGAGGCGCCGGCACCGCGCGGCTATGGCTCGAAGGCGCGCTACCGGCAGGCCGATGCGGCCTGCGAGATGGATACCGGGGGAGACTCCGGCGTCGCGTTCGCCCTGCGCTTCGGCGAACCGCAATGGGCCGTCACGCCGGGGCAGTCGGCCGTGCTCTACGACGGCGAACGCTGCCTTGGCGGCGGCGTCATCGTCTGACTCAGGGCGCCGAGCGCACCGATTCGTCGACGTGGACCACGTCCAGCGGGTGGCGCTTGCCCGCCAGATGGTCTTCGATGCACTGCAGCAGCAGCGGGCTGCGGTGCCGCGCCACACTGGCGCGGATTTCATCCGCCGTCATCCAAACGGTGCGCACGATGCCTTCATCGAGCGGGCGGCCTTCTTCGAACGCGCCCAGGGTGCCTGCGAAGGCGAAGCGCATGTAGGTGGTGTCTTCGCCCCTCTCGGCCGCCGGCCGCGAGCGCGCCATATAGATGCCGATGAGCGCCGTTGGCGTGAAATGATGGGCGGTTTCTTCGAGGGTTTCGCGCACGCAGCCCTCGGCCGGGGATTCGCCGGGGTCGAGGTGCCCCGCGGGCGTGTTGAGCCGCAGGCCATCGGCAGTCTGCTCCTCGACCAGCAGGAAGCGCCCGTCGCGCTCGATCACCGCGGCCACGGTGACGTTGGGTTTCCAGCGCGGGCCTGCTGCCATGTTTTCGGCCTTCTTCTTATTTCAGCGCGTAGCCGCTGAAGCGCCAGACACGATCGCTGTCGAGGTGAAAGCTCACGAGTTCGCGCAACGTGCTGTCGGGCTTGTTCGCGAAGCGGGTCTCGTATTCGACGCTGACGTACTGGCCGGCCGTATCGCCGTCGGCGTCGGCCACGATCTGGCGGCTGACCGACACCCAGATGCGCATCTGCGGTGCTCCGATCGGGGCGCGGCTCCTGGCGATCTGGGTGGTGAAGTCGGTGCGCGTCACGCGCTTGCGGGCGGCGGGGGTGGCGCCGTCCCACAGTTCGCCGGCCTTGCCCTGGTCGATCATCTGGATCACCTGCATGCCGCCTCGCACCATGTCGCTGGCTTCGACCTCCTGTGCGGCGGCCGGGCCGAACCAGCTCCAGAGCAACGTGGCTGCGAGCAGCAATCGGATCATCGGGTTCATTCGTCTCAAGCCTTCTGGTGGGCGCACAGCCAGTCCTGCAAGGCTGGGTCCGCAACGGTGGAAACCGTTCGAGACTGTAGCGTGCCGGAGATTCCCGGCTCAGCGCACGCCGATCCCCGGCAGCGCATCGGCCTCGATCGTTTCCAGCCTGTACCCCAGGCCGTAGATGGCCAGCAGCAGGAAACCGTTTGCGGGGCGCAGGTCGAGCTTGGTGCGCAGGCGCGAGATGTGGGTGTCGAGCGATCGCGACAGCGCCTCGATGCCAAGGCCCCAGACGGCCTCGTGCAGGTGCTCGCGCGAGAGCAGCCGCCCGAGGTTCTGGAACAGGAACAGCGCGAGTTCGTACTCCCGGTTCTTCAACTCGACCTGCACCCCACGAACCTTCAGGAGGCGCGAGGGCGGATAGAAGTGGTAGGGGCCGAAGACCAGCTCGGCCTCGTGCTGGGCCGGGTAGGAGCGGCGCAGCAGCGCATTCACGCGAGCTTCGAGTTCACCGGCGCGGGCGGGCTTGACCATGAAGTCGTCCGCGCCCGCATTGAGGCCTTCGACCAAATCTCCCTCGTCGTGCCTGTCGGTCACGAAAAGAATGGGAAGCCGGCTATTGAGTTCGCGGCGGATGGACTTCACGACGTCGGGGCCCTTCATGTCGGGCAGATTCCAGTCGAGTATCAGCAGGTCGAAGGTTTGCCGGCGCATCGCCTGCAACAGCGCCTTTCCTTCCGTATAGGAATGGCACTCGTGCTCGAGTGCCGTCATGGTTTGATTGATCCGCTTGGGTTGATCTACACCGTCGTCGAGTACTGCAATTCGCATTCCATCCCCTTCTTCCTCCTTCGTCAGTCTCGGTGAGCTGACGATTTGGGGTCGGAGTGTATCCATCTGCGACTAACGTAAAGTTCAAAGGCCGCAACTAATGCACGCAAATCGCGTTTTCCAGATTAATTGTTAATAAATTTGGCAGCAATTGGATGCAAATGGTGAATTTGATTGTGAATCTCATTAATGACTGTTAACAATTTTTTGCTGGACAAACAGCCTTGATTTTCCTGGTCAGTTGGAGATAGACGCGCGTCACCTCCCTCGAACGCGCTATCGAATACCCGAATTCGCTATTGAATGAATAGCAGCGGCGACAACGTTCATCGGCACTTTGGGGCGAAAACCACAGAGCGTTTTTGCGACAGCGAACGCTTGTAATCTTGCTGTAAGCTCTGCCCGCGTTCCGTTTGCCCCTTGCTCTGAGGAGATCTCTATGCTGATAGGCGTGCCTGCCGAGACACTGGCTGGCGAAACCCGCGTGGCTGTTACACCCGAAACGGTGAAGAAACTGGTGGCCTCAGGGCACACCGTACGGGTGCAGTCGGGGGCTGGCGTTGCCGCCAGCGTCACCGATGCCGCCTACCAGGCCGCCGGTGCCGAGATCACCAACATGAACGCCGCGTTCGCCGCCGACATGGTGCTCAAGGTGCGCACGCCCACCGATGCCGAGACCGCGCTGCTGAAGTCCGGCGCCGTCGTCATCGGCATGCTCAACCCCTTCGATGCCGCCGGCCTGCAGCGCCTGGCCTCTGCCGGTGTCACCGGTTTCGCGCTCGAAGCCGCGCCGCGCACCACGCGCGCCCAGAGCATGGACGTGCTCAGCTCGCAGGCCAACATCGCCGGCTACAAGGCCGTGATGATCGCGGCCGACAAATACCAGCGCTTCTTCCCGATGCTCATGACCGCCGCCGGCACCGTGAAGGCCGCGCGCGTCGTCATCCTCGGCGTCGGCGTGGCGGGCCTGCAGGCCATTGCCACGGCCAAGCGCCTGGGCGCCGTCATCGAAGCCTCCGACGTGCGTCCCAGCGTGAAGGAGCAGATCGAATCGCTGGGCGGCAAGTTCATCGAGGTCTCGTACGACACCGATGAAGAAAAGGAAGCCGCCGTCGGCGTCGGCGGCTACGCCAAGCCCATGCCCGCGAGCTGGCTCGCACGCCAGCAGGTCGAAGTCGCCAAGCGCGTGGCGCTGGCCGACATCGTCATCAGCACCGCACTCATTCCCGGCCGTGCCGCGCCCACGCTGATCACCGAGGACATGGTCAAGGCCATGAAGCCCGGTTCGGTGATCGTCGACATCGCCGCCGGCAAGGGCCCCGATGGCATCGGCGGCAACTGCCCGCTGTCCGAAGCCGACAAGACCGTGATCAAGCACGGCGTGACCATCGTCGGCGAGACCAACCTCGCGGCGCTGGTGGCGGCCGATGCCTCGGCGCTCTATGCGCGCAACGTGCTCGACTTCCTCAAGCTCATCGTCACCAAGGAAGGTGCGCTGAAGATCGACCTCGAGGACGACATCGTCGCCGCCTGCCGCGTCACGCAGGACGGCCAGGTCACGAAGAAGTAAGCGAACACGCGAGGAGAAGAACCCATGGATCCCGTTTCCCATACCGTCATCAACCTGATCATCTTCGTGCTGGCCATCTACGTGGGCTACCACGTGGTGTGGACCGTCACGCCCGCGCTGCACACGCCGCTGATGGCCGTGACCAACGCCATCTCGGCCATCGTGATCGTGGGCGCCATGCTGGCGGCCGCGCTCACCGAAACCACCTTGGGCAAGACCATGGGGGTGCTCGCGGTCGCACTCGCGGCGGTGAACATCTTCGGCGGCTTCCTCGTCACGCGGCGCATGCTCGAGATGTTCAAGAAGAAGGACAAGAAGGCCGCACCGAAGGCTGACGCAGGAGCAGCCCAATGAGCATGAACGTCGTCACGCTGCTGTACCTGATCGCCAGCGTCTGCTTCATCCAGGCCCTGAAGGGCCTGAGCCATCCCACCACTTCGATCCGCGGCAACGTCTTCGGCATGGCCGGCATGGCCATCGCCGTGCTCACCACCGGCGCGCTGATCTACAACATCGCTGGCGGCCACCTCATGGGCCTGGCCTGGGTGCTGCTGGGGCTGGTGGCCGGCGGCGGCTACGGCGCCTGGCGCGCCAAGACGGTCGAGATGACCAAGATGCCCGAGCTGGTGGCCTTCTTCCACAGCATGATCGGCCTGGCGGCGGTGTTCATCGCGGTCGCGGCCGTGGTCGAACCCGCGGCCATGCTCGAAGGCATCGCTAAGGGCGCGCCCATTCCCACCGGCAACCGGCTCGAACTGTTCCTGGGTGCGGCCATCGGCGCCATCACCTTCAGCGGCTCGGTCATCGCCTTCGGCAAGCTCTCGGGCACCTACAAGTTCCGCCTGTTCCAGGGCGCGCCGGTGCAGTTCGCGGGCCAGCACATGCTGAACCTCGTGCTCGGCCTGGCCATGATCGGGCTGGGGCTGGTGTTCATGTTCACCGAGAGCTGGCCCGCCTTCTTCGCGATGCTGGCGCTGGCCTTCGTGATGGGCGTGCTCATCATCATCCCGATCGGCGGGGCCGACATGCCGGTGGTGGTGTCGATGCTCAACAGCTACTCGGGCTGGGCGGCTGCGGGCATCGGCTTCAGCCTGAACAACGCGATGCTGATCGTGGCGGGCAGTCTGGTGGGCTCTTCGGGCGCGATCCTGAGCTACATCATGTGCAAGGCGATGAACCGCTCGTTCTTCAACGTGATCCTGGGCGGCTTCGGCGGCGAGGCGGTCAGCGCGGGCGGCGGTGCGAAGGAACAGCGTCCGGTCAAGAGCGGCAGCGCCGACGACGCGGCGTACATGCTGAGCAACGCAGAAACCGTGATCATCGTGCCGGGCTACGGCCTGGCGGTGGCGCGCGCGCAGCATGCGGTGAACGAGCTGGCGGAGAAGCTCACGCACAAGGGCGTGACCGTGAAGTACGCGATCCACCCGGTGGCCGGGCGCATGCCGGGCCACATGAACGTGCTGCTGGCGGAGGCCGAGGTGCCGTACGACCAGGTGTTCGAGATGGAAGACATCAACGGCGAGTTCGCGCAGGCGGACGTGGCGATCATCCTGGGCGCCAACGACGTGGTGAACCCGGCCGCGCTCACCAAGGGCACGCCGATCTACGGCATGCCGATCCTGGAGGCCTACAAGGCCAAGACCGTCATCGTGAACAAGCGCTCCATGGCCGCCGGCTATGCGGGCCTGGACAACGAGCTGTTCTACATGGACAAGACGATGATGGTCTTTGGCGACGCAAAAAAAGTAGTGGAAGATATGGGCAAGGCCATCGAATAGGCCGAAGGTCCACGCCCGCGCAGCGGGCGAACTCTTCGCGGCGCCACCTCGTGCGCCGTTTTCGTTTTCAACAGTCCGACTCCCGGAGGAGACAAATCCAATGACCGATCGTCCCTGGCTCAGCAGCTATCCGCAGGGTGTGCCCGCCGATATCGATGCCTCGCAGTACAACTCGCTGGTCGCGCTCATGGAAGAGAGCTTCGCGAAGTACGCCGAGCGCACGGCCTACAGCTTCATGGGCAAGGACATCAGCTACGGCGAGACCGACAGGCAGAGCAAGGCCTTCGCGGGCTACCTGCAGGGCCTGGGCCTGGCCAAGGGCGACCGCGTGGCGGTCATGATGCCCAACTGCCCGCAGTACCCGATCGCGGTGGCGGGCATCCTGCGCGCAGGCCTGATCCTGGTCAACGTGAACCCGCTGTACACGCCGCGCGAACTCGAGCACCAGCTCAAGGACTCGGGCGCGAAGGCGATCGTCATCATGGAGAACTTCGGCACCACGCTGCAGCAATGCATCGCGGCCACGCCGATCAGGCACATCGTGCTGGCCTCCATGGGCGACCGCCTCGGCTTCCTGAAGGGTGCGCTCGTCAACTACATGGTGCGCAACGTCAAGAAGCTGGTGCCCCAGTTCAGCCTGCCGGGTGCGGTGCGCTTCAACGAAGCGCTCGACAAGGGCGCGAGTGCTTCGGTGAAGCCCGTGGCCATCGGACCCGATGACGTGGCCGTGTTGCAGTACACCGGCGGCACCACCGGCGTGTCGAAGGGGGCTGTGCTGCTGCATCGCAACGTGATCGCGAACGTGCTGCAGTCCGAGGCGTGGAACGAGCCGGTCATGAACAAGGTGCCGGCGGGCGAGCAGCCCACCAGCGTGTGCGCCCTGCCGCTGTATCACATCTTCGCGTTCACGGTCGGCATGATGCTGAACATGCGCACGGGCGGCAAGCTGATCCTGATTCCGAATCCGCGTGACATCGCGGGCGTGCTGAAGGAGCTGTCGAAGCACACCATCCACAGCTTCCCGGCCGTCAACACGCTGTTCAACGGGCTGGCGAACCACCCCGACTTCAACACTGTCAACTGGAAGAACCTCAAGGTCTCGGTCGGCGGCGGCATGGCGGTGCAGGCCGCGGTCGCGAAGCTGTGGCTCGAGAAGACCGGCTGCCCGATCTGCGAAGGCTACGGCCTGTCGGAAACCTCGCCGTCGGCCACCTGCAACCCGACCAACAGCACGGCCTACACCGGCACCATCGGCCTGCCGCTGCCGAGCACCTGGCTCAAGCTGCTCGACGACGACGGCAACGAAGTACCGGCCGGCGAGCGCGGCGAAATCGCCATCAAGGGCCCGCAGGTGATGGCCGGCTACTGGCAGCGCCCCGACGAGACCGCCAAGGTCATGACGCCCGACGGCTACTTCAAGAGCGGCGACATCGGCGTGGTCGACGAACGCGGCTACTTCAAGGTGGTCGACCGCAAGAAGGACATGATCCTGGTGTCGGGCTTCAACGTGTACCCGAACGAGGTCGAGGACGTGGTCGCACTGATTCCGGGCGTGCTCGAATGTGCCGCGGTCGGCGTGCCCGACGAGAAGACCGGCGAGGCCGTGAAGCTGGTAATCGTCAAGAAAGACCCTTCGCTCACGGAAGCGCAGGTGCGCGAATACTGCCGGGCAAACCTTACGGGTTACAAGCAGCCGCGAATCGTGGAGTTTCGTAGCGACATGCCTAAGACGCCGGTCGGAAAGATCCTGCGCCGCGAGTTGCGCGACGCGAAGAAGTAAGGGTTCGGCCCGGTGAGGGCTGCGGCATCGATCTTGCATATTCGCGGTCGATGTTTCGATTCCTCCTGACCCGCGTGAGCCTGCTGGTGCCGACCTTCATCGGCATGACGCTGCTCGCCTTCTTCCTCATCCGGCTGGTGCCGGGCGACCCCATCGAGACGATGGCCGGCGAGCGCGGGATCGACCCCGCGCGCCACGCCCAGCTGCGCACAGCCTACGGCTTCGACAAGCCGGTGATCGTGCAGTACGGCATCTACATCGGGCGCGTGCTGCACGGCGACCTCGGCAAGTCGCTGATCACGCAGGACACGGTGATGAGCGAGTTCCTCGCGCTCTTCCCGGCCACCGTCGAGCTCGCGGCCTGCGCCATTCTTTTCGCGCTGCTGCTCGGGCTGCCGGCCGGCATCCTCGCGGCGGTGCGGCGCAATTCCATCTTCGACCACGGCGTGATGGCCACCTCGCTCACCGGCTACTCGATGCCGATCTTCTGGTGGGGGCTGCTGCTGATCCTGTTCTTCTCGGTGCAGCTCGGGTGGACGCCCGTGTCGGGGCGCATCGCGGTGCAGTACTACATCGAGCCCGAAACTGGCTTCCTGCTGATCGACTCCCTGCGTGCCGGCGACATCGGTGCCTTCTGGTCGGCATTGCACCACCTGATCCTGCCGGCCATCGTGCTCGGCACGGTGCCGCTCGCGGTCATCGCGCGCATGACGCGCTCGGCCATGCTCGAAGTGCTGGGCGAGGACTACATCCGCACCGCGCGCGCCAAGGGGCTGTCGCGCTTTCGCGTGGTGGGGCTGCATGCGCTGCGCAATGCGCTGATCCCGGTCGTGACCGTCATCGGGCTGCAGGTGGGCGTGCTCTTCACGGGCGCCATCCTCACCGAGACCATCTTCTCCTGGCCCGGCGTCGGCAAGTGGCTCATCGAGGCCATCGGCCGGCGCGACTATCCGGTGCTGCAGGGCGGCATGCTGCTGCTCGGAGGAATCGTGATGCTGGTCAACCTGCTGGTCGACGTGGCCTACGGCGTCATCAACCCGCGCATCAGGCACTGAAGCCATGGCGACGACACAACAAGCAATCCCGGCCGGCACAAGAAGCGCGGCGCCCCCAGGACCCTGGCGCGAGTTCTGGACGGCCTTCTCTGCCAACCGCGGCGCGGTCATCGGGCTCGCCACCATCGTCGTGCTGCTGCTGGTCGCGCTGTTCGCGCCGTGGATCGCACCGCACGCGCCCAACGAGACCAACAGCGCCGTCTTCCTGCTGCCGCCAGCGTGGCAGCACGGCGGTTCCGCGAGCTACCTGCTCGGCACCGACGCGATCGGGCGCGACATCCTCTCGCGCCTGATGCACGGCGCACGGCTGTCGCTGTCCATCGGCGTCGCGGTGGTGGCCATTTCGGTGGCCGTGGGCGTGGTGCTCGGGCTGATCGCGGGCTTCTTCCGCGGCGTGCTCGAGATCGCGATCATGCGGTTGATGGACATCGTGCTCACGATGCCGAGCCTGCTGATGGCGATCGTGATCGTCGCGATCCTGGGGCCGGGGCTGATCAACGCGATGATCGCCGTGGCCATCGTCGTGCTGCCGCACTATGTACGCATCACGCGTGCGGCAGTCATCGCCGAAATTTCGCGCGACTACGTGACCGCCGCGCGCGTGAGCGGTGCCGGCACGCTGCGCCTGATGTTCCGCGAGGTGCTGCCCAACTGCGCCGCACCGCTGATCGTGCAGGCCTCGCTCGGCATCTCGACCGCCATCCTCGACGCGGCCGCGCTCGGCTTCATCGGCCTGGGTGCGCAGCCACCGTCGCCCGAATGGGGAACCATGCTGGCCGACGCGCGCGAGTTCGTGCTGCGCGCCTGGTGGGTCGTGACCTTCCCGGGCCTGGCGATCCTTGCGGCGGTGCTGGCTTTCAACCTGCTGGGCGACGGCCTGCGCGATGCGCTCGACCCGAAGCTCAAGAGATGAACATGCTCCTGGATATCAAGGACCTGCACGTCGAGTTCCCCACGCAGGGCGGCGTGCTGCATGCGGTCGATGGCGTGAGCCTCACGCTCGAAGAGGGCGAGGTGCTCGGCATCGTCGGCGAGTCGGGTTCGGGCAAGAGCGTCACGATGATGGCGCTGATGGGCCTCGTCGGCTTTCCGGGCCGCGTGCGCGCCGAACATATGCGCTTCGCGGGCAAGGAGTTGCTCGGCATCTCCGACAAGGCGCGCCGCGCGCTGGTCGGCAAGGAGGTCGCGATGATCTTCCAGGAGCCGACCACCAGCCTCAACCCCTGCTTCACCATCGGCTTCCAGCTCATGGAAACGCTGCGGCTGCACCTGAAGCTCGACAAGCGCGAGGCGAAGAAGCGCGCGACCGAGCTGCTCGAGCAGGTGGGAATTCCGGCCGCATCGTCGCGCCTGGGCAGCTATCCGCACCAGCTCTCGGGCGGCATGAACCAGCGCGTGATGATCGCCATGGCCATCGCCTGCAACCCGCGCCTGCTGATCGCCGACGAGCCGACCACCGCGCTCGACGTGACCATCCAGGCGCAGATCCTCGACCTGCTGCGCGACCTGCAGAAGGAGCGCGGCATGGCGCTGGTGCTCATCACGCACAACATGGGCGTGGTGAGCGAGATGGCGCAGCGCATCGCCGTGATGTATGCGGGGCAGGTGATGGAGCACCAGCGCGTCGACCGGCTCTTCGCGTCGCCGCAGCATCCGTACACCGAGGCCCTGCTCGCGGCGCTGCCCGAGCGCGCCGCGCCCGAGGGCAGGCTCGCCACCATCAGCGGCGTGGTGCCGGGCGTGCATGACAGGCCCGCGGGCTGCCTGTTCGCGCCGCGCTGCGGCTACGTCACCGAGCGGGCCTGCCAGGTGCGCCCGGCGCTGCGCGAATCGCAGGGCGCCGAGGTGCGCTGCCACTTTCCGCTCGGCGAACCGGGGCGCATGGCGGCCATCGCGCAAGACCCGCCGCGGCAACAGGCCGCGGAGGTGTTGCCATGAGCCACGCACCGAGCGACGCATCGGCCGAGGTGGTGGTCGAGGCAACGAACCTCCAGCGCACCTACGACATCCGCCGCGGGCTGTTCCGCGCGCCCGCGCACCTGCGGGCCGTGGGCGACATTTCCTTTCGCATCGAGCGCGGGCGCACGCTGGCGGTGGTCGGAGAGTCGGGCTGCGGCAAGTCGACGCTGGCGCGCATGGTCGCGCTGATCGAGAAGCCGACCGCGGGGCAGCTCACGCTGGTGGGGGCCGACGCGGTGAACCTGCCGTCCGAACGCAAGCGCGAGCTGCGCCAGGCCGTGCAGCTGGTGTTCCAGAACCCCTACGGCTCGCTCAATCCGCGCAAGAAGATCTCGACGGTGCTCGAGGATCCGCTCGCCATCAACACCACCATGGGCAAGTCGGAGCGCGCCGCCAAGGCCGGCGACATGCTCGCGCGCGTGGGCTTGCGGCCCGAGTACGCCAACCGCTATCCGCACATGTTCTCGGGCGGCCAGCGCCAGCGCATTGCCATCGCGCGCGCGCTGATGCTGAACCCGCGCCTGCTGGTGGCCGACGAGCCGGTGTCGGCGCTCGACGTGTCGATCCAGGCGCAGGTGCTCAATTTGCTGGCCGACCTGCAGGCCGAGCTGGGCCTGGCGTACCTCTTCATCTCGCACGACCTGGGCGTGGTGCGCCACATCGCGCACGACGTGCTCGTGATGTACCTCGGCCACGCGGTGGAGCAGGGCCCCAAGTCGCGCATCTTCGCGCGGCCGCTGCATCCGTACACGCAGGCGCTGCTGGCGTCCACGCCGGGGCTCAGCAGCCAGCGCATCGTGCTCAAGGGCGAACTGCCATCGCCACTGAGCCCGCCTCCGGGCTGCGTGTTCAGCACGCGCTGCCCGCACGTGCAACCGCGCTGCCGCGAGGAGCGGCCGCTGCTGCGCGCGTTGGACGAACGACTGGTGGCCTGCCACTACGCCGAGCAGTTTCTTGATGGCGCGGCCCCCGTGCGCGCCGATGGTCCCGTGCTCGCCGCGCCGTAGGCGGCGACTTTTCTCAACCCTGTCTCGAGGAGTCCCCATGAAGACCCAGCCCACCGTTTCGCGCCGCTCACGAAGCCTGGCGCTCCTGGCGCCGACAGCGCTTGCAGCCCTTACCCTGGCCTGCGGCGCGGTGTCTGCCAAGACGCTGGTGTATTGCTCCGAAGGAAGCCCGGAAAACTTCTATCCGGGGATGAACACCACCGGCACCTCGTTCGACGTGACCACGCAGGTCTACAACACGATCGTCGAATTCGAGCGTGGCGGCACCAAGGTCGTGCCGGGCCTGGCCGAGAAGTGGGACATCTCCGCCGACGGCACGCAGTACACCTTCCACCTGCGCAAGGGCGTGAAGTGGCACAGCACCAGCAAGAGCTTCAAGCCCACGCGCGACTTCAACGCCGACGACTTCATCTTCATGCTCGAGCGCCAGTGGAAGGAGAGCGATCCGTTCTTCAAGGTCACGAGCCAGAACCACTCGTATTTCAACGACATGGGCATGCCCAAGCTGCTGAAGACGGTGGACCGCATCGACGACTACACCGTGAAGATCGTGCTCAACCAGCCCGAGGCACCGTTCCTGGCCAACCTGGCGATGCAGTACGCGGGCATCCAGTCGAAGGAATACGCCATCGCCATGCTGAAGGCCGGCACGCCCGAGAAGGTCGACCAGGACCCGATCGGCACCGGGCCGTTCTACCTCGTGCAGTACCAGAAGGACGCGATCATCCGCTTCAAGGCCTTCCCGCAGTACTGGGGCGGCAAGGCCAAGATCGACGACCTCGTGTTCGCGATCACGCCCGATGCGTCGGTGCGCTGGGCCAAGCTGCAGAAGGGCGAATGCCACGTCATGCCGTACCCCAACCCCGCCGACCTCGACGCGATCCGCAAGGACGCGAATGTGCAGCTGCTCGAGCAGCCCGGCCTGAACGTCGGCTACCTCTCGTACAACACCACGAAGAAGCCCTTCGACGACGTGCGCGTGCGCAAGGCCATCAACATGGCGATCAACAAGAAGGCCATCATCGACGGCGTGTACCTGTCGACCGGCGTGGCCGCGAAGAACCCGATCCCGCCGACCATGTGGTCCTACAACGACGCGGTGAAGGACGACCCGTACGACCCCGAAGCTGCGAAGAAGCTGCTGGCGCAGGCCGGCTTCCCCGACGGCTTCTCGACCGACCTGTGGGCCATGCCGGTGCAGCGCCCGTACAATCCGAACGCCAAGCGCATTGCCGAGTTGATGCAGGCCGACCTGGCCAAGATCAACGTCAAGGCCGAGATCAAGAGCTTCGAGTGGGGCGAGTACCGCAAGCGCCTGCAGGCCGGCGAGCACCAGATGGGCATGCTGGGCTGGACCGGCGACAACGGCGACCCCGACAACTTCCTCTACACGCTGCTGGGCTGCGCCTCGGCCAAGTCGGCCAGCGGCAGCAACATCTCGAAGTTCTGCTACCAGCCGTACGAAGACCTCGTAGTGAAGGCCAAGAGCACGACCAAGCAGGCCGAGCGCGATGCGCTCTACAAGAAGGCGCAGCTCATCTTCAAGGAGCAGGCGCCGTGGTTCACAATTGCGCATGCGGTGCAGCTGAAGCCGGTGCGCAAGGAGGTCGTCGACTTCAAGCTGAGCCCCTTCGGTCGCCACACCTTCTACGGCGTGGACATCAAGTAGCCGATGCACGGGCCCGTTGCCATTGTCGCCGCGATGCACGAGGAGCTGAGTGCGCTGCTCGCGCAGATGCCCGACGAGCAACGCGTGCGCGTCGCAGGCCGGGACTTCTGGGTCGGCCACCTGCAGGGCCAGCCCGTGGTCGCGGTGCTGTCGCGCATCGGCAAGGTCGCGGCGGCGGTCACGGCCACGGTGCTGCTCGAACGCTTCGGCGTGCGGGCCGTCGTGTTCACGGGCGTGGCGGGCGGGCTCGCGCCGGGCGTGCGCGTGGGGGACGTGGTGGTCGCGACCGAACTGCTGCAGCACGATCTCGATGCATCGCCGATCTTCCCGAAGTACGAAGTGCCGTTGATGGGCCTGTCGCGTTTCGTTGCGGACCGCGCGATCGGCGATGCGCTGTCGGGCGTTGCCGCCGGCGTGCTGCGCGATCCCGTGGCACTGACGGGACGGGCGGCCGTCGAAGAGTTCGGCCTGCAGTCGCCGAAGGTGCACCGGGGCCTGCTGGCCAGCGGCGACCGCTTCGTGTCGACCACCGCCGAGAGTGAAGCGCTGCGGCGCGATCTGCCCGATGCGCTTGCGGTCGAGATGGAAGGCGCGGCGGTGGCGCAGGTGTGCCACGACTACGGCGTGCCCTTCGCGGCCATGCGCACGATCTCCGACCGGGCGGACGACGAAGCGCATGGCGACTTCGCGCGCTTCGTCTCGCTGGTCGCGAGCCGCTACAGCCTCGCGCTGGTCGGCGCGTGGCTCGCCACGCTGCCGGCCGTCAGCTGAGCGGGGCGCCGCGCCGCGGAATGTCGCGCAGCAGCGGCGGTATCGACAGGGCGAGCAGCAGCGCGGCCAGTGGCACGACGCAGACGAACCCCACGTACTTGAAGCCGAGCGCGCCCACCGTCCCGCCGAGCACGAACATGCCGACCAGCCCGCCCGCGCGGCGCATGCGGCGGCGGTCGTGGCGCACCGCCATCGAGGCGGACCTGGCGCGGCCGTTCCAGTAGAGCATCTTGCCGATCTCGATTCCCATGTCGGTGATGTTGCCCGTCATGTGGGTGGTGCGGATGCTGCCGCCCGAGGTCTTCGACGCCACCGCGTTCTGCAGGCCCATGATGAAGGACAGCAGCAGCACCGTGAGCGGCACGGCGAACGGCGTGGGCCAGGTCAGCGTGATCGCGCCCATGAGCCCGAACGGAAACATCAGCGCCGCCTCGAGCATCAGCGGCAGGGCGTAGACGCCGTGCATGCGGTGCTGCCGGCCCCAGTTCACCAGCATGGCGCAGACCGCGGCGCCGCTCACGAAGGCCAGGATCGCGCCGAGCGCGTTCAGCAGCAGTGTGACGTTGCCCAGCACCATGCCGTCCGCCAGCTGCGAGGCGAAGCCGGTCATGTGCGAGGTGTACATGTGGAGCACGAGGAATCCGCCCGCGTTGACGGCCCCGGCATTGAAGGCCAGCAGCAGGCCCAGCGCGGTGTTGGTCGACGGCGCGCGGTGGCGGTTGGTGAGGAAGCGGATTCTGCGCACTGTGGCTCTCCGGGTCAGCGCTTGCTGCCAGCCACTCTAGCACCCGCCGCGCGGCGCCTACTTGAGCCAGCCGCGCCGGCGGAAGTACCACATCGGCACCAGCGCGCTGGCCGCCATCAGCACGAGGGCATAGGGATAGCCAAGCGACCAGTCGAGCTCGGGCATGAACTTGAAGTTCATGCCGTAGATGCTCGCGATCAGCGTGGGCGGCAGCAATGCGACGCTGGCCACCGAGAAGATCTTGATGGTCTTGTTCTGGTTGATGTTGATGAAACCGACGGTCGCATCCATCAGGAAGTTGATCTTGTCGAACAGGAAGGCCGTGTGGTTGTCGAGCGATTCGATGTCGCGCAGGATCTGCCGGGCCTCCTCGAACTGCTCGGCGTTGAGCATGCGGCTGCGCATCATGAAGCTGACCGCGCGGCGCGTGTCCATCACGTTGCGGCGGATGCGGCCGTTCAAGTCTTCCTGGCGCGCGATGGCGCCCAGCACCTCGCCGGCCAACTCGTCGCTGACATTGCCCTCGAGCACTTTCTTGCCCGCGATCTCGAGTTCGTCGTAGATGTTCTCGAGCGTGTCGGCCGAGTACTCGGCATCGGCATCGAACAGCTTGAGCAGCACTTCCTTCGCGTCCTCGATGAGCCCGGGGGCGCGGCGCGCGCGCATGCGCAGCAGCCGGAACACGGGCACGTCCTCGTCATGGATCGAGAACAGCACGCCGCGGCTGCGAAGCTCGGTGTTGTGCTGGTTCAGGATGAATGCCACGCGCACCGACCGCGGATCTTCGTCGTCGTCGATCAGGAAGTCGGAGCGGATGTGCAGCTCGCCGTTGTCTTCCTCGTAGAAGCGGGCCGACTCCTCGATGTCCTCGTCCATCGCGTCTTCGGGAATCGAGAGGCCGTAGTACTGCTTGATCCAGCGCTTCTCTTCGAGCGTGGGCGACTCGAGGTCGACCCAGATCGGCTGGAACTTGGAGAGCTCTTCGAGCGACTCGATCTCTTCCTGGACGAGGCGACCGTTGGCGAGCGTAAAGATGTTGAGCATGGGCTCACTCCCGGGTATGACTGAAACGTTGGGCGAGGGAGGGGCGCTTTCAATTCCCGGGCCCGACGCGCGCGAAAAAAGCGTCAGTGAAAGGGAGTTGAAAGCTGCCGAGACGGGGCGGTTTCCATAGGAAGAATCTCCGGTTGCAGCGAGGCGCGATTATGTCACCGGCCACATGACTGCCTCATGGTTGGGCTGGACGTACATACAGTAAAGTCGCTCTCCATGCAGACCGCTGCGCTTCCTGTTTTTCCCGCCGCGCCGAAGACCCAGGCCGAGCGCCTGGCCGCCGCGCTTGCGACGCTCAACGATGCGCAGCGTGCTGCGGTCGAGCACGGCGTGGGTGCGGCCATTGCGGAACGCGACGAGCGGCCGCTGCTCGTCATTGCCGGCGCCGGCTCGGGTAAGACCAGCACGCTGGCGCACCGCGTCGCACATCTCATTGCGGGCGGTGTCGATCCGCAGCGGCTGCTGCTGCTGACCTTCTCGCGCCGCGCCGCGCAGGAGATGGAGCGCCGCGCCGGCCAGGTGCTGGCGCGGGTGCTCGGCCTGAAGTCCGAGGCGCCGCCCGCGCTGCCGTGGGCCGGCACCTTCCACGGCATCGGCGCGCGGCTGTTGCGCGAGTACGCGCCGCAGATCGGGCTCGGCGAGAACTTCACGATCCACGACCGCGGCGATGCCGAAGACCTGATGGGGCTGGTGCGCCATGAGCAGGGCCTGTCTTCCACCGTGAACCGTTTTCCGCGCAAGGGTACCTGCCTGTCGATCTACTCGCGCTGCGTCAACACGCGCGCGCCGCTGGCCGAGGTGCTGAAGGAAGCCTTTCCCTGGTGCGGCGAATGGGAGGCCGAGCTCAAGAAGCTGTTCGGTGCGTATGTCGAAGCCAAGCAGCAGCAGAACGTGCTCGACTACGACGACCTGCTGCTCTACTGGGCCGAGATGGCCGCCGAGCCCGCGCTGGCCGCGCACATCGGCGCGCGCTTCGACCATGTGCTGATCGACGAATACCAGGACACGAACCTGCTGCAGGCCTCGATCCTGCTGGCACTCAAGCCCGATGGACGCGGGGTGACGGTGGTGGGCGACGACGCGCAGTCGATCTATTCGTTTCGCGGCGCGACGGTGCGCAACATCCTCGACTTTCCGTCGCAGTTCACGCAGCAGGCCCGCGTCGTCACGCTGGAGCGCAACTACCGCTCGACGCAGCCGATCCTCGACGTCTCGAACCGCGTGATCGCGCAGGCCGCCGAGCGGCACGCCAAGACGCTGTGGACCGACAAGCCCTCGGCCGGCAAGCCGCTGCTGGTGCTCGTGCCCGACGAGGCCGGGCAGGCACGCTGGGTGGCCGACAAGGTGCTGGCGCACCGCGAAGGCGGGCTGGCGCTGAAGTCGCAGGCGGTGCTGTTCCGCACCTCGACGCACAGCGCGGCGCTCGAACTCGAGCTGGCGCGGCGCAACATCCCCTTCGTGAAGTTCGGTGGGCTCAAGTTTCTGGAGGCTTCGCATGTGAAGGACCTGCTCGCGGTGCTGCGTTTTGCGCAGAACCCGCGTGGGCGCATGGCGGGGTTCCGCGTGACGCAGCTGATACCGGGCATAGGCCCCGTCACAGGCACGCGGCTGCTCGACGCGATGGACCAGGCGGCCGATCCGGCCGCGGCGGTGCGCGACTTCGTGCCGCCGGCGGCTGCTCGCGCGCAGTGGGCCGACTTCGCCGCAGCCTACGCCGCCTTGCGCGCGCCGGCGCTGAAGTGGCCGGCCGATGTCGAACTGGCGATGGCCTGGTACCTGCCGCACCTGGAGCGCCTGTACGAAGACACCTCCGGCGTGCGGCGCGCCGACGTCGAGCAACTGGCCCGCCTCGCCGCCGGGTATGCCTCGCGCGAACGCTTCCTTGCCGAACTCACGCTCGACCCGCCCGAGGCCACCAGCGATCGCCCGGGCCCGCCGCTGCTCGACGAGGACTACCTGATTCTCTCGACCATCCACTCGGCCAAGGGTCAGGAATGGAACTCCGTGCACGTGCTCAACGTGGTCGACGGCTGCCTGCCGGCCGACGTGGCGCAGAGCGCGCACGAACTGGAAGAAGAGCGCCGGCTGCTCTACGTGGCGATGACCCGGGCGCGCGACCACCTGCACCTGCTGGTGCCGCAGCGCTTCTACATCACGCAGCAGGCGGCGCGCGGCGACCGGCACCTGTATGCCAACCGCACGCGCTTCATTGCCGAAGCCGATCTGGCCGGCTTCGAGCAGCAGACCTGGCCTCCTCCGCCGGAGCGGCCGCCGGCCGTGCCGCCGCCGAGCGCGGTGATCGACCTGCGCAACCGGATGCGCGCGGCCTGGCGCTGACTGGGCAGCTGCTGGCCCTTCCAGCGGCAGGGTCACGCGCTGCCGGGAGATGAAACACTTGTTCCGGATGAATCGCCGCATCGCCTGCCCTGCGCGCGGCAGATGCTATCGATTCGCTAGCGTGTGAAATGCCGCACACAAAGCGCAGAAACCCCGGGCAACTCAGGTATTGCAATACCGTGACAGCTTGGGCATAGTGAATCGAACTTGCCCTCTGCCTCTTCTTCTTTTCTTCCCCCCGCCCCCCTTCTCACAACTCCCGTTTCTCGCCGGCCAAGCTGCATTCCGCAGTGCGGTCATTTCCCCAACCGTCAATTCCAGGAGGTCATTCATGAATTTGACGATCAGCGGTCATCACCTCGACGTCACACCTGCCTTGCGCACCTACGTCACGAGCAAGCTGGACCGGATCACCCGACATTTCGACCAGCTCGTCGATGTGAAGGTGATCCTCACGGTGGAAAAGCAAAAGGAAAAGGAACGCCGCCAAAGGGCGGAATGCAACATCCACGTCAAGGGCAATGACATGTTCGCGGAATCGAGCCACGCTGATCTCTACGCCGCGGTCGATGAACTGGTCGACAAGCTCGACCGCCAGGTGGTGCGCCACAAGGACCGCCTGCAGGACCACCATCACGCCGCGCCCAAGCGCGTGATGTAAGAGGAGCCCTCGGGCTCGCATCCAAGGCCGCCTTCGGGCGGCTTTTTGTTTTCCGACTGCAGCGGTGGGGTTTTGGCAAGCTCCCAGAGGGGGCGCGAGGCCTCTGGGCAACATGTAGACAGAAAGTAAATAGGGGGACTGGGGGTTTTTACCAAGCGGGTGCATAATCGCCCCCGCCCTGCACCCACCATGAATCGCCTCGCGTCCATCCTGCCGCCCGCTCAAGTGCTTGTGAGCGTTGACGCTACCAGCAAGAAACGTGCTTTCGAAGAAGCCGGCTTGCTGTTCGAAAGCCTTCACGGTCTGGGACGCGCCCTGATTACCGACAGCCTGTTTGCGCGCGAGCGCCTCGGTTCCACCGGTCTGGGCCACGGTGTCGCCATTCCGCATGGCCGCATCAAGGGCCTCAAGGCGCCGATGGCGGCCGTGTTCCAGCTGGCCAACCCCATCGGCTTCGACGCACCCGACGAGCAGCCCGTCGCGCTGCTGATCTTCCTGCTGGTGCCAGAAGCGGCCACGCAGAAGCACCTCGAAATCCTCTCTGAAATCGCCGAACTGCTGAGCGACGCCAGCCTGCGCGAACAGATCAAGTCCAGCACCGACGCGTCCGCCCTCCACGGCCTGATCGCCGGCTGGCAATCCACGCAAGTCGCCTGACCTGTGGCTCGCCCCCAGGCTTCGCGCACTTCGTGTCGCTTCGCCAACCCCCTACCGGGGGCAATACCAGCGGCCCGGCAAAGCCGGTTCCGCGGTATTCTGGCCTGCCCCAACTCTGGTGCGTGAGCGCCGTCTCCTGAACGCATGAAGCCGACCGTCATCAGTGCCGATGCCATGTTCGAGGAGTTCCGCGGGTCGCTCCGCTGGGAATGGCTCGCAGGGCTCGGCGCTTCAGAACGCCAGTTCGACTCCGAAGTCATCAGCCGGGCCCAATCGGCGGCCGACCTCGTCGGCTACCTCAACTACATCCACCCCTACCGCGTGCAGATCCTCGGCGCCCGCGAGGTGGCCTACCTGACGCGCGGTAGCGAGGAAGACTGCGCCCGGCGCATTGCCCGCATCGTCACGCTGGAGCCCCCGATGCTGGTGCTGGCCGACGGCCAGGCCGCGCCGGACGAACTGCTGTCGATCTGCGAGCGCGCCCAGCTGCCGCTGTTCGCCACGCGCGAGTCGTCGGCCTTCGTGATCGACCTGCTGCGCGCGTACCTGTCCAAGCACTTTGCCGAGCGCACCTCGATGCACGGCGTGTTCATGGACATCCTGGGCATGGGCGTGATGATCACGGGCGAATCGGGCCTGGGCAAGAGCGAGCTCGGGCTGGAGCTGATCTCGCGCGGCAACGGCCTCGTGGCCGACGACGCGGTCGACCTCTTCCGCATCAACCAGAACACCATCGAAGGGCGCTGCCCCGACCTGCTGCTGAACCTGCTGGAAGTGCGCGGCATCGGCCTGCTGGACATCCGCGCGATCTTCGGCGAGACGGCGGTGCGCCGGAAGATGCGGCTCAAGCTCATCGTGCACCTCGTGCGGCGCGACAGCTTCGAGCGCGACTACGAGCGCATGCCCTCGGCGCCGCTCACGCAGGACGTGCTGGGCATTCCGGTGCGCAAGGTCATCATCCAGGTGGTGGCGGGGCGCAACATCGCTGTGCTGGTGGAGGCTGCGGTGCGCAACTCGATCCTGCAGCTGCGCGGCATCGACACGTACGCCGACTTCGTGGCGCGCCACCACAAGGCGATGGAAAACGGCCGCGAAGGGGACTGACTGGTTGTGGGGGTATGCGGCCGCCGCCGGGCCGCCCCAAGGCAGGCCGCGCCTCCCCTTCGGGGGGTCAGCGTTTCTTGGCGCAGTCCCCGCAAAGGCCGTACAGCGACATGGCATGGTCCTGCAGGATCCAGTCCTTGTCCTTGGCGATCATCTGCTGGCGGCGTTCGATCTCGGCGTCGTAGAACTCCTCGACCTTGCCGCACGAGGTGCAGATCAGGTGGTCGTGGTGCGTGCCTTCGTTCAGTTCGTAGACCGCCTTGCCGCTTTCGAAATGGCTGCGCTCGAGGATGCCGGCCTGCTCGAACTGCGTGAGCACGCGGTAGACGGTGGCCAGGCCGATGTCGGAGTGTTCGTTGAGCAGCACGCGGAACACGTCTTCCGCCGTCATGTGCCGTTGGCTGCCGGTCTGGAAGATCTCGAGGATCTTCAGGCGTGGCAAAGTGGCCTTGAGGCCGGTATTCTTGAGTTCGTCGATGTTGGCCATGTGATTCCTGCGCCCCTGGGCTGCGGCAAAGGCCCTGAAAAGGGCCAGCCGCTACAATGGCCGATCATATCGCTACCCCCTTTTTCCTCCCATGCCTGCCATTCTCCAACGCCGTCCCTGGCTGCTGGTTGCTGCCGTTGCCGCAACGCTCTGCCTTGGTGCCTGCAGCGGTTTCAGCGATCGCACGCGTGGCGCGCTGGCCGCCGTCACTCCGTACAAAGTCGAAGTGGTGCAGGGTAATTTCGTGTCGAAGGAACAAGTCGCGGCGCTCAAGCCGGGCATGTCGCGCCAGCAGGTGCGCGAAATCCTCGGCACCTCGCTGCTGAACGACGTGTTCCACGCCAATCGCTGGGATTATGTGTTCACCATTCGTCGCCAGGGCGTGGACCCGCAGGAACGCCACCTGACCGTGTTCTTCAACGGCGAGCTGCTCGACCGCTTCGAGGGCGACGAGATGCCCAGCGAGGAAGAGTTCGTCGCCACGCTCGACACCCGCAAGAAGTCCGGCAAGGTGCCCACGCTCGAGGCCTCGGAAGACGAGCTCAAGAAATTCGCACCCTCCAAGGACGAGAAAAAAACCGATTCCGCCGCGGGCGCATCGGCCTCCCTGCCGCCGCTGCCGGCTGCCTATCCTCCGCTCGAAGCCGCGCGCTGAGCGCGGCTCGAGCAGCATCAGCAGCGGGCGGCGCCCGCCGAGCCAGGCGGCGTCCGTCCCGTGTGCATGCATGCCATTGGCCGTTTCGAAATCCTCGAAGACTGAATCCGCGTGACTGAATCCACCTCCACTCCTGCCAATTCCACTCCTGCGCCACGCCGCATCGCCGTCGCGGGAGCATCCGGCCGCATGGGCCACATGCTGATCGAGGCGGTGCGCAATGCGCCCGATCTGCGCCTGGCCGGCGCGCTCGACATCGCCGGCAGCCCGGCACTCGGCACCGATGCCGGCGCCTTCCTGGGTTTCGAGAGCGGCGTGTCCATCGTGTCCGACCTGCGCGCAGGCCTGAAGGACGCGCAGGTGCTCATCGACTTCACCCGCCCCGAAGGCACGCTCGCGCACCTCGCGGCATGCCGCGAGCTCGGCGTGCAGGCGGTCATCGGCACCACCGGCTTCAGCGACGCGCAGAAGGCCGAGATCGCCGAGATCGCGAAAGACATCGCGATCATGATGGCGCCCAACATGAGCGTGGGCGTCAACGTCACCTTCAAGCTGCTCGAAATGGCGGCCAAGGCCATGTCGACCGGCTATGACATCGAGATCATCGAGGCGCACCACCGCCACAAGGTCGATGCGCCCTCGGGCACCGCGCTCAAGATGGGCGAAGTCATCGCCGATGCGCTGGGCCGCGACCTCAAAGACTGCGCCGTGTACGCCCGCGAAGGCATCACCGGCGAGCGCGATCCTTCCACCATCGGCTTCTCGGCCATCCGCGGCGGCGACATCGTGGGCGACCACACCGTGCTGTTCGCGGGCACCGGCGAGCGCATCGAGATCACCCACAAGTCGTCGAGCCGCGTCACCTATGCGCAGGGCAGCCTGCGTGCGGTGCGCTTCCTGGAGGGGCAGCGCGCCGGCCTGTTCGACATGTACGACGTGCTGGGCCTGCGCTAACTCAAGGGACCATCGATGAGCGTGCTCGAACTGCTGACCCATGGCGACGGCGTCAGCCGTTCGGTGGCGGCGCTGCTGCTGGCGATGTCGGTCGCGAGCTGGGTCATCATTCTCTGGAAGGCGTGGCTGCTGCGCGGCGGCACGCGCGACGTGCTGCGCAGCATCGCGGCGTTCTGGCAGTCGTCCACGCTGGCCGATGCCGAGCTGAAGCTCCGGGCCTTCGACCGCGCGACGCTCGTGTCGCCCGCGGTGTCGGCCATCAAGAGCATCGCCGCCGGTGCGCCGGCCGGCACGCTGGGTGCTTCGGTCGACCGCAACCAGCGGCTCACGCGCGTGCTGCGCGACGCCTTGCACGGCGCGCTGCGCCGGCTGCAGGCGGGGCAGATCCTGCTCGCCACGGTGGGCGCCACGGCGCCTTTCGTCGGATTGCTGGGCACGGTCTGGGGCATCTACGGCGCGCTGTCGGGCATTGCCGGCCAGACCGGCGGCTTCACCATCGACAAGGTGGCGGGCCCCGTCGGCGAGGCGCTCATCATGACGGCCTTCGGCCTCGCCGTGGCCATTCCGGCCGTGCTGGCCTACAACGTCTTCGGCCGCGTCATCGGCCGCATCGAAGCCGAGCTCGAAGGCTTCGCGCACGACCTGCTGGGCAGCTTCGGCGAGGCGCCGGCACCCGCCGCACCGCCGCCGGCGCGGCCGATGCCGGTCTAGGGAGCGCGCGCGCCATGGCCTACGGTCGCACTTCACTGGGCAGCAGCGCCGCAGGCGGCGGGCGTGCCATGGGCGCCGGTGCGCAGCGGCCGCTGTCCGACATCAACGTGACGCCCCTGGTCGACGTGATGCTGGTGCTGCTCGTGATCTTCATCATCACCGCGCCGCTGATGGCCAGCTCGATCAAGCTCGACCTGCCGCAGACCGACGCCGGGCAGCCCAACGACACGCCCAAGTTCGTGAGCCTGTCGGTCGACGCCTCGGGCAAGGTCTTCTTCAACGACAAGGCCGTGACCGACGAGGAACTGGCGCAGCAACTCGAAAAGGCCGCTGCCGACAGCAAGGACACCGAGGTGCAGCTGCGCGCCGACCAGGCCGTGCCCTATGGCAAGGTGGTGGCGCTGATGGGCATCGCGAACAAGGCCGGGCTGAGCCGCATCGGCTTCGTGACCGAGGCAGAGCCGGCAGGCGAGAAGAAGCCGCGCTGACTTTGCCTTGTCTTGCTCCTTCCCCTTCCGGGGGAAGGCTGGGATGGGGGCACGGCGGCATCGGAGGCTGCGCGGTGGTGGAGGCCGTCAGCCCCCACCCCAACCCTCCCCCAGCGGGGGAGGGAGCAAATACCGGATGCTCAGCTCAACACCACAGGCTTGGTGCGCCAGATCTCGTGCGCGTACTGAGCAATCGTGCGGTCCGACGAGAACGCACCCATCCCCGCCACGTTGAGGATCGCCATTCGCGTCCACGCATCCGAATCGCGGTACAGCGCATCGACTTCTGCCTGCTTCGCCACGTAGCTCGCGTAGTCGGCCAACAGCAGGTAGTGGTCGCCCCAGTTCACCAGCGCGTCGTAGATGCCCTGGTAGCGCGCGGGTTCGCCGGGTGAGAACGCGCCGTCGCGGATCGCGTCGAGCACGCGCTTGAGTTCTGTATTCCCTTCGTAGATCTCGCGCGGCTGGTAGCCCCGTGCGCGGATGTCGGCCACTTCGGGCGTCGTGTTGCCGAAGATGAAGATGTTCTCCGGCCCCACGTTCTCGCGCATTTCCACGTTGGCGCCGTCCAGCGTGCCGATGGTGAGCGCGCCGTTGAGCGCGAACTTCATGTTGCCGGTGCCCGAGGCCTCGGTGCCGGCCGTCGAGATCTGCTCCGACAGGTCGGCCGCCGGCATGATGACTTCGGCCAGGCTCACGCTGTAGTTCGGCAGGAACACCACCTTCAGCAGCTTGCCCACGCGCGCATCGGCGTTGATGGTGCTGGCGACGTCGTTGATGAGCCGGATGACGAGCTTGGCCATCGCGTAGGCCGAGGCCGCCTTGCCCGCGAACACCACCACGCGCGGCACGATGTCCATCGGCGTGCCGGCCGCCTGCGCGTCGAGGATGCGGTGATAGCGCGACACCACGTGCAGCACGTTGAGCAGCTGCCGCTTGTACTCGTGGATGCGCTTGACCTGCACGTCGAACATCGCGTCCGTGTCGATGTCGATCTTCAGGTGCTGCTCGACCCAGTTGGCCAGCCGCAGCTTGTTCTCGCGCTTGGCATGGCGAAAGGCGCGCACGAAGGCCGGTTGCTCGGCCATGGGCCTGAGCGCCTCGAGCTGCGACAGGTCGCGCCGCCAGCCCTTGCCGATGCGCTGGTCGAGCAGCGCCGCCAGCGGCGGGTTGGCCTGCGCCAGCCAGCGGCGCGGCGTGACGCCGTTTGTCTTGTTGTTGAAGCGCTCGGGAAAGATCTTCGCGAAGTCCGAGAAGATCGACTGCTTCATCAGCTCCGAGTGCAGCCCCGACACGCCGTTGATCGAGTGGCTGGCCAGCACCGCGACGTAGGCCATTCGCACGCGCCGCTCGCCGGCCTCGTCGACCAGCGACAGCCGGCGCATCAGCTCCACGTCGTTGCCGACTTTCTGCGTCACGGCGGCCAGGAACTTGGCGTTGATGTCGTAGATGATCTGCAGGTGCCGCGGCAGGATGCGCCCGAGCATCTCGACCGGCCAGGTCTCCAGCGCCTCGTGCATCAGCGTGTGGTTGGTGTAGCTGAACACCTTCTGCGTGTGCGTCCAGGCCACGTCCCATGTGAGGCCGTACTCGTCGAGCAGCAGGCGCATCAGCTCCGGCACGGCGAGCACGGGGTGCGTGTCGTTCAGGTGGATGCTGACCTTCTCCGAGAGCTGGTCGAAGGTCTTGTGGTTGCGCAGGTAGCGCCGCAGCAGGTCCTGCACGCTCGCGCTGCAGAAAAAATACTCCTGGTGCAGCCGCAGCTCGCGGCCCGAGGGCGTGGAGTCGTCGGGGTAGAGCACGCGCGAGACGTTCTCCGAGTGGTTCTTGCTTTCCACCGCCTGCATGTAGTTGCCGCGGTTGAAGGCCGAGAGGTCGATCTCCTCGGTGGCGCGCGCCGACCACAGCCGCAGCGTGTTGGTGGCCTGCGTGCCGTAGCCGGGGATGATGGTGTCGTAGGCCACGGCGAGCACGTCGTGCGTGTCGACCCAGTCGGCCGCGCCGTAAGGGGCGTTGGTGCCTTCCCGCTTCTGCACATGGCCGCCGAAGCGCACGCGGTAGTTCACCTCGGGCCGCTGGAACTCCCAGGGGTTGCCGCGCGTGAGCCAGTAGTCGGGCGTCTCGACCTGCTGGCCGTCGACGATGCGCTGGCGGAACATGCCGTACTCGTAGCGAATGCCGTAGCCCATGCCCGGCACGCCGAGCGTGGCCATCGAATCGAGGAAGCACGCCGCGAGCCGGCCGAGGCCGCCGTTGCCCAGGGCCGCATCGGGTTCGCGTTCGGCCAGCGCGTCCATGTCGACGCCGAAGTCGGCCAGCGCCTCGCGCACGGTGTCGTAGAGGTCGACCGCCAGCAGCGCGTTGGTGAAGGTGCGCCCGATCAGGAACTCCATCGACAGGTAGTAGACGCGCTTCAGGTCCTGTGCGTAGTTGGCGCGAGTGGTCATCATCCAGCGCTCGACCAGTTGGTCGCGCACGGCCTGCGAGGTGGCGTTGAGCCAGTCGTCCTTGCTGGCGGCGACCGGGTCCTTGCCGACCGCGTAGATCAGCTTGTTGGCCACCGCGCGCTTGAAGGCCGCGACGTCGCGGTCGGGGTGGTCGTAGGCGAAGTCTTTGATCGTCATGATTGGCGCTCTTCGGGGTGGGTGATGGTGTTTTGCTGCTGTACGTTTGTCTTGGGTGCGTGCGAATGACACCGGGTGCTCCCCTCCGCGAATGTCCCCCGGCCTTCGGCCTCCTCCTTTATTTCGCTGCGGGGAGCACCCGGCGCCATTCGCACATGGACGCGGCTGTGGTGCCCGCAGTTCAAGCGCCGCGCCCATCGATCACGCCGATGGGGTGCCTTGCGCAGCGAAATAAAGGGGGAGGCCGAAGGCCGGAGGACATTCGCGGAGCAAGGTACCCCGTCGGCGTGAGCGCACCCCGAATCACGAACGCATCGAATCGAGAAGAGGCGCGTCATCCCAGCGCCTGCCGATAAACGTCGATGTACTGCGCCGCCGCAGTGGCCCAGTCGGCGGGCCGGCGCATGGCGTTGCCCCGCACGCGCCGCCAGTCGGGCGCACGCTGGTACAGCGCAAAGGCGCGGCGCACGGCGCGTTCGTAGCTCTGGACATCGAAGCTGTCGAACACGAAACCGGTGGCGCCCCCACTGGCGAGGTCTTCGAGCGAGCTGTCGACCACCGTGTCGGCCAGCCCGCCGACGCGGCGCACCAGCGGCAGGCTGCCGTACTTCAGGCCGTACATCTGCGTGAGGCCGCAGGGCTCGAAGAGCGAAGGCACCAGCGTCACGTCGCCCGCGCCGAACAGCTGGTGGGCCAGCGTCTCGTTGTAGCCGATGGTGGCGCTGACCGACTGCGGCGCGGCCGCCGCGCGCTGGCGAAAGGCCTCTGCGAGCCAGGCCTCGCCGCTGCCCAGCAATGCGAGCTGGCCGCCCTGGGCGAGCAGCGCATCGAGCCCGCCGAGCACCAGATGCAGCCCCTTCTGCTCGGTGAGCCGGCTCACGAGGACGAAGAGCGGTGCATCCGGCCGATCGGCCAGCCCCAGCTGGTGCTGCAGCACCGACTTGCAGCGCGCCTTGCCGGCCATGTGGCGGCCTTCGGGCGTGTGATAGCCCTGCACCAGCGCGGCGTCGGTCGCCGGGTTCCAGACCTGGTCGTCGACCGCGTTGAGGATGCCGGTCAGCGCGCTGCTGCGTAGCCGCAGCAGGCCGTCGAGCCCGCAGCCCTGCTCGGGCGTCTGGATCTCGAGTGCATAGGTCGGGCTGACCGTGGTGAGCCGGTCGGCGAAATACAGGCCGCCCTTCATGAACGAGACCTGGCCGTGGTATTCGAGGCCGTTCATCTGGAACGCAGGGCCGGGCAGGCCGAGTTCCGCGAAGTTCCATGGCGCGAAGAGGCCCTGGTAGGCGAGGTTGTGCACCGTGAAGACACTGCCCACGCGCGGGCCGCCGGCCTGTTGTCGCGCGAAGTGCAGGTAGGCCGGCGCGAGCGCGGCGTGCCAGTCGTGCGCATGCACGACCTCGGGCTGCCACAGCGGATCGAGCCCTTGCGCCAGCTGCGCCGCGGCCCAGCCGAGCAGGGCGAAGCGGCGGTGGTTGTCGCCGTAGGGCTGGCGCGAGGTGTCCTCGTAGGGATTGCCGGGCCGGTCGTAGAGCGCCGGCGCATCGATCACGTAGGCAGGGATGCCGGGCGCCCCGTCGATGTCGATATGCCCGAGGCGCAGCCCGAAGCGCTCGCCCCAGGGCGCGTCGAAACCGGCCACGGGCGCCAGGTCGCGCACGCCCGCCACGATGGCCGGAAAGCCCGGCAGCAGCACGCGCGCGTGCTGTCCTTCGGCCATGAGCGCCAGGGGCAGGGCACCGGCGACGTCCGCCAGGCCGCCGGTCTTGAGGAGGGGGAAGAGTTCGGCGCTGACCTGGAGGATTCGCATCGTCAGTGCTGCCTCCATGCAAGATGGGATGGCACAAAGACCTGGTTTCTTCCAGGAATACCGCGGAACCGGCTTTGCCGGGCCGCTGGTATTGCCCCCGGCGAGGGGGTTGGCGAAGCGACACGAAGTGCGCGAAGACTGGGGGCGAATCTCATGCAGCCAGTCGTTTGAGCATCTCGCGCGTGACCAGCACCACGCCGTTCTCGGTGCGCTCGAAGCGCGCGGCGTCGACTTCGGCGTCCTCGCCGATCACCATGTCGTCGGGGATCACGCAGCCACGGTCGATCACCACGCGGTTGAGCCGGGCACCGCGCCCGACTTCCACGTCGGGCAGCAGCACCGCCTCGTTGATCTCGCAGAAGGAGTGGATGCGCACGCCCGAGAACAGCACCGAGCTGCTGACCTTGGAGCCCGAGACGATGCAGCCGCCCGACACGATGGTGTTGACCGTCATGCCATGCTTGCCCTCGCGGTCGAGCACGAACTTGGCCGGCGGCAACTGCCGCTGGTAGGTCCAGATGGGCCAGTCGGTGTCATAGATGTCGAGCTCCGGGGTGATGGAGGCCAGGTCGAGGTTGGCTGCCCAGAATGCATCAATCGTGCCCACGTCGCGCCAATAAGCCTTGGCGTCCGGCCCGCGCGAGGCCCGCGTGACGCACGACAGGCCAAAAGGATGGGCCAGCGCGCGGCCCTGGGCCACGGCGCGGGGAATGATGTCCTTGCCGAAATCGTGGCTCGAATCGGGGTTGACGCTGTCTTCTTCCAGCAGCTGGTAAAGGTACTCGGAGTCGAACACGTAGATGCCCATGCTCGCCAGCGCCACGTCGGGGTGGCCGGGCATGGCGGGCGGGTCGGCGGGCTTTTCGAGGAAGTCGGTGATCCGGCGGCTCTCGTCGATGGCCATCACGCCGAAGGCCGTGGCTTCCATGCGCGGCACCTCGATGCAGCCGACCGTGCAGCCCAGGCCGTGCTCGGCATGGTCCTTGACCATGATCGAGTAATCCATCTTGTAGATGTGGTCGCCGGCCAGCACCACCACGTAGTCGTGCTTGGTGGAGCGGGTCTGGATGATGTCGAGGTTCTGGAACACCGCGTCGGCCGTGCCGCGGTACCAGTGCTCGTCGCCCACGCGCTGCTGCGCGGGCAGCACGTCGACCATTTCGTTGAGCTCGGCGCGCAGGAAGCTCCAGCCGCGCTGCAGGTGGCGCATGAGCGAATGCGACTTGTACTGCGTGACCACTGCCATGCGCCGGATGCCGGAGTTCAGGCAGTTGGACAGCGCGAAGTCGATGATGCGGAATTTGCCGCCGAAGTACACGGCCGGCTTGGCGCGCCGGTCGGTCAGCTGCTTGAGGCGGGAGCCGCGTCCGCCGGCCAGCACCAGGGCGATGGTGCGGCGGACCAGTTGATGGGCCTGCAGTTCCTGCGAGGGCTGCGCTTTCGGTGTGAGGTTGTCCATCCTGAGTCTCCGTTCTTTCGCTTGTTGGAATTCATTCGCCGTCAGGGTCTCTGCATCGAGACTAGCACCGTGCCGTGCGCCTGGCTCCTACGTTCTTGCGATCCCGATGCTTGAAAAAGGCACTTGCGCCGTGCCGCCGAGCGGCCGGCCCATCTCACCCGGATCGTCCTCGGGATCGGTGGACAGGCGCAGGCGCCACGCGCCCGCGGGCAGCCTGAAGGACACAGCCTGCGGGCCTGCGTTCACCAGCACCAGCCACGAGCCGCCGTCTCCGGCGCCATCGCCGAAAAGGATTGCAAGTGCCGTGCCCGTGCGCCAGTCGTCGGCCGTCATCGGTTCGCCGTCGGGGCGCAGCCAGTGGATGCCCAGTGGCGTGCCCTGTAGCGTCTCGGCCGGCCACCAGCGGGTGCTGCGCAGGGCCGGGGCTTCGCGGCGCAGGGCGGCCAGGCGCGCCACGAAGGCGCTTGTGCGGGCCGCGTCGCTGTTGGGGGCGGAGGCGCCGATCCACGCGAGCCATGTGGTCTCGTTGTCCTGGCAGTAGGCGTTGTTGTTGCCCTGCTGGCTGTGGCCCAGCTCGTCGCCGGCCAGCAGCATGGGCGTGCCCTGTGACAGCATCAGCGTGGCGAGCAGCGCGCGCTGCAGGCGGCTGCGCAGGGCCAGCACGGCAGGGTCGTCGCTCGGGCCCTCGACGCCGCAGTTGTTGCTCATGTTGTGGCCGTGGCCGTCGCGGTTGTCCTCGCCGTTGGCGAGGTTGTGACGCTCGTTGTAGCTCACGAGGTCGCGCAGCGTGAAGCCGTCGTGCGCGGTGACGAAGTTGACGCTCGCGGTCGGCGCGCGGCCGTGATGGGCGAACTGCGTGCTGGAAGCGGTGAAGCGATGGGCGAAGTCGCCGAGGCTGGCCCTGTCGTCGTGCGCCTGCCGCAGCCAGAAGCCGCGCTGCGCGTCGCGGTAGCGGTCGTTCCATTCGAGCCAGCCCGACGGGAACTCGCCAAGGCGGTAGCCGCCGGGGCCGATGTCCCAGGGTTCGGCGATGAGGAGGGTGCGCGAGAGCACCGGGTCTTGCGCGATGGCGGCGAAGAAGGGCGCGCGTGGGTCGAAGCCGCGCTGCGCGTCGGCGCGCCCGAGCACGGGCGCGAGATCGAAGCGGAAGCCGTCGACACCCATCTCGCAGGCCCAGAAACGCAGGCTGTCCATCACCAGCTGCAGCACGCGCGGCTCGCCGAGGTTCAGGCAATTGCCCGTGCCGGCCCAGTTCTCGTAGAGGGCGCGGTCGTCGGCGCGCAGGTGGTAGTACAGCGCGTTGTCGATGCCGCGCATCGAAAGCGTCGGGCCGAGCTCGTCGGTCTCGGCGCTGTGGTTGTAGACCACGTCGATCACCAGCTCCATGCCACGTGCGTGTATGGCGTCGGCCATCGCGCGGAACTCGCTGGCGGGCGTGGTGCCGGGGCGGCCGCTCCAGTAGCGGGCCTCGGGAGCGAACCAGCCGATGGTGGTGTAGCCCCAGTAGTTGCTCAGGCCCATGCGCAGCAGGCGTTGCTCGTCGGCGCGGTGCTGGACGGGCATGAGGCTCAGGGTGGTGACACCCAGGCGCTGGAGGTGGTCGAGCACGGCGGGCTCCGCGAGGCCGGCGTAGGTGCCCCGGAGTGCCGCGGGGACTGCGGGGTGGAGCTTGGTCTGGCCTTTGACGTGCAGCTCGCAGAGCACGCGCTCGCCGGCGGGGATGCGGGCGTGGCCGGATGCCGCTGCCGGACCGGCGGATTGCGCGACACGGGCCTTGAGCGCGACGGCTGCGTTGTCGCGGGTGTCCCTCTTGTCCGGGTTCGCGGGGTCGTGGCCCAGGAAGATGTCGCTGCCGTCGTAGCTGCCGACGATCTCGCGGGCGTAGGGGTCGAGCAGAAGCTTGGCGGGGTTGAAGCGCTGGCCCCCGTGCGGGTTCCAGGGGCCATGGACTCTGTAGCCGTAGATCAGGCCGGGCTTGCCGCTGGGCAGGTGGCCGTGCCAGATGCCGTCTGTGCATACCGGTAGGTTGAGGCGTTGCTGCTCGCTCTTGCCGGTGCTGTCGAAGATGCAGAGCTGTACTGCTTCTGCTGTTGGCGCTGCTATTGCGAAGTTGACTCCCTGTTGCGACGGTGTTGCGCCCAAGGGGAAGGGGGTGCCTGGGTTCAGCATGTTGCTGCCTCCGGCGGGTGGTTGCTTTCCGGGGCCGGGACTCGCCCCGGCGGGCGACCTACTTTTCTTTGCTTCGCCAAAGAAAAGTAGGCAAAAGAAAGGCGACCCCACTGTCTGCGACCCTCCGCTTCGCTACGGGCAACCTGCGGTGCTCGCGTTTCGCGGGGTCTCGCAGAACTCGCTTCGCTCAAACAGCTGCGAGCCCTGATCCGCGAAACGCTGCGCTCCTCGGCGCAGCCAGAGGGGCTTGGGGACCGGTCGGGCCTTTGCTTCGCTCGGCCAGCAAGCCACCGCAGGCGCTTTGCGCCTGCGGTGGTTGGTATTGGCTTTTGGTTTTGGTATTGGCTGTTCCGGAGCCGAGCGCAGCGACGGCGCGTTCCAAATCCCTTCTGGCTGCGCCGAGGAGCGCAGACGCAGGAGGGATCAGGGCCGCAGCTGTTTGAGCGAAGCGAGTTCTGCGGACCCCCTCCGGAGTCGAGCACCGCAGGTTGCCCGTAGCGAAGCGAAGGGACGCAGACAGTGGGGTCGCCTTTTCTTTGCTTACTTTCTTTTGGCGAAGCAAAAGAAAGTGAGTCGCCCGCCGGGGCGAGACCCGGCCCCGGAAAACAAACCAGTCCAAAGAACGTCAAGCCAACACCCACATCACAGCAGCCAGCGGCGGCACGCTGATCGAAACAGAGTCCGCCTTCCCATGCCAGGGCACAGGAGAACTCTCCACAACGCCGTTACCGACCCCACTGCCCCCATAAATCGAGCCATCCGTATTGACGATCTCCCGATAGGAGCCAGCACAAGGAACCCCCAGCCGATACCCATGCCGAGGCACCGGCGTGAAGTTGCAGACCGCCACAACAAACGACCCATCACGCGCCTTGCGAACAAACGCAAACACCGACTGGTCCGCATCGTCATGCACGATCCACTCGAACCCCGCGCCCTCATGGTCGAGCTCATGCAGCGCAGGAAAGTGCCGATACACGTTGTTCAGGTCGCGCACCAGCCGTCGCACCCCTTGATGCGCCGCGTGCTCCAGCAGATGCCAATCGAGGCTGCGGTCGGCATTCCACTCCGCGTACTGCGCGAACTCGCCTCCCATGAACAGCAGCTTCTTCCCCGGATACGCCCAGAGGTAGCCATACAGATTGCGCAGGCCCGCGAACTTCTGCCACTCGTCGCCGGGCATCCGACCGATCATCGAGCCCTTGCCGTGCACCACCTCGTCGTGCGACAGCGGCAACACGAAGTTCTCGCTGTGCGCGTACATCAGCCCGAAGGTGATCTGCTGGTGGTGATGCTTGCGGTAGACCGGATCGGTGCCTGCATACGCCAGCGTGTCGTTCATCCACCCCATGTTCCACTTGTAGTGAAAGCCCAACCCGCCGTCTTCCGGCGGCCGGGTCACGCCGGGGAAGCTCGTCGATTCCTCGGCCACCGTCATGGCCCCGGGCCGCTCGATGCCCACCACGCGGTTCATGCGCCGCAGGAAGTCGATGGCCTCCAGGTTCTCGCGCCCGCCGAGCACGTTCGGCACCCACTCGCCGGCCTTGCGGCTGTAGTCGCGATACAGCATCGAAGCCACCGCATCCACGCGCAAGCCGTCCACGCCGTAGCGCTCCAGCCAGTACAGCGCATTGCCGACCAGGTAGTTGCGCACCTCCGTGCGCGCGTAGTTGAAGATCAGCGTCTGCCAGTCGTTGTGAAAGCCTTCGCGCGGGTCGGCGTACTCGTAGAGCGCGGTGCCGTCGAAGCGGCCGAGGCCGTGCGAATCGGTCGGGAAGTGCGCGGGCACCCAGTCGAGGATCACGCCCAGCCCTGCGGCATGCGCCGCCTCCACGAAGTGCCGGAAATCGCCCGGCGTGCCGAAGCGCGAGGTGGGCGCATAGAGCCCGATCGGCTGGTAGCCCCATGAGCCGTCGAAGGGGTGTTCGCTGATCGGCAGCAGTTCGATGTGCGTGAAGCCCATGTCGCGCGCGTAGGGCACCAGCGTGTCGGCCAGCTCGCGGTAGTCCAGCCATTCGTGGCCGTTGTTCTTGCGGCGCCACGAGCCCAGGTGCACTTCGTAGATGCTGATCGGCGCGTGGCGCCCGTTCGCGGCGGCGCGGCCTTCGGGCAGCTTCACCGGCGCGGGCAGGGGCTGCACCACGCAGGCGGTGTCGGGCCGCAGCTGCGACGAGAACGCGAAGGGATCGGCCTTGCGCAGCACCTCGCCCTGCGCGGACAGGATCTCGAACTCGTAGCTGTCGCCGATGGACACATGCGGCGCGAAGATCTCCCACACGCCGCACTCGCGGCGCAGCCGCATCATGTGGCGCCGGCCGTCCCAGTTGTTGAAGCTGCCCACCACCGACACGCGCCGCGCATTCGGCGCCCAGACGGCAAAGGCCACGCCCTTCACGCCGTCCATCTCGCGCAGGTGCGCACCCAGCCGTTCCCAGGGGCGCAGGTGCGTGCCCTCGGCCAGCAGCCACACATCGGTTTCGCCGAGCACGAACGGAAAGCGGTAGGGGTCTTCGAGCCGCGAGGTGTGCGCCTCCCAGTCGACCTGGAACGAGTAGCCCATGCGGGCCTCCGCCGCCGGGACCAGCCCGCAGAACAAATCCGACTCCGGATGCCGCGCGAGGATGGCCAGCGGCCAGCCGGTGCGCGAATGCAGCACGGCCACGCGCTGCGCGCCGGGCAGCAATGCGCGCACTTCCAGGCCTTCGGGCGTCTCGTGGGGGCCCAGCACGGCGAACGGGTCGCCATGCTCCGCGCGCATCAGCGCATGGACTTCGGATTCGGGCAGCGGCTTGGAGGAAGGCATGGTGTTCAGCTTCGTCCTTCGGCGGCGGGCGTGCCGAAGAAGACGCCATATGGCGCGAGCACCAGCATGCGCCTTCCGCCTTCGGCCTGCATGACGGCGCTCGGCGCGAGCGGATGTCCGACGAGAGGCATCAGGGCTTCGGTCAGCGGCATCGAAACCGGTTCGCTCCCGAGGTTGAAGACCGCCTGCAGCGACGAATGCCCGTCGCGCCGCTCGAAATGCAGCAGCGGGTCGGGCGCATCGATGAAGCGGATGCCGCCGGTGCGCAGCAGGGGCTGCGTACGGCGCCAGTGCAGCAGCGTGCGGCTGAAGGCGAGCATCGAATCGGGGGTCGCGGCCTGGCGTTCGACGGCCAGCGGCAGATGGGGACCGTACACCGGCAGCCAGGGCGCGCCGGTGGTGAAGCCGCCGTTCGGCGCTTCAGCGGTCCACGGCTTCGGCGTGCGGCAGCCGTCGCGGCCCTTGAACTCGGGCCAGAACGCGCGGCCGTACGGGTCCTGCAGCAGCTCGAAGGGCACTTCGGCCTCGGGCAGGCCCAGCTCTTCGCCCTGGTAGATGCTGGCGCTGCCGCGCAGTGCGAGCAGAAGCGCCAGCCAGAGCCGGTCGCGCCGGGTGTCGGCCGGGCCGCCGTCGCTCCATCGTGTGGCGACGCGCGGCACATCGTGGTTCGACACCGCCCAGCAGCCCCAGCCGCCGGTGGGCGCCAGTGCGTCGTCGAGCGCCTCGACCTGGTGGCGCAGGTGCGCGGGGCGGTGGTCCGCCGTCAGCAGGCTGAAGCTGTAGGCCAGGTGCAGGCGCTTGCCGAGCTCGGTGTACTGCGCCATGACGGGCGGCGCGTTCTCGTCGCCGACCTCGCCCAGCGCCACCGCGCCGTAATCGTCGAGCAGCCGGCGCAGGCTTTCGAGGAAGGCCAGGTTCTCCATCTGGCTCTTGTCGTACAGGTGCTGCTGCATCGCATAGGGGTTGTCGGCGCGCACCGTGCTGACTTCGTCGATCGACGCCAGCGAGGCTGGCGGGTTGTCGCGCAGCAGCGCGTCGTGGAACTGGTGGTTGCAGGCATCGAAGCGAAAGCCGTCCACGCCGCGCTCGCACCAGAAGCGCACCTCGCCCAGCAGGGCCTCCTGCACGGCGTCGCAATGGAAGTTGAGGTCGGGCTGCTCGGCCAGGAAGCTGTGCAGGTAGTACTGCCGCCGGCGCGAATCCCACTGCCAGGCCGAGCCGCCGAACACCGACAGCCAGTTGGTCGGCGGCGTGCCGTCGGCCTTGGGGTCGGCCCAGACGTACCAGTCGGCCTTGGGGTTGTCGCGGCTGCTGCGACTTTCGGCGAACCAGGCGTGCTGGTCGGAGGTGTGCGAAAGCACCTGGTCGATGATGAGCTTCAGGCCCAGCGCGTGCATGCGCGCCAGCATGGCGTCGAAGTCGGCCAGCGTGCCGAACAGCGGATCGACCGCGCGGTAGTCGGCCACGTCGTAGCCGAAGTCCTTCATCGGCGAACGGAAGAAGGGGGAAACCCAGACGGCATCGACGCCGAGGCTGGCCACGTGCTCGAGCCGGGACGTGATGCCCGGCAGGTCGCCGATGCCGTCGCCATCGCTGTCCATGAAGCTGCGCGGGTAGATCTGATAGATCACCGCGCCGCGCCACCATTCGCTGTCGCTCTTGCTGCCCATGCCGGCCCCTGTGGTCTGAAAATCATTGTGGCACGCGAAATCCGGGCCACCCCGCGAAGCTTTCTACACTGGGCGTCGTTCCCCGCTCTTCAAGATGACATCAGATTCCGCTTCCTCCCTCGCCGCGCTCGAAGCGCGGCTCGCCCAGGACCTCGAATATCTCGGCTGGCCCGGCCGCAACTGGATGCCCGCCCGACAGGTGGGCGATGAATCCATGCTCGACGTGGCCATCATCGGCGGTGGCCAGGCCGGCCTGGCCGCCTCGGTCGCGCTGGCACAGCTGGGCATTCGCGCCGTGGTGTTCGACCGCTCGCCCGCGGGCAAGGAGGGCCCCTGGGCGACGACGGCGCGCATGGAGACGCTGCGCTCGCCCAAGGAGCTCACCGGTCCCGCGCTCGGCCTGCCGTCGCTCACCTTCCGCGCCTGGTTCGAGGCCCAATTCGGGCTGGAGGCCTGGACGGCGATGGACAAGATCCCGCGCCTGCAGTGGATGGACTACCTGGTCTGGTACCGCCGCGTGATGGACGTGGACGTGCGCAACGACACCGCGGTGACCGGCATCCACCCGCTGCCCGATGCGTCCGGCGTGCGGCTGGCACTGCGCACGCCGCAGGGCGACCGCAGCGTGCTGGCGCGCCGCGTCGTCCTTGCGACCGGGCGCGACGGCCTCGGCGGGCCGGCCGTTCCGGCTTTCGTCGACGCACTGCCGCGCTCGAAGTGGGCGCATTCCTCCGACGACATGGACTACGGCCGGCTCGAAGGCCTGCGCGTGGGCGTGGTCGGCGCGGGCTCCTCAGCCATGGACAGTGCGGCCACCGCGCTGGAGGCCGGCGCGCGCAGCGTCGAGCTGCTGATCCGCCGCGGCGACCTGCCGCGCGTCAACAAGGGCAAGGGTGCGGGTGTGCCGGGGCTCACGCAGGGGCACTACGATTTGCCCGACGAGCTCAAGTGGCGCATCCGCCACTACATCAACGTGGCGAACGTGCCGCCGCCGCACGGCAGCACGCTGCGGGTGTCGGGGCACACCAATGCCTTCTTCAACTTCGGTTGCCCGATCCTCGCCGTCGAGCCGCGGGGCGAGGCCATGCGCGTGTCGACGCCGAAGGGGGTTTTCGAATTCGACTTCCTGATCGTCTCGACCGGCTTCAAGGTCGACTGGCCGAACCGCCCGGAGTTCGCCGGCATCTCGGCCCACATCCGGACATGGAAAGACCGCTTCGAGCCCGCGCCCGGCGACGAAGACCAGGAACTGGCCGACTCGCCCGACCTCGGGCCCGCCTTCGAATTCCAGCAGCGCGTGCCGGGCGAATGCGCGGGGCTCGGGCGCATCCACTGCTTCTGCTACCCGGCGGCGCTGTCGCACGGCACGGTGTCGGGCGACATCCCGGCCATCAGCGACGGCGCCAGGCGGCTGGCGGGCGGCATCGCCAGCCTGTTCTATCGCGAGGACTTCGACCACCACTACGCCAATCTCGAGGCCTATGCCGAGCCGGAACTGTTCGGCGACGAATGGACGCCCGCACTGCCGCCCCAAGAAAGAAACCGACCATGACAAGCACTCCCCACGATGTGATCGATGCCGCCATCCCGCTGGCGCCGGACCACCCCCTCTGGGCGCTGCGGCGCCAGCGCGACAAGGTCGTTGCAGCCACGCAGGGCAGCTACGACGCGATGTTCTCGCCGGCCGTCGAAGGCCTGTCGGTAAGCGAGCGGTTGCTCGTGGCGCTGCATGCCTGCCGCGTGTCGAAGGCGGACAGCCTGGCCCCGCACTACCGCGACAGGCTGGCGGCCGAAGGCGCGGACGGCGATGTGATCGCTGCCGTGGATGCCGGGCAGCCCGTGGCCGATGCGCGCCTGCGGGCCGTGCTGGCCTTCACCGGCAAGCTGATCGAACGCCCCATCGAGGGCGACAAGGCCGCCGTGCAGTCGTTGGCCGCGAGCGGCCTCTCGACGCCCGCCATCGTGGCGATGAGCCAGTTGATCGCATTCCTCTCGTACCAGATCCGCGTTGCCGCGGGCCTGAAGGCGCTGGTCGCCGTGGAGGCTGCGGCATGACGGCCCCGATCCGCATCAAGGGCTTCACCACCGAGGTGCTCAAATGGAAGCCGTGGCTCGACACGGTGAACGTCGACACCGCCACGCCGGCCCAGCTGGCCGCGCTCGACGAGATGAGCCCGCAGGCGCGCACTTCGCCGTACTTCCTGGTGCTGGCGCATCAGCCCGAGATACTGCTGCAGCGCTCCATCGCCTTCAACGCGATCATGTTCGCGCCGGGCGGCATGCCGCGCGCCGAGCGCGAGCTGGGCGCCACGGTGGAATCGCGCGTCAACGGCTGCGTGTACTGCGCCTCGGTGCATGCACAGCGCTTCGAGCAGCTGGCCAAGCGCAACGACGTGATCTCGCAGGTGTTCGAGGCGCCGGAAGGCGCCGGCACCACGGCGCGCGAGAAGGCCATCGTCGCGTTCTCGATCCGTCTCGGTGCCGAGCCGGACAAGGTCTCGGCCGACGACGTGCGCGGGTTGAAGGAAGCCGGGCTGACGGAGCAGGAGATTCTCGACCTGATCCATTCGGTTGCCCTGTTCGCCTGGGCCAACCGGCTGATGCTCAACCTCGGGGAGCCGATCTTCCCCGAAGCCGACGCGTCATAGCCGCTCGAGCAGCCCGGCGACGGTTTCGTTCGCCAGGCCCAGCGGTTCGAGCAGGTCGTTCTCGCGGCGGAAGTCGATGCCGTTGACCAGCGAGGCCGCATCCACGATGGTGCGGGTCGCGGGCGTCGGCACGCCGGCGATGGCGCCCAGCGCCTCGACGAACGCCAGGCCGTAGGGCATGTCCTCGGTCACGTAACGGGTGTCGACCTGCGTGGGGCCGGGCGGACCGCCGCGCTTGGCGTGCAGCTCGGCGGCGATGTCCTCAAGCTTTTCCGACGCGGTGCCGAAGGAGCGCGCGAAATGCGCTTCGATGGGGCCGAGCTCGATGCCGAACGCGGCGGCCACGGCGCGCCGCTCCCGGTCCAGCGCCTCGATCACTCGCGACACGCCGGGCGTCATGCAGTGGTACTGCGGCCAGTTCTCGGCGCGCTCGATGCGCGTCCAGTTGAACACCGCGAGCGGGCCGTGGGACTGCGGATTGACGTTGGCCAGGGCGCTCGCGAGGGCGCTGCCGTCGGCGAAGAAGCCGTCGCCGAAGAGGGCGGTGCACAGCGCGACGACCTCTTCCACCCGCGAGCCGGGCAGGGCGGAGACGCCGACCGCCTTGCGCCGCGTCATCACCCTGACCTGCGTGCCGGACTCGCGGCGTGCGGTCAGCACGGTCGTGCCGAAGCTGGCGACCGTGATCTGGCGGCCTGCACGCGCAGCTGCCTCGTGCAGATAGAGCGAAGACAGCGAGGCCATCGAGCTGACGATCACGGTCTGGCCGTCGCGCAGGAAGGGGAGCAGCGCGTCCATCACGCGCCTGTGGCCGTTGACGGGGAGGGCGAGCAGCAGCACGTCGGAGGCGGCGCAGAGCCCGGCCGCGTCGTCGGCCACCTCGACCTTCACCGAGAACGACTGGACGCCGCCGGCTTCCAGCGGCTGAGTGCGCAGCCCGTCCGCGCCCCGGCCGCCCGGCGACCACACCGTGACGCCATGGCCCGCCCGTCGCAGCCAGGCCGCGCTGGCCAGCGCGATCGCGCCGGCGCCGGCGATGCCGACGTGATACCGCTTCGCCGCGACCGTCACAGGCGCATCCCCATTCGTGAACACCGTGGAACCGGCTTTGCCGGGCCACCGGTGTTGCCCCCGGCGAGGGGGTTGGCGAAGCGACACGAAGTGCGCGAAGCCTGGGGGAGAGCCAAGCTAGTCAATCTTGATTCCGCCTTGCTTGATCACTTTCGCCCAGCGCTGGCTGTCTTCCGCCACCACCTTGCCCAGCGCGGCCGGGCCGCCACAGGTATTGACCGCGCCCAACTGGGCGAAACGCTGCTTCGTCTCCGGCAGGTTGCACACCTCGACCAGCGCCGCGGACAGCTTCTCGACGCTCGCCGCCGGCATGCGCGCCGGCGCCATCACGCCGACCCAGACCGGCACTTCCATGCCCGGCAGGCCGGTGGCCTCGCCGATGGTCGGGGCCGCGCCCATGCCGGGCAGCGCCGCGTGGGAGAAGGTGCCGAGCACGCGCGCCTTGCCGCTGGCGACCATCGGCTCGATCGAGGCCACGCTGGTCACGATGGCCGCCACCTGTCCGCCCAGCAGGTCCGTCATGGCGGGCGCGGCGCCCCGGTAGGGCACGTGCAGCAGGTTCACGCCGCTCGCCTGCGCCAGCAGCGCCCCGGTCAGGTGTGACACGGTGCCATTGCCGGTCGAGGCGTAGGTAACCTGGCCCGGCCTGGCCTTGGCGTCGCGCAGCACGTCGGCCACGGTCTTGTAGGGGCTTTCGGTTCGCACGGACAGCGTCATCGGCGTGTCCGCCACCAGGGCCACCGGCACCAGTTCGTGCACCGGGTCGTACGGGAGCTTGGCCTGCAGGTGGGGCGCGATGGTGATGGCGCCGCCCGTTGCCAGCAGCACCGTGGCCCCGTCCGTCGCCTTGGCCACCGCGTCGGCGGCCACGATGCCGCCGGCGCCGGCCTTGTTGTCGACGATGACGCTCTGGCCAAGCCTGTCGGTGAGCTTGGCGCCCAGGTAGCGGGCGATGACGTCCTGGGCGCCGCCGGTGGCGAAGGGCACGACGAGGCGCAGGGGCTTGTCGTTCTGCTGGGCCCACAGCGGCGTGGCAGCGAGGCCGGCAGCGGCCGCGAAGGACAGGGCGAGATGTTTCCAGAGCAATTTCATTGTGTCTTTCCGTCCGCGTGAGGCGGCAGGCTGGGGAGCGAGTCTAGTCCGGCGCGATAATCCGTCCTCCCCGGCCACCCCGCGCCGGGTCTTGCCGAACCCGTCATGAATCCCAGCTACAAACCCAGCGACGTCGAGTCCGCTGCCCAGGCGCAATGGAGCGCCGCCGATGCCTACCGCGTCACCGAGGACGCGAGCCGCAAGAAGTACTACGCCTGCTCGATGCTGCCGTACCCCAGCGGCAAGCTGCACATGGGCCACGTGCGCAACTACACGATCAACGACATGCTCACGCGCTACCTGCGCATGAGTGGCTACAACGTGCTGATGCCCATGGGCTGGGACGCCTTCGGCCTGCCGGCCGAGAACGCGGCGCTGAAGAACGGGGTGCCGCCGGCCAAGTGGACCTACGAGAACATCGACTACATGCGCGGCCAGCTCCAGGCCATGGGCCTGGCGATCGACTGGAGCCGCGAGATCGCCACCTGCGATCCGAGCTACTACAAGTGGAACCAGTGGCTGTTCCTGAAGATGCTCGAGAAGGGCATCGCCTACCGCAAGACCCAGGTCGTCAACTGGGACCCGGTCGACCAGACCGTGCTGGCCAACGAGCAGGTGATCGACGGCAAGGGCTGGCGCACCGGCGCCACGGTCGAGCGCCGCGAGATCCCGGGCTACTACCTGAAGATCAGCGACTACGCCGAAGAGTTGCTCGAACACACCCAGCACAAGCTGCCGGGCTGGCCCGAGCGCGTCAAGCTGATGCAGGAGAACTGGATCGGCAAGAGCGAGGGCCTGCGCTTCGCCTTCACGCACGACATCAAGGACGCGAGCGGTAAGCTCATCCAGGACGGCCGCATGTACGTGTTCACCACGCGCGCCGACACCATCATGGGCGTCACCTTCTGCGCCGTCGCGCCGGAGCATCCGCTGGCCGCACACGCCGCCACGCTCGATCCGAAGGTCGCGGCCTTCATCGAGGAGTGCAAGGCCGGCGGCACCACCGAGGCCGAGCTCGCCACGCAGGAGAAGAAGGGCGTGCCCACCGGCCTCACGGTGATGCATCCGATCACCGAGGAGCAGGTGCCGGTGTGGGTCGGCAACTACGTGCTCATGGGCTATGGCGACGGCGCCGTGATGGGCGTGCCCGCGCACGACGAGCGCGACTTCGCCTTCGCCAACAAGTACGGCATCGAGATCATTCAGGTCGTGCTGGTCGACGACGAGCCGCACTTCGACTATCACAAGTGGCAGGACTGGTACGCCGACAAGCAGCGCGGCGTGACCATCAACTCCGACAACTTCAGCGGCATGACCTACAAGGAGGCCGTGGCCGCCGTGGCGCATGCGCTGGGCCAGAAGGACCTGGGCGAGCTGCAGACCACCTGGCGCCTGCGCGACTGGGGCGTGAGCCGCCAGCGCTACTGGGGCACGCCGATCCCGATCATCCATTGCGAAGAGCACGGCGCGGTGCCGGTCCCCGAGAAGGACCTGCCCGTGGTGCTGCCGACCGACTGCGTGCCCGACGGCTCGGGCAACCCGCTGAACAAGCATGAGGGCTTCCACGCCGGCGTGACCTGCCCCGTGTGCGGCAAGGCCGCGCGGCGCGAGACCGACACGATGGACACCTTCGTGGACAGCTCGTGGTACTTCATGCGCTACTGCGACCCGAAGAACGACGACGCCATGGTGGCCGGCGGCGCCGACTACTGGATGCCGATGGACCAGTACATCGGCGGCATCGAGCACGCGATTCTTCACCTGCTGTACGCGCGCTTCTGGACCAAGGTGATGCGCGACCTGGGCCTGGTGAAGGCTGACGAGCCCTTCAGCAAGCTGCTCACGCAGGGCATGGTGCTCAACCACATCTTCTACAAGCGCAACGAGAAGGGCGGCAAGGACTACTTCCCGCCCCTCGAAGTCACGGCGGTGCTCGACGCGCAGGGCCGCATCACCGGCGGCACGCTGGCCGACGGCACGAAGGTCGAGTACGGCGGCGTCGGCAAGATGGGCAAGAGCGAGCGCAACGGCGTCGACCCGCAGGACCTGATCGAGAAGTACGGCGCCGACACCGCGCGCCTGTACACCATGTTCACCGCGCCGCCCGAGGCCACGCTCGAGTGGAACGACGCGGCCGTCGAAGGCAGCTACCGCTTCCTGCGCCGCGTGTGGAACTTCGGCGTGGCGCAAGCTGACGTGGCGCCGGTCGCGATCGAGGGCCAGAGCTTCGGCAAGTCCGCCCAGGCGCTGCGCCGCGAGGTGCACACCGTGCTGCGCCAGGTCGACTACGACTACCAGCGCATGCAATACAACACCGTGGTGTCGGGCGCGATGAAGCTGCTCAACGCGCTCGAAGGCTTCAAGCCCGACGGCAGCACCGGTGACGCGGCCGCGCTGCGCGAGGGCTTCGGCATCCTGCTGCGCTGCCTCTACCCGGCCACGCCGCACATCGCCCAGCAGCTCTGGAACGAGCTCGGCTACGACAAGGACCTGGGTGGCCTGCTCGACGCGGCCTGGCCCACGGTCGACGTCGGCGCGCTGGTGCAGGACGAGATCGAACTGATGCTGCAGGTCAACGGCAAGCTGCGCGGCAAGCTCAGCGTGCCGGCCGGTGCGTCCAAGGACGAGATCGAGAAGCTCGCACTCGCCTGCGACGACTTCGTCAACTTCGCCGAAGGCGCGCCGCCCAAGCGCGTGATCGTGGTTCCCGGCCGCCTGGTCAACGTGGTTCTCTGAACGACTCAAGCAAGCATGAACACTCGCAATGTCTCGCTGCCGCGCCGCGGCTTTCTTCTCGGGCTGACGGCGGCGGGCGCATCGCTCGGCCTGGCGGGCTGCGGCTTCGAGCTGCGCAAGGCGCCGGTCTTTGCGTTCAAGACGCTGTCGGTGTCGGGCAACTCGGCCATGATCAACCAGATCCGGCGCGAGCTGCGGGCCACCGGCTCGGTGACATTGGTGCCGGCCGACCAGTCCTCCACCGCCGACGTGGTGCTCGAGATCCTCGGCGAGGACCGCAACCGCTTCGTGATCTCGACCAATTCGGCTGGCCTCGTGCGCGAGTTGCAGCTGCAGCTGCGCGTGCGTTTCCGCCTGCGCACGCCGGGCGGCAAGGATCTGCTGCCGGCCTCCGAGGTTTCGCAGACGCGCGACCTGAGCTTCAACGAAACCAATGCGCTGGCCAAGGAAGGCGAGGCCGATCTGCTGTTCCGCGACATGCAGGCGGACATCGCGCAGCAGCTGATGCGCCGCCTGGCCGCCGTCAAGGAACTCTGAGGCCGCGCGTTCCGGCCTCCATTCGATTGCCATGCAACTCGCCAGCGCCCAGCTCGGGGCCCACCTGCAGAAGGGCCTGAAGCCGCTCTACACGATCCACGGCGACGAGCCGCTGCTCGCGCAGGAGGCGGCCGACGCCATCCGCGCCGCCGCGCGTGCGCAGGGCTACACCGAGCGTAGCTCGTACACCGTGGCCGGCGCACACTTCGACTGGAGCGCGGTGCTTGCGGCCGGGGGCTCGCTCTCGCTGTTCGCCGACAAGCAGATCGTCGAGATCCGCATTCCCTCGGGCAAGCCCGGCAAGGACGGCAGCGCGGCGCTGCAGCAGCTGGCCGAGGCTGCGCCGGGCAACGACAGCACGCTCACGCTGGTCATGCTGCCGCGGCTGGACAAGGCCACGCGCACCGGCGCCTGGTTCTCGGCGCTGGAGAACAACGGCGCGAGCATCCAGGTCGACCCGATCGAGCGTAACGCGCTGCCGCAATGGATCGCGCAGCGCCTGGGCCAGCAGGGCCAGCGCGTGATGCCCGGCGACGAAGGCCAGCGCACGCTGCAGTTCTTCGCTGACCGCGTGGAGGGCAACCTGCTCGCCGCGCACCAGGAAATCCAGAAGCTCGCGCTGCTGCACCCGGCCGGCGAGCTGAGCTGGGAGCAGGTCGAGGGTGCGGTCAACAACGTGGCGCGCTACGACGTGTTCAAGCTGTCCGAAGCCGTGCTGGCCGGCAACCCGCAGCGCGTGGCGCGCATGCTCGACGGCCTGCAGGCCGAGGGCGAGGCCGAGGTGCTGGTGCACTACACGATCGCGGAAGACATCCGTGCGCTCAAGCGCGTGAAGGACGCCATGGCCTCGGGGCGCCCGCTGCCCATGGCGCTGCGCGAGAACCGCATCTGGGGCCCGCGCGAGCGCGCCTTCGAGCGCGTGCTGCCGCGCCTGGACGACCGCATGCTGGCCCGGCTGCTGCGCGCAGCGCACGTGGTGGACGGCATCGTGAAGGGCCTGAAGCAGCCCGACTGGCCCGCCAGCGGCTGGCAGGCCCTGCAGCGGCTGGCGCTGATGCTGTGCCGCGCGTGCAGCAGCGCTCTTGCTCCCTCTCCCTCCGGGAGAGGGTTGGGGTGAGGGCCGGCGGCCTTCATCACATCGCACGCTTCCGAGTGCCGCCGCCCTCACCCTGGCCCTCTCCCGGAGGGAGAGGGAACAACGCGGAAGTTCTCGAAGTCCGGGGTTGATCCAAATACTGGAAAATGAGCGCATGAACGCGTTCAACGTCAGCGAGCACATGCAGACCCTCGGCCTGCAAGCCAAAACCGCCGCATTCCTCATGGCCCGTGCGGATGCAGCCACCAAAAACAAGGCCCTGAAGGCGCTGGCCCGGCGCCTGCGCGAAGCCGGCCCGGTGCTGGCCACCGCCAACCAGAAGGACCTCGAGCGCGCCACGGCCGCCGGCCTCTCGGCGCCGATGGTGGACCGCCTCAAGCTCACGCCCAAGGTCATCGAGACCGTGGCGCTCGGCTGCGAGCAGCTCGCCGGCATGGCCGACGTGATCGGCGAGATCATCGGCATGAAGCAGCAGCCCAGCGGCATCCGCGTGGGCCAGATGCGCGTGCCGATCGGCGTCTTCGGCATGATCTACGAGAGCCGCCCCAACGTGACCATCGAGGCCGCGAGCCTGGCCATCAAGAGCGGCAACGCCGCTATCCTGCGCGGCGGCTCGGAAGCCATCGAGTCGAACAAGGCGCTGGCGCTGCTGGTGTCCGAGGCGCTGGCCGAAGCCGGCCTGCCGGTCGACGCGGTGCAGCTGGTGCAGACCACCGACCGCGAAGCCGTGGGCCAGCTGATCGCCATGCCCGAGTTCGTCGACGTGATCATTCCGCGCGGCGGCAAGGGCCTGATCGAGCGCATCAGCCGCGACGCCAAGGTGCCGGTCATCAAGCACCTGGACGGCAACTGCCACGTCTACGTGGACGACACGGCCGAGTTCGACATGGCGCTGCGCATCGTCGACAACGCCAAGACCCAGAAGTACAGCCCGTGCAATGCCGCCGAAGGCCTGTTGGTGTCGGCCTCTGTGGCCGACGACTTCCTGCCCGAGATCGCCGCCATCTTCGCGGCCAAGGGCGTGGAAATGCGCTGCGACCCGGCCGCCGCCGCCATCCTGCGCGCCGACGGTGCGATCGATCCGAAAGCCAGAGTGGTCGATGCGGTCGAATCCGACTGGTCCGAGGAATACCTGGCCGCCGTCATCAGCATCAAGGTGGTGGCAGGTGTGGACGAGGCCATTGCGCACATCAATCGCTATTCGAGCCACCACACCGACGCCATCGTCACGCGCGACCATGTGCATGCACAGCGCTTCCTGCGCGAGGTCGATTCGGCCAGCGTGATGGTCAATGCGAGCACACGCTTCGCGGACGGTTTCGAGTTCGGGCTGGGCGCCGAAATCGGCATCAGCACCGACAAGTTCCATGCGCGCGGACCGGTGGGGATCGAAGGGCTGACCTCGCTCAAGTACGTGGTGCTGGGCCAGGGCGAAGTGCGGACCTGATGCGCGCCGCTCTCGTGGTCTTGTCTTCGGGATGGGCACCCCCAATTCCTACAATTCCGCTCTACCTTTAAGCACAAAACCAACAAGGCCGCCCGCATGGTTCCGCATCTCGTCACCGCCCTGACCGGCCCGATCAACGAACTGGAGCAGCGGGTGCTCGACTCGATGCCTGCCATCGAGCGCTGGTTCCGGCTCGAGTGGATGGAGCACACGCCGCCGTTCTACAGCGCCGTCGACATCCGCAACGCCGGCTTCAAGCTGGCCCCGGTCGACACCAACCTGTTCCCGGGCGGCTGGAACAACCTCACCAAGGAAATGCTGCCGCTGGCAGTGCAGGCCGCGCAGGCGGCCATCGAGAAGATCTGTCCGGAAGCGCGCAACCTGCTCGTCATTCCGGAAAATCACTCCAAGAACACCTTTTATCTCGCCAACGTCGCGCAACTGGTGCGCATCTTCCATATGGCGGGGCTCAATGTGCGCATCGGGTCCATCGATCCCGCCATCAAGACTTCCAAGAAGATCGAACTGCCCAACGGCGACACTGTGACGCTCGAACCGGTGGTACGCAGCAAGCGTCGCCTGGGGCTGAAGAACTTCGATCCCTGCACAATTCTGCTCAACAACGAGCTTTCTGCAGGAACACCCGGCATCCTCGAGGACTTGCACGAGCAGTATCTGCTGCCGCCGCTGCATGCAGGCTGGTCGGTGCGCCGCAAGAGCAACCACCTGCATAGCTACGAGGAGCTGTCCAAGCGCTTCGGCAAGCTGCTGGGCATCGACCCCTGGCTCATCAACCCGATCTATGCGCGAGCCGAAGGCGTGGACGTGGCCGAGGGCCGCGGCATCGACGTGCTGACCAGCCATGTGGACGCGGTGCTGACCAAGGTGCGCCGCAAGTACAAGGAATACGGCATCAACGAGAAGCCGTTCGTGGTCGTCAAGGGCGGCCACAGCGGCAGCGGCAGTCCGGGCGTGGTGACGGTGCGCGACGCCAAGGATGTGGAGGCGCTGATCGGCAAGCCCCGCGCTGCGGCCGGCATTCCCGCCACCAAGCCGGGCGCCAGCCGCGATCTACGCGACCCCACCGAGCTGATCGTGCAGGAAGGCGTGCTGACCAACGAGCGCGTGCACAACGGCGTGGCCGAACCGGTGGTCTACATGATGGATCGCTACGTGGTCGGCGGCTTCTACCGCGTGCATGCCGAGCGCGCCGCCGACGAAAACCTGAAGCTGCCGGGCGCGAGCTTCGTGCCCCTGGCGTTCTCTGAAAGTGCGCACTTGCCTCAGCCCGGCGCCAAGCCCGGCGCCAGCGCCCCGAACCGCTTCTACATGTATGGCGTGGTCGGCCGGCTGGCCATGGTGGCCGCCAGCTACGAAATGGAAGCGACCGATCCGGACGCCGAAATCTACGAATGATTTCCCGGGGTGGCTGGCGGCGGCTTGCGCCGGTCGCAAGCGGCGGCAAAATAGCGGCCCCACAGCAACGGAAACAAAAGGGCGGGAGGGGTGACAATGGTGAACTAAAGTTCCCCCGTGTCGCACCCCGGCGTGTCTGACGCGTCGATTCCAGCAGCCTGTCCTTTTCCCATCGACCTCGTGTCAGCCCCCAAAAATCTCTCAGCCGGCCTGATCGTCGGCGCCATCGGCGTCGTCTATGGCGACATCGGCACCAGCGTGCTGTATGCCGTCAAGGAAGTGTTCGGCCACGGCCACGTGCCGTTCACCGTCGGAAACGTCTACGGCATCCTCTCGATGTTCTTCTGGACGCTCACCGTCATCGTCTCCATCAAGTACGTCGTGCTCGTGCTGCGCGCCGACAACGAAGGCGAGGGTGGCCTCGTCGCCATGCTCGCGCTGGCCTCCCGCGCGGTGGCCGACAAGCCCAGGCTGCGCCACGTGCTGCTGGTGGTCGGCATCTTCGGCACCTCGCTTTTCTATGGCGACGGGGTCATCACCCCGGCCATCTCGGTGCTCTCGGCGGTCGAGGGCCTGGAGGTGGTGTCGCCGCACTTCACGCACTACGTCATTCCGCTCACGCTGGTCGTGCTGTTCTGCCTGTTCGTGGTGCAGAAGCGCGGCACGGCGGGCATCGGCAAGTTCTTCGGGCCGATCACGCTGGTGTGGTTCCTGGCGATTGCCGTGCTCGGCGTGTCCCAGATCCTGCACCACCCCGAGATCCTGAAGGCGCTGAATCCGTTCTACGCGCTGAAGTTCATGTGGGACAACCCCGGCACCAGCTTCATCCTGCTGGGTGCCACCGTGCTGTGCGTGACCGGCGCCGAGGCGCTGTACGCCGACCTGGGGCACTTCGGCAAGAGCCCGATCCGCATCGCATGGTTCTCGGTGGTGATGCCGGCGCTCACGCTCAACTACTTCGGCCAGGGCGCGCTGCTGCTGGAGAACCCCGAGGCGGTGAAGAACCCGTTCTTCATGATGGCGCCCGAATGGGCGCTCATTCCGCTGGTGCTGCTGGCCACTGCGGCCACGGTGATCGCGTCGCAGGCCCTCATCACGGGCGCCTTCAGCGTCACGCGCCAGGTCATCCAGCTGGGCTACCTGCCGCGCCTGAACATCGAGCACACCAGCGTGCGCACGGCGGGCCAGATCTACATTCCGCTGGTCAACTGGGGCCTGTTCGTGGCCATCGTGCTGGCGGTGGTCATGTTCCGTTCGTCGAGCAGCCTGGCCGCGGCCTACGGCATCGCCGTGACCACCGACATGCTGATCACCACGGTGCTGACCTTCTTCGTGATCCGCTATGCGTGGAAGCTGCCGCTGGCGCTGTGCATCGCGTCGACCGCGGTCTTCTTCGTCGTCGACTTCCTGTTCTTCGCGTCGAACCTGCTCAAGCTGTTCGAAGGCGGCTGGTTCCCGCTGCTGATCGGCGGCTTCGTCTTCACGCTGATGATCACGTGGAAGGAAGGCCGCCGCCTGATGGGCGAGGCGCAGCATGCCGACGCGATCGACCTGAAGTCCTTTCTCGGCTCGGTGTTCGTCAGCCCGCCGGCGCGCGTGGACGGCACGGCGGTGTTCCTCACGGCCGAGCCGGGCACCGTGCCCAATGCGCTGCTGCACAACCTGAAGCACAACAAGGTGCTGCACGAGCAGAACATGTTCGTGACCGTGCGCAACCACGAGGTGCCATGGATCCCGATGGACAAGCGCATCGAGATCGAGGCCCTCGGCCACCATTGCTGGCAGATCATGGTGCACTACGGCTTCAAGAACGACATCGACCTGCCGCGCGCGCTCGAAAACGCGCGCATGCGCGGCTGCCAGCTGGAGCAGATGACGACCAGCTACTTCCTGTCGCGCGACGTTGTCATCCCCACGCTGGGCAGCGGCATGGCGCCGTGGCGCGAGAAGTTGTTCGCGCAGATGCACCACAACGCGAGCGGGGCGGCGGCGTTCCTGGGGCTGCCGAACAACGCGGTGGTGGAGCTGGGGTCGAAGATCGAGATCTGAGGAGGCCTGGCGCGGTGCGCCTCAGCCGAATTCCCCCGGCCGCTCCCTCTCGAGCTTCGCCACATGCGAGGCGATCGCGCCCGGCGTGGTGAACCAGACATCGCCCCGGTCGCGCGCCTGCGCCAGGCGCGCGAGCGCGGTGCGCAGGTGCCTTAGCCGGTAGGGCTGCCCGACGATGTACGGATGCAGCGCCAGGCCCATCACCAGCGGCTGCGCGCGCGACTGGTCGAGCATTTCCTCGAAGTTGTCGACCACCATGGCGCTGAAGTCCTTCGCGTCCATCAGGCGGCCGACGATCATCGGGATGTCGTTGAGCTCCTGCGGGTACGGCACCGACCACAGCGAACCGCCACCGCGCGTGCGCATGCGCAGCGGCTGGTCGTCGTGGCACCAGTTAAGGGTGTAGCCGTAGCCGGTCTCGGCCAGCAGGTCGGGCGTGAGGATGCTTTCCGAGATCCACGGCGAGAGCCAGCCGGCGGGCGCCTGCCCGCTTTCGCGCAGCATGCGTTCGCGGCAGCGCAGCAGCAGTGCGCGCTCGTGCTCTTCGTCGAGCACGCCCTGGCGCTCGGCATTGCTGTGGCCGTGGCCGATCAGTTCGTCGCCGCGCGCCACCAGCGCCTGGATCAGCTCGGGGCAGTGGTCGTACAGCGCGGTGTTGACCAGCGCGCCGGTGGGCAGCGCGAGCGCGTCGAACAGTTCGAGGCAGCGCCACGCACCGACGCGGTTGCCGTACTCGCGCCAGCCGTGGTTGAGCACGTCGGGCTGTGGCGAGGCCGGGCCGATGCATGCACCCAGCCCGTCGCCGAAGGCGAAGTGCTCGACGTTGAAGCCGATGTACACCGCCAGCCGCGCGCCGTTCGGCCAGACATAGTCGGGCCGCCGCGTGATGGGCCGGTAGTCGAAGCGGTCGTGCGTGGGGAGCCGGTCGGGCCAGCGCGTGGTCATGCCGGCGGCCTCACAGCACGGCGAGTCCGGCGCGCACCAGCAGCCATTCGGCGCTGTCGTTCCAGACGTCCATCTGCACGATCAGGCCGTGGCGCACCACATAACGGTCGACATAGCGATTGCCTTCGAAGGCCGTGCCGTCGGGCCATGCACCGTAGAGCGTGCCCAGGCTGTAGACCACCGTTTCCTCGGGCGTGCCGCCGGCCACCGTTTCGGTGCGCTCGATCTTCTTCTTGACCCATGCATAGCGCTTCGCGTTGAAGGCCGAGGTGTCGCCGGGCGCCTTCATTGGGCGGTTGCCGGTGAAACGGATGCGGACGTCGGGCGCGGTGAAGCGGGAGGCCGACTGCGGGTCCGGGATCATCACCAGGCGAAGGAATTCGTCGACCACGGCGGCGGGATCGGGCGCGGGGCTGCCTTGCGAAACGGATGTCTCCACGAGGTTCTCCGGTAGTTGTCGGAGCCGGATTCATGCAATTCCCGTGCCGGATGGTTGACGTTACGAGGTCGGGATTGTTGACAATCCTGCGACTGCGGGCTCCCGGCACAATCGTCCGATGCCGTTGCGCGGCCAGGTCGGCTGCTGCGGGTTCAAGAGGGGAAAAGGCCCCCGCCGGCAAGGACATCGCCGCTTCCGGCAACATCGCGCCCGATACCTCATGCCACTGGCCACCGCGCCCCGGCACCGCAAGAAAGAACGCCTGATGAAAAACATCCTCTTCGTCGCCGATCCGCTCGATCACTTCAAGATCTACAAGGACACGACCTTCTCGATGATGCGCGAGGCGCAGCGCCGCGGTTATCGCATCGCCGCCTGCCTGCCGCAGGACATCCAGTGGAAGTCGGGCGGCGTGGTCACGGCCACGGTGCAGCAGATCACGCTGACCGGCGACGCCCGGGGCTGGTATCGCGTCGACATCACCGAGGCCAAGGCGCTGAAGGATTTCGACGCCGTGCTGATGCGCAAGGACCCGCCCTTCGACGCCGAATACATCTACGCCACGCACCTGCTGGAGCAGGCCGAGCGCGAGGGTGCGCAGGTGGTGAACTCGCCGCGCGCGCTGCGCGACCACCCCGAGAAGCTCGCGATCATGGAGTTTCCGCAGTTCGTCACGCCCACGCTGGTCACGCGCAGCGCCCAGGCCGTGCGCGACTTCCACGCGGAGCACGGCGACATCATCCTGAAGCCGCTCGACGGCATGGGCGGCATGGGCATCTTCCGCGTGAAGCAGGATGCGCTGAACCTGGGCTCCATCGTCGAGACGCTCAACAAGGACGGCGCCGAAACGATCATGGTGCAGCGCTTCGTGCCGGAAGTGGTACAGGGCGACAAGCGCATCCTGATCATCGCGGGCGAGCCGGCGCCTTTCGTGCTGGCGCGCATTCCGCAGGGCACCGAGGTCCGTGGCAATCTGGCAGCCGGCGGCAAGGGCGTGGCCCAGCCGCTCACGGCGCGCAATCGCGAGATCGCCGAGACCGTGGGGCGGACGCTCGCGCCGCGCGGTCTGCTGCTGATCGGGCTCGACGTGATCGGCGACTCGGTCACCGAGATCAACGTGACCAGCCCGACCTGCTTCCAGGAGATCACCGAGCAGACGGGCTTCGACGTGCCGGCGATGTTCGTCGATGCGCTCGAGGCGCACCTGGCCCGGGCTTCAGCGCACTGAGCGCTGCCCGTCCACGAACACATGCAGTTCGCCCGGCGTGAACTGCGTCCATGTCTCGTTGGTGGTCAGCGGCGCGGTCACGACCACGGCCACGCGGTCGTTGGGCGTGGTGTGCCGCGCGAAGTCGATCTCCAGGTCTTCGTCCGACAACTGCGCCGTCACGAAGGGGTGGCGGCGCTCCACGTACCAGAGGTTGGTCGAGGCATGCGCCCACAGCGCCTGCCCGTTGGACAGCATGAAGTTGAAGGTGCCGTGCGCCGCGAGCTGCGGTGCCAGTTCGCGCAGAGTGAGCGTCAGCTCCTCGATGCTCGGCACGCCCGCATGCGACTTGGCCAGCTCCTGCATGATCCAGCAGAAGGCGTGCTCGCTATCGGTGTTGCCCACCGGATGGAAGTTGCCGTGCAGGCGCGGGCGGAATTTCTTCAGGTCGCCGTTGTGGGCGAACACCCAATAGCGCCCCCAGAGCTCCCGCACGAACGGGTGGCAGTTCTGCAGGTTGACCTCCCCCTGCGTCGCCTTGCGGATGTGCGCGATGACGTTGCGGCTCTGTATGGGGTAGCGCCGGATCAGCTCCGCCACCGGCGATTCGCACGCCGGCTGGTGATCGACGAAGTGGCGCAGCCCGCGGTCCTCGAAGAACGCGATGCCCCAGCCATCGGCGTGATGGTCGGTGCGGCCGCCGCGTTGCGCGAAGCCGGTGAAGCTGAAGGTCACGTCCGTGGGCGTGTTGCAATTCATTCCAAGCAATTGGCACATGGCGCCATTAAAGCGCGAGCGCCAGCCGCTTGGCGAATCCGCTCGCCCTTTCAGCGCACGAAGCGGCCCTCGGGCGTGACGCGCACCATCTCGATGAAGCGCGAGCCGGTGGTGCTGCCGGTCGAGAAATCGATGTCCATGCCGGCCAGGCGCAGCTTGAGTGCGCGCAGCGTCGCATGCAGGCGCGCGCGCGTCAGGTCGCGGCCGGTGCGCTTGAGCGCCTCGATCATCACCAGTGCGTTCAGGTAGCCCTCGAAGCTGCCGTAGCCCACCGGCACCTGCGCCCGCTCGGCCAGCCGGCGATAGTCGCGCGTCACGGTTTCCACCTCGCCCCAGGGATAGGGCATGACCTGCGAGATCGCCAGGCCGCCCGCCTGCAGGGGCACCACCTTGGCCGTGACCTCGCCCGGCACGATCGACATGCCATAGAACATCGGCTTGCTGCCGGCGTCGTAGGTGGCCTTGATCACCTCGCCCGCCACGGTGCCGGCCAGATACATCAGGATGGCCTGGGACTGGCTGTCGGCCAGCGCCTTGCCGGCGGCGGCGGCGTTCGAGCCGTCGCCCTTGACCATGACCGTGGCCGTCGGCGCGAGCTTGCGGGGGGCCATGGCCGCCTCGATCAGCTTGACCGCCTCGGCGCCGCCGGGGTTGTCGAGGTGGGCGATGGCGATCTTGTTCACGCCGATGGTGGCCAGGTGCTCGACCAGGGCCTGTGCTTCGCGTGCGTTGCTGGCGCGCACGAAGTAGGCCGAGCCCGCTACGCGTTCGCGCGCGCTGTCGCCCACCCCGTAGCCGCCCACACTGGGCGCGCCGCTCTGCTGCAGCAGCTTGGCCGCCGCGGCCGTCGTGCCCGAGCCCACGCAGCCGAAGAAGGCGAACACGCGGTGGTCGTTCAGCAGCTTGCCGTAGTTCTCCACCGCCTTGTCGGCCTTCAGCTCGTCGTCCAGCGCCACCATCTTGATCTTGCGCCCGCCCACGCCGCCTTGTTCGTTGACCGAATCGAACGCCAGCGCGGCACCGTTGTGCACGACCTTGATCTGCGAGCCGAGCGGACCGCTCAGCACGGCCGAACTGCCGAGCACGATTTCACTGTCGCTCACCCCCGCCTCGGCGGCTTGCACAGACGAGAGCCGCGCGAGGCCGCCGGCGAGAACCGCCGTCGAGGCGATAAAACTTCTGCGTTGCATGATGTAAGACCCACTCTAACTGTGTTTAACAACTGTTAACAATTAGAAACGATGGGGTCTTAGGTAGTACTGAGTGCTTACCCTTGTTGTGGCGGGCGGCGCAACTGCCAGGCCGCGCAGATGGCAATCGCGCAAAGCCCTGCCAGCATTGCGAACACCTCATCGAAAGCGGCCAGCCGCGCCGGGCTGCTCATCGGGTTGGCGAGCGAATCGCCATGCGCCGCCAGCCGCCATTCGAGAACGATGGCGCACAGGCTCACGCCCGCCGCGCCGCCCAGCATGCGCACGAAGTTGATGGCGCTCGCGCCCTGCGGGATCAGCGGCTTGGCCAGCGGCCGCATCGAACCCAGGTTGAGCGAGGGCAGGATGAAGCCCAGCCCGATGCGCCCGATGATCGCGAAGGCCACCAGCAGCCACAGAGCGCTGTCGAGCCGCAGCACCATCATCAGCGCGAACGACGCCGCCAGCAGCGCGAGGCCGATCGTCACCAGCACCCAGGTCGGGTGCTTGTCGGCCAGCCGGCCGACGCCGGCGATGGTCAGCGCGAGCACGATGCCGCCGGCAGCAGGATGGTGCCCACGTGCGAGGCCGACAGATGCAGCCCCACCTGCATGTACACCGGCAGCAGGTAGGTCGAGCCGAACAGCGCCGTGCCGTAGATGAAGGCCACCACGCTGCCCATGGCGAACTGCCGGTACTGGAACAGCGCGAGGTTCATCAGCGGCGTGCCGCCCGAGGCCGCGAGCCGCCGCTGCCACCACACGAAGGCGGCGAACGACACCAGCGCGCCCGCCAGCAGCAGGCCGGCCTGCAGGGGCGAATCGCCGCGCAGCGCGACCAGCCCGTTCAGCAGGCACAGCGTGCCGACCGTGCCCAGCGCCAGCCCGCGCGCGTCGAGCCCGCCGCCGCGCGCCGCGGCCACGCCGCCCGGCGCCGTGGTCGGCACGAACTTGTAGGCCAGCCAGAGCGAGGCCAGGCAGAACGGCACCACCATGAAGAAGATCGAGCGCCAGCCGAACAGGTCGACCAGCACCCCGCCGATGCTCGGCCCCACCGCCGGCGCCAGCACCACGCCCATGCCGAAGATGCCGCTCGCGCGTCCCTGCTCGTGGGGCTCGAAGGCGCGCAGGATGATGATGGCCGGAATGGGCTGCACCACGCCCGCCGCCAGCCCCTCGGCCACGCGCGCGAGCAGCACCAGCGAGAAGTCGTTGGCCACGCCGCCCACGATGCCGCCCACCAGCAGCAACAGCATCGTGCCCGCGTAGGTGCGACGGTAGCCGTAGCGCGACAGCAGCCAGGGCGTGGTGAGCATCGACACCGTCATTGCCACCATGAAGCCCGAACTCACCCACTGCGCGCGCTCCTGGCCGAGCGAGAAGTGGTGGCTCATGCCCGGAATCGCCACGTTGACGATGGTCGAGGACATGATCGACGCCATCGTGCCCACCATGACCGACAGCAGCAGATACCAGCGGTAGCGCTCGCCATAGCGCTCGCGCAGCGTGCCGATGGAGGGCGGGGCCGGCGTGGTCGCGGCTTCGGAGGTCTGTGGGGAGGTCATGGGGCGGCGGAATGTCTCGGGTCCGTCGTCCTACAAGCATATCGGTCTTTGCGCGGGCGAGGGCGCGACGGGTGGCCCGCACAATGCGTCGGCTGTCCCCTCAGCGTCAGGAAGAAGATCGAGACAACACATGGACACCATGCCCGACGAACAACAAGCCAACGCCCAACCGGCCCCCGCCGAGCCGGAAGGCACTTCCACGCTCGCGACCGAGCTGGCCGCGCCGACCGTGAGCCGCGCCTACCGCTGCCAGTGCGGCCGCCCCGTGTTCCTGCGCAACAGCAAATGCCTGGCCTGCCACACACCGCTCGGCTACGTGATCGACCGGCTCGGCGTGATGCCCCTCGCGCCGGCGGCGGGCGAGGGCGCGCAGCCCGACACCTTCACCGTGTTCGGCGACCCGCATGGCAAGACCTACCGCCGCTGCGCGAACCTCATGACCCCGGCCGCCTGCAGCTGGATGGTGCCTGCCGCACGCGAAGGCGAGACCCTGCCCGACGACACCCAGGGCCTCGCGCCCGGCTACTGCCTCGCCTGCAGCGTCACCCGCACCATTCCCGATCTTTCGGTGGAAGCCAACGGAGAACTCTGGGGCAAGCTCGAGACCGCCAAGCGCCGGCTCATCTCGCAACTGCTTGCGCTCGGCCTGCCGGTGGTGAGCCGCCACGCCGATCCTGTGCACGGGCTGACCTTCGACTTCCTCAGCAACATGCCGGGCGGCCCGCACGTGATGACCGGCCACCAGCACGGCGTGATCACGCTCAACGCCGAAGAGGCCGAGGACGCCGTGCGCGAGCGCATTCGCGCCGAGATGCGCGAGCCCTACCGCACGCTGCTGGGCCACTTCCGCCACGAGGTCGGCCACTACTACTGGGACCTGCTGGTGCTGCCCACGCCGTGGATCGACGACTTCCGCGCGCTCTTCGGCGACGAACGCGCCGACTACGCCGCCGCGCTGCAGCACCACTACGAACAGGGCCCGCCGCCCGACTGGGCCGACCGCTTCGTGAGCAGCTACGCGAGCACGCATCCCTGGGAAGACTGGGCCGAGACCTGGGCCCACTACCTGCACATGGCCGATACGGCGGACACCGCGATGAGCTTCGGTGTCGACGCAACCAACGTCGAGCTGGCAAGCGACCTCTTCACTGCGGCTGACCTCTGGCAGCCGGACGATCCCGATGCCGGCAAGTTCCTCGATTTCATCAACGGCTGGGTGCTGCTCACCAACGTGCTCAACGAGCTGTCGCGCAGCATGGGGCAGCCCGACTACTACCCTTTCGTGCTGCCGCGCGCGGCGGTGGGCAAGCTGCAGTTCATCCACCGCGTGATCACGCAGCAGCGCCCGGGCAGTGCGCCGACGATGGTGGTGGCCAGCGATGTGGCCGCTGATCCCGCACCCGACGAGCGGGAGCAGTCACAGGGGCAATCACAGAACCCTGCTCAGTCCTGAGCCGGCGGCGCGCCGGTCGCGCAGCGCATGCAGATGCACGCCAGCCCGCGCATGTCTTCCGGCAGGTTCGTGAGCGGCGCCTTGCCGAAGTCGGCCTGCATGCACCAGCAGGGCGGCTGCGCCTGGCCCGTCTCGCGTTCGATTTCCATTGCGCAACGGTTCGCCTCGCCGCACAGCGGACAGCGTGTGGCGTCGATCAGGCCGGTGGCTGCCGCCGAAGTTGTCATGCGATCTCGAAAGCCGGCAGCTTCTTCGCCACCGCCACGTTCTGCAGCGTCACGTAGACCGGCAACCCGCCGCTGTAGGCCGGATAGTCCTCGCCCTCGATCAGCGGCAGCAGGTAGCGCCGGCACCGCTCGGTGATGCCGTAGCCATCGTCCGAGATGAAATCGCGCGGCATCGGCTTCTCGACGTTGGCCACCGATTCGAGCGGTGCGCAGCCCAGGCGGTAGGCATAAGGCACATCGGATGTGCGCTTGATGGTGGGCATGACGGCATTGCGGCCTTCGAGTGCCAGCTCCACCGCGCGCTGTCCCAGCTCGTAGGCCTGCTTCACGTCGGTGGCCGAGGCGATGTGGCGCGCCGCGCGCTGCAGGTAGTCGGCCACCGCCCAGTGGAACTTGTGGCCCAGCGCTTCCTTGATCATCTGCGCCACCACCGGCGCCGCGCCGCCGAGCTGCGCATGGCCGAAGGCGTCGCGCGTGCCCTGCTCGGCAAGGAAGGTGCCATCAGGGTGGTGGCAGCCTTCGGACACCACCACCGAGCAATACCCGTGCTGCTTCACCAGTTCGTCGACGCGCGCGATGAAGCGCGGCTTGTCGAACTCGATCTCCGGGAACAGCACTACCACCGGAATGCCCTGGTCCGCCGCCAGCCCGCCCGCCGCGGCGATCCAGCCCGCGTGCCGCCCCATCACTTCGAGCACGAACACCTTGGTCGATGTTGCCGCCATCGAACGCACGTCGAACGAGGCCTCGATGGTCGACACCGCCACGTACTTCGCAACCGAGCCGAAGCCCGGACAGCAGTCGGTCAGCGGCAGGTCGTTGTCGATGGTCTTGGGCACGTGGATGGCCTGCAGCGCATAGCCCATCGATTGCGACAGCTGGCTCACCTTGAAGCAGGTGTCGGCCGAATCGCCGCCGCCGTTGTAGAAGAAGTAGCCGATGCCATGCGCCTTGAATACCTCGATCAGCCGCTCGTATTCGCGCCGGTTCTTCTCGAGCGACTTGAGCTTGTAGCGGCACGAACCGAAAGCGCCCGAGGGCGTGCCGCGCAGCGCCGCGATCGCCTCGGCCGATTCGGCGCCGGTGTCGATCAGCTCCTCGGTCAGCGCGCCGATGATGCCGTTGCGCCCGGCATAGAGCTTGCCGATGCGGTCGGGATGTTTTCGCGCCGTCTCGATCACGCCGCAGGCCGACGCGTTGATGACCGAGGTGACGCCGCCCGACTGGGCGTAGAAGGCGTTGAGGATGGGCATGCGCGGCATTCTCCCGCAGCCCCCCGGCAGGCGCCAGTGTCAGGGTGACAGGATGTCAGCGGCTTTCGAAGACCGGCGGCCGCTTCTGCAGGAAGGCGCTCACGCCTTCGCGGAAGCTCGGGCGGTCGATCAGCTCGCGCTGGCGCTCGCTCTCGTAGTGCAACTGCTCCTTCAGCGTGTGGCGCTCCGAGGCCTCGAAGGCCTCGCGCGCCTCGAGCACTGCATGCGCCGGCAGGCGGGCGAGGCGCTGCGCGATGCCCTTGGCTTCCTCCATCAACTGCTCGTCGTCCACGCAACCCCAGATCAGGCCCCATTGCACGGCGCGGCCCGCGCCCACGCGCTCGTCGAGCAGCGCCATGCCCATGGCGCGCGCCCGGCCGGCGCGGCGCGGAATGGCCCAGGTGCAGCCGAGGTCCGGCACGATGCCGAGCTTGGGCAGAAAGGGCAGATAGAAATACGCGCTGCGCGCGGCAATGGTCACGTCGGCTGCCAGCGCAAGGCCCACGCCGGCGCCAGCCGCAGGGCCATTGACGGCGGCGACCACGGGAACAGGCAGCGTGCGCAGCGCCTCGATCAGCGGATTGCTGAGCTGCTGCATCCACTCGGCCGTCTGCGTGCCGAGGGACTTGCCCTCGTCGCCCGGCGCCATCGCGCTCAGGTCGGCGCCCACGCAGAAGGCCTTGCCGGCGCCGGTGAGGATCACTGCGCGCACCGCGCGGTCGTCGCGGATGCGGTCGAGCGCATCGCGCAGTTCGACCTGCAGCTCGCGCGCGATCGGGTTGAGCTTGGCGGGAAGATTCAGCGTGAGCGTGGCGATGCCGTCGGCCAGCTCCTGGAGGATGTAGGGCTGGTCGCTCATCGGGCGGTGGAGGTGGGTGCGTCGGGGCTCATGGGCATCGATGGTTCGATGCACACGAGCCTGGGTCAAGCCGGGGACAACCCGTGTGACGGAAGTCGCCAAGGCGACCGTGTGCCCGTGCCCTTCGAGAGAGGCATGGCGGCCGGCCGCGCATCCGACACCGTGATGCACGACGCCTCCAGCGCCGACACCAGCACGCGCCGGTGCTCGGTGCCTTCGAAGCGCTCGCCGGGCTCGAGCACGATGTCGCGCGGGTCGCGGTCGAGCGTGACCCAGACCGAGCCGCTTCGGCATTCGATGCCCACGCCCGCACCATCGGGTACGGCGAAGACGGAACGTTTCGGGAGGCTGACGTGGAAGCGGGAAGAAGCGGGGGAAGAGGTGCTCATGGCAAGCTCCATTGCATTCGTGATACGAATGAATATAGTGGGCCGATCCCTCCGTTGCACACGGTCATTCGGAACTCTTTGCATGCATCTAGAGAATGCGAAAGCCCTTGGCGCCATGAACGGCGAACTGCCGCCGCTCGAACTGCTGCGCAGTTTCGAGGCGGCTGCGCGCCGGCTGAGCTTCACGCTCGCGGCCGGCGAGCTGCACCTGACGCAGTCGGCCGTGAGCCGGCAGATCCAGCAGCTCGAAGCCAGCCTGGGCGTGCTGCTGTTCGAGCGCCGGCACCGCGCGCTGTCGCTCACCGAGGCCGGCGGCGTGCTGCAGCGCGCCGTCACCGACAGCCTGGAGCGCCTGCGCGATGCCACTGCGCGCGTGCGCGCCAGTGCCGCGCCGCGTCAGGTGGCGATCACCACCACGCCGGGCTTCGCATCGCTGTGGCTCATTCCGCGGCTCGTGCGCTTCACCGGCAGTCATCCGCAGGTCGACGTGCGCGTGTCGGCCACGCTCGACGTGCTCGACCTGGAGCGCAGCCGCATCGACCTGGCGGTGCGCTTCGTGGCGATCGATCGCGGCGTCGGCGCGGCGCTGTTCGAGGAGTCGGTGGTGCCGCTGTGTGCCCCGCAGCTCGCGGCGGCCTTGCACGCGCCCTCGGATCTTTCGGGACTCACGCTGCTCACGATCGAGTACCCGGACCACAGCGAAGCACCAACGACCGACTGGGAACCCTGGCTCAAGGTCATGGGGCTCGCCGACCTGCGCATGAAGAGCACGCTGCGCTTCACGCAATACGCCGACGCGGTGGCCGCGGCCGTGGCGGGCCAGGGCGTGGTGATCGGCCGGTTGCCGCTGCTGCAGGACCTGGTGAGGGACGGCCGCCTGGTCGCGCCGCTGGGCGAAGGCGCCGCGTCGCGCCGCGGCTACTTCGTCGAGATGTCGAAGCGCGCCGGGAGCAACCGCGACGCGCAGGATTTCGCGCAGTGGCTGCGCGACGAAGCGGAAGCGGCGCGGCGGACCTGAAGGCCCGTCGCGCCGGCGCTGAAGAGGGTTGCGATCAACCCGGCAGCAGCACCTTGTTCACGACGTGGATCACGCCGTTCGACTGGTAGACGTTGGCGATCGTCACCATCGCCGTGCCGCCCTTGGCGTCGGTCACCATCACGTTGCTGCCGCTCATCGTCGCGGTCAGCGTGCCGCCGCTCGCGGTCTTCAGCGTGGCCTTGCCACCGCCTGCGTTGATGGCGCTCATCAGCGCCGGGCCGTCCATCCGGCCGGGCACCACGTGGTAGGTCAGCACCTTGGTCAGCGTGGGCTTGTTCTCGGGCTTGAGCAGCGTGTCGACCGTGCCGGCCGGCAGTGCGGCGAAGGCCGCGTTGGTCGGTGCGAACACGGTGAACGGGCCGGGGCTCTTGAGCGTGCCCACGAGGTCCGCGGCCTTCCGGGCCGCGACCAGCGTGGTGTGGTCCTTCGAATTCACGGCGTTGTCGACGATGTCCTTCGTCGGGTACATCGCCGCACCGCCGACCATCGGGTTCGACGACATGCCGCCGCCACTGCCGCCCATGGCCGTGCCGCCCGCGCAAGCGCCGAGCAGGATCGAAACGCCGACTGCAATCATGAGTTTCTTCATTGAAGGCTCCTGGAAAAAAAGGTTCTTGGTGGAAGTTGACTGTGGAAACCGCCAGCAGCTCGGAGGCGCGATGCGCTTGAGTCGGATACGGCGCGGCCGCGCAACTGGATTCACGCGACGGCACCGCGTCGGCTTTGCGCCACAACCGCCCATGCGGCGCTTGCGCGTCGCATGCGGGCTCGCCAAAATCCGCCCTTCGTTTTTCAGCGACAGTTTCTTTTCACCGCGCCTGGCGACGACCAACCTCCCGGGCGACAAACCAATTCAATGAACCGTTTCCTGAACACCTGATCCGCACACCGACCGCCCCGGCCGGACGTGCATCCATGCACCCGCCGAGGCCCATCGACAAAGGCCCCGCGCAGCCATTCGCCGGGGCCTTTCTGTTTTTCGGAGTGTGTGCACATGAGTGCTCAACGAAAGGCCCGCGACGACGACAAGCGTCTGGGCCGGTTTTACTTTTCGGTGCCTGGCGTGGCACCTCGCAATCCTGTAGTGGCCGCGATGGCGCGCGGCGAATCGAACCAGAAGGCAGGGCGCCACCTGCGCACGCACCGCGCCGAACGGCGCGCGCAGAAGGTGGCGCTGCAGAAGGCCGTGCGCGACTTCAGGGGGAGGGGCGACGATGCGTGACGACATGGACAAGGTCATCGTCGAGCGGCCGCGTCGCGGTGGTGGCGTACAGGGCGACGGGCGCAAGTGGCGCAACAGCAAGGAGCGCGGCTCGCGCCTGGGCATGAAGCACGGCTATGAGTACCCCAAGGGGCTCAACGAGAACCTCGCGCCCCTCAAGCGCTGGCTGCACAAGCAGGTGCACCGGCCGTGGGACAAGGTGTATTCGGAGCTATGCAGCGGCATCGATCGACGCAGCACCGTGCAGGCGCACATCTTCGAGCACATCGACGATTTCGTGGAACGCGATACGGTGATGCGCGACGGGGAGGTGCTGGTGCGTGCGGCCTGGTGGGGACGCGGTGATCGCGTGCCGCTGGAGGAGGCTTCGAGAGTGGAGCTCTTCGTGCACCCTGTCACCGGCATCCTGCTGCCCAACCGGCGCATCGCACAGGCTCGGCAACGCGAACGGGACGAGAGGTACGGGCAGCGCGGCAAGAAGCCGGAGCTGTCGTTCGTCGTGATCGACGAACTCACGCAATGGCACCGCGTGGACGGTTACTGGTACGAGATCACGCTGGCACCCACGCCGCCGATGAAGGCGCCGGGCGTCTGGGACAAGCGCTTCGACGTTCTGCGACGCTGCTTCGTCAAGACGATCAGCACATGGGGCCGGCCGGCCTTCGGCGATTCCTGCAATCAGCGTATGTACGGGCGATCCGATGTCTATGCCGCGACCAAGCGCCAACTCGGCCGCAAGGAGATCCGGGCGCGCCTGGGTGAAGAGGCCTGACGCGGCGGGAGTTCGACCGCGCATGATGGCGGCCGCGTCGCCACCGATGAAAGAAGCACCATGGGCACCACCGCCTCCAATGCCTCGCAGGTCGCGCCGGTGGACAAGCTCAGCGTGGTGCTGGTGGTGCTCTTCGCAGTGATGTTCCTCGGCGAACGGCCGAGCGGCCGCGAGTGGGCGGGCGTGGCAATGATCGCGGGCGGCGTGCTGATGCTGGCGATCAAGCGCTGAGCCGCACCGGCGCCGCCGCGCGCGGCAGCACGAGGAACGCGAGCGTGCCCGCGGCCAGCATGGCCGCGACCGTGAGGAACACCGCGCGGAACGGCTCGACGCCATTCGCCACGGCCCACGACGCGGCCACGCCGGTCGTCCACTGCATCAGCGACACGCCGAGGAACATCGCCATGTTGAGCAGCGCCATCGCGCGTCCCGTCATCGCAGCGGGGTAGGCGTTCCTGGTGTAGGCGTACTGCAGCACGCTGTAGCCCGAAAGCAGGCCGTAGAAGACCGGCAGGCCGATGTCCACCGCGCGCGATTGCGTCAGCGCCATGGCGCCGAACATCAGCGCGCCGGCGAACGAGCATCCCATCATCCAGTGTGCGCGGCGTGCGCCGCCCGGGTCCATCCGGCCGAACAGCGCCGGGCTGAGCATGCCGGCGACCGTCATGACCAATGCGACATTGCCGCTGGCCACCAGCGACAGGCCGTGCCGGTCGTGCAACACCGGCCCGAGCCACAGGCCGCGCAGCGTGATGAAGGCCGCGTACGACACGCAGGCGAAGCACAGCAGGCCCAGGGTGTGCGGCATCGCGAACAGCGGCAGCAGTTCGCGCACCGCCTTGCGCAGCGACTGGCGCTCGGCCGGCGCTGCCTGCGGGCTCGCCTGATCCACCGCACGCACCGGCTCGTGCACGCGCCAGAAGATGAGGCTCCACGAGAGCACGGCGAACCCAGCCAGCACCGCGTAGCCCGCGCGCCACGAGGAGGCCTCGATCAGCAAGGCCAGCGGCGTGCCGGTGAACAGGATGCCCAGCCCGGCCATGCTCATCACCAGTCCCGACATCGCGGTGAAGCGCGAGGCGTCGAAGTGCCGTGCGATGAACACCGTGCACACCAGGAAGGCCGGCGCGCAGCCGACGCCGATCAGCGCCTGCCCCAGCAGCAGGGCGCCGAAGCTCGGCGCCATTGCGCACAGCGCCGCGCCCGCGATGGCCAGCGGAAAGGCGACCAGCACCGTGCGGCGCACGCCGAACATGTCGATCGACACGCCCATCGCGAGCTGCATGATGCCGAACATGAAGTGGAAGGTGCCGGCCCACGTGCCCAGCTGTTGTGGCGTCAGGCCGAAGTGCCCGGCGAGCGGCGTTGCCATCATGGCGCCGACGGTGCGGAAGGCCTGGCTCAGGGCGAAGGCGCTGGCCAGTGCGACCAGCATCGCGGCGGCCGAGGTTGACCAGCGCGGCGGAGGCGGCAATGCCGCATTCGTGTTCATCGAGGGGAAATTCGAAAGAGGAGAGCGGCGTGAATGCTAATGGCACGCCGCTTCTCATGCAGAACGGCGCCCTCGGGCGCCGTTCGTTCGCTTGAACCCGGCAGGGTGCCGGGGATGCAGATCAGGCCTCGCCCTTGACCTTCAACCGCCAAGCATGCAGCAACGGCTCGGTGTACCCGCTCGGCTGCTCGATGCCCTTGAACACCAGTTCCTGCGCTGCCTTGTAGGCCGCCGAGGTCGCGAAGTTGCCGGCCATCGGCTGGTACATCGGGTCGCCCGCATTCTGCTCGTCGACCACCTTGGCCATGCGCTGGAAGGTCTCGTCGACCTGCGCCTTGGTCACCACGCCGTGCAGCAGCCAGTTGGCGATGTGCTGGCTCGAGATGCGCAGCGTCGCGCGGTCTTCCATCAGGCCGACGTTGTGGATGTCGGGCACCTTGGAGCAGCCCACGCCCTGGTCGATCCAGCGCACCACGTAGCCGAGAATGCCCTGCACGTTGTTGTCGATTTCCTGCTGGCGCTCTTCGGGCGTCCACTTGGCCTCGGGCGCGATCGGCACCTGCAGCAGCGCGTTGAGGATGTTGTCGCGCTCGGCGTCGGCGTCGATCTTCTCCAGCTCCTGCTGCACCGCGGTCACGCTGACCTGGTGGTAGTGCAGCGCGTGCAGCGTGGCGGCGGTGGGCGAGGGCACCCAGGCGGTGTTGGCGCCGGCCTTGGGGTGGCCGATCTTCTGTTCGAGCATGGCGGCCATCAGGTCGGGCATGGCCCACATGCCCTTGCCGATCTGCGCCTTGCCGCGCAGGCCGCACGAGAGGCCGACCAGCACGTTGTTCTTTTCATAAGCGCCGATCCAGGCGCTGGACTTCATGTCGCCCTTGCGGATCATCGGGCCGCCCTGCATGGCGGTGTGCATCTCGTCGCCGGTGCGGTCGAGGAAGCCGGTGTTGATGAAGGCCACGCGCGCGGCCGCTTCGGCGATGCAGGCCTTGAGGTTCACGCTGGTGCGGCGCTCCTCGTCCATGATGCCGAGCTTCACCGTGTTGGCGGGCAGGCCGAGCAGTTGTTCGACGCGGCCGAACAGCTCGCTGGCGAAGGCCACTTCGGCCGGGCCGTGCATCTTCGGCTTGACGATGTAGATGCTGCCGGTGCGCGAGTTGCCCTTGCGCTTCAGGTCGATGGTGGCGATGGTGGTGGTGACCACGGCGTCGAGGATGCCCTCGGGGATTTCCTTGCCGCCGGCATACAGCACGGCCGGGTTGGTCATCAGGTGGCCCACGTTGCGCAGGAACATGAGCGAGCGGCCGTGCAGCTTCACGGGTTGGCCGTCGGCGCCGGTGTATTCGCGGTCGGGGTTCAGGCCGCGCGTGAAGGTCTTGCCGCCCTTGGCGACTTCTTCGGTGAGCGTGCCTTCGACGATGCCGAGCCAGTTCGAGTACGCCACCACCTTGTCGGCCGCGTCGACCACGGCCACCGAGTCTTCGAGGTCCAGGATGGTCGAGAGCGCGGCTTCGAGCACGAGGTCGCTCACGCCGGCCGCATCGCTCTTGCCGATGGGCGTGCCGCGGTCGATGCGGATGTCGAGGTGGATGCCGTTGTGCTTCAGCAGCACGGAAGACGGCGCAGCGGCATCGCCCTGGTAGCCGATGAATTGCGAGGCATCGACCAGGCCGGTGCTGCTGCTTTGGAGCGCGACGACGAGCTTGCCGTCCTTCACGCTGTAGCCGGTGGCGTTCTTGTGCGAGCCGTTTTCCAGCGATGCGGCCTGGTCGAGCACGTTGCGCGCGAACTCGATGACCTTGGCGCCGCGCACGGGGTTGTAGCCCTTGCCCTTCTCGGCACCGCCGGTTTCGGGAATCGCGTCGGTGCCGTAGAGCGCGTCGTACAGCGAGCCCCAGCGCGCGTTGGCGGCGTTGAGCGCATAGCGTGCGTTCAGGATCGGCACCACCAGTTGAGGACCGGCCTGCAGCGCGAGTTCGGAGTCGACATTCGCGGTCGTGGCCTTCGCGCCCTTGGGCTGCGGCAGCAGGTAGCCGATCTTCTCGAGGAAGGCGCGGTAGGCGGTCATGTCGGAAGGATTCGACGGATCACCTGCGGTGATCGGGCCGGGGTTCTTCTTGTGCCACGCGTCGAGCTCGCTCTGCAGGCGGTCGCGCTCGGCGAGCAGCGCGATGTTCTTCGGTGCGAGGTCGTGGACGATGGCGTCGAAGCCCTTCCAGAAGACGTCGCTGGCCACGCCGCTGGCGGGCAGGACCTTGTCTTCGATGAAGCGGTGGAGCTCGGTCGCGACCTGAAGTCCGTGGGCGGTGGTGCGAGTGGTCATGGGGTTTCTCCTTGAGAAAGATGCAATCCTGAACCGAACTTTATTCGATACTTTGCTGGCGAGTAAGAGCCAGGGGCGGGATTTATCTGTGACAAAAATAAAGGTAATCGAGGTTCTTCCGCGATGGAATCAAACCTGCCCGGTGAGTTCGCGCGCAGCCGCGCGCACCGGCTCGATATGGCGCTCGTCGTAGCGGTGCGTGGGCATCGTCAGCGTGACGGCCGCAGCGAGGCTGCCATCGGCATGGAACACTGGCGCCGAGATCCCCGCCAGTTCGGCCGTGCGGTCGCCCACCAGCGCGCAGTAACCCTGCGTGCGGATGGCGTCGTACAGCTTGCGTTCCTTGGTGCCGCGCGGCCGCTCGGCCTCGGGTCCGAAGGCGATCAGCACGCGCGCCCCCGCGCCGCGATCGTTGGGCAGCAGGTCGCCAGCGCGCACGTGGTCGCGCACCACATGCGAGGAGTCGACCCGGAACTGGCACAGCCGCACCCAGCTGTCGCCCTGGTCCTGCCGCACGTGGTACGCGGCACTTTCGCCCGTTGTTGCGGCGAGCGAGCGCAGCACCGGCGGCACGATGCGGTCGAGCGACAGCGACGCCGCGTACAGCCCGTGCAGCCGCGCGATCTCCATGCCCAGCGCGTAGCGGCCGTCGTCCTGCCGGCGGATGAGCCGGGCATGTTCGAGCGAGGCCAGCAGCCGCAGCACGGTGCTCTTGTAGAGCTGCGTGCGCTCGGCGAACTGCGCGAGCGACAGCGCCTCGTCGCCCGGCTGGAAGGCGCAGAGCAGGCTCAGCGCGCGGTCGACCGCGGCGGCGCCGCCGGGGGCGGCATTGAGGTCGGACACCGATTCGGTCTGGGCTTTGCGGGGCATGGCTTGGCTTGACAGTCGATTGGATCGACGGTCTAATTCTGTTTAACGGAATATAGTTCTATTAGATAGAACAGTCAAGCCTCAAGGAGACGAAACCGATGACATCCCCCGACGTCCTCATCAGCGAGGTCGGTCCGCGCGACGGCCTGCAGTCGGTCAAGGCCACCATGCCGACGGCCGACAAGCTGCGCTGGATCGACGCGCTTCATGCGGCCGGCGTGCGCGAGATCGAGGTCGCCTCCTTCGTGCCCGCGAAGCTGCTGCCGCAGATGGCCGACGCCGCCGAGGTGGTGCGCCACGCCATCACGCTGCCCGGCCTCACGGTGATGGCGCTGGTGCCCAACCGCAAGGGCGCGCAGGCCGCGCTCGAAGCGGGCGTGCACAAGCTCACGATGCCGGTGTCGGCCAGCGTGGCGCATTCGCTGGCCAACGTGCGCAAGACGCCGACGGAAATGGTGGAAGAAGTGCGTGCCATCGCCGAGCTGCGCAACGCCATCGCGCCGCAGGTGAAGCTCGAAGCGGGCATCTCCACCGCCTTCGGCTGCACGCTGCAGGGGCTGGTGCCGGAAGACGACGTGATCCGCCTTGCCGCGCAGTGCATCGAGGCCGGTGCCGACGAGTCGGGCCTGTCCGACACCGTGGGCTATGCCAACCCGGCACAGGTGCGCCGCCTGTTCAAGCGGCTGCGCGCCGAACTCGGCCAGCATGCCGGCGCGGCCCACATGCACAACACGCGCGGCCTCGGCATCGCGAACTGCCTCGCCGCGTGGGACGAGGGCGTGCGCACCTTCGATGCCTCGCTCGGCGGGCTAGGCGGCTGTCCTTATGCGCCGGGTGCGTCGGGCAATGCCGTCACTGAAGACCTCGTCTTCATGTTCGAGGCCATGGGCGTGCGCACCGGCATCGACCTGGAAAAACTCATCGCGGCGCGCGCGCCGCTCATGGCCGGGCTGCCCGGCGAACCGGTCTATGGCATGACGCCCGAGGCCGGCCTGCCCAAAGGTTTTGTTCAGGGCTTTGTCCAGGAAACCAGCACACATGTCTGAAGCCAACCCACTTCCCTACGCCGGTGTCCGCGTCGTCGAGTTCACCCACATGGTCATGGGCCCGACCTGCGGCCTGCTGCTGGCCGACCTCGGTGCCGAGGTCATCAAGGTCGAGCCCATCGAGGGCGACAGCACGCGGCGCCTGCTCGGCTCGGGATCGGGCTTCTTCCCGACCTTCAACCGCAACAAGAAGAGCATCGCGCTCGACCTCAAGAAGCCCGAGGGCGTGGAGGCCGCGCTGCGCCTGATCGCCACGGCCGACATCGTGAGCGAGAACTTCAAGCCCGGCACCATGAAGAAGCTGGGGCTCGACTACGACACGCTCGCCAAGCTCAACCCGCGCCTCATCTACGTGAGCCACAAGGGCTTCCTGCCCGGCCCCTACGACCACCGCACCGCGCTCGACGAGGTGGTGCAGATGATGGGCGGCCTGGCCTACATGACCGGCCGCTCGGGCGACCCGCTGCGCGCCGGCACCAGCGTGAACGACATCATGGGCGGCATGTTCGGCGCCATCGGCGCCATGGCCGCGCTGCGCCAGCGCGATCTCACCGGCAAGGGCTGCGAGGTGCAGTCGGCGCTGTTCGAGAACAACGTGTTCCTGGTCGCGCAGCACATGATGCAGTTCGCCGCCACCGGCAAGGCCGCCGACCCGATGCCCAGCCGCATCTCGGCCTGGGCGGTGTACGACGTGTTCACCGTGAAGGACGGCGAGCAGATCTTCCTGGCGGCCGTGAGCGACAAGCAGTGGGCCATCTTCTGCAAGGCCTTCGGCCTCGAGGAGATGCTGGCCGACCCGCGCCTGAAGACCAACAACGACCGCGTGCTGGCGCGCGAATGGATGATGCCCATCCTTCGCTCGCACCTCGCGAGCCACAGCGCGGCCGAGCTCGCCGCGGTGTTCGAAAAGAACGAGCTGCCCTTCGCGCCCATCACGAAGCCGCAGGCGCTGTTCGACGATCCGCACCTCAACGCCACCGGCGGCCTCGCGCCGGTGCGCATGAATGACGGCAGCATGGCGAAGGTGCCGCTCATGCCGTTCACGCTGGCCGGCGAACGCCCGGGCATCCGTCTGCAGCCGCCGCGCGTGGGCGAGCACGGCCGCGAGCTGCTGAAAGAAGTGGGCTACAGCGACGAGGAAATCGCCGCGCTCGAAACACAACACATCACTCTCGGAGACTGACCTCATGTTTTTCAACGCACGGCGCGCCTTTCTGGCGTGCGCCGCGGCCGCCGCATGGCTGAACGCCGCACCCGCCCTCGCCGACACCGCCTGGCCCGACAAGCCGGTGCGGCTCATCGTTCCCTACACGCCCGGCGGCGCCACAGACATCGTGGCGCGGCTTGTCGCGCAGAGGCTGGCCGACGACACGAAATGGACCTTCATCGTCGACAACCGCGCGGGCGGCAACGGCAACATCGGCATGGACGTGGTGGCCAAGGCCAAGCCCGACGGCTACACCATCGGCCTGGGCCAGACCGCCAACCTCGCGATCAACCCGACGCTTTTTCCGAAGATGCCCTACGACGCATTGAAGGACCTGATGCCTGTGTCGGTGGTGGCCTCGCAGCCGGTGGTGCTGGTGGTGCGTGCCGACGCGCCGTTCAAGTCGCTGGCCGATCTGGTCGCCGCCGCCAAGGCCAAGCCGGGCGAGATCCGCCAGGCGCTCGCGGGCACCGGCACGCTGGGCCACATGGCCGGCGAAGTGCTGGCCAAGCGCGCGGGCTTCAAGGTGCTCAACGTGCCCTACAAGGGCGCCGCGCCCGCCATCACCGACCTGCTCGGCGGCCAGACCGACTGCATGTTCGCCACGCCCCAGGGTGCGCTCGCGATGGTGAAGGGCGGCAAGCTGCGCGCGCTGGCTGTCACCTCGGCCAAGCGCCTGCCGGTGATGCCGGACGTGCCCACCGTGGCCGAGAGCTACAAGGGCTTCGAGGCGGTGGACTGGAAGGCGCTCGTGGTGCCGGCCGGCACGAGCGCCGATATCGTGAAGAAGCTCAACGCCGCCGTCGACAAGGCGCTGGCCAAGCCCGCGACCATCTCGCAGCTGCTGGCCGAGGGCAGCACGCCCGTGGGCGGCACGCCGGAGCAGGCGGCGCAATACATCAAGTCGGAGCACGCGCGCTGGGGTGTCGCAGTGCGCGAGGCGGGCGTGCGGCCCGAATAAAGAAGAGGGCGGAACAAGGCGGGCGATATAGTTCCCGCCCCATGGACCGCCTCAAGCAGCTCGAATCCTTCGTCTCGGTCGCAACCCGCGGCGGTCTCACGGCCGCGGCCAAGGCCGAAGGCGTGGCGCCGGCCATCATGGGCCGCCGGCTCGATGCGCTCGAGGAGCGGCTGGGCGTCAAGCTGCTGGTGCGCACCACGCGGCGCATCACGCTCACGCACGAGGGCAGCGCCTTCCTCGAGGACTGCCAGCGCCTGCTGACCGAGTTCGCCAACGCCGAGGCCAGCGTGAGCGCCGGCGGCGTCAAGGCCAGCGGCCACCTGCGCGTGACCGCGCCAGCGGGCTTCGGCCGCCGCCACGTCGCGCCGCTGGTGCCGCGCTTTCATGCGCTGCACCCCGAGGTGACGATCTCGCTGAACCTCAGCGACCGCGTGGTCGACGTCACCGGCGAGAGCTTCGACTGCGCCGTGCGCGTGGGCGACCTGCCAGATTCGTCGCTGGTGAGCGTGCGGCTCGCCGACAATCGCCGCCGCTGCGTCGCCACGCCGGAGTTCGTGCGGCGCCACGGCAAGCCGAAGCACCCGGGCGAGCTCTCGCGCTTTGCCTGCCTCGCGCTGTCCAGCGATGCCTCGCAGACGCGCGGCTGGGCCTTTCGCATCACGACCGAGGGCGGCACGCAGGAGCTGATCCACCTGCGCCCGAGCGGCCCGCTCGACTGTTCCGACGGCCAGGTGCTGCACGACTGGTGCCTGGCCGGCCACGGCATTGCATGGCGCAGCACCTGGGAGGTCGAGGCCGAGATCGACGCCGGCCTGCTGGTGCCGCTGCTCGACGAATTCGCCGCGCCGCCCAACGGCATCTACGCGGTGTTCGCGGGCGCCAAGCACTTGCCGCTGCGGGTGCGACTGTGGCTTGATTTCCTCAAGGAGCAGTACGGGAAACCGGAATTCTGGGGCGGGAGGGCGTAGAGCGCTTTCGTCGCGTCACAATCTGGTTACATTCCCGTTCCATTGACGCTCCGCGAAGCCTGCGGGCGAGTCACAGCCTTGAAAGCCATCGATGACGCTCGAAGCCATCCTCGCCTATCTGCACTTGCTCGCCATCCTGACGATGGTCGTTTTCATTTCCAGTGAGGCGGCGCTGTGCCGGATCCAGTGGCTCAACGCGGCCGTGGTGGAGCGGCTGGCCAAGGTCGACATGGTCTACGGCATCGCCGCCATCGCGGTCCTCGCCACCGGCATCGCACGCACGTGGTGGGGAATGAAGGGCACGGCCTGGTACTGGACCAACCCGCTGCTGCATGTGAAGCTGGGGCTCTTCATCATCGTCGGCGTGATCTCGATCTTCCCGACGCTGACCTACTTCCGCTGGCGCAAGACGCTGCGCGCCACCGGCAAGCTGCCGGCCGAGGCCGACGTGAAGAAGACGCGCCGGCTGGTGATGATCCAGGCGCACCTGATCGCGCTGATTCCGCTGGTGGCGGTGTTCCTGGCGCGCGGCTTCGGCAAGTAGCCCTCCCGGACGGGACAAGTCGAACCGGGCTCGCCGGGCTTCAGGACTGACCCGGCCATGAAAAAGGCCCGCACGCGGCGGGCCTAGTTTCACGAGCGACTGTGCAGTGCCGTTTCAGGCCTTGGCTGCATCCGCCGTGCACTTCTTCATGAAGCTGTTCTTGGCGGCGCCGGCCAGAGCCTTGCCGTTCTTGTCGACAGCCTTGGTTGCGCATGCGGGAGTCGCTGCAGCCTTGGCTTCCTTTTCGCACTTCTTGATGGAGCTGCTCTTGGCGGCGCCTGCCAGGGCCTTGCCGTTCTTGTCGACCGCCTTGGCTTCGCAGCTGGCGGCGGGTGCGGCCGCAGCGGCCGGGGCTGCCGCAGGTGCGGCGGCCTTGTCTTGCGCCTGTGCGGCACCGAAGGAAAGACAAGCGCCGAGTGCGACCAGGGAAAGGAGCTTCTTCATGGTGATATGTCCTTGCAAGATTGAGTTGTGACAGGAGCCCCGCCTTGGGGCCGGCCCTCCTAACGGCCGAAGACAACAATCGGATGACGATCGTTAATTGGGTCCGGGTTTGCCCCCGGTAAAATTCGCGGATGCTATTGGTCAAACAGGAGCTGCTCGCGGCGCTCGCGAACACGCTCGAATCCCTCTCGCCCGGCGCCGGCTCCAAAGCCGCGTTCGAGTCGCCCAAGGTCGCCGCGCATGGCGATTTCGCCAGCACGGCCGCGATGCAGCTCGCCAAACCGCTGGGGCGCAAGCCTCGCGAACTGGCCGAGCAACTGAGCGCTGCGCTGCTCGCCACCCCCGCTTTCGGCCAGTGGGTCGAGGCGATCGAGATTGCCGGCCCCGGCTTTCTCAACATCCGCTTGAAGACGGCGGCCAAGCAGCAGATCGTGCGCGAGGTGCTGTCCGCTGCGAATGCTTTCGGGCAGCAGCCGGCCACCGGCGAGAAGGTGCTGGTCGAATTCGTCTCGGCCAACCCGACCGGCCCGCTGCACGTCGGCCACGGCCGCCAGGCCGCGCTCGGCGACGCCATCTGCAACCTGCGCGCCTCGCAGGGCGAGAGCGTCTGGCGCGAGTACTACTACAACGACGCTGGCGTGCAGATCCAGACGCTGGCCAACAGCACGCAGCTGCGCGCCCGCGGCTTCAAGCCTGGCGATGCCGAATGGCCCAGCGGCGAGAAGGCCCCGGCCTACAACGGCGACTACATCACCGACATCGCGGAAGACTTCAAGGCGAAGAAAACCGTCAAGTCGGAAGACCGCGAAGTCACCGCCAGCGGCGACATCGAGGACCTCGACGCGATCCGCGAGTTCGCCGTGGCCTACCTGCGCCACGAGCAGGACCTGGACCTGCAGGCCTTCCGCGTGCGCTTCGACCAGTACTACCTGGAGTCCAGCCTGTACACCAGCGGCCGCGTCGAGGCTGCGGTGCAGAAGCTCGTGGCCGCCGGCAAGACCTACGAGCAGGACGGCGCGCTGTGGCTGAAGTCGACCGACTACGGCGACGACAAGGACCGCGTGATGAAGAAGCAGGACGGCACATACACGTATTTCGTGCCCGACGTCGCGTACCACATCGCCAAGTGGGAGCGCGGCTTCCACAAGGTCGTCAACATCCAGGGCACCGACCACCACGGCACCATCGCGCGCGTGCGCGCCGGCCTGCAGGCGGCGGGCGAAGGCATTCCCGAGGGCTACCCCGACTACGTGCTGCACACCATGGTGCGCGTGATGAAGGGCGGGGAAGAGGTCAAGATCAGCAAGCGCGCCGGCAGCTACGTCACGCTGCGCGACCTGATCGAGTGGACCAGCACCGACGCCATCCGCTTCTTCCTGCTGAGCCGCAAGCCCGACACGGAATACACCTTCGACATCGACCTCGCGGTGACGAAAAACAACGACAACCCGGTTTATTACGTGCAGTACGCCCATGCGCGCATCTGCTCGGTGCTGGCCGGCTGGGGCGGCGACGCCGCCACGCTCAAGGACGTCGACCTGTCGCCGCTGGAGAGCCCGGCGGCCCAGGCGCTGATGCTGCTGCTGGCCAAGTACCCGGCCATGCTCACGGCAGCGGCCAAGGATTTCGCCCCGCACGACGTTACTTTCTATCTGCGCGAGCTGGCCGCCAGCTATCACAGCTACTACGACGCCGAGCGCATCCTGGTCGACGACGAAAAGGTCAAGCTGGCCCGCCTCGCGCTGGTCGCCGCGACCGCGCAGGTGCTGCACAATGGCCTCGCGATTCTCGGCGTCAGTGCGCCGAGCAAGATGTGAACTCCCTCACCATGAAGAAGACAACCAGACAACGCGGCAACATCGTCATCGGCCTGATCATCGGGCTGGTGCTCGGCCTGGGCGTCGCGCTGGGCATCGCGGTCTACGTGACCAAGGTGCCGATCCCGTTCGTGACCAAGACGCAGCGCGGCGGCGCCGAGCAGGACGAGGCCGAAGCCCGCAAGAACCGCGACTGGGACCCGAACGCGCCGCTGGCCGGCAAGGCCGGGGCCGCCAAGCCCGCGCCGGCTGCACCGGCCGCCCCGGTCAATCCCGTCACCGGCGAGCCGGCAACCACCGCCGTGGCCCCGGCCACCGCCCCGCCCACGACAGCACCTCCGGTGCCCGTGGTGGTGGCGCCCAAGCCGCCGCGTCCGGCACCGGTGCCGGCCGAAGCCAACTCCCTGCCGGCGTCGAACGATCCGCTGGGCGACCTCGCCCGCGCGCGTTCGGGCAACGTTTCGGGCTCCGGCACGACCACTGCCTCGGCCGCGCCGAGCAGCAGCAACAACAGCAACGCCAGCAGCAGTTCAGGCGCCGATCCGTTCATGTACTTCGTGCAGGCCGGCGCCTTCCGCACCACCGACGACGCCGAGGCGCAGCGCGCCAAGCTGTCGCTGATGGGCGTCGAGGCCAAGGTCACCGAGCGCGAGCAGGCGGGCCGCACCGTCTACCGCGTGCGCGCCGGCCCCTTCAACAAGAAGGACGACGCCGATCGCCTCAAGGAGCGGCTCGACGGCGGCGGCATGGATTCGGCGCTGGTTCGCGTGCAGCGCTGACCCGGCGGCCGCCACGAATAGCCCCTAAGCTTCGCGCCGCGGCATTTGCCGCCACCATCTGTCATCGCCTTGGGCGCGCCGTGAGTTGGGGGAACTCCCCGCCGCGCGCCGGCTCAGTCTGCGTACCAACTGGAGAACCCTTTCAATGAAACGTCGTGACTTTTCGCTGGCCGCCACTTCGCTGGGCCTGCTTTCGCTGGCTGGCAACACCGCCCACGCCCAGGCGCGCGCGCCCAAGGCCGGCACCGAGTACCTGGCGCTCGACAAGCGCGTGCCGGTCGACGCGCCCGCCGGCAAGATCGAAGTGGTCGAGTTCTTCTCGTACAACTGCCCGCACTGCAACGACTTCGAGCCGGCGCTGGAAGCCTGGGTCAAGACCGTGCCGAAGGAAGTGGCGTTCCGCCGCATTCCCGTGCCCTTCGTGGGCAACGACGTCGAAGCCAAGCAGCGCCTGTACTACGCGCTCGAGGCCATGGGCAAGGTCGACGAATTCCAGCCGAAGGTCTTCAACGCGATCCACGCACAGCGCCAGAATGTGAACGGCGACGCCAACATCATTGCCTGGGCCGCGGCCAATGGCCTGGACGGCGCCAAGTTCAAGGAAGTCTTCACCTCGTTCGGCGTGGCCAGCAAGGCCAAGCGCGCCTCGCAGATGACCGACGCCTACAAGGTCGCCGGCGTGCCGGCGATGGCCGTGGCCGGCCGCTGGTATGTGGACGGGGAAACCGCCGGCAACATGACCAAAGTGCTTCAGGTCGTGAACTATCTGGTCGGCGAGGCAAAGAAGGGCTGACCCCCAGGGCTGCGCGCACTTCGTGTCGCTCTGCCTACCCCTTGCAGGGGGCAACACCCGCGGCCCGGCGGAGCCGGTTCCGCGGTGTTTCTGGTAGAACCGGAAGGAAAGTCAAGCCCGCTTCGGCGGGCTTTTTCATCTGTGCGAGCGGGGCTGACGCAATCAGCCGCATACAATGCCGAGCAAGTTTCGTGCCTCTATGACATTGCACTCTCACCCCACCACTTCCTTCCTTCGTCGCATCGGCCGCCTGGCCGCCGGCGCGCTGTTGCTGGCCGGCCTTGCCTCGGGCGCCGTGGCCGAGACCGCCGACCGCGCCAAGCCGATGAACATCGAGTCCGACTCGATGCGCTACGACGATCTGAAGCAGACCAGTGTGTTCACCGGTAACGTTCTGGTAACAAAGGGCACGATCATCATCCGCGGCGCGCGGCTGGACGTGCGCCAGGACGCCGAGGGCTACCAGTACGGCGTGGTGACCGCCGCGCCCGGCAAGCGGGCCTACTACAAGCAGAAGCGCAATGCGCCCGACGAGTGGATCGAGGGCGAGTCCGACGTCATCGAGTACGACAGCCGCGCCGACAACGTCAAGTTCATCCGCAACGCCACGATGCGCCGCCTGATCGGCGCCACGCCGAACGACGAAAGCCAGGGCGCGCTGATCGTCTACGACCAGAGCAACGACACCTACACGGTCAACGGTTCCACCGTGCCGCCGAACACCGCCGTCAACGCGGCCACCGGGGGTGGCCGCGTGAAGACCATCCTGACCCCCAAGGCCGCGACCGCGCCGGGTGCACCCGCTGCGGGAGCCCCGTCCGGCGCCAAGGCGCCGCCGCCAGCGCCCACCCCGGCGCCCGGCAAGGGCCTGCGCCCGAGCACCACGCTCGGTGACGAGGGAGAAACCCGCAAGTGATCGAATCCGTTGTATCGCAGGACGCCAACAGCACGCCGGGCAGCCGCCTGGTCGCGCGCGGCCTGAAGAAGAGCTATGGCAGCCGCACGGTCGTGAAGGACGTCTCGCTCGACGTGCAGAAGGGCGAAGTCGTCGGGCTGCTCGGGCCGAACGGCGCAGGCAAGACCACCTCGTTCTACATGATCGTGGGGCTGGTGCGCGCCGATGCGGGCGACATCACCATCGACGGCGAGCCCATCGCCCACATGCCGATCCACCGCCGCGCCCGCATGGGTCTGAGCTACCTGCCGCAGGAAGCCTCGATCTTCCGCAAGCTCACGGTCGAGGAAAACGTGCGCGCCGTGCTCGAGCTCCAGAGCGAGCCCGACGCCAACGGCAAGATGGCACCGCTGTCGAAGCAGCACATCGAAGAGCGCCTGTCCGAGCTGCTGGCCGACCTGCGGGTGGACCACCTGCGCGACTCGCCCGCGCTGGCGCTGTCGGGCGGCGAGCGCCGCCGCGTCGAGATCGCACGCGCGCTGGCCACCCAGCCGCGCTTCATCCTGCTGGACGAGCCCTTCGCCGGCATCGACCCGATCGCGGTGATCGAAATCCAGCGGATCATCAGCTTCCTGAAGGAGCGCGGCATCGGCGTGCTCATCACCGACCACAACGTGCGTGAAACGCTGGGCATCTGCGATCACGCGTTCATCATCAGCGACGGGCATGTGCTGGCACAAGGCACACCCTCGGAGATCGTCGACAACGCCGAAGTACGCAGGGTGTACCTGGGCGAACACTTCCGGATGTGATCGTGCGGCGAGGGTCAAGGATCATCGTGGCCACCGTCCGCGCGGAGCTTCCTCGCGGGGGGCGCCGCGCACGGCCGCCCTAAGCGGTCGGCCCGCCCCCGGTAGGGGGTTGGCGTAAAGCGAAGCGCGCAGCCTGGGGGGGGGCCATTTCCTCATGAAGCAAGGGCTGTCCCTTCGCGTCTCGCAGCATCTGGCACTGACGCCACAGCTGCAGCAGTCCATTCGGCTGTTGCAGCTTTCCACGCTCGAACTGAGCCAGGAAGTGGAGCAGATGCTGGACGAAAACCCGTTCCTCGAACGCACCGCGGAAGAAGCGGCGCGCGAGGAATTCGGGCTCGACACGGCCGATGCGCCGGTTCCGCGCGATGAGGGCGAGAGCGACTTCGCGCCTTCGGCCGCCAGCGCGCCCGCCGAGACCACCAGCACCACCACGGCGGATACCGACGGGCCAGCTGCCGAGATCACCGAGCGCGAGCCCGACTGGGAAGGCGACGGCACCGTCGACATGGCGGCGCCCGACGACAGCGAGTGGGGCAGCGACGCGCCCGCGCGCCAGAACAACCTGGGCGACGACGAACGTGCCGACGCCACCGAACTCGCGCGCAGCCAGGAATCGCTGCAGTCGTTCCTGCATCGCCAGGCGCTGAGCTTGCGCCTGAACGAGAACGACAGCGCCGCGCTGCGCTTTCTCATCGAATCGCTCAACGACGACGGCTACCTCGAAGACTCGCTGCCCGCGCTGGCCTCCGGCCTGGCCGGCGACGACAACGACCAGTTCGACGACCTCGTGCACCACTTCCAGGTGGCGCTCGGACTGCTGCAGAGCCTGGAGCCCGCGGGCGTAGGTGCGCGCGACCTCGGCGAATGCCTGTGCATCCAGCTGCGCGCCATGGCCAGCGAGGACGAGACCGACGAAGAGGCGCTGGTCCGCAAGACCGCGATCACCGTCTGCAAGCAGCCGATGGAGCTGCTCGCGCGCCGCGATTTCAAGCGCCTGGCCACGCTCACCCGCAGCAGCGAGGAGCTGGTGCGCTCTGCGCTGCAGATCATCGCGCGGCTGGAGCCTAAGCCGGGCCGGCGCTTCGTCGACGTCGAGCGCAACATCGTCATTCCCGACGTGATCGTCACCAAGACCGGCCGCGGTACCAACGTGAAGTTCCGCGTCATGTTGAACCCCGAGGTGATGCCGCGCCTGCGCGTGCACGACATCTACGCCGGCGCGCTCAAGTCGCACAAGGGCGAGGGCAGCCAGGCGCTGTCGCAGCGGCTGCAGGAGGCGCGCTGGTTCATCAAGAATATCCAGCAGCGTTTCGACACCATCCTGCGCGTGAGCAATGCCATCGTCGAGCGGCAGAAGAGCTACTTCGTGCATGGCGAACTTGCGATGCGCCCGCTGGTGCTGCGCGAGATCGCCGACGAACTGGGCCTGCACGAGTCGACCATCTCGCGCGTGACCACCGCGAAGTACATGTCCACGCCTTTCGGCACCGTCGAACTCAAGTACTTCTTCGGCTCGGCGCTGGGCACCGAGACGGGCGGCAATGCGTCGAGCACCGCGGTGCGCGCGCTCATCAAGCAGTTCGTGAGTTCCGAGAGCATCAAGAAGCCGCTGTCGGACAGCCAGATCTCCGAGATGCTGAAAGAGCAGGGTATCGAGTGTGCACGGCGCACCGTGGCCAAGTACCGCGAAGCCCTTCGCATCGCGCCCGCCAACCTGCGCAAGGCACTCTAGAAGCCGGACGATGAAGAGCCGCCTGCTGTCTCGCTGTGGGCATTGGGTTTGCGTCATGGCGGCGGTGCTGCTGTTTTCCGGCTGCGCCACCCTGCCCGACGAGGCCCCGCGCGCACCCACCAAGGCCATGGCGGTGTCGGCCGACACAGCCCTCGGCAAGCTCGCGCTGGCCTCGCAGCCCGACCCCGACCTGAGCGGCTTTCGCCTGATGCCCGGTGGCGACTTCGCCTTCGACACCCGCATCCAGCTGGCCCGCCGCGCCCAGCGCACGCTCGACGTGCAGTACTACCAGATCGAGAACGACGAGACCGGCCGCTACCTGCTGCGCACCCTGCGCGACGCCGCCCAGCGCGGCGTGCGCGTGCGGGTGCTGATGGACGATCTCTACACCTCGGGCGAGGACGAACTGCTGCTCGGCTTTGCCGCCACGCCCAACGTCGAGCTGCGCCTGTTCAACCCGTTCCCGGCCGGGCGCGCGAGCATCCTGAAGCGCTTCACCGCCTCGCTGTTCGACTTCAGCCGCGTCAACCGGCGCATGCACAACAAGCTGTTCATCGCCGACGGCGCGATGGCGGTGGCGGGCGGGCGCAACATCGGCAACCAGTACTTCACGCGCACCGCGGGCGAGAATTTTCTCGACCTCGACACCTTCGTCACCGGCGCGCTGATCCCGCGGCTGGGCAGCCTGTTCGACCAGTACTGGAACAGCATCTACGTGCGGCCGATCCAGTCGGTGGTGCGCAGCGAGCTGTCGGCCGAAGAGCTGCAGCGCCGCTTCGACGCCGCCACCGGCTCCGAAACCACACCGCCGCCGCCGAAGCCCGCGCCCAACGACCTGCTCGGCTACAGCCCGATGGTGGAAGACCTGAACGCCGGCAAGCTCGGCCTGATCTGGACCACCGCCGAGGCCTATGCAGATTCGCCCGAGCGCGTGATCGGCAAGACCGCCTCCTACGGCGGCGTGCCGCTGCTCGACGTCGACAGCGTGCGCTACAACGTGGTCGAGCAGATGCGCCGCGCGCGCTCCGAGGTGACCATCGTCTCGCCCTACCTGATCCCGGGCGCCACGGGGCTGGAGGTGATGCGCGAGATCCGCAACCGCAACGTGAAGATCAGCGTCGTCACCAATTCGCTGGCCGCCACCGACGAGCCGCTGGTGCACACCGCCTACCGCCGCTACCGGCCCGACATGCTCAAGCTCGGCGCCGACCTCTACGAGTTGAGCTCCACGCGCACCCGGCGCAGCGTGCGGCTGGGCCTGTTCGGCACCTCGGTCGGGCGGCTGCATGCCAAGTCGGCCGTGATCGACCGGCGCACGCTGTTCGTCGGGTCGATGAATTTCGACCCGCGCTCGGAGTCCGCCAACACCGAGATCGGGCTGATCATCCACAGCGCCGAGATGGCGCAGCAGGCGCTGAAACTCATCGACGTGCTCAAGCAGCAGGGCGCCTACCGGCTGCGCTTTGCCGAAGGCAGCAACGAGTCGCGCATCGAATGGGTCAGCGAGGATGCCGGCAAGCTCACCGTGCTGACCGAGGAGCCCGACTCCAGTTTCTGGGGCCGGGTCATGCTCGAGATCCTGGCGCCGCTGACGCCGGAGAGCCTGCTCTAGCTGGCGCTCGCGGCGCCGGCGATGCCGGGCAGCGGTGTCATTGCACGTTGACTGCTTCGACCTGCACCAGCAGCTTCACCTTGTTCTCGAAGCCGAAGTTCAGCCCCCAGGTAATGCCCCAGTCGCTGCGCTCCACCGTGGTCTCGAAGTCGCCGCCGCACACCTGGCGGTTGATCAGCGGGCTCAGGTAGCAGTTGAAGCGCACGGCCTTCAGCGTCACAGGCCTGGTCTGGCCCATCAGCGTGAGCGTGCCGGGAACGTCGACCACCTTGCCGCCGCTGAAATCGATGCGGTCGGCAACGAAGCGGCCGGTCGGAAACTCGGCCACGTTGAAGAAGTCCTTGCTCTGCACGTGGCGGTTGAGCAGGTCGACGCCGGTGTTGATGGAGCTGATGTCCATCGTGATGTCGACCTTGCCGCTGGCGCCGGTGCCGTCGATCTGCACGGAGCCGTCCTTGGTGCTGAAGCGCCCGCGGTTGGTGGTGGTGCCGTAGTGGCCCATCTCGTACATCACGAAGGTGTGGGTCGGGTCGATCACGTAGTTGGCGTTCTTCGCCGGCCCACCCGCGGGCTTGGCGGCCACGGCCGGGGCGAATTCCGCTGGCAGTTGCTGTTGCTGCGCCGTGGCGCTGCCGGTGAATGCGGCGGCCGACAGGGCTGCGGCGAGAAGGAGCTTTTTCATGGCGTTGGATGCGGGAGGAAAGAGGAAAGTGAATGAGGGGCGGACAGCCTGGCGCTTCACAGCGGCCCGAAGCCCGTGAGCGTGAACCTGAAGCGCACCTGCACGTCGTTGCCGACCATCGAGGTGTCGGTCCATTCGCCGTCGCCCACCTTGTAGTCCAGCCGCTGGATCGTGAAGCTTCCGGTGGCCACCGCCTCCTTGCCGCCGGCCGCGGCGATGCTGACGGGCACCGTCACGTATTTGGCGATGCCCTTGATGGTGAGCTTGCCCGCCATCTCGAACTTGCCGTCGCCCAGCGCCTTGATGGCGCTCGACTGGAAGCTTGCCTGCGGGAAGTGCGCGGCGTCGAACCACGGCTGCTTGGGCAGCTCCGCATCGCTCATCGGGACGCCGAAGCCGGCGCTGGCCGTGTCGATCTGCAGCGCGACGGTGCCGCCCTCGGGCTTCTTCGGGTCGAAGGCCACCTGCGCGTCGAACTTCTTGAACGTGCCTTCCACGGGCACGCCCATCTGCTTGCTGACGAACACGATCTGGCTCTTGTCGGCCACGAGCTTTGCGGCTGCGGGCTCGGCGCCGGCCGGCAGCACCAGGGTGGCGAAACCCAGCGCCGCGAGGGACGGCGCGAGACGGAAAAACAGGCGCTTGATCATCGAGCAGGTTCCTTGCGTGGCCGGGGCCACATGCGTTTGAGAAGACCGTCGCGGTCGATCCAATGGTGCTTGAGCACCGCCGCCACGTGCAGCAGCGTGACGCCCGCCAGCACGAAGGCGCAGTTGCGGTGCAGCGGCTGCAGCACCGCCTCGGCGAAGGCGTGGTCGACCGGCACGAAGTCGGGCAGCGGCAGCACGCCGAACCACGCCACCGGCATGCCCATGGCCGAGCTGTAGGCCCAGCCGGACAGCGGCACCGCGAAGAACAGCAGGTACATCAGCGTGTGGCTGATGCGGTAGCTCGCCAGCTGAAGCGCCGACATGCCGGGCGGGAGCGCCGGTGGACGATGCCCGAGCCGCCACAGCAGCCGCAGCGCCGAGAGCGCGAGGATCGTGACGCCCGCCCACTTGTGCCAGCTGTAGATCTTCAGGCGCAGCGGCGAGAACGGCAGCCCCGTCATGTAGAGCCCGACGCCGAACGAGCCCACGATCAGGGCCGCAAGCAGCCAGTGCAGCGCCATCGCGAGCGGGTCGTAGCGCGGGTCGGCGTCGAGGGGTGAGGAGGATGCGTCTGAGGACATCGGGAGACAGGGCGGGGCGGCCTGTGCGCGGAGCATATATCGGAAGCGATGACATCACCGCACGGCCCGTGCCAGCCCGTCGCCCTGCCGGCTTCAGCCCTGCGACGGCTGTTGCGCCCTCAGCAGCACCCCGCGCAGTTCGTCCGGCTGCACCGGCTTGCGCAGCGCATGCCAGCCACGCTCGGCGGCGAGCCGCTGGGTGGCTTCGTTGATGTCGGCCGAAATCAGCGCGATCGCAAGCGACGGCTTCTGCCGCTGCAGCTTGTCGGCCAGCGCGATGCCGTCGAGCGCACCCGGCAGGCGGATGTCGCACAGCGCCGCGTCGAGCGCGCGCAGGTCGGCCAGCGCCAGCGCCTCGGCGGCACTGGCATAGACGCGCGGCTCCACGTCCCATTGCCGCAGCAGGGCACTGAGACTGTCGGCCACCACCGTGTTGTCTTCCACCACCAGCACCGCGAGCCCGGGGCGCAGCGTGTGCATCGCATCGGCGCCGTCGTCCTGCGGCACGGAAGCGGGGCGCGCCGCCACCATCGCGCCTTCCGGCGCGGCAGGCAGCTCGAAGCTGAACACCGACCCCCGCCCCGGCGCCGAGCGAAGCGACACCGCAATGCCGAGCTGAGCCGCCAGCCGCCGCACGATCGCCAGACCCAGCCCGTGGCCGCGCTGCAGGTTGCGCTCGACGTTGCCGATCTGCTCGAAGTCGTTGAACACGCGCTGCTGCGCGTCGGCCGCGATGCCGATGCCGCCGTCGCGCACCTCGACGCGCCAGGCCCGGCCGGCGCCGCGCCGGCGCGCCCGCACTGCCAGCAGCACGCGCCCGCGCGGCGTGAACTTGACCGCGTTGTCGACCAGGTTGGCGAGCACGCGGCGCAGCGACACGGTGTCGCTCCAGGCGATGGCGTCGTGCGGGCAGCGCACCAGCACCCGGCCGTCGCCTGCCTGCCGCGCCAGCTCCAGCAGCAGCGGCGCCAGAGCCACTGCCACCGGACGCAGCGGATCGACCGCGGCCTCGATGCGGCCGATTTCGAGCAGCTGGTTGGTCAGCCCTTCGAGCGCCTGCTGCGCGCGCGCCAGCGAGCCCACGGTGTACTGAACCGCCTCCATGTCCGCGCCACTGCTCAGCTGCTGGCGCAGCACTTCGGCCTGCAGGCCGATGGCCATCACCGGCTGGCGCAGGTCGTGGTTGGCGGCCGAGCAGAAACGCAGCCGCTCGGCCTGCGCCTGCTCGGAAGCGCGCAGGCCGGCCAGCGCCTGTTCGCGCAGCGTGCGTTCGTTGAGCCGCAGGCCGATGTTTTCTTCGAGCTGGCGCGAGCGTTCGGCCACCAGCTTCCACATCATCGCGATCAGGCCGATGCCGATGACCGCCACGGCCATCATCACCGGCGCGCCCAGCCAGAGGCCGGTGACGATGATCGGCGCCAGCAGCAGCGTGATCGCCAACTGCGTGGCGGGCGTATAGAACGACACCGAGAAGGCCGACGACAGCGTCATGCCCATCAGGATCAGGCCCAGCAGCAGCTGCAGGTCGACGCGCGCGGGGTCGAACAGCAGCACGCCGGCCAGCCCGTGCGCCAGTTCCCAGATGGCCGTGCGCAGCGTGTGCGTGCGCTGTGCCTCGCGCAGGTTGGTGGGCGTGAAGGGCTCGGGCAGGCGCTGCGGGAAGAAGCCGCGCATCACCGTCACCCCGGTGACCAGCGCGATCCACACCAGTGCGCGCGGCACCGAGTACTGCCAGGCGAAGAGCGCCGCCACGCCGCAGTTCAGCAGGTATTGCACCAGCAGCACCGGGCCGATGGGCCGGATGGACAGCCGCAGCACCTCGCACTGGATCGCGAAGCGGTCGCTGCTGCCGGCGGCGGCCGGGGATGCGGGGGTGGGAGTCATCGGCAAATCGACTATATAGAGAAGGTGCGTGACGCGGCGACAATGGAGTCCCCTAGTCGGGCTTCCCGATGGCCAATTTTTTGTGAACGATCTCTCTCTTTTCCTGCCTTGCGCCGCCGGCGTCGAGGAATTCCTCGCCCAGGAGGTGCACGCCCTGACCGGCCGCGCCGGGCAAGACCTGCTCACGCTGCGCGGCGGCGTGCGCGTGCGTGCCGACTGGCGCGACGCCCTGAAGCTCAACCTGCACAGCCGGCTCGCGCAGCGCGTGCTGGTCGAGCTGGCCCACGCGCCCTACCGCAACGAGAACGACCTCTACGCCATCGCCAACGGCGTGGCCTGGGAGATCTGGTTCACGCCGAAGCAGACCTTCAAGATCGAGACCACCGCCCAGCACAGCCCGCTGCAGAGCCTGAACTTCGCCACCCTGCGCATCAAGGACGCCATTGCCGACCGCTTTCGCGCCAAGGCCAACGGCGTGCGCCCGAGCATCGAGACCCAGTGGCCCGACTGCCGCGTGTTCGCGCACCTGACCACCGACACCTGCACGCTGTACATCGACACCTCGGGCGAGCCGCTGTTCAAGCGCGGCTGGCGCCAGGACAAGGGCGACGCCCCGCTGAAGGAAACCCTGGCCGCCGCCATGCTAGCCGCCAGCGGCTGGTGGAACCCCGAGACCGGCGAAGTGTCCACGCAGCCGCTGTACGACCCCTGCTGCGGCAGCGGCACCATCGCCATCGAGGCGGCGCAGATCGCGCGCGGCATCGCGGCCGGGTCGCTGCGGCGCTTCGGGTTCGAGAAACTGCTGCCGTTCCAGGCGCATGTCTGGAACGCGATCAGGCAGGAAGCCGAGACCGCCGTGCGCGAAGGCAGCGTGGCGATCTTCGGCTCCGACGTGTCGCACCGCATGGTCGACTTTGCCGAACGCAATGCCGAGCGCGCCGGTGTGGCGCAAGCGGTCGAGTTCCGTGGCGGCGATGCCTTGCAGCGCATGCCCCCGGCCGAAGGCGGCGTGATCGTGCTCAACCCGCCGTACGGCGAGCGCATCGAAGTGGGCGGGGTGGCCGGCACGGGCCGTTCCGGCGCGCGCGAATCGGCGCAGACCGCGCAGGGCGAGGGGAGTGACGGCGGCGAGTTCTTCCCGCAGCTCGCCACCCACTGGAAGAAGAACTACGCCGGCTGGACCGCCTGGGTGCTTACGCCCGACCTGAAGCTGCCCAGGCAGATGCGGCTGAAGGAGTCGCGCCGCGTGCCGATGTGGAACGGCCCGATCGAGTGCCGGCTGTTCCGCTTCGACATGGTCGCGGGCTCAGCGCGGAAGTAGCGTGCCTTCGGGCCGCGGCTGTTCCCTGGCTTCCTTGGGCCGGACGCCGCAGGCCGCGTTGACCGTGCGCATGACAAGATCGCGCGCCCCGGCCAGCGTCATTGGATGGATGTCGTCCTCTTCGAAATGCCTCACCGCGACGGGTTCGCCGACGAAGTCCGGATGGCCGAAGTAGGTGGCGCTCACGTAGCGCGCGCTGCGGGTTTCGCAATCGACCTTGGCACGGGCCTGGAAAGAGCGGAACCGGATGCCGTCGCGTTCCGTGCGGTCCTCCGGCAGGCTCATGCGCAGGCTCACGAGCCGGTTCGATCCTTCCACCTCGACGCTGGTCGGCTCCACCTGCACGTAGCTGCTGGCGGCATCGCCGGGCGTGCCCGACAGGGTCAGCCACTCGGCTCGCACTCCCGCGGACGCGAGCACGACGAGACAGAGCAGCGGGAGACGTTTCATGAGGGAAGGGCGGGGGTGGGCAGGCAACGGCCTATTTTCGTCGGGCGGGCCGACAAGGGCCTGACTCCGGCCCTGCATGGTGCAACATCGGCGATATTCCCCCTGCACATTCCATGACGCTGACAGAATCCGGCCCCGTCGTCATCGACACCAACATCGCGCTCGACCTGCTGGTCTTCGAAGATCCGGCCTGGGGAGCGTTGACCGCGCGGCTTGCCGCGGGCGAACTGCGCTGGCTGGCCACGGCAGCCATGCGCACCGAACTCGAACGCGTGCTGGGCTACCCGCTGATCGCCCGGCGCATGGCGCAGCGCGGGCTGGAAGTGCCGGCGGTGCTGTCCGATTTCGATGCGCGGGTGCGGATGGTGGAAGGCACTCCGCCGCGCGCGCCCTGTGTGTGCAGCGACCCCGACGACCAGGTGTTCATCGACCTGGCCGTGGCGCACGGCGCACTGCTGCTGAGCAAGGACCGGGCGGTGCTGTCGATGAAGAAGCGGCTGGCACTGCGCGGTGTGGCGGTGCAGGCGGCGTTCGCACCTTAGTTCGGGAGCGCGAGCGGCGCCAGGTGCCACTGCCCCAGCAACCGCGCCACCGCCCGCACCCGCTGCGTATCCCGTCCCCATCGCCGGCTCGCCGGCAGCTTCTGCGCCCACTTCATGCGCCGGGCTGCATTCGCGATGCGCTCGCGCACCTCTTCGTTCACGCCGGCCAGCGCCGCATGCCAGTGCTGCCCCGCGGCCTGCGGCGCGGCGGCTTCGAGCATCATGGCCGTGGAGTGCAGGTAGCTCAGCCAGTCGCGCGCCTGGCATTCGGCCAGCGTCATGACCTCGGCCGGGTCGTCCTCGAAGTCGATGTAGCCGATCACGCCGTCGGGGCACTGCACGAGGTTGCGGTCGAAGGCCTGGCTCAGGTGCTGGCCGCGCATGTGCACGGCGGCAATCGCGGCAAGGCCTTCGCGCCACACGGCCAGCAGCGCTGCGGGGCCAGCGGCGGCGGCCTGGTCGAGCCGCTCCTGCAGCACGACCGTTGCGCGGCCGCTTTCGCCCAGGTCCGAGATCAGCAGGCCGTCCGGCTGCTGCGCCAGCACCACCGGCACGCGCAGGCCCGCGGCCGCGAGCTGCTTGAGCCGCCGAGCCTCGGTCGCGATGGCCACCTCGCCGCCCGGGTTGGGCACCGGCTTGATAATGTCCAGCCCCGCCATGCGCGCCACGGCCGCCATCACGCGGTAGCCCCATTTGCCGTGCCGGGGCCCGGCCTTCTTGAGCCACACGCGCTCGCTGCCGAAGCGGTGGCTCGCCACGTTCTTCTCCTGCCGCGGCAGGGTGGTGCGCAGGAACTCCGCGTAGTCGCCGGGTGCCGGCGGGTTCGGCAGGAGCGCGTCGAGGGGCGCGGGCGCCGAAGCTGCGCCCTTGCGCGATTGCAGGCGCCCGTTGGCGCCTCGTCTCAAAGGATTCATGCGGCCAATGCAAAGCCCGCCACCAGCCCGTGCGGGGCCTGCGTCACGGGTTGGAAGCTCTCTGCGCTGGCCAGCGGCCAGTAGGTTCGGAAAACATTGTGCTGCTCGTCGAGCGGGCCGAGCAGGGCGCCCGGCTGCACCTGCATCACCAGGTTGCTCAACAGGCGCACCTCGGTGTCGGAGATGCGGCGCACGATGTGGTGCGCGGTGATCTGCTGCGGATGGTCGAGGCCCGCGGCCTGCACCAGCTCCTGCAGCGCATGCAGCGTGCTGCGGTGGAAGTTGCGCACCCGGTCGGCCTTGGTCGGCACCACCAGCGCCTGCTGGCGCAGCGGGTCCTGCGTGGTCACGCCCGTGGGGCAATGGCCGGTGTGGCAGCTCTGTGCCTGGATGCAGCCCAGCGCCATCATGAAGCCGCGCGCCGCGTTGCACCAGTCGGCACCCAGCGCCATCATGCGGGCCACGTCGAAGGCGGTGATCACCTTGGCGGCGCAGCCGATCTTGATGCGGTGGCGCAGGTTCACGCCGATCAGCGTGTTGTGCACCAGCAGCAGGCCTTCCTGCAGCGGCGCGCCCACGTGGTCGCTGAACTCGACCGGCGCCGCGCCGGTGCCGCCCTCTGCGCCGTCGACCACGATGAAATCGGGCGTGATGCCGGTGGCCTGCATCGCCTTGACGATGCCGAACCATTCCCACGGGTGGCCCAGGCAGAACTTGAAGCCGGTCGGCTTGCCGCCCGACAGCTCGCGCAGCCGGGCGATGAAATGCATCATCTCGGTCGGCGTGGAGAACGCGCTGTGCGACGAGGGCGAGATGCAATCCACGCCCACCGGCACGCCCCGCGCCGCCGCAATCTCGGGTGTGACCTTGGGGGCGGGCAGCACGCCGCCGTGCCCGGGCTTGGCGCCCTGGCTCAGCTTGATCTCGATCATCTTCACCTGCGGGTCGCGCGCGTTGGCGGTGAAGCGTTCCTCGTTGAAGCTGCCGTCGTCATTGCGGCAGCCGAAGTAGCCCGAGCCGATTTCCCAGATCAGGTCGCCGCCATGCACGCGGTGGTGCTGCGAGATCGAGCCCTCGCCGGTGTCGTGCGCAAAGCCGCCCATCTGCGCGCCCTTGTTGAGCGCGAGGATCGCATTGGCCGACAGCGCGCCGAAGCTCATGGCCGAGATGTTGAACACACTGGCGCTATAGGGCTGCGTACAGAGCTGCTCCGGATTGGCGCCGACCGGCTGCGGCGTGCCGCCGATCACGATGCGGAAGTCGTGGTTCGCGAGCTTCGTGGGCTGCATCGAATGGTTGATCCACTCGTAGCCCGCGATGGTCACGTTCAGCTGGGTGCCGAAGGGCCGGTTGTCCGGGTCGCCCTTGGCGCGCTGATACACCAGCGAGCGCTGGGCGCGCGAGAACGGCGCGGCTTCGGAGTCGCTCTCGATGAAGTACTGCCGCATCTCGGGGCGGATGAACTCGAGCAGAAAGCGCAGATGGCCGATGACCGGGTAGTTGCGCAGGATCGCGTGGCGCGCCTGCCGCAGGTCGTGCACGCCGGTACCTGTGAGCACCGCGAACACGGCCACGCCGGTCCAGGCCAGCCACAGGTGCGGCGACACCAGCACGAACGCCAGGCAGGCCACCAGACCGGCCACGCACAGGGCGAAGGCGCTGTAGCGCGCCGGAAACGGAATAATCGTGGGCATAGAAGTAGTCTCGACCGGAGCCTGCTGCATCATAGAGGGCTGCCCCGAACTTGCCATGACGACCATTCCCGACCCCATTTCGCCTTCCGAAGCCCCCTCCGCAGCCCGTACACCCCTCGGCCCCGACGATTTCGACGCTCTCGACCAGGCGCTCGACGCCATGCGCGAGCACGACGAGGAAATCCCCCAGTGGGAGTTCTGCGAAGGCTTCATGGCCGCGCTGATCTGCACCCGCCGGCCCATCATGCCCTCCGAATACTGGCCCGTGCTGCTGGGCGACAGCTTCTCCTCGGCGCAGCACATGGAGTTCGTCTGGAACTGGAAGCGCCGCTGGATCGAGATCGAGGAGGGCCTCGACGCCCCGGTCGAAACCCTCGACGACGAACGCAGCTGGCAGCCCGAGGTGCTCGACACCCGCGGCGCCATTGCCTCGCTGCCCGAGGAAGAACGCGCCGAAGTCGCCGGCGAAGCCATTCCGTCCTTCGCGCAGGTCTGGGCGCTGGGCTTCATGTACGCGGTCGAGAACTGGCCCGAAGACTGGGCCACGCCGCGCGACAAGGACGCCGCGCGCATGCTCGACGACGCGCTCGACAACATCGTCGCCCTGACCGAGGACGACACCGCGAAGCCCACGTTGTCGATGTACAGCGACGACGCCCCGCCCAGCGTGAGCCAGCAGCGGCTCGACGATTTCGGCGCCGCCATCTGGGCCGTGTACGACCTGCGCCAGCTCTGGAAGAGCCTGGGTCCGAAGGCCGAGACCATCCGCAAGGAAGCCACGCCCGGGCGCAACGATCCGTGTCCTTGCGGCAGCGGCAAGAAGTACAAGAAATGCCACGGTGAATGACCTGGGGCGTTTGACGGGGCGTGTTCTCCGGGGCGCGATCACGCCGACGCGGTGACCTTTTTCGCGAATGTCCCCCGCCCTTCGGGCTCCTCCTTTATTTCGCGAAAAGGCCCCCGCATCGGCGTGATCGTTCAGAGCACTGGTTGATCAGCGGAACAACGGCCGCGCTCGTCGTGCGCAGGGCACCGGGTGCTCCCCGCAGCGAAATAAAGGAGGAGGCCGAAGGCCGGGGGACATTCGCGGAGGGGAGTACCCGGTGGCCTGTGCACGCACCCCGAACAACGCAACCTCAGGGCGAGCCCTGTTCAGATCTTGAAGGCGCGTTGAATATCCGGCCGCACGAGGTCAGCGTACTCGCGGTGCTTGCGGATGTAGCCCGCGATGAACTGGCACACCGGGATCACATGCAGCCCCTTCTCGCGCGCCTCGTCGAGCACGTGCCTCGCGATGCCCGAGCCCACGCCCTTGCCTTCGTGCTCCGGCAGCACCTCGGTGTGCGTGAACATGATCGCGTCGGTCAGCAGGTTGTATTCGGCATAGGCGGCGAGCTTGCCGTCGAGCGTGGCTTCGTAGCGGTGCTGCGCTTCGTTGTTGGAAAAGGCGAGGGCGGTGTTGTTGCTCATGGCTGGCGTGCAAGAAAAGTGGCGAGGTTGGCTGCGGCGGTGGCGCGCACCTTGTTGCGCAGCATGGGCGTCCAGCCCAGCAGCAGGCCCGGCGTGCCGAGCGCCTGGCGCGACCAGGTCCAGAACGGGAAGCTGTCGCGGTGCGTCGCGATCAGCCCCTCGGGCGTGAAGGTGAAGTGCGCGTCGATGCTGTTGTCGACGAGGCGGCCGGTCGCACTGAAGCGGTAGTGCGCATCCCAGTGGGCGCTGCCGCTGGTGTCGTCCGCCTTCACGTCGCGCCAGGTCAGGCGCCACACGTCGGCGCCCTTGGCATGCGTGGCCGAGGTCAGCATGCGCCACATGCCGCCCACCTCGCGCTGCCCGCGCAGCGAGAAGGCCTCGTCGTCGAACACCGCATCGCTGGCATAGCAGGCCTTCATGGCGGCGCCGTCGAGCTTCGCGAAGGCGCTGTAGAAGCGCTCGATGGTCTGGGCATTGGTGGCTGCTGTCATGAGTCCTCTCGGGTTTGTGAAAAATCGGGTCAGCGGCCGAGCAATTCGACCAGCGTCTGCAGTGCGTACCGCACCGTGGCCGCGCGCACCGTGGCGCGGTCGCCGTCTAAGCGGGGGCGCTCGGTGCGCACGTCGCCATCGACCGACCAGCCGAACCACACCGTGCCCACCGGCTTGTCGGGCGTGCCGCCCGTCGGCCCCGCCACGCCGGTCACGGCCAGCGCCACGCGCGACGGCGGCGAATGCGCGATCGCGCCCGTGGCCATCGCGCGCGCCACCGGCTCGCTGACCGCGCCGTGCGCCGCGATCACCGTCGGGTCCACGCCCAGCAGCTCGGTCTTGGCCTCGTTCGAATAGGTGATGAAGCCGCGCTCGAACCACGCGCTCGAGCCGGCCAGCTCGGTGCAGGCCGCGCCGATCAGCCCGCCCGTGCAGCTTTCGGCGGTGGCCAGCATCCAGCCTTTTTTCTGCAGCAGGCCGGCCAGCGCCACGACCAGCGCGGGCGTGTCGTGGTCCGCGAGCGTCGGCAACGTCGAAGAAGAAAAGGAAGAATCCATCGGGTTCACCATGCGCGCCAGAGTGCAATGACCAGCAGCGTGCAGAACGCGGCCACCAGGTCGTCGAGGATGATGCCGAAGCCCGCGTGCCACCAGCGCACCTGCGCCGCGTCGCGCTGCTTGAACAGCGCATCGGCCCAGGCCACCGGGCCGGGCTTGGCGGCATCGAAATAACGGAACAGCGCGAAGGCGATGGCCTGCGCGAGGAGGCCGGCCGGCGTCACCAGCCAGAGCACGATCCAGAAGGCGATCACCTCGTCCCACACCACGGCGCCGGGGTCGGCCACGTTCATGTCGCGCGCAGTCACGGTGCAGGCCCACCAGCCGATGGGCAGCGAGGCCGCGATGATCCAGCCGATGGTGGCCGGCGTGAACCACAGCTGCATCACCGAGAACGCCGCCCAGGCCCACAGCGTGCCCACGGTGCCCGGCGCGATGCGCGGCAGGCCCGAACCGAAGCCCAGCGCGATGAAGTGCGCGGGATGCGAGAGCAGAAAGCGCAGCGTGGCGCGGCGCATCGAGGGTTGGGGCATGGCGCCGGAGGTGGTGGTCGTGGAGGAAGAAGAAGCGGCTTGCATCGGGGCAGGAGTGTCGCGCATCCGGGCCGGCACCGGTTCGGCGCAGTTTCTATTTATCAAAGTAATAGCTTGTTTAATTGGCGCACCTCGCCTAGCATCCGGGCTTCTTTCCGACTTCGTTGCTTGCCATGTCCTCCTCCTCCGCCACGCTGCGCCCCCCACCTCCCACTGCCGCATGGAGCGAACTGTTCAGCGGCCGCAACGGCTGGCGCGCGCTCGCGCTGACCGGCGGCGTCGCGCTGCACGCCGTCAACGTGCACATCGTGACCACCGTGCTGCCGTCGGTGGTGCGCGAGATCGGCGGACTCGACTGGTACGCCTGGAGCACCACGCTCTTCGTGGTCGGCTCGATCCTCGGCGCCACGCTGTCGGTGCGGCTGCTCGCGGTGCTGGGCCCGCGCGGTGCCTGCCTGGCCGCGCTGGCGGTGTTCGCCGCCGGTTCGGCAGGCTGCGCGCTCGCGCCGGCCATGCCGTGGATGCTCGCGGGGCGCGCGGTGCAGGGGTTGGGCGGCGGGTTGCTCGCGGCGCTGAGCTACGGGCTGATCCAGCTGGTGTTCGAGCAGCGGCTGTGGCCGCGCGCGGTGGCGCTGGTGTCGGGCATGTGGGGCGTCGCCACGCTGTGCGGGCCGGCCGTGGGCGGGCTGTTCGCGCAGGCCGGGCATTGGCGCTGGGCCTTCTGGTTCCTGCTGCCGGTGGCGGCGGCGCAGGCATTGCTGGTGCTCGTGCAATTGCGGCCCGGGATGGGCGTGAAGTACGCGCGGCCCGCCATGCCGCCGCGCGTGCCGACGCTGCAGATCGGCCTGCTCGCGGCTTCGGTGCTGGTGATCGCAGCCAGCGGTTTGGGGGCCGACCTGCTCTGGCAGGCCGCCGGCCTGGCACTGGGCCTGGCCATCGGCTTCGCGGCCACCCGCATCGACAGCCGCGCCGCCGTGCGCGTGCTGCCGCGCGGCGCGTATGCGATGAGCGCGCCGCTGGGCGCCATCTATGCGAGCGTGGCGCTGCTGCTGATCGGCACGGAAACCGAGATCTTCGTGCCGTACTTCCTGCAGTTGCTGCACGGCCATTCGCCGCTCATGGCGGGTTACCTCGCGGCCGCGATGGCGGGCGGCTGGAGCGTGGGTTCGCTGCTGTCCTCGGGCCGCAGTGGCGCGGGAGCCGACCGCATGCTGCGCGCCGGCCCGGTGATCTGCACGCTGGGGCTGCTGGCACTCGCGTGGCTGCTGCCGTCGCAGGAATTCTTCGGTGCCGGTCTGCTGATCGCCGTCGCGCTGGCGGCCGTGGGGCTCGGCGTGGGCATCGGCTGGCCGCACCTGATCACGCGCGTGATGTCGCTGGCGCCCAAGGGCGATGAAGGCCTGGCCTCCGCTTCGATCACCACCGTGCAGCTCTACGGCATGGCCGTGGGCGCGGCCGTGGCCGGGCTGGTGGCGAATGCGGCGGGGCTTACCGTGCCGGGCGGTGTCGAAGGCGCGCAATCGGCGGCCGTCTGGCTGTTCGCGGGTTTCGCGCTTGCGCCGGCCGCCGCAGTGTGGCTCGCGTACCGCGCTGTCGCGAGGCGCGGCTGGTGAGCGGGCCGGAAAGGGGTCAGGCGACCACGCCTTCCCAGGTCGGCGCCCGCCGGTGCGCGCCTTCATCGATGCCGTGAGGCGCTCCCTATAATTTTTGCCACCACAACACACGGGAGGGCCTCTGCCCATGAGAACTTTCATTCAACGTCTCGGGGCCCTGTCGCTCCTCATGGCCTTCAGCCTTGCACTGGTCGCCTGCGGCAACAAGGAAGCCGAGCAGCGCAAGGCCTTCACGGCCTTTCTGCAGACCCGCGTGCTCGACAAGCCCGGCCTGCGCGTGCCGGTGCCCACGGAGGAAGAGAAAGCCTCCTTCGGCGACTATGCGAAGCACTACGCGGTGATCACGGATTTCAACGAAGGCATGAACAAGTCGGTGAGCCAGCCCATGACGCAGATCATGGCCAAGGGCGCGCTACGTTCCATCGCCGACCTGGCCTCGCGCCGCGACGACCTCAAGGCCGCGAAGGACGGACTCAACGGCCTGCGCACCGCGCTCGACCAGCAGACCGCCAAGGCCGATGCCGCGCACGCGCAGCTCAAGCAGCCCGACGACCTGAAGCCGGTCTACGACAAGGCCTTCGACAAGACCGTGACCGCGCCGGCCGGCACCTTCAAGGAAGTGTTCCCCGCGCTCGACACGGTGTTCGACAGCGCGCTGACCATCGGCGACTTCCTCGAAAAGAACAAGTCGAAGATCCAGGTTTCGGGCACCACGGTCACCGTGACCGACCCGGCCGTGCAGGCCGAGCTCAACAAGATGCTTCAGCAGCTGAACGGGCAATCGGCTGCGATCAACGCGGCACAGCGAAAAATGCAGGCGATGGTGCAAGGCTCCTGAGCCGCGCGCGCGGCTCAGGCCTTCAGACGAAGTGGTCGAAGGAGCCGAAGCGCTGTGACACCGGCGCGCCGGCTGCATCGACGATGCGCAGGCCGGCATCGGCCTCGATGCGGCCGATGCGCGTGACGCAGGTGGCGCTGTCCTCTCCGGCTTGCTCGACTGCGGCGCGCGCTGACGGCGCAGCGGTGAAAACCAGTTCGTAGTCGTCGCCGCCCGAGAGCGCGCAGGTGCGCAGGATCTCGGTGCTCAGGCTGGGGGCCTCCACAGCGATCAAGGCCGTCGCCGCATCGGCATCGAGCGTGGCACCCACACCGCTCGAGGCGAGGATGTGACCCAGGTCGCCGATCAACCCGTCGCTCACGTCCACCGCCGACGAGGCGATGCCGCGCAGCGCCAGCCCGAGCGCCACGCGCGGCGTGGGCTGCTCCATGCGCGCGCGGGCCGACTCGAAGGCTTCGGCCGGCAGCGCGACCGTGCCGCGAAAGGCTTCGAGCGCCAGCCGCGCGTCGCCCAGCGTGCCGCTCACCCAGAGGTCGTCGCTCGCACGCGCGCCCGAACGCAGCAGCGCCGCGCCGGCCGGCACCTCCCCGAACACCGTGATGCAGATGTTGAGCGGCCCGCGCGTGGTGTCGCCGCCCACCAGCTCGCAGCCGTGCGCGTCGGCCAGTGCGAACAGGCCGCGCGAGAAGCCTTCGAGCCAGGGCTCGTCGACACCCGGCAGTGCCAGCGCGAGCGTGAAGGCCAGCGGCTTCGCGCCGCAGGCCGCAAGGTCGCTGAGGTTCACCGCCAGTGCCTTGTGGCCCAGCCGCACCGGATCGACGGTCGAAAGAAAGTGCCGGCCCTCGACCAGCATGTCGCAGGACACGGCGAGCTGCATGCCCGGTGCCGGCGCGAGCAATGCGCAATCGTCGCCCACGCCGAGCGGGGAGCGCACGGCGGGGCGCTTGAAGTAGCGTGTGATCAGGTCGAATTCACCCATGCGGCGAGCATAAGCGGTGGCCGTGGCACCGGCTTGCAGGCACGGCGGCGGCGTTCGAGTAGATTCGCCGTGGCGCCCGCCTTTCACTGCCGAAATCTTCTTGAAATAGAAAGTTCTCGACCATGGCTGAAACCGTTTCCGTGTCACCCGCCACCATGTCCACGACCGAGCGCGTCGGCGAGGCGATGCGCAGGGCCCTGCCCCTGCTGCCCGGCGAGGCGCGCCAGACCGTCGAGGCCATGCTGGAGCCGGCCGCGCTGGCCATCGTGGCCGCCACGCTGGTCGTGTGGGCCGGCTCGCACTTCTTCGGTGTCGGCGAAGTGGTCGACGTGATCCTGCTCGTGGTGGGGTTCGCCGCGCTCGGCACGGCGGTGTTTTCGGGCGCCAGCGAGCTTTACGACTTCGCGCAGAAGTCGGTCAACGCCAGCTCCGATGCCGATCTCGACGAGGCCGCGAAGCACTTCGCCAAGGCGGTGATGCTGCTCGGCATCTCCACGATCCAGGCCCTGCTGCTGCGCGGCGCGGTCAAGCCGGTGGTGGCCCGCGGCATGCCCAGGATCGAGCCGCTGCCCGATGTCGGCCTGCCGCCGCCGCCCGGCGGCCCCCGCCTGCAGCTGAGCCGCCCGCGCTCGATTGCTGGCGGCGCGCTCGGCGGCACCGACATGTACGGCGCCGTCACCGTCGCGCGCAACCAGAGCCTGACAGAGCAGCGCATCACGCTGTTCCATGAACTCGTGCACCGCTACTTCGCGCCGCGCACCGGTCCGCTGCGGCAATTGCGCGCGCAGCTGCGATGGAATGCCTATTCCAAGTCGGCGCTGCTGCGCTACCTCGAAGAGGCGATGGCCGAGGGCTACGGCCAGCTGCGCGTGCACGGGCTGGCGCAGGCGCTCGGGGCCTATCGCTTTCCGGTCCAGTTCGGCTATGTGACCGTCTCGCAGATGCAGGTCGAAGGCATGGCGATCGGCACCATCATCCTGGGCGGCACCAGCTTCTGGGTCAGCGTGAGCGACGGGCCGATCCCGCCGAACGCTGCGCTGCCGCCGCCGGGGTCGCGATGATCGACGAGAAAGAGGCCGTCGCTGTGGCGCGCGCCGCCGCCGCGGCGGCTGGCTGGGCCTTCGTCGAGCCGGTGCAGGCGCGGCTGCGCAAGCCCTGGTTCGGCAAGGGCGCGGGGCGTTGGGAGATCAACAGCAACGCGATGGCGTTCGGTGCGCGTGCGCGCTTCGTGATCGACGCGGTCGACGGCCGCATCCTCGACAAGGGCTACATCCCGCGCTGAAGGCCGCGCGGCCGCCGCTCAGGCCGCCGCGCCCCTGAACCGCAGCGCCGCCTGCCGAACCACCTCCGCCAGCAGCCGCTCCTTGCCCTGCTTCTCGCGCAGCCACCGCGCATCGTTGCGGTTGGCCTCCACGCTGGTGCGCAGCTCGCCCAGCGCCTGCGTGGCGTTGAGCGCCTCGCTGTGCCATTCGAGCTGCGTCATCGTCATCAGGATGTGGTCGCGCAGCGGCATGTGCTGGCCGGTGGCCGGGTCGACGTACACCGCGTCGAGGCCGAAGCGGCAGGCCTGGAAGCGGTTGTAGGTGTAGACGAGGTAGTCGTCCTCCGTCGGCGCGAAGGGCTGCTCCTGCAGGAACCATGCGGCCAGCGACTGCACGTAGCCCGCGAGCGCTGCGGCGCGCTCCACCGTGAGCGGCGTGTCGAACACGCGGATCTCGATGGTGCCGAACTCGGGCTTGGGGCGGATGTCCCAGTAGAAGTCCTTCATGCTGCGCACGACGCCGGTGCGGGTCATGCGCTCGAAGTAGGCCTCGAACTCCTTCCAGCTGGTGGTGAAAGGCGCGCGGCCCGACAGCGGGAACGCGAACACCGAGTTCAGCCGCGCCGAGTCGAACTGCGTGTCCTGCCCCTGCACGAAGGGCGAAGACGCCGACAGCGCGATGAAGTGCGGGATGTAGCGCGACATGCGGTGCAGCATCAACAACGCCGCGTCGGCGTCGGGGCAGCCGATGTGCACGTGCTGGCCGAAGATGGTGAACTGCTTGCTCAGGTAGCCGTACAGCTCCGACAGTTCGCGAAAGCGCGGCTTGTCGTAGATGCGCCGCTCGTGCCATTGCTGGAACGCGTGCGTGCCGCCGCCGACCACGGCGATGTTGAGCTTGTCGGCGTTCTTGATGAGCGCCTCGCGAATCGGCGACAGCTGCGTGATCACGTCCTGCGCCGAGTGGCAGATGTCGGTCGAGATCTCGATCATGCTCGACGTCATCTCGGGCACCACGCTGCCGGGCAGCGGGGTCTGCGCCATCAGCCGCAGCATGTCCTCGGCGTACGGGGCAAGGTCGTAGTCGTGCGTGTTCACGAGCTGCAGTTCCAGCTCCACGCCGAGCGACAGCGCCTCCGACTTGTTGAAGGGTTCGAGCTTGACCGCGCGGCTCTCGGGGTCCGATGGCAGCGGCGCCGAGCGGACGTCGTCGCTGTCCGGGTCGACGGGGGTGTTGTTGGCTGCGGCGCTCATCGCTGGGTGTCCTCCGTGATGCTGAAGGCCTGGGGCGCCCAGGGCACCGAACTCTCGCCCACCGCGTGGATGGCCACCGTGGCGAGCACCGCGCCCACCACCTCCATCAACAGGATCGAGGGCAGGGCCACCTGCGTGATCATCGTGCCCAGCAGGGGCGAGGCGGTGGCGAAGTTGGAGGCGATGAGCAGTGCGATCGACGACAGCGGCGACATCGCGCAGCCGACCCAGAAGGCCTGCTTCCAGCTTGCGCCGCTGCCCGGGTTGGCAATGGCCACGCCCGAGATCTTGGCCAGCAGGCGCACGCCGATCACGGCCACCACCACGCTGGCCACCGGCAACGTCCAGTCGGCCTGCGCCGCCACGATCGACACCAGCACGAACATCAGCATGGTGAGCAGCGAGGCGGCCGTGCCCAGTTGCCGCTGCCAAGCCCACGGCTTGGGGTTGAGCGTCTTCAGCAGCACGCCGCCGATCAGGGCCGCCAGCGGCGCCGAGCCGCCGATGTGCGCGGTGAGCGCGGCGCCCGCCGCGATGATCGCCAGCAGCAGGATCGACGTGTTCTCGCTCGACGGGCTCATCACCCGCAGCGCCGAGCGCAGCGCCAGCGCCATGATCCCGCCGACCACGAACGAGAGGCCCAGCACCACCGCCACCGGATAGAGCTTCTGCAGCATCGTCTGCGGCGCGCGCTCGATCAGCCCGGCCTGCGCATAGCCCAGCGCCAGCGCATAGAAGGTGTTGAGCGTGGCCAGCGTCATCGCGCGCTCGGTCACGGGGCCGGCGGCGCGGGTGTCGATGATCACGCGGCTGAGCACCGCGGGCGAGGCGACGATGGCCATCAGCGCGATCGGGTTGGCCACCGGCTCGGGCAGGCCCAGCAGCGTCAGCACCCAGTACACGCCGAAGTAGGTCAGCGTGGCTTCGAGCAGGCTCTGCACCAGCACCATCGGGTTGTGGCGGAACCAGCGCAGCGGCAGCCGACCGCCGGCCTCGAACAGCACCACGGCCACGCCGAGTTCGAGCAGGAAGAGGCTGATGCCGCGCAGGGGCCAGATCGCGCCTTCGAAGCCGGCGAAGCCCACCACTGCGCCGACCAGCGAGTAGCCGATCACCTTGGGCAGCCCCAGGTAGCGTTGCACAAGGTGGCCGGAAGCCGCCGCCACCGCCAGCAGCAGCGACCACAGCACGGTGGGCAGGCCCGCCGAGGGGCGCACCCATTCGGACCAGAAGCCCAGCAGATCGTTGAGGAAGCTAGTCAAATTCATCCAGAAGAAGGAAAAAGCTCTGCGGCGCCGAGGAAGGCGCCGCTGCGGGGTTGTAACGCATGGTCGAGTCCATGGCGTGCAGGACAAAGGCGTTTTCTGTCCATCCGGCGATTTGATCGCCGGAGAACGCCGCGGCGCAAGAGGTTACCTAGTGCAGCACGCGCGAGACGGGGGCGCCGCCGATGTCGGCTTCGAGCACGAACATCGGAATGGGCACGTCGAAACGCTCGCCTTCCTCGGTCACCACGAAGTAGCTGCCGTGCATCGTGCCGCTGGGCGCCTGCAGGCGGCAGCCGCTCGTGTAGCGGAAGGATTCGCCGGGCGCAAGCAGCGGCTGCTGCCCGATCACGCCGAGGCCCTTGACCTCCTGCGAATGGCCAGAGGCATCGTTGATGAGCCAGTGGCGGGCGATCAGCTGAGCGGCCACCGAGCCTGTGTTGGTGACGGTGACCGTGTAGGAAAAGGTGTAGATGTTGTCCTTGGCGGACGACTGGTCGGCCAGGAAGCGCGGTTCGACCTGTACGCTGAAGGGGCTGTGCGGCATGGGCGCATGGTAACGGAGGCCTTTGGTCGGACTTGCGGCGGCTGCGAGAATCAAGGGTTATGAGCACCCCGTTCCGCATCGCGCCCTCCATCCTGTCCGCCGATTTCGCGCACCTCGGCAAAGAACTGACCGACGTGATCGCGGCCGGCGCCGACTGGATCCACTTCGACGTGATGGACAACCATTACGTGCCGAACCTGACCTTCGGCCCGATGATCTGCCAGGCGCTCAAGCCCTACGCCAAGACCGCTGCCGGCGCACCGGTGCCCATCGACGTGCACCTGATGATCCAGCCGGTCGATGCCCTGGCGGCCTCTTTCGCGCAAGCGGGCGCCGACTACATCAGCTTCCACCCCGACGCCTCGCCTCACACGCACCGCAGCATCCAGGCCATCAAGGCGGCCGGCTGCAAGGCGGGGCTGGTGTTCAACCCGGGCCTGGGCCTGGAGGCGCTGGACTGGGCGATCGATGACATCGACCTGATCCTGATCATGAGCGTGAACCCCGGCTTCGGCGGCCAGAGCTTCATCGACTCGGCCCTGCGCAAGATCGAACTCGCGCGCAAGCGCATCGAGCAGAGCGGGCGCGACATCCGCCTCGAGGTGGACGGCGGCATCAAGGCCGACAACATCGCGCGAGTGGCCTCGGCTGTCGCCGACACATTCGTGGCCGGCAGCGCGATCTTCAACGCCAAGGACTACGGCGCCGTCATCGCCGACATGCGCAGGCAGCTGGCCGGCGTCGTCAGCGCCTGACCTTCCCTCCGCCTTCGACGCTGTCGGCCTCCAGCGCGCGGTCGGTGTCGACCAGTCCGCGCTCGACGTCTTCCTGGGCCTGGCGGCCCACCCTGGGGGGCTGGCCGTCCTGTGTCTGCTGGCTGTCGGACGACTGGTCGCGCTCGTGCGGCAGGCGCGGCGCCGATTCGCCGCCTTGCTCCACCTTGGTCTTGCCGCCGCCGGCGTCCTTCAGGGGATCGGCCGGCGGGGTTTTGCGCTTGCTGCTCTTGCTGGGGGTCATGCGTGGCTCCTACGATGAGGAACGAGCCTGCGTCGCCGCCGCCGCCGGGCCGGTAGGAAATACGAGGCAGCCCCTGTAGGTGTCCGCTCGGCGCTATGAGGCGCTATGAAATGGGTAGCGCCTTTGCGCGCATGGAAGGGCCTCCGCAATAATCCCCCGATGTCCTCCGATCCTTTTGCCGGCGTGGCCACCGACGGCCTGCGCATCCACGCCTTCGCCTCGCTGAACCCCGGTCCCCGGCTGCTCGTGATGGGTGGCGTGCACGGCGACGAAATTTCCGGCACCCTGGGCATCGAGCGCATCCTGGCCGAGTTCGATGCCGGCACGCTGCAGCTGCGGCGCGGCGAGCTGACGCTGGTGCCCGTCGCCAATCCATTGGCCCGGCGCCGCATGCAGCGCGAGGGCGAGCGCAACCTCAACCGCCTGTTCCGCCCCACCGAGGCGCCGGCCGACTACGAAGCCCGCATCACCAACGTGCTGGCCCCGCTGATCGCGCGCCACGAGGTGCTGCTCGACCTGCATTCCTTCCAGAGCGAGGGCGAGGCCTTCGCGATGATCGGCCCGCGCGACAACACCGGCGCGCTGGAGCCCTTTGCACGCGCGTACGAAGAAGGCCAACTCGCGCTGCACATCGGCACGCCCATCGTGGTGGAAGGCTGGCTCGACATCTACGCCGCCGGCCTCGCGCAGCGCGCAGGAGGCGTGCCGGCCGACGAGGCCGCGCTCGACTTCGGCCGCGGCACCAACGAATACATCCGCAGCCGCGGCGGCTACGGCGTCACGCTCGAGTGCGGCCAGCACCTGGACCCGCAGGCGCCCGAAGTGGCATGGCGCGCCATCCGCCGCACGCTCGCGCTGCTGGGCATGGCGGCGCTGCCCGAAGGGCTGTCGGGCGGGCCCGCGCAGCCGCCGAAACTGCTGCGCCTGGCCAGCGTGACCGACCGCCTGCACGAGGAAGACAGCTTCGTGCGCGACTGGGCCACCTTCGACGAAGTGCTGCGCGGCGAGCCCATCGGCATGCGCCACGACGGCACGCTGGTGAGCGCGCCCGACGACGGCTTCATCGTGTTTCCGAATGCTGTGGCGCTGCCGGGCGCCGAGTGGTTCTACTTCGCGCGCCCGAGCGAGCGCCAGCTCGGACCCGTGGCCGGCGCGGCCTGACGGCGCCTGGGGCCGCGCTCCTACACCGCCCGGGCAGGGGCGGCGCACATTCCCAGCCTGAAGGAGTGCGTCCATGTCCATCTCGAAAAAAGCTCCCGCGCCGCGCGTCCTGTGGAAGGGCGCCATCAGCTTCGGCCTCGTCCACATCCCGGTCGCGCTGTACTCGGCCACCACCGACCACGGCATCGACTTCGACTGGCTCGACAAGCGCACCATGGACCCGGTCGGCTACAAGCGCATCAACAAGAAGACCGGCAAGGAGATCGCGCGCGAGCAGATCGTGAAAGGCATCGAGTACGAGGACGGCGAGTACGTGGTACTCAGCGACAAGGAGATCGCGGCCGCCTATCCCAAGACCACGCAGACCATCGAGATCGAGACCTTCGTGCCGGCCAACGGCATTCCCTTCGTGTACCTGGAGCGGCCCTACTACGTGGCGCCGATCAACCGCGGCGCGAAGGTGTACGCGCTGCTGCGCGAAACCCTTCAGCGCAGCGGGCGCGTGGGCGTGGCGCGCGTCGTGATCCAGACCAAGCAGCACCTCGCGGTGCTGGTGCCCGTGGGCCCCGGCCTCGTGCTCAACCTGCTGCGCTGGGGCGCGGACATCCGGCCATGGACCGACCTGCCGCTGCCTTCGGAAGACGCGAAGAAGGCCGGCCTGAGCGAGCGTGAGATCAAGATGGCCACGCAGCTGGTCGACGACATGAGCGCCGACTGGGACCCCGGCGAATTCAAGGACGAGTTCAAGGACGAGATCATGCGGCTGGTGGACAAGAAGGTGAAGGCCGGCCAGACCGAGACCGTCACGCAGCCCGAGCCCGAGGAAGAGCAGCGCACCGACGAAGGCCGCGGCGCCAAGATCCTCGACCTGACCGAGCTGCTGCAGCGCAGCCTGCGCAAGGGTGGCGGCAAGCCCGCCAAGGACGAAGAGGAGGACGCAGAACCGGAACCGCCGCCCAAGGCCGCCGCGAAGAAGCGCAAGCCCGCCGCGAAAGCCGCGCGCAAGGCCCCCGCCCGCCATCGCCGCGCCGCCTGAGTGAGGCCGGCCGCGATGGGCGCCACCGCATCGACCGCGCGCAAGGCCCTGGCGCGCTACCACGGCAAGCGCGACTTCTCGCGCACGCCGGAGCCCAAGGCCGGTGGCCGGCCGGGCAAGGGCGTGCTGTCCTTCGTGATCCAGAAGCACCACGCGAGCCACCTGCACTACGACTTCCGGCTCGAACTCGACGGCACGCTCAAGAGCTGGGCCGTGCCGAAGGGGCCGTGCCTCGACCCGTCCGTGAAGCGCATGGCCGTGCACGTCGAGGACCACCCGATCTCGTACGCGGATTTCGAGGGGACCATTCCGCCGAAGCAGTACGGTGCGGGCACAGTGATCGTCTGGGACCGCGGCGACTGGCTGCCCGAAGGCGACGCGCGCAAGTCGCTCGCGGCCGGCAAGCTCAAGTTCGAACTGCGCGGCGAGAAGCTGCACGGCCACTGGACGCTGGTGCGCATGCACGGCAAGGGCGACGACAAGCATGAGCCCTGGCTGCTCATCAAGGAACGCGACGGCGAGGCACGGGCGATCGATGAGTACGACGTGGTCGAAGAACGGCCGGCGAGCGTGATCACCGGGCGCGGCGTGGACGAGGTGGACCAGCCGCCGAAGAAAGTCGCCAGCAAGGCGTCCGCAAAAAAGCTTGCAGGCATTGCCGAGAAAAAGACCGCGAAGAAAGCCCCGCTGCCGGCCACCTTCCAGCCCCAGCTCGCCACGCTCGCGGCCTCGCCGCCTTCATCGCCCGGCGACTGGCTCTACGAGCTCAAGTTCGACGGCTACCGCCTGCTGGCGCGCATCGACAAGGGCAAGGTCCGCTGCTTCACCCGCAACGGCCACGACTGGACCGCGAAGCTGCCCGCGCTCGAGAAGGCGCTGGCGAAACTGCCCACGGCCAGCGCGTGGCTCGACGGCGAGATCACCGTCGAAGGCGAGAACGGTGCGCCCGACTTCCAGGCGCTGCAGAACGCCTTCGATCGCGGCAAGACCTCGTCCATCGTCTACTGGCTGTTCGACGCGCCCTTCCTCGATGGCGAAGACCTGCGCGACATGCCGGTCGAGGAGCGCCGTGCCCGGCTCGCGAAGCTGCTCGGCCGAAAGCCGCCCGTGCCGCTGCGCCTGAGCGAGGCCTTCGACGCTTCGCCGCGCGACCTGCTCGCGTCGTCGGCGCACATCGGCTTCGAGGGCATCGTCGGCAAGCGCAAGGGATCGCCGTACGTGTCGCGCCGCTCGCCCGACTGGATCAAGCTCAAGAACCAGCAGCGGCAGGAATTCGTGATCGGCGGCTTCACCGCGCCGAAGGGCTCGCGCACCGGCTTCGGCGCCTTGCTGCTGGGCGTGCACGACGAGGCCACCGGCCGGCTGCGCTACTGCGGCAACGTGGGCACCGGCTTCGACGCGGGCCGCCTCGCCGACGTCAAGGCTCGCCTCGACAAGTTGGCCACCGACGTCTGCCCCTTCGAGCCCGCGCCGCGCGGCGTCAGGGCGCAATGGGTCAAGCCCACGCTCGTGGCCGAAATCTCGTTCGGCGAATGGACGCGCGAAGACCGCGTGCGCCAGGCCGTGTTCCAGGGACTGCGCGCCGACAAGCCCGCGCGCGACATCCGGCGCGAGCGGCCGCAGCGGATCAGGGAGATCGAGGCCGCACCGAAGCCGAAGAACCAGGAAGCAAAGACACCCATGATCCCGAAGATCACCCACGCCGACCGCGTGATCGACAAGCACAGCGGCATCACCAAGGGCACGCTCGCGGCCTATTACGACAGCGTTGCGAAACTCATGCTGCCGCACCTGCGCGGGCGGCCGGTGTCGCTGGTGCGCGCGCCCGAGGGCGTGGGCGGCGAGCTGTTCTTCCAGAAGCACCTGCAGAACAGCGAGATCCCCGGCGTGCGCCTGCTCGATCCCGCGCTCGATCCGGGCCACGAGCCGCTGCTGCAGATCGACACGAAGCAGGCCCTGCTCGGCGCCGCGCAGATGAACGTCATCGAGCTGCACACCTGGAACGCCACCTCGCGTGCCATCGGCAAGCCCGACCGCATGACCTTCGACCTCGACCCCGGCGAGGGCGTCGCATGGCCGCAGATCCAGGAGGCCGCGACGCTGGTGCGCACGCTGCTCGACGAACTGGGCCTGCCGTGCTTCCTCAAGACCAGCGGCGGCAAGGGGTTGCACGTGGTGGTGCCGCTGCGGCGGCAGTACGACTGGGACACCGTCAAGGGCTTTTCGCAGGCCGTGGTGGCGCACCTGGCCGAGACCATTCCGTCGCGCTTCGTGGCGAAGAGCGGCCCACGCAACCGCGTGGGCAAGGTGTTCGTGGACTATCTGCGCAACGGCTTCGGCGCAACCACCGTCAGTGCATGGTCGGCGCGTTCGCGCCCGGGGCTGGGCGTGTCGGTGCCGCTCGCGTGGGACGAATTGCCGGCCTTGACCAGTGCCGCGCAATGGACCGTCGCCAATGCGGCCGAGCGCTTCGAAATCGGCAACAAGCCCTGGGCCGCCATGGAGCGCAGCCGCAAGAGCCTGACGGCCGCGATGAAGCTGCTCGGCTACGAGCAACAGCAGAAGTAGGGCGGCCGCTCAGTAGGCGCCGCGCGATTCGGGCGGCACTGCGGCAGCCGAGGGCGCGCCGAGAAATTCGGCCGCCAGCTTGCGCGCCGCGCCCGCGTACAGCAGCACGTCCACGCCCACTGCCACGAAGGTACAGCCCAGCTCCAGATAGCGCCGCGCCAGTTTCGGATCGGAAGTGAGCGTGCCGGCCGCCTTGCCCGAAGCCACGATGGTCCGCATCGCGGCCTCGATGGCAGCCTGCACCTCGGGATGGCCGGGCCTGCCACGATGGCCCATCGAGGCCGCGAGATCGGCCGGACCGATGAAGACGCCGTTCACGCCGTCTACCGCGCAGATCTGTTCGAGGTTCGACAGGGCCGTCACCGTCTCGGCCTGCACCAGCAGGCAGACCTCGCCGTCGGCCACATCGAGATAGTCGGTGCGCGCGCTCCACTGCGACGCGCGTCCGACCGCGCTGCCCACGCCGCGAATGCCCAGCGGCGGATAGCGCGTGGCCGACACCAGCGCGCGCGCCTGCTCGGCGGTGTCGACCATGGGCACCAGCAGGTTCTTCGCGCCGATGTCCAGCAGCTGCTTGATGAGCGCGGTATCGCCCTGCACCGCGCGCACCACGGGCTGGGCACGGTGCGGCGCCACCGCCTGCAGAGCGGCCAGCGTGGAGCGCAGGTCGTTGGGCGCGTGCTCGCCGTCGATCAGCAGCCAGTCGAAGCCGGCGGTCGCGCTGACCTCGGCCATGTACGGATCGGCCATCGAGAGCCAGAGGCCGACCTGGGGCTGGCGCGCGGCGAGCGCGGACTTGAAGGGGTTTGTTGCGGGCATGGGGCTTGTCCGTCGATGAAATGGGAATGCCGGGAACTCAGTCGAGCTGGCCCTGGCACACGTACTTGGTGTGCATGTAGTCGTCCAGGCCGTGCACCGAGCCTTCGCGGCCGTAGCCCGAGTCCTTCACGCCGCCGAAGGGCGCGGCCTCCGCTGCGAGCGCGCCTTCGTTGATGCCGACGATGCCGCTCTCCAGCGCGTCGGCCACGCGCCAGATGCGCCGCGCGTCCGTCGAATAGAAGTAGGCCGCGAGGCCGAAGGGCGTGTCGTTGGCCTGGGCAATGACCTCGGCTTCGCTGGTGAAGCGCGTGAGCGGCGCGACAGGGCCGAAGGTTTCCTCGCAGGCACAGGCCATGGTCGAGTCGGCATCGGCCAGCACGGTGGGCGCGAAGTAGTTGGCGCCCAGTGCCGGCAGCCGCGTGCCGCCGGTGAGGATGCGCGCGCCGCGCGCGACCGCGTCCTGCACATGGCGATCGATCTTGTCCACCGCGCGCGCATTGATCATCGGGCCGATCTGCGAGGCTTCGTCGCTGGCCGGCCCGACGCGCAGCGCCGCCACGCGCGCCACCAGCAGTTCGGCAAAGCGATCGTGTACCGACTCGTGCACGAACACGCGGTTCGGGCACACGCAGGTCTGCCCGCCGTTGCGGAACTTGGCGGCCATCAGGCCTTCGACTGCGGCGTCGAGGTCGGCGTCGTCGAACACGATGAAGGGCGCATTGCCGCCGAGTTCCAGCGACAGCTTCTTCAGCGTATCGGCCGAGCGGCGTGCGAGGTGCTTGCCCACGGGCGTCGAGCCGGTGAAGGTGATCTTGCGAACGCGCGCATCGTCGAGCCAGGCATCGACCACCTCGGGCGTGCGCTCGCGCGAGGCGGTCACGATGTTGAGCACGCCCGGCGGCACGCCGGCTTCGGCTGCCAATGCCACGAGCGCCAGCGAGGTCAGCGGCGTGTCTTCCGCTGGCTTGCACACCACGGTGCAACCTGCGGCAAGTGCCGGAGCGATCTTGCGCGCGATCATCGCGGCCGGGAAGTTCCACGGCGTGATCGCGGCGACCACGCCCACGGGCTCCTTCAGCGCGAGCATGCGCCGGCCCGTCACCGGCGCCGGAATGATGTCGCCATTGGCGCGCGTCGCTTCTTCGGCGAACCATTCGATGTAGCTGGCCGCGTAGGCGACCTCGCCGCGGCCCTCGGCCAGCGGCTTGCCCTGCTCGCGCGAGATGAGCCGGCCCAGGTCTTCCTGGTGCGCGAGCACGAAATCGTTCCAGCGCTTGAGGATCTGCGCGCGCTGCTACGCCGGAACCTTGCGCCATGAAGGAAACGCGGCATGAGCCGCATCGACCGCCGACCACGCGTCCGCCGCAATCGAATCACGCACTTGCGCAACGAGTGCGCCGGTGGCCGGGTCGGTCACGTCCAGCGTGCGGCCGGGCGCGGCGCGCAGCCACTCTCCGGCGATGAAGTTGGCCGAGCGCATCAGCTCGGGCCGCGAAAGTGTCAGAGGCATGTACTGGAGAGAGAAGGAAGGAGGAAGGAAGTCAGCTCACGATGCCCAGGTGCCAGGGCACGAACTCGTGGTCGCCCAGCCCCAGCACTTCGCTCTTGGTCGCCTCGCCGGAGGCATGGCGCAGGATCTGCTCGAAGATCAGCTGGCCCAGCTCGGCAACAGTCAGCTCGCCGTCGATCACGCTGCCGCAGTTGATGTCCATGTCCTCCTCGAGGCGGCGGAACATCGGCGTGTTGCTCGCGAGCTTGATGGTCGGCGCGGGCTTGCTGCCGAACATCGAGCCGCGCCCGGTGGTGAAGCAGATGAGCTGCGCGCCGCTGGCGATCTGGCCGGTGACGGCCACCGGGTCGTAGCCCGGCGAGTCCATGAAGACGAAGCCCGGCTCGTCGATGGGCTCGGCATATTCGTACACCGCGCGCAGCGGCGTGGTGCCGCCCTTCATCGCGGAGCCCAGCGACTTCTCGAAGATGTTGGCCAGCCCGCCGGCCTGGTTGCCGTGGCCGACCACGCCGTTGAACTGCGCGTTCTGGCCCGCCGCGTAGCGCTCCCACCAGGCCAGCCGGTCGAGCAGCTTCTGCCCGACCTCGGGCGTGGCGGCGCGGCGCGTGAGCATGAACTCCACGCCGTGGATCTCGGGCGTTTCCGACAGGATGGCCGTGCCGCCGTGGCGCACCAGGATGTCCATCGCCGCCCCCAGCGCGGGGTTGGCGCTGATCGCCGAGAAGCCGTCGGAGCCGCCGCACTCCAGCCCGATCTTCAGGTGGTTGGCCCCCACCGGCGTGCGCCGCGCGGCATTGGCCTCGGGCAGCATCTCCTCGATCGCGCGAATGCCGGCCTCGACGGTGGCGCGCGTGCCGCCAACGTCCTGCATCACCATCGTGCGCATCAGCCGGCCGCGTTCCAGGCCCTGCGAATCGACCAGCGCGTCGACCTGGTTGCGCTCGCAGCCCAGGCCCACGATCAGAACGCCCGCCAGGTTCGGGTGGCGCGCATAGCCCGCGAGGGTGCGGCGCAGCAGGTCGAAGTGCTCGCTGGGCGACGACATCCCGCAGCCGCTGCTCTGCGCGAAGGCGGCCACGCCGTCCACGTTCGGAAAGGCGGCCAGCCGTTCGGGCGTGAAGTGCGCGGCGATGCGCTTGATGACCGTGGCCGAGCAGTTCACCGACGACAGGATGCCGATGAAGTTGCGCGTGCCCACGCTGCCGTCCTCGCGCACGAAGCCCATGAAGGTGGCGCGCTCGGCCACGGGCACGAAGTCCACTGGCCGAGCGTCCTGGCAGAAGGCCGGGTCGCGGTACGAGTCCACCAGCGTGATGTTGTGGCTGTGCACGTAGTCGCCGGGCTGGATGTCGCGCGAGGCCACGCCGATCACGGTGTCGTATTTCTTCACCTCCTCGCCGGCCGCGATGGCGCGCGACGCGATCTTGTGGCCCGCCGGAATCTGCGCCCTGGCGCGCACGCCGAACTCGGCAATGGTCTCGCCGAGGGCGATGGCGGTCCTGGCGACCAGCACGTTGTCGTGCGGGTGCAGGCGGAGAAGGGGGCTGTCGTTCATGGAAGGGCGCGGAAGAAAGGCGAAGAGGTCAGGGGCTTCAGCCCTTGGCCATCAGCTCCTTGAGGTTGAGCTTGCGGATCAGGTCCGTCTCCTGCCGGTACACGGCCTGCACGTACTTCTGATAGTCGGGTCCGTCCTGGTACATGACGGGCGCGTCGATGCTCTCGGCCACCTTGCGGAAGTCATCGCTGTTGACGGCCACGCGGAAGGCGTCGCGCAGGCGCTTCTCGATGGCCGGCGGCAGGCCCTTGGGCGCGCCGATGCCGTTCGGCGCCTCGACCACCACGTCGTAGCCCAGCTCCTTGAGCGTGGGCGTGTCCTTGAAGCGCGGCGTGCGCGTCTCGCCCCAGGTGGCCAGCAGACGCAGCTTGCCGCTTTCCACATGCGGCGCCCACGAGCTGCTGTCGGCCAGCATGTCGACCTGCTCGCCCAGCACGTCCTGCAGCGCGGCCGAGCCGCCCTTGTAGGCGATGGCGTTGAACTTCACGCCCGCGGCCTGCGCGAACTGCTCCATGCCCACGTGCGTGGCACCGCCGATGCCGGCATGCGCGTAGGTCAGCACGCCGGGCTTCGCCTTGGCCTGCGCGACCATTTCCTGCAGCGTCCTGAACGGCGAGCTCGCGGGCACGGCGATGCCGAAGGTCTGGCCCGAGGTGCGCGCGAGATACGTCAGGTCTTTCAGCGGGTCGAGCTGCACGGTGCCGATCTGCGCGAAGCGCGTCACCGAGATCGGCACCTGGCCGATGGTGTAGCCGTCGGGCCGGGCCGAGGCCAGCGCCTTGGTGCCGATCATTCCCGAGGCGCCCGCGCGGTTCTCCAACACCACCGGCTGGCCCAGCTCGCGCGATGCGATCTGGCAGATGGTGCGCATCGAGCGGTCGGCCGTGCCGCCGGCGGGCCAGGGGCAGATGAAGGCGATGGGGCGTTCGGGATAGTTGGCGGCGGCGAGAACGCGCGAGGGTGCGGCCGCGAGGGCGGCGGCGCCAAGGCCGCCGAGCACGAGCTGGCGCCGTGCCTCGGAAGGAAGGGATTTCATCGTTGTCTCCGGGAATCTGTTGTTCGGTCGGCAGTGCGGATTCTTCCGGAGACAATCATTGCCATCCAATGAAATAGCGGACTCTCTTCATGAGCTTCAGGTTATGAAGAGGCAGGCAGCCGCTCAACGATGCCATGAGCCAGATCGACCGCGCCCTTCGCTCCAACCTCAAGCTGCGCCACCTGCAACTGCTGGTGGCGCTCGACGAGTTCCGCCACCTGGGGCGGGTGTCGGAATTCCTCTCGATCACGCAGCCCGCGGTGTCGAAGATGCTGGCGGAGATAGAGCGCATGTTCGACCTGCAGCTCTTCGTGCGCTCCACGCGCGGCACCGAGCCCACGGCCTACGGCGCCACCGTGGTGCGCTTCGCGCGCTCGGTGCTGGCCGACTACCAGCGCACGCGCGACGAGCTCAGCGCCGTGGCCAGCGGCGGCGCCGGCCGCACCAGCGTGGGCGCGATGGTGGTGGCCACGCCCAGCCTGCTGGTGCAGGCCATCCAGAAGCTCAAGGAGCAATCGGCGCTCACCACCGTGATGGTGGAAGAGGGCGACCTCACGCGCCTGCTGCCGCGCCTGCGCGTGGGCGAGCTCGACCTGATCGTCGGGCGCCTCGAACCCGGCTATGCCTCGCCGGACCTGGAGACCGAGGCGCTCTACCCCGAGCCGATGTGCATCGTGGTGAGCCCCGTCCACCCGCTGGCGGCCGCGCCGAAGATCGACTGGACGATGCTGGCCGAGGTGCCCTGGGTGGTGCCTCCGCCCTGGGCCTCGTCGCGCTCCAAGCTCGCGCAGATGTTCTACCGACATCGCCTCGTGCCGCCGGCGGACATCGTCGAGACCGCGTCCTTCCTGGTCACGCTCTCGGTCATGCACGAGCGCCCGGCCGTGGGCTTCCTGGCGCGCGGCGTGGCCCGGCATTTCGAGCGGCAGGGGCAGCTGCGCATCCTGAAGATCAGGGTGCCGATCGAGCTGCCGCCGGTGGGCATCATCACGCTGCGCGGCCGCGCGCAGACGCCCGCGAGCGAACTGCTCATGGGCTGCCTGCGCAAGGTGGCCATGCCGCGCTAGCCGGCGTTGGTCTTGTTCAGCGCGCGATGCCGATCGTCGCCGCCGCGGTGTAGCCCACGCTCACGCTGCCGCTCATCGAAGGCGTCATCGCCGCGATCTGCGCCGCCGTGTTGTCGCCGAACACGTTGTCGGTCGAGAGCGAGATGGCCGCGAAGTTCGCCACGCTGTTGGTATAGCCGGTGGCGTAGGGGTAGACCGCGCTGCACACCGCGCTCGGCATCGCGAGCTGCGAGGTGAGGACGGAGTTCCTGCCTGTGGTGGCGGTCGACAGGCTCTGGAACACCTCGAAATGGATGTGCGGCCAGCGTCCCGAATAGCAGGCGGGGAAGATGGTCGTGAAGGTCACCTGGCCGTTGCTGTCGGTCACCTGCACGCCGCGCAGGTAACTCTCGGCGGGCGCCGAGTACAGCGAGTAGTTGCCGTCGCGGTCGCAGTGCCACAGGTAGATGGCGTAGCCCGACAGCGGCGCGCAGCTCGAGGAGGTGTTCGCCAGCGTGAGCGTTAGCGTCATCTGCACGCCGGCCGCTTGCGTGGTGGTGCTGATGAAGCTACTGCGGATGTCGCTGCGCACGATGCCGCTGGCGGTGAGGATGTCGGAGGTCGAGCCCGAAGACGTGTTGGTGCCGTCGGCGGGGTAGGGCCCCGCGGTCTCGCCGGGCAGGGCGGTGCAGCTGCTGCTCGTGGTGGTGCTCGTGCTGCCCGAACTGGAACTGCTGGTGCTGCTGCCGCTCGTCGTGGTGCCCGACGTGGTCGTGGCAGTCGTGCCCGATGCGGCCACCAGCCCCGCGAGGCTGGCGGTGCTGCCGCTGTCGGAACCGCCCTCGCCGCCGCAGCCGGCCAGCAGCATCGCCGGGCCGGCCGCGGCCGCCGATCCCAGCCATGCCAGCGCCTTGCGCCGCTGCAGGCCGAGCTGCGCCGCCATCAGCGGAAGGTCGTCGGCCAGGTGGTGGCAGTGCGGTGGCTCGGCCGGTGTGTACTTATGGTTGTTCTTCGACGCCAAGTCGGAAATCGACACTTTTGCTCCTCGATCATGGATGGAGCCGCGAGCGTCGGGGCGAGGTGTTGCCGGCAGATTTCACCGTGTTGCGGCGTGTTGCGATGCAGCGCCGCCGCCGGGGCCGGGAGTCAGGTGAGCACTTCCTCTGTCGTCACTTCAAAGCGATCCAGCGTGTTCGCGCCGAACACCATCGTGATCGGCACGTCCGCTGCGTCGCGTCCGCGCGCGATCACCACGCGGCCGATGCGCGGCGTGTTGTGGCGCGCGTCGAAGGTGTGCCAGCGGTTGCCCAGGTACACCTCGAACCATGCGCTGAAGTCCATCGGGGAGGGCACCGGCGGAATGCCGATGTCGCCGAGATAGCCCGTCACGTAGCGCGCCGGAATGTTCATGCAGCGGCACAGGGTGATCGCGAGGTGCGCGAAGTCGCGGCACACGCCCGTGCCTTCGCGAAAGCCTTCCGTGGCGGTGCGCGTGGCCCGCGCCTTCCCGTAGTCGAAGCGCAGGTGCCGGTGCACGAAGTCGCAGATCGCCTGCACGCGCGGCCAGCCTGGCGCCACGTTCGAGAAGTTGGCCCAGGCGAACTCCAGCAGTTCGCTGTCGACCTCGCAATAGCGGCTCGGCAGCACGAAGGGCAGCGTGTCCACCGGCAGGTCGGCCGCCATGTGCCCGACGGCGCCGAAGTCCACCGGGTCGGGCCAGCCGGTGTCGTAGATCACCGCGCGGTTGCGCAGGCGCACGCTCTTCACTCCCGGGGGGACGTGCACGCGCGCGCAGCGGTTGCCGAATCCGTCCAGGTAGTGGTCGGTGGCCAGTGGCGGGCTGAGGGTGATGTTCTCCTCCCCTTGCAGGTCCCGGGCGCGCGAGGGATGCACCTGGAGCATGTAGATCACGGCCGTCGGGGCGGTGACGCCGAGTTCGATGTCGAAACCGATTCTGATCAGCATGGTTCTTTTCTTTCCCTGTGTTGGACCCATGCTATGCGACGGCGCTCTCCGATCCCACGGCCAGGGCGCGCGAAGCTTCGTAGGCGGGCAGGAGGTGCTGTCGGCCCGCTCCTACCTCGTCCGCGTGCCTTCTCCCACAGCGGTGGAAGGGCGGCCACTACGGGGTCCGGGCGCCGCGAAACATAACCTTGCATCTCGCTTTCAGCCCCGGAGTGATCCATGGTCTCATCGCTTTTCGACTCGTTCATCGGCACCTGGGGCGCTGAAATCCTGTTGTGGACCGTCGCCGCCGCGGCGGGCAGCATCTGCCTGATCGCCCTGGTCAACGTGCTCGACATGTTCCTCGACAACAACGAAACGGGCTGAACGCCCACCCCATGAAAGACTCCAGCAGATCCACGATGACGCCGCAGAACAAGGCGGTCGCAGGCCGCCGCGCCAGCGCCGCCAAGGCGGGCGACGGCAGCAGCGCCAAGCAGCTGCAGCTCGAAGGTTTCACCGTCGAGCACCCGACGACGCTGACCACCAACCAGGGCCTGCAGATACCGGACAACCACAACTCGCTGAAAGCGGGCGTGCGCGGTCCGACGCTGCTGGAAGACTTCATCCTGCGCGAGAAGATCACGCACTTCGACCACGAGCGCATCCCGGAGCGCGCCGTGCACGCGCGCGGCTCGGCGGCGCACGGCTACTTCCAGGTCTACAAGTCGATGTCGCAGTTCACCTGCGCCGACTTCCTGCAGGACCCCGACGTGAAGACGCCCGTCTTCGTGCGCTTCTCGACCGTGGCCGGCTCGCGCGGCTCGGCCGACACGGTGCGCGACGTGCGCGGCTTCGCCGTCAAGTTCTACACGCGCGAGGGCAACTACGACCTCGTGGGCAACAACATCCCGGTGTTCTTCATCCAGGACGCGATCAAGTTCCCCGACCTCATCCACGCCGTCAAGCCCGAGCCGCACCACGAGATGCCGCAGGCCGCGAGCGCGCACGACACCTTCTGGGACTTCGCCTCGCTGATGCCCGAGAGCACCCACATGCTGATGTGGGCCATGAGCGACCGCGCCATTCCGCGCAGCCTGCGCATGATGGAAGGCTTCGGCGTGCACACCTTCCGCTTCGTCAACAGCCGCGGCGAGAGCCACTTCGTGAAGTTCCACTGGAAGCCCAAGCTCGGCATCCACGGCCTCGCGTGGGACGAGGCGCAGAAGATCGCCGGCAAGGACCCGGACTTCCATCGGCGCGACCTGTGGGAAGCCATCGAGAACGGCGACTTCCCCGAGTGGGAGCTCGGCGTGCAGATGATCGCGCAGGACAAGGAGCACTCGCTCGGCTTCGACCTGCTCGACCCCACCAAGCTGATTCCAGAAGAGATGGTGCCGGTGCAGAAGATCGGCCGGCTGGTGCTCAACCGCAACCCCGACAACTTCTTCGCCGAGACCGAGCAGGTGGCTTTCCATCCGGGCCACGTGGTGCCCGGCATCGACTTCAGCAACGACCCGCTGCTGCAGGGCCGCCTCTTCTCGTACACCGACACGCAGATCTCGCGCCTGGGCGGCGCCAACTTCCACGAACTGCCGATCAACAAGAGCGTGTGCCCGTTCCACAACTTCCAGCGCGACGGCATGCACAGGCAGACCATCGCGCGCGGCCAGGCGGCCTACGAGCCCAACACGCTGGGCAGCGGCACGGAGTTCCGCGTGGACGGCGGCAGCCACGGCTTTCAGTCGTTTCCGGAAGAGATCGAGTCGCCCAAGGTGCGCCGCCGCAGCCCGTCGTTCGACGATCACTTCACGCAGGCGCGCCTGTTCTTCAACAGCCAGAGCGCGGCCGAGAAGGAGCACATCATCGCGGCCTTCCGCTTCGAGCTGTCGAAGCTCGACGTACCGGCCATTCGCCAGCGCATGGTCGACAACCTCGCGCACGTGGACGAGAAGCTGGCGCGCCGCGTGGCCGAGCCGCTGGGCATCGGCCAGCCCGATGCCAAGGCGGCGGCGGGCCGCGCGGGTTTTCGCGACCACCGCATATCGCTGCCCATCGACGAGTCGCCGGCGCTGCGCATGGTCGACACGGGCGACGGCTCCATCCGCACGCGCAAGGTCGCGATCCTCGTGGCCGACGGTGTCGATTCGGCTTCGCTGAAGCCGATCCGCGATGCGCTCGAACAGGCCGGTGCGCAATGCAAGACCGTGGGCCCGAAGCTGGGCACCGTCGCCAGCGCATCGAAGCGCCAGATCGACGTCGACATGACCTTCGCCAACACGCCCTCGGTGATGTTCGACGCCGTGCTCGTGCCGGCCGGCAGCGAAAGCGCCGCCGCGATGTCGGGCATCGGCGATGCGGTGCACTTCGTGCTCGAGGCCTACAAGCACTGCAAGGCGATCTGCACGGTGGGCGAGGGCGTGCGGCTGCTGTCTACGCTCGGTATCGCGGCGGACACACCGCCGGCCGATGTGCCGGCGGGCGTGGTGGTGGCGGCCACGCCGGTCACCAACCTCGGCGACACGACGGCGGCGATGCAGGTGGCGAACGATTTCATCGCGGCCATCGCCAAGCACCGGCACTGGGACCGTGCGAACGTCGACGCGGTGCCCGCGTAGTCCATTTGCGCTAGACCGTATTGCGAATAGGCGCGGCAGGAGGCCGCTCCTAGACTTTCCCCCCGAGGCCTGAACGGCGCGCACTCTCGCGACGTCGATGGTCCGCTGACCGCGGGCTCACAGGGCTGCGCACGGGGGTCCAATGGCTTGGTTTTCGAGTTGGGAATGGCAGCGCCCGGCACGTTGTCGTGCAGCTGTCGCGAGTGCTCTCGGTCTTGCAGGCATTCTTTTCCTGGGCTTCGGCCCTTCGGCATCGGCACAGCAGCAACAACGGCCAGCACCACCGGCGGTGTCGTCGAATGCCGAAGCCGCAGCCAGCAAGATGGAGCAGGCCCGCCTGGACGACACCGACACCTTGCTGGCATTGACCAGCGAGGGCGCAGTGCTCTACGGGCAGGACGCGGTCAAGCTCTCGGGTTACCAATACTGCAGCCAGGCCGTCGCACTGGCCGAGGCCGGCGAGTTCCGCCAGAGCGTGCGCGCCGCGAGCAAGGCGCTGCACCTGGCCAACGCCACCAACGACCCGAACCTGATGGCCATGGCCAACCGCGACCTGGCCATCGTCTACAGCTACTCGGGCCAGCTCGAGAAGGCCGAGGAGTTCGCACGCGAAGCGCTCAAGCACCCGGCGCGCGACCCCAAGCTGGTGGTCGGCCCGGTGCAGAAGGTGATCGGCGACGTGCGCACGCGCCGCGGCGATTTTTCCGGCGCGGTGCTCAGCTACGACGAGGCATTGGCCAACAGCTCGCCGCGCTATGTGCCGCTGGTGCAGGCCTCGCTGGTCAATGCGCTGATCGAGTCGGGCGATCCGGCGCGGGCACGCGAAGTGCTCGGCACCATGGCGCCGCCGAAGGACGCACCGCTCACCGCGCAGCTCGACCGCACCCGCGCGCGCCTGCTGCTGGCCGAGAACAAGCCCGCCGAGGCGCGCGACATGTACCGCGCGCTCACCGCGCGGCAGGTCGGCGCCGACACCGAGTACTACCGCCTCTGGGCCTGGGATGGCGTGGCGCGCAGCGAACTCGCGCTGGGCCAGAAGCAGGCCGCGGCCGAAGCCGTGGGCCGCGCGCTCGGCGACGTCGACAAGGTGCGCGCCAAATTCCGCAGCGAGGAATTCAAGATGGGCCTGTTCTCGGACCTGCAGACGGTGTTCGAGCGCGGCGTGGCCATCTACAGCGACGCGGGCGATGCACGCCAGGCCTTCGAGGTGAGCGAGCACAGCCGCTCGCGCGCATTGCTCGACGCGGTGCGCGGCCGAGCCAAGATCAACGAGCAGGCCGCCAACACCGTCGATCTCGCCGCGCTGCAGCGTACGCTGGCACCCGACGAGCGCGTGGTGCAGTTCCACTCGCTGCCCGACCGCCTCGTGGTGTGGGTCGTGAGTTCCGGCAACATCACCGAGAAGACGGTGGCCGTGAAGCGCGACGACCTCAACGAACTGGTCGAGACCTTCCGCAATTCCATCGTGCGCGGCCGTCGCGCCGCCATCACCAACGCCGACAAGCTGGGCGCCGCGCTGCTCGGGCCGCTCGGCCTCGCGCCGGGGCAGCGGCTCGTCATCGTGCCGCACGGGCCGCTGCACTACCTGCCGTTCCAGGCGCTGCGCCTCGACGGCCGCTACGTCATCGAGACGCATCCGGTGGCCGTGGCGCCGTCGATCAGCATCGCGGTGCAGCTCGCGCAGCGCACGCCGCGCGTGAACGCGTCGCTCACCGCCTTCGGCAATCCACGCATCGAGGACAAGTACGACCTGCCCGGCGCCGAGACCGAGGTGAAGCAGCTCGCACAGCTGTTCCCGCGCAACACCGTGTACATGGGCGCGGCCGCCACCAAGACGCAGTTCCGCGACGTGGCCGCGCGCTCGCCGCTGATGCATGTGGCGGCGCATGCCGAGGCCGATGCGGTCGATCCGCTGTACTCGCGCATCCTGTTGGCCAACGAAGGCGGCAAGCAGAATTTTCTGGAAGCGCACGAGATCCTCGGGCTGCCGATGGACGGCACCGCGCTGGTGACGCTGTCGGCCTGCGAGTCGGGCCTCGGGCGCATCGCGCAGGGCGACGAGGTGCTGGGCTTCACGCGCTCGTTTCTCTCGGCCGGCAGCTCCAGCCTGATCGCCTCGCTGTGGCCGGTGTCGGACGACGCAACCGCGGTGCTCATGAGCACGCTCTACGGCGAGCTGGCCAAGGGGCGCGACATCCAGAGAGCCATGCAGGCCGGACAACTCGCCGTATTGAAGGACCCCAAGATGTCCCATCCCTTCTTCTGGGCGCCGTTCAACCTGATCGGCAACTGGCGTCTTACGGTGGGGGGATGAGATGACTTGCCTTGTTTTTGGAGAGCGCTGTTCGGGGCGCGCTCACGCCGACGCGGTGACCTTTTTCGCGAATGTCCCCCGCCCTTCGGGCTCCTCCTTTATTTCGCGAAAAAGGCCCCCGCATCGGCGTGATCGTTCAGAGCACTTGTTGATCAGCGGGACACCAGCAGCGTGCCCACGTGCACAGGGCATCGGGTGCTCCCCGCAGCGAAATAAAGGAGGAGCCGAAGGCGGGGGACATTCGCGGAGGGGAGTACCCGGTGGCCTGTGCGCGCACCCCGAAAGCGCGCACCCAGAACAGCCAGCAACGCAACGCGCAACGGAGCACTGACATATGCGCGCCAGTCGACGCCCCACCCCGATTGCCTTCGCAGTCACAGCCATGGTCAGTGCAACCTTGCTGGTCGCAGCCCAGCGTACGCACGCGGCCGATACCAACACTTTGCTGCCGACCCAGGACCCCTGCGGCACCTGCGACCGCCCGCTCGCGCAAGCCCCCACCGGTGCCGTTGCGCCGCAGAGCCTGCCCGCGCCGCCGCGCCCCGCCGGCTCGACGTTCAGGCTCAACGACCTGCGGCTCAACGGCGTGAAAGCGCTGAGCAACGAAGAACTGCAATCCATCACCGCCCCCTACATCGGCCGCGACGTCACGCTCGGCGATCTCGAAGAACTCGCGAAGGCGATCACCGCGCGCTACAAGGAGCGCGGCTACTTCCTCGCGCAGGCCGTGGTGCCCGTGCAGACCGTGCGCGACGGCATCGTCGAGATCAGCGTGATCGAAGGCCGCCTCGGCAAGGTCGACGTGGTGGTCGCGCCCGATGCGCCGATTTCCGAATCGCGCGTGCGCGGCTTCCTCGCGCCGCTGCAGCCCGGCGAGGCCGTGAGCGCGCCGGCCTATGAGCGCGCCATGCTGCTGCTGTCCGACCAGCCCGGCGTCAAGGTGTCCTCGGGCCTGCAGGAAGGCACGCAGCCCGGCACCACCGATCTTTCGGTCGAAGTGGCGGCCGCGCCGCGCTGGGCCTTCTCGGCCGAAGCCGACAACCACGGCACGAAGGAGTCGGGCCGCTACCGCATCGGCGGCACGGCGCGCTGGCTCAGTCCCTTCGGCATCGGCGACAACCTCGACATGCGCCTGATGGTGTCCGACAGCAACGCGCTGCAGTTCGGCCGTATCGCCTACGAGGCGCCCATTGGCACCAGCGGGCTGCGCGCGGGCGTCGGGCTGTCGCGCGTCAACTACGAGCTGGGCGGCGAGTTCTCCGAGCTCGGCGCGCAGGGCCGTGCCGACGTGTTCGACCTTTCGCTCAGCTACCCGCTCATCCGCCAGCGCCAGCAGAACTTGTTCCTGCGCCTGGGCGCCGACATCAAGGACCTGACCGACGAGATCGGCGTGGCCGACGTGCGCGTGAAGAAGCGCGTGCGCGGCCTGGGCCTCGGCTGGACCTGGGAGCGGCGCGACGAGGTGCTGGGCGGCGGCTACTGGGCCAGCTCGGGCACGCTGTACCACGGCCGGCTGTCCATCGACGACCCGGCGACGCGGGAGGCCGACCAGGCCCTGGGTGGACGGCACACCGAAGGCGGCTTCTCCAAGCTGAGCTTCCAGCTGTCCCGCCTGCAGGCCATCGTTCCCAGGCATTCGCTGTACCTGTCCATCGGCGGCCAGTGGGCCAGCAGGAACCTCGATCCGTCGGAGAAGCTCGCGCTCGGCGGCGCACGCGCCGTGCGGGCCTATCCGTCGGGCGAGGTGCTGGTCGACCAGGGCGTGATCGGCACTGTGGAGTGGCGCTGGTCCTTCAACGAAGAACTCACGCCCTTCCTGTTCTACGACGCCGCGCACGGCAAGCTCTCGCGCAGCCCCACGCCCTTCGACGGCAGCAACGGCCGCAGCCTGCGCGGCTACGGCGTCGGCGTGAGCTGGTCGCGGCCCGGCAACTTCTCGATCAACGCGACGCTGGCCTGGCGCGATGGCACGGCACCGGCGCAGACCGACGGCGGCGGGCGCAATCCGCGGCTGTACGTCCAGCTTCAAAAGGCGTTCTGACCATGACGCACCGCACACCCCCTCGTTCCGGCTGCCGCTGCGGCCGCTGGCGCTCTCGCTGATCTGCGCAGGCGCGCTCCCCGCCATTGCCCAGACGCTGCCCACCGGCTTCCAGCCCATTGCCGGCAACGTCACGATGTCGCAGCTTGCGAACGTGATGACCATCAACCAGGGCCTTGCGCGCGGCATCGTCAACTGGACCGGCTTCTCCATCGGCGCGGGCGGCGTGGTGAACATCACCCAGCCGGGTGCGTCGAGCGTGCTGCTCAACCGCGTGACGGGCAACGAGCTTTCCACCATCGCGGGCCAGCTCAACGCCAACGGGCGCATCGTGCTGGTCAACCCCAACGGCGTGCTGTTCAGCCAGGGTGCGACGGTGAACGTGGGCGGCCTCATCGCTTCCACGCTGGCCATGACGACCAGCGACGCCGACTTCCTCAACGAAAACACCAAGCGGTTCACGTTCGAGCGCGCCGACGACAACGTCGCGACGGTGATCAATGCCGGGCGCATCACCGCGACCGGCGGCGGCCCCGTGGTGCTGATGGGCGCGACGGTGGCCAACACCCGCGTGGGCGACGACGCCAACAGCGGCCGCATCACCGCCGACGGCGGCACCGTTGCGCTGGCGTCGGGCCGCAAGGTCACGCTCGACCTCGCGGGCGATGGGCTGACCAACATCGTCATTTCGACGGACACCATGGCCACCCATGCGAGCGTCGGCAACACCGGCACGCTGCAGGCCGACGGCGGCCGCGTGGCGCTCATGGGGCGGTCGGCCACCGTGGGCGAACTGGTCGTCAACCAGCGCGGCACGGTGCGTGCGCGCACGGTGGGCACGCGCAACGGCGAGATCTTCCTGGGCGGCGGCCAGGACAACGAGGTCCAGGTGACCGGCGGCACGCTCGACGCCACGGGCGCCGCGGCCGGCGAGCGCGGTGGCGACATCCGCATCACCGCCGGAAAGGTCACCCTGCAAGGGACGGGTGACGGCATCAAGACGGTGGCCGATGCCAGCGGCCAGGCCGGCGGTGGCTCGGTCACGGTGCAGGGCTACGACGTGGCGCTGTCGGCCGGCTCGGTGCTGAGCGCCGATGCCAGGAGCGCGGGCGCGGGCGGCACGGTCAGCGTGGGCACGGCCAGCGGCACGGCCTTTCCGGGCGATGCGGAAAACGCCCTGCCGTCGCGCGAATCGCACCTGCAGGCCTTCGGTGAACTCACGGCACGCGGCGCCGGCAGCGGCGCGGGCGGCAACATCGCGACCTCGGGCGATTTCGTGCGCATCGACCCCGCGCGCGTGGATGCCGGCGGCGGCGCACAGGGCGGTGCCAACGGCCGCTGGACGGTGTCGACCAGCGCCGACCTGGGCGTGGACCAGACCCTGCCGGCCTACGACGGCGGCTACCCGCAGCTGTCTTCCAGCAGCGTGAGCGCCGGCGCCGTGGGCGTCGCGCTGGGCCGGGGAACCGACGTCACGCTGGCCAGCACACACACCGGCGACAACGCGGGCGTGACCTTCGGCAACGGCGCCCAGGTCGTGAAGAACGAAGGCGGCACCGCCACGCTGCGGGTCGACTCGGGCGGCGGTATCGCCATGGCCAGCGGCTCGGCCATCGACGCGCGCATCGGCGCGCTCAACGTCGACTTCAACGCCGACGCCAGCGGCGTGGTGGCCAAGAACGCCACGCAGGTGAACGCCGGCGGCGGCAGCCCGAGCTACGAAGTCGACTACGGCGCCTCGATCGGCCTGACCGACGCCACCATCAACGCCAACGGCGGCAACATCCGCTTCTTCGGCCAGGGCGATGCCGTAAACGGGCGCGCCATCGGCGGCTCGGTTTCGAACAGCGAGGACACCTGGCGCGACGGCATCGCGCTGAACGGCAGCACGCTGACCACCGCCGGCAGCGGGCAGGTTTCGCTGCGCGGCCAGGGCCGTACCCGGGTCGACACGCAGGACAGCGACACCGACTTCGTCTACCGGGCCACCGACGGCGTCGCGCTGCAGGGCAGCGCGGTGCAGGCCGGCAGCGGCGGCGTCACCATCGACGGACTGGCCGCGCTGGGCGGCGGCGGCGTGCGGATCGGCAATGGTTCCAGTCTGGAGACACCGGGCAACGTGTCGGTCACGGGCCGCGGCGCGACCTGGACCGACAACACGCTGCCGGCCGGCTCAATCGGCACCACCACGGCCGTCGGCATCGACAGCTCGTTCATCGACGCCGGCGGCGACGTGCGCATCGAAGGCACGGGCGCGAACCTCGAGGCGCTGACCAAGTACCTCGGCTTTGCGGCCAATGGCCGCACGGCGGGCGGCGGCAACGGCGTGGCGCTGTCGGGCGGCGTGACGGCGGGCGACGGCCGCCGCATCGACGTGGTGGGCAAGGCAGGCAGCGCGGGCTTCACCGCCGCGCTGGACGGCGGCGGCGGCATCGTCACCACGCCCACCGGCGAGTCGATCTACGGTGTGGCGGTGAGCGCCGACGCGTCGCAACCCAACCCGCTGCGCACGGCGGGCGGCACCATCGCCATCGACGGGCAGGGCACCGACGTTGCCCTGCGCATGAACACCATACGCTCGGGCCGGAGCGCGCCCCTGGGCGCGCTGCTGTCCGTGGCCAGCAGCAGCGGCCGGGGCGGCAGCATCTCGATCAGCGGGCGCAACGTGCTCGTCGATGGCTCGCAGAACTTCGACGGCACGCCGCTGGTCGCGCGCCTGGACGCCAGCGGCGCCACGGGCGGCGGCAGCATCGACATCGCGGCCACCAACGTCGTCGCGCTCGGCACGAACACCGCCCTGGACGCCAGCGGCACCTCGGCATCGGGCAACGGCGGCAGCGTGAAGGTGGTGGCGGGCGACACGCTGCGTGCGCACGGCAGCCTGTCGGCGCGCGGCGGTGCGGGCACGGGCAACGGCGGCCAGGTGGAAACCTCCGCGCCGCACTTCGACCTGTCGGGTGTGCAGGTGGATGCCTCGACGACGGGCGGCGCGGCGGGCACGTGGCTGATCGACCCGTTCGACGTCACCATCAACCACGGCGCGGCCGCGGGCACGCTGCCCACCAACCCCTTCGACCCGCTGGCCACGTCGGTGGTGCTGGACGGCGATATCAACAATGTGCTGAACGGCAACACCAGCGTGATCATCACCACCGGCACGGGCGGCCCGCCCGGCGCCGGCACCATCACGCTGGGCACCGGCGTGCTGATCGACCGCAACACCGGCGCCACGCCCGTCACCTTCCGGCTCGACGCGGCCGCGAACATCAACAGCTTCGATGCGGCGACGGTGATCCGGTCCGACCGCTCGGTGGCCGGCGTGGGCGCGCTCGACGTGGAGTTCAACGCGGGGCTGGGCGTCAACGGCGGCAGCATCTTCTTCACCGGCGCCATCAACACCAACGGCGGCAACGTCTCGATGACCGCCAACGGCCTGAACAGCGGCTCCGTCATCTCGCTGAACAACGCGACCATCGACACGCGCACCGCGCTGCTCGACGCGGGCACCGGGGGCGCGGTGTCCATCGACGGGCGCTCGACCGCGACCGGATCCTCCTTCTCCGGGCCGGTGGTGAGCATCAGCAATTCCAGCATCAATACGGCCACGGGCAACGTGTCGATCGCGGGGCGCGGGCTGGTCGACACCGGCGTGGCGATCAGCGGGACGACGGCGACCCATGGCGTGTTCACCACCGGCGGGCGCATCGGCATCGTGGGCGTGGGCAGCGCGGGCTTCTCCAGCTTCACGCCGCTGGCGGGCTACGGCGTGCTCATCAACGGAGCCACGGTGCGCAGCGTGGACGGCGACATCCAGGTCGACGGGCTGGTGCGCACCGGCGGCAACACCGCGCTGGGCAGCGGCGTGCGCATCGGTGCCGGCAGCCTCGTGACCTCGCTGGGCAACGGCAACATTACGGTGACGGGCGAATCGCAGGCCGACGGTGCCGGCGTCACCATTTCACCCATACCGCCGCTGAGCACCTTCGCACAGCCCGGAGGGCGCATCGACGGCAACAACAACGTGGTGCTGCGCGCCGCCAACGACGGCTCGACCGACGCGCTGGTGATCGGCGGCACGGTGCGCGCGGCCAACGTGCTGAACCTGCGCCCGGGTGGTGTGGACACGGCGGGCAACGCGAGCGACCGCACGGGCAACCCGATCACGCTGGGCGGCACCGCGGCCACCGGCTTCGCGGTGTCGGCCGACGAGTTCACGCGCCTGAGCGCGGGCACCATCGTGGCGGGCAGCAACGCGCACGCGGCGGACATCACCGTGGTGGCGCCGCTGACCGTGTCGGCCCCGCTGACCCTGCAGAACGGCGGTGGCGGCAACATCCAGCTCAATGGCGCGGTGAGCACGCCGCAGCTCGGCCTGGCGAGCGCGGGCGACATCCGGCAGGCGGCGGGCGCGGCCATCACCGCGGGCACGCTGCTCGCGCGTTCCAGCGGCGGCAGCGTGGTGCTCGACGACCCGGGCAACCACGTGGGCACGGTCGGCGGCGGCGCGGCGGGGCGCTTCGCCTACGTCGATGCCGATGCGCTCACGCTCGGCGCGGTGTCGGTCACCGGCTTCGATGCGGCGGGCAACCTGCCGCAGACACTGTCGGCGACCTCGATGGCGGCCGACACCGTGTTCGTGCGCACGCTGGCGGGCGACCTCACGCTCGGCGCGTCCGTGACCAGCGCCAGCGGCACCGACCTCGTGGCGGCCGCGCGCTTCCAGAACCCGGGCGGCAACGGCATCGGCGGCGCCAGCTGGCGCGTGTGGGCCGACACCTGGGTGGGCGAAACCCGCGGCGGCCTGGCGGGCTCGGCACCGCTGCCGAACTTCTATCACTGCGCCTACCTGGGCCTGTGCACCGTGACCGTGCCGGCCACGGGCAACCACTTCATCTACGCGCAGCAGCCGCTGGCCACCGTGACCATCGGCAATGCGCAGCGCGCCGGCGGCCTGCCCAACCCGCCGTTCGTCTACAGCATCTCCGGGCTGATCCTGGGCGACACCGGCGCGGGCATCTTCGGCGTGCCGGGTTCGCCGGCCACGCGCTCCAGCCCGCCGGGCTTCTATCCCATCGACGGCAGCTTCACCTCGGCCGAGGGCTACGCGGTGCGCGTGGTGCCTGGGCAGCTGCAGGTCAGCGGCTTCGTGTCGCTGCCCAGCGTGGACGTGGTGCGCGACCAGCCCACCACCTGGCTGTACGACCGCAACATCGGGCAGGCGCCGATCTGCCTGGCGACCGGGCCGCTCGACGGCGACCGCGCGCAGCAGGGCGCGGATGTGCTGGCGCGCGAATGGTCGCGCGTGCGCTCTCGGCCCAACCTGCTGAACTGCGTGGACACCGAGAAGCGCAACGGCTGCGCGGACTTCTGAACGAAGCCGCTCAGACGCCGCGTGCGCGGCGGTTGGACATCACGACGTTGTCCTTCGGGATCGCCTGGCCTTCCTGCATCGCGGCGATCCATGCCGCGGTCGTGGTCACGGCCGCGAAGTTGCTGTGGAACACCACGCTGAAGACGCGATGGATTTCCTCGGCCGTGACCTTGCCCGCGGCGTTCTCGTACGGCAGCGCGCCGCTGGCGTCGGACAGGAATTCCACGCTCAGGCCGCGGTGCATGGCCTCGTACACGGTGGATGCGTCGCAGTTCTGCGTCATGTAGCCGGCCACGCTCAGCGTGTCGATCTCGTGGCGCGCGAGCCAGTCGGCGAAGTCGGTGCCGGTGAACACGCTCGGGAAGCTCTTGGTCACGAGGTGGTCGCGCGGCCGCTTCGCGATCTCGGGGTGCAGCTGGCCGTTGTGGGTGTCGGCCTGGAACACCGGCGCGCCCTTGGGTGCATGGTGGCGCACCACGACGACGGGTGTGCCGGCGGCGCGTGCGGCGTCCATGGCCTTCGTCACGTTCGGCAGCGTGTCTTCGATGGGCGGGTACTCGATCGGGAGGCCGCCGCCTTCGAAGTATTCGTTCTGCACGTCGATCACGACGAGGGCGCGGCGCGGGGCGGTGTTGCTGCTCATGAAAGGCTCCTTCTCTTGTGTGGTTCGGATGGCCTGATTCTTCGCGGTTGCGCTGTCTCGAGAAAGTGGCCCGAAAGCCATTCATCGATAAGATCGGGCCATGCCAGCGCCAGCCACCGAAACCATCGCTGTCGTCGCCTTCGACGGCATCAGCCCCTTTCACCTGTCCGTGCCGTGCATGGTCTTCGGCGAAGACCGCACGGAAGCCGGCGCGCCGCGTTTCCGCCTGCGGGTGTGCGCGCCGGAGCCCGGCCCGCTGCAGACCAATGCGGGCTTCACGCTCGTGGTGCAGCACGGGCTGGAGGCCATCCGCCGCGCGCAGATCGTGGTGGTGCCTTCATGGCGCGACGACGGCAGCGCGGCGCCGCCCGCGTTGATCCGCGCGCTGCAGGCCGCGCACCGGCGCGGCGCCACCGTGGTCGGCCTGTGCCTGGGCGCCTTCGTGCTGGCCGAGGCGGGCTTGCTCGACGGCCGGCCCGCCACCACGCACTGGAAGCTGGCTCCGGCCTTCGCGAAGCAGTACCCGCAGGTGCGGCTGCAGCCCGAGGTGCTGTACGTGGACGACGGCAGCGTGCTCACCTCCGCCGGCACGGCCGCGGGCATCGACTGCTGCCTGCACCTGCTGCGCGTGCGCTACGGCGCCGAGACGGCCAACCGCGCCGCGCGGCGCATGGTGGTCGCGCCGCACCGGCAGGGCGGGCAGGCGCAGTACATCGAGCAGCCCGTGCCCGCCACGGCCGAGCGCGATCGCCTGGCGCCGCTGCTGGAGTGGCTGGGCAAGCACCTCGATACATCGCATGAACTGGACGACCTCGCGCGGCGCGCGCTCATGAGCCGACGCAATTTCACGCGGCGCTTTCGCGAATCCACCGGCACGACCGTGGGCCAGTGGGTGCAGAACCAGCGCCTCGCGCTGGCGCAGCGGCTGCTGGAGACCACGAACCATCCGGTCGAGCGCGTGGCGACCGGCGCCGGCTTTGGTTCGGCGGTGTCGTTGCGCAAGCATTTCACCGCCGCGTTCAAGGTGTCGCCGACGGCGTATCGCCGGCAGTTCTCGCGGGCCGAGACAACGGCCTGAGCCCTCACTGCTTGCTGCCCGGCTCTTCAGGCCGCCGCCGGCGGCAGGGCCGCGCGCGCGGCCAGCCGCAGGTAGCGCGCCTGCGTGCCTTCGGCCAGCGCGCCGCGCTGCTCCAGCAGCAGCACGCAGCGCAGCGCCAGATCGAAGGAGCGGAAGCACCAGTGCGCCAGCATGGCCAGCTGCTTGAGCTGTGCGTCGCTCATGGCGTCGGGCCGGGTAATGTCGCGCACGTAGACCAGGTCGGCTTCGAGCAGCTGGCGCAGCGGCTGGCACGGATCGCCGTTGACCACGCACGGCGCCATCGGCCAGTGCTTGAGCTCGGCCAGGCAATGCGGCAGGAAGCCCTGGCGGCGCAGCTCGAGGTCGATGTCGCCGATCGATGCCTGCCCTTGGTAGAGCGGCACGAACGACACCTCGGTCTGCACCGCGACGGCCTGCGCCAGCCTGGCCGTGCCCGCGCGCAGCACCGCCAGCTCGCTACCCTGCGCATCGATCTTCAGGAAGTCGAGGTGCTCGACTTCTTCCATGTCGTCGAGCCGGCGCGTCTGCAACGCAACGCGCGCCACCACCTGGGCCATCGGCCGCAGCAGGTCGAACAGAGTGAGCGCGGCCGGGTCGGGTTCGAGCAGGCTGGTCATGCCGGGGGCGGCGCACACGTGGAGCGTGTGCGTCCGGCCGTCGCCCACGGCCCACGGGAAGTAGCGCTCCAGCGTGCCCCGCTGCTGCCGCAATGCGCGCAGCGCGTCGGGCTGCGGCTCGAAGCCGGTCACGCGGCACTGGCCGGCCGCCAGCATCGCACGGTAGGGCGGTTCGCCATCGATCGGGTTCGCGCCGACGTCGACCACCTCGGTGGGGCGATCGAGCGCAAGCAGCCTGGCCAGTGCTTCGTCGTTCATGCCGCGGGACCGCCGCGCGCCGCCAGCGCCTGCCCGAAATGGCCCGTGTAGGTGCGAAGGCCCTGGTGCGACAGGTTCGAACGCGCATCGATCCAGACCTTGCCGCCGATCGACTGCCAGCGGCGGCAGAAGGCGAAGTCCTCGGCCAGGTAGGCGCCGTTGCCGGGCTCGGCGAGCACGTCGAAAAAGCGGTAGTGGAACGCGGCGCGCGCGCGGTCGGCCGGGTCGGCGTGGCGGTCGGGCGCATAGCGCAGCTGGGGAAAGGCGGTGGCCATGCGCTCGAACACGCCGCGTGCGATCAGCATGAAGCCGGTGGGCGCGTCGAGCATCTCGGCGAAGCCGTCCGCATCGATGGCCAGCCGGGGCCCCGCGGCATTCGCGGCGAAGCGGGCATGGCGCGCCTCGAAGTCCTGCCGCGTGCTGCCGGCCGGCAACGGCGCGTCGAGCCCGGCCTCCGGCCAGCCGTCGGTCTTGTGCGGATAGATGCCGGCCACCACGTCGCGGTCCGCCAGCAGCAGCCGCAGGGCCGCCTCGGGCTCGAAGCCGATGTCGGCGTCGATCCAGAACAGGTGCGTCCAGCGCGCATCGGCCATGAACTCGGCCACCAGCCGGTTGCGTGCGCGCGTGATGAGGCTGTCGCCGTCGAGAAAGCGCGTCTGCATCGCGAATCCGTGCGTCCAGGCCAGATTGACCAGGCCGAGCAGGCTGCGCACGTAGTTGCTGCTCATGGTGCCCGCGTGGCTGGGCGTCGCGACGAAGGGGCGGATGTCTTTCAGTGCGGCGAGTTCGAGCATCGGCAGGTTTCCTTGAAGGAGGTCAGTTCGCGTGCACGTGCCGCCGCGTGGTCAGCAGCGCGCGCAGCTTGGCCGGCGCGACCGGCTTGGTCAGCAGCATCACGCCGCCCTGGCGCAGCCGCTGCAGCACATCGGGCCCGGTGGCGCCCGACACCAGCACCGCGAGCGCATCGGGCTGCAGGCGCTTGGCGGCGTCGATCACGTCCACGCCGTCGCCATCGCCGGCCAACTGCAGGTCGCACAGCACGGCGTCGTAACGGATGTCGCCGGTGCCCAGCCGCGCGATGGCCTCGGCGCCGGTGTTCACGCATTCGACCTCGCAGCCCCATTGCACCAGCAGCGCGCGGCTGCCGTCGAGGATGGCGGGGTCGTCGTCCACCACCAGGCAGCGCAGGCCGGCCAGGGGCGCGGGGGCCTGCTGTGGCGCGTCGGGCGGCGTCACGTCGGCCAGCCGTGCCGCGGGCAGCGTGAAGGCGAAGGTGCTGCCCGCCTGCAGCGCGGAGCGCACGGTGATGCGCGTGCCCAGCAGCGCGGCGATGCGCGCGCAGATGGCCAGCCCCAGCCCGAAGCCGCGGCGCCGGTCGCGCTCGGTGTTGGCCACCTGGTAGAACTCCTCGAAGATGCGGCCCTGGTGGATCGGCGCAATGCCCACGCCGTTGTCACGTACCTCGATGCGCACGCCGGCCGTGCCGCGCCGCGCGGCCACCAGCACCGTGCCGCCCTCGGGCGCATGGCGCAGCGCGTTGGCCACGAGGTTGCCGACGATGCGCTGCAGCATCGCCGCATCGGTGCGCACGGCCAGGCCGCGGCCGCTCCAGCGCAGACGTACGTGCGCCTCCGCGGCGATGGCGGCGTGCTGCGCATCGAGCTGGTCGAACAGCGCGGACAGCGCCACATTGGTGATCGCCGGTGTCAGCACCTGCGCATCGAGCCGCGAGATTTCGAGCAGGTCGTCGAGCAGCACGCCCATGAACTCCGTGCTCTCCTGCAGCCGCAGCACGGCCGGGCGCTGCGCGGGCGAGGCGCCGGGCAGCAGGCCGTCGATGAACAGGCCCATGGCATGCAGCGGTTGGCGCAGGTCGTGGCTCGCGGCCGCGAGGAAGCGCGCGCGAGAAAGGGCAGCCTGCTCGGCCTCGGCCATGCGCTGCAGCGCGACGGCGGTGGCCTCGCGCACACGTTCTTCGCTGAGCTGGCGGTTGCTCTGCAGGCGCTCGGCGAGGCGATCGATGTCGTGCGCGAGCACCGCGAGCTCGTGCGTGTCGCGCGTGCTGTCCTCGACCACGTCGCAGCGCGCCTCGAAATGCCCCGACTCCAGCGCGGCGACCGTGCGCGACACGCGCCGCAGCGGCCGCGTCACCGTGCGCGCCATGTGCCGCACCGAGGCCCACGCCGCCACCAGCGCGACGAGCGCGATGCCGATGCCCGCGAACAGCGAGCGGCTGCGCTCGCGCGTATAGGCGGTGGTGTCGCGGAAGGTCTGCACCAGGCCGATGGGCGTGTCGCCCGCCGCGGTGGAGCCGGCAGGCGCGAAGGCGCTGGCGCGCGAGGCTTCGCGCAGCGTGACCGGCGCGGTGAACATGCGCAGCTGCGCCAGCGGCGGTGTCTTGGGCCCGGCCGTGACGTAGACGCCCGCGCTGTTGCTGATTTCCACGCGCGTCACCTGGCCGCCGCGCAGCGCGGCATTGGCCACGTTCTGCAGCGCCGGCAGGTCGCCGGCATAGAGGCTCAGGTCGGACATGGCCGCCACCTGCCGCGCCACGGCCTGGCCTTCGGCATCGAAAGCATCTTCGAGGGTGTGCAGCCGGTTGTGCGTGAACCAGCCGGTGAGCGCCAGCGCCACCGCCGCGCACGGCACCACGCCCAGGCGGAACAGGTCGTGCTGCAGGTTGCCGCGCACGGTCAGCGTATGGGGAGACTGGAGCGGCGGCGGTGTTGGGGACGACACCGGCGTCCCCCCGGGTGCCACCGGACCGTGGGAAGGCGGTGCAGTGCTCATCGGGGGGGCGCGAGCCGATCGGCCAGTTCCCGTTCCTCCGGCAGTCGCAGGCCGAGTCCGCGCGCCACGGTGGCGTTGACGCGCACGGTGGCGGGCGTTGCCGCTTCCACCAGCGGCACGTTGCTGTTGCTGCCGCCCACGCTCGCACTCGCCACCTTCTGGCCGAGCAGCCGCGCCTGCTGCGCGAGCTGCGACGGCGTCGAGACCGCCGCGGCCAGGCCACCCGAGCGCACCAGCCCTTCGCTGGCGCCGAACACCGGCAGGCCCGCGCCCGCACCGGCGCGTAGCACCGAGAGCGTGGCCGCCTGGTTGTCGCCGATCAGGTCGGGCAGCACCATCAGTGCGTCGCTCTGCGGCACCACGAGGCGCAATGCGGCGGCGAGCGACCTGGCGTCGGGTGCGTATTCCACGCGCAGCTCCCAGGCCGGGTTCGCGCCCTGTGCCGCGCGCTGCAGCTCGCGCACCAGCGGCTCCTATTCGGGCGTGGCGACCACGCCCACGCGGTGCTTCTGCGGCAGCACCGCGTTGATCAGCGCGAGCTGGTCGGCCATGGCCGGGTCGCGCAGCAGCACGCCCACGCGCCGATCGCCGCGCCGCAGGGCGGGGCTGGCGGCCTTCAGGGTTTCGTACTCGAGCCGGCTCAGCATCGCCAGCACCAGCGGCTCGTGGCCCGGCCGCTCGACAGCGGCGCGCGCGGCGGCGGGGCCGACAGCCATGGTGAGCGGCGCATCGGAGGCGGTGCGCAGGCTGCGCGTGCGCACGCCGGAGTTCGCCGCGCGCTCGGCGTCCGCGGCTTCCGTCGACGCTTGCGGATCGGCGCCGCCCGGCGCGAGGCGCACCAGCTCGAACCTGCCGCCCGGCTCTTGGTCCGCGCGCAGCCGCTGCACGAATTCGGAAGACGCCGCGACGTCGTCGCCCATCAGCACCGTGAGGCTCGCCGCCGTGGCGCTGCTGGTGGCGCCCCAGGCCAAGCCCGCGGCCAGCGCGGCACCGGCCGCGCGGCGCAACCTTCCGGAGAAGGGCGAGAAAAAGGATTTCACGGCAACAAACATGGACTGCTTTCGCAGCTAGGGAGCGATAGTCCAATGTAAGGACGGCCCCTGCTTCGCGCGATAAGGCAGAGGGCTTATGTCAGCGCTGGCAGGCGCTTGGCAGTGTGACGAAACTCACACCATTGCAGCCGCTCGGCCTATGTCCGACGGACTACCTATGCACCTACCATTTGCGCGGCGGCCGCGCGCTGCGCTTGGATGGCCTGGCGCAGCACGCGCGGCGACACCGGCTTGTAGAGCACCGCGATGCCTGCACTCGCCACTTCGCGCAGCCGGTCGGGCTTGGTCTCGCCGGTAACGAGCAGGCGCGCGGTGCCGGCACCGATGCCGCGCGGATGGCGCTCCAGCGCGCCGATCACGTCGAGCCCGTTGTCGCCGCCCTGCAGCAGCAGGTCGCTGATCACCATGTCGGGCGGCTGCGCCCAGGTGTCGGCGAGTGCCAGCGCCTCGGCGCGGGTCTGCGCGGGCAGCACCTCGGCGCCCCAGTTGGAGAGCACCACCGTCAGGCCTTCGAGGATGGTGCGCTCGTCGTCGATCACGAGGATGCGCATGTTGGCCAGGCTCTCTTCCTCCTCGATGGCAGCGACGGCGGGCGGCACCACCGGTGCCGGCAGCGCGGGCGGCGCCGAACGCACCATCACCCGCACGCAGGTGCCCTTGTGCAGCTTCGAGCTCAGTTCGACGCGGGTGTTGAGCAGTTCGGCAAGCCGCTGCACCGTGGCCAGGCCCAGCCCCATTCCGCGCGCGCCGCGCGCCGCCTGCCGGCCGGTGGGCTCCACCTGATAGAACTCCTCGAACACCCGGACCTGGTGATGCGTGGCGATGCCCACGCCGGTGTCGATCACGTCGATGCGCACGCCCCGGCCGCGCCGCCGCGCGCCGACCAGCACGCCGCCCTCGATGGTGTGGCGCAGCGAGTTCGACACCAGGTTGTTCAGGATGCGCGAGAGCATCACGTAGTCGCAGCGCACCCACAGGTCGGTCTTGCGCACCACCAGGCGCAGCCCCTGCTGCTCGGCCACCGGGCGGAAGTTGCGGCTGATTTCCTCGAACAGCCGGTCGAGCGGGAAGTCGATCCACTGCGGCTGCAGCACGCCGGCGTCGAGCTGCGACAGGTTCAGCAGCTCGGAGAACAGCCGGTCCAGCGAATCGACGCACTCGCGGATGTGGCCGATGCGCTGCAGCTTCACCGGGTCGGTCTCGCCGTTGGCCAGGCCGTCGGAAAACAGCGTGAGCGCGTGCAGCGGCTGGCGCAGGTCGTGGCTGGCGGCGGCCAGCAGGCGGGTCTTGGCCTGGCTCGCCACTTCGAGCTGCTGGTTCTTGCGCGCCAGCTCGGCCGTGGCTTCGTTGATGCGGCTTTGCAGCAGCCGGTGGCTTTCGGCGAGCGCGCGCGCGGCCTGGTTGAAGCCCTGCTGCAGGTGGCGCACCTCGGACGTGCCCTCGACGGCCACGCTCGCGTCCTCGCCCGCGCCGAGGCGGTCGACCGCCTCGCCGAGCGCGCGGATCGGCTCGCTGATGCGGCGCGCAGCCCACCAGCCCGCCAAGGCCACGCCGACCAGGCTGATCGCCAGCACCAGCCCCACGTTGAACCAGACCGAGCGCCGCGCGCTCTGCACCGCGGCCAGGCTCATCTCGACCATCACCTGCCCGGTGTGGCGGCCATCGTCGCCCACGATGGGCACCACCACCTGCAGGCCGTCGCCGCGGACGCGGTCGACGGTTTCGGAATTGGCCACGATCTCGCCGTCTTCCGTCCAGATCTGCACCTGCTGCACGTTGGGCTGGTAGGTGCCCGACTGGGCGGTGCGTGCCAGCGCGCGCCGGTCCATGCGCGCCAGCGGCGCCTGCGCCACCGTGGCCACCTGCAGGGCCACCGTCTGCGCATTGGCGCGCATCAGCTCGGTGAGGTTGCTCAGGTGCTGCCGCGTCAGCACGGTGATTGCCGCGAGCGTGGCCAGCGTTGCCGGCACCAGCGCCAGCAGGATCAGCTGCTGGGCGAAGGTCAGGCGGGCCAGGCCGCGCAGGACGCGGAAGTTCCAGTTCATGAGGGCATCGCAAGCATGGGCGCCGAGCTTAGAGGGGCAACCCGGAACTGGGAAGGCAGGAAAAACATCACGAAACTTGCGTGTATTTGATATTTAATGGCGTCCGCGCTGCCCATGTTAGACCCGCCGATGCGCAACGGCCCCCTGTCCCAGGCCCACAAATGCAGGCTTCCATGCGCCGATTTGCCGATTTTCCAGGCGCCCTCCGTGCGGCGGCGCTGGCATTGTTCGTGGGGCTGCCGCTGTGGGCCTCGGCCCAGGCCGGCGCGCTGGACGGGCCGGTTCGCTTCGGCATCCTGCCGCTCGGAGGCGCCTTCGAGTCGCGCAACGACTGGGACCCGCTGCTGGCCGAGCTGAGCCGCGCCATCGACCGCCCGGTGAGCGTGCTGTCGGTCAATTCGTACGAGGCGCTGGAGCAGGCCATCCAGCGCGACGAGGTCGACATGGCCTTCCTGTCGGGAAAGATGGCGCTCGACGCCGTGACCCAGCGCCGCATGAAAGTGGTGGCGCAGGTGGTGCGCCACGACGGCCTGCCCGGCTACCGGGCGCTGCTGCTGGCGCGCAAGGCGCCGCCCTTCAATTCGCTGAAGAGCATGCTGGAGCAGCCGGAGCGCTGGCGGCTGGCGCGTGGCGAGAAGCAGTCGGTGTCGGGCTTCATCGTGCCGCAGCTGCAGCTCTTCCTGCCGAACCACATCGCGATGGAGACGCGCTTTCGCAGCGAGACCGTGGGCACCCACCAGACCAATGCACTGGCCGTGGCCAACAGCGAGGCCGACGTGGCCACCAACAACTCGGCCGACTTCGAGCGCTTCAGGCTGCGCTTTCCGGCCGAGACGGAGCGCCTGCAGGTGCTGTGGGAGTCGGAGCTGATTCCGCATGCGCAGATCGTGGTGCGCCGCGAATACCCGCCCGAACTGCGCAAGCGCGTGCAGGCCTTCCTGGTCGGCTACGGCCGCGCCAAGGGGCCGCGCGGCGACGCCGAGCGCGCGGTGCTCAAGTCGCTGCACGACCTGGCCGGCTTCGTGGCCGCCGACAACAGCTCGCTGCAGCCCGCGGCCAAGCTGGCCTACCAGCTCGCCAGGCAGAACGCCATGACCGCGCAATGGGTGAACGACGCCGCGCGTCAGGCCCGCCTGCAGCGCATCGAGAGCGGCTATGCGGACCAGGTCACCGTGCTCAGGGACACGACACCGTGATGAAGCCCTTGCGCGTTTTTTTTGCCCCGCCATGGTGGCTGCTGGCTTTTCTGGCCGCCTTGCTTGCCGGACCCTTGGCGGCCATGGCGCAGGGCACGGGCGCCGCCGCATCGACCGAGAAGACCGACAAGGCCGCCCCCGTGCCGCCGGCCGTCAGGATGATCCGCTTCGGCGTGCTGCCGCTGGGCGGCGCCGTCGAATCGCGCGCGCTGTGGACGCCGCTCATGGCCGACATGAGCCGCAGCCTCGGCATTCCGGTGAGCGCGTATTCGGTGCCGACGTACGAGGAGCTGGACCGCGCCATCGGCCGCGACGAGATCGACATGGCCTTCCTCTCGGCCAAGATGGCGCTCGACGCCGTGATGCAGCGGCGCATGAAGGTGGTGGCGCAGATCGCGCGGCACCCCAGCGTTCCCGAGCACCGCGCCGTACTGCTGGTGCGCAAGGACGGACCGCTCAACACGCTCGAAGGCGTGCTCGCACAGCCCGAGAAATGGCGGCTCGCGCGCGGCGACAGCCGTTCGGTCACCGGCTTCATCGTGCCGCAGAGCCAGCTCTTCCTGCCGCACAACATCGAGATGGAGACGCGCTTTCGCAGCGAGTTCGTCGGCACCCACCAGGCCACCGCGCTGGCCGTGGCGAACGGCGATGCCGACGTGGCCACCAACAACACCACCGACTTCGAGCGCTTTCGCCAGCAGTTCCCGGTGGAGGCCGAGCGGCTGCAGGTGGTCTGGCAATCGGAGCAGCCGCCCGGCGCGCCGATGGTGGTGCGGCGCGACTACCCGCCGGAGTTCCAGGCGCGGCTGCAGAACTTCCTGACCGGCTATGGCAAGGCCAAGGGCGCGCGCGGCGACGCCGAGCGAGAAGTGCTGAAGACCCTGCGCGCGGCCTACGGCTATGCCGCGGCCGACGACAGCGCGCTGCTGCCGCAGGCGCGGCTCGAATACCAGCTGGGCCGGCAGCGCGCCATGTCGGCCTCGTGGGTCAACGAGGCGGCGCGCGAACAGCGGCTGCAGCGCATCGAGAAGACCTACGCGGAGCAGGTCGAGACCTTGCGCGCGGCCGCCCGCTGAGCGGATGGCCCTAGTCCCTTCGCCGTAGCTCCAAATCCCCACGCCTAGGCCATTAGCTAGGCCGTTAGGCGGATTTGCCCGCCGCCCCCCGCGCCGGAAACTTCGTGTTTCTTTCAGGCACCCTTGCCGTTGACGGAGTGCGGATGAGTTGGCGAACAAAAGTGGTCTGGAGCGAGGGGATGCTGTTGCAGCCTCAGCACCTGCAGCAAAGCGAGCGTCATGCCGATCATGCGCGGCATGTGCTGCTGCGTTCGACCACCCCCTACGCCTGGGGCTTTGCCGAGCTGGAGATCGACTCCGCCGCGCTCACGCTGGGCAAGCTGGCGCTGGTGCGGGCGGTCGGCGTGTTCGGCGACGGCACGGTGTTCGACATGCCGGCAGTCGATCCGCTGCCCGAGCCCATCGACATTCCTTCTTCCATGCGCGACGAGGCCGTGGTGCTCGCGCTGCCGCTGCGCCGTGCCGGCGCGCGCGAGGCCGACGCCGAGGAATATGAAGAGCTGGTGCGCCACCGCGTGCTCGAGTCCGAAGTGCCCGACTCCAACACCGCCGGCGAGCGCACCGCCATGCTGCAGCTGGGCCGGCTCCACGCGCGCCTGATGCGCGCCGGCGAAGCCACCGACGCCTGGACCACCATCGGCGTCGCCCGCGTGGTCGAGCGCCGTGCCGACAACCAGGTGCAGCTCGACCGCGCGATGCTGCCGCCGCTGCTCGACGTGGCCGGCCATGCCGTCATCCGCGCCTGGCTCGACGAGCTGCTGGGCCTGCTGCGCCAGCGCGGCGAGGCGCTGGCGGGCCGCATGACCCAGGGCGGCACCGGCGGCGTGGCCGAGATCGCCGACTTCATGCTGCTGCAGGCCGTGAACCGCAACGAAGCCGTCTTCGCGCACCTGGCGAAGAGCGCGGTGCTGCACCCGCAGCATTTCTTCGAGCATGCGCTGGGGCTGGCCGGCGACCTCGCGAGCTTTCGCGACTCGCGCCGCGTGGCCCACTTCGGCCCCTACGTCCACGACGACCTCGCGATGAGCTTCCGCCCGGTCATGGACGACTTGCGGCGCAGCCTCTCGATGGTCCTCGAGCAGTCGGCCATCCGCATCGACCTGCACGACCGCAAGCACGGCGTGCGCGTGGCGATGGTGACGGACGTGGAACTGCAGCGCAAGGCGACCTTCGTGCTCGCGGTGAACGCGAGCATGCCGAGCGAGGCGCTGCGCGCGCGCTTTCCGACGCAGGTCAAGATCGGCCCGGTCGAGCGCATACGCGATCTCGTCAACCTCGCGCTGCCGGGCGTCACGCTGACGCCGATGCCGGTGGCGCCGCGCCAGATTCCCTTTCACACGGGCGCGAACTACTTCGAGCTCGAGACGCGCAACAGCGACCTGTGGCGCCAGCTCGAGCAGTCGGGTGGCATCGCCATGCACATCGCCGGCGACTTCCCCGGCTTGGACCTCGCGTTCTGGGCGATACGTTCCTAGCCAAGCGGCCGACGGAAACGGAACACCATCATGAGCACACCTCCCGATCCCTTCGCCGCCTTCGAGTCGGAGCGCACGGTCATCAAGCCGAAGCCGCGCACGCCGGCAGGAACGCCGCCGGCCGCATCGCCTGCGCCCTTCTTCGGCGGTGCCGACCCGACGCCGGTCGCCGACGTGGGCGAACTCGGCCTGCTCAACCCGCTGGTGTCGGCCGCCGGCAAGCTGCTGGTGCTGATCGGCAAACTGCGCAACCTCGCGCAGCCGCCCAACGTGCCGGCGCTGCGCGCCTCCACCGCCGATGCCGTCAACCAGTTCGATGCCGGCGCCCGCCGCGCCGGGGTGAGCAACGAATCGGTGCTCGCCGCGCGCTACGTGCTGTGCACCGCGCTCGACGAAGCCGTCGCCAACACGCCCTGGGGCGTGCAGGCCGGCTGGAACAAGCAGAGCCTGCTGGTGCAGTTCCACAACGAGACCTGGGGCGGCGAGAAGGTGTTCCAGCTGCTGGCCAAACTCGCTCAGGACGTGCCCACGCACCGCCAGCTGCTCGAGCTGATCTACAGCGTGCTCGCACTCGGCTTCGAGGGCCGCTACCGCGTGGTCGACAACGGCCGTGCACAGCTCGACTCGGTGCGCCAACGCCTCGCGGACCTGATCGCGAAAGACCGCCCGGCGGTCGAGCCTGAGCTCTCGCCGCACTGGCGCGGGCAGGGCGCGGGCACGGTGCGGCTGCGCGAGTCGCTGCCGCTGTGGGTGTTCGCGGCGGGCTTCGCGCTGCTGCTCGCGCTCGCATGGTTCGGCCTGCGGCTCACGCTCAACTACCGCTCCGACACCACCTACGCCGCAGTGTCCAGCCTGCGCGCGCCCAACATCCAGATCGCGCCGCCCGCCCTGCCGGCGAAGGCGCCGCGCCTCGCACGCTTTCTCGAACCCGAGGTGAAGCAGGGCCTGGTCACGGTGACCGACGAGGCCGACCGCAGCGTGGTGCGGCTGCGCGGCGACTCCTTCTTCGGCTCCGGCAGCGCCGAGCCGATGGCGCAGTCGCTGCCGGTGCTGCGCCGCATCGGGCAGGCGCTGGCCGAGGTGAAGGGCGAGGTGCTGATCACCGGCCATTCCGACAACCAGCCGATCCGCTCGCTGCGCTATCCGTCGAACTGGCACCTCTCGGCCGCGCGGGCCGATGCGGTGTAGGGTGCGCTGTCGACGCTGGTCGATCCGGCGCGCATGCGCTCCGAGGGCTAGGCCGACGCCGAGCCCGTGGCCGCCAACGACACGCCGGCCAACCGCGCGAAGAACCGGCGCGTCGACATCGTGCTGCTCACGGAACCCGAGCGCGTCGCCGCGAATACGGGAGCCGCGAAATGATCAAGAAAATCTTCGGTTTCCTGTTCAGCCCGCTGCTGCTGACGCTGCTCGCGCTGCTCATCGTCGCGCTGCTGATCTGGTGGATCGGGCCGCTGGTGAAGATCGGCTCGCTCGCGCCGCTCGAAAGCGAAATGGTGCGCGCCATCGTCATCGGCGTGATCGTGCTGGCCGTGGTGCTGCGCGCGCTGTACCGCCGCTGGCGCGCACGCCGCGCGAGCCAGCACCTGACCGACGGCCTCATGAAGGCCCCGGCCGCCAAGGCCGATGCGCCGGTCAACGGCGAACAGAAGATCCTCGACACGCGCTTCAGCGAAGCCGTCGCTACGCTCAAGCAGATGCGCCTGCACGCCGCCGGCAAGAAGCCGGGCTGGCGTGACTGGATGTCGATCTCGGGCGGCAGCTACCTGTACGACCTGCCGTGGTACGTGTTCATCGGCGCGCCCGGCGCGGGCAAGACGACCGCGCTGGTGAACTCGGGCCTGAGCTTTCCGCTGGCCGAGAAGTTCGGCCCCGGCGCCATTCGCGGCGTGGGCGGCACGCGCAACTGCGACTGGTGGTTCACCGACGAAGCCGTGCTCATCGACACGGCCGGGCGCTACACCACGCAGGACAGCCACCAGTCGGAAGACAAGAGCGCGTGGGAAGGCTTCCTGGGGCTGCTGAAGAAGGCGCGCCCGCGCCGCCCGCTCAATGGCGTGTTCCTTACCGTCAGCGTGGCCGACCTGCTGAGCCAGGGGCCGGAGGCGCGCACGCAACTCGCGGCCTCGATTCGTGCGCGCCTGCTCGAACTCGATTCGAAGCTCACCACGCGCCTGCCCGTGTACGTGCTCGTCACCAAGAGCGACCTGCTCTACGGCTTCACCGACTACTTCGACGATCTCGGCAAGGAGCAGCGTGCGCAGGTCTTCGGCTTCACGCTGCCGGCCGACGAGAACCTGCAGGTCGAGGAGAAGGGGCTTTCCACGGCCTTTCACCGCGAGTTCGCGCTGCTGCACAACCGCGTGAACGACGGGCTCATCGCGCGCATGCAGCGCGAGACCGACGGCACGCGCCGCGCGGCGATCTTCGGTTTTCCGGCGCAGTTCGGCTCCATCGGCTCGCTGCTGTCCGACCTGCTCGAACAGGTGTTCACCGGCTCGCGCTTCGCGCAGCCGCCATGGGTGCGCGGCGTGTACTTCACCAGCGGCACGCAGGAGGGCAGCCCGATCGACCGCGTGATGGGCAGCCTGGCGCGCAGCTTCGGCATCGAGCGCGCGATGCTCGCGCCGCAGAAGTCCAGCGGTCGCAGCTACTTCCTCACCTCGCTGCTGCGCGAAGTGGTGTTCCCCGAGCAGCGCCTCGCGGGCGCCGACGTGAAGCTGGAGCGCCGCCGCCACACCATGCGCGTGATCGGCGTGACCGCCATGACGTTGGTCACCGTCGGCCTGCTCGCCGCCTGGGGCTACAGCACGCTGCAGAACATGAACTACCTGAAGTCGGTCGAGGCCCGTGTCGAGCCGGCCCGGCAGAACCTCGCGGCGCTGCCCGCGCGCGTGCAGAACCTGGTCGAGGTCGCGCCCGTGCTGCAGGGCCTGCGCGACATCTGGAAGACGCCCGACAACCGCCAGGGCGACGAGCCGCTGTCGATGACGCTGGGCCTCTACCAGGGCGACAAGCTCGACGCCGCCGCCATGCTCACGCACCAGCGCGCGCTCAACGACGCCTTCCTGCCGCAGATCGCCAAGCGCATCGAGGACCAGCTGCGCACCGCGCAGAAGGACAACCTCGAGTTCACCTACGAAGCGCTCAAGAGCTACCTGATGCTCTACCAGCCCGAGCACTTCGACGCCGAGGCGCTCAAGGCCTGGATCACGCTCGACTGGTCGCGCAACCTCGACCGCGGCATTCCCGAAGACCAGCGCAAGCAGCTCGAAGACCAGCTCGACGTGCTGATCGCGCAAGGCCCGCCGCGCTCGCCGCTCAAGATGGACGAGAACCTGGTGCGCAGCGTGCGCGCCGTGCTCGCGAGCTACCCGCTGGAGCAGCGCGTGTTCAGCCGCCTGAAGCGCCAGCGCGCCAGCAAGGACATTCCGGCCTTCAGCGTGGCCAACGCCACCGGCCCCTCGGGCCCGCTGGTGTTCGAGCGCATCAGCGGCAAGCCGCTGTCCGATGGCGTGCCGGGCATGTTCACGTATGACGGCTATCACAAGCGCTTCCAGAACGAGGTGACGGTGCTCACCGGTCTGCTCGCCAACGAAGACCCGTGGGTGCTGGGGCAAGACCGCAACGCCGCCGACCGTCTGCGCGACGTGGCCGCGCTCGGCGCGCTGACCGACCGCGTGCGCCGCCTCTACCTGGAGGAATACGTCAAGCAGTGGGAGGCGCTGCTCGCCGACGTGCGCCTGATCCGCGTGAGTGGCCTGGAGAAGAACATCGAGACCGCGCGCATCCTCTCGGGCGTCGATTCGCCGCTCGCGAACTTCCTGCGCGCGGTGGTCAAGCAGACCACGCTGATCCCCGCGGCCGACGCCAACAAGGACGTGGTCAGCAAGGCCACTGAGACGGTGCGCAACACCCGCAAGGGCCTGGAGGACCTGTTCGGCAGCGACCCCGGCCGCCAGGTGGCGCCGGGCAAGCGCATCGAGAGCATCGTGGACGACCGCTTCGAGTCGCTGCGTCGGCTCGTCACCGCGGGCGGCCCCAACCAGCCCGCGCCCATCGACGACGCGCTCAAGCTCTTCAACGAGGTGTACGTGTACCTCAATGCGGTCGACACGGCGGTGAAGGGCCGCACCTCGCCGCCGCCCGGCGACGTGGCCGGCAAGCTCAAGTCCGACGCGGGCCGGCTGCCCGAGCCGGTACGCTCGATGGTCGAGAACCTGAGCCAGGCCGGCGCCGCGCAGGCCCAGGTGGCCGAGCGCGGCAACCTGAGCCAGGACCTGCGCCCGGTGGCCGAGTTCTGCGCGCGCGCCATCGCCGGTCGCTACCCCTTCGTGCAGAGCAGCAAGCGCGACGTGCTGCCCGAGGACTTCGGCCAGATGTTCGGCCCCGGCGGGTTGATGGACGATTTCTTCCAGAAGCGCCTGGCCGCCATCGTCGACACCAGCACGCGCCCGTGGCGCTACAAGCCCGTGGCCGAGCGCGGCGCCATCACCACCCAGGCGATCGCCCAGTTCGAGCGCGCCGCGCGCATCAAGGAGATCTTCTTCCGCGGCGGCGGCCGGGGCCCGTCGATGCGGCTGGACTTCAAGCCCGTGGAGATGGACGCCGGCATCACGCAGTTCATCCTCGACGTTGACGGCCAGCTCGTGAAGTACGCGCATGGTCCCGTCGTGCCCATGGCCGTGCAGTGGCCGGGACCGAAGGGCAGCAACCAGGTGCGCATCCAGGTGAGCCCGCCGTCGACCACCGGCAGCTCGGGCGCGGCGGTGGACGGGCCGTGGGCGTTGTTCCGTGCGCTGGACGACGGGCAGCTCGAAGCCGGCGATGCACCCGAGAAGTTCTTCATCACCTTCCAGATCGGCGCGCGCAAGACGCGATTCGAAGTGACGACGAACAGCGTGCAGCATCCGATCCGACTGCGCGAGCTGCGTGAGTTTTCTTGTCCGGAGGGGTTGTGAGCGTTGAGTCTTCATCGCCGCTCTTTGCATCGACCGCGTTGCCGGGGTGGTTCGGCAAGCTGCCGGGCATGGGCGACTTCGCGCACCGGCGGCTGCCGGAGCCGTTCCGGGCCGTGTGGGACCAGTGGCTGCAGCGCGGCATGGCGCGGCTGCGGGATCGGCATGCGGACTGGACCGAGCGGTATCTGGAGGCGCCTATCTGGTGCTTTGCGCTGGGGCGGCAGGTGGCGGGGGAGCGGGCGTGGATCGGGGTGTTGATGCCTTCGGTGGATGGGGTGGGGCGCTACTTTCCGTTTGCTTTGGCGATGGAGCTTGATGAGGCGGTGCCTGAACAGCTTCAAGGGGCGGCGCTGGCTGCGGCGCTGCAGTGGTGGGCTCATGCGACTCAGGCTGCGCTGGAGGGGCTGGATGGGGATCTGGACGCACTGCGGTTCGATGCTGTGCTGCAGAGGTTGTTTGCTGCTGCTGCTGCTGCCTCGGTTCGCGAGAACACGGTGGAGTCGTTGATGTTGCCTGTTGCTGGGGCCTCGCTTTGGTTGGGGGATCCTGCTGCTGAGCAGGGGGTTCGGATGTTGAGTACCGGGTTGCCTCGGGATGAGCAGTTCGAGGCGTTGTTCCTCGGCTTTGCGGAGGAGGGGTGAGATGAGCGCCTCTCTTCGTCTTGTTTCCCGAGGCCGGGTCTCGCCCCGGCGGGCGACTTACTTTCTTTGCTTCGCCAAAGAAAGTAAGCAAAGAAAGGCGACCCCACTGTCTGCGTCCCTTCGCTTCGCTGCGGGCAACCTGCGGTGCTCGCGTTTCGCGGGGTCCGCAGAACTCGCTTCGCTCAAACAGCTGCGGCCCTTATCCGCGAAACGCTCCGCTCCTCGGCGCAGCCAGAGGGGAGGGGAACCCTCCCGGGCCATCGCTTCGCTCGGCCCCCGTGTGGCTGCAGGCGCGCAGCGCCAGCAGCCGCCCCGCGCCGAGCGCAGCGATGGCGCGTTCGGTTCCCAAATCCCTTCTGGCTGCGCCGAGGAGCGCAGCGGTTCGCGGATCAGGGCCCGCCCTTGTCTGAGCGAAGCGAGTTTGGGCGGGACCCCGCGAACCGCGAGCACCGCAGGTTGCCCGGAGCGAAGCGGAGGGTCGCAGACAGTAGGGTCGCCTTTTCTTTGCTTACTTTCTTTTGGCGAAGCAAAAGAAAGTGAGTCGCCCGCCGGGGCGAGACCCGGCCCCGGAAAGCAAACCAAAAGCACACCCCAACAAGGAGCCAGTCAATGACCGACTCCAACGACGACCGCACCCGAGTGGTCCCCAACAAGCCTGCGCAGCCGACAACAACCGGCGACACATCAGCCACCGTCATCACAGCCGGTGCAGCCGCGAACATTCCCGTCACCAGCCCCGCCACGGGCAGCACCGAAGCCGGCCTCCTCCCCGTAGGCAGCCGCCTCGCAGAATTCGAAGTCACCAGAGTCATAGGCCAGGGCGGCTTCGGCGTAGTCTACGAGGCCTGGGACCACACCCTCGAACGCGTCGTGGCCATCAAGGAATACCTGCCAACGTCGCTGTCGACAAGACAGCAGGACGGCACAGTGGTCCCCCTGTCGGAACGACACCGCGAAACCTTCGACCTCGGCATGCGCAGCTTCATCAACGAAGCCCGCCTGCTGGCCCAGTTCGACCATCCGTCGCTGCTCAAGGTCTACCGCTTCTGGCAGGAAAAGGGCACCACCTACATGGTCATGCCCTTCTACCGGGGCGACACGCTGAGGGAGGCCCTGGTGGCCATCCCCGCCGGTGTCGACGAGGCATGGCTGATCCGCATCATGGACGGCGTGACGCAGGCGCTGGCGGTGATGCACAACGCCAACTGCTACCACCGCGACATCGCCCCCGACAACATCATCCTGCTCGAAGGCTCCGGGCGCCCGGTGGTGCTCGACTTCGGCGCCGCGCGCCGCGTGATCACCGACAAGACGCAGGCGATCACCGTCATCCTCAAGCCCGGCTATGCGCCCATCGAGCAGTACGCCGAGATGCCCGACATGTCGCAGGGCGCGTGGACCGACGTGTACGCACTCGCGGCCGTGATGCACGTCGCCGTGTGCGGCCGCGCGCCGCCGCCGTCGGTGGCGCGGCTGCTGTCCGACAGCTACGTGCCGCTCGCGGGCAACGAGATCCTGCGCCAGCGCTACAGCATGCGGCTGCTCGAAGCCATCGATGCGGGCCTGGGCGTGCGGCCCGAGCAGCGGCCGCAGTCGATGGCCGAGCTGCGCGCGGCGCTCGATCTCGAGGTGGGGCACAGCATCGCGCCGACGCCGCGCACGCAGCCGCCATCGGGCGCGCGGGCCACCACGAATGCCGATGCGGCGACGGTCATCGCCAGCGGCAGCAAGGCCGGCAGCGGCAAGCCGCCCGCACCCGCACCCACTCCCGCCAGCGGTGGAAAGGGCAGCAGCAAGACTGTCGCCGCACTCGCATCGGTCGCCGTCCTCGCGGCCGCGGCCGGTGGCGGCTGGTGGTGGTTCCAGGGCCGCGCAGGCGGTGAAGCGGACAGCGGCGGCGGCAAGCAAACCGTCACCGCCACGCCGGCCCCGCCGACCGACACCAAGGTTGCAGAGGCACCACCTCCTGCGCCTGCGCCACCACCGCCGCCTCCGGCCCCGCGCACGCCCGCCGAATCGCTGCAATCGCTCGCGGCCGGTGCAGCCCCGGGCTTCGACGTGACGGCCACGCCGAAGAAGGCCGAGGTCGCCATCGGCAAGGACCGCCTCGCTTTCGAAGTGCGCAGCAAGCGCGAGGGCTTCGTCTACGTGTTCCTGCTGTCCAGCGGTGGCGAGATGTTCCTGCTGTTCCCGAACCTGCTCGACAAGTACAACAAGATCACCGCCGGCGGCTCGCTCTCGCTGCCGCGCGCCTCGTGGCCGATGGACGCGGGCGGCCCGGCCGGCACCGACCAGTTCGCGGTGCTCGTGAGCGAGCGCGAGCGCGATTTCAGCGCCGCCGGCGTGCAGAACGACGGCGTGTTCCCCGTGTTCCCGCTGCCGGTGCTGGCCGCGCTCGAAGCCACGCGCGGCACCGGTCCGTCGCCGCTGCTGGGCAAGCCCGTGTGCGCGCCCAACACCCCATGCAACGACGTCTATGGCGTCGCGAATTTCAAAATCGTCGAGAAGTAATCGTCTGTAGGGCGTTGGCCCCTCGGGCCGCCACTTGCTGGACAAGGAGACTTTCATGACCGCTTCACAACCGCAACAGCAGCCCGAACAGCGCCTCGCCTGCGCGCTCCGATGGGCCGTTGCCGCCGCCATCGCCTCGCTGGCGGGCTGCGCCGCACCACCGCCGGCCGCCACGGGTACCGGCGCGGCCACGACGGACACCGCGGGCAGCACGACTGCCTCGCGCACGCCGCCACCTGTCGGCACCAGCGTGGCCGGGCAGGCGCGCACTTTCTCCACGCAGCTCGCCACCTACACCTCGGTCGGCTTCGACTCGGTGCCGGGCTGGGCGCGCGACGATTTCTCCGAGAGTTGGCCTGCCTTCCTCGGCAGCTGCAAGGTGCTGACCGGGCGCGGCGCCGAGTGGAAAGAGGTTTGCGCCCGCGCGCTGAAGGTCGACGGCAAGAGCAACAACGCCATCCGCGGCTTCTTCGAGGGCGAGTTCTCGGCCTACCAGATCCGCGACGACGACCGCAGGCCCGACGGCGTGGTCACCGGTTACTTCGAGCCCGAGATCGCGGGCGCCCGCCAGTACGGCGCACCCTTCATCTACCCCGTCTACGGCCAGCCCGAGGACATGCTGTTCGCCGACGCGCGCAAGCTGCCCGCCGGCAACGGCACGGTGGCGGCGCGCGTGGAAGGGCGCAACGTGGTGGTGCAGACCGGCCTCAGCACGCGCGACATGGGCGCACCGGGCCTCTATGCGCTCGATCTCTCGGGCATTTCGCGCGACACGCTCGACCGCAAGGTGCGCCTGCGGGTCGAGGGCAAGCAGCTGCTGCCGTACTACACGCGCGAAGAGATCGAGACCAAGGGCGCGCCCAACGCCAAGGTGTTGGCCTTCGTGAGCAGCGCCACCGCGCTGTACGAAATGCAGATCCAGGGCTCGGGCCGCATCAGGATGGCCAATGGCGACATCGTGCGCGTCGCCTACGCCGAACAGAACGGCCAGCCCTTCCGCCCGACGCTGGCGCAGGCCTCCAACGGCAAGCCGCGCAGCCCGGTAAAGGTGCGCGGCTCGTCCATCGAACTGCAGCTGGACGACGGCGACGAGGACGACACCGGTGCCGTCGACAGCGGCACCATCCGCACGCGCGGCTTCACGCTCGTGCGGCCGGTGGCCAGCGGTCCGGTCGTCGTGCCGGGGCGGCGCGCGGCTGGCGCGGTGAGCGGCTCGGGCATCAAGGACCCGAGCTACGTGTTCTTCAAGGAATCGATCTCGCCGGTGGGCGGGCCGGTGGGCGCCTTCGGCGTGCCGCTGTCGGCGGGGCGTTCGATTGCGGTCGATCCGCGCAGCACGCCGCTGGGCTATCCGGTGTTCGTGTCGACCCGCACGCCCGGCAGCGGCGCGCCGATGCAGCGCCTGACCATCGCGCAGGACACCGGCGGCGCCATCCGCGGCGCGGTGCGGGCCGACTATTTCTTCGGCAACGGCCAGCAGGCAGCGACCAACGCGCGCCGCATGAAGGAGCGCGGGCAGCTGTGGATTCTTCTGCCGCGCGGCCTCGCGGTGGCGCAGGCCGCGGCCTCGTCGGCCATCCGCACGCGCGGCGGGGCGGTGGGTGCGAACCTGCCGCAGTGCCTGGTGCCATCGGAGGGCAGCTGCGTCGACGACTGATCGATTGGGCGCCTTGATTTTTCATGCAGGAAACCCTCTCGTCCGCGGAAAGCAGTGAACTCGTCCGCCTCTGGCGGCGCAGGCAGACGCTGTCTCCGAACGACATGGGCGCCATGTACCGCATCGTCGGCGAGGCGCTGGTGGCCTGCAATCCGCCCGAGCTGCAGGTGCTGGGCGAGGGCCGGCAGGAGCTGGTGGCACAGTTCATCTACGTGAAGGTGCTGCGGCTCGACGCCGACCCCGACGAGGCCGACGAGCGCGCAGGCCACAGCGCGCCTTCCACGGCGTTTGCCTTGTGCGCCTACTTCCGCCGCTACCTCATCGACTGCACGCGCGCCAGCTCGTTTCGCCGCAAGTTGTCCATCGGCGACCAGATCACCGAGGCGCAGCTCGAGGACGAAATCGGTGCCGGCGAAGACCTCGACGGCTGCCTGGCCGAACACGGCCTGAGCGCGCAGGCCGTGCAGCTCGCCGCGCGTGCCTTCATCGCCGGGCTGCCCGAGCCCGAGCGCCTGCTGCTGTGCGAGGGCTTCGGCAAGGAGGCCGAGGGCGGGCTGTCGGGCGTCGCCTCGCGCCACGCCATTGCGTCGTACCACTACCGCGCGGGGCGGCTGGGCCTCGTGCACAAGCGCGAGGGGCTGACCGCGGACTACGCCAAGACCCGGCTCGGCGGCTGGATCGAGCAGACGCTGGGCATCGCCATCGAGCCCGGCAACATGGCCGCGATCCTGCAGGTTTTCAAAATCCTCGGTGCTGAAGCGTCTTATGCCTGAAGACATAGCCATTCAGGAACAGACGCCATGACCCACGACCTCTGGCCCCCGCTCAGCGTGATCCGCCAAGCGTTCGAAACGGGCACGGCCGTGCCTGACGACGCGTCGCCGCCGGGCATGGCCACCGTGGCCATGCCGGGCTCGTGCCCCGGGACGGGAGCCGAACCCGTTGCCGCAGCCGCTGCATCCGACCTGCTGCTGCCCCTCACCGATCTGGCCCGGCGCCGCGAGGCTGTCGCCCAGCGTGCCTTCCCGGCGCGCTGGGCGCCGGGCCGCCTCGTCAGCGTGGTGCACGAAGGGCGGCTGCTCGGCGTGTTGCTCGACCGCTGCATCCACGGCGAACTCTGGCAAGGCTGGATGGCCGCCGGCGAGGCCGACTGGGCATCTGCCTTCGACGTGCTGCTGGAGCCCGAGGACGAGCCCTTCGAGCCGATGTTCGGCGTGATCCAGACCTGGAACGTGCTCACGCTCGAGCCGAGCCCGCAGCTGTGCGCGCGCGTGCAGGGCGAGGTGTCGGCCACGCGTCTCGCCGCGATCCGCGCGGTGCACGACGAGTGGGCCGCGCACGCCTCGCTGGCGATTGCGCCTGAACCGGGGCGCATCGCGCTGCGCAGCGTGGGCGGTGTGTTCTCGGTGCTGTCGGGCACGCCGCTCGGTCCGCAGGACCCCCGAGCCGACTACCAGGCGCTGTACCGCGACGCGGGCCTGCGGCTGGGGGCGGCGCTGGCTCGGCCGCAGGGCGATGCATCGGCTTCTTCGCCTTCTTCTTCTTCATCTTCGCGTGCGCAGCCGCAGTCCCGGCCGGAAGACGGCTGGTGGGGCAGCATCCGCCGCTGGTTCGGCGCGGAAGGCTGGGCGCGCCCGGCCTTCGCGGTGCTGGCGCTGTTCGTGGTGATCCAGAACATCGGGGTGCTGGGCGGCCGCGGTGCGTCCGAGGAAGACGAGGTGCGATTCCGCGCCGTGCCTGCTGCACCTGCGCCGACCCGGGCCGACCTCGTGGTGCGTTGGAAGTCGGGCGTGCGCATGGACGAGGCCGACCGGCTGCTGCAGTCGATCTCGGCCGATGTGGTGGGCGGGCCGGGCGGCGAGGGCGCGTGGCGCCTGCGAGTGCCGGAGCCCGTCGATGCGCTGGCGGTGCTCGCGGCTTCGCCGCTGGTCGAGTCGGCCGGGCCGGCCCGGGAGCAGCGGCCGTGACACACCGCGCGCGTTTGTTGTCTTCCTCCCTCCCCCTCTGGGGGAGGGCAGGGGTGGGGGCACGCGGCGCATCCATGGGGCGCTCTGCCCGCCCCATCCCAGCCTTCCCCCAGAGGGGGAAGGAGCAATGCAAACGCGCGGTGTGCGAATGCTGTCGGCATTTTTCTCCCTCCCCTTCCGGGGGAGGGCCGGGGTGGGGGCACTCAGCGCATCCGATGGGCGCTCTGCCCGCCCTCATCCCAGCCTTCTCCCAAAGAGGGAAGGAGCAACACAACTTCGCGTTCTGCAGGTGCTGCTCGTGCTGTGGCTGATCGCCTGCTGCACCCTTGCTTTCGCCACCCCGCGCGCGCTGCTCGTCGGCGTCTCCGAACTCGCCAACCAGCCGCAGGCGCTGTGGCTGCAGGCGCCGCGCAACGACGTGATGCTGATGCGCGATGCGCTGCTCAAGCAGGGCTTCGCGGCGTCCGACATCGCCATGCTCGCCGATGGCGTGAATGGCGCCGCATTGCCCGAATCGCAGGCCATCCACGAGGCACTCGCCAAGCTGCTCGCGCAGTCGAGAAGCGGCGACTTCGTGCTGCTGTATTTCTCCGGCCACGGCACCCGGCTGCGCGACATCGCCAAGCGCTACCAGGAGCCCGATGGCCTCTCCGAGAACTTCCTCGCGCGCGACGTGCGCGGCACGCTGGGCAGCGACAACGTGCTCACGGGCGACCTGCGCGACGCCGACTTCGATGCGTGGATCCAGTCCTTCCTTGCAAAGAACGTGTTCGTCGCCTCGGTGTTCGATACCTGCTCCGCCAACTCCATGACGCGCGGCACCGCCGATGCACCCGCCACCGCCGAAGGCCCGAGCGACGACGAGGTGCGCTGGCGCGGCCTGCGAGCGACCCAACTGACTGGCGGTGCAGCGCCGGTGCGGCCCCTGACGCCGCCCACACCGGCCGAAGCCGTGCCGCGCGCCCGCTACGTCGCCTTCTTCGCCTCCGAGAGCCACCAGATCACGCCCGAACTGCGCCTGCCCCGCAAGGCGCGCAACGCCCGGCCGCAGGGTCTGCTGACCTGGGCCATGGTCGAGGCGCTGTCGCGCAAGCCCGCCACCTGGCGCGACCTGTTCGACGGCGTGCTCGCGCTGTACCCGTCGGTCATCGACGAACTCGCACAGCGCTTTCCCACGCGCGAGCTGCCGTCGCCCGTGGCCGAAGGCAACCTCGATGCGCCGCTGTTCGCCAACAGCGGCGCGCCCGCGTCCACGCGCCCCGTGTGGCGCGCGCAGCGCAGCGGCGACAGCCTGGCCATCAAGGCCGGCCTGCTCGACGGCCTTGCGCAGCAGCAGGAGCTGCGTGTGATCGCGACGCTCGACGACGGCGCCGTGCGCAGCGCGCCGGCCACGGTGGCGCAGATCAAGCTCGGCGGCGCGTGGCTCGCTGTGCCCGCGGCGTTGAAGGAGGTGTCGGGCAGCGCGTTTTGGAGCGTCACGCCGATGACCGAGCCGGCCGCCATCGCCTTGCGCGTGCGCGCCGACAAGCCCTTGCCCACCGGCCTCAGCCTCGACTATCCGGCGGCGATCCGCCTGGCCGACGACGCAGCCACCGCCGACGTGCGCTGGACCGATCTCGGCGCCTCGGGACAGCGCCTCGAGCTGCTCGCGCCGCTCTTCGGCGCGAACGTCTCGACCGTGGTGCTGCCCGACACCGCCGCGCTGCGCCGCCGCCTGCAGGCCTTGGCGCAGCTCAAGTGGCTCTCGCAGCTGCAGGGCTACGGCAAGGACGGCCAGCTCGACGGCTTCGATGCCGCGCTGGAGGTGTGGAGCGGCGACCGCATGCTGCGCAGCGTTCCCGTCTCGCAGGCGGCCAACGCATTGCCCGCCGCGCGCACCGGGGAGCGCGTGCGCCTGACTGTGCGCAACACCAGCGGCCGCTCGCTCGACCTCGTCATCACCGGCATCGATGCGCGCGGCAACCTGCAGTCGGTCTACCCCGACGAGCTCGGCGAAACCAACCGCTTCAAGCGCGGCACGGCCGAGCAGCCCTCGGTCAAGCGCTTCGACCTGCCGTGGCTCGATGCGGCCGGCGACGCGCGCCTGCTGGTCATGGCGGTCCCCGCCACGCCCTACAGCGCGCCGCGCCTGTTCGGCGTGGGCTACGCGCAGGCCGATGTGTCGGAAGTGCGCGTGCGCGGTGGCCAGCCGCCGGCCGAGAGTGGCGAGCGGCAGGTGTTCGCGGCCTTGCTGCGCAGAAGCGCCGCTGCGGACGGCGGAGTCCGGCCATGAAGCCGGCGCGTGCGATTTCGATTCATCTTTTTTCTTTTGCACCCCGGAGGTGATATGGCATTTCTCGACGACGGCTCCTGGAGCCCTGAAGACGCCCGGCAGTTCTACGACCTGATCGGCACCGGCTCCGCGGAAACCGACCTTGTCATGCTGATCGAGAACAAGGGCGCGCCCGTCGAAGCCGAACTCGACCGCTCCTTCGAAGACGGCAAGGCGCGGCTGAACATCGGCGGCTACTACTGGTCGGTGCAGGTGCCCGAGTCGTCCAGCCAGAACCAGGTCGTGCCCAACAACCTGATCGTCGCGCGCCGCAGCGACGCGGCCACCGCCACGCTCGCCAGCCTGCTGCGCACGCAGGAGAAAGACCTGAAGGTCGTCATCAGCGCCTTCAAGGCCGGCGGCGACGAGCGCGCCCCCGATGCGCAGTCGACCTTCGAGCTGGTGCTGGAGAACGCCCGCATCTGCCGGCTGGTGCTCAACTCCGGCGGCCACTGGGGCGTGCCCTCGGAGCTGGTCTCCATCAGCTACCGCACGGTGAAGGTCAAGTCGGCGCCGCAGAAGACCACCGGCCTGCGCGGCGCGGTGCGCGAATGCCAGTTCACCCGCGCCTGAACGCCGCCACATCCAGGAGCCGCACACCATGACGACCGCCGCCGAACTCCTCAAGGCCGCCGACCCGGCCGCCGCCCTCAAGGCCCTGAGCGACGACGTGCGCGCCAGGCCCGCAGACAGCAAGCACCGCGTCTTCATGGCGCAGCTGCTGTGCGTGCTCGGCCAATGGGAGCGCGCGCTGAACCAGCTCAGCGTGGCGGCCGAACTCGACGCGCTCGCCGTGCCCATGAAGCAGGTCTACGGCGAGGCCGTGCGCTGCGAGGGCCTGCGCGCCGAAGTGTTCGCCGGCACGCGCACGCCGATGATCTTCGGCCAGCCCGACGAATGGCTGGCGCTGCTCATCGAGTCGCTGCTGCGCCAGGGCCGCGGAGAAAGCGAGCTGGCCGAGGACCTGCGCCAGCGCGCCTTCGACGGTGCGCCCGCCATCAGCGGCACCATCGACGGCACGCCCTTCGAGTGGCTCGCCGATGCCGACATGCGCCTGGGGCCGGTGCTCGAAGCCTTCGTCAACGGCAAGTACTACTGGATTCCGTACGCGCGCCTCGCGCACATCAAGATCGAGCCGCCCGAGGACCTGCGCGACTGCGTGTGGATGCCCGCGCACCTGCAGTTCGAGAACGGCGGCGAAACGCTCGCGCTGATTCCCACGCGCTACGAAGGCACCGAGAAGACCGAGGACGGCGAGCTGCTTCTTGCGCGCAAGACCGAGTGGCGCGAACTGCGCCCCGAGGTCTGGGCCGGCCATGGCCAGCGCGTGCTCGGCAGCGACGCGGGCGAGTACGCGCTGATGGACGTGCGCGAGATCCTGTTCACGCCCGAGGGCGGCGAAAGCAGCGCCGGTGGCTGAACTCACCGCGCAGGAGCGGCTGCAGCCTTCGCTGCTCGACCGCCTCGTCGACAACGCGCCCGACGAGAAGCGCGAGAGCGACGAGAAGCGCACGCTGACCAGGCAGGCGCTGCGCCAGGCCGTGCTGCGCGACCTCGGCTGGCTGTTCAACGCCACCGGCTACGGCCTTGCGATGGACGACAGGCAGTACCCGAATGCCGCACGCTCGGTCATCAACTACGGATTGCCTATGCTGTCTGGCCAGTTCACCTCGTCGGTGCAGCGTGTCAGCATGGAACAGGCTTTGAAGAACGCAATCCTGCAGTTCGAGCCGCGCATTTTGTCCCGCACACTCGAAGTGGAACTCGTCATGGAAGGCCCGGCACTGGACTCCCACAACAGCATCGGCCTGCAGATCCGCGGCATGCTGTGGGCGCAGCCGGTACCGCTCGAGTTCCTGATGCGAAGCCGCGTAGACCTGGAAGAAGGACGCATCGAGATCGTGGACATGGCGCAAAACCCAAGGTAAGTCCGACATGGACCCTCGGCTGCTGAGCCTGTACGAACAGGAACTGCGCTACTTCCGCGAAAGCTCTGCCGAGTTTGCGCGCGCGTTCCCGAAGATCGCGCATCGACTTGGCATCGAGGGCCAGGAGGTGGCCGACCCTTACGTGGAGCGGCTCATCGAGGCCACCGCGTTCCTGTCGGCGCGCGTGGGCCTGAAGCTCGACGCCGAGTACCCGCGCTTCACGGGCCACCTGCTCGACATCGTCTACCCGCACTTCCTCGCGCCGACGCCGGCGATGGTGATCGTGTCCTTCGTGCCCGACCCCGACGACGCGAACCTCGCGACCGGCCCGAGCCTGCCGCGCGGCAGCGGCCTGCGTGCGCGGCAGGCCGTGGGGCAGAACACGCATTGCGAATTCCGCACGGCGAGCGCGCTGCGCGTGTGGCCCATCGAGGTGCAGCGTGCGCAGTACTTCACCTACGCCCCCGACCTGCCGCTCAACACGCACCCGCAGTCGCGTGCCATCCGCGGCGGCCTGCGCATCGCGCTGCGCGCCACGGCCGGCCTGAACTTCAGCCAGATCGCGCTCGACGACCTCGTGCTGCACTTCGGAGGCGCCGAAGACGTGGCCTGGCAGCTGCACGAATGCGCGCTGGGCCAGCCCGTCGGCGTGCTGGTGCGGCCGCTGGCACCGAGCGGTGCCTTGCAGGGCGCGGCGCAGAGCCTGCCCGCCAGCGCCATCGGCGCGGTCGGCTTCGAGGACGACGAGGCGCTGCTGCCCGCCACCGCCACCGGTTTCTCGGGCTTTCGCCTGCTGCAGGAGTACTTCGCGTTTGCGCAGCGCTTCCAGTTCGTGCGCATCGGCGGGCTCGAGGCGCTGCTGGCCACGATGCCGGTGACCGATGTCGAGATCGTGCTGCTGTTCTCGCGCGGCGACGCGGCGCTCGAAAAGCTCGTGAGTGCCGACAACGTGCAGCTGCATTGCGTGCCCGCCGTCAACCTGTTCACCAAGCGGCTCGACCGCGTGGCCATGACCGAGGGCGTGAGCCAGTTCCACCTGGTGCCCGACCGCACGCGGCCGCAGGACTTCGAGGTGCACACCGTCACAGAGGTCATCGGCCACGGCGCGCCAGGCGCCGATGCGGCGGCGGTCGAGCAGCCATTCCGGCCTTTCTACTCGGCCTTCCACGGCAGCCGCACGAGCCACCCGGCCTACTTCACGACCACGCGCGAGCCGCGCATGCTGTCGGTGCGCCAGCGTACCGAGGGCAACCGCAGCAGCCACATCGGCTCCGAGGTCTACATGCAGATCGTCGATCCGCAGCAGGCGCCGTATGCGGCCACGCTGCGGCAGCTGGCGGTGACCGCGCTGTGCACCAACCGCGACCTGCCGCTGCTCATGCCGCTGGGCCGCGAGAACGACTTCGACTGCGTCGATTCCTTCCCCGTGCAGCGCGTGCGCATGGTGCGCGGGCCGTCGCGGCCGGTGTCGCCGGTGGTGAGCCAGGGGCTGGGTTGGCGCGTGGTCGATCACCTCGCGCTCAACTACCTGTCGCTGTCCGACAGCACGCCCGAGCAGGGCGCCGCCGCATTGCGCGAGACGCTGATGCTCTATGCCGTGCATGCCGACGAGATGCGCCAGGGCCAGGTGCGCGGGCTGCTGTCGGTGAAGTGCAAGCCCGTCGCGCGCAGGCTGCCGCTCAAGGGGCCGATCGCCTTCGGGCGCGGACTCGAAGTGACGCTCGAAGTCGACAAGGACGCCTTCCACGGCCACAGCGCGTTCCTGTTCGGTGCCGTGCTCGCGCGCTTCCTGTCGCGCCACGTGGAGGTGAATCATTTCGTCGAAACCGTGCTGCGCATCGCGGGCAAGGGCGAGACCATGCGCTGGAGGCCGCTGTGCGGGACGCGCCAGATTCTGTGAACGCGCGGGTCGATGCCGCGCTGCGCGAGTGGTCGGCGCAGCCGTGGGCCTTCGACTACTTCGCGGTGATGCGCCGGCTGGAGTCGGTCGCGAAGACCACGCCGCGCTGGGGCCGTGCCTTGCTACCGAGCGCCGAGCCTGTGCGCGTGGGGCAGGAGCCCTCGCTGTCGTTCGCGCCCGCGAGCTTCAGCCGCTTCGAGCCCGCCACCGCGCATTCGCCGCCGCGCCTGCGCCAGCAGTTCTTCGGCTACATCGGCCCCAACGGCCCGCTGCCGGTGCACCTGAGCGACTTCATCCGCGAGCGCAGCCTGAACCATGGCGACCCGACGTGGCTGGCTTTTCTCGACAGCTTCTCGCACCGCTTCTCGCTGCACTTCTATCGCGCCTGGGCGCAGTCGCGGCCTGCCGTGGCGCTCGACCGGCCGGGCGAGGACCGCTTCCGCCTGCAGATCGGCGCGCTGATCGGCATCGGCACGCCGGGCCGCGTGGACCGCGACGAGATCCATGACGACGCGCGCCTGCATTTCTCGGGCTGGCTCGCGCGCCGCGTGCACAACGTGGAGGGCGTGGAGTCGGTGCTGTGCAGCTACTTCGGCGTGCCCGTGAAGCTGGAGCGCTGGGTTGGCCACTGGATGAGCCTGCCGGCCGGAGAGCTCACGCGGCTGGGGCAGGGCGAGAGCTCGCGCTCGATGGGCATGGGCGCCATGCTCGGCACCCGTGCCTGGGACCGCCAGCACCGCGTGCGCCTGCACCTGGGGCCGCTCACGCTCGACCAGTACCGCATGTTCCTGCCGATCGGCAACGCACGGCCCGTGCTGCAGCGCTGGATGCAGCAACTGCTGGGCGACGAGCTGGAGTGGGACGCCGAACTCGTGCTCGAAAAGGCACAGGTGCCGCTCACGCGCCTCGGCGATGCGAAGGGCAACGGACCGCGCCTGGGCTGGGTCTCGTGGCTCGGGCAGCGCACACGTTCGCGCGACGCGGCGGACGTGCGCATCGGCAGCCAGCCTTTCAATCAACCCATCTTCATTCGTTCAGAAGAGATACGGAGTCCCTCATGAGTGAAATCAGCCGCACCGCCCTTTTCGGCAAGCTCAACTCGCTGGCCTACAAGGCCATCGAGGGCGCCACCGTGTTCTGCAAGATGCGGGGCAATCCGTACGTGGAACTGGAGCACTGGTTCGCCCAGCTGCTGCAAGTGCAGGACTCCGACCTGCACCGCGTGATCCAGCACTACGGCCTCGACGTGTCGGTCATCGCGAAAGACATGACCACCGCGCTCGACCGCCTGCCGCGCGGTGCCACCGCCATCAGCGACTTTTCGCCGCACATCGAGAACGCCATCGAGCGCGCGTGGACCTACGCCACGCTGCAGTTCGGCGAGGCGCAGGTGCGCACCGGCTACATCCTGGTCGGCATGCTCAAGACGCAGAGCCTGCGCAACCCACTGTTCGGCCTGTCGAAGCAGTTCGAGAAAGTGAAGGTCGAGGACCTGGCCGACAACTTCGCCAAGATCTGCGACGCCTCGCCCGAGGCCCAGATGCGCGCGCAGGACGGCACCGGCATGGGCAGCGGCGCACCGGGCGAAGACTCCGGCGCGATGGCGCCGGCAGCCATGGGCAAGGGCGATGCGCTGAAGAAGTTCGCGGTCGACCTCACCGAGAAGGCCAAGAAAGGCGAGATGGACCCGGTGACCGGGCGCGACGAGGAGATCCGCCAGATCGTCGACATCCTCATGCGCCGCCGCCAGAACAACCCGCTGCTCACGGGCGAGGCCGGCGTCGGCAAGACGGCCGTGGTCGAAGGCTTCGCGCAGCGCCTCGCGCGCGGCGACGTGCCGCCGCAGCTGAAGGACGTGAAGCTGCTCACGCTCGACATCGGCCTGCTGCAGGCCGGCGCCAGCATGAAGGGCGAGTTCGAGCAGCGGCTGCGGCAGGTGATCGACGAGGTGCAGAGCTCGCCCACGCCCATCATCCTGTTCATCGACGAGATCCACACGCTGGTAGGCGCGGGCGGCGCGGCCGGCACTGGCGATGCAGCCAACCTGCTGAAGCCAGCACTGGCGCGCGGCAACCTGCGCACCATCGGCGCCACGACGTGGGCCGAGTACAAGAAGTACATCGAGAAAGACCCGGCGCTTACCCGACGCTTCCAGGTCGTGCAGGTGCCCGAGCCCGACGAGACCAAGGCGATCCTGATGCTGCGTGGCGTGGCCAGCGTGCTCGAAAAGCACCACCGCGTGCAGCTGCTCGACGAGGCCATCGAGGCGGCGGTGAAGCTGAGCCACCGCTACATTCCCGCGCGCCAGCTGCCCGACAAGGCCGTGAGCCTGCTCGACACCGCCTGCGCGCGCGTGGCCGTGTCGCAGCACGCGACGCCGCCCGAAGTGGAAGACTGCATGCGCCGCATCGAGGGGCTCACGGTCGAGCAGGAGATCATCGGGCGCGAGGAGGCCATCGGCATCGATGTGACCAAGCGCGCGGCGCAGGTGGCGGCACTGCTCGACGAATCGAAGACCCAGCTCGAAGGGCTCAATGCGCGGTGGAAGGAAGAGAAGGGGCTGGTCGACCGGCTGCTCGAACTGCGCGCCAAGCTGCGGGCGGGGAACAAGCCGGTCGATGCGCCAGCCGGCGGCGATGCCAAGGCCGACGTGCCCCCACCCCAACCCTCCCCCAGCGGGGGAGGGAGTGAAGACAGGGCGGTGCTGTTGGAAGAACTGCACACGCTGCAGGCCAAGATCCACGCGGTGCAGGGCGAGTCGCCGCTCATCCTGCCCTCGGTCGATGAGCAGGCGGTGGCCTCGGTCGTCGCCGACTGGACCGGCATTCCCGTCGGCCGCATGGTCAAGAACGAAGTGGAGGCGGTGCTCAAGCTCGCCGACACGCTCAACCAGCGCGTCATCGGCCAGAAGCACGGTCTGGAGATGATCGCGCGCCGCATCCAGACCTCGCGCGCGCGGCTCGACAACCCGCAGAAGCCCATCGGCGTGTTCATGCTTTGCGGCACATCGGGCGTGGGCAAGACCGAGACCGCGCTCGCGCTGGCCGAGGCGCTCTACGGTGGCGAGCAGAACATCATCACCATCAACATGAGCGAGTTCCAGGAGGCGCACACCGTCTCCACCCTCAAGGGCGCGCCGCCGGGCTACGTGGGTTACGGCGAGGGCGGCATCCTGACCGAGGCCGTGCGCCGCCGGCCCTACAGCGTGGTGCTGCTCGACGAAGTGGAGAAGGCGCATCCCGACGTGCACGAGATCTTCTTCCAGGTGTTCGACAAGGGATGGATGGAAGACGGCGAGGGCCGAATGATCGATTTCAAGAACACGATCATCCTGCTCACTACCAACGCCGGCAGCGAGCTGGTCATGAGCATGTGCCGCGATCCCGAGCTGCTGCCCGATTCCAATGCGCTGGCCGATGCACTCAAGGCGCCGCTGATGAAGGTGTTCCCACCCGCGCTGCTGGGCCGCATCGTCACCATTCCCTACTACCCGCTGTCGCCCGAGATGATGAAGAAGATCGTGCGGCTGCAGCTGGGCCGCATCAAGAAGCGCGTGGAGACAAACCACGGCGTGCCCTTCGAGTACAGCGACGCGGTGGTCGAGCAGGTGGTCGCGCGCTGCCAGGACCCGGAGTCGGGCGGGCGCGTGATCGACGCGATCCTGACGAACACCGTGCTGCCGACGATTTCGGTCGAGTACCTGCAACGGCTGGCGTCGGGTGGGGAGATCCGCCGGGTGGCGCTGGACGTGAAGGACGCCGACTTCACCTACGCGTTCGACTGATCAATCGGCTCACCGACTGACCGACAAGCCTCCACCTCAAGAGAAAAAGATGGCCGACCACGAGTTCCGCATCGAGAGCGATTCACCCGCCAAGGACGACCTGATGTTCTGGCGCATCGTGGGGCACGAGGCGCTGGCGCGCCCGTCGGCCTACGAGCTCACGGTGATCTCGACGAACAAGGCCATCGATGCCAAGGACATCCTCGGGCATGCCTTCGACGTGGTGATCGAGTTCAAGGATGCCGACGGTGGCACGCACGAGCGCCACTGCCAGGGCCATGCGGTGCGCTTCGTGCGCGCGGGCCACATGGGGCGGCACTACGAATACCGCATCGCGCTGCGCTCGTGGTTCTGGCTGCTCACCAAGCGCGCCAACTCCCGCATCCTGCAGGAGAAGAAGGTGCTCGAAGTGCTCGACGCGGTGTTCGAGGACAGCCCCATCAAGCGCTTCAAGAAGACCAAGGCCGACAATGTGATCGGCAACCACAATCCGCGCCGCTACTGCGTGCAGCACCAGGAAAGCGATTACCAATTCCTGTCGCGCCTGTTAGAAGACGAAGGCATCTACTACTGGTTCGACGCGCACGACGCGCCCGGCACCATGCACATGTCGGACGCCAGCGACATGGCGCACGACAAGCTGCCCGCCGCCGACACCTTGCGCCACATGGCGACCAACGCCGCCGAGCCGCGCTTCAACGAGATCTCGCGCTGGGTGAGCGGGCGCCAGTTCGACACCGGCAAGCACGCCTCGCGCGACAGCGACTTCAAGGCCATCAAGAAGAAGCTGGGCGCGGACATCGATGCATCGGACGACCACGAACTCGCGAGCCTGGAGCTCTTCGAGTTCCCGGGCGGCTACTTCAGCGGCGACGATGCCGAGACCCGGGCCAAGCTGCGCGGCGACGAACTCAGTGCGCGCCGCGATCGCCACTGGGCCGTGACGCCATGGCCCGACGTCACGGCCGGGCGCGGCTTCAAGTACGAGGGCGACCCCGACGGCACCCGCAACGGCGACTACATCATCGCGGCCTGCACCTTCGTCGCCAGCCATCGCGGCTACGAGGGCGTGAGCGGCAACACCCTGGCGCAGCCCGTGCACGCCGCGCTGGCCGACGTGCTGCGCGACGACGCGGTGAACGCCGACACGCTGCCCGTGCTGGAAGAGATCATCGCGGCCACGCCCGCGCTCTCGGCCGCGCAGACCGGCAGCAGCATCTTCCTGCTCACCGTGATGCCGGTCGAGCGCCTGTTTCGCACGCCGCGCCTCACGCCGCGCGTGACCATGCCGGGCCCGCAGACCGCCATCGTCGTCGGGCCCAAGGGCGACGAGCTGCATGTGGACGACCACGGCCGCGTGAAGGTGCACTTTCATTGGGACCGCTACGACGAGAGCAACGAGAAGTCGACCTGCTGGGTGCGCGTGTCGCAGCCCTGGGGCGGCAAGGGCTGGGGCGGCTACTTCATTCCGCGCATCGGCCAGGAGGTGATCGTCGACTTTCTCAATGGCGATCCCGACAGGCCCATCATCGTCGGCCGCGTCTACAACGACGACCAGCCCATTCCCTACAAGTCGCCCACGCAGAGCGGCTTCAAGACCCGTTCCACGCCCGGCGGCGGTTCGTCGAACTACAACGAGATCATGTTCGAGGACAAGAAGGGCGAGGAGAACATCAACATCCACGCCGAGCTGGACATGAGCCGCAGCGTGGAGCGCGACGATTCCACCACCATCGACCGCGACCAGAGCGTCACCGTCAAGCGCGACCAGACCAACCACGTGGACCGCGACCGCAAGAGCACGGTGACGCGCAACGACACCAACATGGTAGCGGTCGATCAGAAGAACACGGTCAAGGGAAAGCAGAACAACCAGGTGGTGGGCGACCGCACCTCCTTCGTCGACAGCAACGACACGCTGACCGTCACCGGCACCCGCACCACCGACGTGACCGGTGCCCGCACCGACACCTCGCGCGCGGGGGAGACCCGCAACGTGATCGGCAACCAGACCATCACGGTGAGCGGCAACCTCACCTACAAGGCGGCGAAGATGAGCTTCGAGGCCGCGCACATCGACTGGATGGTGACGGGGGCGAGTTCCAAGTACATCACTGTGCCCAGCGGTCCTCTCGCCTTGATGGCCAACAAGATCAAGCTGATGGGCAATACCGGCATCGAAATGATGGCGGCGGGCAACATCGACCAGACGGCGGTGGGGTCCAACACCACCATCCTCGGGCCCAACACCAGCGGCTACATCGGCAACAACTCCGAGGCGAACCTGGGCATCACCAGTTCCACCTTCATGGGGATGAGCATCGAGAATTCGGTGTCGCTGGCGATGAGCAACTTTGTCGGTGTGGCCATCGAGAACACGCTTGCCGTCAAGCTCATCAACTGTGCGGCGCCGGAGATCAAGGCGGTGTCCACCGCTGACGTGGACTTGACGCCGCTGAAGGTCATCACCCCTGGGGGCGGTGGCGGCGGCGCCGGCGCCGCCGCGGTTGCCGGCGTCATCGGCCTGGCGGCGGGCGTGGGCACAGCGATCAAGGGCATCGGCGACACACTGAAGCAGTACGCTGATGCGGCCGATGCGTTGACGACTGCTTCCGAAGAAGCCGCGCAGGCGGGTCTGCCGGGGCTTGCGGGCCGGCTCTCCACGCTCGCGAGAATCACACGTGATCGCCGCTCGCAGGGCGTCGCGGCGGCGGGCACCGCTGCCATCGGCATCTTCATGCCTCCGGCGATTCCTCTTTTTCTGGCCATGGGCGCGGGAGCGGCTGCATCCATGGCGACGGATGACGCTGGGGCCGCAGCGCTCGGTGACGACAGGTCCACCAACGCCGACGGTTCGTCCGCCAGTTCGAGCGCCTACGGGGAGCGTGCAACCCCCTGGACGCCGCCCACTGGCTCGGGGTCGGGCTCTGGCGGCTCCGGCTCCGGCGGCGGTTCCTAGGCGCAGCGGCAGACGATCATGCAGGTCCTCAAACCCCAGGCGCTCGGCCTGTCGACGCGCCCCATCGAGTTTCGCAAGCGCTTCGGCCTCAGCATCAGCGCCTGCCTGCACTTGCCGTTCGCGCAAGGCGAGCACGGCACGCTGTGGGCGGAGCAGTCGATGTGGTCTTTCCTGGCGAAAGAAATGGCTCAGCCGTTGATTGACGAGGGTGTGGCCAAGCTCACACCGGAGTTCCTGGTGCACGGCAAGGCGTTTCCTCCTCCGGATCGATCGGCCGGCTGCGCGGTGCGCGCCCGCTTCGGCACGCGAGAGAAGACCTTGCTGGTGCTGGGAGACCGCTACTGGGATGGCTCCGCTCCGAGCGAGGCCAGACCCTTCGAGGAGATGCCGCTGGATTGGTCAAGGGCCTATGGCGGGCCGGACTTTCCCCTCAACACCGGCGGCCGCGGCAGAGAGAGGTCGGACGGCACGGCCTGGTTGCCCAACATCGAATTGCCGCACGACCGCCTGCTGCGCCCCGACCAGGCCGTCGCACCGGCCGGCATGGGTGCGCTGGACGTGATGCACCCCCAGCGCGTGCAATACCGCGGCACCTACGATGCCGACTATCTGAAGCTGCATGCGCCGGGGTTCGCACCCGACACCGACTGGCGCTATTTCAACCTGGCACCGTCCGACCAGTGGATGGACTCCGCACTCGCTGGCGACGAGTCGTTCTCGTTCGAGAACATGCACCCGCAAAAGCGCCTGATCGAAGGCCGCTTGCCGGGCATGCGCGCACGCGTTTTCGTCGGCTACAGGATGGCGGTCGGCGAGCCCAAGGTGCGCGAGGTGCCGCTGCGGCTGACGACGGTGTGGTTCTTTCCGCATGCCGAGCGCTGCATCGCGATCTTCCAGGGGCTGGCCGAGGTCGGAACCGACGACGGCTCCGACGTGGTGAGCCTCATGGGTGCGGTCGAACGCATCGGCCAGCGTCGCTCCGATGCGTACTATCTCGCCGCCGCCGCGAAACGTGCCGATCCGAAGATGGGGCCCATCTACTCGATCGTCGACAGCGACCTGCTGCCGGAAGGAGTGAGCACGCTCGACCCTGATGTGGAGGCCGCGAAGGCACCCTTCGAATTGCAAGGCCTGCAGGCCGAAGCGCAATACCACCGCGCCGAGATGGAAGTGGCGCTCGCCCGCGAGAAAGCCGTTGCCATGGGCAAGGACCCGGATGCGCTGGGTATCCGGATGCCCGAGCGCGAGAAGGTTCCGGTAGGCGACGAGCTGCCGGCCTATCTGGAAAAGAAGATGAAGGAGGCCGAGGCCCAGCGGTGGGCGGCGATCGAGACTGTGGTCACGACGATCGAACGGGCCCTGGCGATGACGCAGGAGCAGAAGATCGACCTCGAGAACCTGCAGCACCGGGGCCCGCCGAAGTATGACCCCGACAAGCACATGGCCGAGATGCGCGCGCAGGCGGCCGCAGGTACCCGGCCGCTCGATCTGTCGCCGGTCTTTCCCAGGTTGTGCCAGATCGAGGACGCGCATCGCGCCGGCTACCTCCAGGCCGCGCACATGCAACTGCCGGCCTTCGCGATGCCGAAGGACGAGGCGGCGAAACTGCGCGCAGAGATGGCGCGCGCCGGCGCGGCCAGCATCAAGTTCTTCGCGGGCATCGACTTCACGGGGGCCGATCTTTCGGGCCTGGACCTGAGGGACGTGAACCTGGAGGGCGCGTGGCTGGAAAGCGCGAACCTCGCCAATGCCAATCTCTCGGGCGCCAACCTTGCGGGCGCGGTGCTGGCGCATGCGAACCTGGAGGGCGTGATCGCCATCGGCACGAAGTTCGGCAAGGCCAACCTCGGCAAGGCCCGGCTCGCGGGTGGTGTCTTCGACGACGCCGACTTCACTGATGCAACGCTCATGCACTGCGCATTCGCCGGAACGCAGATGCGGCGCGCGATATTCGCCAAGGCCAATCTGCTGGAGACCACGTGGGGCGATGCCGACTGGACAGGCGCAGACCTGGGCAGGCAGGTCTTCTACAAGCTGGACCTGAAGGGCATGCGCTGGCCGGAGGCCAACCTGTGCGGCTGCAGCTTCATCGAGTCGGACCTCTCGGGTGTCGACATGCATGCCGCGAAGATCGAGAACGCGACCTTCGTCACCAGCAGGCTCGACGGCGCGAAGCTGATGGCGGCGCAATGCTCCGGGACCGTGGCGGTCAAGGGAAGCAGCCTGGCCGGCGCGGATATGAGCCAGGCCGATCTGCGCAACTTCAATTTTGGCGCTTCCGATGCGCGCGGCGCCAAGCTGATCCGCGCGGTGCTCGATGGCGCCAACCTCTGCGAGGCACAGCTCGAGGGAGCCGACCTGAGGCTTGCCAGCGCCAAGGGTGCGCTGATGCGCAAGACCATCTGCGCCAATGCGCTGCTGTCGGGCGTGAACTTCAGCGACGCGATCTTTCAGTCGGCGGATCTGCGGGGGGCCGACTTGCGGCGCAGCAATCTCTTCGGGGCCGACCTCGGCCGGGTGCGGCTGGACGGGTCGACGAGCTTCGATGGCGCATTGCTCAAACGGGCGCGCACATGGCCTCGACTCACGGCGCAACAGCAGGCGGCGGCATGAGTCCGGGTCTTCTTGCCATTGCCGTCAGCGTCGGGGAAACGCTGGAAGGGCTCGACCTGAGCAAAGGGCGCTATGCCGGGTTGCCGCTGGGTGGCGGGATCTTCTCGCAGGTCAATTTCGCCGAAGCGGATCTGCGCGGCGCGGACCTGCGCGAGACGGTATTCAATGTGTGCGACCTGCGTGGCGCCATCGCATCCGGCGCCAACCTGCGCAAGGCCGTCTTCAACCGCTGCAAGCTCGATCACGTGGACCTGCGCGAGGCCAACCTGCACGGTGCCGTGTTCGCGGAGTGCGACCTGACGCATGCGCAGATGGCGCAGTCGTCGATGACGATGGCCACGGTGACCCGCTGCAGGCTGGACCATGCCGTGCTGCGCGGCGTGCCGCTCGACTCCGCGGTGATCAGCCAGTCGGTGCTGCTCGACGTATGCGCCGACGACACCAGCTGGCAATACACCACCGTCAACGAATGCGATCTCTCGCACCTGACGTGGACCGGCGCACGCATGCTGCGCAATGTGTTCTTCAAGACCTCGCTGAAGGGCATGTCGTTTGCCGGGCTGGACCTGAACGGCTGCCAGTTCTCGTCCGCCGACCTGAGCGGGGCCGACTTCAGCGGCGTCACGCTGCAGCAGTGCAACTTCCAGGGCGCGACGCTCGATGGCGCGAAGTTCGCGAAGGCCGTCGCGCCGTCGGCGATCTTCTGCGCGGCCACCGGGAAGGCTGCCGACTTCTCCGGCGCAAGGCTGCGGCAGGCGCTCTTCACCGGTGCCGTTTTGCCGCAGGCCAACTTCACAGGCTGCGATCTGTACCAGACCCATTTCGCGGGCGCGAAAGTGCAGGGCGCCAACTTCAGCGGCGCCGAGCTCACGTACGCCGACTTCCGCCACGCCGATCTCGCCACGGCCGACCTGCGCCGCGCCACCATGCTGCGCACCGTGCTGCATGCCGCCATCACCGAAGACGCACAGATGACCGACCGCGCCCGCGCGCTAGAGACCGACCCGGAGCTGTCGGAATCGGAGCGCTGGCAGCCGCTGGTCGCCTGACATGACGAACACAGAGGGAACCACCATCATGAACAACGAAACCTCAATGCCGACGAAAGCGCGCACCGGCAGGAAGAGCCAGGCCGCGAAGGCCATTCCCGGCGAATGGTGCGTGGGCATTCTCGGAACCGATGCGAAAGGCCGACAGGTCGTTGCCAGCGGCGATCTGAAACTGCGCGCACGCCGCGCAGCGAGCTGCCTGCTGGAGCCGGCGGCGGGCGACAGCGTGGCCTGCCTGCGCATCGCGCCCGATGAGGTGTGGATCATGGCCGTGCTGCTGCGGGAAGAGGGCACGGCCAATGTCCTGAGCTGTGAGGGCGGCACCGGCATGCGCATCGCTGCCGAGGGCGGACGCATCGAACTGGCAGCCGAAGAGCTCGACATCGCCACCCAGCGCACGCGCCTGGCCACCGACAGCGCCGACGTCGTCGGCCGCCAGCTCAGCGTGGTCGGCACCAGCCTCAAGCTCGTCGGCTCGGTGCTTTCGTCGGTGATGGACCGCGTGCAGCACTTCAGCAGGCACTACCTGCGCACCACCGACGGCATCGACCGGGTAGCGGCCACGCATGTGGAGTGCGAGGCGAAGCAACTCATGCGTCTCGAAGGCGAGCACACGCTGATCAACGGTCGCGAGTTGGTCAAGGCGCGCGGCGCTCAGATCCACTTCGGCTGAGGCGTCGAAGGAACGAACAGGGAGAAACAGGAAATGTTCGCCAACTGCCAGCTGATGGGCACGGACATGGGCTTTCCCGATGTCTGCATCACGCCCGCCGCGCCGTCGCCGATTCCGGTGCCGTACCCGAACATCGCCATGGGCCCCATGGCGATTCCGAACTGCCCCACGATCCTCATCATGGGCGGGCCGGCCCACAACCTCGGCACCACCATTCCGATGACCAACGGCGACAACTCCGGCGTGCTGCTGGGCGTGGCCTCGGGCACGGTGATGGGGCCGAGCCGCCATCTCACCGGGGCTTTCACGGTGCTGTTGATGGGCATGCCCGCATCGCGGCTCACCAGCGTGTCGCTGCAGAACAGCACGAATTGCCCGGGTGTGCGCACGGTGCCGAGCCAGACGCTGGTGCTGTTGCTGGCGCCATAGGCCACACGGCTGCTTCACGGCGAGGCCGCGAGGCGGCATGGTTCGCAAAGGAGCACGAAGAGGGAGCGCATGGCATGGCCGATCACAAGTTCAGCATCCAGGGCGATTCGCCCGTCGTCGACAAGCTCATGTTCTGGCGCATCGCGGGCCATGAGGTGCTCGCGCGCCCCTCGGCCTACGAACTCACCGTGCTGACGGACAACGAAAGCATCGATGCCGCGGACATACTGGGCCGCTCCTTCGATGTCGCGATCGAGTTCGCCGATGCCGACGGCGACACCCACAAGCGGCACTGCCAGGGGCATGCCGTGCGCTTCACGCGCGTGTCGCAAAGCGGGCGCTTTCTCGAGTACCGCATCAGCCTGCGCTCGTGGTTCTGGCTGCTGAGCAAGCGCGTCAACGCACGCATCCTGCAGAACAAGCCGGTGCTGGATGTGATCGACGCCGTGCTGGACGACGGCCCCATCGGCAGCCTCAAGAAGATCAAGGCCGGCGGCGTGGTCGGGCCCCATGAACCCCACGTCTACTGCGTGCAATACCGGGAGAGCGACTACCAGTTTCTTTCGCGCCTTCTGGAAGAAGAGGGCATCTACTACTGGTTCGATGCGCACGACGCGCCCGGCACCCTGCACCTGTCGGATGCCAGCACACTGGCGCACGAGAAACTGCCGGTTGCCGACACGCTGAACCATGTCGAGCGCGGCGCGTCGGAAGGGCGCTTCAACGAGATCACGCGCTGGGTCAGCTCGCGGCAGTTCGATTCGGGAAAATTCGCGTCGCGCGATCGCGACTTCAAGGTCATCAGCAAGCAGCTGGACGCGGACAAGGGCGACCCCGACACGCATGAGCTGTCCGACCTGGAAGTGTTCGAGTTCCCGGGCGGCTATCAGTCGGGCGACGACACCGACAACCTCGCGCAGCTGCGGCTCGACGAGCTGGTCGGCCGGCGGCAGCGCCACTGGGCGCTGACCGGCTGGCCTGACGTGACCGCCGGGCGCAGCTTCTCGTTCAAGGGCGACCCCGACGGCAATCGCGACGGCGACTACCTGATCGCGGCCTGTACCTTCGTCGCGAGCCACCCCGGCTACGAGGGCGCGAACTTTCCCGAGGGCCAGCGGCCGATCGGCAGCGTGCTGCACGAGGCGTTGGCCGATGACCCCGTCAACGCCGGGCTGGGCGAGCTGGTGAGCGACCTGATCGCCGAGACGCCGGCGCTGCGTACCGGCCAGCGCGCGAGCAGCAGCTTTCTGCTCACGGTCATTCCGCTGAACACGCCGTGGCGCCCGCCGCGCCTGACGCCGCGCGTGACCATGCCCGGGCCCCAGAGCGCCATCGTCACGGGCCGCAGCGGCGAGCAGATCTGGACCGAGGAGCACGGCCGCGTGAAGGTGCAGTTCCACTGGGACCGCTACGGCAAGAACGACGAGAACAGCTCGTGCTGGGTGCGCGTGTCGCATCCCTGGGCCGGCAAGAGCTGGGGCGCGATCAGCATTCCGCGCATCGGCCAGGAAGTGATCGTCGACTTTCTCGACGGCGACCCCGACCAGCCCATCGTCATCGGGCGCTTCTACAACGGCGAATCGATGGCGCCCTTCGGCCTGCCGGCAGGTGCCGTGGTGAGCGGCATCAAGTCGAACACGCACAAGGGCAAGGGCTACAACGAGCTGTCGATGGACGACACCGCCGGCAAGGAGAAGGTGACCATCCACGGCCAGTACGACATGAACACCACGGTCGAGAACAACCAGACGACCACCGTGCACAACAGCCGCACCGACACCATCGACGTGGACGACTCGGAGAGCGTGGGCAACAACCAGAAGCAGCACGTGGGCGTGAATCAGACCGTGTCGATCGGCGCCAACCGCAGCGAGACCGTGGGCGGCACCGAGACCATCGTCATCACGGGCCATCGCACCGAGACCGTGAACGGCGGCGAGACCGTGACGGTCAACGGCGGGCGCAGCCACACAGTCAACGGCATGCAGACCACGACCATCTCGGTGGCCGAGGCGCACACGGTGGGGGCGGGCCGCATGCACAGCGTGGGCGCGGGCGAAGCCATCAACGTTGGGGGCGTGCAGACAGTCAGCGTTGGCGGTGCACAGATGGTGAGCGTGGGCGGCCTGCAGAAAGTGAGCGTGGGCGCGCTGCAGTCGATCAGCGTGGGCGGCCCGCACAAGCTGTCGGCGGCGGTGATCGCCGAGACATCGAAGGGGCCGATCAAGATCAAGGCGGGCGCGATCTGCATGGTCGAGGCGCCCACCATCATGCTCAAGGCAGGCGGCAGCAAGATCGTCATGAATGCCAGCGGCATCACCATCAAGGGCGCCAAGATCACCATCAAGGCCGATGGCACTGCATCGTTCAAGGCCGGGGGCTCGATCAAGATCAAGGGCTCCAACCTGGGGGAGGACTGAGCCGTGGAAGACCACACCGATCTCCAGAGTGCGCGCAGCGTGCTGCACAGCGTGGCGGCCTGGTCGAAACTGTCGGGCCAGGGCGTGGCGGTGGCCGCCTTCGCGGGCTTCGATGCCGAAGGGCGGTTCCTGGTCACGCTGGGCGACGGCATGGCGCCGGTGCAGGCGCTGTCGACCGTGGGGCTGACGCCCGGCGATGCGGGCGCAGCCATCGTCGTGGCCTTCGAGCAGGGCGAGGTGCGGCGTCCCGTCATCGTCGGGCGCTTGCAGCCGTCACGCACCGGAACACCGGCGCTCGATGCACGTGTGGACGGCGAACGCGTCGTGCTGCAGGCGCGCGAGCGCATCGAACTGCGCTGCGGGGAGGCCAGCATCGTGCTCACGCGCGCGGGCAAGGTGCTGATCAACGGCAACTACGTGCTCTCTCGCTCGCGCGGCGCCAACCGCGTCAAGGGCGCGTACGTCGGCATCAATTGAAGAGGCGTGCCATGTGGCAGCTCGACAACCGCACGCCCTACGCCGCCGAACGCACCTGGGTGCGCGACCGCGACGGGGCGGAGATCTGGCTCGTGGCGGTGAAGTGCAGCTTCGACATTTCGCCCGATGGCGAGACGAGCATCGCGCCCGAACAGCCGCCCGTCGCGCAGGCACCCGTCTTCATCGACGAGTCCGCGCCCCAGCCGAGCCTGCTCTACGAGATGGACCTGGTGCGCACCAAGCTGACGACCGACGTGCTGCTCATCGGCCATGCGCATGCGCCCGGCGGCGTGCCGGTGACGCAGCTCGACGTGGGCCTACGCGTCGGTCCGGTCGCCAAGCGGCTGCGCGTGACGGGCGATCGCGTGTGGCTGGGCGGTTCGCCGTCGGAGCCCGAACTCTTCAGCACGATGCCGCTGGTGTGGGAGCGCGCCTACGGCGGTGTCGATCCATGGACGCGCGATGCGCCGAATCCGCAGTTCGACGTGCGCAACCCCGTGGGCACCGGCTTCGCGCTCGAGGCCGCGCATGCGGAGGGCCTGCGGCTGCCGAACATCGAGTATCCGGAGCAATGCGTGCGGACGTGGAGCGACCGGCCGGAGCCCGCGGGGTTTGGGCCGCTGTGCAACCACTGGCAGCCGCGGGCGGGTTTCGCGGGGACGTATGACGAAGCGTGGCAGCGAGATCGGTTGCCGTTGCTGCCGGTGGACTTCGATGACCGGCACTATCAAAGCGCACCTGCAGATCAGCAGGCGCCGCAGTTTCTCGTGGGCGATGAGCCGGTGCTGATGGTGCATCTGGCGCAGCAGCCCGAGATTCGCTTCACGCTGCCGCGCGTGCTGCTGGGTCTCGAAACCTTCTTCTCCGACGGTACGCAGGTGCTGCATGTGAGACCGCAATTGCACACCGTGATCCTCGAGCCGGCAGTGATGCGCGTTTCGTTGGTCTGGCACAGCGCGCTGCCTTGCCATCCCAAGGTTCACAAGCTGCTGAAGACGCGCATCGTCGAGAAACGGTTGCTGCGCCTGGGCGAGACCGTGCCCGAGCAAGCGGTGGAGGCCTGAGCATGGCTGGCAACGCATTGCAGATCCTCGGGCTTGGCGCCAGCACGCCGATCGGGCGCAATGTGTGGGCCAGCGCTGCGGCGGCGCGCGCCGGCGTGTGTGGCTTCTCGGAGCATCCGTACATGGTCGACACGGCCGGCGAGCCGATGCGTATCGCACGGGCACCCTGGCTCGACGTGGGCCTCGATGGTGCCGCGCGCCTGAGTGCGCTGCTGCTGCCGGCCATCGAGGAAGCGTTGACGCCGTTAACGGAGCTTGGCGAGAACGTGTCGCCGCATATCGGCCTTGCACTGGCGCTGCCGCCGCCTCGGCCCGGACAGCCTGACGGCTTGGCCGATGGGGTGCTGGAGGCCATCCGGGAGCGCATGGGTGATCGATTCACCCGCATCGCGCGCTTCGAGGTCGGCCACGCAGCGGGCCACATGGCCATAGCTGCCGCCGAGGCTGGTTGCGCGCGTGGTGCCTTCGATGCGTGCGTGGTGGCGGGCGCCGACTCGTACCTCGCACCCGAGACGCTCGAATGGGTCGAAGCCTGCGATCAACTCCACGGCGGCGGCCCGCTCAACAATCCCTGGGGCTTCATCCCCGGCGAGGCCGCTGGCGCGGTGTTGTTCGGAACGCCTCATTTGGCGCAGCTGTGCGGTATTGCGCCGCTCGGTGAACTTGTGTCGGTCGGCATCGGCATTGAGCCCAGGCTGATCAAGACGGGCGAGGTGTGCGTCGGCGAGGGCCTGACCCAGGCTTTCCGCGCAGCGCTGCAGGCGCTGCCTCCCGGTGAGCAGGTGCACAACGTGTTCTGCGACCTCAATGGGGAGGCCTATCGTGCCGACGAGTTCGGCTTTGCCGCGCTGCGCACCGGGGAGCGCTTTCGCGCGGCGTCGGACTTCATTGCACCGGCCGACTGCTGGGGCGATGTGGGCGCAGCGGGCTCGTCGCTGCACATCGCGCTGGCGGTCATCGCGAGCTACAAGCGCTACGACAAGGGGCCGCTGTCGATGGTGTGGGCCAGTTCGGAATCGGGCGAGCGCGGGGCGGTGTTGCTGTGCGGCACCGGAGGCATGGGGGACTAAGCCGTGCCGCTCACCATCCGTGTCAACGGCACCAGTCTCACGCTGGTTCACAAGTTCAGCATCGGCATCAGCACCGCGACCATCCCCGACGTGTGCAAGACGCCGAGCCCCGGCGGTCCGGTGCCGGTGCCCTACCCGAACATCGCCAACTCCATCACCTTGTCCAACGGCACTTCCACCGTCAAAGGCGACAAGGCGATGGCGGCCAACAAGGGCTCGAAGTTCGCGCTGTCCAACGGAGACAACGCCGGTGTGGCCGGTGGCGTGAAGTCCAGCACGTTCATGAAGGAGGCAACCTGGATCCTCTACTCCTTCGACGTGAAGATGGACGGCAAGAACACGGCCCGGCTCACGGACAAGATGTTCCACAACTCGGAGAACGCGGCGAATCTGGGTGGGGTGGCGCAGCAGCCGTTGATCGACGCCCTGGGGGACGCTGCCCTGGCGCAAGAGCTTTGCGAAGCCGCGTGCCAGGCCCTGAAAGACAAGGAGGCCGCTGACGCCAAACTACCGCCAGGGCAGGCTTCCACCGACCAGTACCAGCGCCGCATGCGCAACATAGTCGATCCCAAGCCGCGTGGCGGAAAACCGGGCCTGCTCACGGAGGTCTCGCAGGATCTAAAGAGTGGGAAACTCATCGGCAAACATGGCATGGATATCGGCAGTGGTTCGGGATATGCCAGGTGGGACATCCTGCTGTTCGATGCAGCGAAAGCCGTTGGAAAAAAAGCGCTGACGCTTGCCGATGTGGACCATATCGTCGAGGTGAAGTTTCCCAATGACTCGCCTACGGACAACCAGGACATTCTGCGAAAAACACACCCGGACACGGACAAGAAGCTGACAGAGATGAAGGTCAGAAAAAAAGGGGCAAAGGACGCCAAAGGTGCCGACTGCCTGTGTACCTGAAAGGAAAAAAGCTCATGGATGAGTCCCTGTTCACCCTGACGGACGATGGCGAGAGCGTGGCGACGCCCTGCGTCGAGATCGTCGCGTTTGCCTATGGCCTGCCTGAGAACATTGGAGCGGGCCTTGCGCGATTTCTGCGCGCGTACATGGACGCTTTTGGCAATCAGCAGCGTTTCTATCGCACTGGCGACATGAAGCGCTTCCGCGTTCAGGATGCCAAGGCGACTGAGGGACCGAATCACTGGTTTTCGGATCCAGACGCACTCGCAACCAAAATACTGAGCCACCGGGCGCATTCGGGCAAGAAAGCCGGCCAGATTCAGTCACCCGCGATAAGGATGTCGTTGGCGGGGCCTTTGGATCCGCCGCGCTTTGTGCTGCGAATGGCGCTACCCGTCGAGTGGGGCGACCATCCCGATCAGGTGATCGCGCTGGCCCAGGATGCGCTCGCCGAATTCCCGCTCAGCAGTGGATATGCCGGCTACTCTCTGCTCTGGGAAGACGCGGATTCATTGGTGGATCGGGAAGTTCTCCGATGGTCGGTCCCGCTGATGCTGCGGTATCCGGGCCTCGGCTACGGTGATGCCTTGCGCATGTCGAATGGGGCGCTGCATGGTGTCGCGGCCGTCAACTGGTTGACCTTCCTCGGAGCCGAAGCGGCGGCGGCGCTTGGCGGTCTGGCAGCCCTTGAGCGAAGTGCGCCCGCGGGGGTGTCCGCGCTTGCGCTCGGCAAAGCCGGCGTGATCTTGCGCGCCGGCGATGGGCCGCAAGTCGGTGACGCGAATCGGCAAGAGACCGTGCCGATCTATGGCGCCGTGGGCAAACTTATCGCGCACGTGGTGGCGCCCGACGAGGCGCTGGACCAGATATTCATCAAAGGCATGTCCGAGGAGCGCGCGCATGACTGGCTTCGACGTTTCTTCGTCTGAGAGCTACAGCGGGCAGCTTCTGCTTCAGGCCACGCTGGAGCACGGCCCCGAAGGCTCGGTCGGGCTTGTGGAGCGGCGCATTCGTGTTTTTCTTGATGCGGTCGACGCGGGGTTCTTCTTTCCGGGGAGGCGGCTTCCTTCTGTGCCGGCCGAGCTTCGCGTCGCCGGCACGTCGGTGCAGGCGCGACTGCAAGTCGAGGATCTCCCTGTCACGGCCCTGGATGTGCTGGGCGGAATGCTGGCGGATTGCCGCCAACACGAAGTCTTTCTTCGCGCAGCGCGTGGGGTGCTGGGCCAGCGCGAGCTTGACTTGCTCCGCGAGAGGGGCGTGCGTCCGGCCGCTCCGGAGGAGCCGCCTTTCGAAGTCGAGTTCCCGGAGGACATGGGTGGCAACTACGCATTGCTGATCGAGATCGAATTCGCGCAGCCGGTGCAGCCCGAAGTCCAGCAGGGCTTGCTCGAAACCCTTGCGCTGTGGGACGCGTTGACGCTCGCGTATCCCAACGATCCCGACGAGGCGGTGGAAGTCAGCGGCGCGCAGGCCATGTTCAACGATCCGCGCACCATCCACTATCACGAATGGATCTGGGACAGGGCGGACGCCGACGCATGGGATCTGATCGTCAATCTCTGCTGCGCCTGGCACGAGACACTGCCCATCGTGCGGCTGCACTTCGAGTAGGAGCTCGCCTCGTGGACTCCGACACACTGTCTTCCGTTGTCGCCGAGCACGCCGACGAAGCCTCCTTCCTCTGGCTCCAACGCACCAGCGCAGTCCACGCTCCCAACTACTCGCCCCAGCAATTCGCCGACCTCGACGAACGCCTCGCCGCCCACATCGACGGCCTGCGCGTCGCCGGCAATGAAGGCTGGCAACATGCATTGGCCCTCACCGACAACGAAGGCCCCGAAGATTTCTTCGTCGCAGCCGTGCTCGCCATGGAAGCGGTCGACAGCCGTTTTGACGATCTGGTCGAGCGTGCAAGAGAAGACCTGCCCGAGGTCGTACCCGGCCTGATCTCCGCGCTCGGCTGGGTGGAGCCGAAGCATCTGGGCGGCCGCGTCAAGGCCTTGCTCGACGATGCCTCGCCGTTGCGGCAGAAGCTCGGCGTGGCGGCCTGCGCGCTGCATCGGCGCGATCCGGGCCCGTTGCTCGGCGAACTGCTCGCGAGCGCGCCCGACAGCGTGCGCATCCGCGCGCTGCGCGCGGCCGGCGAACTGGGCCGTGCCGACCTGTTGCCGCAGGCGCAGTCGCTGCTGGGCGAGGCCAAGCCCGAACTGCGCTTCTGGGCCGCGTGGGCGGCGGTGCTGCTCGGCGACCGGGCGCAGGCGCTCGATGCGCTCGCCGCCTTCGCGTTGAAGAGCGGGCCGCGCCAGCCGCGCGCATTCCAGATCGCGCTGCAGGCGATGGAGATCGCCCCCGGCCATGCGCTTCTGCTCGACAGCGCCACGCTGCCCGAGGCGCAGCGCCTGCGCATCATCGGCTCGGGCTTCATCGGCGATGCGCGCTACGTGCCCTGGCTCATCGAGCAGATGGCGCAGCCGGCCACAGCGCGCATCGCGGCCGAGGCCTTCGTCACCATCACGGGTGTGGACTTCAATCTCGCGCAGATGGAGGTTCCGCCGCCCGACGGCTTCGAGGACGGACCGACCGACGACCCTGACGACGACAACGTGGAGCTGCCCGAGGACATCGCGTTGCCGTGGCCCGACATCGAAAAGATTCGCGCGTGGTGGCAGAAGAACGGTGCGCGCTTCACCCCCGGGACACGGCTCTTCATGGGACAGCCCGTCTCGCCCGACAGCTGCACGGGCGTGCTGCGCCAGGGTTTCCAGCGCCAACGCGTGGCGGCCGCGCTGCACCTCGCGTTGCTCGACGCGCGCGCGCCACTGTTCCCGACCAGCGCGCCGGCGTCGCGGCAGCAGCGCTGGCTCGGCGACGGCATACCTCTTTAGGCGAGATTGCCAAGGTGCCGGCCGGAATGAATACTTCCCTCGAGTTGTTTCGCTCGCGACGGGCGACAGGGGCCGTTTCATGATCCATATCGCTGTCATCACCCGGCAAGGCGCCCCGGCGGGGCAGTCCATCGCCGCGGACTTCGGACCCAATGGCGGCACCATCGGCCGCGCCGACACCAACACGCTCGTGCTCGTCGACCCCGACCGCACGGTCTCGCGCGTGCACGCCCAGGTGCTGTGCCGCGACGGGCAGTACTTTCTCATCGACCGCGGCAGCAACCCGATGCAATGCAACGGCGTGTCGCTGGGCTCGGGCAAGGAAGTCGCGCTGGCCGATGGCGCGCGGCTCGTGGTCGGCAGCTTCGAGCTCGCGGTGCGCGTGACGGCCGACGCCGCTCCGCCGTCGCTGGTCATCCCGAACACGGTGTTGGGCGGGCCTTCCGCGGCCTCGGCCGCTGCCCCGCCGTCGAGCGACGATCCTTTCGCCGACCTGCTGGCGGGCCTCGCGCCGCCGGCTGCACCGGCTGCATCTGCACCCGCCTCCGCCCCCGCTGCGGCACTGCCCGATTCGCTGCTGTTCCCCGACCCGATGGAAAGCGGCTCGCGCAACGCGCAGGCCGCGCAGATCGATCCCTTCGCGAACCTGCTCGGACCCACGCCGTCTTCCGCGCCGGCGGTCGGCCTCGGCGCGCTCGACGATTTCTCCGACCTCGGCGCGCCGCCCCTGCACGGCAAGGCCGCGGGCATCGACGAGCTGTTCGGCGGCATGGGCGGCGGTGGCGGCATCGGAGGCGATCCGCTCGCGCTGTCGCCGCTGGCCGATCCGCTGCTGCAGCCCAACACCGCATCCAATGCCGATCCGCTGGCGGCCCTGCAGCAGGCGGCGCCTCCCACGCCCACGCCGCGCTCCGACCATCTCCCGATCGACCAGTTCGGCTTCACGCCGCCGAAGGCCATCACGCCGCCACTGCCGCCCGTACAACCTGTGGCGAAGTTCGACGACGAGACCGGCCAGCCGATCCGCATCAGCGGGCCCGAGGGGGCCGCCAAGCCGCTCGAGGCGGCCGCGCCCGCAGTTCACGTCGCACCGCCGCCTCCGGTCCCGCGCCCGGCAGCGCCCACGCCCGCGCGCATGGCCACCGACGACGAGCTGCTCGCCGCCTTCCTGCGCGGCCTCGCCAGCACGCACCAGCCGCCCGAGATGCTCACGCCGGGCCTGATGGAGCGCATCGGCGCGATGCTGCGCAGTGCCACCGAGGGCACGCTGCAGCTGCTGCTCACGCGCCAGGAGTTCAAGCGCGAGGTGCGCGCCGAGGTCACGATGATCGCGTCGCAGGCCAACAATCCGCTGAAGTTCTCGCCCACGGTCGAGGTGGCGCTGGCCCATCTGCTGGGCCCTGGCGTGCGTGGCTTCATGCCGCCCGAGGCCGCGATGCGCGATGCCTACAACGACTTGCGCGCGCACCAGTTCGGCGTGATGGTGGGCATGCGTGCGGCGCTGGCCCATGTCATCGCTCGCTTCGAGCCGGCCGAACTGGAGAAGAAGATCAGCGCGAAGTCGGCGCTCGACGCGCTCTTCAGCGCCAACCGCAAGGCCAAGCTCTGGGACCAGTTCGTGTCGCTTTACGGCGGTATCGCGAGCGAGGCGGAGGACGACTTCCACAGCCTCTTCGGCAAGGCCTTCCTCGAAGCCTACGAAGAGCAGATGGCGCGCCTCAAGTCCGAAGCCTGACGACAACTACAACCGCATCACCCGCGAGGCACCCGCTTGGAAATCGAAATCGTCACGCTCTCCCGCCAGGGCGGCCGCACCTACAACGAAGACGTCCACGGCCACTGGCACGACGAGCGCTATGTCGCCTGCCTGGTGGCCGACGGTGCGGGCGGCCATGGCGGGGGCGACGTGGCCGCGGCCACCGCGCGCAGCAGCGTGCTGGGCGGCTTCTCGGCCGCGCCGGGGCTCGACGAGCCCACGCTGCGCCGGCTGGTGGAGCAGGCCAACGTCGACGTGGTGGCGCGGCAGGCCGAAGGCGGCAAGCTCGCGGGCATGCGCTCGACCATCGTGTTCGCAGCCATCGACCTCGAGGACCATGCACTGGCCTGGGTGCACAGCGGCGACAGCCGGGCCTACCTGTTCCGCGGCGGTGCCATCGTGGCGCGCACCACGGACCACAGCCTGGTGCAGCAGATGGTGGCCGGCGGCATGCTCGACGAGGAGGGTGCGCGGCTGCATCCGCAGCGCAACATGCTGCTGTCGGCGCTGGGCTCGATCGAGGAGGCGCCCGACATCGCCGTGTCCGACCGCATGCGCCTGCTGCCAGGCGACGTGCTGCTGCTGTGCAGCGACGGCGTGTGGGAGCCGCTGGGCGACGAGCGCCTGATCGACACGCTGCATGCCTCGCGCACGCCCAGCCAGTGGACCGAGCTGATCGACGCGCAGGTGAAGGCCAACGCCAAGCCGGGGTACGACAACTACACGGCGCTCACGCTGTGGGTGATCGAGGATGAGAGCGACGATGCGACGCGGCTGCTGCCAGAGAGCGTTGCGTCGGCCGACTGACTCTTGAATTGCTTCGAACAAAAGACAAGGGCCTGGAGCACCGTCCATCGGACGATCGCTCCAGGCCCTTGCTCGTTGCCGAGGGGCGGGGCGGAAACTCAGATGCCGCCCGTGACCGGAACCCTCGCGGGTGCGCCGTAGGCATACTTGCTGGCCGTCTTCTTGACCCGCTTCAATGCGCTGCGCAGCAACAGCGGCATGTCTTCCCGGTTGGGCAGGTTGGTGTAGTTGTCGATCCCCTGCTCCTTGCAGAAGTTGGCGCAGCCGTTGTTGAGCAGGTCGAGCGCGTAGCGCGAATGGCTGATCGTGCTGGACGTACCGGGGTCCCGGAACGGGTCGAAGATGCCGTCCGGCAGGACCTTGCGCCCGGTCGCAACCATCTGCTGCTGGAAGTGCGTGATGTGCTTCTGCGTGACCGGTCCGTAGTAGCCGTCCACGCCGATCACTTCGGTCTGTCCGGGCGGTGGGTCGAAGTCGTGGTTGAAGCCCATCAGCTCGTAGTAGAAGATCTTGAACAGTGCCTGCACCAGCATCACGTCTTCACGCGTGTTGGAGCCGATCCGGCCGACCGACCAGTCGATGTTGTAGGTGGTGAGCAGCGCGCCGCTGTCGCCAATGGTTGGGGTGCTGAATGCCATCGCATTGCTCCGGTGAGGGACGCGTAAGGGGGCGGGCCAGGCACGGTGCCGTGCCTGAATCCGTACTCGACGAATCCGCTTTCGGTCAGCGGGTTTCGGTGGTCGCCACGTTCCAGCCGAACTTGACTTCGCCACCCGCAGCGCCCTTGTCGTCCTGGGCCTTGTAGGCGAACTCGATGTCCTTGAACGAGCACAGCACCTGTTCATGCACATCGCCGCCCTGCGCGCCGCCGGGGGCGACGCTGGAGATGAAGACTTCCTTCATCGTGACCTTGAGGTACTCCTGCTGGCCTTCGCCCGACTTGCGGCAGGTCATGATCATGTCCTTGAAGTGCTTGCCGCTTACACAGTTCTTGGCGAGCACCGGAGATGCCTTGTCGTAGGTGTGCGTGAAGTGGAACTCACCGGGCGTGGCTTTGCCCTTGCCCGAGCCGCCGCCGGAGCCGGAGCCCGACGAGTTGCTCACGTTCCAGGTCCACGACGAGATCTCGATCTCGTCCTTGTGGTCCTTGTGGGAAGACTCGCCCTTGACGCCGTCGAGCTTGATGTGAAAGTCAGAAGACATGTTCCTACTCCTTGGAACCCGATTTGCGTTCGGGCGGTTGATGACTGGGTTGAAGACGAAGGCTGCCGGCGGTTTGAAGACACGACCGATACGCGGCAGCTACAGAGAGAACGAAACGGAACCGGGAATTTCAAGAAAACCCGCGGGACTTTTCAGGTGCCGCCCTTGGTCGAAGGCAGCTTCGACACCAGGCGCAGCGAGACCGTGAGGCCCTCGAGCTGGTAGTGCGGGCGCAGGAAGAACTTGGACGTGTAGTAGCCCGGGTTGCCTTCCACTTCCTCGACGATCACCTCGGCGGCGGCCAGCGGCTTCTGGGCCTTGGTGGTTTCGGACGAGTTGGCGGGGTCGCCGTCCACGTAGTTCATGATCCATTTGTTGAGCCAGCGCTGCATGTCCTCGCGCTCCTTGAAGCTGCCCACCTTGTCGCGCACGATGCACTTGAGGTAGTGCGCGAAGCGGTTGCAGGCAAAGAGGTAGGGCAGGCGCGCCGCGAGGTTGGCGTTGGCCGTGGCGTCGGGATCGTCGTATTCGGCCGGCTTGTTCAGCGACTGGGCGCCGATGAAGGCCGCGAAGTCGGAGTTCTTGCGGTGGATCATCGACAGCAGCCCGGCCTTCGACAGCTCGGCCTCGCGCCGGTCGCTGATGGCGATCTCGGTCGGGCACTTCTGGTCCACGCCGCCGTCGTCGCTCGGAAATGTGTGCAGCGGCAGGTTCTCCACCGCGCCGCCCGACTCGATGCCGCGAATGCGCGAGCCCCAGCCGTAGAGCTTGTACGAGCGGTTGATGTTGGTCGCCATGGCATACGCGGCATTGGCCCAGGCGTACTTGCTGTGGTCGGCGCCGGCGGTGTCTTCCTCGAAATCGAACTCTTCCACCGGGTTGGTGTTGGCGCCGTAGGGCGTGCGCGCCAGGAAGCGCGGCATGCACATGCCGAGGTACTTGGAGTCGTCCGATTCACGCAGGCTGCGCCAGCCGGCGTACTCAGGGGTGGAGAAGATCTTGGTCAGGTCGCGCGGATTCGCGAGTTCCTGCCACGACTCCATCTGCATCAGGTTGGGACTGGCGCCGGTGATGAAGGGCGCATGCGCCGAGGCTGCGATCTTGGCCATCTCGCCGAGCAGTTCCACGTCCGGCGGGCTCTGGTCGAAGTGATAGTCGCCCACCAGCGCGCCGAAGGGCTCGCCGCCGAACTGGCCGTACTCCTGCTCGTAGATCTTCTTGAACATTGGGCTCTGGTCCCAGGCCGCGCCCTTGAACTTCTTGAGGTTCTTGGCCAGCTCCTGCTTGGAGATGTCCATCACGCGGATCTTGAGGTTCTCGTCGGTCTCGGTGTTGTTCACCATGTAGTGCAGGCCGCGCCATGCACTCTCGAGCTTCTGGTAGTCGGGGTGATGGATGATCCTGTTGACCTGGTCGGTGAGCTTGGCGTCGATCGCGGCGATCATGGCCTGGATCGACCGGGTCACGTCCTTGCCGATGACGGTGCTGTTGGCCAGCGCCTGCTGCGCCAGCGTGAGCACCGCTGCTTCGACGGCGCTCTTGGCTTCGTCGCTGCGCGGCTTGAATTCCTTCTGCAGCAGCGAAGAAAAGTCGCTGCCTGCATACGCGACATCTTTCAGCGCGCTCTGTTCGAGTGCTTCGGCCATGGTGGTTTACTCCTCGTGTGCTCGGATGGGTGTCAGGCGGCGGACGTGCTGCCGTCTTCGGGTTTCTTGCTCGCGGCCAGCGTCTGCAGCAGGGCCGGGTCTTCGAGCACCTTGGCCAGCAGGTCCTCGGCGCCGCCCTTGCCGTCCATGTAGGTGACGAGGTTCGACAGCTGCGTGCGCGCCTCGAGCAGCTTGTTGAGCGCACCGACCTTGCGCGCCACGGCGGCGGGCGAAAAATCTTCCATGTTCTCGAAGGTGAGTTCCACCTTGAGGTCGCCTTCGCCGGTGAGAGAGTTCTCGACCGCGAACGCCGCGCGCGGTTTCATGGCCTTCATGCGCGAGTCGAAATTGTCGACGTCGATCTCCAGGAACTTGCGGTCGACCACCGGCGCGAGCGGGTCGGCCGGCTTGCCCGACAGGTCGGCCAGCACGCCCATCACGAAGGGCAGCTGCACCTTCTTCTCGGCCCCGTAGAGCTCCACGTCGTACTCGATCTGGACCCGGGGCGCCCGGTTGCGGGCGATGAATTTCTGACTGCTCTTGGCCATGGAGATGCTCCTTGCGGGTGTGAATGGGTGCGGGTGTCGGGAAGGGCGGGCTTATTCGGACGGGCGGCGGCCGGTGACCGTTTCGATGGTGTCCATCGCGTTCGGCGCGAGGTTGGCCATGATCTCGAGAAAGCTCACCCCGATGAGCTTCTTGGCACGCTCGATCAGCAGCGGCGCGGGGTTGCCGGGCTCGGCCTGCTCGAGGTAGCGGATCACGCGGTCGAGCATCTGCAGCGCGTCCTGCCGGTTCTGGATCTCGCCGCGCATCACGGTGGAACGGGCGGTGGTGCCGGCCGCCTGCGATTCGTCGGCTTCGGCATCCGCACTCGCTGGCGCTTCGTCAGGCGTGCCAGCGGCGGCGCCGCACGCTTTCTTCAGCACCTGGGCAACGGTGCGAAGCGGGGTCAGGTCGATGGCGTCGGCGCGGCCGGTGCGATCGACCAGCAAGGCCCGCAGTTTCTCGAGGTGGGCGGGCACGTCCATCGCGGTTCGCAGCGGCTCGGGCTGGGACGCGTGGATGGCCTCCAGGCCACCTTTGACCTGCGAGGCCGAGTAGGTGGCTTCGCCGCTCACGGCGCCCAGTGCGTTGTGGGCGACGGCGATGTCGCGCACGCGTATCGGCCCCACGCCGGGCGCCACGCCCACCTGTGCGTCGTACAGCTCTCGCAGCATCGTCTGGCTCTCGTCGCAGAAGGGCGCGAGCGCGTTCAGGCGCATCGTCGGGTCGTTGTCGTCGTCGGCATCCAGCTTTGGATGTATGCCTTCCCAGAAGGTGTCGAGCAGACCCGTCAGCAGTTGCAGTCCGGCAACGAAGCCGGGCACGCCTTGCAGGTGCGTCGATGCGCGCAGCAGCAGCACCGCGGCCCGCACGTCCTTGCTGCGACGCAGGATGCTCCCGGCCTGCTCGCCCACTTCGCGCCACTCGGGTTCGACCGCGGGGATCACGGTGTCGCCGAACTGCTGCTCGGGCTTGCCTTGCGCGGCCGCCACCAGCGCCATGAAGTCCGCGTCGTACTCGAGATCGTCGCCGCATGGCGAGGCCTCGCCGATGGGCGCGAGCAGTGTGGCTGCAAGTTCGTTGGTCAGCATGTTGCCTGTTGGAGTTCGCTGGTGATAATCAAAGATGCGTCTTGACCGGTCAATGCAACGAAGGGAATAGCATGCGCACGCTGGGTACACACCATTCGTCCTATGAAGGCTTCCTTGCCGCTGCAACGCGGCGCCGCATTGCGGTCCTTGGCCTTGCTGCAGCGGGTCTTTTGATGACGGGCTGCGCAAGCAAGCCGGTCGTCACCACGGTGGCCGTCACGCTCACGGCGGGCGCCGACGCCAACCCCGATGCGCGCGGCCGCGCCTCGCCGCTCACCGTGCGCGTGTATGCATTGAAGTCGCCAGGTCCCTTCGAGGGCGCCGATTTCTTCTCGCTGTTCGAGAAGGACCAGGCCACGCTCGGCGCGGAACTGGTGCAGCGCGAAGAAGTGCTGCTGCGGCCCGGCGAGACGAAGAAGCTCGACTTCAACCTGCCGCCCGATGCGAAGTCCATCGGCGTGATGGCGGCGTTCCGCGATCTCGACCGCGCGCGCTGGCGCGAAGTGCGGCCCGTCACTACCGGCAAGGCGCAGGCGCTCGACGTGAACTTCAGCGCTCGCGCGATCCGCGTCGACGCGAAGTGAGCGCAGCGCCGCAAGCCGCCGAGCCGCCAGAAGCGGTGGGCGGGGAACGGCAACGCGCTCAGCGCGGAACGGTTTCGAGGAACACGAAGTCCGCGATCAACCGCTCGCTGTTCTTGCTCGCCGCCAGCGCCTCGCGCAGTCGCAGCAGGTAGGCCGAGGCCAGCTCGAAAGGCGGCCGGCCGGATGTTTCTGCAAAAGGCGTCGGCGACGACAGCACCGTGATCAGCACGCTGCCGAAGGGCGGGCTCACCAGCCAGCTCGATGGGACGTCGCGGCCCAGCTCCAGCGTCTCGCCGGCCCGCAGCCGCGTGGGCGCCTGTCCGGCGTTGAGGTGCATGACCGAGCCGTCGGCGGTGTAGTAGTCGACCCAGATGTAGCTGTCGTGGCGCGGCGCCACCACCCGCACGCGCACGCCATCGCCCTCGCGCAGGTCGCCTTCGCGGGCCGAAGGTGCGTCTACCTCCAGCCCGTAGACCTTCTCGCGGTTGCGCGCCTGGTAGGGCTTGAGGATGGCGAACACCTCGCAGTGGGGCCACACGCGCAGGCCGATGTCGAATTGCGGCGCTTGCACGCCGGGAATCGCGCTCACTTCGCTCTCGACCCGCGGCAGGTCGCCGGGCACCGAGACGAAGCCCGTAACGTGCGTGCGGCCCTCGGGGTCGATGCCGGCCGTGAGGTCGGCGCAAGCGAAAGTCTGCAGGTGCTGCTCCACGCGCTGGCCCGGGCCCGCGGCGGTGGCCGGCGGTCCGGTGGACCACAGCCACAGCAGGTAGAGCAGCGGTAGCATCAGCGCCAGCGCGGCACTGCTGCGCAACAGCGTGCGGTCGCGCCGGCGCGTGTCGCTGGGGCCGCGCGGGCCGGGCACGTCGTGGGGCTGGGGCGCGACGCGGTCCTGCACTGGGCTGCCGGTGGACAGCGGGCGCAGCTGAAGCTGGCGGCCGTGCAGTTCCTTGAGCTTGCCGAGCTCGCCGTGGTCGCCATCCTCGAAGTAGTACTGGCCCTTGAAGCCGAGCACCAGCGCATGCCAGTACACCTCGCGCACGGGGTCGTCCTGTGGGGTCAGGGCCGACAGGTGATGGAAGAACTCGCTGTGCGCGTTGTTGGAGTTGAAGAGCTGCACCTGCAGCGGGGCTGCGCCAGCCGTGTTGACGGCAGCGGTAGCGCCGGGATGGCGCGCGAGGATTTCGTCGATCCAGGCCACCATTGCGAAGGTTGCCGATTCGATCTGCGCTGCGGGCGTGCCCGAGGCCTCGGCGGCGGCGCGCGCCGCATCGAGCAGCTGGCGGGCCTGCTGCTGTGCGGTCTCGTGCGGCAGCAGCGGCGGCGCGCCGGCCGCAATCGACGCGTCCAGCGCGAGTCCGAACGAGATGAAGCTGGAGAAGCAGTCGAGAAGGCGAGCCATGCGTGGGCTCGTTCAGCCATGCGTTGCGAAGGATGCCTTGCGCCGGAGTCTGCTGCGATGGCACATGCCCATGTCCCCGGTTCTTCGAGTAGGCGTTCATTCTTTCAAATGGCTCTCGCCCCGCGCCATACCGCTTGGGGTCTATGCCGTTGGTGGGGCCGCCGCCCTTGCTGCACGGGGCATTCGCCGGTATCTTCAGCGCCTGCAATTCACTGCACGCTGGGACACGGGGAAAAAGCATCATGAAAATCCTGATCGCCGACGACCACCGGCTCGTCATCGAGGCGGTCAAAGCCAAGTTGTCGGAGCTGGAGCCTGGCATCGAATTCGTTCTGGCGATGAGCGTCGACGAATTGCTTGCCGGAGCCACCGACGATCTCGACCTGGCCCTGATCGACCTCAACATGCCCGGCGCCGACGGCCAGGCCCACATCGACGAAATCCGCCGCCGCCATCCGGCCGTGCCGCTGATCGTTCTGTCGGGCTACGAAGACCCGGCCATCATGCGCAGCGCGCTCGAACGCGGCGTGCTCGGCTTCATTCCGAAGGCCTACTCGCCCGAGGTCATGCTCTCGGCCGTGCGGCTGGTGCTGGCCGGCGGCGTGTACGTGCCGCCGATGATGCTGGCTGCGCTGCCGCCCGGCATCGTGGCCGGCGTGGCGCCGCAGGCCGGCGCCGAGGCGCTGGTGCGCAGCGGCAATGGCGGCGCTGGCAGCCAGACTCTGGAGCACCTGCGCAACGTGCTGACGGAGCGGCAGGTCGAGGTGCTGCAGTTGCTGTCGCAAGGCAAGCCCAACAAGCTGATCGGGCGTAGCCTCGGCATCAGCGAGGGCACGGTGAAGATCCACCTTGCGGCGATCTTCCGCGCGCTGAATGTGCGCAACCGCACCGAGGCGGTGGTGGCGGCGCAGGCGCTGACCGAAGCGCAGCAGGCCTGAGCCCGCACGCGCCTGGCGTTCAGCGCTTGGCGAACACGCCGTTCCAGGCGAACACGGAGTTCGGCGCATTCACGCGCATCGGCGTGACGGCGGAGATTTGCGGGGTCTGTCTCTTCGTCGGCGCTTCGGGCTCGACGCGCACGCCCTTGGCGAGTTGCTCTTCGACCAGGCTCTGCAGCGTGACGGAGCCCAGGAACTCCATGACATGGTGCTTCGCGGAGGCCCACAGCGCGTCGGTCGAATAGCAGCCCTTGCCGCCGGTGTCCTTCTTTGGCGAAGCATCGGTGTCCGCCACGGGCTGGCCATCGACCGAGGCGAGGATGTCAGCCACGGTGATTTCGGAAGCCCTGCGCGTCAATGTGTAGCCGCCTCCGGGGCCACGCGTTGCCTTGATCAGCGCATGCTGGCGCAGCTTGCTGAAGAGCAACTCCAGCGAAGAGCGGGCAATGTGTTGCCGTTGGCTGATCGACGCCAATGGCACGGGGCCGTCCCGCTCGCGCATCGCGACATCGATCATGGCCGTCAAGGCGAAGCCGCCCTTCGTCGTGAGACGCATGGAGTGTTCCTCGGTGGTGAGTTTTGCAAACGATGGACGGTAGGTGTGCAAAAGACCGGGAAAAGTTTCCGACGCGTGGTGGCGGCATTTTTGAAACAATATGCAGAACGCCGTGGGCTCCCGCCGTTGAGGGGGGCGGCCGCTTTCGATTTTCCTGTTGCTCTCTGCCTTGAACTCTTTCCACATGGACCACACCCACTTCGACGCAGCCATCGTCGACCTCGACGGCACCATGGTCGACACGCTCGGCGACTTCGCCGCGTCGCTGAACCGCATGCTCGACGACCTCTCGCTGCCGCATGTGGCACCTGCCGCCATCGAGGCGATGGTGGGCAAGGGCTCGGAGCACCTGATCCATTCCGCGCTCGTGCACGTGATGGCGCCGTCGGGTGCCGGCGCTGCCGAAGCGAAGGCCCGGGCGCTGTTCGATCGCGCGTGGGAGCGCTACCAGCATCACTACCTTGCCATCAACGGACAGCATTCGGCGGTGTATGCCGGCGTGATCGAGGGGTTGAAGGCGCTGCGTGCGCGAGGCCTCAGGCTGGCCTGCCTCACCAACAAGCCGACTTCGTTCGCCAAGCCGCTGCTTGCCGGCAAGGGCCTCGACGGCTTCTTCGATCTGGTGTTCGGCGGCGATGCCTTCGAGCGCAAGAAGCCCGATCCGCTGCCGCTGCTGAAGACCTGCGAAGCTCAGGGCACCCAGCCCGCGCGCACGCTGATGATCGGCGACTCGAGCAACGACGCGCGCGCCGCACGTGGCGCGGGTTGCCCCGTGGTGCTCGTGACCTACGGCTACAACCACGGCGAGCCGGTGCGCGGCGTCGATGCCGATGGCTTTGTCGATTCGCTGGCCGAGTTCGGGGCGGCCGCGATGCGATAGCGGCGCTGCCTGCTTGTTGCCCGGCTATTGCTTGCCGAGCAGCGCGTCCTTCAGTTTCCAGTCGGCCGGATTCGGCCCCAGCCAGATGCGCAACAGCGCGTTGAAGAAGGCCTGTTCCCTTATCGGATCGGGCTGCGCCACGCCGCGCACGGTGATCACCGTGCCGGTGCCGGGCAGCCAGTCGATGGTGAAGGTGTCGCCGGCCTTCAGCTGTTTCTGGTCGGCGAACATCTGGCCCATGCGCAGCAGGCCGGGAATGAGGTTGACCATCTCGCTCTTGGGCGAGTTGTCTTCCACGCCCTTGGTGAAGAGCTTGCCGAGCTCGTTCGCGTCGATGTCGCGCAGCATGGTGATGGCCACGCGCTTGGGGCCCGGCGAGGCCAGTGCCTCTTCGGTGGTCGATGCCTTCTTGCTCATGTACAGGCCGGCCGTGTAGACCTTGAAGATGGCCTTGTAGCGAATGCCCGCGCCATTGAGCACCACGGGGGTGCCGCGCAGATCCATCTGGTCTTCGAGCTTGACGCCGGCCACGTCGACCTGCGCGGCCGAGGCGCCGAGGGCTGCGGTGGCCAGGCAAACGCCCAGGACGAGGCGCGAGAAGAACGCGCCCGGAAGCGAAAGAGCGGTCAACGGGGGACTCCTTGGGTTTTTGCGAACGGTCGTGCGAATGTATCTTTTCGTTTTACGTTTCGCCCTCGGGGGGAACCCTCAAAACCGAGGTTCGCGGCTCGCGGTGCACGCTTGCGCGTTTTCGTGGGCTAAACTCCGCGGCTCATATGTTCGTTCATCACATCATTCAAACAGGTGAAGGCAGCCGGGGAGCCTGGCCCTGGCGTCGCCATACTTCGCTGACTGTTTGATTGCACGGCGCACGCCGTGCGCCCGCGGTTCCGGATCGACACACACGACGACGCCGGACCATCCGTGAATGACCTTGCCACGGCCAAAGGAGTGCCGGCCGGCAACTGGAGAACGAATCCGTGATCACCGAACTTGAATTCAAGAGCCTCAGCGCCCAGGGCTACAACCGCATTCCGCTGATGGCCGAGGCCTTTGCCGACCTCGAAACGCCTCTGTCCCTTTATCTCAAGCTGGCCCATTCGCAGGGCGGTGGCAAGCACAGCTTCTTGCTCGAATCCGTGGTGGGCGGCGAGCGCTTCGGGCGCTACAGCTTCATCGGCCTGCCGGCGCGCACGCTGCTGCGCGCCTCGGGCTTCGGTGCCGAAGCCGTCACCGAGGTGGTGACCGACGGCCAGGTCGTCGAGACCGCCAAGGGCAATCCGCTGGATTTCGTGGCCGATTACCAGAAGCGCTTCAAGGTCGCGCTGCGCCCCGGGCTGCCACGCTTCTGCGGCGGCCTTGCCGGCTACTTCGGCTACGACACCGTGCGCCACATCGAGCGCAAGCTCGAGAACAGCTGCCCGCCCGACACGCTGGGCTGCCCCGACATCCTGCTGCTGCAGTGCGAGGAACTGGCGGTCATCGACAACCTGTCGGGCAAGCTCTACCTCATCGTCTATGCCGATCCGAAGCAGCCCGAGGCCTATGCCGTGGGCAAGCGACGCCTGCGCGAGCTGAAGGAAAAGCTCAAGTACTCGGTGAGCGCGCCCGTCGTGAGGCCCACGCAGCCGCATCCGCCGGAGCGCAGCTTTGCCAAGGCCGACTACCTTGCGGCCGTGGAGCGCGCCAAGGAAATGATCGCCGCCGGCGACTTCATGCAGGTGCAGGTGGGCCAGCGCATCAGCAAGCGCTACACCGAGTCGCCGCTGTCGCTGTACCGCGCGCTGCGTTCGCTGAACCCGTCGCCCTACATGTACTACTACAACCTGGGCGATTTCCACGTGGTGGGCGCCTCGCCCGAGATCCTGGTGCGCCAGGAGAACACGGGCGACGGCGAGCAGAAGATCACCATCCGTCCGCTGGCCGGTACGCGCCCGCGCGGCGCATCGATCGAGCTCGACAAGGCGGCCGAGGTGGAACTCATCAACGACCCGAAGGAGCGCGCCGAGCACGTGATGCTGATCGACCTCGCGCGCAACGACATCGGCCGCATCGCCAAGACCGGCACTGTGAAAGTGACGGAAGCCTTCGCGGTCGAGCGCTACAGCCACGTGATGCACATCGTGAGCAATGTCGAAGGCACGCTGAAGGACGGCATGACCGCCATCGACGTGCTCAAGGCCACCTTCCCGGCCGGCACGCTGACCGGCGCGCCCAAGGTGCATGCGATGGAGCTCATCGACCAGCTGGAGCCCACCAAGCGCGGCCTGTACGGCGGCGCCTGCGGCTACATCAGCTATGCGGGTGACATGGACGTGGCCATTGCGATCCGCACCGGCATCGTGAAGGACCAGATGCTCCATGTGCAGGCCGCGGCCGGCGTGGTGGCCGACTCGGTGCCCGAGCTGGAGTGGAAGGAAACAGAGGCCAAGGCGCGCGCGCTCCTGCGTGCGGCCGAACTGGTCGAGGAGGGGCTGGAATGAGCACCGCATCCGACATTCAGAACGATTTCTCTCACGAGATCATCGGCGCCGCCGTCGAGGTGCAGCGCGTGCTCGGCACGGGGCTCGATGAAGGGGCCTACGCCGCGGCGCTGGCCATCGAGCTGGCCGAGCGCGAGATCGGCTTCACGCGCGACGTGGCGCTGTCCGCCAGCTACAAGGGCCGCTCGCTCGGCGAGGTGTACCGCGCGGGCTTCGTGATCGAGCAGTCGGTCATCGTCGAACTCAGGGCGGTCGACGTGCTGACCGACCTGCATCGCGCCCAGGTGCTGGCCGCGCTGCGTCTTTCGGGCCTCAAGCTGGGCCTTCTGATCAACTTCAACGTGTTCCCCGTCGTCAAGGGCGTGCACCGGATTGTGAGCAAGCCATGAAACTGCTGATGATCGACAACTACGATTCCTTCACCTACAACATCGTCCAGTACCTCGGCGAGCTGGGTGCGGACGTGCAGGTGCACCGCAACGACGAGATCACGGTGGCGCAGATCGGCGAGCTGATCGCTTCCGGCGTCACGCGCCTCGTGGTGTCGCCAGGGCCTTGTTCGCCTGCGGAAGCGGGCGTTTCGGTGGCGGCCATCAAGGCCTTCGCGGGCAAGCTGCCCATTCTTGGCGTGTGCCTCGGCCATCAGGCCATCGGCGCGGCCTTCGGCGGCAAGATCGTTCGCGCGCAGCAGCTCATGCACGGCAAGACCAGCGAAATCACGACCACGCGCGAAGGCGTGTTCGCCGGGCTGCCCGAGAAGTTCATCGTCAACCGATACCACTCGCTGTCCATCGAGCGCGAAAGCTGCCCGAAGGCGCTGGCGATCACCGCGTGGACCGACGACGGCGAGATCATGGGCGTGCGGCACACCGGCTTCGCGCACGATGTGCGCATCGAGGGCGTGCAGTTCCATCCCGAATCGATCCTCACCGAGCACGGCCACGCCATGCTCAAGAACTTTTTGGACTGACCCGCCATGACAGAACGCTCCTCCATCGTCGATCTGCGCAGCGACACCGTCACGCAGCCCACGCCCGCGATGCGCGAAGCCATGATGGCGGCGCCGCTCGGCGACGACGTCTTCGGCACCGACCCGAGCGTGAACGCGCTGCAGGAAAAGATTGCAGGCATGCTGGGCTTCGAGGCCGCGCTGTTCGTGCCCACGGGCACGCAGAGCAACCTCTGCGCGATCCTGTCGCACTGCGGCCGGGGTGACGAGTACATCGTCGGCCAGCAGGCGCACTGCTACCGCTGGGAAGGCGGCGGCGCCGCGGTGTTCGGCAGTGTGCAGCCGCAGCCGCTCGATCACGCGCCCGACGGCACGCTGCCGCTCGCGCAGATCGAGGCGGCGATCAAGCCCGACGACGCGCACTTCGCCCGCACGCGGCTGCTGGCGCTGGAGAACACGCTGGGCGGCAAGCTGCTGCCTTTCGAGTACGTTCAGGCGGCGACCGATCTGGCGGGAAGCAAGGGGCTGCAGCGGCATCTCGACGGCGCACGGCTCTTCAATGCGGCGACCGCGCAGGCGGCATTGAACAATCGCAGCGACATCCGCGCGGAAGCCCGCCGCATCGCGCAATGTTTCGACAGCGTGTCGGTGTGCTTCAGCAAGGGGCTCGGCGCGCCCATCGGCTCTGCGCTGGTGGGTTCGCGGGAGTTCATCGCGCGGGCACACCGCATCCGCAAGATGGCGGGCGGCGGCATGCGGCAGGCGGGGCTTCTGGCGGCAGCGGCTTCGCATGCGCTCGACCGCCATGTCGATCGTCTCGCCGACGACCACGCACTGGCGCAGCGCCTGGCGCAGGGGCTCGAAGGCATCGAAGGGCTGAAGGTCGAGGCGCCGCACACGAACATCGTGTTCGTCGATCTTGCTGGCGCCGCGCAGGCGCGTTCTTCGGAACTGCTCGCGAGCCTCAATCAGCAGGGCATTCTCGCGACCGGGCTCTACCGCCTGCGCTTCGTGACGCACCTCGATGTCGATGCCGCAGGCGTCGACCGGGCCATCGGCGCGATCCGCGCCTTCTTCAACAAGTCCTGAGTGCTGCGAGAACGCGATGCCTGATCTTCCCCATCTGCTCGCCTTCATCGCTGCCGGCTGGCTACTGAACCTGACGCCGGGCCCCGACGTGCTGTATGTCGTGGCCAACTCGCTGCGCTCGGGCGTGCGCGCCGGCGTCATGGCGGGGCTTGGCATCACGGCAGGCTGCTTCGTTCACATCTTCGCCGCCGCGGTCGGCATCGGCACGCTGATGGCGACATCCGCCACGGCCTTCACCGTGCTCAAGTACATCGGCGCGGCGTACCTGCTGTACCTCGGTGTGCGCACGCTGCTGTCGCGCGCGAAGCCGCCGGCCGACCTGGAGGCAGTGGCCGCTGTGAGCGAGGCGCGCAGCCTCAAGGCGATCTTCCTTGGCGGCTTCTGGACCAACGTGCTGAATCCGAAGGTTGCGCTGTTCTTCCTGGCCTTCGTGCCGCAGTTCATCGCGCCGGGCACCGACAGCAAGGCATTGGCCTTCGTGTTGCTGGGCGTGCTGTTCAATCTCAACGCCATCCCCGTCAACGTCGGATGGGCCATGGCGGCGAGCTGGATGGCACATCGCAGTGCCGTGCAGAAAGGCATGCACTGGCTCGACCGCGCCGCCGGCGTGCTTTTCATCGGCTTCGGCCTCAAGCTCGCGTTCACCGACGCGCCTGCCGTTCGCGTCGGTTCCTGACTCACTTTCCAGGAGACTTTCCATGATCACCCCCCAGGAAGCGCTGCAGCGCACCATCGAACACCGCGAAGTCTTCCACGACGAGATGCTGCACATCGTGCGCCTCATCATGAGCGGCGAGTGCTCGCCCGTGATGATGGCTGCGCTGATCACCGGCCTGCGCGTGAAGAAGGAAACCATCGGCGAGATCACCGCCGCCGCGCAGGTGATGCGCGAGGTGTCGACCAAGGTGCCCGTGACGGACACGACGCACCTCGTGGACATCGTCGGCACCGGCGGCGACGGCTCGCACACCTTCAACATCTCGACCTGCTCGATGTTCGTCGCGGCCGCCGCGGGTGCCAAGGTGAGCAAGCATGGCGGGCGCAGCGTGTCGAGCAAGTCGGGCAGTGCCGACGTGCTGGAGTCGCTGGGCGTGAACATCAACCTGAAGCCCGAGCAGATCGCGCGCTCCATCGAGGAGTGCGGCATCGGCTTCATGTTTGCGCCGAACCACCACCCCGCGATGAAGAACGTCGCGCCGGTGCGCAAGGAGCTCGGCATCAAGACGATCTTCAACATCCTCGGGCCGCTGACGAATCCGGCCGGTGCGCCGAACATCCTGATGGGCGTGTTCCACCCCGACCTCGTGGGCATCCAGGTGCGCGCTCTGCAGCGGCTCGGCGCCGAGCATGCGGTGGTGGTCTACGGCCGCGACGGCATGGACGAAATTTCGCTCGGCGCGGCCACCATGGTGGGCGAACTGAAGGACGGCGAAATCCGCGAATACGAACTGCATCCGGAAGACTTCGGCTTCCAGATGTCGAGCAACCGCGCACTGCGCGTGGAGACGCCCGAACAGTCGAAGGCGATGCTGCTCGGCGTGCTCGACAATCACGCCGGCCCCGCGCTCGACATCGTGTTGCTGAATGCCGGCGCCGCGCTGTACGCGGCGAACGTGGTCGATTCGGTGGCGGCGGGTGTGGAGCGCTCGCGCGCGGCCATCGCGTCGGGCGCGGCGAAGGCCAAGCTGGCCGAACTGGTCAAGGCCTCCGCGGCCGTCTGAGCCTCAAGAAACCGGAACCCCAAAGCTATGTCCGACATCCTCGACAAGATCATTGCCGTCAAGCACCAGGAAGTGGCCGCGGCCCTGAAGCGCGCGCCGCTCGAAGCCGTTCGCTTCGACGCCGAGAGCCGCGTGCTGACGCGCGATTTCGAAGCCGCGCTGCGCGCCAAGATCGCCGCCGGCCATGCCGCCGTGATCGCCGAAGTCAAGAAGGCCAGCCCGAGCAAGGGCGTGCTGCGTGAAGACTTCATTCCCGCAGACATTGCACAGAGCTACGCCGAAGGCGACGGAGAGATCAGTGCAGCCTGCCTTTCGGTGCTGACCGACAAGCAGTTCTTCCAGGGCGGCGTGGACTACCTCAAGCAGGCCCGCGCCTCGTGCGACCTGCCGGTGCTGCGCAAGGATTTCATCATCGACGCGTACCAGGTGTACGAATCGCGCGCGATGGGCGCCGATGCGATCCTGTTGATCGTCGCGTGCCTCGACGACGCGCAGATGAAGGACTACGAAGCGATCGCGCGCGGGCTGGGCATGGCGGTGCTGGTGGAGGTGCACGACGCTGCCGAACTCGACCGCGCACTCAAGCTGAAGACCGCGCTGATCGGCGTCAACAACCGCAACCTGCGCAACTTCGAGGTGTCGATCCAGGCGACCATCGATCTGCTGCCCAGGCTGCCGGCGGACCGCCTGCCCGTCACCGAATCGGGGATTGCCACGCGCTCGGACGTGGCGACGCTGCGCGCTGCCGGCGTCAATGCCTTCCTGGTCGGCGAGGCGTTCATGCGCGCCAAGGAGCCCGGCGAGGCCCTCGCTGCGTTGTTCAAATGAATCGGCCTGATCAGCTGTCGAGCAGCGATCCCGCCGACTGGCCGGTAGCGCCCGGCTGGCAGCCGCTGGTCGACGACTTTTTCGGCGGCGCTGTCGGGCAGAAGTTGCTGGGTTTCCTGCGCGAACGCCTCGATGCGGGCGCCGTGATCTTTCCGCCGCAGCCGCTGCGGGCGCTGGAACTCACGCCGCCCGAAGAGGTGCGCGTGGTGATCCTGGGCCAGGACCCGTACCACGGACGCGGCCAGGCCGAGGGGCTGGCGTTTTCCGTGGCGCCCGGCGTGGCGTTGCCGCCGTCGCTGCGCAACATCTTCAAGGAGCTTCAGCGCGACCTCGGCGCGCCGCAGCCGCCGTTTCCCAATCCGGGCGGCAGCCTGGTGAAATGGGCGACGCACGGCGTGCTGTTGCTCAACACCTGCCTGACGGTCGAAGAAGCGCAGCCCGCCAGCCATTCCGGGCGCGGCTGGGAAGTGCTGACGGACGCCGTCATCCGCCATGTTTCGGCTGGCGCCAAACCTGTTGTTTTTATGCTGTGGGGCTCGCACGCGCAGAGTAAGCGCGCGTTGATCGACGTTGGGCGCCATAAGGTGCTGATGTCGAATCATCCGTCGCCTCTTTCGGCGTTGCGCCCGCCCGTGCCGTTCATCGGCTGCGGTCATTTCGGCGAAGCGCGCGCATGGCGGGAGGCGCAGCGGCCGGAGGGTTGAACTTCGGAGATAATCGTGGGCTCACGCCTCGGGCAGTTCTTCCGCATCTTCTTGATGCTGGGATTTCTGGGTAGTCACAAAACCGTGCTATATTTCGAGGTTCGCCGGAGAGGTGGCCGAGTGGTTAATGGCAGCAGACTGTAAATCTGCCCTCTTACGAGTACGCTGGTTCGAATCCAGCCCTCTCCACCAGCGATGAATTTGGTTTCTAGGAGCGATTGGATCTAGCGCTTTGGGTGCCTTGAAATGCCCCTGATGCGGGAGTAGTTCAATGGTAGAACCCCAGCCTTCCAAGCTGATGACGCGGGTTCGATTCCCGTCTCCCGCTCCAGAGATCCGGTTCGGCGCAGGCATGCGATTTGGTTAGACAAAGCCCTTTTGGCTCAGTGGTAGAGCACTCCCTTGGTAAGGGAGAGGTCGCGGGTCCGATTCCCGCAAAGGGCACCAGTTTTTGGGGGTTGCAACGGCAGCTTTGCAACCCATCTGCATACGTTGAAAACGTTTTTTTTCGGAGTCGAAAAATGGCAAAAGGTAAATTCACCCGCACCAAGCCGCACGTGAACGTGGGCACGATCGGTCACGTCGACCACGGCAAGACCACGCTGACGGCGGCGATCGCCACGGTGCTGTCGGCCAAGTTCGGCGGCGAAGCCAAGGCCTACGACCAGATCGACGCGGCTCCTGAAGAAAAGGCCCGCGGCATCACGATCAACACCGCGCACGTCGAGTACGAAACGGCCAACCGCCACTACGCACACGTCGACTGCCCCGGCCACGCCGACTACGTGAAGAACATGATCACCGGCGCCGCCCAGATGGACGGCGCCATCCTGGTGTGCTCGGCCGCCGACGGCCCGATGCCCCAGACCCGTGAACACATCCTGCTGGCTCGCCAGGTGGGCGTGGGCTACATCATCGTGTTCCTGAACAAGTGCGACATGGTCGACGACAAGGAACTGCTCGAGCTGGTCGAAATGGAAGTCCGCGAACTCCTCGACAAGTACGAATTCCCCGGCGACGACACCCCCATCATCCACGGCTCGGCCAAGCTCGCCCTCGAAGGCGACAAGGGCGAACTGGGCGAAGGCGCCATCATGAAGCTGGCCGAAGCGCTGGACACCTACATCCCGACGCCCGAGCGCGCCGTGGACGGCACCTTCCTGATGCCCGTCGAAGACGTGTTCTCGATTTCGGGTCGCGGCACCGTCGTGACCGGCGCTGTCGAGCGCGGCGTGATCAAGGTCGGCGAGGAAATCGAGATCGTCGGCATCCGCCCGACCGTCAAGACCACCTGCACCGGCGTGGAAATGTTCCGCAAGCTGCTGGACCAGGGCCAGGCTGGCGACAACGTCGGCGTGCTGCTGCGCGGCACCAAGCGCGAAGAAGTCGAACGCGGCCAAGTGCTGTGCAAGCCCGGCTCGATCAAGCCGCACGTGCACTTCACCGCCGAGGTGTATGTCCTGTCGAAGGACGAAGGCGGCCGTCACACGCCGTTCTTCAACAACTACCGCCCGCAGTTCTACTTCCGCACGACGGACGTGACCGGCGCGATCGAGCTGCCCAAGGACAAGGAAATGGTCATGCCCGGCGACAACGTCAGCATCACCGTGAAGCTGATCAACCCGATCGCGATGGAAGAAGGCCTGCGCTTCGCCATCCGTGAGGGCGGCCGCACCGTAGGTTCGGGCGTCGTGGCGAAGATCCTCGACATCTAAGCCGAGCGAAAAGAGTACCGGAGGGGTATAGCTCAATTGGCAGAGCGTCGGTCTCCAAAACCGAAGGTTGTAGGTTCGATTCCTACTGCCCCTGCCACCTAGGTGGCACCCCGAAAAAGCCCATCGTGACCCGATGGGCTTCGGCGTCTCAAGAGACGCATTGAATAGAAGGCCGAAAGGCGCAGGAAATCAGCCAACCATGGCCACTTCTCAAATCGAAACCGTGAGCACCGGCGCAGACAAGGCCAAGTTGGCCGCGGCTGTTGTGCTGGCAGTGGGCGCCATCGTGGCGTTCTATCTGCTGTCGCGCCAAGGCTCGCTGGTCCAGTGGGCTGCGCTGCTGGTCGGCCTGGCCGCTGCGGTGGGCGCCTTTGGCAGTTCGGAGAATGGCCGTCAGTTGTGGGCTTTTGGCCGCGACTCGTGGCGCGAGGTCAAGAAGGTCGTGTGGCCGACCCGCAAGGAAGCAATGCAGATGACGGCTTATGTGTTCGCCTTCGTGGCGATCATGTCCGTCTTCCTCTGGCTCACCGACAAGACGCTCGAATGGGTGTTTTTCGACCTCATTCTGGGCTGGAGAAAGTAAGCAATGACCGACGACGTAGTTGAAACCACGCCTGAAGAGGAAAACACTCCGATTCTGGCTCCCGCCGCCAACCCCGATCTGCGTTGGTACGTGGTGCATGCCTATTCGGGCATGGAAAAGGCCGTCGAGCGCAACATCACCGAGCGCATCAACCGCGCCGGCATGCAGGACAAGTTCGGCCGCATCCTGGTTCCGACCGAAGAAGTGGTCGAGATCAAGAACGGCCAGAAGCGCACCACCGAGCGCCGCTTCTTCCCTGGCTACGTGCTGGTCGAAATGATCATGGACGACGAGAGCTGGCACCTGGTGAAGCACACCAACAAGGTGACGGGTTTCGTGGGCGGCGCCAAAAACCGTCCGGCCCCGATCTCGCAGAAAGAGGTCGAGGACATCGTCAGCCAGATGCAGCAGGGCACCGAGAAGCCGCGCCACAAGGTCGAGTTCACCGTCGGCGAATTCGTGCGCGTCAAGGAAGGCCCGTTCACCGACTTCAACGGCACGGTCGAAGAAGTCAACTACGAGAAGAGCAAGGTCAGCGTGTCGGTCATGATTTTCGGCCGCGCGACGCCTGTGGAGCTCGAATTCAGCCAGGTCGAAAAGACCTGAGCCACAGGCCGCAAGGCCTGAAGCATTCCCGGCTGCGCGTTGTCCGACTCGGCGCGCGGCCTTGATCGAAGAGTCGTTCAACCCCGGGGAGCCTTGGCCGCAAGCCAAGGCGATATCACCCGCAAGGAGCAAAAAGCATGGCGAAAAAAATCGTCGGCTTCATCAAGCTGCAAGTGCCAGCTGGTAAGGCCAACCCGTCCCCGCCGATCGGTCCCGCACTCGGTCAGCGCGGTCTGAACATCATGGAGTTCTGCAAGGCGTTCAACGCGCAAACCCAAGGCGTCGAGCCGGGTCTGCCGCTGCCGGTGGTCATCACCGCGTTCGCTGACAAGAGCTTCACCTTCATCATCAAGACGCCCCCGGCGATCACCTTGATCAAGAAGGCCATCAAGCTGGAAAAGGGCTCGGCCCGTCCGCACACCGACAAGGTCGGCAAGATCACGCGCGCACAGCTCGAAGAAATCGCCAAGGCCAAGATGAAGGACCTGACTGCCGCCGACCTCGACGCAGCAGTTCGCACCATCGCCGGCTCGGCCCGCTCGATGGGCGTGAATGTGGAGGGCGTGTAAATGTCCAAGATCACCAAGAAGCAAAAGTCGCTCGCAGGCAAGGTCGACAGCAACAAGCTGTACCCGCTGGCTGACGCGATCGTCATCGTCAAGGACGCCGCTACCGCCAAGTTCGACGAATCGATCGACGTGGCTGTGCAGCTCGGCATCGACGCGAAGAAGTCGGACCAAGTCGTGCGTGGCGCCGTCGTGCTGCCCAACGGCACCGGCAAGACCAAGCGCGTCGCCGTGTTCGCCCAAGGCGCCAAGGCTGAAGAAGCCAAGGCCGCCGGCGCCGACATCGTCGGCATGGACGACCTGGCTGCCATGGTCAAGGCTGGCGACATGCCTTTCGACGTCGTGATCGCCGCACCGGACGCCATGCGTGTCGTCGGTACGCTCGGCCAGATCCTCGGCCCGCGCGGCCTGATGCCCAACCCCAAGGTTGGCACCGTGACCCCGGACGTCGCCACGGCCGTGAAGAACGCCAAGGCTGGCCAGGTCCAGTTCCGCGTCGACAAGGCCGGCATCGTGCACGGCACGATCGGCCGTCGCTCGTTCGACAACGACAAGCTGCAGGGCAACCTCGCCGCGCTGATCGACGCTCTGGTCAAGGCCAAGCCGGCGACCAGCAAGGGCGTGTACCTGCGCAAGGTGGCTGTGTCGTCGACCATGGGTCTGGGTGTCCGCGTGGACACGCAAACCATCTCGGCGAGCTAAAGAGATTTGCCCTGCCCGAAAGGGTAGGGCGGATGTGGTGGGTCGCGGCAGCTCCGGTTGCTGCGGGCCATCCAAGACCGCTGGTGTGCAGGGCGCTGCACTTAATCGCCGGATCGATCCTTCCGGTATCCAGCGCAGATGGCGATCCCGCTGCAAGGAATTTGATTTTTGTTCCGAAACAGTTGTTGGTCGCTGCATGAAGCGCGATCCCAGGCCCCGGCCGAAGATCGCATTAAAAGGAGTAGACCTTGAGTCTGAATCGCAGTGAGAAAGAAGCGGTCATCAGTGATGTGACCAGCCTCGCCGCAAAAGCTCAAACGCTCGTGATGGCGGAATACCGTGGCATCACGGTGGCCGATATGACCAAACTGCGTACCGAAGCACGCAGCAAGGGTGTGACCCTGAGTGTTCTGAAGAACACCCTGGCACGCCGTGCTGTCGCCGGTAGCGCGTTTGAGATTGTTGGCGACCAGATGACCGGTCCGCTGATCTACGGCTTTTCCGAAGACGCAGTGGCTGCCGCCAAGGTGGTGGCCGACTTCGCGAAGACCAACGACAAGTTGGTGATTCGCGGTGGCGCGTTTGGCGGCAAGGCCCTGGACGTGAACGGCGTGAAGCAACTGGCCAACATCCCTTCGAAGGAAGTGCTGCTGGCGCAATTGCTGGGCTTGATGCAATCCCCGATCTCTCGTACCGCCCGCGTGCTCGCGGCGCTGGCCGAGAAGCGCGGTGGTGGCGAAGCTGCACCCGTCGCCGATGCACCGGCAGAAGAAGCGCAGGCCGCCTGAGCGCGCCCTCGTTTTTTGAATATTCAACCCAATTGTTAGGAAACAAAAATGGCATTCGATAAAGACGCATTTCTGACCGCACTCGACGCGATGACGGTCCTGGAACTCAACGACCTGGTGAAAGCCATCGAAGAGAAGTTCGGCGTGAGCGCCGCTGCAATGTCGGCTCCGGCCGCCGGTGGTGGCGCTGCCGCCGCTGTGGTCGAAGAAAAGACCGAATTCAACGTCGTGCTGGCCGATGTCGGCGCGAACAAGGTGTCGGTCATCAAGGCCGTGCGCGAAATCACCGGCCTGGGCCTCAAGGAAGCCAAGGACCTGGTGGAAGCCGCTCCCAAGGCTGTCAAGGAAGGCCTGTCGAAGGCTGACGCCGACGCCGCCAAGAAGAAGCTGGAAGAAGCCGGCGCCAAGGTGGAACTGAAGTAATTCAGACCCCCTAGAGGGCTGGAGGTGCCTGAAAAGGCCCTCCAGCCTTTGCCGCTTTCAGAGCGCACCCGAAAGTCGGCTTGATTGCCGGCTTCTCCGGAGACCTTCAGGTCGACGGGAAAGTCAAAATCAAGCGGATTTCCGAGTGTCTTCTGACCCCGACTGCAGAAGATCCCTTGGTTCGGGCGATGTGCAATGCATCGCCGTCCGCCAACGGCTGGTAGTGGCCAGCCGCCAAGCAGTGGTGCCTCGGCACTGCTGACAAGTCGCTGAAGATCTCAAGCACCGGAGCTCTCATGGCCCAATCGTCCGCGTACAGTTACACCGAACGCAAGCGCATCCGAAAAAGTTTCGGTAACCGCGACAGCGTCGTCGAAATCCCCTACCTGCTGCAGATGCAGAAAGACGCATACACCGCGTTCCTGCAAGCCGGCATCCCCCCGAAGCAACGCACCGTCGAAGGCCTGCAGGCCGCATTCGACGCCGCGTTCCCGATCGTCTCGCACAACGGTTTTGTCGAGATGAAGTTCCTCGAGTACAACCTGGCGAAGCCGGCTTTCGACGTGCGTGAATGCCAGACCCGTGGTCTGACCTTCGCCTCGGCCGTGCGCGCCAAGGTCCAGCTCATCATCTATGACCGCGAGTCGTCGACGTCGCAGTCGAAGGTGGTCAAGGAAGTGAAGGAACAAGAGGTCTACATGGGCGAAGTTCCGCTCATGACCGACAAGGGTTCGTTCATCATCAACGGCACCGAGCGCGTGATCGTCTCGCAGCTGCACCGTTCGCCGGGCGTGTTCTTCGAACACGACAAGGGCAAGACGCACAGCTCGGGCAAGCTGCTGTTCTCGGCCCGCGTGATTCCCTATCGCGGTTCGTGGCTCGACTTCGAGTTCGACCCGAAGGACATGCTGTACTTCCGCGTGGACCGTCGCCGCAAGATGCCGGTCACGATCCTGCTGAAGGCCATCGGCCTGAACCCGGAATCGATCCTCGCGAACTTCTTCGTGAACGACAACTTCCGCCTGATGGACAGCGGCGCGCAGATGGAGTTCGTCTCCGAGCGCCTGCGCGGCGAAGTTGCGCGCTTCGACATCACCGACAAGTCGGGCAAGGTCGTGGTCGCCAAGGACAAGCGCGTCACCGCGCGCCACACGCGTGAACTCGAGCAGGGCGGCACCACGCACATCAGCGTGCCGGAAGACTTCCTGGTCGGCCGCGTGATCGCCCGCAACATCGTCGACGCCGACTCCGGCGAAATCCTGGCCAAGGCCAACGACGAGCTGACCGAAGCGCTGCTGAAGAAGCTGCGCACGGCCGGCGTGCAAGACGTTCAGGTGATCTACACCAACGAACTCGACCAGGGCGCGTACATCTCGCAAACCCTGCGCATCGACGAAACGGTGGACGAATTCGCCGCGCGCGTGGCCATCTACCGCATGATGCGCCCCGGCGAGCCGCCGACGGAAGACGCGGTGCAGGCCCTGTTCCAGCGCCTGTTCTACAACCCGGACACGTACGACCTGTCGCGCGTGGGCCGCATGAAGTTCAACGCCAAGGTCGGCCGCGACGAATCGACCGGCCCGATGGTGCTGACCAACGAAGACATCCTGGCCGTGGTCAAGATCCTCGTCGATCTGCGCAACGGCAACGGCGAAGTCGACGACATCGACCATCTGGGCAACCGTCGCGTGCGTTGCGTCGGCGAACTGGCCGAAAACCAGTACCGCACCGGCCTGGCACGTATCGAGAAGGCCGTGAAGGAACGTCTGGGTCAAGCGGAGCAAGAGCCGCTGATGCCGCACGACCTGATCAACAGCAAGCCGATCTCGGCGGCGCTGAAGGAATTCTTCGGCGCATCGCAGCTGTCGCAGTTCATGGACCAGACGAACCCGCTGTCCGAAATCACCCACAAGCGCCGCGTGTCGGCCCTTGGCCCGGGCGGTCTGACGCGCGAACGTGCAGGCTTCGAAGTGCGCGACGTGCACGTGACCCACTACGGCCGCGTGTGCCCGATCGAAACGCCTGAAGGCCCGAACATCGGTCTGATCAACTCGCTGGCCCTGTACGCCCGCCTGAACGAATACGGCTTCATCGAGACGCCGTACCGTCGCGTGGTGGACAGCAAGGTCACCCACGAGATTGACTACCTGTCGGCCATCGAGGAAGGCAAGTACGTCATCGCCCAGGCCAACGCGGCCCTGGACAAGGACGGCGTGCTGACCGGCGACCTGGTCTCCGCGCGTGAAGCCGGCGAATCGATCCTGGTCGGTGCCGAGCGCATCCAGTACATGGACGTGTCGCCCGCACAGATCGTGTCGGTGGCCGCATCGCTCGTGCCGTTCCTGGAGCACGACGACGCGAACCGCGCGTTGATGGGCGCCAACATGCAGCGTCAGGCCGTGCCTGTGCTGCGCCCCGAAAAGCCGATGGTCGGTACCGGTATCGAGCGCGTCTCCGCAGTCGACTCGGGCACCGTGGTCACGGCCACCCGCGGCGGTATCGTCGACTACGTCGATGCGACCCGCGTCGTGGTGCGCGTGAACGACGCCGAAGCGGCTGCCGGTGAAGTCGGTGTGGACATCTACAACCTGATCAAGTATCAGCGTTCGAACCAGAACACCAACATCCACCAGCGCCCCATCGTCAAGCGCGGCGACAAGATCGCCAAGGGCGACGTGGTGGCCGACGGCGCATCGACCGACCTCGGCGAACTGGCCCTCGGCCAGAACATGCTGATCGCGTTCATGCCGTGGAACGGCTACAACTTCGAAGACTCGATCCTGATCTCGGAACGCGTCGTTGCCGAAGACCGCTACACCTCGATCCACATCGAGGAACTGGTGGTGATGGCCCGCGACACGAAGCTGGGCGCCGAAGAAATCACGCGCGACATCCCGAACCTGGCCGAGCAGCAGCTCAACCGCCTCGACGAATCCGGCATCATTTATGTCGGTGCCGAAGTGCAGCCGGGCGACACGCTGGTGGGCAAGGTCACGCCGAAGGGCGAGACCACGCTGACGCCTGAAGAGAAGCTGCTTCGCGCCATCTTCGGCGAGAAGGCTTCCGACGTGAAGGACACCTCGCTGCGTGTGGACCAGGGCTCGCAAGGCACCGTGATCGACGTGCAGGTGTTCACCCGCGAAGGCATCACGCGCGACAAGCGCGCCCAGCAGATCATCGACGATGAACTCAAGCGCTTCCGCCTCGACCTGAACGACCAGCTTCGCATCGTCGAAGCCGACGCGTTCGACCGTATCGAGAAGCTGCTGACCGGCAAGGTCGCCAATGGCGGCCCGAACAAGCTGGCCAAGGGCACCAAGCTCGACAAGGCCTACCTGTCGTCGGTCGAGAAGTTCCACTGGTTCGACATCCGTCCGGCGGAAGACGAAGTGGCGACGCAGCTCGAGTCGATCAAGAACTCGCTGGAGCAGACGCGCCACAGCTTCGACCTCGCGTTCGAAGAAAAGCGCAAGAAGCTCACGCAGGGCGACGAGCTGCCCGCGGGCGTGCTCAAGATGGTCAAGGTCTACCTGGCCGTCAAGCGCCGCCTGCAACCCGGCGACAAGATGGCCGGCCGCCACGGCAACAAGGGTGTGGTGTCGAAGATCGTTCCGGTCGAAGACATGCCCCACATGGCCGACGGCACGCCGTGCGACATCTGCCTGAACCCGCTGGGCGTGCCTTCGCGGATGAACGTGGGCCAGGTGTTGGAAGTGCACCTGGGCTGGGCGGGCAAGGGCATCGGCCAGCGCATCGGCGACATGCTGCAGCAGGAGGCCAAGGTGGCCGAGCTGCGCAAGTTCATGGAGCAGCTGTACAACGGCTCGGGCCGCAAGGAAGACATCGCCTCGCTGAACGACACCGAACTGCTCGAAATGGCAGCGAACCTGCAGAACGGCGCGACCTTCGCGACGCCTGTGTTCGACGGTGCTTCGGAAGAAGAAATCCGCGGCATGCTGAAGCTCGCCTACCCGGACGACATCGCCAAGCTCAAGGGCCTGACCGATACGCGCACGCAGGCCTACCTGTTCGACGGCCGCACCGGCGACCAGTTCGAGCGTCCCGTCACCGTCGGCTACATGCACTTCTTGAAGCTGCACCACCTGGTGGACGACAAGATGCACGCCCGTTCGACCGGCCCGTACTCGCTCGTCACGCAGCAACCGCTGGGCGGCAAGGCGCAGTTCGGCGGCCAGCGTTTCGGGGAAATGGAAGTGTGGGCGCTGGAAGCTTACGGCGCCGCTTACGTCCTGCAGGAAATGCTGACCGTGAAGTCCGACGACGTGCAAGGCCGTACCAAGGTGTACGAAAGCATCGTCAAGGGCGAGCACTCGATCGAAGCCGGCATGCCGGAATCGTTCAACGTGCTGGTCAAGGAAATTCGTTCGCTGGGGCTCGACATCGAGCTCGAGCGTTCTTAAGTTGAAAAGGGAAAGAGTCTTATGAAATCGCTACTCGACCTGTTCAAGCAATTCACGCCCGATGAGCATTTCGATGCCATCAAGATCGGCATGGCTTCGCCCGAGAAGATCCGCTCGTGGTCTTTCGGCGAAGTGAAGAAGCCAGAGACGATCAACTACCGCACGTTCAAGCCCGAGCGCGACGGCCTGTTCTGCGCCAAGATCTTCGGCCCCATCAAGGACTACGAGTGCCTGTGCGGCAAGTACAAGCGCCTGAAGCACCGCGGCGTGATCTGCGAGAAGTGCGGCGTTGAAGTCACGCAGACCAAGGTGCGTCGCGAGCGCATGGGTCACATCGACCTGGCCGCGCCCTGCGCCCACATCTGGTTCCTGAAGTCGCTGCCGTCGCGCCTGGGCCTCGTGCTCGACATGACGCTGCGCGACATCGAACGCGTGCTGTACTTCGAAGCCTACGTGATCACCGACCCCGGCATGACCCCGCTGAAGAAGTTCGGCATCATGTCCGAGGACGACTACGACGCAAAGCGCAAGGAATACGGTGACGAGTTCGTCGCCAAGATGGGCGCCGAAGGCATCAAGGACCTGCTCGAAGGCATCGAACTCGACAGCGAGATCGAACGCCTGCGCGGCGACCTGACCGGCTCCGAAGTCAAGGTCAAGAAGAACTCCAAGCGCCTGAAGGTGCTCGAGGCCTTCCGCAAGTCGGGCATCAAGCCCGAGTGGATGGTGCTCGACGTGCTGCCCGTGCTGCCGCCGGACCTGCGTCCGCTGGTGCCGCTGGACGGCGGCCGCTTCGCGACCTCCGACCTGAACGACCTGTATCGCCGCGTCATCAACCGCAATTCGCGCCTGCGCCGCCTGCTGGAGCTGAAGGCTCCGGAAATCATCGCGCGCAACGAAAAGCGGATGCTGCAAGAGGCGGTCGACTCGCTGCTGGACAACGGCCGCCGTGGCAAGGCCATGACGGGCGCCAACAAGCGCGCGCTGAAGTCGCTGGCCGACATGATCAAGGGCAAGAGCGGCCGCTTCCGCCAGAATCTGCTGGGCAAGCGCGTCGACTACTCGGGCCGTTCGGTCATCGTGGTGGGCCCGACGCTCAAGCTGCACCAGTGCGGCCTGCCGAAGCTGATGGCGCTCGAGCTGTTCAAGCCCTTCATCTTCTCGCGCCTCGAAGCCATGGGCATCGCGACCACGATCAAGGCTGCCAAGAAGGAAGTCGAATCGGGCACGCCGGTGGTCTGGGACATCCTGGAAGAGGTCATCAAGGAGCACCCGGTCATGCTGAACCGCGCTCCGACGCTGCACCGTCTGGGCATCCAGGCCTTCGAACCCATCCTGATCGAAGGCAAGGCCATCCAGCTGCACCCGCTCGTTTGCGCGGCCTTCAACGCCGACTTCGACGGCGACCAGATGGCTGTCCACGTGCCGCTGTCGGTGGAAGCGCAGATGGAAGCCCGCACGCTGATGCTGGCCTCCAACAACGTGCTGTTCCCGGCTTCGGGCGAACCGTCGATCGTTCCTTCGCAGGACGTGGTGCTGGGTCTGTACTACACGACCCGCGACCGCATCAACGGCAAGGGCGAGGGCCTGATCTTCTCCGACATCGGTGAAGTGCAGCGCGCGCTCGACGCCAACGAAGTCGAGCTCACGGCCAAGGTGGCAGTGCGCATCACGGAGTACACCAAGGACAAGGAAACCGGCGTGTTCACGCCGTCGACTTCGCTCGTGGACACCACCGCGGGCCGTGCCCTGCTGTCCGAGATCCTGCCGAAGGGCCTGCCGTTCTCGAACATCAACAAGGCGCTGAAGAAGAAGGAAATCTCCAAGCTCATCAACGTCTCGTTCCGCAAGTGCGGCCTGAAAGAGACCGTCGTGTTCGCCGACAAGCTGCTGCAAAACGGCTTCCGCCTGGCGACCAAGGCCGGTATCTCGATCGCGATCGACGACATGCTGGTGCCCGCCGAGAAGCACGGCATCATCGAGCGCTCGGCCAAGGAAGTGAAGGAGATCGAACAGCAGTACGTCTCCGGTCTCGTGACCTCCGGCGAGCGCTACAACAAGGTCGTGGACATCTGGGGCAAGGCCGGCGACGAAGTGTCGAAGGTCATGATGGCCAAGCTCTCGAAGCAGAAGGTCATCGACCGCCACGGCAAGGAAGTCGAGCAGGAGTCGTTCAACTCCATCTACATGATGGCCGACTCCGGCGCCCGCGGTTCCGCAGCGCAGATTCGCCAGGTGGCCGGTATGCGTGGCCTGATGGCCAAGCCGGACGGCTCGATCATCGAGACGCCCATTACCGCGAACTTCCGCGAAGGCCTGAACGTGCTGGAGTACTTCATCTCCACCCACGGTGCCCGTAAGGGTCTGGCCGACACGGCGCTGAAGACGGCGAACTCGGGTTACCTGACCCGTCGTCTGGTCGACGTGACGCAAGACCTGGTCGTGACCGAGCAGGACTGCGGCACGCACGGCGGCTACCTGATGCGCGCCATCGTCGAAGGCGGTGAAGTGATCGAGTCGCTGCGCGACCGTATCCTCGGCCGCTCGGCTGCGGACGACGTGCTGCACCCGGAAAACCGTTCGGTGCTGCTGAAGGCCGGCGAGATGTTCGACGAAGACAACATCGAAGTCCTGGAAGCCCAGGGCGTCGACGAAGTCAAGGTCCGCACCGCGCTGACCTGCGAAACCCGCTTCGGCATCTGCGCGACCTGCTACGGCCGCGACCTGGGCCGTGGCGGCCTGATCAACATCGGCGAAGCCGTCGGTGTGATCGCTGCCCAGTCCATCGGCGAACCCGGCACGCAGCTGACGATGCGTACCTTCCACATCGGTGGTGCCGCTTCGCGTGCCGCCATCGCTTCGAGTGTGGAAGCCAAGTCGAACGGCTCGATCGGCTTCAACGCCACGATGCGCTACGTGACCAACAGCAAGGGCGAGCTGGTCGTGATTTCGCGTTCGGGCGAGATCGTCATCCATGACGAGCACGGCCGCGAACGCGAACGTCACAAGGTGCCGTACGGCGCCACGCTGACGGTCAAGGCAGACCAGCAGATCAAGGCCGGCCACGTGCTCGCCAACTGGGACCCGCTGACCCGCCCGATCATCACGGAATTCGCCGGCAAGACGCAGTTCGAAAACGTCGAGGAAGGCCTCACGGTTGCGAAGCAGGTGGACGAAGTGACCGGTCTGTCGACCCTGGTCGTGATCGATCCGAAGCGCCGCGGCGCTGCCAAGGTCGTTCGCCCGCAGGTGAAGCTGATCGACGCGCAAGGCCAGGAAGTGAAGATCCCCGGCACCGATCACTCGGTGACGATCGGCTTCCCGATCGGCGCGCTGGTGCAGATCCGCGACGGACAGGACGTGGGCCCCGGCGAAGTGCTGGCGCGTATTCCGGTCGAAGGCCAGAAGACCCGCGACATCACCGGCGGTCTGCCGCGCGTGGCCGAGCTGTTCGAAGCCCGTTCGCCGAAGGACAAGGGCATGCTGGCCGAAATGACCGGTACCGTGTCGTTCGGCAAGGAAACAAAGGGCAAGATCCGCCTGCAGATCACCGATCCGGAAGGCACGGTCTGGGAAGACCTCGTGCCGAAGGAAAAGAACATCCTGGTGCACGAAGGCCAGGTGGTGAACAAGGGCGAAAGCGTGGTCGACGGCCCGGCGGACCCGCAGGACATCCTGCGCCTGCTGGGTTCGGAAGAACTCGCACGCTACATCGTGGACGAAGTGCAGGACGTGTACCGCTTGCAGGGTGTGAAGATCAACGACAAGCACATCGAGGTGATCGTTCGCCAGATGCTGCGCCGCGTCGTGGTCGACAACATCGGCGAGACCGGCTACATCTCCGGCGAACAGGTCGAACGCAGCGAAATGCTCAACACCAACGACGCCCTGCGCGCCGAAGGCAAGATCCCCGCAACGTTCACCAACCTGCTGCTGGGTATCACGAAGGCCTCGCTGTCGACCGACTCGTTCATCTCGGCCGCGTCGTTCCAGGAAACGACGCGCGTGCTGACCGAAGCCGCGATCATGGGCAAGCGCGACGAGCTGCGCGGCCTGAAGGAAAACGTCATCGTCGGCCGCCTGATTCCCGCAGGCACCGGTATGGCGTACCACCAGGCCCGCAAGGTCAAGGACGCCATGGACGAAGCCGAGCGCCGCGCCATCGCCGAATCGGAAGCTGCCGAACTGGCAGGCTCCGCCGAGAGCGATGCGACGACCAGCACGGCGGACGCCAGCGAAGGCGCTGCGACCGAATAACTGGGTAGCATCACCGGCATGACCGGTACACACGCCCCCCGACCGCCCCCGGTTGGGGGGCGTTTTTCTTTGTGTTTTCCATGAGGCGTTGTCGTCGATGAGTGTGTTGCCCGAATCGCTGGCCAGCTGGATCGTCATTGCGATCCTGTTGTTCTGGTTTGTCGGTGCCTACAACCGGCTGGTGCGTTTGCGCGCGGCTGTGCTGCAGGCCTACGGCCTGCTCGACGCGGCCCTGGGCAAGCAGCTGGATTTCGTGCAGGCCAGCATCACCGCCGCGCCACCGCCAGAGGCGGCGCCAACGGGGGAGTCGCTGTCGTCCATCGCGCCATTGCAGGCCGCGACCACCCAGCTCGCGACCTTGCTCGGTGCGACCCGGCTGCACCCGTTGGACAGCGGCGGCATGGCCGCGCTGGCCACCGCGCTCCAGGTGTGGGCCAATGCATGGCGCCGTCAGCACCCGGACGAGGTGACGGTGTTCGATGCCGACGGCACGCTGTCGCGGCCGGCGCAACTGCAGCCCGGCACCGAGGCCATGGCGCCCAGCGCCAGCGAGCCGATCACGTGGCCAGAGCCTTCGGCCGCGGCGGAGATCGCACGGGGCCAGTTCAATCAGGCGGTGGGGCACTACAACGCCGCGATCGCGCAATTTCCGGCACTGCTGGTGGCATGGGCCGTGCGTCTGCGTCCGGCTGCGCCGCTGCTCTGAACGAACCCGGCGCGATTCTTTTCATCTTTCCATTGCGCGGCGCCCGGCTTTTCGGGCGCCCGTTACCATCGCCCCAACTTGTCAGAACTACCTTCCGATCCTTCCTCGAGCAGCAACAGCGGCACGCCGTCGTTGCAGCCCCCGCTCTGGCGCCAACTGCAACTGACCGCAGCGGCGCTGGCGTCGATCCGCGCCGGTACCTCGGGCTCCGTCGCGTTCGAAGCCGTCGAGCCCGCGCTGCGGCCCGGCGTGCAGGCGCTCGGCTTCCAGGTGCTGCGCTGGCTCGGTCGCGCCGAAGCGCTGCGCCGCCACCTGGCCAAGCGCACGCCGCCGCCCTTGCCGGATGCATTGCTGTGCACCGCGCTGGCGCTGGCTTGGGACGCCGAGCGCGCGCCCTACGAACCGTTCACGCTGGTCGACCAGGCCGTCGAGGCCGCCAAGCGCAACCCTGCGACGCGGGCGCAGGCCAGCTTCATCAACGCCTGCCTGCGGCGCTTCCTGCGCGAGCGCGACGAACTGGTGGCCGCCACCGACTCCGAGCCGGTCGCGCAATGGAACCACCCGCGCTGGTGGATCGAGCGCCTCAAGCGCGACCATCCGCGCGAGTGGCAACGGGTGCTGGGTGCAGACAACGCGCAGGCGCCGATGACGCTGCGGGTCAATGTTCAGAAGTCGACCGCGGCTTCCTATCTTGTGGAGCTGGAGGCCGCCGGTCTCGGCGCGACGCGCGTGGGTCCCAGCGGCCTGCAACTGACGCGTGCACGCCCCGTGCAGCAACTGCCCGGCTTTGCCGACGGTGCCTGCTCGGTGCAGGATGCCGCTGCGCAGATGGCCGCGCCGCTGCTGCTCGAAGGCCTGTTGCCGGCGAAGCCCGGTGCCGCAGCGCCGCTGCGGGTCCTCGATGCCTGCGCGGCTCCCGGCGGCAAGACCGCGCACCTGCTCGAAATGGCGGCTCCCGGCGCCATCGACGTGACCGCGCTCGAAGTCGATGCCGCCCGCAGCCGCCGCATCGACGAAACCCTCGCCCGCCTCGGACTGAGCGCCAAGGTGCTCGTGGCCGATGCGGGGCGCCCCGCCCAGTGGTGGGACGGCACGCCTTTCGACGCCATCCTGCTCGATGCGCCGTGCACCGCCTCGGGCATCGTGCGGCGCCATCCCGACGTCCGCTGGCTGCGCCGCGAGAGCGACACCGCCCAACTCGCCGCCCAGCAGGCCGCGCTGCTGGCCGCGCTCTGGCCGCTGGTGCGGCGCGGCGGCCGGCTCCTTTACTGCACCTGCTCCGTGTTCCGCGAAGAGGGTTCGCAACAAATTGATGCGTTTCTTGTACACAACACCGACGCCCGATTGCTGCCATCGCCAGGCCATTTGCTCCCCCAAAGCGGATCGAATGCCCGCGGCGTCCCGGACAATCCCTCTGGTGACCACGACGGTTTCTTCTACGCCCTGCTTGAAAAGCGCCCGCACTGAGCGCCGCTGGTCGGTCTTGCTGCCCGTCCTGTTCTGGGTCTGGACGATGTGCATGGCCTGGCTGCCGGCTCCGGCGGCCGCCCAGGCCCGCCCTGGCGCGTCGATCACGCAGATGCGCCTCGAACAGGCCGACGACGGCATTTATTTCAGTGCTGCGGTGCAGTTCGAACTGCCCTCGCTGGTGGAGGAGGTGCTCGACAAGGGCATCGCCATCTATTTCGTGGCCGAGGCCGAGCTCTACCAGGAGCGCTGGTACTGGACCGACCGCAAGGTCGCCCAGGTCACGCGGCACATGCGGCTGGCCTACCAGCCCCTCACGCGGCGCTGGCGGCTCAACGTGTCGGCCGCCCCGATGACGGGGGCGGCCGGCCTGGGCATCTCGCTGAACCAGAACTTCGACACCCTGACCGACGCGCTCGACGCCATCAAGCGCGTCGGCCGCTTGCGGCTGGCCGACGTGTCGGAGGTCGGCGACGATCCGCTGCACCAGGTCACCTTCCGCTTCCGGCTCGACACCTCGCAGCTGCCGCGCCCGTTCCAGATCGGCGTGGTCGGGCAGGCCGACTGGAACATCGCCACCGAGCGCACGGCCCGGCTCGCAATGGAGAAGCAGAAGTGAGCACATCCGGGCGCAGCGGCGCAGCGGCCACGCCGGCCGCGCGCCGCGCGCGGGCCACGCGCTGGGCCATCGGCGTCGGTGCCGCGCTGGTCACGGCCATCGGCCTGGTGCTGATGTTCCTGCTGGCGCAGGCCACCAACAACCGCGCGCTGTACGAGCGCTACTACGTGCGCCTGTTCGGCATCAACGTCGTGGTGGCGGTGCTGCTGGTGCTGGTGATCGGCTGGGTCGCCTTCCGGTTGCTGCGGCGGCTGCGGCAAGGCAAGTTCGGCAGCCGGCTGCTCATCAAGCTGGCGGCCATCTTCGCGCTGGTGGCCGTGGTGCCCGGGGCGCTGGTCTACGTGGTGTCCTATCAGTTCGTCGCGCGCTCGATCGAGAGCTGGTTCGACGTCAAGGTCGAAGGTGCGCTCGATGCCGGCCTGAACCTCGGGCGCGCCACGCTCGATTCGCTGTCCGACGACCTCGCCGCCAAGACGCGCAGCGCCAGCGCGCAGCTGGCGCAGGTGCCCGACACGAGCGCGGGCCTGGTGCTCGAGCGCATCCGCGACCAGCTCGAGGCCACCGACGTGATCCTCTGGACCGGCTCCGGGCAACTGGTGGCCAGCGCCGGCAGCTCCCGTTTCCAGCTCAGCCCCGAGCGTCCGACCCCGCAGCAATTCCGCCAGGTCCGCCCTGAGCGCGCCGTCGCGCACGTCGAGGGTCTGGACGAAACCGCCCCTCCGGGCGCGACCCCGCCCGTGGCAAGCGTGCGCGCGCTCGCCATGGTGCAGAGGCCGGGCTTCGACTTCGACACTGCACCGCGCTATCTGCAAGTCACGCGGCCGCTGCCGCCGGCCGTGGTCGCCAACGCGCTGGCCGTGCAGGAGGCCAACCGCGAATACCAGGAGCGGGCGCTCGCGCGTGAGGGCCTGCGCCGCATGTACATCGGCACGCTCACGCTGAGCCTGTTCCTCGCCGTGTTCGGCGCGGTGCTGCTGGCCGTGCTGTTCGGCAACCAGCTCGGTCTGCCGCTGCTCGTGCTGGCCGACGGCGTGCGCCAGGTGGCGGCCGGCGACCTGCGGCCGACCGCCGTGCTGCAGGGCAAGGACGAACTGGGCGGCCTCACGCGCTCGTTCGCCGTCATGACCCAGCAGCTGGCCGATGCCCGCGGCGCCGTCGAGAAGACCGTGGGCGAACTCGATGCCGCGCGCGCCAACCTGCAGACCATTCTCGACAACCTGACCTCCGGCGTGATCGTGCTCGATGCCAAGGGCACCGTGCTGTCGACCAACCCGGGCGCGACCCGGGTGCTGCGCGCGCCGCTCGCGGCCTACGAAGGCCGGGCGCTCGTCGAGGTGCCAGGGCTGGCCGAATTCGGCGCCAAGGTGCAGCAGCAATTCGAGGACTTTCTCGTCGAGCGCGTGCAGCACGGCCTCGACCACTGGCAGCACGCCTTCGAACTGCACGCTTCCGGCACCGACCTGCCGCAGCAGGACGGCGCCATCAACATCGTCGCGCGCGGCGCGGAACTGCCCGGCGCCGCGCGGCTGCTGGTGTTCGACGACATCTCCGAGATCGTCTCGGCCCAGCGTGCGCAGGCCTGGGGCGAGGTCGCGCGCCGGCTGGCGCACGAGATCAAGAACCCGCTCACGCCGATCCAGCTCTCGGCCGAGCGGCTGGAGATGAAACTGTCGGGCAAGGTCCAGCCGCCCGAACAGGCCGTGCTCGTGAAGTCGGTGAAGACCATCGTCGACCAGGTCGATGCGATGAAGCGGCTGGTGAACGAATTCCGCGACTACGCGCGCCTGCCCGCGGCCGACCTCAAGCCGGTGGATCTCAATGCCCTGCTGGCCGACGTGCTCCAGCTCTACAGCGCGGAGAACCTGCCGATCACGCTGCGCTCCGAACTCGACGAGCGCTGCCCGCCCATTCGCGGCGATGCGCAGCAGATCCGCCAAGTGATACACAACCTGTTGCAGAACGCGCAGGACGCCGCCGAGGCTGCCGCCAGCGGGACCGGCAGGGCGGGCGAGGTCGTCGTGCGGACGCGGCTCGGAGATTCGGGGCAGCGCGTGCGCCTGACCGTGCAGGACAGCGGTCCTGGTTTTGCCGAGAACATCCTGAAGCGCGCGTTCGAACCCTACGTCACCACGAAAACAAAAGGTACCGGTTTGGGCCTTGCGGTCGTCAAGAAAATCGCCGACGAGCATGGTGCGCGCATCGAGCTTTCCAACCGTGTCGTCGACGGGGCTGTAGCAGGGGCGCAAGTCTCGCTATCATTCGCGCTGGCAAGCGGGCCGCGGGCAGCGGCCGCTCACACCGAAGATTCAAAGTCTTCCGCCGCCTGAGCCGCACGAATATCCGTCGCACAGGCGACGGATGGGCCCGCGGACCCTACACACATTGCAGACACCAGCGCAAACAACAAGCAGCACTCATGGCAAACATTCTCGTGGTCGATGACGAGCTGGGCATCCGGGACCTGCTCTTCGAAATTCTCAATGACGAAGGCCACAACGTGGAGCTCGCGGAAAACGCCGCCGAGGCGCGCGCTGCGCGCCAGCGCGCGCGGCCCGACCTCGTGCTGCTCGACATCTGGATGCCCGACACCGACGGCGTCACCTTGCTCAAGGAGTGGTCCACCGCCGGCCTGCTGAGCATGCCCGTCATCATGATGAGCGGCCACGCCACCATCGACACCGCGGTCGACGCCACGCGCATCGGCGCGTTCGCCTTCCTCGAGAAGCCCATCACCATGCAGAAGCTGCTCAAGGCGGTGGAGCAGGGCCTGGCGCGCGAGAGCGCGCGCCGTGCCGCTGCGGGCGTGGTGCCCGCGCCCGTCGCCGGCAGCCAGGCGGCCGCCATCACGACGACGGGCGACAGCCTGCTGATGGCCTCGCTGGCTTCCGTGCCCGTGGCCGATGCGGGCCCCCAGTCGACGCAGAGCTTCGACCTCGACCGCCCGCTGCGCGACGCGCGCGACGGTTTCGAGAAGGCGTACTTCGAGTTCCACCTCGCGATGGAGAACGGTTCGATGACCCGCGTCGCCGAGAAAACCGGCCTCGAACGCACCCATCTCTATCGAAAGCTCAAACAACTTGGTGTGGATCTTTCAAGAGGGCGCAGAAGCGCTGTATAATTTAGGGCTGCACTCAAATGCAATGGCCCGGTAGCTCAGTTGGTAGAGCAGCGGATTGAAAATCCGCGTGTCGGTGGTTCGATTCCGCCCCAGGCCACCAACATTACTTTCGCGGTTGTCCGCGTAAGTCCAAAAGCCCTAAGTAAATCAACTACTTAGGGCTTTTTTCATTGCGCTTGCTTCCGCATCTGTCCGGGTGCTTCCGAGGCATTGTGCAGTAACAGTGCCAGTAACCGCGCCTGCAGGCCAAGAGACGTGTGAAAGTTACTGCAGCATGCCAGCCAATTATTCACGCACCCGTTTACCCAGAGCACTCAAGTGAACCTAGGGCCGTTGGTTCACACGGAAGCCTGACCGTTGTTGACCCGAACATATTGGCTGCCAGCCAAGTCTTTCCGTACACCTACCGGATGTAGCTCCACAGTCAGCTTGAGACTGAATGCGGTCGCTCTCCCCGAAGGGCGTCAGTGACAGCTTTCCGTGCAAGCGATCACTGGGGACATGTTTCCGGCTCCCTTCGCCAGTCCCCTCGACAGAGCTGAATGCTTTCGGTGGCCGAGTTCACCTTCAGAGGGGGTAGGCGGGCGCTGCTGGGTCGGCCGGGCAAAATGGAAGCTCTCAAAGGACAAGATGCATGAAGTGGATCACCGCGTTCGACTTGGGCACGTGGGCAGCACGCACGACCTCCAAGGCCCTGTTCCCTGAACTGATCGCGGACCTGATCCGCGCGTCGGTCGATGACATCGGGGCCTTCCGTTTCCCGAATGGCGAGAAAGGCTACATCCGTGGATTCGACGGCGTCCTCCAGACAGACGCTGGCGCCAAACCATTCGTGCCGAAGGGCCGATCCATCTGGGAGTTCGGGCTCGATGCGGACGTCTCGGGCAAAGCCGACGGCGACTACAAGAAGCGCACCAACGAGGTGTCGGCCGAAGAGCGCAAGGACACGACGCTGGTGCTCGTGACTGCGCATAGCTGGGACAAGCCGAAGCTGAAGCTGCCGACGTGGCTCAAGAAGAAGCACGACCTCAACGAGTGGGCCGCTGTTGAACTCATCGATGGAGTTCAGTTGGAGCACTGGCTTGCAGACCACCCGGGCGTCGGCGCCTGGTGGGCTCGCGAAGTCCTGTCGCTGATGCCCAGGCACGGCGCCCGCAGCATCGACGAGTACTGGGGCGAGTTCTCCAACCGCTACATGCCCGCCCTGACGGAACAGGTCCTCCTGTGCGCGCGCCAGGCTCAGGCGGAGAAGTTGGTGAATGCGCTGATTGCGGGGGAAGCGAAGCTGCGCCTGACCGCTGACTCGCCGGACGAGGTCATCGCGTTCGCGGTGGCCGCGATCCGCAACGCCGAGGCACAGAAGCGGCTGTACCTGGAGTCGCGAACCCTCGTGGTCGATACTTCAGAAGCCATCGATCAGTTGGTCAGCATGAAGGATCTCATGTTTCTGCCGCGGGGTGCGGCGCGTAATCGGGCTGGCCAGTTGGCGACGACGGGGCCGACTGTGATCAGCGCTGGCGCAGACGAAGATCGCAAGAGCTTCGATGTGCTGGAACGCCCCTCGACGCATGCGCTCGGGCAGGCGCTGGTCTCGATGTTCCCTGCGCAGGAAGATGCGATGGACCGCGCCAGGAGGTGCGGCCGAAGTCTCGCGGTCCTGGCGCGCCAGATTCCGAGCAGCGCGGCCGAGAACCCGGCCTGGCTTCTTAAGGCCCGCGACCTAGTCCCGGCGTTGCTCGCCGGCGGCTGGGACGCAGCCAGTGAGCCGGACAAGGCTGTGCTCCAGGCGCTCGGGCGTCAGAAGGACTACGACGCGGTGGAAGAGCCATTCCGCGACCTGAGGGTGTCCGTGGACCCGCCGATCGACCGGGTAGACACCGTGTGGCGCATGCGCGCACCCGTCGACGCCTTCACTTACCTTGGGAAGCGCCTTGGCCAAGCCGATCTGAATGCTTTTGCTGCTGCCGCCAGGGAGGTGTTCGGACGCGTCGTCGAGCCGCCCAAGGCCTCGGACCTGTTTCGGCTGGACAAGAAGCCGGAAGAGATCCACAGCTCGTGGTTGCGTGAAGGCCTGGCCACGACCCTTCTGCTGATCGCGGCGCTGGGCGAGGAGGTCGGCCTGGTGATCCCGCATTCCACGCCTAAGCGCTTCGTGGATGGCATCGTCAGCAGCTTGCCCGGGCTCGGCACGGACTGGCGCGTGGTCGCGAGCTTGCGGGACAACTTAACCTTTCTCGCAGAGGGCTCACCTGATGCTTTTTTGAGCGCCCTTGAGCACCTGCTCGAGGGCGGCCCCAATGAAGTCGACCCGCTGTTTGCTGAATCGGACGACGTCTTCGCGCCGACCAGCCCGCATGTATTCGTGCTGTTTGCGCTCGAAGTGCTGGCTTGGGATCCGGCGTACCTGCTTCGCGTCTGCAAGGTGCTCGCCCGTCTTTCCGCCTTCGACCCGGGTTTGAAAATGGAGAACCGGCCGGTCAACACGCTGCGGTCGATCTTCCTGTGTTGGGCGCCGAACACCAACGCTCCATCGAAACAGCGTGACGGTGTGCTGACCACGATCATCGGAGAGTTTCCTGAGCTTGCGTGGGAGTTGCTGGTCAAGTTGCTTCCGAGGCACCATGACCACTCCGTTCCGAACCAGCGGCCGCTCTTTCGTGAGGCCGGCGGGTCGAATGTGGAGGAACTGACTTACGGCATCGTCTGGGGCAGTCAGGATCAAGTCGTGCGGTTAGCGCTCGATCAGGTGATGGGCGAACCCGCTCGCATGATTACGCTGATTGACAAAATGGGCCAGGTGCAGGAGGGCTCGTTTAATTCGATTTTGAACGCAACTGCCGATTTCCTAGCGGCGGCACCTGCTGCTGCGCAATACGAAGTGTGGAAGGCGCTTCGACATGAGGCGAATCGCAACCGCACTTACCAGAGCATGGATTGGGCGCTCAAAGGCGAAGCGATCGCCAAGGTAGACGCAGTCGTACAGCGGTTTGAGCCGAAAGACCCTCTGCTGCTCCATTCGAATCTCTTCGACGACTGGATGCCACACCTCCCCGGCGTGGCAGATGACGACACTGAGAGTGTTGACAGGGCGCGCGCACAGGCTATCAAAGCGATCCTTGGATCCGGTGGCGTTGACGCCATCGTTGAACTGGCCCGACGCGTGAAGGTTCCTCATCTCATCGTCCCAGCATTGGAAAGTGCCAATCTGGGTGAAGCGGACAGCAGGACGTTCGTGCTCGCCGCCGTTCGTGTCGGCACGCCCGATCTCATCGGGTTGGCGTCGTCGGTTTCGGCGTGGATGTTTGCCAAAAACAAAAAGGCTTGGAGTGAAGCCCTGGCTGAACTGGCCGGTGCCAACGGATGGTCTGCGGAGACGTTGGCGGGCATGTTTTTACAACTTCCAGATGGCGCGGCATCGTGGGCTCTCGTAGACGATTTCGGCGAGGAGGTCAGTAAGTTCTACTGGGAGACGAAACACCCGTTTGCGATCAAGGGCAGCACAGAGGAGCTCGCAGTTGCGTTGAAGCGCTACATAGCCGAGGGCAGGGCAATCGGAGCGATGGCGGCAGGGCACGGTCGATTGGCCGAAGTGGACTCGCCCACATTGTTCCGCATGCTTGACGAGGCCGTTGCCCAGATCAACGCAGCACTTTCCGCGAACGGCACAATGACCACCTACTACATAGAGGCAGTGTTCAAGGCCCTGGAAGGACGCTTAGATGCCTCTGACGAGGAGATTGCCAAGCGGGAGTATGCGTACCTGCCGATGTTCGATCGCCGGAAGGAGCCGCTGAAACTGCACCAGCTCATTGTTCAACGTCCGGAATTGTTCTTGGATTTCATCAAGGTGGTGTTCAAGCCCGCGACGGGTGAGGCGCCGCAAATGGACGACGCCAAGCGTCTTCACGCGACGGCAGCGTACCGACTGCTGAGCGGCATTTCTATTGTGCCGGGCCAGTCAGGCAGCGAAGTCGACGAGAAAGCCGTTGTAGAGTGGTGTCTTGCTGTCCAGAAACTCGCCGCTGAAGCAGATCGAGTGCGGATCACGGAGCAGTACATCGGCCACGTTCTTGCCCATGCGCCGAACGACGCATCGGACAAGGGGTGGCCGCACCGCGCGGTGCGAACGGCCATTGAGCGGCTAGTCAGCGACGATGTTGAGAGCGGCATCCTTGTGGAACGGCACAACATGCGTGGCGCTTTCAGCAAGGCGATTGGCGAAGGAGGCGGGCAGGAAAGGACGTTCGCAGAGCAAGCGAAGAAGTGGGCAGAGATCGCTGCCGGCTATCCGCGGACTTCGGCAATGCTGTTCAATCTGGCGAAGAGCTGGGAGAAGAGCGCTGAGGGTGAAGACATCCGTGCGGCGAAGGACCGGCTCCGGAATTGACTGTTCGAATCAGGCGGCGCTATCAACCGGGTAATGCGCTTCGAGTGATCGAGGTCGAAGCCATCAATCCGCTGGTAGTTGGTCTACTGCGCGGTTGTCGTCGCGATGGATCATTCTTGCCGGGAATGTCTGCTGTGCGCCGCGTAGCTGGCACTGGGCACGAAGACGCAATAGACCGCAATCGCTGCGTACCTGCCGGTTGCAGGGACGAGCTGCCGACCTGGCGCAGCATGTTCCTACCGTTTGCGGTGCGTTCTCAGCCGCCAATAAGGGGGTATTGACGTGCCTTTGGTTATCGTCAGTTGTTTCCTCGGCCCCGAGTTTCGGCGTTGCTCCGGCCTGCGTTCTTCGATGGTCGTAATAGTACGGCGATCGCGCGGACAACCCGCCTCCTTGTGCTGGGAGCGAGTCGGGGACCGGGTATTCGTCCGCCCCCTATCGCGAACCGTGCAAGACGAAGGTCTGCCATCCCCGCATATGGTCGATGAAGCGTTCGCTCAACCCACGCTCGCGCAAGTACTCGGCAGGCACTGGAAGCCTTGGACTGTCGTACGTCGGGTTGGCCTTGACCTGCAGAGGAAAGTCCCGCTGAAGAATGCCAGCGCGGGCAATCAGCACGAAGTCGCAGCCCTCGTCCAGCAACTCGCCGGCACGCTTGGCACTCATGATCTTGCCGGCTGTCCCCAGGCGAACTCCCTTACGAGGCAATTCGGTGAAGAGGCTAAGCATCGTCTTGCCACGGAATGGCCCTTCTCTGACGACCTGCGCAGAGTCCCACAAGGCCAGGTCGAGGTAGTCGATCAACTCGCGATCAAAGATATATGCGGTGACCTCGCGCAGTTCCTCCAGGCGCAACCCGTACCGCTCGATCGACAGTCGCCAACCAATCTGAAAATCAGGGCCGCATTCCCGGCGGATGCCTTCGATCACCTCCAGGGTCAGGCGCGCCCGGTTCTCGAGGCTCCCGCCGTATTTGTCCTTGCGATCGTTCAGGAAGGGCGACATGAACTCCGAAAGGATCCAACCGAATGCGCCATGCACCGCGACGCCGTCGAACCCTGCCAGTTGCGCCCTTTTCGCGGCGGCGATAAAGCTGTCGCGGATCCGCTCCACCACTTCGGTCGAGATCGCCTGAATGCCCGGCAAAGTGTCACTGGAAGCAGGAGCTGGAATGCCCCCCAGCAGCGGGTTGGCACGGTGGCCCGCGTGGTGCAGCTGAACCGCCGAGAGGCCACCGCCGCTCCGAATGGTTGTGGCCATCCGGGTAAGGCCTGGCAGGTGTTCATCGCTGTGGATTCCCAACTGCCGCGCAAACGCAATGCCGCCCGCTTCCACGGTCGTGGCACAAGTCTGGATCAACGCGTAGCCACCTTGAGACAGCTGCTCCATCCAGAAATGGTCGTACACGGAGGCAGTGCCGTCGAGCTCGCTTTGCTGGTTGGTCAGCGGCGCCAGCATGAAGCGATTCCTCATCGCCGGGCCGTGCAGGAGAGTGAGCGGTTTGAAGAGATCGGAAACAGACACAGGAAAGCTCCAAAAATTGGTTAGAAATACAGATCGGGATCGGGCGGCGACCGTTGACCAGCCGCACCCGAACTAGGACTGCGTCCGCGGCGGATGCAATCGCTCGAACGCGCAGCTACAAATGCCTTGAATTCGAGTGCGGCATGCGGCCGCGTGGAAGGAGGCAGCCTTGGCCGCTCCTGCGACACCGTCGGGTCAGCCTTTGATGTCGGACCTCTCGGCCTTTGAGAGATCCCAGCCACCGCCGAGCGCTTTGACCAGATCAACGGTCGCGCGCGCGCGCTCACCCTCGAACTGGATGCGCGACTGGCGACTGCGCAAACGGGTGCGCTCGGCATCGACAACGACCAGGTAGTCGACGTCGCCTTCGTCGAATCTCGCTTTAGCTGATTGCGCAACGCCAGACGATGCGTCTTCCGCTCCCCGCTGGTGAACGATCCGCTCGTCAAGGGTTCTGATAGAGACCAGGGAGTCTTCAACCTCGCGGAAGGCCTGGAGCACCGTCTTGCGGTATTCGGCGACTCTCTCCTCGTAGACGCCGCGTACGCGGGCCACTTCGGCACTTCGCCTTCCTCCATCGAAGATTGGCATGCTCAAGGCCGTTCCCACCAGAGGACCGAGCAGAAACGTTCGTTGGGACCAGTTGGCCAGATTGGCCAAGTCGGCCGACTCGTAGCCCAGGGAGCCCGTCAGCGAGAGCGCCGGAAAGAATGCTGCCCTCGCAACGCCGATGCGCGCGTTCTCCGCGGTCATGGCGCGTTCGGCTGCAGCGATGTCCGGCCTGCGCTCAAGTAACGTCGAGGGCATGCCTGGCGGGAGCTGGACCGTGACGTTGTCGAGAGGCTTTGCCTCGACGGAGAACGCCGCAGGCAGCTTGCCCAACAGGATCGCCAAGGCATGCAAGGCCAGGGCATGCTGCCGTTCGACAGACAGCTGCTCCGAGCGGGCCGAGAACAATTCAGTCTTCACCTGGTCGACGACATAAGGGGCCACAGCGCCCACATCGAACTTTCGCTCCAACAGCGACATGGCGTCTTGTCTCAGCTTCACGGTGTCCCGAAGCAGGCGGAGCTCGCCCTCGAACTGTCGCAGGCTAAAGTACGTCTTGGCGACGTCGGCCTGGACGAGCAACAGCATCTGGTGCGCCAGCGCCTGCTGCCGGGCCGCATCGGCACGTGCGGCGGCAACACCCGACGAAACCCGGCCGAAGATGTCGACCTCGTAGGCGACGGAGGCCTGTGCGCGCCACAGCGTTTGCGTGGACCCCGGCGCGCCGTCTCCGCGCCCCGCAGCCGTGCCGCTGATGCGCTGCCGAGTGGGACCGAAACCGACGCCCACTTCCGGAAGCTGCGCCGACTCGCTTTGCGAAATCAGTGCGCGTGCCTGCTTGAGCCTTGCCATCGCGATGGACACATCCGGATTCGCCTTGAGCGCCTCCTCTTCGAGTTGCACAAGGACAGGGTCGCCGAAGACTCCCCACCATGGAGATGGCGCCTGCTGGTCTGCCGGTTCGGCCGGCCGCCACCGGCCTGGGTCTTCCGTGGGCTGGAGCGCGAGCGTGCGCCCCTCGTACTCCGCGAACGTCGCGGGAATGTCGATGGCGGGACGATTCTCGACGGGCGTGAGGGAGCACGCAGACAGCAGGAACAGACTTGCTGCCAAGGCAAGCGCACTTCTGGACAGTTGCTGGATCGCTCGGGTTGGGTGGGTCATGCCTGAACCTCCGGCTGTTGATTTCCAAGGTGATGCGGGGCGATCACGGGCGCCTCGTGATGCGCGGCAGATCGAAGCGGCCTTCCTCCGCTAAGCGCCCGGGCCAGTACGTAGAAGAGCGGTGTGAGAAACAGGCCGAACAGCGTGACGCCGATCATTCCGAAGAACACCGAGATGCCCATCGCCTGGCGCATTTCTGCACCTGCGCCTGTCGAAAGAACGAGTGGGATCACGCCCATGATGAAGGCCAGCGACGTCATCAGGATGGGCCGCAGCCGCAAGCGGCAGGACTCGATCACGGCCTTCAACGTGGACATTCCCGCCATCTCGAGCTCGCGCGCGAACTCGACGATCAGGATGGCGTTCTTCGACGCCAGGCCGACAAGCACGATGAGTCCGATCTGGGTGAAGATGTTGTTGTCGCCCTTCGTGAGCCACACACCGAGCAGCGCGGAGAAGATGCTCATCGGAATGATGAGGATGATGGCCAGCGGCAGCGTCAGGCTCTCGTACTGGGCCGCCAATACGAAGAACACCAAGAGAACGCAGAGTGGAAGAATCCAGACCGCGCTGTTGCCGGCAATGATCTGCTGGTAGGTCAGGTCGGTCCATTCGAACGTCATCCCCGGTGGCAAGGTTGCTGCCGCAATCCGCTGGATGGCCTCCATTGCTTGGTCCGACGAGTAGCCCGGCGCCGGGCTGCCGCCCACGTCGGCCGACGTGAAGCCGTTGTAGCGGCTGACCTGGTCGGGGCCGTACGTCTGGCTGACCTTGGCGAACGACGCGAGCGGAACCATCTGCCCGGACTCGCTGCGAACGTGCAGTTGCCCGATGTCTTCCGGCTTGGAGCGGAACTGGCCGTCGGCCTGCATGCGCACCTGGTACACGCGGCCCAGGAAGTTGAAGTCGTTCACGTAGTAGGAACCAAGGAACGACTGCATCGCACTGAAGGCCGCTGGCGTATCCACACCCAACTGCTGTGCCTTCGCGCGGTCGATGTCCACCTTGAGCTGAGGCGCGTTCACGTTGTAAGTCGAGAAGAGCGGGCCGAGCTCAGGCGCTTCGGACGCCTTTTTGATGAAGGCTTGTGTCGCCTTGTAGAGCTCGTCGTAACCCAGGTCCGCCCGGTCCTCGATCTGCAGCTTGAAGCCGCCCAGGGTTCCGAGGCCGTAGACCGGCGGTGGTGGAAAGATCCCGGTGAAGGCGTGTCCGATGCTGCCGAACTCACGGCCCAGGTCGGCCGCGACCTGGTCGGCGCTGATCCCCTTGCGCTCCTTGAACGGCTTGAGCAAGACAAATGTCAGAGCCGTGCTCGAGCTCTTGGTCACCCCATTTATCGAAAGACCGCTGTAGCTCGATGTTCCGAGGACGGCAGGGTGCTTGAGCGCCATGGCATTCATCTTGTTCATGGTCGCCTCGGTGCGGTCCAGCGTCGAGCCCTCGGGCAGTTGCGCCAGGCTCACGAGGTACTCCTTGTCCTGTGCAGGAACGAACCCACCCGGGACATGATCGGTAAGCCACCAGGTTCCCCCCAGCAAGAGCGCGTACACGACGAGCAACGCCCCCTTGTGCCGCAGCAAACGGCCGACGCCTCCTCCATATGCCTCTGAGGTGCGATCGAAGGTGCGATTGAAGCGCCCGAAGAAGCGGCCGAACACCTTCTGCGTTATCCGGGTCACCGCGTCTGGCGCATCGCCATGTCCCTTCAGCAGCAAGGCCGACAGCGCCGGAGACAGCGTGAGCGAGTTCACCGCCGAGATCAGCGTGGAAATGGCGATGGTCACCGCGAACTGCTTGTAGAACTCGCCTGTCAGGCCGCTGAGAAAGGCCAGCGGAAGAAACACCGCAGACAGCGTCAATGCGATGGCGATGATGGGCCCACTGACCTCGCGCATGGCCTGGTAGGTCGCCTCACGGGGACTGAGCCCGCGTGCGATGTTCCGCTCCACGTTCTCGACGACCACAATGGCATCGTCCACCACGATGCCGATGGCCACCACCAAGCCGAACAGCGACAGCGTGTTGATGGAGTAGCCCGCCAGCAGCAGGAAGGTGAACGTGCCGACGATCGAAATGGGAACCGCGATAAGCGGAATGATGGAAGCGCGCCAGGTCTGCAGGAAGAGAAACACGACCAGCACCACCAGCGCCACCGACTCCAGCAGCGTTTCGATGACCGCGTCGATGCCGGACTGGACTGCACGGCTCGGTTCATAGACGATGCGATAAACCACGTCTTCGGGGAAATCCTTCTCGAGCTCCTTCATGGCCTTGTGCACGTCGCGGGAGATCTGAAGCGAGTTCGCACCGGGAGCTTCCTGCACGGTCACCGCGACAGCGGGCGCGTTGTCCAGCGTGGCGCGGATGCCGTAGTCTTCGGCGCCGAGTTCCACGCGCGCCACGTCGCCCAGGCGCGTGATCGCTCCACGGGCATCGGACTTGATGACGATGGCCTTGAACTCCTCGGGCGACTTGAGTCGGCCATCGGCGTTGACGTTGAGTTGGAAGGCGGTGTCCGCGGAGGTGGGTGAACTTCCGATCGTTCCGACAGCGGCCTGGATGTTCTGGCGTCGAATGGCGCTGGCGACATCGTTCGCACTCAGTCCCCGCTCGGCCAAAGCGGCCGGATCCAGCCAGACACGCATCGCATAGCCGCCGGGCCCCCAGATCGCCACGTCGCCGACGCCCGTGATCCGGGCCAGACGATCCTTCACGTGAAGGATGGCGTAGTTGCTGATGTAGTTGTTGTCGTAGGTCCCCTTTGGCGACACCATGTGCACGGCGATGGTGATCATCGGCAGGTTCTTGACCGCGGTCACGCCCAGGCGCTGCACGTCCTCGGGCAGTCGCGCTTGGGCTTGGGAGACGCGGGTTTGCACCAGCTGCTGGGCCCTGTCCGGATCGGTTCCCAGCTTGAAGGTCACGGTCAGGTACAGGTGACCGTCACCGCTGGCCTTCGAGTCCATGTAGAGCATGTCCTCAACGCCGTTGACGGACTGCTCCAACGGTGCCGCGACGGTTTCCGCGATCGTCTTGGCGTTAGCGCCCGGGTATTGCGCGTGCACCACGACCGACGGCGGGATGACCTGCGGGTATTCCGAGACCGGCATGTTGAACGACGCTACGAGCCCTGCGAGGAGAATCAGCGCAGACAGGACGCCAGCGAAGATCGGCCTGTCGATGAAGAATTTCGAGATGTTCACGACCGGCCTCCGTTGGTGGCGCCGGCGGAAGCCTCGGGGGCCTCTGAAGCGACTGCGGACACCGACGCACCGGGCGACGCGCGGAAAGCGCCGTCCACGATGACCTTGGCGCCCGGGGCGAGCCCGCTGCGCACGACCCGCTGCGTTCCTTGCAGCACGCCGAGGTCGACGACCCGGCGCTCGACCTTGTTCTGCGCATTGACGACGAGAACATACTTCCGGTCTTGGTCGGTGCTGACGACGGCCTCGTCCACCAACACGGCGTCGTAGGGGGCACCGCCTTGCAGACGGATGCGCGCCCGCAGACCGGGGAGCATCTCGGGATTCACCTTGTCGATGCGCGCACGAACCCGCACGGTTCCCGACCGAGGATCCATCTGGTTGTCGATCGCTTCGATGGACGCCGCGTAGGGAAAGTCGGTGTCGGTGGCCAAACCGACCTTCACTACAGGCTGCGTGCCCGCCCTCAGCGAAGGGGCGATGATCTGGAGGTAGCTCTGCTCGTCCACGTTGAAGGATGCGTAGAGCTTGCTGTCAGAGACGATCCTGGTGAGCGGGGTCGCTTCCCCGCCTGCCGTCACCACATTGCCCGCGGTGACTTCCGCCCGGGAGATCCGTCCCGCAATAGGCGCGCGAACCTGGGTGTAGCTGAGCTGCAGTTGAGCCTGCGCGAGAGCGGCCTGCGCTCCCTTCAGTGACGCGGCAGCCTCGCGCGCCGCATTGTCGAGCGTGTCGAACTCCCTGCGCGCGATCGAATTCGACTCCAGCAGCCTCTGTCCGCGGGCGCGCTCCGTGTCTGCCAGCCGTTGCCGTGCTTCGGCACCTGCCAGGGTGGCCTGCGCCTGGCGCACCTGGGTCTCGAACGGTGCTGGGTCGATGACGAAAAGAACGTCACCCTGGCGAACATGCTGGCCCGGCTTGAAGTGCACCGCGAGCAGCGAGCCCGGTACCTTGGCGCGAACGTCGACGAGGTCCACGGCTTCGAGCCGCCCCGTGTAGTCCTGCGCATCGGACACCGAGCGCTGCAAGGCTGGCCGGTACTTGACGGTGGGGAGTGCGGCGGCGGCTTGAGCATGCGCTTCGGAACCGTGCTTCCAAAACATGCTGCCAGCAACGACCACCGCAACGGCAGTCGTGACGACCGCCAGGTGCTGTTTCTTGAGGGTTTTCATGCGACGTGCTCTACAAAATTGAACGGTTTGCAGTCTGTGCGTGTGGCGCATGAAGATCGAGCCCGGAACCTGGGTTACTTTGTTGCCGCCGTTGGAACAATCACTTGTCGTCGCCCCCCTGCCAATGCGATAAAAATGGAATTTCTCGCGGTGCAAGCCACACCTAGTTCCGTACCGTGCAATAGTGGCCCTACAAGGAGAGAAGCCCGTGGACCGCCTCCAGTCGATGCAGATCTTCGCCCGCGTGGTCGAAATGCACAGCTTCACTCGAGCTGCGGACAGCCTGTTCCTGCCCAAATCCCGGGTCACGCGAGCCGTGAAGGACTTGGAGAAGTTCTTGGGCGTGCGACTTTTGCAGCGGACCACGCGCCACATCAGCCTGACACCGGAAGGCACGCTGTACTTCGAGCAATGCAGGCGTTTGCTTGCGGACTTAGAAGGCGTCGAGTCCAGCTTCCCAGGACGAGCTGGGCAGCCTCGAGGCTGCCTGCGGGTCGACATGACGCTCTCGCTCGCGCGCTTGGTCGTCCTGCCTTGCATCAAGGACTTTCAGTCTCGCTTTCCGGAGGTCGAACTCACGCTGACGGCGTCTGACCGCACTGTGGAGCTCGTGCAGGAGGGTATCGATTGCGTCATTCGAGCGGGGACGCCCGAGGACTCCACCACACTCGTAGCAAAGCGCATCGGCTCGTTCGAATGGGTGACCTGCGCCTCGCCGGAATACCTGGCCCGTCACGGCACGCCAAAATCGCTGGAGGATCTGGCGAACCACGAGGCGGTTGGCTACCTGTCCAGCCGCACCGCGCGCACCTTGGATTGGAATTTCGAGTTGAATGGCGAGCACCGCAGCGTCAGGATGCGAGAACGTCTCATCGTCAACGATACGGATGCCTACGTGACATGCGGCCTCGAAGGCCTTGGGCTCATCCGTGCGGGGAGCTACATGGTGCGGCCCTACCTTCTGAGCGGCCGCCTTCGGCAGGTGCTCGCCGACTACGCGTCGCCGACTGTGCCGCTTTCGGTCCTATACCCCCAGAATCGTCAGTTGTCCCCGACCGTGCGAGCGTTCGCAGACTGGGTTGCAGAAGTCGTGCGCAGGGAGGAAGCCGGATGGCGGGTCGACTCCTACGAGTCCGCACGATGGCAAGCTTAGGCCCTGGATACCCTGACGCTCGGTTTCATATGTCTTGCGGCCGGTTGTGCACGCCGTTGTTCAGTCGCCTGAACATTCAATTCGTCGCCGGTGTCTTTATCGAGTTCTGGAACATGGTCAGAATTCGCGCTCAAGGTCGTGGGTGCGACGACGCTGTGTCGCTTGACGCTCAAGCCACTTGGCGGGGAAAGGACGCGGCGAAGCCCATGGGTCGATCACCAGACCGCCACGAAATTCGACGAGAGGGCGCTTTGCGCGCCTTCGCGCGTCAGTCAGAAAAGGAATCTTTCATGGCCGCGTATGACTACGATCTGTTCGTGATCGGAGGTGGCTCGGGCGGCGTGAGGGCCGGGCGTGTTGCTGCCGCGCTGGGCAAACGTGTCGCGATCGCGGAAGAGCACCGGTTCGGCGGCACCTGCGTCATTCGGGGCTGCGTTCCCAAGAAGCTTTTCGTGTACGCCTCCCAGTATCGCGAGCACTTCGAGGATGCTGCAGGGTACGGATGGAAAGTCAGCGAGACCACGTTCGACTGGGATACCTTGCTGGCCGCCAAGGACAAGGAAATCCTAAGACTCGAAGGCTTGTACCGGCGTGGGCTCGAGAGCAACGGCGCCCGGATCATCGACAGCCGCGCCGAGTTGGTCGACGCGCACACCGTGCGCCTGGTGCAGACCGGCCAGACCGTCACCGCCGACAGGATTGTCATTGCCACAGGCGGCACGCCGAACCCCCATGCAGCGCTCCCTGGCCATGAGCTGTGCATCTCGTCCAACGAAGCTTTCGATCTTCCGCAGCTGCCGCGCTCGATACTGATTGCCGGCGGCGGCTACATCGCGGTCGAGTTCGCCAATGTGTTCCAAGGCCTTGGTGTGGCTGTAACGCTCATCTACCGCGGCAAGGAGATCTTGTCGCGTTTCGATCACGACCTGCGCCAGGGCTTGCACAAAGCCATGGTCGACAAGGGCATCCGCATCGTTCTCACCGACTTCATGGAGAAGGTGGAACAGAAGGTTGACGGCAGTTTGTTGGTCAGAACGATGTGCGGCGAGTCGATCTCGGTCGACACCGTCATGCTGGCGCTCGGCCGCGAGCCGAACACGCAGGGGTTGGGCCTGGAAGCTGCCGGTGTGAAGGTGGATGGGCTTGGCGCGATCGTCGTGGACGATTACTCCCGCACAAATGTGCCCAACATATTTGCGCTGGGAGACGTCACCCACCGGGTGCAGCTGACACCCGTCGCCATCCATGAAGCCATGTGCTTCATTGAGACCGAGTACAAGAACAATCCGACCTCGCCCGATCACGACCTGATCCCCACGGCCGTTTTTTCGCAGCCGGAGATCGGCACGGTGGGCCTGTCGGAAGAAGAGGCCGCCAAGAAGTATCCCGAGATCGCGGTCTATCGCGCCGAGTTCCGCCCGATGAAGGCGACGCTCTCGGGCCGCACGGAAAAGATGCTCATGAAGCTCGTCGTCGACGCCGCAAGCCGCAAGGTGGTCGGCGCCCACATCCTCGGCCACGAGGCCGGCGAGATGGTGCAGTTGCTTGGCGTCTCCCTGAAGGCAGGGGTCACGAAGGATGATTTTGACCGGACCATGGCCGTCCATCCCACTGCGGCGGAAGAGCTCGTGACCATGTACCAGCCAAGCTATCGCATCAGGGGCGGCGTGCGCGTTTGAACCTTGATGGCTCGATTGCGCCTTGCTGCGCGGACTCCTGTCACCCGATTCGCTCAGGACCACGGATGAACAAATTTTTGGCGATGGAAGTGTTTGTCCAGGTCGTGGACACCGGCGGATTCACCCGCACGGCCGAGAACATGAAACTTCCCAAAGCGACGGTGTCAACCTTGATCCAGTCGCTGGAAGGTTCGCTGTCGGTCAAGCTTCTGAACCGGACCACCCGGCACGTCAGCGTCACCGCTGAAGGCGCCGCCTTCTACGAACGCTGCATGCGCATTCTCTCGGAGGTGCGCGAAGCCGAGGACTGCGTGTCTCAAACAAGGGGCAGCCCCGCGGGAAGGCTGCGTATCGACGCCCCCACCGGCCTGGCCAGCGAGGTGATCATTCCCGCGCTTCCCGACTTCGTCGAGCGGTATCCGGACATCCGGCTCGAACTGGGTTGCAGCGACCGGCAGGTGGACCTGGTCGAGGAAGGGGTAGATTGCGCGATTCGCGGAGGCCGTCGCCTGACCGATTCCAGCCTGATCGCGCGCCGCGTCGGCACGATGCACTACACCACTTGTGCCTCGCCGGCCTACCTCAAACGCCATGGCCGGCCCATGCATCCCAACGATCTGGTACACCACAGCTGCGTCAACTATTTCTCCGCACGTTCGGGCAAGATGTTCGATTGGTACTTTAAGAAGGACGGCGAGAAGATCCAGGTCGCCTTGTCCAGTCACATCGCATTGAGCGACAGCTATGCGTACACGGCTGCAGGCCTGGCCGGGTTGGGTATCGTCCAGATGGCAGACTTCCTGATGGCGCCTATGCTCAAAGACGGGCGGCTCGTATCCGTCCTGGACGACTGGACCAACGAACCACTGCCGATCCACGTGGTGTATCCGCAGAACCGCCACCTTTCGGCCAAGGTGCGTGTGTTCGTCGAGTGGGTAGCGCAACTGTTCTTGAACCACGCCACCATGCGCTGACGAAGGGCTGCCACCCGCCGGCACAGGCAAGATACTTGCGGCCACCGGGGACGAAGCCAAAGGCGCTTCCTGCAGCGGCTTACTTGCCGGGCAGTTGCTGGTACGTTTCGACCACGCGGGCCGAATACGTGAGCGCCGCTCCGGCGTTCATCGCAATGGCCACGCCCAGTGCCTCGGAAACTTCCTCGAGCGAGGCGCCAGCCTCCGCGGCCTTCTTGGTATGCACGGCGATGCAGCCATCGCAACGCGTGGTGACGGCGACGGCGAGGGAGATCAGTTCGTGGATCTTGGGCTCCAGATGGCCAGTTTTTGCGGCGGCGTTGTCCAGGGCCGCCATCCCGCGCATCACGTCGGGACTTTGCTTGGCGAAGTCGCCCACGCGCTCCAGCAGAGACGTCCGGTAGCCGTTCCAATCTTGCATCATGATCCTTGTTCCTTTTCTAGGGTTGTGGGTGCCGGCGCCAACCTGGCGTCCGGCGGGAATGGAAGAAATTTCGCTGTCCCAACTCACGGCGGGATGGCGCGGGTAGCGGCCAGTCGCTCAATCAAAGGCTTTGCTGCACATCAGCGTCTCGTAGTCGGTGTAGCCCTCAGCTCCCTGGCTGTAGTAGGTCGCCATCTCGTCCTTGGTCAACGGTGCGCCGTGGCGCAGGCGCCAGACCAGGTCAGGGTTGGCCAGGAAGGGACGCCCGAAGCTGATCGCATCGGCCAAGCCGCTGTCGAGGTCGGCCTTGGCGCGCGCCACGTCGTAGTCGCTGTTGAGCACCAGGGCGCCCTTGAAATGCCTGCGAATCTGAGGCGACAGTCGGGGGACGTCGGTTGCGCCAAATGTCCCGTCCGGGCCAGGCTCTCGCAACTCCAGGAAGGCGATACCGATAGCGTTCAGCATCTCCGCCGCGGCCGTGAACAGCGGCGCCGGGTTGCTGTCGTCCACGCCGTAGCTCTCGCCATTGGGGGACAGGCGCACGGCCGTGCGATCGGCGCCCACTTCGTCTGCAACGGCCTGCGTGACCAAGCGCAGCAACCGCACCCGGTTGTCGATGCTGCCGCCGTATTCGTCGGTCCGGGCGTTGGTTCCGTCCCGCAAGAATTGGTCGAGCAACTGGCCATTGGCGGCGTGGATCTGAACGCCGTCGAAGCCCGCGGCCATGGCGTTGCTTGCGGCGCTGACATAGTCGGAGATCAGGCTTGGGATTTCCTCAGTCGCCAGCGGTCTTGCGATTTCGAACGGCATCTTGCCTTCATAGGTGTGCGCATCTCCCGGCATGGCCGTGGCACTGGCCGATACAGGCTGACGGCCCGTCACGGCCGAGTGCGCCATGCGGCCCATGTGCCAAAGCTGCGCGAAGATGAGCCCGCCTTTGTCATGCACCGTCTGCGTGACGGGCATCCAGGCCTTGACCTGCTCAGAGGACCACAGTCCTGGTGCATAGGGCCAGCCAACGGCCTGGCGCGAAATGCCAGTGGCTTCTCCGATGATCAACCCGGCCGTGGCGCGCTGCGCGTAGTAGTCGGCCATGATCGGCGTCGGCACATGGTCGCGGGTGGCGCGCGCTCGGGTCAGCGGCGCCATGAAGGTGCGATTGGACGCGTTGAGCGCGCCCAGTGCGATGGGATCGAAAAGTGTCGGCATGAAGGTTCCTCGGGAGGGCTTGGATTTCAGTCGTTCGCCAGAAGGCCTTCAGCTTGCAAAGCCGCGCGCACACTGGCCCGTTGCTCCATGCGTGCCATGAACTTCTGGATGGAGGCGTAGCCGGTGATGTCGATCCTTACCCGCGACGGCCATGACAGGACGTTGTAGAGATACGCATCGGCGACCGAGAATTGCGCGCCCAGGACGTAGTCGTTCCGGGACAGGTGTTCGTCGATGTATTCGAACTTGCTGGTCAGGTTGCCATCCGAAAATCTTTTCTTCGTTACTTCATCGAGGAATGGCGAAAACATCACGGCCATGCCCTTGTGCAGATCGCTTGCCACGAAATTGAGCCACTCCAGCGCCGTGTAGCGCTCGCGGGTTCCGAAGGGTGGCAGGAGTTTGGCGGCCGGGTTCTTGTCTGCGATCCACTGCAGAATGACCGCCCCCTCGGTGAGCAGGTCGCCGTCGTCCATCTTCAGCACAGGGATGAAGCCCTTGGGCGATACCTTCAGGTAGTCGCCTTCGACCGTCGTCTTGGTTTTGAAGTCGACCTTGATCAGGTCGTACGCCTGTCCGGCCTCTCGCAGTGCGATTTGCGAAGCAAGCCCGCAAGAGCCAGGGGAGTAATACAGTTTCATAAAAAAAGCCTTGATGGTTGGAAAGCGCCGCTGGGTATGGCGGTCTGCTGGACTGGAAAATTGCCTAGATGCTTGGGGGCGCCGCGGGGATGTCCATGCGGCAGCTCCAAGGGCGAAGGCATCGCCCTGGGAGACACGGTTGAATCTTTGAGAGCCCGGACCAGGGCGCGCGACGCGTGCGGGTGGCGTGGTCGTGCAGCCTGGGGCTGGGAGCGCTGACTATTCGCCTTGCTGTATTGACTCGAAGTCCTTGGCGTCGTGGCGTTCGCGAAGGAAGGTGCCCGGCTCTCCGGCTACGCGGTTGACGACCCTGCCGCGCGCAACTGCGGGGCGAGTTGCTATCGCCCTGTACCAGCGCAGCAGATGCGTGTATTCCTCGACGGCCAGGAACTCGTGCGTGTTGTAGACGCCATAGAGGCTGCCCGGATACCACGGCCAGACCGCCATGTCCGCGATCGTGTACTGATCCCCAGCGAGGAACTCGTGCGTGGCCAGATGCGTGTCCAGCACATGCAGCTGCCGTTTGGTCTCCATCGCGTATCGGTCGATTGCATACTCGATCTTTAGCGGTGCATAGGCGTAGAAGTGGCCCAGTCCTCCGCCGACGAAGGGAGCCGAGCCCATCTGCCACATCAACCAGTTGAACGTCTCCGTCCGCGCCCGACCTTCGGTCGGTAGGAATGCGCCAAATCGTTCTGCAAGATGAACGAGGATGGAGCCGCTCTCGAAGACGCGCGTGACTGGATCCGTGGAGTGATCAACGAGCGCCGGTATCTTGCCATTGGGATTGATGCCCACGAAGCCGCTTCCGAATTGAGCGCCTTTGAAGATATCGATCAGCCACGCGTCGTATTCGGCGCCCGGATGCCCGGCCGCCAGAAGCTCCTCCAGCATGATTGTGATCTTCTGTCCGTTCGGGGTGCCCTGCGAGTACAGCTGCAGAGGATGCTTGCCGACTGGCAACTCCTTCTCGAACCTGGCGCCGGAAACCGGGCGGTTGATGCTACCGAACGTACCGCCATAGTTGTTCTTTGGGCCCCAGACTTTGGCTGGAACATAGTCGGCAGGTTGATTTTGAACTTTGGAATCGGTCATCGGTTGCTCCGTGTGAGACAGGAATTCGGAACTAGGCGATCCGAGGCGGAGAATTCAATGGGTGAGCATCTAGTGACTTTGCATACCTTGATCGTTGCGTTACTCAGAAGGGTCGCAGTCACTCTCGAGTTGCGTTGTCGGCACTGCCGGATCGGCCAATCACGAGCGCAGCAGGGCTGAAATTGAGATCTCCTCAATTCGAAACTTTTAAATACCTGCCAATGGACATTTAGCAGATTGACTGACTTCGCATCGCATGCAAAAAATTTTACAGAGACGGTTAAATGGATAAACCAGTTGAAGCCGAATTCACCGTTCAGCCGGCGGAACAGTGCTAATGGCTATGCGGCAGGCTTTCGATCTCGGTGCGCTGGTCTTGACTTCGTAGGGTGCCCTCCGTAGGTGCATAAGCATTCGCAGAACGCGCGGCGACCGCCTCAAGAGAAGCAGGATTTCGCAAAATGTGGGCGCCTTTGGCATCTCGAAGCTCGAGCGCCGAGCCGGGACTTGCGTCTGGCGAGCCTGCTTCGCGCCACTGCAGGCTGCGCCGGCATCGCGTTGCACGAATGCGAGATCTACTCGCTCTTCGAGGTATCCCGGTACCGAGACGCTCAAGCCGATGGTCGTGGCCGGATCCGTCGGAAGACCAGGATAGGGAGTTCGCGATTACAGGTTGAGTTCTCTGGTCATCGTATGCTGTTGGCTAGGACACGATTGATGAAATCATCGCTGGGTCTTTATGACAAGAGTGCGTGTTGCCGCCTGCGCGGCGGGCGGTGTTCCCCATTGGGCGGCTCACGCGCCAGGGCCAACGGTTTTTAACCAACCAACGGTAATTGGGTGTTTACGTGCCCGTGGTTATCGACGGTTGGGCGGTCCGCCTCATCGTTGGCGCTAAAGCGGCTTGTATCCGAAGCGTTTCGCTAGGGCAGGGAATTGCTCCCCAAGCCGACTTACGGAATGTCGCGCGCTAAACGGCCGCTTCAGACTGGGAGCGGTCGTTTGGCGCCGGACGATCAATGACGGTGAAGGGCATGAAGCGGTCTCTGGCCTCAGTCTGCGTCGTGACCGTTCTACAGAGAGATCAGACGCAAGTCTGGGCCACCACCGAGTCACGGCGTGAGCGTTTCAACAGGCTAAGTCTTTAACTCCATTGCGTCGTGCGCAAAGCGCGCCTTCAGGTCGTCGACGAACCACCTGGCCGCGGGTCCGGGCGGCTCCGAGGCGCGACGGAACGCCGCCATCGTCAGTGAAAAGCCGGCAGGCAGCATGTCCTCGACATCGAGTGAAACAAGCGCGCCGCTCGCAAGGTCGCCCTGCACCATGTGCATCGGCATGTTGCCCCAGCCCACGCCGTCCCTGAGAAATGCGTGCTTTGTGGAAAGGTCTGCCAATCTCCAGGTTGAAGCCGACTTGACGCCGAAGTCCCGGCCCGCGCTCAACTCCGACCGGTCAGTGAGAACGAGTTGGACGTGCTTGGACAATGCAGCCTTTGGAATTCTTCGCTTGAAGCTCGCCAGCGGGTGGTCAGGTGCGGCCACGGTGACCAAAGTCACCTGGCCAATGCTCTCGCTGCTCAGCGACGGAAACTCGACCGCCAGCGGCGCCAGTATTCCCAGGCTGCAGCGTCCGTCCAGCACCGGCTCGTATCCCGCACCCAGACCTTCCACGAACAACCTCAACGGCGTGAGCGGAAATCGGCTCACAAACGCCTTCGCAGCCGCACTGACGAGCGCCGTCGGAAAAAAGACGTCCACCACGACAGAGAGTTCCGCTTCCAACCCGGCAGACATCAACCTTGCGCGGGCCTTCATCGTGTCGACGCCGGACACGATGTTGCGTGCGTCCGCGAGCAAGAGAACGCCCTCAGGTGTCAGCTTGGGGTACCGGCCTGACCTGTCGAACAGCACGACTCCGATTTGGCCCTCCAGGCTGCTGACCCACCCGCTCACCGCGGACTGGACGCGATTGAGCCGCCGGGCCGCCGCCGAGAAGCTGCCTTCATCCACGGCCGCGATGAAGGTTCGCAGCTGGTCCAGGGACACGCCATCGAGCATTTGAACTCCTTCCATCTCCAGGGCAGATGGATTAAATCTCAATATACCGGCTTCTCAGAATGATGCTGTGTCTCCACCATTCAAGCCACGGGAAAAGACTTCCCGAGGCCCTGTACGCCGAAGCGGGCAGGTCGGACTTCTTCATCAATCTTTCGAGGCTCTCATGCAACTCCTTCATCTCGACTCCAGTGTGCTCGGCGGCGCGTCCGTCAGCAGGCAACTTTCCGCCGAACTCGTCGCGCGCCACCGCGCCCTGCACCCCGGCATCCAGGTCGTGTCCCGCGACCTGGCGGCCGACCCGGCGCTGCACCTCTCCGGCGCCCACATGGCCGCCTTCAACGGTGCAGCCACCGAAGACGCGACCATCACGGCGGATCTGGTCAAGGGCAACGCGTACATGGACGAACTCTTCGCGTCGGACATCCTCGTCATCGGCGCGCCCATGTACAACTTGTCGATTCCGACGCCACTCAAGGCTTGGATCGACCGTATCGCAGTCGCAGGCAAGACCTTCCGCTATACCGCCACCGGCCCCGAGGGCCTGCTGAAGGGCAAGAAGGCATTCATCGCCTCGGCGCGAGGGGGTGTGTATTCGGCTGGAAGCCCGGCGGCGGGTCTAGAACACCAGGAGAGCTACCTCATCGGCTTGCTTGCGTTCCTGGGAATCACCGACGTGACCGTTGTGCGAGCTGAAGGCATCGCCATGGGCCCCGAGGCCAAAAAGGCTGCCGTCGCAGAGGCGCTTGCCGACATCGCAGCCATCTCGGCCTAAGGCCTCAACGTTCAATCATTCAAGGAATTCTCATGACTTACGCCATCATCGGCTCAGGCAACGTCGGCTCGGCGCTTGCCCGACAGTTCGCACGCAGCGGCATCGCTGTCGGCGTCGCCAACACCCGCGGCCCCGACTCCATCGAAACCCTCGAGAAGGAACTCTCTGGCTACGTCACTGCATTGACATTGCAGGACGCGGTCAAGGCAGACGTGGTCATTCTCGCGGTGCCGTTCAGCGCACACGTCGATGTCGCCCGCGCTGGAGGGCAGTGGACCGACAAGATCGTGGTCGACGCCATGAACACCTACGGCGTTCCGCCGGAAGCGCTGAAAGGTCAGCCGTCCACGGTCGTGGTGGCTTCTGCCTTTCCTGGTGCACGCGTGGTCAAGACGTTCAATCAACTTCCGGCCAGGCTGCTTGCGATGAATCCGGTCGAGCAAGGAGGACGGCGGGTAATGTTCGTGGCCGGTGATGAGACGCAGGCCACCGCCGTCATCTCGAAGCTGGTCGGCGACCTGGGCTTTGCACCGATCGTCCTCGGGACACTCGCGGAGTCCGGTACCTTGCTGGACAAGGGCGGCGCGCTGGTTCTGCAGAACCTCATCAAGCAGGGGTGACGCTCGCTCGCGCTTGTGCTTGTGCTTGTGCTTGAGATCTTCGAATAGCTCATCGCATCACGGCACGTCCGACGACTGCGATGAGTCGCGAAGCAGTCATTCAAAAATCGGCGGCCAACGACCGTAGTCGCAGCACAGCTGTCCTTCGCGTACGCACGCTTCAGACTGGTTGCGGACGTTGGTCAACCGCGAGTCGAGCGACTGCTTCTGTGCTACTCGCCGTCCTTTCTGTGCCGTGCTGGCTAGCTTGCTGGACCTGCTTGAGGAGATGTGAGGCTGTGTCCTCACTAGCAAGGTTCCAGCGCCCGCGCTTCGGAAAGTGCAGGGGGCCTTTTAGGTGTAAGCGAGCTCGAACGCATGGGAGCGGAAAGCTGACACAGCCGCTTTCTCGTTCCGTTCAGGCAGAATGCCTATGACCCGGTGGAGGGGCCGTGAATAATAAGGCTCAGTCTGAAATCGACATCTGCGACAAGTTCATTCGCCCGGCCATTGAAGCGGCCGGATGGGAGGGCTCATCGCAGATCTACCGCGAGTACGCCCTGCGGGCGGGCCAGGTCGTCGTCCGCGGGCGCAAGGCTTGGCGGGACGATTCGACGGTTCTTCGCGCGGACTACGCGCTCTTTTTCAAGACCGAAATCCCATTGGCCGTCGTCCAAGCTAAGGACAACAACCACGCCATGGGCGCCGGGATGGCTCAAGCCATCAATTACGCCCAACTGCTCGACGTGCCGTTTAGCTTCGCCAGCAACGGTGACGGCTTCGTATTCCGCGACGCGACACTGTCCGATGGCGTGCTCGAGCGCAACCTGACCCTCGACGAGTTCCCGTCGCCAGCTGCTTTGTGGGCGCGCTACTGCGCCTGGAAGAGCTGGACGCGCGACATTCGCAGAGTCACCGAGCACGACTAGCCGTCAATCAAGATGAATCGCACGTTCAAAGACTTGAGAACGCCCTCCGACAAAGACGATGCGTTCGAGCTTTCCTGGGGTGAGCGCTTCGACGAATCCGGCGTCAGCTGGGACGATCTGCTGAAGTCTCAACGCATTCTCATGGTGTCAGAGGCCGGTGCCGGCAAGACCTATGAGTGCGAGTCAAAGGCGAGAGAACTCTTCGCTCACGGCGAGCCTGCGTTCTTCCTGTCGCTCGAGAGCGTTGCATCGACAGGCGTTGTCGCTACCCTCTTCGGCGACGACCTGACGCGATTTACCGACTGGTTGGCATCCTCGTCACAGGTTGCCTACTTCTTCCTCGACTCGATCGATGAGCTCCAACTCGTTCATCGGTCGTTCAAGGATGCTCTACGCCGATTTGCGTACGACATCCGTGGGGCGTTGGGACGGGCGACCGTGGTGGTCACCGCTCGACCAGTACCCATTGATCGCCGAGCGTTCAAGGAGATCTTGCCTGTACAGGCCGCAGTAGGGGTAGTCGACTCAGAAGATGAGTTCATCCGCATTGCGATGGATGGACCTAGCAAGAGCAAAGACGACGCGCCGCCTTCTCACCGCGAGGTTGAGCTGCTGCCGCTCACGGGGCCACAAATCATCGAGTTCGCTCGTGCTCGTGGCGTCGCGAACCCTGATGTCCTGCTTCAGGCAATTGACGCCAAGCATGCTCGAGAGTTTGCGTGCAAGCCGCAAGACATGATCGAGCTGTGCGATGACTGGCGCGAACACGGGCGAATCCGCGCGCACCTCGATCAGATTCAGACCCATGTGCGTGCCAGGCTCACCGCGCGCCCGGATCGGCGCGAGAGGGCAGACCTCTCGCCTGAAATGGCACGAACGGGCGCGCAGCGGCTCGCGCTCGCGGTGATTCTGAGCCGGCGTCTGACTGTGCGTTACAGCGCGGGGTCGGATGGTGACGCGACGGGTGGCGCGCCGATTGACCCGCGTTCGCTGCTTCCTGATTGGAGCGCCAACGAAGTGACTGCTCTCCTGGAGCGCCCCATCTTTGTGGAGGGCGGATACGGTCGCGTCCGCTTCCACCATCGGTCGGTTATGGAGTTCTTGGCCGCATGCCAGATCCATGACTTGATTCAGGCCGGGCTCCTCGCCCAGTCAGCGGCCGCTCGTCTCTTGTTCGGGCTTACGCCGACGAACCAGACAATTCTCAAGCCCTCGATGAGACCCATCGCCGGCTGGCTCGCATTGCTTCGATCGGACATGTTCGAGAGGATCGTCAAGCTTGAGCCTGATGCGCTGTTGACTCAGGCCGACCCTGAATCGCTGACGGATCTCCAGCGCGAGCGTGCGTTGCTTGGGTTTGTCGAACGATACGGCCGGGGCCAGTGGCGTGGCCTCGAAGTGCCGAATCTGCAGGTTGCACGACTTGCGCAGCTGGGGTTGACCAGCACTGTGCTCGCCGCATGGGGCAAGGGCGTCGAGTCTCCCGAAGTCCGAGAGCTGCTTCTCAGGCTGGTGAGCGCCGGTCGGATGCTGGGATGTGCTGACTTTGTCGCAGGCGTAGCGGCCGACCTAACCTGCAGCGATCGCGAGAGATTCGAAGCGCTCATGGCCCTCGCGGCATTGGGCGATGCGCGCCTCGGACCGATGATTGATGGCATCGTGACTCTTTCTTCGGGCTGGACGGAGCGCCTTGCCCGCTGGGTCGGGACCATGCTGTACCCGGAGCACGTCACTGAAGCGCAGTTGGTTCAACTCCTCGCCAGGGTTCGTAGTGATTCCAAGCGAAGCGGCGAATACGCAGACAGCGTCGCCCGGGTGATTCAGAAGGCCGACATAAGCCGAAGCCGCCTTGAGGCCCTTCTGCCCGATGTACTGGCAATAGCGCGTGGCGGTCTGGCCGTTGTGGACGAGGAGTTACGCGACGCCGACGGGCGACTGGAGATGACGAGCATCTTGCGCGCGCTGTGTCTCCGGTTGCTTGAAATCGGCAGTGTGAGCGAGACCCTGATCGGGGCGTCGGTGCTGGCCTTGAGGTCTACTGACGCTGCATATGGCCTCAGGAAAGGCAAAACGGAGCTGCGAGCGCTTCTTGACGGGCTGCCTGTCGAGTGGCGACCGCGTGTCCTCTTGGCTGATCTGGCTTGCGTCGAAGCCCTTGGTAGCGACCGCAGTGCCAGATACCGATTGGGTCGGATCGTGTACGAGGGAGCACTGAATTACGCATTGGATCGCGACGGCCATTGGGTACAGGCGGCGCTGGCTGACAAAAAGACTCCTGCCGATCGTCGGTCGGTGCTGCTTCACTTGGCCGTGCACCTCAATGCGAACGAACGGGGTTTCGAAGACCGCGCGGAGGCCCTTCGTCAGGCGGTGGGTGACTCAGCCTCGCTGGTGGACGAGCTCGGTTCGAGCATCGAAGCGAGCAAGCCCAACGCCGAGTTCCTGAAGATGCAGGAGGAGCAGCGCAAGCGCCAGGAGCGGCAGGCCAGGAAACGTGCTGACGAAAGGGAGGCTTGGATTCAGATCCGGGGCGAACTTGCTGACCAGCCGGCGTTGGCGCTGGGACCCGGTCGAATGAACACCACGATCTGGAATCTGTGGCTGGTCTTGCGCAAGTTGGACCGCAACGGAAACGAGGGTAGATGGGATCGCGCCTTCCTGGTCTCCCACTTCGGCCGCGACGTAACGGACAGACTGAGGCTTGCCTTGATGGCCTATTGGCGCAGCATGCGCCCGACGGTTCGATGTGAGCGTCGACTCGGAGAGGAGAACACCTATCTCGTGGTGTGGTCGATCGGCCTCATGGGTATCTACGCAGAAGCGGAGGATCCTATCTGGGCGACAAAGCTGAGTTGTGGAGAAGCTGAACTCGCAACTCGTTATGCCTTGCTGGAGCCGAACGGCCTGCCGAGTTGGATTGGCAGCCTTGCGGGGGCGCACCCCGCGGAGGTAGAGACAGTCATCGGCACCGAGTTCCTCGATGAATTGCTCGACCCGGGTGGCGAGACGGTTTGGCACTCAACGGTGCTGCAGTCCTTGGGGACCGGCACGCGGGACGAAGCCCAGGTACTTCTGCCTCGTCTCGTTGGCTGGCTCGCATGCTCGGGCTCGGCCCTCATGCAGTTTCCGCATTCGCCGTCGAATGAACAGAAGCTGTCCCAGGTTGTACGCGTGCTGTTGGCGCACGCCGGCCCCGAAATCAAAGGGCCCATGGAGGAACTGGCCGCCGAACAGGTGCAGGCCGCCGGAACCGGCCTGTACTTGCTGTTTTGGCTGCCTGTCCTTTTCTCGCTCGCGCCGATGCGCGGTGCGGAGAGCATGCTTGCGGTCTTGGCGACACTCCCCGTAGAGCCGAAGGGGGAAGCCGTTCGCATCATCGGTTCACTATTCAATGACCGGACTGGCTTTGGCACAACTGATTGGGCCACCAAGCTGGCGCCTGCCGCCTTGCTTCGTCTGACGATTGAGTTTCATCGGCACGTGAGATCGGAAGACGATCTCGTTCACGACTCCGTCTATTCGCCCGGGGCGCGCGACTTTGCCGAGGACGGGCGTCGGTTCATCTTCGAGGCATTGATAAAGGCGAGCGGACCCGAGGCTTTCAGCGCAAAGGTGGCTCTGGCTGCCGACCCGCTCTTCGCGCGCTTGCGAGATCGCATTGCAGCATTGGCTCATGAGCGCCTTGCTGCTGAGATCGACTCCAGCGCTTGGACACCAACGGAGGTGGCCACTCTCCTGTCCCGCAAGGAGCTTTCGCCCAAGACTGCGACGGACATGGCCCAGTTGTTGGTCGATCGGCTGGACGACCTTCAAGAACTGTTGCTCAAAGACACAGGACCACGTGCCGGCTGGGCGTCGATCGACGACGAGAACACGCTGCGGCCCTTGATTGCACGCGAATTGGAAGTTGCATCGCGGGAAGCCTACACCGTTGATCAGGAGGCTGTGACCGCTGATGGCAAGGAGACCGACATCCGCCTGCGGGCGGTATCAGGCTACCAGGCCACCATCGAATTGAAGGTTGGGGAGAAGGGTCGTTCCGCCAGAGAGCTGTGTGAAACGATCCCGGAGCAGTTAGTAAAGAAGTACATGGCCCACCGCGAGGCACGCACGGGTTGCTTGATCGTCACGGTGGCAGATCCGGCGAGGCGCTGGCAGCACCCGGAAACGGGAGCTCGCATCGACCGAGTGGAACTGCAGGCTTTGCTTCAGGCGTGTGCGGATGCCGAGCAGCGACGACTTGGCGGGGAGGCGAGGGTGCTCGCTCGAGTTCTTGACCTAGTCCCGCGTTTGTCTACGGAGCAAAAGCGTAAGGCGTGATTCTTCGGGAGGCCTTCGTGGAGCACCGACAGACAAGGGCAGTGGACCGGTCGTTCGGATCAGCTGGTGAGAACGACCGCATCCGCTGCAAAGCCGCCGTGCTTTCTAAATGCCCCAGAAGAAGCAATGAAGTCCTAAGGCGACGCTCACCGAACTCTGAAGCAGCCATTTGGCCGGATCTCTTCAGAAGCGCGAGCGTGTCAGTCATGTGACGAAGGACGTGGTGTCCTCCAACACGTACCTTCATCAAGGTTACCCATCGTCACGTAGTGCTCATTCACACTTTGGATGCCGACCTTCACTTAACCCCCTTAGGAGGACCAGTGAACAGTCTGAGGTCGCGGTTCGAATTACCCGTAGTGCAATCCTCTGCGGAAGGACCCCTGACCTCACGCGCGCAGTGCCCGAAGGGGAGGCCGTCTACTCCGTAGAAATTGCGGGCTGTCGCTGGCGGCCCCTCAGAGTTTGAGGTCCTGACAGGAGCGGCTACAACTCACTTTCAAGACCTAGCGTTCGACAACTGAATTTGGCGAATGCCAGAAGCTGCCCGGTGCTAGGAGGGCTAGCCCACGCGCCTGGCGGGGCGAGCGTGCATTGGCCTACATTCCGTAGTACTTGCTGCTGAAGCTGACCGAAAGCGGCGCCCCGTCATAAAGGCACGAGACGCTGACCTTCAATCGCTTCTTATGATCGTAGTAAGTATGGAAGTGAGTCTTCTTGCGAACCAATTCCAGCTCTGAAGGATTGATGCTCAAGGCTCCCAGAACCCTCTCGGAATCGAACTCCTGATCTTGCCGATGGGGTGCGGTTCTCTTGAGTTCTACGTCAACGTAGCTGATGAAGTTTCCTTCGGCTTCAAGGCACATATGACATTCATCTGTATCAATGATGATGTTCCCTACATCGTTTGGAGTGCCACCTGTGGCATGCGCTGCATCTTGAATAGTCATGCCCATGTACTGGAACGGGCGATGAAAAGGCCGTGAGAGCATCGGCAGCGCCGTACTCCACGCCTTGTCTAGTGCTTGACCAAGAGTTGTGACACCGGTCGACGGAGTAAATGCGTTTCTATTGAAAACTACACCAAGGCTCCGAACAAGGTCCTCGAAGGCAACTGGATAGCGATCTTCCCCGGTGAAGTCTGCGTAGCGCTTACCCAGTAAGAATCCTGGCAGATCGCACTCTCGGTACATCAATGGCAGGACCTTTACCTGACGCCCCATGATTTCCTGATTCATGGCGACGTCGACTTCTCGTTGAACCCAAGGAGACGCCACAGAGTTGGGCGAAAGCACGACAGCGACAAAGTGAACTTTGTCGATCCCGGCACGAATCTTTTCGATCAGCGACTCACCGACTTTGATTTCAGCTTCGTCGAGCCAGTAAGGAATTCCTTGATTGTCCAAGTCAGTGGCGAGGCGTCGGACAAAGGGCTTGTCAGCATGGTTATGGCTTAAAAAAACGCTGGGAATCATGGTGTTGATGAATGGTCTTAACAAAATGAGCCAGCGAACGCTGAAAGCGATCCGCCGAATCAGCCTGTCTGGGGCAAGTTGTTGAAGGGCATGATGGATGCGAGGTCGTCTTCAACATCGAGGCCGTACGCTATAGCGATAGCCGCCACAGCACCTCCAACAGTCTTCCGAAGCTTGACAAGTTCGCGAGAAAGCAGCGACCTTTGGATAGGAAGCACGGACTGAATAAATGCAGGCGAACCGACTATGTCGCAGAATTCGCGGCAGGCTCTACGAATCTTCGCGAACTGTTTTCCAAGAGGATTTTTAGGATTGACTTGCTGAAGAGCGCCCGTGAGGGCGTGACGCATATCTTCAACGGAGCGAAGGCAGTATTCAGCGCCCTCCATTTCTTGAGGCCGGTAGAGCACACGCTTGTCCTCCAACGTTCTGAGAACACTGCGAGCAACGGTTACCTCTGCCATCACTGGCTTCCATTGGATGCCAAAAATTGGGATGCTGACGCCAGTCACACTTGCGAGAATTTCTTTGAAATGCAATGACGTCTCCCTGTTTTCCGCACGCAGTTCAGATCATGTCAATTTGCCAGAACTATCTGGCGCGGCCAAGTCCATCTTAGTATTTGCATCCAGCTTAATCCGGAAGGCGAGAAAGGTCGATGAGCACCGTGGAATGAAGAGCCTCTATCTGCTTGCCGTCCTCGAAGTATGCGTCACCAATGTAAGTCACTGCCTCCTCGGGCAGGCGAAGGAGTTCGTGGTGACGCACTCCAAGGCGCGCACTCAGTGCGTTTTCAATCTCCTCCGAATGGCTCGCCGAGTATGAAATGACGCCACTCCGGTCTCGAACAAAGCAGTTGCAGAGCAGCCTCCGCGAACGCTGTTGAATCACTTGCAGCGCCTGCGGAGATACTCGGAAGAACGACGTTGGCTTGAGCGTTCGATCAAGATGCACTTGGTCCACGTCGGAGTCCATGCGCAATCTGTTGAGCGGCCTCGCGAGGCACTGAAGGAACACGTCGCGCCCCAAGCCGACGTCAATGAAGAAAAGGTGCGTCAGTAGCAGGATGATCCGGTTCGTTATCACGAAGATGGGCGTTATGTCTGGCCCGGCGAACGAGGGCTGCTGGCCATGCGCAACCTCGTCCCGCAGATCCTTGATAGTCTCGAAGTCGGCATGTGACAGGTTGATAACCTTGAGGACGTCCGCGTCGAGGGTGTTCAGTAACTGCTGGAACTTGCTCGCGAAGGTGTCGTTCGCTGAGAAGATTTGCGTTGCAGCTTTCATCACATCGCCCTGCTGTGCTTGGTCGAGTGGCGGCTTGATGGCACCGAGGGCCGCTTGCAAGCGCAGGAGCTTCTTCGTCGGCGGCGCGGAAGGTCCCTTCTTTGGGATTTGTGAGACATAACTGTCCAGGAGGGTCACGTAGCCAAGGACGCGATGCTCCCAGAAGCCCTCATAGCTCTGCATCCCCGCAACACGGCTCCAAATGACCTCCCGATAGTTCGAGCGGAAGAATCTGTTGACGATGTCATCCCAGTAGGCGTCGACATCACTCTTCGCTGTGAGGAATGTTCGCCACGAGACTCGGTCTTGGTCGTTCTGGAGCGGTTCCCGCTTCGGCGGTGACTTGAAGAGTCCATAGAACAACCGCCAGCCGTGCTTGCCATCCGCGGACACGTCGACAGAGACGATCGAGCACGGATGCCCCAACAGGAGGGAAAAGAGATTCGAGAACCGTTGCGCGCGTTGCTTGACCTCGGCGAGTGAGAAGCGGTCTTGGGTAGCCGTAAAGCAGAACTCGAAATGCTGGTGGAGGTTTCGATCCTCTCCTTGACGCTCGAGGGAGCCGACGTAGAAGCTCGACGATTTGAAGTGGTGGCCTGGCAGGGAGACTTCCGCAACGAGTGGCACAGGCGCACCGCCCCATTCAAGCCTTTCGCCGGGATCGCCGTCGATGGACATCTGCTGGAAGAACCATTCCGATACGTTCGAATACCGGACTTCGAAGCTTAGGAACTGCGAAGCCTTGACCTCGCCGCCGATGACGAATTCTGGAAAGAGCGTGCGATCTCTGCACTCGCAATTGAACAGGCTCAATCGCGTACCATCGTCCGCATGCGCCAGCAGCCCCTCGGCCAACTGGGCATCGCTCAACGAAATTTCGCGGCCCAGACCGTCGAGGACGAACCGCGCTAAGCAGCTGTATCCGAAGGTGATTGAGCCCTCGCCAATGTCTCCCACGTCGGGATGCGACAGCCTGACGCGTAGCGTCCGCTGGTGGTTGGAATCGTTCGATAGCCCCATCTAGTATTCCAGCGACTTCATGTCCTATGAACCCGGCACGATTGTGGACCGACTCGGCAATCCGCACCGGGTTCGCATCCCCATCCCCTCCAGGATGGTCCAGCGTGTATCGACCGGCTCTGCCGGAACTCGTGCGTTCTGGCACGGCTGCAACCATTCAGAGGTTGCGTCCTCGTGCTGGAGCGCGCGCAGTTGAGGGACAAATGGCCACTTGGACGTGAAATCCGATGGGGCGATGCTCAAGCGCACACGTCCGCCCCTGATTTCTCCGCGGCACGCTTGACCCGTGCGGTGAACGCGACATAGTTCTCGCCTTGCCCCACCGAGAACGCCGCTTCGTCCCATGCATCGAGGCCGAGGGCGCTCGCCTTCGCATCGATCCCGCTGCGCGTCTGGTCCCATGCGACAGCAGGCAGATCCGGACTCTCGCCGATCTCTTCCGCCTCCTGCACCTGGCGCTTCACGATGCTGAGCAGGTATGCCATCCCCTTCGACGGGTTCGCCTTGACGCACACCTCCGCAGCCCGCTTGAAGACCTCCACGTCGACACCTTTTTCGACGAGGGCGCGTAGCGTCGGGTGCGAGGGGTTCACGTCAGTCACACCGATGGCATGGATGGCCTTGCAAATCGCGGCTGCTTTCGTTGAGATCCGGGCTTCGTCAGCCGAGCTATCTGCCGATTGCCGAGCGTCCGGCGTCATCTTCTCCGCTCCGTTTTCACCGTCTGCTGAAGGTGCAGCGATATGCAGATCCCGAAGATGGGAAGAGACAGCGCCACCAGCTGCCGCATTCCCCGTCTCGCGCTCCCGCTGCCGACGCTTTCTTTCGGCGCCCCCATCGTCCTCACGCTCCCTCTTGGGCTGGCGCCGCTCCCAGGCCACCAGACGGCCGGTGTCTTTGGCGATCAGCGCCTTGTCCCGCATCAGTCCGTAGACCCGCTGCGTGATGCCTTCCTCCACCCCAAGGGCAAAGTCCATCGATTCAAAATCCGGTACCCCGGGATTGCCCCGGTCCTCGGACTCGCTCGCCGCCTCCAGCAGATGGGCCCAGATGGCGATCACCTCCGCCATGGACACGCCGGCCTTCTTGGCGATCAACCCGAGCTTCGGATCGGTCACGGTTCCGTGATGCCATCTGAACCAATGCATATCCGCCATGACGCGTCAGACCTCCGATGCTTGCGTCTCGCGGAGCCTGGGGGACCGCACATTCGCGCCGTTCGCCGAGTCGACCTGCTCGACGATCCAGGCATCGATGGACGACTTCAGCCAGACGGTGCAGCGCCGGCCCAGGGAGATGCTGCGGGGAAAGGCCCCAGCGGACATGCGCGCATAGATCGCGCTCTTCTTCAGACACACGCGGCGCTCGACCTCCTGGATGCGGAGGAAGCGATCTCCTGGCGCTGCTTTGAGGACGGGTGGGGCTTCCATACGGACAGATTCGGAATTGAACATGGAGCGAGGATCGCGCGACAAAGCTGACATCCGTAAGGCACGCGATGTCACGTGGAAACCATTTCCAGATCGGCTGCGCGGTGGTTTTCGTGCCCCCTCGCTTCGCGTTCGACCGCCTCCTTGACGCGACGGAAGTACGCCGGCCAGTGCTCGCGATCGGCGCCGAGGTCGAACTCCCGCCATCGCCCGATGCCAAGCTCCTCGGCTTTCGCCTCGATGCTGGCCCGGCTTTCGTCCCATGCAGCCTGCGGCATCCCCGGTCGCTCGCCGATGTCCACCGCCTCCCGCAACTGGCGCTCCACAATGCCAAGCAGGTATCCCATGCCCTTGGCGGGGTGCGCTCTGGTGCAGATCTCGGCGGCCTGCTCGAAGGTCTCCACGCCGATGCCTTTGTCGATCAACGCGCGCAGCTTCGGATGCGACGGGCTCACATCGGTCACCCCCTTGGCCCTGATCGCCTTGCAGACGGTTCCCGCTTTCGTGGAGGTTTGAGATTCGTCGCCCCCCACTTCCCCCGCTTGCGGGGGGTAGGGGGGTGTTCTCTTATCTCTTCTCCTCTCCTCTCCTCTGGGTGTGACTTGGCGGGACATGGCGTGACATGGCGTGACACTGATGGATTCGGTGTGACCTGGCGGGACAGCCGCCGTCACGCCTGCCGCTTCGCGTTCCCGCTGGCGGCGCTTTCTGTCCGCGCTGGTCTCGTCGTCGCGTTCACGTCTGGGCTGCCGCTTCTCCCATGCGGCAAGGCGTCCGGTGTCGCTGTCGATCAGGGCCCGGTCCTGCATGAGCCCGTAAACCCGCGCGGTGGTGCCCTCATCAACGCCGAGGGCGAAGTCGAGGGCCTCGAAGTCAAGCGCCCCCGGATGGCCGCGATCCTCGGAAGCGCTGGCCGCTTCGAGCAGGCAGGCCCATACCGCGATGACCTCGGCCATCGAGGTGCCCGCCTTCTTTGCAATCAAACCCAGCTTCGGATCAGTGACCGTTCCGTGGTGCCATCGGAACCAATGCATGTCGGCCATGGTGGCTAGGCTCCCTGTTCTTCGGGTCTCGGGCATCCCTGGCGGCGGGCCCCGTCCAGCGCATCGCATTGGCGCTCGATCTGGGCGCTGAGCAGTCCCAGCGACACCGACATGAGCCGTTCCAGCGCGCCGCGGTGGCATGCGTTGAAGAAGGGCGCAGGGCTTGCGTCGGAGCAAGCCGCCTCGCGCCGGTCTTCGTCCCAGGAAAGCAATTGGGCGAGCATGTGCGTGCCTTGCACCACGTCGCGCGCGTCGTTCAGGAATTCGGCGAGCCGCTGCTGCGGAGGGCTCAACCCTTCCCCTCGAACCCATTCGAAGGGCTTGAATTGAGCGGTGGGGCGATAGCTCGCGAAGGAGCTGCCGGCGTCGGCGCCAGCGTCAGAAGAATCGGCCATGGGCCTCCAAGGACTTCGGTTTGCAAAAACCGCCGTCCCTGAGACCAATCAAAGGCGGCAGCTCGACGGGTTGGTCTACCGGGAAGTCCTTGCGGAAACCGGCCGGGCTTGCGCCCGCCCATCGAGCCGCCAAAAAAGGGGCACGAACGACAAAGCCGCAGACCAAGGCGGTAACTGCGGCTTTCGTCGCAGGACTTCTTCGGGAGACCAATCCCGACCTCGCTCATCGCGAGGCGACATAACTGTAAGCGGTGTCCGCCGCCCTCGTCAAGCTGCGCGCAGCTTCACCACGTCGGCGCCATGGCGCAATTCGTCAAGGTAGTCGGCCCACTTTTGCATCATCGAGAAACGTTCCACGCGAAACTCCGTGCGGTTGTAGGCGCGGCCGAGGCTGTCTTTGACGGCATGTGCGAGCTGCGCCTCGATCACCGACTCGTCGACGCCCAGGCGCTCCGCGAGGATGGTGCGCGCGGTCGCTCGGAAGCCATGGGCGGTCACTTCGTCTTTGCCGAAGCCCATCGCGCGCAGCGCGGCGTTGATGGCGGCATCGCTCATGGGGCGTTCGTGGCTGCGCTCGCCGGTGAAGACATAAGCGCTTCGCCCCGTGAGCGGGTGCAGGTCGCGCAAGGCTTCGACCGCCTGCCTCGCCAGGGGCACCAGGTGCGGTGCGCCGTGCAGCTTGCCAACCTTCTTGCGCTTCATGCGTGCAGCGGGCACGGTCCACAACGCAGCATCAAGGTCGATCTCTTCCCACTTCGCATGCCGCAGCTCGCCCGGACGCAGCAGGACCATGGGGGCCAGCTTCAGCGCGGTGCGGACCACGTGTGTGCCCTTGTAGCCGTCGCAGGCGCGCAGCAGCTCGCCCAGGCGCTTGGGGTCGGTGATGGCCGGGAAGTGCTGCACGAGCGGTTTGCGCAAGGCGTCCTTCAGGTCGCGGGCCGGATTGCTCGTCGCGCGGCCGGTGGCGACGGCAAAGCGGAAGACCTGGCCGCAGTTCTCCAGCGCGCGGTGGGCGGTCTCGACCACGCCGCGCGACTCGATGCGGCGGATGACCGTCAGCAGCTCGGGCGGGTCGATCTGCGCGATGGGGCGCGTGCCGATGTAGGGGAACACATCGTTCTCCAGCCGGCCGATGATCTTGACGCCGTAGCTCTCGGCCCAGTCGGCGCGGCGCACGTCGTACCACTCGCGTGCGACGTGCTCAAAGCTGTCGAGGACAGGCAGGCCGGCGTCGGCGCGCGCCGACGCTTCACGGGCGTGGACATGCGCCGGACGGACGGCCTTCCTGGCCTCGCTGGGGTCGATGCCCTGGGCCACCTTCCTGCGGGCGTCCTCGGCGCGCTCGCGGGCCAGGGCGATGCCGATGGTGGGGTAGGTGCCGAGCGAGAGCGTCTTGCGCTTGCCGGCGAAGCTGTAGTCAAAGCGCCAGCCGTGGGCGCCGCTGTTCACGAAGAGCAGGATGTAGAGGCCGTCACCGTCGGAAATGCGCCGGCGCGGATCGCCGGGTTTGATGGAGCGGAGGGCGGTGTCGGAACCGATTAGATTGCGTGGCATGTTGATTTTGGGGTGCAGTAACTGATGCAGGAACTCAGGTTCACACCCGAACCAAATTCTAGAGCTGGCGCGGCTTTCAAGGCATCTTGCGGTAGAGCCCCAGGCCACCAAATTACTGCGTCTCTCAAAGGCGCAACCCAAAAAGCCTCAAGCACATCAACAGCTTGGGGCTTTTTGCATTGCGCTTGCTTCCGCATCGGTCCAAAGGCTTCCGGGGCATTTGCGCAGTAACCGCTTCGGCAACCGCGCCCCCTTCATTCTTGTTGCTCCGTCGCCTCCTCGAGCAACCAGTCCCGAAAGGCTGCCAGCCTCGGCAGGCTGGCGCATTCGGGCCGATAGACGATGTAGTAGGCCAGCGCCGAAGGGACGGTGATCTCCGGGAACAGCCGCACCAGGCGGCCGGTCGCCAGATCGTCGCGTGCCATCACGCTGCGGGCGAGGGCAACGCCATGTCCTTCGACGGCTGCCTGAAGGACGGCCGCGGAATTGTTGATCTTCATGCCGCGCGCGGTATCGACATCTTTCACGCCTGCTTGCTGCAACCACGCATCCCAGGTGGGAAAGCTTGTGTGACTGTCCATCGACAAGTCGTGGATCAGGGTCTGCCGTGCCAGGTCATTCGGCTTTTTCAAGCGCCGATGCTCGCGCAGCAGTTGGGGTGAGCACACGGGGTAGACCTCCTCGTCCATCAGTTTTTCCGCCGTGAGCCCCGGCCATCTCCCCATGCCGTAGCGGACACCGATATCCACCCGTTGCGCAACGAAATCCACCGGCTTGAGATTGGTGTCCAGCCGCACGTCCGTGTCGGGCCAGGCGGTCTGGAAACGTTCGATGCGCGGCAACAACCACTTGGCGGCAAAGGCTGGGCTGACGGCCACGGTGAGCATTCCGCTGGTCGCCCCCTCCTTGAGGCGTTCCAGGCCGAGCGCGATCCTGTCGAAGCCCGCCCGGATGTCCGGCAGCGCACGTTCGGCCGTCTCCGTCGGGATCAACCGAGCCCGCCCGCTGCTGCCTCGCAGGAACAGGGGCGTGCCCAGCCAATCCTCCAGCGTGCGCACGAGTTGGCCGACAGCGGCGGGCGTGACGTTCAGCTCGGCTGCCGCTGCAGAAAAGCTCTGGTGGCGGGTGCTGGCCTCGAAGGCACGCAGCGCATTCAGATGAACGGGCGATTTCATATTCGATAAAGATTTTCTTTCAGTCAAGGAAACTTTATCTCGTTTGTCGGCGAGCTGGAATAAGCAAAAAATCCGGCCTGAGTCGAGATGAGGGATCCCCGATTCGCAGTGCATATGAAGTTCTGATGCGCGCAGGGAATCATGGCTTTCTCCCAATGAACGCAAGCGTCGATGGCGATCCGGGTCGAAGCCAGGAAGGTCGCAGGCTGCCTCACGAATGAAGCATCCACGGCGCTCGCCGGATGCCTGCTGCGGGCTTTTTTCAACCAAGTCCTGCCGCTCGGCAGGCAAACGAAAGGTTTTCAAGATGAGCAACCAATTCAAGGGCAAGAAGCTGCTGGTCGTCGGTGGCACGAGCGGGATGGGCATGCAATCGGCGCGCATGGTGCTGGCTGAAGGCGGCAGCGCGGTGATCGTCGGCAACCGCGCGGAGAAGACCGAGGAAGCGCGCAAGGAACTGGCCGCACTGGGCCAGGTGTGGGCGCTGACGGCGGACCTGTCGAGCGCCGAGGGTCTGGCCGCACTGCTCAAGACCATCGACGAGCAGCACTCGGACATCGACCTGCTGGTCAATGCGGCCGGCGTGTTCTTCCCCAAGCCCTTCCTGGAGCATCAGGACGCGGACTACGACCAGTACATGAAGCTGAACAAAGCGTTCTTCTTCATCACGCAGAAGGTCGCCGCCAACCTGGTCGCCAGGAACCGTCCGGGCGCCATCGTCAACATCGGCTCGATGTGGGCCAGGCAGGCCATTGCCGCCACGCCGTCGTCGGCCTACTCGATGGCCAAGGCGGGCCTGCACTCGCTGACCCAGCACCTGGCGATGGAGCTGGCCCCCAAGCACATCCGCGTCAATGCGGTGGCGCCGGCGGTGGTGCAGACGCCGATCTACGAGGGCTTCATCCCGAAGGCCGAAGTGCACAACGCACTGCAAGGCTTCAACAGCTTCCACCCCATCGGCCGGGTCGGCACCCCGCAGGACGTCGCTGAAGTCGTTGCCTTTCTGCTGTCGGACAAGGCGGGCTGGGTCACCGGCGCGATCTGGGACGTCGATGGCGGCGTGATGGCCGGCCGCAACTGATACCCGGCGGACAGGCGCTGCGCGCCTGCCCCCGTTGATTTCATCTCAACCAACTCGCAAGGAGAAATGCACATGGTCTATCTGCAGATCACCCTCAGGATCGCCGATGCCAACCGCGCGGCCGCCGCCGGCGTCTACCAGAAGTACAAGGCGCCGTTCCTCGACACCATCAAGGGTGCGAAGTCCAAGGAACTGCTCGTGCGCGACGAAGACGTGCAGGTGCTGCACGGCTTCGACAGCCAGGAGAACGCGACCGCTTATCTGCAAAGCGACCTCTTCACCGCCGACGTGGTCGCCGGCCTCAAGCCGCTGCTGGATGCCGCACCCGACGTGCGCGTCTACCAGGTCGCCTGAACCCCAACCCCGAACAGGAACAAAAACATGATGAACGACTGGAACGTCTACCGCGACTCCCTGCTGGAGCGCGTGGGCGACTATGCCAAGCAGAGCCCCGACGTGATGCGCGGCCTGGCGACGATCGACGGCGCCGCCGCCAAAACCGGCCACCTGGCGCCGAAGATGCACGAGCTGATCGCGCTGGCCGTGGCCGTGACCACACGCTGCGACGGCTGCATTTCCGTGCACACCAAGAAGGCCGTCGAGCATGGCGCCACGCTGGCGGAAATCTCCGAGGCGCTGGGTGTGGCCATCGCCCTGAATGCGGGCGCCGCATTGACCTACTCGGCACGCGTGCTCGAAGCCCACGCGCAACTGCCCAACAAATAAGCGCGCCGGAGCGTACCGGGCTCCGACAGCTCGGCACGCCTGCCGCTCTCTCTTCGTGAACTTCTTGAAAGAGCGATCATGCTCGTCAATGCAGATTTTTCGCGCCGTGCCATCGTCGCTCCCGCCGAGTACCAGTGGCTGGCCTCCCCTCTGAGCGGTGTCGAACGGGTGATGCTGGACCGGCTGGGCGATGAGAAGGCGCGCGCGACCAGCATCGTGCGCTACGCGCCCGGATCGGGCTATTCGCCCCATCTGCATCCGGGCGGCGAGGAGATCCTCGTCCTGTCCGGCACCTTCTCCGAAGGGGGCAGGCACTATCCCGCCGGTTGGTACCTGCGCAATCCGCCAGGCTCCAGCCACCAGCCTTTCAGCGACGAGGGCGCGCTCATCTTCGTCAAGCTCTGGCAGATGCGCGCGGATGAGAGCCGGCCCGTGCGCATCGACACCTGCGATGCCTCCCGGTGGGCCGTCAAGGACGGGCGCGAATCCTGTTTGCTGTTCGCGGACCGGACCGAACATGTCTCCATCGAGCGTCTGAGGGCAGGCGCTCGTGTATTCGCCGGCCCGGTCGAGGGTGCGGAAATACTGGTGCTGGAGGGCAGTCTGCTCGACAGCGCACAGCAGCATGGCCCAGGCAGCTGGATCCGGCTGCCTGCCGGCGAGTACCTCGCTTTCATCGCAGGCAGCGCCGGAGCGACCATGTATCTCAAGACCGGGCATCTCTCAAGCTATGCCAGGGAAGCAAGTGCACCATGCTGAGCGCGCGAATAGCCATCATCGGCGGTGGCCTGAGCGGCCTGTACGCAGGCAGCCGCACTTCTCGAAGCGCGTGGCATTCAGGACTATGTGCTGCTGGAAGCGCGCGATGCGTTCGGCGGGCGGATTGTCTCCGTGCCCGAGGCGGCATCGGCCGCCGGACGCTTCGACCTCGGCGCAACGTGGTTCTGGCCTGATATTCAGCCCAGCCTGCTGCGGGTGGTGGAAGAGTTCGGCCTCGCAACTTTCGCGCAGCACGAAACAGGAGACATGCTGATCGAACGCTCCAGGGCGCATTCGCCCAGCCGGGTCGATGGCTATGCGTCCACGTCGACGGCCCTGCGGATCGTGGGCGGCATGGGCGCGCTGACGGATGCCATTCGGCATCGCCTGAGTGCGCAGAAGCTCGTCTCCGGCTGCCAGGTGAAACGCGTGAGGGATCTGGGCGAGTGCATCGAAGTGGAAGCCGATGACAGGCGAGGGCGTGCGGTCACCTGTCGCGTGGCGCACGTCCTGCTTGCCGTGCCTCCTCGCCTTGCGGCCCACACGATCGACTTCACGCCGGCGCTTCCGGATGACCTGGCGATGCAATGGAAAGGCTGCGCAACCTGGATGGCGCCGCATGCCAAGTACGTGGCGGTTTTCGACGAGCCTTTCTGGCGCGAACAAGGGCTCTCCGGCGAGGCGAGAAGTTCCGTGGGGCCCATGGCCGAGATCCATGACGCCTCGGCGCCGGGCGGCCGCGCCGCGTTGTTCGGGTTCCTGGGTGTTCCCGCCGCCGTGCGCAGCCAGGTTCCCGAAGCCGTCCTGCTGGGCCACTGCCGTGCCCAGCTGGTGCGGCTGTTCGGCGATCGTGCGCAATCGCCCCTGGCGGAGTTCCTGAAGGACTGGGCCAGCGATCCCCATACGGCTGTCGCAGCCGACCAGACCCCCGACGTGCATCACGCTGCGAGCTTGTCTCGCACGGCACTTTCCGGGGTGTGGCGAGACCGATTGATTGGCATCGCGAGCGAATGGTCGCCGGAATTTTCCGGATATGTCGCAGGCGCGGTGGATGCCGCCCGGCGGGGCGTCGAGGAGTTGACGGCTCCCGACATGGCAGGTTCTTTTTTTCATTGAAACCCAGCCCCGTTCGCCGAGCGTGGATGGGACGAACCATTGGAGATATAGAGATGAAACAAACCTATCGGGCCATGCAGATCAGCAGCCCCGGCGTGCTGGAACTCGTGGAGCGGCAGACGCCGCAGCCGGGCATCGGCGAGGTGCTGATCCAGGTGGAGGCCTGCGGCGTCTGCGGTGCGGATGCCGCCGACATCGAAAGGGCCTATCCGGCGCTGCAACCACCGCGCGTGCCCGGGCATGAAGTTGTCGGACGCATCGTGGCGCTGGGCGCCCATACACCTTCCATCTGGAAATTGGGCCAGCGTGTGGGCGTGGGCCGCCTCGGCGGCCATTGCAACGAGTGTGTCCAATGCCGCCAGGGACATTTCCAGCTCTGCCAGAACCAGCCGGTGGTCGGCGCCACCTGCGACGGCGGTTATGCCGAGATGATGCTGGCGCGCGGCACGGGCCTGGTGTCGATCCCGGACGAACTGAACGCAGAGGAAGCCGCGCCGATCCTGTGCGCCGGCCTTGCCACCTTCAATGCGCTGAAGAAGTGCGGTGCCCAGGCTGGCGACACGGTGGTCATCCTGGGCATCGGCGGCCTGGGGCACATGGCGCTGCAGTACGCGCGGAACATGGGCTTCAAGGTCGTCGCCATCGGACGTGGCAGCGATGTTGCCGCGGACGCCCTGGCGCTGGGTGCGCATGTCTACATCGACAGTCGTGCGGAGGATGCCGTTGCCAGGCTCAAGGCCATGGGTGGCGCGCAAGCCATCGTGACCATGATCGATCACGCCGACACGGTGTCGGCGCTGCTCGGCGGTTTGGCGCCCGAAGGGCGTCTGGTCGTGCTCAGCTCCGGCAAGAACCCGCTGCAGATTCCCGCCGGCCTGCTGGTCGGAGGGCAGCGCAGCATCGTGGGGTCGCTGACCGGCACGCCCTACGACAACGAGAAGACGCTGAACTTCAGCGTGCTGGTGAACGTGCGGCCGCACATCGAGGTCATGTCGCTGGAGCAGGCGGGCGAGGCCTACCGGAAGCTGAAGTCCGGCGGGGTCAGGTTCCGAATGGTGCTGACGATGGGTGCTCGGCTCTGAATACGATTTGGCCCCAGGAGCGGGGTGTGCCTGCCGAACTAAGATGTGCCCGGATAGCGCCACAGCACTTCGCTTACATGCCGACCGCACACTGCCCCAACAACCGATTCGGCCAACACCTGGCGAAGCAGTACGGCGTCGATGCCGTCCCGTCGCTCGTCGCTACGTCGCGCTGGGGGTCGGAGCTCGGCATTGCGCGCCTTCACTACGATCTCCCGCATCTTTTCGTTCTGCCGCCCTTGCCGGCCGAAGACGCTTTCGTGCTCAGCGTGGAAATCTCGTCGGGCGGCTCCCGGCGGATCCGCAGCGGCGGCACCATGCTGCGGCTCGGCCCGCAGCGGGAAGGCGCCTTTCACATCACCGACCTGTCGGAATGCAACTCTGCCTATGTGTGCAGCCCGTTCCATTCGATGCTGTTCCACGTGCCGCGCGAAACCATCGACTCCTTCGCCGAGGAAATGGACGTGCCCCGCGTGCATGCACTGCGTTGCGACGCGGGCACGGTCGACACGGTGGTGGCGAGCCTCGGCCGCGCGATGCTGCCGGCATTGATGCAGCCAGGAGAGGCGAGCACCTTGTTTGTCGATCACCTCGCGCTGGCATTGAAGGCCCATGTGCTGCATGCCTACGGTGGCGCGGCGAGCGTGGCCAATGCAGCCTCACGAGGCCTGGCGCCCTGGCAGGAGCGCCGTGCCAAGGCCTTCCTGATGGCGCACCTGGCCAGTGACGTGTCGCTGGCCGAGGTGGCGCGCGAGTGCGGGCTGTCGCGCAGCCATTTCAGCAAGGCCTTCAAGCAGACCTTCGGCCAGGCCCCGCACGCGTGGCTGGTGACGCAGCGCGTCGATGCCGCACGCCGCCTGCTGCGCCAGCCCGATCTTCCAATCGCGGAGATCGCCGCGACCTGCGGCTTTGCCGATCAGAGCCATCTGACGCGTGTGTTCTCCGCGCACATCGGAACTCCGCCGGCGCGCTGGCGTCGCCTGAACGCCGGCTGATCCGCACGCCGCTTCCGGCGGCGGCTCACGGCATCACGCCGAGCGTGGCAACAGGGCCGGCACCAACGGCCGATTCAGCTGCTTCACCCACCACTGCAGCGCCTGCCCCGTGGCACCCGTCTTCCACCCCAGCCAGAACGCCTCCGGCGCGCGCGGCTCCTCGGTCTGCAATTCGATCAGCGTGCCGCGCGCCAGCTCGCCCTCGACGCAGGCGCGCGGCAGGAAGCCGTGGCCGAGCCCGGCCACCTGGCACGCGACCTTCGCGGCCATCGAAGGCACCGCGATGCGCGGCTGGCCCGCCAGCAGGCCCACGGTGCGGTCCGACAAGGTACGCGCGCTGTCGCTCACCACGATGGCGTTGTGCTCCAGCAGGTCGCCTCGCTGCACCGGGCGCATCACACGCGCCAGCGCATGCGTAGGGGCGACGCAGAAGGCGAAATCGAGACTGCCCACCATCACGGCCTGGTAGCCACCGCCCGCCGGACCTTCGCCTGCGGCAATGACCACGTCGGCGCGGCCCTCGCGCAGCGCCTCCCAGCTGCCGGTGAGCGCCTCGCAGCCGATGCGCAGCCGTGTGCCGCAGCGCAGCTCTTCGAAGGCGCGGACGTCGTCGATGAGCGACTGCGTGGGAATGAGCGAGTCGTGCACGAGCCGCAGCTCCGACTCGAAGCCGGTGGCGATCTGGCGCATGCGCGATTCGAGGTCGCTCGCCGCGCCGAGCAGCCAGCGCCCCTCCCTGAGCATCTCGCGGCCCGCGTCCGTGAGCGCGATGCGCGGCCCGTTGCGCTCGAACAGCTGCATGCCCAGTTGCTCCTCCAGCTTGCCCACGGCGTACGAGATGGTGGAAGGCACCTTGTTCAGGCGCGTGGCGGCGGCGGCGAAGGAGCCGTGGCGGTCGATCGCATCGACCACCTCGATGGCTTCCAGGCTGAGCTTGAGCATGCGGCGTTTCCTTCAAAAAATGGCGCCCGGATCAATGATCGAAAAATTCGATGATAGATGGCAAAAATGTTCGTCAACAAGACCTTCTTGAAGATCGATGATTCATCCCATGCCTCGGAAACTCCTCCGATGCCAATTATGAATTCAATCGAATTCAAGAACCGCAAAGGAATGAACCATGTTGGAAATTCGCAGTGCCGGCGACCGCGGAATCGCAGACTTCGGATGGCTGAAGTCCCGCCACACCTTTTCGTTCGGCCACTACCACGACCCGAAGCAGGAAGGCTTCTCTGACCTGCTGGTGATCAATGACGACCGCGTGACCCCCGGCCGCGGCTTCGGCACCCATCCGCACCGCGACATGGAGATCTTCTCGTACGTGCTCGACGGCGCGCTCGAGCACAAGGACTCGATGGGCACCGGCTCGGTCATCCGCCCCGGCGACGTGCAGATGATGAGCGCCGGCACCGGCGTGCGCCACAGCGAGTTCAACTCGTCGGCCACCGAGGCGCTGCACTTCCTGCAGATCTGGATCGTGCCGGCCAAGAAGGGCGTGGCACCGCGCTACCAGCAGGTGCACTTCGCGCAGGAAGAAAAACGCGGCCGCCTGCGCCTGATCATTTCGCCCGAAGGCACCGACGGCTCGCTCGCGGTGCACCAGGACGCCCGCGTCTACGCCGGGTTGTTCGACGGCGCCGAGCAGGCCTCGCTCACGCTCGATGCCGACCGCTATGCCTATGTCCATGTGGCCCGCGGCAGCGTGGCGCTCAACGGCCAGCGCTTGAACGAGGGCGACGGTGTGCGGCTGCGCGACGTGCGCCAGCTCGACCTGACCCAGGGCGAGGGCGCCGAGGTGCTGGTGTTCGACCTTCGCCCCAACGAGCTGCCCGCGTTCTGAGCCAGGCGACGGCAAATGTCCAAACCGCCTCATTAATCGACAAGACACGCACCCTCGCTCCCAACGAGGATTGCTTCACGGGTTAACCCCAGCTTTTTTCTCTCACCGATCTCTCGTCCCATCCCATTCACGGAGTTATTTCATGTCCATCAAAGCCACCCCCACCGCCGGCGCCAAGCTGCTCACCCCCAAGGACCACACGCTGGTCATGATCGACTTCCAGTCGCAGATGGCCTTCGCCACGCACTCGATCGACGCGGTCAATTTGCGCAACAACGCTGCGCTGGTGGCCAACGCGGCCGCAGGCTTCGGTGTGTCGACCATCCTCACGACGGTGGCCGAGAAGAGTTTTTCGGGCCCGATGTTCAGCGAGATCACCGACGCCTTCCCGGGCCAGAAGATGCTCGACCGCACCTCGATGAACACCTGGGAAGACGCGGCCGTGATCGACCGCGTCAACGAGATCGGCAAGAAGCGCATCGTGCTGTCCGGCCTGTGGACCGGCGTGTGCATCGTCGGCCCGGCACTGTCGGCGCTGGACCAGGGCTTCGAGGTGTTCGTGATCGCCGACGCCTGCGGCGACGTGTCTGCCGAGGCGCACAACCGCGCGATGGACCGCATGGTGCAGGCCGGCGCGCAGCCCATGACCTCGCTGCAATACCTGCTCGAGCTGCAACGCGACTGGGCCCGCACCGACACCTACGAGCTGACCACCGGCATCGCCAAGAAGTTCGGCGGCGCCTACGGCCTGGGCGTGACCTACGCCAAGACCATGTTCGGCGCGCACGAAGGCTGAATCCCGCGGTGAGCACGAAGATGAAGCCCTACGTCCTGTCGCTCGCGCTCGGCCTGCTGGTCGGCGTGATCTACGCACTGTTCCAGGTGCGCTCGCCGGCCCCGCCGGTCATCGCCCTGGTGGGGCTTCTCGGGATCCTGCTCGGCGAGCAGATCCCGCCGCTCATCAAGAGCGTGATCAAGCCCGATACCGCGGCCACCTCGTGGCTGCAGCACCAGGTCGCGCCGCATGTGTTCGGCGAGTTGCCGCAACGCGCGAAGGCCGAGCCCGCTGCCACAGCCGCCGCCGTACCGACCACACACAAAGAGTCATGAGCGATCTGTTCGACGAACAACGCCGCCGCCTGTGCCTGGGCACACTCGGTGCCGCCATTGCCGGCACGGCAATGACCCCCTCTCATGCCCAAAGGAAGTCTGACATGGCCAGTTCCTCCGCCCCCGACCTGATCCTCCACAACGGCCGCTTCACCACGCTGGACCGCGCCAACCCCGAGGCCAGCGCCGTGGCCATCAAGGACGGCCGCTTCCTGCGCGTGGGCCGCAGCGAAGACGTGCTGCCGCTGGCCGGCACCGGCACGCGCGTGGTCGACCTGCAGGGCAAGCGTGTGCTGCCGGGGCTGATCGACAACCACCTGCACATCATTCGCGGCGGGCTCAACTACAACCTCGAGCTGCGCTGGGACGGCGTGCGCAGCCTGGCCGATGCCATGGGCATGCTCAAGCGCCAGGTCGCCATCACGCCGGCGCCCCAGTGGGTGCGCGTGGTGGGCGGCTTCACCGAGCACCAGTTCGCCGAAAAGCGCCTGCCGACCATCGCCGAACTCAACGCCGTGGCGCCTGACACGCCGGTGTTCATCCTGCACCTGTACGACCGCGCGCTGCTCAACGGCGCCGCCATGCGCGCCGTGGGCTACACCAAGGACACACCCGCACCGCCCGGCGGCGAGATCGTGCGCGACAGCGCCGGCAACCCGACGGGCCTGCTGCTGGCCAAGCCCAACGCGTCCATCCTGTATGCCACGCTGGCCAAGGGCCCGAAGCTGCCGTTCGACTACCAGGTGAACTCCACGCGCCACTTCATGCGCGAGCTCAACCGCCTGGGCGTCACCGGCGCCATCGACGCGGGCGGCGGCTTCCAGAACTACCCCGAGGACTACCAGGTGATCCAGCAGCTGGCCGATGCCGGCCAGCTCACCATCCGCCTGGCCTACAACCTGTTCACGCAGAAGCCCAAGCAGGAAAAGCAGGACTTCCTGAACTGGACCTCCACCTCCAAATACAAGCAGGGCGACGACTACTTCCGCCACAACGGCGCGGGCGAAATGCTCGTGTTCTCGGCCGCCGATTTCGAGGACTTCCGCCAGCCGCGCCCCGACATGGCGCCCGAAATGGAAGGCGAGCTGGAAGAAGTGGTGCGCGTGCTCGCGCAGAACCGCTGGCCCTGGCGCCTGCATGCCACCTACGACGAAACCATCGACCGCGCGCTCGACGTGTTCGAGAAGGTCAACCGCGACACGCCGCTGGCTGGCCTGAACTGGTTCTTCGACCACTGCGAGACCATCTCCGAGAAGTCGATCGACCGCATCGCGGCGCTCGGCGGCGGCATTGCCGTGCAGCACCGCATGGCCTACCAGGGCGAGTACTTCGTCGAGCGCTACGGTGCCGGCGCGGCCGAGGCCACGCCGCCCGTGAAGCGCATGCTCGAGAAAGGCGTGAACGTGTCCGCCGGCACCGACGCCACGCGCGTCGCGTCGTACAACCCATGGGTGTCGCTGTCGTGGCTCGTCACCGGCAAGACCGTGGGCGGCATGCAGCTCACGCCGCAGCGCAACTGCATCGACCGCGAGACGGCGCTGCGCATGTGGACCGAGAAGGTCACCTGGTTCTCCAACGAGGTCGGCAAGAAGGGTCGCATCGAGGCCGGCCAGCTGGCCGACCTGGTGGTGCCCGACCGCGACTTCTTCGCCTGCGCCGAATCGGACATCGCCGGCACCACCGCGCTGCTGACGATGGTGGGCGGCAAGGTGGTCTACGGCGCCGGTCCGTTCGCGCCGCTGGACGAAGGCACGCCGCCGCCGGCCATGCCCGACTGGTCGCCCGCGCGCACCTTCGGTGGCTACGCGGGCTGGGGCGACAAGGAAGGGCGCCCCTTGCAGCAGACGATCCGCCGCATGGCGGCGGATTGCGCCTGCGCCAACGACTGCAACGTGCACGGCCACCAGCACGCCACGGCCTGGAGCAGCAAGCTGCCCATTGCCGACCTGAAGAGCTTCTGGGGCGCGCTGGGCTGCGCCTGCTGGGCGGTGTGATGAAGACGATGCATTGGCAACCTTCACCTGTGCTGCGCTGGATCGCGCTGCTGCTGCTGTGCGCGGCCTACCTGCAGGGCGGCTTCAACAAGGCGATGGACTTCGGCTCGGCCGTCGCCGAGATGAACCACTTCGGCGTGTCACCCGCGGCACCGATGGCGGCCGCCGTCATCGTGCTGGAGCTGGGCGCCTCGGCGCTCATCCTCACGGGCTTCTACCGTTGGCTGGGCGCCGTGGCGCTGGCCGCGTTCACGCTGTTCGCCACCTTCGTGGCGCTGCGCTTCTGGCAGATGCCGGTGGGCCAGGAACGCTTCATGGCCGCCAACTCGTTCTTCGAACACCTTGGACTGGTTGGCGGCTTCCTGCTGGTGGCCTGGCACGACCTGCAGGGACGCAAGAATGACTGAGGCCGTCAAAGCCGCGCAGCCAGCCGGTGGTGGCGGTGGCAGCTTCGCGCCGCTGCGCCAGCCCGTCTTCGCCGTGCTGTGGACCGCCACCGTGCTCGGCAACATTGGCAGCTTCATGCGCGACGTGGCGAGTTCGTGGCTGGTGACCGACCTGTCGGCCAGCCCGACGGCCGTGGCGCTGATCCAGACCGCGGCCACGCTGCCGATCTTCCTGCTCGCAATTCCGGCGGGCGTGCTGTCGGACATCCTCGACCGCCGGCGCTTCCTGATCTTCGTGCAGCTGGTGCTGGCCAGCGTGAGCAGTACGTTGCTGGTGCTTTCGCACACAGGCGCACTCACCGTCGAGTACCTGATTGCGCTGACCTTCGTCGGCGGCATCGGCGCGGCGCTGATGGGGCCGACCTGGCAGTCGATCGTGCCGGAGCTGGTGCCCAGATCCGACCTGAAGAGCGCGGTGGCGCTGAACTCGCTGGGCATCAACATCGCGCGTTCCATCGGCCCTGCGGCGGGCGGCCTGATCCTCGCGAGCTTCGGTGCGGCCCTGACCTACGGCGCCGACGTGCTGAGCTACGTGTTCGTCATTGCCGCGCTGATCTGGTGGAAGCGCCCGGCCGCGGTCGACAGCGGCCTGTCGGAGAACTTCCTGGGCGCCTTCCGTGCCGGCCTGCGCTACACGCGCGCCAGCAAGGAACTGCACCGCGTGCTGTTGCGCGCGGCCGTGTTCTTCCTGTTCGCGAGTTCGGTGTGGGCGCTGCTGCCGCTGGTGGCGCGCCAGATGCTGGGCGGCACCGCCGGTTTCTACGGCGTGCTGCTGGGCGCCGTCGGCGCGGGCGCCATTGCCGGTGCGCTGGTCATGCCGCGGCTGCGCCAGCGGCTCGATGCCGACGGCCTCGTGCTGCTGGCCTCGGTGATTACCGCCGCCGTGATGGGCGCGCTCGTGTTCGCACCGCCGAAGTGGCTGGCCATCGTGCTGCTGTTGCTGCTGGGTCTGGGCTGGATCATTGCGCTGACCACGCTCAACGGCGTGGCGCAGGCCATCCTGCCGAACTGGGTGCGCGGCCGCGGGCTGGCGGTGTACCTCACCGTGTTCAACGGCGCCATGGCGGCCGGCAGCCTCGGCTGGGGCCTGGTTGCACAGGAAATTGGCGTGCCCTACACGCTGGTGGCCGGCGCCATCGGCCTGGTGATCGTGGCCGTGCTGTTCCACCGTGCGCGGCTGCCCAAGGGCGAGTCGGACCTGCAGGCTTCCAACCATTGGCCCGAACCGCTGGTGGCCGAGCCCATTGCGCACGACCGTGGCCCGGTGATGATCCAGGTCGAGTACCGCATCCGCAAGGAAGACCGCCCGGCCTTCCTCGACGCGATGAAGCGCCTCTCGCTGGAGCGCCGCCGCGATGGGGCCTACGCATGGGGCGTGACCGAGCACACCGGCGACACCGAGCGCGTGATGGAGTGGTTCCTCGTCGAGTCGTGGGCCGAGCACCTGCGCCAGCATCACCGCGTGTCGCACGCCGACGCCGACTTGCAGAGCGAGGCCGTGCGCTTTCACATCGGGCCGGACAAGCCCGCGGTGCATCACTTTCTTTCTCTTTGACGACAGACGGCATTTGGCCGACAACCCGGGCGAACCAAGGAAACACATGGCTACTTCAAAATCTACCAAGGCCGTCAAGGCCCTGGCCAGCAGCACCAAGGCGCGCCGCGTCGCATCGCTGCACACCCCGAGCGACCTGGGCGCCGACGCCACGCGCGACATTTCCGCGGCGCTCAACGTGCTGCTGGCCGATGTGTTCGCGCTGTACTTCAAGACGAAGAACTTCCACTGGCACATGTCGGGCCCGTCGTTCCGCGACTACCACCTGCTGCTGGATGAGCAGGCTGACCAGATCTTCGCCACGGTCGACCCCATTGCCGAGCGCGTGCGCAAGGTGGGCGGCACCACGCTGCGCTCCACCGGCCACGCTGCCCGCCTGCAGCGCCTGTCGGACAACGATGCCGACTTCGTGACCCCCATCGACATGCTGGCCGAGCTGCGCGAGGACAACCAGCGCCTGGCCGGCTTCATGCGTGCCACGCACACGGTGTGCGACGAGTACGGCGACGTGGCCACGGCCAGCGTGCTGGAGAACTGGATCGACGAGGCCGAGCAGCGCACGTGGTTCCTGTTCGAGTCCGTGCGCCAAGGCTGAGCGCACCCGCCTTCCTGCATTCTTTTTCCCCTTCACACCATTCCGAAAAGGAAGACCATGACCACACTCACCCTGCGCGACGGCACCGAGCTCTACTACAAGGACTGGGGCTCGGGCCAGCCCATCCTGTTCAGCCACGGCTGGCCCCTGAGCGCCGACATGTGGGACGCGCAGATGCTGTTCTTCGCCGAACGCGGCTACCGCGCGATCGCGTTCGACCGCCGCGGCTTCGGCCGTTCGAGCCAGCCCTGGACCGGCTACGACTACGACACCTTCGCCGACGACATCGCCGAGCTGATCGAGAAGCTCGACCTGAAGAACGTGATCCTCGCGGGCTTCTCCATGGGCGGCGGCGACGTCACGCGCTACATCGCGCGCAAGGGCAGCTCGCGCGTCGCCAAGCTCGCGCTCATCAGCGCCGTGACGCCGCTGTTCATGAAGACGGCCGACCACCCCGGGGGCCCCGATGCGTCGCTGTTCGCCAGCATCCGCGCCGGCCTGGCCGCCGACCGCCCGCAGTTCCTGGACGACTTCAGCACGCTGTTCTACGGCACCAACCGCCCGGGCGCCAAGGTGTCGCAGGGCGTGTTCAAGCAGACGCTGCAGATCGCGCTGCAGGCCTCCATCAAGGCCACCATCGACTGCGTGACGGCCTTCTCCGAAACCGACTTCCGCCCCGACATGGCGAAGATCGACGTGCCCACGCTCGTGATCCATGGCGACGACGACCAGGTCGTGCCCATCGAGGCCACGGGCAAGCTGGCGGCCGAGATGATCAAGGGCAGCCAGTTCAAGGCGTACGCCGGCGCGCCGCACGCCACCTGCAACACGCATGCCGACCAGGTGAACGCCGACCTGCTGGCTTTCATCAAGGGCTGATGCCGCCACCGCCCCGGCAGGGCGCTTGTAGCCACTTGCCGGGGCGGTGCTTCGTGCGCGCCCGGCACATTCAAGAATTTCTTATGACCACTCCTCCTTCTTCCATCCAGGTCCGCGACAACCCCGCAAAGCACCGCTTCGAATACGAGGCTCAGGGTGAGCGTGCCGTCGCAATCTATTCGCTCGAAGGCAACGTCATCACCTTCATCCACACGCTGGTGCCCGAAGCCCTGCAAGGCCAGGGCATCGCGAAGCAGCTGGTGCTGGCCGGCCTCGCTTCGGCGCGCGAGCGCGGGCTGCGCGTGGTGCCGCAATGCCCCGTGTTCAACGCCTACATGCGGTCGCACCCCGAGACGCACGACCTGCTGGCCGACGAAGGCCGCAAGCTGATCGGCCTCTGAGAAAGGCACCGCGCATGACCGCCGACGACCGCCAACCCGGGTTGCGCACCGCCACGCTGGACGAGATTGCCGGGCGCGTGCTGCCGGGTGCCGAAACCGTCACCGCCGTCATCCAGCAGACGGTGAAGCGCGAGTCCGTGGCCGCCTACGAGCAATGGCTGAAGAAGGTGGTGCCGATCGCCTCGCGCTTTCCCGGGCACCGCGGCGTCAACATCATCCATCCCGCCGGCGGCGGCCTGCAGTACACCATCGCCATCCGCTTCGATTCGCTCGCGCATGCGCAGGACTGGTTCGCCTCCGTCGCGCGCCGCCAGCTGGTGGAAGAGGTGGCGCCGTTCCTTGACGCCGACGAGAAGGTGGAAACGCGCAGCGGGCTCGAGTTCTGGTTCCATCCGCCCGCAGGGCAGCCTCCGGCCAAGCGCTACAAGCAGTTCCTGTTGACGCTGTCGGTGATCTATCCGCTGACCATGCTGGTGCCGGCGGTGCTGCACCGGCTGCTGGCCTCGGTGCCCGTGCTGTCCGCCTACTGGCTGGCGCACTTGTTGGCCGCGGCGACCATCGTCGGGCTGATGGTGTACCTCGTGATGCCGAGGTACACGCGCCTGATGGCGCGCTGGCTCTACAGGTGAGGCGCAGCTGACGCGGCTGACACCGGTGCAGGATCGCCCTCGTGCGTGCTGCGCTGGAGCACCACGGCGCAGGCGGCCAGCACCGGCGGCACGGCAAAGCACCATACGTTCCACTGCAGGTAGATGAGCGCCGCCGCCGCGCAGCCGGCGGCGAACCAGACCACCGCGGCCGACATGCGCCGCATGCGCGCGCGGGCGGCGGCCGCTTCTTCGGGCGCCTGCTTGCCGCGCATCAGGTCGGCGAGATCGACCATGACCTGCGTCGTCGTGCCGGTCATCAGCGTGGTCGGCGGTGCGCTGCCCAGGTGGATGCGGTGCACCGCGTTCTGGATCGCCATGGCCGACACCAGCACCAGGCCCGTGAGCATCGCGCTTGCGCTGTCGCCATCGGCGAAGGGGCCGAAGCGGATGGCCAGGATGCCGCCCGCCAGCAGCAGTGCGGCCTTGAGCACCAGCATCGTGCGCAGCACCGGCAGGCCGAGGCCGGGAAGGCCATAGCTCAACAACCGTGCGAGCACGACCACGATGCAGAACACCGGCAGCGCAAGCAGCTTGGTGATCGTGCCCGAGGTGCCATGCACCAGCGCCGCGCCGATGGTGACGAAGTTGCCGGTGACGTGCGCGGTGAACAGGCCATGCAGCGCGAGGAAGCCGGCGGTGTCGACGAAGCCGCCGTTGAGGCTCATGAGCTGCGGCAGGGAGGGTTTCATGGTGGTTCCTTCGATGGGGAGCCCATGGTGCGCGCGGCGGCGCGCGCCGTCTTGCAGGGTTGGACGCGGCTTTGCATATTCGGACGCAATCCGTATCGGCGTGCGCACCCGGATCTTTTCACATGCCGATTCGGATCTCTCTGCGCCAGGCGCCTGGCGGCTTGCCGGTGTACTGGGAAAAGACGCGTGTGAAGTGGCTCTGGTCCGCGAAGCCGCAGGCCGTCGCAACCTCCACCAGCGGTCGTTCGAAGTCCATCAGCAGCGCTTGCGCACGTTCGATCCGCTGCGCAATCAGCCATTGGTGCGGCGTCTGCCCGGTGGTTTCGCGAAAGGCGTGGATGAAATAGCTGCGCGACAGGTTGCAGGCGTCGGCGATCTCTGCAATCGAGATGTCGCCATTCATCTTGCTGCGCAGCATCTCCTTGACCCGCGCCTCGTGCGAACGCGAAAGCAGCCGGTTCGTCCGGGACCGGGTTGCCGTGGCTCCGCGGCCGTAGTTGTCGACCAGGTAGCTCGTCATCGCGACGCCGATCTGGTCGATGAACAGCTGGCTGACTTCGGCAGGGCGTTCGAGCGCAGGGGTCAGCGCGCTCGCGAGGTGGGCGAGCACGTCGTCCCTGGCGCCCGCAACATCGACGAGGCCGCCGACGCGGGGCCCCTGCTTTTCGTCGATGGCGCGTTCCAGGGCCGGATGCGAGATCTCGAGCAGCACGAAGTCGAAGCCGCTTTGCATGTCCGCGCGGTAGCGGTCGCAAAAATCACGGACATAGATCGAGCCCTTGCCGAAGTCATGGCACGACGCATGGTGCTCATGGAGGATTCGCCTGCGGTGACCGTCGCGCAACGAGACGCCGAGCAGCACTCCGCGTGCGCTTGGCTCTGTTTCCACGTAGTGGAGCTCATTGGCGTTCACGGTCTTGCGGTAGATCCGCAAGCCGTTGGCCGAGAGTGCCTGGTCTTTCTGGAGATGACCGAGCGTGCATCCCAGCATGTCTTTGGGCATGGGCCCTGCCGCCCGCTGGGGGAGGCCACTTCGTGCCTCGAGGAGACCGCTTTCAGCGCGCATGGATGGAAGAGAGCGGAGATTGAAATAGCCGAGTATCCGATCGGCGGCGCTGCGGCCGATCACGGATGGGAATTTTGCACACTTTCCTTGTGAAGTGTCGTGCGGAATCGAGCGAACACGCGAATTTTCAGGTATGGCGCCGGCGGTGCCCGTTTTTGGACAATGACCGCACCATGAAAAAAGCGGCCTTGTCAGGCCGCCCGGAAAAGGTGCAGGAGCAGATCGCCTTGTCGCTCACGAACCGACCAATTGCTGGCCGTCGTTCCCCGGCTCGGCTCGAGGCCGGTCGGCATCGACCATCTGCGCAGACGCGGACCGGCCGTGATTGATCAGAAGAACCGCAACCATGCCGATCACGGCCGGAATCGCGATCGCCATGAAGTTCTGCTGCAGCGGCAGGTTCATGCCCACGAGCACGCCGATCAGGATGGGAGCCAGGATCGCGCCGCTGCGCCCGATTCCCAGTGCCCACCCGAGACCCGTGGCGCGCACTGCCATCGGATAGAACTGGCCGGTGTATGCGTTGGCCACGATCTGCGTGCCGATGGTCGACGCACCGGCCAGGCCGATGAGGACGAACAGCACCGGCGTCGGCATCTTGTAGCCAAGCAGCGTGAGCGAAATCGCGGCCAGCGCATACATGCCTGCCAGCACGTACTTGATGTGGAAGCGGTCCGCGAGCCAGCCGCCGCCGATTGCGCCGACCATTGCGCCCGCGTTGAGCACCAGCACGAACGTCAATGCCGAACCGAGGCTGTAGCCCGCACCGGCCATGAGCTTCGTCAGCCATGAACTCAGCGCGAACACCATGAAAAGGCACATGAAGAATGCAAGCCAGAACATGACGGTGCTGAAGCCGCGGCCCTCCTGGAAGAGGTGCCTGATCGGTGCGCCGGCCGCCCGGTCGGCGGGCGGCACGACGAAGCGGTCGGTTGCCAGCGGCTTGTAGTCCGGGTCGAGCCTGGAGGCGATCTTCTTCAGCTCTTCGGTTCGTCCCCGGGCCAGCAGGAACGGCATCGATTCCGGCATGTACTTCAGGATGAAGGGGATCAGAACCAGCGGCATGCCCGCCGCGAAGAACACCGACTGCCAGCCGTAGGTTTCGATCAGGCCCTTGCCGAGCAGCGCGGCGATGATCCCGCCGACGGCATAGCCGCTGAACATCAGCGTGACGAGGGTTGCGCGCAACTTCTTCGGCGAGTATTCGGTCATCTGCGCAACGACGTTCGGCATGACCCCGCCGATGCCCAGCCCCGCGAGGAAGCGGACCACGCCGAAGGTGACGGGGTCCTTGGCGAACCCGGCTGCTGCGGTGAACACGCTGAACAGGCCCACGCAGATGACGATCGCCCATCGACGGCCGATCCTGTCGGCGATGGTGCCGAGAAAGATGGCGCCGAACATCATGCCGAAGAGTGCCGAGCTGACCATGAATCCGGCGTTGGTGGGCTGGACGCCCATGTTGGCCATGATCGAAGGCAGCGCGATGCCGACCACGGAGAGGTCGTAGCCATCGAACACGATGATCAGGGCGCACCAGAACAGCACGAGGCCGTGGAAGCGGTTGAAGCGGGTTTCGTCGGCCAGCTTGTGAAGGTCGATCTGACGCATGACTCGTGTCTCCGAGTTGATGGAAAAAGGGTGCGTCAGCGCCTTGTCGGCGGGCGAACGTTGACGGCGTTCGCATGGTGGATTGCGGGCGCGCGAAGGTCCAACGCATTTTCAGGATGTTCTCTATGAAGCCTGGAAATGTTGGGGCGGGTCTACCCACAAGCTGCCCTTCATGCGAAATCCAGATGTGCGCCATCACCGAATTTCGTTCGACGCTGCAACGAGGCTTTCGTAAATTGACCTGCAAGGCAAGCGCCGCTGTTGGCGCTGCCGCGAATCAACACCTGCGGACCGTGCCCGCAAAAAAGGAAACAGCCATGCAAGGAAAGATCGGCCTCGAGGAACACTTTGCGCTTCCCGAGACGCTGCAGGACTCGGCCGGCTTCGTGCCTGGGGATTACTGGAAGGAACTCAGCAGCCGTCTCATCGACATTCATGAAGGGCGCTTGCGCCAGATGGATGAAAACGGCATGGAGATGATGATTCTTTCGCTCAACGCGCCTGCCGTTCAGGCGGTTCCCGATCCGGTCAAGGCCTATGAACTCTCTGTCCGCGCCAACGATTTCCTGGCGGAGCAGGTCGCGAAGCGGCCCGACCGCTTCCAGGCATTCGCCGCCTTGCCGATGCAGGACCCCGACAAGGCGACCGAGGAGCTCGAGCGCTGCATGACCGTGCTTGGTTTCCGTGGCGCGCTGGTCAACGGGTTCTCGCAGGTCGGCACGCCCGACAACGCCGTCTACTACGACGCGCCGCAGTACGCGTCCTTCTGGGCCGCGGCGGAGCGGCTCGATGCGCCGTTCTATCTGCATCCGCGCAACCCGCTCGCGAGCTGGGCCCAGATCTACGAAGGCCACCCCTGGCTGCTCGGGCCCACGTGGGCCTTTGCACAGGAAACCGCCGTCCATGCCCTGCGCCTCATGGCCAGCGGCCTCTTCGACCGGCATCCCGGCCTGAAGATCATTCTTGGCCATCTCGGCGAAGGACTCCCGTACAACATGTGGCGGGTCGACCACCGCAATGCCTGGGTCAAGGCGCCCAAAGGCTATCCCGCCAAGCGCAAGCTGTGCGAGTACTTCCACGAGAACTTCTATCTCACGACGTCCGGCAACTTCCGCACCCAGACGCTGATCGACGCGATGCTGGAAGTCGGCTCGGACCGGATCCTGTTCTCGACCGACTGGCCCTTCGAGAACGTGGACCACGCGTCGAACTGGTTCAACGATACGAGCATCAGCGAAGCCGACAGGCTGAAGATCGGCCGCACGAACGCACTGTCGCTGTTCAAGCTGAAGCAATCCTGAGGTGCCGGCGCGGCGAGAAGACCAGATGATCGACATCGACGAATGGACCATCACCAGCGCAACGCTGAAGGCGCAGGGCGGAACCGCCGACGCGCGCCTGAAGACGGTGATGGACAGCCTTGTGCGCCATCTGCACGATTTCGCACGCGAGGTACAGCTCACCGAAGCCGAGTGGTCCCATGGCATCGACTTCCTCACGCGCGTCGGCAGGATCACCGACGACAAGCGCCAGGAGTTCATCCTGCTGTCGGATGTGCTCGGGCTTTCGACGCTCGTTACCGCGCAGTGCAACCGGCGTCCGACGGGCTGCACCGAGGCGACCGTCTTCGGTCCCTTCTATGTTCCCGACGCGCCGAAGTACCAGAACGGCGACGACATCTCCAACGGCGCGCACGGCATGCCCTGCCTCGTGCGGGGCAGCGTGCGGGGCATCCAGGGCGAGCGCATCGCCGATGCGCGGATCGACGTCTGGCAGTCCGACGACGAAGGCTTCTACGACGTCCAGCGCCCCGAACTGGGCAGTGCCCAAGGCCGTGGCCAGCTCAGCACGCGCGAGGACGGCCGCTTCGATTTCAGGTCCATCGTGGCCGTGCCGTATCCCATCCCCCACGACGGCCCCGTGGGGCAGCTGCTGGAGCACCTCGGCCGCCATCCCTGGCGTCCTGCCCACCTGCACTTCATGATCCAGGCGCCGGGGTACGAGACGCTCATCACCCACGTATTCCGCTCGGGCGGCGCGTACCTGGATTCCGATGCCGTGTTCGGCGTGCGCTCTTCGCTCATCGCCGACTGGAAGCGCCATGAGCCCGGCGTCGCGCCGGACGGAACGCGCATGGACGAACCCTTTTACACACTCGACCACGACTTCGTGCTGAACAAGGCGCCGCGGGACTGAAGACATGGAAATCAAGCACATCGTCATGTGGCGCGTCGCCGGTGCCTCGGCCGCGGAACGAAGCGCGAACTGCATCGCGGTGCGCGATGCGTTCGAAGGGCTGCGCGGCCGCATCCCGGGGCTCCTGGAGCTGGAAGTCGGGATCGATACGAGCCGCATCGACTACGCCTGCGACGTGGTGCTCTGCACGCGCTTTCGCGATGCGCGCAGCCTCGAAGACTATGCAACCCATCCCGAGCACCTTCGCGTGAAGCGCGAACTCGGCAGCATCCGCACCGAGCGCCATCAGGTCGACTACGCCTGCTTGCCGGCGCCCTGATGCCGCTGCGAGCGCTCGTGGAACAGGCCGAATATCAGCTCGCGCAGCCAGCGATTGCCGCTGTCCTGGTGAAATCGCTCGTGCCACTGCTGCCGGATCTCGAAGGGCACGACCTCGAACGGCGCATTGACGATGTGCAGGTCCGTGCGCGACGCCACCATCGCCTGGGCGAGGCGCGCCGGTGCCGTCAGCAGCAGTCCCGACGAGGCGACGATCGACGACAGGCCCAGTGAATGGGCGGCCGTCAGGATCACGCGCCGTCGATCGAGCGCGCCGGCTCGTTCCAGCGTCTGCTGCAATTGAAAGTCGGTCGTTCCATGGGGGCGGTATGCGATGTGTTCGGCCGCAAGGTACTCGTCGAGACCGATGCTGTCGCGCCCGCCCAGGGGCGAGGCTCTGGACGTGAGCACGACGAAGGTCTCGTCGAACAGCCGCTGCTGATAGAACGACGGCCCTATGGGCTCCCAGCTGCCCAGGGCGATGTCGATCTGCCCGTGGAGCATGCGCTGGCGCGCCTCGGCAATGGGCACATCGACGGTTTCGAATCGCACCCCGGGCGCAATGCCGCGCGCGACCAGGAGCAGCTCCGACATCATGACCAGCTGCCCGATGTCGTTGACGGCGATCCGGAACGTGCGGCCTGATGTCTGCGCCTCGAAGGTCCTGCCTTGATCGACCGCCTGCATCAGGCAGGCGAGCCCTTCCTCGATCGGGGTGATGAGCCGCTCGGCGACCGGCGTCGGGACCATGCCGTCGGTCGAGCGCACGAACAGCGCGTCGTTGAAGCGCTCGCGCAGGCGCTTCAGGGCATTGCTCATCGCCGACTGGGTCATGCCGAGGCGCTCGCCCGCCAGCGTGACGCTGCGCGTGGCGTAGATCGCCTGGAACGCCAGGAAGAGGTTCAGATCGATGGTGTTGATGTTCACCGCGGCATCACTCGTTGTCGAGCACTTCCAGGTTGTCGTAGACCATGCGAAGCATGTCCCTCAGCGACTCGGCCTGCGCGAAGCTCAGCCCTGACAACGACACCCGCTCGTAGAGCTGTGCCAGGGGAATGATCCGCAGCGCGAGGTCGCGCCCCGCGTCGGTCAGGCTCAGGGCGAGCGCTCGGGCGTCTTCGTCCGACCGGTCGCGCACCAGGATGCCGCGCTGCAGCAGCCCGTCGACCACCCGCGAAAGCGTGGAGGGCTCCGTCGAGGTGTGCAGCGCCAGGTCGGACAGCCGCTGATGCGCCGCGTGGTGCAGCGCGACGCACACCCGCCACTCGGTCAGCGAGAGGTTGAACTGCTTGAGCTCCCTGCTGAACGATTGCCCCATTCTTGTTCCTGCACGCGCAAGCAGGTAGGGGATTGCGCGCTCCAGGTCGTGTTGAGGCGATTTATCTGTAAATGCATTCAATTCACGAACCAATTCCGCCGACGGACCGGGCCGTTCGGAGGAAGAGGTCGAGGAGGGTTTTCTCTTTGCCATGGCCGATCTTACAAACAATCGTGGGCGCCTTCATAGCGTTAATACCTAGGTTTATTTGATTGCATTTGCAAATGTTTTCTTCTCCAATCAAGGCTCCAACCCCGAGATCCATCCGACCCTTCCTGGAGACCCCCATGACAGATGCCGCGAACCCGTTTGCCCAACTCAATCACGTCGACCTCCCGGCCCCCGGCAGGAAATCGCCGGTGAAAGACGCGCCTCCGCTCGAATCGATAGTTGCATCCGCAAGCGAATTGGTGCCGATGCTTCGGTCCCGGGCGCAGCGCACCGAGCAGGATCGGCGTGTGTCCGACGAAACCACGCGTGCCTTCCACGATGCGGGCTTCTTCAAGCTGATGCAGCCGGCGCGCTACGGCGGCTTCGAATACGGATTCACCGCCTTCATCGATGTGGTGAGCGAACTGGCGCGGGGCTGCACCTCGTCGGCTTGGGGCTGCTCGCTGGGAGCCATCCACCAGTGGCTCGTCGCGACCTTCCCCGAGGAGGCGCAGGACGACGTGTGGCGCAGGGACCCCGGCGCGATCGTCTGCGGTTCGTACGCGCCGGCGACGATGGCCGAGAAGGTCGATGGCGGCTACCTCGTGCAAGGCAAGTGGCTCTTCGCGTCCAACGTGGACAACTCCCAGTGGGCCTTGCTGGGCGTGCAGTTTCCGCCCGAGGAAAAAGGTGCGCCGCCGACCGCGGGCTTCCTGCTCGCTCCTCGATCAGACTGGTCGATCGAGGACAACTGGCACGTCGCCGGCCAGGCGGGCACGGGCTCGAAGGCGGTCGTCATCGACAAGCCCACCTTCATCCCCGGGCACCGCAAGCTCACGTTCGCCGAGGCCTCCTCGAACTGCCCGCCGGGCGCCAAGGTCAATGCGAATCCGATCTACCGCATTCCCTTTCTCTCGGCGGTGCCGGTCTGCCTCGTGTCGCCCATCCTCGGCACCGCTCAGGGCGCGGTCGACGAGCTGATCGAGCTGGCCGGCTCGCGTGTCACACGTGGCGCCGTGGCCGGCGCAGGCAGCAGGCTGAGCGAGTTCTTCCCTGTGCAGTCCCGCCTCGCCGAAGCGTCGGCAAGCGTCGATGCGGCGCGCCTGCTGCTCTACCGCGACACCGCGCAGGTGGAGCAGATGGCGCTCGACGGCCATGTCATCAGCGTCGAGCAGCGCATCCGCAATCGCCGCGACCATGCCTTCGCCGCGCGGCTGTCGCGCGATGCCGTCGAGGCGGTGTTCGCCAGCGTGGGAGGCGCAGGCCTGTCGCTGAACCAGCCGATCCAGCGGATGTGGCGCGATGCCAATGCCATCTCGCGCCACATCAGCCTCAACTGGGACGCGGTCTCCTCCATGGTGGGGCAGTACCTGCTCGGCCTCGAGCCGAAGGGCCAGTACTGAGCGAGGCGCCGGCCATGTACTCCTGGGCTCTGATCACGGGCGACGCCGCCGAAACGGCCGATGCCCGCCAACTCCGGCAGGCGCTCGGCGCCTTTCCCACGGGGGTGTGCCTCGTGACGACCACCACGCCGGACGGCAAACGCGAGGGGATGACGATCAACTCCTTCTCGTCGGTGTCGCTGGACCCGCCGCTGATCCTGTGGAGCATCCGCGACGACACGCGCAGCGCCGACGCGTTTCTTGCGGCGCGCTCCTTCAACCTCAGCGTGCTGGCCGCCGAACAGCGCGACCTGGCCTGGCATTTCGCCAGGCCTGCGGCGGACAAGTTCGAGCGCTTCGGCGAAGCCTTCGCCCTTGCATCCAACGGATGCGCACGATTGACACGCAGCGTCGCGACATTCGAATGCTCGACGTATTCACGCCACCAGGAGGGGGACCACACGATCATCCTCGGTCGCGTGGATCGCTTCTCGCGCACCGACACGCCGCCTCTGCTGTTTCATTCGGGGCAGATGGGCTCGCTGTGGGAGCTCGCGGAAACCTTGGCAAGGCCGCAGTAGTGTTGCGTCCCCTGCCGTCGGCAGGGTGTCCGGTCAGGCCCTTCGCTTGAACAACGCGGAGGCCCCGCTGGCCAGCGCCACGTCCTCGGCCGATGCCAGCAGCACCGGCCCGAGCTCGAGCATCCGTTCTTCCGTGAGCCGCACCAGTGGCCCGGCGATGGTGATCACGCCGATCACCGCGCCGTTGCCGCTGCGCACCGGTGCGGCCATGGCCGTCATCGCCGGCGCGAACACCTCGCTGATCATCGCGAAGCCGCGCTTGCGCGCCGCGCGCAGGTATGCGAGCAATGCCTTCACGGTGGTCGGCGCCTTGGGGCCGTAGTCCTCGGGCTTGCCGAAGCCCCGCTTTGCCACGAGCTGCAGCGCCTGCTCGTCCGTCATCGTCGAAAGCCAGGCGTGGCCCGCCGAGCTGCACGAGAGGTTCACCGACAGGCCCATGTCGGGGTCGTAGCGCAGGCCGCGCGTCGCGCCCTGGGCCTTGGCGACGAAGGTGAGTTCGTCGCCGTCGACAACGGCCAGCCGCACCAGCTCGCCGGACTCTGCCGCGAGCCGGTCGAGCAGCGGTTGCGCCACGTCGACGATGCCGCTGTTGCTCAGGAAGCTCAGGCCCAGCGATACCAGCTTGATCGTAAGAACGTAGTCGCCGTGGCTCTGGTCCTGGCGCACGTAGCCGCAGCGCACCAGCTCGGCCAGCAGGCGATGGGTGGCGCTCAGCGGCATTTCCAGTTCGGCCGAGAGGGTGGACAGCGCCCGGCCTTCGGGGTGGCCGGCCAGGTGTTCGAGGACCTTGAAGCTGCGTTCGAGTATGGCTGTCATGGCGGCACTCTAGCGTTTTTGCCAAGCGTTTTCACTAGTGGAAATACTTTCCACATTCCGCCTAAGATCGCGCCGCGCTGCACCTTCGCAATGCTGGAGACATACATCTTGAGAACCCTTCATCGCTCGCTGGCCGCCGTCGGCCTGACCCTCGCGCTGGCCGTTCCCGCGCTCGCGCAGGGCGTGCAGGACCGTGTGATCCGCTTCGGCCACCTCAACAACGCCGACCATCCCGTGAGCTTCGGCGTGAAGCGTTTCGCCGAACTGCTCGCGGCCAAGAGCGGCGGCAGGATGAAGGTGCAGGAGTTTCCCGCTTCTCAGCTGGGCAACGAGATGCAGCAGCAGTCGGCGCTGCAGGGCGGCGTGCAGCAGATGTCGGCGCCGGCCACCACCTCGCTGGCGGGCATCGTCAAGGAGTTCGGCCTCATCGACTTCCCGTTCGCGGTGGGCAGCTTCGCGCAGGCCGACGCGCTGCTCGACGGTCCGCTGGGACAGGCGCTGATCGCGAAGCTGCCGGAGAAGGGCCTCGTGGCGCTGGGCTACTGGGACCTGGGCTTTCGCAACGTCACCAACAGCAAGCGCCCGATCACCAAGCCCGAAGACCTGGAAGGCCTGAAGATCCGCGTCATTCCGAACCCCGTGTTCCTCGAGACCTTCAAGGCCTTCAAGGCGAACCCTGTGCCGATGCCCTTCGCCGAGCTGTACGGCGCGCTCGAGGCGAAGGCGGTCGACGGCCAGGAGAACCCGTACGCGGTGATTCTGTCGAACAAGTTCTACGAGGTGCAGAAGTTCGTGAGCGCCACGAACCACGTGTACGCGGCCAACATCGTGCTGGTCAGCAAGAAGTTCTGGGACTCGCTGAGCCCGGCCGAGCAGAAGATGATGCACGAGGCCGCCGACGAAACGCGCGGCTACCAGCGCCAGGTGAGCCGCGCCGCCGCGCAGCGCGCCGTGGGCGACCTGCAGGCCAAGGGCGCACAGTTCAACGAACTCGCACCCGCCGAACAGGCGCGCATGCGGCAGGTCGCCAGGCCCGTCACCGAGCGCTTTGCCGCGAGCTACGACCCCGCCATCGTCAAGCTCTACACCGACGAGCTTGCGCGCATCCGCAAGCAGTAAGCAAGACTCCGACCGAAGGCGCCCCCATGAAGATCCTCGTGCTGCACGGGCCGAACCTCAACCTGTTCGGCCGCCGCGAACCCCATATCTACGGCAAGACCACGCTGGCCGAAATCAACGCGCAGCTGCAGCAGCTCGCCAACGAGCTCGGCGTGGCGCTGGACATCATCCAGTCGAACCACGAAGGCGAGCTGGTCGACTTCCTGCACACGCATATCGATGATGCCCAGGGCGCGCTGGTCAACCCGGCGGGCCTCACGCAGCACGGCGTGCCGCTGCACGACGCGATCAAGGCGATGCCGTTCCCGATCATCGAGGTGCACATGTCCAACATCGCCGCGCGCGAAGCATGGCGCGCGCATTCGATCATCTCGCCGGCCGTGAAGGGCACGGTCCAGGGGCTCGGTCCGCACTCGTACCTGGCTGCGCTGCGCGCGCTGGTCGAGATGCAGAAGCAGCCCGCGTCGGCCTGAGAAGGAAGCACACGCATGAATCGATGGATCGACCGATGCTGCGCCGGCATCGAAGCCGTGATCGCGGCCGCGCTCGCGGTCATGGTCGTGCTGGTCTTCGGCAACGTGGTGCTGCGCTACGGCTTCAACTCGGGCATCACGGTGTCCGAAGAGGTCTCGCGCTGGCTCTTCATCTGGATGACTTTTCTCGGCGCGGTCGTCGCGCTGAAGGAGCACGGCCACCTGGGCGTCGACATGGTGGTGCAGAAGCTGCCGCCCATCGGCAAGAAGATCTGCCTCGCGGTGGGACATGCGGTGATGCTCTACATCGTGTGGCTGCTGTTCCAGGGCAGCGTGGCGCAGGCGCGCATCAACTGGGACGTGACGGCGCCGGTCACCGGCACATCGATGGCAGTGGTGTACCTGTCGGGCGTGGTGTTCTCGGTGCTGGCCGCATTCATCCTCGCGCTCGATCTGCTGCGCCTGCTCACCGGGCGCATTGCCGAAAGCGATCTCGTGATGGTGCAGGAGTCCGAAGAAGCGGTGCAGCTGCAGCAGATCCTCGGTTCGCAAGGCGATGCACAACAGGGGCCGCGCAAATGACCATCTTCGTCTTCGTCGGCTCGCTGCTCCTCGCCATGGCGATGGGCATTCCCATCGCGTTCTCCCTGTTGGCCAGCGGCGTCGCGCTGATGTGGCATCTCGACCTGTTCGACGCGCAGATCCTTGCGCAGAACGTGATCGGCGGCGCAGACAGCTTTCCGCTGCTGGCCGTACCCTTCTTCATGCTGGCCGGCGAGATCATGAACGTGGGCGGCCTCTCCAAGCGCATCGTCGACTTCGCGCTCGCGGTGGTTGGCCACGTGAAGGGCGGCCTGGGCTACGTGACCATCATGGCTGGCTGCCTGCTCTCCGCGCTTTCAGGCTCCGCCGTGGCCGACGCGGCTGCGCTCACCGCGCTGCTGCTGCCCATGATGGTCAAGGCGGGCCACGACAAGGCGCGCGCGGGCGGGCTCATCGCGGCAACCGGCGTCATCGGGCCGGTGATACCGCCGAGCATCGGGCTCGTGATCTTCGGCGTGGCCGCCAACGTGTCGATCTCCAAGCTGTTCCTTGCGGCCATCGTGCCGGGTCTCCTGATCGGCGGTGCGCTGTGGATCACCTGGGCATGGCTGGTGCGCCGCGAGAAGATCGTGCCGCCGCCGCGCAAGTCGGGCGCCGAGATATTCACCGCGTTCCGCAAGGCGCTGTGGGCGCTGATGCTGCCGGTGATCATCCTCGTGGGACTGCGCATGGGCGTGTTCACGCCGACCGAGGCGGCCGTGGTGGCCGCCGCCTACGCGCTCTTCGTGTCGATCGTGGTCTACCGCGAGCTGAGCTGGAAAGACCTCTACGCGGTGTTCGTGGGCGCGGCCAAGACCAGTGCCATCGTGATGTTCCTGATCGCCGCGGCCATGGTGAGCGCATGGCTCATCACCGTGGCCGACCTGCCGTCGAAGGTGGTCGGCCTGCTGCAGCCCTTCATGGGCAACCAGATCCTGCTGATGTTCGCGATCATGGTGCTCGTGATGGTCGTGGGCACCGCGATGGACATGACACCGACCATCCTGATTCTCACGCCCGTGCTGATGCCCATCGTGAAGGCCGCAGGCATCGACCCCGTGTACTTCGGCGTGCTCTTCATCATCAACAACTCGATCGGGCTGGTGACACCGCCGGTGGGCACGGTGCTCAACGTGGTGGCCGGCGTCGGGAAGATATCGATGGACGACGTCACGCGCGGCGTGGTGCCTTTCATGATTGCCGAGTTCGCCGTCATGTTCCTGATGGTGCTGTTCCCGTGGCTGGTGACGGGGCCGGCCAGGCTGTTCCACGGATAGACAACTACAAGGAGATATTCACCATGAAGAAGCGTTCGATTCTAAAAATGCTGGTTGCCGCCGTTGCGGTGCTCGCCGTGTGCAGCGCCGGCGCGCAGGTCAAGGAGCGCACGCTCAAGTTCGCGTTCCAGAACCAGACCGGCCATCCGCAGGCGCAAGGCGCGCAGAAGTTCGCCGACCTCGTGGCCGCCAAGTCGGGCGGCAAGATCACCGTCAAGCTGTTCGCGGGCGGCGCGCTCGGCGGCGACCTGCAGACCGTGTCGGCGCTGCAGGGCGGCACGGTGGAACTCACGGTGCTCAACGCCGGCATTCTCTCGGCGCAGGTGAAGGAGTTCGCGGCCTACGACTTTCCGTTTCTGTTCAACAGCGGCAAGGAGGCCGATGCCGTCACCGACGGGCCCTTCGGCCAGAAGCTGATGGCCAAGCTCGAAGACAAGGGCCTGCACGGCCTGGGCTATTGGGACCTGGGCTTTCGCAACCTCACCAACAGCAAGCGGCCGGTCGTAAAGGCCGACGACATCGCGGGGCTGAAGATCCGCGTGATCCAGTCGCCGATCTACATCGACCTGTTCAGCGCGCTGGGCGCCAATGCCACGCCGCTGCCGTTCCCCGAGCTGTACCCGGCGCTCGACCAGAAGGCGGTCGACGGGCAGGAGAACCCGAACACCACCATCCTGTCGTCCAAGTTCGCCGAGGTGCAGAAGTACATCACGCAGACCCGGCACATCTACAACCCGCAGGCGCTGCTGATTAGCAAGAAGACCTGGGACGGCATGAGCGCGGACGAGAAGAAGATCATCACCGAGGCGTCGGCCGAATCGACCGCGTTCCAGCGCCAGGCCTCGCGCGGCGCCGCCGACAGCGCACTCGATGCGCTGAAGAAGGCGGGCATGACCGTGTCGGAGCTGCCGCCCGAAGAAATGGCGAAGCTGCGCGCGAAGGTGAAGCCAGTGATCGACAAGTACTCGGCCTCGGTCGGCGAGGCCACCGTGAAGGAGCTGATGGCCGAGATCGACAAGGTGCGCAAGTAGGCGGCGGCGCCTCTCAGCCGGCTGTCGCGCGCCGCAGCGCCGCGCGTGCCAGCAGGCGCGTCGAGTCGAGCGTCGGCAGCGCGGAGTTGCCGTCGTTCAGCACCAGCGGCAGCTCGGTGCAGCCCAGAGCCACGGCGTCGCAGCCGCGCGCCTTCAGGTTTTCGATCATCCGCTGCAGCGCGGCCGTGGATTCCGGCCGGAACACGCCGCACACCAGCTCGTTCATGATGATGCGGCCGAGCTCGGCGCGTTCGCCGGCATCCGGCCGCACGGCGTCCAGCCCGGCGGCCGACAGCGCCTGCGGGTAGACCTCGCTGTCGACCAGCCAGCGCGTGCCCAGCACGCCCACGCGGCGAAAGCCCCGCGACAGTGCCTGCGCCGCGACCACCTCGGCGATGTGCAGCCATGGCAGCGGCGACCGCGGCAGCACCAGGTGCATCGCCTGGTGGATCGTGTTGTCGGGGCAGACCAGAAAATCCGCACCGGCCGCCGCCAGCTTGCCCGCCGAGGACAGCATCAGCTGCGCGACGCCGTCCAGGTCGCCGCGGTCGAGGCAGTCCACATACGCGGCGAGCGAGTGGGTGTGCATCGACACCTCCGGGTGCGCGTGGGCCGCGCCAAGGTACGAGGCGCCTTCGACGCAGAGCGTGCGGTAGCAGAGCGCGGCGCCTTCGGCCGAGCAACCGACCACGCCGATGTGCAATGGCATGACAACTTCTCCTGAAAGGGTGGATGGAAGATCGGGCACGGCCACGGCGGTAGCGTTCATCGCCTGTGCGAAACCGACATGCCGGCCTGACGGTCGAGCCGCAGCGTCATCAGCGTCGCGATGGCCATCAGCAGGCCGACCACGTACCAGGCGTGGCGGAAGTCCGCGAGCTGCACGGCCGGCGCGCCGCGCAGCGCCTGCGATGCGCCGAGCACCATCGCGCCCAGCGCCACGCCGAGCGCGAGCGACACCTGCTGCAGCATCGTGCCGAGCGTGCTCGCGCCGGCGCGCGATTCGTCGGGCACGTCGGCAAAGGCCAGCGTGTTGACCGCGGTGAAGTTCATCGAGCGCGCCATACCCGCCGCGAAGAGCAGCACGCACACCCACGGCAGCGGGTCGCCCGGCGACAGCAGCCCGCAGCCGAACAGCGTGGCGGCGCAGATCGCGCCGTTCACCGTCAGCACCCTGCGAAAGCCGAAGCGCCTCAGCACGGCCGTGGTGGCGCTCTTCATCACGAGGTTGCCGCCCATGTACACCAGCAGCATGGAGCCGGCCTGGAACGCGTTCATGCCGAAGCCGATCTGGAACATCAGCGGCAGCAGGAAGGGCGAGGCGTTGATCGCGACACGCGAGACGAAACCGGCCGTCGCGGTGGCCAGCGCATAGGTCGGCACCGCCAGCGCGCGCAGGTCGAGCAGGGGCGCCGCCGTCCGCCGCGCATGGCGCACCGCGGCGGCCGCCGCCACGGCGCCCAGGGCCAGCAGGCCGAGGGTGGCGGGCGAGCCCGGCTGCGGGCCGCCCAGTCGCGTGAGGCCTTCGACGAGCGCGGCCAGCGCGACGGCGGTGAGCACGAAGCCGGCCGCATCGAAGCGTGCCGGAGCCGCGTCGGTGCGGCGCGGAAACAGCCGCATGATCAGCCACAGGCCCACGAGGCCCAGCGGCACGTTCAGCAGGAAGATCCAGCGCCACGATGCATGCGTGGCGATGAGCCCGCCCAGTGGCGGCCCGATCACCGGCGCGATGAGCCCCGGCCAGGTGATGGTGCCGATGGCCTCGATCAGCCGGTGCTTCGGCGTCTCGCGCAGCACCACGAGCCGCCCCACCGGCGACATGAAGGCCGCCGCCGCGCCCTGCAGCACGCGCGCCGCGACGAACACCTCGAAGGTGGGCGCGAGCCCGCAGGCGAGCGAGGCCATGGTGAAGGTGCCGACCGCGAGCGCGAACACCCGCCGCGCCCCGAAGCGCCCGGCGCACCAGCCCGCCGCCGGCACCAGCGCCGCCATCGCGATCAGGTAGACCGTGACACCCAGGCTCGCGTCGAGCGCGCCCATGCCGAAGCCGGCGCCGATGGCCGGCAGCGCGGTGACGATGATGGTGGCGTCCAGCGTCTCCATGAAGAAAGCGGCCGCCACGGTGAGCGCGATGCGCTTCGAGGCGCCGTCCGTGGCCGCTGGCGGCTGCGCGGTGTCGTTCATGGAGCCGAGTCTGACACTGTCCCGGGCCTAGGGTTTTCCCCGAGATATCGATCCGGCAGATCGGACGGGCTCTGCCTGCGCCATCCGGATCGTCGGCGGGGCGTCGTTCGCCCGTTCGCGAAAAGGTCCATCAAATCAAGGACTTGGCGCGCAGTCGACGCGCAGTTGGCGGTGGCATGTCGATTGCTCAATCACAAGGCCGGCCGTGCGCCCCGCTACGGAGCCTGGCCACGAATTGGAGACAAACCGATGAGCACCCCCATGGAACATCCCACCGCACCCAAACCCTTCTACAAGTCCCTGTACTTCCAGGTCATCACCGCCATCGTGCTCGGTGTGCTGCTGGGGCATTTCTATCCCGACACCGGCGCGTCGATGAAGCCGCTGGGCGACGGCTTCATCAAGCTGATCAAGATGATCATCGCGCCGATCATCTTCTGCACGGTGGTGGTCGGCATCGCCGGCATGGAGGACATGAAGAAGGTCGGCAAGACCGGTGGCCTGGCGCTGCTGTACTTCGAGATCGTCAGCAGCGTCGCGCTGGTGGTGGGCCTCGTCATCATCAACCTCGTGCGGCCCGGCGCGGGCATGAACGTCGACGTGAGCCAGCTCGACACCAAGGGCATCGCGGCCTACACCGGCCCGGGCAAGATGACCGGCACGGTCGACTTCCTGCTCAACGTCATTCCGAGCACGCTGGTCGATGCCTTCGCCAGGGGCGAAATCCTGCAGGTGCTGCTGATCGCTGTGCTGTTCGGCTTCGCGCTGCACCGCTTCGGCGGCCGCGGCACGCTGGTGTTCGACCTGATCGAGAAGGGCTCGCACGTGCTCTTCGTGATCGTCGGCTACATCATGAAGCTGGCGCCCATCGGTGCCTTCGGCGCGATGGCCTTCACCATCGGCAAGTACGGCGTGAGCTCGCTGCTGCAGCTGGGCCAGCTGATGGCCACCTTCTACGCCACCTGCCTGTTCTTCATCTTCGTGGTGCTGGGGCTCATCGCGCGCTTCCACGGCTTCAGCATCTGGAAGTTCATCAAGTACATCAAGGAAGAGCTGCTGATCGTGCTGGGCACGTCGTCGAGCGAGTCGGTGCTGCCGCGCATGATGGCCAAGCTGGAGAACCTGGGCGCGAAGAAGTCGGTGGTCGGGCTGGTGGTGCCCACGGGCTACTCGTTCAACCTCGACGGCACCTCGATCTACCTGACCATGGCGGCCGTGTTCATCGCGCAGGCCACCAACACCGACATGACGCTCACGCAGCAGCTCACGCTGCTGGCCGTGCTGCTGCTCACCTCGAAGGGGGCGGCGGGCGTCACGGGCAGCGGCTTCATCGTGCTGGCGGCCACGCTGTCGGCCGTGGGCCATGTGCCGGTGGCGGGCCTCGCGCTGATCCTGGGTATCGACCGCTTCATGTCGGAAGCCCGTGCGTTGACCAACCTGATCGGCAACGGCGTGGCCACGCTGGTCGTCGCCAAGTGGACCGGCGACCTCGACACCGCGCGCATGCACCAGCATCTGAACCAGGAAAGCACCGCCGAAGCCGACGAGCCCGAGCGCGTGCTCGACGCCACCGAGGCGCACATGCCCGCCGGCCAGGCACGGCAAGCCTGACCCTGCTTCCGGCCCCGCCAGGGGCCATCGGGCTGCCACCGATGCGGACGGCCCGGCCTTGTGCAATAACGCTCCCATGATTTCAAGGGAGCCGGGCCTGCATTCCGATGGACCTTTCGACCACACGAGGGGATGGCGCGCCCTGCCGCGCTGGTGTGGCGCGCTGGCGCTGGTGGCCGTGGCCGCCCTCGCCGGCCAGCAGATCGCCATGCAGGCCGGCCTGGCCCGGCTGCGCGAGGCGGCCGAGCACCGGCTCGACATGCTCGCGACCGGGCTCGACGCCGATCTCGCCCGCTTCGACTACCTGCCCGCGCTGCTGGAGATGACGCCCGTCGTGCCGGAGCTCCTGGGCACGCCTTCCGACACGCGCCTGCGCGACGCGGTCAACCGCTACCTCGACGGCGTCAACGCCACGGCCGGCGCCGAGATGCTCTACGTGCTCGACGCCTCCGGCACCTCGCTGGCCGCGTCCGACTGGGACAAGCCCGGCACCACCGTCGGCCAGGACCTGTCGTTCCGGCCCTACGTGATCGACGCGCTGGGGCAGGGCCGGGGCCGCTTCTACGGGGTGGGCATCACCAGCAAGAAGCCGGGCTACTACCTGTCGTATGCGCTGCGCCGCGGCCAGGCCTCGCGCGGAGTGGTGGCCGTCAAGATCAACCTCGAAGAGGCCGAGCGCGCCTGGCGCAAGCTGCCCGGCGACGTGGCGCTGATCGACCAGCGCGGCGTGGTGATCCTTTCCACCCGCGAAGACCTCAAGTTCCGCCCGCTGCTGCCGCTCGATGCGCTGCAGCGCGCCGAGGTGCTGCGCTCGCGTCCCTATGGCGAGGCCAGCCTGCAGCCGCTGCAGTGGACGCAGAAAGAGGCACTGGACCGCGACGTGCAGGTGATCTCGCTCGACGGCGTGGACCAGCTCGCGTCGGCGCGCATCCTGCGCGGCGCACCGTGGCAGCTGGTGGTGCTCGACGACCTCGCGCCGCTGCGCACGGCGGCACGCTACGCGGCCGTCACCGCCGGCCTGGCGATGGCGGTGCTGCTGCTGGTGGCCGTCGCGCTGTGGCAGCGCCGCCGCGCGGTGCGCCAGAAGCTGGCCAGCCAGGCTGCGCTGCAGGCGGCGCACGACACGCTCGAATCGACCGTGGTGGCGCGCACCGCGCAGCTGCGCGCGGCGCAGGGCGAGCTGGTGCATGCCGGCAAGATGGCCGCGCTGGGCCAGATGTCGGCTGGCGTGGTGCACGAGCTCAACCAGCCGCTCACGGCCATGCGCACGCTGTCGGAAAGCGCCGTCATCCTGCTCGACAAGAACCGCATCGACGACGTGCGCGGCAACCTCCAGCGCATCCGCAACATGGTCGACCGGCTCGCGCGCCTGACCTCGCAGCTGCGCACCTTCGCCTACAAGGGCGAGGTGCCGCTGGCGCCGGTGCTGCTGTCGCAGGCGATCGCCGAAGCGCAGGCGATCGTCGCCGACGCCGCAAAGAAGCAGCGCGTGACCATCGAGGTCGACGTGCAGCCCGCGGCGCTGAGCGCCATGGCCGAGGACGCCGCGCTGGGCAGCGTGCTCGCCAACCTGATGCGCAACGCCATCGACGCCATGCAGGACGTGCCGCTGCGCATGCTGCGGCTGGAAGCCCGGCCGAAGGAGGGGCGCGTGCTCCTTTCGGTGACCGACACCGGCCCGGGCATTCGCCCCGACATCCTGCCGCGCCTGTTCGAACCCTTCGTCACCGGCAAGGCCGCGGGTTCCGGGCTGGGCCTGGGACTCGTGATCTCGGCACAATTGGTGCGCGCCATGGACGGCACGCTGCGCGCGGCCAACCTGGATGGAGGCGGCGCATGCTTCGTCATCGACCTGCCCGCCGCCATTGCCGTGATCCACAACCCGCCCATCCCCTCCCTTTCCATTGCACAACAGGAGTGACCCCCAAGTGAGCGAAGCCCCTGCCATCCGGGTGCTGCTGGTCGAGGACGACGAAGACGTCCGCATCAGCACGACCCAGGTGCTGACCCTGGCCGGTTTCGAGGTCGAATCCTTCGCCAGCGCCGAGCGCGCGCGGCCCCACATCGCCTTCGGCGTGCCGGCCGTCGTGATCAGCGACGTGCGCCAGCCGGGCCTGAGCGGCACCGAGTGGCTGCCCGAGCTGCGCAACGTCGATGCCGAGCTGCCCGTGATCCTGGTCACCGGCCACGGCCACATCGCGATGGCCGTGCAGGCCATGCGCGAAGGCGCCTACGACTTCATCGAGAAGCCTTTCAGCTCCGAGCGGCTGGTGGCCATCGTGCGCCACGCCATCGAGCGCCGGCAGCTCAGCCTGCAGGTGCGCGCGCTGCGCGACGCGCTGGAGAACTGGCAGGGCATCCAGTCGGTGCTGATCGGCCGTTCGGCGCAGATGCAGCAGGTTCGCCAGACCGTGAAGACGCTGGCCGAGACCTCGGCCGACGTGCTGGTCTACGGCGAGACCGGCACTGGCAAGGAACTGGTGGCGCGTTGCCTGCACGACCACAGCGCGCGCCGCCGCCAGCATTTCGTGCCGCTCAACTGCGGCGGCCTGCCCGAGTCGCTGGCCGAGAGCGAGCTGTTCGGCCACGAGGCCGGCGCCTTCACCGGCGCCAACCGCGTGCGCGTGGGCAAGTTCGAATACGCCAGCGGCGGCACGCTGTTCCTCGACGAGATCGAGAGCATGCCGATGGCGGTGCAGATCAAGCTGCTGCGCGCGCTGCAGGAGCGCAGCATCGAGCGCATCGGCTCCAACAAGACCATTCCCTTCGACTGCCGCGTGGTGGCCGCGAGCAAGGACGACCTGAAGGCCATGAGCGACCAGCAGAAGTTCAGGGCCGACCTGTACTACCGCCTGGGCGTGGCCTTCATCGAGCTGCCGCCGCTGCGCGAGCGGCGCGAGGACATCCCGCTGCTGTTCGAGCACTTCACGCTGCAGGCCGCGAGCCGCTACGAGCGCCCCGCGCCGCTGCTGAGCAACGCGCAGCTGGCCGACCTGATGGCCTACGCCTGGCCCGGCAACGTGCGCGAACTGCGCAACGTGGCCGACCGCTTCGTGCTGGGCCTGCTCGGCGAGCGCCTGACGCAGACGCGCGGCGGCAACGGCGCCGACGGCGTGCCGGCCTTGCCGCGCGGGCTGCCGCAGCAGGTGGAATCGTTCGAGCGCGCGGTGATCGTCGAGGAGCTGCGGCGGCAGCACGGCGACCAGCCGGCCACGGCCGCCGCGCTCGGCATCGCGCGCCAGACGCTGCACGACAAGGTGCGCAAGCTCGGCCTGACGGTGGACGAGTTCAAGCCCGCGGCCTGACCGGCCGCACGGCCGCCGTCAGAAGGGCTCGACAGGCAGCGCGCGCTTGTGCGCGCTCTTGCGGTGCATCGCAAGAATGATCCGGCGGGCCTCGGCCGACACCGGCTTGCCTTCGAGGAAGTCGTCGATCTGCTCGTAGGTGACGCCGAAGGCGTCTTCGTCGGGCTTGCCCGGCACCAGCGATTCGAGGTCGGCGGTCGGCACCTTGTAGACCAGCGCGTCGGACGCGCCCAGCAGTTGCGCCACCGCGCGCACGCGGCGCTTGTTGAGACCCGTGAGCGGCGTGATGTCGGCCGCGCCGTCGCCGAACTTGGTGAAGAAGCCCATCAGCGCCTCGGCCGCGTGGTCGGTGCCGATGACGATGCCGTCGTGCGCGCCGGCCACCGCGAACTGCGCGATCATGCGCTGGCGCGCCTTGATGTTGCCGAGCACGAAGTCTTCATGCGCCGCGTCGCGGAATGCCAGGTCGCCGGCCTTCAGCGCCGCGAGCATGCCGTCGGCGGCGGGGCGGATGTCGACGGTGATGGTGCGGTCGGGCTTCATCACCGCGAGCGAGGCCTGCGCCTCGGCTTCGTCCTTCTGCACGCCGTAAGGCAGGCGCATCGCGATGAAGGTGGCGTCGTAGCCCGTGGCGCGCAGCTTCTCGACGGCGCGCTGCGCGAGGCAGCCGGCTGTCAGTGAATCGACGCCGCCGCTGATGCCCAGCACCAGCGTCTTCAGGCCGGTCTGCTTCAGGTAGCTCGCGAGAAAGTCGACGCGCCGCTCCAGCTCGCGGGCGGCATCGAAGACGGGCGCGACGTGCAGCGCCGCGATGATCTCGCGCTGCGTGTCGTCGACGGGGGACAGGTCTGCACTCATGGTGTGGAAGGACGTGTGAAGTGAATCAGAAATCGACGAGGCTGAGGCCGATGCTCAGGACGGTCCGCTTGCGGTTGTAGTCCACCAGCGTATCGCCATAGCCCGAGAACAGCTGTGTGTGGAAGCGCAGGTTGCTCTTGGTCGGGTCGCCGATGGCCTTGAGCCATTCGAGGCGCACCGAGCCGCGGCCGCTGTCGCGCAGGTTGTTGCGCACGGTCACGGCGAGCTGGTTGTCGCGGTTGAGGTTCCAGCGGCCGGTGAGCTCGGCGCGGCCGATGTAGTCGGAGATGTCGGGGTTGTCGTCCTTGGCGGCGCTCTCGGAGACGCGCTTCCAGATGCGCCCGGTGATGGTGAAGCGGTCGTCGAGCTCGGCGCCACCCATCAGGTAGACGCGGTTCCAGCTGCGTGACAACGGCAGGGCCTGGCCGTTCGACTGGTGCACGATGCCCAGGCCCGAATAGCGCCAGCGCCAGCCCCCGGGCAGCTTGAAGTCGGTCGGGTAGACGTACATCAGCTCGGGTTCGTGGTCGGTGGTGCGGAAGGGCCGCGAGATGGCGCCGTTGAACAGCTGCCAGGTCGACTGCTGGCTGTAGGCGAACCACAGCGAGTCCTTCCTGTTGGCCGGATCGTTCTGCGTGAGCATGCCCTGGGCGAGCTTGGTGCGCACCGACAGGCCGATGCGCATCTCGTTGGCCTGGTAGGCCACCGGATCGGCGGTGTGGCCGGCCGAGGGCGAGGTCGGCGTCTCGGGCTTCTTGGTGGCGGCCGAGACCGACACGTTGAGCGGGCGGTAGCCGCGGAAGCCGAAGGTGCCGCAGTCGGTGGCCTCCTCCAGTTCCCAGAAGCGCGAGAGCACCGAGTACTGGCGGTCGCGGCAGCCTTCGGTGGTGGCGACCGAGACGACGCGCGTGGCCGGGATCGAGGCGTCCACCGGCGGCTGGGTGTTCGCCAGCACGGGCGGCGCGGCGGGCACCGACGCGGAGGGCAGCGTCTGCTGCTGCGACCAGCGGTCGAAGCAGGCCAGGCGTGCCTCGTTGCTGGCGCCGAGTGCGGCGCACTGCTGCCAGGTGAGCTGGCCGACGCCCAGCGGACTCGCGGGCTTGTCCACGGCCTGTGCGTGCGCCGTGGCGCCGCCGCCGAGGCAGGCGGCCACGGCCGCGAGCGCGGCCAGGTTGAAGTGAGGTTGTCGTCGTGTCGTCGTCATTGCTTTCCTTCCTGCGCGACTGCCTTGCTGAGCACGAACGGGTGCGTGCTCTCGTCCGCGGCGTTGCGCCACGTGCCCCTGAATTCGCGCCCGCACGAGCCGGCCTGCAGCTTGCCCGACCAGACGGCGCTGATGGCGCGGCCGTCCTGCGATTCGTCGATGGAGAGCGCGCCTTCGTCGTCCACGTCGCCCGCGAGCTGCGCGACCGCGGCCTTTGCAGGGTTGGCGCCGTGGCGTGTGATGGTTCCGCGCACGCCGTCGTAGTCGGGGTGCTTGCCGAGCTGCACGGCGGCCACGGCCGGCAGGCCGTCGAAGTGCGCATCCCAGCGGCCGTAGAGCGATTGCAGCGGCAGGTCGCGCGCATCGGCGGGGCAGTCGGCGCTGCCCCGCACGGAGGCGCAGCCCGACAGCGCAAGAAGAACGGCGCCGGCCAGCAGCGCGGAAAAGCTGTTCGCCTTCATGACGCTGCCGCCGCCTTCGCCGCGCTGTCCTGTGCCTTGCGCGCGAACTCCGCGCGCAGCGCCTTGAGTTTCTCGCGCGGGTCTTCCTTGATGGTCGTCTTGTCGAGGCCCATCTCGGCGATGAAGCGGCTCGGCACGCAGGGCACCATCTCGCGGCCCTGCTTGCGCTTCTTGGTCCAGCTCACGGCCAGGCTGCGCTGCGCGCGCGTGATGCCCACGTACATCAGGCGGCGCTCTTCCTGCAGGCGCTGCAGCGTGTCGTCGCTCACCACCTGCTGGCGGCCGTTGTCGTCTTCGAGCTTGAAGGGCAGCAGGCCTTCGGTCACGCCGATCAGCATCACGTGCGGCCATTCCAGGCCCTTGGAGGCGTGCAGCGTCGAGAGCGTGACCACGTCCTGGTCCTGCTCGCGCTCGCTGATGGTCGACAGCAGCGAGATGGTCTGCGCCACTTCGAGCAGGCTCTTGCGCTCGGTCTCGACGTTGTCGTTGGCGCCCGAGGCATCGTCGAGCGTGCCGCCGGCGCGCTGCGACATCCAGTCGACGAATTCCAGCACGTTGGTCCAGCGCGAGGCCGCGGCGGCTTCGCTGTCCTCGCCGTCGTAGAGGTGCTTCTCGTAGTCGATCTCCTTCAGCCAGTCGAGCATGAAGGTGCGCGAGTCTTCGGCGCCCATGGTGCGGCGCGCGCGGTATTCGAGGTCGTTGATGTAGCGGCCGAACTCGTGGATGCCTTCGAGCGTGCGCTTGGGCATCACGCTCGGCAGCGAGGGGCTGAACAGCGCCTCGAACAGGCTCAGCTTGTACTGGCTCGCGAAGGTGCCCAGGCTCGCCAGCGTGGTGTGGCCGATGCCGCGCTTGGGCGTGGTGATGGCGCGCAGGAACGCAGGGTCGTCGTCGTTGTTGACCCAGAGGCGGAACCAGCCGCACAGGTCCTTGATCTCGGCGCGGTCGAAGAAGCTCTGGCCGCCCGACACCTTGTACGGAATCTGCGCCTTGCGCAGCGCCTGCTCGAACACGCGCGCCTGGTGGTTGGCGCGGTACAGGATCGCGAAGTCGCGGAACTCCTTGTACTGCTTGCCCTGCGGGATGACGTCGCCCGCGCGGATGCTGACGATGCGCGCCACCGCGCGCTCGGCCTCGTGAAGCTCGCTGTCGGCATCGACGATGCGCACCGGCTCGCCTTCGCCGAGCTCGGAGAACAGCGTCTTCGGAAACAGCTTGGGGTTGGGGCCGATCACGTTGTTGGCCGCGCGCAGGATGGCGCTGGTGGAGCGGTAGTTCTGCTCCAGCTTGATGACCTTGAGCGTGGGGTAGTCGACCGGCAGCTTGCGCAGGTTGTCGAGCGTGGCGCCGCGCCAGCCGTAGATCGACTGGTCGTCGTCGCCCACGGCGGTGAAGTGGCCGCGCTCGCCGGCCAGGGCCTTGAGCACTTCGTACTGCGTGGCGTTGGTGTCCTGGTATTCGTCCACCAGGATGTGGCCGAGCGCGGCCTGCCACTTGGCGCGCACCTCGGGAAATTCGTAAAGCAGCTTCAGCGGCATGCCGATCAGGTCGTCGAAGTCCACGCTCTGGTAGGCCGCGAGGCGCTCCTCGTAGCGCGCCATGATCTTCGCGGTGATGCGCTCGTTGTCGTCGGCAGCCTGGGCTTCGGCCTGCGCGGCGTTCAGGCCCATGTTCTTCCACTTGCTGATGGTCCACTGCCAGATGCGCGCGGTGGCCGCATCGGTGGTGCCGCCGGCGTCCTTCAGGATCTTGGTGACGTCGTCGGCGTCGAGGATGCTGAAGGCCTTCTTCAGGCCGAGCACCGCGCCGTCCTCGCGCATCATGCGCACGCCCAGCGCGTGGAAGGTGCAGACCACGACCTTGCGCGCGTCCTTGCCGATCAGGTCCTTCGCGCGCTCGCGCATTTCGGCGGCCGCCTTGTTCGTGAAGGTGATGGCCGCAATGCGCTGCGGCTCGATGCCCGACTGGATCAGGCGACCGATCTTGTGCGTGATCACCCGCGTCTTGCCCGAGCCCGCGCCGGCGAGCACCAGGCAGGGACCGTGCATGTAGTTGACCGCTTCTTGTTGCGCGAGATTGAGACCGTGAGACATGGGAGAAAAAGAACCGGGAAGGCCGCGAAGAAGGCCGTGGGGAACGGCTGGCGCAAAGCGGGCAATGATACGGGGCCGGCCTGTGCGGGGTTATAGCCCCGACACCCCCAGGCAGCCCTGGAGCCGCCCGGCGGCAGCGGGCCGGTGCCACCTGTAGTCCTTGTTACTTTCCCTTTCTTCGCGCCGAGCGCGGCCGCATCGCCCGCGTCGTCCAGCGGACGACGGGGCGATCGCCTTCTTCAGCTTTACGCTCGCGGTGCGCGTGCTACGGGGTCAGCACGCCGAGCTTGTACGGATCGGCATCGGCGAGGCGCTCGCACTTCGAGAAGTCGCGGCCCTGCGTGCCGTCGCAGTAGTAGGTGTTGTAGACACGCCCGAAGAGCGTGGGACTGGCGGTGAAGAGCACGCCGTGGTCGGGTTGCCAGTTGTCCTTGGGCGGCGGGGCGCTCGCTTCCACCGGCTTGGCCGCGGACCCTGCGGTCGGCGTGAAGTCGGCCAGGGTCTTGTGGGTTTCGTCGCCGCGCCAGCGCACCGCGAGCTCGGCAGCCGTGGGCCGCGCCGCCACAGGCAGCAGGATGCCGTTGACCTGCGCGCCGTAGCCGAACCGGTGCGTCTTGCCCGCCAGGAAGGCGTAGGCACAGGCCGCCATGCACTGGCCGCGAACCTCGGTCTGCACGCCGCTCGCGCGGATGGCGTCGGCAAAGGCGCCGGCCGCTTCGGCGGTGCCGCCGAACGAATCCTTGAAGACCACGGTGTGCACCGAGCCGCTGGCCAGCTGCTCGGTGAATTCCTTGATGGCGGTGCCGTCGAGCGCGCCCGACACCAGCAGCCGGCTGCCTTGCACCTCCAGTTCGGCCGCTGAAGCCGAAGGCACGCCCGCGATACAGGCGAGGCTCGAAGCGAGCGAGAGGACCCAAACAGAGAAAGACGGCGGTTTCACGGCGACCTTTGCCTTTGCGACGAGCGAGCTTGCTTGGAACGCGGTCCCCGCGGGGGGCTGGCGCGGTTACAGCTTGGCCATCGCCGGGGTATGGCGTCAACTCTTTTTTCACAAATTTTCGGGTAGGCCAAGGCAGGCCGTAAGACATAGCTATCGCTATGACTTCGGATGAATACTTGGGTTTGCAGATGAGCTGCTACAGTGTTTGCAAGTCAAAGATGTGAATGGAGCGCGCGATGGCAATTCTTTCTCGCATCCTGCTGTGGTTGGCCTGGCTCTGTGCGGTCGGCTGGTTCTGGCATGCCGACAGGTTCGGCACCGCCACCGCGATAGCGCTCGCCGCGCTGAGCCTCGTGGTGTTCGCGTGGCCCGCGAGCATCGCGCGGCGCAGGCATCACGGTGAGCTGCGCTATGTCGACATGGGCAAGGAGCCCGCCGGCCACCACTGAAACCGCGGCGTCAGGCTCGCCGGCGTTTCGGGTTCAGATGCTGTGCGGGTCGACGTCGACCAGCCAGCGGATCACGCCCTTGCCCTCGGGCGTGCGCCGCAGTTCATGCAGCAGCGGCTGCCAGCCCGCCAGCAGGCGCTGCAGCGCGGCCCGCGAGGGGCTTTCGATCAGCATTTGCGCTCGCTCCACATTCGCCACGCGCTGGATCGCCAGCGGCACCGCCGGGTAGCGCGTGACGAGCTCGGCGCCCGGCAGTGCCTCGGCCTTGTCCGCCGCCGTATTCAAAAAGCCCTGCGCCACCGATTGCTCGCGCGCGTCGGCACGCAGCAGCGCCTGGAACGCGAACGGCGGCATGCCGGCGGCGCGGCGCTCGTCGAGTTGCTGCTGCGCGAAGCTGGCGTAGTCGTGCTGGCGCAGCGCCATGAACAGCGGGTGCTGCGCATGGTGCGTCTGGATCCACATCTCGGCCTTGGCGCCTTGCGCGGCGAGGTAGGCGGCGTCGCGGCCTGCGCGGCCGGCCGACTGCATCAGCAAACTGAACAGCCGCTCGGGCGCGCGGAAGTCGCTGGAGAACAGCGCGCCGTCGGGGTTCACGGCGGCCACCAGCGTGATGCGGCGGAAGTCGTGGCCCTTGGCAATCATCTGCGTGCCGACCAGCACGTCGACCTCGCCCGCGTGAACGGCCGCGAGCTGCGATTCGAGCGCGCCCTGTTTCTTCGTGCTGTCGGCGTCGATGCGTGCAATCCTCACAGGTCCAGGCACCGCACTGCCGTCCGGGTGCTTCACGCCTGCGAACAGCTCGGCCAGGTGTTCTTCGAGCCGCTCCGTGCCGCGGCCCACGGGCGCGATGTCGGGGTTGCCGCAGGCCGGGCAGGCGCGCGGCACGCGCTCTGTAAAGCCGCAGTGGTGGCAGCGCAGCGTGCGGTCGATCTTGTGGAACACGCGGTAGGCGCTGCAGTGCGGGCATTCGCTCTTCCAGCCGCAGTCGCCGCAGGCCAGCACCGGCGCATAGCCGCGCCGGTTCAGGAAGATCATGCTCTGCTCGCCGCGCGCGATGCGCTGGCCGATGGCGTCGAGCAGCGCGGCGGAGATCACCGTCTTCGGCGGCTGCAGGTTCATGTCGACGAGCCGCACGGCGGGCAGCTCGCCGGCGCCGATGCGCGAGGGCATGGCCAGCCGCACGTAGCGCCCGCCCGGGTCGTCGCCTTCGGCAGGGCGGCTCTGGTGCCAGCTTTCGAGCGAGGGCGTGGCCGAGCCCAGGATCACCTTGGCCTTCTCCCGCTGGCCGCGCCACACGGCAAGGTCGCGCGCCGAATAGCGCGCGCCTTCCTGCTGCTTGTAGCTTGGGTCGTGCTCTTCGTCGACCACGATGAGCTTCAGCCCCGGGATCGACGCGAACACCGCCATGCGCGTGCCCAGCACGATGCGCGCCGCGCCGCCGTGCGCCGCCAGCCAGCTCGCCAGCCGCTGCGGATTTGTCATGCCGCTGTGCAGCGACACCACGGCCTCGTCGCCGAAGCGGGCCTTGAAGCGGGCTTCGAGCTGCGGCGTGAGGTTGATCTCGGGCACCATCACCAGCGCCTGGGCCTCGGGGTCGCGCGCGAGCAGGTCGGCCACGCAGCGCAGGTAGACCTCGGTCTTGCCGCTGCCGGTGCTGCCGACCAGCAGGAAGGTGCCCGTTTCTGCCTCGATGCGCGCCAGCGCGGCAGTCTGTTCCGCGCTCAGCGCGATCAGGTTGGCGGATTCGGCCGTCTCGGCCACCGGCCCGGCCGCCGTCCTGCGCTTGAGCCGGCGCGCCAGCTGCGCGGTCGACAGGTCGCGCAGCTGCGGCGGCAGCGCGGCCAGCGCGATCTCGCCGATCGAGCGCTGGTAGTAGCGCGCGGCAAAGGCCACCAGGTCGCGCCAGGCGTCGCCCAGCGGGACCAGTGCGCCGAGCGCCGCGCCCACGGGCTTCAGCGCCATGCCGGGCTCGGCGCCCAGCAGCGAAACCGGCTCGTTCCAGACCACGCCCAGCACCTCGCGCTTGCCCAGCGGCACGCGCACCAGCGTGCCGGGCGGCACCGGCTCCGCGCTGGCGTAGCTCAGCAGGTCGCCGAGCGCGGCATGTGCGGGCGTCTGCACCGCGATGTCGAGCCGCCACGGCAGGGCCGGGGAAGCGCCGTCGGTCGTCTGGTGAGCCCCGCCGAGGGGTAAGCCGGCTGTGGAGATGAGCGGTCCTTCTTGGAAAGGTTTGTTAATGCGACTTTGAGCAAAAGCGCTTAAGTCGTTGATTTATCTGGGCTTTGAAGGCCATCCAGAGTTTCTGTGGATAACTTTGTTGACAAGCGGGCTCGACTCGTTGCGAGGCCTTGAAAATCAAGGCTCTGGCTGGAATGCCCGGAAAAAAAGCAAAGTTCAAATCCTATATAAATCAACAACTTAGCTTCGCTATTTCTTTAGGAGCAAAGAAAGAGGCCACTCAGATAATCTTGCGCAGTGCAACACGTGTTTTGTGTATAAGTCGGCGCCCGTAGACCGTTTTTGTGCTTGACAAACGGCTGCGAACCCACTTTCGGGCAGGCCTGACGCCATCGCCGGCCCGCCTCGAAGTGACGGTTTCAACCGCGCAGCGCGCGCGACTGGGCGTGCACCGCCTGCACCAGCGCCGCCACATGCTCCGGTGGCGTGAACTGGCTGATGCCATGGCCCAGGTTGAAGATGTGGGTCGGGCCCTGGGTGTTGCGGTCGGCATGGGGCTTGCCGAAGGCGTTCAGCACCTTCGCCACCTCGGCCTCGATCTGCGCGGGCGGCGCAAACAGCACGTTGGGGTCGATGTTGCCCTGCAGCGCCTTGGCCTTGCCGTCGGTGCCTTCAGCGATCTGCCTGCGCGCGGTGGCGAGGTTCACGGTCCAGTCGACGCCGAGCACTTCGCAGTCGAGTTCGCGCATGGCGTCGAGCCACAGCCCGCCGCCCTTGGTGAACACGATGCGCGGCACCGGTTGGCCGTCGGCACCGTTGCGCTTCAGGCCGGCCAGTACGCGGGCCGTATAGGCGAGGCTGAACTCCTGGAACGCGCCGTCGGCCAGCACGCCGCCCCAGCTGTCGAACACCATCACGGCCTGCGCGCCGGCATCGATCTGGGCATTGAGGTAGGCGGCCACCGAGTCGGCATTCACGGCCAGCAGGCGGTGCATGAGGTCGGGGCGGCTGTACAGCATGCTCTTCACGAGGCGGTAGTCGCTGGAGCCGGCGCCTTCCACCATGTAGCAGGCCAGCGTCCACGGGCTGCCCGAGAAGCCGATCAGCGGCACGCGGCCGTCGAGCGCCTTGCGGATCGAGGCCACCGCGTCGAACACGTAGCGCAGCTTGTCCATGTCGGGCACTTCGAGCGCGGCGACCGCCGCCTCGTCGCGCACCGGGTGCGCGAAGCGCGGGCCCTCGCCGGCCTCGAACGACAGGCCCAGGCCCATCGCGTCGGGCACCGTCAGGATGTCGGAGAACAGGATGGCCGCGTCCAGCGGGTAGCGCGCCAGCGGCTGCAGCGTGACCTCGGTGGCGTAGTCGGTGTTGGTGGCCAGCCCCATGAAGCTGCCCGCCTTGGCGCGCGTGGCGACGTACTCCGGCAAATAGCGGCCGGCCTGGCGCATCAGCCAGACGGGCGTGTGGTCGGTGGCCTGGCGCCAGCAGGCTCGCAGGAACGTGTCGTTTTGCAGGGGGGCGAAAGGCATCCTGCGATTGTCGCAGGGGTGTGTCCCGACTCCTCGCAGCCCCGGCCTATCGCCTATATCGATGCTCAGACCACCGGCACGCGCCGCGCATCGGCCGGGTCCACGTTGCGCCGGTACAGCAGCAGCGTCGCAATCAGCCCGCACACCGCGGCGGCCGTCATCCACAGCCCCGGCGCACCCTTGTCGCCGGTCATCTCGATCAGCCCTGTCGCGATCGCCGGCGTGAAGCCGCCGAACAGCGCCGTCGCCAGGCTGTACGCGAGCGAGAAGCCGGCGGTGCGCACGTTTACCGGCATCACCTCGGTGAGCGCCACGACCATCGCGCCGTTGTAGCTCGCATAGAGGAACGACAGCCACAGCTCGACCTCGAGCATGCGTACAAAACTCGGCGCGCCGACCAGCCACTTGAGCGACGGGTACGCGGTCAGGATGGTCAGCACCGTGAACAGGATCAGCAGCGGCTTGCGGCCCACGCGGTCCGACAGCGAGCCCATGATCGGCAGCCAGATGAAGTTGGAGATGGCCACGCACAGCGTGACGATCAGCGCGTCGGTCGTGCTCAGGTGCAGCACGGCCTTGCCGAAGGTGGGCGTGTAGACGGTGATCAGGTAGAACGACACGGTGGTCATCGACACCAGCATCATCCCGGCGAGCACGAGGCCCCAGTTGGCGATCATCGACTGGAAGATCTCGCGCGCGTCGGGCCGGTGCTTGCGCGCCATGAACTCCTCGGTCTCCTGCAGCGAGCGGCGGATGATGAACAGCGCCGGCACGATCAGGCAGCCCACGAAGAACGGAATGCGCCAATAGAAGTCGCCGATCTCCTGCGGCGTGAAGGTCACGTTGAGCCAGTAGCCGAGCGCAGCCGCCACGACGATGGCCACCTGTTGGCTGGCCGACTGCCAGCTCACGTAGAAGCCCTTGCGGCCCGGCGTGGCCATTTCCGACAGGTACACCGACACGCCGCCCAGCTCCACGCCGGCCGAGAAGCCCTGCAGCAGCCGGCCGACCAGCACCAGCAGCGGCGCGACGAGGCCGATGGTGGCGTAGGAAGGCACGCAGGCGATCAGCAGGGTGCCGACGGCCATCAGCGCGAGCGTGACGATCAGGCCCTGGCGGCGGCCGACGCGGTCGACGTATGCGCCGAGAAAGATCGCGCCCAGCGGCCGCATCAGGAAGCCCGCGCCGAAGGTCATGAACGTGAGCATCAGCGAGGCGAACTCGTTGCCCGCGGGGAAGAACGCCTTCGAGATCTGCGTGGCGTAGAAGCCGAACAGGAAGAAGTCGAACATCTCCATGAAGTTGCCGCCGGTCACGCGCAGGACGGTGGCGAACTTGGAGGAAGAGGCGGAGGAGGCGTGGGCGGCCGTACCCGTTTGCGCGGCGGTGGGCGCAGGATTCATCTGGTTGTCCCCTTGGGCGATATTGGCGATGTGCTCGCCCGAGGGTAGGCCGGGCTTCCCGACCGCTGGCTGACTGTGCGAGTCAGGTAGCTGTCACGCGGGGGCTGCGTTGCGCCCCGCGACGGAACTCATCAGGTCTTGAACTTGATCGAGCAGCCGTAGGGCCGCGTGCTGGCGGCCGAGATCGGCTTGCCGCCGAAGGCCTCGCCCAGCGCCTGGTTCACGTAGTTGGTCGCGGTCTTGATGTCGTCCGCCCGCGCCGAGGCGATGCTGTCGATGCCGCCCGCGTACACCAGCGTGCCCTTGGGGTCGATGATGAAGATGTGCGGCGTGGTGCGCGCGCCGTAGACCTGGCCGATGAGGCCGTCCTCGTCCATCAGCACGGCGGTGCTTGCGTCTCGTTACACTTGCGGAGCGCGTCTGGTGGGGACGGGCATCGGGACAAGAACATCAGGGAGTCATGAAAGTGCGCTCGATCATTTGCGTCTGGGTACTGTGTGCGACCTTGGTGGGATGCGGAGGCGGCTCGGACGACGCCGGCGGCATTCAGTTGTCTGGCGTGGACGCGAAGGTCTTGTCGCCTCAGCCTTTGGCAGAGGCTGCGAGTGCCACGCCCGCGGTGGCGTCAACTCAGCTGCAAAGCACAAAAATCGGCGATGCCCATCCGGCACCCAACAAGCCCCTTTACCTGGGGAAGGTGGTGGATGTTTCGATCGTCGACCTCGTGCCCGCATCTGTCACGACGACGATCTACCAGGGTGCCGAGATGCCGGGCCTTTTTCTGACAGGTCGTCTGATCGGGAACATTGCCGCGCTCAACGGAAGCTTTCTCTACGTGGTGGTCGAAGATCCTGACGGACTTTTCGAGAACAACGCTCTTTTTGCCATGCAGGCGGGTTCCAGCCCGACGGTGTCGCTGCTGCTTCGCGGCAAGACGTTAGGAACGGCAGGCACTTTTTCGGGGGCATTGCGCATTTCAGTGTGCCTCGACAGTGGATGCCAGGTTCGTTTTCGCGCTTCGCCGCACCTTGTCCCGTACACCGTCAAGGTGCTGCGCGGGATCCATCTGAGCGGGGGCGACCTCATGCTCCAATCCAGCTTCGGCGCCCCGCCGCCCGTGGGCGATGTGACAGTCACGCCGCCCGAAGGGGCCGCAGTTTCCTCGCTCGCACTGTACGCAGATTCATTCGCGTTTCCCTTAAGCGGTTCGCTGTCGGACAACGGCAACGGAACTGCCCGCCTCAGATTCAGCTTGCCGCCTCAAACCATCCCGTCGTCAGGCTCATCCGTGTTCTGGGTGTCATCCTCGGCCCGGACTCCATCGGGCGCCGCGCCGCCCAGCCTGATGCTCACTGTCAAGTATGCCGTCGCGGCCGATCCGGCCGTGCTGGTGGCTTTCACCCCGAACCCGACTCTCGCGCTGTCGGTGCCGCTCAATGTCGATCCTGAGCAGTATCGAACCACGTACTACCGCGTGCAGGCGGGCCAATCCAATCAGACAGTGGTCTATGAGGGAATCGAATGGCTGCTTGCACCGGATCAGGCAGCTTCGGTGCCGCCTGGCGTGTTGTCGGCGGTGCTGAAGATATACGACGAGAGCAATACCTCCGGCACCGTCCCGGCACCGCCCGCGAACTCGATTACCCAACGCGTGGCTTCAGCAAGTTGCGGGTTTTCCGATGCCCTGTCAGGCGCACGGGACTGCCTGCCAAGCGGTACCTACGCGTTCCGGGTGCGATATACCCACCGTGCCTGGGATGGCGCGCCCACAGCCGTCTACTACTACGGCCAGTTGAACGTGACCCCGTGAATATTTGCCAAGAGGTGGTTGCGTTTCAGCTCTTGTACTTGATCGAGCAGCCGTAGGGCCGCGTGCTGGCGGCCGAGATCGGCTTGCCGCCGAAGGCCTCGCCCAGCGCCTGGTTCACGTAGTTGGTCGCGGTCTTGATGTCGTCCGCCCGCGCCGAGGCGATGCTGTCGATGCCGCCCGCATACACCAGCGTGCCCTTGGGGTCGATGATGAAGATGTGCGGCGTGGTGCGCGCGCCGTAGACCTGGCCGATGAGGCCGTCTTCGTCCATCAGCACGGCGGTGGGCGTGGCCTTTTGCGACTTCATCCACGCGTCGAGCGCGTCGGGCTTCAGGTAGTCGGTGGCGGCGCGCTCGGTGGAGTTGATGGCCAGCCACACCACGCCCTTGTCGGTCGCGGCTTTCTGCGTGGCGGGCATGTTGCCGCTGCCGTAGTGCTTGCGCACGAAGGGACAGCCGGGGTTGGTCCATTCGAGCACCACGAACTTGCCCGCGAAATCGGACAGCTTGTGCTTGGCGCCGCTGGTGTCGACCGCGACGAAATCGGGCGCCTGTTGGCCCACTGCGGGCGCGGCGGCGGCATTGGTGCCCATCAGGAAAGTGGCGCCGAGCGCCACGGCGGCAGCGACGACGGCACGGCGGGAGGCCCGGCTCAGTGCGGCGCGGGCATGGCGCGCGGCGCGGCGAGAACGCGAGTCTGTGGATGGCGAAAGGGACATGGCCAGCTTGAACTCCAGAACAAATTCCAAACAACAACTGCAGCTTAGAACGGTTTCTTCAAGTGCTTGTGACAACCCATGTCACGCTGGTGGTCAAAGCGCGGCGAGGGCGGCGCGGACTTCGTCCTTGCCCAATATCTCGGTCAGCACGACCGGCGGCTTGCCCGGCGCCTGCAGCACGTACACCGGCACGCCGCTGCGGCCCAGCGCGGTGAGCGCGGCGGTGATGGCGGGGTCGCGCCGGGTCCAGTCGGCGCGCAGCATGGCGACCTTCTTAGCGTCGAAGTCGGCCAACACCGCTGCATCGGAGAGCGTGCTCTTCTTGTTGTACTGGCAGGTCACGCACCACGCAGCGGTGAAGTCGATGAACACCGGCTGGCCGGCGCCCGACAACTCGGACACCCGCTCGGCCGACCACGGCTGCCAGCGCTGGCCGGCGGTGCCGGATGCCGACGCCAGCCTGGCCGGCTCCACCACCTGCAGCACATTGCGGCCGATGGTGGCGGTCAGCAGGGCCGTGAAGCCGATCAGCACGGTGGCGATCACGACCCGCGTGCGCCCGCGCAGCGTAAGTGCCCAGACGATGGCGGCCAGGCACACCAGCAGCGCGAGCAGCGTGCCCGCGCCGTCGATGCCGCTTTGCTGGCCCAGCACCCACACCAGCCACGCCACGGTGGCGAACATCGGGAAGGCGAGCAGGCGGCGCAGCGTGCCCATCCAGGGGCCGGGCTTTGGCAGCAGGTACGCCACGGCGGGCACGAAGCCGGCCACGAGGTACGGCAGCGCCAGCCCGAAGCCCAGCGCCGCGAACAGCAGCAGCGCCTGGCCGGCCGGCAGGCCGATGGCGAAGCCCAGCGACACGCCCATGAACGGCGCGGTGCAGGGCGAGGCGATGACCACGGCGAGCACGCCGGAGAGGAAGTCGTTGGCCAGCGGGTGCTTGGCCTGCGCGCTGCACACCGACGAGGGCGCCGCGCGGCCGAACTCGAACACGCCCACGAGGTTGAGCCCAATCAGCGTGAACAGTGCCGCCAGCGCGGCGACCACGCCCGGCGACTGCAGCTGGAAGCCCCAGCCCAGCCCGGCGCCGGCCGCGCGCAGCGCCAGCATGCCGCCGCCCAGCGCGAGGAAGGACAGCATCACGCCGCCCGTGTAGGCCAGCCCGGCCTTGCGGTGCGCGCTGGCGTTGCCCGCCTGCCGCGCGAAGCCCAGCACCTTGATCGCGAGGATCGGGAACACGCAGGGCATGAGGTTGAGCAGCAGGCCGCCGACCAGCGCGCCCAGCAGCGCGGCCATGAAGGTGGTGGAGGAGGGCGCAGGGGCATCGCCGGCCGGGGCTGTTGCCTTGGCTGCGTTGGCGGTGAGCGCGGCCTGCAGCGCCGGCGACACCTCGGCGCGCGGCGCAGCGCCTGCCGGCCAGGCGCCCGTGACCGGCGCTTCGGCGCGCCAGGCCACCGGCTGGCCGGCCTGCCGGTCGGCCTCGGCCAGCGCCACCACCACCGGCATCACCGTGGGGCTCGCGCTGCGCTGGTCGGCCAGCGGCAGCGTCGCCGTCCAGGTGCCGCCCTGCCAGGATTGGGTCCAGTCCTTGCCGGAGACGGCCGCGGTGCGGATCACCTCGGGGGTCTCGGGGAAGAAGCCCAGCGTCTTGCCCTGCACGGCGGCGGGCAGGCCTTCGAGGCGCACTTTGAGGTTGCGGCCATCGACCTCGATGGTGCCCGCCTTGGCCAGCGGCTGCGGCTGGGCCGCCAGTGCGGCGTCGAACTCGGCCTTGTGCAGCGCGGTCGAGCCCTGCAGCGGCAGGGGCAGCGTGAACGTGCCTTCTTCGGGGATGCATTCCTTGCGGCAGACCAGCCAGGAAGCCTTGAGCTGGATGTCCATGGCCGGCGTGCCGCCCAGCGCCACCGGCGGCTTGTAGAGCGTCGACACCTCCAGCGGCACCGGCAGCAGCACGGTGTTTTCATAGCCGTAGTTGGCGAGGTTGCCGACCGGGATCTTCTTTGGCACAGGCCAGGCGATCTCGCCGGTGGACACGCCGGCCGGCAGCGTCCACGTCATCTCGGTGGGCAGGCCCGAGTCGCCGGCGTTTTTCCAGTAGGTGTGCCACTCGGGCTGGTGTGTGATCTGCAGGCCGACCCAGACCGGGGCGCCGGGCGCCACGCCGTCGGGGGCGTGGGCGATCAGCTCGGCGCGCACGTGGGGGGTGGTCACCACGGCGCCTGGCTTGGAAGCCAATTGCGCCGCAGCCGGCATGCTGGCTGCGGCGGTTGCTATCAGAAGCGTAGCGAAATGGATGCGCGAAAAGATCATGCCGTCAGTCGGAGCATTCAATGGGGGCGAAGTTCCGGGCCGTTTCAGGCCGCCGCAGGGGCCCAGCCCAGCACCACGCGGCGGCTGTTGGCGCTCTTCTTCTCGATCTTGGTAACCATCACCGCCCCGATCTCGGAAGTGTTTGCAACATGCGTGCCGCCGCAGGGCTGGAAGTCGATCTGGGCATCGCCGTCGCCGCCAATGCGGATGGTGCGCACCGTGCCCGTGCCGCGCGGCGGCTGCACGCTCATGCTCTTGACCAGCGCGGGGTTGGCGTCGAGCTCCTCGTCGGTGATGGCGCCCACGGTCAGCGGATGGGCCGCTTCGACCAGTTTCGCGAGCCCGGCGGTCAGCGCTTCCTTGTCCAGCGGATCGGTCATGTGGAAGTCGATGCGTGCGTACTCGGGCGTGATGGAGCAGCCGTTCACAGGCACCGGCACGAGGTGGCACAGCAGGTGGGAGGCGGTGTGGAAGCGCATCAGGCGATGGCGGCGCTCCCAGTCGAGGCGGGCGGTCACGGTGTCGCCGGGCTTCAGCGCGGCCAGCAGGTCGGCTTGTTCCGAGGCGGGCACGTGCACGAATTCATTCGTCGGCTGGCCTTCTTCGTTCTTGGCCTTGCGGGTGTCGGCAATGACCAGTTCGCGCCCGTCGGCCAGCGCCAGCACGCCGGCGTCGCCGGCCTGTCCGCCGCCCAGCGGATAGAACACCGTGCGGTCCAGCACGATGCCGGTTTCGTCGATGCGCAGGACGCGGGCGTCGCAGGTGCGCAGGTAGGCGTCGGCTCGGAACAGGTCGTCGGTCATCCGGCGATGGTAGCGGCGATGCGCAAATGAGGTGCGCCCACGCCAGAAAGCGCCCATGGCCGACAACCCCGGGGCTGCCCGGCTGGGGATCATCCGGTGCATGCGGCACCCGGCCGCACAAGGAATACGCATGACAGCATCGCAGCAAGCATCCGCAGTGGCCCTGGCCGCCGCGCTGCTGCTCGTCGCCGGCTGCGGCGAGACCGCCAAGCTGGCCCCGGAGCTCACGACCGGCCCTCGCCCGCAACTGGCCCAGCCGAACAAGACCCTGATTCCCACCGTCAACGTCGCGACCGCCGTCGGCTGGACCGACACCGCCTCGCCCATCCCCGCCGAAGGCCTGCAGGTGACGGCGCTGGCGCGCGGCCTCGACCATCCGCGCTGGGTCTATACCCTGCCCAACGGCGACATCCTCGTGGCCGAGAGCAACAAGCCGCCCAAGCCGGGCGGCAGCAGCGACGGCGGCAGCGGCGTGGTCGCGAAGGTGCGCAACTGGGTCATGGGCAAGCTCATGGCCCGCGCCGGCGCGGGCGTGCCCAGCGCCAACCGCATCACCCTGCTGCGCGACGCCGACGGCGACGGCCTCGCCGAGGTGAAGCAGGTGTTCATGACCAATCTAATGTCGCCGTTCGGCATGGCGCTGGTCGGCAACGAACTCTTCATCGCCAATGCCGATGCGCTGGTGAAGGTGCCGTATACCGAGGGCCAGACCTCCATCAGCGTCAACCCCACGCTGGTGACGCAGCTGCCCGCCGGCATCAACCACCACTGGACCAAGAACGTGATTGCGAATGCCGACGGGAGCAAGCTCTATGTGACGGTCGGCTCCAACAGCAACATCGGCGAGAACGGCCTCGCGGCTGAAGAGGGCCGCGCCGCGATCTGGGAGGTCGACACGAAGACGGGCGCGAAGCGCCTGTTCGCGACCGGCCTGCGCAACCCCAACGGCATGGGCTGGGACCCGGACACGAAGGCGCTGTGGACCGTGGTGAACGAACGCGACGAGATCGGCAGCGACCTCGTGCCCGACTACCTCACCTCGGTGAAGGACGGTGCCTTCTACGGCTGGCCCTGGAGCTACTACGGCGGCATCGTCGACGCCCGCGTCACGCCGCAGAACCCCGAGATGACGGCCAAGGCCATCGCGCCCGACTACGCGCTGGGCTCGCACGTCGCGCCGCTCGGCATGGCCTTCTCGCGGCCGGGCGGCATGCCCGACCAGTTCGCCAGCGGCGTCTTCATCGGCGAGCATGGCTCGTGGAACCGCAAGCCCAAGTCGGGCTACAAGGTGGTGTTCGTGCCCTTCATCGGCGGCAAGCCCAGCGGGCCGCCGGTCGATGTGCTGACCGGCTTCCTGACCGCCGACGAAAAGGCGCAGGGCCGGCCGGTGGGCGTGGCGCTCGACAAGGGCGGGGCACTGCTGGTGGCCGACGATGTCGGCAATGCCGTGTGGCGGGTCTCGAGGGCGAAGTAGCTTTCTTCAGCGCTGCGGTCGGGCGATGCGGTAGAGCCTGTGCCGGCGCAGCGCGTGTCCTTCGGGTACCAGCGGATGGTCGAAGGCGCCGGCTGCGTCTTCCTTCATGCCGATGCGCTCCATCACTGCGCTCGAGCGCGTGTTGTGCCATGCGGTGAAGGCGACGATCTCGTCCAGCCCGATCCGCTCGAAGCCGACCTGCAGCGCCGCGCGCGCGGCCTCGCTCGCGAAACCCTGACCCCACCACTGGCGCCCGAAGCGCCAGCCGATCTCGACGCACGGCGAGAACGGAAGCGTGACCGCCGGCGAGTTCAGGCCGGTGAAACCCATGAACCCGCCGGACGCCTTGTGCTCCACCGCCCACAAGCCCCAGCCGTTTTCCGCGAAGCGCGCGCAGATGCGATCGGCCAGCGCATCGCTGTCGGCGCGCGTCGGCAGCGGCAGCAGGAACTCCATCACCTGAGGGTCGCAAGCCAGCGCGAAAAACGGCGCCAGATCGCTCTCTCGCCACTGGCGCAAGCGCAGGCGCGGGGTGTCGAATTCGATGGGGTCGGCGGTCATGCACCCATTGTGTCGCACGGCATATATATCACGACGTGATATATTCGCGGCCATTCCGGCATCTCCCCTCGCCATGGCCTCCACCTCCCGCAAGCTCGCCAAGAAAGACTTCGAGGCGCTTTCCCAGTTCCGCTACCAGATGCGCCGCTTCGAGCGCTTCTCCGAACGCGCCGCGCAGGCCGAGGGCCTCACGCCCCAGCAATACCTGGTGCTGCTGCACATCAAGGGCGTGCCCGGCCGCGACTGGGCCTCGGTGGGCGAGATCGCCGAACGCCTGCAACTGCAGCCGCACGGCGCGGTCGCGCTCGTCACGCGCTGCGAAGCGCTCGATCTCGTGCAGCGCCGGCCCAGCGAAATGGACCGCCGGCAGGTCGAGGTGCACCTGCTCGCCAAGGGCGAGAAGCTGCTGCTCCGGCTGGCCGAGCTCCACCGCGCGGAACTGCGCTCGCTCAAGGGCGTGTTCGACGTGCCGCAAATCGATCTTCCGGAAAATCCATGAGCTCCAAAGCCAACTCCCATCCGCCGCGCGGCGACTTCGCGCTCAACACGCGCCTCATGCGCATCACCGTCATGGCCGCCGTCATCGGCGCCGTCAGCACCGTGGCAGCGCGCGTGCTGCTCGACCTGATCCGCTTCTTCACCAACCTGTTCTTCTTCCAGACCTTCTCGCTGGCCGACCGTTCGCCGGCCACGCACACGCTGGGCGCCTGGGTCATCGTGGTGCCGGTGATCGGCGGCTTGATCGTCGGCCTTGTCGCGCGCTACGGCTCCGACAAGATCCGCGGCCACGGCATTCCCGAGGCCATCGAGGCGATCCTGTTCGGCAAGAGCAAGATGTCGCCGAAGGTCGCGTTGCTCAAGCCGCTGTCGTCGGGCATCGTCATCGGCAGCGGCGGACCGTTCGGCGCCGAGGGGCCGATCATCATGACCGGCGGCGCCATCGGCTCGCTGATCGCGCAGCACTTTCACCTCACCGCGGCCGAGCGCAAGGCGCTGCTGGTGGCGGGCGCCACGGCCGGCATGACGGCCGTGTTCGGCACACCCGTGGCGGCGGTGCTGCTGGCCGTCGAGCTGCTGTTGTTCGAGCTGCGCCCGCGCAGCCTGCTGCCTGTGGCCGTGGCCTGCGCGGTCGCGGGCTTCACGCGGCCGCTGCTGATGGACCCGGGCCCGCTGTTCCCGCTGCAGACGGCCGTGCCCGGCCCGCTCGCCATGCTGTCGTGCGTGATCGCCGGCGTGCTGTGCGGCGCGCTGTCGGCGTCGCTGTCGATCTCGCTCTACAAGGTCGAGGACTGGTTCGGCAAGCTGCCGCTGCACTGGATGTGGTGGCCAGCCATCGGCGGCCTCGCGGTCGGCATCGGCGGCTGGCTGCAGCCGCGTGCGCTGGGCGTGGGCTACGACGTGATCGGCGACCTGCTGCACAACCACCTCGCGCTCGGCGTGGTGATCGCGCTGCTGGCGGTGAAGGCCGTGATCTGGGTCATCTCGCTGGGCTCCGGCACCTCGGGCGGCGTGCTGGCGCCGCTGCTGATGATGGGCGCCGGCCTGGGCGTGGTGCTCTCGCACATCCTGCCGGGCAACGACCCGATGCTGTGGCCGCTGGTCTGCATGGCGGCCACGCTGGGCGGCGTGATGCGCGCGCCGCTCACCGCCACCATCTTCGCCTTCGGGCTCACGCACGACAGCAATGCGCTGCTGCCGCTGCTGACGACCTCCGCGGTGGCCTACGGCTTCACGGTGCTGACGATGCGCCGCTCGATCCTCACCGAGAAGATCGCGCGCCGCGGTTATCACATCTACCGCGAGTACGGCATCGACCCGCTGGAGCGGCATTCGGTGGAAGAGGTGATGACGCGCGAGGTGCGCAGCATCGACGCGGCCATGCCGGTGGCGAAGGCGCTGTTCGGCTACTTCGGCGAAGGGCAGGCGCACCGTGCGTTCCCCGTGCTGCGCAACGGCGCGGTGATCGGCGTGGCCGATCGCGCGATGCTGGCCGCGTATGGCACGCGCGACCCGATCGCGACCGTGGGCGACGCCTGCGCCGACGCGCCGCTGTACTTCGCCCTGCCTGGCGAGAACTGCCGCGCCGTCGCGACCCGGCTCGCGCGCCACCGGCTCGAACGGCTGCCGGTGGTGAAGGACGCGCAATCGCTCGTGCTGGCCGGCATCGTGGCGCGCAGCGACCTCATCAAGCCTTCGCTTGCGCACTTCGACGAGGAAGAAAAGCGCGAGCGCATGCGTGGACTGCCGTGGCAGTCCACGTAGCTCAGAACCCGGCCAGCACGACTTTCCCTTGCGCCTTGCCGCTCTCGATGAGCGCATGCGCGCGCTGAAGGTTCGCCGCATTGATGGGCCCGAAGCTCGCATTGGCGGTGGTGCGGATGCGGCCCGCGTCGACCAGCGCCGCAACCTCCGCCAGCAGCGCGCCTTGCTCGGCGATGTCCGGCGTCTCGAAGCGCGAGCGCGCGAACATCATTTCCCAGTGCAGCGAGATGCACTTGGTCTTCAGCGGCATCGCATCGAGCATCTTCATGTCGTCGATCACCGCGAGCTGGCCCTGGGGCTTGAGGCTCTCGATGATCTGCGCGTAGTGCTGCTCGGTCTGCGTGAGGCTGGCGACCATGTCGACCTCGCCGATGCCGGCCGCCTTGAGCTCGGCCGCGAGCGGCTTCGAGTGGTCGATGACGGTGTGCGCGCCCAGCGCCAGGCACCATTCGCGCGTTTCGGCGCGCGAGGCGGTGGCGACGACGCGCAGCTTCGTGAGCTGGCGCGCGAGTTGGATCAGGATCGAGCCCACGCCACCCGCGCCGCCGGTGATCAGCAGCGTCCGGCCTTCGCCGCCGCCCTTGGGCACGCGCAGGCGGTCGAACAGCAGTTCATACGCGGTGATGGTGGTCAGCGGCAGCGCGGCGGCCTGCGAGTCGTCGAGGGTCTTCGGCGCGATGGCCGCGATGCGCTCGTCCACCGCATGCAGTTCGGCGTTGGCGCCCGGGCGGACGATCGAGCCCGCGTAGTACACGCGGTCGCCCACCTTGAAGTTCTTCACGCCGCTGCCGATGGCCTCCACCGTGCCGACGGCATCCCAGCCCAGCACCTTGGCCTGGCCGGCCTCGGGCGCGGCGTTCTTGCGGATCTTGGTGTCCACGGGGTTGACCGACACCGCCTTCACGCGCACCAGCAGGTCGCGCGGGCCGGCCACGGGGGCGGGCAACTCGATGTCCTGCAGCGATTCGGGGTTGTCGATGGGAAGGGGCTGGTAGTAGCCGACGGCTTTCATGGCAAAGAACCTTTCAGTGACGATGCCTGAACTGTAGGATCGCAAGGCTGGTTTGATAAGCCGGCTCGAATCAGCAACACTTTCAAATGAAGATTGAAAATCTCTCCGACCTGCAGGTGCTGGTGCAGGCAGCGCGCGGCGGCACGCTCACGGCGGCGGCGCATGCGTTGGGCATCACGCCCGCGGCCGCCAGCGCCACGCTCAAGCGGCTGGAGGCACAGCTCGGCGCGCGCCTGTTCGAGCGCTCCACGCGTGCCATGCGCCTGACGCCGCAGGGGCAGACGCTGCTCGACTACGCGGTGCGTGCCTTCGAGCTGCTGGACGAGGGCGAGTCGCTCGTCACGGCCGACCGCGGCGATCTGGTCGGCACCTTGCGGGTGGCCTCGCCCTCGGACCTCACGCGCAGCACGCTGCTGCCGTGGTTCGACGAATTCCTGGCGCTGCACCCCGGCGTGCAGCTCTCGCTGTCGGTCGGCGACCGTCCGCTGGACGTGATGCGCGACGAGGTCGACGTGGCCTTGCGCTACGGTGCGCTGGCTGATTCGCGGCTGGTGGCGCGGCCCTTCGCGCTGACCAACCCGGTGCTTACGGCTTCACCGGGCTACCTGCGCCGCCATCCCGCGCCGAAGGTGCCGCAAGACCTGGTGCACCACAACTGCCTGATCTTCAACCGCTCGGGGCGCCGCCACCGCGTCTGGCGCTTCGCGCAGAACGGCCAGTGGACCGAAGTGCGCGTGAACGGCAACCGCAGTGTGGACGACGCCTCGCTCGCGCGCGAATGGACCGTGGCGGGCTATGGCGTGTCGCTCAAGTCCGCGCTCGACGTGCGCAACGACATCCGCGAAGGCCGCCTCGTGCGCCTGCTGCCCGACTGGGAGACGGAGCCATACCCGCTGCATGCGCTGCTGCCGAGCGGGCGCTTCGTGCCCGCGCGCGTGCGTGCGTTCGTCGATTTCCTGGCGCTGAAGTTCGAGGCGCTGACGGCCGCTTAGATCATCGGCGTCACCGCGCCGTCCATCGCCACGATGGCGCCCGTCACATAGCTCGCCTTCGCCGACGCGAGGAACACCACCGTATTGGCAATTTCTTCCGGCGTCGCGATGCGCCCCAGCGGCAAGCGTGCCTTGGCGCGCGCCAGCGCCTCATCGGTGCCGATGCCCTGCAGCTTCGCGTCGGCCTTCATGCCTTCCTGCAGCCGTTCGGTCAGCGTGAGCCCCGGGTTCACCGCGTTCACGCGCACGCCCTTGGCGGCATAGGCCGCGGCCATGCCGGCGCTCACCAGCATCAGCGCCGCATTGGCCGCGCCGCCGGCCATGTGCACCGGGCTCGCGACCTTGCCGCCCTGGCCGATCACGTTGACGATGGCGCCGCGGCCGCGCTGGCCCATTCGCTTCACCACCGGGTCGATCATGTGGATGTAGGTGAAGTATTTCGCGTCCATCGCGTCGTGCCACGACGCGGCCGTCAGTTCGTCGGGCGGGGTGCGGCGCGCGGCGCCGGCCGAGTTGACGAGCACGTCGACAGGGCCGAAGACCTGCTCAGCCGCGTCGAGCGCGGCCACGGCGCCGGCCGGGTCCTTGAGGTCGGCCGCATGCACCGAGATCCGGCCTTCGGCCTGCGCGAAGGCATCCACCAGCGTCCTGCGGCCCTGTTCCAGATTGGCGAGATCGCGCGACACGAGGCTCACGCGCGCGCCTTCGCGCAGGAAGCCCAGCGCGCACGCCAGGCCGATGCCCTTGCTGCCGCCGGTGACGAGAACGTGCTGGTCCTGGAGCTGGAGGTCCATGAAAGAGTCCTTGATGGAGAGTGGAGTGTGGCGGCGATTGAAGCACCGCCGCGAAACCCCTGCACGGATGCGGCTGTATGCCGCCATGCCCCGCCGTGCTCGTCCGGCCTCAGCGCCCCGCGACCGCGCGCTGCAGCGGCTCGGGCTCCAGCGCTCCCGTCGCGGTGTCCGTGGCGTCGCGCAGGTGGCCGTTGTTGTCGTGGTGCACCAGCAGCTGCCGCGCGCGCTGCCAGGCCGACAGCCGCGCCGGCGGTACCTCGATGTAGGAGGCCAGCGCGAACAGCGACGACTGTTCCTGGTCTGGAGGCGTCTCGCGCCTCTGCTGGCGGCGGCGCAGCGGTGCCATCACCAACATCGAGGCCAGGATCACACCGATCGCAATGGCGTAGAGGCCGAGCAGCTGCATCACCTCGGGCTGCGAGCGCGCGCCGAGCACATAAGGCCATGCGTACCAGATCGTGCAGAACCAGACGCCAAGGGTGACCGCCGGGCGCAGCACGCGCAGCCACAGATACATGGCCAGCGTGCGCTGTGGCGAGCGGCCTGTGCCGAAGGCGCGCAGCGGGATTCGTGCAGCGTCGATGATCGGCTCGTCCACCGCGGGCTGCCCCCAGGAGCGCTGGCGGCTCGGCGGAGGCCTGTCGTCGTGCGCCTCGTGCAGGCGGCTTTGGGCATGGGTCTCAGGGCGCATCGGAAACTCCTCGGTCGGGGCTCGTCCACACCGCGCGCTTTCCGCGGCGGCGTATCAGAGCATTGGGAAGGGCGATGACGGTGGTCGCCATCGTGATGATCCAGAAGGCGATCGGGTACCAGATCGTTCCGGCGAAATAGCGCATCAGGTCGCGGTCGTAGCGGCGGTCGATCCACAGGCTCAGCAGCATCTGCAGGATGCAGGTCATGGCCAGCAGCGTGCCTTGCCAGTGCGGCAGCAGCGCCGAATGCCAGGACGAATTCGCCGGCAGCAGCGGCCGCACGAGGCCGATCACCAGCACCGCCGCCATGCAATAGGCCCACACCACGCTGGTCATGTACTCCAGGTAGATCGGCCACATCCGCCAGTGGCGCGGCCGCAGGATGCGCGAGGTGTAGCGCAGCATGGTCTGGATGCCGCCGACGGCCCAGCGCAGGCGCTGTTTCCAGAGGCCGCGCAAGGTCTCGGGCATCAGGATCCAGCACAGTGCGCGCGGCTGGGAGCGCCGCGTACAGCCGCCGAGCTGGAGCTTCCAGCTCATGTCGATGTCCTCGGTGAGTACGTCGGGGCTCCAGAAGCCGACCTCGATCACGGCGCGGCGCCGGAACATGGCGAGCACGCCCGAGACGGTGAAGAGCGTGCCCACCAGCTGCTGCGAGCGCTTGATGAGCCCGATGATCGAAGAGAACTCGCCCACCTGCATGCGCCCGAGCAGCGTGGTGCGCGTACGGATGCGCGGGTTGCCCGTCACCGCGCCGATGCGTTCGGAGCGCAGCATCGGCCGCAGCATCCATGCGATGGCGTCGACGTCCACCAGCGCATCGCCGTCGATGCCCAGGATGTATTCGCCGCGCGCGAGCTGGCAGGCGGTGTTGAGCCCGACCGCCTTGCCCTGGTTGCTGGCGTTGTGGATCACGCGCAGGCGGCTGTATTCCTGCGTCATCTGGTCGAGCAGCTCGCCGGTGCCGTCGGTGCTGCCGTCGTTCACGGCGATGACCTCGTAGTGCGGGTAGCGCGTGCGCATCAGCTGCTCGATCACCTCGCGCAGGTGCGGCGCTTCGTTGAAGCAGGGCACCACCACCGTGACCAGCGGTTGCGAGGGCAGCGAGTCGAGCGGATTGGCGTCGGCGTCGCGCCTGCGCTCGAACACCCATGCATGCGAGAGGCCGCCCGCCATCCACACGTAGGCCATGAAGAAGGGGTAGTAGAAGACGAAGCCGAACAGCAGCGTGGGCAACGAGTGCGCGAGGATCTGGACGGTGGTCATGGCGCGGGCTGTGCAGGGATCGTCGCGGCGGCCGGTGCACGCAGCGCGCGCGGCAGCAGCGTGCGCACCGAGATCGCGCGGCGCACGGCTTCCAGCGAGGGTTGGTCGTTCAGGAAGTCGTCGGGGTAGTAGCCCAGGTGGCGCACGCCGGCGCGCTGCAGCAGCGTCCATTGGCGCGTGAGTTCGGCGTCGGGCACGGGCTTGCTGGTGTGCCAGTCGCGTGCCTGCAGTTCGAACACGGTGCCGTCGAGGCCGCGCGGCGTGCCGGCCGCACGCTGCGCGAGCCGCGAGAGCCAGGCATCGCCGTCGGCGTCGGTTCGGGCCTCGCGCTCCATGCGCGGCATCGCCATGAGCCCGACGTAGTCGTAGGCCGCGAGCGAGGCCTCGTAGTTCTGCGCGAACCATTGCTCGGCCTGGGGGTCGAGAACCGGTCGTGCATAAAGGTTGCGCGCGGTCTCCAGCGCGGGCCGCCAGGCGCCCACGCGTGCGGCCAGTTCGTGCGTGAAGTCGATCAGGTAGCGCGTCTTGGCGGCGGTCCAGCGTGCCGTCAGTTCCGGGTTCGCGCGGATCGCGGCCACGTCGGCCGGCAGGCCCCAGCGGGCGTAGGTGGCGAGGGCGGCGGGGCTCGCATCCTCGTCGTCGGACAGCGTCGCGTCGTCGTGGAACAGCAGGCCGCCGAAGAAGGCGTGGCGACCGAGGTCTTCGTAGATGTCGCCGACCAGCGCGCGCACCGCGGGGTCGAAAGGCGTGAGCCGGTGGTAGCGGCCGGCCGGCATCGCGCCGCCCTGCGCCATCACCGTGTGCGTGGCGAGCGGGTTCGAGGCCGGCAGGCGGAAGGCCGTCACCGGCATCCATGCATAGACCTTCACCCCGGCGCGGCTGCGCAGCTGCCAGGCCGCGCGGCTGAACAGGTCGGCGCGCATCGGCAGGTGCCGGTTGGGAAAGTACAGCGCGTCGGCCACGCCATCGCCGTCGGGGTCGGCGTAGGCCTGCAGGAACACCGAGCGCGGGCGCACGGCGGCCACGCGGTCGATCAGCTTAGAGAGGTTGCGCTCCTGCTGGGCCGGGTCGGGGTCGTACACGTAGTCGAGGTCCACGTGCATCACGCGGTTGACGGGCCAGACCTCGCCGCCCACGGGGCTGCGCAGCAGCCGGGCGTATTCGGGCGCCTCGTTGTCGTACTCCGCAAGCGCGCGGCGTACGCGCGCGAGCGGCACCGTCGGGGTGTTCGAGCCGTCGTCCAGCGTGAGGGTGATGGGCATGCCCGCGCGCTCGGAAGCTTTCAGCGCTGCCGCGTTGTAGGCGCCATAGGGCCACACCATCGAGCGCACCTTCGCGCCGGTGCGCTTTTCGATGAGCTCGCGGCTGCGGCGCAGGTCGGACTCGATGCGCTGCGTGTAGGCGGCATCGTCCTCGTAGCGCCCGGTCTTCGGGTCGTAGTGGTGCGTGGCCGCGGCCGGCAGCATGTTGCCCTGCGGGTTGGCGAGGATGCCGGTGTGCATGGCATCGCTGTGGCTCGCGAACTCGACGAGGCCCGAGCGGGCCATCTCGGCGGCCTCGCGCCACAGCAGGAAGTTCTCGCGCGGCGCGGGCTTGTCGCCCCAGTGCACCGGCTGACCCTCGGGCACCTCGAGCCAGCTCGTTACCAGCGCGAACAGCGCCGGGTAGTTGTAGCGCTTGAGCAGCGGGAACACCTTGGTGTAGGCGCTGCGATAGCCGTCGTCGAAGGTCAGCAGCACGGGCTTGGGCGGCAGCGGCTTGCCGCCGGCGCGCGCATCGACGATCTGCTGCAGGCTCACCGGGTGATAGCCGTTGTATTGCAGCCAGGCCAGCGTCTCGGCGAAGGTGCGCTCGTCCACCGCGGTTGCCTCGGGCGAGGTTTCGAAGCTCGCGCGCACGTTGGCGCGCACGTCGTGGAAGGCGATCACGCGAAAGCTCACGCCGTCGTCGGGGTCGGCGCTCGGCAGAGGCTGCGCGAGGGCCGGCAGCGAAAGCGCCAGCAGCAGCCACGCAAGGGCCGCGCGCAGGAAGGTGAAAGGGTTGTTCGTCGTTCGCATCACTGCAGGGGCATCGAGAGGTTCAGGAAAACGCCGCGCTGTCGTTCGCGCACGCCGTCGTAGGGGTGGCTGGCGATGCGCAGGCCGTAGCGCAGCGCGAGCCTGGAGCCGAGGTTCCAGCGGTGCTCGTAGCGCAGGCTCCACGTCGGGCCGCTGCCGAAGCCCGCCTGCCGATAGGTGCCGCCACCGAGTTCGACGACCTGGAAGAACTGGCGGTCGTCGCGCTTCCAGTTGAGCCATTGCGCGCGCGCCGAGAGCTGCGCGCTGCCGTCGCTCGACGGGCTGAAGTAGGGCGCGGTGTCGATGTCGCGGCCGCGGCTCGCGTCGGCGCTGAGCGTCGTTTCGAGCTGGAACGCCGGCGTGCTGACCCAGCGTTCGCGCCAGCCGAGGCCGAGGCCGCTGCGCAGGTTGCCGTCGCTGAAGTCGAGTTGCTGCCACTTCAGGTCGAAGCGGCGCGATTCGTTCACCACGTAGCCCACGCTCGCGCCGGCCTCGTGCGCGCCGATGCCGGCCGCGCGCGCTTTCCACGGCAGTTCCTTGCTGTCGCCGTCGTAGGTGGCCGACAGCCGCCAGGCGTCGCCCGCGCGGTAGTCGAGCCGGCCGGCTGCGCTGTTGCGGTAGGGGCCGCCGTTCGCATGCTGCAGCACGCCTTCGGCCAGCCAGCGGCCGCGCTGCCAGCCCAGGCCGAGGCCGCCGCGCGCCCAGTTCGCGTTGCCGAGGTCGGTGGTGCCGCGGCCCAGCGACTGGTCGTAGAACACGCGCCACTGGTCGTCGATGAGGCCCGAGGCGAGCCGGCTGTCGATGCGCCATTCGCGGTTGGCGATGGCCGCGCCGCCGGAGGAGGCTCCGGCGTCCACGTCGAGCCGCGGCCCGACCTGGATGAGCCGCCTGCGTTCCATGTCGCGCACCTGCTTCGAGTCGGGCAGGTCGGCGGCGAGCGATTCGGCGCGGCGGCGGGCTTCGCCGAATTCGCCGGCATCGAGCAGGGCCTCGACGTGGCCGGTGCGCGCGCCGACGTCGTAGGGCGCGTCGGTCGCCAGCGCCTCGAAGCGTGCGAGCGCGGCTTCGGGGCGCTCGCGCAGCCGCTCGGTGAGGGCGGCGCCAGAGGCATAGCCGGCGTTGAACGGCGCTTCGCGCGTCAGGGCCGCGAAGCTTTGCTGCGCGAGCGCCGGCTGGTCGGTGTAGAGCTGCATCAGCCCGCGCAAGCCGCTCACCTCGGTGTACTCGCCGTTGGGACGGCCGGCTTCCGGCGCGAGATGCAGCAGGGCCGGCGTGGCGGCTTCGAGCTTCTTCAGCAGTGCCTCGGCATCGCTGAAGCGGCCGACGTCCTGGTAGGCGTAGACCAGCCCCAGGTGGATGTCGCTGGGCATGGGCAGGTCGGCGCCGCCGCGGGCGATGGCTGCTTCGTAGATCGGCACGGCCTCGGCCGAGCGGCGCTCCTGTGCGAGCGCGCGCGCCGCGGCGCCGAGCCCGTAGGGCGGCAGTTCCGTGCCTGTGGCGCGCACTGTGTCGTAGAGCGCGACGGCGTCCGCTGGGCGGCCGCGTTCGACCAGCGCCAGCAGGCGGTCGGACAGCAACCGCGCGCGCACGGTGCGCCATGCGCCGGCGTCTTCGGGCGCGGCTTTCAAGGCCGCGGCATCGGCCCGTGCCAGGGCGGCTTCCTGGTCGGCGAGCACGCGATCGAGCGCGGTGACGCGCTCCGCGCCAAGGCGCTGGTCGCGCGCCTGGATCGCCCAGCGCAGCCGCTGCGCCAGCGCCTCCTGCTGCAGGGTGGAAAGCGCCAGCGGCGAAAAGCTGCCCGGCGCGGCGCGCTCCGCTGCCTCGGCGTTGTCGAAGGCGCTCGATGCGGCGCCGCTGCTCGCGAGCAGGAAGTCGGCCTCGCGGCGGATGTCGCCGCGCCCGGGCCGCAGCGCGCCAGCCTCGGTATAGGCGGCGAGCGCCTGCAGCGGATCTTTTTCGGCGCGCGCCAGGGCGGCGCGCAGCTCCAGCAGCGCGACGCGGTCTTCGACCTGCGTGGGTGCCGGCTGCGAGAGCGCGCGGTACAGCGTCTGCGCGCCCGCGACGTCGCCGCTGTCGAGGCGCCAGTAGGCCTCGTGGATGCGCGCCTCGCGCGCCCCGGGCTGATGCGCGCGCCAGAGGCCGATGGCCTCGCCCTGCAAGGCGAGGTCATGCGTGCGCCGCGCGGCCAGTGCGAGCGGGCCCAGCGCGTAGTCGCTCAGTTTCGACGGCGTGGCCTGCCGGCCCAGCGCCACGGCTTCGGCAAAGCGGCCGTCGGCGGATGCGATCGCGATCGCATCGGAGGCCACTCGCTGGCGGGCTGCGCCGTCGATCGGCGCGGCGAGCCAGTCCTTCAATTGCTGCAGCGCCTGGGCCGCGGTAATGCGGCCTTCGCGGCGCGCGACGATCAGCGCATCGTGCCGCTGGGCGTCGTAGGCTGATGCACTCCGGTCGACCGCGGGTGCCGCGGTGACCGACGGTTCTGCGAATGCCCCGGACGCACCGAAGGCCAGCATGCAAACGAGGGACGGAAATTCTCGTGCTGCATGCGCGAGATGGCGAGGCAACGAGCGGGCGGACGCCGATTTGCGTCCGTCCGTGGCCGTGCCTCCAGCTTTTTTCTGGATGAACACTCTGCTCCCTTGAAACCACAGCTTTCACGACAAGAGATGCCGCCGCGAAAACCGAACCGCCGATATGTGACAGGTCGGCGGTTCTAGAAAATTAATTCGAGGTCACTCTAGACATAACTGTTAACTAAGGCAAACCAAAGCGCTACGAACTGGTTATATGTGTGAATAGATTGGCGTTTTCGGCGTCCGCGTTGACTGCCTTGTCCGGACCGAAGCTTTCGAGGCCGGCTCGCCACCAGCCTAAGATCGCGTGATGAATGCTCCTTCGTTGCCCCGCTTCTGGTCCCAGCTCACCACGCGCGATTTCGCGGCGCTCGATGCGGCGACCACCGTCGCAGTGCTGCCGCTGGGCGCGACCGAGCAGCACGGGCCGCACCTGCCACTGGGCGTGGACACGGTGTTGGCCGACGGCATCGTCGTCGCGTCGCTACCGCTGCTGCCGGCCGAACTGCCGGTGCTGTTCCTGCCGACCCAGCAGATCGGCCTGAGCCCCGAGCACGCGCGCTTCGCGGGCACGCTCACGCTGTCGGCCGAGACCTTGATTCGCGTGTGGAACGAGATCGGTGCCGGCGTGGCGCGCGCCGGCGTGAAGAAGCTGGTGCTGTTCAACGCCCACGGCGGGCACGTCGGCGCGATGGACATCGTGGCGCGCGAGCTGCGCGCGGCGTACGGGCTCATCGTCTACAGCGTGAGCTGGTTCAACCTGCCGCTGGGCGACGCGGGTGCGCAGTTCAGTGCCAACGAGCACCGCTTCGGCGTGCACGCGGGCGAGATCGAGACCTCGATGATGCTGGCGCTCGCGCCGCAGCTGGTGCGCATGGGCGAGGCGCGAGACTTCCGTTCGACCTCGGAGCAGCGCGCGGCCGGCTACGCGATCCTGGGCAACGGCAAGAGCGCCAAGCTCGGCTGGGCCATGGAGGACTACAACGCCCACGGTGCCGCCGGCAACGCGGCGGCGGCCACGGCGGAACATGGCCAGGCGGTGATCGATGCGGCTGCGCAGCAGCTGGCGCTGCTGCTGTCGGAGGTGTCGCGGCTGCCGCTGGACACGGCCAACACCGGCCCGCTGCCCTGACCCGCCGTATTACGAAGCGCTGCGCCCCAGCACGCCCGCGAACATGCCTGAATCGACATTGCCGCCGCTCACGCTGATGCCCACCGTCTTGCCGCGCCAGCGCTCCTGCTGCTGAAGCGCGCCCGCGAGCGCCGCGGCGCCCGCGCCCTCGGCCACGTTGTGCGTGTCGCTGAAGAGGATGCGCATGGCCTCCGCGATCTCGTCGTCGGTGACGGTGATGACGTCGTCGGCCTCGCGCAGGATCACCTCGACCGACTCGGGCACCGGCGTGCGGCAGGCCATGCCGTCGGCCAGCCGCGTGGTGACGGGCGACTCGACGGGCTTGCCGGCGCGAAAGGAATCGCGGTAGGCCGTGGCGTGCGCCGACACCACGCCGATGAGCTTCGTCGACGCGCCGCAATGCGCACGCGCCGCCGCTGCCGCGGCAAAGCCGGAGCCCAGGCCGATGGGCACGAACAGCACGTCGGGCGGCGTGCCCGACAGGGCGTCGAAGAACTCCACATACGCGGTCGACACGCCGCGCACCAGCTCACGGTGGAACGAGGGCACGCGGTGCAGGCCGTCGCGCTCGGCCAGCACGGCCGCGTGTTCGGAGGCGGCCTGGAAGTCGTCGCCATGCTCGACCAGCGTGACGCCGAGTGCGCGCATGGCGGCGTTCTTCTCGGTCGAGTTGCCGTGCGGCACCACGATGGTCGCGGCCAGCCCGTGGCGCCGCGTGGCGAAGCCGACCGACTGGCCGTGGTTGCCGCGCGTGGCGCTGATGGCGTGGCGCACCCCGGGCTGCTCGCGCGCCAGGGTTTCGAAGTAGGTCAGGCCGCCGCGGATCTTGAAGGCACCGGCCGGCGTGTGGTTCTCGTGCTTGGCCCACACGGTGGCGCCGAGGCGCTGCGAGAGCAGCGGCCAGGCGTACTGCGGCGTGGGCGGCATGGCCGCATGCACGGTGCGCTGCGCGGCTTCGATTTCTTCGCGGGTGAACCTCATCGGGTGCCCCATCTACCTGCGTTCGGTGAGCGCGACGCGCACGGCCAGCGCAGCGAGCACGCTGCCCATGATGTAGCGCTGCGCGCGCAGCCAGCCGGCGCTTTGCGACAGCACGGCCGTGATGCTCGCGGCGCCGACGATCATCACCGTGTTGACCGCGGCGCTGGCGGTCATCTGTGCAACGCCCAGCTGCATGCTCTGCAGCAGCACCGAGCCGCGCTCGGGGTGGATGAACTGCGGGAAGAACGAGAGATAGAACATCGCCACCTTCGGGTTCAGCAGGTTCGTCAGAAAGCCCATGCGGAACAGCCTGGCCGGCGGATCGGCCGGTAGCACGCGTGCCTCGAAAGGTGCATTGCCGCCGGGCCTGACCGCCTGCCACGCGAGCCACAGCAGGTAGGCCGCGCCCGCGATGCGGATCGCGTCGAACGCGAGCGGCACGGCCAGCAGCAGCGCGGTGAGCCCGAGCGCGGCCGCGAACAGATGCGCCAGGAAGGCGATCAGCACGCCGCCCAGCGAGATGAGCCCGGCGCGGCGGCCCTGGATCAGCGTGCGCGAGACGCAATAGATCATGTTCGGCCCCGGCGTGAGCGCCAGCAGCAGCGAGGCGAGGGCGAACCAGGCGATTTCAGGGAGGCTCAACATGGTCAGAGTCCTTGGGATTCGAGGGTGACGGGGCCGCGCGGCGTGTCGAGCACGACGATGAGGTTGGGCGCTCCGGCAGCGACGACCATGCCGGTCATGCCGATGGCCGACAGCGCGGCGGAGAGCGCGGGCGCACGCGGATGCACGGCGCGCAGCGAGCGCATCGAGAGACCCGACGCAGGCATGGCATCGGTCGGATGCACCGGTCCCCACTGGATCAGCGTGGGCAGCGCGCCGTAGAACAGCCGCTGGCCGTCGTCGCGCACGGTGATCTGCCACTCGAGCCGGCCGGCGGGCGTGTCGCGCGAGGCTTCGAGCAGATGGCCGCGGTCGATGTGCGCATGCTCTTCATGCGCGAGCGCACGCGTTGCCGCATGTGCATCGGGCACGCGGGCGACGAAATGGATCAGCCGCGGCCCGTGCCGCGCGAGCCCGGCCTGCAGCGCGGCGTCGTCGAGGTCGAACCAGCGGTGCGTCTTGGGGCGCGAGGGCCGCTTGCCCGGCTCGATCGCGATGATCTCCGCGTAGGCGGCAGGAAAGGCATCGCTCGCGATGTTCAGCAGGCGGTTGTGCGTGCCCATCAGCGGATGCGAGCCGCCCGGTGCCGGCGTCACGCCGAGCGTCGCTTCGCACCAGGCCACACCCTCGGCGAGCGAGGCGGCGGCAATCACGAGGTGGTCGAGCTGCGCGTGCATGGTGCGATGGTTTTCGCCGGGGTTCAGAGCGTGACGTGGCCGTCGATGCAGGTCACGGCATCGCCGCCGACCCAGATCTTTCCCTCGGCGTCGCGCTCGATGTGGACGCGGCCCGCGCGGCCCAGGCACTGGCCCTGCGCTGCGAGGTAGCGCTCGGGCATGTGGCCGTCGGCGATCAGCCATTCGGCCAGGCTCGCGTTGAGGCTGCCGGTGACCGGGTCTTCCTGCACGCCGATGGGTTCGGCGAAGGCGCGCACTTCGAGGTCGATCTTCGCGCCGTCGTCGTAAGCGGCCGCCGGGCGGTTGCCGAAGGCGCGCGCCTCGCGGTTCGAGCGGCCGATCAGCGGCGAGGTGTCGAGCGCGGCGGGCACGCCGGCCACACCCGCCTTCACGCCCAGCTCCTTGAGCATGCGGTGATCGGGCGTGAGCGCCAGCACGGCGTCGGCGTCGTTGACCAGCAGGCCGAACCAGACCGGGCCGTTGTCGAGCACCTGCGCCGCGATGATCTGCTGCGCCTTCAGGCCCAGCGCGCCGGCCACCTTGGCCAGCAGCGCGGGGCTCGGGGCGCTGCGCCTGAGCGGCGGCGCGGCGAAGGCCAGGCGGCTGCCTTCACGGCGCAGCGGCACGAGGCCGGCGCCGCACTGCTGCACCACGAGGCCCGCGGCCTTCGGCTTGCCGCCAGCCTGCAGCCACGCATGGCAGCTGCCGATGGTCGGGTGGCCGGCGAACGGCAGCTCGCCGCCGGGCGTGAAGATGCGCACGCGGTAGTCGGCGCCCGGGTCGGTGGGCGGCAGCAGGAAGGTGGTTTCGGACAGGTTGGTCCACTGCGCGAAGCGCTGCATCGCGGCGTCGTCGAGGTCCGTGCCGTCGATGACGACGGCGAGCGGATTGCCGCGGTAGGCCGTGGCGGTGAAGACGTCGACTTGCTTGAAGGGGCGGGATTTCATTGGAGACTCGGGAGGATCGATCAATGGGCGATGTCAGTCCGGGGAACACCGTGGAACCGGCTTTGCCGGGCCACAGGTGTTGCCCCCTGGAAGGGGGTTGGCGAAGCGACACGAAGTGCGCGAAGACTGGGGGTCATTCCAGGCTCAAGTCGAGCACGCCGCGCGTGCCCGGACGGGAAAGCAGTTCGGCATACCAGCGCTCGACGTTCGGCCACGTCGGCCGGCGGTATTCGGCGGGGGGCAGGCCGAACCAGCGGTGCGCCTCGCAGCCGATGGGGATGTCGGCCATGGTGAAGCGCTCGCCGGCCATGTACGGCTGGCGGGCGAGGTGCGCGTCGAGCATTGCGAACAGCGCCTCGCTCGCGCGCACCGAGTCGTCGATGAGCGTCAGCTGGCGCTCCGACGGCGGCGTGCGCACCCATTGCACGAAAGCGTCGCGGCTCGCGCGGTTCAGTGTGGTCTGCTGCCAGTCCATCCAGCGCTCGGCGTCGAAGCGCGCGGGCAGCTCGCTCGGGTAGAGGGTGCCGTGCGAATGCTTCGCGCAAAGGTAGCGCACGATCACGTTCGACTCCCACAGCGTCACGCGCTCGGCGCCTTCGCCGTCGTCGATGGTGGGCACCATCGCATTCGGATTGAGCGCGAGGTATTCGGGCGTCTGCACCACGCCGAACCTGCCGCCGGCCTCGGTGCGCTGGAAGTCGAGCCCGAGCTCCTGTGCGCACCACACCACCTTGCGGACGTTGATCGAACTGATGCGGCCCCAGATGTTGAGCATGGTCGGTTTCTTTATCAGCGGGGTGAAGGACGGTCGAGGAAGAGCAGGCGCACGGCCAGCCCCAGCATCACGGCGGCCAGCAGGCCGCTCTGGAACCGTGCCGCACCGGGGCGGCTGTGCAGCCAGCGGCCGATCTGGCCGCTGCATGCGCCCAGCAGCGTGTTGAAGGCCAGCGCGGCCATCGACAGCACCACGCCGAGCTGCACCAGCTGCAGCGGCACGCTGCCGCGCGCCGGATCGACGAACTGCGGCAGGAACACCATGAAGAACAGCAGCGCCTTCGGATTGACGAGGTTGTTCAGCAGCGCCATGCGCACGATGCGCCCGAACCCGGCCGGCTGCGGCTGCGTGCCGATGCGCAGGCCGCCGCCGCTTCGCAGCGCCTGCACTGCCAGCCACACCAGGTACAGCGCGCCCGCATAGCGCAGCACGTCGAACGAGGGCGGCCACGCCGCCACCAGCGCGGTGACGCCGGTGGCTGCGAACAGCGTGTGCACGAGGTCGGCCGCCGAGATGCCGAGGGCCGCCGCAAAGCCGCCGCGCGGGCCGTGGGCCACGCCGTGCGAGAGCACGAAGGCCATGTTCGGGCCGGGCGACAGGAACAGCGCCAGTACCGCGAGCAGGAAGAGCGAGAGCGTTGCGAGGCCGATCAAGGGGAGGCTCCTGGCTCAGGCCTGCGCGGCCGCGAGCTGTTTGTTGCCGAGCAGCACCAGCTCTTCGCGCAGCGTCTGCGCCAGCGCGGCGATGGCGACGTCGATTTCCTCCACGCTGGCCGTCACGAACGACAGGCGCAGCGTGCGCGGATCGCCTTCGCCCGCATAGAACGGCGCGCCGGGCACGAAGGCCACGTTGCGCTCCACCGCCTTGGGCAGCAGCGTGACGGTGTCGACGCCCTCGGGCAGGCGCGCCCACAGGAACATGCCGCCCTTGGGCGCGTTGAACTTCACGTCCAGGCCCTTCATCTCGCGCGTGAGCGCGGCGATCATCGCGTCGCGCTGGCGCTTGTAGAGAGCGCGAATGGTGGGCACGTGGCGGTCGAGGAACTTGTCCTTCATCACGGCCGAGACCATGCGCTGCGTGAAGATCGGCGTGTGCAGGTCGACGGCCTGCTTGGCCTGCAGCAGCTTCGGGTAGATGGACTTCGGCGCCACCAGGAAGCCCAGGCGCAGGCCGGGCGCCAGCACCTTCGAGAACGAGCCCAGGTAGATCACGCCCTCGGGGTTGCGCGCGGCCAGCGGCAGCGGCGGGGCTTCGTCGAACCACAGTTCGCCGTAGGGGTTGTCCTCGACGATGGGCAGGCCCGCTGCTGCGGCGGCCGCCGACACGGCGGCGCGGCGCTCCTCGGTCATGGTGCGGCCGGTGGGGTTCTGGAAGTTGGGCAGCAGGTAGACGAAGCGAGCGTCCTTGGCTTTCGCCACGAGGTCTTCGACCACCACGCCGTCGTCGTCGCTGGCCACGCCCACCGGATGCGGCTCCATCGGGCCGAAGGCCTGCAGCGCGCCGAGGTACGTGGGCGTCTCGACCAGCACCTTGCTGCCCGGGTCGATCAGCACCTTGGCCACGAGGTCGAGGCCCTGCTGCGAGCCGGTGGTGATGAGCACCTGCGAGGCGTCGACGTCCCAGGGCAGCATGTCGGCCACGGCCTGGCGCAGCGGCGCGTAGCCTTCGCTGGCGGCGTACTGCAGGGCGGCTTGGCCGTCGTTGTGCAGCACTTCGGCGCAGGCATCGGCAAAGGCCTGGATCGGGAAGGTCTTGGGCGAGGGCAGGCCGCCGGCCAGGCTGATGATGCCGGGGCGCTCGGTGACCTTGAGGATTTCACGCAGCACCGAAGGATTCATCTTGGCGGCGCGGGCGGCGAGTTTCCAGTTCATGGCTTTCTTCTTTCAGGCGGTGAGGTGAGATTCGGATAAGGGGGGCAGGTGGGCCGGAGGTCAGTCCGGCGGGATGTCGCCACGGTACACGACATGGATTTTGTTGCTGTCCGGGTCGCGCAGGTAGGCGCCGTAATAGCCATGGCCATAGCGTGGGCGGGGGCCCGGCGCGCCTTCGTCGCGGCCGCCGTGGCGCAGGGCCGCTTCGTGGGCGGCATTCACGGCTTCGGCCGAGGCCGCGGAGAACGCGACCATGCTGCCGTTGCCGGCGCTGGCGGGTTCACCGTCCAGCGGGATGTACACGTAGAAGCGCGGCAGCACCTGTCCCGGCACGACCCAGCAGGCCGCCTCGGGCCCGCCGTCGGGCGTGACCGGGCGGCGCTTCAGGCCGAGCGGGGCGAGCAGCGCGTCGTAGAAGGCGGCGGCGCGCGGCAGGTCGGTGCAGCCGACGGTGATGTGACTGAACATCGTCAGCTTCTCCCGGGGCCGACGGCGCCTGCGGGCAGCGATGCCGTAGCTGGCGCGGCCTGCGGTTGCGAAAGGCGCTTGCCGATGACCACCGAGGCCACCACCGCGATGGCGAAGCCCAGCGTCACCACGTCGAGCGGTTCGCCCAGCAGCGGGATCGAGGCGAGGATCGACAGGAAGGGCTGCAGCAGCTGTGTCTGGCTCACGCGCAGCGCGCCGCCGAGCGCGAGGCCGCGGTACCAGGCGAAGAAGCCGATCCACATCGAGAACATGCCGACGTAGACGAAGCCCACCCAGGCCGACACCGCGACGGGTTGCTGCGGCCACAGCGCCAGCGCGGCCGGCAGCGTAAAGGGCAGCGCCATCACGCAGACCCAGCAGATCACGCGCTCGGCGCCCAGCGATGGTGTGACCTGCGCGCCGTAGATGTAGCCGAAGGAGGCGGCGATGACCGCGCCCACCAGCAGCAGGTCGGCCCATTCGAAACCGAAGCCATGGCCACCCTGGCTCGCGCGCAGTACCGAGAACGCCACCACCAGCAGGCTGCCCGCGATGGCGCAGAGCCAGAAGCCGAGCCGCGCGCGCTGGTGCAGCACCCAGGCCGCCACGGCGGCCGTGACGAGTGGCAGCAGCGCCGTCACCACCGCCGCGTGGCTGGCCGTGACCACGCGCAGCGCGTAGGCCAGCAGAAGCGGAAAGCCGATGGCGTTGCCCAGCACCGCCATGCTCAGCGGCTTCCACTGGTGCGCGGCGGGCCTCGGCGAGCGCGTTGCCAGCAGGAAGATGGCCGACAGCACGCCCGCCAGCGCCGCGCGGCCGAGCGTGACGAACCACGGCGACAGCTGCGGCGCGTCCTGCGAGCCGGTGGCCAGGCGCGTCATGGGCAGCGTGATGGCGAACATTGCGACGCCGATGACGCCGAGCCACATGCCCAGCGTCTCGTCTTTCATGGCGAGCTTCATACGCTCACCATCCACCAGGCGGTGAGCACCAGCACCAGACCCATCGCGCGGTTGAACCACAGCAGCCGCGAACCCTTGGCAAGCCATTCGCGCAGCAGCGCACCGACCAGCGCATAGGCGAAATTGCTCGTGAAGGCATAGGCCAGCATCACCGGCGCGACGATGGCGAAGCGGCCGAGGGCGTCGGGCTGGCCGGCGATCCAGCCCGCCACCAGCGTGAGCGCGAGCAGCCACGCCTTGATGTTCACGAACTGCAGCATCACGCCCTGCCCGAAGCCGACCGACAGGCTTGCCCCGTCTGCCTTGCCGAGCGTGGCGCTGCCGCTGAGCTTGTACGCGAGCCACAGCAGGTAGCCGATGCCCAGCCCCTTGATGGCCAGGCGCAGCGAGGGCATGGCCACCACCAGCGCGCCGATGCCGGCGGCGCACAGCGCCAGCAGCAGGGTCCAGCCCACGGGGACCGCGACCACGAAGCGCATGGCGCGCGGCAGGCCGCCGTTGGCCGCGAGGGCGGTGGAGAGCGTGGTGTTGGGACCGGGCGAGAAGCTCATCGCCGTGGCCAGCACCAGCAGCGCGGTGAATTCTTGCCAGTTCATGACACACACTCTAAACTTGCGACCATTACAGTTCCGATACAGATGATCGAACAATCGGGCAATCTGTATTGGTTACTCCTTCGACACAGAAGCCGGCACAGCCCCGAAAAACGCATGCTGACACGCACCTCCACACAGTCACTGACAGGGCAGTTGGCCGACCGTCTGGCCGAGCGCATCCGCACCCGCCTGCTGCCGCCCGGCGCCCGCCTGCCCTCGGTGCGCGAATGCGCGCGGCAGCAGGGCGTGAGCCCCTATACCGTCGTCGCCGCCTACGACCAGTTGCTGGCGCAGGGCCTCGTCGAGGCTCGCCGGCAGCGCGGCTTCTACGTGCGCGATTCGGCACCGGTACAGGACACCCGCTCGGGCCAAGGCATGGAAGCCGGTGCGAGCGGCATGCCCGCGGCGATGGCCGTGCAGATGCTGGCCTCGCGTGTGCCGGCCGATGCCAGTTCGCTGATCCGCAGCATGTTCCACCGCCCGAGCGACAAGCCGCAGCCCGGCATGGGCGTGTTCCCGCCGGACTGGATGGCGTCGACCTTCATGCCCACGGCCGTGCGGCGCATGACCAGTACAGCCGCGCTGCAGGAACTGTCGCTCCAGTACGGCGAGCCGGCCGGCGACATGAGCCTGCGGCGCAGCCTCTCGCAGAAGCTGGTGGGCATCAACGTGCCGGCGTCGCCCGAACAGATCGTGACCACCATCGGCGCCACCCATGCGCTGGACATCGTGAGCCGTACGCTGCTGCGCGCGGGCGATCCGGTGATGGTCGAGGAGCCGGGCTGGGCGCTGGAGTTCGCGCGGCTGGAGGCGCTGGGCATGCGCATCCTGCCGGTGCCGCGGCGCGCCGACGGGCCCGACCTGGAGGTGATGGCGCAGTACTGCAAGCTGCACAGCCCCAAGCTGTTCGTCAGCGTGAGCGTGCTGCACAACCCGACCGGCTACAGCCTCACGCCGGGCAGCGCGCACCGCGTGCTCAAACTGGCGAACGAGCACGACTTCCACATCGTCGAGGACGACACCTACAGCCACCTCGCGCCCGAGCACGCCACCCGGCTCAGCGCGCTCGACGGGCTGCAGCGCACCATCTACGTGAGCGGCTTCGCGAAGATCCTGGCGCCCAACTGGCGCATCGGCTTCCTGGCCGCGCCGCCAGCGCTGAAGGAACGGCTGCTCGAAACCAAGCTGCTGGCCACGCTGACCTCGCCCACGCTGTTCGAGCGGGCCTTGTCGTGGTGCATCGACCAGGGGCAGCTGCGCCGGCACTCGGAGCGCGTGCGCATCCGCCTCGACGGGGCGCGTGGGCGGGCGGTGAAGCTGGCCATGTCGCATGCCTGCACCTTCGCCTCGGAGCCCGCGGGGCTGTTCGGCTGGGTCGATACGGGCGTGGACACCGATGCGCTCACCCAGCGCATGCTCGACCAGGGCTACCTGCTGGCGCCGGGCTCGCTGTTCCACGCGCGCCGCCCGCCGAGCACCATGATGCGGATCAACTTCGCGACCTCGCAGGACGCGGCCTTCTGGAAGGTCTTCAGCAAGGTCCGAAGCGAACTCTGACGGTGCCGAAAGGCCGAAAAAGGCCGGGGGCTTGGAGTAAGCTGGGAACACAAGAAAACCATCCCAGGAGACCTCTGCATGAGCAACACCAGCAAGCCCTTCGACTTCAGCCAGTTCGTCCCCGGATTCGACTTCCTGAAGAACCTCGCCGGCGGCGCCGCGGCGGGCTCGGGCGCCGGTTCGGTGCCGGGGATGCCGAGCCTTGCGAGCTGGGTGGCGCCTACGCTGAGCGTGGAAGAGGTCGACAAGCGCATCCAGGAACTCAAGACCGTGCAGTACTGGCTCGAACAGAACGGCCATGCCCTCAAGGCCACCATCCAGGCGCTCGAAGTGCAGAAGATGACCTTGTCGACGCTGCGCGGCATGAACGTGCGAATGGAAGACATCGCCAACGCGTTCACCAAGCAGGCAGCCGCGATGGCGCCAGCCTCCGCCCCCGCTTCGGCGGCCCCGGAGCCCGAAACCGAAGAGGTCGAAGATGGGGACGAAGACGGGGATGAAGTACCCCAGGAGGAAGCTCCAGCACCGAAGACATCGCACAGCAGGCCGGCTTCGGCCAAGGCGAAGACCGCAGCGGCCGATGGCGCCGGCGTGGTCGATCCCATGCAGTGGTGGGGCTCGCTCACCGAGCAGTTCCAGCAGATCGCAAGCTCGGCGCTGCAGGACGCGGCGCAGCTGAAGGTGCCGGCCATGGCCCAGCCTTTGGCCGACGCCGTCGACAAGGTCATGGGCAAGCCCGCCGCGGCTGCCCGCAAGCCCGCTGCAGCCAAGAAGGCTGCAGCACCGGCCGCAAAGAAAAGGACGTCGACCGCCGCCCGCAAGCGAACCTCCGGCCGGCGTTGACGTCATACACATTCATTCGTTGAAGAGAACGGGTTGGCACGCACCATGAAGTTGTTCCCCTCCGGCCACGCCACCCATCCGCAATGGCGTATGGCGGCCGGCCTCGTGCTGGCCCAGCTGCGCGCACAGATGGCCTTGCCCGACTACGCGTCTTCGCCGACGCTCGGGCTGCTCTACATCACCGACCACTATGCGAGCGAGGCGCAGGACATCCTCGATCACCTGAGCGCGGAGCTGCCCGAAGTGACCGATTGGTCGGGCACGGTCGGCGTCGGCGTGTCGGCCAACAACGCCGAGTATTTCGACGAGCCCGGGCTGAGCCTGATGCTCTGTGCCCTGCCGAGCGACCAATACCGCGTGTTCTCGGGCGTGGCGCCGCTGGGCAATTCCGAGATGAGCGGCTTCGAGGCGCACACGGCGCTGGTGCACGCCGACCCGGCCACGCCCGACCTTGCCGAGCTGATCGCCGAGATGGCGGGGCGCACGAACACGGGCTACCTGTTCGGCGGCTTGTCTTCGGGGCGTGGCAGCGCGCTGCAGTTCGCGGTTGGCGGCAACGGCAACATCCGCGGGCACGGGGCTGCGGGCGGGGTGTTCTCGGGTGGCCTGTCGGGCGTGGTGTTCGGCGAGGGCGTGCGGCTGGTGTCGCGCGTCACGCAGGGCTGCCAGCCGCTGCGCTCGGGGGCGGCGCGCGAGCGCGAGATCACCGAGGCCGACGGCAACCTGCTGCTGAAGCTCGACGGCGAGCCGGCGCTCGACGTGCTGCTGGCCGACCTGCAGGTGTCGCTCGAGCGGCCGCAGGAGGCCATCGATGCGGTGCGCAACACGCTGGTCGGCCTGGCCGACGCGGGCAGCGACGGCATCCGCCGCACCGGCGACCTGGGTGCCGACGTGCTGGTGCGCCACATCATCGGGCTGGACCCGACGCGCCGCGGCATCGCGATCGCCGACGTGGCCGAAGCCGGCATGCGGCTGAGCTTCTGCCGCCGCAATGCGCAGGCTGCGCGTGCCGACCTGATGCGCATCTGCGCCGAAATCCGCGAGGAACTGGAGCCCGAAGAGCAGACGCTGGCCACCGCGCGCGCCGTGGCGGCAGGCGAGGCCGAGGCGGCGCCGCATCCGGCGCGGCGCATCGCGGGGGCGGTGTACGTCAGCTGTTCCGGGCGCGGCGGTCCGCACTTCGGTGCGCCGGGTGCGGAACTGCAGATCGTGCGGCACGCGCTGGGCGACGTGCCGCTGGTGGGGTTCTTCGCGGCGGGCGAGATTGCCCGCCACCATCTGTATGGCTACACCGGCGTGCTGACGGTGTTCGCCAGCAACGACTGACGGCGATCAGGCCGGCTGCAGCGCGCGCGGCGCGGGCGTGGGCATGCCGGTGAACGCGAAATCGACCTCCGGCGCCAATCCGCTCACGATGCGCGCGATCGACTTGCCCGAACCGCAGGCGTGCGTCCAGCCGAGCGTGCCGTGGCCCGTGTTGAGGAACAGGTTCGGCAGCTTCGTCTTGCCGATCAGCGGCACGTTGCTCGGCGTCGCGGGACGCAGGCCAGTCCAGAACTGCGCCTGCGTGGTGTCGCCGGCGCCGGGGAACAGCTCTTCCACGCGGCGCACGATGGCTTCGCAGCGAACCCGGTTCAGGTCGCGGTCGTAGCCGTTGAGCTCGGCCGTGCCGGCGATGCGCAGGCGGTCGCCCGACTCGGACGTGTAGCGCGAGAACACGAGCTTGAATTCGTCGTCCGTCAGCGAGACCTGGTGCGCCTTCGAGGCGTCCTTCACGGGTAGCGTCACCGAGTAGCCCTTGGCGGGATAGATCGGCAGGCTGATGCCCAGCGGCGCGGCGTACAGCGGGCTCAGGGAGCCCATCGCCAGCACGAAGGCGTCGCCGCGGATGCGCTGGAAGCGGCCTTCGTTGTCGGTGGCCTCGACGTGGTCGATGCTGCCGCCGGCTTCGCGCAAGGCGGTCACCGTGTGGCTCATGAGGAACTTCACGCCGGCCGCGGCGGCCAGGCCGACCAGCTCGCGCGCGAAGCGATTGGCGTCACCGGACTCGTCCTCGGCCGTGTAGGTGGCGCCAGCCAGCTGAGGGCGGATGTGGGCGAGGGCGGGCTCGATCTTCACGGCTTCGTCGGCCGAGATGACCTGGCGCTCGCAGCCCAGGGCGCGCATCTGCTCGGCGGGCGCGAGGGCGCCGTCGAACTCTTTCTGCGTCGTGTAGAAGTGCAGGATGCCCTGTGTGCGCTGGTCATAGTTCAGGCCGGTGTCGCGGCGCAACTGTTGCAACATCGAGCGGCTGTATGTACCAAGACGCACGATCTGCTCGATGTTGTGCCGCGTGCGTGCCGGGGTGCATTCGCGCAGGAACTGCAGGCCCCAGAGCCACTGGCGCATGTCGGCGCGGATGCGGAAGAGCAGCGGGGCGTCTTCCTTGCCCAGCCACTGCAGCACCTTCAGCGGCGCGCTGGGATTGGCCCAGGGTTCGGCATGGCTGACCGAGATCTGCCCGCCGTTGGCGAAGCTGGTTTCGGCGGCCGGGGTGGCCTGCCGGTCGATCACGGTCACTTCGTGGCCGAGTTGCTGGAGGTAGTAAGCCGAGGTCACGCCGAGCAGGCCGGCGCCAAGAACGATCACACGCATTTCAAGTACCTTTGAGGTTGCAACGCTTGAATGGCGGGTGTGGTGTGCTATTGAATCAATAGCAAGCAACCGGACGACCGCCGTCCAAGTTGCCGCTCCCCCTGTCCTCGGTACCTGAGAGATTCACCCGCTGCGCCCGCAGAGGGTTTGCTCCTTCGGTGCGTCACATGGCGTGGCGGCTCTCCAGACGGCGTTTCAGTTGGTGCAGTACAGACCCCTTGTTCGGGCCGACCTGAGCGTTTATGGGAGTTTGCGCCTTCGGTAGGGCCACCGGGGTGGCCCGCTCTCCTGCAGTGGGGGGATTGTAGGCGGGGTTCGTGCGACTACCGACCTGTGACTTTTGCCCATATGAGCGATGGGATAATCATTTGTTAATCTGCCGCACCGAACTTCTCACAAACATTCAGGGGACCCCATGATCCTGGTAACCGGCGGCGCCGGCTTCATCGGCGCCAATTTCGTACTCGACTGGATCGCCAACAGCGACGAGCCGGTCGTGAACCTCGACAAGCTGACCTACGCAGGCAACCTCGAGACGCTCGCATCGCTCAAGGACAACCCGAAGCACATCTTCGTGCAGGGCGACATCGGCGACAGCGCGCTGCTCGACCGTTTGCTGGCCGAACACAAGCCCCGCGCCGTGGTGAACTTTGCGGCCGAATCGCATGTGGACCGTTCCATCCACGGCCCCGAAGACTTCGTGCAGACCAACGTGCTCGGCACCTTCCGTCTGCTCGAATCCGTGCGCGGCTTCTGGAGCGCACTGCCGGCCGAGCAGAAAGCCGCCTTCCGTTTCCTGCACGTGTCGACCGACGAGGTCTACGGCTCGCTCTCCAAGACCGATCCGGCCTTCACCGAAGAAAACAAGTACGAGCCCAACAGCCCGTATTCGGCCAGCAAGGCCGCCAGCGACCACCTCGTGCGCGCCTGGCACCACACCTACGGCCTGCCGGTGGTCACCACCAACTGCTCGAACAACTACGGTCCGTTTCACTTCCCCGAGAAGCTGATACCGCTGATGATCGTCAACGCGCTGGCCGGCAAGAACCTGCCCGTGTACGGCGACGGCATGCAGGTGCGCGACTGGCTCTACGTGAAGGATCACTGCAGCGCCATCCGCCGTGTGCTCGAGGCCGGCAAGCTGGGCGAGACCTACAACGTCGGCGGCTGGAACGAGAAGCCCAACATCGAGATCGTCGACACCGTGTGTGCGCTGCTCGACGAGCTGCGACCGCGCGCGGATGGCAAGCCGTACAAGGAGCAGATCACCTACGTCACGGACCGTCCGGGTCATGACCGCCGCTACGCCATCGACGCGCGCAAGCTCGAGCGCGAACTCGGCTGGAAGCCCGCCGAAACCTTCGACACCGGCATCCGCAAGACCGTCGAGTGGTATCTCGCCAATGGCGAATGGGTGCGCAACGTGCAAAGCGGCGCCTACCGCGAGTGGGTCGAAAAGCAATACGACGCGAAGGCCGCGGCATGAAGTTGCTGCTGCTTGGCAAGGGCGGACAGGTCGGCTGGGAACTGCAGCGCAGCCTTGCGCCGTTCGGCGAACTGGTTGCGCTCGATTTCGACAGCACCGATTTCAACGCCGACTTCAGTCGCCCCGAGCAACTGGCCGAGACGGTGCTGAAGGTTCGCCCCGACGTGATCGTCAATGCCGCGGCGCACACGGCGGTCGACAAGGCCGAGAGCGAGCCCGATTTCGCGCGCAAGCTCAACGCAACCTCGCCCGGCGTGGTGGCCGAGGCCGCCCGGCAGATCGGGGCGTTGATGGTGCACTACTCGACCGACTACGTCTTCGACGGCAGCGGCACGAGGCCCTGGAAGGAAGAGGATGCGACCGGCCCGCTCAGCGTGTACGGACAGACCAAGCTCGAAGGCGAGCAACTGGTGGCGCAGAACTGCCCAAACCATCTGATCTTTCGCACGAGCTGGGTATATGCGGCGCGCGGCGGCAACTTCGCCAAGACCATGCTGCGGCTGGCGAAGGAGCGCGAGAAGCTGACCGTCATCGACGACCAGTTCGGCGCGCCGACCGGGGCCGAGCTGCTGGCCGACGTGACGGCACACGCCATTCGAGCCACGCTGCAGGATCCGGCGAAGGCGGGTCTCTATCACGCGATTGCCGGTGGCGAGACGACGTGGCACGGCTATGCGCGTTTCGTGCTCGAACTGGCGCAGCAGGCCGGCGTTGAACTCAAGGCCGGCCCGCAGGCCGTCGAGGCGGTGCCCACCAGCGCCTTCCCGACTCCGGCGAAGCGCCCGCACAACTCCCGGCTCGACACCTCCAAGCTGCAGACCACCTTCGGCCTGCGCCTGCCGCCCTGGCAGGAAGGCGTTGCGCGCATGCTGCGCGAGATCCTTTGAATCTTTACGAGAAAAAGTACATGACCACGACGACGCAACGCAAAGGCATCATCCTGGCCGGCGGTTCGGGCACCCGCCTGCATCCGGCCACATTGGCCATGAGCAAGCAGCTCCTGCCGGTGTACGACAAGCCGATGATCTACTACCCGCTGAGCACACTGATGCTCGGCGGAATGCGCGACATTCTGATCATCAGCACGCCGCAGGACACGCCGCGGTTCCAGCAGTTGCTGGGGGATGGGAGCCAGTGGGGGATCAATCTGCAGTATGCGGTGCAGGCCAGCCCGGATGGGCTGGCGCAGGCGTTCATCATTGGCGACAAGTTCGTGGGCAATGACCCGAGTGCGCTGGTGCTTGGGGACAACCTCTTCTATGGGCACGACTTTGCGCACCTGCTCGCTGATGCGGATGCGAAGCAGTCGGGCGCCACCGTGTTCGCCTACCACGTGCATGATCCTGAGCGCTACGGCGTGGTCGCGTTCGACGCCGAGGGCAGAGCCAGCAGCATCGAGGAAAAGCCGCTGAAGCCGAAGAGCAGTTATGCGGTAACCGGGTTGTACTTCTACGACAACCAGGTCGTCGATATCGCCAAGGCCGTGAAGCCCAGCGCGCGCGGCGAGCTGGAGATCACAGCCGTCAATCAGGCTTACCTCAATCTCGATCAGTTGAACGTTCAGATCATGCAGCGCGGTTATGCGTGGCTGGACACGGGTACGCATGACAGCCTGCTGGAAGCAGGGCAGTTCATCGCGACATTGGAGCACCGGCAGGGATTGAAGATCGCGTGTCCCGAAGAGATTTCGTGGCGCAATGGATTCATCTCCACCGAGCAGCTCGAAAAGCTCGCCACGCCGCTCGAGAAAAGTGGCTATGGCAAATACCTCAAACACCTGTTGATCGACGAGGTGCGATCGTGAAAGCAACGCCCACCGCCATTCCCGATGTGCTGGTGATCGAACCCAAAGTGTTCGGCGATGCGCGCGGTTTCTTTTTTGAGAGCTTTAATCAGAAGGCTTTCGACGAAGCCGTAGGCAAGCATGTCGACTTCGTTCAGGACAATCACTCGCGATCTGTGAAGGGTGTGCTGCGCGGGCTGCACTATCAGATCCAGCAACCGCAAGGGAAACTGGTGCGCGTTGTTCGAGGCTCTGTGTTCGACGTGGCGGTGGACATTCGAAAGTCGTCGCCAACGTTCGGCAAATGGGTAGGCGTGGAGCTAACCGATGAAAACCACAAGCAGTTATGGGTGCCCGAAGGTTTTGCGCATGCTTTCCTGGTGCTGAGCGAGAGCGCTGAATTTCTCTACAAGACCACAGATTACTACGCACCCGCCTACGAGCGCTGCATTGCGTGGAATGATGCCGCACTGAGCATCGCGTGGCCTGATACCGGCGCGCCGCCGCAGCTTTCCGCCAAAGATGCAGTCGGGTCTTCGCTGGACGAAGGCGATTTGTTCCCGTAAGTACGTTGGAGCTTGCGGGTTCGAAGCAAAGAGTTATTGCGGTCGATCTCGATGGAACACTGATCTGATCGAATCTGCTCGTAGAGAGGGTTTTTTGCTGCTGCGCTAGCAGCCGTTTCTTTTTTTGAAGGAGCCCTTTGGCTTTTGAAAGGGAAGGCGCAGCTCAAACGCAAGGTCGCCAAATGGTGACCCCTGCCACCTAGATGCTGCCATGCAAAAAGGCTGTTGGCCGCAGGCAGCATGGCTCGGCGAGCAGAAGACGGCGGGTGATCTCTATTTGATTCGGCAACAGCCTCAGTTTGGAACAGAGGCGAAAAGCCCAAACTGCCATCCACAAATGGAGTGAGCTGTTTTGCGGTGTTGGTAACCCTATGGTGGATCGGAGTTCAAGTAGCCTTGTTGCCATCGGCCGCCTTGAGCATCCGCCGCAAGGTTTCGTCGAGCGACGGTGTGTACAACTGGATGCCCTGCTTTGCAACAAGTGCCTGGAGCTTCGTTGCATTGCCGCACAGTCGGCGCACTTCGTTCTCCCGTACAAATGCGGGATTGATTTCGATGCGGGGGGAGTGTCCCGTCAGGCGCACAAAGGTGTCGATGACGAATCGGAGCGCATAAGGCTGCCCTGAACAGATGTTGTACGTTTCCCCGGGCTCGCCGTATGAAAGCAACTGCAGATAGGCATCGCAAACCATCTGCACATCGTTGAACTCGCGTTCCACGTCCAGGTTGCCCAGCGCAATGGAGTGCTCACGTGCCGCGAAATGCATCGCGAGCTTCGGGATCAGGAAATTGACGTCCTGACCTGGACCGGTGTAGTTGAACGGACGGGTAATCACCAGGTTCAACCGATCGGCATACGTGCGCGCCATGTATTCCATGGCCAGCTTGCTCATGCCGTAATGATTGGCAGGCGCTGGCGTCTGCGTCTCGTCGATGGGCGAGTGGGTGGTATTGCCGTAGATGTTTGCACTGCTGGCAAGGAGCACGCGATTCGGACGCACTGGCAGCTGGGTCAACGCGCTTAGCAGGTTGGTCGTGCCGACCACGTTGACGGCGTAGAACGCCTCGTTGTGGGCATGGCCGACGAAGCTGATTGCCGCCAGATGCACCACGGCATCTGGTGTGATACCTAGCACTTCGTCGCATAGCGCGTTGGCGTTCGTCAGGTCGGCTTGCAGTGCGACCACAGTGTGGCCTGCTGCTACGGCGCGCTCAGCAAACAGTCGGCCGGTGAAACCCTCTGCGCCAGTCAGCAGAATCTTCAAAACGAAAAGCCCTGCGTATTCCGGCGTACATCGGCTTCGACCATCATCTGGCACAGCTGCTCCAGTGTGGTCGCGGGCTCCCATCCCAGCTTGGCCTTGGCCTTGGCGGGGTTGCCGATCAAAAGTTCGACTTCGGCGGGCCGATAGAACTTCGGATTCACGCGCATCACGATCTTGCCGGTTGCCGTATCGACGGCGGATTCGGCTTCGCCGCTTCCCTTGAACTCAACGTTGATGCCCGCACCCTTGAACGCCATGCTCACGAAATCGCGCACGGTCTCCGTGCGGTTTGTGGCCAGCACATATGTGTCTGGTTCATCGACCTGCAGCATGCGCCACATGCCTTCAACATACTCCTTCGCAAAGCCCCAGTCGCGCTTGGCATCGAGGTTGCCGAGTTCCAGTACATCGAGCTTGCCGAGCTTGATCTTGGCGACACTGTCGGTGATCTTTCGTGTCACGAACTCGCGACCACGTAACGGGCTCTCGTGATTGAACAGGATGCCGCTGCAGCCGAAGATGTCGTAGCTTTCACGGTAGTTGATGGTCATCCAGTGCGCGTAGAGCTTGGCCACGCCATAGGGGCTGCGTGGGTAGAACGGAGTTTCTTCGACCTGCGGAATAGCCTGTACCTGACCGAACATCTCGGAGGTTGAGGCTTGGTAGAAGCGAATCTTGGGGTTGACAAGGCGAATGGCTTCGAGCAGATGCAGCGCGCCAATGCCCGTGATCTGTGCCGTGGCGACAGGCTGGTTGAAGCTCACGCCAACGAAGCTCTGAGCAGCGAGGTTGTAAACCTCGTCAGGAGCTGTGTCGCGGATCAGCCCGATTGAACTGCCGAGATCCGTTAGATCGTATTCGATGAGGTTCAAGTCGGGATTGTTCTGAATGCCAAGCTCTTCGATGCGCCAGAGGTTGACGGAACTGGTCCGTCGATAGGTACCGTAGACTACGTAGCCCTTGCTTAGTAGCAGCTCGGCCAAGTAAGCCCCATCTTGTCCGGTGATGCCTGTGACGACGGCGTGTTTCTTCATGTAAATCTCTCATTCAAATAGATCGGGGTCAACGCTCGATGGCTGGAAAGCTCAGAGTGAAGACCCTTGAATTTTGCCGCAAAGACGATCCCGCTCCGCGAGCAGGAACGTAAGCGAGATGGAACTTGCGTCAGCTGTCATGTGATACGGTCTCTTTTCTGACGGCGGACATCGAATCCAAGGCGCAGGTAAGTGGTTATGCTACCTATGTCAACTCGGAAGCTCCGCTTTCTTTGTTCGGATCTTGACCTCCTTCCCCACACCTGCAGGTGAGGCCAAAAAAATAAATGCCTTTCATTTCTTACGCTCAAAATTCTGAAGACGTGATGCTCTGGCGAGCGCTCAGTCACGTTCGAGTCGGCTTCTACGTGGACGTTGGTGCCTGGTCTCCTGATCTAGATTCTGTGACTAGAGCCTTCAGCGACAAGGGGTGGCATGGCATCAATATCGAGCCCAACCCGTACTACTACGCCCAATTGCTCGAAAGAAGGCCTCTTGACATCAACCTTCGGGTTGCCGTCGGCGACCGAATTGGCTCGGTTTCGATGAACTTTATTGGAGACACGGGGCTTTCAACAGTCGATCCGCGAATCGCCGAAAGCCACAAAGCGGCCGGAATGGCCGCAAGGCAAGAAGCGGTCGATCTGACCACATTGGCGGCCATCTGGACAAAGCACATCCCACAGACCCAGGCCGTTCATTTTTTGAAGGTCGATGTAGAGGGTCTCGAAAAGGAAGTCCTTGCAGGGAATGATTGGCAACGCAATAGGCCATGGATCGTCCTCGTAGAGGCCACTCTTCCAGTTGTAGTCCTAGGGGCCGATCTTCCTCTTTCCAGGGTTGAAAGCCATGAGCAATGGGAATCATTGTTGATAGCTGCGCGCTATATACATTGCTACTCCGACGGCCTCAATCGCTACTACGTGGCAGAAGAGCATCCTGAACTGCTTGACGCTTTCAAGTTCCCTCCCAATGTCTTTGATAGGTTTATTTCTGCGGAAGTTGCTCACTACAAAGATCTTGTTCAAACTGCACAAGCACTGACTGGCAAGACTCAGCACGAATTGAGTTTGCTTCGTGAGCGCCATCGAAAAAGTCTGGCGCAGGCGTTGATCAACGCAGAAGCTCTCGAAAGTAAGCGAGTTGAAGTAGAGGCGCGCGAGGCAGAGACGCATCGGCGTGCCAACGCGCAATTGGCTGAATTGCGCGCGCGAGATGCGATGGTGGCCGAAGCCAATCAACGTGCTATCCAGGCAGCACACCAGCATCAAGCCATACTGAATTCCACCTCCTGGCGACTGACAGGGCCCATACGGCGGATCGTTTCGAAAATTCCGGCTCCCCTGCGGAGTCAGGCGAGACGTATGGTAAAGGCCGCGTGGTGGGCTCTCACCCCTTGGCGCTTGCCCCAGCGGCTTCGTTTCATTCACAGCCGAAGCGCGGTCACGCAGGCTGGTGCAGGCACGCAGTTGGCGTTAGCTCATGGCGAGGGCAGCGCAGTGGTGCTGTCGATTCCCCCTGTTGGGGCCTACGCTCAGTGGCTCCGGAATGGCGAGACCCGTTCTGCTCCGGCGACCTTCGCTGCGAGCGAGGGGCCGGTTGTGAGCTTTCTTATCTACAGCGTCGAGTCCGCCGAAGGGCTGTCGCGTACGCTGGGCTCTGTTCGTGGTCAGTCGCACGGAGTGTGGGAAGTAATCTTGTGCCAGTCAAATGCCGCAGATCAAGCGACAACGTCCTTGATCACTCAACTGGCAAAGTCCGATCCGCGCATCATCGTGGTCAACGCAATCAATGGCGGCGAAGCAGCGTGCCTAGAGGCTTCGCTCGCGAAAGCAACAGGGCAGTTTGTTGCCATCCTGGATTGCGGCGATTTGTTGGCGCCGCACGCGCTGAACGAATTCGCCGCAGGGTTAGATCACGCTCCGGAAGCGGATATCTTCTACAGCGACGAAGACGAGGAATCGCCGACGCATTTTCGTGATGCGCCTTACTTCAAGCCGGGCTGGTCGCCCGATCTTCTATACGCGTTCAACTATTTCGGTCGCTTGACCCTGCTTCGGCGTTCGCTCGTCCAGCGGGCAGGCGTTGCTGCCGATGGCGGGACGGCGGTGGAGTGGGATCTCAATTTGCGCGTAAGCGACCTTGCCCAACAGATTCAACGAATTCCTAAGGTGCTGTGCCATCGAAAGCTTGGAAGTGATCGGGGGCGCCCCGCCGCTCTGACGCCAAGAGCGGCGGACTGTCGCGCCGTTATCGAGAGGTATTGGACGCGGCAAGGGTTTGCTGCGGTTGCGGAAACCCAAGTCGACGGTACCCAGCGAGTGGTGTGGCCCATGGAGGAGCCTCCACTGGTGTCGATCGTCATCCCGACCAAGAACAAGGCGCATCTCTTGCGCATGTGTGTGGACGGTTTGTTGCTCGGGACCGACTATGCCAACAAGGAAATCATCATTGTCGACACGGGCTCCGACGAGCCGGAGACGCTGGCGTACTACGAAGAACTTCGCGCTTTTCGCGAAATTCGCATTGTTCATTTCCGGAAGAAGTTCAACTACTCGGCGGCCTGTAACTATGGCGCTTCGTGTGCGCATGGGGAGATGTTACTGTTCCTTAACAACGACATCGAGGTCATCTCGAGGGACTGGCTGCAGGAAATGGTTCGCTTTGCGTTGCGGCCTGGAGTCGGGGTTGTTGGTACCAAACTGATCTTCCCCTCACTCGAGTTGCAGCATGGTGGCGTGGGGATCGGTATCCACCTTTGTGCGCTGATGTATCGGAGCGCTGATGGTCAAGGATGGAGCGTGTTTGGCTCGGCAGATCACCCTCGCAACTGGCTCGCGATCATGGGCGCGTGCCAACTCGTACGACGCGAAGCGTTCGAGCGAGTTGGGGGATTTGACGAAGCTTATCTAGTGGCGATGAGCGATGTCGCGTTATGTTTGCAGATTTGGCGGGCGGGCTACCGTACGGCTTATGCACCACACGCTTGCCTCGTCCATCATGAGGGCGCGACGCGTGGCAATGCAAACCCGACCGAAGATGTACGCCGTATCGCCGACGATATCCGTACCTTGGGAATCGATGAGGATCCGTATCTCCATCCAGAGATGGATGGCACCATGGCGATTCCGACGTTGAGACTCGGCGGCGCACCGTCGGTACGCGACATTCTCAAGACGCGCATCGACCAAGATGGTTCACTGCCTTTGTCGCGATGGGCGTTGGATTTGTTCAACGACGAAGCATGTCTGATGGTGGCGGGGTTGCCGCGCGAAGCGGTGGTGTGGAATCCCCAGCCTGCTCACAAGGTTTGCGATAAGTGGTCGGCTGCGCGTTGGTGTTTGGACTTATTGCGCAGCAACGCCGAAGTGCGAAACCGTTTCCCCAAGGCACTATCAGCGGGCATCTCGGGCGATTTCGTGCATTGGCTAAAGGCCGACGGTGTGGCGCGATTCAGTCTGCCTGCCACGTTTTTTGAGGCGATCGAGGAGCTTTTCTCGACGGACATCTCGGCAAATGCGCGACAGACCTTCCTGTATCGCGCCGATGTTCGCGTCTCGATGCCACATGGCTTGACGCCTGCGGGGCGGCCCGCGCTGTTTCAATGGTTCATTCGGCACGGGCGGCGCGAGGGGGGACTGCGCCTCGAAGAAATTTGGTGGCTGTTCTGGCTGGCGGCCGAGAATCCGTCGCTCGAGTTGGTGCGCGCCTATCTGTTCACACCCTCATGGCAACGCCTTTATCCAGACGCGATGACGGTTTTTGGGCGTCGGGCCTTTGCAAACTGGTTTGCCGCAACTTATCGGGCGGAAGGCAACTGGATCGAGCCATTGCAATGGCCGCTGGACGTGCCCCCGGCCAAGCAATTGCGGGAGGCCTACTATGCCCGGGAGCATTGGCAGACTCAGCATCCGCGTGCGCTTGAAGACGAGAGTAAGGGCGCCGCGTTCATCGACTGGCTACAGTCCGATGAAGTAACGCACTCTGCTGAAGTTAGTGCCTGGTGCAGGCATCTCAACAAGCAAGCAGTCGTTAGGGAGCTTGTAGCACCTGGCGTTAATGTTCTGGGACATTTTTGCTATCCCTCGGGACTCCGGGTGTCGGTTGAGGCACTGGTCGATAGCCTCAAGCGCGCAGGCGTCGCGACTTCTTTGCGTGACATTCGGACGGACAAGAAAGATGATCCTTGTCACCTCGCGTTCGACGGCTTGGAAGACTTCGATATCACCATCATTCATACGCAACCTGAGCCGTTCTTCGAAGAGGTGTATGCGCGAGTCGATCTGGCTGAACGCACCCGGCGCACCTACCGCATCGCTTATTGGTACTGGGAGTTCGATTCGATCCCGGACTCCTGGATCGAACAGGCTGCAACGGTTGATGAGGTGTGGGTCGCAACGGAGTTTGTGGCGAAAGGCGTGCGTGAGCGCTTGTCCATTCCGGTACGCACGTTGTTTCCGGGGGTCAAGCTGGGTGCGTACCAGCGGCGCGATCGCGAGTACTTTGGACTCGAGCGCGGCAAGTACACTTTTCTCTTTACCTTCCACATGATGAGCATCATGGAGCGGAAGAATCCGCTGGGGCTTATCCGCGCCTTCAAGAGCGCATTCACACGGGACGAGCCAGTCTGCCTGGTGCTTAAGACTTCGTTTGGCGATCGCCATCCGGCGCAAATCGAGGAACTGCGCCGGGCCGCGGCCGATAGCAATATCACGATCATCGATCAGGTCTACAGTTCGGACGAAGTGCTGTCGCTGATGGATGCGTGCGATTCGTATGTTTCCCTGCATCGCAGCGAAGGCCTAGGCCTGACAATGGCAGAGGCGATGCTGATGGGCAAACCAGTCATCGCCACCAATTACTCAGGCAACGTGGACTTCATGGATGACTCTAATAGTCTTCTTGTGCCTTATAAGCTCAAGAAGCTCGGCCGTCCGATTCCTCCCTATGATGCCGATTTCGAATGGGCTGAGCCTTCAATCGAAGTTGCGGCCCAATTGATGCGGCGCGTATATGAAAATCAGGCTTGGGCCAGGGAGTTGGGCGAACGGGCAAAAACGAGCGCAGAAAAAAACTTGGCACTTGATGCTGCAGGACATGAAATGTCAAGCAGACTGGCTGAGATCAAGATAACTCTGCAAAACAGGGCGTCACAGAGTTTTTGAATGCCGGACGCGTATGCGGATCTTCTTTGGCTTCTGACCTTGCCCTCGAAAAACGTATCCCTTGCTGAGTGTTTCAATGCAAGCAAGGAGAGTTGAAATGACGAAGACAGCAAGAGCGTGCTACACGCTTGAGTTCAAGCAGGAGGCGATGCGGCTGGTCGAAGGCGGCCAGAGCATCGCGGCGGCGGCGGGTAGTACCTTGGGCGTGGTCGAGCAAACCTTGTTCAACCGGGCCAAGGCACAGCGCTGATCTCGCCCAATCTGCTGAACCGCGAATTCACCGTCACGCAACCGGACAAGGCCTGGGTGGGCGACATCACCTACATCGCCACGGATGAGGGCTGGCTGTTCCTGGCGGTGGTGATCGATCTGTTCAGCCGCCAGGTGGTGGGGCGGGTCGCTGCGCGATGAAATGACGCGCGAACTCGTGATCGATGCGCTGCGCATGGCGTAGTGCAAGCGGCACGCGAGCAAGCAGGCGTGTCTGATCTTTCACCGCGATCAGGGTAACCCGACGCAAGCATCCAACTTTTCACCAGCGTGGATGTCGGACGTACGGAGGCGTGGTGACGTCAGCCCCAATCGCCCGTCATAGTGAGTTGGAGATAGTCGATTCTCGTCTCTGAAGTCCAAGCGCCGTAGGTTTCGTAGCCGATGTTGACGTGCTCAATGCCCCACCTCATCGAATCTACATTCCCGCCGTACTGTGCTGTGACCCGTGCGATCGCCGAAACCAGCCTGTCCTTCAAGTTCGCACGAATGCTGCGCGGCCCACCGTCATGCGTCGAGGGGGTGAAGAAGTCGGCGCTGCTTTCGATGAAGATCGGAAACGAGTGTTGGTCCCTCATGATCTGCTGGGTGCTTTGACGGTTTCGATTGTCGTAGAGCGGAATCTGATACCAGAGGCGATTTGTGAAATCTGCGTTCACAGGTTCAATGTTTCCCGCAGCATCCAATCCAGACAGCAGCAGTGTCAGGGGGAACATGTTGGGATTGTTCGGGTCTGCTGTGCAGTGCGCCTGCGAGTCGCTATTGATGACTTGGAAATCGCACGCCAAGTCAATTGAATACTGTCGCCCGACCGTCAGCAGGGTGTGAGGTGCAGGCAAGGAACCGGGACCCGTGCGAAGAAAATCGTCAACTAGCAGGAGGTGAAGCCATCCCTGGCCAGCTACTCGACATCCTCCGTTGTAAGCTGCACTTCCACTGGTTGCTAGCCGGACGCCCTGACTGGCTTGTCGGACCAATTGTTCCGACGCCGTGTTCATGACTTGCTCGCCGTTCTGCAACTGTGAAAAGCTCGAGAAAAGGCCCCATCGATTTGTTCCTGCACCATCGGATTGATTGATGCTCCAAGCTGGAGGCGCGGCTGGATCGTTACCGTTCGGAACGTAGACGCGCGAGCGGTCTACGTAGTCGCAAAAGTTGCCGCGAAATGCCGGATCCGAAACTAGGTTGGCACTGGCAGTTGGCATGTTGAAGTTGCTCCTTGATCAAATTGCAAAACTCTTCAGTGCGACACTGCTCGAGGGGCATGGGCGCGCCCGTACCGCCGTGACCGTAAGTCGCGGTACTTCGGCGGCTGTTTCCGAGAAGGTGTGCTCGAAAAACGCTTGGATGCCGAAGGGCTGTTTAAATATGCAGTATTTTAGAAAGCATGAGCAACACGCCGGCGAACCTCTGGATTGCCACCTTCGCGCACTGGCCGCAGCAGTGGCACACCGTTGACCCCCTCAATCTGGAGAAGACCGACGTCCCGACAACTTCTCGGGGCACGCGAATGAGCGCCGTGAACGCGTGCACCGAGGGCATGGAGAAATCGCCGACGTTCAAGGACGCCTTGGCCCGTGGCAAGCGCCTCGTTTGGCCATTCGCATCGCCGGCATCCGCTCTTGATCAGCGATGAATAGATCGCTGAGTTCGGGCTCAAAGATTGCGTAGTTGCCGGACTGATCAACGTCAACCGGGCGTGTGATTTTTGCCGTCAGTGCCGAGTGCAATCTGGCAGCGTGATCCGCCTGCGGATGTAGGCCTGTCGTTGCTTGTTTTACTGCTCGACGATCCGCCCATGCTCGAGGTGGATCACGCGGTTGCATTCCTTGGCGATCAGCTCAGGCGAATGCGAGGCCAGCACCAGAATGCCGGACTTCGAAACCACGTCTCTCATCCGCTTTTCGGCTTTCTCGGTGAACTCCGCATCGCCCACCGAGAGCCATTCATCCATCAACAGGATGTCTGCCTGAACGCTGGTCGAGATCGAGAACGCAAGCCGCATCATCATGCCGGTCGAATAGGTGCGCACCGGCATGTTGACGTACTCGCCCAGTCCGCTGAACTCGCAGATGTCGGGCGTGAGGCGGTCGATTTCTTTCATGCTCATGCCCATCACGAGTCCGCGCAGCATGATGTTTTCGATGCCCGTGGCATCCATCTCGATGCCGAGCGACGGGTCGATCAGGCTGGCGACCGAGCCCTGCCGCGTGAACTCGCCCGACGACGGTTCGTAGACGCCGGCCAGCGTGCGCAGCAAGGTCGACTTGCCTGCGCCGTTGTGACCCACCAGGCCGAGCCGGTCACCGCTCTTGAGTTCGAGGTTGACGCCACTGAGCGCTTGAACCACGGTCACGCCGGTTTCCTTGCCGAAGCGTCCGCCAGTCACGGAGGCTGCAAGCGTCTTCTTGAGGGAGTTGGCACCAGCGCCATAGATCGGGAAGTTGACCGCGACGTTTTTGAGTGAAATGAATGCCATGGATCAGAGCCAGTAGACGACGCGGCGGCGGTACTTCGAGAACAGAAGAATGGCGAGGGTCAGACACATCACCGTCCAGACCAGGATGCCGATCCAGCTATGGATGTGTGCAACGCCGCCCATCAGCGGGGTGCGCAGGAGGTCCAGCATTTGTGCGAACGGATTCCACAGCACGTACTTGGCGCGTCCGGGAAGGCTCTCGGGCAGCCAGAACACCGGCGTCAGGAACATCAGCATCTGCATCACGCTAGTGACGATTTGCGTGACGTCGCGATAGCGCGTACAGATGAGGCCCAGCAGCAGTCCCAAGGCATGCGCATTGATGATCAGGATGGCAAAAGCCGGCAAGACGAGCAATACCGACCAGGATAGCGAAATGCCGGCCCAGATCGCCACCGGGATGTAAAGCACGATCTGATGGGCAAACTGGATCAAGTTGCGAGCCAGGCTGCGCCAGACGAACAGGCTGATCGGAAAGTAGCCTTGCTTGAGATAGTTGGACGACCCGACGAAGGCATTGCAGGCATCCGTAACGATGCTGGAGAAGAATCCCCAGAAGATGATGCCGAGCGCCAGGTGCGGAAAGAACCTGGAAAGCTCGGTGCCGAACAGCGAGCTATACAGCGGGCCCATGCCGCCGATCATCACGCCCATGCTCAAGGTGAGCCACATCGGGCCGAGCATCGAACGGCGATAGCGCAGAACAATGTCGAACCAGGCGAGGGTCCACCAGATGTCGGTGCGGCGGGTGCCTTGCCACCAGTCAGATAAGGCGCTTCGGTGTAGATTGGAATGGACTTGGCTCATGTACGTCCGTAAGTGTCCGCAAGGCGGACGATGTCGTCTTCGCCCAGGTAGCCACCACACTGCACTTCGATGAGCACGAGCTCTTCGTCGCCGGTGTTGGTGAGGCGGTGTTTCTCTTTCAGGGGAATGTAGCGGTATTGGCCGGGGAGGGTCTGGTGCTCGACGTCTCCGATCTGCACGATGCCCTGGCCTTGTACCACTACCCAATGCTCGGCGCGCTGGTGATGATATTGGAGCGAGAGCGCTTCACCGGGCCGGACCGTGATTCGCTTGACCTTGTAGCCTTCTTCTTCCTTGAGCGAGGCGTACGTGCCCCACGGGCGGTGGACCACTGGCGGCAGATGCACGGTCTCGTGCTTGCGGGCCTTCAGTACATCGACGACTTTTTTCACCTTCTGTGCACTGTCCTTGTGGAGCACGAGCAGCGCGTCTGGCGTATCGACGATCACGAGGTCGTGGACGCCCACGGTAGCAACGACCTTCGGTCCATAGCTCTCGACCTGCACATGCGTACCGGTCGTGTCGAGTGCCACCACGTCGTCGGGCAACGTGTTGCCGCTGGCGTCGGGGGTCAAGGCGTTGGCAACGGCGGGCCAGGAGCCCACGTCGCTCCAGCTGAATTTGGCGGGAACCACATGAACATTGGAGGCGCGTTCCAACACTGCATAGTCGATGCTGATGTCCGGTTGCAGGCCGAATGCATGAAGATCGAAATTCACGGATTCGCCCGCGGTCTTGGCAGTTTCCAAAGCATGCCTTGCTGCCCGGATCACGTCGGGGGCATGCTTTTCGAGGGCCGCGATGATTGTGTCTGCCGTGAAGGCGAACATGCCGCTGTTCCAATAGTAGCGACCCGTGGCCAGGTACTTCTGTGCTGTCTCGAGGTCGGGCTTCTCGACGAAACGCTTGACTCCCTGGCTCTCGCGCGAGACATGCTCGACCTCGATATAGCCGAAACCCGTATCGGGGCTCGTCGGGCTCACGCCGAATACCACGAGGTTGCCTTCCTGGGCCAGGCGGAAAGCCTCGGTCGCACTGGCGACGAAAGCATGCACGTCGGGCACGAGGTGGTCTGCAGAAAGAACAAGCATGACCGTATCGCCGCTGAACTGGTGCGCGCACTGCAGCGCAGCCAACGCGATGGCCGGGCCGGTGTTGCGTCCCTTGGGCTCGAGAAGAAAGGTCGTGGCCGGGGGGTCGCTCATCTGCCCGAGCACGTCCTTCGTGAGGAACAGATGATCCTTGTTTGTAACGATCATCAGGTCGCCCGTGCCGCAGGCCTGACCGCGTTCGACGGCCTGTTGCAGCAGCGTTGAGTCGCCGATCTTCATGAATGGCTTGGGAAAAGCCTGGCGCGAAGCAGGCCAGAGCCTGGAACCGGCGCCTCCCGAGAGCACCACTGAGAGTAGCCTCATTGTTTTCCTTTAGCTTTTTAACCAGCCAATTTTACGGGCAGCCCTCCGATGATCGGTCTTGGGGCGAAACGGCTGCGGCTGTCCTTTGTTGCGCGTGGTTGCGAAGATAATCCCCTCCCGCAAGGTCGGCCCTCCATGTTTCGGCATTGCTCGGTCTATCTCAGGTACTTCCTGACAAGCTCCGCCTCACCCGTTCTCCGCGATGCGCATCCTATGAAATCTGTCTATCGATTCATCCTCGGCCTGGCCGGACTCTGGCAAGGCCCCGGACTGATGGGGCGCGTTCAGCGGGCATGGCGAATGTTCAAGAAATCGGGCTGGCCGGGCATCCGCTGGGAGCTGGGCCGGCGCTTCGGCGGCTACAACAACTATTCGTCCTGGGTGCGCCGCTACGACACGCTGACGCCCGAGTTGCGCGACCGCATTGCCCAGCGCGTGGCCGCCATGAAAGACCGGCCCCTGATCTCGGTCGTCATGCCCACCTACAACCCGAACCCCGGCTGGCTGCGCGAGGCCATCGAATCGGTGCGGGCGCAGATCTACCCGAACTGGGAGCTCTGCATCGCCGACGATGCCTCTCCCTCGGCGGAGGTGCGCCAGATACTCAAGACCTACAGCGAGAGCGACCCCCGAATCAAGGTCTTCTTCCGCCCCGAGAACGGCCACATTTCGGCCGCATCCAACAGTGCGCTGGAACTGGTCTCGGGCCCCTGGGTCGCGCTGATGGACCACGACGACCTGCTGCCCGCGCACGCGCTCTTCTGGGTGGCAGATTGCATCGCGACCCATCCCGACGTGAAGCTGATCTATTCCGATGAGGACAAGGTCGACGAGGCCGGCCACCGGTTCGGCCCCTACTTCAAGTGCGACTGGAACGTCGATCTCTTCCGCTCGCAGAACATGTTCAGCCATCTTGGTGTGCTCTCGACCGAGCTCATGCGCTCGGTCGGCGGTTTCCGCGTTGGCATGGAAGGTTCGCAGGACTGGGACCTCGTGCTGCGCTGCATGGAGCGCGTCGAACCCGGGCAGATCCGCCACATTCCGCGCGTGCTGTATCACTGGCGCGTGCACAGCGAGAGCACGGCCCGTTCGATGAGCGCCAAGCCCTATGCGGCCATCGCGGGCGAGCGTGCCCTCAACGAGCACTTCGTGCGCACCGGTGTGCGCGCCACGGCCGAACACCTCGACTTCGGCTATCGGGTGCATTACGCCTTGCCCGATGTCTTACCCTTGGTTTCGGTAATCATCCCCACGCGCAACGCCCTGAAACTGACGCGCCAGTGCGTGGAGTCGATCCTCGCGAAGACCAGCTATTCGAACTACGAAATCATCATCGTCGACAACGGCTCCGACGATCCGGACACGCTCGCCTGGTTCAAGCGCATTGCTTCGGAAAAGCCGAATGTCCGCGTGCTGCGCGACGACCGCGACTTCAATTACTCGGCGCTCAACAACGGTGCGATCCCCGCAGCGAACGGCGAAATCCTCGCACTGGTGAACAACGACATCGAGGTCATCACGCCCGACTGGCTGGGCGAGATGGTTTGCCTGGCCGTTCAGCCGGGTGTGGGGGCAGTGGGGGCCCGGCTCTGGTATCCGAACAGGACACTGCAGCACGCAGGCGTGATCCTCGGCATCGGCGGCATTGCAGCGCATGCGCATCGGGGCATGCCGGTCGGGCGTGAAGGTTATGGCGGCCGCGCTGCACTGATTCAATCGTTCTCCGCTGTCACGGCGGCCTGCCTCGTGATTCAGAAGCGGCACTACCTCGCCGTGGGCGGCCTCGATGAAGTGCATCTGAAGGAGTCCTTCAACGACATCGACTTCTGCCTGCGCCTGCGCGAAGCGGGCCTGCGCAATGTCTGGACGCCGTATGCGGAACTGTTCCATTACGAGTCCGCGACCCGTTCGAAGAACATGTCCCCGAAGAGGCAGGCGCAGTTCCAGGAAGAGTCCGCCTACATGCACCAGCGCTGGGGCGATCTCATCCAGAACGACCCCGCCTACAGCCCCAACCTCATGCTGGCCCGCGAGGACTTCAGCTACGCCTGGCCGCCCCGCCTGCCCCCGGTCTGATGGCCCTCGACGTCTCCGTCGCGCTCTGCACCCGCAACGGCGCGCGCTATCTCCCCGAGCAGATCCGCAGCATCTGCACGCAGACGCCGTTGCCGCGGGAGATCGTGCTGTCCGACGACGGTTCGACCGACGACACCCTGGCCGTCGTGCGCGACACCCTTGCGCAGTGCGGCGGGGCCGATCGGATCGAATTGCGCGTGTTCAGCAACGTGCCGCCGCTGGGCGTCACGCGCAATTTCGAGCAGGCCGTGCGCGCCTGCAGCCATGACCTCATTGCCTTGTGCGACCAGGACGATGCCTGGCATCCTGGCCGGCTCGCGCGCATGGTGGCGCAATTCGAGTCCCGTCCCGACCTGTTGCTGCTCCACACCGACGCGCGCCTGGTCGATGCCCAACTCGAGCCCCTGGGCTCCACGCTCTTCCACGCACTGGAAGTGCAGCCCGCGGAACTGTCGGCCATCGCGCATGGCGAGGCCTTCGGCGTGCTGCTGCGGCGCAATCTCGTGACCGGCGCCACCACGATGTTCCGCAAGACCCTGCTCGACACGGCGTTGCCGTTCGCGCCCGAATGGGTGCACGACGAGTGGCTGGCCGCCGTGGCCGCGGCCATCGGCCGCATGGACGTGCTGCCCGAACCGACCATCGACTACCGCCAGCACGCCAGCAACCAGATCGGCGCGCGGCGGCTCACCTTGTCCGAGAAGATCGCCAAGGCATTTGTCGAGCGTGGCGACAAGCACGTGGCGCGTCTGCGCCGGGCCGAGGCGCTGCTGCAGCGCCTGCAGCAACTCGGCACCAGGGTGCCAGCCCGTTACCTGGAGGCACAGCGCGACAAGGTTGCGCACCAGCGGTTCAGGGCCGAACTTCCGTCAGCGCGTCCGCTGCGCCTCTTGCCGATCCTGATCGAGGCGGCGCGCGGCCGCTATGCGCGCTTTGGCCGCGGTGGGCACGCCATCGTGCAGGACTTGCTCGAACGCGGCTGACTCAACTGCGAAGCCGCCAGTACCGCCAGAACGCCCCCGACAGCCACACCTTCAGCAGGCTGGTCACGTGCCAGTACAGGTATTTCTTGCTCCGGTGGCTTTCGCGTTGTGCGTCGTGCCGCGCCACCAGGTCTTCGCCCACCTGCAGCTTCCAGCCAGCGAGTCGGGTGCGTGCGCAGATGTCGAAGTCTTCCCCGTACATGAAGAAGCGCTCGTCGAAGCCACCGAGCTGCCGGTACGCCTCGCTGCGAAACAGCATGAACAGCCCTGGAATCCACGCCGGCACGCTGGGCCGCACGTAACCGGGCTTCTTGCGCCCGACGATCTCGAAGGGGGTGAGCATGGCCCGGTGCGGCTCCGGTGTGTTCTTTCCCGGCTCCAGGATGCGTGGTGTCAGCAACCCGGCGTCGGCCGCGGCTTGCGCCAGCAGCGGCGTCAGTACGTCGCTGTCGAAGCGAATGTCCGGGTTCAGCACCAGGAACCACGCCGTGCCGCAGCGCTCGAAGGCCTGGTTGTGATTGGCGCCGAAGCCCTTGGGGCTCGCGTTCCCGATCCGCTCCACCTCGAAGCCCCAGTTGCGGTCAGCGAGCACGTCCGGCTCGGGGATGTTCAATGTGAGCACGACCTTGTCAATGACGGCTCGGCTGTGGCGGTCCAACTGCTCGAGCAGCGGCAGCACCAGCGGGAGCTGGCCGTGGCTCACGATTGAAATGGTGATCGGGGGGCGGGGGAGGGAGGCGTGGGCATGGTCTAATTTCGCTCGGGAATTCTAGGGTTCCCCAACCCCCACACATGATTGCTCTGATCGTCATCAGTTTCTTCGTCGCCGCTTTCGCGGTCCAGCTGTTCATGCGCCGCGCGCGCAGGCATGCCCGCCTCTATGGCGCCGACATGCCTCAGCGCTTCCACAAAGGCCATGTGCCGCGCCTGGGCGGTGCGGGCATCCTGCTGGGCATGGGCGTGGCATGGCTGGCAGCCGGCGTCACCGGCACCGATCCGTTCAACGTGTCGTGGCCCGTCAAGACCTCGATGCTCACGTTGTTGTGCATCGCGCCGGCAGTGCTGGGCGGCATCGTCGAAGACGTCACCCAGAACGTCAAGGTGCGCTACCGGCTGGGGCTCACCATCGGCTCGGCGCTGCTCGTGTGCTGGCTGCTGGGGCTGGGCGTGGCGCGAACCGGCTCCGAAACGGTCGACGGCTGGCTGGCGATGATTCCCTTTGCCACCGTGCTGTTCGCGGCCCTGGCCATCGGCGGCCTGCCGCATGCCTTCAACATCATCGACGGCTACAACGGGCTCGCGGGCACGGTCGCCGTGCTGGTGTGCCTGGCAATTTCCCACGTGGCGCTGCAGGTCGGCGACCGGCAGCTGGCGGCCATGGTGATCTGCCTGGTCGGCGCCACATTCGGCTTCCTGGTGTGGAACTACCCGCGCGGCAAGATCTTCGCCGGCGACGGCGGGGCCTACGTCTGGGGCATGGTGATCGCCGTGGCCTGCGTGACGCTGGTGCAGCGCCACCGCGTGGTGTCGCCCTGGTTCCCGATGCTGTTGCTGATCTACCCGGTGTGGGAGACGCTGTTCTCCATCTACCGCAAGCTGGCGCGCGGCCAGTCGCCGGGCACGGCCGACGCATTGCACTTTCACCAACTGATCTTCCGCCGCATCGTGCGCGTGGCCTTCGCGGACGACGAGGCCCGGCAGCTGCTCGCACGCAACAACCGCACTTCGCCGTACCTCTGGATGTTTGCTGCGCTGTCGGTGGTGCCGGCCGTGCTGTTCTGGAACAACACCATCGTGCTGATGTTCTTCTGCCTGCTGTTTGTCACGACCTATGTGGGCGCGTACCTGATGATTGTGCGTTTCAAGGTGCCGCGCTGGCTGCGTCCGTGAACCGGCACACCCCCAGGCTTCGCGCACTTCGTGTCGCTGCGCCAACCCCCTTGCAGGGGGCAACACCGGTGGCCCGGCAAAGCCGGTTCCACGGTGTTCCCGCGCAGTCAGTCGGCTGTCACCGCGATTGCGCGAGAATTTGAGCCTCACCTGATCGTCCACTGCTGCTTTGGAGCCTGACCGCCCATGACCGACCCCGTCCTCAACATCCCCCCCCGCGACAAGGCCGAGATCCTGGCCCAGGCGCTGCCGTACATCCGCAAGTTCCACGGCAAGACCATCGTCATCAAGTACGGCGGCAACGCCATGACCGATCCGGCGCTGCAGGCCGACTTCGCCGAAGACGTGGTGCTGCTCAAGCTGGTCGGCATGAACCCGGTGGTGGTGCACGGCGGCGGCCCGCAGATCGAGGCGGCGCTCAACAAGCTCGGCAAGAAGGGCAGCTTCATCCAGGGCATGCGCGTGACCGACGCCGAGACCATGGAAGTCGTCGAATGGGTGCTGGCCGGCGAGGTGCAGCAGGACATCGTGGGCCTGATCAACCTGGCCGGCGGCAAGGCCGTGGGCCTGACGGGGCGCGACGGCGGCCTGATTCGCGCGCAGAAGCTCAAGCTGGCCGACCGCACCGACCCGAACCTGCACCATGACGTGGGGCAGGTCGGCGACATCGTCTCCATCGACCCCAGCGTGGTCAAGGCCCTGCAGGACGACGCCTTCATCCCCGTGGTCAGCCCGATCGGCTTCGGCGAGGAGAACGAGAGCTACAACATCAACGCCGACGTCGTCGCCGGCAAGCTCGCCACCGTGCTCAAGGCCGAGAAGCTCATGCTGCTGACCAACACGCCCGGCGTGCTCGACAAGGACGGCAAGCTGCTCACCAACCTGAGCGCGCGCGAAATCGACGACCTGTTCGCCGACGGCACGATCTCGGGCGGCATGCTGCCCAAGATCGAAGGCGCGCTCGACGCGGCCAAGAGCGGCGTGAACGCGGTGCACATCATCGACGGCCGGGTGCCGCACGCGATGCTGCTGGAGATCCTGACCGACCAGGCTTACGGGACGATGATTCGGGCGCGCTGAACGGGAAGGCGCGTGCTCACAGCCCTGTGCGAGAATCAATTGATTACATCTTTGCACGCGCTCCCATGCAGAACGAAGAGACGACCAGTGCTTCCGGCGTAGAGACCTCTGCGGAAACGCTCACCCCCCCGACGCGCAAGCGCCCCAAGCCGGGTGAGCGGCGCGTGCAGATCCTGCAGGCGCTCGCCGCCATGCTCGAGCAGCCCGGCGCCGAGCGGGTCACCACCGCTGCGCTGGCCGCGCGGCTCGAAGTGAGCGAGGCCGCGCTTTACCGCCACTTCGCCAGCAAGGCCCAGATGTTCGAGGGCCTGATCGATTTCATCGAGCAGAGCGTCTTCACGCTGGTCAACCAGATCCTGGAGCGCGAGGGCGCCACTGGCGCCCAGCAGGCCGCCAAGATCCTCACGCTGCTGGTCCAGTTCGCCGAGCGCAACCCCGGCATGACCCGCGTCATGGTGGGCGATGCGCTGGTCTATGAAAACGAGCGCCTGCAGCAGCGCATGAACCAGTTCTTCGACAAGATCGAAGCCACGCTGCGCCAGGTGCTGCGCGGCGCCGCCGCGGCCGATGGTTCAGCCACGCCCAGCGTCGATGCGCAGGTCCGCGCCGCGGCGCTCACGGCCTTCGTGGTCGGGCAGCTCCAGCGCTTTGCGCGCTCGGGTTTCCGCCGCGCGCCTTCCGAGCACCTCGAAGCAACGATCGCATTGATCGTTTGATTCGTCCCTGTCGGGGCGATGGCTCATCGCCCCGGTGACAGGGTACCCAGGTGACGGCGCGCGGCCCGGCATCGCGCTCGACTTGCTTCGTTGCGAAGCGTAGGATCAGCGCCCCTTGCCGCCCCGTCGCGGCGACAAGTCCGTGTTCGTGTGGCTTCTTGAACGGAGGTTCGTATGAGCTATCACCTGGAAGGTCGCCTGCTCGAGGTATGCAACTGCAACGTCCTTTGTCCCTGCTGGATCGGCGAGGATCCTGACAGAGGCACCTGCGACACGATCGTCGCGTGGCGCATCGACAAGGGAACGATCGACGGCATCGACGTCGGCGGCAACACCATCGCGGCCGTGGCGCATGTGCCCGGAAACATCCTGGAAGGCAACTGGACGGCGGCGATCTTCGTCGACGAAAGCGCCTCCAAGGAGCAGGAAGAAGCGCTGCTCAAGGTCTACACCGGGCAGGCCGGCGGACCGATTGCCGACCTGGCCAAACTCATCGGCCAGGTCGTGTCGGTCGAGAGGGCGCCGATCCGCTTCACCGTGAACAACGGCAAGGGCGAGCTGGAGATCGGCAAGGACTACTACGCCGAACTCGAGCCCTACCGCGGCGCGACCGGCGGCCAGACCACCCTTTCCGACACCGTGTTCTCGACGGTTCCGGGCGCGCCGGTGTTCGTCGGCAAGGCCCCGACCTACCGGTCGAAGAATGCTGCGCTGGGCATCGACCTCGACATCAAGAACCACAACGCCCTGCAGAGCACCTTCGTCTTCGACGCATGAGCGCCGCGCCGGGTCGCCCCAAGCAAGCTCGCACCGCAGTGCGAAGCACGAAGGTTGCCCAATGAACCCGGCGGCCGGCTCGCCGCCGCGCAACGTCTCGCGTCACCGCCGTGTGTTCCTGCCGGTGCTTGCTGCGCTGGTCACGCTCGCGTGGATGGCGTTGTGGGCCTGGGCGCGCAGTCCCTACGGACGCTATCTCGAACACGGCGACTGGACCGCATCGGGGCCGGCCGCGTTCCTGTGCCAGGTCGTTCCCGCCGGCGACGTGGTCGTGCCCATGGTGCTCTACGCCGCTTCGTGGATTCTCATGACGGCGGCCATGATGCTGCCGACCACGCTGCCGTTGTTCAACGCCTTCGACCGGTTGACCGAGGGGCGCCCGGATCACGGGCGCCTTCTCGTGCTGCTGGGGCTGGGCTACATGGCGGTGTGGGGCGCCTTCGGGCTGCTGGCGCACGCACTCCACAGTGCGGTGCTGGCCCTGCTCGCCAGCGCGCCGACCCTGGCGTGGCACGGCTGGGTGCTCGGTGCCGCGACCATCGCGCTGGCTGGAGCCTTCCAGTTCAGCCGTCTCAAGCACCGGTGCCTGGAGAAGTGCCGCACGCCGCTGAGCTTCGTCGTCGAGCACTGGCGGGGGCAGGCGCAGGCCAGGCAGGCGTTCGCGCTGGGCACGCACCACGGCCTGTTTTGCGTCGGCTGCTGCTGGGCGCTGATGTTGTTGATGTTCGCGCTCGGCACCGGCAGTCTCGGCTGGATGCTTCTGCTCGCGGCCGTCATGGCGATAGAAAAGAACGTTCCCTGGGGCCATCGTCTCAGCGCGCCGCTTGGGTTCGCGTTGCTGGGCTGGGCCGCCTTCATGGTGGCGATGCATGTCTGAAGCCATGTCTGAAGGGCGCCGCGGCCCGTCTACCCTGCAGACCATTGCCCTTACCGCTGTGGCCATGGTCGCGTTCGCGGCCAATTCGCTGTTGTGCAGGCTCGCGCTGCAGCAACGGGGCATCGATCCCGCCAGCTTCGGCAGCATCAGGCTGGTTTCCGGCGCGATCACGCTCGCGCTCGTCGTGCGGCTCAGGGCGCGGCCGTCTGTGGCCGGGCGGGCCGACTGGCTTGCCGCCGCCATGCTGTTCGCCTATGTCGCGTTCTTCTCTTTCGCCTACCTCAGCCTGTCCGCGGGAACGGGTGCGTTGATCCTGTTCGGTGCGGTTCAGCTCACGATGCTTGGTGCGGGTCTGGGCTCAGGCGAGCGCTTCGGGCCTGCTGCATGGTTCGGTTTCGCCCTGGCGGTGGTCGGACTCGTGTACCTGGTGTCCCCGGGGATTTCCGCGCCGCCGCTCCTTGGCGCCGTGCTGATGGCAGTGGCGGGCGTGGCGTGGGGCATGTATTCATTGCGCGGCCGCGGTGTGGCCGACCCGCTGGCCGCCACTGCGCGCAACTTCACGCGGGCGGTGCCGCTCGCACTCGCGCTGAGCCTGGGCTTCGTGGCAAGCACGCATGCGGACGCGACCGGTGTTGCGCTTGCCGTGGCTTCCGGCGCGCTGACCTCGGGTCTCGGCTATGTCGTCTGGTATGCGGTGCTGGGCCGCCTTTCGGCGATGCGGGCAGCCACCGTGCAACTGTCGGTGCCGCTGCTGGCCGCGTTCGGTGGCGTGCTGTTCCTGTCCGAGGCGATCACGCCGCGGCTGGCGGCTGCCTCCGTGGCGATCCTGGGAGGCATCGCGCTCGTGCTGAGCCAGAAGTCGCGAAGCGTGCGCCGCTAGCCGGCGTCAGCCCTTACGCGATGGCCACGCCCACCTTGGCACCCGCCGCGACGATCTCCCCCCACGTCGCCTCATCGACCCAGATCCCGTCCCGCCGCCGTGCAGCCCGCGCCTTGCGTTCCGGTTCGCCGGCAATCTGCACTTCGTCGAAGCCCTGTCCCGGCGGGCTCTGCCGCAGCCATTCGACGAACTCCCGCGCCTCCTGGTCGAACGATGTCTGCGTGCCCAGGCGCGCCGGGTCGATCAGCACCGTCAGCATGCCGTTGAGCACCGTGCGGGTCGTGTCGGCCGGCCGGTGCCATGTGCCACCGCCCGTGAGTGCACCGCCCAGCAGCTCGCACGCCACGGCCATGCCGTAGCCCTTGTGCTCGCCGAAGGTCATGAGTGCGCCGAACAGGCCGTTGCCCTGCGGCACGACCACCACGCCGGGGTCGTTGGTTGGTGCGCCGTTCTCGTCGATCAGGTAGCCGTCGGGCACCCGCTCGCCCTTGTTGTGCGCCACGCGCATCTTTCCCTGCGCGACGCGGCTGGTCGCGTAGTCGAGCACGAAGGGGTCCGCGCCCGCGAGCGGAATGCCGATGCAGCACGGGTTGGTGCCGAAGCGCCCGTCGCCGCCGCCCCAGGGCGCGACCACCGGACGCGACAGCACGTTGACGAAGTGCATCGACACCAGCCCCTGCGCCGTCGCCATCTCGGCAAAGTGCCCGATGCGTCCCAGGTGGTGCGCATGCGAGAGCGTGAAGATGCAACTGCCGTGCTGCTTCGCCCGCGCAATGCCGAGCTCCATCGCCTGCACGCCGACGATCTGCCCATAGCCGTGCTGGCCGTCGAGCCCCATCAGCGTACCGATGTCGAGGTTGACGCGCACGGCGGCATTCGGCTTCAGCCCGCCCTCGGCCACCGCGTCGACGTACCGCGGCAGCATGCCCACGCCATGCGAGTCGTGGCCGCTGAGGTTCGCCAGCACGAGGTTGGCGGCCACCTGTTGTGCTTCGGCCGGCGTGCTGCCTGCGGCTTCGAGGATGCGGGCGACGGTGGCTTGCAGGCCATCGGCCTCCAGTGTTCTGGACATGGATCAGACTCCCTTCGCGTTCAGCGTGATGGCATAGAGTGACGTGGTCGCACAGATGAAAAGGCGATTGCGCTTCGGCCCGCCAAAGCAGACATTGGCCACGCGCTCGGGCAGCAGGATCTTGCCGAGCAGCGTGCCGTCGGGGTGGTAGGCGTGCACGCCGTCGAGCGCGCTAGTCCAGATGCGGCCTTCGGTGTCGAGCCGGAAGCCGTCGAACAGGCCGCTGGTGCATTCGGCGAACACTTCGCCACCGCTCAAGGTGCGGCCGTCGGCTCCGACCTTGAACTTGCGGATGTGCCGCGGCCCGTCCGCTGCATGGCTCGCGCCGGTGTCGGCGATGTACAGCAGCGATTCGTCGGGCGAGAACGCCAGCCCGTTGGGCTTCACGAAGTCGTCGGCCATGCGCTCGACCTCGCCGCTCGCGGGGTCGATGCGGTAGACATGGCAGGCACCGATCTCGCTGTCCGCCTTCAGGCCTTCGTAGTCGGAGAGGATGCCGTAGCTCGGGTCGGTGAACCACACGCCGCCGTCCGAATGCACGACCACGTCGTTCGGTGAGTTGAGCCGCTTGCCCTGCCAGTGCGAAGCCAGCACGGTGATCGATCCGTCGTGTTCGGTGCGTGTCACGCACCGCGTGAGGTGTTCGCAGCTCACGAGCCGGCCCTCGCGGTCAACGGTGTGGCCGTTGGCGTTGTTCGACGGTTCGCGGAAGATGCCGACCGTGCCGTTGACCTCGTCGTAGCGCAGCATGCGGTTGTTCGGAATGTCCGACCACACCAGCGTGCGGTGCGCGCCGAACCAGGCGGGGCCTTCGCACCAGCGCGCACCGGTCCACAGGCGTTGCACGCGCTCGGGGCCGGGAATGCAGGTCTTGAAGCGAGGGTCCAGGTGTTCGAAGCCGGTGCCGTCGAGGAAGCCGAAGGGGAGTGTGGCCATGGGGTTCCTTGTCGATGGATTCACATCACCGCGCCGACCTGCCACGGAACGAACTCGTTCTGCCCGTAGCCGTGCTGCTCGCTCTTCGATTGCGCGCCCGAGGCGGTCGCGAGCACCAGCTCGAAGATGCGCTGGCCCATCTCCTGGATCGATGTCGTGCCGTCCACGATCTCGCCGCAGTTGATGTCCATGTCTTCTTCCTGCCGCTGCCACAGCGCCGAGTTGGTCGCGAGCTTGAGCGAGGGAGAGGGCGCGCAGCCGTACGCCGAGCCGCGCCCGGTCGTGAAGCAGATCAGGTTGGCGCCGCCGGCCACCTGGCCCGTAGCGCTCACCGGGTCGTAGCCCGGCGTGTCCATATAGACGAAGCCGTGCGCGGTGACGGGCTCCGCGTATTCGTACACCGCCTCCAGGTTGCTGGTGCCGCCCTTGGCGACCGCGCCCAGCGACTTCTCGAGGATGGTGGTGAGCCCGCCTGCCTTGTTGCCCGGCGAAGGGTTGTTGTTCATTTCGCCTTCGTTGATGGCGGTGTAGTGCTCCCACCATTTGATGCGGTCCACCAGCTTCTGGCCGACTTCGCGTTTCACGGCACGGCGCGTCAGCAGGTGCTCGGCGCCGTACACCTCGGGCGTTTCGCTGAGGATGGCGGTACCGCCGTGCGCCACCAGCAAATCGACCGCCGCGCCCAGCGCCGGGTTGGCGCTGATGCCCGAGTAGCCGTCGGAGCCGCCGCACTGCAGCCCGATGGTGATGTGCGCCGCGCTGCACGGCTCGCGCTTCACCGCGTTGGCGCGCGGCAGCATCTCGTTGATGAGCGCGACGCCTTTCTCCACCGTCTTGCGCGTGCCGCCCGTGTCCTGGATGTTGAAGGTGCGGAAGTTCTCGCCCTCGGCCAGGTGGCCGGTCGCGAGCCAGGCGTTGATCTGGTTGGCCTCGCAGCCGAGCCCGACGACCAGCACGCCCGCGAAGTTCGGGTGCGTGGCATAGCCCGTGAGCGTGCGCTCCAGGATCTGCATGCCCATGCCCTCGGTGTCCATGCCGCAGCCGGTGCCGTGCGTGAGTGCGACCACGCCGTCGACATTCGGGAACGCCGCAAGTGCTTGCGGATTGGTCTTGCGCGAGAAGTGGTCGGCAATGGCGCGCGCGGCCGTGGCCGAGCAGTTCACGCTGGTGAGCACGCCGATGTAGTTGCGCGTGGCCACACGGCCGTCAGGGCGCTTGATGCCCATGAAGGTGGCCTCGCGCTTGGCGGGCGCGGGCTTCACGTCGGCGCCGAAGGCGTAGTCGCGTTCGAAATCTCCCTTGTCCGGGCCCATGTCGAGGTTCTGCGTGTGCACGTGCTCGCCGGCGGCGATGGGCTTGCTCGCGAAACCGATGATCTGGTTGTAGCGGCGCACGGGCTCTCCCTGCGCGATGGCGCGCATGGCGATCTTGTGGCCCGGCGGGATCAGGCCGCGCACGGCCACGTTCTCGACGACGGTGCCGCCGAGCAGTTGCGAGCGCGCGATGACGACGTCATCGGCGGGGTGGAGTCGGATGTAGGGAGTCATCGTGAGTGTCTGCCGGCGCTTGTATGTTTGTCAGGAGGCCTTGGTGCGGCGCCAGCTCGCGCTGAACCGCTGGTGGAACTTGTCCATGTGATGGTGCATTGCGTCGCGCGCCGCGGCCGGGTCGTGCGCCGCAATGGCGTCGAGGATGGATTCGTGCTCGCCGATGGCGGCCTGCCACGAGTCCATGGTCTCGAAGTAATCGATCATCCGGGCGAAGATCGGCCCGTGCCGCGACTCCCAGAAGCCCTGCACCGTCTCGGTCAGCACCACGTTGTCGCAGGCGTTGACGATGGCCAGGTGAAAGGCGCGATCACCCTCGTGCGGCACCTCGTTGCGAGCGGCCATCTCGCGCATCATGCGGATCGCGCGGCGCATGGCGTCCACGTCCTTGCGCTTGCCGTACTGGGCGGCGGTGGCGGCGGTCTCGCCTTCCACCAGGCGGCGCGCGCGGATGATTTCGAGCGGGCCCCATTCGACGCCGGCTGCGCCGTTGGCTGGCGGGGCCGCTCGGTGCGACCTGTCGAGCACGTACACGCCCGAGCCGGTGCGGATTTCGACCCAGCCTTCGACCTCCAGCGCAATCAGCGCCTCACGCACCGAGGGCCGGCTCACGCCCAGCTGCGCGGCCAGGTCGCGCTCGGCGGGAATGCGCGCGCCCACCGCGAACTCGCCCTTGCCAATGAGCACGCGCAGCTGCTCGGCAATCTGGCGGTAGAGGCGCTGGGGTTCGAGGGTCTGGATCGGCACGGGAACGAAAAGGAGAAATCGAAGGGGTTAAGGGTTGTCCTGAATTGGACAAGTGGTAAGGCCAATTCAGAATACGATACACCGCCCGGATCAACATCGGGCCTAACCCGAGGAGACACCCATGAGATTGAAGGGAAAGACCGCGCTGGTCACCGCCGCCGGCCAGGGCATCGGCCACGCCAGCGTGCTCGCCATGGCTGCCGAAGGCGCGCAGGTTTGGGCCACCGACGTCAACGAAAAGCTGCTCGAACGCTACGCCGGCATGCCCAACGTCACGGCGCTCAAGCTCGACGTGCTCGACAAGGCCGCCATCGGCGCGCTGGTGGCGAAGCTGCCCGCGCTCGACGTTCTCTTCAACTGCGCGGGCGTGGTGCACAACGGCACCATCGAGCAGGCCACCGACGACGAGCTGCTGTTCGCCTTCAGCCTCAACGTGCGCGCCCAGATGTGGACCATCCAGGCCGTGCTGCCCGGCATGCTGGCGGCCGGGCGCGGCAGCATCATCAACATGGCCAGCGTGTGCTCCAGCATGAAGGGGCTGCCCAACCGCTTTGTCTATGGCACCACCAAGGCGGCGGTGCTGGGCCTCACCAAGAGCGTGGCGGCCGACTACGTGGCCCGGGGCATCCGCTGCAACGCGGTGTGCCCGGGCACGGTCGATACGCCCTCGCTCGGCGACCGCATCAACGCCAATGCCGACCCCGACGCCGCCCGCAAGGCCTTCATCGCACGCCAGCCCATGGGCCGGCTCGCGCAGGCCGAGGAGATCGCGCCGGTGGTAGTGTTCCTTGCGAGCGACGAATCGATCTTCGCCACCGGCCAGGCCTTCACGGTCGACGGCGGCATCACCATATGAACCAGCTCGACTTCGCGGGCCACCGGTGCGGTCTTCGACCTCTCCAGTGGCCGCTCCACGTATTGATTCAATGCACTGAAAGGAAAGCATGAAACTCGTCCGCTATGGCAACCCCGGCAAGGAAAAGCCCGGCCTCATCGACGACAAGGGCCAACTCCGCGACCTGAGCGCGGTCGTCAAGGACATCGGTCCCGACCAGCTCGGCGATGCCGCCATTGCCAAGCTGCGCAAGCAGAAGATCGACAAGCTGCCGCGGGTCAAGGGCAAGCCGCGTTTCGGCAGCCCCGTGGCCAACGTCGGCAAGTTCATCGCTATCGGCCTCAACTACGCGGACCACGCGGCCGAGTCCGGCCTGCCGGTGCCCAAGGAGCCCGTGGTGTTCATGAAGGCCAACAGCTGCATCCAGGGGCCGAACGACCCCGTGATGCTGCCCAAGGGCTCCGTCAAGACCGACTGGGAAGTCGAGCTCGGCGTGGTCATCGGCACGCGCGCCCGCTATGTGTCGCAGAAGAGCGCGCTCGACTACGTGGCCGGCTACTGCACCATCAACGACGTCAGCGAGCGCGAATACCAGATCGAGCGCGGCGGCACCTGGGACAAGGGCAAGGGTTGCGACACCTTCGGCCCGCTCGGCCCCTGGCTCGTCACGCGCGACGAAATCGAGAACCCTCAGAAGCTCTCGATGTGGCTCGACCTGAACGGCCAGCGCGTGCAAACGGGCAGCACCAAGACCATGATCTTCAGCGTCGCCAAGATCGTGAGCTACGTAAGCCAGTTCATGACCCTGATGCCCGGCGACGTCATCACCACCGGCACGCCGCCTGGCGTGGGCATGGGCATGAAGCCGCCGCTGTTCCTGAAGAAGGGCGACGTGATGACGCTGGGCATCGAAGGCCTGGGCGAACAGCGCCAGGAAGTGATTCCCTTCAAGCTCTGATTGGATTGACTCGCCCCCAGGCTTCGCGCACTTCGTGTCGCGCGCGCCTTCCCCCTACCGGGGGCACCACCTGCGGCCCGGCAAAGCCGGTTCCGCGGTGGTTCTCGTGAAGAGGACTCGTTTTGAGATCATCTGGCGGATGAGCGCGCCGCCGGACCATCGATCGCAGGTGTTCGGCACGCCCTGGGAGGGCGTGCACGGCACCGCGATCGAGAGTGCCCGCCACTACGGCCGGCACTGGCATTCGACCTACGGCGTCGGTCTGCTCGACCATGGCGCGCAAAGCTCGGCCAGCGGCCGCGGCAAGGTCGATGCCTATGCGGGCGACCTGATCACCACCAACCCCGGCGAAGTGCACGACGGCCGGCCGCTCGGCGGCCCGTCGCGGCGTTGGCGCATGGTGTATTTCGATGCGGCCGTGATGGCGGGCATGCGCGCAGGCGTTGCGGACGCCGGCATCGAATTCACGCGGCCCGTGCTCCAGGACGCGCGGCTGCTCCACACGCTGCGCCGCCTGTTCGCCCACCTCGACGAGTGGCGCCGCGCCACGGGCAACTCCGCAGGCGCCGAAGCTCTGGCCTGCGAAGAATCGCTGGCCGAAGTCTGCGGCGTGTTGCTCGACGCGCATTCCACCGCCGTTGCGCTGCCCGAGATCGGTGGCGATGTGCGGCTGGTGCGCGAGCGCCTCGCCGACGACCTGCTCGCCGCGCCCACGCTCGACGAACTCGCCGCGATGACCGGCCTCGGCAAGTACCAGGTGCTGCGGCGCTTCGAGAAGGCCTATGGCGTGCCGCCCCACGCGTGGCTCCTGCTGCAGCGCGCCGAACGCGCGCGCGGCCTGATCCGCCGCGGCACGGGCCTCGCGGACGCCGCTGCTGCAAGCGGCTTCGCGGACCAGAGCCACATGACGCGCATCTTCGCGCGCCAGTTCGGCTTCACGCCCGGTGCGTGGCAGAGGACGTGCGGCCTGCCGTAGCGTTCAGCGCAGCACGCGGATCAGTTCGTCGTACACCAGCCGCACGCGCGCCGGCACCGGCGCGCGCTGCGAGCGGTACACATAGATCGGCCACGGCTCCGGCGCGTCGGCTTCGAGCACCGGCACCAGCGCGCCCGATTCGAGCCAGGGCTCGACCAGTGCCCCGATCAGCTGGGCGAAGCCCAAGCCCGCGAGCACCGCGGCGCACTCCGCATCGAAGTCGTCGGTAACGAAGGCCGGCGACGTTACCGTCAGCTGCCGCCCCTTGCTGAAGATCAGCGGCCAGGGGCGGCCCGACTTGCGGTCGATCAGCGCGGTGAGCGGCAGCGCCGCGAGCGCGTCCAGCTTCTTCGGCACGCCTGTGCGCGCGACGAGTGCGGGCGCGGCCACCACGTGCAGCGCCATCTTTCCCACCGGCCGCGCAACGAAGCGTGCGTCGCGCAGCGGGCCCACGCGCACGCCGATGTCGATCTGCTGATCCACCACGTCGGCATGCTCCTCTGACACGCGCAGGTCCAGCACCAGGCCGGGGTGTGCGGCGAGCATCGGCGCCAGCGCCTGCGGAATGAGCCGGCGCCCGAAGATGCCCGGCGCAGTGACCCGCACCGTGCCCGCGTGTTGCGACGGCGCGCGCCTGTCGGTGCGGTGAAAGAGGTCGTCCACGCCGCCCACTGCCACGCGCGCCCGCTCCGCGAGTTGCCGGCCGAAGTCGGTGAGCTGCACGCCGCGCGTACTGCGGTGAAAAAGCGGCTCGCCCAGTTCTTCTTCCAGCTCGCGCACCGCACGCGTCACCACCTGCGGCGACACGGACAGGCGCACCGCAGCTTCGCGGAAGTTGGCGGCATCGGCAGCGGTGAAAAAGACGCGCAGGGCTTCGAGGCGGTTGGACACGGGGTGTTCCTTTTTGAGGAATTCTGAAGTCGACAGAGTTTCATTTACTGGAATTCCTGGATTTTCCACACTGCACGCACTTCTTCAACACACCCGAAAGGAATTTCCCATGACATCCGTTCAAGACAACATCAAGGGCAAGGTCGCCATCGTCACCGGCGCGAGCAGCGGGCTCGGCGAATCGACGGCGCGCCACCTTGCCGCGCGCGGCGCCAAGGTGGTGCTCGCGGCCCGCCGCACCGACCGGCTCGACAAGCTTGTCGCCGAGATCCGCGAAGCCGGCGGCGAGGCCATCGCCGTGGCGACCGACGTGTCGAAGCGCGCCGAACTCGACAAGCTCGCTACCGCCACCATCGAAGCCTTCGGCCGCATCGACGTGCTGGTCAACAACGCGGGCGTGATGCCGCTGTCGCCGCTCGAGAAACTCAAGGTCGACGAGTGGGACCGCACCATCGACGTCAACATCAAGGGCGTGCTTTACGGCATTGCCGCTGTGCTGCCGCGCATGCAGGCGCAGGGCAGCGGGCACATCGTCAACGTCGCTTCCATTGCGGGGCTGAAGGTGTTCACGCCCATCGGCACGGTGTACAGCGCCACCAAGCATGCGGTGCGCGCCATCTCCGAGGGCCTGCGTGTGGAGGTGGGCAACAGCGGCGTGCGCGTGACCATCGTGTCGCCCGGGGCGGTCGATTCGGAGCTGAAGTTCGGCAGCAGCGATGCCGAGAGCGCGGCTGGCGTGAAGGCGTTCTACGACGCCAACCAGATCCCCGCGGATTCGGTGGCGCGCGCCATCGTCTACGCGGTGGAACAGCCGGCGAACGTGGACATCAACGAAGTCGTGCTGCGGCCGGTGTCGCAGGAGTTCTGAAAGAAAGTGGCAGGGACGGGGCCGGTGGCGCCCCCGTCCCGCGTCAATTAACCTTCAAACGCTGAAGGTTTCTTGTGGCCGAAAGTGCAAAGCCCTGCAAAATAGAACGACCGTTCGTTTTTTGCAGGGAAATTCCACGATGTCCGCCACAGCCGTTTCCGCCAAGCCCGTCCGCGCCGCCCAGAAGGGCCAGCAGACCAAGGCCGTCATCGTCGACGCCGCGCTGGCGCTGGCCGCGCAGATCGGGCTGGAGGGCCTGTCGATCGGCGCCGTGGCCGAAATCACCAAGATGAGCAAGTCGGGCGTGTTCGCCCACTTCGGCTCGCGCGAGGAACTACAGATCTCGGTGGTGCGCGAATACCACGCGCGCTTCGAGCAGGAGGTGTTCTTTCCCGCCCTCCAGGCGCCGCGCGGCCTGCCGCGCCTGCGCGCCATGTTCGCCAACTGGATGAAGCGCACCTCGACCGAGATCGACTCGGGCTGCATCTACATCAGCGGCGCCTCCGAATTCGACGACCGCCCGGGTCCGGTGCGCGACGCGCTGGTCGAGTCGGTCAGCATCTGGCAGGCCGCCGTGCTGCGCGCCATCGTGCAGGCACAGAGCGAAGGCCACCTGCGCGCCGACGCCGACGAGCGCCAGGTGGCGTTCGAGATCCACGGCCTGATCCTCGCGCTGCATTACGAAGCTCGCTTTCTTCAGGTGCCTGGCTCCATCGGCCGCGCCAACGTCGGCTTCGACAACATCCTCGCGCGCAGCGCCACGCCCGACGCGCCGAAGGCCGGGGCCACCGCGCCGGCGGCCCGCCGCCTCAAGACCGTGCGCTGAGGCGCGCGGCCTGTCCCCTTTTCTGTTTTCCCCTTTTTCTTTTTCTATCTAGCTTCGACCAGGAGAGTCCCGGATGCCTACCTACAACCCACCCGTGCGCGACATGCAGTTCGTGCTGCATGAAGTGCTCAACGTCGCCGAGGAACTCAAGGCGCTGCCGGCCCATGCCGAGACCGATGCCGACACCATCAACGCGGTGATCGAGGAAGCCGGCAAGTTCGCTGCCGAGGTGACCTTTCCGCTGAACATCAGCGGCGACGAAGAAGGCTGCGTGCTCGACAAGACCACGCACGAAGTGAAGACGCCCAAGGGCTTCAAGGACGCGTACGCCAAGTACGTCGAAGGCGGCTGGCCCGCGCTGTCGTGCGACCCTGCCTTCGGCGGCCAGGGCCTGCCCTTCGTGGTGAACCAATGCCTGTTCGAGATGCTCAACAGCGCCAACCAGGCCTGGACCATGTATCCCGGCCTCTCGCACGGCGCGTACGAAGCGCTGGTGGCGCACGGTACCGACGAACAGAAGAAGACCTACCTGCCCAAGCTCACGAGCGGCGAGTGGACCGGCACCATGTGCCTGACCGAACCCCATTGCGGCACCGACCTCGGCCTGCTGCGCACCAAGGCCGAGCCGCAGCCCGACGGCACCTACCGCATCACCGGCAACAAGATCTTCATCTCGGCCGGCGAGCACGACATGACGAGCAACATCATTCACCTGGTGCTGGCCCGCCTGCCCGACGCGCCCAAGGGCAGCAAGGGCATCAGCCTGTTCGTGGTGCCGAAGTTCAAGGTCAAGGCCGACGGCTCGCTCGGCGAGCGCAACCCGATCTTCTGTGCTGGCCTGGAGCACAAGATGGGCATCCACGGCAACGCCACCGCGCAGATCGTGATCGAAGGCGCCACCGGCACGCTGGTGGGCGAGCCCAACAAGGGCCTGGCCGCGATGTTCGTGATGATGAACGCCGCGCGCCTGGGCGTGGGCAACCAGTCGCTCGGCCTGACCGAAGTGGCTTATCAAAACGCACTGGCCTACGCGAAAGACCGCGTGCAGATGCGCTCGCTCTCGGGCGTGAAGGCCAAGGACAAGGAAGCCGATCCGATCATCGTGCACCCCGACGTGCGCAAGATGCTGCTCACCGCCAAGGCGTACGCCGAAGGCGGCCGCGCGCTGCAGATCTTCTGCACGCTGCTGCTCGACAAGGAGCACAACCACCCCGACGAGAAGGTGCGCAAGGACTCCGGTGAACTGGTCGCGCTGCTGACCCCCATCGTCAAGGCCTTCATCACCGACAACGGCCACATCGCGACCAACTCGTGCATGCAGGTGTTCGGCGGCCACGGCTTCATCAAGGAATGGGGCATGGAGCAGTTCGTGCGCGACAACCGCATCAACATGATCTATGAAGGCACCAACACCATCCAGTCGCTGGACCTGCTGGGCCGCAAGGTGCTGGGCAACAACGGCGCGTCGCTGAAGAAGTTCGGCAAGCTCGTGGGCAAGCTGGTGGAAGAAGAGGGCGTGAACGAGAAGATGGCCGAGTTCATCAACCCGATCGCGATGCTGGGCGACCAGCTCACCAAGTTCACGACCGAGATCGGCTTCAAGGGCTTCCAGAACCCCGACGAAGTGGGCGCCGCCGCCGTCGACTACCTGCGCGTGGCCGGCCACTTCGTGTTCGGTTACCTGTTCGCCCGCATGGCGCAGGTTGCGCTGCGCGAAATTGCGGCCGGCAACACCGACCCGTTCTACGTCGCCAAGCTGCAGACCGCGCGCTTCTACTTCGCCAAGCTGTTCCCCGAGACCGCGACGCTGATGCGCACCGCGCGCGCCGGCAGCAAGGTGCTGATGGACACCGACGCGGCACTGGCCTGAGCGGTAGTTCCGTCTCGTCTTCCTTCAACTCCAGGAGTCGCCGATCATGAAAACAACACTCGCAGCCATCCTGTTCACCGTCACGGCCGTTTCGGCCGTGGCCCAGAGCACGCCGGTGGGCCTGTGGCGCAACGTGGACGACAAGACCGGCGAGGTCAAGGCCGAGATCAGCATCGCGGAGACCCACGGCGCGCTGTCCGGGCGCATCGAGAAGGCGCTGGGCAAGGATGCCAAGCCCGGCGCGGTCTGCAGCGAATGCAGCGACGACCGCAAGGACAAGCCCATGGTCGGCCTCGACATCATCCGCGGCGGCAAGAAGGCCGAGAACAAGGACGTCTGGGAAGGCGGAAAGATCCTCGACCCCGAGAACGGCAAGGAATACCGCGCGAGCTTCACGCCCATCGAGGGCGGCAAGAAGCTCGAGGTGCGCGGCTACCTGGGCCCGTTCTGGCGTACCCAAACCTGGAACCGCGCGCAGTAACAAGCCTGCGCGCAACCTATCCAAGAAATACCAAGCAACATGTCTCGATTTCAAGTGAAGAAGGTCGCCGTGCTCGGCGCCGGCGTGATGGGCGCGCAGATTGCGGCCCATCTCGTCAACGTGCGCGTGCCCGTCGTGCTGTTCGATCTGGCCGCGAAGGAAGGCCCGAAGAACGGCATCGTCGCGCGCGCCATCGACAACCTCAAGAAGCTCAAGCCCGCGCCGCTCGGCGACGTGGCCGACGCGGGTCTGATCGAACAGGCCAACTACGAAGACGACCTCGCCAAGCTCGGCGAGTGCGACCTCGTCATCGAAGCCATTGCCGAGCGCATGGACTGGAAGCTCGATCTCTACAGGAAGATCGCGCCCCACGTGGCCAAGCATTCGATCCTGGCCTCGAACACATCCGGTCTCTCGATCACCAAGCTCAGCGAGGCGCTGCCCGAAGCGCTGAAGCCGCGCTTCTGCGGCATTCACTTCTTCAACCCGCCGCGCTACATGTTCCTGGTGGAGCTGATCAACACGCCCACCACGCAACCGCAGGTGCTCGACGACCTCGAGGCCTTCGTCACCAGCACGCTGGGCAAGGGTGTGGTGCGCGCGCACGACACGCCCAACTTCATCGCCAACCGCGTCGGCATCGCCGGCATGCTGGCCACGCTGAAGGAAGTCGAGAAGTTCGGCCTCACGCCCGACGTGGTGGACGACCTCACGGGCAAGAAGCTGGGCCGCGCCAGCTCGGGCACCTTCCGCACCGCCGACGTGGTGGGCCTGGACACGATGGCCCACGTCGTGAAGACGCTGCAGGACAACCTCAACGCCGAGAGCGATCCGTTCTACGCCAACTTCGCGACGCCGCCGGTGCTCGCCAAGCTGCTCGAACTCGGCAACCTGGGCCAGAAGACCAAGGCCGGCTTCTTCAAGAAGGCCGGCCGCGACATCCTGCGCTTCGACCTGAAGAGCGGCGAGTACGTGCCCGCCGGCGCCAAGGCCGACGAAGTGTATGGCCGCATGCTGAAGAAGCCCGCGGGCGAGCGCCTGAAGCTGCTGCGCGAGAGCGAAGGGCCGCAAGGCCAGTTCCTCTGGGCCATCCTGCGCGACGGCTTCCACTACGCCGCCGTGCACCTGGGCGACATCGCAGAGAGCGCGCGCGACATCGACTTCGCGATGCGCTGGGGCTTCGGCATGAAGCAGGGCCCGTTCGAGCTCTGGCAGGAAGCCGGCTGGGCGCAGGTCGCCAAGTGGGTGCAGGAAGACATCGACGCCGGCAAGGCGCTGAGCAGCGCGCCGTTGCCCAAGTGGGTGTTCGAGGGCCCGGTGGCCGAGGCCGGCGGCGTGCACACGCCCGAAGGCTCGTGGAGCGCGTCGCAGAACAAGTTCGTGCCGCAGCGCAAGCTGCCCGTGCATGACCGCCAGCTGTTCCCGGAAAGCGTGCTCGGTGCGAATGCAGCCGACGCCAACACGGCAGGCACGACGATCAGCGACGAAGGCGATGTGCGCGTGTGGACGCTGGATGGTGAAGTGCTCATTGCGAGCATCCATTCGAAGATGCACGCCATCAGCCCTGACGTGGCCGAGGCGCTGGGCGCCGCAGTCGACCTGGCCGAAGCGGAATACAAGGGCCTCGTGATCTGGTCGCCCGATGAGATGTTCTCGGTCGGCGCCGACCTGCAGGCGATGCTGCCGGCCTTCGTGGTCGCCGGTATCGGCGCGGTGGAGGGTGCCGAGCAGGAGCTGCAGAACGTGATGCTCAAGATCCGCTACGCCAGCGTGCCGGTGATCTCCGCGGTGCGCGGCATGGCGCTGGGCGGCGGCTGCGAGCTGGCCATTCACTCGGCCAAACGGGTCGCGGCAATGGAGAGCTACATCGGCCTGGTCGAAGTCGGCGTGGGGCTGATCCCCGGCGCGGGCGGCCTGACCTACATCGCGCGCCGCGCGGCCGAGAACGCCTCGGCCTCCACCGGCACTGACCTGCTGCCGTTCCTCACCGAAGGCTTCACCGCGGCCGCGATGGCGAAGGTGGGCACCGGCGCGCTCGACTCGAAGAAGCTCGGGTATTTGCTCGACAGCGACGTGATCGTGCCGAACAAGGACGAGCTGCTGTACGTGGCGCTGCAGCAGGCCAAGGCCATGGCCGACGCCGGCTACCGCGCACCGCTGCGCCGCAGCTTCCGCGTGGCGGGCCGCAGCGGCGCCGCGACCATCAAGGGCCAGCTCGTGAACATGCGCGATGGCGGCTTCATTAGCGCGCACGACTTCCACATCGCGAGCCTGATCGCGAACGTGGTGACTGGCGGTGATGTGGATGCGGGATCGCTCGTGACCGAGGAGTACCTGATGACGCTGGAACGCAAGGCGTTCTGCTCGCTGATCGTGCATCCGAAGACGCAGGAGCGGATCATGGGGATGCTGAGCACGGGGAAGCCGGTGCGTAACTGACGAGGTTTCCCTCTTCCTCCTTCCCCCTCTGGGGGAAGGCCGGGATGGGGGCATCGGCCTATGCAAAACCAATCCACTCCCAAAGCACAGCAGAACGCCCGCGTCCTGCGACGCGAGATGACCGATTCCGAGCGCAGGCTCTGGAGCGGGATTCGAAGCGAGCAACTGGGGGTGAAATTTCGTCGCCAGCATCCCATTGGAAACTACATCGCCGACTTCGCGTGCCTTGATCCCTTGCTGATCGTCGAACTCGACGGATCGCAGCACCAGACGCAAGAAGCTTATGACGCACGACGCGACGCCTTCCTGCGCGCTGAAGGGTTCGACGTGCTGCGATTTGGATCGAACGATCCGTTTGTCAATTTTGAAGGGGTGTTGCAGGCCATCGTCAATCGACTGGGTGAATTGACGGCCGCTTGCCCCCATCCCAACCTTCCCCCAGAGGGGGAAGGAGCCAAATCCAGGAGCCATCCATGAAACAGATTCAAGACGCCTACATCGTCTCCGCCACCCGCACCCCCATCGGCAAGTCGCACCGCGGCTACTTCCGCAACTACCGCCCCGACGACCTGCTCGCGACCACGTTGCGCGCCGCGCTCGCCGCAGTGCCCAGTCTCGACCCGAAGGCCATCGAAGACATCATCTGCGGCTGCGCGATTCCCGAATCGCAGCAGGGCCTGAACGTCGCGCGCATCGGCGCCGTGCTGGCGGGCCTGCCGACCAGCGTCGGCGGCATCACCGTGAACCGCTTCTGCGCCTCGGGCCTTTCTGCTGTGCAGATGGCGGCCGACCGCATCCGCGTCGGCGAAGCCGACGTGATGATCGCGGCCGGCGTCGAGAGCATGAGCATGGTGCCGATGATGGGCAACTCGCCCTCGCTGTCGCCCTCCATCTTCGAGCGCGAAGGCGACGTGGGCATCGCCTACGGCATGGGCCTCACGGCCGAGAAGGTCGCGCAGCAGTGGAAGGTGAGCCGCGAGGCGCAGGACGAATTCGCGCTCGCCTCGCACCAGAAGGCACTGGCGGCGCAGAAGGCCGGCAAGTTCGCGGACGAGATCACGCCCATCGAGGTGACCGACCGCACGCCCAACCTGGAGACCGGCGAGTCGATCGCGAAGACGCGCACGGTGAACCTCGACGAAGGCGCGCGCCCCGACACCAGCCTCGAAGGCCTCGCCAAGCTGCGCACCGTGTTCGCCGCGCGCGGCACGGTCACGGCCGGCAACAGCTCGCAGACCTCGGACGGCGCCGGCGCGCTGATCCTCGCGAGCGAGAAGGCGGTGAAGCAGTACGGCCTCACGCCGCTCGCGCGCTTCGTGAGCTTCGCCAGCAAGGGCGTGCCGCCGCACATCATGGGCATCGGCCCGATCGAGGCGATTCCGGCCGCGCTGCGCTATGCCGGCCTGAAGCACGAGGACATCGACTGGTTCGAGCTCAACGAAGCCTTCGCCGCGCAATCGCTTGCGGTGATCAACACGCTGGGCCTCGATCCGTCGAAGGTCAACCCGATGGGCGGCGCGATTGCGCTGGGCCATCCGCTCGGCGCGACCGGCGCCATCCGTTCGGCGACTGTGGTGCATGCGCTGCGCCGCGAGAACCTCAAGTACGGCATGGTCACGATGTGCGTGGGCATGGGCCAGGGCGCCGCGGGGATCTTCGAAAGGGTTTGAGCAAACCCCCAGGCTTCGCGCACTTCGTGTCGCTGCGCCAACCCCCTTGCAGGGGGCAACACCTGCGGCCCGGCGAAGCCGGTTCCGCGGTGTTTGGCGAATGAGCCGTAACCGTTTTGGAGAAACGAGCATGCATCAGGAAGTTCTGAAGGTCGACGGCGGCGCACAGCAACTGGCGGTGCGCCACTACGAACCCGCCGGCGCACCGCGCGCCAGCATCGTGATCGGTGGCGCGATGGGCGTGCGCCAGTCCTTCTACGAGCCCTTCGCGCGATGGCTCGCGCAGCAGGGCCTGCGCGTCTGGACCTTCGACTACCGGGGCTCGGGCGACTCGCGCGGCAACGCGACGCTGCGCGGCTTCAAGGCCGACCTGCTCGACTGGGCTTGCGACTACGAGTCGGTGATCGACGCGGCCAAGGCGGCGCTGCCCGGCCAGCCGCTCTACCTGTTGGGCCACAGCCTCGGCGCGCAGCTGCCGGGTTTCCTGCAGCGCCCCGAGCAGGTCGACGGCCTCGTCAGCATCGCCGCGGGCAGCGGCTACTGGCGCGAGAACGCGCCCAAGCTCAAGCGCAGCATCCTCTACTTCTGGTTCGTGCTCGTGCCGCTGGTCACGCGGCTGTGCGGCTACTTCCCGGGCCGCCGTCTGAAGAAGGTCGGCGACCTGCCGCGCGGCGTGATCCTGCAATGGCGGCGCTGGTGCCTGAACCCGCGCTACAGCGTCGGCGCGGAAGGCGAGGCGGCACTGCGCAGCTACGGCCGCGTGCGCTTCCCGGTGCTCGCGCTGTCGATGACCGACGACGAACTCATGACGCTCGCCGGCACCGAAAGCCTCGTGAGCTTCTATGCCGGCGCGCCGAGCGCGGTGGAGCGCATTGCGCCGGCCGACGTGCAGGCCCGGCGCATCGGCCACTTCGGCTTCTTCCGCGAGCAGTTCAGCCAGAGCCTCTGGCCGAGCACGCTCGACAAGCTGCATCGGCTGGCGTCGCTTACTGCGCTGCAGCACGCCAACGTCCCGCACACGACTGCGTGACGCCATCCACCGGAGGCACACTGCCGATCATGACGACGAGCACGCACCCCTTCGACAAGGCCCTGGCGATCCACCACAGCGACATCCGCGTGGGGCACTTCACGGGCATGACCAGCCCCGACTACTGGAACATGGTCGGCCCTTTCGGCGGCACCACCGCGGCGCTGGCGCTGCAGGCGGTGCTGAAGCATCCCGACTTGCTCGGCGTGCCGATCGCGCTCACGGTGAACTACGCGGCGGCGCTCGAAGCCGGCGCGTTCGACATCCAGGCCACCGCCGTGCGCACCAACCGCTCGACGCAGCACTGGACGGTGCAGATCACGCAGGCCGGCCCGAGCGGCGCGCCGAACATGACGACCACCGCCACCGTGGTGACCGCCGTGCGCCGCGAGACCTGGAACGGCAACGACCTGCCGATGCCCGAGGTGCCGCGGCCCGAGATGGTCGAGCGCATGAGCATCGGCCCGTCGGGCGTGGCGTGGATCGGCCAGTACGAGATGCGGCCTATCAGCGGCAGCATTCCTTCGAAATGGGACGGCAGCGGCCATCACAGCGAGAGCCGGCTCTGGGTGCGCGATGCGCAGCAACGCGCGCTCGACTTCGCCTCGCTCGCGGCCATGAGCGACCTGTTCTTCCCACGCGTGTGGCTGCGCCGCGCCACGCGGGTGCCGGTGGGCACGGTGTCGATCACCACGTATTTCCATGCCGATGCGGCGCAGCTGGCCGAGGTCGGCACGGGTTACCTGCTCGGCAGCGCGACGGGGCAGCAGTTCAGCAGCGGCTTCTTCGACCAGGCTGCGCAGCTCTGGAGCGAAGGCGGCACGTTGCTCGCCACGTCCAATCAGATCGTCTACTACAAGGAATGACCGTCATGGCGCTCACCAAGGCCGCACTCATCGTGGGCGCGGGCGACGCCACCGGCGGCGCCATCGCCCGCCGCTTCGCGCGCGAAGGCTTCGCCACCTGCGTCACGCGGCGCAGCCTCGACAAGCTGCAGCCGCTGGTGACGCAGATCGAGGCCGACGGCGGCCGCGCACATGCCTTCGCATGCGACGCGCGCAAGGAAGAGGAAGTGGTCGCGCTCGTCGAGCAGATCGAATCGACGGTCGGGCCGATCGAGGTGATGGTGTTCAACATCGGGGCCAACGTGCCCGAGAGCATCCTGAGCGAGACCGCGCGCAAGTACTTCAAGGTGTGGGAGATGGCCTGCTTCTCGGGCTTTCTCAACGGGCGCGAGGTGGCCAAGCGGATGGTGGCGCGCGACATGCCGGAAGGCGGGCATCGCGGCACGATCATCTTCACGGGCGCGACGGCATCGCTGCGCGGTGCGGCCAACTTCGGCGCCTTCTCGGGCGCGAAGATGGCACTGCGCGCGCTGGCCCAGTCGATGGCGCGCGAACTGGGGCCGCAGGGCATTCACGTGGCGCACGTGGTGGTCGACGGCGCCATCGACACCGAGTTCATCCGCAGCAACTTCCCCGAGCGCTATGCACTGAAGGACAGTGACGGCATCCTGAACCCCGACCACATCGCCGACAGCTACTGGATGCTGCATTCGCAACCGCGCGATGCATGGACGCACGAGCTCGATCTGCGGCCCTGGTCCGAGAAATTCTGAGATGACGGCTTGCTGTTCGATTCGCCGGGTTTGGGGTGCTTCAGGGCGCGCTCACGCCGACGGGGTACCTTGCTCCGCGAATGTCCCCCGGCCTGCGGCCTCCTCCTTTATTTCGCTGCGCAAGGCACCCCGCCAGCGTGATCGATCAGAGCACTTGTTGATCGGCCAGCACAAGAGCAGCGCTCGTTGTGCACAGGGCACCGGGTGCTCCCCGCAGCGAAATAAAGGAGGAGGCGAAGCCGGGGGACATTCGCGGAGGGGAGTACCCGGTGGCCTGTGCACGCGCCCTGAACAGCAGCTCTCGAACGCAAAGCTCCCTTGAGAAGGCACCCATGACCAAATCCGTCGACTTCTATTTCGACTTCGGCAGCCCCGCCGCCTACCTGGCCGCAACGCAGCTGCCGCACGTATGCGCCGACACCGGCGCCGAGCTGGTGTGGAAGCCCATGCTGCTGGGCGGCGTGTTCCAGGCCACGGGCAACCATTCGCCCGCCGAGATCAAGCCCAAGGGCCCGTACATGACCGTCGACCTGCAGCGCTTCGCGAAGCGCTACGGCGTGCCTTTCGTGCACAACCCGCATTTCCCCATCAACACGCTGCTGCTGATGCGCGGCGCTACCGGCATCCAGATGAAGGAGCCGGCGCGCTTCGGTGCGTATGTCGACGCGGTCTTCCACGCGATGTGGGTCGAGCCGAAGAATCTCAACGACCCGGCAATCGTCGGTGCCGTCTTGCAGAATGCGGGCTTCGACGCCGCGGGCCTGCTCGCGCTGGCCGGGGCGCAGGAAACCAAGGACCGCCTCAAGGCCGTCACACAGGAAGCCGTGGAGCGCGGCGTGTTCGGCGCTCCCACCATGTTCGTCGGCAGCGAGATGTTCTGGGGGCAAGACCGCCTCGATTTCGTCCGCGAAGCCCTTTGCGCCTGACTGCGGCGCCAATCCATCCATTCATCCAAGGACCACCCATGAGCGACATCCTCGTCCACACCGAAGCCGGTGTGATGACCCTCACTTTCAACCGCGTCGACAAGAAGAACTCGATCACCAGCGGCATGTACGCCGAACTGGCCGATGCGCTGGCCACCGCCGAGAGCGATGCGGCCGTGCGCTGCGTGCTGATCCAGGGCGACCCGACGATCTTCAGCGCGGGCAACGACATCGGCGACTTCCTCAACGCCCCGCCGTCCACGCAGGAGTCGCCGGTGTTCCGCTTCCTGCGCGGCATCGCGACCTTCCCCAAGCCCATCGTCGCGGCCGTGTGCGGCCCGGCCGTGGGCATCGGCACCACGATGCTGTTCCACTGCGACCTGGTCTACGCGGGCGACAACGCCGCCTTCTCGATGCCCTTCGTGAACCTCGGCCTGTGCCCCGAAGCGGCGTCCAGCCTGCTGGTGCCGCAGATGCTGGGTTACCACCGTGCGGCCGAGGCGCTGTTGCTGGGCGAGCCCTTCATGGCCGAGGCCGCGCTGGAGGTGGGCCTGGTCAACCGCGTGGTGCCGCCGACCGAGGCCAACGCCATCGCGCAGGCGCAGGCCCGCAAGCTCGCCGCCAAGCCGCTGAGCGCGCTGGTGGAAACCAAGCGCCTGCTGAAGAAGGCGCAGATGCCCGCCGTGCTGGAGCGCATGGGCGAGGAGGGTGCGAGCTTCGGCCGCATGCTGCGCGAACCGGCGGCGCGCGAGGCCTTCGGCGCGTTCATGGAGAAGCGCAAGCCGGATTTCTCCAAGGTCTGAGGCGCTTCCCGGGCCGGGGCCTGCATACGTACACTGCGCGGCGTGCAAGAGAAAAGAACCCCCGCAACGCCCGGCCCGCAGGCAAATGATGCTACTGAAAAAGTAGCATTTCGCATTTCGCGCCGGCGTACTTTCGGTTTGCTGGCAGGTGCCCTGGCAGCCCCCTCGCTGGCCTTGGCGCGGGTGCGCCCGCTGCGCATCGGCGTCATCGGTTCGTGGTCCGGCCCTTATGCGGGCGGTGGCCGGCAGTTCGATGCCGGCATGGCCGTCTGGCTGGCGGCACACAACCAGAATAGCGCGGGCCGGCCGGTCGAACTGCTGCGGCGCGATGTGCCCGGCAGCGCGCCCGACCAGGCGCGCCGCCATGCGCTGGACCTCGTGGAAAGCGAGCGCGTCGACCTGCTGGCGGGCCTGGATTTCAGCTCCAACGCCTATGCCGTGGGCAGCGTCGCCACGCAGGCGAAGATGCCCCTGGTGGTGATGAACGCAGCCTCCTCGGGCATCACGGCGCGCTGCCCGTTCGCGGTGCGGGTGTCCTTCACCATCGGGCAGGTCACGCTGCCGCTGGCGCGCTGGGCGCTCCAGCAAGGCTTGCGCGACGTCTGCACCGTGGTGGCCGACTACGCCTCGGGCGTCGATGCCGAAAGCGCTTTCGTATCGGGCATCACCGCGGGTGGAGGCCGGGTCGGCGCGATGCTGCGGGTGCCGCTGGCCACGCTCGACTACTCGGCCTACATGCTGCGGCTGCGCGAACTCAAGCCACAGGCGGTGTTCTTCTTCCTGCCGTCGGGGCAGATGCCGGCCACCTTCCTGAAGTTCTGGCGCGACCGTGGCATGGCCGACGCCGGCATTCGCCTGCTCGCGACCGGCGACGCCACCGACGACCACTACCTCGAGGGCATCGGCGAGCTGGCCGACGGGCTCGTCACCAGCCACCACTATTCATTCGCGCACGAGTCGCCGGCCAACCGCCGGTTCACGTCGGCGTTCCGGGCGGAGTACGGCGATCACCTGCGTCCGGGGTATTTCGCGGTCGCGGCCCACGATGCGCTCGCGGCCATCGACGCGGCGATGGCCTCGCCCGCGGCGCATGGTGGCGTGGTTGGCGAGCGGCTGGTGGATGCGTTTCGGGGCGTGCGGCTCGACAGCCCGCGCGGCCCGATAGAGATCGACGCGCACACGCGGGACATCGTGCAGACCGTGTACATCCGCCGCGTCGAGCGCCGCGAGGGGCGCTGGGTCAACCGCGAGTTCGAGCGCTTCGAGCGCGTACGCGACCCGGGCGTCTGAACTCGTTCAGGGCTGTTGCTCGATCACTCGCGGGCGGCCGTTGTCGTCGATCGCCACGTAGGTGAAGGTCGCCTGCGTGACCTTGATGTACTCGCCCTGGGCGCGGAAGCGCTCGGCGAACACCTCGACGGTCACCGTGACCGAGGTGCGCCCGATGCGCACCAGCTTCGAATAGAACGAAAGAATGTCGCCCAGCCGCACCGGCTGCTTGAAGATGAATTCGTTGACCGCCACCGTGGCCTGGCGGCCCTTGGCGTAGCGCGCCGGAATCACCGAGCCGGCCAGGTCGCACTGCGCCATGACCCAGCCGCCGAAGATGTCGCCGTTGGCGTTGCAGTCCGCCGGCATCGGAATGACCTTGAGCACCAGCTCCATGTCGGTGGGCAGGCTTTTGAGGGTGGCCGCGGCGGCGGCACTGGAAGTATCTGACATGGGCACAATCTGGAACAAACAAGCAACCACGATTGTCCCCTATGCGCCGCAGCGGCGAAGCCCTTCCTTCCCCCCACACGGCCGGCAGCCATCCGCCGGCGCGCAGCGACCGTTCCGACTGGGCGACCCTTCGCCGTCTGTTCCCCTACCTCTGGCAGTACAAGTGGCGGGTGGCCGCGGCGCTGGGCTTCATGGTGGGCGCCAAGGTTGCCAACGTCGGCGTGCCGGTGCTGTTGAAGAACCTGGTCGACACGATGACGCCCAAGCCTGACATGGCGCAGGCGCTGCTCATCGTGCCCATCGGGCTGCTGCTGGCCTACGGGTTGCTGCGCTTCTCGACCTCGCTGTTCGGCGAGCTGCGCGAGCTGATCTTCGCCAAGGCCACCGAGGGCACGGCGCGGCAGATCGCGCTGGAGGTGTTCCGCCACCTGCATTCGCTGAGCCTGCGCTTCCACCTGGAGCGCCAGACCGGCGGCATGACGCGCGACATCGAGCGCGGCACGCGCGGCGTGCACTCGCTGATCTCGATGTCGCTCTACAGCATCGTGCCGACCATCATCGAACTGGTGCTGGTGCTCACCATCCTGGGCGTGAAGTTCGACTCGCTGTTCGTCTGGATCACGGCGGCCGCGCTGGTGCTGTACATCACGTTCACCGTCACGGTGACCGAGTGGCGCACGCAGTTCCGCAAGACCATGAACGAGCTCGACTCGGTGGCGCAGAGCCGCGCGGTCGATTCGCTGCTGAACTACGAGACCGTCAAGTACTTCAACAACGAGGACTTCGAGGCCGGCCGCTACGACGCCAGCCTCGACCGCTACCGCAAGGCCGCCATCAAGAGCCAGCGCACGCTGAGCATGCTCAACACCGGCCAGCAGGCGCTGATCGCCATCAGCCTGGTGCTGATGCTGTGGCGCGCCACCTCGGGCGTGGTCGACGGGCGCATGACGCTGGGCGACTTGGTGATGGTCAACGCCTTCATGATCCAGCTCTACATTCCGCTCAACTTTCTGGGCGTGATCTACCGCGAGATCAAGCAGAGCCTGACCGACCTCGACAAGATGTTCGTGCTGATGGAGAAGGAGCGCGAGGTGCGCGACGCGCCCGGCTCGCAGCCGCTGGCCGGCGCCGACGCCACCGTGCGCTTCGAAGACGTCAGCTTCGCCTACGAGCCCGCTCGCCCCATCCTCAAGCATGTGAGTTTCGAGATCCCGGCCGGCAAGACGGTGGCCGTGGTCGGCCCCTCGGGCTCGGGCAAGTCCACGCTCGCGCGGCTGCTCTACCGCTTCTACGACGTGCAGCAGGGCCGCATCACGATCGGCGGCGAGGACATCCGCGCAGTCACGCAGTCGAGCGTGCGCCGCGCGATCGGCATCGTGCCGCAGGACACGGTGCTGTTCAACGACACGGTCGAATACAACATCGCCTATGGCCGCCCGGGCGCCTCGCGCGAAGAGGTGGAGGCCGCCGCCCGCGCCGCGCGCATCCACGACTTCATCTCGGCCACGCCCAAGGGCTACGACACCACCGTGGGCGAGCGCGGGCTCAAGCTCTCGGGCGGCGAGAAGCAGCGCGTGGCCATCGCGCGCACGCTGCTGAAGAACCCGCCGATCGTGATCTTCGACGAGGCCACTTCGGCGCTCGACTCGGCCAATGAGCGCGCCATCCAGTCGGAGCTGAAGAGCGCCGCGCAGGACAAGACCACGCTGGTCATCGCGCACCGCCTGTCGACGGTGGTCGACGCGCACGAGATCCTGGTGCTGGAAGCCGGCGTGATCGTCGAGCGCGGCACGCACGCCGAGCTGCTCGCGAAGCAGGGCCGTTATGCCCAGATGTGGGCTTTGCAGAAGAGCGAAGCGGCGCCGCTGATGTAGCGCGATCATCCATTTCATTTTTTCGTTCAGGAGTTCCCACGTGTCGACCAAGATTCCCCTGCTGGTGCTCAACAGCCTGTCGAGCGCCCACCAGGCCCAGATTGCCGAGGTCTACGACATGACCTATGCCTTCGGCGACGCGCAGCGCGCGGCTGCCATCGCCGAGCACGGCAAGAAGTTCCGCGCGGTGCTGACCATCGGCGTCATCGGCATCACGCCCGAGGAGATCGCGGCCATGCCGGCGGTGGAGCTGATCTGCTGCATGGGTGCGGGCTACGAGGGCGTGCCGCTCGAGGTGACGCGTGCGCGCGGCATCGCCACGGCCAATGGCGCGGGCACCAACGACGACTGCGTGGCCGATCACGCCTTCGGCCTGCTGATCGGCATCGTGCGCGAGTTCCGCAAGCTCGACCGGCTGTGCCGCGAAGGCGTGTGGCGCGAAGCGATTCCGCAGCCGCCGAACGTGTCGGGCAAGAAGCTGGGCATTCTGGGGCTGGGCACCATCGGACAGAAGATCGCGAAGCGGGCGGCGGCGTTCGACATGGAGGTCGGCTATCACAACCGCAAGCCGAAGGAAGGCTCCGCGCACCGCTATTTCGACGACCTGAAGTCGATGGCAGGCTGGGCCGACTTCCTGGTGCTGGCCGCGCCGGGCGGACCCGCGACGAAGCATCTGGTCAATGCCGAAGTGCTCGACGCGCTGGGGCCGCAGGGCTACCTGGTGAGCATCGGGCGCGGCAGCGTGGTCGATACCGAGGCGCTGGCGGCGGCATTGCGCGAGAACCGCATTGCGGGAGCCGGCCTCGACGTGTACGAGAGCGAGCCGAAGCGGCCCGAGCCGCTGGTCGGCCTCGACAACGTGCTGCTGACGCCGCACATGGCCGGCTGGTCGCCCGAGGCGACGCAGAAGTCGGTGGACCATTTCCTTGCGAATGCCGAAGGGCACTTCGCGGGGCGCGGCGTCCTCACCCCCATCTGATGCCTTGCTCCTTCCCCCTCTGGGGGAAGGTTGGGATGGGGGCAGGCAGAGCGCCCGATGGATACGCCGCTTGGGCCCCCACCCCAGCCCTCCCCCAGCGGGGGAGGGAGTCAAGCCAAGACCGGAGGGCAATGGGAAGCTCCGCCAGCGCGAACGAGTGACGATCTCCATCCAGCGTCTTGCTCCTTCCCCCTCTGGGGGAAGGTTGGGATGGGGGCAGGCAGGGCGCGCGATGGATGCGCCGCTTGCCCCCACCCCAGCCCTCCCCCAGCGGGGGAGGGAGTCAAACCAATACTGGGGGGCGATGAGCGGCCCAGCCACAGGCTTGGTCATACGCATGCCCCAGCCGCAGCACATCGAGGTCCGCATGGATTGGCCCCGCCAGCTGCAGCCCCATCGGCAGCCCGCCTTCGCCGAAGCCGGCGCGCACATTCAGCGTCGGCAGCCCCGCCAGCGTGAACGGCGTGACGATCTCCATCCAGCGGTGGTACGTGTCGCTCGCTACGCCAGCGACTTCCTTCGGCCAGTGCATTTCCGCGTCGAACGGAAACACCTGCGCGGTCGGCGCCAGCACGAAGTCGAAGCGCTCGAACAGCCTGAGGAACGCGCGGTACACGTTCGAGCGGTAAACCGAGGCCTGGTAAAGCGAGGCCGCATCCAGGTGCCGGCTCTGCTCGATCTCCCATTGCGCCTCGGGCTTGAGCTGCGCGAACAGCTTCGGGTCGTTCCGGTAGGCGCCCAGTTTGCCGCCCACCAGCAGCTGCCTCAACCGCAGCCATGCGCTCCAGTTGTGCTCGCGTGGCACGTCGAGCGTGCAGGGCTCGACCTCGCAGCCGATGGTGCGGAAGGTGTCGAGCGCCTTCTCGCCGAGTTCGCGGATGCCGGGCGCCAGAGGCAGGTCGGGCCAGACGCTGCCGAGCCAGCCGATGCGCAGTCCCTTGCCGTCGCCGTCGAGCTGCAGTGCATCGGGCGAGGGCAGGGCGTTGGGCGACGACAGCGGCACGCGCGTGTCGAAGCCGGCCTGCACGGCCAGCAGCCGCGCCGCGTCTTCCACGGTGCGCGCCATCGGGCCTTCGCAGCCCAGTTGCTGGAAGAAGAGTTCCTCGTCCGGGTTGCCCGGCACGCGTCCGCGCGAGGGCCGCATGCCGATCACGTTGTTGAAGGCCGCGGGGTTGCGCAGCGAGCCCATCATGTCGCTGCCATCCGCCACGGGCAGCATGCCCAGGGCCAGCGCCACGGCGGCGCCACCGCTGCTGCCGCCCGCGCTGCGCTCTGGCGCGTAGGCGTTGCGCGTGATGCCGAACACCGTGTTGTAGGTGTGCGAGCCGAGCCCGAATTCAGGCGTGTTGGTCTTGCCGATCACGATGGCGCCGGCTGCCCTGGCGCGCGCCACGTGCAGGCTGTCGGTGCGTGCCGGCGAGCGCGGCGACAACGGCGAACCCATCGAGGTCGGCAGGCCTGCGGCGTGGCTCAGGTCCTTCACCGCGAGCGGAAAGCCGTGCATCCAGCCGCGCCGTTCGCCGCGTGCGAGTTCGGCGTCGCGCTCGCCGGCCTCGGCCAGCAGCTGCGCCGGATCGCGCAGCGACACGATGGCGTTGAAGCGCGGGTTCAGCGCCTCGATGCGGGCCAGCGAGGCCTGCATCGTTTCGCGGCAGGACACGTCGCGCGCGGCGATGCGGCGGGAGAGTTCGGTGGCGCTGAGGGCGAGCAGGTCGTCGGCTGAAGGCATGGCGAGTGCGGGAAAAGGAGGGGCGTCCAGTATGGCGCGGCGCTCGCATAATCGCCGCGTATGGAAACAAAGTGGCTCGAAGACTTCATCAGCCTGGCGGAAACCCGCAGCTTCAGCCGCTCGGCCCAATTGAGGCATGTGACGCAGCCCGCGTTCTCGCGCCGCATCCAGGCGCTCGAGGGCTGGGCCGGCACCGACCTGGTCGATCGCAGCTCCTACCCCACGCGCCTCACGCCCGCGGGCCAGACGCTCTACGGCCAGGCCATCGAGATGCTGCAGTCGCTGCAGAGCACCCGCGCCATGCTGCGCGGCCACTCCGCCGCCGGGCAGGACGTGATCGAGATCGCGGTTCCGCACACGCTGGCCTTCACCTTCTTTCCCTCGTGGGTGACCAGCCTGCGCGAGCATTTCGGGCCGATCAAGAGTCGCCTCATCGCGCTCAACGTGCACGACGCGGTGCTGCGGCTGGTCGAGGGCAGCTGCGACCTGCTGATCGCCTATCACCACCCCTCGCAGCCGCTGCAACTCGACGCCAACAAGTACGAGATGGTCAGCCTCGGCGAGGAAACCGTGGCCCCCTGGGTCAAGGCCGACGCTGAGGGCGCCCCGCGCTACCGGCTGCCGGGGCGCCCCGGCCAGCCTCTGCCGTACCTGGGCTATGCGCCCGGCGCCTACCTGGGCCGCGTGGTCGACCAGCTGCTCAAGGAGTCGGGCACCGCCATTCACCTCGACCGGGTCTACGAGACCGACATGGCCGAAGGCCTGAAGGTCATGGCGCTCGAAGGCCATGGCATCGCCTTTTTGCCGCAGAGCGCGGTGCGCAAGGAGATCAAGGCGCGCAAGCTCGTGAGTGCGCTGCCGCCCGAGATCGACAGCCTGGAGGCGACGATGGAGATCCGCGCCTACCGCGAGCGGCCCGGCATGGCGGCCCCGCTCAGGGCCGGTGGCGGCCGCGCTGCGAAGGCTTCGACCGCCGAGGGCTTGCAGCCCAAACGCACGGCCGATGCGTTATGGTCTTATTTGGTCGGCACCCAGCCCCAGCGTCGATGACCGGATTTTGTGCAACGCACAATCTATAAATGCCACGCATAGGACCCCCCGCAAACGGCATTGGCGCCCTTGAACCGGCGCCACTACAGTCGCGGCAGTTTTTTTGCCGTTGCAAGCAGCACGACCCGGCACGCGCCCTGCGCGTGCTTTTTTTTAAGCCGAGGAACCTCCATGAACTCCAATTTCAGGACTGAACACGACTTCCTCGGCGACAAGCAGATCCCTGCCATCGCCTACTGGGGCGTGCACACGGCCCGTGCGGTAGAGAACTTCCCCATCTCCGGCACCCGCATCTCGGCCATGCCCGACCTGGTGCGTGCGCTGGCCTACGTGAAGAAGGCCGCCACGCGCGCCAACGCCGACCTGGGTGCCATCGACCGCGACCGCGCGGCGGCCATCATCCTGGCCTGCGACGACATCGTCGACGGCAAGCTGCTCGACGAGTTCGTGGTCGATGTGATCCAGGGCGGCGCCGGCACCTCGACCAACATGAACGCCAACGAGGTCATCTGCAACCTCGCGCTCGAGAAGCTGGGCCACGAGAAGGCGCGCTACGACGTGCTGCACCCGAACGACCACGTCAACGCCTCGCAGAGCACCAACGACGTGTACCCCACGGCCGTGCGCCTGGCGCTGTGGTTCGCCATCGACCGGCTGCTCGAATCGATGGCGTCGCTGCGCCGCAGCTTCGAGGCCAAGGCGCTCGAGTTCAAGGACATCCTCAAGATCGGCCGCACGCAGCTGCAGGATGCCGTGCCGATGACGCTGGGCCAGGAGTTCCTGACCTACGCCATCATGATTGGGGAAGACGAGGCCCGCCTGGGCGAGGCGCGCGCCCTCATCGAGGAAATCAACCTCGGCGCGACCGCCATCGGCACCGGCATCAATGCGCCGCACGGCTACGCGAACCTCGCCTGCCAGTACCTGGCCGAGCAGACCGGCGTGCCGCTCAAGCAGGCCGCCAACCTCATCGAGGCCACGCAGGACACGGGCGCCTTCGTGCAGCTGTCGGGCGTGCTCAAGCGCGTGGCGACCAAGCTCAGCAAGACCTGCAACGACCTGCGCCTGCTCTCCAGCGGCCCGCAGGCCGGCTTCGGCGAGATCCGGCTGCCGGCGCGGCAGGCGGGCTCGTCGATCATGCCGGGCAAGGTCAACCCGGTGATCCCGGAAGTGATGAACCAGGTGGCCTTCGAGGTCATCGGCAACGACATCACTGTGACGCTGGCGTCCGAGGCCGGGCAGCTGCAGCTCAACGCCTTCGAACCGATCATGGGCTGGAGCCTGTTCAAGAGCATCCAGCACCTGAGCCGGGCCTGCAGCACGCTGGAGAAGAACTGCGTCGTCGGCATCGAGGCCAACCGCGAGTTCCTTGCCAAGCGGGTGCGCGAATCGGTCACGCTGGTCACGGCGCTCAACCCGCTCATCGGCTACGAGAAGGCCGCGCTCATTGCCAAGACCGCGCTCGCCACGGGCGGGCCGATCGACCTGGTGGCCGAGTCGCTGGGCATCATGACGCGCGCCGAGATGGACGCGCTGCTCGTGCCCGAGAACCTGACGCAGCCGGTGCGCCTGTCGGTCGCGCCGGTTCCGCTGGCTGCCGAGCCTTCGGGCACAAAGGCTGCTTAGTGAAAGTCGGACAATGCCAGGAGGCAGGATCGCACCAGGCTGGCGCTGCAATGCGCATGGCCGGTGCAGCGTGGGTGTGAATGCACCGGGTTGGTCCGGGTATCACGCAAAATGTGAATGTCTAGAATTTAGTTGTATCTGTTTCAGTCACCCTCAGGAGTTTTCTGTATGAAAAAACAAGCAATGGCATTGGCAATCGCGGCGCTCGCCACCAGCGGCGTCTTCGCTCAGGCCAATGACACCCTGGCCAAGATCAAGGCTTCGGGCACCATCACCGAAGGCGTGCGTGAATCTTCCGGCCTGTCGTACACGCTGGGCAACGGCCAGTACACCGGCTTCCACTACGACGTTTGCGCCAACATCATCAAGGACCTCGAGAAGTCCATCGGCAAGAAGCTCGAAGTCAAGTACCAGCCCGTGACCTCGCAGAACCGCATTCCCCTGGTGCAGAACGGCACCGTGGACATCGAGTGCGGCTCCACCACCAACAACGCCACCCGCCAGAAGGACGTGGCCTTCGGCGTGACCACCTACGTCGAAGAAACCAAGATCGTCGTCAAGGCCAACTCGGGCATCCACTCGCTGGCCGACCTGAAGGACAAGACGGTCGCCACCACCACCGGCACCACGCCCCTGCAAACCGTGCGCAAGCAGAAGCGTGCCGAGAACCTGACCTTCAAGGAGGTCTACGGCAAGGACCACTCCGACAGCTTCCTGCTGCTGGAAACCGGCCGTGCCGACGCCTTCGTGATGGACGGCTCGATCCTGGCTGCCCTGGCCGCCAAGTCGAAGTCGCCGAAGGACTACAAGATCCTGCCGGACGTGCTGGCCGTTGAACCCATCGGCATCATGATCCGCAAGGACGACCCGGCCTTCAAGAAGGCCGTGGACGACAGCATCAAGGCACAGGCCAAGTCGGGCGAGCTCGCCAAGCTGTACGACAAGTGGTTCCTGAAGCCGATTCCCCCGGCAAACGTCGTCATCAACCTGCCGCTGGGCGAAGCCACCAAGAACGCCTGGGCCAACCCGAACGACAAGCCGGCCGAAGAGTACGTCACCAAGGAATAAGCGCGCGTCGCTGCGTGATGACGCCCACCTTTCGCGGTGGGCGTTTCTTTTCAAGGGACTGGTTTTCGAAGAGACGGTGAAGAAGGAGTAAATACAAATGGGCAACTGGGATTGGCAGGTGTTCCTGCAAGACCCCGGGGGGGAATATCCGAGCTACCTGCAATGGATGCTCTCGGCGTGGGGCTGGACGGTGTCGGTTGCGCTGCTGGCGTTGATCGTGGCACTGGTGCTGGGCTCGCTGATCGGCATCATCCGCACGCTGCCTGACAGCCCGTGGCTGGTGCGGCTGGGCAATGCGTGGGTGGAGCTGTTCCGCAACATCCCGCTGCTGGTGCAGATCTTCCTCTGGTATCACGTGATTCCAGCCATGATTCCCGTCATGAAGGGTGTGCCGAGCTTCATCCTCGTGGTGCTGGCATTGGGCTTCTTCACGTCGGCGCGCATCGCCGAGCAGGTGCGCTCGGGCATCCAGGCGCTGCCCAAGGGCCAGCGCTACGCGGGCATGGCGGTGGGCTTCACCACCGCGCAGTACTACCGCTACGTGATCCTGCCGATGGCCTACCGCATCATCATCCCGCCGCTCACGAGCGAGACGATGAACATCTTCAAGAACTCGTCCGTCGCCTTCGCCGTGTCGGTCGCCGAACTCACCATGTTCGCGATGCAGGCGCAGGAAGAAACCTCGCGCGGCATCGAGGTCTACCTCGCGGTGACTGCGTGCTATGTGGTGTCGGCCCTGCTCATCAACCGGCTCATGGCATTCATCGAGAAGAAGACCCGCGTGCCGGGCTTCATCGTCTCGGCCAGCAGCGGCGGCGGAGGACACTGACATGATGAATCTCGACCTGTCGTTCTACAACTGGGACGTCATCAGCAACTTCGTCGTCAAGGGCTTCTACTTCAGCATCATGCTGACGATAGTGGCCACCATCGGCGGCGTGATCTTCGGCACCCTGCTGGCGCTCATGCGCCTGTCGGGCAAGAAGTGGCTCGATGCGCCCGCGGCGCTGTACGTCAACGGCATGCGAAGCATCCCGCTGGTGATGGTGATCCTGTGGTTCTTCCTGCTGGTGCCGGCATCGTTCTATTCGCTGTTCGGTTCGGTCGGCTCCAACTACCGCTCCGAAATCTCGGCCGTGATCACCTTCGTCGCGTTCGAGGCAGCGTACTTCAGCGAGATCATGCGCGCGGGCATCCAGTCGATCCCGCGCGGCCAGGTGAACGCGGGCCAGGCGGTGGGCATGACCTACGGCCAGAACATGCGTCTCGTGGTGCTGCCACAGGCCTTCCGCAACATGCTGCCGGTGCTGCTCACGCAGACCATCATCCTGTTCCAGGATACGTCGCTGGTCTACGCCATCGGCGCCTACGACATGCTCAAGGGCTTCGAGACCGCGGGCAAGAACTTCGGCCGTCCGATCGAGGCGTACCTGCTCGCGGCCGTCGTTTACTTCGTCATGTGCTATGCCCTTTCTTGGCTGGTGAAACGCCTGCACAAGAAGATCGCCATCATTCGCTGATTGAGTGGCTGAACCGGAGAGAAAGAAATGTCCGAAAAAATGATTGAAATCAAGAACGTATCGAAGTGGTATGGCCCGGTGCAGGTGCTCAACGACTGCAACGTGAACATCTCCAAGGGCGACGTGGTGGTGGTGTGCGGGCCCTCGGGCTCGGGCAAGTCCACCCTCATCAAGACCGTGAACGCGCTCGAGCCCTTCCAGAAAGGGGAGATCACCGTCAACGGCATTCCGCTGCACGACCCCAAGACCAACCTGCCCAAGCTGCGCTCCAAGGTCGGCATGGTGTTCCAGCACTTCGAGCTGTTCCCGCACCTGTCGGTGACCGAGAACCTCACGATCGCGCAGATCAAGGTGCTGGGCCGCACGCCCGACGAAGCCAAGACCCGCGGCCTGAAGATGCTCGACCGCGTGGGCCTGATGGCGCACAAAGACAAGTTCCCGGGCCAGCTGTCGGGCGGCCAGCAGCAGCGCGTGGCGATTGCCCGTGCGCTGTCGATGGACCCGATCGTGATGCTGTTCGACGAACCCACCTCGGCGCTCGACCCAGAGATGGTCGGCGAAGTGCTCGACGTGATGGTGAGCCTGGCCAAGGAAGGCATGACCATGATGGTGGTCACGCACGAAATGGCCTTCGCCCGCAAGGTTGCGAGCCGCGTGATCTTCATCGACGTGGGCGGCAGGATCCTCGAAGACTGCCCGAAGGACGAGTTCTTCAACCACCCGGAAAACCGCCAGCCGCGCACCAAGGACTTCCTGAACAAGATCCTGCAGCACTGACAAGCCGCTGCCGGGTTCAGGCAAAAGGGGCCGCGCTTCGAGAGCGCGGCCCTTTTTTCATTGGCGGCGGGCCCTGTGCACGCGATCTATTTCGTGTCGGGGCTCGCCGCAAACACCTTGTCGAAGAACGCCGGAATCTCGCTGGCCAGCCGCGCCAGCAGCGCCTTGCGGTCGAAGCCTGGCGGATCGGCCCGAACGTCCCCGTCGTCCGTCGGGATCGCGCTCGATGGGGTGTCCATGAAGGCGAAGTGCCAGGCGTCGGGAATCCGTTGGAGTTCGGCGCCCGGCATGTTCTGCGCGACCCATTCGGCATGGAAGCGCGGAACGAGGAAGCGATCCAGCTGCGCCTCGTAGATCCGCGTGGGCACGCGGATGTCCGCGAGCGAAGCGGCCGTGAAGGGAACGCCGGCTGGAGCCATCGCCACGACCGCGCGTACCCGAGGGTCGCGCAGTGAAGGCAGCAGCGGCGATGCCGGGGCCGCCACTGTGCCGGTCGGCGCTCCAGCGTTGCGGCCCACGCCGCAAAAGATCGGATCGGCGGCGCGCTCGCTCGCGCAGTGGCTGGCGATGCGCGACAGGTCGGCCTGCCCGCCCGCGAGCGCCAGCACCGTGTAGCCGCCGGCCGAATGACCCAGTGCGCCGATGCGGGGGCCTTGCGCGTCGACAGCGATCCGGTCCTTCCACATCGGATCTTTCAACAGCACGTCGATCACGTGGGAGATCTGCTGCGGCCGTTGCGTGAAGTAGGCCGCCGCGCCTTGATGCAGCAACGCGCCGTCCTGCCAGTTGTCGCCCGGATGGCGCAGCGCCGCGACCAGGTAGCCGTCCCGCGCGAGCGCTTCGGCCAGGCTGGTGTGGCCCAGTTCGGTGCCGCCGACACCGTGGCTCAACACGATCAGGCCCTTGAAGCGCTCCTCGGGTGGCGCCTGGATGGCCACGCGGACCGTGAACGGCCCCATGGGAATGGCGCGGGCGGCGGCCTGTGTCGGGTAGTAGAGCGCGACCACGACGGGCGCGGCGTCCGGCGCGGCACCCGGAAGACTCAGCTGGCGCCAGCCGGCTTCGGTGGCCATGAGCTGGAACGACAGCAGCAAGCCCGAGGCGAGCAGCAGGACCTGGCGGAAAACGGTGCGCATCGCGAATCTCCTGGACGGTGTCGATGGAGTCCGCATGGTGGCCGCACTGCAGCGCGGCTGCCACTGGATTGCGATGAAGTGCGTGAAACGCGGCGCGAGAGTGCTCAGGGCAGCCGCGCGATGTGTTCCGTCAGCAAATCGAAGAAGCCCTGCGCATCGCCGTCGACGATCCAGTTCACGTTGGGCGCGCGGTGCAGACTGCCGTACCAGTCGGCCACCGTCTGCCCGAAGCCCATGCCTTCGCGGCTGTCTACCTCCACGTGGATGCGCCTGCCCTTGAAGAGCGAAGGCTGCAGCAGGTAGGCCGTGACGGTGGCGTCGTGCACCGGGCCGCCCGGCATGTCGTAGTGCTTCATCTCCTGGGGCGCGTAGGCGTCGAGGATGTCCGCGACGATCGCGCCGGCCCGGTTGCCGAGGCCGCGCAGCCGCGCGATGCGTTCGTCGCTCGTGAGGATCTTGTGCGTCACGTCCAGCGGCAGCATGGTGATGGGCACGCCGCTCTTCAGCAGCACCGTCTCGGCCGCATGCGGATCGGCGAACACGTTGAACTCGGCCACCGGCGTGATGTTGCCGCCGTTGAAATGTGCGCCGGCCATGAGCACCAGCTCGCGCAGGCCACGCACGATGTCGGGGGCTTGCTCGAGCGCCAGTGCAAGGTTGGTCTGCGGGCCGAGCATCGCGAGCGTCACGCTCTTCTCGGGCGCGGCGCGCAGCGTGCGCACCAGGTAGTCGACCGCATGGCCATCGGCCAGCGGCGCGGCGGGCTCGTACACGTCGACGCCCGTGAGGCCCTCCTTGCCGTGGATGTTGGCCGCGTAGATCGGCGTGCGCCGCAGGGGTCGCTCGGCGCCCGCGTACACCGGGATCTCCGGCCGCCCGGCCCATTCGCAGGCCAGCCGTGCATTGCGCGAGGTCTTGGCCAGCGGCACGTTGCCGGCCACCGTCGTCAGCGCCTCGATGCGCAGCCGCTCGGGCGCCGCCATCGCGAACAGCAGCGCGATCACGTCATCGGCGCCGGGGTCGGTGTCGATGATGAGCGTGTGCACCGTGGCGTCGGTGGATGGCGTGGTTTGCATGACAAGGTTCCTCGGCGAGCGCGAACGGTGCGCCCTGCCGGGCAAGTCTGCCAGAGCGCCAGCGCCGGTCAGCGTGGGGCGTCGAGCAACCGCCGCGCAAAGAACGCCAGGATCTCGTCGCGCGCCGCCAGCGTCGGCTGGCCGGCTTCGTCGATCAGGTGCGCGGTCACCACGCTGTGCGGGCTGGCCACCACCTGCGCGAAGAAGGGCGGCGTGTCGGGGTTGGCGGCGCTGTCGGGCAGCACGCGTGCAACGAAGCGTTCGCCCAGTGCCTGCGAGAACGCCGCGAAGCGCTCGGCCTTGCAGAACCGGTCGCCGTCGAAGCGATAGGCCATCACGGTCAGGTCTTCGCGTTCCAGGCGCTCGCGCACGGCCGCCAGTTCGTCGGCCGCCACGTTCATGCCGGCCGGCTCGTCCATCGGCAGCGAAGGCTGGCACACCACCGGTGCGAGCATGGCGGGCTCCATCATCATCGAGAGCGCGAAGTTGCCGGTGAAGCACATGCCGATCGCGCCCACGCCGGGCCCGCCGCATTCCTCGTGCGCCAGCCGCGCGAGCGCGCGCAGCCACTGCGTCACCGGGCTCGACGCGTTCGATGCGAAGGCCCGGAACTCGGCGCTGACGCAGGCCCGCTTGAACACCGCAACGCCTTCCTCGGCCCCGGGCACCGCGCCGTCCCGGCCGAACAGCGAGGGCATGTAGACGGTGAAGCCCGCGCCACGCACCCAGCGTGCGAAGCGCGCGACGTGCGGGCTGATGCCGGGCATCTCGGTCATCACGATCACGGCCGGGCCCCGGCCCATGACGTAGACCTTCTTTTCGATGCCATCGAGCGTGATCTGGCGCGCAGTGAAGTCGTCGAGCGTGTCGTCTTCGTTCATGGGGCGTTGTGCCATGGGACTCTCCTTCGGTGTTCAGGCGGCCGGTGCCGAATCGACAAGATGCTGCAGATGCGCATAGCCTGCGCTGCGTGCGAAGTCGGGTAAATGCCAGACCTTGCCGCCCACGCCCCAGGCGCCGTCGGGCACTTCGTTCATCACCACGGACGTGGCGAGCCGGCGCCGGTCGTCCGCCGGCAGCGCTTCCTCGAACGATGCGTGAATGCGTGCGACGAAGAGCTCGCGCGATGTGTCATCGAGCACACCGGCTGGCAGGTACGCGAGCACGGTGCAGGGCAAGAGCCGCGCTGTCGCGTCGACGCCGCCACAGGTCCATGCGCCTGCGGCGGCTTCCTCGACCAGCACCCAGCACATGCTTCGCGCACGGGGCTCGTCGGGCATCTGCTCAGCCGCTGCTGCCGCTTCGTTGATCTTGCGAACCAGCGCGGCGCGGCTCTCGCCGGGAAACGAGCCATGAGGAATCTTCACGAGGATGGTGGGCATGCGGATGTGGCCTGAGGGAACTGTGAAGCTTGTATTGAACGTTCGGCCTCGCCAGAATGGCAGTGTCCAATTCGACTCCTTTAAGGCTTTATCGGCCAACATCCAGATGCATGACTTCACCGTGCTGGTACTGCCCGGCGCCTTCAACTCCAGCGTGGCGGTCACGATGGACGTCCTCGGCGCCGCGGAAGCGATGGCTGCGCGCGCAGGCGTCGCGCCGCCCCGGTGGCGACTGTGCTCGGTGTACGGCGGCCCGGTGCAACTGCGCGCCGGCATGAGCCTGGACACCACGCGCCTGCCCGTGCGCCCCCGCGACGATCGCTCTACGTGGGTGGTGCCGGGGCTCGGACTCAACACGCCCGGCGAGATACGCCGGTGCCTTGAGAGTGATGACGCGGCCAAGGCCATCGCGGGCCTCGTGCGTCACGCCAAGTCTGGCGGCCAGGTCGCGGCTTCGTGTTCGGCCGTGTTCCTGCTGAATGCCGCCGGCCTGCTCCAGGGCCGGCGCGCGACCGTTTCATGGTGGTACGCACCGCTGCTCGCGCGCATGGCGCCCGGCTGCACCGTCGATGCCGACCGCATGGTGTGCTCCGACGGCCCTGTCGTCACGGCTGGCGCCGCGTTCGCGCAGACCGACCTGATGCTGCACCTGTTGCGCGAGCGTTGCGGCAGCGCGCTCACCGATCTGGTCTCGCGCATGCTGCTCATCGATGGTCGCCAGGCGCAGTCGCCGTTCATCGTGACGGAGATGCTGGCCAACGGCAACGAGCTGGTGACGCGGCTCACCGCACGGGTCGAGTCGGCGCTGCCGGACGCACCCTCCGTGAGCGAGCTGGCGCGCGAGTTCTGCATGTCGCAGCGCACGCTGTCGCGTCACATCGAGAAAGCCACCGGCAAGAGCACGCAAGCGCTGGTACAAGGCGTGCGGCTGCGGCGCGCCCGCGCGCTGCTCGAAACCAGCCGCATGACGGTCGAGCAGGTGGCCGGCGCCGTGGGCTACCAGGACGCCACGGCGCTGCGGCGGTTGATGAAGAAAATGGCGGGCGCTAACCCGAGCCGCTACCGCGGCTGATGCGCCCGCAGCAAACTGCGGTGCCTGCTTCTTGCGCGCGGCAATTGCCTTTACTGCATTCGCCACCAGCAGCAGCCAGATGCGGGCTGGCTTGTGGGGCGCCTTCGGGGCGTGTGCGCAGGGCATCGGGTACTCCCCTCCGCGAATGTCCCCCGGCCTGCGGCCTCCTCCTTTATTTCGCTGCGGGGAGTACCCGATGCCCTGCGCACGATGAGTGCGGCTGTGAGGTTGGCGGTTCGACCGCTGCGGCGGATTGCAGATGGACGTGCGGGGGCGTACTACTGAGCTTTCGTGAGAGACGGGAGGTGGACAAGCAGAACTCCGAAGGGCTGGTGTCGGCTGCAGTCGACTTTGGTATGACTGCGTTCGATGTTCGCTTCAGGCTGGTTGCAGTCCTTGTAGGCACAATGGCGCGGCCATGATCGCCACTGCCGTCGCCCAACCCTTACCCGCCGCCTCTGCTCCCGCGCAGGCAACATCAGCACCTGTGCCCGGGCCAAGTACGCCGCATGCCGCGACGGTGCCTGTGACCCCGGCATACAACGCGATCACCGTTCAGCTGCAGGATGGAAAGAAGGACAAAGACTGGTATGTCGATCCGACTTTTTGGGCAGCAGTCGTTCCAGCGATAGCGGTGCTGGTAACCATCTGGAATACCAACAAGCAACTGAAGTTCAGCAGGGAATCGCAGGACAGGCAACTGGCCGACGACAGGGAGCGGCAGGAACGAGAGATCAAAGCCGAACATGAACGCGCGAGGATCGATCGCGTCACAAAGGCTCGGCAAGAGATTTACAGCGGCATGCTGGCTGACTATCAAAAGGTGCAAGGCTTGATCGCTAACTTGCCCGAAAGCGACCTCGACAAGGAAATCACTTTTACTGAACTTGCGGGGATGAGCGCCAGCGTGAACAAGCTGTGGGTTTGGGGCGAAACGGAATCAGCGTATCAGGTTCGAGAGTTCTTCTCTCAGGTCAACGAAATGGCATGGCTGGCTCGTGGCAAGGCCGAAGCAATCCGAACGCTGAAGCGTCGGTATAACCACTTGAATAATCAGGTAGCTGAGTCGACGCGCGAGCGTGACAAGGCAATGCAGGAAATTCGCGAGCACGAGGCGACGGCTGAGTACCTGCACAAAGAAGAGACTTGGATTCGGCTGAACGACCTTTTGCAGAAGGACTACAAAGCGCATGAGGCGAACAGGAGCTCTGCAAGTGACCTGCTGCTTAGGGTATCCGTGCGAATCGTTGAGCGTCGCGAGGCGTACCAAGAGTTTTTGATCGAAGCTCAGGACAAGTTGATGATCCAAGTTAACAAGGTCATGGCACTAGCCCGAGGCGACGTTCAGCTTGACGGCGATGTTTCGCGTTTGGAGAAGCAGAGTCACGAAATGTCCGCGCGGGCGCGTGCAGCCATTGTCAGAATGCGCACAGAGTACGAAGAACAAATGGAGCTTGCTCGGCTTATCTAGCAATCGAGGATGGAGGGGAACATGAGTGACTGGGACTTTCTTTACGAGATGAACGAGCGCGGCTACAGCGCGGAAGACATAGCCGACGCTGCTGCCTGTGGCGTGGCGCCTTGGGAGTGGAAGTACATCGACAAAGAGTGGATCGACGATCAGCTCGAAGATGAGCCAAAGGACGACGCCAATTCCGTTGAGCCCTTCCAGAGCAGAGAGGGATTTCCATTCAGCATGCTTGAGCAAACAGAGATATTCCAAGACTTAGTTGACTGTGCTGCGCGCCACTTCGAGAACACAGGCCGATACCTACAGGTATGGGGTGAGCTCGGCGAAATCTACGCAGAAATCAAGTTCGGGCTTCGCCGCCTCGCGACCCACTCACCCGGCGCTGACGGCACGATCGCCGGAAAGCTTGTCGAGGTTAAGACCATCTCGCCTGAGAAAACCAACGACCATGTGCTGGTCAAGAGCCAAGGAAATTTTGAACAGTTGCTTATCGTCCGCATCGATCTTGATTTCCATTTCCAAGGCAAGCTCATCGACAGAAGCGAGCTAAAGGGTGGCGAAGGCAAGTACCTTAAAGGACGTTTCGAATGAAAAGGGATTGGGACATCATGCGGTCAGTGCTTCTCGAAGTAGAAGCGCTCAACGTGAAGCAGACCGACGAGTTCGTTTTCTTCCAGCCATACAACAGCGAAGACCCAGATGGGGATCGTGCTCGCCATGCGTTGATGCTGGAGGAAATGGGCTACCTGAAAGGCATCAAGTACCAGACGCTCAGCGAGGGGCGCTTCTTGAAGAGTCCAGAGCTGACGATGCCAGGAGCGGACCTGCTCGACACGATCCGCGAGAAGAAGATGTGGGACAAGATCAAGGAGGTTAGTAAGGAGCGCGGTGTAGGGATCGCGTTCGACACGCTCAAAGGACTTGCGGGTCTTGCCGCAACCGCTCTTATGTCATGAGCGCCCAAGGGATTAGGCGATCGTCGCAGTCACCTCAGGATCAAGTGGACTTTGCCGGACGCATACGCAATGTCTGCGACGATGCCGACCGACAGTTTTTGGCGGAACTGTACCGTTCAGCATGGCGATGTCAAAGACAGTGCCCGCTGCAAAGCGAATGCTCGCATTGTCTGTCGACGATCAGCATGGAACACATAGCTGCCACCGAGAGGCCGACCCCCACAAGCCTCAACCAAGCTGAATTCCTTTCATCACGAAGGCTTCAGCCGTCGTACCCTAAAGAACTCGCTCCCCAGGCGGGCCGCGAAACTCGCAGCCCGCAGACCGGCCGCTACCCGCCAGCCTCAGGCGCCCCACGCCGCGCCTTCTCACTCACCTGAAACAGCTCCCCAGCCTTTCGAGCCAGTTCAGCCGCAAGCCAAAGCAGGTTATTCAGTTGCCGAGGCCCATCCCCGCTGCACCAATCGATGTCGTCCCCATGGCAAACCCACAGAAGGGCTTCGAGTTGAGTCAGGGTGTTTTCAAGAAGATCCGCCGGGTCTTGGGCGTTTTCTTCGGAAGCTACCGGCGTGCGGGGCCGGGCTATAGTCTTGGTAGCCATTTTTGTGCGTCCTTCCAAGGTGTTGCACGAACTTGGTTAGACGGCTGGGGTGCTAGTAACACCTCGGCCGTCGCCTTTTGATACCTCGCATCTGCATCGCTGCTTTCGCAACGACAACCTGCCGCGAGGCAAGCAGCCTTCAAACATCTCGGTGGCTTGGTGTGTTGCGCCTTCCTTGTTCCCTTGTTGGGGTATGGAGTGACAGGGGCATCCACTGTAGAGAAGAACCTGGCGAAGCAGCCGTTCCATCCGGCACGAAGTCTCGGCAACCGCCAACAAATGCAGCTTCCGCAATGCGCCGCGCGCGGACCTCATGGGCCAGTGTCGTGTCAGTCAGCAGCGGCTCTGAACGCTCAGGCCGATGGGGTGCCTTGCGCAGCGAAATAAAGGAGGAGGCCGCAGGCCGGGGGACATTCGCGGAGCAAGGTACCCCATCGGCCTGAGCGCCCCCCGGATGCGAGCAGAAAGGCTCAGTGCATCCAGGACCGCGCCCGGTCCAGATGCTCCCGACACTCGCGCACCATGCGTTCCAGCAGTTCCGCACAAGTCGGAATGTCGTCGATCAGCCCGATGCACTGGCCGGCCGAGACCACGCCGTTGTGCACCTCGCCGGACTCCAGCGCGGCCCGGCCGCGCGCGCCGGCCACCAGTGGGCGCACATCCTCGAACTCGCAGCCGCCCGGACGGTTCTCGGTGGCCACGACCTCTTCGGAGATGGCGTTGCGGAACACGCGCGCGGTGTTGTGCAGCGTGCGAAACATCAGCTTCGTGTCGCGCTCCGTGGCTTCGACCAGCGCCTGCTTGATGTTGTCGTGGATCGGCGCTTCCTTGGTCACGCAGAAGCGCGTGCCCATGTTCACTCCTTCGGCGCCCAGCGCCAGCGCGGCGGCCATGCCGCGCCCGTCGGCAATGCCGCCCGAGGCGATGATCGGAATGCGCAGCTTGCGCGCCGCGACCGGCAGCAGCACCAGGCCGGGCACGTCGTCCTCGCCGGGGTGGCCCGCGCATTCGAAGCCGTCCACCGACACTGCATCGACGCCGTTGCGTTCCGCCGAGAGTGCATGGCGCACCGAGGTGCACTTGTGCACGATCTTCACGTCATGGCGCTTCAGCGCTTCGATGAAGTCCTTCGGGCTGTTGCCCGCGGTCTCGACGATCTTCACGCCGCTGTCGATGATGGCCTGCACGTACTCCGCATAGGGCGGCGGCTTCACGGCCGGCAGGATCGTGAGGTTCACGCCGAAGGGCTTGTCGGTCAGGGTGCGGGTGCGCGCGATCTCGTGGCGCAGGTCGTCGGGCGTGGGCTGCGTCAGCGCCGTCACGATGCCCAGGCCCCCGGCGTTCGACACGGCCGCGGCCAGCTCGGCGCGGCCTACCCACTGCATGCCGCCCTGGACGATGGGATAGCGGATGCCGAGTAGCTCGGTGATGCGGGTCTTCATCGGTGCCGGGTCCTCTTACAGCGTGGTCACCAGTTCCGGCACAGCCGTGAACAGGTCGGCCACGAGCCCGTAGTCGGCCACCGAGAAGATCGGCGCTTCCTCGTCCTTGTTGATCGCCACGATCACCTTGGAGTCCTTCATGCCGGCCAGATGCTGGATCGCACCCGAGATGCCTGCTGCGATGTACAGCTGCGGCGCAACGATCTTGCCCGTCTGGCCCACCTGCCAGTCGTTCGGGGCGTAGCCCGCATCGACCGCTGCGCGGCTGGCGCCCAGGCCCGCATTGAGCTTGTCGGCGAGAGGCGCCATCACCTCGGTGAACTTCTCCGCGCTGCCCAGCGCCCGGCCACCCGAGACGATGATCTTGGCGGCCGTCAGCTCGGGGCGTTCGCTCTTCGTTACTTCCCGGCCCACGAAGCTGCTCTTGCCGCTGTCGGCCACGCCTTCGGCCGTTTCGACCGCTGCGCTGCCACCGGTCGCCGCTGCGGCGTCGAAGCCGGTCGTGCGAACGGTGATGACCTTGATCGGGTCTGCGCTCTGCACGGTGGCGATGGCATTGCCCGCGTAGATCGGACGCTCGAAGGTGTCGGGGCTGTCGACCTTGGTGATGTCGCTGATCTGCGCCACGTCGAGCTTGGCGGCCACGCGAGGCGCCACGTTCTTGCCGTTGGCGGTCGAGGGGAACAGGATGTGGCTGTAGCTGGATGCAATCGCCAGCACCTGGGCGGCGACGTTCTCGGCCAGGTTCTCGGCCAGGCTCGGGCTGTCGGCCACGATGACCTTGGCCACGCCCGCGATCTGCGCGGCGGCCTTGCCGGCTTCGGCGGCGTTGGCACCGGCCACGAGCACATGGACGTCGCCGCCGCAGGCCAGCGCCGCGGTCACGGTGTTGAGGGTCGCGGGCTTGACGGTCGCGTGGTCGTGTTCGGCAATAACAAGTGCGGTCATGTCGTTCTCTTCCTCAGATCACTTTGGCTTCGTTCTTCAGCTTGTCGACCAGGGTGGCGACATCGGGCACCTTGATGCCGGCGCCGCGCTTCGGGGGCTCGGCAACCTTGAGGGTCTTCAGGCGCGGCTTGACGTCCACGCCCAGGTCTTCGGGCTTGAAGGTGTCGAGCTGCTTCTTCTTGGCCTTCATGATGTTGGGCAACGTCACGTAGCGCGGCTCGTTCAGGCGCAGGTCGGTGGTGATGACGGCGGGCAGGCTCAGGGAGATGGTCTCCAGGCCGCCGTCGACTTCTCGGGTCACGGTCGCCTTGTCGCCAGCGACTTCGACCTTGGAGGCGAAGGTGGCTTGCGGCAGGTCGGCCAGCGCAGCCAGCATCTGGCCGGTCTGGTTGGCGTCGTCGTCGATGGCCTGCTTGCCCAGGATGATCAGCTGGGGCTGTTCCTTGTCGACCAGCGCCTTGAGCAGCTTGGCGACGGCCAGCGGTTGCAGTTCCTCGGTGGTCTCGACCAGGATGCCCCGGTCGGCGCCGATGGCCATGGCGGTGCGCAGGGTTTCCTGGCACTTGGCGTCACCGCACGAGACGGCGATCACTTCGGTGACCACGCCCTTTTCCTTCAGGCGAACCGCTTCTTCGACCGCGATCTCGTCGAAGGGGTTCATGCTCATCTTGACGTTGGCAATGTCCACCCCGGTGCCGTCGCTCTTCACGCGCACCTTGACGTTGTAATCGACGACCCGTTTGACAGGTACGAGAACCTTCATGGCTGTTCCTCTTGAATGACAAAGAAATGGATTACTCGAGCTTGGCGCCCGACTGCTTGATCAGCCGCTCCCACACCGGGCGTTCCTGCTTCCAGGCGGCGGCAAAGAGTTCGGGCGAGCTGTCCTTGATCTCGAAGCCCATGGCCGCCACGCGCTCGCGCACGTCGGGCTGCTGCGTGGCCTTGCGCACTTCCTGCGCGATGCGTTCGACGATGGGCTTCGGCGTCTTCGCGGGCACGGCGATGGCGAGCCAGCCGGTCACGCGATAGGCCTCGTCCTTCATGCCCTGCTCGACCAGCGTGGGCACGTTGGGCAGGGTGCTCATGCGGCGCTCGCCGGTCACGCCCAGCGCGCGGATCTTTCCGGAATCGATGTGCGGCTTGGCCACCAGCGCGCTGGCGTAGGCCATCTGGATCTGGCCGCCGATCAGGTCCTGCATCATCGGCGCCTCGCCCTTGTAGGCGACGTGGCTCATGTCGGACTGCGTCGCCAGGCTCATGTGCGCGCCGGCCAGGTGCGGATACGCGCCCACGCCGTACGAGCCGTAGGCCACCTTGCCCTTGTTCGCGACGACGTACTTCAGCAGCTCCGGCCCGGTCTTCGCCGGCACGCTGGGGTGCACCACCAGCACCAGCGGCGCCATCGCGATCTGGTAGACCAGCGTAAGGTCGCGCTGCGTGTCGTAGGGCAGCTTCTCGTAGAGGAACTCGTTGGTCATCAGCGAATTGCTCAGGCCCAGCACGATGGTGTAGCCGTCGGGCGCGGCCTTGGCGACCGCGTCGGTGCCGATGATGCCGGCCGCGCCGGGCTTGTTGTCGATGATGATGGGCTGGCCCAGGCCGGCCGACATCTTCTGGCCCAGTACGCGCGCCAGCACGTCGGTGGCGCCACCCGCGGCGAAGGGCACGACCATGCGGATCGGCTTGTTCGGGTACGTGCCCTGTGCCTGCGCGTGGGGCAGCGCGCACAGCGTGGCGACGGAAGCGGCGGCGCACAGCAGGGCACGGCGGGTCGGAAGGCGGAAGGTCATGGCTTGTCTCTGTCTATGGTTTCTGAAAAAGGTCACTGCGCGGCGATGCGCGTCTTGAAGGGCAGGGGCTCCAGCGCCTTCTGCAGCCGTTCCTGCAGCGGCGCGGCGAGCGCGCCTGCCGCGGCGCTGTCGATCTGCACGCGCACCAGGCTCTCGCCTTCGGTCTTCACGACGGGCAGCGCGGCCTCCGGCACGCCGAGTTCGGCGCAGGCTTCGGCGACGGCTGCGTTCACCACGTAGAGCGCGGCCATCGCGCGCAGTTCGGGCTTGTAGATCTTCCCGACGTTGGTCATCGGCATGGTGCCGATCACCGACACCCACTTGGGCCGGGCCGGTGCCTCATCGACGCGCGCGGCGGTGAACGCGAGCAGCTCTTCTTCCGTCGCCGATGCACCGGGCACCAGCGTCGCGAAGATCACGGGCAGTTCGCCCGCATAGGCATCGGGCGCGCCCACCGCGGCGCACAGCTGCACGGCCGGGTGCGCACCCAGCGCGTCTTCGATGGTCTTGGGGTCGATGTTGTGGCCGCTGCGGATGATCAGGTCCTTCGAGCGGCCCGTGAGGTTGAGCCGCTCCTCGCTGTCGATCCAGCCCAGGTCGCCGGTGGCGAGCCAGCCGTCGGCCGTGAAGGCCTTGGCATTGTCGGCCGGGTCCACGAAGCCCGAGAACAGGTTCGGCGACTTGAACAGCACCATGCCGGTTTCGCCCGGCGCCACCTCGCGGTCGCTGGCATTGCCGTTTTCGTCGAGCGCCACCACGCGCATCTGCATGTACGGCAGCCGAAAGCCCACGCAGCCCGCGGGCCCGTCCACGCCCGGCGGCGTGATGGTCGAGATGCCGGCCATCTCCGTCATGCCCAGGCTCTCGTGCACGTGCAGGCCGAACAGGCGCTCGAAGCGCGCCGCGAGTTCCGGCGAGAGCACGGCGGCGCCGGTGCGGCAGTAGGTGATCGATGAAATGTCCGCGCCGTCCAGCGGCACGTTGGCCAGCGCCGCGAGCACGGTGGGCACGGCCGACAGCGAGGTCGGGCGGTACTTCTCCACCAGCTTCCAGTAGTTGGCCAGCACCTCCTTGTTGCGCAGCAGCGAGGTCGTCGGGATGATCACCTCCACGCCCGCCGACAGCGCCGCCAGCGAGGCCGGCAGCACGCCCGCCACATGGAACAGCGGATAGCCGTTGATGGAGATGCCGTTCTCGTTCATGCCCGCGACCTGCACGCTGGCCCAGGCGGTGAACACCTGCGCGCCGTGGCTGTGGCGCGCGAGCTTCGGCGCGCCCGTGGTGCCGCCAGTGTGGAAGTACGCAGCGATGTCGGTGGGTGCGATGTCGCGCCCGCTCACGAGACGATCAGATGGTTGTGCCGCACGCAGCACATCGAACTCCGCCACGCCCGGCAGCGCGGTCGCGCTGTCCGATCCTGCTCCAGGCAGCGTGCCGGCCGTGCCCGGCACCTCGTCGTGCGGCGCCACGCGCAGCACGGTGGTGAGCGTGGGCACCTGGCCGCGCAGGCGCATGGCCTTCGACCACATGCCCGATTCGGCGTCCGAGCCGTAGGCGATCAGCACCTTGGCGCGCGCGGCGGTCATCAGCGCGACCAGCTTCTCATCGGTCAGCAGCGGGTTCAGCGGCTGCACGATGCCGGCCGCCTCTCCGCCCCACAGCGCGAGGTGGTACTCCAGGCAGCCGGGCAATAGCACCGCAACCGCATCGTCGGGCCCGACGCCCAGCGCGTGCAGCATGTTCGCGGTCTGGTGGATGCGCGCGAGCAGTTCGGCGTACGACCAGCGGATCGGCTCGTCGGCCGGGTTGCCGGTGCGCAGGAAGGTCAGCGCGGTCTTGCCGCCGAAGGCATGGCCCGCGTTGCGGAAGATCTCGTAGGTGCTGCGCACCGTGAGCGCCTGTTCCAGCGGCGTCTCTTCGAGCCGGTGGATGTCCGCCAGGCTGCGAATGGGAAATGCGGGGCGGAACGGCGCACCGACCGGGGTCTTGTGGTTCTTGTTGTCGTTGTCTGTCATGCCTGTCTCCTTCATGCCGGTCGTCGGCCGCCTGCCGTTTTACTGGGTCGTGATGTGGTTGTCGCGAATGACCTTGCCCCAGCGTTCGAAATCCTCGCGCATGCGCGCGCCCGTCTGCTCGGGCGTGCGGTAGGCCGCGAAGGAGCCGACGCTCTGGAGCCTGTCCTGCACTTCCTTGTCGGCCAGCGCCGCCTTCAGTTCGGCGCTCATGCGGTCGATCACGTCCTTGGGCGTGCCGGCGGGCGCCAGCAGGCCGCCCCACGAGGTCGCATCGAAGCCCGGGAAGCCCTGCTCGGCCACCGTCTTCACGTCGGACAGCAGGCTCACGCGCTTGGCCGAGCCGACCGCGATGGCGCGCAGCTTGCCGGCCTTGATGTGCGGCAGCACGCCCACGAGGTCCGAGAACATCGCGGGCACCTGGCCGCCGATCAGGTCCGTCACGGCCGGTGCGCTGCCGCGGTAGGGCACGTGCTGCATGTCGAACTTGCCGATGGTCTTGATCTGTTCGGTCGTCAGGTGGCCGAAGCTGCCGGCGCCCGCCGTCGTGTAGTTGAGCTTGCCGCCTTCGGCCTTGGCCTTCGCGATCAGGCCCTGCAGGCTGTTCACCTCGGGCAGCGACTTGGGGTTGACCACCAGCACGATCGGCAGGTCGTACACCGAGCCCACGGGCGTGAAGTTCTTGAAGATGTCGTAGCCGGTCGGGCCGTACAGGTGCGCGGCCAGCAGCGTCGGCGTGGCCAGCATCACGAAGGTGTAGCCGTCGGGCGCGGCGCGGGCCGCGGTGGCGGCGCCCACGGTGCCCGAGGCGCCGCTGCGGTTGTCGATCACGATGTTCTGCTTGAGCGCGGCCGACATCTTCTGCGCCACGATGCGCGAGGCCACGTCGGTCGGGCCGCCGGGCGGGAAGGGCACGATCAGCGTGATCGGCTTGGCGGGCCAGGCCTGTGCGAAGGCGCTGCCAGCGATGAGCGGCAGGGCGAGTGCGAGAAGGGCGCGGCGAACGGGACTGCGAAGGGAAAGGGATGCCATTGGGTCTTGTCTACTTTGGAAATGCGGGCGCCTGTCTTCTTCAGACGACGCCATTCGTTTTCAGCGCCGCCAGCTTGTCATCCGACAGGCCGAGCAGCGACTGCAGCACGTCGTGCGTGCCTTCGCCCAGGGTGGGCGGCGCGCCGTCGAAACGGTAGGGCGGCGCCAGCACGTTGACCGTGCCGGCCACCGGATGCGGCTGCGTGGTCACGAGGCCGGCGTCGGTGGCGCGCTTCGATTGCAGCGCCTCCAGCAGGCCCAGCACCTCGCCGCACGGAATGCCCGAAGCCGTGAGCCTCGCGAGCAGGTCGGCGCGCTGGCGCTTCGCCAGCTCGGCATGCAGTTCGGGCAGCAGCACCGCGCGGTTCGCGGAACGCAGGATGTTGGTCTTGAAGCGCTCGTCGGCTGCGAGGTCGGGCCGTTCGATCACGTCGGTGCAGAAGCGTGCGAACTGCGCGTTGTTGCCCACGGTGATGACGAGCGGGCCGTCGGCTGCGTCGAACACGCCGTACGGCACGATCGACGGATGCGAGTTGCCGTAGCGCGGCGGGTCTTCGCCCATCAGCAGCGCCTCGAGGCCGTAGTAGGCGGTGATCATCAGGCCGCAGTCGAACAGCGCCATCTCCACATGCCGGCCCTTGCCGGTCTTCTCGCGCTGGTAGAGCGCGGCCAGGATGGCCTGCGCCGAGTACATGCCGGTGAACAGGTCGACCGCGGCCACGCCGAACTTCAGCGGCGGCTGGTTGGCTTCGCCATTGAGCGCCATCAGGCCCGCCTCGCCTTGAACGACGAGGTCGTAGCCCGGCCGCGCGGCTTCGGGGCCGGTGCGGTCGTAGCCCGAGATCGAGCAGTAGATGAGGCCCGGCTGCTCCTTGCTCAACTGCTCGTAGCCGAGGCCCAGCTTGTCGATGCCGCCGAACTTGAAGTTCTGGATTACCACGTCGCACTGCTTCGCAAGATCGCGCGCGAGCTGCTGGCCTTCGGGCGTCTGCAGGTCGAGCGTGACCGAGCGCTTGTTGCGGTTCACGCTGTTGAAGTAGGCCGTCTCGGTCTTGCCGACGCGCAGGCCCCAGTCGCGCGTGTCGTCGCCGCGGCCCGGGTGCTCGACCTTGATGACCTCGGCGCCCATGTCGGCCAGCACCATGCCGCACCAGGGCCCCGCGAGGATGCGGGACAGATCGAGGACGCGCACGCCGGCCAGCGGCAGCGAGGAATTCAGCGAGGACATGGCAACTCCGGAAAGATTGAAAACCCCTGCACCCGCGCGCGAGAGCCTAGGGGATTGGGCACGGCGCGCGTCAGGACTCGGCCTGCTTGCGGCGGCGCAGCGCGACGAAATCGGCGCTGCGCTTGCCGAGGAACGCACCAATGCCTTCGGCCGATTCGGCGTCGCCTTGCGACTCGACCATGAACACGGCCTCGGCATCGAGCTGCTCTTCCAGCGTGGCGTGGTGCGCCTGGCGGCACAGCGTCTTGATGCGTGCGCTCGCGCGCTGCGGACCGGTCGCGACCTTGGCCGCGAGCGCGATGGCTTCGGCCAGCGCGGCGCCCTTGTCGGTGAGGCGGTTGACGGCGCCCAGCGCATGCAGGCGCTCGGCCGGCATGCGGTCGCCGGTCAGGCACATCTCGGTCAGCACCTGGCGCGAGACGAACTCCGCGAGGAAGGCCGTGGCGCCGCCGTCCGGCGTGAGGCCGACCTTCACGTAGGCGACTGTGTAGAACGCATCGCGCGCCGACACGAGCATGTCGCAGGCCAGCGCCATCGACAGGCCCGCGCCGGCCGCGCCGCCTTCCACGGCCGCGATCACTGGCTTGCTGCAGTCGCGCAGCGCGCGGATCAGGTTGTTGAGGCCTTCGAGAATCTCGCGGCGCTCGGCCGTGGGCAGCTCGCGCCGCTTGGCCAGCAGGTTGAGGTCGCCCCCGGAGCAGAAGAAATCGCCCGCGCCGGTGAAGACGATGGCGCCGACCTCGGGGTCGTTCTGCGCATCGGCGAGCGCGGCCGAGAGCTCGGCGTACAGCGTCGGCGTGATCGCGTTGCGCGCGGCGGGGTTGCTGTTGGTCAGGATGCGGACGGCGCCTTCCTGCGAGATCGGCACAGTCTTGTTGCCGCTCATGCCGCCAGCTCCTTGCCGGACTCTTTGCCCAGGGCGATGTAGCGCTGCAAGTGGTGATCTTCGTCGCCCAGCTGGTGGTCGATCATCACGAGGCGCTTGGCGTAGTGGGGCAGCGGCAGCTCCCACGTCATGCCGATGCCGCCATGCATCTGGATGCTTTCTTCCGCCACCAGCGCACCGATGCGGCCGATGCTGAACTTGGCGGCCGAGAGCGCGCGCTCGCGCGCCACGCGGTCCGTGCCGTCGATGGCGGCCGCGGCGTTGATCACGGCCGAGCGGGCCTGCTCGATCTCGAGCAGCAGGTCGGCCATGCGGTGCTGCAGCGCCTGGAAGCTGCCGATGAGAATGCCGAACTGCTTGCGCGTGCGCAGGTATTCCAGCGTGGCGGTCTTGGCGGCTTCCATCGCGCCCAGCGCTTCGGCGCACAGCGCGAGCACGCCGCGGCCGATGGCGCGTTCCAGCGTGGCGTGGCCCTGGCCTTCGGCGCCGAGCAGCGCGTCGGCGCCCAGCTTGACGCCGTCGAACGCGAGCTCGGCGACCCGGCCGCCGTCGATCGAGGGGCAGCCGCGCACCGTGAGGCCCGCGGTCTTGGCGGGCACGAGGAACAGCGAGATGCCGGCTTCGTCGTCCACCGCACCCGAGGTACGCGCCGAGACGAGGAACAGGTCGGCCTGCTCGCCTTGCGGCACCACGGCCTTGGCGCCGTGCAGCACCCAGCCGTCGCCGTTGCGCTCGGCCCTGGTCTGCACGCGTGTGCGCTCGTAGTGCGTGTCGGCTTCGTCGTGCGCGAAGGCTGCGACGGTCACGCCGTTGATGATGTCGCCGAGCTTCTCTTTCTGCGCGTCGCTGCCGGCGGCGCTGATCGCCTCGCCGACCATCACCGCGCCCAGCAGCGGCTCGACCACCAGGCCGCGGCCCAGTGCCTCGAAGACCACGGCAATGTCGAAGCCGCCGCCGCCGAAGCCGCCATCGGCCTCGCCGAACAGCGCGCCGATCACGCCCAGTTCGGCGAACTGCTGGAAGATTTCCTTGCTGAACCCGTGCTGCGACTTCGCGATGCGGTCGCGCGCATCGAAGGCGTACTGCTCGCTGATGAAGCGGTTCAGGCTGTCGGCGAGCATGCGCCGGTCTTCGGTGTGTTCGAAGTTCATTGCATGTCTCCTTACAGGCCCAGGATCATCTTGCTGATGATGTTCTTCTGGATTTCATTCGAGCCGCCGAAGATCGACAGCTTGCGGTTGTTGAAGTAGCGCGATGCGGCAGCCGACGCATAGGCCGGGCCGAAGGTCTCGCCGTCGAAGCCGTCGTGCAGCGCTTCCTCGATGAAGGGCCGGCCGTAGACGCCCATCGCGCGGCGCGCGAGCGACGAGATCTCCTGCCGGATCTCGGTGCCGCGGATCTTCAGCATCGAGCTTTCCGCACCCGGCACGCCGCCGCCTGCCACTGCCGCTATCACGCGCAAGTTGGTGGTCTTCATGTTCTCCAGGTCGATCTCGACGCGTGCCATGCGTGCCGCGAACGCAGGGTCTTCGTTCAATGGCTTGCCGTTCTTCGTCTGCTTCGCGGCGATGCCCTTGAGCTGCTCGAGCGCGGCCACCGAGAAGCCCACGCCCGCGATGTTGGTGCGCTCGTACGTCAGCAGGTACTTGGCGCAGGTCCAGCCCTTGTTCTCCTCGCCGACCAGGTTCTCGGCCGGTACGCGCACGTCGGAGAAGAACACCTCGTTCACTTCATGCTCGCCGTCGAGCGTGATGATCGGGCGCACTTCCACGCCGGGCGAAGTCATGTCGATCAGCAGGAAGCTGATGCCTTCCTGCTTCTTCGCCTCGCGGTTCGTGCGCACCAGGCAGAAGATCATGTTGGCGTGCTGGCCCAGCGTGGTCCAGGTCTTCTGGCCGTTCACGATGAAGTGGTCGCCCTGCGCGTCGATGCCGCGCACGGCCGAGGTCTTCACCGCCGCGAGGTCGGAGCCCGCGCCGGGTTCCGAGTAGCCCTGGCACCACCAGTCGTCGCCGTTCAGGATGCGCGGCAGCCAGTGTCGCTTCTGCGCCTCGTTGCCGTACTTGATGAGCACCGGGCCGAGCATGTTCACGCCGAAGGGCACGATGCGCGGCGCGAAGGCCAGCGCGCATTCGTGCTCGAAGATGAACTTCTCGACCGCCGTCCAGCCCGGGCCGCCGTACTGCTCGGGCCAGTGGTTGGCGAGCCAGCCGCGCTCGTTGAGGATGGCGTGCCATTCCTCCATGTCGGCCTTCTCGAGGATCTTGCCGCTGCGCACTTTCTCGGACAGCCGTACCGGCAGCTTGGCGGCCAGGAAGGCGCGCACTTCGCTGCGGAAGGCTTCTTCTTCGGAGGTGAAGTTCAGGTCCATTGCGGGCTCCTCAGTAGATTTCGAACAGGCCGGCTGCGCCCATGCCGCCGGCAATGCACATCGTGACCACGGCGTACTTGGCGCCGCGGCGCTTGCCTTCGATGAGCACGTGGCCCGTGAGGCGTGCGCCGGTCATGCCGAAGGGGTGGCCGATGGAGATCGCGCCGCCGTTCACGTTCAGGCGCTCCGACGGGATGCCCAGCTTCTCCTGGCAGTAGATCGACTGCGAGGCGAAGGCTTCGTTGAGTTCCCACAGGTCGATGTCCTGCACCTTCAGGCCGTGGCGCGCGAGCAGCTTGGGTACCGCGAAGACCGGGCCGATGCCCATCTCGTCGGGCTCGCAGCCGGCCAGCGCGAGGCCGCGGAAGGCGCCCAGCGGCTTGATGTTGGCGCGCTCCGCGTCCCTGGCCTCCATCAGTACGCAGGCCGATGCGCCGTCCGACAGCTGCGAGGCGTTGCCTGCGGTGATGAACTTGTCCTCGCCCATCACCGGCTTCAGCTTGGCGAGCGCTTCGTAGGTGGTGCCGCGGCGGTTGCAGTTGTCCTCGATGGCGGTGACTTCGCGGTAGGTGACTTCCTTGGTCTCCTTGTCGGTCACGGCCATCGTGGTGGTGCAGGCCACGATCTCGTCCTTGTAGCGGCCGGCCAGTTGCGCCTCTTCGGTCTTGCGCTGGCTCTCGGCGGAGAAGCGGTCCTGCGCCTCGCGGCTGATGTTGTAGCGCTTGGCGACGATGTCGGCCGTGTCGATCATGGCCATGTAGAGCTCGGGCTTGTGCTCGACGATCCACGGGTCCAGGCTGAGGTCGCCACCGTCGCTGGGGCTGCGGCCGCGGATCTGCGAGATGCTCTCCACGCCGCCCGCGATCATGGCCGGCGCGCCGTCCACGACGATGCGGCCGGCGGCCATCGCGATGGCCTGAAGGCCCGAGGCGCAGAAGCGGTTCACCGTGGTGCCGGCGATGCTGATGGGCAGGCCCGAGCGGATGATGGACTGGCGCGCGATGTTGCGGCCGGTGGTGCCCTCGGGGTAGCCGCAGCCGAGGATCGCGTCCTCGATCAGCGCCGGGTCCAGGCCCGAGCGCTCGACCGCGGCCTTCACCGCGAACGAGGCCAGCGTGGCGCCGGGGGTGATGTTGAATTCGCCGCGGTGCGCCTTGGTGAGCGGGGTGCGGGCGGTGGAAACGATGACGGCTTCACGCATGACGATGTCCTTTGTGCTTACTCGGATTGATTGAGGCTTGCGAAATCGGCGCCGCGTTCGACCAGCTCGACCAGCAGCGGCGACGGCTTCCAGAAGATCGGGTCTTCTTTCGCGAACTCGCGGATGTCGGCCAGCACCTTCGGCAGGCCCACGGTGTCGGCGTACTTCATCGGGCCGCCGCGGTGGCGCGGGAAGCCGTAGCCGTAGAGGAAGGTCACGTCCACGTCGAGCGGGCGCAGCGCGATGCGCTGGAGCACGACGTTGGCGCCTTCGTTGATCATCGCGGCCATGTAGCGGCGCATGATTTCCTCTTCGGTGAAGGCGCGCGGCTTGATGCCGGCGCGTACGCGTTCGGCGTCGATGATGGCCAGCACCTCGGGGTCGGGCACGCCGGTGCGCGCGCCTTCGGGGTACAGGTAGTAGCCGCGCTGCGTCTTCTGGCCGAACCAGCCGCGCTCGCAGATGCGGTCGGCCACCTGCACGTAGCGCGCCTCGGGGTCGCGCGTGGCGGCCTTGCGCTTGCGGGTGGCCCAGCCGATGTCGCCGCCCGCGAGGTCCGACACCTGGAACGGGCCCATCGGGTAGCCGAAGTTGCGAACGGCCGCGTCGATCTCGTAGGGCGAGGCGCCGTCTTCCATCATGTGGTCGGCGGCCTGGCGGTACACGGCCAGGATGCGATTGCCGATGAAGCCGTCGCACACGCCGGCGCGCACCGGCACTTTCTTGAGCTTCTTCGCGAGCTCGAAGCCGGTGGCGACCACGTCGGCGCTCACCTTGGCTGGCACCACGATCTCGAGCAGCTTCATGATGTTGGCGGGCGAGAAGAAGTGCAGGCCCACCACGTCCTGCGGGCGCGAGATGCTTTCGGCGATCTCATCGATGTCGAGGTACGAGGTGTTGGTGGCGAGCACGGCGCCGCGCTTGCACACGCGGTCGAGCTCGGCGAACACGGCCTTCTTGACGCCCATCTCTTCGAACACGGCCTCGACCACGATGTCGACGTTGGCGAGCGCGTCATAGGAGGTCGAACCGCTGAAGCGCGCCATCACGGCGGCCTTGGCTTCGGGCGTCATGCGGCCCTTGGCGATGAGGCCGTCGTACACCTTCTCGACGTTGGCGCGGCCGCGCGCGAGCTGGGTGTCGTCGCGCTCGATCATGGTCACGGGCAGGCCCGCGTCGAGCATCGCCACTGCGATGCCGGCGCCCATGGTGCCGCCGCCGACGATGCCGGCCGACTCCAGCGCGCGCGGCTTGGCGGCCTTGGTCTCGGGCGCCTTCAGCACTTCGCGCTCGGCGAAGAAGGCGTGGATCAGGCCGGCGCGCTGTGGGCTGTCGATGCACTGCAGGAACAGCTTGCGCTCCAGCGCCATGCCTTCGTCGAAGGGCAGCGTGAGCGCGCCTTCGACGGCTTCGATGATCTTCATCGGCGAGAACAGGCCGCGGCTCTTCTTGGCGGTGTCGGCGCGCGCGGCTTCGAGGGCGGCGCGGCTGGCTGCGGTGTCGGCGAGGCCGGCGGCTTCGCGGGTGCGGCGCACCGGGGCCTTCGCGGCAATCAGTTCCTGCGCGTAGGCGAGGCCCTCGGCCAGCGCGTCGGCGTCGTTGCCGAGCCGGTCGACGAGGCCGAGCGACAGCGCTTCCTTGGCGCCGGCATGGCGGCCACTGAGCATCAACTCCAACGCGGGCTTCACGCCGATCAGGCGCGGCGCGCGCTGCGTGCCGCCCGAGCCGGGCAGCAGGCCCAGCGCTACTTCGGGCAGGCCGAGCTTTGCGGTGGGCGAGGCGATGCGGTAGTGCGCCGACAGCGCCACTTCAAGTCCGCCGCCGAGCGCGGCACCGTGAATGGCGGCGACGACCGGCTTCGTGCAGTTCTCGATCTTCAGGCAGGCCTCGGGCAGCGACGGCGGCTGCGGTGTCTTGCCGAATTCGCGGATGTCGGCGCCCGCGATGAAGTTGCGGCCCGCGCCGACGATCAGCACCGCCTTCGCGGCGCCGTCGGCCTCGGCCGCGTCGATGGCGGCCACGAGGCCGCGGCGCACATCCACGCCCAGGGCGTTGACGGGCGGGTTGTCGATGGTCACCACGAACACGTCGCCGTGAACGTGGGCCGGCTCGAAGGTCACGGGACCGGTGGACGTGGAGGGGCTGGGAGTGCTGGTGGCCATGTGCGTGTCGCTTGTCTCTTGCGTTGCGGGCCGGCGGGCCCGAGGCTCTGGGGTGAACCCCGCATTCTTGGACCGCGCCGCCTCTTTGACAATTGCATAGACGGTTGACAGACTGTCAAAGAATTTTTGACACAATCGCCGCATGGACCTCCAATCGCTCACCCTGCTGGTGGAAATCCTCGACGCCGGCAACCTGAGCGCCGCCGCCCGCCGCCTCAAGATGAGCCGTGCCAACGTCAGCTACCACCTGAACCAGCTCGAGCGCTCGGTGGGCGCGCAGCTGGTGCGGCGCACCACGCGGCGCGCCGAGCCGACCGAAATCGGCCTGCGGCTCTACCAGCACGGCATCGCCATCCAGGGCGAGCTGCTGGCCGCGCGCGAATCGGTCACCACGCTGGGCCAGGAGTTGCAGGGCCGCGTGCGGCTGAGCGTGCCCAGCGGCTACGGCCAGCTCGTGATGGCCGACTGGCTGATCGACTTCAAGCGCCAGTACCCCGGCATCGTGCTCGACGTGGTGTTCGAGAACCGCATCGAGGACCTGCTGCGCGACGAGGTCGACATCGCGATCCGCGTGATTCCCGAGCCGCCGCAGAACCTCGTGGCGCGCGAGATGGGGCCGGTGCGCTACGTGGCCTGTGCCTCGACCGACTATGCGGCGAAGCATCCGCTGCCCGTGCAGCTCGACGCGTTGCAGGGCGCGCCGGTGGTCACGGCCGCCGTCATCGGCCGGCAGCTGCGCGTGTCGGCCTACCAAGGCGAGACACGGCGGGAGGTGATCCTTGAGCCGACGCTCATTTCCGAGAACTTTTTATTCCTGCGCCAGGCCGTCCTCGCGGGCCTGGGCATCGGCCTCGTGCCCGACTACGTGGTGCAGGAAGACGTGCGCAAGGGCGACGTCGTGACCACGCTCGACGACTGGCGCCTGAGCATCTTCGGCACGCAGATGTTCATGCTCTACATGCCGAACCGTCAGCACACGCGGGCGATCCGGACCTTCATCGATTTCATTCTGCAGCGGGCGCGGCCGGTGCCCGGTCAGGCGCCGGAGGCGCGATAGATGGCCGGCGGCTACGCCTGTCGCCGCTCCACCCCGGTGCTCTCGTAGTGCTGCGCCTTGTCCACGTACATCGCCCGGTCCGCCCGCTGCAGCGCCGCCTCCAGCGACTCGTCCCCGTGGCAGGTCGCCAGCCCGATGGCCAGGCTCAGCGCATGGCCGCTCTGGCCTGCATGGAACTGGTTGTTCATTTCGAGCAGCGTGAGGATGCGCTCGCGCATCGCCTCGGCGCCGCGCTCGTCGGTCATGGGCAGCAGCACCGCGAACTCGTCGCCGCCGATGCGCGCGGGCCAGGCGGGCAGGGCGACGGCCTTGTCGAGCACTTCGCCCATGCGGCGCAGCAGCGAGTCGCCGGCGGCATGGCCTTCGTGGTCGTTGATCTGCTTCAGCCCGTTGAGGTCGATCGCCACGATCGACACCGGCCACGGCCCCTTGCGCGACAGGCGGTTGAGCTCCTCGGTGTAGTAGGTGCGGTTGCACAGCTGCGTGAGCACGTCGTGCTTGCCGAGGTATTCGAGGTAGGCCTCGGCCTTCTTGCGCGCGGTGATGTCGACCAGCGACACCAGCACCAGGTCCCAGGTGTCGAGCCGGTCGTCCTGCACCGCGAACTGCATGTGGATGTTCAGCGCCTCGCCCGACAGCGAATAGTTGAGCACCTCGCGCTGCTGCACCGTCTTGCCGTTCCACAGGTCCTGCAGCTGCTCGGCGAAGGACTCGCGCATCTCGTCGCGGAAGACGCGCGAGATGTTGCCCAGCAGCGTCTGCAGGTCGGGCGCGCCGAACATGCGCAGCGTCTCCTGGTTCACGTCGATGACGCGGATCTCGTGCATGCAGCGCGTGACGAATTCGGGGTGCACCTTGATGAAGGTGGCGAAGTCGGTGATGCCGCGCGCGCGGATGCTCTCGAGCAGCGAGCGCACCGCGCTGAAGTCTTCCACCCACAGCGACACGGGCGAGCGGTCGAACAGGCTGCGCGCGTGCTTCGCGCTCTCGTCGCGCAGGCGCTGCGCGGCCACGCGCTCGGTCACGTCGTCGAGCGACACCAGCACGCGGCTCCAGGAGTCTTCGTGGCCGGGCAGCACGCGGGCGCGAACGCGCACGTCGAGCCGCCGGCCGTCGAGCGCGTAGTTGACGGTTTCGCTCTCGAAGGTGAGCTGGCCGCGCCACAGCTGGTCGAGCTCGTGCACCACGGTGGCCGACATGTCGCCGCGGAACACGCGGTCCAGCGCGCCCAGCAGGGTCTGCTGGCTGTCGGCTGCAAAGAGCCGCAGCGTGTGCTGGTTGACCCGCAGCACCTTCAGCAGCGCCATGCAGTCGCTCACCCGCTGCGGGTCCGCCGACAGGTGCGCCACCAGGTCGGTGACGCCCTCGGCGCGCCAGCCGTCGAGCTTGCGCTTCAGGTCGCCGTAGTCCTCGATCCAGAGCGAGACGGGCGCCAGGTCGAACATGCCGTCGAGGTCGTCGTGGGTCGGCGAAAGCGAAGAGGGGGCGAACGCGGCTGCGGGCAGGGCCATCGATGAAGCTTTCGAGGAAGCGGCTGTGGATGTCAGGGGGTGAGGACTTAATTATTACATTTGTTAACGAGAGATCAGCGGCTGTAGAGGCCCACCACGCTCTGACCGCCCAGCGCATGGCCCTTGAGCGCGGCCAGCAGCGCATCGCGCGCGAGGCCGGCCGGCAGGCTGCCCGGTGCGAGGTCGGTGGCAATCACGGTCAGCACGTAGTGGTGCGGCCGATCGCCCACCGGCGGGCACACGCCGCGGTAGGCGGGCGCGCCGGCCACGTTCGGGCCCATGGTGAAGTTGAAGTTCGAGCCCGCCTGTCCTTCGCCCGCCTTGAGTTCGCCGCGCTCGGCCGCGATGTTGTAGGCCACCCAGTGCGACACGCCGAGGCCGGCCGCGCCGTCCGGGTCGAACACCAGCACGGCGACCGATTTCGTCTTGGCCGGCAGGTTGCTCCACGCCACGGGCAGGGAGACGTTCTTGCCGCCGCAGTCGCCCGCGCCGGCGTGGTCGGACGGAATGACGCCGTTGTCGACGAAAGCGCTCGACGTGACTCTCATGCCCGTGAAGGCCTTGCCGCTGCCGGCCGACATGCCCGTGCAGCCCGCCATGAGGCCGCTGAGCGCGAGCGCCGCGATCGACAGGGCAAGAGGATTGTTGTTGCGCATTTCTTTTTTCTCCTGAAGGGTTGTCTTCACTCGGCCCGGCCGAGCCACACGCTACCGTCCGCTCTTTCGTGCACCGCCAGCGGCGTGAGCCGCGAACCGCGGCAGGGACCGCCGACGCACTTGCCGGTGTCGGGCTCGAAGATGGCGCCGTGCCGCGCGCACATCAGAAAGCGGCCTGAACTCTCCAGCACCTGGCCCTCGAAATCAAGCGGGCCGCCCGCGTGAGGGCATTGGTTGAGATAGCCGTGGACGCCGCCTTGCCAGCGCACGGCGAAGGCCCGGGCGCCGCCGGGCGCGGTGAACAGGGCGGCGGGGCCGTTGTCGGCGAGTGCCGGGGAGATCAGCTGGGGCTCTGTCGTGCTCATCATTCTTTTGACTGCATTTCGCAAGGAAGCCTGGGCCTGCGCGGAGGAAACAGTATCTCCTGCGAGGTGGGGCGAGGCAAAGCAGTCTGCATGGCCGATCTCGCGTAGGAGCGCATGAACGATGCCGCTCCCGTCGATCCACAAGGCTAGGTGACCTTGCCGGCCGGCTTCTTCAGGCTTTGTGCCACCAGAACAGCTTCCCTTGCCAGGGCTGCCAACGCTTCATGGTCTTCGATGATCTCGATGGGGACCTCGAAGTACTTCTTGACTTGCACCCGCCGAGCCTTCGTGTCGTAGGCAAAGCACTTGCTGCCCAGCTTCTCGTACTTCGGCCGGGTGTCCTTGTCCACGACGAAGTACACGGTGCTGCCCATGATCATCGCGAACTGCGTGGCGTCGGCCGACAGCCCCGTTCCGCCGAAGAATCGGGTCTTGGCGATGCGCGGGATTCCGCGGAGACGGTCAACGATGAAGTCGACGAACTGCGACGAGGCTTCCGACATGATGCTGCTGGCGTCAGGCGCGTGATGGAAAAAGCGCAGTGTCGCCGAGTGCGGCCACGCTGCGTCGGCTCCCGGCAGTGGAAAATTTGTGGATTCCCGCGAACCGTTCGGCGGGTTCGACGCCTCCTTGTTTCCGAGGGTCTTCCTCATGCACCCAAGGATCGAAGGAGTCACCATGGTCTACGTCAAGAATGTCCCCGGTTGGGAACGCGCGCTGCGCATCGTCATGGGCCTCGCCGGCCTGCTTTTCGCCGCCATGAGCTGGGGCACGGCCGGCTTCGGGCTCGCGGTGATCGCCGGGCTCACGGGCGCGACGCTCGCGCTGACGGGCCTGTTCGGCTTCTGCCCGATGTGCGCCATGGTCGGGCGCAAACCTGGCAAGGGGCGCTGAGCCATGGCCGTGGGCATCGACCGCACCGGCCTGATCCAGGCCGCGCAGACCGGCGACCCCGCCGCCATCGCGGGCCTGCTCGCGGTCTGCCAGGCCGATGCGCGCCGCTACGCCTGGCGGCACTGCCAGGCCAGCGACGTCGACGACGCCGTGCAGGAGTCGCTGCTGGTGATCGCCCGCAAGGTCCGGGCGCTGAAGGCGGCCGCGGCGTTCTCGTCGTGGCTCTTCACCGTCATCCGGCGCGAGTGCCTCAGGCTGCAGCGCGCGATGTTCCGGCACGAACCGCTCGACGACGAGGTGGCCGAGCGGCAACTGGCCAGCCGCAGCGACGGCGCTTTGCGCATCGACCTCGCGCACGCGCTGGAGTCGCTTCCCGCGCACTACCTCGAAGTGGTGCTGCTGCGCGACTTCGAGGAGCTGACCATCGCCGAGATCGCGGAACGGCTCGACGAACTGCCGGGCGCCGTGAAGAGCCGGCTGCACCGCGCGCGGGCGCTGGTGCGCGAGTATTTGCTGGGGGGCGATGCGACAATTGCCGGGCCATGACAGACACCCTCACGATCACCCGCCCCGACGACTGGCACCTGCACGTGCGCGACGGCGCCGCCCTCGAAGCCGTTGTTCCCCACAGCGCGCGCCAGTTCGGCCGCGCGCTGATCATGCCGAACCTGCGTCCCCCCGTGACCACCGCCGCGCAGGCCGTGGCCTATCGCGACCGCATCCGTGCCGCCGTGCCCGCAGGCACCGCCTTCGAGCCCGTGATGTCGCTCTACCTCACCGACAAGCTGCCGCCCGAGGAAATCGCGCTGGCTGCCGAGGCCGGCGTGCGCGCGCTCAAGCTCTACCCGGCCGGCGCCACCACCAACAGCGATGCCGGCGTGACCGACATCCGCAAGACCTACAAGACGCTCGAAGCCATGCAGAAGCACGGCCTGCTGCTGCTGGTGCACGGCGAGGTGACCGACCCCGCCATCGACCTGTTCGACCGCGAGGCCGTTTTTGTCGATCGCGTGATGATTCCGCTGCGCCGCGACTTCCCCGAACTGAAGGTGGTGTTCGAGCACCTCACCACCAAGGAAGGCGCCCACTACGTGCGCGACGCCGGCCGCTTCACGGCAGCCACCATCACGGCGCATCACCTGCTCTACAACCGCAACGCCATCTTCACCGGCGGCATCCGCCCGCACTACTACTGCCTGCCCGTGCTCAAGCGCGAGACGCACCGCGTGGCACTGGTCGAGGCGGCCACCAGCGGCAGCGACCGCTTCTTCCTGGGCACCGACAGCGCGCCGCACCCGGCGCACCTGAAGGAACACGCACTTGGCTGCGCCGGCTGCTACACCGCGCTCACGGCGATCGAGCTGTATGCCGAAGCCTTCGACAACGCGCAAGCGCTCGACAAGCTCGAAGGCTTCGCGAGCTTCCACGGCCCCGACTTCTACAGCCTGCCGCGCCACACCGACACCATCACGCTCAAGCGCGAAAGCTGGACCGTGCCTGAGACCGTGCCCTATGGCGATGCCACGCTGAAGCCGCTGCGCGGCGGCGAAACCGTCAACTGGAAGCTCTTGTGAGTCTTTCATCACGCGATCAGTCGCTCAACGCGCGGCATCTGAGGTTGGCAAGATCCCGTCGAGCAACACCACGGAACCGGCTTTGCCGGGCCGTTGGTGTTGCCCCCGGTGAGGGGGTGGGAGAAGCGACACGAAGTGCGCGCAGCCTGGGGGTGAGCCAATGATTCGCGTGATGCTGCTGATCGACGCCGACAACGTCTCGGCCGACGTGATCGAGCAGGCCGTGCAGCGCACGATGGACGAGTACGGCGCCATCCACGTGCGCCGCGCCTACTGCAATGCCGAGATGGCGGTGAACCGCCAGGCCCTGTTCAAGCGGCTGTCGGTGCGCCCGATGGTGAACCTGTCGACCGGCAAGAACAGCACCGACATCGCACTGGCCGTCGACGCCATCGACCTCGTGATCGACGAGCGTCCCGACGTGGTGGTGCTGGTCTCGTCCGACTCCGACTTCGCACCGCTCGTGATCCGCCTGCGCGAGAAGGGCTGCCGCGTTTGCGGCATCGGCCAGCAGGGCAAGACGGGCGAGGAAACGGTCGGCATCTACGACAGCTTCATGGACCTGGCGCACCACGGCGCAAGCTACGCCGCGCCCGCGGTGCGCACCACGCCCGCGAAGAAGGCGGCCTCCGCCAAATCGGTTGGCACCAAGACCTCGCGCGCGAAGAGCGCCGGCACGACGACCGCAGCCGCCCCCGCACCTGCAGCGAAGAAGGCCGCGGCGAAGAAGACGGCCCGCAAGACGGCCGCCAAGGCGCCCGCCGCGCCGCAACCGCAACCTCCGTCCGAAGCCGCCGAGTTCATCCTGCAGGCCGCGCCCGCATTGCGCAGCGGCAAGGACGTACCGCTCAACGACGTGGCGAAAGCCTTGCGCACCGCCGGCCTGCTCGGCAAGCACGGCAGCTCGCTCAAGCTGTTCGACAAGCTCACCGCGGAGTTCGCGGTGATGCAGCATCCCGACCGCATCCGCTGGACGGGCGCGCCCGCGCCTTGATCCTGCCGGCGGTCGACTGGGCGCAGCCCTGGCTTGCGCCCTATCGTTCGAGCGGCGAAGCGGTGGCGCAGGCCGCGCAGCATGGCGGAGTCGCCGCCGCGCTGCAGGGCATCAAGCCCGCGCAGGTGCCCGACTTCGTGCACCAGGACGCACTGCCTCCAGGCCAGGCCTACGAGGCGCACATCTTCCAGACCCGCAGCGTGCCCACGCGCGACAACCTTCACGACTTCTTCAACGGGCTCGTGTGGCTCGCGTTTCCGCACACCAAGCGCCGCCTCAACGAACTGCAGGCGGGCGAGATCGCGCGCAGCGGCGTCGCGGCCGTGCGCGGTCCGCTGCGCGACGCGCTCACGCTGTTCGACGAGAACGGCGCGCTGCTCGATGCGCCACCCGCGCTGTGGCGCGCGCTGGTCGCGCGCGACTGGCATGCGCTGTTCGTCACGCAACGCGGCCTGTGGAGCGAAGCGCGCCTGCTGCTGTTCGGGCACGCGCTGCTCGAAAAGCTGGTGACGCCGCGCAAGCCGATCACGGCGCACGTGCTGCTGCCTCGCGACATGGACGCACCGCCGGCCCTCGACGACGCAGCGATTGCGAAGAATTTCGATGCGGACTGGCTCCAAACGAAGCCTTTCGTACCCCTTCCGGTGCTCGGCGTGCCCGGCTGGTGCGCTGAAAATACAGCGGCATCCTTCTACGTCGACGCGGGGGTCTTCCGGCCCTTGCCGAACACCTTGCAGGTGTAGTTTTCGCGGGCTCGGGAGGCCCGCCGCAGCGCGTGCGCCGCACGCGGACTGCTTTCCATTTCAGAGGGGCTCAGACAACAACATGGACACCGTCATTCTTCTGCTCAAGGTCGGGCTGATTCTTTACGCGATCTACAGCTTCATCGTCTACGCCTCGCGCCGTTCCGGCAACCGCGATGCGCTGAAGGGCTTTCGCAACACGCCCGTGCTGCGCCGGATCACCGACGAAGAGAAATCCGCGCTGCAGCCTTTTCTGATGGGGCAGGGCCTCACGGTCGACGACGAGGTGCGCGAACTCCGCGGCGCCTTCCTGCGCCACGGCCTGCAGACGCAGGGCTCGTCGACCGAGCACGACACCATCGGCGACGTCGACGTGCTGTTGCCCTACGACGCCATCGAGTACATCGAGCCGCACAACGAGGCGCTGGTCGTGCTGAGCAAGAAATGCGCGGTGGTGATCCGCGTGAACGGCTTCGACCTGCTCGAAGGCCGCCAGCGCGCGCAGCGCCAACAGGCGCAGGACAAGCAATGGAAGCGCGGCGAAGCCGGCGCGCTGCCGAGCCTCGACGAAGTTGCCCAGGACGCGAACCCGCTCGCCCGCTACGAACGCGGCGAGGTCGACATCCTCGGCCAGCGCACCGAGACCCCCGAGGAAGTCGCGAGCCGCATGGGCCGCGGCGGCTGGGCGTCCTCCTTCGCATGGCTGGCCGCCTTCGTGCTGCTGTGGATCGCCACCTGGGACGCCACGCGCGGCGCGCAGGCCTACCTGCTGGGCGCGGGCCTGCTCGCGGCGCTGTGGGCCGCATGGCTTTTCGTGCGCCGGCCGTCGGCCACGGCGGCGGCGCGCCAGCCGCAACCCGTCAACCGCGTGCGCGGCATGCTCAACCAGATTGCCGTGGCCGACGCGCGCAACGTGGCGGTCAGGAAGGTCGGCATGTTCATCGGCGACAAGCTGAGCCTGGTGCTGCCTTCGCATTGGAGCAACCCCGCGTCGGTGCCGTACGGCGAGGTGATCGAGGCCGAGCTGCGCACCAGCGACTACAGCGCGGTGAGCTTCGGCGACAAGTGGTCCGTGGCCGACGAATGGCGGCGCTTCCGGCCCGTGTATTGGGGGCGCCACCTGCTGCTGTTGCTGGTCGGGCTGCTGGCCCTCGGCGCGCTGGCGCTGGCGGCGCCCGACCTGCGCGGCGAGGCGGCGGTGGTCGCGCATTGGATCTCGCATGCAAAGAGCCCTGGCTACGCCAACCCCGCGCAAGTGGGCGAGAACCCGCCGAAGTGGGCCAGCTTCGCGAACATGGAAGGCGAAGCCCGCTGCGAGATGGACATGAACGGCCGCAGCGAAGACTCGCACGCCGTGCCGGTCATCGACTGCACCACCGTGCGCTGGGCCGGCTCCGATCCCGTCGTGCCCGCGCTGGAGATTCCGCAGAGCGTGCTGGCGCTCGCCCGGGCGGACTTCATCCGCGCGTCGGAGAACGGCATGTCGGCCGCCCTGATGGCGATGCTGCGCATGCAGTTGGGCCAGGCGCCCGACCCGCTCGCGGCCTACCGCGCGCGCGAGAACGAGCCGATGATCGTGCGCGGCTTCGACCGTTCGGTGGCCATGATCGAGGCTGCCTGCCACGACAGCGGCGGCCTCTCGCCCGAAGCCTGCGCCCGCCTGCAGCGCGAACTCGTGCGCGCGATCGACGCGACCGTCGAGAAGGACGGTGCCGACACGCCAGTCACTACCTGGGCGGCGTTGGCCGCCAGCGCGAAGACGGGCGCGGAGAACACTGACCTCGTGCTGTCTCGCAGCCAGCTCGCGACCGTGCAGCGCGTGCTGCGGCAGGCCGTCGACAGCGTGGTCGCCGCGAAGATCGCGGCCGCGCGCCCGGCCATCGTGCCGGCCAAGGGCGGCGTGCTGCTGACGTCCACTTCCCGCATCGGCGATGCGCAGGGCAAGTCGGGTGAGTCCGACGCCGAGCCGGGCGAAGACGGCGCCGATGCCCCGGCCGATGACGCGCCCCGCGGTTCCCTGCTCGAACGCTGGGAGCGCCTGCGGCGCAATGCCACCACCGACGGCCTGCATCCCTTCGTGCTCGAGGGGTTGGTGACCGCCGTCGGCGAGGACGCCGAGGGCACGACGCTGGTGCGCATCGACCCGAGCCTGGACGCCGCGCGCACGGCCAGCGCCGGTGCGTACACGCTGTGGGCGCTGTTCGCGGCGCTGCTGGTGCTGGTCAACGGCATGCTGTTCGCGGTGCGCCTGACGCAGGGCATGCGCCGCAGCGCCCGCCTGCACGCCGACATCGCCACGCGCCCGGCACCGGGAACGACAGGCCTCTTCTGAGTTCACCGACAGGCCTTTGCGCGGCCGGGGAATACCCGGGCGTTGGAACTTTTGCTCCTATCATGTTTCTACCGGCTGCCGCCGGCCGGAGCGCCCCACAACGCACAACAACACCCAGGACCTCCATGCCGCGCACGGCTTGAAGAGGGCCGTGAAGCCCTCATCTGGGTGGCAGATTTCCCCACGGAGAATTCAACTTGAAACGTATCCTTCTGTTCGTCCTGACCAATGTGATGGTCGTCGCGGTGCTCGGCGTCGTCGCCAGCCTGCTCGGCGTCAACCGCTTCCTCACGGCCAACGGGCTCAACCTGACCGCACTGCTCGGCTTCGCGCTGGTGATGGGCTTCGGCGGCGCGATCATCTCGCTGCTCATCAGCAAGCCCATGGCCAAGTGGACGGCCGGGCTGCGCATGATCGACAACCCCCAGTCGCCCGACGAGGCCTGGATCGTCGGCACGGTGCGCAAGTTCGCCGACAAGGCCGGCATCGGCATGCCCGAAGTTGCGATCTTCGAAGGCGAGCCCAATGCCTTCGCGACCGGCGCGTTCAAGAACTCGTCGCTGGTGGCGGTGTCCACCGGCCTGCTGCAGAACATGACGCGCGAAGAGGTTGAGGCCGTCATCGGCCATGAGGTGGCGCACATCGCCAACGGCGACATGGTCACCATGACGCTGATCCAGGGCGTGATGAACACCTTCGTCGTGTTCCTGTCGCGCGTGATCGGCTATGCGGTCGACAGCTTCCTGCGCCGCGGCGACGACCGCTCGTCGGGCCCCGGCATCGGCTACTACGTGAGCACCATCGTGCTCGACATCGTCCTGGGCTTTGCCGGCGCGATGGTGGTGGCCTGGTTCTCGCGCCACCGCGAGTTCCGCGCCGACGCCGGCTCGGCCGCGCTCATGGGCAACCGCCAGCCGATGATGAACGCGCTTGCGCGCCTGGGCGGCCTGCCGGCCGGCGAACTGCCGAAGGCGGTCGAAGCCATGGGCATCACCGGCAGCATCGGCAAGCTGTTTGCCACGCACCCGCCGATCGAGGAGCGCATTGCGGCGCTGCAGAACGCGCGCTGAGCAAGCTGCGGGGACGCAGCAAACATCGCGTCGCCCATGAAAAAAGCCGCCACAGTGATGTGGCGGCTTTTTGCATTGGGGCTGGCGCGCCGTGCTTCAGTCGGCGGCGGGCGCGTCGGGGGCGGCTTCTGCTTCGGGCGCTGCCTGCACGTCCGTTGCTGCCACAGCTGCTGCTGCCACAGCTGCTGCTGCCGCAGCGGCCTCTGCCCGCTTCTTGTCGTCGCGCACCCGCTGCAGCGTGCGCGTCACGTCGCCGGGCTTCATGCCGTACATGTCGGCGAACTCCTGCTCGCTTCGCCCGCTGGCCTCGAAGGCGCGCAGCAGCGCCTCGCGCTTGGCGGCCTGCTCGGCGAGTTCGGCCAGGGCTTCGTCGACCACGGCGTTGGCGTTCGCGTCACGCGAGCGCACGAGCACCGCATAGGCCTCGCGGTCGAGGCCCGAGGCCTCGACGGCCTTGGCGATGCGCGCCACCAGCTGCGGTCGCAGTTCTTCGGCGTTGCCGTTGTTGCGCAGCATGCGGCGGCGGTGCAGCTCGAGGATGGCGTGGTGCACATGCTCGGGCGCGACCGGGTCGAGCGCGTTGCCGTCGAGGTCGTGGCGCGCCAGGCCGGCGGCCACGGCTTCGAGGTAGCGCGTGGAGCGCGCGTGCTGGCCCATGGCGATCTTCAGGTCTTCGGCCTTGAAGTCCTCGGGATGGCGCGCAAGCAGTTCCTCGTACACGCCGAGCTTCAGCGGCACGAAGCGCGCGCCGAAGAGCTGCGGGTACAGCTCGAACAGGCGCTCCAGCACCGGGTTGACCTTGCGCGGCGCGCGCTGCGGTTGCTGCTGCTGCGCCTGCGCCTTCTGCTGCTGGGGCTGCTGCGCACGCGGGCCGCGGCCGGCGTTCTTCTGCCGCGGCGGGCGGGAGGCCTGCTGGGGTCGCTGCTGCTGCTGTTGCTGCGCCGGCGCGTCTGCGCCCGCGTCTGTTCCTGCACCGGCCTGCAGCTGCTTCAGCTGGTCGGCCATGTCCAGTTGCTGGCGCCGGGGCGGGCGGGCGTTCGTCTTGGGGGTGGCGGTGGAAGCGTCGGTCATGCGGGGGCGCTGTGGAAAGGATTGGAAAAAAGAAGGCCGGCGCAGCGCGTTCAGCGCGGCCGGAACATCCTGAAGAGATTGTCGGGGCTGACTTCGAAGTAGTCGCCCGGGCCGCCGCCGCGCAGGATGGGCTGCGCCGCGGCGGTGTCGTAGATGCCGTCCTTCAGCAGGTGGCGCGCGATGTGCACGCCCACCACTTCGCCGAGCACGAGCCAGGTCTGCACGGGCACGCCGTCCACGCCTTCGAGCTGCAGGATCTGCGTGAGCTTGCACTCGAAGGACACGGGGCTTTCGGCCACGCGCGGCACCGCGATGGTCCGCGAGGCGGCCGTGGCGAGGCCGGCGAGTTCGAACTCGTTCACCTCGGGTGGCACCGCCGCACAGGAGCGGTTCATCTGCTCGGCCAGCGGCCGGGTTGCCAGGTTCCAGCCGAACTCCCGCGTCTGGCGGATGTTATGCAGGCTGTCCTTGGCGCCGATGCTGGCGAAGCCGACGAGCGGCGGCGTGTAGTTGAAGGCGTTGAAGAAGCTGTAGGGCGCGAGGTTGAGCACGCCGTGCGCGTCCTGCGACGAGATCCAGCCGATGGGGCGCGGCCCGACCATCGCGTTGAACGGGTCGTGCGGCAGGCCGTGGCCCTTGGCGGGTTCGTAGAAATGGAAGTCGGCGCTGGCCATGCAGGTCTCGATGTCGGGTGGCGGCTCAGTGGCTCAGTGCCGAGGCTTCGGCCAGCACGCCGTGCGCCACGGCCTCGGCCACCTTGATGCCGTCCACGCCGGCCGACAGGATGCCGCCCGCGTAGCTTGCGCCTTCGCCGGCCGGGTAGAGGCCGCGCACGTTGAGGCTCTGGAAATCGTCGCCGCGCGTGATGCGGATCGGCGACGAGGTGCGCGTTTCGACGCCGGTGAGCACCGCGTCGTGCGTGTCGAAGCCCTTGATCTTGCGGCCGAAGGCGGGGAAGGCCTCGCGCATGGCCTCGATGGCGTAGGCCGGCAGCGCCTTGTGCAGGTCGGTCGGCGTTACGCCGGGCTTGTACGACGGAATCACGCTGCCGAGCGCGGTCGAGGGCCGGCCGGCGATGAAGTCGCCCACCAGCTGGCCCGGCGCGCGGTAGTCGCCGCCGCCGAGCACGAAGGCGTTGCTTTCGAGTTCGCGCTGCAAGGCGATGCCCGCGAGCGCATCGCCGGGGAAGTCTTTCGGGTCGATGCCCACCACGATGCCCGCGTTGGCGTTGCGCTCGTTGCGCGAGTACTGGCTCATGCCGTTGGTGACCACGCGGCCCGGCTCGCTGGTGGCCGCCACCACGGTGCCGCCGGGGCACATGCAGAAGCTGTAGACCGAGCGGCCGTTGCTCGCGTGGTGCACCAGCTTGTAGTCGGCCGCGCCGAGCAGTGGGTGGCCCGCATGACGGCCCCAGCGAGCGCGGTCGATCAGGCCCTGCGGGTGCTCGACGCGAAAGCCGATGGAGAAGGGCTTGGCCTCGATGTGCACGCCGCGCGCATGCAGCATCTCGAAGGTGTCGCGCGAGCTGTGGCCGAGCGCCATCACGACGTGGTCGGCGCGCAGTTCGCTGCTCGTGCCTGTGGTCTGGTCGAGCACGGTGAGGCCGCGAAGGTGGCCGTCTTCGATGTGCACGTCGGTCACGCGCTGCTCGAAGCGGATCTCGCCGCCCAGCGCCACGATCTGCTCGCGGATGTTCTCCACCACCTTCACCAGCTTGAAGGTGCCGATGTGCGGATGCGCGACGTAGAGAATTTCGGGCGGCGCGCCGGCCTTCACGAACTCTTCCATCACCTTGCGGCCGAGGAAGCGCGGGTCCTTGATCTGGCTGTAGAGCTTGCCGTCCGAGAAGGTGCCGGCGCCGCCTTCGCCGAACTGCACGTTCGACTCGGGGTTGAGCACGCTCTTGCGCCACAGGCCCCAGGTGTCGCGGGTGCGCTGGCGCACGGTCCTGCCGCGTTCGAGCACGATGGGTCTGAAGCCCATCTTCGCGAGCATCAGCGCCGCGAAGATGCCGCAGGGCCCGAAGCCGACCACCACCGGCCGCGCCGTGCCTTCGGCCGCATTGGCCGGCGGCGTGTAGCGCATGTCGGGGGCGTTCTGGATGTGCGGATGGCCGGCGTGCTTCGCGAGCAGTGCGGCTTCGAGCTTCGCGTCCTTCAACTGCACGTCGCAGATGTAGACCGTGAGCAGTTCGATCTTGCGCGCGTCGAAGCTGCGCTTGTAGACGGTGTGGGCGGCGATCGCTTCGAGGGGGACGTCGAGCGTCCTGGCGATCAGTGCGGCCAGCGCGTCGGGCGCGTGGTCGAGCGGGAGTTTGAGTTCGGAGATTCTCAGCATGGCGTGGGGCTTGTAGTTATCAAGCAGGCCGCGCATTTTAAGCGCCTGGGCGCTATGAAAGGGATAGCGGGTCAGGCAGGTAGGAAGCCTTCTACCGACAAGTACCGCTCGCCAGTGTCGTAGTTGAAGCCCAGCACCACCGCATCGGGCGCCAGCGAGGGCAGCTTCTGCGCGATGGCCGCGTGGGGGGCGCCCGACGAGATGCCGACCAGCATGCCTTCCTCGACCGCGCAGCGGCGCGCCATTTCGCGCGCCGGTTCGGCGTCGACCTGCAGCACGCCGTCGAGCAGCGAGGTGTCGAGGTTCTTCGGGATGAAGCCCGCGCCGATGCCTTGAATGGGGTGCGGTGCCGGCGCGCCGCCGGAAATCACCGGCGAGGCCACCGGCTCGACCGCGAACACCTGCAGCTTGGGCCACTTCTTCTTCAGCACCTTCGCCACGCCCGTGATGTGGCCGCCCGTGCCCACGCCGGTGATCAGCACGTCGACGCCGTCGGGAAAGTCCGCCGCGATCTCCTCGGCCGTGGTGCGCACGTGCACGTCGACATTCGCGGGGTTGTTGAACTGCTGCGGCATCCACGCGCCGGGCGTGCCGGCCACGATTTCCTCGGCGCGCGCGATGGAGGCTTTCATGCCCCCGGCGCGCGGCGTCAGGTCGAAGGTGGCGCCGTAGGCCAGCATCAGGCGGCGGCGCTCGACCGACATGCTGTCGGGCATCACCAGGATCAGCTTGTAGCCCTTCACGGCCGCGACCATCGCGAGGCCGATGCCGGTGTTGCCCGAGGTCGGCTCGACGATGGTGCCGCCGGGTTTGAGCGCGCCGCTCTTCTCGGCGTCTTCCACCATCGACAGCGCGATGCGGTCCTTGATCGAGCCGCCGGGGTTGGCGCGCTCGGATTTGACCCAGACCTGCTGTTTCGCATTGCCGAACAGGCGGTTGATACGGATGTGCGGCGTGTTGCCGATGGTCTGGAGGATGTTCTGGGCCTTCATGGAATCTCCTTGGGTCGATGCGTTTGACGGATGGACAGCGCGCATTGTGGGACCAGCCCGCCCATGCGCCCGGGCAGGGGCGATAATCCACCCCGTGAAGCACGCCAGACCGCCGCTGGTGCAAGCCCGAAAGGGGCGACACCTTCGGGTGCCGCGTCGAAAGACCGCACTGGAGGAACGTCCGGACTGCACAGGACAGCGCAGGAGTTAACGACTCTCCACCGTGAGGTGAGGATCAGAGCAACAGAGACGAGCCGATTGAGTTCGGGTGAAACGGGCAATCTCTGCGCGCAGCAACACCAAGTAGGCCAGTATCGAGGTGGTTCCGCTGAGCTGGCGGGTAGGTGGCATCGAGCCGTTTGGCGACAAACGGCCCAGAGTAATGGCGGTCACGTCGAGGGCTTCGCAAGAGGCCCTCGATGCACAGAATCCGGCTTATCGGCGGGCTTCACACTTTTCTTCCCTTTTCCTTTTTCGCGCCTTCGACTGCTGAAGGCGGGCGGCAGCCTTGCCGCCAGCATGGATTGGTAGTTACCCGTATAATCGATAGCATGCTAATTAATAGGCGGCTATCTTGAGCAAATCGAGCAACTCCTCCCCAAAGCGCGAAAACGCGCTGATGCGGCTCGGCATGGCGCTCTCGGTGCTGCAGCGCGGCTACCGCGCGTCGGCGGACAGGGCGGTGGCGCACGTCGGCGTGTCGCAAACGCTGGCCTGGCCGATCGTGATGCTCGGGCGCATGAACGGCGAAGTGCGCCAGGGCGTGCTGGCCGATGCACTGGGCATCGAAGGCCCGTCGCTGGTGCGCTCGCTCGACCAGTTGGTGGAGGCCGGTTTCGTCGAGCGCCGCGAAGATCCGGCCGACCGCCGCGCCAAGACCTTGCACCTCACGCCCGCAGGCAAGGCCGCCTGCGCGCCCATCGAGGCGGCGCTGAGCCTGATGCGCGGCGAGCTGTTCGAAGGCGTGTCCGACGACGACATCGCTGCCTGCCTGCGCGTGTTCGGCGTGCTTGAGGAGCGCCTGGGGCGCCCGGTCCCGGCGCCGCACGCGCAGCAATCGCCGCAGGAAGGGCGCAGGTAAGAAATGCCCGCGCTCCGTCTTCCGCGCTTCAGCCGCGCGGAGCTTCTCTTTTCCGGCAAGAGCTTCGCCGCCGCCATGTTGGCGATGTACCTCGCCAGCCGTGCCGGCCTGCCGCGCCCGTTCTGGGCGCTCATGACCACCTACGTCGTCGCCCATCCGCTGGCCGGCGCCGTTCGCTCGAAGGCGCTGTACCGCTTCTGCGGCACGCTCATCGGCTGCACCGCGACCGTGCTGATGGTGCCCGCGCTGTCCAACGCGCCGGAACTGCTGACGCTGGTGCTCGCGCTGTGGGTGGGGCTGTGCCTGTGCATCTCGCTGTTCGACCGCACGCCGCGCTCCTACGTGTTCATGCTCGCGGGCTACACGGCCGCGCTGATCGGCTTTCCGTCGGTGCAGACGCCGCTCGCGCTGTTCGACACCGCCGTGGCGCGCGTGGAAGAAATCGGCCTCGGCATCTTCTGCGCCACGCTGGTCCACAGCCTCGTGCTGCCGGCGGGGCTTGCGCCGACCGTGCTGGGCCTGCTCGATCGCACGCTGCTCGACGCGCGCAAATGGCTCGGCGACCTGCTGCAGCCCGCCGGCCGCAGCAGTGGCGCCGAGCCGAAGCGCCTCGACGACGACCGCCGCCGCCTCGCAGGCGACATTACGCAACTGCGCCTGCTCTCCACCCACGTGCCCTTCGACACCACGCACCTGCGCTGGACCGCCGGCGCGATCCGCGCGATGCAGGACCGCGTTGCCGCGCTCACGCCCGCGCTCTCGGCCGTCGAAGACCGCCTGCAGGCGCTGGAGCAGGCCGAAGGGCAACTCGCACCCGACGTGGCCGCGGTGCTCGCGCAGGCCGCGCAGTGGCTGCGCGAGGAGGCCGAACCTGCCTCCGCCCACAGTGCCGAGCGCCTGCAAGCCCTGCGCCGTGCCATCGACGCATTGAGCGCCGCTCCTGCCGACGCGCAGCAGCCCACGCCATGGGGCCGCGCCCTGCGCATCGGCCTCGCCGGGCGCCTCGAAGAACTCGTCGACGGCTGGACTGCCTGCGCCCGGCTGCGCCTGGACATCGACGAAGGCTTGAAGGGCGCCGCGCCGCTGCGCCGCACGGCAGCGCTCGGCAGCCGCGTGCTGCACCGTGACTACGGCATGGCGCTGCTGTCGGCGCTCGCGGCCGTCATCGCCATCTGCCTGTGCGGCGCGTTCTGGATCGTCACCGGCTGGCCCATGGGTTCGGCGGCCACCATGATGGCCGCCGTCTTCTGCTGCTTCTTTGCCACCATGGACGACCCCGTGCCGGCGATCCACGGCTTTCTCAAGTGGACGCTGTGGTCCATCCCGATCTCGGCGCTCTATGTGCTGGTGCTCATGCCCACGGTGCAGGACTTCGGCATGCTTGTCGTCATCTGCGCGCCGCTCTTCCTGCTGCTGGGCTTCTACCTGCCGCGTCCGACGCATTTCATGCCCGCGATGGCGCTGATCTTCGGCGTGGCCGGCACGCTCGCGCTGCACGACACCGCCAGCTCCGACCTCGTGAGCTTCATCAACAGCATGATCGGCCAGATCGTCGGCGTGCTGGTCGCGGCGCGCGTCACGCGGCTCGTGCGTTCGGTCGGTGCCGACTGGAGCGCGCGCCGCATCCAGCGCGCCACCTGGCGCGAGCTCGGCGACATGGCCGCCTCGCCGCAGCCGCAGTATGCGCAGAGCGATGCGTACGCCGTGCGCATGCTCGACCGCATCGGCCTGCTCGCGCCGCGCATCGCGCAGGCGGGCGGCACCGTCGAAGGCGTGGCCGCCAACGACGCGCTGCGCGACCTGCGCATGGGCGCTGACATCGCCGTGCTGCAGCGCGTGCGCGCCCAGCTGCCGTTGGCCACCTCGGCCGCGCTGCTGGGCGGCATCTCGCGCTTCTTCCGCCAGCGCGCCGAAGGCCGCACGAACCCGCGCCCGCTCGACCTGCTGCCGCAGATCGACGAGGCACTCGGTGCCGTGCTTGCCGCGCGCGGCACCGCTTCTTCCGCCGCATCGCGCTCGGCCGTCACCGCACTGGTCGGCCTGCGCCGCAATCTCTTTCCCGATGCGCCGCCCAGGCTGGCGGGCGCAGCGCTCACCCAAGGAGCTTCCGCATGATCGGTGAAGCCAGTTTCTACGGACTCTACGTGCCCTGGATCATGGTGCTGGCCCTCGGCGCGCTGCTCGCGCTGTGGGGCGTGCGCCGACTGCTTGCGGCCGCCGGCGCCTACCGCTGGGTGTGGCACCCCGCGCTGTTCGACATGGCGCTGTACCTGTTGCTGCTCTACGCACTGAGCCGCCTCACTTCCTACCTTCAATGACAACGAGATTCCGATGACAGCCCCCCGTTCCTCCGCAGACAACCCATGGGCCCGGCGCCTCGGGCGCGTTCTTCTCACCGTGGCCGTGGTGGCCGCCGCCGTGTGGGCCGGCCTGCGCCTGTGGGACCACTACGAACTCGCGCCGTGGACGCGCGACGGCCGCGTGCGCGCCAACGTCGTGCAGATCGCACCCGACGTGTCGGGCCTCGTCACGGCAGTACCGATCCGCGACAACCAGCCGGTCGCCGCCGGCACGCTGCTGTTCGAAGTGGACCGCGCCCGCTACGACCTCGCCGTGCGCCAGGCCCAGGCAGCGCTCGCCGCGCAGCGCGCGATGAGCGCCCAGGTGCAGCGCGAGAACGCGCGCAACGCGGGCCTCGACGACCTGGTGTCGAAGGAGTCGCGCGAGCAGACCCGTTCGCGTGTCGAGCAGATGCAGGCCGCCGTCGCGCAGGCCGAGGTGGCGCTCGACTCGGCCCGCCTCAACCTGCAGCGCGCCCAGGTGCGTGCGCCGGCCGACGGCCTCGTCACCAACCTCGACCTGCGCCAGGGCAGCTACGCCGCGGCGGGCCGCCCGGTGCTCGCGCTGGTCGATGCGCAGTCGTTCTACGTCGAAGGCTATTTCGAGGAAACCAAGCTGCCGCGCATCCATCTCGGCGACCGCGTGCGCGTCACCCCGATGGGCGGCGGCGCGGTGCTCGAGGGCGCGGTCGACAGCGTGGCCGCCGGCATTGCCGACCGCGACCGCTCCACCAGCGCCAACCTGCTGCCCAGCGTGAACCCGACCTTCAACTGGGTGCGGCTCGCGCAACGCATTCCGGTGCGCATCAAGCTCGATCCGCTGCCGCAGGGCGCACGCCTCGTCGCGGGCCAGACGGTCACGGTGCAGGTGCTGGGGAACAAGCCGGCGCACAGCGCCGTGGCACCGGCAGCCGCGCCGCAGAAGGGATGAACGCCATGAGCCGCTTCGCATTTCGCCTTGCATCGCTGGCCGTCGCCGCCGGGCTCGCGGCCTGCGCGGCGGTCGGTCCCGACTACCGCCAGCCGCCCGAGGCGCTGGCCAGCCAGGGCGCCGCCGCGCGGCCCTTTGCCGAGGCGTCCTCCAACGCCGCGCCGCTGCCCGCCCACTGGTGGCGCCTGTACCACGACCCGCTGCTCGACAGGCTGGTCGAACAGGCCCTCGCGCACAACACCGACCTGCGCCAGGCCGTCGCCAACCTCGAACGCGAACGCGCCATCGAAGACGAAGTGGCCGGCGCCAAGTACCCGACCATCGGCGTGAACGGCGGCCCTTCGTTCGGCCATGTGTCGGGGCTGTCGCTGCTGCAGAAGGGCTACGAGCCGCCGAGCACCTTCAACTACAGCGCGGGCGCTTCGCTGTCGTACCAGGTCGACCTGTTCGGCCAGATCCGCCGCGGCATCGAGGCCTCGCAGGCCAACACCCAAGCCGCCGAAGCCGCGCTCGACCTCGTGCGCGTGAACGTTGCGGCCGGCACCGCGCGTGCCTACGCCGAAGCCTGCGCTACCGGCCTTCGCCTGCAGATCGCAGAGAAGTCTGTCGCCTTGCAGCAGGACGCCGTCAACGTCACCGACCGCCTGCAACGTGCAGGCCGCGCCGGTGCCATCGACGCAGGCCGCGCGCGTGCGCAACTGCAGCAGCTCAACGCCGCCTTGTCCCCGCTGAAGGCCGAACGCCAGGGCGCGCTCTATCGCCTTGCCACGCTGACTGGCGCAGTGCCGCAGGACTTCCCGCGCGAAGTGGCCGACTGCACCGTGCCGCCGCGCGTGGCTGGCACGCTGCCGGTCGGCGACGGTGCCGCGCTGCTGCGCCGCCGCCCCGACATCCGCCAGGCCGAGCGCAGCCTTGCGGCATCGACCGCGCGCATCGGCGTCGCCACGGCCGAGCTCTATCCCAAAGTCACGCTGGGCCTTTCAGGCTCCTCCGCCGGCCATGCCGACGACTTCGGCCGCAAGGACACCTTCGCCTGGAGCCTCGGCCCGCTGATCTCGTGGACCATTCCCAATACAGGCGTCGCACAGTCCCGCATCGCCCAGGCCGAGGCCGGCACGCGCGCCGCGCTCGCCAAGTTCGACGGCACGGTGCTCACCGCGCTGCGCGAAACCGAGACTGCACTCGGCACCTACGCGCGCGAACTCGATCGCCACGCCGCGCTGCAAGCCTCGCGCGACGAAAGCGCGAAGGTCGCCGCGCAGGCGCGTCAGCTCTACCAGAACGGCCGCACCGGCTACCTCGATTCGCTCGACGCCGAACGCTCGCTGGCCGCCAGCGAAGCCGCCCTCGCGGCCAGCGAGGCGCAGCTGGCCGACGACCAAGTGGTGCTGTTCATGGCGCTCGGCGGCGGCTGGGAGCCCGACGACGCGCACCTTGCGCAGGGCGCAACGCCGATCACCGCGAAGCAGTGACCGCGGCCCTCAGCGTGCGAACAGCCAGCCGCCCTTGGGCTGGCGCACCAACTCGTGGCGCTTGACGGCGCGTTCCTCACCGTCGTCGCCCACGTAGACCACCTCGAAGCGCAGCAGCTTCGGCGTGACCATCTTCCAGTTCTGGATGCGCTTGACCGTCACGCAGGCGGTCTTGTCGTGGTACTGCATCTCCGACATCGGGCCGCCCTGGAAGCCCGTGGCGTCGAACAGGCGGCCGGGCGCGGCGAAGGGGTTGAGCACCGCGCCGTTGCGCGCGGTGATGCAGCCTTCGGTCCGCACGAAGGACTCGATGGTCGGCGAGGCGCTGCGCACCACCTTTCCCACAGCCGGGCTGGGGGGCTTGACGCCGATGGCGTCGCGGATGCGCTCGACCTGCTCCTCGGTGATGGGCGCGAGGCCGTCCTTCGAGACAACGGCCGGCGGCGGCGCTGGGGGCGCGGACGGCGTTGACGGCGTGAGAAGCGTGCAGCCCGCCACCAGTGCCAGCGGCACGGTGCAGGCCAGGGCGGTGCTCGGTGTTCCGAACTTCATTGGCTCAGTCTCCCTGTCGGCGGCCCATCGGGGCCACGGCTGAAAATTGCGGGCCGCGAACTTGCGGTGCATCGTTGTTCAGAAGCGTTCGTGGGGTGCGAGATAGCGCCACTGGCCGGGCTGCAGCCCCGCCAGCGGCACGCGGCCGATGCGGATGCGCCGCATCGCAAGAATGCGCAGGCCCACGCCGTCGCAGATATTGGCGATCTGCCCCGGCCGCGCGCCCTTGAGCGCGAAGCGCAGGCCCGTTTGCTCGTCGCTCTGGCGGCCGATGCTCACGCGCGCGGGCGAGCGCTCCAGCCGCGCCAGCACCTCGGGGCTCACCGGGCCGGCCACGTCCACCATCACCTCGTGCTCGAGGATGCCCGCGTCTTCCTGCAGCTTGCGTTCGATGCGGAATTCCTGCGTGTAAGCGACCAGCCCGCTGGCGCCGGTCTCGAGCGGCGTCATGCAGTGCTGCGCCTTCGCATGCGCCGGCAGAAAACGCAGTCCGGCGCGCTCGGGCTCGTGATGGTTCGCAGCCACCAGCAGGCGGTGCGCGATGTCGGTGGCCATGCCTGCAGGCTTGTACAGCAGCAATGTGACGGGCAGCACGGGCTCGGGCTTTGCGCCGGCCTCGATCTCGACCTGCTGGTGCGGCAGCACGCGCGACTGCGGCAGCATCTGCGGCACGCCGTCCACGCGCACCGCACCGTTCTCTATCAGCAGCTCGGCCTCGCGCCGCGACACGCCGGCCAGCGCCGCCACGCGCTTGGCGAGGCGGATGCCCTCGTCTTCACCCGGAGAGTTCCTGTTGTTGTTGGTCATCGAGCCACCGCCAGTCGCCGGATGCGCGCCACGTGCGCGGCCAGCGAGCGGGCCGCCACCGGCCACATGCGTTCGGGCACGTCGTCGTAGGCCAGCGGCAGCCATTGCTCGGGCGTGCCTTCGGGCAGCTTCTGCATGGCGGCTGCGATCCTGGCCTCGCGCTTGAGCCGGTGCGCCTTCAGCATGCCGATGGCGGTGCGGGCAAAGCCGATCACGTAGCCATGCGCGGGCAGGATGAAGTCGATGCCGCCGGCCGCGCAGGCCGCATCGAGCGTGTCGAGCGAATCGAGGTATGCCGTCATGTCGCCATCGGGCGGATCGACCACCGTGGTGCTGCCGTTGAGGATGTGGTCGCCGGAGAACAGCAGCCCGTCTTCTTCCAGCACCAGGCACAGGTGGTTGGCCGCATGGCCGGGCGTGTGGATCACGCGCAGCGTGTGGGCGATGGGCTCGCCTTCGGCCGTGGTGCCCGACAGCACGAGCCGCTGGCCATCGGCCAGTTCGCGCTCGGGCGTGAAGCGCGCGCTGGCGCGAGCTGTAGGCTTCGAGGCCAGACCGAGGATCGGCGGCTTGGCGTTCTTGCACAGCGCCTGCAGCGGCGCCGCGCCCGGCGAGTGGTCGGCATGCGAGTGCGTGCAGACGATCATGCGGATGTCGCCCTGCGTGGCGCCCCACAGCCGGCCGATGTGGCCGGCGTCGTCCGGACCCGGATCGATCACGATGTAGCCTGTGGCCGCATCGCCCACGATGTAGCTGTTGGTGCCCGGGCCGGTCATCGCGCCCGGGTTGGGCGCGGTGAAGCGCATCACGTTCTTCAGCAGCGGCACCGGGCGTTCGCTCTGCCAGTCGAGTGCGTGCATGACCTGTCCGTCGGGGCACACCAGCGCGAGCTCGCCGAACGGCGATTCGTGCTCCATGTAGCGCGCGTCCTCGCCCTTGAGCAGGCCGGCGCGCGGGCAGCTGGTCCACAGCGGGGTCTCGCCGGCGCAGGCTGCGAGCAGGGCATCCACGGTGGCATATGCGGCCATGCGCTGCAGCGTGCGCACGGTCGGGAAGATCATGAAGAAGCTGCCTGCCGCATGGCGCGCGAGTGCATCGGCGGGGCGCACCCAGCAGGGCTCGAACTGTTCGCTCTCGTCGGCCGCGGGCTCCTGGCCTTCGGGCATGCGCGCCACCAGGAAGGGCACGTCGAAGCGCCTGGGCAGGTCGCGGTCGGTGATCCAGTGCGCGAAGGTGAACACGCGGTCTGCATCGAGCATCAGCCCGCGTGCCGCGCATTGATCTGCAAAGGCCGTGCCCGCCGTGTTGCCGCGGTCCATGGCGGCGATGTCTTCGGCGTTGGCGGGCCGCCCGTCGGCATGGTGCGCGAGCAGCACGCCCAGCTCCTCGAAAGCCTCGCGAATGGCCGCGATGGCCTGCGTGCGCTGCAGGCCGCTTTGCGTGGGTCGATGCGCGGCGATGCGCTGGGCCGCTTCGTCGGCGGCGTCGATCTGGCCGCCGGGAAATACGTAGGCGCCGGGCGCGAAACTGGCGCTGGCCGAGCGGCGGGTCATGAGCACTTCGATGCCGGCGGCGCTGTCGCGCAGCAGCAGCACGGTGGCGGCCGCGCGCGGGGGCGCGGGCGCGCGGGGGTTGTGTAGTTGTTGGGTGGAACGGACCATGGGGCGATTATGGAGAGCAGGCACGCGGCGTGCATGCCGCGCATAAGCTCATATGGAATCGGGCATCAGCGGCGCGCCACAATGCGCGCTTGCACCGCTTGCCTCGCAGAAAGACAGTCATGTTTCATTCTCCCTTCTCTCGAATTGGCCGCCGCGCACTGCTGCTGGCCGCTGCCTCGCTCGTTGCGCCCGCCGCCTTCTCCCAGCAGGACTGGCCGCAGCAACCCGTCACGCTGATCATGGGCTTTCCGGCCGGCTCGGGCGTTGACGTGGTGGCCCGCGTCATCCAGGAACCGCTGTCGAAGCAACTCGGCAAGCCCGTCGTCATCGACTACAAGTCGGGCGCCGCCGGCAACATCGCCAGCGAGTACGTGGCGCACGCCAAGCCCGATGGCTACACGCTTTCCTTCGGCACCGCAGCCACGCACGGCAGCAACGCCGCGCTCTACAAGAAGCTGCCCTTCGACGTGGAGGCCGACTTCGTGCCGGTGGCGCCGGTGCTCGACGTTTCGAACGTGCTCACCATCAATCCCGACGTGATCAACGTGCGGACCTTGAAGGAATTCGTCGAGCTGGTCAAGGCAAATCCCGGCAAGTACAACTATGCGTCTACAGGCAACGGCGCGGGCACGCACATGGCCTTTGCCGAATTCAATTCGCGCCTCGGCCTGAACATGGTGCACGTGCCCTACAAGGGCGGCCCCGAGGCGATCACGTCGGTGGTGCGCGGCGAGACCTGCTGCATCATGAACCAGGTGCAGACCGTGCTGCCGCACTACAAGGCCGGCAAGGTGCGCCTGCTGGGCGTGACCACCGCCGCCGCGGTGCCGGCCGTGAAAGAAGTGCCCACCATCGCCTCGAGCGGCCTGCCGGGCACCAAGGGCTTCGACAGCTCGATCTGGTTCGGCATCTTCGCGCCGAAGGGCACCGACCCGCAGATCGTCGACAAGCTCAACGCGGCCGTGAAGGCGGTACTTGAAACCCCTGAGATCCGCGAGCGCTTCGAGAGCCAGGGCAATACCGTGCGCATCGAGTCGCCGGCACAGTTCAAGAAGACTGTGCACGACAACCGCGTGAAGTGGGCGGAGGTTGCGAAGGCTGCGAACATCAGCATCGATTGAGGCCTTGGGGGTGTGCGCAGGCCATCGGGTAACTCCCTCCGCGAATGTCCCCCGGCCTGCGGCCTCCTCCTTTATTTCGCTGCGTGAGTCACCCGACGCCCTGCGCACAAGGGCACGCTGCTGGTGCCCGCCGATCAACGACTGCTCTGAGCACGATCACGCCGCCCGGGCTGCCGCGCCGCGCGCCGGTATCGTCATCGCGATGACGCCGGCCACGATGCATGCAAGCCCGATCCATGCGGTGGGCGCCAGCCGCTCGCCCAGAAACATCACACCGATCATCACGCCGATGGGCACGCGCAGGTAGGCCTGCGCGGCAGTGGACATCGGCCCCAGCGTCTTGATGAGCCTGAAGTAGATGGTGAAGGCCAGCGCGGTGGACAGCACCGCGAGCGCCAGCACCGCTAGCATCGACGCGGCCGACGGCGCGAGCGTCCACGGCCGGTCGATGGCAAGGCTTGCGGGCAGCAGCATCGCCGCGCCGCTGATCAGCGAACCGGCGGCCGGCACCATCGGGTCCAGCCCCTTGAACACGCGGCCGAACATCGCGGCGCAGCCGTAGCAGACGGCGGCCGCCACCAGCGCGAGCTGCGCGAGCAGCGAATGCCCGAGCCCGTTCAGCGCCTCGAAGCCCACGATCAGGCAGATGCCCGCCAGCCCCGCGCTCACGCCGAACAGGCGGCGCAGCGTGGGCTTGTCGGAGCCGCCGAGGCCCAGCCCCAGCAGGAAGATGAAGATCGGCGAGGTCGAGTTGAGGATGGTCGCCAGGCCGGCATCGACGCTGCGCTCCGCCCACGCGATGAGCGTGAAAGGCAACACGCTGTTCAGGCATGCCTGCAGCACGAAACGCCGCCACATCGCCGGTTCCTTCGGCAGCTTCACGCCGCGCATGCGCAGCACCGCGAGCAGCAGCAGGCCGGCGATCAGCGTGCGCGCCGCAATCAGCGTGACGGGCGGGATCGTCGCCACGCCGATCTTGATGAAGGTGTACGAGGCGCCCCAGCAGGTGGCGAGCACCGTGAGCAGCGCCCATTCGAAGGCCAGGTTGGCGCGGGACTTGTCGATGGAGGAGGGTGTGGATGCGTGCATGGTGCGCCGATCATTCCCCGACCGGCGCGGCCACACTTCGGCCGCGAGCGAAGCGTGGATGCCTCAGTGGTCGTGCGCGTGCGGTTTGCTGCTCCTGTTGCCGCTGCTGGTGGCGCCGCCGTTCAGCAGCGTCGCCAGGTCCACTTCCTGCTCGGCCGCCGCGCCCGCGATCACGCGCTGCTCCAGCTCGTCCAGATGCTCCAGCGCCACCGCCAGCGCCTTGTCGAGCGACTTGCCCGTGGTCAGCGCCTCGATGATCTGCTCATGCTCGCGCGGCGCGCAGCTCGCGGCCTCGGCGGAGTCGTAGAGCGCCTTGTAGAGCTCGGTGTTCGAAATCAGCCGCCGGATGTACGACAGCAGTTCCTCGCTGTTCGCCATCTGCGCCAGCAGCAGGTGGAAATCGCCCGCCAGCCGGACCGCGTCTTCGCGCCGGCCTTCCTTGAAGGCCTTTTGCTCCGCCTGAACGTGCTTGCGAAGCGCGGCCACCTGCTCGCGCGAGAGATTGCCGAAGAGCGTGGTCACCAGCCCCGCCTCCACGATGCGGCGCGCGCGGTAGATGCCGCGCATGTCGTCGATGGACGGGTTGGGCACGAAGGCGCCCCGGTTGTGCTCCAGCACCAGCCGCTTTTCCGAGCCCAGCCGCGCCAGCGCCTTGCGCACCGCGCCGCGCGTGCAGCCCAGCGCTTCGGCCAGCGCGCGCTCGCGCAAAGGCGTGCCGGGGCGCAGCTTGCCGCTCAGCAAGGCCTTGGAGACCGCGCCGTAGACGCGTTCGTCCACGTTCGGGTCGTCGGCTTCGGTGAGCTCGGGGGAGGGGGCGGTCGCTGGGGATTTGCGGGCGGCGGAGGGCATAGGCAACCGGATTATTGCTTGCGTACCGCACCCTCAGGGAAAGCCCCCGGATTGACTCGGGCCCCTGCGCTCCGTACCATCCGCATCCGTTTGGTTAACCAAATAAAATTGTATGGTTAACCAAAACTACAGAAAATCCCAACCCGAGACAAGAATCGAGGCCCCCATGAAATCCGCCAAATGGCTTGCCGCGCTGCCGGTCGCCGCCTTCTTCAGCGGGGGATGGCTGTCCTCCGTCGCTCCCACCTTCGTGCTCGGCATGCCCTTCCTGATGGTGTGGAACGTCAGCTGGCTGGTGCTGACCTCGCTCATCATGGTGGTCATCGACCGCGCCGAAGGCGACATCGACGCGCCTTCTTCCTCCACCGGAGGCGCGCGATGAACGCGGCACTCGGCGTCATCGCCCTGTTCGTCATCGGCGCGCTGGGCCTCGCCGTGCTCGCGCGGCGCGGGCGCACCATGAGCCTGGAGCAATGGGCGATCGGCGGGCGCGGGCTGGGCGCCATCATGGTGTTCCTGCTGATGGCGGGCGAGTCGTTCTCCACCTTCACCTTCCTGGGCGCGAGCGGCTGGTCGTACAGCAAGGGCACGCCGGCCTTCTACATCCTGGCCTACGGCGGGCTGGCCTACCTCATGGCCTTCTGGATGCTGCCGGCCATCTGGCGCTACGCCACCGCGCACAAGCTGGTGTCGTTCTCGGACTTCTTCGCGCACAAGTACGACAGCCGCGCGCTGGGCGTGCTGGTGTCCATCGTGGCGCTCATGGGCATGGTCGCGCTGCTCACCATCCAGCTGCGCGGGCTGGGCATCATCGTGTCGGAGGCCTCGTACGGCTCCATCGCGCCGCAGGTGGCGATCTGGATCGGCACGCTGGTCATGGTGAGCTACATCCTGTTCTCGGGCATCCACGGCTCGGCCAGCATCGCCATCGTGAAGGACATCCTGATCCTCGCGCTCGCCGTGTTCCTCGGCATCTACCTGCCGTGGCACTACTACGGCGGCGTCGCGCCGATGTTCAGCGCCATCCATGCCGCCAACCCCAGCTTCTTCGAATTCCCGAAGGAGGGCCTGAACCTCACCTGGTACAACTCGACCATCCTGCTGACGGCGCTGGGTTACTACCTGTACCCGTTCAACCTCACCTCGGTGTATGCCGCAAAGAGCGCGAGTGCGGTGCGCCGCAACACCATCCTCATGCCGCTGTACCAGGTGGTCATCGCCTTCCTGTTCCTGGTCGGCTTCGCGGCCATCTTGCAGGTGCCGGGGCTCAAGGGCTCCGAGGTCGACCTGGCCCTGTTCGGCCTTGTGAAGCACACCTTCGACCCGTGGTTCGTCGGCGTGATCGGCGGCACCGGCGTGCTCACGGCGCTGGTGCCGGGCTCGATGATCCTGCTCACGGCTTCGACGGTGATCGGCAAGAACGTCTACAAGGAAGGCTTCGCGCCCAAGGCCACCGACAAACAGGTGTCGCGCGTGGCGCGCGGCGTGCTGCCGGTGTTCGCGCTGGTGGCGGTGTACTTCGTGCTGCGCGGCGGCACCACCATCGTGTCGGTGGCCATCTTCGCGTCGAGCCTGCTCACGCAGCTGCTGCCTTCGCTGCTCTTCAGCCTCATGAAGAAGCCCTTCGGCAACAGGCACGCGGCCTTCGCGGGCATCCTGGCGGGCGGCGCAGTGCTGGGCTTCATGATGACCACCGGCTCCAACCTGGGTACGCTGTTCCCGGCCGCGCCGGTCGTGTTCAAGTCGCTCAACACCGGGCTCGTGGCGCTGGCGACGAATGCGCTGGTGTTCGTCGTGGTGGCGCTGCTCACCCCGAACACGACCCGCCGCGCCATCGCTGCGCAACCGGCTTGATGCCTGCAAGACAGAGAAACGGACTGCCCCACATGCAATCGCTCCTGATCCGCAACGTGCGCCCCATGGGCGCTTCCCCCGTCGACGTGCTGGTGCAGGACGACCGCATCGCCGCGATCGGCGCGGAGCTTGCCGCTCCGACCGGCGCCACCGTCGAGGAAGGCCACGGCGCCTTGCTGCTGCCCGGCCTCGTCGAAGGCCACACGCACCTCGACAAGACCATGTGGGGCATGGATTGGTACCGCAACGAAGTCGGCACGAACCTCATCGACAAGATCGAGAACGAGCGCGCCTTCCGCCATGCCAGCAGGCACGACGCGGCCGCGCAGTCGCTGGTGCTGGCCAAGGCATTCCTCGCGCTCGGCACCACGCGGCTGCGCACGCACGTCGACGTCGACACGCAGGCCGGCCTGCGCCATCTCGAAGGCACCATCCGCACGCGCGAGGCGCTGCGCGAGCTGCAGCAGATCCAGATCGTCGCGTTCCCGCAGTCGGGCCTGCTGGGCCGGCCCGGCACGGCCGAGCTGCTCGACCAGTCGCTGGCAATGGGCGCCGACGTGCTCGGCGGCCTCGACCCCTGCGCCATCGACGGCGACCCGGTGAAGTCGCTCGACGTGCTCTTCGGCATTGCCGACAAGCACCAGCGTCCGGTCGACATCCATCTGCACGAGCCCGGCGCCATGGGCGCGTTCTCGCTCGACTTGATCCTGCAGCGCACCGAGGCGCTGGGCATGCAGGGCAAGGTCGCGATCAGCCATGGCTTCTGCCTGGGCGACGTGAGCGAACGCGAGCGCGAGGCACTGCTTGCGCGCATGGCCAAGCTCGGCGTGGTGCTCATCACCAGCGCGCCGCCTTCGCGCACCGTGCCGCCGCTCATGGCCTGCAGGCAGGCCGGCGTGACCGTGCTCGGCGGCAACGACGGCATCCGCGACACGTGGTCGCCTTATGGCAACCCCGACATGCTGGAACGCGCCATGATCATCGGCCTGCGCTACAACCTGCGCCGCGACGACGAGATCGCGGTGGCGCTCGACACCGTCACCCACTCGGGCGCGCGCGGCTGTGGCTTCGAAGCCTACGGACTCGAGGCGGGCTGCCGCGCCGATCTAGTGCTGGTCGATGCGCAGACCGTCGCGCACGCCGTCGTCTCGCGCCCCGTGCGCAAGCTGGTGGTGGCGGGCGGCTGCATCGTGGCGCGCAACGGCGTGCTTCGGGCCGACCTGGCGTTCCTGTGAAGGCTGAGGAACAAAAGCAGAACAGGCGCGACGGAGGCATCGCCTTCGCGATCGTCATCGTGCTGGTCGCGCTGAATCTGCGCGCCTTTCTCACGTCGAGCAGTCCGCTGCTCGAACCCATCCGCCTTGCCACCGGCATCGGCTTTCATGCGGTGGCGCTGCTCACGGTGCTGCCGATGTTCGCGATGGGTGCGACCTCGCTGTTCGGCGCGGCCGTCGGCCAGCGCGTTGGCGCGCGCGGCGGGGTCGCGCTCGGGCTTGCCGTCATCGCCTTGGCCTGCGCGAGCCGATACGCGGCCGGCGGTGCAGCCGCGCTGCTGTTGAGCGCTGCGCTCGCCGGTGCCGGTGTCGGCCTGGTGCAGGCGCTGATGCCTGGCGTGGTGAAGCAGGCTTATCCGACGCGCGTCGGCGTCATGACGGGGCTGTACTCCGCCGCCATCATGGGCGGCGGCGGCCTCGGCGCCATGGCCAGTCCGTGGGTGGCGCATGCATTCGGCGGTGCGCAGCCCGACTGGCATGCGGGCCTGTCCATCTGGGCGCTGCTTGCCGTCTTCGCGCTGCTGTACTGGCTCAACATGCGGCGCATGGAATTCACCGCCGATGCGCCAAGGCAAAGCCTCTCCTGGCTGCGCTGCTTCGCAAGCCGCCGCGCGTGGCTGCTGGCCGCGTGCTTCGGCCTCATCAACGGCGGCTACACCAGCCTCGTCGCCTGGCTGCCGCACTTCTACGCACAGCAGGGCTGGACCGCGCAGCAGGGCGGCTCGGTGCTCGCGCTGATGACGGCCGCGCAGGTGGTCTCCGCGCTCGCCATGCCCGCCATTGCGCGCAGCCGTGGGCGCGACTTGCGGCCGTGGCTGGTGCTCATGCTCGCCGCGCAGCTCGCGGGCTTCTGCGCGCTGAGCTTCGACGCGCCCGTGCCGGCAGTCGCCATCGCCGTCGTGCTGGGTTTCGGCCTCGGCGGCGCGTTCTCGCTGTGTATGGTCCTCGCGCTCGATCATCTGCCCGACCCCGCGCAGGCCGGCGCGCTCGCCGGCTTCATGCAGGGCGTGGGCTTCATGATCGCGGCGCTCGCGCCCTTCGTCACCGGCTGGGTGCGCGAGCACACCGGCGGCTTCACGCTCGCGTGGGCCTACCTTGCTGCCGTGGTGGTGGCGCTGCTGCCGCTCATGCTGCGCTTCGACCCGCGCCGCTATGCAGCGACCACGGCCGGCCTGTTCGATTCGCGCGCGCCGCAGACCGATGCACCATCTCTCTCCGCGCTCGAAGGCGCGGCCACCAGAAAGGGCTGAGCACCATGTACCGGGAACACTTCATGCAAAGGGCATTGGCCCTTTCTGCCCAGGCCCTGCAGGAGCCCGGCACCGAGCCCTTCGGTGCCGTCGTCGTGAAAGACGGCGTGATCGTCGGCGAAGGCTTCAACCACTCTGTCGCCCACCACGACCCCACCTCGCACGGCGAGGTCGAAGCCATCCGCGACGCGTGCCGCAAGCTCGGCACCGTGAACCTGTCGGGCTGCGAGCTCTACACCTCGTGCGAGCCCTGCGCGATGTGCGTGGCGGCGATGCACATCGCGGGCATTGCGAAGCTTTACTACGCGGCTTCGCTTGCGCAGTCGGGCGAAGCGTTCGACGGGGTGACCGTGGCGGCTCGACATCCGATCGATGTGGAGGTGTTGCGGGCCGAGGCTGGTGCGACGCTTGCGCAACGCAGCTTGCCCGCCGAGCAGAAGATGGACCACGAGGCGGTGCAGATTCTTTTCGACTGGGCTGCGGCGCGCAAAGGAGCGTGAGCTTCAACTGATCGCAGTCGGATCAGCGAGGAGTCTGCGGCGTGTGGAGTGGGTCGCCCAGTTGGCAGGTGCATTCATGCGGGCAAGCCGGCAGGAAGTCGAGCTGCACGCCAAGAACCCGCTGGTCTGTGGCAGGTCCGCCCGAGAGAGACTCGGGGTCGGCGACATAGCTGCTCCTGGGAAGAGCGATCTTGGCGCTGAAGCGCAGTTCTTCTCGAAGAACGCGAGCCACGTTGCGTGCCCGCTCCAGGCCCAGGCCTTTGGGATCGTGGTCTCGCTCTTCCGGATTGACTGAGGCTCCGATGTAGATTGCTTCGTGGTTGGGGTACCGAGTCCGGAGCTCCTGCATCCAGGCGCCAAGCTTCAGGATCTGGTCGGTGGATACCGTCGCGGAATCGCGCTCAAAGTGCACATAGAAGAGCTTGATGGGGCTGCATGCAAGCGCGGCGGCCGGGCTGAGCATTGCGAGGGCGAGGGTCAAGGGCCCCAGGAATCGAAGGTGCTTGGTCACGATGTGTCTCAACCGGTAACGCCGAGGATATAGGACGCGAGGCTGTCTGCGTTGGAGCGAGACCTGGGATGTTCCGCGTGCTCCCTCGACTGAGTTGTTCCGTACCAGGTGTCGTTCGAAGAAAAGGTGTCGTCGAAGTGCGTCACCTCATGCACCAGCGTCAATAGCCTTGAGTCACCATCCATCACGGCGCCCGTGTCGAAGTTGGTCTTGTTGTCGAATCTGAAATTGCAAAAGACGGACGCGATCGCGATGGTGCGGGTAGCCGTATCCGGCTTGCATGCCGCTGCGGCTGCACCATTCGCGCTTGCTAGTACACAGGTCGCGATCTTGCCGCCTTCCGCGTATCGAATGAAATTCTTCGGCTCCAGTCCCCGAAGCACGCGAGCGCACGCGACCAGGCCCTCCTGCAGATATTCCCTGATGCTCTGATCGGCTGTGCCAAACCACTCGACCGTTCGCGCCTGGGCCTCCTTGTCCCACCGCTGCAATTCGGGGAGTCGTTTCTTCAAGATGTAGTCGATCGCCATGTCGCGCAGCTTTATCACCAAGACGGCGAATTCCTTGTTTGTCATGTTCGAGCAGATTTTTTCCATCTGCTCGGCTTCAGGCGGATGCGAAACATGCTCGTCGACCGCCTTCTTCAATGCGGCTGTTTCTCTAGCAGGCGAGATGAACGACGCCATGGCCTTCGCCGTTGCATGATGCATCCCATCGTCGTATGTCGAGGTGTGCTGCAGCGTGGCGAGCAGAGGTTGAGGAAGTGCGCAATGGCAGACCACGACGTCTCCTTCCAGCGCGGCCTCCGAGATGAATTCCGGCCGCCGTGGACCTCCGGCCTTGGCGATGATGCCTACGCTATTGCAGCCTTCGCAGTAGGCCCTGCCGCCGATCAGGGCAACGCGGTGCCCATGCAGATCGAGCAAGGGGCCGTCGTAGGGCAGCACCCGGCCGCCAGGGACTGGCGGATCTCCGACCACGAGAATCTTTCGTTCCATTCAATACGCTCCCGTCAAGTGACGGGGCGTTGTATGGCACCGAGCGCGCTAACACTGTTGTCTATCGTCAACCGCTCAGAAATTTCTCACGAAAGGCAGGAATCGCGACCTGGCGCTGATTTCCTGTGCGGCTTGTGGAGTGCCCCGTCCGGATTCGCGACGATGTTGTTACTCACCATTCCGCCTGCTGCTGAATAGAGTGACTTCACGGCGCCACTCGCAGCGCGCCATGAGGAGCCGGCAATGAGCATCACAAGAAGCGACGTGGGCACCACAACGCAGGCCTCGGCCCGCGTCGCACGCGCACTCGAAATCCATCGCAGCGTTGTCGCATGCCACGAGCACATCGCGCGCGGCAGTTGCGTTCACTCGCTCACCGCGGCTCTGATGCTGCCTTGCTACAAGGCCGAGTTCCGCACCCTCGCACTCGCGATGACCTCGCAAGAGGAGCGCGAACTCAGGTACGCGCTCGATTCGATCTGCGAACCCGCGGCATGAAGACGACCGCCTTCGCAGCAACTTTTGCTCCGCGACGTTGCCCCCGCCGGCCAGGCGAACTACGGCAACAGCTTCGCGATCGCGTCGGTGAACGACGGAACATCGGTGCCGATGTGCGTCGTCGAATACGTCGTTTCCGTGGCCACCAGGCCCCGGTACGAGCGGGCCAGGAGCCGCTTGTACATCCCGTCCACGGGCTCGAAGTTGCACTCGGCGGGGTTGCCGCAGCGCGTGAGAAAGAGCGTTGCAGGCAAGGGCTTGCCGCCGAGCGCGTCGTGCATCTTTTCTTCGAGCGCCTGGTGCCGGTCCGCCTGAACGCCGAACGAGCCCTCGAACGACAGGAAGTGCGAGAACGTCAGCTGGCCCTCCGCGCCCTCCAGGAACAGTGCGATGCCGGCCATGCTGCCGCTCAGCGAGAGGCCCGTCAGCAGGCGCCTTCGCGCATCGGCGCGGTATCGCGCTTCGATGAAGGGCACGAGCTCGAGCGCGAGGAAGTCGTGGTACGCAAGGGCGCCGGGCAGCAGGTAGTCCCTTCCGCGGCGGGCCGAACCGCCGATGCCCACGAGGATCGCCTGCGTGCGGCGCGCCTCGAGGACGGCCCTGAAATTCGCGAACCGCGTACCGGGCGGATTGAAGACCGCGTCGCCATCCAGCGCATAGATGACCGGGTACGCCGCCGAGCCGCCGTCGTAGGAGGCGGGCAGGTAGATTTCGAGCGGATAGGTCGCGCCGGTCTTGGCCGAGGCGATGGTGCTGGAGACGACGCGGCTGCTCGCCGCGGCCGGTGCGGCCGGCGCATCGGGAATGGCGGCGCCACCGCTCCACATGCTGAACGCAACCAGAAGCGCGCAGCTTCCGGCCCATGCGAACGCGCGCAGCCAGCGTTCATGCCGCATCGGATTTCCTCGATCGCCTGTGTGGTTTGAAGATTCGCCTTCTTCAGAATGCCACGGGCCGCCGCGATCGCGGCCCGGGCCTGGGTAGACGAGGCCCTGAAACAGTCGTATCAATCCCCGGGGCGGGCGACAAACCGACCTTCGAGACGAGGCTTGCGGCACCGGCTGCAACGATGTAGAACCATGGCGTTAAAGGCTAGGGCTCACAGGCAATTCCGGAGCAGTTCGCTGCTCCACAAAGGAGGTGAAGCATGTTGGCAGCCGAATGCGCATGGGCCATCCTGCGCGCCGAGCACGCCCGCACCCGGGAGTTGTTGGCTCGACTCGATACGGCGATGAAGACAGGCGACGGCACGCGCACCGGACAACGCGCGGCGTCTGCCATCGAAGTCATCGAACGTCTCCAGGACTTCGAAGAAACGACCCACCGCCCCAAGGGCGTCGTCATGCTGAACATGCTGCGCGGAAGGTCGAGCGAAGCCGACGAGCTTCTCGATGAACTCGACTCGGAGAGCGAGTGCTGCAACGGCCTTCTCTCGCAGGCAAAGACCAACTTGAAGCGCGCCGAGACCGGCGATGCGAGGGCGGCCGCGGAGGCCGAGGCCCTGTTGCAGCGGCACCGGCAGTTCATGTCCGTGCACCTGGACAAGGAAGACACGCTCCTTCACTCGCAGACGGCGCTGCTGCTCACGGCAGAGGAATGGGCCGCCGTGGTCTCGTCCATCTCGACGGAGGTACGCGCCGCGAAGGAGCGTGGACAACGACGCTCCCATTGAGCACGGCGGTGGCTTCAGGGCAGGGGGAGCTCGCGCATCAGGTTGCTGCGCACCCACGTGAACGCGCCGGACCGCACGTTGTCCGCTTGCCAGCGGCGGAACTCGGGGTCGGCCGACAGTGGGTCCGTGACCTTCGCGTATGCGGCAGCGTTCTCGAACTGCACGGTCAGAACATAGTTGCCCAGTTCGCCGGCGGCCACGCTCCATAGCTGCGGATTGGGCGCACCGTGTTTCTTCCAGAGCGCCGCGCCCACCTTCAGGGCTTCGATGACGGCGCCGAGATCGGCTCCGGGGTTGGGTCGCAGGACATATCGCGCTTCGTAGGCCATGGAAGTCTCCTTGGTCATGGCAGGAGCCGACATTGAAGCACCGGAGTGCCTGAGGGGCAAATCGCAAAGTGCAACTCAGAGTGCCGGCAGACGCAGGCCGCCATCAGCGCGTGATGCCGCGCCTGCACGCATGGCAGGAGGCACTGACGATCAGTCCCAGGCCGGCGACAGACCGGCCGGGTCGGTAAGCCGCTCGCCGCGGTCGAGCGCCGCAATCTGCGCCATCTCCGCATCCGTCAAGCGCAGCTGCTGCGCCTTCAGGTTGCCTTCGAGGTTCGCGCGCCTGGTGGACGACGGAATCACCGCGTAGCCCAGCTGCATCGCCCACGCCAGCACCACCTGCGCGGCAGTGGCGTTGCGTGCCTTCGCAATCGCCTCGATCACGGGATCGTTCAGCACCTTGCCGTAGGCCAGCGTCATGTACGAGGTGATGTGGATGCCCACGCTCTTGGCGAACTCCGCCACCTTGCGGTTCTGCAGATAGGGGTGCAGCTCGATCTGGTTGGTGGCGATCTGCTGCGCGCCCACGGCCGCGATGGCTTCCTTCATCAGCGCGATGTTGAAGTTCGACACGCCGATGTGCTTCGTGAGCCCCTGCGCCTTGGCCTCGGCCAGCGCGCCCATGAACTCCGCTACCGGCACCGCATTGCCGGGCGAGGGCCAGTGGATCAGCGTCAGGTCGACGTGGTCCGTGCGCAGCTTGGCGAGGCTGTCCTTCAGGCTGGGCACCAGCTTGTCTTTCGCGTAGTTGTCGGTCCAGATCTTGGTGGTGATGAAGAGGCTGCTGCGGGCCACGCCGCTTTCGGCTATCGCCTGGCCCACCTCGGCCTCGTTGCCGTAGATCTGCGCCGTGTCGATCGCGCGGTAGCCCACGTCGAGGCCGTTCTTCACCGAGTCGATGACCACCTGGCCCTTCAGGCGGAAGGTGCCGAGGCCGAAGGCGGGAATGGGATTGCGGGTGTTCGTGTTCATGGTGTGTTCTTGTGCGTTTGAAAAGAGGGGAAGAAAGCGAAGCTCAGTGACCGACAGGCACCGGCCCCGAAGCGCGAACCGGAATGCCCGCGCGGCGGTCGAGCGTGCCGCTCCATTGCGTGAGGGCCAGCGAGAGCAGCACCACCAGCGCACCGATCCACGGCGTGTGCATCAGCCCGAGGTGCGTCACGATCAGCCCACCGGCCCAGGCCGCGCCCGCAATGCCCAGGTTGAACGCCGCGATGTTCAGGCCCGAGGCCACGTCCACCGCCTGCGGCGTGAAGCGCTCGGCCTGCTTCACCACGTACACCTGCAGACCCGGCACGTTGCCGAAGGCGACGGCGCCCCACATCAGCACCGCCACCAGCGCCAGCCACTTGTGCGGCGCCGCGAAGTTGAACACCAGCAGCACCGCGGCCAGCAGCGCGAAGATGATCCTCAGCGCCGGAATCGGGCCCATGCGGTCGGCCAGCTTGCCGCCCCAGATGTTGCCCACCGCCACCGACACGCCGTACACCAGCATCACCCAGCCCACCGCGCCCGCGCTGAAGCCAGACACGTCGGTAAGGATCGGCGCGAGGAACGTGAACGGAATGAACGAGCCGCCGTAGCCGATGGCCGTCTTGGCATACACCAGCAGCAGGCGCGGCTCGGCCAGCACCTTGGCCTGTTGCGCCAGCGAGGCCGGCGGCGTGTGGCGGATGTTGCTTGGCACGAAGACCCAGCTGCCGATGAAGGCGATAACGCCCAGCCCAGACACGGCCAGGAAAGTCTCGCGCCAGCCGAAGTGCTGCCCGATGAACGTGCCCAGCGGCACGCCCGTGACCAGCGCCACCGTGAGGCCGGTGAACATGATTGCGATGGCGCTCGCCGCCTTTTCCTTCGGCACCAGGCCGGTGGCGATCGTCGAGCCGATGGAGAAGAACACCCCGTGCGCCAGCCCCGTGAGCACGCGAGCGGCAATCAGCGATTCATAGCTCGGAGCCTTCCACGCCAGCAGATTGCCGACCGTGAACAGCGCCATCAGCCCAAGCAGCAGCGCCTTGCGCGGCAGCTTGCCCGTGAGCGCGGTGAGCACCGGCGCGCCGATGGCGACGCCCAGCGCGTAGAGGCTGACCAGCAGGCCGGCCGAGGGAAGGCCGATGCCGAGGTCGGCGGCGACCGTGGGGATGAGGCCAACGATGACGAACTCGGTCGTCCCGATGGCGAAGGCGCTGAGGGTCAGCGCGAGTAAGGCGATTGGCATGAGGCACTCCTGAATGGGTTAGGAGGAGTGTCTGGCGGATACCTTTGCGGATAAATGGGGGTGTGGGCAGAAGATAGTTGCAGACAACTCAAGAATCCCGCGAGCCGCTTCCGATTTCACGCCTCGGAGATGCGCGTGAGCTCATTGCCAATCCGATAACTGAGTTGTCGTGGCTCGATAGATTCTCAGAGGTCTCTTGAGAGTTTGATCAGGCATCGTGTTCTGGTCGGGCACGGCGTCCGGAACTTGCCGACAAGCTTCGCTTGAGTGCCGAGTCCGAAGTCAACGCCGGAGATTGGGAGCTCAGCGGAGAGCTATTGCACTGAAGATGCGAGCAGGTCAGGCATACCGAAGGGGTATCGCTCTTCGTTGCCTTGTTGCACACTCGGCGGCTTGCGAAAAAGAGGATATCCATGCCGGTGGATTTCTTGTACTAGGGAGATGGTTGGTCGTGTTAGATCAACATAAAACAAGGAGGAAAAATTGTCAGCAGATACAAGCGTCCATGAAGTGCTTGAAAAATGCAACGTATTTAAAGCGGCGGGACTTTGGTTGCCGGAGCCCGCAATGCGCCCCAGAGCTTGGATTAAAAATTTCGAGGAAGACGACCAAAAGATTGCGGCGTTTTTGCTCGACAAATTTACCTTTTACAACAAATCCCTGACGCAAAAGCTTTTGATCGCATCCTACGATTCATTGGGAGACGGTATGCCCAAAGGGGGAGATTCGGAAGTAGCCAGCGTTATTAAGTCACTTGATTCGGCAATATTGACGCCGGTAAACGGGGAGCGGCCGAATCCTGCAGATTCTGGGAATCTGCTATGCCGGATGGCTAGGCAATCCCTGAAATTAGATGATGCTATTCATATACTTAACACCGAAAAAGCCATTGAGCATGCCTCCAAAGGTGGCACCGTATTATTTATAGATGATTTTGTCGGTTCGGGCGATCAGTTTTTATCCACATGGAAAACTCCAAATAAACAAGGAGTTTCTTTTCAAATCCTAGCCGCAAAAAAGACGTTCACAGCTATCTATGTGACATTAATTGCAACGGATTTTGGAATGAAAAAGATATACGGCGATGCCCCCGAAGTGCTTGTATGCACCGCTCACGTGCTAGAGAAGAAATCTACTATCGAAGGGGTGATGGAGGATTCGCCTGAAATGAAAATCTTCATTCATTCATTTCTAGATAAGTACAGCCAACGGCTAACTCCTCGAGAGAACTATATTGCGAATAATCCTTCGTATCTTATGTATGGGTACAAAAAAAGAGGATTGCTTTTTGGTTTTGAACACTCTATGCCAGATGCCACTCTGCCGATCTTTTGGTCGCCGGGGAAAAATAATTGGGAGCCGCTAATTGAACGAAGCTAAAAACATATCGATCTTGCGGCAGTTGTTCGGAGACAACAGGGCCGAGTGGCCATCGACACATTTCAGCAATTTATTTGTTTCTCCTACCTATTTAAAAAAACTGGAGTCAATGCGACCTTGTTTTTTAGTGGGCGGTAGAGGGACGGGGAAAACTACGGCGCTCCAATCGCTTAGATACGACTCGATGCTTGCCCGCATTGAAACAGATGGCCAGTCCTTTGGAGATATTGCATATTTAGGTATTCTGGTCAGAATGAATAAAAATCGCGTCCGTGCTTTTTCCGGCGGAGGCGAGGAAAATCCACAGTGGGCAAAATGGTTCGCCCATTACTTTAATCTTCTGGTGTGCGCTGAACTTACAAATTTGGCAATCTGGCTTCAGTTGCGGTTCGGCCAAATGTTACCTGCAGCAAGCATACAACTGGTAGCTAAAGAGCTTGGATTGCGGGCGTTGGAAAGCTTGGAAGAGTTAAAAGGTGAAATTAAAGTTGCAATTTCTACGCTGCAGCTTCAAGTCAACAACCCGAGTCGCGATCTCGGAATAAATTCATCTATGGCAGAGGCGCCACTAAGAACCTTTAGTGAGAGTCTCAGGGACTGCGGCTTGCTCGGTGAGCGCGTAATTTTTTGCTGCGTTGACGAGTATGAAAATTTACTGGATTACCAGCAAGCCATTGTTAATACATATATCAAGCACGCAGAGCCTCCGCTATCATATAAAGTCGGAGTTCGAAAAAACGGCCTACGCAACCGCCAAACATTGGATGGGCAGGATTTGCTCAGGGTACCGGATGATTGTTTGGAAATTGAGATCGCCGATGAAGGCTTCGAATATTTTGCAAAAGCCGTGGCGGAGCTGAGGCTGAAGTATGCAAAAGGCGAGGGAGCTCCCGTCTCGGAAGCATTGAGGGGCTTTCTCGAAGAGTTGACATTTTCTAAAGAAGCGCTCGCATTAGGCGCTGAACGGATAGCAGACGGAGTGCTAAAAGAGTTAAAAGGCAGTGAACTTTTTGATTTTTTTCAAAATAGGCCAAAAAGCGAAACATATTTCCTAAGGTTTTGGCAAGAGAGCGAAGGGGGCTCTCTTCAAGAGCTTGCTCTGTCGTGGTTCCAGAACAAAATTGAATGGGAAACCCGGTTGGGAAATTACGGTTATGCCAGCCTCTTTTGGCTCTCTAAGGGCAGAAAGGGTGTCAGGATTCGTAAATATTATTGCGGGGAAAGGACCTTGTTGTCCCTTGCGGCGGGAAATATTAGGTATTTTCTAGAACTCATCGATGCTGCAATTGGCTATGAGCTGGACCGTGCAGATTCATTTTCCGATACGTTGACCATCTCCGCAAAGGCACAGACTATCGCTGCCCGTGACGTTGGGAAAAGAAGGCTTAGTCAACTGGAAGGCTTGGCTGAGCATGGCGTGCAATTAAAGCGATTGGTGCTTGCAATCGGCAAGGTTTTCTTTGAACTCGCACGTGAACCTAGTGGAAAAGCTCCCGAAGTAACGTCATTCGTGCTTTCGGGCGAACCTGCTGACATAGAGGAAATTCAGCGACTGCTGCAAGAAGGGGTGGGGCATCTTGCATTTGAGTCAGAACCTAGAACCAAAGCAACAAGCAGTTCAGAAGTTCGTGATGACGAATATCGATTGCATAGAATATTCAGTGCTTTTTTTGAAATATCACATCGAAAAAAGCGGCGTATGACCATCGGTGCAGAACATCTATTGGCTGTACTGAAAGACCGACCGGCAAAAATAATTTCCACTTTGCTGGATGATAAGCCTCAGACTTCCAAAGAAGATTTGCCCGAGCAACTCGCCTTATTTTCCGCCTTTTATGGGAATGAGGCAGAAAAATGAGCGGCTTCCCTCTTCCACCCACAACCACATTAAGATTCAAGATTCTTGCAAAAGAAAACCTTCTGCCAGACGAGCTTGTAATTGCGTCTGCGGTTCCGAAAGAAAAACGAGGCAATATTCCCCTGTGGTCCGAAATATCAAAAAATGATCCGCGCAAGGTCGCTTGGATTCAGAAGCTTGATCGCGAAGAAATAAGTATTCAAAAAGGGGGTGGGGATGCAGTTATTATTTCATTAAGAAATGATGCTGCGATCGATGCGGCCATCTCTGCGCAACGAATTTTAATTGACGTGACCGGCCTTAGCCACGACGTGTGGGCTCCTTTGCTGAAGAGCGCGTTTAGGCAGCATAGCGCGATTAGAGTTCTTTACGCCGAACCCGAATCTTATAAAACTCACCCAACGCCTTCTTCATCTGCAATATTTGATCTTAGCGTGACATTCGAAGGCTTAGCTCCTCTTCCAGGATTTGCGCGACTGGCGGGGCCAGAGGATGAAGCCAAGTGCGTGTTCGTTGCCACGCTCGGATTTGAAGGAAGTCGACCTGAATATCTAGTTTCCCAGCTAGATCCAACTCCTAAAGTAATTCCTCTCGTCGGGGCACCCGGCTTTCAATTGGAGTATCCTGCATTTACGGTTGGGTGCAATAGACTATTTCTCGAAGAATATCGAGCACACTCGGAGTTGCGATATGCACGAGCAAGCTGTCCCTTTGAAGCATTCGAAACGTTGAGCGCTATAAAAAAAGACTACCCCGAGTACTATATGTATTTGGCTCTTGTTGGTACCAAGCCTCACGCTATCGGCTCAGTGCTATTTGCGATGCGAAATCCAGACACCACTGAGGTGATGTTCGATTACCCAATTAAAAAGGAAGACCGAACCAAAGGACTTGGGGTGATACATATTTACAACCTCGAGAACTTCAATGCCTATTGAATTGGATAGGTACTACACGCCTGAGAATGTGGCGATGGATGCTCTCGAGAGAGCCAATTTACCTTTTACCCCCAGCACGTGCGTTGATTCGACTTGTGGCAGTGGTCGGTTATTAGATGCCGCAAATGCGGTTTTTGGAACTGTAGAGTGCGTCGGGATCGATCAGGACAGGAGCGCTATTGCGAAACTGCGAAAAAATCGGCCAAGTTGGCATTTGACTGTTGCCGATATGCTAAAAAGTAGAGTGCATCTCCAAAATTTTTCTAGCAACCTTCCTCATCCTGCGGATCTACTTATTATTAATCCGCCTTTCAGTCAGAGGGCTCAGAAATCTATTGACATCACTTACCAAGATGTCCACCTAAAAGTATCGGTGGCGATGGCGCATTTGCTAAAAAGTCTTGAAGCTTTTAGTCCAAAAGGCGGCGCAATTGCTGTGGTTCCCGAATCGTTGCTTTACTCTGAGGTTGATAATCTTGCGCGGTTGACTTTGGGGAAGAAATACTTGATAAGTTCTGTGATGGATCTGAAGAGTTGTACCTTCAGCGGTGCACGGGTGAACTCCTCGATCATAAAAATTTCCCCCGGGAAAAATATTGAAAGCCGCATTCTCTTAGGCAATCCGAAGGATGTAATTGAGGTTGAATTGATTCGAGGAAGTTTGCCCGTTCATTTGAGTGAGCGGCAGAGAACAGGATTTCCGTATGTGCATTCGACAGAAATTCGATGGATTGTCGACGGTGGAAATTTGTCTGAACTGCCAAAAACGTCGAGTGAAGCTAAAGGTAAAGTCGCGGGGTGGGTGCTTTTATTTCCTCGCGTCGGAAAACCAGATTTGCGATTGATTAAGCCAATTTATTTGAAATCGACTGTTCAACTTTCAGATTGCGTTGTTGCGGTACTTTTTCAAAATAAACAAGAGGCACTTGTCGGCTCTCGGCGCATTAAGAATCATTGGGAAGCCTTCATGCTTTTGTATAGAGGGACGGGAGCTAAATATACAACAATGGCAAGATTGGAGGCGTGGTTGGCGGCGACAGTTGGGTTGATTTTGAGAAATTAAAAGCATGCAGGAGGGTCTTGATTTTTTCCTTTAAGATCGTTTGGTACCGAGCTGATTTTGCTATTTGTTTTTAAAAAAGCGTGGCAATGGTTTAATGGATTGACGTCGCTATACTGTGCCCGCCGTTGCTAGGTGGCGCGGCCGGGTTTGGAAGCCTGATGAAGCCCCTGCGTAACTTGGAGTCCATCTAATGGCTGAATCCGATCGCACCTGTGCGCAATCTCGCAAACCTTCCGCTTTCTTCGACCCCGCATCCCTCACCCTCGACACCCTCGCAATCCAAACCTGCGACGACGCCGAAAACCTCAACGAAGTGCTCCGCGCCTACGCCGCGTTCGAAAAACTCGTCGAACCCGGCGCCCCGAACGACAGCGAAGCGCTCGCCCCCACCCGCAGCGAACTGAGCGCCTTGCTCAGCCTGCTCAACGAAGCGCTCGTGGCGCGCATCGACGCCGTCAACGCAGCCGCTGGCGACATGCGCCGGGCGCTGATGGCGCTGCAAGTCAGCGGCAGCAGCAGCCTGCCCTCGGCGACATAGCGGCGGCCGGGTCACCGGCGAGACGCCAGCGCTTTCTCACGGCCCGGCCCCTCGCAATAAACAAGCAAGCAATCAAGTAGGTGAGTAAGTAGGCGGCGCGCCCCGCCAGCGGGCGCGCGCCGACCGGCTACCCTGCGCATCCCGTTCGGTTTCTCTCTTTCTTTCTCCTCCCCGACAAAGCCGATGCCAGCCGCGCCCATCCCCGACGACGACAACAACAGCAGCAACAACACCAAGCCCGACGAGCCCGCTGCCATTCCCGCCGCCTGGACCCGCCTGCGCGACATGGTCGCAGCCCGAACCCCCGCAGACGGCCGCACCGATGCGCTGTATTCAGGCCTGCGCTGCTACCGCTTCTCGCACCCGATCCGTTACGAGAAAACCCAGCGCCTCACGCCGGGCGTGGTGGTGGTCTTGCAGGGCCGCAAGACCGCGCACCTCGGTGGCGACCGTCGTTCGCTGGCCTACGGTGCCACGCAATGCCTGGTGCTCGGGGCTGAGGTCGCGTGCCTCGGCACGGTCGTCGAGGCGAGCGTCGCAGCGCCGTACCTCGCCATTCATCTCGACCTGCCGCCCGACGTGCTGGTCAAGTCTGTCGTCGCGCTGGCGGAAAGCGGCACGCTGCGGGCCGAGCCCGCCCGCGTGACCGAGAACTTCACGGCCCCGGTGGGGCCGGAGGTGGTCGAGGCCTTCGCCCGCCTGCTGCTGGCGGCCGACGACCCGGTGGACCGCCGCACGCTCGCGCCGCTGGCCGTCGAGGAGATCGTGCTGCGGCTGCTGCGCTCCGAGGCCGCGGCCGCCATCCGCAGCGCGGGCGCCGTCACCAAGGCCGGCGCACGCATACAGACGGCCATCGCCTTCATGCGCCGCCATCTGGGCCGGCCGCTGTCGGTGGCCGAGATCGCCAGCCACGTCCACATGAGCCCTTCGCACTTCGCGCACAGTTTTCGCGAGGTGGCCGGCGTCACGCCGATGCGCTGCATTCGCGACCTGCGCCTGGAAGAGGCGCGCACGCTGATGCTGGGCGCCGGGCTGCGCCCCGGCGATGCGGCCGCAAGGGTGGGGTTCGAGAGCGCGGCGCATTTCAACCGCGCGTTTCGCAGGCGCTTCGAGACGACGCCCGCCGAGTACGTGCGGCGCGTGCAGGCGGGTTGATGGGCTGAAGGGCTGATGTGGAGGATGGCCGGTCGCATCCTTCGCAGCCATGGTCAATTTCTTCGCAGCTTCGCGCCTTGGCGCGGGAGAGGGCGCTGGCTAACCTGCGTTCTTCCTTTTTCTTCAAGCCAACGACAAAGAAATTTCCATGAACCCGATCAACGTCATCATCACTTTCGAAGCCAAGCCCGAGCGCGCATCCGCGTTCGCCGAACTCATGCAACAGGTCAAGCAGTCGCTGCCATCGGCGGATGGATGCCGGGGCGTGCAGTTGTTCGGGCGCGCCGACAACGACTGCGTGTTTACGCTGGTCGAGTCGTGGGAGTCACGCAGCCAGCATGAGGCTCATATCGCGGGCGTCGTGGCGTCGGGGGCATGGGACGCGATGGCGGCCGAGCTGGCCGGAGCGCCTGTCAGCTGCTATTGCAACGAGCTTTGATGCTCGTCTGTCTCAGCGCACGGGTGTTTGGGTTTCCACGGGAGACGTGTCGATCATCTCTACAGCCAATGGCTCAGTGAAGATCCGCTTGAGGCGCTGGCCGGTCCACAGATAGTAGAACTTACCTTCCGGAGGCTTCTCATTGAAGCTGCCGGAGATGATCAGCAGCCGGCTGTCGAGCCGGAAATCCACCCGCTCATCGCCGTTGCCCATGGCGCCCACGATCGCATCGACATTGGGAAGGGTGTAGGCCTGGCCCGTGTTCTGGTCGAGCACCGCGAAGTTGCGGCAGTCGGTGCCGCATCCCCAGGCTGCCACCCGCAGATGGCCGGCGAAGTTGGGCGGCTCGTTGTAGGCGTGGTGGATGACGGTGGTGTAGCGCCGGGCCGTTCGGGTCGTCAGCCGCAGTGGTGGGTGTGAGCCTGCACGGGGCTGATCGCGTGTGGTGGTCGGGTAGTCGGTGAACTTTGGCCGGGCCTTGGGCGCGGCAGCTGTGGCGGCCGAGCAAAGCAGGGCCAATGAAAGCGCGGAGGCAATCGCCAGTGCTCGAGGGAACGCGCGAGGACTGGCGCGCCGGGTGTCTCGAATCGTTGGGGTCATTGGGCCTTTGCGAAATGCCGATCACGCAGGGGTGCGGGCAGAAAGAATTGCGTGCGGAAGCGGTCGATTCTCCGCCTTGAGCAGGTCGCCTTCGAGTTAGCCAAGGATTGCAGTCGAGGCCCAGACGACTCGTCGGCGCATCGAACTATTGCTGTCTGGGCGATGCCGAGGGGCCTTCAATCCCCTTGCAGCACGAGCGCGTCTTGGCGCATGTCGGTTGAACCGTCGCTTGCAAGACGTCCAGGCGCTCAGGGCGCTTTGTCGGTCGGGTCTCGAGTTCATCGACATGGGTTTCCACATCGAAAGAAGTCCCGGCGCTCAGGGTCTTCAGAAGACCGGTGATCTCGGCAAGCCGGCGATGTGCTTTTCTTGTTGAATCGGCATCGCCTTTGACGGCGACGGCAAAGATGTCGGCGCGGTAAATGCCGTGCGTCGCTCTGCTTGTGTCCTTCTGTTCGATGAACCAGTTTGTCAGGGAGATGATCTGCTCCGACCCAAGGTGCGTGCTTGCCGAGGGGAACCGTACTTCGCGTTCGAGTCCGCCGAAAGAGCAGGCGGCGGTCCATGCAGGAGCGAGGACGAAGGCGAGAGGGATGATGGCGTGGAGATATTTCATTCGGCCGTCTCGTGATTGATGCCCAAGATGTATGCGGCGATGCTGTCTGCGTTCACTCTTGCCTTGGCTCGGTTTCTTGCGTCTTTGACATTCAGTCTCGAGATCATTGTTCCGTACCACTCGTCGTTGGAACTGAAGGTGTCTTCGAAGTGAGTGATTTCGTGGATCAGTGTGAGCAGCCGGGAGTCTCCGTCTAGAACTTCACTCGTTTCGAAATGGGCCTTGTTGTCCCACGTCAAGGTACAAAAGTCGAGCCCAATCGCGATGGTATGAGTGGCGGTATCTGGCTTGCATACCGCCGCAGCGGTACCTGAAGCGCTACCCATGACGCATGTCGCCAGCTTGCCACCTTCTGTAAAGCGGACGAAGTTCTTGGCCTCCAAACTGTTCAGCACGCGCACGCATGCGGCCAAGCCTTTCTGCAGATACTCACGCGTGCTTTGATCGGCAATGCCAAACCACATCTTTGCGCGGGCCTGAGCCCCCTTGTCCCAGCGCTCCAATTCGGGGAGCCGCTTTTTCGTGATGTAGTCGACAGCCATATCGCGCAGTTTCATCGCCAAGGTAGCGAACTCCTTGTTCGTCATGTTCGGGCAGATGTTCTCGGTCTGCTCGGCCTCTGGGGGATGTGTGACGTTGTCGTCCACGGTTTTCTTGAAGGCGGCCATTTCAAGCCCGGAGCCCGCGGTCGGCGTCATGGCCAACGCGGTGATGCTCGGTATGACACCAGCCGCATGCCAGTCCCCATCGTCGTATATCGCCGATTGCTGGAGCACGGAAAGTATGGGCTGCGGCACCGGGCAATGACACACGACCACGTCTCCCTCCAGCGCAGCCTCCGATATGAATTGCGGGCGCCGTGGTCCTCCTGCCTTGGCGATGATGCCGACGCTGTTGCAGCCCTCGCAATAGGCCCTGCCGCCGATCAACGCGACCTGATGGCCGTGCATATCGAGCATCGGACCGTCATACGGCAGCACTCTGCCGCCAGGGGCCGGCGGATCGCCGACCACGAGAATTTTTCGATCCATTCGGTACACCCCGAGTTGATGACCGGGGAGGTGTACGTGGCCGAGATGGAAATCACTGTTGTCTATCGTTAAACGACCGGTCGTTTTTCACGGAGACGAGGCGCGGTGCTACTTTTGGGTGCTTACGCGAAGGCTGCAGCGCCTTACATAATCGAACAAAGCTCGCCCTGGTCCACAGCGGCGGTCATCTGCAGGGAGATCCCATGTCCATCCACGAAGGCGCGTGCGCACGCACGTCCTTGTCGCCATGACGCGGCGCGTCACCATCGCCACGCCGGCAGGCGATGCACTTCAGTTCCATCGTCTGGCCGGTCGCGAAGCACTCAGCCAGCCGTACACCTTCGACGTCGACCTGCTGGGCAGCCACAACGCCATCGACCCCAAGGCGCTGCTCGGGAAAAGCACCTCCGTCGCCATCGAGACGGAGCATGGCGACACGCGCCATCTCGGCGGCATCGTGACCAGCTTCGGGCTGTCTCAAGAAGACAGCCGACAGTCTTTCTACAAGATGCGGCTGCGCCCCTGGCTGTGGCTGGCAACGCGCAGAAGCGACTACCGGATCTTTCAGGACCAAACGGTTCCCGACATCGTGACGGCCGTGCTCGGGCGCTACGGCTATCCCATGGAGCAGAAGCTCAGCCGCAGTTACCGCGCCTGGGACTACTGCGTGCAGTACGGGGGGCCGACCGGCGGGGAAACGGACTTCGAGTTCGTCTCGCGCCTGTGCGAGCACGAGGGCATCTACTACTTCTTCCGCCACGAGGCCGGGCAGCACACGCTGGTCTTCGCCGACGACATCGCCAGTTCCCATGGCCCCTTGCCCGGCGGCGAAGAGCTTCGCTACCATCCCGACGAAAAGGCCGGCATGACCGGTGGCCTGGAGCCTGCCGAACGCGTCACCGAATGGATGCAGCACGAGAGCGTGCGCCCCGGCCGGCACCAGCGCCGCCACTATGACTTCGAGAAGCCCAAGGCCGACCTGACCACCCAGCGGCAGATGCCGCCCGGCCACGACCACGACGGTTTCGAGCAGTACGAATGGCCCGGCAACCACACCGAGCTCGTCGATGGCGAAACCTATGCGCGCGTGCGCAACGAAGAGCAACTGAGCGAGCGCAGCCGTGCGAGCGGACGCTCCAACCGGCGCGACCTGGCGCCGGGCTTCACCATGCGCCTGGCCAGCCATCCCCGCGCCGACCAGAACCAGCAGTACCTGCTGCTCGGCGTGGACTACGACCTCCAGGAAAACCTCCAGGCCAGCGAAGGCGCGAGCGCCTCCGAGGGGGGCTCCGTCCAGCGCTTTGCCTTCGACGTGCAGCCCACCACCTACGCATGGCGGCCGAAGCGCGCCACCGTCAAGCCGCGCACGCGGGGGCCCCAGACCGCTGTGGTTGTCGGCCCGGCCGGCGAGGAGATCTGGACCGACAGGTACGGGCGGATCAAGGTGCAGTTCTTCTGGGACCGCCTGGGCCAGCACAACGAGAACTCCAGCTGCTGGCTGCGCGTGTCGCTCGGCTGGGCCGGCTCGACCTTCGGCATGGCCGCATTGCCGCGCATCGGCCAGGAGGTGGTTGTCGATTTCCTCAACGGCGACCCGGACCACCCCATCGTCGTCGGCCGGGTGCACAACGCCGACGAGATGCCCGCCTGGCAGTTGCCCGAGCAGAAGCACCTGGCGGGCCTGCGCAGCCGCGAACTCAAGGGCGGCCAGAGCAACCACCTGGCGCTCGACGACACGAGCGGCAAGATCCAGGCGCAGCTCAAGAGCGACCATCAAAGCTCCAGCCTGAGCCTGGGCCACATCGGACGCATCGACGACACCGCGGGGCGCAAGGACGATCGGGGCCAGGGCTTCGAACTGCGCACCGATGGGCATGGAGCCATCCGGGCAAAGGCGGGCCTGCTCGTCACGACCGAGCCGCGGCCCAATGCCCAGGCCCACATCACCGACATGCGCGAGACGGTGGGCCGGCTGACGCAAGGCCGTGACCTTCACGAGAGCCTGGCGGAAGCGGCCAAGGGTGCCAAGGCACACGAGGCGGGCGACCAGGACGAAGTCGCCAAGGGCCTCAAGGAGCAGAACGATGCGATCAGGGGCAGCGGAGGCAACGCGGCGCAGGGCGAATTCCCCGAGTTCCAGGAGCCGCACCTGACGCTGGCGAGTCCGGCCGGCATCCAAGCCACGGCACAGGGCTCCACGCACATCGTGAGCGTCGAGCACACGGCCATCACCAGCGGGGCGCATGCCAGCTTTGCCACCGGCAACAGCTTCCTGGTGAGCGCCAAGGACGCGGTGCGCATAGTCGCCTTCAACAACGGCATCCGCATGGCGGCCGCGGCGGCCGACATCGACATCACGGCGCTGAAGGACAGCATCAACGTGTTGGCCAAGCTCAACGTCAAGTTGGAGGCCAACCGGATCACCATCACGGCGAAGGAAGAGGTTCTTATCAACGGCGGCTCCAGCTATACGCGCTGGAATTCCGGTGGCATCGAGAGCGGCACCAACGGCCTGTGGCGCGCGCATGCCGCGTCGCACTCGCTGGTGGGGCCGAAGAGCGACGGGCAGCCCCGGTTGCCCCAGCCGACGCAGCTGCCGCGGGGGCAGCTCGACCTGTATCACCAGTACGTGAAGGGCGACGGCGCCAAACGCATGGGCGTCAAGCAGGGCGACTACACGGTGGTGGACTCCGAGGGCGCGACGCACAGCGGCCAGCTCGACAGGAATGGTTTCGCGACGATGTCCGGTCTTCCTGTGGGGCAGGCCAAGGTGACCTTCGGCAAGGACCCGAGCGACCCGTGGGAGAAGGGCAGCTACTTTGGCGAGCCTGATCGGTGGCCTGCAAAGGCTGCGGTGGGCGCTGATGCCGTCGGTGCTGCAGGCGCTCCAGGCGGGGCCGCCGGCTTCGCGGCGCAGATCGGCGAGGTGGCCGGCACGGCGCGGCAGGCGCTCGGCGCGGTGCAGGCCATCCGGCAAGGGGGCGCCAAGGCGCTCCTGGGCCAGGCCGCCCCGGGCATCGTGCAGAGGCTGCCGGGCGCATCGGATCGAACGCCGGGCCGTACACCGGGCTTCGCCGGCTGAACGCAGCATCGCATCGACAACAAGACAAGCAATTTCGGGGAGAAGGAAAAATGGCAGGCGAGACGCCGCAACAGGATCGACTGGCCGAAGAGGAGCGCGAGCCGCAAGTGGCCGTCGCCCCGCTGAACACCATCGCGCAGGAGGACATCGGCAAGGGCGCAGCCAAGTTGGACGCATGGCTGCGAAGCATCAGCGACGGCTGGATCACGCTGGAGCGCCTGTCGACCGTGGCGGGCACCATTCCGGTGGTCGGCAACATCATGGCGCTCGCCGACGCGATCATGGACGTGGTTCGCATGATCCAGAAGAAGACCTGGAACCAGTTCCTGGAATGGGTCTCGCTGGTCATCAACGTGATCGGCGTCATTCCCTTCCCACCGACCATGGCAGCCGCACGCATGAGCTTGCGGCCCATGCTGGCGCTGATCAAGCAGAACATGGGGCGCGTGATCAAGGACCAGGCCGGACGCGCCTTCGCCAACGCGGGCGAGGCCATGGTCACGGTCGCAGTCGGCCACCTGAACGACACCATCGCGGGAGAGATCGACAAGTTCGTCGACGAAGCCATGGCGCTCCTCGACAGCATGCTGAAGGACTGTGCCGACATGGTGGATGCGATCGTGAATGCCCTGATCGACATCATGCAGCGCGGGCTTGGGGAGAAGCCGCTGCTGACGCTCACCCCACAGATGGAGAGGAAGACCTACGACCCCCACACCCAGACCACCATGGGCAGCCTGCTCGCCACGCTGAGCTCATGGGGCACTTCGGCAGGCAATGCCGCCAAGACCGGGATCAACTACGCCAGCAAGAAGGCATCCGGCCTCATTCCCGAGTGGGCGGTCGTGAAGGTCAGGGAGCACATGGCCAGCCTGGTCGACATCAAGCAGGTTGCCCGCAGCAAGCTGCAGGCGATGGCGAGCGAAGCCGAAAGAAACAGCATCAAGTCGCTGCTCAAGGCTCTGAAGAAGGCCCTGCTCAGGCGCAAGAACCGGAAGGGCGGACTCGTGAACCCGTCCACGGGTGGCCGGGTGGACAGCGACAGGGCGGGCGGCGAGGTGGGGTTGTCCGCGGCACAGGCCGGCCCTGGCGGCGATCCCGGCTGCAAGAACTGCCCTGTTTCGGCGGCAACGCCCCACGCCATCAGCTTCGCCATGGGCTGCGAGACTTTCACGCACGTCGACTTCGTGCTGGCCGCGCCGCTGCCCATCACCTGGGCGCGCACCTACCGCAGCAATCTCGGTGCGTTCGATCAAGGCAGCCTCGGCGCGCGCTGGCTCACGCCCTACAGCACCCGCGTGGACATCGCCGTTGCCACGCACGGCAAGCGCCGCGGGGAAAAGAGCCTGATCCATCACGGCGCCGACGGCCGCAGCCACGCGTACCCCTTGCTCGCCGTAGGGCAGAGCCACCGCGACCCCATCGAGGAAGTGACGCTCACCCGGCTGAGCGACACCCTCCTGGCGCTGGACTTCGGCAAGCCCATGCCGGCCGGCGCGCCCAGCGACTGGCGCGAGATCTACGAACTCGTCGACACCGTCGCCGCCAAGGCCGGGACGCAGGGCAAGCAGCACTTCCGCCTCGTGGCGCAGCATGCAAGCGATGGAACCGGCATCGGCCTGCGCTACGACCACGTGATTGCAGCCACCGGCGAGCAGGTGCTGAGCGACATCCTCAGCAAGCAGGGCGACGCCACGCTCGCCCATGTCGGCACCCGTCCCCATGCCCAAAGCGGACTCATCGAAAGCCTGTGGGAGATCAAGGAAGGCCAGGTCGTGCGCCAACTCGCGGCCTATGTCCACGATGCGCAAGACGACCTCGTCTCGGCCCGGGACGAGGACGGCGCAGCCTGGCACTACACCTACAGCCATCACCTCGTGACCCGCTACACCGACCGCACGGGGCGCGGCATGAACCTCGAATACGACGGCACCGGCGCCGACGCCAAGGCCGTGCGCGAGTGGAGCGACGACGGCAGCTTCGCGTTGAAGCTGGAATGGGACAAGAACATCCGGCTGACCTACGTGACCGACGCCCTCGGCGGTGAGACCTGGTACTACTACGACATCCTGGGCTACACCTACCGCATCATCCATCCCGATCAGCTGGAGGAGTGGTTCTACCGCGACGACGACAAGAACATCATTCGCCACATTCATACGGACGGCAGCGTCGACAGCTTCGTCTACGACGCCCATGGCAACCTGCAGGGCCACACCCGTGCTGATGGCGGTCGCATCCACTTCGAGCGCGACGCGCGTCACCGGGTGACGGGCATCCTCGATGCCGAGGGCGGTGTCTGGAGGCGAGACTACGACGACCAAGGACACCTCACCGAAGAAATCGACCCGCTCGGGAACAGGACCGAATACGCCTACGACAAGGCCGGGCGCCCCGTGCGCATCACCGATGCCAAGGGCGGTGTGAAGACGCTGGCCTACACGCCCGCGGGCCAACTGGCCAGCCACACCGACTGCTCGGGCAAGACCACCCAGTGGGCCTACGACGGCCGGGGCCGATTGACCAAGGCCACCGACGCGCTCGGGCAGGCGACGCGGTACCGGTACAGCGAAGCGGCGCAGGCCGAGATGCCGGGCAGCGCCAGCCACCCAGGCCAGCTCGAAGAGATCGTCCGTCCCGACAACACCAGCGAGCACTTCGTGCACGACGCCGAGGGCCGCTTGCTCGCGCACACCGACGCGCTCGGGCGCCGCACGAGCTACAGCTACACCCGCGCCGGCCTCGTCGCCGGCCGCACCGACGCTGCGGGCCGTACGCTCAAGTACGGCTGGGACCTGCTGGGCCGCCTGAGCGAGCTGCACAACGAGAACGGCAGCCGCTACGACTTCCGCTACGACCCGGTCGGCAGGCTGCTCGAGGAGACCGGCTTCGACCGCAAGTCCACGCAGTACCGCTACGACGAAACCAGCGGCGTGCTGGCCGAGGTCGTCGAAGCCGGGCACCGCACCGAGCTGGAGTTCGACCCGCTGGGCCGCCTGAGCGAGCGCAAGGCCGGGGAGCAGTCCGAACGCTTCGCGTACGACGGCAACGGACGCCTGATCGAAGCCACGAACAGCGATGCCCGGCTGCAATGGTTCTACGACCGCGCGGGCAACCTCGTGCGCGAGCATCAGCATTACCTGGACGAGAAGCACACGGCCGTGTGGCAGCACGGCTACGACGAGCTCAACCAGCGCGTGACCACCATCCGCCCCGACGGCCACATCACCCAATGGCTCACCTACGGCTCGGGCCACGTGCACGGGCTGCTGGTCGACGGGCAGGACATCCTGGGCTTCGAGCGTGACGACCTGCACCGCGAGGTTGGGCGTGAGCAAGGCAACGGGCTGACGCAGAAGCTGCACTACGACCTTGCCGGCAGGCTGCTGGAACAGCAGATCTCGCAGACCAGGGCTGGCGCGGTCGACGCCGTCGGCATTCGCCGCAGCTACGCATACGACAAGGCCGGACAGTTGACGGCCATCGGCGACAGCCGGCGCGGCAACCTGAGCTACCGCTACGACCCGGTGGGGCGATTGCTCGAAGCCAACAGCCGATTGGGCCGCGAGACCTTCGCCTTCGATCCGGCGGGGAATATCGGCAACCCTTCCGACGTCGATGCCAACGCGCAGGCAGCAGGCCGCATCACCACCCGCGTCGCCGTTCGCCTCGACGATCAAGGCCGCAGCATGGCCGGGCGGTTGATGGACAACCTGCTCAAGAGCTACGCCGGCACCTTCTATTCGTGGGACGAGCGCGGCAACCTGGTGGAGCGTGCCCGCAATGGGGAAACGACCGCCTTCACGTGGGACGGCTACAACCGCATGCGCAGCGCGACCACCTACGGCAAGACAACGACCTTCAGCTACGACGCACTGGGCCGGCGCATCGCCAAGCGTACAAGCGATGCAGTGACGTTGTTCGGCTGGGACGGCGACACGCTGGCCTTCGAGAGCACGCAGAGCACCGAGGGGCAGCAGGAGCTGCAGGCCTGGCGCGGCGACAGCGTGCACTACATCCACGAGCCCGGCTCGTTCGTGCCGCTGTTGCAGATCCGGCAGGCCCATGCTGTCGAACTGAGCGAGACGACGGACGTGAAGGCGCTGATGGCTGGCAACGGCGGGCGCTACGACATCGAGCAGGACCCGCTATGGAACGGGCAGCAGCAGAGAACGCCGGAGGCCTTCGCGAAGGAAGAGATCGCGTTCTACCAGTGCGACCACCTGGGCACGCCGCAGGAATTGACGGACCATGAGGGGCGCATTGCCTGGTCGGCGAGCTACAAGGCGTGGGGTGAAGCCAAGCAGGCGATCAGCGAGGCGGGCAGGAAGGCGGGGTTCAGGAATCCGGTTCGGTTCCAGGGGCAGTATTGGGATGAGGAGACGGGGCTGCACTACAACCGGTATCGGTACTACGACCCGGTGGCGGGGAGGTTTGTATCAAAGGATCCTATTGGGTTAGAGGGCGGCATCAACCTCCATCAGTACGCGCCCAATCCGATCGAATGGATTGATCCGTTTGGCTTGACCGGCAACCGGGCTAACCGGCGTGCAGGGAGGATCCTGCAGGACATGGACGCTCAAGGAGGCGGCCATGCGTATTCACGGCATGGGGCCCAAACCACCATGCAGCAGCAGGAGCACCGGGCGCGGACTGGCATCCCACCCGACAATCCGTGTCCGAAGCGGCCGCGCCCAGTTGACTCAACCCGCTTTTTAAGCCATGTTGACCAACTTGACGCCATTCAGCGCGCGACCCAGAAAATGAACCAAACTGGAGCAAATGAAGCGACAGTCGATATGGGGCGTGTGGTCGGCGAGGGATATAGGGCCGGTGGTGGCTGCCCTGAAACCACCACACAAGCGACCGTTTTCCGAGGATCGAACGGAAAAATTCGAACGGCATTTCCACAACTTCCGACGCCCTAAGCCATGCAAGTTTTTCCCGACTACATCTCCAAGTTGAACTACTACTTGCACGTCATGAGCGATGACGAATTGGATGATTTCTATATCAACGACCTCGAATGCCGCGCCAAGCTGTTTGATGCAATGAAGACTGAATTCGATCGCTTCGGGCCGGAGAGTCAACAAAGGACGCTAGATGCCATTGGGTTCATCCTGTCATCGGGCGACATCGAAAAGTACTGGCGCGCGGTGGTGCCTCATGAGGTACCCCTAGATGAAGTGGAAGACAAGCCGGGCTACTTGCGATCGCTCTACGAAAAGCTAACAGGGCGTACGCCGTCGCCAAGAGACTTCGGCTCCGATGTGGAAATAGTTTATGGGCGTCACAGCATTGATGTTCGCCTTTAATACACGGATCGCGTCCATGGTTCGGTGTTTCTGAGACCTACGGGCTCAGGCCAGTTGTGTCGTGAAGACCTCGAGGCTGCCAAATGGCAGCAGGCCGCATCACCACCCGCGTCGCCGTTCGCCTCGACGGTCAAGGCCGCAGCACTTCCGCTACGACGCGCTGGGCCGGCGCATTGCCAAGCGATCCGGGGACGAGGCTACGCTGTTCGGCTGGGACGGCGACATGCTGGCCTTCGAGAGCACGCAGAGCACCGAGGGGCAGCAGGAGTGGGCGTGGCGCGGCGACAGCGTGCACTACATCCACGAGCCCGGCTCGTTCGTGCCGCTGCTGCAGATCCGGCAGGCTCATGCTGTCGAACTGAGCGGGACGACGGACGTGAAGGCGCTGATGGCCGGCAACGGCGGGCGCTACGACATCGAGCAGGACCCGCTATGGAACGGGCAGCAGCAGAGAACGCCGGAGGCCTTCGCGAAGGAAGAGATTGCGTTCTACCAGTGCAATCACCCGGGCACGCCGCATGGCTCGATCCACTGGGCTTGTCTGGAAAACCTCTTCCTGCTCCAACAAAGGTCAATTGAATTGGCGGCAATGAAATTGACAATCACCGTCTAAAGGATGCGGAAAAAAGATTTGCCCCTCCTCGAATATCCGTCTTGCACAGTTGCTGCCCATGCGACGCAGCTCAGCAGACGAGAGATAACTTCCCCAAAGCTACAGGCCTACCGAAGGCAGCCGAAACTGTTGTATCGGGCACTGCAGGGGGCATTAGAAATGCCGGCTTCGATGTCATTGAAGATCCAGCAAATAAACTCTCCATTCACGCCCGGATTATTCATCCCAATGGTATGGACGGCTTTAGCGATGAAAATCTTAAAAGCCTTTCTGAGGCGCTAGGAGAAACCACAAGATGTCCGCGATAGTAAAGTTTTTTCTCAAAAACCCTGAGAAAAAGAAGATGGGCGAGATCGTTGTGATATCTCGAGAAAACATGCTCTTGCTCGGCAATTTTTTGCCTACCACGGAGTTTCAACCTTGCGAAGAATTGTTTCGAGAGTTTGAGTGTGCAGTAAATGATCAGCTATTTAAAGAGGTAGAGCGTCTGGAGGAGGCTATCCAGGGGCTTAATTTTTATCTAACGGATTCACCATTGGATGAGAATATATTCGAAATAGAAGATCTTCAAATCATGAAAGATGGAGTGAGTTTTCGATTGAGATCAAGTTAGTCTTGATGTGCCAAACTCAAATGAAGATGTCAAGAAAGATGACTGAGGATTGGCTGAGATAGCGACACACTGGCCTTCGAGAGCGTGTGTAGCACCGAGGGCCGGTGGGAGTGCTTCCGTTGCGAGGAAGGAATAGGCCATGAATCGAGCTGAGAATTGAAATGAAATTCTCATATCGGATAAGCAAGTATCTCTACTTGGATGCCAGCGGCTCCTTGCGCTCTGGTGACAATGAGTGGACCAGTTTTCATGATGTTCGCGCCGCTGTTGCAGATCAGGCAGGGGCGGGCAATTGCATTGAGCGAGACGAGGCCCTAATTCATGCAGATCTTCCTCGACTACATCCATGAGATGTACTACTACTTGCTATCCATGAGCGATGACGATCTCGATGATTTCTATATCAACGACGAGAGTTGCCGCGCCAAGCTGTTTGACGCAATGAAAGCCGACTTCGATACCTACGGTCCTGTGAGCAAGCAACGGGTTCTGGAGGCCATCGAATTTCTCCTGTCATCGGGTGATCCCGAACGATACTGGCGCGCTGTGGTGCCGCATGCAGTGCCACTTGATGAGGTCGAAGACAAGCCGGGCTACCTGCGCGCGCTCTACGAGAAGTTGGCGGGGCGTGAGCCGCTGCTACGAGACTTCGACTCGGATGTGGAATTGGTCGATGCCATCGGGCCGCACGGCATCGATGTCAGGCAATAGAAGTCAAACGCGCAAAAATCGGCGGAGTCGAAGACCAGTCCCCCACACACGGCAAGACAACGACCTTCAGCGACGACGCGCTGGGCCGGCGCATCACCAAGCGCACAAGCGACGCAGTGACGTTGTTCCGTTGGGACGGCGACTCGATCCATGACGACACAAAAATTTCCTCGCTACATCCACAAGATGTACCGCCACCTGCTCGCCATGGGCGATGACGAACTCGATGAGTTCCACATCAACGAAGAGCCTTGTCGCGCCAAGCTGTTCGATGCAATGAAGGTGGACTTCGATAGCTTCGGCCCAGTGAGCAAGCAAAGGGTTCTGGAAGCCCTGGAGTACATCTGGTCGTCTGGTCAGATCGGGAAGCTCTGGGGTTGGGTAGTGCCGCAAGCAGTGGACCTCGATGAAGTTGAGGACAAGCCTGCCTACTTGTGTGCCCTGTACAAAAAGCTGTCTGGCCACGAGCCGCCCCAAAGAGACTTCGGCCCGGATGTGGAGCTGGTCAAGAGCGCAGGCCCGCGCGGCGTCGACGTGCGCGAGTAGTTCTTCCGTTGCGGCCAAGAAACAAAAAACCGCCTGTCACCCAGCCGCTGAAGCTGGGTTGCCGGTAGCTTTGTATCCACGCGCCCCGACCCCAAGGAGAAAAGGGTAGAGCGCGCGACGGCACCGCCCCTGCGCTGCAGATAATCGAAACATGATCGCGCTCGATTGCTACTACAGCCTCTCCTCCCCCTGGGCCTACCTCGGCGGCCCGCAACTGCAGGACATCGTGCGCCGCCACCACGTGCGGCTCACGCTCAAACCATACGACTTCCAGGCCGTGGTGCCGCAGACCGGCGGCATTCCGCTGAAGACCCGGCCGGAGCCGCGCCGCACGTATCACGCGCTCGAGCTGGCGCGCTGGAGCGAGTACCTCGGCATGCCGCTGAACCTGGCGCCCGCGCACTACCCCAAGGGCGCGTCGAGCGACCCGAACTGGAACAAGTATCCGGGCTGGATGGTGATTGCCGCGCAGCTGCAGGGGCTCGACGCGCAGCCGCTGTCGCACGCGCTGCTGCGCGCGCTGTGGGCCGAGGAGCGCGACACCTCCCAGGCGGAAGTTCGCATCGCGGTGGCCGACGAGAGCGGCTACGACGGCGCCTCGCTGCAGGCGCTGGAGCAGGCGGCCGAGACGCTGGCGGCCTATCGTGCCAACAGCGCGGAGGCGGTGGAGGCGGGTGTGTTCGGCGCACCGACCTTCATCCTGAACGGCGAGCGCTTCTGGGGGCAGGACCGGCTGGCGTTTCTCGATCGGGCATTGGACAAACTGCGCCAAGCCAGCGGCGGATAATCCAAGGATGCGAATCCGCTTTACCAAGATGCAGGGAGCCGGCAACGATTTCGTCGTGCTGGACGAAACGCGCGGCACGCTGGGCCTCAGCGCCGCGCAGTACCGCTTCCTGGCCGACCGCCACTTCGGCGTCGGCGCCGACCAGATCCTCACCGTGCGGCCCTCGCCCGCGGCAGGCATCGACTTTCAATACGTCATTCACAACGCCGACGGCGGCGAGGTGGAGCAGTGCGGCAATGGCGCGCGCTGCTTCATGCGCTTCGTGAGCGAACACAAGCTGACCGAGAAGACCGAAGTGCGCGTGCAGACGCTGGCCGGCGTCATCGAGCCGCGCATGGGCGTGGACGGCCGCGTGACGGTCGACATGGGCGCCCCCGTCTTCGAGCCCGAACGCGTTCCCTTCGATACCGCCGGGCTCGACCCGCAGCATGACGGCGCATGGCAGAAGTGGCATCTTGCGCTCGGCACGCGTGCGGGCAGCGCTATCGTTTCGGTAGCGGTGCTGTCGATGGGCAATCCGCACGCGGTTCAGGTGGTCGACAACGTCGACACCGCCCCGGTGGCCGAGCAGGGCCCGCAGATCGAGCACCACCCGCGCTTTCCGCAGCGGGTGAACGCGGGCTTCATGCAGGTGGTCGACCGCTCCAACATCAAGCTGCGGGTGTTCGAGCGCGGTGCCGGCGAAACGCTGGCCTGCGGCACGGGCGCCTGTGCGGCGGTGGTGGCGGGCATCCGCCTCGGCCTGCTGGAGCGCCGGGTCGACGTGCAGACGCACGGCGGCATCCTCACGATCGAGTGGCAGGGAGAAGGCCAGCCGGTGCTGATGACCGGGCCGGCCACCACGGTCTTCGAAGGCGATATCGAGGTGCCTGAGCTGCCATGACCCACTTCACGAACAACAACGACGCCAAAAACGCCATGAATCCGATCACCGAAGACGACATCGCGAACTACCTGGCGAACACGCCCGACTTCTTCGAGCGCCATGCCCAGCTGCTGGCGCAGGTGCAGCTCACCAGCCCGCACGGCAACCGCGCCGTGAGCCTGCAGGAGCGCCAGGCCGAGATGCTGCGCGAGAAGATCAAGGCGCTGGAGCATCGCCTGATGGACATGGTGCGCCACGGCACCGAGAACGTGGTCATCGCCGACCGCCTGCAGCGCTGGACCAAGGGCCTGCTGACCACGCGCGACCCGCGCAGCCTGCCGTACAGCATCGCGGTGGACCTGCAGTCGCTGTTCCTGGTGCCGCAGACGGCCATCAAGGTGTGGGATTGCGGCAGCGAATACCTCAACGAGGCCTATGCCCAGTGGGTGAGCGACGACGTGAAGGCGCTGGCCACTTCGCTGACCTCGCCTTACTGCGGGCTCAATTCGGGCTTCGAGGCGGCCAACTGGCTGCCCGAGCCGCAGGCGGCGATGTCGATTGCGCTGATTCCGCTGCGCCCCGACGCCGAATCGCCGGCCTTCGGCCTGCTGGTGCTGGCGTCGCCCGACGCGCAGCGCTTCAACTCCGAGATGGGCACCGACTTTCTCGAGCGCATCGCCGAGCTGGCGTCGGGCGGGCTTTCGCGGCTGCGTCCTTGAAACGCCCGCGCTGGTTGCTGCGGCCCTGGCAGGTCGCGCTGGCCGGCGCGCTGCTGGCCGTGGCGCTGGCGTATGCGGCCATCGGAGCATTCATCTGGTCGCATGCCGAAGAGCTGCTGGCGCATCCGCCGCAGCGGCCGGCCGACGCGGCACTGGTGCTCGGCAGCCGCGCCTATCTCGACGGAAAGCCGCACCCGTGCCTCGCCGGCCGGGTCGATACGGCATTGGCGATGGCGCATGCCGGCGTGGTCAGGCAGCTGGTTTTTTCAGGCGGCGTCGATTCAGAAGACGGCCGCACGGAGGCCATGGCGATGCAGGAGCACGCCGTGGCGGCGGGCTTTGCCGGGCCGATGTTGCTGGAGCCGGCGTCGACTTCCACACGGTTGAATCTTTCGCTGTCGCGCCCGCTGCTGCTGGCGGCCGGCGTGCGCAGCGTGGTGATCGTGTCGGAGCCGTATCACCTGTGGCGCGTCGAGCGGCTCGTGAAGATGAGCGGCTTCGACCAGAGCTTCGACGTGCAGTACGCGGCGGCGCCCACGTCGTGCTGGCGGGCGCTCGGGCCGTTCTCCAAGGGCGCATTGCGCGAGCCGGCGGCCATCATCAACAATGCCGGCCATGGCTACTTGTTCTAGTGCGCCCCCAGGCTTCGCGCACTTCGTGTCGCTTCTCCGACCCCCTCGCCGGGGGCAATACCTGCGGCCCGGCGAAGCCGGTTCCGCGGTATTCCTGAGCCATGCCCTGCGCTGAGCAAATGGACTGGATCGAGAAATACCTTGAGCACGTGCGCGTCGAGCGCCGGCTCGCGGCGCGCACGGTCGAGCTCTATGCCTTTCACCTGCAGGCCCTGCGCGACCACGCGGCCGAGGCCAGGCTGCCACTGGACCGCGTGCAGACCGCCCACGTCCGCCGCTGGATGGCGCAGCTGCACAGCGCCGGGCGCGAGCCGCGCGGCATTGCACTGGTGCTGTCGTGCTGGCGCAGCTTCTACCGCTGGCTGGGCCACGAAGGCCTGATCGGCTTCAACCCCGTGCAGGACGTGCATGCGCCCAAGGCCGGCAAGCCCTTGCCCAAGGCGCTGGGCGTGGACGATGCGGTGCGCCTCGCCGAGCTGTACGACCCCGAGGCCGACCCGTGGACCGAAGCGCGCGACGGCGCCATCGTCGAGGTGCTCTACGGCTGCGGCCTGCGCGTGAGCGAGCTCACGGGGCTCGACGCGCAGGCGAGCGGCACGGCGCGCGGCTGGCTCGACCTCGATGCGGGCGAAGCCAATGTGCTCGGCAAGGGCAGCAAGCGCCGCATCGTGCCGATGGGCAGCAAGGCGGCCGAGGCGGTGCGCGACTGGCTCGCGGTGCGCGGCGACTGCGCAGGACTGGCCACCGCCCGGCTGCGCGATCCGCAGGCCGCGGCCGCCCTCTTCATCAGCGCCAAGGGCCTGCGGATGTCGTCGCAGGCGGTGTGGAAGCTGCTGCGCGAGCGCAGCCTCAAGGCCGGCCTTGCAGCGCCGGTGCATCCGCACATGCTGCGCCATTCGTTCGCGAGTCACGTGCTGCAGTCGAGCAGCGACCTGCGCGCGGTGCAGGAGCTGCTGGGCCACGCCAACATCGCGACCACGCAGGTCTATACACGGCTGGATTTCCAGCACCTGGCCAAGGCCTACGACGCGGCACATCCGCGTGCCAAGGCCAGGCCCGAGAACGACAAGTAAGCAAGCAACGAACAATGAAAACCCTTCGCCTCAAACCCGGCAAAGAGCGCTCGATGCAGCGCCGCCATCCCTGGGTCTTCGAATCCGCCATCGCGCGCGGCGGCGCCGACTCCGGCGAAACGGTGCGCGTGGAGTCGCACGACGGCGCCTTCCTCGCCTGGGCGGCGTTCAGCCCCACGTCCAAGATCCGCGCGCGGGCCTGGAGCTTCGTCGAAACGCAGCGCATCGACGCCGCGTTCTTCGCCTCGGTGTGCGCCCGCGCCGTGGCCGCGCGCGGCCTGTTCGACCTGCAGAGCGATGGTGTGCGGCTGGCGCACGGCGAGGCCGATGGCCTGCCGGGACTGATCGTCGACCGCTACGGCGACACGCTGGTGGCGCAATTTCTTTCAGCCGGCGTCGAGCGCTGGAAAGATGTGCTGGCTGACGCACTGCTCAAGGCTACGGGCCTGAGCAAGCTCTACGAACGCTCCGACGCCAGCGGCCGCGAGCGCGAAGGCCTGAAGCCGGTCACGGGCTGGCTGCGCGGGGAGGGCGCCACCGAAATCACGATCCGCGAGCATGGCTGGAAGCTGTCGCTCGACATCGCCACCGGCCACAAGACCGGCTTCTACCTCGACCAGCGCGACAGCCGCCAGCGCTTTGCCGAGCTGGCGCAGCATCGGCGCTTCCGGCGCGTGCTGAACTGCTTCTGCTACACGGGCGGGTTCACCGTTGCGGCGCTGGCGGGGCTCAAGGCCGCGGGCGCGCTCGAAGGCGCGGAGCTGGTGTCGGTCGATTCGTCGCAACCCGCGCTCGAGCGCGCGCGCGGCCATCTCGCGCTCAATGGCTTCGAAGGCCAGGGCATCCAGGCGGAGTTTCTCGACGCCAACGTCAACACCGTGCTGCGCGAGTTCATTGAACAGGGGCGTACCTTCGACGCCATCGTGCTCGACCCGCCGAAGTTCGCGCCCACGGTGGCGCACGCCGAGCGTGCTGCGCGGGCCTACAAGGACATCAATCGCCTGGCGCTCAAGCTGCTGGAGCCTGGCGGCGTTCTGTTGACTTTCTCGTGCTCGGGCGGCATCAGCGCCGACCTGTTCCACAAGATCGTGGCCTCGGCGGGGCTCGATGCGGGCGTGGACGGCTACATCGCCGAGCGCCTGGGCGCAGCGCCGGACCATCCGATGACCATCGAATTCCCGGAAGGGGAGTACCTGAAGGGCCTGGTGGTGGTTCGAAAGCCGGCCTGAAGCCGGCTTGACCCTGCCAACAACGCAACTCAGTGGCACTGGCTAAACTGCCGGCCACGCCTTTTTCGCCCCTTTTTTCCTGTTTTCCGCTTCCGGAGCACTCCCTTCATGGCCCTCATTCCCGCGACCATCCTCACCGGCTTTCTCGGCTCGGGCAAGACCACGCTGCTCAAACGCATCCTGACCGAAGCCCACGGTCAGAAGATCGCGGTCATCGAGAACGAGTTCGGCGAAGAGAACATCGACAGCGACATCCTCGTGACCGAGTCGAAGGAGCAGATCGTGCAGATGAGCAACGGCTGCGTCTGCTGCACCATCCGCGAAGACCTGCGCGAGGCGCTGCAGCTGCTAGCCGCCAAGAAGCGCCAGGGCCTGCTGGACTTCGACCGCGTGGTGATCGAGACCACCGGCCTGGCCGATCCCGGCCCGGTGGCGCAGACCTTCTTCATGGACGACGAGATCGCCGAGAGCTACCTGCTCGACTCCATCCTCACGCTGGTCGATGCCAAGCACGCGCCGCAGCAGCTCAACGACCGCCAGGAAGCGCGCCGCCAGGTGGGCTTTGCCGACCAGATCTTCATCAGCAAGAGTGAGCTGGTGTCGGCCGAGGAGACCGATGCGCTCATTCATCGCCTGAAGCACATGAACCCGCGCGCGCCGCAGCAGAAGGCGCACTTCGGCGATGTGCCTCTGAAGGACATCTTCGACCTGCGCGGCTTCAACCTGAACGCCAAGCTGGACATCGACCCCGACTTCCTCAAGGAAGAAGACGATCACCACGACCATGACCACGCGCATGGCGAGGCATGCGACCACCCCTCGCACAAGCATGAGGGCCACGGCCACCATCACCACACCGACGACGACGTCAAGAGCTTCGTCTACAAGGCCGACCGCGCCTTCGACCCGGCCAAGCTGGAAGACTTCCTGGGCGCGATCGTCAATATCTACGGCCCGCGCATGCTGCGCTACAAGGGCGTGCTGAACATGAAGGGCACCGAGCGCAAGGTGATCTTCCAGGGAGTGCACCAGCTGATGGGCAGCGACCTGGGGCCCGAGTGGGGCAAGGACGAGGCGCGCCAGAGCCGCATGGTGTTCATCGGCATCGAGCTGCCGCGCGAAATTCTCGAGCAGGGCCTGGAGCAGTGCCTGGTCTGACCTAGGCTAACCCCCAGGCTTCGCGCACTTCGTGTCGCTGCGCCAACCCCCTTGCAGGGGGCAACACCAGCGGCCGGGCAAAGCCCGTTCCGCGGTGTTCCCCGACCAATCAGGGCTTACTTGCCCGCGCCGCCCATCGCGCCCAGCGGCTTGCCGTTGACCTTCAGGCTGCCCTCGCTGAATTCGACCTGGCCGGTCACGTCGTCGCCGTCGCGCTTCACGAAGCCCATGGCCTCGCCTTGCTCGACCAGGCCCGCCACCATTTCGGGCGGGGGCGTCTGGCCGCTCTCGGCGCCGGTTTCGGCCAGCTTCTCCAGCCATTTCATGGGCAGGCGCACATGGGCCTTGAGTGCGCCGCGCTTCATCATCAGCGCAGTGCCCGGCAGTTGCAGGTCTTCGTCCGTCACGCCGGCCATGCTGGCCGTGTAGCCGAGTTCGGCGCGCTTGCCGTCGATCTCGACCAGCATCCTGTCGAGGCCGGCCTCGGGGGCGTACTTGGCCATGGCCTTGAGGTCGGGCGCGAGCTGCTCGGCCAGCGCCTGCATCGCGGCCTGGGAGGCCTTGCTGCCACCCTTGCCGCAGCCGTTGACGGCGCCGGACTGCATCCAGGCGTCGGCCAGCTTCTTGTAGCCGGCGGCATGGATGCGGCGCGCGCTGCTGGCCAGCTCGAACTTGTCGATCTTCGTCTCGCCGATCTTGCCGGTGCCCTTGAGCGTGCCGCTCGAGGTGTAGAGGCCGTCCTTGATGCTCGCCTCGCCCAGCAGGTCGAGGCCCTGGAGCACGACGGTCGGCAGCGCCTTCGGTGTTTCGGCCGCGGCCGCGCCGTCAGCGGCTGCCTTCTTCTTGATGGCGAATTCGAGGGTGTCGAGCCGGCCTTCGCTCTTGCCGGTGGCAAGGAACCAGCCGGCGCTGCTGTCCATGTCGGCCTTGGCGGTGAGCTTGCCCATCTTCATGGTGACGCCGCTGCGCGCGTCGCTGAAGTCCAGGCCGGGCACGGTGAGGTCGTAGCGCGCCTGGGTGCGTGCGGCGTTCACTTCCACGCGGGCCTGCGCGCCTTGCCAGTCGAGCTGGCCCTTGCCTTCTTCGGCCAGCTTGGCGGGCGCAACGGTCAGGTCGGCCGTGAAGGCGCCGCTGAAGCCGACCTTGGTGTGCGCGCTCAGGGGCTTGGCCTTGCCGAAGAGCTTCTCGACATTGGCCTGCGCCTTGGCGTCGAGCACCAGCTCGCTGTCGATGGTGGCCGCCGCCAGCGTGCCGCCGGCCAGCGGGCCGTGGTGGATGGTGTCGCGGATGGTGAGGCGCAACTGCTTCGGCGGCTTGATGTCGGCGTCTTCCTCGTCGTCTTCCTCCGCTTCGTCGCCCTCGGCGGGCTTGCTGGCGACGGCCGCGGCGGCGTCGGGCGCGCAGCCGATTTCCAACGTCACGGTGCTGACGGCGCCGAGGAAGCCGCGTTCGTACTTGCGCTCGGCCACGCGCACCAGCGCGGTCTGCTTCGGCAGCTCGTCGAATGCGGTGTCGTAACGCGACTTGATCTGCGTACCGGCCCACCAGGTGCTGCCGCCGTAGGCGACGGCGATGGCCGCGGCCAGGACTCCCAAAACTGCTTTCTTATTCAAGGCTTGCTTTCTTTTTGCGAATGATCGGATAGGCCCGGTCGCCATATGGACAAAGGCTCGGGCCCCGCGCTGCCCCCTCAGGCAGCGCCGGGCGATGCTAACGGAGTTGGCCGGCACGCCAGGACATCGCCCACGCCTGTGAGTTCTCTATACAATCGCGCGCCTGTTCCGGCAGCCATGTCCAGTTCCCATGGGCAAGATGTGACTTCCGGCACGGGGCGCCATACGTTACTGGGGGGCTTTCGGGGGTATAACCCCGGGGTTCGTCACTGGCGAGCACCCCGACAACGGGGAGCCTGCGTGGCCTGAAAGCTGCAAGGGGTTCCCATGGGAGGAGACACCCAGTGAAAGCGCGTTCCAGTTCGTCCAAGGAGCCAGTCACCGTGAAGAAACCCGCCGCCAAGGCCACGCCAGCACCCAAGCCCGCCGCAAAGAAGGCGCCGGCTGCGAAGCAGGCTGTACCTGCGGCCAAGAAGGTTTCTGCCACCGCACATGGCCCTGTCGCGAAGGAGAAAAGCGCGCCGTCCAAAAAGCCCGCAGCACCACCGGCCAAGGCCGCGACCGCTGCGACCAAGAAGTCCGCCAAGCCTGCAACTGCCGCCACCAGGACCGCAGGCGCCGGCTCATCGTCATCCAAACCCGTCGGCCGCCCTGCTGCCGCTCCTTCTGCTCCCTCGATCCCCATGAAAAAAACGGCTGCCGCCTCCACTTCCGCCCCGGCGACACCCTCGATGCCCGCTCAAACCGCCACGCCCGCACCCGCCGCGCGTGGTGGCCGTGTGTCCCGGCTGTCGCAACTGACCGTGCCCTCGATGCCGCAATCCGTGGCATCGACCGCCGCCAAGTCCAGCTTCTCGCAGGCGCCTTCCAACGCGTTGGTGCCGCCACCGCCACTGGCCGTGAAGAAAGACCCGAAGCTGGCCAACAACTGGAAGACCAAGACGCCCGCCGAGCTGAGCGATGCCGAAGTCATCGCCATGCCCGACGACGAGTACATGAACGAAAAGCAGATGGCGTTCTTCCGCCTGAAGCTCGAAGAACTCAAGCGCGGCATCCTCGAGAACGCCGGCGAGACCACCGAGCACCTGCGTGAAGACACGGTGGTCGTGCCCGACCCGGCCGACCGCGCCACCATCGAGGAAGAACACGCTCTCGAGCTGCGCACGCGCGACCGCGAACGCAAGCTGCTGAAGAAGATCGAGCAGTCGATCCAGCGCATCGACGCCGGCGACTACGGCTACTGCGACGAGACCGGCGAGCCCATCGGCGTGGGCCGCCGGTTGGCCCGCCCGACCGCGACGCTGTCGCTCGAAGCGCAGCAGCGCCGCGAGCTCAAGCAGAAGATGTTCGGGGATTGACACAGGGTCAAGGTAGATAGAAACCAGCGTCTTCGATAGCCTTCGCCGAATGCCAAAGGAAGAATCGGGCCGCCTTTTTTCAAAGGTGGCCAAGTTTGTCCGCAATCCCCTGAAGGATTGGTCGGAGCTGGATGCCCCTGCCGCAGCCTCGACCTCGGACTCCTCGCTGCCCGCTCAGACCTACAGCCGCGAGATGCTGAAGGAGATGATCGAGCGGCGCCAGCGCAACGATTTCGTGCGCCGGCGCGAGTTCGACATGCTGCGCAAGCTGCGCCAGCGCGAGGCCGCGGCCCATGCCTTCGAGGCGACGGTCACGCCGTCCTCGTTCAACCTCAACAGTTCCTCCGAGGGATCGGACGGCCGCGCACTCACGCTCAAGAAGATCGACGAGATCGAGCAGCAGATGTCGCAGCAGTGGTGGAAAGGGCGGGGCCCGAACGGCGAAACGCTGGTCAACCCGCCACCCGACGCCGGGGCCGAGACGCTGCCGCCGGTGCACACCGACGAGCTGCTGGCCGAGCCTGCCGGGCACTTGCCTGTCCCCGCGGCCGCAGAGGCCGGCAGCAGCCCGGCTGCGGCCTCCGGCGGCGTGCCGCTGATGTCGTCGCGCCTCGCGCACGACGGCGCGCTGGAGGAGGCGGTGATCCGCTTCGCGCACGGCGACGACACCGGCGCCGAAGCCATCCTGCTGCAGGCCCTGGCCTCCGAGAGCGCGCCGGCCACCGAGGACGGCCACGACAACCCCGCCGCCGAACGCGACGACAGCCGCTGGCGCGCGCTGTTCGATCTGTACCGCGCAACGGGCGATGCCGCCAAGTTCGCGGCCGCCCGCATGCGCTACGCGCAACGCATGCGGCGCATGGGCCCTGACTGGGTGTCGCTCGAAGAACTGGCCCGCAGCGTCAAGGCCGTGACCGCCAGCGAAGAGGCCGCCGAGGCGGCTGCCGAAGGCGGCGCCGCCCATGCCGATTGGACTTGCCCCGCGCGCCTGGCGCGCGAAGGCCTCATGGAGCTCACCCGTGCGCTCTCGAAGGCGGGCGCGGTGTGGACGCTCGACTGGCGCGGGCTGCACGCCATCGAGCCCGAGGCGGCCGCGCCGTTGCGCGTGCTGTTCGCCCACTGGGCCGGTTCGCCGGTCCAGCTGCGCTTCATGGGCACGGCGCAACTGCTGGCCGTGCTGTCCGAGGCTGCGCCCAACAACGAGCGGGGCACCGACGACGTCTGGTGGCAACTGCACCTCGCGGCGCTGCGCATGATGAACCTGCCCGACGACTTCGAGCTGGTCGCGCTCAACTACTGCATCACCTACGAGGTGTCGCCGCCCGCCTGGCAGGACCCGTGCGGCGAATGCACCACGCTGGCCGCGCCGCCCGCGAGTCGGTCCAACTCGGTCTGGTCGCTGCTGTCGGTCGGTGGCGATTCCGAAAGCTTCCCGTCCACCGACACCGGTTTTGCCGCGCTGGCGGGCGACCTGCGGGGCGAGTCGCTGTCGAACTGGCAGCGGCTGGACAACGACCTGCGCCACACCACGGCGCCCGTCATATCCTGTGCGGCGCTGCTGCGCATGGACTTGGCCGCCGCCGGCACGCTACTGAGCTGGGTGCGTGCGCGCGATGCCAACGGCGAGCGCGTGCAGTTCGTCGACGCGCATCGGCTCATCGCCGCGCTGTTCAATCTGGTAGGCATTGCCGATCACGCCACGGTGGCGGTTAGAAAAAACTAAACCGGTACCGCTTCTCGGCGGTTGCATTGCCGCCGCACACCCCCAGATGGCTGCGATGGAACAGTTTCACGGCACCACCATCGTGAGCGTGCGCCGCAAGACCCCCCAAGGCGACCAGGTCGCCATCGGTGGGGACGGGCAGGTCACTCTCGGCAACATCGTCATCAAGGGCACGGCACGCAAGGTGCGGCGGCTCTATCACGGCAAGGTGCTCGCAGGCTTCGCCGGCGCCACGGCCGACGCCTTCACGCTCTTCGAGCGTTTCGAGGCCAAGCTCGAAAAGCACCAGGGGCACCTGACCCGGGCGGCCGTCGAGCTCACCAAGGACTGGCGCACCGACCGCGTGCTGCGCAAGCTCGAAGCCATGCTCGCCGTGGCCGATGCAACCACCTCACTCATCATCACCGGCAATGGCGACGTGCTGGAGCCCGAAGACGGCGTGATCGCCATCGGCTCGGGCGGCGCGTACGCCCAGTCGGCGGCCAAGGCGCTGATCGAGAACACCGAGCTCTCTGCCGAGCAGATCGTGCGTAAATCGCTGGCGATCGCCGGAGAAATCTGCATTTACACGAACATGAACCACACGGTGGAAGCGCTCTGACCATGTCCATGACCCCCCAGGAAATCGTCTCCGAGCTCGACAACCACATCGTCGGCCAGCCGGCCGCCAAGCGCGCGGTGGCCATCGCCCTGCGCAACCGCTGGCGCCGCCAGCAGGTCGACGACAAGCTGCGCCACGAGATCACGCCGAAGAACATCCTCATGATCGGCCCTACGGGCGTGGGCAAGACCGAAATTGCCCGCCGCCTCGCTCGCCTGGCCGACGCGCCCTTCATCAAGGTCGAGGCCACCAAGTTCACCGAGGTGGGCTACGTGGGCAAGGACGTCGATTCGATCGTCCGCGACCTCGCCGAGATCGCGGTCAAGCAGACGCGCGAATCCGAGAGCATCAAGGTGCGCGCGCGTGCCGAAGACGCCGCCGAAGAGCGCATCCTCGACGTGCTGCTGCCCGCGGCGCGCGGCGCAGACGGCACAACGCCTGCGCTGGACGGCCCCAATCCCACGCGCCAGGCGTTCCGCAAGAAGCTGCGCGAGCATCAGCTCGATGACAAGGAAATCGAGCTCGATCTCGCCGAGGCCCGCGCCCCGCTCGAAATCATGGGCCCGGCCGGCATGGAGGAAATGACCGAGCAGCTGCGCGGCATGTTCGGCCAGCTCGGCGGCGGCAAGCGCAAGACGCGCAAGCTCAAGATCGCCGAGGCGATGCGCCTGCTGATCGACGAAGAGGCTGCCAAGCTGGTCAACGAGGACGAGATCCGCGCGCAGGCCATCACCAACGCAGAGCAGAACGGCATCGTCTTCATCGACGAGATCGACAAGGTCGCCACGCGCAGCGAGGCGCAGGGCTCCGACGTGTCGCGCCAGGGCGTGCAGCGCGACTTGCTGCCGCTGGTGGAAGGCACGGCCGTCACCACCAAGTACGGCGTGGTGCGCACCGACCACATGCTGTTCATCGCGAGCGGCGCGTTCCACCTGAGCAAGCCGAGCGACCTGATTCCCGAGCTGCAGGGGCGCTTCCCGATCCGCGTCGAGCTGCAGTCGCTCTCGGTGTCGGACTTCGAAAGCATCCTCACGCAGACCCGCGCTTCGCTCGTGAAGCAGTACCAGGCGCTGCTCGCCACCGAGGGCGTGACGCTCGAATTCACGCCCGAGGGCGTGAACCGGCTGGCCGCCATCGCCTTCGAGGTGAACGAGCGCACGGAGAACATCGGCGCGCGCCGCCTGTCGACCGTGATGGAGCGCCTGCTGGATGAGGTAAGCTTCGACGCGACCAGCCTCGAAGGGCAATCGATCCGCATCGATGCCGCCTATGTCGACGAGCGCCTCGCGGCACTAAGTCACGACGAAGACCTTTCGCGCTTCATCCTCTGAAGCCGCTTCTCCTCCCCCTGTAACGGGGGAATCCTTCACGCATCACTTTCACTGCGTGGGCTAAGTACTTCATTCTCAACGAAATTCGCCGATTCCGAGGATTTGGAATCGGCGCTAAGTCGTTGATTCCATTACAAAAAATAGCCCAAACGGCCAGTTGCTTCTGAAGTGTTTCCTGCTACAGTGCAAAAAAGTGCAGTTAAGTGGGAAAAAGTGCGGGTAGTGCCTCTTTCAGGTGCTGCAGCACTCCCAAAACAGGGGTTTCGTGGTCGTGTTTCAAGGCGCTTCATCGCTCAGTCTGGATGCCAAGGGGCGGCTCTCCGTGCCGACCCGGCACCGTGACGTCCTGAGCGCGACGGCAGGCGGCCAGCTCACGATCACCAAGCATCCGCACGGGTGCCTGATGGTGTTCCCCCGTCCCGAATGGGAAAAATTCCGTGAGCGCATCGCTGCGTTGCCGATGTCGGCGCAGTGGTGGAAGCGCGTCTTCCTGGGCAACGCCATGGACGTCGAGATGGACGGCACCGGCCGCATCCTGGTGTCGCCCGAACTGCGCGCGGCCACCGGCATCGCGCGCGACACGCTGTTGCTGGGCATGGGCAACCACTTCGAGCTGTGGGACAAGGCCACCTACGAGGCCAAGGAGGCCGAGGCCACCCAGGGCGAGATGCCGGATGTGTTTCAGGACTTCGCGTTCTGAGGGCTCACGTGAACACCGCATGGACCCATACGACCGTCTTGCTGAACGAGGCGGTGGAAGCCGTTCTTTCCGGCAGCACGGCGGCAACCGGCACCTACGTGGACGCCACTTTCGGTCGGGGAGGGCATGCGCGTGCAATTCTCTCCAGGCTGGCGCCGGAGGGCAGGCTGATCGCATTCGACAAGGATGCAGAAGCAGTGGCCGAAGCAGCGCGCATCTCCGATGCGCGTTTTTCCATCCGCCATCAGGGATTCCGCTCGCTGGGCGAATTGCCCAATGCGAGCGTCGACGGCCTGCTGATGGACCTGGGCGTGAGTTCGCCGCAGATCGACAACCCGGTGCGCGGTTTCAGTTTCCGTTTCGACGGTCCGCTCGACATGCGCATGGACACCACGCGCGGCGAGAGCGTGGCCGAATGGCTGGCAACGGCCGAACTTCCACAAATTGCAGAGGTGATCCGTGACTATGGCGAAGAACGGTTTGCTGTTCAGATTGCAAAGGCGATTGTTGCTCGCAGACAAGAACGGGGCGCAATTTCAACCACCACCGAACTGGCCGAGCTCGTGGCTGGCACGGTCAAAACCCGCGAGCAGGGCCAGAACCCTGCAACGCGCACATTTCAGGCTTTTCGGATTTTCATCAACGCCGAGCTTGAAGAGCTGCAACAGGCGCTAGAAGCCAGCCTGTCCGTGCTCAAGCCCCAGGGCCGGCTCGCGGTGATCAGCTTCCATTCGCTGGAAGACCGCATCGTGAAGCAGTTCATCGCCAAGCACTCGAAGGAGGTCTACGACCGCCGCGCGCCGTTTGCCGCCCCGAAGGTCATGAAACTGCGCGCCCTGGAGCGCATCAAGCCCTCCGACGCCGAGGTCAGAGGCAATCCGCGCTCGCGCAGCGCCATTCTTCGCGTCGCCGAGCGCACCGAGGCGCCCTGACATGGCGCGCATCAACCTGCTCCTGCTGATGGCCGTCATTGCGACGGCGCTGTACCTCGTGCATACGCAGTACCTCTCGCGCCAGCTCTATACCGAGCTCGATCGCGTGCAGCAGGATGCCCGCCGCCTGGAAACCGACCGCGACCGCCTGCAGGTCGAGAAGCGCGCACAGGCCACGCCGCTGCGCGTCGAGAAGCTCGCCAAGGAGCAGCTGCAGATGCGCACCACCTCGCCGGCGATCACGCAGTACGTGCGTCCGGACGGCACGGTGATCCCGGCCGTTGCGCCGGTGGCGCCTGCGCCTGCCGCCATGACCAAGCCGGCAGCCAAACCAGCGGCCAAGCCGGCCGCCGCAGCGAGGGCCGCACGATGAGCCGGGACAACCGCAGCGTGCGCTACACCACCAGCCCCTTGCTCGCGAGCAAGACGCCGGTGTGGCGCAGCAAGTTCATCGTTGCCGGCATCGCGCTCGGCTTCGTCATGCTGGCGGGCCGGGCGGCCTACGTGCAGGTGCTCAACAACAGCTTCTTCCAGCGGCAGGGCGAAGTGCGCTTCGCGCGCACGCTCGAACTGCCGGCCAACCGCGGCCGCATCCTCGACCGCAACGGACTCATCCTCGCCTCCAGCGTGGTGGCGCCCAGCATCTGGGCCATTCCGGAAGACATCGAGCGCGATGACCCGGAAGTGCGCGCCAAGCTCAAGCAGGTCGCCAAGCTGCTCGAAATGCCGCAGAAGGACTTCGACAAGAAGCTCGAGGACGAGGACAAGACCTTCGTCTGGATCAAGCGCCAGGTCGACGAGCCCATCGCCAAGCAGATCGCGGCCCTGAACCTCAAGGGCATCTACCAGCGCAAGGAATACAAGCGCCAGTACCCCGAGGGCGAGGCCGCTGCGCACGTGGTGGGCTTCACCAACGTGGAAGACAACGGCCAGGAAGGCATCGAGCTCGCGTTCAACAAGGAGCTGGCCGGCAAGGCCGGTTCGCGCCGCGTCATCAAGGACCGCCTCGGCCGCGTGGTCGAGGGCGTGGGCGAGACCGTGCCGCCGCTGGACGGCAAGGACATCCAGCTCAGCGTCGACAGCAAGGTGCAGTTCTTCGCCTACCAGAAGCTGCGCGACGCCGTCACGGCACGCAAGGCCAAGGCCGGCAGCGTGGTGGTGCTCGACTCCGTCACCGGCGAAGTGCTGGCGCTGGCCAACTACCCGAGCTACGTGCCGGACAAGCGCCAGAACCTGACCGGCGAGCAGCTGCGCAACCGCGCGCTCACCGACACCTTCGAGCCCGGTTCGACCATGAAGCCGATCACGGTGGGCATGGCGCTGGAAGCCGGCCGGGTGAAGCCCTCGACGCTGATCGAAACCAGCCCCGGCCGCTTCCAGCTCGGCGGCTTCACCATCAGCGACACCCACAACTACGGCACGCTGACGGTCGAGGGCGTGATCCAGAAGTCGAGCAACGTCGGCGCGCTCAAGATCGCCCAGAAGATGACCCCGCACGAGATGTGGGACACCTATACCGCGCTCGGCTACGGCCAGAAGCCGCAGATCCAGTTCCCGGGCGCCGTGACGGGCCGGCTGCGCCCGTGGAAGACCTGGAAGCCGGTCGAGCAGGCGACCATGGCCTATGGCTACGGCCTGTCGGCGTCGCTGTTCCAGATGGCGCATTCGTACACCTCGTTCGCGCACGACGGCTCCATCATTCCGGTGACCATCCTGAAGAATTCCGAGGCGCCGGTCGGCGTGCGCGTGTTCTCGCCGTCGAATGCGCTGGCGGTGCGCAAGATGCTGCAGATGGCCGCCGGCCCCGGCGGCACCGGCACGCGCGCGCAGACGGTCGGCTATTCGGTCGGCGGCAAGTCGGGCACGGCCCACAAGCAGGTCGGCAAGGGCTATGCGAGCAACAAGTACCGGGCCTGGTTCACCGGCATGGCGCCTATCGAGAAGCCCCGCATCATCGTTGCCGTGATGATCGACGAACCGAGCGACGGCCAGTATTTCGGCGGCGTCGCCGCGGCCCCCGTGTTCAGCGAAGTCGTGCAGCAGACCCTGCGCATGATGAACGTACCGCCCGATCTGGCGGTCAAACCGCTTGTGATGACGCAGGGCGTCGACGAGAGTTTCTGAACATGCTGACCTTCACTTCTCCCCAACTGGCCGCGGCCTGGCTCAAGGAGCGTGCGCCGCAGGCCGCGATGCATGCCGACAGCCGTGCCGTGGGTGCGGGCGACGTCTTCGTCGCCTGGCCCGGCGCCGCGACCGACGGGCGCAAGCACGTGGCGGCCGCGCTGGCGCAGGGCGCGGCGATCTGCCTGGTGGAGCACGAGGGCGTGGAGGCCTTCGGCTTCGATGGTGACGAACGCATCGTGAGCTACCCCGGTTTGAAGGCCGCCACCGGCCCGATCGCCTCGGCCTTCTACGACAACCCCTCGGCCCTGCTCGACGTGCTGGCCGTGACCGGCACCAACGGCAAGACCTCTACCGCATGGTGGCTGGCCGAATCGCTTTCCACGCTGAGCGCGGCGGGTGGCGTGCGCGCGATGAACCCCGACGGCACCGTGCAGCGCGATGCGCCGTCGTCCTGCGCGGTGATGGGCACGCTGGGCATCGGCGTGCCGCCCGAGCTGACCTACACCGGCCTGACCACGCCCGACCCGGTGATGATGCAGCGCGAGCTGCGTTCGCTGGTCGAGCGCGGCTTCGGCGCCTGCGCCATCGAGGCCTCGTCCATCGGCATCGCCGAACGCCGGCTCGACGGCGCGCAGATCGCGGTGGCCGTGTTCACCAACTTCACGCAGGACCACCTCGACTACCACGGCAGCATGGACGCCTACTGGCAGGCCAAGGCCGAGCTGTTCCGCTGGCCCGGCCTGCGCGCAGCGGTGATCAACATCGACGACACGCACGGCGCCAGCCTGTGCGCGAACCTGATCGACGCCGGCATCGGCGCGCTCGACGTCTGGACCGTCTCGGCCGGCGGCAAGCCGGCCCGCCTCATGGCGCGCGACATCGGCTACGACGCGCAGGGCCTGCAGTTCTCGGTGGCCGAGCACGGCACCACCGCGGTGGAGCGGCTCTCCACCGGCCTCATCGGCCAGTACAACGTGGCCAACCTGCTCGGCGTGCTCGGTACCCTGCGCGCGCTCGGCCACACGCTGGCCCAGGCCGTGGCCGCCTGCGCCAACCTCACGAGCGTGCCGGGCCGCATGGACCGCGCGGGCACCGGCGAAGGTGCACCGCTGGCGGTGGTCGACTACGCCCACACACCCGACGCGCTCGACAAGGCCCTGATCGGCCTGCGCCCGTTGGCGAAGCAGCGCGGCGGTGCGCTCTGGTGCCTGTTCGGCTGCGGCGGCGACCGCGACCCGATCAAGCGCCCGATGATGGCCGCCGTTGCCGAGCGCCAGGCCGACCGCGTGATCGTCACCAGCGACAACCCGCGCAGCGAGAAGCCCGACGCGATCATCAGCCAGGTGCTGCGCGGTTTCTCGCGCCCCGAGGCTGCGCAGGTGCAGCCCGACCGCGGCATCGCCATCGCCGACGCGATCGCGCAGGCCGCGCCGCAGGACGTCGTGCTGATCGCCGGCAAGGGCCACGAGGCCTGGCAGGAAATTGCCGGCCAGCGCATCGACTTTTCTGACAAGGCCCACGTGCTGCAGGCACTGGCGAAGCGGGGTGCCCCGGCATGACCGACACGACGCCGCTCAATATCACGCTGGCCCAGGTGCAGCAATGGATTCCGGGTTCGCACCTGGTGGGTGACGCCTCGACCGTCATCGCGCGCGTGCACACCGACACGCGCACGCTCGCGCGGGGCGACCTGTTCGTTGCGCTCAAGGGCGAGCGCTTCGACGCCAACGACTTCCTCGCCGACGCGAAGAAGCAGGGCGCCGTGGCCGCCATCGCGCACCGCGGCCTTGAAGCCGCCGGCCTCGCCGGCCTCGAAGTGCCCGACACGCTGGCCGCGCTGGGCGCACTCGGCGCGGGCTGGCGCGCGCAGTTCGAGCTGCCGCTGATCGCCGTCACCGGCAGCAATGGCAAGACCACCGTCACGCAGATGATCGCGGCCGTGCTGTTCGCCACGCGCGGGGAACGTGCCTTGGCCACAGCCGGCAACTTCAACAACGAGATCGGCGTGCCGCTCACGCTGCTGCGCCTGCGCGCGCAGCACCAGCTCGCGGTGCTCGAGCTGGGCATGAACCATCCGGGCGAGATTGCGAGGCTGGCCGCCGTTTCGCGCCCGACCATCGCGCTCGTCAACAACGCGCAGCGCGAGCACCAGGAATTCATGGCCACCGTCGAGGCGGTCGCCGTCGAGAACGGCGCCGTGTTCGCGGTGCTGCCCGACGACGGCACCGCCGTGTTCCCCCATGGCGACACCTTCACCTCGCTGTGGACCGACATGGCGCATGCCACCGGCACCCGCCGCTGCATGACTTTCGGCGAGTCCGAAGACGCCGACATCTCGCTCGACAGCGCCGAATGGAAGCAGGGTGCCTGGGCCGTGCGCATCCGCACGCCGCTCGGCGCCTTCGACGCGCGCCTGCACATCGCGGGCCGGCACAACGTGGTCAATGCGCTGGCGGCCACCGCCTGCGCGCTTGCGGCCGGCGTGTCGCTCGAGACCATTGCCGAAGGCCTGTCGGCCTTCGAGCCGGTCAAGGGCCGCTCGCGCGCCAGCGAGATCGTGCTGGCCGGCGGCCATGCGCTGACGCTGGTCGACGACAGCTACAACGCGAATCCCGATTCCGTGATCGCAGCCATCGACGTGCTCGCCGCCCTTCCGGGCCCGCGCCTGCTGGTGCTCGGCGACATGGGCGAGGTGGGCGACCGCTCGCCCGAGTTCCATGCTGAAGTCGGCGCGTGGGCGCGCCAGCGCGGCATCGAGTCCGTCTACACGCTGGGTGCGGCGACGGTGCACACCGCCACCGCTTTCCAGGACGGCGGCGAGGGCCGCGACGGACGCCATTTCGACGAGTTCGACGCGCTCGGCGCGGCCGTGCTCGCGCGCCTGCCGCAGGTCGGCAGCGTGCTTGTGAAGGGATCGCGCTTCATGAAGATGGAGCGCGTGGTGAAAGCCATCGAGGCACAACAACAAAAGGAGGCCGGTCATGACGCATGAGCCGCGCGAAACGACATGCTGATGACCCTGGCCCAATGGCTGCAGACGCTCTCGCCCGAATTCGGGTTCCTGCGCGTCTTCCAGTACCTCACCTTCCGCGCGCTGATGGCCGCGCTGACCGCGCTCGTGGTCGGCCTCGTGGCCGGCCCGTACGTGATCCGCCGACTCGCCGCGCTCAAGATCGGCCAGCCCGTGCGCGGCTACGGCATGGAAACGCACCTGACCAAGAGCGGCACGCCCACCATGGGCGGCGTGCTCGTGCTGTTCGCCATCGCCTTCGCCACGCTGCTGTGGTTCGACATCTCGAACCGCTTCGTGTGGATCGTGCTGTGGGTCACCATGGGTTTCGGTGCCATCGGCTGGGTCGACGACTGGCGCAAGGTGGTGCGCAAGGACCCGGAAGGCATGCGCTCGCGCGAGAAGTATTTCTGGCAGTCGTTGGTCGGCCTGCTCGCGGGCTTCTACCTGCTGTTCAGCATCTCCGAAAGCTCCAACTGGCGCGTGCTCGAGCTGTTCTTCGCCTGGGTGCGCTCGGGCTTCGATCTCGACTTTCCGCCCAAGATCAACCTGCTGGTGCCTTTCTTCAAGGAAGTGAGCTACCCGCTCGGGGGCATCGGCTTCGTGATCCTCACCTACCTCGTGATCGTGGGCGCGAGCAATGCGGTGAACCTGACCGACGGCCTCGATGGGCTGGCGATCATGCCGGTGGTGATGGTGGGCTCGGCGCTGGGCGTGTTCGCCTACGTCACGGGCAGCGCGGTGTATTCCAAGTACCTGCTGTTCCCCAACATCCCCGGCTCGGGCGAGCTGCTGGTGTTCTGCTCGGCCATGGCCGGCGCGGGGCTTGCGTTCCTCTGGTTCAACACGCACCCGGCGCAGGTGTTCATGGGCGACGTGGGCGCGCTGGCGCTCGGCGGCGCGCTGGGCACCATCGCGGTCATCGTGCGCCAGGAGATCGTGTTCTTCATCATGGGCGGCATCTTCGTGGTCGAGGCGATCTCGGTGATGGCGCAGGTGATGTACTTCAAGTACACCAAGAAGCGCTTCGGCGAAGGCCGCCGCGTGCTCAAGATGGCGCCGCTGCACCATCACTTCGAGAAGAGCGGCTGGCGCGAGACGCAGGTCGTGGTGCGCTTCTGGATCATCACGATGCTGCTGTGCCTCGTGGGCCTTTCGACGTTGAAGCTGCGGTGACAGGAACATGCGTCATCTGAAAGACCTCCCCGTCCTCGTCCTCGGCCTCGGTGCGTCCGGGCTGGCGATGACGCGCTGGTGCGCGCGCCACGGTGCCGTCGTGACCGTGGCCGACACGCGCGAAGCGCCGTCGCTGCTGGCGACGCTGCGGGCGGAACTGCCCGGGGTGGGCTTTGTCGGCGGGCCGTTCTCGGCCGCGCTGGTCGAGGGCACGCCAATTCGCGCCGTGTACCGCTCGCCGGGCCTGTCGCCCGAAACCATCGCGCCGGTGGCCGATGCGGCGCGAGCCATGGGCCTGCCGGTCGGTGGCGAACTGGACCTGTTCGCGCGCGCGCTGCTGGATCTGCGCACGGTCGAGGTGCCAACGGTGGAAGCCGGGCCGGAGCCTGAACCCGAAGCCGCCACCGAAGTGGAAGCACCGGCCGAACCGGCCGCGGAAGCGCCTGTTGAAGCTGCCGAGCCCGAAGCTCAGGCGCAGCTGGCGCTGGAGGAGCCTGCGCCGGCTGAAGAAGCGGTCGAACCCCCGGCGCCGGCCGAAGCTGCTGAACCTGTCGAAGCGCAGCCCGAATCGACCGTCCCCGCGATGGCCGAAGCGATGCCGCGCGACCCGTCGATGAGCGTTGCCGCGCCGATGCCGCCGGAAGCTTCGGAGGCCGCATCCGCCGCACCCGCCGATGCCATCGCAACGACGGAAGCCGTCGAGGCCGAGCCTGAGCAGACCGACGGCGCAGTGCAAACGGCACCGGAAGCGACGGATGCGCCCAAGGCTGCTCCCGCTACCGTTTCCCGCCTCCCGACCACAGGCAAGCCCTACGTCCCCACCGCCGCCAGGGAGGCCGCCGAGTTCGTCGCCAAGATCGCCGAAATCTCCGCCACCAACCCGGCCTCCGCCGCGGTGGAGGAAGAGTCGCCCCAGCTCGAACTGGCGCCCCCCGTCGAGCCCGAAGCGCCCAAGGGCTACACGCCCGCGGTGCTCGCCATCACCGGCACCAACGGCAAGACCACCGTGACCTCGCTCACCGGCCAGCTGGTCGAACGCGCGGGCAAGACCGTGGCCGTGGCCGGCAACATCGGCCCGACGCTGCTCGATACGCTGTCCGCGCACATCGATGCCGGCACACTCCCCGATGTGTGGGTGCTCGAACTGTCGAGCTTCCAGCTCGACGGCGTGCAGGGCTTCGAGCCGACCGCTGCGACGGTGCTCAATCTCACGCAGGACCATCTCGACTGGCACGGCGACATGAAGGCTTATGCCGCAGCCAAGGCGCGTATCTTCGGTGCACGGGGCTTGATGATCCTGAACCGTGACGACGACGGCGTGATGGCCATGCTGCCCGCACCCGTCAGGGTCAAGCTGCAGCGCCCGCAGATCCGCACGCACGTCACCTTCGGCAGCGCGATGCCGCTGCGCCCGGGCGACTACGGCATCGAGCGCGTCAACGGCATGGCCTGGCTGGTGCGTGCGCTGGAAGCCGACGAAACGCAGAAGCGCAAGCGCGGCGCCGTTGTCGAGGAAGAAATCTTCCTGCAGCGACTGATGCCTGCCGATGCGCTGCGCATCCGCGGCCGCCACAACGCCATGAACGCGCTGGCCGCACTCGCGCTGGCCAGCGCTGCCGACTGCCCGCTGGGCCCGATGCTCTACGGCCTGCGCGAATACCGCGGCGAGCCGCATCGCGTGGAACCCATCGCCATCGTGGACGAGGTCGAGTACTTCGACGACAGCAAGGGCACCAACGTAGGCGCCACCGTGGCCGCGCTGACCGGTCTCGGCGAAGAGCGCCGCGTGGTCGTGATCCTCGGCGGCGAAGGCAAGGGGCAGGACTTCGAGCCGCTGGCCGAACCGGTGCGCCGGTACGCGCGCGCCGTGGTGCTCATCGGCCGCGACGCGCCGCTCATCGAAGCCGCGCTGGCACAGACCGGCGTTTCGCTGCTGCAGGCCGGCTCGATGGACGAGGCCGTGAAGCTCGCATCCGCGCGCGCCAACCCCGGCGATGCCGTGCTGCTGTCACCGGCCTGTGCGAGCTTCGACATGTTCAAGGATTACGCGCACCGCGCCGAGGTGTTCCGCGAGGCCGTGCAGGCCTTCGAGGACAGCCCGCGCGGCATGGGCGATTCGACGGAGGACACGGTTTGAACTCTGCCGCCTCAGGCGCCACGCCCAACGCATCCACCGGCCGCTTCGGCGGCTGGTTCAGGCGCGCCCGCAGCGGGATCGACTCGCTGCCCGTGCACCTGCCCGTGCGGCTGGGCGGCGCCGGCGTCGCGCAAACAAAAGCCACGCCGATGCGCGTGCTGGGTTTCGACCAGGCGCTGGTCTGGGTCACGGTCGCACTGCTGATGTGGGGCCTGGTCATGGTGTATTCGGCCTCCATCGCGCTGCCCGACAACCCGCGCTTTGCGCGCGCCGGCTACAGCGCCTCGTATTTCCTCACGCGGCATGCGGCCTCGGTGATCTTCGCGTTCATCACCGCGCTGCTGGCCTTCCAGATCCCCATGAAGACCTGGGAGCTCGCCGCGCCATGGCTCTTCGTGGCTTCGTTGCTGCTGCTGGTGGCCGTGCTCATTCCGCACATCGGCATCAACGTGAACGGCGCGCGCCGCTGGCTGCCGATGGGCTTCATGCGCTTCCAGCCCTCGGAGCTCGCCAAGCTCGCGATGGTGCTCTACGCCGCCAGCTACATGGTGCGCAAGATGGAGATCAAGGAGCGCTTCTTCCGCGCCGTGCTGCCGATGGGCATCGCGGTGGTGGTGGTCGGTATGCTGGTGATGGCCGAGCCCGACATGGGCGCCTTCATGGTGATCGCGGTGATCGCCATGGGCATCCTGTTCCTGGGCGGCGTGAACGCGCGCATGTTCTTCGTGATCGCCGCGCTGGTGGTGGTGGCCTTCGGCACCATCGTCGCGACCAGCCCGTGGCGCCGCGAACGAATCTTTGCCTACCTTGATCCGTGGAGCGAGGAGCACGCGCTCGGCAAGGGCTACCAGCTGTCGCACTCGCTGATCGCCATCGGGCGCGGCGAGATCTTCGGCGTGGGCCTGGGCGGCAGCGTCGAGAAGCTGCACTGGCTGCCCGAGGCGCACACCGACTTCCTGCTGGCCGTGATCGGCGAGGAATTCGGCCTGGTCGGCGTGCTGCTGATCATCGGCCTGTTCCTCTGGCTCACGCGCCGCATCATGCACATCGGCCGCCAGGCGATCGCGCTCGACCGCGTGTTCTCGGGCCTCGTCGCACAGGGCGTGGGCGTGTGGCTCGGCTTCCAGACCTTCATCAACATGGGCGTGAACCTCGGTGCGCTGCCGACCAAGGGCCTGACGCTGCCGCTGATGAGCTTCGGCGGCTCGGCCATCCTGATGAACCTGGTGGCGCTGGCCGTGGTGCTGCGCATCGATTACGAGAACCGCGTGCTGATGCGGGGAGGCCGCGTATGACCGGCCGTACCGCACTCGTCATGGCCGGCGGCACCGGTGGCCACATCTTCCCCGGACTCGCGGTGGCCGAGGCCCTGCGCGAGCGCGGCTGGCAGGTGCACTGGCTGGGCGCACCCGGCAGCATGGAAGAAAAGCTCGTGCCGCCGCGCGGCTTCGCCTTCGAGCCGGTGCAGTTCGGCGGCGTGCGCGGCAAGGGCCCGCTCACGCTGTTCCTGCTGCCGCTGAAGCTGCTGCGCGCCTTCTGGCAAAGCCTGCGCGTGGTGCGCCGCGTGAAGCCCGACGTGCTGGTGGGCCTGGGTGGCTACATCACCTTTCCGGGCGGCATGATGGGCGTGCTGCTCAACAAGCCGCTGGTGCTGCACGAGCAGAACTCGGTCGCCGGCCTTGCCAACAAGGTGTTGGCAGGCGTCGCCGATCGTGTGTTCACGGCCTTCCCGAATGTGCTGAAGAAGGCGCAGTGGGTGGGCAACCCGCTGCGCGCGGCCTTCACTTCGCAGCCCGATCCGGCCGCGCGCTTCGCGGGCCGCACCGGGCCGCTCAAGCTACTGGTGGTGGGCGGCAGCCTCGGGGCGCGCGGCCTCAACACCGTGGTGCCGCAGGCGCTGGCCCGCATCGAGCCGGCGACGCGCCCGCAGGTGCTGCACCAGAGCGGCGCCAAGCAGATCGACGAGCTGCGCGCCAACTACACGGCGGCCGGCGTCGAAGGCGAGCTCACGCCCTTCATCGAAGACACCGCGCAGGCATATGCCGACGCCGACATCATCGTCGCGCGCGCCGGTGCCAGCACCGTCACAGAAATCGCGGCCGTCGGCGCAGCAGCGCTGTTCGTGCCTTTCCCCTCGGCGGTCGACGACCACCAGACCACCAACGCGCGCTTCCTCGTGGACGCGGGCGGCGGGTGGCTCGTGCAGCAGGCCGACCTCACTCCTGAATTGCTGGCTGATTTGCTACAGAAAACCGGGCGCGACGCGCTGATAGAGAAGGCCGCCAAGGCCAAGACCATGCAGAAGATTGAGGCTGTGGAAGCCGTCGTCCAGGCCTGCGAGGAGCTTGCCAAATGAAGCACGCGATCCACCACATTCATTTCGTCGGCATCGGCGGTTCCGGCATGAGCGGCATTGCCGAAGTGCTGCTGAACCTGGGCTACAGGATCACCGGCTCCGACCTGTCCGACAGCGCCACGCTGCGCCGGCTCGCGGGCCTGGGCATCGGCACCTTCGTGGGCCACGCCGCCGCGCACATCGACGGCGCGGACGCGGTCGTCACTTCCACCGCGGTGCAGTCGGACAACCCCGAAGTGCTGGCCGCGCGCGAGAAGCGCATTCCGGTCGTGCCGCGCGCGCTGATGCTGGCCGAGCTGATGCGGCTGAAACAGGGCATCGCCATTGCCGGCACGCATGGCAAGACCACCACCACCAGCCTGGTGGCAAGCGTGCTCGACGCCGCCGGGCTCGACCCGACCTTCGTGATCGGCGGGCGCCTGAACAGCGCCGGCGCCAACGCGCAGCTCGGCAGCGGCGACTACATCGTGGTCGAGGCCGACGAGTCGGACGCGTCGTTCCTGAACCTGCTGCCCGTGATGGCGGTGGTCACGAACATCGATGCCGACCATATGGAGACCTACGGGCACGACTTCGCGAAGCTCAAGAAGGCCTTTGTCGATTTCCTGCACCGCATGCCCTTCTACGGCGTGGCCATCCTGTGCACCGACGATCCGGCGGTGCGCGAGATCGTGGCCGACGTGACCTGCCCGGTCACCAGCTACGGCTTCGGCGAGGACGCCCAGGTGCGCGCCGTCGACGTGCGCGCGGTCGGCGGCCAGATGCATTTCACCGCGCAGCGCCGCAATGGCGTGACGCTGCCGGACCTGCCCATCGTGCTGAACCTGCCGGGCGAGCACAACGTGCGCAACGCGCTGTCGGTGATCGCGGTGGCGGTGGAGCTCGGCATTCCCGACGAGGCCGTGCAGCGCGGCCTTGCGGGCTTCAAGGGCGTGGGCCGCCGCTTCCAGAGCTACGGCGACGTGTCGGTACAAGGGGGCCATGCAGCCGGCACCTTCACCGTCATCGACGACTACGGCCACCACCCGGTCGAGATGGCGGCCACCATCGCGGCCGCGCGCGGCGCGTTTCCGGGCCGCCGGCTGGTGCTGGCCTTCCAGCCGCACCGCTACACCCGCACGCGCGACTGCTTCGAGGATTTCGTGAAGGTCATCGGCACCGCCGACTCCGTGCTGCTCGGCGAGGTCTATGCCGCGGGCGAGGCACCCATCGTGGCGGCCGACGGGCGCACGCTGGCGCGCGCGCTGCGCGTGGCCGGCAAGGTCGAGCCGGTGTTCGTCGACGACATCGCGGCCATGCCGCAGGCCATTCTCGACAACGCCCGCCCGGGCGACGTGGTGCTCTCCATGGGCGCCGGCTCCATCGGCGCGGTGCCGGGCAAGGTCGTCGAACTCGGCGCGGCTGTGGCTGCGGCACCCTCAACATCGGAGCGCGGTTCGCGCAAAGGGAGGGCCTCATGAGCCTTCAGAATCCCCAACTCTTCGGCAAGGTTGCCGTGCTGTTCGGCGGCAGTTCCGCCGAACGCGAAATCTCCTTGATGTCGGGCACCGGCGTGCTCGAAGCCCTGCGGTCACGCGGTGTCGACGCGCACGCCTTCGACCCTTCGCAGCGCGAGCTGGCCGATCTCAAGCGCGAAGGCTTCGCGCGCTGCTTCGTCGCGCTGCATGGCCGCCATGGCGAGGACGGCACCGTGCAGGGCGCGCTCGAACTGCTCGGCATTCCCTACACGGGTTCGGGCGTGATGGCATCGAGCGTGGCCATGGACAAGGTCATGACCAAGCGCATCTGGCAGGCCGACGGCCTGCCCACACCCAAGTACGTGCGCCTGGCCTTCGACCAGCAAAGCCGCGAACAGGTCATGGTGGTGCCCGACGTGCTCGGCCTGCCGCTGATCGTGAAGCCACCGCGCGAGGGCTCGTCCATCGGCGTAACCAAGGTCGAGGGCTACTCCCAGATGCAGGACGCGGTCACGCTGTCCGCGAAATACGACGCCGATGTGCTCTGCGAGGAATTCATCGAGGGCGAGGAAGTGACCTGCGCCGTGCTCGGCCAGGGACTCGATGCGCGCGCGCTGCCGGTGGTGCGCATCGCCGCGCCCGAGGGCGCCTACGACTACCAGAACAAGTACTTCACCGACGACGTGAAGTACCAATGCCCGAGCGGCCTTCCCGAGGCCGAGGAGCACGAGATCCAGCGCATCACGCTGGCCGCGTACCACACGCTCGGCTGCCGCGGCTGGGGCCGCGCCGACGTGATGATCCGCGCCAGCGACCGCAAGCCTTTCCTGCTGGAGATGAACACCTCGCCCGGCATGACCAGCCATTCGCTGGTGCCGATGTCGGCCCGAGCCGCGGGCATCGCGTACGAAGAACTGTGCCTGCGTGTGCTGGCCTCCGCTTCGCTGGATGCAAAGGGAGGCGCGTAGTAGCCATGGCCGACAGCATTCCTGCGCCCTTCGACGTCAAGCTCATGAACATCGTCGCGAACATTGCCTTCGCGATGGTGGCGCTCATGCTGCTGGCGGCGGGCGCGTGGTGGGTGCTTCGGCAGCCGTTCTTCCCGCTCGCCGGGATCAAGGTGGACGGCGAGGTCACGCACAACAACGCGGTCACGCTGCGCGCCAACGTGGCACCGCAGCTGTCGGGCAACTTCTTCACCATCGACCTGGCGCGCGCGCGCTCCGCCTTCGAGTCCGTGCCGTGGGTGCGCAGTGCGGTGGTGCGGCGCGAGTTTCCGAACAAGCTGCGTGTGACGCTGACCGAGCAGGTGCCGGTGGCCAACTGGGGCGACGAGGCGGGCTCGAAGCTGATCAACGGTTTCGGCGACGTGTTCGAGGCCAACGTGGCCGAGGTCGACGACAACCTGCCGCGCCTCGATGGCCCGATCGAACAGGCGGGCCAGGTGCTGGGCATGTACCGCGTGCTGCAGCCGCAGTTCCAGCCCTACGACCTGGCCGTCGACGAGCTCACGCTGTCGAGCCGGGGCAGCTGGAAGGTGGTGCTGGACAGCGGCGCCGAGATTGAGCTCGGCCGCGGCCAGAGCGAGGAGGTGACGGCTCGCCTGCAGCGGTTCCTGAAGACCGTGACCCAGGTCGCGGGCCAGTACCGCCGCACGATGGCCGACGTCGAGGGCGCCGATCTGCGCCACAACGACGCGTATGCACTGAGGCTGCGCGGCGTCACCACGGTCTCGCCAGAGGCCCCAAGAAAAATCAAGTAGCGAATACCGAGAAATCGAGGACATATCAATGCCCAAAGAATACAAAGACCTGGTCGTAGGACTCGACATCGGCACCGCCAAGGTGATGGTGGTGGTGGCCGAGGTGCTGCCCGGTGGCGAGCTCAAGCTGGCCGGCCTCGGCATTGCGCCGAGCAATGGGCTCAAGCGCGGCGTGGTGGTGAACATCGACGCCACCGTGCAGAGCATCCAGCAGGCGTTGAAAGAGGCCGAGCTGATGGCCGACTGCAAGATCAGCCGCGTCTACACCGGCATCACCGGCAGCCACATCCGCGGCATCAATTCCAGCGGCATGGTGGCGGTGAAGGACAAGGAAGTGACGCCCGCCGACGTGGCCCGCGTGGTGGAGACGGCGCGCGCCATCAACATCTCGAGCGACCAGCGCCTGCTGCTGGTGGAGCCGCAGGAGTTCGTGATCGACGGCCAGGACGTGAAGGAGCCGATCGGCATGAGCGGCATGCGGCTCGAAGCCAAGGTGCACATCGTGACCGGCGCGCAGAGCGCGGCCGAGAACATCATCAAGTGCGTGCGCCGCTGCGGCCTCGAGGTCGACCAGCTGATGCTGAACCCGCTGGCCTCGAGCCAGGCGGTGCTGACGGAAGATGAACGCGAACTGGGCGTGGTGCTGGTCGATATCGGCGCGGGCACGACCGACGTGGCGATCTTCACCAACGGCGCGATCCGCCACACGGCCGTGATCCCGATCGCGGGCGACCTCATCACGAGCGACATCGCGATGGCGCTGCGCACGCCGACGAAGGACGCGGAAGACATCAAGGTCGAGAACGGCTATGCCAAGCAGCTGCTGGCCGACCCCGACACGCAGGTGGAAGTGCCGGGCCTCGGCGACCGCGGCCCGCGCATGCTGAGCAAGCAGGCGCTGGCCGGCGTGATCGAGCCGCGCATCGAAGAGATCTTCTCGCTCGTGCAGCAGGTGGTGCGCGAGTCGGGCTATGAGGAAGTGTTGTCGTCGGGCGTGGTGCTCACGGGGGGCAGCGCGGTGATGCCGGGCATGGTCGAGCTTGGGGAGGACATCTTCCTGAAGCCCGTGCGGCGCGGCATTCCGAAGTACTCGAGCGCGTTGTCCGACATGGTCGCGCAGCCTCGTGCGGCGACAGTCATGGGTCTTCTCGAAGAAGCTCGCTTCGCGCGCATGCGCGGCTTCAAGGTCGCGCAGAAGAACGGGTCGGTAAAGACCGCGTTCGGGCGCTTCAAGGACTTCATCGTGGGGAACTTCTGACCATGATCCATTCCCCACTCTGGCTCGCGCGTGGCAGCCCTCCATTGCATTTCAACGAGCGATGGCGGCGCACAGGTCCACCATCGTGACGGTCTCATCGTTGATCCCGTCACGGCACAAGAAAAATTCATAGATACACAACGGCAACTGCAAGATTCAAGGAGTTAAAAAATGACCATCGAAATGATCGAAGTCGAAGAGTTCAACCAGGGCACGCAGATCAAGGTGATCGGTGTCGGCGGTGGCGGCGGCAACGCGGTCGCCCACATGATGGAACGCGGCGTGCAGGGCGTTCAGTTCGTCTGCGCGAACACCGATGCGCAGGCACTGCAGCGCAGCAACGCGCACAAGATCATCCAGCTGGGCACCAGCGGCCTGGGCGCCGGCAGCAAGCCCGACAAGGGCCGTGAAGCGGCCGAGCTCGCGGTGGACGACATCCGCACCGCCATCGACGGCGCGCACATGCTGTTCATCACGGCCGGCATGGGCGGCGGCACCGGCACCGGCGCCGCTCCCGTGATCGCGCGCGTCGCGAAGGAAATGGGCATCCTCACCGTGGGTGTGGTGACCAAGCCCTTCGACTGGGAGGGCGGCCGGCGCATGACCAACGCCGACGCCGGTCTGGCCGAACTCGAAGCCAACGTCGACTCGCTGATCGTGGTGCTCAACGAGAAGCTGCTCGACGTGCTGGGCGAGGACATCACCCAGGACGAAGCCTTCGCGCACGCCAACGACGTGCTGAAGAACGCCGTGGGCGGCATCTCGGAAATCATCAACGAGTACGGCGGCGTGAACGTCGACTTCGAAGACGTGCGCACCGTGATGGGCGAACCCGGCAAGGCCATGATGGGCACCGCTGCCGCCGCTGGCCCGGACCGCGCGCGCATCGCCGCCGAACAGGCAGTGGCCTGCCCGCTGCTCGAAGGCATCGACCTCTCGGGCGCCAAGGGCGTGCTGGTGCTGGTGACGGCATCGAAGGGTTCGCTGAAGCTGAACGAGTCGAAGCTCGCGATGAACACCATCCGCGCCTACGCCTCGCCGGACGCGCACGTGATCTACGGCGCCGCCTACGACGACAGCCTCGGCGACGAGATGCGAGTGACCGTGGTGGCCACCGGCCTCTCGCGTGCCGACGCCCGCCGCCAGGCACCGACGCTCGAAGTGATCCGCACCGGTACCGACAACATCCCGTTCACCGTGCCGACGCTCGGTGGCATGGGTCACGCCGGTGGCAGCGGCAGCCAGCCCAACTACGACGGCATGGCCGTTCCCAGCGTGTGGCGCACCAACCGCACGATGGCCGCCGCGAAGGTGGACGCGCTGTCTTCGGGCGGCATGGACGACTTCGAGATCCCAGCCTTCCTGCGCCGCCAAGCCGACTGAAATCGGCTCGCCCCCAGGCTGCGCGCACTTCGTGTCGCTTCGCCTACCCCCTACCGGGGGCAACACCTGAGGACCGGCGGAGCCGGATCCTCGGTGTTTCGCGAAGCGGCCTATAGACGCAGAGGGCACGAAGGTTCGCAAGGGGCGCAGGGGGGACCTGAAAGGGACTTCCCCTGACCCTAGGCGCTGCGTTCACTTCGTGCCCCTTGCGTCCATCGTCGGGGCTTTAATGGATAGGACCCATGTCTATCGGTGCCATAGCGAGGGGCATAGGGGGCCACGCCCGGCGCGCGCCTAAAATCCCCGGCGTGCTGCAACAACGAACCCTCAAGTCGATCAGCCGCGCCGTGGGCGTGGGGCTTCACAGCGGCCAACGCGTGGAGCTGACCCTGCGTCCGGCCCCGGCCGACACGGGCATCGTGTTCCGCCGCGTCGACCTGCCGGAGCCGGTCGAGATCCGCATGACCGCCGAGTCGGTCACCGACACACGCCTCGCGTCCACGGTCTCCACCGGCGGCGCGAAGGTGCAGACCGTCGAGCACATCATGTCCGCCTGCGCGGGCCTGGGCATCGACAACCTCTACATCGACATCACGGCCGACGAAGTGCCGATCCTCGACGGGTCGGCCTCGTCCTTCGTGTTCCTGCTGCAAAGCGCGGGCATTGCGCTGCAGAAGGCGCCGCGCCGCTTCATCCGCGTGACCCGCAAGGTCGAGGTGCGCGAGGGCGAAGGCGCCAACGAGAAATGGGCGAGCCTGGAGCCGTACCACGGCTACAAGCTGAGCTTCGAGATCGACTTCGACCACCGCGTCGTCAATTCCACCGGCCAGCGCGTGGAGTTCGACCTGGGCACCGATTCATACAGCCGCGACATCGCGCGTGCCCGCACCTTCGGTTTCACCAAGGAGGTCGAGTACATGCGCAGCAAGGGCCTCGCGCTCGGCGGCGGGCTGGACAACGCCATCGTGATGGACGACACCAAGGTGCTCAATGCCGGCGGCCTGCGCTACGACGACGAGTTCGTGAAGCACAAGATCCTCGACGCGATGGGCGACCTGTACATCATCGGCAAGCCGCTGCTGGCGGCCTACACCGCATTCCGCTCGGGCCATGCGCTCAACAACAAGCTGCTGCGTGAACTGCTCTCGCACAGCGATGCCTACGAAGTCGTGACCTTCGACGACGAGAAGCGCGCGCCACGCGGCTTCGGCGAAGTCGCCCGCGCCTGGTAGGCGTCGCCCCGACGATGCTTCTTTTCCGCTGGGCCGTCCTGCTGCTTCTGCTCGTGGCCGGCGTGTGCTTCGCGTTCTATGCGGGCACGGGCCAGACCAGGTACCGGCGCATCGGATGGATCGTGTTGAAGTGGACGCTGCTCGCGGCGTTCGGTTTCTTCGCGGTGCTGATCGCCGAACGCGTCGTGTAGTTGGGCTCGCCCCCAGGCTTCGCGCACTTCGTGTCGCTTCTCCTTCCCCCTGCCGGGGGCAACACCAGTGGCCCGGCAAAGCCGGTTCCACGGTGTTCCGCGTATTAGCCCGTCAGGCGGCCAGCGCCTGCAACGCTTGCACCTGCTGCGCGAGCAGCGGTCCCTTGCGATGGGCCGGCACCAGCAGGACGATCGTGTCTCCGACCGCTTTCGGCCTGCCCCAGGGTGCATGCAGCTTGCCTTGCGCGAGCATTGGCGCAACCAGTCGCTCGCGGCCCATCAGCACGCCCTCGCCATCGAGCGCGGCTTGCAGTGCGAGGCTGTAGAGCGAGAAGTCGGGCCCGGCCGCGAGCGCGTCGGCTTCGATCGCCGTGATGCCGGGCCGCACGGCTTGCAGCCAGCGCGGCCAGTCGTCGCGCCAGACGGTGTCGTGCAGGCCGCCGCAGCGCGCCAGCAGTTCCGTCAGGTCATCGAGGGAGCGCGGCCTGCCGCTGGGCGATGGCTGCTGCAGGCGCGGGCTGCACACCGGCAGCAGCCGGTCGCGCACCAGCGGGATCGCCTGCGCGCCGACGGCTGTTTCGATGTGCTCGCCGGCCCGCGCATAGAACAGCCCGAGATCGAAGGGCTCGCGGCGGAAATTCGGCGGCTGCTCCAGCGCCGTCACCGACACCTGCACGCCAGGCAGCGCGGCCTTCAGCCGGGAGAGCCGCGGCGACAGCCACAGCTGCGCCACGGCCGGCAGCGCAGCCACCTGCAGCGTGCTGCGGCGCGCGGCGGTCTGGGTTTCATGGCGCAGTGCCTGCACCGCAAGGCCGAGCTGATCGACGGCCGCGCTGAGGGCAGGCAAGGCGCGCCGCCCGTGTGCGCTGAGGCGGATGCCCTGGCTGTGCCGCTCGAACAGTGCGCCGCCGGCCCAGGTTTCCAGCGCCTTGATCTGCTGCGCGACGGCGGCCGGCGTGACGAACAGTTCTTCGGCCGCGCGCGCGAAGCTGCCGTGGCGTGCGGCCGCTTCGAAAGCGCGCACGGCCGTGTGCGGCGGCAGGCGAGGGCGGGGCGGTGCGAGCGGCATGAGAGGATCTTGCAGGCCAAGTTTTTCCAGGGCTCAGGCCCAGATTATCCGGTTTGCCCGGCCGCGCACTGCAGGCGACGATGCGCCCATCCATCACTTCCAGCGAGATCCACCGCATGCCCGCCGCCCTGCAACGCCGCCCCTGGGTTCCCGCCGCCAGCGAAGACCACGTGCTTTCCATCGCCGCCGATGCCGCCGCGCGCGATGCGGCGGGCGTCGCTATCGAGATCGAGCGGCTGGTGTCCGAGAACCACCGCATCCACGACATCGACGGGCTGAATCTCAACCCCGCCACCAACGTGATGAACCCTGCCGCCGAGGCGCTGCTGTCGCGCGGGCTCGGCTCGCGCCCGTCGCTCGGCTATCCGGGCGACAAGTACGAGATGGGGCTCGAAGCCATCGAGCGGATCGAGGTCGTCGCCGCCGAACTCGCGGCCGAGGTGTTCGGCGCAAAGTTCGCCGAAGTGCGCGTGAGCTCCGGCGCGCTGTCGAATCTCTACGTGTTCATGGCGACCTGCCAGCCCGGCGACACGATCATCGTGCCGCCGCCCAGCATCGGCGGCCACGTCACGCACCATGCGGCGGGCGCGGCAGGGCTCTATGGCCTGAAGCCGGTTTCCGCGCCGGTCGATGCCGATGGCTACACGGTCGATACCATCGCGCTGGCCAGGCTGGCGCGCGAGGTGAAGCCGAAGCTCATCACCATCGGCGGCAGCCTGAACCTGTTTCCGCATCCGGTGCCCGAGATCCGCGAGATCGCCGATGGCGTGGGCGCGAAGCTGCTGTTCGACGCGGCGCACCTCTCGGGCATGGTGGCCGGCAAGGCATGGCCGCAGCCGCTCGAACAGGGCGCGCATGCGATCACCATGAGCACCTACAAGAGCCTGGGCGGCCCGGCGGGTGGCCTGATCGTGTCGAACGACGCGGCGCTGATGGAGCGCATCGACGCCATCGCATACCCCGGCCTCACGGCCAATTCGGATGCGGGCCGCACGGCCGCGCTGGCCCGCGGGCTGCTCGACTGGAAGGTGCACGGCGTGGCCTATGCAGCCGCCATGCGCGAGACCACGCAGGCGCTGGCGCGCGCACTCGATGCGCAAGGCCTGCCCGTGTTCGCGAAGGCGCGCGGCTTCACGCAGTCGCACCAGCTCGCGGTCGAAGCGGCGCGCTGGGGCGGCGGGCAGCATGCGGCGAAGAAGCTCGCGCAAGGCGGCCTGCTGGCCTGCGGCATCGGCCTGCCGATCGCACCCGTGGAGGGCGACATCAATGGCCTGCGGCTCGGCGTGCCCGAGATCGTGCGGCTGGGCTTCACGCCCGACGACATGCCGCAGCTCGCCGACTGGATCGCGCGTGCGCTCGAAGGCGACGCGGCGTCCGTGGCCGCCGAAGTGCGCGAGCGCCGCACGCGGCTCGGCGAGCTGCGCTATATCGTGCGCTGACTCAGCGCGAACGCCCTTGCCGGTAGGTGCCGGCATGGGTCTTCGACAGCTGGGCCGCTTCCGCGAGCCGCGCCATCGAGCGTCCCACCTGCGCATGCGTGATGGCGATGCCCAGCGCGTCCGCCGCATCGGCGCCCGGCAGGCCCGGCAGGTCGAGCAGCCGCCGCACCATCTCCTGCACCTGCGCCTTGGCGGCCTGGCCGTGGCCCGCCACGGCCTTCTTCATCTGCAGCGCGGTGTACTCGGCCACCGAGAGGTTGTTGCTGACCAGCGCGGTCACGCAGGCGCCGCGCGCCTGCCCCAGCAGCAGCGTCGACTGCGGGTTGACGTTGACGAAGATGATCTCGACCGCCGACGCATCAGGCTGGTAGCGCGACGTGATCTCCGCGATGCCGTCGAACAGCACCTTCAGGCGCGCCGGCAGGTTGCCGGTGCCCAGGTGCCGGGTGCTGATGGTGCCGCTGGCCACGTAGCGCAGCGCATGGCCGTCCGCGTCGACCACGCCGAAACCGGTGGTCTGCAAGCCGGGGTCGATGCCAAGAATGCGCATGTGAGAAACGAAAGGCCTACGCCCGAGCAAAGAGGAGAGAGAAGGACCGAGCCAGCGCTGGAAAGCCGCGCGATCGCGGGCAGAATCCGTGCCGATTCGTACAGTCTGCCCCGCTTCCCGCAGGGCGCGCCACACAAGGAAGCGAATGTGAATGTAGTCGAGTCCTCCGCGCAGCGGCAACTGGACGAGGCGCAAGCCTTGCTCGAACGCCTGCAGCACCCCGCTGAACGCGCAGCCGCGAGCTTCCGGCGCGTCGAACTGCTCAACGACCTGGGCCGCCGCAACGAGGCGCTGGCCGGCTGCACCCGGCTGCTCGACGAATTCGCGGCCATGCCCGAGGCCGGTGTGGTCGTGCCCTGCTGCCAGGCGCTGCGCCTGCTGGCGCACATGCTGCGCCAGATGCACCGCCCCGCCGATGCGCTTGCCACCCTCGACCGCCTGATCGCCGCGCACGGCCAGCGCGCCGAGCCCGGGATCCGCGAGCACATCGCCCACGCGCTGTACCAGCGCACCTGGTGGATCGACGAGCCCGCGGCGCGCTGCGAGGCCTGCGACGTCATGAGCGAGCTGCTCGACAGCCAGCCCGATGCCGCGCTCGACGCCTGGCGCGTGGAGGCCCGGCTGCTCAAGGCCGAGATCGAACATCACCGCGGCCTGCCGCAGGACGCACTGGCCACGCTCGATGCGGCCATCGAGCGCTTCGACGGCAGCACCGACCCGGGCGTGGTGCTGCGCGTGGCGCGCGCGCGCCTGGCCTCGGTGCTGAACCTGCGCGAGCTGGCGCAGCATGCGCAGGCCCAGGTGATGTGCCTGGCGGTGGCCGACCAGATCGAGGCCGGCCTTGCGGACGCGGCGCCCGAGCTGCGCATCGAGGGCGTGCGGGCGCTGACGCTGTTCTTCGACGGGTTTGGCATCGACGAGCATGCGAACCGCGCCGAGCTGGTCGGCTGGCTGCTCGAGCGCTACGGCCGCGATGCCTCGGCGCAGGTACGCCGCATGGCCGTGCGCCGTGCCTACGATTGGTCGGTGGGCCTGCGCGAGCAGGATGACGGGGAGGCCGCGCTGGCGGCCTGCGAGCGGCTGCTCGCCACCTTCGGCGCGGACACCGACGCCGGGGTGCAGCGCACCGTGGCGGGCGCGCTGCTCAACAAGGGCTTCGTGCTGCTCGAACGGCTCGGCCGGGCCGAAGAGGCGCTCGCCGTGTACGAGCAGCTCGCGAAGCAACTGCAGGGCGCGCTCACGCCCGAGTTGCAGGACACCCTGGCCAAGGCCACCGCCGGCCGCCAGGCCTGCCTGAAGCGGTTGCGCAAGGCCGATGCCGCCGGCAACCTGCCGGAACTGCCGTCCGAGCTGCGCGACGAAGTGCGCGACAAGGTCAGGCAGGGCCGCAAGCATGGCGATGCCGGCGAATCGAACGAGGCCATCGCGCTGTTCGACGAGGTGCTGGCCGCGCATGCCGCGTCGCCGCACCCCGAGCTGCGCCGGCAGTGCGCGCGGGCGCTGGTCCACAAGGCCTTTTGCCTGGTCGCGCTGGAGCGCTTCGCCGAAGTGGTCGTTGCCGCCGACGCGATGGACGCGCGCTACGGCGCCGATCCGTCCACGGAGATGCAGGAGACCGTCGCCCTGTGCCTGCAGTACAAGAGCACCGCGCTCGACCGCCTCGGCCTGCACGACGACGGGATGCGGGTGCACGACCAGATCGTCGCGCGCTGGGGCAACTCCGAGCTGCCGGACCTGCGCGGGCGCGTGGTCGGTGCGCTGTTCCGCAAGGGCGCCACGCTGCGCCAGACCGGCCAGCTCAAGGCGGCCGTGGACTGCTACGACGAGGCCATCGCGCGCACCACCGGTGCGAGGGAAGGCTCTCTGCAGCTGTGGGCCGCCAAGTCGATGATCAACAAGGCCAAGGCGCTCGACAAGCTTGGCGACCCCGTGGGGCAGGCCAAGGCCTACCGCGCGCTGATTGCACGCTTCGGCGATTCGGGCGATGCCGCGCTGCGCGAGCGCGTCGCCAATGCCTGCGAATGGCTGGCCGAGGCCGAGGGTCGGCAGGGGCGCGTCGAGGCGCAGCGCGCGGCGCTCGAAGCCGCGCTGGGGCGCTTCGGCACGGCGTTGTCGGCCGAGCAGCGCGCGCGCCTCATGCGCGAGCTGCAGGCGCTGAAGGCCAGGGCGTTCGGCCGAAAGGCCAAGGAGGCCTTCGACCGCGTGGTGCGACGCAAGGCCTGAGCGAGGTTACCCGGCGGCGAAGCGACACGAAGTGCGCGCAGCCTGGGGGTGTGCCAGGTTCAGGCGTTGAAGTACCAGCGGATCGAGTGGAAGAAGATCGGGGCTGCGAAGCACAGCGCATCGACCCGGTCGAGAAGGCCGTTGGCCCCCGTCACGCCCACGCCCTTCTGGCCCCAGTTCGGAATGCCCCGGTCGCGCTTGAGCGCTTTCATCACCAGGTGCCCCATCGATCCCGCGATGCAGGCAATGACCGATACCGCCAGCGCTTGCCCGAACCTGAACGGCGTGATGAACGAGAACAGCGCGCCCACCAGGCTGGCCACGGCGATGCCGATGCCCCAGCTGGTCCAGTTGAAGCTGCGGCTCACGTTGGGCGCGAAGGGCGTGCGCTGCATGCGGCGCGAGATCAGGTGCTGCACCAGCACCGAGGTCTGCACCACGAACACCAGGAAGAACACGAGGAACGCGCTCTTGCCTTCGTAGCCCGGAAAGCTCAGCAGCAGCAGCGCAGGCACGTGGCTCATGCCGTAGACGCAGACCATGATGCCCCATTGCAGCTTGGCGTTGCGCTCGAGGAACTGGCTCGGGTCGTCGGCCAGCGCGCTCGCCACCGGGATCGCGAGGAACACGTAGACCGGGATGAACACGGTGAACAGGTCGAAGCGCGCGGTGGCCACCAGCCAGAACTGGATCGGCAGCACCACGAAGAAGGCCAGGATCAGGCTGCGGTGGTCGCCGCGTCGCGTGGGCGAGAGCGTGATGAACTCGCGCAGCGCGAAGAAGGAGATCAGCGCGAACAGCACGGTGGCCACGGTTTCGCCCAGCGCCCAGCCGATCCAGAAGATGATCACCATGAACCAGGTGGTGCCCAGCAGCGCGCGGAAGTGCGCGAGTTCGGCCTGCCAGGCGGCGTCGTGCACGGGGTTGCGCTTCTCCCTGAAGCTCAGGAAGAAGGCCACGGTGCTCACGATCACGAGCACGCCGAAGACGATGAGGAAGAGCGCCGCGACCTGCTGGGTCGGGGTGAGGCTGCGCAGGAACTGGTTCATCTGTCAGTTTTCCGTTGCGCTTTGTGTTGTGGATTTTTCAGGGCGAGTGCGAAGGCCACCGGGTACTCCCCTCCGCGAATGTCCCCCGCCTTCGGCTCCTCCTTTATTTCGCTGCGGGGAGCACCCGGCACCCTTCGCACATGGACGCTGCCGTAGTGTCGGCTGCACAAGCGCTGCGTCCATCGATCACGCCGATGGGGTGCCTTGCGCAGCGAAATAAAGGAGGAGGCCGAAGGCCGGGGGACATTCGCGGAGCAAGGTACCCCGTCGGCGTGATCACACCCCGAACTGCATTGAATCGAAAAGCAAGCCTTCATTTTTCAGACGTCACGCAATGCGATCACCGCAGCTCGTGCGCGATCAAGGAAGGGCCGGCGCTCTTCGTCTTCTTCCACACGAAGAGGCGCGCCGAAAGTGACCGAGCAGAGGATGGGCACCGGCACGATCTCGCCCTTGGGCATCACGCGCTGCACGTTGTCGATCCAGGCGGGCACCAGCACCACCTCGGGGAACATCGTGGCTAGCGTATAGAGGCCCGACTTGAATTTCTGCGGCTCGCCCGTGTAGCCGCGCGTGCCCTCGGGAAAGATGATGATCGAGTCGCCGCTGCGCAGGGCTTCGACGAGGGGCGCGAGCGGGTCGGGGGCAGGAGCTGCCGCGACGGGCGGGGCTTCGGGTTCTGCCGATGGCGGCGGCGGGGCAGGGGGCTCCGGCAGGTCGAGCCGGCCTTGCGCTTCGGGCACCGTCTCGGCGGGCGGTTCCGGTGCCGTCAATGGCAGCAGGGGCTCCATCGACGGCTCGATGCGCTCGGCCGGTGAAGGAACGACAGTTCGCGCAGTGGTCGCTGGCGGCGGGGCCTCGACCGCCACCGGCGCAGGGGATGCCGTCGCAGCAGGCGCCGCCTGGCGCTCCACGTACACCGCGTTGAACACCTCCGTCGTGATCCAGCGCTTGACCGGCGTGTTGGCCCAGTAGTCGCGCGCCGCAATGGGCCGCGTGATGCTGCGCAGCTCTTCGGGCAGCGCCGCCCAGATCATCACGAGGTCGGCATGGCTCTGGTGGTTGGCGAAGTAGATGCGCTGCTCGGCCTTCGGCGGACAGCCATACCAGCGCGCCTGGGCGCCTGTGAGCAACCGGACGATTCCCAACAACAACCAACCCGTGAGCTTTGCCAGCATATGGGCGCGATGATACGGGCCATGCGATGGCGTTTCGATCCTCTTTCACTCGTGTGGGCGGTGGCCCTGTTCTTCGTTCTCGTGCTGCTGGCCACCGTCGGCGCGCGCTGGGGCTGGTTGCGCAGCTTCTTCGGCGACGTGCTGGCCGTGGTGTGGGTGTACTTCGTCTTCAGGACCGCGATCGCCGCGCGCGTATGGCTGCTGGCATTGGCCGCGCTGGGCGTGGGGCTCGCGGTCGAGCTCGGGCAGTACCTCGCGGCGGCGTGGCACCTGCACATCCCGAACCGCGCCTTGCGCATCGTGCTCGGCAGCACGGCCGACTGGTGGGACGTGCTGGCCTATGCGATCGGCTTCGGTGCGGTGCTGGCCATCGAAGGCCTGCGCGGCACGCTCAGGGCAGTTCGGCCGCAGGCATCCGCGCCATGACCGTCGACGCCCGCCCGCTCAGGTAGGGCGAGCCGAGCCGGCGCTCGAAGAACCTGGGGCTCGGCAGCATCACCGCGAGGCGCGCGGCCTCGCTGGTGCTCAGGCGCGACGCCGGCTTGCGGAAGTAGTACTGCGACGCTGCCTCGGCGCCGAACACGCCTTCGCCCCACTCGACATTGTTGAGATAGATCTCGAGGATGCGCCGCTTGTCCAGCAGCACTTCGAGCAGCGTGGCGAGCACCAGCTCCTGGCCCTTGCGCAGCAAGGTGCGTTCGCTGGACAGCAGCAGGTTCTTCGCGAGCTGCTGCGTGATGGTCGATCCGCCGCGCAGCTGCACGGGCCGCACCGGCTTGCCGCGTGCCAAGGCGCGCGCCGCGCGTTTGGCGGCCAGCTCCTCGGCCTTGGCGTTGCGCTGGCGCGCGCGCTCGATGGCTTCCCACTCCACCCCGTTGTGGTCGACGAAGCCGGCGTCCTCGCTCGCGATGACGGCGCGCTTGAGCGTGTCGTTGATCTGCGAGTAAGGCACCCACTGCTGCCGCCAGCCGCCGCCGCTGCCCTGGTGGATGGCGATCTGGAAGGCTTCGGAGCGCTGGAACGCGGTGCTCTGCGGATCGACCACCGCCATTGCCGCGATGCGCGCCACGAAGAACAGCTCGAGTGCCACGCCCGCCACCACGAGGCAGGCGATCAGGCGCAGCACGGCTTTCATTTTTTCGCAGCGGCGAGCGATGCGCGCACTTCGGCCAGCACCTGTGCGGAAGGCGGGCGCACGCCGCGCCAGATCTCGAACGACTCGGCCGCCTGCTCGACCAGCATGCCCAGCCCGTCGCGCGCCACCGCGCCATGCGCCTCGGCCCAGGCCATGAAGCCCGCGGCCGCGGGGCCATACATCATGTCGACCGCGAGTCCGCCGGCGCGCAGCACGCTGGCCTTCACCGGCACCGCGTCGCCCGCGAGGCTGGAGGCGGTGGCGTTGACCACCACGTCGAAGGCGCCCGGCACTTCGTCGAGCGCCCAGGCCTCGAGCGAGGCGCCATGGCGCAGCGCGAGGGCCGCATGGCGGCGCACCAGCTCGACGGCCTTGCCGACGGTGCGGTTCGCGACCACGACGCGCGAGACACCCGCGTCGAGCAGCGGGCCGAGCACGCCGGCTGCCGCACCGCCCGCGCCGATCAGCAGCAGCGCCTTGCCTTCCAGTGGCACGCCCGCGTTGTGCACGATGTCGTTGACCAGGCCGATGCCATCGGTGTTGTCCGCATGGATGCTGCCGTCGGCGTCGAAGCGCAGCGTGTTGGCCGCCTGCGCGAGCAGGGCGCGTTCGCTGGTGTGCTGCGCCAGCGCAGCGGCTTCGAACTTGAAGGGCACGGTGATGTTGCAGCCGCGCGCGGTGTCGCCGCGTTCGGCGGCTTCGCTGCGAAAGGCCGCGATGCCTTCGGCGAAGGCGCCGAGCGGAATCAGCCGCCGGCCATAGTCCAGCTGCTGGCCGCAGAGTTCGGCAAAACGCGCGTGGATATGGGGCGAGCGGCTGTGCTCGACCGGGTTGCCCATGACGCAGTACAGGTCCATGGCGTCTGCCTCCTTGGGGTTTTCTTGTCGGCTACTGCGAGGAGAGTTCGACCGACCCGTCGTGTGCGAACCGGAAGTGGGGCCGGATCACGATCTGGTCCGCGTGCTCCTTGCGCATCGCATCGGTGAACTTGCCGAAGTTGCCGACGCTGGCAACGATGGCCTGGGCGCGCCGGTCCAGCACGGGAGTGCCCGAGCTTTCATCGACCACCGTCGAGAGCAGTCTGCCGTCGAAGTTGACCGTGATGGTCATCGTGAGCTCGCCATAGAGCTTCTTGCCGGCGAGCGTCGGGAAGTTGGCTGTGCCCTGGGCTTCCACACGGCGGCGCAGCGAATCCACGTAGCTCGCGAAGGCCGCTTCCCGCGTGAAGGGGCTCAGGAAGCGCTTCTTCGGGCGTGCGTTTTCCTCGTTCACGCGGCGCTCGATCTCGGCCAGCAGGTTGATCATCTGCCGGCGCTTTTCTTCCTGCGCCGTGGCCTCGGTCGGGTCGCCGGGGTTGCGCGGGTCGGGCGCAGGCATTGCGGCGAGCTCGCGCTTGAGCTGGGTGAGCATCTGCAACTGCTCGGTCTGCATCGCATCGACTTTGCGCTGCGCGTCCTCGAACGAATCGCCGACGGTGGTGAAGCTCGACGGCGGCAGCGGGCTGGTCGCGCGGCCCTTGTCGAGGTCGCCGCCGCCCGCAAGCGAGGTCTGCGCTCGCAGCCGGGCGCTGGGGTCGGGCTTTTCGTTGGTCTTTGTGTTGACCAGGATCACTTCGAGCGGCGTGTCGCTGAAGACCTTGTTGAACGATTCGGGATCGACGAAGCGCACCGCGAGCAGCACGGCATGCGCAATGACCGACACGCCCAGTGCAATCTGCAGCGTGCTGAGGTCCTTGAAGTTCATTCTCGAAATTCCTCCAGGGGGCGCATTTCTCCGGACGATCTGCCGAAGTTCATGCTGGCGTGTTTTCGGGTGCGGCTTCGCTGTCGCTCAGGTCGACGGCGATGGCGATCGGGCCTGCGACCACTTCTTCTTCCTCGCCGCTCTCTTCGTCGACGGCCGCATCGGCCTTCGGGGCGTCGAGGCGTTCGAGCACGGTGCCGGTCACGTTGAGCGCGATCTCGTCGATCTCGCCGAGCTTCACGCGCAGCCGTGCGCCGCGTTCCTGCTGGCCGGCCACCGGGAACACCAGCGGCAGCGTGTCGGCACGCACCAGCGCGCCGTTCGGCAGGTCCTTGATGACGGTGGCTTCGAGTTCGGTGATGCCCTGCTGCTGCAGGTACTTCAGCGTCCAGAAGCGTTCCATGCCGCCCTGGTAGGCGTTGTACGTGGCATAGGCCGCGTCGAAGCCGGAGAGGATCGAGAACAGGTCGGCGTCCTTCGGCTTGAAGGGCGCGGCCAGTGCAGCGGTCTTGCCGTGGCGCGCCGCCGCGATGATCTGCCACTGGTTCACGAGGTCGGTATAGCGGCGCAGCGGCGAGGTGCTCCACGCGTAGCTCTTGACGCCCAGGCCCGCATGCGGCAGCGCGCGCGTGCCCATGCGCACCTTGATGCCGGGCGCGAGGCTCGCCTGGCTGCGGTAGAGGCCGGGCACGCCGAGTTCGCCGAGCCAGCCGCCCCAGCTGCTGTTGGCCAGGATCATGGCCTCGGACACGATCAGGTCGAGCGGCGCGCCGCGCTGGCGCGTGCTGATCTGCACCTGTTCGCTGCCGGTGGGTTCGCCGTCGTTGCCGACGAGGCGGAAGTTGTAGTCGGGTCGGTTGAAGTTCTCGGGCTTGCCGCGCACCACTTCGCGCTGCGCCTTCAACTGCTTGGCGAGGCGGAACAGGAAGGAGAGCGGGGCGCGCAGGTTCGCGGCGGCTTCGGGCGTGTTGTCGCTCTGGAACGCGGCGTCCTCGAGCCAGGGCTGCGTGACGACGCTGTCGAGCTGGTCGTGGCGCAGGTTGGCCACGATCGGCACGCGCTCCAGTTTCGTTTCGGTGGCTTGCAGTTCCAGCGTGGCTTCGTCGAAGCGCGCATAGAGCGACACGGCAGGCCGGTCGCTGCCTTCGAGCAGGGTGTAGGTGTTGACCACGTCGTCGGGCAGCATCGTGATCTTGTAGCCCGGCATGTAGACCGTCGACATGCGCGCACGCGCCACGTTGTCGAGGGCGCTGCCCGGCGTCAGCGCCAGGGCCGGCGCCGCGATGTGGATGCCGACCGTGACGGTGCCCGTGCCCAGGCCCTGCACAGAGAGTGCGTCGTCGATCTCGGTGGTCTGCGAATCGTCGATCGAGAAGGCCTGCAAGCCGGACGCCACCGGCAGGTCGTCCACGATGGCCGGTGCCGCGAGCGCGGGAAAACCGGTGCCCTTGGGGAAGTTCTCGAACAGGAAGCGGCGCCAGTGGAACTGGTAGGGCGAGTCGATGGCGCCGGCGCGCTCCAGCAATTCGAGCGGCGGGCGCTGCGTGGCGCGCGAGGCGTCGACCACGGCCTTGTATTCGGGGGCGTTCTTGTCGGGGCGGAACAGGATCTTGTAGAGCTGCTCGCGCACCGGTGCTGGGCACACGCCTTCGGCCAGCTGCGCGGCCCATTCGGCGATCTGCGCCTGGACGGCTTTTTTCTTCTCGATGGCGGCCAGCGCCTGCTGCACGATCTCGGCCGGCGCCTTCTTGAAGCGCCCCTTGCCCGCGCGGCGGAAATAGTGCGGCGCCTCGAACAGCGCGAACAGGGCGGCGGCCTGCTGCGCCAGCGAGGGCTTGTCGCTGAAATAATCGGCTGCGAGATCGGCAAAGCCGAATTCCCCCTCGGCCGCGAATTCCCAGGCGAGGTCGAGGTCCATGGCGGCGGCGAGCGTGCGCGCCTCGGCGATCAGATCGGCGGGCGACGGTTTCTCGAAACGCAGCACGATGTTGGCGCCCTTGACCTTGACGCGCTTGCCCGTGTCGAGCTCGACCTGTGCCGACGCTTCGGCCTCCGACAGCACGCGGCCGCCGAGGTACTTGCCGGCTTCTTCAAACAATACAAACATCCCTCGATTGTCCCACGCTGAAAACCGGCGCGATCCAATTCCAGGATGCCGCGGAACCGGCTCTGCCGGGCCGCAGGCATCGCCCCCTACAAGGGGGGTGGCGCAGCGACACGAAGTGCGCGAAGCCTGGGGGTGTACCTAGATAGGGTTGATGAACGCCATGACGTCGTCGAGATGCGCTTTCTCGAAGTCGGACAGGGCGTGGTCGCTGCCTTCGAGCAGCTTGATGTTGCTGTCGGGGTAGCGTGCGGACATCTCGTGCCAGTCGAGCGCTTCGTCGCCCTTGGCGATGATGGCGAAGACGCGCTCGGGCCGCGTGAGCGGCCCGACTTCCATCGCACGCAGTTCGTGGATGTATTCGGGGCGGAAGTAGAAATGCTCGGCCGGGTCGTGCCAGAGGGTCTGGTCGCCGATGTAGCGCGTGAGGTCGCGTGCGGGATGCACGGCCGGATTGAGCAGCACCGCGCGGCAGCGCGTCATGCCGGCCACGTAGGTCGCGTAGTACCCGCCGAGCGACGAGCCCACCACCGCCATCGACTTGCGCGGCCAATGCGCGATGCCCTTCATCACCATGTCGATGGCATCGTGAGGCGACGGCGGCAATTGCGGGCACCACCACTGCAGGTTCGGGTGGCGCTGCGCCACGCGTTCCGCAACGATCCGGGCCTTGGCCGAACGAGGCGAAGAACGGAAGCCGTGCAGATAGAGCAGATGAGTGGTGTGCGCATCCATGCGAGGAAAGGACGGGAGGTGCGGCTGTTGCACCTCGCTTGGCGGGACCGGGTAATTCTGCATGAGGTCTGTTCTCGCAAGGCCGCTTCCAACATACGAAAAGCCCGCTGTGCGGGGGTTCTTCGGGAACGCTATAGCTTACTGAGGCCTGGGACGCGTGGGCACCCTGTGTACGCGGAATCCAAAAGTACTCATGTGATGGCCGCCGGGTGCAGATGGCCTGCGTTCGGGCTACGTCGTATGCGAGAGGCGCGCCTTGGAAAAGCGCGGTTTCGTGGAGCCTTGCCATGTGCATCCCATGAACCGGGGAGGCGCGTACGGATTCGATGGGGGCGCCGAGGCTTATGCTCTGCCCATGAACATTGAGGCTCAGGAGGACGCGACGCTGCACCGATGGGGTGTGCTCGTTGTCGAAGACGACAGCCGCGCGCGTGCCTTTTTCGAGGCCAGCGTGCAGCGCAGCCCACGCCTTTTCTGGCTCGGCAGCGCCGGAACGGTGCAGGAAGCGCTGGGCTGGCTGGCCCGCACCGCCACCATTCCCGACGTGCTGCTGGTCGACCTCGGCATGCCCGACGGCACGGGCCTCGACGTGATCCGGGACGCGGTCGCTCGCTTTCCTGGCTGCGAGCCGCTGGTGGTGTCGGTCTTCGGCGACGAGGAGAACGTGCTCGCCAGCATCGAAGCAGGGGCCGTGGGCTACATCCACAAGGACGCCGCACCGGAGGACATCGCGCAGACCATCGTGGAGATGAAGGCTGGCGCCTCCCCGATCTCGCCCATGATCGCGCGGCGCGTGCTCGCGAAGTACCGCAGCCTGCAATCGGCAGCCCCTTCCGGCGCGGCGCCGGGGTCAGCGCCCGAAGCAGCCGCGGAGGAGTCCGACCGCGGCCTGCTGTCTGCGCGCGAGCACGAGGTGCTGACGCTCATCGCTCGCGGCTTCTCGTACGCGGAAATCGCGCGGCTCAAGGGCCTGAGCGTGCACACGGTGCAGACCCACATCAAGAATCTCTACGGAAAGCTGGCCGTGCATTCCAAGAGCGAGGCGGTTTTCGAAGCGACGCGTCTCGGCCTGTTGTCTCATCCGGGCTGAACGCAGATGCGACCAAGTCGGGTGCTGCTGCTGGTGCTTTGGCTGGCGATGCTCTTCGCGGGTATCCCCAGCGTCTGCGGCGCGGCCGCGTCCGGGGCACCGATCGAACTGCGCCAGGGCACCGTGACGACCTCTGTCGACGGCATCACGCGCACGGGGCCTGTCGAGCTGCCCTACCACTGGGACCGCCGGCACCAGGGGCGTCCCGGCCTGGCGAGCTTCGATCTGCCGTTCAGGCTCGAGGCCGTGCCCGAGACGCCGTGGGGCATCTTCATCCCGCGCGTCGGCAACGTCTTCGAGGTGCAGCTCAACGACGCGCTGCTGCAGGTCTACGGCGACCTGGGCCGCGGCAATGATGCCGACTACGCCAAGGCGCCCATCTACGTGCCGGTGCCCGGGCGCCTGCTGCGAACGGGCGACAACCTCCTGCAGATCCGCCTGCGCGCCGACACCGCGCGGCGCGCGGGGCTTTCGCGGGTGGTCGTCGGGCCGGCTGCGCCGGTGCGCAACGAACTCTTCGAGAGTGCCTACGCATGGCGCTTCACCGGCTCGGTGCTGCTGATGGCCTTCAGCCTGATCGTGGGCGGCATCGCGCTGGCGCTGTGGCTGACGCAGGTCGACGCCGATGCCAGGGGCGCGCAGCGGCGCGACGGCATCTACTTCTGGGCCGCGCTGGCCGAGTTCTGCTGGGCGCTGCGGGTGGCCGACGGCGTGATCGCGGAGCCGCCGCTGTCCTGGGGGCCATGGGGCGTGCTGATGGCCGCCTGCTATGCGGGCTGGGCGGCCTCTTCCATGATGTTCGCCTATCACCTCGCAGGATGGGCGCGCGAGCGCCGCGGCCGGTGGGTGCGCTGGCCGATCGCGGGCGCCGTGGCCGGGACGGTGCTGTTCAGTGCGCTGTCGCTGCAGCGCGACGAGCCGATATGGCTCACCGGCTGGCTCGCCGCCGAGATCGTTTTCGTCCTGGCCTTCGCCGGCGCCTTCGCGGTTGCCACCCTGCGCAAGCCGAACGCCGAAAAGCTGCTGGTGGCCGGCGCTGCCCTGGTGACGGTGGCCTTCGGCACGCGCGACTGGCTGGTGATCCGCCTCGGCGACGCCTATGGCGAGACCACCTGGGTGCGCTATTCGTCGGTGTTCTTCGGCGTGGCGCTGCTGCTGATCGTGCTGCGGCGCTTTCGCGCGGCGAGCTTGCAGGCGCGCGGCTCGGTCGCGGCGCTCGCCGAGCGGGTGGCCCAGCGCGAGCGCGAACTCGCGGCCACCTACGCAGAGCTCGAAGCCGCGGCGCGCGACCAGGCGCGCACCCACGAGCGCGAACGCATCCTGCGCGAGATGCACGACGGCGTGGGCTCGCACATCAGCTCGGCGATCCGGCAACTGCAGTCGGGCCAGAGCAGCTCGGGCGACCTGCTGCGCACGCTGCGCGATTCGCTGGACCAGCTGAAACTGTCGATCGATTCGATCCACCTGCCGCCGGGCGACGTGGGCGCGCTGATGGCGGCGGCGCGCTACCGGCTGGAACCCCGGCTGGCGGCGGCGGGCATCGAGTTCGAATGGGCTGTGGACGAGGTGGAGCTGGTGGAGGGACTCGACGCGCTGGGCATGCGGCAGTTGCAGTTCCTGCTGTTCGAGGCGATCTCCAACGTGCTGCAGCATGCGCAGGCCACCGTGCTGCGATTCGAAGCCGGCATGCAGGGCAAGACGGTGCAACTGCGGGTGATCGACAACGGCAAGGGCTTCGACGCGGTGAAGCACCTGCCGCGGTCGCTGGTGGAGCGCTCGGGGGCCATCGGAGCCCGGCTGGCGGTGGAAAGCCGACCCGGGCGCACGGTCGTTCAGCTCGAATTCGATTGAGGGGGCTGGCGGGGCAGGGATAATCCGCCCCCATGTCTGCCGTGTTCAACCAGCCCTCCCTGGCGCGTCGTATCGCGCCCATCTTCCAGGGCTTCGACGGCTTTCTGGCCTTCGCCGTGCTGCTGCTCGCGTTCGCCGGGCTGCTGACCATGTATTCCTCCGGCTACGACCACGGTTCGCGCTTCGTCGACCATGGCCGCAACATGCTGCTGGCCGGCTTCATCATGTTCGTGGTGGCGCAGGTGCCGCCGCAGCGGCTGATGCTGGCGGCCGTGCCGCTCTACGCGATGGGCGTGGCCCTGCTGGTGGCGGTGGCGCTGTTCGGCATCACCAAGAAGGGCGCCACGCGCTGGATCAACGTGGGCGTCGTGATCCAGCCCAGCGAAATCCTGAAGATCGCGATGCCGCTGATGCTGGCCTGGTGGTTCCAGCGGCGCGAGGGTCAGCTGCGGCCGCTCGATTTCGTGGTGGCGACGGTGCTGCTGGCGGTGCCGGTCGGCCTCATCATGAAGCAGCCCGACCTCGGTACCTCGCTGCTGGTGCTGGCGGCCGGGCTGGCGGTGATCTTCTTTGCCGGGCTGCCATGGAAGCTGATCGTGCCGCCGGTGCTGATCGGCGCGATAGCCGTCACGCTGATCGTGGGTTTCGAGTCGAGGCTGTGCGCCGACGGGGTCGACTGGCGCGTGCTGCACGACTACCAGAAGCAGCGCGTGTGCACGCTGCTCGACCCCAGCAAGGACCCGCTGGGCAAGGGCTTCCACATCATCCAGGGGATGATCGCCATCGGTTCGGGCGGGGTGGGCGGCAAGGGCTTCATGCAAGGCACCCAGACGCACCTCGAGTTCATTCCCGAGCGCACCACCGACTTCATCTTTGCCGCGTATTCCGAGGAGTTCGGGCTGATGGGCAACCTGGCGCTGATCTCGGCCTTCATCCTGCTGGTCTTCCGCGGGCTGGTCATCGCGACCAACGCGGCCACCTTGTTCTCGCGCCTGCTGGGGGGAGCGGTGACGATGATTTTCTTCACCTATGCCTTCGTGAACATGGGCATGGTGAGCGGCATTTTGCCGGTGGTGGGGGTGCCGCTGCCGTTCATCAGCTACGGCGGCACCGCCATGGTGACGCTGGGGCTGGGACTGGGCATCCTGATGTCCATCGCCCGGGCTCGAAAACTGGCTCAAAGCTAGCGCGCCCCAGGCCAGGAACACCGGGGAGCCGGCCTCGCCGGGCCTCTGGTGTCCCCGGCAGGGGGAAGGCGAAGCGACACGAACTGCGCGCAGCCGGGGGGCGAGCCATAGAATCCTGAAATGATCTCTCGCGAACCCACCATCGAGCGCCTCGCCACGGCGCAACAGCTCCTGCTCACGCCGTTCGGACTCGACGAATCGCACCTGAGCAAGGCCTTGGCCGAGATCACCGCGCACCGGGTGGACGACGCCGACCTCTACTTCCAGTACACCCGCAGCGAAGGCTGGAGCCTCGAAGAGGGCATCGTCAAGACCGGCAGCTTCAGCATCGACCAGGGCGTCGGCGTGCGCGCGGTCAGCGGCGAGAAAACCGCATTCGCTTACTCGGACGATATTTCCGAAGCCTCGCTGCTCGACGCGGCGCGCACGGTCCGCTCCATTTCCTCCGCTGGCCGCACCGGCCGCGTGAAGACGGCGACCCGCAAGATCGCCTCCAGCCGCTCGCTCTACGACGGCATCGACCCCATCGCCACGCTCGACAGCACCGCCAAGGTGAAGCTGCTCGAAAAGGTCGAAAAACTGGCCCGCTCGCGCGATCCGCGCGTCGCGCAGGTCATGGCCGGCCTCGCAAGCGAATACGACGTGGTGCTTGTGGCCCGCGCCGACGGCACGCTGGCCGCCGACGTGCGCCCGCTGGTGCGCCTGTCGGTCACCGTGATCGCCGAGCAGAACGGCCGCCGCGAAATCGGCTCCGGCGGCGGCGGCGGGCGTTTCGGCCTGGCCTATTTCACCGACGAGCAGATCGCCGAATACGTCGACCATGCCGTGAAAGCCGCGCTGACCAACCTCGACGCGCGCCCGGCCCCGGCCGGCGAAATGACCGTGGTGCTCGGCTCCGGCTGGCCCGGCATCCTGTTGCACGAGGCCATCGGCCACGGGCTCGAGGGCGACTTCAACCGCAAGGGCTCCAGCGCGTTCTCGGGCCGCATCGGCCAGCGCGTGGCGGCCAAGGGCGTCACCGTGCTCGACGACGGCACCATTGCCGATCGCCGCGGCTCGCTCAACGTCGACGACGAGGGCAACGCCAGCCAGCGCAACGTGCTGATCGAGGACGGCATCCTCAAGGGCTACATCCAGGATGCGCTCAACGCGCGCCTCATGAAGGTCAAGCCCACCGGCAACGGCCGCCGCGAAAGCTACGCCCACGTGCCGATGCCGCGCATGACCAACACCTACATGCTCGGCGGCGACAAGGACCCGAAGGAAATCGTCGCCAGCATCAAGAAGGGCCTGTACGCCACCAACTTCGGCGGCGGACAGGTCGACATCACGAGCGGCAAGTTCGTGTTCTCGGCCAGCGAGGCCTACTGGGTCGAAAACGGCAAGATCCAGTACCCGGTGAAGGGCGCGACTATCGTGGGCAACGGCCCCGACGCGCTCACCCGCGTGACCATGATCGGCAATGACATGGCGCTCGACTCGGGCGTCGGCACCTGCGGCAAGGAGGGCCAGAGCGTGCCCGTGGGCGTCGGCCAGCCGACCCTGCGCATCGATGGTTTGACCGTAGGCGGAACGGCTTGAGAGCTTGCTAAGCTGCGCTCCTTCACAAACTAGGAAGGAGCTTTCGATGATGAGGATCAGGATCAATTCGTCCGCGACCCTGTGGGCCGTGACTGCAGCGGTGGCGCTGGCAGGCGCAGGCTGCGCGTCGCGCGGCGGCAGCCAGGGCGCGGCTGCGCCGGCACCCGCGGCCGCTCCTGCCGCACCGGCCCGAGGCGGCGCGAAGACCGGCATGGATGCCCAGGGCAACGTGGTCGATTCCTCCAAGGTCGAGGCTGGCAGCGGCCGCACCGTCAAGGGCCTGAACGGCTACGAAGGCGAGATCACCGGCAACCCGGCGCGCAACAGCAAGTTCGCGCGCCTGCAGATCGGCATGAGCGCCAGACAGGTCACCGACCTCGCGGGCCAGCCGACCGACCAGGGCGCCTACGTCACCGGCAAGGCCTTCATTCCGTTCTATTTTGGCAGCGACCGCCACCGCTACGAAATGACCTACAAGGGGCAGGGGCGGCTGGTCTTCGCGGGTGGTGGCATGGGCGACTACTCCAGCGGCAACCTGATCTGGATCATCCACAACCCGAACGAATCGGGCTACCGATAAACAACGCACGTCCCGGCCGCTTGACCGGGATTTTTCTTTCCGTGCTACATTTCGGCTCCATGTCCGCTCTTCGCGCTTATTTCTTTGCCTACTTTTGGTTCCCGGTTTCCGGCGGACGAGAGGCGAGCGCGTAAAGCAAACGAATACCCTCCCAAAACCGCCGGTGGCCTCAAGCCCCCGGCGGTTTTTTTATGCCCTGACGACATTCACTCCAACAAGGAAGCACCCATGAGCACGAACACTGCCCCCGCCAGCGACAGCTGGTATGCGAGCGTCGAAAAAACCAGCAAGACCGACGACGAACGCATCAAGGACATCAACGTGCTGCCCCCTCCCGAACATCTGATCCGCTTCTTCCCGATCCGCGGCACGCCGGTCGAGACGCTGATCGAAGGCACGCGCCGCAGCATCCACAACATCATGGCCGGCAAGGACGACCGGCTGCTGGTGATCATGGGTCCCTGCTCGATCCATGACCCGGCCGCCGCGCTCGAGTACGCCCGCCGCCTCAAGGTCGAGCGCGAGAAATACGCCGGCACGCTCGAGATCGTGATGCGCGTGTACTTCGAGAAGCCGCGCACGACGGTCGGCTGGAAGGGCCTCATCAACGACCCGTACCTGGACGAGAGCTTCCGCATCGACGAAGGCCTGCGCATCGCGCGCCAGCTGCTGATCGACATCAACCGCCTGGGCCTGCCGGCGGGCAGCGAGTTTCTCGACGTGATCTCGCCGCAGTACATCGGCGACCTGATTTCCTGGGGCGCCATCGGCGCGCGCACCACGGAAAGCCAGGTGCACCGCGAACTGGCCTCGGGCCTGTCGGCACCCATCGGCTTCAAGAACGGCACCGACGGCAACATCCGCATCGCCACCGACGCCATCCAGGCGGCCGCGCGCGGCCACCACTTCCTGTCGGTGGACAAGAACGGCCAGGTCGCCATCGTGCAGACCAACGGCAACCGCGACTGCCACGTGATCCTGCGCGGCGGCAAGGCGCCGAACTACGACGCCGCCAGCGTCGAGGCCGCTTGCAAGGACCTCGAGGCCGCCAAGCTGCCGCCCACGCTGATGGTCGACTGCAGCCACGCCAACAGCTCCAAGCAGCACCAGAAGCAGATCGATGTGGCGAAGGACATCGCCGCGCAGATCGCCGGCGGCTCGAACCGCGTGTTCGGCGTGATGGTCGAAAGCCACCTGCAGCCGGGCGCCCAGAAGTTCACGCCGGGCAAGGACCAGCTGTCGGGCCTCGAGTACGGCAAGAGCATCACCGATGCCTGCATCGGCTGGGACGATTCGGTGCAGGTGCTCGACACGCTCTCGCAAGCGGTCAAGCAGCGCCGGGGTTAAAGCATTTCGGCCAGGTCGGGCCAGTGGTGCCGCATCGACGCAGCCTCGCTGCTGTCGGGCGGCACCATCGAGAAGTCGGCGAAGTCGAAGCCCGGCCCGACCATGCAGGCGACCAGCGTGTAGTCGCCCGAACTGTGGCCCTGGATCGGCCGGGCAGCCTGCCATTGGCCGGCGGGCACCACGTGCTGGGGACGCGTGCCGTGCACATCGACCGGGCCCAGCTTCACGTGGGCCGGCGCCGTGCGCATCGCGGCGTCGCAGGTCCATAGTGCCAGCGGCACGCCTTCAAGATGAACCCAGACCTCGTCGGACAGCACCCGGTGCCAGCGCGAATGCTGGTTCGCTTCGAGCAGGAAGTAGATGCTGGTCAGCGCGCTGCGGGGCGTGCGGCCGTCGGCGGGCGCCACGCTGGCGGGTGATCGGAACACCTCGGCATACCAACCGCCCTCGGGGTGGGGCTGGAGCTTCAGGGCGTCGATCAGCTCACGCGCGCGCATGGCGCTCATGATGCGTGGGTGGCGCGCAGCGCCGCAAGCAGTTTGTCGTGCACGCCGCCGAAGCCGCCGTTGCTCATGCAGACGATGTCACCCCCCGGCCGGGCCGCGGCCACGACCTGCCCCACGAGCGGCTCGATGGCCCCGGCCACCTGCGCACGCGCGCCCATCGGCGCGAGCGCCGCCGCCGCGTCCCAGTCGAGCCCCGCCGTGTGGCAGAACGACAGGTCGGCCGACTCCAGGCTCCACGGCAACTGCGCCGCCATGACGCCCAGCTTCATCGTGTTGCTGCGCGGCTCGAAGGCCGCGAGGATGCGCTCACTTTGCTTGCCGGCCGCGTCGAGCTTCTGGCGCAGGCCGTCGAGCGTGGTGCGGATGGCCGTCGGATGGTGGGCGAAATCGTCGTAGACCGTGATCGCCCCGCCGTCGCGCTCGACCGTACCGCGCAGTTCCATGCGCCGGCGCACATTGCGAAAGCTGCCCAGCGCCCGGGCTGCTTCGGCCGGCGCCACGCCCACGTGCTCGGCCGCGGCGATGGCGGCCAGCGCATTCATCTGGTTGTGCAGGCCCGAGAGCTCCCATTCGACCCGGCCGACGACTTCGCCCTGCTGCAGCACGTCGAAAGCGTCGTGCGAGCCGCGCGCCTGCCATTCGCCGCCGGCGCCGAAGCGCGCGAGTTCGCTCCAGCAGCCCTGGGCCAGCACGCGCTGCAGGCTTTCTTCGGCCGCGTTCACCACCACCCGGCCGGTGCCGGGCACCGTTCGCACGAGGTGATGAAACTGGCGTTCGATGGCGGCAAGATCGTCGAAGATGTCGGCGTGATCGAACTCGAGGTTGTTCAGCACGGCCGTGCGCGGCCGGTAGTGCACGAACTTGCTGCGCTTGTCGAAGAAGGCCGTGTCGTACTCGTCGGCCTCGATCACGAAGGCCGGGCCGTCCCCCAGCCGGGCCGAGACGCCGAAGTCCAGCGGCACGCCACCCACCAGGAAGCCGGGCGCCTTGCCGCCTTTTTCCAGCACCCAGGCGAGCATCGACGTGGTCGTCGTCTTGCCATGCGTGCCGGCCACGGCCAGCACATGGCGGCCCAGCAGCACGTGTTCGGCCAGCCATTGCGGGCCGCTGGTGTAGGGCTTGCCGGCGTCGAGGATGGCCTCCATCAGCGGGAACTTGGGGCTGCCGTCGGGCAGCCGTGCCCGGGATACCACGTTGCCGACCACGAACATGTCGGGTGCCAGGGAGAGCTGGTCGGCGCCGAAACCCTCGATCAGGTCGATGCCGAGGGCGCGCAACTGGTCGCTCATCGGCGGGTACACGCTGGCGTCGCAGCCCGTGACCCGGTGGCCTGCCTCGCGCGCCAGGGCGGCCACGCCGCCCATGAACGTGCCGCAGATACCCAGAATATGAATGTGCATCGGTCGATTCTAGGGAAGCGGCATGCCGCGCCCGTGCCGGGGGCGCGGGTTTCTCCCGCACTTCGTACTGATGTTCATGTGAGGGGCGCCTACTGCGGGCAAAATGCCCCGATGGACACGTCCAAGCGTGAAATTGCCGCTGCTGCTGCCCGCCTCGTCGTGGAGGAGGGGCTGGAATACGGCCCGGCCAAGCGCCGGGCCCTGCGCGACCTGGGCCTTTCGGCGCGCACCGCGCTGCCGAACAACGACGAGGTCGAGGCCGAGGTGCGCGAGTACATCGAGCTTTTCTGCGCCGACACCCAGCCGCAGGAATTGCATGTGTTGCGGCTGCTCGCGCTCGAATGGATGGAGCGGATGGCCGCGTTCCGCCCTCATGTGGGTGGTGCCGTGTGGCACGGAACGGCGACACGGTTATCGGACATTTACATTCAGTTGTTCTGCGATGACTCCAAATCGGCCGAAATCGCCCTGATCGACCACCATGTGGACTACGAGCCGCGCATGGTGACCGGCTTCCATGGCGAGCAGGTCGAGGCACTGAGCGTGCATGCTCCGAGCCGCGCGCTCGGCGAGGAAATCGGCGTGCACCTGCTGGTCTACGACCTCGACGACCTGCGCGGTGCCCTGAAGCCCGATGCCCAGGGGCGCACGCCGCGCGGCGACCTGCCCGCGCTACGCCGACTGATCGAACAAGAAAAGGACAAGTGAATGACTTCTTCGCCCACCCGACGCGGCATGCTTTATGCCGGCGTGGCGGCAGCGGCTGCGGCCGCCGGGTTTGGCGGCGCCTGGTGGAAGGAGCACAGCAGCGGCGCGGGCGGTGAGATGCTCGACGCGGCCTTCTGGGCCCAGAGTTTCGAGCGGCCGGAGGGCGGTGACATCGTGCTGTCGAGCTTGCGCGGCAAGCCGCTGCTGCTCAATTTCTGGGCGACGTGGTGCCCGCCGTGCGTCGAGGAAATGCCCATGATCGACGCCTTTTTCCGTGAACAGGGTGTCAATGGCTGGCAAGTGCTCGGATTGGCCATCGACCAACCGAGTGCCGTGCGCAAGTTCCTGCAGCGCACGCCGGTGACCTACCCGACAGGCCTGGCTGGTTTACAGGGTACGGAACTGGTCAAGAATCTAGGCAATACGGGCGGCGGTTTGCCCTTCACGCTGGTCCTGAATGCGAACGGCTCCGTGGCCGCCCGTAAAATGGGCAAGCTCGATGCTGCCGACCTGAACACTTGGCGGCGTGAACTGGTTCACGGTTAGAATCACTTCCTTACGCTGGCGTTAGACGCCGAAAGCCGAAAATCACCGATTTTCGAACAAGTTATATCCTGAAGACCGGCTCAGCCGGCACTGGAGTCCCATGGATCTGCGCAAACTCAAGACACTGATCGATTTGGTGTCCGAATCGAATATTTCCGAACTGGAAATCACGGAAACCGAAGGCAAGGTTCGCATCGTCAAAGGCGGTGGTGCCGCCCCCGTGCAGTATGTGCAAACCCTGGCGGCGCCTCAGGCGACCGCTGCACCGGCAGTTACCGCTGGTGCTCCGGCGGCATCCCCTGTGGCCAGCGCTCCGGCGGCCGAAGCCGCACCGGCAGGCCATGCCGTGAAGTCGCCGATGGTCGGCACCTTCTACCGTTCGTCCAGCCCGGGCGCCCCGGCATTCGTCGAGGTCGGCAGCAAGGTCACCGAGGGCGACACCGTCTGCATCATCGAAGCGATGAAGATCCTCAACGAAATCGAAGCCGACAAATCCGGCACGATCACCCAGATCCTCGGCGAAAACGGCCAGGCGGTCGAATACGGACAGCCGCTGTTCATCATCGAGTGACCATGTTCAAGAAGATTCTGGTTGCGAACCGGGGGGCTCGCGCCTCGGCGCGGACGGGCGAAGGCCGTCAAATTGCCCTGGCACGCGCAGCGTGCGGGCGATGCAGCCGCGGGGGCGCACATGTTTAAGAAGATCCTGGTTGCCAATCGCGGCGAAATCGCCCTCCGGATTCAGCGTGCCTGCAGTGAACTCGGCATCAAGGCCGTGATGGTCTATTCCGAGGCTGACCGCGAAGCGAAGTACGTCAAGCTCGCCGAAGAAGCGGTGTGCATCGGACCGGCCCCGTCAGCGCAGAGCTATCTCAACATGCCGGCGATCATCTCGGCGGCCGAAGTGACCGACGCCGAAGCCATCCACCCCGGCTATGGCTTCCTGAGCGAGAACGCGAACTTCGCCGAGCGCGTGGAGCAAAGCGGTTTCCAGTTCATCGGCCCGACGCCCGACAACATCCGCACGATGGGCGACAAGGTGTCGGCCAAGCAGGCCATGATCAAGGCCGGCGTGCCGTGCGTGCCCGGCTCCGAGGGCGAACTCTCGGACGATGCCGCTACCAACAAGCGCATCGCGCGTGCCATCGGCTACCCGGTCATCATCAAGGCGGCGGGCGGCGGCGGTGGCCGCGGCATGCGCGTGGTGCACACCGAGGCGGCACTGGTCAACGCGATCCAGATGACCAAGGCGGAAGCCGGCGCGGCCTTCAGCAACCCGGCCGTGTACATGGAGAAGTTTCTCCAGAACCCGCGCCACATCGAGATCCAGATCCTCGCGGACAAGCACAAGAACGCGGTCTACCTGGGCGAGCGCGACTGCTCCATGCAGCGCCGCCACCAGAAGGTGATCGAGGAATCGCCCGCCCCGGGCATTCCGCGCAAGCTGATCGAGAAGATCGGCGAACGCTGCGCTGCCGCCTGCAAGAAGATCAACTACCGCGGCGCCGGCACCTTCGAGTTTCTCTACGAGAACGGCGAGTTCTATTTCATCGAGATGAACACGCGCGTGCAGGTGGAGCACCCGGTGACGGAGTTCACCACGGGCATCGACATCGTCAAGACGCAGATCATGGTCGCGGCCGGCGAGAAGCTGCCGTTCACGCAGCGCCAGATCCAGATGCACGGCCATGCCATCGAGGTGCGCATCAATGCCGAGGACGCGTGGAAGTTCACGCCGTCGCCAGGCCGCATCACGATGTGGCACCCGCCGGGCGGCCCGGGCGTTCGCGTCGATTCGCACGCGTACACCAACTACTTCGTGCCGCCGAACTACGACTCGATGATCGGCAAGATCATCGTCTACGGTGACACGCGCGAGCAGGCCATGGCCCGCATGCGCACGGCGCTCAACGAGACCGTGATCGAGGGCATCTCGACCAACATCCCGCTGCACCGCGAACTGATGGTCGATTCCAAGTTCATGACCGGCGGCACCAACATCCACTACCTCGAAGAGTGGCTGGCTGCGCATAAACGCTGACCCGGAAAGCCGCGATGTTTGAACTCCGCCTGATGGCGCCGGAAGACCGGGTCGAAACGCTCGGCGACGCGCTCGACGCACTCGATGCGCTGAGCGTGTCGGTGGAAGACGCCGATGCGCAGACCGACGCAGAGCAGGCACTGTTCGGCGAGCCGGGCATGCCGCCGCCGAAAGAAGGCTGGCAGCGTTCGCGCGTGATCGCGCTGTTCCCCGACGAGGCGCTCGCGAAAGAGGCTGCGTCGGTCCTGGTGCTGCAGGACTTCTTCGAAGGCTGCGAGGTGCTCGGCATCGCGCCCGTCCCCGAGCAGGACTGGGTGCGCCTCACGCAATCGCAGTTCGCGCCGGTCGAGATCACACCCGAGTTCTGGATCGTGCCGACGTGGCACGAGCCGCCCGGGCAGGCCAAACAGGTGATTCGCCTCGACCCGGGTCTGGCCTTCGGCACCGGCACGCATCCCACCACGCGCATGTGCCTGCGATGGATCGCCACGCAGGGCGCGCTCGGCAACCAGCGCGTGCTCGACTACGGCTGCGGCTCCGGCATTCTCGCGATCGGTGCGGCGAAGTTCGGTGCAGCCGACATCGACGCCGTCGACATCGATGAAGCCGCGGTCTCCTCGACCCGGCTCAATGCCGAGGCCAACGGCGTCCGGCTGAACGCCGGCCTGCCTGAAGCGGCCAAGGGCCACTACGACACCGTGCTCGCCAACATCCTGGCCACGCCGCTCAAGGTGCTCGCGCCGCTGCTGCGCAGCCATGTGAAGGCGGGTGGATCGCTGGTGCTGGCCGGCATTCTCGAGCGCCAGGCCGACGAGCTGAAGGAAGCCTACGCGCCTTACGCCGCGCTCGAAGTCAGCGACACCGAGGACGGCTGGATCCTCATGACCGCGCGCTGCTGAGCCGCCGCATCGCGCCTCTGTCGCGGCGAGGGCGCAACCCTACAATCGCCCGGTCATGAGTCTCGTCACGCGCTGCCCTGCCTGCACCACCACCTTCAAGGTGGTGCGCGACCAGCTTCGCATTTCGGACGGCTGGGTGCGCTGTGGCCGGTGCAGTCATGTGTTCGACGCCACGCTCGATCTGCACGAGGCACCGGATGGCGCTCCGGCAAATGCGCCGGCACCGGGTGGCGGCTACATGCCGGGGCTGGTCGAGTCTTCCCCGAAGTCCGAGGCGGCGCCCCCTCCGGAACGCCGGCAGCCGGCGGAAGATGCGGATTTCGTCGGCGACGAGCCCGAGCAACAACCTCTGCACACGCCGCCACCGGGAGTTCCGGCATCCGTACCGTCGCCCGCGGCTGTGTCGCCAGCGCCGCCGGCGTTCTCGCTGTCGTTGCCCGAACACGGCATTGACGAACCGTGGTCGGACCTCGACGCCAGCGAACCCGCGTGGAAGCCGCCGCCGAGCACGCTGCCGCCGTTTCCGAACATCGACCTGAACCTCGCTTCGCCGCCCCCTGCGCCGTCACCTCCGGCGCCACCGCTGCCCGTCGCCTCGCGCATCAAGAAGCGCGCGCTGATCGAGCATGCGAGCATCGACGACGATGGGGAGGGGGAGCGCGAGCAGCAAGAGAAGGACCACGACCAGGTGCAGATGCAGAAGGCGCTGCGCCGGGCCCGCATCAAGTCGGCCAAGATTGCGAGCGCCAAGGCCCGCGAGGAGCGTGCTGCCGCGAAGGCGCCGGCCGTGGTGGTGCAATCCGAGAGCGAAAGCGAGCCTGCCCCTGCGTTCTCCTCGGACTTCGAGCTGCCGGTGGGCCATCCCCTCGCGGACGAGGACGAGCTCGCCGAGAAGGCGTCCGGCTTCTGGCAGCGCAAGGGCGTGCGCATCGTGCTGATCTTGTTGGCGGTGCTCGCCGTGCTGCTGCTCGTCGTTCAGGTCATTCGCCATGAGCGCGACGGCATCGCGGCGCGCCAGCCGAACCTGCGGCCTGCCCTTGCGGCGCTGTGCCAGCACACCGGTTGCGAACTCGCGGCCCTGCGCCAGATCGGCGACATCGTCATCGAAGGTGCGGCCTTCGCGCGCGAGAAGAGCGGCGGCAACGACTACCGCCTGAGCTTCACCCTGCGCAATGGCGCGACCGTGCCGCTCGCCATGCCGGCCGTTGAGCTCTCGCTGCTCGATACACAGGAGCGCGCCGTGGTGCGTCGCGTGCTGATGCCGGCGGACTATGGCGCGCCGGCTGTACTGCCGGCCCGCGCCGACCGCGCTGCCTCGCTGCCCCTGGTCTTGTCCGCCTCGGAGGCCGCGGCGCTGCCGCCCATCGCGGGCTATCGCGTCGAAGCCTTCTATCCCTGAGCGGGGCGCCTGCCTGCACGCGTCCTTTTCTTCCCCAATTCTTTTACCAACGGTGCACCCATGGCAGCAGTGATTTGCGGTTCCCTCGCATTCGACACCATCATGACTTTCGAGGGCCGGTTCGCCGACCAGATCCTTCCGGACCAGTTGCACATTCTCAATGTGTCGTTCCTGGTGCCGACCCTGCGTCGTGACTTCGGCGGCTGCGCGGGCAACATCGCCTACAGCCTCAACGCATTGGGCGGCACAGCGCTGCCCATGGCCACGCTCGGCAGCGACGGCGCGTCGTACCTCGAGCGCATGCGCTCGCTGGGCATCGATACCGAGTTCGTGCGCCAGCTCGACGACACCTTCACCGCGCAGGCGATGATCATGAGCGACGTCGACAACAACCAGATCACCGCCTTTCACCCCGGCGCGATGCAGCAGGCGCACATCACGAAAGTGGCGGCGCGCGACGACATCAAGCTCGGCATCATCGCGCCCGATGGCCGCGACGCGATGCTGCAGCATGCGGAACAGTTCGCCGCCGCGGATGTCCCGTTCGTGTTCGATCCGGGCCAGGGCCTGCCGATGTTCGACGGCGAGGCGCTGCGCCATTTCGTCGACCTTGCGAGCTGGGTGGTGGTGAACGACTACGAAGGCAAGATGCTGTCGCAGCGCACCGGCTGGAGCCTGGCCGAAATCTCCAAGCGCGTGCGTGGCCTGGTGGTCACGCTGGCGGCCGAGGGCTGCGAGATTTGGACCGACGGCGAACGCGAGCACGTGCCTGGCGTGGTCGCGACCGAAGTGGTCGAGCCCACGGGCTGCGGCGACGCCTGGCGCGGCGCGCTGCTGTTCGGCCTGGAAAAGGGTTGGCCGCTGGCGCAATGCGCCGCACTTGGCAACAAGGTCGGTGCGCTCAAGATCGCGCAGCGCGGCCCGCAGAACTACGAGATCGACCGAAGGGCCCTGGGCCTCTGATCTTCCTTCTTCCCGAAGCACCAACAAAAAAGCCCGGCACCGCAAGGTACCGGGCTTTGCGCCTTCAAGGCCGCTGAGAAGCTCAGGGCTTGCTGGCCGTGGGGAACGGCCAGGCTGCCTGGGGATTCAGCGTCGTTTGCGCTGCAGGGGCAGGCGCTACGGCTGCGGCCTTGGCGGGCGCAGCGGCCTTGGGAGCCTTCGCAGCAGGCTTCTTGGCAGCAGGCTTTTTCGCGGCTTTCTTGGCCGCGGCCTTTTTCGCAGGCGCCTTCTTGGCTGCAGCCTTCTTCGCGGGGGCCTTCTTGGCGGCTGCCTTCTTGGCAGGAGCCTTCTTCGCCGCCGCCTTCTTGGCAGGAGCCTTCTTCGCTGCGGCCTTCTTCGCCGGAGCCTTCTTGGCAGCGGCCTTCTTGGCCGGTGCTGCCTTCTTCGCGGCTACCTTCTTGGCAGGCGCCTTCTTGGCGGCTACCTTCTTCGCTGCGACCTTCTTGGCCGGAGCCTTCTTCGCAGCTACCTTCTTGGCGGGAGCCTTCTTGGCTGCGACCTTCTTTGCCGGAGCCTTCTTTGCAGCGGCTTTCTTAGCCGGCGCTTTCTTTGCAGTTGCCATTTCTATTTCTCCTTGATCAAGTTGAAAAAATCAACCTATTGAAGCACTCCACGCACGTTGGGTAGCGTGAAGCGATTCATGGCGTTGGAATCTGAGCCCAGCACCATGAACACCTGAGCCCTCGTCCATGCCGCGCTCTTCGGCGCGATCGGTGGCAAGGGCAATTCTTGAATTCATTAATTATTGTCGGAAAGATTCAATCCCAGGAGAGCGCGCCACCCGACTGGTACTCGATCACGCGGGTTTCGAAAAAGTTGCGCTCTTTCTTCAGGTCAATCATTTCGCTCATCCAGGGGAAGGGATTTTCTTCGTTCGGGAAGAGCGTTTCGAGGCCGATCTGCTGCGCACGCCGATTGGCGATGTACCGCAGGTAGCCCTTGAACATGGAGGCATTCATGCCGAGCACGCCGCGAGGCATGGTGTCTTCGGCGTATTTGTATTCGAGCTCGACGGCGCGCATGAAGAGCGCCTTGATCTCGGCCTTGAACTCTGCCGTCCACAGGCCGGGGTTCTCGAGCTTGAGCTGGTTGATCAGGTCGATGCCGAAGTTGCAGTGCATCGACTCGTCGCGCAGGATGTACTGGTACTGCTCGGCGGCGCCGGTCATCTTGTTCTGGCGGCCCAGCGCAAGGATCTGCGTGAAGCCGACGTAGAAGAACAGGCCTTCCATCAGGCAGGCGAACACGATGAGCGACTTGAGCAGCGTCTGGTCGGTCTCGTGCGTGCCGGTCTTGAAGAGCGGGTCGCTGATGGCTTCGATGAACGGGATCAGGAACTGGTCCTTCTCGCGGATCGACGGCACTTCGTTGTAGGCGTTGAAGATCTCGCTCTCGTCCAGGCCGAGCGACTCGACGATGTACTGGTACGCGTGCGTGTGGATCGCTTCCTCGAAGGCCTGGCGCAGCAGGAACTGGCGGCATTCGGGGGCCGTGATGTGGCGGTAGGTGCCCAGCACGATGTTGTTGGCGGCCAGCGAGTCGGCGGTCACGAAGAAGCCGAGGTTGCGCTTGACGATGCGGCGCTCGTCTTCGGTCAGGCCGTTCGGGTCTTTCCAGAGCGCGATGTCGCGCGTCATGTTCACTTCCTGCGGCATCCAGTGGTTGGCGCAGGTGGCGAGGTACTTTTCCCAGGCCCACTTGTACTTGAACGGCACCAGCTGGTTGACGTCGGTCTGGCCGTTGATGATGCGCTTGTCGGAAGCCTTGACGCGCTGGGCGACGGGTGTCGCGGCACGCATCGTGTGTTGCTGCGCAAGCTGTGCAGTTTGCGCGAGCGACGAAGTCGGAGCATCCACCACACGGCCTGCGGGCGAACCGCTGGTCGATGCGTTGTGGTGCTGCAATCCTTGCTGCATATCCTTTGGTAAGGAGGGCTTGACTTCTTCGTCCCAGGTCAACATAGAAAAATCCAATGCTCAATTATCGGAGCAACGCGTGAGAGTTGCAAAGTGCTCGTTCACACCGCGCTCCATTTATGTGGTCGTTATGTTGCTCGCATGCGTCGCGCGGTGTCGGTCAATGCCTCGATTGATCGAACGCCGCGCGATTTTTTTTCTTCGCACGCGCCTCGCTGATTCAGCGCAGCGTCACTGGCACGCTTCGCAGGTCGGATCGTCGACACCGCAGAACGCGATGTCGGTGGCGGGCATCGCGCTCATCTGTGCCTTTGCTGCGGCAGCGGCGGCTTCGAGTGCGCTCATGCCCGAGGGTGCTTCGTTGCCCGACGACACCGCATTGAGACGGCCCGATTGCACCGTCGATTTTTCGGCGTGCGTCGCGCTCTGCGTGCGCAGGTAGTACGTGGTCTTCAGGCCGCGCAGCCATGCGAGCTTGTAGGTGTCGTCGAGCTTCTTGCCCGATGCGCCCGCCATGTAGATGTTCAGCGACTGCGCCTGGTCGATCCACTTCTGGCGGCGCGCGGCGGCCTCCACCAGCCACGTCGTCTCGACTTCGAACGCGGTGGCGTAGAGCGCCTTCACGTCCTGCGGCACGCGGTCGATGGGGCGCAGCGAACCGTCGAAGTGCTTCAGGTCCATGACCATCACGTCGTCCCACAGGCCCAGGCGCTTCAGGTCGCGCACCAGGTAGTGGTTGATCACGGTGAACTCGCCCGACAGGTTCGACTTGACCGACAGGTTGCCGAAGCAGGGCTCGATCGAAGCGTCCACGCCGATGATGTTCGAGATGGTCGCGGTCGGGGCGATGGCCACGCAGTTCGAATTGCGCATGCCGTCGGCCTTGATCTTCTGGCGCAGCGTGTCCCAGTCGAGGGTGGCCGAGCGGTCGACCTCGACGTAGCCGCCGCGGGCCTTTTCGAGCAGGTCGAGCGAGTCGATCGGCAGGATGCCCTTGTCCCACAGCGAGCCCTTGTAGCTCGAGTACTTGCCGCGTTCGCGGGCCAGCTCGGTCGATGCCCAGTAGGCGTGGTAGCAGATGGCTTCCATCGACTCGTCGGCGAACTGCACGGCTTCCTGCGAGGCGTAGGGAATGCGCAGTTCGTACAGCGCGTCCTGGAAGCCCATCAGGCCCAGGCCGACCGGACGGTGGCGCAGGTTGGAGTCGCGCGCCTTCTTCACGGCGTAGTAGTTGATGTCGATCACGTTGTCGAGCATGCGCATCGCGGTCGAGATGGTGCGCTTGAGCTTTTCCTGGTCGACCTTGCCGTCCTTCAGGTGCTGCAGCAGGTTCACCGAACCCAGGTTGCAGACGGCGGTTTCGGTGTCGCTGGTGTTCAGCGTGATCTCGGTGCAGAGGTTCGACGAGTGCACCACGCCGGCGTGCTGCTGCGGCGAGCGCACGTTGCAGGCGTCCTTGAACGTGATCCAGGGGTGGCCGGTCTCGAACAGCATCGTGAGCATCTTGCGCCACAGGTCGGTCGCCTGGATGGTGCGAGCGGGCTTGATGTCGCCGCGGGCAGCCTTCTCTTCGTAGGCGACGTAGGCCTTCTCGAAGTCGGCGCCGAACAGGTCGTGCAGGTCGGGCACGTTGGAGGGCGAGAACAGCGTCCAGGTGCCCTTTTCCATCACGCGGCGCATGAAGAGGTCGGGAATCCAGTTGGCCGTGTTCATGTCGTGCGTGCGGCGGCGGTCGTCGCCAGTGTTCTTGCGCAGCTCCAGGAACTCCTCGATGTCGAGGTGCCAGGTTTCCAGGTACGTGCAGACGGCGCCCTTGCGCTTGCCGCCCTGGTTCACGGCCACGGCCGTGTCGTTCACCACCTTCAGGAACGGCACCACGCCCTGCGATTCGCCGTTCGTGCCCTTGATGTGGCTGCCGAGCGCGCGCACGCGGGTCCAGTCGTTGCCCAGGCCGCCCGCGAACTTCGAGAGCAGGGCGTTTTCCTTGATCGACTCGTAGATGCCGTCCAGGTCGTCGGGCACGGTGGTCAGGTAGCAGCTGGACAGTTGCGAGCGCAGCGTGCCGGCGTTGAACAGGGTGGGCGTGCTCGACATGAAGTCGAACGACGACAGCACTTCGTAGAACTCGATGGCGCGCGCTTCGCGGTCGATTTCGTTCAGCGACAGGCCCATGGCCACGCGCATGAAGAAGGCCTGCGGCAGTTCGATGCGGGTCTTGCGCACGTGCAGGAAGTAGCGGTCGTACAGCGTCTGCAGGCCCAGGTAGTCGAACTGGTTGTCGCGCTCGGCCTTCAGGGCGGCGCCCAGGCGGGGCAGGTCGTACTGCAGCAGCTTCTCGTCGAGCAGGTCGTTGTCCACGCCCTTCTTGATGAACTGCGGGAAGTAGTCGGCGTAGGCGGTGGCGCGCTCGACCGGCATCACTTCGCGGCCGATGATCTCCTTGAAGATCGTGTGCAGCAGCAGGCGCGCGGTGGCGAAGGTGTAGTCGGGGTCCTTCTCGATCAGTGTGCGGGCTGCGAGGATGGACGCCTTGTAGACCTCGTCGAGCGGCACGCCGTCGTACAGGTTGCGCATCGTCTCTGCGACGATCGGCGCGGCCGTGATGCTGTCGCCCAGGCCTTCGCAGGCGGACTCGATCAGGCCCTTGAGTTCGTTCAGGTCGAGCGCGACCAGCTCGCCGTTGTCCAGCACATGCAGCGCGGGAGCGGCCGGCACGTCCTGTTCGCCCTGCTTCGAGCGCTCTTGCGAGCGGCGCTCGCGGTACAGCACGTAGGCGCGGGCGATCTCATGGTGGCCGCCGCGCATCAGGCCGAGTTCGACCTGGTCCTGCACGTCCTCGATGTGGAAGGTGCCGCCGCCCGGACGCGAACGCACCAGCGCGCGGATCACACCCTGCGTGAGCACGTCGACCGTTTCGCGCACGCTGGCGGAGGCCGCGCCCTGGGTGCCGTGCACGGCCAGGAAGGCCTTCATCATCGCGATCGCGATCTTGTTCGGCTCGAAGGGAACGACGGCGCCGTTGCGTCGGATGATCTGGTAGTGGGCGAGGTTCTGGCCGCTGGGGGAGCCAGCAGTGTCTCGCTGCTGTTGCAGTGACGTCGAGGGAACGGCACGCGGGGTCGATTGGGGGTTCAGGGCTGTTTGCATTCGCTTCCTCTCGGTTGGCAATTCTTGTTGGATGGCGACGCCTGGTCCGGGCGCCGCGCCGGTGTGGATGACCGGACGGAGGACACTATATCTAGGGTGCCGGGGGTCTACAAGCCACTACAGGTAGTGTTTTGCGGCAATTTTTGGTAGTAGGGGTAACTATCTAGGCATCGACACGGCCGTCGATGCCGCGTGAACACTGGCCTATGGTCGCGCAACCCGCATGGAGCTTGGCTTGCAAGACGATTTGGGCCTGCAGGGCGCATGGTTGCTGCATCGCGCGTTCATAACTTTCGTATTGCTGCGCTGCACGAGTGGCGCATCGCGAGACGCCGGGCGATTGAAAAAATTAGCGCTGCGTCACCTGCGGCGGAAACATCTGTGGATTCCAGCCGAGCTGTTCGCGCAGCCGACGCCACTCGAAGCCGGCGCCAGGGTCCTGCTTGCGGCCTGGCGCGATGTGCTCGTGGCCGGCGATGTGCGCGATCGGATAGTGCTGCGCGACCGCTGCGCACAAGCTCGCGAGCGTCTCGTATTGCGGCTCGTCGAACGGCTGGCCCTCGAGTCCTTCGAGCTCGATGCCGACCGAGTCGTCGTTGCAGTTGCCGCGGCCGCGCCACGACGATGCGCCAGCGTGCCAGGCACGGTCGTCGCAGCTCACGAACTGCCAGAGTTCGCCGTTGCGGCGCACGTAGAAATGCGAGGACACCTCGAGCCCGCGGATCGACTGGAAGTAGGGGTGCGCGTCCCAGTCGAGCTGGTTGGTGAAGAGCCGCTGCACCGCATCGCCGCCGTATTCGCCGGGCGGCAGGCTGATCGAGTGCAGCACGATGAGGTCGGTCTGCGCGTCAGTCGGCCGGGGTCCGAAGTTGGGCGAGCGCAGCGCCTTCGCGAAGCGGTACCAGCCGGCTTGCCAGAGCCCGTCGTCGCCGTTGTTGGGTGCGCCGGGCGTGGGTGCTTCAGTCGTCGGCATGGCTGCTCGCGCCATCGTCGCCGTTGGGCGTTGTGATGCCCAGCCGCGCGATGCGGTAGCGGATCTGGCGCAGGCTCATGCCGAGCCGTGCGGCGGCCGCGGTGCGATTGAAGCCGCTCTCGTGCAGCGCGCGCACGAGGATCTCGCGCTCCTGCTGGTCGAGGTAGGCCTGCAGGTCGGAGGGCAGCGGCGGCGGTGCGGCCTTGGGTGGCGCGACCGGTGCGATCGGCAGCGGAGCCAGCGCGACAGCAGATGCATCGGCGGCGGGCGACGGCGGCGCCGGTGCGGATGCCGCGGCTTCGACGGAGGCAGTGAAGCCGCCCATCAGGTCGAGGTGCAGTTCGTCGCCGTCGTTCAGCGCCACCGCGCGGTGCAGCAGGTTCTCGAGCTCGCGCACGTTGCCGTTGAGCGGATGCTGCGCGAGGCGGCGCAGCAGTTCGTCCGAGAGGTGCGGCACCGGCAACCCGCCGTCCTGCGCGATGCGCGACAACAGCGCGGCGCACAGCGCGGGCAGGTCCTCGCGGCGCTCGCGCAATGCGGGTACCGCGATCTCGATCACGTTGAGGCGGTAGAAAAGGTCTTGCCGGAAACGGCCGGCCTGCACTTCGGCATGCAGGTCTTTATGGGTGGCGCTCACGATGCGCACGTCGACGGCATCTTCCTGCGTCGAGCCGATCGAGCGCACGCTGCGCTCCTGGATCGCGCGCAGCAGCTTCGACTGCATGGCCAGCGGCAGGTCGCCGATCTCGTCGAGAAACAGCGTGCCGCCGCGCGCGGCCTGGAAGTAGCCGTCGCGGTCCTGCGACGAGCCGGTGTACGAGCCCTTCTTGGCACCGAAGAACTCGGCTTCGAGCAGGTTCTCGGGAATCGCGCCGCAGTTCACCGCGACGAACGGCCCCTCGCTGCGCTGGCTGCAGGCGTGCACCGCGCGCGCCACCAGTTCCTTGCCGGTGCCCGATTCGCCGCGCACCAGCACCGGCGCCATGCCGCGCGCCACCTTGGCGATGCGCGACTTGACGAGGCGCATGGGTTCCGAATCGCCCACGAGGCGGTCGAGTGCGGCGATGCCGGTGCTGGAGGTGGCCACCACGGCGTCGCTGATGACGTTGTTGTTGACGGCGGGCGCAGCCTGCGCCAACTTGGCCGTCGGCTGCGGCGCGTGCCGCGCCTGCACCGCGGAGGCCACCACGGCGCGGAACTGTTTCAGGTCGACCGGCTTCGTGAGGTAGTCGAAGGCGCCGGCCTTCAATGCTTCCACCGCGTTCTCGGCGGAGCCATAAGCCGTCATCACCACGCAGCGCTCGCTGCGCTGGTCTTTCTGGATGCGGTGGATGATTTCCATGCCCTGTCCGTCGGGCAGCCGCATGTCGGTGATCACCGCGTCGAAGCGGCCGGCCTCCAGGTGCTCCCACGCTTCCGACACGCTGCCGGCGGCCTCGACGCGATAGCCCTCGCGCAGCAGCGTCAGTTCGTACAGCGTGCGCAGGTCGGGTTCGTCGTCGATGACGAGGATCTGCGCCGGCCGCTGGGTGGAAGGGGTGGAGTTGCTCACGGGCGTTATTGTGTCAGCCGGTTTTCGCTGGCGGCAAAGCTGACGAAGAATTCGTTGCCCTCGGGTCCGCCCGGCACCAGCGCGCGCCGCTCGTAGCCGATGGTGGCGCCGTGCCGCCGGCACAGTTCGCGGCACAGGAACAGGCCCAGCCCGCTGGAGCGGCTCTCGGACGAGAAAAAGGGCTCGAACAGGTGCCGCTGCACCGCCGGCTCCAGCGGCGCGCCGTCGCTCCACACCATCAGGCTCGGGCGGCTGCTGCCACTGCGCTGCTGAGCGGTCAGCACCTGGATCGAGCCTTCGCTCTTGCCGGCGTAGCGCGAGGCGTTGTCCAGCAGGTTCACGATCAGCCGGCGCAGGTGCTCGGCGTCGAAGCGCACCTCGCTGCTGGGCGCGTCGAGCGACACCAGCACGCCCTTGCGCTGGGTCTGACGCACCCATTCCTCGGCCAGCACCTGCACCGCGGGGTCGAGCACGACCTGCTCGCCGAGCGACAGCACGCGCTGCTGGCGCGCGCGCGAGACGTCGAGCACGTCGTCCACGATGCGCGCGAGCCGCTGCGCGTTGTGCTGCACCATGCTCGTGAGTTTGCGGTGCGCGGGATCGGTCAGGTCTTCGTTGAGCAACGCGCTGGCCTGCGTGATGGCGGCCAGCGGATTGCGGATTTCATGCGCCACGGCGGCCGACATGCGGCCCATCGCGGCCAGCTTCTCGGTGCGGATGCGGGCCTCGAGCTCGCGCAGGTCCTGCAGGAACATCACGCACAGGCTGTCGAGGCGCTGCTCGCTGGTGGGCGTGAGCCGCGTGCGCACGCGTACTTCGCGCGCCGCACCGCGCGCCTGCGCGACGGGAATTTCTTCCGTCTGCGGCGCCCGGCGCGCGAAGGTCTGGCGCGCCAGCGCGGCCAGCGCATGCCAGGCGGGCTGGGCATGCAGCGGGAACGGCAGCGTCAGCTTCGCCAGGCCCTGGCCGAGGATCGCGTCGGCCGCCGGGTTGGCCGCATGCACCAGGCCTTCGGCGTCGATCACCAGCACGCCTTCGCTCAGGGTCTCGATCACCAGGTCGTTGACCTGCGCCTGCATCTGCGCGCTGCTGCGGCTGCGCTGCGCCACGGCTTCCTCGCGCGCCAGACGACGGGCCATTTCGTGCGCGAGCAGCGCCACCACGAACAGGCCGGTGCCGGTGAGCGCCGCCTGAACGAAGCGCGCCGACGAATCGACCGGCTGCTGCAGCCAGTGCCAGCCCGCGTCGGCCAGCAGCAGCAGCGTGACGGTGGCGGTGGTGCCCAGACTCACGATCATGGTGCCGAGCACCGCGCTCATGAGCACCGGCAGTGCGAACAGCGGGGTGTAGTTGACGCTGCCGCCCTGCAGCACCTGCAAGGCGGTGAAGGCGGCCAGGTCGATGCCGATGGTCAGCAGCCAGAGCGCGGCGAAGCTGCGGATCGGCGGCTGGACGCGCCTGTAGCGCACGCCCAGCCAGGTCGCGACGAGGTACAGGGCCGAAATGGCGATGGCCACCGGCTGCATCGTCTGCCCGATGGCAAGGGCCACGCCCTGCAGCAGCACCAGCACCAGAGCGACGAAGCAGCGCGCGCCCATGAAGCCGCGCCATAGCCGGATCAGCGCCGTGCTCTCGTCCGGGTGCTGGTCGAGCACGTCCCAGTCGGTGACCGGCTCGCCGCGCGACCAGAGCGGGGAACTCATCGCGCGGCGGCCGCTTCGCGGTGCGCAACGCTGCAATAGACCGCGCCGCCGGGGCCGGAGATGGCGTCGGTCGCGGGCAGGTGCAGCCCGCAATGAGCGCAGCGCACCATGGCCTGCGGCGGCCCGGGCGGAGTGGGGGCGCGTTGCTGTGCCTTGGCCGCGCGCTCGCGCATGGCGTCGCGCATTTCTTCGCGCCGGTTCTTGCGCCAGAGCCAGATCGCGACCCAGAGCACCGCGAGAACGAGGAGGTATTTCATACGGGAGGCCGGGCCAGCACCACTTCGAGCACGAAGCGGGAGCCCACGTAGGCCAGCAGCAAAAGGGCGGAGCCGGCATACAGCACGCGCCGCGCCGTACGCCCGCGCCAGCCGAAGCGGGCCCGGCCGGTCAACAGGATCGCGAAGGTGAGCCAGGCGAGCACCGAGAAGGTGGTCTTGTGGTCCCACTTCCAGACACGGCCCGCGGCGCCGTACAACTGTTCGCTGAACAGCAGGCCGGCCAGCAGCGTGGCCGACAGCAGCACGAAGCCGGCGGTGACGAAACGGAAGGTAAGCCGCTCGAGCGTGAGCAGCGGCACGCCGCCCTGCGGTTCGGCGGTGGCGAGCCGGATCTGCTTTTCGGCGCGGGTGATCAGCCAGGCGTGCACGACCGCGGCGCCGAACAGGCCGTACGAGGCGATGCCGAGCGCCAGGTGCAATGGCAGCCACGGCGAGGCCGTGACGTGCAGCGGCGTGCCCGGGAACAGGATGGCCAGCAGCACGGCGGCCGCACCCAGCCAGGCGAGCGCGCGCCGTACCTTCAGTTGCGGATACATGCGGCTTTCGACCGCATAGACGGTGAGCACCAGCCACGCGGTGACCGACAGCGCGGGCGCAAAGCCGAAGCGCGGCTCGCTGCCGATGAGGCCGTGGACCAGCACCGCGGCATGCAGCAGCCATGCGATTCCGAGCGCCCACTGGGTCGATTGGCGGCTGAGTCTGGTACCGGCAGCGGCGACAAAACCATAGGCAACCGCGGTGGCGATGCCCAGCGCCACGCCGAGCGGGGAGGGGATCGCTAAAATCATCGGCCGGAGTTTAGCGTCTCGCTCTTGCGTTCCCGGCGCCCGGCTTCAAGTTCTTTCCCCTCTCCCAGGCTTCTCATCCGGCCCGCGCCATAGCGGGCAGCAAGGCATCCCCCTCATGGCCACCGCCCTCACAGAAAAGTTCTCCCGCCTCGTCAAGACGATGAGCGGCCAGGCCCGCATCACCGAAAGCAACGTGCAGGACATGCTGCGCGAAGTGCGCATGGCGCTGCTGGAGGCCGACGTGGCGTTGCCCGTGGTGCGCGACTTCGTTGCGCGCGTGAAGGACAAGGCGCTCGGCCAGGAAGTGTTGGGCTCGCTCAAGCCGGGCCAGGCGCTGGTCGGCATCGTCAACCGCGAACTCGCCGCCACCATGGGCGAGGGCGTGTCCGACATCAACCTCGCGGCCCAGCCGCCGGCCGTGATCCTCATGGCCGGCCTGCAGGGCGCCGGCAAGACCACCACCACCGCCAAGCTGGCCAAGCACCTGATCGAGAAGCGCAAGAAGAAGGTGCTCACGGTGTCGGGCGACGTGTACCGCCCCGCCGCCATCGAGCAGCTCAAGACCGTCACCAGGCAGGCTGGCGCCGAATGGTTCCCGAGCACGCCCGACCAGAAGCCGCTCGACATCGCGCGCGCCGCGCTCGACCACGCCAAGCGCCACTATTTCGACGTGCTGCTGGTCGACACCGCCGGCCGCCTTGCGATCGACGAAGCGCTGATGACCGAGATCAAACAGCTGCACGCGGCGGTCGATCCGGTCGAGACCCTGTTCGTGGTCGATGCGATGCAGGGCCAGGACGCGATCAACACCGCCAAGGCCTTCAAGGAAGCGCTGCCGCTCACCGGCATCATCCTGACCAAGACCGACGGCGATTCGCGCGGCGGTGCGGCGCTGTCGGTGCGGCAGGTCACGGGCGTGCCGATCAAGTTCGCCGGCACCAGCGAGAAGATCGACGGCCTCGAGGTATTCGATGCCGAGCGCCATGCGGGTCGCATCCTGGGCATGGGCGACATCGTCGCGCTGGTCGAGCAGGTCACGGCCGGCGTCGACGTGGCGGCGGCGCAGAAGCTCGCGGCCAAGGTCAAGAGCGGCGCGGGCTTCGACCTGAACGACTTCCTGGGCCAGCTGCAGCAGATGAAGCAGATGGGCGGGCTCTCCAGCCTGATGGACAAGCTGCCCACGCAAATGGCCGCCAAGGCGACCGAGGCCGACATGACGCGCGCCGAGCGCGACATCCGCCGCAAGGAAGGGATCATCCAGAGCATGACCCCGCTGGAGCGCCGCAAGCCCGAGCTGCTGAAGGCCACGCGCAAGCGCCGCATCGCGGCTGGTGCCGGCGTGCAGGTTCAGGAGGTGAACCGCCTGCTCAACGAGTTCGAGCAGATGCAGGGGATGATGAAGAAGATGAAGGGCGGCGGCCTCATGAAGATGATGAAGAAGATGGGCGGCATGAAGGGCATGGGCGGGATGGGCGGCCCTGGTGGCCCGAAGCTGCCGTTCTGAGCCGCACACATATATATAGAGATAGACAGAAGCGCGCCGGGGAGGCCCCGGGGGGCTTCGTCGTTTTCAGGTCTGCACGTCGTAGACCGTCGCGTGCGCCTCGACCGGCGCGGGCAGTTCCCAGCGGTGCAGCATCCGCTCGATGCCCGCGTTCGACAGCGTCGTGTCGCGCTCGCGGTTGCGGCGCATCAACTCGGCGTGCGGCACCTCCAGGTACACCAGCTCGATCTGCGCGTGGTACGCCCAGAGCAGGTCCAGCGTCTTGGTGCGCATCTGCTGGCTCAGGTGCGTGGCGTTCCAGACGAAGCCCTCGTTCTTGCGCAGCAGCGCCTTCGCCTGGTCGACCGCGTGGTGCGCGGCGAGCCCATCGTTCTCGCCGTGCTTGAGGCCCAGTTCGGCGCGCGCATCGTCGAAGGACACGACCGGCCAGCCCTTGCGGTGGTGCGCCACCCAGTGGTTCTTGCCGCTCGCGGGCAGGCCGCACATCACCGTGACCTGCGCGCCCGGCTGCTGGAACAGCGGATAGTCGGGGCTGGTGTCGGCGCCGCGGAAGTAGGCCAGGCGCGTGTGCGCATCGGCCATCGGCCGCGGGCCGCTCCAACAGCCTTCTTCCTGCGCGAGTTCTTCGAACAGTGCGATGTCGGCCATGCTGTCGGTGCGCTTTTCGTAGTGGCGCCCCAGCATGTCGCAGCGCGCCACGCAGCACAGGTCGGGCAGGCTCAGCTCCCAGGAGAGCTTGTGCACCAGCCATTCCGGGCGAACGCCCTTGCGCGAGGCGAAGGCGTGGAACGGTACCTGGTGCACCGCGATGATCCGGCAGACGGCTTCGCGCAGCGCGAAGGGCACGCGGCCCTTCCACATCAGCACGCGCACGTCGACCGCACCGCGGCGAGAGTGGCCCGGCTGGCCGATGCGTCCACTGGCCTCGTCGATCACCGTGGTGTCGGGCTTGGCGATGTCATGCAGCAGGCAGGCCATGAACAGCACGAAGCGGCCGTCGGCATCGGCGCGCCGGTAGTGCGCGTCCTGCATCAGCGCGTCGAGCACCATGCGCGTGTGGATGCCGACGTTGCCTTCGGCGTGGTAGTACGGGTCTTGCGGCGTCTCCTCGAGGCGCAGCAGGGCCGGCAGCAGCTCGCAGCACCGGGCCCAGTCGCAGTCTTGCGCGGGCAGGGGGACCAGGGCACGCAGATCGTTGTAGTTCATCGCGGCCTCCTTGTCGTCGTTGCCAGATCGGCGAGGTCGCGCAGGGTGCGCAGCCCCAGGTCGTGCCAGCTCACCGGCGGCGTCGGCGCATAGAGGTCCGCGCCCGGCGCGAGCTGGTTGGGCAGCACCGGCCGCCGGCTGTGGTGCGAGCCGGAGTCGAGGATGGTCTGCACGAAGTCGGGTCGCACCCACTTGTATCGGCCAGTCACCTGGCCGTCCGATTCGGTCTTGAGGTACAGGCCCTCGGCCAGGTCGGACGGATCGGTTTGCTGCCGCACGAGATCGAGCGGCTGGCCTTCCTGCGCGACGGCCTGCTCGAAGGCGGCCTTCCAGTCGGCGCTGCGAGCGAGCGAAGGCTGCACGAGCGAGCGCATTGCCTTCGCATGCCGCGGCATCTCGCCCTCGTAAAGCACCGGGACGGACAGCACGGGGCTTCCGGCCAGCAGCGCATGCCGGGCGGGCGTCGAGAGAAAGCGCGCCGCCTGGCGATCGTAGAGGTCGAATTCCAGGAAGAACGCAGGCAGCCTGTCGTACCAGCAGCTGTGCTTCGCAAAGCACCACTCGCCATACATCAGGTAGCGGTCTTCGAGCCGTTCGAGCAGCGCGGCCTCGTGCGCCGCGGCCCAGTGCTTGAACAGGTTGAACTGCCGCTCGCCCGCGCCGCCAGCCAGGTAGTGGCCGCGCGATTGCAGCAGCAATTCGCCGGCCGGGGTGAACGACACGGCGGCATTCGCGCCATCGAGTTTTTCCTCGATGACCACATGCTGGCCGTGCAGCGCAGACAGCGGCGTCTGGCCGTCGTCGGTGTCGCCTGCCTGCAGCCGCGAGCCTTCCAGGTGCGCAGTACGCGGGTACTTGAGCAGCGGGATCGATGAGAGAGAAGAAGGGGGGAACACGTCGTTCTTCAGATGGAAATCAGGAAGAACCGACAACGTGCGGGAGCGAAGCTGGAAAAGAGTGTCGACTTCGATGGCCGGGAGGCCGTGTCTGGTCAGCGGGGAACGCAGCTAGGCGCCCGACATGACCAGCATCGAAGCGGTGTTGTCGGCGTCAGAGGGTGATGACGGCGAATCGGGGCACTTGGCGCTCCAGGGGATCGAACGATCCGTGGGTTGAAAGAAAAAGAGTGGGCGATTCTAGTCATGCCCATGAAAAAAGCCGACCCCAAGGGGCCGGCTTTTCGAGATGCTGTGTCTTCAGCGCATCAGGCGGTTGCCAGTGCAGCAGGCCGCGCGAGGCGAACCGCATGCATCCACGCACGGCGCAGCACGGCCGGCGAGCGCGATTCTTCTGGAATCAGCAGGAAGCCGCGGTCGCGCAGCGTGGTGCCCAGTGCGATCTGGCTGGTCAGCACGGTCAGCGGGATCGCCAGCAGCAGCGGCAGGCCGACGGGCATGAGCCAGATCAGCGCGCTCGGGTCGATCATCGCGACGCCGACGGCCAGCATGGCGATCACCAGCGTCATGGGGGCCAGCTGCGAGGCAGCGACCTTCCACGGCACGGCGGCGGCTTCACGCGGGGGCGACTTCCAGTCGAGCTTGATGCCGGTGAGGGCGACCAGCACGAACAGCGAGTGGGCCAGCATGCGGACCGGGGCCTGCACGATGGCCAGGCCGGCTTCGAGCACCGAGCTCTTCACCAGGCCCCACACACCGCCGTACTGGCGTTGCTCGCCGCGCATCAGCACGGCAGCGATGCCCAGCACGCGCGGCAGGAACAGCAGGCAGAGGGTCCAGACCCACAGGCCGGCCAGTTCGGCGGGCAGCACGCTCCAGCTCGACACGAGGCTCGAGCCGCTGAGCCACAGGGCGGTGCCCAGCGTCAGGAAGGCCAGCCACAGCGGGGCGGAGACATAGGCCATGGTGCCGGTCACGAACATCGCGCGGTGCACCGGGTGGATGCCGGGCTCGGCCATCAGGCGGGCGTTCTGCAGGTTGCCCTGGCACCAGCGGCGGTCGCGCTGCAGCTCGGCCAGCAGGTCCGGCGGTTGCTGCTCGTAGCTGCCGACGAGGTCGGACACGAGCCACACGTTGTAGCCGGCACGGCGCATCAGCGCGGCTTCGACGAAGTCGTGCGACATGATGCCGCCCGACATGCCGCCGGTGCCCTTGATCGGGGCCAGCGCGCAGTGCTTCATGAAGGGTTCGACGCGGATGATCGCGTTGTGGCCCCAGTAGTGCGATTCGCCCAGTTGCCAGAACTGCATGCCCAGCGTGAACAGGCGGCCCGTCACGCGGGAAGCGAATTGCTGTGCGCGGGCATGCAGCGTGACGTGGCCGATGGCCTGCGTCGCGGTCTGGATGATGCCGGCGGTGGGGTTGGCTTCCATCAGCTTGACCATCGAGGTCAGGCAGTCGCCGCTCATCACCGAGTCGGCGTCGAGCACGACCATGTAGCGGTAGTCCTTGCCCCAGCGGCGGCAGAAGTCGGCCACGTTGCCGGCCTTGCGGTGCGTGCGGCGGGTGCGCAGGCGGTAGTACACCTCGACCTGCGGCTGGTTGGGGCTCTCGGCCAGCGCGGCGCGAAGGTCTTCCCACGCGGCGCGCTCGGCGGCGGCGGTCTCGGGGTTGTAGCTATCGGACAGCACGAACACGTCGAACTGCTTCGCGTGGCCGGTGGAGGCGACCGATTCGCAGGTGGCGCGCAGGCCGGCGAACACCGTGGCAACGTCTTCGTTGCAGATCGGCATGATGATCGCGGTGCGTGCCTCGGGGTTCATCGGGTGGTTGACGACCTGCTTGGCCGAAAGCGCGTGCTTGTCACCGCGCACCGAGACGTAGAAGCCCATGAGCGCGGTCACGAAGCCGGTCACGACCCAGCCCGAGAGCAGGCCGTACAGGCCGATCTGGCCGTATTCGAGCCAGACGTTGTTGTAGTCGGGTTGCACGCCGGCGAACAGCGTCGAGGCGATCACGGTGCTCAGTACGGTGAGCAGCATGAACGCGTTGCGGCGCTGGGCTGCGGCACGCTGCCACGGTTGGCGGGCTTCGGCCGGGCCGGCGCTTTGACGCTTGCCGCCGGCACCGAGCTTGACCAGCAGGGCAGTGCCGATGCTGTTCCAGAAACCGCGCCAGGGTCGGGGCGTCATCGAACCGCGGTTGACCGGCGGGGCGGTGACCGAGTTGGGATGGCGTTCTTCGCGGACCGCGCTGCGGTGCGAAAAATCGGTGTCGGCCAGCACGTTCAGTTGGGAGAAGTCGTTCGGCTTCATGTGATTTACCAACGTTGCTTGTCGAGGGAAGGGGTGTCGCCAATGGCAGGAAAGCGCTTGATCACGCAATCCGGCTCGGCGCCGCCAGCGCTTGCGAGCGCGGCGAGCGAATGGCCCGCGGCACGGGGCCGCGAGGAGGAAAACTGCTTTTGACGCAGGCCGTCGCGCTGCTGGCGCAGTGCGAAAGATGGGCTGGTTAGTGCTGTCATGCCAGTACAGGGGCAAACCCTGTGCCAGGCTGGAAAAACGCTTTCAGATCAACGACTTGGGTCGATCCGAAGGTGTTTTTCGCGGGAGGAGGCTGCCGGAAGGCCTCCAAACCCCTCTTTTTGTCGCCGAATCCCGACAAGCCTCCTGGGCTGGTAGGGATAGGCCATATAAATCAACGACTTAGGGGCGTCGCTACTCGGCGACAGGGTCCCCGCCAGGAGCGACAGCGTCGGCCTTGAAGTGGCCCGGCGTGAGTTCGTGCTTCTGCAGAAGCCGATAGAACTCCGTGCGGTTGCGATCGGCCAGGCGGGCCGCATCGGCCACGTTGCCGTCGGTCAGTTTCAGCAGGCCGACGAGGTAGTCGCGCTCGAAACGCTGCTTGGCCTCGGCATAGGTCTGCACTTCGACCGTCGGCACGCGCAGCGCGCGCTGCACCAGCGCCAACGGAATCAGCGGTGAACTCGACAGTGCGCAGACCTGCTCGACCACGTTGAACAGCTGGCGCACGTTGCCCGGCCAGGCGGCCGTGGTCAGCGCCTTCAGCGCCTCGGGTGCGAAGCCCGACAGCCGCTTGCCGTACTTGGTCGACAGGCGCTGCAGGAAGTGGTTGGCCAGCAGCGGAATGTCTTCGCGCCGCGCCGACAGCGGCGGCAGCGTGAGCGTCACCACGTTGAGGCGGTAGTACAGGTCTTCGCGGAACTGGCCGGCCTCCATCGCGGCGTCGAGGTCGCGATGGGTGGCCGAGACGATGCGCACATCGACCTGGATCGACTGGCTCGCCCCCAGCGGCCGCACCGCGCGCTCCTGCAGCACGCGCAGCAGCTTGACCTGCAGCGCGGGCGGCATGTCCCCGATTTCGTCGAGCAGCAGCGTGCCGCCGTCGGCCTGCTGGAACAGGCCCTTGTGGTTGGCATGGGCGTCGGTGAAGGCGCCCTTCATGTGGCCGAACAGCTCCGACTCGAGCAGCGCCTCGGGAATGGCGCCGCAGTTGACCGCCACGAAGGGCTTGTCGGCGCGCGCGCTGGCCTTGTGGATGGCACGCGCGAGCATTTCCTTGCCGGCGCCCGAGTCGCCGCGCAGCAGCACGGAAGCGTCCGACTTGGCGACCATGCGCGCCTCGGCCAGCAGCTCGGCCATGCGGTTGCTGCGGCTCACGATCTCGGAGCGCCAGCTGTCGTCGCCGGCCTTGCTCGGCGTGGTCGCGGGCGCGCCGAGCGCCAGCGCCTGCGCGATCTTGTCGAGCAGTTCGCGGCCGTCATAGGGCTTGGTGAGGTAGGTGAACACGCCGCGCGCCGTGGCCTCGACCGCGTCGGGGATGGTGCCGTGCGCGGTGAGCAAGATCACCGGCAGCGAGGGATGGCGCTTGCGGATCTCGTCGAACAGCTGGAGGCCGTCGCGCCCGGGCAGGCGCACGTCGCTCAGCACGAGCTGCGGGTGTTCGATCTCGAGCTGCGTGAGCGCAGTCTCGGCCGAGGTGACGGCAGTGACCTGGTAGCCCGCCGAGCTCAGTCGCATCGAGAGCATCCGCAGCATGTCCGGGTCGTCGTCGACCACGAGGAGGCGGGCGCCGGTAGTGCTCATGGGGTGGGTTTGCTTCCGTTGGGTGCCGCCGGTGCTGCAGGCGCCGTGTTGGGCCGCGCAAAGCTGCGCTCGATGGCGCGCAGCGCTTCGATGCGGTCGTTCAGCTGGTCGATGCGGCGCTGGCTGTCGCGCAGCTGCTGCACCTGCTTGTCGCGGTCGTCCTCGACGCGGCGTTGCTCCACGTAGCGCGCGGCCAGGGCGCGTGCCAGCGGGTGCAGGGCCTGGGCCTCGGGTGCGGGGTTGGCGATCACGCGCTGCAGCAGGCCCAGGGCACGCGCCAGGTCGGCCGGCACGCGGGTCTGCGAGAGCAGCAGCGCCAGCTGCATCTGCGTGGTGGGCGAATCGCCCGGGTCGCCGATGCGCGAGATTTCCGTGCTCAGGTCGGCGCCGTTCAGCGGGCGCACCTTGTCGGCGTACGACAGCATGGCCGCCTGCGGCCCCTGTGGCCCCTGCGTTATCAACGCGAAGAGCGAGGAGGCCGGCTGCGTGGCCGGCGCCTTCGGCTCCGCCTCCACCGGCAGCACGCGCGGCACGACCGGAGGCGGCGGCAGCGCCTCGGCCTCCGCGGGCGGCTTGGGCTGCGTGGCGCAGGCGGCCAGCAGCAGGACGAAAGGCACGGTGATCGCCCCGGCGAAGGTGGAACTGCGGACGAACAAGAAAGACATGGGTCGAAGAAGGACGCGAAGCGGTGAGGCGGTGATGGAGAGGGGAGCCGGTGCGATCAGGCTGTGCGCGGCAGTTCGATGCGAAAGCGAGCACCGGGCCCGCCCGGCTGCAGGGTGATGCGGCCCCCGTGGGCTGCAATGTACTCCTGCACGATGGAAAGTCCGATGCCCGTGCCTTTCACCGTGTGCTCGGGCTGGCGTTCGCCGCGGAAGAAAGGTTCGAAGATCCGGTCGCGGTCGCCCTCGGCGATGCCCGGCCCGGCGTCGTTCACGTCGATGTGGACCGCCTCGGGCGTCCCCGATACCGCCAGGGTGATGACACCGCCCGTTACCGAAAAGCGAATGGCGTTGCTGAGCAGGTTGGCGATCGCGGTGCCAAGCTTGGTGCGGTCGACCGTGATCGCGATGGGATCGCCCTCGGCCCGCACGCGCAGGCCATGCGCCTGCCACTGCAGGCGCTGGGCCTCGATCTGCTCTTCGATCAGCGGCAGCAGCTCGGTGCGCTCGCGGCGCAGTTCGCGCGCCTCGAAGGCCGCGGCGTTGAAGCGCAGCAGCGCCTCGATCTGGCCCTGCAGCGAGACGGTGTTCTGCTGCAGGATCTGCGCAACCTCGAGCTGCGCCGGGTTCAGCGGGCCGGTCACTCCGTCTTCGAGCAGCGAGACGCCCTCGCGCAGCGCGGCCAGCGGCGTCTTCAGCTCGTGCGACACGTGGCGCAGGAAGCGCGCCTTGTCGGCATCGAGCTCGGTCAGGCGCAGCCGCAGCCACTCGAGCTGCTGCGACACGCGCCGCACGTCGGCCGGGCCGCGGATGTCGATGGGCTCGTCGAGCCGGTTCTGCCCGAGGCCGACGATGGCATGCTCCAGCCGCTTGAACGGCCGAGCCAGCCAGATGCCGAAGGCCAGCGCCAGCGACACGGCCAGCACGCTGGCGGCCACCACTTCGCGCATCAGCCGGCGGCGCGCGTTCTCGATGCGCCTGGCCAGTGCGTCGTTCTGCGTTTCGATGAGGAACTGCGCCTGCTGCGCAAGGTTGGTGTTGAGCGCGTCGAGTTCGCGGAACTGCATCGCCATCGTGCTTTCGCGGGCCAGGGCGCTGTCGGCGTTGCCGCTCATCAGGCCCTCGATCACGCCGAGCTGGGCGCGCCACATCTCGGTGCCCGCGGGGGCCAGGCCGTTGTTCTCCAGGCGCTCGAGCACCTGGTGCGCTTCGCGCGCAGCGTCGTCGAAGCGGCGGCGCAGCACTGCGTCGTTGAGCACCAGCGACTGGCGCCCGGCGCGCTCCATGGCCGCGCTGCGCTCGGCCAGCGACTGGGCCGCGCCCGACAGGCGCAGCGCGCGCGCGGCTGCGTCGCGGCTCTGCGTCATCAGCGCGTCGTACTGCAGCACCGAACGCAGCGCCACGCCGACCAGCAGCGCGGTGATCAGCAAGAAGGCAAACAGCAGGAGCTGCTGGAACGAGCCCCGGATGGACGGTCGCTTCGCCATCAGTGGGCGAGCACCGGCATCGACGATTCGCTCGTCACGACCTCGCCGCGCAGCGTGTAGGCCAGCGAGCGCGTGATGCGAAGGTCGGCCATCTGACCGACCAGGCGCGCGTCGCCTTCGAAGTTGACGACGCGGTTGCAGGCGGTGCGGCCCATGAGTTCGTTCGCGTCCTTGCGCGAGGCGCCTTCCACCAGCACGCGCTGCGTGGTGCCGACCAGCGCCTGGCCGAAGCGCTTCACGTTGACGTCGATCACCGCCTGCAGCGTGTGCAGGCGAGCGAGCTTCACTTCATACGGCGTGTCGTCCTGCAGCGCGGCGGCGGGCGTGCCGGGGCGCGGGCTGAAGATGAAGCTGAAGCTGGCGTCGAACTGGCAGTCGTCGATCAGCTTCATCATCTTGTTGAAGTCGTCGTCCGTCTCGCCGGGGAAGCCGACGATGAAGTCGCTGCTCAGGGCGAGCTCGGGGCGGATGGCGCGCAGCTTGCGCACCGTGCTCTTGTATTCCATGGCGGTGTAGCCGCGCTTCATCGCCATCAGGATGCGGTCGCTGCCGTGCTGCACCGGCAGGTGCAGGTGGCTCACGAGCTGCGGCACCTTGGCATAGGCCTCGATCAGCCGGGGGGTGAACTCGTTCGGGTGGCTGGTGGTGTAGCGGATGCGCTCGATGCCGGGGATCTCGGCGACGTATTCGATCAGCAGCGCGAAGTCGGCGATCTCCGCGGTGTCACCCATCTTGCCGCGGTAGGCGTTCACGTTCTGGCCCAGCAGCGTGATCTCGCGCACGCCCTGCTCGGCCAGGCCGGCGATCTCGACCAGCACGTCGTCGAGCGGGCGGTTCACCTCCTCGCCGCGGGTGTAGGGCACCACGCAGTAGCTGCAGTACTTGGAGCAGCCTTCCATGATCGACACGAAGGCCGTCGCGCCCTCGACGCGTGCGGGCGGCAGGTGGTCGAACTTCTCGATCTCGGGGAAGCTGATGTCCACCTGCGGGCGGTTCAGGCGCTCGCGGTCGTTGAGCATCTCGGGCAGGCGGTGCAGCGTCTGCGGGCCGAACACGATGTCGACGTACGGCGCACGCGCAATGATGGCCTCGCCCTCCTGGCTCGCCACGCAGCCGCCCACGCCGATCTTCACGCCCCTGGCCTTCAGGTGCTTCACGCGGCCGAGGTCGGAGAACACCTTTTCCTGTGCCTTCTCGCGCACCGAGCAGGTGTTGAACAGGATGAGGTCGGCCTCGTCCACGTTCTGCGTGGGCTCGTAGCCCTGCGCTGCGTTGAGCACGTCGGCCATCTTGTCCGAGTCGTACTCGTTCATCTGGCAGCCGAAGGTCTTGATGAATACTTTTTTCATGGGGAGCTCTCTCTCATGCCCTCCACAACAGCGGGGAGGGCTGGGCAGCGCGCAGCGCATGGGCCGCGCCGCCGTCTTTGCCTACTGCGTGTTGACGGTGTCGTTCGAGGTGAACGGCCAGATGTTCAGGAACGGCTTGTTCAGCGATTCGCGTGGGGCCGAGGCTTCGTCGGCCGTGAGGATCCAGACCTCGCGCAGCAGGCCGGCGGCATCGCGCGTGTAGTTGACCAGGTACTTCTGGCCGGTGATGGCGCCGGGCATGACCAGCATGTTCTGCGGACTCCGGATGCGCGCGCCGGCCCCCAGCCGATCGGCGTGGCCGTCGAGGTCAACGTCGGGCGCGTTGAGGACCGTGAACTTGCCGCGCAGGGTGCCGATGGGGAAATTGCGGCCGCCAACGAGCGATTCGTTCTGGGTCTGCGGCCGGGGCACTTCGTCCTGGGCGCTGGCGGTGAGCGGGAAAAGGCCTGCCGCAGCAATGGCTGCTGTGCAAAGCGCTATGAAGGTGAGAGCATTCGTGGGTGTCTTGCAGCGGTTCATGGGGTTTATCCAGAGGCTGTGGAGCGGCGATTTTAGCGAGGGGGTGCGGTTCCCCGGCGCCGGCCACAGCAGGGAGTGTGGGGCTTTCGGTTGACTGGCTTTACATTTCTTTACGGGGGCCACGAACACCGGGAGTCGGCCGCTGCTCCAATAGTCGCTGTCAGCCCAAAGTGCACAAAGAACCCATGAAGAAAAATGTCGCCGTCGCCCTTGCGGGCGTGTTGATCGTAGCCGTCGCGGGCGGGTGGTGGAGCATGTCCGGGGACAAGTCTGCCGGCAAGGACGCGAAGGCTCCGGCAGCGAACAGCAACAGCGGCGGCGCGCCCGCACTCGTGACCCTGGCCACCGCGCAGAAGCAGGACGTGCCGGTGACGGTGCAGGTCAATGGCAGCGTGGTGTCTCTCAACAGCGTCGACCTGCGTCCGCAGGTGACGAACACGGTGAGCGCGGTGCATGTGAAGGAAGGCCAGTTCGTCAAGGCCGGCCAGCTGCTCTTCACGCTCGACGACCGCAACGACCAGGCCAACCTCGCCCGCGCCCGCGCGCAGCAGCAGAAGGACGAGGCCACCATGGTCGACCTGGAGCGCCAGTACAAGCGCAGCCAGGACCTCGTGGCGCAGAACTTCATCGCCAAGAGCGCGGCCGACGCCACGCTCTCGCAGCTCCAGGCTCAGCGCGCCGCCGTGGCCGCCGACCGCGCGGCCGTGCAGTCGGCGCAGGTGGCGCTGGGCTACGCGACGCTGCGCGCGCCCATCGCCGGGCGCATCGGCGCCGTCAACATCTACCCGGGCACGCTGGTGCAGCCGACGCTGTCGCTCGTCACCATCACGCAGCTCGACCCGATCGCCGTGAGCTTCCCGGTGCCCGAAGGCAACCTGCAGGATCTGCTGGAAGCCGCGCGCTCGCACGCCAAGGTCGAGGCCGTCGTCACCGGCGGCAAGGCGCCGCTGAGCGGCACGCTCGACTTCGTCGACAACACCGTCGACCCGCAGATCGGCACGGTGCGCGCCAAGGCCGTGTTCGCGAATGCCGACCAGAGCCTGTGGCCCGGCCAGTTCGTGGGCACGCGCATCACGGTGCGCATGCTCAACGGCGCCACCGTGGTGCCGGCCGCGGCACTGATGATGCTGTCCGACGGCACTTCGCTCTATGTGGTCGATGCGAGCAAGACCGCCACGCGCCGCAAGGTGAAGACGCTGCACACCTTCGGCACCAATGTGGCGGTGAGCGGCGTGGAGCCGGGCGAGCAGGTGGTGATCGAGGGCAGCCAGAACGTGCGCCCGGGTGGCAAGGTCCGCGTCGACGCCAAGGCACCGGGTGCGCCCGGCGCAACGGGCAACGGCACCACCGGCGTCACGCCGGGTAGCGCCGCTTCTTCCGACGGCGCCGACATCAAGCCGCCGCAGCGGGAACGCGCATGAACATCTCGGAACTGTGCATCCGCCGTCCGGCGATGACGGTGCTGCTGTCCGCGGCGGCCGTGGTCGTCGGCATCTTCGCGTACTTCAGCATCCCCGTCGCCGCGCTGCCCAGCTACAACACGCCGGTCATCAACGTCAATGCGCAGTTGCCGGGCGCGAGCCCGGACACCATGGCGAGTTCGGTGGCGCTGCCGCTCGAAAAGCAGTTCTCCACCATCCCGGGCCTGCAGACCATCAGCTCGGTGAACACGCAGGGCGTGTCTTCGATCACGCTCGAATTCGTGAGCAGCCGCGACATCGACGCCGCCGCGGTCGACGTGCAGGCCGCGCTGCTGCGCGCCCAGCGCCAGCTGCCGCAGGAGCTCACGCAGCTGCCCTCGTACCGCAAGGTCAACCCGGCCGATGCGCCGGTGCTGTTCATCGCTCTGATCTCGCCGTCGATGAACCCGTCGGAGCTCAACGACTACGCCGAGAACCTGATCTCGCCCACGCTGTCGACCATCGACGGCGTGGCGCAGGTGGGCGTGTACGGCCGCAAGGCCTTCGCGGTGCGCATCAAGGCCAATGCCGACCTGCTCAACGCGCGCAACATCACGCTCGACGAACTGGCCAAGGCCGTGAACTCGGCCAACGCCAACACGCCGGTCGGCGTGCTCGACGGCCCGCGCCAGACGCTCACCATCCAGGCCAACCGCCAGCTCATGAAGGCGGCCGACTTCGCCAAGCTGATCGTCGGCCAGCACAACGGCGCGCCGGTGCGGCTCGACGAGGTGGCCACCATCGAGGACAGCTTCGAGTCGGTGAAGACCGCGAGCAGCTTCAACGGGCAGGACTCGATTTCGCTGGCCGTGCAGCGCCAGCCCAACGCCAACACCGTGCAGGTGGTCGATGCGGTGCGCGCACTCATCCCGCGCTTCAAGGCGGAGCTGCCGCAGTCGGTCGAGATCCAGATGGTGAACGACCGCTCCATCTCCATCCGCGAGGCCGTGCACGACGTGCAGCTCACGCTGCTGGGCACCATCGCGCTGGTGGTGCTGGTGATCTTCCTGTTCCTGCACCGGCTGGTGGCCACGCTGATCCCGGCCGTGACCATTCCGATTTCGCTGATCGGCGCGGTGGCGCTGCTCTATGCCTTCGGCTACAGCCTGGACAACATCTCGCTGCTCGGCATCACGCTGGCCGTGGGTCTGGTGGTGGACGACGCCATCGTGGTGCTCGAGAACATCATGCGCTACGTGGAGAAGGGCATGGACCCGTTCGCGGCGGCGCTGCGCGGCGCGCGCGAGGTGGGCTTCACCATCGTGTCGATCTCGATCTCGCTGGTGGCTGTGTTTATCCCGATCTTCTTCATGCCGGGCGTAATCGGCCTGCTGTTCCACGAGTTCGCGGTGGTGGTGGCGCTGGCGGTGCTGGTGTCGGCCGTGGTGTCGCTCACGCTGGTGCCGATGCTCGCGAGCCGGCTGCTCAAGCAGGTGCCGCGCCGTGCAGGCGCGCTCGATCACGAAGAAGAGCATCCCGAGCCGGGCACGGCCATCGGCCGGGCCTTCGAGCGCGGCTACCGCGCGGTGCACGCAACCTACATGCGCTCGCTCGGCTGGACGCTGATGCACCGCAAGGTGATGCTGGCGATCGCGGGGCTGACCTTCGTCGTCACCGGCTGGCTGTTCGCGACCATCCCGAAGGGCTTCTTCCCCGAGGAGGACATCGGCCAGATCCAGATCACGACCGAGGCCGCCGAGGACATTTCATTCAGCGCCATGAAGACGCTGCAGGACCGCGTGGCCGCCACCCTCAAGGACGACGCGAGCGTCAACTACGTGAGCTCCTTCGTCGGCGTGGGCGGTCCCACGGCCACGCAGAACTCCGGCCGGCTGTTCGCGGTGCTCAAGCCGCGCAGCGAGCGCCCGCCGATGGCGAAGGTGCTCGAATCGCTGCGCCAGCGCTTCCGCGAGATCCCCGGCATTGCCGTCTACATGCAGCCGGTGCAGAACCTACGCCTGGGCGGACGCCAGAGCAAGGCGCGCTTCCAGTACACGCTGCAGAGCGTGAATGCGGGCGAGATGGTGCCGTGGGCCACCCGGCTCATGGAGCGCATGCGCGCCGACCCGGCTTTCCGCGACGTGACCAGCGACTCGCAGAACCGCGGCCTGCAGGCCACGCTCGACATCGACCGCGACAAGGCCGGCGTGCTCGGCGTGGCCGTGGGTGACCTGCGCACCGCGCTCTACAACGCCTACGGCGACCGCCAGATCGGCAGCATCTACGGCACGAGCAACACCTACCAGGTGATCCTTTCGGCGGCCGACAACGACCGCCAGTTCGAGGAAGACGTCTCGCGCCTGTCGGTGCGCAGCACCACGGGCAGGCTGGTGCCGCTGTCGGCCTTCTCGACCGTCAAGCGCACAGTGGGGCCGACCGCGGTCAACCACCAGGGCCAGCTGCAGGCGGTGACGGTGTCGTTCAACCTCGCGCCCGACGTGCCGCTGGGCAATGCGACCGCGAAGATCGACCGGTTCAAGGAAGAGCTGAAGATGCCGCCCTCGATCATCACCACCTACGGCGGCGATGCGGCGGTGTTCCAGAGCTCGCAGTCCAGCCAGGCCGTGCTGCTGGTGCTGGCTGTGCTCGTCATCTACGTGCTGCTCGGCGTGCTGTACGAGAGCTACATCCACCCGATCACGATCCTCGCCGGGCTGCCTTCGGCGGCGGTGGGCGCGCTGATCTCGCTGAAGCTCTTCGGCTTCGACCTGACGCTGATCGCGACCATCGGCATCCTGCTGCTGATCGGCATCGTGAAGAAGAACGCGATCATGATGATCGACTTCGCGCTCGACGCGCAGCGCACCGAGGGCCTGCAGCCGGTGGACGCGATCCGCGAGGCCTGCCGCCTGCGCTTCCGGCCGATCATGATGACCACGCTGGCCGCGCTGATGGGCGCGCTGCCGCTCGCGCTGGGCCTGGGCGCCGGCGCCGAGCTGCGCCAGCCGCTGGGCGTGGCGGTGGTGGGCGGGCTGATCTTCTCGCAGGTGATCACGCTGTACATCACGCCTGCGATCTACCTGGCACTGGACCGCTACAGCGGGACGGGGCCGATGGTGGATCTGCCGGACGAGGCGCAGGCCGAGGCTGGCAGCCACGCGGCATCGCACGCCTGACAGCCGCACTGGCGCGGCGCCTGGGCGCGGCGCGCCTCAGCCGGGCTGCCGCGGGCGGATGCCCAACTTGCGCAGCAGGCGGTGAAAGTTGCTCCGGTCCATGCCGGCCTGCGCCGCCGCGCGACTGAGGTTGCCGCCGTGGCGGTCCAGGCAGGCGGTCAGCCAGTCGCGCTGGAAGGCCTCGGTGGCGTCCCGCAGCGTGGCCGCCGCGGCTGCGGGCAAGCCGACGGCGGCGGCCGGTACAGCGTCCGTCGGCGCGACCGGGGCGATCGTTTCTTCCAGCAGCAGGTGCCGGGGCTCGATGGCCACCCAGCGCGCGGCGCGCCCGTGTTCGCGGTACGCACGCAGCGCGGCGCGGCTGATCGCGTGCTCGAGTTCCCGCACATTGCCGGGCCAGGGATGCGCCAGCAGCGCGGCCCGCGCGCCCGGCGACAGCCGCAGGTTGCGTGCGCCCAGGCGGTGCTGGTTCTCTTCCAGGAAGCCGCCTGCCAGCGCCAGAACGTCGCGGCCCCGCGCGCGCAGCGGCGGCACCACCAGCGGGTAGACCGACAGCCGGTGGTACAGGTCCGCGCGAAAGCGCCCCTGCGCGATGGCGGCGGGCAGGTCGCGGTTGGTCGCGGCGATGACCCGCACGTCGACCCGCAGCGTGCGGTCGCTGCCGGGGCGCTGCAACTCGCCGCCCTGCAGCACGCGCAGCAACTTGGCCTGCACCGTGAGCGGCAGTTCGCCCACTTCGTCCAGGAACAGCGTGCCGCCGTCGGCAAGCTCGAATTTGCCGGTGCGGTCCTGGATGGCGCCGGTGAAGGCGCCCTTGCGATGGCCGAAGAGTTCGCTGTCGGCCAGCGTCTCGGGCAGCGCCGCGCAATTCACCTGCACCAGCGGCTGCGCATGGCGGCGCGAGCGCGCATGCAGGCGCTGCGCCACCAGGTCTTTGCCCACGCCCGTTTCGCCGAGCAGCAGCACCGTGAGGTCCGAGGCGCCCACGGTGTCGATCTCGCGGCGCAGCTGCTGCATGGCCGCGCTGGTGCCCAGCAGCTCGCGCGTGGGGCTGCGGCTGGACTGCCAGGCCTGCGCGAGCGCCTGCTCCTGGGCGGCGCGCCGGGCCATGTCGCGGATGGCCTGCGCCGCCTCGATGCCCGATTCGACCAGCCGCACCAGCGCCTCCATCCGCGCCGGGTCGACCGCGTCGAAGGTGGAGGCTTCGAGCGCATCGAGCGTGAGCAGGCCCCAGAGCGCGCCACGCAGGCGCAACGGCGCGCCCATGCAGTCGTGCACCGGAAGAATCTCGGGCTGGCCCGACACCAGCCCATCGTAGGGGTCGGGCAGCTCGCAGCCGGGCGGAAAGCGCAGCCCGGCCGGGCTCTCGAGCAGGCGCTCGAAGCGCGGGTGCGCGGCCACCGTGAAGCGGCGCCCCAGCGTCTCGTCGCTGAGACCGTCGACCGCGACGGCGCGCAGCGCGCCGTCTTCCAGCCGCAGCAGCGCGGCCGCATCGCAGCGCACGAACTCGCGCACGGCCTCCAGGAGGGCGCGGAAGCGTTCGCTCTCGCTGGGAAGCCCCGGCTCCTCGAATGTGGTCATTTCTGCACTCATGAGTGTCGATTTGACAACCAATTTTTGTTGTCGGTTTGACCTGGCTCAAGAAAAGAGTTTGAAAAACAAGGACTTGCGCCGGTGCGGCGGCTGGCACGGTTCATGACTGGAAAAGGGCTCCCACATACTTTCCCATTGCATCCCTCATGTTCACCGACCGCACCATTTCTCTCGTCAAGGCCACCGTTCCCCTGCTGCAGACGCAAGGGGAGGCGATCACCGCCCACTTCTACCGGCTCATGTTCACGAACCATCCCGAGGTGAAGGCTTTCTTCAACGAAGCGCACCAGGCCAGCGGCACGCAGGCACGCGCGCTCGCGGGGGCCGTGCTGGCCTTCGCGGCGCACATCGACCGGCTGGAGGCCCTGTCCGGCGCGCTGCCGCGGATCATCCAGAAGCACGCGGCGCTCGGCGTGCTGCCCGAGCACTACCCGATCGTCGGGCGCTGCCTGCTGCAGTCCATCCGCGAAGTGCTGGGCGAGGTGGCGACGGACGAGATCATCGCCGCGTGGGGCGAGGCCTACCAGGCGCTGGCCGGCATGCTGATCGCCGCCGAAGAAGAGGTCTACCGCGCCAACGAACAGCAGCCGGGCGGCTGGCGCGGCGTGCGCCGCTTTCGTGTCGCGCGCCGCGAGGCCGAGAGCGAACTCATCCTCTCGCTGTACCTGGAGCCCGAGGACGGCGGCCTGCTGCTCGCGTTCACGCCGGGCCAGTACCTCACGCTGGTGCTGGCCATCGACGGCGAGACGGTGCGGCGCAACTACTCGCTGTCGGACGCGCCGGGCAAGCCGTGGTACCGCATCAGCGTCAAGCAGGAGCAGGGCGGGCGGGTCTCGAACTGGCTGCATGTGCAGGCCGCGGTCGGCACCGTGGTCGAGGTGCTGCCGCCCTGCGGCGATTTCGTGCTGAAGCCCGCGCCCGCGCAAGCGCAGGGCCGGCCGCTGGTGCTGGTGACGGGCGGCGTGGGCATCACGCCCGCGATGAGCATGCTCGAGGCCGCCGCGCCCACGGGCCGGCCGATCCGCTTCATCCACGCTGCGCGCCACGGCGGCGTGCATGCCTTCCGCGAACGCGTCGATGCGCTGGCGGCAGCGCACGCCAACGTGGAAGCGCTGTACGTGTACGACACCCCGCGCGATGCGGACCGCCCGCACGCGACCGGCTTCGTGACGAAGGAACTGCTCGCAAAGGCCCTGCCGGCCGACCGCGACGTGGACTTCTACTTCCTCGGGCCGAAGCCCTTCATGCAGGCCGTGTACGCGAACGGCCTGACGCTGGGCGTGCCTGCGCAGCAGATCCACTACGAGTTCTTCGGGCCGCTGGAAGAACTGCGCGCGGCCTGAGCATGCCTCAGCTCGTGGTTTCGTCGAGCGGGGTGTCCGTCGCGAGATGAGCGGTGTCGCTCCAACCCACGAGGCTGAAACCTTCCGGCGTCCAAAGCATGCGGTTGATTGCGGCATTGCCCAGTTGCCAGGTGCGCGGCGCCTGCAGTTCCTGGCGGGTGGCTGCGCGGTAGAGCACGTCCATCACCCCGCCGTGTGCGACCAGCACGACCAGTTCGCCCGGATGGCGCGCCGCCACCACCGCGGCCACGCCCCTCACGCGGTCGCGGAACGCCAGCAGGCTTTCGCCGCCCTCGGGCTCGAATTCGGGATCGCGTTCGCGCCAGAGCCTGGCCTGCACGGGCAGGGTGGCCTCGATCTCGGCGAAGCTCAGGCCCTCGAAATGTCCGAACGCCCGTTCGCGCAGGCGCGGTTCGGGTTGCACGGCCAGGCCGTGGGGCCTGGCGATTTCCTCGGCGGTCTGCCAGGCGCGCGAGAGGTCGCTGGCATAGACGACGCCGATGGGCTCGTCGGCCAGCGCACTGCCGGCGCGCTGTGCCTGCCAGACGCCCGTGGCGTTGAGCCCGATGTCGAGCTGACCCTGGATGCGGGTGTCGACGTTCCAGGCGGTTTCGCCGTGGCGAACGGCGATCAGGCGGGTGGCTTCTTCCATTCGGGGAATTCTAGAAGGCGCTACTTCCGGGCCTGCGCCGTCGGCAGCTCGATGTTGACCCGGCGCTCGCCCTGCGGCGGGTTCGGGAAGCCCTGCAGCGCGGCCTGGAACATCACCGGCAGGATCGCCGCGCTCGAGGTGTAGGGGCCGTCGTTCCGGGCGCGAGTTTCGTACACCACACGGTTGGAGCCCGCCTCGCGCAGCACGATGCTCACCTCGCGCTCGTACCATGGGTTGGCCGGCGGCGCGAACACCGGGCCGCCATACCAGCCACCGCCGTACCAGCGGCGGCCGTAGTAGCCATGGCCGCCGTAGCCGTAGCCCCAGGGACCGTTGTAGAGCCACGGATCGGCCCAGGGCGAGAGGCCGGCAGTCACGCGCGCGCCGATCTGCGCGGTGTACTGGGGCCTGGCGTCGTCGCGGCGCAGGCCGACCTTGTCGAGCGCGGCGCCGGCCATGGCTTCGAGCGATTCCTGCCGCGCACCGTCGGCCTGCTGCGAGGGCAGGCGGTCGAAGCGATAGGTGGCGCCGTGGGCCACGGTGCCGATGGAGGAAAAGCTCTTCACGTCGCTGTCGACCACCCAGGAGGTGACGCAGCCCGTCAGGCTTGCGGCAAGAAGAAGAGCCGAGAACGCAGATTTCATGAGGGTCTCCGGGCGCTGAAGCCCAAAATTCCCCTGGGTTGCCCGTTCAGCCCTGGACGATGCGCAGGGCGGCAGGTGCCTGGGAGAGCAAATCGAAGGAAGGCGGGTCGAAGGCCTTGTCGCCATCGTCGTCCGCCACGCCTGTCGCCTTCAGACCCTTGAAGTCATGCTGCGTTCCGTCGAGCAGGTGCGAAGGCACCACGTTCTGCAGCGCGGTGAACATGTTCTCCACGCGGCCGGGGTACTTCTTGTCCCACTCGCGCAGCATCTCGCCCACCTGCTTGCGCTGCAGGTTTTCCTGGCTGCCGCACAGCGTGCACGGAATGATCGGGAACTCGCGGTGCTGGGCCCAGCGCACCGTGTCCTTCTCGGCCACGTAGGCCAGCGGACGGATCACGACGTGCTTGCCGTCGTCGCTCACCAGCTTGGGCGGCATGCTCTTGAGCTTGCCGGCGAAGAACATGTTGAGGAAGAAGGTCTGCAGCATGTCGTCGCGGTGGTGGCCCAGCGCGACCTTGGTGGCGCCCAGCTCGTCGGCCACGCGGTAGAGGATGCCGCGGCGCAGCCGGCTGCACAGCCCGCAGGTGGTCTTGCCCTCTGGGATGACGCGCTTGACGATGCTGTAGGTGTCCTGGTTCTCGATGTGGAAGTCCACGCCCAGGTCGCTCAAATACCTGGGCAGCACCTCTTCGGGAAAGCCGGGCTGCTTCTGGTCGAGATTGACCGCGACGATGTCGAAGTGAATCGGCGCGCGCGCCTTGAGCTTGAGCAGGATGTCGAGCAGCGCGTAGCTGTCTTTGCCGCCCGAGACGCATACCATGACCTTGTCGCCCTCTTCGATCATGTTGTAGTCGACGATGGCTTTGCCGACTTCTCGGCACAGGCGCTTTTCGAGCTTGTGCGTCTCGCGCTCGATCTTCATGGAGTTGGCGGGAGAGGAGGCGGCGGTGTCGGCGGCGGCGGGCGCCTCGTCGATCCAGACGGCGTTCATGGGCAGGCTGCTTCGGGGAGTCGGGGGAAGGGGGTGATTGTCCCCGATCCCCATTTCGCCTGCCATCCCGCCCGTTTACGGCCCGCCTGCAGCCAGCGGCGATTCCGGAAAGGCCTGCTGCATCGCCTCCACGAAGAGCCGCAGCCTGGCTGGATAGAAGCGCGCGTACGGATACACGATGTACACGGGCGCGGGTGTCGCGCGCCATTGGGGCGCCAGGTGCACCAGCCGGCCCGCCTCCAGCTCCTCGGTCAGCATCCAGGCCGAGGACACCCCGACGCCTACGCCCAGCACCGCCGCGCTGCGCAGCGCGTAGAGGCTGTCGGTGATCATGCGCGGGCGTATCGGCACCCGGCACACCTCGCCCGTGCCCTCGTGCGTGAACACGACCTCGGTCCGGTAGAAATTGCGCGCGGCCAGCCAGGGCAGGGCTTCGAGCTCGCGGGCATGCACTGGCGGCGGCGAACCCGCGCCGAAGAGGGAGGGCGCCCCCACCGCGATGCGCGGCACCTCGAAGAGGCGGATCGCCACGGCATTGGGGTCCGTCACCTCGCCGACGCGAATCGCGCAATCCACACCCTCGGCGATGAAGTCGGGCGTTTCGTCGTGCGGGCTGTCGTGCAGCAGCCATTCGACCGTCACCTGCGGATGCCGTTGCAGGTACGCCGCCAGTGGGCCGACCAGCAGCTGCTGTCCGAAGGCATGCGGCGCCACCACGCGCAGCCGGCCCTCGGGCTGGTCGCCTACGCCGCGCAGCTCGGCCTCGAAGGCGCTCCAGCTCAGGATCAGCTCCTTGGCGCGGTCGAAACAGCGCTCGCCGTCTTCGGTGAGCTTCATCGCGTGGGTGGAGCGCTGCAGCAGCCGCACGCCCAGCGAGCGTTCGAGCGCCTGCAGGCGGCGGCTCACGGTGGGCTGGGTGGTGCCCAACTGGGCGGCGGCAGCCGACAGGCTGCCGGCCTCGACGATGCGCACGAAGGTCTGCATCAGTTCGATGCGATCGGCCGACGGCGGCGGCGGAAGGGGCGTTGCCATGCATCAAGCGTATATCAATTGTTCGACGCTCAGGGCTACCTTCAGAGGCGGTCGGCCCGCAAACTCCAGCCATCGCTTCTCGAATTCAAGGGTTTACACCATGTCTTCCATTCAAAACACGCATGAAAAGCTGCCGGGCTCGCTGATCCTGCTGCTGGCCGCCAGCGCAGGCTTCGGCGTGGCCGCGCTCTACTACAGCCAGCCCATGCTGGGCGTGCTCGGGCCCGACATCGGCGCTTCGGCGCGTTCCGTGGGCTTCGTGCCCACGCTCACGCAGCTCGGCTACGCGCTGGGCATCCTGCTGCTCGCGCCGCTGGGCGACCGCTTCGACCGGCGCCGCATCATCCTCGCCAAGGCCTCGGTGCTGGTGCTCGCGCTGCTGGGCGCGGCGTTCTCGCCCTCGGTGGCGCCGCTGCTGATGGCCAGCCTCGTCATCGGCCTGGCTGCAACGCTGGCGCAGGACGTGGTGCCCGCCGCCGCCACGCTGGCGCCCGAGGCGCATCGCGGCCGGATCGTCGGCACGGTGATGACCGGGCTGCTGCTGGGCATCCTGCTGTCGCGCGTGCTCGCCGGCTTCGTGGCCGAACACTTCGGCTGGCGCGCGATGTTCGTCGTCGCGGCCGTGAGCATCGCGCTCATCGGCGTGGCTGCTGCGCGCGGGCTGCCGCGCCTGCGTCCGACCACGCACCTGGGCTACGGCGCGTTGCTGGGATCGCTGGCCGGGCTGTGGAAGCGCCATGGCGCGCTGCGCCGCGCGACCTTCGCGCAGGCCCTGCTGTCGGTGGGCTTCAGCGCTTTCTGGTCGACGTTGGCCGTGATGCTGCATGGCGCTCCCTTCCACCTGGGCAGTGCGGCCGCCGGTGCCTTCGGGCTGGCCGGCGCGGCGGGTGCGTTGGCCGCGCCCATCGCCGGGCGTCTTGCGGACCGTCGCGGCCCCGAGCTGGTGATCCGCATGGGGGCCGCGCTGGTCGCCGTCTCGTTCGCGGCGATGCTGTTCGCGCCGCTGCTGGCGGCACCCGCCGCGCGGCTGGGGCTGATCGTGGTCGCCGCCATCGGTTTCGACTTCGGCCTGCAGGCCGCGCTGATCGCGCACCAGACGGTGGTCTACGGCATCGACCCCGGTGCGCGCAGCCGGCTCAACGCGGTGTTCTTCACGGGCGTGTTCGTCGGCATGGCCACCGGCTCCGCGCTTGGCGCCCTGGTGCTGGCGCAGTGGGGATGGTCCGGCGTGGCGGCGATGGCTTCGCTGTCGGCGCTCGGCGCGCTGGCCGTGCGCATGTGGCCGGCTGGCTCCGGGAAGAAGGCTGCCGCAGCCTGCGGCTCAGCGGCCTGAGTTCGGATGACGGCGGTTCACCACTCGCCGGCTTCCATGCGGATCGCCACCTCGCAGTCGTCGAAGATTTCGAGCTTGGCGATCTTCACGCGCACGCCCAGCACACCGGGCAGTTGCAGCAGGCGCTGCACCAGCTTGCCGATCAGGCTTTCGAGCAGGTTGACGTGTTCGGCGGTGCACTCCTCGATGATGATGCGGCGCACCTTGCGGTAGTCGAGCACGTGGAAGATGTCGTCGTCCTGCGGCAGCAACGGCTGCGGGCCGAGGCTGAGCTCGGCATCGACCAGGATCGGTTGCGGCGCCGTCTTTTCCTGCTCGAGGATGCCCAGGTTGGCGTCGAAGCGCAGGCCCTGGAGGGTGAGTGTCTGGCGGCCTTGCACGGGCATGGGAATGGACATGGTGGTGCTCACATGAGCGAGAAATCGCGCTCGAATTTCATCAGGTGCTGGCCGCCGTCCACCAGCAGCGTGGTGCCGGTGATCGAGCGGTTCTCCAGCGCGAACTTCACCGTGGCGACCACGTCGTCCGGGGTGGAGGAGCGGCCCAGCGGCGACAGCTTGTGCAGCTGCGCGAACCTGTCGTCGTCCAGCATGTGGCTCGCCAGCGTGAGGCCGGGCGCCACGCCGACCACGCGCACGCGCGGTGCAAGGGCCAGCGCCAGCATCGGCGTGGCGGCTTCGAGCGCGGCCTTGGAAAGCGTGTAGCTCAGGAAGTCGGGGTTCGGGTTCCAGAGCTTCTGGTCGAGCAGATGGACCACCGCGCCTTGCGCGTCGCGGGCCGCCAGGTGCTCGTGCAGGGCATGCGCCAGCAGGATCGCCGCGCCGGTGTTGCTGCGCGCATGGCGCTCCATGAGTGCGTAGCTGAAGGTGGCGGCCTCGTCGTGCTCGAACAGCGCGGCGCTGTGGACCACGGCATCGACGCCGCGAAAGCGCGCGACCACGCGCGGCAGCAGGGCGCGCGTGGCCTGCTCGTCCTCGAGGTCGGCCGCGAAGAGTGCCGAATCGCCCGAGAGCGCGGCGCAGTCGGCCACCGTCTGCTCGGCCTCGGTGCGCGAACTGCGGTAGTGCACCGCCACCTGCCAGCCGCCCGCCGCGAGCGCCAGCGCGATCTCGCGGCCCAGCCTGCGGCCCGCGCCGGTGACGACGACGGTGCGGCGGGAAGCGGAGGAGGGGGGCGCGGCGGGGCTCATGCGAGGAGGGGAGAATGGCGCTGTGACGACAAAGACGACCCCCAGCAGTTTACCCACCGCCCTCGACCACCTCATCGCGCGCTCCGTCGAGCGCGCGGGCGGGTGGATCGGGTTCGACCGCTTCATGGCGCTCGCGCTGTACGCGCCGGGCCTGGGCTATTACGCCAACACCTCGGCCAAGTTCGGCCACATGCCCTCGTCTGGCAGCGACTTCGTGACGGGGCCCGAGTTGACGCCGATGTTCGGGCAGACCCTGGCGGCGCAGGTGGCCGAGGCGCTGGAGAAGACGGGCACCGACACGGTGTGGGAATTCGGCGCAGGCTCGGGGGCGCTCGCGGTCCAGCTGCTGCATGCGCTCGACGAGATGGGGCGCAGCGATGTGCGCTACCGCATCGTCGACCTGTCGGGCACGCTGCGCGAGCGGCAGCAGCAGGCGCTGGTGCGCTATGCGGACCGCGTCGAATGGCTCAACGAGCTGCCCGATTCGATGGAAGGCGTGGTGGTCGGCAACGAGGTGCTCGATGCGATGCCCGTGCAACTGCTGGCGCGTGTGGGTGGGCAGTGGTTCGAGCGGGGCGTGGTGCGCAATGCGCAAGGCGACGGCTGGGCCTGGTCCGATCGCGTCACCGAGCTGCGGCCGCCGGTCGAGGTGCCCGGCGAGCACGACTACCTGACCGAGATCCATCCGCAGGCGCGGGCCTTCATCGCCACGCTGGCCGACCGGCTCGGCAAGGGCGCGGCCTTTCTCATCGACTACGGTTTTCCCGAGGCGGAGTACTACCACCCGCAGCGCCACATGGGCACGGTGATGTGCCACCGCGCGCACCAGGCCGATGGCGACCCGTTGGCCGACGTGGGCTACAAGGACATCACCGCGCATGTCGACTTCACCGGCATTGCGTTGGCTGGGCAGGATGCGGGGCTCGAAGTGCTGGGCTACACGAGCCAGGCGCGGTTTCTGCTGAACTGCGGGTTGCTGGCGCGGATGGAAGCGGGGTCCGTCGCAGAGCGGGCGATGGCGGCGCGGCTGATCCATGAGCATGAGATGGGGGAGTTGTTCAAGGTGATTGGCTTTGCCGTCGGCGAGGATTGGGATGCGATGGGGTTTGCCGAAGGGGATCGGAGTCATACGCTTTGAGTGGTTGGCTTCCCGGGGCCGGGACTCGCCCCGGCGGGCGACCTACTTTTCTTTGCTTCGCCAAAGAAAAGTAGGCAAAAGAAAGGCGACCCCACTGTCTGCGACCCTTCGCTTCGCTGCGGGCAACCTGCGGTGCTCGCGTTTCGCGGGGTCTCGCAGAACTCGCTTCGCTCAAACAGCTGCGAGCCCTGATCCGCGAAACGCTGCGCTCCTCGGCGCAGCCAGAGGGGAGGGGAGCCCTCCCGGGCCTTTGCTTCGCTCGGCCACCAAGCCACCGCAGGCGCTTTGCGCCTGCGGTGGTTGGTATTGGCTTTTGGTTTTGGTATTGGCTGTTCCGGAGCCGAGCGCAGCGACGGCGCGTTCCAAATCCCTTCTGGCTGCGCCGAGGAGCGCAGACGCAGGAGGGATCAGGGCCGCAGCTGTTTGAGCGAAGCGAGTTCTGCGGACCCCCTCCGGAGTCGAGCACCGCAGGTTGCCCGTAGCGAAGCGGAGGGACGCAGACAGCAGGGTCGCCTTTTCTTTGCTTACTTTCTTTTGGCGAAGCAAAAGAAAGTGAGTCGCCCGCCGGGGCGAGACCCGGCCCCCGCCCTCAAAAATTCAAAGTCATAAGCTAGCAACAAAGAGTTCGTTGGCGATCCAAACCCCGCCCCCTACATTCCCGGCATGACTGCCGCCCCCACCAGCGAGGTAAATGCCCCTTCGCAGCACTTCGAAGTGCGCCCTTTCGATGCCCCGGTCGGCGCCGAGGTGGTAGGCCTCGACATCTCGAAGCCCATCAACACCGAAGACTTCACCCGCCTCCACAAGGCCCACCTCGACCACCACGTCCTGGTCTTCCGCGACCAGCAGATCACCCCGCAAGAACACATCGACTTCAGCCGCCGCTTCGGCCCGCTCGAAATCCACGTGCTGCACCAGTTCCAGCTGAAGAACCACCCCGAGATCCTCATCGTCTCCAACATCAAGGAGAACGGCGAACCCATCGGCCTCGGCGATGCGGGCGTCTACTGGCATTCCGACATCTCGTACAAGCCCAACCCCAGCCTGGGCTCCCTGCTGCATGCCCAGGAACTGCCGAGCGAAGGCGGCGACACGCTCTTCGCCAACCAGCATCTCGCATGGGAATCGCTGAGCCCCGAGCTGCAGTGGCGCATCCTCCCGTTGAAGGCAGAGCACAGCTACCTCGCCAAGTACGAGGAGTTGCGTGCCAAGAACCCCTGGCGGCCCAAGCTCTCGCAAGCGCAGATCGAACAGGTCGCGCCCGCCGTGCAGCCGGTGGTGCGCACGCACCCTGAGACGGGCCGCAAGGCGCTGTTCGTCAGCGAACATTTCACGACGCGCATCGTGGATCTGCCGCAGGACGAAAGCGATGCCTTGCTCGCCGAGCTGTTCGCGCACAGCGTGAAACCCGAGTTCGTCTATCGCCACAAATGGGCGCCGCACGACCTCGTGTTCTGGGACAACCGCTCGCTGATGCACCTCGCGGCAGGTACGCCCGACCACCTGCGTCGCCGCCTCAACCGCACCACCATCGTCGGCGACACGCCTTTCTGATTTCTCTTGCGGACCGACTTCAAGGCCCTCAGCCGCCGGTCTTCTTCGCGGCCTGCCGCAGCGCGCGCAGCTCGCCGTTGAGAAACTCGTTGGCGTCGCGCACCACGCCATCGGTCAGTTTCACCTTGTAGGCTTGCCCCGTCATCTCCGAGCGCGAGGCGCAGCGCTCGATGAAGTCTTCGGCCGTCACCAGTTCCTTTTTGAAGTGGTCGTACTTCGCCTGCATGTGCTTGGCGGCATCGGCGGCGTTGTATTCGCTGCCGTTGCGCATGAAGACCATGGCCGACATCTTCGAGACGCGCTGGATCAGTGTGTCGATCAGCTTTTCCTCCGTGGCGGAAGGGGTGGCGTGAGCCAGCAGGGCCGAAGCGCCGAGCAGGAGGGCGAGCAACGCGCTCCGCAGGAATCTGAATGAAGTCATTTGTCGTGTTCCCTGGCAATTTCCGGGCCATGCTAGGGCTGGCGCCACTGCCGTGTCAAACCCGGCCCGGCTCGGGTCTAATCGCAGTTTTGGCACGTGTACTCCTCTCTCCCATGAGCTCCTCGACCCCCGATCTCCCGTCGATTGCCCAGGCACTCGCCGATGCCGCGGCCGCGCAGTCGATGCGCTACTTCCGCACGCCGCTGGACATCATCACCAAGGCCGACGAAAGCCCCGTCACGCTGGCCGACCGCGCGGCCGAGACGGCCATGCGCGAGATCCTTGGCGCTCGCGTGCCGGCCGACGGCATCTACGGCGAGGAGCATGGCCCCGAGCGGCTCGACGCCGGGCGCATCTGGGTGCTCGACCCGATCGACGGCACGCGCAGCTTCATCACCGGATCGCCGCTGTGGGGCACGCTGATCGGCGTGCTGGAGGGCGGGCGCGTGGTGCTGGGCATGGTCGACATGCCGGTGCTCGAGGAGCGCTGGATCGGCCACAACCCCAAGGACGGGGGCAAGGGTGCCACGCGCGACGGCCAGCCCGTGCGCGCGAGCGGCTGCACCGACGTGGCCAAGGCCCGCATCGTCACCACCTCGCCCGACATCTTCGCGCCGGCCGACTGGGCCGCCTTCGACAGGCTCAGCCGCCAATGCGCGATGCGCCGCTTCGGCGGCGACTGCTACGGCTACGCCCAGCTGGCGGGCGGCACCATCGACCTCGTGGTCGAAACCGGCCTGCAGCCCTACGACTACCTCGGCCCGGCCGGGCTGATCGAGGCGGCGGGCGGCGTCATCACCGACTGGCAGGGCCAGCCGCTGGGGCTGAAGTCCGACGGGCGGGTGATCGCGGCGGCAACGCCCGAACTCCACCGGCAAGCCATGGCCATTCTCTCGGCCTAGACTGTTGTCCCTATGTTCCGCTGGCTGATCGTCGTCGTCCTGGCACTGGTGCTCATGAGCGGCCTGACCGCCTGGCTGCGCCGCTTCGGCTTCGGACGCCTGCCCGGCGATTTCGAGTTCCGCGCCTTCGGCCGCGAATGGCAGCTGCCGATTGCGAGCACGGTGGTGCTCAGCATGATCGCGGCGCTGGTCGCGCGCCTTCTGTAGACAAGAGACAAACAGCAATGAGAGCCTGCGTAGACATCGGCGGCACCAAGGTGGCCGTGAGCCTTTCCGCTTCGAGCGACGCGCCGCTGATCGGCCGCCGCAGCGAGCCCACCGCCAAGACCGGCGACAACGATCCGGTGGGGGTGCTGATCATGCGGTTGATCGACGAGGTCTGTGCGCAGCAGGGCATCGATGCGGCGAGCATCGATCGCGTGGGCGTGTCGTCGGCCGGGCCTTTCGAGTTGCGCGACGGCAAGGTCGAACTGGCCACGCCCAACATCTGCGGCGGCATCGCCGGCCCGGCGCGCGGCCTGCCCAACACCTGGATGACTGCGCTGATCGAGGCCCCGCTGGCAAAGCGCTTCGCTCGCGTGCGGGTCGAGAACGACGCCGTGGCCGCGCTGGAGGCCGAGCGTCATTGGGGGGCGCTCCAGGGCGTGGACGATTGCGCCTACGTCACCTGGAGCACCGGCGTCGGCGTCGGCCTGTGCGTGGACGGCCGCGCGCTGCGCGGCAAGAACGGCAACGCCGGCCATGCCGGCCACAGTTTCGTGGTGGACGACGCCAGCGGTGCGCTGTGCGGCTGCGGCAATGTCGGCGACGTCGAAGGGCTGATTGCCGGTAACTCCATCGCGCGGCGCTTCGGCCAGCCCGCGGCCGATCTTTTCAGTTCGGCTGCTGGCGGCGAGCGGCATTCGCTCGAGATCGTCGATGCGCTGTGCCGCGTGATGGGCCGCATGCTCTACAACCTGATCGCCACGCTCGACCTGCAGCGCATCAGCCTGGGCGGCAGCGTGTTCTGGCACCACCGCGACTTTCTGCTGCCGAGGCTGCAGGCGCAGGTCGACGGCAAGCTGCTGCCGCTCACGCACGGCGTGCGCCTCGTGCCTGCCGGCCTGGGCGACAAGGTCGGCGACTACGCGGCGCTGGCGCTGCTCGACTGAACGGCCACGCGCACCGGCGAAAACCATGACCCAGCTGCCCCGCCGCCGCTCCTATGCCTACCTGCTGTGGCTGGTGGGCGGCTTCATCGGGGCGCATCGCTTCTATTTGGGGAGCTACCTGGGGGGCGCGGCGCAGCTGGCGCTGCTGCTGTACGGAATGGCGGGCCTGCCGGGATCGCGTTTCGGCCTGGCGCTCGTCCTGCCGTGGCTGCTGTACGACCTCTACTGGATCCACCGGCGGCTGATGCGGCAGGGCGCGGCCGAGACCGGGAATGAAGATGCTCCGGCCCCCCGCAGCGTCCGCCGCCCCGCGGCGAGCGACGCCAAGGGCTACGATCTTGCCGCCCTCGCCGAAGTCAGCAGGCTGCAGGAGCGCTTCATGGCCGCGGCCGAGGCCGACGACTGGGCCGGGGCCGTCGCCATCGGCGAGCAGGTCGTCGCCAGCGCGCGCCGCGTGTTCAAGGGCCCGCACCAGAACCTCGCGATGAGCCTGTGCATGCTCGGGCAGGCCTGCCACCAGCTCGGAGCCTTCGACAAGGCCCGGGCCTGCCTCGAGGAAAGCCTGTCCATCGGCCGCAAGATCGGCATGCCGGCGGAGGACATGGACATCACCCGCAAGGCACTCGACCAGACCCTGGCCGGCATCGACGCACGCAAGGCCCGCGGCGCGGCGTCCGACGAGCAGGGCGCGCTGCTGAGCCTCCTCGAAGACCGCGAAGCGCGCTACCGCGATGCGCTGGCACAGGGCGACCTGCCGAATGCCGAGAAGCTCTGTGCCGAGGCCGTCGCCTTCAGCCGCCGGCTGCATGGCGGCCCGGACAAGGCCGTGGTGCTCCACCTGTCCAGCTACGCGGAACTGTGCCGCCGGCTGCGCTGGAACGACAAGGCACAGGCCGCGGCCGACGAAGCCCTGGCCATGATCGGGCAGCTCGGCCTCGACGACAGCTGGCGGCGCGGACCGACCAACACCCTGGCGCTGCTGCATGCCGCGGCCGGGCGTTCCGACGAGGCGGAAGCGCTCTACAAGAAGACCATCGCCATGGCGGTTGCCGAGGCCCGGGGCGGCTCCAGCGATGGCGTGGTGCGCGCCTTCAACAACCTCGCGTTCCTTTACGCCGACTCTAGCCAGGACGAGAAGGCCGAGCTCTGCTACGCGCGCGCCCTCGTGCACCTCGACAAGCTCCCGCCGGGCGAAGGCGATGCCGAACTGCATTCCGACATGCTCAACAACTTCGCCGGCCTCTACATGGCGCGCCGCGAATTCGTCCGAGCCAAGGAACTGTTCGAGCGTTCGCTCGACATCCAGCAGCGCGACTGCCGCGGCATTTCCCCGGCGGCCGCCAATGCCCACAACGACCTCGGCCTGATCGCGCAGGAGGAGGGCGACCTGCGCCAGGCGCTGGTGCACTTCAAGCGCACGCTGCTGCTCAACCAGATCTGCTCGCCAGACCACTTCAGGAACATCGACAACGCGCAGCGCAACATCGACAGCGTGAGCATGGCGCTCGCGGCCGTCGCACGCGCAGCGCGCATGGAGCCCAGCACTTGAGCCTCGGCGCCGCCTTCTACGCCTTCGACCGCTACCGGCTGCGCGCGCTGGTGATCGATCCGTCCACCGTGTCGGACTTCCTGCACTCGCCCGCCGAGCAGGGCGGTCCGCACGACAGCCAGACCGTGGAACAGGCCTGGGACGTGGTGCGCACGCTGATGCCCGAGGCCATGGATGGCGAGGAGTTCGACGGCACCGACTGCCAGGGCTGCATCTACTTCACGGCCGCCCACGTGGAGCGCGCGGCGGCGCGGCTCGCGCAGTGCGACGTGGCGGAACTGGTGGGCCGCTTCACCGGCGAGCCGGCGCAGTTCAGCGAGCTTTACTGGGCCAAGGTGTGGCAGGAAGGCGCGCAGGAACTTGCGGAGTTCATGGAAGGCGTGAAGCGATTCTTCGCCGGCGCGGCTGCAAGGCGGGACGCCGCCGTGTTCTACATCGCCTGAATCGCTAACCCGGCGGCCGCACGGCCGCCACGATCTCGCCCAGCCGCCGCAGCCCCGCATCCACCGCCTTCGAATACGGCCAGCCGCAGTTGAGGCGCAGGTAGTTGTCGAAGCGCCCGGAGTTCGAGAACTGCGCGCCCGGCGCCACCAGCACGTGCTCGCGCAGCGCGGCTTCGAACACGTCCACCGACGAGCGCTGCGCCGGCAGCTCGACCCACAGCTGCAGCCCGCCGCGCGGCAGGTTCAGCCGCGTGCCGGCCGGAAAGTACCTGGCAATGGCGTCCGCCGTCTGGTCGCGCTGCACGTGCAGCCGCTCGCGCAGCCGGCGCAGGTGGCGGTCGTAGCCGCCGCTGGCGATGAACTCGCCCGCCGCGATCTGCGCCAGCGCCTCGTTGTTGCGCGTCTGCGCGTACTTGAGCATCTCCACCTGCGCATGCCAGCGCCCGGCGGTGATCCAGCCCAGCCGCAGGCCTGGCGCCAGCACCTTGTGCAGCGAGGCGCAATAGATCACGTTGCCCGTGCGGTCCCACGACTTCATGGCGCGCAGCGGCGCGTCGCTCTCCACGAGGTCGCTGTAGGTGTCGTCCTCGACCAGCGCAATGCCATGGCTCTCGCACAGGTGCACCAGCCGCTGCTTGTGGGCGTCGGGCATCACGCTGCCGATGGGGTTCTGCAGGTGCGGCACCACCACCACGGCCTTGATGTCGTCGTAGGTGTGGATGGCGAGGTCGAGCGCCTCGAGGGAGATGCCGGTCTGAGGGCTGGTCGGGATCTCCAGCGCGCGCAGCCCCAGGCTTTCGAGCACCTGCAGCAGCCCGTAGAAGGTGGGCGACTCCACGGCCACCGTGTCGCCCGGCTTGGCGATCGCGCGCAGTGCGAGGTTCAGCGCCTCGATGCAGCCGTTGGTGACGAGCACTTCGTCGGGCGGCACCGTCATGCCGACCCGCAGGTTGCGTTGCGCCAGCGCCTCGCGGAACTGCTCGTGGCCTTTCTGCGACGAGGCGGTGGTCAGCAGCTCGGGCCGCTGGCGCAGCGCGCGCGTCATCGAGTTGCGCAGCGCCTCGGCCGGATAGAGCTCGGGGGCTGCGCGGGCGATGGCGAAGTTGAGCTTCACGCCCGTGTGCCGGCCGCGCGCCATGAAGTTGGCCATGCGCGCACGCATGCTGACGAACTGCGCCGGGTCGGGCGGCACGCCGGCCACCGGCTCTTCCATCGGCGCGATGGCCAGCCGCTGCGGCCGCCGCACGAAATACCCCGAGCGGTCGCGCGCCTCGACCCAGCCGTCGCTCTCCATCGCGCGGCAGACCTGCAGCGCGGTCGACAGGCTGATGTCGTGCAGCCGCATCAGGCTGCGCAGCGACGGCATCTTGTCGCCCTGCTTGAGCGATCCGATGTGGATCGCGTCCACGTAGTGCGCGGAGAGCTGGCGGTAGAGCGGTAGCGAGTCCATGGCGTCGATGTTCCCCGCATAGGGCATCCGAAAACAGATGCAGTTGCTCGGGAAAAATACCATAACAGATGTTTCACGGCCGGGCTGTTCCGGTCGCAATAGCCGTGGCGTGTGCCTGTTTTTTGAGCGGCCGGATTTCTACGATCGATACCCGAACCACCGCTTTTCAAGGCACGCCATGATCACCACGCTCACATCCGCACCTGCCTCCGTCATCCTGGAGCCGGGCCAGTCCCTGCGTACCGCCGTCGATGCCGGCACGTGGCTGCAGGTGGCCGAGGGCAGGGTGCGCGTGGTGTCCCCGCCCGGGTGGTTTGGCGAGACGGTGTTCATGGCGCAGGCGGTGCTGGAAGAGGGCGATGTGCATCACCTAGCGCATGGCGGCTGGATCGAGGTGTCGGCGCTGGCGACGGCGCATCTGCGGATTCATGCGCCGGCGGCGGGGCTGGTTTCAGGACCCGAACAGGGCCGGCCGGTGATGCGCTTTGTGCGCTTGCTCACTGGCTGGTGAGCGCGTGGCGCGTGCGAAGGCCACCGGGTGCTCCCCTCCGCGAATGTCCCCCGGCCTGCGGCCTCCTCCTTTATTTCGCTGCGGGGAGCACCCGGTGTCCTTCGCACAGGGCACGCTGCTGGTGTACAGCCGATCAACGACCGCTCTGAACACGATCACGCCGATGGGGTGCCTTGCGCAGCGAAATAAAGGGGGAGGCCGAAGGCCGGAGGACATTCGCGGAGCAAGGTACCCCGTCGGCGTGAGCGCGCCCTGAAGACAGCGCAAAAACGGAAAATCAGCGCTCGCTGGCCGCCTCGCGTAGCGCATCCAGAAAGCTCCGGCGCCACCAATGGATGTCCTGCTCGCGAATGCGAGACAGCAGCTTCTGGTGCCGCTCGCGCCGCTCCTCGAGCGGCATCTGCAGCGCCTGCTGCACCGTTTCGGCCGTGCCGTGCGTGTCGTACGGATTCACCAGCAGCGCTTCCTTCAGCTGTTCGGCCGCGCCGGCAAAGCGCGACAGCACCAGCACGCCCGGGTCGGCCGGGTCCTGCGCCGCGATGTATTCCTTGGCCACGAGGTTCATGCCGTCGCGCAGCGGCGTCACCAGCCCGACGGCCGCCGCGCGGCACAGCCCCGGCACGCGCTTGCGCGCCACCATGCGGTGGATGTAGCGCACCGGCATCCAGTCGAGCTCGCCGTAGTCGCCATTGATGGCGCCGCACAGCGATTCGAGTTCGCGCCGGATGTCGCCGTACGCATCGACCGTCTCGCGCGTGGGCGAGGCGATCTGGATCAGCGTCGCGCTGCGCCGGTTCTCGGGGTAGTTGGCCAGCAGCTCGCGGAATGCGCGCACGCGCTGCGGAATGCCCTTGGAGTAGTCGAGCCGGTCGATGCCCAGCAGCAGCCGGCGGCTCGAATACTCGCGCTTCATGGTCTCGTACATGTCGCGCGACTCCTTCGCGTGCGTGAGCGCCGCGAACTCGTCGACGTCGATGCCGATCGGGAAGGCGGCGCTGCGCACCGTCTGCCCGTAGGCGCGGTACATGTCGTTGCCCAGGTACTCGCCGTGGGCCTCGTTGCGCACGTAGTGCTCGAAGTGCTGCACGTCCTGCTGCGCCTGGAAGCCGATCAGGTCGTAGGAGAACAGCGAGCGCATCAGCCACGCGTGCTGCGGAATGGCCGCGGTGATGATCTGCGGGGGCAGCGGAATGTGCAGGAAAAATCCGATGCGCTGCCTGCAGCCCATGGCGCGCAACTCGGCCGCCAGGGGGATCAGGTGGTAGTCGTGCACCCAGATGATGTCGTCGTCCTTCAGCAGCGGCAGCAGCTTGCGCGCGAACAGCTGGTTCACGCGCCGGTAGCCGCCGATGAAGCCGGCCTCGAAGTGCGCCAGGTCCAGGCGGTTGTGGAACACCGGCCACAGCACGTCGTTGCTGTAGCCGAGGTAGTAGCTGTCGTGGTCCTCGCGGCTCAGGTCGATGGTGGCGAGCGTGACATTGCCGGCCTGCTGCCTGTGCAACTCGCCTTCGCCGGTCGGGCCTTCCTCGACGATCTGTCCGCTCCAGCCGAACCACAGGCCGCCGCTTTGCTGCAGGCTCTCGCCGAGCGCCACGGCGAGGCCGCCGGCCGCCGGCTTGCGCGGGTCCGCCACGCGGTTGGAAACGACGACGAGCCGGCTCATATGCAGGAATCCCAGGGCGCCGACAGCCGCACGGCGGCATTGATGATGCCGACCATCGAATAGGTCTGCGGAAAGTTGCCCCACATCTCGCCGGTGACCGGATGCGTGTCTTCCGACAGCAGGCCCAGCGGGTTGCGTGCCGCGAGCATGGTCTCGAAGATCTGGCGCGCCTCGGCCTTGCGGCCGATCTTGGCGAGCGCGTCGATGCGCCAGAAGGTGCAGATGTTGAAGGCGGTCTCGGGCTTGCCGAAGTCGTCGGCCGCCTCGTAGCGGCGCATGTAGGGGCCGTCGCAGAGCGACTTCTCCATGGCGTCGACGGTGGAGATGAAGCGCGGGTCGCGCGCGTCGATCAGGCCCACTTCCACCATCAGCAGGATGCTCGCGTCGAGCTCGTGGCCGCCGAAGCTCTCGGCGAAGGCCTGGCGCTCCTCGCACCACGACTTGGCGAGGATCTCTTCCTTCATGCGCGAGGCATGGCCGTGCCAGTAGGCCGCGCGCTCGGGCAGGTTCAGCGCGCGTGCGATCTTGGAGAGCCGGTCGCAGGCGGCCCAGCTCATCAGCGCCGAGCTGGTGTGCACGCGGGCGCGCGTGCGCAGCTCCCACATGCCGGCGTCGGGCGTGCCGTACACGCGCACCGCCTGCTCGCCCACCGCCTCCAGGTGCGGAAACTCCGCCACGCCCGCGCGGCTGAGCAGCCGATGGTCGTGGAAGGCCTGTGCCGCGCCGAGCACGATGTTGCCGTACACGTCGTGCTGGAAGTGCTCCTGCGCCTGGTTGCCCACGCGCACCGGACCCATGCCGCGGTAGCCCGGCAGGCCCTCGACGAAGGACTCGGGCAGCTCGCGCTCCAGCCCGATGCCGTACAGCGGCTGGATGTGCTCGCCGTGCGAGCCGATCACCACGTTGCCGAGCCAGCGCAGGTAGTCTTCCATGGTGCCCACTTCGCTCAGCGAATTGAGCGCGCGCACCACGAAGAAGGCATCGCGCAGCCAGCAGTAGCGGTAGTCCCAGTTGCGCTGGCTGCCCGGCGCCTCGGGGATGCTGGTGGTCATGGCGGCCACGATGGCGCCGGTGTCCTCGTACAGCGAGAGCTTCAGCGTGATGGCCGCGCGGATCACCGCCTCCTGGTACTCGAACGGAATGGCCAGGCGCTTGCTCCAGGTGCGCCAGTAGGAGATGGTTTCCTGCTCGAACTTGCGCGCGGTGTCGGCGATGCCGTCGAGCAGCGTCTCGTCCACGCCGAACATGAAGTTGTATTCGCGCGAGATCACGAAAGGCTGGCGCGAGAGGATGTGCGAGATTGAGGCGTCGGTGTTCAGCCGCAGCGTCACGTCGGGCCCGACATAGCGAATGTGGTTGCTGCCGCGCGTTACTTCCTCCGGCGCCACGGCGCCCCATTGGAAGCGCGGGTCGAGCGACACGCGCACGCGCGGCGCCCCGGCGATCGGCCGCACGCGGCGCACCATCATCAGCGGGCGGAAGTAGCGCGAGCGGCTGTAGAAGCGCGGCGCGAAGTCGGTGATCTCGATGCCCTGGCCCGCGCTGTCGAACAGCTGCGTGCGCAGCACCGCGGTATTGGGTTCGTACCACTGCTTGCTGGAGGCGAAGTCCTCGATCTCGATGGCCCAGGCGCCGGCGTCCTCGCCGGGATGCAGCAGGGCATTGAACACCGGATCGCCGTCGAAGCGCGGCAGGCAGCACCACACGGCACGGCCGCGTGCGTCGATGAGCGCGCTGTAGGCGCAGTTGCCGATCACGCCCACGTTCAGCGAAGGCTCGGCCGGCGGCGCGAAGCCGCGCGGTCCGGGCGCGGCGGCGGCCTTCGCATCGACCGGGGCCTTGTCGTCGGGGCCGGCGGCACCGGCCAGCGCCTCGCCTGCGCGGTCTTCGGGAGCCTTCATCAGTTGTTGCTCGCTCATCGGGGGCTCCTCGGGGATTCGGTGTTCTTGTTTCCTGGGGCTGCCAGCAGGTCGCGTGCCTGCACCAGCCACTCATAGACGTCGCGCGGCGAGTCGAGGCGGTGCAGCGCCAGGCTCGGCCCGGAGCCGACCTTGACGGCGATGCCGCCGCGCGGCTGCACCACGGCAAAGCCGGTTTCGTCGGTGGTGTCGTCGCCGAGGAAGACCGGCGTGCGGCCTGCGAACGGCGCTTCGGCCATGAAGGCCTCGATGGCGATGCCCTTGTGCACGCCGGTGGGCTTCACCTCGAAGACGAACTTGCCATGCATCAGCTCGAGCTGCGGCTCGTGCGCGATGGCGCGCGACATCGCGTCGCGGCATACCGCCTCGAGCTGCGGCGCAAGCCGGTAGTGCAGGGCGATGGCGGCGTGCTTGCGTTCCACCAGCAGGCCTTCGTGCACGCGCGCGAGTTCGTTGGCGATGTCGAGGATGGACACGAGGTCGGGCGCGCGCTGCTCCTGCATGTGGCCCTCGGCGTCGCGGCGCTGCACGCCGTGTTCGCCGGCCGCGGGCAGGCGCAGCGGGGCCAGGAAGCGGTCGATGGAATCGATCTGGCGGCCCGACACCACGGCGAGCGCGCCGCCGAGCAGGTCGCGCAGGTCGCCCAGCAGGGGAACGAGGGCAGGGGGAATCTCGATGGCTTCAGGCGTGGGCGCGAGTCCGACCAGCGTACCGTCGAAGTCGAGAAAGAGGGCTGCGTCCCGGCCCAACGGAGGAGGCAACTGCAAGTTGCTGGAGGACTTTGGCATTGGGAAAAACCATAACACGCGCCATCATGCGCGCGTGTCGGCAAATGCCGAATCCCCCTTTGGCGTCAGCGGGCGGCCGTTTCAGGTTCGTGCCGGCAGCGATGCCGCGACGGCTTCCACCCGCGCCCGGTGAATCGCCTCGCCGATCTTCGGGCCGGTGGCACCCGACTGCTGCGCAGCCTTCGCCACCGCATCGGTGGGCACTGCCGCCGCCGTTGCCAGCACCGCGAGCAGGCGCTCGCGCTGCGGGTAGGTTGCGGCGCCGAAGCCGGGCCGGCCGCGCGCATCGCACTCGCAGGCCAGCAGCGCCTCGGCGAAGCGTGCGGGCTTGCGGAAGGCATCGCAGCGCTCCAGCAGGCGCACCAGCCCCGTTGCATCGAGCGCGCCGCTGCCGTCGACGTGGCCATGCTCGCGCGCCACCACCTCGGCCAGCTCCCGGATGTCCACCGGCACGCGCCAGCGGTCGCACACCTGCTGCAGCTGCGGTTGTCCAACGCTGCGCATGAGGCAGGCGAAGCGCACCGCCAGCGAGGCCTGCAGGCGCGCACCGCCATCGATGGCCGCCATGGGTTGCGTGCCGGTTTCGATCCCGGGCAGCAGCACGGCCAGCGCGCCGCAGTCGCGCAGCACCTCGAACATGCGCGAGGGACGCGCTTCCATCAGGCCGCGCGACAGCTCCTGCCACACGCGTTCGGGCACCAGCGCATCGGCCTCGCCGGCCGCGACCATCTCGCGCATCAGCGCCATCGTTTCCGGGGCGACGGAGAAGTCGTCGAAGCGGGCCGCGAAGCGCGCCACGCGCAGGATGCGCACCGGGTCTTCGCGGAAGGCGTCGGTCACGTGGCGCAGCACCTTGTCGCGCAGGTCGCGCTGGCCGTGGAAGGGGTCGGCCAGCGCGGCGGGCGTGGGATCGAAGCGGCCGTCGGCGCTCACCAGCTCGGCCGGCAGCGCGATGGCATTGACGGTCAGGTCGCGGCGCGCGAGGTCCTGTTCCAGCGTGACGTCGGGCGCGGCATGCACGGTGAAGCCGCGGTAGCCCGGGGCGCTCTTGCGCTCGGTGCGGGCCAGCGCGTATTCCTCGCGCGTCTCGGGGTGCAGGAACACCGGAAAGTCGCGCCCCACGGGCAGGTAGCCCCGGGCCACCATTTCTTCGGGCGTGGCGCCGACCACCAGCCAGTCGTGGTCGGACACCGGGCGCTCCAGCAGGCGGTCGCGCAGTGCACCGCCAACGAGAAAAATCTTCATGGGTGCAGTGTAGGGATACTCCCGGGTTCAAAAAATAGAACGGTCGTTCGATAATTTTCAGAGAAGACCGGGTAATCGTTCGTCGATCGGACGAAATCAAGCGGCAGACACAAGCCAGCCCCCCAAACCGCGGAGGGATCTTTCAACCAAAGGAGTAATTCGCATGAAGAAGACGATGTTTGCGCTGGCGACTCTGGGGGCCTTGGCGTCCGGAAGTGCGATGGCGCAACAGGCCGGCGACTGGGTCCTCGGCACGGGCTGGTTCCATCTGTCACCGCAGGATTCCAGCAAGCCGCTGACCGTGACTTCGCCCATTCCGGCCGTGCTGCCCGGCTCCGGCGCCAGCGTCAGCGATTCCGACACCCTCGGCCTCAGCGCCATGTATTTCATCGACAGCCACTGGGCGGTGGAAGGCGTGTTCGGCGTGCCGCCGAAGTTCAGGCTCGACGGCACCGGCACGCTGGGCCGCGTCGGCCAGCTCGGCGAGGCCCGCCAGTGGAGCCCGACCATCCTGGGCAAGTACTACTTCAACGAGGGCAGCGACGCCTTTCGTCCCTATGTCGGCCTGGGCGCCGCCTACGTCTGGTACAGCGGTGTCAAGCTGACCCCGAACCTGCAGGGCGCGCTGGCCAGCCAGTTCCACCAGTCGCCGTTTGCGGTCAACACCACGGCCAAGCTCGACAGCTCGTTCGCACCCGTGGTCAACGTCGGCGTGGCCTACCAGTTCGACAAGCACTGGGGCCTCTCGTTCTCGGTGTCGTACATCCCGCTGAAGACCAAGGCCAAGCTGACCACGACCTCGGTCAGCGGCCTGCCGGTGGCCACCAGCGAAGCCAGCCTGAAGCTGAACCCCATCGTGACCTACCTCGCGGCCACCTACCGGTTCTGACCTGCCGCCCGCCTCGAAGACCCTAGCGCCGCGTGCGGTAGGGCTCTTCGAATGGCAGGAAGTCCTTCTCCGCCAGTGCGTCGTCGATCCAGGCCTTGACGCCCGGCAGCGCCTGCACGCGCTCGATGTAGGCCGTGATGTGCGGCGGCACCGGCAAGCCAAAGGTCTTGATGCGCGTGCCGACCGGCGCGAAGTAGGCATCGGCGATGCCGAACTGGGCGCCGAACAGCATCGGGCCGCCGTGCGCCTCCAGCAGGCCGCTCCACATCTGCACGATGCGCGCGAGGTCGCTGGCGACTTCAGGCACTTCCTTCATCAGCCGCGCACCCACTTCGGGCAGCGAAGCCTCGATGTTCATGCCGCAATGGTTGCGCAGGCCGCCGAAGCCCGAATGCATTTCGGCACAGACGCTGCGCGCGCGCGCACGGTCGGCCACCGACCGGGGCCAGAGCTGCTTCTCGGGGAAGGCCTCGGCGAGGTATTCGGCGATGGCCAGCGTGTCCCAGACGACGAGGTCGCCGTCCACCAGCACCGGCACCTTGGCCACCGGGTTGAGCGCGCCGATGGCGTGCTTGAACTGCGAGTCGGCATCGAACGAATCGAAGCGCAGCACGACTTCCTCGAACTCGATGCCGGCCTGCTTCATCAGCACCCACGGCCGCATCGACCATGACGAGTAATTCTTGTTGCCGACATAGAGCTTGCGCATGAGAGAGGCTTCCGGTTCGTTGCGGGGATTCGGGGGAAGCCTTCGATGCTAGCCGGCCGCCGCGCCGTGATTGATGCCGAACGCGGCGCGAATTGATGCGGGGGCGCCGCGCTCAGCGTTTGCGGGCGTCGCCGCCATCGCCCTTCGGCGGACTGCCCATGCGCTCGATCAGGCTCACGAGGTGCGGCACCAGCGCCAGCACGGCGAGCGCGAGCAGCGCGCTCAATATGGCGGTGGTCTCCCGGCCGAGTCCGCAGGCCATGCCGATGGCGGCCGTCATCCACAGCCCCGCGGCGGTGGTCAGGCCCTGCACATGGCTCTCGTCCTTGCCCTGCTTGAGGATGGTGCCGGCACAGAGAAAGCCCACGCCCGCCACCAGCCCCTGGATCACGCGGCTCATGTCGGCCGGCACGATGCCGGTCTGCTGCGGGATCAGCACGAACATCGCCGAGCCGATGGCCACCAGCATGTGGGTGCGCACGCCCGCGGCCTTGCCCTGCTGCTCGCGCTCGAAGCCGAGCACGAAACCCAGTGCGCCCGCGAGCGTGAGGCGCAGCACGATGCGCGTGAGCTGCGCGACGTCGGCTGCGTCCGAGAACTCGGACGCGATGGTGGCGAGGACCTCGTCGCGCCAGCTCATTTCAGCGGGACTTCAGGGAAGGTCCTTGTTCGGCTCGGGTTCAGAGGCATCGCGTGGGCCCACGCGGCCCAGGCGCTCCTTCAGCGACTGCGGCCGGCCGCTGATGATGGCGGCGTAGTTGGTGGTGTTGGCCAGCACCTTCTTCACGTAGTCGCGCGTCTCGGTGAACGGCACGTTCTCGGCCCAGATGGCCGCGTCGAGCACCGGCCCGTTGCGCCAGCTGCGCGGGCGGCCGGGGCCGGCGTTGTAGGCGGCGGCGGCCAGCGCCATCGATCCGTCGAAGTCGTCGAGCGCGAGTTTCAGGTAGTTGGTGCCGATGGTGATGTTGGTCTCGCGGTCGTTGATCTGGCCGGGCGAGAAGTCCGACATGCCGATCTTGCGGGCCGTCCATCGCGCGGTGGCGGGCATGACCTGCATCAGGCCGGAGGCGCCGACGCCGGAGCGTGCATCCATGATGAAGCGGCTTTCCTGGCGGATCAGGCCGTACACGTAGGCCGGGTCGAGGCCGATGTCCTGGGCCTTGCGCAGCACCGTGTCGTGGAAGGGCATGGGAAAGCGCTGCTCCACGTCGACCACGCCCTTGGTGCGTTCGCTGGTGTTGATGCAGCGGTCCCACACCTCGCGCTGGCAGGCGAGGTCGGCCGCGGCCAGCAGCGCGCGGTCGTCCATGCCGCCCTTGTCGTGCAGGTTGGTGGCGTAGTTCCACTCGCGCGTGCCTTCGGGGCGCAGGCCCATCGCGATGGCGTAGAGGCCGCGGGCGAGCGCCGGGTTGTTGCGCGCGGCGGCCTTTTCCTCGGGCGTGAGCGGGGCGGGGCGCGTGGGCACCACGGTGCGCTGGCCGAGCTCTTCGAGCGCCAGCATTTCGTAGAAGCCGCGCGAGCCGGCGATGCTCTGGTAGAGCTCGCGGGCCTGGGCGCGGCGTTCGTCGCCGCCGACGCTGGCCAGGGCGCGGGCCTTCCAGTAGACCCAGGTCGGGTCGAGCTGGGCGGTTTCGCTCATGGCGTCGATGGCGGGCGCCACCTCTTTCCACTGGCCCGCGCGCAGCGCGGCGCGCACGCGCCAGCCGAGCATGTCGTCGGACAGGTCGCCGTTCTTCGTGACGTTGGCGAAATAGCTGCCGGCCTGCGGCCACAGCTTGATGGCGGCGGCGCGGCCGATGGTGCCCCAGAGCCAGTTGCGCTCTTCGGCCGAGAGCATCGGGCCCCACTTGCTGTCGAGCTGCGAGGCGGCCAGTTCGGGATCGGCAATGGCGACCTTGATGAGCGCCAGCACCACCAGCTCCTTGCGCGACTTGGCGGCCACGAAGGCGCGGCCGGTCAGGAACTTGGCCGAGCTGGCGTTGAGCTCGTCGAACAGCGGCAGCGCATCGGGCGCGGCGATGTTGACGGCGGCGCGCGCGGCCTGCGGGCGGTTGGCCTCGATGGCCAGGCGGGCCTTCTTCCAGACGTCGTTGGTCGACATCAGGCGGGCGGCGACCATGCGGTCTGCGGCGGTGAGGCAGCCGTCGTCCAGGTCTTTCTGGGCGAACCAGCTGCGACGCACCTCGTCGGCCTGCGCCTGCGTGGCGGTGCCGCTGCGCAGCGTGTCGACCAGGACCGCGTAGCAGCGCACCTGTGCGTCGTCGCCCATGCGGAAGCCGTCGAGCGAGGCGGAGAAGTTGTCCCAGTCGCGGCGCTGGCCGGTGAGCAGCAGCCAGTCGTTGCGCAGGCGGTCTTCCTGGTAGGTGCCGGGGTAGCGCGCGAAAAAGTCCTGCACTTCGTTGGGGGCGGCTTCCTGCAGGCGTGCCTTGAGTTCCCAGTAGGCGGCCCAGGGTTCCAGCGCATGGCCTCGGGCTTGCGGCAGCAGGGCGGTCAGGCGGGCTTTGTCGCCGCGCTGGAAGGCCTGCTTCATCTGGATCAGCACGTCGTCGTTGGTGTTGCCGTTCTGTGCCGCCGCGGGTTGCTGCGAGAGCAACGCGGCGAGGGCCAGGACAGCGGAAAAAACGAGTGCGGGGGTTGTGTTGCGCGGGTGGGCGCGCTTGGGTGCCAAAATGCTTGGGAACTGCATCGGGGGATTATGGACAAGTCAAAGGATGCCGGCACTTCGGCGACGGCGAGTTTTCTGAAGGATCAGCTGCGCAAGGCATTGATCGCACAACGCCTGGCCATGCCGGACCGGCTGACACGCGCAGACCTGCTGCAGCGCGTGATGCGCATCTGGCTGGTGGGCCGGCCCGACACCGTGATCGGCGCCTACTGGCCGATCAAGGGCGAGTTCGATCCGCTGCCCGCCCTGCACCGCTGGAAGGAAGACGGTGAGCTGATGGAAGAGCCGCAGCGTCGCCGCATCGGACTGCCGGTGATCGACAAGGTCCACAAGACCCTGACCTTCCATGCCTGGTACCCGGGCTGCCAGATGGAAGAAGATGCCTACGGCATTCCCAAGCCCAAGGACACCGAGCTGATCGTGCCGACCCTGCTGTTCGTGCCCTGCGTGGGCTACAGCGCGGGCGGCTACCGGCTGGGCTACGGCGGCGGCTTCTACGACCGCACGCTGGCCGCGCTGGAGCCGCGGCCGTTCACGGTGGGGCTGGGGTTCACCCACGGCTTCCTCGAAGACTTCGAGCCAGAGGCGCACGACCTGCCGCTCGACGCGATCCTGAACGACAACGGCGTCGTCTGGCCAACGAGCTGAGCGGCTCGGTCAGTCGATGTTGTCGACGGTGTCCGGATCGGGCACCTCGCCGATGGTCTCGCGCGTGGTCACGGCCTGCAGCTGCAGCCAGTCGCAGAAAGCCCTGATCTCCGGGCGAAGCGCGTTGCGCGGCCCGGCGATGAGCCAGTAGGACATCGGCGAGTCCATGCGGTGCTGCGGCAGCACCTCCACCAGGTCGCCGTTGGCGAGGCTCTCGGCAATCAGCGAACTGCGAGCCAGCGTCACGCCCTGGCCGGTCAGCGCGGCCTGCACCATCTGGTAGGCGTAGTTGAAATAGAGCCAGCGCTTGGGCTGCGCGCGCTCCAGCCCGTTCACCTCGAACCAGCGACGCCAGGTCAGCCACTCCAGGTGCGTGCGGTGCGCGTCGCCGGCCTCGATCAGCGTGAACCGGGTGATGTCCGCGGGCGTCTTGATGGGCGGGTTGCTCTTCAGCAGCCAGGGGCTGGCCACGGGCGTCAGCGTTTCGCCGAACAGGCGCACGGCGCCGGCCGGCATGCTTTCACGCGGGCCGTAGCGCAGGGCGATGTCCACGTCGGCCACTTCGAGGTCGACCGCGACGTCGCTGGCGTCGATGCGGATGTCGATCTCGGGGTTGTCGCGCTGGAAGGCCTCCAGCCGCGGAATGAGCCACATCGAGGCGAACGAGGCGAAGGTGGTCAGCGACACGCTCTGGCGCCCCGCGCTCTGGCGGATCTGGCGCACGGCCATGTCGATGCGCGGCAGCGACTGTTGCACCGCCAGCAGCAGCAGCGCGCCGGCGCTCGTGAGCTCCACCGCGCGCGTATGGCGCAGGAACAGGGCCACGCCCACCTCTTCCTCGAGCGACTGGATCTGGCGGCTCACGGCCGACTGGGTCAGCGCCATTTCTTCCGCCGCGGCGCGGAAGTTCAGGTGCCTGGCCACCGCCTCGAAGGCGCGCAGGTGCCCGGCGGAGATCGGGCGGGAGCGCAAATGGGTCTGCGAATGTTGCATGGGTATGACTTTGGAGGGCGAGTCGGCGTCCAGGTCGATTGATGCTGAACGCGCATCAGTAGGCTAACTCGTTTTCATTGGACCGCCAACGCCGTAGAAACGATCATTCATTCCCGAACTGCGCTATTGCCTCTTTCTGTCAAGCGCTTCGGCAAAGCCCAAGGAGTTACACCATGTCCACCGCTGTCTGCACCACCGAATCGTTCTCGCCCCTGTCCGTTCCCGCTCGCGCCGCCGCCGTTCCGCCGGCCGTTCGCCGTGGCGCCTGGCAGATCGCCCCCGGCGAGGCAATGAGCCTGAAGGCACGGTCGGCCAGCATCCTGCGGGTCAAGCAGGGCCGGGTGTGGATCACGCCCGACGCCACGCTGCGCAATCCCAGCGAAGACCTGGTACTCGCACCCGGCGAATCGCTGACGGTGGCCGCGGGCCAGCGCATCGTGATGGAGGCGTGGGACGGCTACGGCGCGACCTACAGCTGGGACAACGCCTGATCGACCGTCCGCCTCCAGGAGCTGAAAAAGCGGCCTTCGGGCCGCTTTTCTCTTTTGGGGAATCCAACCGCTCCATTCAGCAGTTGATGTCGAAGCTGGGCCGCAGTTCCAGGAAGTGCCGCAGGGCCGCCTCGCCGTCCAGCACCTGCACGCCGGCCATCAGGTCGAGGCCCTCGCATTCGGCCAGCCCCATGCCAAAGCCGCTGTAGCGGCGGGCCTCCAGGGGCGCCTCGTAGAGCACCCTGACGTCGACGTGGCGCGGGTCCTGCTCGATCTGCCGCATCAGCGTGTCGACGGCCTCGCGCGGGCCTTCCAGGTGCTGGCAGAAACGCAGGCCGTCGAACACCAGCAACCCCGTGATGCCGCGCTCCGCGTTGCGCGCGCGTGCCCGGGAAGTGATCGACCCCACGGCGGCCGGGGACTGGTCCTGGGCCAGCGTGCTGCAGTAAAGGACCTCGTGGAGCGGGAGTTTCTGCTGTTGTTCGTCTGTCATGCGTCTTGCGGGGGGAGGACGTGTGCAGTGTAGGAACCCCGGGGACGCCGCGAAATGTCAAAAGACACAGGCAAACGGCCTATAGTGAAGCGTGAAATTCGAGGACTACCCCGTCGCCGCGTCGCCTCCCCAGGGCATGAATCCGTGCGACCAATGCGCATTGCGCCGCCTCGATGCGTTCCTGCCGGTCTCGGGCGAGGAACTCGCGACCATCCAGGCGTTTCGCGTCGGCTCCCGGCGCGTGGAAGCCGGCAGCTCGATCATCGACGAGCACCGGCGCAGCCCGCAGCTCTTCACCCTCTATGCGGGCTGGGCCTTTCGCTACAAGACCCTGAGCGACGGCCGGCGGCAGATACTGAGCTTCCTGCTGCCCGGCGACTTCCTCGGCCTGCAGGACGAGTTCGCCGACGGCCACACGCACGGCGTCGAGGCAGTGACCGACGTCACGCTGTGCGCGTTCTCGCGCGAGCGGCTCTGGGAGCTGTTCCATGCCCAGCCCAAGCTCGGCTACGACATCACCTGGCTGGTGGCGGGCGAAGAAAAGATGGTCGACGACAGCCTCGTCACCTCGGGGCGGCGCAACGCCGGCGAGCGCGTGGCCATGCTGCTGATGCACCTGTACCGCCGCGCGGAACGCGTGGGCATGGTGCGCGACGGCTGGGTCGAGTTTCCGTTCAACCAGCAGCACATCGCCGACGCGCTCGGGCTCTCGCTGGTGCACACCAACAAGACGCTGCGGCGGCTGCAGCGCCTGGGGTTCTACAAGATCGACGCCGGCTGGCTGCGCATCATGGAGCCGCATGCGCTGGAAAAGCTGGGCGATTACTTCGAGCGCCCGATGCGTCCCACGCCCTTGATCTGAGGAGACGGGTCCTTCAGCGCGTCGCCGCCAGCTCGCGCAAGTCTTCCTGGTAGGCCTGCAGCCGGCGCACGGCCTGCGTGCGCTGGCTGGCGGTGGTGCTGTTGTGCAGCGCCGCCGTGTTGCGGCAGCCTTCCTGCATCAGTGCCTGCTGCTGGTCGCGCCAGGGGCCGGGCGGCGGCTCTGCGATGCGCTGGATGTAGTCGTGCAGCGCGGCGCGCGCCTCGGCGGGCGATGGCTTGCCGGCGACGAAGCCGCGCAGCACCGCCAATGCGTCCTGCTGGCGCCTGCGGCGCTCGGCATCCATCAGCCGCGGGTCGAACACCGACTGCGCCGCCTGCTGCTTCAGCAGGTCGCGCTGCTCGTCGGTGAGCCGGCCATAGAAATCCTCGGCTCGGTCGAGGAACCGGTCGTAGCGCTTTTGCTGCACCTGCGCCGGGGTGCGCTCGAGCCAGCCCTTGCGGAATTCGGCGTTGATCTTCGCGTACTTGCGTTCCAGCTGCTGCAGTTGGGACTCGCTCAGGCTGAGCGCCAGTTCGGTGCCGGCGGGCTCGGCGCGCTCGGTCACGGCCAGCAGGCGCTCGCGGATGCGGTCGGTCATGGCACAGACCTGCGCCGGAGTCACCTCGCCCGGCGCCAGCGCCTGCGCCTCCTGCAGCAGCGAGGCGATGCGCGGCAGCTCGTTCTGCCGGTGCCAGGCCAGCAACTGCTCCAGCTCGTCGCGCACCTTCGGAGTCTGCGCACCGTTGAAGTCCAGGTAGGCATCGAGCCGCCAGTAGCTCACCGTGGGCAGGTTGTTGTAGGCCAGCTTGATCGCGCTGCAGGCGCCCAGGGCGGCGGCAGCAAGCAGCACGCCGATAATCCGCGCCACTGCAGCGCAACGAAATCGGGAAGAAAAACGCATGAATCAAACTCCGCAACAAGACAACCAGGGGCCGGTCGACATCGTCATCATGGCCGCCGGCAAGGGCACGCGCATGAAAAGCAGGCTGCCCAAAGTGTTGCATCGATTGGGTGGCCGCGCCCTGCTGTCGCATGTGGCGGGCACCGCCGCGCGCATCGGTGCACGCAGCGTGGTGGTTGTCACCGGCCACGGCGCGGCCGAAGTCGAGGCTTCGCTGGCCAGCGGCATCCCTGGCGCCACGCTGCGCTTTGCGCGCCAGGAGCCGCAGCTCGGCACCGGCCACGCGGTGCAGCAGGCCGCACCGCTGCTGCCGGACGACGGCACGGTGGTCGTGCTGTCGGGCGACGTGCCGCTGATCGGCGAGGACACGCTGCGTGCGCTCATCGCGGCCAGCGGGGGCAGCGGCTCGCGCTGCTGACCATCGAGTTCGACGACCCGAACGGCTACGGCCGCGTCATCCGCGCGGCGGGCGGGGGCGAGGTCACCGCCATCGTCGAGCACAAGGACGCAAGCGAAGCGCAGCGCGCCGTGCGCGAGATCTACAGCGGCGTGATGGCCGTGCCCGCGCGTCTGCTCAAGGGCTGGCTCGCGCGGCTGGACAACAGGAACGCGCAGGGCGAGTACTACCTGACCGACGTGGTGAAGTTCGCCGCCGCCGACGGCGTGCCCGTGGTCGCGCACGTCACCGCCGACGCTCTTCAGGTGGCCGGCATCAACAGCCCCGCCCAGCTCGCGGCGCTCGAACGTGCCTGGCAGCTGCGCCAGGCCAACGCGCTGATGGAGCAGGGCGTGCGCCTGGCCGACCCGGCGCGCTTCGACCTTCGCGGCACGCTCGAATGCGCGGGCGACGTGGAGATCGACGTCAACTGCATCTTCGAAGGCGTGGTGTCGCTGGGCGAGGGCGTGCGCATCGGTGCCAACTGCGTGATTGCCAATGCGCGCATCGAGGCCGGTGCAGTGATCCACCCGTTCACCCACGTCGACGGCGAGAAGGCCGGCGTGACGGTGGGCGCGGGCGCACTCGTCGGCCCCTTCGCGCGGCTGCGTCCCGGCGCGCAACTGGGCGCCGAGGTGCACATCGGCAACTTCGTCGAGGTCAAGAACTCGACACTGGCCCCCGGCGCCAAGGCCAACCACCTGGCGTACCTGGGCGACGCCACCGTGGGCGAGCGCGTCAACTACGGCGCGGGCAGCATCACCGCCAACTACGACGGCGCCAACAAGCACCGCACCGTGATCGGCGACGACGTGCACGTGGGCAGCAACTGCGTGCTGGTGGCGCCGGTCACCATCGGTGCGGGCGGCACCATCGGAGGTGGGTCGACCGTCAACAAGTCGACCGAGCCGGGCGCGCTGACCGTGGCGCGCGGCAAGCAGGTCAGTTTCCCGAACTGGAAGCGCCCACAAAAAAAACCGAAGGCCTGATCGCCTTCTTCCTCATGCCCGGGGTGCTAGCGGCATCCGGGGCTCGAACTTGGCGCGCTTGAGGCTGAAGAAGGCCTTGACGTTGCGCACATTCGCATCGGTCGTGAACAGGCGCTGCGTGAGCGCGCCGTAGTCCGGCATGTCGCGCGCGGCCACCACCAGCACGAAGTCCGGCCCCGGCGACACGCGCCAGCACTGCTGCACCGCGTCGTCGGCGATCACGCGGGCCTCGAAGGCGTCGAGCGACGCGGCGTCCTGCCGGTCTAGCGAAATCTCGATCACTGCCTGCAGGCCGTGGCCCAGCGCCGCGGCGAGCCGGTCGGGCGACAGCAGCGCGACCTGGCGTTCAATGAGCCCTTCCTCGCGCAGCCGCTGCACCCGGCGCAGGCAGGTGGGCGGCGAGATGCCGGCATCGGCGGCCAGGCGCTGGTTGGTCTGCGAGGCGTCACGCTGCAGGGCGTCGAGCAAGCGCAGGTCTATTGAATCTAGCGATATTGATTCCATATCGGATGAAATTATGGAATAAAAATCCATATGTGAGATTGCACGAAATAAAAGTCCAAAACAACCATTATTAAGAAGGCATATTTCTTTCGAGCCTGCCTACCATTCAGGCTCCTCTCCATTCAAAAGGCAGCTCACCATGTGCGGCATCGTCGGGGCAGCGTCCCATCGCAACATCGTTCCGGTCCTGGTCCAGGGCCTTCAGCGGCTCGAATACCGCGGCTATGACTCGTGCGGCGTGGCGGTGCACGCTGGCGGCCTGACGCGGGCGCGCACCACCTCGCGCGTGGCCGACCTCGTGGCGCAGGTGCGCGACGACAAGGTCGAAGGCCTCACCGGCATCGCCCACACGCGCTGGGCCACGCACGGTGCGCCAGCGGTGAACAACGCCCACCCTCATTACAGCAAAGGCCCCGGTGCCCATGCGCCGGCCGCGCGCCCAGGCCGCATCGCGCTCGTGCACAACGGCATCATCGAAAACCACGAAGCCCTGCGCGCCACGCTCGAAGCCAGGGGCTACGTGTTCGAGAGCCAGACCGACACCGAGGTCATCGCCCACCTCGTCGACAGCCTCTACGACGGCGACCTGTTCGAGGCCGTGAAGGCGGCCGTGCTGCAGCTGCACGGCGCCTACGCCATCGCCGTGATCTGCCGCGACGAACCGCAGCGCGTGGTGGGCGCGCGCGCGGGTTCGCCGCTGATCCTCGGTGCAGGCAAGGACGGCGCAGAGAACTTCCTCGCCAGCGACGCGATGGCCCTGGCCGGCGTGACCGACCAGATCATCTACCTCGAAGAAGGCGACGTGGTCGACGTGCAGCCCGGCAAGTACTGGATCGTCGACAGGAACCACAAGCCCGTGACGCGCGTCGTGCGCACCGTGCAGGCCCACAGCGGCGCGGCCGAGCTCGGCCCCTACCGCCACTACATGCAGAAGGAAATCTTCGAGCAGCCGCGCGCCATCGGCGACACGCTCGAAGGCGTGGAAGGCATCGTGCCCGAGCTGTTCGACGGCATCGGCCAGGATGGCGCCACCGGCGCCAGCGCCCACCGCGTGTTCCAGGACATCGACAAGATCCTCATCCTTGCCTGCGGCACCAGCTACTACAGCGGCTGCGCCGCCAAGTACTGGCTCGAAGGCATCGCGAAGATTTCCACGCAGGTCGAGATCGCGAGCGAGTACCGCTACCGCGACTCCGTGCCCGATCCGAAGACGCTGGTCGTCACCATCAGCCAGTCGGGCGAAACCGCCGACACGCTGGCCGCGCTGAAGCATGCGCGCTCATTGGGCATGGAGCAGACGCTGACCATCTGCAACGTGGCCACCAGCGCGATGGTGCGCGAGTGCAAGCTGGCATACATCACGCGGGCGGGCGTGGAGATCGGCGTGGCGTCGACCAAGGCCTTCACCACGCAGCTGGCGGGCCTGTTCCTGCTCACGCTGGCCATCGCGCAGGCCAAGGGCCGGCTGAGCGAAGCCGACGAGGCGCGCTACCTGAAGGAGATGCGGCACCTGCCTGTCGCGCTGCAATCGGTGCTGGCGCTGGAGCCGCAGATCATCGGCTGGGCCGAGGACTTCGCGCGCAAGGACAACGCGCTGTTCCTGGGCCGCGGGCTGCACTACCCGATCGCGCTCGAAGGCGCGCTCAAGCTCAAGGAAGTGACCTACATCCACGCCGAGGCCTATGCCGCCGGCGAACTCAAGCACGGCCCGCTCGCGCTGGTGACGAGCGAGATGCCCGTGGTGGCCGTTGCGCCGAACGATGCGCTGCTCGAAAAGCTCAAGAGCAACCTGCAGGAAGTGCGCGCACGCGGCGGCGTGCTCTACGTGCTGGCCGACGGCGACACGAAGATCACGAGCAGCGAAGGGCTGCACGTGATCCGCATGCCGGAGCACTACGGCGCGCTCTCGCCGATCCTGCACGTCGTGCCGCTGCAGCTGCTCGCGTATCACACGGCGTGTGCGCGGGGGACGGACGTGGACAAGCCGCGCAACCTGGCGAAGAGCGTGACGGTGGAGTGAGTGCGGCGTCTGGCCGGAATCAAAGTGCGGCCAGCTCTTCAAGCGTGATCGGCTTGATGGGAGGGCGGACCCGGTAGTGGCCGACCTCGGCCGGAGAGACGCCGCGCTCATGCGCGATGACCTCGGTGGCGGTGAGGCCGCAAAGGCGGCCCTGGCAGGGGCCCATGCCGCAACGCGTGAAGGCTTTGCCCTGGCTCGGCCCCTGGCAGCCCAGGGCAACCGATCGGCGCAGTTCGCCGGCCGTGACCTCCTCGCAGCGGCAGGCGATCACGTCGTCGGCCGGCACGCGATGCTGGATCTTCGGACGGTAGAGCACATCGAGGAAAGGCCGGATGTGCAGCTGGCGACGAAGCGCCGATCGCAGCGGCTCGGCCCGGCGGTCGCGTTCGGGTTCGGACAAGCGCCCGGCGTCGTGCGCCGCGGCCAGGGCGGCAAGCTGCCCCTGCAAGGCCGCTGCCGAGCCGCCGACGATGCCCCGCCCGTCCCCGGCGATCAGGAGGCCGTCCAGCTCGAGGCGGCCCCAGGCATCGGCCGCCGGCACCCAGCACAGCTGCTGGTCGTCCCAACGGTGCGCCAGGCGCAGCGACGCCGTGATCTGATTGTTCGGCACCACGCCCTGGTGCAGCAGGATGAGATCGGACTGCACGCGGTGAGACGTGGCTCCCACACGAAAGCGCAGGGCCGTGGCCTGTTCGCCGCCTTCCACGGCGAGGTCGGTTGCGGCACGGTGATGGGGGATGCCGGCGTCGCGGATGCTGCGGATCAGGCCCAGGCCTTTTCTCAGGTCGCGCCATCCCGCCAGGGCGCCGCCGAGATGGGGCAGGGCCCGCAGGCAGTCGCCACGCCGCGTGGTATCGACGATGGCGCCGATGCGCACACCGGCCCGCAAATATTGCCAGGCCAGCAGGTACAGCAACGGTCCGCAGCCGGCCAGCACGACCGGCTGCGACGGTGCCACGCCCGCGCTCTTGAGAAGGATTTGCGCCGCCCCGGCCGTCATCACGCCGGGCAGCGTCCAGCCAGGAATCGGAAATGGCCGCTCCATCGCGCCGGTGCACAAGATGACGTGGCCGGCCGTCATGGACCGGGATCGCCCATCCTTCAAGTAGTGAATGACGCGATCGCGGGAGATGTTCCAGACGGCCGCGCCGCCGACGTGCCGCGCTGTCGATTGCGAGAAGCGCTCCACCAGGGCCCGGCCTGCGGCGTAGTCGTCCCCGAGCACCTGCAGCCGATCGACACCGGCCTGCGTGACGTCGCGATAGATCTGGCCGCCCGGATGCGCCTGCTCGTCGAGCAATGCGACCGACAGTCCCAGTTCGGCCGCGGCGGCGGCCGCTGCGAGGCCTGCCGGACCCGCGCCCACCACGGCGACGTCCACCGCATCACACTGCACGGCGCGCGCCTTCCTGCGAGCGGATCTTCATGCCCGGCTGGATCGTCACGAGGCAGGCTTGGGTGTTGGCCACGCCGTCGATTTCCAGCAGGCATTCGAAGCACACGCCCATCATGCAGTAGGGAGCACGCGGCGCACCCGACACGGGAGTGGAACGAAAGCGCGACACACCGGCTACCAGCAAGGCAGCAGCGACAGAGCGCTGGCCCGGCACCGCAAGCCGGCGACCGTCGAACTCGACATCGATGAAGGGCTCGGCGCCGGCCGAGATCGGGCGAAAGAGCGGTTCAGTAGGCATGGTGATGATCCAGGGCCTGTGCCGGATGCTCTGCGGCGGGAAAACGGTCCCCCCGAAACGCGTCAAGCTCCTCGGGTGCGGCTGCGCCGTTGATCCACGGGGCGATGCGAAAGGCGTGGGCCGCCGCGAGGGTCACGCCGCTGTGGCACGTGACGACGTAGGCGCCTGGGCAGGATGTCGATTCCTGGTAGATCGGATAGCCGTCGGGCGTCATCACCCGCAACGCGCCCCATACCCGGACCACGTTGAGCCGGCCGAGCATGGGAAAACTGGCGACGGCGCGGCGCGCGAGTTCGGCCAAGGTGCTGGTCGTCGTGCTGTCGTCAAAGCCCGCATCTTCCATGGACTCCCCGATCTGGATGCCGCCCTCGTCGGTTTGCCGGATATGGCCCGTGGGATAGTCGAAGAGCTTCTCGCAGCGTTCGGTGACGATCAATTGCCCGCGATTCGGCCGCACCGGCGCATGGAGTCCGACCTGACCGGCCAGGCGCGCATTGCCCAGCCCCGCGGCCAGGACGAGCTTGGGCGCGCGAAACTGCTGATCCCGGACGTGCGCCGTGAACACGCCATCTGCGTGCGTGATGCGCTCCACCCCGTGGCCTGTCTTCAGCATCACGCCCCGCTGGTTGCATGCGGAGTGCAGGGCGCGCAGCAGCTTGAGCGGATTGACATGGCCATCCATCGGCGAGTAGCTGGCGCCGACCACCTTCGGTCCGACGTGGGGCAATCGCTGCAGCAGAGCGGCGCGGTCCAGGATCTCGTAGGGGTAGTCGCCGCCCACCTCGTCGCGCACGGTGGCAAGCCGCTCGCTGCGCGCCTCGAGTTCGGCCTCGGAAAAGCACAGGTTGAAAGCGCCGTTCTGCCTGGCCTGGACATCGATGTCGGTTTCGTCCTGAAGTCGCGCGGCGAGCGCGGGCCACTGCCGGGCGGACTCCCGGGTCCAGCGGGCATAGTGGGGAACACCGCGGCCCTTGCCGTGAACCCAGATCAAGCCGAAGTTTCCGCGCGAAGCGCGAAACGCGTCGTCGCCTTCATCCAGGACCATGACCTTCTTGCCAAGCTGGCCCAGCCCGTAGGCCACTGCGGTGCCGACCAGGCCGCCACCAATCACGATCACATCGCTCGAAAACATGGATGCAGGGCAGGGTTCTGCGCGTCGCAGGCGCGGCCTAGAAATCAGCGACCTTGCCCCATGCCGAGTCGCTGAACCGCTCGGGCCGGTACGGTATGGGATCGACGATCGGTTCGGCACCGGTGGCAAGGTCCGCGATAAGGTGGCCGGCGCCAGGGCCGATGCCGAAGCCGTGCCCGGAAAAGCCCGCAGCCAGGATGAAACCCGGCATGGACGGCAACTCGCCGATGCCGGGAACACCGTCCGGTGTGCTGTCGATATAGCCAGCCCAGGCGTGCGTGATCTTGGCATCGCGAAGTTGGGGCAGCAGTTCGACGGCGCGGCGGTGGGTCTCCCTGATCGTGGGCAAATCGGGCTTCGGATCGAGGATGCGCACGCGCTCCATCGGCGTCGGCGCATCGAGCCGCCACCGCTTCAGCGTTTCATGGCCACCACGCATGCCTTCCAGGCCTCCCGGACGAAGGCTGCGCCAGCGCTTGGCGAACATGGGCACGAACTGCGGAGCGAAGCGCATGAGCTGAGGCGTCACGTCCACGCGCGCGCGGCCGCTGATGGCCAACGCGTAGCGTCCGTCGTTGCGGCGCGTGGCGGACACGCTCGCGCTCACCACGGCAGCCGGCAAGCGATGCTCCACAGGGGACACGCTCAGAATGGACTGACGAATCGAGGCCTGGGGAAAACGGATGCCAAGCTGGCGGCAGAACGAGGACGCCCAGGCGCCACCTGCGAGCACGGCCGTCCTGGTCTTGATGACGCCGGCTTCCGTGATGACGCCGCTGACTCTTCCGCCCTCCGTCTCGATGCCACGGGCCGCGCAATTCTGATGGACGCTGCCCCCGAGCTTGATGAGCGCAGCGGCCACCGCGGGCGCAGCCTTGGCAGGATCGGCGGTGCCATCGGTGGGCGAGAAGACGCCGCCTTTCCAGGCGCGGCCGGTCGCCTGCCCGCGCTCGGCGGCTTCTCGGCCGCTCAGCATGTAAGTCGTCACGCCTGCGGTTTTCGCGAAATCGCGCCAGCTGGCCCAGCGGGAAATTTCGGCCTCGTCATTGCTGAGATACAACAACCCACAGCGATGAAACCCCGTGTCTTCACCGCTCTCGGCGGCAAACTGTTCCCACAGGTCGAGGCTCTTGCTGGCCAGCGGCAGTTCGCGAGCGTCCCGGTTCTGCTGCCGGCACCAGCCCCAGTTGCGGCTCGATTGCTCGGCGCCGATCCTTCCCTTTTCGACCAGGGCGACCGACACACCGCGCTTGGCCAGGTAGTAGGCGGTAAAGACGCCGATGATGCCGCCGCCGATCACGACGACGTCAGCGGAGGCTGGTAGGGTGGAAGAGGTGTTGATGGCGTGCAGCGGAGGGGACATGATGAATTTCGCTCGCCGGTTCAAGCCTGGACGCTTTCGCTGCTTTCCTGGAAGCCGAGAATGGCTTTGGTTTCCAGGTATTCCTCAAGGCCCTCGATGCCGTATTCGCGGCCATTTCCCGAGCGCTTGTATCCGCCGAAGGGCGCATGGGGGCTCCAGGCCGGATAGTTGATGTGCACCTGCCCCGAGCGGATGCGCGCCGCGACGGCGCGTGCCGCTGCAAGGTCCTGCCCCTGGACGTGAGCCCCCAGGCCGTAGACGGTGTCGTTGGCAATCTCCACGGCCTCGTCGACGCTGTCGTACGGAATGATCGCGAGTACCGGCCCGAAGATCTCCTCTTGCGCGATCTGCATCCGGGGATGCACCGCGGAGAAGATGGTCGGGCGGCAGTAGAAGCCGCGGCTCAAGGCCTCGGGCCGACCGGGGCCGCCGCAAACGAGCCGCGCGCCTTCGGCGATTCCGATGCCGATCATTTCCTGCACCCGATTGAACTGGGCGCGATTCGCCACAGGGCCGTGCGTGGTCTGCTCGGAGCGCGGATCGCCCACGACGAAGCCGGACGCCGCTTCGTGCGCGATGCGCTCGACCTCCTGGAGGTGCTCACGCGGCACGATCATGCGCGTCGGCGCGCTGCACGACTGGCCGACGTTGCGCAAGGCGGCCGCCACCCCTGCTGGCACGGCCCGCGCCAGGTCCGCGTCCGGCAGGATCACGTTGGGCGATTTCCCGCCGAGTTCCTGGGCCACGCGCTTCACCGTCGGGGCGGCGGCCTGGGCCACCAGGACGCCGGCCCTGGTCGAGCCGGTGATCGAGATCATGTCCACGTCCGGATGCGCCGACAGCGCGGCGCCGACCTCCGGCCCGGTGCCGCTCACCAGGTTGAAAACGCCCGGGGGGATGCCGGCGTCTTGCATCACCTGCGCAAAGAGCAGGGCGCTCAGCGGCGACAGTTCGCTGGGCTTCAGGACGAGCGTGCATCCCGCCGCCAAGGCCGGCCCGACCTTGGCGGTGATCTGGTAGAGCGGCCAGTTCCAGGGGGTGATCAAGCCGCACACGCCGATGGCCTCGCGCATGATGGCCACGTCCCCCCGATGGGTGAGAAACGGATAGCTGGCCAGATTGTCCCGTGCCACGCGGATGTGCTGCGCCGCGACCGGCACCTGTGTGCTGCGCGCAAAGCCGATGGCAGCGCCCATCTCCTGCGAGATCACCTGGGCGAACGACTCTGCCCGTTCGAGGATCAGGGTGTGGACACGGTCGAGAAGCAAGATCCTGCTCTGGACGGAACTCACGGACCAGGCGGCGAAGGCGCGCCGCGCCGCGGCCACCGCCGCATCGACGTCCTGCGCAGTTCCCAGCGCGATCTCCGCAACGGGTTCCTCGGTCGACGGGTCGATGACAGAGGCGCGAGCCTGCCCCTGGGGCAGCACCCACTCGCCGTCGATGAACATGCGGTCCAGATGGCCAGCGCTCTGGAGGCGTTCGACGATGGAGGAGTTCACGGAGTTGGTCCTTTGGAAAAGGGGCTGAGGTCGGGCTTTTGGATGTCCAAAAGTCTAGGCCGCGTGCCCCTCGCGCCGGTGCTGCAATGGGGGGCTCGCACAAAGCAGACTGCGGTTGTGCGAGTCGCTACAGCAGATCGTGCCATCAGCTCTGCCGACGCCTCGATCCCGCTCCCATGTGATCGGCTAACCGCGCTTCTGCAATGTCGAGTGCGGATGCAGCGGATGCGCCAGCGTATCGGCGATGAGCCTGAGCGCCTGATCGCACTGCTCCCGCGACATCGGCCCGCCCAGACAGATGCGCACCGCATCCGGCGGATCGCCATCCGTCGAAAATGCCGCACTCGCCACCACGCCCACGTTCTGGGTGCGCAGGTAGGACGCAAACTCCACCGGGCTCCAGCCCGGCGTGAGCGGCAGCCACGCATGAAAGCCCTCGGGGTGCGCCTGCAACCCGCTGTCGCCCAGATGGCGCGTCGCGAGCAGTTGCCGCGCCACCGATTCGGCGCGCACGGCCTGCAGCATCGCCTCGGTGGTGCCGTCTTCCACCCACAGCGTGGTCAGCGCATTGGTGATCGGCGAGGCCATCACGGTGGTGGCGCGCATCGCGCCTGCGAGGCGCTGCGACTGCACCACCGTCGGTGAACACACATATGCGCTGCGCAGCCCCGCGCCGAAGCATTTGGAGAACCCGCTCACGTAGTAAGTGAGCGCGGGCGCCAGCGTGGCGATGGTGCCCGGCGTCTGGCGCGGCAGCATGCCGTAGGCGTCGTCCTCGATGATCGGAATGGCATAGCGCAGCGCCACGTCGGCCAGCGCTTCCCGCCGTGCGCGCGACACGGTGCCGGCCGTGGGGTTGAGCAGCGTCGGGTTGCAATACAGCGCCTTGGGCTTGAGCGTCTTGCAGGCATGCTCGAAGGCATCGGCGATGGGGCCGTCGTCGTCCAGCTGCAGCGCGTGCAGCTGCACGCCCAGCTGCGCCGCGATGGCCTTCACGCCCGGGTAGGTGAGCGACTCCACGCAGATCAGCTCGCCCGGCCGCGCGAGCTGCGAGAACAGCGCCGTGAGCACGCCGTGGATGCCGGGGCACACCAGGATGCGGTCCACGCCCGCATGCGGCACGAAGGGTCGCAGCCATTGCAAGGCCACTTCGCGGTCGTGCGCGGTGCCGCCGAAGTCCTGGTAGCGCAGCAGGTCGTGGAAGTCGATCTCGGCGAAGGCACGGCTCGCGCTCTCGTGCAGCCGTGCCATCAGGTGCGCGTCGTCGGGTTCGGGCGGCATGTTCATCGTCATCTCGGCGCCGCTGCCGCCACGCAGCCGCAGGCTGGGGCTGCCGGAGCGGATGAAGGTGCCGGTGCCCGCGCGCGAGTCGATCAGGCCGCGCTTGCGCGCCTCGGCATAGCCGCGCGCCACCGTCGTGTAGTTGAGATCCAGGTCGGCCGCGAGCTCGCGCAACGTAGGCAGGCGGTCGCGCACGCCAAGGCGGCCTGTCTTGATGTCGTCGGCGATCAGATCGGCCAGCAGCAGGTAGGCCGGCCGGTCGCTGTTGCGCAGCTGCTTGCGCCAGTGGGTGGTGATCGTGGGCATGGGGCGGATCGTCGAAGTTGATTGCATCCATTGATTGCATCGGGCCACCGATCAAGCACGCAGGAATCGCGCCTGCTCCGGAGGCGCCGGATGCTTCGATCGGGTGCGATCAACCTCATTGATCGGGTGCATTGATCGCATGGCGGATGCGTCGTCGCGGTGCAGGAACCGGCCGGAAGCCTCTGTGCGTGCCCGCCTTTTCGGCCTTCCGAAATTTTTTATCCGCACGCAAGGCGCACCGCTGCGCATTGATCGCGAGTTGATCGCACGCACCCGGCCGCACGCTGGCACATCGCCTGCAAAGAGAAAGGCACGCAAGACCTGCGTTCAACCCCTCAACCGGAGTACCCCATGCCCAAAGTCACCCGCCCCCGCAACGAGAAAGGCGAGTACCTCGTCGACTACGAAGAGAAGGTGTTCGAAGACGTCAAGGCCGACCCCGGCGAGAAGGCGCTCGTCACCTTCCACACGGTCGCCTTCGAAGGTTCCATCGGCTTCGTGAACCTGCTGCAGGCCACGCGCCTGCGCCGCAAGGGCTACGAGACCTCGGTGCTGCTGTATGGCCCCGGCGTGACGCTGGGCGTGCAGCGCGGCTTTCCCACGCTGGGCGACGAGGCCTTCCCGGGCCACCAGAACTTCAACAAGCAGATCAGCAAGTTCATGGAAGAAGGCGGCAAGGTCTACGCCTGCCGCTTCGCGCTGCAGGCGCTGTACGGCCACGGCGAAGGCGCGCTGATCGAAGGCATCACGCCGATCAACCCGCTGGACGTGCTGGACTTGGTGCTGCTGCACAAGAAGGCGGGTGCGGTCATCCTCGACACCTGGACGCTGTAAGGCAGGGCACCGGCGATGGCTTCCACACCCCGCATCGTGCGTGCCGCGGCGATCCAGATCGCGCCCGACTTCGACCGGCCCGACGGCACGCTCGACCGGGTGTGCAGCGCCATCGACGAGGCCGCATCCAAGGGCGCGCAGCTCGCGGTCTTCCCCGAGACCTTCGTGCCCTACTACCCCTACTTCAGCTTCGTGCTGCCGCCGGTGCTGCAGGGGGCGCCGCACCTGCGGCTGGCCGAACGCGCGGTGGTCGTGCCGGGCCCGGTCACGCAGGCCGTGGCCGAGCGCGCGCGCCATCACGGCATGGTCGTGGTGCTCGGCGTGAACGAGCGCGACCACGGCAGCCTCTACAACACGCAGCTGGTGTTCGATGCCGACGGCACGCTCGCGCTCAAGCGCCGCAAGATCACGCCCACGTACCACGAGCGCATGGTCTGGGGCATGGGCGACGGCGCTGGGCTGAAGGTGGTCGACACGGCAGTGGGCCGCGTCGGCGCGCTGGCCTGCTGGGAGCACTACAACCCGCTCGCGCGCTACGCGCTGATGGCGCAGCACGAGGAGATTCACTGCGCGCAGTTCCCCGGCTCGCTGGTCGGCCCGATCTTCGCGGAGCAGATGGAAGTGACCATCCGCCACCACGCGCTGGAGTCGGGCTGCTTCGTGGTCAACGCCACGGGCTGGCTCAGCGACGAACAGATCCGCTCGGTCACGCCCGACGCCAACCTGCAGAAGGCGCTGCGCGGCGGCTGCCACACGGCCATCGTCTCGCCCGAAGGCAAGCACCTCGCGCCGCCGCTCACCGAGGGCGAAGGCATGGTGGTGGCCGACCTCGACATGGCGCTCATCGCCAAGCGCAAGCGAATGATGGATTCGGTCGGCCACTACGCGCGGCCCGAACTGCTGTCGCTCGCCATCAACGACCGGCCAGCGCAAACCACCGTGCCGATGCATCTCACGCAACCCCCTGTTCAACGGAGCTCCGACCATGACCACCACGACGACACAGCAAGACAGCCGGCAACTGATGACCGAGCTCCAGTCCTTCGGGTTGCGGCTGGTTGATCCTTCGGCGGGCGTTGCCAGCCGCCGCGGCGGCGCCGGGCCTTCGGACCACAAGGCGGTGACGGTGGACGGCCACACGATCATGGTGCCGGTCCACACCTCCACGGCCTGGCACTCGCCCTTCACCGCCGAAGCGCCCGACGCGCGCGGCATGAGCCGCGTGATGCGCGGCAGCATTCCCATTGCAAGCATCAGCTTTCCGAAGCAGCCGCGCTTCTACGCGATGCAGACCTTCGACGGCGTGCCCTATTCGCACATCGCCACGCTGCACGGCAGCGACGTGCTCGCCACCACGGTGCTGCAGACCTGCATCCGCTACGAGAGCCGCAAGAAGAGCTGCAAGTTCTGCGCGATAGGCCAGTCGCTCGCGGCCGGCCGCACCGTGGCGCGCAAGACACCCGAGCATCTCGCCGAGGTGGCGCGCGCCGCCGTGCTGCTCGACGGCGTGAAGCACATGGTGATGACCACCGGCACGCCCAACGCCACCGACCGCGGCGCGGCCATCCTCTGCGAGAGCGCCTTCGCCATCAAGGCCGCGGTCGACATTCCCATCCAGGGCCAGTGCGAGCCGCCCGACGACGACCAGTGGTTCCACCGCATGAAGGCGGCCGGCATCGACACGCTGGGCATGCACCTCGAAGTGGTCACGCCCGAGGTGCGCGAACGCCTCATGCCGGGCAAGGCGAGCGTGCCCGTCTCGCGCTACATGAGCGCCTTCGAGGCGGCCGTGGGCGTGTTCGGACGCGGCCAGGTCAGCACCTACATCCTGGCGGGGCTTGGCGATACGCGTGAAGCCATCCTCGACACCTGCGACCAGCTGCTCGCGCGCGGCGTGTACCCCTTCGTCGTGCCCTTCGTGCCGATCAGCGGCACGCCGCTCGAAGACCATCCGGCGCCCACGCCCGAGTTCATGAAGTCGCTGCTCGCGCCGCTGGGCGAGCGCGTGGTGGCGGCGGGCCTGCGCTCGGCCGACATCAAGGCCGGCTGCGGCAAGTGCGGCGCGTGCTCGTCGCTGTCCATTTACGAGAAAGAAAGCGAAAGCTGACCATGCTGTGCATCGACGACCTGAGCGAGCTCGACCTGCACTACGCGTCCGTCGAGTACCTGGTGCGCGAGGCGGCGCAGCAATGGGAGCGCGACGAGGCGATGGCGCTGCGCCGCGCGGTGTTCTGCATCGAGCAGGGCATCTTCGTGCGCGACGACCGCGATGCCATCGACGACCATGCGCAACTGCTGGTGGCGATGTCCTGCGCGGCGGGCATGCCGGAGCAGGTGGTGGGCACGGTGCGCATCCACCGCGGCGAGGCAGATGGCGAATGGTGGGGCTCACGCCTTGCCGTGCATCCCGCGTTCCGCAGCCAGGGCCACCTGGGCGTGACGTTGATCCGCCTGGCGGTTTCGCGCGCCAACGCGCTCGGCTGCAAGCGCTTCTTCGCGCAGGTGCAGATGCAGAACGTGCCGCTCTTTCGCAAGCTGGGCTGGCAACTGCTCGAAGAAACCGGCGTGCACGGCCGCCCGCATGCACGCATGCAGGCCGACCTCGGCCGGTACCCGCCCTGCCACGACCCCGTGAGCGGTTTCGTCACGCGCTCCAAGGTGCTGTCATGACCGACAACGTCCACGAAATTGCCGAAGCCCTTCGCGCCACGCGCGGCTTCGCCCACAAGCGCGACATCAGCGATGTGGTCTCCGCCCTCGGTCGGGCGCTTCCGGGCGGCCACGCGGCGCTCGCGCAGGCCGTGCCCATCGGCGACGACTGCGCCGCCATTCCCGACGGTCACGGCGGCTACCTGCTGTTCGCCATCGAGGGGCTGGTCGAGGACTTCATCGTGCGCATGCCGTGGTTCGCGGGCTACTGCGGCGTGATGGTCAACGTGAGCGACATCTACGCCATGGGCGGCCGGCCGACCGCCGTGGTCGATGCACTGTGGAGCACCGGCATGAGCCCTGCGGACGACGTTCTGCGCGGGCTGGCCGAGGCGGCTGTGCGCTACGGCGTGCCCATCGTCGGCGGCCACAGCAACAACCGCAGCGAGCGGCCGCAGCTCGCGGTCGCGATCCTCGGCCATGCGCGCAGTCTGCTCACCAGCTTCGATGCGAAGCCCGGCGACCTGCTCGTGATGGCGGCCGACCTGCGCGGCGCCTACGAGGAGCCCTTTCCCTACTGGAACGCATCGACCGCGGCGGGCGCCTGCGCGCCGACCTCGAAGTGCTGCCCGCGCTGGCCGAAGAAGGCCTGTGCCGTGCGGCCAAGGACATCAGCATGGCGGGCGCGGTGGGCACGGCCATGATGCTGCTGGAGTGCTCGGGCGTGGGCGCGCGCATCGACCTCGACGCACTGCCCAGGCCCGTGGGCGTGCCGCTGATGCGCTGGTTGTCCTCGTTTCCGAGCTACGGCTTCGTGCTGAGCGTCGCGCCCGCGCGGGTGGGCTCGGTACTGGCGCGCTTCGCCGCGCGCGACATCGCCTGCGGCGTGATCGGCGAGGTCGACGCCGCCCGGCAGGTGCGCCTGCGTGCCGGTGGAGAAGAAGCCCTGCTGTGGGACTTCGGCAGCGACGCCTTCATCCAGCCACCCGCCATTCGACTGGAGGCCGCCGCATGCCCGTGACGCACTTCCGCGTGCGCTGGCCCGACGCCAGCGAGACCCGCTGCTACTCGCCCTCCAGCGTGGTGCGCGAACACCTCGTGCCCGGCGAGCCCTATGCCCTCGGCGAGTTCATGCGGCACACGCGCGAGGCATTGGGCCTGGCCAGCGAACGCGTGCGCGCGAAGTACGGATTCGCGTGCTCGCAGGCGATGGACCAGCTCGCGGAAATCGAACACATCGCTGCGCGCTTCGCGGAAACCGAAGGCGCGCAGGTCACCGTCGTCGCCTTCGACTGACGACCCCATCCCAGAGAGAAAGAAGCACCCCATGTCACACCCCTACGGCGGACGCAGCCACTACAGCGTCGTCATCGTCGGCGGCGGCCAGGCCGGCCTGTCGCTGAGCCACTGCCTGCAGCAGCGCGGCATCGACCACCTCGTGATCGAGAAGCGCAGCCTGGTGCACACCTGGCGCACGCAGCGCTGGGACTCGTTCTGCCTCGTCACGCCCAACTGGCAGTGCCAGCTGCCGGGCTGGAGCTACCTCGGCAGCGATCCGCACGGCTTCATGGTCAAGGACCAGATCAACGAATGGCTCGCAGCCTTCGTCGAGCATGTGAAGGCACCGGCCATCGAGGGCGTGACGGTCGAGCGCGTCTCGCGCGATGCAGAACGCGAGCGCTTCAACGTGCAGACGGACACCGGCCTCTACACCGCCGATCAGGTGGTCGTGGCCTCGGGCGGCTACCACCGCCCCATCGTGCCGCGCCTCGCCGAGAAGCTGCCTGCGGGTGTGGCGCAGTTCCACTCGGCGCAGTACCGCAACCCGGCGCAGCTGCCCGAGGGCGCGGTGCTGGTGGTGGGCTGCGGCCAGTCGGGCGCGCAGATCGCCGAAGACCTGCACCTGGCCGGCCGCAAGGTTCACCTGGCCACAGGCCACGCGCCGCGCTGCGCGCGCTTCTACCGCGGCCGCGAGGTGGTCGACTGGCTCGCCGACATGAAGTACTACGAGATGCCCGTCACCGAGCATCCGCTGCGCGAAGGCGTGCGCGACAACACCAACCACTACGTGACCGGCCGCGACGGCGGGCGCGACATCGACCTGCGGCGCTTCGCGCTCGAAGGCATGGAGTTGTATGGGTTGCTGAGCGGCTTCGACAACGGCGTCTTCGAGCTGCAGCCCAACCTGCGCGACAACCTCGATGCGGCGGACGACACCTACAACCGCATCAACGCGTCGATCGACAAGCACATTGCGGCGAAGGGCATCGAGGCGCCACCGCCTTCGGTCTACACGCCCGTGTGGGAACCGGCGCAAGAACGCACGCGGCTCGACCTTGCGGCGGCGGGCATCGGCAGCGTCGTATGGTGCATCGGCTTCTCGCCGGACTTCGCGTGGGTCGATGCACCGGTGTTCAACGGGCGCGGTGCGCCGGTGCACCTGCGCGGGGTGACGAACGAGCCGGGCCTGTACTTCCTGGGCCTGCCGTGGCTGCACACCTGGGGATCGGGGCGCTTCTCTGGCGTAGCCGGTGATGCAGCGTTCCTCGCGGAAGCCATTGAAAACAGAAAATCGAAACTGCGCGAGGGCCATGCCGCGGTGGCACGAACACTTCATGCCGCCTAGTGGTCGAACATGCGCCGATGGTTGTTCAGCGCTTGAAGAACATTGTCCTTCGCGCATTGCGAAATGCCGGCCGAACGCGTGAGCTCCGTGCCGTTGCGCGCACCGCCAGCCAGGCCGGGCTGTCGAGTGCGTCCGGGCCTTCGAGGTCGTAGCAGGCGTAGTACCTGGGAGAGCCAAGAGCAACGACATAGCGCGAGGCCCGCACCGTTCCCTTGACCGCGGCCAGCCCGGGCAGATGCTCCTGCGCATACCAGGCGTTGAGTTCTTCCTCGAATTCCGGAAGTACGTCTGTCTCCACAACGTAGTGGAACGGGGCGACCCGGCCATGCGAAGCGCCCGCTATCTCCTGCGTGCAGACAAGGCGATGCCATCCGGAGCCGCCGCGCGGGAGCGTGTCGTTCGGCAATACGTCGCCTGACAGGTAGAGGTAGATTGCGCCATCGTCCACGGCCTGCCAGGGCCGGGCTTCCGGATAGAGCCGACGAAGTTCAGCCATGAGCAATTCGTCGGATGCGGCGGGTGCGTCCAGCTTGAGCAACCAAAGGTCTTGCATCGCTCGCTTCGGTTCAGTGCGCGACGTTCAGCGCCACGAGCAACCGTGACACCATGTTGTAGGCCGCCACGGTCGCCACGAGTTCCACGACGCCCTTGGCATCGAAGTGCTGCTGCACCTGCGTCATGAGGGCCTGCGGCACGACGATCTGCCGGGTCATGGCGTCGGTGAGTTCCAGTACCAGGCGTTCCATCGGCGTGAAGACGTCCGGCAATGCCTCGTCGCGAACGGCCGCGATCTTCTCGCTGCCGAGGCCGGCCTTCTGTGCGTGGGGCACATGCGCGTCGAACTCGAAGCTCGCGCCATTGAGCACGGCGACGCGAAGAATGATCAGTTCGCGCAGATCCGCCGGCACGCCGGTCTGGTTGCGCACGGCAGTGAGCAGGCGCTCCCAGCCGGAAGCGATGGGCCCGCTGTTGAGCAGCACCCGGTAGAGCAGCGAGACGCGGCCGCGCTCCGCCATGATGCGGGACTCGACCTCGGCCAGTTCGGGCACCGTGCCGGGCTGCACCAAAGGCACGCGGATGTGGGAGGTGGTCATTGATCGATCCTGATGTTCTTGTCTTGAATCAGCTTGGCCCATTTGTCGGTGTCGCGCTTCAGCAGCGCGGCCAGTTCCTGAGGCGTCGATGGCGCGGGCTCGGTGCCCGCCTTGAGCAGCTTCTCCCGCACCTGCGGATCGGCCAACGTGTTGCGCACCGCCTTGTTGAGCGCGTCGACAACGGCCGCCGGCGTTTTGGCAGGCGCGAACATGGCATACCAGTTGTTCGTGTCCACGCCCTTGATGCCTTGCTCCTCCAGGGTCTTGACGTCCGGCAACGACGGCAGGCGCTTGGGCGACGCCACGCCAAGTGCCTTGAGACGTCCGCCCTGCACGTAGTTGAGCAGCCCTGGCACATCGCCGAAGAAGCCGCGCACCTGCCCGCCCATCAGGTCGGTGATGGCGAGAGCTCCACCTTTGTAGGGAACGTGCAGGAGCTTGGCACCGGTGGCGTCCTTCAACTGCTCGATGGCCAGGTGCGGAATGCTTCCGATGCCGGACGACGCGATGGCAGTGGGGTTGGGGCGGCTTTTCGTGGCCGCCACGAACTCGGCGGCATCCTTCGAACCTTCGTCCTGATTCGCGACCAGCAGTTCGACGTTGTTGACGACCACGGCAACAGGCGCGAAATCGCGTTGCATGTCATAGGGCAAGGTCTTGTAGAGCGCAGGATTGATCGCGGCGGCGCCCACGCTGGTCAGCCAGACCGTGTTGCCGTCCGGCGGGGAGCGCACCACGCTCACAGCGCCGATCGCTCCGTTTGCGCCCGGCTTGTTCTCGACGATGACTGTGCGCCCCAGTTCCTTGCCAAGCCGCTCCGCCATGATTCGAGCGACCAGTTCGACCGGGCCTCCCGGCGCGAAGGTGATGACGATGCGCATGACTTGCGGTTGAGCAACTGCGTTGGTTGCGATGGAAAGGCCGAGCGCGGCGGCGAGAAAAAATTGCTTGATCACGAGTTTTGTCTCCGTCAGGGAAATTGTTGGAATGCGTTCAATCGCAACGTGCTGTCATGCCGCCATCCACGACGAGCTCCGTGCCGGTAATGAAGCGTGCCTCGTCGCTGGCCAGGAACAGCACGGCGCTCGCGGTGTCGCGGCCGTCGCCCATGAAGCCGAGCGGGATGCGCTTCTGGCGTTGGGCGAGCAGCGCCTCGACGTCGCCGCCTGCGCGCTGCTTGGCCAGCCGCGTCTCGACCATCGGTGTGTGCAACTGCCCCGGCACCACGCTGTTGACCCGCACGCCCTTCGCGGCATGTTGAACGGCAATGACGCGCGACATTTGAATGACGCCCGCCTTGGTCGCCGCATAGGCCACCTGCGCGCTGCCGGTCCAGCGCATGCCCGAGGTCGACGAGATGTTGACGATCGAGCCCGCGCCCTTGGCCAGAAGTGTGGGAAGCACGTGCTTGCAGGTCAGGAACACGCTCTTGAGGTTGATGTCGATCTGCGAATCCCATGCGTCTTCGGCAAGTTCCACCGGCCCTCCGGCTGCGGAGCCACCGACGTTGTTGACCAAGATGTCGATCGTTCCGTAGGTCTGCAGGCAAGCCGCCGCCATGGCTGCGACGCTGTCGCTGCTGGTCACGTCGCAGACCCAGGGCGTGATCGAGGCGCGTGCAGCGCCGGCGAGCTCAAGGGTTTCATCAAGCCGCGCACGATCGCGGTCGACCGCCAGCACCCTGGCGCCTTCTTCCGCCAGTCGCACTGCAATGGCCCGGCCGTTTCCCCAGCCGGCACCGACGCATCCGGCGCCGGTCACGATGGCCACTTTGTTCGCAAATCGCAAGCTCATTGGTTGTCTCCAAATTGATAAATTCGTTGGGGGTTGTGCTCGAGCAAGGCTTCGCGCGCGGCTTGGCTCGGTGCGATCTCGGCGATGAGATCGACCAGTTGCCGTTCGTCCGGAATGGGCCCGGCATGGTTGGGATGGGGCCAGTCGTTGCCCCACAGCACGCGGTTGCCGAATTCCGCGACCAAGGTCCTGGCGAAGGCTTGGGCGTCTGCGTAAGGAGGCCCCAGGCGCGTGATGCGGTCCATGCCGCTGACCTTCACCCAGAAGCGCTCGTCGGCCATCAGCATCAGCAGCGCCTGGAAGTCCGGGTGGTTCAGGCCGAGGGCCGCGTCGATCCGGCCGATATGGTCGATCACCACAGGCGTTGGAGAGCGTCGCAGCGCCGGCGCCAGATCGGTCAGCAGGGCAGGGTCGCCGTGTATCTGCAGGTGCCAGCCCAGCGGCGCGATGCGCGCGGCCAGAGCAAGGACGTCTTCGATCGGCGTATGCCGCCCCAGGTGCCCCATGAAGTTGAAGCGAACGCCCCGGAAACCGGCTGCGTGGAGGCGTTGGAGTTCGGCATCGCGGACGTCCGTTGGCAGCAGGGCAATGCCACGATAGTCGCCGGGACGTGATGCGACGGCGTCTTCTGTCGCACTGTTGTCGAAGCCGTGGCAGCTCGACTGGACCACCACGCAGCGCGTCAGGCCCAGGCTGTCGTTCAGCGCGTACAGGGCTTCCTTGGGGGCATCTTCGTTCGGAATGAAGGTGGCGCCGGGCGCGTACGGAAAACGTGATCGAGGGCCGAAGACATGGCAATGTGCATTGCATGCCCTGGATGGAAGAGTCAATGTCATGCCGCGAGTGTTGCAACCCGCGGATATCGGTGATAGGTATGATTGTCTATATCAGCTATGCTCATCCGCTATGGAACTGCGGCAGCTTCTCTACTTTGTCACGGTGGTCGATGCCGGGAGTCTCAGCCGAGGTGCTGTGGTACTCGATCTCGCTCAACCCAGTCTGAGCAGACAGATCGCGCTTCTCGAGGCCGATCTCGGACAACGGCTGCTTGTGCGAACGGGGCGTGGCGTGGTGCCGACCGAAGCAGGAGAGGCCTTGCTGATTCATGCCCGCGCGATGCTCGACATTTCCCGGCAAGCGCGTGACGAGTTGCGCGACATGGATGAGAGCCCTGCCGGCCGGATCATCGTCGGCATGCCGCCCCGTGTGGCGTTGGGGCTGAGCACGCCGCTGGTCCAGCGATTCAGAGAGAGGTTCCCGCGCGCGGTAATCACGGTGCTCGAAGGACTGAGCGTGGCACTGCGCGAGTCGTTGATTGCGGGAAGGCTGGATCTTGCGCTTCTGTTCGACCCCGCGGCCTCACCCCAGTTGACGTTCCAGCCGCTGATGCGAGAGAAGCTGCTGCTGGTCGCACCGCCCGCAAGCAGATTGCCGGCCAAAGTAGGCCTGGCCGCGTTGGCAAACTACCCGATGGTGCTGCCGAGCGCTCCGAATGCGATTCGCCATCTGCTTGACTCCGTGTTGATTCCGCGCCGAATCCAGTTGCAGGTTCTTGCGGAAGTCGGTGCCGTCCAGACCGTGCTCACATTGGTCGCGACGGGTGTTGGATGCACGATCCTGCCGGAAAGCGCACTCCGGGCGAGCGACAACGAGAAGCTGCAGCGCGCGCCCATCGGTCCCCCGGCAATCTGGAATGCGCTGGTGCTGGCGACGCCGGTGGCGCGTCCCGCAACGCGCCTGACACGGGGGACCGCGCAACTCTTGCAGGAACTGGATTTCCGCCAGCGCTAGCCGGGTCAGACCTGCGACCGGGAGGTACGGGTTGGCTTGCAATCGAGTGCAAGCAGACACATAGCTGGCAGACATAGCTGATATAGGAGCAACCAGCTTACGAATGCTGATATCGCCACGGAGACTCCGGCACCATGTCCATCGAAAACCAGTCAACTCCCGCAGGCGGGGCTCTTTCACAGAGCAAGCTGATCTCATACCGCCCGACACACGCGAGCGCGGATGTCCAGATCGAATTCAATGACCAGGGCACGGGGCCCGTGATCTGCATCCTGCCGTCGCTGGCACGATCGGGGCGAGACTATGACGTCGTTGCAGCCCATCTCGCAGCATCAGGTTTTCGCGTCCTTCGACCTGAACCGCGCGGCATCGGTCGCAGCAAGGGGCCGATGGAAGGGCTCGATCTGCACGACTTCGCGAGCGATGTCGCCGCGGTCCTCGACAGCGAGGAAGTCGGTCCGATCGTGATCGTCGGCCACGCGTGGGGCAGTCAACCCGCCCGCACACTGGCGGCAGACCGTCCGGATCTCGTATGCGGTGTCGTCATGGCGGCGGCTTCCGCCGGCAAGCTTCCTCCCGGATCGACCGAGAAGCCCTACAGCCGGCTGCGCGATGAGATCGATGGCGCGGGCGATCTCTCACTGTCGGAGCCTCGAAGGCTCGAGTGCCTTCGCAAGGCTTTCTTTGCGCCGGGACACGATCCCAGCGTGTGGCTCGGCGGCTGGTTTCCCGCAGCCCACGATGCACAAGGTCGCGCCCGGGAGATCACCCCCGTGGATGACTACTTCTCCGCGGGCGACCGCGTACCCATCCTCGACCTTCACGCCGAGCATGACGCCGTGGTCATCCCCGACATCATGAAGCCGATGCTGGGCGATCGCGTCACCGTCGAGATCGTTCGCGACGCGGGGCACGCCATGGCTCCCGAGCAACCGCACGCGATGAGCGACGCGATCGCGTCCTTCGCACGGAAGGTGTACCTCGCTGTCTGAGCGGTGAATGCAGGTTTCCAGCCGAGGGCCTGCTCAGCCGGATGCCAGAAGAGCGGCTGTCGCCTTCTCCCGCAGGGAAAGCAATGGGCCGCTGAGCTCCTGCTCCACGTCGTCCATGTTGGCTGCGGTGGCGACACTGACGTTGAGCACATAGATCGGGCGATCCGCCAGAACGATCGGCGCTGACAGGGCGATCACTTCCGGTTGCCATGCGGCGCTGCAGTAGCCGCGCTGCTCGACGCTGAGTTTCGCGGACTGGATCTCGTCTCGCAACTGCCCCCATCCGGTGGGGCGTCTGCTGCGGAACAGTGCCAGCAGCGCTCGCCTCGTGGATTCCGGCGCGATCGCCAGATAGGCGCGGCCCAACGAAGTGAGTTCCATCGGCACCCGTTGACCTGCCACCACATGGCGTAGCGCAACGCGGCGGTTGTAGCGAACGGATTCGAGATAGACCATTTCGTCGCGATCGGGCACCGCCAGGCCGACGTTGATGCGCATCTTTTCGGCCAGCGCGCGCATCAGCGGGGCGACCGTGTTCAGCACCGGCGAGCCCGCGCGCATCGCATGGGCCAGGCTCAAGACATGTGCCGCAAGGCGGTAGGCCCGACGGGCGCGATCGTGCTCCAGCAGGCCGGTTTCCACCAGCGTCTGCGTCAGGCGGCTCACGGTGGCACGGGACAGTCCTGTGCGTTCCGCGAGCTCGCCGTTGCCAAGCAGATCGGCGCCTGGCCTGAACGCTCTGAGCACTTCGACACCGCGCACGAGCGACCGGTTGAGCATCGGGTCTTCGTGGTGTGGCCGGCGCGCTTTTGCAGAGGGTGTGTTCGACATGTTCCGCGAGTGGCACGTGGCGCTGAAAACGTGAGGAGTGGCGCCTGGCAGCGTATCACCGATTTCCACCTGTTGGAAATAGGGGGGTGTGCGAACCGCTTGGCAAACCTAAGCTTCACCCATTCGATGAGAAACGCGCTCAACGCAGCCGTCGATGGGGCTTCCCGTACTTCCCTTGCCAAACCGGAGACAAATCCATGCAGATCACGCTGACATTGGCGCGTGCTAAACGAGCCGTCTTTTTCTCTTGCGCCGCTGTTACAGCAAGCCTGACGGCGTTCCCCGCTTTCGCGGCGTTTCCGGACAAGCCTGTGAAGATCGTCGTGCCGTTCGCGCCGGGCGGTGGCACCGATCTCGTGGCGCGCACCATGGGCATCACCATGGGCCAGGAGCTGGGTCAACCGGTGATCATCGACAACAAGCCCGGTGCAGGCACCATCATCGGAACCGATGCCGTCGCGAAGAGCCAGCCCGACGGCTACACGCTTGTCATGGCGACCGTCGCGCACGTGGTGAATCCGAGCCTCCTGCCAAAACTGCCCTACAACTACGAGAAGGCATTTGCGCCGGTCATGCTGGTGGGCATCTCGCCGAACGTGCTCGTCGTTCGGGCCGAAAGTCCTTACAAGTCCGTGGGCGACATCATCGCCGCAGCCAAGGCCCATCCCGGAAAGCTCTCGTTTGCATCGCAGGGCGCCGGCACGTCGGCTCACCTCGCAGGCGAACTCTTCAAGAACCTCACCAAGACCGACATCACGCACATCCCCTACCGCGGTGCCGGTCCGGCCATCACGGATCTGCTGGGCGGCCAGGTCGATGTGATGTTTGCCACGGCCGCTGCGGTCGGCACGTTCATCGAAAGCGGCAGGCTGCGGGCGCTGGCCGTGACCACCGCCTCGCGCTCCCCGGCGCCCTCGCTGGCCAAGGTGCCGACCGTCGCGGAGAGCGGCGTGCCCGGCTATGTGGCGGACAGCTGGTATGGCCTCTATGCGCCGGCCGGAACGCCACGGGACGTGATCATGAAACTGAACGCTGCCGCAAAGAAGGCCGTCCAGACCGAGGCCTTCCGCAAGCGCGTGGAAAGCGAAGGCCTCGTGATCGACGCAGGTTCGCCGGAGGCGTTCGACCGCTATGCCAAGGGTGAAGAAGCCCGCTGGCGCAAGGTGGTCAAGGAAAACCACATCACCACTGACTGAGGCCAAGAAAAAAATGACCGAAAACCTGATCCAACTCGACGTCGTCGACGGCGTCGCCACACTGTGGTTCAACCGCCCCGAAAAGCGCAATGCCATGAGCGACGACATGCGCACCGAATTCATCGCCGCGCTCGAGCGCGTGGCGAACGACAAGGCGATTCGCGCCCTGGTGCTGACGGGCAAAGGTAAAGGCTTCTGCGCCGGCGGCGACATCGCCGGCATGGAGCGCCGGATGCAAGCGCCCGCGGGCGAGATCGGCTTCAACGGCTGGAGCCGCCAGCAACGCGTGCACCACACACAGTCGCTGCTGCACACCATGCCCAAGCCGACCATCGCCGCCGTCAACGGCGCCGCGTCGGGCCTGGGTGCCGATACGGCGCTCGCCTGCGACTTCATCATTGCGTCGGATGCGGCGAGCTTCACCTGGTCTTACATCAACCGCGGCATCATTCCCGACGGCGGCGGCATGTACTTTCTGCCTCGCCGCGTGGGCCTGGCCAAGGCCAAGGAGTTGATCTTCGGCGGCCGCAAGGTCGAGGCCGAAGAGGCGCTGCGTCTTGGCATCGCCGATCGCAAGGTCGATGCGGGCAGCCTGATTGCAGAAGCGCAGCGCTGGGCCGCCGAAATGAGCAAGGGCTCCGTCACGGCGCTGGCGCTGGGCAAGACCATCCTCAACCAGAGCTTCGAGTTGTCGGCCCATCAGGTGTTCGCCCAGGGCAGCCAGGCGCAAGGCATTTGCTACACCAGCACCGAGCATCGCGAATCGGTGATGGCGTTCCTCGCCAAGACCTCCACCACGGCCGCCAAGGAGTGATGAACGCCATGAATGCCGTGAATGCCATCTCCCGACTCCTCAAGCCACGCAGCGTCGCCGTCATCGGTGCGTCGGGCGACGCCACCAAGACGGCGGGCAGGCCCATCTCGTACCTCGTGAAGCACGGCTTCTCCGGCGAAATCTATCCGGTGAATCCGAAGGCCGATCGCATCGGCGAACTGGCCTGCTACGCGGACGTGGCTTCGCTGCCGGCGGTGCCTGACGTGGGCATCGTGTTGCTGGGGGCCGAGCGCGCCCACCTGGCGGTGCGCGACCTGGCCGCTCGCGGCACCGCGGCAGCCATCGTGCTGGCCAGCGGCTATACCGAGACCGGTGAAGAAGGCGCGCGCCGCCAGCGGCAGCTGATGGAGGCGGCCGGGTCCATGCGCATCCTGGGGCCGAACACCATCGGCCTGGTCAACCTCACCGACAACATCGTGCTGTCGGCCACGGGTGCGCTCGAGATGGCGCACTTTCCCGTCGGCGGCGTCGGCGTGGTGTCGCAGAGTGGCGGCATCCTCGGTTCGCTGCTGTCTCGCGCCGCGGTGCGCGGCATCGGCCTGTCCAAGCTGATCTCGACCAGCAACGAGGTCGACCTGGAGCTGGCGGACTTCATCGATCACCTCGCCGAAGACGAGGCCACGAAGGTCATCGCGCTGTACGTCGAGACGGTGCGCAATCCGGAGAAGTTCCGCGCTGCGGCGCTGAAGGCGGCACGCGCGGGCAAGCCCGTGGTCGCGTTCAAGATCGGCCGCTCCGAGGCGGGCGCCAAGGCGGCGGTGTCGCACACCGGCGCGCTGGCCGGTGCCGACCGCATGTACGACGCGCTCTTCAGGCAGGTGGGGGTTATCCGTGCCCAGACATTCAATGACCTGCTGGACATTCCCGCCGCACTGGCCACGGGCCGCAAGCTGCGCGGCAATCGGGTCGCGATCCTGACCTCCACCGGCGGCGCCGGGACGCTGGTGTCGGATGACCTGGGCTTGTCCGGCTTCGATACGCCCGCACCCGATGCCGCGACGGCCGAAGCATTGCGCGCGCTGCAGACCGGCGACCATGCCGTGCTCGATCGGAACCCGATCGACGTGACCCTGGCGGGCCTGCGGCCTGACTTGCTGCGCGGCGCCATCGACGTGCTGTTGAAGAGTCCCAGCTACGACGCCTTGACCATCATCGTCGGCTCGTCCAGCCTCGCCATGCCCGAATTGATGGCCGGCGCGATCCAGGACTGCCTGCCGACTTCGGACAAGCCCGTCATTGCCTACGTGAGCCCGCACGCGCCGGAAATCGGTGCGTTGCTGACACAGCGCGGCGTTCCCGCCTTTGCCGCGGCGGAAAGCTGCACCGCTGCGCTCGGCGCCATGTTGCGGGCCAGCCAGTGGAAAGACCCGGGCGAGCCGACCGTCGCCACGCAGCCGGTCGAGATGGGTGATCTGTCTTCGGGCTCACTCGACGAGGCGCAGGCCAAGCAGCTCTTCAGCCGCTTCGGCGTGCCGTGCGCGCGAGAGCTTGTCGTCACCGAGCCAGCACAGGCCGAGGCCGCAGCGCGCGAGCTGGGTGGCCGCGTCGTGCTGAAGATCCTGTCGGCCCAGGTCACGCACAAGAGCGACGTGGGCGGCGTGGCGGTCAACCTCACGCCCGACACGGTGGGCGCGCGCCTGCTGCAGATGGCGTCCGAGGTCGAGGCCCATACCGGCACGAGGCCGCAGCGATTCCTGGTGCAGGAAATGGTGGCCGGCGGTACCGAACTGATCCTCGGCATGCACCGTGATGCGCTGGGCACGGCCATCCTGCTGGGAATGGGCGGCATCACCGCCGAGCTGTTCAAGGACACGGCGATGCGGCTTCTGCCGGCGCAAGGTGGCCTGAGCCGCGACGAGGCGTTGGGCATGGCGCGGGAACTGAAGACGTGGCCGCTGCTGGACGGCTTTCGCGGCCGGCCCAAGGCCGATGTCGAGGCGCTGCTGACGGCCATCGTCGCTTTCTCTCGCATGGCGGCCCAACTGGGCGACCGTCTGGTCGAAGCCGAGATCAATCCGGTGTTCGTGCTGCCGCAGGGGCAGGGCGTGCGTGCAGCCGATGGCGTGGTCGTTCTCGCCTGAAGAAATCGAACCCCTCAATCAGGAGAACCTGGATGCATGCAACGGAAGTATTTGCGCGGTACGCGGCCGAGTTTTACCGGCAGCCGCTCCCTGCCGAAGTCATTCATCATGCCAAGCGCGCAGTGATCGACTGGTATGCATCGCTCTTCCCGGGCCTGGATGCGGCACCGGTGCGCATGCTGGAGCAGACCCTGGTCGACGACCTCGATCGTGGTGGCGCCTTCCTGGCGCAAGGGCGCCCGGCCACCGCGCGCGCTGCCGCGCTCATCAACGGCACGGCCGCGCATGCCGCAGAGGTGGATGACAGCTTTCGCGAGGCCATGTACCACCCAGGCGCTGCCACCATCGCGGCCGCGCTGGCCGGGGGGCAGGACATCGGTGCCTCAGGGCTTCAGTTTCTGCGCGGCGTGGTGCTTGGCTACGAGGTGTCCACACGGATTGGCGTGGTGATGGGCCGGCCGCACTACAAGTTCTGGCACAGCACGGGCACTGTGGGCAGCTTCGGCGCTGCCGCTGCGGCGGGTGCGTTGATGGAACTCGATCAAGCGGCCTTTGCGCACGCACTGGCCACCGCCGCAACCTTCACGTCGGGCCTGCAGCAGGCATTCCGGATGGATTCGATGTCCAAGCCGCTGCATGCGGGGCGTGCGGCCGAGGCGGGGCTCCTTGCGGCCCAGCTGGCGCGTCGGGGCCTGACAGGTTCGCTCGATGTCCTCGATGGTGAAGCAGGGCTCGGCCAGGCCATGAGCAATGGGCCGGATTGGTCACAGGTGGGCGCGACGCTGGGGCAGGACTTTCACATTACCCGCCTGACGTTCAAGAACCATGTCGGCTGCGGTCACACTTTTCCCGCCATCGACGGCGCACTCGCGCTGAAGGCGATGCATCGCGTTGCGATCGACGACATGGTCCGCGTTCGTGTCGGCACTTACAGGCCCGCATTGGATATCGCTTGCTACGAGCGACCGACTTCCGCCAACGAAGCACGCTTCAGCCTGAAGTACATGGTGGCGTCGGCCCTCGTGCATGGCAGCGTACGCATGGCGGCGTTTGAGCCGGCGCGCCTCGAGGATCCCGCGACGCGCGCCCTGATGGAGCGCATGGAGGTCGCGGTGGATCCGGCGCTCGACGCAGCCTTTCCGGGCCAGCGTGCCGCGCGCATCGAGATCGACACCGCGGATGGGCGCCGACTCAGCCATCTGCAGCCCAATCGGAAGGGCGATCCCGAAGAACCGCTGAGTGACGCCGATCTGGAAAGCAAGTTTCTCGAACTGTCCACGCCGGTGATCGGTGCCGTGCGGGCGCGCAGGCTTCTCGAGCGGCTGTGGCATCTGGAGAGTGCGACCAGTCTTGCATACGAACCTTAATGGGACGGGGGCGCCGAGTCCGAGCGGCTCTGGATCGCATGGCACGCTGATACCGTATCTGCCGCGGGCGCGGGCAAGAGCACGGCGATCTCGAGTGGCCTTCAGTCCGACAAAGGCGCCTTCTTCACCTCGCGCAGGAGACCGGCCTCGTAGATCCGGGCCTCCCAGGACTCCAGCATCGGCATGCGCCTGTCGGAGAACGCGACGTAATGGGGCATGCGGATGTGGTCATCCAGATTCTTCAGGTCCTCCCACATCTCGAATACGAACATCTCCTGCTCGTCCTCAAGAGAAGGGTAGTGCGTGTATTCGAGGTTGCCCGGCTCCCGCCGGGTGTTGACGACGTTCTCGGAGACGAACGACAGCAGCTCGTCCCTCTTGCCGGGCTGGAGCCTGTACTTGACCGCGACGATGATCGTCATGATGGATGCCTTCTTTCTGTGCGACCTTCGTTGGCCGCAGGGCCCGAGCCTGGCGCGTTCAACCCAGCGCCTTGCGGATCTCGGCCACGCGCTCGGGCGTGAACACTCCGCTGGCCAGCAGGTCCAGGATCGACAGCACGCTGCCGCGCGAGCCCCAGCTGCCTTCGTCGATGGTGCGGAACGTGGTCCACCATGCGGGTGAGGGCTGGTCTATGGCGCACGCCTTGGCCATCGCTGCCAGCACGTTCTCGGTCACCTGCTTGCGCACCGGCAGCGGCCAGGCCGCATCCATCACGCAGATGTCGAAGGTGGCGACGTCGGGTGCGGGCGACTGGTCGCATAGAAGCCGGCCGCCGATCGCCATGCGGTCGGGCGTGCGCTCGACGAAGTGCACCTGGAAGCCTATGCGAGCCGGCGGCGCAAGCCGGCCGACCTCGGGGACGAGCACTGCGTCGGTCAGCGACAGGGCGAGTTCGCGCCGCTGCTCGGGCGACAGGCGGCCTTCGGGAGTGGTCACGGTGACGATGGTCATGATGGGAAAAATCGGTTGCGATTGGATGTATGAAGACGATGGTCCGGACTTCAGCGGCCCTGGAAGCGGGCCTCGCGCCGTTCCATGAACGATTGCAGGCCTTCATTGAAGTCAGCGCTGGCGAAGACCTGCTTGCGGATCTCCGGAATCGCGGCGATCGCCGCAGCCTCGCCCTGCTGCACGTAGGTCAGCGCCGCTGCCTTGGTGGCGCGCAGCCCGATGGGCGCACAGGTGCAGATGCGGCGGGCAATGTCGAGCGCGCGTTCGCGGTGGGCGCCGTAGGGATGAACCTCTTGCACCAGGCCGACCTCCAGCGCGCGCTGCGCCGAGAACTCCTCGCACAGGAGCAACAGATGCATCGCATTGCCCCAGCCCATGCGCTGCAGATAGCGGAAGTGCGCCCCGCCCAGAGGGGCGATGCCGCGTTTGGCCTCCAGCTGGTGGAAGCGCGCCGTGTCGGCCGCTATGACGATGTCCGCAGCGAGCATCATCTCGATGCCCACCGTGTAGGTGATGCCGTGAACGACCGAGATCACGGGCTTGCGGCAGCGCCGGGCCAGCCCGAGCGGATCCACCTGCTGCGGCGGGATCGGCTTCGCGGTTGCGGTGGGGCCGAAGAACTTCGGCATGTCCAGTCCTGCGGTGGTGTGCTCGCCCGTCGGATCGAGCACGGCCACCCACAGCTCGTCGTCGTCGTCGAAAGCCGTGAGGTGCTGCGACAGCTGCTGCATCATTTCCGGCGTGATGGCGTTCTTTTTCGCCGCGTTGTCCAGCGAGATCACGCATACGTGGTCCTGGACCGACATTCGCACCTGGGGCGCAGCGGTTTCATCTGTCATGGCGAGTTCTCCTTGGATCGGGTTTGGGTGCGCATCGGCCCGTGCCGAGTGGTCGTTGTTTTTCTATGCCACGTGTCATAGAAGATTTCATCATACACTCGCTATGACATTCGACATAGAGAAGAACCCGCATGTCCTCCCTGACCCGAGACAAGATGATCGCCGGCGCCGCCGACCTGTTGAGCAGGCGCGGCGTGCATGCCACAAGCCTGCGAACCGTGGTGCAGCACACCGGCACGCCGCGCGGTTCGCTGGGCCATCATTTCCCCGGCGGCAAGCAGCAACTGCTGGAAGAGGCGGTGCGCTACGCCACCGAGAGCGTGGCGGTGCCGCTGGAAACGCTGACGAAGGAACGCGGCGCGGTCGAAGGCCTGCAGGCCTTCGTCGGCTGGTGGCGCCGCATCCTCGAGAGTTCCGGCTTCGAGGCCGGCTGCCCTGTGCTGGCGGTGGCGGTCGAACCCATGGCGGACGAGGAAGACATCGCGTCGGGGGAGCACCTTCGCGAACTCGCTCACGAGGCCTTCGAGCGCTGGGAAGCCATCCTGGCCGCAGCGCTGCGCCGCGAAGGCGTGGCTGCAAGCCGCGCGCAACGGCTGGGGGCGCTTACGGTGGCTGCCATCGAAGGCACCGTTGCGATGTGCCGGGCCGCGCGCAGCACGCGGGCGCTCGACGCCGTTCAGCTCGAACTGAAGGCCATGCTGGAGGCCGCGATCGTGCATCGAAACTCTTCGTGAGTGAGCTATTCGTTGCGCGCGCCGGAGATCTTCACGAGTTTCTCGATGAGGGGACTCGTCGCATCGAAGTTTCGGCGAAAGTCTGCTGCACTGCCGCCGACCGCATCCATCCCAAGTTCCTCCAGCCGCGCTTTCATTGCAGGTGAATGGGCAATTTCGCGTGCGTATTTTTCGAGGCGCTCGAGAATCGGCTTCGGCGTTCCTGCAGGAGCTGCGAAGACGAACCAGGACATGGTGACCAGTTCGGGATCAGGAAAACCTTCTTCTTTCATGGTTGGCACATTCGGCAAACCCTGCAGGCGCTTTTCAGAAAGAACGGCAATCGGTCGCACCCTGCCGCTCTGGATCAGCGCAAGCATGGGCGCAAGCGTTCCCATGCCCCATGGCACCACACCGGCTGCAAGATCCTGGGCGAAGGGCGCCTCGCTCTTGTAGGGCACGTGGACCATTTCGAGGCCTTGAATCTTGCTCAGATAGGCTGCGGTGAGATGCCCACCCGAGCCAGCCCCCAGCGATCCGTAGCTGAGGTGCCCTTTTTCCTTCCTGGCCCATGCAACGAACTCCTTCATGTTCCTTGCGGGCACATCCTTGTTCACCATGAGGATCATGGTGTTGGTTGCGACCTCCGAGATCACGGCCAGATCCCGTTTGACGTCGTACGGGACGTTGTTGAAGGTGTGCTGCGCGTAGTAGATCGGAGACGAATAGCTGAACAGCAAGGTATAGCCATCAGGCGCAGCCTTGGCTACCGCTTGCGTCCCGATCATTCCTGACGCTCCCGCCTTGTTGTCCACGATGACCGGCTGATCCAGCCGCTTCTTCAACTGTTCGGCAAACACTCTTCCCAGAATGTCCGTTCCACCTCCGGGTGCGGCTGGCACGACCAGGGTCACTGGCTTGCTGGGGTAGTTCTGGGCCGATGACAGGCCGCTGCAGGCGAACGCTGCGGCCGCGATGATGATCTTGCTGAATCGCATGTATGTCTCCTTCGGTTGCCGCGCCGGTTCGGTGAATACGGGCAGCGTTTTTTTGTGAATATGAACGGAGGCGCGACTGCCTTATTCGCCAGTGCCCAGTCCGTAATACTCCCTGACCCTCGGATCGCGGCTCTTTCCGGGTTCGAACACTTCGAGCAGCACATCGTCCGGCGCCTTGACCATGAAGTAGCCGCCGCCGGAGTGCTCCCGCACGGGGTTGGGCAGATGCAGGCCCGCGGCCTTCATGCGCTCGTAGACCTCATGCAGGCCGACTACCTGCATCCCCAGGTGATGCACGGCATTGCGACCCAGGTCGCGCGGCGATTGCTCGTACAGGTGCATGGCGCCGATGCCGATCTTCATGAACACATTGCGTGCGCCGCCATAGTCGCCGTCCCAGGTGACGCGGGCATCGAACCACTTCTTGTAGAACGCGATGGTCTCGTCGATGTTCGATGCGAACAGGTGCACGTGCTGGAGGTGATAGCGATCGTCGAGACCATAGGGACGACTGCGGCTGTGGCCGGAACTGGTAGCGGCTTCTGTCATGCGTTCTTTCTCTCTGTTGACGTGGGTCGGGGCAATGCGATCTGCTTCACTTCTTCCAGCGCTTCTGGTCGCGCACGTCGTGAAGACCGGGCAGCTCGGCGCGAAAGCCATCAGGAAAGATGCGGTGCTTCTGCACCTTCTGTGTGCCGGTGATCGGCATCTCGTCGACAAGGTAGATCCAGCCGGGCGGCTTGTAGTAGGCCAATCGTTCCGCCGCGAACCGATGCAGCGCCAGCGCCAGCGAACGGTCGCGGGCGACTCCCGCGGCGGGAATCACGCATGCGAGAACTTCCTCGTCGCGCAGTTCGTCGGGAACCGCCATCACGGCCGCCTGCTTGACCAGCGGGCTGGCGGCCAGCACCGCTTCGACTTCCGCGCTGGAGATGTTCTCGCCGCTACGGCGCACGATGTTCTTCTTGCGGTCGACGAAGGTGAACAGGCCGTCGGGCGAGCGGGTGCACAGGTCGCCGCTGTGGAACCAGCCGCCGGCCCATGCGGCCTCGGTCGCCTCGGCGTCGTCGAGGTAGCCGCTGAAGAAGCCATGGCGGGGGTTCTCCGCGGCGTGGCGCACCACCAGTTCGCCCACCGTGCCGTCGGGCACTTCCTGCCCTGCGTCGTCGACGATGCGGGCCTGCAGGCCCGGCAGCGGCCTGCCGCAAGCTCGCGTATGGATCTGGCGAGGCTCTCGGTCGACACACATGAAACGGCCAGTCTCCGTCATACCCCAGACCTCGATGAGCGGAATGCCGAAGCGCTGCTCGAATCGCTCGTGCAGCACCGGGTCGACGCCCGCGCCGAACGCCACCGTCGCGCCCGAGTGCCGGTCGCGTTCGGTCTCGGGTTGGGCGAGCAGGGCCGGAATCATGATCCCCAGGTACTTGAAGCGCGTGGCCCGGGTGTCGGCGATGTCGTTCCACCAGTGCGTCGCGCTGAACCGTCCCGGCATCACATAGCAGGAGCCGGTCACGATGGCTGTGCCCAGCGTGTTGATGGCGTTCATGTGATAAAGCGGCAGCGGGTTCATCTGCCGCTCGGCGCCTTCGGCGAAGGCCAGATGCGGCGGCAACTGGCGGGCGTAGTCCGCTGCCGTTTGCAGGTAGGCGTTGGTCAGCACGCAGCCCTTGGGCCGGCCGGTCGTGCCGGAGGTGTAGAGGATGGCGGCGGCGCGGTCCAACTCGGCGGCTTGTACGGCGGCAGTGTTCACGCGGCGTTGCAAGCGGGGCAGTCCCTCGGGGCCGTTGGTGCTCAACGCAATAGGGCGGCCAGAAGCCTCGATGGCACTCGCAAGCAGTGGCTGCAACGTGGGCAGACCGACGACGGCGCTGCAGCCCGAGTGCCCCAGTTGGTAAGACAGCTCGGCAACCGTCAGATCGGTATTCAGCGGGACCACGCAGGCACCCAGCGCGTTGAGTGCCAGGTAGTGGAAGACGAACTCCGGCCTCGATTCGAAGGCCAGCGCCACCCGGTCTCCTTCGCCCACACCCTGGTCCGCATACCGCAGCTTCAGCGCATCCACCCGACCGAGGACTTCGCCGAACTGGAACTCCCGCTGCACCTCCCATGCTTCGGCCAGCCGGCCGGGAACGGCCAGGAACGGGTTCTTTTCAAACACTTGTGCCGAATGGCGGAAACGTTCGTACAAGCTGTCCCGGAGGTCCATCGGTCGCTTTCTCTTTGCAAAGCTGCTCTTCGGCTTTGTTGACAGGGAAGTGCCGCGGCCTGGTTGTTCGCCATCGACCGCGTCGCGGCGGCACGAACAAGCGTCCGTCAATGCGAGCTATGCGCCCAATTGATCCGGGATGATTCGAAAGGACATCCCGGAGCCGTTCGGGAACTGTAGGGACGCCCCGACGACTTTTTTTCCTACATCGATTCCTTGGCGGAATGCCGGCCATGCGGGCCGGTCAGTGCGTTGCTGCGGGCCTGTGCCTCGAGCCGATGCTTCAACGCCATCAGCAGCCCCACTGAAGGCGTCTTGCGCCGGTGATAGACCGTCACTTCGCCCGTCAGCGCATGCAGGTCGACGTCCAGTGCGGCCAACCCTTCGCTCGCGAGCGGCTGGAAGGCTTGCTCGGGAAGCACTGTGATCAGGTCGCTTCGCCGCAGCAGCGGAATCAGAAGCGTGGCCGAGGTATCGGTCTCGACGCGCACGTCCAGTGCACCGAAGCCCGCATCGGCGAACATCCGCTCGACCTCCGTCCGGAGCGTCACGTCGGAAGTCGGAAGCAGCCAGCGCGACTTCGACAGTTGCTCCAGGCTCGGGATGCTTGCCGCAAATGGATGCCCGGCGCGAACCACCAGCCTGTAGCGCTGAGGTCCGACCCGCGTGCGCAGCACGTCGGGCGGGAGGTGCTGCACGCCGAAGCACACCGCCAGGTCGAGCTTGCCTTCTTCCAGCATTCGCACCAGCTCTGCCGAATGCTTGACGCTCACCAGCAACTGGACGGCGTGCGGTCCCGGGAGCATGTCGGCCAGCACCGGCGCGGCCACGCTGCCGAGCAGCGCGGGCACGACGCCGAGCCGTATCGCGCCACGCAGCGCGGCCATCTCACCTGCCATGTCGCGCCGCGTCGCAGCCGTGAGCTCGCTGAGCTCCATGGCGCGCTGGTACAAGGTGCGGCCGGCCGGCGTCAGTGCGAGCGAACGGCCACCCCTCTCCATCAATTGAACCCCGAACTCGTCCTCCAGCTTGCGCACGACCTTGGTGACGGCCGACTGGCTCAGCCCGCAGCGAAGCGCCGCGCGCTGGAAGTTGCCGGTCTCGTGAACGGCTCTAAAGACATCCAGATCTTCAAGGCGCATCGAGGCAGCATAGCCGAGGTGCGGCTTTGGGCGTCAAGGTGGAATCGGCAACCGAATCTCAAACCCTTGAAGACCAGCTGATGGGTGAAGGAACTACTCCGCGACGATCTTTGCGGCGTCGACGATGCGCGCGTACTTGATGGATTCGGTCTTGATGAAATCGCGGAACTGCGCTTGCGTGAGCCCCATCGGTTCACCGCCCTGCTCGCGCAAGCGCTTGACGAGCTCGGGGTCTCGCAGCACGGCGTTGACCGCTTCATTGAGCTTTGCCTGCACCGCGGGCGGCGTCTTCGCCGGCGCGAAGAGGCCGAACCAGTTGTCCAGGTCGTAGGCAGCCGTGGGCGCGAACTCGGCGATGGCCGGAATGTCCGGCGCAAAGCTCGCACGCCTGGCGGACGTGACTGCCAGCGCCTTCACCCGGTTGCCCTTGATGAAAGGCGCTGCGCCAGCGAGGCTCACGAAAGTGATGTCGACCGTGCCCGAGGCCACATCGACCAGCTGGCTCGACGCGCCCTTGTACGGCACGTGCTGCATCTGGATGCCGGCAAGCGACTGCAGCAGCTCGCCGTTCAGGTGCTGCGGGTTTCCCACGCCGCTGGTGGCGTAGGTCACCTTGCCGGGGTTCTTCTTCGCGTAGGCCACGAACTCGGCCAGGTTCTTCGCTGGGAACGCCGGGTTCGCGACCAGTACGTTGGGCACCCGCGTGATCGCGGTGATCGGGGCCAGATCCTTTTCCGGCGCGTACTGCATCTTTGCCTTGTAGACCAGCGGATTGATGGAGGTCTCGCCCGCCGATCCCAGCAGCAGCGTGTAGCCGTCGGGATTGGCCTTGGCCACGAACCCGGCGCCGAGCATGCCGCTCGCGCCGGGCTTGTTGTCCACCACGACGGACTGCTTCAGCGACACGCGCAGCTTCTCCGCCACCAGCCGCGCCATCGCGTCGACACCGCCCCCGGCCGAGAAGGGAACGACGATGGTGATGGGGCGCGTGGGGTAGTCCTGCGCGAGGGCACCAAGCGGAAGGGCGCAGAGCGTGGCGGTGACGCACAGCAGCGCCCGGCGTTGAATCGAATGCATCGGGGTTGTTCCTTGGTTCTGAAAATGGGCTGCGTGTGTGTGCCGAGTCATGCCGAGAAGACCATGCAGACTGGGCTGCCCGACTTGACCGACGCACCCGTGGGCTTGAGCGTTCCGGCGTTGGGGTCGACGGCCAGCGTCACGATGGAGTCGCTGTCCTCGTTGAGCGCGAACATGAAGCGGCCGTCCGGCGAGAGGGTGAAGAACCGCGGCGTCCTGCCTTGCGTGGGTTCGGCTTCGATGAACTTCAACGCGCCGGTGGCCGGGTCGATGCGAAACACCGCGATGCTGTCGTAGCCGCGGTTGGAGGCGTAGAGAAAGCGCCCCTGGGCATCGATCTGCAACTCGGATGCGCGGCTGTTGCCGGTGAAGGTCTCGGGCAGCGCAGACAGGATCTGGAACGGTGCGAGTGCCCCGGTTGCGGGCGTGACACGGTAGGCCGTCACGGTCGAGTCGAGTTCGTTGACCACGTAGGCGAACGGCGCCTTGGGATGGAAGGAAACGTGGCGCGGCCCCGCGGTTTCGCGCGTGATCGCGAACGGCACCGCCGCTGGCGCCAGGCGGCCTTGATCGAAGTGGAAGGTGAACACACGGTCCAGGCCCTTGTCCGGCACGACGACGAAGCGGCCACTCGGATCGAATGGGTTGAAGTGCGGCTTCGCCTGCTTCTGTTCCACGCGATGCGGCCCGATGGGTCCTTCCAGCTTCACGAGCTGTGTCAGCGCGCCCAGCGAGCCATCGGCATTAACGGGCAGCACGGCCAGGCTGGCGCCGATGTGGTTCGACACCACCAGGAAGCGGCCCGTCGGGTCCAGCGCCAGATGCACCGGGTTCTTGCCCTGCGTGCTCTGGCGGTTGATGAAGGTGAGGAGACCCGTGCGGCGGTCCACCTTGAAGGCACTCGCTTCGCTCTCGTCGCCATGCACGGTGTAGAGGAACTCGCCATTCGTGCTCAGCGCGAGAAAAGACGGGTTGATGAGGTTCCTGACGATATCGACGGGTTCCAGCGTTCCCTTGCCGGAATCGACTTTGAAGATGCTGATGCCATCGCCGCGCGCATTGCGCTCTCGGGTGGTGCGGCTGCCGACGTAGGCGTACATGGGATGTCCTTGGGTTGAAGAGGCCGGAATGGACTTGAAGGCCGTCGAGGCGCACCCGGCAAGTTGGCCAAGCACGGCAGAACCGCCGACGGCCAGACTGCCCAGCAATGCGCGGCGGCGGCCTTTATGGATGGAAGGCTCGGGCGGAAAGAAGGGTGGATGCATGGCGGCGGTCACTTTCGACGGGCTGTGATGCGGGGCTGATCCCGGGGCTGAGGGTTTGTGCTGAATTGCATTTTATGAATGACAAATGCAAAATAAGAATCATGGAAAACACTGAGACGCCCTGCATGCGGCTTGTCGTGGCCGGGCAGGACTACCTGGCCGTCGATCTGTCGGCGCTCTGCAAAGACAAGCTGGGTCGCCTGCCCGTGGTCTTGCGGCTGCTGATGGAGAACGTCGCGCGCAACATGGAAGGCGCCGAGAAAGACGCCGCGCTGGCAGCGCTTGTTGCGTGGACCGACACGGGCACCAGCGAAGCGGAAATCGCCTTCCAGCCCGGTCGCGTGCTGATGCACGACACGACCAGCACGCCCGCGCTGGTGGACCTGGCCGCCATGCGCAGCACGCTGGCAGAGGCCGGCGTGGATCCGTCGCTGCTGAACTCCAGCTTGCCGGTGGACGTGTCGGTCGACCACTCGCTGGCGGTCGAGGTCTTCGCGCGCGGGGATGCACCCGAAAGGAACATGGCGTTCGAGATCCGCCGCAATGCCGAGCGCTATTCGTTCCTGCGATGGGCCTCGAAGGTGCTCCAGGGTGTGCGCATCAACCCGCCCGGCACGGGGATCATGCACACCATCAACCTGGAGCAGTTGGCCACCGTGGTGACGCTGCAGGAGCGCGACGGCGCGCGCTGGCTGGTGCCCGACATGATGATCGGCACCGACAGCCACACCCCCATGGTCAACGGCATCGGTGTGCTCGGCTGGGGAGTGGGCGGCCTCGAGGCGCAGACCGTCATGTTCGGCATGCCGACCATGCTGCGCATACCCGACGTGGTCGGCGTGCGGCTCACTGGTGCGTTGCGCCCCGGCGTGCTGGCAACCGATCTGGCGCTGACGGTCACGCAGCGCCTGCGGGCCATCGGCGTGTCCGGGGAATTCGTGGAGTTCTACGGCCCCGGCGTGTCGACGCTGAGTGCGGGCGAGCGCAGCGTGGTGGCCAACATGGCGCCGGAGTACGGAGCGACCACGGGGTTCTTCCCGGTCGACCGCCGCACGCTCGACTACTTGCTGCAGACCGGACGAACGCAGGCTCACGCCGAGCGCGTGGAAACATACACCCGCGCGGCCGGCCTGTGGTTCGACCCCGCCGCGCAGCCGATCTACACGCGCACCCTGCACATCGCGCTGGACGCGATCGACATGCATATCGCGGGCCCGCGCCGCCCGCAGGACCTGCTGGGGTATGGCGAGGCTGCATCCGCCTTGGCCGCACTCGCATTCCAGCCGCGGATCGCCCACGCGCAGATGCCGCGGCACCCCGTGGCCATTGCGGCCATCACGAGCTGCACCAACACCTCGGACCCGCGCCTGCTCGTTGCGGCCGGCCTCGTCGCGCGCAAGGCCCGCGCGCTCGGCCTGAAGGTGCCGCACTGGGTCAAGACCTCGCTCGGGCCCGGGTCGCCCGCGGCGGCGGCCTACCTGGAGCGCGCCGGCCTCGCCGCCGACCTGTCGGCAGTGGGCTTCGACATCGTGGGCTACGGCTGCACGACGTGCATCGGCAACTCCGGGCAGTTGCCCAGGGCGATCCAGGACGCGATGGCAGGGGGTGCGGTTCATCCGGTCGCCGTACTGTCCGGCAACCGCAACTTCGCGGGCCGGGTGCACCCCGATCTAGACCTCGGCTTCCTGATGTCGCCGCCGCTAGTCATCGCCTTCGCGCTGGCGGGAAACGCCGAGCAGGACCTGCGCGTCGACCCCGTGCAGGTCACTGCAGAAGGACGCCCCGTCTACCTGCGCGAGCTGTGGCCGTCGGCCGAGGAGATCGATGCAGCGCTCGCGCTCTCGCAGGACCCTTTGGACTACCCGCGTGCCTTCGCGGTCGCCGCCGGCAACCCGCTGTGGCACGCACTCGAAGCGCCCGACACCGAGCTGTACCCCTGGAACCCCGCGTCGACCGCCCTGCGCCGCCCGCCGTTCGCCGCGCTCTCGGAAGGCAGCATGCTCGGTCACTACAACGCATTCCCTATGCTCGTGGTGGGCGACGACATCACGACCGACCACATCTCGCCGGCCAGCGCAATCCCCAGGGACAGCGGTGTGGCCGATTTCCTTGTGGCGCGCGGCGACGACCGCGACGATCTGAACGTGTTCGCCTCGCGCCGCGGCAACTGGGAAGTGATGGTGCGTGCCGCTTTCCACAGCAAGACGCTGAAGAACCTGCTGGCGCCCGGCGCCCCCGTGGCCCACACGCTGCATGTGCCCAGCGGCGAGGTGGTGCCGCTCTGGGAGGCCGCGCAGCGCTACCGCGCCGCAGGCGACTCGGTCGTGCTGGTCGCGGGCGAGCGCTATGGCACCGGCTCGTCGCGCGACTGGGCGGCCAAGGGCCAGCGGTTGCTGGGCATCCGCGCGGTGCTCGCCAACAGCTTCGAGCGCATCCACCGCTCCAACCTGATCGGCATGGGCGTGCTGCCGCTGCGCATGCCCGCGGGCATGACGCCCTCCACGCTCGGGCTGGTGCCGGGCGACCGCATCGAGATCGATGCCCGGCCGGGCGGCATCCAGCCGCGGGGCGCCGTTGGCGTCGTGCTGCATCGGGCCGACGGCCGCTCGGAGCGCTTCGATGCCGTGGCTGTGGTCGAGACGAAGCTGGAGGTCGAACTCCTTCAGGCAGGAGGCGTGATTCCATCGACCCTTCGGAAAATGGTGGGCAAACACGGCGTCGTGAACGCCCCGTCGGCGTGAGCGGCCGGAATCGCTGGAAAATCCGCCCCTATGCGGACCGATCAATCCATTCCCTCGCAAATCCTCGACCTGATCCAGGCGGACGCCATGCCGGCCGGCACCCACCTTCCGGCGCAACTGCTGGCCGACCGCCTGCGGGTGTCGCGCTCGCCCGTCAATGAAGCGCTGTCGCTGCTGGCCGAGAAGGGCGTGCTCATGCGCGAGCCCAATCGGGGTTATTTCCTCGTGACGCCCATCGAAAACGGGGCGAGGGCGCTGGCCGGCGAACTGGGCCTCGAAGAGTCCGACATCGTGACCGAGGTGTACTTCCGCATTGCCGACGACCGGTTGAGAGGCCTGCTGCCCGACGAATTCTCCGAAGCGCTCCTCAAGCAGCGCTACGGCCTCACCCCCGTGCAATTGAACGGTGTGCTCGGCCGCATCGCCAACGAAGGCTGGGCCGAGAAGAAGCCTGGCTACGGCTGGGTGTTCTCGTCGATGCTCACCACGGCCGACAGCCTGCTGCAGTCCTACCGCCTGCGCCTTGCGCTGGAGCCGGCCGCGCTGCTCGAACCCAACTACCACCTTTCGCCCCAGGTCATCGCGCGCTGCCGCGCGGCGGAAAAGCACCTGCTCGAAGGCGGCATCGAAACCGACACCGCCGACCAGCTGCACGACCGCGGCGTGCGCTTTCACGAGTCGCTGGTCGAGGGCTCGGGCAACGCGTTCTTCATCGATACCATCCGCCGCGTGAACCGCGTGCGTCGGCTGCTTTCATACCGCTCGATGCAGGACCGCAGCCGCTACGTGGAGCACTGCAAGCAGCACCTGCACCTGCTCGAGCTGCTCGAACGCGGCCGCAATGAAGAGGCCTCGCAGGCCATGCACCGGCACCTTTCCAGCACGCTGCGCAATCTCGCGAAGATCAGCGGAATTCTCAAGACCTAGCCATTCGCCATGACCATTGCTCCCGCCATCGTTCAAGCGTTCACCCCCAAGGGAGTGCTGCGCGCCTCCATCAACCTGGGGAACCCGATCCTTGCCAACACGGACAAGGCAACCGGTGCACCCGTTGGCGTCTCGGTGGACCTGGCACGCGCCTTCGCCGAGCGCCTTGGCGTAGCGCTGGAGCTGGTGGTGTTCGACGCCGCGGGGAAATCGGTCGAAGCGGTAGCCAACGAGCAGGCGGACATCGGATTCTTCGCGATCGACCCCGTGCGCGGCGCTCAGATCGCCTTCACGGAGGCCTATGTGCTGATCGAAGGAAGCTACCTCGTTCGGGAGCATTCGCCCCTGCGCCGCAACGAAGAAGTCGACCAGGAGGGGCTGCGCGTGACAGTCGGAAAGGGCAGTGCCTACGACCTCTACCTCACGCGCGAACTGAAGAATGCGCAGATCGTGCGCGCACCGACGTCCCCCGCCGTCGTGCAGACCTTTCTCGAGCAGAACCTCGACGTGGCCGCCGGTGTGAAGCAGCAACTCGAATCGGACATCCGCGCCCACGCTGGCCTGCGGCTTTTGCCGGGCCGCTTCATGGTGATACGGCAGGCCATGGGAACACCGCGCACGCGAGGCGCGGATGCCGCGCAGGCCCTGTGCCAGTTCGTGGAAGAGATGAAGAGCTCCGGCTTTGTCTCCGATGCATTGCGCAGACATGGCATTCAAGGAGCATCCGTCGCGCCAGGGGCGAATCCGGCCTAGAAGCTTCGCAGCGAACTTCGTCCGGGCGTTGTCGATTTGTTGCAGCGGGTGATCGGCGCCGCTATGCGGACACGGAGTTTTCCTACGAATCCACCAGCATCGCCGCTTCATCTTTCGGGCTCCCCACAACTCAACTGGAGCCCATGATGCCTACTTCCCGACGCGCAGAGCCCGACGCCTGCAGCCTCCTGGACACCGACCACCGCAACGTCAAGAAGCTGTTCAAGGAGTATGAGGAACTCGCCCACTCGCGCGCGGCTTCTGCGGAGAGCAAGAAGCGCGAACTCGCCAACCACATCTGCATGGAACTCACCGTCCATGCACGGATAGAGGAAGAGATCTTCTACCCCGCGGTGCGCGCGGCCATCAAGGAGACGGACTTGCTCGACGAAGCCGAGGTGGAGCATGCAAGCGCCAAGGACCTGATCGCGCAGATCCAGGAAGCCACCGAGATCGACGAAAAGTTCGATGCCAAGGTCATTGTCCTTGGCGAATACATCGACCATCACGTGAAGGAAGAGCGCAACGAGATCTTCGTGAAGGCGCGCGCCGCCCGCGGCCTGGACCTGGTCGCCATGCGCGAGCAACTGGCCGCGCGCAAGGAAGAGCTGATGGAGGAGCTCGGCGCCATGGCCTGAGTTCGCGCGCGGGGGTCCTCCGTAAGACTGAGGGCGATCTCATAGCAATGCGCTATGAGATCAATATGCTCAATCTGGTTGTTGAAGGGGCAGTCCAAACCTAGACTGGCTCCGATCGCGAGTGATCGACAACCAAAGGAGAACCCCTTGTCCGATGAAACGAAGTGCCCCTTCCCGGGCCATGCGCGCACGCACTCCATGACGGGTGCTTCGGCAAATGCAGGCTGGTGGCCCAACCAGCTGAACCTGAAGCTGCTGCACCAGCACACCGCCAAGTCCAATCCCATGGGCGAGGCGTTCGACTATGCCGAGGAGTTCAAGAGCCTCGACCTCGACGCGGTGATCAAGGACCTCCAAGCCCTGATGACCGATTCGCAGGATTGGTGGCCCGCCGACTACGGCCACTACGGTCCGCTGTTCATCCGCATGGCCTGGCACTCCGCGGGCACCTACCGCACCTCCGATGGCCGCGGCGGCGCGGGCAACGGCGCGCAGCGCTTCGCACCCCTCAACAGCTGGCCCGACAACGGCAACCTCGACAAGGCGCGCCGGCTGCTGTGGCCGATCAAGCAGAAATACGGCCGCAAGATTTCCTGGGCCGACCTGATGATCCTGACCGGCAACGTCGCGCTGGAGTCGATGGGCTTCAAGACATTCGGCTTCGCCGGTGGCCGCCCGGACATCTGGGAGCCCGAAGAGGACATCTACTGGGGGCCGGAAGGCAAGTGGCTGGCCGACGAGCGCTACAGCGGCGACCGCGAGCTCGCCAATCCGCTCGCCGCCGTGCAGATGGGCCTGATCTACGTGAACCCCGAAGGACCGAACGGCAACCCCGACCCGCTCGGCTCGGCGCGCGACATCCGCGAGACCTTCGCCCGCATGGCCATGAACGACGAGGAGACCGTGGCGCTGACCGCAGGCGGCCACACCTTCGGCAAGGCCCATGGCGCGGGCGACCCGGCCAAGGTCGGCGCGGAGCCTGAAGGCGCCGACATCGAGGAATTGGGCCTGGGCTGGAAGAACAGCTTCGAAAGCGGCATCGGCGTCCACGCCACCACCAGCGGTATCGAAGGCGCCTGGACCCCCACGCCCACCAAGTGGGACAACAGCTACTTCGAGACGCTGTTCGGCTACGAATGGGAGCTCACCAAGAGCCCCGCGGGCGCGCACCAGTGGAAGCCCAAGGGCAGCACCGGCGCGGACACCGTGCCCGACGCGCATGACCCGGCCAGGCGCCACGCCCCGATGATGACCACCGCCGACATGGCCATGCGCGTCGATCCGGCCTACGAGAAGATCTCGCGCCGCTACATGGCGAACCCGCAGGAATTCGCCGATGCGTTCGCCCGCGCCTGGTTCAAGCTGACGCACCGCGACATGGGTCCGCGCGCCCGCTACCTCGGCGCGCTGGTGCCGAAGGAAGAGCTGATCTGGCAGGACCCGATTCCCGCCGTGGACCATCCGCTGATCGACGACAAGGACGTCGCGGCGCTGAAGGCCAAGGTCCTCGCTTCGGGCCTGGGCATTGCGCAGCTCGTGGGCACGGCCTGGGCCTCGGCCTCGACCTTCCGCGGCAGCGACAAGCGCGGCGGCGCCAACGGTGCGCGCATCCGCCTCGCGCCGCAGAAAGACTGGGAGGCGAACCAGCCGGCCCAGCTGTCGAAGGTGCTGTCGGTGCTGGAAGGCATCCAGAAGGAGTTCAACGGCGCGCAGTCCGGCGGCAAGAAGGTCTCGCTCGCCGACCTGATCGTGCTGGCCGGTAATGCGGCGGTCGAGGCCGCGGCGAAGAAGGCCGGGCAGGACGTGACGGTGCCCTTCTCGCCGGGACGCATGGACGCTTCGCAGGCGCAGACCGATGCTGTCTCCTTCGCTCCGCTGGAGCCGCAGGCCGACGGTTTTCGCAACTATCTCCGCAAGGGGATCGACGGGGCGTCCGCTGCGGGGCTGCTGCTCGACAAGGCGCAGCTGCTGACCCTCACCGCGCCCGAGATGACGGTGCTGGTCGGCGGCCTTCGCGTGCTGAATGCGAACGTCGGCCAGTCCGGCAACGGCGTCTTCACCAAGCGCCCGGAGACGCTCAGCAATGACTTCTTCGTGAACCTGCTCGACATGAGCACCGGGTGGAAGAAGTCCGCGACGACCGACGGCGTGCTGGAGGGACGCGACCGCAAGACGGGCGCGCTCAAGTGGACGGGCACGGTGGCCGACCTCGTGTTCGGTTCCAACTCGCAGCTCCGCGCGGTCGCGGAAGTCTATGGGGCCGCCGATTCGCAACAGGTCTTCGTGCGGGACTTCGTGGCCGCCTGGACCAAGGTGATGAACCTCGATCGCTTCGACCTGCGGTGATCGCGGGCGGCCGGTTGCGGCCGCGCCGAGCAGCAGTGCAGCCCGAGCCTGGTTCCGGAGAGTCCTGAACCAGGCTCGGGCGTATTCAAGGACAACAGCTTTCGACACCAGGAGCCTCATGAAACCCCAGCCCATCGAATACGCCGCTGCTTCCGAGGAAGTCAGGGCGGTCTTCGACGACATCAGGACCACACGCAACGTGCCGGACGTCAACAACTTCTGGAAGTACCTCGCCAACGACCCGGCCACGCTCAGGCGCACCTGGAGCAGCCTCAAGGAAGTGATGGCGCCCGGCGCGCTCGACCCGGTCGTGAAGGAGATGGTCTATCTCGCAGTGAGCGTCACCAACAGCTGCGGCTACTGCATCGCGAGCCACCACGCCGGCGCCGAGAAGGCCGGCATGACGCCCGCGATGTTCGCCGAGCTGATGGCCGTGGTCGGCATGGCCAACGAGACCAACCGGCTGGTGAACGGCTACCGCGTGCCCGTCGATCCGGCCTTCGACAAATAGCGAGCGTCGGCGGCGCGTTCAGCCGATCGTCATCAGGCTCGCGTTGCCTCCGGCCGCAGCCGTGTTGATGCTGAGCGCGCGTTCCACCACAAGGCTTTCGAGCGGGATGTCCGTGTCGCCGGGCGCGAAGGCGCGTACGCCGACGATCGGGCCTGGGCGGGCCGCAATGCGCTGCATCACGCCCGGCAGGCCTTGCGCGCTGCCGTGGCGCAGCGCGGCGTCGAACACCACCGTGTCGGACGCCCAGTCGTTCGCGATGGCCACGCACTGCTGCACTTCGGCCGGCAGCGAAGCGCGCAGGCCCTGCGCGGCGGCGTCGGCAGGCCAGATCGCGGTGCTGCCGACCGACAGCACGGCAGCCAACTGTGCCAGCCGGTCCGCTTCCGCATCCGCACCCGGGTCGACCAGGCACAGCACCGCTTCGCGCGGCGCCAGTGTGTAGACGTTGCGCTCGCCGGTCGGGCCGGCCAGCGTGCGCGAACTGCCCGAGCGCGACTGCGCGGCAAAGCGCGCGCATTGCGCCGCCAGCGTAGGGCGGCCGGTGGCTTGCGCCCAGCGCGACAGCGCCGACAGTCCGGCCTGCGGCGTCGATGCGGCATCCGCCACCGCGCGCGCCATCGCATCGTCAGGCCGCGCAGACAGCATGCGCAGCATGTACAGCGGCCCGCCTGCCTTCGGCCCGGTGCCCGACAGGCCCTCGCCGCCGAACGGCTGCACGCCCACCACCGCGCCGACGATGTTGCGGTTCACATAGACGTTGCCCGCCTTGGCGTTCTCCACGATCTGCGCGATGGTTTCGTCGATGCGCGTGTGCACGCCCAGCGTCAGCCCGTAGCCCGTGCCGTTGATCTGCCCGACCAGCGCACCCAGGTCGCGGCGGCGGTAGCGCACGAGGTGCAGCACCGGCCCAAACACCTCGCGTTGCAGTTCCGCGATGCTGTCGAGCTCGATCAGCGTGGGCACCACGTAGGTGCCGTTGCGCGTGTCGTGCGCGTATTCGCGGGCCTGGCGAAAGACCTTGCGTCCCTTCGAGCGCATGGCCGCGACGTGACGCTCGATGCCGTCGCGCGCCTCGGCGTCGATCACCGGACCGACGTCGACGGCCAGCCGCGCGGGGTTGCCGATGCAGGCCTCGGCCATCGCGCCCTTGAGCATCTCGACGAGCCGGTCGGCCGCTTCCTCCTGCACGCACAGCACGCGCAGCGCGGAGCAGCGTTGTCCGGCGCTGTCGAAGGCCGAGGCCATCACGTCCGCGACCACCTGCTCCACGAGCGCCGACGAGTCGACGATCATCGCGTTCTGCCCGCCGGTCTCCGCGATGAGCGGCACGGGTGCGCCATGCGCGCCCAGCCGCTGTGAGAGCGTCTTCTGCAGGATGCGCGCCACCTCCGTCGAGCCGGTGAACATCACGCCCTGCACGCGCGGGTCCGCCACCAGCGCGGCGCCGATGGTTTCGCCCCGGCCGGGCAGCAGCTGCACCGCGGCGCGCGGCACGCCAGCCTCCCACAGCACGCGCACCGCCTCGGCCGCGACGAGCGGCGTTTGCTCGGCCGGCTTGGCCAGCACCGGATTGCCCGCCGCGAGCGCGGCCGCCACCTGGCCGGTGAAGATCGCCAGCGGAAAGTTCCACGGGCTGATGCAGACCATCGGGCCAAGCGCGCGGTGCGTGTCGTTCGAGAAATCGCTGCGCGCCTGCGCCGCGTAGTAGCGCAGGAAGTCGACGGCCTCGCGCACTTCGGCGATGGCGTTGGCGTACGTCTTTCCGGCCTCGCGCGTCAGCAGGCCGAGCAGCCGGGGCATGCCTTCCTCGAGCTTGCCGGCGGCGCGATCGAGCAGGGCGGCGCGTTCGGCGGGCGGCGTGGCGGCCCATGCCGGAGCGATGCCATGGGCCTGGGCAATGGCCGATTCGACGTCGGCAGCGTGGCTTCCTGCACCTGTCCGACGATGTCGCGATGGTCGGCGGGATCGGCGACGTCGGCCGCCTCGCCGTGCGGCACGGCTTGCGCGAGCATCGGCGCCGCGCGCCAGTTTTCATGGGCGCTGCCGGCAAGCGCATGGCCCAGTGCGCGAAGGCTGTCGTCGTTCGCCAGGTCGCGCCCCGGCGAGTTGGCGCGCTGCTTTCCGTACAGCGCCGCGGGCAGCGCAATGGCCGGATGCGGCAGGCCCATCGTGCCTTCCTGCGCAGCCATGCGCTCGACCGTGGCGACCGGGTCTTCCACCAGCGCGTCGAGCGGGATCGCCAGGTCCGCGATGCGGTTTACGAACGAGGTGTTCGCGCCGTTCTCCAACAGCCGGCGCACCAGGTAGGCCAGCAGCGTCTCGTGCGTGCCCACCGGCGCATAGATGCGGCACGGCCGCCCGAGCGGACCCACCACCTGCTCGTACAGCGGCTCGCCCATGCCGTGCAGGCACTGGAACTCGTATTGCCCCGGCTCGTAGCGCGACGGCTCCGCCATCGTGTAGATCGCGGCCAGCGTGTGGGCGTTGTGGGTCGCGAACTGTGGGTAGACGGCATCGGGCGCATCGAGCAGCTTGCGCGCGCAGGCGAGGTACGACACGTCGGTGTAGGCCTTGCGCGTGTAGACCGGGTAGCCGTCGAGCCCGTCGATCTGAGCGCGCTTGATCTCGCTGTCCCAGTAGGCGCCCTTCACCAGCCGCACCATCAGCCGGTGCCGGCTGCGGCGCGCGAGATCGACCACGAAGTCGATCACGAACGGGCAGCGTTTCTGGTATGCCTGGATCACGAAGCCGATGCCGTTCCAGCCCGCGAGCGCCGGCTCGAAGCACAGCCGCTCCAGCAGGTCGAGCGAGAGTTCGAGGCGGTCGGCTTCCTCGGCGTCGATGTTCAGGCCGATGTCGTACTGCTGCGCCAGCAGCGCGAGCTCGCGCAGCACGGGATACAGCTCGGCCATCACGCGCGCGTGCTGCGCCCGGCTGTAGCGGGGGTGCAGCGCAGAGAGCTTGATCGAGATGCCCGGCCCTTCATACACGCCGCGATGGTTCGAAGCCTTGCCGATCGCGTGGATCGCCTCTTCATATGCGATGCGGTAGCGCTTCGCGTCTTCCATGGTGAGCGCCGCTTCGCCGAGCATGTCGTACGAATAGCGAAAGCCCTCGGCCTCCAGCTCGCGCGCATTGCCGAGCGCCTGCGCGATGGTTTCGCCGGTGACGAACTGCTCGCCCATCATGCGCATCGCCATGTCCACGCCCTTGCGGATCAGCGGCTCGCCGCCCTTGCCGATCAGGCGCGTGAGCACGGTCGACAGGCTGGTTTCGCTGTGCGTGGCCACGAGCTTGCCCGTGAGCAGCAGGCCCCAGGTCGCGGCGTTGACGAACACCGAAGGGCTGCGGCCCGCGTGCGACTGCCACTGGCCGTGCGCGATCTTGTCGCGGATCAGCGCGTTGCGCGTCTCGGCATCGGGAATGCGCAGCAGCGCCTCGGCCAGGCACATCAGCGCTACGCCTTCCTGCGACGACAGCGCGTATTCCTGCAGCAGGCCCTGCACGAGGCCGGCACGGCCGCCTGCGTTCTTGCGGTCGCGCAATTGCTGCGCGATGCGGTGTGCGAGTTCCTGTGCTTCCTCTGCCTGGCCTTTGGGCAGCCGGGCCTGCGCGAGCAGCGGTGGCAGTGCCTGCGGTTCGGGACGGCGACAGGCCGCTGTGATGAGGGCGCGCAGCGGCGAAGGATCGGGCGGCAGTCCGTCGGCGAATGCCGCGAAGGAAGAGGGCAGAGGGTCGGGGTTCATGGGAGGTTCGTGCTGGGAATTGTTGGATGATCCGCGTCCCGATGCCGAATTTGTGTTCAAAGAATGGCGCTTCGGTAGAGTAAATCGCTATGTAAAGCAGTGGGCAAGTCAGGTTCGTCGGGGGGCGGTGGGCAGAGAATCCGCGTTCCGTTCCATCCCGGAGTCGCACGAACATGCTCAGCTACAGATGGTTCTTTTCCTTGGCCCTCGCGGCCGCGTGCATCGCGCCCTGGCCGACGCATGCGGCAACGGCCGATGCCTCCACCTGTTTGAATTCGGCCGCCGCTGAATGCTTCCGCAGCTTCACACCGCCAGGAGCCGCAGGCGCGCTGCACTACTACTCCTCGCTCGATCCCGATGCACCAGCGACAGGCGCCACCGCCGGGCCGACGAAAGCGCTGATCGCCATGCACGGCCATTCGCGCGACGCCAACAAGACATTCGAGGCAGCGCTGCGCACCCTTCGCAACGCCGATACGCTCGGCGACACGCTGGCGATCGCGCCGCTCTTCCAGGTCGCGGCCGACAAGGCGGTGGCTGGACGCTGCAACACGGTGGGCGTGCCCGTCGCGCAGCCCGGCGACCTGCTGTGGACCTGCGGCTCCTGGCTCGAAGGCGCGCGCTCGGCCTCGGGCAGCCGCGTCGGGTCCTTCGCGGTGATGGACGCGCTGGTGGCCGACATCGCGCAGCGCTGGCCCAGCCTGCGCACCATCACCGTCGCGGGCTTCTCGGCGGGCGGACAGTTCGTGCAGCGCTACATCGCCTTCACGCAGCACGACGGCACGGCGGCGGGCAAGCCGGCGATGCGCTACGTGGTGGCCGATCCAAGCACCTGGCTCTACTTCGATCCGGTGCGTCCGCGGCTCTCGCCCGACGGCGCCTCCGTGACCGGCTTCTCCGTGCCCGACGCACCCGCGTGCCCGCAGATGAACCGCTGGAAATACGGCACCGACGACCTGCCCGCCTACTTCGGGCGCACCGCCGCGCAGGCGCGCCAGCAGTACGTGCAGGCCGACATCAGCTATCTCGAAGGCGCGCTGGACAGCAACGACGCGAAGGGCACGGCATACCGCGTGCTCGACAAGTCGTGCGCAGCGCTTGCGCAAGGCTCGTTTCGCATGCAGCGCGGCCTGGCCTATGCGCAGTACGACCGCAAGCTGCTTGCGCCGGACAAGCGCCGGGAGGTCGTGGTGGTGCCGGGCTGCGCGCACGACGTGGCCTGCGTGTTTCCCTCCGAGGCGGCACGCGCCGCGCTGGTCGGCCCTTCACGCTGATCGGAGCAGCCTGCCGGCGGGCTTGACGCGATTTCCTTTATGGTGGACATTTCATCCAATATGAAGGAAATTAAGGAGTCGGCCGAAACGGAAGCCCCGTCCGGCCTCAACGACCGCATCGCCCAGCGCGTGCGCGACCTGCGCGCGGCCCGAGGCCTTTCGCTCGATGCGCTGGCCACGCACTGCGGCGTGAGCCGCTCGATGATCTCGCTCATCGAGCGCGGCGAAAGCAGTCCCACCGCCGTGCTGCTCGAGAAGCTCGCAACCGGTCTCGGCGTGTCGCTGGCTTCGCTGTTCGAGGCGCCCGCGCCCGCCGCCGATCCAGTGTCGCGCCTGGCCAGCCAACTGCAGTGGCGCGACCCGCACTCCGGCTATGTGCGGCGCAACGTGTCGCCGAGCGGTTTCGCATCGCCCATCCAGATCGTCGAAGTGATGTTCCCGCCGAAGGCCCGCGTGGCCTACGAAACAGCGGCGCGCGAACCCCTGATTCACCAGCAGGTGTGGGTGCTCGACGGCGTCATCGAACTCACGCTGGGCGACGAGCAGCACCAGTTAAGCACCGGCGACTGCCTGGCGATGGTGCTCGACCGCCCCATGAGCTACTACAACCCTTCGCGCAAGACCACCCGCTACGCCGTCGTGATCGCCACTGCGCCCTCTTCCTGGAGATGAGCATGCCGACCCCCATTGCCGATGCGCCGCGCATCCGCCTGCTGTCCACCGTCACCGACACGCAGCTGCAGGGCCTTGCCGCCGTGCTGGCCGATTGCGTCGAGGGCGGCGCGTCGGTGAGCTTCATGCAGCCGCTGACCGAAGAACGCGCACGGGCCTTCTGGCGCCACGTGGCCGACGGCGTGGCGCGCGGCGAACGCGCGCTGCTGGTGGCCGAGGACGCCGAAGGCATCGTGGGCACGGTGCAGCTCGTGCTGGCCCAGCCCGAAAACCAGCCGCACCGCGCCGAGGTGTCCAAGATGCTCGTGCACCGCCGTGCGCGCCGCAAGGGCATCGGCGCGCTGCTGATGCAGGCGGCCGAACAGGTGGCGCGCGAGCGCGGCAAGACGTTGCTGGTGCTCGACACCTCCAGCGCCGAAGCCGAGCGGCTCTATGCGCGCGTGGGATGGACGCGGGTGGGCGTGATTCCCGGCTTTGCCCTGTTGCCGCAGGGCGGGCTGTGCGCCACCACGTTCTTCTATCGCGAGCTGATCGAACAGGGCCCTGGCAGCGATCATGGCGCAGTGGCTCCGCAGGTGCGGTAGGTCTGCGGCGCCGGTGTGGCCTGTGCCGTCGTTGCCGTGGAAGCCTTGCGGTTCGACGCGGTATGGAGCAGCAGCGCCACCACCACCATCGCCATGCCAACGGCCTCGTTCACCGTGGGCAGCTTGCCCAGCGCCGCGCTCATCAGCAGCGCCGACACCGGCACGAAGTTCAGGAACGCCGTGCCCGTGACGGCACCGAGCGCGCGCACGCCGTAGTTGAAAGCCAGCACCGAGATGGCCGAAGGCACCACGCCCACGAAGAGCAGTGCATGCCACGACATGCGCAGCCCCTCCAGGCTCGGCACGGCGGACCAGCCCAGCAGCGAAGCGCCGACGGCCGCGGCCAGCAGCACGGGCCACGAGGCCAGCACCGTGAGCGCGGTGTACTCGATCACGTCGAGCTCCGGAAAGCGCGTGGTGCCACGCGTGTACCAGACCCAGCCCAGCGTGCCGCCGAAGGCGATCGCGTCGCCGAGCAGCGTGCTCGACGCGGCCGAGGAGCCCGCGCCGCCGAGCAGCAGGCCCGAGACCGTCGCCACGCCCAGCAGCGCCAGCGCGCTGGTCAGCAGGGTGGTGCGCGTGGGGCGCACGCCATCGAGCACCCAGCGCACGAGCTGCGTGGTCATGGGTGTGGTGGCGATGATGACCGCGCCATGCGAAGGCACCGAATGCGCCAGCCCCACCAGCAGCATCACGCTGAACACGCCGAAGCCGGCCGCGCCGCGCAGCGCCAGCGGCCCCGCATGCAGCCGCAGCTTGCGCCAGGGCGCCGCGCCGCGCGGCAGGATCAGCAGCACGAACAGCAGCATCGACAGGGTGTAGCGGATCAGCGTGAACCACACCGGTTCGACGTGGTGCAGCACGCCCTTGCTCACGAGGAACAGGGAGCCCCACCCGGAGGTGGCGAGCAGCAGCGCGGCGATGCCGCTCAGGCGTTGGCGTTGGGACATGGGGGAGCCTCTTCTTGCAATGATCGATGCCTGAAGAATCGGGGCTGGAGGCCGCCATTGCCATTCGCTTCTTTGGACAGGGGCCTCCAGAAAAACGAACGGACCGATCCGGCCCCGAAGCTCACAATCCATCGCCATGGAGCTCTATCAACTCAAGACCTTCGTCGCCATCGCAAAGGAAGGCAGCCTGACCCGCGCCGCCGAGCGCGTGTTCACCAGCGCGCCGGCGGTCAGTGCGCAACTCAAGGCGCTGGAAGACGAACTCGGCGTGAAGCTGTTCGAGCGCACGCCGCGCGGCATGTCACCCACCGAGGCCGGCCTCAGCCTGCTCGAAGAGGCCGAGCGCACGCTGGCTTCCGCCATGCGCATGCGCTCGGCGGCCGACCAGCTGCGCGGAGCGGCGCAGGGCGTGGTGCGTTTCGGCACGGTGGTCGATCCGGTGGCGCTGCGGCTCGGCGAGGTGCTGGTGAAGCTGGCGGAACGCCATCCGCAGGTCGCGCTGCAGCTGAGACAGGGGCTGTCGTACGAAACGCTTTCCGCCGTGCAGCGCGGCGACCTCGATTGCGCCTACGTGCTCAGCGACAGCGAGCAGATCGAAGGACTGGAACTGCGCCGCCTCGGTGCGGTCGACCTCGTCGTGGCCCTGCCGTTGCCCGTCGCCGAGGCGCACCCCGGCCTGTCGCTCGACCAGCTCACGAACATGCCGTGGGTAGGCACGCCGCCTTCATGCATCCTGCGCGTGCATCTGGAAAAACTGTTTGCCGGCGCGGGCCGCGAATACCGCCAGGGCCGCACGGCCGACGGCGAGAGCGCCATCCGCAGCATGGTCGCGAGCGGCATGGGCGCGGGGCTGATGCGGCTCGACCAGGCCGAACAGGGCGAGCGCAACGGCGAGCTCGCGATATGGACCGGCTGGCGGTCGCATACGTGGCTGTGCTGGGTCGCGCCGGGTGAGGGCAAACGTCCCGTGGCGGTGGATGCGGTGCGCAGCGCGGTGATGGAGGCCTGGGGCTGAAACGACGCCTCTCGTTCGGGGTGCGATCACGCCGACGGGGTACCTTGCTCCGCGAATGTCCCCCGCCTTCGGCTCCTCCTTTATTTCGCTGCGCAAGGCACCCCGCCGTCGTGATCGTTCAGAGCACTTGTTGATCGAGCGGAACAACGGCAGCGCCCATCGTGCGCAGGGCGCCGGGTGCTCCCCGCAGCGAAATAAAGGAGGAGCCCGAAGGGCGGGGGACATTCGCGGAGGGGAGTACCCGGTGCCCTGTGCACGCACCCCCAAACGCACCCGACGCGGCGCAAAGCATTGCCGCGGGGTACCATCCCCGCCGCCGCAACGCTCCGCTCTACATGAACGCTGAAATCGCTGCCCTGCCCGCCGCCAATCCTCTCGCCGATCTGCTGAGCCGCGCCCGGCAGGCCCTGGCGGATACGGCGGGTGCGCTGCCCCTGCCATCGCCCGCCACCAACGAGGCGGGCTGCGTGGTGTTCCTGGCCGTTGGCGAAGACAGCAGCCGGGCCCGCGTGGCTTCGGGGCGGGGCGCCGACTTCGACGCCGCATGGCGTGCCGCCGCCGAGCAAGCGAAGCGCACCGGCCAGGCAGTGCAGCGCCTGCGCGCCGAGGTGGTGGACAAGGTCGAGCCCATGAGCTGGGGCGCGCTGAAAGCGAAGTTGGCGCAGACCAAGCGCAACTACTTCAACGAGGGCATCGCCTTCGATGCGCGCTTCGAGGTCGCGCTGCTCGCGCAGGAAATGCTCGGCAGCGCGATCCTCTACAACGGCGACGTGGAGCATGCCGAACCCAATACGGGCAACCTGCGTCTGCACTGCAAGCGGCGCTTCGGCCGCGAGATCGACTTTCCCGCAGACGACGCGGCGCCCGTCTGGTGCTTCACCACGCGGGCCGTGTACGTGGACGCCGATGGCGCGTGGCCCCTCACCGCCGAAGGGCAGGCGGCCGGATTCCGCGAACTGCGCGAATGGAACGCGCCGCAGGTCCACGCGCTGATCGACGCCGCCGGCAACTACCTCGCCGAGCAGGTCAAGCCCACGGGCGAGTTCCACTACGGCTGGTTTCCCTGCTTCGACCGCGTCATTCCCACCTACAACACGCTGCGCCATGCCAGCTCCACCTACGCGATGCTGGAGGCGTGGGAGCTCACGCGCAGCGACACGCTCAAGGCGGCCATCGACCGCTCGCTGGCCTTCCTGACCGGCACGCTGATCCGCCCGGCCGGGTTGCCGGACGGCACGCGCGCCGCCTACCTGCTGGACATCGGCAACGAGATCAAGCTCGGCGGCAATGCCGTGTGCCTGCTCGCGCTGGTCAAGTACACCGAGCTCACGGGCGACGGGCAATACCTGCCGCTGCTGGAGCAGCTCGCGCTCGGCATCCGCCACATGCAGGACCCGCAGACCGGCAGCTTCGTGCACGTGCTCAACGCGCCCGCGCTCGACGTCAAGGACAGGTTCCGCGTCATCTACTACGACGGCGAAGCCGCCTTCGGCCTGATGCGCCTGTACGGCCTCACGCGCGACGCGCGCTGGCTCGAGGTCGTCGAGAAAGCCTTCGAGCATTTCATTGCCGCCGAGCACTGGCGCGCGCACGACCACTGGCTGAGCTACTGCGTCAACGAACTCACGCGCTACAGACCCGAGACGCGCTACTACCGGTTCGGCCTGCAGAACGTGTCGGGGTACCTCGACTTCGTGCTGGAGCGCATCACCACCTTTCCCACGCTGCTCGAACTGATGATGGCCGCGCGCGACATGGTGCTGCGGCTGGAGGCCGACCCCGCATTGCGCCCGCTGCTGGCGGAGCTCGACCGCGACAAGTTCGACCGCGCGCTGGCGTACCGCGCGCGCTATCTCGCCAACGGCCATTTCTGGCCCGAGCTGGCGATGTTCTTCCGCAACCCGGCGCGCATCGCGGGCTCGTTCTTCATCAAGCACCACAGCTTTCGCGTGCGCATCGACGACGTGGAGCACTACCTCTCGGGCTATGTGGCGTACCACCGGATGCTGAAGGCGGGCGAGGTGCTGCAGCAGGCGAAGGCGGCGACCGGCGTCGTCGCCTGGGGCGGCGACGTCAACCTCGCGCGCCGCCAGCATTACCGGCTGCACGAACTCGGCGGCGCGCACCGAATGCTCGGCGACATCGCCGCGCTGCGCGAGGCCGACCTGCGCATCGTGAACCTCGAATGCGTGGTCGCCGCCAGCGGCGAGCAGGGCGTCGACAAGGGCGAGTCCGCTCCCTACTACTACCGCGCCCGCCCCGAAATGCTCGCGGTGCTGACCGAGGCCGGCATCGGCATGGTCGCCACCGCCAACAACCACAGCGGCGACTACGGCCCCGATGCGCTCATGGAGCAGCACGGCCTGCTGGATGCCGCGGGCATTGCCCATGCCGGCACCGGCCGCACGCCGGAGGCTGCGCTGCGGCCCGCGTTCCGGCGCGCGGGCGGCGTGCGCGTGGCGCTGTTCTCGCTCGACGCTACGCAGTCCCGCTTTGCTGCCACTGCCGCACGCGCGGGGGCAGCCTGGCTGCCGCTGGGCGACCCGGCCGCCTGGACCGCCACGCTCGCACCGCGCATCGAGGCCGCGCGCCGCGAGGCCGACGTGGTGCTGGTGGCGGTGCACTGGGGCGACAACCTGGAGACCGAACCGACACAGGCCGAGATCGCCGTCGGCCATGCCATCGTCGATGCCGGGGCGGACGCGATCCTCGGCACCTCGGCGCATGTGCTGCAGGGCATCGAGATCTACCGCGGCCGGCCGATCCTGCACGACGCCGGCGACCTGCTGTTCGATTCGGCGCGCAACGACTTCGGGGATTCGGGCGTGTTCTCGCTGACGCTGGGTCCGTGCGGCGTCGAGGAGGTGATGTTCACGCCCATCGGCGTCGGCTTCGGCTTCTCGCGGCAGCTCGCGGGCGACGAGGCGCAGGCACTGAGCGAGCGCTTCGCTGCGCAATGCCGCGCGCTCGGCACCGAGATGGTCCCGGTGGCCGGAGGCCGTTGCGCGGTGCGACTGTCGCCGCCCGAGCGGCCCGGCTTCCGGCCCGAGCCGGCTTCCGCGGCCGCGCCGGTTGCGCGGCCGGCGCCACTCGTTGGTGCCGTGCCTGCACCGCGGCCCGAGTGGCTCGTCGACGCGGTGCCTGGAGACGCGCGCATCACGCCGCTGCAGATCGGCCCGCTGCGCCTCGTGGGCGTTCGCTGCGCGCCTCGGCAGATCGTCGGGCGCCGGCTGCTGTGGGTCGAATCGTTCTGGACCGTCGATGCGCCCCTCGCGGCCGACCTGCGCGTGCAATTCCGCGCGCTGCCGATACGCAGCACCCGCATGCCGCCATGGGGCGAGGGCATGGAGCACGACCCCTGCGACTGGATGTGGCCCACCAGCCGCTGGGAGCCCGGCCACATCTACCGCGACCGCTACGGCCTGCGTGCGCCGCGCGCCGGCCTGCTGGAAAGCGACGTGCTGCAGCTCGAAGTGCGCGTGCGCGGCGACGCGCCCGAGCTGCCGCCCGCGCGACGGCTCCCGCTGTGGTGCGGCCTGCGCGTGCCTGATTTTCCGACGCCCTTGCCCGAGCGCGCCGCGCCCGTGCTCGCGGCCGACCGCCCCGGCGCGGGCCCCGAGCCCGAGCCTGTGTGGACCGCCGCGCAGCTGCAACAGATCACCGGCGGACACTGGCTGGTCGAGCCGCCGCCCGGATGGTCCGTCAACTCGGTGGTGCGCGGGCCGGTTCACATGGGGCTGCTGCCGAAGCCCTCTCTCTTCATCGCTTCCGACTACCGCACGCTCGCCGCGCACGAGAACTACAGCAAGCCGCGCACCGACAACCGGGACCGTCACCTCGAACTGCCCAGCCTGCACCCTGCGCTGGCCGGGGCCGTGGTCGCGCATGCGGTCGACGGGCTCGACCCGGCCTTTCCGCTGCTGCAGGTGGACGACCCGATCGCCGCGATGCTGGCCATGGGCGCTGCCGCGCGGGCGCGCTACAAGGGCTTCGTGGTGGGCGTGACCGGCACGGTCGGCAAGTCGTCCACCATCGCGATGCTGCGCGACCTGCTGCCCGAGCGTGCGCGCGTGCACTCCACCATCGACAACTACAACTCGCGCGTCGGCGTGCCGGCCATGCTGGCCAACCTCGGGCCCGACGTGGACGTGTGCATTCTCGAAATGGCGCAGAGCGGGCTGTGGATGGACCGCGGCCCGATCTCTCTGATGGCGCGGCCGCACGTCGCCCTCATCACCGAGATCGGCCTGTCGCAGACCCGGCAGGCCTCGACGCTGGAGCTCACGGCCGCCTACAAGTCACGCATCTTCCTGGGCCTGGAGCCCGGCGGCGTGGCGATCGTGCCCGACCACATTCCCTGCCTGCGGCAGGTGGTGGATGCTGCCGCGTGCACGGCCGGTGCGATCTGGGTGGTGGGCAGCGGGCCCGACGCGAACGTGCGCCTGCTCGATACCCGGCCCGAACCGCGCGGCGGCTGCCGCGTGCGCATCGCGATCCCGGGGCGCACGCTGGAATACCTGTTCCCGGTCGAGAGCGCGGGGCTGGTGCGCAATTCGGCGCTTGCGTTCGCAGCCTTGCTCGCCATGGGCTTCGACGGCGACGCTGCCTGCACGCGCATGCCTCAAGTGCGCCTGCCGGCCTCGGTGATGCAGGTGCACCCGCTGCGCACGCAGGCCGGCGTGCAGGCCACGCTGATCGACGACAGCTGGAACGCGGAGATCATGTCGATGCGCAACGCCATGGAGTTCGTGCGCAACTGGCAGCGCGCGCAGAGCGGCCCGGTGGCGCGCAAGATCGGCGTGCTGGGGCGCATCGTCAATCTCGACGGAGAAGCCGAGGCCATGCACCGCAGCCTGGCCGCACCGTTGCTGGCATCCGGCATCGAGCACCTCGTGACGCACGGCGACGAGATGCGCTGGCTGCGCGAGGAGGTGCCCGCCGAACTGCTCGGTCCGCACTTCGACGACGCCGCGCAGCTCGCGGGCTATCTCGGCGATTTCCTGCGCGACGGCGACCTCGTGCTGGTGAAGGGCGACCGCGTCGGCTCCGACTTCGGCCGCATCCCCGGGCTGCTGCAACGGCTATGAGGACGCAGGGCCTCTTGCGGCGGTGCATGCGCGGTGTCCTGGTGCTGCTCGCGCTGGTGCAGGCGGCCTGCGCGCAGCGCACCGGCCCCGACGTGCCCCGGCCCTTCATCGCGAGCAACGACGAGGTGCTGCACTGGAACCAGCCCGCCGACCGCGCCGGCTGCCCCGACCGGCCCGGCTACCTGTGGGTGCGGCCTGCCGAGGGACCGGCCTGCATCCGCTACTTCGCGAGCGACGACATCGACGGTGCGCGCATGGCCATCGTGCAGTTCTCGGGCGACCGCGACGGCGTGATGGACCAGGCGCCCGAGCGCATCCCGGGCAACACCGAGCCCCTGCGCACGTTCGATGCGCAGCGCAGCCGCGACCGCGCCGGCGTGCCGTGGATCTTCATGGCGCGGCCCGGCACGTACGGCTCATCGGGCGATCACCGCAAACGCCGCCAGCTGGTGGAGTTCCACGCGCTCGATGCCGCGCTCGATGCACTCATGCAGCGCCACAGGCTGCAGCGCATCGTCATCGTCGGCCACAGCGGCGGCGCCACCGCGGGTGCCGCGCTGCTCACGCTCGGCCGCACGCGCGTGGCCTGCGCGGTGCTCACTTCAGGCGCCTACGGGCTGCTTGAGCGCGCACGCATGCTGGGCCGCTCCAGAGACGGCCGCACCGACACCACCGGCAGCGCGCAGTTCTACGACCCGCTCGACCATGTGGGCGGCATCGCGCGCGACCCGGCGCGGCGCATCGTGCTGATCGGCAGCCGCGACGACAGGAACACGCCCTTCGCGCTGCAGGAGCGCTTCTCCGACGCCGTGGCCAAGGCCGGCCACCGCATCGAGCTGCGCACGCACGCGGGGGAACCGCCCGACTACCACGATCTCAAGGACAGCATCGCGCTGCGCACCGCCGCCCAGTGCGCGCGCGAGGCGATGCTTCAGCAAGCAGGAAATACATGAGCAAAAGCAACATCACATCGCGCGAGTTCGGCCGCATGCCCGACGGCCGGACGGTCACCGAATACACCCTCGACAACGGCCGCGGCCTGAGCCTGAGCGCCATTAACCATGGCGGCATCGTCACCGCGTTGCGCGTGCCCGACCGCCACGGGCGCAGCGGGAACATCGTGCTGGGCCTGCCCACGCTCGCCGACTACCTCAAGCCGCATCCGCATTTCGGCACGATCGTCGGACGCTTCGCCAACCGCGTCGCGGCGGGGCGCTTCACGCTCGACGGCACGCCGCATCAACTGGGGCTTAACGATGGCGTCAACTCGCTGCACGGCGGCGCGAAGGGCTTGGGCACGCGCTTCTGGGAGATCGTGCCGATGACGGCGCACGAGGCCGGCGGCGACATTGCCATCGAGCTGCGCTACACCAGCGCCGATGGCGAAGAGGGCTACCCCGGCGAGCTGCGGCTGACGGTGCGCTACACGCTGGCGGCAACTGCCAACACATGGCGCATCGACTACAGCGCCACGACCGACAAGCCCACGGTGCTGAACCTGAGCCACCACGACTACTTCAACCTCGCGGGCAGCGGCTCCGTGATGGACCACCGCCTGACGATTCCCGCGAGCCGCTACTGCCCGGTAGATGCGACGCTGATCCCAACCGGCGTGGCCGACGTGGCTTCGACGCCGTTCGACTTCCGCGCCGCGACGCGCATCGGCGAGCGCATCCGTGAAGGCCATGAACAGCTGCTGCTCGCACATGGCTACGACCACAACTGGGTGCTCGACAGGGCTCAAGTCGATCACGGTCTTGCGCTCGCGGCACGGCTGGAGCACGAGGCCACGGGCCGCGTCATGGAAGTGCACACCAGCGAGCCCGGCGTGCAGTTCTATTCGGGCAATTTTCTCGATGGCAGCCTCTTCGGCAGCGCGGGCGCGAGCCTGCGGCAGGGGGATGGTCTGTGCCTGGAGACGCAGCATTACCCCGACTCGCCGAACCGGCCGGAATTTCCGTCGACGGTGCTGCGGCCGGGGGAGCGCTTTCACAGCGTGACCGAGCATCGGTTCGGGATGCTTGGCTGAGGCCTTCGTTCATTCAGTGCGGTGCGCTCTGCATCGATCGTGCTGCCGGACGTCAAGGCTTGCAGGCCCATCGCATGGGCTCTTCGGGGCCGATGCCGCTTTCTCGGCGCTTCTGGCCACAGTCGCTGTTCCATTCGGTGGGGAACGTGGGCCAGTAGCACAGCCGTTCGGCCAGGCTGTGCAGCGGCGCCCAGAGGAAGTTCACCGCATAGTTGCTGTAAGTCGCGCCCGAAGTTCCCTTGCCCACGATGTCGTCGCGCATGTGCGAGCCGTGCATGACGGTTTCTTCCAGGTGCTCGCTCGGGCCGCTGAAGCCCTTGCGCAGCCATTCGTGCTCGGAGGGCTTCGGCACGGCGTCCATCCCGTCTTCCATGAAGGTTCGGATGTATTGCCACAAGGCTTCGCCGCTGCCGGTGGGGCCGACCCACAGCACGTCTTCGCCTTTACGCTCGGGGTCGTTGGCATCCAGTGGGGGCCAGTACAGCAGCAGGTTGCTATCAAGCCCCGCCGAGCGCAGGCGCTCCTCGCGCGCGGTTTCGCTTTCTGCCAGTTGCTCGGCTGTCCAGGATTTTGGTGGCGCCCATCGAACATGCGCCTGCACGCGGTCCCAGTCGAGCACGACATTGCCGCCGTATTTCTTTGGGCGCAGTGCGTAGACCTTGCGGGTGGTTCGGTTGAAGCGGTAGCGTGCGCGCAGGCTGGTGAAGAAGGCTGGCGCCAGTAGGTAGGGCCATGCCAAGAAGTACCACAGGCAGAACACCAAGAGGAATATTCCAAACATCGCGCCAGCGAACCACGCGGGGTCTGTTCCGAGGATGGAACTAACCGCAACGTATAACGGTAGAGAAAGTACGAAGATGAAGAGAAAAAGAAGCAATGAGCTGAGCGAACGCTTTTCCTCTTCCGCATTGCTCAACTCGATGAAGTGCTCATTGAAGTCGAACAAGGTGCGCATCCCATAGAGCCGAGGCCGCGCGAGTTTCTGCTGCTCGAGCTTTTCTTTTCTCGTGGGCTTTGATCCGTTTTCCTGGCGAGGTTCCATGCCCTCATGGATTTCGTACAACTGCGTGTATTGGTTGATGTCCGCAAAATACGCCAGTGCCTGCGGTGTACCTCCGCTGCGTTGCTCCTGCCGATAACCGTTTTCTGAAAGAAACATAGTTGCCGTTCGTCAGTCCATATCAGCAATGGCATTGGCCAATTGACTGAGCATGAGATGTTCGCTGCTATGCGGAATTTTCTTGCTGTCAGCCTTTCGGAAAGGCTCCGCCATGAGCCAATCGGCCCACTCCTTTTCCTTCATCTTCTCGATGGCATAGCTGAAGGCCAGGGTGGCGGCGCCCGTGACGAGATTGATACGTGTGCACCAAAGAACGACTTTCACATTCTTGAGGTTATGAGCACCCAAGAGGGCCGATCCGATCGTTAAGCCACCAGCAATCGCACGACCATAGTAGGCGAGAGCGAGAGGATGGTTTTCTTCTCGACGTGCCATTCCACCATCAACCGCATCCCAAACCACCCCCACCACCGCCGCAGACGCCACCCAATGCGCCGCGCCGATCTTCAGCATGCGCAGTTCATTGTCCAGGGCCGTCACCAGATTCGCGCGCGCAGCCAGCGGCGCTTCGCCCTTGATCGCCTCGTAGACGTTCTTCTCGTAGTAGTCGGAGCGCCAGCTCTTCCAGGTTCCCATCGCGCTGGCCACTGCCGCGGCGCTCTGGCTGCCAGCCCTGGGATCCTCCCCGCGCTCGCCGGCGCGACCGAATGTCGGAATCAGGCTCATGATCTCCAGACCGCCGATCACGCTGGGAATGCGCATGTTCTTCGCTGCGTTGTCCGCGCCCAGCGCCAGCTCAATCCGGCGCCAGTCAAGTCCTGCTTGTCCAGCGCATCGGCTCTTCGGGGCCAATGCCGCTCTCGCGGCGTTTCTGGCCACAGTCGCTGTTCCATTCTTCGGGGAACGTCGGCCAGTAGCACAGCCGTTCGGCCAGGCTGTGCAGCGGCGCCCAGAGGAAGTTGACTGCGTAGTTGCTGTAAGTCGCACCCGAAGTTCCCTGGCCCACGATGTCGTCGCGCATGTGCGAGCCGTGCATGACGGTTTCTTCCAGGTGCTCGCCCGGGCCGCTGAAGCCCTTGCGCAACCACTCGTGCTCGGAGGGCTTCGGCACGGCGTCCATCCCGTCTTCCATGAAGGTGCGGATGTATTGCCACAAGGCTTCGCCGCTGCCGGTGGGGCCGACCCACAGCACGTCTTCGCCTTTACGCTCGGGGTCGTTGGCATCCAGTGGGGGCCAGTACAACAGCAGATTGCTGTCCAGACCCGCCGAGCGCAACCGCTCTTCGCGTGCAGCCTCGCTCGCCGCCAGTTGCTCGGCGGTCCAGGATTTTGGCGGCGCCCACCGAACATGCGCCTGCACGCGGTCCCAGTCGAGCACGACGTTGCCGCCGTATTTCTTTGGGCGCAGTGCGTAGACCTTGCGGGTGGTTCGGTTGAAGCGGTAGCGTGCGCGCAGGCTGGTCAAGAAAGCCGGAGCGAAAAAGTAAGGCCACACAAGAAAATACTCCAAGGCAAAAACGCCGAGGACCATGAGGCACAGAACCCAATCCAGCATTCCATGCCGCAGAAAATGGGCGGTGGCACCGAATACCGGTACTGACAAAATTAGCGCACCCAACAGCAACAGCATGAACCCGAGCGAGCGCTTTTCTTCTTCCGCATTGCTCAATTCAATGAAGTGTTCGTTGAAGTCGAACAAGGTGCGCATTCCATAGAGTCGAGGCCGCACGAGTTTCTGCTGCTCGAGCTTTTCTTTTCTCGTGGGCTTTGGTTCGTTCTCCTGGCGAGGTTCCATGCCCTCATGGATTCCGTACAACCGCGTGTACTGGTTGATGTCCGCAAAATACGCCAGTGCCTGCGGTGTACCTCCGCTGCGTTGCTCCTGGCGATAACCGCTTTCTGAAAGAAACATAGTTGCCGTTCGTCAGTCCATATCAGCAATGGCATTGGCCAATTGACTGAGCATGAGATGTTCGCTGCTATGCGGAATTTTCTTGCTGTCAGCCTTCCGGAAAGGTTCCGCCATGAGCCAATCGGCCCACTCCTTTTCCTTCATCTTCTCGATGGCATAGCTGAAGGCCAGGGTGGCGGCGCCCGTGACGAGATTGATACGTGTGCACCAAAGAACGACTTTCACATTCTTGAAGTTGTAAGCGCTCAAAAGTGCTGATCCGATCGTCGCCCCGCCAGAAATGGCACGACCATAGTACGCACGCATCAGCTGCGAATTTTCTTCCTTGTCCGCCGTATTCCCATCAATCGCATCCCAAACCACCCCCACCACCGCCGCAGACGCCACCCAATGCGCCGCGCCGATCTTCAGCATGCGCAGTTCATTGTCCAGGGCCGTCACCAGATTCGCGCGCGCAGCCAGCGGCGCTTCGCCCTTGATCGCCTCGTAGACGTTCTTCTCGTAGTAGTCGGAGCGCCAGCTCTTCCAGGTTCCCATCGCGCTGGCCACTGCCGCGGCGCTCTGGCTGCCAGCCCTGGGATCCTCCCCGCGCTCGCCGGCGCGACCGAATGTCGGAATCAGGCTCATGATCTCCAAACCGCCGATCACGCTGGGAATGCGCATGTTCTTGGCTGCGTTGTCCGCGCCCAGCGCCAATGCTCGATCCACCCGGGCCTGCATCTTCTCGCCCTTGTAGTCGTAGTGCCGCCGCCACGCACGCCCGTCCGGCGCCGGATGGCGCTTGTTGCTGTAGCTCACCGGCTGTCCGCTGGCATGCAGTTCCTTGTCCAGCGCCCGCTGCTCCTGGCGCACGAACTCGATGGCCTTGTCGCCCAGGCCGTGCGACAGCAACACGATCTGCCCCTTGGCAAGGTTCAGTTCCATCGCGGACGCACCCAGCTTCTGGGCTGCCTGCACGACCGCGATGCCCCATACCGAATGAACATTCTTCGCAGCCGTCTCGGCGATCTTCTGCAGCGACTTGATCTTCTGCATCGTGCTCAGGCCGGGCTCGCCCAGCTTGTGGACTTCCTTGATCAAGGTCTGGCTGCCCTTGAGCGTCTTTGGAACCTGGCCCAACGCCGCGGCCATGGCGGCCCAGGCGCGCTGCTGGCGCGCGCTTTCTTCCGCCGTTTGTGGATCCGACACTTCGGTGGCCGGCGGCAGCGTGTCCCGCAGGGTATCCAGCACGCGCTGCAACTCTTGGGAGATCTCCTCGTTGTTCAGGGTCGCCATGCGCCAGACGAGATTCTTCGGGTCGTCCTTGAACAACCGGAGTTCCGCATACCAGCGGCGCCCGCGCGGGCTGCTGTCCATGGTTTCCAGAATAGCGCACAACTGGCCCGCACAGCGCGCGCCGTCGCCGGTGTCGATGCCGCTGGGCTTGCGGTCGTAGCGACCCAATGTGCTGACCAGGAAGGCATCGCACTGGAGCCAGGCGATCAGGTCTTCGCTGATCTTGTCCATGCGCTCGTCGCGATCCTTGATTTGCGCCAGGTGGGTTGTGTCGAATTTCTCGAGCCTGGTGGGATCGAAGTGGCCGAGGGTTTTTTCGATTGCGGCCTTGGATGCAGCGTCGCTGATGTCCTCTCGGCCAGATTCGCGAGCGGCGATTTCTTCTTCCAACGCTTTCCCGCGCTGCGCCTCCAGATCCTTGACCGGCACCTCGGCGTAGCTGCCGTCCTTTTGCGGCATCATCACGGACCCCACAGGATACGCGTGGCGTCGGCCCAGGACGTCGTGCACGCTCTTCAGGCGGTCCGTTTCGGCGTCGTACATGGCCATGGCCTTCTTGTAGAGGGCCCCGCGCACGGTCTTGATGCTTTCGCTGGTGGCGTGCTTCCACGCATTCGTCACTGTCGCATTGCCCTGGTCCAACACGTCGACCTCCTTGAGCCACTGCACATACGGCATGGCCGCGGTGAGATGGTGCAGGCTGAGTTCCTGGGCAATGCCGATGGGGTCGTCGCATGCGACGACGGCGCCTTTGTGCTGAACCAGGAACTCGGCCATCTTCCGCAGCCGGGGGCCATGGGCATCCTTGTAGAGCGGGCCGGTGATGCGCGCGATGTAGGGTCCCATCGCCATGCCAGTGACGGCGCCCGTGTCGGTGACGGCCACGCCCCCGTCAGCATGGCGCGTTTCGTTTCGCACTTTCCCGAAATGCCGCCCGGTACGCGCTTCCTCGTAGTTCCCCCACTCGCGCTCGGCGCCGTGCACGCCCATGAGCCCGTAGTGCTGCTCGCTGCCCACGGTCTGCACGGCCGTGTCCTTCAGCGCCGAAAACTCCATCACCTGGCTGTTGAGCTGTCCCGGTTGGCAGGTGTCCTTCTGGCTGATATTGCCACCCAGCCATCCTGCGACATCGAACTTCTGCATGTAGGTGTCCCGCTTCGGCTCGATGTGCTCGAACAGATGCTTGGGCACGATCGGGTCGGGGTGAAACATGTAATGCAGTTCGGTGACGTTCTTGGCGTCCGCCACCCACACCATGGAAGCGTTGGCGCCACGAACTTCCATCTCGCAGGCCGGGTTCGACTTGGCGGCTTCCGGGAACCCGATGTCGAATTGCGCGAGGTAGCCGTGGGGATGCACGATGTAGGCGAGCCACTCGGGATGGGTTTTGCACAAATTCTGAACTCGCACATACAGGTAGCCTGGACGCAGCATGCGCACGCCGTACAGCGCAGTGCGCATGGCCACGCCGCCGGGCTGGGTCTGGAAATTGCCCGTAGGCTGCAACTGCCTGAGCGCAGCGAGCCCGTTGTGCTGCGCGCTGAAGGCCGCGGCGTAACGGGTGAACAGAATCGGCAGACCCTTGCGATCGCAGTTTCGGCAGGGAGTGGCGCAAGGCATGGGCTTCAGTCTCTTCGCAGAATGTTCGGGTTGGTCGAGCTCGAGAGGGCTTGCTCGGCGTCATGCAGCGCGCTGGCAAAGCCAGGTGAAGCAAGACGGCCGTTGGCCGGCTGGCTTGTGTGATCGCGTGCCGGATGCATCAAGGCGAGCGCATGCCGCAACACGGCCGCCTCCCGGGGGGCCGACCAGTCGCGCACGATGGGCGGGTCATCGTCGTGATGCGCCTGCCATGACGCGTCGACGAATTCGGACAGATCCGATTCCTGGGTCAATCCCAATTCGGCTCCCTGGCGAAGGAGCCGGGTCATCGCCTCTCCATCGGGTTGGCGTTGAACGGGGGTTTGCCGGGAAGCCATGCTCATCCACAGCCGCGCGCCCGTTGTCGCACTGTGTGCCGCATGCCATTGATCGAGGCGCAGAAGATGGTGCATGGTTTCGCGCCGTGGTTCTCTCGCCGCTGCACTGGACAAGTCCGGCCAACTCGCAATGAACCATTCGGGCGGATCTTCGCCATCGCCCGCAGGTACTTTTCCACCCGTGGCGAGTGCATCGGCGTATGGCCAGGGCCGCCATGGCTGGCTCAACGCCCACCACCCGGCCACCGGTCCGAGCCACTGCGAACGCTGTGCGTCATCAAGCAGCGGCCACACACGCTGCATGACGCGCGCATCCTGATAGCGAAACAGCCTGTCCTTTCCATCAGCGGGCGAGATCTGGAATCCGAGCCGGGTCCAGTGCAGCGCGATGCTTGCAGGCGTCGCCGTACTGAAAACGACAGCGCACAACATCTGATCGACCAGCCGACGAGCGCTCTGCACCTGTGCCGCGGCGAGGGCCAGCGCCATCGTGTGCAGGACAGCCTGGGTGCCGGGACTGGGCGCATCGGCTGCCCAGTCTTCGGGCAGCGGCACGAGTGTGGGCGCGGCTTCAGGGCATCCGCGGTAGATCTCGTCGGGCACGTCGACGCGTTCATCGGCAAAGCGCGGATGGTGTTCCTGCAGGTGCTCACTCAGCGGGTTGTCTCGCCAGCGTTCGAGCACCAGGAAGGCCGACAACGGGCGGGCAACCGGCGTTTGCGCGGGTGACGCCAGCGCCCGAGCCCTGGCAAAGCCCTTTCGCAGACTGGTCAGAAGAAGCGAGGCATCCGGGTGCACAGCCAAGGGGTTGTCCATCAGCGGGAGGCAGACGCGCCACCCGCTGCGCCGCTGTCCTGTAGTTCGCACCTGGCCTCGTAGCCTTTGGAGGTGGGCAAGCTCTTTGGTCCCAGGAGGCTGTGCGTTGCCGCATGCTCGCGCCAGATGCCCATCGTGCCGTGCTCGATGCCATTCGCGTTCCAGCGCGTGTAGCTCGAGCCGCCGTTGATCAGCACTTCGTCCCTGGCGGTGATCGTGATGCGGTTGGCCTCCAGCTTGATGTTCATCTTGGCCAGCACATTGACGCTGGCCTTCAGCGCCCTGATGTCGATGTCGGAACTGCCGGCGGTGAGTTTCATGCCCGCCTTGTGGGCGAACAGGCGCACGGCCTCCTTCGCACTGACCAGCAGGCTCTTGCCCGCGCCGATGCTGGCATGCGCGCCGCTGGTGATGGCCGTGTGCTCGCCACTCACGATGTGCGTGCTGCCGGCGGCCGTGGCCTGGATGCCCGCAGGGCTGGCCAGCGTCAGGTGCGGCTCCTGGAATTCGGGGAAGATGCCGTGGGCCGGGTCGCTGCCATGGCCTCTGATGTCGTCGTTCTGTTCCTTGAGCGCCTTGGCCACCTCGTCCTGGTCGCCCGCCTGATGCGCCTTGGCTTCCTGCGCAGCCTGGCTCAGGCCCTCGTGCAGATCACGTGCCTGGGTGAGCCTGGCGGTGGTCTCGCGCATGTCCGTGATGTGGGCCTGGGCGTTCGCGCGGGCCTCGGTGCTCAGCAGCAGGCCGTTCGCGGCGCGCACCGCACCATGCCCGTCGGTGCGCAGTTCGAAGCCCTGGCCCCGGTCGTCCTTGCGGCCTGCCACGTCCTCGATGCGCGCGATATGGCCGAGACCCAGGCTTGAGCTTTGATGGTCGCTCTTGAGCTGGGCCTGGATTTTGCCCGCGAAGTCGTCGAGTACCACATGGTTGCTGCGCCCGCCGCCGAGTTCGCGGCTGCGGAGGCCGGTGAGGTGCTTCTGATCGGGCAGCTGCCAGGCCGGCATCTCGTCGGCGTTGTGCACACGGCCGGTGACGATGGGGCAGTCCGGATCGCCATTGAGGAAGTCGACGATGACCTCCTGCCCGATGCGCGGCAGCGCGGCCATGCCGAAGGTCGAACCAGCCCAGGCCGTCGACACGCGTACCCAGCAGCTGGAATGCTCGTTGTCCTCGCCGATGCGGTCCCAGTGGAACTGGACCTTGATGCGGCCGTACCGGTCGGTCCAGATTTCTTCGCCGGCCGGTCCCACCACGACGGCGGTCTGCGGGCCTTGCGTGCGCGGCTTGGGTGTCGTGCGCCGCGGACGCCAGGCGAAGTGCGTGGGCTGGGCATCGAAGGCAAAGTGCTGCACCGAACCTTCGGTCCGGCCGACGCCTTCGCTGGCTTCGACGTTTTCCCGGAGGTGGTAGCTCACGCCGAGCAACAGATATTGCTGGTTCTGGTCGACCCGCGGGTGGCCGGCGAGCCGCATCGTGTAGCCCGGCGCCAGTTCGCGCAGGTTGGAGCGGCCCCTGGCCCTGCTGCGCTCGCTCAGTTGCTCTTCATTGCGGATACGTGCGTAGACCTCGCCGTCCTCATGCCGGGTGTAGTCGCCCGGCCATTCGTACAGTTCGTGGGCATCGTGATCGTGACCGGACGGCATCTGCTGCACGCTGGAGAGGTCGGCCCGGGGATGTTCGAAATCGAAATGGTCACGGTAGTGGTGGCCGGAACGGATCTCTTGCGCCTGCTCCCATTCCGTGATGCGTTCACTCGGCTCGAGGCCACCGGTCATGCCGGACTTCTCGTGCGGGTGGTACGACACGGTCTCGCCGCCGGGCAAGGGGCCGTGTGAGCAGGCGATATCGTCGGCAAGGACCAGCACGTGCTGCTCGGCCTCGTGCCGGAAGAAGAAATAGATGCCTTCGTGCTCGCACAGGCGCGAGACAAAGGCAAAGTCGTCTTCGCCGTACTGGACGCAGTAGTTCCAGGTGCGATAGCTGCGGATGAGCTTCAGCTCGAACGGATGGCCGTAGCGGCCGAGGACCGCGCCCAGGATCTCCGGGACGGTTCGGTCCTGGAAGATGCGGAAGTCGCTTCGGCGAGTGGCGAGCCACAGCCAGGGGCGCAGCCGCATCTTGTAGAAGGACTGGCGGGCGTCTTCTTGCGCCAGGCCGAAACGGGTGACAAGGCCGCAGAGATGGCGGATGCCGGTTTCCGTCTCCACCGTGACCGTGGCTGCCTTGCCGAGAAGCGCCTTCGGATCGAGTGCGTTCGTGCTGCCCAGCACGTCGACGTCAAACGCATAGGCCTGGCTGAGCGCTTCGTGCCCCACCAGACGGTGCAACTTCAGCGTGTCGCCCAGCGGAGTCTGGATCGTGACGCGCCGCGTCATTGCAGCGATTGACGCGCGCGCGAGCATGCACGCGTATTGGTGAGGATGAACATGGAACTCCCTGAAGGGCTTGGCTGCTCGGAATGAGGGCAAGCTTTTTCCGGGGATTATGTAAGCCCATGTACTGGTGCCGTAAGTACACGAAAGTAACAGCGCCGGGAACTAGTGCGCAGTTGATGCTTGGCGCAAAGGGCTTGAACAAGCGTGATCTTCGCGGCATCGTCCAGTTCTACGGCGCGGGCGCGCACGGCGTCTCGCGTGCGAGTCTGGCAGCTTCAGCCCGCGAACAGCGCCGCCGGCACCCCCGGGCTGCCGATGCGCACCTTGAACAACCCGCCCGCCAGCGGCTCGGCTGCCTGCTGTTCGGCCGTGAGCCCGTTGCGCGCGGTCGTGATGTAGAGCGTGCGCAGGTCGGTGTCGCCGAAGGCGCAGTCGGTGACGTGGCTCGCGGGCAGCGGGATGCGGCACAGCTCGGCCGCACTCACCGGGTCATGGCAGGTCACGCAGGAGCCGCCCCAGTGCGCGATCCAGAGACGGCCGGCCGCGTCGGTGGTCATGCCGTCGGGCAGGCCATCGGGCTTGGGGAAGCGGTGCCACACGCGCCGGTTCGACACCGTGCCCGCCTCCACGTCGAAGTCGTAGGCGTAGAGGTTGTTGCGCGCCGTGTTGTTGAAGTACATCGTGCGCCCGTCGGCCGACCATGTCGGACCGTTGGTCACCTCGAAGCCGTCGTCGTGCCTCGTGCAGCGGCCGTCGGCGTCGTAGCGGTAGAGCGCGCCGGTGGGCGCCTGGCAGTCAAAGTCCATGCTGCCGCCCCAGAAGCGGCCGCGGCTGTCGCACTTGCCGTCGTTGAAGCGGTTGCCGGTGCGCTCGGGCTCGGGCTGGTGCAGGTAGCGCGGCTTCGTGGCGTCGCCGGGCGCGGTGGTGTCGAACAGCGCGAAGCCGCGGCGCAGCGTGACGATGAGGCCCGGCGCCGCGGCGCGCTCGGCGATGGCGGTGATCTCCTCGTCGAAGGTCCAGGTTCGCTGCGCGCCGCTGGCGGGGTCGTAGCGGAACAGGCGCGGCGTGAGGATGTCGATCCAGTAGAGCGCCTGCTCGCGCTGCGACCACATCGTGCCTTCGCCGAGGTTGGCACCGGCGGGCCAGATGCATTCGGGCTCGCCTGCGACCGAAGGCGCGGATGCAGATGCGGATGAAGGGGAGAGGACGCCTGTCTCTTGCTTGTTCATTTGTTTTTCCTCGTCATGTCTTCTTGACTCGGCGGATCGTATCAAGGCATATTGATAACGGAAATTTAAAATTGAGGCATTGATGCATACGCATTTTGCAATGTCATTTGCCGAGCACCCTGGAGACTATTCTTGAATTCCCCCCAGCATTCCATTTATCCCAGCCTGAAAGACCGCGCTGTTTTCGTCACCGGCGGCGGCAGCGGCATTGGCGCTGCCATCGTTGCTGCCTTCGCGGCCCAGGGCGCGCGCGTCGCCTTCATCGACATTGCCGAGGGTTCCAGCGCGGCGCTCGCACGGCAGATCGAGGAGGCCGGCCACGCGGCGCCGTGGTGGCGCGCCTGCGACGTGCGCGACATCGCAGCGCTGCAGAAGGCTGTTGCCGACGCGGCCGCCGAACTCGGCGACTTTGCGGTGCTGGTCAACAACGTGGCGAGCGACGACCGCCACACGCTCGAATCGGTCACGCCCGACTACTACGACAACCGCATGGCCATCAACGAGCGGCCGGCGCTGTTCGCGATCCAGTCGGTGGTGCCGGGCATGAAGCGCCTGGGCTTCGGCTCTGTGGTCAACCTTGGCTCCACGGGCTGGCAGACCAAGGGCTCGGGCTACCCCTGCTACGCCATCGCCAAGTCGTCGGTGAACGGCCTCACGCGCGGGCTCGCGGTGGACCTGGGCCGCGACCGCATCCGCATCAACACCGTGTCGCCCGGCTGGGTGATGACCGAGCGCCAGGTGAAGCTTTGGCTCGACGACGAAGGCGAACAGTCGCTCAAGCGCAACCAGTGCCTGCCCGACAAGCTGATGCCGGAAGACATTGCGCGCATGGTGCTGTTCCTGGCATCGGACGACGCGAAGATGTGCACGGCTCAAGAGTTCACCGTGGACGCGGGTTGGACCTGAGCGGGCACTCCCCCAGGCTTCGCGCACTTCGTGTCGCTTCTCCACCCCCCTCGCCGGGGGCAATGCCAGCGGCCCGGCAAAGCCGGTTCCGCGGCATTCCGCGTATGAACCCGGTCGGTCAGTCGATCTCTAGCTTCCGCCCGTACACGCTCATGGCCGCCGTCTTCAGCGCCTTCATCATCACCTTCGCCGCAGGCGACGGCAGCCGGTCGGTGCGCGTGATGATGCCGAAGGCGTCCATGTGGCAGGGCATGTCCAGCGGCAGCAGCGACACGATGCCGTGCGCGGCGTAGTAGCGCGCCACGTCGGTCGCCAGCACCGCCACCATGTCGCTCTGCTGCAGCATGCGCGTGATGAAGAGCAGCGCCGGGCTCTCGATGGTGTTGGTCGGCGGCGCCAGGCCTTCTTCCTGGAACATCAGCTCGAAGCGGTGCCGCAGCACGCTGCCCGCGGGCGGCACTATCCAGCCTGCGCTCACCACGTCGCGCAACGTGAGCCCGCTCACGCCCAGCAGCGGATGGCCCGGCCGCACCAGCGCGCACACCGGCTCTTCGCTCAGTGCTTCGTAGCGCAGCTGCGACTTGTCGTGCTCGGCGAAGAGGCGCGCCACCAGGATGTCGAGCTTGCCCTGCTCGAGCCGCTCGATCAGCACCGGGCTGGTCTCGATCTCCAGCGACACGCGCAGGTCGGGCTGCTCGCGCTTGACCATGGCCACGGCCGGTGGCAGCAGCGTGAGCCCGGGCGCGGTGATGGCGCCCACGCTGACCTGGCCGAAGCGCCCGGCCTTGAGCGCGGTGAGTTCGTCGTGCGCCTGGTTCAGGCTCGCGAGCGCGACGCGGGCGTGGCGGATCATGGTCTCGCCGTACCACGTCGGGCGCATGCCGCGCGGCAGGCGGTCGAACAGCGGCACCTCCAGCACGTCCTCCAGGTCCTTCAGCAGCTTGGAGGCGGCGGGCTGCGTCATGTTGAGCACCTGCGCCGCGCGGTGGATGTTGCCTTCCTCGGCCAGGGCCACGAGCAGCAACAGCTGCCGGGTCTTGAGGCGGGCGCGGATGAACCAGTGGTTGTAGTTGGTCATGTCTCTTTGACTTGAAACGAAGGACTGATCGGGTTTTCCAGAATCCGATGATCGATATCCATTTTGCTTAAAAAACGATTGGATTGATATCAATTTTGTTTCTAGACTCGCCGCACATCCAAAACTACAGAGACAAGGCCCCCGCCCGGTGATTCACGGCGAGCTCCATCAGAACGTGCGGCAGTACATCAATGGCCGCTGGGAAACCAGCGCGACCACGGGTGTGAGCGCCAATCCCTCGGACACCAGCGAAGTGGTGGCCGAGTACGCACGCGCCGATCGCCGCCAGGCCGAGGCCGCCATCCGCGGGGCCACCGAGGCCTTTCCCCACTGGAGCCACAGCACGTCGCAGCGGCGCGCCGACGTGCTCGACCGCATCGGCGCAGAACTGCTCGCACGCAAGGACGACCTGGGCCTGCTGCTGGCGCGCGAGGTGGGCAAGACCCTGCCCGAGGCGGTGGCCGAAGTGGCGCGCGCGGGCCAGATCTTCAAGTTCTTCGCGGGCGAGGCCCTGCGTGGCGGCGGCGGCGAGAACGTCGCCTCGGTGCGCGCGTGCGTGCAGGTCGACGTCACGCGCGAGCCGGTCGGCGTGGTCGGTCTCATCACGCCGTGGAACTCGCCCTTCGTCATTCCCGCCTGGAAGATCGCGCCCGCATTGGCCCACGGCAACAGCGTGGTGTTCAAGCCGGCCGAACTGGTGCCGGCCTGCGGCTGGGCGCTGGCCGAGATCATCAGCCGCGCCGCCTTGCCGGCCGGCGCCTTCAACCTCGTGATGGGCAGTGGCCGCGAAGTGGGGCAGGCGCTGGTCGACAGCGCGCTGGTCGATGCGCTGAGCTTCACGGGCTCGATGGCCAACGGCGAGCGCATCCTGCAGGCGGCAGCCTCGCGCCGCGCCAAGGTGCAGCTCGAGACCGGCGGCAAGAACGCGCTGGTGGTGCTGGCCGATGCCGACCTCGATCGCGCCGTCGATTGCGCGGTGCAGGGCGCCTACTTTTCCGCCGGCCAGCGCTGCACCGCGTCGAGCCGGCTCATCGTCGAGGCGGCGGTGCACGACGCCTTCGTGGCCAGGCTGCGCCAGCGGCTCAAGACGCTGAAGATCGGCCATGCGCTGGAGCGCGGCGTCGACATCGGCCCGGTGGCCGACGAGGAGCGCCTCGCGCAGAACCTCGCCTGGGTCGAGGTGGCGCGCGAAGAGGGCGCCGAGCACGTGTGGGGCGGCGAAGCGCTCGAACGCGCCACCGCCGGCCACTACATGAGCCCCGCGCTGTTCCTGGCCAAGCCGGCGCACCGCATCGCGCGCGAGGAAATCTTCGGCCCGCTGGCCTGCGTGCTGCGCGCCGACGACTACGATGAAGCACTCGCGCTGTGCAACGACACGCCCTTCGGCCTGTGCGCGGGCATCTGCACCAATTCGCTGAAGCACGCGATGCATTTCAGGCGCCATGCCGTGGTCGGCATGACGATGGTCAATCTGCCGACCGCAGGGGTGGATTTCCACGTGCCCTTCGGCGGCCGCAAGGGGTCGGGCTACGGGCCGCGCGAACAAGGGCGCCACGCCGCGGAGTTCTACACGACGGTGAAGACCGGCTACATGCTGGCCTGAGCCACAAAAACCGTTCTCAACAAGCAAGTCAACAGAAGGAGACATCCCATGACGATGAATCGCCGCACGCTCAACACCGCACTGGCCGCCGCCGCCCTCGGCGGGCTGCTGCCCGTTTCCGCGCTCGCGCAGAAGAAACTCGTGCTCGGCTTCGCGCAGGTGGGCGCCGAGAGCGAATGGCGCACCGCCAACACCGAGTCGATCAAGTCGTCCGCGAAGGATGCCGGCATCGAACTCAAGTTCTCCGATGCGCAGCAGAAGCAGGAAAACCAGATCAAGGCCATCCGCTCGTACATCGCGCAGAAGGTCGACGTGATCGCGTTCTCGCCCGTGGTCGAGTCGGGCTGGGAAACCGTGCTGCGCGAAGCCAAGGCCGCCAAGATCCCGGTGGTGCTGACCGACCGCTCCGTCAACACCAAGGACGACTCGCTCTACGTGACCTTCATGGGCTCGGACTTCACCGAGGAAGGCCGCAAGGCCGGCCGCTGGCTGGTCGAGAAGATGAAGGACCAGAAGGGCGACGTGAACATCGTCGAGCTGCAGGGCACCGTGGGCTCGGCGCCGGCCATCGACCGCAAGAAGGGCTTCGAGGAAATCATCAAGGCCGACCCGAAGTTCAAGATCATCCGCTCGCAGACCGGCGACTTCACGCGCGCCAAGGGCAAGGAGGTGATGGAAGCCTTCCTGAAGGCCGAGGGCAAGAAGATCAACGTGCTCTTCGCGCACAACGACGACATGGCCATCGGTGCGATCCAGGCCATCGAGGAGGCCGGCCTGAAGCCCGCGAAGGACATCACCATCATCTCCATCGACGGCGTGAAGGGTGCGTTCGAAGCGATGATCGCGGGCAAGCTCAACGTGTCGGTCGAATGCAGCCCGCTGCTCGGCCCGCAACTGATGAGCGCCGTGAAAGACATCAAGGCCGGCAAGACGCTGCCCAAGCGCATCGTGACCGAAGAAAGCATCTTCCCGATGGAAGTCGCTGCCAAAGAGTTTCCCAATCGCAAGTACTGAGAGCCCACACCCATGAAACGCAAATTCCTCAAAGCATCGCTCGCGGGCATCGCATTCGCCATCGTCGGCTTCACGCCGCTGGCCAATGCGCAGGACAAGGGCCTGATCGCGATCTCGATGCCCACCAAGTCGTCGGCCCGCTGGATCGCCGACGGCGCCAACATGGTCAAGTACTTCAAGGACAAGGGCTACAAGACCGACCTGCAGTACGCTGACGACGACATCCCCAACCAGCTCGCGCAGATCGAGAACATGGTGACCAAGGGCTCGAAGGTGCTGGTCATCGCGGCCATCGACGGCACCACGCTGTCCGACGTGCTGCAAAAGGCGGCCGACAAGGGCGTGAAGGTCATCGCGTACGACCGCCTCATCAAGGGCTCGAAGAACGTCGACTACTACGCCACCTTCGACAACTTCCAGGTCGGCGTGCTGCAGGCGCAGTCGATCGAGAAGGCGCTCGACCTGAAGAGCGGCAAGGGCCCGTTCAACATCGAGCTGTTCGGCGGCTCGCCCGACGACAACAACGCCTTCTTCTTCTACAACGGCGCGATGTCGGTGCTCGACCCGTACATCAAGAGCGGCAAGCTCGTGGTGCGCAGCAAGCAGATGGGCATGGACAAGGTCGGCACGCTGCGCTGGGACGGCGCGGTGGCGCAGGCGCGCATGGATAACCTGCTGTCGGCCTACTACACCAAGGACCGCGTCGACGCGGTGCTGTCGCCGTACGACGGCCTCTCCATCGGCATCCTCTCGTCGCTCAAGGGCGTGGGCTACGGCTCGGGCTCGCAGCCGATGCCGGTGGTGTCGGGGCAGGACGCCGAGGTGCCTTCGATCAAGTCGATCCTGCGCAAGGAGCAGACCTCGACCGTGTTCAAGGACACGCGCGAACTGGCCAAGGTGACGGTGGCCATGGCGGACGCCATGCTCTCGGGCAAGCAGCCCGAGGTGAACGACACCAAGACCTACAACAACGGCATCAAGGTCGTGCCCTCGTACCTGCTGAAGCCGGTGAGCGTGGACGCGTCGAACTGGAAGCAGGTGCTGGTCGACAGCGGCTACTACAAGGAAAGCCAAGTCAAGTGAGTCAAGGCGAACGCACGATCCTCGAAATGCGCGGGATCACCAAGACGTTTCCGGGGGTGAAAGCCCTCAGCAACGTCAACCTCGCCGTGCGCGCGGGGGAGATCCACGCGGTGGTCGGCGAGAACGGCGCGGGCAAGTCGACGCTCATGAAAGTGCTGAGCGGCGTCTACCCGTGCGACTCGTACACCGGCGAGATCCATTTCGAGGGCGAGCTTCGCCGCTTCAAGGGCATCGCCGACAGCGAGAAGCTCGGGATCATCATCATCCACCAGGAGCTCGCGCTGGTGCCGCTGCTGTCGATTGCCGAGAACATCTTCCTCGGCAACGAGATTGCGAACGGCGGCGTGATCGACTGGTTCGCCGCCTACGCGAAGACGCGAGAGCTGCTTGCCAAGGTGGGCCTCAAGGAGCTGCCCACCACGCTCGTGACCGACCTCGGAGTCGGCAAGCAGCAGCTGGTGGAAATCGCCAAGGCGCTGGCCAAGGAGGTCAAGCTCCTGATCCTCGACGAGCCGACCGCGAGCCTGAACGAGAACGACAGCGATGCGTTGCTGATGCTGCTGCTGGAGCTCAAGCGCCAGGGCATCGCGTCGATCCTCATCTCGCACAAGCTCAACGAGATTTCCAAGGTGGCCGATTCGGTCACCGTGCTGCGCGACGGCGCGACGGTCGAGACCATGGACTGCCGTGGCCAGCCGATCAGCGAGGACCGCATCATCCGCGGCATGGTGGGGCGCGACATGGCGCACCGCTACCCGCAGCGCCACCCGAAGATCGGCGAGACCGTGTTCGAGGTGCGCGACTGGCGCGTGCACCATGCGCTGCACGCCGACCGCGAACAGATCAAGGGCGTGAACCTGAACGTGCGCAAGGGCGAGATCGTCGGCATCGCGGGCCTCATGGGCGCGGGGCGCACCGAGCTCGCCATGAGCGTCTTCGGCAAGTCCTACGGCCAGCGCATCAGCGGCTCCGTGCTCATGCACGGCAAGCCGGTGGACGTGGGCACGGTGCGCAAGGCCATCGACCACGGCATCGCCTACGTCACCGAGGACCGCAAGGGCCTGGGGCTGGTGCTGGAGGAAGACATCCGCAAGAACATCAGCCTGGCCAACCTCGACGCGATCGCCGATTCGTCGGTGATCGACAACGGGCGCGAATTCAAGGTGGCCAACGAGTACCGCAAGGCACTCAACATCCGCTGCTCGGGCATCGAGCAGCTGGTGGTCAATCTGTCGGGAGGCAACCAGCAGAAGGTGGTGTTGAGCAAGTGGCTCTTCACCAAGCCGGAACTGCTGATCCTCGACGAGCCCACGCGCGGTATCGACGTGGGCGCCAAGTACGAGATCTACACCATCATCGACCAGCTTGCGAGCGAGGGCAAAGGCATTCTCATGATTTCTTCGGAACTGCCGGAATTGCTCGGCATGTGCGACCGCATCTACGTAATGAACGAGGGGCGCTTCGTCGCCGAATTTCCGGTGGCCGAGGCTTCGCAGGAACGCATCATGCATGCCATCGTGAGCTCGGGGAGTTCGATCCATGTCGCAGCCTGAAGTCAACGCGGTGAAGGCCGCCGTTCCCGCCTCCGAGGCGCCGAAGCTGCATGTCGGCTTCCTGAAGAACAACCTGCGCGAATACGGCATGCTGATCTCGCTGGTCGCGATCATGGTGCTGTTCCAGGTGCTGACCGACGGCACGCTGCTGCGGCCGCTGAACCTCACCAACCTGCTGCTGCAGAACAGCTACGTGGTCATCATGGCGCTGGGCATGCTGCTGGTGATCGTGGCGGGGCACATCGACCTGTCGGTGGGCTCGGTCTGCGGCTTCATCGGCGCGCTCGCAGCGGTGCTGATGGTCGAGTACGAATGGCACTTCGTGCCGACGGCGATCGTGAGCATCCTCGCGGGCGCGGTCATCGGCGCCGCGCAGGGCTGGTTCGTCGCGTTCCGCAAGATCCCGTCGTTCATCGTCACGCTGGCGGGCATGCTGGTGTTCAAGGGGCTCACGCTGGCGCTGCTGGCGGGGCAGTCGGTGGGGCCGTTCCCGGTGGAATTCCAGCGGCTCAGCTCGGGCTTCATTCCCGATCCGATGGGCGGCGACGCATTGCGCACCACCTCGCTGGTCGTGGGCGCGCTGGCCGCCGCGGCGCTGGTGTTCTTCAAGCTGCGCGGGCGCGCCAAGCTGGCGGCGCACGGCATGGAGCAGGAGCCCTACGCCTTCTTCCTCGTGAAGAACCTGTTCTTCGCGGCCATCATCCTGTTCTTCAGCTACCTGCTGTCGACCTACAAGGGCCTGCCCAACGTGCTCATCGTGATGGCGGTGCTGATCGTGGTGTACGACTTCGTCACCAACCGCACCACCCTCGGCCGGCGCATCTATGCACTGGGCGGCAACGAGAAGGCGGCGCGGCTGTCGGGCGTGAAGACGCAGCGGCTCGCCTTCCTCACCTTCGTGAACATGGGCGCGCTCGCCGCGTTGGCGGGTCTTGTGTTCGCGGCGCGGCTCAACACCGCGACGCCGAAGGCCGGCCTGGGCTTCGAGCTCGACGTGATCGCGGCCTGCTTCATCGGCGGCGCATCGGCCTCGGGCGGCGTGGGCCGCGTGATGGGCGCGGTGATCGGCGCCTTCATCATGGGCGTGATGAACAACGGCATGTCGATCCTGGGCATCGGCATCGACTACCAGCAGGTCATCAAGGGCCTGGTGCTGCTGGCCGCGGTGTTCATCGACGTCTACAACAAGAACAAGTAGCCGCACATGACAGACGGCAGCCTCAGCCCCGTGCTCGAGCTTCGGGGCATCCACAAGCAGTTCGGCAGCATCCAGGTACTGCGCGACGTGCGGCTCAACCTGTACCCGGGCGAGATCCATGCGCTCATGGGGCAGAACGGGGCGGGCAAGTCGACGCTGATCAAGGTGCTGACGGGCGTGCTGCCGTCGAGCGGCGGCGAGATGTTCCTCGACGGCCAGCCGATCCATCCGCACTCGCCGCTCGACGCGCAGAAGCTGGGCATCAGCACGGTCTACCAGGAGGTGAACCTGTGCCCGAACCTGTCGGTGGCGGAGAACGTGTTCGCGGGGCGCTATCCGCGTTGCGGCGCGGCGCAGGGCTTTCGCATCGACTGGGCCGCGGTGAACCGCCGCGCCGAAGAGCTGCTGGGGCGCATCGGGCTCGACATCGACGTGACGCGGCTGCTGTCGAGCTACTCGGTGGCGGTGCAGCAGATGGTGGCGATTGCGCGTGCGCTGGGCGTGTCGTCGAAGGTGCTGATCCTCGACGAGCCGACATCGAGCCTGGACGACGACGAGGTGGAAAAGCTGTTCGAGGTGCTGCGGCGCCTGCGCGGCGAAGGGCTGGCCATCGTCTTCGTGACGCACTTTTTCAACCAGATGTATGCGGTGTCGGACCGCATCACGGTGCTGCGCAACGGCAGCTGGATCGGCGAGTGGCGTGCCGCAGACCTGGGACCGCAGGCGTTGATCGCAGCGATGCTCGGGCGTGAGCTGGCGGCGCAGTCGGCGCGGCCTGCTGCCTTGCCTTCGTTCGACGAGGCCGCACCCGCATTGCTGCAGACCGAAGGATTGGGCCAGGCGGGCCAGCTGCAGGCGACGGATTTGCGCGTGCGTGCCGGCGAAGTGGTCGGCATCGCGGGCCTGCTCGGCGCGGGCCGCACGGAACTCGCGCGGCTGCTGTTCGGGCTGGAGTTGCCGGACCGCGGCGTGCTCAAGGTCGATGGCCGCACCATGAGCTTCTCGAACCCGGCCGATGCCATTCGCGAAGGCCTTGCGCTGTGTCCCGAAGAACGCAAGACCGATGGCATCATCGCCGAGCTGTCGGTGCGCGAGAACATCGCGCTTGCCTTGCAGGCGCGCCTGGGCACGCGGCGCTTCCTGTCGCATGCCGAGCAGACCGAGATGGCCGAGCGCTTCGTGAAGTCGCTCGGCATCAAGACCGCGAGCGTCGAGACGCCCATCGGGCTGCTGTCGGGCGGCAACCAGCAGAAGGCCATGATCGCGCGCTGGCTCGCGACCGAGCCGCGCCTGCTGATCCTCGACGAGCCCACGCGTGGCATCGACGTGGCGGCCAAGCAGGAAATCATGGAAGAGATCCTGCGGCTTGCGAAGGCGGGCATGGCGGTGATTTTCATCTCGTCGGAAATGAGCGAGGTGGTGCGCGTGGCGCACCGCATCGTGGTGCTGCGGGATCGGAAGAAGGTGGGCGAGCTGCCGGGCGGTTCGACCGAGGACGAGGTCTACGAAATGATTGCAGCCGCATGACGCACCTTCCGTATTTCTCCCTCCCCCTCTGGGGGAGGGCAGGGGTGGGGGCAGACGGCCTCCAACACCGCGCGGCGGCAAAGGCCGCTTGCCCCCATCCCCGCCTTCCCCCAAAGGGGGAAGGAGCAAGGCAGACGCCATGAACCGCCTTTCATCTCTCATGAGCCACCGCCTCGCGTGGCCTCTCGTCACGCTGCTCCTGCTGCTCGCGGTGAACATCGCCTTCAACACCAGCTTCCTGCATCTTGAATGGCGCGAAGGCCATCTCTACGGCAGCCTGATCGACATCCTGAACCGCGCGGCGCCTCTGGTGCTCGTGTCGCTGGGCATGACGCTCGTGATCGCCACGCGCGGCATCGACATCTCGGTGGGCGCGGTGGTGGCCATCGCGGCGGCGCTCGCGGCCTGGATGATCGGCGGCTCGGTAGCCAACGACGTGAGCCGGTTCCCGATGCCGCTCGCCATCCTCGCGGCCATCGGCATCGCATTGCTGTGCGGGCTGTGGAACGGGCTGCTGGTCGCCAAGGTCGGCATGCAGCCGATCATCGCGACGCTGATCCTCATGGTGGCGGGGCGCGGCATCGCGCAGCTCATCGCCGACGGGCAGATCATCACGATCTACTACAAGCCCTTCTTCTTCCTCGGCAGCGGCTACCTGCTCGGGCTGCCGTTCTCGCTGTTCATCGTGGCGGCGGTGTTCGTGCTGCTGTACCTGGCGATCACGCGCACGGCGCTGGGCCTGTTCATCCAGGCAGTGGGGATCAACCCGACGGCGGCGCGCGTAGCGGGCGTGCAGGCGCGGCGGCTGATCGTCGGTGCGTATGCGTTCTGCGGTGCCTGCGCGGGTGTGGCGGGTTTGCTCATCAGCTCCAACGTGAAGAGCGCGGACGGCAACAACGCGGGGCAGCTCATCGAACTCGACGCGATCCTGGCGGTGACGCTGGGCGGCACGGCACTCACCGGCGGGCGCTTCAGCCTCGTGGGCAGCGTGATCGGCGCGCTGATCATCCAGACACTGACCTATGCGATCTATTCGCTGGGGGTGCCGCCGGAGATCAACCTTGTCGTGAAGGCGGGCGTGGTGTTTGCCGTGATGCTGCTGCAGTCGCCGGAGTTCAGGTCGCAAGTGCGCACGCTGGTGCAGCGGCCGGTGCATGAAGAGGGGCGGGCATGAGCGCGGTGATCGATACAAGACCCTCACCCCAGCCCTCTCCCGCAAGCGGGAGAGGGGGCAAGAGGGGAGGGCTCAATCCGAAGTACCTGCCATTGGCGGCGACGATTTCGTTGTTCGTTCTCGTGGCAACGTTGGGGTCTGTTTTCTACGACGGCTTTTTCTCGGCGCAGGTGTTCCTCAACCTGCTGATCGACAACGCCTTCCTGATCGTCGTGGCCGTGGGCATGACCTTCGTGATCCTCTCGGGCGGCATCGATTTGTCGGTGGGCTCGGTGATCGCGCTGACCACCATGGTCTCGGCCTCGTTGGTCGAGAAGCACGGCTGGAGCCCCGGCATCGTGATTCCGCTGGTGCTGGTGATGGGCACGGCTTTCGGTGCGTTCATGGGCCTGCTCATCGAGCGCTTCCGGTTGCAGCCTTTCATCGTCACGCTGGCCGGCATGTTCCTGGCGCGGGGGCTGTGCTACCTGATCAGCATCGACTCGATCAGCATCACCAACGAGTTCTACTCGGAGGTCTCGCAGATCCGAATTCCGATCTGGGGCGAGGCCTCGGTGTCGATCAGCGCGGTGATCGCCGTCGTGGTGCTGCTGGCTGCGATCTTCATCGCGCACTGCACGCCCTTTGGCCGCGCGGTGTACGCCATCGGCGGCAGCGAGAACTCGGCGATGCTGATGGGCCTGCCGGTGCGCCGCACGCTGGTCGGCGTGTACACGCTCTCGGGCTTCTGCTCGGCACTGGCGGGCGTGATCTTCACCTTCTACATGCTCTCGGGCTACGGGCTGCATGCCATCGGGCTGGAGCTCGACGCCATCGCGGCGGTGGTGATCGGCGGCACGCTGCTCACGGGCGGCGTGGGCTACGTGGCGGGCACGCTGTTCGGCGTGCTGATGCTCGGGATCATCCAGACCCTCATTTCATTCGACGGCACGCTGAGTTCGTGGTGGACCCGCATCGTGGTCGGCGCGCTGCTGTTCGTTTTCTGTTTGTTGCAACGCTTTTTCACCTCGCGCGCTCCGCGCCGCTGACTCAATGACAAAAAAACTGCGCTCGACCGAATGGTTCGGCTCCGCCGACAAGAACGGCTTCATGTACCGCAGCTGGATGAAGAACCAGGGCATCCCGGACCATGAGTTCGATGGCCGCCCGATCATCGGCATCTGCAACACCTGGTCGGAACTCACGCCGTGCAACGCGCACTTCCGCAAGATCGCCGAGCACGTGAAGCGCGGCATCTCGGAGGCGGGCGGCTTTCCGGTGGAGTTCCCGGTGTTCTCCAACGGCGAGTCGAACCTGCGCCCGACTGCGATGCTCACGCGCAACCTCGCGAGCATGGACGTCGAAGAAGCCATCCGCGGCAACCCGGTCGATGCGGTGGTGCTGCTCACGGGCTGCGACAAGACCACGCCCGCGCTGCTGATGGGCGCGGCGAGCTGCGACATCCCGGCCATCGTGGTCACTGGCGGGCCGATGCTCAACGGCAAGCTCGAAGGCAAGAACATCGGTTCTGGCACGGCCGTGTGGCAGCTGCATGAATCGCTGAAGGCGGGCGAGATCAACCTGCACCAGTTCCTCTCGGCCGAGGGCGGCATGTCGCGCTCGGCGGGCACCTGCAACACGATGGGCACGGCCTCGACGATGGCCTGCATGGCCGAGGCGCTCGGCACCTCGCTGCCGCACAACGCGGCCATTCCGGCGGTCGATGCGCGGCGCTACGTGCTCGCGCAGATGTCGGGCATGCGCGCGGTGGAGATGGCCAAGGAGGGGCTCACGCTGTCGAAGATCCTCACGCGCGAAGCCTTCGAGAACGCGATCCGCGTGAATGCGGCCATCGGCGGATCGACCAATGCAGTGATCCACCTGAAGGCGATCGCGGGGCGCATCGGCGTCGAGCTGGAGCTGGAGGACTGGACGCGCATCGGCAGCAACACGCCGACCATCGTCGACCTCATGCCTTCGGGGCGCTTTCTGATGGAGGAGTTCTATTACGCCGGCGGCCTGCCCGCCGTGCTGCGCCGGCTCGGCGAGAACGGGCTGCTGCCGCACCCCGGCGCGCTCACCGTCAACGGCCAGTCGATCTGGGACAACGTGCGCGATGCGCCCAGCCTCGACGACGAGGTGATCCGCCCGCTCGACAAGCCGCTGATCGCCGATGGCGGCATCCGCATCCTGCGCGGCAACCTGTCGCCGCGCGGCGCGGTGCTCAAGCCCTCGGCCGCATCGCCGGAGCTGCTGAAGCACCGTGGGCGCGCCGTGGTGTTCGAGAACCTGGAGCACTACAAGGCACGCATCGTCGATGAAGACCTCGACATCGACGCAAGCTGCGTGATGGTGCTGAAGAACTGCGGTCCCAAGGGCTACCCCGGCATGGCCGAGGTCGGCAACATGGGCCTGCCGCCGAAGCTGCTGCGCCAGGGCGTGAAGGACATGGTGCGCATCTCCGACGCGCGCATGAGTGGCACGGCGTACGGCACGGTGGTGCTGCATGTCGCGCCCGAAGCGGCCGACGGCGGGCCGCTCGCGGCGGTGCGCGACGGCGACTGGATCGAGCTCGACTGCGATGCGGGGCGATTGCACCTGGACATCAGCGACGAGGAGCTGGCGGCGCGCCTCGCGTCGCTGTCTTCTTCGGATGCACAACCGATGAGCACGCGCGGCGGCGGCTACCAGAAGCTCTACGTCAACCACGTGCTACAGGCCGACGAAGGCTGCGACTTCGACTTCCTCGTCGGCTGCCGCGGCTCGGCCGTGCCGCGCCATTCGCATTGAACCCACGCTAGCAACGAAACATCATGACCCCCAGATACCGCGGCATCTTCCCGGTGGTGCCCACCACCTTCACCGAACAGGGCGAACTCGACCTGGAGAGCCAGAAGCGCTGCGTCGATTTCATGATCGACGCGGGCTCGGACGGCCTGTGCATCCTTGCCAATTTCTCGGAGCAGTTCGTGCTGTCCGACGAGGAGCGCGAGGTGCTCACGCGCACCATGCTCGAACACGTGAAGGGCCGCGTGCCGGTCATCGTGACCACCACGCACTACAGCACCAAGGTGTGCGCCGAGCGCAGCCGCCGCGCGCAGGACATGGGCGCGGCCATGCTGATGGTGATGCCGCCTTATCACGGCGCGACCTTCCGCGTGCCGGAGCCGCAGATCTTCGAGTTCTACGCGCGCCTGTCCGATGCGGTGGACATCCCGATCATGATCCAGGATGCGCCGGCCAGCGGCACGGTGCTGTCGGCGCCGTTCCTCGCGCGCATGGCGAAGGAGATCGAGCAGGTCGCGTATTTCAAGATCGAGACGGCCGGTGCGGCCGCCAAGCTGCGCGAGCTGATCCGCCTGGGCGGCGACGCCATCGAAGGCCCGTGGGACGGCGAGGAGGCCATCACGCTGATGCCCGACCTCGATGCCGGCGCGACCGGCTCGATGACCGGCGGCGGCTATCCGGACGGCATTCGCCCGATCATCGAAGCGCACCGTTCGGGCGATCGCGACAAGGCCTTCGCGCTGTATCAGCAGTGGCTGCCGCTCATCAACTACGAGAACCGGCAGGCGGGCCTCCTGGCCTGCAAGTCGCTCATGAAAGAGGGCGGCGTGATCGCTTGCGAGGCGCCGCGGCATCCGCTGCCCGCGATGCACCCTGCGACGCGCGATGGCCTGATCGAGACGGCGAAGCGGCTTGATCCGCTGGTGCTGCGCTGGGGGAGATAGCCGGTTCGCCGTCCTCGACGAAGTAGGGCGCGAGGATCTCGGTCAGCCAGTTCATCACGGCGAGCACGCGCGGCGCGAGGTGGCGCCGGTTGACGTACACCAGCGACACCGGCATCGCGCGGGCGGTGAACGCCGGCATCACCTGCACGAGCGAGCCGGCCGCAAAGCACGGCAGGAGGCCGCCGATCGGCGCCTGGATCAGCCCGAGGCCCGCGACCGCCGCGGCGTTGTAGGCGTCGGTGCCGTTCACCGTGACGATGGAGCGCATCGGCTGCATCCGGTAGCGGCCCTGGGCCGCGTCGAAGTATTCCCAACCCGCGTCGTTCGGCGAGAGGGTCTGTGCGAAGTGCACGATGCGGTGCTGCGCGAGGTCGGCAAGCGTCTGCGGCGTGCCGTGCGCCTGCAGGTAGGCCGGGCTCGCGGCATTGGCCATCCGCATGAAACCGAGCGGCCGCGCGACGAGTTCGGAATCGCCCAGCACGCCCACGCGCAGCACGCAGTCGAAGCCCTCGTTCACGAGGTCGACGCGGCGGTCGGTCGTGCTGATGCCGATCTCCAGCGCAGGATGTCGCGCGAGGAATTCGGGCAGCCGCGGAATGACGAGGTCGCGCGCCACGGTGGCCGGCAGGTCGATGCGCAGGCGCCCTGTGAGGCCGCCGATGTTCGAGCGGAACATGGTGGCCAGCTGCTCGCCTTCGGCCAGGTAGTCCTTGCAGCGGTCGAGGAAGCGCGCGCCGTCTTCCGTGAGGCGCACGCTGCGCGTCGTGCGCTGCAGGAGCCGCGTGCCCAGGCGCTCTTCCAGCTGTTGCACGGCCACCGAGACGCGCGCGCGGGTCAGGCCGAGTTGGTCCGCGGCCCGGCTGAAGCTCGCGAGTTCGGCCACCTTCGAGAAGATGCGCAGTTCGTCGGTGATCATGGCGGCTGATTGTTTTCTTTTTGGATAACAGTGTGCGTAGTTTGGCGGAATTTATCTTTCTGCCGGTAATTTTTAAAGTCCATCCATCGATTTACCGATGAACCAGCAAGGACTTTGAAATGACTGCTTCCAACACCTCTCATCCCTCCCGCATCGCACTTATCACCGGCGGCAGCCGGGGCCTCGGCCGCAGTGCCGCGCTGGCGCTCGCCGCCGATGGCGTCGACGTGATCCTGACCTATGTGTCGAACGAAGCCAGCGCGCAGGCGGTGGTGTCGGAGATCGAGGCGAAGGGGCGCCGTGCCGTCGCGCTCCGGCTCGACGTCGGCGACAGCACGGCCTTCGCCGCGTTCGCGGATTCGGTGAAGGCGGCGCACGCGGCCACCTGGCAGCGCGAGCGCTTCGACTTCCTGGTGAACAACGCGGGCGTGGGCCTGCACGCGAACTTCGAGGACACGACCGAAGCGCAGTTCGACATGCTCTACAACGTGCACTTCAAGGGCACGTACTTCCTCACGCAGAAGCTGCTGCCGCTGATCAAGGACGGCGGGCGCATCGTCAATGTGTCGTCGGGGTTGACCCGGTTCTCGATAGCCGGTGCATCCGCCTACGCCGCGATGAAGGGCGCCGTGGAGACGCTCACGCGCTATCTCGCCAAGGAACTCGGCGCGCGCGGCATCGCGGCGAACACGATCGCACCGGGTGCGATCGAGACCGACTTCAGCGGGGGCATGGTGCGCGACAACGCGCAGGTGAACGCGATGGTCGCGGGCTTCACGGCGCTCGGACGCGCGGGCCAGCCCGACGACATCGGCGGTGCGATCGCGGGCTTGCTCGGGGAGGGGAGTCGCTGGGTGAATGCCCAGCGCATCGAGGTGTCGGGCGGGATGATGGTCTGAACACGCGGGGAGTGCCCCGCGGACTTCAGCTTTTCTCGAGTTCGGTCACTTGCAGCGACAGGTCGAACAGCTTGGACTTGCTGGCGTAGTAGCGGTCGAGCCGCCATTCCTTCAGGATGTTCATCGCGAGCTCGAAGCTCTTGTAGTCGAGGTTGTAGAGCGTGACCAGTTCGAAGCTGCGTTCGGACTCGAGAGCCAACACGAGCTGGGCCAGGATCTTGGCCGATTCGTTGGCCGGGTCCGTTTCGATGAATCGGCGAGCGACCTTGATGGCATTCATGGGAAAGGATTCCTCGGTAGGCAGGGACCGAGAACTATAGCTAGCAGGCCTGCGCCTTTTATGACAGTACTGTGACAGTAAGGGCATCGCCAGCCGCCGGCAGCGCCTGGCGATGCTTCTTCAGCGAAGACGCTCAGCGCAGTGGCGCGGGCATCGGCCGGGGCATGGGCATCGGCTCGGGCATCGGGGCCGGCCTTGGCATCGGCATCGGTTCCGGCGCCATGGCCGGTGCGGGCATCACGGTGGTGGTGACCGATTCGCGGATCACGCCCCCACCCATTACGCTGCCGTCGACGCTGGCCGTGCTGTTGCCGCTGCTGCCGAGCACGCGCGCCTCGCAGGCGCTGCGCTCGGCGGGCTGCTGCAGGCCGCAGCGGGCGAGTGCATTGGCGCGGTAATCGGGTGCGCTGGTCAGGCCCCCACGCGCAGCTTCCAGGCGCGCGGCGCCGGCTTCGCGGATGCAGGCGGCGCGGTCCTGCTGGTTGTGGCCGCACACCGCCAGTTCCTGCTGGTAGGTGCCGGAGGCTGCTGCGCCGCGCGGCGACGCGGCCGAGGCGATGCTGCCGGCTGCAAGCCGCCGGCGGCGAGCATGGTGAAGATGATTGAGCGAGTGGTGCTTTTCATAGATGGCTCCTTGAAGCGAGCTTGAAAACCTTGGAAATGTTGGAAGCGCCCGAGGAGGGCGGGTTCCTTCAGCGTGCCGGCATGGTCTGCGGCGGCAGCGGCGTCACGGTTTCGCGGATCACGCCGCCGCCCATCACGCTGCCCTCGGTGGTGGTGCGTGCGCCGCCCTCGATGCGGGCTTCGCAGTCGGGTTGCTCGGCGGCCGGCAGTTCGCCGCAGCGGGCGAGGGCGTTGACCTGCCCCCGGGCCGGGCTCGGACTGGTGAGGCCGCCGCGGCTGGCTTCCTGACGGGCCGCGCCGGCTTCGCGCAGGCAGGCGGCGCGGTCCTGCTGTACACCGTCGCAGGTGGCGCGTTCCTTCTGAATGCGGGCGTCCGACCCCGGCGCCTGCGCGCCGGCGGTCTGTGCGCCGAAGGCCATGAAGCCGCCGGCGGCGAGGCATGCCGCGGCGGACAGGATGGAACGAACTGCTGTTGTCATGCGGGCTCCTTGGTGAAAGGAAAGCACGCCCTCCCTGTGGTGAGGTGCGTGACAGGAGCCTCAGTCTGGCGTGGCCGGGGGGCGCGAGTCTGTGGGACAGCCGCGCCCGCCGACCGGGCCGGACGCGCCCCTGCATGTGGGACGTGTCCGGCAAGCGTTGCTCGCCCCCAGGCTGCGCGCACTTCGTGTCGCGCGCGCCTTCCCCCTACCGGGGGCAACACCAGCGGCCCGGCAAAGCCGGTTCCGCGGTGTTCCTGCCTAGGACAGGTATCAGCCCGCTGCGATGCGCTGTGCCAGGTGAGCGAGCGCTTCCTCAACCTGGTCGACCAGGATCAGGGACAGGTCGCCCGGCTGCAGGCGGGCCAGCGCGGCGTCGATCGCGACGAACTCGCCGCGGATCTCGTCGATCTGGCGGGTGCGGGCCGCGCCCTGCAGGCCCTGGCGCAGCAGCGCCATCACTTCGCCGTCGGCGCGGCCGCGCTGTGCAGCATCCTGATAGAGGATCACGTCGTCGAAGGCTTCGCCGAGGATGGCGGTCTGGTCGCGGATGTCCGAATCGCGCCGGTCGCCCGCGCCGCTGATCACCACCGAGCGCTTCTTCGCCGGCATCGTGTCCACCGCCGACACCAGTGCGCGCATGGCGTCGGTGTTGTGGCCGTAATCGGCGATCACGGTGGCGCCGCGGTAGTCCATGACGTTGAAGCGCCCAGGCACGCCGGCCGCGTCGTTCATGAAGCTCGCGAGGCCGCTGCGGATGGTGTCCCAGTCGAGGCCCACGGCCCACGCGGCCGCCACGGCAGCCATCACGTTGTCGACCTGGAAGCCGATGGTGCCGCCGCGCGTGATGGGCACGTCGCGCAGCGCGATGCGTTCGCGCCACGAGCCTTCGGCCGCGACCAGCGTGTCCTGGTCGACGTACACGGTGCGCTTGCCCTGCGCGCGGTGCGTGGCCATCACCGGGTGCATGCGGTCGGCGGTGAAGAAGATCACGTGGCCGGGGCAGCCGGCCGCCATGGCGGCGACGTTCACGTCGGCCGCGTTGAGCACCGCGTAGCCGTCGGCGGCCACGTTGCGCACGATCACGCGCTTCAACACCGCGAGATCTTCGACGGTGGTGATGTAGTTCAGGCCCAGGTGGTCGCCGCTGCCGATGTTGGTGACCACGGCCACCTGGCAGCGGTCGAAGCCGAGGCCTTCGCGCAGCACGCCGCCGCGGGCCACTTCGAACACGGCCGCGTCGACATCGGGATGCATCAGCACGTTGCGCGCGCTCTTCGGGCCGCTGCAGTCGCCGCTGTCGGTCTGGCGGCCGTCGACGTACACGCCGTCGGTGTTGGTCATGCCGGTGCGCAGGCCGCTCGATGCGAGCAGGTGGTTGATGAGGCGCGCCGTGGTGGTCTTGCCGTTGGTGCCGGTGACGGCGACCACGGGAATGCGGCCGTCGTCGCCGTGGGCGTACAGGGTGTCCATCACCGCTTCGCCAACCGCGCGGCCGCGGCCGAACGAGGGCGAGATGTGCATGCGCAGGCCGGGCGCGGCGTTCACCTCGACCACGCCGCCATGCTGCTCCTCGAGCGGGCGCAGCACGTTCTCGCAGACCATGTCGACGCCGCAGATGTGCAGCCCGACCATCTGCGCCGCATCGACCGCGCGCGCCGCCACTTCGGGGTGCACGGTGTCGGTCACGTCGGTGGCGGTGCCGCCGGTCGACAGGTTCGCGTTGTTGCGCAGCACCACGCGCTGGCCGCGCGCGGGCACGCTGTCGGGCGTGAGGCCCTGGGCCTCCAGCCGGCCGATGGCGATGTCGTCCAGGCGGATCTTGGTGAGCGAAGTGGCATGGCCCTCGCCGCGGCGCGGGTCGAGGTTCACGGTGTCGATCAGCTGGCGCACCGTGGCGCTGCCATCGCCGATCACCTGCGGCGGGTCGCGCCGCGCGGCGGCCACGAGGCGGTCGCCCACCACCAGCAGGCGGAAGTCGAAGCCGGGCAGGAATTTCTCGACCATCACCTCGCCGTAGACGGCGGCCGAGTCGTAGGCCGCGAACAGTTCTTCGCGCGAGTTGATGTTGACCGTGACGCCCTTGCCCTGGTTGCCGTCCTGCGGCTTCACCACGACCGGCAGGCCGATCTCGTTGGCAGCAGCCCAGCCGTCTTCGGCACTGGTCACGGGGCGGCCCAGCGGCACCGGCACGCCGGCGGCGTTGAGCAGCTGCTTGGTCAGTTCCTTGTCCTGCGCGATCGATTCGGCCACGCCGCTGGTGCTGTCGACTTCAGCGGCTTGAATGCGGCGCTGCTTCGAGCCCCAGCCGAACTGCACGAGGCTGCCGCTGGTCAGCCGGCGGTACGGAATGCCGCGCGCCACGGCGGCATCGACGATGGAGCCGGTGCTCGGGCCCAGGCGCTCGGACTCGTCGAGGTCGCGCAGCTCGGTGATGGCGGCGTTGGCGTCGAAGGCAGTGTCGGCCAGGGCGGCCTCGATCAGCTGCTCGGCCAACTCGATCGCACGGCGGCCGACGGCTTCTTCGCTGTACTGGAACACGACCTGGTAGACGCCTTCTTCCACCGTGGGCGAGGTGTGGCCGAAGTTGACCGCGCAGCCGGCCTGCGCCTGCAACGCGACGGCGGCGTTCTCGAGCACATGGGCCAGCGCCAGCGGTTGACCCAGCACCATCGGGTGCAGTTCGCCGATGGTCGGGAAGCGTGCGCGCAGGCGGGCTTCGAAGCCGGCCAGCTTGCTGATGGCGTTCTCGTCGCCCTGGCAGGCAACCACCGCTTCGATGGCGGTGTGGCGGCTCCAGAGATTGGGCCCACGGAGGGCTCGGATGCGGGTGACTCTCATGCGAATTGTGATTGGGGGTGTTGCGACGAGAGCGGCTGGGTCTGCGACAGCTGCAGCGAGGCGAGCGCCGCCTGCAGGTCGGCCTCGAAGGCCTCCACGCCGGCGCCGATCAGATTCAGCGGAATTCCCATCGCCCAGGCGGCGGCCACGGCGGCCAGCAGGCTTTCGAGGCTCACGCCGGCATGGGTGGCGCGCCACACGGTGAGCCGGCCGAGGCCGGGCAGGAACGATTCGCCGCTGCCGTTGGCCAGCACCACGCGGTCCTGCCGCACCAGCACGGCCTTGCCGCCGGCGCTCTGATGCGCCGTGAGTTCGGTGGCCTGCGGGTCGGCCGAATAGAGGATGACGGCGCCGTCGCACAGCGGCGCGAGGCCGGCCACGCGCGGGTCGCCCGCATTCAGCACGGCCGTGCCTTCGGACAGCACCACGTCGACCTGCGTGCGCAGCACCTTGACCATCTGGTCGCTCTCGGTGATGTCGTAGTCGGCCAGGGCTTCGAAGCCATCGAGGTCGGTGACGATGCCGACTTCGCAGCGGTCGTAGGGGAGACCGTCGCGCAGGATGGTTTCGGCACCGTTCTCGATCACCACGGCCTGCACGGCGCGGTTCACGAGCAGGCGGTGGCCGGCGTCCCAGTTGGCGCTGTCGCGCGCATCGACGCGACGGCCTGTTCGAGGAACAGGCCGTCGCGGCAGGCGAGGCCGGTCTGGCGCCCGCCCAGGCCGATCAGCCAGGCCACGAGGCGCGCCAGCACGGCGGTGTCGCGCGAGCCGGCCACGCCGACCACGGGAATGCGCCCGGGCGCGTCGTTGGGAAACAGGTGGTCGCAGATGGCGCGGCCCACCGGGCGCGGCGAACCGACGGCCGGCTTCAGGTGCATCAGCAGGCCGGGGCCTGCATTGACTTCGACGATCGCGCCGCGCTGCGGGCCCAGCGGCTTGGAAATGTCCTGCGCCACGAGGTCGATGCCCGCGATGTCGAGGCCCACCACGCGCGCGGCCAGCACGGCGGCGTGCGCGACTTCGGGGTGGACCTGGTCGGTGCAGTCGTTGGCCATGTTGCCGTTGCGCTGGATCGTCACCACACGGCCGGCGGCCGGCACGGCGTTGGCGTCCAGCTCCTGGCGCTTGAGCTCGAGCTGCAGCTTGGCGTCGCTGTCGATCACGATCACGTCGAGCGGAAACTCTTCCTCGGCGCCGCGGCGCGGGTCGCTGTTGAGCTGCTTGTCGATAAGGTCGCGCACGCTGCTCTGGCCATCGCCGGTGACGGTGATGATCTCGCCGCGCGCGGCGGCCACCACTTCGCCGCCCACCACCAGCAGACGGTGCTCGTGGCCGCGGATAAAGCGCTCGACCATCACGTCGCTGCCCTCGGGCTCGGCGACCGCGAAGGCGGCCATGACTTCTTCACGGGTGGTCAGTTCGAGCGACACGCCGCGTCCGTGGTTGGCGTCGGAAGGCTTCACGGCCACCGGCAGGCCGATGTCCTCGGCGGCTTCCCAGGCTTCTTCGGCGTTGGCGACCACCTGGCCTTCGGGCACCGGCACGCCGCAGCTCGCGAGCAGGGACTTGGTCAGCTCCTTGTCGCTGGCGATCGATTCGCCGATGGCGCTGGTGTAGTCGGTCTCGGCGGTCCAGATGCGCTGCTGGTTGGCGCCGTAGCCCAGCTGCACGAGGTTGCCGCTGTTCAGGCGCATGTGCGGAATGCCGCGATCGGTGGCGGCGGCCACGATGGCGGCGGTGCTCGGGCCGAGGTAGCAGTCTTCCACCTTGGCCTTGACCGCGTCGACGGCCTTCTGCACGTCGGCGGCGCTGAACGGATCGTTGTTGATGGCCGCCATCAGCAGGCGGTGGCCCTCGGCCAGCGCCACCCGGGCGACCTGCTCGTCACGGGCGCGGAACACCATGCGGTAGACGCCGTGCTCGGAGGTGCTGCGGGTCTGGCCGAAGCCCGTCGGCATGCCGGCGAGGTTCAGCAGTTCGATGACGACGTGCTCCAGCACGTGGCCCGACCACGTGCCCTCGGTCAGGCGCTGGATGAAGCCGCCCCGCTCGCCGACGCCGCAGTGGTGCTCGATGAGCGCCGGCAGCAGGCCGGTCAGGCGGTCGGTGAAGCCGTCGATCTTGTTGGAGGGGAAGTCTTCCAGCTGGCCCAGGTCGAGCCAGACTTCGAGTACCGGACGGTAGGTCCAGAGGTTCGGACCGCGCAAATAGTTGATGCGCAGCAGGCGGATGTCGTCGAAACGGGTCATGCAAACGTTCGAAGTGCTTTGGCCGAGCACCACGGCGCCTTCAGGCGCGCCCATGGCAATCGGTCAGAATCGGCGCCCGACCAAGGGCGCCATGACGCGGTCCATGCGGCCCGCGACGGGCAAGAGTCAGAGAAACACAATGCAACATCACGATCCAGTCGGCACCCGGGAGGGCGAAACAGAGGCGGCTTCAGACGCGCTGAAAAACCGGCTCGCAGTCGCGGAAAACGTTCTGGTAATACTGTCGGTTGACCTCGACGACCAACTTCGCTTCGCTTGCGGCCTAGTCGCGCTGACTGACCAGAGGCTGATCGCCCTCGAACCGGGCGGCGAATGGCGTGAGTGGCCGCTAACCGATGCGACCCTGGAATTGCGCCTGTCCGACCACTCGGGCGTGGGAACCCTCGATTTGACGGGGCCTTCGGGCCGTTTGGCCCGCTGGCGCTACACCCTGGCCGGACAGGTCGCGGCGCTGCGCCTGCTCAAGTTGTTCGGCCAGCGAACGGCTGGTGTCGCCAAGGAGACACCGAAGGTCATCGAAGTTGCCGACGGCGAAGAGGGCGCCCCCGACGCCGAACTCCAGACCCCGCCATCGACCTGGGTGCTGCTGCGCCTGGGCCGTTTCGCCGGCCCGTACCGCAAGCAGCTGATTCTGGGATTCGTACTCACCCTGATCTCCACCGCCGCCACGCTGGTGCCGCCGTACCTGACCATCCCGTTGATGGACGACATCCTGATCCCGTTCCAGAACGGGCAGAAGATCGACTCCATGCGCGTGGGCCTCTACCTCGGCGGCCTGCTGATCGCGGCGCTGGTCGGCTGGGGGCTGGGATGGGCGCGCACCTACCTGCTCGCGCTGGTGTCCGAGCGCATCGGCGCCGACCTGCGCACCACCACCTACGAGCACCTGCTGACCCTGCCGCTCGATTATTTCGGCGGCAAGCGCACCGGCGACCTGATGGCGCGCATCGGCTCCGAAACCGACCGCATCAACGTTTTCCTGTCGCTGCACGCGCTCGATTTCGCGAACGACGTGCTGATGATCGTCATGACGGCGGCCATCCTGATCTCCATCAATCCGCTGCTGGCCGTGGTCACGCTGGTGCCGCTGCCCTTCATCGCCTGGATGATCCACGTCGTGCGCGACCGCTTGCGCACCGGCTTCGAGAAGATCGACCGCGTCTGGTCCGAGGTGACCAACGTGCTGGCCGACACCATCCCCGGCATTCGCGTGGTGAAAGCCTTTGCGCAGGAGCGCCGCGAGGCCGAGCGCTTCCGCGTCGCCAACGCCTACAACCTGCAGGTCAACGACAAGCTCAACCGCACGTGGTCGCTGTTCACGCCGACCGTGTCGCTGCTGACCGAAATCGGCCTGCTCGTGGTGTGGGCCTTCGGTATCTGGCAGGTGGCGCGCGGCAGCATCACGGTGGGTGTGCTCACCGCCTTCATCGCCTACATCGGCCGCTTCTACACGCGGCTCGACTCGATGAGCCGCATCGTCTCGGTCACGCAGAAGGCCGCGGCGGGCGCCAAGCGCATCTTCGACATCCTCGACCACGTGAGCAACGTGCCCGAGCCCGCCAACCCCGTGAAGGTGGAGCGCGTGCAGGGCCGCATCGAGATGAGCGGCCTGGGCTTTCGCTACGGCTCGCGCGCCGTGATCCACGACCTCGACCTGACCATCGAGCCCGGCGAGATGATCGGCCTCGTGGGCCACAGCGGCTCGGGCAAGAGCACGCTGGTCAACCTCATTTGCCGCTTCTACGACGTGACCGACGGCGCCATCAAGGTCGACGGCACCGACATCCGCCGCTTCGCCGTGGCCGACTACCGCCGCCACGTCGGGCTGGTGCTGCAGGAACCCTTCCTGTTCTTCGGCACCATCGCGCAGAACATCGCCTACGGCAAGCCCGACGCCACGCGCGAAGAGGTGGTTGCCGCGGCCCGCGCGGCCCATGCGCACGACTTCATCCTGCGGCTGCCGCACGGCTACGACTCGCTCGTGGGCGAGCGCGGACAGGGGCTGTCGGGCGGCGAGCGCCAGCGCATCAGCATTGCGCGCGCGCTGCTGATCGATCCGCGCATCCTGATCCTCGACGAGGCCACCTCGGCCGTGGACACCGAGACCGAGAAGGAAATCCAGAAGGCTCTGGACAACCTCGTGCAGGGCCGCACCACCATCGCCATCGCGCACCGGCTGTCGACATTGCGCAAGGCCGACCGGCTCGTGGTCATGGACCGCGGCGAAGTGGTCGAGGTCGGGCCGCACGACGCCTTGATGGCGAAGCAGGGCGCCTATTGGCGGCTCTACCAGGCGCAACTGCGCCAGGGCGACGACGATGCGAGCGAAGGCGCCGCCGACGAGCGCGCCGCTGCGCAAGCCCCCTGGCCATCAGCCACGCAGCACATCCGGCGGGCGACGCATGACCGAACTCAACACCCCATCTTTCGAACTCGAACGCGACGCCTTCGGCCGCCTCGTGCTGACCGACGCGCAGGGCGAGCGCCATGTGGGCGTCACGCCCGTGCGGGCCTTTCCGCTGAGTGCGCCGGGCCATGGCGTGTCGCTGGTCGGCAGCGAAGGCCGCGAGCTGGTCTGGATCGACAGCGTCGAGCAACTGCCGGCGCAGGCCAGGGGGCTGCTCGAGGAAGAACTCGCGGTGCGCGACTTCGCGCCCACGCTGCTGCGCCTGCACGGCGTGTCCAGCTTCGGCGTGCCCAGCACCTGGACCATCAGCACCGACCGCGGCGACACCAGCTTCGTGCTCAAGGCCGAGGAAGACATCCGCCGGCTCGAAGGCGGCGCGCTGCTCATTGCGAGCGCGCACGGCGTGCAGTTCCGCATTCCCGACGTGAAGACGCTCGACCGCGCGTCGCGCAAGCTGCTCGAGCGTTTTCTCTAGAAGAAGCAGAAGGCGGCCCCGACCGGGCGGGGCCTTGCACGGCCTGCGAAAATCGCGGCTTTGCACTACAGCGGCCTCGCCGTTGACGGATATGCCCCTGCACACCACAGCCCTCGTTCTGTTCTCCGGCGGCCAGGACTCGGCCACCTGCCTCGCCGATGCGCTCTCGAAGTACCAGCGCGTCGAAACCCTGGGCTTCGACTACGGGCAGCGCCACCGCGTCGAGCTCGACGTGCGCGGCACCGTCCTCGCGAAGATGCGCGAGCGTTTCCCCGACTGGGCGCCCCGCCTCGGCGAAGACCACGTGCTCACGCTCGCGGCGCTGGCGCAGCTCGGCGGCTCCTCGCTGACCGAAGAGGTCGCCTTCGCCATGCAGGCCGACGGCCTGCCCAACACCTTCGTGCCCGGGCGCAACCTGCTGTTCCTCACGCTGGCTGGCGCGCTGGCGTACCGGCGCGGGCTGCAGGTGATCGTCACCGGGGTCTGCGAGACCGACTTCTCGGGCTACCCCGACTGCCGCGACGACACCATGAAGGCGATGCAGCTCGCGCTCTCGCTCGGGCTGGAGCGCCGCCTCGTCATCGAGACGCCGCTCATGTGGATCGACAAGGCCGAGACCTGGGCCATGGCCCATCGCCTGGGCGGCGAGCCGCTGGTGGAGCTGATCGTGGAAGAGACGCACACCTGCTACCTGGGCGATCGCGTGCACCGCCAGGCCTGGGGCTACGGGTGTGGCGAATGCCCCGCCTGCGAGCTGCGCAAGAAGGGCTGGGAACGCTACGTGGCGACGGCGCTGCCGGCCGGCGCTGGTACCACCTCCACGCGGTAGCGCGCGGCGGCACCTTCGCCTTCGGGCACCAATGTCCAGCGCTGGCTGTGGAACTCGCCCACCGCGGCCCGATGGGCGACCGAGACCATCGCGCCGCCCCGCGCGCGCACCATCTCCGAGAGCCGCTGGTACAGCGTGCGTTCGGCCGGCGCGTCCAGCGCGCTGCTGATCTCGTCGGCAAAGATCCAGCGGGGTTTCTTCAGCATCACGCGCGCGATGGCCAGCCGCTGCTGCTCGCCGCCCGAAAGCTTCTGGCTCCATGCATCGCTGTCGTCCAGGCGATCGGCGAATTCGGGCAAGAGGGCATCCTTCAATGCCTGGCGCAACTGTTCGTCGGTGTATTTCGCAGCATCTTCCGGATAGGCCAGCGCAACGCGCAACGGGCCGTCGGGCATGTAGGGCCGCTGCGGCACGAACATCGCGTCCGATGGCACCTGCACGCGTCCGCGCGCGAACGGCCAGATGCCGGCAAAGGCCCGGAACAGGGTCGACTTGCCGCTGCCCGAGGGGCCTTGCACCAGCACGCTGTCGCCAGCCTTTGCCGAGAGCGCCGCGTTCGCCAGCAGCGGCGTGCCGTTCGGCAGGTTCAGCGTGAGGCCGTCGGTGTGAAGCGAAGGCGCGTCGCTGCGCTCGAGCGCGTTCTCTTGCGCAGCATGCTCGCGGATCGCGTCGTCGAAGCTCGTGAGACGGTCGGTCGTGGCGCGCCACACCGCCACGCTGTCGTAGTTGTCGACGAACCAGCTCAGCGAATCCTGCACCTTGCCGAAGGCCGACGAGATCTGCATCAGCTGGCCCAGCTGGATCGCGCCGCTGAAGAAGCGCGGAGCCGCCACCACGAACGGGAAGATCACCGCCGCCTGGCCGAAGAATGCGGTGAAGGTCACCAGGTTCTTCTGCTGCTTGATGAGCTGCAGGTAGTTGCGCAGCACGGCGCCGAAGCGCAGATCGAGCTGGCCATGCTCCACCGTCTCCCCGCGGTCCAGCGCGATGGCCTCGCTGTACTCGCGCACGCGCACGAGGTGATGGCGGAAGTCCGCCTCGAAGCGCTGCTGGCGGAAGTTCAACCCGATCAGCGGCCGTCCGATGAAGTGCGTGATGACCGTGCCCACCACGCAGTAGATCACCGCCAGCCAGACCATCGCGCCCGCGATCTGGTAGCTGGTGCCGCCCACCGAGAACGCCGTCGTGCCCGAGAGTCCCCAGAGGATGCCGACGAAGCTGATGAGCGTGACCACGGCGTTCAGGAGACCCATCGACAGCGTCATGGTCGCGCTGGTGAACAACTGCATGTCTTCCTGGATGCGCTGGTCGGGGTTGTCCGGCGTCGCACCGTCCTTGCCTGCATAGCGCGCCAGTTCCATCTCGTAGAAGGTACGGTCCGCCATCCAGCGGCCCAGGTAGTTGCGCGTGATCCAGGCACGCCAGCGCAACTGCAGCAGTTGCGTCACATAGAACTTGAGCACCTGCAGCGCGATATTGAAGAAGGCCAGCACGACGAAGACACGGATCTCGCGCCAGAAGACCGCCGCGTCCTTGTTCTGGAGTCCGTCGTAGAAGCGCCCGTACCACTGGTTGAAGAGCACCAGCGCGTAGACATAGGCCAGATTGAGCGCCACGATGGCAGCGAACATGCCCCGTGCCCGCCATTTCTCTTCGGACCGGAAGTAGGGTGCCGCGAGCCTGAAGACGCGTCGCAGCACCTGGATGAACGAGCCCGCGCGAGCGGTGACTGATAGAGACATTCGGTTTTCCTCGCAGGCGCTCGTGCGCCGGTCATCTTGAAAGGGCCATGGTAGACAAATCTTTCTTAAAGGGACCTGAAAGCCGCCCGCACCTCCGAACGACCAGGCCGATCTGCGCAATTGGCGCAAGGCGGATTCACACCGCCGGGTATCCTCGCTGCGGAGCAAAACAATGAACACACACGAGACAACCGTCCACGCGGCGGATTCGCGCTACGCCATGTTCCGCCTGGCCCTCACGCTGCTCGTCATGACGGTCGGCAGCAGCGGCATGTACGTGGTCTCGGTGATGCTGCCCGCGGTGCAGGCCGAGTTCGGCATCGCGCGCGCCGACGCCTCGCTGCCCTACACGCTGCTGATGCTCGGGTTCGGCTTCGGCGGCGTCGTCATGGGCAAGCTCGCCGACCGCGTCGGCGTGATGTGGCCGCTGCTGCTGGGCTCGGTATGCCTTGGCGCGGGGTACATCGCCACCGGCATGTCGGGCGGCATCGTTTCATTCACCGTCGCGCAGGCGCTGCTGGTCAGCCTGCTCGGCAGCTCGGTGGCCTTCGCGCCGATGGTGGCCGACGCCTCGCTGTGGTTCGTCAAGCGGCGCGGCATCGCGGTGGCGGTGTGCGCCAGCGGCAACTATCTTGCGGGCGCGGTGTGGCCGCCCGTCGCGCAGCACTTCGTCGAAACCGTGGGCTGGCGCCAGACCTACATCGGCATCGGCGTCTTCTGCGGGCTGGCGATGGCGCTGCTCGCGCTGTTCTTCCGCGCGCGCCCGCCTGCGCTCGTCCATGTGCCGCCTGTGAATGCATCGAGCGCGGCGGTCGTGCGCGACATGACGCGGCCCTTCGGCCTGAGCATGGGCACGGCCCAGGGCCTGCTGTGCGTGGCCAGCGTGGCCTGCTGCGTGGCCATGGCGATGCCGCAGGTGCACATCGTGGCCTACTGCGGCGACCTGGGTTACGGGCTGGCGCAGGGCGCGATGATGCTGTCGCTGATGCTGGGCTTCGGCATCGTGAGCCGGCTGGTGTCGGGCGCCATCTGCGACCGCATCGGCGGGCTGCGCACGCTGCTGCTGGGCGGCGTGCTCCAGTGCGTGGCGCTGCTGCTGTTCCTGCCGTTCGACGGGCTGGTGCCGCTGTATGTGATCTCGGCGCTGTTCGGGCTGTTCCAGGGGGGCCTCGTGCCGTCCTACGCGATCATCGTGCGCGAGCACTTTCCGCCGAAGGAGGCGGGCGCGCGCGTGGGCACGGTGCTGATGTTCTCGCTGTTCGGCATGGCGCTGGGCGGGTGGATGTCGGGCAAGGTGTTCGACCTGACGGGCAGCTACCACGCGGCCTTCCTGAACGGCATCGGCTGGAATCTGGTGAATGTGAGCATCGCGGCGTTTCTGCTGTTCAGGACGCTTCGGCGGCCAGCCGACCGAGTGTTCGCATCGCCTGCTCGCTGAGCCCGTTCCATGGGTGGCCGTAGTTCAGCCGCAGGCAGTTGGTGAAGGCGCGCGTGGCCGAGAAGATCGGTCCCGGCGCGACGCTGATGCCGAGTTCCAGCGCCCTGCGATGGATGTCGAGCGCGTTCACGTGCGGCGGCAGCTCGACCCACAGGAAGTACCCGCCCAGCGGCCGCGTGGCGCGCGTGCCCGGCGGAAAGTAGTGGCCCACAGCCTGCGTGAAGGTGGCCTGCTGCATTGACAGCGTCTGCCGCAGCTTGCGCAGGTGCTTGTCGAAGCCACCCTTTTCGAGATAGCCCGCGAGCGCCAGCTGCGCGGGCGCCGAGGTGCTGAGCGTGGTCGTGAGCTTCTGCCGCGCCACCTTGCGCGCGAAGCGCCCGGCCGAAGTCCAGCCGATGCGATAGCCCGGCGCGAGGCACTTCGAGAACGACGAGCAGTGCAGCACCAGCCCCTGCGCGTCGAAGGCCTTGGCCGGTGGAGGCCGCCGTTCGCCGAAGTACAGCTCGGCGTACACGTCGTCCTCGATCAGCGGCAGTTCGTGCCGCGCGAGCAGCGCGACCAGTGCCTTCTTCTTCGCGTCCGGCATCAGGCTGCCGAGCGGATTCTGGAACGTGGTCATGAGCCAGCACGCCGCGGGCTTGTGTGCCGCGACGGCCAGCTCCAGCGCTGCGAGATCGATGCCTTCGCCCGGATGCGTCGGCACCTCGATGGCCCGCAGGCCCATGCGCTCCAGCGCCTGCAGCGCGGCATAGAAGGTGGGCGATTCGATGATCACCGCGTCGCCCGGCCGAGTCACGGCCGCGAGGCAGAGATTGAGCGCTTCGAGCGCGCCGTTGGTGACGACAATCTCGTCAGCCGGCACCGGCATGCCGTCGGCGAGGTAGCGCAGCGCGATCTGCCGGCGCAGCGCCGCGCTGCCGGGCGTGAGGTCGTCCACCGTGCTCCATGGGTCGAGCGACTTGGCGCTGGCGGCCATGAATTGCCCGAGCCGCGCCAGCGGAAACAGCAGCGGGCTCGGAAAGGCCGAGCCGAAGGGCACGACCTTGCGCGACATGCTGGCTTCGAGGATGTCGAACACCTGGTCGCTCACGTCGAGCGACTTCGGCCCGTCTACGGGACGCGAGGTCAGCGTGGATTCGGGTGGCGCATCGCGCATGCCGCCGCCCGCCACGTAGTAGCCCGAACGGTCGCGTGCACGCACGAGTCCGCGCGCTTCCAGCAGGTAGTAGGCCTGGAACACCGTGGACGCGCTGACCCCGCGGCTGCGGCCCGTGTGGCGCACCGAGGGCAGGCGGTCGCCGGTCTTCAGCGTGCCGCTGCGGATCGAGGCCTCGATGTCGGCGGCCAGGGCTTCGTATCGCTTCATTGCGGCTTGCTCTTCATTCGGCAGCACTTTATCTGCACCGGTCGAATGGAGCCGATCTGCATCTGTTTTTTTGGGCCCGACTGGTCCACACTCGGCCTCATGACGAATCTCATGCGCGCGGTGCGCGCCGTTCTGTGGAGTTTCATCGGGCTGGGTGGCCGCCGCGCCGATGCCGACAAGCGGACGGCACAGGTCGGCATCCTGCCGCTGATCGGCGTGGCACTGGTGATGGTGCTGCTGCTGATCGCGGGGTTGCTCGCGTTGGCGCATTACGCTGCCGGCACATGAAGCTGCGCATTCGCTTCGCCGCCATCGGGCTGGTGCTGTTCGCCACGCAGGGCATGGCAGGTGCCGCAACGCCCGCCACGGTGCCCGACACCATCGAGCAGCGCGCGGCTGCCTGCATCGCTTGCCACGGCCGCGAAGGCGCGACCACCAACGCCGGCTACTTTCCGCGCCTTGCGGGCAAGCCGGCCGGTTACCTGTTCAACCAGCTCGTGAGCTTTCGCGACGGGCGGCGCTTCAACGGCGACATGGCGTACATGGTGCAGCACCTGTCGGATGCGTACCTGCGCGAGATGGCCGAGTACTTCGCCGGGCTGCAGCTGCCTTACCCGCCCATCGCCACCACCAGCGACGCGACGCCCGAGCAGCTGCAGCGCGGCCGCCAGCTCGTGCACGAAGGCGATGCGGCGCGCGGCGTGCCCGCCTGCGTGCAGTGCCATGGCGCGGCCCTCACCGGCGTGCAGCCGGCCATTCCGGGGCTGCTGGGGCTGCCGCGGCTGTACGTGTCGTCGCAGCTCGGCGCATGGCTCACGAGCGAGCGGCATGCGCTGCCGCCCGACTGCATGGCCGACATCGGCCGGCGCATGACCACCGCCGACATCAACGCCGTCGCGAGCTGGCTGGCGGTGCAGCCGATGCCGGCCGACACGAAGCCCGCGGCCTCGCTGCCCGCACCGCTGCCCGTGAACTGCGGCGGCATGCCGAAGTCGAAGTGACGGGGCCGCGATCATGAAACTGCGACGCCTGGGCTGGACGCTGCTGACGCTGATCGTGCTGGGGGCCGCGGCAGCAGGCACCATCGTCGCGATGAACCTGCGGGGCGAAGACCCGCTGCCCACGCAGGCCGAAGCCTTCGCGGCCACGCCGCAGCTGATCGAGCGCGGACGCTATCTCGCATTGGCCGGCAACTGTGCCGGCTGCCACACCACGCGCGGCGGCCAGCCCTATGCGGGCGGGCTGCCCCTGGAGACGCCCTTCGGCACCATCTTCTCGAGCAACCTCACGCCCGACGGCAAAAGCGGCATCGGCAGCTGGAGCAGCGCGCACTTCTGGCGCGCGATGCACAACGGCCGCAGCAAGGACGGGCGGCTGCTGTACCCGGCGTTTCCGTATCCCAACTTCACGCAGGTGACGCGCGAGGATTCGGATGCGATCTACGCCTACCTGCGCAGCCTGCCGCCCGCGCCGGAGCCCAACAGGGCGCACCTGCTGCGCTTCCCCTACGACACGCAGGCGGCGCTGGCCGTGTGGCGCGCGCTGTCGTTCAAGCCCGAGCCCTTCGTGGCCAATGCCGGCAAGCCCGCTGAATGGAACCGGGGCGCGTACCTGGTCAACGGCCTCGGCCATTGCATTGCGTGCCACGGCAGCCGCAACTCGCTCGGCGCGACGGAAACGAGGCTCGGCCTTTCGGGCGGCCTGATCGCCGTCGAGAACTGGTATGCGCCCTCGCTCAACGACCCGCACGAAGCCGGCGTGGCCGACTGGCCCGCGGCCGACGTCGTGTCGCTGCTCAAGAGCGGCGTCGCGCCGCGCGGCTCGGTCATGGGCCCGATGGCCGACGTGGTGTTCCGCAGCACGCAGTACCTGAGCGACGCCGACCTCACGGCCATGGCGAGCTACCTGAAGGACCTGCCCGATGCACCGAAGCCCGAGGCTGCTGCCATCGCGAAGACCCCGATCCGCCGCGACGCCGCCACGATGACACGCGGCGCGAAGATCTACGACCAGCGCTGTGCCTACTGCCATGGCGACCAGGGGCAGGGCGCGGTCGGCGCCTATCCGCCGCTCGCCGGCAACCGCGCCGTCAACATGGCGCGGCCCACCAACCTGATCCAGGTGGTCGCGCACGGCGGCTTTCTGCCCTCGACGCCGGGCAATCCGCGCCCCTACGGCATGCCTCCGTTCGGGCAGACGCTGGATGCCGCCGAGGTCGCGGCCGTGCTCACCTATGTGCGCGGCTCGTGGGGCAACGACAGCGCGCCCGTCACGCAGCTCGACACGATGCGGCGCTGAGCGGCGCCTGCGCTGCTTCAGATGTTCGTGCTCGAGGGAATGCGGCTCGGCAGCAGGTGCTCGTAGGGCCGCGTGCGGGTGGTGTTGCGCTGGCGGATGGTGGCCTCGATGGCGGCCAGCGCATTGCGGAAGCGCTCCAGCGGCCCGCCCTGTCCGGCAATGGCCGGGTCGATCAGCACCGGCAGGTGCGGGAACACGTTGTCCTTGTACTCGCCCAGCGGCCGGTAGTACACGCCGCCGAGGATGTGGAACAGCAGGATCTGTTCCTGCGCCGCCAGCCGCGACGGCAGCATCTGCGACCAGCTCGCTTCGCTCTGCCCCGCACTGCCCGTCGGGGCCGGCATGCCGCCCGTACCCGCGCTGAAGGGCGCATACGTCATCACCGAGTACTGCGGAAAGTTCACCGCCGCGTGCTGCGCGCTGGCGTTGAAGATGATCGCGGTCAGCACGTCGACGAGCTGCGCGCGTGTGGTGATGGGGCGGAAGCCGTGCACCTTGCCGCTGGTCGCGAGCTCGGTGGCCCACGCCTTGAGCTCGTAGTCGCCGGTCACGTCGCCGTCGCTCAGGTAGTAGGTGGCCACGTAGTCGCCCACCCACTGCGCGATGGCGTTCCACACCAGCAGCCCGTCGTCGCGATACGGGTAGTCGGGCAGCGCCGCCGTGTCGTCGACGCCGCGCGTGCGCAGGTCGTTGGGCAGCATCATGCGGTCCTGGAAGTCGTAGGCCAGCCGGTCGCGGCCGCACGCGCTCTGCAGCGTCTCGATGGGCGCGGCGAGGATCACGTCGCCCGTGGTCAGCGGCGCCATGATGATCAGCGTCGCGGCCTCGTTGATGAACATCGCGCCCTCGAGGTGCGGCGACAGCAGCCGGCTCAGCGGATGCGCGGTCGCGAACTGGCGCTGCGTGGCCATCGCGAAGGCCTCCGACATCAGGTGCGTGCGGCCCAGGTGCACGAACATCTCGTGGTAGTTGAAGTCGGCCACCTGCACGGCGGTCTTCGCCGATTGCCAGGCCCACCAGGCCTCGGCGTTGGCGGTGTCGTCCACGCGCAGGAAGATCGGGGCGAGCGTCGGCTCCTGTCCGCACTGGATCGCGACCGGCACCAGCGAGCGGCCGGTCTTCGGCCGTGCGAACAGCGCGATGGGCGCATGGATGTAGCCCGTGCCCGTGAGCGGCTTGGCCTGCGGGCCGGCCGGCGCCATGTCGCCCAGGCCTTGGTAGTCGAGGATGTAGAGGCGGCCCGAGGCGGCCGCGTCGGCGAGGCTGTCGCCGGCGCCCATCACCTGGCGGTACTGGGCGTCGCTCAACGGGAACTTGGCCGGCAGCGCCGTCGCCCGCTGGATCAGCGTCGGGTTGGGGCCGGCCACGCGCATGGCCGCGAACAGGTCGTTGTCGTGCAGCAGCTGCGAGATGGCGGGCTTCTCGATGGTGACGAACAGCGCGTCGTATTGCGCCACCGTCTTCGGTCCGTTCAATGCGCCCAGCGGGCCTTGCGAGAGCAGGTCGTGATGGATCTGCCTGAGCTGCGTGCCGATGTCGCCCGCCGTGCCGGTGAGAGTGGCAAGCAGGTTCAACACCGTCGCGGGCAGCGTGAGCAATCCGCCGTTGGCGGCCAGCAGTTGGTCGAAGCTGGCCTGCAGCCCCGCGAGGCGCGTGCGCAGGTTGTCGAGCGACTGCAGGCTGCCTGAGGCCAGCGCGCTGGTGGCGAACGAGGCCGCGAAATTGGTGACGGCTTCGACCGCCTTCGAGAGGGTCGCGAGCTGGTGTTCGAGCGCCGGCAGTTCGCCCGGCGGCACCACCGCGCCCATCGGTACGCCAGCCAGGTTGATGTGCGATTCGGTCCAGAGGTAGGTCGACTGCCGCCCCACCAGTTCGAGGCGCCGCAGCGTGGCGCTGATCGGGTCGATCTTCTGCGGCAGCGTGGGCTTGGGCACCGGCAGGGCCGCCGAGGCGGTGGAAGGCCTGCCGGCCAGCAGGCCCAGGCCACCCGCCGAGGCCGACCATTTGAGGATGTCTCTGCGTTTCATCGGGGGCGTTCCCTGTTGTAGTGAGTCTGGGGAAAAGGCCGACGAGGGGTTCGGCCACCAAATAGAACGCTCGTTCTATTTGGTGGGCGGATTCTGCGGAGGGGCTCTGGCGTTGGCAATGAGGGTTGGTGCCTAGCCTGGAGGCGCGCTCCCGGTGCTAGCGCGAGCGCTGGCGTCAGGCCGTATGCGGGTGCCGTGCGCCGTCGTAGAGCGTGCGCGCCAGGTCGCGATGCCTTGCCAGCAGCGGCGCAAGCGCCATGCCGGTGAACTCTCCGTCGCGGATGCGAACCGCCCCATTGATCACGCTCAGCGACACCGCCCCCGGTGTGCAGAACACCAGCGCCGCCACCGGGTCATGCCCCGCACCCGCATGCGCCACGCCGCGCAGGTCGAAGGCCACGATGTCGGCCGACATGCCCGGCGCGATTGCGCCGATGTCGTCGCGCCCGAGCACGCGCGCACCGCCCAGCGTGGCGATCTCCAGCGCCTCGCGCGCCGTCATCGCCGCCGGGCCGTAGCCTACGCGCTGCAGCAGCATGGCCTGCCGCGTTTCACCGAGCATGTGCGCGCCGTCGTTCGATGCGCTGCCGTCCACGCCCAGTCCCACGGGTACGCCCGCGCGGCGCATCGCACCGATGGGCGCTATGCCCGAGGCCAGCCGCATGTTGGAGCAGGGGCAGTGCGCAACGCCCGTGCCGGTGCGGCCGAACAGCGCGATGCCTGCCTCGTCGAGCTTCACGCAGTGCGCGTGCCACACGTCGCGGCCGACCCAGCCCAGGTCTTCGGCGTATTCGGCCGGAGTCATGCCGAACTTCTCGCGCGAGTACGCCACGTCGTTGTCGTTCTCGGCCAGGTGGGTGTGCAGCGACACGCCGCGCTCGCGCGCCAGCTCGGCCGACAGGCGCATCAGGTCGCGCGACACCGAGAACGGCGAGCAGGGCGCGAGCACGATGCGGCGCATCGAATGCCGCGACGCGTCGTGCCAGCGGCCGATGAGCCGCTCGCTGTCGCGCAGGATGGCTTCCTCGGTTTCCACCACCTCGTCGGGCGGCAGGCCGCCGGCGCTGCGGCCCACGCTCATGCTGCCGCGCGCCGCATGAAAGCGCATGCCCATGGCATCGGCCGCCTCGATCGAATCGTCGAGCCGCGAGCCGTTGGGAAACAGGTAGAGGTGGTCGCTGGTGGTGGTGCAGCCCGAGAGCATCAGCTCGGCCATCGCGGTCTGCGTCGACACGCGGATCATCTCGGGCGTGAGGCGCGCCCACAGCAGGTACAGGTTGGTGAGCCAGCCGAACAGTTCCGCGTCCTGCGCTTCGGGCACGGCGCGGGTGAGGCTCTGGTACATGTGGTGGTGCGTGTTGACCAGGCCGGGCATCACGACGTGGCCCTGCATGTCGATGGCCTCGGCCTGGCCGTTGCGCAGGGCGTCGAGGTAGACGATGGGCAGCTCGGCGGTGGGGCCCGCCCAGGCTATTGCGGGGCCATCGCACACCACGGCGCCGTCGGCGATTTCGCGCCGCGCGGCGTCCATGGTGACCAGAACGTCGGCATGTCGAAGGATCATCAGCATGCCGGCATTCTTGCCCGCGCTCAGAGGTCGGGCAAGCCCATCGCCGGATCGCTCACCGTGTGCTTGCCGGTTTCCACGCGGCCCGCAAAGCGGCGGTAGTAGGCTGGGTCGGCATCGCAGGTGACTGCGAAGTCGTACCACTGGCCGCTGCTCGCGAGCTCCCAGTGCTGATCGGTGGTGGCGCTGCCGTTCACTGTCGCGGTCCACGGACCGTCGTTGCGATAGGCCTTGGCGGTGACGGTGAACCTGCAGGCCGCCTTGCCGTCGTTGCGCATGCTCAGGTAGACATTGCCGTTGGTGATGTCGTAGCACACGCGAACCTCGGGCGCCGCGGCATCGCCAGCGCGCAGCGTGCCGAGGTTGCCTTTGAACTGGCGATGAAAGCCGTTCGGCCCGAGCACCCACAGGTCGTAGCGCCCGCCATCGTCGGCCATCGCGGCCCAGGTGTCGTCGAGTCGCTTTCCTGCTTCCACCATGTAGCGGCGCGGCAGGCGGTCGAGGTGCAGCTTGTCGTACACGTGGAACACGGCCGCGGCCTTGCCGGTGTTGGAGAACAGCAGCTGCAGCTTGCCGTTGACCGCGTCGGCCTTGGCGCTGGTGTGCAGTTCATACGGCAAGGCGCGCGAGGGGCGCGTGCCCGTGGCCTGCTGCGGCAGCGCGGGCGTGAGCGGCAGCGGCACCTGCGCGAGCGCTTGCTGGTCGGCGCGCAATTGGTCCGCCTGGGCCTTGGTGCGGCGCCCGGCGAGCGTGGGCAGTACTTCGTTGTTGGGCGTGGCGAAGTTGAAGGCGCTCGTGAGGTCGCCGCACACCGCGCGCCGGAATGGGCTGATGTTCTTCTCCACGACGCCAAATCGCGCCTCGAGGAAACGCAGCACCGAGGTGTGGTCGAACACCTGCGAGTTGACCCAGCCGCCGCGGCTCCACGGCGAGATGACGTACATCGGCACGCGCGGGCCCGGGCCATAGACGCGGCCGTCCGCGGGCGCGACGGTGGTGCCGACGAGGGGGTATGTGTGGCGCTCGAAGGCGATGTCGCTGTCGGACAGCGTGGTCTTGCCCGCGGCGCTCTTCGGGTCGGCGGGGTCGGCCAGCGAAGGCGCGGAGGGCGACGGCACGTGGTCGAAGTAGCCGTCGTTCTCGTCGAAGTTGACGATGAAGACCGTCTTGCTCCACACATCGGGCGATGCGGTGAGCGCGTCCAGCACCTGCTGGATGTACCACGCGCCCTGCACCGGGCTCGAAGGACCGGGGTGCTCGGAGTAGGTGGCGGGCGCCACGATCCACGATACCTGCGCCAGCTTGCCGTTGAGGACGTCCTGCTGGAACGTTCCCAGCAGGCCGCCGTCGGGCATGGTGTTGGCGATGCCCTTGTAGAGCGGGTTGCCGGCATCGTCGCTGGCGGGGTCGTAGGCCGGCAGCGTCACGCCGTCGGGCGGGCTGGCGTCGCCGTCGTAGCGCATGTCGTTCTTGCCCGAAGCCTTGTTGGCCACGCGGTACTGCCGGAAGCCCGCCAGCGGGTTGTCGGTGAAGTTGTCGGGCAGGTTCTGGTAGAGCATCCAGCTGACCTTGGCGTCCTGCAGGCGCTCCGGATAGGTCTTCCAGTTGCAGCCGTAGGTGGTCGAGTCGACACCGGGGTTGCTTACCGGGTCCCATGGGAACCGGAGGTTCTCCCAAGTGTTGTCTATCGACGAGAGGCCCGCGAGGCCGGCGCCCGTTTCGCCCGATGGGCCGTTGGTGCCGCTCCAGTGGAACAGGCGGTTCGAGTTGGTGCCGGTGTGCATGCCGCAGTGGTAGCTGTCGCACACGGTGAAGGCGTTGGCCAGCGCGTACTGGAACTGCACTTCGGCTTCCTGGAAGTAGCCCATCGAAGCGGTGGTCTTGTACTTGGGCCATTGGCTGAGGCGGCCGCCGTCCCAGGCGTTCTGCGCGTCGTTCCACGAGTGCGGCGTGCCGCTCACGCGCTGTGCGTTCCCCATGGTCTGATCGAGGTGATAGGGCAGCACCAGCTTGCCGGCGGCATCGCTCTGCTGCCACACGCTGCGCCCGCCGGGCAGCGGAATGGTGAAGCGGTCGCCGAAGCCCCGCACGCCCATGAGCGTGCCGAAGTAATGGTCGAAGGAGCGGTTTTCCTGCATCAGGATCACGACGTGCTCGACGTCCATGATCGTGCCGGTCTTGTTGTTGGCGGGAATGGCGAGCGCGCGGCGGATGCTTGGCGGAAAGGCATTGAGCGCGGCGGCGGCGATGCCGGTGGTGGCGGCGCCCGTGAGGAATTTGCGGCGGGTGGTCATGGTGTTGTTCCTGGCAATGCTCACGGTGCGCAGCGCATCTCGGGCTTCACGGTGTTGTCGGGTGGGGTGGGCGTTGTGGGCGTGGGCGTCGTGGGCGTGGCCGGGGTCGTCGGCGTGCCGCCGAAGAAGCCGCCGCCACCGCCACTGCCGCCCCCGCAGGCCGAGAGCGCGCAGGCCAGCAGCAGCACGGGCGCAAGCCGCGTGCCGGGGAAAAGAAGTCGCATGGAATCTGTCCTTTGTTATGTGGTTCTGGAAGGCGCGACAGGAGCGCGCACCCGGGCCCACAAGACTAGGGAGAACCCGTTACCGGGCGGTTAACTCGCAGTGACGCAGCGAAGTCAGGCGCGTGACAACGCACCGCCGGGCGGGCGCCTTCGGGAACGGCGGAATGACGGCGCGGCGCGGCCTGGCGCCGCGTTAGAGCCCCGGCACAGGGCTCGTTGCTGATACCGCTGGACACATGTCCGGCGGGCACGTGCCGCGAGGCCGCGTCGACGTGGCCGGTCTGGTCGTCGAAGAAGAAATCGGGCTCGAACTCGCGCAGGAACTCGCCCTTGGGCAGGCCGCCGAGGAACATGGCCTCGTCGACGCGGATGTTCCACTTCATCAGCGTGCGAATAGCGCGCTCGTGCGCCGGTGCGCTGCGCGCGGTGACCAGCGCGGTGCGAATGCGCATCTGTGCGTTGCCCGCCATCTGCAGCCGGTGCAACGCCATCAGCAGCGGCTTGAAGGGGCCTTCGGGCAGCGGCAGGTCGGCCTTGCTGAGTTCGTGCGCCTGGAAGGCGTCGAGCCCCTCGGCCTGGAACACGCGCTCGGCCTCGTCGGAGAACAGCACCGCGTCGCCGTCGAAGGCAATGCGCACTTCGTTCGGCCAGGCGTCGCTGGCCTTTACCGATTCGACCAGCACGCGCGCGGCCGGAAAGCCCGCGATGAGCGCCTCGCGCACGTCCTGCGCGTTGACCGACAGGAACAGGTGTGCGCGCAGCGGGCGCAGGTAGCCGAAGGGCGGGCGGCCCTGCGTGAACACGCCGCGCTGCAGCTTGATGTCGGCGGCCGCGCTCGACTTGAAGATGCGCATGCCCGAGACCGGATCGTTGCGCGAAAGAATCACCACCTCGACGCGCTGCACGCCGTCTTCGTTGAAGCGCAGCAGCTTCCGGATCAGCGAGTAGGCGATGCCGGGCGCGGCCGGCACGTCGATGCGGTCGAGCTGCAGCTTCATGTAGCCCTCGTTGTCCCCGGCCTCGAAGATCTTGTTTTCTTCTTCGAGGTTGAACAGGGCGCGCGAGGAGATCGCGACCACGAGCTTGTCTTCGAGAGTGACTGGCATGAGCGTGCGGTGGGTTCAGGGCGCCTGGTCGGGCGCGTAGTAGAGCGTATCCGACCAGTAGCCCAGGCCCAACTCGCGCAGCGGCGCCTCGATGCTCTCCTGCGACGGCGTTAAAACGCGTTGCCAGAAATTCTTCTTCTTCGGCGCGAGCTCGGCCACGGCGGCTTCGATCTCGGCGTCGATGTTCTGCACGTCCTTCAGCAGGTCGGCGGCCTGCTCGCCGAGCGGCGCATCGCCCATGTCGAGGATCTCGGCGCACTCCAGCACGAAGTAGCCGTTGCGGTCGGCGTGGTTGTTCAGGAAGTCGAGCGCCTGCTTGCACAACGGCGCAACCGCCGGATGGTCGATGCGCGCAAGAAACTGCTGCAGCCGGTCGATGCCCGCGCCGGCGCGGCCCGCCAGCGCGGTGGGTTCGGGCACGTTCCAGATCATCGAGCGGCACAGCCGCACGTCCGCGGACACCAGCAGCCGGTAGACCAGCGGAATGGCGTAGCTGCGCTCCGAGATGCCCTTGACCTGCCGTGGATCGTCTTTCTCAGGATCGGCTCCCGGCACGAAAGGACTGGCGAACAGGTAGCTGCGATTGGCCATGGCGGCGAGGCTCCCGCTATTTGACGAACTGGTTCAACTGGATGATCGGCAGCATCACGGCCAGCACGATCAGCATCACCACGCCGCCCATCGCCACGATCAGCAGCGGCTCGAGGATGGTGGCCAGGTGCATCGCGCGGCGCTGCACCTCGGCGCCGAGCTGGTTGGCCGCGCGCTGCAGCATCAGCGGCAGCGTGCCGGTTTGCTCGCCCAGGCGCGCGAACATCGACACGAGGCCCGGAAAGCGCTTCTTCTGCGCGAGCGCCGAGGCCAGCGGCGCGCCTTCGCGCACGAGCACCAGCGCGTCGAGCGCGTCGGCGCGCATCGCGCGGTTGCCCAGCGTCTCGGAGGCGGCCTGCAGTGCGCGCAGGATCGGCACGCCGGCGGTGGCCAGCATGGCGAGCGTGCTGGCGAAGCGCGCTGCGTTGTAGCCGCGCGCGAGCTTGCCGACCTGCGGCAGCTTGAGCCAGGCCGCATCGAACTTGAGACGGAAAGCCTCCTGCGCCAGCGCCACGCGCGCACCGATGGCCGCGAGCACCACGCCGCCCAGCATCCACCAGCCGTAGTTGCGCACGCCCGCGCTCAGCGACAGCATCACCGTGGTGAGAAAAGGCAGCGAGCGCTTGGTGCCCGCGAACACCTGTGCCACCTGCGGCACCACGTAGCTCACGAGGAAGATCACGATCACGATCGCCACCAACGTGACGATGGCCGGGTACAGCGCCGCGCCGATCAGCTTCTGCTGCAGCGCCTGCCGCTCTTCGAGATCGTCGGCCAGGCGGTCGAGCACGAGTCCGAGGTTGCCGCTCTGCTCGCCGGCACCGATCACGGCGGTGTAGATGGGCGAGAACTCGCGCGCGTGCGCCGACAGCGCGCGCGCAAACGGCGAGCCCGCGTTGACCTCGGCACGCAGCGAGGCGACGAGGTTGCGCTGCGGCTCCGACTCGGCTTCATCGGTGAGCGCCGTGAGCGCGCGTTCCAGCGGCAGGCCCGACGAGACGAGCCCCGCGAGCTGGCGCGTCCACACCGCGAGGCCTGTGGAATTGAAGACGCGCTTGCCGCCGCCGAGCCAGCGGCCGAGGCCGCTGCGCTGGCCGGTGCCGTTGACGTGGTCGCTGCCGACCGGCTTGACCGACAGCGGAATGAGCGCCTGTGCCCGCAGCAAGCTGCGCGCGCTGCGGGCGGTGTCGGCCTCCAGCACGCCTTCGCGCGACTGGCCGCTGGCGTCGATGGCTTCGAAGGAATAGGCGGGCATGGCGGAACGGGAGCCTAGTCCCGCGTGACGCGCAGCAGCTCGGCGCGCGAGGTGATGCCGGCCTGCACCAGCCGCTCGCCGTCCTCGCGCATCAGGCGCAGGCCGCCGCGCGCGCCGGCCTGCAGCAGTTCGCTCTCGGCCGCCTTGCTGTGGATCAGGCCCTGCACGGTCTCGTCGGCCACCAGCAGTTCGAAGATGCCGGTGCGGCCCTGGTAGCCGGTCTGGCCGCACGCCTCGCAGCCTGCCCCGGCACACACCGTGCACACCTTGCGCACGAGGCGCTGCGCGAGCACGCCGAGCAGCGACGAGCTCAGCAGGAAGGGCTCCACGCCCATGTCGGTGAGCCGTGTGACGGCGCTGACCGAGTCGTTGGTGTGCAGCGTGGCCAGCACGAGGTGGCCGGTCAGCGAGGCCTGGATGGCGATCTGCGCGGTCTCGAAGTCGCGGATCTCGCCGATCATGATCACGTCCGGGTCCTGCCGCAGGATGGCGCGCAGGGCCTTGGCGAAGGTGAGTTCGATCTTGGCGTTGATCTGCGTCTGGCCCACGCCCGGCAGCTCGTATTCGATGGGGTCTTCCACCGTCATGATGTTGCTGCGGCTCGCGTCGAGCCGGGCCAGCGCGGCGTACAGCGTGGTGGTCTTGCCCGAGCCCGTGGGCCCGGTCACGAGGATGATGCCGTGCGGCTGCGCAATGAGCTTCTCGAAGCGCGCGAGCGTGTCGCCCTGCATGCCCACCGATTCGAGCGTGAGCTTCGACTCGCTCTTGTCCAGCAGGCGCAGCACCGCGCGCTCGCCGTGCGCACTGGGCAGCGTCGACACCCGCACGTCGACCGCGCGCGTGCCGATGCGCAAGCTGATGCGACCGTCCTGCGGCAGGCGCTTCTCGGAGATGTCGAGGTCGGCCATGATCTTCAGGCGCGAGATCAGCGCCGCGTGCAGCGCGCGGTTGGGTTGCACCACCTCGCGCAGCGTGCCGTCGATGCGAAAGCGCACGGACGACGTGCGCTCATAAGGCTCGATGTGGATGTCGCTGGCGCCGTCGCGCGCGGCCTGCGTGAGCAGCGCGTTCAGCATGCGGATGATGGGCGCGTCGCCCGCGCTCTCCAGCAGGTCTTCGACCGCCGGCAGCTCCTGCATCATGCGCGAGAGGTCTGCATCGCTCTGCACCTCGCTCACCACCGCGGCGGCGCTCGATTCGCCCTGCGCGTAGGCCGCGCTGATGCGTTGCGCCAGCGGGCCGTCGGCCAGCACCTCGAAGGCCTGCACGCCGTACTTGCGCGACACCTCGCCGACCGCGCTGCGCGCCGGGTGGCTCGACATCCACAGCGTGTAGCGGCCGTCGTCGGACTCCTCGAGCAGCAGTTGCTGGGTGCGCGCGAACGCGTAGGGAAGCGGATAGCGCATGGACATCAAGGCAGTTCGCGCGAGCTGACCGGGTCGGCCGTCGGCGGCAGGGCGCCGCGCAGCGGGCTCGGGGCCAGCTTGCGGTTGTCGGAGAGCGGTTGCGGCGGCGGAATGAGCTGCGTGCCTTCCATGCGGGTGCTGCCGCTGCCGCGGTTGTTCGAGCGCTGCAGTGCGGAGTCGGGCAGTACCGGCGCGGCGTTCACGCCGCGCAGCATGACGTTGTCGGTGTTCGGCTGCGTCTGCAGCTGCTGGCCGCGGATCTCGTCGTAGCGGTCGTAGGCGAAGGCCTCGGACGAAGCGCCGTCGCGCATCACCGCGGGGCGCAGGAACATCATGAGGTTGCTCTTGCTGCGCGTGCGGTTCTCGTTCTTGAACAGGTTGCCGAGCACCGGGATGTCGCCGGCCAACGGCACCTTCTCGATGTTGTTGTTGTAGGTGTCCGACAGCAGCCCGCCCAGCATGACCAGGCCCCCGTCTTCCACCAGCACGCTGGACTCGATCGAGCGCTTGTTGGTGGTCGGGCCGTTGGGGTTGCTCAGCGAGTTCTGGTCGACGGTCGAGGTCTCCTGAAAGATCGTCATCCGCACCGTGCCGTTCTCGTTGATGGTCGGGCGCACGCGCAGGGTGAGGCCGACGTCCTTGCGCTCGACGGTGGTGAACGGGTTCACGCCCACCGAGCCCGAGGTGCTGGCATACGAGCCGGTGGGGAAGGGCACGTTCTGGCCGATGATGATCTTGGCCTCTTCGTTGTCCAGCGTCAGCAGGTTGGGCGTGGAGAGCACGTTGGCGTCGCCGTCGCTGTTGAAGAAGTTCGCGATCGCGCCCAGGATGTACTGGCCGCCGATCTTGCCGGCGATGCCGAGGTTCAGCCCCGGCTGGATCGACGTTGCCAGGCCGGCGGCATTGCGGGTGGCCAGCGCCTGGGTCAGCGCCAGGATGTTCGTCTTGTTCAGGCTGGAATTGGTGCCGATGACCGCGTTGTTGCCCAGCGCGCTCTGCCACTGCACGCCGAAGTTCGCGGCCTTGTTGGCGCTGACCTCGACGATCAGCGCCTCGATCATGACCTGGGCGCGGCGCCCGTCGAGCCGGTCGATCACCGCGCGCATCTGGCGGTATTGCGGCTCGGGCGCCGTGATGATCAGCGAGTTGGTCGACGGGTCGGCCTGGATCTGGCCGCCGGTGGAGGGCTGGTTGGCGTTATTGAGCGGCGCGTTGGCCGCGGCCGAGCCACCGCCCTGGTTGTTGTTCAGGATCACCTGCATGGCCTGCGGCGCGTTCTGCTGCGGCACGGCACCGCCGCCTGCGCCACCGGCCGCGCCCGGCGTGGTGCTCTGCTGGTTCGCCGCCATCGCGGCGCGCAGCGTCGCCGCCAGTCGCACCGCGTCGGCGTTCTTCAGGTAGACCACGTAGATGTTGCCGGCCGCGCCGTTGCTGCTTTCGCTCGGCGCGCGGTCAAGCTTGTCGACCAGCGTGCGCACCAGCGCCACGCGCGCCGGATTGGCCGCGCGCAGGATCAGCGAGTTGCTGCGCGGATCGGCCAGCAGCGTGGTACGGAACGACGCATCCGTCGCCCCGGGTGCGGCGCCGCCCGGGGTGACGGCACTGCCGCCGTCGACCAGGCGCTGCACCAGCGGCACCATGTCGGTGGCGACCGAATGCTTGAGCTGGATGACTTCGATGTCGGACGCGTTCGGCACGTCGAGCGACGCGATGATGCGCGCCAGCCGGCGCATGTTGTCGGCGTAATCGGTGATCACGAGCGAGTTGTTGCCCGGGTTCACGTTGATGGTGTTGTTCGGCGGAATCAGCGGGCGCAGCACCGGCAGCAGGTTGTTCGGCGACTCGTAGTTGAGCCGGAAGATCTGCGTGACGATCTGGTTGCTGCCGCTCGACGCGGTGGCGCTGATGGAAGTATTGACGGTGCTGCTCTGCAGCTTGGCGTCGGCCTCGGGCACCACCTTGTAGAGGCCGTCGGCCTCGACCACCGCGAAGCCCTGCAGGCGCAGTGCCGAGGCGAACTGGTTGAAGGCGGCGGCCGGCTGGATGGCGCGGTCGGTGACCAGGTTCATCGTGCCCTTGACGCGCGGGTCGACCACCACGTCGCGGCCCGTGACCACCGCCATGGTGCGGGCCACGGCCTCGATGTCGGCATTGGCGAAGTTCAGCGTGATCGGCTCGCCGCGGCGCGGCGCGTCGCCGGTCTGCGCGAACGCGGCGGGCGCGCCTTGCAGGAACGTGGCGGCGATCAGCACGCGCACGGCGAGTGCGACGGTGCCGGTCGAAAACAGTGGCTTCATCATGAGGGTCAACCCAGGGTGATGATCGAACGTGCATTGACGCGCCGTCCGATGATGTTCAACAAATTGGAAAGCGCGTCTTCGCGGCCGGGCGCGGCACTGGCTTCGCCGTTGAAGCGGAAGGACGTGCCGCTCCAGCTGCCGCTGCCGTTCAGTTCGAGGCTGCCCTCGCGCGTGCTCAGCAGCAGCGTGGGACGGGGGCCGCCTTCGAGCGTGAGCCGGTAGCTGCCCATCGGCCGCAGGGTCGACAGGCTGGAGGAAACGTCGGTCGCGTCGAGCGTGGCCTGCCCGGCGATGCGCAGCGCCGGGCCGTCCCATTGCATCGAGAAGGCCTTGGTGGAGAGATCGAGCGCACCTTCGAGCTTGAGCGTGTTCCAGGGCGCACCCAGGCCGGTGAGCAGGGTGGCGGGCCAGCGCGAGCGGCTGTCCTGCCATGCGAGCTGCATGCCCCCGGCGCGCGGGCTGGCCTTGAGTTCGAGCGGCTGCTCGGCGCAGCAGGGCAGGTCGAGGCTGGCGGAAATGCCGCTCCAGCCCGGGCGCATGCGCCAGTGCAGCAGGCCGGGCAGCGACACCGCCTGGGTGCCGCCGGCGCCGCTGGCGAGCACCACCGCGGCCGTGCCGTTCCAGACGGTGCCGCGCGGGTTGGCCAGCACGAGGCGGCCATGGCTCCAGTTCGACAATGCCGCCGACAGCCAGCGCGCCGGCGCGAACAGCGCCACCGCCAGCAGCGCGCCCATCGCGAGGCCGAGCAGGGCCCAGCGCCAGCCGCGGCGCGGCCGGGGTTCGGAGATCGGGGGGCGGGTCAGCATGCGGGCTTGCTGCTGTTGCTCATCGCGCCGCGGGCAGCGCCATGACGATGGTGCCGTCCCAGCGGACCTGCGGCGTCGTCGGCGCATCCTTGCCACCGGAGGGCGGTGGTGGCGCTCCGGCGGGTGCGCGCGTCAGATGGACTTCGCGCGGCACCGCATGCGCGTTGCCGCGGGCCTGGCCGAGCCATTGGGCGACGCTGGCCGCGGGCGCCGCGCGCAGCGAGACGGTGGCGGCGCCGTCGCCGCCGGCCGTCATGAGCTGCGCGTTGCCGGCGCCGAGGCTGTCGCGCACCGAGGCCTCGGTGCGCGCGGAGCGCGTCGTCGCGGTTCAGGCGCGGTTGCGACTGCAGCGCCTTCGCGCGGTTCTGCAGGGTGGCCATCTGCTGCAGCTGCGCGTCGAGCTGCGCGTGTTCGGCCGGCGCCGCGGCCAGCGTGCGCAGCGCGGGGGCGAGCGCGATCCACCACAGCAACGCCAGCGCCACGAGTGCGGCGGCGGCGGCGACCATGCGGCGCTCGCGCGCTTCGAGGGTGGCCCAGCGGGCCTTGAGCTGTTCGCTGAAATTCATCGGTTGGCCTCGGCCTGTGCCTGCACGAGCAGCAGGTCGCCTTCGGTACGCACGTTGTAGCCGCGCGGCGCCATTGCGCCGGTGATCTGCGACACCTCCGAGGGCTGCAGCCCGAGGCCGCGCAGGCGCAGTTGGCCGGCGCTGAAGTCGACGGCGCTCGGCACCTTGCCGGGCGGGAGGGCGGCGGCGAGCGCGCCGACCATGGGTTCGAAGTCGCTGCCCGCCACGTCGCCCACGGCCTGCTGCAGCGCGGCGACTTCGCGCTGCATCTGAAGCGGCGCGTCGACCACGATCTTCACCGAGGGGAAGGTCTGCGTCAGCATGGTCTTGGCGGCCTGGCGTTTCGATTCGAGCGCATTGCGCTCCTTCCAGGCCCAGGCGTTGAGGCCGATCAATTGGGTGAGCAGCAACACGACCACGCCCCAGCGCGCAGCGCGCCACTCCGGCGCATGGCGCAGCGTCTGCAGCACCGATGCGAATTTCTTGCCGGCGCGCGCGCGGCCGGTCGCGGCGAGGTCGAACTGCGCGAGCTCCCAGGGCGTGCGCGCGGCCTGCAGCCAGCGCTGCGGCGATTTCACGATGGGCACGCGGCGTTCGAGCAGATGCTCGGCCGCCTCGGCCACAGCGGGCTCGGTGGTGATGACGGCGGTGTCCAGCGGCAGGCTGCCCGACAGCGCCAGCCCCGCGCCGGCCAGCGGCAGCGAGACCACGCCGTCGGCATCGCACACCGTGAGCTGCGGCGCCTCGGGCTCGCCCGTGACCAGCAGCAGCGGCGGGCCGTCGGCCGGCTGCGGCGCGAATTCGGGAACGATGCGCACCACGCGCCGCCCGGCCGCTTCGAGCCCTTGCACGACGCTGCGCAGCCAGATGCGGTTGCAGGCCGCAACCCACACGGGCGCGCCGGCCTTGGCGTCGGGTTCGAGCGCGAAGTGCAGGACCTCGGGTTCGTCGAGCAGGTGTTCTTCGAGCAGGCCGTCAAGCACCGCACGCAGCTTCGATGCGCTGCCCATGCTGCCCTTGGGCAGCGTGACGCGGTGCCACGAGAGCGCGGCGGAAGGAATGCCGAGCATGACCTCCGCGCCCGAGGGCAGGAGCGTCAGCAACGCGCGGCCCTGGCTGCGCAACGCAATGCCGTCGTCGCCTGCCTGGGCCCAGTCGTACTCGCCCGCGGCATCGGCCGGAGGGAGGGGGGCAATGAGCAGCAGGGGGGTCATGTGGGTCTTGGAAAAGCCGGTGATTGTAGGTGGGGGCTGACAGGTTGGCGCTCTTGTTTCGATAGCGTGTCGCGCAGGTGTGACGCGTGTCGGAAGGCTTTTTGTCTACAAATAGTGCATCGGAATCAGGGTTTGACCGGGGTGTTCGTTGCGCCGGCGCCGCGGGTGCGCCAGATCGTCGTTACCGTGACACCGCTGCGCTGTAGAAGAGAGCGCTCCTCGACGTAGGTGCGGTCGAGCCGCAGCTTGCCGTAGACCTCGAAATACTGCGTGCCCACGCCGTGCTGCGCCGCGTTGAAGGGCGCGCTGCCACTGGGTAGCGCGGCGTTGGCGGCGGCAATGTCCTTGAAGAAGGCGCGCGCGCGGCGCTCCACCAGCTGGCGCGCGCTGGCGATGTTGAGCGACTCCATGCTGGCGCTGATGGCCTCGGCGCTCGCGGTGTTGAGGTTGAGCGTGGTCTTCACCGGCAGGATCGTCACGTATGGTTCGAGCGCGGCGGCGGTCGAGGACGATAGCCCGAGCCACACCAGTTGCGAGACTTGCTGCGGCATCAGCGGCGCGGCGCCGGAATCGCCGCTGCTGCCGTCGGTCGCGGTGCCCGTGGCAAGGGCCGCTGCGAGGCCCGTGGTCATCCGGCTCAACTCCGACGCCGGCAGGCCCAGCAGGTTGAACAGCCGGGTGAAGGTGGCGACGCTCGCGGGCACCGGCTTGCCGTTGTCGACCAGCGAGAGCACGTTGAGCTTGGACTGCGCATCGACGATGCGGCCAGAGAGAAAGGCATCGGGCAGCCCTTCGAGGCTGTCGCTCGACACGTTCTTGTCGGCGGACAGGAAGCTCGTGAGCCGTGCTTCCTCGAGCGGCACGGCCCAGGGCTCCGCCAGGTGGTCGGGGCCGCCGGTGCGGCCATCTTCGCCGAGGATCAGACGCGACCAGTCGAGCGCGCCGACCAGCACCCAGGCGGCCTGCACGCGCGCGCGCTCGGCGCCTTCGACTTCGGCCGCCCGCCATTGCTGCCACAGCGCCGCGGCGGCGAAGGTGGCCACCAGCATCACGGTCAGCATCGCGGCGAGCAGGGCGGCGCCGGCCTGGTGCTTTTTCTTGTTCGCTGCCGTCATGACGATTTCGGCGCCCCCACGGTCGGCCTGACCCAGTCGCGCGTGAGCGTGCCCGCGAGGCCGTCGCCGGGCGGCAGCGTGATGACGAGGCGCACACCGTCCGGCATGGCGACGACGGGGCCCGCGGGGTTGTTGGGGTTGGGCGCGGCGGTGGGCAACTGGCCGGCAGGCGCCCAGACGTTGTCGCGGAAGTAGTAGAGCTGCCAGCTGCTGGCCGGCACCAGCGGCACGTCGTTGTAGCCGCCCGAACCCGAGCCGCCGTCCTGCGCCCAGGCGGCCGCGAGGTTCCAGGCCTGCTGCCAATCGCCGCGCGTGGTGAAGGGCTGCGACTGCCAGCGCCGCCAGCGCACGCCGTCGGGGCCGGACTTCAGCGTCCAGGCCACCACTTGCACCGATGGCGCCGCATCGTCGCTGCCGCGGCGCGTGAGCCGCAGCGCGCGGCCGTCCCAGTCGATCGGGCGGGTCTGCGCGAGCGGGGTCACGGCATCGAGGTCGGCGCCCCACTGCGCGAGCGTGGCCTGCAGCGTGAGGACAGCGTCGGCGCGCTGCTGGTTCTGCAGGGTGGCGCGCGACATGCTGTCGAGCCCGCGCCAGCTCACGAGCGAGAGCAGCGCCATCACGGCGATGGCCACGAGCAGCTCGATCAGCGTGAAGCCGCGCGGTGCGGTGGCGTTGGCGCGTTGCATCAGTACCGGCCCACCACGGTGGAGATGCGCAGGATCGGCGCGTCGGCTTCGTCGCGCACCTGCACGTCGACACGGCGGAAATTCGGGTTCAGCGTGGCGACGGTCGAGATGGTCACGTTGAACGAGACGCCGGCCTGCAGGCAGATCGACCCGGAGTCGCCGATCGCCGGCATCTGCCGCGAGAGGCGAGCCTTGGCGAGTTCGTTCTCGGCGCACAGGTCGGCCAGCACGAGGTCGGACTGGCGCTGCGCATTGCGCGTGAGCGACATGGTGGCCTGCGAACCCGCGGCCAGTGCCAGCGCGACGATGCCGAGCGCGATCAGCACTTCGATCAGCGTGAAGCCGCCGGCGCGCGGGGACGAAGCAGGGCGCCGCGAGTTCATTGCACCGCCGAGACGGTGAAGGGGCGAACCCCGTCGGTCGCGATGCGCAGCGCGCGTGCGGGCGGCCCCTCGGAATGGAGCACGACCTGCTGCGCCGCGATGATCGGATCGGGCCCTAGTTGCAGCGCCGGAACCGGCGTGCCGTTGGAAAGCGCGGCCTGTGCGGTGATGCCCTCGGCGGCCCATCCGCTGGGCAGCGCACCCGGCGGAAGGCCGTCGAACACGAAGCTGCCTTCGACCGGCCGCCACCGCACCACGATGCCGCTGGCGCGCGACTGGGCGCGGGCCGATTCGAGCAGGGCGGCGAGCCGGTCGGCCTCGCGGTCGAGCTTGGCGGCGCTGGTGTCGCGTATCGCGAAGCTCACGGCGGCAGTGGCCATCGCGATGATGGCGATCACCACGATCAGCTCCAGCAGCGTGAAGCCGCTGGCCGGGCGGGTGTGGCGGCGTGGGAACCGGTTGCGGCGCGGCGCGCCAGTGCGGCTATTGCCAGCTGCCGATGTCGGCATTCTTGCCCTCGCCGCCGCTCTGGCCGTCGGCGCCGAAAGAGAGCACGTCGATCTCGCCCTTGATGCCCGGATTCATGTACTGGTACGGATGGCCCCAGGGGTCGTTGGGCAGCTTCTCCACGTAAGGCTTCCAGTTGGGCGCGGCAGGGCCGGTGGTCGGACGCGTGAGCAGCGCCTGCAGTCCCTGCTCGGCGGTGGGGTAGCGCTGGTTGTCCAGGCGGTAGAGCTTGAGCGCCTGCATCAGGTTGTTGATGTCGGTCCGGGCGGCCGTCACGCGGGCGTCGTCGGCGCGCTCGATCACGTTCGGCACGATCAGCGCCGCCAGCACGCCGATGATGACCAGCACCACCATCAGTTCGATCAGCGTGAAGCCGCGTTGGGCGGTGCGGGTGGCGGCTCGAAGGAGTTTGTTCATAGGTTGGGCGGACATGATTCGGAAGGCGCGCTGCATGATAATCCGCGGCCATGACAAGTCCTTACTCCGCCGCCCGCTGGCATGCCCCACTTGCTACGACCGGGCTTTGGGCGTTGGCGGCCGGCGCTGCCGTGTTCTGGGCGCTGCGCCTGGCTTCGCCGGCGCTGGCCGTGGCAGCGGCGGCAACGATGCCGCGGCCTTCGGTGGCGGCCGATTCGGATTCGGTGGCACGGCTGCTGGGCGTGCTGCCCGCGTCCCGTACGGCAGCGGTGGCGCCCGAGGCGGCCAGCCGTTTCGCCCTGTCGGGTGTGGTGGCAGACCCTTCGCAGCAGGGCGCCGCGCTGATCTCCATCGACGGCAAGCCGCCGCGGCCGTTCCGTGTCGGCTCGGCGGTCGGCGACAACTATGTGCTGCAGTCGGTGGGCCTGCGTTCGGCGACCATCGGCGCGCGGGCCGACGGGCCGGCGGCGTTCACGCTGCAACTGCCGGTGCGTGCGCCGATCAGCATTTCCAGCCCGGGGTTGCCGGCGGTGCCGATGGCTCTGCCGGCCGGGCCTCTGCCCGCGACGATGCCGGCCGTGGTGGCTCCGCCGCAATTGCAGCAGCAGCCACAGCAGCCGGCTGGCCCGTTGCAGCAGCCTGCAGCGATGGCGCCGCCGCCGCAGGCGCCCGCGCAGTAGCTTTTTTCAGGCCTGCAGGAACAGGCGGTACGCGGGGTTGGCCGTTTCCTCGACGTAGGGATAGCCCAGCGTTTCGAGGAAGGCGTCGAACTCGGCGGCTTCGCCGGCCGGCACCTGCAGGCCTACGAGGATGCGGCCGTAGTCGGCGCCCTGGTTGCGGTAGTGGAACAGGCTGATGTTCCAGTTCGGCCGCATCAGGCTCAGGAACTTGAGCAGCGCACCGGGACGCTCGGGAAACACGAAGCGCAGCAGGCGCTCGTCGTGCGCGAGGCCGGTGCGTCCGCCCACGAGGTGCCGTAGATGCTCCTTGGCGAGCTCGTCGTGCGTGAGGTCGAGCGCGTCGAAGCCGTGCTCGTTGAAGGTCTGCGCGATGACGGCCGACTCTCCGCGCGCCGAGGTCGTGAGACCGACGAACACGTGCGCCTTGGCCGCGTCGCTGATGCGGTAGTTGAACTCGGTCACGTTGCGCGGTGCGCCACCACCGCCCAACGCAGCTTCAGCATCGCTCGCGGGCATCTCGCCGATCAGTTCGCAGAAGCGGCGGAAGCTGCCGCGCTCCTCGGGAATGGTGACGGCGAACAGCGCCTCGCGTTCTTCGCCGACCTCGGCGCGTTCCGCGACGAAACGCAGCCGGTCGAAGTTCATGTTGGCGCCGCACAGGATGGCCGCGTAGGTCTCGCCGTGGCGGCCGTGCTGTGCAACGTATTCCTTGATGGCCGCGACCGCCAACGCACCCGCCGGTTCGACGATGCTGCGCGTGTCCACGAAGACGTCCTTGATGGCCGCGCACACGGCATCGGTGTCTACCGCGATGTATTCGTCGACCAGTTCGCTGGCGATGCGGAAGGTTTCCTCGCCGACCAGCTTGACGGCCGTGCCGTCCGAGAACAGGCCGACGTCGGGCAGGTTCACGCGCTGGTGCGCCGCGACCGATTGCATCATCGCGTCGGAGTCGTTCATCTGCACGCCGATCACCTTGATCTCGGGACGCACGGCCTTGATGTAGTTGGCCACGCCGGAGATCAGGCCGCCTCCGCCGATCGCGACGAACACGGCATCGAGCGGGCCCTGGTGCTGCCGCAGGATTTCCATGGCGATGGTGCCCTGGCCGGCAATGACGTCGGGGTCATCGAAGGGATGCACGAAGGTCAGGTTTTGCTGGGCCTGCAATTCGAGTGCGTGCAGATAGGCATCCGAATAGCTGTCGCCGTGCAGCACGATTTCGCCGCCGAAGCCGCGCACCGCATCGATCTTCAATTTGGGTGTGGTCACCGGCATCACGATCACCGCGCGCGTGCCGAGCTTGCGTGCACCCAATGCAACGCCTTGCGCGTGATTGCCGGCCGATGCGCAAATAACGCCGCTCGCCAATTGCGCAGCACTCAGGTGCGCCATCTTGTTATAGGCGCCGCGCAGCTTGAAGCTGAAGACCGGCTGCTGGTCTTCGCGCTTGAGCAGCACGGTGTTGCCCAGCCGTTCGCTGAGCGCGCGCGCTTTCTCAAGTGCGGACTCGACGGCAACGTCGTAGACCCGGGCGTTGAGAATTTTTCTGAGATAGTCGGCGGGCGTCAGCGCCGGATTAACAGGTGCATTGCGCACGGTTTTTTCCAAGGGAGTTTTCATTTGCTAACTGTCGATGATAAGAGGCATCGGGATTGCATGCGGGTATGACATGGACACAAATGTCATAAACCTCTTCAGCAACGCCCCAGCTGCAAATGATTCAGGTTTTTTTGGACGCACCTGTCCGCCGGCCCCTGTGGCCGCCAATCAGTTCACAATTGAAAAAAATCTGTTATCAATTTCTGTCAGTGATCTTTCGAAAGGGCTGATGCAGGCCGAGGCCGCGCGGGTTCGGCGAAACGAAATCGGCCGCCCCACGTGGCAGGTGATGGGCAACAGATTGCGTGCGCACATCGTTCCGTTGCTGGGTGATGTGCCGGCGCAGTCGTTTGCAACGTCCGACGCACAACGCTTGATCGATCGCCTCGGAGAACAGGGCTTCAGCAGCACGACGATTGCGCAGTACCTCGTGCTGTTGCGCAAGGTGGTGATGCATGGCGTGCACATCGGCGTGCTTCGCGATGTGCCCGCATTCCCGAAGGTCAAGGTGCGCAGCCAGCCGCGCGGCAGCTTCAGCGTTGCGGAGTACCGGGCGATCATCAAGACCGCGCGCAGCTTGCGCGGGCACGCGCATCCGGTGCTCGCCCAGCTCGCGGCCGGCGAACGTTTCTGGATTGCGCGCGAACTGCTCGCCATGCCGGACGAACTGCCCTGGCTGATCCGCTGGATGGTGAACACCTTCGTGCGTCCGAGCGACATCAAGCTCATGAAGCACAAGCACATCGAGATCGTGCGGAGCAAGCATGTCTATTTGCGCATGAACCTGCCGGAGACCAAGCGGCACAGCCAGCCGATCGTGAGCCTGCGGCCGGCGGTGCGGGTCTACGAGTGCTTGCTCGCTCATCGCCGCGAACATGGCTTCGGCGCGGCGGACGACTATCTCTTCCTGCCGCAGTTGAAGAATCGCGAGCACGCGCTCGCCGTGCTCAACTTTCTTTTCCATTGGGTGCTCGAGGAGAGCGGTCTTGAAAAAGGACCGCTGGGCCAGTCGAGGACGCTCTACTGCCTGCGCCATACCGCCATCACGCTGCGACTGTTGTACGGCCAGGGAATCGACATGCTGACCTTGGCGCGCAATGCGCGAACGAGCGTCAACATGGTCGAACGTTTCTACGCTTCGGTTCTGAGCGGAGAAATGAATGTGGGGTTGCTGCAAAGCAGGCGCGGCCGCGCGAGTTGAGAGGAAAAGCCAAAAAGCCGCCCGGCATAAGCTGGGCGGCTTGACACTGAATCGACTCGAACTGGCTGCTGCCAGCATCGGATCAGACTCTGTCAGAAGGCGTGGCGGATGCCGAAGTCGTAGCCGGTGGAGGTCTTCGGGGTGAAGACGTTGGCTGCGTTGTTGTAGAAGACCGGGCCGCCAACCGTGTAGCCAGCGCCGTTCTTGTTGCTGATGCGAGCGATCGTTGCGTACAGGGCCGTGCGCTTCGACAGGTTGTGCACGTAGCCGAGTGCCAGCTTGTTGGCCTTCTTGTCCGGTGTGTCGAAGTACGGATTGTTGTCGTCCGTCTTGTACTTCACTGCCGAATACGATGCCCGGATCAGGCCGGCACCCACGGGGGCCGTCACACCCACCAGCCAGCCGTTGAGCTTGTCCGGTGCCACGGCGGCCGGCCGGACGAAGAAGTCGCCGTCAATGTCGATTTTCCTCTTGGCTCGAGACAGTTCGCCGAAGAGCTTCACGGGGCCGAAGTCATATGAAGCGCCCAGGTTCAAGGTGTTGACCTTGGTGGTCGTGCCGGCGTAGTAGTTGTCGCCAACGGTGCTGCTGCCATAAGCCAGCGCAACGTCCAGGGGGCCGTTTGCGTAGCCGAAGCGGCCGCCGACGTAGCGGCCGGTGCGCGAATTGTTGATCACAGGAGGCGTGGCCACACCAGGAGCCGAGCCGGGGCTGTACTTGTCCTTTTCGTGGAAGCCGTACTGCAATTGGCCGTAGAAACCACCGAGGTTCGGCGGCAGGAAGTAGCCGATAGTGTTGCTGGCGCGGGTCGGGTTGCCAAAAGCGCTGGTGGCCGTTTGGACCAGGTTCGTGCCGACGCCGCTGGTACCGAACGGGTCGAACACGGTGTTGTTCCAGAACGTCGGGGTGTAGTCGCGGCCGAGGCGGACTTCGCCGAAGCCTCCCGACAGGCTCACGGTCGAACGGCGGGAGAAGGTGGCAACACCTTCCGAGCCGTCGTCGTTCTTGATCGGAGCTTCGAGCCAGAAGCTGGCCGCCAGACCACCGCCGAGGTCTTCCGTACCACGGAAGCCCAGTTTGCTGGCGTTGTAGGCCGAGTTGGCCAGTTCACGGCGGCTGACCCTGACGCTGCCCTGGTTCACGTAGAACGGGTTGTAGGCAACCGGGAAGCCGAGGGCGTTGTACGTCACGCCGTTGTTCAGGTCACGCGAGCTGTTCGAGTACCCGCTGATCGACGCGTCGACCACACCAAACAGCGTGACGTGCGACTGAGCCGAGGCAACACCGGCAACAGCCAGGGCAGCCAGAGCAACTGCCCTTTCGGCGCGAAACCTAGAGTGGCGCCGAGCCGGCCAGGGGCTGAAAAGAAAAAAGCCCCGAGCTTTGCAGCTCGGGGCTAAATCCACCAATTGGAAGGGTGGAGGAGACAACTGGGTGCGCACAACCGGGCGCGCAATGAAATAAAGTATATCGACTGTTTGTTGCGTTGCAACAAGCGAGTGATGCTTTTCCCACACACAAAGGGAGGCCGGCGTGTATTTTTGCCCGGCATCCCAGACTTGGAGCCCCGAAAACCATGGAATGCACAGTGAGTTGGACCGGTGACACAGGCACGCGATCGGCCATGGGCTTCGTTGCCGAGACGGGCAGCGGCCACGTCCTGATGATGGACGGCGCCCCCGATGCCGCGAAACCCGAGAACGGTGGCCAGAACCTCGCCGCACGGCCGATGGAGACCGTTCTTGCCGGCACCGGGGGATGCACCGCCTACGACGTGGTGCTGATACTGAAGCGCGGACGCCATCGCGTCGAGCGCTGCAGCGTCAAGCTGACCAGCGAGCGCGCGGAAAAGGACCCCAAGGTCTTTACGAAGATCCACATGCACTTCACCGTGGCGGGCAAGGGAATTCCGGCCTCCGCCGTGGAGCGCGCCGTTGCGTTGAGCCACGAAACCTACTGCTCCGCCAGCATCATGCTGGCGAAGACTGCCGAGATCACCACCAGTTTCGATCTGATCGAAACTTGAGCGAATGGCCTAGATGCGGTGCGCTACCGTGGTCATCACGCGGGAAGCCACGCGCATCAGGGCCTTGGCTGGCGCCGGGAGTTCCGCTGCGCCGGCGTTGACAGCCTGCGACGCGTGGCGGGCTTCGTCGAGCTTCATCTGCTCGACCACTGCCTTGGAGGCGCTGTCTGCGGGCGGGAGGCGGCCAAGGTGGCTTTCCAGGTGGGCCTCCACCTGACGCTCGGTTTCCGCAACGAACCCCAGGCTCAGCGGGTCCCCGAGGCGGCCCGCAACCAGACCGAAGCCGAAGGCGCCCGCATACCAGAGAGGGTTCAGGAGCGACGGGCGTGCGCCCAGTTCGTCCAGACGCTGGCGGGTCCAGGCCAGATGATCGGTCTCCTCATGCGCCGCCTCGATGAAATGGGCGCGCAGCGCAGGGTCCCGCGCCACGGCCGCCTGGGCCGTGTAAAGCGCCTGTGCACAGACTTCGCCGACGTGGTTCACCCGCATCAGCGCGCCGGCCTCCCGGCGTTCCACTTCACTCAGTTCGCTGGGCGCCAATGAGGGGGCGGGCGTTGCCCGCGTGGCGTGGGGGCGCGCGAAAAGGGTGCGCAACGCCGCGTCTGCCGCGGTCAGGACGGAGTCGATCATGAGCGTCATGCGCCTATTTGAACGCACATGCGAAATGCCATGCGGAAGCCTTGTCATATTTCACATGGTGGTGTGTGGCGAGGCCTAAGTCCTTTGTTGCAGGCGTGCAACGAAACGCGCGGGCCATCCAAGATTTCGGGCGAATTGTTTTGCCCTGCCGCATCGGCTCTGGTGCAATAGCATCAACTTCCCAAAAGGAGGTTGGCCCGGGGTCCGGTGGGAGCACAAAAGTGCCAGTCACGGTGAGCCCTTCGCACCGGAGCCCTATGTTTAACCTTGGAGAAACTTGCAATGAAAAAATCTCTAGTTGCTCTGGCTGCCCTGGCTGTTGCCGGTGTTGCCTCGGCTCAGTCGTCCGTCACGCTGTTTGGTGTGGTCGACGCGTCGATCAGCGGCTATTCGAACACCGCCCGCGACAACCGCGCGACCGTGTTCCCCAACGCTTTCGGTATCCCCGTCTACCTGAACCAAGGTTCGGTCAAGACCAGCCGTCGTGAACTGGCTAACTCGGGTTACAACTCGAGCCGCATCGGCTTCCGTGGTACGGAAGACCTCGGCGGTGGCCTGGCAGCTAGCTTCTGGCTCGAAGCTCCGATCTCCAATGACGACGGCCAGCAAGGTATTGCGACGTTCGCTCGTCGTTCGACCGTGAGCCTGTCGGGTGGTTTCGGTGAAGTCCGCCTGGGTCGTGACTACACCCCGACGTTCTGGAACGACACCGTGTTCGATCCGTTCGGCACCAACGGCGTTGGCACCAACCTGGTTTCGACCGCCAACACCGCTTTCGGCAACTTCGGTACGCCCGCAGCTTCGACCGCTCCGTTCACCAACGTGGGTTCGAGCAACTACGTTCGCGCCAGCAACTCGATCGGCTACTTCCTGCCGCCGAACCTGGGTGGTTTCTACGGCCAAGTGCAATACGCCCTGGCTGAGAAGACCAAGTACGACTCGGGCATCTTCACGCCCGCTACGCTGAACTCGCAGCGTCAAGGCCGTTACATCGGTGGTCGCTTCGGCTACGCAAACGGTCCTCTGGACGTTGCGCTGGCTTATGGCAGCAGCACCGTTGGCGACGACTACTACGTCGGCACGACCACCAAGGTCAACACCCTGAACCTGGGCGCTTCGTATGACTTCGGTCCCGTGAAGCTGTTCGGTGAAGTGTCGAAGGCCAAGAACAAGATCGACTACGAAGTGACCCCGCTGGCTGGCGGCCGTCCCGACATCGATCTGACCGGCTACCTGCTCGGCGTGACCGTGCCGGTCGGCGCTGGCCTGATCCGCGCTTCGTGGTCGCACGTCAAGCTCGACACGAACACGCCTACCACGCTGTTCGCTGTGAACACGCCTGATCCCAAGGCCAACAAGATCGCTCTGGGCTACGTGCACAACCTGTCGAAGCGCACGGCTCTGTACGCAACGATCGCTCGCGTCAGCAACAAGAACGGCGCTGGCTACACGGTTGGCGGCCCGGCCTTCTACAACAACGCAGCTGGCGCCTTCACCCCGAAGAGCTCCACCGGCTACGACTTCGGTATCCGTCACGCTTTCTAATTTGACGCTGGCGTAAGCCAGCTTCGAATCAAAAGCTCAAAAGCCACTCGACGAAAGTCGAGTGGCTTTTTTCGTTCGGGCGCGATCATCGCGAATCATGTTGGCAAAGAGCACCATCTGCGTGCACCCCCGGGGAATCACCGTGCGGGCACGCACCTTGCACTGCTAGCATGCCCGTTCACTTTGTTTGCTGAATGATCGCTTTTGTATTGCGCCGTTTGATCCAGGCCGTGATCGTGATGATCGCGGTCGCGTTCATCGCCTTCCTCCTCTTTCAATATGTTGGCGACCCTGTCGTGTTTCTGCTGGGGCAGGACGCCAAGCCCGAACAGATCCGCGAGCTGCGCTCCGCATTGGGGCTCGACCAACCCTTCTTCGTGCAGTTCGGGCACTTTCTTGTCAACGCTGCACAAGGCGAGTTCGGCCTGAGCCTGCGCCAGGGCGCGAAGGTCTCGCGGCTGATCGGCGAACGCTTTCCCGCCACGCTCGAACTGGCACTCGTGGCGGCGGTGCTGGCGTTGTTCATCGGCATTCCGATGGGCGTGTACACCGCGCTGCGCCGCGGCACCTTCATGAGCCAGGTGTTCATGACCGTGTCGCTGCTCGGCGTTTCGCTGCCGACCTTCCTGATCGGCATCCTGCTGATCCTCGTCTTCGCGGTCACGCTGGGCTGGTTCCCGAGCTTCGGCCGCGGCGAGACCGTGACATTCGGCTGGTGGACCAGCGGCCTGTTCAGCGCCGACGGCTGGCACCACATCGTGCTGCCGGCGGTGACGCTGGCGATCTTCCAGCTCACGCTGATCATGCGGCTGGTGCGCGCCGAGACGCTCGAGGTGCTGCGCACCGACTACATCAAGTTCGCGCGCGCACGAGGCCTGTCGAACCGCGCCATCCACTTCGGCCATGCGCTCAAGAACACGCTGGTGCCGGTGATGACCATCACCGGCCTGCAGCTCGGCGGCCTGATTGCCTTTGCCATCATCACCGAGTCGGTGTTCCAGTGGCCCGGCATGGGCCTGCTGTTCATCCAGGCCGTGACCTTCGCCGACATCCCGGTGATGGCGGCCTACCTGTGTCTCATTGCCTTGATCTTCGTGGTGATCAACCTCGTGGTCGACCTGCTGTATTTCGTGGTCGATCCGCGGCTGCGCGTGGGCAAGGCGGGAGGTCATTGACATCATGACGGCAACCACATCCACGGCCCCGCGCCTCAAGGCTTCCGGACGCGCGTTCGCGCACATCGCGAACTTCTACCCCGAGATCACCGCTTTTCGCCGCGACCTGCACGCACACCCCGAACTTGGCTTCGAAGAGGTCTACACATCCGGCCGCGTGCGCGAGGCCCTGCGCGCCTGCGGCGTCGACGAGATCCACGAAGGCATTGGCAAGACGGGCGTGGTCGGTGTCATCCGCGGCCGTTCGACCGCCAGCGGCCGCATGATCGGCCTGCGCGCCGATATGGACGCGCTGCCGATGCGCGAGGACAACGACTTCGGCTGGCGCTCCGCCAGCGACGGCCTGATGCATGGCTGCGGCCACGACGGCCACACCGCAATGCTGGTCGGTGCCGCGCGCTACCTGGCCGAGACGCGCGACTTTGACGGCACTGCAGTGCTCATCTTCCAGCCCGGTGAGGAAGGCTTCGCTGGTGCACGCGTGATGATCGAGGACGGCCTGTTCGACCGCTTCCCCGTCAACGCCGTCTACGCGATGCACAACTGGCCCGCCATGCCGGCCGGCACCGTGGGCATCAACCGCGGCGCGATGATGGCCGCGGCCGATCGCGTGACCATCGAGATCAAGGGCAAGGGCGGTCACGGGGCGCATGCCTACCAGACCATCGACCCCGTGATCGTCGCGGCGCACATCATCACCGCGGCCCAGACCATCGTTTCGCGCAACGTGCGCCCGATCGACGCGGCCGTCGTCAGCATCTGCGCGATGCAGGCCGGCGACCTCGGCGCGATGAGCGTGGTGCCCGGCGAGGCCACGCTGGTCGGCACGGTGCGCACCTTCAGCGCACGCGTGCAGGCGCAGGTCGAGCAGCGCCTGACCGAACTGTGCACGGCCATCGCAGGCGGCTTCGGCGCGACCGCCACGATCAAGTACGAGCGCATCTACCCGGCCACCATCAATACCGCGCCCGAGGCCATGTTTGCGGCCGACGTGGCCGAGTCGCTGGTGGGCGCAAAGAACGTCGAGCGCAGCATGGAGCCCAGCATGGGCGCCGAAGACTTCTCCTTCATGCTGCAGAAAAAAGCGGGCGCCTACCTGCGCATCGGGCAGGACGTGCGCGAAGGCGCCTTCCTGCACAACAGCCGCTACGACTTCAACGACGAGATCCTGCCGCTCGGTGCCGCGCTGCATGCGGGCCTGATCGAGCAGGGCATGCCGCTTTCCGCTACCCGCGGTGCGCGGCCAGAGAAAGCCGCCGCCACCGCGGCGACGTGATGTGTTTGATTCCAACCCGAGGAGTGTTCCCATGAGTTTCAAGAAGAATGTGGCCGCGGCCGCCGTTTTGTGCGCGCTGGGCGCCGTCAGCCTGGTCGCCGGCGCGCAGACCATCCGTGTTGCAAACCAGGGTGACGCGCTATCGCTCGACCCGCACTCGCTCAACGAATCGCTGCAGCTGAGCACCACGGCCAACGTGTATGAAACGCTGGTCGGGCGCAACAAGGACCTGAGCGTCGCGCCGCTGCTCGCCACGAGCTGGAAGCAGACCTCGCCCACCGTGTGGCGCTTCGAATTGCGCAAGAACGTGCAGTTCCACGACGGTACGCCGTTCACCGCCGACGACGTTCTCTTCAGCTTCGCGCGCGCATCGGGCGACGGCTCGGACATGAAGTCCAACACCACCGACATCAAGGAAGTGCGCAAGGTCGACTCGCACACCATCGAGATCGAGACCAAGGGTCCGTTCCCGATCCTCCCCGACGTGATCACGCAGCTCATGATCATGAGCAAGAAGTGGTGCGAGGAAAACAAGGCCGTCACGCCCGTGGACCGCCGCAAAGGCATCGAGAACACCGCCTCGTTCAAGGCCAACGGCACCGGCCCGTACCGCGTGCGCGAGCGCCAGCCGAACGTGCGCACGGTCTTCACGCGCAATCCGACCTACTGGGGCAAGATCGAAGGCAACGCGCAAGAGATCATCTTCACGCCGATCGCCAATCCGGCCACCCGCGTCGCCGCGCTGATCTCGGGCGAAGTCGACGTGATGGAACCCGTGCCGGTGCAGGACATCGCGCGCGTCAACGCCAGCCCGACGGCGCGCGTCATCGCCGGCCCCGAGCTGCGCACGATCTTCCTGGGCATGGACCAGAAGCGCGACGAACTGCTCTACTCGAACGTGAAGGGCAAGAACCCGTTCAAGGACAAGCGCGTGCGCCAGGCCTTCTACCAGGCCATCGACATCGCCGGCATCCAGCGCACCGTGATGCGCGGCGCCTCGCGTCCGACCGGTCTGATGGTCGGCCCCGGTATCAACGGCTGGACCGAAGCCCAGGACAAGCGCTTGCCGCTCGACGTCGAAGGCGCCAAGAAGCTGCTGGCCGACGCCGGCTATCCGAGCGGCTTCGAAGTGACCATGAACTGCCCGAACGACCGCTACGTGAACGACGGCCAGATCTGCCAGAGCGTGGCGGCGAACCTGGCGAAGATCGGCGTCAAGATCAACCTCGCGGCCGAGACCAAGGGCACCTACTTCCCCAAGGTGCTGCGCCGCGACACCAGCTTCTACATGCTGGGCTGGACCCCGACCACCTACGACTCGCACAACGCGCTGACCGCGCTGATGGCCTGCCCCGACGACAAGACCGGCGCCGGCCAGTTCAACCTGGGCGCGTACTGCAATCCGAAGCTCGACGAGCTGACGAAGAAGATCCAGTCGGAAACCGACAAGACCAAGCGCGACGCGATGATCAAGGAAGCCTTCGACATCCACACCGCCGACATCGGCCACTTGCCGCTGCACCAGCAGACGCTGGCCTGGGGTGTCAGCAAGAAGGTGTCGCTCACGCAAATGGCCGACAACTACATGCCCTTCAAGTGGATGAGCATCAAGCCATAAGGATGCCTGCCCCCGGCTTTTCACTCCGCTGCGCTGCGTGTAATTCGCCACCCCCCGGGGGGGTGGCACGGCCGCCTTGGGGCGGCCCGGCGGCGGCCTTACGCGGATTGGCCTCACGATGAAAAAAACACTAGCCCGCTGGCTCGACAGCGATGTCGGCTACAGCTTCCGTACCTCGCCCGTGGCCATCGTCGCGGCGCTGATCGCGCTGGCCTGCGTCATCTGCGCGGTGTTCGCCGGCTGGGTGTCGCCGCACAACCCCTTCGACCTGGCCACGCTCGAACTCGGCGATGCGCGCCTGCCGCCCGCATGGAGCGCCGAAGGCTCTTCCAAGTACCTGCTCGGCACCGACGACCAGGGCCGTGACATTCTCTCGGCCGTGATCTACGGCGCGCGCATCTCGCTGATCGTCGGCCTCGTGTCGGTGGCGTTGTCGCTCGCCGTCGGCGTGGTGCTGGGCCTGTTGGCCGGTTTCTTCGGCGGCTGGCTCGATTCCTTCCTGATGCGCGTGTGCGACGTGATGCTGTCGTTCCCGCCCATCCTGGTGGCGCTGCTCATCGCCGGCGTCGGCCGCGCGCTCTTTCCCGGCGCGCACGAGTCGCTGGCCTTCGGCGTGCTGATCATCTCCATCTCGCTGACCGGCTGGGTGCAGTACGCGCGCACGGTGCGCGGCTCCACGCTGGTGGAGCGCAACAAGGAGTACGTGCAGGCCGCGCGCGTCACCGGCGTGGCGCCGTTGCGCATCATGCTGCGCCACGTGCTGCCCAACGTGATGGGGCCGGTGATGGTGCTGGCCACGATCCAGGTCGCGACCGCGATCATCACCGAGGCCACGCTCTCGTTTCTCGGCGTCGGCGTGCCGCCGACCTCGCCTTCGCTGGGCACGCTCATCAGCATCGGCAACCAGTACCTGTTCTCGGGCGAATGGTGGATCACGGTGTTTCCGGGCCTGATGCTGGTGCTGATCGCACTCAGCGTGAACCTGCTCGGCGACTGGCTGCGCGACGCGCTCAACCCGCGACTCAGATGATCACCCCCCAGTCTGCGCGCACTTCGTGTCGCTTCGCCAACCCCCTTGCAGGGGGCAACACCTGCGGCCCGGCAAAGCCGGTTCCGCGGTGTTCCTGATATGTCACCCCGTGGAGTTCGGTGGAAGGTAGCGCCATGAGCTTGCTGCAAGTCAAAGACCTCGTCGTCGAATTTCCAGGCCGCCGCGGCACGCTGCGCGCGCTCGACCGCATTTCCTTCGACATCGCGCCTGGTGAAATCCTCGGCGTGGTGGGCGAATCGGGCGCCGGCAAGTCACTCACGGGCGCGGCCATCATCGGCCTGCTCGAACCGCCGGGCCGCGTGGCCAGCGGCGAGATCGTGCTGGACGGCCAGCGCATCGACAACCTCGGCTTCGATGCGATGCGGCCGATTCGCGGCCGCAAGATCGGCGCGATCTTCCAGGATCCGCTGACCTCGCTGAACCCGCTCTACACCGTGGGCCGGCAGCTGGTCGAGACCATTCGCGCGCACCTGCCTGTGTCGGAATCCGAAGCGCGCAAGCGGGCCATCGGCCTGCTGCAGGACACAGGCATCCCCGCCGCCGAGCAGCGCATCGACCACTTCCCGCACCAGTTCTCGGGTGGCATGCGGCAGCGCGTGGTCATTGCGCTGGCACTCGCAGCCGAGCCCAAGCTCATCGTGGCCGACGAGCCGACGACCGCGCTCGACGTGTCGATCCAGGCGCAGATCATCCAGTTGCTCAAGCAGGTGTGCAAGGACCGCGGCGCGGCGGTGATGCTGATCACGCACGACATGGGCGTGATCGCCGAAACCTGCGACCGCGTGGCCGTGATGTACGCAGGCCGCATCGCCGAGATCGGCCCGGTGCACGAGGTGATCCACCAGCCCGCGCATCCCTACACCTCGGGCCTGATGGCCTCGATTCCCGACATGACGAGCGACCGCGAGCGGCTCAACCAGATCGACGGCGCGATGCCGCGGCTCAATGCCATTCCCACCGGCTGCGCCTACAACCCGCGCTGCCCGCGCACCTTTGCGCGCTGCCTCGTCGAGCGGCCCGAGCTCATGCATGCCGGCGCCACGCGCGCCGCCTGCTGGCTGCACGACGCGACCGACCCGCACGTCGGCCAGGCCGAGATCGCGGCGAAGCACCACGATGCGCTGTCGGCCGGCGAACGCGCCGCGCCTGAAGCGGCCGAGCCTCTCGCGGAGGCGACGCGATGAGCGCCGCCGCGAATGAACCGCTCGTGGTCGCGCACGACCTCGCGCGCACCTTCGACGTCTCTCCACCCTGGCTCAACCGCGTGCTCGAACGCAAGCCGCGCGTGCTGCTGCATGCGGTCGACGGCGTGAGCTTTTCCATCGAGCGCGGCAAGACGCTCGCGCTGGTGGGCGAATCGGGCTGCGGCAAGAGCACCGTGGCGCGCCTGCTGGTGGGCCTGTACGCGCCCACGCGCGGTGGCCTGCAGTTCGACGGGCAGGACGCGCATGCCGCGTTCAAGACACCCGACGGCCGCAAGCTGCGCCGCCGTATCCAGATGATCTTCCAGGACCCCTACGCGAGCCTGAATCCGCGCTGGATCGTCGAGGACATCATCGGCGAGCCGCTGCGCGAGCACGGCATCCTGAGTGAGAAGGCCGCGCTGCGCGAGCGCGTGGGCGAGCTGCTCAAGTCGGTCGGCCTGTCGCCGCTGGACATGAGCAAGTATCCGCACCAGTTCTCTGGCGGCCAGCGCCAGCGCATCTCGATCGCGCGCGCACTCGCCACGCAGCCCGAGTTCCTGGTGTGCGATGAGCCCACCTCCGCGCTCGACGTGAGCGTGCAGGCGCAGGTGCTCAACATCATGAAGGACCTGCAGCGCGAGCAGGGCCTGACCTACCTGTTCATCTCGCACAACCTTGCCGTGGTGCGCCACGTGGCCGACCAGGTCGGCGTGATGTACCTCGGCCGGCTGGTCGAGGTGGCCGACAAGCAGAAGCTCTTTGCCGAGCCGCGGCATCCGTACACGCGCATGCTGCTCGATGCCATTCCGCAGATGAAGCACACCGGGCGCTCGCGCACGCCGGTGCAGGGCGAGGTGCCGAACCCGCTGAACCCGCCGACGGGCTGCGCCTTTCATCCGCGCTGCCCGCATGCCAATGCGCGTTGTTCCTCGGAGCGGCCGAAGCTGCTGAGCATTGCGGGCGTTCAGGTGGCCTGCCACGCGGTGGAAGAGGGCCGCATCTAGCCGCTGAAAAGTGTGCGTTAAGGCACTGCACCGCATCGGGCGCTGCCGCACAGTGGGCGGCTGACCCGGAGGGAACCATGGCAGGCAAGGCAAATTTCTCGGACATCGAACGGCAAGGCGCACCCGAACTGGGCCGCCGCGGTTTCGTCATGGGCACCGCGCTCGGTGCGACCGCCGTGCTGGCATCCCTGGCATCGCGCGCCCATGCGGCTGCGGAGCGTCGCACGCCGGTCGTCTTCATCGGCCACGGCACGCCAATGAACGCCATCAGCGACAACGCGTTCACACGCCGACTGGCGGCCTGGGGCCGGGAGCTGCCACGGCCGTCGGCCATCCTCAGCGTGTCGGCGCACTGGCTGAGCCGTGGCGCCACCGGTGTCGGCATGCAGGTGCGGCCGAAGACGATCCACGATTTCGGCGGCTTCCCGCAGGCGCTGTTCGACGTCGAATACCCCGCGCCCGGCCATCCTTCACTCGCCCGCGAGACCGTCGGCGCGGTGAAGCAGACACCGGTGATCGCCACCGAGCAATGGGGCCTCGACCACGGCACGTGGTCGGTGCTGAAGCATCTCTATCCGAAGGCCGACATCCCGGTGTTCCAGCTCAGCATCGACTACGACAAGCCGGCCGCCTTCCACTACGCGGTGGGGCGCGACCTCGCAGTCCTGCGCGACAAGGGCGTGCTGGTGATGGGCAGCGGCAACGTGGTGCACAACCTGCGCGCCACCGACCGCGGAACGCCCGACGGGCCGAGCGCCAGCCGGCCATGGGCGCAATCGTTCGACGATGCGGTGAAATCGGCACTGGCAGGCCGGGACGACCGTGCGCTGATCGACTACGCGAAGCTCGAAGGAGCCTCCACCGCCGTGGCGACGCCGGACCACTACTACCCCTTCCTCTACGCCCTCGGTGCCGCAGGAATCAGCGAACGCGCGAAGACGGTCTACGAGGGATTCCAGTCGGGCACGCTCAGCATGCGTTGCCTGCAGTTCGGCTGAGCGCGCGGGCGCGGCAGCAGCGTTACTGCTCCTCGCCCCAGGCGAACCCGTCGCGCGCAATCATTGCGCTCGACGCGCTCGGTCCCCAGGTGCCGGCCGCATAGGGGCGCGGGCCGCCGTCCGCTTCCCAGCTGTCGATCAGCGGCTCGACCCAGCGCCAGGCTTCTTCCTGCTCGTCGCTGCGCACGAACAGGTTGAGGCGGCCGTCGATCACGTCGAGCAGCAGGCGCTCGTAGGCGCCCACGCGCTCGGCGCCGAAGCGCTTGTCGAAATCGAGGTCGAGCTGAACCGGCGCCAGTTGCGCGGCGTTGCTGTGGCCGTTGCCACCGCGCTGCCGGTTGTCCTGGGCCTGCGCGAGCATGTGCAGTTCCAGCCCGTCCTTGGGCTGCAGGTTGATCACCAGCTTGTTGACGTTGCCGGTGGGCGCGCGGTAGATCGCATGCGGCGTGGGCCTGAAGTTGACCTCGATGCGCGCATCGCGCGAGGCCAGCCGCTTGCCGGTGCGGATGTAGAAGGGCACGCCGGCCCAGCGCCAGTTGGCGATTTCGGTGCGCAGCGCCACGAAGGTCTCGGTGCGACTGTCGGGGTTCACGCCCGGCTCGTCGCGGTAGCCCGGCACGCGCTCGCCGTAGGCCGTGCCGGCCGTGTACTGGCCGCGCACCGTGTGCAGGCCCAGCGTTTCGGGCGTCCAGGGCTTGAGCGCGCGCAGCACCTTGAGCTTTTCGTCGCGGATGGCGTCGGCATGCGAGTTGATCGGCGGCTCCATGCCGATCGCGCACAGCAGCTGCAGCGCGTGGTTCTGCACCATGTCGCGCAGCGCGCCGGTCTGGTCGTAGAAGGCGCCGCGCTTTTCCACGCCCAGGTCCTCGGCCATGGTGATCTGGATGTTGGCGATGTGCTCCCGGCGCCAGATGGGCTCGAACAGCGCATTGCCGAAACGCATCGCGAACAGGTTCTGCACCGATGGCTTGCCGAGGTAGTGGTCGATGCGAAAGACCTGCTTCTCCTCGAGCACCTTGCCGACCGCGGCGTTGATCGCGCGGTTGGAGGCGAGGTCATGGCCCAGCGGCTTTTCGAGCACGATGCGCGTCCTCGGCCCGTTGAGGCCGGCCGCGGCGATCTGCTCGACCACCTGCGTGAAGAGCGCGGGCGCCGTGGCGACGTACATCACGATCGTCTTCGCGTCGCGCTGCTTGAGCAGATCGGCCAGCCGCGCGTAGTCGTCGGGCTTGGACAGGTCCATGCGCAGGAAGTGCAGCATCGACGCGAACTTCTCGAACTCCTCGGGAGAAGGCCGCTTGGCGCCCTCGACCGCGCTGAAGCGCGACTGGATCAGTTCGCGGTACTGGTCGTCCGACAGGTCGTCCCGCGCCACGCCGACGATGCGCCCGTCTTGCGGCAGGCTGCCGTGCCGGAATGCCTGGAACAACGCGGGCATGAGCTTGCGCCACGCGAGATCGCCAGTGCCGCCGAACAGAACGAGATCGAAGCTCATGAAAAACTTTCCTTTGTCTGAATGCCGAGCAGGTCGTGGGCCGCCGAGAGGGCCACTTGCGATGGTACTTGTACCGATTCGCCCGACCTGTACTAAAGCTACGCTGACCTGTGGCCGCAAGGCCTTTTTTTATGCATGAGGCGGAGAAAATTCAGATGAAGAAGCTTTTTACCGCAGCCGCACTGCTCGGTTTGTCGGCCGCCGCGTCGGCGCAGACCGTCAACGTGATCTGTTCGGTCCAGGCCGAGTGGTGCAGCGTGATCTCCACCGTCTACGCGCGCACCACCGGCGTGCGCATCAACATGGCGCTCAAGGGCTCCGGCGAGGCGCTGGCCCAGCTGATCGCGGAGAAGGACAACCCCAAGACCGACGTCTGGTTCGGCGGCACCGGCGACCCGCACCTGCAGGCGGCCGAGCAGGGCCTCACGCTCGAATACAAGTCGCCGACGCTGGCGCAGCTGCATCCCTGGGCGCAGCAGCAGGCCAGGCAGTCGGGCTACAAGACCGTGGGCATCTACTCGGGCCCGTTGGGCTTCGGCTACAACCCCGAGCTGCTGGCCAAGAAGAAGCTGCCCGTGCCCAAGACCTGGGCCGACCTGCTCAAGCCCGAGTACAAGGGCGACATCCAGGTGGCCAACCCGGCCTCCAGCGGCACGGCCTACACCATGATCGCCACGCTGGTGCAGCTGATGGGCGAGGACAAGGCCTTCGACTACCTGAAGGCGCTGCACAAGAATGTCGGCCAGTACACCCGCTCGGGCACCGGCCCGATCAAGGCGGTGGCGCGCGGCGAAACCGCGATTTCCATCAGCTTCGTGCATGACGGCCCCGGCGAGAAGATGCAGGGCTTCCCGGTCGAGACCATCACGCCGAGCGACGGCACCGGCGCCGAGATCGGCTCCATGAGCATCGTCAAGGGCGCGCGCAACCTCGAGGCGGCCAAGAAGTTCTACGAATGGGCGCTGACGCCCGCCGCGCAGGAGCTCGGCGCCGCCAACAAGCAGTTCCAGCTGCCGAGCAACGTGAACGCCAAGCTCGACCCACGCATCCCGGACTTCAAGAAGATCAAGTTCATCAACTACGACTACGCCAAGTACGGCGCGAGCACCGAGCGCCGGCGCCTGATCGCGCGCTGGGAAAAAGACGTCAATTCGCTGCCGCGCTGAGTGGCCGCGCATTTGATCGACACCGGCGCGCCGGTCAATTCGGCGTCCCTGGCCGCGGCCCGGCGCTCGCAGCGCTGGATCTGGGCATGGGTCGCGCTGGGCCTTGCCGCGTACCTGCTGCTGCCCTGGTATGCGATTCAGGACGCGACCTGGTACGAAGCCGTTCCGCAGGTGTTCGGCCAGGCGGAGGGTGCCAACGGCCTGATGCAGGCGGCGACGCAGGGCCGCAGCTGGCTCTTCATCGGCCTTGCGGGGCTGCTGATGTGCGCGTTAGGTGTGTGGCTGCCTGCCGGCCGCAGCCAGGGACGCTGGCTGCTCGCGGGTGGCGCGATCAGGCGCCATCGGACTGGCCGTGACAGGCTTCGCGATCGGCGCGCGGGGCTGGAGCTTCGCGGCGCTCAACACGCAGTTCGGCGAACTGGCCGCCAACCAGTTCGGCATCGGCGCGGGCGGCTTCGTGGCGCTCACTGCGCTCGTGCTGCTGGCGGCCTTCGGCATCGCGCGGCTCGGCCTTTTCAAGGGTGACCTGTTCGTGGCGGCCGCGGTCATCGGCTGCGGCGTGCTGATGGCGCTGTTCATCGCCTACCCGGTGAGCAAGGCGCTGTCGGGCGCGTTTTTCAACGAAGACGGGCAGTGGTCGATCGCCGCGTTTGTTGCGCGCGTGTTCACCGAACGCATCTGGGGGCTGGGGTGCTTTTCCGGCGGCGTGCGCTGCGGCGTGGCGTGGAACACGCTGGTGCTGGCCCTGCTCACCGCGGCAGGCACGACCTTCCTCGGCACGCTGATGGCGCTGATGGCCGAGCGCGGCAGCAAGCGCGGGCAGGGCGCGCTGCGGGTGCTGGCGCTGCTGCCGATCATCACGCCGCCGTTCGTGGTGGGCCTCGGCCTGATCCTGCTGTTCGGCCGCGCGGGCATCGTCAACCAGGTGCTGGAGAACGTGTTCGGCATCGAGCCCACGCGCTGGTTCTACGGCATGCCGGGCGTGCTGGTGGCGCAGCTGTTCGCGTTCACGCCCATCGCCTTCATGATCATGCGCGGCGTGGTGCAGGGCATCGCGCCCAGCCTGGAAGAAGCCGCGCAGATGCTGCGCGCCGACCGGCGCCGCACCTTCTTCACCATCACGCTGCCGCTGCTCAAGCCGGGGCTGGCCAATGCCTTCCTTGTCGGCTTCATCGAGAGCATCGCCGACTTCGGCAACCCTGTGGTGGTGGGCGGGCAGTTCTCGGTGCTGTCGACCGACATCTTCTTCGCCATCGTCGGCGCGCAATACGACCAGGGACGTGCCGCGTCGCTGGCCTGGGTGCTGACGATCTTCGCGCTCGGCGTGTTCGCGCTGCAGCGCGGCGTGCTCGGCAAGCAGAACTACACCACCGTGAGCGGCAAGGGCGACGCCGGCATCGCGATGGCACTGCCCGACGGCGTGCGCCGCACCATCCAGTGCATCGCGCTGCCGTGGATCGCGTTCACTGCGGTGGTCTACCTGTTCGCCTTCGCGGGCGGCTTCGTGCAGACCTGGGGGCGCGACTACAGCTTCACGCTGAACCACTTCAGGAATGCGTTCTCGCTCGAATGGGGACAGTTCGGGCTGGTGTGGGCGGGTACGGCGTGGAACTCGCTGATCACCACGCTCAAGCTCGCGGGCATCTCGGCGCCGATCACTGCAGCGCTCGGCTTGCTGATCGCGTGGCTGCTGGCGCGCAACGAGTTCAGGGGACAGGGGCTGTTCGAGTTCGGCGCGCTGCTGGCCTTCGCCATTCCGGGGACGGTGCTGGGCGTGAGCTACATCCTGGCCTTCAACGTGCCGCCATTCGAGCTCACGGGCACGGGGCTCATCATCGTGCTGTGCTTCATGTTTCGCAATTTGCCAGTGGGTGTGCGGGCGGGCACGGCGGCCTTCAAGCAGCTCGACCGCTCGCTCGACGAAGCCTCGCTGATGCTGCGCGCCTCGACCTCGCAGACGCTCTTCAAGGTGGTGCTGCCGTTGCTGAAGCCGGCGCTGTTGGCCGCGCTGGTCTACAGCTTCGTGCGCGCGATGACGACGGTGAGCGCGGTGATCTTCCTGGTCACGGCCGAGAACGAGCTGGCCACCACCTACATCATTGGCCGCGTCGGCAACGGCGACTACGGCATCGCGCTGGCGTACTGCACGGTGCTGATGATCCTGATGTCGCTGGCGATTGCGCTGGTGCAGTTTGTGGTGGGAGAGCGCAAGCTGGGACGGCGAGGGGCCACGCCGCAGCATCAGGGACATCACAAAATGGAAGGCCTGGCATGAACGGCATCGAACTCCGCAACGTCACCAAGCGCTACGGCGCGGACAAGAACGCGCCGCTGGCCGTCAAGGGCATCAGCTTCGAGGTGCCGGTCGGCACGCTCACCACCATCCTTGGCCCCTCGGGCTGCGGCAAGACGACCACGCTGCGCATGATCGCGGGGCTCGAATCGCCAACCTCGGGTTCGATCTTCATGGGCGGGCGCGACGTCACCACGCTGGGACCGGCCGAGCGCAACGTGAGCATGATGTTCCAGAGCTACGCGTTGTTCCCGCACATGAACGTGATCGAGAACGTGGGTTACGGCCTTCGGATGAGCGGCGTGAAGAAGGACGAGGCCACCGCACGGGCACGCGAGGCGTTGCGCGGCGTGGGCCTGGTCGGCTTCGACGAGCGCCTGCCCAGCGAACTCTCGGGCGGCCAGCAGCAGCGCGTGGCGCTGGCGCGCGCGCTGGTGCTGGAGCCGGCGGTGCTGCTTTTCGACGAGCCGCTCTCCAACCTCGACGCCCGCCTGCGCCGCGAGATGCGCGAGGAAATCCGCGCGCTGCAGCAGCGCTTGAAGCTGACCGTGGCCTACGTCACGCACGACCAGAGCGAGGCGCTGGCCGTCAGCGACCAGATCATCGTGATGGACCACGGCGTGATCGCCCAGCGCGGCACGCCCGAGCAGCTCTACGGGCGGCCCGAGAGCGAGTTCGTCGCCGGGTTCATGGGCGAGGCGATGGTGTTTCCCGCCACGGCGCACGCCGACGGCAGCGTGGCGCTCGGCCCGCTGCGCCTGCAGCCGCGCCATGCGGTGGCACCCGGCACGGTGAAGGTCGCGGTGCGTCCCGAAGCCTGGCAGATCGGCGCCGCGGACGCGGGCAACGGCCTGCCGGCCACGCTGCGCAAGGCGGCGTACCTCGGCAGCTTCTACGAATACGGCTTCGACACCACCCTGGGGCCGGTCTTCGTGGTGTCGAGCGACCTGTCCCGTCCGCTGGCGGCGGGCGCGCAGGCCACGCTGTCGCTGGGAGCCCACGGCGTGAGCGTGGTGCCCGGTGCATGAAACAATGGCGCCATGAACGTGGTTTTCGACCTGGGCGCCGTGCTGTTCGCATGGGAGCCCACCCGGCTGGTACAGGCCCATCTCGCGCAGCACGCACCCACTGAGACGGCCGCCGCGGCACTCGGCCGGGCACTATTCCATCACGACGACTGGACGGGTTTCGACTGCGGCACCCGCACGCTGGACGATGCCATCGCCCGCATGTCGGCCCGGCTCTCGCTGCCGGCCGAGCCGCTTCGCACCATGCTCGAAGGACTGGGCGAGCGGCTGGAGCCGATCGGCGTCACGGTCGACATGCTCGAACAGCTGGTCGCGCACCGTGAGGCCGGCCAGCCGCTGCGCCTGTACTACCTGTCGAACATGCCTGCGTCGTACGCCCGCGCCATCGAGCGCCGGCATGCGTTCATGCAGCGCTTCGACGGCGGCGTGTTCTCGGGCGACGTGAAGTTCCTCAAGCCCGAGCGCGAGATCTACGAGGTGCTGGCGATGCGCTACGCACTCGATCCGGAACAGACCGTGTTCATCGACGACTCCGCCGCCAACGTAGAGGCCGCGCGCGCCTTCGGCTGGCAGGCCATCCACTGCACCGCGCCGGCCATGCTGCCGTCGCAGCTGCAGCGCTACCTGCCCGTCAGCACCACCTTGTCGGTGTCGAACCCCAGGCTGCCGGCGTAGTCCAGCTCCGCCTTCAGAACCGCGTCGTCCAGGCGCGGCGCGCGCGACAGCACCCAGAGGTACTCGCGGTCGGGCGTGCCGACGAGCGACACCTCGTAGTTGCGGTCGAGCTTCAGGATCCAGTAGTCGCCCCAGACCATGGGCAGCCAGCCGAGCCAGGCGGGCGCAAAGCGCACTTGGAGTCGGCCCGCGCCGGGCTGGCCTGCCACGGGCACCACGCGCGCGGTGCCGGTCGCCTGGTCGAAATTGCCGTCCGCGCGCGCGCAGCGGTTCACGACCTGCACGGTGCCGTCGGGCTGGAGTGTGTACTCGGCGGTCACGGGGCCAGCGCAGGCTTTCTGGAAGCGGTTCGGCAGGCGCGCCTGCTCGTGCCAGATGCCGGCATAGCGCCGCAGGTCGACCGGTGCCACCACCTGCAGCGGGGCGCGCATCAGCGGTGCGCCGTCGGCTGGGCCGGCCGGTTGCACACGCGCGGTGCGCGAGGCTTGGAGGGCCAGCCAGGCCGCGGCGCCGCCCATGACGAAAGCGGTGGCCATGGTGCCGATAGCCCCGCTGGTGCGGCGCTAGTCGAAGGGCAGGCCGTCGGGAGGCGCGGGGCCGCGTTGGCGATGGGACATGGGGGGCTCCTGGCTGAAAATTTCGGCGTGGAGCGCAGCGTAGCCCCGGGCGGGCGGCCGATGCCGTCAGCCGCGGACCACAGCCGGTGTAGGGCAGGGCGGCTGACAACCCTGTACGCAACAGGCTGATAGAGCGCCGGAAAAGCCGTGCTACGGTGCGCATGAAAACATCGGCCCACGCGCAACTGCGTGCAGGACTTGTCACAACCCGCACTGGATAATCATTTCATGAACCAACTCGATGCCCTCCGCCAGTGGACCACCGTCGTCGCCGACACCGGTGACTTCAAGCAACTCAGCGTTTCCAGGCCGCAGGACGCGACCACCAATCCGTCGCTCATCCTCAAGGCCGTGCAGAAGCCCGAGTACCGGCCGCTGCTCGATGAAACCGTGAAGAAGCACGCCGGCAAGCCGCTCGATGAGGTCATCGATCGCCTGCTGGTGCGCTTCGGCGGCGAGATCCTCTCGATCATCCCGGGCCGCGTGTCGACCGAGGTCGACGCTCGCCTGTCCTTCGACACGGCCGCGACCGTCGCGCGCGGCGAGCGCATCGTGGCGCTCTACAAGGCCGAAGGCATCGACACCGAAAAGCGCCTGCTGATCAAGGTGGCCTCCACCTGGGAAGGCATCGAGGCGGCGCGCGAACTCGAGAAGAAGGGCATCCGCACCAACCTCACGCTGCTGTTCTCGTTCGCGCAGGCCGTGGCTTGCGGCGCGGCCGGCGTGCAGCTCATCTCGCCCTTCGTGGGCCGCATCTACGACTGGTACAAGAAGTCGGCCGGCGCCAAGTGGGACGAAGCGGCCAGTGCCGGCGCCAACGACCCGGGCGTCAAGTCGGTGCGGGAAATCTTCAACTATTACAAGCAGCACGGCATCAAGACCGAGGTGATGGGCGCGAGCTTCCGCAACGTGGGGCAGATCCAGGCGCTGGCTGGTTGCGACCTGCTGACCATCAGCCCCGAGCTGTTGGCCGAGCTGGCCGCCAGCAACGAACCGCTGCAGCACGCGCTCGACGCCAAGGCCGCGTCCGGGGGCGACATCGCCAAGGTCAGCTACGACGAGGCGGGTTTCCGCTTTGCGCTGAATGAAGACGCCATGGCCACCGAGAAACTCGCGGAAGGCATCCGCGCCTTCGCAGCCGATGCGGTGAAGCTCGAAAAACTCATGCAGGAAAGCGGCAAGTAAACATGGCCATGACCCTTCGCTGCGACCATGCGCCGGCCTGGGCGCAACTTCAGTCCAGCTTCGAAACGGCGGGCCGCCAGTTCGACGTGCGCCACGCCTTCGTGGACGACGCGAACCGCTTTGCGCGTTTCAGCCAGGAGGCGCCGTATGTCTTCGCCGACCTGTCGAAGAACCTGATCGACGCACGCACCGAGGAGCTGCTGCTCGCGCTGGCCCGCGAATGCGGCCTCGAGGCGCACCGTGACGCCATGTTCGCGGGCGAGCACATCAACAACACCGAAGACCGTGCCGTGCTGCACACGCTGCTGCGCGCGCCGGCCGATGCGCCGACCGGGCCGAAGACCGCGAACGAGCTGCGTGAGGTGCACGCCACGCTCGACGCGATGCTGGCCTATGCAGAGAAGGTGCGCGGCGACCACACGATCACGGACGTGGTCAACATCGGCATCGGCGGCTCCGATCTCGGCCCGCAGATGGCGGTGCTGGCGCTGGCCGAGTTCGCCGCGCCGGGCAAGCGATTCCACTTCGTCTCGAACGTCGACGGCCACGAGCTGGCCGGCGTGCTGCAGGGCCTTGCGCCCGAGCACACGTTGTTCCTCATTGCCTCGAAGACCTTCACCACGGCCGAGACGATGACCAACGCGCAGTCGGCCAGGCGCTGGTACGAGCAGTCGGGCGGCACCGACATCGCGGGCCACTTCGCGGCGCTCACCACCAACGTGGAAGCGGCGAAGAAGTTCGGCATCGACACCACCTTCGGCTTCTGGGACTGGGTGGGCGGGCGCTATTCGCTGTGGTCGGCCATCGGCCTGCCGATCGCACTGGCCATCGGCGCCGACGGTTTCCGCCGCCTGCTGGCGGGCGCGCACGCGATGGACGAGCACTTCCGCACCGCGCCGCTGGAGCACAACCTGCCGGTGCGGCTGGGCCTCCTCGACGTCTGGTATCGCAACTTCCACAAGTTCACGAGCCGCAGCATCGCGCCGTACCACAGCGCGCTCAAGCGCGTGCCGGCCTACCTGCAGCAGCTCGAGATGGAAAGCAACGGCAAGCAGGTCGATGCCAGCGGCAAGCCCGTGGCCTTCGGCACCTCGCCGGTGCTGTGGGGCGAGCCGGGCACCAACGGCCAGCATGCCTACTTCCAGATGCTGCACCAGGGCACGGACGTGATCCCGCTCGAGTTCGTGGCGGTGCGCGACGCGGCGCACGACCTCGAAGGCCACCACCCCAAGCTGCTGGCCAACGCGCTCGCGCAGGCGCAGGCGCTGATGGTCGGCAAGCTCGACCAGGGCGGCCACAAGAACTTCCCGGGCAACCGTCCAAGCACCTTCTTCGTGTTCGAGAAGCTCACGCCCGAATCGCTGGGCGCCTTCCTCGCGATGTACGAACACCGCGTGTTCACCAGCGGCGCGCTGTGGGGCATCAACAGCTTCGACCAGTGGGGCGTGGAGCTGGGCAAGGTGCTCGCGCGCGACATCGAACCGCGCCTGGCCTCGGGCGACGTCGCGGGGCTCGATGCCTCGACGGCGGGGCTGTTGAAGCGGCTGGGAAACTGAAGAATCCGGACCCGGATTCGTTGGGCGGCTTCTTGAAATAAGCCGTTTGTTTGCGTACGAATGGCCGAGTTTGCCGTTGGAAGATGCATCGATATGATCGGTCCGGGGAAATTTCCCTGGGACCCATCAAGAGGAGTCGATCAATGGATTTTCAAACAGCGGTCAAGACTTGTTTCAGCAAATACGCCGATTTCAACGGGCGCGCATCGCGCTCGGAATATTGGTGGTTTGTGCTGGCCGAGGTCATCGTGCTCATCGTCGCGAGCCTCATTCATCAGTTCGTGTATGTCATTGCGGCGCTGGGTTTCCTGCTGCCCGCGCTGGCCGTGGGCGCGCGCCGCCTGCACGACATCGGCAAGAGCGGCTGGCTCCAGTTGTTGATGCTCATCCCGATCGTCAACCTCGTGCTGATCTATTTCTACGTGCAGCCCTCCCAGCCCGAGGCCAACCCGCACGGCGAGCCGGCGAGCGCCTGAGCCTTGCAACGGCGCATGCAGCGCCGCATCGTCAGGGCCGCGAAAGCGGCCCTTTTTCCTGGCCGCTCGCCATGCGCACGCACAGGTCGAAGGCCAGCTGCAGCCCCTCGATGTTCGCGATGCCCCGGCCGGCGATGTCGAATGCACTGCCGCTGGCCGACGTGGCCACCGGCACCGGCAGGCCGCCATGCAGCGTCACGCCCTGCTCGAAGCCCATGAGCTTCATCGCGATCTGGCCCTGGTCGTGGTACATCGACACCACCGCATCCACGTCGCCGCGGCGCGCGCCGATGAACACCGTGTCCGGCGAGAACGGGCCGCGTGCGTCGAAGCCCTCGGCGCGCAGCCGCTCGACGGCGGGCGCGATGATCTCGATTTCCTCCATGCCGATGGAGCCGCCGTCGCCCGCGTGCGGGTTGAGCCCCGTCACCGCGATGCGCGGATGCGCCACGCCCGCGCGGCGCAGCGCGGCGGCGATGATCTTCACCGCGTCCCTCACGCCCTGCACCGTGATGTGGCTCGCCACGTCCTTCAGCGGAATGTGCGAGGTCACGCGCGAGGTCCACAGCGAACCGGTGAGGTTGAACTCGCAGACGAAGCCCGTCACCGCGAAGCGCTCCTGCATGTAGCGCAGCTCGTCCTCGTGCACGAGGCCGCCCAGGCGCAGCGAATGCTTGTTGAGCGGCGCGAAGAGAATTCCCTCGGCCTGCCCGCGGCGCACCGCCAGCGTGGCCAGTTCCAGCGCCTCGAACGAAGCCCGGCCGGACTGTTCGTTCGACTCGCCGGGCACCGGCTCCTGTCCCTCCATCCAGTCGCGCGCGAGCAGGCTGGGCCGGCCGTCCTCGAAATGCAGTTCGTCGAGGCTCTCGACCTGCAGCGGGGCCAGCTTCAGGCCTGCCACCCGCTCGCCGGCGGCCAGCACCACCGGATCGGCGATCAGCAGCACGCGCGCGGCGTCCAGGTTGCGCTGGCGCGCCAGCAGCTTCACGGCCATTTCGGGGCCGACGCCGCCGGGGTCGCCGAGCAGCACGGCGATGCGGGGTTTGGCGGAGATCACGCTCGGCGTCTTGGGTGGGGTGGGCATGGTGTCGGTTGGATGCGGTTGAAGGAAAAGGGTAACAAGGGCCGGCTCACTCGGCCTTGATGTTGGCGTCGCGCACGAGCTGGCCGTAGTGGTCGAACTCCTGCCTGTTCATCGCCGCGAAGGGCTCGCCGGTCAGTGTTCCGGGCTCGCCGCCCAGCGCCTTGATGCGGCTCTGCACATCGGCCAACTTCAGCGTGCGCACGAGTTCGGCGCTCAGCCGCTCGACCGCGGGGCGGGGTGTGCCGGCCGTCACGTAGAGGCCGTACCAGGTGGACACGTCGGCGCCCTTGATGCCCTGCTCGGCCAGCGTGGGCACGTCGGGCAGCTCGGGCGAGCGCTGCGGCGCGCTCACGGCCAGCGCGCGGAACTTGCCGGCCCTGATCTGGCCCATGGCCGAGGAGGTGCTGTCGAACATCATGTCGACCTCGCCCGAGATGATGTCGACATGCGCCTGCGAGCTGCCCTTGTAGGGCACGTGGATCGACTTCATGCCGGTGGCCAGGTTGAAGGCCTCGCCGCCGACGTGCTGAGTGCTGCCGATGCCGGACGACGCGTACTTGAAGCCGCCGGGTTTCGCCGCCATCGCCGTCACCAGGTCTCTCACCGACCTGTACGGCGAGTTCGCGGACACCACCAGCACGTTGGGCATCACGGCCACCAGGCCCACGGGCTGCAGGTCTTTCAGCGGGTCGTACTTGAGCTTGAGGATGTGCGGCGCCACTGCCTGCGCCGTGTTGGTGGCCAGCAGCAGCGTGGCGCCATCGGCCGGCGCGCGGGCCGTGAGTTCGCCGGCGATGGTGTTGGAAGCGCCGGGCCGGTTCTCGACCACCACGGGCTGCTTGAGCGCTGGCGACAGCTTGTCGGCCAGCACGCGCGCGAGGATGTCGGTGCCGCCGCCGGGCGAGGCGCCCACCATGATGCGCAGGGGCTTGTCGGGGTAGGCGGACTGGGCGCCGGCCGACGCCGCGACCAGCAGCGCGGCGGCCAGGCCTGCCGCGCGGGCCAGGGAGGAAAGCTTCATCGGGTCGTCTCCTGCTTGTTGTGGGGACCGAGCGTACGGAGCTTCGCCATCCCGATCCAATCGAAAAAGCCCGAAGCTTCATATACTTTTGTGCATGAACTCCGGTTCGACCGATGCCTCGCTGATGCTCCACGTGCGGCCGCGCCAGTTGCTGCTGCTGGCCCGGCTCGATGCCCACCGCCATCTCGGCCGCGCGGCCGAGGCCATGAACATCAGCCAGCCCGCGGCCACCAAGCTGCTGCAGCAGCTCGAAGACTCGCTCGGCGAAAAGCTCTTCGAGCGGCTGGCGCGCGGCATGGAGCCCACGCCTTACGGCGAGATCCTGATCCGCTATGCCCGCCGCGTGCTCAGCGACTTCGGCACTGCGCGCGAGGAGATGCTGGCGCTGCGCTCGGGCCTGAGCGGCGCCTTGCGCGTGGGCAGCGTACCGGGCGCCGTGCCCGAGCTGCTGGCGCCGGCGCTGGTGGAGTACCACCGCCGCCATCCGCAGGTGGCCGTGTCGGTGGTGGTCGAGACCAGCGACGTGATCCAGGCGCAGCTGGAGCAGGGCGATGTCGACCTCGTGCTGGGCCGGCTCACCGACCGCCACGACGAGGCGAAGTACGCGAGCGTGCCGCTGCTGGGCGAGTCGCAGGTGGTGGTGCGCATCGCGCACCCGGTGTTCGAGCGCCCCACGGTCACGCTGGCCGAGATGGCGAACTGGTCCTGGGTGCTGCAGCCGCCGGGCTCGCCGCAGCGCGGGCGCTTCGAGGCGGCGATGCGCGAGGCGGGCATCCAGGCCCGGCTCGACATCATCGAAACGGCATCGCCCATTGCCATCACCGCCTTGCTGGAAAGCTCAGACATGGCGGCGGTGATGCCTGCCTCGCAGGCCAGCCACTACGCCCGGCTGGGCGTGCTTCGCACCGTGCCGGTGGAGCTGCCGGTGCGCGTGCCGCCGATTTGCCTCATCACCCGCGAGGACCGCGCGCTTTCGCCGGCCGCCGCCCAGTTCCGGCGCCAGTTGCTGGGCGGCGGCTGAAGCCTTTGGGTTGCCGATTTACATGCTGTCTTGCGTTAACTAGGGAATTCACTAGCCGACTGGTGCATGAGAGTACTGGTATCAACTGCCGAAGTACCAAAACCGCAAGCGCGTTTCTCCAGAATCCGACCACGGCGACCCGACAGACAAGAGGGCGTCGCTCACCTCTAGGAGACAACATGAAGCGTTTTCTGAAAGCGGGCCTCGTCCTCGCACTCATCGGCACGGGCGCGCTGTCCCAGGCCGCCACCGAACTCGTGATCGCGACCGTGAACAACGGCCACATGATCGAGATGCAGAAGCTCACCCCCTTCTTCGAAAAAGCCAACCCCGACATCAAGCTCAAGTGGGTCACGCTGGAAGAAGGCACGCTGCGCCAGCGCGTGACCACCGACATCGCCACCAAGGGCGGCCAGTTCGACGTGATGACCATCGGCCTGTACGAGACCCCGATCTGGTCGAAGAAGGGCTGGCTCAAGCCCATCGCCACCGACGCGGCCTATGACGTGGACGACCTGCTGCCCGCCATCCGCAACGGCCTGTCGAACGACGGCAAGCTGTACGCCGCGCCCTTCTACGGCGAGAGCTCGATGCTCATGTACCGCAAGGACCTGGCCGACAAGGCGGGCATCAAGTTCCCCGAGCAACCGACCTGGGCGCAGGTGAAGGAGTTCGCCGACAAGGTCAACGACCCGAAGGCCGGCGTGTACGGCATGTGCCTGCGCGGCAAACCCGGCTGGGGCGACAACATGGCCTTCCTGACCACGCTGGTGAACACCAACGGCGGTCAGTGGTTCGACATGCAATGGAAGCCGCAGATCGACACCAAGCCCTGGAAGGACGCCATCACCTTCTACGTCGACATGATGAAGAAGGACGGCCCCCCGGGCGCCTCGGCCAACAGCTTCAACGAGAACCTCGCGCTGTTCAACGAAGGCAAATGCGCCGCGTGGGTCGACGCGACCATCGCCGCCTCGTTCATCAGCGACCCGAAGCAGTCGAAGGTGGCCGACAAGGTGGCCTTCGCGCAGGCGCCGACCGCCACCACGCCGAAGGGTGCCAACTGGCTGTGGTCGTGGAACCTCGCCATTCCGGCCAGCTCGACCAAGGACGAGGCGGCGCAGAAGTTCATCAAGTGGGCGACCTCCAAGGACTACGTCAACCTCGTGGCCAAGGAAACCGGCTGGGCCTCGGTGCCGACCGGCACGCGCAAGTCGACCTATGCGAACCCCGAGTTCCAGAAGGTGGCCAAGTTCGCCGAAGCGGAGAAGAAGGCCATCGACAGCGCGAACCTCACCGACAGCACGCTGCCCAAGTCGCCGTACGTCGGTGTGCAGTACGCGGCCATTCCCGAGTTCCAGGCCATCGGCGTGGCGGTGGGCCAGCAGATGAGCGCGGCGCTGTCGGGCAAGGTCACGGTGGACCAGGCGCTGAAGACCTCGCAGACGGCGGCCGAGCGGGAGATGAAGAAGGCTGGGTACTACAAGTAACCCGGGCTTTCTTTCTCCCTCCCCCGCTGGGGGAGGGCCGGGGTGGGGGCACGCGGCGCATCAATCTTCGCCGCGCCTGATCGGGCAGCCCCCATCCCCACCTTCCCCCAGCGGGGGAAGGAGCCAGGGACCACAAGAAGGGATACCTCATGAAACGACTCCTGCCCCGCGCCCTCATGGCGCCCGCCGTGCTCACGCTCTTCGCCTGGATGATCGTGCCGCTCGTGATGACGCTGTACTTCTCGCTGGTGAACTACAACCTCATGCAGCCGGGCGAGCACACCTTCGCGGGCATCGAGAACTTTCACTACTTCGTCACCGACCCCGACTTCTGGCCGGCCACGTGGAACACGCTGCTGCTGATCGGCAGCGTGATCGTCATCACGGTGGTGCTGGGCGTGCTGCTCGCGCTGCTGGTGAACGAGCCCTTCCCGGGGCGCGGCATCGTGCGGGTGCTGCTGATCTCGCCGTTCTTCGTCATGCCCGCGGTCAATGCGCTGCTGTGGAAGCACATGATGATGAACCCCATCTACGGCGTGCTGGCCGACGTGTGGCGCGCCTTCGGCGCCCAGCCGGTCGACTGGCTCACCGACGTGCCGCTGTTGTCGGTGATCATCATGGTGGCCTGGCAGTGGCTGCCGTTCGCCTGCCTGATCTTCATCACCTCGCTGCAGTCGCTGGACCGCGAGCAGATGGAGGCCGCGCGCATGGACGGCGCGAGCGCGGTGCAGCGCTTCTTCTATCTCACCATTCCGCACCTCGGCCGCCCGATGGCGGTGGTGATCATGATCGAGATGATCTTCCTGCTCAGCGTGTTCGCCGAGATCGCCATCACCACCAACGGCGGCCCGGGCAACGAGAGCACGAACATGACCTACATGATCTTCAAGCAGTCGCTCATGAACTTCGACGTGGGCGTGGCCTCGGCGGGCGCGCTGTTCGCGGTGGTGCTGGCCAACATCGTGGCCGTGTTCCTGATCCGCATCATCGGCAAGAACCTGGACTGAGGAGCGGCACGCCATGCAACAACAACAAGCTCCCAGCAACTTCCTGCCGCAACTGCTGCGCACCGTGGGTGCGTGGGCCGTCGCGCTGCTGCTGTTCTTCCCGCTCGGCTGGCTGTTCCTCACGGCCTTCAAGACGGAGCTGCAGGCCATTCACGTGCCGCCGCTCTTCGTCTTTGAGCCCACGCTCGACAACTTCGGCGAGGTGCAGCGCCGCAGCGACTACCTGCTGTATGCGCGCAATTCGCTCATCACCAGCCTGGGCTCGACCATCCTCGGCCTGCTGATCGCGGCGCCGGCCGCGTACTCGATGGCCTTCTTCCGCACGAAGAAGACGCGCGACATCCTGATGTGGATGCTCTCCACCAAGATGATGCCGGCCGTGGGCGCGCTGGTACCGATCTACGTGATCGCGCAGACCGCCGGCATGCTGGACTCGCTCACCGCGCTGACCATCGTGTTCACGCTGTCGAACCTGCCGATCATGGTGTGGATGCTCTACAGCGCCTACAAGGACATTCCGAACGAGATCCTCGAAGCCGCGCGCATGGACGGCGCGAGCCTGTGGACCGAGTTCCGCCACGTCGTGATGCCGCTGTCGGTGGGCGGCCTCGCATCGACCGGCCTGCTGTGCCTGGTGCTGAGCTGGAACGAGGCCTTCTGGGCGCTCAACCTCACCTCCGCCAAGGCCGGCACGCTGGCCACGCTGATCGCCTCGTACTCCAGCCCTGAAGGCCTGTTCTGGGCCAAGTTGTCGGCGGCCTCGCTGATGGCCATTGCGCCCATCGTCGTGTTCGGCTGGTTCAGCCAGAAGCAACTGGTGCAAGGCCTGACCTTCGGCGCCGTCAAGTAAAGAAAGGGAGACATCTCATGGCCTACCTGCAACTCAAAGACATCAAGAAGAGCTTTGGTGAAGTCAACATCATCAAGGGCGTCGATCTCGAAATCCAGAAGGGCGAGTTCATCGTCTTCGTGGGGCCCTCGGGCTGCGGCAAGTCGACGCTGCTGCGGTTGATCGCGGGGCTCGAGCCCATCACCAGCGGCAACCTGCTGCTCGACGGCAAGGACATCACCTGGACACCCTCGGGCAAGCGCGACCTGGCGATGGTGTTCCAGAGCTACGCGCTCTATCCGCACATGAGCGTGTACGACAACATGTCCTTCGCGCTCAAGCTCGCGGGCGTGGGCAAGAGCGAGATCAAGACCAAGGTCGAATATGCGGCCAAGACGCTCAACCTCACGCAGTACCTCGACCGTACGCCGAAGGACCTGTCGGGCGGCCAGCGCCAGCGCGTGGCCATCGGCCGCGCCATCGTGCGCGCGCCCAAGGTGTTCCTGTTCGACGAGCCGCTGTCGAACCTCGATGCGGCGCTGCGCGGCAACACGCGCGTCGAGATCCACAAGCTGCACCGCGCGCTCGGCGCAACCACCATCTACGTGACGCACGACCAGGTCGAAGCCATGACGCTGGCCGACCGCGTGGTGGTGCTCAGGGACGGACTCATCGAACAGGTCGGCACGCCGCTGGAGCTGTACGACCGTCCGGCCAACCAGTTCGTCGCGCAGTTCATCGGCATGCCGTCGATGAACATGGTGGCGGCGAATGCGATTCCCAGCTTCTCGGCCGCTACCGGCGGGAGGCTGCCCACCGACGGCTTCCTGGGCGTGCGCCCCGAAGGCCTGCGCGTGCATCCGAAGCAGGGCGCACCGGTGAGCGAGGTGCAGGGCCGCGTCGAGCTCATCGAGGCGCTGGGTGCCGACACGCTCATTCACGTCGACGTGGGCGGCGTGCCGCTCATCGCACGCCAGAACGAGCGCACGCCGTTACAGGCCGGCGATGACGTGGCCGTGGAGCTCGATCCGTCGGTGCTGCACCTGTTCAACCGCGAAGGCCGGTCGGTCAGCGCGTGACACCTCCTTTTCTTCTTCACCGCATTCTTCAACGGACATTCCCGTGACCATCGCGCACATTCCACCGGCTCCCACGGAGTTCACGGTGCTTCACCTGGGCCTGGGCTCGTTCCACCGCGCGCACCAGGCGGTCTACCTGCAGCGGCTGATCGATGCGGGCGACAACCGCTGGTCGCTGTCGGGCGCCAACATCCGGCCCGACATGCCCGAGGTCGTCGCGGCCCTGCAGGCGCAGGGCGGACGCTACACGCTCGAAACCGTGTCGCCCGCGGGCGAGTACCGCTACGAGCAGATCGAGGCCATCCGCGAGGTGCTGCCGTGGGAGCCCTCGCTGGCCGGCGTGATCGCGCGCGGCGCGGCGGCCTCGACGCGCATCGTGTCGTTCACCGTGACCGAGGCGGGCTACTACCTCGACACCAAGGGCAGGCTGGACCTGTCGTTCGGCGACCTGGCGGCCGATGTCGAGCGCGCGCGCCGCGGCGAGGCGGGCGGCGACGGCGTGACCATCTACGGCGCGGTCTGCGCCATCCTGCGCGCGCGCAAGGCCGCGAATGCCGGCCCTGTGACGCTGCTCAATTGCGATAACCTGCGCCACAACGGCGAGCGCTTCCGCGCCGGGCTGCTGGAGTTCATCGAACTGGCGGGCGATGCCGACCTGCTGGCCTGGGTGAACGCGAACACGCGCTGCCCGAACGCAATGGTCGACCGCATCACGCCGCGCCCGCCGCCCGAGCTGCGCGCGCGCGTGAAGGCCGCCACGGGGCGCGACGACGCGGCCGCCATCACCGGCGAAAGCTTCATCCAGTGGGTGATCGAAGACGACTTCGCGGCTGGCCGTCCCGACTGGGGCCGCGTGGGCGTGGAGCTGGTCGCATCGGTGCAGCCGTATGAAGAAGCCAAGATCCGCATCCTCAACGCCACGCACAGCTGCATCGCCTGGGCGGGAACGCTCGCGGGTCTCGACTTCATCCACGAAGGCACGCACGACGCGGCCATCCGCAAGATGGCGTTCGACTACGTCACCGACGACGTCATCCCGTGCCTGAGCCCGAGCCCGATCGACCTCGCGGCGTATCGCGACGTGGTGCTCGACCGCTTCGGCAATCCGTCCATCCGCGACACCAACCAGCGCGTGGCGGCGGACGGTTTCTCGAAGATCCCCGGCTTCATCGCGCCGACGGTGCGCGAGCGGCTGGCGGCGGGCCAGGGCATCGACAGCGTGGCGATGCTGCCCGCACTGTTCCTTGCATTCCTGCAGCGCTGGCATCGTGGCGCGTTGCCCTATGCGTACCAGGACCAGGGTATGGACGAGGCCGTGGCGCATGCGATCTGCGATGCCGCCGACCCGGTGCTCGCGCTGTGTTCGGACGCGGGGCTGTGGGGCGCCGCTGCGGGCGATGCACGCCTGATCGATGCCGTTCGAGGTGCGAGCGGCCGAGTGGAAAATTTCCTGAATCCTGGAGCAACGAAATGAGCGAACGCCTGAAGAACCGCCACGTGCTGCTGACCGGTGCCGGCGGCGGCATCGGCCTGGCCGTTGCCGAGGCCTGCATTGCCGAGGGCGCTCGCTGCAGCGTGGTCGACCGCGCTGCAGCGGCGCCCGAGGCGGTGCGGGCGCTGCAGCAGCGCCATCCCGACCACTTGGCCTACATTGCGGCCGACGTGACCGACACGCAGGCCATCAAGCACATGCTGGCCGAGGCGCAGGTCGCCTTCGGCCCGATCCACACGCTGTTCAACAACGCCGCCGTGTTCGACCTGGCGCCGCTGCTCGACAGCGACGAAGCCTCTTTCGACCGCCTCTTCGCGGTCAACGTGAAGGGCATGTTCTTCGTGATGCAGGCGGTGCTGCGCCACATGGTCGAGGCGGGCACGCAGGGCGCTTCGGTCATCAACATGGCCTCCCAGGCCGGGCGCCGCGGCGAGGCGCTGGTGTCGCACTACTGCGCGACCAAGGCGGCCGTCATCAGCTACACGCAGAGCGCCGCACTGGCCATGGCGCCGCACGGCATCCGCGTCAACGGCATTGCTCCCGGTGTGGTCGATACGCCGATGTGGGACCATGTCGACAGCCTGTTCGCCAAGGCCGAGGGACTGCCGCCCGGAGAGAAGAAGCGGCGCGTCGGCCTCGAGGTGCCGCTCGGCCGCATGGGCATGCCGAGCGACATCGCGGGGGCAGCCGTGTTTCTTGCCAGCGACGAGGCGCGCTACATCACGGCGCAGACCTTGAATGTCGATGGTGGCAATGTCATGAGTTGAGATGAGAGTTTTCTTTTCTGTTCGATGCGGTGGGTTTTGTTTGGGGTGCGCTCACGCCGACGGGGTACCTTGCTCCGCGAATGTCCCCCGCCCTTCGGGCTCCTCCTTTATTTCGCTGCGCAAGGCACCCCGCCGGCGTGATCGTTCAGCAGAGCGGTTGAACTGCGGGCATAAGCAGAGTGCCCCTCGTGCACAGGGCACCGGGTGCTCCCCGCAGCGAAATAAAGGAGGAGGCGAAGCCGGGGGACATTCGCGGAGGGGAGTACCCGGTGGCCTGTGCACGCACCCCCAACGCGCCTTTTCTCCTGCACCATGCAATCCATGACCGAAGACTTCCATCTGTATCTAGACAGCGCCGACCTGGCCGAGCTAAAGGCCTGCCTGCCGCACCCCGTGGTGCATGGCGTCACGACCAATCCGACGCTGCTCAAGCGTGCGGGTATCGGACGCGGCGAAGTGCCCGGCCTGCTGAAGCGCTGCATCGAACTGGGCGCACGCCAGGTCCAGGCGCAGGTGTATTCCAGCGAAGTCGACGGCATGCTCGAAGACGCGCAAGCCCTGCTCTCGCACTTCGACCGAGGCCAACTCGTCGTGAAGATCCCCTCCACGCGGCAGGGCCTCGATGCCGGCGCGCGCCTCATTGCGCAGGGCGTCCCCGTCACCTGGACGGCGGTGTATGCGCCCGAGCAGGCGCACTTCGCCGCGCAACTGGGTGCAGCCTATGCGGCGCCGTATCTCGGACGGCTCGAAGACAGCGGCGTCGATGGCCTGGCGTTGATCGGGCAGATGCAGGCGCTGGTCGCGCGCCGCCCGGCGTCGGGCACGCGGCTGCTGGTGGCCAGCATCCGTTCGCGCGAGGCCTATCTTGCCCTGCTGGGGCTCGGCGTGGGAGCCATCACCATCCCGCCGCGCCTCTTCGCCGAGCTGCTCGACCATCCCGCCACGCTCGCCGCCGAACGCGGCTTCTTGGCGGATGCCCGCGCACTGCCCTGATCGAGAATCCAGTCATCATGCGCATAGCACTCACGGGCGAAGCCCTCATCGATTTCACCGCCAGCGAGGCGGGCACCCTGGCGTTCCTGGGCCACGAGGGCGGCTCTCCGCTCAACACGGCCGTGGCCTGCGCGCGGCTCGGGCAGCCGACCGGTTTTCTCACGCAGCTGTCGACCGACCTGTTCGGCGAGCGGCTGATGGGCTTCCTGCAGCGCAACGGCGTGGACACCAGTTTCATCCTGCGCAGCAACGCGCCCTCGACGCTGGCCTTCGTCGAGCGCACGCCGCAGACCAACCGCTACGCCTTCTACACGCGCGGCAGCGCCGACGCCACCTGGGCGCCCGAGCCGCTGCCACAGCTGCCGGCGGACTGCCGCTTCCTGCACTTCGGCTCGATCTCGCTGCTGCAGGACCCGGCTGCCACACGCATCGCCGAGCTCGTTGCGGCAAACGCGGGGCACCGCGTGATCGTGTTCGACCCCAACGTGAGGCCCAGCCTGATCCCCGACATGGCGGCCTACCGTACCAGCGTCACGGGCTGGTTCGGCATGGCCGATCTGGTCAAGCTCAGCGACGAAGATGCTGCGCTGCTCGCGCCCGGCCAGCCGGTCGACGCGCTGGCGGCCGAGTGCGTGACGGCCGGCGCGCGCGCCGTGATCGTCACGCGAGGCGGCGACGGCGCGACGCTCTGGCGCACGGGTCACGAGCCGCTGACCGTGGCCGCGCCGCGCGTCACTGTGGTCGACACCATCGGGGCGGGGGACACCTTCACGGCCGGGCTTTCGGTGTCGCTGCTCGCGCATGGCGTGGAGCACCCGGCCCAGCTCGGTGAACTGGGCGACGAAGCCTGGACCGAGGTGCTGCGTTTCGCTGCCACCGCCGCCGCCCTGAACTGCACCCGGGAAGGCGCAGATCCGCCCACGCTGCAGGCCGTTCACAACGCGCTTGCCGAGGCGGACAATGGGGCTGCTTCCCGGTCCTGACTCCATGCTCATGCTGCAATGACGACGTCCACCCGCAAGCGTTCGGTTCCCCGTCAGCGCCAACCCGAGCTGGAGCGCGACTTTGCGCGCTCCCCCTCGCTGGGCTACGAGGCCCTCGAAGAAACCGGCCTGGTGCGCTGCCTCGCGCATGGCTTTCCGAGCCCGCTGGTGCGATGGCACTTCCATGAAGACTACGAGCTGCACCTGATCACCGAGACCTCGGGCAAGGCCTTCATAGGAGACTGGATCGGGCCGTTCCAGCCCGGACACCTCGTGCTCTGCGGGCCACGCCTGCCGCACAACTGGATCTCGCTCGACGTGCCCGAAGGCGGCGCCGCGGGGCGCGACCGGGTGATCCAGTTCCGCCACGAGCCGATCGAGCACGCCGCGGCCGAGATTCCCGAGCTGCGCGAAGTGATGCAGCTGCTCGAACGTGCGCGGCACGGCATCGAGTTCTTCGGCATGTCGGAACAGGCGCAGGCGCATTGGGACGCCATCAAGGCCGCGCGCGGCGTGCGCCGGCTCGGACGGTTCCTCGAGTTCATGGCCGACCTTGCGCAATGCACCGACTACCGGCTGCTGTCGAGCGTGCAGATGCAGGGCGCGCAGGGCATCGAGGGCGATGCACAGGTCGACCAGATCAACGACATCGTCAACCGCATCACCAGCAACATGGCGGAGTCGATCTCGATGTCGGACGTGGCGGCCGAACTGGGCATGAGCGAGAGCCGCTTCAGCCGTTTCTTCCGGCGCTCCACCGGCAACAGCTTCACCGACTTCGTCAACCGCGTGCGCATCAACAGCGCCTGCCACCTGCTGATGCAGACCGATCACTACGTGACCGACATCTGCTACCAGGTGGGCTTCAACAACGTGGCGAATTTCAATCGACGTTTTCTTGAAATCAAGGGAATGACGCCGAGCGAATTCCGAAAGCAGGCAGACACCCGCTTCGGCGGCGGCATCTCTTCCTGAACAAAAGCCAGGGGGTTCATCTTGTACCTGGGACTCGACCTCGGCACGTCCGAGCTCAAGGCGCTGCTGCTCGCCGACGACCACCGCATCGTTGGCGTGGCGCGCGCGCCGCTCACGGTCGAACGGCCGCGGCCGCTGTGGTCGGAGCAGGCGCCGCAGCAGTGGTGGCACGCGCTCGAGGAGGTGATGCGTGCGCTCGGCAAGTCGCATCCCGAAGAACTCGCGGCGGTGCGCGCCATAGGCCTGTCGGGGCAGATGCACGGTGCCACGCTGCTCGATGCGGCGGGCGAGGTGCTGCGCCCTGCGATCCTCTGGAACGACGGCCGCAGCGGCGCGCAGTGCGAGGCGCTTGCCCGCGCCGTGCCGAGGCTCGGCGAGATCGCGGGCAACCTCGCGATGCCGGGGTTCACCGCGCCCAAGCTGCTGTGGGTGCGCGAGCACGAGCCTGAAATCTTCGGCCGTGTGGCGCGCGTGCTGCTGCCCAAGGACTGGCTGCGCTTCATGCTCAGCGGTGAGGCGGTCAGCGAGATGTCCGATGCGGCGGGCACGCTGTGGCTCGACGTGGGCGCGCGCGACTGGTCCGACGAACTGCTGGCGGCCACGGGCCTCACGCGCGCGCACATGCCGCGGCTGGTCGAAGGCAGCGAGATGTCGGCGCAGCTCAAGCCCGAGTTGGCGGCGCGCTGGGGCGTGGGCAGCGGCAGCGTGATGATCGCGGGCGGTGCCGGCGACAACGCGGCCAGCGCCGTCGGCATGGGGCTCGTCGAGCCGGGGCAGGGATTCGTGTCGCTCGGCACCTCGGGCGTGGTGTTCGTCTCGACCGACCGCTTCCTGCCGAACCCCGCACAGGCGATGCACGCTTTCTGCCATGCGCTGCCGGGACGGTGGCACCAGATGTCGGTGATGCTCTCGGCCGCGAGTGCGGTGAGCTGGGCCGCGAAGACTTTCAAGTTCGCGGACGAGGCTGCACTGCTCGAAGCGGCGGCGTCCGTCCCGCTGGCACAGCGCGAGGGCTGCCCGCTGTTCCTGCCGTACCTCTCGGGCGAGCGCTCGCCGCACAACAACCCCAATGCACAGGGCGTGCTGTTCGGCCTCACGCACGCACACGGGCCGGCGGAAATCGCGTACGCCGTGGTCGAGGGCGTGAGCTTCGGCCTGCGCGACGGCTTCGACACCCTGCGGCTGCCGGCCGGGATGCCGCTGCGCGAAATGGCCCTGGTGGGCGGTGGTGCGCGCAGCGTGTGGTGGGGGCAGTTGCTGGCCGACATCTTCGGCGTGCCGCTCACGCTTTATGCGGGCAGCGAGACGGGGGGCGCACTGGGCGCGGCGCGGCTGGCGTGGCTGGCCGATGGCGGCACGGTGGCCGATGTGTGCACCTTGCCGCCGGTGAAGCAGAAGCTGGTGCCGTCGACCGAAGGAGCCGATGTCCACAGAACGAGGCATGCGCGCTTCCAGGCGCTGTACAAGGCGGTGCGAGATCAATTCCAGTAAACGGAGCGATCACGACCGCCCATGAAAAAAGCCCGGCGCAAGCCGGGCTTTTTTCATTTCGCGAGACACCGCGGATCCGGCTCTGCCGGTCCGCAGGTGTCGCCCCCGGTAGGGGGTAGGCGTAGCGGACACGAAGTGCCGCGCAGCCTGGGGGCGAGCAATTACATGCCCATGCCGCCCATGCCACCCATGCCGCCCATGTCAGGCATGCCACCGCCGGCTGCGCCTTCGTCCTTGGGTGCGTCAGCAACCATGGCTTCGGTCGTCAGCAGCAGCGAGGACACCGAAGCGGCGTTCTGCAGTGCGGTGCGCGTGACCTTCGTCGGGTCCAGGATGCCCAGCTCGAGCATGTCGCCGTACGTGTCGTTCGCAGCGTTGAAGCCGTAGTTGCCCTTGCCGGCCAACACAGCGTTCACCACCACCGAGGCTTCGCCGCCGGCGTTGTTCACGATTTCGCGCAGGGGGGCTTCGATGGCCTTCAGCACCAGCTTGATGCCGGCTTCCTGGTCGGCGTTCTCGCCCTTGACCGATTCGCCCACGGCTTGCTTGGCACGCAGCAGAGCCACGCCGCCGCCAGCCACAACGCCTTCTTCCACTGCAGCGCGGGTAGCGTGCAGGGCGTCTTCGACGCGAGCCTTCTTTTCCTTCATTTCGACTTCGGTGGCAGCGCCAACCTTGATCACGGCAACACCGCCGGCCAGCTTGGCCACGCGCTCTTGCAGCTTTTCACGGTCGTAGTCGCTCGTGGCTTCTTCGATCTGCACGCGCACTTGCTTCACGCGGGCTTCGATGTCGCCAGCGGCGCCGGCGCCGTCGATGATGATCGTGTTTTCCTTGCCCACTTCGATGCGCTTGGCTTGACCCAGGTCGGCCAGCGTCACCTTTTCGAGCGTCAGGCCCACTTCTTCAGCGATGACCTTGCCGCCCGTCAGGATGGCGATGTCTTCCAGCATGGCCTTGCGGCGGTCGCCGAAGCCAGGAGCCTTGACAGCCACGACCTTCAGGATGCCGCGGATCGTGTTCACAACCAGCGTAGCCAGGGCTTCGCCTTCGACTTCTTCGGCAATGATCAGCAGCGGACGGCCAGCCTTGGCGACTTGTTCCAGCGTGGGGAGCAGGTCGCGGATGTTGCTGATCTTCTTGTCGAACAGCAGCACGAAGGGGTTGTCCAACAGCGCCGATTGCTTCTCGGGGTTGTTGATGAAGTAGGGCGACAGGTAGCCGCGGTCGAACTGCATGCCTTCGACGACGTCGAGTTCGCTGTCCAGCGACTTGCCGTCTTCCACGGTGATCACGCCTTCCTTGCCGACCTTGTCCATCGCGTCAGCGATGAGCTTGCCGATGGTTTCGTCGCTGTTGGCCGAGATCGAGCCGACTTGAGCGATTTCCTTCGACGTGGTGGTGGGCTTCGAAGCCTTCTTCAGCTCGGCGACCAGGGCCGTCACGGCCTTGTCGATGCCGCGCTTCAGGTCCATCGGGTTCATGCCGGCAGCCACCAGCTTGAAACCTTCGCGAACGATGGCTTGTGCCAGCACGGTCGCGGTGGTGGTGCCGTCACCGGCGTTGTCCGAAGTCTTGGAAGCCACTTCCTTCACGAGCTGGGCGCCCATGTTCTGGAGCTTGTCCTTGAGTTCGATTTCCTTGGCGACCGACACACCGTCCTTGGTGACGGTGGGGGCGCCGAACGAGCGCTCGAGCACCACGTTGCGGCCCTTGGGGCCCAGGGTCACCTTGACTGCGTTGGCCAGGATGTTCACACCCTCGACCATGCGTGCGCGGGCTTCACCGCCGAAGACTACGTCTTTTGCTGCCATGTCTGTTTACTCCGAATGGATTTGTTGAATTACTTCTCGACGACCGCGAACAGGTCGTCTTCCTTCATGACCAGCAGTTCGTCGCCGCCGACCTTGACGGTCTGGCCGCTGTACTTGCCGAACAGGACGCGGTCGCCGACCTTGACGGTCAGTGCGGCCAGCTCGCCCTTGTCGTTGCGCTTGCCCGGGCCCACGGCCAGGACTTCACCCTGATCGGGCTTTTCAGCGGCTGCGTCGGGGATGACGATGCCGGAGGCGGTCTTGGTTTCGCTGTCAACACGCTTGACGATCACGCGATCGGCCAAAGGACGAAGTTTCATTGCATCTCCTGGATGTATGGATAAGAAACGGGTTTGTGGTCGGGTGCCGGACCGGAGGCCGGCAGCCCATCGACTGGAAGCGAGGCTGTTAGCACTCATCAGCAGCGAGTGCTAATCATAAGGGCAATCGGCGGGCTTTCAAGGGGGCGGGGTTGCCGCCGGTGTCTCGGTGCGGAACGACACTGATCCTTCAACGATGCGCCACTGAACATCCGATTCTTGGCCTCAGGGTGCTTGGCAGGGGTATTTGGGCCGTCCTGACGGCTACGCACGGGTTGGGGTGTTGAGTGGATCGGGGGCGATTTCCAGCCTCTCAATCCACTCCGGGTGAACACCCGCAACAACCTATCGAAGCTCTACATCTGGGCGGCCCCGGGGCGAATGACGATGCCGAGCGCGAGCCACGCCTCCAGCACGTCCACCACATCCCAGTGTTCGACCAGCAGGCCGTCCTGCAGGCGATAGCGGTCCGCCGTCGAGAAGTGCAGTGCCTTGCCCGTGGCCGGCACGCCGAAGAAGACGCCGGTGTGCGTCGCTTCCCACTGCGTCATCGCCATCAGGCCTTCATCCTCGACCATGATCTCCTGGCGCATCGGCTTCAGGTCGGGCAAGCCGACGTAGAAGGCCTTCACAAACTCCTTGTAGGCGGGCCGCACGTCGGGGCGCGGTGCGCCGGCCGATCGCGCCGCCTCCAGCAGCGGACGGACATTGGGGCTGTGGCTCGAAAATTCCGGGTGCAGGTGCTCGTCGACAACTGTGAGATCGTGCTGGTCGTAGAGCCGGCTGCGAAAGTCGAGAAAGCGTTCCCTGATGCGGGCGATGGGTGTCATTCGGTGGTCCTTCGTCAGTTGAAAGAACCAGCGTAGAAGGCCTAATATCCCTCGACAAGACAGGAAGTTATCCAGGTATAAAAACCACCAGCCTCACGCAATGACCCCACCGACCCGCATGCTGGCGCGCGCCGAAATGGCCGCGTTTCTGCGTAGCCGCCGCGAGCGTCTGCAGCCCGCCGAAGTCGGTCTCCCGACAACGGCGAGGCGCCGAACGCCGGGCCTGCGGCGCGAAGAGGTCTGCCACCTCGCGGGCGTTGGTCTGGCCTGGTACACATGGCTGGAGCAGGCGCGCGAGATCGAGGTGTCGGCGCATTTCCTCGACCGCATCGCTCAGGCGCTGAAGCTCGATGCAACCGAGCGCGCGCACCTTTTCACGCTGGCGCACAACCGACCGCCGCCGATCGCGCCCGGCCCCTCGCTCGCGGTCACGCCGCACCTGCGCCGCATGCTCGATGCAGTCACCGGGCCGGCCTACCTCGCGACCGCATCGATGCACGTGATTGCATGGAACGATGCGCTCTCGGCCGTGTTCGGCGATCTCTCGGTAATCGCGCCCGAAGACAGGAACATGCTGTGGCTGGTGTTCGCGAGCCCGGCGCACCGCGCGGCGATACCGCAGTGGGAAACCGATGCACGCGCGATGCTCGCGCGCTTTCGTGTCGAGTTCGGGCGGCATCGCGACGATCCGGCGTTTCTTGCGTTGATCGAACGCCTCCAGATCGCCAGCCCCGAATTCGGACGATGGTGGCCGGACCACAATGTCAGCATGCGCACCGACCGGGCCAAGCGCTTCGAGGTGCGCGGCGTCGGCCGGATGGAACTGGAGCAAAGCTCGTTCATGGTCGAGGAGTCGCCGGACATGCGGCTCGTCGTCTATACGCCGGTCGATGCACAGAGCGCGCAGAAGGTGAAGTTGCTGCAACGCCGCTGGAACGAGCACCGGGTCGGCCACAAGACGCCATGACGCGGAAGGACCGTCCTCTGCATTTCACTTGGCGCGCCGGGAGGTTTTGGCCGCCAAGGTTCTCTGGCGTTCCGCAGCCGCCTACAGCTGGTCGGTCGGCACGAACCACGAGAACAGCAGCAGCTGCAGCCGCGTCAGCATGCTCGAATCCGGTTCGCTGTCGAGCACCTCGTTGTGGACGTCGCCGGTGCCGATCCACTGGACGTTCTGGCCGTCGGGCTTGAGCACCACGCGGTAGACGCCCTCGATGTCGTCGAGCTCGTAGGCGAAAAGCAGCGCCTGCGTCAGGTCGAAGCTGCGCACGCGTATGCCGAATTCGGTGTTCAGCCGGGCGGAACGCGGGTCGAGGTTCATGGAGCCGAGCAGCACCCACTGGCGGTCGACCAGTGCCAGCTTGGCATGCAGGCGGCCGCGGGCCTTCTTGAGCAGGTCGCGGAACTGGCCGCTGCGCCGCAGCTGCTGGGTGCTGACTTCGTACAGGTTCACGCCCAGCTTGAGCATGTCGACGCGGTAGCGGTTGTAGTTGATGTTGACCAGCGGCTCGTCGCTGTCGGCCAGCGAATTGGTGATGACGGTGATGTTCACGCCGTGCTCACGCCCCATGCGGATGCGCTCCATGCCCTCGTCGCCCGGAATGAAGTAGGGCGAGATCACCACCACGCTCGACTTGGCCGTGGCCAGCATCTCGTGGAAGCGCTGCGCCAGCGGCTCCATGGGTTGCGCCATGACGCCCAGCGCCTTGTTGGGGCTGTCGGCGGAGGCGTGGGCCTCGGCGCGCATCCACTTGGCCTCGTCGATGTTGGCGAGCTGGGCGCCCAGCGGCAGGTCGCCGAGCAGGTCGGTGGGAGGCAGCGGGTCGGGCGGCGGTGCGTGGGCCGGGGAGGTCGCTTCCTCGAAATCGGCTTTCAGCGCCTGCGGCGTGCTGCTGGTGCCGGCCACCCGCTGCAGGGGGTAGACCACGTCGCTGTTCCAGTAGGTGTCGAAGATGGCGGCCGACTCGGGAACCACCGGGCCGGCCAGCAGCAGCTCGAAATCGATGAAGTTCGCGCTCTCGCTGCGCAGGAAATACTCGTCGGCGAGGTTGCGGCCGCCCGCGATGGCCATGGCGCCGTCGGCCACGAACAGCTTGTTGTGCATGCGGTGGTTGAGGCGCCGGAAGTCGGTGAAGAACTCCAGCCACCGCCCCGACGAGTGGTCGCGCGCGTTCACGAACGGGTTGAACAGCCGGATCTCGGCATTGGGCTCGGCGGCCAGGCCGAGCAGCAGGCGATCCATGCCGGCCGTGTAGAAGTCGTCAAGCAGCAGCCGCACGCGCACGCCGCGCCGGGCAGCATTGCGCATTTCCCGCAGCAGCAGGCGGCCGGTCTTGTCGTTGCCGAGCTGGTAGGTCTGGATGTCGAGCGACGACTTCGCGCGCCGCATCAGCTCCAGCCGGGCGTCGAGCGCAAAAGACGCCTCGATCAGCGGCCGCATGCTGCTCAGGCCGTCGGGCGGGGAGTCGAGGCTGACGGCGGCGCGGCCGAGCTCGGTGGCAGGCGAGGCCGCAATCGCCAGGGTGGGCGGTTCAGGCGTGCGCGGTGGGAGCCCCGCGCAGCCGGCCAGCGCAATGGCAGCCGCGAGGACCATCAGCCGCAGAGCCGGACCGCGCAGTGCGGGAAACAGAAAGGCGATGAGCTTGAGCATGAGGGCTTGCCAACGCACGGGAAGCGTGCGGGCGGCATGGTAGCCGGTCCGCCCTGGACCCGCAGACGCAATTTCGCAACGCAACACCCTTCATCGGAGCAGTGATTGGGGGAGGCACAAATAAGTCACGTACTAAAATGCGAATCATTCTTAATAATATTTGGAATGAGACCGGGATGAAGAGGTTGGAGGCGCGGCGCAAGGCTGCATCGGTGCTGATGGGGTGTCTGGCGATCTGTACACAGCGCGAGGTGCTGGCCCAGGCGACGAATGCGGGCGCGCTGCCGGAAGTGCGGGTCGACGCGAATGCCGAAACCGAGACGGCGATCACGCCGGTGATCGGCTACCGCGCGAAAAATGCGATCACCGCGACCAAGACCGACACCCCGCTGTCCGAAACACCCCAGTCCGTGACCGTGGTCACGCGCGACCAGATGGTCGACCAGGGCGCGGTCAATGTGCAGGACGCGCTCAACTACGCGGCCGGTGTGCGTTCCGATGCCTACGGACTCGATTCCCGCACCGACTCCGTGCGGGTGCGCGGCGCCTATCCCGATGTCTACCTCGACGGCCTGCGCCAGGCCTACGGCTACTACACCAGCACCACCCGCACCGAGCCGTACACGCTGGAGCGCCTCGAAGTGCTGCGCGGCCCCTCGGGCATGCTGTTCGGCGCGGGTACCGCCGCCGGCGTGGTCAACATGGTCAGCAAGCGGCCGCTGCAGGAGGCCCAGCGCGAGGTGGGCGTGCAGTTTGGCAGCTTCGGCCGCAAGCAGATCCAGGCCGACCTGACCGGCCCGCTGAACGCCGACGGCACGCTGTCGTACCGCCTGATCGCGCTGCAGCGCAAGTCCGGCACGCAGGTCGACCACGTGCCCGACGACCGCAGCGTGATCGCGCCTTCACTGACCTGGCGGCCCAACGCCATGACCTCGCTGACACTGCAGGGCCTCTGGCAGAAGGACAAGAGCGGCAGCAGCTCGCAGTTCCTGCCGTGGGAGGGCACCTTGCTGCCGAACCCCAACGGACGCCTGCCGAGCAGCCGCTTCATCGGCGAGCCGGGCGACTATTACGACAGCGAGCGCAAGACCTTCGGCTGGCAGTTCGAGCACAAGTTCGACGACAGCTGGACCTTCCGCCAGAACTTCCGCTATGCGCACAACGAAAACGACAACCGCTACCACTACGGCAGTTCGTTCAGCGGATTCGACAGCTGGTCCACCGACCCGGTCTTCAAGCGCGTGCTCGGCCGCTACTACGACAGCCAGCTGACCCGCAACCGCACGCAGACGCTCGACAACCACGTCGAGGGCCGCTTCCAGACCGGCGCGCTGAAGCACACGCTGCTCGTGGGTGCGGACTTCGCGCGCCAGCGCGAGAACGTCTGGGGCGGCACCACCTTCGACACCATCGACGTCTACGCGCCGGTCTACGGCCATCTCGACGAGCCCGTGCGCGATGCGCGGCCGCGCACTCGCCAGCGACAGGCGGGCGTCTACCTGCAGGACCAGGTCAGGCTCGACAACTGGATCTTCGTGGCGGGCCTGCGGCAAGACAGGGCTGTGTCCAGCGCAGCGGGCAGCAACGAGGAAAAGAGCAGCGCCACCACCAAGCGCTTCGGGCTGATGTACGCCTCGCCGTCGGGATGGTCGCCGTACCTGAGCTACAGCGAGTCGTTCACGCCGCAGTCGCCGCGCGAAGGCCGCATCTTCACGCCATTGCGTGGCGAGCAGTGGGAAGCCGGCGTCAAGTACGAGCCCAGGGACCGCGCCCTGGCCTTCAGCGCAGCGGTGTACGACCTGCGCGAGAAGAACCAGATCGTCGAGGAGCAGCCCAACGTGTTCTCGCAGCACGGCCTGACGAAGACGAAGGGCGTGGAGCTCGAGGCCAAGGGCTCGGCCGGCCCGAACCTCGACCTGATCGCCCACTACAACTACACCGATGCCGATGCGCAGATCGAAGGCCTGCCCAGACACCAGGCCAGTTTCTGGGCGAAGTACAGGTTTTCCATCGGCGGCGTGAACGGTTTTTCCGCCGGCGCCGGCGTGCGCCTGATGAGCTCGTTTCGCGACACGCAGTTCGGCACCGGTCCGCGCGTGCCGGGCATCGCGCTGGCCGACCTCGTGTTCGCCTACGAGACCGACCGCTGGCGCTATGCGCTCAACATCAACAACGTGACCGACAAGGTCTACTTCAGCACCTGCCTGTCGCGCGGCGACTGCTGGTATGGCTCGCGCCGCAACATCGTCGCGAGCGCGACCTATCGCTTCTAGAACACGACCTTCAGGAAAGCCCCCGCATGAACAGCCGAAAGATCAAGACCTGGGCCTGGGTGCACAAATGGAGCAGCCTCGTGTGCACGGTGTTCATGCTGCTGCTGTGCATCACGGGCCTGCCGCTGATCTTCCATCACGAGATCGGCCACCTGCTGGGCACCGAGGTCGAGGCGCCGAAGATGCCCGCGGGCACGCCGCGCGTCAGTCTCGACCGCGTGCTCGACATCGCGAAGTCGAAGCACCCCGGCCGGGTGGTGCAGTTCGTCTCGCAGCCCGAGGACGACGACGGCCTGTGGTTCGTCACGCTCACGCCCACGCCGCAAGCCACGGAGGACTTCAAGTCGGTCGCGATCGACGCGCGCACCGGCGAGGTGCTGGCGCAGCCGAAGTTCGACGAGGGCTTCATCTATGTGATGTTCAAGCTGCACGTCGACCTCTTCGCGGGATTGGCGGGCAAGCTCTTCCTCGGCTTCATGGGCCTGCTGCTGCTGGTGGCCATCGTCTCGGGCGTGGTGCTGTATTCGCCCTTCATGCGCAAGCTCGACTTCGGCACGGTGCGGCGCGAGAAGCGCCCGCGCCTGAAGTGGCTCGACCTGCACAACCTGCTTGGCATCGTCACGCTGGTGTGGCTGTTCGTGGTGGGCTCCACCGGCATGATCAACACCTGGGCCGACCTGCTCATCAAGTACTGGCAGCACGACCAGCTCAGCTCGCTGCTCGCGCCCTACAAGAACGAACCCATCGTGGCGGTGAACGAGCGTGCCTCGGTGCAGCGCTCGATGGACGCCGCGATGCAGAAGACGCCCGGCATGAAGCTGTCGTTCGTCGCCTTCCCCGGCACGTCGTTCTCGAGCCCGCACCACACGACCTTCTTCGTGCGCGGCAACGAGCCCTTCACGTCGAAGCTGTTCCAGCCGGTGCTGGTCGATGCCAAGACAGCGGAGGTGACCGCGGTGCCGAAGCTGCCCTGGTACCTCACGGCGCTGCTGGTGTCGCAGCCGCTGCACTTCGGCGACTACGGCGGCATGCCGATGCAGATCATCTGGGCGCTGCTCGACATCGCGACCATCATCGTGCTGGGCAGCGGGTTGTACCTGTGGCTCAAGCGGGGCAACCCCGTGCCCGCGCCCCCGAGGGCCGCGGCGCATGAAGCGCGCGTCTCTGGCGGCACTGCGCAGCCCGAGCCCGCGCCGGCCATGAAGGTGCAGGCATGAAGCAGCATCAAAGCTTCAGGCGCATGTGGGGCTGGCCGATCGCGCTCGGCCTGCTGACGACCTTCGGGCTGATCTCGGCGCTCTTCAGCGACGGCGGGCTGGGCGACGTCCTGGCCTGGATCACGCTGGGCATCCCGGTCGTGGTGGGCGCCTGGTATGGCTGGCGCAAGGCGCCGGCCCGCTAGTTTTCCCTGAGAGTCGCGCCACCGCGACATGCGCGGCCGGCGTGCCGAAGCAGAATCGGCGCGATGAAACTTGCGCCCGTCGCCGCTGCCTGCCTTCTCTTGCTGGGTGTTCCGCTGGCCGTGCAGGCCCAGCAGGAGCCGCCGGCCGATCCAGGCGCCAGCGGCGCGCGCCTGCGCGAGATCACCGTCTCCACGCCGCGCGGCGAGGTTGCGCCCTTCAATGTGCCCGGCTCGGTCGACCGCGTTGACGGCGACGAGATGCGCGACAGCCGCCTGCAGGTCAACCTCTCCGAAAGCCTGGGCGCGGTGCCGGGGCTGCAGGTGCAGAACCGGCTGAACTATGCGCAGGACCTGCAGCTGTCCATCCGCGGCTTCGGTGCGCGCTCGACCTTCGGCGTGCGCGGCGTGCGGCTGTACGTCGATGGCATTCCGGCGACCTTGCCCGATGGGCAGGGGCAGACCTCGAACATCGACATCGGCTCGCTGGACCGCGTCGAGATCCTGCGCGGGCCGTTCTCCGCGCTGTACGGCAACTCCTCGGGTGGTGTGCTGCAGGCCTTCACCGCCTCGGGCGAGGGGCCGCCGCGGCTGTCGTACTCGCTCGCGGGCGGCAGCTTCGGCACCTGGCGGCAGTCGCTGCAGCTCAGTGGATCGCAGGGCGCGGTCGATTACCTGCTCGACGCGAGCCGCTTCCATACCGACGGCTGGCGCGAGCACAGCGCCGCGCGGCGCGACATCGAAAACGGCAAGCTCGGCATCGCGCTCGACAACGGCGACAGGCTCACGCTGGTCTTCAACAGCGTGCGCGTCGACGCGCAGGACCCGCTGGGCCTCACGGCCGACCAGTACGCGCTGGCGCCGCGCAATGCGGCGCTCGCCACCCAATTCAACACGCGCAAGACGGTCGAGCAGACGCAGGCCGGCCTGCTGTACGAGCGTCGCATCAACGCAGAGCAGGGGCTGCGCCTCATGGTCTATGGCGGCGAGCGCAAGACCACGCAGTACCAATCGATTCCGGTGTCGGCGCAGCAGAACCCGCTGCATGCGGGCGGCGTGATCGACCTGTCGCGGCAGTACGGCGGTGTCGACATCCGCTGGAATGCTGCGTTGACCCTGGCCGATCGGCCCTTCGACGTGGTCGCCGGCCTGGGCTACGACAGCCTGCGCGAAAAGCGCCGCGGCTACGAGAACTACCTCGGCCGCGTCGCGGCGCCCGTGCTGGGCGTGCAGGGCCGTCTGCGGCGCAACGAGCTCAACGACGTCTGGAACCTCGATCCCTACGCGCAGGCGACCTGGCGCTTCGCCGACCGCTGGACGCTCGAAGCCGGCGTGCGCCGCAGCAGCGTGCACTTCAACTCGCAGGACCGCTACATCGTCGGCACGAACCGCGACGACAGCGGCAGTGCGCGCTACAGCAAGACCCTGCCGGTGGCCTCGCTGCGCTACCAGGCGACGCCGGACCTGGCCCTGTACGGCTCCATCGGCCGCGGCTTCGAGACGCCGACACTGAACGAACTTTCCTATCGGGCAAACGGCGCGAGCGGGCTCAACTTCGCGCTGCGGCCTGCGGTGAACGACAGCATCGAGCTCGGCGCCAAGGCACGGCTTGCCGGTGGACTGCTGACGGCAGCGCTGTTCCAGACCCGCACGCGCGACGAGATCGTGACGGACACCAACGTCGGCGGCCGCGCCACCTTCCAGAACGCGGGGCGCACGAAGCGCAACGGCTTCGAGCTGGGCTGGCAGCACGAGACCGCGAACCACTGGCGCACGCAACTGGCCTACACGTGGCTGGACGCGACCTACCGCGATGCCTTCTGCTCGCCGTCACCGTGCGCGGCGGCCAACACCGTCGTCGCGGGCAACCGCATTCCTGGCATCGCGCGGCAGTCGCTGTTCGCATCGCTGGGCTGGGTGCCGCCCGAAGGCTGGCGCGCCGGCGTCGAGATGCGCGCGCTGGGGCGCATCCAGGCCAACGACGCCAACACCGCGAGCGCGCCGGGCTATGCCGTCGCGGCGGTGTATGCGGGCTACCTGAAGAAATGGGAGCGCTGGGAGTTCAACGCCTTCGCGCGTGTCGACAACCTGTTCGACCGGCGCTACGTGGGCTCGGTCATCGTCAACGAGGGCAATGCGCGCTATTACGAGCCCGCGCCGGGCCGCAACTGGACGGTGGGCCTGAGCGGCGCGTACCGCTTCTGACGACCCACCGCCGGTTCCTGTCGCTTACTTGAGGCCGGCGGCTGCGCGCAGCGCGGCGGCCTGCGTCGTCGCTTCCCAGGTGAACTCGGGCTCCTCGCGGCCGAAGTGGCCGTAGGCGGCGGTCTTCTGGTAGATCGGGCGCAGCAGGTCGAGCATCTGGATGATGCCCTTCGGACGCAGGTCGAAGAACTCGCGCACGAGTTCGGCGATCTTGTCGTCAGGAATCACACCCGTGCCTTCGGTGTAGACCGTGATGTTCATCGGCTGCGCCACGCCGATGGCGTACGCCACCTGGATCTGGCACTGGCGCGCCAGGCCGGCGGCCACGATGTTCTTGGCCACGTAGCGCGCGGCGTAGGCGGCCGAGCGGTCGACCTTCGACGGATCCTTGCCCGAGAACGCGCCGCCGCCGTGCGGGCAGGCGCCGCCGTAGGTGTCGACGATGATCTTGCGGCCCGTGAGACCGCAGTCGCCCTGCGGGCCGCCGATGACGAAGCGGCCGGTCGGGTTGATCAGGTAGCGCGTTTCCTTAAGCCACTCCTTGGGCAGCACGGGCTTGATGATCTCCTCGATGATGGCCTCGTTGAACGAAGCCTTCATCTTGGTCGGCGTCTCGCTCTGGTCGGGGCTGTGCTGCGTGGAGAGCACCACGGTGTCGATGCTGTGCGGCTTGCCGTCCACGTAGCGCATCGTGACCTGGCTCTTGGCGTCGGGGCGCAGGAAGGGCAGGCGGCCGTCCTTGCGCAGCTGGGCCTGGCGCTCGACGAGGCGGTGCGCGTAGTAGATGGGCGCGGGCATGAGCTCGGGCGTTTCGTCGCAGGCGTAGCCGAACATCAGGCCCTGGTCGCCGGCGCCGGTGTTCAGGTGGTCGTCGCTCGCGTGGTCCACGCCCTGGGCGATGTCGTTGGACTGCTTGTCGTAGCAGACCATCACCGCGCAGCCCTTGTAGTCGATGCCGTACTCGGTGTTGTCGTAGCCGATGCGCTTGATGGTGTCGCGCGCGACCTGGATGTAGTCGACGTGCGCGTTGGTCGTGATCTCGCCGGCGAGCACCACGAGGCCGGTGTTGGTCAGCGTCTCGGCGGCCACGCGGCTGCGCGGGTCCTGCTCGAAGATCGCGTCCAGGATCGCGTCGGAGATCTGGTCGGCGACCTTGTCGGGGTGGCCTTCGGAAACCGATTCGGAAGTGAAGAGGAAGTCGTTCGCCATTTTTAAAACTCCTTGAAGTTGAGATTGGCGCGTTGCCAACTCTGCGGAGCCCTGGCGAACGCTTTAGCAGATGTCGATGGATCGACGGGGCACAATCGCTTTGCGCTTGTGTTTGTCGCCCTGCAAGTTGTTCCGTAACTCGGCGACAATTTGGATTCTATTCGAGCCGTGCATACCATGCGCGCGCGTCCGTTTTTTGACCCTCCCGCTTTCAATGATCACCCTGTTTCGCCTGCTCGCCCGCGTGCCGATGCCGTTGATGCATCGGCTCGGCGCCATGCTGGGCTGGCTGGTCTGGTGGAGCGCGCCGGACTACCGCCGCCGCTTCAAGGCCAATGCCGAGAGCGCGGGCTTCGCGCCCGGCCAATACCGTCCCGCCATTGCCGCCGCCGGCAAGATGGCTTCCGAGTTGCCCTGGCTCTGGCTGCGCCCGCATGGCGAGACCGTGCTGCATCGCGTGGTGCGCTGGGAGGGCGTCGAGGCCTTCGAGGCGGCCATGCAGGCGAAGAAAGGCGTGATCCTGGTGGCGCCGCACCTCGGCAGTTGGGAGATGTGCGGCCAGGCCATCGGCGAGCGCTTCCTGTCGGCCTACGGGCCGATCACTGCGCTGTTCCGGCCGGCGCGCAAGAAGTGTATGGCCGACCTGATCGCCGCCGGCTCGCGCGACCGGCCCGGCCTGCAGACGCTGCCCACCAACAACAGCGGCGTGCGCGGCCTGATCCGCACGCTGCGCAGCGGCGGCTACACCGGCATCCTGCCAGACCAGGTGCCGCCGATGGGGCAGGGCGTCTGGGCGCCGTTCCTGGGCCGTCCCGCCTACACCATGACCCTCCTTCCCCGCCTTGCGCAACAGACCGGCGCGGCCTGCTTCCTGAGCGTCTGCGAGCGGCTGCCGGACGGCGCCGGCTACGTGGTCCGCTTCGAGCCCATCGTCGGCACGGCGCTGACCGACCCGTCGGCCTCCATCGAGGACGCGGCCGCGGCCATGAACGACGCCATCGGCAGGTTGATCCACAGCCTGCCGGGCCAGTACGTGTGGGACTACGCCCGCTACAAGGAGCCGCGCGCCCAGCGCGTGGCCGCCGCCACCGGGGAGGCCGCATGAGCCTCGGTTCCCGGCTTGGCATCGGCTTCATGCGCGTGATCGCGCCGCTGCCGCTGCCGCTCGTGCGCGGCTTCGGCGCGTTCCTCGGCCGCATCCTGCACACCGTCGCGGTGCCGCGGCGGCGCGTGGTCGACACCAACCTGGCGGTCTGCTTTCCCGGGAAATCGGAGGCCGAGCGCCGCGCCATCGCGCGCCAGACCTTCGTCTACGTGGCGCAGTCCTGGCTGGACCGCAGCTGGCTCTGGCATGCGCCCGAGAAGGTGGTGGCGAGCCGGCTCAAGGTGGTTGGGGCGGCGTCGGAGATCCGCGAGATCGCGGATGGCGAGGCGCCGATGATCCTGTTCGCGCCGCATTTCTACGGCCTGGACGCCGCGGCCACCGCGTTGACCATGCACACGGCGCGCCCCTCGGCCACCATCTACACGACCCAGCGCGATCCGATGGTCGACGCCTGGATCCGCGAGGGCCGCACGCGCTTCGGCGATGTGGCGGCGCTCAACCGGGTGGACGGCATCAAGCCCGTGCTGCAGGGCCTGCGCAAGGGCGGCCTGCTGTACCTGCTGCCCGACATGGACTTCGGCCGCGACCAGACCATCTTCGTGCCGTTCTACGGCGTGCAGGCGGCCACCGTGCCTTCGCTGTCGCGCTTTGCGCGGCTGGGCAAGGCCAAGGTGGTGCCGGTGGTGTCGAAGCTCACGCCGGGCGGCTACGAGATCGAGGTGCTGCCGCAGTGGCAGAACTTCCCGACCGACGATGTGGAGGCCGATACCGCGCTCATGAACACGCGGCTGCAGGGCTACATCGACACGATGCCGTCCCAGTACTACTGGGTGCATCGCCGTTTCAAGACCCGCCCCGAGGGCGAGCCGCCGATCTATTGAAGGCCCCCCGGCGGCGGCATCAGTTCCGCTGCAAGAATCCCTCGATCTCGCGGGCAACCAACTGTGGTTGCTCGTGCACGATCCAATGGGTCGCGCTCGGCACTTTCTTGACCTCGAGCTTCGGCACGTACTCGTCAAGCCCTTCGAGCAGGCCGGGCAGCAGCGCCGCATCGTCGAGCGCCCAGAACACGAAGGTCGGCACGTCCACCGTGAGCCGCTCGCGCGGCAGCACCGGGATGCCGTCGATGGTCTGGCCCGGCAGCGGCGGCTTCATCGGCGTCACGCGATAGAGGTTGCAGGCGCCGGTGAGGCCTGCTCCCCAGACTTCGCGGTACTTCTGCTTCACCTCTTCGGTGAGCCAGCCGTAGCCATCGGGGCCGGCCTTCATCAGCAGGAAAAAGGGCCACATGCGCTTGAAGTCGTCGGCGGCGAGCAGTGCCTCGGCATCGGGGCGCGCGAGGAAGTTCATGTAGGCGCTGGCTTGCTGCTGCGCCGGGTTGTTGCGCAGTTCGCGCGTAAAGGTGCCCGGGTGCGGCGAATTGATGATGACCAGCTTGCCGATCTGCTGCGGGAACGCGTTGGCATAGCCCCAGGCAAAGGCGCCGCCCCAGTCGTGGGCCACCAGCGCGGCCATGGTGCCGTCGGTGCTCTCGGTCGCCACGAGCTGCTGGACGTCCTGGATCAGCAGGTGAGCCTTGTAGGCCGCCACGTCGGTCGGCGCGCTCGACTTCTCGAAGCCGCGCAGGTTGGGTGCCACGCAGCGGTAGCCGCCGTGGGCGGGGTCCGAGAAGTACGCCAGCAGTTCGTCCCAGATGAACGCGGCTTCGGGGAAGCCGTGGAGGAACACCATCAGTGGCCGACCCGGCTGGCCGGCAGCGCGGCAACTCAGGGTGGTGCCATTGGGCAGGCTGCGTTGGAAGGTCTCGATCATGCTTCTTGTCTCCTTGGGTTGACTGTCGCTATTCTTTTGATAGTGAACCACGCACGCTGGACGGCCGATGCAGCCGGTTCTGGGGTTCAGGTCTCCGCTGGCGGCTCCGGTGGTTCGGCGGGGGCTGCCGCAGTCTCTTCCGGGTGCACCCAGCGCCACAGCAGCTCGGCTGCTTCACCGACGCCCTGCTTTTTCAGTGCGGAGAACAGTTTCACCTCGCCGCCGCCGGCGTTCAGTCGCGTAATCGACAGCACCTTGGCGGCTTCGCTGCGCGTGAGCTTGTCGGACTTGGTCAGCAGCACGAGGAACTTGAGGCCCTGCTGCACGCGCGGGCGGATCACGTCGAGCAGGATCTCGTCGAGTTCGGTCAGGCCGTGGCGCGGGTCGCACATGAGCACCACGCCGCGCAGGCTCTCGCGCGTCATCAGGTAGTTGCCCATCACGCGCTGCCAGCGCAGCTTGGCCTCCTTGGGCACGGCCGCGTAGCCGTAGCCGGGCAGGTCGGCCAGCACCGCATCGTCGACCTTCTGCTTGCCGATGCCGAACAGGTTGATGTGCTGCGTACGGCCTGGCGTCTTGGAGGCGAACGCCAGCCGCGTCTGCTGCGTGAGGGTGTTGATGGCGGTCGATTTGCCCGCATTGGAGCGGCCGACGAAGGCGATCTCGGGCAGGTCGACGGGGGGCAGGTGTTCAAGCTGGGGGGCGCTGGTCAGGAAGTGTGCGGTGTGCAACCAGCCCAATGCCACGCGTTCGCGTTCGGCGACCTGGGGGTCCGCGGCGGGAGCCGCGCGGGGAGGATAGGCAGCGGGCTTGGCGCGCGGGGAGGGCATCTACGGACTTTCGAAACAAGGCCCACATTGTAGAATCGTGAGGTTTTGCGCCATAAATTCGAAGCCCCCGATATGAAGTTGTTTGCCAATATTCTGCTTGCAGCCCTCGTGGGCATCGCATCCAGCGCGAGTTTTGCAGCCGATGAACACGCGGCTGCTCCGAGTGCAGCGGCGCCTGCGCCTGCCAAACCCGACCCCGCCAAGGGGGACACGGTATTCAACGCAACGCCGGCCAACAGCCAGAGTTGCGCTTCGTGCCACAACGCGGACGGCAACTCCGCCATTGCGGCCAACCCGAAGCTGGCGCAGCAACATCCCGAATACATCCTCAAGCAGCTGCAGGACTTCAAGTCCGGCAAGCGCAAGAGCGCGATCATGAAGCCGCTGGCTTCGGCTCTGTCCGAAGAGGACATGCGCAACATCGCCTGGTTCGTCGGCTCGAAGAAGGTCAAGCCGGGCTTCTCGAAGGACAAGGACACGATTGCCCTGGGCGAGAAGATCTACCGCGGCGGCATCGGCGAGCGCCAGGTCCCGGCCTGCGCCGGCTGCCACAGCCCGAACGGCGCCGGCATTCCCGCCCAGTACCCGCGCCTGGGCGGCCAGAACGCCGACTACACCGTGGCCCAGCTCACGGCCTTCCGCGACAACGTGCGCCTGAACAGCATTCCCATGAGCGGCGTCGCCGCCAAGCTCAACGACAGGGAAATCAAGGCCGTCGCCGACTACATTGCCGGTTTGCGTTGATGATGGCGCTCCCTGGAGCGTGAACCAGCCGCCGAAAACAACCCCAAACAAAAGGCGGGCCGATCCAGCAGGATGGCCCGCCTTTTTGCTTTTTTCCTCTCTTTCCTTACTGTCGTCCGATGTCCGTCTCCACCCATGGCCTTCGCGTTCATCGCGGCCCGCAGATGCTTCGCGCTGCGGTGGAGCTGTTTTCGTCGATGCGCTTCGCGATCGCGCTGCTCACCATCATTTGCATCGCGTCGATCATCGGCACCGTGCTCAAGCAGCATGAGCCGATCAACAACTACATCAACCAGTTCGGGCCGTTCTGGGCCGAACTGTTCCGCGCGGCCAGGCTCGACTCGATCTACAGCGCCTGGTGGTTCCTGCTGATCCTGCTGTTCCTCGTGATCAGCACCACGTTGTGCATTGCGCGCAATACGCCGCGCATCATGGTCGACCTCAAGACCTTCAAGGAAGACATCCGCGCGCAGAGCCTGAAGGCCTTCGGCCAGCGCGCCGAGAACCAGCTCGGCGAAACGCCCGAAGCGGCGGCCAACCGCATCGGCCAGCTGCTGGTGAGCGGTGGCTGGAAGGTCAAGCTGCAACGGCGCGACGCCACCAGCGGCAGCCGGCCGACTGCTGCCGGCTGGATGGTCGCCGCGCGCGCCGGCGGCGCCCACAAGCTGGGTTACATCGCGGCGCACAGCGCAATCGTGCTGGTGTGCATCGGCGGCCTGCTCGACGGCGACCTGGTGGTGCGCGCGCAGACCTGGTTCAACGGCAAGAGCGTGTTCACCGGCGGCGGCATGATCGCCGACGTGGCGCCGGAGCACCGCCTGTCGGCCGCCAACCCGACCTTCCGCGGCAACATCCTCGTGCCCGAGGGCGGGCAGGGCAGCGTGGCCATCCTGAACCAGTCTGACGGCGTGCTGCTGCAGGAGCTGCCGTTCTCCATCGAGCTGAAGAAGTTCATCGTCGACTACTACTCGACCGGCATGCCCAAGCTCTTCGCGAGCGAGGTGGTGCTGCACGACCGCGAGACCGGCGCGCAGGTGCCGGCGCGCATCGAGGTCAACCATCCGGCCAGCTACAAGGGCGTGGAGATCTACCAGTCGAGCTTCGACGACGGCGGTTCCAGGGTGAAGCTCAAGGCGGTGCCGATGGCGGCCGCGGCCAAGCCCTTCGAGGTGGAGGGTATCATCGGCGGCCCGAGCACCGAAATCACCAACGGCCGCGACAAGCTCACGCTCGAGTTCGCCGCGTTGCGCGTGATCAACGTCGAGAACTTTGCCGATGGCGGCGCCATGGGCAGCGGCGCCGACGTGCGCAAGGTCGACCTGCGGCACGACATCGAATCGCGCCTGGGCGCCGCCAACAAGACCAACAAGCCCAAGGTGCTGCGCAACATCGGCCCGAGCATCGGCTACAAGCTGCGCGACGCCGCCGGCCAGGCGCGCGAATACCAGAACTACATGGTGCCGGTCGACACCGGCGACGGCCAGCCTGTGTTCCTGCTGGGCATGCGCGAGAAGCCCGAAGACCCGTTCCGCTACCTGCGCGTGCCGGCCGACGAGCAGGGCTCGATGGACGGCTTCGTGCGCATGCGCGCCGCGCTCGGCGATGCCGACACCCGCGCGCGTGCCATTGAGCGCTACATCGCGAAGGCCGCCGACCCCAAGCGTCCTGAAATGGCTGAGCAACTGCGCGTATCGGCCACACGCGCGCTGGCGCTGTTTGCGGGTACCGAGCGCGCCAAGGCCGACGCCACCACGGCGGGGGGATGGCAGGCGATTGCCGAGTTCATGGAAGTCAACGTGCCCGAGGCCGAGCGCGAGCGCGCCGGTGGCGTGCTGGTGCGCATCCTCAACGACGTGCTGTTCGAGGTGCTCAACCTGGGCCGCGAAGGCGCCGGCCTCGCCGCGCTGCCGAACGATCAGAAATCGCAGGCCTACCTGACGCAGGCGGTGCTGGCCATCAGCGACGCACATTTCTACCCGGCCCCGGTCGCGATGATGATGACCGACTTCACCCAGGTGCAGGCCAGCGTGTTCCAGGTGGCGCGTGCCCCTGGCAAGAACGTCGTCTATCTGGGCTGCCTGTTGCTGATCGTCGGGATTTTTGCCATGCTGTATGTGCGCGAGCGCCGCCTTTGGGTGTGGCTGACGCCCGACGGCTCGGCTGTCGAAGGCGAGACATCCGGTACAGCGGCCACGATGGCGTTCTCGGTCAATCGCAAGACCATCGACAGCGACCGCGAATTCGAGCACCTCAAGCACAAGCTGCTCGCCCTGAGCAAGACAGAAGCACAGACACGATGAACACCACGACCCTCACGCTCAATGAAAGCTGGCTTTCGCGCCGCAACCTGTTCGACTGGGTGTTCGCGGCGCTGGTCCTGGCCGGTGGGCTGTTCGCGTTCACGCGGTACGCGGGATCGATGGACTACTACGAGAAGCCGATCCTGGCCGCCGCCGTGATCGCGATGATCGCCATCGGCTGGTTCTGGCGGCCGCTTCGGGTGCTGGCCATCGTCGTGGCAGCGGCGTCGCTGCTGGCCATCAGTTCGTACCAGGGCGAGCTGGCGCGCGCCGACACGGTGTTCTGGCTCAAGTACTTCCTGTCGAGCCAGTCGGCCATCCTCTGGATGAGCGTGCTGTTCTTCATGAGCACGCTGTTCTACTGGCTCGGCTTTTTCGGCGGCAAGCAGTCGGACACCTTCGACATGATCGGTTCGCGGCTGGCCTGGGCGGCCGTGACGATGGCGCTGATCGGCACCATGGTGCGCTGGTACGAAAGCCACCAGCTCGGCCCCGACATCGGCCACATCCCGGTCAGCAACCTGTACGAAGTGTTCGTGCTGTTCTGCTGGCTCACGGCCGCGTTCTATCTCTACTTCGAAGAGCGCTACAAGACGCGCGCGCTCGGTGCCTTCGTGATGCTGGTGGTCAGCGCCGCGGTCGGCTTCCTGCTCTGGTACACGATCGTGCGCGAGGCGCACGAAATCCAGCCGCTGGTGCCGGCCCTGCAGAGCTGGTGGATGAAGCTGCACGTGCCCGCCAACTTCATCGGCTATGGCACCTTCTCGCTCGCGGCCATGGTGGCCTTCGCCTACCTCATCAAGGAGCAGGCCGACGAGAAGCGCTGGTACAAGCTCACGCCGATCTGGCTGCTGGGCGTGGCGCTGTGCTTCGTGCCGGTGGCGTTCCGCCAGCGCGTGCAGGAAGCCGGCGGCAGCTACTGGGTGGTCTACGCGGGCATCTCCGCGCTGATCGCGGCCGGGATCCTCCTGGGGCGCAAGCGCATCGCGGCGCGGCTGCCGGCCAACGAGGTGCTCGACGACGTCATGTACAAGTCGATCACCGTCGGCTTCGCCTTCTTCACCATCGCCACCGTGCTCGGCGCCCTGTGGGCCGCCGACGCCTGGGGCGGCTACTGGAGCTGGGACCCGAAGGAAACCTGGGCGCTGATCGTCTGGCTCAACTACGCGGCCTGGCTGCACATGCGGCTGGTCAAGGGCCTGCGCGGCACCGTGGCCGCATGGTGGGCGCTGGGTGGACTGGCGGTCACCACCTTCGCCTTCCTCGGCGTGAACATGTTCCTGAGCGGGCTGCACAGCTACGGCACCCTGTAGGCACGGGCCTGCGGTCTTTCGCGAAGAATTGAAACCGCGCGCCGCTGCGGCGCGTAACCAAATCGGGACTGCTCACGAACTACCCTGAGCACAACGATTCACGCGAAAGGCCTGCCATGTCGTTCCAATTCCGCCCGATCCGTCGCAGCAACAGTGACAACGGCTTCATCCACCCGCTGTCGAGCGAGATCACGCCGCGTGCCGCCTACGAAGGCCGGCGCGACCTGCTCAAGCTCATGGCGGGCGGCGCGGCGGGTGCGGCGCTGGCCGGCTTCGCCTCCCGCGAAGCCTGGGCCCAGGCTGAGCGGCCCAACAAGCTCGCGCCGCTGCCCGGTGGCAAGTCGGCCGTCGCGGGCGCCATGTCGATGGACAAGCTCACCGACTACAAGGACGTCACGAGCTACAACAACTTCTACGAGTTCGGCACCGACAAGGCCGACCCGGCCAAGAACGCCGGCACGCTGAAGACGCGGCCGTGGACCGTGGAGGTCGAGGGGCTGGTCAAGAAGCCCGGCAAGTACGGCATCGAAGACCTGCTCAAGCTCAGCGCGCAGGAAGAGCGCATCTACCGCCTGCGCTGTGTCGAAGGCTGGTCGATGGTCATCCCGTGGGTCGGCTATTCGCTGGCCGAACTGATCAAGAAGGTCGAGCCGCAGGGCAACGCCAAATACATCGAGTTCGTGACGCTGGCCGACCCCAAGACCATGCCTTTTGTCGGCTCGCGCGTGCTCGACTGGCCCTACACCGAAGGCCTGCGCATGGACGAGGCGATGCATCCGCTCACGCTGCTGGCCTTCGGCATGTACGGCGAGGTGCTGCCCAACCAGAACGGCGCGCCGGTACGGCTCGTGGTGCCGTGGAAGTACGGCTTCAAGTCGGCCAAGTCGATCGTCAAGATCCGCTTCGTCGAGAAGGAGCCGAGCACCGCGTGGAACAAGGCGGCGGCCAACGAATACGGCTTCTATTCGAACGTGAACCCGAACGTCGACCATCCGCGCTGGAGCCAGGCCACCGAGCGCCGCATCGGCGACGGCGGCGGCCTGTTCGCCAAGCGGCGCAAGACCGAGATGTTCAACGGCTACGAAGCCCAGGTCGGCCAGCTGTATGCGGGCATGGACCTGAAGAAGAACTACTGATCGCGCCCCGGCAACCGGCGCCCGCCCCATGAACAAGCTGCTCATGCATCCGGCGACCAAGCCGGTCATCTTCCTGCTGTGCCTGCTGCCGTTCGCGCGGCTGGCCTACGGTGCCTTTACGGACGGGCTCGGTGCCAACCCGGCCGAGTTCCTGATCCGCGCCACCGGCGACTGGACGCTGCGCTTCATCTGCATCGTGCTGGCGGTGACGCCGCTGCGCGTGATGACCAAGTGGAATGCACTCGCACGCCTGCGCCGCATGCTGGGCCTGTTCGCATACTTCTACGTGGTGCTGCACCTGCTGTGCTACAGCTGGTTCGACATGGGCTTCGAGTGGGGCGACATCGCCAAAGACATCGCGAAGCGGCCGTTCATCCTGGTGGGCTTCTCCGCCTTCGTGCTGCTGACGCCGCTGGCGGCCACCTCTTTCAACCGCGCCATCAAGGCAATGGGCGCGAAGCGCTGGCAGACGCTGCACAAGCTGGTCTACGTGATCTCGGGGCTCGGGCTGCTGCACTTCTTCTGGATGCGCGCGGGCAAGAACAACTTCGCGGAAGTGTTCGTCTACGCCGCGATCATTGCCGCGCTGCTCGCGTGGCGGGTGTGGAATTTCGCGAGCAAGCGGCGCAAGGCGAAGTCGCCCGCGGTGGCGGTGCGCGGCAGCGAGAAGCCGCTGCGCACTGGCTGAACGCCGGCAATCAGCCGTCGATCTCGGCGCGCAGCTGGTCTTCCATCGTCTCGCGGCGGCGGATCAGCTTGGCGGTGGCGCCGCTCACCAGCACTTCGGCGGCACGGCCGCGCGTGTTGTAGTTGCTGGCCATGCTCATGCAATACGCACCGGCCGACAGCACGGCGAGCAGGTCGCCGGCCACCACGTTGAGCGCGCGGTCGCGGCCGATCCAGTCGCCGCTCTCGCAGACCGGGCCGACCACGTCGTAGGTCGGTGCATCGCCGGCGCGGCTGCGCAGCGGCACGATGCGCTGGAAGGCCTGGTACATCGCGGGGCGCGGCAGGTCGTTCATGGCCGCGTCGACGATGCAGAAGTTCTTGTCTTCACCGGGCTTGGTGTAGAGCACCTCGGTCACGCAGACACCAGCATTGCCGACCAGCGAACGGCCGGGTTCGATGACGAGCTTGCGCTGGCCGAAGCCGCGGGCGTCGAGCTTGGCGAGCAGCTGCTGCCAGAGCGCATCGGCCTTGGGCGGCACTTCGCCGTTGTAGTCGATGCCCAGGCCGCCGCCGAAGTCCAGGTGATGGATCGGCACGCCGGCTGCCTCGATCGCCTCGACCAGGTCCAGCACGCGGTCGCAGGCGTCCAGGTAGGGCGAGGCTTCGGTGATCTGCGAGCCGATGTGGCAGTCGATGCCCACCACCTCCAGGCCCGGCAGCCGCGCGGCGTGCCGGTAGGCCTCGACCGCGCGGTCGTGCGCGATGCCGAACTTGTTGCCCTTGAGGCCGGTGGAGATATAGGGGTGCGTCTTGGGATCGACGTTCGGATTGATGCGGATGCTGATGGGCGCGCGCTTGCCCTCGGCCAGTGCCACCTCGTTGAGCACGTCGAGCTCGGCTTCGCTCTCGACGTTGAAGCAGGCGATGCCGGCGGCAAGGGCCTCGCGCATTTCCGCGCGGGTCTTGCCGACGCCCGAGAAGATGATCTTCTTCGGATCGGCGCCCACGGCCAGCACGCGGGCCAGCTCGCCGCCCGAGACGATGTCGAAGCCGCATCCGGCCTGCGCGAACACGCGCAGCACGCCGAGCGATGAATTGGCCTTCATCGCATAGCAGATGAGGGCGTCGCGGCCCTCGAAGCCGCGCTGGTAGGCCGCGAGGGCGTCCAGCATCCATTGCTTCGAATAGACGAAAAGAGGGGTGCCGTGCTCGCGCTCGAGTGATTCGAGCGCGACGCCTTCGACGTGCAGCGCGCCGTCGCGTTGCGCAACGTGCGGCTGGCCGGGCAGGGCGATGGAGTTGATGCCGGCACTCATTTGCGCGGTTCCGTGCTGTTGCTGGCCGGTGCGCTGGCGGCGGCGGCCGGTGCGGGCGCTGCCTCGCTGGAGCTGGACGAAGAGGACCGCAGGCTGTCGGGCGTCATGAGCTGCGGCAGCGTGGCTCGTCCGGCGGCGGCAGGATCGGTCGGCAGGTACAGCGCACCGCGCTGTCCGCAGGCAACCAGGGCGGTGGTGCCTGCAACGAGGCAGACCATGAGCGCAGCGCGGGCGCGGGTGCTCACTAGAATTTGGCGAACGTTCAACATAGCGAAATTGTAATGACCGACACCGAGTACATGGACCGCGCCGAAGCCGCGCTCGCCGCCATCGAGCAGGGATGCGACCGCATCAACGATGCGACCGACGCCGACATCGACAACCAGAGGGTGGGCGGGATGATCACGATTTCATTCCGCAACGGCAGCCAGTTGATCGTCAATCTGCAGAAGCCCCTGCAGGAAATCTGGCTTGCCGCGCGTTCCGGCGGCTACCACTACCGTCACGACGGCCAGGCGTGGGTCGATACCAAGACCGGGGAAGAATTCTTCGGCAACCTGTCGCGTGAAGCGACCCTGCAGGCAGGCCAGCCGCTGACGTTCGCGGCCGCCTGATTCCTCTTCGTCAGTTGCGGAACAGGTCGAGGATGCGGTTGCGCTCCTCGGGCGGGGCCGGCGGGCTCACGGGGGCGCCGGTCAGGGCTTCCACCGGCGCCGCAGTCGCGGACTCCACGCCCAGGCTTGCCACGCCGCGTCCCGGCGCATAGTCGTCGTAGTACCACTCGCCGCCCACGTTCACGATGCCGGAAGGCGGTGCGGTGGCGATGTCGGTCACGGGGATGCCCTTGATGGCGGTTTCCATGTAGGCGATCCAGATCGGCAGGCTCAGGCCGCCGCCGGTTTCGCGGTCGCCCAGGTTGCGCGGCGTGTCGTAGCCGATCCACGAAATGGCCGTCATGGTGGGCTGGAAGCCCGCGAACCACGCGTCGAGCGAGTCGTTGGTGGTGCCGGTCTTGCCGTACAGGTCGGGGCGCTTGAGCGTCGCCTGTGCCTTGGCGGCGGTGCCGGCGCGGGCCACCGACTGCAGCAGCGTGTCCATGATGAAGGCGTTGCGCTGGGGAATCGCGCGGTTCGCCTCGTTGAGCACCGAGGGCTGCTTGTCGACCAGCACCTTGTCCTTGTGGTCGGTGATGCGGGTCACGAGGTACGGATTGACCCGGTAGCCGCCGTTGGCGAACACCGAGTAGCCCACCGCCATCTGCATCGGCGTGACCGAGCCGGCGCCCAGCGCCATCGGCAGGTAGGCCGGGTGCTTTTCCTTGTCGAAGCCGAAGTTGGTGATCCACTCCTGCGCGTAGCGCGTGCCGATGGACTGCAGGATGCGGATCGACACGAGGTTCTTCGACTTCATCAGCGCGGTGCGCATCGACATCGGGCCGTCGTAGCCGCCGCCGTAGTTCTTGGGCTCCCACGGCTGGCCGCCGGTGGTGCCGGCGTCGAAGAAGAGCGGGCCGTCGTTGATCACCGTGGCGGGGGTGAAGCCCTTCTCGAGCGCCGCCGAATAGATGAAGGGCTTGAAGCTCGAACCCGGCTGGCGCCAGGCCTGCGTGACGTGGTTGAACTTGTTCTTGCCGAAATCGAAGCCACCGACCAGTGCCTTGATGGCGCCGTCGCGCGGGTCCATGGCGACGAACGCGCCTTCGACCTCGGGCAGCTGCGTGATTTCCCAGGTGTTCTTGGGCGTCTTCACCACGCGGATGACCGCGCCGCGGCGGATCTTGATGTTGGGCGGGGCCTTGTCGGAGAGGCCGGACTGCGCGGGCTTGAGGCCTTCGCCGGTAATCTGCACGGGGTCGCCGTTGCCGCGCACGGCATCGATCTGCTTGGCCGTGGCCTTGAGGACGACCGCGGCCATCACGTCGCCGTTGTCGGGGTGGTCGTTGAGTGCATCGTCCACGGCCTCGTCGAGGTCCTTGGCGTCGTTGGGCAGGTCGACGAACTTCTCGGGGCCGCGATAGATCTGGCGGCGCTCGTAGTCCATGATGCCCTTGCGCAGCGCCTTGTAGGCGGCGGCCTGGTCGGCTGCGACCAGCGAGGTGTAGACCTTGAGGCCGCGCGTATAAGTGCTGTCGCCGTACTGCGCGTACATCAGCTGGCGCACCGTCTCGGCCACGTACTCGGCGTGCAGTCGGTTCGGGTCGGCGGCATCGCGCAGGTGCAGTTCTTCCTTCTTGGCTTCGGTCGCTTGCTCGGCGGTGATGAAGCCGGCTTCCTGCATGCGGTCGATCACGTAGAACTGGCGGCCGCGCGCGCGTTGCGGGTTGTTGACCGGGTTGTTCGCGCCCGGCGCCTTCGGCAGTCCGGCCAGCATGGCGGCCTGGGCGATCGAGAGGTCCTGCAGCGGCTTGCCGAAATACGCTTCGGAAGCGGCGGCAAAGCCGTAGGCGCGGTTACCGAGGTAGATCTGGTTCAGGTAGATCTCGAAGATCTGGTCCTTGGTGAGCAGGTGCTCCAGCTTGAAGGTCAGCAGCACCTCATAGATCTTGCGGGTGAGCGTCTTCTCGGAGCTCAGGTAGACATTGCGCGCCACCTGCATCGTGATGGTCGACGCGCCCTGGCTCTTCACGCGGTTCATGTTCGCCAGGCCCGCGCGCACCATGCCCTTGTAGTCGACCCCGCCATGATCGTAGAAGCGCGAGTCTTCGGCCGCGAGCACGGCGTCTTTCACGACCTTTGGAATGGCCGAGATCGGGGTGAGGTTGCGGCGCTCCTCGCCGAACTCGCCGATCAGGGTGCCTTCGGCCGAGAAAACCCGCAGCGGCAGCTTGGGCCGGTAGTCGGAGAGTTCACTGATGTCGGGCAGGTTCGGGTACGCGACCGCCAGGGCCACCGCCACCACGCACAGCACCGCGAGCACACCGGCTGCGGCAATGCCGAACCCCCAGAAGAAAAAGCGCAACAGCCATTTCAGCCAGGTCGGGCGCTGGGTCTTGGGGGAGGGGGTCTTGGCTGGCCCTTTGGGGCTTGAGGTTTCTTGCATGGAGGGCCGGAGAGTCACCGGACATTATAAAAAGCAGCCCTCTTTGCACGATCCGTTCTTTTGTTGCTGCTGCATCGCTCTAATTCAAAAGTTACAAAATGCAGATTTGACGTCAGGTTTTGACAACGCTTCAGGGTTTTGCCCCCCGCGGTTGCTTGGTTGCCGCCACGCCTGCTGCTAGCATGCAACCGAACGCATTTTTTTCTATTGGTTACAAATACAGGGGGAGAGGGACCTAACTTGGCTGCTCTTGGATCATTGTTTCGTCGTCAGAACGCTCCCCTGCTTGGGCTGGATGTCAGTTCGTCCAGCGTCAAGCTGGTCGAGCTCGGCCGTGAGGCCAGCGGCAAGCTGGTTCTGGAACGCTGCGCCATCGAACCCCTGGAACGTGGCTGGATCACCGACGGCAACGTCGAGAAGTTCGACGAAGTGGCGGAAGCCGTCCGGCGCGTCGTCCGCAAGAGCGGCACGCGCACCCGCAACGTGGCGCTCGCGCTGCCGCCCTCGGCCGTGATCACGAAGAAGATCATTCTTCCGGGCGGCATGAGCGAACAGGAACTCGAGATCCAGGTCGAGTCCGAAGCCAACCAGTACATCCCGTTCTCGCTGGACGAAGTCAGCCTCGACTTCTGCGTCACGGGGCCGAGCACCACGTCCGCAGGCGACGTGGAGGTGCTGATCGCCGCGTCCCGCAAGGAAAAGGTGCAGGACCGCGAAGGTTTGGCGGAAGCCGCCGGCCTGAAGGCGATGATCCTCGACGTCGAGTCTTATGCCTCGCGCCTGGCGACCGCCCGCCTGATCGAACAGCTGCCCGGCAAGGGCGTGGACTCGATCGTGGCGCTTTTCGAAGTGGGCGCCTTCACCACCAGCATGCAGGTGCTGCGCAACCAGGAAGTGCTGTACGACCGCGATCAGGCGTTCGGCGGCGCTCAGCTCACGCAGCTGATCGTGCGCCAGTACGGTTTTTCCGCCGAGGAAGCCGAAGCGAAGAAGCGCAGCGGCGATCTGCCCGACGACTACGGCTCCGGCGTGCTCAAGCCTTTCGTGGAAGGTATCGCGCAGGAAATCGCGCGTGCGCTCCAGTTCTTCTTCACGAGCACGCCGCACAACCGCGTCGACTACGTGCTGCTGGCTGGCGGCTCGGCCTCGCTGCCGGGCTTGACCAACGCAGTCACGCGGCAGACCTCGTTTGCCTGCTCGCTGCTGAACCCCTTCGACGGCATGGACTTCAGTTCGAACATCCGTGAGAAGAAGGTCCGTCGCGAAGCGCCGTCCTACCTGACCTCTTGCGGGTTGGCCATGCGGAGGTTCCTGCAGTGATCCTCATCAATCTGCTTCCGCACCGCGAAGCTGCTCGCAAGCGGCGGCGCGAGGCCTTCTTTGGCACCTTGGGTGCTGCAGCGGTGCTGGGCCTGCTGATCGCCGGCCTGGGCTACCTCTGGTTCGAGGCCCAGATCTCGGCGCAGCGATCGAAGAACGGCTTTCTCCAGGCCGAGATCAAGAAGCTCGAGGTCGAGATCAAGGAGATCTCGACGCTGCAGGAAGAAATTGCAGCGCTGCGCGCGCGCCAGCAGGCCGTCGAAGACCTGCAGGGCGACCGCAACCTGCCCGTGCACCTGCTCAACGAACTGGTCCGGCAGCTGCCCGACGGCGTCTACCTGACCAGCATGAAACAGGACAACCAGACGGTCACGCTGCAAGGCATGGCCCAGTCGAACGAACGGGTTTCGGAGCTGCTGCGCAACCTGGGCAACAACAGTCCATGGCTGGTCAAGCCGGAGCTGGTCGAAATCACGTCGGCGAACGTGAACCTGACTGCGCGCGACCAGCGCCGCGTTGCCAACTTCACGATGCGCATTGGCCTGAAACGCCCCACCGATGCTCAAAAGGCCGCTGCCGACAAGGCCGTGGCTGCGGCGGCGCAATCCAAGGGGTAACGGAACATGGCAAGCAATCGCCCCTCCCAGAAAATAGATGTCGGCGCTGCATTGCAGCGTGTCGGCGGGCAGTTCCGCGGGCTCAACCCGAACGATCCGTCGATGTGGCCCGCGGTGCCGCGGTACGCGCTGTGCCTGGCGGTCACCGCCCTGGTACTGGTCGCTCTGTGGTTCGTCTGGCTGACCAACTCGAACGACGAACTCGAGAGCGAGCGTTCGAAGGAAGTCGCGCTGAAGGCCGACTACCAGAAGAAGGTGGCCCAGGCGGCCAACCTCGAACTGCTGAAGAAGCAGCGCGAACAGGTGCAGCAGTACGTGACCCTGCTTGAGAAGCAGCTGCCCAGCAAGGCCGAAATGGACGCCCTGCTGTCGGACATCAATCAGGCAGGCCTCGGCCGCAGCCTTCAGTTCGAACTGTTCCGTCCGGGGCAGGTGTCGGTCAAGGACTACTACGCCGAGCTTCCGATCGCCGTTCGCGTGACCGGGCGGTACCACGACATGGGCGCCTTTGCCGCCGACGTCGCGGGCCTCTCGCGCATCGTGACGCTGAACAACATCACCGTCACCCCGCAGAAGGACAAGGACGTGCTGACGATGGACGCCACCGCGCGCACCTTCCGCTATCTCGACGAAGACGAGCGCGCCGCGCAGAAGCGCGCCGCCGCACCGAAGGCGAAGAAATGAAGATCGCCGCCAAAGTACTGTGGCTGACACTGGCCGCGCTGGGCTTGAGTGCCTGCGATTCCGGGCAGGACGACCTGCAACGCTGGATGGCCGAGCAGCGCGCCCAGGTGAAGCCCTCGGTGCCGCCTATTTCAGAGCCCAAGAAGTTCACGCCGCAGACCTACACCGAGGCCTCGTCGTTCGAGCCCTTCAACATCCTGAAGCTGACGCAGGCGCTGCGCCGCGAGTCGAACCAGCCGAGCACTTCGGAGCTGATCGCGCCCGAACTGGCACGCCGCAAGGAGGCGCTCGAAGCCTTCCCGCTCGACTCGATGGCGATGGTCGGCAGCATGAACCGCAACGGCCAGCCAGTGGCGCTGGTCCGTGTCGACAAGCTGCTCTACAAGGTTCGCGTCGGCGAATACCTGGGACTCAACTACGGGCGCATCACCCGTATCAACGAAACCGAAGTCGCCTTGCGTGAGATCGTGCAAGACGCCGCCGGTGAATGGATCGAACGCGTCGCGACGCTGCAGCTGCAAGAGAGTGCGAAATGAACCAAAAGAAATCAACGATGGCACAGTGGCTGCGCGCTGCCGGCCTGGGTCTGCTGGCCTTCGGTGCATTGGCCGTGGCCCATGCGCAAAACGCCATCCAGGCCGTGACCAGCTCGACCCAGTCCGGCGCGGAAGTGATCCGCATCGATCTGGCGCAACCGCTCACGGCGGTGCCTGCCGGGTTCGCCGTCCAGACGCCGGCCCGCATTGCGCTCGATTTTCCGGGCGTCACGAACGCCATCGGCCGTTCCGCGATCGAAGTGAACCAGGGCAACCTGCGTTCGGTGAACGTGGTCCAGGCCGGTGAACGCAGCCGCGTGGTGCTGAACCTGAAGCAGGCCACCGCATACAAGGCCGAGATCCAGGGCAATTCGCTGCTGGTCATTCTCGAGCCGGTGGCCGGCTCGGCGTTGGTCGCGTCTGCCGGCACGACCTTCGCGGAAAACCGCAACCGGGACATGCTGCCGCTGCGGGACGTCGATTTCCGCCTTGGTGCTGACAGCACCGGCCGGGTCATCGTCGATCTTCCGAACAACCAGGTCGGCGTCGACGTCAAGCAGCAGGGCAAGAACCTCGTCGTGGAATTCACCAAGTCGACGCTGCCCGAGGGCCTGCGCCGCCGCCTCGACGTGGCCGACTTCGGAACGCCGGTCCAGCTGATCACTTCGCAGCAGTCGGGTGACCGCGTGCGCATGACGATCGAAGCCAAGGGCGACTGGGAACACAGTGCCTACCAGAGCGAGAACCAGTTCGTTGTCGAGGTCCGCGCCCGCAAGGTCGATCCGACCAAGCTGACGCAAGGCGTGGGCTACAACGGCGAAAAGCTGTCGCTCAACTTCCAGAACATCGAAATCCGTTCGCTGCTGCAGGTGATTGCCGACTTCACGAACTTCAACATCGTGACCTCGGATTCGGTGAACGGTGCGCTGACGCTGCGGCTGAAGGACGTGCCCTGGGACCAGGCCCTCGACATCATCATGCAGGCGAAGAACCTGGGCATGCGCAAGAACGGCAGCGTGCTGTGGATTGCGCCCAAGGATGAAATCAACGCCAAGGAAAAGCTCGAATTCGAGGCCAAGGCCGCGATCGAGAACCTGGAGCCGCTGCGCACCCAGTCCTTCCAGCTCAACTACACCAAGGCGATCGCGATTGCGCAGGGACTGACCGGCACGGGTGCTTCGTCCGGCGGCGGCGGTGGCGGCGGTACGACGACGCGCATCCTGAGCCCTCGCGGCAGCGTCATTGCCGAGTCGCGCACCAACCAGCTCTTCGTGTCGGACGTTCCGTCGCGCCTGGCCCAGATCACCGAGCTGATCCAGAAGCTGGACATCCCGGTTCGCCAGGTGCTGATCGAGGCCCGCATCGTCGAAGCTTCCGATACCTTCGGCAAGTCGCTCGGCGTGCGGCTGGGTGGCGGCATCGCTGGCGAGCGCTTCGCATCGTCCGCCGGCAACCGCGCATTCGCCAACCTCGGCGCGATGCCCGTCGTCACGGCAGGCACCAATGGCGGAGCCAGCACGGCCACCTCCACGTTCACCAACTCGAACTTCATCAACCTCCCGGCGGGCGATGCGGGCGGCACGGGCAACGCGGCGGGCACCTTCGCGATCTCGCTGTTCAACTCGAGCTTCTCGCGCATGCTGAACCTCGAGATCTCGGCGCTCGAAGCCGACGGCAAGGGCAAGCTGGTGTCCAGCCCTCGCGTCATCACGGCCGACCAGACCAAGGCGCTGATCGAGCAGGGCGAGGAAATTCCTTACCAGCAGGCCACGTCCAGCGGCGCCACCTCGATCTCGTTCCGCAAGGCGGTGCTGAAGCTGGAAGTCACGCCGCAGATCACGCCGGAAGGCAACATCATCCTGACGCTGGACGTGAGCAAGGACGCCCGAGGCGTGAACACGTCGGCGGGTCCGGCCATCAACACCAAGCACGTGCAGACCGAAGTGCTGGTCGAGAACGGCGGCACGGTCGTCATCGGTGGTATCTTCGAGCTCACCGAAACCAATGACGAATCGCGCGTGCCGGTGCTGGGTGAAGTGCCCTACCTGGGGGCACTGTTCCGCAAGCGCGAACGCGTTGCCAACAAGACCGAAATGCTCGTCTTTATCACTCCGAAGATGATTACCGACCGCAACGCCGCGCGCTGACGCGCGGGCGTAGCAGCCACCGCGTGGCGGTCGCACTCGTCGGCTTGCCCGGCGCCGGAAAATCCGCAGTGGGCCGGCGCCTGGGGATGCGGCTGGACCTTCCCTTCATCGACACCGATCACGTGATCGAGCAGCGCATCGGCTGCTCGATCCGCGATTACTTCGAGCGCGAAGGCGAGGTGGCCTTCCGGGATCTCGAACAAACGGTCATTGCCGAGCTGGCGGCCAATGCCCACGGCGTGCTGGCCACCGGCGGCGGTGCGGTGCTGCGGGAGGCCAACCGCACCCAGCTGCGCGATCACTTCCACGTGATCTACCTGCGCTCCTCCCCCGAAGACCTGTTCCGGCGCCTGCGCCACGACGTCAAGCGCCCCCTGCTGCAGGTGGCTGACCCGTTGGGGCGGTTGCGGGAACTGCACGATGCGCGCGACCCGTTCTACCGGGAAACCGCCCACGACGTGGTCGATACCGGCCGGCCCTCGATCGCGATGCTGGTGAACATCATCGTGATGCAGCTCGAGCTGGCGGGCATCGTCGAGCCGGGCGCCCATCCGGAAGAGCCCACTGCCTGAACTGCGCCGGCTGCAGCGCCTAAACTCGCTGCCCATGTCCCTGCCCGTACTTTCCGCCCCGCCCGAACGCGTCGACATCCAGCTCGGCGACCGCAGCTACCCGATCCTGATCGGTGCCGGCCTGCTGGACGATCCCCTTAGCTTCGCCGCCACGCCTGCCGCCGCCACGGCCCTGATCGTCAGCAACACCACGGTGGCGCCGCTCTATGCCAAGGCGCTACAGGGTGCCCTGGCGGGCCGTTTCCGCACGGTCCACCTGCTGGAGCTGCCCGACGGAGAGGTGTACAAGAACCTGCAGACGCTGAACCTGATCTTCGACGACCTGCTGGGTCACGGCAGCGACCGCAAGACCGTGCTGTTCGCCCTGGGCGGCGGCGTGGTGGGCGACATGACCGGCTTTGCCGCCGCCAGCTACATGCGTGGCGTGCCTTTCGTGCAGGTGCCGACCACGCTGCTGGCGCAGGTCGATTCCTCGGTCGGCGGCAAGACGGCCATCAACCACCCGCTCGGCAAGAACATGATCGGCGCGTTCTACCAGCCGCAACTGGTGGTCTGCGACCTGGCCACGCTGCAGACCCTGCCGCCGCGCGAACTCAGCGCCGGACTGGCCGAAGTCATCAAGTACGGCCCGATCCACGACATGGCGTTCTTCGACTGGATCGAAGCCAACATCGACGCCCTCGTCGCGCGGGAGCCGGCCGCGCTGGCCCATGCCGTCAAGCGCAGCTGCGAAATCAAGGCGCTGGTGGTCGGGCAGGACGAGCGCGAAACCGGCCTGCGCGCGATCCTCAATTTCGGCCACACCTTCGGCCACGCGATCGAATCGGGCCTCGGCTATGGCGAATGGCTGCACGGCGAGGCCGTGGGCTGCGGCATGGTCATGGCGGCGCGGCTGTCGCAGCGACTTGGCGGCGTCGATGCCGCCTTCGTCGAACGGCTCACGCGCCTGATCGAACGCGCCGGCCTGCCGATCGTCGGTCCTGCGCTGGGCGTGGATCGCTACCTGGAGCTGATGCGCGTCGACAAGAAATCGGAAGCCGGCGAGATCCGCTTCGTGGTGATCGACCGGCCCGGCTCCGCCGTGGTCCGCAGCGCACCCGACGCACTCGTGCGCGAAGTGCTTGCGCAGAGCTGCGCGGCGCAATGAGCCTCGCGGCCTATGCCTGTCTGCCCGCGCGGTCGCGCGGCCGCCGGCATGCCGAGCCGCCCGCGCCCACGCGCGACGCTTTCCAGCGCGATCGCGACCGCATCGTGCATTCCACGGCCTTTCGCCGGCTGGTCTACAAGACGCAGGTGTTCCTGAACCACGAGGGCGATCTGTTCCGCACCCGGCTCACGCACTCGCTGGAAGTTGCCCAGCTCGGCCGTTCGATCGCACGGGCCCTGCGCATCAACGAAGACCTGGTCGAGGCGATCGCCCTGGCGCACGACCTGGGCCACACGCCCTTCGGCCATGCGGGCCAGGACGCGCTCAACGACTGCATGGCCGCACATGGCGGCTTCGAGCACAACCTGCAGAGCCTGCGCGTGGTCGATGCGCTGGAACACCGCTATCCGCAATACGACGGACTGAACCTCAGCTTCGAGACCCGCGAGGGCATCCTCAAGCACTGCTCGCGCGCGAACGCCGAACGGCTGGAGGCGGCCGAACCGCACGGCGTGGCCCGGCGTTTCCTCGACCGCACGCAGCCGGGGCTGGAGGCGCAGCTGTGCAACCTTGCCGACGCCATCGCCTACAACGCCCATGACATCGACGACGGCGTGCGCTCGGGCCTTATCGGCGTCGAGCAGTTGTCCGAGGTCGAGCTGTTCGAGCGCTACCGCCGCGAGGCGCTCGCCGAGCACCCGCAGCTGCAGGGTCGCCGCGTGCTCTACGAGACCATCCGGCGCATGCTGAGCGCGCAGGTCTACGACGTGATCGATGCGACCCGCGCGGCGCTCGAAGCCCTCGCACCGGTCGATGCCGACGCGGTGCGCAAGGCCCCGCCGATCGTCGCGTTCAGCGCCGCCATGCAGGCCCAGTCGGAAGACCTCAAGCGCTTTCTTTTCCGCAACCTCTACCGGCATCCCCAGGTCGCCCAGACCACCGACCAGGCGCGAGACGTGGTGCAGGAGCTGTTCGAGGCCTATCTCGAGCGCAGTGCCGAGATGCCCGCTTCCTATGCCGAACGCCATGACAGGCACCGCGCCGTGGCCGACTACATCGCCGGCATGACCGATCGTTTCGCCATGCGCGAACACGAGCGGCTCACGGGGCGCCGGGGCATCGCGTGAATCCATCTGCAGTCCGGCCGCGCGTTCCCGCCGCTGCCCTGGCTGTCCTGCTGGGCGGCGTCAGCGCGGCCTTGCACCTGGGCAAGCTGCCGCCCGCCGTGCCGGCGCTGCAGGCATCGCTCGGCATTGGCCTGGTCGAGGCCGGATTCCTGCTGTCGCTGGTGCAGGTCGCAAGCATGACGCTGGGGCTGCTGGCCGGGCTCGCGGCGGACACCATCGGCTTGCGACGCAGCATGCTGACGGGGCTGGCGGTGCTGACGGTCGCCAGCCTGCTGGGCGGCATGGTCGATGGGGCGCACGCCGTGCAATGGCTGCTCCTTCTGCGTGCCGTCGAAGGCATCGGTTTCCTGCTGACGGTCATGCCGGGGCCGGGGCTGATCCGCGCCCTGACCCCGCCGGGTGCAGACAAGGCGGCGTTGGGCCTCTGGGGTGCCTACATGCCGCTCGGCGTGGCCCTCGCGCTGCTGCTGGGGCCCGCCCTGATAGCCTGGGGTGGATGGGCGGATTGGTGGTGGGCACTGTCGATCGTGTCGGCTGGGGCCGCACTCTGGCTGTGGCTGGCGGTGCCTGCCGACCGGCTTCGCCCGCCCGTGGCGAGCCAGGCCACCAGCGGCTGGTCTTCGCGCCTGCGTGCCACGGTCGGTGCGCGCGCGCCCTGGCTGGTGGCGCTGACCTTCGCCGTGTACTCGTCGCAGTGGATGGCGGTGATCGGCTTCCTGCCCGCCATCTATGCCGGCGTGGGTGTACCGGCTGCCTGGAACGCGGTGCTCACCGCGCTCGCAGCCGCCATGAACATCGTCGGCAACATTGCAGGCGGCCGCTGGCTGCAGCGCGGCGTGGCGCCGGAGCGACTGCTGCAACTCGGTTTCCTGACGATGGCGCTCGGGGGCGTGGCCGCCTTCGCGCAGGCAGGGCAGGGCCCGGACGCCCTGGGCCTGCCGCCCGCGCTGCGCTACATCGCCGTGTGCGCGTTCTCGCTGGGCGGCGGCATGGTGCCGGCCACGCTGTTCCTGCTGGGCGTGCGGCTTGCGCCCGGGCCCACCACCGTGTCGACCACGGTGGGTCTCATGCAGCAGGCGTCCTCGCTCGGCCAGTTCCTGGCCCCGCCCGCAGTGGCGTGGATGGCTCACCGTGTCGGTGGCTGGCACTGGACCTGGACCGCCACGCTGGCCTGCTCGCTGGTCGGCATGGCGATCGCGCGGCGCCTGGGGCGGATTCGCCCTGCGGCGGAGATGGCATGACCCACCCGGCGACAATCGCATCCGCCCAGGCCGAAGCCGACACGCGGCGCTGGCTCGAACGCGCGGTGATCGGCCTCAACCTGTGCCCGTTCGCAAAGGCCGCGCACATGAAGGCGCAGGTCCACTACGCCGTGTACGAGCCGGCCGAGGACGCCGACCTGATGGACGCGCTTCTTGCCGAAGCGAAAGATCTCGCCGCACTAGACGCCGCCGTGCGCGACACCACCTTGCTGATTGCACCGAACACCTTGGCCGACTTTCTGGACTTCAACGACTTCACGGCGCGTGCCGAACGCCGGCTTGCGCGCGCCGGTTTCGACGGCGTGTTCCAGCTGGCGAGCTTTCATCCGCGCTTCCAGTTCGCCGGCACCGATGCCGACGACATCGGCAACGCCACCAACCGCGCGCCGTACCCCACGCTGCACCTGCTGCGCGAAGACAGCGTGAGCCGCGCGGTCGAGGCGTTCCCCGAGGCTGAGGCCATCTTCGAACGCAACATCGACACGCTCGAAGCGCTGGGCCCCGAAGGCTGGGCGGCACTCGACGTCGGCCCCGGAAGCGCCAAGCCATGAACACGAACAACGCGACAAGAACCGTGAAAACGAACAAGGTCGCCAAGGCCGATGCGGAACTGGCCGACGCGCTGCGCCCCGGCCAATCCATCGAACTGCTCAAGGAACTGCACATCCTGACCCGCGAGGGCCGGCTCAACCAGGACTCGCGGCGCAAGCTCAAGCAGGTCTACCACCTGTTCCAGTTCATCGAGCAACTGCTGCGCGAGTTGCCGGAAGAGGGCGCGGGCGCGACGCTGGCCGACCATGGCGCGGGCAAGTCGTACCTCGGCTTCATCATCTACGACCTGTTCTTCCGGCCGCGCCAGGGCAGCGGCCACGTCTACGGCATCGAGACGCGCGGCGAACTGGTCGAGCGCTCGCGCGCGCTGGCGCAGCGCCTGGGCTTCGAGCGCATGTCGTTCCTGAACCTCACCGTGGCCGAATCGGCGCAGGCGAGCGAATTGCCGGCGCAGATCGATGTGGTCACCGCGCTGCACGCCTGCGACACCGCGACAGACGACGCCATCGCCTTCGGCCTGGCCAAGAAGGCGCGTTGCATGGTGCTCGTGCCCTGCTGCCAGGCCGAGGTGGCCGCCTGCCTGCGCGAAACCAAGGCGCTCGCACTGTCGCGCACCCCGCTGGCCGAGCTGTGGCGCCATCCGCTGCACACGCGCGAAATCGGCAGCCAGCTCACCAACGTGCTGCGCTGCCTGTATCTCGAAGCCAACGGCTACAGCGTCACGGTGACCGAGCTGGTCGGCTGGGAGCACAGCATGAAGAACGAGCTGATCCTGGCGCGCTACACCGGGCAGCGCAAGGCAAGCGCGGCCACGCGGCTGCGCGAGCTGTTGGCGCAGTTCGGGCTCGACGCGCTGGGCGATACGCGCTTCCGGCTGGCCTGAAAGCGGGCGCGCAATCCGCCGCGTCCACTGCGATCCATGGCCCGTCTTCCCCGCCTCACGCTGGCCGGCATGCCCCACCACGTGATCCAGCGCGGCAACAACCGCCAGCCGATCTTCGTGGACCGCGCGGACCGCGAAAAGCTGCTCGCGCTGCTGGCCGAGAACGCCACGCGTTTCGGCATCGCGCTGCATGCCTACGTGCTGATGGACAACCACTTCCACCTGTTGGCCACGCCCGACAGCCCCACCGGCCTGCCCCAGTTCATGCAGTCGGTGGGGCGCAGCTACGTGCGCTACTTCAACGACCGCCATGGCCGCAGCGGCACGCTGTGGGAGGGCCGCTACCGGTCCACGCTGATCCAGACGGACCGCTACCTGCTGACCTGCATGGCCTACATCGACCTCAACCCGGTGCGCGCGGGCATGGTGGCCGATGCGCGCGACTTTCCCTGGTCCAGCCATGGCCACTACGCCGGACTGCGGCACGACCGCCTGCTGACCCCCCACCCGCTGTATTGGGAGCTCGGCAACACCCCGTTCGCGCGCGAGGCCGCGTATGTCGAACTGGTGCGCGGCGGGGTGCGTGCGGCCGACCAGAGCGCGCTGACCGAGGCCACATTGCGGGGCTGGGCTGCTGGCGACGACGACTTTCTCGACAGCCTGCAAAAGTCCACCGACCGCCGGGTCGTCAAAGCCAAGGCCGGCCGGCCGCCATCGAACACTTCATCCTGAGCTGGAAAAGCGGCGTCGGCCGGCTGTGGCGCTGGTTCTTTTGCTCCTCTTTTTAATATGTCCCCAATTTAATTCTGACCAGATAACTCAAGATTTAATAGGAATCTGACCCCTATTAAAGTGTTTGGCATTCTTTGTGCATCGCAATATGCTCCATTTCCCTGCGAAAACTGAAGGAGCGCGCCATGACGACGGCTGCCGAGATCAAACATCTCCAAGAACACGGTCTGTATTCCGGTGCCGACGAGCACGATGCCTGCGGCGTCGGCTTCGTGGCCCACATCAAGGGCGAGAAGAGCCACGCCATCGTGCTGCAGGGCCTCAAGATTCTCGAGAACCTCGACCATCGCGGCGCAGTGGGCGCTGACAAGCTGATGGGCGACGGCGCCGGCATCCTGATCCAGCTGCCCGACCACCTGTACCGCGAAGAAATGGCGAAGCAGGGCGTCACGCTGCCCCCGCCGGGCGAATACGGCGTCGGCATGATCTTCCTGCCGAAGGAGCACGCCTCGCGCGAAGCCTGCGAACAAGAGATGGAACGCGCCATCAAGGCCGAAGGTCAGGTGCTGCTAGGCTGGCGCGACGTGCCGGTCAACCGCGACATGCCCATGTCGCCCACCGTGCGCGAAAAGGAGCCGCTGCTGCGCCAGGTCTTCATCGGCCGCGGCAACGACGTGATCGTGCAGGACGCGCTGGAACGCAAGCTCTACGTGATCCGCAAGACCGCCAGCGCCAACATCCAGCGCCTGAAGCTCAAGCACAGCAAGGAATACTACGTTCCCAGCATGTCGAGCCGCACCGTGGTCTACAAGGGCCTGCTGCTGGCCGACCAGGTGGGCACCTACTACCTCGACCTGCAGGACAAGCGCTGCATCTCGGCCCTGGGCCTGGTGCACCAGCGCTTCTCCACCAACACCTTCCCCGAGTGGCCGCTGGCCCACCCGTACCGCTACGTCGCCCACAACGGCGAAATCAACACGGTCAAGGGCAACTACAACTGGATGAAGGCGCGCGAAGGCGTGATGTCGTCGCCCGTGCTGGGCGCCGACCTGCAGAAGCTTTACCCGATCAGCTTCGCGAACCAGTCCGACACCGCCACCTTCGACAACTGCCTCGAGCTGCTGACGATGGCCGGCTACCCCATCAGCCAGGCCGTGATGATGATGATCCCGGAGCCCTGGGAACAGCACGCCACCATGGACCCGCGCCGCCGCGCGTTCTATGAATACCACGCCGCCATGCTCGAGCCGTGGGACGGCCCGGCCTCCATCGTGTTCACCGACGGCCGCCAGATCGGCGCCACGCTGGACCGCAACGGCCTGCGCCCCTCGCGCTACTGCGTGACCGACGACGACCTCGTCATCATGGCTTCCGAATCCGGCGTGCTGCCCGTGCCCGAGCAGAAGATCGTGCGCAAGTGGCGCCTGCAGCCCGGCAAGATGTTCCTGATCGACCTGGAGCAGGGCCGCATGATCGACGACGAGGAGGTCAAGGCCACCCTCGCCAACAGCAAGCCCTACAAGCAGTGGATCGAGAACCTGCGCATCAAGCTCGACAGCGTCAAGGCCGAGCCGGTCTCGGCGCCGCTGAGCCAAGTTGCATTGCTCGACCGCCAGCAGGCCTTCGGCTACACCCAGGAAGACATCAAGTTCCTGATGAGCCCGATGGCCCAGGCCGGTGAGGAAGGCATCGGCTCCATGGGCAACGACAGCCCGCTGGCCGTGCTCTCGAGCAAGAACAAGCCGCTGTACAACTACTTCAAGCAGCTGTTCGCGCAGGTGACCAACCCGCCGATCGACCCGATCCGCGAAGCGATCGTGATGTCGCTCGTGTCCTTCATCGGCCCCAAGCCCAACCTGCTGGACATCAACCAGGTCAACCCGCCGATGCGACTCGAAGTGAGCCAGCCGATCCTCGACTTCGCCGACATGGCGAAGCTGCGCGACATCGGCAAGTACACACAGGGCAAGTTCAAGAGCTACGCGCTCGACATCACCTATCCGCTCGCCTGGGGTGACGAAGGTGTCGAAGCCAAGCTGGCCTCGCTGTGTGCCGAAGCAGTGGATGCCATCAAGGGCGGCCACAACATCCTGATCATCAGCGACCGCGGCGTGAGCCCGACGCAGGTGGCCATCCCTGCCGTGCTGGCCCTGTCGGCCGTGCACCAGTACCTCGTGCGCGAAGGCCTGCGCACCACCGCCGGCCTCGTGGTCGAGACCGGCTCGGCGCGCGAAGTGCATCACTTCGGCGTGCTGGCGGGCTACGGCGCGGAAGCCGTGCACCCGTACCTCGCGATGGAAACCCTGGCGGCCATGCACGCCGACATGCCGGGCGAGCTGAGCGCAGACAAGGCGGTCTACAACTACGTCAAGGCCATCGGCAAGGGTCTGTCGAAGATCATGTCGAAGATGGGTGTCAGCACCTACATGAGCTACTGCGGCGCGCAGCTGTTCGAAGCCATCGGTCTGAACAGCGAGACGGTGAACAAGTACTTCACCGGCACCGCCAGCCGCGTGGAAGGCATCGGCGTCTTCGAGATCGCCGAGGAAGCCATCCGCATGCACAAGGCCGCCTTCGGCGACGACCCGGTGCTGGCCCACATGCTCGACGCCGGCGGCGAATACGCCTGGCGCACGCGTGGCGAAGAGCACATGTGGACGCCCGACGCCATCGCCAAGCTGCAGCACAGCACGCGCGCCAACAACTGGAACACGTACAAGGAATACGCCCAGCTCATCAACGACCAGAACCGCCGCCACCTGACGCTGCGCGGCCTGTTCGAGTTCAAGATCGATCCGGCCAAGGCGATTCCGGTGGACGAAGTCGAATCGGCTGCGGAGATCGTCAAGCGTTTCGCCACCGGCGCGATGTCGCTCGGCTCGATCAGCACCGAGGCGCACGCCACGCTCGCGATTGCCATGAACCGCATCGGCGGCAAGAGCAACACGGGCGAGGGCGGTGAAGACCCGGCGCGCTATCGCAACGAACTCAAGGGCATCCCGATCAAGCAGGGCGACACGCTCAAGAGCGTGATCGGCGCGGCCAACGTCGAGGTCGACCTGCCGCTCGCGGACGGCGACTCGCTGCGTTCGCGCATCAAGCAGGTCGCGTCGGGCCGCTTCGGCGTCACCGCCGAGTACCTGCATTCGGCCGACCAGATCCAGATCAAGATGGCCCAGGGCGCCAAGCCCGGCGAGGGCGGTCAGTTGCCGGGCGGCAAGGTCACCGAGTACATCGGCAAGCAGCGTTATGCCGTGCCGGGCGTGGGCCTCATCAGCCCGCCGCCGCACCACGACATCTACTCGATCGAAGACCTGGCCCAGCTCATCCACGACCTGAAGAACACTGCGCCGCACGCCAGCATCAGCGTGAAGCTGGTGAGCGAAATCGGCGTCGGCACCATCGCGGCCGGCGTGGCCAAGTGCAAGAGCGACCACGTCGTGATCGCCGGCCATGACGGCGGCACGGGCGCATCGCCCTGGTCGTCGATCAAGCACGCGGGCAGCCCGTGGGAAATCGGCCTGGCCGAAACGCAGCAGACGCTGGTGCTCAACCGCCTGCGCAGCCGCATCCGCGTGCAGGCCGACGGCCAGATGAAGACCGGCCGCGACGTCGCCATCGGCGCGCTGCTGGGCGCCGACGAGTTCGGCTTCGCCACCGCGCCGCTGGTGGTCGAGGGCTGCATCATGATGCGCAAGTGCCACCTGAACACCTGCCCGGTGGGCGTGGCCACGCAAGACCCGATCCTGCGCAAGAAGTTCTCGGGCAAGCCCGAGCACGTCGTCAACTACTTCTTCTTCGTTGCGGAAGAAGTGCGCCAGATCATGGCCCAGCTCGGCATCCGCAAATTCGATGACCTGATCGGCCGCGCCGACCTGCTCGACATGCGCAAGGGCATCGAGCACTGGAAGGCCTCGGGCCTCGACTTCAGCCGCCTGTTCGCGCTGCCGAACGTGCCGGCCGAGGTGCCGCGCTTCCATGTGGAGAACCAGGACCACGGTCTCGAGCGCGCGCTCGACGTGAAGCTCATCGAGAAGTCGCGCCCCGCCATCGACAAGGGCGAGAAGGTGCAGTTCATCGAGGTGGCGCGCAACGTCAACCGCTCGGTGGGCGCGATGCTTTCGGGCGCGCTGACCAAGGTGCATCCGCAGGGCCTGCCCGACGACTCGATCCGCATCCAGCTCGAAGGCACGGGCGGCCAGTCGTTCGGCGCCTTCCTGGCGCGCGGCATCACGTTGTACCTCATCGGCGACGCCAACGACTACACGGGCAAGGGCCTCTCCGGCGGCCGTGTGGTGGTGCGCCCCAGCCTCGAGTTCCGCGGTGAAGCGGCGCGCAACACCATCGTCGGCAACACGGCGCTGTATGGCGCGACCACCGGCGAGGCCTACCTGTGCGGCGTGGCCGGCGAGCGCTTCGCCGTGCGCCTGTCGGGCGCCACGGCGGTCATCGAAGGCACCGGCGACCACGGCTGCGAGTACATGACCGGCGGCACGGTGGCCGTGCTCGGCAAGACGGGCCGCAACTTCGCGGCCGGCATGAGCGGCGGCGTGGCCTTCGTCTACGACGAGGACGGCCAGTTCGCCACGCGCTGCAACCTCTCGATGGTTTCGCTCGACAAGGTGCTGACCTCCGCCGAGCAGACCGCCAGCGTGCATCGCAAGATCTGGCACGGCGGTGTGACCGACGAAGCGCAGCTGAAGAAGCTGCTCGAAGAGCACCACCGCTGGACCGGCAGCAAGCGCGCGCGAGAGCTGCTCGACAACTGGGCGGTGTCGCGCACGAAGTTCGTGAAGGTGTTCCCGAACGAATACAAGCGCGCGCTGGCCGAACTGCACGACCGCAAGGTCGAGCTCACGAGCAGCGGCAACAACGCGCACATCGGCCTCGAGCCACATGCGCTGGCAGCATCCGCACCGCAAACGGCCCCGGCTTCGGTCTGAGCGCCCACGAGTACAGAGAACAAAGGAAAGCACGATGGGAAAGATCACCGGCTTCATGGAGCATGAGCGCGTTGAGGAGGGCTACAAGCCCGTCGACGAGCGCGTCAAGCACTACAAGGAATTCGTCGTCGGCCTGAACACCGAACAGGCCAAGGTGCAGGGCGCGCGCTGCATGGACTGCGGCACGCCGTTCTGCAACAGCGGCTGCCCGGTCAACAACATCATTCCGGACTTCAACGACCTCGTGTACCGCAATGACTGGCAAAACGCCTTCGCGGTGCTCGACTCGACCAACAACTTCCCCGAGTTCACCGGCCGCATCTGCCCCGCGCCCTGCGAGGCGGCCTGCGTGCTCAACGTGAACGACGACCCGGTCGGCATCAAGTCGCTGGAGCACGCGATCATCGACCGCGCCTGGGACGAAGGCTGGGTGGCGCCGCGCGCCGCCAAGCACAAGACCGGCAAGAAGGTGGCGGTGGTGGGTTCGGGCCCGGCCGGCATGGCGGCCGCCCAGCAGCTGGCGCGCGTCGGCCACGACGTGACGCTGTTCGAGAAGAACGACCGCATCGGCGGCCTGCTGCGCTACGGCATTCCCGACTTCAAGATGGAGAAGTCGCACATCGATCGGCGTGTCGAGCAGATGAAGGCCGAAGGCGTGACCTTCCGCACCGGCGTGATGGTCGGCGCCGCGAAGGATCCGCTGGGTAAAGGCTCGAAGGTCACGAATCTCGCCAAGGAAATCGTCACGCCCGAGCAGCTGCAGAAAGAGTTCGACGCCGTGGTGCTCACCGGCGGCGCTGAGCAATCGCGCGACCTGCCGGTGCCCGGCCGCGACCTCGACGGCATCCATTTCGCGATGGAGTTCCTGCCGCAGCAAAACCGCGTCAACGCGGGCGACAAGGTCAAGGGCCAGCTGCGCGCCGACGGCAAGCACGTGATCGTCATCGGCGGCGGCGACACCGGCTCCGACTGTGTAGGCACCAGCAACCGCCATGGCGCCGCGAGCGTCACGCAGTTCGAGCTGATGCCGCAGCCGCCAGAGGAAGAAAACCGCCCGCTGACGTGGCCGTACTGGCCGATCAAGCTGCGCACCAGCTCCAGCCATGAAGAGGGTTGCGAGCGCGAGTTCGCGATCTCCACCAAGGAGTTCATCGGCGAGAAGGGCAAGGTCACCGGCCTGAAGACCGTTCGCGTCGAATGGAAGGACGGCAAGATGCAGGAAGTGGCCGGCAGCGAGCAGGTGCTCAAGGCCGACCTCGTGCTGCTCGCCATGGGCTTCATCAGCCCCGTGGCCACTGTGCTCGATGCCTTCGGTGTCGAGAAGGACGCACGCGGCAATGCCAAGGCGACGGTCGACTTCATCGGGGGCTATGCCACCAACGTGCCGAAGGTGTTCGCCGCTGGCGACATCCGCCGCGGACAGTCGCTGGTGGTCTGGGCGATCCGCGAGGGCCGTCAAGCTGCCCGCTCGGTCGATGAATTTTTGATGGGATTCAGCGACTTACCTCGCTGATTTTTGTTTCAGTTTCGCGGGTCCGGGTTTGTCCCCGGTATCATCCGCCGGAAACCGCATGCCGGGATGCCTGAAAGGGCGCCCGGCTTTTTTATTGAGATGGACCCAGCCGCACCACTGCCACATCCCTTCGTAGAGTTCCGCGACGTCACGTTCGGCTACGGCGCGCGCGCCATTCTCGACGGCGTGTCCTTCACCGTGCCGCGCGGCAAGGTGACGGCCCTGATGGGCGCATCGGGCGGCGGCAAGACCACCGTGCTGCGCCTGATCGGCGGACAGCAGAAGGCACAGCGCGGCGAGGTACTCTTCGATGGTCAGGACGTCGTCAGATTCGACGCCACGGCGCTCTATGCAGCGCGGCGCCGCATGGGCATGCTGTTCCAGTTCGGCGCGTTGTTCACCGACATGAGCGTGTTCGACAACGTGGCCTTCCCGCTGCGCGAGCACACCCAGTTGTCCGAAGCGCTGGTGCGCGACATCGTGCTCATGAAGCTCGACGCCGTCGGCCTGCGTGGTGCGCGCGACCTGATGCCCAGCGAGGTGTCGGGCGGCATGGCGCGGCGCGTGGCGCTGGCGCGCGCGATCGCGCTCGATCCCGACCTCGTCATGTACGACGAGCCCTTCGCCGGCCTCGACCCGATCTCGCTCGGCACGGCAGCGCGGCTGATCCGCCAGCTCAACGACACGCTCGGACTCACCAGCATCATCGTGTCGCACGACCTCGAGGAAACCTTCCGCATCGCCGACCACGTGATCATCCTTGCCAACGGCGGCATCGCCGCACAGGGCACGCCCGACGAAGTGCGCGAGAGCGACGACCCGCTGGTCCATCAGTTCGTCAATGCGCTGCCCGACGGGCCCGTGCACTTCCACTACCCCGGCGTCAGCATCGAAGACGACTTCGGCAATGTGGAAGGAGGGCGTTCATGACCTGGTGGAAACCAGCCGACCTCGGCTTCGCGGTGCGCCGCCATCTGGCCAACCTGGGCTATGGCGCGAAGCTTTTCACGCGCCTGGTCGGCCCGGGCGCGCAGATCATGCGCCGCTTCGGGCTGGTGCGCGACCAGATCCATTTCCTGGGCAACTACTCGCTCGCAATCATCGGCGTGTCGGGGCTGTTCGTCGGCTTCGTGCTGGGGCTGCAGATGTACTACGCGCTGCAGCGCTACGGCTCTTCCGAAGCGCTCGGCCTGCTGGTCACGCTGAGTCTCGTGCGCGAACTCGGGCCCGTGGTGGCGGCCCTGCTCTTCACCGGACGCGCCGGTACATCGCTTACCGCGGAGATCGGCCTCATGAAGGCCGACGAGCAATTGAGCGCCATGGAGATGATGGCGGTCGATCCAGTACAGCGCATCCTCGCGCCGCGCTTCTGGGCCGGCGTGATCACCATGCCGCTGCTGGCGGCGGTGTTCAGCGCGGTCGGCATCATGGGCGGCTACGTGGTGGGCGTGCTGATGCTGGGCGTGGACCCGGGCGCGTTCTGGGGCCAGATGCAGGGCGGCGTCGACGTATGGCGCGACGTCGGCAATGGGGTCATCAAGAGCATCGTCTTCGGCTTCACCGTGACCTTCATCGCGCTGCTGCAGGGCTACGAGGCCCAGCCCACGCCCGAAGGCGTGTCGCGCGCGACCACGAAGACCGTGGTCACGGCATCGCTGGCGGTGCTGGGGCTCGACTTCCTGCTCACCGCCATGATGTTCAGTATCTAAAGAGGCTCGGCCTCCATCGTTCTAGACAGAGAGTCAAACCATGCAACGTTCCAACAACGACATCTGGGTCGGCCTGTTCGTGCTGATCGGCGCGGCGGCGCTGCTGTTTCTTGCGCTGCAGTCGGCCAACCTGCTGAGCCTGAATTTCCAGAAGACCTATGCGGTCACCGCGCGCTTCGACAACATCGGCGGGCTCAAGCCCCAAACCGCGGTCAAGAGCGCGGGGGTCGTGGTCGGCCGTGTGGAATCAATCGCCTTCAACGACAAGTCCTTTCAGGCCGACGTGACGCTGGCTTTGCAAAACCGTTACAGTTTTCCCAAGGACAGCTCGCTCAAGATCCTGACCAGTGGCCTGCTCGGCGAGCAGTACATCGGAATCGAAGCGGGCGCCGAGGAGAAGGCACTGCAGGCCGGCGACACCATCACTTCGACCCAATCGGCCGTGGTGCTGGAGAACCTGATCAGCCAGTTCCTGTACAGCAAGGCGGCCGAAGGCAATCCTTCGACGCCTGGAACAGCCAATAAGAAATGAAAACACGATTTTCCCTGTCGTTTGCTATGAATAACGTAGCAAGCCATACGCGCTGGATGGGCGCAGCAGCCGTCTTCGCGCTGGTGGCCGGTTGCGCCACCGGCCCCAACGCCAATCCGGCCGACCCGTTCGAGCCGTTCAACCGCGGTGTTTCGCGCTTCAACGACACCGTCGACGACGCGGTGCTCGTCCCCGTGGCCACGGCTTACCAGAAGGCGCTGCCCTCGATGGTGCGCACCGGCGTGAACAACTTCTTCTCCAACATCGGCGATGTCTGGAGCCTGGCCAACAACGTGGCCCAGCTCAAGTTGCAGAACAGCGCCGAGACCTTCATGCGGCTGAACGTCAACACTTTCTTCGGCCTCGGCGGCCTGCTGGACGTGGCGACCGAAGCGGGCATTCCCCGCCACGAGGAAGACTTCGGCCAGACGCTGGGCTACTGGGGTGTCGGCGCCGGCCCATATGTCGTGCTGCCGCTGCTGGGCCCCTCGACGGTGCGCGACACTGCGGCCAAGCCGCTCGACATGTACGGCGATCCGCTGGGCCATGTGAGCGACATTCCCTGGCGCAATTCGCTGACGGTGCTGCGCGTGGTCGACACGCGTTCGCAGTACCTGCGCGCCGGCCGCCTGCTGGGCGACGCGGCGCTCGACAAGTATTCGTTCACGCGCGATGCGTTCCTGCAGCGCCGCCGCAGCCAGGTCTACGACGGCAATCCGCCCAACGATGGCGGCGGCAGCGACGGCGGCGACGGCAGCGACAAGTAAGCCGAGGAGCGCATGGAGGGGAGGGCGCTTGCATCCGGTTGCAAGGCTTCACCTCCCCGACAGGAACCCGGTCGGCCCCATGGGCCTCGAATCCGTTCCTGTTTCAGCATCCGGCTTTTCCGGATGCCTGTGGATTTTCAAACTTGAATAAGGGACTCTCCATGAACGACAAGACCTTGCAACGTCGCGATCTCGGCCGCGTGGTGCTGGCCGGTGCCCTGCTGTTCAGTGCGGCTTTCGCATTCGTCCAGCCCGCCCGTGCCGCCGACGAAGCGCCCGATGCGCTCGTCAAGCGCCTCTCGACCGATGTGCTCGAGACGATCAAGGCCGACTCGTCCATCAAGTCGGGCGACGTCAACAAGATCATGCTGCTGGTCGACAGCAAGATCATGCCCAACGTCAACTTCCAGCGCATGACGGCCTCGGCCGTCGGCCCAGCCTGGCGCACGGCCACGCCAGAGCAGCAGAAGCGCCTGCAGGAAGAGTTCAAGACCCTGCTGGTGCGCACCTATGCCGGCGCGCTCGACCAGGTGACCGACCAGACCGTCACCATCCGTCCGTTCCGCGGCTCGCCCGACGACAAGGACGTGCTGGTGCGCACCGAGGTCAAGGGCCGCGGCGATCCGGTCCAGCTCGACTACCGCCTCGAGAAGACCCCCGGCCAGGGCGCCGGCTGGAAGGTCTACAACCTGAATGTGCTGGGCGTCTGGCTGGTCGACACCTACCGCACCCAGTTCGCGCAGGAAATCAACAAGAGCGGCGTCGACGGCCTGATCGCTGCACTGGCTGCGCGCAACAAGGGCAACGGCAAGAGCTGACCGGAGCGCACGATGCTGGTCCTGCCGACCCGACTCACCCACGACGAGGCCCCCGCCTGCATGCGCATGCTGCAGCAGGGGCTGAAGGGCCAGGTCGACTCGTCGTCCACCGTGGTCGACGCGACCGCGCTGGCCCAGTTCGATTCGTCGGCGCTGGCCGTGCTGCTCGAATGCCGGCGCGAATCCAGCGCGCTGGGGCGCGGCTTTTCCGTCAAGGGCCTCTCGCCCCGGCTGCGCGAGTTGGCTGCGCTGTACGGCATTGCGGGCCTTTTGCCCGCGGCGCCCTGACATTGTTGGCCCCCCGGCTTTTCACTCCGCTTTGCTGCGTGTAATTCGCCACCCCCCGAGGGGGAGGCGCGGCCCGCCTTGGGGCGGCCCGGCGGCGGCCGCATGAGGGTATCGGGCCGCTGCGCGGCAGCTTGTAAAGCGGCCCCGTAAAATCGCGGGCTCCCATGCCCGCGATCTCATTCCAATCGGTCTCCAAGACCTACCCTCCCTCCAGACAGCAGAAAGCCCAAGGCAAGCAAGGGCTGAAGGCGGTCGACGAGGTCAGCTTCCAGATCGAGCCGGGCGAGTTCTTCGGCCTGCTCGGCCCGAACGGCGCGGGCAAGACCACCCTCATCAGCATGCTCGCGGGGCTTTCGCGCCCGACGGCCGGCGCCATCACCGTGCACGGCTTCGACGTGCAGCGCGATTACGCCGAGGCGCGCCGCCAGCTCGGCATCGTGCCGCAGGAGCTGGTGTTCGACCCCTTCTTCAACGTGCGCGAGTCGCTGCGCATCCAGTCGGGCTACTTCGGCATCAAGAACAACGACGACTGGATCGACGAGCTGCTGCACAGCCTGGGCCTGGCCGACAAGGCCAACGCCAACATGCGCCAGCTTTCGGGCGGCATGAAGCGGCGCGTGCTGGTGGCGCAGGCGCTGGTGCACAAGCCGCCGGTGATCGTGCTCGACGAGCCCACTGCCGGCGTCGACGTCGAATTGCGCCAGACGCTCTGGCAGTTCGTCGCCCGGCTCAACAAGCAGGGCAGCACCGTGCTGCTGACCACCCACTACCTCGAAGAAGCCGAGGCGCTGTGCAGCCGCATCGCGATGCTCAAGCTCGGCAAGGTGATCGCGCTCGACCGCACCAGCGAACTGCTGAGGTCGGCCGCGAGCAACGTGCTGCGCTTCAAGACCGACGCCATGCTGCCCTGGGCCATTGCCCAGCATGCGCGCATCACCGGGCGCATCGTGCAGCTGCCGGCGCAGAACGCTCATGAAGTCGAACAACTGCTGGCTGCGATCCGCGAAGCCGGCGTCGCGGTGGAAGACGTGGAAATGCGCAAGGCCGATCTCGAAGACGTGTTCATCGATCTGATGGCCGGTGAGCAGACCCCGCTGGAGGTGGCGCGATGAGCGCCGCGCCGGGCAAGGGGGCTCCATGATGGCCGTCACCGGTTGGCGCGCGCTGCTCTACAAGGAGACGCTGCGCTTCTGGAAGGTGGGCTTCCAGACGGTCGGTGCGCCGGTGCTCACCGCGCTGCTGTACCTCATGGTGTTCGGCCATGTGCTCGAAGGCCGCGTGACGGTGTACGGCACCGTCGGCTACACGGCCTTCCTCGTGCCGGGCCTCGTGATGATGAGCGTGCTGCAGAACGCGTTCGCCAACAGCTCGTCCTCGATCATCCAGAGCAAGATCATGGGCAACCTGGTCTTCGTGTTGCTCACGCCGCTGTCGCACTGGGGCTGGTTCTTCGCCTACGTGGGCTCGTCGGTCATCCGCGGGCTGGCCGTGGGGCTGGGCGTGTTCGCGGTCACGGTCTTCTTCGCAATGCCGAACTTCGTGGCGCCGGTCTGGATCGTCGTTTTCGCGCTGCTGGGCGCCGCGATGCTCGGCACGCTCGGGCTGATCGCCGGCCTCTGGGCCGAGAAGTTCGACCAGATGGCGGTGTTCCAGAACTTCCTGATCATGCCCATGACCTTCCTGTCGGGCGTGTTCTATTCGATCGGCTCGCTGCCGCCGTTCTGGCAGAGCGTGAGCCACCTGAACCCGTTCTTCTACATGATCGACGGCTTCCGCTACGGCTTCTTCGGCGTGAGCGACGCATCGCCCTGGCTCAGCCTGGGCATCGTCGGCACCGCGTGGCTGGCGGTGAGCGCCATCGCTGTCCATCTCCTGCGCATCGGCTACAAAATCCGAGGCTGAACGCTTCTTCTCCAGACCCCATGACCGCCGAACAACTCCAGGCCCTGATCCAGTCCCACCTCCCGTGCGAGCACATCACGCTCGAGGGCGATGGCCGGCATTGGTATGCCACCATCGTCTCGGCCGAATTCGAGGGCAAGCGCGCGATCCAGCGCCATCAGCGGGTCTACGCCACCCTCGGTGCGAAAATGCACACCGACGAGGTGCATGCGCTTTCGATGAAGACCTACACGCCGGCCGAATGGGCGGCGGTGGAAAAATAACTCCCCGGCCCTCGCGGGCCCCTGATTTCGCTGGAATTTCGATGGACAAACTTCTGATTCGCGGCGGGCGAGAGCTCCGCGGCGAAGTACTCATTTCCGGCGCCAAGAACGCCGCGCTGCCCGAACTGTGCGCGGCGCTGCTGACCGACCAGCCCGTGACGCTGCACAACGTGCCGCGCCTGCAGGACGTGTCGACCATGCTCAAGCTGGTGCGCAACATGGGCGTCACCGCCGAGCGCGGCCAGGATGGGAAGGACGGCGGCACGGTGCGCCTGAATGCCGGCGACCTGAACAACCCGGAAGCCCCCTATGAGCTGGTGAAGACCATGCGCGCCTCCGTGCTGGCCCTGGGCCCGCTGCTGGCGCGCTTCGGCCATGCCAAGGTGTCGCTGCCCGGCGGCTGCGCCATCGGCTCGCGGCCGGTCGACCAGCACATCAAGGGATTGCAGGCCATGGGCGCCGAGATCGTGGTCGACCACGGCTACATGATCGCCAGCCTGCCGGCCGGCCGCACGCGGCTCAAGGGCGCGCGCATCCTGACCGACATGGTCACCGTCACCGGCACCGAGAACTTCCTCATGGCCGCCGCGCTGGCCGAGGGCGAAACGCTGCTCGAGAACGCCGCGCAGGAGCCCGAGATCGTCGACCTGGCCGAAATGCTGATCCGCATGGGCGCCAAGATCGAAGGCCACGGCACCAGCCACATCCGCGTCCAGGGCGTCGAGAAGCTGCACGGCTGCGAACACGCCGTGGTGGCCGACCGCATCGAGGCCGGCACTTTCTTGTGCGCCGTCGCGGCCACGGGCGGCGAGGCCTTCCTGCGCCACGCGCGCGGCGACCACATGGACGCCGTGATCGACAAGCTGCGCGATGCGGGCTGCACCGTCGCCTGCGAGAAGGACGGCGTGCGCGTCAGCTCCAAGGGCCCGGCCTGCGAACACCTGAAGGCACAGAGCTTCAGCACCACCGAATACCCGGGCTTCCCGACCGACATGCAGGCCCAGTTCATGGCCCTGAACGTGATCGCGCGCGGCGCCTCGATGGTCACCGAGACCATCTTCGAGAACCGCTTCATGCACGTGAACGAGATGGTTCGCCTGGGCGCCAACATCCACGTCGAAGGCAAGGTCGCGATGGTCGAAGGCGTGCAGCAGCTCTCGGGCGCGACCGTGATGGCCACCGACCTGCGCGCTTCGGCCAGCCTGGTCATCGCCGGCCTCGTGGCCGAGGGCGAAACCCTGATCGACCGCATCTACCACCTCGACCGCGGCTACGACCGCATGGAGGCCAAGCTGCGCGGTCTGGGTGCCGACATCGAACGCGTGACGGGAGCCGCCGCATGATCACCTTGGCGCTTTCCAAAGGCCGCATCTTCGAAGAGACGATGCCCCTGCTGGCGGCCGCCGGCATCGAGGTCACCGAAGACCCCGAGAAGTCGCGCAAGCTCATTCTCGGCACCACCCGCCCCGACGTTCGCGTGGTGCTGGTGCGCGCCTCCGACGTACCCACCTACGTGCAGTACGGCGGCGCCGACCTCGGCGTGACCGGGCTCGACGTGCTGCTCGAACACGGCAACCAGGGCCTGTACCAGCCGCTCGATCTGCGCATCGCGGCCTGCCGCCTCAGCGTGGCCGTGCGCGCCGACTACGACTACGCCTCGGCCGTGAAGCAGGGCTCGCGCCTGCGCGTGGCGACCAAGTACGTGGGCCTGTCGCGCGAATTCTTCGCCAGCAAGGGCGTGCACGTCGACCTGATCAAGCTCTACGGCAGCATGGAGCTCGCGCCGCTCACGGGCCTGGCCGACGCCATCGTCGACCTGGTCTCGACCGGCAACACGCTCAAGGCGAACCACCTCGTCGAGGTCGAACGCATCATGGACATCAGCGCCCGGCTGGTGGTCAACCAGGCGGCGCTCAAGCTCAAGCGCGAGCCGATCCGCCGCATCATCGACGCGTTCGCGTCGGCCATTCCTTCCGCCTGAACATCACGCACATGACTCTGAAAGCAGCCCCCGCCCGACTGTCCACGACTTCAGCCAGCTTCGACGCTGAATTCAAGGCGCGGCTGCATTGGTCCGCGGACGCGGATGCGGCCATCGAGAAGGTGGTGGCGGACATCCTGGCCGACGTTCAAACGCGTGGTGACGTTGCGGTACTGGAGTACACGAATCGCTTCGACAAGCTCGACGCGAAGACGCTGTCCGAGTTGGAGCTGACCCAGGCCGAACTGAAGGCCGCCTTCGAGTCGCTGCCCGCCGCGCAGCGTGACGCGCTCGAAGCGGCCCCACGCCGCGTGCGCAGCTACCACGAGGCCCAGAAGAAGGCCTCGGGCGAGAGCTGGAGCTACCGCGACGCCGACGGCACGCTGCTCGGCCAGAAGGTCACGCCGCTCGACCGTGTCGGCATCTATGTGCCGGGCGGCAAGGCCGCCTATCCGTCGAGCGTGCTGATGAACGCCATTCCCGCGCACGTCGCGGGCGTCGCCGAAATCATCATGGTCGTGCCGACGCCGAAGGGCGAGAAGAACCAGCTCGTGCTGGCCGCCGCCTACGTGGCCGGCGTCACGCGCGCCTTCACCATCGGCGGCGCACAAGCCGTGGCCGCGCTGGCCTACGGCACCGCCACCGTTCCCGCCGTCGACAAGATCACCGGCCCCGGCAATGCCTACGTGGCCGCAGCCAAGCGCCGCGTGTTCGGCACCGTGGGCATCGACATGATCGCGGGCCCGAGCGAAATCCTCGTGCTGGCCGACGGCACCACACCGCCCGAGTGGGTGGCGATGGACCTGTTCAGCCAGGCCGAGCACGACGAGCTGGCGCAGAGCATCCTGCTGTGCCCCGACGCTGCCTACATCGACCGCGTGCAGGCCGAGATCGATCGCCTGCTGCCCACCATGCCGCGCGCCGAAATCATCGCGGCCTCGCTCAACGGCCGCGGCGCGCTGATCCACACGAAGAGCATGGAAGAGGCCTGCGAGATCAGCAACCGCATTGCGCCCGAGCATCTGGAGGTCAGCAGCAGCGAACCGAACCGCTGGGAGCCGCTGCTGCGCCATGCCGGCGCGATCTTCCTGGGCGCTTTCACCAGCGAGAGCCTGGGCGACTACTGCGCCGGGCCAAACCCCGTGCTGCCGACCAGCGGCACGGCGCGCTTCTCGAGCCCGCTGGGCGTCTACGACTTCCAGAAGCGCTCCAGCCTGATCGAGGTCAGCGAGGCCGGCGCCCAGGTGCTCGGCCCGGTCGCCGTCACGCTGGCCGAGGGCGAGGGCCTGCAGGCGCACGCCGAGGCCGCCCGCATGCGGCTGCGTAAGATCTGAGCTCCAACAACAACCCGTCCCCGGGAGGAGCAAGCAAGATGATCGATCGTCTCTTCGGTTCGCGCCTTTTCAGGTTCGCCGCGACTGCCGTCGCGGGGGCCGCGATACTGGCCGCCTGCAGCCAGATGCCGCAGGCTCCGCGCGAATCGGCCGCCGCCAGCGTCATGCCCAGCGCCGCCGCGCCGGCCGCACCCGCGCCGCAACTCGGCACGCAATGGGGCGAGGGCATCGAATCGAAGACCCGCACCGTCGCCGCCAAGCGCCTGTCCGACCGGCCGGACGACGTGGCCTCGGTGGGCTACAACGAAGCCTTCGCCGTACGCCGCGCGGTGGGCAGCAATCCCGAGCGGCGGCTGAACCTGCTGCTGGCCGACGGCGATGTCGAATGGTCCGTGCTCGACGAGGACGGCCGTCCGCTGCCCCTGCAGCGCACCCGCCGGGGCAGCGGCGGGGAGGACATGTTCCGTCTCGCCGGTGTCGAAGGCGCGCGCTACACACTGCGCTTTCGCAACCTGAGCGAGCGCAGCTACGAAGTGATCGCCACCGTCGACGGCCTCGACGTGCTCAACGGCAAGCCCGGCAGCATGCGCAACGGCGGCTACGTGCTGCGGCCGCTGCAGTCGCTGACCATCGAGGGCTTCCGCAAGAGCCAGAACGAGGTGGCGGCCTTCCGTTTTTCAGCGCCCGGCCGCGCCTACGCTGCGAACACCGAAGCCGGCGACGTGCGCAACGTCGGCGTGATCGGTGCTGCGCTGTTCGAGCTCGAAGAGCGTGACGCCCCGCGCCGCCAGCGCCGTGGCGCTGACCCGTCGCAGCCCAGCGCCTTCCCGGCCGACGGCGCCTACGCGCCGCCGCCGCGCTACCGCAGGTGATGACGATGAAGCGTGCCGCGTTCCTGCTGCTCGCACTCGCCGTCGCCGCCGGCGCGCAGGCCATGAGCATCCGCGAGCTGCGCACGCTCGAGGCCAACGAGAAGGAGGGCAAGGCCTACGCCAGCTACTACCTGGTCGGCGTGCTCGAAGGCCTGCGCGAAGGTGTCGAATCTTCCCAGCGCAACGGCCAGAAGCCGCTGTTCTGCGTCGAGGGCCGCCGCCTCGAACCCTCCATGGCCCGTTCGCTCTATCAGACCGAGTTGACCCGCAACGCCGACAGTTACGAAGCCGACATGCCCGTGCAACTGGTCATGTCCGGCGCCCTCAAGAACAGCTACCACTGCACCCGATGACCGCTCCTGAATCCGCTCGCCCGCCGTTCGACCGCATCCGCCACGACGTGCGGGCCATGCATGGCTATGCGGTGCAGGACGCGCGCGGCTTCATCAAGCTCGACGCCATGGAAAACCCCTTCGGCCTGCCGCCCGCGCTGCAGGCCGAACTCGGCAAGCGGCTCGGCGCGCTGGCGCTCAACCGCTACCCCGGCGACCGCGGCGCCGACCTGCGCAGCGCGCTGGCGGCGCATGCGCAAATGCCTGAAGGCTTCGCGCTGATGCTGGGCAACGGGTCGGACGAACTGATCTCGCTGCTGGCCATCGCCTGCGACCTGCCGGGCGCGACCGTGCTGGCGCCCGTGCCCGGCTTCGTGATGTACGCCATGAGCGCGAAGCTCCAGGGCCTGAAGTTCGTTGGCGTGCCGCTCACGGCCGACTTCGAACTCGACGAGGCCGCCATGCTGGCCGCCATCGAGCGCGAGAAGCCCGCCATCGTCTATCTCGCGTACCCCAACAACCCGACCGCCAACCTCTGCGACGACGCCGTCCTCGAGAAGATCGTCGAAGCCCAGGGCGCGCAAGGCGGCCTGGTGGTGATCGACGAGGCCTACCAGCCCTTTGCCGCCCGCAGCTACATCGACCGGCTGGCGAAGCACGGCCACGTTCTGCTGATGCGCACGCTCAGCAAGTTCGGGCTGGCCGGCATCCGCCTGGGCTACATGATGGGTCCGGCCGCGCTGGTCGCCGAGATCGACAAGGTGCGCCCGCCCTACAACATCAGCGTGCTCAACTGCGAGGCCGCGCTGTTCGCGCTGGAGCATGCCGACGTGTTCGAGGCCCAGGCCCGGCAGATCCGCGAGGAGCGCGAGCGCCTGATCACGGGGCTCGGCCGCCTGCCCGGTGTGAAGACCTGGCCCAGCGACGCCAACATGATCCTCCTGCGCGTGCCCGATGCCGCCAGGACTTTTGAGGGTATGAAGGCTCGCGGCGTTCTGGTGAAGAACGTTTCTAAAATGCATGAACTGCTCGCGAACTGCCTGCGCCTCACCGTCGGAACGGCCGACGAGAATGCGCGGATGCTCGCGGCGCTCGAAGCCTCACTATGACCACCCCCCAGATTGCCGATCGCACAGCGACGGTCACCCGCAACACCGCCGAGACGAAGATCACCGTCAGCGTGAACCTCGACGGCACCGGCCGCGCCAAGCTTTCCACCGGCATCGGCTTCTTCGACCACATGCTCGACCAGATCGCCCGCCACGGGCTGATCGACCTCGACATCGACTGCCAGGGCGACCTGCACATCGACGGGCACCACACGGTGGAAGACGTGGGCATCACGCTGGGCCAGGCCGTGGCCAAGGCCGTCGGCGACAAGAAGGGCATCCGCCGCTACGGCCATGCCTATGTGCCGCTCGACGAGGCGCTGAGCCGTGTCGTCATCGACTTCTCGGGCCGTCCGGGCCTGGTGATGCACGTGCCTTTCACCAGCGGGATGATCGGCACCTTCGACAGCCAGCTCACCTACGAGTTCTTCCAGGGCTTCGTGAACCACGCCTTCGTCTCGCTGCACATCGACAACCTCAAGGGCGTCAATGCGCATCACCAGTGCGAGACGGTGTTCAAGGCTTTTGCGCGCGCCATGCGCGGCGCGCTCGAAATCGATCCCCGCTCCGTCGGGGTCATTCCATCGACCAAGGGTTCGCTCTGAAGCCCGCCAGCGAACAGCTATGAAATCTGTAGCAGCAAATACCGTCGCGGTCGTCGACTACGGCATGGGCAACCTGCACTCGGTGTCGCAGGCCGTTCGCCATGCGGCCGACCAGGTGGGCGTGGAGGTGTTCGTCACCTCCGACCCCGACGTGGTGCGCAAGGCGACCCGCGTGGTGCTGCCGGGGCAGGGCGCCATGCCCGACTGCATGCGCGAGCTGCGCGACTCCGGCCTTCAGGAATCGGTGCTCGAGGCGGCCGCCAGCAAGCCGCTGTTCGGCGTGTGCGTGGGCATGCAGATGATGCTGTCGCGCAGCGACGAAGGCCCGACCGACGGCTTGGGCCTCATTCCAGGTGAAGTCGTCAAGTTCGACCTGATCGGGCGCCTGCAGGCCGACGGCAGCCGCTTCAAGGTGCCGCAGATGGGCTGGAACCAGGTGCGCCAGGCCCAGCCGCATCCGGTGTGGGCGGGCGTGCCCGATCTGAGCTATTTTTACTTCGTGCACAGCTTCTACGCCTGTCCGGTGGACCCCAAACACAGCGTGGGCGAGGCGGAATACGGCGCGAGCTTTACCGCGGCCATCGCACGCGATAACATTTTTGCCACCCAGTTCCACCCGGAGAAGAGTGCGGACCACGGGTTGCAGCTCTATCGCAATTTCCTCCACTGGAAACCCTGAACCTATTTTTCCGACCGGGCCGACACTCCCACAGCCCGGATCTCGCATACTCGCGTCACTTCCATGCTCCTCATTCCCGCCATTGATCTCAAAGACGGCCACTGCGTTCGCCTCAAACAGGGCGACATGGACCAGTCCACCATCTTCAGCGAAGACCCTGCCGCCATGGCCCGCAAGTGGGTCGAGGCCGGCGCGCGCCGGCTGCACCTGGTCGATCTGAATGGCGCCTTCGCCGGCAAGCCGCAGAACCATGCGGCGATCAAGGCGATCCTGAAAGAGGTGGGCGACGACATTCCGGTGCAGCTCGGCGGCGGCATCCGCGACCTCGACACCATCGAGCGCTACATCGACGACGGCCTGCGCTACGTGATCATCGGCACCGCCGCGGTCAAGAACCCCGGCTTCCTGAAAGACGCCTGCAGCGCCTTCGGCGGCCACATCATCGTGGGCCTGGACGCCAAGGACGGCAAGGTCGCCACCGACGGCTGGAGCAAGCTCACGGGCCACGAGGTGGCAGACCTGGGCAAGAAGTTCGAGGACTACGGCGTCGAGTCGATCATCTACACCGACATCGGCCGCGACGGCATGCTCTCGGGCATCAACATCGAGGCCACCGTCAAGCTCGCGCAGGCGCTGACCATCCCCGTGATTGCCTCGGGCGGCCTGTCGAACATGGCCGACATCGACAAGCTCTGCGAAGTCGAGTCCGACGGCGTGGAAGGTGTGATCTGCGGCCGCGCGATCTACTCGGGCGACCTCGACTTCGCCGCCGCGCAGGCCCGCGCGGACGAACTGGCGGCCTGACGCATTGCCGGTGCCGCCCTGGGCGGGCGCGCCGGTTCCTGTTCAGGCTCGGCTTCATCGAGGTCTTGATCGCCTGCCAGCAGGCTCAGGAGGACCCCGGCGAGGACGATCGCCAGTCCGAGTACCGCTACCGCTTCCAGAAAGAATTTCATGGCGCCATGCCGTTGAGATGCTCCCAAGGTTTCTCAGGCGATTGGACGAAACCCTCCTGACCGTTCGCTGAGTAAGAAAACGTCAGGCCGCGCGCCGAAAAGAAGCTATTCGGACTTCACCGACATCGTCTGGATGATCGTTTCCAGCTGTGCGCTCATCGGCAGATTGATGCTCTCCCCCGAAGGCAGCTTGCGCAGGAACCAGCGCTTGTACTGCCGATGGATCTCGCCGTCTTCCGCCAGCACCTGGAAGGTGTCGATGACCAACTTGTTCAGCTGCGGATCGTCCTTGCGGTACATGATCCCGTAGGGGTCGTAGGAGAGGAAGTCGCCGACCACCTCATAGTTGCCCTTGGCGGCGTCCTGTGCGATCAGGCCGTAGAGCAGCACGTCGTCGGTCGCGAAGGCGTCGGCCTGGCCGCTCTTCACCAGCGCGAACGACTCCGCGTGGTCGCGCGCCACCCGCAGGTCGATGTTCAGCTTGAACTTTTCCGACAGGTCGCGCAGCGTCTTCTCGTTGGTGGTGCCGGCCGTCACCGCCACCTTCTTGCCCGCGAGGTCGCGGAACGACTTGATCGGCGAGCCCTTCTTCACGAGCACCTTGGTACCCGAGACGAACATCGTCGGCGAGAAGCTCACGCGCTTCTGGCGCTCGAGGTTGTTGGTGGTCGAGCCGCATTCCAGGTCGACCTTGCCGCTCGCGACCGCGTCGATGCGCGAGTCGGGCGTGACGGGCACCCACTTGATGGTGAGGCTCTTGTTCACCGCGTCCTCGATGGCCGTCACCAGCGCGCGGCAAAGCTCGATCGAATAGCCGATCGGCTCCTTGCGCGCATTGAGGTACGAGAACGGCACCGACGACTCGCGATAGCCGATGGTGATGGCGCCGGTTTCGCGCGCCTTGGCAAGAGTGCCGGTCAGCGCGACGGGGGCTTGCTCCTGCGCCTGTGCCGGCCTTGCCGGCACGAGCATGGCGGCCGCCAGCAGTACGGCGAGAAAAACCGACGGCGTGGCCTTGAGCTTCATGGCGCGCCTCACGCGTGTGCGGGGTGGGCGAGGGTGGCCGCCGCCTCTTCGTCGATCGCGCGGGCGTTGACCTCGGCATCGCGCTCGGACATCAGTTCGCCCTCCCACTTGGCGACCACCGCGGTGGCGATGGAGTTGCCCACCGCGTTGGTGGCCGAACGGCCCATGTCGAGGAAGGTGTCCACGCCCAAAATCAGCAGCAGGCCGGCTTCGGGAATGTCGAAGTGGTTCAGCGTGGCGGCAATCACCACCAGCGAGGCGCGCGGCACGCCGGCCATGCCCTTGGACGTGAGCATGAGGATCAGCAGCATCGTGATCTGCGTGCTGATCGGCATGTGGATGTTGTAGGCCTGGGCGATGAAGAGCACCGCGAAGGTGCAGTACATCATCGAGCCGTCGAGGTTGAACGAGTAGCCCATCGGCATCACGAAGCTCGAGATCTTGCGCTTCACGCCGAAACGGTCGAGCGCCTGCAGGATCTTCGGGTAGGCCGCTTCGGAACTCGCGGTGGCGAACGACAGCAGGAAGGCTTCCTTGATGAGCACCAGCAGCTTGAACACGCGCGGGCCCAGGAACGAGAAGCCCGCCAGGACCAGCACGCCCCACAGCACGAACAGGCCCAGGTAGAAGTCGCCCATGAACACCGCGAACTTCAGCAGGATGCTCAGGCCATTGACGGCCACCGTGGCGGCCATGGCGGCCAGCACCGCCAGGGGCGCGAGCTTCATCACGTAGCCGGTGATCTTGAGCATCGCGTGCGACAGTTCCTCGATGGCCGCCACCAGTGTCTTGGCCTTGTCGCCCAGCGAGGCCAGCGCCACGCCGAAGAACATCGAGAACACCACGATCTGCAGGATCTCGTTGTTCGCCATGGCCTCGACGAACGACTTGGGCACCGTGTGGCTCACGAAGTCCTTCAGCGTGAACTTGGCGGTGGCCAGGTTGGCCGAGGCGCCGATGTCGGGCAGCGGCAGGCCCAGGTTCTCGCCGGGCTTGAGCAGGTTGGCCATGACCAGGCCGATCACCAGCGAGATCAGCGAGGCGGTCAGGAACCAGCCGATGGCTTTGCCGAACACGCGGCCGACCGACTTGGCGTCGCCCATGTGCGCGATGCCCACCACCAGCGTGGAGAACACCAGCGGGCCGATCAGCATCTTGATCAGGCGCAGGAACACGTCCGAGACGATGGAGACGTAGTCTGCAATTTCTTTCGCGGCCTTTTTGTCCGGAAAGCTCGAGAAGATCATGTAGCCGACGACGATGCCGAGCACCATCGCGATCAGGATCCATGCGGCCATCGGCAGCTTCTTCATGCGTATCCCCTTTTGTCGTGTGAGAGTGATTTTCGAGTGCACGGGGCCGACTTGCATGCTGTCCCCGGATGCAAGCGGCCACAGGGTATCCAAGAAGGCCCCGTGCACGCAATGGGCCCTTGATGCCAATTCCGTGCCACCGCACGGTCGCTGCCTACAATTCCGGGCATGGAAACCAGCCTGATCGAGTTCCGCGGCCAGCCCGCCATCCGCGCCACGGGCGCCGATGGAAGCACCCTGACCGTTGCATTGCACGGCGCCCAAGTGCTCTCGTGGGCCACGGCCAACGGGGTGGAGCGACTTTATCTGAGTCCGCGCGCGGTGTTCGACGGGCAGGCCGCCATTCGTGGTGGCGTGCCCATCTGCTGCCCCCAGTTCAACCAGCGCGGCATGCTGCCCAAGCATGGATTCATGCGCAATTTGCCTTGGTCGCAAGCGGCCGCCGACGCGCCGCAGACGCTGCGGTTGATGTTGCGCGACAACGAAGCCACCCGCAGGCTCTGGCCGCACGCTTTTGAGGCACGGCTGGAGGCGACCCTGTCCGCCGGTGGGCTGCGCACCACGCTCACGCTCGTCAACATCGACCATGCGCCCTGGACCTTTGCGGCCGCGCTGCACACTTATCTGCGCGTCGACGACATCGCCCACGTGCGCCTTGAAGGCCTGCAGGGCGCCAACCGCTGGGATTCGCTGCGCGACGACCGCCATGTGGAAACCGCCGCGGCGCTGCATTTCGATGCGGAATTCGACAGCGTCTACGCCGCGCCCGCCAAGCCGTTGCGCCTCGTGCAGCCCGGCAGCACGCTCGAAATCGCACAAAGCGCGAGCTGCAGCGAAACCGTGGTCTGGAACCCCGGCGCCGTGCTCGGTGCGAAACTCGCCGACATGCCCGAAGACGGCTTCCGCCACATGCTCTGCGTGGAGGCGGCCCGCATCGACGAGCCCGTCCTGCTGGCGCCCGGCGCCCAATGGCAGGGCTGGCAACAGCTCCGCGTTCTCTGATCTCCTACCGGTTCATCTTTTCATGCTTGCCAAACGCATCATTCCCTGCCTCGACGTCACCGGCGGCCGCGTCGTCAAGGGCGTCAACTTCCTCGAACTGCGCGATGCGGGCGACCCGGTCGAGATCGCCGCGCGCTACAACGCGCAGGGCGCCGACGAACTCACCTTCCTCGACATCACCGCCACCAGCGACGGACGCGACCTGATCCTGCCGATCATCGAGGCGGTGGCTTCGCAGGTCTTCATTCCGCTGACCGTGGGCGGCGGCGTGCGCACCGTGGCCGATGTGCGCCGGCTGCTCAACGCGGGCGCCGACAAGACCAGCTTCAACTCGGCCGCGATCTCGGATCCGCAGGTGATCAACGACGCCTCGCAGAAATACGGCTCGCAGTGCATCGTGGTCGCTATCGACGCCAAGCGCCGCAGCCCCGAAGAGGCCGCCACGCGTGGCGCGGGCTGGGACGTGTACAGCCACGGCGGGCGCAAGAACACCGGCCTCGACGCCGTCGAATGGGCAGCCGAGATGGCGCGCCGCGGCGCCGGCGAGATCCTGCTGACCAGCATGGACCGCGACGGCACCAAGAGCGGCTTCGACCTGGAGCTGACCCGCGCCGTGAGCAATGCCGTCAACGTGCCGGTGATCGCCTCGGGCGGCGTGGGCAGCCTCGACGACCTGGCCGATGGCATCCAGACCGGCGGCGCCGACGCGGTGCTGGCGGCCAGCATCTTCCACTACGGCGAGCACACGGTGGGCGAGGCCAAAGCCCGCATGGCGGCGCGGGGCATTCCCGTGCGGATCGACCGTTGAACGTGCCTCAAGGGTCTTTTCCCATCCCCGACAATACCGAGATGAATTGGCTCGATGAAGTGAAGTGGGATGCGAACGGCCTGGTGCCCGTGATCGCGCAGGAACAAGGCAGCAACGACGTGCTGATGTTCGCCTGGATGAACCGCGAGGCGCTCGAAAAGACCGCCGAGCTGGGCCGCGCGGTGTATTTCAGCCGCTCGCGCAACAAGCTCTGGTTCAAGGGCGAGGAATCGGGCCACGTGCAGACCGTGCACGAGATCCGCCTCGACTGCGACAACGACGTGGTGCTCCTCAAGGTCACCCAGCTCGGCCACGAGCCCGGCATCGCCTGCCACACCGGCCGCCACAGCTGCTTCTTCAGCAAGTACGAGAACGGCGGCTGGACCGTGGTCGAACCCGTCTTGAAAGACCCGGAGTCGATCTACAAATGACGGCCACAGTGAACCACAGCACCTCCGACGCCCTTGCACGCCTGGCCGCGGTCATCGAAAGCCGCCTGCCCGCGCGCGGCGGCGACCCCGAGAAGAGCTACGTCGCGCGCCTGCTGCACAAGGGCCCTGACGCCTTCCTCAAGAAGATCGGCGAGGAAGCCACCGAGGTTGTGATGGCGGCCAAGGACGCCGACCACGGCGGCGACCGCGCCAAAATAGTGAACGAAGTGGCCGACCTCTGGTTCCACACCATGGTGGCGCTGGCGCACTACGGTTTTTCCCCCGCCGACGTCACCGCGGAGCTCGAGCGCCGCGAGGGCACCAGCGGCATCGAGGAAAAGGCGCTGCGCAAGGTGCAGGCGCGGGAATCCGAAGCCTCCAACGATTGAAAGGACATCGACCATGGCCAACGACATCGTGAACGTGGAACCCGACGACTCCCTCAAGACCTGGGGCTGGGTCAGCTACATCCTGCACCTGATCGTGGCCATCGGCGCCGTCGTGCCGGGGGCGCAGGCCTCCGTGCTGCTGCTGCTGATTGCGCTGGTGATCGACTTCGTCAAGCGCGACGACGCGGCCGGCACCTGGCAGGCCTCGCACTTCAGCTGGCGCATCCGCTCGGTGCTGTGGGCCGGCCTGCTGTACATCGTTACTTCGTGGCTCTGGCTGCTGTTCTTCGTGCCGGGCTGGATCGCCTGGAGCCTGATCTCGCTGTGGTTCCTGTACCGGATCGTGAAGGGCATGATCCGCATGAACGACGGCCGTCCCATGGAACCCAAAGATGTCATCTGACCCGAACTGCGTCTTCTGCAAAATCATCGAAGGCAAGATCCCCTCGCGCAAGGTCTACGAAGACGACGACCTGTTCGGTTTTCACGACATCTCGCCCTGGGCGCCGGTGCATTTCATGCTGGTGCCCAAGAAGCACATCGCCTCGATGGCGCAGCTCACGCCCGAAGACTCGGCCCTCATGGGCAAGATCATGATCCTGGCGCCCAAGCTGGCGCTGGAGCAGGGCTGCAGGCCCTATCCGGACGGCGGCTACCGGGTCGTCGTCAACACGGGCAGCGAGGGCGGGCAGGAGGTTCACCATCTCCATGTCCATGTCATGGGTGGCCCCCGCCCGTGGCTTCGCGGTTGAGTGGCATTAGTCCAAACTGTCACATTCCGCCCGACTAAAATCGGACACATTCTTAGGAGTTCTCCATGGGTTCTTTTTCCATCTGGCACTGGCTGATCGTGCTGCTCGTCGTGGTCATGATCTTCGGCACCAAGAAGCTGCGGAACATGGGTTCGGACCTTGGTGGCGCCGTCAAGGGCTTCAAGGACGGCATGAAGGACGGTTCGTCCGATGCCGCCACCCCGCCGGCCCCCACCCAGCAAGTGACTGGCCAGCCGGCCAACAGCGACAAGTCGACGATCGACGTCGAAGCGCGCCAGAAGTCCTGAGCGCGGGCAGCAGCACGTGCTCGACCTCGGCATTGAGAAGCTGGCGCTGATCGGCGTCGTGGCGCTGATCGTCATCGGTCCGGAAAAGCTGCCGCGCGTGGCCCGCACCGTCGGCACCTTGCTCGGCAAGGCGCAGCGCTACGTGAACGACGTCAAGGCCGAAGTCAACCGCTCGATGGAGCTCGACGAGCTCCGCAAGATGAAGACCACCGTCGAGGATGCGGCGCGCGACGTCGAGCACAGCATCCACACCGGCGCGAGCGAATTCGAGAAGCAGTTCAGCGGTTCGGGCGAAACCCTCTCGGCGCTGGCCGAACCCGAGCCTTCGCCGCCCGAATACAAGCATCCCCGCAAGAACTGGCGCCTGAAGCAGGGCGCCACGCCGCAGTGGTACAAGGCGCGCAACGGCGTGCGCACCAAGGCGCTGTCGGGTGCCGCGCGTGTCGCGCGCTTCCGCCCGCACACGATCAACAAGATCAACTAGCGTCCCCCACCACCGCGTTCCCCGAGCGCCGCACGCCGGCCGACGTCACGCTATCTTCTTTTCCAATGGCCGATTCCGACAACAAGAACAAAGACAAAGAAGACGAACTGGCGGGCACCGAACAGCCGTTCGTGGCGCACCTGGTCGAGCTTCGCGACCGCCTGCTCTACTGCGTCTATGGCCTCGTGGTCGCGGGCATCCTGCTGGCCATCTGGCCCGGCCCCGGCGGGCTGATCGACATCATCGCGATGCCGATCAAGGCGCACATGCCGCACGACGCGAAGCTCATCGCCATCGGCGTGTTCTCGCCGTTCTTCGTGCCGCTCAAGGTGCTGATGATGGCGGCCGTGCTGCTGGCGCTGCCCTGGCTCATGTATCAGGCGTGGATGTTCGTCGCGCCCGGGCTCTACAGCCATGAAAAGAAATTCGCGCTGCCGCTGATCTTCTTCGGCAGCCTGCTGGCCTATGCCGGCATTGCGTTCGTGCAGCTTTTCGTGCTGGACAAGATGTTCAGCTTCATCCAGCGCTTTGCGCCCGCAGCGGTGCAGGCAACGCCCGACATTTCATCGTACGTCGAGGCCATCCTGTCGCTGTACATCGCCTTCGGCGTGGCCTTCCAGGTGCCGATCGTCGTGATGCTGCTGGTGCGCTTCGAGATGGTGACCATCGAGAAGCTGAAGTCCTTCCGCGGCTACTTCATCGTGGTCGCGTTCGTCGTGGCCGCGGTGCTCACGCCGCCCGATGTGGTGTCGCAGCTGGCGCTGGCGGTGCCGATGTGCCTGCTGTACGAGGTGGGCATCATCGGTGCCAAGTATTTCGCCAGTGCCGCCAGGAAGCCCGAGGAAGACGAAAGCGCCGATTCGGCGCAGTCCTGACCGGCCGGCTGGCCCGACGGCAGCCCATTATTCGGGCTGCTGCTGATTCGGTACCTGCCGCACCGGGCTCTTCGGCCGCAGGCCCGGCATCACGTCCAGTTCCATCTTGTCGCTGCCGCGCTGCAGCGCAAACCTCGCGGTGCTGCCGGGCTTCAGGCCGGCCACCGCGGTCAGCAGCGCCTGCACGTTGTCCGTCTTCTTCTCGCCCACCGAGGTGATCACGTCGCCAGGGCGGATGCCGGCCTTGGCGGCCGGGCCGTTCTGCAGCACGCCGGTGATGATCACGCCGGCGTTCGCCTTCACGCCGAAGGTCTCGGCCAGTTCGGGCGAGAGTTCGTTGGGCTCCACGCCGATCCAGCCGCGGCGCACCTGGCCTTCCTTCACGATCCCTTCGAGCACGATCTTGGCCATCGACACCGGAATGGCGAAGCCGATGCCCATGCTGCCGCCCGAGCGCGAATAGATCGCGGTGTTGATGCCCTGCAGGTTGCCGTTGACGTCGATCAGCGCGCCGCCCGAGTTGCCGGGGTTGATGGCCGCGTCGGTCTGGATGAAGTTCTCGAAGTTGTTGATGCCGAGCTGGTTGCGGCCCAGCGCCGAGACGATGCCGCTGGTCACGGTCTGGCCGACGCCGAAGGGGTTGCCGATGGCCAGCACCTGGTCGCCCACCTGCAGCGCGTCGGAGTCGCCCAGCACGATCGCCGGCAACTTGTCGAGCTCGATCTTCAGCACGGCCAGGTCGGTGTCGGGGTCGGTGCCGATCACCTTGCCGCGCGCGTGGCGGCTGTCGTTGAGCGTCACTTCGATCTCGTCGGCGCCCTCGACCACGTGGTTGTTGGTGAGGATGTAGCCGTCGGCGCTCACGATCACGCCGCTGCCCAGGCCCACCTGGGGCTGGTCATCCTGGTCGCCGAAGAAGAAGCGGAACCACGGGTCGTTGCTTCGCGGATGGCGCTGCGCGGCCTTGCTGGTGTTGATGCTCACCACCGCCGGCGAGGCTTTCTTGGCCGGCACGCTCAGGCTGCCGGCCGTCGGGATGTTCGGGTTGCCCGCGGGCGCCTCGACGATCGACACCACGCCGCCCAGCGAGGTCGCGCGCTTGTGGATCCACTCGGGCTTGAGCGTCGCGACGACGAAATAGGCCGCGAGCAGGACAGTCACGGCTTGTGCAAAGAGCAGCCAGGTGCGTTTCATGAAAGATTGGTGAAAAAGACGTTGGAAGGCTGCCGTGGAGCGCAGCGATGTTGTCAATTGTCCCTCAACCGCACGGAACAGAAACCGCGCCACGCGGTCGAGATTGGGCTGACTGCCTGCGTGAATCCGGGTTAACCCGTAGCATCGCCCAGCAGGTCCCACCCGGCCCATGTTTCCCCGGCCTCCCGCGCTGCCCACCCGGCGGAAGCGGCCAGGCATTTCGTCGGCGCGCCATTTTTCCGTTTTCTCACCCGGTTTCGCGGGCTGGCGCGCGGTCACGACCTTCCTGCCAGCCATGACTTCACAAGCAACCCTCCCGGACGGCGCGCAGCCGGCACCGGCACGCACGCTCGGTTCGAGCGACTACAAGACCCTCGGCCTGTCCGCCCTCGGCGGCACCCTGGAGTTCTACGACTTCGTCATCTACGTGTTCTTCGCCACCGTGCTCGGGGCGCTGTTCTTCCCGGCCGACATGCCCGACTGGCTGCGGCAGCTGCAGACCTTCGGCATCTTCGCGGCGGGCTACCTGGCGCGCCCGGTGGGCGGGATCGTCATCGCGCATTTCGGCGACATCTTCGGCCGCAAGCGCATGTTCACGCTGTCGATCTTCCTGATGGCGGCGCCCACGCTGGTGATCGGCCTGCTGCCGACCTACGAGAGCATCGGCGTCGCGGCGCCCCTGCTGCTGCTGGCCATGCGCGTGCTGCAGGGCGCGGCCATTGGCGGCGAGATGCCCGGCGCCTGGGTGTTCGTGGGTGAGCACGTTCCGGCCAGGCGCTACGGCTTCGGCATCGGCATGCTGACCTCGGGCATCACCGGCGGCATCCTGCTGGGTTCGCTGGTTGCGGTGGCCATCAACCGGCACTATTCGCCGGTGCAGGTGAGCGAGTTCGCCTGGCGCCTTCCCTTTGTGCTGGGCGGTGTGTTCGGGCTGGTGTCGGTATACCTGCGCCGCTTCCTGCACGAGACACCGGTGTTCAAGGAGCTGGCCGGGCGCCGCAGCGTGGCGCGCGAGATGCCGCTGCGCACCGTGCTGCGCGACCACCGGCTGGCCTCCATGTACGTTGCACTGCTGACCTGGGTGCTGTCGGCCGCCATCGTGGTTGTGGTGCTGTACACGCCCACCTACCTGCAGAAGGTGCACCACATTCCGGCCGCGCTGACGCTCGAAGCCAACGCGCTCGCCACGCTGACCCTGACGCTCGGCTGCATGCTGGCCGGCTGGGCCAGCGACCGCGTCGGCACGCGCACCGTCATGCTGATCGGTTGGGGTGGCCTGTTCGCCACGGCCTACCTGTTCTACTGCGGGCTGCCCGGCACGCCGTCGACGCTCTACGCGCACTACGCGCTGGTGGGCCTGTTCGTGGGCACCATCGCCACGGTGCCGATCGCGGGCGTGCGCGCCTTCCCGGCGCCGGTGCGCTTCACCGGGCTTTCGTTTGCCTACAACATGTCGTATGCGGTCTTCGGCGGACTGACCCCGGTGATCCTCACGCTCTGGCTGCAGCGCGACACCATGGCGCCGGCGCACTACGTGGCGGCGCTGGCCGGGCTGGGCTTCCTGCTGGCGCTGTTGCCACTGGCCGCTCGTGGCCATGCCATGCGGGATGGCGCGGCCATCGCGGGCGGCGCGACAATGGCGCGATGAGCACCACCCGCCACGAACTGCTTCACGCATTCGACCTGCTGCTCGCCCCCGGGCGCTTCAAGGACTACGGACCCAACGGCCTGCAGGTCGAAGGGCGCACCGTGGTGCGCAAGATCGTTTCGGGCGTAACCGCCAGCCGCGCGCTGATCGAGGCCGCGATCCACGCCGATGCCGATGCCATCTTCGTCCACCATGGTCTGTTCTGGCGCGGCCAGGACGGCTGCGTCACCGGCTGGATGAAGCAGCGCCTGGGCCTGCTGCTGGGCGACGACGTCAATCTCTTCGCCTATCACCTGCCGCTCGATGCGCATCCCGAGCTCGGCAACAACGCACAGCTCGGCCTGCAACTGGGGCTCGTGGCCCATGCCGGATCGGCCGGGCGCTTCGGCGAGCAGGAACTGGGTTTTCTCGGCGCGCAGGAAAACGGCGAGAGCTTCGCCAACGCCAGGACGCTCGCCACCCACGTCGAAAAAGTGCTGAAAAGACCGGTCACGCTCGTCGACACGGCGCATCGCGCCATCAGGAACATCGCGTGGTGCACAGGCGGCGCACAGGGCTACTTCGAAGCCGCCATTGCGGCCGGTGCCGACGCCTTCATCACCGGCGAGATCTCGGAGCCCCAGGCCCATTACGCGCGTGAGATGGGCGTGGCCTTCCTGGCGTGCGGACATCACGCCACCGAACGCTACGGCGCGCCAGCCGTGGCCGGGCACGTTGCGGCGCAGCTCGGGCTGAAGCACGAGTTCATCGACATCGACAACCCGGCATGAGCGCAGCGCCGGACCGCCCCAAGCAAGCTTGCACCGCAGTGCGGAGCACGGAGATGCCTTTCCAATGAGCGCTGCCATCGCCATCACCCTCGGGGATCCCGCAGGCATCGGCCCCGAGATCATCGCCAAGGCCTTTCGCGACGCGCCCGATGCAACGCATGGCGCGTTCGTCGCCGGCGATGTGGGCACGGTGCGCAAGGCCTCGCAGGCGCTGGCAGCACCTGGGCTGCCGGCATGGCCGGTGCTGGAAATCGAATCCGCCGCCGAAGCCGCAACGGTGCCGCCGGGCTGCATTCCCGTGCTGCAGGTGATCGCGCCGCCATCGCCAATTAAGCTGGGCCAGATCAGCGCCGAAGCCGGCCGTGTGGCTGGCGAATGCGTCGTCTGGGCCGCGCAGCGCGGCGAAATCGGCGCCATCGTCACCGCGCCGCTGCACAAGGAAGCGCTGTCGGCCGCCGGCTTTCCGTACCCCGGCCATACCGAGCTGCTGCAGGCCGAGGCCGCCGCCCACCTGGGCCGCACCCTGGCCGACGTGCCGGTGCGCATGATGCTGGCCAACGACGAGCTGCGCACCGTGCTCGTCAGCATCCACATGTCGCTGCGCCACGCCATCGAGGCGGTGCACTTCGACGGTGTGCTCGAAACCCTGCGCATCACCCACCGCGCGCTGACGCATGCGCTCGGCCGCGTGCCGCGAATCGGCGTGGCGGGCCTCAACCCGCACGCGGGGGAGGGCGGCCTGTTCGGTTCGGAAGAGCGCGAGATCATCGCGCCGGCCATCGAGGCCGCGCGCGCCGAAGGCATCGACGCCAGCGGACCCTATGCGCCCGACACTGTCTTCATGCGCGCGCGCGCCAGGCAGGGCGTGCCGTCCAGCGGCGAGTTTGACGTGGTGGTTGCGATGTACCACGACCAGGGCCTGATCCCCGTCAAGTACCTGGGCGTGGAGAAGGGCGTGAACGTAACGCTGGGACTGCCGCTGGTGCGGACCAGCCCCGACCACGGCACCGCGTTCGACATCGCGGGCACGGGCCTGGCCGATGCGTCGAGCCTCGTCGAGGCGCTGCGCATGGCCCGGGTGCTGAGGGGCGCTTAAGGGCTTAAGGGCGCTTGAGGCTGTCGCGGATTTCGCGCAGCAGCGTGATGTCTTCTGGCGTTGCGGCCGGAGCAGGCGGCGCGGCCTCGGTCTTCCGCAGCCTGTTGATCTGCTTGACCATCATGAAGATGATGAACGCAAGGATCACGAAGTTGACGGCCACGGTAATGAAGCTGCCATAGGCCAGCACCGGAACGCCGGCCTTCTTCAGGTCTGCCAGCGTGTTTGCCACGCCCGGGGGCGCCGTGCCCAGCACCACATAGAGGTTCGAGAAATCGAGCTTGCCGAACACCACGCCCACCAGCGGCATGATGATGTCGCCCACCAGCGAGTCGACGATCTTGCCGAACGCGGCGCCGATGATCACGCCCACCGCGAGGTCGATGACGTTGCCCTTGACGGCAAATTCCTTGAATTCACTGAGGATGCTCATGATTCAAAAGCTGCTGGAGCTCTGCTGTTGAAAGAGCGTCGAGTATGCCCGCGGAAGCGCGCCGGAATCGGCTGCCCGGCGTGAAGCATTCGGCGCATTTGATCTATTTGCCTCATCCGCAATGCGGAAAGAAAAGTGCGTGCTTAGGTGTACCCAGTTTCAGTAGTTTTAGTTACAAAAGGAAACGGGACCCCCGTGGTGACTCATCCGAGCGGGGCTCCACTGTTAGGATCACGCCGCCGCTAAGACAAGCGGACCAGTAGTGACATGCAGTTGCATGTTCTCGGTTCAGCGCCTCCACGAGGCACTCTGCGCCCTGACAGTGCCCAGCAGTGTGCCTGCGGTAACCACGAATTGTGAAAAAGAATTGCAGCGCAATAAGTGCGTGCGTAGTTTTTATCGCCTGCTATTTTGGCGCTAAAAAATTGGAATTTCCTTGGGGGATCGGAATTGAGAAGAAATGCAAATGTCCTGAAGTTGGCTTCGACACTGGCATGTGTGGTGGTGCTTCAAGGCTGTGCGGTCGTGCCGGGCATGGGCAACGTGGAGCCCTACGAGGCAGGGGGCGAACTGGCAAACCAGTTTCGCTATCTTCCCGACGAGGCACCCGAGGGGCAGATCACCCCCATTTCCCTCGCGCTCGTGCGCACGCTGGCGCAGGCGGCTCCGAAGGGCGTTCCGCCTGAGGTCAATGCGCTGTTCGGCAAGAGCGAGCGCTACACCATCGGCCCTGGCGACGTGGTGGGCGTGATCGTTTACGACCACCCCGAACTGCTGCCGAATGCCGGCGCCGTCATTTCGCAGTCTGCGGACCCGACCGGCGTGCAGGTGGCTCCCGGCTTCATTGTCGATTCCGACGGAGAGGTCGCCTTTCCGTACATCGGCCGCGTGCGGGTGGCGGGGCTGAGCGAGGGCGATGCCTCCGACCTGATCGGCAAGCTGCTCACCCCGCACATCCGCGACCCGCAAGTGACCGTGCGCATCCAGTCGTTCCGCAGCCGCCGTGCGTATGTAGAAGGCGAAGTGCGCACCCCCGGCTCGCAGATCTTCACCGACGTGCCGATGACGCTGAACGAAGCCATCAACCGGGCCGGCGGCATCACGGCCGCGGGCAACCGCTCGGCGGTCACGCTCATTCGCAACGGCCAGTCGATCCGGATCGACATGACCAGGCTGCGCGAAGCCGGCTACGACGGCAACAGCATTCCGCTGAAGAACGGCGACACCGTGCGCGTGGCCAACCGAGAAGACGACAAGGTCTTCCTCATGGGCGAAGTCGTGGCTCCACTGGCATTGCCCATGCGCAGCAACGGCCGCCTTAGCCTGAGCGAGGCGCTGGGCGAAGCCGGAGGCACGTTGAATTCCACCGCTAACGCCGGGCAGATCTACGTCATTCGCCAGGGCGCCACAGGTGCACCCGCCATCTTCAACCTCAATGCGCGAAACCCGGCAGCGCTTGCCATTGCGAGCCAGTTCAGGCTGCAGTCGCAGGACGTGGTCTATATCGACCCCGTGCCGCTGGTCAAGTGGAACCGCGTGGTCAGCTTGATCCTGCCGTCGGCGACGGTGGCCAATGCCGCCAGCGAGATCTACGTCAGGCACACCAACTGAAGCCGAGGCCTGTTCTTTCTCTGACGAGATGCGGGGAGTGGGCGGGCCTTTGAAGGTGACGGTTCAGGTGCGATAGGGCGACGGCTTCCATCGAGAGGACGCTGTCGAAGTTCTTGTTCCAGCGTTCCCATCATGCAAGCCATTCATCCAAATCAACCCATTGCAATCATCGGCCTTGGTTATGTAGGCCTCCCTCTTGCCGTGGAGTTCGGCAAGAAGCGTTCCGTGGTCGGGTTCGACATCAATGCCAAGCGCATCGCCGAACTGCAAGGGGGGCATGACCACACCCTGGAAACCACGCCGAAAGAGCTGAAGGCTGCCACGCAGTTGGCCTTCACGTCGCATGCCGACGACCTGCGCGATTGCGCCGTGTTCATCGTGACCGTGCCCACCCCCATCGACAACGCCAACCGGCCCGACCTGACGCCCTTGGTAAAGGCCAGCGAATCCGTTGGCAAGGTGATGCGCCAGGGCGCGATCGTGATCTTCGAGTCGACCGTGTATCCGGGTGCCACCGAGGAAGTTTGCGTGCCTGTGCTGGAAAAGTTCAGCGGCAAGAAGTTCAACGTCGACTTCTTTTGCGGCTACAGCCCGGAGCGCATCAACCCGGGCGACAAGGTCAACACGCTCACCAAGATCAAGAAGATCACCAGTGGCAGCACCTCTGAAGTCGCCGGCATAGTCGATGGCCTCTACAACGAGATCATCACCGCGGGCACGCACAAGGCAGCCAGCATCAAGGTGGCCGAGGCCGCCAAGGTGATCGAGAACACGCAACGCGACCTGAACATTGCATTGGTCAACGAGCTCTCCGTGATCTTCGAGCGCCTGGGCATCGACACGCTCGACGTGCTTGAGGCCGCAGGCAGCAAATGGAACTTCTTGCCGTTCCGTCCGGGCCTGGTGGGTGGGCACTGCATCGGCGTGGACCCCTACTACCTGACGCACAAGGCAGAACAGGTCGGCTATCACCCTCAAGTCATTCTGGCTGGCCGTCGCATCAACGACAACATGGCCCGCTACGTTGCCCGCAACACCATCAAGCTGATGTTGAAGAACGGCATGGACGTGCCTCGCTGCCGCATCGGCGTGCTGGGCATCACCTTCAAGGAAAACTGCCCGGACATCCGCAACAGCAAGATCGTGGACATGGTGCGCGAGTTCGAGGCGTGGGGCGCTTCCGTCGAAGTCGTGGATCCATGGGCTGACGCCGAAGAGGTGGACCACGAGTACGGCATTCGACTTGGCCAGGTCGACGCCGCACATCCGGTCGATGCGCTCGTCGTCGCAGTGGGCCACAACCAGTACCGCCGCGCGACCATGGCCGAGTTGCGAGCTCTGTGCCGTGGTGAGCAACCCGTGCTGGTCGACGTCAAGAGCCTGTTTGGTGCGCAGGAGGCGCGCGACAGCGGCTTCTCGTTGTTCCGCCTGTAAGCCATCTCCCGTTTGCTTCTTCTTCGACATGAAAAACTTTGCTCTGATCGGCGCCGCCGGATACATCGCCCCGCGCCACATGCGTGCCATCAAGGACACGGACAACCATCTTGCGGTGGCCTACGACATCAACGATTCGGTCGGCATCATCGACAGCATCTCGCCGCAGAGCGAGTTCTTCACCGAGTTCGAGCGCTTCTACGAGCATGCGCAGCAACTCAAGCGCAACCCCGCCACGGCGCTGGACTACGTGGCGATCTGCAGCCCCAACTACCTGCACCATCCGCACATTGCTGCAGGCCTGCGCCTGGGTTGCGACGTGATCTGCGAAAAGCCGCTGGTACCCACGCCCGAGCTGGTCGATGAGTTGGAGCGGGTTGAAAAGGAAACCGGCAAGCGCGTTTTCAACATCCTGCAGCTGCGCCATCACGAAGCCATCCTGAAGCTGCGCGACAAGGTGGCAGCGGCGCCCGCGGACACCAAGTTCGACGTCGAGCTGACCTACATCACCTCGCGCGGCAAGTGGTACATGGAAAGCTGGAAGGGCGACAACCGCAAGTCGTTCGGCGTGGCGACCAACATCGGCGTGCACTTCTACGACATGCTGCACTTCATCTTCGGCAAGCTGCAGCGCAACGTGGTGCACTACAGCGGCACGGCCAAGGCGGCGGGCTACCTCGAATACGAACGCGCGCGCGTGCGCTGGTTCTTGTCCATCGATGCCAACGATCTGCCGGCCGATGTGAAGGGCAAGAAGACCACCTTCCGCAACATCGACATCAGCGGCGAGAAGCTCGAATTTTCGGAAGGCTTCACCGACCTGCACACGGCGAGCTACAAGGAAATTCTGGCCGGTCGTGGCTATGGCCTCGAAGATGCGCGCCACTGCATCGAAACCGTCAACGTGATTCGCAGCGCCACGCCCGTCCAAGGCGAGCAGGGCGAAGTGCATCCGTTCGTGCGGCATCTCGCCTGACGCGCCGCGAACTCGGCATGGCATACAAAGCCCACCCCACCGCGATCATCGACGAGGGCGCCCGCATCGGCGACGGCACCCGCATCTGGCATTGGGTGCACGTCAGCGCGCAGGCTTCCATCGGCGAGGGCTGCTCGCTCGGCCAGAACGTCTATGTAGGCAACGACGTTTCCATAGGCAATAACGTCAAGATCCAGAACAACGTCAGCGTCTACGACGCAGTGACGCTGGAGGACGACGTGTTCTGCGGACCGAGCATGGTCTTCACCAACGTCTACAACCCGCGCTCAGCCGTCACGCGCAAGGACGAATATCGCCGCACCCTCGTGAAGCGGGGCGCCACGCTGGGCGCCAACTGCACCATCGTCTGCGGCAACACCGTGGGCGAATTTGCCTTCATCGGCGCGGGTGCCGTGATCAACAGGAACGTGCCCGCCTATGCGCTCATGGTCGGAGTGCCTGCCAAGCAGATCGGCTGGATGAGCGAGTTTGGCGAGCAGCTCGCACTGCCGCTGCAAGGTGCAGCTGAAGCCGTTTGCGCGCACACCGGCGCGCGTTATGTACTCGACGGCAATGCCGTGACCAAGCTGGAAACGAAGGCACCATGATCGAATTCATCGACCTCAAGACTCAGCAAGCCCGTATCAAGGACCAGATCGACGCGGCCATCCAGCGCGTGCTGGCGCACGGTCAATACATCCTCGGCCCCGAAGTTGCCGAGTTGGAAGAGAAGCTTGCGGCCTACACGGGCGCCAGGCATTGCATCACCGTAGCCAACGGCACGGATGCCTTGCAGATCGCCCAAATGGCGCTCGGCATTGGGCCGGGCGATGAAGTCATTACCCCAGGCTTCACCTACATCGCGACTGCCGAAACGGTGGCGTTGCTGGGCGCCAAGCCGGTGTACGTAGACATCGATGCGCGCACCTACAACTTAGACCCGGCGCTCTTGGAAGCTGCGATCACTCCGCGGACCAAGGCCATTGTTCCAGTGAGCCTGTATGGCCAGTGCGCTGATTTCGACGCGATCAATGCCATTGCCGCCAAACACGGGATTCCGGTGATCGAGGATGCGGCGCAGAGTTTTGGCGCTACCTACAAGGGGCGCAAGAGTTGCAATCTCAGCACCATTGCGTGCGCCAGCTTCTTTCCCAGCAAGCCACTGGGTTGCTATGGGGATGGGGGCGCCATCTTCACCAACGATGACGAACTGGCCAAGGTGATGCGGCAGATTGCTCGGCATGGGCAGGATCGGCGGTATCACCATGTGCGGGTGGGGGTGAACAGTCGGCTGGATACGTTGCAGGCCGCGGTACTGCTGGCGAAGCTTGAGATCTTCGACGACGAAATCGCTAGCCGTCAGCGTGTGGCTGCGGAGTACGGACGCTTGTTGAATGGGGTTGGCGTAGCTATGACTCCGCACGTCGAGTCGCACAGCCAGAGTGCTTGGGCGCAATACACCGTGCGCGTTAGCGATCGCGAGGCGTTACAGAGCCGTATGAAGCAGGCCGGCGTGCCGACTGTTGTGCATTACCCAATTCCTTTGAATCAGCAGCCTGCAGTGGCAGATGAGTGGGCCAGATTGCCAGTAGGTGATGCGGTAGCGCGGGAGGTTCTGAGCTTGCCGATGCATGCGTACCTAGCTTCCTCCGAGCAAGCCGCAATAGCTACAGCCTTGATCCCTGGTTGAACGCAGATGCCCCTGCGTCAAGTAGTGTTGGTGCTGCGCGCGCGGCTCCGATCGATGAACCGAACTGGCTTTGCACGCTCTGTTGGCGTGCTGGTAGGGGGGACTGCATTTGCGCAGGCCTTTTCCATCTTGGTGTTGCCACTTGTCACTAGGCTGTACACGCCCGCCGATTTCAGCGTCCTCGCGGTATTCGCTTCTATTTTGTCGATCGTCTCGGTTGCCGCGTGCCTGCGACTAGAGATCGCGATTCCGCTACCCGAAGATGATGAGGATGCCGCCAACCTGTTGGCAGTGGCATTGTGCACCTGCACTATCGTCGCCGTGTTAGCAGGGGTTGTGATCTGGTGTTTTCCGGCGCAAATTACGGCTTTGGTGGGTCAACCTGCATTGCGCCCATATTTATGGCTGCTACCCATAGGCATTTGGCTCGGGAGTGCCTACGCAGCAGTCCAATTCTGGGCTACTCGCAAGAAGCGTTTTAGCGGGATTGCCAAAACCCGAATGACCCAAGCGATAGGGGGGGCTGGAACTCAGATCGGAATGGGTTGGGCTGGACTCGCTCCTTTGGGGTTGCTGGTAGGGCAAGTAGTCAACAGCGGCGCAGGATTGCTTGGATTGGGACGTGTGGCACTCCGTGAGGATCGAACCGCCTTTCAAAGAGTGAATTGGAGTGGCATGAGTCGCGTTTTTCGGAAATACGACCGCTTTCCTAAATATTCCACTTTCGAAGCATTCGCTAACAGCGCCAGCATTCAGCTCCCGGTTCTTTTCATCGCCGGAATTGCCGTGGGCCCTGAAGCCGGTTATTTGATGTTGGCGATGCGCGCCATGGCTGTGCCGATGGGCTTAATCGGTGCCGCAGTCTCGCAGGTTTATTTATCGCGAGCGCCTGAGGAATTGCGCGCTAGGCGGCTCTCCGGATTTACTCTGCAAATAATTGGCGGCTTGGCTAAAAGTGGCGTAGGGCCTTTGTTATTTGCCGGAATTGTCTCGCCGACATTTTTTCCATTGATATTTGGGGAGAAATGGTTGCGAGCTGGCGAACTGGTGGCTTGGATGACCCCTTGGTTTGTCATGCAGTTTTTAGCATCTCCAATTTCTATGACCTTGCATGTAACCGGAAATCAGCGTAGTGCGTTAAATCTGCAGCTATTTGGTTTGCTGCTACGGGTTGGTAGTGTGGTACTAGCTGGATTGTGGATGCAATCGCGGATTGTTGAAGTCTACGCTGTTTCTGGATTTATTTTTTATTCCCTATATTTGTACGTGGTGGTTCGAATGGCAGGAGTAAAAATGGCCGAATTATTGAATGTCTTGATTGCAGCTTTTCGTAGCGCTTTTGTTTGGATGGTTGCAGGAGTAATTTTGGTTGCCAGCTCGTCGGTATTGCCGAAATTCTGAGTGCGACACGAAGAGCGAGCAAGCTTTTAAAAACGCTGGTTTGTTTTGGCTATTTATAGGTTAAAAATCATTAATAGTCCGATAGGTTTTTACGGTGTGCTCGGAGAGTTTTATGACTGAAAATTCCGTCGAAATAAAATAATGAAATATCCACTCGATGCCAAGCAACTGGGTCAAGATTACTTCGATCTTGCGATAGTCTTCTTCGTGTTGCTTGTTTCTTACGCAGTTAAATTTGCGGAGTTAGTCGAACTAGATGTGGTCGTCGTCGGCTGGACCGCGGTGATGCTCTATGCCCTGTATAGAGTGAGGCTGAGTTTGTTTTTTATCCCGGCAATTTTTTATCTTGTGCTCTTTCTGGCCTACTTGAGTGGCGCGGTTTTCGTCCCGCTCAATCCTGCTGAACTTGAGTATGGCCGCGTTTTATTGACGTCTTTTATTCTCTCAACCCTCGTCTTCGGACTGATGATTAAAAAAAATGGCGCTTCTGGAATTGCTGCAGGAAGCTCATTGAGCGCGCGATGGATTCCCTACCTGGGGTTAATTGCTATAACCGCGTGGACGATATTTGTCTACACGGAAGGAAAGAACATCGGGGGCTCGGTCGTTAAGGAGTATGGAGGGGCTAATTATCTGACAAGCTCCGATTTGCTGGCAATGTTTTCGTTGTCGGTATTGGGCTCGCGAAACATTTCGACAAAAGAAAGTTTGATTTTTTTCGCGATTTCCGTAATGGCGCTGATTTTTCTTGGTTCTCGCGCTTCTTTGCTTATTTTTTGCGTCGCATACATTTTTTGCGTCGGCCAAATTCGAGGAAGAAATAAGCTGATCATCTTCTTTGGGGTTTTGTTAATTGCCGTTGCTCTTGGTCTTGCAGTTCAGAGCGATGAGTCTGATTTATTTTTTAGATTCAAAACCCTGTATGACTTAGGGGGAGATGAAAGTTTGACCGCACGGGAGGTTTTCTTTTCGAGCTATGTGTCGACGATTGATCAACGGGTCGAGTGTTTATTTTTGCCCTGCATGCCTGCTAGTGGCGACTATGTACACAGCATAATTTCAGTCCACCAATATTTCGGCATCGCTGGTGTCGTTGCCATTGCATTTTTATTGGCGCTGGTTTTGATGTACTACCTGAAATTTCGAAATTTCCTCCTTCCCGGTTTATTTTTCTACGTGTGCATCAATATGTTTTTCGCTCGCGCGTGGGTGTCGCTGGTGTTTCCTGTTTTTATTGGAATGCTCCTGTTTTTTGCGACGAAGGTCCTCGTTGCAACTAAAAAAGGGAGTCCATTGATCGGCAAAACTGAACTGTCGCACTAGAAAAAGTTGAGTTCGCATTCAGAATTCCAAACTGGTGAAAATTCGAGCAATCTATGAAAATATTCATTGTTTTATTATTCTCTTTTGGATTGAGTTGCGGGCAGCCAATTTTTGCAGAGCCCTCCCAAAAGAAATTTATGGTTGTGCAGTCAATGCATTACAAGGGCGGGGTGGATGTTTCCGAATTTGGCGTTGGTAGGAATCCGATTATTTACGAGTCATCGTTGCTTCCTTCCAAGTCCTCGGATCAAATCGCTCGAGGAGCTGTTTTTGATGGACTGGTCGCTAGCCTAGAAAAAGGGCCTCTTCCGACTGTCATCGATATAGAGCGATGGTCTATTTACACGGAAAATGAGATCGAGCGAGTCAAGAACAAAGAGAAGTTTTTGGAAATACTGAAGCGAATTCGCGCCGCTCGCCCCGAAATTTCATTTGGTTTCTACGGCGTGATTCCCGAGCGAACCTATTGGCCACTTGTTGATAAAAATAAATTAGCTGAAAAACGCACGTGGGAAACTCTTAACAATAAAGCGTTGGCCGATTTTGCGCCTTACGTCGATGCAATTTATCCTTCTCTCTACACGTTCTATGAAGATCAGGCAGGGTGGCGACGCTATGCGGAAGAAACTTTGAAGGTGGCCCGAAAATTTGGCAAGCCAGTTTATTGCTACTTGTGGCCCCAATACCATAGCAGCAATCTCAGGCTTAAAGAGAAATATCTGCCCGTGGACTATTGGGGCATGGAGTTGGAGACCTGCTACCAATACGCCGATGGGATCGTGATTTGGAATTACGAACCTGATGTGAGTTGGGATCCTAATGCTCTATGGTGGCAGCAGACGCTAAAATTTTTGAAATCTCATGCGATAAAAAACTAAGACACTGCATTGTTTGTGTCGAATCTTTCTTTGCGGGTCGATTTTTATTTTGGCTTTGATTGCTGAGGCTGGTGATGAAGAATTTTATTGTTTTTAGTAAAAGCAATTGGGATGAGTCGCCGCGGTTGCGACACCAGCTAACAAATCTTCTTTTGAATTCCGGGAATAGCGTGATTTTCGTGCAAAAGCCATTGTTTTTTTGGCAGCGCCGGAGGAATGATTTTCCGATCAGTGACGGCGGGCTCGCAATTGTCACTACGAAGCAGATTTTTCATCATCAACTCCGTTTTTTCTTCCTTTTAAGATGGATTAATAATCTATTTGAAATTTTTAGCATTAAGGCAAATTTGCCATCAAGGCTTTGCGAAAATGCAATTGTGATAAATTTCAATTACGATTACTACTTTTTGAGATCGGTTTTCGGGAGTAATAAAATTATTACAATCGTGAACGACGATTTTGTTGCGCAGGCTAAACTCGCGGGCAAGGCCCGCGTACGAAATGCTTTGGCCAAAACTTGCGGCGTTAGCGATGCTGTTTTAACTGTGTCGTATCCCTTAATGCAGCAACTATCTGCTTGGTGCAAACCGAAGCTTTTTTTTCCTTGGAGTGATGATCGGTATAGTTTGCCGAATTCTGATTCGCTTAGGAATGCTGTTTTGATCTGGGCATCGATTAATGAAATTATTGACTTTGAACTGCTTGCTAATGTTTCTCGACGGCTTCCCCAGATAAATTTCTATCTTGTCGGCCCACTCGCAACGGCGAGCAAAACTGTCGTTTCAGATTTGTGTGCTGTTTGCAAGAATATCTTCTACTTGCCGCCCTCGACCCTGGAAGCTCTCCCGTTAGAAAAATTCTTCGCAGGTTTAATGCCTTATAAAGCCGGTGTTCCCTCTACAGAAGCTGTAACCCTCGCGAACAAGTCGCTGAGGCTGATGAGTAGAGGATTGCCACTGATTGTTCACGGGATGCCAAACTTCCTGGAGCATGAGGCAATATTTTCTTGCAGCGGAGAATTGGAGATGGCAAAAAAAATCGAATTTTGCCTGGAGAATTTTTCGGAATTGCAGGCGCCGATAAAGAAGCTAGTGGATGTAAATGGCCCTGACGATAGATACAGAGAATTTCTGAAAATCCTTAACGAAATTAAATAGGTTGCCATATGTTTGCTGGAAAAAATCTTCTTCTCACCGGCGGCACTGGTTCCTTTGGTAACGCCGTTCTCAAAGGATTTTTAGATACCGGGATCGCTGAAATTAGAATCTTTAGTCGCGATGAAAAAAAGCAGGATGACATGCGCAAGCGCTACAACCATCCCAAGCTCAAGTTCTATATTGGTGATGTACGCGATTCGCGAAGCGTGGGTGCGGCAATGCGCGGCGTGGACTACGTCTTCCATGCGGCGGCACTCAAGCAGGTGCCTTCCTGCGAATTCCACCCAATGCAAGCAGTCCGCACCAATGTGCTCGGGACCGAGAACGTATTGGAAGCAGCAATTGCCGCAGGCGTGAAACGAGTCGTGTGCCTCAGCACCGACAAAGCCGTCTACCCAATCAACGCCATGGGCATCAGCAAAGCCATGATGGAGAAGGTGATGGTCGCCGCCAGCCGCAATCTGGAAAGCACGAACACCGTCATTTGCGGCACTCGCTACGGCAACGTCATGGCCTCGCGCGGTTCGGTCATCCCGCTGTTCGTGGAGCAGGTGCTGGCAGGCAAGCCCATCACCGTGACCGACCCGTCTATGACTCGCTTCATGATGACGCTGGAAGATGCCGTCGAACTGGTGCTGCACGCCTTTGAGCACGGCAACAACGGCGACATCTTTGTGCAGAAGGCCCCGGCAGCCACCGTGCAGGTGCTGACCCGAGCGATTCTAGAGGTGATGCGCAAACCCGATCACGAGGTGCGCGAGATCGGCACTAGGCATGGCGAAAAGCTCTATGAAGCGCTACTGAGCCGAGAGGAAATGGCCTGCGCCGAAGATCAGGGCGACTATTACCGCGTGCCGCCCGACGGCCGTGACCTGAATTACGCCAAGTATGTGGAGCAGGGCGAGCAACGCATTACCCGAAGCACGCACGGCGAAGACTACAACTCGCACAACACCACCCGTCTCGACGTCGAAGGCATGAAGAAGCTGCTGCTCAAGCTCGACTTCATGCAGCGCATTGCACGCGGTGAGGTCGCCGAGGCGCAGGAATAAGACCATGAAAGTGTTGATTACCGGCGCCCGCGGTTTCGTGGGCAAGAACCTCCAGTTGCACCTGGCTGAGCGCAAGGACGTGCAGGTGGTCTGCTTCACTCGCGACGACAGCGTGGACCAACTGCCCGCGCTGCTGCAGGGGGTGGACTTCGTGTTCCATCTCGCGGGGGTCAATCGCCCGCAGGACCCGCAGGAATTCGCCACCGGCAACGCGGAACTCACGCAGAGCCTGAGCCGCGCTGTCTGCGCAGTGGCCGAAGCCACGGGCAAGAAGGTGCCGGTCGTCTACACCTCTTCCACCCAGGCGGGGTTCGACAATCCCTACGGCCGCAGCAAGCGCGGGGCCGAGGAGACGCTGCAGGCAGCCGCTCGCAGCCACGGCATTCCAGTGCATCTCTTCCGGCTGCCCAACGTCTTCGGAAAATGGTGCCGGCCCAACTACAACTCGGCAGTGGCCACGTTCTGCCACAACATCTCGCGCGGACTCCCCATCCAGGTCAACGACCCGGCAGCGGCCGTCACGCTGGTGTATGTGGACGACGTCATCGAACGCTTCGTTCAGCTGATGGATGGCGCAGACGCCGCGGCGGACGCGGAAGGGTTCGCCACCGTGGCGCCGCAGTACACCACCACTGTGGGCGAACTGGCCCGGCAGATCCAGTCGTTCAAGGACAGCCGCAGCACCCTCATGACGGACCGCGTGGGCACGGGGCTGGTGCGGGCGCTTTATTCGACTTATGTGAGCTACCTGCCGCCCGAGTCGTTCGCCTACCCGGTGCAGCAGCATGGGGACGCGCGCGGCGTGTTCGTCGAGATGCTGAAGACGCCGGATGCCGGCCAGTTCTCGTTCTTCACCGCGCACCCCGGCATCACGCGAGGCGGTCACTACCACCACAGCAAGACCGAGAAGTTCCTGGTCATCAAGGGGCAGGCACGCTTCAAGTTCCGGCACATGCAGACCGGTGAAACCCACGAGCTGGTTACCGCTGGCGACAAATCAGAAATCGTCGAGACCGTGCCCGGTTGGACGCATGACATCACCAACATCGGCACCGAAGAAATGGTCGTCATGCTCTGGGCCAACGAGGTGTTCGACCGCGCGCGGCCAGACACCTTTGCCTGCCCGCTGTAGACCCCAGGACTTTCGATTTTCCCCATGAAAAAACTCAAAGTCATGACCGTGGTCGGCACCCGGCCTGAAATCATTCGCTTGTCGCGCGTGCTGGCCCGGCTCGACGAGCACTGCGACCACGTGCTGGTGCATACCGGCCAGAACTACGACTACGAACTCAATCAAGTCTTCTTCGACGACTTGGGCGTGCGCAAGCCCGATCACTTCCTGAACAGCGCGGCCAACGCCACCAGCGCGGCGCACACCATCGGCAACCTCATCATCGCGGTGGACCAGGTGCTGGCCGAAGTGCAGCCCGAGGCCATGCTGGTGCTAGGCGACACCAACAGCTGCCTTTCGGTGATCCCGGCCAAGCGCCGCAAGATCCCGATCTTTCACATGGAGGCGGGCAACCGTTGCTTCGACCAGCGTGTGCCCGAAGAAACCAACCGCCGCATCGTGGACCACACGGCGGATGTCAACCTCACCTACAGCACCATCGCGCGCGACTACCTCCTGCGCGAAGGGCTGCCGCCCGACCTGGTCATCAAGACTGGCAGCCCGATGTTCGAGGTGCTGACGCACTATCGCCCGCGCATCGAGGCGTCCGACGTGCTGGAGCGTTTGGGCTTGCAGGCTGAGCAGTATTTCGTGGTCAGCGCCCACCGCGAAGAGAACATCGAGTCTGCGCAGTCGTTCACCAAGCTGGTGGCTGTGTTGAATGCGGTTGCTGAAGACCATGGCTTGCCGGTCATCGTCTCCACGCACCCGCGCACGCAAAAGCGCATCGACGCAACGGGCGCGCGCTTTCATCCGCAGGTGCGGCTGCTGAAGCCGCTGGGCTTTCATGACTACGTCAAGCTGCAGTTGTCCGCGCGAGCCACCTTGTCCGACAGCGGCACGATCAACGAAGAGTCGTCGATCCTCAATTTTCCGGCGCTCAACCTGCGCGAGGCGCACGAGCGGCCCGAGGGGATGGAAGAGGCCGCCGTGATGATGGTGGGCCTTGAAGTGGAGCGTGTGCGCCAAGGCCTGGCCATTCTGGACACCCAGCCCCGAGGCGAGGCACGCGGCCTGCGCCAGGTGGCCGACTACAGCATGCCCAATGTTTCGGACAAGGTGCTTCGCATCGTCCACAGCTACACCGACTACGTGAATCGCGTGGTCTGGAAAAAGTACTGAGGCATGGCAACTCGCGTGTTGCTGTTGACGCAGTGGTTCGACCCCGAGCCGACGTTCAAGGGCATCGTGTTCGCTCGCGAACTCGTGCGCCAGGGCTTCGAGGTCGAGGTGCTGACCGGCTTCCCCAACTACCCGGGTGGCAAGGTGTATCCGGGCTACCGCATCAAGTTGCTGCAGCGTGAAGTGATCGACGGTGTGCAGGTAACGCGCGTGCCGCTCTATCCCAACCACGACCAGTCGGCGATCAAACGAGTGTTGAACTACGCCAGCTTCGCTGCCTCATCGCTGTTCTATGGCTTGTTCATGGCGCGGCGGCCCGATGTGATCTATGCCTACCATCCGCCGCTCACGGTGGGCATCACGGCCGGCTTGCTGCGGCTGCTGCGCCGCGTTCCGGTGGTCTACGACATACAGGACATGTGGCCCGATACCTTGCGCGCCACCGGCATGGTCAACAACGCCCGGGCCTTGAGCGCGGTGGCTGCCGTATGCCAATGGGTGTATCGCCGCGTGGATCACATCGCCGTTCTCTCGCCGGGTTTCAAGCGTCTGCTGCTGGAGCGTGGCGTGCCTGATGCCAAGGTCGAAGTGATCTACAACTGGGCCGATGAAGTTGCGTTGGCTTCGCCGCAGGGGCATCCGCCAGCCACCTTCCCGGGCCCGGAAAAATTCCGCATCCTCTTTGCGGGAAACATGGGCAAGGCCCAGGCACTCGATGCAGTGCTCGACGCAGCTGCTCTCCTGCAGGCGCGCAACGCGCGGGTGTGCTTCGTGCTGCTCGGCGGCGGTGTCGAGGTGTCCCGGCTCAAGCAGCGGGCGACCGACCTGCAGTTGGGTAACGTGACCTTTCTGCCGCCGGTGCCGATGTCGGAGGTGGGGGCGTTGCTCAATGCCGCCGAGGCTCTGTTGGTCCACCTGCGCAAGGATCCGTTGTTCGAGATCACCATTCCGTCCAAGACACAGGCCTACATGGCCGTCGGCAAGCCGCTATTGATGGCGGTCGATGGTGATGCGGCCGGGTTGGTTGCACAGTCAGGCGGCGGCGTGGTTGTTGAATCCGAAAACGCCAACGCACTGGCCGACGCCGCCGAAGCGTTCGCAGCCATGTCGCCTGACGCGTTGGTAGCTATGGGGCAGCAGGCGCAGCGCTACTACCGGGAACAACTGGCCCTGAAGGTCGGCGTCGCCAAATTCGGTGCCATCTTCACGCGCCTGGCCAATGGTGCGAAATCGAAATGAAGCGCTTTTTTGACATCGTGCTCGCCTGCCTGGCGTTGCTGCTCCTGGGCCTACCGCTGTTGTTCCTGACGTGGCAGGTGCGCCGCAAACTGGGCAGTCCCGCGTTCTTTCGCCAGACGCGACCGGGCTTGCACGGGCGACCGTTCAACATGGTCAAGTTTCGCACGATGACGGACGCACGCGGCGTCGATGGTCAGTTGTTGCCCGATGCAGATCGGTTGACGCCCTTCGGCCGCTTCCTGCGCGCCAGCAGCCTCGACGAGTTGCCCGAACTCTGGAACGTGCTCAAGGGCGACATGAGCCTGGTGGGTCCACGTCCGCTGCTGATGGACTACCTGCCTCTGTACTCCGCAGAGCAATCGCGCCGCCATGAAGTGCGCCCCGGTATCACGGGCTGGGCTCAGGTCAACGGGCGCAACGCGTTGAGCTGGGACGAGAAGTTCAAGCTCGACGTGTGGTACGTCGACCACCGGTCGCTCTGGCTCGACATCAAGATCTTGTGGCTCACCGTGCGCAAGGTGCTGGTGCGTGATGGCATCAGTGCGGCGGGCGAAGCAACGATGCCCCGATTTTTGGGCTCGCGAACAGGAGACAAGCTGTGACCCTTCCTCTCTTTGCCGTTTATGGCGCCAGCGGCTATGGCCGTGAAGTAATGCCTTTGGCACGCGAGCAATTGCGGCATCAAGGCATATCAGCCGAGCAGTTGGTGTTTGTCGACGATCACTCTGAAGTGCAGATGATGAATGGCCAGCGTGTGCTGCGCTATGCAGAATTCTTGCAGGCAGAAGCCAGCGCGCGGCATGCAGTGCTCGCCATCGCCAACAGCGCGATACGAGAGAAATTGGCTGCACGCTGCGCTGAGAACCGGGTATTGCCATGGACTGTGGCCGCTGCCAACGTAGTGATGCTGGACGATGCAGTGCTGGGGGAAGGTGCCGTATTGAGTCCCTTCGCCATGCTTACGTCCAATATCCGGATCGGGCGGTACTTTCACGCCAACATCTATAGCTATGTGGCGCACGACTGTGTAATCGGCGACTTCGTTACCTTTGCGCCCGGCGTCAAATGCAATGGCAATGTGCTCATAGAAGACCATGCATACATCGGCACCGGAGCCGTCATCAAGCAGGGCAAACCGGGCCACCCCCTCGTCATCGGTCGTGGCGCTGTCGTCGGCATGGGCGCGGTAGTCACCCGCGATGTGCCAGCCGGCGCCACTGTGGTCGGCAATCCCGCCAAACCATTCATCAAAGGTTGATTCGTCGTGTTGAATACCTCGTTCTCTCCCTGGCCCAGCTTTACAGCTGAAGAAGCCGATGCCGTGCAACGCGTGCTCCTGTCCAACAAGGTCAATTACTGGACCGGCCAGGAGTGCCGCACATTCGAAAGCGAATTCGCAGCCTGGGCAGGCACCGCACATGCGCTTGCGCTGACCAATGGCACGCTGGCACTGGACGTGATTCTCAAGGGCATGGGCGTCGGCCCCGGCGACGAGGTGATCGTCACGCCACGCACCTTCATCGCCAGCGTGTCGTGTGTCGTGAATGCGGGGGCCACGCCGGTGTTTGCGGATGTCGATGCGCAAAGCGGCAACCTGTCGGCCGAGACCATCGCTCGAGTGATCTCGCCGCGAACCAAGGCAGTTATCTGCGTTCACCTGGCTGGTTGGCCCTGCGACATGGACCCGATCATGGCGCTTGCCGCCACGCACGGCTTCAAGGTAATCGAAGACTGCGCGCAGGCGCACGGTGCACGCTACAAAGGCAGATCGGTTGGCTCCATCGGCCATGCAAGTGCATGGTCCTTTTGCCAGGACAAGATCATGACCACGGGCGGCGAAGGCGGCATGGTCACAACAGACGACGAAGCGCTGTGGCGTGCCATGTGGCAGTACAAGGATCACGGCAAGAGTTACGAGGCCGTATACGAGCGCAAGCACGCTCCGGGCTTTCGATGGCTGCACGAAAGTTTTGGCACCAATTGGCGCATGCTCGAAATGCAGGCTGTCATTGGTCGCATTCAATTGAAGCGCATGGCTGAATGGACCGCCGCGCGCACGCGCCACGCGCAGGCGTTGTGGGCGGCAGCACGCCCCCATTCAGCGGTGCGCGTGCCGGAGTTTTTTGCGCATCACGTCGCGGCCGGCAGTGTGCATGCGCACTACAAATGCTATGTGTACGTTCAGCCGGAGCGGTTGGCCCTAGGCTGGAGCCGCGACCGCATTGCCGATGCCATTCAGGCGGATGGCGTGCCTTGCTACCAGGGTTCGTGCTCGGAGGTTTATCTGGAGCGTGCATTCGACGGTACCGGCTGGCGGCCGATCGAACCGCTGCCCGTTGCACGCGCACTGGGCGAAGCGAGCCTGATGTTTCTCGTTCATCCCACATTGACTGCTGTCGAGGTCGACAAAAGTTGCACGGTCATTGCGCAGGTGTTGGCCGAGGCGTCGGCTTGAAGCCGCAGTCCCGCCTCGCGCAGAGGGCTGCCCTTTGGCGTTGGCTGCTGTTCGTCGCAATGCTTGCGTTGCTGGTGCTCAGCCTGATGCCGCCATCGCTGCAAATGCCCAGCACGGGGTGGGACAAGAGCAACCACGCCCTGGCGTTTGCGGTGTTGGCCTTTCTTGGCAATCGGGCGTGGCCGAAGCAGCCCGTCCCGGTACTTTTGGGGCTTCTGGCCTACGGAGGGCTCATCGAGGTGTTGCAGTCCTTCACGCCCGACCGGTTTGCCGAGTGGGAGGACTTGCTGGCAGACGCGGTTGGGCTCTTGCTGGGAGAGGTGCTGGCGCGGCTGGTGTGGCATCGCGCATCGGAGCGTGCATGAGGCTTGTTGCGACTGCCGGGAACTAAAATACTATTGGAAGGGGAGTTTTCAAATTGTGATTAATAGTCTTGTGCGACCACCGGGTGTCGCTGACCTGATGGGCCGTCCCGCGCCATGAAGTCCGTCCTGGTCGTATGTATCGGCAACATCTGCCGCAGCCCGATGGGAGAGGCCTTGATCGCCGCTGCCTTGCCGCAGCTCGAGGTGGCTTCAGCGGGCGTTGGCGCGCTGGTGGGGCAGCCGGCTGATCCCCTGGCGCGTCAACTCATGGCCGAGCGCGGGCTCGACATCGAGTCTCACCGTGCGCGCCAACTGACCAATCTGATGTGCCAGCAGGCCGATCTCATCCTTGTCATGGATGAAGAGCAGCGTCTGCTAATCAACCAGCGTCACCCCCTCACGCGCGGCAAATTGTTCCGTCTGGGTGAGGTTGCGCGCGTCGACATCCCCGACCCCTACCGCTTGGGCCGACCGGCCTTCGAGCAAGCCCTGCAACTCATCGATGCCGGCGCCAGTGCGTGGGTCGAACGCATTAGAAAACTCTCATGACATCCCTTACTACCCCATCTCCCTCGTCGGTTGCCGTTACCGGGCCTCTGCGCGACGACGACGATGTAGTTCATCTGTCCGAATACCTGGACATCCTGATCGACCGCAAATGGTTGGTGGCAGGCATCACGTTTGTCGCCGTCGCTCTGGGTGTCGCCTACGCGGTGCTGTCAACGCCCGTCTATCAGTCCAACCTGCTGGTCCAGGTCGAAGACTCCGCGCCCGATGCGAAGAGTTTTCTTGGCGATACGGGGGCACTGTTCGACGTGAAGACGCCAGCCATTGGCGAAATCCAGATCATCCGGTCACGAATGATCTTGGGCGGTGCGGTCGAGGCAACGCGCTTGTACATCGATGCGCAGCCGCGCTATACGCCGCTGATCGGCGAGTGGCTCGCCCGCCGTGCCAAGGAGCTGTCGGAGCCCGGTTTTCTGGGGATGAGCGGTTACGTTTCGGGCACGGAGACGATCGACATCGCCAAGTTTGATGTTCCCCCTGAGTTGGAGGACCAGAGGCCTTTCACCATCACGGCACAGGCCAATGGCCAGTACACGCTTGCCCACCCTGACCTGGCCGAGCCGCTGACCGGCACGGTAGGCAAGTTGCTGAGCCAGCAGGTGCACGGCGGCACGATCGTGCTCATCGTCTCGCAGCTCGATGGCAAGCCTGGCGCGCAGTTTGTCGTCTCTCGCGCTTCTGTGCTTGCCACTACCGAGGACCTGCAAAAGCGAATTCAGCTCAGTGAGCAGGGCAAGCAGTCGAACGTGATCAGCGCAACGCTGGAAGACAGCGATCGCGATCGCTTGCGGCGCATCCTCGATGCAATCGGCGCGCAGTACGTGCATCAAAACGTTGAACGCAAGGCCGCCGAGGCAGAGAAGACGCTCGAATTTCTCGACCGGCAGTTGCCCGAGTTCAAGAAGCAACTCGAAGGCTCTGAAGATGCGTACGCGAACTTCCGGAACAAGAACGGAACCGTTGCCTTCGATGAGGAAGCCAAGGCAATCTTGACCCAGGCTGTGCAATTGGAGACCAAGAAGCTCGAGTCCGAGCAGCTGCGACGCGATCTGCTCTCGCGCTTCACTGAAACGAACCCCAAGGTGCGCGTGGTCGACGGGCAAATCGCTGCCTTCCGTCACGAACTCGATGCCATCGACCGCCGCGTGAGCGCCATGCCGGTTCAGCAGCGAGACGCGTTGCGGCTGGAGCGAGACGTTCGCGTCAACGGTGAACTCTACAAATCGCTGCTCAACAGCTCGCTGCAATTGCGCCTCGTCAAGGAAGGCAAGGTCGGCAACGTGCGCTTGCTCGACAAGGCTACCGAGCCCAAGAGGCCTGTGAAGCCACAGAAGCAGCTGGTTGTGGCGCTGTCGCTGGTGCTGGGTTTGTTGGCTGGCATCTCGCTGGCCATCCTGCGCAGCAAAATGGCCAACGGCATTCGGAATCCTCAAGAGATCGAAGATCGTCTCGGATTGAACGTCTATTCCGTTGTCCCTCTTGCCGTCGAACAGGAGAAGATTCTCCAACGTATTGCCGGCGGTGCAGGCGGCGTGCAGGTCCTGGCCGTCACGGAGCCGGGGAGTGTCGCCATAGAGAGCTTGCGCAACCTGCGCATCTCCCTGCAGCTGACCTTGATGGAATCCGGGAACAACCGGGTGCTCATCACTGGTGCGACACCGGGTGTGGGCAAGAGCTTTGTTTCGGGCAACTTCGCAGTGATCATGGCGCAGGCTGGCAAACGCGTGCTGCTGATCGATGCCGACTTGCGCAAGGGGCACATCCAGAAAGCCTTCGGCCTTCCACGGCAGGGCGGCCTGGCCGACGTTCTGGTGGGAGACCTGAGCACCGAGCAGGCGATCCATGCCCAGGTTGTACCTAACCTCGACGTTCTTACGACCGGTAACTACCCGGTTAACCCAGCAAACATGATGTTGTCGTCCAGGCTGGGCGACTTGCTGAATGCCATGTCTGCCCAGTACGACCTGGTGGTGATCGACAGTCCGCCAGTGCTGGTTGCGGCTGATGCCGCGGCAGTGGCCGCACATACCGGGGCCATCCTGCTGGTTGCTCGCGATGGCCTCACGCAACTTGGTGAACTCAACGAGAGCGTCAAGCGCCTGGCGCACGCGGGGCAGCAGGTTAACGGCGTGGTCTTCAACGGCATGGACCTCTCGCGCAGGCACTACGGAAGCTACGGCTACAAGTACGGCGGCTACCGCTATACCGAGTACAAATACAAGGAAGCGGCCTGAGTTTGCGGCTTGTACTGAGCATGGCTTCGGTTTGAAGAATGAGAAATCTTCTTCAGTACCGTGTCACTTGCCTCGACACAAACAATACAAAAACTCACATCTGACCGTGGCGGAATACCCAGAACAGGGGGTGTGCCCTGGTATTTCTTCACAGAGAATGAAGAAATGAAACAGCGCTTCCGGCGAGTGGAACTCAAGTGATCAATCGTTTGGCTGCCCCGCTGCTTGCGTTGCCGCGCCCCGCCAAACGCTTGCTGGCATTGGCCGTGGATGCGGCTTTGTGCTTGCTGTGCGTTTGGCTCGCATTCAGTTTTCGGTATGAGCAATGGGTAACCCTGCGCGGGGTGCAATGGTCGGCGCCGGTGATGGCCGTGGTCCTGGCGTTGCCGCTCTTCGTGGTCTTCGGCTTGTACAGGGCCATCTTTCGCTATGCCGGCAGCGCTGCGTTGATGGCAATCGTGCGGGCCTGTGCCGTGTTCGGTCTCGGTTATGCACTGATGTTCTCCGTGGTCGGCGTAAAGGGCGTGCCGCGCACGGTGGGTATTCTGGTGCCGCTGTTGCTCTTCCTCGCGATTGCGGGTTGCCGCATGTTTGCGCGTTATTGGCTGGGTGGCCTGTACATGAGCGCACTTCATCGCAAGGCCCTGCCGCAAGTGGTGATCTACGGTGCTGGCGGCGCCGGTCTGCAGCTGGCCGCGGCATTGGCACAAAGCCGCGAAATGATGCTTTGTGCTTTTGTGGACGATGCAGCCCACCTTCAGGGCAGCACGCTCAACGGTGTGCAAATTCAATCGGTTGAGTGGTTGGAGCAGAACGCCGCCAAGCAGGGCATTACCGATGTGCTGCTGGCCATGCCTTCGGCCAGCCATCTGCGTCGCGTTGAAATTTTGAATCGGCTCTTGCCGCTGCGTCTGCATGTGCGCACATTGCCGGCCCTGGCCGATCTGGCCAACGGCAGGGTGCAAGTCAATGACCTGCTCGAGGTGGATATCGAAGACCTGTTGGGCCGCGATCCGGTGGCACCGGTGGCCGACTTGCTGCACAAGCACATTCGCAGCCAGGTGGTTCTGGTTACCGGGGCTGGTGGCTCCATCGGCAGCGAGCTTTGCCGGCAGATCGTGCAACTTTCACCATCGGTCCTGCTGCTGGTCGACTTGAGCGAATACGCGCTCTATGCCGTTCACCAGGAGCTCGAGGAGCTTGCGCCTGAAGTTCGCGTCATCCCGCTCCTGGCCTCGGTGTGCGATGCCCGCCGGCTGCGCGAGATCATGCATGCGTGGCGCCCTGACACGGTCTATCACGCGGCCGCCTACAAGCACGTGCCCCTCGTCGAACACAACCCGATCGAAGGCGTGCGCAACAACGCGATCGGCACGCTCACTGCCGCGCGAGTGGCGATGGAGTGCAAGGTTCGGCGCTTCGTGCTGGTCAGCACGGACAAGGCCGTTCGGCCGACCAACATCATGGGGGCCAGCAAGCGGTTGGCCGAAATGGCTTTGCAAGGGCTGGCGCAGCAAAGTACCGAAACCTGTTTCTCGATGGTCCGTTTCGGCAACGTGCTCGGTTCCAGCGGTTCGGTGGTGCCATTGTTTCGGCGCCAGATTGAAGCAGGTGGGCCAATCACGCTCACGCATGCCGACATCACGCGCTATTTCATGACGATTCCCGAGGCCGCCCAACTGGTGATCCAGGCAGGCGCAATGGCCTGGGGTGGCGACGTGTTCGTGCTCGACATGGGTAACCCGGTGCGCATTATCGATCTGGCGCGTCGGCTGGTGGAGCTCTCGGGGCGCACCGTGCGCGACGAGGCGACGCCCGAAGGAGACATCGAGTTGCACATCACCGGCTTGCGCCCCGGCGAGAAGCTGTACGAAGAGCTGTTGATCGGCAACAACGCCATGCCCACGGTGCATCCGCGCGTGATGAAGGCGCACGAAAATTGCCCACCGTGGGAAGAGCTTTGGCGCCAATTCGATGTGCTGAAGGCAACGCTTGAAAGCAGCGATGTTCCAGCCTTGAAGGCTGCACTGAAGCAGATGCTGGCTGGCTATCAGCCGCACCTGGAAGTGGTCGACTGGGTGCACATGGAGCGGCATCGTGTGCGGCCCGCGAGCCAGCCACTTGGCATCGAGCATCATCATCGCCCCGACGATGGTGGCAAGCCCGCATCGCCGATCGCGATAGCCGCCTGACTTTCTTCTCTGCTCGCCAAGTGCGAGATTCGATAGCCAGGCTTCTCTCGCAAGCCGCGGTTATCGAGCCGGCCCGAAATCCAGAATGTTGTCCCCAGCCTTGGGCTTGTTGTCGTCCGGCGGCGAGAAGCTGAACGCCCTCGGGTCCCGCGAGGTCGTCATTTCGTAGAGCGGGTTGATTCGTCCCAGCTTTGCGCCACCGTCCCGCACCAGGGGAGCCCAGGTGAAGTTTGCGGAGAACTTGCTGGACCGCGGCAGCAGCGCGTCGAATGGCAGCGAAATGTAGATGCCCTTGTCGAAGCTGCCTTCGCCGAACCGCGCCGCCGACACATTGGTCTTGGTGGCATAGGCGCCGATCGTCACACCGTTGTCGAAGCGGCGGCTGATGTCGATGGACACGCCGCGATCGCCGGCCAGGTACTGGCCCACGCTGACCCTGGCTTGCACGCCGTTCCAGCCGGTGTCCCAGTACAGGGTGGCATGGCCGGTGTTGACCTTGTAGTCGCGCAGGCCGAAGTCCTGCGCAAAGTCGCGCTGCCGCACATGGTTGATGTCGACGCCCAGGGCAAACTTGCTGCGCCATGGCCGGTACAGCCATTCGGCGCCGACGCCCGCGAACATGGGTTCGAGCGCACCGCCATACACGCTGTAGTACTGGTCTTCGTTCAGGCGGCCCACGTGGGTCAGCTGAAGCACCGGCATGGTCAAGCGCTTCGACGTGACGTACTCGCGCTGGAAGGTTCGCACGCGCGGCAGGTTGCTGGGCGCGGTGTAGGTGAACTTGTCGAAGTTGTCCACCAGGCGCCAGTTCAGCGCGGCATTCACCCAGGTGCTCTGCGTAAAGCGGTACTCGGCCGTTGCCTGAACACCGAGCTGGTAGAGCACGAAAGCATCGGGCCCACCCAGGATCTGCGAGAAGCTGGGCGTCAAACCGAAGAAGAATTTCTGGGGACGATGCTCCCAGGCAGCCATCGCGGGTTCGGTGGGCTGCGAGGTGCTCGTTGCCGCGGTGGTGGCCGCGTTCTTCGACGGAAACTCGAGGAGCCGGTCTTCGCTGTTGTCCTGCGGCGGTGCGTACTCGCGTTGGCTGACGGCCCGTTTCTCTGCGGGCGTTTGTGCTTGGTAGTGCGCCGTCATCCATTCGGCCCTGTCGACGACCTGTGCGTGCATGGCCAGGCCGCGTTCGTTGTAGTGCAGGATGAACGTTTTTGCCGACGCCGGTGCATCGCGATGCAGCACCGCAATGATCTGCTGCACGCGTGCTTCGCGATAGACGGTGTTGCTCTCGGTGATCCAGACGTGCAGGCCGCTGCCTTGCGGCGCAATGCGCTGGACCGTCCATTCGGTACGTGACTCGATCTCGGCAGCCGTGGACGCCCATCCGGGCGGATTCGCGGGTGCTTCCGGGGTAAAGCGTGGCTGGGGCGGATCGGCGACCTTGCTGGATCGCATCGATGCGACGTTGGTCGACAAGGTGATGCCAACCATCACCTTGTTGCCGCGCTCGAAGCCGGCACTGAAGGCCACGTTCGGCGAGTAGCGGTACTCGAGGCCGATGTTGAAGGGGGAGCGTTGTCGCTGGTTGTTGTTCTGCGGCTCGTGCTGGTAGTCGTTGCCTTCGTACTCGAGCTTGACGGTCAGCGGCTCCCAGGGCGTGCGCCACGCCACGCCGCCGAACAGGGCTGCAGGGCCGCGGAAGTAGGAGCCGAAGTTCGCCTCGCCCCCTGTTGACGATGAACGACCGGAGCGTGTTCTGAATCGGCTGCTCAGCGCGATCAGCGGGTTGCGGATGTTGCCGCTGCTGCCCAGGTATCCCCAGCCGATGCCAAGGCTGAAATCCAGGTCGCCGTGGCGCTTGTTGGCAACCAGGTATTCGGAAGAAAACAGGCCGGTACCACCGAGGTCTCGAAAGCCCAGCGCGAGCTCTGGCACATAGGCGGATTCGCTCAGGAGCCGCACCTTCAGGTCGATGCTCTTGTCCTTGTTGCTCTGGCCGGTTGTGCTGGCTGCGTAGGCGCGATTGCTGATGGACGTGTAGCGAAAGCCGGCCTCCAGCCAGTCCAGCGGCTGGAACATCACGTTGAGCCGCGAATACGGGTGCACGTTGGTCAGAGAAGTCCGGAAGTCGCCGGCCTGGCCCATTCGGGCTGTGGGCGTTTGCAGCAACCCGGTTTCGCCCCAGTCGTTGCCGCTGGCGCGGTAGGGCTGGTACTGCGGAACGGGCTGCGGGCGCACGGATACCGTGGTTGAGGGTGCCGTCGCAGCTTGCGGATCCATTCGCGCGGGCGATACCGCCGCGAGGCTGTCCTTGCCTTGTGGCGCAGGTCCTTGCGTTGCAAGGAATTTGATGATTCCCTCGGATGCGGCGACCAGGTCGGTCATGTCGCGCGGCGCGGCCCAGATCCACGCGCCCGGCGCCGGCTCATCGGAGGGTTGGCTGTTCCATGGCGCAACGCCCACGCGGGCGGTGCGGCCGTCGGGCTGGGCAACCCATGCCCAGTCGTAGGAACCCACGGGTTCGCATGCCGTGACGTAGTCCCATGCGGACCGGCCAGCTTCGTGCGCCACGTGGCAAAGCTCGCCGTTCGGGCGCACGACGGCAACGGTCTTCAGGTCGGCCGGCGGTGCGACGAGTTGCTGGCCGGCGCTCAGGACCGGGTCTTCTTCCGGATGGGCCTGCAGCCATCGCGGGTCGACCACGCCGAGCGCCACCCGGCCGGTGACCGGCATTTGCTGCAGCCAGGTGATCAACTTCAGGCGCTCGACCTGATCGGCCCGAGCCGCGAGCCGGTTCGCTGCTTCGATGCGAACCAGCAAGGTGTTCTTGAGGAATTGCTGCGCAAGTCGCTCCTGCGGAACCCGCCATGCAAGGCCGGGCGCAGCGGCACCCTCGGGTTGGCGCAGCAACCAGGTGCTCAGGCGTTCGCCGGGGCGCACATCGGCATCGCTTGCCGGCGCGTTGGCTGCAGCCTTGTCCCAAGACTGTGCCAGCGCGCTGAAATTTGCCGCCAATGCGCAGGCGACCGCCACGTGACGGGGCCAATGGTGTTTGCTGCGCGTGCGAAACGGGGCGCTCATGTACCGGCGCCCGCCGGGGAGCCGGCTGCAGGCGCGGGAGGTGTCCACCGCTCGAAGCTCATGCAGAGGTCATTGGAAATGCATTGCTCCGAGTACACGACTTGAGGCGTACCTGAAAGAAGCGAGATGGCAAAGCGCGCGTTCGGCAGCGAAGAATTTGCGGGCAACGACACGCTGCGCTCTTCGTACCATTGCAAGGCGTTGGCGGCAGTCCCGGAGAGGGCGCTGTTGCTGGGCGGCGCAATTGGTGCGCGAACGACTTCATCGCGAATGCCGAAACGATAGCCTGGCATGAGATCCCGCTCGCGCCTGTACCGTTGCTCTTGCGCAGCAGAAGTGCCCGCGTCGGCTTGCCATGAAGGAAGTGAAGAGAAGCGCACGGTGCGCCAGTCGACGCTGAGGCCGGTGGTCCCTGCCAAGTGGCCGTTCAGGAGCTTGACGACCTCGCCGGAGCTGCTGTACCAGACTTCCACCGGCCCTTCGGCGCGCGTGTCGACATAGCCGAGGACCATGAAAATGGTTCGGCCGTCAATGACCGTTTTCAGGTAGCGGTAGCTGGGATTGAAGTTGGGTTGGGCCGACTCGGGTGCACCTCGATAGAGGAGGCGAGCCGTATCCAACATGGCAGAAGATCCGGAGGAGCAACCGCCAACGCCCAAACAAAACGTTGCCCAAAGGCAACGTTTCAAGAATCGCGTGGCGGAACCTACGCGCGGACTTTTCAGCGAATGCCCTCCCGAGGGGAGGGCACGCGGCATTAACGCGTGCCGGTGGTACCGGTGGTGCCAGTGCCCGTCGTGCCGCCAGGGCCAATGCCGAAGCCGCCGCCAGAATTGCCACCGTTGCTGCTGCCGAGAGCGGCAACAAGCGCCACGCCAGCGGCAACACCACCGACCACTTGGGGGCTCACTCGTCCGACTGCAGCATTGGTAGCGCCACCAGCGCCGGCCGCGCCCTGGATAATCAGGGCTCTATCGCTCGCACCGGTGGATTGAGCAAAAGCAGAAGAAGCTGCCAGAGCGGCGAGGGCCACGGCTGCGGAGAGCTTGAAAATTGTCATGCTGATCCCTTGGAATTCGGTGTTTATCGCAATGAGGTTAACAGCATCGCAAATGTGCCGCAACAAATTCCCCCGTCTATTACAGCGGGAGACGGACCCCGTCGTGACTTTTGCCCAAGCGTGTTTCGCGGTGCTACGTAACGCCTTCGATGGGCCGGACGTAACGACGATGGCGCGGCAAGCCCGCCGCTGACGGTCGCTACTTGAAACTCACGCTGGCAGCATCGCATTCCTCAATGAAATCAAGGCATTTGACGTGGCGGAGGTATTTGCAACTCAAAGTGCTCTGCGTAGGCATTGTTCCTGCAGTGTCTGAAACGAAAGTGAGCATTTATAGTTCGGAGTTGTCGCCATGAGTGTTGCTTGTCATCCGTTGTCTTCACAGTCGATCCTGGAGCTCGAAGCGCCCAGGAATTCCTACGGCGGCACTTTTCGCAGTGCGTTGATCGTTGGGGAAGACATCGCCATGGCCGAGCGCATGCGGCGCATCCTGGGCGGACTTGCGCCAGGACGGCGCGTGGTCGTCGCCTCCACTCAGGCCGAGGCCCGCAACCTGCTGGCAGCGTTGCCCTATGACCTGATGCTGGTCGACATGAATCTGCCGACCCGCGACGGGGTGTCGTTGATTCAACATGCCCGCCAGTCCTATCCCTGGATCGAGAGCGTTGCCATGTCGGCGGCCGACGACCGCGAACTGGTGGATGCCGCCATTGCCGCGGGAGCCGTGGGCTACTTGCTGACCGAGGCAGACGACGCCGAACTGGCCTTTCAACTGCGCTCGATCGAACGTGGCGGCGCACCGATGGACTCGCGCGTCGCGCGCCGTCTCCTGGGCACGATCGCGGCGTCGGCCAGGGGCGTTGCTCCATTCGTGGCCATTTCGCCTCCGCAACCGCGGCCGCGGCCGCAGACGGCGTCCGGTTTGTTGTCGCCGCGCGAACTCAACGTGCTGAGGTTGATCGCGCAAGGGTGGAGCAACCGGCAGATTGCAGAGTCGGTCTTCCTATCGGTCAACACGGTCGAGTTTCATGCCAAGAGCATCTACCGCAAGCTCTCGGTGAAATCCCGCACCCAGGCGGTTCACGAGGCGACGCAGCACGGCCTTCTGAACTGAGGCCGGTGCGCCCGTGCCGCCTGCTTGCGGGTGGCGAGCGGTCCACGTCATGGCGCGCAACGCCTGGTCGCGCGCCTGCGCGCCGCTTCCGCGGGTTGGGACCCGTTGAAAATCCATCCGGCGCCCCGCTACAATCCTTGGTTGACCTTGCTACGGTTAAGGTTGGCCCTGCTCCAGCGAAGAAGACAAGAGGATCCCCATGAGTGACATGACCTCCGGCTCGCCCCGGATCGACACAAGCAAGCGGACGTGGTTGATCGCATCCAGCTGTGCCGGCGTAGCGGGCGGCGTGGCCACCGCCATTCCCTTTGTGAGCACTTTCCAGCCTTCCGAGAAGGCCAAGGCTGCGGGTGCTGCGGTCGAGGTCGATATCTCGGCACTCAAGGTCGGCGAGAAAATGACCGTCGAATGGCGGGGCAAGCCGGTCTGGATCCTCAAGCGCACCCCCGCGCAGGTCGCGGAACTCCCCAAGCTGGATGGCCAGCTGGCCGATCCCCTCTCCAAGCGCCACCCCGACGAATTCACCCCCAAGTACGCGCAGAACGAGCACCGCTCGATCAAGCCCGAAGTGCTGGTCGTGGTCGGCATTTGCACCCACCTGGGCTGCTCGCCGAGCGACCGCTTCCAGGCCGGCCCGCAGCCTTCGCTGCCCGCCGACTGGGAAGGCGGCTTCCTCTGCCCCTGCCACGGTTCCACGTTCGACCTGGCCGGCCGGGTCTTCAAGAACAAGCCTGCGCCCGACAACCTGCCGGTGCCGCCGCACATGTACCTGTCGGACACCAAGCTCCTGATCGGTGAAGACTCCAAGAAGGCCTGAGGCGGAACAAGAACATGGCTGAATTCCACGAGATTTCCCCCAACGCACCCGCCGGCGAGAAGCTGCTGAACTGGGTCGACAACCGCTTCCCCCTCACCAAGCTCTGGAACGACCAGTGGGGCAAGTACTACGCGCCGAAGAACTTCAATTTCTGGTACATCTTCGGCTCGCTGGCGATGCTGGTCCTGGTGATCCAGATCGTCACCGGCATCTTCCTCGTCATGCACTACAAGCCCGACGCGAACCAGGCGTTCGCATCGGTCGAGTACATCATGCGCGACGTGCCATGGGGCTGGCTGATCCGCTACATCCACTCGACGGGCGCCTCGGCGTTCTTCATCGTGGTGTACCTGCACATGTTCCGCGGCCTCATGTACGGCAGCTACCGCAAGCCGCGCGAGCTGATCTGGGTGTTCGGCTGCGCGATCTTCCTGTGCCTGATGGCCGAGGCCTTCATGGGCTACCTGCTGCCCTGGGGCCAGATGTCCTATTGGGGCGCCCAGGTGATCGTGAACCTGTTCGCCGCCATCCCCTTCGTCGGCCCTGACCTGGCCTTGCTGATCCGCGGCGACTACGTGGTGAGCGATGCCACGCTGAACCGCTTCTTCAGCTTCCACGTGATCGCCGTGCCGCTGGTGCTGCTCGGCCTCGTCGTGGCCCACCTGATCGCGCTGCACGAAGTGGGTTCGAACAACCCCGACGGCATCGAGATCAAGGCCAACCGCGGCCCCGATGGCCATCCGCTGGACGGCATCCCGTCGCATCCGTACTACACGGTGCACGACATCTTCGGCGTGGTGGTGTTCCTCACGATCTTCTCGGCGGTGATCTTCTTCGCCCCTGAAGCCGGCGGGTACTTCCTCGAGTACAACAACTTCATTCCGGCCGATTCGCTGAAAACGCCGAACCACATCGCCCCGGTCTGGTACTTCACGCCGTTCTATTCGATGCTGCGCGCGACCACCGACGACATGGTCAACGTGTTCTCGCTGATCGTCGCTGCAGCCGCCATCTGGAACTTCGTCAAGGGCAAGTCGGGCATGGGCCTGAAGATCGCCGGCGTCGTCCTTGCGGCTGTCGTGATCTTCCTGCTCAAGAACTTCGACGCCAAGTTCTGGGGCGTGGTCATCATGGGCGGCTCGGTCATCATCTTGTTCTTCCTGCCGTGGCTCGACCACAGCGAAGTCAAGTCGATCCGCTACCGTCCGGGCTGGCACAAGTACGTGTACGGCCTGTTCGTCTTCTTCTTCCTGATCCTGGGCTACCTGGGCATCCAGCCGCCCGGCGTCTGGGGTGAGCTGGCCATCGGCTCGTTCAAGCTGGACATCGCGCAGACCGTCTCGCAGATCGGCACGCTCGTGTACTTCGGCTTCTTCCTGCTGATGCCGTGGTGGAGCCGCAAGGGCGAGTTCAAGACCGTGCCCCAGCGCGTGGTCTTCGCCGCCCATTGAGAACCACAAGCGCCAAGAGAGCTGAGAGAAACACGATGAAGAAGAAAAGCATTTCCGGCTGGCTCGCGGTCCTGGGTCTTGCACTGGGCCTGACCTTCTCCGCGGCGGCATCGGCCGAGTCCGAGGGCATTGCGTGGGACAAGGCGCCCAACAAGACGACCGACGTGGCCGCCTTGCAGAACGGCGCCAAGCTGTTCGTCAACTACTGCCTGAACTGCCACTCGGCTGCCTTCATGCGCTACAACCGCCTGCAGGACCTCGGCATCACCGAGCAGCAGATCAAGGACAACCTCCTGTTCTCGACCGACAAGGTCGGCGAGACCATGAAGGCCAACATCGACGCGCGCCAGGCCAAGGAATGGTTCGGCACCACGCCCCCTGACCTGACCCTGGTCGCCCGCTCGCGCGCCGGCCACGGCGGCACCGGCGCCGACTACCTCTATACGTACCTTCGCACCTACTACCGCGACGACACCAAGGCCACCGGCTGGAACAACCTCGTGTTCCCGAGCGTCGCCATGCCGAACCCCCTGTGGGAACTGCAGGGCGAGCGCCGACCGGTCTACACCAAGATCGAACAGCACGGCCACGAGGCTGAAGTGTTCAAGGGCTGGGAGCAAGTCACTCCCGGCACCCTGACGCCCGTGCAGTACGACCATGCGGTCGGCGACCTGGTGAGTTACCTGCAATGGATGGCCGAACCGGCACAGAACACCCGCATCCGCATCGGCGTGTGGGTGCTGCTGTTCCTGGCCATGTCGGTGGTTTTCGTGTGGCGACTGAACGCCTCGTACTGGAAAGACGTCAAGTAGTTCCGTCCACGCCGACCGGGCGCCTCGTGCATCCGGTCCCACAGAGTGGGTTGCCAACGCGACCCACTCTTTTTGATTTTTAGGAGTCTCTCGCCATGATGGTCTTGTATTCAGGAACGACCTGCCCCTTTTCCCACCGCTGCCGCTTCGTGTTGTTCGAAAAGGGCATGGACTTCGAGATCCGCGACGTCGATCTCTACAACAAGCCCGAAGACATCAGCGTGATGAACCCGTACGGCCAGGTGCCGATCCTGGTCGAGCGCGACCTGATCCTGTACGAGTCGAACATCATCAACGAGTACATCGACGAGCGCTTCCCGCATCCCCAGCTGATGCCCGGCGACCCGGTCGACCGCGCCCGCGTGCGCCTGTTCCTGCTCAACTTCGAGAAGGAACTCTTCGTGCACGTCTCGACGCTCGAGAACCGCACCACCAAGGGCAACGAGAAAGCGCTGGAAAAGGCCCGCTCGCACATCCGCGATCGCCTCACGCAGCTGGCCCCCGTGTTCCTCAAGAACAAGTACATGCTGGGCGACAACTTCTCGATGCTCGACGTGGCCATCGCTCCGCTGCTGTGGCGCCTGGACTACTACGGCATCGACCTCAGCAAGAACGCGGCACCGCTCCTGAAGTACGCTGAGCGCATCTTCTCGCGCCCCGCCTATATCGAAGCACTGACGCCCTCTGAAAAGGTCATGCGAAAGTAAGTAAGCTTCGTGCCTGCTTTCATCGCTTTTCGCAGTTTTTCATGATCAACGCGCTCGAGTCGTCCTCCACCCGCCCGTACCTCATCCGGGCGCTGTACGAATGGTGCACCGACAACGGGTTCACGCCCTATGTCGCGGTGCAGGTCGACGAGACCGTCCAGGTCCCGCGCGAGTACGTGAAGAACGGCGAGATCGTGCTCAACATCAGCTTCGACGCGACCAGCTCGCTCAAGCTCGGCAACGATTTCATCGAGTTCAAGGCCCGTTTTGCGGGCAGTGCGCGCGAAATCAGCGTGCCGGTGGGGCGCGTGATCGCGATCTACGCGCGCGAGAACGGGCAGGGCATGGCGTTTCCGGCGCCGGCGCCATCGCTCGGCACCGAGCAAGGCGATGTGCCGTCGTCCGCCGCATCGTCGTCGTCCCAGGGCCAGGCCCGCATGCCCTTGCGTGACGCCTCGCGCGGCACCGAAGGCGACGCGGGCAAGGTCGTCCATCTGGTGACGGGCGAGGACGCCGACGAAGCCATCGACACCGGCTTGCCCGCCGATCCCGACGACGAGCCGCCGCGCCCGCCGGCCGGTGGCGGTGCTCGGCCGTCGCTCAAGCGCATCAAGTAGCAGCGGCCGGCCACCCCGGCTGGCGCCACTAGAATCACGCATTGGAATTTCGCCGCTTTAGCTCAATTGGTAGAGCACCCGCCTTGTAAGCGGAAGGTCGTCAGTTCGATTCCGACAAGCGGCACCACGCAAAGAACCCCTGAGTCTTCACCGGCCCAGGGGTTTTTTCATGCCGAGGCCGATTGCGCCACGCCCTGCATCAGCAGACCCAGCATCGCCAGTTGCGCCACCAGCGCCGGCCGCTGCGCCGACCGCAGGTTCTCGAGCACGGCCTCCAGCAAGCCCGCACTTTGCGCCAGACCGGCCTGCTTCAGCCGCAGCACCTGCGCTTGCGCTCGCGACAGCGCGCCGCCGCCCTGATGGCGCAGGCCCTGGCGCAGCCACAGCGCCAGCAGTTCCAGCGTGTCGCCGGCCAGCGCGTTCAAGGCGGGCACGTCCTCGACATCGCTGCGAAGGCCCAGCGGCTGTGGCGCCACCGCTTCGACCTGGAGCACCACGGCGCGTTGCGCCGTCAGCAGGCTCAGCGGCTGCATCACCGCCTGATCACCCTGCAGATGCACGGTGCCGGCCACGGCGCGCAGCGGGCCGTATTCCCCGGCGAGCGCGCGGGCCAGCGCATCGACGGCGCCGGGCGCGACCGCGCGATGCGGCAAGGCCAGGTGCAGCCAGTCGTGTTCGTTGTTGTCGTCTTCGGCCGGGGCTTCGTCCGACCCTTCCGGTGCTGCCTGCTTCAGCCGCGCATGCAGCACCTGCGCCGCCGCATCCCAGTGGCACGACACCGCCTCCATGCGTTCGAACGCCACCACATGCAGCTGCCCCGACGCACCCGCCGACGCGCCGCCCGCGGCCTGCCGCGGCCGCACGAAGTCGGGAGCGGCCTCGCGCAGATGCGCCACCAGCGCGGCCACGCTGTCCTGCCGCAGTGGTGCGACGAGGTCGTCCCACGACTTGGGCGACAGCGGCAGCACGCCCGTCTGCCGCGCGCCGGCCGTGATGTCGACGAGCCCGTTGGCGCGCCGTGTCGCGGTCTTGGTGATGACCTGCCCGCTCGCCAGTTGCCGCAGCGGAAAGCCCGCGACGCGCCGGTTCATCAGCGCCTGCGCGGTGCCGCCCGCGGCGGCATCGGCCGCGCGCGACCACTGGCGCTCCAGCACGGTCACGTTCTGCGTGTCGGGGTCCGCGAACAAAACGCTCGCGCCCTCGGCGGCGTCGTCCGACCAGAGTTCGGCCCCGAGCGACACCAGCCGAAGGTGATCGAGCGCGACCTCGCCCTTGACGCCGATGCCGAGGATCCGGCTGGCCGGCAGCGCGGGCCGCGCCTGTGGCCGCGCGGCATGCGCCGCCGCCTGCAATCGCGCCCACAGCTCGGTCAGTACGCGCACCAGCCGCAGCGGTTCGAAGCGGCTGCTGCGCGCATGCTGGGCCTGCAGCAGTTGCCAGAGCTCGTCGAGCGCATCGTCCACCCAGCTCCAGGCCAGCGCGCGCGCCTGGTCGCGCACGGCCTCGAAGCGGGCCGCGAGCGCCATCGGCGGCTGGCTCGAACCGTCGAGCCAGAGCGACAGCAGCAGGGCGTCGATCTGCGCGCGCAGCGCAACGGCGGCTTCGCCCTGCATCGCCGCCGATGGCGGTGCCGGGTCCGAGGCGTTCGCGCCTGCCGAAGCGGGCGGCGACACCTCGAGCAGCACTTCCGCCGAACCCGGCGCCAGCGGTCCGGCCTGCCGGAATGCCCACACCGCGATCACCACGTGCGCGCAGCCGCTGCCCTGCTTGCAATCGCAGCGCGCATGAACCAGCGAGCTGCGCGAGAAGAAGCGCACGCTGCACATCGGCAGCCGTGCCACCGGTGGCGCGCTCGCGCTGCGCCAGGCCTGCACGCCGACCACCGGACGCGCGGCGACGAGCTTGTTCGCCTGTTCGAGCACGGAGGGCGCGAGGCTGGCGGCCAGTGCGGCATCGTCGAACTGCGCGGGGCTCCATGCGCCGTCCGGCTCGGCGGCTGCTTCTTCTGCGTCGCGGGGCGCATCCGCCTGCGCCGACGCTGCCTGCGCCTGGTAGGCCAGCACCAGCATCACCCGATGCCGGCACATGCCGCTGGCGGGGCAGCTGCACTGCGCGTCGCGCAGCGTGCGCCCCGGCGGCAGGCTGGTGCGCACGCCGTCGTCGAACTGCGCCTGCACCACGCCGTCGGCGCCGGTCTCCAGCTTCGGCAGCAGGCCGGCCGCCACGTCCTTCTGCGCGCGCTTCACGAAGCCCGCGTTGGCCAGCGCCGTCAGCGCCTCGGGCGTCAGCTCCAGCAGGTCGGCCCGCCATGCCGTGGTGCCGCTCATCCCTGCACCTTCTCGGCCAGCCAGCCGGCCAACTGGCCCGGCGTCATCGCGCCGATCTGCGCGCCTTCGCGCACCAGCCGCGCGGCCATCTCGCGGTCGTAGTTGGGTTCAGCCTTGGAGTCGAGCGCCGCCAGGCCCAGCACCTTAGCGCCGGACTCGACCAACGCCTTCACGCGCCGCACCAGCTCGTGCTCGCTGCCGCCTTCGTAGAAGTCGCTCACCAGCACCACGATGCTCTTCGAGGGATTGGCGACGAGCGACTGCGCATACGCCACCGCCTTTGCAATGTCGGTGCCACCGCCGAGCTGCACCTTCATCAGCAGCTCGACCGGGTCCGACACGTCGGCGGTCAGGTCGACCACCGCCGTGTCGAAGGCCACGAGCCGCGTGCGCATGCCGGGCAGCTGCCACAGGCAGGCGGCCATCACTGCGCTGTGGATCACCGAGTCGACCATCGAGCCGCTCTGGTCGATCAGCAGGACGATGTCCCACGGTTCGGCGTGCCGCTTCGTGCGGCTGATGAACACCGGCCGCTCCACGTAGAGCTTGCGGCGCTGCGGGTCGTAGCGGTGCAGGTTGGCGGCCAGCGTCTGCTTGAAGTCGAAGTTGCGCGCGACCTTCATGCGCGAGCGGCGGCGCCGGTCGCGGCTGCCGCTGAAGGCCAGGCGCACTTCGGTAGCGAGCTTTTCCATGATGCGGCGCACCACCTCGGCCACCAGCTTGCGCGCGGCCGCGAGCACCTCGGGATTCATCAGGTGCTTGGTGTGCAGCACCGCGCGCAGCAGCGATTCGGAGGGCTCGATGCGTTCGAGCACCTCGAGGTTGGTCACCACCTCGTCGATGCCGTAGCGCTCGACCGCGTCCCGCTCCAGCCGCTCGATCACTTCCTTCGGAAAGAGCGTGTGGATGGTGTTGATCCAGTCCGGCGTGCTGAGCGCCGACGGGCCCAGGCCCGCGCTGCGTTCGCCACGGCTCGCGCGGTCGCTGTCGCGGCCGTAGAGCCAGTCGAGCGCGGCATCGGCGGCCTGCGCCTCGGCGCTCAGGCCACCGCAGGCCGACTCGGCCGGGTCGCCCAGCAGCAGGCGCCAGCGCTGCAGCGGATCGGGAATGTCGAGGCTCATGGGCGGGGGGCTTCCTCTGTGTCTTCGAGCGCCACGCCCCAGGCCGCGAGGCGCGCGAGCACCGCGTCTTCCACGCGGCGGGCCTCGGCCAGCTGTTCGGGTGCCGCCTCTCCCGCACGGTGGGCGGTGAGCGTGCGGCGCGAGAGGTGCGTGGCGTCGTGCAGCGCCAGTACCTGGTCGGCCAGCAGCCCGCGTTCCTGCGGCGGCAGCCAGGCGAAGGCGGCGCGCAGGCTGGGCATGGCGCGCACGAAGTCGGCGTTGTCCAGGGCCTGCACGGTGCGGTCCATGCCGGCGACGAAAGCGGGTTCGGACGCGAGCACCTCGCGCGCCAGCGCCAGCAGCCCGGTGAGCGCATCGCCGAGCACGGGGGCGGGGAGCGAATGCAGCAGTTGCATCGCCTCGGCCACGCCGTGGTCGTCGTGCGTTTGCGCGTTGGCGGCGCGGCCGGCCAGGCTCAGCGTGGCACCGAGCGCCGCGCCGCGGCTCACCGGAGCGGCGCTGGCGTCGGCGGCCTTGCGCTGCCACACGGCGAGCGCGCGGGCCGGCTCCACGTCGAGCAGCGACGGGGCGTGCGCGTCGTGCGCATGGTCTTGCGCGTGGGCCAGCACGTCGGCCACGATCCGCCGCAGCGCAAGGTGGCCTTCGAGGTGGGCTTGCATGTCGGCCGGTGCGATGTCCGCGGGCGGCTCCAGCAACCACAGCGCGCGGTCGAAGCCCGACTCGATCACCACGCGCAGCACGGGCGCATCGGCCATGCCCAGCATCTGGCCGTGCCGCAGCAGCGTGTGCAGCACCGACAGCGCGGGGCCGAGCGCCTCGAAGCGCGGCTCGTTGGCAACGGCGCCCTGCAGTTCGCGCAGCAGCGCATCGCTGAGCGCCGACAGTCCCGCCCACGCAGCCTGGTTGAGGCCATCGGCGAGCGGGCCGATGTGGCCGTGGGCCTGGCGCAGATCGTCTTCGAGCCGGGCGCGCGCTGCGTCGTGCAGGCTCGCGCCCCAGGCGCCGGCCTCGATCAGCGCGGCCTGCTGTTCCAGCGGTTCGCTCAGCGACCACAGCTCGGTGCGCTCGCCCGACATCGCGAGCTTCGGCCCCTGGGTGCGGCGCACGCCGGGCAGCCGCAGGATAGCCAGGCGGTGCAGCACGCGGCTTTTCGCGCGGTCGGCTTCGAGCAGCAGGTCGAGCTTGATCTGGCCGCGCAGCACGATGCCGTGCGCCGCGAGTTCGGCCTGCACCGCGGCCACCAGCGGCGGCTGGGGCGTGCCGGGCGCCAACTGCCCGACGGTGTCGCCGGCCAGCACGTCCATCGCCTGCACCAGCACGGGATCGGTGCCGGGGCGGATGGCGCCGCGGTAGGTCCAGGGGAGCGGCGCGTCGAGCGCGTCTTTCACGAGCGCACCGGCCAGCGCGTCGAGCCAGTCGGAGCGCAGCGGCTTCTCGTGGCCGCGCAAGCGCGCCAGACCTTGTGCGCGCAGATGCACGGCCATCAGGTCGGCGGTGGAGGCGGGGAGTTTCTTCTCGCGCAGGCGCTGCATCACGTGCTGCAGCGCGCGGCGCGCGGCGCCTTCAGGGCCGTGGTCCCAGACCCACTGGTAGTAGGCGGGGGAGGGCATGCCCGAGGCATAGCCTGCGAAGGCGTCGAGGCGCTTGAAGGTGTAGGGCACGAGGTAGGAGCCGAATCGCAGCGCGGTGTCGGCGTCGTGCGTGTCTTCTTCGTCGGTGGATTCGAGCGAAGGCTGCGGCGTGGCGGGCAGCTCCGCAGGCATGCCTTGCCACAGCCGCGCCAGCGCGGGCGCGTGATAGCCGCCGCACACCACCAGCGCCTGCGCGCGGCCGGGTTTGCCCGGCTGCGCCATCGCCCAGGCGATCCAGCGCGCCATCATGGCTTCGCGCGCCTGGTTGCCCTGCGAGCCGGGGTCTTCGCCGCGCAGGTGATCGAAGTAGGTGGACAGGCGCTTTGCCAGCTCGGCCGCATCGCAGCCGTCCTCGAACAGGTGGTCCCACAACGCATCGCGGCCCTGCACCGAGAGCTTCTCCGTCAGCGCGCGCTCGTAGGCTTCGGCGCGCTCCTCGTGCTCGTGGTCGGCCACGTCGGCATAGCGGTTCTCCATGCGCGAGAACGCGTCGTGCCAGGCCGGCAGGTCGATGAAGCGCACGGCGGAGCCGACCTCGCGCGCGACCTGCAGCGCCTGCCACTCGGGCGAATGCTCGGCAAAGGGCGACCACGAACCGCGGTGCGTGTCGTCGCCCGAGAGATAGCTGTAGATCGCCACCGGCAGCCGGTGCGGCAGGTACAGCTCGTCGAGGCGTTCGTTGAAGTCGGCCGGGCCTTCGATCAGCACGTACGCGGGGCGCAGCGTGCGGATGCGCTCGGCCACCAGCCGCGCGCAGGCCGGGCTGTGGTGGCGCACGCCGACGATGTGAAGCGATTCGCTCATCCTCGTCACCGATGGCGCGCCAAGCGAAGCGAGGGCCCTTCGCGGAACACCGCGGAACCGGCTTTGCCGGGCCGCTGGTGTTGCCCCCTGCAAGGGGGTTGGCGAAGCGACACGGAGTGCGCGAAGCCTGGGGGTTTGCTCATGTCAGGGCAGGCGGTGGCGGGCGTCGTAGTACGCGCGCCAGTGCGGCCCGTTGCGCTTCGCCGCCTTCTGCTCGAAGTAGCGCCGCAGTTTGGCGCGGTCGTCGGCGTTGTCCTTCACCACCGTGCCGGCGATGCAGTCGACCAGGTCGGCCGGCGAGCCCTCGCGCTGTTCGAGGAACCATGCGCGCACGCCCACCGCATGCGCCACGTTCACCGCCTCGGCGGTGGACATCACGGCGGTGAGCCGGTCCATCGCCGCGTCGCCCGCGTTGCCGTTGTCGCCCTTGGCGGGTGCGCCGCGCAGGTCGCGGAAGGTGGACACCAGCAGCTCCAGCACGGGGGCGGGCACGGTCTTCGGAATGCCGCTCTGCGCGAGCAGCCGCGTGGCCGATTCCTGCACCAGCGCCAGCTCGCGGTCGAAGTCGAGGATGGGGAACACCGTCTCGAAGTCGAAGCGCCGCTTCAGTGCCGCGCTCATCTCGTTCACGCCGCGGTCGCGCGTGTTGGCGGTGGCGATGATGTTGAAGCCCTCGCGCGCATAGAGCATGCCGTGCTCGCCCGACAGCTCGGGCACCGCCATCACGCGGTCCGACAGCATGCCCAGCAGGCAGTCCTGCACCTCCAGCGGCGCGCGCGTGATTTCCTCGAAGCGCACCACCTGGCCCTGCTGCATGCCGAGGTACAGCGGCGCCGGCACCATTGCGCGCGGACTCGGGCCTTCGTTGATGAGCAGCGCGTAGTTCCAGCCGTACTTGATCTGGTCTTCGGTGATCGACGCGCCGCCCTGGATGGTGAGCGTCGAGACGCCCGAGATGGCCGTGGCCAGCAGCTCCGACAGCATCGACTTCGCCGTGCCCGGCTCGCCCACCAGCATCAGCCCACGGCCGGTGGCCAGGGTGACGAGCATGCGTTCGATGCTGGCCACCGGCGCGACGATCTTGGGCGCGATGCCGAGCGCCGCATCGCCGAGGATGAACGAGCGCGCGGCCTTCAGGCCCAGCACCCAGCCGGGCGGGCGCGGGTCGGTGTCCTGCGCGCGCAGCCGCGCGAGCTGTTCGGCGTAGAGGATCTCGGCCGGCGGGCGCTGCAGTTGCTGCTGTGCCGTGCCGGTGTCTTTGGTCTTGCTGGTGATGGCCATCTGGGATTCGATCGGGTCGTTGTTCGGGATGCCGCGGAGCGCCTCATGCGGCCCGCAGGCCTTCCATGTCGCGGATCAACTCGCTGGCGGAAATCGGGTCGAGCAGGTGCAGTGCCTCCGCATCCTGCATGTCGCCCCAGCCCGAGGGCTGGCCCACCTGCACCTGGCCCAGCGTCTGCTCGGGGTATTCGTCCACCATGCCGACGATGATGCCGGGGTCGAGGCTCAACTCGATCACGCGGCTCGTGCCCAGCGGCTTGCTGAAGTACCAGATGCAGCCCGAGTCCTGCGCCTGGCCGCGCCGCCAGCCCTTGTTGGCCAGCCCCAGCACGCGGCCCGTGGGCACCTTGACGTCTTTCCAGCGCTCCAGCTTCAGGCTCTTCTTCTCCTCGTCGGACAGCGTGTAGACGTCGCGGCCGATCTGCGCGAAGGGCTGCAGCAGCTCGTAGTCGGCGAACACCTGGCCGAAGGCGGCGGCATCGGCGGCCGGCAGCTCCAGCGCGTGAGGCACGCCGATGCGGATGTTCTCGCCCACGGGCAGCTCGAACAGATCGTCTTCCGCGGTGGTGAAGCTGCCGTCTTCCGCCACGCGGAAGCAGGCCTGCAGCGTGCCGCCATAGCTGGCACCGCCTTCCACCGCGTACACGCCCCAGATCAGCCGCTGCACGATGTGGCGCACCAGCGGGTGCTCGACCAGGAAGGTGCGGAACACCTCGGGCGTCCAGCGGCGGCGCGCGCACATCGCCACCTCGAGGCGCAGCAGCTGCTGGCTGGCGATGGTGCGCACGTCCTTCTTCAGCAGCTTGAAGCGCTCGACGGCTTCCTTGCCCAGTTCGGCGTCGTCCGTCTTCTTGGGCTTGGGCAGGTCGGGCAGGCGCGCGCCGTCCGTGCCGTCGGCGCCGGTTTCGCGCACATAAGGCTTGAGCGACTCGTCGAAGCCGACCTTGAAGGCGCGCGGACCGAAGTCCAGCAGCATGGTGCCCTGTTCGTCGAGGCCGAGGTCGGGCGCGAGCCGGTCCTCGAGTTCCTCGGTGCTCAGGCCGCGCGCCTCGGCGATGGCGTCGATCTTCTCGCGCGCCTTGTCCTGCAGGCCCTTGAACTTGACCTTCTGCGCAATGCCGTTGAGCAGCATCAGCGCGACGTCGCTGCCGATGGCGGCCAGCACGTCGAGCCCGGTCACGGCGCGCGCATGCGCGGCCTCGCCGGGCCAGGCGCGGATGAAGGGCGTGAGCTTGCGCGCGGTGTCGTCGTTGCCCAGCAGACCGAGCGCGGTGAGGGCCCAGCCTTCCTTGCTGGGGCCGCCGGCCTCGAGCCAGGCGGTGAAGGCGTCCCAGGCGAACTCGGCCAGCGAGCCGGCATCGCAGGCCTCCTTGGCCATGGCAATGCCGCCGTAGATTTCCTCGTTGGTCGGAAAGGTCAGCATCTGGCCCAGATGGTCGAGCGCGTCGTCGGGCAGCGCCTTGCCGTTCTTCAACACGGGCCGCCGCCAGCCGCGCGGCTGCCAGAACTCGGGCAGCTTCGCGCGCCGGGTGGGAAAGCGGTCGATCGGGCTTTCGTCGAGCACGGCGCGCAGCGCTTCCACCACTTCGGGCTTGCCGTAGCGGCCAGCCACTTCGAGCAGCAGTGCCTCATGGCCATTGGCCTGCAGCAGGCGCAAAGCGGAACCCGCGCAGTCGCGCGCCTCGCCGGCCTTGCCCAGCGCCGGCGCGATCAGGCCGGCTGCGCTGTGCTCGGGATACTTCAGCAGCCATTCACGCCCTTCGGCGCGCAGCGTCTTGAGCTTGGCGAAGGCGCGCGCGGCCGGCGCGGCCAGCTCGACGGCGCCGTAGTTCAGGGCGTGCGAGAGGTTGTCTGCGGGCTTGGATCGCACCATGGCCACCAGGCCGGGCAGCACCGCGAGGCCGTGGGTGGCCAGGATCAGGCCGATGTTGTCGCTTTCGGCCTCGCCCGCGACGGCGTTCCAGAACGGCACGCCGATCGCCGCCGGCAGCAGCGTAACGAAGCTCGCGTGGAAGTTGAACCAGTAGTAGCGGTCCTTCTTCCGCTCGGCCACCATCTCGCGCCAGCTGGTGATCAGCGCGCCGGCGTCGCCGGCCGCGACGGCCGCGGCGGCGGCCTTGGCGAATGGCACAAGGCTGTGCCTGCCCTTGTCGAAGCCCAGTTCGTCGAGCAGCACGTCGACGCTCTTGCGCGCGGTGTCGTGGCGGCCGGTCTGCCACGAGTTCAGGCGCTGCGCGCTCTCGCGCTTGCCTTCGCCCCATTGCTCCACCGATGCCAATGCCAGCGGCTCCAGCACCAGGGTGCCGGCCGCCTTCTTCTGCACCTTGGCGAGCCAGGGTGGCGCGGCCAGCACGCCGGGCAGTTCGCTTGCATCGGCCACCTCGCTCGGGCCGGCCAGCAGCGCCAGTTGCCGGTCGATCACCGCCTGCGCACCCGCATCGAGCCAGGGCCGCAGGGTGGGCAGGGCAGGGCCATGCGCGCGCAGCAGGCGCGTGAGGCCGGGCGTGACGAGGTTGGCGTCCTTGCCGCCGGCCGCGACGAGCCGCGACAGCGCGGGAATGGCCGCCATCGGCCAGCGGTCGACGGCCAGCGCCAGCCGCGCCAGCGCGCCCTTCGAACTGCCCGCCACGCGGGCCAGCGCGAGCACGGCGTCGGGCGTGCCGATGCAGGCCAGCGCGTCGCCCGCGTGGTCGTCCGCGGCGCCGCGCTCCAGCACCGGCACGGCATCCACGCCGCGCTCCTGCACCAGCGTGCTCGTCATGGAGCCGCTGCCCCAGAAGCCGCTCGAATAGCTCAGGCGGACCTTCGCGGCCAGCGCGATGGCGTCGGGGTCGGTGGCCGTCAGCAGCAGCCAGTGCATGTTCTCGGTCGTGTTCTTGTCGGCCGCCAGCGTGTGCACGAGCGCGTTGGAGATTTCGGGGGCGTCGGGCAGCAGCATCGCCAGCACGGGCTGGCGGGCCGGGTGGACCTTGGGCAGGCCGGCCTCGATGCGGTTGCGGCACTCCTGCCAGACCTCGGGGGCGGCCAGCGAGAGGTGCACGCGCAGCGCCTGTTCGCCCGTTCCCAGCGGACCGTAGTAGGAGCTTCCCATCTGGCGGGTGACGGTGGCGCAGAAGCTGTACTGGTGCTTCTTCGTCGACCGGTCGTAGGTGGACTGCACTTCGATCTGCTGGGCGGCCAGCAGGATGTCGATGGTGTCCGGCAGTCCGTACTGCTTGACGAGGTAGTGCACCACCACTTCGCCCATCTCGTTTGCGTTGTAGTTGCCGCCGGTGCCCAGCGCGAACGCCAGCAGCAGGGTGTCGGCCTCGGCATCGGCCGCGGGGGAGGGCTGCGTGCCGCGGTCGATCACGCGCTGGGCAACCGCGCGCAAGGCCGCGTCGGTGCTGCTCATGTCGACGTCGAGGCTGAGCTTGCGCCGCACCGGCAGCCAGGCCGCGGCGGGGCTCGCCGTTTCGTCGACGGGCTTTGGCGGAAAGCGCCGCGAAGGGAAGGCTGCGCGCTGCATGTCGGGCGAGAGCCGGATGGGCGTGCCGGCGGCGAGCCAGGGCGGCGTGTCCCCGTCCGCGGGCGGCAGGTCGGCGGCGGGCGCGGCCAGGGCCACGGACGACGCGGCCGATGCATTGGCGCCCAGTTCCTTCGCGATGGCCTGGGCGTTCTTGGGGGGTGCGCAACTGGTGCCCCAGCCGTACAGCAGGCCCGCGGACTGAAGCCGCTTGAAGGCGAGCGCCGCACCTTGCTCGCCCACGCCGTGCTGGCGCTTGAGCGTTGCGGTGGAGAGCGTGTCGCTGGCGGTCAGCGTGCCGGCCTCGATCTGCGCACGCACGGTTTCGAACACGCGGTCGGCCTGGCTGTCGATGCCTTCGGTGGGGGCGGCAGCAGCCTCTGCGCTCGCGGCGGCCTTCGCGGCGGGCGGGGCCGCAGTCTTTTCCGTTGCCGTCTCGGCCTTCGGTTTCGCCTCGGTCTTGCCGATGGCCGTGCCGGCCGCCACGCCCACTTCGGCGTAGCCCTTGCCCGTCTTCTCGGCCACCAGCTTGGTCAGCGCGGTGGCGGCCTTGGTGGCGTCGGCGAACGACTTGGTCTGGCTCTGGCCCGCGGTGCCGATGCGGCCCCAGCGGATATTGAGTTCGGCGTCTACCTGCTCGACTTCCCAGAATTTGCTGGCGGTTCCCTCGATCAGTTCAAAGCGGCGCATGGAAAAAACATCCTCCTGTATGTTCGCCGCAGAGGATAAGGGGCCGGCGTGAAAGCTCGGCCCCGAGTAACGAGAAGATTTCGCTTTGCGTGTCGGCGAATACGAAAAAAATATTCACCTGCCGCAGGATCGCCGATGGCGGCCCCCGTAGCCGCGCCCGCCGGAGCGCCGCGCCCCGGAAGAAAAGGTCAGACGAAGGGCCTGGCCTGTTGCTCCGCGCTGCCGGGCTCGGCGATGCGCCGGTGCTGCTCGGCCAGCCTGGGCGCCGGCATCACGCGCGACAGCGCCACCTGCATCTTGTTGCGCCATCCTGCGATCACGCCGCTTTCGCCGCGCATCATCGCCTCGAAGCCGGCCCGGGCCACCTCTGCCGGGTCGGCCTTGTCGCTCTGCTGGGCCACGCGCGTGTCGAGCATGTCGGCGCGCGCGAAGAAGTGGGTGTCGGTCACGCCCGGCATCAGGCAGGTGACCGAGACGCCGGTGCCCTTGAGCTCGTTGCGCAGGGCCATGGCGAACGAATCGATGAAGGCCTTGCTGCCGTTGTACACGGCCTGGAAGCTGCCCGGCTGGAACCCCGCGATCGACCCGGTGATCAGGATGCGCCCCTGCCCGGCTTCGCGCATGCCGCGGCCCACGCACTGCACGAGGTAGATGGTGCCGGTGATGTTGGTGTTGATGACGTGCTGCACGTCGTGGAAGTCCTGGTCGAGGAAGCCGTGGCCCAGCCCGTGCCCGGCGTTGGCGAACAGTGCCGCGATGGGGCGGCCTTCGGTGGCAGCGAGCAGCGTGTCCACGCCGTCGCGCGTGGCGAAGTCGGCACGCACCGCGACCACGTTGGCCCCGAGCACGCGCAGTTCGGTCTCGGCCTGCTCCAGCGGCTCGTCGGCGCCGATCAGCAGGTCGTGGCCCCGGCGCGCGGCCAGCAGCGCGAGCTGAAAGCCGATGCCGGACGAAGCGCCGGTCACCACCGCAAGGGGTCGGATGTCGTTGGGTTGCATGTCGGTCTCCTGATGAAGTGGATGAACCTTCTTGGGCCACCCTAGGAACGCCGGCTTGCCGCACGCGTAGGAATCCGTCCCGACTGCCCGCCCGCCATGGCATGCGATTGCAGGCTTTTCCAGAGACAGACCCTAGAACTCCGCCCCTTCGACCAGGAACCGCAGTCGCCGCACGCCCTGCCATTCATCGGCATCGAGCCGGAACGCCAGCTTCACGCGCGGCGGCAGCGGCTCGGTGTGGCTGAACCAGATCGCATCGATCGGCTGGCCCTGGTGCCTGAGCTTGAGCGACAGGTGCTTCTCGCCCACCAGCCGCTGCGACACCACTTCCACCTCTTCGCTGAAGGTGGGCGGCGCGAAGCCCTGGCCCCACACCTCGCGGTGCAGCGTGTCGACGAGGTCGATGCGCATGTACTCGCGCGAGATCGGTCCGTCGGTCTCGATCTGCCGCGTGAGCGCGGCTTCGGCCAGCCATTCGCCGGCGACCTGCGCGAAGCCTTTCTCGAAGGTCTCGAAGTGCTCGCGCGCAACCGTGCAGCCGGCGGCCATCGCATGGCCGCCGAAACGCAGCAGCACGCCAGGATGGCGCTTGGCCACGAGGTCGAGCGCATCGCGCAGGTGAAAGCCCGGAATCGATCGGCCCGAGCCTTTCAGTTCCTGCTCCTTGCCGGGCGCGCCGCTCGCGGCGAAGACGAAGGTCGGCCGGTGGAAGCGGTCCTTGATGCGCGAGGCCACGATCCCCACCACGCCTTCGTGGAAGCCCGCGTCGAACACGCTGATGGCCGGCGGCGGCGCTTCGATGCCCTCGCCATCGGTGGCGAACAGCGACTCTGCCAGCAGCAGCGCCTGGTCGCGCATGCCGCCCTCGATGTCGCGCCGCTCGCGGTTGATGCCGTCGAGCATGCGCGCGAGCTCCTCGGCGCGGCCCGCGTCGTCGGTCAGCAGGCATTCGATGCCCAGCGTCATGTCGGCCAGCCGGCCGGCGGCGTTGATGCGCGGGCCGAGTGCGAAGCCGAAGTCGAAAGTGGTGGCGACGGAGGCATTGCGGCCCGCGGCCTTGAACAAGGCGGCAACGCCGGCAGGCATCGAACCGGCGCGGATGCGGCGCAGGCCCTGTGCCACGAGGCGGCGGTTGTTGGCGTCGAGCTTCACCACGTCGGCCACGGTGCCGAGTGCGACCAGCGGCAGCAGCGCGTCGAGCTTGGGCTGCGGTTTGCCTGCCCCCCGGCTTGCCACTTCGTGTGCTTCGCCACCCCCCGAGGGGGAGGCTGGCCCGCCTTGGGGCGGCCCGGCGGCGGGCGCAGGCGTGTCGAACACACCGCGCCTGCGCAGCTCGGAGCGCAACGCCAGCAGCACATAGAACATCACGCCGACACCAGCGATGCTCTTGCTCTCGAATTCGCAGCCGGGCTGGTTCGGATTCACCAGCACGTCGGCCGACGGCAGCTCGGGGCCGGGCAGGTGGTGGTCGGTCACCAGCACCTGCAGGCCGCGCACCTTGGCGGCGGCTACGCCTTCGACGCTGGCGATGCCGTTGTCGACGGTGATCAGCATGTCGGCGCCGCTGTCGGCCACGCGCTCGGCGATGGGCGGCGTGAGCCCGTAGCCGTCGACCACGCGATCGGGCACGAGGTAGCTCACGTGCTTCGCGCCCAGCAGGCGCAGGCCGCGCACGCCGACCGCGCAGGCGGTGGCGCCGTCGCAGTCGTAGTCGGCGACGATGCACAGGCGCTTGTCCTGCGCGATGGCGTCGGCCAGCAGCACCGCGGCCTCGTGCGTGCCGCGCAGCGTGTCGGGCGCCAGCAGGCGCGCGAGGCCATCGTCGAGTTCTTCCTTGGCACGCACGCCGCGGGCGGCGAACAGCCGCGCGAGCAGCGGGTGCACGCCGGCCTGCTCCAGCGCCCAGACGGTGCGCGGCGGGATCTCCCTGGCGATGATTTTCATAGCGACTCCAGCACGACCGATGCGCGCTTGCGGTCGAACAGGCTCCTGGCCCAGCCAGCCAGGCCGCGCGGCTGCACGGTGTAGCGCTGCGCCGCGCGATCGCCGCACAGCGTGAGGGACACCTCGGCGCCGCCTGTGTAGCCGGCCAGCAGCGAGGCGACCGGGCCGGCGTCCAGCGCGTGCCAGGCGGCAGCCCAGCCCATGCCGTCGTCGCGCAGGGCGGTTTCGCGCAGTGCATCGCTCACTGCCGGCACAGCTGCGGGCGCAACCTCGTGCTTCAGTGCGCCGGTGCCGCTGAGCCAGAAGGAGTTGATGGGCGGCACGCCGCGCGCGGCGCGGTCGTCGTTCACGCGCTGGGTGTACAGCAGCATCTGCATTTCGTTCTGCAGGCGGCGCAGCGGCCGTGCCGAGTCGCCGAGCGGCGACCACTGCGAGATCGGGTAGCCCACCGCGCGGTCGAGCGAGGCGGTGGCCAGGCCGTCGAAGATGGGGGCGCGCGCCAGCCATCGGCCGGGTACGGGGGAGGGGTGCAGCGCGATGCCGTCTTCCTCGAAGAAGGGGCGCGCGGCTTGCAGCAGCGCGGCCGATTCGGCGGCGTCGATCTCGATGGCGGACGGGTCGCCCAGCACCACGTCGTCGATGCCGACCTGCCAGTTGCACAGCGTGACGAGACCCCAGCCTTCAGGGTCGTTGGGCGCGGCGATGCCCAGTTGCCGCGCTTCGAGCGCAGCCCAGGGAATGCAGCCGTCGGCCGCGGCGATGCCCGCTGCCCGGGCCAGCGCGCGTTCGTGCGGAGGCGAGCGCGTGCTTTCGTCCTGCGTGTCGGTATCGGCCAGCGTGAGCCGCGCCAGCAAGGTTTCGAGATTGGCGAGCCGCAAGGTGGGCAGCGCAGCGCGGCATGCAGGGGAACCGCGGCCGGCAAAGGGAATCAACAGGTGACGTGGGAGGGTTTCGGCCATCTCCCTATTGTCCGGGAAGCCCTCAGGGTATCCGGGATGCCACAATTCCGCCGATGACCTACCCCCTCGCTCCTCACTTCGTGTATTCGCCGCCCCCCGAGGGTGGGCAAATTCCCCTTGAGGCGGCTCGGCGGGGAATTTGATGCGACTTCCCTATGAACTGCAGCTCGGCTGGCGCTACACGCGCGCAGGCCGGGCGACGCGGCGCAACGGCTTCATCTCCTTCATCTCCGGTGTCTCGATGCTCGGCATCGCGCTGGGCGTGGCGGCGCTGATCATTGTGCTCAGTGTGATGAACGGCTTCCAGAAGGAAGTGCGCGACCGCATGCTCGGCGTGGTGTCGCACATCGAGATCTTCTCGCGCGACGGGCAGGCGCTGCAAAGCCTCGACACGATTACGGCCGCTGCCCGCAAGAACCCCGAGGTGGTCGGCGCAGCGCCCTTCATCAACACGCAGGCGCTCATTGCGCGCGGCGAGGACATGAAGGGCACCATCGTGCGCGGCATCGATCCCAAGCTCGAGCCCGAAGTCACCGACATCAACGGCATCGCCTCCAAGGGCACCTTCGACAAGCTGGTGCCGGGCGAATTCGGCATCGTGCTTGGCGCGGAGCTGGCGCGTTCGCTCTTCGTGCAGCCGGGCGACCAGGTCACGCTGGTGGCGCCGGGCGGGCAGGTCACGCCGGCGGGCGTGGTGCCGCGCCTGAAGCAGTTCACCGTGGTCGGCACCTTCGACTCGGGCCACTACGAATACGACTCGGCGCTCGCCATGGTCCACGAGCAGGACGCGGCCAAGGTGTTCCGTCTCGAAGGGCCCACGGGCATCCGCCTGAAGCTCAAGAACCTCAACGAGGCGCGCGACGTGGCCGACCAGCTCGCAGTGACCCTGCCGGGCGAGTTCCTCATCCGCGACTGGACGCGCCAGAACAAGACCTGGTTCGCGGCCGTGCAGGTCGAGAAACGCATGATGTTCATCATCCTCACGTTGATCGTGGCAGTGGCGGCCTTCAACCTCGTCTCCACGCTCGTGATGACCGTGACCGACAAGCGCGCCGACATCGCCATCCTGCGCACGCTGGGCAGCTCGCCGCGCAGCATCATGGGCATCTTCGTGGTGCAGGGCGCGATGGTGGGCGTGATCGGCACCGTGGCCGGCCTGCTGCTGGGCCTGGGCATCGCCTACAACATCGACGTGATCGTGCCCTTCTTGGAGCAGCTGTTCCATGCGAGCTTCCTGCCGAAGGACATCTACCTGATCAGCAAGATGCCGAGCGATCCGCAGCAAAGCGACATCGTGCCGATCGCGATCATTTCCCTGGTGCTGGCCTTCGTCGCCACGCTGTACCCGAGCTGGCGCGCCAGCCGCGTGAACCCCGCCGAAGCCCTGCGCTATGAGTGAAGTTGTATTGAAGGCCCGTGGACTGACCAAGCGGTTCCACGAGGGCAGGCTCGACCTGACCGTGCTGCACGGCGTGGACCTCGACGTGCATGCCGGCGAAACACTGGCCATCGTCGGCGCCTCGGGCTCCGGCAAAAGCACGCTGCTGCACCTGATGGGCGGGCTCGATGCGCCCACGACGGGCAAGGTCGAGCTGCTCGGCAAAGATATTGCGCACGCGGATCCGGCGGAGCAGGGAAGGCTGCGCAACCAGCACCTGGGCTTCGTCTACCAGTTCCATCACCTGCTGCCCGAGTTCAGCGCGCTCGACAACGTGGCCATGCCGCTGAAGATCCGCCGCGTGGAGCCGCATGCGGCCGCGCAGTCGGCGGCGAAGATTCTCGAAAGCGTGGGCCTGGGCCAGCGTTTGCATCACCGTCCGGCCGAGCTGTCGGGCGGCGAGCGCCAGCGCGTGGCGATCGCGCGTGCGCTGGTCACGCAGCCGGCCTGCGTGCTGGCCGACGAGCCCACCGGCAACCTCGACCGCAGCACGGCGGACACGGTGTTCGCGCTCATGCTCGACCTCGCGCACCGGCATCGCACGGCGTTCGTGATGGTCACGCACGACCAGGACCTGGCGAAGCGCTGCGACCGGGTGCTGCAGCTGGTGGCGGGGCGGCTGGCGGGGTGAGCCGCTACTGATCAGCGCTGCTGGCTTCGCGGCGTTGCATGGCGGCCCGCAGTTGCGTCAGATGGCGGTTGGTTCGCCAGCGTGACCAGATGGACAGCAGTGCGAGCAGGATGCCCCCTGCTGCGCCTGAGAGGGTCCAGCGAAGGTTGTCGCTTCGTTTTTCTGCCCTGGCTTGGACAGTGGCCGCATAGGTGCATTGCAACTGGCCATTCGCTGCGATCTCGAAGAGCGTGTGGTCATCGTGCAGCGTGATGACGGGAGTGCCTTTCGGCAGTTGGGCGATCTGTTGTTCGCATGCATCGATGGCGAGCTGCCGGGAATTGCCATCGGACTCGACGACCGCGTAGTTGATGGATCGCGCACGTCCCTTCCCCGGTTCGATGCCCATGAACAATCCCGAAGTGCGCGAAAGATCTTCTTTTTTCGTCTCCGGGATGAGTGCCAAAGTGCTGAGTGCGGCGAGCAACACGGCGACAAGAACCCCGACATAGAGCGCACCAGAGATCCCCCGCAGGCTTTTGTTCATTGCCGGATTCTGCCTCCGGGGCGCGCTGGATCAGCCATGGCGAGAAATGGCGCTCGCCGAGTACCTGAGCAGCTTGCCATTGATTGAAATGTCGCGAAACTGGGGGCTAGTCCGTCAAATAGTCCGACAGTCCAAAACCACAGGAGCCTGCTTCATGCTGCCCATGTTCTCAATGGAATCCGAAGACGACACCAAGCCCGCGGCCACCGCCGAGCCGCGCAACTCCTACCTGGAGGAGAAAGCGTTCAAGTCGCGCACGCTGCTGATCTTCGGCACCGTCACCGATTCGGTGGCCGCCGACGTGACGCGCCGGCTCATTGCGCTCGATGCCGACAGCGCCGACAAGCCCATCGACATCCTCGTGAGCTCGCCCGGTGGGCACCTGGAGTCGGGCGATGCCATCCACGACATCGTGCGTTTCATCAGCGCGCCGGTGAACATGATCGGCACCGGCTGGGTCGGCAGCGCGGCCACGCACCTGTTCCTGGCCGCGCCGCCCGAGCGCAGCGTGTGACTGACAAACACGCGCTTCCTGATCCATCAGCCCAGCGGCGGCGCAGGCGGGCAGGCGACGGACATCGCGATCCAGGCGCAGGAAATCATCAAGGCCCGCCAGCGCATCGCGCACGAGATCGCGCGCGAGACCGGCAAGCCCATCGACGTGGTGCTGGCCGACATCGAGCGCGACCGCTGGCTGTCGGCTGCGGAGGCCGTGGAGTACGGCCTGGTCTCGCGCATCATCCAGCGCAAGACCGAGTTGAAGGGCTGAAGTCCGAGCCCGCGTCCTCAGGCCTTCGGCTTGTAGGCCACCACGTCGATCTCGACCTTGGCGTCGACCATCAGCCGCGCCTCGGTGGTCGAGCGCGCCGGCTTGTTCTCGCCGAAGTAGCCCATGTAGATGCGGTTGAAGGCACCAAAGTCGCGCGCGTCCTGCAACCAGACGGTGCTCTTGCACACGTCGTCGAGCGTGGCGCCGGCCAGCGCGAGCACGGTCTTGAGGTTTTCCATCACCTGGCGCGTCTGCGCCTCGATGCCGCCCACCACGATCTCGCCATCCTTGTTCGCCGGCACCTGGCCCGACACGTAGATGAAGTCGCCGGCGCGCACGGCCGGGGAGAAGGGGCGGGCCTGGCGATCGGACGCGACGGGCGGGGCGCCGAGGTATTCGAGGGGCATGAAGACTCCTGAGAAGTGGTGAAAGAAGGGAGAAGGGAGCCGCGAGTATCGCGCTCAATCTGAAAATCTCTTTCAGATTAACCCTCAATCAAGGGTTAACACGGATGATTTGGCATGAATACTGCTTCAAAGTCCAGGCCGAAGAGAAATTTTCTTTCACAAACTCGCAAGCCCCATGAAGGAGTTCCCCATGCCCCACGTCGGTCCTGTTGTCCAGCGCCTGCCCAAGCTGTCGAAGCGCAGCCTGCTGGGAGCCTCCCTGCTCGCGATGCTGTGCGCCGCGCTGCCCTATCAGCAAGCTCACGCCCAGGGCCCGCGCAACTTCGCCACGCTGGCGATGGTGGCCGAGCCGCAGACGCTCGACCCGATGGCCTCCACGGCCGACCTGGTCGGAACCATCATGCAGCACGTGTACGAGACGCTCTACACCTTCGACGCCAAGTGGAACGTGGTGCCGATGCTGGCCGAAGGCATGCCGAAGATCTCGGCCGACGGCAAGACCTACGCCATCACCCTGCGCAAGGGCGTGATGCTGCACAACGGGCGCGAACTCAACGCCGACGATGTGGTGGCCAGCCTGCAGCGCTGGATGGACCAGTCGCCGCGCGGCAAGGCCGTGGGCAAGGAGGTCGCCAGCCTCAAGGCCAAGGGCCCGCTGGCGGTCGAGGTCGTGCTGAAGGAGCCTTATGCGCCGCTGCTGTCGCAGCTCGCGCTGCCCAGCGGCATGGCCGCCATCATGGCCAAGGATTCCATCGCCTCGCCGCTGAAGGATTTCGTCGGCACCGGCCCCTACAAGTTCAAGGAACGCCGCCCCGACCAGTTCGTGCTGCTCACGCGCTTCGACAAGTACAGCGCGCGCAAGGAACCGGCGAGCGGCTACGGCGGCAAGCGCGAAGCGGCGATCGAGGAGCTGCGCTTCGTGCCCGTGCCCAACGCCAGCACGCGTGTCGAAGGCGCGCTGGCCGGCCAGTACGACTTTGCCGACCTGCTGCCGGTGGAAGCGCTGCCGCGCCTGGAGAAGTCGGGCGGCAAGACGGTGCCGATCATGACGCCGTCGTTCGGCTTCCCGTACCTCGTGCTCAACACCAAGGAAGGCGTGGCCGCCAGCCAGCCGGTGCGCCAGGCGATCCAGACCGCGCTCGGCGAAGGCGAGATGCTCGCTGCCGGCTTCGGCGACACGCGCTTCTTCGTGGCCGAAGGCAACCACTTCCCGAAGGGCTCGCCGTTCTATTCGGCGGCCGGCGCCGACCAGTACAACCAGCGCAACGCCGCCAAGGCGAAGGAAGCCGCGGCCAAGGCCGGCTACAAGGGCGAGCCGATCCGCGTGCTCACCAGCCGCCAGTACGACTTCCACTACAACATGGCGCTGCTGATGGCCGAGCAACTCAAGCGCGCCGGCTTCAAGGTCGACCTCAACGTGGTCGACTGGGCCACGCTGGTGCAGCGCCGCAACGACGCCAAGCTGTGGGACATCTACGTCACGCACTCGGGCCAGTTCCCCGAGCCGATGCTCTCGCCGCCGCAGCTCGGCGACGGTGCACCCGGCTGGTGGGACACGCCCGCCAAGAAGACGGCACTGCAGGCCTTCAACGTCGAGAGCGACCCTGCCAAGCGCGGCGCACTGTGGGGCAAGGTGCAGCAGGTGGTCTACGACGAGGTGCCGTACATCAACGTCGGCAAGTTCAACGGCCTGTCGGCAAAGAGCCCGGCGCTGGACAACTACCAGCCCGCGACCTGGCCGTTCTTCTGGAATGCCCGGATCAAGTAAGTAATGAGGCCGTTGAAACGACAACCCGCCCCATGATCCGCTACATCGCTTCCCGCGCCGCCGGCATGCTCGTCGTGCTCGCCATCGTGGCCGTGCTCGTCTTCGTGCTCACGCGCGCCGCATCGGGCGACCCGGTCTCGGTGCTGCTGGGCGACCAGGCCACCGCGGCCGACATCGCCCGCGTGCAGAAGGAGTACGGCCTCGACAAGCCGCTGCCCGTGCAGTTCGGGTACTGGCTGCGCGAGGTGCTGCAGGGCAACCTCGGCACCTCGATCTTCCTGCAGCGGCCGGTGACGCAGGCGCTGTGGGAGCGCTCCGAACCCACCACGCTGCTCGCGCTGATGGCGGTGGCCATCGCCGCGCTGATCGGCGTGCCATGCGGCATCGTCTCGGCCGTGTTCCGCGGGCGCGTGGTCGACCAGCTGTTCACCGGCATCGCGATGCTGGGCGCGAGCATTCCGAGCTTCTGGCTGGGCATCGTGCTGATCCAGATCTTCGCGGTGTCGTTCGGCTGGTTCCCGGTGTCGGGCTACGGCGCGCCCGATGCGGCGCTGGCCGAGCGGCTGCACGCGCTGGTGTTGCCGGCCACGGTGCTGGGCCTCTTGAACTCGGCGCTCATCATCCGCTTCACGCGCGCCTCGATGCTCGATGTGCTCGGCGAAGACTATGTGCGCACGGCGCGCTCCAAGGGCTTGAGCGAAAGCACGGTGGTGCTCAAGCACGCGCTGCGCAATGCGCTGGTGCCCATCGTCACCGTGATCGGCCTCACGGTCGCGCTGATGATCGGCGGCGCCGTCATCACCGAGACCGTGTTCGGCCTGCCCGGCGTGGGCAACCTTGTGGTCAGCGCCGTGCTGCGGCGCGACTATCCGGTCATTCAAGGTGCGTTGCTCGTGATCGCCGCGATCTATGTGCTCATCAATTTCTCGATCGACCTGCTGTACGCAGTGGTCGATCCGCGCGTGAAGGTCTGAGCGATGCGCATGCCTCGAATGCTCCGCCAGCTGATGCATCGCCGCATCGTGATGGTTTCCGCCCTGGTGCTGCTGGTGATCGCCATCCTGGCGATCGGCGCACCGCTGTTCGCCTCCATCGATCCCAACGACACGGCGGTGCTGCAGCGCCTGAAGGCGCCCAGCGCCGAGCACCTGCTCGGCACCGACGAACTGGGCCGCGACCTGTATTCGCGCATCGTGCACGGCGCGCGCTACTCGCTGGCCATCGCGGCGCTCACCGCGCTGGGTGCGGTCATCGCCGGCACGGTGCTGGGTTTGATGGCCGGCTTCTTCCGCCGCCTCGACGCCCCGCTGATGCGCGTGGTCGACGCGATGATGTCCTTCCCCGACATCCTGCTGGCCATCGCGCTGGTGGCGATCCTCGGGCCCTCGCTCATCAACACGGTGCTTGCGCTGGTGCTGGTCTACACGCCGCGCGTGGCGCGGGTGGTGCGGGCCTCGACGCTGGTGGTGCGCGAACTGCTGTTCGTCGAAGCGGTGCGTGCGCTGGGCGTGCGCACCTCGCGCATCCTGTGGCGGCACATATTGCCGAACCTGATGTCGCCGATCCTGGTGCAGGTGTCGTTCATCTTCGCCTACGCCATCCTGGCCGAAGCGGGTCTGTCGTTCCTCGGCGTCGGCGTGCCGCCCGAGATCCCGACCTGGGGCACCATGGTCGCGGGCAGCCAGCAGTACGCGCACCAGGCCTTCTGGGTGGTGCTGTTCCCGGGGCTTGCGATCATCTTCACGGCGCTGTCGCTGCAACTGCTGGGCGATGGTGTGCGTGACCTGCTCGACCCGAAGCTCAAGAAGACCTCGTGATGAACAACGCCAACCAGACACCACGCCTCACGGTCAGCAACCTGAGCACCAGCTTCCCCACCGAAGACGGCCTCGTGCGTTCGGTGGCCGACGTGAGCTTCTCCATCCAGCCCGGCAAGACCACCGCGCTGGTCGGCGAATCGGGCTCGGGCAAGTCGGTGACCAGCCTCACGCTGATGCGCCTTCTGCCCAAGACCGCGAACGCGCAGGTCAGCGGCAGCGCCTCGTTCGTGACGCGCGAAGGCAAGACGCTCGACCTGCTGCAGATCGGCGAACGCGAGATGCGGTCGCTGCGCGGCAACCAGCTGTCGATGATCTTCCAGGAGCCGATGACCAGCCTGAACCCGGTGTTCACCATCGGCGAGCAGATTGCCGAGAGCGTGCGCCTGCACAAGGGGCTCGACCGCAAGGCAGCGCTGGCCCATGCGCTGCGCATGCTGGAGTTGGTGGAGATCCCCGCCGCCGCGCAGCGCATCCACGAGTACCCGCACCAGCTGTCGGGCGGCATGCGCCAGCGCGTGATGATCGCGCTGGCCATGGCCTGCGACCCGACGCTGCTGATCGCCGACGAGCCCACCACCGCGCTCGACGTGACCATCCAGGCGCAGATCCTCGAACTCATGCGCCGGCTGCAGGCCGAGACGGGCATGAGCATCCTGTTCATCACGCACAACCTCGGCGTGGTCGCGCACCATGCCGACGATGTGGTGGTGATGTATTCGGGCCGCGTGGTCGAGAGCGCGCCCGTGCGGCCCTTGTTCGCGCAGCCCGAGCATCCGTACACGCAGGGCCTGCTGGCCTGCCTGCCGGGCAAGGCGCGGCTGCGGGGGCAGGCCAAGCCGAAGCGGCTGTTTGCCATTCGCGGGCAGGTGTCGAGCCCGCTCGCGCCGCCGCCCGGCTGCGCCTTCGAGCCACGCTGTGGCCTCGCGCTGCCCGAATGCAGCGCCGCGATGCCGCCGCTGCTCGACATCCGGCAGGGCCGCCAGGCGCGATGCATCCGCGTGCAGCCCGAGCAGCCGCTCGCGAGGGCCGCATGACCCGCGCGTCGCTTCCGTCTTGCTCCCTCCCCCTCTGGGGGAGGGCCGGGGTGGGGGCACTCGGCCGTTCCATCGCCGCGACGGTCTCCACCGCCCAGAGCCCCCACCCCAACCCTCCCCCAGAGGGGGAGGGAGCCAATACCGAACACCCACGATGACCACCGCCGCCCCCCTCATCGAAGTCCGCGGACTCAAGAAATACTTCGGCAGCAGCGATCGCCCGGTGCGCGCGGTCGACGACGTGTCGTTCGCGATCCAGCCCGGCGAGACGCTGGGCCTCGTCGGCGAATCGGGCTCGGGCAAGAGCACCATCGGCCGCACCGTGCTGCGCCTGCTCGAACGCACGAGCGGCGAGGTGCTGTACCGCGGCGACGACATCGGCACGCTGTCGGGCGAGCGCATGCGCAAGCTGCGCAGCAAGCTGCAGATCATCTTCCAGGACCCGTACGCCAGCCTGAACCCCAAGATGCGCATCAGCGCCATCCTTGGCGAGGCGCTGTCCACGCACGGCCTGCACAAGGGCGCGGCCGCACGCGACAAGCGCATTGCCGAACTGCTCGAAACCGTGGGCCTGCGCGCCGAGCATGCGAGCCGCTTTCCGCACGAGTTCTCGGGCGGGCAGCGCCAGCGCATCGGCGTGGCGCGCGCTCTCGCGGTGGAGCCCGAATTCATCGTCGCCGACGAGCCGTTGTCGGCGCTCGACGTGTCGATCCAGTCGCAGGTCATCAACCTGCTGGCCGACCTGCGCGAGCGGCTGGGCCTGACGATGCTCTTCATCTCGCATGACCTCGACGTGGTCGAGTACCTGTGCGACCGCGTGGTGGTGCTCTATCTCGGCAAGGTGATGGAAGTCGCCACCACCGACGAGCTGTTCGCCCGTCCTTCGCACCCCTACACCCAGGCGCTGCTGGCCGCGAGCCCGAAGCCCGACCCCGAGGTCGCGACCGAGCGCATCGCGCTGAAGGGCGACATCCCCAGCCCCATCTCGCCGCCCTCGGGCTGCGTGTTCCGCACGCGCTGTCCGCACGCCATCGAGGCCTGTGCGCAGACGGTGCCACCGCTCGACGAGATTTCCGCCGGACACTACAGCGCCTGCATCCGCAAGGAATTGCTCTCCAACATTGCCGCACGACCATGACCGATACCGCCACCACCGATTTCAACGATCCGCTGCTGAGCAGCAGTTTCAAGGGCTACCCGCGCACGCAGCCGCCGCGCCGCCGCAGCGAAATCGGCGCCGCCGGCTGGAACGTGCTGGCCGGCGACCTGCCGCTGCCGCTGGCCGTGCTCAAGCGCGAGGCGCTCGAGCACAACCTCGCGTGGATGCAGTCGCGCGTGCGCGAGTGGGGCATCGACCTCGCACCGCATGGCAAGACCACCATGTCGCCGCAGCTGTTCCAGCGCCAGCTCGACGCCGGCGCCTGGGGCCTGACCTTCGCAACCGTCACGCAGCTTGCCCTGGGCGTGGCGGCCGGCGCGCGCCGCACGCTCATCGCCAACCAGGTGGTGAGCGACGAAGACCTCGCGGGCATCCAGCTGCTGCTGGCCGACCATGCCGACCTGCGCATCGTGTTCCTGGTCGATTCGCTGGCGCAGCTCGCGCTGATCGAGGACTGGTCATCGCGCCATCCCGCGAGCGTGCCTTTCGAGGTGATGCTCGAGATCGGCGTCGACGGTGCACGCACCGGCTGCCGCACGCATGAAGAAGCCGTCACGCTGGCCACGCGGCTGCGCGCCAGCAGCGCCGCGAAGCTCGTCGGCATCGAGACCTACGAAGGGCAGGGCGCGACCGGCGTCAGCGAGCCCGACACGGCCTACGCCACCACGCTGATGGACCGCGTGGAAGCCGTCGCCCGTCATTGCGACACCGAAAAACTCTTCGAGACCGACGAGGTGCTGGTGTCCGCCGGCGGCTCGGCCATCTTCGACCTCGTGGCCGGACGGCTCAAGCCCGCGCTCGGCGCGCCGGTGCGCGGCCTGCTGCGCTCGGGCTGCTACGTCACGCACGACCACGGCTTCTACAAGCGCATGGTGAGCGCGGTGGACGAGCGACTGGGCTGCGGCTGCGGCGAAAGCCTGGTGCCCGCGATGGAGGTCTGGGCCACGGTGCAGTCGCGCCCCGAGCCCGGCCTCGCGATCCTTGCCGTGGGCAAGCGCGACATTTCCTTCGATCTTTCGCTGCCCGTGCCCATCGCGCGTGCCGCGCGCGGCGTGCTGCAGCCGCATGCCGTGCCCGCCGGCTGGAAGATCACCGCACTCAACGACCAGCATGCCTACCTGCGCTGGGACGCGGGCGAGGAAGCCGAGGCGCCCAAGGTCGGCGACCGTGTCGGCCTCGGCATTTCGCACCCCTGCACGACCTTCGACAAATGGCACTGGATGCCTGTCGTCGAGCAGGATTACCGCGTGAGCGACGCCGTCGCCATGCACTTCTGAACACGCACCGATGACTCCTTCCCTGCTTCAGAAAATCGGCGAGATCCGCAGCGACGCCCCGGCGACGCGGCGCGCGATTCTCGACCTGATCCTCGAAGACCCCGACCGCGTGCTCGAGGAAAGCTTCGAGCAGCTGGCCGAACGCTCGCGCAGCTCGGTGCCGACCATCATGCGCACCTGCCGCGACCTCGGCTTTGCCGGGCTGCGTGAGTTCAAGCTCGCGCTCGCACAGGAGCTGGCGCTAGGCGGCTCGCCGCTGCACCGCCGCGTCAACATCGAGGACGCGGCCGACGAAGTGGTGGGCAAGATCGCCCGCAGCGCGGCGGCCTCGGTCTCGGGCGTGCGCGGCCAGCTCGACATGCAGGTGCTCGACGGTGCAGTGGCCGCCATTGCGGCCGCGCCGCACGTCGACCTGTACGGCGCGGGCGCCACCTCGTGGTTCATGGCCAACGACCTGCAGGCCCGGCTATTCCGCCTCGGCCTGTCGGCCAACGCCTGGGCCGACTACCACCTGCAGCAGGTGGCCGGCGCGGCGCAGCGCCCGGGCGGCGTGGTCATCGCCATCTCGCACGTGGGCGGCATGCCCTCGCTGCTCGACGCGGTGGACATCGCGCGCGGGCAGGGTGCCAAGGTGGTCGCGATCACCCGGCCCGGCACGGCGCTGGCGGCCAAGGCCGACTTTCTGCTCGGGCTCTCGGTGCCGGACGACGCGGTGATGCACGTGGGCATCGACGCCTACCTGACGCACCTCACGGCCATCGAGATCCTCACCGTGCTCGTGGCCCAGCGCCGCGGCGAGCCCGCGGTGCAGCGCCTGCAGCGCGCGCGCGAGGCCTTCCAGCGCCATGGCATCGACGCCACCACGCATCCGCTGCAGAGCTGGGATGGCGGCGGCATCAGCGGCGGAGGGCGCGCATCGTGAGCCAGGACCCCAAAGCCATCCTGCTCGAGGCCGGCCTCGTGGTCGACGGCTCGGGCGGCCCCTCGTGGCCCGGCGACGTGCTGCTGCAGGGCGACCGCATCGTCGCGCTCGGCGAAGGCCTGCGCGAGCGGCTGCCCGACGGTCTCGCGCTGGTCGACGTCGAGGTTGTCGACTGCCGCGCCAAGGTCATCGCGCCCGGTTTCATCGACGCGCACACGCACGACGACGCCATCGTGCTGCGCGACCCGCTGTGCCTGCCCAAGGTGTCGCAGGGCATCACCACCGTGGTCACGGGCAACTGCGGCATTTCGCTCGCGCCGTACCGCACGCCGCAGTCGAAGCCGCCGCTCACATTGCTCGGCGCCGATTCGTTCAAGCACGCGACCATGGCGGAGTACCGCGCGGCTGTCGATGCGACGCAGCCCGCGCTCAACGTGGCCGCACTCGTCGGCCACACCACGCTGCGCTTCGCGACCATGCAGGCGCTGGACCGTCCCGCCAGCGCCGATGAACTGGCGCGCATGGAAGCGCTGCTCGACAGCTGCATGGCCGACGGAGCGCATGGCATGTCGTCGGGCCTGTTCTACGAAGAAGCCTTTGCCGCGCCCGCCGAGGAAGTGACGGCGCTGGCGCGCGTCGTGGCCCGCCACGGCGGCGTCTACGCCACGCACCTGCGCAGCGAGATGCAGCAGATCATCGAGGCGCTGCACGAGGCCGGCGACTCGGCCTTCAGCGCCGGCGTGCCGCTCGTCATTTCGCACCACAAGTGCGCCGGGCCCGCCAACTGGGGCCGCACCAGGGAAACCCTACCGCTGATCGAGTCGCTGGCGCAGCGCCAGAAGATCGCGATGGACGTCTACCCCTACGTGGCCGGCTCGACCGTGCTGCGCGAGGACCTGGTCGATGGCGTGATCGACGTGCTGCTCACCTGGTCCGACCCGCATCCCGAGATGATGGGCCGGCTCATTTCCGACATCGCGCGCGAATGGGGCACCACCGAGCAGGAGGCCTGCCTGCGCCTGAAACCGGGCGGCGCCTGCTATTTCCAGATGCAGGAGGAAGACGTGGAGCGCGTCATCGCGCACCCGCTCACGATGATCGGCAGCGACGGCCTGCCGCACGACCGCCATCCGCATCCGCGCTTATGGGGCGCCTTTCCGCGCGTTTTTGCGCGCTATTGGCGCCAACGTCGCCTTTTCACGCTTGAACAGGCGGTACACAAGATGACCGGCATGACGGCGCGCAACCTGCGAATCGCTGAGCGCGGCCTGCTGCGCGCGGGCACCATGGCCGACGTGGTGGTATTCGACCCCGAGACCATCGCCGACACCGCCACCTACGAGCATCCGCATGGCGTGAGCCTGGGCGTGGAACGGGTGTTCGTGAACGGCGTGCTGGCCTATCGGGGCGGCGAGGCCGAAGCCCGGGTGCTTGCGCGGGCGGGCCGGATGCTGGCGCGGGGGGCCTGAAGAGCAGGGCGGGGCCGCCGTATCTGACGGGGAATAACCTCAAGACCTCTAAAGTTCTAACGCTCTCGGCAAAAATCAGTCAAACTTGTACATCTTATTGGCCGTCGAATTCCGACAGGAGCAAAGATGGACAAGGACGCTGAAGGCCTTGGTGCTGATTTCGAGCTGTGGCAGCAGCTCACGGACGACTACGAAGCCGCATTGGGCGCCCTGGCCCGGGGCGAGCCGGGCGCGCGAGAGCGGGTGGTCCGGTTGTCGTTGGCACTTCAGCAACTGCATCCGGACCTCTCCCCCGTCGACCACGACTACTGAGGCACCGCACAAGATCAGCAAGCTCAGTCCTGCGCCGGCTCCTCTTCAGCCTGCGCCTGGAACATGCGAGTGAAATCGCAGCACTCCTGCGCCAGCATCACGATGGACGAGGTGAGCGCGCTGCGGTGCTCGCCCTTGTGCATTGCCACGTAGCGCACCACGGGCAGCGCCGGCGCCACGTCGATCACCGCCAGCATGCCGGCCGCCACCAGCGGCTGCAGGCATTGGCGCGGCAGGTAGCTCACGCCCAGCCCCGACACAGTGAGCCCCGTCAGCGCCACCAGGTTGCTCACCACGATCACGTTGGCGGGCTGCACGCCTTGCTCCTTCATCCAGGCGTCATAGGCGCGGCCGGTGCCCGAGTTGTTGCCCTGCACCAGCATGCGATGCCGCGCGAGCTCGTGCAGCCGCACGGTGCCGCTGGCCGCAACCACGCCGGGCTTGCACATCCATGCGCTCGTCACCTGGCCAATGGCCTTGTGCTGCAGGCGCGAGTCGGCGAAGGTGTCGGGCACGATGACCAGGTCGAGTTCGTCGGCCAGCAGCTTGTCGCGCAGCTGCAGGCTGTCGTCCACGTCGGGCTCGAGGATCACCTTGGGGTAGTGCTGCTGGATCAGGCCGACCAGCCGCGGCAGCCACGTCATGGCGGTCAGCTCGGTCACCCCGATGCGGATGCGCCGCTCCACCACGCCGGGCTTGCCGAACTGCTCGACGGCCGCGTCGCGCTGTGCCAGCAGCTTCTGTGCGAGCACGTACATCTCCTCGCCCTTCTCGGTGAGCCGCGCGGTGCGTTGGCTGCGGTCGAACAGCTCGGTGTCGAACAGCTGCTCCAGCTCGTGCACCCGCTTGGAAATGGCCGACTGCGAGGTGTTGAGCTGGTTGGCCGCCTGCGCAAAGCCGCCGAGGCGGGCGATCCAGTACAGGGCGTCGAGTTGCTTGAAGGTCATCACGGTCGGCGGCTCCAGCGATATCGGGTTGATTGAACGCTTTTATTCATGCAATTCGATCACAAAAAATCGCTTTTAGAAATTCATCGCGAAGCCGAAGATTCGCCCGAGCCAACGTCATCGACTCTTCAAGGAACCACCATGGACCTCAGGAAACTGCCTCTCGCACTCGGCCTCACCCTTGCTTTCGCCTGCGGCGCCGCCAGCGCCCAGGACGGCGGCACCCTGCAGAAGATCAAGGAGAGCGGCACGATCCAGATCGGCGCGCGCGACAGCCAGATCCCGTTCTCGTACAAGCTCAGCGCCGACAGCGCGCCCATCGGCTTCACCACCGACATCTGCCTGAAGATCGTCGACGCGGTGAAGGCCAAGCTTGGCCTCGCGAAGATCGAGGTGCGCTACACCATGCTGAACTCGACCAACCGCATCCCGCTGCTGCAGAACGGCACCGTCGACCTCGACTGCGCCACCACCACCAACACCACGCAGCGCCAGCAGCAGGTCGACTTCGCGCCCAGCCACTTCGTCACCAACATCACCGCCGCGGTGAAGAAGGCCTCGGGCATCAACGCGCTGGCCGACCTCAACGGCAAGAACGTGGCCACCGTCTCGGGCAGCACCTCGATCCAGCTGCTGCGCGGCGCGCGCAAGAGCGGCACCATCGAAGTCAACGAGATCGCCGGCAAGGACACCTCCGACGGCTTCCTGCTGCTGTCCACCGGCCGCGCCGATGCCTATGTGCTCGACGACGTGCAGCTCGCCGGCATGGTCGCCAGCGCAACCAACCCCGGCGACTACAAGCTGCTGAAGGAGTCGCTGCGCCAGGAGCCCTACGGCATCATGCTGCGCAAGGACGACCCGCAGTTCAAGGCGCTGGTCGACGAGACCGTTACCGGCCTGATGAAGTCGGGCGCCATCGAGCAGCTCTACACCAAGTGGTTCCTCTCGCCGATTCCGCCGAAGAACGTGAACCTGAACTTCCCGATGACGGACGCGGTGCGCGAGATCTACAAGAACCCGAACAACAAGGGCGTCTGAGCGATGGATTCCAAGCTGTCTTCGAACCTCCCTCACGGACTGGCCTTTTCCGATGCGCTGATGCGCGAGGTGAAGGCGCGCTTCCTGCAGGTCGACCACGACCACCACGGCCGCGAACGACTGTACTTCGACAACGCGGGCGGTTCCTTCCGCCTCAAGGCCGCGGCCGAGCGCTTCGCGCAGGTCGATGCCATTCCCGACAACGCCGAGCGCATCCACGCCACGGCCGTCGAGCTGCAGGACATCCAGGCCAAGGGAAGCGCCGATCTGCGCACCATCCTCAACGCCACCGGCGGCAGCGTGTACGCCTCGCTCACCGCTTCGGGCGCCATGTTCGACATGGTGCGCGCGGTGGCCGAGAACGTGCCGGGCACGAACATGGTCACCACCGCGCTCGAGCACCCCTCGGCCTTCGACGCGATGAGCCTGTATGCCGAGCGGCTCGGCCGCGAGCTGCGCGTGGCGAAGAGCAACCCGGTGACCGGCGGCGTCGACGTGGACGAGATCGTGCGGCTGGTCGATCAGAACACCTGCCTGCTCAACGTGATCTACGCGTCGAACATCTCGGGCGCCAAGCTCGACATGGCCGAGATCGTGCGCCGCGCGCGCGAGATCAAGCCCGACCTGTACATCCTGGTGGACGCCGTGCAGCATGCGCCGCACGGCCTCATCGACCTGCAGAAGACGCCGGTGGACGGCATCAACCTCGCACCCTACAAGTTCTTCGGCTGCCGGGGCTCGGGGCTGTCGTGGATGTCCGAGCGCGCGGCCGTGCTGCCGCACCACAAGCTCGCGGGCAAGAAGACCGACTACTGGGACCTGGGCAGCGCCGCGCCGTGGCAGTTCGCGGTGCTCACGGAAATCGTCGACTACGTGTGCTGGCTCGGCGGACACTTCACCGATGCCGTCGACGCCACCGACCGGCGCGCGTTGTTCGCGGCAGGCATCACGCACATCGAACTGCACGAGCGCGCACTGCTGGCGGTGCTTCTGGACGGCAACGAGAACGCCACCGGCATGCGCAAGCTCGAAGGCGTCAATGTGTTCCTCGACTACCAAGACCTGAGCAAGCGCGACCTGATCCTGGGCATCGGCTTCGACCGCATCGACTGCACGCAGGCGGTGGTCGAGTACGCCAAGCGCGGCGTGACCGTCTACGAGCGGGTGGCGACCAGCATCTACTCAAAGCGCATGCTCGAATCCTTCGGGCTCGCGGGCACGGTGCGGGTGTCGCCGCTGCATTGCAACTCCATCGCGGATGTGGAGAAATTCCTGCGGATCACGCGCGAGATCGCTGCCGACATCTGACTGTCATGAACCGTCATATTCGATAGTTAGTATGTTTCTCTACCCCCGCTTACAGGGGGCGAGGAGCATGAGATTTGGAAATCCGCAAGCTGATCGCACCAGCGCTGGCCGTCGTCCTGCTGGCCGCGGTCGGAGCCGGCGTCTGGTATTCGAACACCCGGCTGCACGATGACTCTGCCACCGCCGCCGCGGCCCGGATCGAGCAGGAGAAGCAGGTCACGCTGCGCGGCCTGATCGGCTCCGAGAAAGAAACCTTCTTCGCCGATCCGCGCGTGCAGAAGGCACTGGCCGCGCAGGGCATCACCGTCACCGTCGAGAAGGCCGGTTCGCGCGCCATTGCCAGCCGCTACGACGCCAGCAAGCTCGACTTCGGCTTTCCCTCGGGCGCGCCCGCCGCGGCGCAGCTCAAGGCGCTGGCCAAGGCGCCGAACGTCTTCAATCCGTTCTACACGCCCATCGTGCTGGCCAGCTGGCGGCCAATAGCGGAAATCCTCGTGGCCAACGGCATCGCGCAGAAGCAGGGCGACTTCTACTACGTGGTCGACCTGCCCGGCCTCATGGCCATGATCGAGAAGGGCACGCGCTGGAAGGAGTTGAAGGCCAGCAGCGCTTTCTCCACCAGCAAGTCGATGCTCATCAACTCGACCGACGTGCGCACCTCCAACTCGGCCGCCATGTACCTCGCGCTCGCGAGCTACCTCGCCAACAGCCAGCAGATCGTGCAGAGCCAGGAGGACGTGGACCGCGTCATGCCCATCGTGGCGCCGCTCTTCCTGCGGCAGGGCTTCCAGGAGCAGTCGTCGGCGGGCCCCTTCGAGGACTATCTTGCGCTCGGCATGGGCAAGGCGCCGCTGCTGGTGGCCTATGAATCGCAGATGGTCGAGTTCTGGCTGAAGAACCCCGACAGGCTCAAGAGCGACATGGTGCTGCTCTACCCCAAGCCCACCGTCTATTCGAAGCACGTGCTGGTGCCCTACACGCAGGGCGGCGCGCGCCTGGGCGCGGCACTGGAGAACGATCTGACGCTGCGCGAGCTCGCGCACGAATACGGCTACCGCACCGGCGGCGACACCAAGGGTCCCGAGACCTGGGCCGCGCGCAGCGTGAAGGTGCCCGACGTGCTGGTCGACGTGATCGATCCGCCGAGCTTCGAGTGGCTCGAACGAATGACCACGGGCATCGAAGCCCGCTTCAAGTGAAAGAACACAGGAACGCCATGAACGCACCCGTCACCACCACTGCAACCGCTACCGCACCCGCTTCCATCGACCTCCAGCCCCCGCAGTCCTTCACCCTCGAGCCGCCAGCGCCCGTCGCGCCGGTGCCTGTGGAGTCGGCCAGCGGCAAGGTGCGCCTGAAGGCCGAGGACGTGGCCGAGCTCGACGCGCAGGTGGACCGCTTCATCGAGGACATCACCGCGCACGACAGCCAGCATCCGCAGTTCAAGGAGGCGGTGGAGCGCATCCACTCCATGGGCAGCAAGGACATCGAGGCCTCGGCATCGGTCTCCAACCGCATGCTCGACCGGCCGGTGGGGTCGCTGCGCAACGGTCTCTTCGACAAGGGCGCGCAGATCGGCCAGTCGCTCATCGACCTGCGCCACCAGGTGGAAGACCTCGACCCGTCGAAGCAGGGCGACCTGTTCTCTGCGCGCAAGCTGCTGGGCCTCATTCCGCTGGGCAACAAGCTGATCGCGTACTTCGAGCGCTACCAGTCGTCGCAGACGCACCTCAACGCCATCATCGAATCGCTCAAGCGCGGCAAGGACGAGCTGCTGCGCGACAACACCGCCATCGAGCAGGAAAAAGTCAATCTCTGGACGCTGATGGAGCGGCTCGAGAAATACGTGCACATCGGCAAGGCCCTCGACGGCAAGCTGGACGCCAAGGCGCGCGAACTCGACGTCACCGACCCCGAGAAGGCCCGCGTGGTCCGCGAGGAAATGCTCTTCTACTCGCGCCAGAAGGTCACCGACCTGCTGACGCAGCTGGCGGTGAACATCCAGGGATACCTGGCGCTGGACATGATCCGCAAGAACAACCTGGAGCTCATGAAGGGTGTGGACCGCGCCACCACCACCACCGTGGCGGCGCTGCGCACCGCGGTGATCGTGGCGCAGGCGCTGTCCAACCAGAAGCTGGTGCTCGACCAGATCAGCGCGCTCAACGCCACCACCGGCAACCTCATCGCCAGTACCAGCGAGATGCTGCGCGACCAGAGCAGCGCCATCCATCAGCAGGCGGCCTCCAGCACCATCGAGATCGCCAAGCTGCAGCAGGCCTTCGCCAACATCTACCAGACCATGGACACCATCGCCGACTTCAAGAGCCGCGCGCTGGACTCCATGCAGACCACGGTGGACACGCTGACCAACGAAGTCGCCAAGAGCCGCACCTACCTCGACCGCGTGCGCCGCCAGGAGGCCACCGAGGCGATGAGCCAGCCGCGCGGCGAGGTCGCGCTGTGAGCCTGTTGTCCCGCCTGCTGGCCCTGGCGGCCCTGGTGCTGGGCCTCGCGGCCTGCGGCAAGGAGGAGCCGCCGCAGGTTGCGAGCGCTGCGCCGGCTCCGGTCGCCGCTGCGGCCTTCACCATCCTCGCGGGCTCCGAACTCAAGGACCTCGAAGCCCCCATCGTCGCCGCCGCGCAGTCGGCCGGTGTCGACGTGAAGTTCTCGTACGCCGGCACGCTCGACATCGTCGAGCGCATCAACGCCGGCGAGCGCTTCGACGCCATCCTGCCGCCCAACGGCGCGTATCCCGCACTCGCATTGCAAACCAAGCCGGTGGCGCGCGACAAGCTCTTCTACTCGCGCATCGCGCTCGGCGTGAAGAGCGCCAAGGCCGCGCAGCTCGGCTGGAACAAGCGCCCGCCGGGCTGGGCCGAGATCGCCAAGGCGGCCGGCGCCGGCCAGCTGCGCTACGGCATGACCAACGCCACCAGCTCCAACACCGGCATGAGCGCGCTCTTCGCCGTGGCCTCCGCGCTGGCCGGCAAGACCGAGGACCTGACGGAGCAGGACGTGGACGAGAAGACGTTGAAAGCCTTCCTCTCCGGCCAGAAGCTCACGGCCGGCAGCTCGGGCTGGTTGTCGGACGCCTATGTGAAGGACCCGTCCGCCATCGACGCGATGGTCAACTACGAGGCGGTGATCCTGCGCGCCAACGAGAAGCTGCCCGCGGCTGACCAGCTCATGCTGATCTACCCGCGCGACGGCATGATCTCGGCCGACTACCCGCTGATGCTGCTCAACGCCGACAAGCGCGATGCGTACACCAAGCTCGTCGCCACGCTGAAGGCCGCGCCGTTCCAGCGCGATGCGCTCTCGGCGGCATTCCTGCGCCCCGCGAACCCCGAGGTCGCGGTCGCCGCCGCGCTGCCCACCGCCGCCGTGGCCGAGCTGGGCTTTCCCAACCGGCTGGAGGTGATCGACGCGGTGCTCGGCACCTACCAGTCGCAATGGCGCAAGCCCGCCACCTCGATCTTCGTGCTCGACCTCAGCGGCTCCATGGCCGGCAAGCGGCTGGCATCGATGCGCGAGGCGCTCAAGCTGCTCTCGGGCGCCGACGAGTCCGCCACCGCGAGCGCGCGTTACAGCGCTTTCCAGAGCCGCGAGCGCGTGGTGCTCATCACCTTCTCCACCGACGTGCAGGAGCCGGTGTGGGTACGCTTCGACGCCGACCACATCGAGGCCGCACGCCAAGAGTTGCGGCGGCAGGCCGACGCGATGCGGGCCGACGGCGGCACCGCCATCTACTCCGCGCTGGCGGCGGCCGAAGAGCTGGCGCGCAAGGAACAGCAGCGCGAGCCCGACCGCTTCGTGAGCATCGTGCTGCTGACCGACGGCGAGAACAACTCGGGCCTGAAGCCGCGCGAGTTCCGCGAGCGCTACGCGGCGGGTGGCCTGCCCGCGCGCATCTTCCCCATCCTCTTCGGCGAGGCCAACGTGAACGAGATGCAGCAGATCGCGCAGCTCTCGGGCGGCCGCGAGTTCGACGGGCGCAGACTGCAGCTGGGCCAGGTATTCAAGGAAATCCGGGGCTACCAGTGATGCCGCAGCGTTCGCTGAAGCTGCGCGCACTGCTGTTTCTCTACGGCAACGGCAACATTCTCGGCTGCGCGTTCGCGCTGCTGGGGCCGGCGCTGCTGTTCGCGAATGTCATCGACCGGGGATGGCTGCCGATCACCGCCGGCCTGTACGTGGCCGGCTGGCTGCTGGGCCGCAGGGCACCCGAACTCGAACGCCGCATTGAAGACAGCCTCAGCGTGGAGCAGACCCTGGAGCGCCTCGACCGCGTGGTCGCGCAGGCCCAGCCGCACCTCACCGACGACATGCGCAAGAGCCTCGACAACGTGCGCGGCTCGGTGGGCGAGGTGCTGCCGCGCCTCGTCGGTGCGCGCTCGCACGGTGACGACCTGTTCACCGTGCGCGAGACCGTGATGCGCTACCTGCCCGAGACGCTAGCCAACTACGTCGCGCTGCCGCCGGCCTTCCGCAACACGCATGCGGTGAAAGACGGCAAGACCGCGCGCCAGCTGCTCGGCGAGCAGCTCGGCCTGCTCGACGCCAAGCTGCGCGAGATCGTCGCCAACGTGGCTTCGAGCGATGCGGCCGCGCTGGTGGCCAACGGGCAGTTTCTCGAAAGGAAGTTCCGCCAGCCGGATTTCCTGGTGGGTTGAGCGACGACAGTGCACGGGGTGCCGCGCGGCGTCGTGAGCGCCCCTTCGTGCGGCAGCCCCAGGGCCGGCTCAGGCAGGCGGCGCCACGCCAACCGGCTGCGCGTTCTGCAGCTGCACCGCGTCGTCCACGCTCCACGGCGCATACACCTCGGCGTGCAGGTCGGGTGAGTCGACCTTGGCCAGCAGGTCGCGCACGCTGTCCTTCACGCGCGCCAGCGTCAGGCGCGTGCCCCGCACGCGCACATAGGCCGCAAAGTCGCACAGCGCCTCGATGCTGGTCGCGTCGAGGTCCGGCGACTCCTCCAGGCTCAGCACCATGCGTTGCAGGCCCGGCGTCGCGTCGATGCGCGCTCGGATCGAGGCAAACACCGCATCGGCGTTGCCGAAGAACAGCGGCACTTCGGGTCGCGCGATGAGCACGCCCGGCGGCACCACGGCCTCGGGGTGGCGTGCCGTGTCGACAAAGTCATGGCTCCCGCCCAGCCGCCCGAGCCAGCTGACGGTGGTGCGCGAGAAGCCGCGCAGCAGCAGCAGCAGGCTCACGCCAATGGCAGCCAGCAAGCCGTCGAGCACACCCAGCAGCAGCACCGCGGCCACCGCCACCAGTGCCACGAGCCGGTCGCGCCGCCACTGGAAGTACGGCCGCAGTGCTGCCGGGTTCAGCGTGTGGCTCACCGCGTGGATCACGATGGCCGCCAGCAGCGGCTCCGGTGTGTGCGCGATCCACGGCAGCAAAGTCAGCACAGCCACCAGCACCACCAGCCCCGCCACGATGCCGGCCGCGCGGCTCTGCGCACCGGCCGATTCGTTGGCCGACGTGGCCGAGTAGCCCGCGCCCACCGGCATGCCCTGGAACAGCGCCGACAGCAGGTTCGCGCCACCGAGCGCCAGCAGGTCGCGGTTGGCCGACACGTTGTCGCCGTGGCGCATCGCGAAGGTGCGGATCGAGCCGTAGGACTCGGCATAGAGGATCAGCGCCATCGCAAAGGCCAGCCCGCCGAGGCTCTGCCATTGCGAGCGGCCGAGCTGCGACACGCCCGGGTGCGAGAAGTCGAGCGAGATCGGCCCTACCGCCGCCACGCCCCAGGCATGGCGCAGCCCGCTCACGTCGAGCGCGATGCCGGCCACGATCACGAGCAGCGCCGCCGGCACCGCGCGCCATCGCGCGAGGCCGCGCAGCAGCACGAGCGCCACCAGCGCCATGGCCGCCCCCGCAAGGTTCCAGTGCCGCCATTGGCCCGCGAGCCCCGCGGCGAGCCGGAAGAAATCGCTGTGCGCCGGTTGCACCGCCAGCACCTTGGGCAGTTGCTTGACCACGATGGTCAGCGCAAGCCCCAGCGCGAAGCCGCGCAGCACCGGCTTGGCGATCAGGCTCGACACCGCGCCAAGCCTGGCCACGCCGGCGATGACAAAGAACACCCCGGCCAGCAGCACAATGCCCGCGCCCATCGCGAGCCGCGTGGCCGCATCGACACCCGTCACCGACATGGTGGCCGCGAACAGCACCGCCGCGGAAGACGAGGTGGCCGAGACGATCGCGAAGCGGCTGCTGCCGAAGAGGCCGTAGACCAGCAGGCCCGCGAACAGTGCGATCACGCCGGCCTGCGGCGGCAGCCCCGCAATGCCCGAATAGGCCACCGCCTCGGGCAGCAGCAGGCCCGCGATGGAGACGCCCGCCACGATGTCGGCAAGGCCGGGGCGGCGAGGGGTGGGCGTGGGCATCGGGGTTGGGGGAGTTTCCTCGGTCATGGGCAAGTGTGCTGTGGCCGCCCCCATGCTGGCAACGGGTGGCGGACCGGAACCTGACGGCGGGGCGCCTGGGGCGCCGCGCGACCGGGCATACTCGCGCGCGCTCCACATTCCAACACTTCACAGCAAGGACCCCATGTCAGGACACGGCTTTCACGTGCACGGCCCGCACGATCACGAACTCGAACACGCCGCGACCGGCGGCCATGGCCACGGCCCCGAAGACAGCGCCACGGCTCAATCAGGCGGCATGAACATGACGAGCAAGATCGCGGTGTGCACCGCCGTGATCGCCACCTTCGGCGCGATCTTCTCGTACATGGGCGGCGCCACCCAGGCGAACGCCGGCCTCTACAAGAACAACGCCGCGATCAAGAAGACCGAGGCATCGAACCAGTGGAATTACTTCCAGTCGAAGAGCACCAAGCAGGCGCTGGCCGAGTTCGCGCGCGACACCGCGGCGGACGACGCTCGCAAGCAGGGCTGGCAGGTCAAGGTGGCGCGCTACGAACAGGAGAAGACAGACATCCAGACGGCAGCGAAGAAGCTGGAGGCCGAGGCCAGCCAGTGGGACGCGCAGTCTGAAGAGCAGATGCACCAGCATCACCGCTGGGCCCAGGCGACCACGGTGCTGCAGGTGTCGATCGCGCTGGCTGCTATTGCGTTGCTGACGAAGAAGAAGTGGCTCGGGCGCGCGATGTTCGGGGTGGCGGCGGCGGGGCTTGTGGTGGGTGGGTTGGCGGCGTTTCACGTTTAGGTGTGGCAGGGCTGGCGAGCATGGCCCGCCGTCCTCTCACCAGCCGCCGCGACCGCTATTACTCCTGCGGCTCCAACGCAACCGGCGGCTGTATCCCGTTCTTCTTCCGAGCCTGGAGCACGAACGAAACCACCTGCCACGCCACAAAGATCCCGATCAGGCTCAGCAGCGTGCCGCTGATGGGCCGCGAGACGAACGTGCCGAAGCTCCCGCGGCTCAGCAGCATCGCGCGGCGGAAGTTCTCCTCCAGCATCGGGCCGAGGATGAAGCCGAGCATGAGCGGCGCGGCGTCCATCTCCAGCCGCATGAACATGTAGCCCATGAGGCCGAAGGCGGCGGTGATGAAGATGTCCTCCATGTTGTTGTTGACGCTGTAAGTGCCGATGCAGCAGAAGAACAGGATCGACGGGAACAGCACGGCGTACGGAATCTTGAACACCGACAGCCAGTAGCGCACCAGCGGCACGTTCAGCACCAGCAAGAAGACGTTGCCGATCCACATGCTGGCCACCAGGCCCCAGAACAGCTCGGGGTGGCTGCCGATCATGTTCGGGCCGGGCTGGATGCCCTTGATGATGAAGGCGGCCAGCATCAGCGCCATGACGGCGTTTTCCGGAATGCCGATGCTCATCAGCGGAATGAAGCTGGTGCGCGCGGCGGCCTCGTCGGCCGCAGCCTGGCCGGCCACGCCTTCGATGCAGCCGGTGCCGATCTCGTGCTTGTACTTGCTGACCTTCTTGTCGAGCGCGTAGGCAGCGAACTGGGCGATGGTCGGTCCGCCGCCGGGCAGGATGCCCAGGAAGGAGCCGATCACGCTGCCGCGCAGGGCGCTCGGAATGATCCGCTTGAACTCCGCCCAGGTCGGAATCAGATTGATCTTGCCGTTGAAGGGCGAGCGCTCCTCGCGCGAGTCGAGGTTCTTGGTGATCTCGGCGATGCCGAAGCAGCCCAGCGCGATGCTCACGATGCCGACGCCGTCCACCAGGAACGGCAGGTCGAGCGTGAAGCGCTGCGCACCGCTGTTCACGTCGGTGCCGATGGTGCCGAGCAGCACGCCGATCATGCACATGGCCAGCCCGTTGAGCAGGCTGCCGGTGGTCACGAAGCTCACGCACACAAAGCCCACCAGCATCATCGCCACGTAGTCCGCGGGGCCGAAGAGGAATGCCACCTCGCCGAGCACGGGCGCCAGAAACGTCAGCACGAGGATCGCGACCGTGCCGCCGATGAAGCTGGAGAAGCCCGCCGTGAATAGCGCCAGCCCCGTCTGCCCTTTGAGCGTCATCGCATATCCGTCTATGCAGGCCACGATGCTGCTCGCATGCGGGATCTTCATCGTGATGGCGCTGACGCTGTCGCCGTATTGCGCGCCGTAGTAGATGCCGGCCAGCATGATGAGCGCGCCGGTCGTGGGAATGGAGTAGGTCAGCGGCAGCAGCAGGCTGATGGTGGCCAGTGGGCCCAGACCGGGCAGCAAGCCGACCAGCGTGCCCACCGTACAGCCGATTGCGCAGAACATGAGGTTCTGCCAGGTGAGGGCGTGCGAAAAACCGAACGCCAGGTTGTTGAGGACTTCCATGGTCTTTCCTTTTTCTCTCTTTTTCTTTTTCTCAGTAGAGCGGCAGGTTGAGACCCAGCAGCTTCTGCAGTGCCAGCGCCATGACGATCAGGCCGGCAGAAACCTTGACGTTGCGCACCCACGAATAGGTGGATGCGGCGAAGCCCGAGCAGAAGACCATGAAGACGATGCCCGCGATCATGTTCAGGTACATCGAGATCACCGCCAGGCCGCAGAGGCTGGCGAGGATCACCGAGATGTTCCTGAAGTTGAACTCCAGCGGCACGCTTTTCACGATGAACGACCGGATCACAGTCGCCACGGCAATGATCAGCAGCATGCCGCTGATCATTGCGGGGAACAAGCCAGCCCCTGCGCGGCTGAAGTCTCCGATGGGGTAGCGAAGCGCGGTCAGGCCGAAGGCCAGCGCGATTGCCATGAGGAAGAGTCCCCTGACAAGATTTCTATTTTTCATACGCTCACGATGTAGTGGGGTTGAATGCGCCCGGCTCCGCTCGAACCGGCCCGGGCCTGTCTCCATCCGGATGTGATTCCGGACGCCCCCGATGCTCTTCGGGCCTGGCTGATCGGAATCTGACGCGTGCGTGAGGGGAACTACGTATGAAGGGGCGCGGAGCAACGGTGGCGCGCGCGACGTGGCCGTCAGGCTGGCCGGGGCAGGCACCGCGAGAGCGGCGCGAGTGCAATTCCGCCACTCCCGGTGCCCGCTGCAAGCACCAACCCGCGCAGCACGGCGTACTCGCGCAACCGGGCGCCGCCGTGCGGGTCGCCGGGCAGGATGCCGGCGGACGGGTGGCACATGAGCACGTCGCCGGTGCGGCAGGCCGATAGCCATTCGGACAGGCGCTGTTCGTGGCGCTGCATGTCGCCCGAGAAATCGTAGACGCCCAGCAGGCGGCTGCTCATGGGAATGCCGCGTTGCGCGGCCAGCGCGGCCAGCCGCGCGCCGCCCAGTGCGTGGATGACCCGGGCCTTCAACCGGCCGGGGCCATGCTGCGCGCCCGGCGCCGTGTTGCGGATCCAGGGCGGCGACGCCGCATAGCGCCGCGCGATTTCCTCCACCAGCAGTTCGCGCACCACCGGAAACTGGTGCACGTGCCGGTGCCCGTCGACGAACACGGGCGCGCGGCCCATGGCGTCCTCGAAGCGCGTCAGCTGGTCGCGTATGTCGGCCTGGAGCCTCGGCGCGAACACCGTGCGCGTGTACGTCCGCGCGAGCAGCCCAAGCAGGCCGGGCTCGGGGTCGCCGGCGAGCGCGGGCCGCGTGAGGTCGAGGTGCAGGCCGACGTCGAGCCGTGCCGGGTCGATGAGCTTCAGCACCTTCGCGCCTTCCTCCCAGGCCTCGCGATGCACCATGCCGCTGGTGGCGGTGATCTTTCCCTGTTCGGCCAGGTCGAACACGGCGGAGTTGATGCCCGCGCTCATGCCGAAATCGTCGGCGCAGATGCAGAGGTAGCGCGTCGCCTCAGTCATCGCCGTTCGTTCCGGAAGCCGGGGCGGGCGCAACGTCCAGGCAGTGCGGATCGCGCGTGGCGCTGCCCGCGAAGCGCCAGGCGGCGGCGCTTTCGTTCACCGCCACCAGCTGCATGCGAAGAAGCCACGGGTTGGTGAGCTGTGCCGTGTTCGAGCCGACGAGCCAGGTGACGCGCGGTACGCACAGCGTGGCCGCGAGCTGCGTGCGGTCGAGCAGCGTGGCTGCGGCGCGCGCGGGCTCGAAGCGGGCGGCGTCCGAGATCTCCTTGCGCCAGTTGTCGCGGGTGTCCCGGGCCGCGGCCTGCCAGTCGTCCGATATCAGCACGGGCTCGCGAAGCTTCCAGTAGAAGGGAATCTCGTAGTAGTAGCTGTCGAGCATCAGCACCTGGTCGCCGGGCGCCACCGCCTGCCCGGGCGGCAGCCGCAGCCGCGCGCCCGGCGGTGACGCCAGGACCGTGACGGCGGCCACGCAGGCGATGCACACGGCGGCGGCGGCCAGCGTCATCGCGCGCACCTTGGGCAGCAGCGTTTCCGGAACACGGCCCGCGAGCACGCGCTGCGCGATCAGGAAGGCCAGCGGCGGCAACGCCGGCAGCACGTAGCCGACGAGCTTGGAGCGCGGCAGCGAGAAGAACACCACGATGACCGCGAGCCAGATCCACATCAGCCAGTCGACATCCGAGCGCTTGGGCCGCGCGGCGCCGTCCTTGCCCCGCGGCACGAACACCCACGCGAACCACGGCAGCGTGAGCCCCGCCAGCACCGGCAGGTAGAACCAGAAGCCGTGCTCGTTGTTGAAGCCCGAGGATGCAAAGCGCCGGAAGTGCTGCGTGATGACGAAGTAGTCGAAGAACTCCGGGTACTTCATCTGCATTGCGACAAACCACGGGCCGGCCACGGCCAGCAGCACCGCCCAGCCGGGCAGCCACAGCGCGAGCCGCAGCGCCGCGAACCTGCGTGTCACCGCACACCAGATCGCGATCACCGCCACAGGCAGCACGAGGCCGATCAGCCCCTTGGCCAGCAGCCCGGCCGCCGCGAACAGGTAGGCGCCCGCAAGCAGCGCCCGCCAGGGCTCCTCGCGCTCCTTCGCCAATGCGGCGCCGGCCGCCAGCAGGATCGTGGCCGAGATGCAGCCGGCCACCAGCATGTCGAGGTTCGCGAACTGAGCGCCCAGGAAGAAGAAGGGCGTGGTCACCAGCACCACGGTCGACAGCAGCGCCAGCTGCACTGTCGACCACCGGCGCAGGAACAGGAACAGCGTTGCCGCCGCCGCGCCCGCGCCCAGCACGGAGGGCAGCCGTGCGGCCCATTCCACCGGCCCCGTCACCGCCATCGCGGCCGCGCCGATCCAGTAGAACAGCGGTGGCTTGTGGAAGAAGGGCAGGCCGTCGAGCCGCGGCACCAGCCAGTCGCCCGAGTGCAGCATCGCGAGCGCGACGCCGCCGTAGCGGCCCTCGTCGGGCGCCATCAGCGGGCGCACCCAGGCCGTGGCCAGCAGCCACGCGAAGAGGGCGGCAATGAGCCACAGTGCCTGCGGCGCAGTCCACCATGCAGGGGCGGGTCGCTTCATGGTTTTTCGGCCGCGAGTCCCGTGCCGCTCTCGCGGCGCACCACGTACAGCGGGCGGCCCTTGACCTCCTCGTAGATGCGCGCGATGTACTCGCCCACGATGCCGGTGGAGATCATCTGGATGCCGATGAAGAACATCAGGCTCACGACGATGGTGGTCCAGCCCGAGACCGCGTTGCCGAACATCAGGTAATCAATCGCCACGAAGGTGCCATAGGCGAAGGCCGGCAGCGCCAGCAGCAGCCCCGCCACGCTGACGATGCGCAGCGGCCAGGTGGTGAAGGCCGTCAGCCCGTCGATGGCCAGGCGCACCAGCCGCCGGGCGTTGAAGGAGCTGTTGCCCGCCGCGCGCGGCGCGGGCGTGTAGGGCAGCGCCACGGCGCGAAAGCCCACCCAGGCGTACAGGCCCTTCATGAAGCGGCTGCGTTCCGGCAGGTTCATGAGCGCGTCGACCACCTTGCGGTCCATCAGGCGGAAGTCGCCCGCGTCTCGGGGCACGGCGAAGCGGTCCGAGGAATTGACGAGGCTGTAGAAGAGCTTGCTGCCGATCTGCTTGAAGCGGCTTTCGTCGCTGCGTTTCTCGCGCACCGCGTACACCACCTCCGCGCCGGCCACCCATTGCGCGACCATCGTGTGGATGAGTTCGGGCGAGTGCTGCAGGTCGCCGTCGAGCAGCACCACCGCGTCGCCGGTGGCCGCGGCGAGGCCCGCGGTGAGCGCTGCCTCTTTGCCGAAATTGCGCGACAGCGAGATGCAGCGAAAGCCGGAGAGCTCGCACCACGCCTCGGCCACGGCGGCGGTGTCGTCGGTGCTGCCGTCGTCCACCACGATGATCTCCCAGCGCATGTGCGTGGCCCAGAGGATGTCTTCGAGCAGTGGCAGCAGGTGGCGCAGGTTGGCCGCTTCGTTGAAGCACGGGATCACGCAGGAAATGCTGCGCGCGCCTGCCTCTGATGCGAGTGGCGTGGCCGTGTGCGGCGCGGGAGCCTCGGCCCGGGGGAGGCCGGCCGGTGCGCGTGAATGCCTGGTGGTGTGGGTCGAGGAGATCATGGATGCCTCCAGAAAGAAGCGGCCGTCGTCTTGTCGTCGCGCGTGCGGCCGGCGTGCGACGTCTGAAAAGATAGGAAATGGCGTACGAACCATTGCGCGGCGGCGAGCACTCCCACGATCGCGCACGCGAGCAGCAGGCCTGCGGCGATGTCGAGCGGGAAATGAACGCCCACGTACACGCGCGCCCACCCGGTAAGGGCCGCCAGCGCCAGCAGAGGCACGCCCAGCCTGCGCAGGCTGGGACGCAGCAGGAAGGCCAGCGCCACCAGGAACATCACCGTTGCGTGCGTGCTGGGCAGAGACCCGCGGCTCGCATGCTCGATATACGACGGTGCCAGCCCCAGCACGAAGGGGCGCGGCATGTTGAGCGACAGCGAGATCGCGTGCGAGGCCATGGAGGCGAGGCCCGCGAGCGCCGCCACGATGCACAGGTAGGCCCGGTCGGCGCGATGCCGCCACAGCGCCACGGCGACCACACCGGCACTCAGCCAGCTGCCCCAGAGCGCGAGGGCCAAGGCCACGGACAGCACCCACGGCGTCGGCTGGCTGCCGGCTGCGAGCCATTGAAAGAGCGTGAGGTTGAGCGCGTTCATGGCGCCACCTTCGATGGACGGGAGAAAACAATGGGCGTGCAGCAGCACCCGGTGGGGTGTGTGCAACAGCAAGAACCGGACATGGTCAAACCTTTCGACGGGACGAGAGAGCCCGCTGCGCGACGCAGCGGACGGCCCGACGCGCGAGGCGTCGTGTCTCAGATCCCGGAAGGTGGTGCGGCAGTGGGCGGCAGGCGTCGCCAGGGTTGCGCGGAGGGTGGAGCACCGCCATGCGGCGGCACGTATTCGATCGCTTTGCGCACGACGGGCACTGCCAGCCGTGCGACTGCAATGGCAAGCGGCAGCAGCGCCAGCACCATCGCCATCAGCATGTCCAGCGCGGAGCCGAAGGCATCGGGGTGGTCGATGCTTGCCGGCGTCTGGGCGAACACGGTGGTCTCGCGGTCGGACGGATGGTCCGCGCGGTCGTCGGCTTCGAACTGGGTGGTGTCGCTGGCGCTGCGCACCCGCAGCATCGGCTCGTCTTCCAGGCCGTCGCAGCGGAAATGGACCGCGATGAAAGGCTGCAGGAAGATCAGCAGAATGCCTGCGACGCACCACGCCCTGTGGTGCGTTTCGGCGAAACGGCGGATGCGTGCGAACAGCATGCGCGAATGCTAGGCCGCTCTTGTGAACGGAACCTGAGCACGCGGGTCAGCATCCCGCAAGGTAGCGCATGACGCGCGTGTGAACGGACCCTAGGGTCTGTCATCAATCAAACGCCCTCGCGCTGGCCCCGCCATGCGGTGGATGTGCGGAGGGCGGCGCGGCCCATGGTCACCCATGGGCAAGCCGGCCGACAAAGCAGACGCCGTATGGCGGGGCCAGCCCGGAGGGAACCCCTGCTGTGCGGTGCATTGCGGCGTTGCCCTTCACTTGCGTGGCGATGCTACGCGGCGTTCAGGGCGCCTTGCACTGCACCGCGCAGCAGGGGTTCGCGAGGGCGTTTGATTGATGACAGACCCTAGAGCACGAACGGAATGAAGCGCCGCGTGCCGCGCATATACGCGCGATAGGCGTCGCCGAAATGCGCGATGCACTCCTTCTCGTCGCGCAGGGCAGTCAGGAACAGCAGCACCGTGGCCGCGAGCACCAGCGCCAGCGTGAACCAGGTGAACTGCTTGAGGAAGGCACCCCAGGCCAGCAGCATCAGTGCCGTGTACATCGGATGTCGTATGTACCGGAAGGCGCCGGTGGTGACGATGGACGATGTTTTCTCGAAACCGTACAGCGCGGGGTCGTCGCTGCGCGCCTCGGTCGGCTTGCCCTGCGCCTTCAGCAGCCGCACCGCGTGGATCGGCAGCCAGATCGACAGCACGAAGAAGAGCGAGGAGACGATCTGCCTCGCCGAAAACGGATCGTCATGCCACACGGGCAGGTTCACCACGACCAGCACCAGCATGCATTCCCACGCGAAGAAGCGGTAGAAGCCGTGCGAGCCGGGCCGGCTCAGCGGGCCGCGCGACACGTACAGCAGCGCCGCGGTGCCGGCGACGAAAAGGAAGAGCTGGAACCAGAAGAGCATGGCGGGCGAATTTACACGGCCTTGCCCGCTTCACGGCGCATCAAGAGGCCGCTGCCAAGGGTTTCTTGGAAACCAGCGTCAGGATGTCGTAGCTGGCGACCAGCTCGCCATCCTGGTTCGTCACCTCCACGTCCCATGCGACCACCCCTTGGCCCTGGCCGCTCGCGTCCTTCCTGTTGCGGTCGATCTTGCGCTTGCAGGTCAGGCGCGCCTGGATGGTGTCGCCGATGCCCACGGGCTTGGTGAAGCGCAGCGTGTCCAGCCCGTAGTTGGCGAGCACCGGGCCCGGCGACGGCGACACGAACAGGCCGGCCGCGGCCGACAGCACGAAGTAGCCGTGCGCGATGCGCTTGCCGAACGGCGACTGCTGCGCGGCCACCTCGTCGAAGTGCATATAGAAGTAGTCGCCCGAGATGCCGCCGAAGGCGACGATGTCGGCCTCGCCCACGGTGCGGCGGTGCGTGAGCAGCGAGTCGCCGACGCGCAGGTCCTCGAAGTAGCGGCGGAAGGGGTGCACCTCGCTCTCGCGCACGGCCGCGCCGCGCACGTGTTCGCCGGTGATGGCGGCAAGCATGGTGGGCGAGCCTTGCACCGCGGCGCGCTGCAGGTAGTGCTTCACGGCGCGCAGGCCGCCGAGCTCTTCGCCGCCGCCCGCGCGGCCGGGGCCGCCGTGTTTGAGCTGCGGCAGCGGCGAGCCGTGGCCTGTCGATTCGGCGGCGGCCTCGCGGTCGAGCACCAGCAGGCGGCCATGCCACGCGGCAGCCACCGGAATGGCCTTGGCCGCAATGGTCGGGTCGCGCGTGACCAGCGTGCCGACGAGGCTGCCGCGGCCGCGCGCCGCCAGCGCCAGGGCTTCGTCGATGCCGTCGTAGGGCATCAGCGTGCTGACGGGGCCGAAGGCTTCCACGTCGTGTGCCGCGTCGTGTTCGAGCGGCTTGCGGCTCAGCAGCAGCGTAGGCGCGAAGAACGCGCCATCGGCCACGCCGTCGCCAATCGGCGAGAAGCCGTCGCGCTCGCCGTAGACCAGCTCGGCGCCCTGCAGCAGCGTGGCGACACGCGCGGCCACGTCGGCCTGCTGGTCGCGCGAGGCGAGGGCGCCCATGCGCACTTCTTCGCGCGACGGATCGCCCACCACCGTCTTCGCGAGCCGCGCTCGCAGCCGGTCGGCTACCGCATCGAGGTGCTGGCGCGGCACGATCGCGCGGCGGATGGCCGTGCATTTCTGGCCGGCCTTGGTCGTCATCTCGCGCGCCACTTCCTTCACGAAGAGATCGAACTCCTCGTCGTCGGGCGTCACGTCGGGCGCGAGGATCGCGCAGTTGAGCGAGTCGGCCTCGGCATTGAACGGAATCGACTGGCGCACGATGTTAGGGTGCACGCGCAACTTGGCCGCTGTGTCGGCTGAGCCGGTGAAGGTGACCACGTCGGGCCCTTCGAGCCGGTCGAGCAGGTCGCCCGTGCCGCCGATGACGAGCTGCAGCGCGCCCGCAGGCAGGATGCCCGACTGCACGATGAGCCGCACTAGCGCCTCGGTGAGGTAGCTGGTGGCCGTGGCCGGTTTGCCGATGCAGGGCATGCCCGCGAGGAAGCTGGGTGCGAACTTCTCGAGCAGGCCCCACACCGGGAAATTGAACGCATCGATATGCACCGCCACGCCGCCGCGCGGCACCAGGATGTGCGTGCCCGCGAAGCCGCCCTTCTTGCCGAGCGGGAAGGCCGGGCCTTCGTGCACGAGATTGCCGGAGGGCAACTCGTTGGCTCCGATGCCGGCGTAGGCGCTCAGCGTGCCCGCGCCGCCCTCGATGTCGATCCAGCTGTCGGCGCGCGTCGCACCCGTGTGGGCCGAGATGGCGTAGAGCGTTTCCTTGTTCGCGGCGATGTACTTGGCCAGCGCCTTCAGGCGCTCCGCGCGCTGCTGGAAGTCGAGCGCCATCAGCGCGGGAATGCCGGTGCGGCGCGCGTACTGCAGCGCTTCGGCGAAGTCGATGACCTCGGAGTGCGTCGCCGCCACGGGCTGGCCGTTGATGGCGCTGCGCAGTTGCTGGGCGGCCTGCTGGCCGATCCAGCGGCCGGCGATGTAGCTTTGGAGGGTGGTGATCATGAAGGGTGTCCTTGTGTGGCTCCTTCCCCCAAAGGGGGAAGGCTGGGATGGGGGCAGCGCCCAACGGGCGTTGCGTTTCGTTCGAGGCCGTCGTGCCCCCACCCCAACCCTCCCCCGGAAGGGGAGGGAGCAAGGCAGGGCAGCGCGCGGGTCATTCCTTCTTTCCTATGCCGAGGTACGTGTCGATGATTCGCTGGTCGTGCAGCAGGTCGCGCGCCTTGCCTTCGAGCGCCACGGCGCCCATCTCCAGCACGTAGGCGCGGTCGGCCACCTGCAGCGCGGCGCGTGCGTTCTGCTCCACGAGCAGCACCGACACGCCATGGCTGCGCAGCTGCGACACCACGCGCAGCACCTCGCGCACCACCAGCGGGGCGAGTCCCAGCGAGGGTTCGTCGAGCATCAGCAAACGCGGCCGCGCCATCAGCGCGCGGCCGATGGCCAGCATCTGGCGTTCGCCGCCCGAAAGCGTGGAAGCCATCTGTGGGCGGCGTTCGCGCAGGCGCGGGAAGATCCCGAAGACTTCGTCCATGCGCGCGCGCTGGTCGCGCTTGCCCTTGCGCCATTGGTAGAAGCCGCCGAGCAGCAGGTTGTCTTCCACCGACATCTCGCCGAACAGCTCGCGCCGCTCGGGCACCAGCGCGACGCCGCGCGCCACCATCGTCTCGACGCTGGGGCGTGCGATGTGCTCGCCGTTCAGCATCAGCTGGCCGGTGGATGGCAGCAGGCCCATGGCGGCGCACAGCAGCGTGGTCTTGCCGGCGCCGTTGGGGCCGATCACGGTGACGATCTCGCCCTCGTTCACCTGCAGGCGCACGCTGTGCACCGCTTCCACGGTGCGGTAGGCGACGCAGAAGCCGTCGAGTTGAAGCAAAGGATGGCTCATCGGGTGTCTTCCAGCAGTTCGTCGTCGGCGCCGCCGAGGTAGGCCTCCAGCACGCGCGGGTTGGCCTGCACTTCGGCCGGCGTGCCGGTGGCGATGACGGTGCCGAATTCGAGCACCGTGATGCGGTCGGCGAGGTTCATCACGAACTCCATGTCGTGCTCCACCACAAGGATGCCGAGGCCCTCGGCGCGCAGCTGACTCAGGAGCACCGAGAGCGCGCGCTTTTCAAGATGGCGCAGGCCGGCCGCGGGTTCGTCGAGCAGCAGCACCGAGGGCTGGCCGGCGAGCGCGCGGGCGATCTCCACCACGCGCTGCTGGCCGAGCGAAAGCGACGCCGCAGGCGTGTCGGCATGCGCGCCGAGGCCGCAGCGTTCGATTTGCCTGCGCGCCTCGGCCATCAGCGCGGCTTCTTCGGCGCGGTCCAGCCGCAGCATCGCGGCAAGCCAGCCGCGCTTCGCACGCAGGTGCGCGCCGAGCGCGACGTTCTCGGCCACGCTGCGCTGCCCGAGCAGGCGCACGTGCTGGAAGGTGCGGCCCAGGCCCAGCGCCGCGAAGGCGCGCGAAGGCTTGGCCGCCATCGGCTGGCCGGCGAGCTTCACCTCGCCCGAGGTCGGGTCGTCCACGCCCGAGATCATGTTGAAGAAGGTGCTCTTGCCGGCGCCGTTCGGGCCGATCAGCGCATGGATCTCGCCGGCCTTCAGCGTCATCGAGATCGCGTTGTTGGCCACGAGTCCGCCGAATCGCTTGCTCACGTCGCTGGCTTGCAGCAGCAGTTCGCCACTCGCGGGCAGCGTGCGCTGCGCGAGCTGCACCGTCGGCGCCTTCGATGCGGGAGCCGGCGCCTTGCGCGCCGCATCGCTGCGCACCCAGCGACGCGTGATGCGCGCCAGCGTGGGCCACAGGCCGTCGGAAAAGCGCTGCAGCACGAAGAGCATCAGCAGCCCGAACACGATCACCTCGAAGTTGCCGCTGCTGCCGAGCAGCGAGGGCAGCACGTCCTGCAGCTTCTCCTTCAGCAGCGTGATCAGCGCGGCGCCCAGCACCGCACCCCACAGGTGGCCCGCGCCGCCGACCACCGCCATGAACAGCAGCTCGATGCCGATGTTCAGGTTGAACGGCGTCGGGTTCACGAAGCGCTGCAGGTGCGCATAGAGCCAGCCCGACACCGCCGCGAGCAGCGCGGCCAGCACGAACAGCTTGATGCGGTGGCGCGCCGTGTCCACGCCCATCGACTCGGCCATCAGCCGTCCGCCCTTGAGTGCGCGGATGGCGCGGCCTTCGCGCGAATCCAGCAGGTTGTGCAGCGCCCACAGCGCGAGCAGCAGCACGGCCCAGATCACGACGCCCAGCGCGCGCGGCGTGGCCAGCGACACGCCGAACACCACCAGCGGCGGCACACCCGTGATGCCGGTCTGCCCGCCCAGGAAGTCCATGTTGCCCAGCAGGTAGTACAGGCTCAGGCCCCAGGCGATGGTGCACAGCGGCAGGTAGTGGCCCGAGAGCTTGAGCGTGACCGCGCCGAGCATCCAGGCCAGCGCGAAGGTGAAGGCCAGGCCCAGCAGCAAGCCGTCCCACGGCAACAGCGCAGGGCCGACTGCGCCACCCAGCCAGGCGGCAGCAGTGGGCGAGGTGCAGATCCACGCGGTGGCGTAGGCGCCCATGCCGACGAACGCGGCCTGCCCGAAGGAGGTCATGCCGCCCACGCCGGTGAGCATGACCAGCCCGGCCGCGACCAGCGCATACAGGCCGATGTTGCTGAGCACCGAGACGGTGAATTCGGGCAGGAAGCCCCAGGCCAGCGCCAGCAGCACCACGCACACCAGCGTGAGCTGGCGCGGAGTGACCAGCGGCTTGCCTTCGGGAGGTGTGCTCAGGGTCGCGGGATTCGAAGACGCGCTCATTCCTCGTCCTCCACGTGGCGGCTGTGGAGCGAACGCCACCACAGCACCGGAATGATCAGCGTGAACACCAGCACTTCCTTGAACGGGCTGGCCCAGAACGAGGCGAAGGCTTCGAGCTGCCCCACCAGCAGCGCCCCGGCCAGCGCCAGCGGATAGCTCGCAAGCCCGCCGACGATGGCGGCGACGAAGCCCTTCAGGCCAATGAGAAAGCCGGTGTCGTAATACACCGTGGTGATCGGCGCGATCAGCAACCCCGAGACGGCGCCGATGAGCGCCGCGAGCGCGAAGCTCAGGTCGCCCGAGAGCTCGGTCGGAATGCCCGACAGCCGCGCACCTACCCTGTTGATGGCGGTGGCGCGCAGCGCCTTGCCGACCATCGAGCGGCCGAAGAACAGGAACATGGCAATCACCAGCAGCAGCGTGACGCCGACCACCACCAGCGACTGTCCGCCGACTGGAATGCCACCGATGTCGAAGCGCGCTTCGGAGAACGACGCGGTGCGCGAACCTTCGGCGCCGAAGAACAGCAGGCCCAGCCCGACCAGCACGCCATGCAGCGCCACCGAGACGATCAGCAGCATCAGCACGTTGGCATCCGCCAGCGGCCGGTAGGCAAGCCGATAGAGCAGCGGCCCGAGCGGCATGATGAGCACCAGCGTGGTGAGCGTCTGGCCCGTCATCGACGTGGGCTTGAGCAGCAGCACCAGTGCGGCCGCCGCCGCCGGCAACACCACGCACCATGCGAGCGCGGAGGCCCAGTCGACCACCGCGCCGCGCTTCCAGCGCCAGATTTCCACCAGCAGCACCGCGACCGCAAGCACCAGCAGCAGCCACAGCGTGGCCCGCACACGGCCGGCCTGCAGCATCGCCATCGAAAGCGCCCCGAAGGCGACGAACTCACCCTGGGGAATGAAGATGACGCGCGTGACTGAAAACACCAGCACCAGTGCGAGCGCCATCAAACCGTAGACGGCACCGTTGACGATGCCGTCCTGCCCCAGAAGAAGGGCGATCTGCGAATCCATAAAAAACTTTCGGGCTTGGCCCATGTGTCTCTGCGCTGTCTCGCTCCGTCCCCCTCTGAGGGAAGGCTGGGATGGGGGCTGCCCCCGCATTCACGGCCGCGCGGCGGTCAATGCTGTCGTGCCCCCACCCCGGCCCTCCCCCGGGAGGGGAGGGAGCAAGGCCGGGATCAGGGCTGGTATTTCCAGGTGCCGTTTTCGATCTTGACCATCACGCGCGCGCGCTGGTCGAGACCCAGGTGGTCCTTCTCGGTCATGCTGAACACGCCGTGCGCGCCCGACACTTCCTTGACCTGCTCCAGCGCATCACGCAGCGCGGCGCGGAATTCCGGCGTGCCGGGCTGCGCCTTCTTCAGTGCGGCGGGCACGGCCGAGGTCATCAGCAGGCCGGCGTCCCAGGCGTGTGCGCCGAAGGTCGACACGGTGCCCTTGCCGTAGGCGGCTTCGTAGGCGCTGACGTAAGCCAGTGCAGATTTCTTCACCGGGTTGCTGGCGGGCAGCTGCTCGGCCACCAGCACGGGGCCGGCGGGCAGGAAGGTGCCTTCCACGTCCTTGCCGCCCACGCGCAGGAAGTCGGCGTTCGCCACGCCGTGCGTCTGGTACATCTTGCCGGCGTAGCCGCGTTCCTTGAGCGTCTTCTGCGGCAGCGCGGCCGGGGTGCCCGAGCCCGCGACCAGCACCGCGTCGGCCTTGCTGGCCATGATCTTCAGCGCCTGGCCGGTCACCGAGGTGTCTGTGCGGGAGTAGCGCTCGTTGGCCACGATGGTGATCTTCTTCAGCGCGGCGGCCTTGGCGAATTCTTCAGACCAGCCTTCGCCGTATGCGTCGGAGAAGCCGATGAAGGCCACGGTCTTCACGCCGTTGGCGGCCATGTGCTCGGCGATGGCAAGCGACATCATGATGTCGTTCTGCGGCGTCTTGAACACCCACTTCTTCTTGGCGTCCATCGGCTCGATGATGCGGGCCGAGGCGGCGATGGAGATCATCGGCACCTTGGCTTCGCTCACCACGTCGATCATGGCCAGCGAGTTGGGCGTGGTGGTGGAGCCCAGCACGACGTCGACCTTGTTCTCCGCGATGAGCTTGCGCGTGTTGGCCACGGCCGCGGTGGTGTCCGAGGCATCGTCGAGCACGATGTAGTTGATCTTCTGGCCGCCGATGGTCTTGGGCATCAGCGCGATGGTGTTCTTCTCCGGAATGCCGAGCGAGGCGGCCGGGCCGGTGGCCGAGAGCGTCACGCCGACATTGACGTCGGCCCACGCCGCGGCGGCGGTGGCGCACAGCGCGGCGATCAGCAGGGGCTTGAAGAAGAGTTTCATTGGTCTTGTCTCCGGTTGAATAATCTTTGAAGTTCTAGCGCTCGTCGAATGAGAGCGTGACGCGTTCGGTCAGGGGGTGTGCCTGGCAGGTCAGCACGAAACCTGCTGCCACTTCATTCTTGTCGAGCGCAAAATTTCTTTCCATGCGGACTTCCCCGTCCACGCATTTCGCGCGACAGGTGCCGCACACGCCGGAGGTGCACGAGAACGGTACTTCGAGCCCCGCGGCCGAAGCCGCATCGAGGATGCTCGGCTGGCCTTCGGTGTAGGTGATCTCGCGCTGCAGCCCGTCGCGCACGATGACGATGCGTGCCTGCCTGGCGTCGCCGGGCTGCGCCTCGTGCACCACCGCGCCGACTTGCGTGGCCGACGGCAGCGCCACGCCGAAGCGTTCGATGTGGATGCGTTCCTCGGGCACGCCGGCCGCGAGCAATGCGGCCTCGGCCTCGTCGTTCATCTGGAACGGGCCGCAGACGTAGACATGGTCGATCGTCTTCGCGGGCACCACCGACGCCAGGAACTCGCCGATCTTCTCGCGGTTCATCACGCCGAAGCCCAGCGGCGAATCGGTGTGCTCGTCGGAGAACACGTGCTGCAGCACCAGCCGCGTCATGTAGCGGTTCTTCAGGTCTTCGATTTCCTCCTTGAACATCGTGGACTGCAGCTGGCGGTTGCCGTAGATCAGCGTGAAGCGGCTCAGTGGCTCGCGCGCCAGCACCGTCTTCATGATCGACAGGATCGGCGTGATGCCGCTGCCGCCCGCGATGCCGACGTGGTGGCGTGCCGAAGCCGGCTCGATGGGCACGAAGAAGCGGCCCTGCGGCGCCATCACCTGCAGGGTATCGCCCGGCTGCAGATGGGCGTTGATCCAGTTGGAGAACACGCCGCCGCGCACCTTGCGCACACCGACGCGCAGCTCGCCATCGTCGAGGCCGGCGCAGATCGAATAGGAGCGGCGCAGGTCCTGGCCGTCGATGTCATGGCGCAGCGTGAGGTACTGGCCCTGCGTGAAGCCGAAGACCTGCTGCAGGTCGGCGGGCACTTCGAACGAGACGACGACGGCCTCGGCCGTGTCGGGCTCGATGGCCTTCACGCGCAGCGGGTGGAAGAGGGTGCTCATGCCGTGTGCTCCAGATTGTTCGGTGCCTTTCCAGGGCTGCCGTGGAACCGGCTTTGCCGGGCCACTGGCAGCGCCCCCTTGAGGGGGTGGGAGAAGCGACACGAAGTGCGCGGAGCCTGGGGGTGTTGCTTCATATCGGCTTGAAATGTTCGAAGGGTTCGCGGCAGGCCATGCAGCGGTACAGCGCCTTGCAGGCGGTGGAGCCGAAGGCGGAGAGGCGCTCGGTGCGCTCGCTGGCGCAGCGTGGGCAGGCGATGCGTTCGCCGGCGATGCGGCCGAAGAGCTTGATCGGCATGGCGGTGTCGGCCGCCTGCTGGGCGTTCAGGTGCGCGGGCGGTGCGATGCCATAGGCCTTGAGCTTGGCGCGGCCTTCGTCGCTGATCCAGTCGCTGGTCCAAGCGGGCGCGCGGCGCAGCGTGGCGCGCGCGCGGCCGAGGCCGGCCTGCTCGATGGCGGCCAGCACGTCGTGCTCGATGGCTTCGGTGGCCGGGCAGCCGGAGTAGGTAGGCGTGAGCACGATCTCGAGACTGTCGTCGTGTTCGATCACGTCGCGCACGATGCCGAGGTCGCAGACCGACACGGCCGGCACCTCGGGGTCGGGCACGGTGTGCAGCACCGCCCATGCCGCGTCGACGCGCGAGGCGAGGGCGTTCGTCACCACACGCCTCCGGGATAGGTGCGCTGCAGGTGCTGCATCTCCGCGAGGATGTAGCCCATGTGCTCGCTGTGCACGCCGTGCTTGCCGGTGCTGCGGAAGGCGGCTTCCTTCGGCATGGCGAGGCCGGCGGCGTCGAGCACCTGTTGCATTTCGGCGAGCCAGGGTTCGCGCAGTTCGCTCCACGCCGGGCCGAGGCCGCTGGCGCTGGCTTCGGCATCGACCTCGTCACTGAAGAAGAGCTCGGGCATGTAGAGCCACAGCTGCTTGAGCGCCTTTTCGGTGCGGCGGCGCGATTCGTCGGTGCCGTCGCCCAGCCGCACCATCCAGTCGCCCGAATGCTGCTGGTGATAGCGCGCTTCCTTCACGGCCTTGCCGGCGATGGCGGCCACTTCGGGGTCGTTCGAAGCGGCCAGGCGCTGCCACAGCAGCTTGAGCAAGGTCGACACCATGGTGTTGCGCACCACGGCGAATGCGAAGTCGCCGCGCGGCAGTTCGGCGATGGTGAGGTTGAAGTAGTCGCGTTCGTCGCGCAGGTAGGCGAGCTGGTCTTCGTCGTGTTCGCGGCCTTCGATACGGCCCGCGTGTGTCAGCAGCGCGCGCGCCTGTCCGACGAGGTCGAGCGCGATGTTGGCCATCGCGATGTCTTCCTCCAGCACGGGTGCGTGGCCGCACCATTCGCCGAGGCGCTGCGCGAGCACGAGGCATGTGTCGCCGATGCGCAGCAGGTATTGCACGGCGGGTGTTCGGTTCAATTCGATCGAGGCTTGCATGGCGTGCCGCTCACATGTGGTCCACGGACTTGGGCAGCGCGTAGAAAGTCGGATGCCGATAGACCTTGTCCTCCGCCGGATCGAAGAACATGTCCTTGTCCCCCGGATCGCTCGCCACGATCTGGTCCGAGCGCACCACCCAGATGCTGCTGCCTTCCTGGCGGCGCGTGTACACGTCGCGCGCCATCTGGATCGCCATCTTCGGATCGGCCGCGTGCAGGCTGCCGCAATGCTTGTGATCGAGCCCGGCCTTGCTGCGCACGAACACTTCCCACAAGGGCCACTCTTGCTTCTGTTCGACGGTCATGCCGCCTCCTTCATCGGTTGTTTGTTGGCGTGGGACATCGCGGCTTCGCGCACCCACGCGCCTTCTTCCCAGGCGTCGACACGGGCCTGCAGCCGTTCGCGGTTGCAGGGGCCGTCGCCGCCGATCACGCGCCAGAACTCGCTCCAGTCGATCGCGCCGAAGTCGTGCGCCTGGCGCTCTTCGTTCCACTTGAGGTCGGGGTCGGGCAAGGTCACGCCGAGGATGGCGGCCTGCTCGACGGCAGCGTCGATGAATTTCTGGCGCAGCTCGTCGTTGCTGAAGCGCTTGATGCCCCAGCGCATCGACTGCGCGCTGTTGGGCGACTGGTCGTCGGGCGGGCCGAACATCATGATCGACGGCCACCACCAGCGGTTGACCGCGTCCTGCACCATCGCCTTCTGCGCCTCGGTGCCGTGGGTCATCAAGGTCAGCAAGGCTTCGTAGCCCTGGCGTTGGTGAAAGCTCTCCTCGCGGCAGATGCGGATCATGGCGCGCGCATACGGCGCGTATGAGCAGCGGCAGATCGGCACCTGGTTCATGATGGCCGCGCCATCGACCAGCCAGCCGATGGTGCCCATGTCGGCCCAGGTCAGCGTGGGGTAGTTGAAGATCGAGCTGTACTTGGCCTTGCCGCTGTGCAGCGCGTCGAACATCTGGTCGCGCGAGGTGCCCAGCGTTTCGGCGGCGGCATACAGGTAGAGGCCGTGGCCGCCTTCGTCCTGCACCTTGGCCAGCAGGATGGCCTTGCGCTTGAGCGTGGGCGCACGGCTGATCCAGTTGCCTTCGGGCAGCATGCCGACGATTTCCGAATGCGCGTGCTGGCTGATCTGCCGCACCAGCGTCTTGCGGTAGTGCTCGGGCATCCAGTCCTTCGCCTCGATGAAGTCGCCGGCGTCGATGTGCGCGTCGAAGCGCTCTTCGAGCTTCATCTCCTCGGCGGAGCGCACGGCCTTCTGCTTGCCGTCGCCTGCGTCCTTGCCCATGGTGTCCATTGCCTGGGTGTACATGTGCGTGTCCTTTCGGTGAATGGATGTGGAATGGCTTCAGCGCGGGCGCGTGTCGATCACGCGGCGGGCCTTGCCGGTCTGCGTGCGCTCCATCTCGTCGGGGCCGTGCACGACCACACGGGCGGAGATGCCGATCAGCGTCTTCACGCGGTGCTGCACCCACTCGGAGATGGCGCTGCGGTCGGCCGCAGCAGCCTCGTGGGGCGTCAGTTCGCAGTGCACCTCGACCTGGTCGAGCAGGCCCTCGCGGCTCACGCGCACCTGGTAGAGGCCGGTGAGGGCGCTGTGCGCGAGCACGATCTCTTCCACCTGCGTGGGGAAGACGTTGACGCCGCGGATGATCATCATGTCGTCGCTGCGCCCGACGATCTTGCCCATGCGGCGGAACGAGCGCGAGGTGGGCGGCAACAGGCGCGTGAGATCGCGCGTGCGGTAGCGCACGATGGGCATGGCCTCCTTGCTCAGCGAGGTGAAGACGAGTTCGCCTTCTTCGCCGTCGGCCTTCAGCTCGCCGGTCTCGGGGTCGATGATCTCGGGGTAGAAGTGGTCTTCCCAGATGACGGGGCCGTCCTTGCTCTCGACGCATTCGCTGGCCACGCCCGGGCCCATCACTTCCGATAGGCCGTAGATGTCGACCGCGTCGATGCCGGCCTTGGCCTCGATGTCGCGGCGCATGGCTTCGGTCCACGGCTCGGCGCCGAAGATGCCGACCTTGAGCGAGCTGTCTTTCGCGTCCAGGCCCTGGCGCTCGAACTGCTCGATGATCACCTGCATGTAGCTGGGCGTGACCATGATGATGTCGGGCTTGAAGTCCTGGATGAGCTGGACCTGCTTCTCGGTCTGGCCGCCCGACATCGGGATGACAGTGCAGCCCGCGCGCTCGGCACCGTAGTGCGCGCCGAGGCCGCCGGTGAACAGGCCGTAGCCGTACGACACATGCACCATGTCGCCGGGCCGTCCGCCCGCGGCGCGGATGGAACGGGCGACGAGGTCGGCCCAGGTGTCGATGTCCTTCAGCGTGTAGCCGACCACGGTCGGCTTGCCGGTGGTGCCCGACGAGGCGTGGATGCGCGCCACCTTCTCGCGCGGCACGGCGAACATGCCGAAGGGGTAGTTGTCGCGCAGGTCGCTCTTCACCGTGAACGGGAACTTCGACAGGTCGGCGAGCGACTTCAGGTCGTCGGGGTGCACACCCTTGGCGTCGAAGGCCTTGCGGTAGTGCGGCACGTTGTCGTAGGCGCGCTGCAGCGTGGCGCGCAGGCGCTGGATCTGCAGCGCGGTGATTTCGTCGCGGCTCGCGGTTTCGATCGGCTCGAGGTCGCCGGGGGCGGGGCGTTTGACGGTCATGTGTCTTGTCTCCTCAGGCAGCAACGGCGGGACGGCCCTTGGCGGTGTAGGAGCGGCCGCGGAACATCGCGATGCGCTCGCCGCGCTGGTTGGTGATTTCGGTGTCGTACACGCCGGTGCGGCCGGCCTTCGATACTTCGTGGCAGCGCGCGGTGAGCACGTCGCTCTCCCGCGCAGGGGCGATGAAGTCGATGGAGAAGCCCGAGGCCACGGTCAGTTCGTTGTACGAGTTGCAGGCAAAGGCGAAGGTCGAGTCGGCCAGCACGGCCATGAAGCCGCCATGGCAGGTGGCGTGGCCGTTGAGCATGTCAGGGCGCACCTTCATCTCTATGGTGGCTTGGCCGGGGCCGACCTCGACGATGCGCATGCCGAGGCCCTGGGTGGCGTTGTCGTTCGCAAGCATGCCGTCGCGGACGTACTCGGCCGTTTGTTGAGGAGTGCGGGTGGGGGCGGTCATCTTTTTTCAGCTGGCTCGAAGTTGCGTATTTGGGTTCGGGGCGCGTGCACAGGCCACCGGGTACTCCCCTCCGCGAATGTCCCCCGGCCTTCGGCCTCCTCCTTTATTTCGCTGCGGGGAGCACCCGATGTCCTGTGCACAGGGCACGCGGCTGGTTTGCGGCCGATCAACCAGTGCTCTGAACGATCACGTCGATGGTGGGCTTCTTTTCGCGAAATAAAGGAGGAGGCCGAAGGCCGGGGGACATTCGAGAAAAGAAGCACGCCGTCGGCGTGAGCGCGCCCCGAAGAGCGACGCACTTCACGCACACCGGAAAGATCAGAAAGGCAGGAATGCATCTCAGCGGTCCTTGAACACCGGCGCACGCTTCGCGCGGAAGGCTTCGACGCCTTCGCGGTAATCGTTGGCATTGCCCATGACGCGCTGCAGTCGGGCTTCTTCGTCGAGCGCCGTCCGCAGGTCCATGCCCTGTGCATCGGCCATGGCCTGACGCGTGGCGACGAGGGCGCGGGTCGGCATGGCCGCCAGCTTCGATGCGAGGGCTGCCGCGGTTTCGGCCAGCGCCGCGTCGTCCACGCACTGCCAGATCAGGCCGATGCGCGCAGCCTCTTCGGCCGGCAGCTTGTCGCCCAGCATCGCGATGCCGAGCGCGCGGGCCGAACCCACGAGGCGCGGCAGCAGCCATGTGCCGCCGGTGTCGGGCACGAGGCCGATCTTGGTGAAGGCCTGGATGAAGCTGGCCGAGCGGCCGGCCACGACGAGGTCGCAGCACAGCGCGAGGTTGGCGCCCGCTCCGGCCGCAACGCCGTTCACCGCAGCGACCACCGGCACCGGCATCGAACGCAGGCGCGCGACGAGCGGGGCGTAGTACGTGGAGATGACGTGGCCCAGGTCCTTGGGCGCGGCGCCCGGCGTCGGGTCGGGCGCGACAGAGGGATCGGCAAGGTCCTGGCCGGCACAGAAGGCGCGGCCGGCGCCCGTGAGCACCACGCAGCGCACGCTCTCGTCCTGCGCTGCGGCTTCCAGCGCTGCCATCAACTCCGCATGCAGCTCGGTCGTGAAGCTGTTGAGCGCCGCAGGGCGGTTGAGGCTCAACGTGCGAACGGTGCCGGCGTTGCCGGTGAGTACCAAAGGCTCAGGCATGGCGTGTCTCTTTCATCCTCTGTGGGGGGTGGATCGGTGTGCAAACACTATTGACCGACCGTTCGGTTGATTTTAGGATCGACCTCAATCCCGGCACAAGCGGGGTTGGTTCAGGGCAAACCCTGAGTCACGGAAAAAGGAGCCCGACCCAATGCCCAGCTATTCCATCGACGGCGTGATTCCCGTCGTCGACCCGAGCGCGTACGTGCACCCCACGGCGGTGCTGATCGGCGACGTGATCGTCGGCCCGAACTGCTACGTGGGTCCCTGCGCCAGCCTGCGCGGCGACTTCGGCCGCATCGTGCTGGAGGAGGGCTCGAACGTGCAGGACCATTGCTGCGTGCACGGCTTTCCCGACAACGACACGGTGATCGAGGTCAATGGCCACATCGGCCACGGCGCGATCCTGCACAGCTGTATCGTGCGGCGCGACGCGCTGGTGGGCATGAACGCGGTGGTGATGGACGAGGCCGAGATCGGCGAGAAGGCCATCGTCGCGGCCTGCGCCTTCGTGCCGGCCGGCATGAAGGTGCCGGCGCGCTCGCTGGTCGCGGGCATTCCGGCGAAGGTGAAGCGCGAATTGAGCGAGGACGAGATCGACTGGAAACTCGAGGGCACGCAGACCTACCAGGCGCTCACGGTGCGCAGCCTCGCGAGCCTGCATGAAGTGGCGCCGCTCGCGCAGGTGGAGCCGCACCGCCCGCGCCTGCCGGCCACAGAAGTGCGTTCGCTCATCGCCACGAAGCGGGGCTGATCCGGCTCGCGCTTCGTGCAAGATCGCCCGTTGCCCTCAACAGTCCAACCCAGGAACAAGAACCGATGCCGCGTGGAAGATCCGCCACCTACGACGACCAGCGTGAACTGATCCTCGCGCAGGCCGCCCAGCTGTTCGCACGCAGCGGCTATCCCGCCACCTCGATGAACCAGGTGGCCGAGGCCTGCGGGCTCTCGAAGGCGACGCTCTACCACTACTACAAGGACAAGAGCAGCCTGCTGATCAGCATCGCCGAGACGCATGTGTCCAAGCTGGCGGCGCTGGTGGCCGAGGAAGAGGCATCGACGCACACCGACGAGCAGCGCCTGCGCCGCTTCATCTACCGCATCGTCGAGGAATACGCCGGCGCGCAGGACGCGCACCGCGTGCTCACCGACGACGTGCGCTTTCTCGAAGAGGCCGATCGCGAGCGCGTGCTCGACAAGGAGCGCGAGGTGGTCGCGGGCTTTGCGCGCGCCGTGTCGGCGCTGCGCCCCGGTGCACCGAGCGACGACCTCGCCAAGCCGCTGACCATGCTGCTGTTCGGCATGATCAACTGGATGTTCACCTGGATGAAACCCGATGGCCGGCTCGACCACGCGGCCATCGCGCCGATCGTGGCCGACCTGTTCCTGGGAGGCATCGGCGCGGTCAAGTCGCCCGATGCGCCGGCGGCCGTGCCGCGCGGGCCTAGAGAATCCGATTGAACCAGAGCAGCGACAGCCCCGCAGACAGCAACGTGAGCACCGCGGCGCCCAGCGCGAACAGCGCCGAGATCTCGGTTTCCTTTTTCTCCACGGTGAGCTTGGAGCTGAGCGTCTCATAGACCTTCTTCAGGTCGTTCGCCGTGCCGGCGTAGAAGTACTCGGCGTTCGTCTTGTTGGCGATGGCCTTGAGCGTTTCCTCGTCGAGCCGCACGCGCATCGACCAGCCCTCGAAGCCGATGGTCTCGCCGTCGACCGTGCCCACGCCCACCGTGTAGATGCGCACGCCGCGGTCGGCCGCGGCCTTGGCTGCGTCGAGCGGGTCGACGCCGGTGGTGCGCTGCCCGTCGGTCAGCATGATGATCGCGGCCGAGGTGAAAGAGCCCGGCGCCACGGGCGTGAACTCCTTGAGCTTCCTCTCGTTCTGGTCGATGGCCGCGCCGCGTTGGCGGCTCGGCGCGCTGAACTGCTCGACGTCGATGCCCGCGTCGGGGAACAGCGTGGCCAGCGAAACCACGATGGCATTGCCCGTGGCGGTGGCGCGCTGCAGCTGGAAGCTGTCGATGGCGGTCACCAGGTCCTCGTGGTTGGTGGTGGGCAGCTGCGCCACCTGCGCGCTGCCCGCGAAGGCGACGATGCCCACCTTCACGCTGCGCGGCAAGTCCTTGATGAAGCTCTTGGCCGCCTCCTGCGCCGCCACGAGCCGGTTGGGCTGCACGTCGGCCGCGCGCATGCTGCCCGACACGTCCATCGCCAGGATGATGGTCTGCTGGTTCGACGGCAGCACCACCACCGCCATGGGACGCGCCGCGGCCACCAGCATCGCGGCCATGGCCAGCAGGAACAGCGCGGGCGGCAGATGCCGCCGCATGCTCTGCCCGGCACCCATGGCCTCGCGCACGATCGACAGGCTCGCATAGCGCACCGCCAGCTTCTTCTTGCGGCGCAGCAGCCAGAGGTAGAGCAGGATCAGCAGCGGCAGGGCCGCCAGCAGCCATAGGAATTGAGGCCAGAGAAAAGTCATGCTGCCACCGCCTTCATGCCTGCCGGGCCGATGCGCGCGCGGCGCTTGCGCAGATCGGCGAAACGAACGATGGCTTCCACCAGGTCGTCATTGGTCGAGAGTTCGAGCGCGTCGACGCCGGCCCTGGCCAGTGCCTCGCGCAGTGCGGTTTCACGTTCGGACGCCAGGCGCGCGAAGCGCTTGCGAAAGCCCGCGTCGTGGGTGTCGACCCACAGCTGCTCGCCGGTCTCGGCGTCGCGCAGCGGCACCAGGCCGAGGTCGGGCAGCTCGAGTTCGAGCGGGTCGAACAGGCGCACTGCGATCACCTCGTGGCGCTGCACCAGCTGGCCGAGCGGGCGCTCCCAGCCGGGCTCGCTCAGGAAGTCGGACACCACGAACACGGTGGAGCGGCGCGGCATCAGCGTGGCGGCCGACTTGAGCAGCTCGGCCAGGCGCGTCATGCCTTTCTGCGTGGGCGCGGCCTCGGCCTTTTCAGCGCGCTTCTCCATCGCGTGCAGAAGGTGCAGCACGTGGCGCCGTCCGGTGCGCGGCGGAATCACCGCTTCGAGATCGCTGCCGTAGACCAGCGCGCCCACCCGGTTGCCGTGCCGCGTGAGCAACCGCGCCAGCACGCCGACGAAACCCGCCGAGACCTCGCGCTTGGCCTTCAGGCCCGAGCCGAAATCGACCGAGCGGCTCAGGTCGAGCACGAACCACGCAGCCATCTCGCGGTCTTCGGTGAACACGCGCACGTGCGGCGTCTGCAGCCGCGCGGTGACGTTCCAGTCGATGTGGCGCACGTCGTCGTGGTGCTGGTACTCGCGCAGGTCGGCCAGGTCGAGGCCGGTGCCGCGCATAAGCGTGCGGTAGTCGCCCTGCAGCAGGCCGTCGAGGCGGCGAATGACAGTCCATTCGAGCCGGCGCAGCGCGCGTTCGGCCCCGCCGGCTTCTGCGGTGAGCCGTTCGTCGTTCGCGGCCGCGGGGGCCTTACGCCACCAGCTTTTCATGTTCGAGAGGTTTGGGTGGAGCGGGAACCGCACGCATGATCTTCTCGACCAGTCCGTCGGGCGTCAGGCCCTCGGACAGGCCTTCGTAGGAAAGCGTCACGCGGTGGCGCAGCACGTCGGGCACCAGCGCCGTCATGTCTTCCGGCAGCGCGTAGCTGCGGCCGCGCAGCAGCGCCAGGGCGCGCGCGCCCTCGGTCAGGCTGATGCTGGCGCGCGGGCTGGCACCGAAGGTGATGAAGCGGCGCAAGTCCTTCAGGCCATGCTTCTCGGGCGTGCGCGTGGCCGACACCAGCTTCACTGCGTACTGGATCAGCGAAGGGTCGACATACACGCGCCGCGCCTCGGCCTGCAGCGCCGCGAGCTGCTCGGTGGTGGCCACAGGCGTGGCGTTGACGGGCGGGCCTATCACGCGCTGGACGATGACGAATTCTTCCTCGTCGCTCGGGTAGTCGACCAGCACCTTCATCATGAAGCGGTCGACCTGCGCCTCGGGCAGCGGGTAGGTGCCCTCGGTCTCGATGGGGTTCTGCGTGGCCATCACGAGGAAGGGGCGCGGCACCTTGTGCGTCTCGCCGGCGATGGTCACCTGGCGCTCCTGCATCACTTCGAGCAGCGCGCTCTGCACCTTGGCCGGCGCGCGGTTGATTTCGTCGGCCAGCAGCAGGTTGGCGAACACCGGTCCCAGCGAGGTGCTGAACTCGCCCGTCTTCTGGTTGTAGATGCGCGTGCCCACGAGGTCGGCGGGCACGAGGTCGGGCGTGAACTGGATGCGCTTGAACTGGCCGCGCACGATGTCGGCCAGCGTCTTGACGGTGAGCGTCTTTGCCAGGCCGGGCACGCCCTCGACCAGCAGGTGCCCGCCTGCGAGCATGGCGACCATCACGCGCTCGAGAAAGCGGTCCTGGCCCACGACCACGCGCTTCACCTCGTAGAGGATCTGCTCCATCAGTTCGGCGGTGCCGGCGGGCGTGGGATTGACGGTTTCTGAGCTCATGCGAAGGACTTTCGAAAAAGAATCGTCAGAACGGCGGCGAACCCGCGGCGGACGCGGCGTTCTCGATGGGCACCGCGAAGCCGATGCCGATGAAGGTGCGCTGCTGTGTCGGGTTGAGGATGGCGGTCACGATGCCGAGCACCTCGCCGTCCATGTTGATCAGCGGCCCGCCCGAATTGCCGGGGTTGGCGGCCGCGTCGAACTGGATCAGGTTGCCCAGCTCCTGCTTGCCCTCGGGCGAGCGGAACGAGCGCTTCAGGCCCGACACCACGCCGGCCGACACGGAAGGCCCGATGCCGAACGGAAAGCCCACGGCCGCCACCTGGTCGCCGGGCCGCAGGTCGGCGGTCGAGCGCATGGTGGCGGGGATCAGGTCGTCGGGAATCTTCTGCGCCTGCAGCACGGCAAGGTCGTTTTCGGGTTGCACGCCGGTGATGGTGGCCACGGCCTCCAGGCCGTCGAAGAAGGTGACCTTGATCTTGTCGGCGCCCGCGACCACGTGCAGGTTGGTCAGGATCACGCCCTTGTCGACGATCACCACCCCCGTGCCCACGCCGCGCTCGACCTCCCCTGGGGCCACGCCGTCGTTGGGAGCCTCGGGCGGCTTGCCCTTGGCCATGTTTCGGCCGCGCTTCTGGATCTTGGCTTCGGGCGTGTTCTTTTCTTCGCCGTAGCTCACCACCCGCACCACCGAGGGCCGGATGATGTCCGCGGCCTTGGCGGCCGGTGAGGGCAGGGTGTTGGTCTGCAGCGTGCGCAGCACGGCCGCGTCGATGTCTTTCTGCGTGAGGGCCTTGGGGCCCGGACGCGGGACCCACAGCGCAGCGCCGGTGACCAGCGCGGCCGACAGCACGACCAGCATCGCGAAGCTGCGGCGGCCGGGTTGCCAGCCGGTCTTCTTTGCGGGGGCGGCTTGCAGCGCAGGGCCCGCGCCGATCGCTTCGGGCGAGGCTGGCGCCCCTGCCCGTTCGGCCGCAGACGAGGCGGCCGGTGGCAGCGTGCGGGGCGAATGGCTGTAGACACCTGGCCTGCGCATCGGAGCACCTCCGGCAAAAAAATCGCGTGAAGGAGTTCACAGTAGCACGCTTTCCACGCCTGCGCATCCCATCGGGCATCATCGCGCGATGGCTACCTTCGTCGATACCCACTGCCACCTGGATGCGCCTGAATTCGGTGCCGAGATGCCCGTCCTGCGCGCCCGCGCCGCCGCGCGGGGCGTGGCGATGTGCGTGATCCCGGCGGTGGCCGCCTTCAACTTCGCCGCCGTGCGTGAACTGGCCCATGCGCAGGGCGATGCCTACGCGCTGGGCATCCACCCGCTGTGCACCGGCGAGGCGAAAGACGAAGACCTCGAAACCCTCGATGCCGAGCTGGCCGCGCGGCGCGGCGACCCGCGGCTGGTGGCGGTCGGCGAGGTCGGGCTCGACTACTTCGTCGAGGGGCTCGACGGCGAGAAGCAGGAGCGGTTTTTTCACACTCAGTTGCAACTGGCACGCAGGCACGGGTTACCCGTGCTGATCCATGTGCGGCGCTCGGTCGACAAGGTGCTCAAGCACCTGCGGCAGACGGCAGCCGGCAAGCCATGGCAGGGCATTGCGCATGCCTTCAACGGCAGCGAGCAGCAGGCGCATGCGTGCATCGAGCTCGGGTTGAAGCTCGGCTTCGGCGGCGCGGTGACCTTCGAACGCGCGCTGCAGCTGCGGCGGCTGGCCGCCACCTTGCCGCTCGGATCGATCGTGATGGAAACCGATGCGCCCGACATCCAGCCGCACTGGCTGTACCGCACGCAGGCCCAGCGCGATGCCGGCGAGCCGCAGGGCCGCAACGAGCCGGCCGAGCTGCCGCGCATTGCCGAAGTGGTGGCCGGCCTGCGCGGCATCGGCCTCGACGGGCTGGCCGCAGCCACCACCCGGAATGCGCTCGAAGCGCTGCCGCGTCTGGAAAATCTCATGGCCATGTCGGCGCGTCCGCCGCACCCCGCGTAGGCCAATGCCCCGTCCTGCCCGCATGCGGGCAGATGCCGCGGATTTGCTGTCATCCTCGGGCGCCACCAGTTCGTTGCTGGTTCAGTGGCAAGCAAGTCACTCAAAACTTCATCCAACAAGGAGCTTTTACATGAGCACGTCTTTCGTTCGCACCATGCCCGTCGTCCTCGCACTGGCACTCGCCTCCATCGGCGTGTCGGCCGTGGCCCAGACCACCGCGCCTGCAGCCGCGCCGGCCCCCGTCGTGGTCCCGGCCGAGCCCACAACCACCGAGAAGATGAAAGAGACTGGCAAGGAAGCCGTCGACGCCACCAAGCGCACGACCAAGAAGGCTGTCGCCGCCACCGAGAGCGGCACCAAGAAGGCCTGGAATGCCACCAAGCGCACCACCAAGAAGGCCACCAACGCCACCAAGAAGGCAGCCACCAAGACCGGCGAAGCCGTCGAGAACGCCGGCCACAAGACGGCCGACGGCATGCGCAGCACCGGCAAGGCCATCGGCGAGAAGATCCCCGGCACGGCCGAGAACGAAGCCGCCAAGAAGTAAGTGATCCCGGGCTTGTCCCGGCCTTCGCGAAAAAACCCGCTTCGGCGGGTTTTTTCATGGGCGGTGCAAGTGCGCGCGCGACGGTGGCACGATTGCCGCCCATGAATCCACCCGCCGCATCCGCTGCCGCCGCGAGCACGCTGCTCACGGGGCTCGCACCCATCGTGTCGCCCGCCACCGTCGTGCTGATCCTCGGCAGCTTCCCCGGGGTCAAGTCGCTCGAACGGCAGCAGTACTATGCACACCCCCAAAACCAGTTCTGGAAGATCTTGCAAGCCGTCTGGCCCGAAGTCCCCTTGCCGTCGGGCATAGACAGCTACGCGCAGCGCTGCCGGTGGCTGCTCGACCGCGGCCTGGGCGTGTGGGACGTGTACGGCGCCTGCGAGCGCGAGGGCAGCCTCGATTCGGCCATCCGCGCGCCCGTGGCGAACGACATCGCCGGGCTGCACCTGCCAAAGCTCGCGGCCATCGCGCACAACGGCGGCGAGAGCTTCAGGCACGCACGGCACACGCGCACCCTCGGCGTGCCGGTCTACCCGCTGCCTTCCACCAGTCCCGCCAATGCGTCGTGGAGCTTCGAGCGCAAGCTCGCGGCCTGGCGCGAGGTCTTCGCCGCCCACCAACTCGTCTGATGGCATCCAGCAAAATTCCCGCCGTTCTTCCTGAAGTCAATTTCTCCGACTGGGGCGACATCCGCTACCTGCACCTGGGCACCGAATGGGTCCAGGGCTCGATGAAGCTCGACGCCCCCTTCGAGATCGAACTCGAATACGTGCAGCGCATGATGGCCTGGTTGCTGTTCGCCGACAGCAAGACCGTGGCCAGCCGCCATGCGATGCAGCTCGGTCTGGGCGCGGCCACGCTCACCAAGTTCAGCCGCAAGATCCTGCGCATGCGCACCACCGCGATCGAGCTCAATCCGCAGGTGGTGTCGGCCTGCCGCGGCTGGTTCAAGCTGCCGCCGGACGACCCGAAGCTGCGCGTGGTGATCGCCGATGCGGCCGCCGAGATCCGCAAACCCGAATGGCACGGCACGGTCGATGCGCTGCAGGTCGACCTGTACGACCACGAGGCCGCCGCACCCGTGCTCGACAGCGAAGACTTCTATGCCGACTGCCGCGCGCTGCTCACCGAGGACGGCTGCATGACGGTCAACCTCTTCGGCCGCTCGTCGAGCTATGAGCGCAGCCTCGAAAAGATCGCCGGCGCCTTCGGTGCCGATGCCGTCTGGGCCTTCAGGCCGACGCGCGAAGGCAACACGGTGGTGCTCGCGCAGCGCACGCCGAGCCGCCCGAAGCGCGAGGCGCTTGCCGAGCGCGCCCAAACGATCCAGACTCGCTGGAGCCTGCCCGCGCCGAAATGGCTGCGGGTCTTCAAGCCCCTGAATATTTCACTTACCCGACCTGCCGGCTCATGAGCGTTGTTCCCGCTGTTTCTGCTCCCGCCCCCCTGGCTGCTCGCCACGAAGGCCCGCTCGACCTGCGCCGCCTGATCGAATGGCTGGCTACCGACGGCGTGATCTCGCCCATGGAGGCCAAGCGCACCATCGCGCGCTGCGCCCAGGCCGAAAGCCGGCAGGCGCCGCTGGTGCGGCTGGCCAACGTGGCCATGACGCGCGAGGGCGACGGCAAGCCGCTCGATCTCGAAATGCTCACGCAATGGCTCGCGGGTCGCGCCGGGCTCACGTACCTGCGCATCGATCCGCTCAAGGTCGACGTGGGCAAGGTGGCCGACACCATGAGCGCTGCGTATGCCGAGCGTCACAAAGTGCTGCCGGTGCAGGTGCTGCCCAACGAGGTGGTGGTGGCCACGGCCGAGCCCTTTCTCACCGACTGGATCGCCGAGGTCGAGCGCCAGTCGCGCCGCGCGGTGCGCCGCGTGGTCGCCAACCCGGCCGACATCCAGCGCTACACGGCCGAGTTCTTCGCGCTCGCGAAGTCGGTGCGCGCCGCGCAGAAGGCCGGCGGCAACACCGGCGGCGCGAGCTTCGAGCAGCTGGTGGAGCTCGGCAAGAGCAACAAGCAGCTCGACGCCAACGACCAGAGCGTGGTGCAGGTGGTCGACTGGCTCTGGCAGTACGCCTTCGACCAGCGTGCGAGCGACATCCACCTGGAGCCGCGCCGCGAGCAGGGCGTGATCCGCTTTCGCATCGACGGCATCCTGCATCCGGCCTACCAGATGCCGATGGGCGTGATGAACGCGATGGTCGCGCGCATCAAGCTGCTGGGCCGCATGGACGTGGTGGAAAAGCGCCGTCCGCTCGATGGCCGCATCAAGACCCGCAACATGCGCGGCGACGAAGTCGAAATGCGCCTGTCGACCCTGCCGACCGCGTTCGGCGAGAAGATGGTGATGCGCATCTTCGACCCCGACACCGCAGTGAAGGACCTCGACGCGCTGGGCTTCTCGCAGCACGACGCGCAGCGCTGGGAGCAGCTGGTGACGCGGCCCAACGGCATCATCCTGGTGACCGGCCCCACGGGCTCGGGCAAGACCACCACGCTGTACTCCACGCTCAAGCGCGTGGCGACCGAAGAGGTCAACGTGAGCACGGTGGAAGACCCGATCGAAATGATCGAGCCGTCGTTCAACCAGACGCAGGTGCAGCCGCAGCTCGACTTCGGCTTCACCGAAGGCCTGCGCGCGCTGATGCGGCAGGACCCGGACATCATCATGGTCGGCGAAATCCGCGACCTCGCCACCGCCGAGATGGCGGTGCAGGCCGCGCTCACCGGCCACCTCGTGTTCAGCACGCTGCACACCAACGATGCGCCGAGCGCCATCACGCGGCTGATGGAGCTGGGCGTGCCCTCGTACCTCATCAACGCGGTGATGCTGGGCGTGCTCGCGCAGCGGCTGGTGCGCACGCTGTGCCCCAACTGCAAGCAGCCCGACGACACCGTCACGCGCGAGAAGCTCGAGACCATCGTCAAGCCGTGGCAGATCACGGGCTCGGTGCGCGCGTACAAGCCCGTGGGCTGCGTCGATTGCCGCATGACCGGGTACATGGGGCGCATGGGCCTCTACGAACTGCTGAGCATCAGCGAGGCGTTCAAGGGCAACGTGACCAAGGAGCCCAACCTCGCGGGTCTGCGCCGCCAGGCCGTGATCGACGGCATGCGTCCGCTGCGGCTGGCCGGCGCGCTGCGCGTGGCCGAGGGCGTGACCACCATCGAGGAAGTGCTGAGCGCCACACCGCCACTGGAATAGTCTTCCGCCCCAGGACCCTGAGTCCTTTCGGGTTATCCCTAGGCCTTTCGTTAGTGGAATCCACATCAGGCTGACCGGAGGCTGACTCGACAATCCCGCATCGAAATTTGTTCGAGGAGACTGTTCGTGAAGATCAAGAGTCAGAAAGACTTTTTCTCGGGCCTGATGTTCACGGTGGTGGGTGTGGCGTTCGCATGGGGCGCCACCACCTACACCGTGGGCAGCGGAGCCCGCATGGGTCCGGGTTATTTCCCGTTGATGCTCGGCATCCTGATGGCCCTCATCGGCCTCGGGATCATGTTCAGCGGGCTCACCGTTGAAACCACCGACGGCGAGAAGATCGGCAAGTGGGCCTGGAAGCAGGTGGTGTTCATCCTGGGCGCCAACCTTGCATTCGGCATCCTGCTCGGCGGCCTGCCGAGCATCGGCGTTCCCGCCATGGGCATGATCATCGCCATCTACGCGCTGGTGATCATCTCCAGCCTTGCGGGCCATGAGTTCAAGCTGCCCAGCGTGCTGATCCTGGCCACCGTGCTGGCCATTGGCAGCTATGTCGCATTCATCTGGGCGCTGAAGCTCCAGATCCAGGTCTGGCCGACCTTCATCACCGGCTGAGAAGAAAGCTGCTCACATCATGGAATTGGTTGAACACCTCTCGATGGGTTTTGGCGTTGCCTTTACCTTCACCAACCTGCTGTACTGCCTGATCGGCTGCATCCTGGGCACGCTGATCGGCGTGCTCCCGGGCATCGGCCCGGTCGCGACCATCGCGATGCTGCTGCCCGCCACGTACGCGCTGCCGCCCGTGTCGGCGCTGATCATGCTGGCCGGCATCTACTACGGCGCGCAATACGGCGGCTCCACCACCGCGATTCTGGTCAACCTGCCCGGCGAGTCTTCGTCGGTGGTGACCGTGATCGACGGCTACCAGATGGCGCGCAAGGGCCGTGCGGGGCCCGCACTCGCCGCTGCCGGCCTGGGTTCGTTCTTCGCGGGTTGCGTCGGCACGCTGATCCTGGCGGCCTTCGCACCGCCGCTGACCGAACTGGCCTTCAAGTTCGGTCCGGCCGAATACTTCTCGCTGATGATCCTGGGCCTGATCGGCGCCGTGGTGCTGGCTTCGGGCTCGCTGCTCAAGGCCATCGCGATGATCGTGCTGGGCCTGCTGCTGGGTCTGGTCGGCACCGACGTGAATTCGGGCGTGGCGCGCTACAGCTTCGACATTCCGGAGTTGACCGACGGCATTGGTTTCGTGGCCATCGCCATGGGCGTGTTCGGCTATGGCGAAATCATTGCCAACCTTTCGCGCCCCGACGACGAGCGTGAAGTGTTCACCGCCAAGGTCTCGGGCCTGTTCCCGACCAAGGAAGACTTCAAGCGCATGCTGCCCGCGGTGCTTCGCGGCACGGCACTGGGCGCGGCACTGGGCATCCTGCCCGGCGGCGGCGCGCTGCTGGCAGCCTTCGCGGCCTACACGATCGAGAAGAAGACCAAGCTGAAGCCGGGCGAAGTGCCCTTCGGCAAGGGCAACATCCGCGGCGTGGCGGCCCCCGAGTCGGCCAACAACGCCGGTGCGCAAACCTCCTTCATCCCGCTGCTGACGCTGGGCATTCCGCCCAACGCGGTGATGGCGCTGATGGTGGGCGCCATGACGATCCACAACATCCAGCCCGGCCCGCAGGTCATGACCAGCAACCCCGAGCTGTTCTGGGGGCTGATCGCCTCGATGTGGATCGGCAACGCGATGCTGATCATCCTGAACCTGCCGTTGATCGGCATGTGGATCAAGCTGCTGTCGGTGCCGTACAAGTACCTGTTCCCGGCGATCGTGCTGTTCTGCGCGATCGGCGTGTACTCGACCAACAACAACACCTTCGACATCTGGATGGTGGGCATCTTCGGTCTGGTGGGCTACAGCTTCTTCAAGCTGGGTTGCGAGCCTGCTCCGCTGCTGCTGGGTTTCATCCTGGGCCCGATGATGGAAGAGAACCTGCGCCGCTCGCTGCTGCTGTCGCGTGGCGACTGGAGCGTGTTCGTGACGCGCCCGATCTCGGCGAGCCTGCTGGCTGCGGCTGCGCTGCTGCTGATCATCGTGCTGCTTCCGGCTGTGAAGTCGAAGCGAGAAGAAGCCTTCGTCGAGGAGTGACGGACAGAGTTCCCTCGCGGGACTTCGGAAAAAACGGCGCTTCGAGCGCCGTTTTTCATTTCTGTGTGCATCGCTTCGGGGCGCGTGTGCAGGCCACCGGGTAACTCCCTCCGCGAATGTCCCCCGGCCTGCGGCCTCCTCCTTTATTTCGCTGCGTGAGTCACCCGATGCCCTGCGCACGAGGGCACGCTGCTGATGCTCGCCGATCAAAACCCGGGTCATGTCCTACGGCCTGCTCGCCCGTGGCGGCTTCATGTGCTGTCGCGCCATCGCCAGGAAGGCCATCCCCGCCGGGCTCAGCGGATGCTTGGCCAACCGCACGGCGACCACCGGGTACTCCAGCGTGGGCCGCGTCACGCCCACGGCGCGCAGGTTGGCTGGCATCAGCACCTCCACGTAGCGCGGCAGCAGCGCCACCCCCGCGCCTGACTGGATGAGGCCGAACGCCGTCGACAGCATCGACACGTGATGCACCACGCGCGGGTACACGTTGGCCATGCTTGCGAGCTGGCGGCTCACGGCGCGCCACACGTTGGCGTCGGGGTTGACGTGGATGAAAGGCAGCGCTTCCAGGTGCCGGGCCTCGACCGTGGCGTGTTGTGCCAATGGATGGTCGTCCCGCACGAAGAGCGCCATGCGCTCCGAGAACAGCGGCTCCGTCGCCAGCTCCGAATGCTTCTGGCCGATGTCCGAGCCGAAGCCCAGGTCGGCCTCCTGCGAGAGGATGCGCGAGATCATCTGCTCCGCCGTGCTGTCGAGCAGCGTGGTCGCGAGCGTCGGATGCTTCTGCGAAAAGCGCCCGAGCAGCGGCGGCAGCAGGGCGCCGGCCGTGAGGTGGCCCACCGCGAGCACGATGCGGCCTTCGCGCAGCTGCGATTGCGAGCGGCAGGCGCCCACGGATTCATCGATCAGCCGCAGCGCCCGCACCGCCGTGTCGACCATCATCTGGCCCGCGTTGGTCATGCGGATGCGGCGCCCGCGCACCACCAGCGGCTGCGCCAGCTCTTCTTCCAGCCGCTTGATCAGGTGGCTGATGGCGGGCTGCGTGAGCTGCAATGCCTCGGCCGCGAGCGTGAAGCTGCCCGTCTCGGCCACCGCCGCCAGCGCCCGCAGCTGCTGCAGCGAGATCTCTTCCGCGGTGCTTCTTGTCATAAGCAGTGTTTATAGTTGAATAAGCGGAATTATCTGGCTTGATGCGCCGCTGCTGCATAGCATCAACTTCTCGTTCACAGGCACAGATCCCGCACATGAAACGCCTCCAGTTCCTCCAGGTGCTTGCCGTCGCACTCGGCGTGGCCGCCTCGTCCACCAGCCTCGCGCAGGGCTATCCGAACAAGCCGATCCGCCTGATCGTGCCGTTCCCGGCGGCCGGCGCCACCGACCTCTTCGCCCGTACGCTGGGGCAGAAGATGGGCGACAAGCTCGGCACCACGCTGGTGGTCGACAACAAGCCCGGCGCGGGCGGCGCCATCGGCTCCGACCAGGCCGCCAAGGCCGCGCCCGACGGCTACACGATCCTGCTGGCCACCACCAGCACGCACTCGATCGGCCCGGCCGTCAGCAAGCTGCCCTACGACACGGTGCGCGACTTCACGCCGATCGCGCACGTGGGCGATGCGGCCAGCATCATGCTGGTGCCCGTGAATTCGCCCGCGAAGACGGTGCGCGAGTGGATCGACTACGCGAAGAAGAACCCCGGCAAGCTCAACTACGCGTCGAGCGGCAACGGCACCATCGTGCAGCTCACGGCCGAGCTGTTCAAGGCGCAGGCCGGCGTGTTCGTCACGCACATTCCCTACAAGGGCACGGCGCTGGCCATTCCTGACCTGATCAGCGGCAAGGTCGACGTGCTGTTCGATTCGCTGCCCACCGGCATGCCGCACGTGCGCGACGGCCGTCTGCGCGCGCTGGGCGTCACCTCGCTCAAGCGCAGCCCGCTGGCGCCCGAGCTGCCGCCCATCGCCGATACGCTGCCGGGCTACGAGTCGAACACATGGTTCGGCTTCTATGGCCCGAAGAACCTGCCGGCGGACATCGTCGCGAAAATCAACAAGGCGGCCAACGAGGCGCTGGCCGACCCCGAGGTGAAGGAAAAGCTCGCACGCCTGGGCATCGAGTCCGCGGCGCCGGGCACGCCCGAGCAGTTCGCGAAGATGGTGGCAGCAGACGCCGCCAAGTGGAAGAAGATCGTGGTCGACCGCAAGATCACCAACGAATAAGGCAAGGCACACCGACATGAACTTCGACTTCAACAATCCGTACCTCTCCACCCGCATCCCGATCTTCGCGCGCAACGTGGTGTCGACCTCGCATCCACTGGCCTCGCAGGCAGGACTGCGCATCCTGCAGCAGGGCGGCAACGCGGTCGATGCCGCCATCGCCACCGCCGCCGTGATGACGCTGGTCGAGCCCGTGAGCAACGGCCTGGGCAGCGACGCCTTCTGCATCCTGTGGGACGGCAAGGAACTGCACGGCCTGAACGCCTCGGGCCCCGCGCCCAAGGCCTGGACGCCCGAATACTTCAAGGCCAAGTACGGCGCTGACGCCACGACGCCGCCGATGCGCGGCATCGACTCGGTCACGGTGCCGGGCGCGGTGCGCGGCTGGGTCGCGATGAGCGATCGCTTCGGCAAGCTGCCGTTCGCCGACCTGCTCGCGCCGGCCATCGACATCGCCGAGCGCGGCTACCTCGTGCCGCCGGTGGTGCAGGGCAAGTGGGCCGCGGCCACGCCGGTGCTGCAGTCGCAGCCGGGCTTTGCGCAGACCTTCCTGCCCTGGGGCCGTGCGCCCGAGATCGGCGAGCTGTTCCGCTTCACGGCCGCTGCGCGGGCGCTGAAGGCCATCGCCCGCACCAAGGGCGAGGCCTACTACAACGGCGAGATCGCCGAGGCGCTCGCGAAGTTCTCGAAGGAGCAGGGCGGCGCGCTTACCGTGGCCGATCTCGCGGCCTACCAGCCCGAGTGGGTCAAGCCGATCTCGCGCGACTACCGCGGCCACACGCTGCACGAGATTCCGCCCAACGGCCAGGGCATTGCGGCGCTGATCGCGCTGGGCATCCTCGAGAAGTTCGACATCGCCTCGCTGCCGGTCGACTCGGTCGCCTCGCAGCATCTGCAGATCGAGGCCATGAAGCTGGCCTTTGCCGACGTGTACCGCTACGTGTCGGAGCCATCGTCGATGACGGTGACCCCCGCGCAAATGCTCGATGACGCCTACCTCGCATCGCGTGCGAGACTCATCGACGTGAAAAAGGCTCAGGACTTCAAGGCCGGCAACCCCGTGAAGGGCGGCACCATCTACCTCACCGCGGCGGACGAGCGCGGCATGATGGTGAGCTTCATCCAGAGCAACTACATGGGCTTCGGCTCGGGCTGCGTGGAGCCCGAGTTCGGCATCAGCCTGCAGAACCGTGGCCACGGCTTCAGCCTCAAGGCCGAGAGCCCGAACGTGGTGGCGCCGGGCAAGCGGCCGTTCCACACCATCATCCCGGCCTTCCTCACGAAGGACGGCCAGCCGGTGATGAGCTTCGGCGTGATGGGCGGCAACATGCAGCCTCAGGGCCACATGCAGACGCTGGTGCGCATGCTCGACTACGGGCAGAACCCGCAGGCCGCGTGCGATGCGCCGCGCTGGCGCTTCAACGCGGGGCTCGAGATCAACGTCGAGGCCGCGATGAACCCGGCCACGGTGCAGGGCTTGCGCGACCTGGGCCACCACCTCGACGTGATCGACGATTCGTACCAGGACTTCGGCGCCGGCCAGTTCATCTGGCGCGCGGGCGAGCCGTCGGTCGAAGGCTACGTGGCCGCGAGCGACCCGCGCCGCGACGGTCTCGCTGCAGGCTACTGAGGATCAAGGGATGATCGGGGAATGAACAAGACAGCCGCATCGATCGGCATTCCCCCTCACCAGGGCGCAAAGAAAGGCGTTGCGTCCGGCCTGATCCTCGCCACGCTGGGCGCTATCGCATTCAGCGGCAAGGCCATCATCGTCAAACTCGCGTACCGCTACGGCGTGGACGCCGTGACGCTCATCATGCTGCGCATGCTGTTCGCACTGCCGCTGTTCGCGCTCATGGCGTGGTGGGCGGGGCGCGGCAAGCCGGCGCTCACCGGCCGCGACTGGATCGGCGTGATCGGGCTCGGCTTCTCGGGCTACTACCTCGCGAGCTTTCTCGACTTTGCCGGGCTGGCCTACATCTCGGCCGGCTTCGAGCGGCTGATCCTGTATCTCAACCCCACGCTGGTGCTGTTCTTCGGCTGGCTGCTGTACCGGCGCCATCCGACGCGCCCGCAGGTGCTGGGTATGCTTGTGAGCTATGCCGGCGTGCTGCTGGTGTTCGGCCACGAACTCTGGACCGGCGGTGGAGGCAAGGGCGGCGGCGCGGCGGCCTGGGGCGCGTTCCTGGTCTTCCTGAGCGCGGTGAGCTATGCGGGCTATCTGGTCTACAGCGGCGAGTTCGTCAAGCGCCTCGGGTCGCTCAGGCTCGTGGGCCTGGCGACCACCGTGGCTTGCCTGCTGTGCATCCTGCAGTTCGTGCTGACGAGGCCGATGAGCGCGGCGATGCAGGTGGCGCCCGAGGTGATCTGGCTGTCGGTGCTCAACGCCACGCTGTGCACGGCGGTGCCCGTCCTCATGGTGATGATGGCCATCGAGCGCATCGGCCCTGCGGTGGCCGCGCAAACCGGCATGATCGGGCCGCTGTCGACCATCCTCATGGGGGTGGTCATACTCGGCGAGCCGTTCACCGCGTGGATCGCGGCCGGCACGGTGCTCGTGATCGCGGGCATCTTCGTTTTCACACGCAAGGGGCGCGAAGCCCCTGCACGATAGGAGCGACAACATGGATCTGGGTATCGCAGGCAAGACCGCGCTGGTATGCGGCGCGAGCAAGGGCCTCGGCTACGGCTGCGCCGAAGCGCTGGTGCGCTAAGGCGTCAACGTGGTGATCGTGGCACGCGGTGCCGAGGCGCTGGAAGCGGCGGCGAAGAAGCTGGCCGAAGCGGCGGGTGCATCGGGCGCTGCGTTCGTCAAGCACGTGGCGGCCGACATCACGACCGAAGCCGGCCGCGCGGCCGTGTTCGCGCTCGGCCACGACTTCGACATCGTCGTCACCAACGCGGGCGGCCCGCCGCCGGGTGACTTCCGCAACTGGGACCGCGAGGCCTGGATCAAGGCGGTCGACGCGAACATGCTGACGCCGATCGAGCTCATCAAGGCCACGGTCGATGGCATGGCCAAGCGCGGCTTCGGACGCATCGTCAACATCACCTCGAGCTCGGTGAAGTCGCCCATCGACATCCTCGGCCTGTCGAACGGCGCGCGCAGCGGCCTGACCGGCTTCGTGGCCGGCGTGGCGCGCACGCCCATCGCGGCGCAGGGCGTGACCATCAACAACCTGCTGCCGGGCTCGTTCGACACCGACCGCCTCAAGGGCACGATGGCCGGCGCCGCGCAGAAGTCGGGCCAGGACTTCGACACCGTGTGGGAAGCCCGCAAGAAGAACATCCCGGCCAGACGCTTCGGCACGCCGGCCGAGTTCGGCGCCATCTGTGCCTTTCTCTGCAGCATGCAGGCCGGCTACATGACCGGCCAGAACGTGCTGGCCGACGGCGGGGCCTACCCGGGCACGTATTGAGCTCGCCCCCAGGCTTCGCGCACTTCGTGTCGCTTCGCCTTCCCCCTACCGGGGGCAACACCAGCGGCCCGGCAAAGCCGGTTCCGCGGTGTTCGCTTGAAGAGGGCGTTGTTGAATCAGCGCCGTGACGATACCGCGATCCCGGCCACGATCAGCAGGAACGCCGCGCCGTGGTACCAGTGCGGCGGCTCGCGCAGGAAGGCTGCCGAAAGCACTGCCGCGAACAGCGGCGTGAGGTTCATGAAGATGCTCGCCGCCTGCGGACCCGCGCGCTGCACGCCGGTGCCCCAGCAGCGGTAGGCCACCACCGCGGGGCCGATGCCGATGAACAGCATCGCGGCAATGAGCGGCCAGCCCAGGTCGATGTGGGCGGGTGTCAGCGTCCATTCGCCGGCGGCCAGCGCGCCCGACCACGCGAGGCCGAACACCAGCTGCGCCATCAGGAACGCGGCCCAGTCCTGCCGCAGGGCCCTGGGCTCGTTCGTGCGTGCCAGCAGCCAGCTGTAGAAGGCCCAGGCGATGGTGCCCAGGATCATGTAGAGGTCGCCCGGCACCAGCCGCAGCCCGAGCAGCTGCCGCCACTCGCCGCGGCTGAGCACCAGCAGCACGCCCGCCATCGACAGCAGCGCGCCGAAGATCTCGCGGGAGCTGACGCGTGCGGCGAAGAACAGCGTGCCCACCGCGAGCATCCACAGCGGCAGGCTGGAGCCGACCAGCGTGACGTTGATGGGTGTGGAGGTCTGCAGTGCGAGGTACTGGAAGGCGTTGTACAGGCCGATGCCGAGCAGCCCGAGCACGGCGTAGCGCTTCCAGTGCGCCCACACCGGGCTGCCGCGGCGCAGCACCGGCGTGGCCAGCGGCAGCAGGAGCGCGAACGCGACGACCCAGCGCACGAAGTTCAGCGTGAGCGGCGAAACCAGCTCTCGCACCAGCCGGCCGACCACGGCATTGCCGGCCCAGAGCAGCGGAGGAACGACAAGCAGGAGGACGGTGGAGGGGGCAAGGCGCCGGTGCTGAGTCTGCATGGCGGCCGACTCTACCCGGGCAATGATGTCCCGCGCCGCCACGGGAAACCCAAACATGGCAGGATGCCCCTCCCTCTTCTTTTCCTGTACGTGGAGACTGCAACGATGATGAGCAAAGCCGTCCGTATCGACCGCAATGGCGGCCCCGAAGAACTGAAGATCGTCGACGTGGAAGTCGGCGAACCCGGCCCCGGCGAGATCCGCATCCGCCACAAGGCCGTGGGCCTGAACTTCATCGACACCTACCAGCGCAGCGGGCTCTACCCGTTCCAGATGCCGCTGCAGCTGGGCATGGAAGCCTCGGGCATCGTCGAGGCGGTGGGCGAGGGCGTGACGCACCTGAAGCCTGGCGATCGCGCAGCCTATGCCAGCCCGCCGCCCGGCGCCTACTGCGAGTTGCGCGTGATGCCCGCCAAGTGCGTGTGCAAGCTGCCCGACGACATCTCCTTCGAGACCGGTGCGGCCATGATGCTCAAGGGCCTGACCACGCAGTACCTGCTGAAGAAGACGCTGCCGGCCGAAGGCCTGCAGGCCGGTGACTTCATCCTGTTCCACGCGGCGGCCGGCGGCGTCGGGCTCATCGCCTGCCAGTGGGCCAGGGCGCTCGGCCTGCAGCTGATCGGCACGGCCGGCAGCGACGCCAAGTGCAAGCTCGCGCTCGACCACGGCGCGGCGCATGCCATCAACTACAGCACCGAAAACTTCGCGGCGCGCGTGAAGGAGATCACCGGCGGCAAGGGCGTGAAGGTGGCATACGACTCGGTCGGCAAGGACACCTACGAAGGCTCGATCGACAGCCTGCGCCCCTTCGGCCTGCTGGCGGTGTTCGGCAACGGCTCGGGACCGGTGCCCCCGATCAACCTCGGCACGCTGGCGTCCAAGGGCTCGCTCTACGTGACGCGGCCGACGCTGTTCACGCACATGGCCACGCGCGAAAGCACGCAGGCGATGGCCGACGACCTGTTCGCGGTGGTGCGCAGCGGCGCGGTGAAGATTCCGATCGGACAGCGCTATGCACTGGCCGACGTGCAGCAGGCGCACCGCGACCTCGAAGCGCGCAGGACCACCGGCTGCACGATCCTCACGCTCTGAATCCGCGGGCGCGGGGGCGCCAGCCTTGTCCTACCCGGCGTGGAGTGTCATACCTTCGACTTGTGCCGGGTGCAGTTTGTAGGCTGTGAGCACAGCGCAGAGGCAAGCCGTCATGACCACCGTTCGCACTTTCATCGTGGAAGACAACCCCACCATCCGCAAGAACCTCATGGGCGCGCTGCGCGAGGTCGCGCGGGTCGATCCTGTGGGCGAAGCAGAGTCGGAAGAGGAGGCCTCGCGCTGGCTCTCATGCAACCTGTCGCAATGGGACCTGGCCATCGTCGACCTGTTCCTGAAGGACGGCACGGGCTTTAGCGTGCTCGAGGCGTGCCGTCACCGCGGGCCGGCGCAGAAGATCGTGGTGCTCAGCAACTTCGCCACGCCCGACATGCGGCGCAGATGCGCCCAGCTCGGTGCCGATGCCGTTTTCGACAAGGCCACCGAGATCGAGGACCTGATGGACTATTGCCTGCGCCGCCGTCAGGCGCAGTTCAGTTCACCGGCCGCACACTGAGGCGGGGGCATTTCTTCGCCGGCCGGCAGCGATGCCGGGCTTCGCCGAAAATTGCCCCCAGGGCGCGAGGAGCACGCGCCGGGCTCCGCGAAGTGGCGACGAGATTCATGCGCGGAAATCACACATTCCCTTGCTGAGTCGGCCTGCGCGCTTGCGGCGCGTGGCGCCCAGGTTCCATTCATGTCCCGCTCCCGCTTCCTTCCCGACAACTTCACCTTCGCGCTGCTCTCGGTGGTGACCCTTGCCAGCTTGCTGCCCGCGAGCGGGAAGCTGGGGCATCTCTTCGAGCTACTCACGAGCACTGCCATCGGCCTGCTGTTCTTCCTGCACGGGGCCAAGCTGTCGCGCGAGGCGATCATGAACGGCCTCATGCACTGGCGGCTGCACCTGCTGGTGTTCGGCAGCACCTTCGTGCTGTTTCCCGTGCTCGGGCTGGCGCTCAAGCCGCTGCTGTCGCCACTGGTGACGCCAGGGCTCTACACCGGCGTGCTCTATCTCTGCGTGCTGCCGGCCACGGTGCAATCGGCGATCGCCTTCACGGCCATGGCGCGGGGCAACATGCCCGCCGCCATCTGCAGCGCATCGGCGTCCACCCTGCTGGGCGTGTTCATCACGCCGGTGCTGGTCAATCTCGTGGTGTTGCCGAATGGTGGCCATGCGAGCTCGTCGCTGGATTCGATCGGCCGCATCCTGCTGCAGCTGATGGCGCCGTTCGTGCTGGGGCACCTGCTGCGGCCGTGGATCGGCAAGTGGATACAGCGCCGCGCTGCGGTGCTGAAGTTCGTCGACCAGGGCTCGATCCTGTTGGTCGTCTACACGGCGTTCAGCGCGGCCGTGATCGAGGGCCTGTGGAAGCAGGTGCCTGCCCACGCGCTGATCGGGCTGCTGGTGGTGTGCGCGGTGGTGCTGGGGCTGGCGCTGAGCCTCACGACCCTGCTGGCGCGCAAGCTGGGTTTCGACACCGAAGACGAGATAACGATCGTGTTCTGCGGCTCCAAGAAGAGCCTGGCCAGCGGTATACCCATGGCCAAGGTGCTGTTCGCCTCTCACGCGGTGGGCGCGATCGTGCTGCCGCTGATGCTGTTCCACCAGATGCAGCTGATGGTGTGCGCCGTGCTGGCGCAGCGGTACGCGCGGCGCGGGCGCGAGGCGGCCCTGTTGAAGACCGCCGAGTAAGACGCTACCCCTCGATCTTCCCGAGCCGCGATTCCCTCAGCCGGCTGGGCGCCAGCGCCCCGGCCGACTCCAGGATTGGGTACGCGATCGAGCAGATGTGCGAGTTGATGCGCTTCAGGTCGCTGATCAGATCGATGTGCAGCGAGCTCGTCTCGATGCTCAGCGTGGTGCGGTCCGACAGCCGGTCGAGGTGGGTCGTCGCATAGGCCCGCTCCAGGTCGCGAAAGCGCACCTTCTCTTCCAGGAGCTTCTGCGCGTCCCGCACGTTGCCGTTCAGGAACACGCTCATGCTCAGCCGCAGGTTGGCCACCAGCCGCCCGTGCAGCTCGACGATCTCCGCCATGCCGGCCTGCGAGAAGTTGCGCTGCGGTTTGATTTTCTTGTCTTCCACATCGATGATCACGCGCTCGATGATGTCGCCGATCTGCTCCATGTTGATCGTGAAGCTGATGATGTCGGTCCAGCGCCGGCTTTCCTCCTCGCCCAGCGCCTCGCGCGAGATGCGGGTCATGTAGTACTTGATGGCCGAGTACAGCTGGTCCACCGTGTCGTCGAGCTGCCTCAGCTCCTGCGCGAGCCTCAGGTCGTTGTGGCGGATCACGTCCAGCGTGCCGATCAGCATGGTCTCGACGATGTCGGCCTGGTGCAGGGCTTCGCGCGCCGCATTGGAGATGGCGAGCGACGGCGTCGACAGCGCCGAAGGATCGAGGTGGTGCGGCCGCGTGGTGCCGGCCGGCTGCTGCGGCACCGGCAGGACGCGCGTCACCAGCCTGGCGACCCACTGCGTGAGGCCGATGAACCCCACGCTGATCACCACGTTGAACGCCAGGTGGAACAGCACCACGCCATGCGTCTGGTTCGGCAGCTCCGGCTGCACGTAGCGGATCCACAGTCCGATGAAGGGCGCGACGATGGCCACGCCCAGTGCCTTGAACAGCAGGTTGCCCACCGTCACCTGCCGCACCGACACGGCCGACTTGGCCGTGGTCAGCACCGCCAGCAGGCCGCTGCCGAGGTTGGCGCCGAGCACCAGGCCGAGCGCCACGTCCAGCGGCACCACGTTCGACGTGGCCATGGCCGCGACCAGCAGCACCACCGCGAGGCTCGAATAGGCCACGATGGCCAGCACCGCGCCGACGGTGATTTCGAGCAGCACGTCGCTGCTGATCGACGCGAGCAGTGCGCGCACGGCCGGCGAGGAGAACAGCGGCTCGGTAGCCTCCACCACCAGCTGCAGCGCGAGCAGCATCAGGCCCAGGCCGATCAGCACCCGGCCCACGCGCCCCGCCACGGTGGCTGAACGCGTGATGAACAGCACCACCCCCACGAAGATGAACATCGGCGAGAGCCACGAGAGGTCCGCCGAGAACAGCACCGAGATCAGCGCCGTGCCCACGTCTGCGCCCCGCATCACCGCCAGCGCCGCCGGCAGCGTGACCAGGCCCTGCCCGACGAAGGACGAGGTCATGAGCGAGGTGGCGGTGCTCGACTGCACCAGCGCCGTCACGCCGATGCCCGAGAGGGCGGCCGTGAAGCGGTTGCGCATGCTCTGGACGAGGATCTTGCGCAGGTTGGCGCCGAACACGCGCAGCACACCGGTGCGGACCAGGTGCGTACCCCACACCAGCAGGGCCACGGCCGCCAGCAGATTCAGGAGATGCTTCATGGGGGGGCGGGTTCTGTCCTTTTCGTTTTGGTTCGTTTCGCCCCCATTTTCCACAAGCGGGCGCTTCAGTCGATCAGGGCTCCGTTGTCGTGGAAAGGATAAGGGCCTTCGAAGCTGCCGGAGGCCGCCAGGTGGGTGACCAGCCGGCGCCCGCGCGCGGACCAGGCGTGCACCCGGAAAGAAGGCGGCTCGAGCGTCCAGGCCGATTCGGCGTCGGGCCCGAGGTCGAGGCAGACCTGGTGGGCTTGCGCCGGAGAGGTCGAGGCGATGGTGCCGCCGAAGCGCACGTCGATGGCCCGGTGCAGGTGGCCGCAGATGATGCGTTCGACGTTCGGGTGGCGCGAGATCAGGGCTTCGAGCGCGTCGGCGCCCTGCAGCAGGCCGATCTCGTCCATGTGGCCGATCAGCGTTTCGAAGGGCGGGTGGTGCATGGCGACCACCACGGGCTCGCCGCGGCAGGCGTCCAGCTGCGCTTCGAGCCAGCCCAGGCGCTTCTCGCACAGCGAGCCATGGCTGGCGCCGGGCACGCAGGTGTCGAGCGTGAGCAGCCGAAGGTCGCCGACGCGCACCGAGTACTGGATGAAGCCGTCGGTGTCGGCGCCCGTGCCGAGATAGGCGTGGCCGGGGAAGCTGCGGCGCAACTGGTCGCGGTCGTCGTGGTTGCCCGGCATCAGGTAGACCGGCATGGTCAGCGGGGCCAGCAGGCGGGCAAGGTGCTCGTATTCGGCGGCACGGCCGAAGTCGGTCAGGTCGCCGGTGATGACCACGGCATCGGGCTGCTGGCGCAGCGCCAGCACCGACTGCACGGCGCGTTCGAGGTACGGCGCGGTGTCGATGCGGCCATAGGCCAGCCGGCCCGGCTCGCGGATGTGCAGGTCGGTCAGCTGGACCAGGAAGGTGTTTTCTGCTGTTGTCGTCATGCGCTGTTCTCCTGCGACGTCATCAGGCGGTCGGGGTGGATGTGAAGGCCCACCGCGTCGCCCGGTCCGAATGGATTGTCCCGCCCCACGTCGGCCATCAGCACGGGCTGGTCTTGAACACGCAGGTGCAGCTGCACGCGGTCACCGAGGAAGGTGCGGCGTTCGACGGTGGCGGCGCCTCAGCCAGGCTGGGGCGCACCGACCTCGATGTCTTCGGGCCGAACGAGCAGCGTCGCATGGCCCCGCCACGCCGACGGGCAGGGCAGGGCTGACCCTCCGAGTCGGACAACGCCTTGCGCGATGGCATCGGCCTCGCGCTCCAGCCGGTTGACCCGGCCCAGGAACTCGGCGACGAAGGAATGCGCGGGCGCGCGGTAGAGGTCTTCGCCGCGGCCCACCTGCACGATGCGGCCGGCGCGCATCACGGCGAGGCGGTCGGCGATGGCCAGCGCTTCCTGCTGATCGTGCGTGACGTGGATGGCCGTGATGTGCAAGCGGCGCAGCAGTTCGGCCAGCTCGTCGCGCAGCGATTCCTTGAGCTTGGCGTCGAGCGCGGCCAGCGGCTCGTCGAGCAGCAGCACGCGCGGGCGCACGGCCACCGCGCGCGCCAGGGCCACGCGCTGGCGCTGGCCGCCGGAAAGCTCGGCGGGGCGCTTGTTCTCCAGTCCGCCGAGGCGCACGAGGTCGACCAGCTCGCCGACGCTGCGCTTTTCTTCATCGGGCGCCACGCCGCGAATGCGCAGCCCGTAGCCGATGTTGGCCGCGACCGTCATCTGCGGAAAGAGCGCATAGCTCTGGAACACCATGCCCACGCCGCGGTGCTCGACCGGGCGCTGCGTGACGTCCTGCCCGCCGAACACGATGCGGCTGCCCGCGTCGGGCGATTCCAGCCCGGCGATCAGCCGCAGCAGCGTGGTCTTGCCGCAGCCCGAGGGACCGAGCAGCGCCAGCACTTCGCCGGCTTCCACGTGCAAGTCGGTGGGCTGCAGGCCGCGCGTGCCGTCGGCGTAGGTCTTCGCACAGTTGGCGATATCGATGGGAATGCGTTCAAGTTCCATGGCGTTTCTGCATCAGGTTGGCAAGGTACTGCAGAGCCCACAGCACCGGAAGAATGACGGCGAAGAAGACCAGCGTGTAGGCCGATCCGATCTCGATGCGCATCGAGGCATAGCTGTCGGCCAGGCCCACGGGCAGCGTGCGCGTGAGCGGCGTGTGCAGCATCCACGTGAGGTTGAATTCGCCCACCGACAGCGTGAACACCATCAGGCTGCCGGCCACGATGGCCGGGAACACCGCGGGCACGAGGATGCCCATGAAGCGCTGGCGGAAGTTCGCGCCCAGCGAGCGGGCCGCCTCCTCGAGTGCGAGCAGGTCGTCGCGCTGGAAGGCCGAACTCACGGTGCGCACCATGAACGGCAGCGTGAACACCATGTGGCCCACGAGGATGAAGGCGAAGCTCTGGCGGAAGGCGGTGAGCTGGCCATAGGCGAGGATCAATGCGAGCGCCGTCGCAAGGCCCGGCACCGCGACCGGCAGCGTCAGCAGCTCCTCGAAGACGCGTGCCGCGCGCGAGCGGCTGCGTGCCAGCGCATAGGCACAGGGCACGCCCAGCAGCACGGTGCCGACGACGCAGGCCACGGCCAGTGCGAGCGACCAGCCGACGGTGCCGCCGTAGTTCTCCCACACTTCGCCGAGCCAGCGCAGCGTGAGGCCGCTCTTGAGGCCCATGCTGTAGTTGTTGACCAGCCCGGCCATCACCGACAGCAGCATCGGCGCGATCATGAAAAGGCTCACGATGACCGTGACGGCGAGCAGGAAGGGCGCTTTGGCCTGGGTGTTGGTTCGCATGGTGCGTGGGCCCTCAGCGTGCGACGGGATTCGCGCCAAAGCGGCGCGCCACGAACAGCACCAGCCAGGTCACGATGCCCAGCGAGATCGACAGCGACGCGGCAAGCGCGAAGTTGGCGTAGTTGGTGAACTCGTTGTAGATGGTGATCGGGATCACTTCGAACTTGCTGGCCAGCGTGAAGGCCGTGCCGAAGGCGCCCATCGAGGTGGCGAAGAGGATGGCGCCGCAGGCCAGCGTGGTAGGTGCAAGCTCGGGCATCCACACGTCACGCGCTACGCGAAGCCGCGAGGCGCCGAGTGAACGCGCGGCTTCTTCGAGCTGCGTGTTCATTGATTCGGCCGCTGCCGCGTAGGTCGCGATGGCGCGCGGCAGCGAGAAGTACAGGTACGCCAGGAACAGCCCGAGCAGGCCGTAGGCGAAGGTGATGCGCTCGCCGAAGAGGCTGTCGCTGAGGTCGGCCACCACGCCTTGGCGCCCGCCGAGCAGGATGACGAAGAAGCCGATGATCACGCCCGGAAATGAAAGCGGCAGCGTGAGCAGCGACAGCAGCACGCGCTTGCCGACGAAGGCATGGCGCGCGAGGTAGATGCCAACGGCCGCGCCCAGCACCAGCGTGGCCAGCGTCACGGCCACCGAGAGCGCGACGGTGTTGGCCATGCTCGTGAGGTAGCGCGCGTCTGTCAGCACCGCGAAGTAGGTGGCCCAGCCCTTGTCGGCGGGCAGCGTGAGAAGACGCACGACCGGCAGCAGCCAGAAGGCCGCGAAGAAGGCGGCCGCGGGTGCCGCGCAGGCCAGCAGGCGCCAGCGTGGGTTCCAGGAGGTGTCGGACTTCATCTCAAATATCGCCTCGCGTTGTGTTTCGGGGTGATTTGTTCAGGGCGCGTGCACAGGCCGCCGGGTACTCCCCTCCGCGAATGTCCCCCGCTTCGCTCCTCCTTTATTTCGCTGCGGGGAGCACCCGACGCCCTGTGCACGAGGGCACGCTGCCGGTGTGCGCCGATAAACCAGTGCTCTGAACGATCACGACGGCGGGGTGCCTTGCGCAGCGAAATAAAGGAGGAGGCCGCAGGCCGGGGGACGTTCGCGGAGCAAGGTACCCCGTCGGCGTGAGCGCGCCCCGAACGAGCGCCGAGGCTTAGCGCACTTCCTTCAGATACTCATCAGAGAAGGCCTTCTGCGCGGCAGCCATCCGCCCGTAGTCCACGCTCTTGGCCCGGGCGTATTCGCTCGCCGGCAGGAACTGCGCTTCGATGTCCTTCGGCATGGCACTCGCGCGCACCGGCCGCAGGTAGGCCTTGGCCCAGATCGCCTGGCCTTCGTCGGACAGCGTGAAGTCGAGCACCTTCTTCGCGTCGGCCGCGTGCGGGGCCTTGGCGACCAGGCTCATGACGTAGGGCACGGCCAGCGTGCCTTCGCTCGGGATCACGAAGGCGACGTTGGCCTTGTCCTTGTACTTGGCGCGGTAGGCGTTGAAGTCGTAGTCGAGCAGGATCGCGATCTCGCCCGACAGCACACGCGCGTACGAGGTCTGCTTCGGCACGATGGGCTCGTTCTTCTGCAGCGCCTTGAAGTAGTCGATGGCCGGCTTGAAGTTGTCGAGCGTGCCGCCGCGCGCCTCGTTCACCGCCACCGCGCCGACGTAACCCACGAAGGCCGAGGCCGGGTCGAGGTAGCCGATCAGGCCCTTGTACTCGGGCTTGAGCAGATCGGCCCACGACTTCGGGATCGGCTTGCCCTTGAGCGCGTCGACGTTGACCATGAAGCCGAGCGTGCCCGAGTGAATGGTGAACCAGTTGCCGGCCGGGTCCTTCAGGCCGTCGGGAATATCTTTCCACGCGGCGGGCTTGTAGGGCTCGACCACGCCGTCTTTCGCGGCCTGCACCGCGAAGGTCACGCCGAGGTAGGTGACGTCGGCCACGGGGCTGGCCTTCTCTGCGACCAGCTGCGCGAGCGACTGGCCCGAGTTCTTGTTGTCGGCCGGCACGGTGATGCCGGTCTTGGCCTTGATGGCCTTCAACTGCGTGCCCCAGTCGGCCCATTCGGTCGGGCAGTTGTAGCAAATGGCGGTCTGGGCCATGGCGCTGCCGGCGGCGAGCGCGGCGGCCAGGATGCCGAGACGAGCCAGGCGGTTGAAGCGAAGTGACATGGTGGGACTCCTTGGATGAATGTGGTCGGAGAACGAGGGGAGGTCAGGGAATCGCGGCGTTGTTGTCCTCGCGCGCCGAAGCGCACGACTCGCCGTCTCGGAAGGCATGGGGAAGCAGCAGGCTCGCGTCGGGCTGCAGCGTCGCGCCCCCGGCGATGGCCGGGATCAGCAGCTCGACGCTGTGGCGGCCGATGTCGCTGTTGGGCTGCGCGATGGTGGTGAGCGCAGGCGTTAGGTCTTCGCCGAGCGCGATGCCGTCGAAGCCGACCACGCTGAGGTCGTCGGGCACCGCGAGGCCGCTCAAGTGCGCGGCGCGGATGCTGCGGATGGCCAGCAGATCGTTCGAGCAGATCAGCGCGGTGGGGCGGCGGCGCGCCTGCAGCTGGCGCGAGAGCGCATCTACCGCGGCTTCGACGAAGGGCACTTCGATCAGCGCGGGCGCGGCGAGCCCGGCTTCGGCCATGCCTTTGCGGTAGCCGCGATAGCGCTGCTGCGCACGGTCCGACGCGGCGAGCGTGCCGCTGACCATCGCGATGCGGCGATGGCCCAGCAGCACGAGGCGCGCGACCGCATCGGCCACGGCGCCTTCGCTGTCGACCGACACGCAGGGATGGTCCGCATGGCGGTTGTAGGCCAGCACGTAAGGCACCCCCGCCACCTGGAGCCGGGGCAGCGCGGCCGACGTCGAAGGATTCGACACCACGAGGATCAGCCCGTCGACATTGCCGGCCAGCAGCAGTTGCACCGCGCGTTCTTCTTCATCGAGCCGGTAGCCCGTGGTGACGGGAATGATCGCGTAGCCGCCCGCGATGGCCGCGCGCGCGATGCCCTGCAGGCACTCGGCGAAGGTCGGGTTGAGCAGTGTGGGGAGCACCACGCCGAGCACGCGGCTGCGCTGGGTGCGCAGCGTGCGCGCGCTGGCGTTCGGCACATAGCTGAGCTCCCGCGCCACGCGCTCCACGAGTTCGCGGGTGACGGGCGTCACCTTGTCGGGAAAGTTGAAGGCCCGCGACACGGTGGCCACGGAGACCCCGGCTTTGGCTGCAACGGCTTGAATGCTCATCGTGCGGTGTTCATGTAATCGATTACATTGGACCGCCGCAGTATGACTTTGTTATGACATTGCGAGAAAGCGGGGAGAAACCCTCGGACTTTCGCGAGAGGGCCGGCCCAAATAAGAAGGGGGCCCGTAGGCCCCCTGAGAAAAGTTACTTGCCCCGGCGAACCCGCCGGATCTCGTCCAGGATCAGGCAGATGGCGCCCAGCGTGATGGCGCTGTCCGCGGCGTTGAAAGCAGGAAAGTACCAGTTGCCGGCGTGGAAGCTCAGGAAGTCCACCACATAGCCGTGCATCATCCGATCGACCACGTTGCCGATGGCGCCGCCCAGGATGCAGGCCATCGAAAACGAAAACAGCTTCTGCCCGGCGTGCGAGCGCAGCATCCAAACGATGAACACAGCAGCCGCCACGCCGATGGCGGTGAACAGCCAGCGCTGCCACCCCGAGTGATCCGCCAGGAACGAGAAAGCCGCCCCCGTGTTGTGCGCGCGCACGACATTGAAGAAGCTCGTCACATAGGTCGCGTCACCGAGCTTGTAGTAGCCCAGGATCAGCGTCTTGGTGAACTGGTCGATGATCACGATGATCACCGCCAGCCCGAGCCAGGGCCAGATGCTGCTGCCGCCGCGTGAACGCGATGCCGACATGGAACGTGCCGCCGCCATCAGGCAACGCTCCGCGATTCGCCGGCGCCGAACAGGTTGCTCGTGCAACGGCCGCAGATGGTGGGATGCGCCGGGTCGTGGCCCACGTCGTCGCGGTAGTGCCAGCAGCGCTCGCACTTCTGCGCGGCGCTCGGCGTGACCACCGTCGACAGCGCATCACCACCGGCAGCCAGTTCGATGGCCGAGGCGATGAAGACGAACTTCAGGTCCTCGCCCAGCGTGTCCAGCAGCGCGAAGTCGTCGGCCGGTGCCGTCAGCTGCAGGTTGGCCTGCAGCGACGAGCCGACCTTGCCTTCGGCGCGCACGGCTTCGATGTCCTTGTTCACCGCGTCGCGGATCTCGCGGATGCGCGTCCACTTGGCGAGCAGGGCTTCGTCAGGTGCGGGGAACTGGCTGTAGGTCTGCGCGAAGATCGACTCGCCCGGCTTGCCCGTGCCCACGATCTTCCAGGCCTCTTCGGCCGTGAAGCTCAGGAACGGCGCCATCCAGCGCAGCATGGCTTGCGAGATGTGCCACAGCGCGGTTTGTGCGCTGCGGCGCGCCAGCGAGCCCGGGGCCGTCGTGTAGAGGCGGTCCTTCAGGATGTCGAGGTAGAAGCCGCCCAGGTCTTCCGAGCAGTAGATCTGCAGCTTGGCCACCACCGGGTGGAACTCGTACACCTTGTAGTGCGCGAGGATCTCGGCCTGGAACTGCGAAGCGCGCGCGAGCGCATAGCGGTCGATCTCGAACAGCTGGTCGAGCGGCACCGCATCCTTCTGGATGTCGAAGTCGCTCGTGTTCGCGAGCAGGAAGCGCAGCGTGTTGCGGATGCGGCGGTACGCATCGACCACGCGCGCCAGGATCTTGTCGTCGCCCGCGATGTCGCCGGAGTAGTCGCTCGCTGCCACCCACAGGCGGATGATTTCCGAGCCCAGCTTGTTGCTGATCTCTTGTGGATCGATGCCGTTCTTGAGCGACTTGCTCATCTTGATGCCCTTGGCATCGACGGTGAAACCGTGCGTGAGCAGGCTCTTGTAGGGCGCGCGGTCTTCCAGCATGCAGGCGATCAGCAGCGACGAATGGAACCACCCGCGATGCTGGTCATGGCCTTCGAGGTACAGGTCGGCCTCGGGGCCGGTGTCGTGGTGCACCGTGGGGTGCGTGCCGCGCAGCACGTGATAGAAGGTCGAGCCCGAGTCGAACCACACCTCCAGGATGTCGGTGCTCTTGGTGTAGTGCGGCGCGTCTTCGGCGCCGAGGATTTCCTCGACCGTCACGCGGCTCCAGGCCTCGATGCCGCCCTTCTCGACGATGTCGGCGGCCTGGTCGAGGATTTCCATGGTGCGCGGATGCAGCTCGCCCGAATCCTTGTGCAGGAAGAACGGGATCGGCACGCCCCAGCTGCGCTGGCGGCTGATGCACCAGTCGGGACGCCCGGCGATCATGTCGTGCAGGCGCGCCTTGCCGTTCTCCGGATAGAAGCTGGTCTCTTCGATGGCGTCGAGCGCGGTCTGGCGCAGCGTCTTGGGCGCCTTGTCCTTGGTGAACACGCCTTCGCCCTCGTCCATGCGCACGAACCACTGCGCGGCCGCGCGGTAGATCACCGGCGTCTTGTGGCGCCAGCAATGCGGATAGCTGTGGGTGATGGTCTCGGTGGTCATCAGCCGGTTGGCGTCGCGCAGCGCGGCAATGATCACCGGCACGGCCTTCCAGATGTTCTGGCCGCCGAAGAGCGGGAAGTCGGGCGCGTAGCTGCCGTTGCCCTGGACCGGGTTCAGGATGTCGTCGTACGCCACGCCGTGGGCGATGCAGGAGTTGAAGTCGTCCACACCGTAGGCGGGCGAGGAGTGGACCAGGCCGGTGCCGTCGGTGGCGGTGGCGTAGTCGGCCAGGTACACGGGCGACAGGCGCTTGTAGCCGGCATCGACGTCATAGAGCGGGTGTTCGAATTCGAGCCCGCCGAGCGCCTCGCCCTTGACCGTGGCCAGCACCTTGCCGTCGAGCGCGTAGCGCGTCATGCACATCTCGACCAGCGAGTTGGCCAGGATCAGCAGGCCGCGCTCGGTGTCGACCAGTGAGTACTCGAGCTCGGGGTTCAGGTTGATCGCCTGGTTGGCCGGGATGGTCCACGCGGTGGTGGTCCAGATCACGGCGAAGATGTCGCCGAGGATCGTGTGGTCGGTGCCGAAGGCCTTGAGCACCTTCTCGCGCTCGTGCGCCTTGAAGGCCACGTCGAGGGTCTGGCTCTTCTTGTCGGCGTACTCGATCTCGAATTCGGCGAGCGAGGAGCCGCAGTCGAAGCACCAGTACACGGGCTTCAGGCCGCGGTACACAAAACCGCGCTCGATCACGCGCTTGAACGCGCGCAGCTCGCCGGCTTCATTGGCGAAGTCCATCGTCTTGTACGGATGGTCCCATTCGCCCAGCACGCCCAGGCGTTGGAAGTCGGCCATCTGCTGGGCGATCTGCTCCGTGGCGTAGGCGCGGCTCTTGGCCTGCATCTCGTCGCGGCTGAGGTTGCGACCGAACTGCTTTTCGATGGCGTTCTCGATCGGCAGGCCGTGGCAGTCCCAGCCGGGCACGTAGAGCGCGTCGAAGCCTTCGAGCTGGCGCGCCTTGGTGATCATGTCCTTCAGGATCTTGTTCACCGCGTGGCCCATGTGGATCTGGCCGTTGGCGTAGGGCGGGCCGTCATGCAGGATGAACTTGGGGGCGCCGTGGCGGGCGTCGCGCAGGCGGTGGTAGCGGCCCTCGTCGTTCCATTCCTTGACCCAGCCCGGCTCGCGCTTGGGCAGGTCGCCGCGCATCGGGAAGGGGGTGTCGGGCAGGTTCAGCGTGGAACGGTAGTCGGTGGAGGTGGCAGCGTCAGACATGTTGGGGTGCGAAACAGGGGCTTCGACAGGCTCGGCCCGAACTGCCCGGAGAAAAAAGGAGCGCGTCGGTGCGGAAGGTAAAGCCGTTCGCCCTGAGCTTGTCGAAGGGCGGCAGCACGGTGCGTGCAGGGCTAAATTCGATCGCGCGTGGTCTGGCGGTGGGTTTCGGCGTGGGTCGATGCAAAGAACGCACGAGCGTCGCGCCCATCCTTCGCGATGCCCGCAGTGAGGGCCTCGAGGCTGGTGTAGCGCAATTCGTCGTGCAGTTTGTGCAGGAGTTCCACGCGGACGATTTTACCGTAGGCCCCTTCGGCGCCCAGATGCGAGGGCCACTCAAGGCAATGCGTCTCCAGCAGAACCCGGCCGGCGTTGACGTCGTTGGCGTCGAGCGAGGGCCGCACGCCGAGGTTGGCCACGCCCGGCAGCGGCTGGTCGGCCAGGCCGTGGACCAGCACCGCGAAGATGCCGCTGGCGGCCGGCTTCCAGTGCTTGAAGCGCAGGTTGAGGGTGCGAAAACCGTCGTCCTTGCCCGGCGCGGAGGCGCCCAGCGCGCGGCCCAGCTTGCGGCCATGGACCACGTGGCCCGAGATGGTGTACGGGCGCCCCAGCAGCGTGTGGGCGTCGGCCATGCGGCCTTCGGCCAGCGCATCGCGCACGGCCGAGCTGGAAACGCGCAGGCCATGCACCTCGTAGCTGTTCATGCGCGCGACGTCGAAGCCGCGGGCCTCGCCGGCCGCGTCGAGCATGGCGTAGTCGCCGGCCCGTTTGGCACCGAAGCGGAAGTCGTCGCCCACCAGCACGTAGCGCGCGCCCAGGCCGTCGATCAGCACATTCTGGATGAACGCCTCGGGCGACTGGGACGCCAGCCGGCCGTCGAACGGCAGCACGATGGTCTGGGCCACGCCGCAGGCCGCCAGCTCGGTCAGCTTGTCGCGCAGCGTGCCGATGCGCGCCGGCGCCAGGTCGGGTTTCCTGGTGACGGCGGCGAAATAGTCGCGAGGGTGCGGCTCGAAGGTGAGCACGCAGCTCGGCAGCCCGCGGTGGCGGGCCTCGGTCTGAAGCAGCGCCAGCATGGCCTGGTGGCCACGGTGGACGCCGTCGAAATTCCCGATCGTGAGGGCGCAGGCCGGAGCTACGCCCGGGTGCCGGAAGCCGCGAAAAACCTGCATCGGTGAGTATCTTTTTGATAGCGCCTTTCGCCCGTCGAATGGGCGAATCAGGCCGATTTGTCACAAAGCCGGTATATTGTGACGCAGTGCGTGGTCTGAAGTGAGTCCCCGATGCACCCCGAGTCTCTGGTCTCTGCGTGGTTTTCTCGTTTCGAGGAGTCGTGTGTGAAGGTCTTGAAGCTGTCGGCCCAAGGGCTGCCCCAGTCATGGATTTCGCTGGAACAGGCGGTGATCCACTACGCGGCGGACGAAGTCCGCTGGGAAGTGGGCGCGCAGGTGGCGGTGTTCCGTGGCGGCCACAACGCGATCACGGGCGAGCAGTCGCAGATCGCGATCAACAGCATCATCGGCACCAAGGGCGTGCCGCGCATCAATCCCTTCACGCAGCGGCCCGGGCTCACCAACAGCAAGCTGTTCTCGCGCGACCGCAACGTTTGTGCTTACTGCGGCGGGCATTTCCATGAAGACGAGCTCACGCGCGAGCACATCATCCCGTTCGCCCAGAGGGGCATCGACACCTGGATGAACGTGGTCACGGCCTGCAAGCCGTGCAACCACCGCAAGAGCAGCCGCACGCCCGAGCAGGCGAACATGCCCTTGCTCTACGCGCCCTACGTGCCCAGCCTCTGGGAAGATTTCATTCTGCGCAACCGCCGCATCCTGGCCGACCAAATGGAATTCCTGATGGCGCACCTGCCCCAGAGTTCGCGGCTTCACGACGGCTAGGCCGAGGCGCTTCGCGCCAGACTGCTCCCACGCGCATCCGCTGCGCCCTCCGACCGGGCGCTCCGTCGTTTTGCCGAACATGGCGGAACTTCTTCCTCCGTCGAGGAGGGGTGCACATGCCAGGAGGCGCCATGAGCATCGCCGTGAAACCGCTCCCCGGCTCCGGCCCCGAGGTGTCGGGTTCGTCCCGTCCGTCGCCAGGCCTTCGCAGCGTCGTGACCTGGGACGTGGACCCGCACGGCTACTGCACCGAGCACGAGCATGCCACGCGCGCTCACTTCGCACGGCGGCTGGCGGCCCTCAAGGGCTGCACTTTCGCGGGCGTCTACGATCCGCGGCAAGCCTACGACAGCGTGCCTTACTTCGTGCCGAGCGACACCCTGACCGATCCGGCGCTGGTGCGCACGATGGGCATCGCCGGCGTGGACGATCTGTTCGGCGGAGTGGTGCCGTACCCCTTCGTCGCCACCAAGGCGCTCACCCATCCGCTGATCGGCGCCGATGCTTCGCGGCCGGCGGGCTGGTCCTTGCGCTTCGCGACCGAGGTCGCGGATGCGGTACTTCCCGGCTATTCGTGCTTCTCACGCGAAGAGGCGCGCAAGGCGGGGCGCATGCTGCTCGACGGCGGCCTCGCACGGGTCAAGCCGGTGATCGCGACCGGTGGACGTGGGCAGGTCGTCGTGGGAAGCGTCGATGCGCTCGACCGCTGTCTCGATGCCATGGACGAAGCCGAGATCACGGCCCGTGGCCTCGTGCTCGAGGAGAACCTCGACCGGCCGAGGACCTACAGCGTCGGACAGGTGAGCGTGGAGCACCTTGTCGCCAGCTATTGCGGCGAGCAGCGTTCGACCCGGGACAACGCCGGGCAGGAGGTCTACGGCGGTTCCGATCTCATGCTCGTGCGCGGCGATTTCGACAGGCTGCTCGCCGTCGTGAATCCGGCGCCGCCGCTTCGCCGTGCGATCGAGCAGGCGCGGCACTACCACCGGGCCGTGTCCGGCTGCTACCCGGGCTTCTTCGCCTCGCGGGTGAACTATGACGTGGCGCAGGGCATGGGCAGCCGGGGCGACTGGCGCTCGGGGGTGCTGGAGCAGTCGTGGCGCGTGGGTGGCGCCACGGGCGCGGAGATCGCGGCGCTCGAAGCGTTCCACGCGCATCCGAAGTGCGACCGCGTGCTCGCGTCCTCTTTCGAGGTCTACGGAGCGGCCGCGGCGCCCGCCGACGCCATCGTGGCCTACCACGGCACCGACAGCGAGATCGGGCGGCTTTCGAAATTCACACTGCTGAAGCGACATGCCGACACGCCATAGCCTCATCGACATTGCCGTGGACGACCAGCACATCCAGGGCACATTGTTTGCCGCGTCGACGATGGTGCCCGGTGTGCTCCTGGTCCACGGCTGGGATGGAAGCCAGGAGCAATACCTGAAGCGGGCCAATGAAATCGCGGCGCTGGGCTGTGTGTGCCTGACCTTCGATCTGCGGGGGCATGCGCGCCACGCGGCACAGCGCCTGGAGGTGACCCGCGAAGACAATCTGCGCGATGTGCTGGCTGCGTACGACGTGCTGGTCGGCCATCCGACCGTCGACCCCGGCGCCATCGCCATCGTCGGCAGCAGCTATGGCGGGTATCTCGCTTCGCTGGTAAGTGCCCTGCGGCCGGTGCGCTGGCTCGCGCTGCGTGCGCCGGCGCTCTACCGCGACCGCGAGTGGGACACGCCCAAGGGAAAGCTGAGCCGGTCCGACCTCGTGGCCTACCGCCGCTCGCTGGTGGGACCGGGTGACAACCGGGCACTGGCGGCATGCGCGGCCTTTGCCGGCGACGTCCTCATCGTCGAGTCGGAGGATGACCAGATCGTCCCCCACCCCGTGGTGGAGAACTATCTGGCTGCCTTCAAGCGGGTGAAATCTGTGACCTACCGCGTGCTCTCCGGTGCGGATCACGCGCTGTCCAAACAGGAGTCGCGCCAGGCCTACGGCTCGTTGCTGGTCTCGTGGATCACCGAAATGACGCTCGGAGCACGGGCGACGGTGACCATCACGAAGCCGGTTGCCAGCAGTTCGGCCTGAGCAGCAGCGTGCCGCCAAGCCGAAAGCCGGCCAGCTACTTTTTCATTGCCTTGACTTCGGCCATGCCCTTGGCCTCGTCGGCCTTGGCCTGCTTCACGCATGCGGACTTCGCATCGCCCTTCTGGTCGTCGCATTTTTCCTTCGCGATGCTGTAGGCCGCTTCCACCTTGGCCTCAGCCACCTTGCGCGCATTGCTGTCGCTGGGCTTCAGCTTCTGGTCGAGTTCAGCCTTGGCGATCTTTTCCTTGCCCTTGGCTTCTTCGACGCAGACGTCCTTGGCGTTGTCCTTCATGGCATCGCATGCTGCCCGGTCGGCCTTGTAGTCGGCGGCGATCTTGTCGCGGCCAGCCTTGAGTTCAGCGATGGCGGGGTCGACGGAGGCCGGCGGTGGCGTGTTCACTTGAGCTTGCGCCGGCAGCATCACAAGGAATGCGACCGCAGCGCAGATCTGCATGAGCTTTTCCATGATCAATCTCCTTGACGTCGGCATCGGATCTCCAGCAACAGGCATGAGGTCCGACACCGAAATCCATCTTAGGAATCGAGGTCATGGAGGCGGTAGGACGCCTTTCGGTGCGGCCGTAAGCGCATGCCGACGGGCAGTGGACTTTCTTCTCAGCGCTTCCAGTCCGGCGGGCGTTTGTCGATGAAAGCTTGCACGCCTTCGAGTGCGCTCTCGTCCATCATGTTGCAGGCCATGGTCTGGCTGGCATCGGCGAGGGCGGCTTCGATGCCGGTTTCGAGCTGGCGGTAGAACAGGGCCTTGCCCAGCGCTAGCGCCTTGCGGGGCTTGGCGACGATGCTGGCCACCAGTGTCTCGACGGCCGCGTCGAGTTCCTCGGGCGGCGCCACGCGGTTGACCAACCCCTTCTCGCGCGCTTCCCGCGCGTCGATGAAATCGCCCGTCACCAGCATCTCGAAGGCTTCCTTGCGGCCGAGGTTGCGCGAAAGCGTGACGCTCGGCGTGGCGCAGAACAGCCCCACGTTCACGCCACTGACTGCGAAGCGCGCCTCGCTCGACGCCACCGCCAGGTCGCAGACCGCGACGAGCTGGCAGCCCGCCGCCGTCGCGATGCCGTGCACGCGCGCAATGACGGGCACCGGCAGCTTCTGGATCGACAGCATCATCGCGCCGCAGCGTTCGAACAGCTGCCGGTAGTAGCCGAGCGAGGGTGCGGCGCGCATTTCCTTCAGGTCGTGGCCCGCGCAGAAGGCCTTGCCCGCCGCCGCGATGACGACCGCGCGAATGCTGTCGTCGGCCGCGATCTCGGCGCGCGCCTGCTCGAGCGCGCCGAGCATGCCTTCCGACAGCGCGTTGAACGAGGCCGGCCGGTTCAGCGTCAGCGTGGCCACGCCGCGGCTGTCGCGCGCCTGCAGGACGAAGGGCGTGCTCGCGTCGTTCATGGCTGGCCTCGCTTCAGTAGGTCAGTTCGAGCACGGTCGTGTGCTCGCTCGCGGCCGGCCAGGTGAGGCCCGTGATGCGCTCGCCGTTGAATTCACCGGTCACCGCGCGCGGGGCGCCACCGCCCTCGATGCGCAGCCGCGAAGTCGAAACGCCCGAGCCCTGGGGTGGCACACCTGTCGGAGGGCTCTTGCCGTCGAAGCGCATGGTGTCGCGCTGTGCGTCGAAGTAGCCGCGCGGCCGCGTGAACACGACGACCGCGCTGGCCCCGTTGTCGGCCGGAATGATGCGCTCCGGCCGCAGGTTCACGACGCTGCTGCTGCGCGGAAAGGGGCTGCGGTAGATGTGCGTGGTGCCGTAGCTCGGCGTGGCCAGGACGAACTCGTAGGCCGCGTCGCCGCGCGCCTTGAAAGGCCCCCAGCGGCCGTCGGCGCCGACCGACTTGGTGAAGACGGCCTCGCCGAGCCGCGCGCCGGTGGCGGGGTCGACGGCATACACGGTGACCTTCGCGCCGTTCAGCGGAAGGTTTTCCGCACCGAGCGCACGGCCGTTGAGCACGACATCCGCCTCGGCCGCAACGTCGGTGCTGCGCGGCGCCTGCCCGGTCAGGAACTGCCAGGTCGCGGCGAACGCCGCGGGCGAGAACGAGGTCTCGCGATGATCGACGCGCGGCAGCACCACATTGGTCGCGCCCTTGAGCGCCGGCCCGTCGAAGCCGATGTTCGTCGGCTTGCCGGGCGCGCCGATCCACACGCCATCGGGCTGTGCATACTTGTCGTTGTTGTCCGAGCGCAGGGTCATCCACTTCACGCCCGGCGTGACCTCCTCGCCGTTCGGCCCCTTCGGCGCATTGAGCTGCTGCATGAAGCCGGACAGTCCCGAGAACTCGTTGTTCTCGCGGAAGCCCTTCACCACCCAGATGCCGTGCGCCGGATTGCCACCCAGCACCACATGGCTCACCACGGCCGCGCCGCCGCCGTTCTGCACGTAGTTGCGGATGGTGTTGCCGCCGCGAGAGTTGCCGATCAGCACGACCTTGCTGGCGCCGGTGGCCTTCAGCACCTTGTCGACCTCGGCCTTCAGGAACACCGCCGAATCGCCGGTCGAGCTGCGCCCGGCCTGGGCCACGGCGTCGTCGTCGCGCGCGACCGGGTTCGGCTGGTCGACCGCGAAGAGCCGCTCGCGCGGCCAGCCATTCGACTCGAAGCGCCAGATCGTCGTCTGCCAGAGCGCGGCCGAGTCGCCGTTGCCGTGCATGAACACGATGGGCGGACGCTCGGTGTACGAGGGCGAAGGAGATGTGGCGCAGGCGGTCAGCATGGCGCTGGCCGTCCCGGCGACGGCCATGGCGGCAAGAAGGGTGCGGCGGGTCTGCATGTTCTGTTCCTGGATTCCTGGAGTAGGGGGCCAAGTGAAAACGCCCGCCAGCGAGAAGCGGCGGGCGTTGGATGCTAGCGGAACACCGCGGAACCGGCTTTGCCGGGCCGCTGGTGTTGCCCCCGGTAGGGGGTTGGCGTAGCGACACGAAGTGCGCGCAGCCTGGGGGCGAGCCTTGTCCTAGGCGAAGACGCCGGCGGTGTCCTGCATGCGGGCTGACACTTCGCCCAGGTGGTGCAGCGTGTCGCCGAAGGTCATTTCCATCTGCGTGAGCTTGCGGAAATAGTGGCTGCCGATGTATTCGTCGGTCACGCCGATGCCGCCGTGCAGCTGCACCGAGTTCGCGGCCACGAAGCGCATCGACACGCCGAGCTGGTACTTGGCGCGTGCCATCGCCTGGCGCCGCTCTTCGGCCGGGGCGTTGAGCTTGAGCGTCGCGTAGTAGCTCATCGAGCGCGCGAGCTCGAGCTGCATCTTCATGTCGGCGACGCGGTGGCGCAGCGCCTGGAAGGTCGAGATGGCCACGCCGAACTGCTTGCGCTGGTTCATGTAGTCGACGGTGACGGCCATGGTCTTGTCCATCACGCCGACGGCTTCGGCGCAGGTGGCGGCAATGCCGACGTCCACGGCGTATTCGAGCGCGGCCAGGCCATCGAGCGTGACCAGCGTCGCATCGGCCTTGTCGAACACCACTTCGGCCGCGCGGCTGCCGTCCTGCGTGCCGTAGCCGCGGGCCTCGACGCCGCTGGCGTTGCGCTCGACCAGGAAGAGGGCGATCTTGCCGCCGACCTTGGCGGGCACTAGGAAGGCGTCGGCCTCGTCGCCCACCGGCACCACGCTCTTGGCGCCGGTCAGCGCATAGCCGTCGCCCGACTTGGCGGCCGTGGCCTCGCACACGTCGAGGCGCCAGCGTGCCTTGCGCTCCTGGTACGCCAGTACCACGATGGCCTGGCCGCCCGCAATGCGCGGCAGCCAGCTGTCCTTGGTGTCTGCGCTGGCATAGCCGCTGAGCACCGCACCGGCGATCAGCGTCTGCGCGAAGGGCTCCAGCACGATGCCGCGCCCCAGTTCTTCCATGACGACCATGCCGGCCACCGGGCCCATGCCCAGTCCGCCGTCGTCTTCGCTGATGTACAGGCCGCCCAGGCCGAGCTCGGCCAGTTCGTCCCAGGCCTCGCGCGAGAAGCCGCCCTTGGCCTCGATGCCGCGGCGACGCTCGAAGTCGTAGCCCTTGTCGACCCACTTGCGAACGGCGTCGCGCAGTTGTTCCTGGTCGTCGGTGAAGTTGAAATCCATGTTCTTGTCTCCTCAGCCCAGAACCGTCTGCGCGACGATGTTGCGTTGCACTTCGTTCGAGCCACCGTAGATGGTGGTCTTGCGCATGTTGAAGAAGGTCGACGTCAGCGGCGCGAGCGCCGGGTTGCCGCCCGGGAAGTTGCCCTGCCAGCCGGCTTCCATCGCCTCGCGGATCAGCGGCAGCGAATACGGGCCGCCGGCCAGCATCATCAGTTCGCTGTAGCGCTGCTGGATCTCGCTGCCGCGGATCTTGAGCAGGCCCGCCACGTCGAGCGAGTTCTTGCCCGAGGTGGCGGCCGACAGCACGCGCAGCACCATCATCTCGAGCGCGACGATGTCGACCTCGAGCTTGGCGATCTCGTCGCGGAAGCGCTGGTCTTCGTAGACGCCTTCGCTCTTCGCGATGCGCTTGAGGCGCTCGAGTTCGCGCTTGGCGCGGTTCACGTCGGCGATGTTGGTGCGCTCGTGCGAGAGCAGGTGCTTGGCGTAGGTCCAGCCCTTGTTCTCCTCGCCGATCAGGTTCTCGGCGGGCACTTCGACGTTGTCGAAGAACACCTCGTTCACCTCATGGCCGCCGTCGAGCAGCTTGATGGGGCGCACGGTGACGCCGGGCGACTTCATGTCGAGCAGCAGGAAGCTGATGCCCGTTTGCGGCTTGCCTTCGTTGCTGGTGCGCACGAGGTTGAACATCCAGTCGCCGTGCTGGCCGAGCGTGGTCCAGGTCTTCTGGCCGTTGACGATGTACTTGTCGCCCTTGCGTTCGGCCTTGGTCTTCACGGAGGCGAGGTCGGAGCCCGAACCCGGTTCGCTGTAGCCCTGGCTCCACCAGACTTCGCCGCTGGCGATGCCGGGGAGAAAGCGCTTCTGTTGTTCGGCATTGCCGAAGGCCATGATCACGGGCGCCACCATCACGGGGCCGAACGGCACGATGCGCGGCGCGCCGGCCAGGGCGGTTTCTTCCTCGAACAGGTGGCGCTGCACGGCGGTCCAGCCCGGGCCGCCGAATTCCTTCGGCCAGCCGTAGCCGAGCCAGCCCTTCTTGCCAAGGATCTTGGCCCAGCCTTGCAGATCGTCGCGCGTCAGCTCGAGCGCGTTGTGCACCTTGTGCGAAATCTCTTGGGGAAGGTTCTCTTTGACCCAGGCGCGAACCTCTTCGCGGAACTTCTGTTCTTCGGGTGTGAAGCTCAAATCCATGCGTGCCTCGCTGTGTTGATCGGTTCACCGCAGACGCGGTGTGTCTCCGGAATCGTGAGTTTTAGCACGGTCGTGCTGTGAAACGGTGTCCGCGCCGCGACAAGCGTGGGCACAGATAATCCCGCCTTCCCATGAAGAACATCGTGATCCTGATTTCCGGCGGCGGCTCCAACATGGCGGCCATCGTGCGCGCCGCCGAGCGCGACCGATGGGCCGAGCGCTTCGGCGCACGCATCGCCGCCGTCGTGAGCAACAAGGCCGAGGCCGGCGGACTGGCAATCGCCAAGGCGCACGGCATCGACACCGCAGTCATCCCGCACAAGGATTTCGCCACCCGCGAAGCCTTCGACGCAGCGCTGGCGACGGCGGTCGACGGCTACGCGCCGGCCCTGGTGGTGCTGGCGGGGTTCATGCGCATCCTGACGCCGGGCTTCGTCGGCCGTTATGCCGGCCGGCTGGTGAACATCCATCCCTCGCTGCTGCCGGCGTTCCCGGGACTTCATACGCACCAGCGCGCCATCGAGGCGGGCTGCAAGGTGGCGGGCGTGACGGTCCATCAGGTGACCACCGAGCTCGACCACGGACCGATCCTGGCCCAGGCCGTCGTGCCCGTGCTGCCCGACGACACGGCAGCCACCCTGGCCGGGCGGGTGCTAGGCCAGGAACATCTGTTGTATCCGCGTGCCATTGCTGCGTGGCTGGCAGATACATCGAGTCACAATCGGTAAAGTTGTTTATATTCGCGGGTTTTCGGGAGCTTAGAGTCAAGTGAAAACCCAATCGTTGCTGCTGGCCGTTGCCAGCGCCGCCCTGATGGCGGCCTGTGCCGCTCCGGCGCCCGCGCCCGCCCCGGCACCTGCCGCGCCGCCGCCTGAACCGGTCTACCAGTGCAACGCCGATGGCGCCCGCTTTGCCGTAGGCCAGCCGCTGACGCCCCAGCTCGAAGCCGCCGCCCGCGTGCGCGCAGCCGCCGGCACGGTGCGCGTGCTGAAGCCCGGCGACGCGGCCACGACAGAACTCAATGGCGGTCGGCTCAATCTCGACGTCGACGCCCGCAGCCGCGTGACGGACGTCCGCTGCGGTTGATGGAACCGGAATTGCTACGAAAAATGTAGCAATTCATTCAGGCAAGGCGGGCATGCACGCCTGCCTGGCTAGATCGGGGTGAATCTTTGCCGGGGCGTGCCGTCGATCTCGATGGTTTCGCCGAACATGGCGGCCGGCCGGACCCAGAGGCCGTGGGCGCCGTACAGGGCGCGATACAGCGTCATCGGCTCCAGCGTCTCGCTGTGGCGCACGGTGCCGATCACCTCGTATTCGCCGCCCTTGTAGTGGCGGTAGCGGCCAGGGGGCGTTTCGATCAGGGGCGGGAGGTCTTCGTCGTTCAACGGGGCTTCTTTCTTCAAAAACTGTCGGGGCTTGATTTGACGGGAGTTGGATGGATCGCGCTGATTTTGTTCACCTGGTTCGACTGAGCGAGCACGCCAGCGCGGACGATGGTGCGCGCTATCGACGCAGCGTCGCGGCCTTTGCCGCGCTCGGCTACCTGTGGGTGCTGGGCTGTCTCGGGCTTTCGGTGGGCATCATTGTCTGGGTGGTTTCCTCGATCGGGGAAGCGCGCTTCAATTTCACGCGGGGCTGGCTGCTGCTGTTCGCCCTGGGGCTGCTGTGGGCCACGCTGCGCGCGCTCTGGGTGCGCTTCGACGAGCCCGAGGGCGTGGAACTCCGCAGGGCAGACGCGCCGGCGCTCTTCGAGGCGCTGGACCGCATCCGCGGCAAGATCAAGGGGCCGCCGGTCCACCACGTCTATCTCGATGACGAATTCAATGCCAGCATCCGGCAGGTGCCGCGCTTCGGGCTGTTTGGCGGCGCCGTCAACTCGCTGAGCATCGGCCTGCCGCTGATGATGATGCTCGACCGGCGGCGGCTGCTGTCGGTGCTGGCGCACGAGTACGGCCATCTGCGCGGCAACCACGGCAAGTTGAGCGCCTGGATCTACCGCACCCGCCTGTCGTGGCTCAAGCTCGATGCCGACCTGCAGCGCAACGAGGGCGTGATGGCGCTGTTTTCGCAGGCATTCTTCCGCTGGTACTTCCCACGCTTCGCGGCCAAGACCTTCGCGCTGGCCCGCCAGGACGAGTACGAGGCCGACCGCATCTCGGGCCGGCTGCTGGGCGCTTCCGTGGCGGCGGCTGCGCTGACCGAGATCGCGATCAAGGGCAACTGGTACGCCAACGAGTTCTGGCCCTGGCATTGGGCCCGCGCCGAGCACGAACCGCAGTCGCCGGGCCCGTTCGAGGCCCTGCGCAAGCGCGTGCACACGCCGCCCGGCGAAGACTTCGCCCGCCAGGCGCTGCGCGAGGCGATGCGCCGCGTCAGCGACCTCGAAGACACCCACCCCGTCTTGCGGGATCGCCTGGAGGCGCTCGACCAGAAGGCGGTCATGCCCGAGTGGTCGATGCGCCCGGCACTCGAGCTGTTGGCCGACGAAAAGCAATGGATCGAGCATTTCGACCAACAATGGCGCCGCGCCCACGCCTCCGACTGGAAGCAGCACCATGCACACCGGTCGCGCATCCGCGAGCGCATCACCGTGCTGGCCGCGCGTGGCGAGCGCAACACGCCCGACGAGATGGTCGAGTGGGCCGATTCCGAACGACGGCTCGATCCCGCTGCCCCCGTGCGCGTGCGCTACGAGAGCGCCCTGCAGATCGCGCCGGAGCATCCAGGCGCGCTGCGCGGGCTGGCCCAGATGCTGCCCGCGAGCGATCGCGAAGCGCGTCTTGCCGTGCTCGAACGGCTGCACGGCTCCGGCGCCGCCAGCCGCTGGTGGGCGGCCAGGAGCGCCGTGGCCTCGCTCGAAGATCCCGACGCGGGGCCGCACGACGAAGAGGCGCTGAAGCTGTGGCGCGGCCGTCTCAAGGAGGCGGAAGAGGCCGAGACGCGTGCCTGGGAAGAGATCACCGGCACGCCGGTCTTCAGCCAGATCTCGCGGCACGACCTGAACGATTTCGAGCTGGGCGAACTGCGGGCCGACCTGGTGCGCTGCCTGCCTGCTTCGCGGGCCTGGCTGGTGCGCAAGAACCTGCACGAATTCCCGTGGCGCCGTGCCTACATCGTGTTCGTCGAGCTACCGGGGCTCGACGACGAAGACCGCTGGAGCCTGTGCCGCCAGCTGGAGCAGACCCTCACGCTGCCGGGCGTCGCGCTGGTGCTGTGGGCTGGCCATTCGCCCAAGCTGGAAGACGTCGAGCGGGAGGCCTTCGGGGCCGTCTGGATGCGCGGCGCATAGCCCTTCGGACTGGACGGGGCGGCGGCTGAGACAATCGGGGGATGCACCCCAAAGCCCTGTTGGAGGCCACCGCCGATCTGGTCGGCCTTGTCCTGAAATTCGATCACCCGGCCGACCAGGTCGTTTCGCGGTTCTTCCGCGACCACCGCGAGTTCGGCCCGCGCGAGCGCGCGACGCTTGCCGAAACCGTCTACACCGTGCTTCGCAAGAAGCTGCTGTTCGATCACCTCTCGCCCTCGGGCAGCGGCTCGAAGGAGCGCCGCATGGCGATCCTGGGCTTTCACGGCCCGCGCGATTTTCTGAAGAGTGCGCTCAACGACACCGAAAAGCGCTGGCTCGACAACTGCGACGCCGTCAAGCCGGACGACCTGCTGGAACGCCATCGCCACAACCTGCCCGAGTGGCTGGTGGCGCCGCTCAAGGCGCAGCTGGGCGACGGTTTCTGGCCGCTGGTCGAAGCCCTGCAGCAGCCCGCACCGCTCGATCTGCGCGTCAATGCGCTGACCGACAAGCGCGCGGATGTGAAGGCGGAGCTTGCGAAGGCTGCTATCAAATCGGAAGCGACCCCGTTCTCGCCCTGGGGCCTGCGCATCGAGGGCAAGCCGGCACTGACCAAGCTGGACGCCTTTGCCCGTGGCGCCATCGAGGTGCAGGACGAAGGCTCCCAACTGCTGGCGCTGCTGCTGGATGCCAAGCGCGGCGAGATGGTGGTCGACTTCTGCGCCGGTGCCGGCGGCAAGACGCTGGCCATCGGCGCGACGATGCGCAACACCGGCCGGCTGTATGCCTTCGACACCTCGGCGCACAGGCTCGACGCGCTCAAGCCGCGGCTGGCGCGCAGCAAGCTCTCGAACGTCCATCCGGCCGCGATCGCGCACGAGCGCGACGACCGCATCAAGCGACTGGCGGGCAAGATCGACCGCGTGCTGGTCGACGCGCCCTGTTCGGGGCTGGGCACGCTGCGGCGCAATCCGGACCTGAAATGGCGCCAGTCGCTCAAATCGGTCGAGGAACTGACGGTCAAGCAGACGGCAATCCTGCAAAGCGCGGCGCGGCTCGTGAAATCGGGCGGCCGTCTGGTTTATGCCACGTGCAGCGTGCTGCCGGAGGAAAACGAGGCGATTGCGGAGGCCTTCGGCGCCGCCAACCCCGATTTCGTGCCCGTGGATGCGGCAGAGTTGTTGCAGGGCCTCAAAGTCGAGGGCTCCGAGGCGCTGTGCGCCGGCGGGGAGGGCGGCCGCCGCTACCTGCGGCTGTGGCCGCACCGTCATTCGACCGACGGTTTCTTCGCCGCGGCGTGGAACCGGAAATAGAGGCGGAACTCCAAACTAGGGTTAATCTGCGCTTTTCTTGAAGGTTTAAAGGCTTTGCTTTAGGCCTGCCGCTTTAAAATCGCGGGTTATCTAAAGGCTGCACCTTCGTGTGGCCATGGAGTACCTGACTCAATGTTGCTTCCTGACTCGGCCGTCCTGAATGCGGCTATCCAATGGCTCGGACACGGCCTGTGGGACCTCGCATGGTGGCAAGTCGTGCTGTACACGCTTGTCACCACGCACATCACGATTGCCGCGGTCACGATCTTCCTGCACCGCACGCAGACGCACCGGGCCATGGATCTGGGCCCGATCCCGTCGCATTTCTTCCGCTTCTGGCTGTGGCTCGGCACCGGCATGGTGACGAAGGAATGGGTCGCCATCCACCGCAAGCACCACGCCAAGTGCGAAACCGTCGACGACCCGCACAGCCCGCAGGTCAAGGGCATCGACGAAGTGCTCTGGCGCGGCGCCGAGCTGTATCGCGCCGAGTCGAAGAACAAGGAAACGATGGAGCGCTACGGTCACGGCACGCCCGATGACTGGATCGAGCGCAACCTGTATACGCGCTACAGCTGGCAGGGCGTGGGCTTGATGCTGGTGATCAACCTGGCGCTGTTCGGTACGCTCGGCATGGCCGTGTGGGCCGTGCAGATGCTCTGGATCCCCATCACCGCCGCCGGCGTCATCAACGGCATCGGCCACTACTGGGGCTATCGCAACTTCGAGGCGCCGGACGCCAGCCGCAACATCATGCCCTGGGGCCTGATCATCGGCGGCGAAGAGCTGCACAACAACCATCACACCTATCCGACCTCGGCCAAGTTCTCGGTCAAGAAGTACGAATTCGACATCGGCTGGATCTACATTCAGGTGTTCCAGAAGCTCGGCTGGGCCAAGGTCAAGAAGGTGCCGCCGAAGATGCTGATGGGCGACATCCAGCCCGTGGCCAACGAGAAGACGCTCGAGGCCGTCATCGCCAACCGCTATGAAGTCATGGCTGGCTATGCGCGCGAAATGCGCCGTGCCACCAGCCAGGAGCTGGACGCGTTGAAGACCAAGGGCGCCGACCTGTCGGTGCTCAAGGCTGCCAAGCGCTGGCTGCACCGCGACGACGACAAGGTGCCTGCCGCGGCCCGTTCGCATGTGGTACAGGCCCGCGCCGCCCACCCCGTGCTCGATAAGATGGCCACGATGCGCGAAGAGTTGCGCCAGCTGTGGCTGAACACCTCCCAGTCGCGCGAGCAGCTGGCGGCCGATCTGGCGGCTTGGTGCCACCGGGCGGAAGCCAGCGGCATTGCCGGCCTGCGCGACTTCTCGACCCGCCTGCGCGCTGCACGCGCCTGACGCGAGCCACGCGCCAATCAAAAAGCCGGCTTGATCGCCGGCTTTTTTACGCCTGTCGTTTCTTGCGGCATGTCCCGCTTTTCCGATGAGGGGTGGGCGAGAGCGAAAACTGCAGGCAACAAAAAACCCGCTGGGTAAGCAGCGGGTTTTTTGTTTGGGAAAACCAGGGAGCCGAATTACTTCAGCTTGATTTCCTTGTATTCGACGTGCTTGCGCGCCTTCGGGTCGAACTTCATGATCGACATCTTTTCAGGCATCGTCTTCTTGTTCTTGCTGGTCGTGTAGAAGTGGCCGGTACCCGCGGTGGATTCCAGCTTGATCTTTTCGCGTCCGCCTTTGCTCGTTGCCATGTTTCAGCTCCTTAAGCTTGGCCGCGTGCGCGCAGGTCTGCGAGCACGGCGTCGATACCGTTCTTGTCGATCAGGCGCAGTGCAGCGCTCGAAACGCGCAGGCGAACCCAGCGGTTTTCAGTCTCGACCCAGAAACGGCGGTATTGCAGGTTCGGCAGGAACCGGCGCTTGGTTTTGTTGTTGGCGTGGGAAACGTTGTTTCCGACCATCGGGCCTTTGCCCGTTACGTCGCATACGCGTGCCATGTGGACACTCTTTCTTGAACAGCTGGCACCGGCGCAATCGTGGCGATTGCAGGTGTTTTGCAGCTTGACCTCGCCAGAAAACGGGTGGCGGTACCCCGGCTTTGCCTGTATGCCAGGAATCCTCGCGAGAGGGCCCTGTTTCGGCAAAGCCTTGGATTATAGCCCTTTTGGGGCCTGCGCCGGTTACAGCGTGCCGTCCTGCTCCAGGAATCGCTGGGCGTCGAGTGCCGCCATGCAGCCGGTGCCTGCGCTCGTGATGGCCTGGCGGTACACGTTGTCCTGCACGTCACCGGCGGCAAAGACGCCTGGAATGCTGGTCATCGTGGCGAAGCCCTGCAGGCCCGAGCGGGTCAGGATGTAGTTGTCCTTCATCTCCAGCTGGCCCTGGAAGATGTCGGTGTTGGGATGGTGCCCGATGGCGATGAAGCAGCCCTTGAGGTCGATCTGCTCGGTGGCTCCGGTCTGTGTGTTCTTGATCCGGATGCCCGTCACGCCCGAGTTGTCGCCGAGCACCTGGTCGAGTTCGTTGTGCAGCTTCAGCACGATCTTGCCTTCGGCGACCTTCTCGTTGAGCTTGTCGATCAGGATGGGTTCGGCGCGGAACTTATCGCGGCGGTGCACCAGCGTCACCTTGTTCGCGATGTTGGCGAGGTAGAGCGCCTCTTCGACAGCAGTGTTGCCGCCGCCGATCACGCAGACCTCCTGCTCGCGGTAGAAGAAGCCGTCGCAGGTCGCGCAGGCGGAGACGCCGCGGCCCATGAACTGCTGTTCGGAATCGATGCCCAGGTACTTCGCGGAAGCACCCGTGGCAATGATCAGCGAGTCGCAGGTGTAGGTGCCGCTGTCGCCGGTGAGGGTGAAGGGGCGCTTGCCCAGGTCGACCTTGTTGATGTGGTCGAAAACGATCTGCGTCTTGAAGCGCTCGGCGTGCTCCAGGAAGCGCTGCATCAGGTCGGGGCCCTGTACGCCGTGGACGTCGGCCGGCCAGTTGTCGACCTCGGTGGTGGTCATCAATTGCCCGCCCTGGGCGATGCCGGTGATGAGCAGGGGCTGAAGGTTTGCGCGGGCTGCGTAGACGGCTGCGGTATAGCCGGCCGGGCCGGAGCCGAGAATCAAAACCTTGGCGTGTCGAGGAGCGGACATGAGTAGAAAACCTAAGATATACGCTGCTTCAGCGTGTACATTTTCAGGGTGGTAGCGATATATATGGAGTATCACTGCTCGGTTCAACACCGGGTAAACGGTGTTTTCAATGCGCGCGATTGTAGTAATCCATCGGCTTGCTCTTCGGACTGCTCCGCGCGCTGTCTCAGGGATTGATAAATGTCGATGCTGTCCAACCTCGAATTGCTTCGGCGCGTTCCGCTGTTCGCGTCGCTGACGGCCACGCAGTCCGCCAGCATTGCGGACGCGATCATCAAGAAGCGCTTCAAGCGCGCGGAGGTCGTGGTGGAGCAGGGCAAGAAGTCCGATGCGCTCTACATCATCCTGACCGGCCGCGCGCGCGTCACCAGCGCCGACAGCCGCGGGCGCGAGGTCATCCTTGCCACGCTGCACCCCGGCGACTACCTGGGCGAGATGAGCCTCATCGACGACGAGCCGCACTCGGCCACGGTGCGCACCGAAATCCAGTGCGACGTGCTCATGCTGGGCCGCGACGCCTTCGCGCGCTGCCTGCCCGAGAATTCCTCGATGGCCTACAACATCATGCGTGGGCTGGTGCAGCGCCTGCGGCATGCCGACCGCAAGATCGAGTCGTTGGCGCTGATGGACGTTTACGGCCGTGTGGCCCGCTCGCTGCTCGAGTTCGCCGTCGAAGACGGCGTCGGCAATCTCAAGGTGCGCGACAAGATTTCCCGCCAGGACCTGGCCAAGATGGTGGGCGCTTCACGTGAAATGGTGAGCCGTGTGATGAAGGACCTCGAAGAGCGAGGTTTCGTGCAAACCCTGGATGACGGGTCGATGATCGTCAAGGAACGGCTCCTGTCGTTGGCTTGAAGCTCCAGGGCCGGGCCCGCCGTTGCCGGCGGCCCCGGCCTTTTGTTGTAGTGTTCGTGCTTCCGGCCCCCGATTTTTTGGGCCGGGCGCCGTGTTTTTCATGACCTATTCGCTCAATACGCTTCAATCTTCTTCTGCTGCCGAGGGGCAACCCGGGCGCATGCGCGCCATGCGCTTCGCCCACGAAATCACGCTGATCGCAGGCTTCGCGGCGCTGTTGTTCTGGCTGCTCGCGATGCTGAGCTTCACGCCTTCCGATGCCGCCTGGTCGACCTCGGGCACGGGGGGCGAAATCAAGAACTGGGGCGGCCGCATCGGCGCCTGGCTGGCCGATGGCAGTTATTACCTCGCCGGTTATTCCGTGTGGTGGTGCCTTTTCGCCGGACTGCGCGCATGGCTCTCATCGCTGGCCAACTGGCTGCGCGGCGGCGAGCCAGCATCCGGCGAGCAACCGGCGCCGCGTGGGCGCTTCAATCGCAGCCGTCTTGCCTTCTGGTTCGGCCTCGTCCTGCTGCTGTGCGCAAGCACCGTGCTCGAATGGTCGCGCCTGTACCGGCTCGAGGCGCATCTGCCGGGTTCCGGCGGCGGCGCGCTGGGCTATCTCGTGGGGCCGGCCAGCGTGCGCTGGATGGGCTTCACCGGATCGGCGCTGGTGGCCATCGCCGGCGGCGTGATCGGCTCGGCGCTGGTGTTCCGCTTCTCCTGGAGCCTGATCGCCGAGCGCATCGGCGCGCGTGCCTACTCGCTGTTCGAGTCGCGCCGCGAGAAGCGCGAAATGGCAGCCGACATCGCCATGGGCAAGCAGGCCGCCCGCGAGCGTGCCGAGGCCGACGAACCTGCGTTCACGCGCGACGACGCGGCCAGGGCGGAGCCCTCGCTGGTTTCGTCGTCAGGTGGCGCCTTCGACGACGAGGACGAAATCCGCATCGAGCCGCGCCCCAAGCGCCGCCCGCCATCGCCGCCGGTTCAGATCGAGCCCGCGATGACCGAAGTGCCCAGGAGCGATCGCGTCGTCAAGGAGCGCCAGAAGCCGCTCTTCAAGGAGTTGCCCGACAGCAAGCTGCCGCAGGTCGACCTGCTCGACGCCGCGCAGGCGCGCCAGGAAACAGTCTCGGCCGACACGCTCGAGATGACCTCGCGCATGATCGAGAAGAAGCTCAAGGACTTCGGCGTCGAGGTGCGCGTGGTGCTCGCTTCGCCCGGTCCCGTCATCACGCGCTACGAAATCGAGCCCGCCACGGGCGTGAAGGGCTCGCAGATCCTCGGTCTTGCCAAGGACCTCGCACGCTCGCTCTCGCTGGTGTCGATCCGCGTGGTCGAGACGATCCCGGGCAAGAACTACATGGCGCTCGAGTTGCCGAACGCCAAGCGCCAGTCGATCAAGCTCAGCGAAATCCTGGGCTCGCAGATCTACAACGAAGGCAAGTCGATGCTCACCATGGGCCTCGGCAAGGACATCATCGGCAACCCGGTGGTGGCCGACCTCGCGAAGATGCCGCACGTGCTGGTGGCCGGTACCACCGGCTCGGGCAAGTCGGTGGGTATCAACGCGATGATCCTGTCGCTGCTCTACAAGGCCGAGGCACGCGACGTCCGCCTGCTGATGATCGACCCGAAGATGCTCGAAATGTCGGTCTATGAAGGCATCCCGCACCTGCTGGCGCCCGTGGTCACCGACATGCGCCAGGCGGCGCACGGCCTGAACTGGTGCGTGGCCGAGATGGAGCGCCGCTACAAGCTCATGAGCAAGCTCGGTGTGCGCAACCTGGCCGGCTACAACACCAAGATCGACGAAGCCAAGGCGCGCGAGGAGTTCATCTACAACCCCTTCAGCCTCACGCCGGACGATCCGGAGCCGCTGCGGCGCGAACCGCACATCGTCGTGGTCATCGACGAGCTGGCCGACCTGATGATGGTGGTGGGCAAGAAGATCGAAGAGCTGATCGCCCGCCTCGCGCAGAAGGCGCGTGCCGCCGGTATCCACCTCATTCTTGCCACGCAGCGCCCGAGCGTCGACGTGATCACCGGCCTCATCAAGGCCAACATCCCGACCCGCATCGCCTTCCAGGTGTCGAGCAAGATCGACAGCCGCACCATCCTCGACCAGATGGGCGCCGAAGCGCTGCTGGGCATGGGCGACATGCTCTACATGCCCAGCGGCACCGGCCTGCCCATTCGCGTGCACGGGGCCTTCGTCAGCGACGAGGAAGTGCACCGCGTGGTGGCCTACCTCAAGAGCCAGGGCGAGCCCGACTACATCGAGGGCGTGCTCGAAGGCGGCACGGTCGATGGCGACGGCGATGGCGACCTGCTGGGTGGGGGCGACGGCGAGAAAGACCCGATGTACGACCAGGCGGTCGAAGTCGTGCTCAAGAACCGCAAGGCCAGCATCTCGCTGGTGCAGCGCCACCTGAAGATCGGCTACAACCGCGCCGCGCGCCTCGTCGAGGACATGGAAAAGGCCGGCCTGGTCAGCGCGATGAGCGGCAGCGGCCAGCGCGAAATTCTGGTGCCCGCGCGCGCGGCGGAGTAATTCGCCGCGCTGTGGTTCTCAAGATTCAGGTTACGTGCTGAAAGGCAATTTGCAAAAACGCCCGGCGGCATTGCAAATCTTCATGAAGCCCTGCAGCTGCCGCAATTCGCGGCGGTTAGGGTCGATGCCAATGCCACAGCTTTTCCAAGCGAGGAATCCAAATTGAAATTGCGTCATTGGCTGTTGATCGGCCTCCTGAGTTCTGCCAACGCCTGGGCCGGCGGGCTCGAAAGCCTTGAAACCTTCGTCAGGACGGTCAAGTCCGGCCGCGCCGATTTCACCCAGACCGTCACCGCCCCGGCGCGCGAAGGGCAACCGGGCCGCACCAAGACCTCGAGCGGCACCTTCGAATTCCAGCGCCCCGGCAAATTCAAGTTCGACTACCAGAAGCCTTTTGCGCAGGCCATCGTGGCCGACGGCAAGACGCTGTGGCTCTACGACGCCGACCTGAATCAGGTCACGCAGCGCGCGCAGGCGCAGGCGCTGGGCTCCACGCCGGCGGCGCTGATCGCCGCGGCGCCCGACCTGAAGGCGCTGCAGGCCGATTTCACTCTCGAGGCCGCGCCGGAGCGCGATGGCCTGCAATGGGTCAAGGCCACGCCAAAGAACAAGGATGGCCAGCTGCAGAGCGTGCAGGTCGGCTTCCAGGGCGAGGCGCTTGCGGCGCTCGAAATCCTCGACAGCTTCGGCCAGCGCTCGGTGCTCAAGTTCGGCAAGGTCGAGGTGAATCCCTCGCTGCCGGCGAGCGTGTTCGATTTCAAGCCGCCGGCCGGCGCGGACGTCGTCAAGCAATAGACCCACAGGCTTGGCCACCACCGCCCACCAACCCCTTGCCGAGCGCCTGCGTCCCAAGACGCTGGGCGACGTGATCGGCCAGCAGCACCTGCTCGGCCCGGGCATGCCGCTGCGAATCGCCTTCGAATCGGGCCAGCCGCATTCCTGCATCCTCTGGGGGCCGCCGGGCACCGGCAAGACCACCATCGCGCGGCTCATGGCCGATGCGTTCGACGCGCAGTTCCTGAGCATCAGCGCGGTGCTCGGCGGCGTGAAGGACATCCGCGAAGCGGTCGAGCGCGCCACCGCCGCGCGCGACGGGCTGGAGCAGCAGCGCACCATCGTCTTCGTGGACGAGGTGCACCGCTTCAACAAGAGCCAGCAGGACGCCTTCCTGCCGCATGTGGAGTCGGGCCTCTTCACCTTCATCGGCGCGACCACCGAGAACCCTTCGTTCGAGGTCAACTCGGCCTTGCTTTCGCGCGCCGCCGTGTACGTGCTGCAGTCGCTCGGCGAAGACGACCTCAAGCAGATCGTGGCGCGCGCGCAGGCCATCCAGGCCGTGCCCGCCATCGACGCCGCGGCGGTCGATCGCCTCGTGGCCTATGCCGACGGCGATGCGCGCCGGCTGCTCAACACCCTCGAAACTCTCGCGGTCGCAGCCCGTGCCGAAAAGCTCGACCACATCACCGACGAGTGGCTGCTGCGGGTGCTCGGCGAGCGCATGCGGCGCTACGACAAGGGCGGCGAACAGTTCTACGACACCATCAGCGCGCTGCACAAATCCGTGCGCGGCAGCGACCCCGACGCCGCGCTCTACTGGTTCGTGCGCATGCTCGACGGCGGCGCCGATCCGCGCTACATGGCGCGCCGGCTGGTGCGCATGGCCAGCGAAGACATCGGCCTGGCCGATCCGCGCGCACTGCGCCTGGCGCTCGATGCGGCCGAAGTCTACGAGCGTCTGGGTACACCCGAGGGCGAACTGGCCCTGGCCGAATGCGTGGTCTATCTCGCCATCGCACCCAAGTCGAACGCCGTCTACAAGGCCTACAACGCGGTGCGCGCCCTCGTGAAGACGGACAGCACGCGACCCGTGCCCATGCACCTGCGAAATGCGCCCACCAAGCTCATGAAAGAGCTCGACTACGGCAAGGGCTACCGCTATGCGCACGACGAGGAGGGCGGTTTCGCCGCCGGCGAGCGCTACCTTCCACAAGGGCTGGAGGGCCAGGTCTTCTACGAGCCCGTCGAGCGTGGACTCGAGATTCGCATCGCGGAAAAGCTGCGCGAGCTGCGCCGCCGGAACGCCGAAGGCAACGGCTGATACTTGTTTGCAGCACGCTTGCAAAGCGTGCATGGCCCCACGCGCATACAGCATGACGTGAGCGGGTAAACCCCCGTCGCCGCGCACCAAATCGACGCTGGTGCATGACTACAATCCCGCCCACAAATCCGCCGGCGACACATGTTGGCTGGTTTTTTGCTTGTCAACCCAGGGGCGCCAAACCGGTGCCCGGCGGGTGAATGGCACCCCGCAACGGTGCAACACATAGGAAATCGCGTTATGGACATTTTGCTGCAGCAGATCATCAACGGTCTGGTACTGGGCAGCATGTATGCCTTGATAGCCTTGGGCTACACCATGGTGTACGGCATCATCAATCTGATCAACTTCGCGCACGGAGAAGTGCTGATGGTGGGGGCGCTCACGAGCTGGACCATCATCGGGCTCATGAAGGACGGCATGCCCAACACACCGGGCTGGCTGATCCTCCTCATCGCGCTGATCATCGCCTGCGTCGTCGCGGCAACCCTCAACTTCGTGATCGAGAAGGTGGCCTACCGGCCGCTGCGCAACAGTCCCAAGCTCGCGCCGCTGATCACGGCCATCGGCATGTCGATCCTGCTGCAGACGCTGGCCATGATCATCTGGAAGCCGACCAACAAGGCCTATCCCAACCTGCTGCCGACCGACCCCATCCACGTGGGCGGCGCGGTGATCTCTCCCACCCAGGTCATGATCCTGAGCGTCACGGCGTTCTCGCTCGTGGTGCTCATGTGGCTGGTCAACTACACCAAGCTCGGCCGTGCAATGCGCGCCACAGCGGAGAACCCGCGCGTGGCGGCACTCATGGGCATCCGGCCCGACATGGTGATCTCGGCCACCTTCATCATCGGTGCCGTGCTCGCGGCCATTGCCGGTGTGATGTACGCATCGAACTACGGCATCGCGCAGCACGCGATGGGCTTCCTGCCCGGCCTCAAGGCCTTCACCGCAGCCGTGTTCGGCGGCATCGGCAACCTCGCCGGTGCGGTGGTCGGCGGCATCCTGCTGGGCCTCATCGAGGCCATCGGCTCGGGCTACATCGGGACGCTGACGGGCGGCGTGCTCGGCAGCAACTACAGCGACATCTTCGCGTTCATCGTGCTGATCGTCATGCTCACGCTGCGTCCGTCCGGCCTGCTCGGCGAACGCGTGGCGGACCGTGCCTGAGGAACGAGCCATGAAAAACAGCAAGAACCTCGCCTTCTACATCATCGGCATCGTCGCCGTGCTCGCGCTGCCCCTGCTGCTGCAGATGCAGGGCAACGCCTGGGTGCGCATCGCCGACATCGCATTGCTCTACGTGATGCTGGCACTGGGCCTGAACATCGTGGTCGGCTATGCCGGCCTGCTCGACCTGGGCTACGTGGCCTTCTTCGCGATCGGGGCCTACCTGTACGCGCTGATGGGTTCGTCGCACCTGAGCGAGACCTTCCCGTGGTTCGCACAGATGTTCCCGAACGGGCTGCACACCTCGCTGCTGATCGTGATTCCGCTGGCCCTTGCGGTGGCCGGTTGCCTGGGCGTGCTGCTCGGCGCCCCCACGCTCAAGCTGCGCGGCGACTACCTCGCCATCGTCACGCTCGGCTTCGGCGAAATCATCCGCGTGTTCCTGAACAACCTCGACCAGCCGGTGAACATCACCAACGGGCCGAAGGGCATCACCGCCATCGACTCCGTCAAGTTCTGGGGCCTCGACCTCGGCAAGGCATGGAAGTTCGACGGCTTCTCGATCTCCTCGGTCTCGCTGTACTACTACCTGTTCCTGGCGTTGGTGATCGCCACGATCATCATTTCGCACCGCCTGCAGACCTCGCGCGTCGGCCGCGCCTGGATGGCCATCCGCGAGGACGAGATCGCGGCCAAGGCGATGGGCATCAACACCCGCAACATGAAGCTGCTGGCCTTCGGCATGGGCGCCAGCTTCGGCGGCGTGTCGGGCGCGATGTTCGCGGCCTTCCAGGGCTTCGTGTCGCCCGAGTCCTTCAGCCTGATGGAGTCGGTGATGATCGTCGCGATGGTGGTGCTCGGCGGCATCGGGCACCTGCCCGGCGTCGTCCTCGGTGCCGTGCTGCTGGCCGCGCTGCCCGAAGTGCTGCGCTACGTCGCCGGCCCGCTGCAGTCGCTGACCGACGGCCGCCTCGACGCTTCCATCCTGCGCCAGCTGTTCATCGCGCTGGCCATGATCGTCATCATGCTGGTGCGTCCGCGCGGCCTCTGGCCCTCGCCGGAACACGGCAAGACGCTGACCAGGAAAGGCGCAGTGCCCGTCGACCCGGCCCATGCGGCCGTGGCCCCCGGATCGCTGCAAACGCATGCGCCGGGCATCGATACGCCCGCCGACGAATTGCCGGGTGCGGCTTCGCGTCCCATGTCGATCAATCCCTGAACGCCGAAGGAAAAATCAACATGACGACAGACACCATCCTCGACGTTCGCGGCATCTCCAAACGCTTCGGCGGGCTGCAGGCCCTCTCCGACGTGGGCATCACCATCAAGCGCGGCCAGGTCTACGGCCTGATCGGCCCCAACGGCGCTGGCAAGACCACCTTCTTCAATGTGATCACTGGGCTGTACACGCCCGACAGCGGCACCTTCGAACTCGCCGGCAAGCCCTACCAGCCGACGGCCGTGCACGAAGTGGCCAAGGCCGGCATCGCGCGCACCTTCCAGAACATCCGCCTCTTCGCCGAAATGACGGCGCTGGAGAACGTGATGGTCGGGCGCCACATCCGCACGCACTCGGGCGTGCTCGGCGCGATGTTCCGAACCGGCGGCTTCAAGGCCGAGGAAAAGGCCATTGCCGACCGCGCGCACGAACTGCTCGACTACGTCGGCATCGGCAAGTTTGCCGACTACAAGGCGCGCACGCTGTCGTACGGCGACCAGCGCCGCCTGGAAATCGCCCGTGCACTGGCCACCGACCCTCAGCTCATCGCGCTGGACGAGCCCGCCGCCGGCATGAACCTGACCGAGAAGGTCGCGCTGCGCGAGCTGATCGACCGTATTCGCCGCGACAACCGCACCATCCTGATCATCGAACACGACGTCAAGCTCATCATGGGCCTGTGCGACCGCGTCACCGTGCTGGACTACGGCAAGCAGATTGCCGAAGGCACCCCGGTGGACGTGCAGAAGAACGAGAAGGTGATCGAGGCCTACCTCGGCACCGGAGGCCACTGACATGAGCACCGCAACCATGAGCGAACAAGAAACCTCGTCCACCGCCGCGCAAGCCAAGGCGGCCGGCAAGACGCTGCTGAAGGTCACCGGCCTGAGGGTCGGCTACGGCGGCATCCAGGCCGTGAAGGGCGTGGACTTCGAAGTGCGCGAAGGCGAACTGGTGTCGCTGATCGGCTCCAACGGCGCCGGCAAGACCACCACCATGAAGGCCATCACCGGCACGCTGCCGGCCGGAGCCGGCAACATCGAATTCCTGGGCCGCAGCATTAAGGGCCGCGGTGCGTGGGATCTGGTGGAAGAGGGCCTCGTGATGGTGCCCGAAGGCCGTGGCGTGTTCACGCGCATGACCATCACCGAGAACCTGCAGATCGGCGCCTACATCCGCAAGGACAAAGCGGCCATCGCGAGTGACATGGAGCGTGTGTTCGTCACCTTCCCGCGCCTGCGCGAGCGCAAGGACCAGCTGGCCGGCACGATGTCGGGCGGCGAGCAGCAGATGCTGGCCATGGGCCGTGCGCTGATGGCGCGCCCCAAGGTGCTGCTGCTCGACGAGCCGACGATGGGCCTGTCGCCGATCATGTGCGACAAGATCTTCGAGGTGGTGCAGACCGTGGCCTCGCAGGGCGTGACCATCCTGCTGGTCGAGCAGAACGCCAACCGCGCGCTGCAGCTGGCCGACCGCGGCTACGTGATGGAGTCGGGGCTTATCACCATGAACGGTGAAGCCAAGGCCCTGCTGAGCGACCCGCGCGTGCGGGCCGCCTACCTCGGCGAATAAGCAAGCCTCCTACCCCATTGCCGCCGCCGCAGCCTTGATGGCCTCGCGGATGCGGCCGTAGGTGCCGCAGCGGCACACGTTCTCGATGGCGTCGATGTCGGCGTCCGTCGGGTTGCGCGTGCGGCGCAGCAGGTCCACCGCCGCCATGATCTGCCCCGGCTGGCAGAAGCCGCATTGAGGCACGTCGAGGTTCATCCAGGCCTGCTGCACCGGGTGCAGCGTGTTGCCGTTGGCCAGGCCCTCGATGGTCGTCACCTGGCGGCCGCGCACGTCGGACACGCGCACCGAGCAGGTCGTCACGGCCTTGCCGTCGACGTGGCAGGTGCAGGCCTTGCACACGTTGATGCCGCAGCCGTACTTCGGGCCGGTGATGCCGAGCTTGTCACGCAGCACCCACAGCAGCGCCAGGTCGTCGGGCGCCTCGACGTCCACGTTCTGGCCGTTCACCTTGAAAGATTGCACAGGCATGGCGGGTCTCCTCAGGCGGGGATCGGAACGTTGACGGGTGTGGGCAGCTTGCCCGGCGGGATCGGCGTGAAGTCGACCGGGAAGTTCAGCGGGAAGCTGCGCGGCTTGATGCCGGTGGCGCGCGCGTAGGCGTTGGCGATGGCGCCCGAGCTCGCCGACAGGCCGACCTCGCCCAGCCCGCCGATGGCCTCGCCGTTGGCCGGCAGGATGATGACCTTCACGTCCTTCGGGTAGTGCTTCATGCGCGAGAAGTGGTACTGCGAGTAGCTGCCTTCCAGCGGCAGGCCGTTCTGGATGTGCAGCCCCGCCGACAGCACCAGCGCGATCGATTCGCACAGGCCGCCCTGCAGCTGCGCTTCGATGCCCGAGGGGTTGATCGGCGTGCCCACGTCGATGGCGATGGTCGCGCGCACCACGCGGGCCTGCGCCGGTACCCGCGCGTCGATCTCGACGATGCAGGCCGTGAACGACTTCGTCTCCTGGTGCACGCCCACGCCCTGCGCAAAGCCCGCCGGCATCGCCTTGCCCCACTGCGCGGCTTCCGCCACCGCCTTAAGCACCGCGCGGGCGCGCGGCAGGCGCAGGTACTCGAGCCGGAAGGCGACCGGGTCCTTGCCCGCGGCGCGGGCCATCTCGTCGACCAGGATCTCTTCCACCAGCCGCGCGGGCTGGATGTGCACCGAGCGGTACGAGCAGGTGTTCATGTCCATCGGCACCGGCGTCAGCAGCTTGGTCGTGACGCCGAAGTTGTAGGGCGAGGTCACCATGGTCTTGAACATCACCTGCTCGATCGCGAAGTTGCCCACCGTCTGCGGGAAGGCATTGGGCAGTGCGATGGCGGCGGCCTCGAGCATGTTGCCGAAGCCGTGGCGCGTGTCCAGCCGCACGCTGGCGATGCGCTGCTCGAAGGAGATGACCTGGCCCAGCAGCATCGTGGCGCGTGCCTTCTGGTAGATCGGCGGGCGGATGCGCGTGTGGCGCATGTCGTCGGTGCGGTGGTACATCAGGCGGCAGGGGCGCCCCAGCGCCTTCGACACCTGGATCGCCTGCAGCACCGGGTCCCAGAACAGGCGCCGCCCGAACGAGCCGCCCGAGGGCACCACATGCACGACAACCTTGTTCAGCGGCAGGCCCAGATCGGCGGCCACTGCCTGCTGGGTGACGATGGGGCTCTGCAGCCCGGCCCAGATTTCGGCGCGATCCGCTCGCACGTCCGCAATCGCACATTCGACTTCCATCGGGCAGTGCGCGGCCGGCGCGAACTCGAACTCGGCCTCGACCGTCAGCGCGCCCAGCGGCGGCAGCGCAAAGGGCAGCAGCGACGACTTCAGCTTGCTCATGATGGTGGCGTTCGACTCGCCGTCGAGCGGGCCGGCGCCCCAGATCACGTCGAGCGCGTTCACCGCGGCCCAGGCCTGGCCGAAGGTCTCGGCCATCACCGCCACGCCCGGCGGCGTCGGCGTGATGCCGTTCGTGGCGGGAATCGGCACCACGCCGATCACGCCCGGCATGCCCATCACCGTGTTCAGGTTGTTGATGCCGACGAACTTGCCGTTGATGGTCGGCGGGCGCCGCACCATCGTCGGCTTGGCGCCGGGCACCGCCTGGTCGAGCGTGAACTTCTTGCGGCCGGTGACGATGTCGAGTGCGTCGAGCCGCGTCACGCGCTGGCCGACCACCGAGGGCGTGGAGCCCGAGAGCAGGCCGCCGAGGCCGCCCAGCGTCGGCATGCCGGCATGCATCGAACGCACGCTCGACGAGCCGCCGGTGAGCTGGTTCCAAATCAGCTCGGGGCTGGCGTCGGCCGACGTGACTTCGATGGCGCTCAGCGGCAGGCGCAGCTTGTCGGCCAGCATCATCGCGGTCGCCGTGGCGATGCCCTGGCCCACTTCGAGGCGCGGCAGCGCAAGGCGCACGCGGCCGTCGCCGGTGTTCGTCACCTTCACCAGCGGCATGGTCGGCAGCGACGTCAGCGTGACCGCGTCGCCGATGTCGATCAGGTCGGTGGTGTCGGGCGGGGTCATGGGCAGCAGCGCGGCCACCGCGGAAGCGGGTGCCGTGAGGGCACCGATCCCCGCGATGCCGGCCGCCGCCGATGCCAGCGGTGCGGCCGTGGCGTAGCCCAGCACGTCGCGCCGGCGCAGGCCGTGCGCATCCCCGCCGTCCGGTCCGCGCGCGGGGCGCGGGTCCTTGTTCGAACGCTTCATCGTTGTCTCCTTGTTGTTTGGCGAACGCGGATGACTGTGGCACCATCGCCGCGCCGAAGATGTCGTTGCAACGACATTTCTTACGGTCCCCGCCGACCGGCGCCTGCGACGGATCGGCCGATGCGATGTCACGAGGGACGACAGCAGGAGGCGCGATGTCGAACGCGTTGGAGAACATGCTTCGCGAGAGCTTGTGGGCGCGCGCGCTCACGGACGACGAGCTCGACCGCGTCGTCCAGGAGTCGCACGAGCGCGTGGTGCCGGCCGGCGGCTTCGTCGTGCGGCGCGGCGAGCCGGCCGATCATTGGATCGGCGTGATGGATGGCCTGCTGAAGATGTCGGTGTCGCTGCCCGACGGACGCGTGTCCACCTTCACCGGCGTGACCGCTGGAGGCTGGAGCGGCGAAGGCTCGCTGCTCACCCCCGGACGCTGGCGCTACGACGGCGTGGCGCTGCGGCCCACGCGCGTGGCTTGCGTGCCGCGGCACAGCTTCGAGCGGCTGATGTCCACCAGCATCGACTTCAATCGGTTTCTGTTGTTACACATCAACGCGCGACTGAGCCTGTTCATCGGCCTCATGGAATTCGATCGGCTGCTCGGCCCCGACGCGCGCGTGGCGCGCTGCCTGGCCAGCCTGTTCGACCCCATCCTCTATCCGCGTGCCACCCGCTTCGTGCGGCTGAGCCAGGACGAGATCGGCCTCTTGTCGGCCGTGTCGCGCCAGCGTGCCAACCGCGCGCTGCATGCGCTGCAGCGCGACGGCCTGTTGCGCATCGAACATGGCGGCGTGGAAGTGCTCGACCTCGCAGGCCTGCGCACCTACCAGAGCGGGGCGGCCGAAGCGGCGGCGGCCGTGGCTGCGGCCACCGACACGCAGGCCGCAGCGCCCCTGGACGACCTCGTCAGTCCACCTTCGCCCCGGTGGCCTTGACCACCTTCTCGTACTTGGCGAGTTCGCTCTTCATGAAGCTGCCGAACTGCTCGGGCGAGTTGCCGACCGGCTCGGCCAGCATCGAGGCGAAGCGGGTCTTCGTTTCCGGCGCATTCAGCGCGGCGACGAAGGCCTGATTCAGCTTCACGACCACCTCGTGCGGCGTTCCGGCCGGCGCCACCAGGCCCCACCACGTGTCGATCGAGAAGCCCTTGAGCGTGTCGGCCACGGGCGGCACGTCGGGCAGGGCGCTGCTGCGCTTGAGCGTCGTGACCGCGATCGCCTTCAGCTTGCCCGAACGGATGTTCGGCGCGGCCGTGGCGAGGTTGTCGAAGTTGAAGTCGACCTGCCCCGACAGCAGCGCCAGCTGTGCCGGGTTGCCGCCGTTGTACGGAATGTGCACTGCGAAGATGCCCGCTTCCTTCTTGAACAGCTCGCCCGCGAGGTGGCCGGCGCTGCCGTTGCCGCCGCTGGCGTAGTTGAGCTTGGCCGGGTTGGCCTTGGCATAGCGGATCAGGTCGGCCACGCTGTTGATGTTCAGGCGCCTGGCCGTGTCGGCGTTCATCACCAGCACGTTGGGCACGCGGACCATCTGCGTGATCGGTGCGAAGTCGGTCGCGGCGTTGAACGGGATCTTGCTGTAGAGCCACGGGTTCACCGCGTTGGTGGCGGTGGCCGCGATGCCGATCGTCAGGCCGTCGGCGGGTGCCTTCGCCACGATGTCGGCGCCGATGTTGCCGCCAGCGCCGGGCTTGTTGTCGATGATGACCGGGCCCAGCGTGTCCTTGACGCGCTCGGCCAGGATGCGAGCGGTGTTGTCGATCGGGCCGCCTGCCGCGTAAGGCACGACGAGGCGGATCGGCCGCTGTTGCTGCTGCGCCATCGCCTGGCTGGTGCCCAGCAGGGCCGCGACGCCGGCGAGCAGGGTGAGAAGGAAGTGTCTCGTCTTCATTGTCTTTTTGGGGTGTCTCAGGGAAGGGCCTTGTCGGCCTCTGTGGTGAATGCGTCGGCAAAAAATTCTTCTTCGGGCAGGCCCGCCAGCGCCACGTAATCGCGCTTGGCCGAGTCGACCACGATGGGCGCACCGCAGGCATAGACCTGGTAGCCCGACAGATCGGCGAAGTCTTCCAGCACGGCCTGATGGACGAAGCCGGTGCGGCCGGTCCAGTTGTCTTCGGGCGTGGCATTGGAAATGACGGGCACGTAGCGCAGGCTCGGCATTTGCGCCATCTGCTCGCGCACCCAGGCGTCCATGTACAGGTCTTCGGGCCGCCGGCCGCCCCAGTAGAGCGTGGCGGGCCGCTCGATGCCCTTGAACTTCATGTGCTCGAGCAGCGCCTTGATCGGCGCGAAGCCCGTGCCCGAGGCCAGCAGGATCATCGGCTTGCCGGAATCCTCGCGCAGGAAGAAGCTGCCGAAGGGGCCCTCGATGCGCAGGATTTCCTTTTCCTTCATCGTGCCGAACACATGGTCGGTGAACTTGCCGCCGGGCAGGTGCCGCAGGTGCAGTTCGATGCCCGTGCCGGGCTGGCCCAGCGTGTGCGGCGCATTGGCCATCGAGTAGCTGCGGCGTGCGCCATCGCGCAGGATGAACTCCACGTACTGGCCAGCGTAGAACTGCAGCGGCTCGCCGGCCGGCAACTGCAGGCGCACCATCATCACGTCGTGCGACAGGCGCGTGAGGCCTTGCACCCGTACCGGCATCTTGCGGATCGGCAGGGCGCCGGCCTCCGTGACCTGTCGCGATTCGAGCACCACGTCGCTCCGGGCGTGCGCACAGCAGGTCAGCACGTAGCCGGCGAGTTGTTCTTCGGCACTCAGGGCCTTGCTCTGATGGGGCCCCAGCGTGACCTCTCCCGACAGCTTCTTGCACTTGCACGAGCCGCAGGCGCCGTCCTTGCAGCCATAGGGAAGGCCGATGCCCTGCCGGATGCCCGCCGCGAGGATGGTCTCGTCGCCGTGGACCATGAAATGGCGTCCACTGGGTTCGACGTGGATGGAAAAGCCCGCTTCGTGCGGTGCTGTAGCAGTCATCGGTATTCTTCGAGGTGAACTCTTCGCGGGCCGTACGAAGCCCGGTGAGCAACTGAATTGGGACAGGAACAGGATTTTGCCTTCAATCAATAGCCCCTCCGGCGCTCTGCCAGCGCGGTTCCGGCGCGAACGCCTGCTGATCGTCGGATGCGGCGACATCGGCCAGCGCGTGGCGCGCGATCTGCGCGGCCGCATGCAACTGGTGGCACTCACTTCGTCGGCCGACCGCGTGGGCGCCCTGCGCGCGGCCGGCATCCGACCGCTGGCGGGCAATCTGGACGACGCGGCCACGCTGCGCCGGCTGGCGGGCATCGCCACGCGGGTGTTGCACCTGGCGCCGCCCGCCCGCGACGGCGGTGCCGCCTGGTGGCGCGACCAGCGCACCACCGAACTGGCGCGGGCATTGCGCCTGCGGTCGTTGCCTTCGGCGTTCGTCTACGGTTCGACCAGCGGCGTGTACGGCGATTGCGGCGGCGCCCGAGTCGACGAAACCCGCGGCGTGCGGCCCGACACGCCGCGCTCCCACCGCCGCGTGGATGCCGAACGCGCCGTGCGCTGGCTGGGCCGCAGCGCCGGTGTGCGCGCCAGCATCCTGCGCATTCCGGGCATCTACGCGCCCGATCGCGAAAACGGCACCCCGCGCGGCCGCCTGCAGCGCGGCACGCCCGTGCTGCGGCGCGAGGACGATGTCTACACCAGCCACATCCACGCCGACGACCTCGCACGCGCCTGCGTGGCGGCCTTGTTCCGCGGCAAGCCGCAGCGCATCGTGCATGCCTCGGACGACACTGAGCTGCGCATGGGCGACTACGTTGATCTGGCTGCCGACCTCTACGGCATGCCGCGCCCACCGCGTGTGGCGCGCGGCGACGCCGAGCGGCAGCTGCCGCTGCAATTGCTGAGTTTCATGGGGGAATCGCGCCGGCTGGACAACACGCGGCTGAAGCGTGAACTGCGGGTGCGGCTGGCGCATCCGACGGTGCATACGGGCCTGCGCGAAGCGGCCTGACCTGTGAAGCGGGAGCGGTCCCCTTCCAGGGATACCGCGGAGCCGGCTCTGCCGGGCCGCCGGTATCGCCCCCGGTAGGGGGTTGGCGAAGCGACACGAAGTGCGCGAAGCCTGGGGGCGAGAAAAATGTGGTGCCCGGGGCCGGAATCGAACCGGCACACCTTTCGGTGGGGGATTTTGAGTCCCCTGCGTCTACCAATTTCACCACCCGGGCAGGGTTCTGAACGAAGCCCAAAATTATGGCACAGTGGCTGCCATGAATTATCCGACGATCGAAGACGCCATCGGCAAGACCCCTCTGGTCGCACTGCAACGCATCAACGCCGCAGAAAACGCCAAGCGCGGCAACGTGATTCTCGGCAAGCTCGAAGGCAACAATCCCGCGGGCTCGGTCAAGGACCGGCCGGCCCTCTCGATGATCAAGCGCGCCGAGGAGCGCGGCGAGATCAAGCCCGGCGACACCCTGATCGAAGCCACCTCCGGCAACACCGGCATCGCCCTGGCCATGGCCGCGGCCATCAAGGGCTACCGCATGGTGCTGATCATGCCGGAGGACCTCTCGATCGAACGCGCCCAGACCATGAAGGCCTTCGGCGCCGAGCTCGTGCTCACGCCCAAGAGCGGCGGCATGGAATACGCCCGCGATCTCGCCGAACAGATGGTGGCGCAGGGCAAGGGCCGGGTGCTCGACCAGTTCGCCAACCCCGACAACCCGCGCATCCACTACGAGACCACCGGCCCCGAGATCTGGGCCGATACCAAGGGCAAGATCACGCACTTCGTGAGCGCCATGGGCACCACCGGCACCATCACCGGCGTGTCGCGCTTCCTCAAGGAGAAGAACCCGGCAGTGCGCATCATCGGCGCGCAGCCGGCCGAAGGTTCGCGCATTCCCGGCATCCGCAAGTGGCCGGCCGAGTACATGCCGAAGATCTACGACCCGAGCTGCGTCGATGAAGAAATCAGCGTGAGCCAGGACGATGCCGAAGAGATGTGCCGGCGCCTCGCGCGCGAAGAGGGCATCTTCGGCGGCATCTCGGCGGCCGGCGCGCTGTGGGCCGCGCTCCAGGTGGCGAAGACGGTCGAGAACGCCACCATCGTGTTCGTGGTCTGCGACCGCGGCGACCGCTATCTCTCCACCGGCGTCTTCCCCGCCTGACAAGGCTCGCCCCCAGGCTATGCGCACTTCGTGTCGCTTCGCCAACCCCCTCCGGGGGCAACACCTGCAGCCCGGCAAAGCCGGTTCTGCGGTGTTCCTGGAAGGGGCCACTACTCAACAAAAAGAAGGCTGAGAACCCCATGCCCCACCCCAAGTTCTGCCAGGTCTGTGCCACGCCCCTCGAGTGGATCGCGCTGATGGAAGACGGCGGCCCCAAGGAGCGCCTGCGCTGCCCCAACTGCGGCCACACCCACTGGAACAACCCGACCCCGGTGCTCGCGGCCATCGTCGAGTACCGCGGCCAGGTGCTGCTGGCGCGCAATGCGGCCTGGCCCGGCAAGATGTTTGCGCTGATCACCGGCTTCATGGAAGCCGGCGAGACGCCCGAGGAGGGCATTGCGCGCGAGGTGAAGGAAGAAACCAACCTCGACATCAGCGCCGCGAAGATCGTCGGCGCCTACGACTTCCAGCGCATGAACCAGATCATCATCGCGTACCACGTGGTGGCCGATGGCGAGGTGAAGCTGTCGCCCGAGCTGGTGGACTACCGCCTCTACGACTTGCCCGACCTCAAGTGCTGGCCCGCCGGCACCGGCTACGCGCTGGCCGACTGGCTGCGCACGCGCGGCCATGAGCCCGTGTTCTTCACCGCGGCCGAGAACGAAGAGCGCCGCCGCGGCCTGAACCTGCCGCCGGAGCCGGGCAATGCAAGTTGATCGCGAGCTCGACACGCGCGGGCTGAACTGCCCGCTGCCGATCCTCAAGGCCAAGAAGTCGCTCAACGAGATGGCGAGCGGGCAGCTGCTGAAGGTGGTGTCGACCGATCCGGGATCGATCCGCGACTTTCAGGCCTTCGCACGCCAGACGGGCAACGAGCTGATGGCACAGGAAACCGTGGGCGGCGACTTCATCCACGTGCTGAAGCGGCGCTGACAAAGAGAAGAGAAAAGAAAAGGGCCGCGTCAGCGGCCCTTCCTTCGTTCACGATGGCGCTCGAAGAAGAAGCGACTACAGCTTCAGGCTCTTGAGGTATTCGCGGAACTCCGCGCCCACCTCGGGGTGGGCCAGCGCCAGTTCCACCGACGCCTGTAGGAAGCCTTCCTTGCTGCCGCAGTCGTAGCGGATGCCCTTGTACGAATAGGCGTAGACCGATTCCTTCTTCATCAGCGCGGCGATGCCGTCGGTCAGCTGGATCTCGCCGCCCGCGCCCTTGGGCTGGTTGCGGATCTCGTCGAACACGCCCGGCGTGAGGATGTAGCGGCCGGCCACGGCCAGGCGCGAGGGCGCATCTTCGGGCTTGGGCTTCTCGATCATGCGGTTGACCTTCACCAGGCCTTCCTCGATCACGTCGCCGGCCACGATGCCGTAGCGCTTGACGTGCGCCAGCGGCACTTCCTGCACCGCAAGCAGCGAGCCGCCGAGGCGGCTGAAAGCCGCGGTCATCTGCGCCAGCACGGGCTGGCCGCCCTCGGGGCCGACCATCAGGTCGTCCGCCAGCAGCACGGCGAAGGGTTCGTTGCCCACCAGGTGCTCGGCGCACAGCACCGCATGGCCCAGGCCCAGCATGCGCGGCTGGCGCACGTACGAGCAGGTCATGTCGTCGGGCGACACCGAGCGCGCAATGTTGAGCAGCGCATCCTTGCCGCTGGCTTCGAGCTGGCTCTCGAGTTCGTAGGCGGTGTCGTAGTGATCTTCGATCGCACGCTTGTTGCGCCCGGTCACAAAAATCATGTCGCGGATGCCCGCGGCGTAGGCTTCCTCGACGGCGTACTGGATCAGCGGCTTGTCGACCACGGGCAGCATTTCCTTCGGCTGTGCCTTGGTGGCTGGCAGGAAGCGAGTACCAAAGCCTGCAACGGGGAATACGGCCTTGCGAATGCGGGTCGAGGAAGTGGACATGGGCAGTACAGCGTCTTTCTTCAAAAGGGGGTGCAGGATGATGCGACGGCGCGGCGCGAAGCCGTTCTCAACATCCTAAACGCCTTCCCGGCCCCTCGTGTGTCAGCCAAGACGCACAAGCTGATCGCGCAAACGCTCCAGCATGGCCGTGAAATCAGCCAGGCGTTTGCGTTCCTGCTCGATCACCGCCGGCGGTGCCTTCGCAACGAAGGCTTCGTTGCCGAGCTTGCCGTTTACCTTTGCGATCTCGCCTTCGATGCGCGCAATTTCCTTGCCGATGCGAAGCTTCTCGGCCGCCTTGTCGATCTCCATGTGCAGGCACAGGCGCGCAGCGCCGACCACCGCCACGGGCGCCGCCTCGGCCGCGGCCGACCACGAAGCCTCGTCGTCGAAGACCTTCACTTCCTTGAGCTTTGCGAGCGCCTGAAGCACCGGCGCCGATTCGCGCAGGAAGGCCGCGCCTTCGGCGTCGTCGGCCACCGCGTAGAGCGGCAGTCGCGTGGCCGGCGACACGTTCATCTCGCCACGCAGCGTGCGGCAAGCATCGACCAGCGCCTTCAGCCGCGCCACGTGCGCCTCGGCCGCCTCGTCGATCTTCTCGGGCTGGCTCTTCGGATAGGCGGCGACCATGATCGACTCGCCCTCACGTCCCGCAACCGTCGACACCTTCTGCCACAACTCTTCCGTGATGAACGGGATCACCGGATGCGCCAGGCGCAGCATTGTTTCGAGGGTGCGGATCAGCGTGCGGCGCGTGGCGCGCTTCTGTGCATCGTCGCCGGTCTGGATCTGCACCTTGGCGATTTCCAGGTACCAGTCGCAGAACTCGTCCCAGGCGAACTGGTAGATCGCGTTGGCCACGTTGTCGAGGCGGTATTCCTCGAAGCCCTTGGCCACTTCGGCCCCGACGCGCTGCAGCTGCGACACGATCCAGAAGTCGGCACGGCTGAACTTCAGGTAGCCATGGGCCTTGCCACCGACCTTGCAGTCTTCCTTCGTGTGTTCCAGCAGGCCGCAGTCCTGGCCTTCGCAGTTCATCAGCACGAAGCGCGTGGCGTTCCATAGCTTGTTGCAGAAGTTGCGATAGCCCTCGCAGCGCTTGCTGTCGAAGTTGATGCTGCGGCCCAGCGAAGCCAGCGAAGCGAAGGTGAAGCGCAGCGCATCGGCGCCGAAGGCCGGGATGCCGTCCGGAAACTCCTTCTGCGTGTTCTTGCGAACCGCGGGCGCCGTCTCGGGCTTGCGCAGGCCCTGCGTGCGCTTGTCGAGCAGTTCGGGCAACTGGATGCCGTCGATCAGGTCCACCGGGTCGAGCACGTTGCCTTCCGACTTGCTCATCTTCTTGCCCTGCGCATCGCGCACCAGGCCGTGGATGTACACGTCCTTGAACGGCACCTTGCCGGTGAAATGCTTGGTCATCATGATCATCCGGGCGACCCAGAAGAAGATGATGTCGTAGCCCGTCACGAGCACCTGCGAGGGCAGGTACAGCTCCAGATCCTTCGTCTTCTCGGGCCAGCCCAGCGAAGAGAAGGGCACCAGCGCCGCCGAGTACCAGGTGTCGAGCACGTCCTCGTCGCGGCGCAGCGTCTTGCCCGGCGCCTTGGCCTGCGCGTCGGCCTCGTTCTCGGCCACGTACACATTGCCTTCCTCGTCGTACCAGGCGGGAATCTGGTGGCCCCACCAGAGCTGGCGCGAGATGGTCCAGTCCTGGATGTTCTCCATCCAGTGGTTGTAGGTGTTGACCCAGTTCTCGGGCACGAAGCGCACCTCGCCCGACTTCACCACGTCGATGGCCTTCTGCGCGATCGACTGGCCATCGGCGCCGGGGCGCGTCATGGCCACGTACCACTGGTCGGTGAGCATCGGTTCGACGATGGCGCCCGAGCGCGCGCAGCGCGGCACCATCAGCTTGTGCTTCTTCACCTCGATCAGCAGGCCCAGTGCGTCGAGGTCGGCCACGATGGCCTTGCGCGCGACGAAGCGGTCCAGGCCGCGGTACTTCTCGGGGGCGTTGTCGTTGATGGTCGCGTCCAGCGTGAGCACGCCGATCATCTCGAGCTTGTGGCGCTGGCCGACGGCGTAGTCGTTGTAGTCGTGGGCCGGAGTCACCTTCACCACGCCGGTGCCGAATTCCTTGTCGACGTAGTCGTCGGCAATGATCGGGATCAGCCTATCCACCAGCGGCAGCTTCACGCGCTGGCCGATGAGATGCTTGTAGCGTTCGTCTTCCGGATGGACCATCACGGCCGTGTCGCCGAGCATGGTCTCGGGCCGGGTGGTGGCCACGGTCAGCGTGCCGCTGCCGTCTTCCAGCGGATAGGCGATGTGCCAGAGCGAGCCGTCTTCCTCTTCGCTTTCGACTTCGAGGTCGCTCACCGAGGTCTTGAGCACCGGGTCCCAGTTGCCCAGGCGCTTGCCACGGTAGATCAGGCCCTCTTCATACAGCTTCACGAAGGTGTGCGTGACCACCTTCGAGAGGTCGTCATCCATCGTGAAGTATTCGCGGCTCCAGTCCACCGTGTCGCCCATGCGGCGCATCTGCTCGGTGATGGTGTTGCCCGACTTCTCTTTCCATTCCCACACGCGCGCCACGAAGTTCTTGCGGCCCAGGTCGTGGCGGCTGATCTTCTGCTCCTGCAGCTGGCGCTCCACGACGATCTGCGTCGCGATGCCCGCGTGGTCGGTGCCCGGCAACCACAGCGTGTTGTCGCCCTTCATGCGGTGGTAGCGCGTGAGGCTGTCCATGATCGTCTGGTTGAACGCATGGCCCATATGCAGCGTGCCCGTCACGTTGGGCGGCGGCAGCTGGATCGCGAACGATTCGGCGCCTTCCTTCGGTTGCTGCGTGCCTCTGAAGCCGGCCTTGGCGTAGCCGCGCTTCTCCCATTCGGGGCCCCAGTGCGCCTCGATGGCGGCGGGCTCGAACGATTTGGAAAGGCTGTCCAGGCCGGGCTGGGCGGGAGAAGTGGTGGGTTCGCTCATGGGAATACGGAACGGCCCTTCAGGGAGCCGTGGGGAGACAGGGTGGGATAGCCCGCGATTTTACCGGCGCGGCCCAGCGTCACGGCAGCCACTGATAATTCCGCCATGCTGTTCCTGCTTTCCCCTGCGAAGTCGCTCGACTACGACACTCCGGTTCCCTCCGAAATCCCCGCCACCCAACCCCATTTCGAATCTCCGCGCGGCCCCTCGGTCGAGCTGATCAGGCTGCTGCGCGAGAAGTCGCCCCAGCAGATCTCCGAGCTGATGCACCTGTCGGACAAGCTCTCCGCCCTGAACGTGGCCCGCTACCAAGCCTGGTCCGGCAAGAGCACCGAGAAGAACGCCCGCCAGGCCGCCTTCGCCTTCGACGGCGACGTCTACGGCGGCCTCGATGCCCGCACGCTCACCAAGGGGCAGTTGGCCTGGGCGCAGGACCACGTCTGCATCCTCAGCGGCCTCTACGGCCTGCTGCGCCCGCTCGACCTGCTGCAGCCCTACCGCCTCGAGATGGGCACGCAACTGGCCAATCGCCACGGCAAGGACCTTTACGCCTTCTGGGGTTCGCGCATCGCCGAGCATCTCAACGAGCGCCTCGCGGCCGACCGCACGCCGGTGGTCGTCAACGTCGCCTCGCAGGAGTACTTCAAGTCGGTCGACAAGAAGGTGCTCAAGGCCCGTGTGGTCGAATGCGTGTTCGAGGAGTGGAAGGGCGACAGGTACAAGATCGTGAGCTTCTTCGCCAAGCGCGCGCGCGGCCTGCTGGCTCGCTGGGCCGTGCAGCACAAGGCGGCCACGCCCAAGGCACTGGAAAAGTTCGACCTCGAGGGTTATGGTTTCGATGCAGAAGCATCGACAGCCGAAAGGCTGGTGTTCAGGAGAAGGTTGGACTGACCCCCAGTCTTCGCGCACTTCGTGTCGCTACGCCAACCCCCTTGCAGGGGGCACACCGGCGGCCCGGCAAAGCCGGTTCCGCGGTGTTCCTGGAATGGGGCGTGGCGGTTTTTTCATGCGTTGCGGGGCTTGCTGCAGCGTGGAGGAGTATTGAGATGTCGCAACCGATCAGTCCGGAACTGCGCGAGTGGCTGGTGGCCCAGCTCGCGGCCGGGCACTCGGTGCCAGCGCTGCGCGCTTCCATGCGCGCGGCCGGCTGGCACGATGCCGCCGCCGACACGGCGCTGGCCCAGCTCGAGGCCGGATTCCCCAACGTGGAGGTGGCCCTGCCGCCCGTACGCACCAAAATGCCCGGCCCCGACCTCGACGGTGCGCCGCTGTACCTCGATGCCGGCGACCGCCGCGTGCAGGTGCTGCAGACCATGCGGCATCCGCGTGTCGTCGTGTTCGGCAACCTGCTGTCGGCCGAGGAGTGCGAAGGCCTGATCGCTGCGGCGCGCGTTCGGCTCGCGCGTTCGCTCACCGTGGAGACCCGCACCGGCGGCGAGGTGCTCAACGTCGATCGCACCAGCGACGGCATGTTCTTCGAGCGCGGCGAGAACGAGATCGTCGCGCGGCTGGAGCAGCGCCTCGCCACGCTGCTGCGCTGGCCGCTCGAATTCGGCGAGGGCCTGCAGATCCTGCGCTACGCCCCCGGCGCGCAGTACCGCCCGCACTACGACTACTTCGACCCCGGCGAACCCGGCACGCCCACCATCCTCAAGCGCGGCGGCCAGCGCGTCGCCACGCTGGTGATGTACCTGCAGGAGCCCGAAGGCGGCGGCGCCACCACCTTCCCCGACGTGGGGCTCGAAGTGGCGCCGGTGCGCGGCTGCGGCGTGTTCTTCAGCTATGACCGGCCCGACCCCGTCACTCGCACGCTGCACGGCGGCGCGCCGGTGCTGGCGGGCGAGAAGTGGGTCGCCACCAAGTGGCTGCGCGAGCGCGAGTTCAAGTAGCAAGAAGCCGATGAAAGTCACCGCCAACGGCCTGCAGATCGAAGTCGACGACACCGGAGGCGAGGGGCGCCCCGTGATCCTGCTCATCATGGGCCTGGGCATGCAGCTGGTCGCATGGCCCACGGGCTTCGTGCAGCAGCTGGTCGAGGCGGGTTTTCGCGTGGTGCGCCACGACAACCGCGACATCGGGCTGAGCCAGGGCTTCGACCATGCGGGCGTGGGCAACGTCGTGTGGGAAACCATCCGCCATCGCCTCGGCCTGCCGGTGCGCTCTGCCTACACACTGCAGGACATGACCCTCGATGCGCTCGGTGTACTCGATGCGCTGGGCATTGAAAGAGCCCACATCGTCGGCGCTTCCATGGGCGGCATGATCGCCCAGCGCATGGCCGCTACCGCACCGCAGCGCACGACCAGCCTCGTGAGCATCATGAGCTCCAGCGGCGCACGCGGCCTGCCCGGGCCGCGCCGCGAGGTGGCCTCCATGCTCATGCGTCGTCCGGTGGGCCGCGACGAGGCCGCGCTGGTCGCGCACAGCATCCGGCTGCTGCGGCTGATCCAGAGCCCCGCCTACCCGCAGAGCGACGAAGAGCTGGCCGCGCGCCTCACCTTCAGCATGCGCCGTGCATACCGCCCGGCCGGGCTGATGCGGCAGATGCTGGCCGTCGGCGCCGATGCCGACCGGCCGCAGGTGCTGGCGCGCATCCAGTCGCCCACGCTGGTGCTGCACGGCGACGCCGATGCGCTCGTGCCCATCGCTTGCGGGGAAGACACCGCCAGGCGCATTCCCGGTTCGCAATTCGTCGCGATCCCCGGCATGGGCCACGACCTGCCGCCCGAGGTGTGCACCATCCTCGCCAACCACATTGCTCCGTTCGCGCATGCGGCGGAGGCCAGAAACGCCACACCATGAGCCACGACCCGAACCCCAACACGCCCGAGCAATCGCAACTTGGCCGCGCCTCGGCCTACGCCGACCGCTACGACCCCACGCTGCTGTTTCCCATCGCGCGCGCCACGCAGCGCGAGGCCATGGGCATCAGGTCCGATGCCTTGCCCTTCTTCGGCGCCGACCTGTGGACCGCGTTCGAGGTGAGCTGGCTCAACCTGCGCGGCAAGCCGCAGCTGGCCATCGTGCACTTCACCATTCCGTGCGAGACGCCCAACATCATCGAGAGCAAGAGTTTCAAGCTCTATCTCAACAGCTTCAACAACAGCCAGTTCGCGAGCGCCGACGCGGTGCGCGAGCGCCTGCGCGCGGACTTGTCCGAAGCCGCGTGGCGCGGCAGCGACCAGTCGGCCGGCATCGGCGTGAAGCTGATGGCGCCCGACATGTTCGACCGCGAGCCGGTGCACGAACTCGACGGCCTCGACCTCGACCGCCTCGACATCGAGTGCACCCACTACCAGCCCGCGCCGCAGCTGCTGAGCAGCGACGCCACGCAGGTGCATGTGAACGAAACCTTCACCAGCCGCCTGCTCAAGAGCAACTGCCTCGTCACCGGCCAGCCCGACTGGGGTAGCGTGCAGATCCGCTACAGCGGCCCGCCCATCGACCAGGCCGGGCTGTTGGCGTACATCGTGAGCTTTCGCAACCACAACGAGTTTCACGAGCCGTGCGCCGAGCGCATGTTCACGGACATCTGGAGCCGCTGCAAGCCGACCAAGCTCGCGGTGTATGCGCGCTATACGCGGCGCGGCGGGCTGGACATCAATCCGTTTCGCACGAGCTGGCCGCAGGCGCTGCCGGCGAACATCCGCACGGCGCGCCAATAGCCGTCCCCGGGCCGCGCCGAAGGCCCTCTTCGGAAACCTGGAACCCGCTTTCGCTTCGCCTGTGGCATTCTGAAATATGCCCGCGAACCCGCGGTCGAAAGAACCTCCGGAGCACAGACAAACATGGTTGAAGGAAAAGTGGTCGTCGTCACGGGCGCGGGCGGCGGCATCGGGCGCGACATCGCGCTGGCCATGGCGGCCCACGGCGCGAAAGTGGTGGTCAACGACATCGGCGCTGCGCTCGATGGTGCCGGCGGCAGCGCCGGCCCCGCACAGCAGGTGGTCGACGAGATCCGCGCGGCCGGCGGCCAGGCCGTGCCCAACACCGACAGCGTGGCCGACGCCGCCAGCGCGGCGCGCATCGTGCAGTGCGCGCTCGACAGCTTCGGCCGCATCGACGCGGCGGTCAACAACGCGGGCATCCTGCGCGACCGCTTCTTCCACAAGATGTCGGTCGACGAGTGGGACTCGGTGCTCAAGGTGCATCTCTACGGTGCCTACCACGTGAGCCGTGCGGCGGCCGTGCACTTCAAGGAACAGAATGCGGGCGCGCTGGTGCACATGACCTCCACCTCGGGCCTGATCGGCAACTTCGGCCAGGCCAACTACTCGGCGGCCAAGCTCGGCATCGTCGCGTTGTCGAAGTCGATCGCGCTCGACATGCAGAAATTCAACGTGCGCTCGAACTGCATCGCGCCCTTTGCCTGGAGCCGCATGATCGGCGCGATTCCCACCGACACCGACGAGCAGCGCGCCCGCGTCGACAAGATCAAGCAGATGACGCCGGCCAAAGTGGCGCCCTTGGCGGTGTACCTCGCGAGCGAGGCGGCGGGCGTGGTCAACGGCCAGATCTTCTCGGTGCGCAACAACGAGATCTCGCTCATCAGCCAGCCGCGCCCGGTGCGCTCGATCCACCGCTCCGAGGGCTGGACGCCGCAGAGCATTGCCGAGCACGCCATGCCCGCGATGCGCGCGAGCTTCTTCCCGCTCGACCGCTCGGCCGACGTGTTCAGCTGGGACCCCGTCTGAGGACAAACCCGCAAGCGGGCGCGCACGGCGCCGTTCGCCGGACAATGCACGTTCCCTTCCTTACTCGTGCCTGCGCCCGGTGAACCTGCATTTCGACCTGTTCGACCTGAAACTGTTCGTCTACGTGGCGGACGCGCGCAGCCTCACGCGCGGCGCCGAGAAGGCCTGTATCTCGCTGGCCGCCGCCTCCACCCGCATCAAGCAGATGGAAGAGGCCGTGGGCGGCAAGCTGCTGCACCGCAGCGCGCAGGGCGTGACGCTCACGGCCGCGGGGCAGGCCGTGCTGTACCACGCCAAGCGCGTGATGCAGCAGATGGAGCACCTGCGCTGCGACATGCAGGACTTCGGCAAGGGCATCAAGGGCCATGTGCGCGTGTTCGCCAATACCACCTCGATCACCGAGTACCTGCCGCAGAAGCTCGCGGGCTTTCTCACGCAGCACCCGGCCGTGCAGGTCGACCTGCGCGAGTACCTGAGCGAAGAGATCGTGCGCGCTGTGGCCGATGGCGAGGCCGACATCGGCATCCTTGCCGGCGACGTGCACACCGGCGAGTTCGACGCGCGTCCCTTCGGAAGCAACCAACTCGTGCTGGTGGTGCCGCTCACGCACCACCTCGCGGGCGCCCCTTCGGTGGCCTTTGCCGACACGCTCGACGAGCAGCACGTGGGCCTGCACCATGGCAGCGCCATCCACCGCTTCCTGCAGCGCCGTGCCGAACTCGCGGGGCGCGGCTTCAATCCGCGCATCCAGGTCAGCAGCTTCGAGGCCATCTGCCTGATGATCGAGGCGGGCGTAGGGGTTGGTGTGTTACCCGCGTCTTCCGCTCAGCGGCTGTCGATGGCGATGCGCATCTCGACCGTGGCGCTCAGCGATGCGTGGGCCGAACGGGAGCTGAAGTTGATCGCGCGTGATCGGGAACAACTGCCTGCTTCTGCCCGGGAGCTGTTCGATCACCTGATCGCTTCCTGAGCCTGGGCGTTCCATCCGGCACCGCAGACCGGGCCCCGGGGGGGGGGTTGAGGCCCTTCCTTCCTCAAGGCAACCAGCGCGCCACTTTCTGGGTCTCGCCCAGTTGCCAGATGCGGGTGCACAGGGCCTTTGCTTCTTCTGCCGTCACGCCTTCGCCGTAGTGCGCGAGGCGCTGCATCTTGTCCTCGATCTCGGCGCGGCTCAGGCTGTTGCCGGGGTCGCCCTTGGGCTCGTCGACGCGGCCCTGCAGTGTGCGACCGTCGGCGGTTTGCACGCTGACCTTGCCGATCCAGCGTGCGGGGTAGGCGGTGTCGACTTCTTCATCGAGCTGCATCGCCACCTTCTCGCGGAAAGCCGAGACCTCGGGCGCGAGGAAGTCGCGGTCGAATTCGCCGAGGCCCGCGCGGCCGTGCACGGCGATGAGGCCCAGCACCGTGCCCATCGAGAACTTGCCCTGGTGCACCGTGGCGGGCACGTCGACCCGGCCCAGCACGTCGATGGCGCCCTGGTGCACGTGCGTGGTCACGCGCGATACGTCGGCGGGCTTGAGCTTGTTCTGCGTCATCACCTGTAGCAGCGCGTCGGCGGCGGGGTGGGTGTGGCGGCAGGAGGCGTGGTACTTGAAGGAGGTTTCGGCCAGCGTCCAGCGCGTGCCGAGGCCGTCGACGAGCTTGGCCGGATCGGCGTCGCTCGACATGCCGACGCCCAGGCCCTGCGCGCCTTCGAGGATCCTTGCTGCACCGGTGAAGCCGTCCTGTGCGAGGTAGGCCGACATCAGCCCGCTCGCTGCCGCGTGCGCGCAATGCAGTTGCTTGGAGTCGGCTGCATCGCGCAGGAATTCCCACACGCCGGCCGACTGCGTGCCGGCCGAGCCGAAGGCGTGCAGCATCTGCTGCGGCGTGAGACTCAGCAGGCGGCCGACTGCTGCTGCAGCGGCGAGCGTGCCCGCCGTCGCGGTCGTGTGGAAGGTCTTGTAGTGCGAGCGGCCGAGAAATTCGCCGACGCGGATGCCGACCTCGTAGCCCGCGACCACGGCGGTCAGCAGTAGCGCGCCGCTTGCGCCGAGGCTCTGCGCCACGGCTAGCGCGGGCGCGATGACGACGGCGGCAGGGTGGAACACCGAGCCGTTGTGCACGTCGTCCTGCTCGACGAAGTGCGAGGCGGCCGCGTTGACCAGCGCCGCGAACACCGGCGAGCTGGTGCGGCGCGAGGTCAGTATCTCGCTGGGCCCGTCGGCCGGCCCCATCATCTGTGCGAAGCGCTCGATGCTGCGCACCGGCCGTGCCATGCGTGCGGCGAGCACCGAGCCCAGCCAGTCGAGCATCAGGTCTTCGGTGCGGCGCAGCACGGGCGCGGGAATGTCGGCGAACTGCAGTTCGGCCGCGAAGGTCGCGAGCACCTTGCTCGGATGGTCGGCGGTGATGGGAGTCATGAACGATCCTTTCGTGGAACACCGAGGAACCGGCTTTGCCGGGCCTCTGGTGTTGCCCCCGGTAAGGGGTGGGAGAAGCGACACGAAGTGCGCGAAGCCTGGGGGTGAGTCAAAAAGACCGTGGGAGGCCGAGCATGTGTTCGGCCACGTAGCTCAGGATCAGGTTGGTCGAGATGGGCGCCACCTGGTACAGCCGCGTCTCCCTGAACTTGCGCTCGATGTCGTATTCGCATGCAAAGCCGAAGCCGCCGTGGAACTGAAGGCACGCATTCGCAGCCTCCCAACTCGCCTTGGCCGCCAGGTACTTCGCCATGTTGGCCTGTGCGCCGCAAGGCTGGTGCACGTCGAACAGGCGGCAGGCTTCATAGCGCATCAGGTTCGCTGCTTCCACTTCGATGAACGCTTCGGCAATCGGAAACTGCACGCCCTGGTTCTGCCCGATCGGGCGGCCGAACACCACGCGCTCCTTGGTGTAGGCCGTCACCCGGTCGATGAACCAGTAGCCGTCGCCGATGCACTCCGCGGCGATCAGCGTGCGCTCGGCGTTGAGTCCGTCGAGGATGTACTTGAAGCCCTGGCCTTCCTCGCCGATCAGGTTCTCGGCCGGGATCTCGAGGTTCTCGAAGAACAGCTCGTTGGTCTCGTGGTTCACCATGTTCAGGATGGGCTGCACCGTCAGCCCCTTGCCGATGGCCTCGCGCAAGTCGACGATGAAGATCGACATGCCTTCGGACTTCTTCTTCACGTCCGCCAGCGGCGTGGTGCGCGCCAGCAGGATCATCAGGTCCGAATGCTGGATGCGCGAGATCCACACCTTCTGCCCGTTGATGACATAGCGGTCGCCCTTCTTCACCGCCGTGGTCTTGATCTTGGTGGTGTCGGTGCCGGTGGTGGGCTCGGTCACGCCCATCGACTGCAGGCGCAGTTCGCCGTTGGCGATCTTCGGCAGGTAGGCGCGCTTCTGCGCCTCGCTGCCGTGGCGCAGCAGCGTGCCCATGTTGTACATCTGGCCGTGGCAGGCGCCGGAGTTGCCGCCGCAGCGGTTGATCTCTTCCATGATCACCGAGGCCTCGGTCAGGCCCAGGCCGGAGCCGCCGTACTCCTGCGGAATCAGCGCGGCCATCCAGCCGGCCTTGGTGAGCGCATCGACGAATTCGGCGGGGTAGCCGCGCGCCTCGTCGATCTTGCGGAAGTAGGCATCGGGAAACTGCGTGCACAGGTCGCGCACCGCGTCGCGGATGTCGGGGAAGTTCTTGTCGTTGGCGTTGTTCATTGTTTGCTGCTGCTCATCAGTCCTGGCGCGGGCCGCCGGCTTCCTGTTCCACGCGCTGCCAGATCTCGACCGCCATCGGGTCGTCGATCTCTTCGAGGATGTGGCCCACGAGGCCGATGGCGCGCGCCATCACGCCGAAGCCGCGAATGATCTTCCACGGAAAGCCGAACTCGGCCGCGATCGCGCCGATGGCACCGGTCGCGTTGATCGGCAGCGACTTGCCCGACACGCGCTCGGCTTCCTCCTGCACCGCCTGCATCAGCGCGATGTAGTGGCTCGACAAGCCGTTCTCCGCCGCAATCTGGAACAGCCGCGGCGTGCGCGGATCGATGGGCTTGTGCAGCGGATGGCCCAGCCCCGGCACGATCTGCTTGCGCGCGCGGTGGTCGGCCACGATGTCTCTTGCCATGTCCGCAAGCGGGCGCGTGGGCTTCTCGCCGAAGGGAATCGCTTCGTAAAGCATCTTCGCCGCGCCTTCGGTGCTGCCGACGAACACCGTGCCCAGGCCGCAAAGACCCGCTGCCACAGCGGCTTGCAGCGCTTCGGGTGCGCCCGCATACGTGAGGCGCGCAGCCAGTGCGCTGGGTGTGATGCCGTGCTCCACCAGCGTGACGACGATGGCGTTGAAGGTGACGGATTCCTGCGGCGTCGGGATGCGGCCCGTGAGTTCCAGGAAGGCCATGTCGCCGAGGTTCAGGTGGCCGAGGATTTCCGAAGGCAGGTCTCGCCCGCGCACGGTGATCTTGTCCGGCGTGCTGTGGCCCAGCTCGGTGTGCAGGGATTTCTTGATCTTGGTCATGGCGCCGAATCTAGCCCTCCATCGCGCGAGGCGGCTCCGTGATTGCGAAACCCTCCCTTCGGCAAATGCGAATGCCGCCCGGCAGGGCCTTCTGTCACGCTGCGGCGATGGACTTCGAATCACTTTCGGCGATGCGCGAAGCGGCGCTCGACTACTTCGTTCGCAGCCGCGCCATCCAGCGACGGCGCGAGCACATGGAACAACCTGATGCCGATGAGGCGCACGGTTGGCGCGCGATCGCCGAGCTCGGCTGGCCCGGCATGCTGGCCCCCGAATCGGCCGGCGGTCTCGCACTGGAGCTCGACGGCGCGGCGGAAATCCTTCGGGCCGCGGGCGAGCATGTGGCGCCCGAGCCGCTGCTGGCCGTGGCCGGCCTCAGTGCGCTGCTGCTGGCGCGGCTCGGTACGCCGGGCGCGAACGCCTTGCTCGCTGAACTGGTCGCGGGCCGCAGCCTGCCCGCCCTCGCATGGCAGGAGAGCGCGGGCGACCTCAGCGCGGTGCCGCTGGCCTGCGGCTGCGAGCCGCGGCCCGGCCACATTGGCGGCGTGCTGCTGCAGGGCGAGAAGCTCATGGTGCTGCCCGGCGCGGCCGCCAGCGGCTGGCTGGTGTCGGCGCGCGGCGACGACGACGCGGTGCTGCTGTGGGTGCCGCGCGGCACCGATGGTGTGACGGAAGCGCTGGTGCCGCTGGTCGATGGTGGCCAGGCCTCGAACCTGCGCTTCGAGCAGGTCGCACTGCCGCCGGAAGCCGTGCTGGCCGAAGGGCCGGCCGCGCAGGATGCCTTGCGCCATGCGCTCGCGGCCGGCCAGATCCTTCAATCGGCCGAACTGCTGGGTGCGGGGCAGGCCATGCTGGCGCAGACGCTGGCCTACCTGCGCACGCGCTCCCAGTTCGGCAAGCCCATCGGCAGCTTCCAGGCGTTGCAGCACCGCTGCGTCGACATGTTCATTCATCTCGAAGTGGCGCAGGCCACGTTGAACGAGGTGCTGGCGGTGGCAGGGCAGGGGTTGCCGGTGGACCGGCTCGAAGCCGAGGCAAGCCGCGTCAATGCGCGCTGCACGGCCGCCGCGCTGCAGGCTTCGCGCACGTCGGTGCAGCTGCATGGCGCCATCGGCTACACGCAGGAGTGCGACCTGAGCCTGTTCTACAAGCGCGTGCTGTGCCTGTCGGCGTGGCTTGGGAATGTCAGTGCGCATCAGCGGCGGCATGCCGTACTGGCTGGCGATGCCGAAGCGACCACGGGCGCGGCCACCTGGCAAGGCGAGTTCCCGCGCACAGCAGACTGGTCCGCCATGCCCGAGGCCGAGTTCCGCCGCATGGTGCGCGCCTTCCTGCAGCAGCGCTATCCGCAGCAGCTGCGCTACCTCTCGCACCGCGCACGCTGGAGCGAGATGCGCGAGTGGTACCTCACGCTGTCGGCGCAGGGCTGGATCGCGCCCGCATGGCCGCAGGCGCACGGCGGCATGGGCCTGCCCGCCGACAAGCTCATCGCGTGGATCGAGGAGCTGGAGCAATACGGCGTGGCGCGCGCGCCCGACCAGGGCATCGTGATGATCGGCCCGTTGCTCATCCAGCATGGCACGCCCGAGCAGCAGCAGCGCTTCCTGCCGCGCATCCTCAGCGGCGAGAACGTCTGGTGCCAGGGCTACTCGGAGCCTAACGCCGGCTCAGACCTCGCGGGCCTGCGCACCGAGGCGCTGCCCGCGCGCGATGCGCAGGGCGATCACTTCGTGGTCAACGGCCAGAAGATCTGGACCACGCTCGCGCAGGATGCCAACCACATCTTCATGCTCGTGCGCACCGACAAGGACGCGCGCAAGCAGGAGGGCATCAGCTTCCTGCTGTGCGACCTGCGCACGCCGGGCATCACCATCCGGCCGATCCACACGCTGGCGGGCGAGCCCGAGTTCTGCGAAGTGTTCTTCGACAACGTGCGCGTACCGGCCGAGAACCTTGTGGGCAAGCTGCACGGCGGCTGGACCATCGCGAAGGCGCTGCTGGGCTTCGAGCGCATCTTTCTCGGCAGCCCCAAGCAGTCGCAGTACGCGCTGGGCCAACTCGCGCGGCTGGCGCATGCGCGGCGCCTGTTCGCCGACCCGGTGTTCGCGCAGCGCTTCGCGGCGCTGCGGCTCGACGTGCTGGACCTGTCGGCGGCGTACACGGGCTTCGCGAACATCGTGCGTGCGGGCAAGCCGCTGCCCGCGTCGGTGTCGCTGCTGAAGATCTGGGCCAGCGAGACCTACCACCGCATCGGCGCGCTGCTGGTCGAAGCGGGCGACGAGCAGGGTGCCGTGGCCGGCGACCAGGTGCTCGACGGCCAGACCTTCAACGTGCTCGCGCCGCTCATCGGCTCCACGGCCGCAATGATCTACGGCGGCACCAACGAGATACAGCGCAACATCCTCGCGCGGCAAGTCCTCGACCTGCCGACCTGAGCGACGCAGCCACCAAAGCAATTCATAACAGGAGACAACGCTCATGACCTCGATCGACTTTTCGCGCCGGCAATGGGTGACCGCGCTGGCGGGCGGCGCGGCGCTGGCCGCCGTGCACCATCGCGCCTTCGCGCAGCAGTCCTTGCCGTCCCTCATCAAGCTCGTGGTCGGCTATTCCGCGGGCGGTCCGGTGGACGGGGCCGCGCGCCTGCTCGCGCCCGCGTTGAGCCAGGCACTCGGGACGCAGGTCATCGTCGACAACCGGCCCGGCGCCAGCGGCTCGCTCGGCGGCGACGCGGTCGCGAAAGCACAGCCCGATGGTGCGACGCTGTTCTTCGGTGCAAGCCCGACCATCACCATCAACCCGAACGTGCAGCGCCACATGGCCTTCGATCCGATGAAGGACCTCACGCCCATCGCGCCGCTGGTGGACTACACCAACGTGCTCGTGGTCAACAACGACGTCCCGGTGCACAGCGTGGCCGAGCTGCTGGCCTATGCGAAGGCGCGGCCCGGCAAGGTGTTCTATGGCTCGGCGGGCGTGGGCGCGTCCAACCACCTGAGTGGCGCGCTGCTCGAGAAGATGACCGGCGTGCAGCTCACGCACGTGCCCTACAAGGGCAGCGCGCCGGCGCTCGCCGACGTGATGGCCGGCACCGTGACGATGATGTTCGACATCATCGCCACCTCCAAGCCCTTCATCCAGACGGGCAAGGTGCGCGCGCTGGCCGTCACCTCGCGCCAGCGCAACCGCATGCTGCCGGAGGTGCCGACCATGGTCGAATCGGGCGTGCCGGGCTACGACGTGGGCGGCTGGTTCGGCCTGTACGGTCCGGCGCGCATGGACCCGGCGCTGGTCGCGCGCATGAACGCCGCCGCGCAGAAGATGCTGGCGCGCGAGGACATCGCGAACCGGCTGCGCGAGCAGGGCTACGACGTGTGGTCCGGCGCGGCCGATCTGCTGGCGGCCAAGGGCAAGTCCGACCGCCAGCTCTGGGCGACCGCGTCCAAGGGCATCGAGGCGGAATAGCCGATGCGCCGTATCCACAGCCTGCTGGAAGAACGCGCGACAAGCACGCCCGATGCCGTCTTCCTCTTCGAGCCCGCGGGCACCAAGACCTATGCCGCGCTGCAGGCGATGGTCGACGTTGCCGTGCAAGACCTGCTGGCCGCCGGCGTGCGACCGACCGACCGCGTGGTGCTGGTGGCCGAGAACTGCGCCGCGCACATCGCGCTGCTCATGGCCTGCAGCCGCGTCGGTGCTTGGTCGTGCGGCGTGAATGCGCGCATGTCGCCGGGCGAGATTGCGGCCATCGTCGAGCGCGCCGATGCCCGTGTCTGCTGCTTCACGGCCGCTGCCTCCGAAGCCGCTGAAAAGCATGCGCAGAGGGCCGGCGCAACGCCCGCCGCGCTCGGTGGCGTGATGCGTTCGGCCGTGCGTGCCGAAGCGCGCACCGAGCCTGATCCGGCATTGGCCGACACGGCCGCCATCATCTTCACTTCCGGCACCTCGGGCACGCCCAAGGGCGTGATGGTGTCGTACCGCGGCCTGCTGCACTTCGGCCGCGTGTCGGCCCAGGTGCGCGCCCTGGGCGAGCGCGACCGCGTCTATGCCTTCCTGCCGATGACGCACATCTTCGGCATCGGCACGGTGTTGATGGCTGCGCTCACGGGCGGCGCGTCGCTGGTGCTGCGCGGCAGCTTCTCGCCGGCCGACGTGCTGCAAGCGCTGGCGCACGAGCAGGTGTCGAACCTGCTCGGGCCGCCGACGATGTACGCGCGGCTGTTGGCGCACATCGAGGCGGAGGAGGCGACGCCGTGCTTTCCGCAACTGCGCTACGTCTACACCGGCTCCGCGCCGCTCGACCCGGTGCTCAAGCAGCGCGTGGAGCAATTGTTCGGGCAGCCGCTGCACTATGGCTACGGGCTGTCGGAGTACGCGGGCTCGGTGTTTCTCACACGCACCGAGTCGCCGCGCGCCGACACCTCGGCGGGGTATGCGGTGGAGGGGGGCGAGGCCCGTATCGTGACCCTCGACGGCAACGACGCCGCACCCGGCGACACCGGCGAGATCTGGCTGCGCGGCCCCGGCCTCATGCTCGGCTACTTCCGCGACACCGCCGCCACCGCGCTGGTGATGCGACCCGACGGCTGGTACGCCACCGGCGACCTCGGCCGCTTCGGCGAGGACGGCGCGCTGTTCGTGGTCGGGCGGCTGAAGGAAATGATCATCCGCTCAGGCTTCAACGTCTACCCGGCGGAGATTGAGGCCGTCATCGGCCGCTTCGAGGGCGTGCACCTGTGCGCGGTGGTCGGCGTGCCCGAGGCCGACGGCAACGAGCAGGTCGTCGCCTTCGTCGAGCTGAAGCCCGGCGCAGTGCTCGACGAAGCGGCGCTGCGCGCGCACCTCGTCGAACACCTGTCGCCCTACAAGCGCCCGGCCCGCATCGAGGTGATCGATGCGATGCCCACCACCGCCAACGGCAAGCTGCTCAAGCGCGAACTGCAGGCGCGCTGCGGGCCGGCCGTGGGCTGATTTCAGCCGAAGATCGCGGCCCGGCCCTTCTGCGTGTCCATGTACTCGCGCACCCGGGCGATGAGGCCTTCGCGCAGCTCGAAGACAAAGCAGTAGTCGTTGTCGTAGTGCCGGCCGCTGGCCAGCGTGGCCTGCATGCGCTCTTCGAGGATCACCGTGTCGCCGTCGCAGTGCAGGTGGGAGAACGCCACATCGATGTCGGCGACGAAGAGCCTGGGAAAGGCGTCGACCAGAAAGTGCGCGATCGTCGCCGGGCCGATCATGTGGTCGGGCACGCCGAGTGCCACCGCCGTCGCGTTGCCCTTGGGCGCCAGCCATTCGGCGTCCTCGGTGAAGACGGCCTGGATGCGTTTCGGATCGCGGCTTGCGAAAGCCTTCCAGGCTTCGGTGACGGCGCGCTTGTTCTGCTCTGGGGTCATTGGGTCGGGTCGGGATTGGACGAAGGCCTGAAGGTAGGGGCCGGGCCCTGTGCCGGCACGCCGTTTCCGGACATTTCCAATCCGCGGGCGGCGCCATCGTAGGCACGCTCCTACACCCAGGGCGGGGGGTGGGGCCGATACTTGTTATTCCCCCCCGTTTCAGGAAGTACCCGTGACCGTGCCGATGAACCCGACGCCCGTGGCCGCTGCGAAATGAAGTCCTCGCCGAGTGCGCGCAGCTGGATTGCCGCCGGCGTGCGCCACGAATTGCTCACACGCGCGCTGCCCGCCTTGCGGCACGACATGGCGGCACCTGTCTCGGTGGTCCGCATGGCGCTGCTGATGCTCAAGCGGCAGGTCGGCGCAGCCACCATCGACGCCGCCGCCTGCGAAGAACGGGTGGCGCTGATCGACAACCAGGTGTCCGAACTGGTCGAGGCCATCCGCTCGCTGCGCGACTGGGAACTGGCCACCACGGATGACGGCATCACTCGCAGCGCGCTGGTGGCGCAGTGCGTGGCCCTGATGCGCTCCGCCTTCGACCTGCACGGCGTGACGCTCGATGCGGACGCCTCGCTGGACCCGCAGGAAAACGAACATCGCTGGCCCGCCGCGGCTGCGCTGCGCTACCTGTTCCTCGGCGCGCTGGGCTACCTGCACGACGGCGCGGCCGAGGCCGGGGCGATCCGGGTCGAGGCGGACGGCGCCAATGCACTGCGCCTCACGGCCCTGCCGCGCGAACCCGGCGGCACGCATGCCGTGCTCGACGCGCACCGTGCGCCGCGTGCGCTGGCCATCGACGCTGTCGCATTGCAGAACCTGGCCGAAGACCTCGGCTACGCCGTGGCGCTGGAAGGCGACAGCGTGCGCCTCGTGCTCGCGACCGGCAACTGAGTCTTTGCGCGCTTGCGCGCTGCCTGGCCGCCCCGCTGCGCGCGCAGGAAGGCCAGCAGCCGCCGCTCGGCCGCATGCAGCCCGCGCGAGGGCTTGGCGGTGCGGTGCGCGGCGATCTTCTCGAACAGCGCACCCGTGGCCTCGTCGCCATCCGAGAGCGCGCTGCCCAGCGCCAGCACCGCCGGATGCACATAGGCCTTCTTGCAGACGGCCGGCGTGTTGCCCAGCTGCCTGGCGACGGCCGCCAGGATGTCCTTGGCACTGGAGCGGCTGCCGTCGGCAGCGACGCGGCCCGGTTCGCAGGCCAGCAGGGTGAGCTCCAGCGCCTGCACCGTGCCGTGCCAGGTGCGGAAGTCCTTGGCGGTGAAGCGCTCGCCCTGCGTGGCCTCGGCCAGGTAGTCGTTCACGTCGGTGGACGAGATGCCGCGCAGTTCGCCGTCCTCGTCCTCGTACTGGAACAGCGCCTGCCCCGGCAGCTGCTGGCATTGACGCACCACCCGGGCCACGCGCGGATCGTCGAGCTTCGCCTCGTGCATCACGCCGCTCTTGCCCCGGAAGCGCAGCCGCAGCGCCTGGCCCTGCACGGCGGCGTGCCGGCTGCGCAGCGTGGTGAGGCCGTAGGAGCCGTTGCTGTTCGCGTATTCCTCGTTGCCCACGCGCAGCAGCGTGGTGTCGAGCAGGCGCACCACCGCCGCGAGCACCTGGGTGCGGCCCGGCGCCTTGCGGCCTTTCGTCGACCGCAGGTCGCGCGCCACGCGGGCGCGGATGTGCGGCAGCGCGAGTGCGAAGGCTTCGAGGCGATCGAACTTGGTTTCGTCCTTCATCGAGCGCCAGTCGGCGTGGTAGCGGTACTGCTTGCGCCCGCGCGCGTCGATGCCGGTGGCCTGCAGATGGCCGTTGGGCAGAGGGCAGATCCACACCTGGGTGTAGGCGGGCGGGATGGCCAGCATGCGGATGCGCGCTATCTCGTCCACGTCGCGCAGCCACTGCCCATTGGCGTCGCGGTAGCGGAAACGCTCGCCGTGCTTCAGGCGGCGGATGCCGGGCATGCCGGGGTTCACGTAGACGAGGCCGTTGGCGATGGGCGTCGGCTTCGAAGGCGGTTTGGCAGGAGGGGAAGGGGCCGGCATGGGGTTTGCGTGGTGGCGCGACATCGCGCTTTTGCCAGCATCGACAATCGCCGGTTGTAGGACGCCGCAAGCGCCCGCGGTGCGGCAGGCGCGCTTGTGCGCCTGCGCTGCCTTCTTTTTCTTTCCTCTTGAATGGGTTCCAGAATGACTTCTTCCAGGTCCACTCTTTTCACCGCCCGCTGGCTGGCGGTGCCTGCCGCAGCGCTGTTGTTCACGGCCTGCGCGTCCACCACTTCCACCCCGACCGCCTCGGCCCCGGGCGCGCCCGTGAAGGTCAAGGTCTTCGTCGCCGCCATGTTCGAGATCGGCCAGAACACGGGCGACCGCGCCGGCGAGTTCCAGCATTGGTACGAACGCTACTGGAAGGGCGCCAAACCCATTGCGGTGCCCGGTGCGCTGCAGCCTGTGTACTGCAACGCCGACGGCGTGTGCGGCGCGGTGCTCGGCATGGGCAAGGTCAACTCGTCGTCGTCGATGCAGGCCATCCTGCTGAACCCGCAGTTCGACTTCTCGCAGAGCTACTACCTGATTTCGGGCGTGGCCGGCACGCCGCCTTCGCGCGGCACCATCGGCGAAGTGAGCTGGGCCACCTGGCTGGTCGACTACGATCTCGGCCACCGCTGGGCCCCCGAGGAGAACAAGCCCGGCGAGCCGACCTTCATGCCGCGCAAGGGCTACGAGGAGTACCGCCGCTTCAAGCTCAACCCCGACCTCGTGAGCTGGGCCATGAGGCTCTCGGCCGACACGCCGCTCAAGGATTCGGACGGCGCGCGCAAGTACCGCCTGCGCTACCCCGATGCAGCGGCCCGCCGCGCGCCTTTCGTCGGCACCGGCACGCACATGACCGGCGACACCTTCTTCCATGGCCCCGGCATGTCGAAGCAGGCGCAGTACATCGCCAGGCTCTACGGCGCCGACGACTACGTCATCACCGAAATGGAAGCCGCCGCCATCACCCTCGTGATCAAGCGCACACACGGCACCGACCGCGTGATGAGCCTGCGCGGCGCGGTCAACTTCGACCAGGGCAGCCCGAAGGAAACCACGCTGCAGCACCTGGACCCGGCGCCGGGCGAAACGGCCGGCGGCTTTGCCGAGACGGTGGAGAACATCGAACTGGTGGGCTCGCGCGTGGTCGATCACATCGTGACCAACTGGCCGAAGTGGCAGGGCGGCGTGCCGAAGCCCTGAGCGGGTTCAGGGCCGTGAAGGCTTCAGATGCCATGTCACCGTGAAGTCGAACGGCGTCCAGCGGCTGACGGTGACGCCTGCCTGCCGCAGCCCGCGGCCGGTCCAGGTGTTGCAGGTCTCGAAGAGGTGATAGCCGCCTTCGGCTTCGTAGAAGGCGTCGTCGTCGCCGTAGTGCGCGCCGGCGATGGATGAGGCATGGCCCGAGGGCAGGGCGGCGCGCACGTAGCCGACCAGTTGCGCGTACTGCGCGTGCGAGAGCGGCAGGCTGTAGGCCCCGCGCGCCAGCTGTTCGCGCCGCAGGTAGCTCACATGCATCAACGCGCGGTTGCCGCCCGACAGCGCCCCGAAGGCGCGCGCCGCCGTCAGGTCGCCCCAGGTGGGCGTGTTCAGGTAGAACTCGCGATCGCCCCAGCCGATGGCGATGAATTCGGCATCGGGCGGCGGCGCCCTGAAGTCTTCCAGCGGAAACACCTGCAGCCAGTCGATGGTGGCCGAGCGGATCGGAAACACGTAGTCGGTGTGCACGCCGTTGCTCAGCACCCAGGCCTGTACGTCGACCGGTGCATCGCCCGCAGGCTTTGCATTGGCGGGCCAGAACACCAGCGCGCAGGCCACGGTCAAGTACAGGCCGATCAGCGCGACGAAGCCCAGCAGCGTGAAGGCGATGCGCCGCAGCCAGCGTTTCGCCACGGCGTTTTCAGAACAGCGACGCGGTGGTCGATGCGGGCTCCGGTGCCGCGCGGTGCGCGCCGGTCCCGGCGGGCGCGAGCGCCTCGGGGCTGCCCGCCTTCGCCAGCGCGCCCACGCGCACGCCCAAGAGGCGCAGCGGGCGCTCCAGCGGCACGCGCTTCAGGCACAGGCCACCCGTGTGGCGGATGGTCTTCGCGTCGGACGTGAAGCGCTCGATGGTCTGGTCGCGCGTGGCGATCTTGAAGTCGTCGTAGCGCAGCTTGATGCCAATGGTCTTGCCCACGTAACCCTTGCGCTGCAGGTCGGCGGCCAGCTGCTCGCACAGGTGGGTGAAGATCGCGCCCAGCTCGGCGCGGTCGCGCACGGCGTGCAGGTCGCGGTCGAAGGTGGTCTCGCGGCTCATCGACACGGGTTCGCTCTCGGTCACCACCGGCCGGTTGTCGCGGCCCCAGGCCACCTCGTGCATCCACGCGCCCGTGGCCTTGCCGAAGGTGGCAACGAGCCAGTCGCGGTCGCGCGCCGCGAGCTGGCCCACGGTCTCGATGCCGAAGCGTTTGAGCTTCTCGTCGGCCTTCGGCCCGATGCCGTTCACCTTGCGGCAGGGCAGCGGCCAGATGCGCGTTTCGAGGTCGTGCTCGTAGACCACCGAGATGCCGTTGGGCTTGTTGAACTCGCTCGCCATCTTGGCGATGAGCTTGTTGGGCGCCACGCCGATGGAGCAGGTTAGGCCGGTGGCGTCGAAGATGGCGGTCTGGATCAGCCGCGCCAGCGAGCGCCCGCCGTCGCGCTGGCCGCCGGGCACGTCGGTGAAGTCGATGTACACCTCGTCCACGCCGCGGTCTTCCATGAGCGGGGCGACCTCCAGGATGATGTTCTTGAAGGCGCGCGAATAGCGCCGGTACTCGTCGAAGTCCACCGGCAGGATGATGGCCTGCGGGCACAGCTTGGCGGCCTTCATGAGCCCCATGGCCGAGCCGATGCCGAACTGCCGCGCGGGGTAGGTGGCGGTGGTGATCACGCCGCGGCCCGTGTAGTCCTTCAGCAGCGGAAAGGCCGCGACCGGAATGTCGGCCAGCGTGCCCCCCTCGGGCAGGTCGCGGATGGCCTCGTCCACGCGCCGCCTGCCGCCGCCGATCACCACCGGCAGGCCCTTGAGCTGCGGATAGCGCAGCAGCTCGACCGACGCGTAGAAGGCGTCCATGTCGAGGTGGGCGATGCGGCGCATCGGCGGGGATTTCGGGGGCTCGGAACTCACGTTGACGATTGTCTCGCGCTCCGGCGATGTTCGCCTGCCGGGCGACCGCGTGCAAGAATGCGCCCGATTGCAGATGGACCCTCCGATGGCATGGGAAAGGGAAATGGCATGGACGACGAAGTCGAAGGCTTGAGCATCGCGCTGACGCCGGTGCAGATGGCCGCGGTGCTGGACGGGCAGGACGTGCCCGAATCCGCGAGCTGGAGCAACCGCCTCTGGGGCACCGTGGGGCTGGTGGGCGGTGTCGTGGAACTGGTCGGCGCCGGCGTGCTCTGCGTCGCACCCGAACCCACGATGGTGACCAAGGCCGGCTGCGTGGTGCTGGGCGTGCACAGCTTCGACACCATGGCCACGTCGGGCCGCCAGATCTGGACCGGCACGCCGCAGCGCACGGCCACCGCCGTGACTGCCAGCTCGGCGGCCGAGGCGCTGGGTGCTTCGCGCGACACAGCCGATGGCATTGGGCTTGCGGTGGATGTGGCGGTTCCGCTGGTCGTGGCAACCGGGCTCGTCGCGTCGCGTGTGATCGCGGTGCGCGCCAGCAGGTTTCGCCTGGAGCCGGTCGACCTGTTGCGGCATGAAGGACCAGTAGGCACAAAGATCGGCGGCCACGCGATCCGGGAACATGTCGGCAAGACCGAGGCGGAACTTTTCCAGCGATTGGTGAACAAGCCATCGCTGCCCAAAGTGTCGTCGTTCCACAATCTCGACATCGCGGAGCGCGCCATCAGCGCCACTGTTCGTGCCAACGCCAGAGCCATCAAGGCGTGGTCGCGCTCGGCCGCAGTGGGCTCCAAGCCCATGGCGTTCGAGCACAACGTGGGCAGCGTGGTGGGCATCGGCGTGCAGCGGGGCAGCACCGCCGTCAGCCAGCTGAGCAAGGTGCGCGTGATCCTGAACATGAAGAGCTACAACGGAATGCCGTACTACATACTGACGGCGCACCCCATTTGAAACCAGCAGCCGAATCGCCATGAAGCGCTACGAACTCATCGAGAACCTCACCGAGGTCTACTTCGGCCAGGATTACGATTATTTCGGCGAGACCGGTGCCGAAGTCATGGCCGAATACCGGAAAGCCTGCACGCCCGCCGAACTTGAGGCGTTGCGCGTCGAGATCGTCGATTTCATGCGCTCGCACCCGGACCTGGAAACCGACTTCCCGCGCCGGTTCGAGCGCCCCGCCCAGCCGGAAGACTTCGGATCCACCATACGCGAGTTCCTGGAAAACGTGCTTGCCGCATTGAAATAGCAGCGCGCGCCCCATCTGATTGTCTTGTCCGCGGCGCGGGCAATTTCAGCGCAGATCAAGTGCCCCGGCCGGTTGCATCTCGCCACCAGGCCACGCCTGCGGTCCAAGCTCTTTCGCAAGATAGGCCACGAGCTTCGCGGTGCGCTCGCGCAGCGGGGCAATGCGGGCCTGCAGGCCGGCCCTGGGCAGCGCAATGGCCTGGCCGGGTTCTTTGGAGTCGGGGTCGCTTTCGCGGATGTAGAGCGTGCCGTTGCGAGCCCAGACCTCCACCGCCCAGCCCTGGTCCTGGTCGTCGTAGATATTGCCCTCGTCGTGCCCGACCACGGCGCCGAGGAAGTGGTCCATGGAAGAGAAGGTGTCGTACCAGGGGAAGGACAGATGCACGTCCGCCTCCTCGTTGTCGAGCCGCAGGTCCATCCAGAAATACTGGCGCACCTGGTGGCGTTTCAATGCGTGCTGCCGGGCCAGCGCGGCCACCTGGGCGTAGTACGCGGCAAGTTCCGCCTCGTGCCCGATGGCCTCCGAGGTGCGCACCCGCAAGCGCTCGGCGCGCTGGAATTCCGGCAACGCGAGCGGCTCGGGCCGCTGGTACGGCGCAGCGTTGAACGCATCCCACAAATGAAACGCGATCTCGGGCTCCAGCGAGTCGATCGGCTTGGCATCGGCGAAGCACGGTTCCACTTGCGCGCTCCTCTGAATGGTCGAGCGGACGATGTTAGCCCGCGCCGAGGGGCGTGTGCCGACTTCCACCTACGGGCGCCACGGGTCATAGCTTGCGCAGTGCAGCATGCCGGTGCCATCATCCGCGCCATGCAAACCGTCGCCTCCATCCTCTGGCGCAGGCTCGATGTACCCGGCCACGACGCCTGCCGTCTCGAACGCAATGCCTCGGCCTGGCAACTCGATGGTGCGGCCGTGTTCCGACTGGAAGACGGCCGCAACGGCCAGCTGCACTACCGCGTGCGATGCGACCTGCACTGGCACACCCAATGGGGCACGGTGCGCGGCTGGCTCGGCGATTCGGCCGTCGACCTGTCGATCGCCCGCGACGCGCACGGCCGCTGGAAGCTCAACGACGAGGCGGTGCCCGACCTGTCGCACTGCGTCGACCTCGACCTGGGCTTCACGCCCGCCACCAACCTGCTGCAACTGCGCCGGCTCAACCTGGCGAAGGGCGAGGGCGCCGACGCGCCGGCGGCCTGGGTCGACCTCGACGGCGGCGGCGTGCTGAGCGAGCTGATGCAGCGCTACGAGCGGCGCAGCGACACCGAATATGCCTACGAGGCGAAGCGCTTCGACTATGCGGCGACGCTGGGTGTGACGGAAGACAGCTTCGTGCGCGACTATCCGCGGCTCTGGGTCGCCGAAAAGTAAGGCCGCCCGGGTGTCGTCGTCAGCTGGCGAAGCGCCTGCGGTATTCCACGAGGCTCACGCCCAGGCGGCGGCCGAACGCGCGCCTGAAGCCGTCCACGTTCGCATAGCCCACCGCGTCGGCCAGCCGCTTGGCCGGCAGGTCTGATTCCTCGGCCATGCGGCGGGCGGCGTCGATCCTCGCATTCTCGACAAACTCCGCCGGCGTGGTTCCGGTCTCGTCGCGGAAGATGCGCGCGAAGTTCCGCTCGCTCATGCCGGCGCGCAAGGCGAGGGCCGGCACGGAGAGGTCGTCCTTGAGGTTCGCGAGCACATGATCCTGCACCTCGCGCATGCTGGAGCGCTCCGAGGTCTGTGCCGCCAGGTGGGCGCTGAACTGGCTTTGGCCGCCGGGCCGCTTGAGGAACATCACCAGCTGGCGCGCCACGCTCAGCGCAAGGTCGCGGCCGTGGTCTTCCTCCACCATGGCCAGCGCGAGGTCCATGCCGGCCGTGACCCCGGCGGAGGTGAAGAGCTGGCCGTCCCTCACGTAGATCGCATCCGACTCGACGGTGGCGAGCGGGTAGTCCGAAGCGAGTCGGCCGGCGAGCTTCCAGTGGGTGGCCACGCGCTTGCCGTCGAGCAGCCCGGTGGCGGCCAGCACGAAGGCGCCGCTGCACACCGAGCCGTAGCGCCGCACGGTGCGCGCCTGGCGCCGCAGCCAGTCCTGCAGCTGCGTGTCGGCCGCCATGTCCTCCACGCGGGGGCTGCCCGCGACGAGCAGGGTGTCGATGGCGCCGCGATGCGTGGCCACCGTGGAATCGACGCCCAGCCGCAGCCCGCCGCTGCTCTTGAGCATGCCTTCGCCGGTGGCTATCACCTGGACGTGATAGGCGCGCCGGTCGCCCAGCTGCTGCGATGCCTCGGCGAAGACGTCGGCAGGCCCGGCCACGTCGAGCAGCTGGAAACGGGGGAAAGCGAGGATGGCGACGCGCATGGCAGACAAGGCCCCGGGATTGGCGGAAAACGCCGTGAGTTGGCAGAAACGACGGTTGGAGTCTGGCGGAAAATACACACTAATGCAAATTCAGCCAAGGACGACAACATGCAAAACCAGGTTCTGAATCCTTCCTCCCCGGTGATTTCATCGATCGCGCCGGTTGCGCCGCGTACGGAAGCCTCCGTGCGCAACCTCCCGGTCAACCTCTTCGCCTCGGTGATGGGCCTTACCGGACTGGCCCTCGCATGGCGGCTCGCGCACGACAGCCTGGGTGCGCCGGCCATCATCGGCGAGGCCGTCGGGGCGTTCGCGCTGGGCGTCTTCGTGCTCATCTCGATGGGCTACCTGACAAAGCTCGTGAAGCACCCGCAGGCGGTGCAGGCGGAATTCCATCACCCCGTGGCGGGCAACTTCTTCGGCACCATCGCGATTTCCATCCTGCTGCTGTCGGCCGTCGTGGCGCCGTACAGCACGCCCCTTGCACACCTCGCGTGGACCGTGGGGCTGTTCGCGACCCTGGTGCTGAGCTTCGTCGGACTGTCGAGGCTGCTGAAGGGGCAGGTGGATGCCTCGCTCGCCGTGCCGGCCTGGATCCTCCCGGGCGTGGCCACGCTCGACATTCCCGTCACCGGCGCGCACATGCCGATGGCATGGGCGCCTGAACTCAATCTGGCCGCCAGCGCGATCGGCGCGGTGCTGGCGCTCGTGCTCTTCACGATGATCATCGGCCGGCTGGTGCATCGCGACCCGCTCGCTCCCGCCATGGAGCCGTCGCTGATGATCCTGGTGGCGCCCTTTGCGGTGGGCTTTCTCGCGTACACCAACATCGTCGGCGAGGTCGACCGCTTTGCCTCGCTGCTCTTCTACTTCGGCCTCTTCATGTTCGCGGTGGTCGCGCCGAAGGTGTTCCGTTGCGGCGCCGCGTTCTCGCCGAGCTGGTGGGCGATCGGCTTCCCGGTAGCTGCGCTCGCCAACGCCGCGCTGAAGTACGCCGGGTCGCGCGCGAGCGAGCCGCTCTGGGTGATTGCCGTGGCGCTGCTGGTCGCGCTCAACCTGGCGCTGGCGGTTCTCACGGTGAAGACCGTGCGGATTGCACTCAACGGGAAGCTGTTCGCCTGAGCCTCAGGCAGATGCGTTCGCCCCGCGCGCAACGACCATCCAGCAGGCCGCAGTCAGGCGGACCTCGTCGCCATGCACATAGGGCTCGAAGGCGGCGCGCACCGTGTCGATGACCTGCACGCGCGTGCGCTCGTCCGCCTGCAGAAGGGCAAGGCCGACGGGACCGAGCCGGCCCAGGTAGCCGAGCAGCGCCGTCTCGGGCATCGTGCAGGGCACGTCGACGGGCCGGATGTCGATGCCGGCCCAGCCGCTCTCCTCGAGGATCGCCTGGACCCGCTGCCTGTCCGCGAAGGCGAACTGGCCTGGCGCGTCCGGCCGGCGGGCAGGGAGGTTCGGCAGCAGTGGTGCGGCGGCGCGCTCCGCGGTCGTCATGAACGGGTTCTCCGCCGCACTGCGCCAGGCGATGAACCGCAGCTCGGCACCTTCTCGCGCGGCCCGCAGCAGGTTCGCGAAGGCCTGCACAGGGTCGTCGAAGAACATGACGCCGAAGCGCGACATGATGCGGTCGAAGCTTGCGGGCTCCAACGCGTGGGTCTGCGCATTGGCGCAAATGAAGCGTGCCGGCGTGCCTTCGCGTTCGGCGCGGATCCGGGCGGCGGCGATCATCGGCTCCGAGATGTCGATGCCGACACAGCCACCTCCGCTGCCGTGCCGCCGCGCGACGGCGAGCGTGGTGCTGCCCGTGCCGCAGCCAACGTCGAGCACACGGCTCGCGGGGTTGGCGGACACCGCTTCGACGAGCAGGTCTTCGAGCGGCTGGAACAGATGGTCGAGCGTGGCCTGCGCGTCGACCCAGGCGCGCCCGGCCAGGCCGTTCCAGAGCCTGGCCTGTTCGTCGCCGGGCTGTCGTGTGGCTTCCATGGTCGTTTCCTTTTGCTTGCCTTCAGGAGGCGGAAACCGCACTATGCAAGTTCAAGTCGACTTGAGGTCAAGAGGGCGATGAAGCATCTGGATATCGGCGAGGTCGCGCAACGCTCCGGCGTGCCCGCCTCCACACTGCGCTACTACGACGAAAAAGGCCTCATCGCCTCCACGGGCAGGCAAGGCCTGCGCCGCCTGTTCGATCCCGGCGTGCTGGAGCGGCTCGCGCTGATCGCGCTGGGGCGCGCCGCCGGCTTTTCGCTGGACGAGATTGCGCGCATGTTCGGGCCCGACGGGCAGCCGCGCATCGACCGGGTGATGCTCACGGCCAAGGCGGAAGAACTCGACCGCACGATCCGCAGCCTGAGCGCCATGCGCGACGGTCTGCGGCACGCCGCTGTGTGCCGCGCGCCCAGCCACATGGAATGCCCGACCTTTCGCCGCATCCTCGGGGCTGCGGCTTCCGGGGCCATCGGCGGGCGAAGGAAGAAGGCCCCGAAGTAGTCAGGCCGCGTTCGCCATCAACGACAGGTCGCGCGCCGCCTGCAGCATCAGCTCGCGCGCGCGGTCCAGCGACGGGATCGCATGGCGGTCGATGCGCCGGATGTACGGCGTGGTGAGCACCGCCAGCGCATGCCCGTGCGGGCCGAAGATGGGGCACGAGATGTCGATCACGCCGAAGTACTGCAGGCTCTCGCGCTGCCGGTAGCCCGTGGCGCGCACGGCCTCGAGCATGTGCTCCAGCTCGTCGGGCGGGATCTGCACCTCGCCGTCGAGCGCCACGTGCTCGGCCACCATCTGCCGGCGCCGCTCGTCCGATTCGCAGGCCAGCAGCACCTGGCCTGAACCGGTGTCGAGCAGGTTCACGCGTGTGCCGGGCCGCACCGTCATGCTGCTCGCCGCCGGGCTGTTGACCTGCGCCACGATCTGAACGTTGCCCCGGTCGTACACGCCGAGGTGGCAGGACTGCTCGGCTTCCTTCACGTAGCGGTCCATCACCGGCAGCGCCTGCGTGACGAGCCGGTGGTTCGGCGGGTAGCGGTGTGCCAGGTCGAACATCTTCAGGCTCAGGCTGTAGCGGTCGCCGGCGAGCGAACGCAGCACGTACTGGCGCGCCACCAGACGTTCGAGCATGCGGTAGATCTCGCTCGGGCCGCGGTCCAGCGCTTTCACGATCTCGCCGCGCGTCAGGCCCTCGGGCTGGTCCGCCAGCAGTTCGAGGATGTCCAGGCCCTTGTCGAGCGCGGGTGCGCGGTAGCGGTCCTGGTCTTCGGTCGGCTTGCTCAAGATGTCTGGATGGATAGATTTGTTCACGTATGAATTTCAACAGCAGACCCATCTTTTTGCAAGTTTGGTTCTACGGGTAAGCACTCATCAAGTGGGCTTGACGTCAAAAGTTCGTCTGTAAATACTCTGTTCACAAATGGACTAAGAGACAAGACCTTCGGCAGGCTCCTCGCCGCCCGCGACCCACATGATCCAGCGCATCGACTCGCATCAGCATTTCTGGCGGCCCGCGCGCGGCGACTACGCGTGGCTGCGTGCGGATGTGCCCGCCCTGGCGCCGCTGGTGCGCGACTTCCTGCCCGAGCATCTCGCGCCGCTGCTGCAAGCACATGGCATCGGGCGGACCGTGCTGGTGCAGGCGGCCGACTCGGAAGCCGAAACGGATTTCATGCTCGAACTGGCCACTGCGCACGATGTGGTGGGCGGCGTGGTCGGCTGGGTCGACCTGAGCCGGGCCGAGTCCGTCGAGTCGCTGGAACGAATGGCGGCGCACCCCAAGTTCAAGGGCGTGCGGCCGATGCTGCAAGACCTGCCCCAAGACGACTGGATCGCGCACGCGCCGCACCCCGACGTATTGCGGGCCATGGTGCGCCTGGGGCTGCGCTTCGATGCGCTCGTGACGCCGCGGCACCTGGCGCCGCTGCTGCAATTTTTGCGCGAATGGCCGCAACTGCCGGTGGTGATCGACCATGCGGCCAAGCCGCCCGTGGGCAGCGCCGATGGCGAAGTCATCGCTGCGTGGCGCCGTCAGATGCGCGAGATCGCGGCGCTGCCGCAGGTCTGCTGCAAGTTCTCGGGCCTCTGGACCGAGGCGCCGCCCTCCATGCACCGCGATGCGGATGTCGTTACTTACGCCGTGCGACCGCTGTGGGAGCACCTGCTCGAATGCTTCGGCCCCGATCGCCTCATGTGGGGCAGCGACTGGCCCGTGCTCACGCTGGCCGGCGACTACGCGGGCTGGATCGCCCTCAGCGAGGCCTGCATCGGCAGCCTCGCGCCCGGCGAGCAGGCCCATGTGTGGCACGGTACCGCGCAGCGCTTCTACAACCTGCCATTGCATCGGGAAAACCCATGACGCAACCCATCGTCGTCCTGCGCGACCTGAGCAAGTCCTTCGCCGGCGTGCGCGCGCTCGACAAGGCGCAGTTCGACCTGCTGCCCGGCGAGGTGCATGCACTCATGGGCGAGAACGGCGCGGGCAAATCCACGCTGATGAAGGTGCTGGCGGGCGTGTACCGCAAGGACTCGGGCGAGGTGCTGCTCGACGGCCAGCCCGTGGACATCGCGAGCCCGCGCGCGGCCCAGGCGCTGGGCATCGGCATCATCCATCAGGAGCTCAACCTGATGAACCACCTGAGCGCCGCGCAGAACATCTTCATCGGCCGCGAGCCGCGCGGGCGCCTGGGCCTCTTCATCGACGAGGAAGCGATGTGCGCCGAGACGCAGCGCATCTTCGAGCGCATGAACCTGCGCCTGGACCCGCGCACGCCCGTCGGCGAGCTCACCGTGGCCAGGCAGCAGATGGTGGAGATCGCCAAGGCGCTGTCCTTCGACTCGCGCGTGCTCATCATGGACGAGCCCACCGCCGCGCTGAACAACCAGGAGGTGGCCGACCTGTTCCGCATCATCGGCCAGCTCAAATCGCAGGGCGTGGCCATCGTCTACATCTCGCACAAGATGGACGAGCTCAAGCGCATCGCCGACCGCGTGACCGTGATGCGCGACGGCCAGTACATCGCCACCGTGCCGATGGAGGCAACGCCGATGGACTCGCTCATCGCGATGATGGTGGGCCGCCAGCTCACCGAGGTGGAGAACGACTTCCCCGACACCGCGGGCAACGAGATCGTGCTCGAGGCGCGCGGCATCACGCGCGGCACGATGGTGCGCAACGCGAGCTTCGTGCTGCGCCGCGGCGAGATCCTCGGCTTCGCGGGCCTCATGGGCGCGGGCCGCACCGAACTCGCGCGCGCCGTGTTCGGCGCCGACCGCATCGACGCGGGCGAGGTTTTCGTGCACGGCAAGAAGGTGCACATCAAATCGCCCGAAGACGCGGTGGCCTGCGGCATCGGCTACCTGTCGGAAGACCGCAAGCACTTCGGCCTGGCCACCGGCATGGACGTCGAGACCAACATCGCGCTGCCGAGCATGAAGAAGTTCTTGTCGATGGGCCTGTTCATCGACCAGGCCGCCATCGAGGCGGCCGGCGAGCGCTACGTGAAGCAGCTCAGCATCAAGACGCCCTCGGTGCGCCAGCAGGTGCGGCTGCTGTCGGGCGGCAACCAGCAGAAGATCGTGATCGCCAAGTGGCTGCTGCGCGACTGCGGCGTGCTGTTCTTCGACGAGCCCACGCGCGGCATCGACGTGGGGGCCAAGGCCGAGATCTATCGCCTGCTCAACGAACTGGCCGCGCAGGGCAAGGCCATCGTGATCATCTCTTCGGAGTTGCCCGAGATCCTGCGCGTGAGCCACCGCGTGCTCGTGATGTGCGAAGGCCGCATCACCGGCGAACTCGGGGGGCGCGAAGCCTCGCAGGAAAAGATCATGCAGCTCGCCACCCGGCGCGAAGCTGCCGCCACCGCATGACGACTGGAGACAACCCCTTGACGACCCCCACCGCCACCACCGCCGCGACGACCACCGATGCACCGGGCTTCTCGCTGAAGGCTCGGCTCTTTCGGCCCGCCACGCGCCAGAAGCTGCTGGCCTTTGCCAGCCTCATTGCGTTGATGGTGTTCTTCAGCTTCGCGTCGCCGCAGTTCCTGCAGACCGACAACCTCGTGAGCATCCTGCAGTCGACCGCCGTGAACGGCGTGCTCGCCATCGCCTGCACCTTCGTCATCATCACCGCGGGTATCGACCTCTCGGTGGGCACGCTGATGACCTTCTGCGCCGTCATGGCCGGCGTGGTGCTCACCTACATGGGCATGCCGCTCGCGCTCGGCATCGCGGCCGCGATCTTCTTCGGTGCGCTGGCCGGCTTCGTCTCGGGCGTGCTGATCGCCAAGCTCAAGATCCCGCCCTTCATCGCGACGCTGGGCATGATGATGCTGCTCAAGGGCCTGTCGCTGGTGATCTCGGGCACCAAACCGATCTACTTCAACGACACGCCGGACTTCCCGGCGATCTCGCAGGATTCGCTCATCGGCTACTTCATTCCGTCGCTGCCGATCCCGAATGCGGTGCTGATCCTGTTCCTGATAGCGATTGCCGCGAGCCTCGTGCTCAACAAGACCATCCTCGGGCGCTACACCTTCGCGCTCGGCAGCAACGAGGAGGCGGTGCGCCTGTCGGGCGTGAACACCGACTTCTGGAAGATCGTGGTGTACACGGTGAGCGGCGGCATCTGCGGCATCGCGGGCCTGCTGATCGCCTCGCGGCTGAACTCCGCACAGCCCGCGCTCGGGCAGGGCTACGAGCTCGATGCGATTGCGGCCGTGGTCATCGGCGGCACCTCGCTCAGCGGCGGCACGGGCACCATCGTCGGCACGATCATCGGCGCCTTCATCATGAGCGTGCTGACCAACGGCCTGCGCATTCTCTCGGTCGCGCAGGAATGGCAGACGGTGGTCACGGGCGTGATCATCATCCTGGCCGTGTACGCGGACATCCTGCGCCGACGCAGCAGCAAGCAGTGAACCCCCCGGATTTCCACAACCACAGGAGACTTCGCATGATCCAGAGAAGAGCAGTCGCAACCACGCTCGGTGCAGCCCTCATCGGCCTGTCGGGATTCGCACAGGCACAGCAGGCGCAGGAGATCTACATCCCGCTCGTGTCCAAGGGCTTCCAGCACCAGTTCTGGCAGGCCGTGAAGTCGGGCGCGGAGCAGGCTGCCAAAGACCTGAAGGTGAAGGTCAGCTTCGAAGGCCCCGAGACCGAGGCCATGGTCGACAAGCAGATCGACATGCTCTCGGCCGCGCTCGCCAAGAAGCCGCAGGCCATCGGCTTCGCCGCGCTCGACAGCCAGGCCGCGATTCCGCTGCTGAAGAAGGCGCAGGCCGCGAAGATCCCGGTGGTGGCGTTCGACTCGGGCGTGGACAGCGACATTCCCGTGACCACCACCACCACCGACAACAAGGCCGCCGCCGCGCTCGCCGCCGACAAGATGGCCGAGATGATCGGAAAGTCGGGCGAGGTGGCGCTGGTGGTGCACGACCAGACCAGCCGCACCGGCGTCGACCGGCGCGACGGCTTCGTCAACCGCATCAAGTCGACCTACCCGAACATCAAGATCGTGAGCGTGCAATACGGCGGCGGCGACCAGTTGAAGTCAACCGAGATCACCAAGTCGATATTGCAGGCCTCGCCCAACCTCAAGGGCATCTTCGGCGCCAACGAAGGCTCCGCCATCGGCGTGGTCAACGGCGTGAAGGAGATGAAGCGCAACGGCAAGGTCGTGATCATCGGCTACGACTCGGGCAAGCAGCAGAAGAACGCGATCATGGACGGCAGCATGGCCGGTGCCATCACGCAGAACCCCGTGGGCATGGGCTACAAGACGGTCGAGATGGCGGTGAAGGCCATCAAGGGAGAGAAGCTGCCGAAGGTGGTCGACACGGGCTTCTACTGGTACGACAAGACCAACATCGCCGACCCCAAGATCGCCTCCGTGCTGTACGACTGATCGCTGCCCGCGAAGACCCCATGACCATTGTTCGCTCCATGCGCGTGCTCGACGTGCGCTTTCCGACCTCGCAGCATCTGGACGGCTCCGATGCGATGAACCCCGACCCGGACTACTCCGCGGCGTACGTCGTGCTTGAAACCGACCAGCCGGGGCTCGAAGGCCACGGCCTCACATTCACCATCGGCCGCGGCAACGAGATCTGCTGCGCGGCCATCGAGGCGATGCGCCATCTGGTCGTGGGGCTCGACCTGGCGTGGGTGGCCGAGGACATGGGGCGCTTCTGGCGCCACATCACTTCCGACAGCCAGCTGCGATGGATCGGTCCCGACAAGGGCGCGATCCACCTGGCCACCGGTGCCGTGGTCAATGCGATGTGGGACCTGTGGGCCAAGTCCGAAGGCAAGCCCGTGTGGCAGCTGGTGGCCGACATGAGTCCCGAGGAACTGGTGCGCTGCATCGACTTTCGCTACATCACCGACTGCATCGCGCCCGATGAAGCGCTGGCGCTGCTGCGCGAGGCCGCTGTCGGCAAGGCCGAACGCATCGCCACGCTGAAGGCCGAGGGCTATCCCTGCTACACCACCTCGGCCGGCTGGCTCGGCTACTCCGACGAGAAGCTGCGGCACCTTGCGCAGGAGGCGGTCGATGCGGGCTTCAACCACATCAAGCTCAAGGTGGGGCGCGACCTGCAGGACGACATCCGCCGCCTGCGCGTGGCGCGCGAAGTGCTCGGGCCCGAGCGGCACCTGATGATCGACGCCAACCAGGTCTGGGAGGTCGGCCAGGCCATCGACTGGGTGCGGCAGCTGGCGTTTGCCGAGCCGTGGTTCATCGAGGAGCCCACCAGCCCCGACGACGTGGAGGGCCATCGCAAGATCCGCGAGGGCGTCGCGCCGGTGAAGGTGGCCACGGGCGAGATGTGCCAGAACCGCATCATGTTCAAGCAGTTCATCATGCGCGGCGGCATCGACGTGGTGCAGATCGACGCGTGCCGGCTCGGCGGCGTGAACGAGATCCTCGCGGTGATGCTGATGGCCGCGAAATACAAGCTGCCGGTGTGTCCGCACGCCGGCGGCGTGGGGCTGTGCGAGTACGTACAGCACCTGTCGATGATCGACTACCTCTGCATCTCGGGTACGCGCGAAGGCCGCGTGGTCGAGTATGTGGACCATCTGCACGAGCACTTCGTCGAGCCCTGCGAGATCCGCAACGCGGCGTACATGCCGCCGAAGGGCGCGGGCTTCTCGATCACGATGAAGCCGCAGTCGCTCGAGCAATACCGTTTCCGCGGATAGAGAAAGGCACCGCGCAACATGGACCTGAATCTGAAAGACAAGGTGGTGATCGTCACAGGTGGTGGCAGCGGCATCGGTGCGGCCATTTCGATGACGCTGGCGCAGGAGGGCGCGGTGCCGGTGATCTGCGGGAAGAATCCGCTCGACGCACCGTTCGAGGAGGCGCTGCGTGCCTTGCAGCCACGCGCGCGCTTCTTCCAGTTCGAGCTGATGGAAGAGGCCGCCTGCGCCAAGGCCATTGCCGACACCGCCGCGGAGTTCGGCCGCATCGACGGCCTGGTCAACAACGCGGGCGTGAACGACAGCGTGGGGCTGGAGGCGGGGCGCGAAGCCTTCGTCGGTTCACTCGAACGCAACCTCGTCCACTGCTACGTGATGGCGCACTATTGCCTGCCGCACCTGAAGGCGAGCCGCGGCGCGATCGTCAACATCTCGTCGAAGACGGCCGTGACGGGGCAGGGCAACACGAGCGGCTACACCGCGGCCAAGGGCGCGCAGTTGTCGCTCACGCGCGAGTGGGCTGCGTCGCTGTTGGAAGACGGGGTCCGCGTGAACGCGGTGATTCCGGCCGAGGTGATGACGCCGCTGTATCAACGGTGGATTTCCGCATTCGACGAACCCGACCGCAAGCTGGCCGAGATCACCGACAAGATTCCGCTCGGCCGCCGCATGACGACGCCGCAGGAGATTGCAGACAACGTCGTGTTCCTGCTGTCGGAGCGGGCCTCGCACACCACCGGGCAGTGGGTGTTCGTGGACGGCGGGTATACGCACCTGGACCGGGCACTGACCTGATCTATTTCCTGATTTGACTGGAGCGACCCATGCGCCATTTGCTGGCTCTCGATTTGAAAGACGATCCTGCATTGATCGCCGAATACGAGGCTTATCACCGCGACATCTGGCCTGAGGTGCGAGCGCATCTGCATGTGCACGGCGTAACGGGCATGGAGATCTACCGGCTCGGCACGCGAATGGTGATGTCGATGGAAACGGACGATGCGCGCTACGACGCCCGGACCATGGCGCTTGCCACGCAGAACAATCCAAAGATCAGGGAATGGGAAGAATTGATGTGGAAATTCCAGGCGCCCACGCCCTGGACTCCCGAAGGAGAGAAGTGGACGGAGATGGCCAGGATCTTCTCGCTGTAATCAAAAGATTCAAGTTTGGATTCCTCGGAAATTAATAATCTTTCCCGTTGTTTACATTTGGTCGGCACAATGCCGCCATGCCAAATATTGCATCCATCCTTAAATCCGAAATCTCCCGCGTCGCCCGCAAGGAAGTCCGCGCGGAAATCGAAACCCTCAAGAAGGCATCCGTCCAACACCGGTCCGCCATTGCCGCGCTGCGGCGGCAGGTGATTGCGCTGGAAAAGGAATTGCGCAACGTTGCCAAGGGCACCGCCCGCAGTGCACGTGCAAGCGAGCCCGAAGAAGCGGGCGAAGGCGAGCCTAAGCGCAGGTTCAGCGCTGGCCGGTTGGCTGCACATCGCACGAAGCTGGGTATTTCCGCCGCGTCTTATGGACAGCTGGTGGGGGTGTCCGGCCAGACCATCTACCACTGGGAACAAGGCAAGGCCCGCCCGAGGGCTGCGCAGCTGGAGAGCCTGGCTGCCGTGCGCGGGATGGGGCGGCAGGAAGTGGCGCAGCGACTGGAATCCAACTAGCTGCAGAGCCCTTCTTTCGGGGCTCAGTAAGTCACGGTCACCGTGATGGTGTCGGTATAGCTTCCTGGCGCTGCCGTGTATTGGCCCACAGGTATGCGGCCGTAAACGGTATGCGTGGTGCTTGCGCTCGCGTTCCCGTTGAACCCCACCGAGGCAGAGGCGCTGCCCGACACCGTGTCGGTTGCCCAGACCGTCCCGTACGTTGAACCGGTGTAGAGGTTGTAGTTGAGGATATAGCTGCCGTAGCTCATGTAGCGGCTTGTGGTCGTTCCCGAGTTCCCGCCACTCAGGCTGACCGTATAGCTCAAGGTATCGGTTCCGAGGATGCGCCCTGAAAACGTAGCCATCACCGTGACGGTGCCGGTCGTGGTCGTGGCGCTCGTTGTGCCCGCGCTGTAGTTGCCGAAGCTCAGGGCCGTCGCGCTGACGGTGGCGGAGCAGTTCAGCGTTCCCAGTCCCGATCCCGAGCACGTCGCATGTGCCGATGCGGCGCACAGGGCGCCGATCAGTCCGGCAGCGCATGCCGGCCACCAGCGGAATGGCCGGGGCATCGCGCTCAATGTGCCGAGGGCGCAGGCATTGTTTCGCATGTGTAGGGCCCGATCTGTGGCAAGGCGCCGGTGGTCGGAACGGGGCCGACCGTGAAACTGCAATGGCCATTGCGCCATCTCGCCTCGAAGCGTTCGCCCGCGCGGGGGCGCTCGAGCTGGAGCGTGCCGCCGTAGCCGGTGATCAATGCGAAGGGGCGGTCCTCGCCGGTGACGTCGATGCCCGCCGGCAGCGGCGAGGCGTCGGGCAGCAGAATCTGCATGGTGGCAATCGGGTCGCGCGCGATGTCGAAGGTGGCCGCCGCAACGCCCTTGTACGAAGGCACGACCTGCAGCACGTCGGAGTGCACCTGCGCCGAGATCGGCAGGTCGCCGTTGTCCACGCTGATCTTGTTCAGCTCATAGGCACGCAGCCCGGTCACGAGAGCGCGGCCCTCGCTGTCGGTCGTCGTCGCCGGATTGTTCTCCCTGTAGACCTTGATGCCCGGCGCACCGAGCACGGTCACCAGCGCAAATCCGTCGCTGGACGACTGCGCCGCGAAGAACATCCCCGACGTGTAGCCCAGTGAGCCCTCGGCAAGCAGCCTGGCGCTGGTTTCGTTGTCGAGGTTCACGGCCTGCGCGGTAAGGCTCGCATAGGGAGCCCGCCAGGTGGCTTCGGCCTGGGCGCGTTCGGTTTCGCCGTGCGCGGCAATGACGCGCCAGCCCCAGCCCTGGTCGCTCGGCGCCGCCTGGTTGACGTCGACCGTGGTGGTGGTCTTGCCGTTTTGCCGGTTGGTGGAGGCCGATGCGGTTTGCCGGTCGCCCAGCGGAAGGGTCAGCATGAAGCCTGCCGACGCGACATGCTTGCGATTTGCCGTGTCGCCCGAGTCGGTGCGCGCCACATAGGTGTTCAGATAGACGCTGCCGAACTGGATCGAATGATTGAGCGACAGCACCTTGGCTTCGTCGCCACCGCTGTAGCGCAGCGCTGTGTAGGCCAGGCCCAGGCTGCCAAGGCTGCGGCCAAGGGATCGTCCAACGAACAGCTGCGTTTGCCCGGTGGTGTGCGTCTGGCTGTCCAGCCAGGCAACCTGCATGAAACCTGCGCTGGCGGATTGCCGGCTCGCCGAGAAGCTCCAGTCGGAAGCGATGTGCGCGAACGAAACGCGTCCGAGCCTGCCGCCGCCCGTGTCCTGCGTGCGGCTGGCTGCGCCGTGCAGCCCGAACTCTCCCAGCGGCGCCCACACCCAGGTCAGGCCGGTGCCAGCCACTTGAATTCGCGCGCCGGTCTCGCCATGCAGTTCCATGGTGGCTGTCTCGCTGAGTCCGCGGCGCCAGTTGCCGAAGGCGAACAGGCTGCCGTAGTCATTGCTCTGAAGACCGTAGTTGAGCCGGGTCCACCCGAGGTTGACCGAGTAGTCCGACAAGCCTGAGCGCAGCAGATTCGTGCTCACGTAGTAAGGCGTCTTGACGGTGCGCCGCACGCCGAGCGCATCGGACACCGCGAAGCTCATTTCGCCGGCGCCGGTGAGCACCGGCACGTTGCCCAGGGAGAACGGACCGGAATCGACCTGCCCCTGATAGTGCAGTGTGTTGTTGACGTAGGCCTCGAGCGTCGACGCGACGGCCGATCCGCCCGTGAGCGACGGCACCGGATAGCCGATGTAGCCGGGGCTCAGGCCGAACTGGGTGCCGAACTGCACGCCACCAAAGCGCGACGGCGTGGACCATGCGGCGTTCTGCGTGATGCCGTCGCCGATCGTCAGCCGCGTCAGGCGGTCCGGATCGTCGTGGCGGTAGTAGCTTTCGAGCCGCACCATGCGGCTGAGCGAAGAAGCGCCGGTCGCATTCTGATAGGTCGACTGGCCGACGATCACGCTGTTCGCGAGCAGCCCCCAATGGCCGGACACCGTGCTGTCGAGCAGGCCCGATGCGGCGGTGCCGTTGCTGTCATGCTGCAGCGCGACGCTGTAGTTGAGGAAGGCGGCATTCACGGAGGGTGTCAACGGCGGCCGGCTCGCGGCCTTGCCATCGAGCGTGCGGGGCACGAATGCCGTCGCCGGCAGACGCACCTGCGCGGTCTGCGTGCTTTCTTCCAGCGTCACGCTGCCGTCGGGCAAGGCGGCGGGGTCGTAATAGTCGGCCCCGTCGACAGTGACGGCCGCCTGTGCGGGAACGACGACGCGCCAGGCCTGCAGGTCGGCGCGGCTGAACAGGAGCTTGCCGTCGTGCCGCAGCGCCGAGCGGGCAGGGCCTTCCGCCGCGCCATTGACTTCGACGTCGACGATCAGCGGGGTGAGCGCCCGCTCGTCCGTGCCGGCCTGGGCCTGCGCCATCTGCACCGCCGGCAGCCAGCAAGCGAAAGCGAGCAGGCTACGGAGTCGCGGCTGTCGCACCGGGCACTTGCAGGAAGACGGGAGGAAGCGGCGCTTCGGAGTCTGTCTGCGCCTCGAACTGGAGCCGGGTGCCCGCGGGCAGCGGAGGCAGCGCGACCGGCAGCGCTGCGCTCTGCTGCGGCAAGGCGTAGACCGACATCCGCTGGCGCAGCAACTCGCGGCCGTCCGCATGGCGCACGGTGACCTGCGTGACCTGCAGATGCTCGCGCCCGAGGTTGTCGATCGTGAGCGCCGGCGCGGATGCGGCCGGCTGCGCACCGGCGTCCGGCGCACGCAGGTGCCACGCGACCGAAGGCGCTCCCGCCGGGGACGAGGGAGGCACGAAGATCGGAAGGACCAGTTGCAGCAGCGTGCGCAATTCGGAGCCTGTCCCATTGCCATCGGAGGGCGCTCTGTCGCGCGGCAGTTGCCGCAAGAAGATGCGGTAGCTGCGCTCTTCGGCCAGCGCGGGCGCCTGCAGGCCGAGGCGCACGATCTGGCGGCCCCCGGCTGGAATGCGGAAGATGGCCGGATTGACCAGCACTTCGCGCGTCGGCGCATGGACATCCTGGCGATCCTTCTGCGACCAGCTCATGACCTCGGCCTGCATCGCGATTTCGTCGGCGCCGTCGTTGGTCACGACCAGCGAAGCAACCGGCCGCTGGGGCTGCAGCACGACCCGCACGGGAGCTATCTGGATGCTGGCTGCCCCGACGTCGAAAGAAGCGGCCAGGCCGGCCATTGCCGCCAAGCCGAGGATGAATGCCGCGCACGGCGGGAGACGGCGCGTGGCCCTTCCCGCCATGAGCCTCTGGCCAAGCTGAGACATGGACCGGCGACGCTCAGTAGGTGAGGGTCAGGGTGATGGTGTCGGTGTAGTCGGTTGCCGGTGCCACTGCGTACTGGGCGGCCGGGATCTTGCCGTAGACCGTGTAGGTCACGGCAGAGCCGGTGCCGGTGTAGTCCGTTCCGGTCGTGCTGTTGCTCCAGTTGGTCGCATACGAAGAATCCTTGTAGAGACCGTACGACAGGCTGTTGTACCCGGATGCTGCGGTTGTGCTTGTCATGGTCCGGCTAGTGACCGAGCCGCTGCCGCCCGCACTCATGCCCAGCGAGTAGGTGGTGCCGTAGGTGCACTGCACGGTGAACGAAGTCGTGCCGGTGAGGGCCGTGCCCGGGGTGAAGCTGCCGAACGCAAGCGTGTCGGGCGTGGCCATGGCGCAGGAACTGAGCACCGTGGCCGTCACCTTGAAGGTCGTCGTGGCCGTCGTGGCATGCGCACACTGGAGCGGCACGGCAAGCGCTGCGAGGACCATGGCGATGCCGCCACCAAATTTCGAGATATTCATACAAGCCCCAAGAACAAACAGTGGATATCGGAAAAGAACTCCGGATGGCTCCGGCCCAAATCGCACCGATCATTCAAGGGGCAGCTGGCAATGGCTTGCTGCCTGGTTCGACATGACCGCTTTTGCGATCAGTCGAGTAAACCTAAAGAGTTAGCAGAAAAGTAGCAGATCTCTAAGGAAAAGCTTCAGGGGCGGTAGGTGTAAACCATTGCCGGGGGCTCAGAAAGTGCCCGGCAGCAGGATGCTCGAATCGACCTCGTCGATGTTCGTGCGGCCACAGAAGGCCATCGTGATGTCGAGTTCCTTGTGGATGATCTGCAGCGCGCGCGTCACGCCTTCCTGTCCGTAGGCGCCAAGGCCGTACAGGAAGCTGCGGCCGATCATGGTGCCGCGCGCGCCCAGCGCGCGGGCCTTGAGCACGTCCTGTCCGCTGCGGATGCCGCCATCCATCCATACCTCGATCTCGCTGCCCACGGCCTCCACGATGGCTGGCAGCGCGGCGATGGACGAAGGCGCGCCATCGAGCTGGCGGCCGCCGTGGTTCGACACGATGAGCGCATCGGCGCCACTGCTCGCCGCGAGGCGCGCGTCTTCCACGTCCATGATGCCCTTGAGGATCAGCTTGCCGCCCCAGAGCTTCTTGATCCACTCGACGTCCGCCCAACTCAGCGCCGGGTCGAACTGCTCGGCGGTCCACGACGACAGCGACGACAGGTCCTTCACGCCCTTGGCATGGCCCGCGATGTTGCCGAAGGTGCGGCGCTTCGTGCCCAGCATGCCCATGCACCAGCGCGGCTTGGTCGCGAGGTCGATCAGGTTCTTGATGGTGGGCTTGGGTGGCGCGGTCAGGCCGTTCTTGATGTCCTTGTGGCGCTGGCCGAGGATCTGCAGGTCGAGCGTGAGTTGCAGGGCCGTCACATTGGCCGCCTTGGCGCGCTCGATCAGGCGCTCGATGAAGTCGCGGTCCTTCATCACGTAGAGCTGGAACCAGAACGGATGCCGGTCGGTGTTCGCGGCGATGTCTTCCAGCGAGCAGATGCTCATGGTCGACAGCGTGAACGGAATGCCGAAGGCCTTGGCCGCGCGCGCGCCGAGGATCTCGCCGTCGGCATGCTGCATGCCGGTGAGGCCGGTGGGCGCGATGGCCACGGGCATGGCGGTTTCCTGGCCGACCATGGTGGTGCGGATGGAGCGGCCTTCCATGTTCACGGCCACGCGCTGGCGCAGCTTGATCTTCTGGAAGTCGCTCTCGTTGGCGCGGTAGGTGCCCTCGGTCCATGCGCCGGAGTCGGCGTAGTCGTAGAACATCTTCGGCACGCGCCGCTTGGCGATCACCCGCAGGTCTTCGATGCTGGTGATCTTGGAAAGGTCGGACAAGGGCTGTCTCCTGAGCGGTTCTTGTGGGGGGACGAAAGCGAATCGGCCATTATCTTCAGGCACCCCGACACGCCATCTGAAAAAAGCCGGCCCCGCAACTGAAAATAATTCAGTTCAGTCGCGCAGTGCCTCGCGCAGCCATTCGACGAAGGTCGCGCATTCCCGGCGCTCCATCGCGCCGGGCCGCCAGCACAGGAAGTAGGCATTGGGCGAGGGCACGCTGCGCGGTGACAGCCGCACGAGCCGCCCGCTGTCCAGCCATGCGCTGCCCAGCCGCAGGTGCATCAGCACCACGCCGAAGTCTTCGGCCGCTGCGTCGAGCGCCAGCCCCAGGTCGTTGAACTGGTGGCCCGTGGCCGGCTCGGGCAGGCCCACGCCACAGGCCTTGAACCACGTGCGCCATGACTCCAGCGGCGTGCGCAACAGCTGCGCGCGCGACACCTCGGCATCGGTGGCGAAGCCGTCGAAGGGACCGTGGCGCTTCAGGTAGGCGGGGCTGCACACCGGCGAGACCTCGTCGGCCAGCAATTGGACGAACTCGCGATCGTGAAAGGGCCCGGTGCCGAAGCGCAGCTCGATGTCGGCCTCCTCGACCGTGGTGTTGCGCACCGGCGTGGTCACCTGAAGCATCAGCTCGATGTTCGGATACGCATCGCGAAACCGTGCGAGCCGCGGCAGCAGCATCTGGCGCGAGAAGGTCGGCGTGACCGCCACGCGCAGCCGCCGCACCTGCGATTCGGGCTCGCGGCCGGGCACCTGCTGCAGCGCCGCGATGGCCTCGCGCACGCGCGCCAGGTAGGCCATGCCGTCGGCGCTGAGGCCGAAGTCGCCGCCCACGAAGAACTTGAGGCCCAGCAGCAGTTCGAGCTGGCGGATGCGATGGCTCACCGCGCTGGGCGTCACGCTGAGTTCGTCGGCGGCAAGGTTCACGCTGCGAAGGCGCGCGACAGCCTCGAAGGCCTGCAGGCCCTGGGTCGAGGGGAGACGCGGAGAAACCATCTTTTGTCGGCGAAGGGAGGGGGTTAGGATGGTAGCGAACGCTCTCGGTCACTCCTGGCGGACTCGCTTTGCCTCGCGTTGCCGGCTCAAGAAGATTCCAACAACAAGGAGACAGGCGCATGGTCTGGCAACAGGTTTACAACCCGTTCGGCAACATGATCGTATCGACGGCACTGGCTGCGATACCGGTGGTGGTGATGCTGGTGTGCCTCGGGCTCCTGCACGTCAAGGCGCACTACGCGGCGGGGCTGGGCCTGCTGAGCGCGGTGGTCATCGCGGTGTTCGCATTCGGCATGCCGGCCGACATGGCGGGCAAGGCAGCCTTTCTGGGCGGGCTCTCCGGCCTGCTGCCCATCGGCTGGATCGTGCTGAACATCATCTTCCTGCAGCAGCTCACGCAGCAGAACGGCAGCTTCCAGATATTGCAGGACTCCATCGCCGGCATCACCGAAGACCGGCGCCTGCAGCTGCTGCTCATCGCCTTTGCCTTCGGCGCCTTCTTCGAGGGCGCGGCGGGCTTCGGCACGCCGGTGGCCGTCACGGCCGCCATCCTCATCGGGCTGGGCTTCTCGCCGCTTGCGGCATCGGGGCTCTCGCTCATCGCCAACACCGCGCCGGTGGCCTTCGGCGCATTGGGCACGCCGGTCATCACGCTGGCCAAGGTGCATGGCTACGACCTGATGGCGGTCACCGCGATGATCGGGCGGCAGCTGCCGTTCTTCTCGCTGCTGGTGCCGTTCTGGCTCATCTGGGCCTTCGCGGGGCGCAAGGGAATGATGGACGTGTGGCCGGCGATTCTGGTGACGGGCGTGTCCTTCGCGGTTCCGCAGTTCCTGGTGTCGAACTACATCGGGCCGGAGCTGGTGGACATCATCGCGGCCATCGTGTCGATGGTGTGCCTGGTGCTGTTCCTGCGCGTGTGGAAGCCGAAGAATATCTGGACCTCGGTATCACTCAAGGGGCACGAGGCCGACAGCGGCGAAGCTGGTCCGGCCGTCGCGCCCACGAAGCATTCGAGCGCGGCGGTGATCCGCGCCTGGACGCCGTGGCTCATCCTCACCGTGTTCGTGTTCATCTGGGGCCTGCCGGTGGTGAAGGCCTGGCTCAACGGCATCTTCGCGCCGAGCTTCCCCATCGACGGTCTGCACAACATGATCGAGAAGGTGGCGCCCGTGGTGCCCAAGCCCACGAAGGAGGGCGCGGTGTACCAGCTGCTGCTGCTCTCGGCCACGGGCACGGGCATCCTTGTCTCGGCCATCGTGGGCGGGCTGATCATGAAGTACAACCCCATCCAGCTCGTGGCCGCCTACGGCCGCACGCTGTGGCTGGTGAAGTTCTCGCTGCTCACCATCGTGCTGATGCTCGCGCTGGGCACGCTCACGCGCTACTCGGGCCTCGACACCACGCTGGGGCTGGCCTTTGCCAACACCGGCATGTTCTATCCCTTCTTCGGCACGCTGATGGGCTGGCTGGGCGTGGCGCTCACGGGGTCGGACACCGCATCGAACGTGCTCTTCGGCGGCATGCAGAAAGTGGCAGCCGACCAGCTGGGCCTGAGCCCCAACCTGATGGGCGCGGCCAACAGCTCGGGCGGCGTGATGGGCAAGATGATCGACGCGCAATCGATCGTGGTGGCCTCCACCGCCACGCGCTGGTTCAACCACGAGGGCGAGATCCTGCGCTACGTGTTCTTCCACTCCATCGCGCTGGCCTGCCTCGTGGGCCTCTACGTGACGCTGCAGGCCTATGTGTGGCCGTTCACGGCGATGGTCGTGAAGTGATCGAATCGCCCAGCGCCTGAAGCAGCCGGCGCAGGTCGCCGACCGCTTCGCGCGCCACCGCCGCATCGCCCATCTGCGCCTTGACGATGGCGCCGTCGACACCCAGCGCGGCCGCCTGCGCGATGGCCATGCGCCGCGGCCCTCCAAGCGCTTCCGGCAGCAGGCCGGCGATCACCTCGACCATCTCGCGCTTGTGCCTGCGCGCGATGTCGCTGGCGCCCGTCACGCTCGTGCCCACCTCCACCACCGAGTTGATGAATGCGCAGCCGCGGAACACCGGGTCGGCGAACCACTCGGCCATGACGTCGGCCAGTATCTCCAGCGCCTGACTGTCGCCGATGCGCCGCTGCGCCCCGCGGCGGCCGAGCGCATCGACGAACCACGCCATCCACAGGCCGTGCCGGTGGTCGAGAAAGGCGCGCACCAGGTCGTCCTTCGACGGGAAGTGCCGGTAGAAGGTGACCTTGGTGACGCCCGATGCGGCAATGACGCGGTCGATGCCGGTGGCGCGGATGCCGTCTGCGTAGAAAAGGTCGTGCGCGGTGAGCAGGATGCGCTCGCGCGCGGGCAGTGCGGAGATGTCCATGGCGCGATTGTAGGCATGTAGACAGATCTGTCTACATGTGGCACATTGCGACGCATTCCCTTCATCACAGCATTGAAAGATCTCCATGGAATCCCGCCCGCCGTTGCCGCCCTTCACCCTCGAATCCGCCACCCGGAAGGTGCAGGCCGCAGAAGACGCCTGGAACTCGCGCGACCCCGTGCGTGTGAGCCTGGCCTACACGCCCGACACCGAGTGGCGCAACCGCGCCGAGTTCGTCAACGGCCGCGAGCAGGTGGTGGAGTTCCTGTCGCGCAAGTGGGTGCGCGAACTCGACTACCGGCTGAAGAAACAGCTGTGGGCCTTCATGGACAACCGCATCGCGGTGCGCTTCGAGTACGAATGGCACGACGACGCGGGCCAGTGGTATCGCAGCCATGGCAACGAGAACTGGGAGTTCGCGGAGAACGGGCTGATGCAGAAGCGCTTTGCGAGCATCAACGACCAACCCATTGCCGAGTCGGACCGCAAGTTCCGGTGGGCGCGCTGATCGGGTCTTGCTCCTTCCCCCTCTGGGGCAAGGTTGGGATGGGGGCAGGCCTTCGAACAGGCGCCATGCTTTCTCTGAGGCCGCGTGCCCCCACCCCAACCCTCCCCCAGAGGGAGAGGGAGCAAGTTCCGGCACGCCTGTTGCTTGCCCGAGCCCTTTCAACAGGAGACCGCATGAACCGCAACGACGTCACGGAAAAGATCATCACCGTGAAAGTGAGCAAGGGCATCCAGTGGGCCGACGTGGCCAGGAAGGTGGGCCTCTCGAAGGAGTGGACCACCGCCGCCTGTCTCGGTCAGATGACGCTCGACGAGAAGCAGGCCAAGGTCGTCGGCAAGATCTTCGGCCTCACGCCGGAAGAACAGAAGTGGCTGCAGGTCGTGCCCTACAAGGGCTCGCTGCCCACGCCCGTGCCGACCGACCCGCTCATTTACCGCTGGTACGAGGTGGTGAGCGTGTACGGCACCACCATCAAGGAACTGATCCATGAAGAATTCGGCGACGGCATCATGAGCGCCATCGACTTCAGCATGGACATCCAGCGCCAGGCCGATCCCAAGGGCGACCGCGTCAACGTGGTGCTGTCGGGCAAGTTCCTGCCGTACAAGACCTACTGAACGTACACCGCCGGGTGCGGCCTCTGCGCACCCGCCGGCCGCATCGTGCGGGCCGTGATGCCGTAGCCCTCGATGGCCCCGGCGATCGATCGCGCCACCGCATCCACGGGCACCGCGATGCGCCGGTTGGTGCGCATGCGCTCCCGGGCGTACGTGGCGGCGATGCGCTCTGCCAGCGGGTCGCCGGGGCCGTTCACGTCGGGGCTCACCACCGTCACGTGCAGGCGGCCGGCATGCTCCTGCCGCAGGCCTTCGGAGATCGCGTTCACCGCGTACTGCGTGCCGTGGTATACGGCCGAACTCGGCGACACGCCCTGCATCGCTACCGGCGCCACGTTCACGATGTGGCCCCAGCCCTGCTCCTGCATCGCCGGCAGCACGGCCGCGATGCCGAGCAGCACGCCGCGCAGGTTCACGTCGATCATGAGTTCCCACTCCTCGATCTTGCGGTTCCACAGCGGCGACATCGGCATCACGCCCGCCGCGTTGACGAGCACGTCGATCTGCTCGTGCGTCTCGAGGGCGAACTCGGCAAAGGCTTCCATGTCGGGCCGGTGCGTCACGTCGAGCCGCTGGAAGCTCGCGGTGCCGCCCGTGGCCTCGATCTCGGCCGCGAGTGCCGCGAGCCGGTCGGTACGGCGCGCACCGAGCACCACCTTGGCGCCGCGCCGCGCGAGCAGCCGTGCGGTTGCTTCGCCGATACCGCCGCTCGCGCCGGTGATGAGAACGACTTTTTCCTGGATTGCGCTCATGATGAAACTCCTCGTGCTGGTCGGTTGCCGTGGGGCGCACACAGAAGAGGGTGCACCGGGCATGGAGAGAAGTTTCACGTCCGAGGGCCCCGAGGCGGTATCCGAATCGAACTCGGTTTTTGCCTGATCCTGCAAAACGCAAGGGTGGCGGGCGCTTCCTATGGCGCGGCGTAGTGCTTTGGCTTTCGCGATGTAGCCACTGTGGCTTCTTGCTCAATCCGCCGGCTGTCGCGCAGAGCGGGCGGTGCTTCAGGGCTGCGCGGCGAGGATCTCGACCTTGGGCCAGCGTCGCGCGAATTGCTTCTGCTCCACGCGCTGCCGGTACGTCGCGGCATCCGCGCGCACGGGGTTGTGCCGAACGCGCAGCCCGAACAGATCTTTCAGTCCATGCGGCGCCAGCACGCGGATCGAGTCGTCGTCAGCCAGGGACACACCGACGCAGGTCGCGAACTCCGGCCATGTCGAAATGCCTTCCTCCAGCGAGGACAGCGGAGTCACGACCTGTCCAAGGCTTTCCCGAAACCAGTGATGCACGTGCGCCTGGTTGGTCACTTCCCAGCGATGCTCCGGCATCCGCATCGACAGCCGTTTCTGCAGGGCGGCCTCACCGAGCTGCGGCGGCTCGTCGGCATTGAAGTACACGACGTCGATGTCTTCCAGGGCCGAGGGCTCGCTGAATCCGTGAAGCGAATCCCAGACCAGGCTGCGCACTGCCCCCGCGCCGATGCACCAGGCGCCGAGGTCCAACTCGCGCACCGCCGCCAAGGCGGCCATCAGATAGGGCGCGCCGCGCACCAGTTCGACGAGTCGCTGCGCGTGGCCGGGTGAAGAGGTGTGATACATGGGCCGGCGACTGTAGCTCACCGCGGCGTGTACGCTGGTGCCGATCCATCGATCGGAAAATCTCCACGCATCACGCTGGTGCATCTTGAGCCGAATCCAAAAAGCGAGGATGCTTGGCCGATGGAAAACAACCCCGATCCCTCGAGGCGCCCGCAGATCTACCTCGCGGGACCGGACGTCTTTCGTCCTGACGCGAGAGACCATTTCGTTCGGCTGGCCGCGGCCTGCGAAGCACTCGGCCTCTGCGCGCTGCTGCCGGCCGACGGCAACGAGGAGCCTGCGCCCGAAGCTCCGGAAGCGCAGATCTACAAGGCCAACATGCAGCGCCTTCGCAGCGCCGACGGCGTCGTCGCCAACCTCGCCTGCTTCAGGGGGCTGGAGCCCGATTCCGGCACGGTGTTCGAAGTGGGCGCGGCGGTCGCGCTCGGGATTCCGGTGGTGGCCTACGGCGTGCCCGACGGCAGCTATGCGGACCGTGCGCGGACGGCACTGTCGTGCGAAGCCGATGCGAACGGCGTGCTGCGCGAGAGCGGCTCCGGCATTGCCGTCGAAGACTTCGGCCAGCCGCTGAACCTGATGCTGGCCTGCTCGATCCACATCGAGCCGACACCGGAAGCGGCGTTGAAGAAGATGGGCGAGGTGTTGGCTGTCCTCCGTGCGACAAACGCTGGAAACTCCTGACCAAAGCTCCGGCCGCCAACCCCTAGGATGGCGTTCCCCTTTCACCGGAGCACTGCATGCCGACCACCGAGACGCACTTCGAATTGACCGCCAACGACGGCGTCACGGTGGAGGCCCATCGCTGGCAGGGCGCGACGCAGCGCGCGGTCATCCAACTGGCGCACGGCATGGGCGAACATTCGCTGCGCTACCGGCATCTGGCGAACGCGCTGGTGCAGGCCGGCTACGTGGTGTATGCGAACGAGCATCGCGGCCACGGCAAGGGTGCCTCGGCGCGCGGCGAGCTGGGCGAGTTCGGCCCGCGCGGTTTCGCCGGGCTGGTGGACGACATGGCGCTGCTGAGCCGCCACGTGCGCGGCGTGCATCCGGGCCTGCCGCTGATCCTCGTGGGCCACAGCATGGGCTCGTTCGCCACGCAGTACTACCTCCTCGAGCACAGCGCACTGCTGGCGGGCGCCGTGCTTTCGGGCACTTCGGCGCTCGACCTGCTGGGCGCGGCGTTGCAGTCCGGCTTCAAGCTGGAAGACATGAACGCCGCGCTGCCCGACGTGCGCACGCCCTTCGACTGGCTCAGCCGCGATCCGGCGCAGGTCGATGCCTACATCGCCGATCCGCTGTGCGGATTCACGGTCTCGGCCGAGGGCCTGGGGTCGATGTTCGCGAAGCTGGCCGAGCTGGCGCCGGACGCGATGCGCAGGCGCATCCGCCCCGAGCTGCCGCTCTATCTGTTCGTGGGCGACCAGGACCCGGTCAGCAACAAGGCCGAATGGTTCTACCCGCTGGTGCAGCGCTATCGCGAGGCGGGGCTGCGCGACGTGTCGTGCCACGTGTTCGGCGGCGCGCGCCACGAGGCGCTGAATGAAGTCAATCGCGATGAGGTCGAGGCGGTGCTGCTCGCGTGGATCGCGCGGGTGGTGGGCAAGGGCTGAGCGCCGTTGCCGTCACCCCGTTGGCTGCTTGCTACTTCCTGCAGTCGCCGCCGACGGACACGGTGCCGTCCTTGCACTCGGTGAGCATCGGCTCGCCCGGCCTGGGTGCCGGGGCCGAGCCTGCGCCGGACGCGGGCCCGGCGTCCTTCAGGTAGACGATCTTCTTGGTGCCGAGCTCGCAGCTGCCCACCACCTGCCCGTTCGCCGATGCGTTGGCATCGACGACGGTGACGGTGAAGCGCGCCACGCCGGCCGCAGCGATCTTCGACTCGATGCCGGTGCGCAGGGCCTCGCAGTCTTCCGCCCCATAGGCCGCGCCAGCCAACAGGGCGAGCGCGGCGGGGAGCATCGTGAACCAAGGCTTCATGGCTGCCACCCGCTCGATGCCCATCAGCCCTGGGCCGACGCCAGCGCCGCGTTGAGCGTGGGGCTCGGGCGCATCACGGCTTCGAACTTGGCGGGGTCCGCCAGGTAGTAGCCGCCGATGTCCACGGGCTTGCCCTGCACGGCGGCGAGCTCGTCGACGATCTTCTGCTCGTTCGACGCGAGCGTCTCGGCCAGCTTCTTGAACTTGGCTTGCAGTTCCTTGTCGTCGGTCTGCGTGGCCAGTTCCTGGGCCCAGTACATGGCCAGGTAGAACTGGCTGCCGCGGTTGTCCAGCTGACCGGTCTTGGGCGACGGGTTCTTGTTGTTGTCCAGCAGCTTGCCGGTGGCGGTGTCCAGCGTCTTGGCCAGGATGGTGGCCTGCTTGTTGCCCGTCTTCAGGCCCAGGTCTTCCAGGCTCACGGCCAGCGCCAGGAATTCACCCAGCGAGTCCCAGCGCAGGTGGTTTTCTTCGACCAGTTGCTGCACGTGCTTGGGGGCCGAGCCGCCCGCGCCGGTCTCGTACAGGCCGCCGCCCGCCATCAGGGGCACGATCGACAGCATCTTGGCCGAGGTGCCCAGCTCCATGATGGGGAACAGGTCGGTCAGGTAGTCGCGCAGGATGTTGCCGGTGGCGCTGATGGTGTCCAGGCCGCGCACGACGCGCTCCAGCGTGTAGCGCATGGCGCGCACCTGGCTCATGATCTGGATGTCCAGGCCCGAGGTGTTGTGCTCGTGCAGGTACATCTTGACCTTGGTGATCAGCTGCGCCTCGTGCGGGCGGTAGGCGTCCAGCCAGAACACCACCGGCATGCCGGAGTTGCGCGCGCGGTTGACGGCCAGCTTCACCCAGTCGCGGATCGCGGCGTCCTTGACCTGGCACATGCGCCAGATGTCGCCCTGCTCCACGTCTTCGCTCATCAGCACTTCGCCGGTGTCCAGGTCGGTGATGTTGGCGACGCCGTCCTCGGGGATCTCGAAGGTCTTGTCGTGCGAGCCGTACTCCTCGGCCTTCTGGGCCATCAGGCCCACGTTGGGCACGGTGCCCATGGTCTTGGGGTCGAAGGCGCCGTGCCACTTGCAGAAGTTGATGATCTCCTGGTAGATGCGGGCGAAGGTCGACTCGGGCATCACGGCCTTGACGTCCTTCAGGCGGCCGTCGGCGCCCCACATCTTGCCGCCGTTGCGGATCATCGCGGGCATGGAGGCGTCCACGATCACGTCGTTGGGCGAGTGGAAGTTGGTGATGCCCTTGGCCGAGTCGACCATCGCCAGCTCGGGACGGTGCTCGTGGCAGGCGTGCAGGTCGCGCTTGATCTCGTCCTGCGTGCTCTGGGGTAGCGTGGCGATCTTGGTGTAGAGATCGACCATGCCGTTGTTGACGTTGATGCCCAGCTCGTCGAACAGCTTGCCGTGTTTCTCGAAGGCTTCCTTGTAGAAGATCTTCACGCAGTGGCCGAACACGATGGGGTGCGAGACCTTCATCATGGTCGCCTTGACGTGCAGCGAGAACATCACGCCGGTCTTGTGCGCGTCCTCGATCTCCTTTTCATAGAAGGCCAGCAGCGCCTTCTTGCTCATGAACATGGAGTCGATGACCTCGCGGTCCAGCAGGGCCACCTTGGGCTTGAGCACGATGGCCTTGCCGCTCTTGGTGATCAGTTCCATCTTGACGTTGCGCGCGCGGTCCAGGGTCATGGACTTCTCGCCGTGATAGAAGTCGCCGCCGTGCATATGCGACACGTGCGAGCGCGAGGCCTGGCTCCAGTCGGCCATGCTGTGCGGGTTCTTGCGCGCGTATTCCTTCACGGCCTTGGGGGCGCGGCGGTCGGAGTTGCCTTCGCGCAGCACGGGGTTCACGGCGCTGCCGGTGCACTTGTTGTAGCGCGTGCGGATGTCCTTGTCCTCGTCCGTGGTCGGGTTCTCGGGGTAGTCGGGGATCTTGTAGCCCTTGCCCTGCAGTTCCTTGATGGCCGCCTTGAGCTGAGACACCGAGGCGCTGATGTTGGGCAGCTTGATGATGTTGGCGTCGGCCTGGAGCGTGAGCCTGCCCAGTTCGGTGAGGTTGTCCGGCACCTTCTGGTCGTCGCCGAGGAACTCGGGGAACTCACCCAGGATGCGGGCCGCCACGGAGATGTCGCTGGTGGCGACGTTGATGCCGGCCGGGTTCGTGAAGGCACGGATGATGGGCAGAAACGCGTAGGTCGCCAGCAGGGGCGCCTCGTCGGTGAGGGTGTAGACGATGGTGGGTTGCTTCGAGCTCATGCGCTTGCTTCCGTAGATCCTGGGTTGTCGGGGTTGGCTGGGACTTCCGGCAAGGACGAGGTGGATGGTGTTTTCGCCGGAATCCCCGATTGTCGCCCCACTGGGAGCCGGTTCCGGCTCGCCGGGCCGGATGTCCCGGCTTGGCGGGCGTCTTAGCCGGGAAGCGAAGGCGCATGGCCGCCGGTTTCGGCGCTCTTCTCCAGCATTTCCCGCGCCAGGTCGACGAAGGCGCGCAGCTTGGGCGCCTGCGCCGCGCGGCGCGGAAAGTACAGGAACAGGCCCGGCTCCCCGAAGGCCGAGCGCGGCAGCAGCTGGCGCAGGCGGCCCTCGCGCAGATCGGCACGCACCAGCGGCTCGAAGATGTAGGCGATGCCAACGTCGGCCAGCGCCAGGTCGCGGGCATAGAGCGCGTCGGTGACGCGCACCGTGCCCGGCACCTCGACCGAGATGTGGGCACCTTCCTTGTCGCGCAGGTCCCAGGCGTACACGCCGCCCGAGGTCACGAAGCGAAAGCCGATGCAGTTGTGCTGCTGCAGCGACTCGATGCTGTGCGGCTCGCCGGCGGTGGCCAGGTAGCGCGGCGTGGCCACCATGATGGCCTCGAAGGGCGGCGTCAGCCGCACCGCCACCATGTCCTGCGCCACGGTGTGGCCCAGCCGGACGCCCGCGTCGTGGCCGCTGGCCACGATGTCGGCCAGCCCGTCGTCGCAGGTGATCTCGATCATCAGCCCCGGATGGCGCAGCGCCATTTCGGCCACCAGCGGCGTCATTGCCAGCGGCAGGGCCACGTGGGGCGCGTTGATGCGCAGCACGCCGCCCACGCGCCCGAGCGCTTCGCCGAAGCGGTCCACCGCATCGCCGATCTCGCCCATTGCGGGTGCCAGCACGCCGATGAAGCCGGCGCCCGCCTCGGTGAGCCGTACGCTGCGGGTGGTGCGCGCGAAGATCGGCTGGCCCAGGTGGTCTTCGACGGCCCGCACCGCGTGGCTCACGGCCGAGGCGCTCATGCCGAGTTCGGCCGCGGCAGCGGCAAAGCCGCCGCGCCGGTGCACCGCCAGCACGATGGCGAGATGCGGGAGCAGGTTGCGGTCCATTCATGCATCGTATTGCATAGTGCATTCGATTTGGCCCATCTAGTCGATGAGTGGCAATGCTGGGACAGTCACGCCATGCCTTCAAGGCAACCCTTCCACTCTCAAGGAGCCAGCCTCATGTCCACCCCCGTCAGCCTCTCTTCGCAAACCCGCCAGACCTGGTTCATCACCGGCGCCGCCTCCGGCTTCGGCCACGCCTTCGCCGAGCACGCGCTCGCGCAGGGCCACAACGTGGTCGCCACCGCCCGCGATGCCGGCCGCCTCGCCGACCTCGTGGCGCTGGCGCCCGATCGCGTGCTGGCCACGCCGCTCGACGTGGACGTGGCCGGCGCCGCCGAAGCCGCCGTCGAAGCTGCGGTGGCGCGCTTCGGTCGCATCGACGTGCTGGTCAACAACGCGGGCTACGGCGTGGTCGGCGCGCTCGAGGAAACCTCCGACGCCGATCTGCGCGCGCTGATGAACACCAACTTCTTCGGTGCCATGGCCGTCACGCGTGCCGCGTTGCCGGTGCTGCGTGCGCAGAAGTCGGGCGCCATCGTGAACATATCGAGCCTCGGCGGGCAGCTGTCGTTCGCGGGCTTCAGCGCGTATTCGGCCTCCAAGTTCGCGCTGGAAGGCGCCTCGGAAGCGCTGGCGCAGGAGGTCGCCCCCTTCGGCATCAAGGTGCTGATCGTCGAGCCGGGCCAGTTCCGCACGCAGCTCGCGGGCAGCGGCATGCGCCACATGCCGGTGATCGAGGCCTACCAGCCGGTGGTGGGCGCCACGCGCGAGTTCGCGCACAGCATGCACAACACGCAGGCCGGCGATCCGCGCAAGGCGGCGGTGGCCATCGCCAAGGCGCTGGAGGCCGAGCACACGCCACTGAGGCTGCAACTGGGCGGCGACTCGGTCGACGCGGTGCGGGCCCATGCGCAGGCGCTGCTCAAGGAGATGGAAGCCTGGGAAGCCGTGAGCCGCAGCACCGACTTCGACACAGCCGCCTGAAAGCGGGCTTCAGGCGAGCGGGAGTTCGATGGTGGCGGCCAGGGGCACCGTGTCGATGCGCGCCGCGCTGGCCACGATCACCGCCCGCCTGGCCTGCGCCGAGAAGCCCGAGAGCGTGGCCCACAGGCATCGCGTCGAGGGCATGTCCAGGCCGGCCGTGGGCTCGTCGAGCAGGACGAGCGGCCGGCCCGATGCCAGCCCGGCAGCCATCCACACCTTGCGCTTCGAGCCGGTCGAGAGCATGAACATCTTCTTGTCCAGATGCGGGGCCAGCGAGAAGCCGTCGGCGATGGCCTGCCACTTCGCCTCGTCGAAGCCCGCGTCGCCCTCGACGAGCGAAGCCGTGCATTCGCGCGCGCTGAGCTGGTCGAAGCGGTCGGTCACAGGATCGACGAAGAACACCTGGCGGCGGTACGCTTCGGGCGCGGCATCGAGGCTCGCGCCTGCCAGCGTCAGCCGGCCGGAAGCGGGCAGCGTGCCGGCGATCACCTGCAGCAGCGCCGACTTGCCTGTACCGGTATCGCCGTAGAGCAGCGTGACGCCGGTGCCGACGGATGCGTTCCAGTCGGACACCAGCGCGGGCTGGTCGGGATAGGCAAAGCGCAGCGCATCGATCTGGAGGAGGGGAGAGGAAGGGTTCATGGTCGCGTGCGACTTTATCAACCAGGCGCTCCGCTGGTGGCTACCATCCGGCTCCATGAGAAAACTGCCATTCCTGCTCGCCCTGCTGTCGTTCGCTGCTCCCGTGCTTGCCGCGCCGTCGGCGCAGGTGTTCGATGCGGTGAAGAAGCCCGATTCGCTCGATGCGAAATGGCGTACGCGCCTGTGCGCCTTGCTGCCGCAGCCCTGCAACGTGCAGCAACTGGGCCTTTACCGTCCGCGCGGCGCCGCGCCCGGCGACTACGTGGTGCTCTCGGCCGAGCCGCTGGCCATGGCGCGCGTCAAACGCAGCACCGACGCGGCGGGCTGGCAGCTCGACCGCCTCCACGATTTCGCGGGCTACGCGCAGTCCCTGAAGAAAGACAGCGGCGCCGAGCAGCCCGAGGCGCGCCTGTCGCTCGCGCCGGCGCTCTATCCGCTGGCCGAAGGCAAGTGGGCCGTGGCTGTGCTGCAGACCGTGTCGGAGATGTACTCCGGCGGCGGCGCCTCGTTCGACACCGCGGACTTCGTGCCGCTGGAAGGCGGCAAGGCGGTGCACGAGGACATTCCGTTCTCGTGTTTCAAGATGATCCGCGCCTGCTTCAGCGAGAAGGAATACAAGACCTCGAAGCACTGCCACGACGAGGGCAACGGCAGCCTGCGCATCGCCTACGGCGAGGCTGCGAAGCCGGGCGCGCCCTACGACTGGCAATACACCTGGGTGCAGACCGAGTGGCCGCAGAACGAGCCGCGGAGCGCGGCGACCACCACGCGCATCCGCTTCACGGCGAAGACCACCGAGCGCGCCGGTTTCTGCGGCGGTCCGCAGTAATCACAAACAGGGGCGAGAAACCGCCACTCAGTGCCGAGGCACGGTCGTCGTGCCCACGTGCATCGTGCGGCCGGCCCCCAGCCCCGTGATGACCAGCGCCACGCCCAGCCCGATGAACAGCCACGACGAGGCGCGAAAGCTCCCCGTCCAGCCGTGCAGCAGCCCGGCCACCAGCGGCCCGAAGGCAGCCACCATGTAGCCCACGCCCTGCGCCATGCCCGAGAGATGCGCGGCCACGTGCGAATCGGGCGAGCGCAGCACGATCATCGTGAGCGCCAGCGCGAAGGTGCCGCCCTGCGCAATGCCCAGCAGCACGGCCCAGGCCCACACGCCGAACACGCCTCCCAGCGGCGCGAACAGCATCGCCAGCATCGCGCCCACCGTGAGCAGCGCCAGCGCGACCGCAAGGCCGCGCTGGTTGCGCAGCTTCACCGCCAGCGCGGGCACCACGAGGCAGGTCACCACCTGCGTCATGACCGACAGCGACACCACGTAGCCGGCCGTCTCGCTGCCGAGCCCGCGCTCGCGCAATATCGGCGCGAGCCAGCCCATCACGATGTAGGCGAGCGCGGACTGCAGGCCCATGAAGAAAGTGACCTGCCAGGCCAGCCTGTCGCGCCACAGCCCGCGCACCGTGAAGCCCGATTCGCTCGCCACCGGCTTCAGCGGCAACGCCTGCGGCGCCCAGATCAGCGTGACCAGCGCGGCCGGCAGCGCCCACATCGCGAGCGCCATGGTCCAGCCGCCGCCCAGCGCGTGCTCGATGGGCACCGTGAGGCCCGCGGCGCTGGCCGCGCCGCCGCACACGGCCATGGTGTAGAGGCCCATCATCAGCGCCGCCTGCGACGCAAAGTCGCGCTTCACGAGGCCCGACAGCAGCACGTTCGACACCGCAATGCCGCTGCCCGCGATGGCCGAGGCCAGGAACAGCAGCGGGATGCTGCCGGTGCCGCGCAGCACCGTGCCGACCAGGATCAGCACCATGCATGCCAGCAGCGTGCGCTCGGTGCCGAAGCGGCGGCCCAGGCCGGGCGCGAGCGGCGCGAACACGCCCAGGCAGACGATCGGCAGCGTGGTCAGCAGGCTCGCGGCCGTGGCCGAGAGCCCGGTGGCCTTGATGATCTCCGGCAGCACCACCGAGAGGCTGGCGAACACCGGGCGCAGGTTGAAGGCGATCAGCACCACGCTGGCGGCGAGCAGGACGCGGCGCGCGAGGGTGGGCGCGGGCGTGGGGCGCGGCGCAGGCAGGCTGTCGGCTTCGGCGTCGATCAGCAGGTCGTCGGCCGTGGTGTGGCCTGAGGCGAGCGTGAGCGAGCTCATCGTGTGCCCAGTGCCAGCGCGTTGATCATCGGCGCCATGAAGGCGCGCACCGCCGCGGCGGCCACGTCGGGGTCGCGGCTGGCAAAGCCTTCGACGATCGCGCGGTGTGCGGCGTCGTCGGGCTCGGGCAGGTTGGTGCCGCCCATCGAACTCGCGATCGTTTCCTTGATGTAGCCCGTGATGAAGCGGCAGGTTTCGGCCAGCGCGAGGTTGCCCGATACGTCGACGATGGCGAGGTGAAAGGCGAGGTCGCGCTCGATGAAGCCCGCACCGTTGTCGCTGGCGTCGGGCACGCCGCGCTTGTCGAGCAGGGTGTGGAGGCGGCGCAGGTCGCGCGAGGTGTGGCGCACTGCGGCGAGCCGGGCGGCTTCCACCTCGAGCGCGCGGCGCACTTCGAACTGGTCGCGCAGGCTGGCCAGGCGCAGCTTCTGCAGGCTGGACGAAGGGTCGAAGCCCGAGCGAACATAGGTGCCCGAGCCTTGCCGCACTTCGAGCAGCCCGCGCGACACCAGCGTCTTGACCGCCTCGCGCACCGTGCCGCGGCTCACGCCCAGCAATTGCGCGAGCTGAGGCTCGATGGGAATGCGGGAGCCGACGGCCCAGCGGCCGGCGGAGATCTCGGCGCGGATGCTGTCGGCGGCGGTGTCCGCCAGGGAGGTTCGGGGGGCTTGGGCAAGCATCGGGAGGACCTGGGTCATTCAATGATTGGACGAATTTTGCCGCCAAACAAAGCCCGGACTGTCCATGTGGTGGTTGGCCCGGACGGCATCTTTACCAAGCGCCGGCCCTCTCTTCGCGCCCCGAAGCGCGCCGTCCACGGCCTTTACCGGCGCGCGCTTTTCGTCACCACGCCGGCGCCGCGCACTTCGAGCCGGCGCTGGTCCACCACCTTGCCGCCGGCGTCCACCAGTTCGATCACGTGGCGCCCCGGCCAGGGAAACCACTGCACGCTGTTGCCGCGCTCGAAGGGCTTGCCGTCGATGCGCCACTGCACGCCGCGGCCTTCGGAGTCGAAGCGCACGCGCTGGCGCTGCGGCGGGATGTCGGGATCGAGCGCGATGATGGTGCCGTCGGCCGGCGCGGTGATGCGCGCCGAGGCGGCGCCGGCCGCCATGCCGGTATCGAGCGCGAACAGCGGCTGCTCGGTGCCCTGCAGGAACCACTCGCTGCGTGCCGCTTCGAGCGGGTTGCCGTCGGCGCCGTTGCCGAAGCTCACGCGCGCTTCGACGAGGCCGGGCGGCGGCGCGGGCGCGCGGCTCGGCTCGCGCGCGTGCAGGAAGCGCATCACCTCGGCCCACACCGGTGCGGCGCCGCTGGTGCCGCTCACGTCCCACATCGACTCGCCGCTGGCGTTGCCGACCCACACGCCTACCGTGTAGCGCTGCGACCAGCCCACGGCCCAGTTGTCGCGCATGTCCTTGCTGGTGCCGGTCTTCACGGCGGTCCAGAAGCGGGTGGAAAGGATGCTGTCGAGTCCGAAGGTGCGGGTGCGCGCGTTGGGGTCGGAGAGGATGTCGCCGACGATGAAGGCGGCGCGCGGGTCGAGCATCGGCGGCTTCGATCTTTCGGCCGGGACGGGTGGCCGCACGGTCAGCGTCGTCGTGCCGTAGCGCCCGCCGTTGGCCAGCATGCGGTAGGCGTTGGTGAGCGACAGCAGCGACACCTCGGCGCTGCCGAGCGCGAGGCTGTAGCCGTAGTAGTCGCCGCTCTCGCGCAGCGGCAGGCCGACGGCGCGCAGCTCGCGCGCGAAGGCTTCGGGCGACACCATCACCAGCGTGCGCACGGCCGGCACGTTGAGCGAGGCGGCCAGGGCGGTGCGTGCCGACACCGGGCCCTTGAAGCGGCGGTCGTAGTTCTGCGGAATGTAGAGGCCGCTGGCGGTGCTGATCTGCGCCGACGAGTCCTCGATCAGCGAGGCCGCGGTGATGCGCCGCTCGGCAATCGCCTGGCCGTAGAGCAGCGGTTTGAGCGTGGAGCCGGGCTGCCGCAGCGCGGTGACGCCGTCGACCTCGGCCGCCTGGCTCAGCGGGCCGGAGGAGCCGACCCAGGCAAGCACTTCGCCGGTCGCGTTGTCGAGCACCACCAGCGCGCCGTCTTCCACGTGGCGCTCGCGCAGTTCGCGCAGGTGGCGCTGCAGCGTGTCCAGCGCAAAGCGCTGCAGCGGCGCGCGCAGGGTGGTGCGCACACTGGTTTCCTTGCTGTCTTTCTCCCTCCCCCTCTGGGGGGGGGCCGGGGTGGGGGCCGCCCCCGCATTCGCATCCCGAATCTCGCGCAGCACGCGCCGAGCCGCATGCGGCGCGATCCCTTCGTTCGTCTCGAAGGCGCGGCGCTGCACCGCTGCGCTCGTGAACATGTCGAGCGCCTCGCAGTCGACCTTCTGCTGCGGTTCCATCGCGCGCAGCACCTCGCAGGCGCGCTGCGCCACCACGGCGGGCTTTGCATTCGGCGCGCGCACCAGCGCCGATGCCACGGCGGCCTCGCGCGCATCGAGCCCGCTCGGCGCCTTGCCGAACAGCGTGCGCGAGAGCGCATCGATGCCCACGATCTCGCCGCGGAACGGCACGGTGTTGAGGTAGGCCTCGAGGATCTGGTCCTTGCGCCAGTTGCGCTCCAGCTGCGCGGCCGCCACTGTCTGACCGATCTTCTGCGTGAAGCTGCGTCCGCCAGAGGCGCGGCGCAGGTCGTCGTCGAGCAGGCCCGACAGCTGCATCGTGATGGTCGAGGCGCCGCGCGTGCGCGTGTTCCACACGTTGGCCCAGGCCGCGGCCGAGACCGCGCGCCAGTCGATGCCGCTGTGTTCGTAGAAGCGCTTGTCCTCGCTCAGCACCATGGCCGTGCGCAGCGCGGGCGACACGTCGGCCAGCGCGGTCCACCGGCCGCGCCGCACGGTGGGATCGGTGCGCACGCGCTGCAGCAACTCGCCGTTGCGGTCGAGCACCTCGGTGTCGGAGGAGCGGAAGTCGCGCTTCACTTCTTCGAAGCTCACGAGGGCCCAGGCTGGATGGACGCAGGCCGCCGCCAGCAGGGCTGCGGCGAGGGCCTTGCGGATGGGGACGAAGAGGGGCGCGGATTGCATCGAAAAGGTCGGTGTCCGGAAGCGTGGGCGCCGACATTCTCTGCGATGCACCACGGGAACGGCGCCTACCCCGCGACGGGCGGCTTGCCGCCTTGCGGGCATGAAAACTTCAGCCCAAAGTTCTCGCCATGTTCCACATCCGGTAACCAACTTCACGCAAGCGCCTCACTGCAGAAACCCGATGCGTACCGGCGTGGCCTTCAATGCAGTACCGGCTCGCAGGAGGCGAAGCCCGGTTCCACAAACACTCCAAGGAGAACTCACATGACGAAGACATTGGCGATCCTGCTGGCCGCGTCGGCCATCCTGGCCGGCTGCGTGGTCGCGCCTTACGACCGCCCGCCGCCGCGCGGCCACTACTACGGCGACCGCGACCGCGACGGCGTGCCGAACCGCTACGACAGGGACCGCGACAACGACGGCGTGCCCAATCGCTACGACCGCGCCCCGAACAATCCGTACCGCTACTGACTGCCACAGGAAAAGGCCGCGAAGCATGGCGCTTTGCGGCCCTTTTTCATGAGCGCGCGCGGGCCGCTCAGCCCGGCCGGCGCGCCATCAGCGCCCAGATGCCGGCCGCGCTCAGCAGCGAACCACCCGCGAAGTTGAAGCGCCGCTGCGCGCGCGGCGATGACAGCAGCCGGCGCGCCGAGCCCGCGAACACCGCATAGAGCGTGGCATTGGTTGCGGCCAGTGCGACGAAAGTGACGGCCAGCACCCACAACTGGTACGTGACATTGGCCGCCGGGCTGATGAACTGCGGCAGGAAGGCCACGAAGAACACGATGCCCTTCGGGTTCAGCGCCGTCACCAGGTAGGTGTTGGCGAACAGGCGCAGCCGCGAGGCGGGCGCGGCCGGCGCGGCGATTTCGGTGGACGAGATGCCCGCGCGCAGCAGCTTGATGCCGAGGTACAGCAGGTACAGCCCGCCCACCCACTTGACCACCGTGAACCAGAAAGCCGAGGTGGCCAGCAGCGCACCCAGCCCCAGCAGCGACACCACCAGCGCCGTCGAGTCGCCGAGCGCCACGGCAGCGACCAGCGGCACGTTGGCGCGGCGGCCGTGCGACATCGAATAGCTGATGACAGTGAGGATGGTCGGTCCCGGAATGACCAGCATGACGGCGGAGGCCGCGACGAAGGCGAGCCAGAGTTCGATGGGCATGGGTTGTGTTCCTGTGTGGTTGTTGCTCGGATGGAGGCTATCGCTTGTCTTTTATCACGCGGGGCTGCTGCCGAATCGCACGGCCGCGCGGGCCTTGGCGCGTTCGGCCTCGACGCCCCGGTCGCGCGGCTCGGCCGTGGTGACCAGCGATTCGATCAGCCGAGCCGCGGTGGCGGCCACTTCATCGACCGCGCGCCCGAAAGCTTCCTCATTGGCCTTGGACGGCACGCTGAAGCCGCTGAGCTTGCGCACGAACTGCAGCGCGGCGGCACGAATTTCCTGCTCGGTGGCGGGCGGCTCGAAGTTGTAGAGGGTCTTGATGCTGCGGCACATGGCGCTCTCCGTTCGACGTGGGCAGGCGTCGTCGCGTCAGGCCCCGTCCGTGTAGAAGAACTCTTCCCGCACGATCTTCCCGTCCCTGACGGTGTAGAGCGCCATTTCTTCCATCGTGAAGCGGTGGCCGTTGGACTTCATGGTCACGTCGAAGCGGAAGCCGACGATGAAGCGGTCACCATGCGGCCATGGGCCTGCGACCTGCGCGGAATGCACCTCGTGGTTGGCGACCCACCAATCGCCCTTGGCCTTGATGGCCGCGAGGCCGGCCGCTTCGCGCGCCTGGCCGGGCGGCGCGCCGGCCTCGACGCTCACGGCCTCGGGTGCGTAGAGCACCTTGGCATCCTCGTATTTACCTTCCTTGCACAGCGCCACGAGCTTGTTGGCGATCTCCAGGGTGTTCATGTGTTTCTCCTGCAATGAACCGGGGCAGTGATGACCGAGGCGGGAGTGTAGGCCTGTGTGCGTGCCGAAGGCTACTGCTGCATGCCCATGCTTTTCGAAAAGAGGTGACTTTGGGCACTACCAAGTTGTGCCTTGCCGAAGCTAGATTGCCCTGCGCTTCGCCGTGCAGGCGCATCGAGCAAATCGATCTACTTCACCAGGGAGAAAACAATGAGAACGTCGGAAAACAGGAAGGGCTCGCGCGAGCGGCTGCTGCGAGTCGCGGGCGCAGCGGCGCTCGTGGCCACAACGCTGGTGGCTTGCGGCGGTGGCGGCGGGAGTGGAGGTGGCGGCGGCTTCCCGATTGCACCGATCGGTGCGGCGCCAGCATCGACTCCGGCGCCTGCACCCTCGGAGCCGCCGCCCGCCGCACCGCCGCCCCCGGCCACCTCGAACAGTTCGGCACCATGCCTGAACGAGGCCGACTATCACGCGGGGACCGTGCTGGAAACGGAAAGCGAGCTGACTTCCCCGGGAGGAACGCCCACCGTCTCCAACAGCAAGATAACGATCGGCGAACGCGAGTCCTTCGCCGGCGCCAATCCGGTCAGCTTCACGACGCCGGACATCATCAACGGCAGTGTCACCACCACGTCCAAGGGATACAAGGACCTCGTCGACGGAAACAGCGTGGCCTACGGGTCGATCACTGCAACTGCGACGCCCGAGGGGACCGTCACCAACACCACGGTCTTCGAGCCGCCCGTGTCGTTTCCGGCCGATATGCAGCCCGGACAGATGGCAAGCCAGAGCTATGTGCAGAAAAACACGTCGGCCTCGACGATCGATGGAGGAAGTGCGGCAAACGCCAACTACGACATGACGACCGAACTGACCTATCACGGCCGGGAAACCCTGCAAACCCCGCTCGGGACTTTCAATGTCTGCAAGTTCTCCAGCAAGATGACAATGAAGAAACCCGACACCGAGACGACCGTCGTTTTGTCGGACAACTGGCTGGCGGCCGATGGTCCCTATCGCGGCCAGTCGCTCAAGCAGCATTTCGACGCAACGGCCGCCGCGCCGGAGCTGACCATTGTCGTGACCAAGATGAACTACATGCCGAAGTAGCTCCAACGGGCAACGTGCGCTGTCTCTCCATGAAAGCGATGTCCCGACTGCCCGTGCTGCTCGCCCTGTCCCTGGTGTTGTCGGGCTGCGTCTCGAACGCCGTGAGGTTGATCCCGGCAGGCATGGCGGCAAGCAATGCTGGTGCGGTCGTCATCTACGGCGTGGGCGTCGAGGGAAACTGGAAACACGAAAGATTCGGCATCGAGCTGGCGGCGTACGACCTCGGGAAGCAGGCCCTGGCGGGCAATTGCTTCCGGTTCGACAGAACGAGGGCCACGGTGCCCGCGGCGTCGGGCCCGATCCAGTATTTCGCCTTCGAAGTGCCGCCCGGAAACTATGTCTACAGCCCCTTCAACAGCGCGCCGCTGGCGCAGGACGCATGGGCCTTCGCTGCACCCGAAGCGCGCACCGTGTACATCGGTGATTTCGTCTATGCGCGCAACGACGATGTCGTGATCCGCCGCGACCCTGGCAATCTGCAAAGGGCGCATGCAGCGTCGTTGCCCGACCTGAAGGGCGAGATCGTCCTGGCAACCGCAGTGCCGGTGAGGCCACCGGCTCCGTTCTTGTGCACCCCGTGACGGAACGCGAGAGCGTTTCCCATCGACCCCACGCATCCCTTATTCCTATGCCCCAGTTTTCTCATTCCGCGATCTTCATGGCCTGCCTCGCAGCCTCTCTTGCCGCTTGCCAGCGCAGCGAAGCACCTTCGCCAGAGGCGCAATCGGTGGCAGCTCCCGCACCGCATGCTTCTGTCTTTTCGACTGCGCGTGAACACGAAACCCCGCGCACGATCGGCAGTCCGACCCTGCTGGCCTTGGCCAAGCCCATCCTGGACGAGGTCTACAGCGGCTATGACGAGGCTGGGCACTGCTGGAAAACAGCAGCCGAAGGCCTGACCTATTGCATGGAACTGGATCGGGTCGACCGCGTGAGTGCACCCGACGGCGAGCGGCTCTACCTGCTCACGCGCGGCAGCACGGGGGACGGAGGACACCCTACGCCCGGATTGGTCGGCGCCTTCGTTCTGGAGCAGAAACAGGGCCGGTGGGTCATGCTCGCGGGCGATGCGCGCATGAACTACGGTTCGTACGGCAACGCCCCCACCAACTGGGAGTTCGTCAAGCTCGGGCCTTCGGACTACTGGGGGTGGCTCAATACCCATGGCGACATGCACCAGGGCTACGCCGGCAGCTGGTATATCGTGCTCGCACCTTACGGCAGGAAGATCAAGGACCTCGGCGGCATGACAGCCGAGTACTCCGATGCCGGTGCCTGCAACGGCGACGACGACCAGGCCTGCGAGCAAAAGGCCTCCGATCTCGACAGCACCCTGGAGATCGACGCCAGCCGCATCCAGGACAAGGTGTTTCCCCTGCGCATCGTGGTCACGGGCAAGGACGGCGGCAAGACCCTCGCGCCGCAGGCTTGGGAGTTCGCCTTCAACGAGAAAAACTGGAACTACGTGATACCGCCTGGCTATCTGCTCAAGGACAAGGAATTCTGAGCACGAGCCGGGCGGCCACGTTCGACGACGCCAGTTCGCGCTAGGTGCTGCTCCACCCCCCACCCAAGGCCTTGTAGAGGTTGACCATGTTCACGGCTTCCTTCAGCTGCAGCTCGATCAGCTGCTGCTGCTCGGAATAGAGCTCGCGCTGCGCATCCTGGCTCGAGAAGTAGTCTTCCAGGCCGCTGCGAAAGCGCGTGCGCGAGATGCGCGCCACGTTTTCCAGCGCCTGCACGCGGGACTGCTGCGCCTGCAGCTGCGGGCGCAGGTGGTCGCTGGCGATCAGTGCATTGGCGGTTTCGCGGAAGGCCACTTGCGCGGCGGATTCGTACGAGGCCATCGCTGCCGCGAGCCGCTCTTCGCTGCCCGTGATGTTGGCCGAGCGGCGTCCCCAGTCGAACAGCGGCAGCGACACGCCGAGCACGCCGGCCCAGCTGCGGCTGCCGCTGCTCAGCAGCGTCGACAGCTCGCCGCTGACGCCGCCCGCCAGGGCCGTCAGCGAGATGGTCGGCAGCATGGCCGCCTTGGCCGCGCCGACGCCGGAGTTCGCGGCCTCGACGCGGGCATAGGCCGCGAGAAGGTCGGGCCGGCGCTGCAGCAGGCTGGACGGCAGGCCCGCGGCCACGGATTCCGTCGACTGCTCGGGCCAGGGCGCGCGGCGCCGGTGTCCGGCGACACAGGCTGGCCCACCAGCACGTTGAGCCCCTGCAGGTCCTGGGCAACGCGCATGCGGTATTCCTCCTGCCGCACACGGGCGTTCTGCAGCAGCGACTGCGCGCGGAAGACGTCCAGCTGCGCTGCACCGCCTGCGGCCTTGGCGCGGCCGATCATGTCGGCGTTGGAAGACAGCGAGGCCTCGTTGGCGTTGGCCAGTGCGAGCTGGGCGCGGTCGGCGCGCAGCGTGAGATACGCATTGGTCACTTCGCCCACCAGGCTCATGCGGGCTGCGGCGTAGTCCTTGTCGCCGGCCTCGGCCAGGGAGCCGCTTTGCTGGGCGGTGCTCTGCTGGCGGCCGAAGAAGTCGAGCTCGTACGACGTGACGCCGGCCTGCACGTCGAAGCTGTTCGAGATCCGCCCGTCGGACGGCACGTTCCCCACCGGGCTGAGCGAACCCTGCGTCGTGGTCTGGGCGCGCTGCGCATGGCTCGACAGCCCGATCTGCGGGAACAGCGAGGCGCGGCTGCCCGCGTAGGCCGCGCGGGCTTCGCGCGCACGGGCCGCATAGACGCGCAGGTCGCGGTTCTGGTTCAGGGCGGTGGCGATCAGGCCGCGCAGTTCGTCATCCCGCACGAAGCTGCGCCAGTCCGCGGGCTCCGATGCCGGCACCGCCTTGCCGGCGGGCCAGCTGGAAGGCACCGCCAGGTCGGGCTGCTTGAGCGGCGGCGTGAGGTTGCAGCCGCTTACCACCAGCAGGAGGCCGGCCGCCAGGACGAGCAGCGACAGCCGCAGGAACAGGCGCACGAAGCCGGCGCCAGGCGCACGGAACCCCGCGCTGGCGAGCAGCGCCGAAGCCGCCCCCCACGGGCGCACCTGCACCGCGACGTGGCTCGGCAGCACGTTGAAGACATGGCTCACCAGTTGCTCGCGCTGCGTCTCGGTGCCGGCGAAGCGCAGTTCCGCGCTGGCGCGCCTGCGGCCGGCGACGAGCGCGGGCAGCCAGCCCACCGCATCGACGTAGACCTCCAGGGCCTGCCCCACGCGCAGGCGTTTCAGCAGGGCGCCGCCTTCGAGCAGTGCCCCGTCCACGGCGATATTGACGAAGCGCGAGTCGCCTTCGCCCGTCGCCGTGCGGACCCGCGTCGCGGCGCGCCAGGGGAAGCGCTCTTCCTGGTCGGGCCGCGGCAGGTCGACGCAGGCGATGAGCGCGCCAAGGCACAGAATGAGCGCGATACCGGTCCACACCAGATTGAGCTGGTCGCCCGGCGTGAGCGCAGCGCCGCTCATGACGGCCGATGCACCGCCGCCCTGCAGTGCGACGAGCAGCCCGCCGAACACGGCGACCAGCTTCCAGTGCACCACCGTCTTCGAGCGGTCCAGGCCCTTGGCGGTGACCTTGAAGGGATGGCCGAAGGGCTTCAGCATCGCGGCGAGCAGCGTGCTGGTGACGGCCATCGCCGCCACGAGCTGGCTCACCTCGCTGAACACGGGCAGGCAGCGCCGCTGGCTGATCCAGTAGCTGTAGGCCCAGAACATCACGAGCGGCGGCAACCCGTAGGCCGCGAAGGCCTGCGGCGTCGCGTGGAAGACCGAGACACCGGCATACCAGTACAACGCCGGCGCCACCATGATCATCGCCATGAACGGCTTGCCCAGCCAGTGCAGGAGCCCGTGCAGGAAATGCAGCCGCGCCGACAGGCTGTAGCCCTTGCCGCGCAAGGGCCCCTGAGGCAGCAGCGCGAGCTGCACCGTGCCGAGGCACCAGCGGCTGCGCTGGTTGATGTAGTCGACGATGCTCTCGGCCGACAGGCCGTGCGAAAGCCGCTCGCCCAGCCAGCGCGTGATGTGGCCATGCCGCAGCAGCAGGTAGGTGGTGTGGATGTCCTCGCAGACGCTGCCGACCGGGAAGCCGCCTGCGGCCGTGATCAGGTCGCGCCGCACGATGAACGAAGTGCCCACGCAGAAGGCCGAGTCCACGGCATCCTTCGCGGGCTGCAGCACGTCGAAGAACACGCGCTGCTCGTCGACCCAGCTGTTGGTGGCGCGCAGGTTGTGCTGGATGGGGTCGGCGTTGTAATAGAACTGCGGCGTCTGCACGAGGCCCACCTTGGGGTCGTCGAACAGGCCCAGCATGCGGTAGGCGATCTGGCGCTGCGGCGCGAAGTCCGCGTCGAGCACCAGGATGAAAGGCGCGTTGGTCACCTCCGCCGACAGGCGCAGGCCGTTGTTGAGGTTGCCGGCCTTGGCATGGCTGTTGTCGGGCCGCCGCGCATAGTGCACGCCCCGGCGCTCGCAGTAGTCGCGCAGCCAGTCGCGGCGGGTGTCGTCCAGCACCCAGACCTTCAGTTGCGGGTAGTCGATGGCCTGGGCGGCGATGATGGTTTTCTCGAGCACGGCCAGCTCCTCGTTGTACGTGCAGATGAACACGTCCAGTGCCGGCACCTGCTCGCCACGCCCGCGCAACGCGGCCTCGCCGCGATCGGCCAGCCCGTGGTTGTCGCGCCGCCGCAGCAGCATGTGGATGGACATCAGCGTGTAGACGATGGCCGTCAGCTCGAAGACCAGGAAGATCCAGGCGAACAGGGTCTCGAAGCCGAGGTCCGAGGGCGGCATGGTCGCCACCACGCGCCAGACGGCGTAGCGCATCAGCAGCAGGGCGGTGAGTGCTCCAAACAACGCGCGGTGGCCGATGCGCTCAACGCGGCCCCACGTCATCAGGAGGAGCGCAAGCCCCGCCACGAGGGCATTGAGCTGGAACTCCGGCGTGGCGATCAGGTGGGACATGATGGAATGGCTCCGGTTGCGGCGGTCTTGCCGGTGAATGGGTTGAAGCCGGTGGCGGCCAATGCGATCCACGCAGTGGCGCCGAGGTGCGGCCAGTGGTAGTAGAAGAAGTCGGCGCCCGCCGAGTCGGGCCCGATGGCCAGCCCGGTGGAGATGCGGGAAGCGGGGGTGGCGTAGTACAGGCCGTTGTCGGCGCGCTGCGACGCCAGCAGGCGCCATAGCGCTTCGGGCGCCGCGCCCTTGCGGGCCACCAGCGTGGCGGCGACCTGCGCGCTGCCTTCGGTCCAGATGCCGTCGGGGCTGCGCGAGAAGCCATAGCCTTCGCCGAAGCGATGGTTCTTCTCCACCCATTCGAGCCCTCGCATCCAGCCGCAGGAACGGTCGGTGGCCGCCAGCAGCGGCCAGAGCTGGGCGTCGAGCCCGGAGCCTTCGGTGGCGATGGTGGCGCCGTCTTCCTTGGTGCCGATGTTGAAGCGCTGCTCGGACGGGTTCCACATGCGGGTCACGAAATCGAGCGCGGTGCGCGCCTGCTGGGTCTCGGCCTCGCCTTGCCCGCCGGCGCGCGCCGCCCACGCGGCGACCACCGCGACATCGATGTTGTGCTCGGTCGACTTCCAGGTCTGGGGGCGCTGCTTGTTGTCCCAGCCGTACCAGCCGCCGTTGTAGCCGTCGGGTGCGTTCCGGGCACGCGTGCGCTGCTCGATCCAGCCGAGCAGCTTGCGCGTGCTCGCCAGATAGGCTGGCGTCGGTTCGGCCTGGTTCAGGTTCAACAGCAGCAGCGCGGCCCATGCCACGTTGCCCGTCGCGGTGCTCACCTGGTAGGCGTCGGCGATCCATTGCTTTTTGCCGGCATCCCAGTAGCCCGGCAGCGCGGCCTTGTCCTCGGTCATCGGGCCGGCGCGATAGGCGTTGCGCACGCGCCCGTCGGCCACGTTCGGGTCGCGCTCGAGCGCGCGGACGATCGCGTCGCCGATGCGCCTGGCCGAGCCCGGGTCGCCGCATGCCAGCAGCGCGATGCCGGCCAGTGCGTTGTCGTAGGTGAAGGCTGCGCCCGCCAGCGCGGGTTCCAGCGGTGGCGTGCCCTGGCCGCCTGCGGCGAGCCTGTAGCTGGCAAGGAAGAGCGGACCTGACGCAGCGCCCTTCTGGTCTTCGGCCACCGCCCGGCGCAAACCCTCACAGCTTTGCTGTACGAGGCGCTGCTGCGTGGCACCGGGTTGCTGGGCGAGCGCCGGCAGCGGGGCCAGCGCCGCCAGGGCGGCCGTGCAATGCGCCAGGGCCAGGCCGCGAGGGAAAAAACGCATGCTTGTCTTTCGATGCAGGGCAGTTCATTGCCTGTACTCAGGACCTGAGGCTGGCCGAGACCACCTTGCCGGGCGCGCACAGGTTGCTCTCGCCGGCGGACTGCGCCTTCGGCGGCTCGTTGCTGTCGATGCGCGCCACGGCGTAGATGGAGCCCTGCTCGGCGAAGGGGAAGGGCACGCTGTAGGTGCTCTGCAGTGCGTCCGATGCCACCGGCAGCAATTGCTCCACGCGCGCCGGCACCGATGCGACGGCCTGGCCGACCTTCACGTCAAGTACCGAACCGATGCTCAGCCGCTTGGCCAGCCGGGCCGGAAACACCGCCACCACGCCCAGCCGGCTGCAATCGGTGACGCGCACCAGCGACTGCCCCGCCGTCACATACGCGCCCTCGGGCGCCAGCACGGTGTGGACCTGCCCCGACTGGGTGGCCTTGATCTCGTAGGAGGACAGTTTCTCCACCCGCTGGCGCTCCTCTTCCTCGAGCGCCGCGACCTGCTTGAGTTGCTGGACGATGGCGGTGCCGTCCTGTCGGGCACGGTCGACACTGTTGCGCAGCACGCCGCGCCGGCTCTCCAGCGTCTGGAACAGGCTGTTGCCGCCTGTCCCCACGAAGGCGCCCTGTCCGGCGCTCGCCACCGTCTGGGCCTGCCCGGCGAAGGCCTGTGCCGCCACCGCGGCGTTGGCACGCGCCGTGTTCAGCTGGGCCTCGGACGCGTTCATCACCTGCTCGCTGATCGCCCCCTGTTCCAGCAGCGCCTGGTTGGTGCGGACCTTGTTCTCCTGCTCCTCCACCACGCTCTGCGCCACGTCGCGCTGGCGCTGGGCGATCTGCCAGGCCTCCCAGGCTTGGGCCAGCGAGGCCTCGCGATGGACATTGGCCTCATGGCCGACGAACTTCATTTCCTGGCTGTCGGCCTTGAACTGGTTGCCCAGCTGCGCAAGCTGGCTCTGCAGCGCGAGGTGCTGCGATCTCAGGGTGGTCAGTATTTCCTGGTTGACGGTCGGATTGCGTACCGTGGCCACGACGGTGCCGGCTTCGACCGCATCGCGCGTGTGGACCACCATCCGGGTGACCACGCCGTTGATCGGCGACGTGATCAGCCCTACCGGCGCCTGCAACACGGCCCGGGTGGCCTGCGAGGACAGCAGCGGCTGGATCAGCGTTTCGACCATCAGCCACAGCACGAACGCCAGCAGCCCGTAGCCCGCGAGCTTGGGCACGAAAGCGCCCCGCTGTCGGTGGCGGCCGGACGAGCCGGAAGGGCGGCGGGCCGAGGCGCGGGCATTGCGCCTCAGGGCGCGGGAAGGACGGAACGAACCGGTTTTCGAGACATGCATACCAACCTCTCGTGGCGACGGCGCACGCCGGAACGTCGGCGTGCATCCAGGGGATTGAAGAGACTGCCCGCGGCCCTCACGTGGCATGCTGCAGTGCAATATAAAGGTAGGGCAAAACCCGGATTTGGGCTGCGTCGAGGCGAAACAAAGTGTGCAAACTTCACATTTCAGCCACAGCGCGAGTCAGGCCAAAGTCCTACAAAGGCGTCGGATTGCGCGCCGTTGACGATCAAAAGGCGCACCGGCATGCCAGCCGAGGCGGGGCCGGGCTTCTCAAGGGAATGCGTGGGATGACGGCGCCGAAAGACGCCGATGGGCGGCCGATGGCCTTTCGCCATGCGGGATGGCGGGAGGCGAACCGGCGCGGTATTCAGTAACGATGCTGACCGCGGCCGCACAACCTGGCCAGGTTGGGGGGCTCGCCGACCCCCGCGCTGCGCTCGCCCGCGGCCGGGGCGAAACAGCCGGATGCGCCGCGGGGTGCGGATCCGGCTGGGTCGACGAGGTAAAGAAGCTGGAGAAGAAGCGCCGGGCGCCGCTACTTCGCCGCTTCCACCTTCACCCGCGCATTCGGCGTCTCGCCAAACATCTCGGGCGCGTACATCGCCTCGACGCGGCTCGGCGGCAGCGCGAAGTCGCCGACGTTGTTCAGGCGCACCGTGTATTCCATCTTCACCACGCCCTTGGGCAGGTACTCGTAGTAGCTGCGGAAGGCCTCGAAGCTGCGCTCCTCGAAGGCCGGCCAGCCGGCGCCGCTCTTCTTCTCGCCCTGGGTGGCGATCTGCGAATCGCGGCCCAGGCCGCTGCCGAGTATGGTGGCGCCGCCGGGGATCGGGTCGCTGATGACGACCCAGGTCATGTCGGTGCTGGCGTTGACCTCGATGCTCACGCGCAGCACGTCGCCGCGCGTGTACTTGCCGGCCACGGCCTGCTCGACCGGGGTGATGGTCTTCTTGAGCGCATAGCCGGCCGCGAACGGCGCCTTCAGCTGCACGGCGGCAATCGACTGCAGCGTGAGCCACGGCTTGCCGGTGCCCTGTTGCGTGACCAGCAGCGTGTCGCGCACGGGTGCGCCCGACGGCGATGCAGCCCACGGCAGGAACATCGTGTTGTTCTTCAGGTTGCCCGGCGAGGCGGGCGCGCCGAAGAAGGTGGTCTGGTTGGGCGCGCCGGCCGCGTCGCTGGTCTTCACGCGCTCGACCTTGCTCCAGTCGACCTGCGCCTTGACCGCGCCGAGCGTGGCGGCGGTCACGCCGGCCACCGGGGTGCTCTCGAACACCTTGCTGAACTTCTCCAGCGCCAGTCCGCCCCACAGGTTGGCGGTGGTGGTGTGCCAGGCGCCGTTCTGCTGGCGGCCGATGAAGCCGTTGGCCAGCTTGCCGATGTCGTCCTTCCAGGCCGGGTCGTCCATCACGCTGAGCAGCAGGCGGGCGGTGTTGACGTCGCCGTTGGTCATCAGCCACCACCAGTAGTCGTCCTGCTCGGTGCTGAAGATCAGCTTGGTGCCCTGGTACGACAGTCGCGCCTTCAGCACGTTGTTGGCCTCGTCCAGGCGCTGCTGGCGCTGCGGCACGTCGTTCACGCGCTTCAGGATGTTGAGCCAGTCGATCACTGCGCCAGTGGGCCACTGGTTCGGCGCGATGGTGATGCTGCCCACCATGCTGCCCTTGGCCTTGCCGTAGCGCGAGAGCGCTTCGAGCGCGGCGAGCTTGCGCACGTCGAGGTCCTTGCGCGGACTCCAGAACTCGCGCGTGATGCGACCTTCGACGAAGGCGATCAGGCCGGACTCCATCGGCGCGCGCACGTCATCGGCGAGCGCGAAGGCGGGGTTGAGCTGCGCGGCCTCGTTGGTCGATGCGAGCAGGTACGAGGTGAGGACGTCGCTGCCGCGGTTCGCCTCGCCGTCGCGCGGCGGGAAGTAGTTGGCCAGGCCGTCGCTGTCGAGATACGTCGGCAGCTGGGCCAGCACGCTCTGCCACATCTTCGCGTCGCGCAGGCCGACCGACTTGCTGGTCTTCTGTTCGAGGCAGATGAAGGGGTAGTTCGCGAACCAGTCGCGCACGCCCGGCAGGCCTTCGGCCAGCTTGGGCTGCAGCGACATCTTCAGGCCGCCGCGGCCGGGCAGGGCGTCGGCGGGCGGCGCCACGTCGAGCGTGAAGGGGCCATCGAGCTGCACCAGCGTGGCCTGCTGCACCGTGAGCGGCACCGACGGGATGATGCGCTGGCGCACCTTGAGCGCGTCGCGCGCGCCGCCGATGGTGTCCTTGGCCTCGATCTCCCACAGGATGGCTTCGGCGCGCGTCTGCGCGAGCTGCGCGGGCGCGGTCACGGTCCAGGCCACCTCGCGTGCCTCGCCGGCCGGGATGTCCACGGTCTGCGTCTCCAGCGTGAGCAGGGTGGCGCGCGGCGTGGCCTCGACCTTCATCGGCTTCTGCGTGGTGTTGCGCAAGGTGATCTGTGCGCGGAACTGGTCGTCCTCGCGCACCAGTGGCGGCAGGCCGCTGATGATCTGCAAGTCTTGCGTGGCCTGGATGCTGGCCTGCCCGGTGCCGAACAGGCTGGCGCCCGAATCGGCCACGGCCACGATCTTGAAGGTGGTGAGTGCGTCGTTCAGCGGCACCGTCACCACGGCCTGGCCGTTGGCGTCGAGCACCACTTTCGGATTCCACACGAGCAGGGTGTCGAGCAACTCGCGCGTCTGCCCCTTGCCGCCGCCGCGGCCCTCAGGCTCGGCGTTGCGCCCGTAGTGGCGCCGGCCGACGATTTCCATCTGCGCGGTGGAGGTGCTCACGCCCCAGCTTCGCCGCTGCAGCATCGCGTTGAGCAGGTTCCAGCTGTCGTTGGGCATCAGTTCCAGCAGGGCCTGGTCGACCGCGGCCAGCGCCACTTCGGCGCCGGCGGCCGGCTTGCCGTCGGGCAGCTTGGCGCTGATGGTGACCTGTGCCTTGCTGCGGATCGGGTAGCTGGGCTTGTCGCTCGTGACGGTCACGTCGAGCTGGTGGGCGCGCGTGCCGACGCGGATCTCGGCCATGCCGAGGCGGTAGGCGGGCTTGCTCAGGTCGACCATGGCGGTCGGCGCCACGTATTCCTTGCCTTCGTACCAGAAGGCCGTCCACCACTCGCGCGGCGACTTGAAGCCCCAGGTGAAGAAGCTGTACCACGGCACCTCGCGCAGGCGGCCGCGCAGCGCGAGCACACTCACGTAGGCGTTCGGGCCCCACTCGGGCTTGACCTGCAGGGTGACGGTCGGGTCCTTGCCGTCGAGCTGCACCACGTGCGTCTCGATGATGCCTTCGCGTTCCACCGCGACCAGCGCGGTCGCGAAGCGGAACGGGCTGCGCACCTGGAACTTGGCGACTTCGCCGGGCTGGTAGCTCTTCTTCTCGGGCAGCACGTCGATGCGGTCGTTGTCCTCGCCGCCGAACCAGAGTTCGCCCTGCTTGGTCACGTAGACCGAGCTCACGGCCTTGGCGTCGCGGCCTTCGCCGTCGGTGGCGCTGGCGATGAGTTCGACTTCGCCGGCTTCCTTCAGCTCCGATTCGCACAGCAGCAGGCCGCGCGCGTCGCTCTTGCCGCTGCAGACGGTGCCGATGTCTTTCGTCTCGGTCTTGTTGTCGTAGGTGTAGAAGCCGCCCACCATGCGCTTGCGGCTGGTGGTGGTGATGCGCGCCACGGCGCGCACGTTGAGCGTCACGTTGGCCTGGGGCTTGCCCGAGAGGTCGAGCGCGAGCGCCTGGAATTTGAGCTTCTGGCTGGTCGAAACCCAGCCTTCGGTCTTGATGCCGGCGATGACGGAGGCGGGCCACAGCGTCTGCGTGCTGCGGATGGTCTGCACCTCGCCGTTCGGGTCGGCGTACGTGGCTTCGAGCAGCAGCTCGCGCGCGGCCTTCACTTTCGGCACCTTGTCGATGGTGACCTTGCCGGCGCCATCCTTGTTCAGCGTGAGGGGCAACTTGTCGGCGATCACGCGGGTGTCGTTCACGCTGTTGAGGTCTTCCTCGCCCGAGCCTGCCTCGGCCGCGGCGCTGACTGCGGTGGCGGCCTCGCTGCCGTCCCCCTGCGCTGCGCGCGGCGGGTTGAAGCTGAAGGCGTCGTAGTCGGAGAAGCTCAGGCTCTTGCCGCGCACCATGGCCGACACGCGCACCGGCAGGTTGGCGGCGCCGCCGCCGGCCACGTAGTTGATCTGCACGTCGGTCGGCACGCTGGTGGCAGCCACCAGCGGTTTCTTGTCGGTGGGCGCGATGCGGCCTTCGAGCACGGGCAGGCGGAACTCCTCGACGCGGAACATGCCGGTGGAGAAGCTGCGGCCGTAGCCTTCGTCGCCATCGCTTTCACCCTCGCCGTTGGCGTCCTTGCCGCCGCCGGTGCGCAGCATCACCTCGTACACGCCGAGCTTGGCGGCCGGCGGAATAGGGAATGTGTTCTCCGCGCTCAGGCCGCCGGTGGCGGTCTTGCGCCATTTCAGCGGCTGCGTGAAGCGCTGGCCGCTGCCCACGTGGGTGATGACCAGCGTGTCGGGCCGGTTCTCGGGCAGGCCGAAGCCCTTGCTGGTCTGCGTGCGGATCAGGCTCTTCATCGACACCGTCTCGCCGGCGCGCAGCAGCGTGCGGTCGAAGATGGTGTGGGCGACGCGGTCGGCCTCGGCCTGCATGCTGGTCGGCACGTTGAAGCGCCAGGGCTCGATGCCGCGCTGCCAGTCGCTCCAGGTGAAGGCGAGGTCTTCCACGCCCTTGTCGTCCTTGGCGCGGGCACTGACGAACCAGGCCGCCGTGTCGTATTCGTTCGGGCCGTTGCACGACGGCGCCTGCGGCGAGATGCCATTGAGCATGACCACGCCGTTGGCATCGGTGGTGCCGGTGGCCACGGCCTTGCCGTCGCAGCCCGACACACGCACATCGGCGCCGGCCACGACCTTGCCCTTGTCGAGCGTGGTGACCCAGGCCATCGAGTTCTCGCGGCCCAGCTTGAAATGCACCGCCAGGTTGGTGGCCAGCGCGGTGGTGCGCACGTACATCGTGCGTCCGGCGTTGTAGCGCTCGTCGAGCAACGCCTCGCCGAGTTTCTGCGAGGCGATTTCGAGCACGTGGAAGCCCGGCGTCAGCGGGATGCCGATGACTTCGAAGGGGCGCGGATCGCCGCTGTCCGACTTGGGCATGTCCAGCGCCTTGACGCCCGACTGGCCCGCCAGCAGCGACAGCATGCGGGTCTGCAGCGTGGTGCGGTCGTCCTTGTCGATGACCGGGGGCAGCGGGCCCTTCACGTCCTTGCGCGCCTGCTCGCGCGAGATGGTGAAGCTGTCGTAGCGGCGCACCTTGCGGAACCACGCGATGATTTCCGCGTCGGTCTTCGGGTTCATGTCGCTCACCTTGCCGGGCGTGAGGGCGTTGACCATCAGCTTCGGCTCCACGCGGCGCACGGTGACCGGCATCATGGCCGGGGTGTCGGGCTCGGCCAGGCGCTCGACCACGCCGAAGGGCGAGGCGGCGAACTTGGCCAGGGGCGGCATCGCGCCGGTCGCCACCTTCAGCGGAAAGCTGCCGGGCGAGGCCAGCGGTCGGCCCGAGGCGTCCTCGAACTTCGAGGGCAGCTCGATGCTGAACTGCGCGCTCTCGGCCAGCGGGGGCTCGAAGCTCACGCTGCTGACCACGTCGTCGTCGCTCTGCGCGCCGCCCTCGTTGTCGAGCTTGGCCTTGATCGTCTTGTCGCCCTTGAGCTGGATCTGCGAGGCCAGCTTGCGCGTGACGGGCGCGTTGAACTGCAGCTGCATCGGTCGCAGCGGCAGGCAGCCGGCCTGCGCGTTCTCGCGCTCGCAGGTGAACGACACGGCGAAGGGCTCGCGCACCTGGAAGTCGAAGCGGCGCTCCACGTTGTTCGCCACGCCCGAGGGCGTCGCCACGCCCTTGCCGTAGACGATCTGCACCTTCGCGCCGGGCGTCAGCGTACGGTTGCATTGCATCGTGACGAAGCGCAGCGGGTCTTTCTCCGCAGCCTTGTCGCGGCCGAAGGCCTTGAGCAGGCCGGCGCGCTGGTCGCCATCGAGCAGCTTGACCGGAATGCGCTCGCCCACGCCGTCGGCCGCGCACCAGACGTTCTGGCGCACGCTGTCGAGCGTGGCTGCGCCGTTGAGTTCCAGCATGAACATCTGCTGCTCGTCGATGCGGCTGTAGCTGCCCGGCATGTAGTTGCGCACGAACGGGCCGCCGGTGTTGAACTGGTAGCGCTCGGGTCCGGTGAGTTCGCCCGAGGCGGGCTTGAAGGTTGGAATGCGGGTGACGGTGCAGCGCACGCCGGGCGGTAGGTCGTTTTCGAAGTCGTAGACCCAGGCCTTGGCGTCGGTCCAGCGGCCGGTGCCCTTGGCGGCCTGCGCGTCGGTGCAACTCACCGTGAGCGGGGCGGGGGCCTTGGGGTCGCCGAAGTTGACGGCCGCCTGGTCGAACTTGGCGACGACCTGGCGCACTCGGGCGACTTCGCCCTGGGGCGTGAGGCTGGTTATCTGGAGGGCAAAGCCCGGGGCGGCCGCGAGGACACCGCCGGCCAGGAGCAATGTTGGAACGAAATGATTCACTTTTGTTGTATCTCCACCTGAAGGCAGCGCGCAGCGTATCCGATTTGCGCGACGGTTCGGCAGTGCCAACGGTCACAGGCCGTTGGGGTGGTCGCATTCGCTTTCATGCCGATGCGTTGGTCGCTGTCCGGGTGTGCTCACGCCGACGGGGTGCCTTGCTCCGCGAATGTCCCCCGGCCTGCGGCCTCCTCCTTTATTTCGCTGCGCAAGGCACCCCATCGGCGTGAGCGTTCAGCAGAGCGGTTGAACCGCCGGCACGAGCAGAGCGTCCATGTGCGAATGGCACCGGGTGCTCCCCGCAGCGAAATAAAGGAGGAGGCCGCAGGCCGGGGGACATTCGCGGAGGGGAGTACCCGGTGTCATTCGCACGCCCCCCGAACGAGTCTGCCGGCCTTCTTACAATCGAACCCTGTCGTGCGTGCGCCGCGCGGACCGCCACCAAGACCTCGCCGCCGACCGATGAAACGCTACTGGGAAATAGACGCCTTGCGCGGGCTGATGCTCGTGCTGATGACCGTCACCCATCTGCCCACCCGCCTGACCGATCCGCTGGGCCAGCCCTTCGGCTTCGTCTCGGCCGCCGAGGGCTTCGTGCTGCTGTCGGCCTTCGTCGCCGGTCTGGTGTACAGCCGCATCGGCTACCTGCGCGGCGTCGACTCGATGCGCCAGGCCTTCTGGCGGCGCGTGGTGAAGGTCTACCTGTGCCAGGCGGCGATCCTGCTGTTCCTGTTCACCGTGATCGCGGCGGTGGGGTTGCACATCGACCAGCCGGCCGTGAAGAACCTGGTGTCGTATTACCTGGCGGAGCCGCGCGACGGCTTCCTGTTCGGGCTGCTGCTGATCTACGAGCCGGCGCTGCTCGACATCCTGCCGATGTATATCTTCTTCATGCTCTTGAGCCCCTGGGTGCTGGCCTTTGCCATGCGCCACGGCTGGACCGGGGTGATGGTGGCGAGCGCGATCGTGTGGGCAGCGGCGCAGTTCGGGGTCAGCGAATGGATCTATGCGTTGGCTGTGCGCTACCTGGACGTGCCGGTGCCATTCCACGAGATGGGCGCGTTCAACACCTATGCGTGGCAGTTCCTGTGGTTCGCGGGGCTTTGCATCGGCGCCACGCGCAGTGGGCCGGAAGCCCGGCCGCTGCGTTTTCCGTGGTGGCTGCTGTTGCTTGCGGCAGGCATTGCGCTCTACGGGGTCTACTGGCGCCACACCGGCATCAACGGCCAGGCGCCGTTCGGCGGCGACGTCGAGCTGAACCTGCTGTTCGACAAATGGCAACTCGGCCCGCTGCGGCTGGTGAACCTCGTGGCGCTGTGCATCCTGGCGGTGCGCTTCGGGCCATGGCTGATGCGCTGCATTCCGCGGCTGCGCTGGCTGGAGGCGATGGGCTCGGCCTCGCTGCCGGTGTTTTGCGCGCACCTCGTGGCGGTGCTGCTGGTGCTGGCCTTCTACGGCGACAACCAGATGGCGCGGCCCTGGTGGGGCGACGGCCTGCTGCTGCTGGCGGTGTTCTCGGGGATGTACTTCGTGGCGCGCTTCACGCGCGGGGCGGATGTACCGCCGCCGGCGGACGACATGCCGTCGGAGACCGCGCGCGCCTGACCGGCAACGGTCTCAGGGCAAGGGGGCCGTCGGCGCCGGGGCCGGCAGGTGCGGCGCAATGATCGAATGCCACAGCCGGTAGCCTTCGTCCGTCATGTGCAGCCTGTCGCCCCGGAACAGCTCCGCGCGCGGGCGCCCATCGGCGCCCAGCATCGGCGTGTAGACGTCGATGAACTCGCTGTTGGGCAGCAGGTTCAGGTAGGCCGAGATCACGTGATTGGTCTCGCGGATCTGCGGCATCAGCTGCTCGCGCGAGGGGCTGGGCTTGACCGAGATGAAGCTGATGCGCGTGTCGGGCAGCTCGGCGCGCACCGTGTTGGCGAAGCGCGCGAAGCTGTCGAGCACTTGCAGCGGGGTGCGGCCTTCGGCCAGGTCGTTGTCGCCCGCATAGACCATCACCTGGCGCGGCTTGTAGCGCACCACGAGATCGCGCGCGAACAAGCTGCAGTCGGCCAGCGTCGAGCCGCCGAAGCCGCGGTTGACCACGCCGCCGGGCACGCGCGAGAAATCTTGCGCAAGGCGGGTCCACATGCGCACCGTGGAGCTGCCGACGAACACCACGCCGCCGGGCGCCGGAAAACGCTCCTGGTCGGCGCGCGCGAAGGCCGCGAGCTCGTTGTGCCAGCGCTCCTTGGCGGCGAGGTAGTCGCGCGCGGACGCGGCCTCGGCGGCGGCGGTCTCCGATTCCTGGGGAAAGAAGGCGGACTGGGCATGCGAGGCGAGTGCCGCAGTCAGCAGCGCGACCGCGGCCAGCGCGGTTTTCATCGAAGGCATCGGAAGGACAGCAAACAGGTCAGATGGTTTTTTCAATGAGCGCGCCATGGAAGAGCACCGGGCCGGTCGGGCCGCCCTCGCTGGGCACGCCGCCCTTCGGTTCGAGACTGATCGCCAGGGCCGGCACGCGCACGTCGGATTCTGACGCAGCCAGCCGCAGCGCGGGCGCCTTGTCGAGCACGCCCAGCGAACGCGGCACGCCGCCCGGGGGCAGGGCCCAGAGCTGCAGCGACTTGTCGTTGCCTTCGTCGAAGCCGCCCACGCGCTGCAGCACCAGCTGCTTCTTCTTCGGATCGAAGGTGACGAGCATCGAGGGCGCGGCCTTGTCGTCGTTCAGCACGGCCACGTACTGCACCGCCGGGGCGTTCTGCAGCTGGTCGCGCAGGTTCAGCCCGACCACCACGGCCAGCACCGTGGCCAGTGCGCCGGCGGCCGTGGCGCCGCGCCACAGCGCGAGGCTGCGCAGCCAGCCGCCTTGCGACTGCGGCTTGCCGGCGGCGGCATTGCGCTGGCGTTCGATGGCGAGCGCGGCCTGCTCGGCGTCGATCGTGTTGCGGATGCGGGTCCACACGGCCGGGTCGGGCACGACCGGGGGCTGCATTTCGGTCATGCCCGCGAGCCGGCTCTGCCAGACCAGCGCGGCGGCGCGCACCGGCGCCTGTTCGCGGGCCAGGGTCTCGAAACGGCGGCGGGCGCCGCCGCGCAGCGTGCCGAGCGCGTGGTTCGCGGCCAGCAGTTCGAGCAGCTCGGGGTGCGCGAGGAGATTCATGGGAGGGTCGCCTTCTTCTTCGCCATCGCTCTCACGCAAAGCGCCCCATGCAGATGCGCAGTTTTTCCAGCCCGCGCCGGATCCATGTCTTGACCGTGCCCAGCGGCAGCCTGAGCTGCTCGGCCAGTTCGCCGTGGCTCATTTCGCGCAGGTAGGCCAGGCTGACCACCTCGCGCTGGCGGCCCTCGAGCCGGCTCAGGCACTGGTGCAGCGCCCAGGCCTGCTCGCTGGCATCGGCGGTGTCGGCGGGGTTGGGTGCATCCGATTCGAACTGGTCGGCCATGATTTCGTCGAATTCCTGGGTCAGCCGGGTGCGGTCGGCGGCGCGGCGGCGCAGCAGGTCGAGCGCCCGGCTGCGCACGATCAGCCCGAGCCATGCGAGCGGCGGGCTGAGCGAGGCGCGATAGTCGCCGGCGACTCGCCAGACAGTCAGGAAGGCTTCCTGGAGCACGTCCTCGGCCCATTCGCGCTGCCGCACCACGCGCATCGCGAGGCCCATCAGCTTGGGCGAGGTGCGGTCGTACAGCAGGCGCAGGGCGGCTTCGTCGCGACGGCCGATCCGGTCGATCAGTGCCATCAGTTCGGCGTCGGGGCTGGGTGCTGGCATTCGGGGATTGTCGGGCATCGATGCACATGCCCGGTATACGGGGCTCCCGGGCGGCCGGATTCAGGGGCACGAGCTCGTTTCGACGCCTCCAGGAAACATTCGGCAACGTATACTGCCCCGCAAAATCAAGAGGGATGCGCGCAGGCGCGGGCGGGAAGAAATGAAGCAAATTGCGATCGTGATCGCGCTCTGCGTGGGCGCGTGGTATTTCTTTATTGGCGGCCGCAAGCTTGACGAATCGATGGTGCGCGACTTCTACCAGAAGGAAGCCCACGCCATCTACTCGCGCGACGCCGAGATGCTGTGCAAGCAGCTCAGCCGCAAGGCCCGGATCGAGAGCAAGACCACCATGATGGGGAAAACGGTGGAGCGCTCCCACAACCGCGACGAGGCCTGCCAGGCGAACCGCGAGGCCTTCGAGACTTTCAGCAGGGTGGGCGAGCGGATGGGCGGCATCCTCACCATCGAGTACGACTACCACATCGACACCATCGAGGTGGCCACCGACCGCAAGAGCGCGACCGTCACGGGCACCAATGTGCTGAAGATGGGCGAGTCGCTGCTGCAGTACAAGACCAGCTTCACCCAGCGCCTGGAACGCGAGCTCGGTCAGATGCGCCTCGTGCATGCCGACGAGGTCACGGTGATGCGCATGGGCGGTGCCGGCGCCATGAGCCAGAGCGAGTTCTTTCGCAAGTAAGCGGATACAGGCACAAAAAGAAAAACAGGAGGAATTGCCATGATCGCCGTCAAGGATTCGCTGCCGCCGCCACCGCCGTTCTGGCGCCGCCTGAACAGCTTCTTCGCGTTCCCGTTCCAGATGCGGCCGCTGGCCTACGGCTTGCTGCTGTCGTTCTGCAGCCTGCTCTTCGACGCGATCTTCTTCCTGCCGGATGCGCTGGCGCTCTTCGTCATCGAGGTCGGCATCATGCTGGCGGCCAGCCGATACGGCTTCAAGGTCATCGCGCTGGGCGCGCGCGGCATCCGCGATTCGGCCGACTTCGGCCGCGAATCGAGCGACGACTGGACCTACCTGCCGTGGAAGCTGTTCGCGATCACGCTGGTGCAGGCCTTCCTGATCGGCTGGCTCGCCTGGTATGCGCCGATCCTGGGCACGGTGGGGCTGTTCGTCATGTCCTTCACCTTCCCGGCGGCGGTGATCGTGCTGGTGCAGTCGGGCAGCTTCTTCCAGGCGATGAACCCCGGCCACGTGATGGACGCGATGCGCATCATCGGCTCGCCGTATGCGCTGCTGTGCTTCTTCCTGTTCCTGCTGAGCACGGGCGCGCAGGTGGCGCTGTCGCTGCTGCTGCCGATGTTCGACGGGCGCATCGCGCTGCCGGTCATCAACTTCGCGTTCATCTACTTCGGCTGGGTCATGGCGAGCCTGCTGGGCTACGTGATGTTCCAGCACCACGATGCCTTTGGTTTCGACGCGGTGCCGGGCAGCGAACTGGGCGACGGCTCCCCGGTCGACCGCCGTACGCCCGAGCAGATCGCGGCGCAGCGCATCGACGCCGAGGTGGCCCATTTGATCACCGAGGGCGATCTCGCGGCCGCGCTGGGCTCGGCCTACGAAGCCCAGCGCACGGCCGCGTCCGACGACCTCGCGGCGCAGCGCCGCTACCACCGCGTGCTGGCGCTGATGCCCGAGAAAAAGGACACCATGCTTGACCAGGCGCGGCGTTTCATTCCGCTGCTGATGCGGCGCGACCTGGCCTCGGAGGCGCTCAAGGTCTTCAAGGCCTGCAAGGAGAAGGACAAGGCCTTCGCGCTCGACGACGCGGCGATGGTGGTCGCGATGGCGCGCGCCGAGTGGCGCAGCGGCGACGCGCACGCCACGCTGGCGCTGCTGTCGGGCTTCGACAAGCGTTTTCGCGGCCACGAGGCGATTCCGCAGGCCTACGAGCTGGCGGCGCGTGCGCTGGTGCAGGGGCTGGGGCGCTCGGACATGGCACAGCCCATCCTCGCGACGATGGAGTCGCGCTACCCCGACAGCGAGCAGACGCAGGAAGTGCGCTGGCTGCTGCGGCCGGCGGCGGCCGCCTAGTTCTTCAGGCTCCTCAGGCGCGCTGCAGTGCGCGCGTCACCATGTCGTTCGGCGCGAGGCGCAGCAGGTGCGGCAGCAGGCCGATCGCCTTGTCGCGCTCGCCCGCATGCAGCAACCCGTTCGCACAGGCCGACAGCGTATCGGCCAGTTCCGGATGGTCGGGCGCTGTCTTCAGCAGGATGCGGCAGAGCTTGTCGGTGTCTTCGAATTGGCGGATGCGGGCAAAGCGGCGCGCGAGCCGGGCCATGTCCTCGGGCTTCAGCCGTGCGCCGGGCTTGGCCTGGTCGAGGTAGGTCTTGTAGCTGGCGTGCTGCAGCGCCATCGTGCCCTCGTCGGTGGCGGGCAGGCGGAAGATGCGGCGGGCGGCCTGGTGGAAGTCGTCGCTCGCGGGCTGCAGCCGCGCGGTGTTGAACCAGGCGCGCAGCGTGTCGCTGTCGCCGGGGCGCAGCGCGGCGGCGGCGCGCCATTCGCCACATGCCTTGTCGAACTTCATTGCGGCGCTGAACTTCTGGGCAGCGGCCACGTGCTCGCCGAAGCGGTCGGGCTCGGGTGCGGCGGCCGTCTCCGGCGCCTGCACGCGGCGCAGCAGCAGGGCGCCGGTCATCAAGGCCGCACCGGTCAGCAGGCCGCCCAGGTGGGCCATGTAGGCAATGCCCTGGCCGCCCAGCCAATGCTGCATCAGCTCGTTGACGATCCATGCCGGCAGCAGCAGCAAGGCCGGCGCGGTGACGTAGTTGAAATAGAAGAACAGCTGGTAGAAGAAGCGGATGCGCTTGAGCCGGTACATCACCGCGTACATGCCCATCAGCGCCGAGATGGCGCCCGAGGCGCCCAGCCCATAGCCATCCTTGCCGGCATAAGCCCAGCCGGCCAGCGCCGAGGCGCCGACGGCGCCCAGCAGATAGAAGCTCAGGTAGGTGCCGCGTCCGAGCGCCAGCTCGACCGAGAAGCCGAACAGGAACAGGAACAGCATGTTGCCCAGCAGGTGGCCGGTGCTGCCATGCAGGAAGGCGGCGGTGATCCAGGTCCAGGGCTTGAACTCGGCATCCTTGGTGTAGTCCTGCGACCAGCGCGCGGTGAAAGGCGCGGGCAGCATGGCCTCGTACTGCTGGCGGTCGCGCTTCCATTCGCCGTACTGCGGGTTGGTGGGCGTGATGATCCCGTCGGCTTGCAGCTTCGCCAGGAACTTCCTGTCGTTCTGCAGGCTTTCCAGAAGCTGCGGATAGGTTTCCTCGTGCGGCAGCATCCGGCGAGCCAGCTTGCCGCGCTTGGGGTCCGTCTTTTCGAGCCATTCCACGAAGGGCGGCAGCTCGAGTTCGGGCAGCACGCTGTTCACGTAGTAGTGGGCGGCGCGCTCGCGCGCGTTCTCCTCGCTGCGCTGCGGCCCCCACCACACGATCATGTTCACGAGGATCAGCAGCACCGTCATCCACGGTGGATTGCGCCAGCTCGGTTTGTTCTCGAGCGGTATGGCGTAGAACACGGTGCCGCTTCGGTCGCGATCAGCCGAGGCGGGCGCGGTGGCGGACCACCTGTGCCTTCACCTGCGCGGGCGCGGTGCCGCCCAGGATGTTGCGCGCGTTCAGCGAGCCGCGCAGGCTCAGCACGTCGTACACGTCCTTCTCGATGCTCGGGTTGAACTGCTGCAGCACGGCCAGCGGCAGCTCGGCCAGGTCGACCTTGTGCGAGGTGGCGGCCTTCACGGCATGGGCCACGGTTTCGTGCGCGTCGCGGAAGGGCAGGCCCTTCTTCACGAGGTAGTCGGCCAGGTCGGTGGCGGTGGCGTAGCCGCGCAGGGCTGCGGCTTCCATCGCCTCGGGCTTCACGGTGATGCCGCCGATCATCTCGGCGAAGATGCGCAGGGTGTCCTTGAGCGTGTCGACGGTGTCGAACAGCGGCTCCTTGTCTTCCTGGTTGTCCTTGTTGTAGGCCAGCGGCTGGCCCTTCATCAGCGTGATGAGCGCCATCAGGTGGCCGACCACGCGGCCGGTCTTGCCGCGTGCCAGCTCGGGCACGTCGGGGTTCTTCTTCTGCGGCATGATCGACGAGCCCGTGGTGAAGCGGTCGGCGATGTTGATGTAGCCGAAGTTCTGGCTCATCCACAGGATCAGCTCTTCGCTCATGCGGCTCACGTGCACCATGCACAGGCTGGCCGCGGCGGTGAACTCGATGGCGAAGTCGCGATCGCTCACGGCGTCCAGGCTGTTCTGGCAGACGCCGTCCATGCCCAGCGTCTTGGCGACCAGCTCGCGGTCCAGCGGGTAGCTGGTGCCAGCCAGTGCGGCGGCGCCCAGCGGCAGGCGGTTGACGCGCCGGCGCACCTCGCCCATGCGTTCGGCGTCGCGGCTGAACATTTCCACGTACGCCAACATGTGGTGGCCGAAGCTCACCGGCTGCGCCACCTGCAGGTGGGTGAAGCCCGGCAGGATCACGTCGACGTTCTTCTCGGCGATGTCCACCAGCGCCTTCTGCAGCTCGACCAGCAGGTCGCCGATGAGGTCGATCTCGCCACGCAGCCAGAGGCGCACGTCGGTGGCGACCTGGTCGTTGCGGCTGCGGCCGGTGTGCAGGCGCTTGCCGGCGTCGCCGACCAGCTGGGTCAGGCGGGCCTCGATGTTCAGGTGAACGTCTTCGAGGTCGAGCTTCCACTCGAAGGCGCCGGATTCGATCTCGGCGCGAATCTGCGCCATCCCGCGTTCGATCGCGGCGTGGTCCTGCACGCCGATGATGCCCTGCGCAGCCAGCATGCCGGCGTGGGCCAGGGAGCCCTGGATGTCGGCCTGCCACAGGCGCTTGTCGAAGAAGACGCTGGAGGTGTAGCGCTTCACCAGGTCGCTCATCGGTTCGGAGAACAGGGCCGACCAGGCTTCGGATTTCTTGTCGAGTTGGTTTTGGGTCATGGGAGCCGTCCAGGAGGCAATAATGGGTTGGTCACCCGATGTAACTGATGTCTGCGATGCGCAACCCGGCGATTTTATCGGCCAGCTCCACACCCACGCCCCCGCCATCGCCGGAAAGGGCGCGCGCGCCCTTGCGCGGCAGTCCGTCCATCTTCGACGCCTGCCAGATCGGAGTGGTGCTGCGCACCGTGGTGTTCGTCGAGGTGGTGGTGGCGATTGCGACCCTGTTCGTGGCGTCCACGCCCGGCGAATGGTTGGTGCAGGCGGCCACGGTTACGGGCGGGGCCCTGCCTGCCACGCTGCTGTGGCTGGTGAGCGCCTGCGGGCTCAAGAAGCCGCTGCAGCGCCTGCCCAAGCAATGGCAGTACACGGCCGGCGCCGTGCTTGGCGCGGTGTCGGCGCTGTATGGCTGCGGCCTGCTGCGCCTCACGGGCGTGCTCTCCACCGCACCCTGGCTGGCCAGCGCCCTGGCCGGCACCCTGTTCTCGGCGCTGGTGATGGCCGCGATGGTGCTGCGCGCGCGCGGCCAGACGCCCGCGGCGATGACGGCCCGGATCGAAGAGCTGCAGTCGCGCATCCGCCCGCACTTCCTGTTCAACACGCTCAACAGCGCCATCGCGCTGGTGCGCGAGGAGCCGGCCAAGGCCGAGACCATGCTCGAAGACCTGGCCGAACTGTTCCGCCAGGCGCTGGCCGACCCCGGCGAATCGGGCACGCTGGCCGACGAGATCGCGCTGGCCGAGCGCTACCTCGCCATCGAGCAGGTGCGCTTCGGCGACCGCCTGCGCATCCGCTGGGACCTGGATGCCGCCGCCAGCAACGCGCGCCTGCCGCCGCTGCTGCTGCAGCCGCTGGTCGAGAACGCCATCAAGCACGGCGTGGAGCCCAGCCCCGAGGGCGCCAAGGTGCGCATCCGCACCGAGCGGCGCGGCGGCATGGTGGTGATCGAGGTGGTCAACAGCCTGCCGCCGCTGCGCTGGGCCGACGAGCCGCTGCCGCGCGGCCACGGCATTGCGCTGGCCAACGTGCGCGACCGTTTGCGGCTGCTGCACGACATGCAGATGCAGTTCAGCGCCGGCATGGACCAGAAGAATTACCGGGTTCGCATCGCCATTCCTGCCGAATCATGACTCTCAAGACCCTCATCGTCGACGACGAAGCCCTGGCGCGTTCGCGCATGCGCACCCTGCTGCGCGACTGCACCTCGCCTGCCGCCGACGTGGTGGCCGAGGCCTCGCAGGGCGCCGAAGCGCAGCGGCATCTTGCTGCGCTGGCGCTCGACCTGGTGCTGCTCGACGTGCACATGCCCGGCGTGGACGGCATCGAGGTGGCGCGCGCGCTGCGCAGCCGGCCCGACGCGCCGGCCGTGGTGTTTGTGACCGCGCATGCGAGCCATGCGGTGACGGCCTTCGACCTCGATGCGGTCGACTACCTGACCAAGCCCGTGCGCGCCGAGCGCCTGCAGCAGGCGCTGCAGAAGGCAGAGCGCTTCCTGAAGGAGCGCCGTGCACTGCAGGCCGAGACCCAGGTACCCGAGACGGTGCTGATCCAGGACCGCGGCCGCGCCGAACGCGTGCCGCTGTCGGAGGTGCTCTACCTCAAGTCCGAATACAAGTACCTCACCGTGCGCACCGCCACGCGCAGCCACATCCTCGACGGCTCGCTCAACGAGTTCGAGGAGCGCTATCCGAACCGCTTCCTGCGCGTGCACCGCAATGCGCTGGTGGCGCGCTGGGCCATCCGCGCATTGGAAAAGTACGACGATGGCGAGGACGCCGAAGGCTGGGCGCTGCGGCTCGACGCCATTCCCGAACCCGTGGCCGTGTCGCGCCGCCAGCTCGCCGCGGTGCGCGAAGTGCTGAAGGAAACGCGATGAACGACGAGCAGAAGACCCCGGCCTCCGAAGAAAAGCCCGCACCCGCCGAAGCCTCCGCGGAGCCTCCGCCTGCCGCGCCTGCATCCGAGGCCACGTCCGAACCCCCGCCCGAACCTTCGCCGGAGGAACTGCTCGCGCAACCCGCGCCGACCGGGCGCGAACGCCTGGTGCTGGACATGCCGATCGACGTGCGCAGCGCCTCCCTGGTGCTGCTCGCGGTGCTGGCCACGGTCTTCACGCTTCAGTGGGCGAAAGCGGTGTTCATTCCCCTGATGCTGAGCCTGCTGCTGGCCTATGCGCTGTCGCCGCTGGTCGAGCGCCTGTATCGCTGGAAGCTGCCGCGCTGGATCGGCGCAGCGCTGATCCTCGCGGGCGTGTTCGGCGGAGTGGGCTGGACCGGCTACTCGCTCTCGGGCAATGCCTCGCAGCTGCTCGATGCGCTGCCGATCGCAGCACAGAAGCTCGGGCAGGCGATGCGCAGGGACAGGAACGCCAGCGCCACGCCGCTCGAAAGCGTGCAACAGGCCGCCGCCCAGCTCGAACGCGCCGCCGAGGAAAACTCGGCCCGCGTGGCGGCGCGCAAGGGCGTGGCGCGCGTCATCGTCGAACGGCCCAACTTCAATGTGCGCGACTACCTGCTGAGCGGCACCGTCGGGCTGCTCAGCGCCATGGGGCAGCTCACGCTGGTGGCCTTTCTGACGTACTTCGCGCTGTGCTCGGGCGACACCTTCCGGCGTAAGCTGATCAAGATCACCGGGCCGAGCCTGCAGAAGAAGAAAGTCACCGTGCATGTGCTCGACGACATCACGCGCAACATCGAGCGCTATCTGCTGGTGCAGATCTTCACGAGCGCGCTGGTCGGCCTCGCCACCGGTCTCTCGTTCTGGGCCATCGGCCTCGAGAACGCTGCTGTCTGGGGCATCCTCGCGGCGGTCACCAACCTCATTCCCTACATCGGCTCGGTGATCGTGCTTTCGGCGGCCGGACTCGTGGCCTTCCTGCAGTTCAACACGCTGCAGATGGGCCTGCTGGTGGCCGGCACCTCGCTGGTCATCCACACGCTGGTCGGCAACCTGCTCATGCCCTGGCTCACCAGCCGCACCAGCCGCATGAACCCGGTGGCGGTGTTCGTCGGGGTGATCTTCTGGGGCTGGCTCTGGGGTATCTGGGGGCTGCTGCTGGGGATTCCGATCACGATGGTGATCAAGTCGATCTGCGACCGGGTCGAGGACCTGCAGCCGGTCGGGGAGCTGCTGGGGGAGTAGGGCTGCGCACAGCAGCGCAAGCCGGCCGCTCCCGGGCGCCGTCGTCGTTCGGCGCGGGGCTCAGCGCAGGGCGCGCTGCATCAACACGGTGTCCACCCACCGACCGAACTTGAAGCCGACGTCGCGCAGCACGCCGACCCGATCGAAGCCCAGTTTTTCGTGCAGCCGCTGCGAGCCCATGTTCGCGCTGTTGCCGACGACCGCCACCATCTGTGTGAAGCCGTTGTCGGTGCAGCGGCGGATCACTTCGTGCAGCAGCGCCCGGCCGATGCCGTGGCCGTGCATGCCGTGCGCGACGTAGATCGAGTCTTCCACCGTATGGCGGTAGGCGGAGCGGGCGCGGTAGGCCGTGGCGTAGGCATAGCCCGCCACTTCGCCCCCGATCGTCGCCACGAGGTAGGGGAGGCCGCGAGCGGCTACGTCGGCACGGCGCGCCTGCATCAGCTCGACGGTGGGCACTTCTTCCTCGAAGGAGCAGAGGTCGTGCAGCACGTAGTGGCTGTAGATGGCCTGCACGGCGGCCATGTGGTGCGGTTCGGCGTCGAGGACTTCGACGGTGGCGGAAGCGATGGATTGCGATGGCATGCCCCGATCTTGACGATCCACATTCGATAAGTGAAGCTTCGCCGAGATATGCAAGGCATGAGAAATACTTTGGACAAGTCGCTGAACCTCGACCAGCTCAGGTCTTTCGGGCTGGTGATCGAAACGTGCAGCTTCTCGGCGGCCGCCGACCGGCTCGGCCTCTCGCAGCCCGCCGTGAGCCTGCAGGTCCGCCAGCTGGAGCGTCGCCTGGCGGTGCGGCTCGTCGAGCGCGTCGGCAAGCGCGCGAAGGCCACGCCCGCGGGCATGGAGCTGCTGCGCCACATGCCGCACATCGACGCCGCGGTGGAGAACGCGATCGATGCGCTGGCCGACCATGCGAGCGGCATCGCGGGCCGGGTGCGGCTGGGCACGGGCGCCACGGCCTGCCTGCATTTCCTGCCGGCCGTGCTGCGCGGCCTGCGCGAACGGTTTCCGGAACTCGGCGTGGTGGTGAGCACCGGCAACACGGAAGACCAGGCACGCAAGGTGGAAGAGAACAGCCTCGACCTCGCGTTGGTCACGCTGCCGGTGGCGGGGCGGTCGCTGGCGGTGACGCCGGTGCTCGATGACGAGTTCGTCGCGATCGGCCGGGCGGACTCCTCGCCATTGAAGGCGAGGGTGGCGCCGGGCGACCTTGGCGCGTTGCCGCTGGTGCTGTTCGAGCCCGCCGCCAATACGCGCAAGCTGGTCGACCGCTGGTTCGCTGCGCAGGGCCTGCAGCCGCAGCCCGTGATGGAGCTGGGCAGCGTCGAGGCGATGAAGGAAATGGTGGCCGCAGGGCTGGGCCATGCCATCGTGCCCGGCATGTCGATGGTGGGCCGCGGCGCCCATCCCGAGCTGAAGGCCAGCCGGTTGAATCCCCGCATGCACCGCACGCTGGCCGTGGTGATGCGGCGGGACAAGCCCGTCAGCAAGGCCTTGCGCGCAGTGCTCGATGCCCTCGTGGCAGCCGGAAAGCCGCCCGCCCGCCGCTAGCCAGGTTTTCGTTATTCGGGAACGGCGGCCAGCGCCGCGCCGCCGCGCGCCCGGCCCAGCGTGCCGACAATCAGCGCGGCGATCAGCACCAGCACGCCGCTCAGCACCATCGCGCTGGAGATGCCGAAGCTGTCGACCGTCACGCCGCCGATCAGCGCGCCCGAGGCGATCGCCACCTGGAAGCCGCTCACCAGCAGGGCCTGGCCGGCTTCGGGCGCGTCGGGCACCGCTTCCATCATCCAGCCGGTCAGCGCCACCGGGATCAGGCCGAAGGCCACGCCCCAGATCACGACCACCACCGCGCCCGGCACGAAGCCAGAGCCGATCACGGTCGTCAGCAGCAGCGCCGTCGCGAGCATCAGCGCCGCCAGCAGGGTGGTGCCGCGCACGCTGCGTGCCACCAGGCTGCCGCCGACGAAAGTGCCGACGAAGCCCACCGCGCCGTAGACCAGCAGCAGCGTCGAAACGGAGTTGGGCGCCAGGCCGAACACCTGCTGCAGCAGCGGCTTCAGGTAGGTGTAGGCCGCGAAGTGGCCGGCGATGAAGAACAGCACCGCGAGCAGGCCGACCTGCGCCATGCGGCGCGTGAGCGGCGTCAGCAGGTCGCGTGCGCCGATGGCGCGCACCGGCGGAATCGACGGCAGCAGCCACAGCTGCACCAGCAGCACGAACGTGGCGAGAGCACCGGTCACGGCGAACGAGGCGCGCCAGCCGAACAGCGTGCCGAGGAACGAGCCGGCCGGCACGCCGAGCACGGTGGCGGCCGACACGCCGGCTAGCACGTACGACATGGCCCGTGCCTGCGAGGCATGCGGCACCAGCTGCGTGGCGGCGGCGGGTGCGAAGGTCCAGAAGCCGCCGACGCACAAGCCGAGCAGCAGGCGCGCGACCAGCATGGTGGCGAAGTTGGGCGCGAAGGCGGCGAGCAGGTTCGAGGCGATCAGCAGCGTGGTGAGCGCGATCAGCACGGTGCGGCGGTCGAGCTTGCCCGAAGCGACGATCAGCGCCGGGCCGGCGAAGGCGGCCAGCACGCCGGGCATGGTGACCATCAGGCCGGCCGTGCCGTCGGACACGTTGAGCCCGCGCGCGATGTCGGTCAGCAGGCCGATGGGCATGAACTCGGTCGAGACCATGGCGAAGGTGCCGACGGCGATGGAGCCGACGGCAAGCCATGCGGAGCGGGAGGCCGAGGCCGGTGCGGGTGCCGCCGCGCTCGCGAGCTCGTCGATGCAGGGGGTGCTGCTGGGTGAATTCATCATGGAATGCGGTCCTTGGAAGCACCGGCGATGAGCACGCCAATGCTGGTGAAGAGGCATTCGAGTGTGCGAGCGGTCGCGTGCGCGACATAGGGGCCGGGAAGCAGTAGTCAGTTTCCCGAGGGCGAACAATCGGCCCTTTTGATGGCTATCGCCATCCGCATGCCCGCTGGCGCGGCTCAGGTGAGCGCTGGCCGCAGCTGCAATATCCGGCCATCGGCGATGAACGAGTCGCCGATCAGCACACGAAAGGCCGCACCCTGCGGAAACTTCGGTTGGGCAATGGCCGGCGAGAGGAACTCGATCTCCAGTGCCGCAGGCTTGCCGCGTTCCAGCGCATCGCCCGGCGGCACGACCCAGCGCGCCGAGAAGCCTTCCTTGTCGATCACCAGCGCGCAGCGGTATTCACCCGGCGCGACAGGAATGTCCTGCGAGGGCAGGGCTGGCTTGCGGAAGATGAGCTCGGCGAGCGCATGCGGCGCGAACGCGCCCAGCGTGTCGAAGCTCGGTGGCGCCACTGCCGCGGGCGGCGGCGCGCGGCGTGGCCGCTTGCTGATGAGCCACGCGATGACGTTGCCGATGATCGGCACCCACAGCACCATCAGCAGCGTGCCGATGTCGCGGGTGGTGGAGCCGGGCACTGCGTAGTGCCGCACGACGGCGCCGCCGATGGCCACGCACAGCAGGACGGCGACGATGATCTTTCGGCGGAACTGGATCTTCGTGCTCATGCCTTGGGCGGTGCCGCTTCCGCAAAGGAGGGAATGTCGCAAGCGTGGTCCAGCCACGGCACTTCGTGCGAGGTCCAGATGTGCGCGGTGGGCCGCTGGCCCGGGTCGTCGTCGAGCGAACCCAGGCGCAGGATCACCTGCGGCTGCGCCACCCATTCGGCGACGAGGTGCGTGCCGCAGCGGGTGCAGAAGTGGCGCAGCTTGCCGGGCGTCGATTCGAAGGAGCCGATGGCGTCTTCGCCCGCGGTCCAGCGGAAGTCGGACCTGTCGACGCGCGCGGTCGTGGTGAAGGCCGCGCTGTGCGCCTTGCGGCAGGTCGCGCAATGGCAGTGGGCGATGGGCCCGGCGAGGCGGGCGGCTTCGTACCGGACGGTGCCGCAGAGGCAGGAGCCTTTCATGGCGATCTCTCTTGGGTGTTGGGGCCGCGAGTCTATGCCCGCTTTCGCCTCTTCCCCGGATGCGTCAGCCCGTGTTGCGCAGCCCCGCCGCCACCCCGTTGATCGAGATGTGAATGCCGCGCTGCAGCCGCTCGCCGCCGTCGCCCGCGCGGTAGCGCCGCATCAGCTCGACCTGCAGGTGATGCAGCGGGTCGATGTAGGGGAAGCGGTGGCGCACCGAGCGCTGCATCTCGGCGTTGCCTTCGAGCCGCTGCTTCGCGCCGGTGATGAGCGTGAGCGCATCCGACGTGCGGTGCCATTCGGCGTCGATCATCGAGAACACCTTCTGGCGCAGCTTGCGGTCGGTCACGAGTTCGGCGTAGCGCGAGGCCAGCGCGAGGTCGCTCTTGGCCAGCACCATGTCCATGTTCGACAGCAGCGTGCGGAAGAAGGGCCACTGCGCGTACATCCGCTGCAGCAGGGCCACGCGTTCCTTCTTGCCCGCGGCGGTGCCGGCGGCGGCCAGGAACTGCTCCACGCCCGAACCGAAACCGAACCAGCCCGGAATGGTCAGGCGGCACTGGCCCCAGCTGAAGCTCCACGGCACCGCGCGCAGGTCGTCGATCTTGTGGCTGGGGTTGCGCGACGCGGGGCGCGAGCCGATGTTGAGTTCCGCGATCTCGCGGATCGGCGTGGAGCCGAAGAAGTAGTCGCCGAAGCCCGGGGTCTCGTACACCAGCTTGCGGTATGCGGCCATGCTCGCGGTCGACAGCTCGCCGGCTGCCGAGAGGAAGGTGGCCGGCGCCAGCTTGCCCTGCGGCAGCAGCGTGGCTTCGAGCGTGGCGGCCACCAGCGTCTCGAGGTTGCGCCGGCCGATCTCGCGGTTGGCGTACTTCGAACCGATGACTTCGCCCTGTTCGGTGAGGCGGATCTGGCCGCGCACCGTGCCCGGCGGTTGTGCGAGGATCGCCTGGTAGCTCGGGCCGCCGCCGCGCCCCACCGTGCCACCCCGACCGTGGAACATGCGCAGGCGAATGGGGTTGGCCTTCTTCTTGTTCAGCTCGTCGAACAGCGACACCAGCGCGATGCCCGCGCGGTACAGCTCCCAGTTGCTGGTGAAGATGCCGCCGTCCTTGTTGCTGTCGCTGTAGCCGAGCATCACGTCCTGTTCGGCGCCCGAGCGTTCGATGAGCGCCTGGATGTTCGGCAGCGCGTAGAAGGCACGCACGATGGGCGCGGCGTTGCGCAGGTCTTCGATGGTTTCGAACAGCGGCACCACGATCAGGTCGCACACCGCGTTGGTGGCCATCGCGCCGCGCAGCAGACCCACTTCCTTCTGCAGCAGCAGCGCCTCGAGCAGGTCGCTCACCGTTTCGGTGTGGCTGATGATGTAGTGACGGATGGCCGCTGCGCCATAGCGCGCACGCGCGGTGCGCGCGGCGGCGAAGATGGCCAGTTCGCTCTTCGCGAGCGGCGAGTAGTCGGCGTCGGGCACGCGCAGCGGACGCGCGTCGTCGAGCAGCTTGAGCAGCAGCGTCTGCTTGGCCTCTTCGGCCAGCGACGCATACGAGGGCTCGATGCGCGCGGTGGCCAGCAGCTCGGCGATCACGGCCTCGTGCTTGTCGGAGCTCTGGCGCAGGTCGACCGTGGCCAGGTGGAAACCGAACACTTCGACCGCGCGGATCAGCGGCAGCAGGCGCGGTGCGGCGAGCACGTTGCCGTGCTTTTCCTCGAGCGACTCGGCCACGGTGCGCAGGTCGGCCAGGAACTCTTCGGCCGCGGCATACGGGTTCTGCGGCGAGACGGCATGGCGTGCGGCCTCGCCGCCGGTGAGCTCGCGCAGCGTGGCCGCGAGGCGCGCATACACGCCGGTGAGCGCGCGGCGGTAAGGCTCGTCCTTGCGGTGTTCGCTCTTGTCGGGCGAGCGCTCGGCCAGCGCCTGCATCTCGACCGACACGTCGACCAGTGTGGCCGACAGCGACAGCTCGCTGCCCAGGTAGTGCACCTCGGTGAGGTAGTAGCGCAGCGCCAGCTCGCACTGGCGGCTCAGTGCGTATTCGAGCGTCTCGGCGGTGACGTTGGGGTTGCCGTCGCGGTCGCCGCCGATCCACTGGCCCATGCGCAGGAAGGGGGCGACCGAAGGCGTGTGTCCGCCCTGGGCCAGTGCCTTTTCGAGGTCGGCGTACACGCGCGGAATCTCGCGCAGGAAGGTGGCTTCGTAGTAGCTCAGCGCGTTCTCGATCTCGTCGGCCACGGTGAGCTTGGAAAAGCGCAGCAGGCGCGTCTGCCAGATCTGCGTGACGCGGATGCGCATCTGCGTTTCGTTCTCGGCGAATTCGAGCGGCGTGAGCGCATCCTTTCCCCCGGCGTAGGCGCTCTGGCGCAGCTTGATCTCGTCGCGCGCGGTGAGCAGTTGCGCGATGGCGCGCTCGGCGTCGAGGATGCTCTTGCGCTGCACTTCGGTCGGATGCGCGGTGAGCACCGGCGAGACGTAGCTGTGGGCCAGCGAGGCAACGATCTCGTCGGGCTTTACGCCCGCCTTGCGGATGCGGGCGAGGGCGGTCTGCAGGTCGCCGTCGACGCTTTCACCGGCGCGCTCGGTTTCGGTGCGGCGGCGGATCTGGTGACGGTCTTCCGCGAGGTTGGCCAGGTGGCTGAAGTAGGTGAAGGCGCGGATCACGCGCACCGTCTCGGCCGCGCTCAGGCCCTTGAGCAGGTTCTTCAACGCGCGGTCGGCGGCGTGGTCGGCATCGCGGCGAAAAGCCACGGACAAGGTGCGGATCTTCTCGACCAGCGCGTAGGTCTCGTCTCCCTCCTGCTCCCGGATCACGTCGCCGAGGATCCGGCCCAGCAGCCGGATGTCGTCGATCAACGGCTGGTCTTCGGCCTGGCGGCGCTTGGGGGGAGCAGGGGTCTTGCTGGCTTTCATTCGATGTTGGTCCTGGACTTCTTGAATGGATGCGCCGTCTGCGTTGCTGCGGCGCAACATGCTAGCATTCCAAGGGTTTGGAACACGTACTTTTGGAACAGGTCTTGAGCAATATCGTGATCGCCACGCGCGAAAGCCGCCTGGCACTCTGGCAAGCCGAACACGTGCAGGCGCTTTTGCAAGAAAAGGGCCACACGGTCAGCCTGCTCGGCCTGACCACCACCGGCGACCAGATCCTCGATCGCTCGCTCAGCAAGGTGGGCGGCAAGGGGCTCTTCGTGAAAGAGCTCGAACTCGCGCTCGAAGAAGGGCGCGCCGACATCGCGGTCCATTCGCTGAAAGACGTGCCGATGGACCTGCCCGAAGGCTTCGCGCTCGCCTGCGTGCTGGAGCGCGAAGACCCGCGCGACGCGCTCGTCTCCCCGCGCTACGACTCGCTCGACGCACTGCCGCAGGGCGCGGTGGTCGGCACCTCCAGCCTGCGCCGCGTGGTGCTGCTGCGCGCGCTGCGGCCCGACCTGCGCATCGAACCGCTGCGCGGCAACCTCGACACCCGCCTGCGCAAGCTCGATGAAGGGCAGTACGACGCCATCGTGCTGGCTGCGGCCGGACTCAAGCGGCTGGGGCTCGAGAGCCGCATCCGCGTGGCCTTCGACCCCGACACCATGCTGCCGGCCGCGGGGCAGGGTGCATTGGGCATCGAGGTGCGCGCGGACCGCACCGATCTCATCGGACTGCTGGGCTCGCTGGCCCATGACGGCGACTGGCTTTCCACCACTGCCGAGCGCGCGGTGAGCCGCGCAATGGGCGGCAGCTGCTCGATGCCGCTCGCGGCCCACGCGCGATGGCAGGCCGATGGCGCGCTGCGCATCGATGCAGCGTGGGGCGACCCGGAAGGCAACGCGCCGCTGGTGAAGGTGCATGCGCTGGCGCCCGCCGCCGGCTTCGCCGAGGCCGACGCGCTCGGCCAGCGCGCCGCGGCGCTGCTGCGCGACGCCGGAGCCCACTGACATCCGTGGTCATCGCATGACCGCCCGTCCCGTCATCGTCACGCGGCCGGCGCGCGAGGCAGGGCAATGGGTGAGCGACCTGCGCGCGGCGGGGCTCGACGCAGTCGCGCTGCCGCTCATCGTGATCGAGCCGGTGGTCGATGCCGAGCCCTTGCGCACGGCGTGGCGGCAACTCGGGGACTACTCGGCGCTGATGTTCGTGAGCGCCACAGCCGTCGAGCATTTCTTCCAGCACAGGGAGCCTGGCCGCGCATTGGCGGGATGCCGCTTCTGGGCCACGGGCCCGGGTACCACGCGCGCCTTGCTTCGTGCCGGCGTGCCGACCGGGTCCATCGATGCGCCGCCGCCCGAAGCCACGCGCTTCGACTCCGAAGCGCTGTGGGAGCGCGTGCAGGCCCAGGTGTCGGCCGGCGTGCGCGTGCTGATCGTGCGCGGCGGCGACGAGGCCGGACGACCGACGGGGCGCGACTGGCTCGCCAACGAGATCGATGCTTCGGGCGGCCATCGCGACACCGTGGTGGCATATCGCCGGCTGTCGCCATCGCTGGACGTCGTACAACGCCAGTTGGCCATCGATGGTGCCGAGGGCCGCGCGATCTGGCTCTTCAGCAGTTCCGAGGCCATCGGCAATCTCCAGCGGGCGATGCCTGGCGTCGACTGGCATGCCGCAAGCGCGGTCGCCACGCATGCACGCATCGGCGAAGCCGCGCGGGCCGCGGGTTTCGGGGCGTTGCGTGTAAGCACGCCGCTGCTGGATGCGCTGATCGCGTCTATAGAATCCTTGGCATGAGCGCCGCGTCCCCGTCAGACGATCTTTCCTCTTCTTCCCCAACCGCTGCCACCGCGCCGGTGCCTGCCACGCTGGCACCGCACCAGACGCCGGCCGCGCAGGCCGCGGGCGCGCTGCTCCTCTCCCGCCTGGGATTCGGCCTGGTGGCCCTCGTGGCGCTGGCCGCATTGCTGATTGCGATCGCGCTGTGGCAGAAGGTCAGCGGCATGAAGGAGCAGCTGGCGCGCCAGAGCGCCGACGCCATCGCGCAATCGATGGAGGCGCGCACGCTGGCGCGCCAGGCGAGCGACACCGTGCGCGACGCTTCAGCCCGTGTGGCCCTGGTCGAAACCCGCGTGGCCGAAGTCGCGCTGCAGCGCTCGCAGCTCGAAGAACTGATTCAAAGCCTCTCGCGTTCGCGCGACGAGAACCTCGTGGTCGACATCGACTCGGCCGTGCGCCTTGCCTTGCAGCAGGCACAGGTCACGGGCAGCGTCGAGCCGCTGCTGGCCGCGCTCAAGGCCGGCGACGTGCGCATCGCGCGTGCCGCGCAGCCGCGGCTGACCCCCTGCAGCGGGCCATGCAGCGCGATGCCGACCGCCTGCGCAGCAGCGTCAGCACCGACAGCGCCGAAGCGCTTCAGAAGCTCGACGAACTGATGCGCGGCGTGGACGACCTGCCCACGCTCAACGCGGTTGCCGTGCGCGGCAACGGCACCAACGCCTGGCAGGCCGAACCGATTCCCGCCGATGCGCCGTGGTGGCAGCGCGCACTGCTCACGGTGCGCGGCGAAGCCCGCTCGCTGGTGCGCGTCGGCCGCATCCAGAGCCCGGAGGCGATCCTGCTGGCGCCCGAGCAGTCCTATTTCCTGCGCGAGAACCTCAAGCTCAAGCTGCTCAATGCGCGCCTGTCGCTGCTGTCGCGGCAGATGGAAGCCACGCGCAGCGAACTGTCGCAGGTGACCGCGTCGCTCAACCGCTATTTCGATCCCGCATCGCGTCGCACCCAGGCTGCCGCCACGCTGCTGCAGCAGTTGCAGGCCCAGATCAAGACGACCGAGCCGGTGCGCATCGACGACACATTGACCGCGCTCGCCACCGCGGCTGCAGGACGCTGACCGGGAATGCGCGCCGCAATCTGGCTCCTCGCGCTGTTTGCCGTTGCCGCGGCCGTCGCCCTGTTCGCAGGCAACAACCAGGGCACCATCACCGTGTTCTGGCCGCCGTGGCGCGTCGACCTGTCGCTCAACCTCGTGCTGGTGATCCTGCTGGTGGCCTTCGTGCTGCTGCACGCCGCGCTGCGCGCGCTGGCGGCGTTGTTCTCGCTGCCGAAGCAGGCGCGCCAATGGCGGCTGCAGCAGAAGGAACGCACGCTGCATGCGGCGCTGCTCGACGCGATGGTGCAACTCATCTCCGGCCGCTTCTCGCGCGCCCGCAAGGCGGCCCAGGCCGCACTGACGCAAGAGAAGACGCTGGCCGCGCTGGGCGCCAGCCTGCCGCAGGCGCAGCAGGTGCGCGTGCTGTCGCATCTGCTGGCCGCTGAAAGCGCGCAGGCCCTGCAGGACAAGCCGGCGCGCGACGCCCACCTGCAGCAGGCCCTCAACGAAAGCGCCGACCGCGCCGTGCTCTCCAGCCCCGAGACGCGCGAGGGCGTGCAACTGCGCGCGGCGCGCTGGGCGCTCGAGGACCGCGATGCGGCGGCGGCGCTCGCCCGGCTCGAAGAGCTGCCGCAAGGCGCACAGCGCCGCACGCTGGCCCTGCGGCTGCGGCTCAAGGCGGCGCGGCAGGATCGCCGCACGCTCGAGGCGCTCGAAACCGCGCGCCTGCTGGCCAAGCACCGGGCGTTCTCGGAAGCCGCGGCGCAGAGCATCGTGCGGGGCCTCGCGACCGAGTTGCTGTCGGGCGCGCACGATCCTGCGCAGCTGCTTCGCGCCTGGACCGAACTCGATGCCAGCGAACGCGGAATGCCCGAGGTGGCAATCCATGCCGCGCAACGGATGGTCGCGCTGCGTGGCGACCTCGCACTGGCGCGCGGCTGGCTGCTGCCGGCCTGGGAGCGCATGGTGGCCAATCCGCGTGGGCTGGGTGACGCGTTGCGCGTCAAGCTCGCGCGCGCGCTCGAAGCGGGGCTCGATTCGGTGGACGCCGACTGGCTGGCGCGCATCGAAAGTGCACAGCGCAACAACCCGCGCGACCCGAACCTGCAATACCTCGCGGGCATGGCCTGCATGAAGCGCCAGTTGTGGGGCAAGGCCCAGCAGTTGCTGATGCAGGCCGGCCTGGGACTGCAGGACACCGAGCTGTACCGCCGCGCCTGGCTTGCACTGGCCAGGCTGGCCGAAGACCGCAACGACACCGAGCAGGCCGCCGAGGCGTGGAAGCGCGCGGCGCAGGTCGAGAACAGCTGAGCGTCTGCAGCGGCAGGCGGATGAGCGCGGGGCGGGGGCGCGCACCCGGAGTCCCGAGCGGGCCATGACCGCGTCGTAGCCCGACGCACCCTGAAGATATCCCGGCGATCCAGCATGGCATTCGCGCGGCGATGCGAGCTACCGGCTCATTGCAAGGCATAAAAAAACGGCGCCAGGTGGCGCCGTTTTTGGTTGCGGGCGTGTGTCGCTCAAAGCGTGCGTTGCTGCTGCTCGAACGGCAGCGACATCGAACCGAGGTCGCGGCGGGTTTCGACCAGCACCAGCGGGCCTTCGTCGAGCATGACCACCGGCGGGCGTTCGCGCGGCACGTGCACCGGCTTCGGCTCGGCCTCGATGGCGGCGCGGGCCTGGGCGATGCGCTCGGCATCCGAGTTGACCCACTGCAGGCCCGAGTTCTCGGCGATCTGCGCGAGTTCGGTCAGTGGCAGCTCGAAGGACTGGACCTTGGGCAGCGCGCGGCCGTTGGCGGCTGCAGGTGCCTTGGCGCTTTCGACCACGATCGGTGCGGACACCGGCGCCGGGCGCTCGGTGCGGACCTGCTGCGGTGCGGCGGGCTGGCGGGCTTCCGGTGCGGCAACTTCTCGAGCTGCTTCGGCGCGTTCCGACACCAGCGGCAGTTGCTGCTGCGGACGGGACTCCGGGGCTTCCGCTGCGACGCCTTCGGCGACCGGCGCGCCGGCCGTGCTGCCGGCTTCAGCTTCGTCGCGCGGGCCGCGTTCGCGGCGGTCACGGCCGTAACGGTCGCGCGAACGGCCGCGACGCTCGTCGCCTTCGCGGCGAGGCATCTGCTCGTTGTTGCCGTTGATGGCTTCATTGCCTTGCGCCGCATCGGAAGCCGCGGCTTCGGCGCCGCGTGCATCCGCTTCGGCTTGCGGCGCATCGTTGCGGCGTTCGCGGCGGCCGTCGTTGCGGTCGCCACGATCGCCACCACGGTCACCACGCGGAGCGCGCTGTTCGTCGCGGCCGCTGCGGGGCTGGCGCTCGCCTTGGGCGGCTTCGTCGCCAGCGGGTGCTGCGTCGCCGCGCGGCTGGCCGTTGTCGCCGTTGCGCTCGGCGCGTTCGCCACCACGGTCGTTGCCGCGTTCAGCACGTTCGCCACGCTCATTGCGCTCGCCACGTTCACGGCGTTCGCCGCGGGCGCGGGGTGCGCGTTCAGCTGCGTTGCCTTCGTCGCCTGCGACAGCGCCGGATGCCAGTTGCTGGGCTTCCAGGCTGATGTTGCCGTCGAGGGCCTCGGCCGGCGCGTTGTTGCGGCCTTCACGGCCTTCGCCTTCGCGGCGCTCGCCACGGCCGCTGCGGCGTTGTTCGCCGTCGCGCGGTGCGCGCGCTTCACGTGGCTCGCGGGGCTCACGCTGCTCGCGCGGTTCGCGTTGTTCACGCGGCTGGTTGATGCCGTCGCTGCGCTGCTCGCTGACGCGGCCTTCACGGCCTTCGCGACCTTCACGGCGCTCGCCGCCACGGCCACCACGGCGTTCGCCGTCGCGGCCACCGGAGCGTCCGCCGCTCTCGCCACGGCCTTCACCGCGAGCTTCGCCACCACGGCCGCCGCGGCGCTGTTCACCGTCACGTCCGCCGGCACGCTGTTCGCCATCGCGGCCCGGTCGGCCGTCGCGGCGGGGCTTCGGCGCCTCGACCGGAATCGCAGCCGGCGCAGGCGCTGGAGCGGGTGCCGGCGTGCCGCCGAACAGGTTCTTGATCCAGCCGAAGAAGCCGGTCTGTGCCGGAACCGGCGCGCTCACCACGGGCGGAGCGACCGGTGCGGGTGCTGCGGCGACAGGCGCGCGCACCGCTTCGGGCTTGGGCGGCACTACTGGCGCGGGAGCGTCGGGCAGCACGCCCTTGATGACCGGCGTCTGCTTGTTGGTGGGCTCCTGCGAGCGGCGCGTGACCGAGGTCGGGTCCTCGATCTCGTCGGCCATCTTGTAGCTGGCTTCGATGTGGTCGAGGCGCGGATCGTCGTGCTTCAGGCGCTCGAGCTTGTAGTTCGGCGTTTCGAGCGTCTTGTTGGGCACCATCAGCACGGTGACGCGCTGCTTGAGTTCGATCTTGGCGATTTCGGGGCGCTTTTCGTTCAGCAGGAACGAGGCGACTTCCACGGGCACCTGCACGTGCACGGCGGCCGTGTTGTCCTTCAGGCACTCTTCCTGAATGATGCGCAGGATCTGCAGCGCGCTCGACTCGGTGTCGCGGATGTGGCCCGAGCCGCCGCAGCGGGGGCAGGGGATCGACGAGCCTTCGCTGAGCGCCGGCTTCAGGCGCTGGCGGCTCATTTCCATCAGGCCGAACTTGCTGATCGAGCCGAACTGCACGCGGGCGCGGTCTTGCCGCAGCGCGTCGCGCAGGCGGCTTTCGACTTCGCGGCGGTTCTTCGACTCGTCCATGTCGATGAAGTCGATGACGATCAGGCCGCCCAGGTCGCGCAGGCGCATCTGGCGGGCCACTTCGTCGGCGGCTTCGAGGTTGGTGCGGGTGGCGGTTTCTTCGATGTCGCCGCCCTTGATGGCGCGGGCCGAGTTCACGTCGACCGAGACCAGCGCTTCGGTGTGGTCGATCACGATGGCGCCGCCCGAGGGCAGTTGCACGGTGCGTGCGTAGGCCGATTCGATCTGGTGCTCGATCTGGAAGCGGCTGAACAGCGCCGCGTCGTCGCGGTAGCGCTTCACGCGGGCGGCATGCTCGGGCATGACGTGCGCCATGAACTGCTGCGCCTGGTCGTAGATGTCGTCGGTGTCGATCAGGATGTCGCCGATGTCGTGATTGAAGTAATCACGGATGGCGCGGATGACGAGCGACGATTCCTGGTAGATCAGGAAGGCGCCCTTGCCGCCCTTGGCCGCGCCGTCGATGGCGCTCCAGAGCTTGAGCAGGTAGTTCAGGTCCCACTGGAGTTCGGACGCGATGCGGCCGATGCCGGCGGTGCGCGCGATGATGCTCATGCCCTTCGGGTACTCGAGCTGGTCCATCGCCTCCTTGAGTTCGGCGCGGTCGTCGCCCTCGATGCGGCGCGAGACGCCGCCGCCACGGGGGTTGTTCGGCATCAGCACGACGTAGCGGCCGGCCAGCGAGATGAAGGTGGTGAGGGCCGCGCCCTTGTTGCCGCGTTCTTCCTTCTCGACCTGGACGGTGAGTTCCTGGCCTTCGCGGATCGCGTCCTGGATGCGGGCCTGGCTGGCCGACACGCCTTCGGCGAAGTACTGCTTGGAGATTTCCTTGAACGGCAAGAAGCCGTGGCGGTCTTCGCCGTAGTCGACGAAACAGGCTTCGAGCGAGGGCTCGACGCGGGTCACGACCGCCTTGTATATGTTGCCCTTGCGCTGTTCGCGCCCTTCGATTTCGATTTCGTAGTCGAGCAGTTTCTGCCCGTCGACGATGGCCAGGCGGCGTTCTTCGGCCTGCGTGGCATTGATCAGCATCCGCTTCATGATGCGTTGTCCTTATATGTATCGTTCTACCGGCTCTTGACGAGCCAACGATGCACGGACGACGCCCGCGAAACCAGGGAATTGCCGCTTGGGCCCCGGATGCTGTGACTGCCGCGCCAGGCGCGAGCAGGCCTCTCGAGCGCTAGCTCAAGAAGACAGCCGGGGTGGGGGCGCGTGGATGGGCGCGAGCCAGATTCGGTGTTGAGTGGCTATCTTTTTGATAGCCGGTTGCGCAAGGGTGGCGCGCGCCGCGGACGATTCAATGCCTGAGGCCGCTGGTCGAAACCAGGTCGGCCAGCGCAGGCACATTTGAATCAGCAGCATCAACACAACAAGGGACTCGCTTCGATCCGCCGGCAGCTTGGAAGCTGCAGGCTGGGTATTCCGTATCGGTGTTTCGTGGGTGTCGGCTTGACTTGGGTGCCTGGTCTGCCACTTTGCGCCATTGCGCGGGGTTTGCAGCTCGGCGCCAAAGCGGCATCGACCTCGCAGCGCTGTCCTGGGTATTTGATGGCAGTGGACTAAACTTCTGTCTAATCAAGCACTTACATGACCGCGCTGGTGAAAAACATTATAGGTGCGAAGCAGGGCCCGGCGGCTGCTCCAAATCCCGCAGACCCAAAAGCCCCAACCGATACCGGGGCGCCGCATTCGGCCATCAAATTCCTCACGGTCGACGCCGAATCTGCCGGGCAGCGGCTCGACAACTTCCTGTTCCGCCATCTGAAAGGCGTCCCGAAGACGCACGTCTACCGGATCATCCGGTCCGGCGAGGTGCGCATCAACAAAGGCCGGGCGCAGGCCGAAACCCGCATCGAGGTGGGCGACGTGCTGCGGCTGCCGCCGATCCGCATCTCGCCCCGCGCGGAAGAGGGCGCGGCCCCACCCGCGCCGGCGCGCGAGTTCCCGGTGCTGCTGGAAGACGATGCCGTGCTGGCCATCGACAAGCCGGCCGGCGTGGCCGTCCACGGTGGCAGCGGCGTGAGCTTTGGCGTGATCGAGCAATTGCGCACGGCGCGGCCCGCCGCCAAATTCCTGGAACTGGTGCATCGGCTGGACCGCGAAACCTCCGGCATCCTGCTGGTCGCCAAGAAGCGCAGCGCGCTGGTCGCGCTGCAGGACCAGTTCCGCGAACGCGAGACCGGCAAGACCTACCTGGCGCTGGTCGAGGGGACCTGGCCCGCCAACAAGAAGGTGCTCGATGCGCCGCTCGCCAAATATCTGCTGCCCGACGGCTCCGGTGCGGGCGCCGGCGAGCGCCGTGTGCGCGTGGTCGCCAAGGACCATCCGGATGCCATGCGCGCCGTCACGCTGGTGCGCGTGCTGGCACGGTTGTCGCTGCCGGGGGATGCCACGCCGCTGTCATTGCTCGCGGTGACGATCAAGACTGGCCGCACGCACCAGATCCGTGTCCACCTCGCGTCGGCCGGCCATCCGATTGCCGGCGACGACAAGTACGGCGAGTCCGAACGCCAGCGCGCGCTGCAGAAACTCGGCCTCAAGCGCATGTTCCTGCATGCCTGGCGGCTGCAATTCAACCACCCGGCCAGCGGTGATCGCGTGGCGTTGCAGGCCCGCCTGCCGCCCGAGCTGCACGCGCTCATGCCGCCTGCCGCCCTCGAGGCGCTGGCCCAACACCCCGTTGCGACGACCCATGACTGATTCCCCCCGCCCCCTTCGCTTCGACCTGATCGCCTTCGACTGGGACGGCACGCTCTACGACTCCACGCGCCTGATCGTGCGCTGCATCCAGGCGGCGGTGATCGACGTCGGTGGTGCCAAGCCGAGCGAGAACGACGCCGCCTGGGTGATCGGCCTGGGCCTGGCCGAGGCGCTCGCCCGCGCGGCGCCCGACGTGCCGAAGGAAAAATATGCCGAACTCGGCGCGCGCTATCGCTATCACTACCTCCAGCACCAGGACGACCTCGTGCTTTTCGACGGCGTGCTGCAGATGCTCGATGCGCTGCGCGCGCGCGGCCACAAGCTGGCCGTGGCCACGGGCAAGTCGCGCCGCGGCCTCAACGAAGCGCTCAGGTCGGTCGCGCTGCGCGACCGCTTCGACGCCTCGCGCACGGCCGACGAAACCTTCGGTAAGCCGCATCCGCGCATGCTGCTGGAGCTGATGGAAGAACTCGACGTGCCGCCGGAACGCACGCTGATGATCGGCGACACCACGCACGACCTGCAGCTCGCCCAGAACGCGGGCGCCGCCAGCGTGGGCGTGAGCTACGGCGCGCACGAACCGGCCAGCTTCGACGAATTCAAGCCGCTGCACATCGCGCATTCGGTGGCCGGGCTGGAAGCCTGGCTCCTCGACAACGCCTGAAGACCCCGCCATGAGCGACGAAGAACGCATTCCGCTGTGCAACGCCTCGGACCTGGTCGAGGGTGGCCTGGCCGTGCCTTTCGACGTGGTCTACGGCGGAGAAACATGCCGCGCCTTCGCGGTGCGTTTCGAGGGGCGGCCGCATGCGTTTCTCAACCGGTGCAGCCATGTCGCGATGGAGCTCGACTTCCAGCCCGACCGCTTCTTCGACGACACGGGCCAGTGGCTGCTGTGCGCCACGCACGGCGCGGTCTACAAGCCCGACACCGGCGAATGCATGGGCGGCCCATGCCGCGGTGGCCTCGTGAAGATCGCCTTGAGCGAGCATGACGGCGTGGTGCACTGGCATACTGACTGGAACCTTCACCCCCTGACCTTCTGACATGACCGACCCGAACCGAACGGAACCCGAAGGGTTCGAACCATTTGAGCCGGCCCCCTCCAAGAACATGGCCAAAGATCCCACGCAGCGCCCCGGATGGGAGCGCGCCACGCTCGAAAAGCTCGCCTTCGCTTCGCTGAACGAACAGAGGGCCACGCGCCGCTGGAAGACCTTCGTGCGCCTGTCGTGGCTGGCTTTCTTCATCTTCCTGGCCTGGTTCGCGCTCTCGCGCGGCACGCCGAGCGCGGCCAAGACCACGGCCCATACGGCCGTCGTCGAGATCAAGGGCGAAATCGCCAACGGCGGGGATGCGAGCGCGGAGTTCGTGATCGCAGCGATGAAGACGGCCTTCGAGGACGAGGGTGCCAAGGGCGTGGTGCTGCTGATCAACTCGCCCGGCGGCAGTCCGGTGCAGGCCGGCATCATCAACGACGAGATCAAGCGCCTGAAGGCCAAGTACAAGAAGCCGGTCTATGCCGTGGTCGAGGAAACCTGCGCTTCGGCTGCCTATTACATCGCTGCTGCCACCGACAAGATCTTCGTCGACAAGGCCAGCATCGTCGGCAGCATCGGCGTGCTGATGGACGGCTTCGGCTTCACGGGCGTGATGGAGAAGGTCGGCGTCGAGCGCCGCCTGCTGACCGCCGGCGAGAACAAGGGCTTCCTCGATCCCTTCAGCCCGATGACCGATGCGCAGCGCGCCCATGCACAGACGATGCTGAACCAGATCCACACGCAGTTCATCAACGTGGTCAAGGCTGGCCGCGGCGACCGCCTGAAGCTCGACACCCCGGGCCTGTTCAGCGGCTTGTTCTGGAGCGGCGAGCAGGCGGTCGAGTTCGGCCTTGCCGATCAGCTGGGCAACGTCGACTACGTGGCGCGCGAAGTCATCAAGGCCGAAGAGGTGATCGACTACACGCGGCGCGACAACGTGGCCGAGAAGCTGGCCAAGAAATTCGGTGCCGCGATGGCCGAAACCACGGTGCGCCTGATGCACACCGCTCCGGCCCTGCGCTGATTTCCTATTTGTTGTTCTCGCCGCTGGCGGTGTAGCGCGCCGACGCCGCCAGCGCCGCGGCGAAGGCCACGACCACATAGAGCGCCACAGTCAGCGAGGTCGCCCGCGCCAGCAGCCCGATCACCGCCGGGCCTGCCATGAATCCCAGGTACGCCAGGGCCGAGACCGATGCAATGCCTCGCGCAGGCTCGATGCCCGGCACTTTTGCCGAAGCCGAGAACAGGATCGGCACCACGTTCGCAAAGCCGACGCCCACGCCCGCGAAGCCGATCAGCGCCAGCCACGGCAGGTCGGTGACCAGTACCAGCGTCATCGCTAGCGCTGCCAGGAGGCCGCTGCCGAGCAGCAGCGTGGCCGGGGCGAAGCGGGCGCGCATCGCGTCGCCGCCGAAACGCGCCGCCGCCATTGCGGCCGAGAAGCTCGCATAGGCCAGCGCGGCCTGTTGCTGCGGGCTGCCGATTTCCTGCTGCATGTAGAGCACGCTCCAGTCGTAAATGGCGCCCTCGGCGATCAGCCCCAGCGCGGCCAGCACGCCCAGTACCGCGAGCGCGCCACGGGGCAGCAGGAAGCCATGGTCGGCCTCGGTGGCGCCGCTGGTGGCGGCTCTGGGCAGCATGCGCGTCGAGGCCGCCGCGACGAGCAGCGCCATTGCTGCGGCGACCAGCAGCAGGTGCGCCTGCGCGCTGAGTCCGGCTGCCAGCGCGGCGCTGCCGCTCGCGGCGCCGGCCATGCCGCCCAGGCTGAACATGCCGTGCATGCCGCTCATCAAGGGCGTGTCGCCATGCAGCTCGAGCTGCGCCGCCTCGGTGTTGATCGACACGTCGAACACGCTGGTCACGAGGCCGAAGGCGGCCAGCAGGCCCAACAGGGCAGCGTAACCAGGCATCGCGATCAGGCCGGCCAGCAGCAGCGCGTAGATGCAGCCGCAGATGCCGGCCACGCGGCGCGGGCCGTGGCGTCCGATCCAGCGGCCCGCGCTGGTCAGGCCGAACATCGCACCGGCGCCGGCCGCGAGCATCGCCAGGCCGAGCTGCGCTTCGTCGATTCCGTAGTGCGCCTTGACCGTCGGCACGTGCACGCCCCAGGTCGCGAAGATGAAGCCGGCGCAAAAGAACTGCGCGCGCGATGCCCAGCGCGTGGCTGCGGTAACGCCGCCCATCGTCAGCGGCCGATGGCGAACACGGCGGGCAGGCGTTCGTCTGTCGTGGCTTGCGGCTTGGCGGCGCGCCAGGACTTGATCGTCTCGCTGCGTACGTGGGCGGTGGCGAGCGTCAGGCCGCGCGCCACGGCGAGCCGGGTGTTGTGCTGCAGGGTCTGCACGAGCGCCTGCAGCAGCGCGGCGTTGCGGTAGGGCGTTTCGATGAACAGCTGCGTCTGGCCTGACTTGAGCGCGAGCGCTTCGAGCTCGCGGATGCGGGTCTGGCGCTCAACGGCGTCCTGCGGCAGGTAGCCGACGAAGGCGAAGTTCTGGCCGTTGAGGCCGCTCGCTGCAAGCGCCAGCAGCAGTGAAACAGGGCCGGTCAACGGCACCACCGTGATGCCCAGGTCGTGCGCGGCGCGCGCCACCGAGGAGCCCGGATCGGCCACCGCCGGCATGCCGGCTTCGCTCAATAGACCGATGTCGTGGCCTTCGAGCGCGGCGGCCAGCAGGGGGCGGGCATCGAACTGGCCGGCATGATCGCCTTTCTTGTGCACTTCGCGCGGCAGTTCCTGGATGGCCTGAGCCTGCAGTGGTGCAGCGAGTGGCGCGACTGCGTCGATGCGCTTGAGGTAGGCGCGCGCGGACTTCGCGTTCTCGCAGATCCAGTGGGTGATGCCGGCGGCCGCTTGCAGCGTGCCCAGTGGCAGGGCGTCCTGCAGCGGGGCTTGCACGTCGCAGCCGAAGTCGAGCGGCGCGGGTACGAGGTAGAGCTTGCCCTTTTGTTGTGTCACAGCAGATCGACCCCCGCGGCGCGCAGCATCTGGCAGGTGCGGATCAGCGGCAGGCCGACCAGTGCGGTCGGGTCGTCGCTGTCGATGGCGCTCAGCAATGCGATGCCCAGGCCTTCGCTCTTGGCGCTGCCCGCGCAGTCGTAGGGCTGCTCGGCTTGCAGATAGTGTTCGATAGCGGTGTCGGTGAGGTTGCGAAACACCACGCGCACGGGCGCGATGTCGCGCTGGGCGAAGCCGGTGGCATGACAGACGACGGCCACGGCTGTCTGGAAGATCAACGTCTGGCCGCGCATGCGGCGCAGCTGGGCGGTGGCGCGGGCATGGTCGCCGGGCTTGCCGAGCGCTTCGCCCGCCAGGTCGGCCACCTGGTCGGAACCGATCACCACAGCGTCGGGGAAGCGGGCGGCCACGGCATTGGCCTTTTCCAGCGCGAGGCGCACGGCGAGGTCATGCGGTGTTTCGCCGGCAAGTGGCGTTTCATCGACTTCCGGCGAGTGCACATCGAAGGGCAGGCGCAGGCGGGTGAGCAATTCGCGGCGGTAGCGCGAGGTCGAGGCGAGGATCACGGTGCGTTGCATGAGGGCGATTGTGCGTGAGCCGCTCAAGACCCTCCGCCATGTCCCGCGCCGGGGGAACGCCCGGCGCGCTAGACTGCCGCGGATGAAGAGAGAATTTGCCCCCGAACGGCTCAATGTGCCGGGCTTTACCGCCGCTGCCGCCACCCTGGAAGCCGCCGACCCGGTTCCTGACTATGAGCGCCTGGTTGCCGAACTGGCCATTCCGGCGCCCGATGCGCTGGTCCGGTGGGTGGCCCATGGGGAAGAACGCCCCGGCGCGGATGGCAAGGCTACGCCCTGGCTGCACCTGGAGGCCGAAGCCGTGGTGCCGCTGGTTTGCCAGCGCTGCCTGTCGCCCGTCGATTCCCTGCTGTCGGTGGATCGCTGGTTCCGCTTCGTGGCCGATGAGGCCACCGCCGAGGCGCAGGACGAGGAATCCGAGGAAGATCTGCTCGTCGTAAGCCGGGATTTCGACCTGCACGCCCTGATCGAGGACGAACTGCTGATGGAAATCCCTGTCATGCCCGCCCATGATGTCTGTCCGACGCCGGTCCAGCTTTCGTCCAGCGACGAAGACTTCAAGGCGGCCGAGGAAGCCAAGCCGAACCCTTTTGCGGTGCTCGGTGCGTTGCGTTCGCGCAAGCCGGAAGAGGGGAAGTAGCCCTTTCCTGCCGGCTGGGCTATAATCATGGGCTTCGCGCGCGCCGCCGTGAGCAGCGATACAGGTAGCAACGAGAGGGGCATTCCATACATGCCGCTGAAGTTTCTGTATTGCCACCGCTTGAGCCCGTATCCAATCACTCACCTAACAGTCCAGGAGCCATCATGGCCGTCCAGCAAAACAAGAAGTCGCCTTCCAAGCGCGGCATGCACCGTTCCCACAATGCGCTGGTCGTTCCCGGCATCGCCGTGGAGCCGACCACCGGCGAAACGCACCTGCGTCACCACATCAGCCCCAACGGTTTCTACCGTGGCCGCCAGGTGCTCAAGAACAAGTCCGAAGCCTGATTCCGCATCCCAAGGCCAAGGCCCGAAGCTACTTCTGCCGTAGCGTCGGGCCTTTGTTTTGATGGCTACGCCTTCTTCTCCCGAAATCACTGCTGCGCCTTCTGCAATCACGCTCGCCGTGGATTGCATGGGAGGCGACCATGGGCCGCGCGTCACGCTCGTGGCCTGCCGCGCGTTTCTCGAGCGGCACAGCGAGGCCTCGTTGCTGCTGGTCGGTGCGCCGGCCGCACTGGCGGGATTTGCCGCGCATCCACGTGCCCGCATCGTCGCTGCCAGCGAAGTGGTGGGCATGGACGATCCGATTGAAATCGCCCTGCGCAAGAAGAAGGACTCTTCGATGCGCGTGGCGATCCAGCAGGTAAAGGACGGCGCTGCCCAGGCAGCGGTCTCGGCTGGCAACACCGGCGCCCTGATGGCCATTGCGCGCTACCTGCTCAAGACGCTGGAAGGCATCGACCGTCCGGCCATCGCGCCGCAGTTGCCGAACGCGAAGGGCGGGGCGACGACGGTGCTCGACCTGGGGGCAAATGTCGATTGCGATGCCGAGGACCTGCTTCAGTTCGCAGTGCTCGGTTCGGCGCTGGTCTCGGCATTGACCGGTAACGAGGCGCCTTCGGTCGGCTTGCTCAATATTGGCGAAGAAGCTATCAAGGGCAGCGAAACCATCAAAAAAGCAAGCCAACTGCTGCGTACGGCTGCCAATTCCAAGGATCTGAACTTCTACGGCAACGTGGAAGGCAACGATATCTTCAAAGGCACCACCGACATCGTCGTTTGCGACGGGTTCGTCGGAAACGTAGCCTTGAAGGCCAGCGAAGGCGTGGCCTCCATGATCGGTGAGTTCATTCGAGTCGAGTTTTCGCGAAGCGTTTTCACGAAACTTGCTGCAATTGTTGCCTATCCGGTCCTAAAAGCATTTAAAACGCGCTTGGACCATCGACGGTACAACGGTGCAGCGCTCCTGGGCCTGCGTGGCCTGGTTTTCAAGAGCCATGGCTCGGCTGACGAAGTGGCTTTCGGCCATGCGCTGGATCGCGCTTATGATGCCGCTCGCAACAACCTGCTCGATCGCGTGCGGGCCCGCATCGCCCACGCCGCGCCTTTGCTCGCGCGGCAGGACCCGGCGGCGCCGGTCGACGCGACGGCCCTTCACGTTTGATGACCCCTCCTTACTCACGCATTACCGGCACCGGCAGCTACCTGCCTCCACGCCGCGTGACCAATGACGATCTCGCCAAGGATCTGGCGACGCGCGGTATCGAAACCTCCGACCAATGGATCGTCGAACGCACCGGCATCCATGCGCGGCACTTCGCCGCGCCGGACGTCACGAGCAGCGACCTTGGTTTCGAAGCCGCCCGGCACGCCCTGGAAGCCGCCGGCCGCAAGGCCAGCGACGTCGACCTGATCATCGTCGCGACCTCGACGCCCGACATGGTGTTCCCGTCGTCGGCCGCCATCCTGCAGAACAAGCTCGGCATTGCCGGCTGCCCGGCATTCGACGTCCAGGCGGTTTGCAGCGGCTTCGTCTATGCGCTCACCGTTGCCGACGCGATGATCCGCACGGGCTCCGCGCGCTGCGCACTGGTGGTGGGCGCCGAAGTGTTCTCCCGCATCCTCGACTTCAATGACCGCACCACCTGCGTGCTGTTCGGCGACGGCGCGGGCGCGGTGGTGCTCGAGGCCAGTCAAGAGCCTGGCATCCTGGCCAGCGACCTGCATGCGGACGGAAAGCACGTCGGCATTCTTTGCGTGCCGGGCCACGTGTCCGGCGGCAACGTGCTTGGTACGCCGCTGCTGCACATGGATGGCCAAGCCGTCTTCAAGCTCGCAGTGCGCGTGCTCGAGGAAGCGGCGCGCACCACGCTGGCCAAGGCCGGCAAGACCGATTCCGATATCGACTGGCTCATTCCGCACCAGGCCAACATCCGCATCATGGAAGGCACGGCGAAGAAGCTGAAGCTTCCGCGCGAGAGATTGATCGTCACGGTGAACGAGCACGGCAACACCTCCGCTGCATCGATTCCGCTGGCGCTCGATGAGGGCGTGCGCTCCGGCAAGGTGAAAAAGGGCCAGACGCTCATGCTCGAAGGCGTGGGCGGCGGCTTCACCTGGGGCGCGGTGCTGTTGAATCTGTAGTGCGTTGCAGCGCCCGGAAGAGGGTGCTGCGATGCGAGATGACGCTTGAAACAATGAAATCCTTTGCTTTTGTCTTTCCGGGTCAGGGCTCGCAGGCCGTCGGCATGCTCGACGCCTGGGGCGATCATCCGGCCGTGGCCGAAACGCTTCTCGAAGCTTCCGAAGCGCTCGGCGAAGACATCGGTGCGCTCATCAAGAATGGTCCCAAGGAAGAGCTGGCGCTCACCACCAACACCCAGCCCGTGATGCTGGTTGCCGGCGTGGCCGCGTGGCGTGCCTGGCTGGCAGAGGGAGGCGCGGCGCCTTCAGCCGTGGCCGGCCATTCGCTCGGCGAGTATTCCGCGCTGGTGGCTTCGGGCGTGCTCACGCTCGCGCAGGCCGCGCCGCTGGTGCGTTTTCGCGCGCAGGCGATGCAGCAGGCGGTGCCTGTCGGTGTCGGCGCAATGGCTGCGGTGCTCGGCATGGAGTCGGGTAAAGTGGTGGCCGGGTGTGCGGAAGCCACGGCCAGTTTTGGCGCCGGCAGTGCGGAAATCGTCGAGGCGGTGAATTTCAACGACCCGATGCAGACCGTGATCGCCGGCAGCAAGGCCGCGGTCGACAAGGCCTGCGAACTGCTCAAGGCCAACGGCGCCAAGCGCGCGCTGCTGCTGCCGGTTTCGGCTCCGTTCCATTCGAGCCTCATGAAACCCGCGGCGCAAGCATTGCGCGAGAAGCTGGCTTCCCTCGAATTGGCCGCGCCACAGATTCCCGTACTGAACAATATCGACGTTGCCGTTGAAACCGATGCCAACCGCATTCGCGACGCCCTGGTGCGGCAGGCTGCCGGCCCGGTGCGCTGGGTCGAGAGCGTGCAGGCCTTGAAACTGCGCGGTATAGCCGCCATCATCGAATGCGGTCCCGGCAAGGTGCTGGCCGGCATGGTGAAGCGCATCGCCCCCGATCTGGAAGCCGCGTCGGTGTACGACCCGGCCACGCTCGCGGACACCCGACAATCGCTCGCCGGCTGAACCCGGCAAGGCCCCGACACTTTTTCTTATGAGCATTCCCAAATTCGAAGGGCAAGTCGCCCTGGTCACCGGCGCGACGCGCGGTATCGGCGCAGCGATCGCGCTGGAACTGGCCCAGCGCGGTCTCAAGGTCGTGGGCACCGGCACCACCGACGACGGCGCGGCCAAGATCACCTCGGCACTCAGCGCCTTCGACGGCCGCGGCCGTGCACTCGACGTGAATGACGGCGCCGCCGTCGAGGCCCTGATCGACGAGATCGTGCAGGCCTACGGCGCAATCCATGTGCTGGTGAACAACGCCGGCATCACGCGCGACACGCTCGCCATGCGCATGAAGGACAGCGATTGGGATGCGGTGCTCGACACCAACCTCAAGGCCGTCTTCTCGCTCTCGCGCGCGGTGATCCGGCCGATGATGAAGCAGCGCTACGGCCGCATCATCAGCATCACCAGCGTGGTCGGCGCTTCCGGCAACGCAGGCCAGGCCAACTACGCGGCGGCCAAGGCCGGCGTTGCGGGCATGACCCGCGCGCTGGCTCGCGAACTCGGCAGCCGCAACATCACCGTCAACTGCGTCGCACCCGGTTTCATCGAAACCGACATGACGGCCAGCCTTCCCGAGGCCCAGCAGCAGGCGCTGCTCCAGCAGATTCCGCTGGGCCATCTGGGCAAGCCGGCCGATATCGCGCACGCGGTGGCTTACCTCGCATCGCCCCAGGCGTCCTACGTCACGGGGCAGGAGCTGCACGTCAACGGCGGCATGCACATGTAGCCGCAAGGCGCAAATTTCCCCGTACCGGGTGCACGGCAAATGCCACAATGCGCCCGGCTAAAATCCACCGATTACCTACAACCCTCAGAGGGAACCAAATGAGCGATATCGAAGCACGTGTCAAGAAAATCATCGCCGAGCAGCTCGGCGTGGAAGAGTCCCAAGTGACGAATGAAAAGGCCTTCGTGGCCGACCTCGGCGCGGACTCGCTCGACACGGTCGAACTCGTGATGGCACTCGAAGACGAATTCGGCATCGAAATTCCCGACGAAGATGCCGAGAAGATCACCACGGTGCAAAACGCCGTCGACTACGCCACCAAGAATCAAAAGGCCTGATAGGCCAGCTGACAACACTGCAACTGCGGCCGGCGGCTTTTACTTGAACCGCTCGCGCCGACAGGCAACTGTTCAGCGCTTCCAGAAAGGTTTGCCGGCATGACCAAACGCCGCGTCGTCGTGACCGGACTCGGTTGCATCGCTCCTGTCGGAAACACCGCAACCGAATCCTGGGCCAACCTGTTGGCCGGGAAGTCGGGTATTGCGAACATCACCGCGTTCGATGCAAGCGCCTTTGCCTGCAAGTTCGCCGGTGAGGTCAAGGGTTTCGACATCACCCAATACATCTCGGAGAAAGAAGCGCGTCACATGGACCGCTTCATTCATCTGGGGCTCGCCGCTGCCATCCAGGCGGTGCAGGACAGCGGACTGCCGACCGGCGAAGCGCTGTCCTATGAAAAAGCCGTGCGCATCGGCTGCAACATCGGCTCCGGCATCGGCGGTCTGCCGATGATCGAAGAAACGCACGGCGAATACGCGAATCGCGGCCCGCGCCGCATTTCGCCGTTCTTCGTGCCGGCGTCGATCATCAACATGATCTCGGGCCACGTCTCGATCAAGTACGGCTTCAAGGGCCCGAACATCGCTGTCGTCACGGCCTGTACCACCGGCCTGCATGCCATCGGCACGTCGGCACGCATGATCGAGTACGGCGATGCCGACGTGATGATCGCGGGCGGTGCGGAATCGACCATTTCCCCGCTCGGCATCGGCGGCTTCACCGCGCCTCGCGCGTTGAGCACGCGCAACGACGATCCCGCCACGGCCTCGCGTCCGTGGGACAAGGACCGCGATGGTTTCGTGCTGGGCGAGGGCGCTGGCGTGCTGGTGCTCGAAGAGTACGAGCATGCCAAGGCGCGCGGCGCCAAGATCTACGCCGAAGTCGCGGGCTTCGGCCTGACGGGTGACGCGTACCACATGACCGCGCCCGACGTCGACGGCCCGCGCCGCTCGATGGCCATGGCGCTGGCCAATGCCGGCGTCAATGCCGACCAGGTGCAGTACCTCAACGCGCACGGCACCTCGACGCAGATCGGCGACCTCAACGAGACCAACGCGGTCAAGCTGGCATTCGGCGATCACGCGAAGAAGCTCGTCGTGAATTCGACCAAGTCCATGACCGGCCACCTGTTGGGCGGCGCGGGCGGCATCGAATCGGTGTTCACGGTGATGGCGCTGCACGAGCAGAAGAGCCCGCCGACCATCAACATCTTCAACCAGGATCCGGAGTGCGATCTCGACTACTGCGCCAACGAGGCGCGCGATCTGAAGATCGATGTCGCGGTCAAGAACAACTTCGGCTTCGGCGGCACCAACGGCACGCTGGTGTTCAAGCGCGCTTGAGCAGCATTGCTCTTTCATGCACAGCGCGCCGTCGGTGACCTATCCGGCGGGGCGCTCGCGTGGCGCAACCCGGATTCTCGTTGTTCTCTGGGCCCTGGGCGCTTGCTGTGCGGGCGCGTCCTGCTATCTCTTCGATAGCGCTGGATGGCGCCAGCTGTTGCTGGTTTTCAGTGTCGTATTCGCAGGCGTCGCCGCGGGCTTCGGCTTGCGGCGCGATGGCGCGGGCGTGCTGCATTTCGACGGTCTCCATTGGTCGCTGACGGGAGGCCCTGCCTCCCGCACCGTGCATGCCGCCCGGGCATTCGCGGCGCTCGATTTCCAGTCGCTGATGCTGGTCGGCCTGACCGAACCGGGCCGCGCCAGGCGCTGGCTCTGGATCGAGCAGAGGGCCATGCCGGAGCGCTGGCGCGACGTGCGCCGCGCGCTATATGCGCGCGCCCCGTCGGCGGCACCTGCTGGCGATCCCTGGCGCGCGACGGCGCCGGCCGACGCGCCCTGAACTCTCGTCGATGACCACTTCCGTGCCTCCCGTGCCGCCGGAATCCGGCCTGACCGATGTGCCCGCCGCGGCGCCGCGTCCGGGCGAGGTCGATTTCCAACTGGTCCAACGTACCGTCGCGGGCGACCAAAAGGCGTTCGAATTGCTGGTCATCAAATACCAGCGCCGCATCGAGCGCCTGATCGGGCGGATGGTGCGCGACGTCGACCTGATCGAGGACATCGCGCAGGAAACCTTCATTCGCGCCTACCGCGCATTGCATCAGTTCCGCGGCGAGGCGCAGTTCTACACCTGGCTTTACCGGATCGCCGTCAACACCGCCAAGAAGGCGCTGGTGGACATGAAGCGCGATCCAACCATTTCCGAGGCTGCCCTGAGGCCTTCTTCTGAGGACGACGATGAAACTTACCGTCCCGGAAACGAACCAACCACCGACGAAACCCCCGAATCGGTCATGGCAGCGAACGAAATCGCCAGTGCCGTCGAGGCAGCCATGGAAGCGCTCCCTGTCGAGCTGCGCCAGGCGGTCACGCTGCGTGAGATCGAGGGCATGAGTTACGAAGAGATTGCCGAGGTCATGGATTGCCCCATCGGTACGGTGCGTTCGCGTATTTTCCGGGCGCGCGAGGCCATTTCGGCCAGGGTCAAGCCACTGCTGGACAACCAGTCCGGCAAGCGTTGGTAAGTAAGCAGGTGAATGAAATGAATCAGACGATGACGGTTCGGGAACAGGTGTCCGCACTTGCGGATGGTCATTTGCAGGGCGAGGTGTTCGCGCAGGCGATCGAGGCAATCTGCGCCGATGGCGAGGCGCGGGCGGCATGGCAGGCCTTCCACGTCGCGGGCGACGTGCTGCGTTCGGGTTCGCATTCGCCGTGCAGCGACACCTCCACATTCTTGGCGCGCTTCCAACAGCGGTTGGCGGCGGAGCCCGTGATGGTCGCCCCTGCGTCGACGCCGGTTGCCGCATCGGTGACACAGCCTGTGCAGCGCAGGGCGGAAGCGGCCAACGAGCCGGTGTTCCGCTGGAAGCTGGTGGCCGGTGCGGCGTCGCTGATGGCCGTGGCCGCCATCAGTTGGACCCTGGTCGGCAACGGCGCCGCGGTTCCGCAGGGAGGCGCGCAGCTGGCGTCGGTCCCGCAGCAACAGCAGCCGGCGGTGAATTCGGTGCTGGCGGCAGCAGCGATCAACAGCCCGCAGCCCGCCGGCAGCGTGCTGACCCCGACGCGTGTGCTCGTGGGCAATGGCAATCCTCAAGTCATGTTGCGCGATCCGCGGCTCGACCAACTGCTCGAGGCGCACCAGCAGGCCGGCGGCGCATCGCAAATGCCTTCGGGTTTCCTGCGCAATGCCACTTTCGAGGGACCGACGCGCTGAGTGCGCGCAACTCCTACCCGCCGCCCGCAATGACCGTTCAGATGCCGATCTCCGCACGCGCCTGCGTGCTTGTGTTTGCCGCTTTCTGCCTTGCGCAGGCTGCCACCGCGCAGACCCGCTCGGGCGCTGCAAATGCGAAGAGTGCGGCCACCGCACAGACGGACGAGCCGCCGGCCATGGGCGTGACCGAGTGGCTGCAGCGCATGCACGCGGGGGCCCGGCAGCGCAACTACGTGGGCACCTTCGTGGTGTCGGCGCCGGGCGGCGATCTGTCGAGCGCGCGTATCTGGCATGTGCGCGACGGTGAGCACCAGATCGAACGCATCGAAGCCCTGTCGGGGCCGCAGCGCTCGACTTTCCGGCGCAACCGCAATGTCATGACCTTCCTGCCGGAAGCAAAAGTTGTGAAGGTCGAGAAGCGCGAGAACCTCGATCTCTTCCCGAACCTGCCGGACCAGCCCGATTCATCGATCGGCGATTTCTACGACGTGCGCGCGATCGGCAAGGACCGCGTGGCCGGTTTCGACGCCGACGTGGTGCAGTTGGTGCCGCACGACGGACTGCGCTTCGGCTATCGCATCTGGAGCGAGCGCCGCTCGGGGCTGGTGGTGAAACTGCAGACCATCGACAGCGAATCCCGCGTGGTGGAGCAATCGGCCTTCTCCGAACTGCAGCTCGACGCGCCGGTGAAGGCGCAGGCGCTCTCGCAGATGATGTCGAACACCTCGGGCTACCGCGTCGAGAAGCTGGAGCTCGAGCGCAGCAACGCGCAGGACGAAGGCTGGATGCTGCGAACACCCGTGGCCGGATTCAAGCCCCGAAGCTTCTTCCGCCGTCCGACGGCAGGCGGTGAAGGCAGCAGCGGCAAGCCGAAGCAGGACGCGGCCACGGTCCAGTGGACCTTCTCCGATGGCCTGGCCTCGGTGTCGCTCTTCATCGAGCGCTACGACCCGGCGCGCGCGCCGCGCGACGGCGTGCTGACCATCGGCGCGACCAATGCCATCCGCCGGCGTCTGCCCGAACCGGCTAGCGACTGGTGGCTGACCGCGGTCGGCGAGGTGCCGCAGCAGACGCTCAATGCGTTCGCCCAAAGCCTCGCGCGTACGCGCTGACGGGCCGCACAAGCCCAGTTGCGCTGAACCAAGCGCACGGTGCAGACTCACAGCACTTGTTTTTCAGCCGCTCTGTTCTTTTGAAAGAAAACCGATGATCTTCAAAGTCGAGGGACACAAGTTTCGTTCCGGCCTGCTGGCTCTTGCGCTCGCAGTGACAGCTGGCGCCACATTCCTGCCGGTCGAGCCGGCCCATGCGCAGACGCGCACACTGCCCGATTTCACCGACCTGGTCGATCAGGTAGGCCCCTCCGTGGTCAACATCCGCACCGTCGAGAAGGTCGCACAGCGCGGCAGCAACGGCGAGATGGACGAGGAAATGCAGGAGTTCTTCCGCCGCTTCTTCGGCCAGCCGCTGCCCGGCGCACCGCGCTCGACCCCGCGGCCGAACCGGCCGCAGCAGCCGCAGGAAGAGGAGCGTCCGCGCGGCGTCGGCTCCGGTTTCATTCTCACGGCCGACGGCTACGTGATGACCAATGCGCACGTGGTCGAGGACGCCTCCGAAGTGCTGGTCACGCTGACCGACAAGCGCGAGTTCAAGGCCAAGATCATCGGCGCCGATAAGCGCACCGACGTCGCGGTCGTCAAGATCGAGGCCACGGGCCTGCCCGCGGTGAAGGTCGGCGACATCTCCAAGCTGCGCGTCGGCGAATGGGTGATGGCCATCGGCTCGCCCTTCGGTCTCGAGAACACCGTCACCGCCGGCATCGTGAGCGCCAAGCAGCGCGACACCGGCGAATACCTGCCGTTCATCCAGACCGACGTGGCCATCAACCCCGGCAACTCGGGTGGCCCGCTGATCAACATGCGCGGCGAAGTGGTTGGCATCAACAGCCAGATCTACTCGCGCTCGGGCGGTTTCATGGGCATCTCGTTTTCGATCCCGATCGATGAGGCGATCCGCGTGAGCGAGCAGCTGCGCACCTCGGGGCGCGTTTCGCGCGGCCGCATCGGCGTGCAGATCGACCAGGTGACTAAGGACGTGGCCGAAGCCATCGGGCTGGGCAAGGCGCAGGGTGCACTGGTGCGCGGCGTCGAAGCCGGTTCGCCGGGCGAGAAGGCCGGCGTGGAGCCGGGTGACGTCATCACCAAGTTCGACGGCAAGGCCATCGAGAAGCCGAGCGACTTGCCGCGCCTGGTGGGCAACACCAAGCCGGGCACCAAGAGCACGCTCACGGTGTTTCGCCGCGGTGCTTCGCGCGATCTCAACGTGACCATTGCCGAGATCGAGCCCGACAAGCCCGGCAAGCGCGCGAGCGACCGCGACGAGCCGGCGCCGAAGCCGTCGGCATCCGCTGCCCTCAAGTCGCTCGGCCTGGCCGTGAGCGATCTCACCGACGCGCAGAAGAAAGAGCTCAAGCTGAAGGGCGGCGTGAAGGTCGATGCCGCCAACGACGCCGCGGCTCGTGCGGGCCTGCGCGAAGGCGACATCATCCTGGCGGTGGCGAATGTCGAGGTTTCGAGCGTGCGCGAATTCGAGTCGGCCGTCGGCAAGGCCGACAAGAGCAAGCCGCTCAGCGTGCTGTTCCGGCGCGGCGACTGGGCGCAGTACGCGCTGATTCGTCCCGCACGCTGATCCGGCGTTTGCGTCAAGTGGCCCCACCCGGTAGTCGGGTTTGGGGCCATTTTTTGAGGTGTTTGCGACGTTCTGACGCCAGCCTCGAAAAAAATCTGACGGCCTGGAAATGCCAATATTTGTTTGCAGCCACTAACTTATTGGAAGGCTAAGGACGGATTTCGGTAGAATAGGGCACCCTCGTCGGGCGGTCAGCGCATAAGGAGTGCCCTGACCTTCACGATGCGAGATGTCAGACAGCAGTCCACCGGTGCTCCACAGATCGCCCACAAGTTGTTCAGCAACTGCTCCACCGATCCTGTGGATAACCTGTTCGTATCTTTAATGTTGTGGACCTGCAACGACCCCTTTGGACCCTGTTCCCGGATGTACGTGCTTCCCTTTTTGCCTACAATGAAGTTCCAACTACTGCAGTTGCCATTGCTTGTTGGTTCAGGGCGCGTCTCCAGAAGACGCGCCCTTTTTTCTTGCCTGTCGCACTCTGCGCACGAGCCAATTCAAGTACTTAAGCGTTCCCGTTGATGAATCACATCAGAAACTTTTCGATCATTGCGCACATCGACCACGGCAAGTCGACGCTCGCAGACCGTTTGATCCAGCGTTGCGGCGGCCTCGCAGAACGCGAGATGGAAGCGCAGGTGCTCGACTCGATGGACATCGAAAAAGAGCGTGGGATAACCATCAAGGCACAGACCGCTGCGCTGCACTACAAGGCACGCGACGGGCAGGTCTACAACCTCAATCTGATCGACACGCCGGGCCACGTCGACTTCTCGTATGAAGTGAGCCGCTCGCTGTCGGCATGCGAAGGCGCGTTGCTCGTCGTCGATGCATCGCAAGGCGTCGAAGCGCAGACAGTGGCCAACTGCTACACCGCGCTCGACCTCGGCGTCGAAGTGGTGCCCGTGCTCAACAAGATCGATTTGCCCAACGCGGATCTCGACAACGCACGCACCGAGATCGAAGACGTGATCGGCATCGACGCGACCGATGCGATCCCGTGCTCGGCCAAGACCGGCGTGGGCATCGACGACATTCTCGAAGCCATCGTCGCCAAAATGCCCGCGCCGCGCGGCAATCCCGACGGTCCGCTGCGCGCGATGATCGTCGACAGCTGGTTCGATGCATACGTCGGCGTCGTCATGCTGGTGCGCGTGGTCGACGGCCGGCTCGCGAAGGGCGATCGCATCAAGATGATGGCGTCCGGAGCGATGTACAACGCCGACAGCGTCGGCGTCTTCACGCCCGCCAACGAAGCGCGTGCGTCGCTCGAGGCGGGCGAGGTGGGCTACATCATCGCGGGCATCAAGGAACTGCAGGCGGCCAAGGTCGGCGACACGGTCACGCTGATCAAGCCCGGCAGCGGTGGCGCGGCGGCCACGGCCACCGAGGCGCTACCCGGCTTCAAGGAGATCCAGCCGCAGGTGTTCGCGGGCCTGTACCCGACCGAAGCGAGCGAGTACGACTCGCTGCGCGACGCGCTCGAAAAGCTCAAGCTCAACGATTCGTCGCTGCGCTACGAGCCCGAGGTGAGCCAGGCGCTCGGCTTCGGCTTTCGCTGCGGCTTCCTCGGCCTGCTGCACATGGAGATCGTGCAGGAGCGCCTGGAGCGCGAGTTCGACCAGGACCTGATCACGACCGCGCCGAGCGTGGTCTATCAGGTGGTCAAGAACGACGGCGAAGTGCTCATGGTCGAGAACCCGTCCAAGATGCCCGACGTCGGCAGGATGGCGGAGATCCGCGAGCCCATCGTCACCGTGCATCTCTATATGCCGCAGGAATACGTCGGCTCCGTCATGACGCTGGCCAACCAGAAGCGCGGCGTGCAGATGAACATGGCCTACCACGGCCGCCAGGTCATGCTGACCTACGAGATGCCGCTCGGCGAGATCGTGCTCGACTTCTTCGACAAGCTGAAATCAGTGAGCCGCGGCTACGCCTCGATGGACTACGAGTTCAAGGAGTACCGCGCGTCGGACGTGGTCAAGGTCGACATCCTGCTCAACGGCGACAAGGTCGACGCGCTGTCGATCATCGTGCACCGCAGCCAGTCGCAGTACCGCGGCCGGGCGGTGGTGTCGAAGATGCGCGAGATCATTTCGCGCCAGATGTACGACGTGGCGATCCAGGCGGCCATTGGGGTCACCATCATTGCGCGTGAGACAATCAAGGCGCTTCGCAAGAACGTGCTGGCCAAGTGCTATGGCGGCGACATCACCCGCAAGAAGAAGCTGCTCGAGAAGCAGAAGGCGGGCAAGAAAAGAATGAAGCAGATCGGCTCCGTCGAGGTCCCGCAAGAGGCCTTCCTCGCGATTCTGCAAGTCGAAGACTGATCAAAAATGGCATTCCTCACCTCCCTGGTCCTCGCGGCATTTGCCGCCTATGTCGGCGCCTGGTATTTCAACGCGATCGAAGGCAACTTCGCCTTGCTGCTGTTCCTGGCCACGGTGGTCACCGGGCTGTACTGGCTGGCCGAGCGCTTCTATTTCCTGCCCCGGCGCGAACGGGCCGCCGCCAGGCTCGAAGACTCGCTGACCGAGCGCAATGCGCGCCTGGCCGAACAGGGCATCAAGCAGGTCGATACGGCCGACGCGAAGGCGAGCGAGCGGCTGCTGATGCAGCCCTGGTGGCTCGACTGGACCGCGGGCCTGTTCCCCGTGATCCTGGTGGTGTTCCTGCTGCGCTCGTTTCTCTACGAGCCCTTCAAGATTCCCTCGGGCTCGATGATGCCCACGCTGCTGACCGGCGACCTGATCCTGGTCAACAAATTCACCTACGGCCTGCGCCTGCCCGTGATCAACACCAAGATCACCGACGGAACGCCGCTGGCGCGCGGCGATGTGGTGGTGTTCCGCTACCCGCCCAAGCCGAGCATGGACTACATCAAGCGCGTGGTCGGCATTCCCGGCGACGAAGTGGCCTACCTGAACAAGAAGCTCACGATCAACGGCCAGCCGGTATCCAAGGTGGCGGATGCCGACTACCTCGACAGCGAATCGATGCGCCTGCTCAAGCAATACGGGGAAGACCTCGGCGGCAAGCAGCACAAGCTGCTCAACGACGAAGCCGCGCCGTCCTTCGTTCCGGGCGCCAGCGACTTTCCGTTTCGCGAAAACTGCCGCTACTCGGTCGAAGGCGTGGTCTGCAAGGTGCCGGCCGGCAACTATTTCATGATGGGCGACAACCGCGATAATTCGGCGGACTCGCGTTTCTGGGGCTTCGTTCCGGACAAGAACATCGTGGGCAGGGCGTTCTTCGTCTGGATGAACTTCGGCGATCTGGGTCGCATCGGTCCATTTCAATAAGCATTCATCAGCATAGTTCGAGGGGTATGAGGGCATGAGAACACATCGGTTCGTTCGCGGCAGGGCTGCGCAACAACGCGGCATTTCGTTCATCGGCTTGGTGTTCGTCGCGGCCGTGCTCGGCTGCCTGGGCATCGTCGTCGCGCAGGTCATTCCGACGCTGATCGAATGGCAGGCCATCGACAAGGCCGCCAACAAGGCCAAGGAAGGGGCAACCGTGCCCGAAGTGCGCGCGATTTTCGATCGCGCCCAGGCCATCGACGACTTCAAGTCGGTCAGCGGCAGGGACCTCGAGATCAAGAAGGTCGGCGACAAGGTGGTCGTGTCGTACTCGTACGAGCGCGAGATCCCCCTGTTCGGCCCCGCCTTCCTGACGCTCAAGTACAAGGGCGAAACCCGCTGAACACGGCGCCAAAAAAGGTGGACGGCAGCCTCGCCGCGTTGCAGGCGCGCCTCCAGCACACCTTCTCCGATCCGCGGCTGCTCCAGCTCGCGCTTACGCACCGCAGTTTCTCGGCCGACCACAACGAGCGCCTCGAGTTTCTCGGCGACTCGGTGCTGAACCTGGCGGTCTCGCACCTGCTCTACATGCGCCTGTCGGCTCTGCCCGAAGGCGATCTGTCGCGCGTGCGTGCCAACCTCGTCAAGCAGGACACGCTGCATCGCCTGGCGGTAGGGCTGGCGCTGTCGCCGCTGCTGCGGCTCGGCGAGGGCGAGGCGCGCTCCGGCGGGCCCAACCGGCCGTCGATCCTGGCCGATGCGCTCGAGGCGCTGATCGGCGCGGTTTATCTGGACGCCGGCTTTGCCGCCGCCGAGGCCCTGGTGCACCGGCTCTACGAGTCGGTCGAAATCAACCCGCGCATGGAAGCCGCGGCCAAGGACCCGAAGACCGAATTGCAGGAATGGCTGCAGGGCCACAAAATGAAGCTGCCGGTGTATCGCGTGGCTGCCACACTGGGCGCGGCGCACAAGCAGACTTTCGATGTCGAGTGCGAGGTGCCCGAGTTGGGGCTTCGCGAACGCGGCATCGGCGGCTCGCGCCGCGCCGGCGAGCAGGCGGCCGCGGCTGCCATGTTGATCCGGCTCAAGGCACGCGGTGCCGCGTGAAATCACTATGAACGATGCTATCAATCCCGTAGCCGGACCCGAAGACGCAGAAGGCGGCGCGGGTGCCGGCGGTCCCCAGCACTGTGGGCTCATCGCCATCGTCGGCAAGCCCAACGTGGGCAAGTCGACGCTGCTCAACGCGCTGGTCGGCCAGAAGATCAGCATCACCTCGCGCAAGGCGCAGACCACGCGCCACCGGATCACCGGCATGCGCACGCTGGGCGCCACGCAGTTCGTGTTCGTCGACACGCCGGGTTTCCAGACCCTGCACGCCAACGCGCTGAACAAGTCGCTCAACAAGACCGTGCAAGGCGCGGTCGGCGACGTGGACCTGATCCTGTTCGTGGTCGAGGCCGGCAGCTTCACGCCGGCCGACGAGCGCGTGCTGAAGCTGCTCGGCAAGGGCATCCCGACCGTGCTGCTGGCCAACAAGCTCGACAACGTGCACCGCCGCGGCGACATCGCGCCCTGGCTGAAGACCATGCAGGAGAAGCACAGCTTCGCCGAGTTCGTGCCGATGTCGGCGAAGAACGCCAAGGATGTCGAGCGCCTGTTCGGCATCTGCGAGAAATACCTGCCCGAACAGCCCTGGTTCTACGACGAGGACGAGCTGACCGACCGCAGCGAGAAATTCCTCGCCGGCGAGCTGGTGCGCGAGAAGCTGTTCCGCCTGACCGGCGACGAGCTGCCCTACACCTCGACTGTCATCATCGACAAGTTCGAGGAAGAGCCGCCCCAGAAGAAGGGCCAGAAACGCCTGCTGCGCATTGCCGCGACCATCGTGGTCGAGCGCGATGGTCACAAGGCGATGGTGATCGGCGACAAGGGCGAGCGCATCAAGCGCATCGGCATGGAAACCCGCGTCGAGCTCGAGAAACTGGCCGACGCCAAGGTGTTCCTCGAACTGTGGGTGAAAGTGCGCTCGGGCTGGGCCGACGACGAAGCCCGCGTGCGCTCCTTCGGCTACGAATGAAGTGGCCGCTGCCCACCGCGTCTCTCACGAGCCGGCTTACGTCCTCCATCGCTACGACTGGAGCGAGTCGAGCCTGATCCTCGAGGTCTTCACCCGCCACCACGGGCGCATCGCGCTCGTGGCCAAGGGGGCGAAGCGGCCGAGCTCCAACTTCCGTCCCGTGCTACTGCCGCTGCAGCCGCTGCAGCTCAACTACGGCGGCGACGCCGAGATCCGCACGCTCAAGGGCGCCGAATGGATGGGCGGCCACGTCATGCCGACCGGCGAGGCGCTGCTGTCGGGCTACTACGTCAACGAACTGCTGCTGCGACTGCTGGCGCGCGACGACGCCCACGAAGCGCTGTTCGATGCCTACGCCGGGGTCGTTCAGGTGCTGGCGGGCGACCACGCCGAGGCCCAGGCGGCCACCCAGGCGGCGGCGCTGCGCGCTTTCGAGCTGCTGCTGCTGCGCGGGGTCGGCCTGCTGCCATCGCTTGACACGCAGACCCTCACGCTGGAACCGCTCGCCGCCCGCGAGCGCTACAGCCTCGTGCCCGAAGCCGGATTGTGCCAGGCTGCCGCCGACGAGGCTGCACTGACCGGGGCCGAGTGGCAGGCCCTGCAGGCCATTCTCGACGACCGGGCTCCATTTACCGCCACGTTGCGTGAAATTGCCACCATGAACGCCGGTAGCAACAGTGCCCTGCGCAACCAGTTGCGCGCCTTGCTCAACTACCATTGCGGCGTGTCCACGCTGCGCACGCGGCAAATGATGAGAGATCTGCAAGCACTATGAGCACTTCAGGCCACGCCGGCACCGCCACTGCCACCTCGCTGTCGGTCAACCTCAACAAGGTCGCCCTGGTCCGCAACACGCGCCACCTGGGCATTCCGAGCGTGGTGAAGGCCGCCCAGGCCTGCCTCGCCGCCGGCGCACACGGCATCACGGTGCATCCGCGGCCCGATGCCCGCCACATCCGCGCGCACGACGTCAGTGACCTGTCGGCGCTGCTCGCCAAGGATTGGCCGGCCGTCGAGTTCAACATCGAAGGCAACCCGTTCCAGAACCTGATGGATTTCGTGCGCGCGCTGAAGCCGCACCAGGCCACCTTCGTGCCCGACAGCGAAACCCAGTCGACCAGCGACCACGGCTGGACCTTCCCCGACGACGCCGAGCGCCTGCGCCCGCTGATCGCCGAAGCCAAGGCGCTGGGTGTGCGCGTCAGCCTGTTCATGGACCCGATTCCCGAGATGATGGCCGCGGTCAAGGCCGTGGGCGCCGACCGCGTCGAGCTCTACACCGAAGGCTACGCGGCGTCACGCGGCACGCCCGACGAGCAGGCCGTGCTGGCGCGCTATGCCGATTCGGCGCGCGCGGCGCTGGCCGCGGGTTTGGGCGTCAATGCCGGGCACGACCTGAGCCGCGACAACCTCGCCGCCTTCCTGCGCGCGGTGCCCGGCGTGCAGGAAGTCTCGATCGGCCATGCCTTCGTGGCCGACGCGCTCGAGCTTGGCTACACAGCCGCCACGCGCGATTACCTGCGCTGCATCGACGAGGCGCAGCAATGAACACCGGCGCCGCATGATCTACGGCATTGGCACCGACATCTGCGACCTGCGTCGCGTTGCAGCGACCTTCGAGCGGCAGGGCGAACGCTTTGCCCGCAAGGTGCTGAGCGAAGCCGAATTCAAGGTCTGGGAAGCCCGCCGCGCTCGCTGGCCCAAGCGCGGCCTGAGCTATCTCGCGACCCGCTTCTCCGCCAAGGAGGCCTTCAGCAAGGCTATCGGCCTGGGCATGCGTTCGCCCATGAGCTGGCGGCTGTGCGAAATCGCGAACCTGCGCAGCGGTAAGCCCGTCATCGTGCTGCATGGCGACCTGAAGGACTGGTTCGAGGCACAGGGCCTCACGGCCCACGTGACCGTGACCGACGAAACCGAATACGCCGCGAGCTTCGTGGTGGTGGAGAAAACATGACTGCCGGGCTTGCCGATCGCCCCCACGCGCCGCTGATCATCGATGTGGCGGCCACCGAACTCAACGACGCCGACCGCCGGCGCCTCGCCAATCCGCTGGTCGGCGGCGTGATCCATTTCGCCCGCAACTGGCGGGATCGCGCCCAGATGACCGCGCTCAACGCCGAGATCAAGGCAATCCGCCCCGATCTGCTGGTCTGCGTCGATCACGAAGGCGGCCGCGTGCAGCGCTTTCGCACCGACGGCTTCACGCGTCTGCCGTCGATGCGTGCGCTGGGCGAATTGTGGATGCGCGACGCCATGCGCGCCACCCAGGCCGCGACCGCTGCCGGACAGGTGCTGGCGGGCGAGCTGCGCGCCTGCGGCGTCGACTTCAGCTTCGCACCGGTGCTCGACCTGGACTACGGTGGCAGCAGCGTCATCGGCGACCGCAGCTTTCACCGCGACCCGCGCGTGGTCGCGCTGCTGGCCAAGAGCGTGATGCACGGCATGCTGCAGATGGGCATGCGCAATTGCGGCAAGCACTTTCCAGGGCATGGGTTCGTGCATGCGGATTCGCACGTCGAGATTCCGGTAGACAAGCGCGGCCTCAAGGCCATCCTGGACGACGATGCCAAGCCGTACGACTGGCTGTCGGGCACGCTCGCCGCGGTGATGCCTGCGCACGTGATCTATCCGAAGGTCGACAAAAGGCCGGCGGGCTTCTCGCCGAAATGGCTCAAGGCGATCCTGCGGCAGCGCCTTGCCTTCGACGGCGCCGTGTTCAGCGACGACCTGAGCATGGAGGCGGGCCGCTACATCGACGGCCGGCTGCTCAGCTATGCCGATGCGGCGCTCGCTGCGCTCGAAGCCGGGTGCGATCTGGCGATGCTGTGCAACCAGAGCGTTGGCGACGGCGCGCCGCTGGATGAAATGCTCGACGGCTTTGCTCTCGCGGCGCGCACTGAGCGCTGGAAGCCCGACATGCGCAGCGAAGCGCGCCGCAGGGGCCTGTTGCCAAGCGGCCCCTTGATTGCCTGGGACGCACTGCTGGCTTCCGCGGCCTACCGTGACGCCAAGCGCGCGTTGGCCCAGCCCGGCCTTGTGGAGTAAGCCATGCCCTTGTGCCTCAGTATCCTTCAGCGCCAGGACGAAGCGGTGCTGCGCAACCACGCGCACTACTGCAGGCTCTATGGCTATCCCCACAAATGGATCGAGAGCGACCGCATCCTTCACCCGGCGCTTCGCGCCAGCGCCAAGTACAGCGAGATCCTGCGCCATCTGCGCACGCTGACTGAAGGAGACTGGCTGCTCTTCATCGATGGCGATTCGGTGGTCTTCCACCCGGTGGCGATCGACGTCCTGATGCAGGGACGTGACCTGCTCGCGGTCGAGAGTCCTCCCGTGGGCAGCCAGACGGGCCTGGCCATGACCAACATGATGGTCGTGCGCAACACGGCTGCCAACCGGTCGATGCTGCACCAGTTGATCGTCGATTCAGGGCATGTGATCGCGCTGGCGGCGAAACGCATCGACGAGGCCGCGCGCCTGCGGCCTGCCGGCCTGCTGGGGTGCAATGCCATGGAGCAGGGGCTCTACGTCAACGTGTCCTGGCGCATTGCGCAGTGGTACCAGGCGTCGATCTTCGTGGTCAACCTGGGACCGCTGCCGGTCGAAGTGGAGGGCGAACTGCGCGAGGACATGCTGCACGATCTGAACCTGCAGCGCTTGCTGGCAGAGCAGGTCAACGAGGCGCTGACCCAGGGGCGCCCGGTCCTGCAGGAGCCGGCGTACCCGGAGGTATCGCCGGCGGCGGTGGACAGCTACAACCCGGAGGCGTCCATCGCCTTTCTGACGCTCTATACGCCGCATATCCGGAGCTACGCTCGCGTGTCCGAGCACAATGTGCGCCGCTATTGCGACAGGCATGGCCATGCGTACCACGTGTACCGCGACATTCCCGCATCCATCGGTCCAAACATCAACGGCTCCTGGATCCGGAGCTGGCTCATCAACCAGCACCTGGCCCGTCATGAGTGGGTCATCTGGGTGGATGCGGATGTCGTTTTCTACAACCAGGCGAAACGCATCGAGCCACTGCTCGAAGGCCGCGACCTGCTGCTCGCCAAGGACGTCGGCGCCTGGCAGTTCAACTCTGGCGTCATGGGCTTTCGGAACACGCCCGGCAACGCGCGCCTGCTCGACCGCATCTGGGAGCGCATCGGCGGCGTGGCTGACAAGTCGGCGGTCTACAGCAGCCAGGGCGACCAGTACTACACGAACGAGGTGCTGATGGAGGAGGGCCTCGTCGGCGAGCAGAACATCCTTGACAACCTCAGCATCAACACGCCGCCGCATCTGGCCAGCGAAGACACCCTGCTGGTGCATTTCATCAATCTTGGCGAGCCTTACCGCTCCGTGTACATGGCAGCGATGGATGCCCGCTCGCAACGGATCCGATAGCAGCTGGCGAAAGGAAACGACATGACGATGGGCGTGCTGGTCTACATCGACAACAAACGGGAAATCATCGACGAGTTTTCATGGCTCTACAAAAGCATGATCTTCTCGAACCTGTTCTCGCGTGCAAGGATCATCGCCGTCTGCCATCCGGACGCGGTCGGCGCACTGCCCCAGGACGAGCGGATCGTCGTGATTCCGAGCGAGCCCTACGCGCAGCGCAATGCCGACTGGAACGGCTACGGCTACATCAATTCCGTGGCGAACCTGTGCGAGCCGGCCGTGATCGAGGAGTGCCGGAAGTACGACACCCTGCTGAAGACCGATTGCGATACCTTCGTCACGCCGGCGCTCACGAACTTCACGCCGACCGGCCTGTGCTTCGGCTTCGGCGCATACGCCTATGAAGAAGAGGTTCGCCGCAAGCTGTCCGAGTGCAGCCAGCGCTGGGGCTTCCCGCATTCCGGCCTGCACAACGTCGGCGCTTCGGTGCTCGGGCCGTCCGAGTTCGTCTGCAATTTCGTGGAGTCCCAACTCGACTACTGCAACAAGCTGCTCGACGAGGAGTTTCGCCATTTCCAGGGTACATGGCCGGGCTGGTGCAAGAACGTCGTCACGATGTACGCGGGCGAACTGGCCCTGCGTCGCACTTACCCCCAGCAATGTTCACTGGGGCTGCTTGACCATCTGCCCTATGCGAGCCGCGCGCTGGGCAGCGACGTGCTGCACATCCATGCGTGGCACACCGACCAGTACTGGTCCAAGCACCAGTACCGCGCTGGCAAATATGCCGGCATGGCGCTCGACGAAATCGACCGGCGCACCTCGGGCGGCTACTGCCACTGGCTGGCCGTCGCCGACGTCGAGCAGGTCAGGGCCGCGGTGGACTGAGGAAGACGCGGGAAGTCTTCAGCGCCCGATGCGCGCCAGCGTCTCGCAGATGGCTTCGGTCGGCGGGGTGGACATGGGTGCGGTCGATCCGTGGAAAAGGGAAAGGCGGGCGGTCACGGCGCCTTCGAGGCCGTCGACCAGAGCGGTTCGCCGCCGGTGTCCAAGTGGGTCAGGTAGAGCCGCAGGTCAAATTCGAGCTGATGGTAGTCGGGCTCCATGTGCGCGCATAGCGCGTAGAAGGCCTTGTCGTGACTCTTTTCCTTGGTATGTGCGAGTTCGTGCACAACGATCATCCGCAACCAAGCCAACGGCACGCCCTTGAACAGGCTCGCCACCCGGATTTCACGCTTTGCCTTGAGCTTTCCGCCCTGCACGCGCGAAACCGTGGTGTGTGTCCCGAGCGCGTTGCGGATCACGTGCAGCTTGTTGTCGAACATGACCTTCGACAGTGGCTCGGCCTTGCGCATGAACTCGCTCTTGAGGTCGCTCACGTAGTCGTAGAGCGCGCGGTCGGTCTGCACGCTGTGCATCCCGTCGGGATAGCGCTTGACGAGCATCGTGGCCAGCTTGTCCTCGGCCATCAGCTGGCGGACCTGATCCAGCAGGGGCGCCGGATAGCCCGCCAGGTATTTCATGCCCGGTACCCAGTGCGCGCCGCGCAGGCCAGCCCCGTAGCCACGCCGCCGAACAGGTCGCCCTCGACCAGGGTCACGCCCGCGAAGCTCCTGCGCAGGGCGTGCTGGAACGGCCGAAGTGCGGAAGAGCCGCCGGTGAGGTAGATCGCGTCGAGGTCGCCGCTGCGCAGGCCCGCGCGCTTGACGCAGGCGTGCGCGCAGGCGATCACGTTCTCGAGCGAACCGGCCAACTGTTGAGCCATGTCGGCCGGCGTGAGCGAGGCCACCAGCCCGCGCTCGGCACAACCGAGGTCGATGGCAGTTTCGGCGTCGGTGATCGACGCATCGATCTTGGCCGCTTCCACCGCACTTGCGATGCGATGCCCGTGCCGTTCTTCGAGCACGGTCATCAGCCGGTCGTGCAGCCGCGCGTCGCTGTAGCTCGTGCGCAGGTCTTTCGCCTGGCGCACGGCCTTGGCGGCATAGAGCCAGTTGATCAGGTGCCAGGAGGAGAGTTCGAAGAACACCTTGCTGGGCACTTCGCGCCCCTGCGGGCCGTGGTGCCGGAAGCCGAACTGCGGCATCACGCGCTCCAGGTTCAGGCGCTGGTCGAAGTCGGTGCCGCCGATGTGCACGCCGCTGGTGGCCAGCACGTCGTCACTGCGGTCCTCGCGCGTCGCGCGCTCGGGTCCGACGCGCACCACGGTGAAGTCGGAGGTGCCGCCGCCGATGTCGACGATGAGCACGATCGATTCCTTGGCGATGCGCTGCTCGTAGTCGAACGCGGCTGCGATCGGCTCGAGCTGGAAGGCGATCTCGCGGAACCCCGCTGCGCGTGCCGCGTGGCGCAGGCTTTCCTCGGCACGCTCGTCGCGCTTCGGATCGTCGTCCACGAAGTGCACAGGTCGCCCGATCACCACGCGCTCGGGCACCTGGCCGAGTTCACGGCTGGCGCGCACGGCCAGCTCGCGCAAGAAGCGCGCAATGATGTCCTCGAAGCTCACGAGGCCGTCGTAAATGGCGGTCTTCTCCTGCATCAGGGCGCTGCCGAGCAGGCTCTTCAGAGAGCGCATGAGCCGGCCTTCGGTGCCCGAGAGGTACTGGCCGATGGCGTCGCGGCCGAAATGCGTGGTTCGGTCTTCTGCGTTGAAGAAGATCGCGGTGGGCAGGGTGGTGGCCGCGCCTTCGATGGGCAGCAAGCGGGCCTCGCCGTCGACCCGGCAGGCCACGGCGGAGTTGGAGGTGCCGAAGTCGATGCCGATCGTCGGCAGCGACGACGGTAACTGCACGCTCAAGATTCCCTGCGCAGCGCCGGGAACAGGATCACGTCGCGGATGCTCGGCGAATCCGTCAGCAGCATCATCAGCCGGTCGATGCCGATGCCGCAGCCGCCGGTGGGCGGCATGCCGTATTCGAGTGCGCGCACGAAGTCATGGTCGTAATACATGGCTTCGTCGTCGCCGCTGTCCTTGGCTGCGACCTGCGCGTTGAAACGTGCGGCCTGGTCTTCCGCATCGTTCAGCTCGCTGAAGCCGTTGCCGAATTCGCGGCCCGTGATGTAGAGCTCGAAGCGCTCGGTGACCTCGGGGCGCTCGTCGTTGGCGCGCGCCAGCGGCGAGATCTCGGTCGGGTGCTCCATGATGAAGGTCGGCTGCCAGAGCTTCTCTTCGACAGTTTCCTCGAAGTACATCACCTGCAGGCTCGCGAGGCTGCGCTGCGAGAGCTTGTCCTTCTCTTCGCTGAGGCCGATCTTGCGCAATGCATTGATCAGCCAGGCGCTGTCGTCCACACCGTCGCCGGCGTCGGTGTGCTTGAGGATCGCTTCGCGGATCGTCAGGCGTTCGAAGGGCTGCGTGAGGTCGACTGCCTTGCCGCCGTAAGTGAGCTGCTGCGTGCCCACGGCCTTGTCGGCGATGGTGCGGATCAGCGTCTCGGTGAAGTCCATCAGGTCGCGGTAGTTCCAGTAGGCCGCGTAGAACTCCATCATCGTGAACTCGGGGTTGTGCCGCACCGAGATGCCCTCGTTGCGGTAGCTCCGGTTGATTTCGAACACGCGCTCGAAGCCGCCGACGATCAGGCGCTTGAGGTACAGCTCGGGCGCGATGCGCAGGAACATTTCCTGGTCGAGCGCGTTGTGGTGCGTCTTGAAAGGCTTGGCGTTCGCGCCGCCCGGAATCGGGTGCAGCATGGGCGTCTCGACTTCGAGGAAATCGTTGGCCACCATGAACTCGCGCAGCGCGCTCACTGCCTTGCTGCGCGCGGTGAAGCGCACACGGGCGGTTTCGTCGGTGATCAGGTCGACGTAGCGCTGGCGGTACTTCTGCTCCTGGTCGGCCATTCCGTGGAACTTGTCGGGCAGCGGGCGCAGGCTCTTGGTAAGCAGGCGCAGCTTCGTGACCTTGACCGACAACTCGCCGGTCTTGGTCTTCATCAGCGTGCCTTCGGCACCCACGATGTCGCCGAGGTCCCAGCGCTTGAAATCGGCGTAGACGTCTTCGCCGACCGCGTCGCGCGTCACGTACAGCTGGATGCGGCCGGTGGCATCCTGCACGGTCGCGAAGCTGGCCTTGCCCATCACGCGCTTGAGCATCATGCGGCCGGCCACGCTCACGGAAACGGCTTGCGCTTCGAGGGCCTCGGCCTCGGTGGCGCCGTGTGCCTCGACGAGTGCCGCGGCGCGGTGGCCTGGCTTGAAGTCGTTCGGGAACGCGACACCCTTGCCCTCGGTCTGCGCTGTGCGCAGCAGCTTGAGCTTCTCGCGGCGTTCGGCGATGAGCTGGTTGTCGTCGACGGCTGGCGCAGAGGCGGGCGCTGCAGCGGGCGTGGGAATGGGAGGGGTCAGGTGATCGGACATGGGGAGCGGGTGAGGCGCAACGGGAGCGTGCGCGAGCCCGGCATTTTAGCCGATCGAATTCAGGCGAAGCCGCTGTCCAATGCCCGCCGATCCTGCGTAATGCGCTACGAAAAATATAGCGATCTATTGAGCAATGCCCGTACGTGCGAGCAGATCGCTGACCAGTTCGAGGCGCATCAGCGGGCTGTCGAGCTCCATCAGGCGCTGCTTCAGTTCGAGCTGCATCGGCACCAACTCGCACCACCGGTTCGCGACCCAGCCGCAATCGTCGAGCAGGTACGGCATGCCGATGGGCAACCGTACCGATTCGCCCTGTTCGCGGCGCCGCTCCTCGAGCGTGTCGATCAGGCGTTGCAGCGCCGTGGCGGTGTGCTTCAGGTCGTCGGGAATTTCGAGCGCGACATCGTCGGCCACGGCCTCCACTTCGGCGACCCACAGACCGTGCTTCTGCAACTCGGTGTCGCGCACCCGGAAGCGTTGCGTGCCCACGCATTCGATTTGCAGCAGCCCGCTTTGCGGCGATTCGAACTCGCGAATCATCGCCAGCGTGCCGATGGCGGCGAAGCTCTCCGCATCGGCGCCGGCCTTGCGCACTTCGCTGCCGCTGGTGAGGCTCACCACGCCGAAGGGCGCGTCGGCCTTGCGGCACTTGCCGATCATGTCGAGATAGCGGACCTCGAAGATGCGCAGCGGAAGAAGGCCGCCCGGAAACAGGACCGTACCGAGCGGGAACAATGGCAGTGAATGCAAAAGGGGTAGTGTCGTCATCGAAGAGCCTTGCGTGGCTATCATCGCATTCCGCTCACGGCTGCGCCCCATGCTCTATCAGATTCCCTCGTTCCTCCTCGACGTGATCGTCGGCCTGCTCGGCGGCGCCTGCCTGCTGCGCCTCTACATGCAGTACCACCGGGTGCCGTTCGGCAATCCGCTCGGGCGCTTCGTGTTCGCCATCACCGACTGGATCGTGTTGCCGCTGCGGCGCATCGTGCCGTCGGTGAAACGCTGGGACCTGGCCAGCCTGATAGCGGCCTGGCTGCTGGTGTTGCTGAAGTTCCTGCTGCTGTGGCTGCTTGCCGGCAACCTGGGACGGATCGCGACCCTTCCACTGGTGTCGCTGGTCGGGCTGATGCAGCTGGCCGTCTCAGGCCTGACCGCGCTGCTGGTGGTCTATGCGGTGCTGTCTTGGATTCCGGGCGCGTCGCCGATGCTGCTTGACCTGATCTCCCGGTTGGCCGAGCCGCTGGTGCGGCCCTTCAGGCGCTTCATCCCACTGATCGGCGGCGTCGACCTCTCGCCGCTGGCGGCCATCGTGGTGCTGCAGGTGATCGCGATCGTGCTGGGCAACCTGCTGGTGTTTGCCTATCAACTGACGTTCTGAATCTCACAAGCAAAAGAGCCCGGGTGCATCGCACCCGGGCTCTTTGCATTGGCTTGTTGTTCGATCAGCTGACCGCGTCGGCCGGCTGGCGCAGCAGCATGGCCAGCGAGCTGGCAATGGTCTTGCGCAGTTCGCGGCGGTCGCTGATGAAGTCGATGGCGCCCTTGGTCTGCAGGAACTCGGCGCGCTGGAAGCCTTCGGGCAGCGTCACGCGCACGGTCGACTCGATCACGCGCGGGCCGGCGAAGCCGATCAGCGCCTTGGGCTCGGCAATGACCACGTCGCCCACGAAGGCGAAGCCGGCCGAGACGCCGCCCATGGTCGGGTCGGTCAGCACGCTGATGTAGGGCAGGCCCTTCTTCGCCAGGCGCGTGAGCGCGGCGTTGGTCTTGGCCATCTGCATCAGCGAGAGCAGGCCTTCTTGCATACGCGCGCCGCCGGTGGCGGTGAAGCAGATGAAGGGCACCTTCTGCTCGATGGCGGTTTCGACGCCGCGCACGAAGCGCTCACCGACCACGCTGCCCATGGAGCCCCCCATGAACTCGAACTCGAAGCAGGCCACGACCACGCTGATGCTGTGCACCGAGCCGCCCATGACGACCAGCGCGTCGGTCTCGCCGGTGTTCTCCAGCGCTTCCTTGAGCCGCTCGGGGTACTTGCGGCTGTCCTTGAATTTCAGGGCGTCGACCGGCAGCACTTCCTGGCCGACTTCGTAGCGGCCCTCGGCGTCGAGGAACGCGTCGAGCCGCGCGCGGGCGCCGATGCGGTGGTGGTGGCTGCAGCTGGGGCAGACGTTCTGGTTGTGCTCGAGGTCGGTCTTGTAGAGAACGGTCTCGCAGGCGGGGCACTTGATCCACAGGCCCTCGGGCACCTGGCGGCGCTCCGATGGGTCGGTTTGTGCGATCTTGGCGGGTAGCAGTTTTTCAAGCCAGCTCATAGGACTCCGAATTAGCTCCCCTCTCCCGCATGCGGAAGAGGGGCTGGGGGTGAGGGGCAGCCGTGATTATCGGCCAGCCGCATTTTTCGGGATAGCCGCCGGCAGCGCGTCAAGCGCCTCGCGGATGCCGGCGAGGAATTCGCGCACCGCCGGCACGACCTTTTCGCGGGGCTGGTCTTCGATCAGCTGGATGATCTTCGTACCGATCACGACCGCATCGGCGACCGAGCCGACCGCCTGCGCGGTGCGCGCATCGCGAATGCCGAAGCCCACGCCGACCGGAATGCTCACGTGCTGGCGGATGCGCGGAATCATCTGCCCGACCGCTTCGGTGTCGAGGTGGCCGGCGCCGGTCACGCCCTTGAGCGACACGTAGTAGACATAGCCGCTCGCAATGCGCGCGACCTGCGCCATGCGCTCGTCGGTGCTCGTTGGCGCGAGCAGGAAGATCAGGTCGATGCCGGCCGCCTTCAGGTCCGCAGCGAAGGCTTCGCATTCCTCGGGCGGGTAGTCGACCACCAGCAGGCCGTCGACGCCGGCCGCGGCCGCATCGCGGATGAAGGCCTTCTTGCCGTGCACGAGGTCGTAGCGCTCGACCGGGTTGGCATAGCCCATCAGCACCACGGGCGTGGTCGCGTCCTTCTGGCGGAAGGCGGCGACGATGGCCAGCACCTGCTTCATGCCGATGCCCAACGCCAGCGCGGCCTCGCCGGCCTTCTGGATCACGGGGCCGTCGGCCATGGGGTCGGAGAAGGGCACGCCCAGCTCGATCACGTCGGCGCCGGCCTCGACCATGCCGTGCATCAGCTCGGGCGTGATGTCGGCGAACGGGAAGCCTGCGGTGACGTAGGGAATGAGGGCGCGGCGGCCGTCTTTTTTCAGGGCGTCGAAGGCGGTAGCAATGCGGCTCATCACTTGCCTCCCTTCACGCTCAGACCGCGCATCGAGGGGCGGTCATAGAAGTCGACGCCCGACAGGTCGGCCACGGTGCCGATGTCCTTGTCGCCGCGGCCCGAGAGGTTCACCAGGATCGACTGGTCGGGGCGCATGGTCTTCGCGAGCTTCATCGCGTGGGCCACGGCATGGCTGGATTCGAGCGCGGGAATGATGCCCTCCGTTCGGCACAAATAATGGAAGGCTTCGAGCGCCTCGGTGTCGGTGATGCCGACGTATTCGGCCCGGCCGATGTCGGCCAGGTACGCGTGCTCGGGGCCCACGCCCGGGTAGTCGAGGCCCGCGCTGATGCTGTGGGTCTCGGTGATCTGGCCGTCGTCGTTCTGCAGCAGGTAGGTGCGGTTGCCGTGCAGCACGCCCGGGCTGCCGCGCAGGATCGAGGCCGAGTGCTTGCCGCTGTCGAGCCCTTCGCCCGCCGCCTCGACGCCGATCAGGCGCGTGCCCGCGAACGGAATGTACGGATGGAAGATGCCCATCGCATTGCTGCCGCCGCCCACGCAGGCGACCACCACGTCGGGCTGTTTGCCCTCGGCCTCGCCGGTGATGCCGTCGGCCGCGAGCATGGCGGGCATCTGCTCGATGCACTCGGTGCCGATCACGCTCTGGAAGTCGCGCACCATGGTCGGGTAGGGGTGCGGACCGGCCACGGTGCCGATGATGTAGAAGGTGTTTTCCACGTTCGTGACCCAGTCGCGCATCGCCTCGTTGAGCGCGTCCTTCAGCGTCTTGCTGCCCGATTCGACGGGCACCACGGTCGCGCCGAGCAGGTTCATGCGGTAGACGTTCGGGCTCTGGCGCTTCACGTCCTGGCTGCCCATGTAGACCACGCATTCGAGGCCGTAGCGCGCGCAGATGGTGGCGGTGGCCACGCCGTGCTGGCCGGCGCCGGTTTCGGCGATCACGCGGGGCTTGCCCATGCGGCGCGCGAGCATCGCCTGGCCGATCACGTTGTTGATCTTGTGGGCGCCGGTGTGGTTGAGGTCTTCGCGCTTCAGGTAGATCTGCGCGCCGCCCATCTCGCGGCTGGTGCGCGCGGCGTGGTAGATCGGCGAGGGACGGCCGACGAAGTGCTTCAGCTCGTAGTGGAATTCGGCGAGGAATGCCGGATCGTCCTTGAACTTCGCGTACGCGTCGCGCAGTTCGTTGATCGCGTGGGTGAGCGTTTCGCTCGCGAAGGTGCCGCCGTAGTTGCCGAAGTGGCCGGTGGCATCGGGTTGCTGGTAGTTGCTTTGCATGATTTCCGATCGGTGGGCCACAGCCCGACATCGATCGGCTGCGGCGGCTAACTGGAGAAGGACGCGTCGGCCGCCCTGACGGCTGCGACGAATTGCCGGATCTTTCCGGCGTCCTTGAGGCCCTTGTTCCCGGGACCGTCGATTTCGACGCCCGAGCTCACATCAACGGACAGCGTCTTGCAGCGCGTCCGCAGGATGCGAATGCCATCGCTCACGTTTGCAGGTGTGAGCCCACCACTCAAGACGAGGTGAGCGTCGACGGCGGGTGGTAGAAGTGACCAATCGAATGCCTTGCCGCCACCGCCATAACCTTCGACATGGGCGTCGAGCAGGATGGCCTGGGCGTGGGAGTAATCGGACGCGTATTTTACGAGGTCGAAGCCGGCGCCGGCAGTCCCCAGTGGAATGCGGGCGGCGCGCATGTAGCGGAAGCGGCCTGGGCCGGTGGCTTCCTCGCACTGCTCGGGCGTTTCCTCGCCGTGGAACTGGGCGATGGCGCCCTTCACGTGGGCGAGTGATGCTATGACTTCAGGAGCATCCTCGTTCACGAACAGCAGCACTGGCGTGACGAAAGGGGGCAGGCGCGAGGCGAGTTCGGCAGCGCGTTCGACCGTCACCGCGCGGGGGCTTTTCGCATAGAGCACGAAGCCGATGGCATCGGCACCCGCTTCGACCGCGGCATCCACATCGGCCTCACGTGTGAGGCCGCAGATCTTGATGCGAGTGCGGGGAGACGTCATGGAGGTCCATCATAAGGAGCGCCACCGGCCTGCAGCGTCGCCTCGGCCGGCAGACCCCACTTGGCGTCGTACAACGGGCCCAGGAAGTACAAGCCGTCCGCGGAGAAGGTCGGCGCCGCCGCCTTGCGGCTGCGCGCCTCGAGCACCTCGGCGATCCATTCGGGCCGTTCGTCGCCGCGGCCGATGCGCACGAGGCAGCCCATCAGGTTGCGGATCATGTGGTGCAGGAACGCGTCGGCCTCGAACTCGAAATGCCAGCGGCAGCGTTCGCCTTCGCCAACCCGCGTGATTTGGATGCGGCGCAGGTTCTTCACGGGCGACTTGGCCTGGCAGGCCGAGGCACGGAACGAACTGAAGTCGTGCGTGCCGATGAGCACGGCGGCGGCTTTGCGCATTGCATCGCCGTCGAGCGCATGCATCGACCAGCCGACCCGGCCCGAATCCAGGCTGGGCCGCACCGGCGACTGCGAGAGCACGTAGAGGTAGCGGCGTGCCAGCGCGCTGGCGCGGCAGTGGAATTCGTCGGGCACCGGGTGCGCCCACTGCACCGCGATGTCGTCGGGCAGGAAGCGGTTGGTGCCGCGCGTCCAGGAGAAGGGTTCGCGCTCGACATCGGTGTCGAAGTGCACCACCTGCATCAGCGCGTGCACGCCAGCGTCGGTGCGGCCGGCGCACAGCGTGCCGATCTTGCCGGAGGGCTGTGCGGCGAACTTCGTGAGGGCCGCTTCGAGCTTGTCCTGCACCGTGCGGCCCGAGCGCTGGCTTTGCCAGCCCTCGTACGCCTGGCCGTTGTACCGGATGCCGAGCGCCAGCCTCACGAATTCAGGGACGGTACAACAACAACCGCTCAGCGCAGTTCTGCGAGCAGTTGACGGGCTTGCGACTTGAGATCGCCGGCGCTTTCGGCTTCGACTTCCTCGACCAGCGAACGAGCGCCTTCGACGTCGCCGATGGCTTGCAGTTCGCGAGCCAGCGACAGCTTGACGGCGTGCGGGCTGTCGTCGCCTTCATCGTCATCGTGCGTGGCGGCTGCGGCGGGCTTCGCGGTTTCGGCAGGGCGGGCCGGCAGGCCTGCCAGCGCGCTCATGTCGAACTCGATGAAGCCCGAGTCGGCCGGCAGCGCATTGCGCAGCATGGCGGGGCGGGTGTTGTCTGCATCGCTCAGCGAACCGGGGAGCGTGTCGGCCGACAGTGCACCGGGGGCGGTGTCGAAATCGTTTTCGAGATCGACAGGCGTTGCGGCGTGGCCGTTCGACAGGGGGGCTGGGGGGCGTGCCGTCGTCGGGGCGGACGCGTAGATCGACTTCGGCAGGCTGGCGCTGACCGGTGCATGTTGCTGGGCCGGTGCAGGGGCGGGTGCCGGCGGCGTGGTCAGGTCGAGGTCGAAGTCCAGCGGTGCCACCGAAGGCACGAAGGCGGGCGGTGCAACGGCAACCGGCGGCGCGACGGGCGCAGGTGCTGCCGGCTTGGCGGCCGCGGCGAGGGCGCCCGCGAAGGCGGCCGTCTCGGCCGCGCTGGCGCCGCCGCTGCGGGGAGCGCCCGATTCGTACAGCGGGTTGCCCGGATCGAGATCCTTGCCCATGTCGACCACACGGTTCCAGTCGGAGCCGAGGCCGCCCGTCAGCTTGTGCACTTCGGTGGCGAGGCCTTCGTAGGCACGCACGTCGCGGCGCTTGGCGTGGATTTCGAGCAGCTTGAGGTGGATGGCGGTGCGGTCCGGGTTCAGGCGCAGCGCTTCGCGCAGGATTTCCTCGGCCTGCAGGTCGCGGCCATAGGCCAGGTAGACGTCGGCTTCAGCCACGGGATCGACGTCGCCCGCGTCGAGCTGGCTCGGCGAGTACGACAGCGACGAGACGGTGGAGTCGCCGCGATGCTTGGTGTCGACCGATTCGCCGCCGCTGGCGCCGAAGAACGAGTCCTTCGGGATGCGGCTTTCGAGGAACACGCTCTCGCTCATTTCCTCGCGCCGGCGGCCCAGCACGCGGTACAGCAGGAAGCCGATCAGCAGCGCGATCAGCGCTCCGCCGGCCAGCATCAGCGGGTTGTCCAGGAGCTCTTCGAGGAAAGTGGGCTCCGGCGGGGGCGGCGGTGCCGGCTTCTTCACGGCCGGCTTGGGTGCCGTGGCGGCCACGGCGGCGCTTGCAGCCGGGGTTGCGGGGGCAGCAGCTGCATCGGTTGCGGCTGCTGCCGGAGCGGCAGCGGCGGCCTCTGCCGTCGGGGCAGCAGCAGGTGCGGCAGGCGTTGCTTCGGGCGTGGGAGCGGCGGGGCTCGGTGCGGCCGTGGCTGCTGCAGGAACGGCAGGTGCGGCCGCGACGACAGGAGCGGGGGCCGGGGTCGGGGCTGGCGCCGGCGCAGCAACGGGGGCAGGGCTTGCGGCGACTGGAGGCGCGACCGTCGCGCTGGTGGCCGGTGTCGGAACCGGGATGCCTGGCTTCGCCGGTGCCGGTGCAGCCGCACCGGCGGCAGCAGGTGCCGACGAACCGGTGCCCGTTGCGGCCTTGAGCTTATTCAGCTCGTTGATGTTCTTCGACAGTTCCGCGACGCGGTTGCTGCTGTCCTGCGCCTGGCGGCTCTGGGCGACCTTCTCGTCGGCGGCGCGGGAGGCCGCGCTGCCTTGCGAGATCGTGAGCTTGTCGGGCGTGCTGGCCGCTGCGTTGCGGTCTTCGACGTTGGCCTGCAGCTTGCCCGACGCCTTGCGGCTCGCGGCCGCCACGTTCGAGGTCGGCGCGTTGTCGGCCAGCCGCTGGCGATAAGTGCCGAAGTCGCGGCTTTGTGCCGTGACCGTGCGGCGGGCTTCGTCCGGCAGGACAGCGGCCGCCTCGGCGCCGCTCGGCAGATCGAGCACGGCGCCGGCGCGCATGCGGTTGATGTTGCCGCCCGAGAACGCATCCGGATTGGCGAGCAGCAACGCCACCAGCATCTGGTCCAGGGACACGTCGGCGGGCTTGTGGGCGGCCGCGATCTTGCTGGCGGTGTCGCCGCGCTGCACCGTAACCTGTTCGCCGCCACTGCTGCGAGCAGGTGCGGCCGCAGTGATCGGCGCGGGCGCTGCTGCGGCCGGTGCCGGCGCAGGCGCCGCGGGTGCTGCCGATGGCGCCGCCACAGGGGCGCGCTCGCGGCGCGCACGGGCTGCCGGGGCAGCGCGTTCGGTCGGCGTGGCGATCTGGGGTGCGATGGGCGTGGCCGGCACGCTGGTCGTTGGCTGGCGCGTGGCCGGCGGATCGAGCAGCACGGTGTAGTCGCGCACGATCCGGCCGGAGGCGCCGTTGGCTTCGAGCAGCAGGTCGATGAACGGGTCGTTCAACGGGCGGTTGCCGCTCAGGCGCACCACGTACTGGCCGCCGGCGCGACGCTGCAGCGTCGCCTTGACGTCGCTCAGTGCGGAGTTGTACGGGACGCCTGCGTTCTTGAAGGCTTCGGCCGTGGCGATGTTGATCTTCAGACCGTCCGCCTCGTTGGCGGCGATTTCGGTCACGTCGATCTCGGCGCGCAACGGTTCGCCCAGGGCCGATTGCACCTTCAGCTGACCCAGCGCAAAAGCGCTGGCGTCGGTGCTGGCGATGCCCAGGGCCACGGCTGCCGCCGCACCGAGGATGGAAAGCCGCCAGCCATTCGATGGCAGAAGCGGGCGAGCGGCCGATGGGCTGGCCGCAGGCAACAGATGTCTTGTCATGCTGATAGGGGGCGGCTCAGGCCCAGAATTTGTAAGAGGACGTTAGCACCATCACCGGGTACTGACAAGGCAGTGCGCGTGTTCTACCCAGTGCGCGCATACTTACGATCACATCTTCCGTTGCTGAAAGGCAACAGTTTGTGTTTCAAAAGGCCCTGAGCTGCCTGCATCAGGCTTCGAGCAGGATGCGCAGCATGCGGCGCAGGGGTTCGGCGGCGCCCCACAGCAGCTGGTCGCCGATGGTGAAGGCGCCGACGTACTCAGGGCCCATCGCCAGCTTGCGGATGCGGCCGACCGGAATGTTCATGGTGCCCGTCACGGCCACCGGCGTCAGGTCCTTCACGGTGGCTTCGCGCGTGTTCGGCACCACGCTGGCCCACGGGTTGTCCGCGGCGATCATCGCTTCGATGTCGGCCAGGGGGACGTCCTTCTTGAGCTTGAAGGTCAGGGCCTGGCTGTGGCAGCGCATCGCGCCGACGCGCACGCAGAAGCCATCGACCGGCACGGCGGCAGTGCCGAAGCCCGCACCCTGGCCGAGGATCTTGTTGGTTTCTGCACCGGCCTTCCACTCTTCCTTGGACATGCCGTCGCCCAGGTCCTTGTCGATCCAGGGGATCAGCGAGCCGCCCAGCGGCGCGCCGAAATTGGCCGTTTCGGCTGCGCTCAGGTTCTGCTGCTTGTGCAGCACCTTGCGGTCGATCTCGAGAATGGCCGACTTCGGGTCGTCCAGCAGCGCGCGCACTTCGGCGTTCAGGGTGCCGAACTGGGTCAGCAGTTCGCGCATGTGCTGCGCGCCGCCGCCAGAGGCTGCCTGGTAGGTCATGCTGGTCATCCACTCGACCAGGCCGGCCTTGTAGAGGGCGCCTACGCCCATGAGCATGCAGCTCACGGTGCAGTTGCCGCCGATCCAGTTCTTGCCGCCGTTGGCGAGCGCGTTCTGGATCACCGGCAGGTTGACCGGGTCCAGCACGATGACCGCGTCGTCCTGCATGCGCAGGGTGGAGGCGGCGTCGATCCAGTGGCCGGCCCAGCCTGCGGCGCGCAGCTTGGGGAAGACCTCGCTGGTGTAGTCGCCGCCCTGGCAGGTGATGACGATGTCGCACTTCTTCAGTGCCTCGATGTCGTTCGCATCCTTCAGCGCGGTTTCGTTCTTGGCCATGGCCGGGGCCTTGCCACCGGCGTTGGAGGTCGAGAAGAAGACCGGCTCGATGAGGCCGAAGTCGCCTTCGGCCTGCATGCGGTCCATCAGGACCGAGCCGACCATGCCGCGCCAGCCAACGAGGCCGACCAGAGGTTGAGATGCGTTCGCCATTTCAGTTTGCCCTTATGAAAAAAGAAAAGTTGTCTTTTTTGCCCCCGACTCGTCGAGCCGGGGAGGGGCGTGACGAAGCGGGCTGCGGTTAGCCGGTAATCGTCTTTTTGGTGATTGCTGCAACGACCGCGTCGCCCATCTCGCGGGTGCCGACGCGCTTCGTGCCTTCCGACCAGATGTCGCCCGTGCGCAGCCCCGAAGCGAGCACGTCCTTGACTGCCGACTCGATACGGTCGGCAGCTTCGGGCTGGTTGAGTGAAAAGCGAAGCATCATGGCAGCAGACAGGATTGTAGCCAAAGGATTGGCAACCCCTTTGCCGGCAATGTCCGGCGCGCTGCCGTGGCTGGGCTCGTACAGGCCCTGGTTGCTCGAATTGAGCGATGCCGAGGGCAGCATGCCGATCGAGCCGGTGAGCATCGCGGCCTCGTCCGAGAGGATGTCGCCGAACATGTTGCCGGTGACGACCACGTCGAACTTCTTGGGCGCCTTCACGAGCTGCATGGCGGCGTTGTCGACGTACATGTGGTCGAGCTCGACGTCCGGATAGTCCTTGTGCACCTCCGTGACGACGTCCTTCCAGAACTGGAAGGTCTCGAGCACATTGGCCTTGTCCACGCTGGTCACGCGCTTGCTGCGCTTGCGGGCGGCCTCGAAGGCGACGCGGGCGATGCGCTCGATCTCGGGGCGCGAGTAGCGCATCGTGTCGAAGGCTTCCTCGGCGCCCGGGAAGTGGCCGTCGACCGCGGTGCGGCGGCCGCGCGGCTGGCCGAAGTAGATGTCGCCGGTCAGTTCGCGAATGATCAGGATGTCCAGGCCTGCGATCAGCTCGGGCTTCAGGCTCGATGCGCCCACCAGCTGCTCGTAGCAGATGGCCGGGCGGAAGTTGGCGAACAGCCCCAAGTTCTTGCGCAGGCCCAGGATGGCCTGCTCGGGGCGCAGCGGGCGGTCGAGCTTGTCGTACTTCCAGTCGCCGACCGCGCCGAACAGCACCGCGTCGGATTCCTTTGCCAGCTTGAGCGTCGAATCGGGCAGGGGATGGCCGTGGGCCTCGTAGGCGGCACCGCCTACCAGCGCCGACTCCATCTCGAACTTCAGGTCGAGGACTTCGAGCACCCTGACGGCTTCCGCCACGATTTCGGTGCCGATGCCGTCACCGGGGAGAACTGCGATTTTCATAAGTTGGTCCGAGGTTTTTTCTTGAAAACGGAAATGCGGTCGATCACGAGATCATCGTGTGCGCCAGCCAAGGCTTCGATGCCAGGCGCTCGGCCTCGAAGGCCTTGATCTTGTCCTTGTGGCGCAGCGTCAGGCCGATGTCGTCCAGCCCGTTGATCAGGCAGTACTTGCGGAAGGCCTGCACGTCGAACGCAAACTCCTGGCCGTCGGGCTTCACGACCACCTGGCGCTCCAGGTCGATGGTCAGCGTGTAGCCCGGAAAGGCAAAGGTCTCGTCGAACAGCTGGGCCACCTGCGCTTCGGGTAGCACGATCGGCAGCAGGCCGTTCTTGAAGCTGTTGTTGAAGAAGATATCGGCATAGCTCGGCGCAATGATCGCGCGAAAGCCGAACTGGTCGAGCGCCCACGGTGCATGTTCGCGCGACGAGCCGCAGCCGAAGTTCTTGCGCGTCAGCAGCACCGAGGCGCCGGCGTAGCGCGGCTGGTTCAGCACGAAGTCGGGGTTCGGCTTGCGACTGGCCGGGTCCTGGCCCGGAAAGCCAGCGTCCAGGTAGCGCCATTCGTCGAACAGGTTCACGCCGAAGCCGGTCTTCTTGATCGACTTGAGGAACTGCTTCGGAATGATCGCGTCGGTGTCCACGTTCTCGCGGTCCATCGGGGCTACGAGGCCCTTGTGCACGGTGAATTTCTGCATGTGAATCTCTCTGGGTTCAGGCGAACGTACGGACGTCGACGAAGTGGCCGTGCACCGCGGCGGCGGCGGCCATGGCCGGGCTCACGAGGTGGGTGCGGCCACCGGCGCCCTGGCGGCCTTCGAAGTTGCGGTTGCTGGTGGAGGCGCAGCGCTCACCGGGCTCCAGACGGTCGGCGTTCATCGCCAGGCACATCGAGCAGCCGGGCTCGCGCCATTCGAAGCCCGCCGCCTTGAAGATCAGGTCGAGCCCTTCGCGCTCGGCCTGTTCTTTCACCACGCCCGAGCCGGGCACGACCAGCGCGAGCTTCACGTTCTTCGCGACCTTCTGGCCCAGCTTCTTCACCACGGCAGCGGCTTCGCGCATGTCCTCGATGCGGCTGTTGGTGCACGAGCCGATGAACACCTTGTCGATGAAGATGTCGTTCATCGCCTTGTTCGGCTCCAGCCCCATGTAGACGAGTGCGCGCTCGATGGCGCTGCGCTTGCTGGCGTCTTTTTCCTTGTCGGGATCGGGCACGCGGCCGTTGATGTCGACCACCATCTCGGGCGAGGTGCCCCAGGTCACCTGGGGCTGGATCTGCGTGGCGTCGAGCTCGACCACGGCATCGAACTTCGCACCCGGGTCGGACTGCAGCGTGCGCCAGTAGGCCACGGCCTGGTCCCATTCAATGCCGGTGGGCGCGAGCGGGCGGCCCTTCACGTAGGCGATGGTCTTCTCGTCGACCGCCACCAGCCCGGCGCGCGCGCCGGCCTCGATGGCCATGTTGCAGACCGTCATGCGGCCTTCCATGCTCAGGTCGCGAATGGCCGAGCCCGCGAATTCGATGGTGTAGCCCGTGCCGCCGGCCGTGCCGATCTTGCCGATGATGGCCAGCACGATGTCCTTGGCCGTGCAGCCCAAAGGCAGCTTGCCCTCGACCTTCACGAGCATGTTCTTTGCCTTCTTGCCGAGCAGCGTCTGCGTGGCCATGACGTGCTCGACCTCGCTGGTGCCGATGCCGTGCGCCAGCGCGCCGAACGCGCCGTGCGTAGAGGTGTGCGAGTCACCGCACACCACCGTCATGCCCGGCAGCGTCGCGCCCGATTCAGGGCCGATCACGTGCACGATGCCCTGACGCTTGCTCAGGAACGGGAAGAACGCCGCCGCGCCGAACTCGGCGATGTTGTGGTCGAGCGTGGTGACCTGTTCCTTGCTGGTCGGGTCGGCAATGCCTTCGTAGCCGCGCTCCCAGCCGGTGGTCGGCGTGTTGTGGTCGGCCGTGGCCACGACCGAGCTGATGCGCCACAGCTTGCGGCCGGCCTCGCGCAGGCCTTCGAAGGCCTGCGGGCTGGTCACTTCGTGGACCAGGTGGCGATCGATGTAGAGGATCGCGGTGCCGTCTTCCTCGGTGTGGACGACGTGTTCGTCCCAGATCTTGTCGTAGAGCGTGCGTGCCATGTCGGTCTCTTCTGTCTTTCGTGGGGAGGTGAATTGTCTTGTGTTCTATGCGGCGAGAGGCTCGGCAGCATCGGCGGCTGCCGCCGACGTGCGCAGATGGTTGACCAATGTGCGCGCGGCCACCGGCAAGGTGGAGAAGTCGCGTGCCACCAGTCGGATCTCGCGCCTGGACCAGGTGTCGTTCAGTGCCACGCTGCGCAGGCGGCTGCCGATGCCTGCCTGCAGCAGTTCGAATGCGCGCTGCGGCATCACGCCGATGCCCAGCCCGTTGTCGATCATGCGGCACATGGCGTCGAGCCCGGTCACGTGGATGCGCAGCTTGACGCTGCGGCCCGCCTCCAGCGCGGCCTGGTGCATGGCCACGTAGATCGAGCTGTTGGTGTGCAGGCCGACATGGTCGAAGTCCAGCGAGGCGGAGAAATCGATCGGCTCCTGCGTGGCCAGCGGGTGCCCGGCCGGCACGATCAGCACGAGCCGGTCGTGGCGGTAGGGAAGCGTCTGCAACTCGTTGGTGCCGTCGGGAATATGGCAGATGCCGAGGTCGGCGGCGCCTTCCTGGATCGCGCGCACCACCTCGTTGCTCAGATGCTCTTCGAGGTCGATCTTGATCGCGTCGTGCTCGCGCGTGAAGGCGCCGAGATCCTCGGGCAGGAACTGCACGATGGCCGAGATGTTGGCGTGCACTCGGACATGGCCGCGCACGCCCTCGGCGTATTCGCTGAGTTCGCCCTGCATTTTCTCGAGGCTGTAGAGCACCGAGCGCGCATGGTGCAGCAGGCTCTCGCCCGCGGGGGAAAGATCCACGCCGCGCGCGTGGCGGTAGAGCAGGGTGGTGCCCAGGGTGGCTTCCAGGTCCGAAAGCCGCTTGCTGATGGCCGAAGCGGCAATGAATTCGCGTTCCGCCGCGCGCCCGATGCTGCCCAGTTCGCAAACGGCCACGAACAGCTGCAGCGACGTAAGGTCGATGCGCCGGGCGAAGTTGCGTTCGGAAGAGGTCATACGGGTCTTGGCATCTCATATGGAGATGGAAGCCCGTATTTTCCCCTTGTTTTCAGGTCTTGGTCATCGCCATGCGCGATGGCATTGCTGTCGTCGCGCGATGAGCGAAGGGGGCGTCACTGACGCTTCTTGGCCGAATCCTCCATCTTTTCCCCTGCCTTCTGGACGTCCTGGCCGGCTCCTCTCCAGGTGTTGCAACCCGACAGTGGCACGGCAAGAGTAAATGCGACCGCGAACAATGCGACGAGCGACTTCATGATGAAACTCCTTCGACTAGGTGCGTTGCAGGCTATCGCCGATTCCCGAGCGTCGCATGTCAGCCAAGACGCAAAAAAGCTGCCCGAGGGCAGCTTTCCGTATTGAGCGCGGGCAGCGCGATCAGCGCTTGCCGATGGGCTGCACGTCGCGCTTGGGCGAGCCTTCGAACAGCTGGCGCGGGCGGCCGATCTTGTACTCGGGGTCGCCGATCATTTCGTTCAGCTGGGCGATCCAGCCGACCGTGCGGGCCAGTGCGAAGATCGCGGTGAACAGCGGCACCGGGATGCCGATGGCGCGCTGCACGATGCCCGAGTAGAAGTCGACGTTCGGGTAGAGCTTGCGCGACACGAAGTACTCGTCTTCCAGTGCGATCTTCTCGAGTTCCTTGGCCAGCTTGAACAGCGGGTCCTGCTCCAGGCCGAGTTCGGTCAGCACTTCGTTGCAGGTTTCCTGCATCAGCTTGGCGCGCGGGTCGTAGTTCTTGTACACGCGGTGGCCGAAGCCCATCAGCTTGACGTTCGAGTTCTTGTCCTTGACCTTCTTGATGAACTCGCCGATCTTCTCCACGCCACCTTCCTTCTGGATGTCATAGAGCATGTTGAGCGCCGCTTCGTTGGCGCCGCCGTGGGCCGGGCCCCAGAGGCAGGCCACGCCGGCTGCGATGGCCGCGAAGGGGTTGGTACCCGACGAGCCGCACAGGCGCACGGTCGAAGTCGAGGCGTTCTGCTCGTGGTCTGCGTGCAGGATGAAGATGCGGTCGAGCGCACGCTCGAGCACCGGGTTCACCTTGTACTCCTCGCACGGCGTGGCGAACATCATGTGCAGGAAGTTGCCCGCATAGCTCAGGTCGTTCTTCGGGTACATGTAGGGCTGGCCGACGGTGTACTTGTAGGCCATGGCCACGAGCGTGGGCATCTTCGCGATCAGGCGGATCGCGGCGATCTCGCGGTGCTCGGGATTGTTGATGTCCGTGCTGTCGTGATAGAAGGCCGACAGCGCACCCACGAGGCCGGTCATGATGGCCATCGGGTGCGCATCGCGGCGGAAGCCGCGCAGGAAGAACTGCATCTGCTCGTTCACCATCGTGTGATTGGTCACGACCTTGGTGAAATTGGCCTTCTTGGCGGCGTCCGGCAGCTCGCCGTACAGCAGCAGGTGGCAGGTCTCGAGGAAGTCGCAGTTGGTCGCGAGCTGCTCGATGGGGTAGCCGCGGTACAGCAGTTCGCCCTTGTCGCCGTCGATGTACGTGATGGCCGATTGGCAAGCCGCCGTTGACATGAAGCCCGGGTCGTACGTGAACATGCCCGTCTGCGCATACAGCTTGCGGATGTCGATCACGTCAGGGCCCACGGTGCCCTTGTAGATCGGCAGATCGACGCTGTCGCCGCCGTTGCTGAACGACAGCGTGGCCTTGGTATCGGATGCTTTCATTTCGGTTTACTTTCAGAGGTGGATTCAGGACGAAGGAGAGATGGCGGGACGCTGTGCGCCGTCGGTTCGCATCAGCTGCAGCAATGCGACCACCTCGGCCCCGGCCCATTCGGGCTCGGGCTCCTTTCTGCGCAGAAGGAGGTCGAGGAGATCGTTGTCCGACAGGTCCATCAATGTCTCCATCGCTCCCGCCTGACCCACGGTCATGCGGGATTCGTGCCGCTCGAAGAAGCGGGCGATGAACAGGTCGTTCTCGAGCAGTCCGCGCCGGCAGCGCCATTTCAGCTTGCTCAGGGCACGTTCGCTGAGCGGCTGATCGGAGTCGGCGGCGGTTTGCATGGTGACTTCTTGCAGGACGGGCGTCAGATGGCGCGGCGCACCATCAGTTCCTTGATCTTGCCGATGGCCTTGGTCGGGTTCAGGCTCTTCGGGCACACGTCCACGCAGTTCATGATCGTGTGGCAGCGGAACAGGCGGTACGGATCTTCCAGGTTGTCCAGGCGCTCGGCGGTGGCTTCGTCGCGGCTGTCGGCGATGAAACGGTAGGCCTGCAGCAGGCCGGCCGGGCCTACGAACTTGTCGGGGTTCCACCAGAAGCTCGGGCAGCTCGTGGAGCAGCTCGCGCACAGGATGCACTCGTACAGGCCGTTGAGCTCGTCGCGCTCCTCGGGGGACTGCAGGCGCTCCTTCTCGGGCGGCACGCTGTCGTTCTGGAGGTACGGCTTGATCGAGTTGTACTGCTTGAAGAACTGCGTCATGTCCACGATCAGGTCGCGGATGACGGGCAGGCCCGGCAGCGGCTTGAGCACGACCGTGCCCTTGAGCGTGTTCATGTTGGTCAGGCAGGCCAGACCGTTCTTGCCGTTGATGTTCATCGCGTCGGAACCGCAGACGCCTTCGCGGCACGAGCGGCGGAACGACAGCGTCGGGTCCTGCGCCTTGAGCTTCATCAGGGCGTCCAGCAGCATGCGCTCATGGCCGTCGAGTTCGATCTCGATCGTCTGCATGTAGGGCTTGGCGTCCTTGTCCGGGTCGTAGCGATAGATCTGGAATGTGCGCTTCATCGTGTGTTCCTAATTTTTAGAATGTCCGGACCTTCGGGGGCACCGATGCGACCGTCAGGGGCTGCAGCTTGACCGGCTTGTACGAGAGGCGGTTGTCCGCGCTGTACCAGAGCGTGTGCTTCATCCAGTTGGCGTCGTCGCGGCCGAGCGGCGCGACCGGATCGTCCGCCGGGCGTTCGTAGTCTTCCACGGTGTGGGCGCCGCGGCATTCCTTGCGGGCGGCGGCCGAGACCATCGTGGCCTGCGCCACTTCGATCAGGTTGTCGACTTCCAGCGCTTCGATGCGGGCGGTGTTGAACACCTTGGACTTGTCCTTCAGGCCGATGGCCTTGACGCGTTCGCGCACGGCGGCGATCTTGGTCACGCCTTCGTCCATCGAGGCCTGCTTGCGGAACACGGCTGCGTGCTGCTGCATGACGGCGCGGATCTCGCCGGCGACGTCCTGCGCGTATTCACCGCCGGTGGTCGACTCGAGGCGGTTCAGGCGCTCCAGCGTGCGGTCGGCCGCATCCTTGGGCAGTTCCTTGTGTTCCTTGAGCTTGTCGTTGAACTCGACGATGTGGTTGCCGGCCGCGCGGCCGAACACCAGGAGGTCGAGCAGCGAGTTGGTGCCCAGGCGGTTCGCGCCGTGCACGCTCACGCAGGAGCATTCGCCCACGGCGTAGAGACCGTTCACCACGGCGCTGTTCTCTTCACCCTTCTGGATGACGACCTGGCCGTGGATGTTGGTCGGAATGCCGCCCATCTGGTAGTGGATGGTCGGCACCACGGGAATCGGTTCCTTCGTGATGTCGACGTTGGCGAAGTTGACGCCGATCTCGTACACCGAGGGCAGGCGCTTGTGGATGGTGTCTGCGCCCAGATGGTCGAGCTTGAGCAGCACGTAGTCCTTGTTGGGACCGCAGCCTCGGCCTTCCTTGATTTCCTGGTCCATCGAGCGCGAGACGAAGTCGCGCGGCGCCAGGTCCTTCAGCGTGGGCGCATAGCGCTCCATGAAGCGTTCGCCGTTGCTGTTCAGCAGGATCGCGCCTTCGCCGCGGCAGCCTTCGGTCAGCAGCACGCCCGCGCCTGCCACGCCGGTCGGGTGGAACTGCCAGAACTCCATGTCCTGCAGCGGAATGCCCGAGCGGGCCGCCATGCCGAGGCCGTCGCCGGTGTTGATGAAGGCGTTGGTCGAGGCCTGGAAGATGCGGCCTGCGCCGCCGGTGGCCAGCAGCACGGTCTTGGCCTGCAGGATGTGCAGGTCGCCGGTTTCCATTTCGAGCGCGGTCACGCCGACCACGTCGCCTTCTTCGTCACGGATGAGGTCCAGCGCCATCCATTCGACGAAGAACTGGGTGCGTGCTTCGACGTTCTTTTGATAGAGCGTGTGCAGCATCGCGTGGCCTGTGCGGTCGGCCGCGGCGCAGGCGCGCTGCACGGGCTTCTCGCCGTAGTTGGCCGTGTGGCCGCCGAACGGACGCTGGTAGATGGTGCCGTCGGGGTTGCGGTCGAACGGCATGCCGAAGTGTTCGAGCTCGTACACGACCTTCGGGGCTTCGCGGCACATGAACTCGATCGCGTCCTGGTCGCCGAGCCAGTCGGAGCCCTTGATCGTGTCGTAGAAGTGGTAGTGCCAGTTGTCCTCGCTCATATTGCCGAGCGAGGCGCCGACGCCGCCCTGCGCAGCAACAGTGTGCGAACGCGTGGGGAACACCTTGGACAGTACGGCCACGTTGAGGCCGGCGCGTGCGAGTTGCAGCGAGGCGCGCATGCCGGAGCCGCCGGCACCGACGATCACGACGTCGAACTTGCGCTTGGTGATTTTTTCTTTTGTGTAGGTCATGGTGGGGTCAGATCTTCCAAAGCACTTGAATGGCCCAACCCGCACAACCGACAAGCCAGACGATGGTGAAAATTTGCAGGGCGAGGCGAATGCCGACGGGCTGGACGTAGTCCATCCACACGTCGCGCATGCCGACCCACACGTGATAGAGCAGGGCAGCGATCACGGAGAAGGTCAGCACCTTCATCCACTGCGCGGCGAAGATGCCGGCCCACAGGTCGTAGCCGATGGGGCCGCGCGAGAAGATCAGCTGTGCGAGCAGGATGATCGTGAAGAGCGCCATCAGGCCGCCCGTGATGCGCTGGCTGAGCCAGTCGCGCAAACCGTAATGAGCGCCGACGACGATGCGCTTGGAGCCGTAATTCACAGACATGGTTGGCTCCTTCTCAGTACAGGCCGAACAGCTTGGCGCCGAGCACCACGGTGAGCAGGATGCTCAGTGCCAGCGTGACGACGGCCGAGGTATGGCCGAACTCCTTGGTCACCGCGGCGTGGCTCACGTCCATCCAGAGATGGCGCAGGCCGGCGATGAAGTGGTGCAGGTAGGCCCAGATGAGCGCGAGCGCGACGAGCTTGAGGAACCATCCCGGAGCGAAGCCGATGCCGACGTTGAAAGCGCTCTTGAATCTCGCGAACGAATAGTCAGATGACAGCGACGTGTCGAACATCCAGATGATGAACGGCAGCAGCAGGAACATCAGCACGCCGCTGACGCGGTGCAGGATCGACACGATGCCCGCCGGCGGCAGCCGATAGGTCGTGAGGTCGGTGAAGGCATTGATGTTGCGGAATTCGCGACGCGGTGGCCGGGGAGGGGTTGCAAGCTCTGTCATTGGGGGGATTGCTTTCGTGGCTTTGTGACTTGTTGGCTTGTTCTGAGAGCGAACGCTTTTGTTTCTTCTGCGGAAATGCAAACAACGCAAAATTCTATTGCAATGCACCATCGGGCAGCGGACGCGTGCGAGTCAGTGCACCGTTGCAGTCGGATGCTCTTGACTTCGCAGCGCTTCGCACGCGTTGTGTGCGCACGCTGGCGCACCGGTATCCGGCTTTCGTCTGCATCGGGTCAGCCCAGCTGGTTTCTGTAGTGGTGGGTGTCGGTGCGATAGAGCCCGCGGCGCAGTTCCATCGGCATGTCATGGTAGGTGTGCGCCACGCGCTCCACGCTCAGCAGGGGCATCTGCGGCGTCACGTCGAGCAGCGCGGCCTGTTCGGCATCGGGCAGCACGGCGCGGATCTTTTCTTCGGCACGCACCATGCGCACGCCGAACTCCGTTTCGAACAGTGCGTACATCGGGCCGGGCCATGCGCGCAGCCGCTCGGCGGTGAGTCCCTTGAAGGGTGTGCCGGGCAGCCAGAGGTCTTCGAGGATGGTCGGCACGCCGCCGTAGGCGAGCACGCGCCGCACCTGCAGCACCGCGTCGCCCGTGCGCAGGCCGAGGGCACGCGCCACGTCGGCCGATGCGCGCAGGCGCTTGCAGTCGACGATGGTGCGCACCGCGGGGCCTTCGGTGTTCGGGTCGCCCGCATCGGGCACGAGCTTGAGGAAGCGGTACTGCACGTGCTGCTCGGCATGCGTGGCGACGAAGGTGCCCTTGCCCTGGCGGCGCACCACCAGGTTTTCGGCCGAGAGTTCGTCGATGGCCTTGCGCACCGTGCCCTGGCTCACGCGAAAGCGCACGGCCAGTTCCATCTCGCTCGGGATGGGCTCGCCCGGCTTCCACTCGCCCGCCTGCAGGCTCTGCAGGATCAGGGTCTTGATCTGCTGGTAGAGCGGACTGAAGGACGGCGTCGGGGGCTCGTCGAGGGTGGAGGGCGTGTTCATGGCAGCGGTGGGGTGCGCCGTGGCGGACCCCCAGAGGATATCTTATATAAGACATAAGACGGCCTTTGTTGAATCGGCTTAAAATGCGGGCCGGTCCCGCGCCGCGGGAAAGCTTCCCCCCGCTGGACCGCGGCGCCCCACGAGGGCGCTACCCCGTTTCACCACCTTCTGGAGTCTTCCCATGAGCAAAAAGCCCGTCCGCGTTGCCGTTACCGGTGCCGCCGGTCAAATCGGTTACGCCCTGTTGTTCCGTATCGCCTCCGGTGAAATGCTCGGCAAAGACCAGCCGGTCATTCTTCAGTTGCTCGAAATCCCCGACGAGAAGGCCCAGAAGGCGCTCAAGGGCGTGATGATGGAACTCGACGACTGCGCCTTCCCGCTGCTGGCCGGCATGGAAGCCCACGGCGACCCGATGACCGCCTTCAAGGACGCCGACTACGCACTGCTCGTCGGCTCGCGTCCCCGCGGCCCCGGCATGGAACGTGCCGAACTGCTGGCCGTCAACGGTGCCATCTTCACCGCGCAGGGCAAGGCACTGAACGCCGTCGCCAGCCGCAACGTCAAGGTGCTGGTGGTCGGCAACCCCGCCAACACCAACGCCTACATCGCCATGAAGAGCGCACCGGACCTGCCGCGCAAGAACTTCACCGCCATGCTGCGCCTGGACCACAACCGCGCTGCCAGCCAGATCGCCGCCAAGACCGGCAAGCCGGTGGCCGACATCGAAAAGCTCACCGTCTGGGGCAACCACTCGCCCACGATGTACGCCGACTACCGTTTCGCCACAATCAACGGCGAAAGCGTCGCCAAGATGATCAACGACCAGGAATGGAACGCGAACACCTTCCTGCCGACCGTCGGCAAGCGCGGCGCCGCCATCATCGAAGCCCGCGGCCTGTCGTCGGCCGCTTCGGCCGCCAACGCCGCCATCGACCACATGCGCGACTGGGCCCTGGGCACCAACGGCAAGTGGGTCACGATGGGCATCCCGTCGGACGGCCAGTACGGCATTCCGAATGACGTGATGTTCGGCTTCCCGGTCACCTGCGAAAACGGTGAGTACAAGCTGGTCGAAGGCCTCGAGATCGATGCATTCAGCCAGGAACGCATCAACAAGACGCTCGAAGAGCTCGAAGGCGAACGCGCCGGCGTCGCCCACCTGCTGTAAGCAACCCGCTCAGCATGCTCGACTGGAATCCCGCGCTCTACCGTCGCTACGAGGACGAGCGCACACGACCCGCGCAGGAGCTCCTCGCGCGGGTGCCGCTGACCGAAGCCGACCGCGTGGTCGACCTCGGTTGCGGGCCGGGCAATTCCACCGAGCTGCTGGTGCAGCGGTTCCCGAAGGCACAAGTCCTCGGAACCGACAACTCCGAAGCCATGCTGGTCAGCGCGCGCGAGCGGCTGCCGAAGGCGGGCTTCGAGTTGAGCGACATCGCGACCTGGGCGCCGCAGTCTCCGGAGCAAGCGCCCGACCTCATTTACGCCAACGCGTCCCTGCAATGGGTGCCCGATCACGAAAAGCTGATCCCGCGCCTGTTCGACGCGCTGGCCCCGGGTGGCGTGCTCGCCATCCAGATGCCCGACAACCGCCAGGAACCCACGCACCGCCTGATGCGCGCGCTGGCGGCCGAAGCGCCGTGGGCCGAGCCCATCGGCGATGCCGACAGGCTGCGCACCCTGCTGCTGCCGCTCGGCGGCTACTACGACCTGCTGGCGCCGCATGCCGCCAGCGTCGATGTCTGGCACACGATCTACCAGCACCGCATGGCCGATGCCGCCTCCATCGTCGAATGGGTGCGCAGCACCGGCCTGAAGCCTTTCGTCGACCGCCTGCCGGCTGACCTGCAGGCGAGCTACCTTGCCGAGTATCAGCGCCGCGTGGACGAGGCATACCCCGCCCGCGCCGACGGCAAGCGGCTGCTCGCCTTCCCGCGCATGTTCATCGTGGCGCAAAAGAGCAAGGCATGACCCACACAGTCCATCCCGCCGAAGTGCTGCTGGGTGCACAGGCCGGCGCCGTGACGCTGCCCGTGTGCGACCACTACAGCGGCGTTGAAGCGCGCATGAAGAAGAGCCTCGCGCTCCAGGCCGAGATGGCCGAGGAGTTCGGCGCCTGCGTGTTCGACGTCACGCTCGATTGCGAAGACGGCGCCCCCGTGGGCGGCGAAGCCGAGCATGCCGCGCTCGTCACCGAACTGGCGCTGGCCGCGAAACCCGGCATGCGCGTCGGCGTGCGCGTGCACCCCGTCGACCACCCCGCCTTTGCCGGCGACGTGATCACCATTGCAGGCCGTGCCGCCCAGCACCTGAGCCACCTGATGGTGCCGAAGGTCGAATCGGTGGCCGATGTGTTGCAGGCTGTTGCGGCGCTCGAGGCGGCGGATGCCGACGCATTGCCGCTGCATGTGCTGATCGAATCGCCGCTCGCCGTGCACAACGCCTTCGAGATTGCCGCCCATCCGCGCGTGCAGTCCCTGAGCTTCGGCCTCATGGATTTCGTCTCGGCGCATGCCGGCGCGATCCCCGCCGATGGCATGGGTGCGGCAGGGCAGTTCAGCCACCCGCTGGTGGTGCGCGCCAAGCTGGCCATCGCGTCGGCCGCACATGCCTATGGCAAGGTGCCGTCGCACTGCGTGGTCACCGAGTTCAACAACGCCGATGCCATGCGCACGGCGGCGCGCAAGGCGGCCGACGAATTCGGCTACACGCGCATGTGGAGCATCCACCCGAACCAGATCCGCCCCATCCTCGAGGCCTTTGCGCCGGACGAGGCGCAGATTCAGATCGCCTCACAAATCATTGCAAAAGCCGCGGCCGCGGATTGGGCTCCGACACAAATTGATGGCACATTGCACGACCGCGCGAGCTACCGCCACTTTTGGCAGGTCTTGATGCGTGCCCACGCAACAGGGCGCGCGTTGCCCCCCGAGGCGAAAGCCTGGTTTGCGCTCGCGGCCTCCTGAAACCACCCCTGAATCCAGCTCAAGGAAACCCACACATGAAGAAAATTGCCCTGATTGCCGCCGTCGCGCTGGCGCTGCCGTTCGCCGCACTGGCCCAGGATGCGGCCAAGCCCGCCGCCAAGACGACGGCCAAGAAGGCGCCGGCCAAGCACCAAGTCACCCGCCGCGCCGCCAAGGCCGTCGAGGAAGTCACGCCGGTCAACACCGATACCGACGTGACGCTCAACGACGCCGACCTGGCCGTGGCCCAGCGCGTGTCGACCGGCCGCGCCCAGTGCGAACTCGGTGCCGATGTGACCGTCACGCCCGACGAGAAGAAGCCCGGCTTCTTCACCGTGACCACCAAGGGCCTCAAGTACCGCATGCACCCGGTCGAAAGCCGCACCGGCGCCATCCGCCTCGAAGACCCGCGTGCCGGCGCCATGTGGCTGCAGCTCGGCAACAAGTCGATGCTGATGAACCAGAAGGCCGGCCTGCGCATCGCCGACGAATGCCAGACGCCCGCCCAGGTCGCGTTTGCAGAAGAAATGAAGAAGAACCCGCCGAAGAGCCTTTTCGAAGGCGCCGACCCGGCCAAGAAGTAAGTAACGAAACGGCGTGCGGCGCGGCTCTTGCTTGCTGCGTTGCACGCCCGCCAGCCCAGTTTCCGGAGAAAAAAAGATGTTGCAAGCCTACGTTGACCATGTTGCCGAACGCGCCGCGCTCGGTATCCCGCCGCTGCCCTTGAGCGCGAAGCAGACCTCTGAAGCGATCGAGCTCCTCAAGAGCGCGAACGCAAAAGACGGCGCCTTCCTGCTCGATCTGCTCACCCATCGTGTGCCTGCCGGCGTCGACGACGCGGCCAAGGTCAAGGCGAGCTATCTTGCGGCCGTGGCCCACGGCACCGAGAAGAGCGAGTTCCTGTCGCGCGCCCGCGCCACCGAACTGCTCGGCACCATGCTCGGCGGTTACAACATCAGCCCCATGATCGACCTGCTCGACGACGCCGAAGTCGGCGCCGTGGCGGCCGAAGGCCTGAAGAAAACCCTGTTGATGTTCGACCAGTTCCACGACGTCAAGGAAAAGGCCGACAAGGGCAACGTGCACGCCAAGGGTGTGCTGCAAAGCTGGGCCGACGCCGAGTGGTTCACGAGCCGTCCCGAAGTGCCCAAGAGCATCACCGTCAGCATCTTCAAGGTGGCTGGCGAAATCAACACCGACGACCTGTCGCCCGCCCCCGACGCGACGACCCGTCCCGACATTCCGATGCACGCCCTGGCGATGCACAAGAACGCGCGCCCCGGCATCGTGCCCGAGGAAGACGGCAAGCGCGGCCCGGTGAAGTTCATCGAAGACCTGCGCGCGCGCGGCCACCTCGTGGCCTACGCCGGCGACGTGGTCGGCACGGGTTCGTCGCGCAAGAGCGCCACCAACTCGGTGCTCTGGTTCACCGGCGAAGACATTCCCTTCGTGCCGAACAAGCGTTTCGGCGGCGTCTGCCTCGGCGGCAAGATCGCCCCCATCTTCTACAACACGATGGAAGACTCGGGCGCGCTGCCGATCGAACTCGACGTCACGCAGATGAACATGGGCGACGTGGTCGAGCTGCGTCCCTATGAAGGCAAGGCGCTGAAGGACGGCAAGGTCATCGCCGAATTCCAGGTCAAGAGCGACGTGCTGTTCGACGAAGTGCGCGCCGGCGGCCGCATTCCGCTGATCATCGGCCGCGGCCTGACGGCCATGGCGCGCGAGGCACTGGGCCTGCCCGTGTCGACGCTGTTCCGCTTGCCGACCAGCCCCGTCGACACCAAGAAGGGCTTCTCGCTCGCACAGAAGATGGTCGGCCGCGCCTGCGGCCTGCCCGAAGGCCAGGGCGTTCGCCCCGGCACGTACTGCGAACCCAAGATGACTTCGGTCGGCTCGCAGGACACCACCGGCCCGATGACCCGCGACGAGCTGAAGGACCTGGCTTGCCTGGGCTTCTCGGCCGACCTCGTCATGCAGTCGTTCTGCCACACGGCGGCGTACCCCAAGAAGGTCGACGTCAAGATGCACCACGAACTGCCCGAATTCATGGCCAACCGCGGCGGTGTTTCGCTGCGTCCGGGCGACGGCGTGATCCATTCCTGGCTCAACCGCCTGCTGACGCCCGACACCGTGGGCACGGGCGGCGACAGCCACACCCGCTTCCCCATCGGCATCAGCTTCCCGGCCGGCTCCGGCCTCGTGGCCTTCGCGGCTGCCACCGGCGTGATGCCGCTGGACATGCCCGAGTCGGTGCTCGTGCGCTTCAAGGGCAAGATGCAGCCCGGCGTCACGCTGCGCGACCTGGTCAACGCCATTCCGCTGTACGCCATCAAGGCGGGCCTGCTGACCGTGGCCAAGCAAGGCAAGAAGAACATCTTCTCGGGCCGCATCCTCGAAATCGAAGGCCTGCCCGACCTGAAGGTGGAGCAAGCCTTTGAGCTGAGCGACGCTTCGGCCGAACGCTCGGCCGCTGGTTGCACCGTGCACCTGAACAAGGAGCCGATCGCCGAGTACATCAACAGCAACATCACGCTGATGAAGTGGATGATTGCCGAAGGCTATACCGACGCGCGCACGCTGCAACGCCGCATCGCCGCGCAAGAGGCATGGCTGGCCGACCAGCAACTGCTCAAGGGCGACGCCGACGCCGAATACGCCGCGGTCATCGAGATCGACCTCGCCGAGATCCACGAGCCCATCGTGGCCTGCCCGAACGACCCCGACGACGTGAAGACGCTGAGCGACGTGGCCGGCGCCGCGATCGACGAAGTGTTCATCGGCTCGTGCATGACCAACATCGGCCACTTCCGCGCAGCGTCGAAGCTGCTCGAAGGCAAGCGCGACATTCCGGTCAAGCTCTGGATTGCGCCGCCCACCAAGATGGACGCACACCAGCTCACCGAAGAGGGCCACTACGGCGTGTTCGGCAATGCAGGTGCCCGCACCGAGATGCCGGGCTGCTCGCTGTGCATGGGCAACCAGGCGCAGGTGCGCGAAGGCGCCACGGTAATGTCGACCAGCACCCGCAACTTCCCGAACCGCCTGGGCAAGAACACCAACGTGTACCTGGGCTCGGCCGAACTGGCCGCCATCTGCTCGCGCCTGGGTCGCATCCCGACGCGCGAGGAATACATGGCTGCCACGGGCGTGCTCGATGCGTCCAGCGCGCAGATCTACCAGTACCTGAACTTCGACAAGATCGAGGACTACAAGGGCGTGGCGGATTCGGTCGCGGCCTGATCCTCTCTTCGGTCCGCTCTATGAAAAAGCCCCTTCGCCGGGGCTTTTTCATTGGCGGCGCGCAGGGTTCAGAGTGCAGGCGGGTTGGGGTTCAGGTATTCCTGGCCCGTGAGCACCATGGCCGCGCCGGCCGGGCCCCCGACGGCATGGGGCAGGGACGCCAACAGCGAACTGGCGAAGTCGCCGCGGTAGAGCTTGGCCCCCTGGTGCGTCAGGTTGGAGTTGGCGTCGATGTAGACCGACTCGCCCAGCCCTGACCACAGGCGGCAGAAGCCGTAGTCTTCCGAGAGATAGCGGCGGGTCACGGGGTCGACCATGACGTCGAAGAAGCGGTAGTGCAGGCCCAGGTCGGCCTCGCCGATGCTGTCGGGCACATAGCTGAGATCGGGGTAGCTCGCAATAAGCCGCTCGAACACCGAGCGCTTGATCACCATGAAGCCGGTCGGCGCTTCGGTCATCGCCATGAAGCCGTCGGGCTGGATCCTGAGTTCGACCTGCGCGCTGGTCTCGGAGGCCTTTGCGTTGACGGTGTAGCGCGTGAAGGTGGATTCGAACTGCTGCTGCGTGGTGCCAGCGGCCACGCCGCCCTCGGGCCAGTTTTCCCGCTTCAGGGGATAGACGCCAGCTGCAATGTCGTAGCCCGAGAGCAGCAGGCGGAAGGCTGCCTGCGCCGAGAAGCCGATGTCCGCGTCGATCCAGAACAGGTGTGTCCATTGCGGATTGGCGAGGAACTGGGCCACGCAGTTGTTCCGCGCGCGCGTCACCAGGCTCTCGCCCTGGTGCATCAGCACCTGCATCCGCATGCCGGCGCGCTCGGACTGGACAGTGAAGTTCAGCATCGACGCGACATAGTTCTGGAAGAACTTGCCGTCGTGGCTCGGTGTCATGACCACGGGGAAGAACTGCTGGAGTTCGGACGGGGCAAGCATGCAGGGTTCCGTGGGGCTCTATCGGGCGGGGCGCTGCATCAGCCCGAGCAGCAGGGTGTTGTAGACCTCGGTGGCCGCGGCGTTGCCGGGCAGATAACGGTCGATCAGGCTGCGCTGGCGCGCACGGTAGTCAGCTGCGTTGGCGTCGTGCGTGTCGATGGCTTCGAGCACGCGGGCACTGCCACTGGCTACGTCGTTGCCCTCGTAGTAGTAGCCGAGGTCCGCGCACAGGTGCGCGTTGTGAACCAGCGGATAGCCCTGCCAGCAGGTCTCGAGGTAGAAGTAGTTGAGCGGGTTCTCCCACTGGTGCGAGACCACGATGTCCGTGTTCTGCGCCAGGAAAACAGGCGTTTCGTGCCGCCCGAGGAACACCGCCTTGTGCTCGCGGACGAGGTCGAGCTGGTTCATCAGCGTGATGAATTCCATGTTCTCCCTGGCCAGGCGTTCGGCGTTGGTGACCTGCAGCAGTGCGATGGAGCCGGGCCGCGCGCGGTAGGCCAGTTCGGCGATCAGGACGGGGTAGAGGCAGAACTTCACCACATTGATGTTTGGCTCCATCACGCTCAGTCGGCGCGGCCCGGCGTGCGGCTGATAGATGCCGGCATCGGGCAGGGCGCGCGTGCGCTCGTCGAGAAACACAGGGCTCCAGACGAAGGGCACGGGGCGCGCTTCGGCCCGGCGCAGCACCTCGAAGTAGGGCTGGCTGATGTTTGCCACCTGCGGAACCATCCAGATGTCGTCGTAGCGCTGGTTCACGAACAGGTTCTGTCCCCAGAGCGGCTTGTTGAACAGCATCGACTCCATGGCGTGCACGTATTCGAAGCCGCAGCAGTAGGACACCAGCCGCGCGCCGCGGCGCTTCAGGTAGTCGGTCTGGGCCGGGTCGATCTGGCCGCCGAGCTCGATCAGCACGTCCACGTTGTCCTTGGCCGCCTCGAAGGCTACGGTGGGCCAGCGCGTCTGGTCCCAGGGCAGGGAAGGGGTGATGGAGATGGCCGTGGTGTTGACCAATACCACTGAGCTCACGCCGGGGCAGTGCTTCAGCGCTTCCGCCAGGAACACGGCGTTCTGCTTGATGCCGTTGTTCCAGAGGGTTTCGGCCTCGTGGTGGAGGCCGATGGTGATGCCGATGCGAAGCATGGAAGCGGGGGGCATTAAATTGTTTCGTAAATGTTAATTGCCTAGGGCCGGCCATTGAAGGCGCATTCACATATCGAATTCATCTGAATTTTCGTGATGAATTTCATATTTTTCCGGGTTGTCACCCTTGAATCTTGTGAAAAAGAGAACCGCGCAACGAGCGTTCAGAACGCAGCAGTAAGAGCGACGATGGGCGAAGTTCCTGCCTGTTGGCATTCTAGAAGTTGCTCTTCTGGCCGTAGTCCTCCGACAACTACCGCCTCGGGGAAAAGTAACTCTTCTCCGAGTTTTGTGAACTAAATCATCAGGATTAATTTTCCTGGCTCCGGGGATTACTCCTAAATGTAAACAAGTCCGTACATTCCAGCATTCCTGCAATCAAGGCGACCCACGTGTGCCTTCAGCGATGGAACCTGGAGCAGGCGCATCGCACTTTTGGTCGATCTCAACCTGTCCGTTTCTCACCGCGAGCCGAGTCAAAGCAAATGAACAAGTCTTATAGAAGCATCTGGAACGAATCCCTAGGTGCATGGGTTGCCGCATCTGAAATCACCAAGGCCCGCGGAAAACTCGGAAGCAGTCGCACGCAGGGGAGGCTTGGCGGGCTGAAACTGACCGCGGTAGCGGCAGTCTTGGCTGCTGGATTGCAGGTCCCATCGGGAAGCGTGTATGCAAGCACATACGCTCCCGACGGCAACAACTGTGTCTCAACAGGTACTACAGCGCAGCTTGGTCAGGTAACGCCGTCCAACACCAATGCCTTTCCCGTGGATGGAAGCGGAACTTGGTCGAACGTGCTGGGTTGCAACGCCAGTGGCAACGGCAAGAGCGGGGTGTCGGTGTTCGGTAGCTTTGCTCAGGGGACTGGGGACGGGGCGGCAGCCTTCGGCTTCTTATCGCTGGCCGGCCAATGGGGAAGCGCTTTTGGGCTGTCCAGTACCGCGACCGGCACAGGCAGCACCGCTCTGGGCTTTGGCGCGAGAGCTCAGAGCCTCAATTCGGTCGCGATCGGCGGAGCGGGCGGCAATGGAACTACCGCACTGTCGCCGGCAAACTCCACGACCGCTTCTGCGGCGGGCGCAATTGCCATCGGCAGCAATGCGACCAAGGGCGCTCAGGCTGCGGCAACGGATGCCATCGCGATGGGCGGGGAGTCGTCGGTAGCCACCGGGGCGACATCCGGCATTGCCATCGGCCGCGGTGCGACGGTCAACGGCGCTTCCGGCATCGCCCAGGGCGATGCATCGAAAGCGCTGGGTGCAGGTGACATCGCGATCGGGCCGAACTCAGTCGCAAACGGTGCCGGACTTTCAGCCGCCGCAATAGGCTTCTCGGCGAATGCAACGGGCAGCGATGCATTCGCATTGGGCAACAACGCTCAAGCGACAGCGAACTTTGCCTTGGCATTCGGTAACTTTGCCAACGCCACGGCAAGCAATGCAATGGCGATGGGTAACAGTGCCAAGGCATCGAACTTCGGCGCCACCGCTGTCGGCAATTTTGCGAATGCAGCAGGAATCAACGCCACGGCGCTCGGCGGGGGTGGAACATCCGGCAGTTCTGTCGGTGCGAACGCCAAGGGCGACGGTTCTGTCGCTATCGGCGGCAACACCACCGCAGGCGCCAATGCCGTGGCGACCAATGGTATTGCCATTGGCGGCCAATCCATCGTTGGGGCTGCGGCCACTTCGGGCATCGCCATCGGTACGGGCGCCAACTCCAGCGTGGCCGGATCGGTCGCGCTGGGCTCGAACGCCGCAACCACCGCCGCGGCGTCGGGCTCAACCGGCGGCACCAGCACCATTACCAGCGCCACGATCGGCACTACCACTTTTGGCACGTTCGCGGGCGGCAATTCCGCTGCAGGTGTGGTGAGCGTCGGCGCCGCGGGCTCCGAGCGCCGGATCCAAAATGTTGCGGCGGGCCTGGTTGGCGCCAGCAGCACGGACGCGATCAACGGCAGCCAACTGTTCTCTGTCGCTAGCACCTTGAGTTCGGGTTTGAGCACGACGAACAGCAGTGTGAGCAGTTTGTCGACTTCGACGTCGACGGGTCTGAGCACCGCAACCAGCGGCATCACCAGCCTGTCTTCTGGCCTGAGTACCACCAACAGCAATGTGGCGAGCCTGTCGACTTCAACCTCGACCGGTCTGAGCACCGCGACGAGCGGCATTACGAGCTTGTCGAGTGGCCTGAGCACGACGAACAGCAACGTCGCCAGCCTGTCGACTTCGACTTCTACAGGACTGAGCACCGCGACGAGCGGCATCACCAGCCTGTCGAGTGGCCTGAGCACAACGAACAGCAACGTGGCAAGCCTGTCGACCTCGACCTCCACAGGCCTGAGCACGGCAACGAGCGGCATCACGAGTCTGTCGAGTGGGCTGAGCACGACGAACAGCAATGTGGCCAGCCTGTCGACCTCGACCTCCACGGGTCTGAGCACCGCGACGAGCGGTATCACCAGCCTGTCTTCTGGCCTGAGCACCACCAATAGCAACGTCGCCAGCTTGTCGACTTCGACTTCCACAGGCCTGAGCACCGCGACCAGCGGTATCACCAGCCTGTCCTCTGGTCTGAGCACCACCAATAGCAACGTCACCAGCTTGTCGACTTCGACTTCCACAGGCCTGAGCACCGCAACCAGCGGTATCACGAGTTTGTCGAGTGGGCTGAGTACGACGAACAGCAACGTGGCGAGCCTGTCCACCTCGACTTCCACAGGCCTGAGCACCGCGACCAGCGGCATCAGCAGCCTTTCGACGGGTCTCAGCACGACCAACAGCAATGTGAGCAGCCTGTCGACTTCGACCTCGACGGGTCTGAGCACTGCAACCAGCGGCATCACGAGTTTGTCGAGCGGGCTGAGCACGACGAACAGCAATGTGGCCAGCCTGTCGACCTCGACCTCCACGGGTCTGAGCACGGCGACGAGCAGCATCGGCAGCTTGTCCACGTCGACCTCGACGGGTTTGAGCACTGCGACCAGCGGCATCACCAGCCTGTCTAGCGGCCTGAGCACGACCAACAGCAACGTGGCGAGCCTGTCGACTTCCACCTCGACCGGTCTAAGCACCGCTACGAGTGGCATCACCAGTCTGTCGAGCGGTCTGAGCACGACGAACAGCAATGTGGCGAGCCTGTCGACCTCGACCTCCACGGGGCTGAGCACTGCAACGAGTGGAATCGGCAGCCTTTCGACCGGCCTCAGCACGACCAACAGTAACCTCAGCACCCTGAGTTCGTCGGTCAGCTCGATCTACAACACGGGGACGAAGTACTTCCACGCCAACAGCACCGGCGCGGACAGCCAAGCCAACGGGCTCGATAGCGTGGCCATCGGCCAGAACGCGATCGCCACCGGCGACAACAGCGTGGCGCTGGGCTCGAACTCCCTGGCCAACCGCACCGCGTCAGAGCTCGCCAGCTACGACGCTTTCGGGCTGGTCGGCAAGCAAAGCGCATCTGGCGAACTGAACATCGGCAACCGAGTGATTACGGGCGTGGCACCAGGCAGCCTGGACACGGATGCGCCCAACATCGGCCAGTTGAAGGCCGTCACGGCATCGCTGTCGACCGGCATCAGCACAGCGACAAGTGGTTTCGGTAGCCTGTCCACGGGGTTGAGCACAACCAATTCCTCGTTGGCGAGCCTATCGACGTCGACGTCGACCGGCCTGAGCACTGCTACGAGCAGCATCGACAGTCTGTCCACGTCGACCTCGACAGGGCTGAGCACGGCGACCAGCGGTATCAGCAGCCTGTCGAGCGGCTTGAGCACCACCAACAGCAACGTGACTAGCCTGTCGACGTCTACCTCGACGGGCCTGAGCACGGCAACCAGCGGCATCACCAGTCTGTCGAGCGGTCTGAGCACGACGAACAGCAACGTGGCCAGCTTGTCTACGTCTACGTCGACCGGTCTGAGCACTGCCACGAGCAGCATCGACAGCCTGTCCACCTCGACCTCGACTGGGCTGAGCACTGCTACAAGCGGCATCAGCAGCATGTCCACCGGCTTGAGCACGACCAACAGCAGCGTGGCCAGACTCTCGACCTCGACGTCGACCGGTCTGAGCACCGCCACGAGTGGTATCACCAGCCTGTCGAGCGGTTTGAGCACGACGAACAGCAACGTCGCCAGCCTGTCGACCTCGACCTCCACCGGTCTGAGCACTGCTACCAGCAGCATCGACAGCTTGTCCACGTCGACTTCAACGGGTCTGAGCACCGCTACGAGCGGCATCAGCAGCCTTTCGACGGGCCTCAGCACGACCAACAGCAGCGTGAGCAGCCTGTCGACCTCCACATCGACAGGGCTGAGTACTGCGACGAGCGGTATCACCAGTCTGTCCTCGGGGCTGAGCACGACGAACAGCAACGTTGCTAGCCTGTCGACTTCAACCTCGACTGGCCTGAGCACAGCTACAAGCGGCATCAGCAGCCTGTCTTCTGGACTGAGCACTACCAACAGCAATGTGGCGAGCCTGTCGACCTCCACCTCCACCGGCCTGAGCACGGCCACGAGCAGCATCGACAGCTTGTCCACGTCGACTTCGACCGGCCTGAGCACCGCAACGAGCGGTATCAGCAGCCTGTCCACCGGCCTGAGCACGACGAACAGCAATGTCGCCAGCCTGTCCACGTCGACCTCGACCGGTCTGAGCACGACCAACAGCAATGTGAGCAGTCTGTCGACTTCGACCTCGACGGGTCTGAGTACTGCAACCAGCGGCATCACCAGCCTGTCGAGCGGCTTGAGCACTACCAACAGCAACGTCGCCAGCTTGTCGACGTCCACTTCGACTGGCCTGAGCACTGCTACAAGCGGCATCAGCAGCTTGTCCACCGGCTTGAGCACGACGAACAGCAACGTCGACAGCCTCTCGACCTCCACTTCGACCGGTCTGAGCACCGCAACCAGCGGCATCGGCAGCCTGTCTTCTGGACTGAGCACTACCAACAGCAATGTGGCGAGCTTGTCGACCTCGACGTCTACCGGTCTGAGTACTGCTACCAGCAGCATCGACAGCTTGTCCACGTCGACTTCGAGCGGCTTGAGCACGACCAACAGCAGCGTCGCCAGCTTGTCGACCTCGACTTCGACTGGTCTGAGCACTGCTACAAGCGGCATCAGCAGCCTTTCCACCGGCCTGAGCACGACCAACAGCAGCGTGGCCAGTCTGTCGACCTCGACCTCGACGGGCCTGAGCACCGCAACGAGCGGCATCAACAGCTTGTCCACCGGCTTGAGCACGGCGACCAGCGGTATTACCAGCCTGTCCACCGGCCTGAGCACGACGAATAGCAACGTTGCCAGCCTGTCGACCTCAACGTCCACCGGTCTGAGCACGGCCACGAGCAGCATCGACAGCTTGTCCACGTCGACTTCGACCGGCTTGAGCACCGCGACGAGTGGCATCAGCAGCCTTTCGACGGGCCTCAGCACGACCAACAGCAGCGTCGCCAGCTTGTCGACCTCGACTTCGACTGGCCTGAGCACAGCTACAAGCGGCATCAGCAGCTTGTCCACCGGCTTGAGCACGACGAATAGCAACGTTGCCAGCCTGTCGACCTCGACCTCCACCGGTCTGAGCACGGCCACGAGCAGCATCGACAGCTTGTCCACCTCGACCTCGACGGGTCTGAGCACCGCAACCAGCGGTATCAGCAGCCTGTCCACCGGCTTGAGCACGACGAACAGCAACGTGGCTAGCCTGTCCACCTCGACCTCGAGCGGCTTGAGCACGACGAACAGCAACGTCGCCAGCCTGTCGACCTCGACCTCCACCGGTCTGAGCACGGCCACGAGCAGCATCGACAGCTTGTCCACGTCGACTTCGACGGGCTTGAGCACTGCCACCAGTGGCATCAGCAGCCTCTCCACCGGCTTGAGCACGACAAACAGCAGCGTGGCTAGCTTGTCGACCTCGACGTCGACCGGTCTGAGCACAGCGACGAGCAGCATCGACAGTTTGTCCACGTCGACCTCGACGGGTCTGAGCACCGCGACGAGCGGCATCAGCAGCCTTTCGACGGGCCTCAGCACGACCAACAGCAATGTGAGCAGCCTGTCGACTTCGACCTCGACGGGTCTGAGCACGGCGACCAGCGGTATCACCAGCCTGTCCACGGGCCTGAGCACGACGAACAGCAACGTCGCCAGCTTGTCGACCTCGACGTCGACTGGCCTGAGCACGGCCACAAGCAGCATCGACAGCTTGTCCACCTCGACCTCCACCGGCTTGAGCACGGCGACCAGTGGCATCAGCAGCCTGTCGACCGGCCTCAGCACGACCAACAGCAATGTGAGCAGCCTGTCGACCTCGACCTCTACGGGTCTGAGCACGGCCACCAGCGGCATCAGCAGTCTGTCCACTGGCTTGAGCACGACAAACAGTAACGTCGCCAGCCTCTCGACCTCCACTTCGACCGGTCTGAGCACCGCCACGAGCAGCATCGACAGTCTGTCCACGTCGACCTCGACTGGCCTGAGCACGGCTACAAGCGGCATCAGCAGTCTGTCCACCGGCCTGAGCACGACAAACAGCAACGTAACCAGTCTGTCGACCTCCACTTCGACCGGTCTGAGCACTGCTACCAGCGGCGTCAGCAGCCTTTCGACGGGACTCAGCACGACAAACAGCAACGTGAGCAGCCTGTCGACTTCCACTTCGACCGGCTTGAGCACAGCAACAAGCGGCATCAGCAGCCTGTCCAGCGGTCTGAGCACCGCGACCAGCAGCATCGGCAGCTTGTCGACCGGCCTTGCCAATTCGGTCCAGTACGACGACGCAAGCCACTCCAGGGTCACGCTGGGAGGCGTGGGTGCAACCTCGCCGGTCATCCTCACGAACGTCGCCGCGGGTGTGAATCCCACCGATGCAGTGAACTTCGGTCAGCTGACGTCGCTGTCGACCTCGCTTGGTGGCGGTATCAGCAGCCTGTCGACCAGCCTGAGCACGACAAACAGCAACGTGGCCAGCCTGTCGACCTCGACCTCCACAGGCCTGAGCACGGCCACAAGCAGCATCGACAGCTTGTCCACGTCGACTTCGACCGGCCTGAGCACCGCGACCAGCGGCATCAGCAGCCTGTCGACCGGCTTGAGCACGACGAACAGCAACGTTGCCAGCTTGTCGACTTCGACGTCCACCGGGCTGAGCACGGCGACCAGCAGCATCGACAGCTTGTCCACGTCAACCTCGACCGGCCTGAGCACCGCGACCAGCGGCATCAGCAGCCTGTCCACCGGCTTGAGCACGACGAATAGCAACGTTGCCAGCCTGTCGACCTCGACCTCCACCGGGCTGAGCACGGCCACGAGCAGCATCGACAGCCTGTCCACGTCGACCTCGACGGGTCTGAGCACCGCTACGAGCAGCATCAGCAGCCTGTCGACGGGCCTGAGCACGACCACGAGCAGCATCGGCAGCTTGTCCACGGGTCTGAGCACGACGAACAGCAACGTGACCAGCCTGTCGACCTCGACCTCCACAGGCCTGAGCACCGCGACCAGCAGCATCGGCAGCCTGTCCACCGGCCTGAGCACGGTGTCGAGCACGGTCGACAGCCTGTCCACGGGCTTGAGCACCACGACGAGCGGCATCGGCAGCCTGTCGACGGGCTTGAGCACGACGAACAGCAGCGTGGCCAGCCTGTCGACCTCGACTTCGACGGGCCTGAGCACGGCGACGAGCAGCATCGGCAGCCTGTCCACCGGCCTGAGCACGACGAACAGCAGCGTGGCAAGCCTGTCGACTTCGACCTCGTCGGGCCTGAGCACCGCGACCAGCGGCATCGCCAGTCTGTCGACCGGTGTCGGCAGCCTGTCGACCAGCCTGAGCACGACCAACGTCAACGTCAACAGCCTGAGCACGTCGGTCAACAACATCTACAACACCGGCACCAAGTACTTCCACGCCAACTCGACGGCGGCGGATGCCCAGGCCTCGGGCCAGGAAGCTGTGGCGATCGGCCCGCAATCGGTGGCCAGCGGCGCCAACTCGTTTGCAGCCGGCAACGGCGCCCGGGCAACGGCCGACGGCGCGGTGGCGGTGGGCTTCGGCGCCCAGGCCACGGGTGCGAACGCGATCGCCATCGGTACCGGGGCGCTGGCCACGGGCTCGCAGGCCATCGGCGTGAACTCCCGCGCAGGCGGCGGTGGCGTGGCGCTGGGCGACAACGCCGACGCAGGCGGTACGGCGCTGAGCCAGGCGCAGAACATCTCCAAGGGCACGGCCATCGGCTTCGGCGCCATCGTGCAGCAAAGCGGCGGCGTGGCGCTGGGCTCGGGCTCGGTGGCCTCCACCGGGGCGGGTGTGGCCGGCTACGTGCCGGGCAGCGCGACGGCGCAGCAGGAGTCGGCCAGCAGGGCAACCACCAGCACGCAGGCCGCGATGTCGGTGGGCGATGCGGCCTCCGGCCAGTACCGCCAAATCACCGGTGTGGCGGCAGGTACGGCCGACAGCGACGCCGCCAACGTGGCGCAATTGAGGGCCACGGCCAATGCGGTTGCGGCCGGTGGCGTGCAGTACGCGACCAACCCGGACGGCTCGGTCAACTACAACCAGGTCACGCTGGGCAACGGGCAGGCACCGGGCGGCACGCGCATCAGCAACGTGGCGCCGGGCGTGCTGCCGACGGACGCCGTGAACCTGAACCAGCTGAACCAGGTGAAGGGACAGGTCGGCGACGTGGCGCGCATCGCCTACTCGGGCACGGCCATGGCCTTCGCGATGTCGGGCACGTACCTGCCGACGCTGTACCCCGGCGAAAAGACCGTGGGCGTGGGTCTCGGCAGCTACAAGGGCTACAGCGCCGTGGCGCTGACCTTCAAGGCGCTGTCCGACGACGGCAAGATGTCCTGGGGCGCGGGCCTGACGACCACGGGCAAGGAGTGGGGCATCAACGCCGGCATCGGTTGGAAGTGGAAGTAAGCAAGCCACTGAATCGCCCTTGACCGGGCGGCTCCCGCGCTGATGGTGCGGGAGCCGTTTTTTTTTGGTACACACTTCGCCCCCATGCGCATTGGTATTTCAGTCCTCACCCACGCGGGGCAGAACATCTGGGAAAACGGAATGGGGCAGAACGTCCTGTTTCTCGCCCGGCTGCTGCAACGCATCGAGTTCGTCGAATCCGTGACCCTGGTCGACGCCGGCGACCAGCCGGGCATGCCGCCCCAGGTCGACCTGGCCGCCATGGGCCTGGCCTTCGGGCGGGCACGCGACCTGACCGATGCGCTGGACGTGGTCATCGAGATGGCCGGCGCGCTCGACGTGCAATGGCTCTCCTATTTCCGCGCTTGCGGCGGCCGCGTGGTGTTCCATTGCGTGGGCCAGCCCTTCGCGGCGCTGGCCGAGCCGATCGTGTTTACCGACAAGGGGCACTTCAGCAAGCCCGACCGCTGCGACGAGGTGTGGCTTCTGCCCAAGGACGCGGTGTTCGCCCCGATGATGCGCACCATGCACCGCTGCCCGGTGTTCGAGGTGCCGTATCTCTGGTCGCCGCAGTTCCTGGCCCAGCGCGTCGCGGAAGTCGAGGCCGCGGGCCACCGTTTCGGCTACGCGCCGCGCACGGCCGAGCAGCCGGGGTTTCGGGTGGCGATCTTCGAGCCCAACATCTCGGTGGTGAAGTCCAGCAGCGTGCCCATGCTGATCTGCGACGGGGCCTATCGCGCCGACCCGGCCGCCGTGGCCTCGATGCAGGTGCTCAACACCCTGCACGTCAAGGACCACCCGACGATGCTGTACCTGGCGAACTCGCTCGACATCGTGCGCCAGCACAAGGCGATCTTCCACGGCCGGCACGACTTCGCAGGCTTCATGGTGCAGTTTGCCGACGCGGTGGTTTCGCACCAGTGGCAGAACGACCAGAACTACAGCTACCTCGATGCGCTCTACGGCAACTACCCGCTGGTGCACAACTCGCCCTGGCTGCGCGATGCCGGCTACTACTACCCCGACTTCGACATCGCCGCCGGCGCGGCGCAACTGCTGCAGGCGGTGCGCAGCCACGACAGGCAACTGGACGACTACCGCGCGCGCTCCCTGCGGGTCTTCGAGACGCTCGATCCGCTCCACCGGGCGAACGTCGACGGCTATGCGCAGCGCCTGCTGAACCTGGTGGGCGGCAATACCGCATTCCGTGCCGACGGCGTGAGGAGCGCCGCATGAGCGAGGCGCAGAAAAAGACCGCCATGCCGGCCAAGCTGAAGGTCGGCGTTTCCATCTTCATCCGCAAGGGCGAGCAGAGCCTGTGGGAGAACGGCGTCTACCAGAACTGCCTGTTCCTCGTGATGCTGCTGCTGCGTTCGCCGCGCGTGGAAAGCGCCGTGCTGGTGGCCGGCGGCGGCGACGGCGGTCCTGCGGATGCAACCAATTTCCTGGCCGACTCGCCGGTGCCCATCATCGACATGGCCACGGCTGCACAGGAGCTCGATCTCATGATCGAGATGAGCGCCCAGCTGGCCATGTCGTGGTCCGTGGCGTTTCGCGAACGCGGCGGCAAGATCGTCTCGATGCGCGTGGGCAACGACTACGTGATCGACATCGAGCGGATGATTTTCGACAAGCCGCACGGCCTGCTGGTCTCAGGCGCGCCGTACGACGAGGTCTGGACGATCCCCGAGTACGAGGTGTCGTGCAAGCCCTACTTCGAGAGCACCTTCCGCGCGCCGGTGCGGCTGATGCCCCATCTCTGGAGCCCGATGGTGCTGGAGCGCGCCATGGCCCGCGCGCCGCAAAGCCCACCGTTTGCCTACGAACCCGGCCGCAAGCAGTGGCGCGTGGCCATCTTCGAGCCCAACATCTGCATGGTGAAGACGAGCTTCATCCCGATGCTCGGCTGCGAAGCGGCGCACCGCGCGCAGCCGCGGCTGATCGAGAAGATGTGGGTCTACAACAGCTTCCATCTGAAGGACAAGCCGCTGTTCATCGGCTTTGCGCAAAGCCTGGACATCGTGCAGCACGGGCTGGCCACCTTCGAGGGCCGCTTCCCGGTCTACCAGGTGATGCCGGGCAAGATCGACGCCGTGTTCGCGCACCACTGGGAGAACGCGCAGAACTACCTCTACTACGAGGCCCTGTACGGCGGCTATCCGCTGATCCACAACTCGCACCTTATCGGCGACTGCGGCTACCGCTATCACGGCTTCGACTGCGAGGAGGGCGGTCGCGCCCTGCAGCGTGCCTTTGCCGAACACGACGCCGACCTGCCGGCCTACCTCGAACGTGCGCGCCGCTTCATCGCGACGCTCGACCCCGAGGGCGAGGACAACGTGCGCACCTACACCGCCGCCATCGAGAACCTTTACGCATGAGGACCGGGATGAAGCCGAACCGACGATTCCCCCGCCTGCTGCTTGCCGCCCTGTCGTGGGGCGCTGCCGGTGTTGCACTCGCGCAGGGCGTGCTGGTGCCCCAGGCGCCACCGGCGGCGCCGCAGGACACGCTCACCCGCGCGGCAACCAGCGTGGGCATCAAGCGCTGCCTGCCCGCCATCACGCGGCTTTCCACGCTCACCGTGCAGGGCAGCCGCAGCCACGACGTGCTGCTCGACTGGGACCGCAAGCGCCCCGATGCCGGGCCGATGTTCTCGCTGATCGGCATGGAGTTTCCGAACGCCGGCGTGGCCGCGTCGATCACCGCCATTCCCGACGACAGCGGCGCCTGCACCGTGTCGGCCGAGCGCATCTCGGTCGCGCCCTTCACCTGCGCGAGCGTCGGCCAGCAAGAGCTGGCGAGCTACAAGATGACGCGGCTGCTGCCCAACTACGCGGTCTACACCGACGAGAAGGAGCCCACCTCGGCGGTCTCGCTGATCGATTCGCCGCCGGGCTGCCTGATCATCCGGCGCTACGTTGAATACGGCTGGCGGGACCCGGCCGCAGCTACTGGCGCAGCCCCGGCCGGTGCCGCGGGCCAGCCTCCGAAGAAGCGCTGAGCCAGCGGTCCCCGGTTTTCAAGCCGTCGCCTGCGCCGCCAATGCCGTCAGCGCAGCAGCGGTCTGCTCATCGGCCGGGAAGAACGATTCCACCGCCAGTTCCTGCAGCGTGACGTCCACCGGCGTGCCGAAGATGGTGGTGGTGCTGATGAAGCTCAGCACCCCGTTCGGCGTGACGAACTGGATCGGCACCGCAATGGCCGACAGTGCCGTGTCGACTGCGGGCAGGTCGTGGCTGACCGCGGGTGGAGGGTAGGCCTCCAGTTCGTCGTGCAATTCCTGCAGCACCGCGTCGCCGGTGGCGGCGATCTGCTGCTGCAGCCGTTCGAGCAGATGGGTTCGCCATTGGGCGAGATTGGCAATGCGCGGAGCCACGCCGTCGGGATGCAGGCTCAGCCGCATCACGTTGATGGGCGCCTGCATCAACTCGGGCGCGGCGCCTTCCATCAGCATCGGCACCAGCGCGTTGTGCGCCACCAGGTTCCAGTGGCGGTCCACGGCCAGCGCGGGAAAGGGCTCGTGCCCCTTCAGCACCAGGTCGACAGCGCGGCGCGCGGCGGCCATCGCCGGATCGTCGAGCGAGCGCTGCCGGTACATCGGCGCAAAGCCCGCGGCCACCAGCAGCGCATTGCGTTCCCGCAGCGGCACCTCGAGACGCTCGGCCAGGCGCAGCACCATCTCGCGGCTGGGCGCGGCGCGGCCGGTTTCCACGTAGCTCAGGTGCCGGGTCGAGACCTCGGCCTCCTGCGCCAGGTCGAGCTGGCTCAGGCGGCGGTGGGTGCGCCAGTGCCGCAGGTGGGCGCCGAACGGGTCGCGCGCGCCGGGCTGGCTGGCCTTGGACAGGTGGGAGCGGGTGGTGTTCATGGGGCTGCATTCTGGCGCGCCGGCGGCGCGGCGCCATGACCTCCCAGGTCATCGACGCGATCCACGCCGGCCGGAATCATGGACTCCAACGCGGCAGGACTGGCTTGCGGCGTAAACCACCCAAGGAGATTCACATGTCCGTCTTCGCATCCCCCCGTTTCCTGCCCAACGTGATGTGGGCCGATGCTGCTTCCTGCGCCGCGACGGGCGCGCTGCAAGTGGCGTTCACCGGCGCACTGGCCAGGTTGACCGGCCTGCCGGCGCCGCTGCTCGCGGGTACGGGCGTTTTTCTGCTGGCCTATGCGGCTGCCGCTGCTTTCATGGCCAGCCGCAGCACGCCGCCGCGTACCCTCATCGGCCTGGTCGTCGCCGGCAACTTCGGCTGGGCCGCGGCCTGCATCGCGCTGCTGGTGAGCGGCGTCTTCCCGGTCACTGCGCTGGGCATGGCCTGGGTGCTGGCGCAGGTGGCTTGCGTGGTCGTGCTGGCCGAGCTGCAATGGACCGGGCTGCGCCGCACCCGTGGCGGTGCCCGCGTGGTTTCCAGCCTGGAGCCGGCTGGCCGCTGGTGAGATCGCGGAATGCCGGCGACACCCCCCGTCCCCGGCATTTTTCGCCATGAGGAACATGGCCCGGCAAGGCGTCGGCAGGGAAGACCGACTACAGCCGTTGACATCGAACCCTGATATCTTTGAGAGGCTTCCACGAACAAACAGGAGTTCCCCCATGGCCAAAGCGCCGGCGCATGCCTTTGCGTCCACCCTCAAGACCTTCAAGACCGCATCGGGCAAGTCCGGCAAATACTGGTCCCTGAAGGAGCTGGCCAAGCAGTACCCGACCATCGACCGCCTGCCGGTTTCCATCCGTATCGTGCTCGAATCGGTGCTGCGCAACTGCGACGGGCAGAAGGTCTCGGCCAAGCATGTCGAAGAGCTGGCCCACTGGGCGCCGAACGCCGAGCGCACCGACGAGATTCCTTTCGTCGTCACCCGCGTGGTGCTGCAGGACTTCACCGGGGTGCCGCTGCTGGCCGACCTGGCCGCCATGCGCAGCGTGGCCGCCAAGCTGGGCAAGTCGCCCAAGACCATCGAGCCGCTGGTGCCCGTCGACCTGGTGGTCGACCACTCGGTCATGGTCGACTACTACGGCACGCCCAAGGCGCTCGACCTGAACATGAAGCTGGAGTTCCAGCGCAACAACGAGCGCTACCAGTTCATGAAGTGGGGCATGCAGGCCTTCGACACCTTCCGCGTCGTGCCGCCGGGCTTCGGCATCGTGCACCAGGTGAACCTCGAGTACTTTGCGCGCGGCGTCTACACAAGCCCGAACGACAAGGCCGACGTGCCCGTCTACTACCCCGATTCGCTGGTCGGCACCGACAGCCACACGACCATGATCAACGGCGTGGGCGTGGTCGGCTGGGGCGTGGGCGGCATCGAGGCCGAGGCGGCCATGCTGGGCCAGCCGGTCTACATGCTCACGCCCGACGTGGTGGGCTTCGAGCTCACCGGCAAGCTGCGCGAGGGCGTCACGGCGACCGACCTCGTGCTGTACGTCACGTCCATCCTGCGGGCCGAGAAGGTCGTGGGCAAGTTCGTCGAATTCTTCGGCCCCGGCGCCGCATCGATCGCCGTGCCCGACCGCGCGACCATCGGCAACATGGCGCCTGAATACGGCGCGACCATGGGCTTCTTCCCGGTCGACGACATGACCGTGGCGTATTTCGAAGGCACAGGCCGCACCAAGGAGGAGGTCGAGCGCTTCGCCGCCTACTACAAGGCGCAGGGCCTGTACGGCATGCCCAACCCGGGCGACATCGACTACACGAAAATCGTCAGACTCGACCTCGGCACCGTGTCGCCGAGCCTGGCCGGTCCGAAGCGCCCGCAGGACCGCATCGACCTTGGCCACTTGGCCACCAAGTTCTCCGAGCTCTACAGCAAGCCCAACGACGCCAACGGCTTCAACCAGCCGGCCGACAAGCTCAAGCTGCGCTATCCGCTGAGCGTGAACGGCGTGCGCGAGGACGACGAAGCCGCGGCGCCGCCGCCCGGTGCGCCGCGCGACGTGGTCGAGATGGTGGCCAACCGCTCGACCCATGCCGCGGCACACACCAGCGCCACCGCACCGCCGGCGGCCAAGGGCGATGTCACCATCGGCAACGGCGACGTGCTGATCGCGGCCATCACCTCGTGCACCAACACCTCGAACCCGAGCGTGATGCTGGCCGCCGGCCTGCTCGCGAAGAAGGCGGTGGAGGCGGGGCTCACGGTCAAGCCGCACGTCAAGACCTCTCTGGCACCCGGCTCGCGCATCGTCACCGAATACCTCGAGAAGGCCGGCCTGTTGCCGTACCTCGAGAAGCTCGGCTTCTACCTCGCAGGCTACGGCTGCACCACCTGCATCGGCAACGCCGGCGACCTGACGCCCGAGATCAACGAGGCGATCACGAAGAACGACCTGATCGGCGCGGCCGTGCTGTCGGGCAACCGCAACTTCGAGGCGCGCATCCATCCGAACCTGAAGGCCAACTTCCTCGCCTCGCCGCCGCTGGTGGTGGCCTTCGCCATCGCCGGCAACGTGATGACCGACCTGATGACCGAGCCCGTGGGCAAGGGCCGGAACGGCAAGGACGTGTACCTGGGCGACATCTGGCCGACGCCGAAGGAAATCGACGAGAACCTGCGCTACGCGATGAATGCGAAATCGTTCCGCGAGAACTACGACAAGGTCAAGACCGACCCGGGCAAGTTCTGGAGCAGCATCGAGGGCACCAACGGCCAGGTGTACGACTGGCCGAAGTCGACCTACATCGCCGAGCCGCCGTTCTTCGAGGGCTTCAGGATGACGCCGCACGCGTCGGACGCGGGCTTCAAGGGCGCGCGCGTCATGGCGCTGTTCGGCGACTCGATCACCACCGACCACATCTCGCCGGCCGGCTCCATCAAGGAAAGCTCGCCCGCGGGCATCTGGCTCAAGGCGCATGGCGTGGCCAAGGCCGACTTCAACAGCTACGGTTCGCGCCGCGGCAACCACGACGTGATGATGCGCGGCACCTTCGCCAACGTGCGCATCAAGAACCTGATGATTCCGCCGGACGCCAACGGCACGCAGGAAGAGGGCGGCGTCACGCTGTTCCAGCCCGGCAACGAGAAGATGTTCATCTACGACGCCGCCATGAAGTACATGGCGCAGGGCGTGCCGACGGTGGTGTTCGGCGGCGAGGAATACGGCACCGGGTCCTCGCGCGACTGGGCGGCCAAGGGCACGCAGCTGCTGGGCATCAAGGCCGTGGTGGCGCGCAGCTTCGAGCGCATCCACCGCGCCAACCTGGTCGGCATGGGCGTGCTGCCGCTGCAGTTCCGCGGCGCCGATTCGTGGCAGACGCTGGGCCTCACCGGCGACGAGAAGATCGACGTGGTGATCGGCAGCGAGCTGAAGCCGCAGATGGACGTGAAGCTGGTCGTGCACCGCGCCGACGACACGCACCAGGAGGTGACGGTGCGCCTGCGCATCGACACGCCGATCGAGGTCGACTACTACAAGCACGGCGGCATCCTGCCCTTCGTGCTGCGGCAGCTGCTGGAATAAACCGGGGCTTGTTTTCCTGAGAGGCCTTTCTTCTTCCATGCTCCGCATCGGCCTCATTTCCGACACCCACGGGCTCCTGCGGCCCGAGGCCGTCGCTTTTTTGAGAGGCAGCGACTTCATCGTGCATGGCGGCGACATCGGCAACGCCGGCATCCTCGAAGCGCTCGCGGCCATCGCGCCGCTGACGGCCGTGCGCGGCAACAACGACCGCGAGCCCTGGGCCGAGGCGATCGCTGAAATCGAGCTGCTGGAGTTCGGCGATGTGCAGCTCTATGCCATCCACGACCTCGCGCAGCTCGGCATCGACCCGCCCTTGGCCGGCGTGCGCGTGGTCGTCTCGGGCCATTCGCACCAGCCGAAGATCGCGGAGCGCGGCGGCGTGCTGTACGTCAACCCGGGCAGCGCCGGCCCGCGCCGGTTCAAGCTGCCCATCGCCGTGGCCGAACTGCTGATCGACGGCAATGCCGTCACCGCACGCGTCGTCGAACTGGCCGTTTGAGCCCCGCACGGGCGGCCGAACCAAGCGAAAACCCCCCGATTTGCCGGGCTTCCATGCTTTTGAGGGGTTGGTCAGGTTTTTGTGAGTGAGAATTGCTAGCATCTAGCCTTTGCTTACCGGCACGCCCGATATCCCGGGCGTCATCTCACCGTGCGAACCACCGATTTCGGCGCAGCGCCGACCACCGCCGTTGCCCTGCGCCTCGACCAGCTTCCGAACAACCAGTGGGCGACCGTGCTCGACGTGGCGCGCCCGGAGGATGCGGACGGCCGCGAACTGGTCCTGCGCCTGACGGAAATCGGCTTCGTGCCCGGCGAGGCCGTGCGCATCGTCGCCAGCGGCGTTCCGGGCCGCGAACCGCTGGCTGTCCGCCTCGGCCACACCACCTTCGCACTGCGCCGCCACGAAGCCGCGCTGATCCACGTCACGCCCGGAGCCGCCAGCCATGGTTGAAGCCGTCATCCAGGGCCCCGGGCGCCTCGCGCCTACCGCTCAGCCCGGCCGCATCGCCCTGCTGGGCAACCCCAACTGCGGCAAGACCGCGCTGTTCAACCTGCTCACTGGCAGCCGCCAGAAGGTGGCCAACTACGCCGGCGTGACGGTCGAGCGCAAGGAAGGCACGCTGCGCACGCCGTCGGGCCGCCGCGTGTTCGTGCTCGACCTGCCGGGTGCCTACAGCCTGAACGCGCTGAGCGCCGACGAGGCCGTCACCCGCGACGTCGTCACCGGCCAGAGCAAGGAAACCTTGCCCGACCTGCTGGTGTGCGTCACCGACGCCACCAACCTGCGCCTGAACCTGCGGCTGGTGCTCGAGGCCAGGCGGCTGGGCCTGCCGATGGTGGTGGCGCTCAACATGACCGACATGGCCCGTAAGCAGGGCATCGCGGTCGACGCGGCGGTGCTCTCGCGCGAACTGGGCGTGCCGGTCATCGAAACGGTCGGTGTGCACAGCGGTGGCGCGCAGGGCCTGCTCGAAGCGCTCGACACGCCCGTGGCCGCCGCTGCGCCGCAGCCCTGGCAGGCACCGGGCCTCGACGACGTGCTGGCCACGCAGCGCGAGGTGCGCCGCATCCTCGGCCTGGCGGTGAAGGAGCCGGCCGGCAGCCTCGCCACCAGCGACCGCATCGACCGCGTGGTGATGCATCCGCTGTGGGGCATGCTGGTGCTCGCCGTCACCATGTTCCTGATGTTCCAGGCCGTGTTCAGCTGGGCCAATGTGCCGATGGACGCCATCAAGGCCGGCACCGAGGGGCTGGGCAGCCTGCTCAAGGCGCACATGCCGGAGGGCATGCTGCAGAGCCTGCTGGTCGACGGGGTCATCGCCGGCGTGGGCGGCGTGATCGTCTTCCTGCCGCAGATCCTGATTCTTTTCCTCTTCATCCTCGCGCTGGAAGACTCGGGCTACCTGCCGCGCGCGGCCTTCCTGCTCGACCGCGTGATGGGCACCGTGGGCCTCTCGGGCCGCTCGTTCATTCCGCTGCTGTCGAGTTTCGCCTGTGCCATTCCCGGCGTGATGGCCACGCGCACCATCAGCAACTGGCGCGACCGCATCACGACCATCATGATCGCGCCGCTCATGACCTGTTCGGCGCGGCTGCCGGTGTATGCGCTGCTGATCGCTGCCTTCATTCCGGCGCGCACGGTGGGCGGCGTGTTCAACCTTCAGGGCGTGGTGCTGTTCGCGCTGTACGTGTTCGGCATCGTCTCGGCCATGGCCGTGGCCTGGGTGATGAAGCGCTTTCGCGACAGCACCTCGCAATCGCCACTGCTGATGGAGCTGCCCGCCTACCGCTGGCCGAACCCGCGCAACCTGGCGCTGGGCCTGTACGAACGGGCTTGGATCTTCATCCAGCGCGTGGGCACGATCATCCTCACGCTGACGATCCTGCTGTGGTTCCTGTCTACCTTCCCGTCGCCGCCGGAAGGCGCGACCGGGCCGGCCATCCAGTACAGCCTGGCCGGCATGATCGGCCGCGGGCTGGAGCACATCTTCGCGCCCATCGGCTTCAACTGGCAGATATCGATCGCCCTGGTGCCGGGCATGGCAGCGCGCGAGGTGGCCGTGGGGGCGCTCGGCACGGTGTACGCGCTGTCGGCCACGGGCGACGACGTGGCGGGGCAACTGCAGCCGTTGATCGCGAGCAGCTGGTCGCTGGCTACCGCGCTGTCGCTGCTGGTCTGGTACGTGTTCGCGCCGCAGTGCATCTCGACGCTCGCGGCCGTGAAGCGCGAGACAGGCTCGTGGAAGTACGTCTGGATCATGGCCGGCTATCTCTTTGCGCTGGCCTACATGGCGTGCTTCATCACCTACCGCGTTGCACTGGCACTTGGAGCAGGTTAAAACCCGCCACGAAAGGTTTGAAGAAGAAATGGCACAGCAACTGATCGTCGGATTGATCGTCGCGGCAGCCGCGCTCTATGCGGTCTGGCGCTGGATGCCCGCGGGCTGGCGCCGCGGCGCGGCGCAGAAGTTCGCGGCCGGCACGCAACGCGCGGGCTGGGTCGACGAAGCCCGCGCGAAGGAGCTGGCCGCCTCGCTGGCCAAGACCTCGGGCTGTGGCTCGTGCGACAGCTGCGGAAGCTGCGCTCCCAAGACTCCCCTGAAGCAACCCGAAGCCGACCAGGGCACCATCGCGCCGTCGTCCACGCACAGCCGCTGAGCCGATGCCCGCGCACATCCTCGTCGCCGGGGGCGGCATCGGGGGCTGGCCACTGCGCTGGCGCTGTCCCGCCAACGGCACCGCGCCGACGTCTTCGAACAGGCCGCGGCCTTCGGCGAAATCGGCGCCGGCGTGCAGCTCGGCCCCAACGCCACGCGGCGCCTTCAGCAACTCGACCTGGGCTCCGGGCTCGCGGCCATCGCGGCGCGGCCCGATGCGCTCGCGGTGCACAGCGCCGAAAGCGGCTCGGAGCTGGCCCGCATGCCGCTCGGGGACGCCATGCAGCAGCGCTACGGCGCCCCTTATTTCTGCGTGCATCGCGCCGACCTGCACGGCCTGCTGCTCGATGCCGTGCGCGCGCGCGGCACCGGCACGCTCGTCACCGCGGCGCACATCACGCAGGTGGAAACCAGCGACGACCTCGTGTGCCTGTCGAGCACCGATGCACGCGCCTGGGAAGGCGAAGCCGTTGTCGGGGCCGATGGCCTTTGGAGCATGGTGCGGCAGCAGCTCGATTCCGCGTCTGCCGCGCAACCGCCACGCGTCACCGGCCACACGGCCTGGCGCGCGCTGATCCGGCAAGCCGACCTGCCCGCCGCATTGCGCCGCCGACAAGTCGACGTCTGGCTCGGGCCGCGCCTGCATGCGGTGGCGTACCCGGTGCGCGGCGGCGATTGGCTCAATGTGGTGGTCATCGCCGAATCCGCTCCGGCCGGCGATGCGCGCGACTGGGACCAATCCAGCAGCGTCGCCGCGCTGAAGCAGGCCATGGGCCGCAGCTGTGCCGGCCTGCAGGCGCTGCTCGACGCCATGCCTGGCTGGCGCGCGTGGTCGCTCGGTGACCGCGCACCCCTGACCGGCGCTGCCGACATGGCGCACGAGCGCATCGCGCTGGTGGGCGATGCGGCGCATCCGATGGTGCCGTACCTCGCACAGGGCGCGGGCATGGCCATCGAAGACGCGGTGGCGCTGGCCGATGCGCTCGGCGACGGCAGCGCCGCCGACGTACCCGCCGCGTTCACGCGCTATGCCGAGGCGCGCTGGGCACGCAATGCGCAGGTGCAGGCGCGCGCGCGCCGCAACGGCGAGATCTTCCACGCCACGGGCGCAATGCGGTTGGGGCGCGACATGGCGATGCGCTTATTGGGAGCCAGGTTGCTCGACCAGCCGTGGCTGTACGGCGGTTGATGCTTGTGTCCACCCGGGGTGCGTGCACAGGCCACCGGGTACTCCCCTCCGCGAATGTCCCCCGCCTTCGGCTCCTCCTTTATTTCGCTGCGGGGAGCACCCGATGCCCTGTGCACGAGGGCACGCTGCTGGTTCGTGGCCGATCAACCAGTGCTCTGAACGCTCACGCCGAGAGAGTTCGTTTCACAGCCGAAAAGTCTGCAGGTGCTCGATGCGCTCTGCAAGCCCTTCCTGCCCCAGGTAGTGGCCGTGCTTGTCGGCGAGCGTGGTCTTCAGTTCGAGCAGCATCGCATCGCGGTCCGCGGTGAAGGCCGGCTGCACGTCGATGCCCGCCCGTGCACAGGCATCAGCGATCAGGTGCGCGCTCGCGGGCGCACCGCAGGCCGCGCACTTGACGATGCCAGCCACGTTCGGCTCCGCGCCGTTGGCCAGCAGCGCGCTCGTGAGTTCGGGCGCGATCTGTCCGTCGATGTTGCGCAGTGCATCGACCGCCACCGGCGCACCCGCACGCACCAGCGCCGCGGCCGCAGCGAAAGCGCCGTGCCCCACTGCGACGTCGGTCGCGAGCGCGCTGCCTTGCAACGGCCCGTCGAAGCCCACGCCCGCGGCGGCGAGCTCGGCGACCAGTTCGGCATCGTCGGTCGCGATGGCATGGCGCAGCGCCACGCGTGCAAGCGAGGGCTGGTGGCGCAGCGTGCCCGCGGCCAGCGGCGAGCGCCAGTCGGCCACGGCACGGGAATAGAAGGCCACCAGCTTGTCCATCAGGTCGAGGTCGAGCCCGTGCTCCTCGTGGCGGTCGTCGAGGTATTCGAGCAGCGTCTGCCCCGAGAAGTAATCGCCGGTGGGAACCAGCGGGTCTTCTTCCAGGTGCAGAGCCGCGAAGGCGCCCATGAGGTCGGGCGCGATGGTGTTCACGCTGTCTTCGTGAAGCGCATGCGTCCATGCCGGCGGCAGGCCCTTCTTCCACGCGATGACCTGCCCGTGCCCGGCGCCGGGGTCCACCACCGCGTAGATGCGGTCGGTGTATTCGAAGCCGCCAAAAGGCAGGTGCGTGAGCTTGCCGCTCCACGGCGTGCCGCCTTCCTGCGCGGCTTCCTCGGCCAGTTCGAGTTCGTGCGCGATCCAGCCCTGCAGGTCGTGGTAGCCGTCGCTGCCGTTCCAGAACAGCTCGTTCCAGCTGATGGCTTCGAGATTGCCGTTCATCTCGAGCGACAGGTCGTAGTCGAGCCGCCCGCCTGCGGTCTGTTGCCACAGCGCGAGCAGTGCTTCGGGGATCGGGCCTGCGCATTGGGCCTGCACGGCATCGATCTGCTGCCGCGGCATCGGCGGCTGTGCGTCGAAGATCACGCGGTCGGCGAACAGCACGACGCCATGTTCGCGCAGGGTGGAAAGCTCGTCAGGTGTGAACCGGGTGTCGTCCATGGCGGTGGCCTCCGTTGTTTCCAAAAATGTAGCGCTTTGCGCCAGCGGAGCAACCCCAGCTTTATTGGGGCGTTTGCGCGGCCTGTGCGGCTACAGATCGGTGCGCAGCTTCCAGATCTCGGGAAACAGCACCACGTCGAGCATCTTGCGCAGGTAGCTCACGCCGCCTGTGCCGCCGGTGCCGCGTTTGAAGCCGATCACGCGTTCCACCGTCGTCACGTGGCGGAAGCGCCAGAGGCGGAACGCATCTTCGAGGTCGGTGAGCTTTTCGCCGAGCTGGTACAGGTCCCAGTGATCGTGCGGGTTCCGGTAAACCGTGAGCCACGCGGCTTCGACGCCGTCGCTCGCCTCGTAGGGCTGGGTCCAGTCGCGCTCGAGCCGATCGGCAGGCACCGGCAGGCCGCGTCGGGCCAGCAGGCGCAGCGACTCGTCGTACAGCGAAGGCGCGCGGTAGGCCGCATCGACCTGCGCCAGCAGGTCGGCACGGTGCGCGTGCGGCTTGAGCATGGCGGCGTTCTTATTGCCGAGCGCGAACTCGATGCAGCGGTACTGCGCGCTCTGGAAGCCGCTGGAGTTGGCGAGGTAGGGGCGCATCGCCGTGTACTCGGGCGGCGTCATGGTCGAGAGCACGGTCCATGCGCTCACCAGCTGTTCCATGATGCGGCTCACGCGCGCAAGCATCTTGAAGGCGTCGGCCAGCTTCTCGTCGGCGATGCAGTCGATGGCCGCGCGCAGCTCGTGCAGCATCAGCTTCATCCAGAGCTCGCTGGTCTGGTGCTGCACGATGAACAGCATCTCGTCATGTGCGGGCGAAAGCGGGTGCTGGGCGTTGAGGATCTCGTCGAGGTGCAGGTAGTCGCCGTAGCTCATGGACTTGCTGAAGTCCAGTTGCGCCTTTTCTTCGTGGACGATTTTTTCGGTGCTCATGATGTTTGCTGGTTGGTGGTCATCGCCAGACCACGGCGGTGTAGGAGGGGAGGCCCATGCCGGACTCTTTCCTGGGGTAGACGAAGCGCACGGCTTCGTCCTTGCGCTTGAACTGCTGGTAGGTTTCGCCGCCCGGGATGCGGCCCTTCTCGGCTGGCGCGTAGCCGGCGTCGCGCACTTCTTTCACGAGGCGATCGAAGGCGGCCTTGTCGGTCAGCGAGAGCTGGATGCTGTTCTCGCTGCCGCGGCTTTCCACATAGGTGGACTTCATGAGATGCGTGGTCTGGCCGTCGACGAACTTCTCGTACTCGATCATGCTGACCTCGTCGGTCACGGTCTTGTCGGCATACGAGAAGCCCTGGCGCTTGACCTCCTGGCGGAAGGCGTCGGGCGACAGGACGACGAAGGCCTTCAGTTGCGGCAGCGTGAAGTTCGGCTGCTGTGCAAGGGCGGGGGCTGCCGCCATCAGCAGCGTGGCGGAAAGAGCGAACAATGCGTGTTTCATGATGCGGCGCCGCTCAGGTGACGGCGTTCTTGCGGTTGAACTCTTCGCGCTTCCACTCGCCCGTCTCGAGCACCTGCACGAGGTGCTCGACCGAGTTCCACACGTCCTCGAAGCCGATGTACAGCGGCGTGAAGCCGAAGCGCAGGATGTCGGGCATTTGCGAGTCGCCGGCACGGTAGTCGCCGATGACGCCGCGCGCGATCAACGCCTGCACGATGGCGTAGGCGCCTTCCTGGCGGCTCAGGCAGACCTGCGAGCCGCGTTGGGCGTGCTCACGTGGCGTGATGAGCGAGAGGCCCTGGCCGGCGCAGCGTTCTTCCACCAGCTTGATGAAGAGATCGGTCAGCGCGAGCGACTTCGTGCGCAGCGCTGCCATCGCGCCGTGATCGCCGTTGAAGGCTTCGGCCGCGAGCACGGTGTCGAGACCGCATTCCAGGCCTGCGAGCGCGATGATCGGCTGCGTGCCGCAGAGATACCGGCCGACGCCTGGGGCCGGGCGGTAGTGCGGCGTGAACTCGAAGGGCGCCGCATGGCCCCACCAGCCCGACAGCGGCTGCTCGAACTGGCCCGCATGCTTCGTGTGCACCCATGCGAAGGCCGGTGCGCCGGGGCCGCCGTTGAGGTACTTGTAGCCGCAGCCGATCGCGTAGTCGGCGTTGCACTCGTTGAGTGCGACCGGCACCGCGCCCGCGCTGTGCGCGAGGTCCCACACCGTAAGCGCGCCCGCGGCGTGCGCGGCGGCGGTGACGGCTTTCATGTCGTGCATGGCGCCGGTGCGGTAGTTCACGTGCGTCAGCATCAGCACGGCCACTTCATCGGTCAGCACCGAATCCGGGCCTTGCAGTTCGCTCGCATCGATCAGCTTGAGCGTGAAGCCGCGTTCGCGGCACAGCGACTCGGCGATGTAGAGGTCGGTCGGGAAGTTGCTGCGTTCGCTCACCACCAGCTTGCGTCCGCTGTCCTTCTGCTGCGACAGCGCAGCGAACAGCACCTTGTAGAGATTGACCGAAGTGCTGTCGGTGCACACCACTTCGCCGGGCGCGGCGCCGATCAGTCGGGCCACCTTGTCGCCCAGGCGTTGCGGCAGGTCGAACCAGCTCGCGGTGTTCCACGAGCGGATCAGGCCTTCGCCCCATTCCTTCGTCACGACTTCGGCGATGCGCGCCGCGGCGGCCTTGGGCATCACGCCGAGCGAGTTGCCGTCGAGGTAGAGCACGCCCTCGGGAATGGTGAATTGGTCGCGCAGGGCGCGCAGCGGGTCTTGCGCGTCGAGCGCGCGGCAGTCTGCAAGGGTCGTCATGTTGGAGGTTTCAGCGGGGAAGTTCGCGCAGGACCGCGCGAACGGGGGAGGCATCGGCGCTGACCAGCTTGAGCGGCAGCGCGATGAGTTCGTAGTCGCCTTCGGGCACGTCGTCGAGCACGAGGTTCTCGAGCACGCGCAGGTCGAGGCGGCGGATGCGTTGGTGGCTTTCCAGCGTCTTGCTGTCGGCCGGGTCGATGCTGGCGGTGTCGATGCCGATGAGCTTCACGCCCATGGCCGCGAGGCGCTCGACAGTGGCGGGGGCGTAGGCGGCAAGCTGAGGGTCCCATCGGTCCACCGGCATGGCGGTGTAGGTGCGCACCAGCACGCGCTGGGGCAGGGTGCTGTCGACGGCGTGGGAGATGTGCTCCCATTCGATCAGCGGGCCCTGGTCGATCGCATGGATCACGCGGCAGGGGCCGAGGAAGGGCGTGAGGTCGACGTTGCCGATGGTCTGGCCTGCGGGGTCGTAGTGCAGCGGCGCATCGGCGTGCGCGCCGACGTGGGGCGAGAGCTTGATCTCGCTGACGTTCACCGGGCAGTCCGGCGAGATGGTCGCTGCCCAGCGCTGCTGGTAGGGCGTGTCGCCGGGAAACACCGGCGTGCCTTCATGCACGGGCGGCGAGATGTCCCAGATGCGTTGCTGATGTGATGGAGCCATGGCGCGAAGGTAGCGCCGGGCGAGGGGTCGTGGTGTCGGTTATTTCCAACACCCTATGTGACGAGTTGAAGCGGGGGCTCAATGCAGCGACGACAGCGCGGGCAGTCCGTGCCGGGCGCGTGCCCGCTCGCAGGCGTCGCTGCCGGCCTGCAGCTCGTGGCACGGATTGGGGCGCCATTCGTAGATGCCGCAGCCCACGGCCTGGCCGATCTTGCCGGTGAGCGCGGCGCAGCGCATGGGCGTGTGGTCGGTGCCGCGCATGCGGCAGATGGCGTCGTTCACCTCGACGGCAAGGCCCGAGGGCACCTTGCCGCCGTTGTCGTCGAGCTCATGGACGCTGAAGTCGACGCGGTAGCTGGCGCAGCAGGCGCCGCATTGCTGGCAGTCATTCATGGCAAGGCCCAGTTGACGATCTGTCTCAGGAACACCGCGGAACCGGCTTTGCCGGGCCGCAGGTGTTGCCCCCGGCGAGGGGGGTGGCGAAGCGACACGAAGTGCGCGGAGCCTGGGGGAGTGTCTATAACTTGCCGAGGAGCAGGAACTCCATCAGCGCCTTCTGCGCATGCAGCCGGTTCTCGGCCTCGTCCCACACCACCGACTGCGGCCCGTCGATCACTTCGGCCTGCACTTCCTCGCCGCGGTGCGCGGGCAGGCAGTGCATGAAGAGGGCATCGGGCTGCGCGATGCGCATCATGTCCTCGTCGACGCACCAGTCGGCAAAGGCCTTGCGGCGCGCCTCGTTCTCGGCCTCGTAGCCCATGCTGGTCCAGACGTCGGTGGTGACGAGGTCGGCGCCGCGGCAGGCTTCCATCGGGTCCTGGAAGACCTTGTAGCTGTCGCCCGAGCGAATGCCGGCGATCGACTGGTCGACCTCGTAGCCGCTGGGCGTGCTCACATGCACGGTGAAGCCCAGGATCTCGGCCGCCTGCAGCCAGGTGTTGGCCATGTTGTTGCCGTCGCCGACCCAGGCCACGGTCTTGCCCTTGAGGCAGGAAAGCGCGTCGCCGCCGGCGTCGCGTGAACCGCGGTGCTCGATATAGGTGAAGATATCCGCGAGGATCTGGCAGGGGTGGAACTCGTTGGTCAGGCCGTTGATGACGGGAACGCGCGAGTGCGCGGCGAAGGCGTCGATCTTGGTCTGCTCGTACGTGCGGATCATCACGAGGTCGACCATGCGGCTGATCACCTTGGCGCTGTCCTCGATGGGTTCGGCGCGGCCCAGCTGGCTGTCGCCGGTGGTCAGGTGCACGACGCTGCCGCCGAGCTGGTACATGCCGGCCTCGAAGCTCACGCGGGTGCGCGTGCTGGCCTTCTCGAAGATCATGGCCAGCGTGCGGTCGACCAGCGGCTGGTGCTTCTCGTAGGTCTTGAACTTCTTCTTGATGATCGCCATGCGATCGAAGAGGTAGGCATATTCGTCGGCCGTGAAGTCCGAGAACTGCAGGTAGTGGCGGATGGCGTTGGGCGTGGCGGCGGTCGTCATTGCGCTGCAGGCTCCGACAGGAAGGTTTTCACGATGGGCGCGAGGATGGCGACGATCTCGTCGGCTTCGGCCGTGGTCAGGATGAGCGGCGGCACGAGGCGGATCACCTTGTCGGCCGTCACGCTCAGCAGGAGGCCGGCGTCGCAGGCGCGGTTCAGGATCACGCCGCAGGGCCGGTCGAGCTCGATGCCGAGCATCAGGCCCTGGCCGCGGATTTCCTTCACGCCCGGCAGACCGCCGATTTCGCGCTCCAGCGCGGCCTTCAGGTGAGCTCCCACGGTGGCCGCGTTCTCGAGCAGCTGGTGCTCTTCCATGATGCGGATGGTCTCGATGCCGGCGCGCATCGCGAGCGGGTTGCCCCCGAACGTGGTGCCGTGGTTGCCGGGCCCGAAGATGTTGGCGGCCTTGGGGCCGGCCACCACGGCGCCGATCGGCACGCCCGAGCCCAGGCCCTTGGCCAGCGGCATGACGTCGGGCTTGATGCCCGCCCATTGGTGGGCGAACCATTTGCCGGTGCGGCCCATGCCGCACTGCACCTCGTCGATCATCATGAGCCAGTCGCGCTCGTCGCACAGCTGGCGCACCTGCTTCAGGTAGTCCACGCGCATCGGGTTGATGCCGCCTTCGCCCTGGATGGTTTCGAAGAACACGGCTACCACGTTGGGATTGCCTTCGGTGGCCTTCTTCAGTGCCTCGATGTCGTTCAGCGGCACGCGGATGAAGCCCTCGACCAGCGGGCCGAAGCCGGCCTGCACCTTGGGATTGCCGGTGGCCGACAGCGTGGCGATGCTGCGGCCGTGGAAGGCGGCTTCGTAAACGACGATCTCGGGGCGCTCGATGCCCTTGTCATGGCCGTACTTGCGGGCCAGCTTCAGGGCGGCTTCGTTGGCTTCGAGGCCCGTGCAGCAGAAGAAGGCGTTGGTGAGGCCCGAAATCTCGGTCAGCTTGGTGGCGAGCTGCTCCTGGCCGGTCACGTGGTAGTAGTTGGAACTGTGGATCAGCTTGGTCAGCTGGTCCTGCAGGGCGGGCACCAGTTCGGGGTGGTTGTGGCCCAGGGTGTTCACTGCGATGCCGCCGAGACCGTCGATGTAGGCCTTGCCCGTGGTGTCCCAGACTCGGCAGCCCTGGCCGTGCGACAGCGCGATCGGCAGGCGACCGTAGGTGTTCATGACGTGGGGCGAGGTGGGCTGGGCGGTAGCGCTCATTCGGGTTCTCCAGATAGGGAACGCGGATTCTAGGCGTGCGGTTTGACGGCTTCGTTGAGGATTGCGCATTACAGCAATGCCCCGTGTTCAGGATGCAAAAAGTGCCGCGGATAGAATCGCTTGCTGCACCGCAGCACCTGCTCCGGTCGCCTCATTCAACGATGATTTCCTCCACTGCCAAAGAAATCTTCATCCAGGGAATTACCAAGGATGGCCGGACCTTTCGCCCGAGCGATTGGGCCGAGCGCCTGGCCGGCGTGATGTGCTCTTTTCGCCCCGGCGGCGCCTATCCGGGCAGCCACCTGAGCTATTCGCCCTGGTGCATCCCGACGACCATCAATGGCGTGAAGTGCGTGGTCGTGAACCGCGCGCTGCGCGACGCGGAGCCGATGGCATGGGATTTCTGCGTGAACTTCGCCAAAGACAACGATCTGCAGGTTGCCGAAGCCTGTCTGGTTCCCGACACCCCACCCCCAAAGGCCTGACCGGCCTTTTTTCTTGCCCGTCGCCTGGCTTCATGAACCAACCGGGCATGAAAAAACCGCCCGAAGGCGGTTTTTTCACTTTGCTGCAGCGCACCCCGATCAAACGGCGGACCGGAGGATTCCGGTCCGGGCTTGCCTGACAGGTGTCAGGCGGCGGCCTTTTCAGGCGCGAGGGCGAGGGCCTTGACCTTGGCCGACAGGCGGCTCTTGTCGCGGGCGGCCTTGTTCTTGTGGAAGATGCCCTTGTCGGCGACGGTGTCGACGATGCTCTGGGCCTTCGCGAACAGTTCGCTTGCCTTGGTCTTGTCGCCAGCCAGAACAGCCTTTTCGACGTTCTTGACAGCGGTACGGTATTTGGAGCGCAGCGAGGTGTTCGCAGCGTTGAGCTTGGTGTCCTGGCGGACGCGCTTACGGCCGGAGGCGAGGCGCGGGTTCTTCTTCTTGGGCTTGGCGGATGCCATATTTAATGTTCCTTAGGTGTCTGAGGATGATGCAGCAAAGCCCTCGATTATAGGCCGGGTTGCCTTTTCCGCCGAATCGGCCCGTTTCAGGGGTTTGGCGGGCCCTACACTCGGCCCCCGTGTCCCTGCTCAAATCCGCCTCCACCGTCTCCCTGCTGACCCTCGCCTCGCGGATCACGGGCCTCGTGCGCGACGTGCTGTTTGCCTCGGTTTTCGGCGTCAGCGCGCTGACCGACGCGTTCAACGTCGCATTCCGCATCCCCAACCTGTTCCGGCGGGTCTTCGGCGAAGGCGCCTTCAGCCAGGCCTTCGTGCCGGTGCTGGCCGCGCGCAAGGCCGAAGACGGGGAAGAGGGCGCCAGGCAGCTCATCGACCACGTCGCCACGCTGCTGACCTGGACGCTGGTGATCGTCTGCGTGGCAGGCGTGGCCGGCGCGCCGCTGCTGGTCTGGGCCATGGCCAGCGGTCTGCCCGGCTTCGATGCCGCCATCGTCATGACGCGCTGGATGTTCCCGTACATCGGCTTCATGTCGCTGGTGGCGCTGGCGGGCGGCATTCTCAACACCTGGCGCAAGTTCGCGGTGCCGGCGGCCTCGCCGGTGCTGCTCAACGTGGCGCTGATCCTGTCGATCCTGGTCGGGGCGCCGCTTTTCCGGCACTGGGGCATCGAGCCGATCTATGCACAGTGCGTGGGCGTGATGGTGGGTGGCGTGCTGCAGCTTGCGCTGCAGATTCCGGCACTGCGCAAGCTGGGGTTGATGCCGCGCCTGGGAACCAGCCTTCGGGCGCTGCGCACCGCCTGGACCGACCCGAACACGCGCAAGGTGCTCAGGCTGATGCTGCCCGCGCTGCTGGGCGTGAGCGTGGCGCAGATATCGCTGCTCATCAACACGCAAATCGCCTCCCACCTGGCGGTGGGCAGCGTCACCTGGATCACCAACGCAGACCGGCTGATGGAGTTTCCCACCGCCATGCTCGGCGTGGCGCTGGGCGTGGTGCTGATGCCGCAGCTGGCCGGCGCCCGCGCCGCCAAGGACGACGCGCGCTATTCCTCGCTGCTCGACTGGGGCCTGCGCCTCGTGGTGCTGCTGTCGGCGCCGTGCGCGGTCGCCTTGCTGCTGTTCGCAAAACCGCTGGTGGCGGTGCTCTTCCACAACGGCGCCTACTCGGGCGAGGACGTGGGCCGCACCACCCTGGCGCTGATGGGTTACGGCGTCGGGCTGGTCGGCATCGTGGCCGTGAAGGTGCTGGCACCCGGCTACTACGCCAAGCACGACACGCGCACGCCGATGCTCATCGCCGTGGGCGTGCTGGTGCTGACGCAGATTCTCAACATCTTCCTGGTGCCGGTGCTGCAGCACGCAGCGCTGACCCTGACCATCGCCATCGGCGCGCTGGTCAATTCGACCTGGCTGCTGGTCGGCCTGATTCGCCGCGGCAGCTACAGGCCCGAGCCGGGCTGGGCCAGGTTCGTGCTGCAGGTGCTGGCCGGCACGCTGGTGCTGGCGGGCCTGCTGGTCTGGGGCTCGGCGCATTTCGACTGGATCGCCCTGCGCGACCAGCGCCTGCTGCGCATCGGCCTGCTCGCCGCGCTGATCGCCGGCGCCGCGCTGCTCTATTTCGCCGTGCTGGCGGCGGTGGGTGTGCGGCTGCGCAGCTTCGTTCGCCGTTGAGCCCCCGCGCGCGGGCGCCGCAATCCGCACGTGTCCCGCCTTGACGCCCCTGACGGGCTCCTCTACAAAGACACATGACGTTCAGCTTTCAGGTTCCCACCGCACTGGAGTATTTCGAATCGCTGGTTTGCAGCGACGATCACTTTCCGCTGCTCGAAGCGGCCGCCAGCCTGGCGCAGGACGAATACCCCGAACTCGACGTGCAGCAGGTGCTGGGCGATGTCGACCAGCTCCTCGCCCGCCTCAAGCGCCGCCTGCCGGCCGACGCTGCGCCACTGGCCCGCCTGCGCGCCCTGAACCAGTTCTTCTTCAACGACCTGAGCTTCGGCGGCAACGTCAACGACTACTACGACCCCGACAACAGCTACCTGAACGCCGTGCTGCGCACCCGCCGCGGCATTCCGATCTCGCTGGCCGTGCTGTGGATGGAGCTGGCGCAGGGCCTGGGCCTGCAGGCGCGCGGCATCGGCTTTCCGGGGCATTTCATGCTCAAGGTGACGCTGCCCAAGGGGCAGGTGGTGATCGATCCTTTCACCGGCAAGTCGCTCTCGCGCGAGGAGTTGGGCGAGCGGCTCGAGCCCTACAAGCGCAGCAACGGACTGGTCGGTGATTTCGACGTGCCGCTGGGCCTGTACCTGCAGCCTGCCAGTCCGCGCGAAATCATCGCCCGCATGCTGCGCAACCTGAAGGAAGTGCACCACGCGCAGGAAGACTGGCAGCGCGTCATCGCCGTGCAGGACCGCCTGATCGCGCTGCTGCCCAGCGCCTGGGGCGAGTACCGCGACCGCGGCGTCGCGCATGCCGAACAGGGCAACACGGCGCAGGCCGTGCGCGACCTGGAAATCTACCTGGCGAAGGCCGAGGACGCCCTCGACATCGACGCGATCGCCGAGCGCGTCGCCACCCTTCGCCGTACGGCCAATTGAAATGGACGCGAAGGCAGGTGTGAGCCCGGCGCCCGATCTGGGCACCCTGCATGAATTCCATGGCGTTCAGCCGGTGCTGCCGGTGTCGGATGTCTCGCGCGCCGCGCGGTGGTTTCGCGACGTGCTGGGCTTCGAGCTCGATTTCATCGCGGGGGAGCCGCCCAGCTACGCCCGCGTGAAGAAGGGCGACCGCAGCTACGGCGACCCGGTCTACCTGCGGCTGTGGCAGTGCAACGCGCGCGAGGCCAAACCTTGGCGCGGCGAAATCGTGATCCACGTGGGCAAGGACATCGACGGCCTGCATGCCGCGTACCTGAAGCGCGGCGTGACGGTCATCGAGCCGCCTGTCTCCCAGCCCTGGGGCCTGCGCGAATTCGCGATCCGCGAGCCAGACGGGCATGTGCTGCGCTTCTGCGGCTACCTGCCCTGAAGCCTCGAGTTTCTGAAACACAAAATTACAAATAGATCGACGCGAGCGTGTCGATCCATCTTCCGCTCGTCCGACGTGTGAACAGGAGCAGGCAAATTTCATCGAGCCGCTCCCGAGCTCATCAACCTTCAGGAGAAACGACATGCGATTCATGATTCTGGTCAAGGCCAACGCCGATTCCGAAGCCGGCGTGATGCCCAGCACCGAAATACTCACCGCCATGGGCAAGTTCAACGAGGAACTGGTCAAGGCCGGCGTGCTGCTGGCCGGCGAAGGGCTGCACCCCAGCTCCAAGGGCGTGCGCGTACGCTGCGAGGGCCCGACCAAGCGCACCGTCATCGACGGACCGTTTGCCGAAACCAAGGAGCTGCTGGCCGGCTTCTGGCTGTTCCAGGTCAAGTCGAAGGAAGAAGCCATCGAATGGATCAAGCGCAGCCCGTTCCAGGAAGGCGAGATCGAGATCCGCCAAGTGTTCGAGGCGGCCGATTTCGGCGACTCGATGACGCCCGAGCTGCTCGCCCAGGAAGGCCGCCTGCGGGCCGAGACTGAAGCCCGCGCCAAGGCCGGCAACTGAAGCAACCGCAACCGGACCGAAGGAGACCTGCCATGCGATTCATGCTGCTGATGATTCCCCACGGCTACGAGACCGCCGCGCCCGGCACCATGCCCGACGACGTCGAGGCGGTGTCGGCCATGATGGCCTACAACGAGTCGCTGCAGAAAGCCGGCGTGCTGATCAGCTGCGACGGCCTGCATCCACCCTCGATGGGCGCGCGCGTGAGCTTCAAGGACCGCAAGCCCACCGTGGTCGACGGCCCCTTCGCCGAGGCGAAGGAAGTGCTCGGCGGCTTCTGGATCATCGACGTGCCCTCGCGCGCCGCCGCCATCGAATGGGCCAGCCGCTGCCCCGGCAGCGACAACGAAGTCATCGAGGTGCGCCAGATCCAGGAGATCGGCGATTTCCCGGCCGACGTGCAGGCGGTGGCCACCGAATTCACGTCGATGCAGACGGTCAAGAAGACCGACGCATGAGCCAGGGCGAGGGCCGTGCGGACACCGCCGCCATCCACCGCACCATCGAGGCGGTATGGCGCATCGAGTCCGCGAAGATCATCGCCACCGTCGCGCGCATGGTGCGCGACGTGGGGCTGGCCGAAGAGCTGGCCCAGGATGCGCTGGTCTCGGCCCTCGAGCAATGGAGCAAATCGGGCATGCCCGACAACCCCGCGGCCTGGCTCACCGCCGTGGCCAAGCGCCGCGCCCTCGATCGACTGCGCCACCTGCAGCTGGCCGAGCACAAGTCCGGCGAGATCGGCCGCGAGCTCGACGCCCGGCACGAGATGGCGCAGGACGATTTCGCCGAGGCGGTCGACACCGCGCTGGACGACGACATCGGCGACGACCTGCTGCGCCTGGTGTTCACCGCCTGTCACCCGGTGCTGTCGACCGAGGCGCGCGTGGCGCTCACGCTGCGGCTGATGGGCGGCCTCACCACCGACGAGATCGCCCGTGCCTTCCTCGTGCCCGAAGCCACCGTGGCGCAGCGCATCGTGCGCGCCAAGCGCACACTGGCCGAGGCGCGCGTGCCTTTCGAGGTGCCGCGCCGGCATGAGCTCGAGGCACGGCTCGCCTCGGTGCTCGAAGTGCTCTACCTGATCTTCAACGAAGGCTATTCGGCCACCGCCGGCGACGACTGGATGCGTCCGGCGTTGTGCGACGAGGCGATGCGCCTGGGCCGCATCGTGGCCGAGCTGGTGCCCGGCGAATCCGAGGTGCACGGCCTCGTGGCGTTGATGGAAATCCAGGCCTCCCGCACCGCCGCGCGCGCGGGTGCCTCGGGCGAACCGGTACTGCTGCTCGAACAGAACCGGGCGCGCTGGGACCAGATGCTGATCCGCCGCGGCCTCGCGGCGCTCGCGCGCGCCGAGTCGCTCGGCGGCGCGCTCGGCCCCTATGCGCTGCAGGCCGCCATCGCCGCCTGCCACGGCCGCGCGCGCACCGCCGACGAAACCGACTGGGGCCGCATCGCCGCGCTGTACGACGCGCTGGCCGAGCTCACGCCGTCGCCCATCGTCGAGCTCAACCGCGCGGTGGCGCTGTCGATGGCCTTCGGGCCGGCCGCGGGGCTCGAGGTGGTCGACGCGCTCGTGGACGAGCCCGCACTCAAGGGCTACCACCTGCTGCCGACCGTGCGCGGCGACCTGCTCTTCAAGCTCGGCCGCCTCGACGAGGCGCGCAAGGAATTCGATCGCGCGGCTTCGCTCACCCGCAACACGCGCGAACGGGCGCTCCTGCTGGCACGTGCGCGGGCGTGCACCCTGAACTGAACGGTTGCCGAAGCTGCGGCAGCCTGGGCGAGAGGAAAATGCGCGCCATGCGCCGCATCCCTCCCTTCCGCTTCCTGTGCATCCTTGGCCTGACCCTGCTGTCGGCCGCACCGGCCTGTGCCCAGTTCGATCCTGCCAAGGTGTGGGTCGAACCGCCGGCCATCGCGGCGCGCTTTCCCGATCCACCCGTGAGCTACGCCACGCCGGGCTTTCGCGCCGGCCGCACCGATTTCGCTTCGCACGCCGAGGTGCTGGCCTTTCTCGATGATCTGGCGCGCCAGTCGCCGAACGTGCGCGTCGAACGCCTGGGCGTGTCACAACAGGGGCGCGAGATGCCGCTGGTGCTGCTTGCCGACCAGGGCCGCGTCGATCCAGCGCGGCCCACCGTCATGGTGATCGGCCAGCAACACGGCAACGAGCCAGCCGGCGGCGAAGCGGTGCTGGCCCTGGCGCAGCAGTTCGCCAGAGGGCCGGGCGCGGCGCTGCTGCAGAAGGTGAACCTCGTGCTGCTGCCGCGCGGCAACCCTGATGGCGCGGAGCATTTCACCCGCGTCACCGCCAACGGCGTCGACGTGAATCGCGACCACCTGTTGCTGCGCACGCCCGAGGCCCGCTCGATCGCGGCCGCCACCCTGCGCTTTCGGCCGCAGGTGGTGCTCGACCTGCACGAGTTCACCGTCGGCGGCCGCTGGATCGACAAGTTCGGCGCGGTCATGAAGTACGACGGCCTGCTGCAGCCCGCCACCGTGGGCAACCTTGATGCCGCCATTGCCGCGAGCGCGCAGCGCGACTACATCGACGCCATCCAGGCCGCGTTCACGCAGGCGGGGCTGCAGGGCTTCAAGTACCACACCACTTCCGGCGGCAAGAGTGCCGATCGCACCGTCTCGATGGGCGGCGTGCAGCCCGACACCGGCCGCAATGTGAGCGGCCTGCATCAGGCCGTGAGCCTGCTGCTGGAAGTGCGGGGCGTGGGGCTGGGCCGCGCGCATTTCGCCCGTCGCGTGTACACGCAGGTGCTGGCCGCCACCACCGTCATCGAGACGGCGGCGCGCCAGGGCCCGGCGCTGATGCAACTCACCGCGCAGGCCGGCCAGCGCGCCAAGGCCGACGCCTGCCACGGAGACCTCGTGGTCGAGGCCTGGCAGACGACGACGCGGCAGCGCCTGGACTTTCTCGACGAGAAGAGCGGGGAAGAAAAAGCGGTCGATGTCGAGTGGCGCGCGGCCGAGCCGCTGAAGGTCGCCAATGCGCGCCCGCGTCCGTGCGGCTATCTGCTGGCGGCCAGTGAAACGGTGGCCGTGCAGCGCCTGCAGATGCTGGGCGTGCGCGTCGAGCGCATCGACAGCGCCGCGCCGTGGCAGGTCGAGCGCTACGAGATCCTGTCGCAGAGCGACGGCCAGCGCCAGGACGCGCGCGGCGCCATCGAGGACGGCGAGGCGATCCGCGCCTTCCGCGTGCGGCCAAGGATGGGGCGTGCCGTGATGCCGCCGGGCAGCTTCTATGTGTCGCTGGCGCAGCCGCTGTCGCCCTTGGTCAGCGCCGCGCTGGAGCCCGATTCGCAGAACAGCTATGCGGCCAACCGCCTGCTGGAGATCGGCGACGACAAGCTGCTGCGCGTGCCCGGTCCCGCGCCTGCGAACGTCTGGCACTGAGCGCCCCGGGCGCATCTCGAACACCCGTCAGGTTTTCAGCGGTGCATTCGCCTCGGACGGCGAACCCGGCAAGCCGAACTGGTGCCACGCGCGACGCAGTTGCGTATCGGAGCCGAAGCCCGACAGTTCCGCCGCTCGCGTGACGTTCGCACCCGAAGCCAGTGCCAGTTGCGCGGCCGCCAGCCGCAGCCGGCGCAGGTACGCCAGCGGCGCCACGCCCGCATGCTCGACGAACAGGCGCGTGAGATGCCGCGCCGAGGTGTGCGCCACCTCCGCCATGCGCGGCACGCTCCACTCGGCCTGAGGCTGTTCGCTGACCGCGTCCTGCACCCGGTGCAGCGCGGCGTGCAGATGGTTGCGGTAGGCGAGAAAGGGCGACAGCTCCGGATCGTTCGGGCCGCGCCGCAGCGCCACCACCATGGTCTGCGCCACCTGGGCCGCGAGGGCTTCGCCGCAAATCTCGCCGATGCGGTGCAGCACGAGGTCGATGCCGGTCGTGACGCCCGCACTGCTGTAGAGCGGTGGGTCGATCACGAAGACGCGGTTGGCCACCACGTCGCAGCCTGGCTCCGCCGTGCGCAGTTCGTCCAGGTGATGGTGGTGTGTGGTGGCGCGCCGGCCCGCGAGCGCGCCGGCATGCGCCGCGAGCACGGCACCGGCGCAGATCGTCACCAGCTCCAGCCGGCCGCGCTCGAAGCGCAGGCCGCGCAGCCAGTGCAACAGGTCTTGTGCCTCGGGATTGTCGATGGCGATGCTGTTCCCGGGCAGGCCGACCAGCACCACCCACGCCGGGCCGTCCCACTGCGTGGGCAGCGACGCCAGCCCGGTGAGCGCAACGCCGACCGAGCTGAGGGAATCGGGCCGGGGGCTCGCGAACTCGATCGTGAAGCGCTCAGGCTGGCCCATTGCGCGCAGTCGCTGGTTGGCGATGCGCAGGGCCTCGGCCGGCCCGGCCCAGTCGAGCACCAGGCTGCCGGGCAGGAGCGCGAAGACTACACGGATGGGCTGTTGCTGCTGTTGTTGTGGGTCCATGCGTAGTCCATCTGGCGCGCGGTGCGCTCGGCCAGTTCGCGTCCAGCCAGGCGTTCGACCAGGTGCAGGCTCATGTCGATGCCCGCGCTGATGCCGGCCGAGCTGACGATGCGGCCGCTGTCAACCCAGCGCACGCTTTCGCGCACCTCGAGTCGCGGAAACTGCTCGCGCAGGTCGGCGATGTCTTCCCAGTGCGTGGTGACCGCTTCGTGCGTGACCACGCCGCTCTTCGCGAGCAGGAAGGCACCGGTGCAGATCGAGGCCACGAGCTGCGCGTCGGCTGCGCTTTTCGCGATCCAGCGCAAGGTGTCGGGGCTGGCCATCGGCACATCGACCACGCCGCCGGGAACGATCAATACGTCGACTTTCGGGCTGCCTTCAAGCGTGTGGTCGGCCAGCAGGCGAAGGCCCGCGCGCGCCTGCACGGGCGATGCCTGTGCGACCGAGGCCACGTCGAACGGCGCGGCCGTGCCGGGCTGCATCCGTTGGCTGACGCGGCTGGCGGTGGTGAACACCTCGAAGGGGCCGGCAAAGTCGAGGGCCTCGACGCCGTCGTAGGCCAGGATCAGAACGCGCAGGCTCATGCGCTTGCCTCTGCGCCGGCGCGTTCCAGCGCCTGCGCCACGCCGCAGACCGTCGCGAACCGGCCGTGCAGCACGGTGGCGGTGCGCGCCTTGATGTCGGCGGCGGCCAGCGGCCGGCCGTCGGGCTGGGTCATGTCGAAGGTCAGGGTGGCGTCGGTCACGTAGTCGACTTCCCAGCCCAGGTCCGAGGCGTGGCGTGTGGTGGTTTCGCAGCATTGCTCGGTGCGGATACCGCTCACGATGAGCCGGCCGATGCCGTTCTGCGTGAGCCAGATGTCGAGTCCGCTGTTGACCAGCGCGCTGTGCCGGTGCTTGGTGAAGGTGGCCGCGGCCTCGAAATCAGCCAGGCCCTCGATGGGCCGGATGTGGCCCGATTCGACCGCGAAGGGGTTGCTCGCGTCGGCCGGTTCGTCGACGTGGAAGACCCGCACGATCGGCGTGCCGGCGGCGGCGCAGCCTGCGATGAGCGCGTTCTGCGCGGCGAAGTAGGGAGCGGCCTGGCGTTCGTCCCAGTAGGGGCGCTGGCGAAACGACGCCTGGGCGTCAATCACAATCAGACAGGTTTTCATGGTGGTGGCTCGCAAGGGCGGAATGGATGATGCCGCCTATTCTTGTGCGTTGCCAGCCCAGGGGCCGTTCGGGAGCGGACCAGAATCGATCAGATCAGGACATCGCCAGGCGCCGTCTTTTCAGACCAGCGCCGCCGCCTGCAGCTCTTTTTTCAGGTACGCGTAGTACAGCGGCGCCGCCACCAGTCCGGCCGGCCCGAACACCGCCTCGGCCACGAACATCACGGCCAGCAGCTCCCACACGCTCATCTGCGTGCGCGCGCCGACTACCTTGGCGTTGATGACGTACTCGGCCTTGTGGATCACGATCAGGAAGATCAGGCAGGCCAGCGCCGTGACCGGCGACACCGAAAGACCCACCAGCGTGATCACCGAGTTGCACACCAGGTTGCCCACGATCGGCACCAGCCCGGCCAGGAAGGTGAGGGTGATGAGCGCCGGCGTATACGGCAGGTGCGCGCCCCACAGCGGCATGACGAACAGCAGGAAGATGGCGGTCAGCAGCGTGTTGAAGGCTGCGATCCAGAACTGCGCCGCCACGATCTGGCCGAAGGCCTCGCCGAAGGTCTGCACGCGCTGGTGCAGCTGCTCGGCCAGCGGCAGCCGGCGCAGCGGCGCGTGCGACACGGCGGCCAGGCTGCCCACGATCAGGCCCACGTACGAAAACAAGATGCCATGCAGCCAGGCGCGCCCGGCCACGGCCAGCGAACCGGCCTGCGCGCGCAGGTAGTTGGCGATCACGCGCTGGATCTCGGCGGCGCCTTCGGGCAGGTAGACCGCGATCTCGACCGGCAGCTTGGAGCGCAGCTCGAGCACCGTGCGCGCCGTGTAGTCGAGCAGATCGCGGTACTGGTCGGGCGCGTCGACGATGTATTCGCGGGCCTGCGACAGCAGCAGCGTGATCAGCGCTATCGGCCCCACCAGCACGAGGACGACGGCCAGCACGCCGGCCCAGCCATCGGTGCGCTGGCTGCTGGATGCCGGAATGCGCCGCGTGTCTCCAGCCAGCAGCCGCGCGAACCACCGCGTGGCCAGGAAGCCGATGCACACGCAGAGCAATCCTGGCAGCAGGTGCTCCCACATCACCAGCATCAGCGTTCCCAGCATCAGCAAGTAGCTTGCGATGGTCACGCCGCGCGAGGCTGTGGCGCGGTGGATGGGGACCGTCGGAACGGCGGTGGTGACGGGTTGCGGCTTCTTGGCCATCCGGGGGGGTCAGGCGCTCTGTTCGGGAAAGTGGAAGGTGCGGCCGCCGCTCAGCCGACGATCACCGCGGCGCCTTCGCCGCGCGCGGCGATCACGCCGATCTCGTGCACCGATTCGCCGGCGGCGCGCAGCGTGGCGGCGCAGGCGGCGGCTTCTGCCGCATCGATCACCACGACCATGCCGATGCCGTTATTGAAGGTGCGGTTCATCTCGATGTCGTCGATGCCGGCCACCTTCTGCAGCCAGGCGAACAGTTCAGTCTGCGGCCAGCTGCCCTTCTTGAGGTGGGCGGCCGTGCCTTCGGGCAGCACGCGCGGGATGTTCTCGAGCAGGCCGCCGCCGGTGATGTGGGCCAGCGCCTTGATCGGGTGCTTGGCCAGCGCCTCGAGCACCGGCTTCACGTAGAGGTGGGTGGGTTCCATCACGGCTTGGCGGAAAGGCTTGCCGTCGAGCGTGGCGGGCAAATCGGCGCCGGCACGCTCGATCACCTTGCGCACGAGGCTGAAACCATTGGAATGCACCCCGGCCGAGGCCAGGCCCAGCACGACGTCGCCGGGCTTGACGTTCTGGCCCGTGAGGATCTTCGACTTCTCGACTGCGCCGACCGCGAAGCCCGCGAGGTCGTATTCGCCGGCCGGGTACATGCCGGGCATTTCAGCGGTTTCGCCGCCGATGAGGGCGCAGCCCGACAGCTCGCAGCCGCGCGCGATACCGCCGATGACGGCCGCGGCCGTGTCGACTTCGAGCTTGCCGCAGGCGAAGTAGTCGAGGAAGAACAGAGGCTCGGCGCCCTGCACCAGCACGTCGTTGACGCTCATGGCCACGAGGTCGATGCCGACCGTGTCGTGCATGTTCCATTCGAAGGCCAGCTTGAGCTTGGTGCCCACGCCGTCGGTGCCGCTCACCAGCACCGGCTCCTTGTAGCGCTTGGGCACCTCGAACAGGGCGCCGAAGCCGCCGATGCCGGCCAGCACGCCCTCGCGCAGGGTTTTCTTGGCCAGCGGCTTGATGCGGTCGACCAGTGCATCGCCGGCATCGATGTCAACACCGGCGTCCTTGTAGCTGAGCGGGGTGGGCGTGGAGGAGGTCATGGGTGGTCGAGGTCGGGAGGGACGCGAAAGGATGCGGAGAGTAGGAGCGGAAGGCGGCTCCGGTAACCATGTTGGCCGGGCCGATAGAATTCCTCACGATTTTAAGGGCCCTCGCGGCCCCCTCCATGAACCTTCCCGGGATGAAACAGCTCGCGCTCGATATCGGCATTGCGACGGGCCCCAGCTTCGACGCCTTTTTTGCCGGCCCCAACGAGGCGGCGCTGCGGCACCTGCAAGTGTGGGTGGGCGGCGCCGGCAGCCCTGCGCTGCACTCGCCGGTGCCCACCTATCTGTGGGGCGAAGGCGGCAGTGGCAAGACCCATCTGCTCGAATCGGTGCGTGTCGCACTGCGCGAGCAGGGCGCCAGCGTGGGTTGGCTGCACGCGGGCCTGCTGGAGCCGCCCGAGTTCGACGAGCGCTGGGGCGCCGTGCTGCTCGACGACGTCCACCTCTATACCGCCGTGCAGCAGCACGCGGCCTTCAACTGGTTTGTCAACGCCCAGACCCTGCAGCGCGGCGTGGTCGCCGCCGGCGCCCTGCCGCCGGCCGACCTGCCGCTGCGCGAAGACCTGCGCACCCGCCTCGGCTGGGGCCACGTGTTCCACTTGCAGGTGCTGAGCGAAAGCGAACGCCGCGCGGTGCTGCGCCAGGCCGCCGACGCGCGCGGCGTGATGCTGTCCGACGAAGTGCTCGACTACATGCTGCACCGCTTCAGCCGCGACCTCGGCAGCCTGATGGAACTGCTCACGCAGCTCGACGGCTATGCCCTGCAAACGCAACGCGCGATCACCATTCCGCTGATCCGCTCCATGCTCGAGAACGAATAAAGAGCGAACAAGGCTTTCAACCAACAATGATCAAGAAATTCATCGACAAGCTGCTCGGCAAGAACGCCGGCAGCGCACAGGGCAAGAGCCGCTTCGGCAAGCGCCAGGAGGTGCCGGCAGAGGTTCACAAGATCGATCCGGCCCTGGTCGACGAACGCGCGAAGAACGTGGTCACCACGCTGCAGCAGGCCGGCTACGAGGCCTACGTGGTAGGCGGCGCGGTGCGCGACCTGCTGCTGGGGCTGCGACCGAAAGACTTCGACGTGGCCACCAACGCCACGCCCGAGCAGGTCAAGTCGCTGTTCCGCCGCGCCTTCATCATCGGGCGGCGCTTTCGCATCGTGCACGTGGTGTACGGCCGTGGGCGCGAGCACGAGGTGATCGAGGTCTCGACCTTCCGTGCCTACATGGACAACGCCGCCGCCGAGCAGGTGGCCGGCAACGAGCGCACCAGCAAGGGCGAGCTCGCGAGCATGAAGCACGCCGTGGACGCCAGTGGCCGGGTGCTGCGCGACAACGTCTGGGGCCCGCAGGATGAAGACGCGGCGCGCCGCGACTTCACCGTCAACGCGATGTACTACGACCCGGCCAACCAGGTCGTGGTCGACTATCACAACGGCATCAAGGACGCCCAGAAGCTCACGCTGCGCATGATCGGCGACCCGGCCACGCGCTACCGCGAAGACCCGGTGCGCATCATTCGCGCCATCCGCTTCTCGGCCAAGCTCGCAGCCCTGGGCTTCAAGATGGAAGCCAAGACGGCGGCACCGCTGATCGACTCGAGCAAGCTGCTGGCCGACGTGCCGCAGAGCCGCCTGTTCGACGAGATGCTCAAGCTGCTGCAGACCGGCCACGCCGTCGCGACGGTCGAGCAACTGAACAAGCTCGGCCTGGCCCGTGGCATCTACCCGCTGCTCGACGTGGTGGTCGAGCGCGCCGATCAGCCCTTCGTGAAGGCTGCCCTGCAGGACACCGACCGCCGCGTGGGCGAGGGCAAGCCCGTGGCGCCCAGCTTCCTCTTGGCCTGCGTGCTGTGGGCCGACGTGCGCGACGGCTGGGCCCAGCGCCAGGAGGGCCGGCACGGCCAGCGCGCGCAACCGCCGTTCCCGGCGTTGCAGGACGCCATCGACGACGTGTTCAACGCGCGTATCGGCGATGTCTCGGGCCGTGGCAAGCTGGCCGCCGACATGCGCGAGATCTGGATGATGCAGCCGCGCTTCGACAAGCGCACCGGCTCCACGCCCTACAGCCTGGTCGAGCAGGCGCGCTTCCGCGCCGCCTTCGACTTCATGCGCCTGCGCGCCGACGTGGGTGAAGTCGGCGAGGCGATTGCCGAGTGGTGGCAGGAATTCAGCACCGCCGACGACGTGCGCCGGCAGGACCTGCTGGAGCAGGTGCGCGAAGAGCAGAAGGTGCGCCAGCGCGTGCGGGTGCGCGACCCCGCGCCAGCACCCGCACCGGCCAGGCCCCGCAACGAGCCGGCCGCCCGCCTGAACAACCATGCCGACTCGGACGACGAGGTCGAAGTCGAAGCCGGTGCCGTGCCGCCCGATGGTGAAGCTGCCGCGCCGCGCAAGCGCCGGCGCCGCCGCAAGCCGCGTCCCGCAGGCGGTAGTGGTGGCGGAGGCGGCGGCAACGCTGCTGGCGAATGAGCACGTCCGACCGGCCGAAGGACGGCAAGAAGAGCTCCGCAGCCAAGACAACGGGCAAGAAGCCCGCGCCGGCGCCGCGTGCTGGCGCCAGGCCGCCATCCTCACCGGCCGGTGCCAGGAGTGGCCCGCCCGCGCGCCGTGCGCCTGCCGGTGCTCCCGTTCGTCGCCCGCGCGGTCCGCGCGAGGACTACCCGACCGTACAGGCTTTCGTCGCCATCGGCGCCAATCTGGGCGATGCCGAAGCGGCCGTGAAAGCCGCCATGGCCGCGATCGGTGCGCTGCAGCGCACCCAGGTCACTGCCCGATCATCGCTCTATCGCAGCGAGCCGGTGGACGCCGAGGGGCCTGACTTCATCAACGCCGTGGTGGCCGTGCGCACCGGCCTCGACGCCGAGCAGTTTCTCGTGGCGTTGCAACGCCTGGAAACGCTGGCCGGCCGCGAGCGGCCCTTTCCCAATGCGCCGCGCACGCTCGATCTCGATCTGCTGATGCACGGCAATTCGGTGATCGACACGCCGGCACTGACCCTGCCGCACCCTCGCATGCGCGAGCGCGCCTTCGTGCTGAAGCCGCTTGCCGAAATCGCGCCCGACAAGGTGCCGCGCGCGGCGCTGGCACGGGTCACGGGCCAGGTGGTCAAGCGCATCGTCTGACGACGCAAAGGCCGTGCTGCTCTACGTCCTCGATCTCGCCGGTGTGGCGGTCTTCGCGGTCAGTGGGGCATTGGCGGCCGGCCACGCGGGCCTCGACTGGCTCGGCGTGGTGGTGATCGCTTCGGTCACCGCGGTGGGCGGCGGCACGTTGCGCGACCTGCTGCTCGACCGCCACCCGGTGTTCTGGATTCGCGACACCCGCTACAGCTACGTGATCCTGGCGGCGGCGGTGTTCACCATTGCGTGGGCACACCTGATGCCGCTGCCCGAGCACGCGCTGGCCGTGGCTGACGCGCTGGGGCTCGGCCTGTTCGCCATCACCGGTGCGCAAGTGGCCGAAGAGCGGCGCCTGCCGGCCGTCATCGTGATGCTGGTCGGCACCATGACCGGTGCGGCCGGCGGCCTGCTGCGCGACGTGTTCACCGCCCGCGTTCCTCTGCTGCTGAGCAGCGGCATCTACGGCTCCGCCGCCATTGCGGGCATTGCGGCCTACCTGCTGCTACAGGCGGCCGGAACCCCGCGGCGCTGGGCTTTTCATGCCGGCGTGCTGCTGATCGTGGCGCTTCGCCTGGGTGGCATCTACGGCGGCTGGCACCTGCCGGTGCTGCGCTTGCCGGCCTGAATTTCGGGCCTTTCAGCGGCTTTGAAAACCCGGTCCGGCCGGACCGGACCCGCGCGCCCGTTAAACTTCGCCGGTTTTTCATGAAGGCGTCATGAAATCGTGATTGACGCACCCCAGGAGTTTCCATGTTCGGCAAGCTGCTGCCCCGCGAGGGCAATTTCTTCGAGATGTTCAACCAGCACGCCGAGCGCATCGTCGAGGCAGCGCGCGCGTTCGAGCAACTGGTCGCCAACTACAACGACGTGCACCTGCGCGAGCAGTACAACCGCGACGTCGACAACGCCGAGCGAGCCGCCGACCGCGTGACGCACGACGTCAACCGGCTGATCCACAAGACCTTCATCACGCCCATCGACCGCGAGCAGATCCACAAGCTCATCAACACGATGGACGACGTGGCCGACCTGATTCAGGACTCTGCCGAGACCATGGCGCTGTACGACGTGCGCCACATGACCGAAGAGATCGTGCGCCTCACGGCCCTGAGCGTGAAGTGCTGCGACCGCCTGAAGGACGCCGTCAAGTTCCTCGGCAAGATCGCCGACCCGGCCGTGGCCGAGGCCACGCTGAAGACCTGCGAGGAAATCGACCGCCTCGAATCCGACGCCGATCGCGTGATGCGCAGCGCCATGAGCAAGTTGTTCCGCGAGGAGCCCGACGTGCGCGAGGTGATCAAGCTCAAGGCGATCTACGAGCTGCTGGAAACGATCACCGACAAGTGCGAGGACGTGGCCAACGTGATCGAGGGCATCGTCCTCGAGAATTCCTGAGCGGGTAGCGACCGATGGCAACGGTTCAGGTCGCCCTCTGGGTGGTGATAGTGCTGGTCGTGCTCGCGATCCTGTTCGACTTCATGAACGGGTTCCACGACGCCGCCAATTCGATCGCGACGGTGGTGTCCACCGGGGTGCTCAAGCCGGGGCAGGCTGTGGTGTTCGCGGCCTTCTTCAACCTGATCGCGATCTTCATCTTCCACCTGAGCGTGGCCGCGACCGTGGGCAAGGGCATTGCCCAGCCGGGAGTGGTCGACGTGCATGTGGTGTTCGGCGCGCTCGTCGGCGCCATCAGCTGGAACCTCGTGACCTGGTACTACGGCATCCCGAGCAGCTCGTCGCACGCGCTGATCGGCGGCATCGTGGGCGCGGTGATTTCCAAGACCGGCACCAGCGGACTGGTCGCCGGGGGCATCTGGAAGACGGTGGCTTTCATCTTCGTTTCGCCGCTGCTCGGCTTCGTGCTGGGTTCGATGATGATGGTGCTGGTCGCCTGGGGCTTCCGGCGTGCCACGCCTTCGCGGGTGGACCGCTGGTTCCGGCGGCTCCAGCTGGTTTCGGCCGGCGCCTACAGCCTGGGCCACGGCGGCAACGATGCGCAGAAGACCATCGGCATCATCTGGATGCTGCTGATCGCCACCGGCTATGCCAACGCCGGGGACGCGAGCCCGCCGACCTGGACCATCGTGAGCTGCTATACCGCGATCGCGCTGGGCACCATGTTCGGCGGCTGGCGCATCGTGAAGACGATGGGCCAGAAGATCACCAAGCTCAAGCCCGTCGGCGGCTTCTGCGCCGAAACGGGTGGAGCGCTGACGCTGTTCCTGGCGACGGCGCTGGGCATTCCGGTGTCGACCACGCACACCATCACCGGCGCCATCGTCGGCGTCGGGTCCGCGCAGCGTGCGAGCGCGGTGCGCTGGGGCGTGGCGGGCAACATCGTGTGGGCGTGGATCTTCACGATCCCCGCTTCGGCCTTCGTCGCCGCAATCGCCTACTGGATCAGCCTGCAGGTGTTCTGACGGCTACTGGGAGATTTTCCGGCCCTCTTCGATCTGGTGTTCGAAGTAGCGCTGGAAGCTGAACACGATGCTGGCCATCAGGATCGTGCTGCCGAAGAAAAGTGCCAGCACCACTGCACCGATGGTGAACCAGTTCGTACGGCCCGGTTCGGCGTCGGCCGGTGCGCCGGCGTTGTAGCGGGTGTTCCATTTCTCGGGCGTCATCAGGCCATAGACGATGGCCGTCAGTGCGCAGCCCGCGATGGTGAAACCCAGCAGCGGGATCAGCGCCCAGCTCAGCCCGTCGTCCACGCCGTACATGCGCACGCGCTCGATGCCGTAGATGCCCAGTGCCGTGGGAATGGGCAGCAGCCAGCCGAGCCAGTCGCCCATGCCGCGCAGGTAGAAGCGGTGCAGACCCAGCGGGCCGCCGAGGAAAGAGAGCCAGGCGGCGGTGGTCTTGTTTTTCATTCGGGTGTCACTCGGGGCGGGTGGTACTGCCTTCGCCAAGCACTTTCTCCATCAATACGACGTCGCGCCATTCGCCGAACTTCCAGCCGCAGTCTTTCAGCACGCCCACGTGCGTGAAGCCCTGGCTGCGGTGCACGCCGACCGAGCCTGCATTGGCCGAGTCGCCGATCACCGCGATCAGCTTGCGCACGCCGGCCGCTTCGGCCGCCTGCGACAGCGCTGCGAGCAGCTTGGCGCCCAGACCCTTGCCGCGTGCTGACTCCGACATGTAGATCGAGTCCTCGGCCGAAAAACGGTAGGCCGGGCGCGGCTTGAACCAGTTGCAGTAGGCAAAACCCAACACTTCGCCATTTTCTTCGGCCACGAGGTACGGCAGGTTCTTGCCCAGCACGTCGGCACGGCGCGCGCTCATGTCGGCAGGGGAGGGTGGCTCCGTTTCGAAGGTGCCGGTGCCGTGCAGCACGTGATGGGCGTAGATGGAGGTGATGGCTGCGATGTCTTCTTCGCGGCTGGGGCGGATGGTGAGGGGCATGCGTGTGGAAGCGGGTGGCGCAAGGCCGGAATTCGGAGAAAACGCGGGACGGGCTATAATCGCGGGCTTTTCAGCGTGTCGCTGGCCGGGTGGCCATGTCGCGTGTCTCGACGCTGGAAGAACATTGTGAGCGGGCCTTTTCTTCATCCACAAGGCCTGCTGACCACCCAAGGATAAATCATGGTCGTCATTCGACTCTCCCGCGGCGGCTCCAAAGGCCGTCCGTTCTTCAACATCGTCGTGTCGGACAAGCGCGTTCGCCGCGATGGCCGTTTCATCGAGCGCCTGGGTTTCTACAACCCGACCGCCAAGGAAAACGAAGAAAGCATCCGTATCGCCCAGGACCGCCTGGCGTACTGGAAGAGCGTCGGCGCACAAGCTTCGCCCACCGTTCTGCGCCTGATCAAGCAAGCCGCTGCCGCGGCTCCCAAGGCGGCGGCCTAAGCCGTCCCGCACGGCGATGCTGCCCGCACTCGAAACCGCCGAATTGCCGGCGGATGCGATTGAAGTAGGGCGCATCGCCGATGCATGGGGCATCAAGGGCTGGTTCAAGGTCCTGCCCCACAGCGCCCAGCCCGAGGCGCTTTTTTCTTCCAAGCGCTGGTTCCTGCAAGCTCCCGGAGCTGCTGCGAACGCCGCTTTCCGGCTCGCGATCCGCGAAGCCAAAGAACATTCCGACTGCATCGTCGCCACGTCCGACGATGTGCCAGACCGCAACGCAGCCGAGGCGCTGCGCGGTGCGCGCGTGTTCGTGCCGCGTTCGAGCTTTCCAACGGCCGGCGACGACGAGTACTACTGGGTCGACCTGATCGGCCTGTCGGTGGTCAATCGCGAAGGCGTCGTGCTTGGCACGGTGCGCGAGCTGCTCGCCACCGGTCCGCAGACCACGCTGGTGCTGACCGCCGAAGAAGACGGCAAGGCCATCGAACGGATGGTGCCTTTCGTCTCGGTCTTCGTCGACAAGGTCGACCTGCCCGGACGGCTCATCACGGTCGACTGGCAACCCGATTTCTGATCCGAGGCCTGCGCGCATGCGCTTCGACGTCCTCACGCTCTTCCCCGAACTGTTCGCTCCCTTCATGGCCAGCGGCGTGACGCGCCGTGCCTACGAGTCGAAGCAGGTCGAAGTCGTTCTGTGGAATCCGCGCGACTTCGCGCAGGGCAACTACAAGCGCGTGGACGATCGCCCCTTCGGCGGCGGTCCCGGCATGGTGATGATGGCGGAGCCGCTTGCGGCCTGCCTCGATGCGGCGCTGGCGGCGCGCGGCGCGGAAGCTCCCGTGGTGCTGTTCTCGCCCATCGGCGAGGCATTGCGCCATGAATCGGTCGAGCGCTGGTCGGCAAGCGAGGGTGCGGTGCTGATCTGCGGTCGCTACGAAGGCATCGACCAGCGCTTCATCGACGCACGCGTCACCCATCAGGTCAGTCTTGGCGACTTCGTGCTTTCGGGCGGCGAGATCGCCGCCATGGCGCTGCTCGATGCCGTCGCGCGGTTGCAGCCCGGGGTGCTCGGCGACGAGGCCAGCCACGTGCAGGACAGCTTCAACCCGGCGCTCGACGGCCTGCTCGACTGCCCGCACTACACGCGGCCCGAGCAGTGGAACGGGCAGGGCGTGCCAGCGCCGCTGCTCTCGGGCCATCATGCCCAGATCGAGCGCTGGCGCCGCGATCAGCGGCTGGCCATCACGGCTGCGCGACGCCCCGAACTGATCGATGCGGCCCGGGCGGCGGGCCGTCTTGGCAAGGCCGATGAGGCCGCGCTGAAAAAAAAGCTATAATCCCGGGTTCCCCGATCCTCTGCCCGGCCGCGCCCGGTCTTCTTGCGGTTGTCCCGCGAAAGTCCAAGGCGCCTTTTGTGTAGCCCGGCACGATCGAACATCAGGAAATCATGAACCTCATCCAGACCCTCGAGCAGGAAGAAATCGCCCGTCTCGGCAAGACCATCCCCGAATTCATGCCCGGTGACACGGTCATCGTCAGCGTGAACGTCGTCGAAGGCACCCGCAAGCGCGTGCAGGCCTACGAAGGCGTCGTGATCGCCAAGCGCAACCGTGGCCTCAACAGCGGCTTCACCGTGCGCAAGATCTCCAGCGGCGAAGGCGTGGAGCGTACGTTCCAGACCTACAGCCCGCTGATCGCCGGCATCGAAGTCAAGCGCCGCGGCGATGTGCGCCGCGCCAAGCTGTACTACCTGCGCGACCGCAGCGGCCGTTCGGCACGCATCAAGGAAAAGCTGCCGAGCAAGTCGACGGCTGCTGCCAAGTAAGCAGTTCGCCTTCGTGCAAGAAAGCCGCCGCTCTGGCGGCTTTTTGCATTGTTGCTCCCGCTCGAAGACAACTTTTCATTTTTCCGCTCTACTTCTTCCATCCGGCTCCGGTACCTTTCATCTCTTGACCACCTCATCCGCTCCCCTGCAGGCCACCTCCGTCGAACCCGTCAATGCCGTGGTGCCGCCCGCACTGCTGCAGTTCGACCCGCGCCAGGTGCCTTTCGTAGCCGGACCCGAGGGATTGCCGGCAGTGCCGCCTGCGCAACTTACTGCGCAGGCGCTGCGGGCGCGTTTCGCCACGCCGCCCGCCTGGACGCCCGAGCTGCGCCACGAACCGCGAATGACCGATCGCATTCCCGCGCAGGCCGCGGTGCTGGTGCCGATCGTGCAGCGACCGCAGGGCGCGGCCGTGCTGCTGACAGAGCGCACCTCGAACCTGTCGACCCATTCGGGGCAGGTCGCGTTTCCCGGCGGCCGTGTCGATCCGGAGGACGCCAACATCGCGGCCGCCGCGTTGCGCGAGGCCTGGGAAGAGGTTGGCCTTTCTGCGCAATACATCGAAGTGCTCGGCAACCTGCCGACCTACACGACGGTGACCTCGTTCATCGTGACGCCCGTGGTCGCGCTGGTGCAACCGGACTTCGAGCTCACCATCAATCCCTACGAAGTGGCGGAGGCTTTCGAGGTGCCGCTCGCGTGGCTGATGGACCCCGCCAACCACCGCCACCACACCGTGCCCGCGCCCGATGGCACCCGGCGCCAGTGGTATTCGATGCCCTACCAGGACGGTGCCGACGAGCGCTTCGTCTGGGGCGCGACCGCCGGCATGCTGCGCAATCTTTACCGTTTCCTGAGCGCCTGAATCCCGCCTGAATCTCCAGGCGCCCTCGCTATCATCGAAGGATGAGCTTTTTTGCCATCCTGTGCGCGCTGCTGATCGAGCAGGTGCGGCCGCTGGGCCCGCACAACCCCGTGTATGGCGCGGTGCTGGCGTGGACACGCTGGACCAGCCGCAACTTCGACGCGGGCAAGCCGCATCACGGATGGATCGCCTGGGGGCTCGCGGTGTTCGTGCCCACGCTGGGCGCGCTGGGCGTGCACTGGCTGCTTGTGCTCACGCTGGGGTTGCCCTTCGCGGTGCTCTGGAGCATCGCGGTGCTCTACGTCACGCTGGGCTTCCGGCAGTTCAGCCACCACTTCACCGACATCCGCGATGCGCTCGACGAAGGCGACGAGCCGCTCGCGCGCTCGCTGCTCGCGCACTGGCAGGGCGTCGATGCGGCCGACCTGCCGCGCAGCGAGATCGTGCGCCACGTCATCGAGCATTCGGTGATCGCCGCGCATCGCCACGTGTTCGGCGTGCTCGCGTGGTTCTCGATCGTCGCGGCCATCGGCCTCGGGCCGGCGGGCGCGGTGTTCTATCGCATGAGCGAGTTCGTCTCGCGCTACTGGGCGCACAAGAACGGCGCCGCGGTGCAGCCGTCGAGCGTCTCTGTGCAGGAGGCCGCGGATCGCGCCTGGCATGCGATCGACTGGCTGCCCGCACGCATCACGGCGCTGGGTTTCGCGGTGGTCGGCAGCTTCGAGGAAGCGATCGATTGCTGGCGCAATGACGCACAGCGCTTTCCCAACGAGAACGACGGCGTGATCCTCGCGGCCACCTCGGGTGCGGTCAACGTGCGCCTGGGCGGCGGTTCGCTGAGCCCGATCCCCGTTGCCGATCCGCTGCCCCGCGCACAGGCCGGCGAATCGCTGGCCGATGGCCGCCGCATCGACAGCGGCAGCACGCCGGGGCGCGAGCCCGAGCCCGGCCATCTGCGCAGCGTGGTGGGCCTGGTCTGGCGCTCGGTCGTGATGTGGATGGTGCTGCTGGCCTTGCTCACATTGGCTCGCCTGCTGGGCTGAGCGAAAAAAATGGCAAATCCCGTTCCGGCTTTCTGGAGCCCGCGCATCGGCGCGCTCGAACCCTATGTGCCCGGCGAGCAGCCGCGCATCGCGAACCTCGTCAAGCTCAACACCAACGAGAACCCGTACCCGCCGTCGCCGCTCGCCATCGAGGCCATCCGGCGTGCGGCCGAGAACGGCCTGGAGCTGTATCCGGATCCCGCCTCGCTCGTGCTGCGCGAAGCGGTGGCACGGCGGCACGGCCTGCAAGCCGACCAGGTGTTCGCGGGCAATGGCTCGGACGAGGTGCTCGCGCACGCCTTCTTCGCATTCTTCCAGCAGGCCGAGCCGCTGTTGATGCCCGACGTGAGCTACAGCTTCTACAAGGTCTATGCGCAGCTCTATGGCATCGCGTGCGAGCTGCAGCCGGTCGACGACGGCCTGCGCATCGACGTCGATGCCCTCGCGGCGCGTGCCCGCAAGGGGTGTGCGGGCGTCGTGATCGCGAACCCGAATGCGCCCACCGGCATCGGCCTGCCGCTCGCGCGCATCGTGCAACTGCTCGAAGCCTGCCCCGATCGCGTGGTGCTGGTCGACGAGGCGTACGTCGATTTCGGCGGCGAGAGTGCGCTGCCGCTAGTTGGCAAGTACCCGAACCTGCTGGTGGTGCAGACCCTTTCCAAATCGCGCTCGCTGGCCGGCCTGCGGGTCGGCTTTGCCTGCGGCCAGGCGCACCTGATCGACGCGCTGGTGCGCGTGAAGGACAGCTTCAACTCGTACCCGCTCGACCGTCTGGCTTCGGCCGGTGCCGTGGCCGCGCTGGAAGACGAAGACTGGTTTCGCGGCACCTGCGACAAGGTCGTCGACACCCGCGAGGGCCTCGCCTTACAGCTCGAAGACCTGGGCTTCGAGGTGCTGCCGTCGCAGACTAATTTCATCTTCGTACGCCATCCGCAGCGCGATGCGGCCGAGCTGGCGACGCTGCTGCGCGAGCGCGCGGTGCTGGTACGGCACTTCAGGCAGCCGCGCATCGCACAGTACCTGCGCATCAGCATCGGCACGCGCGAGCAATGCAGCACGCTCGTGCAGCGCCTGCAGGACATTCTTGACCTGACTCCTTGAAGGAACTTTGGCGATGCCAACCCATGACACCGACACGCGCGCGGCGGTCTGCGCAGGCTTCTGGCAGGCAGTGAGCGACCGGCTAGAGAGCCTGTGCACCTTGCCCGCACGCGAGCTGATGGAAGGGCTCAATGCACTGCTGGAGCCCTTCTTTCCTCGGTTGTCGGTCGAGGTGGCGGGCGAGCCGCCTGCGTTCAAGCTCGTGCTGACGGCGCACGGTTCGGTGGACGACTTCGAGGACCTGATGGCGCTGGTGCAAAGCAGCCCCAGGCTGCCGCAGGTGGAGGTGGAAGCTTTCCGTCAGCGTTCGAGCGACGGTTTCGGCATGCGCATGAACGATTTCGAACTGGCGAGCTCCGAAGTCCTCGTGAAGCATGAGCCCTACCGGGGCCGGGTGGCGCTGGAGATCGGCTTCGCCAAGCCCATTCCGATGGACATGCAGGACCACGCGCGCCACATGAGCCTCATCATGCTCGACCACATCCTGGGCGAGTACGACTTTGCGGTGAAGGTCGGGGCGGTCGACCACGTCGAGGTCGATGCGCAGGCGGATTTCGATGGCGTGCCACTCGACGATTTCGTGCCATTGTTCGACGCCTGCTGGCGCGACGAACTCGGCCACACCGGTGTGTTTCCTCCGGGCGAGCACGCGTGGTCGGGCGTGAGCGCGACGCGCGAGGCCGAAGACGGCCGCGAGGTCGAGGTGATCGTCATGCGCAACGACGCGGCCACCGCACTGGTGGGGCGCGCCGACCTGTGCCACCGCCTGTCGGTCGCCACGCCGGTCGAATCGGGCGAGGAGCTGGAAGAAGCGCGCACCTACGAAGACCGGCTGACAGCGCGGCTGCAGACGCACGAAGCAGGCTGCTGCACGCACGTGGTGCTGGAGGAGGGCGTTCGCACCGTGCACTTCCAGGTGGCCGATCCCGAGACGGCGATCTCGCATGCGCAATCGTTGCAGGATGACATGGACCTGCCGTCGACGCTGGACCTTGCCTTCGATCCGACCTGGAAGTCATACCGGATCTGGGTCGGCTGAGGCAGCCGTTGGTCAGTACCGCTTCTGGCTCAGCTCGGCGAACAGCTCGCCGTAGATCCTGTAGCGGCTCGCGCTGATGACGCCCGGTTTGCTCGCGGTCTCCACGTTCGCGATCACGCCGCAGCCCGGTTCGTGCAGGTGCGTGCAGTTGTAGAACTTGCAGTCGTTCGCATGCTCGGCGATGTCGGGCATGAGCCCCGCGAGCTGCATCGGCGCGATGTGGTTCAGGCCGAATTCCTGGAAGCCCGGCGAGTCGATCAGGCCGGTGGTGCGGGCCTCGTCGATCCAGTACCAGGTGGTGCTCGTGGTCGTGTGCTTGCCCGAGTTCAGCGCCTGCGAAATCTCCTGCGTCAACACGGTGGCGCCCGGCACCAGCAGGTTGGTCAAGGTGCTCTTGCCCGATCCGGACGGACCGAGCACGAGGGTGGATTTGCCGGCCAGGAGCTTCATCAGCGACGCGTAGTCCGCCTCGCCCGACGCCTTGAGCGACAGTGGCAGCACGCCGTGGTGCATGCGGCGGTAGGGCGCCAGCTTGTTCCACGCGCGCTCGAAGGGCTCGACCAGGTCGCTCTTGTTGAGCGCGATGATCGGTGTGATGCGCTCGGCCTGCGCCGCGATCAGCGCACGTGCCAGTTGATGTTCGGAAAACTCCGGCTCGGCCGCGATCAGGATCAGCACGTGGTCGAGGTTGGCCGCGAACGACTTGGTGCGGATCTCGTCCTGCCGGTAGAACAGGTTGCGCCGCGGCAGTACCTGCTCGATGGTGCCTTCGTCCTCACTGGCCTGCCAATGCACGCGGTCGCCGACCACGGCCTGGCTCTTCTTGCCCCGCGGATGGCAGATCAATCGTTCGCCCGTGGGTGTTTCGACCAGGCAGTGGCGTCCATGGCTGGCAACGACAAGGCCCTCGTGGAGTGCCTTCGCAGCGGTTGCCGTGGGCGCGGTGCGGCCGGGCTTAGCCAAGGGCGTGGTCCGTCATGCGGCGGGGCTGGCGACCAGCGCGTCGGCCTGGCGCGCGCAGTCGAAGTCGGTGACCGACAGGCCGCCCACGTCGTGCGTGTTGAAGCGCACCACGCAGCGGTTGTAGTGCACCGACAGGTCGGGGTGGTGGTCCTGCGTGTGCGCCACGAAGGCCAGCGCGTTCACGAAGGCGATGGTCTCGAAGTAGTTGGCGAAGGTGAAGGTCTTCTCGATGGCGACATTGGCGCCGTCGCCGGTGAGCTTCCAGCCGTCGAGCTTTGCGAGGCCCGAAACGATCTCGGTGGCGCTCAGCGACTTGCGGGGAGGAAGGTTCTTCCAGTCTTTGGGCTTGAACATGCTCTGATTCATGGTTGTTCCTGTTTGGGGCAGATCGCGGAACACCGCGGAACCGGCTTTGCCGGGCCGCAAAGGGGGTTGGCGAAGCGACACGAAGTGCGCGAAGGCTGGGGGTGAGTCATGTCATGCGCGCAAGGCGCTCGGAAGCCGGCGGGTGCGAATAGTAGAACTTGACGAACACCGGGTCGGGCGTGAGCGTCGAAGCGTTGTCCTGGTAGAGCTTGAGCAGAGCGGCCGACAGGTCGGCCCCGCTGGTCTGCGCCACCGCATAGGCGTCGGCCTCGAACTCGTGCTTGCGCGACAGCCGTGCGGGCAGCGGAGCAACGAAGAAGCCGAATACCGGCACGGCGACCATGAACAGCAGCAGCGCCAGCGCGCTGTTGGGCGCCGTCATGTTGGGCTGCACGCCCAGGCCCGTGTAGAACCAGACCTGCGTCGACACCCAGCCCAGCAGCGCGAAGCCGGCCAGGCTGAGGGCGAACATCGCGACCAGCCGCTTCACGATATGGCGATGCTTGAAGTGGCCCAGCTCGTGCGCGAGCACGGCTTCCACCTCGCCCGCGTTGAGCTGGCGCAGCAGCGTGTCGTAGAACACCACGCGCTTGCTGGCACCGAAGCCCGTGAAGTAGGCATTGGCGTGCGCGCTGCGCGTGCTCCCGTCCATCACGAAAAGGCCCTTGGCTGCGAAGCCGCAGCGCTTCATGAGAGCCGTCACGCGCTCCTTGAGCGTGGGGTCGTCGAGCGGCTTGAACTTGTTGAACAGGGGGGCGATGAAGGTCGGGTAGATCAGCATCAGCAGCAGGTTGAAGCCCATCCACGCGCCCCAGGCCCAGAGCCACCACAGCTGGCCGGCCGCGCCCATGAGCCAGAGGATCAGCGCCGCGATGGGCAGGCCGATCACCGCGCCCAGCAGCGTCGACTTGAGCGTGTCGGCAAGCCAGAGCTTCCAGGTCATCTTGTTGAAGCCGAAGCGCTCTTCGAGCCTGAAGGTCTGCCAGAGAGTGAAGGGCAGTTCGAGCAGGCCGCCGATGATTGCGAAGGCAGCCAGCAGCGCCAGCTGTTGCACCATGCCGCCGCCGATCCACGCCAGCAGCAGCTTGTTGAGCGCATCGAGTCCTCCGAGCAAGGTCCAGCCCAGCAGCAGCGTCGCGCTCCAGGCCATCTCGACCAGGCCGAAGCGTGCCTTGGCGATGGTGTAGTCGGCCGCCTTCTGGTGGGCGGCGAGGGTGATGGTCTGGGCGAAAGCGGCTGGCACGGCGCCGCGGTGAAGCGCCACATGGCGCACCTGCCGCGAGGCGAGCCAGAACTTCACGAGCAGGCCTGCAACCAGTGCGGCCGCAAAGGCGATGGTGAAGATGAGCGAATAGGACATGAAGCAGTGAGTTTAGCCCTCGGTATCTGGCGCTGCGGGCCTTCGACGACAATCCTGCGATGCCCGAATCCATTGACCTGACGCCTCCCGCCGCAGTGCCCACCCTGAAGAAAAGCGACCAGAACCTGGTCTGGCTGGACTGCGAAATGAGCGGCCTCGACCCTGAAAAAGAGTTCCTGCTCGAAATCGCCGTGGTCGTCACCGGCCCCGACCTCACGCCCCGCATCGACGGCCCCGTGCTTGTCATCCACCAGAGCGACGCCGTGCTCGACGCGATGGATGCCTGGAACAAGGGCACCCATGGCCGCAGCGGCCTGATCGACAAGGTGAAGGCCTCGACCCTCGACGAAGCCGCCGCCGAGCAGCAACTGCTGGAATTCATCGCCAAGTACATTCCGCGCAGCGGCTCGCCCATGTGCGGCAACACCATCGGGCAGGACCGCCGCTTCCTGGTCAAGTACATGCCCAAGCTCGAGGCGTATTTCCACTACCGCAACCTCGACGTCAGCACGCTGAAAGAGCTGGCCAAGCGCTGGAAACCCACGGCCTACAACAGTTTCAAGAAGCAGCAGGCGCACACCGCGCTGGCCGACGTGCATGAATCCATCGAGGAACTGGCGCACTACCGCGAGACCTTCCTGCGCCTCACGGATTGAGAAACTCGGGAATTAGGTAAAAACCCGAGTCCGTGCCATAATCGTAGGCTTCGCTGATCGGGCGGGTATTTCAAGCCCGGCCAGCGTCTCTTGCATCTCCCTATCTTGCACACCGCGCCCGATCGCATTCGCTGATCAAAAAGGGCCGCAGCCTTGGGCACCAGCCCGAAGTTGAATGTCGTTGGATGGTTGATGTTTTTAACCACCAACGGGGCGCCGCCTACGGCAGCGCTCGCGTTTGAGATTGATATTCATGACCGACGCTTTTGAAGCGCAGGGCGAGTTCGCGCCTGTGCAATCCGCTACCCATAACGAATTCACCGCTGTTTCGGACACCGTGTCCGAATCGCACATCCTCGAAGCGCTGGATGCAGCCGCTCCCGAAGTGGCCGCGGCCGAAGAGCCTGCCCAACCCAACGGCTTCATCAAGCTGGGCCTCGCGCCCGAGCTGATCGCCGCCGTGGCCGACCTGGGCTTCACCCAGCCCACCACCGTCCAGGAAAAGGTCATCCCGATCGCCATGGGCGAGCAAGAGGGCGCCGCCCAGACCGCCCGTTTCGTCGACCTGATGGTTTCGAGCCAGACCGGTTCGGGCAAGACCGCCGCCTTCTTGCTGCCCGTGCTGCACACGCTGCTGAAGCGCCAGGCCGAAGCCGAAGCCGAAGCCAAGGCCGAATTCCAGCGCCTCGCCGCCGAAGCCGCTGCCCGCGGCGAAGCCGTGCCGAAGAAGCCGAAGCGCAAGGACCCGACCAACGCCCGTCATTTCAAGCCCGCCACCCCCGGCGCGCTGATCCTGTGCCCGACGCGCGAACTCGCGCAGCAAGTCGCGCATGACGCCATCGAACTGGTTCGCCACTGCCGCGGCCTGCGCATCGCGAACGTGGTGGGCGGCATGCCCTACCAGCTCCAGATTGCCCGCCTGCAGAACGCCGACCTCGTCGTCGCCACGCCGGGCCGCCTGCTCGACCTGCAGCGCTCGTCGCAGATCAAGCTCGACCAGGTCAAGTTCCTGGTGGTCGACGAAGCCGACCGCATGCTCGACCTCGGCTTTGCCGACGACCTGGCCGAAGTCAACCAGCTCACCATCGAGCGCCAGCAGACGATGATGTTCAGCGCCACCTTCGCGCCGCGCATCCAGCAACTGGCCCAGCGCGTGATGCGCGAGCCGCAGCGCGTGACCATCGACAGCCCGCAAGAGAAGCACGCGAACATCAAGCAAGTGCTGTTCTGGGCCGACAACAGCCAGCACAAGCGCAAGCTGCTGGACCACTGGCTGCGCGACACCACCATCAACCAGGCCATCGTGTTCGCGAGCACGCAGGTCGAGTGCGACGGCCTCGCCAACGACCTGCAGCAAGACGGCTTCAGCGCCGTGGCGCTGCACGGTGCCCTGAGCCAGGGCCTGCGCAACCGCCGCCTGATGGCGCTGCGCCAGGGCCAAGTCCAGATCCTGGTGGCCACCGACGTTGCCGCCCGCGGCATCGACGTGCCGACCATCACCCACGTCTTCAACTTCGGCCTGCCGATGAAGGCCGAGGATTACACCCACCGCATCGGCCGCACCGGCCGTGCCGGCCGCGACGGCATTGCCGTCACGTTCGCCGAATTCCGCGATCGCCGCAAGATCATGGACATCGAGCACTACAGCCGCCAGCAGTTCAAGGCGGAAGTGGTGCCGGGCATGGAGCCGCAACAGCGCATGCCGCAATCGCGCCCGCCGCAAGGCGAGTTCCGCGGCGGCCGCGGCGACAACCATTCGCGTGACCGCAAGTTCGGCGGCGGCGGCGGTCATCGCGGTGGCAATGGCGGCGGCTTCGGCGGCGGCAACAGCAACTACGCAGGCGCCAGCGGCTTCAACGACCGCGGTTCGCGTCCCCCGGCACCGCGCGGCGGTGGCTTCGGCGGCCAGGGCCACGGCCATGGCGGCGGTCACAACGCCGGCTTCGGCGGCGGCCGTGACGAAGGCGGCTACGGTCGCAAGCCGGGCTGGGGCGACAGCGCCCCGCGCGGCGGCGGCAATGGCGGTGGCCGTGACTTCGCTCCCCGCGAAGGTTTCGCTCCGCGTGAAGGCTTCGCGCCCCGCGGCAATGGCGCAGGCCATGGCGGCCAGGGCAAGGTGTTCGTGCCCCGCGATGCGCAGAAGCGCTCGTTCAAGCCCAGCCGCTGATCCTTGCCGAGCGGCCTGACAGCCGCCTCGCCCCTCGAAAGCCCGCGCTTCTCACGAACGCGGGCTTTTTCATTTCGGGTTTCCGAGCAGTGCGGTGTCGCTCGATTTTGATTGACACCTGAATCGATGAAAAGTAATGTAATAGCGCATTGCTTCCCCCGGGTCCGTCCTGCGGCCGCCGGTTCATCGACACCTGCTTTTCGACTTTCGACATGAAAATTGCGATTCTTGGGGGTGGTCATGGCGCCTATGCGGCCGCCGCCGACCTGTCTGAAACCGGCCACGAGGTGCGCCTGTGGCGCCGCGATGCCGCAGCGCTGGAGCCCGTCGTCCACGTCGGCGCGATCACTCTGAAAGACGCCGCAGGCGCCCGCGAGGTGCCCATTGCGCTGGCCACCGCCGACATCGGCGCCGCCCTGAAGGGCGCCGAGCTGATCGTCATTCCCACGCCCGCCATCGCACAGCACGACATCGCGCTCGCGATGGCGCCGCATCTGGTCGATGGCCAGGTCGTGTTCCTGCCGCCGGGCACCTTCGGCAGCTACGTGATGGCGAGGACGGTGAAAGAGGCCGGCAGCCGCGCCGATGTCGCCTGGGCCGAGACCGGCACCTTGCCGTACCTCGCGCGCAAGCACGGCGAACGCGAGGTGAACGTCACCATCCGCGCCATCCGCCTGCCGACCGGCGTCTACCCGGCGCGCAAGGAAGCCGAGGTGATCGAGGTGATCCGCAAGGCCTACCCGGCCGTGCACGGCTGCGGCGACGCGCTCTCGGGTGCGTTGATGAATGCCGGCCCCGTCATCCATCCGCCGCTGATGGTGATGAACGCCGCGCCGCTGCAGCACTTCGAGCGCTGGGACATCCACAACGAAGGCACGCAGCGCGCCGTGCGCGACGTGACCGACAGGCTCGACCGGGAGCGCATCGCCGTGCGCGAAGCCTTCGGGCAGGGCGCGCCGCACTATCCGCTGGCCGACCATTACAACAACGACCAGTGGATGTACGGCGACGCGCACAAGCAGCTCGTGAAGTCGGGAGACTGGCGCGAGAACATCGACCTGCACACGCACCGCTACATCACCGAGGACACCGAACTCGGCCTTGCCTTCCTGGCCTCGGCCGCGCGCCATGCGGGCGTGGACGCGCCCATCGCGCATGGCCTGCTGGCCATCGTCGGCGGCTTTCTCGGCCGCGACTTGCGGCGCGGGCCTCGCACTTTCGAAAGCCTCGGCCTTGCCGGCCTGAGCGCGGCCCAACTCAAGCAGAGGCTGCACGATGGCGAATGAGGCCGTGCTCCCGCGCTTCGCCGCCGTCGGCGCGGGCCGCATGGGACGCGGCATCGCCATCGCGTTCGCCTATGCCGGCCGGCGCATCTCGCTGATCGACCTGCGCCCGCGCAGCGACGACGCGTGGCAGCGCCTGCGCGACGAGGCCAGGGCGGAGATCGAAGCCAGTCTTTCGGGTCTCGCGCAGCTTGGCGTGATCGATACCTCGAAGGTCGAACGGATCGCCGCGCGCGTCGATTTCGTCAACGCCGCTGGCGCGCCGCAGGCGCTTGCCGCCGCCGAACTCGTGTTCGAAGGCGTGCCCGAAACCATGGAGGCCAAGCGCGAGGCTTTCGAGCATCTCAACCGCCATTGCCGCGACGACGCCATCCTCACCTCGACCACCAGCAGCATCCTTGTGACGCAGCTGGCCGCGCTCGTGCGGCTGCCAGAGCGCTTCCTCAACATGCACTGGCTCAACCCGGCCTATGTGATCCCGGTGGTGGAGCTCAGCTGCCATCCGGGCACCGACGCCGCCGTGCTCGCGCGCACCAAGGCGTTGATGGAAGAGATCGGCAAGCTGCCCGTGGTCTGCGGTGCCTCGCCCGGCTACATCGTGCCGCGCCTGCAGGCGCTGGTGATGAACGAAGCCGCGCGAATGATCGAGGAGGGCGCCGCCACCGCCGAGGAGATCGACAAGGCCACGCGCTACGGCCTCGGCCTGCGCTTCGCGGCGCTCGGTGTGGTCGAGTTCATCGACTTTGGCGGCTGCGACATCCTGCATCACGCGAGCCGCGAGATGTCGGCCTCGCTCGACGCAGGCCGCTACACCGCGCCCGCCATCGTCGGGCGCATGGTCGAGCAGGGGCGGCTCGGCCTCAAGAGCGGCAGCGGCTTCTACGATTACGCGGGCCGCGACGTCGCAGCCTACCGGCGCGACGTGCTCTCGCGCACGCTCGGCGAACTGCGGCACGCGGGCCTGTGGCGCGCGCCGGCCGACGAGACCTTGCCATGAGCATCCGCCGCGCCTTTGCCGACCTCTCGGTGGGGCAGGTGCACTATGCGGAATGCGGCGACCGCAGCGCGCCGGTGGTGCTGCTGCTGCACCAGTCGCCGCGCAGCTGGGCCGAGTACCGCGCCGTGCTGCCGCTGATCGGCGCGCAGCGCCGGGCCATCGCGATGGACACCGCCGGCTTCGGCGACTCCGCGGACGGCGGCGTGCCCGCGAGCATTGGGCAATGGGCGCGCGTGGCGTGCGAACTGCTGGACGTGTTGAACATCGCGCGGGCCGACGTGGTGGGCCACCACACCGGCGGCGTCGTGGCAGTGGAGCTTGCAGCTGCGTTTCCCGATCGCGTGCGCAGCCTGGTGCTGTCTTCGACGCCTTGCACCGACGAAGCTTTTCGCCGCGCGCGTGCGCAGCGCCCGCCCATCGACGAAGTCACGCCAAGCGAAGATGGCTCCCATCTCGCTGCGCTATGGCAGAAGCGCCAGGGCTTCTATCCACCGGGGCGGCCCGAACTGCTCGAGGCCTTCGTGCGCGATGCGTTGAAGGTCGAACGCGTCGAAGAGGGCCATCGCGCCGTCGCGTCGTACCGCATGGAAGAACGCATCGGCCTTGTCGCGCAGCCCACGCTGATCGTGCGTGCCACCGACGATCCGTTCGCGGCGCCGCATGCGCAGGAGTTGCTGCATCACTTGCCGCACGCGCGCATCGTCGACATCGAAGGCGGCATGGTGCCGCTGCCCGATCAGATGCCTGATGCCTTCGCGCGCACGGTACTCGACTTTCTGGGGACGCTGCCATGAAGGCCGTGCGCATCCACGGCTTCGATGCAGTCCCCGTGCTGGAAGAGGTGGCCGATCCCGTCGCAAGGCCGGGCCGCACCATCGTGCGCATGGAAGCCGCGACGGTCGGCCACATCGACCGCACCGTGTGGCGCGGCAGCTTCCTGCGGCACCCGCCGCTGCCTTACACGCCCGGCGTGGAGGCTGCGGGCACCGTCATGGCGAGCGAACGTTACGACGTCGGCCAGCGCGTGTGGCTGCGCGGCGGCGGACTGGGCACGCTCTTCGATGGCACCTGGTGCGAACTTGTCGATGCGCCCGACGAAACGTTGGGACTCTTGCCTGACGGCGTTCCGATGACGCTCGGTGCCGCGTTCTTTTCCCCATGCACCTCGGCCTGGGTGGCGCTGCACGACGTCGCGAAGCTGCAGCCTGGTGAACAGGTGCTGGTGACCGGCGCGAGCGGTGCCGTCGGCTCGCTCGTGATGCAGCTGGCTGGCAGCCTGGGCCGCGCAGCGACGGCCGTCGATGCGAATGCCGAAGCACCGCCCGCGGCCAGCGCCGACCTGCTCATCGACACCGTCGGCGGCGACGTCCTTGCGAAAGTCCTTCCCGCGGTGCGTCCCGGTGGGCGCGCGGTGCTGATCGGCTACACCGCCGGCCCGACGCTGCAACTGGACATTGCACATTTCCTGCAACGCGATGTCGCGCTTCTGCCGCTCAACATGTTCCGGCGTGAATCGGCCGGCCGCGCCGCTGTCCCCGAGTTGCTTGCAAGGCTGGCCGACGGTCGCCTGCATCTGGACGTTCGGCCCTTCGCATTCGACGATGCGGCCGGCGCGCTCGACTGGATTGCACAACGCGGCCACCGCGGGCGGGCTGTTCTCGTGCCCCGCCTTTGACCGGCGAGGCGCGAAGACTCAGTCTTCTTCCGGGCCCTCGACCGGCACATGCACATGCAGGTCGATCATCTGCCGCAGCGTCTGCTTGAGCTCTTCGGCGCGCCGCAGCCCGAAGGGTTCGAGCACGCGCCGCTCGTGGTCGCGCGCGAGTTCCATCAGGTGCTCCACCGCCTTCAGCCCCTTGCGCGTGATGCGCACCAGCGTGATGCGGCGATCACTTTCGTGGGGCAGGCGTTCGACCTGTCCGCGCGCTTCCATGCGGTCGAGCAGCCGCGTCACCGTCGGCTGCTTGGTGACAGTCACCTGGGCGAGCTGGCCGATGCTGATTGGCTCGCTGCCCGCAAGCGATGCCATCACGCGCCATTCCGACACGGAGAAGCCCTGCTGGCGCGCGACCTCGTGGAACTCCGAAGAGATCAATTGGCTGGCCTGTGCCAGCAGCGCCGGCAGGTAGTCGTCGACGAAGCGATGCGATTCGGTGGATGGATCTGGTTCAGCCATGAAGGCACCTCACAGTCGCCGCGGGCACGCAGCTTGCATGTCTAGGGTAATTCATGATTGTGGATACATTCATTTGTCAACATTATAGGAAGCGTGATGTGGCACCTGAAGCGCATCCTCCCACGCGAAGGAAGAAGGACCCCAATGGCTGAGCGTTCGTTCGTCGAAGAAGTCAAGAAGCTGAGGCTTTCTGGCGGAGATGTCTTTCGTGGCGAGGGCATTCTGGCCGTCACCAAGGCCTTGCTCGAATCCGGAGTTTCCTATGTGGCGGGCTACCAGGGCGCGCCCATCTCGCACCTGATGGATGTGCTGGCCGACGCACAGGACATCCTTGCCGAGCAGGGCATCCGCTTCGAGAACAGTGCAAGCGAAGCCACTGCTGCAGCCACGCTTGCGGCGTCGGTCAACTACCCCTTGCGCGGCGCCGTCACCTTCAAGGCCACCGTGGGCACCAATGTGGCGTCCGATGCGCTGGCCAACCTGGCGTCGGGCGGCGTGACGGGCGGCGCGCTCATCATCGTGGGCGAGGACTACGGCGAAGGCTCGTCGATCATGCAGGAGCGCAGCCATGCGTTCGCGATGAAGTCGCAGATCTGGCTGCTCGACCCGAGGCCCAACCTGCCGAGCATCGTCGATGCGGTGAAGCAGGGCTTCGATCTGTCGGAGGCCAGCCACACGCCCGTGATGCTGCAGCTGCGCATCCGCGCTTGCCATGTGCACGGCCACTTCATCGCCGGCGACAACAAGCGCGCGAAGTTCACGCTGAAGGACGCGCTCGAGAACCCGCAGCGCGACGTCGGCCGCATCGTGCTGCCGCCCGCGAGCTTCGTGCACGAGCAGGAAAAGGTGAAGGACCGCTGGCCCGCCGCCGTGCGCTTCATCGAGGAGCGCAAGCTCAACGAGTTCTTCTCCGAAGACGCCGACGACATCGGCATCATCGTGCAGGGCGGCAGCTACAACACGCTGCTGCGCGCGCTCGAGCGCCTGGGCCTGGCCGACGTGTATGGCAACACGCAGGTGCCGCTCTACGTGATGAACGTGGCCTACCCCGTCATCGAGAGCGAGGTGATCCGCTTCTGCGAAGGCAAGCGCGCGGTGATGGTGGTGGAAGAAGGCCAGCCCAACTTCGTCGAACAGAATCTTGCGACCATCCTGCGGCAGGCCGGTTCGACCACGGCGCTGCATGGCAAGGACATGCTGCCGGTGGCCGGCGAATACACCGCCGCCGAACTGCTGAAGGGCGCGCGCAGCTTTTGCGAGCGCTACGACCGGCTCGCGCCGCTGCCGGTGCCCGCCCCCGTGCGCAAGGTGATCCCTTTGGTGGAGGTCGCAGCGATCGGCGTCGATGCCGCACCCGAGCCCGCATTGCCGTCCACAGCGCTGGGCGAAGTGGTCCACGCCCGCCCACCGGGCTTCTGCACCGGCTGCCCCGAGCGCCCGATCTTCAGCGCCATGAAGCTGGTCGAGCGCGAACTGGGCCCGCACCACGTGAGCGCCGACATCGGCTGCCACCTGTTCTCCATCTTGCCGCCGTTCAACATCGGCAACACCACCATGGGCTACGGCCTCGGCGGCGCAGGTGCTTCCGCGCTCAACGCGCCGGCCGGCAAGCGCGCGATCTCGATGATGGGCGACGGCGGCTTCTGGCACAACGGCCTGACCAGCGGCGTTGCCAACGCGGTCTTCAACAAGAGCGACAACCTCACCATCGTCGTCGACAACAACTACACCTCGGCAACGGGCGGGCAGGACATCCTCTCGTCGAACGCCGTCAACAAGACGCGCAGTACCGGCCACGAGATCGAACGCGCCGTGCGCGGCGTGGGCGTCGAATGGGTCAAGACATTGCGCCGCACCTACGACGTCGCTGGCATGCGCGATGCGCTGAAAGAAGCGCTCACCACCAAGACCCCAGGCCCGAAGGTGCTGATCGCCCAGTCGGAATGCATGCTCAACAAGCAGCGCCGCGAGAAGCCGCTGATACGCAAGGCCATCGCCGACGGCAAGCGCATGGTGCGCGAGAAGTTCGGTGTCGATCCCGACACCTGCACCGGCGACCACTCGTGCATCCGCTTGTCGGGCTGCCCGTCGCTGTCGATCAAGCCCAACCCCGATCCGCTACGCACCGACCCGGTCGCCACGGTGCTCGACAGCTGCGTGGGCTGCGGTGTGTGCGGCGAGGTTTCGCACGCCGCCGTGCTGTGCCCGTCGTTCTACAAGGCGCAGATCGTGAGCAACCCGAGCCGCTGGGACCTGCTGCGCGAGCGTGTGCGCGCTGCCGTCATCGGCTGGCTGCAGCGCGGCGAAGCACGCCGTCGTGAAGCCTATGCGTTCTGAAGCGATGACGAACGGCGCACAACCGATCAAGATCGCGATCCTCGCCATGGGCGGGGAGGGCGGCGGCGTTCTGGCCGACTGGATCGTCGACATGGGCGAGGCCAATGGCTACGTGGCGCAGACCACGTCGGTGCCGGGCGTGGCGCAGCGCACGGGCGCAACCATCTACTACGTCGAGCTCTATCCGACGGCACGGGCAGACGCCGACGGTGGCAAGCCTGTGCTGGCGCTGATGCCATTGCCGGGCGATGTCGATGTGGTGCTGGCGTCGGAGCTTATGGAGGCTGGACGCGCGGTTCAGCGCGGGCTGGTCACGAACGACCGCACCACGCTGATCGCCTCCACGCACCGCGTGTTCTCGATCGCGGAGAAGAGTGCGCTGGGTGACGGCCGCGTCGACAGCGACCAGCTGCTCGCGCACACGGCACGGGCCGCCAAGCGCTTCATCCGCTTCGACATGGCGCAGGCGGCCGAGGCCTCGGGCAGTGTGATCAGTGCTGTGCTCTTTGGTGCGTTGGCAGGATCGGGCGTGCTGCCTTTCAGCCGTGCGCAGTTCGAGGCGACGATAGAACGCGGCGGCGTAGGTGTGAAGCCCAGCCTCAAGGCCTTCGGTGCCGCATTCACCCGCGCGCAGGGCGGCGACGACGGCGAGCCGGTGAAAGAGGCTCCGCTCGCCACGCCGGCACCGCAACCCCGCCACCCGGCCGTGCGTGCGCTGGTCGAGCGCGTGCAGCGTGAATTTCCGGCTGCCGCACAAGACTTCCTGCTCGAAGGCGTGCGCCGCCTCATCGACTACCAAGACCCGGCCTACGCCGGCCTGTACCTCGACCGCATGGCGGCCTTGCCGGCCGGCGACCACCGGCTGCTGCGTGAAACCGCGCGCCACCTTGCGCTCTGGATGTCCTATGAAGACACCGCCCGCGTCGCCGCGCTGAAGACCCGCGCCACCCGCTTCGAGCGCGTGCGCGGCGAGGCCCGCGTGCAAGCCGGGCAGGTGCTGGCCATCAACGAATACATGCACCCACGCCTGCAGGAAATCTGCGAGACGCTGCCCGGCGGCATCGGCCGCTGGCTCATGGATTCGACGCTGCCGAAGAAGCTCGTCGAGCGCTTCACGCAGCACGGTCGCGTGATCCGGACCAGCTCGCTGCGCGGCTACCTCATGCTGCGCACGGTGGCAGCCATGAAGCGCTGGCGCCTGTCGACACTGCGCTATGCCGAAGAGAACCGCCGCATCGAGGAATGGCTGCAGCGCATCGCCGCGACTGCGCAGCGCAACCCGGAGCTCGCCGTCGAACTAGCCCAGTGCCAGCGGCTCGTGAAAGGCTACAGCGACACGCACGAGCGCGGCGTTCGCAACTACGACACCGTGATGCGCGCCGTAGAGCGCGCCGGCGCGGCGCTGGCACCGGCCACGCTGCGCGAACTGCGCGACGCGGCGCTGGCCGACGAACACGGCCACAAGCTGCAGGCTGCACTGGCGCAGCACGCACTGGCCTGACGAAGAGACATCGAAGATGACCGCACCCTCCGCCACCCTCTCGCTGCGCGTTGTCGAAGCGCGGGCACTGAATCCGCTGATCCGCATGCTGCGCCTGCGCGCCGAAGACGGCCGCGCGCTGCCCGGCTTCGCGGCCGGCGCCCACATCCGCGTGCAGGTGTCGCTGCCCGATGGCAAGACCGACTGGCGCCACTACTCGCTCATCAACTTCGCGACCGCGCGCAACGCCACCAACGCACCAACCGAGTACGTGATCGCCGTGCGCAAGGAGGCCGAAGGCCGTGGCGGCTCGCGCTTCATGCACGAGCAGTTGAAAGAGGGCGACACGGTCGCCATCGAGGCGCCGAAGAACGACTTTCCGCTGCACACCGGTCCCGGCGGCACCGTGCTGGTGGCGGGTGGCATCGGCGTCACGCCGCTTGCCACCATGGCCGCGCGCCGCCGCGCCGAAGAGGCGCCGGTGCGCATGCACTACGCCGGCCGCAGCCGCGAGCTGATGGCCTTCCTGCCCGAGCTGCACGCACTGCTCGGCGACGAGCTGCGCGTGCACGCCGATGCCGAAACCGGCGCGCCTCTCGATATCGACGCGCTGCTCGACGGCGTGCCCGCTGGCGATCGCCTCTACGTCTGCGGCCCCAAGGTCATGCTGGACGCCGTGCTGGCCCGCACCCAGGCGCGCGGCTGGGAACACGACCGCGTGCACTTCGAGCTCTTCACCGAGCCGGTCGCGGAAGCGGGCGACCAGCCCTTCGAGGTGGAACTCGCCCAGTCGGGCCAGCGCTTCACCGTGCCGGCCGACCAGAGCATCCTCGATTGCCTGATCGAGCATGGCTGCGACCCGATGTTCGACTGCAAGCGCGGCGAATGCGGTGTGTGCGCCGTGCCCGTGATCGAAGGCGAGATCGAGCATCGCGACTACGTGCTCACCGCCCGCGAGAAAGCGGCAGGCAACGTCATCCAGATCTGCATCTCGCGCGCCAAGGGTGCGCGCCTGGTGCTCGACCTTTGAAGGAGCCACGAGAACCATGCCTTCATACCGAGACAACCCTGAAGCCGTCCGCGCGCTGGTGCGCAACGACCGGGTGCACCGCGACCTGTACACCAGCCAGGAACTGTTCGAGCTGGAGCAGGAGCACTTCTTCGCCAACACCTGGAACTATGTAGGTCACGAGAGCCAGTTGCCCAAGCCGGGCGACTGGATCAGCAACGAGATCGCGGGCCGCCCGCTGATCGTCGTGCGCCACGCCGACGGCAGCGTGCGCGCCATGATGAACCGCTGCGCCCACAAGGGCTCGCGGCTCGTCAACGGGCCGTGCGGCAACACCGGCAAGTTCTTCCGCTGCCCGTACCACGCCTGGACCTTCAAGACCGACGGCTCGCTGCTCGCCATTCCGCTCAAGACCGGCTACGAGAACACCGAGCTGCACGAGTGCGAATCGGCCAAGGGGCTCACCACGCTCAAGCACGTGCGCAGCCATCGCGGCTTCATCTTCGTGAAGATCAACGACGCCGGGCCGGACTTCGACGCGTACTTCGGCGATTCGCTGAGCTCCATCGACAACATGGCCGACCGTTCGCCCGAAGGCGAGCTGGAAATCGCCGGCGGTTGCCTGCGCTTCATGCACCAGTGCAACTGGAAGATGTTCGTCGAGAACCTCAACGACACCATGCACCCCATGGTGGCGCACGAGTCCTCCGCCGGCACCGCCAAGCGCATGTGGGCCGACAAGCCCGAGGACGAACCCAAGCCCATGGCCGTGGAACAGTTCGCGCCCTTCATGTCCGACTACAAGTTCTTCGAGGACATGGGCATCCGCACCTACGACAACGGCCACAGTTTCACGGGCGTGCACTTCAGCATCCATAGCAAGTACAAGGCGATCCCCGCGTACGACGATGCGATGAAGGCGCGCTACGGCGAAGAGAAGGCTGCGCAGATCCTCGGCATGGCGCGCCACAACACCGTGTACTACCCGAACCTCACGATCAAGGGCGCGATCCAGGCGATCCGCGTGGTGAAGCCGATTTCGGCCGACAGGACGCTGATCGAGAGCTGGACCTTCCGCCTGAAGGGCGCGCCGCCCGAGCTGCTGCAGCGCACCACCATGTACAACCGGCTCATCAACTCGCCGTTCTCGGTGGTCGGGCATGACGACCTGCAGGCCTACCGGGGCATGCAGGCCGGGTTGCACGCGAGCGGCAACGAGTGGGTCAGCCTGCACCGTGACTACGACGCGTCGGAGTTGAAAGGCGGTGAGATCACCACGGGCGGCACCAACGAGCTGCCGATGCGCAACCAGTACCGCAGCTGGGTCGAGCGCATGACGGAGACGATGTAAATGGCTAACCCCCGGGCTTCGCGCACTTCGTGTCGCTTCTCCAACCCCCTTGCAGGGGGCAACACCTGCGGCCCGGCAAAGCCGGTTCCGCGGTGTTCCTCGAATGAAGAGGTACTCAAATGACATCGGTGACGCATCAGGACCTGATCGACTTCGTCGTGAACGAAGCGCACCTGCTCGACACGCGCCGCTTTGAAGAATGGAACGCGCTCTTCACCGACGATGCCTTCTACTGGATTCCGCTGGTCCCCGACCAGGAAGACGGCCTCAACCACACCTCGCACCTCTACGAAGACAAGCTGCTGCGCGACCTGCGCATCGAGCGTCTCAAGAGTCCGCGCGCCTTCTCGCAGCAGCCGCCGAGCCGCTGCCACCATCTGCTGCAGATGCCGGTGGTCGAGCAATTCGACGACGAGGCGAACCGCTACGTGGTGCGCACCGGGTTCCACTACACGGAGTCGCAGGGCGACGAACTGCAGTTCTACGTCGGCACCTTCTTCCACCACCTCACGGTGCAGGACGGCGCGCTGCGCATGACGCTCAAGCGCGTCAACCTGCTCAACTGCGACGCGGCGCTGCCGGCCGTGCAGCTTTTCATCTAGGGACGCGATGACATACGCGACCGTCCATCAAGTCTTCGCGGCCACCGCGGCGCGCACGCCGCAGGCCGAGTTCCTGTTCACCGAATCGGTGACGGCCGCCGCCTATGGCATCGCGCCCGGCGCGATCCGCTGGGGCGAAGCCGCCGAACAGGTCGAGCGCCTGCGCGCGGCCTACGCGCAAGCCGGCTATGGGCACGGCCACCGGGTCGGCCTGCTGCTGGAGAACCGGCCGGCATTCATCTTCCACTGGCTCGCGTTGAACGCCCTGGGCGTGAGCGTGGTGCCGATCAACGCCGAGATGCGCTCGGCCGAACTGGTCTACCTGATCGGCCACAGCGAAATCGGCCTGGCCGTGACGCTGCCCGAGCGTGCGGGTGACCTGCGCGCTGCGGCTGCGCAGGCCGGCGTGGCCTTCGAGACGATGGGGCCCGACGACGCGGTGCCCAGCGCGAAGACAGTTGCACCGTGCGCCCATGAGCCCATCGGCATCGATACCGAGTGCGGCCTGCTCTACACCTCGGGCACCACGGGGCGACCCAAGGGCTGCATCCTGAGCAATGCCTACTTCCTGCGTGCCGGCGAGTGGTACGCCGCGCTCGACGGCGTCTGCAGCATCCGGCCCGACGCCGAGCGCGTCATCACGCCGCTGCCGCTCAACCACATGAATGCGATGGCGTTCTCCACCATGGTGGTGCTGGTGGCGGGCGGCTGCCTGGTGCAGCTGGACCGCTTCCATCCGAAGACCTGGCTGGCCAGCGCGCGCGAAAGCGGCGCGACCATCGTGCATTACCTCGGCGTGATGCCGGCGATGCTGCTGTCGGCCAACGCGTCTGCGGCCGACAGGGACCATGCAATCCGCTGGGGCTTCGGCGCCGGTGTGGACCGCAAGAACCACGCACCTTTCGAAGAGCGCTTCGGCTTCCCGCTGGTCGAGGCCTGGGCCATGACCGAGACCGGCGCGGCCGCCTGCATCATGGCCAACCGCGAACCGCGCCTCGTCGGCACCAGCTGCTTCGGGCGGCAGGAAGACTTCGTGCAGATCCGCCTCATGGGCGAAGACGGCAACGATGTCGGCGTCGATGCGCCGGGCGAACTGCTCGTGCGTTCGGCCGGCGACGACCCGAAGCGCTACTTCTTCTCCGGCTACCTGAAAGACGAGGAAGCCACGCGCGAAGCCTGGGCCGACGGCTGGTTTCACACCGGCGACCTGGTGCGGCGCGATGCTGAAGGCAACTTCTTCTTCGTCGACCGCAAGAAGAACGTGATCCGCCGCAGCGGCGAGAACATCTCGGCCGTCGAGGTCGAGAGCGTGCTCAACCAGCATCCGGCCGTGAAGACCTCGGCCGTGGCCGCCACACCCGATGCGGTGCGCGGCGACGAGGTGCTGGCCTGCATCGTGATGCGCGAAGGCGCCGACGCATCGCAGCGTGAACAGATCGCAGCCAGCATCGTCGCGCATGCGCTGGACCAGCTGGCGTACTACAAGGCGCCCGGCTACGTGGCATTCGTTGATGCCCTGCCGCTCACGCCGTCGCAGAAGATCCAGCGCGGGCAATTGCGCGAGATGGCGCAGTCGTTGCCGGGGCAGGGCCACTGCATCGACACGCGCGCCATGAAGAAGAGGCAAGCATGACGAAGCGACGGCTTTCCTACGAAGGCGTCGCGGTCGCGGTGCCCGTCACCGTGCCTTACGTGCGCTACTCCACGCGCACCGCGCACTGGTTCATCGGCCAGGCCGTCGAGGCGCTGGTCCAGGCCAGCGGCGTTGCCAAGGAACAGATCGACGGCCTGTGCCTCAGCAGCTTCTCGCTCGCGCCAGACACGGCCGTGGGCGTCACGCAGCACCTGGGTCTGTCGCCGCGCTGGCTCGACCACGTGCCCACCGGCGGCGCTTCGGGCGTGATGTGCCTGCGCCGCGCCGCGCGGGCGGTGCAGGCGGGCGATGCCGACATCGTGGCCTGCGTGGGTGCCGACACCAACCACGTCGACTCCTTCCGCCAGACGCTCGGCAGCTTCAGCAACTTCGCGCGCGATGCGAGCTACCCCTACGGCTCGGGCGGACCGAACTCGATCTTCGCCTTCATCACCGCCAACTACATGCGCACCTACGGCGCGAAGCGCGAAGACTTCGGCCGCATCTGCGTGGACCAGCGCACCAACGCGCTCGGCAATCCGAACGCGATGTTCAAGAAGGCGCTGACGCTCGACGAGTACATGGCCGCGCGGCCCATCTCCGACCCGATCCACCTGTTCGACTGTGTGATGCCCTGCGCCGGCGCAGACGCCTTCCTCGTGATGAGCGAGGAGCGCGCACGCGACCTGGGCCTGGCGCACGTGGTGATCCGCGGTGCCATCGAGCGCCACAACGCCTATGCCGAAGACCCGGTGATGGTGCAGGGCGGCTGGCGCAAGGACCGCGACGACCTCTATGCGCAGGCCGGCGTGCAACCCGCCGCGCTCGATTTCGTGCAGACCTACGACGACTACCCGGTCATCGTGATGATGCAGTTCGAGGACCTGGGCTTCTGCGAGAAAGGCGAAGGCTCGGCCTTCGTGCAGTCGCACACCATGACCTTCAACGGCAGCTTCCCGAACAACACGAGCGGCGGGCAACTCTCGGCCGGGCAAGCCGGCGCGGCGGGTGGCTTTCTCGGCATGGTCGAGGCGATCCGGCAGCTGACGAACCAGGCCGGCGCGCGCGCCGTGCCCAACGCCCAGATGGGCCTCGTCGCCGGCGTCGGAATGGTGACTTACGACCGCTGCCTCTGTACCGGCGCGGTCATACTGGGGAGACCGGCATGACGATGCCCCTGATGCGCCCCCGCGCAAGAACCCGGTGCTGCGCACCCGGCAGATGAACCTGCCGCCCGGCGCGCGCGGCCGCGTGGCGCTCGGTCTCACGGCTGCAGCCGCCGAAGGCCGCTTCGAGCTGCAGACCTGTGAGGACTGCGGCACGGTGCAGTACCCGCCGCGCGAGGTCTGCCACAAGTGCCTGTCGGCCGCGCTGCGCTGGCGCCAGCAGAGCGGCGAGGGCGAGCTGCTCGGCAGCACCACGCTGCACCACAGCAACGACCTGCTCTTCCGCGAGCGGCTGCCGTGGCGGTTGGGCCTGGTGCACCTGGATGCCGGCCCGACGCTCATGGTCCACCTGCATGGCGAAGTCGGCGACGCACCGCAGCGCGTGCGTGTCTGCGCCCGGCTCGACCGCGCCGGACAAGCCGTTCTCATTGGTTTTCCGAATGAAGGGAGTGCCCACATGGCCGACGACAAGATGCTGCGAGAAATGACCAGCGACCCCAAGTTCCGCAAGGCGCTGGTGACCGACGGCAAAACCGAGACCGGGCAGGCCATCGTGCGTGCGCTGGTGAAGGCCGGGGCCGACATCGTCTGGGTCGGCCACGCCGAGCCCTGGAAGAAGATGGGCGACGGGCTCGACGACATCTCGGCGCTGCCGCAGGTCACGCTGGTGCCGCTGGACCTGACCAACGGCCGCCAGGTGACCGAGCTCGCGGGCTCCATCGGCGGCAAGGTCGACATCGTGATCAACAACGCCGAAGTGCACCGCACCTTCGGTATCGGCGCGCGCCGCGGCACCGACGTGGCCAAGGCCGAGATGGACATCAACTACTTCGGCCTGTTGCGCTTGGCGCAGGAGTTCGGTCCCGCGCTCAAGGGCCGATCGGCCGACGGCGCGACCGGCGCGACGGCGTGGGTCAACCTGCTGTCGATCTACGCGCTCAGCAACTTCCCGCCGCACGGCACCTTCAGCGCCTCGAAGGCTGCTGCGCATTCGCTCGCGCAATGCCTGCGCGCTGAAATGCGGCCCGCAGGCATCCGCGTGATCAACGTGTTCCCCGGCCCCATCGACGATGAATGGAATCAGCACACGCCGCCGCCCAAGCTGGCGCCCACCGCGCTGGCCAACGCCATCGTGAAGGCGCTGCGCGACGGCGTGGAAGACGTGTACCCCGGCGACGTGGCGCAGGAGTGGCTGGAGCGCTGGCGCGACAACCCCAAGGTGCTCGAACGAGAGCTGGCCGCAGGCGGCTGAGATCAGGAGCCACACGATGACCACAAGCACAACCGAACTGATGCCCGCCGCCGAAATCCTCGGCAGCCTCGTGACCGCGATGGCCAGCGGCCGCATCCGCGTGATCGACCTCACGCAGACGCTCACGCCCGAGTTTCCGCAGATCGCGCTGCCGCCCGAGATGGGGCAGTGCTGGCCTTTTCGCATCGAGGAAGTGTCGAAGTACGACGAGCGCGGCCCGGGCTGGTACTGGAACAATTTTTCCTGCGGCGAGCACACCGGAACGCACTTCGATGCGCCGATCCACTGGATCTCGGGCCGCGACCTGCCGAACAACTCGGTCGACACGATCCCGGTGCAGCACTTCGTGGCGCCGGCCTGCGTGATCGACTGTTCGCCGCAGGTCAAGGACGACCCCGACTATCTGCTGACCCTGGAGGACATCGAGGCCTACGAGGCGGCGCACGGCCGCATCCCGAAGGGCGCGTGGGTGCTGATGCGCACCGACTGGTCCAAGCGCACCGACCCCGAGGCGTACCAGAACTTCGACGAAACGGGCCAGCACACGCCCGGCCCGAGCACCGAGGCCGTGCGCTTCCTGGTCGAGCAGCGCGACGTGCTGGGCTTCGGCTCCGAGGCCATCGGCACCGATGCCGGGCAGGGCTATCACCTGCGCCCGCCGTACCCGTGCCACTACTACATGCACGGCGCGGGGCGCTATGGGCTGCAGTGCCTGAGCAACCTCGACCTGCTGCCGCCGGCGGGTGCGGTGCTGATCTGCCCGCCGCTGAAGATCGAGAAGGGCAGCGGCAGTCCGCTGCGCGTGCTGGCATTGGTGGGAGCGTCGCTATGACTCGCTGTTCCCGCATTGGCTTTGGCTCCTTCTCCCGCTCGCGGGAGAAGGCGGGGGATGAGGGCTCTTCGCCTTGCGCGCACCCTCACCCCAACCCTCTCCCGCGCGCGGGAGAGGGAGCAAGACGCGGAGGCCGGGCATGAGCAGCGGAGCACCCAAGGTCGCTGCCGTCACGGGCGGCAGCGCCGGCATCGGCAAGGCCATCTGCGAAGACCTGCTGGCACAGGGCTACGAGGTGGTGTCGCTCGCGCGCCGCAAGGCCGAGATCGACCATCCGAAGCTGCACAGCCTCGAGGTCGACCTGAGCGACCGCGCCGCCACGGGCGCAGCGGTGCGCGAACTGGTCGAACGCTTTGCGCCGACCACCATCGTCCACAACGCCGGCGTCATCCGCGCCGCGCTGCTGCCCGACGTGAAGCTCGACGACCTCGATGCGCTGGTCGACCTGCACCTCGGCTGTGCGATCCAGCTCGTGCAAGCCGCACTGCCCGCGATGCGCGCACAGCGCTTCGGCCGCGTGGTGCTGCTGTCGTCGCGCGCCGCGCTGGGCCTGGCCACGCGCACCAGCTATTCGGCCACCAAGGCCGGCATGCTGGGCATGGCGCGCACCTGGGCACTGGAGCTTGCGGCCGACGGCATCACGGTGAACGTGGTGGCCCCAGGGCCTATTCGCACCGACATGTTCTACGACGTGGTCGAGGCCGGCAGCGAGAAGGAACGTGCGCTCGCTGCCTCGGTGCCCGTCAGACGCCTCGGCGAATCGGCCGACGTGGCACGCGCCGTGCGCTTCTTTGCCGATGCCGACAACAGCTTCGTCACCGGCCAGGTGCTGTACGTGTGCGGCGGTACCAGCGTCGGCAGCCTGGCACTTTGAAATGACCCCCAGTCTTCGCGCACTTCGTGTCGCTACGCCAACCCCCTTCCAGGGGGCAACACCAGCGGCCCGGCAAAGCCGGTTCCGCGGTGTTCCGCGAAGTGGCATCGCAGCCTCGTTTTCCTTTTCGTCGTCCCTTTGACAACCTCTGGAGCATCGCCATGAAAGTCCTGAACCGAATTCGCACGCTTGCGGCCATCGCCGCGGGCCTCGGTGCCCTGAGCGCCGCGGGCGCATGGGCCGCCGATCTCAAGGTCGGTTTCATCACCTCGATGTCGGGGCCGGTGTCGTCGCTCGGCATTCCCTACGACAAGGGCATGAAGGCCGCGCTGGCCTACAAGTCGGAAGTCGGCGGCCGCAAGGTGCAGGTGATCCAGCTCGACGATGCGTCCGACCCGTCCACGGCCGCGCGCAATGCGCGCAAGCTGATCGAGGAAGACAAGGTCGACGTCATCATCGGCACGGCCGGCGCACCCGGCTCGCTGGCCATTGCCGGCGTGGCGCGTGAGACGAAAACGCCGCTGATCTCCATCGCCAATGCCGACCTGGCCGGCGAAGACGGCGCCTGGATGGTGACGCTGCCGCAACCCGCACCGTTGATGATGGGCGCGATGGTCGAGAAGATGAAGCAGGCCGGCGTGAAGACGGTGGCCTACATCGGCTACTCCGACGCCTGGGGCGACCTGGTGTACGACGCGCTCATGAAGTCGGCGCCCACGGCCGGCATCAAGGTGGTGTCGAACGAGCGTTATGCGCGCAGCGATTCATCGGTGGCCGGGCAGGTGCTGAAGATCGTGGCGCTGCGGCCTGATGCGGTCATTACCGGCGCCTCGGGCACGCCCGGCGCGTTGCCCTACCTTGCGCTGACCGAGCGCGGCTACAAGGGAAAGATCTACGGCATGCACTCGCTGATCAACCCCGACTTCATCCGTGTCGGTGGTCCGTCGGTCGAAGGCCTGCTGGCGCCTACGGGCCCGGTCGTGGTGGCCGAGCAGTTGCCCGAAAGCAATCCGATGAAGAAGACCGCAATGGACTTCCGCGCCGCCTACCAGAAGGCCAACGGCGCGGCGCCGACCGACACCTTCTCGGCCTACAGCTTCGACGCCTGGCTGATCTACCTCGATGCAGCGCAGCGCGCGCTGGCGAGCAAGGCTGAGCCGGGCACGCCGCAGTTTCGCGTGGCGCTGCGCGATGCCATCGTGAGCACCAAGGAGCTGGTGGGTACGCACTCTGTCTACAACTTCAAGCCGACAGACCGATATGGGTCGGACGATCGCTCGCGCGTTGTCGTGAAGCTCGAAAAGGGGCAGTGGAAGTTGGTGCCTTGAGATGACGCGCTGTTTTCTCACTTCGATGCGCGGGGGGCATTGTTCGGGACGCGCTCACGCCGACGGGGTGCCTTGCTCCGCGAATGTCCCCCGGCCTGCGGCCTCCTCCTTTATTTCGCTGCGCAAGGCACCCCGCCGGCGTGATCGATCAGAGCACTTGTTGATCGGCCAGCACAAGAGCAGCGCTCGTTGTGCACAGGGCATCGGGTGCTCCCCGCAGCGAAATAAAGGAGGAGCCGAAGGCGGGGGACATTCGCGGAGGGGAGTACCCGGTGGCCTGTGCACGCCCCCCGAAAGCATGCGTCCTCAAAGCACCTCCGAAACAAGAGCACCCAGCATTGGAAACCTGAGATGAAGAACAAACTGACCCACATCCTCGGCGCCACCGCGCTCACTTTGGCAACCGTGCAAGCCACCGCAGCCGACCTGAAGATCGGCTTCATCAGTTCGCTCTCGGGCCCCGTGGCAGCACTCGGAATTCCTTACGAAAAGGGCATCCGCGCCGCCATTGCCGAGCACCCGGAAATTGCCGGCCGCAAGGTCCAGCTGATCGTGCTCGACGATGCTTCGGACCCTACGACTGCCGGACGCAACGCGCGCAAGCTCGTGACCGAGGACAAGGTCGACGTGCTCATCGGCACCTCGGGCGTGCCCGGCGCCATGGCCATCGCCGCGGTGGCCAAGGAACTCAACACCCCGCTGATCTCGCCCACGCCGGTGACCATCGCCGGCCCCGAGGGCGCGTGGACGGTGACGGTGTCGCAGCCATTCCCGCTCATGGTCGCGGGCGTGGTCGACCGCATGCAGAAGTCCGGCGTGAAGACGGTCGCCTTCATCGGCTTCTCGGACGCACTGGGCGACCTGGCCTACGACTCGCTCGTGAAGAGCGCCGATGCCGCCGGCATCAAGGTGGTGGCCAACGAGCGTTATGCGCGCAGCGATTCCTCGGTGGCCGGGCAGGTGCTGAAGATCGTCGCGGCTCGGCCCGACGCCGTGTTCGCGGGCAATTCCGGCACGCCCGGCGCATTGCCCTACATCGCACTGGCCGAGCGCGGCTACAAGGGAAAGATCTACGGCACGCACGGCCTCATCAACGCCGACTTCGTGCGCGTGGGCGGCGTCTCCGTCGAAGGCCTGCAGGTGCCCAGCGGCCCGGTGCTGGTGGCCGACCAGTTGCCCGACAGCAACCCGATCAAGAAGGTGTCGATGGGCTTTCGCAACGCCTACCAGAAAGTGAACGGCGCGGTGCCGACCGACGCCTTCTCGTCCTACACCTACGACGCCTACCTGCTGCTGGCCGATGCCGCCTCGCGCGCCAAGGGCGAGCCCGGCACGCCGCAATACCGCACCGCCCTGCGCGACGCCATCGTGAGCACCAAGGAGCTGGTGGGTACGCACGGCATCTACACCTTCAAGCCCGGCGATAGCTATGGCTCCGACCGGCGCGGCGTGGTGATCGTGCAGATGAACAAGGGGCAGTGGAAGCTGGTTCCCTGAAAAAAGACCCGGGCCCACGTCGATGACCAGTTACCGCCATCATCCCGAACGCGTCGCCGCCCTCGTGCAGCACGACCGCGTGCACCGCGACCTGTACCTGAGCGAGGAGATCTTCGCGCTCGAGCAGGAGCGCCTGTTCGCGAACACCTGGGTCTTCCTCGGCCATGCGAGCCAGGTGCCCGAGCCCGGCGACTTCGTGGCGCAGGACATCGCGGGCCGGCCGCTGCTGATGGTGCGGCAGCCCGACGGCGCGGTGCATGTGCTCTACAACCGCTGCGCCCACAAGGGCACGCAACTGGTGACGGACGAGAGCGGCAACACCGGCCGCTTCTTCCGCTGCCCGTATCACGCGTGGACCTACAAGCTCGACGGCGCGCCGCTCGGCGTACCGTTGAAGAACGGCTACGAGGGCACGCAGCTCAAGGCGTGCGAGTCGGGGCAGGGGCTGTCGGTGGTGAGGCACGTGAAGGTGTACCGCGACTTCGTGTTCGTGCGCCTCTCCGACACGGGGCCATCGTTCGAGGACTACTTCGGCGAGGTGCTGGGCGCCATCGACAACATGGTCGACCGCTCGCCCGAGGGCAAGCTCACCGTGGGCGGCGGCGTGCTGCGCAACATCGTCCATTGCAACTGGAAGATGTACCTCGAGAACATCAACGACACGGTGCACCCGATGTCCACGCACGAGTCGGCCACCAAGGCGGCCGAAGCGCTGTGGGAAGGCCATGCGCCCACCGACCCCAAGCCCATGGCGATGGAGCAGATCCTGCCCTTCGGCTCGGGCTACGAGTTCTTCGACAAGATGGGCGGGCGCGTGTTCGCCAATGGCCACAGCGTGCTGGGCGTGAACTTCAGCATCCACTCCAACTATGCGCAGCTGCCGGAGTACGAGGCAGCGATGCAGGCGGCGCACGGCATTGGGCGCGCCACCGAAATTCTGCAGCGATCGCCGCAGAACTCCGTTTTTTATCCGAGCCTGTCGGTCAAGGGCTCGCCGCAGGCCATCCGCGTGATCCGTCCGCTGGCCGCCGACCGCACGCTGATCGAGGCGTGGAGCTTCCGCGCGGCCGGCGCACCCGCGCTGCTGTTCGAGCGCGCCATGAGCTACAACCGGCTCGTGTTCTCACCGATGTCGGTGGTGGCACACGACGACGTGCACCTGTTCGAGAGCATCCAGCAGGGCCTGCGCGCGGGCGGCAACGAATGGGTGAGCCTGCACCGCAACTTCGATGCGGCCGAGCTCGCGCAGTCGACCATCACCACCAACGGCACCAACGAGCTGCTCATGCGCAATCAGTTCCGCGCCTGGGCGAAGTCGATGGCCGTGGAGGCCGCGCCATGACCGATCCGCGCGATTTCGCCGCCCACGAAGCGGCCCTGCTCGACGAGCGGCGCTTCGACGACTGGCTGGCGCTCTTTGCCGGCGACGGCCACTACTGGGTGCCGCTGCTCGGCGCTGCGCAGGCCGATCCGTTCTCGCACAACTCGCTGGCCTACGAAGATCGGCTGCTGCTGCAGCTGCGCGTGGAGCGCCTCAAGAACCCGCGCGCGCATTCGCAGCATCCGGCCAGCCACAGCCAGCACGTGCTGCAGCCCTCGCGCATCGAGCACGAGAACGCCGATGAAGTGCGCTTGCGCACGCCATTCCTGTACGTCGAAGCGCGAGGCGAATCCCAGATCCTGCTGAGCGGCACCGCGCGCCATCACCTCGTTCGCACGCCGGCCGGCTGGCGCATCCGCGAGAAACGCATCGACCTGCTCAACGCCACGCGTGCGTTGCCGGCCATCCAGTTGTTCATCTGAGTTACCTGTCCATTCCAACCATCCTCACCGGAGCTACGACATGAAGAGCCTGATGCAGACCTTGACGCGCGGTGCGCTCGCCGCGGCGCTGATTGCCTGTGGTGTTGGGAGCGCGCTGGCGGCCGACCTCAAGGTCGGTCTCAGCGTGTCGCTCTCAGGGCCGAATTCCTCGCTGGGCGTGCCTTATGCCAAGGGCATGCAGGCCGCGCTGGCGTACAAGCCGGAGGTGAACGGCCGCAAGGTCCAGCTCATCGTGCTGGACGACGGCTCCGACCCGACCACGGCCGGGCGCAACGCGCGCAAGCTGATCGAGGAGGACAAGGTCGACGTGCTCATGGGCACCTCGGGCGTGCCCGCCGCCATCGCGATGGCGCAGGTGGGCAAGGAAGCGAAGACGCCGATGATCGGCCTCACGCCCATCTTGCTCGACGCGAACGAGAACCCCTGGGTCATGACCGTGGCCCAGCCCACGCAATTGATGATCGATGCAGTCGTCGAGCGCATGAAGCGCAACAACGTGAAGACGGTGGGCTACATCGGCTTCTCCGATGCCTGGGGCGATCTGGTCTACAACGCACTGATGAAGGCCGCGCCCGAGGCCGGCATCAAGGTGCTGAGCAACGAGCGCTATGCGCGCGCCGACGCCTCGGTGACGGGGCAGGTGCTGAAGATCGTGGCGCTGCGGCCCGACGCGGTGATGACCGGCGGCGCCGGCACGCCGGGCGCACTGCCGTTCCTCGCATTGCAGGAGCGCGGCTTCAAGGGGGGCGTGTACGGCCAGCACGGCTTGATCAACCCCGACTTCGTGCGCGTGGTCGGCGCGGCCGGCCAGAACGCGCTGATGCCCACCGGCCCGGTGATCGTGGCCGAGCAACTGCCCGACAACTACCCGACCAAGAAGATCGCGACCGAGTTCCGCGCCGTGTTCCAGAAGGCGAACAACGCGCCGACTGGCGACGCCTACTCGGCCTATTCGTTCGACGGCTGGCTGGTGTTTGCGGACGCCGCATCGCGCGCCATGAAGAAGGCCGAGCCGGGCACGCCCGAGTTCCGTGTGGCGCTGCGCGACGCCATCTTCAGCACCAAGGAAGTGGTGGGCACGCACGGCGTCTACACCTTCAAGCCCGGCAGCCTCTACGGCGTGGACGAACGCGCCCGCGTGATCGTCAAGCTCGACAACGGCCAATGGAAGCTCGCACCTTGAACCGCTCGCCTTTGATTTTCCGGAGGGCCGCGCGATGACCTGGGACGTGGCGCTCATCCTCCTCACCGACGGCCTGGCCAACGGTGCCGTCTACCTGCTGGCCGGCCTGGGGCTGGTGTTGATCTTTTCCGTCACGCGCGTGGTGTTCGTGCCCTTCGGCGACATCGCGGCCTTTGCGGCGCTGTCGCTCGCGGCCTTCGAAACCGGCCGCGTCCCGCCGACCATCGGCATGGTCGCCGTGCTCGCTGCCCTGGCGCTGGCAACGGAAATCGGCAGCCTGTTACGGCGCGGCGAGGCCGCACGCATTCCCAAGGCGGTGCTGATGTGGGGCGTGCTGCCCGCGATTCCCTGCGTGCTCGCGTGGCTCGCGGCACGGCCCGGTGTGCCGGTCGCGGTGCACATCGCGGTGGCCGTGCTGCTGGTGGTGCCCATCGCACCGCTGCTGGCGCGCGTGGTGTTCCAGCCCATCGCCGACGCCTCGGTGCTGGTGCTGCTGATCGTGTCGCTGGCGCTGCACTTCCTGCTGTCGGGCCTGGGCCTGCTGTTCTTCGGACCTGAAGGCTCGCGCACCACGCCGCTCACCAGCGCAATGTTCACGCTGGGCGACGGCTTCACCGTCAGCGGCCAGGTGGTGCTGATGGTGGGCGCGGCCATCGTGCTGAGCGGGCTGTTCTTCCTGGTGTTCGAACGCACGGTGGCCGGCAAGGCGCTGCGCGCCACGGCGGTCAACCGCGTGGGCGCGCGGCTGGTCGGCATCCGGCCGGTGCGCACCGCACTGCTGGCCTACGGGTGCGCCTCGCTGCTGGCGGGGCTGATCGGCGTGCTGATCGCACCGGTGACGACCATGTACTACGACTCGGGTTTCATCATCGGCCTGAAGGCCTTCGTGGCCGCGATCATCGGCGGGCTCGTGAGCTACCCGATGACTGCGGTGGGCGCACTCGCAGTCGGCGTGGTGGAAAGCTTCGCCTCGTTCTGGAGCGGTGCGCTGAAGGACGTGATCGTGTTCAGCCTGCTGATCCCCGTGCTCATGCTGCGCTCCTTCATGGCCACGCATGCCGAAGAGGAAGAAGACGAGGTGGACCAATGAGCGCCAACCGCAAACGCATGACGTGGATCGCCGCGGTGGTGGTCGTGCTGGCCCTGGTGCCGGTGGTGGCGGGGAGCTTCACGGTCTCGCTGCTCAACGACATCGGCATCGGCGCGCTGGTGGCGCTGGGCCTCGTGCTGCTCACCGGCGTGGGCGGCGCGACCTCGTTCGGGCAGGCGGCCTTCGTGGGCATCGCGGCCTACGCCACGGCGTGGCTCACGACCACGCAGGGCATGTCGCCGTGGATCGGACTGCTGTTCGCGCTGCTGCTCACCGGCCTCTCGGCGCTGGCCATCGGCATGCTCACGCTGCGCCTTGGCGGGCACTTCCTGCCGCTCAGCACGATCGCCTGGGGACTGTCGATCGCAATGCTGTTCGGCAATGTCGATGCGCTTGGGCGGCACACGGGGCTGTCGAACATTCCACCGCTGCAGGTCGCGGGCTGGTCGCTGGCCGATCCGCGTTCGATGTACTACCTGATCTGGGTGGTGGTCGGGCTGGCCTGCCTGTTCAGCCACAACCTGCTGCAGTCACGGCCGGGGCGCGCGATTCGCGGGCTTCGCGGCGGTGCCACGCTGCTGGCGAGCGTGGGGGCGGATGCCTACCGTGTGCGGCTGTCGCTGTTCGTCACGGCAGCGCTGTTCGCGGGACTGGCGGGCTGGCTCTACGCGCACATGAACCGCTTCGTGAGCCCGTCGCCCTTCGACGTGCGCGCGAGCATCGAGTACCTGCTGATGGCTGTGGCCGGCGGGCTCGGCCAGCTGGCGGGCGCACTGGTGGGCGCCGCGCTGGTGCTGGTGCTGAAGAACGGGCTGCAGGACGTGCTGCCGATGCTCACACAGCGCGCCGGCCAGCTCGAGGCCGTGGCTTTCGCCGCGCTCTTCATTCTGTTGCTGCACTTCGCGCGCGGCGGCGTGATGGGCCTGCTGCGCCGCTGGACGCACCGGCGCGGCGGCTCGCAGGAGCCTTCGCGCCACGAGGCCCCGCCGGTCGATCCGTTGCCTCACCGCATGCTGCCCGAGCGTGGCTCGCAGGTGCTGTCGGTGAACGGCGCGGTCAAGCGCTTCGGCGGGCTGGTGGCCGTCAACGATGTGAGCTTCGACGTGAAGGCCGGCGAGATCGTCGGGCTGATCGGGCCCAACGGCGCGGGCAAGTCGACCATGTTCAACCTGCTGACCTGCACGCTGCCGATGAGCGCGGGCCAGGTGCGCTTCCTGGCGCACGACATCGCCGGCAAGCCGCAGCGCGAGGTGGCGCGGCTGGGGCTGGCGCGCACCTTCCAGCACGTGAAGCTGCGCCCGCACATGAGCCTGCTCGACAACGTGGCGCTGGGCGCGCATTCGCGCACCCGCTCGGGCATCCTGAAGGCGGGGCTGCGGCTCGACCGCATGGAGGAAAGCCAGATCCTGCAGGAGGCGCAGCGGCAGCTCGACCGCATCGGCCTGGGCGACCGCGCGCACGAGCTCGCGGGCAGCCTGCCGCTGGGCACGCAGCGCATTCTGGAAATCGCGCGCGCGCTGGCCGCCGACCCGGTGCTGCTGGTGCTCGACGAGCCCGCCGCCGGCCTGCGCCGCAAGGAAAAGATGGCGCTCGGCGACCTGCTGCGCAAGCTGCGCGAGGAGGGCGTGACCATCCTCATCGTCGAACACGACATGGACTTCGTGATGAAACTGGTGGACCGGCTGGTGGTGATGAACTTCGGCTCCAAGCTCGTGGAGGGTGTGCCGTCGGCGGTGCGCGCGGACGAGCGCGTGCAGGCGGCGTATCTGGGGAGCGTTGTATGACCGCGATGCTGGAAATTGGCGACCTGCATGTGTCCTACGGGCAGGTGGAGGCTGTGCGCGGCGTGTCGCTCGACCTGCAGCCGGGGCAGATCATTTCGGTGATCGGTCCCAATGGCGCAGGCAAGACCACGCTGCTGGCGGCCGCGATGGGCCTGCTGCCTTGCAAGGGCACGCTGCGCTTCGAGGGCGAAGACCTGCAGGGGCTCGACGTGGAAGCGCGCGTGGAGCGCGGCCTGTGCCTCGTGCCCGAGAAGCGCGAGCTGTTCGGCGAACTCACCGTGCTCGACAACCTTCAGCTCGGCGCTTATGCCAAGCGGCTGCGCGGCGATGCGATGAAGAAGCGGCTGCAGTCGGTGTACGACCGCTTTCCGCGGTTGGCCGAACGGCGTTCGCAGCGCGCCGACACGCTCTCGGGCGGCGAGCGGCAGATGCTGGCGGTGGGGCGCGCGCTGATGTCGGCGCCGCGTCTGCTGATGCTCGATGAGCCGAGCCTCGGCCTCGCGCCGCTGATCGTGCGCGACATCCTCACCATCGTGCGCAAGCTGCGCGAAGACGGTGTCTCGATCCTGCTGGTCGAGCAGAACGCGCGTGCGGCGCTCGAAAGCTCGGACGAAGGCTATGTTCTGGAGACCGGCGAGATCGCGCTGTCGGGTGCCTCGGCCGAGCTGGCGAGCGATCCGCGCGTGCAGGCGACCTATCTCGGCGGGGGCACGCACGATGACGAGTGACCCGCGGGCTGTGCCGCCCGTGCAGCGCACGTTGCCGGCGATGCTGCAGCGGCAGGCCGGGCCGTTCGGCTCGCGTCCGTTGCTTCGGATCGGTGGCGACGAGTGGACGCATCGCGACGCTGCGCAGGCTGCAGCCGTTCGCGCCGGTGCGCTGGCCGCGGCCGGCGTGGTGCGTGGCGACCGCGTTGCCGTGATGTGTGGCAACCGCATCGAGTTTCTCGAAAGCTTCCTCGGCGCGGGTTGGCTGGGCGCATCGATGGTGCCGGTCAACACCGCGTCGATGGGGCCGCAGATCGAGTACTTCCTCGCGAACAGCGAGGCGAAGCTGCTGGTGATCGAGGCGGGCTTTCTTGAGCGGCTCGCGACGGCGGATCTGGCGCACACCGCGTTGCGCGAGGTCTGGGTGGTGGGCGAGGCGGAGTCCTCCGGCTGGCAGGCGCCCCAGGGCGTGCGCGTAACGGCTTACCCCGAGAGCGGAGAGGCGCTGATGCCTGCGGCGGTGCAACCCGGCGACCCGCTCGCGATTCTGTACACCTCCGGTACGACGGGGCCAGCCAAGGGCGTCGTCTGTCCGCATGCGCAGTATTTCTGGTGGGGCGTGAACAGTGCGGAGGTGCTCGATGTCGGCGCCGACGACGTGCTGTGCACCACACTGCCGCTCTTTCACATCAATGCGCTCAATACCTTCGCGCAGGCCGCATTGACGGGCGCAGAGGCGGTGTTCGCGCCGCGCTTCTCGGCCTCGGGCTTCTGGCCGGCGATGCGCGCGAGCGGGGCGACGGTGGTCTATCTGCTGGGCGCGATGGTGCCGATCCTGCTCGCGCAGCCCGAAGGGCCCGGCGAGCGCGATCACCGGGTGCGCATCGGCCTCGGTCCGGGCGTGCCGTCCGCCGCGTGTGCGGCGTTCAAGGCGCGCACCGGCGTGCAACTGCTCGAAGGCTACGGCTCGACCGAGACCAATTTCGCCATCGCCACCGCGCCGAATTCGCCGCGCGGCGGTGTCATGGGCTGGCTGCGCCCAGGCTTCCAGGCGCGCGTGGCCGATGAAGACGACGCGGCCCTGCCGCCCGGCGACGCCGGCGAACTGCTGCTGCGCGCGGACGAGCCCCATGCCTTCGCAAGCGGCTACTTCAACATGCCGGAGAAGACGGTCGAGGCCTGGCGCAATCTCTGGTTCCACACCGGCGACCGCGTGGTGCAGGACGCCGACGGTGCGTTCCGCTTCGTCGACCGCATCAAGGACGCGATTCGTCGGCGCGGCGAGAACATCTCGTCGTTCGAGGTCGAGCAGGTGCTGCTGAGCCATCCGGGCGTGGCTTCGTGCGCGGTGTACCCGGTGCAATCCGAACTGGCCGAGGACGAGGTGATGGCCGCGCTGGTGGCGCGCGACGGCGTGCCGATCGACCCGGCCGAACTCGTGCGCTTCTGTGAAAGCCGGCTGCCTTACTTCGCCGTGCCGCGCTACATCGACGTGCTGGCCGACCTGCCGCGCACCGAGAACGGCAAGGTGCAGAAGTTCAAGCTGCGCGAGCGCGGCGTGAGTCCGCAGACCTGGGACGGCCGGCCTGTGAGGGCCTGAGGCTCCCGGCAGACACAACGCGCTCCTTCTTTCCGGCTGTTTCATGCGCTGACAGCTTCGTCGGTACACTTCGCTAAAATGATTCAGAACTAAAACATTCAGGTATGCAATCAAATTCACTGACCGGCCGCCATGCACTCGTCACGGGCGCGGCGCGCGGCATCGGCGCCGAGATCGCGCGCACCCTGGCCGACGAAGGCGCCGTTCTGACACTGCTGGGGCGTGACCGCGAAGCGCTGAAGCGTGTGGCCGATTCGCTCGCGGGCAGCGGTCACGGCGTGGCCGCTGCCGATGTGGCGAATCCGCAGGCGGTGCAGGCGGCCTTCGCGGAGGCCCGAGCGGCGCGCGGCCCTGTCGCCGTGCTCGTCAACAATGCGGGTGCCGCTGAGAGCGCGCCCTTCCTCAAGACCTCGTTCGAGCTCTGGCAGCGCATGTTGTCGGTGAACCTCACCGGCAGCTTCCTGTGCGCACAGGCTGCGCTGCCCGACATGCTCGATGCCGGCTGGGGCCGCATCGTCAACATCGCCAGCACGGCGGGACAGAAGGGCTACGCCTACGTGGCGGCCTACACCGCGGCTAAGCATGGCGTGGTCGGGCTCACGCGTTCGCTGGCACTCGAAGTGGCGCGCAAGGGCATCACGGTGAATGCCGTGTGCCCGGGCTACACCGACACCGACATCCTGCGCAACAGCGTCGCCAACGTGGTCGGCAAGACCGGGCGCAGCGAGGCCGACGCGCTGGCCGAATTCTCCAGCGTCAATCCGCAGCGGCGCATCGTGCAGCCGGCCGAAGTCGCCGATGCGGTGCGCTGGCTGTGCGGCGCGGGCGCTGCGTCGGTCACCGGCCAGTCGATCTCGGTTTCAGGGGGAGAGGTGACATGACGCGCGACAACGATGCCTCGCACGCCGTCCTGAGCGATGCGGAAGAACTGGGCCACGAAGCCCGCGCGGGCCACGAGGACCACGCGATGCTCAAGCTCTGGCTGCGCATGCTGGCCAGCACCACGCAGATCGAGGCCGAGATCCGGCGCCGGCTGCGCGAGCGCTTCGGCATTTCGCTCGCGCGCTTCGACTACATGGCGCAGCTCCATCGCTACAAGGACGGGCTCAAGATGCGCGTGCTCTCGCGCTACCTGATGGTGACCGGCGGCAACGTCACAGGCCTGACCGACGAGCTCGAGCGCGAAGGCATGGTGGCGCGCGCGCCCAGCCCCGACGACCGCCGCGCATGGATCGTGAGCCTCACGCCGACAGGGCGCCGCACCTTCGAGACGATGGCGAGCGAGCACGAACAATGGATCCTCGAGATGTTCTCGGGGCTCGACATGAAGACCGTCAAGCAGATGCACACCCAACTGGGCCTGCTGCGTGTGCACGTGATGCGCGGCGAGCCGCCGGCCGAGGAGGGCTGAGCATGAGCGTGGGCACCCCTGTCGATCTCCCGGCCCAGGGCAGCGAGTTCCGCCGCGCGCGGCTGATCCGCTTCTCGGACTGCGACCCGGCGGGCATTGTTTTCTACCCGCAGTACTTCGTGATGCTCAACGGGCTCGTCGAAGACTGGGTCAACGAAGGCCTGGGGCTCAGCTACCACGGGCTGGTGGCCGTGCGGCGCATCGGCCTGCCCACCGTGAAGCTCGAAGCCGACTTCCGCGCGGTGAGCCGCATGGGCGACCAGGTCGCGCTCGGCCTCACCGTGCAGCGGCTGGGGTCGCGCTCGATGACGCTGCTTGTGCGCTGCTTCGATCCGGCGACCGGCGAACTGCGCATGCAGATGCAGCAGGTGCTCGTGACCACGTCGCTCGAAACCCATCGCGCCGTCGCCATTCCGGACGACATGCGCGCAGCTATCCTGCGCAACGCGCCCGAGCTGGGCTGAGCATCCTAGGGGGTGGGCTCGCTGCCCGCCGCGTCCTGCGCGCGCTTCTTCAGCCAGCCGCCGAGCTCCTTCTTTCCCTTGGCATTGGCGGTGCGCCATGCGTTGCGCGCGGCCGCAATGAAGCGCTCTTCCGCTGCATCGGGTACTTCGCTGGGGCGGTCTTCTTCGTCGAGCCAGCCGGGCTCGACGTTGCAATGCCGTTCGATCTGCCGTGCCAGGTTGTCGCCGATGGGCCGCGAGCTCTTGATCTGGCTCCACATGCTCGGAGAGATTTCGAGCTTCTTCGCGAACGCCTGGTCCAGCCCCTTGGCTGGCAGGCCCGCGGCGACGGCCTCTTCGAGAAAGCGGCGGTGCAACGCAAGGGCATTGCGGCGGCGCGCGACGGTGATATTGGGCACTGTTCAAAAACAACAACAAGACAAGAAAAGATTGTCCCGGTTGTTGACGCCGTCGTAAACACTATTTACAGTTGCCTTCATTCGCGGCCCAGGCCGTCCCTTTTTTCCAACCCCTTACAGCCGACAGCGGCAATTTTTGACTCAGGAACCATCGTGAACACCGCCTTGAACCTCACCAGCATTCGACCCGCCTCGGGCCGATCGCTCGTGCGCGTCTGGTCGTGCGGTGGTTTCGACAGCATGCCGTCGCTCCGACCGAATCAGCACCAGAGCCACGTGTATTCCACGAAAGCCGCAGCCAGCCTGCGCGTTGGAAAAGTCGAGGATCAGGTGCTACCGGGTGGAGGTTGCGCATAGGCGCACACCTCCCAAGCTCTCTCATGCAGAGGCCCGGAAACCGCAAGGTTCCGGGCCTTTTTTTTGTCTGTCGTGCTTGTTTGCCATTTCGGGTGTGCCTTCACCACACCGCCAGAGCCCACCGCGTAGACGGTCTGGCGGGATGTGCAGGAACCGATCACTCCTGTGCAGCGACGTCGTACGGGACAGCGCCCAGCGCGCTGTCCGTCGCGTGAGGACACAACCGAAATGGAAAGCGGGCCACCGTTTTTCGAACCACACCGAACCCGAGCGGGACCGGGCCATGCAGATGGCCCTCCCGCGGAAACCGGCCGCAAAGATTGGGCGGCGCCGGAACCCGTAACCGGACACTTTTTGTTTTCGACCCGCGTTAGCTCAATGGATCAGAGCACTTGCCTACGAAGCAAGGGGTTGCACGTTCGAGTCGTGCACGTGGGGCCATTTTTGTTTGTTCGAGCTGTCACGCCAACCAAGGAGCCACCATGCGCAAGCGCAACACCCCGATCCGGATGATCACCGTGCGTCCGGCACAGCCACGCAGCCGCATGGTGATGGCCCTGGCCCGCAGGTTCGGCATTGCTGTCGATGCGCGTCGCACAGGCGAATGCGCGGCGGACTCCCTGGGGCGCGAGCCGCTGCCGGAGGGGCTCGACCCCGACCAGCGCGTTCGCGCAGTCGGCGAATGGTAGGCCGGCCGCCTGTTCCTTGTTTTTCATGGTGCGCGTAGCTCAATGGCAGAGCCGCGGGTTGTGGTCCCGCTGACGACGGTTCGATCCCGTTCGTGCACCCCACTTCGTTTCATTCGACCTCATCACAACCATCGCCGCAAAAGGAGGCGAGACATGCATCCTCACGTCCTGCAACTCGATATTCAGGGCACGCCGCAAGCCTGGATTTCGCTGGAGCAGGCGGTGTTGCACTACGCGACCGGCTCGGTCGCATGGGAAGACGGCGGCCTGCCGCTCGCCACGCTGCGTGGTGGCTTCAACGTGGCGCGCGGCATGCAGTCGCGCATCGACGTGGCGCCGATCGTTGCACTGCGCGGTGCGTCGAAGATCAACCTCTTCGACGTGATTCCGAGCGTCACCAAGAGCAAACTGCTGCGCCGCGACCGCCACACCTGCGCCTACTGCGGCGAGGTGTTCCACGAGCGCGAACTGCAGTGCGAACACGTGCTGCCCGAATCCCGCGGAGGTCCGTGGACCTGGACCAACCTCGTGAGCGCATGCGGGGTCTGCAACAACCGCAAGGCAGCACGCACGCCGGAGGAGGCGGGCATGCCGCTGGTCTATCTGCCCTATGTGCCGAGCCGCTACGAGAACTTCCTGCTCGAAGGACGCAACATCCGCGCGGATGTGCACGAGTGGCTGGCGAAGCGGCTGCCCAAGGGCTCGCGGCTTCAGTGAGGGCAGGGCCGTGACCCTGGTCTTCGTCCATGAAAAAAGCCCGCTGCCTGTCTCCCAGGCGGCGGGCTTTTGTAACTGTGAGGCGCCGGTGTTCAGCGTCCGAAGAAGCGGTAGGCGATCAGGCCGGCGGCCGCCAAGCCACTCGCGATGGCGAGGATCACCTTGGTGGCACGACCCGAACCGCGTTTCGAGCGGGGCCAGTGGTCCGGCCCGATCAGGTCGATGGGGACGGTGGGTTTGCCTATGTCGGACGCCTTTTCCATGGGAGGAAATATAGCTCACGCGTGAAGGCGCGGTCCGGGGCCTGGTCGCATCCTGTGGCCTCTGAGCATCGTTCTCGACCTTGGCTGCGGCTGGACAAAAAAATACCCGCCTGAGCGGGTTGAACGAGCTTTATGGCTTCGAAGTTGATTTCCCTGTGTCATTGTTGTTGTGCTGCGTGACAGCCAGTACAAGATGCCATGCCGGATGGGGACCTTTTGCAGGTTGGGTCCAGAGCAGCTTGTAAGTGGCGCACAAATCGTGAAATATTCCCGCATGAGAAGGGAAATCATCCTCGAAGGTTTGACGTGTGCACTTGAGGGCTGGGTTCGCAGTGCTTCTGCAACGCAGCTCTGGCAGTGCATCAATCGGGTGGCCAGCGAGCCAAAAAAAAAGCCTCCTCGCGTGGACCGTGAGGAGGCTTTGACAAAAAAATAGCGCGAAGAACGCGCTATTTTCGGTGTTGGTGGTGGGCCCTGAGTGACTCGAACACTCGACCTACGGATTAAGAGTCCGCTGCTCTACCAACTGAGCTAAGAGCCCTTGCGTTGAAAACCTTTGGCGTTTTCTGGCAAGACCACGAGTATATCCCAGAATTTCTGCATGGCCAAAATTTTTGTGGCCGCAGCGTTAGGATTCACCACGCCCGAGAGGGCAGGGCCCTTCAACCAGGAGAATTTCGATGAGCGATGCGAACACCACGCCCCATGTCTTGATCACCGGCGCCGCTGGCGCACTGGGCCGCGCCGTGGCTCGGCATTTCATCGACCAGGGCGCGCGCCTGGCGCTGGTCGATCACCATGCGGGCCGTCTTGCGGAAGTCTTTCCGGGCCTGGACAACTCGCAGCATCTCCTGCTGGCGGGTGACGTGACTTCCACCTCCGAGATGGCCGCCCTCGCGGAGCAGGCGCTCAAGTCCTTCGGCCGCATCGACACGCTGGTCCACATCGCAGGCGGATTCGAAATGGGCGAAGCGACGCATGCGCTCACGCGCGCGAGCTGGGACCGGATGATGAATCTCAACGCATGGTCGTTCGTCGCCGTGACGCAGGCGGTGCTGCCCTCGATGATCGCGCGCCGCTCCGGCAGCGTCATCGCCGTGACGGCGAAGGTTGCGGCACGCGGCGTGCCGGCCATGGCCGCGTACATCGCTTCGAAGAGTGCGCTGCAGCGCCTGGTGGAAGCCATGGCAGCCGAGGCGTCGCCTCATGGCGTCAATATCAACAGCGTGGCTCCGAGCGTGCTCGACACGCCAGCCAACCGGCAGGCGATGCCCGATGCGAACCCGGCCGACTGGGTGTCCACCTCGGTCGCGGCGCAGACCATTGGCTTCCTCGCGTCGCCGGCGGCCTCGGCGCTGCATGGACAGCATCTGACACTCGATACCTGAGCTTGAAAAAAGAAAAGGCCCTGGCAGATGCCAAGGCCTTTTCTGTGTCGGTTGGTGGAGAGGAGGAGGATCGAACTCCCGACCTCCGCATTGCGAACGCGGCGCTCTCCCAGCTGAGCTACCCCCCCAACACAGGTCGAATTTTAACCAAAACTCCGTCTCGGCGCACGCTGGCGTGCCAAGATGCGCGCCTCGCAAAACACGGAGAAAAAGCGCATGGCCTCGTTCGATCCCGCCTGGCTGGAGGGCATGTACAACAACCTCGCACGGGTCAAGGACCACCCCGCCTACTTCGAGCGCTGGGCACGTGAATCCGCCGCAGTGCGCGAGGCCTTGCCCGCGCGGATCGACGTGCCATATGGCCAGGGCGTGAACGAAACGCTCGACATCTTCCCGGCACCCGTGCCCGACGCCCCCGTGCTGGTTTTCATCCACGGCGGCTACTGGCGCGCCATGGACAAGAAAGACCATTCATTCATCGCGCCCGCGTTCAATGACCGCGGCATCTGCGTGGTCCAGCCGAACTACGCGTTGTGTCCCGGCACGCCGCAGCGGCCCGTCACGGTGCCCGGCATCCTGCTGCAGATGGTGCGCGCGCTCGAGTGGACATGGCGCCACATCGCGGCCCACGGCGGCAATCCGTCGCGGATCACCGTCGCTGGCCATTCGGCTGGTGGGCACATGGCGGCGGCGCTGTTGGCCTGCGACTGGAAAACGGTCGCCTCCGACCTGCCTGCGCAGCTCGTGCGCAATGCGCTGTCGATCTCGGGCCTCTATGACCTTCGCCCGCTGCAGCGCACGCCGTTCCTCGAAAACACACTGAAGCTGACCGACGCGGACGCCCTGCGCGCCAGCCCCGCCCTGTGGCCAGCACCAAAACGTGGGCAGCTCTACGCAGTTGCAGGCGGCGAGGAGAGCGAGGAGTTCATCCGCCACAACGAGATGATCCGCGAGGCGTGGGGGCGCAACACCGTGCCGGTGTGCGAGGTGCTTCCAGGGCTCGACCATTTCGGCGTGGTCGATGCGCTCGCCGATCCGGCCCACACGCTGCACCGGCACGCGGTGCAGTTGCTCGAGGCCTGACCGGCAATGCCCGGGCTTACATCAACAGATGTTCGCCCGCGTTGTCTCCGCCCAGGGTGACGTAGTTGACCTTGCGGATGTCCAGCAGCGTGCGCCCGCCCGCGTAGCTGATCGAGCTCTGCACGTCCTGCTCCATCTCGACCAGCGTGTCGGCCAGCTTGCCCTTGATGGGTTCGAGGATGCGCTTGCCCTCGACGTGCTTGTACTCGCCCTTGTTGAAGTCGCTGGCGGAGCCGTAGTACTCCTTGAACAGCGCGCCATCGACCTCGACCGTCTTGCCGGGCGACTCCTCGTGCCCCGCGAACAGCGAGCCGATCATGACCATCGACGCGCCGAAGCGCACGCTCTTGGCGATGTCGCCATGGTCGCGGATACCGCCGTCCGCAATGATCGGCTTGGTCGCCACGCGCGCGCACCACTTGAGCGCCGACAGCTGCCAGCCGCCCGTGCCGAAGCCGGTCTTGAGCTTGGTGATGCAGACCTTGCCCGGGCCGATGCCGACCTTGGTCGCGTCCGCGCCCCAGTTCTCGAGGTCGATCACGGCCTCTGGCGTGCCGACGTTGCCGGCAATCACGAAGGCCTTCGGCAGCTTTTGCTTGAGGTAGCCGATCATGTTCTTCACGCTGTCGGCGTGGCCGTGCGCGATGTCGATCGTGACGTACTCGGGCACCAGGCCCTGCGCCACCATCTGGTCGACGGTGCCGTAGTCGGCCTTCTTCACGCCCAGCGAGATCGATGCGAACACGCCCTTGCCCTGCATGTCCTTGACGAACTTGACGTTGTCGAGGTCGAAGCGGTGCATCACGTAGAAGTAGCCGTTCTGCGCCAGCCACAGGCAGATCGATTCGTCGACCACCGTCTTCATATTGGCGGGCACCACCGGCAGGCGGAAGCTGCGCTCGCCCAGCGTCACGCTGGTGTCGCACTCGGAGCGGCTCTCCACGCGGCACTTGCGCGGGAGGAGAAGAATGTTGTCGTAGTCGAAAATCTGCATGACCAGGCTCCTGAAAGGAATCGTTGAAAGAAACGAATGAGCGCTTGGTCCGGCCGGCTTTCGCGGTGCGTATCGCAAAGAAAACGCCCACAAAAAACCGGGCGCAAGAATCTTGGGCCCGGTGATTGATTTTACGCCGCCTCGCAAAGGCAGGTCTTCCGATTCTTCATATAACCCGCATACGCAGTGGTTTCTACAATCGGAGGATGTTGTTTCACGATCCTGCGGCTGACGCCCACCCTCCAGCGCTGCCGCTGCTCCAGAACCTGAACGCGGAGCAACTCGCCGCGGTCACGCTGCCCGAGGGCAACGCGCTGATCCTGGCCGGCGCCGGCTCCGGCAAGACGCGCGTGCTCACCACCCGCATCGCCTGGCTGCTGCAGACGGGGCAGGTCTCCGCCGGCGGCATCCTCGCCGTGACCTTCACCAACAAGGCCGCCAAGGAAATGATGACGCGCCTGACGGCGATGCTGCCCGTCAATGTGCGCGGCATGTGGATCGGCACTTTCCACGGCCTGTGCAACCGCCTGCTGCGCGCGCACTGGAAGCTGGCCAACCTGCCATCGACTTTCCAGATCCTCGACACGCAGGACCAGCTCTCGGCCATCAAGCGCCTGATGAAGCAGTTCAATGTCGACGACGAGCGCTTCCCGGCCAAGCAGACGCAATGGTTCATCGCCGGCGCCAAGGAAGACGGCCTGCGCCCCGACGCTGTCGAAGTCCGCAACGACGACGACCGCAAGAAGGTCGAGCTCTATCGCCTCTATGAAGAGCAATGCCAGCGCGAAGGCGTGGTCGACTTCGGCGAGCTCATGCTGCGCAGCTACGAGCTGCTGCGCGACAACGACCCGGTGCGCGAGCACTACCAGCGGCGCTTCCGCCACATCCTGATCGACGAGTTCCAGGACACCAACCGCCTGCAGTACGCGTGGATCAAGATGCTCGCGGGCAACACCGCCGCGGGCCAGTTCGAGCCGGGCCGCAACAGCGTGATCGCCGTGGGCGACGACGACCAGAGCATCTACGCTTTTCGCGGTGCGCGCGTGGGCAACATGACCGACTTCGTGCGCGAGTTCAACGTCACGCATCAGATCAAGCTGGAGCAGAACTACCGCAGCTACAGCAACATCCTCGACTCGGCCAACGAACTCATCAGCCACAACAAGAAGCGCCTCGGCAAGAACCTGCGCACGGACCAGGGTCCGGGCGAGCCGGTGCGCGTGTACGAATCGCCCACAGACCTTGCCGAGGCCCAATGGATGGTCGAGGAAATGCGCCAGCTCGTGCGCGATGGCTTCGATCGAAAAGAGATGGCCGTGCTCTACCGCAGCAATGCGCAGAGCCGGGTGATCGAAACGGCGCTCTTCAATGCATCGGTGCCTTACCGCGTGTACGGCGGCCTGCGCTTCTTCGAGCGCGCCGAAATCAAGCATGCGCTGGCCTACCTGCGCCTGCTCGAGAACAAGGACGACGACACCAGCTTCCTGCGCGTCGTCAACTTTCCGCCGCGCGGCATCGGCGCGCGCACGCTCGAAACCCTGCAGGATGCGGCGCGCGCGGCCGGCCGTTCGCTGCACGATGCAGTGAGCGTGGTAGGCGGCAAGGCCGGCGCGAACCTCACGGGCTTCGTCGCCAAGATCGACGTATTGCGCGAGCAGACCCAGGGCGTGAGCCTGCGCGAGATCATCGAGCTGGTGCTCGACCACAGCGGCCTCGTCGAGCACTACAAGGCCGACCGCGAAGGCGCCGACCGCATCGAGAATCTGGAAGAACTCGTGAACGCGGCCGAGAGCTTCGTCACGCAGGAGGGCTTCGGTCGCGACGCCGTGGCGCTGCCGGTCGACGAGCTGCGCCAGTCGCCCGCGAGCCAGGGCATCGACCTGACCCGCCCGGTGGTCGATGAGCCGCTCGCGCCCGACGCCGAGACCGGCGAAACCCTGAGCCCGCTGGCCGCTTTCCTTACGCACGCCGCGCTCGAATCAGGCGACAACCAGGCGCAGGCCGGGCAGGACGCGGTGCAGCTCATGACCGTGCATGCCGCCAAGGGCCTGGAGTTCGACTGCGTGTTCATCACCGGCATGGAAGAGGGCCTGTTCCCGCACGAGAACTCGATGAGCGACTTCGAGAGCCTCGAGGAAGAGCGCCGCCTGATGTACGTGGCGATCACGCGTGCCCGCAAGCGCCTGTATCTGAGCCATTCGCAGACGCGCATGCTGCACGGCCAGACCCGCTACAACGTCAAGAGCCGCTTCTTCGATGAGCTGCCCGAGGGCGCGCTCAAGTGGCTCACGCCCAAGAACCAGGGCTTCACGCCGTCGGCCTTCGGCTATGGCGGCGGCTACGCGAGCACGCGCGGCGGTGGTGGCGGCTACGGCGGTGGTTATGGCGGCGGCAGCAACAGCCGCGACAAGGAAACTTTCGCCAGCCCACCCGTGCCGCCACAGAAGACCGCGCCGTCGCACGGCCTGCGTTCAGGTATGCAGGTGTTCCACAACAAGTTCGGCGAAGGCACGGTGACCGCGCTCGAAGGCACGGGCGACGATGCGCGTGCGCAGGTCAAGTTCGCGCGGCATGGCGTGAAGTGGCTGGCGCTGTCGGTGGCCAAGCTCACGCCGATCTGAGCCGGCCGCCACGGGTGCAGCGGCCGCTTGCGGCGCTCAGTCGGGCTTGAAGGTGTCGCGGAAGGTGAACCAGTTCGACGCCTGCGCCATGGCGGCGAGCGCCAGCAGCGTGCCGACCATCAGCACGTTGCCGACGGCCATTGCGCCGGCATCCGAGCCCAGGGAGCCCACCCCGATCACGACGGTGGCGATCAGCGCTACACAGGCAAGGCTGATCAGGACCACGCCGCACCACACGAGCCAGAACAGCGCGTAGGCGCTGAAATTCCGGAACATCGCCACCAGGCTGAAGAAGATGCTCTTCACCGGCTCCACCTTGTGCCAGTGAACGAGCGCGGGGGCATGCCACATCGCCGCGACCAGCGGCAGCGTGAGGCACAGCTGAAGCATATTGGCCACCTGGAAGCGGCTGCTTTCCAGCACTTCCTTCGCAGGCGCTTCGCCGAGGAAGTAGCTGCGCACGAACTGGCCGCCATCGACGACGGCTGTCGCGAGCACCGTCAGGAAGAAATACACCGCGGAAATCAGGCCGAGCACCACCAGCGAACGCCATTCCGTCCGCATGGCGCGCGCCACTGCCAGAAACATGAGCGCGCCGGTCGGTTTTTTCACGTCGCCCGTGGCATTGCCGTTGCCGTTGCCAGGTGCGGAATCGGCCACCGACGCCGCGACCATGAAGGCGAGCGTGGAAAACGGCAGCAGCATGAGCGGAAGGAACCTGCCGACCAGCGGCAGTTGCGACACGCTGGAAATCACTGCCATGAACAGAAGAAACAGCGAGACGAAGGCCAGCGGCTGCCGCCAGAAATTCCGGAGCCCGAGGCGGACCCATTCGACGCCGGTTCGCGCCGGCACGAGGTTGAGTTTCATGTGTGTGGATCAGGCAGCCAGCAGCGGCTCGAGGGCCTGTGCCATGGCATGCGGGTAGGTGGCGCGGTCGCGCAGCACGCGTTCGAAGTGCGCGGGGTCATGGGGCTTGAGCATGCTCGCCTCGCGCGGCAGATGGAAGTCCCAGAGCCGGGAAATCCAAAAGCGCAGCGCCGCGGCGCGCAGCATTGCGGGCAGCAGGGCGCGTTCGGCGGCGTTCAGTGTTCGCACGGTTTCGTAGGCCGAGAGCAGCGCATCGGCGCGTTCGGCATCGTGCCGGCCGGTCGGCAGGTCGATGGCCCAGTCGTTCAGGCATACGGCCAGGTCGAACAGCCAGGTGTCGGTGCCGGCGAAGTAGAAGTCGAACACGCCGGTCAGGCGCGGCGCGGCACCGGCGTCGCCGTCGGTCGCGAACATCACGTTGTCGCGAAACATGTCGGCATGCACCGGGCCGCGCGGCAGGGCCGCATAGGCCGACGATTCGGCGACGTGGTTCTGGTAGGCCAGTTCGGCGCGCAGCAGGGCAGCCTGCGGCTCCTCGATGTACGGCAGCACCACCGGCACCGTTTCGTTCCACCAGGGCAGGCCGCGCAGGTTCGGCTGGATGCGGGGGTAGTCGCGCCCCGCGAGGTGCATGCGTGCCAGCATCGCACCCAGTTCGGCGCAATGCGCCGCACCGGGCGCGAGTTCGCTGCGGCCCGAGAGCTTCTGCACCACCGCCGCAGGCTTGCCGGCGACGATGTGCAGCAGGTCGCACGAGGCTTCGGCGGGTACGGGAGGCTGGCTTTTCCTGGGCTTCTCGGCGGCGACGGGCTCTGCCGCCGCCACTGGCGCAGGAACCGGCAGGCCGGCGGCCGCCAGGTGCTGCATCAGGCAAAGGTAGTAAGGGAGCTGCTCGGCGCTCAGGCGTTCGAACAGCGTCAGCACGAACTCGCCGGACTCGGTGGTCGCGAAGTAGTTGGTGTTTTCGATGCCGCCTTCGATGCCGCGCAGTTCGCGCAGCGGGCCCAGGCCCAGGCGTTGGACGAGCGCGTCTGCCTCGCCGAAACCCACTTCGGTGAAAACTGCCATGGCGGTACTCAGCGCCGGGTTGCTGGTTCGAAAACGGAAAGGGAAAGGGAAGAGCGCAGCACGGTCAGAACTTCATCACGTTCCAGACGCGGGGGCCGTTGGCGCCCGTTTCAGAGGAGCCCTGGCGCCCCGTGGCGGCGTCGGCGGGCAGCACTTCGTAGCCCGGCACGTTCGACTTGGGCTTGACGTTGATGCTTTGCGTGCGGCCGCCGTAGCGGACTTCGTCGACCGACGCGCCGCTGTCCTCGGTGTGGATGTTCTCGACCTTCTGGTTGCGTCGCCCCTCGGCTTTGGCCTGCTCCTGGTTTTGTAGCGAATCGGCCGGAGCCGCCGCAGGGGCAGACGCGGGCTGCTGCGCCTGCACGGCGGCAAAGGGGGCTGCGAAAGCCAGCGCCAGCAGGATGCGGCGGGCGACCAGGAGTGTGGAGCTAGGCATGCATCGATTGTAGGCGCGCCCCCGATCCTTGGGCGTCGGTTGGCGCCTCGTGCCGTCGTGGTTCGGAGCGCTGCTGCGGGCACGGCAAAATGGCCCGATGACCGACAAGAAAACGCTGCTGCTCGTCGATGGCTCGAGCTATCTCTACCGCGCCTTCCACGCCATGCCCGATCTGCGGGCCGTGCCCGGCGACTCCAAGAGCCCGGCGACCGGCGCCATCCGGGGAATGATCAACATGATGACCGCGCTGCGCCGCGAGGTGCGCGCGGACTACGCGGCCTGCATCTTCGATGCGCCCGGCAAGACTTTCCGCGACGACTGGTACCCCGAGTACAAGGCCAATCGCTCGCCGATGCCCGACGACCTGCGCAGCCAGATCGACCCCATCCACGAAGTGGTGAAGCTGCTCGGCTGGCCCGTGCTCAGCGTGCCCGACGTGGAGGCCGACGACGTCATCGGCACGCTCGCCAAGATCGCCGCCGCGCAGGGTGTCGAGGTGATCGTGTCCAGCGGCGACAAGGACCTGAGCCAGCTGGTCGACGAGCACATCACCATCATCGACACGATGAACGGCAAGAAGCGAGACGTGGCGGGCGTGACGGCGGAGTTCGGCGTGCCGCCGAACCTGATGATCGACTACCAGACGCTGGTCGGCGATTCGGTCGACAACGTGCCCGGCGTCGAGAAGGTCGGCCCCAAGACAGCAGCCAAATGGCTGCTCGAATACGGCTCGCTCGATGCGCTGGTCGAACGGTCCGCCGAGGTCAAGGGCGCGGCCGGTGAAAACCTGCGCAAGGCGCTCGACAAGCTGCCGCTGAGCAGGCGCCTCGTCACCATCCGCACCGACTGCGACCTCGATGGCCACGTTGTCGGCCTGCCGTCGCTGGACGGGCTGCCCGTCGGTGCGCCGCAGACCGCCGAGCTCAAGCCCTTCTACGAGAGGTTTGGCTTCAAGAGCCTGGTCAAGGCGCTCGAAGCGCAGGAAGTGCCGCCCGAGCTGATCGAGGAGAGCCTCAAGAAGAAGGCCGCCTCCCGCGCCGATAGCGACCAGGGCGGCCTGTTTGATGAGCCCTCCGAGATCGAAGCGCTGGAGGCCGCTTCCCCCGCAAGCAACCTCAAGTACGACACGATCACGACCTGGGCGCAGTTCGACGCCTGGCTCGCGAAGCTCGAAGCCGCCGAACTCGCGGCCATCGACACCGAAACCACCTCGCTCGACGAAATGGTCGCGCAGATCGTCGGCGTGAGCTTCAGCGTCACGCCTGGCGAAGCGGCCTACATCCCGCTGACCCACAACTACCCCGATGCGCCCGAGCAGTTGCCCATCGACGAGGTACTCGCCAGGCTCAAGCCCTGGCTCGAGAACGGCGCGAAGAAGAAGCTGGGCCAGCACATCAAGTACGACCGCCATGTGTTCGCCAACCACGGCATCGAGGTGCAGGGCTATGCGCACGACACCATGCTGCAGAGCTACGTGCTCGAAGTGCACAAGCCGCACGGCCTCTCCAGCCTGGCCGAGCGCCACCTGGGCCGCAGCGGCATCTCGTACGAAGACCTGTGCGGCAAGGGCGCGCACCAGATCCCGTTCAGCCAGGTCGACATCGCCAAGGCCGCCGAGTATTCGTGCGAGGACAGCGATCAGACGCTCGACGTGCACAACACGCTGTGGCCCCAGCTGGAGAAGAACGAAAAGCTGCGCTTCGTCTACCAGCTCGAAATGGATTCGAGCGAGGCGCTCTACCGCGTCGAGCGCAATGGCGTGCTGATCGACGCACCCACGCTCGCCGCGCAGAGCCACGAACTCGGCACGCGCATCATGGCGCTCGAGCAGGAGGCCTACGACATCGCGGGCCAGCCCTTCAACCTCGGTTCGCCCAAGCAGATTGGCGAGATCTTCTTCACCAAGCTCGGCCTGCCCGTGGTCAAGAAGACACCGAGCGGCGCACCCAGCACCGACGAGGAAGTGCTCGAGAAACTGGCCGAGGATTACCCGCTGCCGGCCAAGATCCTCGAGCACCGGGGCCTGTCGAAGCTCAAGGGCACCTACACCGACAAGCTCGGCCAGCTCGCCAACCCGCGCACCGGCCGCGTGCACACGCACTATGCGCAGGCCGTGGCCGTCACGGGGCGCCTGAGCAGCAACGACCCGAATCTGCAGAACATCCCGATCCGCACGCCCGAAGGCCGCCGTGTGCGCGAGGCCTTCGTGGCGCCCGCCGGCAGTGTGATCGCGAGCGCCGACTATTCGCAGATCGAGCTGCGCATCATGGCCCACATCAGCGGCGACGAATCGCTGCTGCGCGCCTTCACCGAAGGCATCGACGTGCACCGCGCCACGGCCGCGGAGGTGTTCGGCTCCACGCCAGACCAGGTGTCGAGCGAGCAGCGCCGCTACGCCAAGGTCATCAACTTCGGGCTGATCTACGGCATGAGCAGCTTCGGCCTGGCAAAGAACCTCGGCATCGAGACCAAGGCCGCGGCTTCGTACATCGAGCGCTACTTCGCGCGCTACCCGGGCGTGAAGGCCTACATGGACGAGACCAAGGCGCTCGCCAAGGAGCAGGGCTATGTGGAAACCGTGTTCGGCCGCCGCCTGTACCTGCCCGAGATCAATTCGCCCAACGGCCCGCGCCGCGGCGGCGCCGAGCGCGCGGCCATCAATGCGCCGATGCAGGGCACGGCGGCCGACCTGATCAAGCTGAGCATGGTCAAGGTACAGAACGTGCTTGACGAAGAGAAGCGCGGCACCAGGATGATCATGCAGGTGCACGACGAACTGGTGTTCGAAGTGCCCGAGGCGGAGATCGAATGGGTACGCACCGAAATCCCGCGTCTCATGGCCGGCGTGGCCGCGCTGAAGGTGCCGCTGCTGGCCGAGATCGGCGTCGGTCCCAACTGGGACAAGGCGCATTGAAGAAGACGAAACAATCACTCGGGAAGAACGCACGCACATGATCGGATTTCCACACCGCAGAGTCCTGCTCGCCGTCGTCAGCGCGGCCTGCTTCGGCACCGCCTTTGCCGCCCCGGATGCCGCCGTCGCATCGCTTGCCGCCAAGGAAAAGCCCGCGCTGCTCGACACGCTCAAGGAGCTGGTCTCCATCGAATCGGGCAGTCGCGACCTCGACGGGCTCGAGAAGATCTCCAACCTCGTCGCCGCGAAGTTCAAGGCGCTGGGCGGCGAGGTTGAACTGATCGATCCGAGCGCCGAGGCCTACCGCATGGAAGACACGCCCGAGAAGATCGGCCGCGTGGTGCGCGCCACCTTCAAGGGCACGGGTAAGAAGAAGATCCTGCTGATCGCGCACATGGACACGGTCTACACCGTGGGCATGCTCGACAAGCAGCCGTTCCGCATCGAAGGCGACAAGGCCTACGGCCTGGGCATTGCCGACGACAAGCAGGGCGTGGCGGTCATCACGCACGTCGTGTCGATGCTGCAGGCGATGAAATTCAAGGAGTACGGCACGCTCACCGTGCTGATCAACGGCGACGAGGAAATCAGTTCGCCCGGCGCGCGCGCTCTCATCACGCGCATGGGCGGCGAGCACGATGCGGTGCTGTCCTTCGAAGGCGCCTATGTGAAGGAAGACAAGCTTTCGCTCGCCACGGCGGGCATCGCCTCGGTCACGCTGCACGTCACGGGCAAGGCCTCGCACGCGGGCTCGGCACCCGAGCTGGGCGTGAACGCGCTGTACGAGCTGTCGCACCAGATCCTGCAGATGCGCGACCTGTCCGATCCGGCCACGGGACTGAAGATGAACTGGACCATCTCCAAGTCGGGCAGCAACCGCAATGTGATTCCGGCCAGCGCCACTGCGGGTGCCGATGTGCGCGTGCTCAAGGTCAGCGACTACGACCGCATCGAGCAGCAGGTGAACGAGCGCGTGAAGAAGCAGCTCATTCCCGAGGCCAAGGTCGAGATGAAGTTCGAGCGCCGCCGTCCGCCGCTGGAAGCCACCGACGCCTCGCGAGCCCTGGCCCGCCATGCGCAGCAGATCTACAAGGACGAGCTCGGCCGGCCGCTGGGCGCCGACGACAAGGCCGCCGGCGGCGGCACCGACGCGGCCTTTGCGGCGCTGAAGACCAAGGCGCCCGTCATCGAGCGCTTCGGCCTGCAGGGCTTCGGCGCGCACTCGGCCGATGCCGAATACGTGCTGATCGACTCGATCGAACCGCGCCTCTACCTCGGCACGCGCATGGTCATGGACATCGCGCGCGCGAAATGAACTCGCCCCCAGTCTTCGCGCACTTCGTGTCGCTTCGCCAACCCCCTGCCGGGGGCAACACCGGTGGCCCGGCGAAGCCGGTTCCACGGTGTTCCGCGAAGAAGTCATCGAGCCGCTGATTCATCATGCGCCTGCGTCACATCGAGGTCTTCAACGCGATCATGCTCACGGGCAGCGTGAGCGCGGCGGCGCGGCTCATCAACATCACGCAGCCGGCGGTGAGCCGCACGCTGCAGCATGCCGAGCTGCAACTGGGCTTTCCGCTGTTCCAGCGCGCCAAGGGCCGGCTCACGCCGACCACCGAGGCGCTCACGCTGTACCCGCACATCGAGCGGCTGTTCGCGCAGCTCGACGAGGTGCAGCGGCTGGCCGCCAACCTGCGCACCGCGGGCGACACGGGCGAGCTGCGCATCCTCAGCGTGCTGGCGCTGAGCTACGACATCCTGCCGCGCGCGCTCAAGGCGTTTCGCGAAAAGCATCCGGGCTATGCGATCACCGTCGAGTCGCTGCACTCGCCGCAGATCATGTCGGCGCTGCTGCTGCAGGAGGCCGACGTGGGCTTCGCCTTCAGCCCCGCGGTGCATCCCTCGCTCACGCAGGAGACGCTGGCCGACAGCCGCATGGTGTGCGTCGCGCCCAAGGGCATGCTGCCGCGTGCGCTGGTGCGCAACGGGTCGGTGGCGCTGCACGACCTTGTCAACCGCCCGGTGATCGGTCTCGACAGCCGCGACCCCGTCGGCACCAGCCTGAGCCAGGCCTGCCGGCAGGCGGGCGTGGGTTTCCAGCAGGCGGTGGTCACGGTGCAGACCTATCACGCGGCGCTGGCCATGGCGCACCACGGCATCGGCGTGGCGCTGGTCGACGGCTGCACGGCGCGCTCGGCGGACCGCGAGAAGGTCGACGTGCTGACGCTGGAGCCGCATATTCCGGTGCCGATCCGCGCGCTGCGCTTCGCGGCACGGCCCGATTCGGTGGCGGTGCGCGGCATCACCCGCTGCATGCAGCAGGCGATTCAGGAAAACATCTAGCTCAGGCCTGCAAGTCCTGTGCGACCTGCAGCGCTGAGCCGAACGCCAGCGTGAACCCCAGCGCGCCATGGCCCGTGTTGAACAGCATGTTCGACGGTGCGCTCGGCAGCCGCCCGATGATCGGCAGCCCCGTCGGCGTGGCGGGCCGCATGCCCGTCCAGGGATTCAGTTCTTCCAGCCGGCTCGCATGCGGAAAAAGGGCGCGGGTCGCCGCCGCCAGCGTCTCGATGCGCGTGGCCGGAATGCTCGCGTCGTGTCCCACGAGCTCGGCCATGCCCGCCACGCGCAGGCGCGATCCGATGCGTGCGAACACCACCTTGCGCGCGCTGTCGGTCACGTTCACATGCGGGGCGGCGCCGGGCGTTGGATCGACGTCGACCGTGATGCTGTAACCCTTGAGCGGGTACACCGGCAGGTAGGCGCCGAGTGCGCGGCCGAGCTTGTGCGAGGCCGAGCCCAGCGCCATCACGAAAGCATCGGCTTCCACGTCGCCGTTGCTGGTCCGTGCCGCGGCGATGCGGTTTTCGCTGCGCGCAAAGCCATTCACGTCGGCGCCGAGCATGAAGCGCACGCCGCGCGCACTCAGTGCGCGCATCAGTTCGGCGCACACCTTGAGGCAGTCGGCCGCACATTCGCTCGGCGTGTAGACGGCGCCCGCCATCTGGCCGCGGTAGCCGGCGAGCGCGGGCTCGATGGCGATGCATTCGTCGGGCGTCACCAACCGCTGTTCGCTGCCCATGGCGCGCTGCAGTTCGAGCTGTGCGCGCGCACCCTCGAGCGACGCCGAGCTGCCATACAGCACCAGTTTCCCAGTGGCCGAGAAATCGCAGTCGGGCGCGATGTCGGCCTGCATCGCCTCGAACCCGGTGCGGCTCGATGCGGCCAGCGCCAGCAGCCTGGCCGTCGTGTCGCGCGAAGTCTGCGTGTTGCAGGCGGCAAGAAAGGCCATGCCCCAGCGCCACTGCAGCGGATCGAGCTGCGGTCGCAGCTTCAGCGGCGAGGTGGGCGACAGCAGCAGCTTGGGCAACTGCTTCCAGATCGACGGATCGGCCAGCGGCTGCACGTACGAATAGCTGAGCTGCGCGCCATTGCCGCCGCTTGCACCTGCGCCGGGGCCGGCACGGTCGATCACGGTGACCTGATGGCCCTGGCGTTCGAGCTGCCAGGCGGTGGCCAGGCCCACGATGCCGGCACCGAGCACACACACATGCATGGAGGCAACTTTCCGGAGGTTGAGATCAGAGCCAAGACTGTAGGAGCACGCGGCCCCGGCCGGAAATGCCAAAAGAAGCCTCGCCCATAACCTTTGGGCATGGGTCGGATTTCTATTGGAATTGTCGTTTTGCGTCACTCCTTCCTACACTGGCCGCCTGTTCAATCCAACCGAATGAGGGCTCGAATGAAACTTTCCGTCCTGATGGCTTCGATGGCCGCCGCGGTGCTTTTCACCGCCACGGGCGCACAGGCCGCCGACACGCTCGCCAAGATCGCCGAGTCCGGCAAGATGACGCTCGCCTACCGCGAGTCGTCGGTGCCCTTCAGCTATCTCGACGGCCCCGGCAAGCCGATCGGGTTCTCGGTGGAGCTCTCCAACGCTGTGGTCGAGGCGGTGAAGAAGAAGCTGAACAAGCCCAACCTGCAGGTCGCGCTGATGCCCGTCACTTCGCAAAACCGCATTCCGCTGATCACCAACGGCACCGTCGACCTGGAGTGCGGCTCCACCACCAACAACTCCGCACGCGGCAAGGACGTGGCCTTTGCCATCAATCACTTCTATACCGGTACGCGCCTGCTGGTGAAGAAGTCCTCGAAGATCAAGGACTACGCCGACCTCGCGAAGAAGACCGTGGCGAGCACCACCGGCACCACCAACGCGCTGGTCATGCGCAAGTACAACACCGAGAAGAACCTGGGCATGGACATCGTGCTCGGCAAGGACCATGCCGATTCGTTCCTGCTGGTGGAAAGCGACCGCGCCGTGGCCTTCGCCATGGACGACATCCTGCTGTTCGGCCTGATCGCCAATTCCAAGACGCCGGCCGACTTCGAGGTGGTGGGCGAGCCGCTGCAGGTCGAGCCCTATGCCTGCATGCTGCCCAAGGACGACCCGGCCTTCAAGAAGCTGGTCGACGACACCTTCGCCGGCATGATGAAGAGCGGCGAGTTCGAGAAGCTCTACAACAAGTGGTTCATGCAGCCGATCCCGCCGAAGAACGCGCCGCTGAACCTGCCGATGAGCCCGCAGCTGAAGGAAAACCTGAAGGCCCTCAGCGACAAGCCCGCTACTTGAGCTCGCCCCCAGGCTGCGCGCACTTCGGGTCGCGCACGCCAACCCCCTACCGGGGGCAATACCAGCGGCCCGGCAAAGCCGGTTCCGCGGTATTCCTGAAAAGAGAAAGATCATGGCTTCGACGAACGTTGTAGGCATCTTGGGGGGCATGGGCCCCGCGGCGGGCGCCGACTTCGTGCGGCTCTTCGTGCAGGCCTGCGCGCAGCAGATGCGCTTGCGCGGCGAGCCGGTGCGCGACCAGTCCTTTCCCGAGCACTGGCTCGCGCAGGTGCCGGTGCCCGACCGCACCGACGCACTGGCTTCGGCCGAGCAGGGCGCGCATCAGCCGCTCGAACCGATGCTGCAGGCGCTGGGCCGGCTGGCCGCGCTGGGCAGCAGGGCCGTCGCCATTGCATGCAACACCGCGCATGCCTGGCACGCCAACCTGCAGGAGCGTTTTCCGCAGGTCGAGCTGCTGCACATGGCGCGCGAGACGGCGCGCCACGTGGCCGAGCAGGGCGCGGCCGGCGTGGCGCTGATGGCCACCGAAGGCACCTACCGCGTGCGGCTCTACGAACAGGCGCTGGCCGACGCGGGCCTGGGCTGCCACGTGCCGCTGCCCGAGGAGCGCCGGACCATCATGCGGGGCATCTTCGACGGCGTGAAGGCCGGCAACATGCCGCTCGCCGAGCAGTGCTTCTCCGAGGTGGCCCTGAAGCTCGCCGAACGCCACGGCCCCGTCACCATCATCATGGGCTGCACCGAGGTGCCGCTGGGGCTGCAGGGCTCTGCGGCCGTGGCCGGGCTGGACCTGGTCGATCCCGCGCAGGTGCTGGCCGCTGCGCTGGCGCGCCGGGCGTACGCGTCGCACCAACCCCACTGAATTTCAGGGCTTGGAGGGGCAGGGCTGATTTCGCCTACATTGCGGCGTGCGTTTTCCATGGCGCCACGCCCCATTGTTCGACGATTCAACTGGAGCCCTTCCAATGTCCCTCGACGACAGCCGTTCCGACTTCGATTCGCTTCGCCCCGGTGAGAGCACCGGGCAGGGCGCCACGCGCCGCACCGCGCTCAAGGCCGCCATCGGCATGGGCTACGCGGCCGCCGTGTTGCCGGTGATGGCGCAGACCGCCATCAGCACCACGGCCGAAGGCCTGAAGGCCGGCCCCATCAAGTACACCGTCAATGGCTTCGAGGTGCCCGCCTACGCGGCCGCGCCCGAAGGCAAGACCGGCCTGCCGGTGGTCCTGGTGATCCAGGAAATCTTCGGCGTGCACGAGTACATCGCCGACACCTGCCGCCGTTTCGCCCAACTTGGCTACATGGCCATCGCTCCCGAGCTGTATGCGCGCCAGGGCGACCCGCGCGGCTACACCGACATTCCGAAGCTGCAGGCCGACGTTGTCAGCAAGGTGCCCGACGCGCAGGTCATGGCCGACCTCGACGGCGCACTGGCCTATGCCAAGGCCAACGGCGGCGACACCGACAAGGCCGGCATCACCGGCTTCTGCTGGGGCGGGCGCATCGTCTGGCTCTATGCAGCCACCGGCAAGGTCAAGGCGGGCGTGGCCTGGTACGGCCGGCTGGTCGGGCAGGCCAGCGCACTGACGCCGAAGCATCCGATCGACATCGCCGCCGGCCTGCAGGCGCCGGTGCTCGGCCTGTATGGCGGAAAAGACCAGGGCATCCCTCTTGACACGGTTGATAAGATGAAAGCGGCTCTGGCCACCGGAACCCCGGCGGCCAAGGCGTCGAGCTTCGTCGTGTATCCCGAAGCAGGCCATGCATTCCATGCCGACTACCGCCCGAGCTATGTCAAGAGCGCGGCGGAAGACGGCTGGCAACGCGCCACGGCCTGGTTCAAAGCCAATGGCGTCGCCTGAAGACGGCGCCTTGTAGCCACCCCGCCGAAGGCCGTCCGCGTGACGGCCTTTCTCTTTTTATGAACGGTATGCGGCCCTGACGGCCGCTCTTCTTGCGCAAGCCCAGCTATGAATTTGATAGTCATCATCGCGGCGACCCTGGTTGCCGGTATCGGGAGCGTCTGGCTCGCGGCCCTGTTGTTGAAGGTGGGCGTGCGCAGCGGGTCGGGCGGCGTGAACCCGCAGCACCTGCTGAGCCTGGCGGCCGGCGCGCTGCTGGCTACCGCGTTCATGCACCTGCTGCCCGAAGCCTTCGAAAGCCGCATCGAGCCGGCGCTGCTGTTCGCCGTGCTGCTGTTCGGGCTGGTGTTCTTCTTTCTGCTCGACAAGGCCGAGCTGTGGCACCACGGGCACGAGCATCACCATGGCGAGGAGAAGGGCGGGCACGACGGGCACGACCATGGCCACGCGCACTCGCACGCTCATGCACACGACCACGGGCCCCGCACCGGCGGCTGGGCCGTGCTCACCGGGGACAGCGTGCACTGCTTCGGCGACGGCATCCTGATCGCCTCGGCCTTCACCGCCGACCTGCGCCTGGGCCTGGTCGCCGCCATCGCGGTGCTGGCGCACGAAGTTCCGCATCACATCGGCGACCTTGTCGTGCTGCGCCAGAGCTCGGCCAACCAGCGCGCGGCGCTGGTGAAGGTGTCGCTCGCCGGCACCATGACCGCGCTGGGCGGCATCGCGGGCTGGTGGCTGGTCGATCAACTGCACAGCTGGCTGCCGTACTTCCTGGTGCTGGCTGGTAGTAGTTTTGTATACGTGGCACTGGCCGACCTGATTCCGCAACTGCAAAAGCGCCTGCCGGCGCGCCAGACCGCCGCGCAGATCCTGTGGCTGGCCGCGGGCATCGTGCTGGTCACGCTCGTGAGCCGGCTGGCACACGGCGAGCATGGGCACGAACATGGCCACGACGACCCGGGCCACGGGGAGCACGGCCACGTGCACAAGGACTGACGGTCCGCCAGATCCTGCAGGAAACTTCCCGACACCGATGCTGCGCGCCGGATGAACCGCAACGGTCGAAACAGGCGCACCATAGGGGGGCTGTCAGAAATCTGCCTAGGAACCGATCATGAACACCATCGACGCCACCGCGCGATCCGCTGCGCCCGCCGAAGACGAGGAGGACGACACGCCCGCCGATGACTTCGAGGAGCAGGATGCCGACGTGTCCGACGACCTGTCGGAGGAAACGGGTATCGACCTCACCGATGCGAGCGAGCTCGATGCAGACAACGTGCCGGCCGACGAGGAATTCGATCGCGTCATGAACGCGCCCGACTGACCTCGCTCGCTCAGGCTGCGTCGCGCCGCGTGATCACCTGTCCGTTGCGTGCCCCGCTGTGCACGCCAGCGCGCCAGGTCACGGCGCCGTTCACGATCACCGCATCGATGCCTTCGGCCGCCCGCGTCGGCGTTTCGTAGTTCGCCGTGTCGCGCACCGTCGCGGCGTTGAAGATCACCACGTCGGCGTGGTGCCCCGGCTTCAGCGTGCCGCGCTCGTGCAGGCCGAAGTTGCGGGCCGTGAGCCCGGTCATCTTCCACACCGCCGTCTCCAGCGGAAACAGGCCGACATCGCGGCTGTAGTGGCCCAGCACGCGGGGGAAGGTGCCCCACAGGCGCGGATGCGGTTTGTCGCCCAAAGGAATGCCGTCCGAGCCGATCATGGTGTCGTCGAACGCGAGGACGCGCTGCACATCGTCCTCGTCCATCATGAAGTAGATGGCGCTGCCGGGCTGCAGCCGCTTCGCTGCCTCTTCGCCCGACACGCCCCATTCGGCGGCAATGTCCTTCAGGTCGCGGCCCGCGCACTCGGGATGCGGCACGCTCGACGCGATAAGCACGCGGCCTTCCATCATCCCGCGGTCGGTGCGGATCATGGTGGAGCCTGCCGTGTACGGATAGCAGTCGAGCCCGATGCACTGGTGCTGCATCGCCTCCTTGATGAAGGGCAGCGTGGCTTTCGTCTTGCCGAAGTTGTGCGTGTTCTGCACCTTGTGGTGCGACACCACCACCGGGACGTCGAGCGCGCGGCCGATGTGGAAAGTCTCTTCGAGCGACTCCATCACGCGGTCGCTCTCGTCGCGCATGTGGGTCACGTACAGCGCCTTGCGCGCGGTGAGCGGGCGGCCGACCTCGATGATTTCCTCGGTCGTCGCCTTCACGGCGGGCGGGTAGAAGGTGCCGGTCGACATTCCGATGGCGCCGGCCTGCATCGCTTCTTCGACCAGCGCCTGCATGGCCGCGATCTCGCTGTCGTTCGCGGGGCGGTCGAGGTCGGCCATGACCACGGCTCGCAGGGTCGAGTGGCCGACCATCGCGGCCACGTTAACCGACGACGGCGTGGCGCGCAGCGCGTCGAGGTACGCCGCGAAGCTCGTGAAGCGGCCTTCCGCGGGCGACTCGAGCAGGCTCAGCGGCATGGGCAGGTCCATGTCCACGCGCAGTGGCGCAGCGCTGATGCCGCAGTTGCCCGCGACCACGGTGGTCACGCCTTGCGACACCTTGAAGGGCATCTGCGCCTGCGAAAGCACGGCCTGGTCGTCGTGCGTGTGGGAGTCGATGAAGCCGGGCGCGACGATGCGGCCGGTGGCGTCGAGCGTCTGTTCTGCCGTGTGGCCCGCGAGGTTGCCGATGGCGGAGATGCGGTCGCCCACAATGCCGACGTCGGCGTTGAAGCGCGGGGCCTTGGTGCCGTCGATGACGGTGCCGCCTTGGATCAGGAGATCGTAGTGGGGGGCGTTGTTCATTTCGGTCCTTTCATGTGTTGTCTTGGGCGGTTGTGTTCAGGGCGTGTGCACAGGCCACCGGGTACTCCCCTCCGCGAATGTCCCCCGGCCTTCGGCCTCCTCCTTTATTTCGCTGCGGGGAGCACCCGGTGCCCTGTGCACGATGGGCGCTCTGCTTATGCCGGCAGTTCAACCACTCTGCTGAACGATCACGTCGATGGGGTGCCTTGCGCAGCGAAATAAAGGAGGAGGCGGCAGGCCGGGGGACATTCGCGGAGCAAGGTACCCCGTCGACGTGAGCGCACCCTGAACCGCTGCGCTCCACCATCTCAACGGAAATGGCAAGCAACCAAATGGCTGCCGTTGGAAGAGGCCGGCCGCTCGCTCAACTCAGGCGCCTTCTCCTTGCACACGGCCTGCGCCATCGGACAGCGCGTGTGGAAGCGGCAACCGGAGGGCGGGTTGGCGGGGCTCGGCGGGTCGCCCTGCAACAACATGCGGCGCGCGGGCGTGCGCGGGTTGGGCACGGGCACGGCCGAGAGAAGGATCTCGGTGTACGGATGCAGCGGCGCCGAGAACAGCGTGTCGCGGTCGGCGATCTCCACGATGTGGCCCAGGTACATCACCGCCACGCGGTGGCTGATGTGGTGCACCACCGCGAGGTCGTGCGCCACGAACAGGTAGGCGATGCCGAACTCGGCCTGCAGGTCCATCAGCAGGTTGACCACCTGCGCCTGCACCGACACGTCGAGCGCCGACACCGGCTCGTCGCACACGATGAGCTTCGGGTTCAGCGCCAGCGCCCGCGCGATGCCCAGGCGCTGGCGCTGCCCGCCCGAGAACTCATGCGGAAACTTCTTCGCCGCTTCCGGCCGCAGCCCCACGCGCGAGAACAGCCACTGCACCCGCTCGCGCCGCTCGGCCGCCGCGCCCATGCCGAAATTGCGCAGCGGCTCGGCCACGATGTCGCCGGCCGTGAGGCGCGGGTTCAGCGAAGCGTAGGGATCTTGAAAAATGATCTGCAGGTTGCGTCGGCGCATGCGCATGTCTTCGGCCGAGAGCGATAACAGTTCCTCGCCCTCGAGCTGCACCGAGCCCGCGCTGGGCTCCACCAGCCGCAGCACCGATTTGGCCGTGGTCGTCTTGCCGCAGCCCGATTCGCCCACCAGCGATAGCGTTTCGCCGCGAGCGACGTCGAACGAAACGCCATCCACCGCCTGGATCGCCGGCCGGGCCGGCCGCAGCCAGCGCTTGGGCGTGGTGTAGTGCTTGCGCAGGTTGCGCACCTGCAGCAGCGGTGCGGTCGTTGTTGCTGCTGTCGTCATGCGGCCATCTCCTCGGCGCCGGCCGGTTGTTCCCAGTGTTCCTCGACGGCGAAGCAGGCCACCACGTGGTCGCCTCCCTGCGGCACGAGCCGTGGCGTTTCGACGCGGCAGCGTTCGCGCGCATGGCTGCAGCGCGCGGCGAAGGCGCAGCCGCGCCCAAGCTCGTGCGCGGCCGGCACCAGTCCCGGAATCTCGGTGAGTCGCGTGCTCGCGGTGTTCATCGCGGGCATCGAGGCCATCAGCGCGCGCGTGTAGGGATGCAGCGGGCGGTCGAACAGGTCGATCACGTCGGCTTCCTCCACCTTCTTCCCGGCGTACATGACCACCACGCGGTCGCAGCTCTCGGCCACCACGCCGAGGTCGTGCGTGATCATCACCACGCCCATGCCCAGCTCCTTCTGCAGCCGCTTGATGAGGTCGAGGATCTGCGCCTGGATGGTCACGTCCAGGGCAGTCGTCGGCTCGTCGGCGATCAGCACCTCGGGGTTGCAGGCCAGGGCCAGCGCGATCATCACGCGCTGGCGCATGCCGCCCGAGAGCTGGTGCGGGTACTCGTTCACGCGGCGCTCGGGCTCGGGGATCTGCACCACGCGCAGCATGTCGACCGCGCGCTTCAGCGCGTCGGCGCGGCTGGCCTTCTGGTGCAGCTGCACCGTCTCGGCGATCTGCCGGCCCACCGTGAGCACCGGGTTGAGCGATGTCATCGGCTCCTGGAAAATCATCGAGATGCGGTTGCCGCGGATCTGCCGCATCTCGCGTTCGCTGAGCTGCATCAGGTCGGTGCCGCGCAGCCGCACGGCGCCCATGTGGCGGCCCGGCGGCGTGGGCACCAGCCGCAGGATGGACAGCGCGGTCACGCTCTTGCCGCAACCTGATTCGCCGACCACGCCGAGCGTGCGGCCCGCGCGCACGGTGTATGAGACGCCGTCGACCGAGCGCACCACGCCTGCCAGCGTGTGGAAGTGGGTGCGCAGGTTGTCGACTTCGAGCAGCGGCTCGCCCGGAGCGAGCGTGGTGTGGGACATGGTGATCGTCATGGCATGCCCTTCACAGTTGCCGCGCCAGGCGAGGGTCCAGCGCATCGCGCAGGCCGTCGCCGAGCAGGTTGATGGCCAGCACCGTGGCCGCCAGCAGCAGCCCCGGGTACAGGATGATGTGGAACGCCACCGCCACGAAGTTGCGGCCCTCGGCCATCATGTTGCCCCAGCTCGGCGTCTGCGAAGGCACGCCCACGCCGAGGAACGACAGCGCCGCCTCGGTCAGCACCGCCGCCGCCGCCACGAAGGTGGCCTGCACCACCAGCGGCGCCACGATGTTCGGCAGCACGTGGCGCAGCAGGATCATCGGCAGCCGCGTACCGACCGCGTGCGCGGCCTCCACATACAGCTGTTCGCGCAGCGTGAGCGCGAGCGAACGCACCAGCCGCACCACGCGCGGGATCTCGGGCACGGTGATGGCGACGATCACCGTCGTCAGGCTGGCGCGCGTCACGGCCATCAGCGCGATGGCCAGCAGGATGCCGGGGATGGCCATGAGCCCGTCCATCACCCGCATGATCGGGCCGTCCGCCCAGCGCACGAAGCCCGACACCAGCCCGAGCACGACACCGAAGAAAGTGGCCAGCACCGCGACCGTGGCACCCACGATCATCGACACCTGCCCGCCCCACACGGCGCGGCTGAACACGTCGCGGCCGAGCGAGTCGGTGCCGAACCAGTGCTCGCCCGACGGCGGCTGCATGCGCATCAGCGGGTCGATGTCCTGCGGGTCGTGCGTGGCGACCCACGGGGCGCCAATGGAGAGGGCCGCCATCAGGATCAGCAGCAGCGCGCCGATGATCAGCGTCGGGGGCTTGCGCGCCCAGCGCCTGCGTGGCGGCACGAAGGGGGTGTCGTCGTGTGCATCCGGCACCGTGGGGGCGGGCGCGTCGATCTCGCTCATGGGGAGGACCGTGGACATGTTTGTTCAGTACTGGATGCGCGGATCGAACAAGCGGTAGCTCAGGTCGATCAGCAGGTTGATCAGCACGTACACCCCCGCCGACAGCAGCAGCACGCTCTGGATCACCGGGTAGTCGTGCCGCTGCACCGAGTCGATCACCAGCCGGCCCACGCCGGGAATGGCGAACACCGTCTCGGTGACCACCACGCCGCCGATCAGCAGCGCGATGCCCGCGCCCACGGTGGTGGCGATGGGAATGGCCGCGTTGCGCAGCGCATGGCCCAGCACCGGCAGCACGCCCAGGCCCTTGGCGCGCGCGGTGCGGATGTAGTCCTCGTGCAGCACTTCGAGCACGGTGGCGCGCGTCATGCGTGTCACCAGCGCGATGTAGACCAGCGCGAGGTTCACGCAGGGCAGTACCAGCGAGCGCAGCCACTCGCCCGGGCCTTCGGCGAAGCGCACGTAGCCCTGCACCGGAAACCACGGCAACTGGATCGCGAAGCTGTAGACCAGCAGGTAGCCCACCAGGAAAACCGGCACCGAGAAGGCCAGCACCGCGAACAGCATCACCAGCCTATCGATCCAGCTGCCCGCGCGGTAGGCCGCGAGCGTGCCCAGCGGCACCGACACCACCAGCGTGATGAGCATGGTCAGCGCCGCGATCGACACCGTGGGCTCCAGCCGCTGACCCAGCAGCTGCGTGACGGGCATCTGCGTGAAGATCGAAGTGCCCAGGTCGCCGGTGAAGAGCTTGCCGATCCACAGCCCGAACTGCTGCCACAGCGGCAGGTTCAGGCCCAGGGCGGCGCGCAGCTTCTCGATGTCCTCGGTGGTGGCGAGGTCGCCCGCGATGAGCGCTGCCGGGTCGCCCGGCGACAGGTGGATCAGCAGGAACACCACCACGGCCACCACCGCCATGACGGGCAGGGTCGCGATGAAGCGTCGAACGATGTAGCCCATGGCGATGCCCTTGAGTCCCTATTGCCTGTCGAGCGCCCAGACCGTCGGCATGCCGGACCAGAGCTTGTCGAGCCCCTTCAGGCTGGTGCGCGCCGCGAAGGCTGCCGAGTATTGGCCCGCGTTGATGTACGGCACGGCCTCGTAGGCGCGGGCCTGGAATGCGTCGAGCAGCTCCTTGCGCTTGGCGGGCACGGTTTCCTTCAGCCATGCGGTGCGCAGCTCGTCCAGCGGCTTGTCGCAGGGCCAGCCGGGCAGGGTGTTGCCGCAGGCCGCGCTCAGGTAGGCGTTGCTGATGGGCGAGTTGGCATCGAACTCGCCGGCCACGGTGACGTACATGTTCCAGCCGCCGGCATCCGGTGCGTCGCGCTTGGCGCGGCGCGCGCCGATGGAAGCCCAGTCCATGGTCTGGGCGTCGACGTTCAGGCCGATGCTCTTCATCGTCTGCGCGGCCATCAGCGCCTCGGCGTTCAGGTAGGGCACGTCGCTGGGCACCAGCAGCACCACCTTCTCGCCTTTGTAGCCGGCGTCGGCGAGCATCTTCTTCGCCTTGGCGACGTCGGCCTTGCGGTAGGGCTCGGCGCCGGCCGCGGTGTCGTTGGGGCTGCCGCAGATGAAGTAGGTGGCGCAGTAGGCCATGCGCATGTCCAGCGGGAAGCCCATGGCGGCCATGAAGCGCTCCTGGCTCACGGCCTGCAGCAGCGCCTGGCGCACCTTCGGGTTGTTGAGGGGCGCATGCAGCTGGTTCATCACCAGGAAGCCCTGGTAGGCGCCGCCCGAGCCGATCTTCACGCCCGTGTCGGTGCGCAGCGGCGCGATGTAGTCGGGCGGCAGCTGCTCGATGATGTCGACCTCGCCGCGCTTCAGCGCCGCCACGGCGCTGTTGGCGTCGGGCAGGTAGAGCCATTCGACGCGATCGAAGTTGCTCTTCTTGCTGCCGGCCAGCCCGCTCGGCGGCTCGCTGCGCGCCGCGTAGTTGGGGTTGCGCACGAACACCGCCTTGTTGCCCGGCACCCATTCGTCGCGCTTGAAGATGAAGGGGCCGGAGCCCAGCACCTCGGTCAGTGGCGCGGTGGCCGGCATCTTCGCCAGCCGCTCGGGCAGGACCACCGGCGGAAAGCCCGAGGGCTTGGCCAGCGCGTCGAGCACCATGCCGAAGGGCTCGTTGAGCGTGAGCGTGAAGCTGCGCGCGTCGGTGGCCTTCCACTCGGCGCCGCTGGCTGTCATCGCGCGGCCCAGGCTGTCGCGCGCGGCCCAGCGCTGCAGCGAGGCGACGGCGTCGGCCGAGGTGACGGCGCTGCCGTCGGAGAACTTGAGACCCGGGCGCAGCGTGAAGCTCCACTGCTTGCCGTCCTTCGAGGCGGTGTACTTCTCCACCATCTGCGGCTGCGGCTTGCCGTTCGCGTCCTGCGCGAAGAGCGTGTCGTACACCATGTAGCCGAAGTTGCGCGAGATGTAGGCGGTAGTGAAGGTCGGGTCGAGGATCTTCAGGTCGGCGTGCGCCACCACCTTCAGCGTCTTGGGCTGCGGCGTCTGAGCGTGCGCGGGAAGGCTCGCCGCGAAGGCGGTGGAAAGGGCCAGGGCGGCGAGAGCGCCAAGCGTCCGTCGTTTCATCGTCGGTTCTCCGGTGAGGGAAGGCAGCAAAAAGAAGGAAGGAAAAGCTCAGGCCGCGACGCCGATCGGCCACTTGGGCAGGCGGGCCTTGCGATACGGCAGCGTGTTCAGGTCGAGCGTGACGGCGCCCGGCGCGCCCGCGTAGATGACGTGCTTCGCAACCTTGGAGTACGACGCGTAGAAATGCTGCGACGACTTCACGACGATGATCTTCTTCGTCGCGAGGTCGCAGCCCAGCTGCGTGAAGAGGTCGGTGCCCATCGCCTGGTTGCGCAGCGTGATCAGCACGATCTCGATGCCGTTGGCCTCGACCAGCGCGCTGTCGCCCATCAGCGTGGGCGTGCCCGCCAGGCCGGTCATCACCAGGTCGTGCTTGAGCGCCTTCACGGTGCACTCGACATCGAGCGGGTCGCCCGACAGCGGGCTGATCTTGCCGCCGATGCGCATCGGCAGCTTTGCGCCCACGCCCGCGTCGAAGGCGATGCGCACCGCGATCGGGTCCCACAGCGGGCCCAGCGCCGCGTTGGTGATGCCGCGCTCAACCATGCGGCGCAGGATGAAGGTCGAATCGCTGGCCGCGCCACCGCCGGGATTGTCGGCGCCGTCGGAGATCACCACGGGGCCGCCGTCGAAGGCCAGTGCCTCGTCGAGTGACGCATCGATGCCGGGGTAGTTCACGGTGAGGCCGTCGCGCATGGCGATGACCTCGTCGGCGAGCTGGCGCGCCAGCAGGTCGGCCTGGGCCTTGTCGCCGTCGGTGTAGACCAGCACCTTGGTGCCCATCTCGGGCACGTCGCCCCACGAGAAGCCGTGCGTGAGCGAGATGGAAAGCACGCCGTTCTTGCCCTCGAGCGACTGCATGCGCTCGACGAAGCCGCGTGCCGGCTGGCGCGAGGTGTGCACGGTGACGATCATGTCGCAGTCGACCACCGCGGGCACGGGCTTGAGCTTGCCCTCGACCGTGGCGGCGCAGATGTCGACCAGCTCGAGGCCGCGTTCGAGCACGTCGGTGTGCGGGTATTCCTTGAAGGAGACCATCACGTTGGCGTTGGAGATCATCTCCGGCGTGAGGTGGTTGTGCGGATCGAGCTCGGCGCCGACCACCACGTCGGGCCCGACGATCTGCCGAACGCGTGCCAGCAGGTCGCCTTCGCAGTCGTCGTAGCCGTCGGCCACCATCGCACCGTGCAGGCCGAGCAGCACCATGTCCACGGGCAGCACTGCGCGCAGGTCGGCCAGCAACTCGTCGCGCAGCGTCTCGTAGGCGTGGCGCGTGGTGGTGCCGCTGGGCTGCGCGCCGGCCACCATGCCCTCGAACAGCGTCCAGCCCTTGTCGGCGCCGCGCATGCGCGCAGCCCACAGTGGGCCCGAGAACAGCGTCATCGCGTCGGGGTGCTTGCCGGCGGGGAAGTAGCCACGGTCCTTGAAGGAGGCGAGGCCCGTCGGCATCGGGCCGAAGGTGTTGGTTTCGGTGGCAAGGGAAGCACTGAAGACGCGCATGGTCAGACCTCGTGGGGTGGGTTGTGTTCGTTGTGGGGCAGGCCGGGTTCAGCCGGCCGCCGCGCGCAGCCGCTGCGGGCCCAGCATTTCCGCCGTGAGTCCGAAGGCGGCGATGCGTTCGGGCAGCGGCAGCCCGCGCGCCAGCGCGGCGCAGGCTTCGCCCATGGCGGCCGATGTCTGGATGCCGTAGCCGCCTTGCGCCGCCACCCAGAAGAAGCCGGGCACGCCGGGCTCGAAGCCGCCGACAAGGTCGCCGTCGGCCACGAAGGAGCGCAGGCCGGCCCAGGTGCGCGTGGGGCGTCGGATGGCCAGCGTGGTCGCTTCCTCGATGCGGTGCATGGCGATGGCGATGTCCATCTCCTCGGGCTGCACGTCCTGCGGCTCAACCGGGTCGGCATTGGCCGGCGAGCCGAGCAGCATGCCGGCGTCGGGCTTGATGTACCAGCCTTCGTCGGCGCCGAAAACCATGGGCCAGCGCGCCACGCTCTGGCCCTCGGGCGGCGCGAAGATGAATGCCGAGCGCCGGCGCGGCTCGATGCCCAGTGACGGCACGCCGGCCATGCGCGCGATGGTGTCGACCCATGCGCCGGCTGCGTTGAGCACCACCGGCGCTTCGTACACCGTGCCGCCGGCTTCCACGCGCCAGCGTTCGCCCGTGCGCTCGATGGCCGTCACGCCCGCATCGCACACCAGCTGGCCGCCCGCGCGCCGCATGCCGCGCAGATAGCCCTGGTGGATGGCGTGCACGTCCATGTCGGCGGCATCGGGCTCGTAGACGGCGCCCAGCACCTGATCGGGGCGCAGCGCCGGCACCATCTCGCGCGCCTCTTCGCCGCTCAGGCGCGAGGCGCCGGTGTTCATGTCGCGCAGCACCTGCCAGTGGGCTTCGAGCTCGGCCATGTGGTCGGCGCCCGCGACCATCATCGCGCCGCGCGGCGTGAGCAGCGGATGCTCGCTGAAGCCTTCGGGCGGATGTTCGAGGAAGGCCCGGCTCGCCATGGTGAGGGCGCGCACCTGCGCGGTGCCGTAGCTTTCCATGAAGAGGGCGGCGGAGCGGCCGGTGGAGTGGTAGCCGGGTTGCGATTCGCGTTCGAGAAGGATCACGCGTGCGTGCGGCGCGAGCCAATGGGCCACCGAGGCCCCGGCGATACCGCCACCGATCACGAGGAAGTCAGCCACGATGGGCTCTGCAGTGCTGGAGGTCATTGATGAAAAGTGTAGGAACAATTTTGCGGATACGCAAATTTATTCAAGGGTTCCAAGGGGAAACCATGATGCCCCGAGGTGGTGAAATTTGCGTTCGCGCAATTTGCGTATACGCAACTTCCGCGCCCGGGTCACGCGGGTTGGCATGGATGGCGCGCGCCCCGGCTGGCAGAATCCTCGGCACCACAGGAGAAAGCCAAGCGTGAATCCACACACAGGGACCAAGACGCGAACGAAGCCCGGGGACGAGCCACCCACGCTGGATCGCGCCACTTTCGGCAACCGCCTGCGCACCGCGCGCAAGCGCTTCGGCTGGACGCTGGCGCAGCTCGCGGAGCGCTCGGGCGTGTCGATCACCACCATCTCGCGCGCGGAGCGTGGCCAGCTCGCGCTGGGCTACGAGAACTTCACCGCGCTGGGCCACGCGCTGGAGATGGACATGAACGCCATGTTCGCGGGCGCCGGCGTCAAGCCCGCGCAGCTCGACGGGCCGGTGGTCACGCGCGCCGGCAAGGGCGTCGTATACAAGGGCCTTTCCATCGCCTACGAGTTCCTCGGCACCACCGCCGCGGGCAAGCAGATGAGCCCCATCGTCGGCACGGTGCACGCGCGGAAGATCCACGGTCCGGAAGACTTCGTGCGGCATGGCGGCGAGGAGTTCGCCTATGTGCTCTCGGGCGAGATCGAGGTGCACTTCGACAACGGCGAAGTGGTGCGCATGGCGCGCGGCGACTCGCTGTATTTCGACAGCCGCCTGGGCCACGCTTACATCAGCGTGAGCCGGCAGCTCGCGCGCATCGTGGGCATGACCATCGGCGAGAGCGGGCACATGCAATCTGCGCGCGAGGCGCCTGCGTTGAAGGCGCCTCGCAAGACCGGGGCCGCGAAGAAGACCGCGGCTCGCGCCAAGCGCTGAGCACCGTTCCCGCACGGCGCCGGGTGTCTCCGATTTGCGCGCGGCCGGCGCCTTGCCCCGCTATGCTTGCCGCCGCCATTCACTCGGAGACCGAATCATCATGACCATGCGTTCTTCCTTCTTCACCCGTTGCTCGATTGCCGTGGCTTGCAGCCTCGCGCTCGGCGCTGCGCACGCCGCACCCGATGCCAAGCTGCTCGCCGCCGCCGAGAAGGCGCAGCCCGCCGTGATCGACAACCTCAAGGAGATGGTGCTGATCGAATCGGGCAGCCTCAACGTCGACGGCCTGCTCAAGATGGCTGACGTGGTGGAAGGGCGGTTGAAGGCCGCCGGCTTCAAGACCGAGCGCCGCAAGGCCACGGCCGGCGCGGGCGCCGATCTCGTCATCGGCACCATCAAGGGCGCGGGCAAGCGCAGGATCATGCTGCAGGGCCACATGGACACGGTGTACGCGCCCGGCATCCTCAACAGCCAGCCCTACAAGGTTGACGGCAACCGCATCTACGGCCCCGGCATCGCCGACGACAAGGGCGGCCTCGCGGTGATGCTGGCCTCGCTGAAGATCCTGGCCGACGCCGGCTGGCGCGACTACGACACGCTCACGGTGCTGATGAACCCCGACGAGGAAGTGGGCTCGGTCGGCTCGGGCGAGCTGATCGCCACCATGGCCGACCAGCACGACACGGTGCTGTCGTTCGAGCCCACGGTGGCGAAGTCGGTGGTCAAGGGCGAGTCGCTGCTCCTGGGCGCGGCCGGCATCGCACAGGCAACGATGGAGGTGAAAGGCCGCGCCGCGCACGCCGGCGCCGCGCCCGAACTGGGCCGCAACGCGCTGTACGAACTGTCGTACCAGATGCTGCAGACCAAGGACCTCGCCAAGGACATTCCCGGCGTGACGCTCAACTGGACCGTGGCACGCGCCACCGGCCCCATCAACCAGATCACCGAGAAGGCGCAGGCGCTGGGCGACATCCGCATCACGCAGCCGGGCGCCGAGAAGAAGCTCAACGAAGCGCTGCAGGCCAAGATCGCCGCCGGCAAGCTGATCCCCGACACCGAGACCACGGTGAAGGTGGAAGTGGGCCGCCCGGCTTTCATCGCGGGCGACAAGGGCCGCGCGCTGGCCGAGACGGCGCAGGCCATCTACAAGGAAATCGACCGCGACCTCGCGCTGACGCCGATGACCGGCGGCGGCACCGATGCGGGCTACGCGGGCCGCTCGGGCAAGGCCACGGTGGTCGAGAGCTTCGGCCTCGCGGGCTTCGGCTATCACGCACGCGACGAGTACATCGAAGTCGATTCGATCGTGCCGCGCATCTACCTCGTCACGCGGCTGCTGACCGAAATCGGCAAGAACTGACAGGTTCTGAAAAGAGCCGGCATGCGTTAGCCGGCTCGCCGCTCAGGGACGCTCTTGCGGCTGCCCTGGTTCGCCGTGACGGGGTGGGCGATGGGCCGCTGCCGCAGCCGCTGCTGCCGCGGCCACGCGCTGTTGTTGCTGTTGCGCCTGTTGCTGGGCGTGCTGCTGCGCCAGTTGTTGTTGGCGTTGCTGTTGCATCTGCATCGCCTGTTGCTGCTGTTGCTGATGCGCGGCTTGCTGTTGCGCCTGCTGTTGGCGCATCTGCTCCATCTGTGCCTGCTGCTGCTGGCGCGCTTGGTTCTGCGCCTGTTGCTGCTGTTCCCGTTGGTGCTGGATCTGGGCCTGTTGTTGCTGCTGTTGCAGCTGTTGCTGGTGCGCGGCTTGCTGTTGCGCCTGCTGTTGCTGGCGCGCTTGGTTCTGCGCCTGTTGCTGGCGCATTTGCTCCATCTGTGCCTGTTGCTGCTGGCGCGCCTGGTTCTGCACCTGTTGTTGCTGCTGTTCCCGTTGGTGCTGGACCTGCGCCTGTTGTTGCTGTTGCTGCAACTGGGCCTGCTGCTGCGCTCGCGCTTGCTGCTGTGCCTGCTGTTGTTGCTGCATCTGCTGGCGTCTTGACTGCTCCAGTTGCGCCTGTTGCTGCGGCTGCGGCTGCTGTGCTCCCGGCGGTTGGCCCGCGAGGCGCGCCGGCGGGTGCTGCTGCTGATGCGCCTGTTGTTCTGCCTGCTGCGCTTGTTGTCGACGCAATTGGTCCTGCTGCTGTTGCTGTTGCTGCTGGAGCTGTGCTTGCCGCCCCTGCTGCTGCAGTTGCTGCTGCAGTTGCTGCGCGTGAAGCTGCTGCGCCTGTTGTTGTTGCGCCTGCTGCTGCGAGCGCTGCTGCACCTGTTGCTGCATCTGCTGCTGGCGAAGCAGGGCCTCCTGCTGGCGGGCCTGCTGTTGCTGCTGCTGCTGGGCCAGCGCGGCTTGCTGCTGCATCTGCTGTTGCTGCTGCGGCGCGAAGCCCGGAGCGGTCGCGAAGTTGGGTGCCGCGGCGCCGGCCGGCAGCCCGCGCGGTGCGCCGCCATTGTTGTTGTAGACGGTGCGCACGTTGTTCACGTTGTTGACCACCGTGGTCGAGCGCGAGATGTAGGTGTTGTTGTTGTAGACCACGGCCGGGCGGTAGGCCGGGGGCGGCGGTGCGCCGCGGTCTCGGGCGCGCCAACCCGGTGCGCCCCAGTTCACGTTCCACGAATGCCAGCCCCAGTCGTGCCGCTCCAGCGCCGCACCGACCACCACGCCAGCGCCGAACGCGAGCACGCCGGCCGTAATCATCTGGCCCTGGCTGTAGCCCGGCGCCACCTCGACCGGCGGCGCATACGCATAGCCGGGGTACACCGGCTGCGGCGTGCCGTAGATCACCTGCGGGTCATAGGCCGGCACATACACCACGTCGGGCTGCACGGGCTCGATGGTGATGTACTGCGGCGGCGGTTCGATCACTGCGGGGCCGCTGTAGTACGCGGCTTGTGAATCGGGCGCGGGCGCGTAGTTCTGGGGCGTCGCCGCGCTGACCACGCGCAGCTTGTCGTTGTTCTTGAGCCGGCCGGCCTTGGCCGCGCGTTGCCGCATGACCTGGATCGCGTTCATCACGTCGGTCGGGTCGTTGTAGTAGGCCTTGCCCAGCGACTCGGTCCACGGGATGTTGCCGGCCATCTGGTCGACCACGCTGCGAAAGGCGGTGAGCGACTTCACGCTAGGGTCCCAGGGCTGCTGGTTGGCCGCATCGGCCAGCGGGCCGGCCTTGAGGCCGCGGTTCTGCGCGAGCCAGTCGTGCGCGGCGGTGATCTGCTCGGGGTAGGTGGCGCCGGCCAGGATCTGCGCGACCAGCTTGTCGGGGTACAGCGCAATGGGCGCGACCATCTGGTAGAGCTGGTCGGCCGAGGGTGGCACATAGGCCACTGGCACGGCCGCAGGCGCGTTGTTCTGCGGCACCGACGGCGCAGGAATGGACGATGCGGCGGGGTCGATGGCAGCGGTCGGCGTGCTGGTTGGCTTGTCGCAGCCTGCAATGGCGAGTGCGCCGATGCACACCGAAATCGTCAGGAGCCGCGGGACCGTTGGGCGATGGGTTTTTGTCATCTGGAGTTCCATGTGGGCGCCGGCGTCGGCCCGGAACTCTTTCAACGGTGCGCGGCGGCAGGCGATGACAAAGCCTGCGCCCCGGATGCAACGGTCTGTGTCGGTTCTGCGCGGTCAAGCCTGTCGGCGCAGAACCACACGGCCAGGAGGCCGCTGCCTTGCTGCGGCTACTTGGCGCCGCCCGTGTACTTGGTGACGCTGGTGGCACTCACGTGATAGCCGCTCACGCCCATCATCGAATCGTTGCGCAGGGTCTGCAGCTTGCCGGTGACCCACACTGTGTCCATGGCGCGGAACTTGGCGCCCTTCTGCGGCACCACGTGCAGGATCTGGTTGGCAGGCGGCGGCGGCGTGTGGATGCAGGCGCCGAAGTAGGGCACCAGCAGGAACTCGGTGACTTCGCCCTTGGCCTCTTCGAGCGGCACGATGAAGCCGGGGATCCTGACTTCGGTGCCGTTCATCGCGGGATTGGTCGGCGCGTTGTTCGACACCTCCTGCATCTTCATGAGCATCTCGTTGGCGCGCGGGTCGCCGTCGTCGAGCGCGCTCAGGTCCATGCCCTTGAACTCCTTCGCCGGGTCCCAATCCTTGGGCACCAGTTCTTCCCAGGTGATCTGGCGCGGCTGGCCCGGCACGGCCTTGGGCGCGGCCGGCGTCGCCTTGCCGCCCAGCGGGTTGGTGGCGGTGGTGTCCTTTGGCGCGGGCTCCGCGGCCCAGGCGGCGGCGGCAAGGCCGGTGCCTGCGAGCAGCATCGAAAGCCGGATGAAAGCTTTGCTCTTGGACGTCGTGTGTGCGATGGGCATCATGATTCAAATTCTCGGTGAGAGGCCGTCGGCAAGGGAGAGGCGGTAGGCGCGGATGCCGGGCAAGAGGCTTGCCAGCCATCCGGCCGCCAGCAGGCTTGCCATCAGCAGCCATTCGTTCAGTGTAGGTTCCGAGAGGCTCAGTGTCAGTCCGAACTGCGACTGCAGCCATGGCGAGAGCAGGGTAATGCCGAGCACAGCCATCACCACCCCGAAGGCCACGCCGAGCACGGTGACCATCGCGCCTTCGAGCGCGAGCAGCGCCAGCACATGGCGCAGGCCAGCGCCCACGGCGCGCAGCACGGCGAGTTCGCGGCGGCGTTCGTTGAGGCCGGCCATCACCACCGAGACCAGCCCTGCGAGGCTGACCAGCGCGACCAGCGCGGACATCAGCAGCAGCGCGTTCTCGCCGATGCCGATCACGCTCCACAACTCGTCGAGTGCCACGCCGGGCAGGATGGCCATCAGCGGTTCGCCGGTGTAGGTCGAGATCCATCGCTGCACGCCGAACACGGCGGCGCGGTTCTTCAGGCCCACCAGCGCGGCCGTCACGTTCTTGGGCGTGAGGTCGAACTTGCGCACCTGCTCGGCCGGAATGTGCACGCCCGGCATCGGCGCGCCGCCTACCCACTCGAGATGGATGGCCTCCATCGCCGCGAGGCCGATGTGCACCGTGCGGTCGACCGGTGTGCCGGTGCGCGCGAGCACGCCCACCACGGTGAAGGGCTTGTCCGCATGCTCGGCCACGTTGAGTTCGCCGCTGCCGTGCGCCAACGTGATCTTCTGGCCCACGCGGTAGCCGAGCTTGTCGGCCACTTCGGCGCCCACCACCGCATCGAACAGCTCGCTGAAGGGCTTGCCCTCGCGCAGCTTCAGCGTCTGCCTGTCGCCGTAGCGGAAGTGCGTGAAGTAGTCGGTGGACGTGGCCAGCACCGCGAAGCCGCGGTGCGAATCGCCGAGCGACAGCGGCACCACCCAGTCGACACCCGGGTGCGCGGACAGCGCCTGCACGCTCTTCCACGAGATGTTGTTGGTGGCCGCGCCGATGCGGAACACCGAGTACAGCAGCAGCTGCGTCGAGCCGGTGCGTGCGCCCACGATCAGGTCGGTGCCGGAGACGGACGACGAGAAGTTCTCGCGCAGCTCGGTGCGGATGCGTTCGACACCCAGAAGAAGAAAGGTCGACAGCGCGATCGAGAACACGGTGAGCGCGAGCGTGAAGCGCCGGTTCCAGGCGCTGTGCCATGCAATGGAGAAAAGCGCCTTCATTGGCAAACCTCCGCGCGTCGCGCAACGGTATTCGCCTTGGGAGCGGCCCGGCGGCTCATGCGTCCGCCGCCATCGCGCTGGTGGCCGCACGGTTGATCTCGGGCAGCAGCACATGCCGCGCGAAGCGCTGCGCGATGCGCTGGTCGTGGCTCACGAACACGAGCGCGCTGTGGTGCTCGGCACAGGCCGTCAGCAGCACGTCGAGGAAGGCTTCGCGCCGGTCTTCGTCGAGGGCGGAGGTGGGCTCGTCGGCAATCACCACCTCGGGCTGGCCGATGAGTGCGCGCGCGGCGGCCACGCGCTGCTGCTGCCCGACCGACAGCTGAACGGCCTGGCGCTTCCACAGGTTGCGGTCGAGGCCCATCTGGCCGAGCAGGTGCTCGGCCTCGTCGCGCGAGCTGCCGTTGCGCGATGCATTCGCCTCGCGCCGCTGCGAGAAGCGGCAGGGCAGCAGCACGTTGTCGATCACGCTCAGGTACGGCAGCAGGTTGAACTGCTGGAAGATGTAGCCCACATGGGCCACGCGGCTGCGGTCGCGTGCGGCGCCCGAGAGCTTCGACCAGTCGTGCCCGAGCAGCGTGACCCGGCCTTCGTCGGCCACCAGCACGCCGGCCAGCAGCGACAGCAGCGTGCTCTTGCCGCAGCCGCTCGGGCCGTGCAGGAACACCGATTCGCCGGCCGTGATGCGAAAGGCCTCGATGTCGATGCACGGTTTCTTCACGCTGGGCCATGCGAAGCGCAATGCTTCGGCTGCGAGCACGACGCGCAAGGCCGACGGCTCGGCTTGCAGGGAGGTACTCACAGCCTTACTTGCCCCAGCTCAGGCGAACGGGCTGCGTGGCTTGCGCACCGGCAGGGCGCTTCAGCTGGCGCTTGAACTGCCCCTGGGCCGTGGCAATCTGCGAGTCGATCTGGCGCAGGCCCTTGAATGCACCGAACAGGTTGAGGTCGATGAACTTCGCGGCAGTCGCGTTGGTGCAGTTGAAGGAGAAGGTGGCGTCGAGGTCGGCGTGGCCGACGGGCTCGGCGGGGTCGGGATTGCCCAGGCCCAGCGCGCCGGAGCGCAGGTCGACCGGGCCGAGCTTGCAGTTGGCGGCGGGGTCGACGATGAAGAGCTTGTCGGCCGCGCGCAGCTGGGCGACGGCCTCTTCGACGAGCTTCTTCTCGGCATCGGTCCTGGGTGCGCGTTCGAAGCCGACGATGTTGTCGAGCGGGGACTCCATGTCGATCACCACCGTGGGGCCGTCGACGGCCACGTCGAGCTTGAGCTGGCCGTGCACGTGGGCGTGCTGCTGCTGGGCCTGCGCGGCGAGGAACGGGGCTGCCGCGAAGAGCGCGGCGGCGATTGCGAGTCCCGTGGTGCGTTGGAAGCTCCTCAAACGTCGACTCGTCGTCATCAATGTCATGGTTCAGTGCCTTGCCGGGTCGGCAGCCCCGGCGTGTTGCTCCATTCGCTCCAGCTGCCGGCATAGAGCGCGGTCGTCCCGAACCCCGCGATCTGCATGGCGAGCAGATTCGGCACGGCGCTCACGCCGCTGCCGCAATGGTGGACGACAGTCGCCGCGTCGCGTCCCGCGAGCAGCGCTTCGAACTCGGCACGCAATCGCGATGCCGGCTTGAATTTGCCGTCGGGGCCGAGGTTGTCGGCGAAGGGCCGGTTGAGGGCCCCGGGGATGTGACCGGCAATCGGGTCCAGAGGTTCCACCTCGCCGCGGTAACGTGCGCCGGCGCGCGCATCGATCAGGTTCTGGTCAGGCTGGCCGAGCCGGCGCACCACGGTGTCGGTGGTCACGAGCTTCGCGATGGGCTCGCCCGCGACGAAGTTCGACTGGAAGCGCGCGGGCTCCTCGCGGTCGGTGACTTCGCCGCCCGCGGCCTGCCAGGCCTGCAGGCCGCCGTCGAGCACGGCCACGGCCTCGTGGCCCATCCACTTGAGCATCCACCACAGGCGGCCACAGTAGTTGGCGCCGTTGCGGTCGTACACCACGGCCTGCATGCCGTTGGCGAAGCCGATGCTCGACAGCCACGCCGCGAACTTTTCGCGGCTGGGCAGCGGGTGGCGCCCGCCCGATGCGGGCACGCCGTCTTCCTGCGCCACCACCACCTCGCCGTGTGCGCCCGGGGCGCCGTGCCTGGCGCTGAGGTCGGTGTCGAGGTTGGCGTACAGGGCGCCCGGAATGTGCGCGGCGGCGTACTGCTGCGCGCCCGCTTCAGGCTTCATGAGGTCGAAGCTGCAGTCGAACACCATCAAGGGCGTGTCGCCCGCTTGCAATTGCTGGAGTTGTTCGACGGAGATGAGGGTGGTGTACATGGCGTGTGCTCCTTCGAAATCGAGAATGTCGTTGTGTCGTTCAGTGCTCTTCGGCCGGCGCCTTGGGCACCGCCCGCTGTCGCAACACGGTTGCGGCAATGCCGCTCGCGATGATGAGCGCCATCCCGGCCCAGCCAGTGCCATCGATGCGGTCGTTGAACAGCACCACGCTGTAGAACGCAGCGAACACGATGCCCGAATACTGCAGGTTGGCTACCACCAGCGTACCGGCAGCGGTCTTGGCGGTGGCGTAGGCGCGGGTCATGCAGAGTTGTCCGAGGGCAGCCAGCAGGCCGATGGGCAGCAGCCACAGCGCATGCTGCCACGTCCATGCACCGCCGTCCGAAAACCCGGTGGTCGCCGTGGCAATGCCGCCGGCCACGGCCGAGCCGACCGCGAAGTAGAAGACCGTGCGAAGTTCGGGTTCGCCGATGCGCGACAGCGCCACCACCTGCATGTAGGCAAAGGCGGCCGTGAGGCCCGACAGCAGGCCCAGCATGCCCGCGAAGCCTTCGTTGGCGTTGACGCTGGGCTTGAGCATCAGCACCACGCCCGCGAAACCCGCCAGCACGGTCAGCACCAGCGCGCCCTGCAGCGGCGGGCGTTCCACGCGGCCGTCGCGCCCGGGCACCGGCACCCACGCCAGCAGCGAACCGCCGACGAGGAAGGCCGCGACCCACACGCTGCTCATGTAGTTGAGCGTGACGGCTGTGGCCAGCGGCATGTGGGCAATGGCATAGAACCACGCGCCCAGCGAGACCACGCCGATGGTGCTGCGCCAGGCATGCATGCCGGGGTAGCGGGTGGCGAGGGAGACGCCGCGGTTGCGGGCCAGGAGCCAGAGGAAGACGATGCCGATGAGGCCGCGGCCCAGCACCATCTCGCCGCTGTTGAACCACGCCGAGGCCACCTTGACGACCACGCTCATCGTGGCGAACAAGAAGGCGCCGAGCACCATCCAGAGCGCTTGCACTATCGACTCAGGCGTTCTGCATCGCGCTGCGATACCACTCGTGGAACTGCTGCATGCCGTCTTCCATCGGGCTCTGGTAGGGGCCCGTTTCGTTGTCGCCGCGTAGCATCAGCGCGCGGCGCCCGGCGTCCATGCGCTCGGCGATCTCGTCGTCTTCCACGCAGGTTTCCATGTAGGCGGCCTGCTGGGCTTCGACGAACTCGCGCTCGAACGCGACGATCTCCTCGGGATAGAAGAATTCGACCATGTTGAGCGTCTTCGTCGGGCTCACCGGGTGCAGGGTAGACACCGTGAGCACGTGCGGATACCACTCGACCATCACATGCGGGTAGTAGGTGAGCCAGATGGCGCCGTACTTCGGCGGCTTGCCGTCGCGGTACTTGAGCAGCTGCTCCTGCCACTTCTGGTAGATCGGGCTGCCCGCGCGGCCCAGGCGGTTGGCCACGCCCACCGTCTGCACCGAATAGCGGGGCTTGAACTCCCAACGCAGGTCGTCGCAGGTGACGAAGCTGCCCAGTCCCGGATGGAACGGGCCGACGTGGTAGTCCTCGAGGTAGACCTCGATGAAGGTCTTCCAGTTGTAGTTGCACTCGTGCAGCTCGACGCGGTCGAGCGCGTAGCCGCTGAAATCGAGATCGGCCTGCGGCCCGAGGCCGGCCATGTCGGCCGCCACGTCGGGGCCCGAGCCATCCGGATTCTTCTCGAACAGAAGGCCGTTCCATTCGGTCAGCGGGTAGTTGTGCAGGTTCAGGCAGGGGTCCTGCTCGAAATGCGGGGCGCCGATCAGCGTGCCGGTGGTGCGCGAATCGCTTGCGGCGTAGGTCCAGCGGTGCAGCGGGCAGACGATGTTGCCGCCGGCCTGGTTGTCGAGCTGGCCCCGGCCTTGCAGGATCAGGGCCTGGCGGTGGCGGCAGACGTTGGAGATCAGCTCCACGCCCTTGGGCGTGTGAACCAGCGCACGGCCCTGGTGCTCCTGCGGCAGGGTGTGGAAGTCGCCCATTTCGGGCACGGCCAGGCGATGGCCGACATAGCGGGGCCCTCGCGAAAAAAGGTTCTGCATTTCGCGGGCATAGAGTGCCTCGTCGAAATACGCGGAAACTGGAAGTTGGCTCGCGGCCTGCTGCAGTTGAAGACTTAAATCAGACATGGAGGACCTGACCAAGCTCCCCACAGGGAGAAAAAAGAAAAGAACGGAAAGGCGCCGTCCGGGAGGCTCGACGGCCCGAAGAGTGTGTTGACGTCGCCAACGAGAGAAGTTCGCATTGTACCCGGGGGGCATCTTTTGTCCCCTGGCTCTTCACCCGGCTTGGCTGCGTGCAATCGGGCGCCGCTCGAGGCGGTGGCGACTCGTCCGGAGGGACGGCCGCCCGGTTGTTCTGCTCCCAGTCCTAAAATGCCCGGTTTCACCCACGTTTCGCTTGCATGCCCAAGGTGCCTCCCCCTTCCTCGTCCAGCCCGGCGGCAACGCCCGATACGGGCCCGCTGCCTGCCAGTTACGAAGCCGGACTCCAGGAACTGGAGCAGCTGGTGGCGGAACTCGAATCGGGCCAGCTGCCCCTCGACCAACTGCTCGTGAGCTACCAGCGCGGTGCGGCGCTGCTCGCCTTCTGCCGCGACAAGCTGCAGGCGGTCGAAGACCAGATCAAGGTGCTCGATTCGGGCAGCCTCAAGATCTGGACGCCTGAATGAGCGCCGCCGCGCTGAATTCCAGCCATTGGGACGCCCGCACGCTCGCCGGCTGGAGCGACCCCCATCTGGCGAACGTCGAAGCGGCCTTGTCGCGCTGGGTCGGCGTCGATGCGCCCGTGCTGCTGGGCGATGCCATGCGCTACGCCGTGCTCGATGGCGGCAAGCGCCTGCGGCCGTTGCTGGTGCTCGCGGCCAGCGAGGCCGTCGGCGGCAACCAGGCCGCCGCCCTGCGCGCGGCCTGCGCCACCGAGCTGATCCACGCCTATTCGCTGGTGCACGACGACCTGCCGTGCATGGACAACGACGTGCTGCGCCGCGGCAAGCCCACCGTGCACGTGAAATTCGGCGAGGCCGACGCCCTGCTGGCCGGCGACGCGCTGCAGGCCCTGGCCTTCGAACTGCTCACGCCCGACGGCGACGAGATTCCTGCTGCCACGCAGGCCCAGCTGTGCCGGCTGCTTGCCCGGGCCGCGGGCAGCCAGGGCATGGCCGGCGGCCAAGCCATCGACCTGGCCAGCGTCGGCATTGCATTGAATGAAGCACAGCTGCGCGAAATGCACCGCCTGAAGACCGGCGCGCTGTTGCAGGGCAGCGTCGAGATGGGCGCTGCCTGCGGTTCCCTTGCCGGGCCGGCACTGGCCGCGCTGCGCGACTATGGCGCGGCCATCGGCCTGGCGTTCCAGGTGATCGACGACATCCTCGACGTCACGGCCGACTCGGACACTCTGGGCAAGACCGCCGGCAAGGATGCCGCGGCCGACAAGCCCACCTACGTGTCCCTTCTGGGCCTCGACGGCGCGCGCGCCCAGGCCCGCCAGCTGTTGGCCGACGCGCTGGCCGCGCTGGCACGCAGCGGCCTGCCCGACACCGCGGCGCTGCGCGCTTTGGCCCACATGGTGGTCGATCGCGATCGCTAGGATGAAACTTGCCCCCAGTCTTCGCGCACTTCGTGTCGCTTCGCCAACCCCCTTCCAGGGGGCGACACCAGCGGCCCGGCAAAGCCGGTTCCGCGGTGTCTCCCGACTGAATCGCGGCAGTTTCGTGTGTCGCGGGCCACACGAAGCGTGATCGAACACTGAGAAAAGAAAATACCTCCCATGGCTGCTCCGCTGCTTCCCACACTCCACGACCCCTCGCCGATCCGCAAATACGACCGGGCCCAGCTGCGCCAACTGTCCGACGAGGTGCGCGCCTGCGTGCTCGACAACGTCTCGCGCACCGGCGGCCACCTGAGCTCCAACCTCGGCACGGTCGAACTCACCGTCGCGCTGCACCACGTGTTCAACACGCCGCACGACCGGCTGGTGTGGGACGTGGGCCACCAGACCTATCCGCACAAGATCCTCACGGGCCGGCGCGAGCGCATGCCCACGCTCAGGCAGATCGGCGGCATCTCGGGCTTTCCGCAGCGCACCGAGAGCGAGTACGACACCTTCGGCACCGCCCATTCGTCGACCAGCATCTCGGCCGCGCTCGGCATGGCCATGGCCGCCAAGCAGAAGGGCGAAGACCGCCATGCCGTGGCCATCATCGGCGACGGCGCGCTCACGGCCGGCATGGCCTTCGAGGCGCTGAACAACGCGGGCGTGTGCGACTGCAAGCTGCTCGTCATCCTGAACGACAACGACATGTCGATCAGCCCGCCCGTGGGCGCGCTCAACCGCTATCTCGCGCAGCTGATGAGCGGCAATTTCTACGCCGCCGCCAAGAGCGTCGGCAAGAGCGTGCTGCGCAACGCGCCGCCGCTGTTCGAGCTGGCCAAGCGGCTGGAGCAGCATGCCAAGGGCATGGTCGTGCCGGCCACGCTGTTCGAGCAGTTCGGCTTCAACTACGTGGGCCCGATCGACGGCCATGACCTCGATTCGCTGGTGCCCACGCTCGAGAACCTCAAGCACCTCGAGGGCCCGCAGTTCCTGCACGTGGTCACGAAGAAGGGGCAGGGCTACAAGCTCGCAGAGGCCGATCCGGTCGCCTACCACGGCCCCGGCAAGTTCGATCCGCAGGTCGGGCTGGTCAAGCCCGCTGCGGTGGCGAAGCAGACATTCACCCAGGTGTTCGGCCAGTGGCTGTGCGATACCGCCGCCGCCGATGGCCGGCTGGTGGGCATCACGCCCGCGATGCGCGAAGGCTCGGGACTCGTGGAGTTCGAGAAGCGCTTCCCCGACCGCTACTACGACGTCGGCATCGCCGAACAGCACGCTGTGACCTTCGCGGCCGGCCTGGCCTGCGAGGGGCTCAAGCCGGTGGTCGCGATCTACTCGACCTTCCTACAGCGCGCGTACGACCAGCTGATCCACGACGTGGCGATCCAGAACCTGCCGGTGGTGTTCGCGCTCGACCGCGCGGGCCTCGTGGGTGCGGATGGCGCCACGCACGCGGGTGCGTACGACATTCCGTTCCTGCGCTGCATTCCGAACATGAGCATCGCCTGTCCGGCCGACGAGCGCGAATGCCGCCAGCTGCTGACCAGCGCCTACGAGCAGAACCACCCGGTGGCCGTACGCTATCCGCGCGGCGCGGGCGCCGGCGTCGCGCCGAACCTCACGCTCGAGGCCTTGCCCTTCGGCAAGGGCGAGATCCGCCGCGAAGGCAGGCGCATCGCCATCCTCGCGTTCGGCACGCTGCTGTATCCCGCGCTCACCGCGGCCGAGCCGCTCGATGCCACGGTGGTCAACATGCGCTGGGCCAAGCCGCTCGATGTCGAGCTGCTGCTGAAGGTCGCGGGCACGCACGACGCCATCGTCACGCTGGAAGAGGGCGCCACCATGGGCGGCGCGGGCAGTGCGGTGCTCGAAGCGCTGCAGGCTGCCAACATCCAGAAGCCGGTGCTGCAGCTCGGCCTGCCCGACCGCTTCATCGAACACGGCGATCCGGCGAAGCTGCTGGCGAGCATCGGGCTCGACGCGCCCGGCATCGAAGCCTCGATCCGCGAGCGCTTCGTTTCGCGCGCAGGGTAAACCCCCGCCGGGCCCTGTAAGCGCGTTTTTACAATCAAGAAGACTTACACAGTCCCCAACGCGGCCACAAGCCGCGTTTTGTTTTATTCCAAGAACTCGGAGAGCTATCAATGGATCGTCGTTCCCTCATCAAAAACGCCGGCATCGCGGGCGTTCTGGCCGCTGGCATTGCGCCGGCCGTTCACGCGCAAGCCGCGATTCGCTGGCGCCTGGCGTCGAGCTTTCCCCGGTCCCTGGACACCATCTTCGGCAGCGCCGAAATGCTCTCGAAGACGGTCAAGGCGCTGTCGGGCGGCAAGTTCGAGATCTCGGTCCATCCCGCAGGTGAACTGATGCCCGCGTTCGGCGTGGTCGATGCGCTGCAGGCCGACACCCTCGAGATGGCGCAGACGGCGGCCTACTATTTCACCGGCAAGGACCCGATCTTCGCTTTCAGCTGCGCAGTGCCGTTCGGCCTGACCGCGCGCCAGACCGACTCCTGGAAGGAGTACGGCAACGGCCGCAAGCTGCTCGACGCCTTCTTTGCGCAATACAACTTCCGCACCGCCAGCGCCGGCAACACCGGCACGCAAATGGGCGGTTGGTACCGCAAGGAAATCAAGACGGTCGAAGACCTCAAGGGCCTGAAGATGCGCATGGGCGGCGGCGTGTTCGGCGAGGCCATGGCCAAGCTGGGCGTGGTGTCGCAGAACATGCCCGCGGGCGACGTGTACCAGGCACTCGAAAAGGGCACGCTGGACGCGGCGGAGTTCGTCGGCCCCTACGACGATGAGAAGCTGGGCTTCAACAAGGTCGCCCCTTACTACTACTACCCCGGCTGGTGGGAAGGCGGCGCCGACCTCGAGTTCTTCATCAACAACAAGGCGTTTGCCAAGCTGTCGGACGAGAACAAGGCCATCCTCGATGCGGCGACGAAGGTTGCCGCGCGCGACATGATCGCCAAGTACGACGCGTTCAACCCGGTCGCGCTCAAGCGCCTCGTGGCCGCCAAGACCCAGTTGAAGCCGTTCCCCAAGGCCGTGATGGACGCGGGCTTCAAGGCTTCGATGGAAGTGTTCGCCGAGCATGAAGCCAAGTCGGCCGACTTCAAGAAGATCCACCAGGACATGCGTGCGTTCCAGCGCGACCAGATCCTGTGGAATCGCTTCTCGGAGTACCCGTTCAACCAGTACATGAACTCGGTCAAGATCTGAGCATCCGCTCCGGGCCGCCCTTCGCGGCCAGCCAGTAAAAAGGCCGGTCTGCTTTCGCAGGCCGGCCTTTTTTCATGGGCCTTCCGGGGCTGGGCGAGCCCCGGTTTCGCGCCACCTCAGGGCTTCTGCGGCTTCAGCGCGTCCTGCATGGCCTTCATGGGATCGCTTTCGCCGCCTTCGGCTGGCGGCTCCGGCGTGGCCGGCGCCGTACCGGCGCTCGCACCTGGTGCGCCAGGCTCGACCTTCGGTGCGGATTCTTCCGGCGTGCCGTAGGGATCGGCGGGCGTGGCGTCGCCTTCCGGCTTGAGACTGTCGCGCATCTGCGCGCCGATGTCGTCGAGGTTGACCTTGACTTCCTTGTCGAGGCTGCCCGTCACGATCTGCGGGAAGGCGATGAGTACGCCGACCATCGTGAGCTGGATCAGCACGAACGGGATCGCGCCCCTGTAGATCTGCATCGTCGTCACCGGCTCCATGACCTTCTGGGTCACGCGATCGACGTACTGTTTTTCAGGCGCCACCGAGCGCAGGAAGAACAGCGCGAAGCCGAACGGCGGGTGCATGAACGAGGTCTGCATGTTCACCGCGAGCAGCACGCCGAACCAGATCAGGTCGATGCCGAGCTTGTGTGCCACCGGCGCCAGCAGCGGCACCACGATGAACGACAGCTCGAAGTAGTCCAGAAAGAACGCCAGGAAGAACACCAGCACGTTCACCGCGATCAGGAAGCCCACCGGTCCGCCCGGCAGCGACGAGAGCAGGTGCTCGACCCAGATCGGGCCGTCGGCGGCCTGGAACACCAGGCTGAACACCGTGGCACCGATGAGGATGAACATCACGAAGCTCGACAGCTTGGTGGTCGAGGCCAGCGCCTGCTTCAGCAGCGACAGGCTCATGCGCCGGCGCACCCAGGCCATGACCAGCGCGCCCATGGCGCCCATGGCGCCGCCTTCGGTGGGCGTTGCCACGCCCAGGAAGATGGTGCCCAGCACCAGGAAGATCAGCAGCAGCGGCGGGATCAGCACGAAGGTCACCCGTTCGGCCAGCCGCGACAGCAGGTTGAGCTTCAAGCCCTTGTTGATCAGTGCGATCACCAGCGCCACGAACACGCCGCCGCACATGGCGACCACCACTTTCTCGTCGGTGGCCACGAAGGTCACGGGCTCGCCCTGGAACCAGGTGTGCACCGCTTCCATGTTGCGCGCCAGCCAGGCGGCCACCAGGGCCGACAGGGCGGTGAGGGCCACGAGCGACGTGTAGCCGCCACTGCCGTTGGGTTCGCGGAAGGTGCGCGCCTCGGCCGGCAGCGCGGGCACTTGCGCCGGCTTGAAGATCGCGAGGAACACGACGTAGAGCACGTACAGCCCCATCAGCATGAAGCCGGGAAGGAAGGCGCCCTTGTACATGTCGCCGACGCTGCGGCCGAGCTGGTCGGCCATGATGATCAGCACCAGCGAGGGGGGGATGATCTGCGCCAGGGTGCCCGAGGCCGCGATGACGCCGCTGGAAAGCCGCCGGTCGTAGCCATAGCGCAGCATGATCGGCAGCGAGATCAGGCCCATCGAGATGACCGAGGCCGCGACCACGCCGGTGGTGGCCGCCAGCAGCGCGCCGACGAAGATCACCGCCAGCGCCAGGCCGCCGCGCATCGGGCCGAACACCTGGCCGACCGTGTCGAGCAGGTCTTCGGCCATGCCGCTTCGCTCGAGGACGAGCCCCATCAGCGTGAAGAAGGGCACCGCCAGCAGCGTGTCGTTGGCCATGATGCCGATCAGCCGCTGGGGCAGCCATGCCATCACCGACGACTGGAACACGCCGAGCTCGATGCCGACGAGACCGAAGAACAGGCCGCAGGCCCCGAGGCTGAATGCCACGGGGAAGCCAAGCAGCAGGAAGCAGATCAGCCCCGCGAACATGATCGGGGCGAAATTGGCAACAATGAATTCCATGGTGTTTGTCTGCTTGGCCGTTCAGTGTTGCGGTTTTGCGGCCTTGGCGGCATCCGCCTCGGCTTGCAGGCGCAGGGCTTCGATGAGTTCGGCCTCGGCTGTCTTGTCCGTCAGCCGGCCCATCGGGTCAGGCCCTTCCCCGCGCAGGAATGCGATGCGCTTGATCAGTTCCGACCAGCCCTGCAGCAACAGCAGCACGAAGCCCACCGGCAGCGCCGCCCACACGGGCCAGCGGATCAGCCCGCCCGAGTTGCCGGACATCTCGCCCGACTGATACATCTGGATCACCACGGGCGTCGACAGCCAGAGCACCGCGATGCAAAGCGGCGTCAGGAAGAAGGCGAAGCCGATGATGTCGATCCACACCTGCTTGCGCTTAGACAGGCGGCTGTTGAGCACGTCGATGCGCACGTGCTCGCGGTTCAGCAGCGTGAAGCCTGCGGCGATCAGGAACGACCACGCGAACAGGTACCACTGCACTTCGAGGAATGCGTTGGAACTGGTGTTGAACACCTTGCGCACGATCGCGTTGATGGCGCTGATCACCGTGGCGGCCAGGATCAGCCAGATGGCGTATTTGCCCACCTGGGCATTGAGCCAGTCGATGGCCCGGGACAGCTTGAGCAAGCCTTGCATTTCATCTCCATTTTTGTATTGGATGCCCCCCGATACGACGGCACCCGACGCACTGGCCTTGTGTGCCAGCGGGTCGGGTGCGGGAGGCGGAACGAATTCTATCGATGTAATGGAAAGTGTCTTTCGGGGCGTACCCGGGGCCTGGCGAGTGGCCATAATGGCCGATGGCCCAGACACCGCGCCCACCGCCAGCCCCCGCCGAGGCGACGTCTCAGTCGATCGATTCTCCCGACATCTGCCGGGCGGGCCGCGACCTGCTTTCGCTGGCACTGATCGATGCGCGCAACCATACCCTGCACCTGCTGTCGCTCTATGAGCAGGCGCTCGGCGAGGGCATGCCGGTGCCCTCCGCGCCGGATGTCGTGCCGCCGGTCTGGCTGGCCGGCCACATCGGCTGGTTCGCCGAATGGTGGATCGGACGCAACACCCAGCGCGCTTTCGGGGCCGACTGCCCGGTGCGGCCCACGCGCCTTGCGGCCATCGACCCTGGTGCCGACGGCTGGTGGAATCCCGCGCAGAGTGCGCCGAACCGGCGCTGGACGCCCGACCTGCCGGACCTCGCGCAGACCAAGGCCTATCTGCTCGAAACGCTGGAGAGCACGCTCGAGCTGCTCGACAACGCGGCCGAGACCGATGCCGGCCTGTATTTCTATCGCCTCGCGCTGTTCCACGAAGACCTGCGCGGCGAGCAGTTCGTGGTGATGGCGCAGACGCTGGGGCTGCCGCTGGGCTTCGAGCAGGCGCCCATCGCCGTCACGCGCGAGCCGCTGCTGCTGCCGGCCACGCGCTGGGAACTGGGCATGCCCGAGGGCGGCTTCGCTTTCGCGCAGGAACGCGCGGCGCATCGCGTCGACGTGCCCGAGTTCGAGATCGACGCGCAGCCCGTCACCTGGAACCAGTACACCGAATTCGTCGACGACGGCGGCTACGACCGCGAGGAGCTGTGGCACGGCGAAGGCTGGCGCTGGTTGGCCGCGCAAGTCGAGGGCCGTCGCGGGCCGCGCTATGTCGAGCAGATCGGCGGGGCGCGCAGCGGCACCGGCGGTTCGGTGCTGCAGCAGCGCTTCGGCGCGACGGTGCGCGCGGCCGGCCATCACAGCGCGGTGCACCTGAGCTGGTGGGAGGCCGATGCCTGGGCACGCTGGGCCGGACGTCGCATCGCGACCGAGGTCGAGTGGGAGATCGCGGCGCACACGGCCGCGCGGCGCGGCTTCCGCTGGGCCGACGTGCATGAATGGACGGCGGGCACGCTGCAGCCGTGGCCGGGCTACCGGCCCGACCCATGGAGCGCGGGAGGCGAATTCGATCCCGCGGCAGCCTTCGGCCGCGCGCGCGTGCTGCGCGGAGCGTCGTTCGCGACGCGTGCGCGCCTGCGTTCGCCGCGCCGCCGCGGCTTTGCGCTGCCTCATCGCGACGACGGTTTCTTCGGTTTTCGCACCTGCGCGCTGTAGAGACTGATGGTCAGCGCTCGCCGCCGGCTTCGGACGACAGCGGCGGCGCCACCTCCTCCAGCGGCTTGCGCTCCGCGTCGACCGCATGGCGCAGGGCCAGCAGCCCCGCGACGATGACCAGCGCCGCCCCGATGCCGTAGCCCACCATCACCGCACCCCGGCTGCCGGTCTCGATCAGCAGGCCGAACAGCAGCGGCGCAGCGAAGCCGCCCGCGCCCATGCCGACCGCATAGAAGATCGCGATGGCGATGGCCCGCATCTCGAGCGGAAACACCTCGCTGACCGTGAGGTACGCCGAGCTCGCCGCCGCCGAAGCCAGGAAGAACACCGCCGACCAGCACAGCGCCTGGCTGCGCGCATCGAGCCAGCCCATCATGAAAGCCCAGCCCGTGAGCGCGAGGCCGACGCCCGCGAGCACATAGGTCAGCGCGATCATCCGTCGCCGTCCCACGCTGTCGAACAGCGGCCCCAGCAGCAGCGGCCCGAGCACGTTGCCCAGCGCGAACGGAAAGATGTAGAGCGCCACGTCGCCTTCGGGCACGCCATAGAAGCGCGTGAGCACCAGCGCATAGGTGAAGAAGATCGCGTTGTAGAAGAAGGCCTGCGAGATCATCAGCGCCAGCGCGACCACGCTGCGCTGCGGGTAGCGCCTGAGCAGCACGCGCGCCACTTCCCGCATCGGCGGGCTGTTGGGGCGCGCGGCCGTGTAGTTCACGTGGCCTTGCGGCGCGGGCATCGGTCCGTGCTGCGCCTCGACCTCGGCCTCGATCTGCTCGACGATGCGCCTGGCTTCATCGGCCCGCCCGTGCGCAACGAGCCAGCGCGGGCTCTCGGGTACGTGACGCCGCACCAGCAGGATTGCCACCGCCAGCACCGCGCCCAGCGCGAAGCCCGCGCGCCAACCCCACACCGGGCCGATCACGCGCGCGTCGAGCAGCACGAGGCTCAGCGCCGCGCCCAGCGCAGCACCGATCCAGAAGCTGCCGTTGATCGCGAGGTTGACGCGCCCGCGCACGCGCGCCGGAATGAGTTCGTCGATGGCAGAGTTGATGGCCGCGTACTCGCCGCCGATGCCCAGCCCCGTGACGAAGCGGCACAGCGCGAAGAAGGCGAAGTCGGGAGAGAACGCGGTGGCCAGCGTGCCGATGGTGTAGACCACCAGCGTGACGAGAAACAGCTTCTTGCGTCCGAGCCGGTCGGTGAGCCGCCCGAAGAGCAGGGCGCCGAGCACCGCACCCGCCACGTACACCGAACCCGAGAGGCCGATCTCGCCGGCCGTGAGTCCAAGCGTGTCGGGCCGCTCGAGCACGGCGCCGATGGAGCCCACGAGCGTGACTTCGAGCCCGTCGAGCACCCAGGCAACGCCCAGTGCGATCACCACGCGCCAGTGCCAGCGGGACCATGGCAGGCGGTCGAGGCGGGCGGGGATGTCGCTGCGCAATGCCGTCATTGCGCCGATTATTGGAAGGCGGCCGGCGCGCCGCCTGTAGGACCGTGCCGGTCTATGATCCGCGCGCCGCGAGGGAGCGGCGACTACATCAATGCAGCGAGGGGAAACATGACTGGTCTCGATGGCGCGCATCGCCGCGCGTTCTGGCTTTGTGCATTTCTGGCAATCGCCAGCTTGGCGGGCTGCGGCGCGCCGCCCACCTACAAGAATCGTCCGGTTTCCGGGGATTCGCCCGGGACTTTTGCGTTAGCGCATGCAAAGGCGGTAGAGGAGCCGCGGCATGCGATGCGTCACCTGGATGAAGCCAGGAGCGTTGTCTATACGCAATCCGAGGGCGGGGGCGGCGTTGCGGTCGGGCTGCTGTTCGGTCCATTGGGCGCGGCGGCCAATGCCGGCATGATCGACAACAGAACCGAGCTAGACGCGCAGCGCCTGAAAGGTAAGCTCACGCTGGAGCCCCGGCAACTGTTCCTCGATGCCGCGATTCGCCAGGGGCTGGATGTGGCCAGCGCGGGTGCGGCGGGGCAAACCGGCGCAACGCCCTATCTGCACATCAGCAAGGCCAGCAACGGACGGTTGCTCACAGCCGTGGCGGTCCGATTGGAGCAGGGCACCGGTGCCGACCAGTGGGCCGGCCTCTACTTGTACCAACTGCCACTTTCCTACTCGCTGGACGATCTGGCCAAGCCTACCGAGGAGATCCAGCGTCAGCTGAGTACGGAGGCCGCACGAGGCTTCTCGGAGCTTGCGGCCTTCATGGCGAAGGAAGGGCAGCCAAAAGATGGACCGGGGAAGACCGCGCCGGAAAAGGAATTCACCTATGTCTCGGATCTGCTGACGCCGCGTTTCGAGATCCAAATGCGCGGGCGCTTCATCGCACGGTCGGAAGATCTGGTGTGGTTCAGGACTTTCGACGGCATCTACGCAGTGCGCGCGTCCAACATCAAGATCAAGTCGGGGCGGATCTGAGGGGCTGCTCCGCCAGATCTCCCCTTGTCTTCGATCAGGCCGTCTCGGCCAGTGCGTCGGCCAGTGCGTTGACCATGCGATCGATCTCCGCTTTCTCCGCAATGAAAGGTGGAGCGAGCTGGATCGTGTCGCCGCCGTAGCGCACGTAGAAGCCCTTCTTCCAGCAGTTCATCGCGATCTCGTACGGACGGCGCGCGGGTTCGCCCGGCAGTGCGGCAATGGTGATGCCCGCGGCGAGGCCGTAGTTGCGGATGTCGGCGACGTGCTTGCTGCCCTTGAGGCTGTGCACAGCGTTCTCGAAGTGCGGTGCCAGCGCCTGTACGCGGCCGATCATGTCTTCCTTCTGCAGCACGTCGAGCGCGGCGATGCCGGCGGCGCAGGCCACCGGGTGTGCGCCGTAGGTATAGCCGTGCGGGAACTCGAGCATGTAGTCGGGGCCGCCGGCGGCCATGAAGGTGTCGTAGATGTCCTTGTTCGCGACCACGGCGCCCATCGGCTGCGCGCCGTTGGTGACCTGCTTGGCGATGTTCATGATGTCGGGCGTCACGCCGAAGGCTTCGGCACCCGTGAGCGCGCCGCAGCGGCCGAAGCCGGTGATGACCTCGTCGAAGATCAGCAGGATGTTGTTCGCGGTGCAGATGTCGCGCAGGCGTTTCAGGTAGCCCTTCGGCGGAATCACCACGCCGGCCGAGCCCGCGAAGGGCTCGACGATCACGGCCGCGATGTTCGAGGCGTCGTGCAGCGCGATCAGGTCGAGCAGGCGGTCGGCCAGCTCGGCGCCGTTCTCGGCCATGCCGCGCGTGAAGGCGTTCGATGCGAGCTGCGTGTGCGGCAGGTGGTCGGCCTCGACGCCCTGGCCGAAGAGCTTGCGGTTGGCCGCGATGCCGCCGACCGAAATGCCGCCGTAGTTGACGCCGTGGTAGCCCTTCTCGCGGCCGATCAGGCGCGTCTTGCTCGCCTGGCCCTTGGTGCGCCAGTAGGCACGCGCCATCTTCAGCGAGGTGTCGGCGGCTTCGGAGCCCGAGCCGGTGAAGAACACGTAGTCGAGGCCTGCGGGCGTCAGTTCCTTGATCTTGTTGGCCAGCTCGAACGAGAGCGGGTGGCCGAACTGGAAGGCCGGCGAGTAGTCGAGCTTCGCGATCTGGCGGCTCACCGCCTCGGTGATCTCGGGGCGGCCGTGACCGAGGCCCGAGCACCACAGGCCCGAGAGGCCGTCGAAGATCTTGCGGCCGTCGGCGTCGGTGAAGTAGGCGCCCTTGGCCTCCACGATGATCCGCGGATCGGCCTTGAAGTTGCGGTTGCCGGTGTAGGGCATCCAGTGCGCGTCGAGCCAGGCGGCGTCGGTGCGCAGGGCGGGCGTCGGTTCGATGGCGGGCGTGGCGAGGGTCATGGCGCTTCCCGCACGGGGCGGGCTCCGGGGGGTGATGGGATGTGCCGATTGTTCGCAGAGCCTTCAGTGTGGAGAATGGCGCAATATCAATGTTCACTTGACAGTTCATGCAAGTAAAAGAGAAGACCCGGAACAGTGCCCAGAGCACCCGCAGCCGCGCCGTTCTGGGGCAGCTCAGCGACATGGACCTGCGCCTGCTCAAGGTGTTCAAGAGCGTGGTCGACTGCGGCGGGATGGCGGCGGCCGAGCTGGAGCTGAACATCGGCACCTCCACCGTGAGCCGCCATGTGAAAGACCTGGAGACGCGGCTCGGCCTGGTGCTGTGCCGGCGCGGCCGGGCGGGCTTCGCGCTCACGGCCGAGGGGCAGCGCGTGTACGACGAGACGCTGCGGCTGCTTGCCTCGGTCGACGCCTTCCGCGGCAGCATCGACGACATCCACAACCGCATGGGCGGACAGCTGGACGTGGCCCTGTTCGACAAGACCGCGACCAACCCGAAGGCGCGCATCGGCGAGGCGATTGCGCGCTTCACCGAGATCGCACCGGAGGTGAGCCTGGCGGTGCATGTCGGCTCGATCAACGCGATCGAGCAGGGCGTGCTGGAGGGCAACTTCCAGATCGGCATCATCCCGGCGCACCGCACTTCGAAGAGCCTCGTGTATGCGGACCTGTTCGACGAGACGATGCTGCTTTACTGCGGCAGGGGCCATCCGCTGTTCGACAGCCCGCATGCCAAGCTCACCTGGTCGAAGCTTGGCGCGCATCATTTCGCGGGGCTGGGCTACCACTCGCCCAACATGGAGCTGAGCCACCGCGCCAAGCTGTCGCGCAAGGCGACCGGCTTCGATCAGGAGGCGATTGCGACGCTGATCCTCTCGGGGCGCTTCCTCGGCTTTCTGCCCGACCACTATGCGCAGGTTTTCGAGCAGCGCGGGCTCATGAAGGCGGTGCTGCCGGCGCGCTTCAATTACGCGTGCCGGTTCGTGAGCCTGCTGCGGCGGTCGCCGAAACCGTCACGGGCGGTATTGGCGTTTCAGGCGTGTCTGGAAAAGGCCCATGCCTGAAACGGCGGTGTGATCCCGTCGACGCGGTGACCTTTTTCGCGAATGTCCCCCGGCCTGCGGCCTCCTCCTTTATTTCGCGAAAAAGGCCCCCGCATCGGCGGGATCGTTCAGAGCACTGGTTGATCGGCCAGCACAAGCGCTGCGCCCATCGTGCACAGGGCATCGGGTGCTTCCCGCAGCGAAATAAAGGAGGAGGCCGAAGGCCGGGGGACATTCGCGGAGGGGAGTACCCGGTGGCCTGTGCACGCGCCCTGAAAAATCTAACGCTGCCCGCTTGGCAGCAACAGATGCTTCGCCCCGATGTGCGCCTCCATCTCGTGCATGTGCTGCTCGGCATCGACCATGTGCTCCGCCATCAGCCGACGCACTTCGTTTGCATCTTCCTTGCGATAGGCCGCGAGCAGCTGCGTGTGGTAGTCGACGTTCGTCTCGCCGAAGTGGTGATGGTCCAGCGCCTTCTTGTAGACCACGAGGTCGCGCAGCAGGTCGTTCAGGAAGCGGCACATGAAGGACAGCACCGGGTTGGGGCAAGCCTCGGCCAGCATGGTGTGAAAGGCCAGTTCGGCTTCGCGCTGCGTGCGCAATTCGTCCTCGTTGGTGGGCTCGATGGTGCAGAGGCGCACGTTTTCTTCGAGCCGTTCGAACTGCGCGGGCGTCAGCTTGCCGATCACGCTCACTGCCAGCTCAGGCTCCAGCACCTTGCGCAGCTGGTAGATGTGATGCCCGTCGAGGTGATGGAAGTGCAGGAAGTTGCGCAGCGGCTCCGAGGCATGCTCGACCGACACCTGCTGCAGGTACGCGCCGCCGCCGGGGCCGGTGCGGATGGCGATGAGCCCGCGCACCTCCAGCGCCTTCAGTGCCTCGCGCACCGTGCTCTTCGAATAGCCGAAGAGCTCGATCAGTTCCTTCTCGTTCGGTAGCCGGTCGCCGGGCTGCTTGCGCTCCGCCACGATCCAGCGCTTGACGTCTTCGACGATGACGTCCGAGAGCTTCTGCCGCTTGGGACGGTTCTCTCCCACTCTCATTGAAACGCTCCATGCCCATCGGGAGATGCGCGGGATGCGCAACAGCGCGCGATCTTAAACGGCGTGATGCAGGAGGTTGGTCTGGTTTTGGGCACAGGGCTTGCTAGCGGGTTTTTACCAGCATATTAATCCTATTTATCCGCTTAAATTTGCCGGCGCTTGTCCCCGCCGCTTCTTTTCCTACCCCTCATTACGACCGGAGTTCCTCCATGCAACGCAGACAACTTCTTCAACTCGCCGCCCTCTCGGCCGCTCCCGCCTCGCTCCTGGCCGGTCGCGCCGCCTTCGCCCAATCGGCCGATGCGATCCGCTTCGGCTGCCCGGTGCCCATGTCGGGCGCGTTCGCTGCCAATGGGAAGTTCGCCGACCTGGGCATGAAGCTGGCCATCGAGCAATACGGCAGCGTGCTGAAGCGTCCGCTGGCCTACACGGTGCTCGACACCGAAGGCAAGCCGGCGACCGCCGTGCGCAAGGTGCAGGAAGCCTCGCAGCAGCAGGGCGCGAAGTTCTTCGCGGGCGGCATCCTGTCGTCCGAAGCGCTGGCCATGGGCAAAGAGGCCGAGAAGGCCGGCGGCCTGTTCATCACCACCGCGGGCGCCGACGAGATCACCGGCAAGGACTGCAACCCCGCCACCTTCCGCTGGTCGGTGCCCACCTTCGGCGCCATCGAGCAGACGGTGCGCCCGCTGATCGCGTCGATGCCCAAGGCCAAGCGCTGGTACACGATCACGCCGCAGTACGTGTTCGGCGAGGGCCTGCTCGGCGCGGCCAAGAACATCTTCCAAGAGAAGGGCATCGAGCACGTGGGCAACAGCTATCACTCGCTCAACGAGAAGGAGTTCAGCGGCTATCTCACCAACGCCATGGCGGCCAAGCCCGACGTGCTGCTGCTGCTGAACTTCGGCGCGCAGTCTTCGGCCGCGCTGCGCCAGGCAGTGAGTTTCGGCATGCACAAGAACATGACGATCCTCATCGCCTGGGCCTCGGGGCTCGAGCAGTTCGACGAGCTGGGCGCCGACCTGTGCGACGGCGTGTACTTCGGTGCGCAGTACTGGCACACGGCCGACACCGCACTCAACAAGGACCTCGTGAAGCGCACGGCCGACAAGCTCAAGATCGTGCCCAACTACAGCCTCGCGGGCTCGTACATCTGCACCAAGATCCTGATCGACGGCATCGTGAAGGCGGGCTCGGTGGACCAGAAGGCGGTGATCGCCGCGCTCGAAGGCATGAAGTTCGAGGGCCTCACGGGCACGGAAGAAATCCGCAAGGCCGACCACCAGGTCATCAAGGACTACTACCTGCTCAAGGGCAAGGCCAAGTCGAAGATGGCGAACGCGGCCGACTACGTCGACGTGGTCAGTTCCGGCAAGTCGTTCCTCCCGATCGACAAGAGCGGCTGCAAGCTGGCCTGACGCAACGCAAGCCAACGAGCCCATGACCGTCTACCTGCTCCAGACCATCAACGGAATCGGCATCGGCATGCTGTATTTCCTGCTGGCCGTTGGCTTGTCCATCGTGTTCGGCCTGCTTCGCTTCGTGAACTTCGCGCACGGCGCTTTCTATCTGCTGGGCGCCTATCTCTGCTACCAGGCCATGCAGTGGGGCCTGGACTTCTGGGTCGCGCTGGTCGTGGTGCCGCTCGCCGTGGGCGCACTGGGCTGGCTGGCCGAGAAGCTGCTGCTGCGCCGCGTGTACGCCAAGGCACACGAGTTCCACATCCTCGTGACGGTGGGCCTCGCGCTTGCGGTGCAGGAGATCGTGATCGTGTTCTGGGGCCCGCTGGGCAACAGCGTGGCCACGCCCGACCTGCTGCAGGGCGTGGTCATGTGGGGCGCCTTCGTCTATCCCAAGTACCGGCTGTTCGTGATCGGCTTCACCGCCGTGCTCGCGGTGCTGCTGTGGTGGGTGCTCGAAGGCACGCGCCTGGGCAGCGCGGTGCGCGCGGGCAGCGAATCGACCGAGATGGTGTCGCTGCTCGGCATCAACGTGTTCCGGGTGTTCAGCCTGGTGTTCGCGCTGGGTGCGGCCACGGCAGCGCTGGCCGGCGTGCTGGCCGCGCCGATCCGCGGCGCCGAACCCTTCATGGGCGTCGAGGCGCTGAGCGTCGCCTTCGTGGTGGTGGTGATCGGCGGGCTCGGCAGCTTCGGCGGCGCGCTCGTGGGCGGGCTGCTCATCGGCATCGTGCAGAGCCTCATGAGCACCATCTGGCCGCCGGGGGCGAGCCTGATGATCTACATCGCGATGGCGGCCGTGCTGCTGCTGCGCCCGCATGGCCTGCTCGGCCGAAAAGGATGAACGCCATGCCGAGAAAAATCACTTTCCTTCTGGCACTGATCGCCGCGCTGGGCCTGCCGCTGGTGCTGCGCTCGGGCTCGCTCGCGAGCGAGGTGCTGATCTATGCACTCGCGGCCCTGGGCTGCAACCTGCTGCTGGGCTACACGGGGCTGCTGTCCTTCGGTCAGGGCATCTTCTTCGGGCTGGGCAGCTACACCATCGCGATCCTGCTCACGCGCCTGCACCTGCCGATGCCGCTCGCCTTGCTCGCGGCCGTGGCCATGGGCGCGCTCGGCGCGGCGCTGGTCGGCTGGGTCGCCATCCGCCAGCGCGGCACCTACTTCGTGATGCTCACGCTGGCCTTCGCGCAGATGTTCTATTTCATCGCCTACACCGCCACCGACCTCACAGGTGGCGACAACGGCCTGCTCGACGTGCCGCGCCCCGGTTTCATGGACACGCCGTGGAAGTACTACGCCTTCGTCGCGGTGATCTTCCTGATCGCATTTGGGCTGCTGCTGCGCGTGACCGATTCGATCTTCGGTCGCACGCTGCTGGCCATCCGCGACAACGAGGACCGGGCCGCCGCCGTGGGCTACGACCTCAAGCGCTTCAAGCTGCTGGCTTTCGTTATCTCGGGCGCCGTCACCGGCCTCGCGGGCGGGCTGCACGCGATGATGACCGGCATCGCACCGCTGTCGAACGCCGAGTACCACACGAGCGAGATGATCCTGGTCATCACCGTGATCGGCGGCACCGGCAACCTGTTCGCCTCGGTGCTGGGCCCGGCCTTCTACGTGCTGCTTGCCGATTGGCTGTCCACGCTGTGGCCGCGCTGGCTGTTGCTGCTGGGCTTGCTGCTGATCGGCGTGAGCATCGGCATGCAGCGCGGGCTCTGGGGGCTGGGCGAGGGCGCCTGGCGCCGCATCTTCCGCAAGACATCGCCCGACGCCAAAGTGCCCGCGGCCCTGGGAGAAAAAGCATGACGGACATCCTCATCGAAGCCGTCGGCGTCACCAAGCACTACGGCAAGTTCGCCGCGCTCGGCGGCGTCGACCTGAAGATCAGGCGCAATACCGTGCACTCGGTGATCGGCCCGAACGGCGCGGGCAAGACCACGCTGTTCCACATGCTCACCGGCACCGGAACCACCACGGGCGGCCGCATCCTGTTCGACGGCCACGACGTGACGCGCGAGCCCGACCACCAACGCGTGCAGCGCGGCATGGCGCGCTCGTTCCAGGTCACGGCACTATTCGCGAGCCTTTCGGTGCGCGAGAACCTGCGGGTGGCGGCGCAGGGCGTTTCGCCGCGCCAGGCCATGAACTGCTGGCGCGCGCCGGTCGGCGAACTCGCCTGCGCGCGGACGGTGGACGAGGTGCTGCAGCGCGTGGGGCTCGAACGGCTGGCGAACACGCCGGTCAGCGAGTTGTCGCACGGCCAGCAGCGCCGCCTCGAAGTGGGCATGGCGCTGGCCGCCAGGCCGAAGGCGATCTTTCTCGACGAGCCGACCTCGGGCATGGGCATCGACGACCTCGACGACATGAAGCAGCTGATCCGCGGCCTGCGCGACCAGCACACCGTGGTGCTGATCGAGCACAACATGAACATCGTGATGGACATCTCCGACACCGTGACCGTGATGCAGCTGGGCCGCGTGCTTGCCGAAGGGCTGCCGGGCGACATCCGCTCCGATGCGCGCGTGCGCACGGCCTACCTGGGCAACATGATCACTGGAGGAAAAGCATGAGCGCCGTCTCTTGCTCCCTCTCCCCCTGGGGAGAGGGTGGGGGTGAGGGCATGGGCCTTCGCAGATGTGCTGCCTTTGCCATCGCCGTCGGCCCTCACCCCAGCTCTCTCCCCGAGGGGAGAGGGAGCAAAAGCCGCACCGCGAGCGGCCATTCAAGAACAGAGGTTCGCCAATGACCCATTCCATCCTCGAAGTCGAGGGGCTGCACGCCCACTACGGCAAGAGCCATGTGCTGCAGGGCGTTTCGATGCGCGTTGGCGATGCCGAACTGGTCACGCTGCTGGGCCGCAACGGCGCGGGCAAGTCGACCACGCTCAAGAGCATTGCCGGCGCGGTCACGCCCACGGGTGGGCGCGTGCGCTTCCAGGGCGCGGACATCGCGGGCCTGCCGCCGCACCGCATCGCCGCACGCGGCGTGTGCCTGGTGCCCGAGCACCGCGGCGTCTTCAAGCTGCTCACGGTGGAAGAAAACCTGCTGCTCGGCCTGCGACGCGAATCGCCCTGGCAGTTGGCCGACATCTACCGCATCTTTCCGCGGCTGAAGGAGCGGCGGCGCAACGGCGGCGGGCAGCTTTCGGGCGGCGAGCAGCAGATGCTGGCCATCGGCCGCGCGCTCATGAACCATCCGCGCCTGCTGATCCTCGACGAGCCGGTCGAAGGCCTGGCGCCGGTGATCGTCGAGGAGATCGTCGCGCAGCTCAAGACCATCAAGGCGGCTGGCGTGGCCATCCTGCTGGTCGAGCAGAACCTCGAAGTCTGCGTGCAGCTGGCCGACCGCCACTACATCGTGGAGCAGGGCGTGATCGTGCACGAGGCCGGCAACGACGACTTCATGGCCGACCATGAAGTGAAAGATCGCTATCTGGGCGTGGGCCTTGCTTGAGGCTCCCCGCAACACCCTTCCTTATCGCAAAGCCATGAACTCACACACCGAACTCCGCATCGACGGCCAGCGGCTCTGGAACTCGCTGATGGAACTGGCGCAGCTCGGCGCCACCGAGAAAGGCGGCGTCTGCCGCATCGCGCTGACCGACCTCGACCGCCAGGGTCGCGACCTGTTCACGCGCTGGATGCGCGAGGCGGGTTGCGAAGTGCGCGTGGACGCCATCGGCAACATCTTCGCGCGCCGCGCCGGCCGCAACAATGCGCTGCCGCCCATCACCACCGGCAGCCACATCGACACGCAGCCCACGGGCGGCAAGTTCGACGGCAACTATGGCGTGCTCGCGGGGCTGGAGGTGATCCGCAGCCTCAACGACGCGAAGATCGAAACCGAAGCACCGCTCGAAGTGGCCGTGTGGACCAACGAGGAGGGCTCGCGCTTCGTGCCCGTGATGATGGGCTCCGGCGTGTTCGTCGGTGCCTTCACGTTGGAGCATGCGCTGGCGCAGCGCGACAACGATGGCGTGAGCGTGTCCGACGCGCTTGCCGCCATCGGCTATGCAGGCAGCACGGCTGCTTCGGTGGCCGCATCGCCGGTGGGCGCGTACTTCGAGGCGCACATCGAACAGGGCCCGGTGCTCGAAGCCAACGAGCGCGTGATCGGCGTGGTTGAAGGGGCGCTGGGCCAGCGCTGGTACGACGTGGTGGTGCAGGGCATGGAGGCGCATGCCGGCCCCACGCCAATGGAGCTGCGCAAGGACGCGCTGCTGGCCGCCTCCGAGCTCGTGATCGAGGTCAACCGCATCGCGCTGGCGCACGCGCCGCATGCGCGCGGCACGGTCGGCTGGATCGACAACTATCCGAACTCGCGCAACGTGATCCCGGGCCGCGTGAAGATGAGCGTCGACCTGCGCGCGGCCGACGACGTGGTGCTGTCGGCCATGGATGCCGAGCTGAAAGAGGTGGTGCGGCGCATCGCGACGAAGGGCAAGGTCGAGATGTCGGTGGAGCAGGTCGTCTACTTCCCGCCGCAGCCTTTCACGCCCAAGCTCGTGTCCGCCGTGCGCGAGGCCGCACAGGCGCAGGGCATGAGCTGGATGAACGTGATCAGCGGTGCCGGCCACGACGCGGTGTATCTCGCACGCGTGTGTCCCACGGCCATGATCTTCGTGCCCTGCCTCGACGGCATCAGCCACAACGAGATCGAGGACGCGCAGCCCGACCACCTCGAAGCCGGTTGCAACGTGCTGCTGCAGGCGATGCTGCAAAGCGCGGGAGTGGCGTCGTCATGAAGGTGCTGATCGCACGTCTCAACCACGAGACCAACACCTTCTCGCCCGTGCCCACGCCGCTCGCGGCTTTCGGACCCGACGGCCCGACCTTCGGCGAGCAGGCCTACCGGGACAACAAGGGCATGCGCACGGCGATGTCGGCCTTCATCGACCTGGCGGAGCAGGCCGGCGCCACGCTGGTCACGCCGGTGTCGGCCTCGGCCAACCCGAGCGGGCCGGTCGACGCGCAGGCCTACACCACGCTCACGCAGTGCATCGTCGATGCGGCGCCGGGCTGCGACGCCATCCTGCTCGACCTGCACGGCGCGATGGTCGCGCAGAACAGTGCCGACGGCGAAGGCGACCTGCTCGTGCGCCTGCGCGCGGCGGCGCCGGGCGTGCCCATCGGCGTGGCGCTCGACCTGCATGCCAACGTCACACCCGCGATGGTCGGCAACGCGGACGTGATCGTCGGCTTCAAGACCTATCCGCACATCGACATGTACGAAACCGGCGAGCATGCCGGCCGCCTGCTGTTCGACCTGCTGGCCGGGCGCAGCAGGCCGGCGATGCGCTGGCGCCAGCTGCCGCTGATGGCGCACACGCTGCGCAGCGCCTCGTTCACCGGTGCCATGCAGCGCGCCATCGAGGCTGCGCGGGAAGCCGAGAAATCGTCGGAGTCGCTCGCGGTGTCGATCCTGGCGGGCTTCTCGCTGTCGGACATCGAGGCGCCGTGCATGAGCGTGATCGCGGTCGACGCGCAATCGCCCGAACGCGCGCAGGCCACGGCCGACCGCATCGCGATGCAGATGTGGAGCGAGCGCGAAGCCTTCATCTACCGCAGCGAGCCGCTCACGCAGTCGGTGGCCCGCGCAAAGCTCATCGCCCAAGGCGCCACGCGCCCGGTGCTGCTGCTCGACCACGGCGACAACTGCATGTCGGGCGGCAGCTGCGACACCATGGACGTGCTGCAGGAAGCGCTGGCGCAAGGGCTGCACGGCATCGGCGTGGGGCCGCTGTGCGACCCCGAAGCGGTGGCTGAACTGATTGCGGCGGGGGAGGGCGCGGAGGCGACCGTCGCACTTGGCAACAAGGTCTCGCTGGAAGGCATCGGGTTGAAGAAAACGCCGGTGCGCCTGACGGGCACCGTGCGCACCATCGGCAACGGCGAGTACGTGATCACTGGCCCCACCTACACCGGTCAGCGCAGCAGCATGGGCCGCACGGTGCTGTTCGACATTGGCGCCGCGCGCATCGTGGTGACCGAGCGCACGCAGGAGCCGTGGGACATCGGCGTCTTCGAGTGCGCGGGGCTCGATCCGCGCAGGGAACGCTTCCTGCTGCTCAAGTCGCGCATGTATTGCCGGCCGGTGTTCGAGCCGCTGTCGGCCGCGCTGGTGGAGTGCGACAGCCCGGGCGTGACCAGTTCGGACTACGGCCTGTTCCCGTTCAGCAAGGTGCGCCGGCCGGTGTTTCCGCTGGATGCGAACGCCTCGATGGACCTTGCCGCATAACCTGCCAGGTCATCGACGCGAATCGCGTGCGGCGCGACCATTCCTTCACCCCGCGATGTTGCGGGTCGAACCCCTCGAAAGGAATCGTCATCATGAACACCGCCGCACACGATGCCACTGCGATTGCCCAACGCTACATCGCCGTCTGGAACGAAACCGACGCCGCGCGCCGCGCCGCGCTGATCGAAGCCGGGTGGGCCGCCAACGCGCACTACGTGGACCCGATGGCGCAGGCCAGAGGGCATGAGCAGATCAGCGCGCTGGTCGGCGCGGTGCACCAGCGCTACCCGGGCTTCCGCTTCAACCTGCTGGGCAAGGCGGACGCGCATGGCGACCACCTGCGCTTCTCGTGGACGCTGGGGCCGAGCGGGGCGGAAGACCTGATCCAGGGCACCGACTTCGCCCAGCTGGATGCCGGCAAGCTCCGTTCGGTCACGGGCTTCCTGGACAAGGTGCCCGTGGGGGCCTGAAGCAGCGGGAAGGCTGAATGAAAGCTGAACGCCGTGCGCTCAGTCCGGCATGCCGGCCGAGCGGCCGCGCCACAGCTTGCGATAGACGGTGGCACGGCTGATGCCCAGGGCCCGCGCGGCTTCCGCCACGTTGCCGCGCGCGTCGGCCACCGCCTTGCGGATCAGCTCGGTTTCGACGTCGCGCAATCGCGGGCGGGTGCTGGATGCGGAAGCACCCTCGGGGCTGCCGCCGCGCCGGGGCCGCGCCTGCACCCGCAGGCCCGACCAGAGCGGCACTTCGAGCACCGCGTCGCCGCGCCGGGCCGCGTCGAACATCATGTGCAGGGGCAGCGCGAACAGGTCGTTGAAATTCAATGCGTGCTCGCAGCGTGCCAGCGGCTGGTGCAGCATCTGCCGGGCCGCCGCATTGGCGCCCGTGATGCCGCCGCCAGCGTCGATGCACAACAGTCCTTCGGTGGCTTCGCTGCTCGGGCTGCCCGGCCAGGCCAGATGCAACAGCAGCTCGCAGGGCTCGCGGATCAGCAGCATGTTCTCGATGCTGCGCGCGGACAGGGTAGCCAGGTGGCGCAGCTCCGGGCGCTCGACCACCTGCACGCCGGTCAGGTCGAGCATGCCGATGCAGTCGCCCCGGGGGCCGAAGAGCGGGGCGCCGGCGCAGCTGTAGACGCTGGTGTCGTCGAAGAAATGCTCGCCGCGGTGCAGCCACACCGATTCCTGCTCGGCCAGCGCGGTGCCGATCGCGCTGGTGCCGATGGCGCGTTCCGACAGGTCGACGCCGACGCGCGCGATGTCGCGCGCATGGCGGCTGGCGGCGTCGACGCCGCCGGGCAGGTTGCCCACGTCGATCACGACGCCGTCGGCATTGGTCAGGATGGCGAAATAGCGGGTATCGGCGATGGCGCGCGAAAGTCGGTCGATCACCGGCCGGGCCGCCGAAACCAGCGCCCGGTTGCGTTCGGCGACATCGCAGCCGGCAGCCCGGCTCACCGGATCGAAGCTGACTCGCTGCTGCGGCCGGCGGCCGGCCTCGATGCAGCGCTGCCAGGAACGGGTGATCCACGAATCGACGCACGCGGCACCGCGCGCACGGGGCGACGACTCGCCCTCGATCAGTTCGCGGCGGGCTTGGGCAATGGCCAGGGAACGCTCAGGCGGTGGCGAAACGACAGTGGCGGGCATCGTGGTTTTTCGCGCGTGTGGGGCGGCTTTTCCCGGCTCGCCGGACGGCAAGCTGTTTCATTTTGAGAATTTCGTTCGCTCTGTGCAAGAGTCGAGGGTTTTGCCTAGGATAGTGCGAAAGGTGGGCATCCAAGATGCTTTTTGCTGAACCAGCCATCACCTTTCACGGAGACAGCCAAATGCAGGTCGCTTTCAAGGTCAACGGCCGTCAGGTCACGGTCGACGCTCCTCCCAATACTTTCCTCGTCCACGCCATCCGCGAGCACCTCCACCTCACCGGAACCCACGTCGGCTGCGACACCGCCCAGTGCGGCGCCTGCACCGTCCACCTCAACGGCAGGGCAGTCAAGTCGTGCAACATCCTGGTCGCGCAGGCCACAGGCGCGGACATCACCACCATCGAGGGCATCGCCGAGGCCGACGGCACCATGCATCCGATGCAGGCTGCGTTCAAGGAGTGCCACGGCCTGCAGTGCGGCTTCTGCACCCCGGGCATGGTCATGAGCGCCATCGACCTTTGCACCCACCACCCCAAGTCGAGCGAGTCGGAAATCCGGGAGCTGCTCGAGGGCAACCTGTGCCGCTGCACCGGCTACCAGAACATCGTGAAGGCCGTGAAGATGGGCGGCGAGGCCATGGCCTCGGGCACGCCGGTCAAGACAACCGTCACGGCGTGAAAGGAGCAACATCATGGGTGCTTCCGACTTCTCGAATCTGCCGCACATCGGCGAGGCCCTGCGGCGCAAGGAAGACTATCGCTTCCTGACCGGCGCCGGCAACTACACGGACGACATCACGCTGGCCAACCAGAGCCATGCGGTCTTCGTGCGCTCGCCGCATGCCCATGCCGCCATCAAGTCGATCGACATTGCCGAGGCGCTGAAGATGCCCGGCGTGGTCGGCATCTTCAGCGGCAAGGACATCGAAGGAAAGATGGGCGGGCTGCCCTGCGGCTGGCTCATCAACAACCCCGACGGCACCCCCATGAAGGAGCCGATGCACCCGATCCTCGCGATCAAGAAGGTGCGCTACGTCGGCGACCACGTCGCGATGGTGGTGGCCGAGACGGTCGAGCAGGCCCGGAATGCCGCCGAGGCGGTGGTGGTCGACTACGAGGTGCTGCCCGCGCTCGTGAGCGTGGCCGATGCGGCGAAGAAGGCGAGCGGCGTCACGCTGCACGACGAGGCGCCCGACAACCAGTGCTACAAGTGGGCACTGGGCGACAAGGCGGCGGTCGATGCGGTGTTTGCCAATGCCGCGCACGTCACCAAGCTCGACCTGGTCAACAACCGGCTGGTGCCCAACCCGATCGAGCCGCGCGTGGCCATCGGCAGCTACAGCCGCGGCACCGACGACTACACCCTCTACGTCTCCAACCAGAACCCGCACGTCGAGCGCCTGCTGATGACGGCCTTCGTGCTCGGCCTGCCCGAGCACAAGGTGCGCGTGATCGCGCCCGACGTGGGCGGCGGCTTCGGCTCCAAGATCTTCCTGTACGCCGAAGACGTGTGCCTGACCTGGGCCGCCAAGCAACTCAACCGCAACATCAAGTGGACGGCCGACCGTTCTGAATGCTTTCTGTCGGACGCGCACGGCCGCGACCACGTGAGCCACGCCGAGATGGCGATGGACAGCCAAGGCAAGTTCCTCGCGCTGCGCGTGCACACCGACGCCAACCTCGGCGCCTACCTGTCGACCTTCTCGACCGCGGTGCCGACCATCCTCTACGCCACGCTGCTGGCAGGGCAGTACACGACGCCGCAGATCTACGTCGAGGTGGATGCCTGGTTCACCAACACCGCGCCGGTCGACGCGTACCGCGGCGCGGGGCGGCCCGAGGCCACCTACCTGCTGGAACGCCTCGTGTCGCGCTGCGCCTGGGAAATGAACCTGGGCCAGGACGAGATCCGCAAGCGCAACTTCATCACCGCCTTTCCCTATCAGACACCGGTCGCGCTGCAGTACGACACGGGCGACTTCCACGCCTGCATGGACAAGGCCCGCGTGCTGGCCGAGGTCGACGGCTTCGCCGCGCGCAAGGCGGCGACCGAGGCCAAGGGCAAGCTGCGCGGCATCGGGTATTCGAGCTACATCGAGGCCTGCGGCATCGCGCCGTCGAACATCGCGGGCGCGCTCGGTGCGCGGGCCGGCCTGTTCGAATGCGGCGAGATCCGCGTGCACCCGACCGGCAGCGTGACGGTGTTCACCGGCTCGCACAGCCACGGCCAGGGGCATGAGACCACCTTCGCGCAAGTCGTGGCGGCGCGGCTGGGCATTCCGGTCGAGAACGTCGACGTGGTGCACGGCGACACCGGCCGCGTGCCCTTCGGCATGGGCACCTACGGCTCGCGCTCCATCTCGGTGGGCGGGGCGGCCATCATGAAGGCGCTCGACAAGATCGAGACCAAGGCCAAGAAGATCGCCGCGCACCTGATGGAGGCAAGCGACGCCGACATCGAGTTCGCCAACGGCGAGTTCACGGTCAAGGGCACAGACAAGAAGATCCCGTTCGGCCAGGTGGCGCTCACGGCCTACGTGCCGCACAACTACCCGCTCGACAAGCTGGAGCCGGGCCTGAACGAAACCGCCTTCTACGATCCGACCAACTTCACCTTCCCGGGCGGTACCTATATCTGCGAGGTCGAGGTCGACAAGCAGACCGGCGAGGTCAAGGTCGACCGCTTCACCGCGGTGGACGACTTCGGCACCATCATCAACCCGATGATCGTCGAGGGCCAGGTGCACGGCGGGCTGGTGCAGGGCATCGGCCAGGCGCTGCTCGAGAACTGCGTCTACGACAACGAAACCGGCCAGCTGCTCACCGGCAGCTTCATGGACTACGCCATGCCGCGCGCCGGCGACTTCCCGCAGTTCAAGCTCGACACCGTGTGCACGCCGTGCACGCACAACCCGCTGGGCACCAAGGGCTGCGGCGAGGCGGGAGCCATCGGCTCGCCGCCGGCCGTGATCAATGCCGTGCTCGACGCGCTGGCGCCGCTGGGCGTCAAGGACTTCGACATGCCCGCCTCGCCCAGCCGCGTCTGGGAAGCGATGCAGAAGGGCAGCGGCAGCGCCGCGAAAGACGCGATGCCGCAGGAGCCTTCGCTTGCTGCAAGCACCCAAGGCCGTCCGGCCCCCTGAACAACAAAGAAGGAACCACACACCATGTACGCCTTCACACTCGAACGGCCCACTTCCGTGGCCGATGCGGCCAAACTCGTTGCCGCAGGCGCCAAGCCGCTGGCGGGCGGCCAGACTCTGCTGGCTTCGATGAAGCTGCGGCTCTCGGCCCCCGATCAGCTGGTGGACCTGAGCGGCATCAAGGAACTCACCGGCATCGCGAAAAACGGCAACGCCATCACCATCGGAGCCATGTCGCGCCATCTCGATGTGGCGAACAACGCCGACGTGAAGGCCGCCTTCCCGGCGCTGGCCGACCTGGCCGCGCGCATCGGCGACCGGCAAGTGCGCGCGATGGGCACCATCGGCGGCTCCGTGGCCAACAACGACCCCGCAGCCTGCTATCCCAGCGCGGTGCTGGGCTCCGGCGCGACGGTCATCACCTCGAAGCGTGAGATCGCAGCGGACGATTTCTTCCAGGGCCTGTTCACCACGGCACTTGAAGAAGACGAACTGATCACCGCGATCCGCTTTCCCATTCCCAAGCGCGCGGTCTACGAAAAGCTGCGCCAGAAGGCGTCGAACTTCCCGCTGGTCGGCGTGTTCCTCGCGCAATACGACAGCGGCGTGCGCGTGGCGATCACCGGCGCGGGCAACGGCGTGTTCCGCCATGCAGGGCTCGAGGACGCGCTCAACAAGAGCTTCACGGCGGCCGCTGCCGCAGCCGTGAAGATCGACGCGAGCGATCTCAACAGCGACCTGCACGCCTCGGCCGCGTATCGCGCGAACCTGATCAGCGTGCTGACGCAGCGCGCAGTCACCAAGGCCCTGGGCTGAAGAAGCCGGGGTTGTTGTTCCCCCAACGGAAGACGCGACAGCCTCGCGTCTTCCGCTACGCTTCGCCATGATCTTCCCCACCATCGATTCCCTCTCCGAAGGTTTGATGCAGGCCGGCTACTTTGCCGACCGCCGGCTGGCCACGGCCGTTTTCCTAGCGCTCAAGTTGCAGCGCCCGCTGCTGCTCGAAGGAGAGCCCGGCGTCGGCAAGACCGAGCTGGCGAAGGCGTTGTCGACTGCGCTGAGCCGCGAGCTGCTGCGCCTGCAGTGCTACGACGGCCTGGAGCAGCGCGAGGCGCTCTACGAATGGAACTACGCCGCCCAGCTGCTGCACATGCGCGCCGCCGAGGCCACCGGCGCGGCGCGCGACGTGGAGGCTGAGGTCTACCAGCCGCACTACCTGATCCGCCGCCCGCTGCTGCAGGCGCTGCAGACGCCGCTGCCCGGCGCCGTGCTGCTGATCGACGAGGTGGATCGCGCCGATGAGCCCTTCGAGGCCTTTCTGCTCGAATACCTCGGCGAGTACCAGGTGAGCATTCCCGAACTGGGCACGGTGCGCGCCGTGGTGCCGCCCGTGACCATCCTCACGAGCAACCGCACGCGCGAGCTCAACGACGCGGTCAAGCGCCGCTGCCTGTATCACTGGCTCGACTACCCGGAGCGCGAGCGCGAGCTGGCCATCGTGCGCGCGCAGGTGCCGCAGGCCGGCGAGAAGCTGTCGGCGCAGGTGGCGGCCTTCGTTGCACGGCTGCGCGATGCGCCCTTCGTCAACGCTTTCCAGCGTGCGCCCGGCATTGCGGAGAGCGTCGAGTGGGCGAGGGCGCTGATCGCGCTCGACACCGTCGAGCTCGATCCCGAAGTGGTGGTGGACACCGCCGGCATCCTGTTCAAGCAGCGCGACGACGTGGCGGCGCTCACGCGGGAGCTGGCTTCGGACCTGCTCAAACCCGAGGAGCCGGTCGCGCGCTGAGCGCGTCCCCGTTCCAGACAGCGATTTCGCATGGCCGGCATCCAGCAACTCGGCGATGTCCGCGGCGGAAAGCTCGCCGGCAACATCGCCGCCTTTGGCCGTGCCCTGCGCCGTGCCGGCGTGCGTACCGATGCCATGCGCATCGCGCTGGCGGCCGAGGCGGCCACGCTGGTGGGCGTGGACGACAGGCTCGACCTGGGCGCCGCGATGGAAGCCGTGATGGTGAGCCGCGAGCAGGACCGCATGGTGTTCCGCGAACTCTTCGACGCCTGGTTCCGCGACCCGGAACTGGCCAACAAGCTGCTCGCGCAGATGCTGCCGAGTGCCGAAGGTAAGGCCGAGCCCTCGAAGCGCCGGCCGCGCGTGCGCGAAGCGCTTACCGCACCGCGCAGCCCTGCCAGGCCAGCCGAGCCGGCAAAGCCCGACCGCGAGATCGAGTTCGACGCCGCCATGACGTCGAGCGATCGCCAGCGCCTGCAGCATGCGGACTTCAACGCGCTCGGCGCGTCCGAATACCGCCTCGTCGAACGGCTGGCGCGCGACATCCGGTTGCCGATTCCCGAACTGCCGTCACGCCGCCTGCGCGTGGCCGGCGATGCGGGCCAGCAGCATGCGCGCATGCATTGGCCGGGCGTGCTGCACGAGGCGGCGCGCACCGGTGGCGAGATCCTGCGGCTGCCCAGGCTTGCGCGGCGCCAGCAGCCCCTGCCGCTGCTGGTGCTGGTCGATGTGTCGGGCTCGATGGAGCGCTATGCACGGCTGCTTCTGGCGTTCCTTCATGCGGCGACGCGCCGGGCGGGGCGCCGCGACGTGTTCGCCTTCGGTACCCGCCTGACCGACCTGACCCCCGCCTTCCGGCTCGCCGACACCGATGCCATGCTCGATGCGGCCAGCCTCGCCATCGACGACTTCGCAGGCGGCACCCGGCTCGGCAGCTCCCTGACCGAACTGCGCCGCGCCCACGCCCGCCGCCTGACCGGGCGCCGCACGCTGGTGCTGGTGATCAGCGACGGGCTCGACACCGGCGAGCCATCGCTGCTGGAGCAGGAGGTGCTGTGGCTCAAGCGCCATTCGCGCCGCCTGCTGTGGCTCAACCCCTTGCTGCGCTTCGAGGGCTACGCCCCTCTGGCGCGTGGGGCCGGCGTGCTGCACCGGCAAGCAGATGCGATGCTGGCGGTTCACAATCTCAGCGCACTCGAACAGCTCGCCGCGAGCCTGGCCGCCTTGATGCGGTCCGGCCGTTAGCGTTGCCCAGGAAGAAGCAAAAGGAAACCCACCATGGAAATGCTCGGAAACCGCCGCCTCGGCATCACCCAACAACAGGCATGGGACGCGCTCAACGATCCCGAGACGCTGAAGAAATGCATCCCCGGCTGCGACAAGTTCGAGCTCACGGGCGACAACCAGTACAGCGTTGCGCTCGCGCTCAAGATCGGTCCGGTCTCGGCCAAGTTCAACGGCAAGGTGGTGCTGTCGGACATCGTCGCGCCCGATGGCTACAAGCTCACCTTCGAGGGGCAGGGCGGTGTGGCGGGCTTTGCCAAGGGCTCGTCGAGCGTCACGCTCAAGCCGGTGGCCGAAGCGGAGGCCGCGACGCCGCCGGTTGCCGGCTGCGAGCTCGACTACACCGTGCAGGCACAGGTCGGCGGCAAGATTGCCCAACTGGGCCAGCGCCTGATCGACGGCGCTGCCAAGTCGACCGCAGACGATTTCTTCAAGCGCTTCGAGGCCGAGATGCAGAGCCGCTATGGCCCCCCGCCTGCACCGGCCGAGGAGGCCGCCAGCGCCGAGGCGCCGGCCGAGAAGGCCGGCATGATGTCCGGCCTCATGAAGAAGATCGGCCTCGGCAAGAAAGACGACACCGCCGCGACCGGCGACGCCGGCTGAGGGGGCGAACCGCGCTATGGAAAATCTCGACGTCATGGTGCTGCGCACGCTGCGTGACTGGCGGCGTGCCGGCAAACGCGCGCTGCTGACAACCGTCGTGCGCACCTGGGGCTCGTCGCCCCGGCCGGTGGGTTCGATCATGGCCCTGGCCGAAGACGGTGCTGTGGTGGGATCGGTCTCCGGCGGCTGCATCGAGGACGACTTGATCGCGCGCTACAGCCACGCCCACGGCAAGGGCGAGGATGTGCCGCTGGGCGCGCCGCCCGCGCTCGTGAAGTACGGCATCACCGCCGACGAGGCGCATCGCTTCGGGCTGCCTTGCGGCGGCACGCTGGAGCTGCTGCTCGAATACGCGCCCGACGCCGGGTCACTCGACCTGCTGGTCGCGCAGCTGGAGCAGGGCAAGCTCATGCAGCGCACGGTGACGCTCGCCACGGGCGCGGTGCGGCTCGCCGAAGCGACGGCGCCCGACGAGCTCACGGTGAACGACGCCGAACTCACCAACACCTTCGGCCCCGAATACCGCATGCTGCTGATCGGTGCCGGCCAGCTCGCCGAGTACCTCGCCACGATGGCCAAGTTCAGCGGCTTCGCGGTGACGCTGTGCGATCCGCGCGCCGAATACCGAACGGCGTGGTCGCTGTCTGGCGTGCACATCACGACCGAGATGCCGGACGACGCGGTGCTGGCCTTCAAGCCCGACCGCCGCAGCTGCGTGGTCGCGCTCACGCACGACCCGAAGCTCGACGACCTGGCGTTGCTCGAGGCGCTGCAGAGCGAGGCCTTCTACGTCGGCGCCATCGGCTCGCGCCGCAATGCCGACGCACGGCGCGACCGCATGATCGAGCACTTCGACCAGACCGAGGAGTCGCTCGCGCGGCTGCGCGGGCCCATCGGCATCTACATCGGCAGCAAGACACCGCCGGAGATTGCGGTGAGCGTGATGGCGGAAATTCTTGCAGTGAAGAATGCGGTGACTCTGCCGCGTGAGGTCGAAGTGGCTCGGGCCAAGGAGATGCAGCAGTTGTAGCCTGGCTGATGTCTTTTGGGGGATTCGGGGTGCGTGCTCAGGGCACCGGGTACTCCCCTCCGCGAATGTCCCCCGGCCTTCGGCCTCCTCCTTTATTTCGCTGCGGGGAGCACCCGGTGCCCTGTGCACTGGACGCGCTGCTGGTGTACAGCCGATCGACGGCACGTCATCCCGACTTCGCCTCAGGCGGCACATCGGCACCCTTCTGCCGCTCGCGGAACAGCGCCGCGCGCATCAGGAAGATGGTGGTGATCGGCGCCGTGAGTGCGATGAACAGCACGATCAGCACCGCGTGCAGGAACAGGCTGAAGCCCTGCACCGAGAAGTACACGATGGTGGCCACGGTCATGCACCACACGCCTACCGTCGCGCCCAATGTGGGCGCATGGATGCGACGGAAGAAGGTGGGCAGCCGGATCAGGCCGAACGAGCCGATGGCTGCGAAAGCCGCACCCAGCACGGCGAACACGGCAGTGACGATCTCGGCCCACAGCGGCAGCGGGCCTACGATGAAGTCCGTCATTCGATCACCTCCCCGCGCAGCAGGAACTTGGCCATCGCCGTGGAACCCACGAAGCCGAACAGCGCGATCAGCATCGCCGCCTCGAAGTAGACGTTGCTCGCGTAGACGATGCCGAGCACCAGCATCATCAGCATGCCGTTGATGTAGAGGCAGTCGAGCGCCATCACGCGGTCCTGGGCGCTCGGGCCGATCAGCAGCCGGGAGAGCGCGCACAGCATGGCCACGGCCAGCAGGAAGAGCGCGAATTTCAGGGCCCAGAAGAGGATGGGTGTCATGACTCGAAGATCTCCATCAGGGGGCGTTCGTAGCGCTGCTTGATCAACGCGATGAAGGCGGCATCGTCGTCGAGGTCGAACACGTGGATCAGCAGCGTGCTGCGGTCGAACGACACTTCGCCCCAGGCCGTGCCGGGCGTGAGGCACATGATCATCGCCAGCACCGCGAGCCCGTTGGGGTCGCGCATGTCGAGCGGAATCTGCACGAACTTCGAGCCGATGCGCGAGGTGCGTCGCGTGAGCAGCAGGCGGGCCACGTCGTACGCCGACTTCAGCATGTCGAAGGTCACGACGAAGGACAGCCGCAGCGCGACGCCAGGCCGGCGCATGCGCACCGCCGCCGGGCGCAGGCCCTCGGTGAGCAACGGTACGGCGATGGCGAGGATCAGGGCTGCCAGCAGCGTGGCCGCGTCGAGCGATTGGTTGAGCAGCAGCCAGACGACGAACAGCGCGAACGACAGCGGCGGGGAAGGCAGAAGGCGCTTCATGGGGCCGTGCCTTCCTTCTTCTTCACCGGGTTCGGTATCTGCCTGGCGCCCAGCACCGCGTTGCGGTACGCCGTGGGGGTCTTCAGGCCTTCCGCCGTGGCCCTGGCGTGCTGCATCACGGGCTCGGCCCACACGGTCAGCGCCACGCAGGCCGCGAGAAGTCCGGCCACTGGCAGCACTTCGAGCGCGGGCAGCGAAGGCATGGTGGGGTGGAGCTGCGTCCAGAAATGGCGGATGCCGGTGCGGCTCAGGGCGATCAACGAGAGAAAACCGGAGACGATCAGCAGCGCGAGGAAGATCCAGCTGGCGGTGCCGAGCGCCTTTGCGCCGAGCAAGCCCGAGAGCATCGCGAACTTGCCGATGAAGCCCGACAGTGGCGGCAGGCCCGCGAGCAGCAGCGTGCAGCCCACGAAGCTCAGGCCGAGGAAGGCCACGCCGGCGGGAATCGCGCGGCCGTAGAGCGCCTGTGCTTCGTCGTCGAGGTTCACGTTGTCGAGCGTGCGCAGGTCTTCGGCGAGGAAGGGGGCGTTGCCGGCCGCTTCATGCGGCGCGACGCTCATGCCGGCGTTGCGCCAGCGCTCGATCATGTCGGTCAGCAGGAAGAAGGCGCTGACCGCGAGCGTGGAACTCAGCAGGTAGTACAGCGCGCCCGCCCACACGGCCGGCCGTCCAAGTCCGAGCGCCGCGAGCAAGGTGCCGGCCGACACCAGCACGCTGAAGCCCGCGAGGTTCGATAGCCGCTGGGTGCCGACGATGCCGAGGGCGCCGACGAACAGCGTGGCCAGCCCGGTGCCCACCAGCGCGGCCTGCCCGAAGGCCGCCGAGTCACCGGTGTCGGGCGCGAAGAGCACGGTCCACAGCCGCAGGATCGTGTAGATGCCGAGCTTGGTCAGCAGCGCGAACACCGCGCCCACGGGCGACACCGCCGCGCTGTAGGCCGGCACCAGCCAGAAGTTGAGCGGCCACGCGCCGGCCTTGGCGAAGAAGGCGGTCGCGAGGATGGCCGCCGCCGCATGCACCAGCCCGCGGTCGCCCGGCGCGAGTTCGGCGATGCGCACGCCGAGGTCGGCCATGTTGAGCGTGCCGGTCACGCCGTAGAGGATGGCCGCGCCGATCAGGAACAGCGACGAGGCCGCGAGGTTGATCGCGACGTACTGCAGTCCCGCCTGCACGCGCAGCCGGCCCGAACCATGCAGCAGCAGGCCGTACGAAGCCGCGAGCATGACCTCGAAGAAGACGAACAGGTTGAACAGGTCGCCCGTGAGGAAGGCGCCGTTCAGGCCCATGAGCTGCAGCTGCAGCAGCGGATGGAAATGCACGCCAGCGCGGTCCCAGCGCGAGGTCGAGTAGATCGAAGCGGCAAAGGCGATGACGCCGGTGAGCGCGACCATCATGGTCGAGAGCCGGTCGGCCACCAGCACGATGCCGAAGGGCGCGCGCCAGTTGCCCGGCAGGTAGACGCCGATGGAGCCGGGGCCGCCGCCGGTGTCGGCCGCGTTGACCCAGCGCAGCAGTGCGAGTGCGGCGAGCAGGCCGACGAGGCCCGAGATCACGCTCAATGCCGACTTGGTGCGCCGTCGGCGCTCGCCCAGCAGCAGCATGAGCGCAGCCGTGAGCATGGGCACGAGGATCGGCACCGCCACCAGGTGCGGCATGCTGAACTCGAGAAACTGGTCGAGCAGGTGGAAGAATTCCTTCACTCTGCCTCCTGCCGCTCTTCACCGTCCACATGGTCGGTGCCGGTGAGGCCGCGCGAGGCGAGCATCACCACGAGGAACAGCGCCGTCATCGCAAAGCCGATCACGATGGCCGTCAGCACCAGGGCCTGCGGCATCGGGTCGGCCGTGTTGGCCAGCGTGGCGGTGAAGCCCTGGACGAGCACCGGCTCGCTGTCGACCTTGAGCCGGCCCATGCTGAAGATGAAGAGATTGACCGCGTACGAGATCAGCGTCAGGCCCATGATGACCTGGAAGGTGCGTGGGCGCAGCAGCATGTACACGCCCGAGCCGGTGAGCACGCCGATGGCCAGTGCGAGCACGATTTCCATCAGCGAGCTCCCTCTGCGGCGGCCTTGGCTTCGGCCTCTCTCTCTGCCTGCTCGTCGGCCCAGCGGTGGCTGCGTATCGACTGGTGGGCCAGCCCGGTGAGGATCAGCATGGTGGCGCCGAGCACCAGCGCGAACACGCCGATGTCGAAGAAGAGGGCGCTGGGCACATGCACCTCGCCCAGCAGCGGCAGGTGAACGTGCGCGGTGTGCGTGGTCAGAAAGGGGTAGCCGAAGAACACCGCCCCGCTGCCGGTGGCGAGCGCGAACAGCAGGCCGATGGCGATCCAGCGGCGCGGATAGATGCGCAGATGCTCTTCGACCCATTCGGTACCCGAGACGATGAACTGCAGCACCAGCGCCACCGACATCACCAGCCCCGCGACGAAGCCGCCGCCCGGCGCGTTGTGGCCGCGCATGAAGAAGTAGACCGACACCAGCACCGCCAGCGGCAGCAGCAGCCGCACCAGCACGGCCGGCACCATCAGGTAGCCGACGGCGGTGTCCTTGGCGCGGCGCGGGTTCAGCAGGTCGCTGCTGCCGTCGTCGACCTGCAGGCGCTGCTGTATCGGCAGGGCCATCGACTCGATCGCGGGGCGGAAGCGCCGCAGCAGGGCATACACGGTGAGCGCCACCACGCCGAGCACCGTGATCTCGCCGAAGGTGTCGAAGCCCCGGAAGTCGACCAGCATCACGTTGACCACGTTGGTGCCGCCGCCTTCGGTGAGCGCGCGTTCGAGGAAGAAGGGCGAGATGCTCTGCGGGAACTCGCGCGTCATCATGGCCCAGGCCAGCATCGCCATGCCGCCGCCGGAAACAGTGGCCACCAGCAGGTCGCGCCCGCGCCGGCCCCAGGGCCGCAGCCGTGCGCGCGCGGGCTGCACGGCGTCCTTGCTGCGCATCGGCAGCCAGCGCAGTCCCAGCAGGATCAGCACGGTGGTCACGGCCTCGACCACCAGTTGCGTCAGCGCGAGGTCGGGCGCGGAGAACCAGATGTAGGTCACGCACGAGACCAGCCCGGCGCCCGAGGCCAGCATCAGCGCCGCGAGCCGGTGGAACTTGGCCTGCCACGCGGCGGCCAGCGCGCAGGTGCCGCCGATGATCCAGGTCATGGCGAACATCGGCGAGAAGGGCAGCAGCTCGCGCGTGCCGGGCGCGGCGGGCGTGGCCCACAGCGAGGCCGCGGCGCCCGCGACGGCCACCACGACCAGCAGCAGCAACTGCCACTGCATGCGGCGCGTGCCGAGCAGGCGGCGGCTGCGCCGACCCGCCTCGCTCAGCAGCGCGAGCAGGTGCTCGAAGATGGCCTGGCCGTCGAAGCGGTGCAGCAGTGGCGTGTGTGCGAGACCGCCGTCCGCGCGCCGGCTGCGCTGCAGCAGGTAGAGCGCGGCGCCGCCCGCCAGCGCCACGAAGCTCATCGCGAGCGGCAGGTTGAAGCCGTGCCATACGGCCAGGCTGTACTCGGGCAACGTGCCGCCCACCACGGGCGTCGCGGCCGCCGCCAGCAGCGGGCCGATGGACCAGGCCGGCGCCACGCCCACGACCAGGCACAGCAGCACCAGCAATTCGACCGGCACGCGCATCCAGTGCGGCGGCTCATGCGGCTGCCTGGGCACGTCGGGGCCGCAGGGCGGACCGAAGAACACGTCGAACACGAAGCGGGCGGAGTAGGCCACGGTGAAGACGCCCGCGACGGTGGCGATGATCGGCAGGCTCCAGTCGATCCATGGCGTGGACTGGATGAACACCGTCTCGGCGAAGAACATCTCCTTCGACAGGAATCCGTTGAGCAGCGGCACGCCGGCCATCGAGGCGCTGGCGATGATGGCCAGCGTGCCGGTGATCGGCATCAGCCGCAGCAGGCCGCTGAGCTTGCGGATGTCGCGCGTGCCGCTCTCGTGGTCGATGATGCCGGCCGCCATGAACAGCGATGCCTTGAAGGTCGCGTGGTTCATCACGTGGAACACCGCCGCCACTGCCGCCAACGGGCTGTTCAGGCCCAGCAGCAGCGTGATGAGCCCGAGATGCGAGATGGTCGAGTAGGCCAGCAGTGCCTTCAGGTCGCGCTGGAACATGGCAATGAAGCCGCCGAGCAGCAGCGTGACCGCGCCCGCGCCGCCCACCATCCAGAACCACTGCTCGGTGCCCGAGAGCACGGGCCACAGCCGTGCCATCAGGAACACGCCGAGCTTCACCATGGTGGCCGAGTGCAGGTAGGCCGACACCGGCGTGGGCGCGGCCATGGCGCGCGGCAGCCAGAAGTGGAACGGGAACTGCGCGCTCTTGGTAAAGGCGCCGAGCAGCACCAGCACCAGTACGGCCGGGTAGAGCGCGTGCGCGCGGATGAGGTCGCCCGAGGCCAGCACCACGTCGAGCTCGTAGCTTCCGACGATGCGGCCCAGCACCAGCACGCCAGCCAGCAGGCACAGCCCGCCCGCGCCGGTGACGGTGAGCGCCATGCGCGCGCCGCGCCGCGCATCGCGGCGGTGGTGCCAGTAGCCGATGAGCAAGAAGGAGAAGAGGCTGGTGAGTTCCCAGAACAGCACCATCTGGATCAGGTTGCCCGAGAGCACCACGCCCATCATCGCGCCCATGAACGCGAGGAAGAACGAGAAGAAGCGCGGCACCGGGTCGGAGGCCGACATGTAGTAGCGCGCATAGAGCACCACCAGCGCGCCGATGCCCAGCACCAGCATGCAGAACAGCCAGGCGAAGCCGTCCATGCGGAACACGAGGTTGAGGCCGAGGGCCGGGAGCCATTCGATCTCTTGCCGCAGCACATTGCCGTGTGCGACCCGCGGAAAGAACCATGCGGTCTGTATCGCACAGCCCAGTGCGACCAGCCCCGCGAGCGTCGACTCCCTGTTGCGCGCGTTCGATGGCATCAACGCGGCCAGCACGCTGGCAATGAAGGGGAGTGCGACGAGAAAGACCAGGGGCATTGGGGCCGATTCTATCGATCGACCCTTTGGGAAGCCCTATCTATAACCGCAAGACATAAGGCGCTTTTTGCCCGTTCAAGCCGAGAAGATCCGCACGGTGCGGATGCCGAGCCAGGTGAAGAAGAGCGAGCCGCCCAGATGGGCCGAGGCCGTCACCATGGCCACGCCCAGCCGGCCTTCGAGCAGCATGGTGGTGACCTCGACGGAGAAGCTCGAGAAGGTGGTGAGGCCGCCGAGGAAGCCGGTGATCAGCGCGAGCCGCCAGACCGGATCCAGGTCTGGCAGCAGCTGGAAGGTGGCAACGGCCACGCCGATGAGGTAGCCGCCGATCAGGTTGGCAGCCAGCGTGCCCCAGGGCATGAGGCCGCCCATGCCCAACCAGAGGGCGAGGCCCCAGCGGGCCAGGGCGCCGATCGAGGCGCCGATGCAGATGGCAAGAATCGGGAGAAGAAGCATGCGTCTATTGTCGGCGCGTCGCCCCGCGGTATCAGGGCGCCATCTGTTGGGGCAGCCAGGTCACCAGCTGCGGCACGAAGTAGATGATCAGCACGGCCGCGACCATCAGGAAGAACATCGGCAAGGTGACGCGCGCGATGTAGAGCAGGTCCTTGCCGGTCATGCCTTGCAGCACGAACAGGTTGAAGCCCACGGGTGGCGTGATCTGCGCCATCTCGACCACCAGCACGACGAAGATGCCGAACCAGACCGGATCGATGCCGGCCGCCGTAACGGTCGGCATGATCACGCCCATGGTCAGCACCACCATCGAGATACCGTCGAGGAAGCAGCCCAGCACGACGTAGAAGGCAGCGAGCGCCAGGATGAGCTGGAACTTCGACAGGCCCAGTGAGCCGATCCATTCGGCCAGGTGCCGCGGCAGGCCGATGTAGCCCATGGCCAGCGTGAGGAAGGCCGCGCCCGCGAGGATCAGCGCCATCATGCAGTACAGCCGCGTGGCTCCCAGCAGCGCGTCCCTGAAGCTTTGCCAGGTGAGCGAGCCCTGCGCGCCCGAGATGATCATCGCGCCGACCACGCCCACCGCCGCAGCTTCGGTCGCGGTGGCGATGCCCGCATAGATGGAGCCGAGCACCGACAGGATGAGCAGGGCCACCGGGATCAGCGACATCGAGGCCTTGAGCTTTTCCATGAAAGGAAGCTTCGCGTCGGCCGGCGGGACGCGGTCGGGATGGCGCAGCGCCCAGAACACGATGTAGCCCGAGAACAGCAGTGCAAGCATGATGCCCGGGATGACGCCCGCGATGAACAGCCGAGCGATCGACACATCCGCGCTCACCCCGTAGACGATCATGATGATCGACGGCGGAATCAAGAGGCCGAGCGTGCCCGCGCCGGCCAGCGTGCCGATGACCATGTCGTCGGGGTAGCCGCGGCGCTTTAGCTCCGGCAGGCTCATCTTGCCGATGGTGGCGCAGGTGGCCGCGCTCGACCCGGAGACCGCGGCGAACACGGCGCACCCCACCACGTTGGTATGCAGCAGCCGGCCCGGCAGGCTTTGCATCCAGGGCGCGAGACCCTTGAACATGTCCTGCGAGAGCCGGGTGCGAAACAGGATCTCGCCCATCCACACGAACAGCGGCAGCGCGGTGAGCGTCCAGCTCGAGGCCGACCCCCAGATGGTCACGGCCATGGCGTCGCCGGCGGAGCGCGACGAGAAGATCTGCATGGCGATCCATGCCACGCCCGAGAGCGTGAGGCCGATCCAGACGCCGCTGCCGAGGATGAGGAACAGCGCGGCGATCAGGAGGCCTGCGACGGCGATGTCACTCATGGCGAAGGGCCTCCGTCTCGACGGCCTTGGCGGGGCGGCCACGCCACTCGATCACGAGTTCGTCCAGCGACGCGACGGCAAAGACGATGGCGCCGAGCGCCATCGACAGTTGCGGCATCCACAGCGGGGTGGCGTCGTTGCCGGTGGAGATGTCGTGGAAGTCGAACGACTGCCAGGCCAGGCGAACGCTGTACCAGGCGAACAGCAGCGCGAGGAGCGCCGCAGCGGCCATCGCCCAGCGCTCGAGCCAGCGCTGCGCCGCGGGCGGCAGGGCCTGCAGCACCAGCGTCACGCGGATGTGCTCCCCGCGCTTGAGCGTGTGCGCGAGCGCCAGGAAGCCCGCGCCGGCCATCAGGTAGCCCGCATAGGCATCGATGCCGGGAATGTTGAAGTGAAGCTGGCGGCCGAGGATGGACAGGAGGACCATCGCCAGCAGGCCGACCATGAAGAGCGCCGCCAATGCGGCGGCGCTCGTGTAGAGAAGGTCAAGCGTCTTGCGCATCGGGTGCAGTTCGAGTCCGCCTCACATCTTCTTGTAGGCGTCGACGACGGCCTGGCCCTCGGCACCGGCCTTCTCGGTCCACTCCTTGAGCATGGTGTCGCCGACCTTCTTCATGTCGGCCTTGAGCTGTGCGGAGGGCACGTGCACCGTCATGCCGTTCTTCTTGAGCAGGTCGAGGTATTCGAGGTTCTTTTTCTTCGACAGGTCCCATCCGCGCTTCTCGGCCTCCGCCGCCGCCTTGAGCACCGCGTCCTGTGTGGGCTTGTCGAGCGCATCGAAGGCCTTCTTGTTCATGAGCACCGCGTTCTTCGGCAGCCAGGCCTGGGTGTCGTAGAAATTCTTGATGTATTCGTAGGTCTTGGTGTCGTAGCCGGTCGACCCCGAGGACATGTACGACTCGATCACGCCCGTGGCCATGGCCTGCGAGAGCTCGGCCTGTTGGACCGTGACGGGCTGCGCGCCGACGAGTTCGCCGATGCGTGCGGTGGCGGGACTGTAGGCGCGCCACTTCACTCCCTTCAGGTCGGCGGCCGATGCAATTTCCTTCTTCACGAAGATGCCTTGTGGCGGCCAGGCGACCGTGTAGAGCAGCACGATGCCTTGCTCGGCCAGCTTCTTCTCGAGCACCGGCTTCTGTGCCTGGTAGAGCTTCCAGGCGGCGTCGTAGCTGTCGGCCAGGAACGGGATGCCATCGGCGCCGAACGGCTGCCACTCGTTCTGATAGTTCACGAGGAGGATCTCGCCGAGCTGAGCCTGGCCACCCTGCACTGCGCGCTTGATCTCGGGTGCCTTGAACAGCGAGGCGTTGGCGTGCACCGTGATCTTGAGCTTGCCGCCGCTGCCCTTGTCCACGTCGCTCGCGAACTGGGTGATGTTCTCGGTGTGGAAGTTGCTCGCCGGGTAGGCGGTGGGCAGGTCCCATTTGGTCTGCGCGAAGACTGCGGCGCCAAGGGTCAGGCCAGCGAGGGCGATGCCGAACTTGTGATTCATGAGCTCTCCGGAACGTATGAAAGTGAAAACGAAAACGAGCATACGAGCAAAATCCGGACCATCCCTGAGGCATTTCCCTGCCTTGGTGCATGCATGAAAAAAGCCGCCCACAGGCGGCTTGCTTGCTATAGGACGGATGGGAAATCAGGGTTTGGCGGCTTTGGCTATCTTGCCTGTCTTGCCTTCTTTGGGAGCGGCAGGTGCCGCCCCACCGAAGGCCTGGCCATTGACCGTCAGGCCTTCGGCCGACAGCTTGGCGGCCTTCTTTTCCTTGACGCCCTTCACGCGCTGCATGAGGTCGGGCCAGTCCTTGAACTCACCTTCCTTGCGCGCGTCGAGAATGCGCTTGGACATGGAGGGGCCGACGCCCTTGACGCCGTCGAGATCGGCGGCCGTGCCCTTGTTGACGTCGACGGCGGCGAACGAAACGACCGCGAACAGCATGGCCGTGGCGGCCAGGATTTTCTTGAACATGATGAGAACTCCCTTTGTCTTGTTGATATGACTGACAGCCGGCAAGAGCGCCGGCTCAGGCTCAACGAGGCACAAAAGAAGGGCGTTGACGCGTGGAAGCCGCACCGGCCGCCACGTGACCATTGTTCAAAAATGTGATCAGAGTTCTTCTACACGGCGCGGCGGATAGCTGTCCCAGGCCTGGCAGCCGGGGCAGTGCCAGAAGTATTGGTGCGCCTCGAAGCCGCAGGCGGCGCAGCGATAGCGCATGAGTGGCCGCGTAGCCTGGTCGAGCGCGCGCTGCACCTGCGGATGGAACTGCTGGTGCTCGAAGTGTTCGCCCGCGAGCCAGCGCGAGGCAGCGACCAGCGAGGGCTGCTGTGCAAGATGTGCGATGTAGCCGTCGCGCGGCGTGGGGTTGGGTTCTTCGGCGGTGGCGGTCGGGGTGCCGCCGAGCGCCATCAGTGCTTCGAGCACGTCGATCGACGGCGACTCCACGTAGCGGCGTTGCAGCAGCGCGAGCGCCTCGCCTTGGCGGTGCGCGGCCACGGCGGCCTGCTGCAGTGTGGCCGCATAGAGCGGCAGCGCCAGCGGCGCCGTGTCGCTCAGGGCCACGAGCGTGTCGAAGGCCGCGGCCGCTTCGCCTTTGCGCAATTGCAGGTTGGCCGTGTCGATGGCGGGGCGCGGTGCTTGCGGCGCAAGCTCGACGGCCTGCGCGAGCAGCTTCGCCGCGCTGGACAGGTCGCCTGCCGCCACGCGCTCGGTCGCTTGCTCGCAGAGGTGATGCGCGCGGCGCGTGCTGTAGCTGGCCTGGTCGGACTCGTCGAGCTTCTGCGCCACGTCGGCGGCCTGCGCCCATTCGCGCGAGCGCTCGTAGATGGCCAGCAGAGACAGCCGCGCCTCGTTCTCGTAGCGCGTGCCTTCGAGCTTCTGCAGCGCGGCTTCGGCGCGGTCGAGCAGGCCGGCGCGCAGGAAGTCCTGTGCCAGAGCGTGCTGCGCGCGCTCGCGGTCGCTGCGGCTCAGGTCGCCTCGGCCCAGCAGGTGCTCGTGCACGCGCACCGCGCGCTGGTACTCGCCGCGGCGGCGAAAGAGATTGCCGAGCGCGAAGTGCAGCTCCTGCGTGTCAGGGTCGTTCTGCACCGCCTCGATGAAGGCGTCGATGGCCTGGTCTTGCTGCTCGTTGAGCAGGAAGTTGAGGCCACGGAAGTAGGCCTTGGGTGCTTGCCTGTTCTCGAGCTTGAGCTGGCGGATGTCGAAGCGCGATGCGAGCCAGCCCAGCACGAAGGCGACGGGCAGGCTGATCAACAGCCAGCTGGGATCAAAGTCCATGTTGACGTACGGCGGGAAGGTCGGTGGCGGAGATGGATGGCGCCGATGCAGGAGTGCTCGTGGCGACCGACGGCGCGGATGGCTGGGCCTCGGAGGCGGCGGGCAGTTGCGCCGCGGCGGTGCGATGCTTCCACCAGCCCGGCAGCATGCCGAGCGCGCCCACCACGAGCCCGCCGGCGAAGGCCGCGAGCACGACGAGCACCAACGGCGCGCGCCAGTAGGTGCCGAAGAAGAAATAGACGGTTGCGTCGTGCTGGTTGTTCAGCGCGAAAGCAAAGAGCGTAAAAAAAATGGCTGCCTTGAGCAGCCACAGGAGGTATTTCATGCACGTTCCCGTTGGCGGGACGATTCTACGTTTGCGACCATCGGGACGGGCCGCCGGTCAGGCCTTGCGGCCCTTGGCTTCCTTGCCGGCGTCGAGCTCCGCGGTGCGTGCATCCACGGCCTCGCGCAGCGCCTTGCCGGGCTTGAAGTGCGGCACGCGTTTCTCGGGAATCTGCACGCTCTCGCCCGAACGCGGATTGCGGCCGATGCGCGGCGGACGCCGATTGACCGAGAAGCTGCCGAAGCCGCGGATCTCGATGCGGTGCCCGCGCACCAGTGCGTCGCTCATCGCGTCGAGGATGGTCTTGACGGCGTATTCGGCATCGCGGTGCGTGAGCTGTGCAAAGCGCGCTGCGAGTTCTTCGACAAGGTCTGAGCGGGTCATAGGCCGAACATAAACGAAAAACGTGGACGAAAAAAAAGACAGAGCGGCCCCAGGGCCTGCTCTGTCTTCGGACTCAGCTTACTTGCTGTCGTTGTTGTCGAGCTTGGCGCGCAGCAGGGCGCCCAGGCTCGTCGTGCCCGCGTTTTCGCGTGCCGACTGCTGGCTCAGGCTGGCCATGGCGCCTTGCTCGTCGACCATGTCCTTCTGCTTGATCGACAGCTGGATGTTGCGGGTCTTGCGATCCACATTCACGACGATGGCGGTGACTTCGTCGCCTTCCTTCAGCACGTTGCGGGCATCTTCGACGCGGTCGCGCGAGATTTCCGAAGCACGCAGGTAGCCGATGATGTCTTCGCCGAGGTCGATTTCAGCGCCGCGGGCGTCCACGGTCTTGACCTTGCCGGTCACGATCTGGCCCTTGTCGTTCACGGTGGTGAACGTGGTGAACGGGTCGCTGTCGAGTTGCTTGATGCCCAGCGAGATGCGCTCGCGGTCGACATCCACAGCCAGCACGATCGCTTCGACTTCCTGGCCCTTCTTGTAGTTGCGAACGGCGGTTTCGCCGGCTTCGTTCCACGAGAGGTCAGACAGGTGAACCAGGCCGTCGATGCCGGCAGCCAGACCCACGAACACGCCGAAGTCGGTGATCGACTTGATCGGGCCCTTGACGCGGTCGCCACGCTTCGTGTTTTGAGCGAACTCTTGCCACGGGTTGGCCTTGCACTGCTTCATGCCCAGGCTGATGCGGCGCTTGTCTTCGTCGATCTCCAGGACCATGACTTCGACTTCGTCGCCCAGCGAGACGATCTTGTTCGGAGCGATGTTCTTGTTGGTCCAGTCCATTTCCGAGACGTGCACCAGGCCTTCGATGCCGGGTTCGAGTTCGACGAACGCGCCGTAGTCGGCAATGTTCGTGACCTTGCCGAACAGGCGGGTCGATTGCGGGTAGCGGCGCGAAACGCCCATCCACGGGTCGTCACCCATTTGCTTCAGACCCAGCGAGACACGGTTCTTTTCGGTGTCGAACTTGAGGATCTTGGCGGTGATTTCCTGGCCGGCCTGAACGACTTCGCTCGGGTGGCGAACACGGCGCCATGCCATGTCGGTGATGTGCAGCAGGCCGTCGATGCCGCCGAGGTCCACGAACGCACCGTATTCGGTGATGTTCTTGACCACGCCGCGCACGACTGCGCCTTCCTTCAGCGTTTCCATCAGCTTGGCGCGTTCTTCGCCCATGCTGGCTTCGACCACGGCACGGCGCGACAGCACGACGTTGTTGCGCTTGCGGTCGAGCTTGATGACCTTGAATTCGAGGGTCTTGTTCTCGTACGGGGTCAGGTCCTTGATCGGACGCGTGTCGATCAGCGAGCCGGGCAGGAATGCGCGGATGCCGTTGACGAGCACGGTTAGGCCGCCCTTGACCTTGCCGCTGGTGGTACCGGTGACGAAGTCGCCCGATTCCAGGGCCTTCTCCAGGGCGAGCCACGAAGCCAGACGCTTGGCGGTATCGCGCGAGAGGATGGTGTCGCCGTAGCCGTTTTCAACGCTGCCGATGGCAACGGAAACGAAATCGCCGGCCTGGACTTCGAGTTCGCCCTTGTCGTTCTTGAACTCTTCGATTGGCACGTACGCTTCGGACTTCAGGCCGGCGTTGACCACGACGTGGTTGTGTTCGACACGCACGACTTCGGCCGTGATGACCTCGCCGGTGCGCATTTCGGAACGCTTCAGGGACTCTTCGAATAGGTCGGCAAAAGATTCAGACATTTATGGTTCCTTCCGTCAGGCAGGGTTGGCAGGCGCTCATGCGAAATTGCGTGCGGCTGCTGTGGGTCTGTAGACGGCGGTTGGTTGTGGGCATGAGCCCGGTTGGTTGAACAACCAGCAGGCCGGTGCGCTGTCGCGCGGAAGGAGCCTGCTGGAGCGGTAGGCGCCACCCGGAAAACCCGGTTGGCGCGAGCCTTTCAAGCGGACTTGAAGGGCTGCACTTCAACCGCTCAAGCGGGCTTGAACGGTTGAATTTCCTGCCACCAGTTCAACACCGTATCGATCGATTGTTCGATCGACAGCTGGGAGTTGTCGAGGTGGCGAGCGTCCTGCGCCGGCTTGAGGGGAGCGACGCTGCGGGAAGAGTCCCGGGCGTCACGTGCTTCCAAGTCGGAGCGAAGACTGTCGAGTGTAGTCGAAATACCCTTTGAAATCAACTGCTTATGGCGCCGTTCGGCACGCTGGGCAGCGCCGGCCGTAAGGAACACCTTGAGCGCTGCGTCGGGGAAGATCACCGTGCCCATGTCGCGTCCGTCGGCCACCAGCCCGGGCAGGCGGCGGAAGCGGTGCTGCAGGTCCTGCAGTGCCTCGCGCACGGCGGGCAACGCGGAGACACGCGAGGCGTCCATGCCGGCGGCTTCGGTGCGGATGTCGTCGCCCACGTCTTCCCCGGCCAGCAGCACCTTTCCTTCGGTGAACTGCAGGGGCAGCGCGGCGGCGAGGGTGGCAATTTGTGCCTCGTTCGCGGCAGTGGCCTCCAGGGCGGCGCGGCGCATGGCGAGGCCGGTCACGCGGTAGAGCGAGCCCGAATCGAGGTAGTGATAGCCCAGCAGGCGCGCCACTTCGGCCGCCAGCGTGCCCTTGCCGGAGGCGGTCGGGCCGTCGATGCAGATCACCGGCACCTCGGTGGCTTCGGCCACCGAGAACAGGGTCTCGAAGTAGTCGGGGAAGGTCTTGGCGACGCAGTGCGGATCGAGGATGCGCACTGGCACGCCGGCAGGGTTGAAGGCCGCCAGCGAGAAGCACATGGCCACGCGGTGATCGTCGTAGGTGCGGATGCTTGCGGGGAGCCAGCCGGACTGCGCCAGCGGGTGAACGCGGATGAAGTCGGGGCCCGCTTCGACGGCGGCGCCAAGCTTTTTCAGCTCGTTGGCCATGGCGTCGATGCGGTCGGTTTCCTTCACGCGCCAGCTCGCGATGTTGCGCAGCGTACTCGGGCCGTCGGCGTAGAGCGCCATCACGGCCAGCGTCATCGCGGCGTCGGGGATGTGGTTGGCGTCGAGGTCGATGGCCTTGAGCGGCCAGGCCCCGCGGCGTACTTCGAGCCAGTTCGGGCCGCTGTCGACCAGCGCACCCATCTGGCGGGCGGCGTCGATGAAGCGGATGTCGCCCTGTATCGAATCGGCGCCCACGCCCTCGATCCGGATGCCGTTCTTGCCCGATACGCCTGTTGCGATGGCGCCCAGTGCTATGAAATAGCTGGCGGAGGAGGCATCGGCCTCGACGTGGATGTCGCCCGGCGAGCTGTAGCTGCTGCCCGCGGGAATGGTGAAGCGCTCCCAGCCGTCGCGCCGCACGTGGATGCCGAAGCGCGCCAGCAGGTTCAGCGTGATCTCGATGTAGGGCTTGGAGATCAGCTCGCCGATCACCTCGATCACGATGTCGTTGGCCGCCGCCAGCGGCAGCGCCAGCAGCAGGGCCGTGAGGAACTGGCTCGATACGTCGCCGCGCACGCGAATCGGGGCATCGAGCGAGAGTTCGCCATGCGGCACCGGGTGGATGCGCAGCGGTGGATAGCCCGGATTGCCGAGGTAGTCGATGCGGCAGCCAAGCTGGGTCAGCGCATCGACGAGGTCGCCGATCGGGCGCTCGTGCATGCGCGGCACGCCGCTGAGCTCGAACTCGCCGCCCAGCAGCGCCAGCGCCGCGGTCAGCGGGCGCATCGCGGTGCCGGCATTGCCGAGGAACAGCGGCAGCAGCGTTTCGTTGGGCTTCGGCTGCCCGCCCAGGCCGGTGATGCGCAGCGTGCTGCCTGCAGGGTCGATGCCGCAGCCGAGCGCGCGCAGGGCGTCGAGCATCACGCGGGTGTCGTCGGAGTCCAGCAGGTCGTGGATCGTGGTGGTGCCGCTCGCGAGCGCGGCGAGCAGCAGCACGCGGTTGGAAATGCTCTTGGAGCCCGGCAGCCGGACCGTGCCGGCCGCGCCGGCGAGAGGCGGGAGATCGAGGAAGGCCGTCGAGAACATCTCAGTTGTCCTGCTGCTGCGATGAGGTGTCGGTGGCCGGCTTCCAGGCCGCGCGCGCCTTGCTGGCGGCGGCGATGGATTGCTCCAGGGCCTGCAGATCGCCTGCGGTCATCAGTGCTTCAAGATCTTCCAGGGCCTTGCGGAAGGCCTGCGACTGCTGCAGCACCTGTTCGCGGTTGGCCAGCAGCACATCGCGCCACATGACGGGGTCGCTGGCGGCAATGCGCGAGAAGTCGCGGAAGCCTGGACCCGCGAGGCTCAGGAAGCGGTCGCCCTGCGGCTGGCTGGCGATGGCATTGGTGTACGCGAAAGCCAGCAGGTGCGGCAGGTGGCTCACGGCGGCGAAGGCGGCGTCGTGCTCATCGTGCGTCATGGTGACGACGTGCGCGCCGATGCCGCTCCATGCCTGCGAGGCCCGCTGCACATTGGAGCGCAGCGTGGTCTTGACGGGCGTCAGAACGACCTGGCGGCCGGTGAAAAGCGAAGCCTCTGCATGCTCGATGCCCGAAAGCTCCTTGCCGGCAATCGGATGCGCCGGCACGAAGTTCGCGAACTGCTTTTGCAGGCCGTTGCGCGCGGCCTCGATCACGTCGCCCTTGGTCGAGCCCACGTCCATCACGAGCGTTTCGCTCGAAATGCCATGGCGGATCGCCTTGAACGTGGCTTCCGACGCCGCCACCGGCACCGCCAGCAGCACGATGTCGGCGCCCGATACCGCCAGCAGCGCCGAAGGCGCCACCACGTCGATCACGCCCAGCTGGCGCGCCCGCTCGGTGGTGGAGGGCGACTTGCTGTAGCCCACCACGCGTTTCACCAGCTTCGCGCGCTTGAGCGCGAGCGCAAACGAGCCGCCCATCAGGCCGCAGCCGATCAGTCCCAGTTGTTCGAACATGCTTCTGCTTGCCTGCCGCTCAGGCCTTGACGGGATAGGCGCCCAGCACCTTGTAGAAGGCGCAGAGTCCGCGCAGTTCGGCCAGCGCCGCGGCCACGTTGGGCTGCGAAGGGTGGCCGTCGAGGTCGATGTAGAAGTAGTACTCCCACTGGCCGGTGCGCGCCGGACGCGACTCGAAACGCGTCATCGACACGTTGTTGGCCTTCAGCGGCACCAGCAGGTCGTGCACCGCGCCGGGCCGATTGGGCACCGAGACGATCAGGCTCGTGCAGTCACGGCCCGAGGCCGGCGGCATGGCCAGCGTCTGTGGCAGGCAGATCACCGAGAAGCGGGTGCGGTTGTACGAGTCGTCCTGGATGGCATGCGCCACGATGTGCAGGCCGAAGCGAGTGGCGGCGCGTTCGCCGGCCAGCGCGGCCCATGCCGGGTTGGTGGCCGCGAGTCGGGCACCTTCGGCGTTGCTCGACACGGCGCGCCGCTCGGCGTTGGGCAGGTGCTTGGACAGCCAGGTCTGGCATTGCGCGAGCGCCTGTGGATGGGCCAGCACGGCTTCGATGCCCTCGAGCGAATTGCTGCTGCGCAGCAGGTGGTGGCGCACCAGCAGGCTGACTTCACCGACGACGTGGGTGGGCGAATGCAGGAACAGGTCGAGCGAGCGCGTGACCACGCCTTCGGTCGAGTTCTCGACGCCGACGACGCCGTACTGGGCGCTGCCCGCGGCGGTGGCGTGGAACACTTCGTCGAAGCTGGCGCAGTAAATCAGGTCGGCGGCGCCGCCAAAGTACTCGATGGCCGCCTGCTCGCAGAAAGTGCCTTCGGGGCCGAGCACGGCCACGCGTTGCGGCGATTCGAGCGCCAGGCAGGCCGACATGATCTCGCGCCAGATGGCCGCCACATGGAGATCCTTGAGCGGACCGCCATTGCTCTTCTTCATCTTCTCGATGACCTGCGCCACGCGGTCGGGGCGGAAGAACGGCGTGCCCTCGCGCTTCTTGACCTCGCCGACCAGTTCGGCAACGTGGGCCCGTTCGTTGAGCAGGCTCAGCAGCTGCTGGTCGAGCGAGTCGATCTGCACGCGCAGATCGGCCAGGCTTTCTGATTTATCGGAAGGAGAGGAGGGCGTTGTGGGTGTGGAGGCGGTCATCGTGCGAGCAGCTAGGGCATGCGCCTAGGCATGCGATCGCTCGAATTCTCGCATGTAGCTCACAAGTTCCTGTACGCCTGCCAGCGGCATGGCGTTGTAGATGCTTGCGCGCATGCCGCCCACAGACTTGTGGCCCTTGAGCTGCAGCAGCCCGGCCTCGCGCGCGCCGGCCAGGAAAGCTTCGTTGCGGCTTTCGTCCGCCAGGAAAAACGGCACGTTCATGCGCGAGCGGCAGCCGGGATCGATGCGGTTGGCATAGAAGTCGGAGCCGTCGATGAAGCCGTACAGCAGCTTCGCCTTGGCGATGTTGCGCTGCTCCATGGCGGCGATGCCGGTTTGCGTGCCTTCGGTCTGTTGCAGCAGCCACTGGAACGTGAGCCCCGCCATGTAGATGCCCCAGGTCGGCGGGGTGTTGTACATGGAGTGGTTGTCGGCCACGGTCTTGTAGTTGAACGCGCTCGGGCAGATCTCGAGCGCGTGGCCCAGCAGATCGTCGCGTACGACCACGATCGTCAGGCCGGCGGGGCCGAGATTCTTTTGTGCGCCGCCGAAGGCAAGGCCCACGCGGCTCCAATCGACGCTGCGCGAAGCAACGTGCGAGGAAAAATCGATGACCAGCGGGGCATTGCTGCCGAGCGCGGCCAGGTCGGGCAGTTGCTGGAATTCGATGCCGTTGATGGTCTCGTTGGAGCACACGTGCACGTACGAGGCATCCTTGGAGAGTTGCCAGGTCGACGGATCGGGCAGCTTCGTATGCTGGTCCTCGGCATTGCTCGCGGCCACGCGCGCCGTGCAATAGCGCTGCGCTTCCTTGTGCGACTTGATGCTCCAGCTGCCGGTGAGGACGAAATCGGCGGTTTTGCCGCGCGACAGGTTCATCGGCACGATGGCGTTTTCGCCAAGGCCGCCACCCTGCATGAACAGGATGTGGAAATTCGAGGGCACGGCCAGCAGCGTGCGGAAGTCGGCTTCGGCTTGCGTGCAGATGGCGCCGAATTCCTTGCCGCGATGGCTCATTTCCATCACGCTCATGCCACTGCCCTGCCAATCGAGCATTTCGGCAGCGGCGCGTTGCAGCACCGCCTCCGGCATGGCAGCCGGACCGGCCGAGAAGTTGTAGGGGCGCTTGCCGGCCGGCGTCTGCTGCTGGGTCACGTTGCTTTTACTTCTTGGCTGGAGCCTTGGCAGGTGCCTTGGCGGGAGCGGAACCTTGGGCGGCACCGTCGGTCGGCGCGCCGAGTGCCTTGGCGACTGCGGTGTCGAGTGCGCGCATCTTGGGTTCGACCGAGGCGCGCGTGTCGGACACGAGCTTTTCCGTCAGTGCGGTCTGCATCTTCGGGTTCAGGTCCTGGTACTTCTTGCTCAGGGGCGAATTGATCCAGGCCAGCAGCTGCTTGAGTTCGTCTTCGTTGAAGTTCTGCTCCAGCAGCGGGGTGAGGGCACCTGGGGCCAGTTGAATGGCCTTGTCGCGAACGATCGGATAGGTCTCGTCGAAGTACTTCTTCAGTTCGGCGTCGGCAGCCTTGGCGGCGGCTTCGCGCTTGGCTTCAGGCACCTGCGTCTGGAGGTACTGCGAACCCGCCTGTGCGATCGGAGCGCTCGATTGCTCGACCAGGCCGCGTGCCAGCGATTCGATGCCGGGGCGCTGGATGTCGATGAACTGCTTGATGAGCGCGGCCTTGTCCTGGGCCATGGCGGCCATCGAACTGCCAGCCAGGGCGACCGTCAGAAGCGCGAGTTTGATTTTTTTCACTGAGGATTCTCCGTTGAAGATGAGGAAGTATCGTCCGCGTCAGGCTCGGTTTCGCCGTTCGCGTCGTTTTCGACGATACGTTGTAGTCCGCTGAGTTTGGCGCCTTCGTCGAGCCCGATCAGCGTAACGCCTTGCGTTGCGCGACCAAGTTCACGAATTTCGGCAACCCGGGTGCGCACCAGCACGCCCTTGTCGGTGATGAGCATGATCTCATCATCCGCATGCACCAGAGTGGCGGCAACGACCTTGCCGTTGCGCTCACTCTGTTGAATCGCGATCATGCCTTTGGTTCCCCGGCCGTGGCGGGTGTATTCGGTAATGCTTGTCCGCTTTCCGTAACCATTTTCCGTGGCGGTGAGCACGCTTTGCTGCTCGTCCTCGGCCACCAGCATGGCGATCACGCCCTGGCCCGGCTCCAGTGACATGCCGCGCACGCCGCGGGCGTTGCGGCCCAGCGGCCGGACGTCTTCCTCGTCGAAGCGCACGGCTTTTCCGTTGTCGCTGAAGAGCATCACGTCGTGCTTGCCGTCGGTGAGTGCGGCGCCGATCAGGTAGTCGCCTTCATCGAGGTTCACGGCAATGATGCCGCCCTTGCGCGGGTTGTTGAACTCGTCGAGTGCCGTCTTCTTGACTGTGCCCATCGAGGTCGCCATGAATACGTACTGGTCGGCCGGGAAGTTGCGCTTATCGCCGGTCAGGGCGAGGGCGACGTTGATCTTCTCGCCTTCCTGCAGCGGGAACATGTTGACGATGGGGCGTCCGCGCGAGCCGCGCGAACCCGCCGGCACTTCCCACACCTTGAGCCAATACAGCCGGCCGCGGTTCGAGAAGCACAGGATGTAGTCGTGCGTGTTGGCGATGAAAAGCTGGTCGATCCAGTCGTCTTCCTTCGTGGCCGTCGCCTGCTTGCCGCGGCCGCCGCGTTTTTGTGCGCGGTACTCGCCCAGCGGCTGGCTCTTGATGTAGCCGCTGTGCGAGAGCGTGACGACCATGTCGGTCGGCGTGATCAGGTCTTCGGTCGAGAGGTCGTAGGCGCTGTGCTCCACCAGGCTGCGGCGCGCGCCGATCTTCGACTGGCCGAACTCCTGCTTGATGGTGCCGAGTTCTTCGCCAATGATGGTCGAGACGCGTTCGGGCTTGGCGAGGATGTCGAGCAGGTCGTCGATCTCGGCCATCACGTCCTTGTATTCGGCGACGATCTTGTCCTGCTCGAGGCCGGTCAGGCGCTGCAGGCGCATCTGCAGGATTTCCTGGGCTTGCGTTTCCGACAGGCGGTAGAGGCCGTCGCCGCCCATGCCGAACTCGCGCTCGAGGCCTTCGGGGCGGTAGTCGTCCGCGTTGATCACGCCGCCGTCGGCGCGCGTGCGCGTGAGCATTTCGCGCACCAGCTTGCTGTCCCAGCTGCGGGTCATCAGCTCGGCCTTGGCAACGGGTGGCGTGGGCGATTCGCGGATGATGCGGATGAATTCGTCGATGTTGGCGAGTGCCACCGCCAGGCCTTCGAGCACGTGGCCGCGTTCGCGGGCCTTGCGCAGCGTGAAGACGGTGCGGCGCGTGACCACTTCGCGGCGGTGCTGCAGGAAGACCTGGATCAGGTCCTTCAGGTTGCACAGCTTGGGCTGGCCGTCGACCAGCGCCACCATGTTGATGCCGAAGGTGTCCTGCAGCTGCGTCTGCTTGTAGAGGTTGTTGAGCACCACCTCGGGCACTTCGCCGCGCTTGAGCTCGATCACCAGGCGCATGCCCGACTTGTCGGATTCGTCCTGGATGTGGCTGATGCCTTCGATCTTCTTCTCGTGCACCAGTTCGGCCATGCGTTCCTGCAGCGTCTTCTTGTTGACCTGGTAGGGGAGTTCGTCGACGATGATCGCCTGGCGCTGGCCGCGGTCGATGTCCTCGAAGTGGCACTTGGCGCGCATCACGACCTTGCCGCGGCCGGTGCGGTAGCCGTCCTTCACGCCGTTGATGCCGTAGATGATGCCGGCGGTGGGGAAGTCGGGCGCCGGCACGATTTCCATCAGCTCGTCGATGCTGGCTTCGGGGTTGCGCAGCAGGTGCAGGCAGGCGTCGACAACCTCATTCAGGTTGTGCGGCGGAATATTGGTAGCCATACCGACCGCAATACCGCCGGAGCCATTGACCAGCAAATTCGGCAACTGGCTGGGCAGTACTTTCGGTTCTTTTTCCGAACCGTCGTAATTGTCCTGAAAGTCGACAGTTTCCTTATCGATATCGGCCAGCATTTCGTGCGCAATTTTGGCCAGCCGGATTTCCGTATACCGCATTGCGGCCGCGTTGTCTCCATCGACCGACCCGAAGTTGCCCTGGCCGTCGACCAGCATGTGGCGCATCGAGAAGTCCTGGGCCAGTCGCACGATGGTGTCGTAGACCGACTGGTCGCCGTGCGGGTGATATTTACCGATCACGTCGCCGACGATACGGGCCGACTTCTTGTACGGCCGGTTCCAATCGTTGTTGAGCTCATGCATCGCGTAGAGCACGCGGCGGTGCACGGGCTTGAGGCCATCGCGGGCGTCGGGGAGTGCTCGGCCCACGATCACGCTCATGGCGTAATCGAGATAGCTGCTGCGCATTTCCTCTTCGAGACTGATGGGCAGGGTTTCTTTTGCGAAGGAGGTCATGAGCAAGGGGCTGGCGGCAGGAAGGCGAAATTTTACGCTGTGAGGGGTGTCGCACCGCCGCAACACAAGCGGCCTATTCCGCCTCCGTCCTACGCTTCCGGGCCGTCCAGCGGCCTGTTTGCCAAAGACCCTATGGCACAATCGCCTCAACGTTTTGGGTGGTGGTCACTTAAAGCGTCCTTGATTCGCAGCGCGGCTGCGGCTTTTTCCCCAAGAGGAGAACCATGAAGAAACTGAATAAAGTGGCGATGATGTTTGCAGTCGCTGCGCTCGCCACTGCCGCCGGCGCGCAGACCCGTGTCACCGCTGCGGACGGCGGTCCTACGATCGACAACTGGCAAAACGGCACCGGCGAACTGGTTTGGAAGAACGGCACGAACGAACTGTGCTGGCGCGATGCCAACTGGACGCCGGCTACGGCTGCCGCTGGTTGCGACGGCGCTCTGGTTCCTGCTGCTCCGGCTGCTGTTGCTCCGACCCCTGCTGCTCCGGTCGCACCGGCCGCGCCGCAAGTCGCTGCCAACAAGGTGACCTTCGCTGCTGATGCCTTCTTCGACTTCGACAAGTCGGTTCTGAAGCCCGAAGGTCGCGCCAAGCTGACCGACCTGGTCGAGAAGATCCGTGGCGTGAACCTCGAAGTCATCATCGCTGTGGGCCACACCGATTCGATCGGTACGGACGCCTACAACCAGCGTCTGTCGGTGCGTCGCGCCGAAGCCGTCAAGGCCTTCCTGGTCTCGAAGGGCATCGAACGCAACCGCGTCTACACCGAAGGCAAGGGCGAGAAGCAGCCTGTGGCTGACAACCGCACCAAGGAAGGCCGCGCCAAGAACCGTCGCGTGGAAATCGAAGTGGTCGGCACCCGCGCCAACTAATCAGTCGATTCCATCGATCATGAAAACCCCGCCTAGGCGGGGTTTTTTTATGGCCGTCGAATTCGCGATTGATCTTTTGTCAGCAAAGCCGACGCGCTGCTTATCGGTCATTGCTCGTTTCATAATCGCTGTATGACAGAAAACGTGAATGCGGATCCCGCCGAACTGGCCAAGTTTTCAGAACTCGCACATCGCTGGTGGGATTTGGAGAGCGAATTCCGCCCGCTGCATGAAATCAATCCACTGCGCCTGGACTGGATTGACGGAATTGCGCCAATTTCGCAGCGTCGCGTGCTTGATATCGGCTGCGGCGGCGGCATCCTGGCCGACTCGATGGCTCGCAAGGGCGCCGAGGTGCTGGGCATCGACCTTGCGGGCAAGGCGCTCAAGGTCGCGCAACTGCATGCGCTCGAAGCCGGCACCCGCGGAGTGAAGTACCGCGAAATCAGTGCCGAGGCGCTGGCCGCCGAGCAGCCGGGCAGCTTTGATGTCGTCACCTGCATGGAGATGCTCGAGCATGTGCCGCAGCCGGCCTCGGTGATCCAGGCCTGCTCAGCGCTCGTCAAGCCGGGCGGTTGGGTGTTCTTCTCGACGATCAACCGCAATCTGAAGTCGTTCATGTTTGCGATCGTGGGCGCCGAGTACGTCCTCGGCATGCTGCCGCGCGGGACCCACGAATATGCAAAGCTGATCCGGCCCAGCGAACTGGCCGGCTACTGCCGCGCGGCGGGCCTGGATCTGCGATACACCCGTGGCATGGAGCACAACCCGTTGACCCGGCGCTACTGGCTCAGCGGCGACACCAGCGTCAACTACATGTTCGCCACGCAGAAGCCGGCCTCGCCGGATTCAACGAAATGATGGGCGCGCAGACCCGGGCCGTGCTGTTCGACCTCGACGGCACGCTGATCGACAGCGCACCCGATCTGGGTGCTGCAGCCGACAAGATGCGCACCGATCGCGGCCTCCACTCGTACCCGCTGGAGCGCTACCGCCCCATGGCCGGAGCAGGCGCGCGCGGCATGCTCGGCGTTGCTTTCGGCATCACGCCGGATTCGCCCGAGTTCAATGAGCTGCGCGAAGAGTTCTTCGTGGCTTATGAGCGCCGCATGCTGCTCAACACGCAGGTATTCGACGGCATCCAGGCGCTGATCGAGGCGCTGCGCGAGCTTGGGTTGCTGTGGGGCGTCGTCACCAACAAGTCGATGCGCTTCACCGATCCGCTGACGCGCGCCATCCCGCTTTTCGCGAGTGCGGGCGCGGTAGTGAGCGGCGACACCACGCCATTCGCGAAGCCGCATCCCGAGCCCTTGCATGAGGCGGCGCGCCGGCTCGGCGTGCCATCGGAGGCGTGTGTCTATGTCGGCGACGACGAGCGCGACATCATCGCGGGCCGGGCTGCGGGCATGCGTACGGTTGCGGCGACCTATGGCTACATGGGGCCGCAGGCCGATTCGATGCTCTGGCAGGCCGATGCTTCAATCTCTTCGCCCCTTGAGCTCTTGAAGTTACTCAATAGAGCCTAAAATGTGAGCCTTGGGGCTGCACTGGTTTCGACGTGGGTTCGGAGTCGCAGCGGGGCATGTCGAGCTGAATGCGCTCGTAAAACAGATTCAAACAAACTAACTGCAAACGACGAACGTTTCGCACTCGCTGCTTAATTGCCAGTGAGCCTTGCAACAGTTGGCCGATGGGCTGGGCAAGGGGGTCTGGAGCAATCCTGACCTCCCGGCTGCAAGGATAATTACATGGGCTGGCTCCGATCCGGGTACCTTGGGTCGGGGCGAGAAAATAGGGTGCTGGCGTCCGGTTTAGCGTGTGACTGCGCGACTCCGGAAGCGAGACTCAAATCAGATCACTAAACATGTAGAACTGCGCGATGAAGGCTTGCGGACGGGGGTTCAAATCCCCCCAGCTCCACCACATTTCTCAACGCGGGTCTCACTGAACAAGGCCTTGCAGATGCTGGACCATGTCCAGCGATCCCAGACTCAGTTGCACTGGAACAGGACGCCCTGTTCTGCAGGCGCCTTGCCGAGCCAGCGCGGCGTCTTGCTTTGCGCATCGCAATAGTCCGAGGCCTGTACGTACGTCTTGGCCCGCAGCACGCCGTCGCGAACCTGCGTCACTTCGTTGGGTGGTGTCGAGCAGCCAGCGAGGGCCAAGGCAAGCGGAAGCAGTGTGCGCCAATTCATCGGGTCATTCTAAGACCGGCGATCGCTGGCACCGGGCCCGCGGTCCGGGTAGAGATACTTGAAGTATTCACCGGACTTGCCGAACAACTGGCGCGCCAACTGCACGGGATCTTCACCCTTGTGCTTCTCGTAGAGCACAGGCCCCCAGATGATGAAGCCGTCGATGCTGAGGCTTCTCGGCGAAGGCTCGATGGCCTTCCACGCGTGCGCGAACTTCGAGATCCAGGCCAGCGCTTCCTTGAGCGCGTGATTGGGCGCAGCGGTTGTTTCTTCGGTCAGAGACATGGCGGGTATCCTTTTTGAAAAGACTGTATAAATATACAGTAAACTGTGTCCCAGCTGAAATTTCTCCTTGACGGGTAACCGTCCCCCGCTGGTCAACCTGTGCGGGGACCTCGATGCATGCCAAGCAGAGAGGCTTTCAAGCCCAGCCCTCGCGGCTGGGCTTTTTTCTGTGCCATTCGCGCAGCCTGCGCGGGCTCGTTTTTTTGCCCGAACGCGGGCTATAGTCGGCCAGCGTTGTCATATTGCATTTGCTGCAATCCATCGCTGCCCGCGGTGCCCGTACCAAGGCACTGCCGCTTGCCCAGATCCCGAAAAGGACGCTCGTGCCGGATTCGCTGACTTCAGAGTTGACCACTTACTACGACACGGTGCCCTATGACTCGCATCCGTTCCCACAGTCGGCGATGGAGCATCTGGAAGCGCTGGCATTTCTCTTCGGGCTCGAAGTTCCGTCCCCTGCAACGGCCCGCGTGCTGGAGCTTGGCTGTGCGGCCGGCGGCAACCTGATTCCCTTTGCGGCGCGCCACCCCGAGGCTTCTGCGATCGGCGTCGACCTCTCGCCGGTGCAAGTGGCGCAGGGCATGGCGGCCATCGGGCGCGCCGGGCTGTCGAACATCGAGCTCAAGGCCTTCAACCTCGCGGACATCGACGCCTCGTTCGGCCAGTTCGACTACATCGTGTGCCACGGCGTCTACAGCTGGGTGCCGGGCCCGGTGCAGGACGCGATCCTGCGCATCTGCTCGGAGAACCTCGCGCCGAGCGGCGTGGCCTACGTGAGCTACAACGTGTACCCCGGGTGGAAGGCGCGCGAGATCGTGCGCGACGCAATGATCCTGCGCGGTGGCCCACGCGATACGCCCGACGAAAAGCTGTCCTATGCACGCGGCATGCTCGATTTCCTCGAGCAGTCGGCCCGCGCCGACAGCGTGCTCAAGAAGACGCTCGAGGAGGCGATGCCGATCGTGCGCAGCGCCAGCAGCTCGTACCTGCTGCATGAGTTCCTCGAGCCCTGCAATGCTCCGTGCTATTTCAAGGAGTTTGTGGCGCGGGCGGGCGTTCATGGCCTCGCCTACCTGGCCGATGCAGAGCCGTCGACGATGTTCGTGCAGAACTACGGCGACAAGGTGCGCGATCCGCTGCTGCGCGAATGCGGCGGCAGCCAGGTCATGATGGAGCAGTACCTCGACTTCCTGGTCAATCGCACCTTCCGCCAGACCCTGCTGGTCAAGCAGGGGCAAGCCAGGCATATCCGCTACAAGCTGGAGCCCGCGCGCATCCGTTTGCTCGAATTCGCCGGCATCTTCAGGGCCGACAGCGGCGAGGCGCTCACGCTCGATGCCCGCGAGCAGCCGTGCAGCGCGATCCAGGGCCGCAAGGTCACGCTGCGGGTACCGGTGCACAAGGCCGTGGCGCATCTGCTCGACATGCGTTATCCGGCGTCGATGTCGGTGCCGGCCCTCATCGAGGCCACCTCCGCGCTCACGGCGCAGCCGCCTGCCGAAGTCGAAGCCACCGTGCTGGCCATGCTCGAGGAGCTGTTGATCCTCGGCGCCCTGCGCATTCGCCGCACTGCGGTGCCAGCGGCCGACGCGATTTCCGACCGGCCGCGGGTCCTGCCCGCTGTTCGGGGTGCTTCCGGCCTTGCGTCCGACGCCGGTGCCACAGCCAACACCTGCAATCAATGGCACGAGCCCGTGGTGCTGACGCTGCTCGAGCGAAGCCTGCTGCCGCTGCTCGACGGCACACACTCGCACGATGCGCTGGCTGAGCATCTCGAGGCGGAAGTGCGCAGCGATCGCCTGCGCTTCGTCAAGGACGACAAGCCGCTGACCGACCCGCCGGCAGTCAAGGAATTCGCCCGCCAGCAGGTCGCGCTGGCGCTCGACGCCCTGCGCCGCAAGGCGCTGCTGATGGCCTGAACTTCATTCTTCATCACGCCCAAGAGGAGACTTCCCCATGCAACAAATCCAATGGACCCCGAAGCTGCGCGCCGCCGTCGCCGCGGTGCTCGCGCTGGCGGCCGCCGGCGCGTCGAATGCCGCGTCGGTGGCGCCTGTCGCATCCGAGCACGGCATGGTCGTGAGCGCGCAGCACCTGGCCAGCAAGGTCGGCGTCGACGTGCTCAAGCGCGGCGGCAACGCGGTCGATGCGGCGGTGGCCGTGGGCTATGCGCTGGCGGTGGTGTATCCGGCCGCCGGCAATCTCGGCGGCGGCGGCTTCATGACCGTGCAGCTGGCCGATGGCCGCAAGACCTTTCTCGACTTCCGCGAGAAGGCGCCGCTGGCCGCCACGGCCAACATGTACCTCGACAAGGACGGCAACGTCATCAAGGGCCTGAGCACCAATGGGCACCTCGCCGTGGGCGTGCCGGGCTCGGTCTCGGGCATGGAGTACGCGCGCGAAAAGTACGGCACGATGAAGCGCGCCGACCTGATCGCCCCGTCGATCCAGCTGGCCGACAAGGGCTTCGCGCTGGAGCAGGGCGACATCGACATGCTGCTCACGGCCACCAACGATTTCAAGAAGGACCCGGTCTCCGGCGCGATCTTCCTGAACAAGGGTGAGCCTTTCGCCGTCGGCCAGAAGCTGGTGCAGAAAGACCTCGCCAGGACGCTGAAGGAAATCAGCACCAAGGGCACCGACGGGTTCTACAAGGGCTGGGTGGGTCAGGCCATCGTGGCTTCCAGCCAGGCCGGCAAGGGCATCATCACGCAGGCCGACCTCGATCAGTACAAGACGCGCGAACTCGCGCCGGTCGAGTGCGACTACCGCGGCTACCGCGTGGTGTCGGCGCCGCCGCCTAGCTCGGGCGGCGTGATCATCTGCGAGATGCTCAACATCCTCGAGGGCTATCCGCTCAAGGACCTGGGCTTCCGCTCGGCCCAGTCGGTGCACTACCAGATCGAGGCCATGCGCCATTCCTACGTGGACCGCAACAGCTACCTGGGCGACCCCGATTTCGTGAAGAACCCGCTCGAGCGACTGCTCGACAAGGGCTACGCCGAGAAGATCCGCGCCGTCATCGATCCGAAGAAGGCCGGCGTCTCGAAGGACATCAAGCCCGGCGTGGCGCCGCATGAAGGCAGCAACACCACCCACTATTCGATCACCGACCAGTGGGGCAACGCGGTGTCGGTCACCTACACGCTGAACGACTGGTTCGGCGCCAAGGTCACGGCCGCCAAGACCGGTGTGCTGCTGAACAACGAGATGGACGACTTCACTGCGAAGGTGGGTGTGCCCAACCTCTACGGCCTGGTGCAGGGCGAGGCCAACAAGATCGAGCCAGGCAAGCGCCCGCTGAGCTCGATGAGCCCGACCATCGTGTCGAAGGACGGCAAGCCGGTGTTCGTGGTCGGCACACCGGGCGGCAGCCGCATCATCACGGCCGTGCTGCACACCATCCTGAACGTGGTCGACTACGGCATGAACGTGCAGGAGGCCGTTGATGCGCCGCGCTTCCACCAGCAATGGCTGCCCGACGTCACCAACGTCGAGACCTTCGCACTGAGCCCCGACACGCGCAAGATCCTGACCGACATGGGCCACAACCTGGGCGTGCCGCAGCCGGCCAACCACCTGGCGGCGATCATCGTCGGCGCGCCGTCGCTGGGCGGCAAGCCGGTTGGCGCCAACCGCTTCTATGGCGCCAACGACCCTCGCCGCAACACCGGCCTGGCCGCCGGCTACTGATACTGCGGCAAACTAGCAGGCGGTCGTGCCCTTGTCGGCACGGCCGCTTTTTTCTTTTTTCATGCACCTGCAAGACATCCTCTACACCCAGGGCTTCGGCACGCGCCGCGTGTGCGCGGGCCTGGTCCAGCAAGGCCACGTGACCATCGCGGGCCAGGCGGTGACCGACCCCTTTGCCGACCTCGATCCCGAAGGCCTGCTTTTCACCGTCCAGGGCACTGCGTGGGCGTACCACGAGAAGGCCTATCTGATGCTGCACAAGCCGGCCGGCACCGAGTGCTCCCAGAAGCCCTCGACCTACCCGAGCATCTACACGCTGCTGCCGTCGCCGCTGCGCCTGCGTCCCAACAAGGGGGCGGTGCAGGGCGTGCAGGCGATCGGCCGGCTCGACCAGGACACCACCGGCCTTCTGCTGATGACCGACGACGGCCAGTTCATCCACAAAATGGGTTCGCCCAAGCACCATGTGCCGAAGGTCTATGAAGTGACGGCCAAGCACCCGGTGGACGAGGCGCAGATCGCGAAGCTGCTGGCCGGCGTCGTGCTCGACGACGACCCGAAGCCCGTGCGCGCGGCCGCCTGCGAATCCGACAGCCCGCTGCACCTGCGGCTCACGCTCACCGAAGGCAAATACCACCAGGTCAAGCGCATGCTGGCGGCGGTTGGCAACCGGGTCGAGGGGCTGCACCGATCGCGCATCGGCGACCTGGCGCTGCCCGACGACCTGGCTCCGGGGCAGTGGCGGTGGCTGACGGCCGAAGAGGTCGCGGCGCTGCGCGCGCCGGCCAAGCCAGCGAAACCGGCGAAATAGGGGGGCAAAGCGAGCGAAAGAGCGTATTCCCGGTCAGCCAGCCATAAGTCCTGGCCGTTAAGATTCGCAGCTCTCTCTCGGAACCTTCCCTTGCGACTCCCTGCTCGACCGAACGGCCGCACCGTGGCCTTCCTGCTTTCCTGTCTGACGGCCCTGGCGGCACACACCGCTGCCGCCGCGCCGGCCGAACCTCCGCCGATCTTCGTGCTCAACTCGCTGGATGCCAACGTGAGCGTGATCAATCCGGTCGACTGGACGGAAAAGCAGCGCATCGCCACCGGCAAGGAGCCGCACCACCTCTACATGACGCCTGACGAGAAGTCGGTCATCGTGGCCAACTCGGCGGGCGATTCGCTGACCTTCCTGAACCCCCGCACGGCCGAAGTGCAGCGCGTGGTCTACGGCATCATCGATCCGTACCAGCTGCAATTCTCGCGCGACATGAAGTGGTTCGTCACGGCGGGCAACCGCCTGAACCACGTCGACATCTACCGCTGGGACGGGAAAGACCTGAAGCTGGCCAAGCGCATCGCCAGCGGCAAGACGCCCAGCCACATCTGGATCGACAACACCAGCACCATCGCCTACGTGACGATGCAGGACAGCGACGAGATGATCGCCATCGACCTGCCCACGCAGACCGTCAAGTGGCGCACCGCCACCGGCACCATGCCGGCCGACATCTTCGGCGTGCACAACGACAAGACCCTGCTGGTGGGCCTGACCGGCAGCGACGGCGTGCAGGTGTTCGACGTGGCCGGCGCCGAGCCGAAGCTGGTCGGCAAGATCCCCACCGGCAAGGGCGCCCACGCCTTCCGCTCGGCCGGCGACGGCAAGAGCGTGTTCGTCAGCAACCGCGTGGCCAACAGCATCAGCCGGATCGACCTGGCGACGCTGAAGGTCATCGCGAACTATCCCGTGCCCGGCGGCCCCGACTGCATGGATGTCTCGGCCGATGGCAAGACGCTGTACGTGACTTCGCGATGGGCCAAGAAGCTCAGCGTGGTCGACCTGGCCAGCAACAAGGTCGTGCGCCAGGTCAACGTCGGCCGTTCGCCGCACGGTGTCTGGACGCTCGATCATGGCAAGCGCATCTAGCCGCATCGGCGCGGCCCTCGCGTTGTCGCTGGCCGGGGCCCTGGCTCCCGTGGCCTGGAGCGCGCAGCCGGGCGCCACCTGCGAAAAGCCCGTGTACCTGACCTTCGACACCGGCCATATGGGCATCGCCCCGCTGGTGGCCGACGTGCTCAAACGGCATGACGTGCGCGTCACCTTCTTCGCCGCCGCCGAGCGCACCCAGACCGACGGCGACAGCCTCGACGACCATTGGGCGCCGTGGTGGAAGGCGAGGGCGACCGAGGGCAACGAATTCGGCTCGCACACTTACGACCACGCGTACTGGCGCGCCGACGTCAAGGGCACGCCGCCGAGCTTCCGCATCAAGCCTTCGGCCGGCCCGCAGGACGGCAAGGAATCGACCTGGAGCGCGGCCGAGTACTGCGCCAACATCCGCAAGTCGTCCGACCGCCTGGCCGCCATCACGGGCAAGAAACCGCTGCCGCTGTACCGCGCGCCGGGCGGCAAGACATCCCCCGCGTTGCTGGCCGCCGCCGAGGGCTGCGGCTACAAGTACGTCGGCTGGGCACCCGCCGGCTTCCTCGGCGACGAACTGCCGAGCGAGAAGTTCGGCAACGCCAGGCTGCTGACGCAGGCGCTCGACACCATCCGTCCTGGCGACATCCTGCTTGCGCACCTGGGCATCTGGTCGCGCAAGGACCCGTGGGCGCCGGCCAACCTCGAGCCGCTGATCGTCGGTCTCAAGGCCAAGGGCTTCTGCTTCCAGACGCTGCGCCAGCATCCGGACTTCCGCGCCTGGATCGCGTCCCACCCCTGAACGAGTTGCCGCCATGATCGATTGGCTGACAGACGCCTTTTCCGCCTTGCAGGGCTGGTTCTTCGAGACCGCCGTGCAGCCGCTGGTCTATGCCGTCGGCCTCGGCGGCTGGACCGAGGACGCCTTCGACGCCACCGGCTGGCTGCTGGTCGGCCTCATCCAGATCCTGGTGCTGATCGCGGTCATCGGGCCGTTGCAGCGCTGGCGCTCGGTGGAGCCGGTGGTCGATCGCCATGCGATCCGCATCGACGTGCTCTACACGCTGATCCACCGCCTCGGCCTGTTCCGGCTGGCGCTGTTCTTCACGCTGCAGCCCTTCTTCGACGATGCGCTGGGCAGCCTGCGCACGGCGGGGTGGGGCACCTTCCATCTCGACGAGGTGTGGCCCGGCGTGACCGATGTGCCGGTGGTGGCCTTCGCCATCTACCTCGTGGTGCTCGACTTCGTCGGCTACTGGATCCACCGCGGCCAGCACCAGTTCAACTGGTGGTGGGGTCTGCATTCGCTGCACCACTCGCAGCGCCAGATGACCATGTGGAGCGACGACCGCAATCACCTGCTCGACGACATCGTCCATGACGCGCTGATCGTCATCGTGGCGCAGCTGATCGGCGTGGCGCCGGGGCAGTTCATTGCCTTCGTCGCCTTCACGCAGCTCAGCGAAAGCCTGCAGCACGCCAACCTGCGGTTGAGCTTCGGCGCCATCGGCGAGCGGCTGTGGATCAGCCCGCGCTTCCATCGGCTGCACCACAGCATCGGACTGGGGCACGAGTCGAATGGCAAGAGCACGCTGGGCGGCCACAACTTCGGCGTGCTGCTGCCGTGGTGGGACATGCTGTTTCGCACCGCGAACTTCGAGGACCGCTACGACCCGACCGGCATCCGCGACCAGGTCGAGTCGGACGCGAATGGACGCGTGCGCGACTACGGCCGTGGCTTCTGGGCCCAGCAGTGGCTCGGCCTGAAGCGGATGGCCGGTCGCGGCTGAGGGGCTCCGGGCCCTGAAAGGCGCGTCCGACGCGTTATCCTCGCTGCCTCATGCGCCTGCTCCTCGACTCCTTCTGGCGCGCGGTCGCCTATTGCATGCTGCCGCGCGTGATCGTGCTGTCGCTGCTGCCTTTGGGCCTGATGGTGGTGCTGGCCGCGGGGCTCGGTTACTTCTACTGGGACGACGCGGTTGTATGGACGCGGGGCGCGCTCGACGCCTGGCCGCTGCTGTCGAGCTTCTGGGCCTGGATCGGCCGTCTTTTCTCCGGTGACGTCACTTCCGCGCTGGCGTCCCTGGTCGTGGTGTTTGCCGCCACCCCGGTGATCGTGGTGCTCTGCCTGCTGATCGTGGCCGGCTTCATGGCTCCCGCGCTGACCAAGCTGGTGGCCGAGCGGCGCTTTCCCTCGCTCGAACAGAAAAAGGGCGCTTCGTTCTTCGGCAGCGTCGCGCGTTCGCTGGGCGTCACCATCCTGGCGCTGATCGCCCTCGTGGTGTCGATGCCGCTGTGGCTCATTCCGCCGCTGGTGCTGATCCTGCCGCCGCTGATCTGGGGCTGGCTCACCTACCGCGTGATGAGCTTCGATGCGCTGGCCGAGCACGCCAGCCCTGAGGAGCGCGCCGCGCTGCTGCGCGCGCATCGGCTGCCGCTGCTGTGCATCGGCGTGCTCTGCGGCTACCTGGGCGCCGCGCCCAGCATCGTCTGGGCATCGGGGCTGCTGTTCGCCGCTGCCTTCTTCGTGCTGGTGCCGATCGCCATCTGGATCTACACACTGGTCTTCGCCTTCTCGGCGCTCTGGTTCGCACACTACTGCCTCGACGCGCTTGCGCAACTGCGCGCTCAGCGTGCCATGGCCGAAGCGTCGACCGCCGACGGCACCACGTCGGCCCTCGAAGCCGAGGGAGCCAGCAAGGCCGCACTCTCTCAATGGGGTTCACCATGACACGCGCATTCGGTCTCATCGTCGTCGGCGACGAGATCCTTTCCGGCAAGCGGGCCGACAAGCACATGGCCAAGGTCATCGAGCTGCTCGCCGCGCGCGGCCTGCAACTCGGCTGGGCGGAGTACGTGGGCGACGAGCCCACGCGCATCACCGCCGCGCTCATGCGCGCCTTTGCCTCGGGCGACATCGTGTTCTCGACCGGCGGCATCGGCGCCACGCCCGACGACCACACCCGCCAGTGCGCTGCCCAGGCGCTGCGCGTGCCGCTCGCGCTGCACCCCGAAGCCGAGATGCTGATCCGCGAACGCATGCGGGACACGGCGGAGGAACAGGGCCTGCCCTATGAGCCCGACCGTCCCGACAACATCCACCGCCTCAACATGGGCGTGTTCCCGCAGGGCGCGACCATCATCCGCAACCCGTACAACAAGATTCCGGGTTTCAGCGTCGACCACGTGCATTTCGTGCCGGGCTTTCCGGTCATGGCCTGGCCGATGATCGAGTCCGTGCTCGACAGCCGCTACGCCGACCTGTTCACCCGCAATGCCGTCGCCGAGAAGTCGGTGATCGTTTTCGGTGCCATGGAAGCCACGCTGACCCCGCTCATGCAGGCCATCGAGGCCACGCACGCCGGCATCAAGGTGTTCAGCCTGCCCAGCGTCGACCACCCTGAATATGGCCGGCACATCGAGCTGGGCGTCAAGGGCGACCCCGGCCGGCTCGATGCCGCATATCTCCAGTTGATCGAAGGGTTGCACACCTTTGATGCCAAGCTTGGCCCAGAATTGGTGCGTTGATATCAATGGCACCAACTTGGTGAATTTCCGCCTCCATTTGGGGTTTGCAGCCCCCGCCAAGGCCTCGTCCGGTGAGGCGACAATGGCACAGAAACTGCATCCCTCGTCCCTGTATTCCTAACCACCATCCAACTCAGGAGAAACTGATGGCAAAGACCGTCGCCGATGTACTCAAGCTCGTCAAGGAAAACGAGGTCAAGTTCGTCGACTTCCGCTTCACCGACACCCGTGGCAAAGAGCAGCACGTCACCGTGCCGGTCTCGGCTTTCGATGAAGACAAATTCACCTCGGGCCACGCGTTCGACGGTTCGTCCATCGCCGGCTGGAAGGGCATCGAAGCTTCGGACATGCAGCTCATGCCCGACCCGAACACCGCCAACATCGATCCCTTCTTCGAAGAAACGACGCTGATCCTGACCTGCGACGTGATCGACCCCGCAGACGGCAAGGCCTACGAGCGCGATCCGCGTTCGCTCGCCAAGCGCGCCGAAGCCTACATGAAGGCCTCGGGCCTGGGCGACACCGCCTTCTTCGGTCCGGAACCCGAATTCTTCGTGTTCGACGGCGTCCGCTGGAAGAACGACATGTCGGGCTGCTTCGTGAAGATCGACTCCGAAGAAGCCTCGTGGAACACCGACAAGGAATACGAGCACGGCAACACCGGCCACCGTCCCGCAGTCAAGGGCGGCTACTTCCCGGTTCCCCCGGTCGACAGCTTCCAGGACATGCGCTCGGAAATGTGCCTGGTGCTCGAATCGCTCGGCATCCCGGTCGAAGTGCATCACCATGAAGTGGCCAACGCCGGCCAGATGGAACTCGGCACCAAGTTCAGCACGCTGGTCCAGCGCGCCGACTGGGTCCAGCTGCAAAAGTACGTGATCCACAACGTGGCCCACGCCTACGGCAAGACCGCCACCTTCATGCCCAAGCCCATCGTCGGCGACAACGGCTCCGGCATGCACGTGCACCAGTCGGTCTGGAAGGACGGCAAGAACCTGTTCGCAGGCGACGGCTATGCCGGCCTGAGCGACTTCGCGCTGCACTACATCGGCGGCATCATCAAGCACGCCCGTGCCCTGAACGCCATCACGAACCCCGGCACCAACAGCTACAAGCGCCTGGTGCCCGGCTTCGAAGCCCCGGTGAAGCTGGCCTACTCGGCCAAGAACCGCTCGGCCTCGATCCGCATTCCGTTCGTGGCCAACCCGAAGGGCCGCCGCGTCGAAGCGCGCTTCCCCGATCCGCTGATGAACCCCTACCTCGGCTTCGCTGCGCTGCTGATGGCCGGCCTCGACGGCGTGGAAAACAAGATCCATCCGGGCGAAGCCGCCAGCAAGGACCTGTACCACCTGCCGCCGGAAGAAGACGCGCTGATCCCGACCGTCTGCCACAGCCTCGACCAGGCCCTGGAATACCTGGACAAGGACCGTGCGTTCCTGACCAAGGGCGGCGTGTTCACCGATGCATACATCGACGCGTACATCGAACTGAAGATGCAGGAAGTCACGCGCTTCCGCATGGCGACCCATCCGGTCGAGTTCGACATGTACTACTCGCTGTAAAGGCGGGCCCCTGACGGGGATTCAAGACAAAAGGACGGCCTCGGCCGTCCTTTTTCATTGGGCTGGAACATTTGGTCACGGTTGGCATCGAATTGCACGAAAATGCACCTTTGTCGCCGCCCTCCACCGATACACATGAAGACTGCTTCTCTCATTTTTCTGGCCGGTTCATTGATCGCGCTACCGGCGCTCGCGCAAGAGCGCGTCTGGCGTTGCGGCAACGAGTACACCAACAACGCCACCATCGCCCAGCAGAAGGGCTGCAAGGTCATGGAAGGCGGCAACGTCACGGTCGTGCAAGGCACAAAGACTTCGGGCGGCGGCTCCGCGTCGTCCGGTGGTTCCTCCGCGGCACGCGCGCCGGCGGGCAGCCCGCGTGTCGAAGGCGTCGACCAGCGCGCGCGCGACGGCGAGGCGCGTACGGTGCTCGAAGCCGAGCTCAAGAAGGCCGAGGCACGCCAGGCCGAGCTGCAGAAGGAATACAACAACGGCGAGCCCGAAAAGCAGGGCAGCGAAGGCCGCAACTACCAGAAGTACCTGGACCGCGTCGCCGAAATGAAGGCCGAGCTGGCGCGCAACGAAAGCGACATCGCCGGCATCCGTCGCGAGATCGGCCGCCTGCCGAACAAGCAGCAGTCGCAATAGCCATATGGTGTTCGGGAAGAAGGCGAGCGGCGCCAATCCGCGCTTCCAGTCCTTCGACCTGCTGTCCACGCTGATCGCGGTGGTCAACAGCAACGGCTCGGTGCTGTTTGCCAATGCAGGCCTCGAAGACGCACTGGGTACATCGCGGCGCACCCTCGAGGGTTCGCAGTTCGGTGCGTGCTTTCACGAGCCGCAGGTGCTGCGCACGGCGATCGACGGCGCAAGCAGCAACGACTTCGCCACGCTGCGCTACGAAGCCTTCCTGCGCCGCGTCAATCACGAGCTCATGCCGGTGCAGGTCACGCTCGCGCATGGCGACAAGAAGGGCGAACTCATCATCGAGATGTCGCCGCTCGAGCATCAGGTGCGGCAGGACCGCGAAGAGCGCCTCATCGACCAGGCGCAGGCCAACAAGGAACTCATCCGCAACCTCGCGCACGAGATCAAGAACCCGCTCGGCGGCATCCGCGGCGCGGCACAGCTGCTGCAGATGGAGGTCGAGTCGCGCGACCTCATCGAATACACCCAGGTCATCATCCATGAGGCCGACCGGCTGCAGACGCTGGTCGACCGCCTGCTCGCGCCGCACCGCCGGCCGCACGTGGTGGGCGACGTCAACATCCACGAGGTGTGCGAGCGCGTGCGCTCGGTCATCCTTGCGGAGTTTCCGCGCGACCTGCACATCGAGCGTGATTTCGACGTGTCTATTCCCGAGTTCCGCGGCGACCGCGAGCAGCTCATCCAGGCCACGCTCAACATCACGCACAACGCCGCACAGGCGCTGGCCGAGCGCCGCGCGGCGGGCGATGCGCAGATCACTTTCAAGACGCGCATCGCCCGCCAGGTGATCTTCAACAAGCAGTGGTATCGACTGGCACTGGAATTGCATGTCATCGACAATGGACCGGGTGTGCCGGACACGATCAAGGACCGCATCTTCTATCCGCTGGTATCGGGCAGGGAAGGCGGGACCGGGCTGGGATTGACGCTTGCACAGACTTTTGTGCAGCAGCATCACGGCGTGATCGAGTGCGACAGCGTCCCGGGCCGAACCGATTTCAAGATATTGATTCCGCTGCCCTAGCGCAGCCCCGGCAACAGAGGAGATGCATGAAGCCGATCTGGATAGTTGATGACGACCAATCGATTCGCTTCGTGCTCGAGAAGGCTCTGCTGCGCGAAGACTTGCCCACGCGCAGTTTCACGAACACGCGCGAGGTGCTCGCAGCACTCGAACAGGCCGCCGACGACGATCAGCAAGGTCCCCAGGTCCTGGTGAGCGACATCCGCATGCCCGGCGGTTCCGGGCTCGACCTGCTCGACAAGATCAAGGCCAAACATCCTGGCCTGCCCGTCATCATCATGACGGCCTTTTCAGACCTCGACAGCGCTGTCTCGGCCTTCCAGGGCGGGGCCTTCGAATACCTGCCCAAGCCCTTCGACCTGCCGCGCGCGGTCGAGCTCATCCGCCGCGCCGTCGACGAAAGCCAGCGCGAGGAAGTCGCCGAAGAACGCATGGTTGCGGCGCCTGAAATGCTCGGCCAGGCGCCCGCGATGCAGGATGTGTTCCGTGCCATCGGCCGGCTCTCGCAAAGCAACGTCACGGTGCTCATCACCGGCGAATCGGGCTCGGGCAAGGAACTGGTGGCGCGTGCGCTGCACAAGCACTCGCCGCGCGCCAACGGCCCCTTCGTGGCCATCAACACCGCGGCCATCCCGAAAGACCTGCTCGAGAGCGAACTCTTCGGCCACGAACGCGGTGCCTTCACCGGCGCGCAGACCATGCGCCGCGGCCGCTTCGAGCAGGCCGAGGGCGGCACGCTGTTCCTCGACGAAATCGGCGACATGCCCTTCGACCTGCAGACGCGCCTGCTGCGCGTGCTGAGCGACGGCCATTTCTACCGCGTGGGCGGCCATAACTCGGTGAAGGCCAACGTGCGCGTGATCGCCGCCACGCACCAGGACCTGGAGCAGCGCGTCAAGCTCGGCGGCTTTCGCGAAGACCTGTTCCACCGCCTCAACGTGATCCGCCTGCGCCTGCCGGCATTGCGCGAACGCGGCGAAGACGTGCCCGCGCTCACGCGCCACTTCCTGCAGGTGAGTGCGCGCCAGCTCGGCGTCGAGCCCAAGCGCATTTCCGACGCGGCGCTGGCCAGGCTCGCGGCCTTCAGCTTTCCGGGCAATGTGCGCCAGCTCGAGAACATCTGCCACTGGCTGACCGTGATGGCGCCGGCCCAGCTGATCGAAGCGAAGGACCTGCCGCCCGAGGTGATGGCCGTCGGTGCAGGCGCCGAGGCCCACGTGCCCGAAGCCGCGGCTGCCGCACCAACCGCAACGGCCCAGCCCGTCGCATCGCTGCCGGTTGCGGCCAGCGGTGAATCAGCGCCTGCGCCCGCCGTTTCCGAATCCACCGAAGCGCATGCAGGCGCGAGCAGTTGGGAAAGCGGCCTGGAGGTCGAGGCGCAGGCGTTGCTGGCGGCCGGCCGCACCGACGTCTGGGACGTACTCACGCGCCGCTTCGAGTCGAGGCTGATCCTCACGGCCCTGGCCAACACGCGGGGCCGACGCATCGAGGCCGCGCAGAAGCTCGGCATCGGGCGCAACACCATCACCCGAAAGATCCAGGAACTCGGGATCGAATGAAAAGGCCCTTCGGGGCCTTTTTTACGACCTGCAATCGAACAACGCGGGACTTGTTCCAGGGATACCGCGGAACCGGCTTTGCCGGGCCGCCGGTATCGCCCCCTGCAAGGGGGAGGGCGAAGCGACACGAAGTGCGCGCAGCCTGGGGGTGTGCCAAGCTACCTGCTGCGCTGGCCGAGCGTCAGCGAGTCGATCTGGAATTTCCCGCTCTTGTCCCAGAGCCAGGTGTCAACGTACGTGTGACCGCCCAGCTTGCCCGGATTGGGCAGTGGCGACGTGGCCTTGATCAGTTCGGCAATCATCGGCGGCACTTCGGGCGCATGGCTCGGCGTGCGGCTGAAGGTGACGTTCACCACCTTGCCGGTGGCGTCGATCTCGGTCTCGACCACCACCACCGCATACACCAGCGGCGGGATCTTGCCCTTGTAGATGCGGCTTGCGTACTTGTTGTAGATGTGGCGTGCGCCGATCTTGCGATACGTTCGCACGGCTGGCGTTTGTGCCGTGATCAGGCGCACGGTGGGCACGTTGCGGTCGTCCGGCGCGGCTTCGCCGGTGGGGGAGGTCGCGGTGGCGCCCGTACCGCCTTCGGCCTTGTCGGTGGGCTTCAGCAGGGAGCAGGCAGACAGCGCGAGTGCGGTGGCCACCAATGCGATGCGGCCTGCGATGCGGGTGGGCGCGGCCATCGGTCAGGCCCCCTGGTCCAGATCGAGCACCACCGGCGCATGGTCGCTCGGCTTTTCCCATTTGCGCGGCACGCGGTCGATGATGCAGCCCTTCACGCGCGGCACCAGCGGCTGGCTCACCAGGACGTGGTCGATGCGCAGCCCGCGGTTCTTCTGGTAGCCCAGCATGCGGTAGTCCCACCACGAGTAGCTTTTCTCGGGCTGCTCGAACATGCGAAAACTGTCTGTCAGGCCCAGTTCGAGCAGCGCCTTGAAATGATTGCGCTCCTCGGTGGTGTGGTGGATCGTTTCCTTCAGGCCCACCGGGTCGAAGCTGTCGCGGTCTTCCGGCGTGATGTTGAAGTCGCCCAGCAGCACGAGGTTCGGGTTCGACACCATTTCCTGGCGCAGCCAGTCTCGCAGCGCGTCGAGCCACTTCAGCTTGTATTCGAACTTGTCGGTGCCCGGCGCCTGGCCGTTCACGAAGTAGCCGTTGACCACACGCAGCGGACCCGACGGCGTTTCAATGGTGGCTGCGATCACGCGCGACTGGTCGTCGGTGAAGCCGCCGATGTTCTTCACCACGTCGCGCATTGGCGCAAGGCTGAGGATCGCCACGCCGTTGTAGGTCTTCTGGCCGAACACCGCCGCTTCATAGCCGGCCGACTTGAGCACGTCGAGCGGGAACTTGTCGTCGGTCATCTTGAGTTCCTGCAGGCACAGCACGTCGACCGGATTGGCGATGAGCCAGTCGAGCACGTGCTGCAGGCGTGCGGTGAGGGAGTTGACGTTCCAGGTGGCTATTTTCATGAGGTCGACAAGTATCTGCAGGGCTGTCAGTGTGGCACGGGCCGCGGGGCCTTGGTTTTCGCAATCCTCGTGCGAAGGTAATTCGTCGCACATTCTGCCGTTGCCTCGGTGATGGCTTGAGCGGCGCCCTGCGCAAGGCGCCTCGCCTTCAGGGCTGCATGCCCGATCCGACGAGAGTTCGTCTTCTGAAGTTACATGCACGAGTGCTTTGTCACGAAAGCAGACGACTCGGTGCGCGGAGGGCGAATCCGTTCGGCACATCCGGCCCAGCCAGTGGCAAGAACCGCAGCGTGAGCCGCATCATTTGCGCGATGCCCGCGCAGCGCGCCATGCGAGGCCGAAGGCGCGGCTTCCTACAGCTCGATGAATGCCGACGTGGCCTTGTTGAGCGCCAGCTTGCCCTTGGCGGTGATCGATTCGACCTGGGCCAGCTGGCGTATCGCGCGCGCATCGGGCGCGCGGTCCGAGGGCGGAATGAAGGCCGTCACCAACTCTGCCGCACGCAGCACGCGCAGCCTGTCGATGTCTGCCGGCGTGTGAATGACGTATGGCAATTTCTGCTCGGCGATGACCCGAAGAAATTCCATGGACATGAGCCGTCTCCTTGGGTTGAGGGCGGGAGCGACATTTTGCGCACAAACAATTGGCGTTGTCTAAACCCTGAACCGCGCATGCCTTTTCCGGCGCGTACCGAAGTTTTCCTTTCGCGCTGCGGGTGCGACGAAGGTGCCAGTTTGTTCCCGGCAGACGGACGGCTAGTTTGTTGAACCGTCCGGGCTGGCCAAACTGTCGCCGCTCATCCGTTCGGGGATGCGATGCGCTCGTAGGTCACGAAGCTGAAGCCCAGGCCTTCCTTGGCCGAGACATGCGATTCGCGCTGCGTCTCGCGCCACACGGCTGCGTCGAGATCCGGAGCGTAGGCATCGCCTTCGTAGTTGCGCGCAACCTCGGTCACGACCGCGCGCTGCGCGAGCGGCTCGGCCTCGGCGTAGATCTGCGCGCCGCCGATGACCCACACGGCGTCGGCCTTCGATGACGATTCGCAAAGCGACAGCGCCTCCTGCAGGCTGCCCGCGCGCAGTGCGCCGTCGGCCTGCCAGCCGGGCTGCCGCGTCACCACGATGTTCTGCCGGCCCGGCAGCGGCCGGAAGCGTGGCGGCAGCGAGTCCCAGGTCTTGCGGCCCATGATCACCGGCGCGCCCGCGGTCTGCTGCTTGAAGTGCGCCATGTCCTCCGGGATGTGCCAGGGGATGGTGTTGTTCGCGCCAATCACGCCGTTGGCGGCGCGCGCGAAGATGAGGTTGACGCGGGGCTTGCTCATTCCGCTCATACCGCCACGGGCGCCTTGATCGGATCGCCGTGCCGGTAGTCCAGCACCTCGAAATCTTCGTACTGGTATTCGAAGATCGACGCCGGCTTGCGCTTGATGTTCAGCGTGGGGTACGGGTAGGGCGTGCGGCTGAGTTGCAGCGCGACCTGCTCGGCATGGTTGCTGTAGATGTGGCAGTCGCCGCCGGTCCAGATGAAGTCGCCCACGTCGAGGTCGCACTGCTGCGCCACCATGTGCGTGAGCAGCGCGTAGCTCGCGATGTTGAAGGGCACGCCCAGGAAGATGTCGGCGCTGCGCTGGTAGAGCTGGCAGCTGAGCTTGCCGCGTTCACCCTCGGCCTGCGGCGGCGCCACGTAGAACTGGAAGAAGGCATGGCAGGGCATGAGCGCCATCTTCGACAGCTCGGCCACGTTCCATGCGCTCACGATGATGCGGCGCGAATCGGGGTTGGTCTTCAGCGTCTTGATGACGTCGGCGATCTGGTCGATGTAGCCGCCGTCGGGCGTGGGCCAGCTGCGCCATTGCACGCCGTACACCGGGCCCAGGTCGCCGTCCTCGCGCGCCCATTCGTCCCAGATGGTGACGCCGCGTTCCTTGAGCCAGTTGTTGTTGCTGGAGCCGGTGAGGAACCACAGCAGCTCCTGGATGATGGACTTCAGGTGCACCTTCTTCGTGGTGACCAGCGGGAAGCCCTCGTTCAGGTCGAAGCGCATCTGGTGGCCGAACACGCTCTTGGTGCCTGTGCCCGTGCGGTCGCTCTTGAAGACGCCATGCGTGTCGACGTGGCGCATGAAGTCTTCGTACTGGGAGCGGACGGGGCGGGCGGGCGTGGAGGTCATGGGCGAAAGGCTTCCGGGGGTTCTGGCGCGAGGCTTCGAATTTTAAGTGCCCGGGCGTAGCATCGTCGGAATGAGTGCAGACCACCCCCACGACGACAGCGGCCACGGTCACCACCACGGCCATGACCACGAACACAGAGAACTCGGCGAGATGGACCTGCGCGTGCGTGCGCTCGAAAGCGTGCTCGCGCAGAAGGGCTACATCGACCCGGCCGCGCTCGACGTGCTGATCGACACCTACCAGACCCGCATCGGCCCGCGCAACGGCGCGAGGGTGGTGGCGCGGGCCTGGGTCGATCCGGCCTTCCGGCAGTGGCTGCTGGCCGACGCCACGGCAGCCATCGCCTCGCTGGACTACACGGGGCGGCAGGGCGAGCACATGGTGGCGGTGGAGAACACCGACGACACGCACCACATGGTGGTGTGCACCCTGTGCAGCTGCTACCCGTGGCCGGTGCTGGGCCTGCCGCCCACCTGGTACAAGAGCGCGCCGTACCGCTCGCGCGCGGTGAAGGACCCGCGCGGCGTGCTCGCCGACTTCGGCGTGACCCTGCCCGAGACCACGCGCATCCGCGTGTGGGATTCGACCGCCGAGGTGCGCTACATCGTGATTCCGCAGCGGCCCGCCGGCACTGAAGGTCTGAGTGAAGACGAGCTTGCCGATCTGGTCTCGCGCGATTCGATGATCGGCACGCGGCTGGCCGGCGCGACTGCGGAAGCGGGGAGCGCCGCATGAGCTACGCGACGAAGGCGGACCTCGGCGGGCAGCCCGGCTTCGGCAAGGTGGTGCCCGAAGCCGAGGGCGAGCTTTTTCATGCCGATTGGGAGCCGCGCGCGCTGGCGCTCGTGCTGGCCATGGGCGCGACGGGCTCGTGGAACATCGATGCGAGCCGCTCCGTGCGCGAGACGCTGCCCGACTATGGCGAGCTGAGCTATTACCAGATCTGGCTTCGCGCGCTGGAGCAGCTGATGCTGCAACGCGGTCAGCTCTTTCCCGACGAGATCGCGAGCGGCGAGATGCGCCACGCGGCCGCGCCTGTGGCCCGCGTGCTGCGCGCGGCCGATGTGCAGTCGGTGCTGGCCAAGGGCTCGCCCGCCGAGCGACCAGCACCTGCACCGGCTCGCTTCGCTCCTGGCCAGGAGGTGCGCATGCACCTCGGCAAGGTCGACCATCACACGCGGCTGCCGGCCTATGTGCAGGGCAAGCGCGGCACCATCGTTCACGTACATGGCGCGCATGTGTTCGCCGACACCAACGCGCAAGGGCTCGGCGAGCAGCCGCAGTGGCTCTACACGGTGGAGTTCGACGAAGCCGAACTGTGGGGCGACGATGCGCCGCGCCAGAACCTCTCGGTGTCGGTCGATGCGTGGGAGAGCTATCTGGAGGCCGTGGCATGAGCGCCGCGCCGGGCCGCCCCAAGCAAGCTCGCACCGCAGTGCGAAGCACGAAGGTATTCCAATGAGCGGCGAGCGCATGCCGCTGTCGCCCGGCATGCCGCGCGATGCGGACGGGCCGGTGTTCAGCGCGCTATGGGAAGCCCAGGCCTTCGCGATGACGCTTGCGCTGCACGAGCGCGGCCTCTTCACATGGCCCGAATGGGCCGAGGCGCTGGCGGCGCAGATCTCCGAGGCTCAGGCCGCGGGCGACCCCGACACCGGCCAGACCTACTACCTGCACTGGCTGGCCGCGCTCGAGAAGCTCGTGGCCAGCAAGGGCGCCAGCTCGGGCGACGAACTGGCCCGCTACCGGCATGCCTGGGAGCACGCGGCCGGCCGCACGCCGCATGGGCAGCCGATCGAGCTGCGCGGGGAAGACTTTTCGGGCTGAGCTTTTCCGGTTGAAGTGTCTGTAGAGTGCGTGCGGCAGCGCCCGCATCGTGAGCTTGATCCGTTCGCGAGTCGGGTGATAGCCTGCCGCGCCTTCCTCGACATTCCTTCAACAGAACGAACAACATGACGACCCTCTCGCGCCATCCCGCTTCGGCTTCTTCAGCCATGAAATCGCGGACTCCCGCTCGCCGCCACATGCTCGCCATCGCCCAATGCACCGCGCTCGCGTGTGCGCTCCTGGCTGGCAATGCCATGGCCCAGAAGCCGCATCAGGGCGTGCTCGACGCCGCCACGCAAAGCAAGGACGAGGCGCTGAAGATGCTGGAGCGCATGGTCAACATCGACTCCGGCTCGGCCGACACCGCGGGCCTCGACAAGGTCCGGGAGATGGCGGTGGAAGAGCTGCGCAAGCTCGGTGCGCGCATCGAGACCTTTCCGGCCGATCCGCATCCCGGTACCAACGTGGTCGCGACACTGACCGGCCAGGGCAAGAAGAAGATCCTGATCCTCGCGCACATGGACACCGTGTTCAAGGAAGGCACGGCTGCGGCCAAGCCCTTCTACATCAAGGACGGCCGCGCCTACGGCCCCGGCGTGATGGACGACAAGGGCGGGGTGATCGCCGGGCTCTACGCGCTGAAGATCCTGCAGCAGATCGGCTTCAAGGACTATGGGCAGATCACCTTCCTGCTCGACACCAACGAGGAGACCGGCTCCGTCGGCACCAGCGCGCTGATCGAGCGCATCGCGAAGCAGCACGACGTGGCGCTGAACCTGGAGCCGGGCCGCCCGGCCGATGGCCTCGTTGTCGAGCGCAAGGGCTCGGCCACCGCGCTCGTCGAGGTGAAGGGGCTGGCCGCTCACGCGGGCGTGGCGCCCGAGGCGGGCCGCAATGCGGCGATGGAAGTGGCGCACCAGGTGCTGCAGCTGTCGAAGACGGCGGACGCGGCGAAGAAGACCACCGTCAACTTCACGGTGCTCACGGCCAACGGACCGACCAACGTGATTCCGGCGACCGCGAGCGCCAAGGGCGATGTGCGCGCGGCCACGCCCGAGGAGCTCGACCGCGTGGAGAAAGACCTGGTCCGCATCTCGCAGAACAAGCTGATCCCCGAGACCGAGGTGCGCGTGCGCCTGATCCGCGGCCTGCCGCCGATGCCGCGTTCGCCCGCGTCCGACAAGCTGGTGCGCATGGCCGAAGGCATCTACGGCGAGATCGGCAAGAAGCTCACCGTCGAGAGCAGCGGCGGCGCGGCCGACGCGAGCCTGGTGGCGGGCGTCGGCGTGCCGGTGCTCGATGGCTTCGGCATCGTGGGTGGCGGCATCCACACGCCGGAGGAGTACGCGGAGGTCGAGAGCGTGGTGCCGCGCCTCTATCTGCTGTCGCGCATGCTGATGGACCTGAGCGCGAACTGAGAGGCGCTCAGCCGCGCTTCGGAATCCCCCCCCCCCCCACCACGGCGGGGCGCGCCACGAAGGCTTCGAGCGCGCGCGCCACGTTCGGAAAATCCTTGAAGCCCACGAGGTCCGCTGCCTCGTAGAAGCCGATCAGGTTGCGCACCCACGGGAAGGTGGCGATGTCGGCGATGGTGTAGCTGTCGCCCACGATCCATGCGCGATCCGACAAGCGCTGGTCGAGCACGCCGAGCAGGCGCTTCGACTCGGCCACGTAGCGGTCGCGCGGGCGCTTGTCTTCATAGTCCTTGCCTGCGAACTTGTTGAAGAAGCCGAGCTGGCCGAACATCGGGCCGATGCCGCCCATCTGGAACATCACCCACTGCAGGGTTTCGTAGCGGCCGGCGGCGTCCTGCGGAATGAACTTGCCGGTCTTCTCGGCGAGGTACACGAGGATGGCGCCCGATTCGAACAGCGCCAGCGGCTTGCCGCCCGGGCCATCGGGGTCGAGGATGGCCGGGATCTTGTTGTTCGGGTTGAGCGACAGGAACGCTGGCGAGGTCTGGTCGTGGGTCTCGAAGCTCACGAGGTGCGGCTCGTAGGGCAGGCCGGTCTCCTCCAGCATGATCGACACCTTCACGCCGTTGGGCGTGGGCAGCGAGTACATCTGCAGCCGGTCAGGGTGCTGCGCGGGCCATTTTTTCGTGATGGGGAAGCTCGAGAGATCGGTCATGGAGGGAGTCCTTGGGAGGGAGACGGCAAGCGCCGGATTCTGCCCGGCCCGGGCAGGCGGCGTGCGCGTACGGCCTTGCCCCTCAGATCCCCAGCCAGCTCATCAGCGAGGACTCGACGTCGGACGAAGGCGTGACGAAGCCCACATAGGTGGACGCAGCGAGCGCGCGCTTGCCGGCGTCGGTCTGCGCAAGGCTCAGCAGCGCATCGCGCGCCGCGTTCACCGTGGCCGCGTCGAGCTTGCGCGACGCGAGCCACTGCTTGATCGGCACGGCGCGCGATTCCGCGCAGACCTTGCCGCCGCCGTCTTTCCAGGTCTTGATCACGCCGGAGGCTGCCGTTGCGCCGTAGGCTGCAAAGCCGTTCTGCACGTAGAAGGGCACGGCCTCCTGGAAGCGCGTGTTGGTGACCTTGACCGCAGTACCCTGCAGGCCCTGCTCGCGCAGCATCGCGCGTGTGATCACCGCGGTGATCGAGTCGGCGTCGGGCATGACCAGCTGCTTGCCGGCCACGCTCTTCCAGTCGGAGATCGGCTGCTGTTCCTTGCACAGGAACGACACCTTGTAGTCGGTGTAGCCGGTGGTCCAGGCGAATGCGCTGTACTGCCCGCCCTTGATGGCGCCGAGCGCCACGTGCGACGGGTGCACGAAAGCGAAGTCGACCTGCTGCTGCTTCAGCGCGTCGCGCGCACCGTTGTACGAATTGAAGATCTTGATCGTCACCGGCTGCTTGAGCGCCTTGGACAGCACCTCGGCGATGGGCTCGAAGCGGCCGGTGACCTGCGCGTCGGACACGTTGTAGCTCACGCCTTCGCTGACACCGATCACAAAGGCATGCGACGAAGCGCAGGCTGCGAGAAGCAGCGCGGCCGTACCGCGGGCGATGGTGCGAGGTGAATGGAGGGCGGCGCGGTGTTTCATGGGGACTTTTTCCGGAGGGTGGCGTTGTAACTAAATTATTACATTCATCCACTCGAGGGAACAAGCCCGGACCGCGGGGTTAGCACTGATGAAACAACACTTTGGCGGCCCGCGGGCCGTGCGGCGAGGCGCCATCGCCGCGTCAGCCCCGTTGATAGAGACCCTGGTGTGCCTTGCGCAACTCGAACTTCTGGATCTTGCCGGTGGAGGTCATCGGCAGCGCAGGCAGGAAGACGATTTCCTTCGGCACCTCGAAGCTGCCGAGGTGCTCCTTGCAGTGCGCCGCCAGCGCGGCCTCGCTGAAGTCCGCTGGCGCATCGGGCCGGCGCGTGACGAAGGCGGTGATGGCTTCGCCCCAGCGCTCGTGCGGCAGGCCCACCACCGCCGCATTGAGCACGGCGGGGTGCCGCAGCAGAACTTCCTCGACCTTGATCGACGGCACGTTCTCGCCGCCCGACTTCACCATGTCCTTCAGCCGGTCGAGGAAGACCAGCTGCCCGTCGGCATCGAACTTGCCCAGGTCGCCCGAATGGTGCCAGCCGAAGCGCTGCGCGTTCGCCGTCGCCTCCGGGTCCTTGTAGTAGCCCAGCATCACGTTGGGGCCGCGAAAGACGATCTCGCCGACCTGCTCCGGCCCGAGCAGTTCGCCCTCATCGCCCATCACGGCGACCTCGTTCACCAGCGTGCCCACGCCCCAGTACGAGCCGAAGCGCTTGCGCTGCTCCTGCACCTCGAAGATGGTGGCGCCGGGGTACATCTCGGTCTGGCCCGAGACGAGTGCGAAGTTGGGGCAGAACCCGTCGAGCAGGCGCAGCAGCAGCGTGCGCGACATCGGCGCCATCGCGTAGACGCACAGCCGCAGGCTCGACAGGTCGCGCGCAGCGCGCTGCGGGTGCGCGAGCAGCGCGCCGTACATCATCGGCAGGCCGACCATCACCGTGATCCGGTGGCGCTCGATGGCGGCGAGCACCGCGCCGGGGTCGAAGCCGCGCAGCACGACGAGCGCGCCGCCCACCGCCAGCGCCGACATCAGCACTGTGTGCTGGCCGCAATGGAACAGCGGCAGCACGCTGCTCCACACGTCGGCGCGCTCGGGGCTGCTGCCCCATTCGACCATGTTGCTCAGCAGCACCGAGTGCACCGACGCATGCGAATGCATCACGCCCTTCTGGCGCCCTGTGGTGCCGCTGGTGTACATGATGAACGCAAGCTGCGTGCTGTCGATGGGCACGTCGGGCAGCGTGTGGGGTCCCTGCACGATGGCCTGCGGCACGGTCGGCAGGCCGGCGGGCGGCGCATCGCCGTCGAGCACGCAGAGCATCGGCGCGATGCCTTGCGCAGCCACCAGTTCGCGCAGCTCGGGCTTCGCATGCAGCGCGGTGTCGATCACCAGGTGGCGCACCCCTGCATGCGCGAGGATGTAGCCGATGGCGTCCACCGCCAGCGCGGTGTTGATCGGCACCCACACCAGCCCGGCCTTCTGGATGCCCAGCATGGCGACCACCATCTGGATCGAGTTGTTGCACAGCATGCCCACGCGCTCGCCGCTCGAGAGGCCCAGGCCCAGCAGGTGATGTGCGAAGCGGTTCGACGCGGCGTCGAGTTCGCCGTAGGACATGCGGTGTTCGCCCTCGATCAGCGCAGTGCGCGTGCCGAAGCGGCGCGCGCTGCGGTGGATCACGTCGCCCAGCGCGATGCGCGAGATGCGCGGATGGAACTGCGGCGGCGCGAGGCCGGTGGCGGCTGCAGGCATGCTCTGTGTCTCCGTTCTTCGATGATGGGCGCAGCCTAAGGCTGGCCGCCGCACCGCGTCTTGCGAAGACTGGCTACACGCAGAACGACCCAGGGCCTAGAAGCGTGCCTTGAGGAAAGCCGAAGGCCCCTGCAGGCGGACCTTCAAACGAGAATCGGCAGAGCCGCTCTCGCGCGTCAGGTCGATGTTCGTCAGGCCATAGGCGAGCACCAGGCCCACGTTCTTCACCGGGAACCACTCGACGCCGGCGGAGGCGTTGTAGATGTTGCCGTGGAAGCGGCCGCTGCTCTTCCACACGCCCGAGGCGTCGGCGAACAGCCGCAGGTCCGGCGTGATGGCGTGGCGCACGCCCACTTCGAGCAGCGGCGCCACGGCGTTGTCGCTGGAGCTTTCGTTCAGCGTTCTGACCTGGCCGTTGACCCCGGCGAGCGCAATCGCGCCGAGCGTCGCACGGTAGTAGGCGGCGCCGGCACCCAGGCCGAGCACGGTGTTGCCCGAGCCGATCCACCACTTGTACGAGAGCTTGGCAAAGTCGAGCTTGGTGTTGACGGTGGCGTTGCCGAAAGTATTCAGCGAACCGAAGCTGCCCAGGGACGTGGTGTTCGCGACACCACCGGAGTAGTCGCGCCGGTACTGGTAGTAGTCGAACGAGACGCCGTGGCTGTCGCCGATCAGCACGTCGGCCGTGATGCGCGGCATGGTCACGCGGCCCGGCTTGATGTCGCCCGATTGCAGCGTGCCATACGGCGTGCCGACCGAGGCGTTGAACTTCGGATCGGCGCTGAAGGCGCCGACCGAGAAGCTGAACCGGTCGAGCGCGGGCGAGGGATCGGCCAGAGCCGGCGCGGCGGCAAGCAGGAGGCCGGAGCCGAACAGTGCGCCCAAAGCGGGGCGAGGGGGGAGCAGCAGCATGGATGAAATCCTTGGTGACCCGGATGGGAAATGGATGCCGCGGGCACGCGATGAAATGGGCGCAGGCCTGAGGCCTTGCGCTGTGCTTCCGGGCGAAGCTCCCTTGAACAGCGAGAACCCTAGTGGCGCGCGCGAGCTTTCTCGATGCGCGGAATGCCGCTGTACTTGTAGGACTCCTTCTACGCTACGGCGCTACAGTGCTCGCCCATGCGCCGACATCTTTCCACCACCACCGGTCCCCAACGTCTTCTCTATGGCGCGGCCACCGGCTGCGCCGTTGCGGCCGCGCTGATGCCGCTGCCCATGAGCGGCATGGCGCGCGGGCTGGCCGGATGGTGCGTAGGCGTGGGGGTCTTCCAGCTGCTGTCGTGGTGGCTGGCCGACACCTTCGATGCGAAGCGCACGCGCGAGCGCGCCCAGTCGTTGGACCAGCCCAATGTGGTGATCCTGGTCTCGATGCTGGTGGTGGTGGGCATGAGCGTGGTGGCCATCGCGATGCTGCTGCAGCAGGTGAAGGGGCTGAGCGGCTGGGAGCGCGCGGCGCATGTCGCGCTGGGCCTGGTGGCGCTGGCAGGGTCGTGGCTGACGATGCACACCATCTATGCCTTTCACTATGCGCACCGCTACTACATCGACCAGCGGGACGGTACGCCTGACGGTGGGCTCGATTTTCCGGGCGGGCACGACGCCCCCGACTACTTCGACTTTCTCTACTACTCGTACGTGATCGGCATGACCTCGCAGGTGTCCGACGTGCAGGCGACCTCGAAGGAGATGCGGCGCATCACGCTGCTGCACAGCGTGCTGGCCTTTGCGTTCAACATGCTGGTGCTGGCGCTCTCGGTGAACGTCGTCGCGGGTGCCGTGTAGGCGCCCCGCAAGAAAACACGCTCAGGCCGAGGCCCTGCGCGGCAGGCCGAGCTTGACGATGCCGGTCGACAGCGCCACGCCGCAGACGATGACGGCCGCGCAGATCAGCATCCACTGCGTGATGTTTTCTCCGAGGAACACCGCGCCGTAGAACAGCGCGAACACCGGCACCAGGAAGGTCACGGTCAGCGCGCGGGCCGGCCCGGCGCGTTCGATCAGACGGAAGAACAGGATGTAGGCGATGCCCGTGCAGGCGATGCCCAGCGCCAGCAGCGCCAGCCATGCGCGCAGGCTGGGCATCTGCGCGGGCCAGAGCCAGAAGGCGGGAATGGCGAGGAACAGCGTGGCGCCGATCTGGCTGCCGGTGGCGGTGGTCAGCGCGGGCACGCCGCCCAGGTGAGCGCGCGTGGCGCTGGCCGAGATGCCGTAGCACAGGCATGCGCCCAGGCAGGCCAGCACCGCGAAGAGCGCGGCATGGCCGCTGGCGCCCGCATGCAGGCCGGCGCTGCGGCTCGCGAGCATGGCGACGCCGGCAAAGCCGATCGCGAGACCGATGAGGCGTGAGCCGTTCGGGCGCTCGCGGAACCAGGCCCACGCCACGAGTGCGCCGAACATCGGCGTGGTGGCATTGAGCACGGCGGCCAGGCCGGTGTTGATGGTCAGCAGCGCGAAGCAGAACAGCGCGAACGGCATGCCCGAGTTGAAGACACCGACCGTGAAGCTGGCCTTCCAGTGCTTCGCCAGGGATGGCCCCTGGCCGCGCAGCAATGCGATGGGCAGCAGGAACAGCGCGGCGATCGCCACCCGCACCGCCGCCGTCGGCAGCGCACCGAACTCGGCCGCGCCGATGCGCATGAAGAGAAAAGACGCGCCCCAGAGCGCGCCCAGCAGCACAAGGTCGATGAGCCAGGCGCTGGGTGCGAGGGGCGTGGCGGCGGCGATGTTGTTGTTCGTGGTGGTCATGCGTCTTTCGCTCTGCTTCTTGTGGATGCTCAGAGCGCTCCCTCGAGTTCGAGCAGGGCGGTCTTGCGTTCGAGCCCGCCAGCGTAACCGGTCAGCGAACCGTCGGCACCGAGCACGCGGTGGCAGGGCACGATCACGCTGATCGGGTTGCGCCCCACGGCCGCGCCCACCGCGCGCACTGCGGCCGGGTTGCCCACGTTCATGCTCAGCTTGCCGTAGCTCGTGGTGGCGCCGGCCGGAATGGCCAGCAGCTGCTGCCACACGCTCTGCTGGAAGGCGGTGCCGTGCGACAGGTCGAGTTTCATGTCGAAGCGCTCGCGCTTGCCGGCGAAATAGTCGCGCAGCTGGGCGGCCGCCTCCGCGAGCGCGGGATGGTCGTCCTTCGTGATCCAGCCCGCGGTGTCGGGCCAGTGGCGCTGCTGGTCGAACCAGACGCCGGCCAGGCCCTGGTCGGTGGCCGCCATCGTGATGCCGCCGAGCGGCGTGTCGATGTGCGAGGTGTAGATGACTTTGCTCTTGAACTTCATGACATTTCAGGCGGTGAGGCCTGCCGTAGTGATGAGAGGGGATTCCGCGATCGCCGCGTCGGTGGCGCCCGCGACAGGAGAAGGAGAAGAGGGCGCGTGCCACGCCCGCAGCACCGCATAGCTGCGCCACGGCCGCCAGGCTTGCGAGGCTTCGCTGGCCGCGCGCGCGGTGGTCACGCCCAGCGCCTTCTGCAGCGCCACGTCGCCGGCCGGGAAGGCGTCGGGCCAGCGCAGCGCGCGCATGGCGATGTACTGCGCGGTCCACGCGCCGATGCCGGGCAGTTCCTGCAGCGCGGCGATGGTCGATGGCACGTCGGCGCCCGCATGCAGCGCCAGCTTGCCGGCCGCGACCTCGCGCGCGATGGCGTGCAGCGCGCTTTGCCGCTGGCGCACGATGCCGAGCTGGCCCAGCGAATCGCCGCTCGCGGCGGCAATGGCCGCGGGCGTGGGAAACAGGCGATCCAATCCTTCGACGGGCGTCGCAAGCGGCTCGCCGAAGGCCTCGACCAGCCGCGAGCCCAGCGTGCGAGCCGCGGCCACCGTGATCTGCTGGCCCAGCACCGCACGCACCGCCAGCTCAAAGCCGTCGACCGCACCGGGCACGCGCAGTCCGTCGCCGTGCGGAAAGGCCGCATGCAGCGCTGCGTTGATGGCCATCGGTTCGGCGTCGAGGTCGAACAGCGCGCGGGCGCGGCTGATGACGATGGGCAGCACCGCGGCCAGCGAATCGCTGATCGACAGCAGCACCTGTTCGCGCTCGAGGTCGAAGCGCAGCTGCAGCCAGCCGGCATGCGCCTGTCCGCCCTGCTGGATGCGCAGGGTGCGGGTGAGCTTCGCGTAAGTGGGCGTGCTGCCCTTGGCGGGCTGCTTGCCGTCCGATGTCGAGACGACTTCGACGCCGCACAGCGCACGGCGCGCGAAGAAGCCGAGCATGGCGTTGGCGTCATAAGGCGGACGAAAGCCCAGCCGCACCTCGATCGCCTTGCCTTCGCCGCCCTCGGCAGTGGCGCCGCCAGCACGCCGCAGGGCGCTCGGGTTCAGGCCGTAGTGTTCGAGAAAGGCCGCATTGAATCGCCGCACGCTCGCGAAGCCGCTGGCCAGTGCCACCTGCGTCATCGGCAGGCGGGTGTCGGCAATGAGCTGCTTGGCGGCCAGCAGCCGGCGCGTCTGCAGGTACTGCAGCGGGGACACGCCGAACTGCACCTCGAAGATGCGCCGCAGGTGGCGGTCGCTCACGCCGAGCCGCGCTGCGATCTGCGCTGCGCCGGGGCCGTCTTCCGACCACGCATCGGGCTCGTCGATCAGCCGCGCCGCCTGCAGCGCGAGGATGCGCGAGGCGTCCTCGGTCGACCAGGTGGCTGCGCGCGGCGCGAGTTCGGGCCGGCAGCGCAGGCAGGGGCGAAAGCCCGCGGCCTCGGCCTGTGCCGCGTGGCGGAAGAACCGGCAGTTCTCGCGCCGCGGCAGCTTGACGCGGCAGACCGGACGGCAATAGATGCCGGTGGAGGTCACGGCGGTGAAGAACGACCCGTCGAAGCGCGCATCGTGCGTCTTCATCGCCAGGTAGCAGGCGTCGCTCTCGAGCGCTTCGGTGGAGGTGTGGCTGGTGGGCATGGGGAAATGATACGGTTTCGACTCGTTTCAACTGGCCGTTTTCGGTCATGTGGGCGCCCGGAGCCTTGCCTACAATGCCTCGTTCCAAAAACCAACAGGGAAACGCCTTCATGCAGCTCAGCGCGTCCATCTTCAAGGCCTATGACATCCGCGGCGTTGTGCCCGTCACTCTCGATGCGGAGGTGGCCGAAGCGCTCGGCCGGGCCTTCGGCAGCGCCGCCCGTGCCGCCGGCGAGAAGTCCGTGGCCGTGGGACGCGATGGCCGCCTGTCGGGCCCCGTGCTGGCCGAGGCGCTGATCAAGGGCCTCGTCGCCACCGGCGTCGAGGTGATCGACGTGGGCGCCGTCACCACCCCGATGCTGTACTTCGCGGCCCACACGCTGTGCACGAGCGGCATCCAGGTCACCGGCAGCCACAACCCCAAGGACTACAACGGCTTCAAGATGGTGCTGGCCGGCCGCGCGATCTACGGCGACGAGATCCAGGGCCTGCGCAAGACCATGGAAGCCGGCACCGCGCAACTCGCCCCCGGCGGCAGCGTGCGCAAGGTCGACGTGACCGAGGCCTACGTGAAGCGCATTGCCGGCGACATCAAGCTGGCCCGTCCGATGAAGATCGTGGTCGACTCGGGCAACGGCATCGCGGGTGCATCGGCCCCGGCCATCTTCCGCGCCATCGGCTGCGAGGTGACCGAACTGTTCAGCGAAGTCGACGGCGACTTCCCCAACCACCATCCCGATCCGAGCAAGCCCGAGAACCTCAAGGACCTGATGGCCGCGCTGGCCGCGGGCGATGCCGAACTGGGCCTGGCCTTCGACGGCGACGGCGACCGCCTGGGCATCGTCACCAAGGACGGCCAGAACATCTTCCCCGACCGCCAGATGCAACTCTTTGCGCAGGACGTGCTGTCGCGCGTGCCCGGCGGCACCATCGTCTACGACGTGAAGTGCTCGCAGCGCCTGGCGCCGGCCATCGAGGCCGCGGGCGGCGTGCCGATGATCTTCAAGACCGGCCATTCGCTCATCAAGGCGAAGATGAAGGAAATCGATTCGCCGCTGGGCGGCGAGATGAGCGGCCACATCTTCTTCAAGGAGCGCTGGTTCGGCTTCGACGACGGCACCTATGCGGGCTGCCGGCTGCTCGAAATCTTGAGCAAGAGCCCGAACGCGAGCGACGTGCTCAACGCGCTGCCCACCAGCTTCTCGACGCCCGAACTGAACGTGCCCTGCGCCGAAGGCGAGCCGCACACCGTGGTCGACAAGCTCGTGAAGGGCGCGAGCTTCGCGGCCCCGGCCAAGGTCTCGACCATCGACGGCCTGCGTGTCGACTGGCCCGATGGCTTCGGCCTGATCCGCGCATCGAACACCACCCCCGTGCTCGTGCTTCGCTTCGAAGGCCAGACCGATGCCGCGCTGAAGCGCATCGAAACCGAGATGCTCGCGCTGCTGCGTACGGCCAAGCCCGACGCCAAGCTCGCCGAAGCGTCCCACTGAGCCTGTGCGTTCCCTGCTGCTGCGCCTCTACGGCGTCTTCACCACCGTTGTGCAACCGCTCGTGCGCCGCAAGCTGCGGCCCCGCGCGGAGGCCGAGCCGGGCTATGGCGTGGCCGTGGAAGAGCGCTTCGGCCATTACAACGAAGCCACCACCGGCAAGGCCCAATGCTGGGTGCACGCGGTTTCGCTCGGCGAGACGCGCGCGGCCGCCATCCTGATCGCCGAACTGCGCAGGCAGTACCCGGGCATCCCGATCCTGCTCACGCACGGCACCGCCACCGGCCGTGAAGAGGGCGCCAAGCTGCTCGAGCCGGGCGACACGCAGGTCTGGCAGCCGTGGGACACGCCGGGCGCGGTGGCGCGTTTCCTGGATCGCTTCGAGCCGCGCATCGGCGTGCTGATGGAGACCGAGGTCTGGCCCGAAATGGCCGCTGCCTGCGCCGAGCGCCGCATTCCGCTGGTGCTGGCCAATGCGCGGCTCAACGAGAAATCGCTCGCTGCGGCCGAACGGCTTGCATGGCTCGCGCGGCCCGCCTACTCGGCCCTTGCGGCCGTGTGGGCGCAGACCGAGGCCGATGCGCACCGGCTGGTGTCGCTCGGCGCCAAGGTGGCCGGGATCTACGGCAACCTCAAGTTCGACGCCACGCCCGACGTGCGCCAGCTGAACGCGGCCGTGTCGCTGCGCGAGCACCTGCCGCGGCCGATGGTCGTGCTCGCGAGTTCGCGCGACGGCGAGGAGCGGATGCTGCTCGAAGTGCTCAAGCGCTTCGGTGCGACCTCGCCCGTGCCGCCGGAGCAGGGCGCGATCCGCTCGATTGCCAAGCGCGTGCACGACGTGCAATGGATGATCGTGCCGCGCCATCCGCAGCGCTTCGACGAAGTGGCCGCGCTGATCGAGGCCGAAGGCTTCGCCGTGGCCCGCCGCAGCGCGGCGGGCCAGCCGGCCGAGGCGGAGATCTGGCTCGGCGATTCGCTGGGCGAGATGGCGCTGTACTACGGCCTGGCCGACGTGGCGCTGCTGGGCGGCAGCTTCGAGCCGCTGGGCGGGCAGAACCTGATCGAGCCGGCGGCCTGCGGCTGCCCGGTGGTCATGGGACCGTCGACCTTCAACTTCGCCGAGGCGGCGCAGCTGTCGCTGGCGGCCGGCGCATCGCTGCGCGTCGAGAACATGGAGCAGGCCGTGACGGCCGCGCTGAAGCTGGTCGAGAACCCCGAGCGCCGCGCCACGATGGCGCAGGCCGCGCTGGCGTTCTCTTCGTCGAATCGCGGGGCGGCCGAGCGCACGGCCGCTGCGGTGCTCGCGATCGCGCAGGCGGCGGAGCCTGTGGCGTCGGGACACGCGCCGCTCGAAAGCGAGCCGCCGCGCGCCGAACCCACACTCGACTGAGTTTGTATTGCTCCTTCCCCCTCTGGGGGAAGGCTGTGAAGCGTCCAAGCGCCCAATGAGCGCAGCAGTGGGGCCGAGGCCGTCGTGCCCCCACCCCGGCCCTCCCCCGGAAGGGGAGGGAGAAAAAGCCTCAGCGCACCGGCGGGTTGAGGATCAGGGGCGGCACCGGGTCCGTCGGCATCGTCGGTGCCGGCGGATTGAACGGCGGTACCGGCACCGGCGGAATCACCGGGATGCTCGGCGGCGCGACCGGCGTCGTTGTGCTGCGATCCGGCCCCGTGGCTGGAGGCACCGCCGGCACGCTGCCGCTGCTCGCCAGCGTCGCGTTGTTGGCGTTGATGTCGTCGATCGTCAGCGTGCCGTTGGCCTGGCGCAGCTTCAGGTTGCCCAGCAGCACGTTGTAGCGCGCCTGCGCGAGATCGCGCTTGGTCTGGAACAACTGGCTCTGCGAATTCAGCACGTCGATGTTGATGCGCACGCCCACCTGGTAGCCCAGCCGGTTGGCATCGAGCGCGCTCTGGCTCGACGCCTCGGCCGCTTCCAGTGCCTTCACCTGCCCCGCACCCGAGACGAGCCCGAGGTACGCCGCGCGCGTGGCCTGCGCCACGCTGCGCTTGGTGCCGTCGAGCACGCTGCGCGACTGGTCCTCGAGCGCCAGCGTTTCCTTGACGCGGTTCTCGGTGGCGAAGCCGGCGAACAACGGCAGGTTGAACGTGACGCCGACCGTGGCCGCATTGATGCGCGTGCCCACGGTGCTCGTGCTGGTGCCCGTCGGGTTGCGCGTGACGTTGTAGCCCAGGTTGGCGTCGAGCGTGGGCTTGTGGCCGGCCTTGGCCTTCTCCACTTCGAGCCCGGCCACGTCGAGCCCCAGGCGGGCCTGCTGGATGGCGGGGTGCACCTCGTCGGCCTGCGCGACCCAGGCGTTGATGTCCGCGGGCATGGCGGTGGGCAGCACCACCGGTACCCGCAGCGGCACCGGCACGCTGCCGGGGCGGCCGACCAGCTGGTCGAGCACCACCTTCTTCACCTGCAGGTCGTTCTCGGCCGCGATTTCCTGGGCGATCACGAGGTCGTAGCGGGCCTGCGCCTCGCGCGAGTCGGTGATGGTGGAGGTGCCGACCTCGAAGTTGCGCTTGGCCGATGCCAGCTGCTCGGCCACGGCGACCTTCTGCGCGCGCACGAGCGCCAGGCTGTCCTGGCTCGCGAGCACGTCGAAGTACGCCTGGCTCACGCGCACGATCAGGTCCTGCTCGGCAATGGTGAGCACCGCCCGCGCGATGTCGGCCTGGCGCTTGCCCTGCTCGTAGGTGGCCCAGTTGGCCGGCCGGTACAGCGGCTGCGTGGCGTTGATGCCGACGTTCTGCGTGTTGAAGTCGCGCGGCGTGGTGGTGCCGCGGCCGGCGCCGGTGAGGGTCTCGATGTCGAGGTCGCTGCGCGTCACGCCGGCCGTGAGTCCCACGGCGGGCAGGATGCCGGCCTTGGCCTGCGCGGCGCGCGCGATGCTGGCGTCGTACTGGGCCCGTGCGCCCTGGTAGGTGGCGTCGAAGCCGCGGGCGGATTCGTAGAGTTCGTTCAGTGTCTGGCTCTGGGCCGGCGATGCGAGCAGGGCTGCGAAGATGCTTGCGAGCGCTGCGGAAAGAGGCGAAAGCCGGGGCCTGGAAGGCATTGAACGTCCTTGGAGAAAGAATCAGTAGCGCGGCACGGAAGGGTCGTGCTGCGAAGACCAGGCGTCGATGCCGCCCGCCACGTTGGCGAGCTGGTCAAAGCCGTTCTGGTTCAGGAAAGTGGCCACGCGCTGGCTGCGTGCGCCGTGATGGCACAGGCAGGCAATTCGAAGTCCGGGCTGGCCGTCATTCAACTCGGCCAGCCGCCCGGGAATCTCGTTCATCGGAATCGCGACCAGGGTGAAGCCCTGGGGCACGACGCTCGCCGTCTGTAGTTCCCAGGGTTCGCGCACGTCGAGCAGCACGGGGATGGCATCGGCGTCCTGGGCGAACCAGGCGGCGAGGTCGGCGGGGCGGACTTGGTCGATCATTCGGTGGACCGCCCGCTCAGAACGAGAAGCGCGAGGGCTCGGGGAAGTTCAGCAGCCGCGGGGCCACGGTGTCCCAGGGCTGGATCGTGTCCCACTTGCTTTCGCTGGTGCGGGTGACGAAGTGGGCGCGCATCATCGGCTCTTCGCCCACGATGGCCGAGAGGCGGCCACCGACCTTGAGCGAACCCAGCAGGTTCTGCGGAATGCGCGCGACCGAGCCGCTCAGCACGATCACGTCGAAGCTCGGGCCGCTGGGCAGCGGCACGGCGCCGTCGGCATGGCGCACTTCGACGTTGGTCACGCCGTTCTGGCGCAGCGTCTCGGCGGCACGGGCGGCCAGCACGGGGTTGATTTCGAGCGACAGCACCTGGGCGGCGCGGGCGCCCAGCAAGGCGGCCATGAAGCCGGAGCCGGTGCCGATCTCGAGCACCGATTCATGCTTCTGGATGTGCAGGTCCTGCAGCGTGCGGGCCTCGACCTTGGGCGACAGCATGATTTCGCCGGGCACGGAGCCGTCGAGCAGCGGCAGTTCCATGTCGAAGAACGACAGCGTGCGGTGCGCGTCGGGGACGTAGTCTTCGCGGTGGATTTCGGCCAGCAGTTCGAGGATGTCGGTATCCAGCACATCCCAGGGGCGGATCTGCTGTTCGATCATGTTGAAGCGCAGGCGCTCGAGGGTGGGGGTGGGGTTCATGGCGTGGCTTTCCTTGTGGGCTCAGGACAAACCTTCAATTTTAGGCGTCGCCGATGACGCCTCCGCTCCGGTCGGCCTTCCGGGGCGCACGCAGAGTCCGTTGATCACCACCTCGGCCTGGGCGGCGAGGTATTTTTCGGGGTCGAGGGCCGATGCGCCGTCGACGCAGACCATGGCCGAATGCTTCCAGAGCATGAGGAAGATCATGGGCGCCACCACCGAATAGATCGCGTGGTCGACGTCCATCGGAGCGAACTCGCCGCTGTCGATGCCGCGCTGGAAAATGCGCCGCAGCAGTTCGTGGCCGGGGCGGACCACCTCGCGGCGGTAGAACTCCGCCAGGTCGGGAAAGTTGGCACCCTCGCTCATCATGAGCTTGGTCAGGCCCGAGGCCTGGGTCATGCCGACGCGTTCCCACCACACTCTCATGCAGTAGCGCAGCATGTCGGCCGTGGTGCCCTCGAAAGCCGCGAATTCGGCGTTCCACTCCGTGAAACGGCCGCCGAGGCTTTCCATGACGACGGCCTTGAACAGCTCTTCCTTGCTCGGGAAATAGAGAAAGAGGGTGCCCTTGGAGACGCCGGCGCGCGCCGCCACTTCCTCTGAGCGGGTGGCGGCAAAGCCTTTTTCGACGAACAGGTCGAGCGCGGCGGCCAGCAGTTCGCCTGGGCGCGCCTCTTTCCGGCGCTCGCGCTTGGCGCGCACCGGGCAGATGATCTTGTCGACGAAGGAACGGGGCGGGGACATGAGATGTTAATGACTCGCGGGTTAGTAATGTAGTGACCGATATCCGTCACGTCAAGCCGCCACAATAACGGGCTCGTCCTTTTCCAACCTCCCGGAGCCGCACCATGTCCACTTCATCGCCGCCCACCGAAACCATCGTGCTCGGCGGTGGCTGCTTCTGGTGCACCGAGGCGGTGTTCGACCGGGTGCAGGGCGTGCTGGACGTGGAGTCGGGCTATTGCAACGGCCAGACCGTCAACCCGACCTACGAGCAGGTCTGCACCGGCCGCACCGGCCACGCCGAGGTGGTGAAACTCGAATTCGACCCCGCGCAGATCAGCCTGCGCGAAATCCTCGAGATCTTCTTCGTCGTGCACGACCCGACCACGCTCAACCGCCAGGGCAACGACGCCGGCACCCAGTACCGCAGCGGCATCTACTACACGAGCGACGCGCAGAAGCAGGTGGCCGAGGAGGTCATCCGCGAGATTGGAGCCAGCAAGACCTACAGCTCGCCGGTCGTGACCGAGGTGGCGCAGCTCGCCAACTACTCGACGGCCGAGGCCTATCACCAGGACTACTTCCTGAACAATCCGAACCAGGGCTACTGCGCGTTCGTCGTGGGACCGAAGGTCGAGAAGTTCCAGAAGACCTTCGCGTCGCGCGTCAAGGCCTGAGCGCCGATCGGTACCTGCGCCCCGTGCATCTCTTCATCCGCCAGCCCCGGACCCGTTCGACCCGCGCGCTCGTCATCGCGCTGATGGTCGCGGTGTGGTTCGCGGGCACGCTGGGGTTGATGCACCGTTCGCTGCACGTGCCGGGCCTGCCGGCCGCCGCGGCGCAGGCTGCCCACAAGCATGCCGTCCCCCAGCTGGCCAGCCTGTTCGGTGAACACAACGACGCCGAGTGCCGTCTGTACGACCAGCTCTCGCACGGTTCCGGCATGCCCGGCGTGCCGCTGGTGGTGCTGCCGATGCTGCTGCCGTCGGCCACCTTTGCTTTCCTGCAGGGCGAAACCATCGCCCGCTGGGTCGCGCTGTTCGACGCGCGCGGCCCGCCTTCCGCTCGCTGAATCTCCTGTGTTCCGGCTGCTGTACCCGCTTCCCGCGCGGGCGGCGGCCGGTCGTTATCCGATTCAACGAGTGTCCCTTCATGACTCCCCATTTCCGTCGCAACGCCATCGGCGTTGCCGTTCTTTCGCTCGCCTCCTTCGCAAGCATGGCCCAGGACCAGGCGCAGGTTCAGGCCCAACCCGCCGACGCCGCCAGCCTGCGCGAGGTCACCGTCACCGGCAATCCGCTCGGCGCCTCCGAACTGATCGCGCCCACGACCACGCTGTCGGGTGACAAGCTGCTGCTGCGTTCCCAGTCGACGCTCGGCGAAACGCTGGACAACGTGCCCGGTGTGAGCAGCAGCTACTTCGGCCCCAACGCCAGCCGTCCGATCATTCGCGGCCAGGACGGCGACCGAATCCGCATCCTGCAGAACGGCGGCGGCGCGCCCGATGCCTCCTCGCTGAGCTACGACCACGCGGTGCCTGTCGATGCGCTGGTCACCGACCGCATCGAAGTGCTGCGCGGCCCGTCGGCGCTGCAGTACGGCGGCAGCGCTGTCGGCGGCGTGGTCAACGTGATCGACAACCGCATTCCTTCGGAGCCGATCAACGGCTTCGGCGGCCGCGCAGACCTGGGCTATTCCACCGGCAACAAGGAGAAGAACGGCGGCGTGGTGCTCGAAGGCGGCAACGACCGCTTCGCGCTGCACGTCGACGCCTTCAACCGCGACTCGAAGGACGTCTCGGTGCCCATCACCCTCGAATGCAGCAAGCCCGGCTCGCCATGGATGGCGCGCAAGATCTGCAACTCGGCCAACGAGGCGCACGGCGGCGCGCTCGGCGGCACGATGTTCTTCGACCAGGGCTACATCGGCGCCTCGGTCAGCACCTACCGCAGCACCTACGGCACCGTGGCCGAGGACAACGTCACCATCGGGATGAAGTCCGACCGCTATGCGCTCGAAGGCGAATGGCGCCCGGGCGGTTTCATCAGCAGCATCCACGCCAAGCTCAGCCACACCGACTACCGCCACACCGAGTTCGATGGCGGCACGCCCGGCACCACGTTCTCGAACATGAGCAACGACCTGCGCATCGAGGCGCGCCACCAGAAGATCGGCAACTTCGAGGGGCTGGTCGGCTTCAGCAGCGAAAGCAACCGCTTCGCCGCCGATGGCGAAGAGGCCTTTGCGCCGCACAGCCGCACGCGCTCCAATGCGCTGTTCATGTACGAGGAGTACGGCACTTCGTGGGGCCGGCTGAGCTTCGGTGCGCGCACCGAGCAGGTCCGCATCCGATCGCTGGGCTACCCGGACGATCCGACGGTCACGCGCTTCGCCGTCGGCGAGCGCACCTTCAACCCGCACAGCGCGGCCTTCGGTGCGCTGGTCAACCTCGCGCCGCAGTGGCAGCTGACGTCGAACCTCGCCTACACAGAGCGCGCACCCAAGGACTACGAACTGCTGGCCAACGGCCCCCACGTGGCGACGGCCGCGTGGGAGGTGGGCGACCCGAACCTGAAGAAGGAAAAGTCGACCGGCCTCGACCTGGGTGCGCAGTGGAAGTCGGGCCCCAACACGGCCCGCGTGAATGCCTACGTCACGCGCTTCAGCAACTACATCGGCCTGACCGCGACGGGGCGCAACCTCGACGGGGAAGGCAACGTGGCCGAGCCCGGCGCCACCGACACGCTGGCCGAGTACGTCTACGGCGGCGTGCGTGCGCGCTTCACCGGCATCGAGGCCAACGGCAACCTGCGCCTGCTGGGCTCCGACGGATTCGCGCGCATGGACGACGCCGGCACGCTGGACCTCGAATGGCGCGGCGACATCGTGCGCGCGAAGAACCTCGACACCGGAGAGCCGCTGCCGCGCATCGCGCCGCTGCGCCTGGGCGCGACGCTGGCCTACGCCAACGGTCCGTGGGGCGCGCGCTTCGGCTTCGACTACAACGCGGCGCAGCATCGCATTCCGTCGGTGGGCGCGCGCGAGACCGATGCCTACACGCTGTGGAATGCGGCCATTACCTATCGCATGAAGGTGCAGCGCGCCAACCTCACCTGGTACGCGCGCATGGACAACATCACGAACAAGCTGGCCTACAGCGCGACGTCGATCCTGACGACGACGGTGTATCCGAACGCGCCGCTGCCGGGGCGCACGCTGAAGGTCGGTTTGCGCGTGACGTTCTGATTCCGTGTTTCTCCCTCCCCTTCCGGGGGAGGGCAGGGGTGGGGGCAGGCGGCCTTTGAGAAGCCATGGCTTCAGCGAGCGCCGCTTGCCCCCATCCCAACCTTCCCCCAGGAGGGGAAGGAGCAAGGCACTCACTGGGCTATCCTCGCCGAGTGAATTCCTTCGTCATCTCCTCCCTGCTCCCCGTCGTCCTGCTCATTGCCGCGGGCTACCTCGCCGGCAAGCGCCGCTGGATCGGCGGCAATGCGGTGAAGGACCTGTCGCATCTCATCTTCCTGCTGCTCGCGCCCGCGCTGCTGTTCCGCGCCATGAGCACAGTGCACGTCGAGCAGCTGAGCCTGAAGCCGGTCGCGGCGTACTTCGTCGCCTCGGGCCTGCTGTTCGCGGCCACGCTGGCGCTGCGCGGGTTCAACCGCACCGCGGCGGTGATCGCGCTGGCCAACACGTACAGCAACACGGTGATGATCGGCATCGCGCTGATCGGCCTGGCGTATGGCGAGGCGGGCATGGTGGTGCTGCTCACGCTGATCTCGCTGCATTCGCTGGTGCTCCTGACCAGCGCCACGGTGGTGCTGGAGCTGGCCGTCGCGCGCGAGCACGCGGGTGTCGGTGGCGCAGACACGCGCCCCTCGATGGCACGCACCGTGATGCGTGCGCTGCGCAACGCCATCATCCACCCCGTGCCGCTGCCGATCATCGCGGGCCTGCTGTTCGCGCAGACCGGGCTGGTCATGCCCGAGTTCATCGACAAGCCGATCCAGCTGCTCGGCCAGGCCTTCGGCCCCATCGCGCTGGTGATGGTGGGCATCACGCTCGCGCTCACGCCCATCGGCCGGCACTGGCGCGGCGCGCTGATGCAGGCGCTGGTGAAGAACCTGCTGCATCCGCTGCTGGTGGCCGTCATCGGTTGGCTGCTGGGCGTGCGAGGCATTCCACTCACGGTGATGGTGGTGGCGGCGGCGCTGCCGATCGGCGCCAACGTGTTCCTCTTTTCGCAGCGCTACCACACGGCCGAAGACCTGGTGACGGCCAGCGTCGCGATGTCGACGGTGCTGGGGCTCGGCACGCTCCCGCTCATGATGGTCTGGGTGCAGTGGCTGCCATAAAGGAGCTCGCCCCCAGGCTTCGCGCACTTCGTGTCGCTACGCCAACCCCCTACCGGGAGCGACACCAGCAGCCCGGCAAAGCCGGTTCTGCGGTGTCCCGCGACTGAATCGCGCCAGTTTCATGGCGCGCCGGATTCCGGCGTTTTCGCGAACTTTTGCCCGACTGAACGACAGCGCTAGCCCTATGCCGTTTGGCAGGGGTGGCCGTTTGATGGGCTGGCGCGCGGCGTTCGCGCCCCTACATTTGCCGGCTGATGACGATCTATCCGGCGCGTGTTTCGCCCCTTGCCCTTGCAGTGACGGCGGTGGTCGCGACGGTGATCGCGCTGCACGGCGCACGCGCGCATGCGGCGGGCGAGGCCAAGCCGTGCCGCACGCCCTGCCTGGCCGTTCCTGTGCCGGCGGAGGCACCGCCGGCACAGGAGATTGAGCCCAAGCCCGCCGTCGTGCGGCCGGTGCCGAAGCCGCGACCGCAGATCACCGCCACCGCGGCGCCGGCGCCCGAGGCGCATCGCGAACCCGTCGAGCGGCACCCCGTGCCTTCGAAACGCTGCAGCGAGATCAACATGCGCGCCGCCGTGGGCGAGCCGCTGTCGGACCAGGACATGAAGACATTGAGGAGCCAATGCTGATGACGACCACCACCACCCAACGAGTTCGCCTGGCGCTGCGCGCGTTCGCGCTGTGCGCCGCCGTGCTTGCCGCCGCCTGCGCGCACCGCCCCGCGCCGGGCAACGCCATGCCCTTCGACCAGGCCGTGAACCAGGCGGTGGACGACCTGATGGTGCAGACGCAGAAACTGCCGGCCTTCCTGGCCAAGGTGGAGTCGACGCTCACGCAGCGCCGCATCGTGATCGACCCGCTGCTCGAAGGCGCGAGCGGCCAGCAGACCGAGGTGACGCGCGTGGCCGAGCAACGCATCGTGCAGCGCATGCAGGCGCAGTTCAGGCAGTTCACCGTCACGCCCTTCAACGCGAGCGAGATCGGCAGCGCGCAGTACGTGCTCAACGGCACGCTGGTGCGCGACAGGGACGCCTCGGGCGCACCGTACCGGCTGAACCTTGCGCTGACCGAGATCCGCAGCGGCATGGTGATCGCGCAGTCGGTCACGCGCATCAGCGACGCCACGCTCGACACACGGCCCACCGCCTTCTTCCGCGACAGCCCGGTGAATGGCAAGGACCGCGGCGTCGAGGGCTACATCCGCACCGCCGAGACCCAGCCCGGCCAGGCCGCGGACGCGCTGTACCTGGAGCGCCTGCCGACCTCGACCGTGCTGCAGGAGGCCACCGCCGCCTACGAGGCCGGCCGCATGAGCGAGGCGCTCGGCCGCTACGAGGCCGCATCGAAGCGGCCCGACGGCCAGCAGCTGCGCATCTACAGCGGGCTGTACCTCACGCAGTCGCAACTCGGCCGCACGGCCGATGCCGAGAAGACCTTCGGCACCATCGCGCGGCTGGGGCTCGAAACCAACAACCTGAGCGTGAAGTTCCTGTTCAAGCCGGGCTCGACCGACTTCCTCGCCGATCCGAAGATCAGCGCCGCCTATCCGATGTGGCTGCGCCAGATCGCGCGGCAGGCGGCGCAGATCGATTCGTGCGTGGTGGTCACGGGCCACACGAGCCGCACGGGCTCGGAGGCGGTGAACGAGCGGCTGTCGCTGCAGCGCGCGGTGAGCGTGAAGACCCGGCTGGTGGGCGAGGCGGCGCCCCTGTCGAAGAAGCTGCGCGAATCGGGCATGGGCTTCCGCGAGAACATCGTCGGCACGGGGGCAGACGATGCGAGCGACGCGCTGGACCGGCGCGTCGAGTTCAAAGTTGTGGGGTGTGAGGCCTGACGACGATCCGCCTCACGGAGCCAGGCGCTCGCGCACCCAGTCCGCACCTTCGAGCCGGTAGCGCAGCCGGTCATGCAGCCGGCTCTTGCGGCCCTGCCAGAACTCCCAGCGATCGGGCACGAGCCGGTAGCCGCCCCAGTGCGGCGGGCGCGGTGGCGAGAGCATGTGCTTGGCCGCGGCAACGGCGGCGTTCTTCACCAGCACGTCGCGTCCGCTGATCACCTCGCTCTGCGGGCTGGCCCAGGCGCCGATGCGCGAGTCGAGCGGGCGGCTCGCGAAGTAGGCGTCGCTCTCTTCGGGGCCTGCCTTCTCGACGCGGCCCTCGATGCGCACCACGCGCTCGAGTTCGACCCAGTGGAACTGCAGCGACGCATACGGATTGCCCGACAGCTCGCGGCCCTTGCGGCTCTCGTAGTTGGTGTACCAGACGATGCCGCGCGCGTCGTAGCCCTTGATGAGCACGATGCGGCTGGACGGCCGCAGGTCGCTGCCCACGGTGCACAGCGTCATCGCATTGGGCTCGGGCACCTGCGCGTCGATGGCTTCGGTGAGCCAACGCTCGAACTGCTTCAGCGGATCGCCCGCGCTGTGGGCTTCGCCGAGTTCGGCGCGCTCGTAGCTCTTGCGCAGCGCCGCCAATGCGTCATTGGAGAGGGAGGAGGTCATGCCGGGATTGTTGCGCACATACTCGGCCCATGACGACCATGAAGGCGAATTCCCCGGTGGTGATCGTGCTGGCCTCGGGCCGCGGCGAACGCTTCATCGCGGCCGGCGGCACGGGCTCGAAGCTGAAGGCGCTGCTTGCCGGCAGGCCGGTGCTGGAGCGCACGCTCGACGCGGTGCGCGCCAGCGGCCTGCCGTGGCATGTGGAAGATGCGGGGCACCCCGGCATGGGCGATTCGATCGCGGCCGCGGTGCGCGCAACGCCCGATGCGGCGGGCTGGCTGATCCTGCCGGGCGACCTGCCGCTGGTGCAGCCCGCGACGCTGCAGGCTGTTGCAGCCGCCCTCGGCGGCCGGGTGAATGCCGTGCAGCCGCAGTACCGGGGCGAGCGCGGCCATCCGGTGGGCTTTGCCGCCGGGTGCGGCGCGCAACTCGCCATGCTGGAGGGAAGCCTCGGCGCATCGTCCATCCTGCGGTCGATGCGTGCGATCGATTCGGTGGCCGACCTGGTGGTGGACGACGTCGGCGTGGTCACCGACATTGACACCCCCGAGGCGCTGGCGCAGGCCGAGGCGCTGTGGCTGGCGCGCGAGGGCGCCTAGCTTTTGCCGCCCGTTTCGATCAGGGCTTGGTGATCACCGCGCAGGCGATGCGCGGGCCCGAGTTGCCCGACGGCTGCGTCGTGTAGTCGTCGCGGTCGCGGTGCACCACCAGGGCGCGGCCCACCACGTTGTTGGCGGCGCCGTCCGTCAGCGAGATCGAGTGGTCTTCCACGCTGAAGCGGGCCACGCCGCTGGCATCGGCCACCAGGCTCGGCAACTCGCCGGCATGGCTGCCCGCGGCGGCGAACTTGCCGTGCGTGCCGCCGGTCGGGTTGAAGTGGCCGCCCGAGGCGTCGCCGTTGTTGCCGCAGTCGCCCTTTTCGTGGATGTGGAAGCCGTGCTCGCTGCCCGGCACCAGCCCGCGCACTTCGCCCGACACGCGCGCGCCGTGGTCGAGCGCGGCGAAGGTCACCGTGCCGCGCGTCGGGTTGGGCGTGATGGCGCCGGTCGGCACCAGCTCGACGGCGGTGCTCGGCTTGCCGCCCATGCTGCCGCAGGCGGCGAGAAGGGCGGAGGCGAGGAGGGCGGCACCGGCGGCGGCGAGACGACGTTGGGTCATGTGTTTTCCTTGGACGATTCGGAAGGTTGGGAAGAAGGGTCTGAAGACCCCGGAACATATACCGGAGGCTGCGGCGCCCCGCAATCGGCGGCGGCCTCGGTTTGCTGCTGGCGCTGCTGTTCCTGAACGGCGGCCAGCGCCACCAGGCGGGCCAGCGCCGCGTCGTGGATCGAGTGGCGCTGCAGTTCGAGCAGCGTCTGGCGCGCGTAGTCGAGCGACGTGCCATATCGGCCGACGGCGTTGGCGAAGATGTGGCGGTAACGCTCGTCGCTGAGCTCGCCCGTGAAGTTGGGGCTGCGCCGCGACAGCGTGAACGCCAGCGCGCGCACGGGCCCCTCGGCTGTGCCGCAGCGCAGCCATTTCGGGTCATACACGCCAGTCGGCATCTCGCGCAGCCAGAGCCGGCGCAGCGTTTCCAGACCCTCGGCCCTGGGCACGCGGAACACCATGCCACGGCAGCTGCCGCCCGAGAGCAATCCGAACACGAGGCCGGGCACCTGGACGCTGCCGCGGTTCACGCGGCTCCACATCTTCAGCGCGCGGTGCCAGCCGCGCACCCAGGCCTGGCGCCGCTCGACGAAGTCGAACTCGGGCCGCCAGATCAGCGAGCCATAGCCGAAGAGCCAGAGATCCTCATGCCCGCCCCAGTCGGCGATGGCGCGCTCGAGCATCGGCTGCGGATCGCGCAGGGGTTTGGGCATGGGGTCGAGTCCCGGCGGACCGGGGTTCGGCGCAGGGTCCGACATGGGGATGCCGGGACCGCCACCTACAATTTCCTGATCATGGTTCACCGCACCATTATTTACCTACCCCTTCCCTATGGAGCAAGACCCCCGATGAGCGATGACGACAGCCAGCAGAATTTCATCCTCGGATTCGTCATGGCGCTGATCGCCCTGGTGATCTTCTTCGTGGTTGGCATCGTGCTCTGGCACAAGGGCCACAACCCGGCGGCCGTGCGGGCCGCCGCCGCCGCCCCGGCGGTGGTGATCTCGGCGCCGGCCCCCGGCGCCGCGCCCAAGGTGGCCGAGGTCACCGAGACCGTGACGGTCACGATCCCCGACGGCGCAAGCATCCGCGTGGTCGATGGCGTGGTGAACTTCTACTTCGCGACCGGCAGCGCCGACCTCGCGCCCGGCGCCGCCGAGGCGCTGGCCGCGGTCATCAAGGGCGTCGAGAGCGGCCGCAAGGCGGTGGTCTCGGGCTTCCACGACACCACCGGCGATGCCGCCATCAACGAACAGCTCGCGAAGAAGCGCGCCGAGATGGTGCGCGACGTGCTCGTGGGCCTGGGCGTGCCCGCGGCCAAGGTCGACCTGCAGAGGCCCGCCGTGACAGCCGGCTCGGGCAACAACGCCGAGGCGCGCCGCGTCGAGGTGAAGCTGGTGGACTGAGCGCTGCGCATCGGCTGCAAGAACAAGAAGAAGCCCGGTGACGCCGGGCTTTTTCATGGGTGCCTCCCTGCAGGGGCGCGGATGAGTGGATTCGTATTGGCGGGCACCCGGATTTCATCGGGCTTTCGTGCCCGGCTTGTTACCATGGGTCTCCAGGCCTACAGCCGCCCTGGCGGCACGCAGCAAGAGCCACCGACCCCATGAGCAGCAGCACACACCCCATCGTCCGCGACGTCACCGATCGCATCCGCGAGCGCAGCAAGGGGCTGCGCAGCGCGTACCTCTCCCGCCTCGCCGAAATCCGCGACCGCGACCGCGGCTCCGACCGCATGGGCTGCGCCAATGTGGCGCACGCCGTGGCCGGCATTCCGGCGAACGACAAGTTCCGCGTGGTGGCCGAGCGCGCGCCCAACATCGGCATCGTCACCGCCTACAACGACATGCTCTCGGCCCACGCGCCGTACCAGGGCTACCCCGACATCATCAAGCACGAGGCCCGGCGCCTCGGCGCCACCGCGCTGGTGGCCGGCGGCGTGCCCGCCATGTTCGACGGCGTCACGCAGGGCACGCCCGGCATGGAGCTGAGCCTGTTCAGCCGCGACCTGATCGCCATGAGCACGGCGGTCGCGCTCACGCACGACATGTTCGACAGCGCACTGCTGCTCGGCGTGTGCGACAAGATCGTGCCCGGCCTGCTGATCGGCGCGCTGCACTTCGGCCATTTGCCGACCGTGTTCGTGCCCGCCGGCCCGATGCCCTCGGGCCTGTCGAACAATGCCAAGTCGAAGGTGCGCGAGCAGGCGGCGCAAGGCCTCGTGGGCCGCCAGGGCCTGCTCGATGCCGAGATGGCCGCCTATCACACGATGGGCACCTGCACCTTCTACGGCACCGCCAACAGCAACCAGATGCTGCTCGAGGCCATGGGCCTGCACGTGCCCGGCACGGCCTTCATCCAGCCCGGCGACGCGATGCGCGAGACGCTCACGCGCGAAGCGGTGCGCACGGTGCTGGGCAAGGCGAGCGACATTTCCTTCCAGTGCCCGCCGATCGGCGAGATGGTGGACGAGCGCTGCATCGTCAATGCCATGGTCGCGCTGCTGGCCACGGGCGGCTCCACCAACCACCTGATCCACTGGGTGGCCGTGGCGCGCGCCGCCGGCATCGTGATCGACTGGGACGACTTCTCGAAGCTCTCCGACGTGGTGCCGCTGCTGAGCCGCGTGTACCCCAACGGCAGCGCCGACGTGAACGAGTTCCAGGCCGCGGGCGGCCCCGGCCTCGTGATCGGCGAGCTGGTCGACGCCGGCCTCATGCATGCCGACGTGCTGACGGTGCGTGCGGGCGGCATCCGCGAATACGCGAACATCCCGGCGCTGGTGGGCGATGACGCCGAACAGCGCCTGCAATGGAGCCCCGCGGCGCCGCTGAAGAACGAAGCCATCACACGCACGGTCGCGAATCCGTTCAGTGCCACCGGCGGCCTCAGGCTGCTGGGCGGCAACCTCGGTCGCAGCGTCATCAAGGTGTCCTCGGTGCCCGACGACCGCCATGTCATCGAAGCGCCCGCGCGCGTGTTCGACTCGCAGGCCGCGCTGCACAAGGCCTTCACCGCCGGCGAACTCGAGCGCGACGTGGTCTGCGTGGTGCGCTGGCAGGGCCCGCAGGCCAACGGCATGCCCGAGCTGCACAAGCTCACGCCGCCGCTGTCGGTGCTGCAGGGCAAGGGATTCCGCGTGGCGCTGGTCACCGATGGCCGCATGAGCGGCGCGTCGGGCAAGATACCGGCCGCGATCCACGTCTCGCCCGAAGCGGCTGCGGGCGGCCCGCTCGCCAAGGTGCGCGACGGCGACCTGATCCGCCTCGACGCGGTCGCGGGCACGCTGGCCGTGCTGCTGCCCGAAGACGAATGGGCTGCGCGCGAAACCGCGACGCTGCCCGAAGCGCAGCGCATCGCCGATGGACACGGCCTCGGCCGCGAACTGTTCGCCGGCATGCGCCGCAATGCATTGACCGCTGAAGAAGGAGCCTGCTCATGGCTGTAATCGGACTCGCCCCCAGGCTGCGCGCACTTCGTGTCGCTTCGCCAACCCCCTTCCGGGGCAACACCGGCGGCCCGGCAAAGCCGGTTCCGCGGTGTTTCTGGAATTGAGCACCGCGATTTTCAGGATCGCGTGCTTGACGTAATGGAGCTATGAAATGACAAAGAAACTCACCGCCCTCGAAGTCATGCGCGATGCGCCGGTCATTCCGGTCATCGTGCTGAACGACGTGAAAGACGCCGTCCCTCTCGCTCGTGCACTGGTGGCCGGCGGCATCCGCATGCTCGAAGTCACGCTGCGCACGCCGCAGGCGCTGCAGTGCATCGAAGCCATCGCCAAGGAAGTGCCCGAGGCGGTCGCCGGTGCCGGCACCATCCGTAGCGCGGCCGATGCCCAGGCCTCGGCGCTGGCCGGCGCGAAGTTCGGCGTGAGCCCGGGCTACACGCGTGCGGTCGGCAAGGCCTGCCACGACCTCGGCCTGCCGCTGCTGCCCGGCGTGGCCACCGGCAGCGAGATCATGATGGCGCAGGAAGACGGCTACACCCAGCTCAAGTTCTTCCCCGCGCTGCAGGCCGGCGGGCTGCCGATGCTCAAGGCCTGGCAGGGTCCGTTCGGCGACGTCACCTTCTGCCCGACGGGCGGCATCCAGGCGGGCAACGCGGCCGAGTTCCTCGCGCTGTCGAACGTGGCCTGCGTGGGCGGTTCGTGGATCGTGCCGACCGACGCGATCCGCGACGGCGACTGGGCTCGCATCGAGCAACTGGCACGCGCCGCGAGCCAGCTGCCGCGCTGATCATGCGCGCCGATTTCGACGCGAGCGACCTGAAGGTCATCGCGTTCGACGTCTTCGGCACGGTGGTCGACTGGCACAGCGGCATTGCCGCCGAGGCCGAGCGCGCATTGCCGGGCGTGGACGGCGCGGCCTTCGCGCTGGCGTGGCGTGCGGGCTACCAGCCCGCGATGAAGGCCGTGATGGAGCGCATTGCCGCGGGCGAGGGCGGCTTCACGCTGCTCGACGAGCTGCACCTGAGCATGCTCGAACAGGTGCTGCGCGATTTCGGCCTGTCCGAGCGCCTCGACACGGCCGCCAGGCGCGACCTGAGCCGCGCCTGGCATCGCCTGCCGGCCTGGCCCGATTCGGTGGCGGGGCTCACGCGGCTCAAGAAGAAGTTCACCATCTGCACGCTGTCGAACGGCAACATCGGCCTGCTCACCGAGATGGCGAAGCGCGCGGGCCTGCCCTGGGACTGCGTGCTGTCGGCCGAGGTGTTCAAGGCCTACAAGCCCGATCCGCGCACCTACCTCGGCGTGGCGGGTGTGTTCGATGCAACGCCCGGTCAGGTGATGCTGGCCGCCGCGCACCACGACGACCTGGCCGCCGCGCGCGTGTGCGGCCTGAAGACGGCCTACATCGAGCGTCCGTACGAATTCGGCCGCGCCAAGCCGAAGGACGTGTCACCGCAGCCGGACAACAACCTGCATGCGCGCGACATCGAGGCGCTGGCCGACCTGCTCGGCTGCTGATCAGCCGGTGAGCAGCTTCTCCACCGTACGCAGGTTGCGCGTGGTGGTGCTGGACTTGTAGCGCGTCTTGGCCAGCAGCTTGGCCACCGGCGTATCGAGGCTTTCGCCGCGCGGGCATTGCCAGTACAGCACGCCCTTGCCGGGCTTCAGCTGTTCGACGTCGGTATCGACGGTGCCGGCCTTCTCCACGATCTCGTCGAGCATCGCGGTGTCCGAGCCGAACACGATATAGGGATGCCGCTCGTCGTCGATGCGCTCGAAGGGATAGGCCTTGGCCACGTCGGCCACCTGCTTCTGGGTGAGCAGCACGATCCACGCCTCGTAGCCGAATCGCTTGCGCAGCGCCTGCTCGATGCGCTTGCGCAATGCGTCGGCATCGCGCTCGTCGGTGTCGAACAGCACGTTGCCGCTGGCGAGCACGGTGCGCACCGCGGCGAAGCCGAGTTCTTCCGCGAACAGCGCCTTCAGGTCGGCGCTCTTGATCGCGATGCCGTTGACGTTCACGCCACGCAGCAGGGCAACGCGGCGGGTCATCAGCGCAGGCCGCCGCCGGCGGCGCCTTCGTCGCGCTGGATCAGTTCGATCTTGTACCCGTCGGGGTCCGTCACGAACGCGATCACGGTGGTGCCGCCCTTGACCGGCCCGGCCTCGCGCGTCACGTTGCCGCCCGCGGCCTTGATCTTCTCGCAGGCCGCGTACGCGTCGGGCACGCCCAGCGCGATGTGGCCGTAGGCGGTGCCCAGTTCGTAGCTCTCGGTGCCCCAGTTGTAGGTGAGCTCGATCTCGGCCTGCTCGGGGTTGCCCTTGCCGTAGCCGATGAAGGCGAGGCTGTACTTGTACTCGGGGTTCTCCGAGGTGCGCAGCAGGTTCATGCCGAGCACCTTGGTGTAGAAGTCGATGGAGCGCTGGAGGTTGCCGACGCGCAGCATGGTGTGGAGGAGTCGCATCTCGTGGGGGCCGTTGGGCGTGAAGAAAGGGAGGCCGCTATTGTCTGCCTCCCGCCGCGGCGATCAAGCCGCCAGTGTCAGCAGGTGGGCCTGGTGGCGCTTCAGGAATTCCATCAGGTGCTGGGGATATTCAGGCACCACCGCATCGCGCACGCTGGGGCGGGCCGCCAGCGCCTTGCGCCAGGCCTTGACCCTGGGCAGTGCGTCGAAGACATGCGAGTCGCTGATCGCGTCGAACACCTCGAAGTAGCGGAACACCGGTGCGAAGACCGCATCGACGAGGCTGAAGTTCTGGCCGGCGAAGTAGGGACCTTCTCCCGAGGCTGCCAGCGCCGACTCCACGCGCTCGAACCTGGCGACGAGCGCCAGTCGCTTCTGCTCGAACACGGCCGCGTCCTGCGTGGTCTCGTAACCCCAGAGGTCGCCGAGGATGGCCGAGCCGAACTCCATCCACGCGCGATGTTCGGCGCGCTCGAGCGGGTCTTCGGGGTGCAGGCGGGCGCCGGGCTGTGTCTCCTCGAGGTACTCGCAGATCACGTTGCTCTCGAACAGCACGGCCTCGCTGCCGTCGGGCTTGTGAACCTTCAGCAGCGGTACCTTGCCGAGCGGCGAGATGTCGAGAAACCACTGGGGCTTGTTCGCGAGGTCGATGACCACGCGCTCGAAGGGCACGCCTTTTTCATGCAGCGCGATCGCGGCGCGCTGGACATACGGGCACAGCAGGTGGCTGACGAGGGTGAGGGCTTGCGTCATGGGGCTTTCCGTTCCTGGGTGATGGATGTGTCTGGAAGGCCGCGATTCTTGCGGTCCCGAACAACCTTTTCCCGGAAAGCCCATTCGGAAAACGGGCCTCGTGTGCTATGCCGCTGCGTCGAGCCAGTGCGTGATGCGCCCGCCGTGCATCACGCCGATGCGGTCGGCCATGGCGTGCGCCTCGGCCTCGTTGTGCGTGACGAGGATGGCGGTCTGGCCAGCCTGCTTGAGGATGCCGCGCACCTCCGCGGCCAGCCGCTCGCGCGTGCCGCCGTCGAGGTTGGAGAACGGCTCGTCGAGCAGCAGCAGGGCGGGCGAGGGCGCGAGCGCGCGGGCCAGCGCGACGCGTTGCTGCTGGCCGCCGGAGAGCTCGTGCGGATAGCGTTCGCCCGCGTCGTCGAGGCCGACCAGCGCCAGCATTTCCGCCACGCGCGATTGCTGCGCCGTGCGGTCGAGCCGGCGCAGGCCGAAGGCCACGTTCTTCGCGGCCGACAGGTGCGGGAACAGCGCGTACTCCTGGAACATCATGCCCACGTGCCGCTGCTCGGGCGGCAGGTGCTTCTGCGCGGACGAGAGCAGCACGTCGCCGAGCCGGACCGTGCCGGCGCGCACGGGCTCGAAGCCTGCGATGGCACGCAGCACCGTCGTCTTGCCGCAGCCCGAAGGGCCGAACAGGCAGCCGATTTCGCCGGCGTCCAATGCCAGCGAGAAACCGTCGACGACCGTGTGCGGGCCGCGCGGTGTGTCGTATGCGAGCTGGATCGCGTCGAGGTGCAGGGGGGAACTCATGGTGTCTGGTCGAGGCCGGGTGCGACCGAAGGCGCGCCCAGCTGGTTGCGCGCGAGCAGCAGGACGGGCAGCAGGCCGGCCAGCACGATGGCGAGCGCGGCAATCGCGCCTTCTTCATACGTACCGCGCGCGGCCTCGGCGTAGAGCCAGGTGGCGAGGGTGTCGAAATTGGCGGGCCGCAGCAGCAGCGTGGCCGGCAGCTCCTTCATCGCATCGACGAACACCAGCAGCGCGCCCGTGGCGATGGCGGGGCGCAGCAGCGGCAGGTGCACGCGGCGCAGCGTGCCGCCGGTGGTTTCGCCGAGCAGGCGCGAAGCCTGCTCGATGGCGGGAGGAATGCGCGCGAGGCCGGCCTCGATGCCGCCGACCGGCAGCGCGAGAAAGCGGATCGCGCAGGCCACGACCAGCACGATGCCTGCGCCCATGAGCGGCAGGCCCTGCCATCCGAATGCCGTGGCGAGCGCGCTGTCGAAGGCCAGTGCTGGCGTGAGCAGCCCGATGGCCAGCACCGTGCCCGGCACCGCGTAGCCCAGCGTCGCCGCACGCGCCTGCCATCGTGCGCGGTTGGCGAGGCCCGCGCCCTGGCTGCGCGAGGCCCAGGCGACGACCAGCCCCGCCGCGACCGTGGCCGCGGTGACACCCGAAGCCAGCGCCAGCGTGTTGCCGAGGCTCGCGACCAGGCCTTGGGAAATGCCGCCGCCCTGATGCAGCCGCTTGAAACTTTCCCGCACGAGGTAGAGCGCAGGGGCCACGAAGCCGATCAGCACCGGCAGCGCCGCCGCCGCGCTGACGGCCCAGGCCGCGCCACCGTGCAGCCGCCGCGGCTGCACCGCGCGCATGCGCTGCGCCGAGCCGAAGCGCTGGTGCTGCCGGCCATTGCGTTCGAGCCAGACCAGCGCCACCACCACGAACAGCATCGCGCAGGCGATCTGCGCAGCCCCCGCCAAGTCGGAGCGCGTGATCCACGTCGTGTAGACAGCCACCGTCAACGTGTTCACGCCGAGGAACTCCGAGGCGCCGATGTCGTTGAGCGTCTCGAGCAGCGCGAGGCTCAGCCCCACGGCCAGCGCCGGCCGCGCCAGCGGCAGCGCCACGCGGAAGAACGCGCCGCGCCGGCTTTCGCCGAGCGTGCGCGCCGCTTCCATCAGGTGCGCCGGCTGCGTCATGAACATCGCGCGCGCCGTCATGTAGACGTACGGATAGAGCACGAAGCCCAGCACGAAGATCGCACCCGGTATCGAGCGCAGATCGGGCAGGCGGAACTGGCGCGGGCTGTCGAAGCCCAGCACCCAGCGGATCGCGCCCTGCACGGGGCCGATGGGGTGCAGCAGGTCGAGGTACGCGAAGGCGACGATGTAGGTCGGCATCGCCAGCGGCAGCAGCAGCGCCCAGTGCAGCACACCGCGGCCGGGGAAGTCATGCGCCGTCACCAGCCACGCGCAGCCGGTGCCGATCACCAGCACCAGCACGCCCACGCCCGCAAGCAGCATGGCCGTGTTGAGCGCCGCTTGCGGCAGCACGTGCGCGAACAGCGGCCCCCAGTGCCCGAGGCCCGAGCCGAAGGCGAGCCACGCCAGCGTGAGCACCGGCGCGAGCACGCCGACGGCGATCAGGAACGACGCGCAGCGCCACGCCGGGCTTGCTGCGCGCAGGCCCTCATGCCGACCGTTGATGGTCATGCGGAACAAGGCTTCTCCATCGTGCGCGCTTCTTCCAGGAACACCGTGGAACCGGCTTCGCCGGGCCGCAGCCTGGGGGCGAGCCAACGCTACTGGTCGAAGCCGACCTTGTCGACCAGCGCGCTGGCCTGCTTGCGGTACTTGGCGATCTCGGCCACGGGCAGCGGGTCGGCCTTCAGCTCGCCGATGCTCGACGCGATGATCGGGTCGAGCGCGACGCCCTTGCGCACCGGGTACTCGTAGTTGGTCTGCGCATACAGCGCCTGCGCCGGCTCCGACACCAGGAACTCGAGCAGCTTGACCGCGTTGGCGCGCTGCGGCGCGTTCTTCGCCACGGCCGCGCCGCTGATGTTGACGTGCGTGCCGCCGCTCTTGGCGAAGGTCGGGCGCACCACCTTGATGGCGTCGCCCCACTTGCGCGCGTCGGTGCCTTCCTTGGAACTCTTCATCTGGCCGACGTAGTACGAGTTGGCCAGGCCCACGTCGCAGATGCCGCCGAGGATGTCGCGCGCCACGTCGCGGTCGCCGCCCGTGGCCTTGCGCGCCAGGTTGGCCTTGACGCCGCGCAGCCACTGCTCGGCCTTGGCTTCGCCGTCGTGCGCGATCAGCGCGGCGACCAGCGCGGTGTTGTAGGGATGCTGGCCGGCGCGGATGCAGACCTTGCCCTTGTACTTCGGGCTGGCGAGGTCTTCGTAGCGGAAGCTCGCGAGCGGCAGGGCCTTGTCGGCATAGAGCACGCGCGCGCGCAGCGAGAGCGAGAACCACTGGCCGTCGGCGCCGCGCAGGTTGGCTGGAATGGCCGATTCGAGCGCGGGCGATTTCACGGGCTGCGTCACGCCGCCGTCGACCAGGTCCATCAGCGCGCCGATGTCCACGGTCATCAGCACGTCGGCCGGCGAGCGGGCGCCTTCGGCCTTGACGCGCTCCAGCAGGCCGTCCTTCACGAACACGGTGTTGACCTTGATGTTGCTCTGCGCGCTGAAGGCGGAGATCAGCGGCTGGATCAGCGCGGGCTCGCGCGTCGTGTAGAGCGTGAGTTCGTCGTTCGCGGCATGGGCGGGCAGAGCGGTGGTGGCGAGCCACGCGGTGGCGGCGCAGATCAGTGCGTGCGCGGCGCGGAATTGAGCGCCGGGGCGTTCGGTCATGAAAGATCCTCCAGGACGGTGATGTGTTCTTGTGAATACATCGGCGGCGCGGCCTGCGTCGCCGATGCGAACAATTATCACTGTCGACGGAGGTGTGAGCTGTTTGGACTTACAGGGCGAAGGCCTACTCCAGGCGAAGCGATGTCCAGCGTCAGCGCCGTGAGCGCCGGATTGTCGATGTCTGTGGCCAGGGTTCGTGCGGCCACTGCCCCATCCGGATCGTCGAGGGCGGCGCGAAGGAGGTGGGCCCGCACCACGAGTTCCCGCATGCCGGTTCGTGCGGCGATGTCCATCAACTCGTCCACCTGCCGGCGGATCGGCGACGTGCGCCGCGACACGCCAAGGCGGCAAAGCGCCTCGAGCACATAGGCCTCGCCCCACAGGTAGGCGTCCGGCGGGCGGGTGCAGCGAGCCAGTGTGTCCAGCAGGATTTCCTCCGCGCGCGCAGCGTCGCCGCGCGCCATCGCGACCAATCCGAGGCCGCGGCCGGCTATGCCTTCCCAGCACGGATCGCCCAACTGGCATCCCAGCGCGAAGGCGTGCTCGAAGCGCTCCGCGGCCGACTCCAGTTGGCCGTCGCTCAGATCGATTTCGGCGCGAAAGGACAAGGGCCAGGGAAGGAAGGCGGTCCACAACCGGCCTGCCTGGTCGACGGCACGGTCGACGATCGGCCTTGCTGCTTCCCACTCGCCGCGCAGGATCATGGCCCGACCCAGCATGGACTCGGCGTAGATCACCTGTTTGGGCTCGCTCGCCTCCAACGCCCAGGCTGCGGCGTCGCGCAGCGTTTCCATGGCGGCCGGGTAGTAGGCCGTGTCGCTCAGGATGGAGCCCTTCACCGTGGCGATCCGGGCCCGCTCGGCAAGGGAGTCGCCTGCCAATGGCTCTGCCCGTGCCATCCACGCCAGCGCGCGCTCATAGCGACCTCGCAGGAACTCGACGTAGCCCAGTTCGCGGCATGCGGCGGCGGCCAGTGCGGGCGCGGCTTCACGGCCTATCGCCAAGGCCTCGTGCAGGGCCGCGGCGCCCTCTTCGTCGCGGCCGCGTGCCGCGTGCACCAGCGCGCCACCCAGCGCAACCCGCACGCGCGTGCGCAGGGCGGGATCGCCGGTGCCATCGGCGTCGACCATGGCTCGGCGCAGGCATTGCAGGCCGGCCTCGAGCACGCCCGCGCCGATGGCGGCCTCGCCTGCCTCGAGTTGCGCCAAGGCACCCGCGCGACCGATGGCCGGCCGGGCCGTCGGCGTGGCCGTCACGGTGTGCAGTGCATCGGCCAGCGCGGGCCCGGGTGCGACGCCAAGCTGGCGCCTGAACAGTTCCCGGCAGGCGGCCGCCTGCCGCGCCGCGCCCACCCCATCGCCCGCCGCCGCAAGGCAGCGCACCAGCAGGACATGCGCGTTCTCGTCCAGCGGGTCCAGGCTGACGAGCCGGTAGGCCAGCTGGGCGGCCGCGCCCGGTGCGCCGCCCGCAACCCGGGACAGGGCGGCCTCGCGCAGCACGGCCTCCGACGTGGCTTGCATCCTTCGTCGCTCGGACTGCAGCCACGCTGCGAACGATGGGCTCGATGAAAAGCCCAGGCCTTCCAGCAGCTCGCATCCGAGTCCATGGAGCGACAACGCGTCCGACCAGTCGCCCCGCGTCAGCACGGCAACGTCCACGCCGGCGACGTGCTCATGGGGAAAGGCGATCGCATCTCCGCGCAGCGTGCAGTCGCCCAGGGCCCGACGCAGTTCGCGAAGGTTCCAGCGCAGCGCAGCCAGCGGGTCTTCGGCGTCTTCGAACAGCAATCCGGCCAGGCGCTGCCGCGCAACAGCGCTCGGTTGGAGCGCGAGATAGGCAAGCAGTCCCCAGGCCTTGTGGCCCCGGATGGGCGCGACCGGGCCGTCTGTGCTCACCACACACGGCACGCCGAGAAGCTGGACGAAGGGCCTCATGCCCGCAGTTTGGCAGAGCGAGGCACAGGGCGCAGCAGGATCGTGGGGTCAGGCCTCCGCAGTCGTCGGATCGATCGTCGTCACCACGCGCGCCACGCTGTCGGCGGGAAATCCGCCCCTGCGCGCGTGCTCGCGCACCAGCTCTTCGCTGGCCGCGTTGTAGACGCAGTAGATCTTGTCGCCCGTGACGTAGCTGTGGACCCATTGCACGTCGGGGCCGAGTTCGCGCAGGACGCCGCACGACTTCTGGGACACGGCCTGCAGTTCGGCGGCGCTGGCGGCGCCGATGTTGGGAATGGCGCGTTCGATGACGAATTTGGGCATGAAGCTCACCTTGAAGAGAAAGTCGAAGGGAGCGCGACCGTAGGCGCGGCGCGTTTGAGCTTGCGTTTGACGGCGGGTTACCCCGCTGCGGCCGAAGCCTGCCGTGCGAGCGACAGCGCCAGGTAGTCGACCACGGCGCGCACGCGCGCCGCGAGTCGGTGGCGCTGCGGGTAGACCGCGTAGATGTCCGCGTCCGGCGTGTGGTGCTGCGGCAGGACCTGCACGAGGCGGCCGCTGCGCAGGTGGCGGGCAATGTCCCACTCCGCGCGCATCAGGATGCCGTGCCCGTCGAGCGCCCAATTGACGGCGATCTCTCCATCGTTGGTCGTCAGCGTGCCGCGTGTCTTGACGGCCTGCGTGGTGGCGCTCTTGCCCCGGCCGCTCGACAGCCGCCAGAGGCCGTAGGCCTCCTCGCCCTGCCGGATGCCGATGCAGTTGTGCCTGGCGAGGTCGCTGGGCACCTTGGGCATGCCGCGCCTGGCGATGTAGGCCGGCGCGGCGCACAGCAGGCGGCGGTTGGCCGCGATCCGCCTTGCGATCACGCGCGAATCCGGCGGCGCGCCGAAGCGCACGCAGACGTCGAAGGAATCGTCCGTCAGCGGCGGCGGGTTGACCGACAGCTGGAGCTGCACTTCCACCTCCGGATATTCGCGCACGAACTTGGATATCAGCGGTGCGATGTGGCTGCGGCCGAAGCCGAGCGTGGCGTTGACGCGCAGCAGTCCCCGCGGCGTTGCCTTCGACGCGCCCAGCATCTCGCCCATGCTGTCGATGTCGTTCAGGATGCGGCGCGCGTGCTCGAGATAGAGCTCGCCTTCGGGCGTCAGGCTCATGCGCCGCGTGGTGCGGTTGAGCAGGCTGACACTCAGGCGCGCTTCCATCTGCGCGAGATGCTTGCTCACGGCCGCCGTCGAGACACCCAGCTCGCGCGCCGCGGCACTGAGGCTGCCGGCGCTCGCCAGCGCGCAGAAGAAGCCCAGATCGGCCGGCTGGATCTCGTTTCCCACGGCTCAGCCCGCCGGGCGCGTCTCGAACACCAGGCAGGTGGTGGTGGCATGCGCGTACAGCGTGCCATCGGGCCCGAAGAGGCGGGCCTCGGCGGTGGCCAGCTGGCGGCCGCAGTGGATCACCTTGCCCTCGGCGCGCACGCGCTGCACCTTGGGCGTCAGGCCTTTCACGTAATTCACGCTCAGCTCGGCGGTGGTGTAGGCCCGCCCGGGCGGCATCATCGTGTGGATCGAACAGCCCAGGGCGGAGTCGAGCACCGTGGCGACCCAGCCGCCATGGATGGTGCCCAGCGGGTTCAGGTGCTGCGGCAGCGGCGTGCCCTGGAAGATGGCCACGCCCGGGCGCACTTCGAGGATCGTGAAGTCCAGCGTCCTGGCGATGGCTGCAAAGGGAATCTCGCCGTTCAGCATCGCCTGCATCATCTCGAGGCCGGTCTTGCCCGCGATCTGGTCGGGGCGGGCGAGGCCGGGGCCCGGACCGGCTTCGAGGCGTTCGGTGATCTTTCGCTCTTCGGCGATCCATGCGTCGAGCTGGCTGGGGTTCTGCGTCATGCCGGGTGTTCTCCTGTCCGGGTTGCCTGGAGGGTTAAGTTGCATATGCAATAGTTGCAGCTACAATAATACCCCATGGACACCCTCGCCAAGCCACGCGGCTGCACCAGCTTCAAGGTGCGCCAGCTCTCGCGCCGCCTCTCGCAGCACTACGACGCCGAGGTGTCGAAGAGCGGCCTCAAGACCACACAGTACTCGCTGCTGTCGAATCTGGCGCGGCTCGGGCCCTCGCGTCCGGTCGACCTGGCAAGCGAACTCAAGATGACCGCCTCGACCCTGAGCCGCAACCTGCAGCCGCTGATCGCCGCGGGCTGGATCTCGCTGGGCGCCGGCGCCGATGCGCGCAGCCGGCTGGTGCAGATCACCGAAGAGGGCGATGCCAAGCGCCGCGAGGCGCAGCTGCACTGGAAGGCGGCGCAGCAAAAACTCAATGCGCTGCTGGGCGTCGAGCGCGTGCTCGCGCTGCACCGGCTGATCGACGAGTCGATGGAACTGCTGGGCGCGGAGGACGAGCCCGACGCCGAAGACTGACCCTTTCCTTCCAACCGCAAGCCTTCACCCATCGCGTCCGAGGCCGCGCGCGGATTCCGTTTTCGTTTCTTGCTTCTCCTCACATTCAATTCCAACAGCAGAGGTCCCATGTTCGCCACTCCCGTCTCCGCATGGCTGCAGCGCCGCGGCATTCACTACGGTTGGATCGTCGCCGCCATCACTTTCCTCACCATGCTGACCATGTCGGCCGCGCTGGGCCTGCCGGGCGCCATGCTGCAGCCGCTGGGCAAGGAGTTCGGCTGGAGCACCGGGCAGATCTCGTCGGCGCTGGCGCTTCGTTTCGCGCTGTTCGGCCTGATGGGGCCGTTCGCCGCGGTGCTGATGGAGCGCTACGGACTGCGCGCCGTGGTCTGCACCGGCCTCGCGCTGGTCGGATTGGGCATGGCGCTGGTCACCATGGCTTCGCAGCTGTGGCACCTGTTCGTGCTGTGGAGCCTGATGCTGGGCCTGGGCACCGGCATGACGGCGCTGGTGCTCGGCGCGGTGGTGGCCAACCGCTGGTTCGTCGCGCGGCGCGGCCTCGTCGTCGGCATGCTCACGGCCAGTTCGGCCACCGGTCAGCTGGCCTTCCTGCCGCTCGCGGCCTGGATGATCGAGCACTGGGGCTGGCGCTCGGCCATCGTGCCGATCGTGGCCGGCAGCATCCTCATCGGCGTGCTGGCGCTGTGCCTCATGCGCAACCGGCCTTCGGACCTCGGCCTGCTGCCCTACGGCGAGTTGCCCGGCACTCAGCCGGCCGCGCCTGCCACTGCCGCGCCGGCGATGAACTTCGCCACGCCGTTTCGCGTATTGAAGGAAGTTTCGACCAACCGCACCTTCCTTATCCTCGCCGCCACTTTCTTCATCTGCGGCCTGAGCACCAACGGGCTCGTGCAGACGCACTTCATCTCGCTGTGCGGCGACTACGGCATGAGCGCAGTGCCCGCAGCCTCGGTGCTCGCCATGATGGGAGCCTTCGACTTCGTCGGCACCATCCTCTCGGGCTGGCTCTCGGACCGCTACGACAACCGCAAGCTGCTCTTCTGGTACTACGGCCTGCGCGGCCTGTCGCTGTTCTGGCTGCCGCATTCGGAGTTCACCATCTACGGCCTGGGCATCTTCGCGATGTTCTACGGCCTCGACTGGATCGCCACCGTGCCGCCGACCGTCAAGCTCGCGGGCGCCGCCTTCGGCCCCGCCAAGGTGGGCCTGGTGTTCGGCTGGGTCTTTGCCGCGCACCAGCTGGGCGCCGCCACGGCCGCCTACGGCGCCGGCTTCGCGCGCACGCTGCTGCTGACCTACACACCGGCGCTCTACGCGGCCGGCGCAGCCTGCCTGGTGGCGGCGGTGGTCGTGATGATGATCCGCCGTCCGGCGGCGAAGGCTGGTGCGCAGGTCGCGTCCGCCGCGGCACGGGCCTGAGCGCGCGGAGCCCCCGACATGACGACAGCCCACACCGAGCTCGACCCGCGCACGCGCCGCCTGCTCGAGGCGCCCATCGTGCCCACCCTGCTGCGCCTCGCGGCGCCCAATGTGCTGGTGATGCTGGCACAGGCCTCCGTCGGCCTCATCGAGACCTACTTCGTCGGCAAGCTCGGCACCGATGCGCTCGCCGGCATGGCGCTGGTGTTTCCCATCGTGATGCTGATGCAGATGACCTCCAGCGGCGCGATGGGCGGCGGCATCGCCTCGTCGATCGCGCGCGCACTCGGCGCGCGCCGCAAAGACGATGCGGATGCGCTGGTGTGGCATGCCATCGTCATCGCGCTGGGCTTCGGCCTGTGCTTCACGCTGGCGCTGCTGCTGGGCGGGCGCTGGCTCTACGGGGCCATGGGCGGCACGGGGCCGGCGCTCGAGGCTGCGCTCACTTACTCGCACTGGGTGTTCGCGGGCGCGACGCTGGTGTGGCTCTTCAATTCGCTCTCGGCCATCATCCGCGGCACCGGCAACATGTCGGTGCCGGCCAACGTGACGGTGGCGGGCGTGGTGTTCCTCGTTCCCGCATCGCCGCTGCTGATCTTCGGCATCGGACCGTTGCCGGGCATGGGCATTGCGGGCGGTGCGATGGCACTGCTGCTGTACTACCTGCTGGGCTCCATCGCGCTGATCGTCTACCTGCGCTCGCCGCGCAGCCTGCTGCGGCCCACGCTGGCCGCGCTGAAGCTGCGCTGGCCGCTGTTTCGCGACATCCTGCGCATCGGGCTGGTGGGCGCGGTGTCGACGGTGGCGACCAACCTGTCGATCGGTATTGCCACCGCGCTGACAGGTCATTTCGGCTCGGGCGCGCTGGCCGGCTACGGCACGGCCTCGCGGCTCGAATACCTGCTGGTGCCGCTGGTGTTCGGCCTCGGCGCGCCGCTGGTGGCCATGGTCGGCACCTGCATGGGGGCAGGGCAGCGCGAACGCGCGCTGCGCGCCACCTGGACCGGCGCGGCGCTGGCCTTTGCGCTCACGGAAACCATCGGACTCGCGGCCGCGCTGTTCCCGCGCCCGTGGCTGCTGCTGTTCGGCAACGACCCGGCGATGCTCGAGACCGGCGCGCACTACCTGCGCGTGGTCGGGCCGCTGTATGGCTTCTTCGGCGTCGGGCTGGTGTTGTATTTCGCGTCGCAGGGCGCGGGCCGCCTGCTGTGGCCGGTGCTGGGCAACATCGCGCGCCTGGCGGTGGCGGGCACGGGCGGCTGGCTCGCGCTGCGCTGGGGCGGCGGGCTCACCGGCGTGTTCGCGGCGCAGGGCGTGGCGCTGGCGGTATACGGCATCGTGATCGCATCGGCCATCGCGGGCGGGGCCTGGTTCGGCCGCATCGGCTGGCCGCGCACCACCGGCGGGCTGCTGCGGCGCATGGCGCAGGCCGGATGAAGCTTGCCCCGGGCTTCACGCTTCATGCGTCCGGCTCACGCGAACTTCGAACGCAGGCATCCAACGACTTCCACCAACGAAAGGCTCACATGCAAATCAAGGACTCCGTGGTCTTCATCACCGGCGCCAACCGCGGCCTCGGGCTCGCCTTTGCGAAGGCGGCACTGGCGGCGGGCGCGCGCAAGGTCTATGGCGGGGCGCGCGACCCGAAAAGCATCACGCTGCCCGGTGTGACGCCGGTGGCGCTCGACGTGACGCAGCCCGCGCAGGCCGAAGCGGCCGCGCGCGCCTGCGGCGACGTCACGCTGCTGATCAACAACGCAGGCATCTCGCGCGGCTCCAGCTTCCTGGGTTCGCCCGATGCGGTGGCCGCCGCGCGCGCCGAGCTCGAAACCAACTTCTTCGGCCCCTGGGCGCTGGCGCAGGCTTTCGCGCCCGTGCTCGCGGCCAACGGCGGGGGCGGCATGATCAACGTGCTGTCGGCGCTGAGCTGGACCACCTTCCCCAGTGTGGCGACCTACAGCGCGACGAAATCGGCGGCATGGTCGCTGAGCAACGGCCTGCGCAACGAACTGGCCGCACAGGGCACGCAGGTCACGAGCCTGCATGTGGGCTACATGGACACCGACATGGCCGCGCACGCCGAAGGCGACAAGGCCTCGCCGGATGACGTGGCGCGCCAGGCGCTGGCGGGCGTGGAGGCGGGGCAGCCCGAGGTTCTGGCCGACGAGGTCTCGCGGCAGCTCAAGCAGGGCCTGTCGAGTCCGACGCCGCCCTATGCCGGCTCGCCACAGGCAGCCTGAACCGATGCCCGAACGGAGCACCCGGGCGCGCGGCCCGGGCCTCCGTCAATAGCGGTAGGGGTTGATGGGCCGACGGTCGTAGCGGTTGGGTACGCCGTCGCCGTCGTTGTCCCTGCGGCCATAGCGCGGGCGGTCGTCCCAGCGGCGGCCGTAGTGGCGATCCGGACCGCGGTAGTAGCCGGGGCCGTAGTAGTGGCGCGGCGGGGGCGGCGGGGCGTAATAGTGGCGGGGCGGTGGTGGCGGTGCGGGCACGACATACACCTGCGCCTGGATGAAGCGCCCGCCCGTCTGGGCCTGCGCCGGAATGCTGAGCGTGGCCAGCGACAACAAGGCCGCGGCGCCGATTGCGAAACTAAGCTTTTTCACTTGATCCCCCGGTTGTGGTTGGAAGCCTCATCCTCGCGGCCCCGTGTGAAGTTGTTGTAAGGCTGGAGCGAAATCGGATGAAGAGCTGTAAGCCCGTGCGCGCAGGGCGCAGCGCGGTCAAGACACAATTGTGAATGGCTTTGCACCGCGGAACACGCCCCGCGGACAGGCCATTGGCCGTATCGGCCGGATGCTCAGCCGCGCGGGGCGGGCAGCATGCGCCGCAGGGCCTCGAAGAACAGGTCCGACTGCTCGCGCTCGCCCTGGATCTGCGCCGCCACGTGCGCGGCCAGCTTCGCGTCGACCGGCACCAGCGGACGGCCGGTCGATTGTGCGATCACCTGGTGCAGGCAGGCGCGCTCCAGGTAGTAGAGGTCGTCGTAGGCATGGGCGATGGTGCCGCCTGCGACGATCACGCCGTGGTTCGCGAGAAAGGCCACGTCCTTGCCGGCCATCGCGCGGGCGATGCGCTCGCCCTCGGCGTCGTCGAGCGCGAGGCCGTTGTATTCGGCGTCGATGGCGATGCGGTTCATGTAGCGCATCGCGTTCTGGCTCGCGGTCGGATCGAGGGCGCGGTCGACCGTGATCGTGAGTGCGGTGGCGTACGGCATGTGGCAGTGCATCACGACCGCATGGCCCGTGAGCCGGTGCACCGCGCCATGGATGAAGAGGGCGGTGGGCTCCACGCGATGGCGGCCCGCGAGCACCTCGCCGTGCACGTCGATCAGCACGATGTCGTCGGGACCGATCTCGCTCCAGTGCAGCCCGCGCGGATTGATGAGGTAGCGGTCCTGCGCGCCCGGCAGCATCACGCTGAAGTGGTTGCAGACGCCTTCGGACAACCCGTGGTGGGCGGCGGCGCGCAAGGCCAGGGCGAGGTCTTCGCGCAGCTTGCTGACGGCGGGGCTGGCGTAGGCGGCATCGGCGGACATCGAGGGGGCTCCTTGTTCTTGGGTTGCGTCCTGGATCAGGCCTGGATCAATCCCGCCCAGGCCGCGATGAATTTCTTCGCATCGTCGCACACCGCCGCGGCCTGCTTGCCGGGCTTGTAGAGCGCGGAGCCGATGCCGAACCCGGCCGCCCCCCCCGCACGCCATTCGGCCATGTTCGCGGGCGTGATGCCGCCCACGGGCATCACGGGCGTGCCGGCCGGCAGCACGGCGAGCAGCGCCTTCACCACGGCCGGCGAGGCCAGTTCGGCCGGGAACAGCTTGAGCCCGGTGGCGCCGGCCGCGAGCGCGCCGAAGGCCTCGGTCGGCGTCATGACGCCCGGCAGGCACACCATGCCGAGCCGCGCCGCCTCGGCGATGACCTCGGCATTGAAGTTGGGCGAGACGATCAGCTCGCCGCCGGCTGCGTGCACCTCGCGCACCTGCTGTGCGCCGAGCACCGTGCCGGCGCCGACCAGCGCCTGCGGAAAGCGCTTGCGCATCAGCGCAATGCTCTCCAGCGGCTGCGGCGAATTGAGCGGCACCTCGAGCAGCCGGAAGCCGGGCTCGACGATGGCGTCGCCGATGTCGGCAGCTTCGGCGGGCGTGAGGCCGCGCAGGATCGCCACCAGTGGCAGCTCGCGCATCGCGGCATGGAATTTTTCGAGGGGCGTGGTCATGTGGAGGTTCTGTCGGTGTCGAGAAAACCGGACAGCGCGTGCAGTCCGGCCCAGGTGGCTTCGGCCCCCAGCGTGCGCGTGGCGACGCCGGTGGCGCGCAGGGCCAGTGCATAGCGCTGGGTGAGGGCGGACGAGCCGATGAGGATCACCTCGCCGGCGGCCTGCAGCGACTGCGTGCGCAGTTCCTCGCCGATCAGCAGGCCCGAGAGATAGCTCGACAGCTCCTGCTTCGGCATGCGTTCGAACAGCGCCAGCGTGCGCGTGCCGAAGGCGTTGTGCAGCAGGCCGTGGCCGTTTTCCGAGCAGGTCACGCCTTCGAGGAAAGAGGCCTCGTCGAGCGGCGCCGACGCGTCGAGCGTGCGCGCCAGGATCGAATGCTGGCTCAGCAGCGCGTAGAACTCGCCCGTCATGTAGGTGCGGAAACCCGCGACGCGGCCCTTCTTGACCGTGACCCATTTGTTGTGCGTGCCGGGCAGCACGAAGACGCCGTCGTCCAGGCCGGTGATCGACATCGCGCCGAAGATCTGCACCTCTTCGCCGCGCATCACGTCGGGCACGCCGTCGTGCTCGTCGCTCAGGCCCGGCACGATCGCGATGCTGGCACCGGGGAGGGCGTCGATGTCGATGATCCTGCGGCCCACCTCGACGCGGCCGGCGGGGCAGGCGCAGTAGGGCGCTTCCACCCAGCCCTGCTTGCTTCCGGCCATGCCGGAGATCAGGCAGCGCGCGCCTTCCAGGCGCATCCAGTCGCCGAACAGCGACTCGAAGACGGCGGGAAAGCCGTCCTCGGGCACCGTGAGGATGCCGCGCGCATCGCTGCGCTCTTCCAGTACCTTGCCGTGGGCGTCCAGCAAGGCACCGCGCAGCGAGCTTGTGCCCCAGTCGATGGCTATCAGTCTTGTCATGTCTGTCGCCTGCGGTTTGAGGATTTGTTTCGGGGTGCGTACACAGGGCACCGGGTACTCCCCTCCGCGAATGTCCCCCGGCCTGCGGCCTCCTCCTTTATTTCGCTGCGGGGAGCACCCGATGCCCTGTGCACAACAAGCGCTGCTCTTGTGCTGGCCGATCAACAAGTGCTCTGAACGATCACGACGGCGGGGTGCCTTGCGCAGCGAAATAAAGGAGGAGCCCGAAGGGCGGGGGACATTCGCGGAGCAAGGTACCCCGTCGGCGTGAGCGCACCCCGAACCGTCAGCCCTCGATCCTAGTGATTGTCGCGCGGCACAAAAGCCCCACGGCGACCACACAGAAAGCCCAGGTCCGCCCCCTGGTCAGCCTGCAGCACCGTGTCGACATAGAGCTTCCAGTACCCCGAGTCCAGCGGCGCCTTGGGCGCGACCCATTTCTCGCGGCGCTTCGCCAGCTCTTCGTCGCTCACATGCAGATGCAATTTGCGGTTCGGCACGTCGAGCTCGACGATGTCGCCGTCCTGTACCAGCGCCAGCGGACCACCGGCTGCGGCTTCGGGCGCAGTATGCAGCACCACGGTGCCGTAGGCCGTGCCGCTCATGCGCGCATCGCTGATGCGCACCATGTCGGTGATGCCCTTGCGCAGCACCTTCGGCGGCAGCGGCATGTTGCCGGCCTCGGCCATGCCGGGGTAGCCCTTGGGGCCGCAGTTCTTGAGCACCATGATGCAGTGCTCGTCGATGTCGAGGTTCTCGTCGTCGATGCGCTTGTGCAGGTCTTCGGCGCTTTCGAACACCACCGCGCGGCCCTTGTGCACCAGCAGTTCGGGCGTGGCCGCGCTGGGCTTGATGATGGCGCCGTTGGGTGCGAGGTTGCCGCGCAGCACGCAGATGCCGGCCTTCTCCTTGAAGGGCTCGGCCAGCGTGCGAATGACCTGCGGGCCGTAGTTCTCGGCGTCCTTCACGTTCTCCCACACGCTCTGGCCGGTGACGGTGAGGATGTCCTTGTGAAGGTGATCGGCGATCTCCTTGATGACCACCGGCAGGCCGCCCGCGTAGCAGAAGTCTTCCATCAGGAACTGGCCCGAGGGCTGCAGGTTCACGAGGCAGGGCAGCTCGGAGGCGAGGCGGTCGAAGTCGTCGAGCGTGAGGTCCACGCCGATGCGCCCCGCGATGGCCAGCAGGTGGATCACGAGGTTGGTCGATCCGCCGATGGCCGCGTTCACCTTGATGGCGTTCTCGATGGCCTGTCGCGTGAGGATCTTCGACATGTTCATGTCTTCATGCACCATGTCGACGATGCGCCGGCCCGCCTGGCGCGCGAGGACGTTGCGACGGCCGTCCACGGCGGGATAGGCCGCGTTGCCCGGCAGGCCGATGCCCAGCGACTCGACCATGCTGGCCATGGTGCTGGCGGTGCCCATCGTCATGCAGTGGCCGTGGCTGCGGTGCATGCAACTCTCGGCCTCGAAGAATTCCTGCAGCTTGAGCGTGCCGGCGCGCACCTGCTCGCTCATCTGCCATACGCCGGTGCCCGAGCCCAGCTCCTGGCCGCGCCACTTGCCGGAGAGCATCGGGCCACCCGACACGCCGATGGTCGGCAGGTCGACGCTGGCCGCGCCCATCATCAGTGCGGGCGTGGTCTTGTCGCAGCCCATGAGCAGCACCACGCCGTCGAGCGGATTGCCACGGATGCTTTCTTCGACGTCCATGCTCGCGAGGTTGCGGTACAGCATGGCGGTGGGGCGCAGCAGCGTTTCGCCGAGCGACATCACGGGGAACTCGAGCGGGAAGCCGCCCGCTTCGTACACACCGATCTTCACTTGCTCGGCCAGCGTGCGGAAGTGCGAGTTGCAGGGCGTCAGTTCGCTGAAGGTGTTGCAGATGCCGATGACCGGGCGGCCGTCGAACTGGTCGTGCGGCAGGCCCTTGCCTTTCATCCAGCTGCGGTAGATGAAGCCGTCGCGGTCGTTGCGGCCGAACCATTGCTGGCTGCGAAGTTCACCGGGTTTTTTCTTGGGGGCGGTGCTCATGGAGTGTCTCTCTTTGTTGTCGAAATAAGAGGCAGAACTCTCAGGGTTTGTCCTGCCGATCCGGGCTTTCAATCATCATATGATAAGCGCGGCCAACACGCCGGACCCTTGGTGTTTTCGAGCGTCGAGATACCGAATTTCGCATCACACATGATCAAGAACATCCACGGTCGCACGCTCGAACTGCTCGGTGAAGCCGTGGTGTCGGGACGCTATGCGATCGGTGCGTCGATCCCCTCCGAGCCCGTGCTCGGCGAGGAACTCGGCGTGAGCCGGACCGTGGTGCGCGAGGCCATCAAGTCGCTGGCGGCCAAGGGCCTGATCGTCACGGGGCCGAAGGTCGGCACGCGCGTGCTGCCCCAGGACAAGTGGAACTGGTTCGACCCCGACGTCATCACCTGGCAGGCTCGCGCGGGGCTCACGCCCGAGTTCCTGCGCGACCTGCAGGACCTGCGCCGCGTGGTGGAGCCGGCGGCCGTCAGGCTCGCGGCCGAGCGGGCCACGGCCAAGGACATCGAGGAAATAGAGACCGCCTTCGCCGGCATGAAAGAGGCCGTGGAGAACGGCGGTGACTACGTCACCTTCGACCTGCGCTTCCACAACGGCCTGCTGAGTGCCGCAGGCAACCGCATGCTGGCGCAGATGAGCAAGGTGCTCAACGCGCTGCTGCGCACCAGCTTCGAGATTTCGACCGCCAAGCCCGACGGGCCCGCGCTTTCGCTACCGCTGCACCGCGCGGTGATCGACGCGGTGATCGCGCACGACCCGTCCGGGGCCGAGCGCGCGATCATCCGCCTCATCGACGGCGCGCGCCAGGACATCGAGGACGTGCTGGGCTCGCGCCGGCGATTGCCGCGCCTGAGCCGGCCGCCGCCCAGGCTCAAGGCCAGCTAGCCGCCCTGCGCTGTCTACGCGTTTGTCCGCAGTTCGCATCCGGTTCTTTCACCCTACGCTCGCGCCCCGAGCAAATTCCACCGAAGAAGAGAAGGAGACATCAACCATGAAACTCGTCAAGTCGCTGATCGCGCCGACGCTGGTCGCGTTGGGCCTGCTGTCGGCAGGCCACGCTGCCGCGCAGGAAAAACTCACCGTCTGGTGGGTCAAGGGCTTCTACAAGGCGGAGGACGACGCGCTGTTCGCCGCCATCAAGAAGTTCGAGGAGAAGAACAAGAACGTCAAGATCGAACTGTCGCAGTACCCGATCCAGGACATGATCCCCAAGACCGTGTCCGCGCTCGACTCGGGCAGCCCGCCCGACGTGGCCTATGCCGACGTGTACGACTTCCAGGTCACCGGCAAGTGGGCCTTCGACGGCAAGCTCGAAGACATCAGCAGCGTGCTCACGCCCATGAAGGACCGCTTCGCGCCCAACACGATCGAGACCACCTACCTCTACAACGACCAGACCAAGAGCAAGGCCTACTACGCCTTCCCGATCAAGCAGCAGACGATGCACATCGAGTACTGGCGCGACATGCTGGCGGAGGCGGGCCTCAAGGAGTCGGACATCCCGACCACCTGGAAGGAGTACTGGACGTTCTGGTGCGAGAAGGCGCAGACCGCCAGCCGCCAGAAGAGCGGCAAGCGCACTTTCGGCATCGGCATGCCGATGGGCGTGGATTCGAGCGACTCGTTCTATTCGTTCCTGACCTTCATGGACGCCTACAACGTCAAGCTGGTGGACGACAACGGCAAGCTGCTGGTCGACGACCCGAAGGTGCGCACCGGCCTGATCGGCGCGCTGACCGACTACACCACGCCCTACATCAAGGGCTGCACGCCGCCGTCGTCGACGAGCTGGAAGGACCCGGACAACAACGTCGCGTTCCACAACAAGACGACGCTGATGACGCACAACGCGACCATCTCCATCGCCGCCAAGTGGCTCGACGATTCGGACAACGCCTCGCTCACGCCCGAGCAGCGCGAGGAAGCGCGCAAGAACTACACCGAGCGCATCCGCACGGCGGGTTTCCCGAGCAAGCCTGACGGCAGCAAGATGGTCTACCGCACCGCCGTGAAGACCGGCGTGGTGTTCAAGGACGCGAAGAACAAGGCGCGCGCCAAGGAGTTCGTCTCCTTCCTGATGCAGGAAGAAAACCTGACGCCGTACGTCGAAGGCTCGCTGGGCCGCTGGTTCCCGGTCACCAAGGCCGCGCAGCAGCGCGACTTCTGGAAGGCCGATCCGCACCGCCTCTCGGTCTACAACCAGTACGCCGCCGGCACCGTGACCTTCGAGTTCACCAAGAACTACAAGTTCACCGTGCTGAACAACGAGAACGTCTGGGCCAAGGCCATGAGCCGCGTCGTCACCGACAAGGTGCCGGTGGACAAGGCCGTGGACGAGATGATCGCGCGCATCAAGACGGTGGCGGCGCAGTAAGCGGCGCACACGCGACACCCGCAATCACCAGCAGCTGCATGCCATGAGCGCCACTGCCACCGCCGCCGCGTCGACCCCGACGCCTGTCGTCAATCCCGGAGCGCGGCATGCGCGCTGGCAGTTCTGGGGCGCGGTCATGGTCGTGCCCTACCTGCTGGTGTTCGTGGTGTTCGTGCTGTACCCGGTGGGCTATGGCCTCTGGCTCGCCCGCCATCCGCAAAGCTACGTGAAGCTGGTCGAAGACCCGATCTTCTTCCGCTCGGTGATCAACACGGCCATCTTCCTGATCGTGGCGATCAACCTCAAGATGCTCGTGGCACTGGTGCTCTCGGGCTTCTTCGTGACATCGCGCTGGTGGATCAAGATCGTCTCGGCGATCTTCATCCTGCCCTGGGCGATGCCATCGATTCCGACCATCCTGTCGATCCGCTTCATGCTGAACCCGGAGTGGGGCGTGATCAACAGCACCATCTTCCGCCTGACCGGCGCAGACGGGCCCAACTGGCTCAACGACCCCGCGCTGGCATTGGCCTTCGCGATGGTTGTGCATGTGTGGAAGTCGCTGCCGTTCTGGACGCTGATCCTGGTGGCGGGGCGGCTGGCCATTCCATCCGAACAATACGAAGCGGCCTCTGTCGACGGCGCCTCGTCGTGGCAGAAGTTCCGCTTCGTGAGCTGGCCGGCACTGAAGACGCTCTACATCACCTCGACCATCCTCTCGATGATCTGGACGCTGGGCGACTTCAACAGCGTCTACCTGCTGACCGGTGGCGGCCCCGCCGACCTGACGCACGTGCTCGCCACGCTGGGCATCCGCTACCTGCGCCTCGATCAGGTCGACCTGTCGATGGCTTCCATCGTGGTGGCCTTGCCGCTCGTGCTGCCCCTCGTGTACTTCATGATGAAGAGGCTTTCGAAATGAAGCGCTGGACTCCGAAAGCCGTGCTCACCGAAGCCCGGCTCCTGCTCATCGGCATACCTGTGCTGCTGTGGACGCTGATCCCGGTCTACCACATGGTGCTGTTCGCGATCTCGTCGAAGGACTCCGCGACCTCGGGCCACCTGTGGCCCAAGAACCCGACGCTGGACAACTTCCGCATCGTGTTCCAGCAGAAGCATTTCTACCTCGACCACTTCTGGCTGCAGCTGTGGAACTCGCTGCTGATCGCACTGTCGGTGGGCGTGCTCACGTTGTTCGTGGCGACCACGGCCGCATTCGCCATCAGCCGGCTGCGTGTGCGTGGCGGGCGCACGGTGATGAACCTGGCGCTGTTCACGTACTTCATCCCGGCGGCATTCCTCGCGGTGCCCATGTACAAGACCATGGGCAACTACGGGCTGCTCAACAGCCAGTGGGCGCTGATTCTTGCGATGGTGACCATCGCCTCGCCGTACTGCATCTGGGTGCTGAAGCAGGCGTCGGACAAGCTGCCCTACGAGCTCGACGAAGCCGCGCGCATGGACGGCGCCTCGCCGCTGCAGTTGTTCCGCCTCGTGTACCTGCCGCTGATGGTGCCGTCGCTGGTGGCGGTGGGCACCTATTCGCTGCTGCTGGCGTGGAACGAATACCTCTACGCCTTCCTGCTGCTGTCGAACGACAGAAGCGTGACGCTTGCCGTCGCGCTCGGTAACTTCCTCTCGGCGGACGATTCGCCATGGGAGCTGCTGATGGCCACCGGCCTCATCTATGCGTTGCCGCCTGCGGCCATCTACTACGCATTCAAACGCTACATGGTCGGTGGTCTTACTGCCGGCGCCGTCAAGAGCTGAGCGAATCCAGGAATCACAAATGGCATCCGTAACCTTTCGCAATATCCAGAAATCCTTCGGCAAGGTCCAGATCATCAAGGGCCTGGGCTTCGACATCACCGACGGCGAATTCGTCGTGCTGGTCGGCCCCTCGGGCTGCGGCAAGTCGACGCTGCTGCGCATGCTCGCGGGTCTGGAAGACATCAGCGGCGGCGAGATCGTCATCGACGGCCGCGTGGTCAACGACCTCGAGTCGAAGGACCGCGACATCGCCATGGTGTTCCAGAGCTACGCGCTCTATCCGCACATGACCGTGGGCGAGAACATGGGCTTCAGCCTGCGGCTGCGCAACGCCGAGAAATCGGTGACCGACGAGCGCGTGGCGCGGGCCGCGAAGATCCTCAACCTCGACGCATTGCTGGGCCGCTATCCGCGCGAGCTCTCGGGCGGCCAGCGCCAGCGCGTGGCCATGGGCCGTGCCATCGTGCGCGACCCGAAGGTGTTCTTGTTCGACGAGCCGCTGTCCAACCTCGACGCCAAGCTGCGCGTGGCGATGCGCGCCGAAATCAAGGCGCTGCACCAGCGCCTGAAGACCACCACCGTCTACGTGACGCACGACCAGATCGAGGCCATGACCATGGCCGACCGCATCGTGGTGATGCACGACGGCATCATCGAGCAGATCGGCACGCCGCTGGAGCTGTACGACCGCCCCGACAACCTGTTCGTCGCGCAGTTCATCGGCTCGCCGTCGATGAACGTCATCGAAGGCACGGTGCGGCGCGCCGGCGGCGACTGCTGGGTCGAATCGCAAGGCGCGCGCTGGCCGGTGCCGGCCGGCACCTCGGCCCCTGACGGCCAGCCGGTGCACTACGGCATCCGGCCCGGCGACATGACGCTCGGCGGCGGCCCGCGCAGCGTCGAAGCGAAGGTGATCGTGGTCGAGCCCACCGGCGCGGAGACCGAACTGCTGGTGCAGGTCGGCGAGGAAAAGCTGGTGCTGGCGGTGCATGGCCGCGTCGATGCCGGACCCGACGAAATGGTGCGGCTGGCCATCGAGGCCGAGAACGTGCACCTGTTCGACCGGCAGACCGGTCGGCGCATGGGCTGATCCTCAGGCCGTGCGCAGCCGCAGGAGGGCGCGCACGAAGCCGTGGTCGGAGCGCGAGCGGTCGCGCCCTTCGTGCAGGTGGTCGTTGAAATAGTCGACCCGCCGCACGTCGCCCAGGCTGTGGTGGCTGGTGGCGACGAATTCCTCGCTCACGAATATCTGATCGAGCACATCCGGAAAGCCCTGGTGGATGTGTGAGTACGCCACGTCCTTCTTGAGTGCTGATTCACCCTGCATCTCGTAGGCGTTGAACAGGGCCACGTCGCGCGCGGCCTTGTCGTAGGCGACCTCGGAAGTGGCGGCCACGAGCTGCGTCGTCACGCTGTGCGGGTTGTCGTTGAAGTCGCCCATCACCACGAGCGGCACGTTCGTGTCCTGCAGCAGGTCGATGACGATGCAGCGCAGGGCCGCGGCTTCCGCGCCGCGCATCAGCAGCGAGCGCAGCGACGCCATCACGCCCACCTTGCGGTCGTCCCGGTCTTCGAGCGGGTTGCCTTGGGCGTCCTGCAGGAACTTCGGCCGCTTGGACTTCAGGTGCACCGCGAGCACATGCACCTGCTGGCCGTGTTTCATGCGCACCGTGGCGAGCAGGGGAGGCCGCTCGAAGCGCGTGTGAGGGCCCAGGCCCGGCACCTCGACGCCGAAGCCCGGAGGGAAGTCGACGAAGGAGCGAAGCTCGTCCACCTTCAGCCGCGTCGCGATGCCCACGCGCGGCGTGCCTTGCGCGCCGGTGTGCGGTGGCGTGTTCTCGGCGCCCGGCACCGAGACGAAGTCGTAGCGCAGGCCGCTGCGCGCGATGCAGGCCTTGAGCGCCGACTCGTCCCACACTTCCTGCACCGCCAGCACGTCGGCATTGAGCGCATGGAAGCGCTCGCCGGTCCAGTCGATCTTTCGTTCGTACTCGCGCTCGGTGTAGGCGTCCTGGTTCTCGTAGTACACGCGGTTCGGTGCCGCTAGATTGAGGAGGTTGCAGGTGGCTACGAAGAGGGTGGCGTAGTTGGGTGGGATGTATTGCATGGCGGCAACGATTGTGGCCCGGGTCACGATTGCCGACTGAAACGTCGTTCCTGCAACGATAGAGTCGAACAAAGCAAATTCAGGGAGCCGCCCAGCGCGGAATGTATGAAGCTGATGCGGATCACGGGGTGCGCCATGGCGGCGCTTGGCATTAGTCGCGGTTCAATCGCATTGCTGTGCCGCTAACCACTAATGTCATTTCTGCTGTTTGAAGTGGTCTTTGGAGCCAAAGAAAAAACCTAAAACTCCGGACACTAAGCTCACGAGCAAAGCGAATAGTGTTCGACAGAGTTAAGCGCTTTGACTAATTGATTTCATCCTTCATATCACGCGAGGAGCACAAGAGCTCATCAGCGGATTCCAGCCCCATGACGACCTTGGGCTGATAAATGGCTTCCCGTCCGTCGCCTTCTCGCTTGCCTAGACACTATCTCTCCATTTTTCCGCATCCCATATCTTCATTGCTTTAAAAACCCAATCGGGCCAGGATGTAATAGTTGGACTGTATTGACGCGCTGGCGGTAAGCACTTTCTCTACCCGATATGTGAATAGGTCATATTGATCACGGTTCGCATTGAGCCTCAGTAGTTCGCCATCGCGCGAGCCCGACCCCGGGGCGTGCAGGGGGGCGGGTTGGTGCTTCTTAGTAGGCAATCGGCGATTGCCCATGATGGATTTGCCTCCGTGTAGTATGTTTGCTCTCGACACCGAAAAGGGGACGGCATGGGGAGCTACAAGAGCTATAAAGGCATCATCAAGCAGGCCGAGTTGATGGCGATGTCGCCAGACGCACTCGTCGCGTTTTTGAAGAAGCGGGCCTCTCAGTCCAAGGACGAGTGGCGCAGCGACGAAGTGGATGAGGACATCGAGGCGGCGCTGCTCGCGCGTGACGACCCGGCGATCAACCTAGCATTGGCCAAGCATGCCCGCTTCATCGCGACGTCGAAACCCTTGTTCACCTCCGGCGAGCCATCGGGAGCCTCACGGCTTGCCGTGCTGTCCAACATCGTCGTGGGCGGCGAGAACTTTTCGAAGTTCCCCGTCGCTCTGTTTGACGACGAGGAGCAAACGGTCGCATGGCTGATCGCGTCGCCAAGCGAAGAGCTGTCAGCTCTGTTCGAGAACCACAACCTCGACGACTCATTCCTGCGGGACTTGCTGGAAGGCAAGAAGCCATGGGACCAAATCCCTGACGACCGGCTCGCGATGATCGTGGTCACTCTCCATCGCAACGAGCGGATGCGGCGGCCCTACGATGACGACTTCATGGACGGCTATGCCGAATACAGCTACGGGGCCGTGTTCAACGCCGCATGGACCCTCGCCGAGCGGGTGGAGCCCACCGTTCGCTGGGCCGCGGCTCTGAACTACCTCTATGACCGCTTGGAGACCGACGCCTTCTCCATCAAAAAACCATTGGAGCTGGCCGCCCGCTGGCATGTTGACCCCTCGGACGCCGATGCCGTTGCGAGGGAGGCCAAGGACATCATGGGGGGCTGGCTTTCCGGCCATCAAGGGGTCCGCAAGGGCTTGGCCCGCCTTGCCCTTTCTAAGGACTCAAAGCTCCTGCCGATCCTGCTGGCCAGCGACGATCCGGCTCTCCGATCCGCCGCATACGCGGATGGGGACATCAAACCCGAGCAGCTTTCGGCCGCCTACGAGCGGGATGGAGAGCTTGTGTTCAACCAAGCCATGCACAACCACAAGATTTGGCGAACGCAGGCGGGACGGGGTGCCTTGAAGACCATCGCATGGGCCGTGGTCCACGCCGACAAGCATTCGGACCTGCTGGCGGCCAACATCTTCAATGGCATCCGGACGGACCTGTCGGAGAAGCATCCAGATTGGTTCAAGGACGAGGACGACCACCAGCCCGAGTTGGAGGCCAGCGACGAGCCGGCGACCAAGGCTGATGTCTTGGCCTTGTCGGAAATGTTGGCCCAGCCCAGTTCGGGCCAAACCTTGGAGCAATTGAAGCAGTCGCTCGCCGCGCTCAACGGTCGCCTCGGCTGGGTATGGTGGTTCTCGCTTGGCGCGTTGGCGACCAGTCTCTGGCGCCACTGAGCCGCCTCAGGCGGAAGGCTCGCTGAGCGAACTGGCTCACCGTTCGCCCTCGGCTTGGATCAACTCTTCCTCCGCTCGATCTCATCCAAGCTGGCGAGCGGTGGCTTGAGTACCTCCATGAGAGCGTCGGCGAATCGTAGAGCCTGAGCGATCCGCAACAGCGTCACGAGATCGCCGCTTTGCTCTGACTCGATCCTCTCGATCTCCTCGACGCTTGACTGGCTGGCCTTTGGCCTGATCGTCGACGCTGAGCCCGCCAATTGACCGCGTGCGCATGAGCATTTTCCCGAACTCGGCCATCAGCTCTTCGGCTGTCGCCAGTGCGTAGATCATGGTGCGTGGCCGGTGCATGGCCGCAATATGAAGGTCTTGACCGTGCCGCTGACATCCGTGGCAGCCAGCTCCAAAAAAGGGATCGGGCCTCCGAAGAGGCCCGATTGCATCAGGTCGAAAACCTGCAAAATTTCAACAGATTAAGCGAACGGCTTGCCCGAGGTGCCCTTTCGTCTAAGGGCAGGTATGTCCTTGCCCGTGGATGTCAGCGACCGAACGAACGGCCACCACCGCCGCCGCCCGAGCGGCCACCGCCACCATAGCCGCCGCCACCACCCGAACGGCCACCGCCGCCCGAACGGTTGCCGCCGTAGCCGCCACCACCCGGGCGACCGCGACCACGTCCGCCACCCATGTGGTCGACGCTCGTGCGCAACGGATCCGGCTGGCCGGCGCCGCCTGCGACCGCTTCGGCGCGCAGGTGCGCGACCTGGTTGGCCTGGGTCGGGCTGTGGCTGTTGCCGTGATGGCGCGGCTGGCGCTCGTCATGTGGCTGATGAGCCTGTTGCTGATGCGGTGCATGGTGCGGCGCACGTGCCGGACCTTGCGGGCCACGGCCCTGCGGTGCGCGAGCACCCTGGCCGCGCGGGCCTTGACCCTGGCCTTGGCCGCCGCCGTTGGCGTTGCGGCCTTGACCGCCACCCTGGCCGCCACCACCGCGGCGTTGACCGCCACCGTTTCCGCCGCCACCACCGCCTGCGCGCTCGCCGCCGCCCTGGCCGGCCTTGTTCTCGCGGATGCGCTGCAGCATCTCGGTGCGGGCAGCCTTGGCGGCCGCCTGCATCACGTCGCGGCTCGGCGGACGGCCGGCGCCGCCCCAGATCGTCTGGCGGCCCATGGCGATCGGCTCGGCGCGTTCACCTTCTTCGGGGCCGAAGCCCTCGACGATCTGCACGGGAATCGTCTGCTTCGTGAAGCGTTCGATTTCCTGCATGAAGCCTTCTTCGTCCAGGCACACGAAGCTCACGGCCTCGCCGCTCGAACCGGCACGGCCGGTGCGGCCGATGCGGTGCACGTAGTCTTCGCTGACGTTCGGAATCTCGTAGTTCACGACGTGCGGCAGTTCGTCGATGTCGATGCCGCGCGCCGCGATGTCGGTGGCCACCAGCGCACGGATGTCGCCGGTCTTGAAGCCGGCCAGCGCCTGCGTGCGGGCGCTCTGGCTCTTGTTGCCGTGCAGCGCCATCGCCTCGATGCCGTTCTTGGTGAGGAATTCGGCCACGCTGTTGGCGCCGAACTTGGTGCGCGTGAACACGAGCACCTGGCTCCACTTGTTCTCGTTGATGATGTGCGCGAGCAGCGCCTTCTTCTTGCCGCGGCCCACGGGGTGGATCACCTGGGTGATGCGCTGCACGGTGGTGTTGCGCGGCGTGACCTGGATGCTTTGCGGGTTCTTCAGCAGCGTGGCCGCGAGGTCGCGGATCTCGTCGCTGAAGGTGGCCGAGAACAGCAGGCTCTGCTTTTCCTTGGGCACCAGGGCCAGGATCTTCTTCACGTCGTGGATGAAGCCCATGTCGAGCATGCGGTCGGCTTCGTCGAGGATGAGCATCTGGACCTGGGCCAGGTCGAGCATGCCCTGCTGCTGCAGGTCGAGCAGGCGGCCGGGGGTGGCCACGAGGATGTCGACGCCCTTCTTGAGCTTGCTGATCTGCGGGTTCATGCCGACGCCGCCGAAGATCACGGTCGAGTCGAGCTGCAGGTACTTGCCGTAGGTGCGGACCGACTCTTCGACCTGGGCCGCGAGTTCGCGCGTGGGGGTCAGCACGAGGGCACGGATGCCGGTGCCGCCGAACTTGTTGGTGGCGCTGCGGCTCATGGTGAGCTTGTGCAGCATGGGCAGCGTGAAGGCGGCGGTCTTGCCGGTGCCGGTCTGGGCGCCGCCGAGCAGGTCGTGGCCTTCGAGGACGGCGGGGATGGCTTGCGCCTGGATGGGGGTGGGGGTGTCGTAACCGTGCTCGTGCACAGCCTTCAAGATGGCGGGAGCCAGCTTCAGTTCATCAAAATTCATTGGAAACAATAAGCGCCATACACGGCGCAGTGGCATCGGCCCGCTTGGCGTCTTGTTGACGCCGAGCCAGTCAAGGCAGATGAAGGTCAGGGGTGGGAGCCGGAAAGTCCGCCCTCGCAAAAGGGTTGAAATGGACCTTTCTTCGTCCCCGGCAGAGAGCCGGTGTTGCGGGCAACTGGACCCGGCAACGGTGGCTATTGTCGCATGAGTCGATAATCGGTGATTTGCCGCGCCTGAATGCTTCCCAAGGGCTTCTTTCTGGCGACCGCGCTTTCCCCCGAATCTTTGTACCCAAGGTAACTATTCCCAGATGGCTCAATACGTCTATTCGATGAACCGCGTCAGCAAGACGGTGCCGCCCAAGCGGCAGCTCTTGAAAGACATTTCGCTCTCTTTCTTCCCCGGCGCCAAGATCGGCGTGCTCGGCCTGAACGGCTCGGGCAAGTCCACGCTGCTCAAGATCATGGCGGGTGTGGACAAGGAGTTCGAGGGCGAGGCGCTGCCCATGCCGGGGATGACGATCGGCTATCTGGAGCAGGAACCCAAGCTCAACACCGAGCACACGGTGCGCGAATCGGTCGAAGAGTCCATGGGCGCGGTGTTTGCGGCCAAAGCGCGCCTCGAAGAGGTGTACATCGCCTACGGTGCCGAAGACGCCGACTTCGACGCGCTGGCCGCCGAGCAGGCCCAGCTCGAAGCCATCATCGCCACTGCCGGCACCGATTCCGAGCATCAGCTGGAAATCGCCGCCGACGCGCTGCGCCTGCCGCCGTGGGACGCCAAGATCGGCCTGCTGTCAGGCGGTGAAAAACGCCGCGTGGCGCTGTGCCGCCTGCTGCTGTCCAAGCCCGACATGCTGCTGCTCGACGAGCCGACCAACCACCTGGATGCCGAATCGGTGGAGTGGCTCGAAGTGTTCCTGCAGCGCTTCACGGGCACCGTGGTGGCCATCACCCACGATCGCTACTTCCTCGATAACGCGGCCGAATGGATCCTGGAAATGGACCGCGGTCGCGGCATTCCCTGGAAGGGCAACTACAGCACCTGGCTCGAGCAGAAGGGCGAACGCCTGGCGCAGGAGCAGAAGAGCGAAGAAGCCCACGCCAAGGCCCTGAAGAAGGAACTCGAGTGGTCGCGTCAGAACCCGAAGGCACGCCAGGCCAAGAGCAAGTCGCGCCTGGCCCGCTTCGAAGAGCTGAGCGACATGGAATACCAGAAGCGCAACGAGACGCAGGAAATCTTCATTCCTGTGGCGGAGCGGCTGGGCCAGCAGGTGTTCGAGTTCCACGGCGTCAGCAAGTCCTTCGGCGACCGCATGCTGATCGACAACCTGAGCTTCACCGTGCCGCCGGGCGCGATCGTCGGCATCATCGGCCCGAACGGCGCCGGCAAGTCGACGCTCTTCAAGCTGCTCGCGGGCAAGGAAAAGCCCGATTCGGGCGAGGTCGTCATCGGCCAGACCGTGAAGATGGCCTTCGTCGACCAGCACCGCGACGAGCTGGCCAACCAGAAGACCGTGTGGGAAGACATCTCGAACGGCCTGGACATCATCAACGTCGGCAAGTTCCAGATGGCAAGCCGCGCGTATGCGGGCCGCTTCAACTTCAACGGGGCCGACCAGCAGAAGAAGGTCGGCACGCTGTCGGGCGGCGAACGCGGCCGCCTGCACCTGGCCAAGACGCTGATCGCCGGCGGCAACGTGCTGCTGCTTGACGAACCGTCGAACGACCTCGACGTGGAAACGCTGCGCGCGCTCGAAGACGCGCTGCTCGAGTTCGCCGGCACGGTCATGGTGATCAGCCATGACCGCTGGTTCCTCGACCGCATCGCCACCCACATCCTGGCCGCCGAAGGCGACAGCCAGTGGACCTTCTTCGACGGCAACTACCAGGAGTACGAAGCCGACAAGAAGAAGCGCCTGGGCGAAGAAGGCGCGAAGCCGAAACGCATGCGCTACAAGGCGCTCAAGTAAGGCCCCGGTATTTCTCCCTCCCCTTCCGGGGGAGGGTTGGGGTGGGGGCTCGACGGCCTTCGAACAGGCACCGCTGCATTGCAAGCGCCGTCAGCCCCCATCCCTGCCTTCCCCCAGAGGGGGAAGGAGCAAGACAAAGACAGCGCGTGGTTCTCAAAGGGGCCGCGCGCTTTTTTCATCGTCGGCCGCGAACACCTCGCGCGCCGCAAACAGGCCGTTGAGCGCCGCCGGAAAGCCCGCATACACCGCCATCTGCATGATGACCTCGACAACCTCGGTGCGCGTCGCGCCGACGTTCAGCGCACCCTGGATGTGCACCTTCAGCTGCGGCGCCGCATTGCCCATGGCCGTGAGCGCAGCCACCGTCGCGATCTCGCGGGAGCGCAGGTCGAGGCCGGGGCGCGAGTAGATGTCGCCGAACGGAAACTCGATCACCAGGCGGCCAAAGTCTGGCGCGATGTCGGCCAGGCTCTCGACCACCTTGACGCCGCCTTCACCGTCGATCTCGTGAAGCTTGGCCAGGCCGCGCGTGTAGCGCAGGTTGTCGTTGTGGCCCTGGTTCTGTGTGTTCGTCATTGCTCGTCTTTCCTTCCGGGGCAGTGCCCGATGAAGGAGGACGCTTCTTCGTCTTCTCGACCGCACGGTAGTGGTCGATCTTGAGCGACAGCGCCTGCATCGATTGCTGCAGCGCCGCCACCCGGGCCTGAACTTCCGCGAGGTGCTGTTCGAGCATCTCGCGCCGTTCGCCGACGCTGGCGTCCCCCTGGTTTCGAAGCCTGACGAAGGCCTGCATGCCCTGGATGGACATGCCGGTCTCGCGCAGGCGCAACAGGAAATCCAGCAAGTCCATGTCGGCGCTCGCATAGCGGCGCTGACCGCCCGGTGCACGCGGCACCGCGGCGATCAGCCCGATGCGTTCGTAGTAGCGCAGCGTGTAGGCCGTGAGGCCGGTTCGCTGCGCGACTTCCGCGATGGTCAGACTGGTTTCCATGGCGTTGATTCTCAAAGTTAGAGCGCGCTCCAAGTCAAGCGCTTTGACGAACTATTTTTGCGGAGTGTGCAGGTCGGCATCGAGCCAGCCGCGCAGGCTGTTCACGAAGGCAAGGGCCTGCACGCGCGGCAGATCGTTCACCCGCACGACGGCTTCGGCAAGCTGGCCGCTGCGCAGCCGGTTGGCGCGGCCGACGCCGTTCAGCAGGCCGCAGTGCAAGGGCGGCGTGACCCAGCGGCCGTCGAGCAGCAGGGCGATGTTGCCGCGCGTGCATTCGGTGATCTCGCCATCGCGGTTCCACAGGAGCGTGTCGAACACGCCCGCGGCTGTGGGCGCGAAGGCCTCGTAGTGGGCGCGGCGGGTGGTCTTGAAGCGGGTGAAATCGCTGTCGGCCTCGTCGAACGCGCGCGTGGCCAGTTGCAGTTGCACGCGCGCGGGTGGCGCCTCCATCGCAAAGGCTTCTGCGCGCGGCGCGCCTTGCGCATCGAGCAGCAGGCGCACGCGCCATGTGCCGGTGGCATGCTGTGCCTTGAGTCGATCGAGGCATGCGGTGACGCGCGCTTCGCTCCACGTGCGGCCGAAATGCGCTGCCGCGGCCGCCATGCGCGCAAGGTGCGCGGGCGCATCGCGCAGCTCGCCTCCAACCAGCGCAAGGGTTTCGAGCAGCTCGAACGGCGGGTTCGCCGCCTGGCCCAGGAAGGCCCGCTTGTGGCGCCATTCCTCCCATTCGGCGTCCGCCCGCGCATCGGTCGTGATGCCGCTGCCGATGCCGCAGCGCGCCTCGGTGCCGCGCAGCGTCACGGTGCGGATCGGCACATTGAAGGTCGCATGACCGCCGGGCCGCACCACGCCGACCGCGCCGCAGTACACGCCGCGCGCCTCGGGCTCCAGCTCGCGGATCAGCCGCATCGCGCTGACCTTGGGCGCACCGGTGATCGAGCCGCACGGGAACAGCGCCCCGAACACGTCGGCCAGCGCGATGCCCTCGCGCACGAGTGCCTCGACATCCGACGTCATCTGCCACACCGCCGGCAGCGCTTCGGTATGGAAGAGCCGCGGCACGCGCACCGAGAAGGGCTGCGCCACGCGCGACAGGTCGTTGCGGATCAGGTCCACGATCATCACGTTCTCGGCCCGTTCCTTCGGCACGGTGCGCAGCCGCAGTGCCAGCGCTGCGTCCTCGGCCGGTGTCGCGCCGCGCGGGGCCGTGCCCTTCATGGGGCGCGCCAGGATGCGGTCGCCGTGCCAGTCGAAGAAGAGTTCGGGTGACACCGAAAGCACCTGTTCCTCGCCGGTGTCGATGAAGGCGCTGTAGCCGCCGGGCTGTGCCTGCCGCAGTGCGAAGAACCAGTCGCGCGCGTCGCCGTGGAATTCAGCATGCAATGCGGCGGTGTAGTTGAGCTGGTAAAGCTCACCGTCCGCAATTGCGCGGTGGATGGCCCGCATGCGCTGGTCGAAGGACTCGCGCGAGAGGCTGCCTTGCCATTCGACTGGCGGCATTGCGGGCGAATCTTCCGGCCAGGGCAGCACTTCGTCATGCACGCCGAACCATGCCAGCGGGCCGTCGGCTTCGTGCACGGCCAACGCAGGATCGAACGCGATGGCGGCCTCGTAGCGCAGGTAGCCCACGCACCAGCGCCCCTCGCGCGCCAGCGCCTCCACAGCCTCCAGCACCGGCCGCACCTCGCCGGCAGTCCGCGCCACCAGCACGCGCGACGGCGCGCCGAAGGCCAGGCGCAGCCGGCTCGCGCCGTCGCTGCGCGGCTGCGCAAAATCGATCAGCGTGCGCAAGGCCGGAAGCAGGGCCCCATCAGCCGGCATCGTTCGCCGCGGCCGTCGGTGCGGCAGCGCCTTGCGACGTTCTGGCCAGCACCCGCTTGCGCACCGCATAGATGTTGTTGCGCAGCGCGTAGAGCTCGTCGGCATACGACAGCGGCACCGCCACCTTGTTGACGACGCGGTCGAGCTGATCGAGATCTTCGAGCAACGCCTTCTGCTCGCCCTGTTTCGCATCGACCTTGGCCTCGATGTCGCGCAGCCGTGCATACCAGCGGAACACGCGCCGCCGCACGCGGAACTGGTACAGCGGCGGCACCACGCGGCTCAGCGGCAGCATCAGCACCAGCAGGCCGCCCAGCACCAGCCACATGCGCTCGACCAGGTTGCTGGCCCAGAACGGCAGGTAGCGCTGCCAGACCGGCGGCGTGCCGTTGATGGCGCGGTCGCCCTCGGGGCTCACCGGCAGTTCGCTGGTGCGGGTGTTGGGAAAGTCGCGCGCCCGGTTGAACCAGCCGGCGCCACCGTGGATCGACTGCGCGGCCTGCGCGAACAGCTGGCGCAGGGCGGGGTGCGTTTCCTCGCGCGACAGCAGCGAGGTGGTGGCCGCGAGCAGCGACACGTCGTGCGGCGGCAGGTCTTTCGACAGGTCGACCACGCCGCGCGGCAGCGTCACTGCCGAGAGGAACGGAAAGCGCCGCGAGTAGGCATCGGCCTGGCCGAAGTCCAGGAGCTTGATGTCGTCCGAGCGCAGCAGCCGCTGCACTTGCGGCGACTGCGGCGCCGAAGACAGCACGATGGCATCGAGCAGCCCGGCCTGCAGCGCTTCGGCCGCCGCCGCCTGCTCGAGGTTCGACAGCAGCAGGTCGTCGGGGCCCAGATGGTTGGCCTTGAGCATCCGCTCCATGATGTCGGGCAGGCCGCTGCCCGACAGGTCGACGTTCACGCGCAGTCCGCGCAGCTGCGTGAGCGATGTCAGCGTGCCGGTCTTGCGGTCGATCTTCTGCGCCGAGTCGGCGCGGTAGAACAGCCAGATCGGCTCGTAGAACAGGCTGCCGAGCGAGGTCAGGCCGGCTTCTTCGTCGGCCACCGGGTCGGCGCTGCCGCCGCGCACGAAGCCTACGTCGGCGCCGCCGGTGCGCAGCAGTTGCAGGTTCTCGGTGGAGCCCGACGTGGGCTTGAGCTCCACCTCGATGCCGGCGCGCTTGAGCGCTTCCGCGTAGTGCTTGCCGAACTGTGCATAGGCGCTGCCCGTGGGGCCGGTGGCGAGCGTGACGTGCTTGGGCGGCTGTGGCTGCAGCCACCAGTAGGCGGCGATCAGCAGGCCGATCACGATGAACACGATCGGCCCGGCCGAGGCGATCAGGTCGCGGATCGACAGCAGGATCAGTTTCAAGGTTCTGGGAAACGCCATGGTGTCTCTTCCGTCTTCAGCCGCGCGGCGTGGCGAGATCGGCCGCGCAGGGAATGTGCAGCTCGCCTAACGTCACGGACCGCGCTGCGTGCACCGCGCGCAGCGTGGCGATTGCGACGGCCTCGGCCGCCATGGTGCTGAGCACCGTCATGCCCGGCGCACTGCCTTCCAGCGGCACGCGGCCGGTGGCCAGCGCGAACAGCGTGTCGCCGTCGCTCATGGTGTGCACCGGGTTGATGGCGCGCGCCAGCCCGTCGTGCGCGACCATGGCGAGCCGGTTGGCCTGCGCCTTGGTCAGCACCGCGTCGGTGGCGATCACGCCGATGGTGGTGTTGGTGCCCGCCAGCAGCGGCTTGGGGCTGTCGCCGCGCAGCAGCGCGCGGCGTGTATCGAGCAGCGCCTTGCCGTCTTCGGTGCGCGCGCCGGCCACCGGCTGGCCGGTGTTGTGGTCGATCACGTCGCCCAGCGAGTTGACCGCGATCAGCACGCCGACCGTGACGCCGCCGACCGTGACCGACGCGGTGCCGATGCCACCCTTCATCGCACGGTCCACGCCGAAGAGCTTGCCCACCAGTGCGCCGGTGCCCGCGCCCACGTTGCCTTCGGCGGGCGCCGCGGTGCTTGCGGCTTCGCAGGCCGCGTAGCCGGCGGCGGCATCGGGGCGGATGCGCGCGTCGCCCATGGGCAGGTCGAACAGCACGGCGGCCGGCACGATGGGCAGGGTGCCGAAGCGCACGTCCATGCCGATGTTGCGTTCTTCCATCCATCGCATGGCGCCGTCGGCGGCCGCAAGGCCCCAGGCGCTGCCGCCCGCGAGCATCACCGCGTGCACCTGCTGCACGAGGTTGCCGGGCGAAAGCAGGTCGGTCTCGCGCGTGCCGGGAGCAGCGCCGCGCACGTCCACGCCGGCCACCGCGCCGTCGCGCGCCATGACCACGGTGCAGCCGGTGGGGCGGCGGGTGTCGGAGAAATGGCCGACTTCGATGCCGGCGACGTCGGTGATGGAACCGGCGGATTGGGAGGGAGCGGAAACTGAGGCTGGCATGGCGGCCGATTATGGGACCGCACCCTCTACGATCCTTGCCATGACGGTTGCAAGAAGTTTCTCTCCCGGCGGCGGACGCCGCCATGTGGTGGTGATCGGCGCGGGCGCGGTGGGCAGCGCCACCGCCATCGAGGCGCTGCGCGCGGGCCTGCGCGTGACGGTGCTGGAGCCCGGCGAACCGGGCGGCCCGCAGGCCACGAGCTACGGCAATGCCGGCTGGCTGTCGTCGCACTCCGTGGTGCCACCCGCGTTGCCGGGCGCCTGGCGCAAGGTGCCGGGCTGGCTGGCCGAACCGCTCGGTCCGCTCGCCCTGCGCTGGCGCTACCTGCCACGCGCCTTGCCGTGGTTGCTGCGCTACCTGGCTTCGGGCTGGACCGAGGCGCGTGTGCAGCGCACGGCCGACGCGCTGCGCACGCTGCTGGTCGATGCGCCCGAGCTTCACGCGCAACTCGCGGCCGAGGCCGGCGTGCCGCAGCTCATCGAGCGGCGCGGGTTGCTACATGCCTATCGCTCGCGCGCGGAGTTCGATGGCGACGCGCTGGGCTGGCGCGTGCGCCGGCGTGTGGGCATCCAGTGGAACGAGTGGAGCGAAGACGAGCTGCGCCGCCGCGAGCCCGATCTGGACGCGCGCTACACGCTCGGCATCTTCGTGCCCGAAGCCGGCCATTGCCGCAATCCGGGCGCCTACGTGGCTGCATTGGCGCGCCATGCGCTCGATGCGGGTGCCGAACGCATCACCGCCCGCGCGACGGGCTTTCTCATCGAGGACGGACGGCTGCGCGCAGTGCGCACCGAGGCCGGCGACATCGCCTGCGACGGCGCCGCCATCTGCGCCGGTGCGCGCTCGGGCCCGCTCGCGGCAGCGGCCGGCTCCGCGGTGCCGCTTGATTCCGAGCGCGGCTACCACGTGGTCATCGAAGACGCCACGGCCGGCCCGCGCACGCCGACGATGGTGGCTGACGGCAAGCTCATCGCCCACTGGATGGACGGCGGCCTGCGCGCGGCGGGGCAGGTCGAGATTGCCGGCCTCGAAGCGGCGCCCGACTGGCGCCGCGCCGAGATCCTGCACCGGCACCTGCAATCGATGTTTCCCGCGCTCGCAGCGGGTGCATCGCCGACGAAGCACTGGCTCGGCCATCGCCCGAGCCTGCCCGACGGACTGCCCTGCATCGGCCCGGCCGCCGCCAGCGCCGACATCGTTCTGGCCTTCGGGCATGGCCACGTGGGCCTGTGCGGCTCGGCGCGCACGGGGCTCCTGGCGGCTCAACTGCTCGCGGGCGCTGCGGCGGAGATACCGCTGGCCCCGTTCGATCCGGGCCGCTTCAAGCCATAGGGCCAGCCGGCACGCCGAGCGTCAGTTCGCCGGTGCGATCGACAGCACCGTGAGTGCGCCATCGACCTTGTCGGCCGTGAACTGCACCTTGTCGCCCGGCTTCACCTTGGTGAGCAACGCAGGGTCGCTCACGCGAAAGACCATCGTCATGCCGGTCATTTCGAGGTTGGGAATGTCGCCGTGCTTCAGCGTGATCTTCTTCGCGTCGGTGTCGATCTTGCGGACCTCGCCTTCGACGGACGGCAATGCGGCCTGCGCGAAGGCAGCTGCGGCGAGCAGGGCGGCGGAGAGTGCGGTGAACAATTTCTTCATGATGATCTGCTTTCGTTGGTTGCTGGTCGATTCAGCGACGGCCCTGCACGCGGATGCGGCCGGCCATGCCGAGTTCGTAGTGATCCTTCACGAGGCAGGCGAAGTCGAAATCGCCCGCGCGGTTGAAGGTCCAGACCATGTCGCCGGTCTTGCCGGCGGGCACGTGCACCATCCATGGATCGTCGTGCTCCATGTCCGGGAATTTCTTCATCATGGCCGCGTGCGCCCCGATCTCGGCGGTGGTGCCGAGCACGAGTTCGTGCAGTTCCTTGCCGCGGTTCTTCAGGCGCAGCCGGATGGTGTCGCCTTCGCGCACTTCGATGACCGAGGGCGTGAAGGTCATGTCGTCGGCCATTGCGATGTCGATGGTGCGCTTCACGGCGCCGGCTTTGCCCGCGATGCCCCAGGCCTTCTGCTCGGGGGCGAGCGCGGCGGCGCTTTTCGGCTGGGCGCTGTGGCCTTCGTGAGCCAGCGAGGCTGTGGCAACTGCTGCGAGCGCGAGGCCTGCGGCGATGGACTTGAATGTCTTGTTCATGGTGCGAGCTCCAGAAAAAATGAAAGGGATCAGTGGTTGTGCGCGCCGTGCCCGGAGGGCTTGCGCACGGTTGCATCGGGGCTGCCGTCCTTCGAGGGCGCAGGCGACTTGCGCGTGGCCGGCGGCACGTTCGCGTCCGGCACTTCGCGCGCCACTGTGCCGGCCGGGTGCCTGAACCACCCCGGGTCGCGGTAGTCGCCGGGCTTCTGGTCGCGCCGCACCTTCAGCAGCGTGAACATGCCGCCCATCTCGGCCGAGCCGAAGGGGCCGGTGCCGGTCATCATCGGCACCGTGTTGTCGGGAATGGGCATTTCCATCTCGCCCATGTCGGCCATGCCCTTGTCGCCCATCACCATGTAGTCGGGCACGAGCTTGCGGATCTTCTCGGCCACGCCCTTGTGGTCCACGCCGATCATGGTCGGCACGTCGTGTCCCATCGGCCCCATCGTGTGGTGCGCCTTGTGGCAGTGCAGCGACCAGTCGCCTTCCTCGTCGGCAATGAATTCCATCTGCCGCATCTGGCCCACCGCCACGTCCACCGACACCTCGGGCCAGCGCGCGGTGCGCGGCACGGGGCCGCCGTCGGTACCGGTCACCTCGAACTCGTGGCCGTGGATGTGGATCGGGTGGTTGGTCATCGTGAGGTTGCCCACGCGGATGCGTACGCGGTCGCCCTTGCGCACGTTGAGCGTGTCGATGGCCGGGAACACGCGGCTGTTGAAGCTCCAGATGTTGAAGTCGGTCATGGTGTTGACCTTGGGCGTGGCGCTGCCGGGCTCCACGTCGAAGCTGCCGAGCAGGAAGCAGAAGTCGCGGTCGACCTTCTCGATCAGCGGATGCTCGGCCTTCGGGTGCGTGACCCAGAAGCCCATCATCCCCATCGCCATCTGCACCATCTCGTCGGCATGCGGGTGGTACATGAAGGTGCCGGGTCGGCGCGCGGTGAATTCGTAGACGAAGGTCTTGCCCGGCGGAATGTGCGGCTGCGTGATGCCGCCCACGCCGTCCATGCCGTTGGGCAGGCGCTGGCCGTGCCAGTGCACCGTGGTGTGCTCGGGCAGCCGGTTGGTCACGAAGATGCGCACGCGGTCGCCTTCGACCACCTCGATGGTCGGGCCGGGCGACTGGCCGTTGTAGCCCCACATGTTGACCTTGAAGCCGGGCGCCATCTCGCGTACGACGGGTTCGGCGACGAGGTGGAATTCCTTGACGCCGGAGTTCATGCGCCAGGGCAGCGTCCAGCCGTTGAGCGTGACGACGGGGTTGTAGGAGCGGCCGTTCGGCGGCACGAGCGGCGGCGCGGTGGCGGTGGAGCCCTGCGACACCGGTTCGGGCAGCGCGGCCATGGCCACACGGCTTACGGTGGTTGCGGCGACGGCGGTGGCCGCGCCTGCGAAGAAGTTGCGGCGGTTCATGTCAGTGGCCTCCCGTGGCGGGGGCGTCACCGGCCGCAGCGGTCTGCAGCGCCGTCATGCCACCGGGCGAACTCCCCGTGAGTACCAGCTGCAGATCGGTGTCCGCCAGCCAAAAATCGCGCTGCGCCTCGATGCCCGCGTTCACCGCGAGCATGCTGGCGCGCGTCTCGCCGAGCAGCTCCCACACGCTCGCGAGCATGCCGTTGTAGCGCAGCACCATCTCCTCGTTGACCTTCTTGCGCAGCGGCAGCACCTCGTCGCGGTAGCGGCGGGCGAGGGCGTAGGCGGTGTTCCAGCCCTGCCATGCCTCGCGCGCCTCGCTCGCGGCCAGCACGCCCACGTTGCGCACGCGGGCGGCCGATTGCATGTACAGCGCCTCGGCGCGTCCGCTGCGTGCCTGGCCCCAGTCGAAGATCGGAATCGGCAGCTCCAGCTCGAAGCCGCGCTGCGTTCTGTGCGAGCGGTCGGCGCCGTTGTCGAACTTGCTGTTGTGCGCAACGCCGAGCTCCATCGCGTTGATCACGCTCGTGGCGCGCGTGAGACCGAGCGAGCCGGCCATGGCCGTGTTCTGCGCCTGGGCCGAGCGCACGTCGAGCCGGTCGCGCAACGCGAGCGCCTGCACGTCGCCGAGTTCGGGCGCTGCCTTGGGCAGCGGCGGGAGGCGGTCGGGCAGGGTGTACCTGGCGGCGCGGTCGCCGCTCAGTCCGAGCAGCCGGGTGAGCTGTTCGCGCGAGGCGACGGCCGCCTGTTCGGCACGGGCGAGCTGCGCGGATGCATCGGCCAGCAGCAGTTGCTCGCGCGTGCGCTGCAGCGCGCTCCAGTTGCCGACCTGGGCCATGCGGTGCGCGAGTTCGGCACCGGCTTCGGTGGCCTCCCTCGCGTCGCGCAGGTAGACCACGCTCTGCTGCGCGGCCACCGCGCGCACCCAGGCGCGGCGCGTGTCGGCGGCCAGCACCAGCACGCTCTGCGCGGCCTGCAGCTTGGCCGACTCGTGCCGCTGGCCGGCCCAGCGCGCCTGCCACGGCAGAGTGAGCAGGCCCACCACGTTGAAGCTCAGCAGCCGGTCGATCTCGCGCTCGCTGCCCTCGGTCAGGCGGCCGAAGGCGAACACCGGGTTCGGCAGGCTCTGCGCCTGCACGCGGTCGGCATCGCTGAGCTGCAGGGTGGCGAAGGCGTCCTGCACGCGCGGGCTGCTGGCCAGCGCGATGCGCACGGCGGCCTCGGCGTCGAGCGGCCCGGCGAGCAGTTCGTCGATGCGCTTGCGCGAGGCCTCATCCGGTGCGCGCTGGGCCGTGGCGCCTGCCATCAGCGGGTTGCCGTCGACCAGCGCCTGCACGTCGGCGCTGCCGCCGTCAGGCGCGAGGCTGGCGCAGCCGGCCAGTGCCAGCGCTGCGGCCAGCACGGCGCCGGTCCTGAGGAATGAAAGCCGGGGCCTGCGGGCGCCGGGCGGACGCAGGCCGCAGCGCTTGCGATAGCGATGGATGCCGGCAGGCTGCCGGCCAACAAAGGGGTTCACGCTCGATCTCCATGAGCAATACGACGGACGCCGCGAGCCGGAACGGGCTCACCGCGGACGGACTACGGGCAGGGAGATCAGGAAATGGGTGGCTTCAGGCCCGCAACGGGCTCTGCACTGGCGAAGCGGGCCGCGTGTGCCGCTGGCGGCGCCTGGGGCGCGCTATGCACGATGTCCACGAGGGGCATGCCGCCGAGCGCCACGGTGTGGCAGACCTGGCAGGCGGTGCAGGTGCCACAGCCCCCGTGGTCGGCGCCGCTGTCGTCGTGGCTGTCATGGCCGGACATGTCCATGCCGTTGCCGGCCTCCATCGCCTCATGGCAATGGGCCTCGGTGGCCGTGCTGGCCATCGAGACGGCTGCTGTCGCAGCCGTCAGCGAATGCCGCATCATCTCGACCGCCATCGCGTCGCCCAGCCAGCCGCGGATGGGCAGCAGGACGATCATGAGGGCGAGCAGCAGGGTGCGCATGGGCGGGATGATAAACCTGCGCCCTAAGACACCAGCTGGCCGCGGGCCTTGTCCAGCCACACCTGCAGGTTGTCGAGCAGGTCCTTCTGGCTGAAGGAGCAGCTTTCCTCGCTGAAGAGCGCGCTCGACTCCAGCCGGTCGAGCAGGCTCAGCAGCACCTCGCCATAGCGCGGGGGCAGGGCGCCGAGCAATTCGGTGCTGTTGCGTGCTTCGTTCGACAGCGTGGTGATGGAGCCGCCGGAGTCGGTGCGCAGCGCCGCGATGCGCGCGGCGATGGCGTCGAGCTGCGATGCGGCGCTCATGGCGTGGTCTTCCCGGGCGGCGGCAGCGACAGCCCGCGCTCTCGCATCAGGTCGCGCAGGATGTCCGGGTAGTCGGTGATGATCCCGTCCGCGCCCCAGTCCATCAGCCGCTGCATGTCGGCACGCTGGTTCACCGTCCAGGGCAGCACCTTCAGGCCGAGCTTCTGCGCTTCCTTGATGACGGTGGGCGTGAGGTCGGCGAAGGCCGGCGACCAGATCACCGGACCGGGTGCATTGGCCGAAGCGGCCCTGACCATCTGCGGCACCGACGCGAAACCCGCCGCGTCGTGGCCGGCCGTCCAGCGGCTGTCCTTCAGCGTGCGGGCCGTCGTGAGGTAGGCGCGCGGCAACTGCGGCGCGAGCCGGCCGACCAGCGCCAGCGTGCGCCAGTCGAAGCTCTGGATCGTCACGCGGTCGGCCATCTTCGCCTTGTCGATCTCGGCGAGCAGCGCGCGCACCATCGGCTCGGGCGCGGCGGTTTCCTCCGGCTTGGTCGGATCGATCTTGGTCTCGATGTTGAAGCGCACCGTCGCTGCTTCGGCGCCACGCGCCTGCACCTGCGCGAACAGCGCGGCCAGCGTCGGGATGCGCTCGCCGTCGCGCGGCTGCTGCAGCGCGAACTGCTTGCCGTAGTTGCTCGCCGGATTGAGGCGGCCCACGTCGTAGGTCTGCAGCTGCGCCAGCGTGAGCGAGCGGATCGACGCGCCGCTGTTCGGTGGCAGCCAGGCGCCGCTGGCGTCGCGCGTGTGGTCGGGGTTGAGCGAGGTGTCGTGCGAGATCACGACCACGCCATCGACCGTGAGCCCGATGTCGAGTTCGAGCGTGGTCACGCCCAGGTCGATGGCGTTGGAGAACGCGGCCAGCGTGTTCTCGGGTGCCAGCCCGCGTCCGCCGCGGTGGGCTTCGAGGTCGAAGTGCTGCTTGGCCGTGGGTGCGATGGCGGCGCAGCCGGCGACGAGCAGGGCGGAGGCGAGGAGGGCGTATTTCATTTGAGCTGCACTTTGATGCCGTCGTCTTGCACAGTGATGTCGCCGATCTCGTAGGTCTTGCGCCCGACCGTCAGTTCGTTGGCCGTGAAGCTGCGCAGCACCTGGCCCTGCAGAAGCTCTTGTGCGACCAGCGCGCCGATCTTTTGCAGCCGCTCGGCATCGCGGCCTTCGATACCCTGCAGTTCGATGCGCTCGGCCTTGGGCTGGTCGAGCCGCAGCGCGCGCGCAGCTGCGTCGTATTTCAGTGCGCTGCTGACCGACACCACGCCCTGCACCGGCGAAGCCGCGAGCAGCGGGCTCGCGATGGTCAGCGTGGCCGTGATGGCTGCGCGATTGTTGCGTTCGTCCAAACCCAGCTGCGGATCGCGCAGCCCGACCATGAAGATCTCGGCATAGCGCTCGGCCACCGGAAAGCGCTTGGCGATCTGCACCTGCAGCTCCTCGCGGGTGGCGGTGTATTCGCTCGTGAAGAAATTGAAGCCGGCCAGCGCCGCGAAGGGCGCCTGCAGGGCCGCGGCGCCCAGCAGAGCGCGCAGCACCCTGCTGCGGGAGGTGGGGAGCAGGTTGCGGTGGTTCATACGGTTCCGAGCTTGCCACAGGCCTGAAGTTTCCCGGCGTCCGGCGGGACGCCGGCGGCTCCCGGCTGCATCTCGTAACGCGCGAAGGAGCGCTCGCCTCTTTCGCCCTTGCGGATCACGCTGTGCAGCGAAAACCCGAAGCGCTCGTACAGCGAGCGCAGCGGCGCGCGGTCGGCCACGCAGTCCAGCCGCAGGTGCGGGCGGCCGAGCTGCACGGCGCGTTCGCGTGCGAACTCCAGCAGCCGCACGGAAACGCCGCGTCCCGCCCAGGCCCGGCTCACGGCGAGCTTGTGCACGTAGAGCGAGGTGCCGGCTTCCATCTCGGGCCAGAAACCGGGGTCTTCCAGGTCGAGCCGCATCACGCCGGCCGCACCGCCGCCATCGCGTGCGATGAAGTAGCTGCCGGCATCGGTGTCGCGCTGGATGCGCTCGAAGGCGACGTCGGCGGCCGACCACAGCGGACGGCCTTCGGCGGCGATCCACCGGGCGGCTTCGTTCAGTACGGCCGCTACGGTGGCGGCCTCGGAGGGCTTGGCTTGTTCGATCTGCATCGGGGCCAGAGCATAGCGGCGCCGGCCTCAGGCATGCCTGAGGACGTCGAAGCCTTCCTGCGGCGAAGGCGCGGCGAAGTGGCTGCTGATCTGGTCGAACTGCGCGTCCGTCGTCTCGAAGGGATGCGTGCCACTCGCGTTGCGCGCGCGCAGGCGCTCCTTGCAGACTGCGTCGGGCACGTCGAGAAAGTGCAGCCTGTGCGCCGCGCCGGCCGCCTCGAAGATGCCGCGCATCCACTGGCGGCTGGCCACCGTGTTGGCGGGAAAGTCGAGCACGACCGACATGCCGGCTGAGAGCAGGTCGGCCACGTGGCCCGCCATGGCCTGCTTCAGTCGGCCGGCGCAACGCACGTAGTCGGGCAGCTCGCGGATCTCGTCGGGGTACAGAGCGGCGAGCCACGCGTCTTCGCTGATCAGCACCGTGCCCGGCGCGGCGGCGAGCTGCCGCGTGAGCGTGGACTTGCCGGCGCCGATCTTGCCGCAGACCATGTGCAGCCCGGGGCGGGGGAGTGGTGTCATTTCGATCTCCTGAAGGGTGGAAGAAAAATGCCCCAGGAAACGAAAAACCCGCCTCGTGGGGCGGGTTGCATGGCGAGTACCTGATGTGTCGTTCAAAGTGCCGGGCGCTAACCCACCGTCTTCCGGATGGGTCGAATAATGGACGCGGTACGCAGGCAGGCCATGGGCGAAGGATAGCAGCCGCCCACGGCCGCGGCTCAATCGTGCAGCGACGACAGGAACTGCTTCAGCTCCGCCGTCTGCGGATTCCCGAACAGCTCCGCCGGCGGTCCCATCTCGTGCACGCGGCCCTGGTGCATGAAGATCACGCGGTCGCTGACCTTGCGCGCGAAGCTCATTTCGTGCGTCACCATCAGCAGCGTCATGCCCTCGTCGGCCAGCGATTCCACCACGCGCAGCACCTCGCCCACCAGTTCGGGGTCGAGCGCCGAGGTGATCTCGTCGCACAGCAACACGGCCGGTTCCATCGCCAGTGCGCGCGCGATGGCCACGCGCTGCTGCTGGCCGCCCGAAAGCTGGTCGGGCATGGCGTCGAACTTCTCGGCCAGCCCCACGCGGTCGAGCAGCTTGCGCGCCTGCGAGGCCGCCTCCATGCCGCCGCGCTTCTTCACCAGTGTGGGCGCGAGCATCACGTTCTTGCCGACCGTGAGGTGCGGAAACAGGTTGAAGCTCTGGAAGATCATGCCCACGCGCTGGCGCAGCTCGCGCATGGCCATGGTGCTTTCGTGCAGCAGCGGCTTGCCGTCGACGGTGAGCGAACCTTCCTGGAACACCTCGAGCCCGTTGATGCAGCGCAGCAGCGTGCTCTTGCCCGAGCCGCTCTTGCCGATGATGGCGATCACCTCGCCGCGCTTCACGTCGAGGTCGATGCCCTTCAGCACTTCGTTGGTGCCGTAGGACTTGCGCAGCGCGGTGATGCGCACGATGGGGGCGCCCACCGAGGTGGCGGGTTGCTGTTGTTGCGGTTCAAGCGCGGCGGCCATGGGTCTTCCTCTCGAGGTTCTTGGCGTACAGGCTCACGGGGAAGCACAGCACGAAATAAAGCAGGGCCACGCAGCTGAACACCACGAAGGGCTTGAAGGTGGCGTTCGAAATCATGCTGCCGGCCTTGGTGAGTTCGACGAAGCCGATCACCGAGGCGAGCGCCGTGCCCTTGATCACCTGCACCAGGAAGCCCACCGTCGGCGCGACCGCGATCTTCACGGCCTGCGGCAGGATCACATGGCGCATCTGCTCGGCGAAGCTCAGGGCCAGGCTGCCCGAGGCCTCCCACTGGCCCTTCGGGATCGAGGCCACGCAGCCGCGCCAGATCTCGGTGAGAAAGGCGCTGGTGTAGAGCGTGAGCGCCACGCTGGCCGCGGTCCACGCCGACACGTCGACGCCGAACAGCGCGATGCCGAAGTAGGCGAGAAACAGCTGCATCAGCAGCGGCGTGCCCTGGAACAGCTGCACATAGAGGCCGACGGCGCGGTTCATGGCGCTGCCGCCGCGCAGGCGCAGGAACAGCAGCAGGGCGCCGACCAGCCCGCCGCCGATGAAGGCGATGAGCGACAGCACGACAGTCCAGCGCAGTGCCATCAGCAGGTTGCGCAGGATGTCCCAGAGGGAAAAATCGACCATGGTGTGTGTGGCTTTCCCGCGTTCAGCGGCCGAAGAAGAATTTCGGCCCGGCCCAGTTGAGCAGCCGCCGCAGCGCGACCGCCAGGGCCAGGTAGATCAGCGTGGCGACGATGAAGGCCTCGAAGGCGCGGAAGTTGCGGCTCTGGATGAGGTTGGCCGCATAGCTCAGCTCCTCGGTGGAGATCTGCCCGCACACGGCCGAGCCCAGCATCACGATGATGATCTGGCTCACCATGGCGGGCCACACCTTCTTGAGCGCCGGCGGCAGCACCACGCGGGTGAACACCTGCGCCTTGCTGAGCGCCAGGCTCACGGCCGCTTCGATCTGGCCCTTGGGCGTGGCCTCGATGCCGGCGCGGATGATCTCGGTGGAGTAGGCCCCGAGGTTCATCACCATCGCGATGATCGACGCCGTCTCCGGCGTGAGCTTGACGCCCGCCGCGGGCAGCCCGAAGAAGATGAAGAACAGCTGCACGATGAAGGGCGTGTTGCGGATCAGCTCCACGTAGGTGCCCACGATGGCGCGCAGCCATGCAGGGCCGTTGGCACGCGCCCACGCGCAGAAGGTGCCCACGATCATGCCCAGCACGGTGCCGATGGCGGTGAGGCCGATGGTCCACGCCACGCCGCGAAGCAGCAGCGGCCACTCGGAGAGCACCGCGCCGAAATCAAACTCGATGTTCATAAGTCAGTCTGTTCGTGAAACGCCGCGGAACCGGCTTTGCCGGGCCGCAGGCGTTGCCCCCGGCGAGGGGGTGTGCGCAGCGACACGAAGTGCGCGAAGCATGGGGGAGAGCCAATTACACCGGCAGGTCGCCGGCGGCCTTGCCGAGCCACTTCTTCGACATGGCGTCCAGCGTGCCGTCCTTCTTGGCGGCGGCAATGATCTCGTTGACCTTGGTCTTCAATGCGGTTTCGCCCTTGGCGACGCCGACGAAGCAGGGGCTGTCTTTCAGCAGCAGCTTGAACTCGGCGCTCACCTTCGGATTCTTGGCGAGCATGTCGCCGGCGACCGCCGCGCTGGTCGCGATGGTTTGCGTCTGGCCGGCCACGAAGGCCGCGATCGTCGCGTTGTTGTCCTCGAAGCGGCGGTAGTCGACGTTCGGCGGCGCGACCTTGTTCAGTTCCTGGTCTTCCATCGCGCCGCGCGTCACGGCGACGGTCTTGCCGGCCATGTCGGCGAAGCTCGTGAGCTTCATGCTCTTGGCCGCATACACGGCCTGGAAGAAGGGCGCGTAGGCCGAGGTGAAGTCGATCACCTTCTCGCGCTCGGCGTTCTTGCCGAGCGTGGAGATCACGAGGTCGGCCTTGCGGGTCTGCAGGTACGGAATGCGGTTGGCGCTGGTCACGGGCACCAGCTCGACCTTCACGCCCAGCTTGGCGGCGATCAGCTCGGCCATCTCGATGTCCAGGCCCTGGGGCTTCATGTTCCTGTCGACCGAGCCGTAGGGCGGGTAGTCGGTCGGCACGGCGATCTTGATGGTCTTGGCCTTGAGCACGTTGTCGAGTGCGTTCTGGGCCTGGGCGGCGCCCGTGGCGGCCATCATGGCGAGCGAAGCCAGTGCGAGCGCGAAGCGGCGTTTGGACGGAGAAGAGAAAGTCATAGCAAGGCTCCTAGGTAAGTCGAAGAATCGGAAGCAGGGGATGCGGCCGCCTTGCGGCGCTTGCCCTTGGGCGCTGCTGCGGCGGCGGTGTTCGTGTTCTGCAGCGGCGCCAGCGCATCGCGCAGCTGCGCGAGAGGATCGGCGGGCGCCTGCACGCGCAGCGCCGACTGCACCGTGCCGATGTGCGCGGCCATCAGCGCCTCGGCGGCGGCGGGGTCGCCACGCTCCAGCGCCGCGACGATCTGCACGTGGTCTTCGCCCGACTGCACCGCGTCGTGCGTGGACTGGTAGAGCATGGCGATCAGCGTGGTGCGCGCGGTGTAGTCGCGCAGCGTGTCGGCCAACAGCGTGTTGCCCAGGCATTCGGCCAGGCACACATGGAAGTCGCCCAGCAGAAAGCTGCGGTTGCCGACGTCGCTCTCTTTCAGTGCGGCTTTTTCACGCTGAAGGTGCGCTTTCAGCTCGCGCAGTGCGGTCTTGTCGATCTTGCCGGCGCTGCCCGCGCTGCGGATCAGCCCCAGTTCGATGACGCGCCGCGCCTCGAAGGCCTCGCGCGCCTCGTCCTGCGAGGGCTCGATGACGAACCAGCCGCGCCGTGCGCTCACCGTGACGATGCCGCGCGCCGCCAGCCGCGTGAGCGCCTCTCGCACGATGGTGCGGCTGCAGTCGAACAGCATCGCCAGCTGCTGCTCGCCCAGGCGCGAACCCGGCGCGAGCTTCTGCGCCATCACCGCTTCGATGATGCGTGCACTGATTTGGGATGCGGAGGTGGCCATGGCCTGCATACCAGCAGCTTCTGTGCCAACTGGTATGCAAGATCTGTGCACCAAAAAGAGGCTGAGCGGCCTCTTCAGGCCCTCAGAACCTGGCCGGGAAGTCGCCCTTCTCGAAGGCGGGAATCACCGCCTTGAGTTCCTCCACGCGCTCCAACGTGCAGAATTTCGGGTTGGCCTTGCTCTGCGCCGCGTGGAAGTCGATGCCGTTCATTTCGTGCATCAGCGCGTCCTGCTGGTACTTCTTGATCAGCTGCGCGACGGCGTTCGCGCGGTCGTACGGGATGCCGCAGGTCTTCGCCGCACCCAGGCGCGACCAGGCGAACTGGAGGTTCGGGTCCCAGCCCATTGCGTCCGGCCCGGTGAAGCCCTTGTCGTAGTGGTACTCGTAGACGTTCGACTCGATCTTGTAGGCGCCCATGCCGCCTTTGCCGCGGTAGCTGCCGTAGTCGGCGGCCATGGCTGCATGCCCTGCCACAGCGGTAAGCAGGAGGATGGCGATGCGTGCTGTGCTTTTCTTCATCTGGAATCTCTTGAAGGGTTTATTGGAGGCTATCTGGCAATGAAGGTCTCGCTGTCGTAGCCGTACCGGGAAAGCAGCGCATCGAAGGGTGGTTGCCGTAGCGAGGCAAGCAATTGCGCACGATCGGCCGGCTTGGCGTCGGTGCCCAGCAATTCTTTGCCGCGATCGAGATCCTTCCTGGCCAATTCACGCCGACCCTGCGCGTCGTACGCGAGGGCGCGGTACAGGTAAGCCCACGCATAGGTCGGTTGATAGCTCAGGCCCTCGGTGAAGGCTTCGGTCGCTTCGGGCCATTGCTTGAGATCGCTCAAGGTCCTGCCCAGGTGGTAGTAGGCCGGCATGCCCGACAGGCCGAACCGCTCGTCCTGCATCTTGCGAAGCAACTCGAGTGCCTTGGCGGGTTGTCCTGTGTCCCGGTACAGCGACGCTAGGTTGATGAAGTCCCAGGCCTCGCGGCGTGGCATCAGACGCTGGGATTCTTCGAGGTCACGGATCGCCTCGTCGTACTGTTCGAGCTGCCTTCTCGCGTGGCTGCGCATCTTCAGCGCCAGGCCCTTCAGGATGGCGGTCTGCGGTCCGTTCTCGACGCAACGGGTCCAGAGCGCCACGGCCCGGTCCGGTTGCTGATACTCGTCCTTGCTGGCGGTCAGGGGCAGGTTGCCGGCGGCACGGCATGCGCCCTGGCCCGTGAGGGGTCCCGACGCACAGCCGGCGACGGCCAGTCCCAGCGCGGCGGCCAGGACGAGTTTGATGCTGGTTTCGCTCATTGCTGCAGCGACGCGGGAAGGTCGGGACGCACGCGCTCCAGCAAGGGCGGCGTGACGGAGCCTTGCAAGGCGCAAGAGACTTTGGTCCGGCCGGGCGCCTTGTCGGCTTCGATAAGCAGCACGCGCTCGACCGTGCCCTTCTGTGTCACCGACCCGGACTGGCCGCCACGGCGCCATGTGTCCATGGGATCGCCGATTCGCCGGCTTTCCGCGCGAGCCCATTCGGCGCCGGTCTTCACGACACGCTGAGCCGGCTGCAGCAGGCTGTTGAGGGCAGTCGCGGCCGTATCGGGCGTGCCTTCGACGTCGAAACCCCACCAGAGGAACGCGCCCATCGTCGCGTCATAGCTCACCTCGTTGCGCCAGGCGACCAGGCGCAGGCCCGCCACGTCGATCGGCCGGGCGAAAGACTGTCGCTGTCCTTTCTCCGACCGCGGGTCCGCCACCGCAGGGGCCGCCATCGTGCCATTCATGGCAACTTCGACGCCCGATCCGAAGAGCTGCGGCTTCTGGCCCAGCAACGTGAAAAACGACGCATCGCATTGCGCGAATGCGGTGAGCGCCGTCTTCGCTGCGTCCAGGTCGGGCGCGAGGTTGGCGGGCGCCGTGCCGGCGGCACCGGCCGAGAAAGACATGGCTGTGAAGCAAGTCAGGGTCGCCATGCGGCGGCCGAAGCCGATGTGGTCTTGATGTGTGCGCATTGCGCGATTCCTCCCATTTGATTGCGTTGCCCTTGTCGTCACTGGCGATGCAGGCCGCCCTCCATGCGACAAGGTGTGGGCACTATAAGAGGCTTGGAAGCGTCGGGCGGGCGCGCTTGCGCATCGGGCAAGGCAATTGCAAAGAAGTTGGCACCGGTGCCGGCGGGCGCGCGGCCGGGCCGGTCGGTCAATCCATCCGGGCGCGCCTGTCTGTAGTCGCAGGGCGCATCGTGCGTGGCGATGACGTCAGTACCGCGCTCCTGGCCGGTGTCAGCCGCCGTGCACGCCGGCAGTGCTGTGCTTCATCTGTGCCCGGACTTCGCCCGCCGGCTAGGCGCGGGTTGATATGCCGACGTGCTGCACCGAAATGGATTGCGGCCGGCCGGGCCGCACCGGCGTCAGCCCTTGTTGCGCCCCAGCGCGCTGGCCGGCAGTGCCACAAGCATGAGCAATGCCGACAGCACCAGCGCCCCGCTCAGCACGTACAGGCTGGCGGTGAACCCGCCCGTCAGCGTCTTGAGCGCGCCGACCATCATCGGCGCCACCAGCCCCGCGCTGCCGCCGATGGTGCTGATGAGCGCGATGCCCGCGGCCGCGGCGCTCTTCGACATGAAATTGCCGGGCACCGACCAGAGCACGGTGAACGCGGCGGAAATGCCCATGGCCGCCAGTGCCAGGCACAGCACGGCGGCGAAGGCGTTGTGCATGAACAGCGTGGTCAGCGCCAGCCCGGCCGCGCCCACCACCGCGCTCAGCGCGAAATGCCAGCGGCGCTCCTTGCGCCGGTCCGAATGCCGCCCGACGACGATGTTGGCCGCGATGCCCGCCACCGCCGGAACGACCGAATAGAAGCCGATCTGCAGCACGCTGAGCCCCATCGACTTCAGGATCGTGGGCTGCCAGAACGACAGCGCATAGATGCCGAGGATGATCAGGAACGACATGAAGCCGATCAGCCACACCCGGGCGTCGCGCATCGCCGCGCCGAAGGTGTGACGCCCGGTGGCGCCGTTGGCGGCCTGGTCTTCGGCCAGCAGGCGCGCCACGCGCTGCTTCTGTGCCGGCGACAGCCAGGCCGCCTGCGACGGGCTGTTCGACAGCCAGCGGAAAGCCGCCACGCCGAGCAGCACGCTCGGAATCCCTTCGAGCAGGAACAGCCACTGCCAGCCGCGCAGCGACAGCACGCCGTCGAGATACGTCATCGTGAGCCCCGCGATGGGGCCCGCCACGATAGGTGCGGCGCCGAAGGCCATGAAGAACAGCGCGGTGGCCTGCGCGCGGCGGTGCGAGGGGAACCACAGCGTCAGGTAGAACAGCACCCCCGGCGCGAAGCCGGCCTCGAACACGCCGATGAAAAAGCGCAGCACGTAGAACTGCGTGGGCGTGGTCGCGAACATCATCGCCGCCGACGCCAGCCCCCACAGGCCCATGATGCGCAGCAGCGTCGCGCGCACGCCGATCTTCGCGAGCATCAGGTTGCTCGGAATCTCGAACACCGCATAGCCGATGAAGAAGATGCCCGCGCCCAGGCCGAACACCGCATCGCTGAAGCCGAGCTGGTCCTTCATCTGCAGCTGCGCATAGCCCACGTTGGTGCGGTCGAGGTAGTTCAGCACGTAGCAGGCGCACAGCAGCGGCATCAGGCGCCATGTGATCCTGCGGAAGAGCGCTGCGTCGTCGCGTGCGACGGTATCCGCTGCCGGGGTGCGCGCATCCGCTGCGTCGAGAGTGGCGGTGTTCATCGTGTGTCTCCTTCTGTTGTTCCTGCCCGAGATGCTTCAGGCGACCGTGGGCGCACCGAAGCTCGTCTCGCCCCACAGGTGGCTGGCCGGCGCACCCGGAAACAGCCAGTGCGGCGAACATTCGGCCGACGGCACCACGTTGCTGAACCCGTGCGAGGACGAGGTGCCGGCGAGGGTCTTCTCCAGCACCATCGACAGGTACTGGTCGTTGCTGCCCTCCTGCGTGTTGCCGTTGAGAATCACCTCCGCGCCCGTGGCCTGCGCATAGCGGCGGATGCCGTTGTGCCGCGACTGCAAAGGCGCCCAGCTGTCGGCCGCCACGCCGTTCTCGCTGCTCGCGCGCAGGCCGTCGCCGGTGCGGTAGACCAGCGAATGGTTGCCCTCGGTGTGGCCCGGCGTGTGCACCAGAGCGAGCCCGCGGCCCAGTTGGATGCTGCCGTCGAAGGCGACGATGCGTTCGGCCGGCACGCCGTCGAGGCCGCGCGGGCAGTACCACTCGGCCTGTATCGGCAGCAGGCCCTGCACGTTCGCGAGCTCCTGGCGGTGCACCAGCAGCCTTGCGTTGGGCAGCAGGCCCGGCGTGCCGGCGTTGCCGAGCCAGCGGCGCACGTCCTGCGTGTGCAGGTGGTCGTAGGTGATGTAGTCGACTTGCTCCGGCGCGATGCCGCAGCTCGCCAGCGCCTGCGGCACAGTCTGGTAGACCGGCGCGATGGCCTTGTGCAGGAACTTCGGCGTCTGTTCGCTCAGGCGCTTGAAGTAGGGCGTTTCGTTGCCGGCCTCGAAGTCGGCCGGCGTGAACAGCAGCGTACGCAGGCGGCCCTCGAAGTCGTCGTACTGGATCAGCACGGTGCGCGCCAGCAGGTGGACCATGTGCGGCTTGAGCAGTTGCTGCGAGTACACGCCGGTAAAGGCGAACCACGCGGGGTACGGAATGCGCAGCAGGTTGAAGCTGCGCGCAAAGCGCACCGGCGGCGCGTCGAGCAGTTGTTCGCGCAGTGCCTCGGCGCCGTGACGGATGGCGCGCAGGCGGTCTTGCGGCATGGCGGCGTTGCGTGCGCCGTTGAATTCCGTCAGTTGTGCGAAGCCGGTGGGTTCGGGGTCTCGGGTCATGATCGTCTCCTGGAGATGAAGTCTTGCTCTTCGATTCGTTGTGCGTTGTTCGGGGGGCGCTCACGCCGACGGGGTACCTTGCTCCGCGAATGTCCCCCGGCCTGCGGCCTCCTCCTTTATTTCGCTGCGCAAGGCACCCCATCGGCGTGAGCGTTCAGCAGAGCGGTTGAACCGCCGGCATGTGCAGAGCGCCCATCGTGCACAGGGCATCGGGTGCTCCCCGCAGCGAAATAAAGGAGGAGGGGCGAAGCCCCGGGGGACATTCGCGGAGGGGAGTACCCGGTGTCCTGTGCACACGCCCCGAATGCCCCCTTCAGTACATCGACCGCCCGCCGGATATGTCGAACACCGCGCCCGTGCTGAACGAACATTCATCCGATGCAAGCCATGCAGCCATGGCAGCCACTTCATCGACCTCGACGAAGCGCCCCATCGGCACGCGCGACAGCAGCGCAGTCCGCAGCTGTTCGCGGTGCTCCGCAGGCACGGCCGCGAACACCTCGGTGTCGGCCGCAGACGGCGTGATGCAGTTCACCAGCACGCCCGAAGAAGCCAGCTCCTTGCCGAGCGATTTGGTCAGCGCGATGAGCCCCGCCTTCGACGCCGAGTACGCGGCATTGAATCCGTTGCCCTCCTTGCCGGCGACCGAGGCGATGTTGACGATGCGCCCGCGTCGCTGCGCAAGCATCACCGGCGCCACCGCGCGGCAGCACAGCCACGCGCCCGTCAGGTTGATGTCGAGCACGTTGCGCCACTGTGCGGGCGTGTGCTCCCAGGCCGGCACGGTCGGGCCGAGCACGCCCGCGTTGTTGACCAGGATGTCGATGCCGCCGAAGCGCTCCTGCGACTGCGAAGCCGCGCGGGCAATCTGGTCTTCGTCGCGCACATCGACGACCGCTGAGGTCGCGGTGCCGAGCGGTGAGAGCGTTTGCAGTGCATTCGCCAGCACCGACGCATCGAGGTCCCACAGCGCGACGCTGGCGCCGGCCGCGAGGTAGCGACGCGCAATCGCCAGGCCGATGCCGCGCGCGCCGCCCGTCACGACGGCGTGGCGGCCCGCGAGCGCATCGTTGCGCAGCGCAGTCATGCGGCTGCCGCTTCTTGCGGGCGTGCGGCTGCGGGCTGGCCCAGCAGTGCGCCCATCAGCGCGGCCACATGCTCCGCGGGTACGCCGGCCAGCAGTTGCCGCAGCATCGTCAGCGTGTCGAAGTACACCCGCTCGCACACCAGCCGGTCGCCTTCGAAGATGAAGAAGGCATTCATGCGGCAGCGAAAGCTGTTGCCCGTCGGGGGCAGGCCCTTGAGCGGGCCGCGATGCGTGCCCAGCAGCCAGAACTCGACGACCACCGAATCGTCGGCGTGCCGCAGCTGGATGATCTCGTGGCGCTGATCGGGAAAGGCGCGGCGCGTGTCGGTGTAGTACTGGCGCACGTCGGCGATGCCGTCGTGCACCTCGCCGCTTGGGATCAGCTCGTAGTGCGGGTGCGGGAAGGTGCCGAGCACGGCGTCGAAGTCCTGCCGGGTTTCGTCGGCGAAGTGATCGAGCACGAGGCGCTCGCGGCGGGCTTGAAGTTCGGTGCGTTGTGTGTTCATCGGGGTGTGCTCCATGTGACAGGGACGACAGGTGACATCGGGTTGCTGCGAATGCGCCGGCCCGGGCTCGCTGCGTACTATCGGCACGCCCTCGAGACAAGACTGTCCGGTGTTGGCAATCGCCGCTCCGGACAAACCCGCGATGCCACGCACGCCCCTCTCTTCCAGCAGCAAGCCGGATGCGCCGTCGACACCGGCGCACAACGGCGACATGCGGCTGGCCGACGACGTGCAGCAGCGGCTGCTCGCGGTGGCGCACCGGCGCACGCTGGCGCGCGGCGAGTCGCTGTTCCACAAGGGTTCGCGGCCCGATGCGCTGTTCGGTGTGGTCAGCGGTTCACTGCGCGTGAGCGTGGTGGCGACGGGCGGGCGCGAGGCGGTGATTGCCATGCTCGAGCCCGGGCACTGGTTCGGCGAGGTGTCGCTGCTGGTGGGGCGAGAGCGCGTCTACGACACCTGCGCGGTCGACACGACCGAGATGGCCGTGGTCGCGGCGGCCGACTTCCACCGGCTGGTGGCCGAGCATCCCGACGTGCACATGGCCTTCACGCGGCTGGTGTGCCTGCGCCTGCGCCAGGCGCTGGCGTGGATCGACGACGTGATCCTGATGCCGCTGTCGGTGAGGCTCGCGCACCGGCTGCTGACGCTGGACGCGCGCGCATCGAGCCCGGGCGAGGGCGAGGGCGGCGGCACGCTGCTCGGCGTGTCGCAGGAAGACCTGTCGTTCATGCTCGGCGTGTCGCGCCAGAGCGTGAACCGGCAGCTGAAGCTGTGGGAGGAAGATGGCACGCTGCGCGTGCGCTACCGCGGCATCGAGCTGCTCAGCCGCGCGCAGCTGGAGCGGCACGCGGCCACGCCGAGCTGAACGCGCCGGCGGGCTCCGGTTCAATCCATCCGCGCGCCGGAGGCCTTCACCGCCTTCTCCCAGCGCGGCGTTTCGGCGGCCAGGAAGCGCGCGAAGTCCTCGCTGCCCAGGAAGGCCGGGTCGGCACCCTGGCTCACCATGCGCTCGCGCACCTCGGGGCTGGTCAGCACCTGCCTGAACGCTTCGCCGAGCCTGGCGACCACGTCTTTCGGCGTGTCCTTCGGCGCGAAGAAGCCATAGAAGCCCACCACCTCGAAGCCCTTGAAGCCCGACTCGATCACGGTCGGCACGTCGGGCAGGGCGGGGTTGCGCTCGCGGCTGGTCACGGCCAGCGCGCGCACCTTGCCCTGCTTGTGGTAGTTGGCCGCCTGCGGGATCGACTCGGCCATGAACTGCACCTGCCCGCCCATCAGGTCGGTAAAGGCGGGCGCGCTGCCGCGGTACGGGATGTGCACCATGAAGATGCCCGTCGCGGTCTTGAACATCTCGGGCACGAGGTGGCTGATGCCGCCGTTGCCGGCCGAACCGTAGTTGACCTGGCCGGGCCGCGCCTTGGCGTAGTCGACGAACTGCCTGAGGTTCTGCACCGGCAGCTTCGGCGTGACCAGCAGCGCCAGCGGCTGCATGGCGGTGCGCGCGATGGGAACGAAGTCGCGCTGCGTGTTGTAGGGCAGCTTGCTGTAAAGCGCGCCGTTGATCACGGCCACGCCGGTGTTGGCCAGCATGAGCGTGTAGCCGTCGGCCGGGCTCTTGGCGACCGCGTCGGCGCCCACCGATCCGCCCGCGCCGGGCTTGTAGTCGACGATCAGCGGCTGGCCGAGCACGGCCTGCAGCTTGTCGGTGAGCAGGCGCGCATGCTGGTCGAGCGGGCCGCCGGCCGGGAAGCCGATGACGACCTTGATCGGCTTGTCGGGGTAGGCGGCCATCGCCGTGGCGCCAATGGCAAGGGAAAGGACCGCGAGCGCGGTCCGGGCAGTCGTGTTGTTCATGATCCGTCTCCTTCTTGTGAGGAGACGATCATAGGCAGCGCGCTCAGCCGGCCAGCGTGGCCTTCAGCGTGATCTCGGGCACGCTCGCCAGCGCCTTCGACAGCGGGCAGCCGGCCTTGGCGGCGGCCGCGATCTGCTGGAACTTGGCTTCATCGAGGTTCGGCACGGCCGCGTCGAGCTCGAGCTGGATGCGGTCGATCTTGAAGCCGTCGCCGTCCTTGGCCAGCCGCACGGCGGCCTTGGTGTCGATGCGTGTGGCGGTCAGGCCTTCGCGTTCGAGCGCGAAGGCGAAGGCCATCGTGAGGCAGGCGGCATGCGCCGCGCCGACGATCTCCTCGGGGTTGGTGCCGCGCTTGTCGTCCTCGAAGCGGCTCGCGAAGCCGTAGGGGTAGTCTTTCAGGGCGCCGGTCTCGGTGCTGACCTGGCCCTTGCCGGTCTTGCCGGCGCCTTCCCAGTGGACGCTTGCGTGCTTGTCTGCTGGCATGTCGGTTCCTTCGCTTGGGTGGTGTGTGGAGGGAACGGCAGGTTCGCCCAGAAACCGGCGGCTGTCTGTAGTCGTACGGCGCGTGCGGAGGCTCGAAGGGGGAGCGGCGTCAGAAGAATGGGCGTCACCTAGGCGACGCTCCGGGGGGCTTCCCCCATGGGAGCGGCGGCCGTGGCGGCTTAGTCTGGCGAGCTGTCGCTTTTTCCTTTCCCCCGCCTGTACTCACCATGCAACAACGCCCGCATTACAAGTTCTGGCCCAAACGCCTCCCTCACTCGATCACCGTCCCCGCCACCTCGCTCTGGCACAACCTGGCCACCTCGGCCGCACGCTACCCCGACAAGCCCGCGCTCGTGTTCTTCGGCCGCGTGACCACCTACCGCGACTTCGCCGCCCAGGCGGAACGCCTGGCGGGCGCGCTGCATGCGCTGGGCGTGAAGCGCGGCGACCGCGTGATCCTCGACATGCAGAACTGCCCGCAACTGGTGATCGCGCATTTCGCGATCCTGCGCGCCAATGCCGTCGTGGTGCCGGTCAACCCGATGAACCGGGCCGAGGAGCTCAAGCACTACATCACCGACTCCGACGCCAAGGTGGCCATCATCACCGGCGACCTGGCGGGCGAGCTGGCCAAGGCCAGCAATGCGCTGCCCGCGGAGCAGCGGCTCGACCACATGGTCGTGACCCAGTTCACCGATGCCTTCGACGCCGATGCATCGGGCGACGACGCTCCGGCACCCGCCTGGAAAGACTGGCTCACCACCCGCCACCCGCTGCCCGCGCTGGACGGCGGCAAGACCATCGCGTGGACCGACGCACTCGAAGCCAACCACCCGCCGCCCGAGCACGTGGTGGGCGCCAACGACATGGCGCTGCTGCCCTACACCAGCGGCACCACCGGCCTGCCCAAGGGCTGCGTGCACCACCATTCGAGCCTGATGCACAACGCGGTGGCCGGGCAGCTGTGGGGCGGGTCGACATCCGAGACGGTGGTGCTGGCCGTGGTGCCCATGTTCCACATCACGGGCGTGGTGAGCATGATGCACACGGCGATCCTGGCGGCGGCCACGCTGATCATCATGCCGCGCTGGGACCGCGACGTGGCCGGCCGGCTCATCTCGCGCTGGAAGGTGACGGCCTGGACCAACATTCCGACCATGGTCATCGACCTCATGGCCAGCCCCAACTTCGCGAGCTACGACCTGTCGAGCATGACCTACATCGGCGGCGGCGGCGCGGCCATGCCGCAGGCCGTGGCGCAGCGCCTGCTCGAGCAGTACGGCCTGAAGTACCAGGAGGGCTACGGCCTCACCGAGACCGCCGCGCCGTCGCACACCAACCCGTCGGACCATCCCAAGCAGCAGTGCCTGGGCATCCCGTTCATGAGCACCGACGCGCGCGTGGTCGACCCCGACACGCTGGCCGAAATGCCCATCGGCGAATCGGGCGAGATCATCATTCACGGCCCCGAGGTGTTCCAGGGCTACTGGAAGCGCCCCGACGCCACGGCCGCCGCCTTCGTCGAGTTCGAGGGCAAGCGCTTCTTCCGCTCGGGCGACATGGGTCGCATGGACGAGGACGGCTACTTCTTCATCACCGACCGCTTGAAGCGCATGATCAATGCGAGCGGCTTCAAGGTGTGGCCGGCCGAGGTCGAGCTGCTGATGTTCCGCCACCCGGCGATCCAGGAGGCCTGCGTCATCTCGACCAAGGACGCCTACCGCGGCGAGTCGGTCAAGGCCGTGGTGGTGCTGCGCGCCACGCACAAGGACACCACCGAGCAGGAGATCATCGACTGGTGCCGCGAGAACATGGCGGTCTACAAGATCCCGCGCAAGGTGCAGTTCGTCGATGCGCTGCCCAAGAGCGGCAGCGGCAAGGTGATGTGGCGGCTGCTGCAGGAGGAGGAGGGCGCATAGGCAAACGATCGTCGGCAAGCCGTGAGGAAAGCGGCAGCGCGGACTACATCGGGTTTTATCGATCTCCTCCGCACCCGTTGCGCTGGAGCACGGGCAGCAGCTGCGGCCCCAGCGACTTCAGCAACTGGGTCGGCAGCGCGCTCGTGAACCGATAGCGAGCGGCATAGGGCTCGTGCACATACGCCATGATGGTGCCGAAGTAGCGGTCGCCGATCATGAACACGAAGGTGGCCGATCGATCGATCTTGCGCTCCGAGATCACCCGTCCGTTCCGGTCGGTTTTCTCGTAGCGATGATCGCCGGTGCCGGTCTTGCCACCGATCTCGATCGCGCGGCCGCGCGTGTCCACGAGCGAGCCCTTCAGGCGCCGTGCCGTGCCGTCGTTCACCACCTCGACCAGCGCGCGCCGTACCGTCGCGACCACCTCCGCGGGCAGCAGCCGTTCGGCGCTCGCGTTGCGCGGTTCCAGCCGTGTCTCGTAGGGTGTGTCGCGCCCGAAGTGCAGTGCGCCGATTCGTTGCGTCGGCAACCGTACGCCGTCGTTGACGAGGATGCCCATCAGTTCCGCCAGGGCGGCCGGCCGGTCGCCTGACGCGCCGATCGCGCTCGCGTAGGACGGCGTCAGCGATGCGAAGGGGTAGCCCAGGCGCTGCCACGAGCGATGAACCTGCGCGAAGGCGTCGAGCTCGATCAGCTCGCGCAGGCGCTTGTCCTGCGCGCTCTTGTGGCGCGTCTTGAAGAGCCAGGCGTAGGTTTCCTGGCGTTCGCTCGCGCTCGCCTCCAGCACCTGGGTCAGCGAGGCGCCGGGGTGGCGCTGCAGGAAACCGACAAGCCAGAGCTCCAGCGGATGCACACGCGCGACGTAGCCGCGATCGGCGAGCGACAAGCCGGCGTAGGTGCTGCGCAGCGCCCGCAGTGCGCGCGGCGAGCCGGCGCCACGGCCCAGCTGCTGCACGAGAACCTCGTCGAGCCGCGCGTCGCTGGCCTCGGGCTCGATCGTGAACAGCACGCTCGCCAGGCGCGGCGCCGATGGCCTCAGGCCCTGCAGCAGCAGGGCTTCGGCCTCCGGGGCGGATAGGCGCTGGTACTTGCGATAGAAGCGGATGAGGAAGGCCGAGCCTTCGCGATCGGCAAAGCGCGCGAGCAGCTCGCGCCGGCGCGGGTCGGCGGGGTCCTTCAGCAGGCGCTCGGCATCCGACGCGCTGCCGAACATGTGGTGTCGTACCAGGTCGCGCATCAGGCGGATGAACACCAGGTTGACCGAATGCTTGAAGCCCTCGCGCACCGTCATCGTTTCGCTGTCGCTCGAGCGCTCGAAGTTCGCGAACTGGTGCAGGCCGCCGCCAGTGAAGAAGGCCTCGCCGGGGTTGGCCGAGTACTTCCGCTCCATGGCAGCCTCGAGCATCGGCGCGAGGCGGCGATCCTTGGCGCGCAGGAGGTACTGCCGCGCCCACGCACCCAGCGGGTCGCGCGGGTTGTTCTCCAGCGCCGAGAGCTGGGCGGGGGACAGGTCGGCCCAGCGAGCGTGCAGCGCGGCCACGAGCTCCAGATAGCTCACCAGGGTGCGCAGCTTGGCGGTCGAGCCTAGGTCCAGCCGCGCGCCCTGGTTCACGTCGAAAGGCTGGTCGATGTTGTCGGCCTGAACGCGCAGCAGGTTCTCCTGCGCGCCGCGCTCGAACAGCGTGAAGCTGTAGACCAGCGGGCCCGGGTCCGCACCCGGGTCGAGCAGGTGGAAGCCGAACAGTCCAGCGGCCTTGGCCGCGGCGGGCGTCCGCAGGCCGGCCAGCACCCGCGCCACCATCGCCTGCGCTTCGCCGTCCAGGCTGGTCTCGGCCTCGAGGTCCAGCCGCTCCAGGTCGTAGGCGCGCGGTACGCCGAGCAGCGTGGAGATGTGGGTGCGCAGTGCAGTCGCGGCCTTGCGCTGCACGAAGTCCGGCCGGGGCGTTGGCGGCAGTTCGGGCCGCAGCCGCAGGGGCAGTGGCAGGGCCGCATCGCGCAGCTCGGGCGAAATCAAGCCTGCCTCGGCCATCAGCCGCAGGTAGCTGTCGGTCAGCCGGGCCAGGCCGGTGCCGTCGCCGAGCAGGTGCTGCGACGGCCGGCGCTGCGCGATCATCAGCGACAGTGCCTGCTTGAAGGCCTCGGCCTGCTGCCGCAGCGCTTCGTCGGTGGGCGCCGTCCCCTCGGCGTTGTCGGCGAGCAGGCGGTTCACCTCGCCGAAGTCGCGTCCGTACCAGGCCCACAGGCCGTCGCCCAGGCCATGCACCTCGCCCATGCCCGGGCGTGCGGCCAGCGGCACCGTGTCGAGGTAGTCGACGACGATCTGGCGGCGCCGCGCCTGCGTGTCTTCACCGTCCTGGTAGGCACGCAGCGAGGCCGATGCCATCTGGCGCAGCTTGTCGCGGACCGACCCGGTGCGGCCCTGCGGCGAGTGGCGGTACTTCTCGATCTGGGTCGCCAGCGTGCTGCCGCCCGTCGCCGTATGGCTCAGGCTGACCGCCCGCAGCGCCTGCTCGAGCGCGGCCTTCGCGAAGCGTTCCGGATCGATCGCAGGGTTGCGCTGCGCCGGTTCCGCGTCCAGCAGGTGGCGGTCTTCGACGAACAGCAGGGCGCTCACCAGCAGCGGCGGCACGTCCTCGAAGCGCTCGTATGTGCGCTGGGGCACGCGCGTGTGCAGCAGCGCCGCATTGCGGCAGTCGCGCACGGCCAGGCCGGCCTGGTTCTTCTCGCGGTACGGGATGAAGAGCCCACGCTCCTGCAGTTCGATCAGCCGAGGCGACAAGCGGGCCTGGCGGGTGATGGCGTAGCCCTGGGAGTCCAGCCGCTGGATGAAGTCGGGAAGATCGTGATAGCCCAGCCGCTCGTCGTAAGGTCCGGTGTGGGGAAAGCGGATGGCATCGCTGGCACCGGCGTCGACGCTGAAGCTGGCACCGTTGCCGAGGTTGCGCCACAGGGCCGATTGCAGCCGGGAAGTCTTCAGTTCGTCTACCGCGAATACGGCAAGCGTACCCCCCACGGCGACCCCGGCGCCGACCCAAAAAAGCTTCTTGAACCATGTCATGCTCTGCCTCGCGAACAGTCTGCACCGTGGGTTCGTCAGTGACGATGATGCACCTTTCGCAGCCGTTTGGGTTGCGCATGATCGAGTCGGCCAATCGATTCAGGACGGATTGCCGACACCGGTAACGGGACGGCCGGGGACCGGCGCTTTTTACTTACGGCCCAGGGACTTCAGCAGCCTCCCGGCTTCCTTCTTCCCATCCACGCTGACATCCGTCGAAGACACCGCCTTGGTCAGGTAGTGCACGACCTTGCGGTGGTTCTGGTTCGGGCCTTCCCAGAGAAAGAGCCGGCCCAGTTCGAGCGCCGCGTCGCCGTCGCCATGCGCATAGGCGCGCTCGAACCAGAAGCGGGCCCAGCGGAAGTTGCCTTCGTCGCGGTAGCAGATGGCGAGGTTCGCGCAGCCCGCGACATCGCCGGCCCTGGCGGCCTTGCGGTACCAGTCGCGCGCGGCGGCGCTGTCCTGCTTCACGCCAATGCCGTGGTCGAGGAAGTAGCCGACGCTGTTGAGCGCGTGGGTCTCGCCCGCGGCCGCCGCCTTGAGGAACAGCGACAGCGCCTTCTTGTGCGCGCCGGCATCCCACGCGTCGTTCGCCGCGAAAAACCAGTCGTCCCGGGTGGGTTCCTGCATGTGAGGGGTCTCCTTCGAAGCGCGGTCAGAAGAAAGAAAAAATCTGTGTCCCGACCCCTCCCTGCGCACGGATCACTTAGCCTCGATCGGTCCGGCCATTCTGCCCACATCCGGCTCTTCCATGCACTTTCGCGCGCTGCCCATTTTTCTTCTTGCCTTTCCTCTTCTCACCCAGGCCGCTCCGCGCACCTGCCTCGTCGTCGGCATCAGCGACGGCGACACGCTCACCGCCCGCTGCGGCCGCATCGGCGCCTACGAGCGCGTGAAGGTGCGCATCGCCGCCATCGACGCGCCCGAGAAAGCCCAGCCCTACGGCCAGCGCAGCAGGCAGGCGCTGAGCAACATCTGCTTTCGCGAGCAGGCGCTCATCACCGATATCGACACCGACCGCTACGGCCGCACGGTGGCCGACGTGAGCTGCAACGGCGAGGACGCCGGCAGCCGCATGGTGGCCGACGGCTGGGCCTGGGTGTACGACTACAACCACCTCGCCACCAAGCGCGGTGGCGGGCTGTTCAGGCTGCAGGCCAGCGCGCGTGCGCGGCAACTCGTCCTGTGGGCCGACTCCGAGCCCACGCCGCCCTGGGAATGGCGCAGGCACCAGCGCAACGAGCAGCCGCACTGGGGCAGCTTCTTCTGACGGCGGTGTGATCGGAACCTGAGGCCGCGGGCGAGGAGGGTGCCGCTCAGGACTCGCTCTTGCCTTGCACTTCTGCTACCACCCGCGCGTTGCGCTGGAAACTCCAGTAGGCGCCGGCCCAATCCATCATCACGACGATGCGATTGCGAAAGCCGATCAGGAAGTACGCATGCGCGAACAGCCAGAACAGCCACGCGAGCCGGCCGCTGAAGCGCAGCGGGCCGAAGGGCGTGCCCAGGTCGACCACGGCCGAGTTGCGGCCGATGGTGGCGAGGTTGCCGTAATCGGCATAGCGGAACGGCACCGTCGGCTGGCCCGCGATGCGGCGCAGGATGTTGGTGGCGGCTGCACGGCCCATCTGCTTGGCGCCGGGCGACACGCCGGGCACCGGTTTGGGCGGCTTGCCGGGCGCGTGGCTCATGGCGGCCGCGAGGTCGCCGACCACGCTGATCTCGGGATGGCCCGCCAGGCTCAGGTCGGGCTCGACCTTGATGCGGCCCGCGCGGTCGCACTCGACGCCGGTGGCAGTGCCCAGCATGCGGCCCAGCGGCGATGCCGCCACGCCGGCCGCCCACACCACGCAGCTGCTATCGATTCGGTAGCTCTCGACGGGTGCGCCGTCCGCGCCGCCGCCTGTCTGCACTTCGAGCCCGGTGGCGTCGATGGAGGTCACGCGCGCATTGAGCCGCACTTCGACACCCAGCTTCTCCAGCTGTTCGAGCGCCTTCCGGCTCAGCGATTCGGGCATGGCCTGCAGTACGCGCGGGCCGCCTTCAACCAGCAGCACCTGCGCGCTGCTGGGGTCGATGTGGCGGAACTCGCCCGACAGCGTGTGCTTGGCGATCTCGGCCAGCGTGCCGGCCATCTCGACGCCCGTGGGGCCGGCGCCGATCACCACGAAGGTGAGCAGGGCGCGGCGGTGCTCCAGGTCGGCCGTGATTTCGGCGCTTTCGAACGACAGCAGCACGCGGCGGCGGATCTCGAAGGCATCGGCCAGCGTCTTCAGCCCCGGCGCCACGGGCGCCCATTCGTCGTGCCCGAAATAGCTGTGCGTGGCGCCCGCCGCGACGATCAGGTGGTCGTACGGCACGCGGTCGCCGTTGGCCAGGTGCACGGACCGCGTCGCCGGGTCGATGCCGCCCACTTCGCCGAGCAGCGTCGTGATGTTCAACTGCTTGCGGAACAGCGCGCGCACCGGCGCCGCGATCGACGGCGCCGCCAGCCCCGCGGTCGCCACCTGGTACAGCAGCGGCTGGAACAGGTGGTGGTTGGTCTTGTCGATCACCGTCACGTCCACGTCGGCGTTCTGCAGCTTGCGCGTGGCTTCGAGCCCGCCGAATCCGCAGCCGACGATGACGACTTGGGGCCTGCCCGAGGGGTTGGTCGTTTGCATGCGGCGAATGATACGCAGCCGCCCTGCACGTGCTTCCATCTTGTGCCAAAGTGGCTGCCCTTTTTGCCGATGTGCTCGCGGCGGGCCGGCGGCGTTTTGTCCTACGCGCCGCCGCGGTCCGGATGGGCTACAACTTGCGGCTGACCCGACTGGAGATTCCATGACGCTTTCCCGGCCGATCACACAGGCGGCGAGCGCACTGCGCGACAGGTTTCGCGAGGTGCGTGCAGCGAGCCTGGCACTTGCCGCCCCGCTTTCCGCCGAAGACCAGTGCATCCAGTCCATGCCCGACGCGAGCCCGACCAAGTGGCACCTCGCGCACACCACGTGGTTCTTCGAGACCGTGCTGCTGCAGCCGCATGCGGCGGGCTACCAGCCTTTCGATGTGCGCTTTCACTATCTCTTCAACTCGTACTACGAGGCGCTGGGACCGCGCCACCCGCGCCCGCAGCGGGGCCTGCTGACGCGGCCGTCGGTGGACGAGGTGCATGCCTATCGCCGGCATGTGGACGAGGCGGTGATCGCGCTGCTGGAAGAGGACGGGCTCGACTGGGCCACCGTCGAGCCCATCGTCACGCTCGGGCTGAACCACGAGCAGCAGCACCAGGAACTGCTGCTCACCGACATCCTGCACGCGCTGTCATGCAATCCGCTGCTGCCGGCCTACAAGCCCGCCGGCGGGCCTGCGCTGCGGCTGGCCGCGGTGCCGCCGGCGATGCGCTGGCTCGCGCAACCCGGCGGCGTGGCCGAGGTGGGGCACGCGGGGCAGGGCTTTTCATTCGACAACGAGACGCCGCGCCACAAGGCCCTGCTGCAGCCCTATGCGATTGCCGATCGGCTGGTGAACTGCGGCGACTACGCGCAGTTCATCGCGGATGGCGGCTACCAGCGGCCCGAGCTCTGGCTGTCCGACGGCTGGGTCGCCGTGCAGGCGAACGGGTGGCGGCATCCGGCGTACTGGCTCGCGTCCGACGATCCGCGGCTGGGCTTCGGTTTGCAGCCGCAGGGCGCTGCGGGCTGGCATGTGTTCGGCCTGCATGGTGTGCGGCCGATGGAGGCCGATGCACCCGTCTCGCAGCTCAGTTTCTATGAAGCCGCCGCGTATGCCGAGTGGGCCGGCGCGCGGTTGCCGACCGAATTCGAATGGGAGGCCGCGTTCGACGCGCCCGGCATCGCGCAGATGGCCGGCCATGTCTGGCAGTGGACGCGTTCCTCGTACGACCCGTACCCCGGCTTCCGGCCGATGCCCGGCATCGCCGCCGAATACAACGGCAAGTTCATGGTGGGGCAACTGGTGTTGCGCGGTGGCAGCGTGCCCACGCCGGCGGGGCACACGCGGCCCAGCTACCGCAACTTCTTTCCGCCGGCGGCGCGCTGGCAGTTCTCGGGGCTGCGGCTCGCGAAAGACCTTTGATCATGCGCAATCCAACTTCCTCCTCCTCGTCGCTGTCGTTCGTGCCTGCCGCGAAGCCGCGCGCTTCGTCTGCGCCTGCAGCCGCCGCGCCGTTGTCCGAGTTCGGACGCGAGATGCAGGCCGGGCTCGCACGGTCGCCACGCCGCATTTCGCCGAAGTTTTTTTACGACGCGGCGGGCTCGCAGCTGTTCGACCGGATCTGCGAACTGCCGGAGTACTACCCGACGCGCACCGAGCTGCGCATCCTCGGCGAATGCGCGGGGGAGATCGCCGGGCAGATCGGGCCGAATGCGGAGATCGTGGAGTTCGGTGCGGGGTCGTTGACAAAGGTGCGGTTGCTGCTCGATGCGCTCGACTCGCCCAGGCGCTACCTGCCCATCGATATTTCCGGCGAGTATCTGGAGGCTGCTGCGCAGCGGCTGAAGGCCGACTATCCGGAGCTGGTGGTGCAGCCCATTGCCGCTGACTACACGATGCCCTTGGTGCTGCCCGCGCCCGTGGCGGGTGCCGGGCGGCGCGTCGGTTTTTTCCCGGGGTCGACGATCGGAAATTTCGAGCCTGAAGAGGCGCTGGCCTTCCTGCAGCTGGCTGCCCGGATGTTGCGTGGTGGAGGGCTCTTGATTGGCGTGGACCTGGTCAAGGATCCGGGGCGGCTGCATGCGGCTTACAACGATGCGCAAGGGGTGACTGCGGACTTCAACCTGAATCTCCTGCGGCGCGCCAATGCCGAGCTCGATGCGAACTTCGATCTTGACGGGTTTGCGCATGCGGCGTTCTACAACGCGCCTCGGCAGAGGATCGAGATGCATCTTGTGAGCCGGATGGCTCAGAGCGTTTCGCTGAATGGGGAGACGTTCGGGTTCGAGGAGGGCGAGACCATTCATACGGAGTACTCGCACAAGTTCACTGTTGAAGGGCTTCGTGCCTTGGCTGTTCGGGCTGGGTTTCGGCCTGGGGCTGTCTGGACGGATCCGGAGAAGCTTTTTAGTGTTCACTGGCTGGTTGCCTAGGTTTGCTTCCGGGGCCGGGACTCGCCCCGGCGGGCGACTCACTTTCTTTTGCTTCGCCAAAAGAAAGTAAGCAAAGAAAAGGCGACCCCACTGTCTGCGACCCTTCGCTTCGCTACGGGCAACCTGCGGTGCTCGCGTTTCGCGGGGTCTCGCCCAAACTCGCTTCGCTCAGACAAGGGCGAGCCCTGATCCGCGAAACACTCCGCTCCTCGGCGCAGCCAGAGGGGAGGGGAGCCCTCCCGGGCCTTTGCTTCGCTCGGCCACCAAGCCACCGCAGGCGCAACGCGCCTGCGGTGGCTTGGTACTGGTTTTGGGTATTGGCTGTTCCGGGGCCGAGCGCAGCGATGGCGCGTCTGGTTTTCAAGCCCTTCTGGCTGCGCCGAGGAGCGCAGACGTAGGCGGGATCAGGGCCGCAGCTGTTTGAGCGAAGCGAGTTCTGCGGACCCCCGCCTACGTCGAGCACCGCAGGTTGCCCGTAGCGAAGCGAAGGGACGCAGACAGTAGGGTCGCCTTTCTTTTGCCTACGTTTCTTTGGCGAAGCAAAGAAAAGTAGGTCGGCCGCCGGGCCGAGACCCGGCCCCGAAAAGAAAACCCCCAGACAGGGTAGATACAGCCACGAAGAAAGCGACTGTGCCAAGCAAACGGCACAATACCCCGGCCCCGTGCGGCAGCGCAACGGCCAGCGCCCCGCAACCCTCCCCCTGGAGCCAAGGACCATGAAAGCAACCTGGAACGGCGTCACCATCGCCGAAAGCGACGACACCGTGATCGTCGAAGGCAATCACTACTTCCCGATGAGCGCACTCAACCGCGACTACGTCACCTTCAGCAACCACAAGACCACCTGCCCCTGGAAGGGCTCGGCCAGCTACTACTCGCTGCTGGTCAACGGCGAGCTCCACACCGACGCCGCCTGGTACTACGCCGACCCCAAGCCCGAAGCCGAAGAGATCCGCGACCGCGTCGCGTTCTGGAAGGACGTGAAGGTCAGCGCGCAGTGACCACGGCCGCCTTCACTCCGCCGTTCATCGCCCCGGCCGAGCTGCCCGCCGCACTGCGCGAGCAAGGCTACGCGGTACTCAGTCCGCAGGGTGTGGCCGAATGGCTTGGCGCACCGATCGCGCAGCTCGATGCACTGCACGCCGACTGGAACGACCTCCCGCCCGACGACTACCTGAAGGACGGTGGCCGCTACCGCACTCGGCGCCACGCCTGCTTCACCATCGAAGCCGACGACTACGCCACGCTCACGCAAGTGCCGCACCGCGCGCACTGGCAGCCGGTCGAATACAACGCGCTGCACGGCGGCATGCAGCGCTGGTTTGCGCCGATGCTCGATGCCACCGTGGCGCAGCCCGTGTGGCAGCGGCTGCTGCGGCAGCTCGGCAAGGCCTGCAGCGACATGCGTGGCACGACACAGCAGCGCTGGTACGTGGAAGCGCACCAGTTCCGCATCGACACCGCCGGCGGCATCGGCCGGCCGACGCCCGAAGGTGCGCACCGCGATGGCGTCGATCTCGTGGCCGTGGCACTCGTCGGCAGGCACGGCATCAAGGGCGGCGAGACGCGCGTGTTCGAGGCCAATGGCCGCCGCGGCGAGCGCTTCACCATGACCGAACCCTGGACCCTGCTGCTGCTCGACGACGCGCGTGTGATCCATGAATCGACGCCGATCCAGCCGCTCGAGGAGGGCGGCGAAGGCTGGCGCGACACGCTCGTGATCACTTGCCGGGCCAAGGGTTTCCAGGGGGATTGACGCCCCGTTTCCCGTCGCTGCCTTGAGTCCTACAGGTTCCCTCCGGCATCGGGGTTAAATTCGGGGCCCGGCTCGACGGTGAGTCGTGTCTGTCTGCGACGAAAGCGAGGTCCCGCCATGTTCAATCACATCCTGGTTCCGATCGACGGCTCCGAAACTTCCATGCTCGCCGTCAGCAAGGCCAGCGGCCTCGCGCTGGCTTTCGGTAGCCGCATCACGTTGATTCACGTGATCGACAACTATCCCTTCATCGGTGTGGGCGCGGACTACGCGCTCGGCCAGAACGAATACCTCGCTGCAGCCACTGCCAGTGCCAATGCGGCGCTCGCGCGCGGCGTGGCGGCCCTGGCGGCCGAAGGCCTGCACAGCGACCAGCGCGTGATCGACGGCCACGTGGTGCACGAAGGCATCGTCGACACGGCCATCGCCATCGCGGCCGACCTGATCGTGATGGGCTCGCACGGCCGCAGCGGCATCGAGAAACTGCTGCTGGGCAGCGTGACACAGCGCGTGCTGCAGGACGCCAACATGCCCGTGCTGGTCGTCAAGGGCGGCTGATCGCTCGGGAGACGATGAAATCGGGCGGCCGATTGAAGCAAAGGTCCTGCTGCGTCACCGGGTGCACGAATCCCAATTCGCTCGCATGCAGCAACAGGCGCGGCGCACGCGCCTGCAGGGCGGCATCGCCGTACAGCGCATCGCCGAGGATCGGATGGCCGATCGACAGCAGGTGCACGCGCAGCTGATGCGAGCGGCCCGTCAGTGGCTCCAGCAGCACGTGGGTCGCCGCGGGCTCGCCGGGTAGCAGCGACACCGCCTTCCACCGCGTGACGCTGGGCTTGCCCGCAGGATCGATCTTCTGCAGCGGCCGGCGCGGCCAGTCGGCCATCAGCGGCGCGTCGATCAGCGACCAGTCTTCCCGCACCGGCATCGCACCATCGACGACGGCTTCATAGCGCTTGTGCACCCGACGCTCGGCAAAGGCCGCGCTCAGCGCGCGCTGCATGGCGATGCCGCGTGCCATCACCACCAGCCCGCTCGTGCCCATGTCGAGGCGGTGCACGATCAGCGCGTCGGGCCACTGACGCATTGCACGCGTGCTCAGGCAATCCTGCTTGTCCTCGCCGCGGCCGGGCACGCAGAGCAGGCCGGCGGGCTTGTCGAACACCAGCAGGTAGGGGTCTTCGTGGAGGGGGTGCAGGAGCGGCGGCGCGGTCATGGATGCCGCCGAGTGTAGAGAGCCCATTGCAGGCCCGTTTTGGCCCTCTCACGCCGCGCTCATGAAGCCTCGGCTATCCTCGAACGAATGTCCGGCCCCGCCCCTGTTTCCGCTTCCTCCCCCGACGCCGCAGCCATTTCCTCAGGCGCCGCGGTTTCTTCCCCCGGCTTTTCCGACCTGACGCGCGAGCGTCCGTTCATGCAGATGTGGACGGCGCGGCTGTTCGGCACAGCCGCCTCGCAGATGCTGCTGGTGGCCATCGGCTGGCACATGTACGAACTCACCGGCAGCGCCTGGGACCTGGGCCTCGTGGGCCTCTACCAGTTCGTGCCCGCGCTGCTGCTGGCGCTGCTGGCCGGCCACGTCGTCGACCGCCACCATCGCGGGCGCATCGTGGCGGCCTGTTTCGCGGTGCAGGGGCTGGTGGCGCTCGCGCTGCTGCTGGCGGTGCTGGAGAAGCACGACACGCGTGGCCTGCTGCTGGGGCTGTCTCTGGTGCTGGGCGCAGTGCGCGCCTTCCAGATGCCGGCACAGCAGGCGCTGACGCCGCTGCTGGTGCCGCCCGCCATGCTGTCGCGCGCGATGGCCTTCAGCTCGGCCGGCATGCAGGGCGCAATCATCGGCGGGCCTGCTCTCGGCGGGCTGCTGTTCGTGGCGGGCATGGCGGTGGTCTACGGCGCCAGCGTGGCGTTCTTCGCGATCGCCTGCGCGCTTGTTCTGCGGCTGCGCTATGCCTACACGCCGGCCGCGCGCGAACCGGTCACGCTGGCCACGGTGTTCGCGGGCGTCGATTTCATCTGGAAGCGCAAGCCCGTGCTCGGCGCAGTCTCGCTCGACCTGTTCGCGGTGCTGCTGGGCGGTGCGGTGGCGCTGCTGCCGATCTACGCCAAGGACATCCTGCACACGGGGCCCTGGGGGCTCGGCCTGCTGCGCAGCGCGCCGGCGGTGGGCGCGCTGGTGATGTCCATTGCGCTCACGCGCCGGCCGGTCGAGCGCAACGTGGGGCGCACGCTGCTGCTGGCCGTGGGGCTCTTCGGGGTGTGCATGGTGGTGTTCGGCATTTCGAAGAGCTTCGTCGTCTCGCTGATCGCGCTGGCGGTCTCGGGCGGCGCCGACATGGTCAACGTGGTGATCCGCCAGACGCTGGTGCAGCTCGAGACGCCCGATGCCATGCGCGGGCGGGTGAGCGCGGTCAACTCGATCTTCATCGGCGCGAGCAACCAGCTCGGCGAGTTCGAGTCGGGCGCCACGGCGGCGTTGCTCGGGCCGGTCGGCTCGGTGGTGGTGGGGGGCGTGGGGACGATGCTGGTCGCGCTGACGTGGTTCAAGCTGTTCCCGTCGCTGGCGCAGCGGGACCGGCTGGTGGTGGCGGCGCCTTCCGTCAGGCCTCCGCCCGCCTAATCCGCGAACAGGGCGCGAGCGGCGGGCACGTCGAGCGTCAGGTCGCCCAGCGCCTGTGCCACGCAGGGCAGGATCCAGCCCTCGGCCTTTTCCTCGGCGCTCAGGCCGGGCCATTCGATGGTGTGGCGGGTTTCGCCGGACAGCCGCTGGCAGATGCAGGTGCGGCAGGTGCCGTTGCGGCACGAGCTCGGCAGTTCGATGCCGGCTTCTTCGGCGGCCTTCAGGAGCGTGGTGGCGGCGTCGGTCTCGAAGTCGAGGCCCGAGGGCTCGAGTCGGACCTTCATGGCTGCGGCGGCGGTTCCTGTTGCTGCTGCTCGCGGCGTTGCTCGCGCAGCATGAAGAGGTACAGGCTCTCGACCTTCTCGCGCGCCCACGGCGTCTTGCGCAGGAACTTGAGGCTGGAGCTCACGCTCGGGTCGAGCGTGAAGCAACGGATGGGCACGAGCTCGCTCAGGTGCTCCCATCCGTAGTAATCGACCAGCGCCGTGACGATGGCCTCCAGCGTCAACCCGTGCAACGGGTTGCGTGGCTGGGCCTTTTTGGCCGCGGGAGCTGGCGCTTCGCCGGTCACTTGTTCTTGAGCTTGCCGCGGGGGATCACGGCGGTGGTGATCGTGCGCACGGGCTCGATGCCGCCGGTGCCCACGGGCTTGGGTGGCGAAGTGTCCTTCTTCGGTTTCTTCGCTTCCTTGGTGGTGCGTTGCTGACCCTTGGCCATGTCGAATTCTCCTGTTGTTGCGACGGATGCAGCAGGCAGTTTAGCGGTGCGGCGACAATACGCGGTTCCATCCGATTTCCCGCATTCATGTCAGATTACGAAGTTCGCCCCGCCACCCTGCGCGACGCCAAGGCCGTTGCCGAGGTCCACGCCCTGTCCGCCAAGGCCGCCTACGAAGGCATCCTCCCCGAAGAAGAGCTGCGCATGCTGGCCCCGGCCTCGCGCGAAGCCAAGTGGCGCGAAGCCATCGAATTCAGCGAACCCCAGGTGCACGTGGCCACTCTCGACGGCCAGGTCGTCGGCTTCGTCGGCTTCGACCGCTCGCGCGACCCCAAGACGCCGCCCACCACCGGCGAGATCTGGGCGATCTACGTCAAGCCCGAGCATTGGGGCAAGGGCGTGGGCGTGGCCCTGTGGGACGCCGCGCGCGAAGGCCTGGAAGAAGAGGGCTGCACGACGGTCACCATCTGGGTGCCGATCCGCAACGATCGCGCCATGCGCTTCCACGAACTCGCGGGCTTCAAGCGCGAGATGAAGACCGCCAAGACCACCGCCCTGGGCACGGTGCGCGTCGAGGAAATCCGCCTCAAGCGCGACGTTTCCTGACATGGACGCCGGCAGCAGCACCCTCGGCCACGCCGCGCGCGTGCGATCGCACCAGCGCCGCACCGCCGCCGTGCAATGGATTCGCCGCACGCATGGCTGGTTCGGCCTGTGGGGTGCGGTGCTGGGGCTGCTGTTCGGTTTCAGCGGCATCTGGCTCAACCACCGCAACGTGCTGAAGCTGCCGCAGGCCCAGGAGCGCACGCGCGCCCAGCTGGCACTGCCCGATCCGGTGCCGGCAACGCCCGAGGCGATGAGCCTGTGGCTGCAGGGTGCGCTGCGCATGAGCGGCCCGCCCAGCTCCTCCCGCATCGAACCGGCCAAGCCCGTTGCCTGGGCCGACAAGAGCGACAAGAGCGACACGGGCGGCAAGAGCGCCCCGGCGCTCATGCAGCCGGCGCATTGGGTGTTCAACTTCGGCGGCCCCAACGAGATCGTGCAGGCCGAGTACTGGCAGGGCAACCGCTCGGTCGGCGTCGCCACCACGCACAACGGCTTCGTCGCCACGCTCACCAACATGCACAAGGGCGGCAGCATGCCGCTGCCGTGGATCCTGCTGGTCGACACGCTGGCCGGCAGCCTGATCTTCCTGTCGATCTCGGGCGTGGCGCTGTGGATGCTCACGCACCGCCGCCGCCGCGTGGGCCTGGCGCTGTTCGGCGTGTCGCTGGCCGCGATGCTCGCCATTGCGATCGGCGCTCTCTGATTCGCCGGCAAGCTCGCATGCCGGCCCCCGTTCAGGGCGACCGCGTACGGTTATTGCCGAGGGCGGGTAACGGCTGCGGATAAGCTCGCCGCTTCTTTTTCAGCCCGAACTTTGCCCATGGCCACCAGCCTGCTCCTGCTGCTCGACGACATCGCGACCGTTCTCGACGACGTGTCGGTCCTCACCAAGGTCGCCGCCAAGAAAACGGCCGGCGTGCTGGGCGACGACCTTGCGCTCAATGCGCAGCAGGTGTCCGGCGTCAAGGCCGAGCGCGAGATTCCGGTGGTGTGGGCCGTGTGCAAGGGCTCCTTCGTCAACAAGGCCATCCTCGTGCCCGCGGCGCTCGCCATCGGCACCTGGCTGCCGTGGCTGGTGACGCCGCTGTTGATGGTGGGCGGTGCGTTCCTGTGCTTCGAAGGTACCGAGAAGCTCGCGCACAAGTTCCTGCACAAGAAGGAGCACGAAGCCGACACCCAGCGCCACGAGAAGGCCGTGGCCGACGCCTCGGTCGACGTCGTCGCGATGGAGAAGGACAAGATCAAGGGAGCGGTGCGCACCGACTTCATCCTCTCGGCCGAGATCATCGCCATCACGCTGGGCACCGTGCAGGGCCAGCCTTTCACGACTCAGCTGAGCGTGCTGGTCGGCATCGCGCTGATCATGACCATCGGCGTCTACGGCCTCGTGGCCGGCATCGTGAAGCTCGACGACGCGGGCCTCTACCTGAGCCAGCGCGCCAGCGCCGCATCGCGCGCCCTGGGCCGCGGCATCCTGGCTGCGGCGCCTTGGCTCATGAAGGCGCTGTCGGTGGCCGGCACGGCCGCGATGTTCCTTGTCGGCGGCGGCATCCTGGTGCACGGTGTGCCGGCGCTGGGCCATGCGGTCGAAGACTGGGCCACGGCCACGGGCGGCGTGTTCGGCACGCTGGGCTCGATGGGCGTGAACGCCGGTGTCGGCGTCGTGGCCGGCGCCATCGTGCTGGCCGTGGTGGAGCTGGTCGGCAAGCTGCGCGGCAAGAAGGCCTGAGAGGCCAGGTTGTTGGCTACTGGCGCGGCTTGCCGCGCTTCACCAGCTCGACCGCGATCAACGCCACGCCGAGCACCACCGCGAACCAGCCGACCAGATAGGCCCCCGCCACCATCTCGAACCAGCGCGTGCCCTGCAGGAAGCGCGGCCCCAGCAGAACGGCGGCGCCGATCACGAGGCAGAGGATGCCGCGTTCGAGCGTGCGGAGTTGTCGTTTGGGTTGCGCCATGGCTTCTTCGTTCGGGGGAGTGTGGGTCGATCAGTGCGTCATTGTCCCGCGCATCGCGGCCGGATGGCCCTGCAGCGGAAACGACTTGCCCGTCGGCACCAGCGTGTCGCCTTCGAGCCGCAAGATCGTGATGTCCTGGTCGATGAAGTTGCCCACGTAGAGGTACTTGCCATCGGCGCTCCACACCGCGCCCTCGGGCAGGCCACGCACCTCCACCTCGTTGGCGCGCGTGACCTTCTTGCCGTCGATCTTCAGCAGCACCACCGAGCCGTTGCGGTTGTAGAAGTAAGCGCTCTTCGACGCGTTGCTGCCGCGCAGGATCACAGCCACCGCATGCCTGCCGGTCGGGCTCACGGCCAGGCCCTCGGGGCCGTCGCCCACCACCACCTTGTCGATCACGCGCGGCGGCGCGGCTTCGAGGTCGACCACGCTCACGGTGTCGACCTGGCCGTCGGAGGCGCCAGAGTTGCCGTTGTCGGCCGTGAGCGCGAGCTTGCCGTCGGGCGTTACGTCGACGTTGTAGGGCCACAGGCCCGCCATGAGATCGACCTTGTTGTAGCTGACCTTCTCGCCGTTCACGTCGAGCAGCGCGATCTTGTGGCTCGGAAACTTGGCGGCCAGCGCGCGCTTGCCATCGGGCGTGAAGCGCACGTGCGCCACCGAATCGCCCATGGCCACGGTGTCGATCAGCGTCACTTTCTTGCCCGCGATGCGCAGCACGCTCACCGAGTTGTCGGCGCGGTTGGCCACCAGCGCGAGGTTGCCCGCGCGGTTGATCGACAGGCCCGAGGGCTGCTTGCCGACCTGCAGCGTGTCGAGCAGCCTGGGCGGCGTGGTGGTCAGGTCGATCATGAAGAGACGGTTGTCAGGCACCTGCTTGCGCGCGCCGTTCTCCTCGACCACGTTGAGCGAGTTGGCGACCAGCGCCAGCGTTTCGCCGGGCGTGATCGCGAGGTTGGTCGGCGGCCCGGCGATGGTGTTGTCCAGCTGCAGCGTGCCCAGTACCTTGGGCGCCAGCGGGTCGGTGCCGATGTCGAGCACCTGCACCGTGTCGCGCCCCATCGGGCCGAGGGCCACGACGCCGGCGGCGTTCCACGACTGCTTCTCGTCGTTGGCGACCAGCATCAGCTGGCGCTGCGGCACGGTGGGGGGGATGTTTGTGCAGCCGGCAAGCACTGCAAGGGCGGCGGCCAGGGCGGGGGCCGCGAGCGCGGCGGGGCGGAACTTCATGTTGTCTGTCTCCGGTGTTGTTGTGCGCGCATGGTAGCGAACGGCGCGGCTTCGTCGCCAGGCCTGCGCCCGGCACAATCGATCGATCCACTCCCCGGGGCCCACATGACCATCGAGATACCGAAAGAAGCGCGCCAGCAGGCCATCACCTCCATCGAGCGCTACTTCCGCGAGAACATGGAGGAGCCGATCGGCAATATCGCGGCCGGCGCGCTGCTCGGCTTCTTCCTCGAAGAGGTCGGCCCGCTCGTCTACAACAAGGCCGTGGCGGATGTGCAGGAGCGCCTGCAGTCGCGCATCTCGGAGGTCGACCTCGAAGTGCACGAGGACGAATTCCAGTATTGGCGCAAGTACGACAAGCAGAAAAAGGGAAGGTAGGGCGTCGCGTCCGCGCATCGCCGCGCATTCAGGAGTGCTTCAAAACGTTGCAAAATTCGAAGCCATGCATCTCCACCGCACCTCTCCACGTTCCGCGCTCACCTCCGCTCTGCGCGCCCTTGCCGCCTTGCCTCTCGTGCTAGCTGCGTCCCTCGCCACCGCGCAGCAGGAGCCGTCCAGCTTTCCGCTGGATTCGGTCGGGTACCTGAACGAGGAGCTGCCTCGCATGGAAGCCGCCATCGCCGCGAGGGACCGCAGCTTCTTCCACGGCGCGATGGTCCGCACGGTGCAGTTCTCGGAACGCTGGGGCTTCAAGGTCAAGGCCAACCCCGATCTCGCGGCCTACCCGATGTGCACGTCGGCGGTGATGGACTACGTGGTTGTCGGCATGTGCAGGCTCACGCCTTCCGACGAGTGCGAACCGGGGCTGGCCTCGCGCTTCGATGCCAATGTGCAGCGCTGCCGCGAAGCGGCCGCGAAAAAGTAGACGAAAGAAAGAGACACCCGCCATGGACTACGCCCGCTACCAGACCCTCGCCATCACGCGCCGAGGTGCGAATGGCGCGGTGCTCGACATCCAGATGCGGGCCGCCAACGGCAAGCTGCCCACGGCGGGCCATGACGGCCACCGCGAGCTGGCCGAAATCTGGCGCGACGTGTCGGCCGACGACAGCGTGCGCTGCGCGGTGCTGCGGGGCGAAGGCCAGGGCTTCTCGGGCGGCGGCGACCTCGCGATGGTGCAGGACATGACCACCGACGACGCGGTGCGCCAGCGCGTGTGGCGCGAGGCGCGCGACCTCGTCTACAACATCATTAACTGCGACAAGCCCATCGTCAGCGCCATGCACGGCCCGGCCGTGGGCGCGGGGCTGGTGGCGGGGCTGCTGGCCGACATTTCCATCGCCGCGAAGAACGCGAAGATCGTCGACGGCCACACGCGCCTGGGCGTGGCGGCGGGCGACCATGCGGCCATCGTCTGGCCGCTGCTGTGCGGCATGGCCAAGGCCAAGTACCACCTGCTGCTGTGCGAGCCGGTGAGTGGCGAGGAGGCCGAGCGCATCGGCCTCGTGTCGCTCGCGGTGGAGGAGGCCGAACTGCTGCCGCGCGCCTACGAGGTGGCCGACCGGCTCGCAGCCGGCAGCCAGAGCGCCATCCGCCTGACCAAGTACGCGCTGAACAACTGGCTGCGCCAGGCCGGCCCGACCTTCGATGCCTCGCTGGCGCTCGAATTCATGGGCTTTGCGGGCGCCGACGTGCGCGAGGGCGTGGCCTCGCTGCGCGAGCGGCGCGCGCCGGACTTCGGCTGACAGGTCAGGCCTTGCGCAAACCTTGCAGCGTCTGCAGCAGCACGACGCGGGTCTGCCCCAGCACCATGCCTTTCCACTCGTCGTTGTCGCAGTAGAACGCGTCGCGCAGCTGTGCGCGGATCTCGCGCTTCTGCATCTCCGGCGCGTCGGGGTGGCGGCGCAGCCAGGTGTCGGCGCGCAGGCGCGTGAGCACTTCGCCGTCGGGCAGCGTGCCGAACTCCAGCCCCATCGGCGCGATCTTCGCGTTCGGGCATTCGTCGTACGCGGTCGAAATGACGGGGCCCGACACGTCGGCCGAGGCCGAGTCGCCGGCAAAGGGCGCGAACACGTCGGCGCCCCACCATTCATGGGCCCGTGCGAGGTCTTCGGGCGCGTTGCGGCCCGGGTAGATTTTCTCGCCATGGCCGTAGGGCCCGAGGCCCGTGTGCACGTCGATCCAGCCGAGGTGCGTGGCCGACGCGGCGTACTTGCGCAGGATCGCGCGGATCGTCTTGTTGCTCCACGAGGGCGCGGTGCCGCCGTAGAACAGGCCGTCGGGCGATGCGTACTGGCCCCTGGTGACGGCTGCGCGGAAGGCACGCATGCCGTGCTTGCCGACATAGGCGGCCACAGCCGCTTCGTCGGCGGCCGTGGGCGGCCAGGTCGCGGTCAGCACCAGTGGCTCGACCTCGGCGTATTCGGCGTTCACCGGCAGCGGCGCATGGAAGTCGATGTGGTTGCGGTTCAGGTCGATGTTGTCTTCGTTCGTGCGGTGCAGGTGCGAGAACCCGTGTGGGTTGATGGCGTGCACCAGCAGCAGCGACACGCCGGCCTGCTCGAGCCGCGAGAGCTGGTGGGGGTCGTTGAGCGTGGCGACCTGCGTGCCCGAGCCGCAGAAGCCCTCGGGGCCGTGCGTGCCCGAGCTCACGAGCAGGACCTTCTTCGCGTCGATCGAGCCGACCAGCGCCACGTCGGTGGCCAGTTCTTCGCCGAGCGCGCCGCGGTGCGCTTCGAGCACGAACGACTCGACGGCCGCGCCGCGCTGCGCGGCGGCCTCGAGGAACTTGGCGCGGGCTTCGACATACGTGCCCGAGAAAAAGCGTGTAGCGGCGGTGGGTTGTGCTTGCATGAGGTGAGGACTCCTGTGCTTTGAAGATGGGAGGCCGTCAGGCCGCCGCGTGGGCGCCCGCGGCATCGATGTCGCGGCCGGTGTGGTCGCGCAGCCAGAGCAGGCCGAGCAGCGACACCAGGGTCATCGCCACCAGGTACCACGCCGGTGCGAGCTTGTTGCCGGTGGTGTTGAGCAGCCAGGTGCTGATGAAAGGCGCGAAGCCGCCGAACAGCGCGACGCCCACGCTGTACACCAGCGACATGCCGCTGGCGCGCACCGCCTTCGGGAACATCTCGGGCAGCATCGTGATGCCGGGCACCGTTTGCACCACGAGGCCGATGCTCAGCACGCCAAGCACGACGAACAGCACCGTGGGCGTGGGCGAGGCGTTGAGCCACAGGAAGCCCGGGTAGATCAGGATCGCCAGCACGATGCGGCTCCAGGCAATGAGCGGCTTGCGGCCCACCGCGTCCGACAGCCTGCCCACGAAGGGCGCGAGCGCGAACGAGATCAGGCCGGTGAGCGCGGCGCCGAACAGCGCCGCCGATGGCGTGAGGCCCAGCTCGCGTACCGCATACGTCGGCATGTAGAAGGTGACGACATAGGCTGCCGTGGTGCCGCCCACCAGCGAAAGAATGGCGGCCAGCACCGTTTTACCGTGCTGCGTGCAGACGATCTTCAGGCTGCTCTCGCGCGGTGCGGCGGCATCCTCCGGCGAGATGTGCAGCGACTCTTCGAGGTGGCGGCGGATGTACATGCCCACCGGCGCGATCAGCATGCCGATGACGAAGGGCACGCGCCAGCCCCAGCTCTGCATCGCCTCGGGCGTGAGCGTGAAGGTGAGCCCGCCCACCACCACGGCACCGAGCATCACGCCCAGGCCCTGGCTCGCGAACTGCCAGCTCGCCATGTAGCCGCGGTTGGCGGGCGTGGCGTGTTCGACCAGCAGCGTGGTCGATGCGCCGACCTCGCCGCCGGCCGAGAAACCCTGGATGAGCCGCGCCAGCACGATGACGATGGGCGCCGCCACGCCGATGGCCGCGTACGTGGGCGTGAACGCGATCAGCGCGCAGCCCAGCGCCATCAGGAAGATGGTCAACGTCATGGCCTTCTTGCGGCCCGCGCGGTCGGCGTACGCGCCGATGACGATGCCGCCCAGCGGCCGCATGATGAAACCCACGCCGAAGCTCGCCACCGTCAGCAGCAGCTGGCCGTACGAATTGAAGGTCGGAAAGAAGAGCTTGCCGATCACCAGCGCCAGGAAGCCGTAGACGGTGAAGTCGAAGAACTCCAGCCCGTTGCCGATGGTGGTGGCAACGATGGTCTGGCGCCTGCGTGCGGATGACGAAGGCGGGTTGCTTGGGTTGCTCATGTCTCTCCAGTGTTTGCTTTTCGAAGGTGTCGGTCGAAGGTATGCCTTCGATCGCGCCGGATGCTAGAGACTCGCCGCTGTCATGAAAAGACAATAATTGGGCGTCAAAGATAACTTTTGGTTGTCATGAAACCCAATCAGTTGCACGCCTTCGTGGCGGTGGTCGAGCAGATGAGCATCCGTGCCGCGGCCCGCGTGCTGGGCATTTCCCAGCCGGCCGTGACCAAGATCGTGCGGGAGCTGGAGCGCGAGGTCGGCGCGCCGCTGGTGGAGCGCAGCGTCAAGGGCGTGCGGCTCACCGAATTCGGCAAGGCTTTTGCGCCGCGCGCACGGCTGCTGCTGGCCGACATGCAGCGCGCACGCGACGAGATCGCGCAGATCCGCGACGGACTCACGGGCAAGGTCTCGCTGGCCGTCAGCACTTCATTCGCGCTCACGGTGCTGCCGGCCGCGTTCAAGGACTTTCACGCGCGGCTGCCGGCGGTCGACGTGCAGTTCAGCGAAACCGTGCTGCCCTGGATGCTGGCGCGCCTGCGCGAAGGCTCGCTCGATTTCGCGGTGGCGCACGTGGTGCCCGGCCGGCTCGACCCGCAGTTCGAGGCCATGGAGCTCTTTCCGGTGAAGCTGGTGGTGGGCCTGCGCGATCGCCATCCGCTGCGCGCGAGCCGCTCGATCCGTGAGCTCTACCAGGCCGAGTGGATTCTTCCGGGCGATGACCATTTCAGCGGCCGCGAAGCCGTGTCGCCGCTGCTGCCGCTGGGCCTGCCGCCGCCGGCGCGGGTGATCCAGGGGCAGTCGGTCACGGTGGCGCTGGCGCTGGTGGGGCAGATGGACCTGGTCGGCCTGTTCGTCGAGCCGTTGGCCACGCTGACCTTCAAGCGCCACGGCATCCGGCGCGTGGAGATCGAGGAAGAGCTGCCGATGCTCAGCGTCAGCGTCATCAAGCGCCGTGGGCAGCTGCTGACGCCGGCCGCGCAGCATTTCGTCGAATGCATCCAGCGGGCCTCGGCGGCGGCGATGGGCGGTTAGTTCGGAGGAAAGTCGACGCCGGTTTCACCGGTCTTCCACGGCGCGTACTTGTGCATGGCGCGCTCGAACAGGTCCGAGGCGGTCCAGCCCGACAGCCACGCCCGCAGGTGGGGCCAGGGCTGGGCATCGAACCATGCCGGGTCGACCATCGCGAACTGGCGCACGAAGGGCATGACGGCGGCGTCGGCCAGCGTGGCGTGGGCGCCGGCCAGATGCGGCGTGGCCGACAGCCTGGCTTCGAGGCCGCGCAGGAACTGGGCGCCGCGCTCGCGGGCGGGCTCTCCGCCATCCGCATGCCGGTCGGGATATTTGTAGCGGTCGAGCTGGGGCTTGAAGTCGTCGTCGCAGGCGGCGACCAGCGCGAGCATGTCCTGCAGCGTGCCGGTGCCGGGCTGCAGCCAGCGCCGCGGATCGTTGCGGCGCAGGGTCCACAGCATCACGTCGAAGCTTTGTTCCAGCACCGTGCCGTCTTCGATGAGCAGTACGGGCACCGTGCCCTTGGGCGAGGCCTGCAGCATCTCGGCGGGCTTGTTCTTCAGCACCACTTCGCGCAGCTCGCAAGACTGGCCGCTCGCGACCAGCGCGAGGCGGGCACGCATCGCGTAGGGGCAGCGGCGAAACGAGTAGAGGACGGGGAGAGCGTTGGGCATGCGCGGCGTACAGGCGAAGCGGCCGATTTTCGGTGACCGCGCCCGGTCGCGTGCGGGCAGGTTTTTCCACACAATCGCCGCATGCGCGAACGTCTTTTCCTCCGGCTCGACGACGACCCCTTGCACGGGCCTGAATCGAACGTGCCCGCCGGCACGCTGCGCGCGCTGCCGGTTGGGGGCTGCCCTACGCGGCCACTGCTGCAGGCGCCGTTCACCAGCGCCGGCGCCATCGGGCAGCACGCGTTCATTCACCCTCATGGCCTTCGGCAAAGGTCTCGCGGTACAGCAGGATGTGCGAGACGCTGTGCGGCGTCACGCCCACCGAGTTCATGGGCCGGGCGGTTTCGGTTTCTTCCAAGACGGCGGGCTGAGGGCGGACTATCTTCGTCCGCGCTCATGCAAAACGGATCGAAGGAGCTCATCGAATGAAGGACGAGAACACAAGTCGCCCGCTGAAGGATTGCGTGGCGGTGGTCACCGGCGCGAGCCGCGGCGCGGGGCGCGGCATTGCGGTCGAACTGGGCGCGGCCGGCGCCACCGTGTACGTCACCGGGCGCAGCACGCGCGAAAGGCCCGCCGATAGCTACGGCCAGTTGCTCGCCTTGTCGGACATGGCCGTGGTGCCCGGCAGCATCGACGACACCGCCGACGAGGTCACGCGCCAGGGCGGCCGCGGCATCGCCGTGCGATGCGATCACACGAACGAACAGGAAGTGGCCGCGCTCTTCGCCCGCGTGGAGCGCGAGGCAGGCCGCCTCGACCTGCTGGTGAACAACGCCTGGGGCGGCCACGAGACGTTCACGGGCGTGTTCGACGCGCCTTTCTGGGAGCACCCGCTCGCCAACTGGGACGCGATGTTCGACCGCGGCGTGCGCAACCACCTCGTGTCGAGCCGCTGCGCCGCGCCGCTGATGGTGCGGCGCAAAAGGGGGCTGATCGTCACCACCACCTTCTGGGACCGCGCCCACTACCTGCGCGGCAATCTCTTCTACGACCTGGCCAAGGCGTCGATGACGCGGCTGGCCTTCGGCATCGCGCAGGAGCTGAAGCCGCACGGCGTGGCCTCGGTCGCGGTGTCTCCAGGCTGGATGCGCACCGAGTTCGTGCTCGCGGGTCACAAGACCGACGAGGCGCACTGGCAACAGCGGCCCGAGCTGGCGCGCACCGAATCGCCGCGCTACCTGGGGCGGGCGGTCGCGGCGCTGGCGGGCGATGCGCGGGTGCTGGAGAAAAGCGGTGAGGTGTTGCGCGTGGCCGATCTGGCGCGCGAGTACGGCTTCACCGACATCGATGGAAGGCAGGTCGCGGCTTTCGAGATGCAGGCCGGGCCGTAGGACAAGTTCGCGCCCGACCGGGGAAAAGCACGTACCGGCAACGGCCTGCGCGCGGGTGCACCATGCACGTCAATCCCTTCAATCACCCCAGGAGGTGACCTGCCATGTCCGCCCCAGCCGAAGCCACCGAACTGGTATCCGCCAGCCGGCTTGCCCATTCCAGTTCCGTCCGGTTCCCGGGCGAAAGCGTCGCCTACCGGCGGGCTCGCACGGAACTCCTTGCCGAGGAGATCGATTTGCGCCGACGCATCGAACGCGTCGCGGAAATGCGCCGCGCGCTGCCCCCGGGCGGCGAGGTGCCGCAGGACTACGAGTTTCAGGGAGTCGGCGGGCCGGTCAGGTTCTCCGAACTCTTCGGCAAGCACGGCACGCTCATCACCTACAACTGGATGTATGGCCCGAAACGCGAGCGTCCGTGCCCCATGTGCACCTCGCTGCTGAGCGCCTACGACGGCGAGATGCCCGATATCCTGCAGCGTGTGGCGTTCGCGGTCGTCGCGAGCTCGCCGATCGAGCGGATGACGGCTTTCGCCAGGGAGCGGGGCTGGCGGCACCTGCCGCTGTACTCATCGGCCGGCAACACCTTCAACCGCGACTACGCCGGCGAGACGCCCGACAGCGGCGACAACCCGGCATTCAATGTGTTCCGGCGCGAGGGCCGGACGATTCGCCACTTCTGGGGCAGTGAAATGGGCCTCGGAACCGCGGACCCGGGGCAGGACCCGCGCGGCGCGCCCGATGCGATGCCGATATGGAACCTGCTCGACCTGACGCCCGAAGGGCGGGGGACGGACTGGTATCCGAAGCTTGCCTATTGAACCTGCGATCTCGCGCAGTTGCCGCAGGTGCCGTGCAGCGTGAGTGCGGTGCGGCGCGTGTCGATGCCCTGCTTGCGCAAGGTCCGCCCCAGCCGGCCCATCATCTTCGGCAGCTCGGGGTCTGACGGCAGCGCCAGCACCTTGTGGCACTGGTCGCATTCGAAGATGTTGCCCGACTCGGCCTCCACGTGGCGCGAGAAGCGGTTGATGCGGTCGGCGACCACGCGGCGGTCGCACAGGCCGGCCTCGACCAGGCGGTCGAGCACGCGGTAGATGGTCACGCGGTCGGGCGCTTCGCCGGTGGCCGTGGTGTAGGCCGCGGCCACTTCCTCATGCGTCAGCGGTTGCGAGCTGTGTTCGATCAGTTCGAGCACGGTCTGCGCGGCGCGGGTCACGCGCAGACCGCTGCCGCGCAGCAGGGCTTCGCTGTCGAACGGCGGGGCCAGGGCGGACTTCGGACGCGAGGTGGTGGTCTTCATAGGCGAAACGCCATTGTGTTGCATTCCGCAGCGCCGTGGGCCGTATCTCCGGAACGCAGCACACCGGCGCAACGATGTGCAAGCCAGCCAACCGGTCGTTTCGGTTCTTGTGGCGGGCCCCGAATGCGCTAAGGTCTGGCCATCCGCATTCCTGAATACCTTTGTCCGACCATGTCCCGTCCCCCCATCGAGATCGAAACCGCCCCCAATCCCATCGCCACGGTGATCGTGATGCACGGCCTCGGCGCCGACGGCAACGATTTCGTGCCCATCGCCAACGAACTCGACCTCTCGGCCGTGGGCCCGGTGCGCTTCGTGTTCCCCAATGCGCCGGTGATGCCCGTGACCATCAATGGCGGCTACCAGATGCCGGCCTGGTACGACATCGCCTTGCCCGACCTGGCGGCGCAGGAGGACGAGGCCGGCCTGCGCCGCTCGCAGGCGACCATCGAGGCGATCATCTCGAATGAAAAGGCCCGTGGCATCGCCGCCAGCCGCATCGTGGTGGCCGGCTTCTCGCAAGGCTGCGCGATGGCGCTCATGACGGGCCTGCGCCACATCGAGCGCCTGGCCGGCATCGTCGGCCTCTCCGGCTACCTGCCGATCGCGGCCACCACGGCGGCCGAGCGGCACGCAGCCAACCACGAAACGCCCGTGTTCCTCGCCCACGGCCGGCAGGACCCCGTGGTGCCCCTGGCCGCCGCGATGCGCTCGCGCGACGCGCTGGCCGCTCTGGGCCATGCCGTCGAGTGGCACGAATACACGATGGCGCATTCGGTGTGCATGGAAGAAATCGCCGACCTCAACAGCTTCCTGCTGCGGGTGCTCGGCCGAAACTTGTCGAAGGAGGCAACAAAATGATTCTGGTCATCGGACACGCCCTGGCAAAGCCCGACACCCTGCAGGCGATGCTCGCCATCAGCACCGAGCACGTGCTGCGCTCGCGCGCCGAGCCCGGCTGCATCTCGCACGAGGTCGCTACCGACGCGCAGGAGCCGCTGCGCCTGACTTTCGTGGAGCGCTGGAGCGACATGGCCGCGCTGCAGGTGCACTTCCGCGTGGATGCCTCGCGGGCTTTCGGCAAGGCGCTCGCGGCCATGGCCGACGGCACGCCGGAGATGCACGTCTACGAGTCGAGCGAGATCGATCTGTCGGCGGGCCGCACCAGGGCCTGAGCTTCACGCGCCATCCGCGGCGCTGCCTATGCAGAGAGCTATCAAAAACATAGCGAGCAACAGGGTAGCGGGGCGAGGGATTCCCTGCACGAGCAATGCCCGCGCGCCCGTGCTACCTTCCAGCCCCTCAGAAGATTGATGGGTATAACAATATGAGCAACAGATTGCAGGAGAGACTGGTTGCACTTTCAGCCGCACGACTGAAGGGCATGCGGCGTGGCATCGAGAAGGAAAGCCTGCGCGCGCTCCCCGACGGCAAGCTCGCGCTGACGCCGCATCCGATCGCCCTGGGCTCCGCGCTCACGCATCCGCACATCACCACCGACTTCAGCGAATCGCAGCTCGAACTCATCACGGGCGTGCATGCGGGCGTCGAATCGGCACTCGAGGAACTGACGCGGGTTCACCAGTTCACCTACCGCGTGCTCGACCAGCTCGGAGACGAGCGCCTCTGGGTGTCGAGCATGCCCTGCGGCCTGCCGACCGACGAGACGATTCCGATCGGCCGCTACGGCTCATCGAACGTGGGCCGCGCCAAGAGCGTCTACCGCATGGGCCTGAGCCACCGTTATGGCCGCCGCATGCAGACCATCTCGGGCATCCACTACAACTGGTCGCTGCCCGACGTGTCGAGCGAACAGTACTTCGCGCTGATCCGCAATTTCCGCCGCCAGGCCTTTTTGCTGCTGTACCTGTTCGGCGCCTCGCCGGCCCTGTGTTCGAGCTTCGTGGCGGGTCGCCCGCACGAACTGCAGCCGCTGGGCGATGGCAGCATGTTCATGCCGCACGGCACCTCGCTGCGTATGGGCCGCCTGGGCTACCAGAGCGATGCGCAGGCCTCGCTGGCCGTGAGCTACAACAGCCTCGAGGGCTACGCGGCCTCGCTGCAGGACGCGCTCACGCGCCCGTGGCCGGCATACGAAGCCATCGGCATCCGCAACCTCGGCGGCGACTACAACCAGCTGGGCACCAGCCTGCTGCAGATCGAGAACGAGTTCTACGGCACCATCCGTCCCAAGCGCGTGATCAACCCCGGCGAGCGCCCGCTGCATGCGCTGCGCGAGCGCGGTGTGGAATACGTCGAGGTGCGCCTGATGGACCTCGACCCCTTCGAAACCGTCGGCATCAACGCGCAGACGATGCGCTTCATCGACGTGTTCCTGCTGCACTGTCTGCTGAGCGACAGCCCCGACGACACGCCGCAGGAAATCGCCGAGCTCGCACAGAACCAGCACCTCACGGCCGCGCGCGGCCGCGAGCCGGGCCTGAAGCTGCTGCGCGGCGGGCGCGAGGTGGCGCTGGCCGACTGGGGCCTGGAGCTGGTCGAGCAGTGCCAGCCCATCGCCGCCGCGCTCGACGCGGCGCAGGGCGGCACGGCGCATGCCGACGCGGTGCGCGCCGCCAGGGCCGCGCTGCACAACCCCGACAGCCTGCCCTCGGCACGCGTACTCGCGGCCGTCGAGAAAGACCACGGCAACTCCTTCATCGGCTTCGTGCGCGCCCAGTCCGAGCAGACCCGCGCTACGCTGCTGGGCCTGCCGTTCCCGGCCGCGCAGCAGGCCGAATTCGAGCAGATGACGGCCGAGTCGCTGCAGGAGCAGAAGCGCATCGAGGCGGCCGACACCATGCCCTTCGAGATCTACCGCGAGCAGTACGTCTCGCCCGCGCGCCTGGGCGTGTCACGCGGCCGCATGGCCGTCGCCGCTTAGGACTTTGGTTCAGTCTTCGTTTCGAGCCTCCTTCGCTTGACGACAGGGGCGGGGGCGGATGACCTACAGGCATTGACCCGCATTGCCCACCGCGTGCAAACGGGCCGGGGCGAAGATGGCCGCCATGCGGTTCAAGGCGTATCTCGTCGAAGACAGCCCGGTGATCCGGGAGAACCTGGCCGGTTTTCTGGAAGACGTGGCCGAGGCACAAGTCGTGGCTTCCGCGAGCACCGAGCAGGAGGCCATCGAGTGGCTGCGCCTGCACGCCTCCAAGGACGACTGGGACCTGATCATCATCGACCTGTTCCTCCAGCGCGGCAACGGGTTCGGCGTGATTCGCGCCTGCCGTCACCGGGCGCCGCACCAGAAGGTGGTCGTGCTCAGCAACTACGCCACCGCCGACATGCGCGAGCGTTCGCGCGCGCTGGGCGCCGATGCCTTCTTCGACAAATCGGCCGAACTCGACCAGCTGGTGGCCTTCTGCGAGAAGGTGCGCTCTCCCGGGTGACGCGCGCACGACTGGGGTCGTACGCCTTCTGGGGTAAAACGCCACGCTGCCGCCCGAGGCGGCGCCGAGCAACTCCCAGGAAAGCGACAGAGAGAAATGAGCAACAACAGCAGCATCGACTTCAAGGGCCGCGTGGCCATCGTGACCGGCGCGGGCGGCGGCCTCGGCCGCCAGCACGCGCTGGCGCTGGCCGCGCGCGGCGCGAAGGTGGTGGTCAACGACCTGGGCGGCGCGCGCGATGGCTCCGGCGGTTCGGTGAGTGCCGCGCAGGCGGTGGTCGACGAGATCAAGGCCGCGGGCGGCGAAGCTATTGCCAATGGCGCGTCCGTCACGGACTTCGAGGCGGTGCAGGCCATGGTCCAGCAGGCGGTCGACGCCTGGGGCCGCGTCGACATCCTGGTCAACAACGCCGGCATCCTGCGCGACAAGAGCTTCGCCAAGATGGAGCTGGCCGATTTCAAGCTGGTGGTCGACGTGCACCTGATGGGCGCGGTGAACTGCACCAAGGCCGTCTGGGCGCTCATGAACGAGCAGAAGTACGGCCGCATCGTGATGACCACCTCGTCGTCGGGCCTGTACGGCAACTTCGGCCAGAGCAACTACGGCGCGGCCAAGCTCGCGCTGGTGGGCCTGATGCAGACCTTGAGCATCGAAGGCGCGAAGAACGACATCCGCGTGAACTGCCTGGCGCCCACCGCCGCCACCCGCATGACCGAGGACCTGTTCCCCAAGGAAATGCTGGAGGCCTTCCGCCCCGAGGCCGTGGTGCCCGCGATGCTGGTGCTGGCCGCCCAGGACGCGCCCAACCGCACCATCCTGTGCGCGGGCGCTGGCACCTTCGAGGCCGCGCACATCACGCTGACGCAGGGCGCCTGGCTGGGCATCGACGCCGACACGCCGGAGCAACTGGCGGCGCGCCTGTCGGAGGTCACGCAGCGCGAAGGCGAGGTCGTGCCGCAGAGCGGTACTGCGCAGGGCGCGAACGAAGTCGCCAAGGGCATGGCGAACGCGAAGAGGGGCTGATCGACGTCCATGGTGCCCATGGCGCTTGACCTCGAGTGCACTCGAGCATTTCCAATGAATTCTCCGGGTATCCGGTTCATTCAATCCAAGGAAATCAAGCCATGAACACGATCGACAACAAGGCCCTGGTCCAGCGCATCCATGACGAGCTGGACAAGGGCAACGGCCAGGCCTTCGTCGACAGCCTGGCGGACGACGCCAGCTGGAAGCTCGAAGGCACCACCCCGTGGTCGCGCACCTACCGGGGCAAGAAGGCGATCCGGGAGGAGCTGCTGAACCCGCTCTTCGCGCAATTCGCGGCGCCCTACGTGAGCAAGACCGAACGCATCATCGCCGAGGGCGACCGCGTCGTGGTGCTGTTCAGCGGCGACGTGCCCACCAAGGCCGGCAAGCGCTACAACAACCGCTACTGCTACGTCTATCGACTCGAAGGAGGCAAGGTGAAAGAGCTGACCGAGTACTTCGACACCGCACTGGTCCAGGAGGCGCTGCAGGCGCCCCCGATCGCCGTTGCCGCCCATGCCGGCTGACGGCGGCACGCCTTTCCACATCGGCGAGCTGGCCACGCGCACCGGCCGCACGGTGCACGCCATCCGCTGGTACGAGACGCAGGGCCTGGTGCCCGGCGTGGCGCGCGACGAGGGCGGCCGGCGCCTCTACGTCGAGCTGCACGTCGGCTGGCTCGATCTGATGGAGCGCCTGCGCCGCACCGGCATGTCGATTGCCGAGATGCGCGAATACACCGCGCTGGCAGTACAGGGCAAGGTCACGCTGCGCCAGCGGCGCGACATGCTCGCCGCGCACCGCGAGCGCGTGACGCAGACCATTGCCGAGTGGACGCGGGCGCTGTCACTGGTCGACCGCAAGATCGGCTTCTACGACGAATGGATGGCCAGCGGCCACCGCCCGCCGCTCGTTCCCGCCGAAAAAACGCCCGGCCCGAAGCCACCGAAGCGCAAGGGCAGGTGAGCGGACCTACTCCGCGATGAAGCCCGGGTCGGTGCGGATCGAGCCGCGGTCGCGGTGGTTGTGCAGGCGCCCCAGCGTGTTGTCCAGCAAGCGCTTGAGCTTGTCGGCCGCGCCGCGGAAGGCCTCGTCGAGGCTGGTAGCGTGCTGCGTCACCGCCAGCGGCTGGTGGTGCGCCAGGCGCGCTTCCATCACGCAGCACTTGTCGCCGCCGCCAGTCTTGTCGTGGTTCTCGTCGCTCAAGTGCACTTCGACGCGCGTCACGTCGTCGACGAAACGGCTCAGGTGCTGCTTGATCTCGGTGTCGGCCCAACGCTCCAGCGCGTCCTTGTTCGTGATGCCGTTGCTCGTGTTGACCTGAATCTGCATGCAATATTCCTGCTGGATGGATGGATGAACGAAGGCCCACTGTGCGCCCCCGTGTGCCCCGGCGTGCGTAGGCCTGTTTCCTACCCATGCGCCGGGCAGGGTCCGCAAGGCGGGGCAACAGAGGTTCAGCTCTGGATGTACGTGGTCAGCTGCTCGATGGTGGCCTCGTGGTCCGAGATGATGTCGTCCATCAGGTCCTGGATGGAGATCATGCCGATGACCTTCTCGCCGTCGACCACCGGCAGGTGGCGAAACTTGCGCTGGCTCATCAGCGTCATGCAGGCGCGCGTGCGGGTCTGCGGGGTGACGGTCATCACGTCGGGCGTCATGATGTCGCGCACCTTCACTTCCTTCGAGTTCTTGCCCTGCAGCGCGACCTTGCGGGTGTAGTCGCGTTCGGACAGGAAGCCCACCAGCTTCTCGCCGTCCATCACCATCAGCGCGCCCACCTCGAAGCGCGCCAAGGTGGAGAGCGCATCGAACACGCTGGTGTCGGGGGAGGTGCGCCATGCTGCGGAATCATGGCGCTTGAGCAGTTCGGAGACGGGTTTCATCGCGGGTAACTCCATCAAAGGGTTTCGATTCGACCGACGCTCGGGCGCCGCACTCGGTCAAATCATAGGGGCGATGACTGCCCCCGCGATGCAAACCCCCTAGGGGATTGCGCGTGTTTGCAACGCACGCGCAATGCGCGAGAACTTAAGGCTGGGCGGGCGCGGCGGCCAGCATGCGGCTCAACGCCACGGGATCGCCCACCACTGTCTTCACAAGGCCCTTCTCGTCGAACTGCACCTGGAACTCCGACCAGCTGTCGCGCCAGTAGCGCCACACGGGCGCGTCGAGGCTGGGGTTCTCGCTGGCAACCGGGTAGCCGATGGCCATCAGCACCTGCTCGCGCGTCATGCCGGGCATCACCTTCACGGCGAGGATGGCGTCGCGCACGGCGGGCGGGAAGGCCGCCATCTTCTGCTTCGGGTCTTCGGTCACCACATAGCGCTGCGCGAACGCAGGCAACGGGATGTTGCGGCTGTAGTCGTTCTTGATGCGCTGCGGCTTGCCGGCCAGATCCAGGTTGAACCAGCGGAAGTCGTACGCGGTGATGCGCGCCGGCGTGCCCACCGCGACGATGCTCGTGCCCTGCTCGTCGTAGTTGATGTCGCTGATCGAGTCGCCGTAGGTGCGCATGTTGCAGCACAGGTAGCCGTTGATCATGGGGCCGGGGGGAGGAGAGGGCCGCTGGGCATGGGCGACGGTGACGGTCGCGGGCACGACGATGGCTGCCAGCAGGGCGGCAGCGGCAAGGCGCTTGAACATGGATTTCCCTCGAAGTTGTTGGAGTGGCTGCGCGGGGCAGCGCGCGGATTCTAGGATCGAACAGGCCCGAAGCGAAGGCAGAATGCCCGCATCCAGCTATCGAAAGCGTAGCAACAAGGTCCCGTTCAGGTTCCCGGTTCACAATGCGCACCCGGCCCCCTTTCGGTGGCCACCCCATTCCCAAACAGCGCGAAAGAAAGAGCCAACCGATGGCGATCCAGTGGTTCCCCGGTCACATGTATGCGACCCAGAAGGCCATCACCGAGCGGGTGAAGGACATCGACGTGGTCATCGAACTGCTCGATGCGCGCCTGCCCGGCTCCAGCGCCAACCCGATGCTGGCCGAGCTCACGGCCGGGCGGCCCACGCTGAAGGTGCTCAACAAGCAGGACCTGGCCGACCCCGCGCGCACCGCACTCTGGCTGGCGCACTACAACGCGCTGCCCGCCACGCGCGCCATCGGGCTCGATGCGAGCCAGACCACACCCGCGCAACAACTCGTGAAGGCCTGCCACGAGCTTTCACCCAACCGCGGCGGCATGGCCAAGCCGATGCGCGTGCTGATCTGCGGTATTCCCAACGTGGGCAAGTCGACCCTCATCAACACGCTCACCGGCGGGCGCAAGGCCAAGACCGGCGACGAGGCCGGCATCACCAAGCTCGAACAGCGCATCACGCTGGCCGACGACTTCTACCTGTGGGACACGCCCGGCATGCTGTGGCCGCGCATCATCGTGCCCAAGAGCGGCTACAACCTCGCAGCCAGCGGCGCGGTGGGGCGCAACGCCTTCGACGAGGAAGAGGTGGCGCTGGAATTGCTCAACTACCTCAAGACGCACTACGCCGCGGGCGTGGCCGCGCGCTTCAAGCTCGTGGAGCTCGACACCGAGACCATGGCCGGCATGAAGGACGAAGCGCTGCTCGACACCATCGGCCGCAAGCGCGGCGCGCTGCTGGGCAAGGGCCGCGTCAACCTTCAAAAGGCAGCGGAGATCGTGATGCACGAGTTTCGCGCGGGCAACCTGGGGCGGATCACGCTCGAAACGCCCGACGAGTTCGCGCTGTGGCTGGCCGATGGCCAGCGTGCCGATGCCGAGCGCGCGGCGAAGAAGGCGGCGCGCAAGCACAGGGGCAAGCCGAAGCCCGAGATCGCGCCCGAACAGGACGCCTGAGAGAGCGCCTGAGAGACGCCCGCCACTCCGGCGCGAAGAGCGCCGCTGTCGCCAATGCAACTGTTCACTACCCCGCCCGTCACGCGCGTGACGGCGCTTGTCCTGCGTGGTTCGTAGAGTGGCTTGAACCGCTTCTCACACCCGCCCCCGCAAAGGACACGCCATGCTCGAAACCTTCAAGGCTCTCAACGAAACCGCATCCTTCAATCGCTGGGCCGGCATCGAGGCCACCCAGGCCGGCAACGGCGAGGCCGAGCTGCGCATGAAATGGCGCAAGGAAGACATGGGGCAATACGCCGGCTTCCTCCACGCGGGGATGATCTCCGCACTGCTCGATACCGTGAGCGGCTACGCAGCCGCCACGCTGGCCGGCCGCGTGATGACCTCGCACTTCTCGGTGAACTTCATGTTACCGGCCGTGGGTCAAGCCTTCGTGGCACGCGCACGGGTGGCGAAGGCCGGGCGCAAGCAGGTGTTCGTTGCGTCCGAGCTTTATGCGCAACCCGAAGGCGGAGGCGACGATGCGCTCAAGCTCGTGGCGACGGGGAACGCCATCCTGGTTCCGGTGGAAGAGGCTGCGGCGAAGCCGGCTGCCTGAGCTTCAGCCCGAACAGCGGCCGAAGCCAGTTCACGCGGCGGATCAGCCCGTCGGTCAGCGCCCAGCAGCCAAACACCGTGAGCGCCACCAGCAGCGCGGGCTCCAGCACCGGGCCGAGCGCAAGCGGCGCCAGCGCGCTCGCGGCGGCGATGATCAGCGTCTGGTGCAGCACGTACCACGGGTACACCGACTCGTTGGCCCAGCGAAGCCAGGGCCATGGGCGGTTCAGGTGGCTGTGGGCATGGCCGAGGATGGCCGCGACGGCCAGCCACAGGTAGAGCACGCGCAGGGTGTCCATCGGCAGGCCGGACGCCGGGCCCATCGCGCCGGTCCGTAGCGCGATGAGGGCGGCGATCACCGCGACCGCCAGCGCGAGCGACACCCGGCGCAGCCGCTCCAGCTCCCTCCACACGTCGGTGTCCACGCCCATCCAGTAGCCGTAGAGGAACATCGTGAAATACAGGCTGTGCAGGTGGAAGTCGCGCACCAGGTTGTGCGTGGGTGGAAAGCGCGAGGCCAGCAGCGTGGTGAAGACGAGCAGCGGCACCGCCGGCAGCATCAGCAGCTTCCAGCCCCGCAGGCCGTTGAAGCCGCGCCGCAGCCATTGGCCGGCGGCGGAATTCCACAGCGGCAGCGTCAGCGCGACCAGCGCCGTGTAGGTGAACAGATAGGGCAGGTACCAGAGGTGGTTCCAGGTGATGCCGAACTCCGCGCCGTCGAAGGCCCGCTTCGGCCAGGGTTCGGCCATCGACAGGTAGCGCAGCACGAAGGCGCCGAAGCCTGGCGCGACCAGCCCGTTGGCCACGCCCTGCGCATAGGCCTGGTACGGCACGATCACCGCCATGCCGAAGGCCAGTGGCAGCATCAGCCGCAGGCCCCGGCTGCGCAGCAGGCCCCAGGTTCCCTGGCCCCGGCTCAGGAAGCCGAGCGACACGCCCGAGACCAGGAAGACGAGGTCCATGCGCCAGAGGTTCAGGATGCGCATCGGCCACTGCAGCCATTCGGCCGCGTGCGGGCTCTTGAGGTGCCAGGGCCAGTCGGCCACGTAGTACATGCCCGCGTGATAGAGGATGACGAACAGGAAGGCCAGCGCGCGCAGGGCGTCGATGTCGTGGCGGCGATGGCAGGGCGGGTTGGCGGCGATGTTCATCGCAAGCTCCTCGAAGCAAAGAAGCCGCGATGCTCGGGCCCGTGGCGGCTGCGCGGCGTATCCGGGGGACGGATGCCCCCCGCTTTGTGACGAGCGGTGGCCCCGAGGGACGAAATTCACTGCCCCCGGGCCCGTTTTCGGGAGAATCCCGCCCCATGGGAGACCCACGCAGGAACCTCTACGAGCGCTACGAGCCGATCCGCCGCCCCGTGGAGGTGGCGTTCTGGATCGTGCTGATGGCCCTGCAGACCGTGTTCAGCACGATGGTCGCGATCGTCGACATGCGCACGCGCGCTGTGCCGCGCGCGAACTGGGAGGTCGCGACCTGGGAAGGGTCGAGCCACCTGGTGCTGTTGCTGCTGATCCCGGCGCTGGTCGCCGTCGAGCGCCGGCTGTCGCCGCTGGCGCGCGGGCACTGGGTGCGCTTCCTGGCCTGGCATGCGTTGGCGAGCGTGGCGTTCAGCGTGGTCCACGTGGTGGGCATGTTCGGGTTGCGCGCAGTCGTCTACGCGATCGCCGGCGAGCGCTACGACTTCGGCGGCTGGGTCGACCAATGGGGCTACGAGTACCTGAAGGACGTGCGGGTGTACGCGAGCATCGTCTTCGGCATCTGGGCCTATCGGCTGTTCATGCTGCGGCTGCAGGGCGAGGCGCGGGTGCTCGATGCGCCGGAGGCTCCGGCGGAACCGGAGGGAGCCGCACCCGCCGAGCCCGAAGCCTTGTCGCCACCCGTGCGCCCCGAGCGCTTCCTGGTGCGCAAGCTGCGCCGCGAATTCCTCATCGCCGCTACCGACATCGACTGGCTCCAGGCCGAGGGCAACTACGTCGGCCTGCACGTCAACGGCCATGACTACCTGCTGCGCGCCACGCTGACCGACTTCCTGGCGCAGCTCGACCCCGTCCGCTTCGTTCGGGTGCACCGAAGCCATGCGGTGAACCTGGGCCGAATCAAGGAAATCGAGCCGCTGGACGGCGGCGATGCGCGGCTGCACATGCACGACGGCACCACCGTGCCCTGCAGCCGCCGCTACCGGGACGCGTTGCGCGCCAGTGCGGGCTGAACAGGTGCATGGCGGGCTCACGGCAGTCCGTTTTGGTTCATTGCGCACCATCAAAGAGCTTTCAGGCACCATTTTTGCTTCATTGGCCCACCCCTACAGGTCATTCGGGTGCGGCGCACCAATCCAAATCAAAAATCAGCAAGAAGCTTCAATGGACGCACTCAAACAGGGCGCAGACGCGCTGTTCATCCTTCTCGGCGCCATCATGGTTCTGGCCATGCACGCCGGTTTTGCCTTTCTCGAACTGGGCACCGTACGCAAGAAGAACCAGGTCAATGCGCTGGTGAAGATCCTGGTCGACTTCTCGGTCTCGACCATCGTGTATTTCCTCGTGGGCTACGGCGTGGCCTATGGCACGCATTTCTTCGTCGGTGCCACCGAGCTGGCGGAAAAGAGCGGCTACGAGCTGGTGAAGTTCTTCTTCCTGCTCACCTTCGCGGCAGCGATCCCGGCCATCATCTCGGGCGGCATCGCCGAGCGCGCCAAGTTCTGGCCGCAGCTGATTGCCACGGCCGTGATCGTCGGTTTCGTCTACCCGCTGTACGAGGGCATCGCATGGAACAAGCACTTCGGCATCCAGGGCTGGATCGCCTCGCTCACGGGCCACGAGTTCCATGACTTCGCGGGCTCGGTGGTGGTGCACGCGGTGGGCGGCTGGCTCGCGTTGCCGGCGGTGCTGTTGCTCGGCGCGCGGCGCAACCGCTACAGGGGCGACGGCTCGCTGAGTGCGCATCCGCCGTCGAACATCCCGTTCCTCGCGCTCGGTGCGTGGGTGCTGTGCGTGGGCTGGTTCGGCTTCAACGTGATGAGCGCGCAGAGCATCGACAAGATCTCCGGCCTCGTGGCCGTCAACTCGCTGATGGCGATGGTCGGCGGCACGCTGGTCGCGCTGGCCATGGGCAAGAACGACCCCGGCTTCGTCTACGACGGCCCGCTCGCCGGCCTGGTGGCCGTGTGCGCCGGCTCCGACCTGATGCATCCGCTGGGCGCGCTGGTGGTGGGCGGCGTGGCGGGCGCGATCTTCGTCTACATGTTCACGCTGGTGCAGAACAAATGGAAGATTGACGACGTGCTCGGCGTGTGGCCGCTGCACGGCCTGTGCGGCACCTGGGGCGGCATTGCGGCGGGCATCTTCGGCACGCAGGCGCTGGGCGGCATCGGCGGGGTGAACGTGTGGGCGCAGCTCATCGGCACCGTCATCGGCGTGGCCTGGGCCGCGCTGGCGGGTGCGGCGGTGTATGGCGCGCTCAAGGCTTCGGTGGGACTGCGGCTGTCGCAGGAGGAGGAGTTCGACGGCGCCGACCTGTCGATTCATCACATCTCGGCCACGCCCGAGCGAGAGGTCAACTGGTAATCGCCAGCCATCGCAGCAGGATGGGCCTGCTTGGGCTATTCTCGGCGCCCCTTACAACTGCCGAGGAGTAGAACCCATGACAAGAACACCCGCCCGCTGGCTGCGCCGCGGCATCACCGCACTGGCCGGCAGCCTGTTGATGCTTTCGTTCGCGGCGCAGGCCGGCGCCCCGCAGGTCAAGACCCAGGCGCCTGGCTTCTACCGCATGATGCTCGGCGACTTCGAGGTGACCGCGCTGTTCGACGGCACCCTCGACCTCGAACCCAAGAAGCTGCTCACCAACACCACACAGGCGCAGGTCGGCAAGCTGCTCGATCGCGGCTTCGAGAAGGACGCCGTGCCCACCTCGGTGAACGGCTACCTCATCAACACCGGCAGCAAGCTGGTGCTGGTCGACACCGGTGCCGGCGGCCTGTTCGGCCCCACGCTCGGCAGCCTGCAGGCCAACCTCAAGGCTGCGGGCTACCAGCCCGACCAGGTCGACGACGTGCTCATCACCCACATGCACGGCGACCACGTCGGCGGCCTCGTGCAGGACGGCAAGCTGGTGTTCCCCAACGCCACCATCCATGCCGGCCAGGAAGACGCCGACTTCTGGCTGAGCAAGGCCAACCTGGAGAAGGCCCCCGCCGAGATGAAGGACTTCTTTCAGGGCGCGATGGCGTCGCTGAACCCGTACGTGGAGGCCGGCAAGTTCAAGGGCATGAAGGGTGGCACCGACCTGCTGCCCGGCATCAAGGCCGTGCCCGCCCACGGCCACACGCCGGGCCACAACATCTACGTCGTCGAGTCCAAGGGCCAGAAGCTGGTGCTGTGGGGCGACCTGATGCACGTGGCCGCCGTGCAGTTCGCGCAGCCGCAGGTCACCATCTCGTTCGACGTCGACTCGAAGCCGGCGGCGGTCGAGCGCAAGAAGGCGTATGCGGATGCGGCGAAGGGGCGCTACCTCGTGGGCAGCGCCCACCTGCCGTTCCCGGGGCTGGGGCACGTGCGGGCCGAGGGCAAGGGCTACGTGTGGGTGCCGGTGGACTACCAGCAGGTGCGATAGCCGGCTGAATGGATGAAGCCCGAGCGGCGCGGCCCGGTGTTGCTGCGTCCTCGGGCGCGAATGCGCGCCCTGTAGCAAACTGGCCGACCGCTTCGCCTTAACCATTCGCCCCATGACTCAATCTCCCCCCGCCCTCGAAGTCCTCCCCCGCGACCTTTCTGCGTACCGCAAGGGCAACGTCGGCGTCGACTACGTGCACCGCTTCGAGTCCGGCAAGCCCGGCCCGCACGTGCTGATCAACGCGCTGACGCACGGCAACGAGATCTGCGGCATGACGGCGGCCACGCACCTGCTCGACAACAACGTGCGCCCGAAGATCGGCACGCTCACCGTGAGTTTTGCCAACGTGGCCGCGTACGAGTCCTTCAACAAGGCGCTGCCCTTCGACAGCCGCCAGCTCGTGCACAACCTCAACCGCATCTGGTCGCCCGAGTGGCTGGACGGCACGGAGGACAGTCCCGAGCTGAGCCGCGCGCGCATCCTGCGCCCGGTGGTGGATGCGGCCGACCACATCCTCGACATCCACTCGACCAGCCAGCCCGTCGTGCCGTTCTGGGTCTATCCGGCATTCGAGCGCAACGCCAAGGTCGCGCTGGCCATCGGCCGTCCCTCGGTGCACCTCGTGATGCCCGACGGCCTGGGCTCGGGCACCCCGCTGATCCAGTACGGCAGCCACGGCGGGCCGGACGGCAAAGGCGTGGCGATGGTGGTCGAGTGCGGCCAACACTTCCTGCGCTCGGCATCGGAGCTGGCGACGGCCGTCACGTACGACTTCCTCGCCTACTTCGGCCTCGTCGACAAGAACCTGGCCGCGCCTGCGCCCGAGCCGCAACGGCGCTTCCAGCTGCTGCAGACGCACGTCATCAAGTCGCCGGACTTCGCCTTCGTGCGACCGTTGATCGGTTTCGAGACCTTCGCCAAGGATGAGCTGATCGCGACCAACGGCGACGAGGAAATTCGCGCGCTGTGCGACGACTGCACGATCTTCATGCCCGCGCAGCGCGTGATCGTGGGGCGCGAGGCGGTGTATTTGACCAAGCCGATCTGAGGCCGGCCAGTCAGCAGATCAGGAGGTGCCGCGGCTTGTCCGTGGTGCTGTAGTCCGCGTGCCAGTAGTGCGGGTCGTCGCAAGGGCTGAATACGGCTTCGGCGCGGGCATGGCGGCCGTCGAAGTGCTTGTCGAGCGTGACATGGACCGAGCCGGGGTCGGGCCAGTCGATACCGGCGTCGCAGACTCGGTTGCCTGCTGAGACCTCGGCCGCGACGACGGCTTGCAGCGCAGGGTGCAGGCGGTCGTTGAGCAGGGCGAGGATGTTGCGCTGGCTGCCGGGGCGGATTGATGTGGCGAGGCAGGCTTCGGTGAACATTGGCTGAACGGTCATCGTTCGCCTTGTATTCAGGCTGCTGAGAATGCCTTGGACTTCGGAATCGTCCTGCCCCGGCATTTCGGGTAGTTGGCGCAGCCCCAGAAGCTTCCCTCGCTCTTCGATGAGTTCCTTTCGACCATCTTCGTACCGCAACTGGCGCAGGTGGGCCGCCAGTATTCGCCTTCATAGGCTACGGCGAGCAATGCGGCCTGCTGTTCCGGCGTGCGTTGGCCGATCAACTTGAGCAAGGCCGCGCCATCCTGCGCGTGAATGCCGTTGGTCTTCGCGAAGGCGAGGGCTTCGGCGGAGAAAGTCGAGCTCGTCACGTAGGTGCCGCCTTTGAGCTGGTGCGATGCCATCACACCGAAGAACTCGCGCATCTCCTTCACGCCCACGACCTTACTCTGCCAGTGCTTGCATTGAACGATGCGTGGGACGTCGCTGTGCTTGGAGTGAAGCCAGATGTCGATGCCGCCGTCCGCGCCATGCGATTGGCTGCGCGTGGTGAATCCGGCTTGGGCGTAGAGCGCTTCGCACAGTGCTTCGAAGCGGCGCCATTCAATGGCGGCAAGCACACCCGGGCTCCATTGCGGTTCGCGTTGTGGCGTGGGCTCGGAGGGAGAAGGGCTGGATTGAGAGGGCGCCGGGGCCAGTCCAGGCTCGTGCCGAGGGGCAAAAGAAGAGGATGGCTTGGGCCGGGACGGCTTGGCCGCAGGCGGCTGCGGTGCCGCATGTTCCACCTCTGGCAGGGACGTCTTGCGGGTGGCGAAGTAGTGCAAACCCAGCAGCACCACACCAATGGCCAATGCTGCCCAGCCCGCCGGCCGAAGAGCCGGACCGAGCGTGCCGATGATGGAGCCGTGCATGAAACTCGGTCCCACCAAAAAGATGACGCCGATGATGGCCGCCATCCATCCCTTGCCTGCCAGTTCCCTCCGCGCGCGCTCGCGGCGCCGCTCGGCTCTTGTTTGTTTGGCCATTGCTCCAACCCACCCCTTGTATGAGTAGCGCGAGTTTAGGAGCTGGGCGAAATCAGGAGTTCAGGGTGAGTACTCAGGCCGCGATGAACAACGCCGGGTCCACCATCGCCCGATTCAGCATCACCGACCAATGCAGATGCGGCCCCGTCACCCGCCCGGTCGCACCCACGGCGGCCAGCGCTTCACCGGTCTTCAGCACGTCATCGACCTTCACGTCGATGCGGCTCAGGTGGCAGTACATGGTCAGCAGGCCGCCGCCATGGTCGAGCCAGACGGTGCCACCGTTGAAGAAATAGTCGCCGGTGTCGATCACCTTGCCGGGCAGGGGCGCGAGCACCGGCGTGCCGGTACCGGCTGCGATGTCCATGCCGCTGTGCGGATTGCGCGACTGGCCGTTGAACACGCGGCGCAGGCCGAAGGAGCTGGAGCGGCGGCCGGGAACGGGCACGCGCATCTGCAGTACGGTATCGGGGTGCATGTCGGTGAGGGTGGCCATCACGCTGGTGAGGTGGTCGCGTTCCTTGGCGTAGCGCGCCTCGTCCTCGGGCGACAGGTCGACGGTGCGCGGGGCCACGGTGAGGCGCTGCTCGCGGTATTGCTTCGGGGCCACGGTGTAGGCGATCTGGCGTTCGGGCTTGCCTTCGGCGCGCACGGTGATGCTTGCCTCGCCGGGCTCGGTCGCGAGGGGGATGCCTACCAGCGCGGTCCATTCGATGGCATCGCCCACCACCAGCAGGGGGATGTCGCCCGCGAAGGCCTGGGGCCGCTTGGCCGACGGGCCCAGCGACAGGCGGGCGACGCCGCCGGGCACCTGCAATGCGCGGGGCCATACGCCGGGTGTTGCGGCTGGCTGCTTCTTTGCGGTCGACTTGATCGCAGCGTTGGCGTGCATCGCGGCGATCAGGCCGATCGTGCCGAGCACGGCGCTGCGGCGGTTGAGGGCGAGAGTTGCGAGGAAAGAGGAGGGCGTTTGCTTCATGTGAAGAGGACGGGAATAGGTTGGATGGAGGGTGCTATTCGCTCCAGGTTCCGGGCGCCAGGCCATTGAGCGTGTGAGGCCCGATTGCCGCGCGGATCAGTCGCAGCGTCGGAAGCCCCACGGCTGCCGTCATCCGCCGCACCTGGCGGTTGCGGCCTTCGCTGATCGCCAGCTCAAGCCACGCGGTGGGAATGTTCTTGCGTTCGCGGATGGGAGGCTGCCGCTCCCAGACTTCGGGCGGTGGATCGAGCAGCCGCGCCCTGGCCGGTCGCGTAGGGCCATCATTGAGTTGCACGCCGCTGCGCAATGCTGCGAGCGCTGCCTCGGTCGGCACGCCTTCCACCTGCACCCAGTAGATCTTCTCCATCTTGAAGCGCGGATCGGCGATGCGCGCCTGGAGCTTGCCGTCGTCGGTGAGCAGCAGCAGGCCCTCGCTGTCGGCATCGAGCCGGCCGGCGACGTAGACGCCGGGGATGTCGATGAAGTCCTTCAGGCCGCGCCAGCGGCCCTCGGGCGTGAACTGGCTGAGGACGCCGTAAGGCTTGTTGAAACGGATCAGGCGGGAAGAGCTCGGAAAAGTCATGAGCGCACAGGATAGCCCGGGTCTGTCCTGCAGCATCCGGACCGCCTCGGGGATTCCAATCGGCTCATCACACAGGAGAACCCGGCATGACGATGCGAAGCCACATCCCTCTCGCGTGCGTGGCGGCGGCAGCAGGCCTTTCGATGGCCGCCTGCAGCAGCTCATCCCTGCGCGTCGGCGGCGCGCCCGAGGCGAGCGTCAAGAACTGCGTCGCTGCGGCCGCGCGCGAACTGCGTGTGCCGCCCGGCAGCATCGTGGTGGACAGCGGCACGACGCCGCGCGACGGCGTCTACACGATCAACCTGAAGGTCGGGCCGCAGGGACGCTCCGCCGTGTGCACCACCGACGAGAACAGTGCGGTGCTGGGCGTGGTCTACAAGCGGCCCGGATAGCGGCGCAGGGCTTACTTGCCCCAGCTGTCCCGCATCCCCGCCGCGCGGTTGAACACGGGCTTGCCGTCCGCGCTGGCCTTGGCGTCGAGCACGAAGTACCCGTGCCGCTCGAACTGAATGCCGACACCGGCTTCGGCCTTGGCCAGCGAAGGCTCGACGAACGCCGAGCACACCTCCAGGCTCGCCGTGTTCAGCTCGTCCAGCAGTTCACCGCTGCCCGGATGGGCCGCGGCAAACAGCCGCTCGTACAGCCGCACCTCGGCCTGCACCGCATCCGCGGCCGCCACCCAGGTGATGTTGCCCTTTACCTTGATCGCATCCGCGCCGGGCGTACCGCTCTTGGTGTCCGGAACCAGCGTGGCCTGCACTTCGACGAGTTTGCCGCTCGCATCCTTGGTGCCGCCGGTGCATTCGATGACGTGGCCGTACTTGAGCCGCACCTTGTTGCCCGGGAACAGGCGGAAGAAGCCCTTGGGTTGCACTTCTTCGTAGTCGGTGCGTTCGATCCATACCTCGCGGCCGAGCTTGAACTCGCGATGGCCCATCTCGGGGTGGTGGGGGTGAACCGGCGCCGAGCAATCGTCGAGCGTGCCGTCGCCGCCCATCAACTCGCCCCAGTTGGTGATGACGAGCTTGACCGGGTCGAGCACGGCCATCGCGCGCGGGGCGATCGGGTCCAATGTGTCGCGCAGCGCGGCTTCGAGGCTGGCGTAATCGATCCAGCCGCCTGACTTGGTCGTGCCGCTGCGTTCGCAGAACAGCCGCAGCGCCTCGGGCGTGTAGCCGCGGCGGCGCAGGCCGGCGATGGTGGGCATGCGCGGATCGTCCCAGCCGTCGACGTATTTCTCTTCGACCAGCTGGCGCAGCTTGCGCTTGCTGGTGAGCACGTGGGTCACGTTGAGGCGGGCGAATTCGTACTGGCGCGGGTGCGGGCTGGCGACCAAGCCGCCTTCGGCGAGACGGTCGAGCAGCCAGTCGTAGAAGGGGCGCTGGTCTTCGAACTCCAGCGTGCAGATGCTGTGGGTGATCTGCTCCAGCGCGTCCTCGATGGGGTGCGCATAGGTGTACATCGGGTAGATGCACCACTTGTCGCCGGTGTTGTGGTGGGTGGCCCGGCGCACGCGGTACAGCGCGGGGTCGCGCATGTTGATGTTGGTGCTGGCCATGTCGATCTTCGCGCGCAGGATGGCGGCGCCGTCGGCCACCTGGCCGTCGCGCATGGCGCGAAAGCGCGCGAGGTTTTCCTCGGGCGTGCGGGTGCGGAAGGGGCTGTCGGTGCCGGGCGTGTTGAAGTCGCCGCGGTTCGCACGCACTTCATCGGCGGTCTGTTCGTCAACGTAGGCGAGGCCGGCGCCGATGAGGTATTCGGCGGCCTCGTACATGAAGTCGAAGTAGTTGCTCGCGAAATACTCGTGCGGCTGCAGCGTGCCTGGGGCGCTGGGGCGGTCGGCGAGGTAGGTTTCGTAGCCCAGCCACTTCACCGCGTCGCGGATGGAGTCGACGTATTCCTGGTCTTCCTTCTCGGGGTTGGTGTCGTCGAAGCGCAGGTGGCTCACGCCGCCGTATTCCTTGGCCAGCTCGAAGTTGAGCCAGATGCTCTTGGCATGGCCGATGTGCAGGTAGCCGTTGGGCTCGGGCGGAAAGCGCATGCGCACCCTGGCCGGGTCGGCCATGCCCTGGGCGTGGTGGGTGGCGTTGCCGGGCGATCCGCCCCATTTGCGGCCAGAATAAGCACCCTGTGCGAGATCGTTCTCGATCACGTGGCGCAGGAAATTGCTTGGTGCAGCGGTCGTTTTGGCGCCGTTTTTGTCGGTCGGGGAGGTCATTGCTTCATTCTAGAGGGCACCCCTTATAGGTTACCTTTGGCAACGTTCTTCACAATGCCCGGTGCACCCCCTTTGCATTTGCCGCGTTCAATACATCCATGGGCGGTTCAGATCCGAACGCAGCCCACAGAAACAAGGAGTCCAGGATCATGAGCCTCACACGTTCAACTTTCTTCAAATGGGCCACCGCAGGCGTGGTGGCAGCCGGTGCACTGTTCGCAGCCACTTCCGCCAGCGCCCGCGGCGACGTGAGCTGGTCGGTCGGTGTCGGCCTTCCCGGTGTGGCAGTGGGCGTGGGCGCTCCGGCCTACTACCCGGCGCCGGTCTATGCGCCGCCGGCACCCGTGTACTACGCACCCCCGGCCCCGGTCTACTACAACCCGCCGCCCGTGTACTACCGTCCGGCCCCTGTCTACTACGGTCCGCCGGCCTACTACGGCCCGCGCTACTACGGTCGCGGCTACCACCACGGCCACGGCCACTGGCGCTAAATCGCAACGTCATTCGTGACTGAATGAAAAAAGCCGGCCCCCAAAGGGCCGGCTTTTTCTATGGGCGCGTGCCAGCCGATTTCACATGGCGCGAAAAAGATGGGCGTACAAGCGGCTGACCGGGATCTTCTCGGCCCTGCCACGCAGCATCAGGTGCAGCTTGCCGGCCTCGTCGCGGTGCACCGATTCGATGGCCGAACTGCGCACCACCACCGCCCGGTGCACCTGCCAGAAGGTGTCGGCGTCGAGCTGGATCAGCAATTGCTTGAGGGGCGTGCGGATCAGGTATTCGTGCGAGGCGGTCAGCACGCGCAGGTATTTGTCGGCGGCTTCGAAGTACAGCACTTCGTCGATGGGCACCATGCGCACGGTGCTGCCGCCGGCGTCGCTGGCGGCGATCATGCGCAGCGGGGCGGGGGGCGTTGTTGCCGCGCCGGCTCCGGCGGCCGTCAGTACCTGGCGCCACTGGGCTAGCGTTCGTTCGAGCGCTTCGTCGGCCACGGCGGATGTGGGCGCAGGTTGCCGCGCGGCCAGTGCCTGCTGCAGCCGGCCCACGGTCTTGCGCAGGCGCCCGGGCTGCACGGGCTTGAGCACGTAGTCGATGGCTTGGGCCTCGAAGGCGCGGGTGGCGTATTCGTCGTAGGCCGTCACGAACACCAGTTGGGGCATCGGCGCCTCGTCGACGGGCCAGTTGTCGGCCAGTTCGGCGGCGGCACCCAGGCCGTCGAGGCCGGGCATGCGGATATCGAAGAACAGCACCTGCGGCTGCAGGCGCAACGCCTCGCGCACGGCGCTGCGGCCGTCGCCTGCTGTGGCGACGATCTGCAGTTCGGGCCATGCGGCGGCCAGCTCGGCCTTGAGGGCTTGAGCGAGCAGGGGTTCGTCTTCGGCAATGAGGGCGGTCGGGGTCATCTGGTTGTTGTTGTGGATGATGTTGTTCAGACGGGCGAGGGAAGGCTCAGCGTGGCGCGGGTGCCGCCGGCGCGCGAGGGCGCGAGGCTCATGCGGCCCTGCGCGCCGTATACCGTGGCCAGCCGCTCGCGCACCTGCTCGAGCCCGAAGCCGCTGCCTTCAGAAGGCGGTGCGGCATCGAGGCCCACGCCGGTGTCGCTCACCTCGATCTCCAGCAGGCCGGCCTGCCTGCGGGCGCGCACGACGATCTCGCCGCCTTCCACCTTCGGCTCCAGCCCGTGGCGAATGCTGTTTTCCACCAGCGGCTGCAGCAGCAGCGGCGGTACGGGCGCATCGCGCAGGTCGTCCGGCAGGTCGAGGGTGTAGCGCAGGCGCTCGCCCATGCGCACCGACATCAGTTCGAGGTAGTCGCCCAGCCGCTCGAACTCGGCCGACAGTGGATGCGACAGCGCGCGCGAGCCGCTCAAGGTCATGCGCAGGTAGCTGTTGAGCCGGTCGAGCATGGCCACGGCGCGCGGCGGGTCGACAGTGATCAGCACGCGCAGGTTGGCCAGCGTGTTGAACAGCATGTGTGGCTCGAGCTGCGTCTCCAGCAGCTTGAGCCGCGCCTCCGTGGCGTTGCGCTGTGCCAGCTCGATCTGGCTGCGCATGTGCTTGCTTTTGCCAAGGCTGTAGAAGAAGAAGCACATGCCGACCGTCGCGATGATGGTGATCGTGGCGGCGGTGGCCAGCTTGTGGTCCTTGAATTCGAGAAAGTCGAATCGAGGCGCGCCGAACCAGGCGTCGCCGATGAGATTGCCGACGAAGAAGCCGACGACCATGCCCATGACGATCAGGAGAAAGCCCGCCGGCCATCCTGGCCAGAGGGTTTCGCGGTGTCCGCTGATCAGCAGCCGGCCGATGTCGATGAAGAGCCAGCTCACGGTGCCGATCGCCAGCGAATAGACCAGGTGGCCAGCCCAGTTGCCGCCGCCGGTGAGGGTCATCGCGATGGCGATGAGGCAGCAGAAGACGGCGGTGATCAGGCCATGCCGCAGCATGCTCCGCAGGTTCTCGGGCGCGAACCTGTTGCTTGCAGCAGGCAGGCCTGCGCTCACCCGCGGTCCCCGGCGCCCAGTGCGCGGCGCTCGCGCTCCAGCAGCCTGTCGTAGAAGCCACCGCCGGCCACGAACCAGACCACGGCGCCATGGATCAGCAGGCCCAGGCCCCAGCCCATGAGCGGGTACATCGCCCAGCTGTGGCCATGTGCGGCAGAGAGCGTCACGAGACCGAGGTTGACCAGCACGTAGACAAAAGCGTGGATGTACCAGCCCATCTTGGCGCCGGCGCGGCGACGGGCGCGACGTTCGATGTCGGAGCGGGCGGGGTTCGATGCGAAGTGGTTCATGACAACTCCTTGTATTGGACAGGAATGAAATCCGAGGCGGCCAGCGGTGGCGGCGATGTCGCCTGCAAGGCCGCGCGCTGCCGCAGTTCCTCGGTCGTTTCGCCCGGCCCGTCGGGCTTCCAGCCCGGCGGCTTCACGAGGTAGCCGACGAAGGCGCGCACCGAGCGGGCCGAGGCGAGGTCGCGGAACAGCGCGCGCCAGTGCGTGAACTCGATCTCGAAGAGGTTGTACGAGGTGACCGGGTTCACCAGCCCGTAGCGGCAGGGAATGTCGGCGCGCTCGGGAATGTAGGTGCCGAACAGGCGGTCGAACACGATCAGCACGCCGCCGTAGTTGCCGTCCAGGTATTCCAGGTTGGAGGCGTGGTGCACGCGGTGGGCCGAGGGGGTGTTTAGCACCCATTCGAGCGGCCCGAGGCGCGGGATCCAGGTTGCGTGGATCCAGAACTGGTACAGCAGGTTCAGCGTGAGCATCAGCAGGATCACCCGCGGCGGCATGCCCAGCAGCGGCGCCAGCATGAAGAAGGCCAGCGTGCCGGTGAGGCGGCCGGTCCAGCCGAAGCGGTAGGCGGCCGACAGGTTCAGCTGGTTCGGCGAATGGTGGATGGCGTGGGTGCACCAGAACCAGCGCACCCGGTGCGCCGCGCGGTGGTACCAGTAGTAGCAGAACTCCTGGCCGATGAAGCAGGCGGCCCAGCCGGTCCAGTGGTCCATCGGCAGGGTGAAGAGGCGGTGGGCGTAGAACCAGTCCATCGCGCCGCTCCAGAAGGCCAGCGGCAGCAGCCAGCGCAGCGGGTATTCGCGCACCAGGAAGTCGACCACCGAGATGCCGGACGCCTTCCAGTCGTAGCTGCGCCAGCCGTTGCGCCAGGACAGCACGAGCGCCTCGGCGATGGAGGCGGCGAGCACCACCGTGACGGAGATCTTGAGGATCAGCAGGAGTACGTTCATGGCGGTGATTTCCTGGGGGCTGCAGCTCGGAATCTTAGGCGGCGCGGACCGTGGCCGTCATGGCGTCAGTACGGATGGCCAGCTTCCACAGGCGCACCGCACGGGCCGCGAAGACACCGCTGAAGGCACCGTACAGCACCGGGATCACGAGACCGAAGGCCGCCTGCTGGCGCAGTTCGGGGTGCATGGCCAGGGCCGCACCCACCACGTACTTGGTCAGGAAGATGCCCATCATGAGCATCAGTGGCACCGGGCTACCCGCCACGTGGAAGCGGCGCGCTGCCGCGTCGTAGCGGGTGGTGGCGGGCAGCGGGCGCTGCAGCACCAGCGCCAGCATCGCCACTGCCGCGGCTGCCCAGCCGAGCAGGGCGCCGAAGGAATCGCCGAAGACCGAGACCACGCCGTAGACCGACAGCGCTCCCATGGCGACGGGCATCAGGGTGATGCGGCCCAGGCTCACGTTGTTGGCGAGCAGCTGCCTGGCGCCGAGCCACAGCAGCAGGAAGAACACGGCGAAGACCCACTTGGGCGTGTGAAGGACGATTTGCATCAGCATGGCGGCGCTCCGTTGAAGTGGAAGGTTGAATCGATGCAGCGGACTGTGCCGACGCACGCCCGTTCCTGCCACGGGCGTGCGACGAAATGCATGCGGGCGGCGCGAACTGCAGCCCGAAGGCGTGAATTGCGCTTGATCGCGTATGTCGGCGGGCAGCTTTACCGTCGCTTTACGGCGTAGCAAACAGCCGGACTACCATTCCGCGCTGTACTACGCTGGTCCGCACTCCTGCCCTGCATTTCCTGCACGCACCGTCCATGGAACAAGAAAAACCATCCGAGCCCCTGCCTCCCACCGTCTCGCCCACACATCCGACGGTGCGCAGGCGCCGCTGGGTCGGCGGGCTGCTGACGCTGCTGCTGCTCGTGGCACTGGGCGGGGGCGCCTGGTATCTGATCCAGCGGTCGAAGACGCCCGTTCCCGGTGCCGGCGGCGGCCCCGGTGCCGGACGGCAGGGCGGGCCCGGTGGTCCGGGCGGCCCGGGTGGGCGCGGCGGCGGTGGCGGGGCCTCCAGCACGGTGGGCATCGCCACGGCCAGGCAGGCCGACATCCCCGTGCAACTCGAAGCGCTGGGCACCGTCACGCCGCTGGCCAACGTGATCGTCCAGCCGCAGGTGTCGGGCGTGCTCACGGCCGTGCTCTTTCAGGAAGGGCAGATGGTCAAGAAGGGCGACGTGCTCGCCACCATCGACCCGCAGCCGTTCCAGAACGCGCTGGCGCAGGCCTCGGGGGCGCGGCAGCGCGACGAGGCGCAGCTGGCGGCGGCGCGCGTCACGCTGCAGCGCTACCAGACCCTGCTGGGGCAGGACTCCATCGCCCGCCAGGACGTGGACACGCAGGCCGCGCTGGTCAAGCAGCTCGAAGGCACCGTGGCCATCGACCGCGCCAACGAGAACACGGCCAAGCTCAACCTCGCCTGGAGCCGCATCACCGCGCCGGCGAGCGGGCGCATCGGCCTGCGGCCGGTGGACGCGGGCAACTACATCTCGACCGGCAGCACCAACGGCGTGGCGACCATCACGCAGATCGCGCCCATCGACGTCGAGTTCGCCATTCCCCAAGACCGCGTGCCCGAAGTGCAGGAGCGCCTCGCGCAGGGCGCCAAGCTCGACGCCACCGCCTTCGACCGCACGCGCACGCGCCGGCTCGCGAGCGGTACCTTCGCCACCCTCGACAACCTGGTCGACACCGCGACCGGCACCGTCAAGGCCAAGGCCCGTTTCTCCAATGCCGACGAGGCGCTGTTCCCGAACCAGTTCGTCAACCTGCGGCTGCTGCTGCGCACCGTGAGCAGCGCGGTGGTGGTGCCGGTCACGGCGCTGCGCCACGGCCCCAACGGCGACTATGTGTATGTGCTGAACGACGACAGCACGGTGTCGCAGCGGCCGGTGACGCGCGGTGAATCGAGCGTGGACAACGTGGCGGTCATGTCGGGCCTGAAGGCCGGCGAACAGGTCGTGACCGAAGGCGGCGACCGGCTGAAGGATGGCGCGCGGGTGCAGACCCAGGCCGAGCGACCAGCCGGCGCGGCATCGGCGCCCGCGGGCGGCACGCATCGCGGCCGCCGCCAAGGCGGCCAGGGCGGTGGCGCCGGTGGTGCGGGCGCGCCCAAGGCGGGTGAAGCCGGCACGGGTGCTGCTCCTGCCTCTCCGGCAACCCCCGCGGCTCCCGCGGCATCCCCGGCCCCTGCCGCTCCCGCGACCCCCGCCAAGCTCCCGACCGCCGAGCAGCGCCAGCGCATGCTCGATTCCGCCAAGGACAACCCCGAGCAGCTCGAACGCCGCAAGCGTTTCCTCGAAGCTCTGGACCGCGGCGATCCGGCGGCGCTGGAGCGCTGGCAGCGCATGTCCGAAGGCCGCGGCGGCGAAGGCGCGCAGGGCAGGCGCGGCAACCAATGACGGGCGGTCGTCGCAGTAGCAGCACGGAGGCCCCACGTTGAGCCCGTCACGCCCGTTCATCCTCCGACCGGTGGCGACCTCGCTGCTGATGGTCGCCATCGTGCTGGCCGGCCTGGTGGCGTTCCGCTTCCTGCCGCTGTCGGCACTGCCGCAGGTCGACTACCCGACCATCCAGGTGCAGACGCTCTACCCGGGGGGCAGCCCCGAGGTGATGAGCAACACCGTCACCGCGCCGCTGGAGCGCCAGTTCGGCCAGATGTCGGGGCTCGACCGCATGAGCTCGACCAGCGCCGCGGGCGTGTCGATCATCACGCTGCAGTTCTCGCTCGGCCAGACGCTCGACGTCGCCGAGCAGGAAGTGCAGGCCGCCATCAACGCCGGCGGCTCGCTGCTGCCGGCCGACCTGCCCGCGCCGCCGGTGTATGCCAAGGTCAATCCGGCCGATGCGCCGGTGCTCACGCTATCCATCACCTCCGACACGCTGCCGCTCACCGACGTGCAGAACCTCGTCAACACGCGGCTCGCACAGAAGATCAGCCAGGTCTCGGGCGTCGGGCTGGTGTCGCTCAGCGGCGGGCAGCGCCCGGCCGTGCGCATCCAGGCCAATACGCAGGCGCTGGCGGCCAACGGCATCGGTCTGGACACGCTGCGCACCGCCATCTCGGCAGCCAACTCCAACGGCGCCAAGGGCAGCTTCGACGGACCGAAGCGCGCCTACACGATCAATTCGAACGACCAGCTGCTGACGGTCGACGACTACAAGAACCTGATCGTCTCGTACAAGAACGGCGCGCCGATCCGCATGGTCGACGTGGCGCAGGTGGTCAACAGCGCCGAGAACAACCAGCTCGCCGCCTGGGCCGGCAACAAGGCCGACGGCACCAGCAAGCTGTCGCCCGCGATCATCATGAACGTGCAGCGCCAGCCCGGCGCCAACGTGATCGCCACCGTCGACGCCATCAAGAAGCTGCTGCCCGAGCTGCAGGCCGGCTTTCCGGCGGGCCTGAAGATCGAAGTGCTCAGCGACCGCACTGCGGGCATCCGCGCTTCGGTGCAGCACGTGGAGATGGAACTGGTGCTGGCCGTGGTGCTGGTGGTGCTGGTGATCTTCGCCTTTCTCGGCAGCCTGCGCGCCACCGTCATTGCCAGTGTCGCGGTGCCCATCTCGCTCATCGGCACCTTCGGCCTGATGTACATGCTGGGCTATAGCCTGAACAACCTGAGCCTGATGGCGCTGACCATCGCCACCGGCTTCGTGGTGGACGACGCGATCGTGATGATCGAGAACATCGCGCGCTACATCGAGGAGGGCGAGAAGCCCCTGCAGGCCGCCTTCAAGGGCGCCACGCAGATCGGCTTCACCATCATCTCGCTGACGGTGTCGCTCATTGCCGTGCTGATTCCGCTGCTCTTCATGGGCGACGTGGTGGGCCGGCTGTTCCGCGAGTTCGCGGTGACGCTGGCCATCACCATCCTGATATCGGCCGTGGTCTCGCTCACGCTCGTGCCGATGATGTCGGCGCGCTGGCTCAAGCACCAGCCGAAGAAAGAAGGCGGCACGGGCTTCGGCGCGCGCGCCCAGCGCTTCTTCGAAGGCGTGATGCTGCGCTACGACCGCTCGCTGCATTGGGTAATCGATCACCAGCCGCTCACGCTGCTGGTCGCCTTGCTCACCATGGTGCTGACCGTGGTGCTGTACCTCACCATTCCGAAGGGCCTGTTTCCCACGCAGGACACCGGCCAGCTGCAAGGCCGCATCCAGGCGGCGCAGGACGTGTCGTTCGACCGCATGTCGCAGCTGCAGCAGCAGGCGGCCCGCGCGATTCTGGACGACCCCGACGTGGAGAACCTCAGCTCCTTTGTCGGCGTGGACGCCGCCAACAACACCATGCTGCACACGGGCAGCATGCTCATCAACCTGAAGTCCGGCCACGACAACCAGCAGAAAGTGATGGACCGGCTGCGCGAACGCGCGCGGCAGGTGGCCGGCGTCACGCTGTATCTGCAGCCCACGCAAGACCTGACCATCGACGCCGAGACCGGACCGACCGAATACCGCGTGTCGCTCGAAGGCGTGGACAGCGCGACGATCACCGGGTGGATGAAGAAGCTCGTGGCGAAGCTGCAGGACTCCGACAAGGTGCGCAACGTGAGCAGCGATGCCGGGGCGCAAGGGCTGGCCGCCTTCGTGAACGTGAACCGCGATACGGCCGCCCGGCTGTCGATCACGGCGAGCACGGTGGACGATGCGCTCTACAGCGCCTTCGGCCAGCGCATCGTGTCGACGATCTTCACCGAGACGAACCAGTACCGCGTGATCCTCGAGGCGCAGCCCGGGATGGTGAACACGCCGCAGACGCTCGGGCAGCTGAGCCTGATCGCGGGCTCCGGCACCGCGACGCCGCTGTCCGCCATCGCCGACATCACCGAGCAGCAGGCACCGCTGCAGATCACGCACGTGGCGCAGTACCCGGCGAGCACGCTGAACTTCGATACCGCGCCTGGGGTTTCGCTTGGCGCTTCGGTCGATGCGATTCGCGCAGCCGCCAAGGAGATCGGGCTGCCGAGCAGCGTGACGATGACTTTCCTGGGCGCTTCAGGGGCCTACGAGAGGTCGCTGTCGAACCAGCTGTGGCTGATTCTTGCCGCCGTCGTCTGCGTGTACATCGTGCTGGGGGTGCTGTACGAGAGCTACGTGCATCCGCTGACGATCCTGTCCACGCTGCCTTCTGCCGGGGTCGGTGCTTTGCTCGCGCTGATGATCACCGGCAATGACCTGGGGGTGATCGGGATCATCGGGATCATCCTGCTGATCGGCATCGTGAAGAAGAACGCGATCATGATGATCGACTTCGCTATCGATGCGGAGCGTACCCAGGGCAAGTCTGCGCGCGAAGCCATTCATCAGGCTGCCTTGCTGCGCTTTAGGCCCATCCTGATGACGACGCTGGCTGCCTTGTTTGCTGCCATTCCTTTGATGTTGAGTTTTGGGGAAGGCGCCGAGTTGCGCAGGCCTCTTGGCCTGGCGATCTTCGGCGGGCTGATCGTCAGCCAGTTGCTGACGCTGTTCACTACGCCTGTGATCTATCTGGCGTTCGACCGGCTGGGTGGGGAGAGCTCTCGACGGGGCGTGATCGAGGAGGAGGCGGTTTGAACCGTTTTGCTTCCTGCGGCTTGTTTGTTTCCCGAGGCCGGGAGTTCCGCCCGGCGGCGGACTTACTTTCTTTTGCTTCGCCAAAAGAAAGTAAGCAAAGAAAAGGCGACCCCACTGTCTGCGACCCCTTCGCTGCGCTACGGGGCAACCTGCGGTGCTCGCGCCTGCTGTGGGGTATGGGCTGTTCCGGAGCCGAGCGCAGCGAAGGCCCGTCCCCAAATCCCTTCTGGCTGCGCCGAGGAGCGCAGCGTTTCGCGGATCAGGGCTCGCAGCTGTTTGAGCGAAGCGAGTTCTGCGAGACCCCGCGAAACGCGAGCACCGCAGGTTGCCCGCAGCGAAGCGGAGGGACGCAGACAGTAGGGTCGCCTTTCTTTTGCCTACTTTTCTTTGGCGAAGCAAAGAAAAGTAGGTCGGCCGCCGGGCCGAGACCCGGCCTCCGCCCCGAGCAGGGGAAAGAGCGATGAATCTCTCGCTGCCTTTCGTCCGCCGCCCCATAGGCACAGTCCTGCTGACCATCGGCGTCGCCCTCGCAGGCATAGCTGCGTTCTTCGTCCTCCCGGTCTCTCCGCTCCCCCAGGTCGACTACCCGGTCATCTCGGTAAGAGCATCCATCCCGGGAGCAAGCCCCGAGACGATGGCAACCAGCGTGGCAACCCCGCTGGAGCGCCACTTGGGCACCATCGCTGGCGTCAACGAAATGACGTCCACCAGCTCGGTGGGCTCCTCAAGAGTCACCCTGCAGTTCGACCTGAGCCGCAACATCGACGGCGCGGCCCGCGAAGTGCAGGCCGCCATCAACGCCAGCCGCGTGGACCTTCCCGCCACGCTGCGCAGCAACCCGACCTATCGCAAGGCCAACCCGGCGGCCTCGCCGGTCATCATCCTGGCCCTCACGTCCAAGACCAAGACCCCGGGCCAGATCTACGACGCCGTCTCGAACATCGTGAGCCAGCGCCTGTCCCAGGTGGACGGGGTGGGCGACGTGGAAATCGGCGGCGGCTCGCTTCCCGCGGTGCGCGTGGAACTGCTGCCGTTCGCGCTCAACCGCTACGGCATCAGCACCGAGGACGTGCGCGCCGCCATCCAGGCCTCCAACGCCAACCGCCCCAAGGGCATGGTGCAGGGCGAAGGCCGCAAGCTCCAGATCTACACGCAGACGCCGGCCCTGCGCGCCAGCGACTACGCCTCGATGGTGGTGGCCTGGCGCAACGGCGCGGCGGTGCGGCTGCAGGACGTGGCCGAGGTGCTCGACGGCGTGGAAGACACGCGCACGCTGGGCCTCTTCAACGGCCAGCCGGCGATCGTCATCCTCATCACGCGGCAGCCCTCGGCCAACATCATCGAAACCGTGGACAGCGTGCGCGCGCTGCTGCCCGAACTGCAGGCGCAACTGCCGCCCGACGTCACGCTGCAGGTGGCGTCGGACAGCACCAACTCCATCCGCGCCTCGCTGCGCGAGGTCGAGTTCACGCTGATCGCCGCGGTGCTGCTCGTGGTGCTGGTGGTCAGCCTGTTCCTGCGCAGCGCGCGCGCCACCATCGTGCCGGCGGTGGCCACTGTGGTGGCCCTGCTCGGCACCTTCGGGGTGATGTACCTGCTGGGCTTCAGCCTCAACAACCTGAGCCTGATGGCGCTCACGGTGGCCACCGGCTTCGTGGTGGACGACGCGATCGTCGTGCTCGAGAACACCAGCCGGCACATCGAGTCCGGCATGTCGCGCATGAAGGCGGCGCTGCTGGGCGCGAAGGAGGTGGGCTTCACCGTGCTGTCGATCAGCGTGTCGCTGGTGGCGGTGTTCATCCCGCTGCTGTTCATGGGCGGGCAGGTGGGGAGGCTGTTCCGCGAGTTCGCGATCACGCTGTCGGCGGCGGTGATGATCTCGCTGGTCATCTCGCTCACCACCACGCCGATGATGTGCGCATGGCTCCTGAAGCCCGGCGGCGAGCACGACAAGAACAAGCCGCAGGGACGCCTCGGCCGCATGGCGGCGCGCAGCTACGACTGGGTGCTCAAGCGCTACGAGAACAGTCTCGACTGGGCGCTCGACAGCAAGGCGCTCGTCATGCTCATTCTGGTGGCGGTGGTCGGGCTCAACGTCTACCTGTTCAGCGCCGCGCCCAAGGGCTTCTTTCCGCAGCAGGACAGCGGCCAGCTCAACGGCGGGCTGCGCGCCGACCAGAGCATTTCGTCGCAGGCGCTGGCCGACAAGCTGCGGCAAGTGATCGATATCGTCCGCAAGGACCCGGCGGTCGACACGGTGATCGGCTTCACCGGCGGATCGCGTGCGGGCGGCGGCTTCATGTTCGTCAACCTGAAGCCGGCCAACCAGCGCACGGAAAGCGGCCTGGCCGTGATCGCGCGGTTGCGGCCGCAGCTCAACGAGGTGACCGGCCTGCGCGTTTTCCTCGGCCCCGTGCAGGACGTGCGCTCGGGCGGCCGCGCCAGCAATTCCACCTATCAGTATTCGCTCAAGAGCGACAGTCTGACCGATCTGCGCACCTGGGCCGTCAAGCTGTCCGACGAACTGAAGACGCAGCCGGTGCTGACCGACATCGACACCGACCAGGACCAGAACGGCGTGGAGACGGTGGCCAAGGTCGACCCCGACAGCGCGCGCCGGCTCGGCCTGACTTCGACAGCCATCGACAACGCGCTCTACAACGCCTTCGGCCAGCGGCAGGTGGCAACCATCTACACCGAGCTCAACCAGTACCACGTGGTGATGGAGTGGGCGCCGCGCTACACGCGCAGCCCCAATTCGCTGAGCGATGTGTACGTGCCGGCGACCAAGACCTCGGTGATCGGCGGGCAGACGGTGACCACCCAGGTGGCGGCGACGACGGGCACCACGTCGTCCTCCGGCAGTTCGGCGGCACCGGCCACGGCCGCGAGCGCGACGGTGCCGGTCTCGGCCAACGCGGGCCTGCGCGGTGCGTCGACCGGCAACGTGCTCAGCAACACGGCCACTGCCCTGGTGCCGCTGTCGGCGGTGGCGAAGTTCGAGGAGCAATCGGTCGCAACCTCGGTGAGCCATGAAGACGGCGAGTTGGCGACCACGATCTCGTTCAATCTTGCCGAGGGCGCGAACCTCGGCGACGCGCGCGAGGCCATCGCGAAGGCCGAGGCCAACATCGCCATGCCCACCAACGTGCGCGGCGCATTCGCCGGCACGGCAGCCAGTGCGCAGCAGTCGCAGGGCCAGCAGTTGATGCTGATCCTGGCGGCGCTGGTCGTGATCTACATCGTGCTGGGCATCCTCTACGAAAGCCTGGTGCATCCGATCACCGTGCTGTCGACGCTGCCGTCGGCCGGCGTGGGCGCGGTGCTGGCGCTGCTGATGTTCCGCATGGAGTTCTCGATCATTGCGCTGATCGGCGTGTTCCTGCTGATCGGCATCGTGAAGAAGAACGCCATCCTGATCATCGACTTCGCGCTGGAAGCCGAGCGCTCGCGCGGGCTCACGCCGCTCGAGGCGGTGCGCGAGGCCTGCCTGCTGCGCTTCCGACCGATCCTGATGACCACGCTGGCAGCCGCGCTGGGCGCGCTGCCGCTGGCCATCGGCTTCGGGGAGGGCGCCGAGCTGCGCCGGCCGCTGGGCGTGGCCATCATCGGCGGGCTGATCGCGAGCCAGCTGTTGACCCTGTTGACGACGCCAGTGGTCTACCTGTTGCTGGACAAGCTGCGCCGCCGCAGCAAACATGAACACGAATTGAGCCGTGCCACGCCCGTCTGAGAACAACACCGCCATGAACGCACTGCTTTCCACTTCGCGCTTTTCGCTCTCGGCGCTCGCGCTCGCCGCGGCCCTCGCCGGCTGCGCTGTCGGCCCGCGCTACGTGCAGCCCACCACCGCCGCGTCCATCGACTGGAAAGAGCAGAAAACCGCCGAAGGCTGGCTGCCCGCCGCGCCGGCCGATGCGCTCGACCGCGGCGAGTGGTGGAAGCTGTTCGCCGACCCCACGCTCGACGAACTGGCCGGCCGCGTGCAGGTGTCGAACCAGAACATCGCCGCGGCGGTGGCCAACTACACGCAGGCCCAGGCGCTGGTGCGCGGCGAGCGCGCGGCGCTGTTCCCGTCGGTGTCGCTCGACGGTTCGGCCAAGCGCTCCGGCACGGTGGGCGGCAGCAGCACGTCGAGCCCGGCGAACACTTTCTCGGCCACGCTCGGCGCGAGCTGGACGCCCGACGTGTGGGGCCGCCTGCGCGAAGCCGTGAGCAGCGCGCAGGCCAACGCGCAGGCGAGCGAGGCCGATCTTGCGGCCGCGCGGCTCTCGGCCATTGGCAGCCTCGCGACCAACTACTTCTCGCTGCGTGAGGCCGATGCCGAGATCGTGCTGCTCGACGAAACCATCCAGGGCTACCAGCGCGCCTTCGAGATCACGAGCAACCGCTATGCGGCCGGCATCGCCGCACAGACCGACGTGCTGCAGGCGCAGACGCAACTCGTCAACGCCAAGGCCGAGCGCGTGGGCCTGCAGCGCACGCGCTCCACCTACGAGCATGCCATTGCGATGCTGCTGGGCGTGGCGCCGGCCGACTTCAGCCTGCCGGCGGCGCAATGGACGCCCATGGTGCCCGGCGTGCCGCTCGGCGTGCCTTCCACGCTGCTGCAGCGCCGGCCCGACATCGCGGCGGCCGAGCGCTCGGTGGCGGCGGCCAATTCGCAGATCGGCATTGCGCGCGCGGCGTACTTCCCGAACATCGGCCTCACGGCCTCGGTGGGCAGCAACGCAAGCCGCGTGAAGGATCTGTTCGGTTCGGCCAACACCCTGTGGGGGCTCGGACTGTCGGTGGCGCAGGTGATATTCGACGGGGGCGCGATCGCGGCCAATGTCGATTCCGCCAAAGCCGGCTACGAGTCCAGCGTGGCGCGCTACCGCCAGACCGTGCTTACCGCCTTCCAGGCCGTGGAAGACCAGCTCACCGCCAGCGCAACGCTCGCGCAGCAAGAGGGCCTGCGCCGCGAGGCATCCGCGGCGGCCGACAAGACCGAGCAGCAGCTGCTCAACCGCTACCGCGCCGCGCAGGTGAGCTACACCGACGTGGTCACGGCACAGGCTGCCGCGCTCAGCGCGCGGCGCACGCTGGTTCAACTGCAGGTCAATCGCCAGAACACCGCCGTCGCGCTGGTCCAGGCGATGGGCGGCGGATGGCAGGCCGGATGGATGGAGGGCAACGCCAAGGCGGACGCGGCAGCACCGCCCCCCGCCGCTTCCCGCACGCAGTAGGCGGCGATGCCGGGGATGGGCGCGAGGCCCATCCGCAAGCCCGAAGGTCAGCGCAGGCGCTTCGCCGGGCCTGATTGCAATGTCACGACGTCCGGGCGGTCAATGCGCCGTACGGTCGATGGTGTGGCCCAGGTAGTCCTTGTCGGTCACCAGCACCCACAGCGCCAGCACCAGGATCACCGCGGCCACGAGCACCGCGTTGACCATGGCCATCTCGATGCCGCGGAAGCCGAGCACCCACGGCGAAACCGCGAGCCAGGCCGCCAGGCCCACCTCGGTCCATTCTTCCCACTGCCGGGGCACGAAGGTCGCACCGAGCGCCACCGCGCCGAGCAGGATGCCGGTCGCAACCATCGTCCACATGGCGGCCGTCGTGCCCGAAAAGCCCAGAACCCAGGGCGAGACGATCAGCCAGGCGCCGGCGACGGCGTTGACAGGGTCTTGCCAATGCTTCACTTGCTTCATGGTCATTACCTCCTGTCGCGACAAGGCGCCGCGACAACGGTTGGATACACCGTTGCGGGCAGGGTTCCGCTGGACGAGCTAGCTGCCCCGGGCCGCCGGGGCCGTGAGGTAGGCCCCCGATTCGAACAGTTGCGCCTCCGCTTGGTCGATGCGCCGGATCACGGGCTTGCCGGCGCGGCTGGCCAGCAGCTCGACCAGAGCTTCCGTCACCGCCACCCCGGCCGCGACCGAGGGGAAGAACGAGGGGCTGTTGATCGTGAAGAGCAGCGTCTCGTCCGCCAGCAGCGACAGCGGCGAGGCCGCGCTGTCGGTGATGGCAACGATGTGGCAGCCCGCCGCCCGGGCCGCCTGCGCCACCTGCAGTGCCTCGCGCGAGTAGGGCGCAAAGCTCGCCACCACCAGCGCGTCGCCCTTGGCAAAGGCGCGTTGCTGCATCTCCAGCGAGCCGCCCTGGCCGTCGACCAGGTGCACGCTGGCGCGGAAGAGCCGGTACACGTAGACGAATGAAAAGGCGATCGGAAAGCATGCCCTGAAACCCGCGGCATGCACGGCCGGCGCCTTCTCGATCAGCGCGCAGGCCTTCTGCAGCGCCTGCTCGCTCTGCTGGTGGGTGGCCTCGAGGTTGCGGCGCTGCACCTCGAACATTTCGCCGGTCAGCGTCTGGTCCTTCGCGCGGCCGACGAGCTGCTTGGCGCGCCCGCCGTAGGTTTCGGAGCCCAGGCCCATGTCGGCGGCAAAGGCCTCCTTGAGCTGCGGCCAGCCCCCGAAACCCAGATGCTGCGCGAACCGCACGAGCGTGGCGGGCGTGCTCTGCGAACGCGTGCCGACGTTGCGCATCGAGCCCGTGACCACCTCGTTCGGGTGGTCGAGCACGTAGCGCGCCACCTGCTGCAGTGCGGGGCTCAGTTCGTTGAAACGCTGGCGGATCTGCTCTCTGGCGCCCATGGCGGTGTCCCTCTTCGGCTGTTGCTGGAACAAATGTACCGGAGGTGGAATGTGCGAACAGTTGACGGAACAAATGTTCCAAACAATAATCCATCGGAAACGTTGGTTCCAACCCCGAGTCCAGCTTCCAGCCCGCCATGACGCACGTCTTCCACCGCCACCTTCGCCAGACCCCGCCCGTAGCCGCCGGCTCCCACGGCATGTTCATCCGTGACGCCGAGGGCCGCGAATACCTCGACGCCTCGGGCGGCGCCGCGGTGTCATCGCTGGGCCATGCGCACCCCGAGGTGCTGGCCGCCATGCACGCCCAGCTCGACAAGCTGGCCTATGCGCACACCAGCTTCTTCACGAGCGAGGTGGCCGAACAGCTGGCCGACGAGATGATCAGCTCCGCCCCCGAGGGCATGAGCCACGTCTACCTGGTGAGCGGCGGTTCGGAGGCGGTGGAGTCGGCGCTGAAGATGGCGCGGCAGTACTTCGTCGAAATCGGCCAGCCGCAGCGCACGCACTTCATCGCGCGCCGCCAGAGCTACCACGGCAACACGCTGGGCGCGCTGGCGGTGGGCGGCAACGCGTGGCGGCGCGAACCCTTCGCGCCGATCCTCGTGCCGGCCACGCATGTGGCGCCGTGCTATCCGTACCGCGAGCAGCGCGCCGACGAAAGCGCCGAACAGTACGGCCTGCGCCTTGCGGCCGAACTCGAGGCGGCCATCCTCGCGCAGGGTGCCGACCGGGTGATCGCCTTCGTGGCCGAGACCGTCGGCGGCGCCACGGCCGGCGTGCTCACGCCCGTGCCGGGCTACTTCAAGGCGGTGCGCGCGGTGTGCGACAAGTACGGCGTGCTGCTGATCCTCGACGAGGTGATGTGCGGCATGGGTCGCACCGGCTCGCTGCATGCCTGCGAGCAGGAGGGCGTGGTGCCCGACCTGATGACCGTCGCCAAGGGCCTGGGCGGCGGTTACCAGCCCATCGGCGCGGTGCTGGCGCAGCGCCGCATCGTCGATGCCATGTCGAAGGGCAGCGGCTTCTTCCAGCACGGCCACACCTACCTCGGCCATCCGATGGCCTGTGCCGCCGCGCTCGCGGTGCAGCAGGTGATCCGGCGCGACGGGCTGGTGGCCAAGGTGCGCGAAGACGGCATTGCGTTTGGCGCGATGCTGGCCGAGGCGCTGGGCGCGCACCCGCATGTGGGCGACATCCGCGGCCGCGGCTTCTTCTGGGGCATCGAGTTGGTGGCCGACCGCGCGAGCAAGGCGCCGTTCGATCCGGCGCTGAAGCTCAACGCCACCGTCAAGAAGGACGCCATGGCGCGCGGCCTGCTGTGCTACCCCTTCGGCGGCACGGTCGACGGCCGGCAGGGCGACCACGTGCTGCTGGCGCCGCCCTTCATCGCCACGCGGCAGGACCTGCAGGAGATCGCCGCGCGGCTCGCGGCCTCCATCGACGCTGTCACGCGGGCCGCAGCTGCAACGGCGCGCTGAGCGCTCCCCCTTTCCCGTTCGTTTTCCCTCAACCATCGTTCCGAGGAGCGTTCCATGCCCAAGCTTCGTCCGCTGTTTCCCTTCGCCGCCGTGCTTGCGGCTGTGCTCATGCCCTTCGCCGCCGCACAGGCCCAGGACAACGACACGCTCGCCAAGATCAAGGCCAGCGGCGCCATCACCTTCGGCTACCGCGAGTCGTCGTTCGGCTTCTCGTATCTCGACGGCAACCTCAAGCCCGTGGGCTACAGCATCGAGATCTGCAACCGCATTGTCGAGGCGGTGAAGACCGAGCTGAAGATGCCCGCCATCGAGATCAAGTACCAGGCCGTCACCTCGGCCAACCGCATGCCGCTGGTGCAGAACGGCACGGTCGACATCGAGTGCGGCTCCACCACCAACCTGGTCGAGCGCCAGAAGCAGGTGGCGTTCTCGCCGGACATCTTCCGCTACAACGTGCGCATGCTGGTGAAGGCAGATTCGGGCATCAAGGGCATCGCCGACCTGCAGGGCAAGACAGTGGCCACCACCACCGGCACCACCTCGTTCCGCCTGCTGCGCGAGGCTGACCGAGGCCGCAGCCTCGATGTGACCAACCTCGCGGGCAAGGACCACAGCGACTCCTTCCTGCTGGTGGAAAGCGGCCGCGCCCAGGCCTTCGTGCTCGACGACATCCTGCTGGCCGGGCAGATCGCGAATGCGCGCAACCCGAAGGACTTCATCATCACCGGCGAGAGCCTTCGCACCGAGAACCAGTCGCTCATGTTTCGCAAGGACGACCCGGCCTTCAAGGCGCTGGTCGACCGCGTGGTGTCGGGCATGATGAAGTCGGGCGAGATGGAAAAGCTCTATGCCAAGTGGTTCATGTCGCCGATTCCGCCGAAGGGCATCAACATCAACTACCCGCTCAACGCCGAGACGAAGGACGCGTTCGCGAACCCCTCGTCGAAAGGCATCTGAACCCCGTGACCCCATGACTCGCATTGCCCTGATCCACGCCCTGTCGCACTCGGTCGCGCCCATCAACGACGCCTTCGCGCGCGACTGGCCCGAGGCTCGGCGCATGAACCTGCTCGACGACAGCCTGTCGGCCGACCTCGCGCGCAACGGCAGCAAGGGGCTCGACGGTGCCATGCACGAGCGTTTCCAGCGGCTCGCGCAGTACGCGGTCGACACGGGCGCGCAGGGCATCCTCTTCACCTGCTCGGCCTTCGGACCGTGCATCGAGGCGGTGGCGCGGCGGCATGCGGGCATTCCGGTGCTCAAGCCCAACGAGGCCATGATCGACGAGGTGGCGCAAGGGCAGGGGCGGCTCGGGCTGATCGCCACCTTCGCGCCGACGCTGGCCTCGATGCCGCCCGAGTTTCCGCAGGGTACGGCAATCGAACCCGCACTGGCCGAAGGCGCGCTCGACGCATTGAATGCCGGCGACACGCAGCGGCACGACGCCCTGATCGCCGCGCAGGCCGTGGCCCTGAGCAAGCGCGGCTGCACGCGCATTGCCTTGGCCCAGTTCAGCATGGCGCGGGCGCGCGCCGCCTGCGAAACGGCCAGCGGCCTGCCGGTGCTGACCACGGTCGACAGCGCAGTGCGCGCACTGCGCCGTCGCATCGGGCCCGGGTCAGCGTGAGCGCGAGCCTTCGATGACCGAGAACAGCGCCGTCATCGCGATCTGCGCCGCGTCGCTGCGCCCCAGGTAGCGGGGAATGCCGGTTTCGCGGTCGGTCGCGTCCAGGCCTTGCGACAGCCGCCGGTAGATGTCCGCCGAGGGCATGCACGCCGAGGTGCCCAGCGCATCGCAATAGGTGTCGATGAGCACGCCCGCGAGCTGCTCGCTCTGCGCGTTCGACAGCTTCATCGAGGTGCCCGCGAACACGGCGGCGATGCAGTGCATCAGGTAGGCCTGCGTTTCGAGCGAGAACGACTGCTGCCGCACATAGCACTCGACGGCTGCCCAGAACAGCGGCTCGGAGGTGCGGCGCCAGCTTTCCAGCACCTTGCGCGCCTTGGCCACCAGGTCGGCGTGCGCATCGCCGGGCTCGGTGGGGCGCAGCGCCAGGCCCTGCAGCGTGAGCGCGGCCTCGGGGCCGGCCGTACCGAGGATGAAGCTCCAGAACTTCCAGCGGGCGTACCACTTCTTGTCGTGCGCCGGGTCCAGCGTTTCGAGCAGCCAGAAATCGATGCTCTGCATGGCGTCGACCTGCTGTTCGGCCATGTTGCCGCCGCCGAGGTCCAGCACCGGCATGCCCGACTGCATGCGGTCGGCCGCGATGTGGCCCTGCGCCACGATGCAGGCGCTCGTGCCCGTGCGGTCGATGTCGAGCAGCCGCTGCATCAGCTGCTGCAGCTCGCCGGCCGATGCGCCGGTGGCCTCGGCCACCCGCCGCATCGAGGCGCGCTGCTCGCGCTCGAGATCCTGCGCGTTCTTCCGGCGGTCTTCGCCGTGGTCGTCGGCGGTAGAGGCGTGTTCTTCGAGCCCGTCGCTGGGCGTGAACGTTCGCATTGATCAAAGCTCCTTCGGGCGCCACACATGCCCGAACATGCCCGACTGTGTGCCAACGCACCGGGTCTGAACATCACCCGAACAGGGGAGCCTGAATGGCGCCTGACTGCTCCCTCGCGATAATGGCCGCTCTTCAAAGGAGTGCGCGTGGACATTGTTTTGCTGGTCAAGGCCGCCGTGATGGGCATCGTCGAAGGGCTGACCGAATTCCTGCCGATCTCGTCGACCGGCCACCTGATTCTTGCGGGCTCGCTGCTCGGTTTCGACGACGACAAGGCCAAGGTCTTCGACATCGCCATCCAGACCGGCGCGATCTTCGCGGTGATCCTGGTCTATTGGCACAAGATCAAGTCGACCGTCGTCGCGCTGCCCCGGCAGCCGAAGGCGCAGCGCCTGGCGCTGAACATCTTCATCGGCTTCCTGCCGGCGGTGGTGCTGGGCCTGCTGTTCGGCAAGGCCATCAAGGCCCACCTGTTCATTCCGACCGTGGTGGCGAGCACCTTCATCATCGGTGGCTTCATCATCCTGTGGGCCGAGAAGCGGCCGCCGGGTTCGGTACGCGTGGAGCATGTCGACGACATGTCGCCATGGGATGCGCTCAAGGTGGGCCTGGTGCAGTGCTTCGCGATGATCCCGGGCACCAGCCGCAGCGGCTCGACCATCATCGGCGGCATGCTGCTGGGGTTGTCACGACAGGCAGCGACCGATTTCTCGTTCTTCCTCGCAATCCCGACGCTGATCGGCGCCGGCGTGTACAGCCTCTACAAGGAGCGCGCGCTGCTGTCGGTGGCCGACCTCCCGCTGTTCGCGGTGGGGCTGGTGTTCTCGTTCATCAGCGCATGGTTGTGCGTGCGCTGGCTGCTGAAGTACATCAGCACCCACAACTTCATTCCGTTCGCGTGGTACCGCATCGCCTTCGGCATCGTGGTGCTGGCCACCGCGTGGAGCGGGGCGGTGGTCTGGGCGGAGTAACTTTGCGCGGCGCTCAGCTTGCCTTTGCCGCCAGCGGCACCTGAAGCGTCAGCCGCGTCTCGCCCGGGCGCGACTGCAGCCGCAGTTCGGCCCCGAGGCGCCGCGCCCGGGCGCGCAGGCTGCGCAGTCCGGCACCCGCGCCCTTGTCGGCTCCATCGACCACGAAGCCGCGACCGTCGTCGCGCACGCTGAGCTGCAGACCCGCGCCGGTGCGCGTCACGGCCACGTCCACGCGCCGGCCTGCGCTGTGCTTGAGCGCGTTCGTCAGCGCCTCCTGCAGGAAGCGCAGCAGGTCGAGGCTCTGTGACGGCGGCAGCTCGAGCGTCTCGATGTTCGATACCTGCCAGCGGCAGTCGATGCCGTTCGCATCGAGCAGCTGCGAGGTGCGGTGGCGCAAGGGCGCGAGCAGCTCGCCGAACGCACGCGCACCATCGTGCTGGCCCGTGGCCTCGATGATCAGCCGCAGGTCGTCGCGCAGGCTCTTGAGCATCGCGAGCAGTGCGGGCGCGGAAAGCTCTTCGGGCCTGCGTTCGAGTGTCGCGATGCTGCCGACCAGCATGCCGCCCAACCCGTCGTGCAGGTCGCTCGCGAGGTTCACGCGCTCGCCGATGCGCGCATGTGCCAGTTCCAGCGCATGCTGCTGCGCGAGCGTGGCGGCCAGCTCGGCCTTGGCGGTGTTCACCTCTTCGATGAGCTCGGTGTTGAAGTTTTCGATGCGCTTCAGGCTGCTCACGAAGCGCCCGGCCTGCGTCAGCGCCATGCCCAGCAACAGCACGTACGACGACATGGTCGTGTAGTAGATGTTGCTGTGGATCACCTGCGTGAACACCAGCAGGTCGTGCATTGCCGTTGCCGCCGACACGGCCATGAAGGGCGCGAGCGAACGCATCGGGCTCGCGCGGTGTCGCAGGGCATGCATGATCGATGCGCTGTTCACCGCAATGACCGTGAGGCCGCCCACCAGCGTCCAGATGGCGCGGTGAACCGGCAGGTCCAGGCCGCTCGCCAGCCACAGATCGAGCACGCCGGCCAGCGCGACCAACAGTGCCGCCGCTTCAAGGCGCGGCATGCGCGATGCGCAGAAGCGCAGCGCAAAGACGATGTAGGACACGCCAAAAACCAAGAGCAGCGAAGTGTTGAGCGCCTGCCACCCGTGGTTGGAGGCAAACGGCCAGGGGCTGGTCGCGATCTGGTTGTAGCCGAACAGCAGCCACAGCACCGACATCAGCGCGAACCATCCGTAGGCCGCCTCGCGCCGCCGCAGCAGCCACAGCGCGGCGAAGAACGCCGAGACCGCCGCGCTCACCGCGAGGCCCAGCACCTGCAGGTCGCGGCGCACGAACCGCTCCCGCTCGTAGGTCGCCTGCACGGCGGCGGGCCTGCCGAGACTGACCGGGCCCAGGCCGGCCTGGTAGGCAGACAGGCCCGAGACGCGGACCGTCAGCATGTTGGTGGCGCCCGGCTTCAGCAGCGGCGGCGCCAGCAGCCAGTAGCGCGGCATGTTCCAGGCGCGGGTCAGCGGTTCGACCAGGTTTTGGTCGCGCGAGATCGGCGTGCCGTTCAGCGAAACCTCGCCGGCCATGTTGAGGTAGTGCAGCAGCAGGCCCGTTTCATTGGTCTGCGCGGGCTGGACCCAGGTCAGCCGGTACCAGACCACGCCGTCGAAGCCGGGCCAGCGTTCGGCCCAGCTGTCGGGCAGCGTGACGCGCGTCCAGCCGTCGGTCGGGGGGCTGGTCTCGGTCCAGCCCGTGCCTCGCACCGCTTCGACGCGGAGTTCGGGAGGAGGAGGCTGCTGCGCCAGCGTCCTCGCGGGGATGAAAACAAGGAGGAAGAAAAGAAAGGCGCCCATCAACGCGGCAAGCAATGCCTGTGCGGGCGACCCGGGCTGCCGGCTCCTCATCGATCCAGATCCTTCATTTACCAGTTCTCGGGGATGGCCTCGATGAAAACGAAAAGACACACTTTGCCATGTTTTGTCTTAGTTGTTCACAGGGGGAGAAGTCCATGTCCATCCGGATCCACGCGCAACTGCTGGCGATTGCCTTGTCTTTCGCGGGAAGCGCATATGCCGCCGGCTATGCCGCCGGTGGTGCGGGCAACGCAGGCGCCCAGCCCGGGTGGTCGTCCAGCGCCGGCGGCGGCGCGGCTACGGTCTCAGGAGACGGTTCCACCGCGATCGGTGCGGGTGGCGATGGCAGCAACGGAACTGCTGGCGGAACCGGTGGAACGGGCGGCGTTGGCGCCAGTGCGACCGCGAATGGTTCGACGGCCATCGGGGGCGGCGGAACCGCGGGGCAAGGTACCGCGGGCGGCACGGGCGGGGCAGGGGGAAGCGGCGCTCAGGCCACGTCCTCCGGCGCCATTGCCGTCGGCGCTGGCGGCACCGGCCTTGACGGTTGCTGCGGCTTCGGCGGCCGGGCCGGCGGCAGCGGCGCGCAGGCGACGGGCAACTCGGCGGTCGCCATCGGAAGCGCCTCGGGCACCAGCCAGGGCGCATTGGCGTCCGGCAACGGCAGCACGGCGATCGGCGGCGCAAACGGCGGTGCTTCGGGCGCGGCGGCGCTTGCGACAGGCGGTGTGGCCATAGGCTCGGGCAGTCGGGTCGAAAGCGGTGCGAGCGGCAGCGCGGCCATTGGCGCGAACTCCGTTGCCACGGCGGCGAATACGGTCTCCTTCGGGTCCACCGGCCAAACGCGTGGCCTGGTCAACGTCAGTGCGGGATCGGTGACCGCCACGAGCACCGACGCCGTCAACGGCAGCCAGCTGTACTCGGTGCGAGAGACCGCCGACACGGCTATGGCAACCGCCAGCGGCGCAACGGCCGTGGCTGCTTTTGCCCAGGGCGCTGCGGCGTCAGCCGAGGGCACGGCGAACACTGCGCTTGCCAATGCAGGCACGGCACAGACCATGGCGAGCGGAGCCCAGACAGCGGCTGCTGCTGCCCAAGGCACGGCGAACACCGCGCTCGCCAATGCGGGCACGGCCCAGACCACGGCCAACGGTGCCCAAGCTGCGGCAACGGCTGCCCAGGGCACGGCGAACACCGCCCTGGGCGTGGCGAACAACTCGGTCCAGTACGGCCCGGGTGGCGCGACCGTCAGCCTGAATGCCAACGGCGGCGCGGGAACCACGCTCAGCAACGTTCGCGCCGGCACGGCCATGACGGATGCCGCCAACGTCGGGCAGGTCCAGCAGGCCGAGCAAGGCGCCGTGGCGACCTCCAACAGCTTCACGGTGCAGCAGGTGGCCGCATTGCAGAGCGTCATGAATCAGGCCCTTGCCAATGGCCTGTGCAGCTTCAGCGGAGGCAGCGTGACCTGCGGCACGGGCAGCAAGGCCACCGGTGCGGGCGCCACGGCGATGGGCACCAATGCGACGGCCAATGGCGACAGCACCACCGCCGTCGGCAGCGGCGCCGAGGCCCGTTATGCCGGCTCGGTCGCCATCGGTGCAGGCGCCAGGGCGCTGGCCGATCCCACCACCGCCGTAGGCAACAACGCGGTGGCCACCGGCAACAACGCCGTGGCGCTCGGGGCCAACACGCTGGCCTCGGGCAGCAATGCGGTTGCGCTGGGCCAGGGCTCGGTGGCGGATCGCGACAACACCGTGTCGGTGGGCAACGCGGCCACCGGGCAGTTGCGCGGCATTGCGAATGTCGCGCCCGGCATGCTGGGCACCGACGCCGTCAACGTCAACCAGCTGCAGCAGGCGGTGAGCAGCGCGACCAGCCAGGCGAATGCCTTTGCCGCAAAGGGCATTGCAGCGGCGCTCGCCATGCCCTCCATGCCGACGCTCGCAGCAGGCAAGAAGTGGATGGGGGCCGCCGCGGGCAACTACGCCGGCGCATCCGCCATCGGCTTCGCTTTCGGCTACCAGGTCAACGACAACCTGAACCTGGGACTGGGTGTCTCCACCGCCACCAGCAGCGGCAGCAGCAACCGCGTTGCCGCCCGCGTTCAGGCGGGCTACGCATGGTGAAGGCCAGGGGGAAGAAGGCCGCGGCGCGTCAGGTCAGCGCAGCAAGCCGTGTCGCCGGCCCTCGAAGACGGCCTCGGTGCGCGAGCTGACGGCCAGCTTGCGGTAGATGTTCTTGGTGTGGCATTCCACGGTCAGCCTGGAGATCGAGAGTGATTCGGCCATATCGCGGTTGCTCAGGCCTTGCGAGACGAGTTCCAGTATCTCGCGCTCCCGGCGCGTGAGCGCGGCCGGTGCTTCTGTGGATGCCTGCACTGCCGCTTCGGCCGGCGGCGGCTGGTGCGTTGCCAGCCAGGCGAGGATGTGGCGCGCGATGCTCGGGTCGATGGGCGCGCCGCCCTGTTCGATGCTGCGCAGCGCGATGCCCAGCTCGATGTCGTCGCGCTCCTTGAGCAGGTAGCCGATGGCGCCTGCGCGCAGGGCTGCGAAGATGATTTCCTCCGTGCGCCAGGCCGAGATCACCACCGCCGGAACGCCCGGGTGGTGCGTTTGCAGCCAGCCGATGAGCTCGACCCCGCTGCCGTCGGGCAGGCCGATGTCCACCAGCACCAAGCCGTAGCCCTGTTCGCCCAGAAGCTGCCGGGCACCGGCGACGCTGTCGGTCACCGAAATGCGGCTCTCGTCGCAGCCGAGGGTGGACAGCACGTAGCGCAGGCGCTCCTGCATGGCCGGCTCGTCCTCGACGATCAGCGTGGGGCTCAGCGAAACGGGTTCGGCGTGTTCTGTCGGAAGGGGAGACATGCGGCGGATTCTTCGGCCAGGCCGGTGAGCCGGGCGCAAGGTATTTACTTATTTTCCAGACTTGTTGCCAACGATTGCCGGGCAGGCCTGCACATGATCAGGTAAGTCGAGTTCGTGATCGGCTCCAGGTGCTCCGCTTCGCCACGGAAGCCCAGCCGCTCGTAGAAGGCTACGCTGCGCGGCGTGAAGGTTTCCAGGAAGCAGGGCACGCCCGCCGCGTCGGCCTCGGCCAGCGTAGGCGCCAGCAGCTGCGCGCCCAGCCCGCGCCCCTGTGCATCGGGCGAGATGCCGAGGATCGACAGGTACCAGGCATGCGCCGGCACCACGGCCGGCGAGCGCGCGGCCATGAAATCGACGATGCGGCGGTAGTTGCCGTGGCCCCGCGGGCCCAGTGCGTCGGCGAGGTAATCGCTCTTCGCCGCCGACTCGGCCGCGTCGATCGCATCGGCGCGAGGCAGCAGCCAGGCCGCCGCCCCGAGCCGGGCGTCTTCGGCGGCGAGGTAGCGGCCTGTGCGCACGGCCTCGCCCAGCGAGTAGGCGAAGTAGTTGGCGAGCACCGCCTTGCGCCGCGGCATGTCGTGCTCGAAATCGACGGAGATCGCGAGATAGAACGGGTCGACGATCAGTGCGTCGGCCAGCGCAGGCGCTGACGGAAATTCGGGCTGCATGCGGAATCGGCAAGGTTCGGGGATGACCCGGGCGATTCTAGGGAGCCATGGCGGCCGCGCCTCAATCCAGCGTGACACCCCCGCTCAGGTTCAGCACCGCGCCGGTCATCGCGCCCGCGCCATCGGAGGCCGCGAACAGCGCGGCGGCCGCCATCTGGTCGAGCGAGGGCAGACGCTGCACCAGCAGGCCGGGCGGCTTGGCCGCGAGCATCTGCTCGACCGTGAGCCCCATGCTCTCGGCGGCCGGGCGGAACACCTCGCGGGCATGCGACCCGGCCGTCACCGCCTCGGGAATGGCGTGCGAGCGGATGCACACGGTGCGGATGTTGAAGGCCGCCAGCTCGCCCGCCATGTGGCGCGAAAGCGCCTCCACACCCGCGCAGGCCACCGCGTGGCCCAGGTAGCCCGGCCCCGGCAGGCGCGAGGCTGGCGTGGACACCGAAAGAATCACGCCCCCGCCGCGCTTCGCCATGTGCGGCGCCACGGCCCTGGCCGTGAGAAAGCAGCTGCGGGTGTAGGCCTGCACGGGCAGGAAGAAGTCTTCCAGCGGCAGCGCCGCGAGCGGCGTGCCCTGCACGTGCATCACGCCGATGGCGTTGAGCGCGATGTCGATGCCGCCGGCGCATTCGGCCACTTCGGCGGCGTGGCGGATCATGGCCTGCTCATCGAGCGCATCGACCACGGCCGCCTCGGCGCGCGCGCCCTCGGTTTCGATGGCCCGCACTGCCGCATCGAGCCTGGCGCGGTCGCGCCCCGTGATGAACACCCTGGCGCCTTCACGCGCGAAGGCGCGGGCCGCCACGCCGCCGATGGCACCGCTGCCACCGTGAACCACCACGCACTTGTTCCTGAACGTCTGCGACATCGTTTCTCCTCGGGTTGCCGCCCGCGACATGCGGGCGTTCCATCCAAGGACGCGGGGCGGTGGTCCGATCCGACATCGCCGGCAGATCTTTTTTCAAACCTGCGGAATTCGCGCCGGAATCACGCCCGGGTCGTACCAGGTGATCGGCCTGATCTCGAAAACCCCGCCCTCGAAGGCCAGCCGGTGCGCCGCGTGGGTCGCTTCCTCGACCGACTCGCACTCCACGATGTAGATGCCCATGAGCTGCTCCTTCGTCTCGGCGAAGGGCCCGTCGGTGACCAGCGGGTGCATGTCGCCCGCCTGGCGCACCGTGGTCGCCACGTTCGGCATCAGCCGCAGCACGGTGCCGAGCTTGCCCTGCGTCTGGAGGTCCTCGCGCAGGTCGGTGTGGCGTTCGAGCATTTCCTCTTCGACGCCCGGTTCCCAGGCGGCCACCGTGGATTCGGAGCCGTAGATGAGGATGGAATAGAGCATGGTCTTCCTTTTCTTTCCGTGGTTCGTGGCGGGGTGAGTCGGTATCAGCCGGGCGTGCCGATGCGGTCGAGCATTGCCCGGATGTGCGCTGCCTCGGCGGCGGTGCGGGCCATGCCGAGTGCGCGCGCGAAGGCGGCGCGGGCCTCGTCGGCGCGCTCCAGCTGCATCAGCAGCGCGCCCTGCAGGCCGTGAAAGTGGAAGTAGCCGTCCAACGCGCCGGCCAGCGGTTCGGTCAGCGCCAGCGCGGTCTGCGGCCCGTGCAGCTTGTGCACCGCCACCGCGCGGTTCAGCGTGACGACCGGCGAGGGCTGCAGGGTTTCGAGCGCGGCGTAGAGGCGGTCGATCTCGGCCCAGTCCGTGTCCCCGGCGTGCGCGGCCTGCGCGTGGGTGGCGGCGATGGCGGCCTGCAGCTGGTAGGGGCCGGGCCTGCGCTGCCGCAGCGCGCCTTCGACCAGCGCCAGCCCCTCGGCGATGAGCGCGCGGTTCCAGCGCGTGCGGTCCTGGTCTTCGAGCAGCACGACCATGCCGCCGTCATCGAGCCGCACATCGGCGCGCGCATGCTGCAGCAGGAGCAGGGCGACCAGGCCCATCAGCTCGGGCTCGCCGGGGAACAGCTCGAGCAGCAGCCGCGCGAGGCGTATGGCTTCCTCGCACAGCGCGGCGCGCACGTGCTCCTCGCCGCCGCTGGCCGAATAGCCTTCGTTGAAAAGCAGATAGACGGTGGTGCACACGGCAGCCAGCCGCTCGTCGCGCTCGCGCCGGCCCGGCGTGTCGAAGGGAATGCCGGCCGAGGCCACGCGCTTCTTGGCGCGGGTGATGCGCTGCTCCATCGCGCTTTCGCCGACCAGGAAGGCGCGTGCGATCTCCCGCACCGACAGGCCCGAGACGATGCGCAGCGCCAGCGCGATCTGCTGCGTCAGCGGCAGCTCGGGGTGGCAGCAGACGAAGAGCAGGCGCAGCACGTCGTCGCGGTAGTGCGTCTGGTCGAGCAGCTCGACCAGGGCGGCTTCGGTGTCGTCGAGGTCGGAAATGAGCGCGTCGTCCTCCGGTAGCGCCTCGTGCTGGTTGCGCCGGCGCACCTCGTCGAGCGCCGCGTTGCGCCCGACGAAGATCAGCCAGGCCAGCGGATCGCGCGGCGGGCCGCTCGCGGGCCAGTGCCGCAGGGCGCGCAGGCTGGCTTCCTGGAAGGCTTCCTCGGCCATGTCGAGCTCGCGGAAGTAGCGCAGCAACGCGGCCACCGCGCGCGGGCGCGAGGCGGTCAGCGTGGTGGCGATCCAGGCGGTGTCGTCGTCGGTCATGCGGCGCGCTTGCTTGTCTGCTTGCTTGTCCTTCGTTCCTGCTCACCCAAGGACGAATGAGTATGCGTCGCGCCGACACGCTCGGCAAAATCGGACGCACTTTCCTCGACGAACAAGAAATGGAGCACCGCGAAATGACGTTGGCAATGAGCTGGAGCGAATGGGCCGATCACGACGGCATCGGTTTGGCCGAACGCGTGCGCAAGGGCGATGTGACGGCGGCGGAACTGGCCGCGCAGGCGGCCGCCGGCATCGCGAGGCTCGATCCGCAGCTCGACGCGGTTGTCGAAGTGTTCGAAGACGTGGTAGCCGACCCGCTGAAGGACGGCATGAACCCCGAAGGTGTGTTTGCGGGCCTACCCTACCTCATGAAGGACCTGGGCCCCACGCTGAAGGGCCGGCTGCAGGAGTTCGGCTCGATGATGATGCAGGGCCACCGTCCGGCGGCCGACAGCTTCCTCACGCAACAGCTGCGCAAGGCGGGGCTCAACATCATGGGCCGCAGCACCACGCCGGAGTTCGGCGTGTGCAGTTCGGCGGAGAACGCCTTCCACGTCACGCGCAACCCCTGGGACCTCGAATACACCACCTGCGGCTCGTCGGCCGGCACGGCGGCGATCGTGGCCGCCGGCGTGCTGCCGCTGTCGCATGCCACGGACGGCGGCGGCTCCATCCGCATTCCGGCGGGCGTGAACGGCAACATCGGGCTGAAGGTGTCGCGCGGCGTGTTCTCGCTAGCGCCGGGGCTGTCCGATCTTTCGGGGCTGGTGTCGATCCAGGGCTGCCACAGCCGCACCGTGCGCGACACGGCCGCCTTCGTCGACCACTGCCGCGGCGGCGCGCCTGGCGAGTTCATGCCCTTCTGGTCGCCGGCCGAGCCGTACAGCGAGCTCATCCGGCGCGACCCGGGCCGCCTGCGCATCGCGCTGTCGCACGAGTGGGGCGACTTCCGCGCCACGCCGCATTTCGTGGCCGAGCTGGAGCGCGTGGGCAAGTTCCTCGAGGAGCTGGGCCACCACGTCGAATGGGTGCTGCCGGCGGTCGACTTCAAGGCCGCCTTCGACGCACAGACCACCTGCTACATCAGCAACTTCGCGCAGGTCATCGACGGCCACCTACACCGGCTGGGGCTGGAGCGCCCGCCGGCCGAGCTGCTGGAGCCGATCAACATCAAGATCTGGGAAGCCGGGCTGCACACCTCATACACCGAGCGCTCGAAGATGCAGGCGGTGTTCAACACCACCTCGCGCGCCTTCGGCGACTTCTTCCAGCGCTGGGACATCATCCTCACACCCATCACCGCGCTGCCCACGCCGAAGGTGGGCACCAGCGAGTACCTCACGACCAGCACGAACCCGTCGGTCTACGACTGGTTCGCCAACCTCTGGCAGAACTTCGCCTACACGCCGCTGGCCAACCTGTGCGGCATGCCGGGCATCTCGCTGCCGATGGCTGCGCAGGAAAACGGGCTGCCGCTGGGCATCCAGGCCCAGGCTGCGCAGGCGAACGACGGGCTGCTGCTGCAACTGGCGGCGCAGATCGAGCGGGCGCTCGGGGGCCAATGGAATTCGGGCAAGCGGCCCGGGGTGCACGTTACCCAAGAGTGAGGGCGCGGCGGCCGCTCAGAGCAGGTTGCGCAGCGCCGCCTCGATGGCAGCGGCGGTGGCCAGCGGCTTTTCCATGGGAAACAGATGGCCGCCGTCGAGCATCGCGATGCGTCCCTTGGTGACTTGCTCGGTCATCGCCATGCCCACCTGCTTCATCTCCACCGACTGGCGCCCGCCGATGAAGGCCACCTTGCACTTGGGCGGGTGGCGGCGCAGCAGGGCGCCGAGGTTGTGGGGCAAGGTGTTGTAGATGGCCGTTTCCACGTTGCGGTCGAAACTCAGCTCGCGCGTGTCTTCCCCCTCGAAGGTGCCGTGGTCGATGTAGTCGTGCAGCACCTGCTCGTCCCACTTCGCGAAAGCCTTTTTGCTGCGGAAGTGCTCGAACACCGCCTCCCGGTGCGCCCAGCTGTTCCTGCGCCGGTGGCTGATGGCGCCGGGCGAAATGCTCTTCATGAGCGGTGTGCGCTTGACGACATTGAGCGTGTTCGCGCGCCAGCCGCTGAGGATCGGCGAATCGAGCAGCACCACGCCGCAGGCGAGCTCCGGGTGCAGCGCCGCGCACATCAGGCTCAGGATTCCGCCAAGCGAATGGCCGACCAGGAACACCGGTCTGCCGGCGCGGCCCGCGTGCTGCTGCGCAAAGTCGGCCAGCTGCTGCACGAGGTGCGGCCAGTTGTCGGTGACGGGGTACTTCGGGTCGTGCCCGAACTTCTCGATGGCGTCGACCTCGAAGCCGCGGCTGCGCAGGCTGTCGAGAACGACGCGGTAGGTGCTCGCGGGAAAGCTGTTGCCGTGCGAGAAGACGACGGGAGGCATCACCACAGCCGCACCGGGCTTCAGATGAGTTTTTCGTCGGGCGTGGAGATCTTGCGCAGTGCGCTGTGCCGCGTGGCGGGCATCTTCAGCGGATGCTCGGTATGGCTGTCGTCCCACACCGGGTCTTCGATGCTGTCGAACACCTCGCGCAGCTTCTGGCCCCAGCTGTTGTGCATCATGCGGTAGTAGGGGTTGTCGGCGTCGATGCAGATCACGCGGTCGGTCTCGAGCTTGTTGGCCTCGTACACCACGAGGTCGAGCGGCAGGCCGACCGACAGGTTCGACTTCATGGTCGAGTCCATCGACACCAGCGCGCACTTGGCGGCCTCGTCGAGCGGGGTCTCGGGCGTGAGCACGCGGTCGAGCACGGGCTTGCCGTATTTCGATTCGCCGACCTGGAAGTAGGGCGTCTCGGTGGTCGCCTCGATGAAGTTGCCCGCCGCGTAGACCAGGAACAGGCGCATGCCCTCGCCCTTGACCTGCCCGCCGAAGATGAACGACACGTTGAAGTCCAGCCCCGCGTGCTTCAGCGCCTCGGCGTCGCGGTCGTACACGTGGCGCACCGCCGAGCCCAACACGCGCGCGGCATCGAACATGCTCTTGGCGTTCCAGATGGTGATCGGGTCGCCCTGCGTGCCGTCTTCGCGGGTTTCGCGCAGCTCCTCGATCTGGAGGATTTCGCGCACCGACTGCGAGATGCTCAGGTTGCCCGCCGACAGCAGCACCATGACGCGGTCGCCCGGCTGCTCGTAGACGATCATCTTGCGGAAGGTGCTGATGTGGTCCACGCCCGCATTGGTGCGCGAGTCGGAGAGAAACACCAGGCCGGCGTTGAGTTTGATGCCTACGCAGTAAGTCATGAGTTCATCTTGCATGAACGGTGCCCGGTCATGCGGCGCCGAGTTCACGTTTATTCAGTTTTTGAAGGGCATACAGGGCGTCGAGCGCCTCGCGCGGGCTCATGGTGTCGGGGTCGAGCGCAGCCAGCGCGGATTCTACGGCGCTGGCCAGCGGCGTTTCGGCTACCGGGGGCGGTGCGAACAGGTCGACCTGTGCACGAGTTTGCGCATGCTGCGATTCGAGTGCTTCCAGCGCCTGCCGCGCATGGTTGACCACCGCCGCGGGCATGCCCGCGAGCCGCGCCACCTGGATGCCGTAGCTCTTGCTGGCCGGGCCGGGCTGCATTTCATGCAGGAACACGATGTCGCGGCCCGCCTCGGTGGCGCTCACGTGCATGTTCACCGCACCGTGGTGCGTGGCCGGGAATTCGGTGAGTTCGAAATAGTGCGTGGCGAACAGCGTGAAGGCCTTGCTGCGGTGGTGCAACTGGGCGGCTATGCCCGCGGCCAGCGCCAGCCCGTCGAAGGTGCTGGTGCCGCGGCCGATCTCGTCCATCAGCACCAGCGACTGCGCCGTGGCGCTGTGCAGGATCTGCGCGGCCTCGGTCATCTCGAGCATGAAGGTCGACTGCGCATTGGCAAGGTCGTCGGCCGCGCCGATGCGGGTGTGGATCGCGTCGATCGGCCCGAGCCGGCAGGCGGCCGCCGGTACGTGCGAGCCGATGGAAGCCAGCAGCACGATGATCGCCACCTGCCGCATGTACGTCGACTTGCCGCCCATGTTGGGGCCGGTGATGACCTGCATGCGCTGCTGCGGCCCGAGCTGCGTGTCGTTGGCGATGAAGCCGCCCGACGACTTCTCGGCCAGCCGCGCCTCCACCACCGGGTGGCGGCCCTGCTGGATCTCGATGCACGGGTGCGCCACGAAGCTGGGCGCGCGCCAGTGCAGCGTGTGCGAGCGCTCGGCCAGTGCGCACAGCGCGTCGAGCGTGGCGATGCCGCCGGCCAGCTGCGTGAGCGCGGGCACCGAGGGCTGCAGCGCGTCGAGCAGCTGTTCGTACAGCCATTTCTCGCGGGCCAGTGCCCGGTCTTGTGCGCTCAGGGCCTTGTCCTCGAAGGCTTTCAGCTCGGGCGTGATGAAGCGCTCGGCGTTCTTCAGCGTCTGGCGGCGGCGGTAGTTGTCGGGCACCTTCGAGAGCGCGCTCTGCGTCACCTCGATGTAGAAGCCGTGCACGCGGTTGAACTGCACCCGCAGGTTGCTGATGCCGGTGCGCTCGCGCTCGCTGATTTCGAGCTTCAGCAGGAAGTCGTCGCAGTTCTCGCTGATGGCGCGCAGCTCGTCGAGTTCGGCGTCGTGGCCGGTGGCGATCACGCCGCCGTCGCGCACCAGCGCGGACGGGTCGGGCTTGATGGCGCTGGTCAGCAGGTCGGCGCAGCCCGGTGGCGGGGCGAGGCGTTCGGCGATCCGGGCCAGCAGCGCGGCGGCGCCGGGCAGCAGCGGCGCCAGCTGTTCCGCCTTCGACAGCGCCAGGCGCAGCGCCAGCAGTTCGCGCGGGCGCACCTGGCGCAGCGCGATGCGCGCGGCGATGCGTTCCACGTCGCTCGTGTTCTTGAGCTGCTCGCGCAGCGTGCGCCACGGCGCGGCCGTGCCGTCGAGCACGGTGGACTGCAGCGCGCCGATGGCTTCGAGCCGGGCCTGCGCTTCGGAACGGTCGCGGCGGGGCGACAGCAGCCAGCGCTTGAGCAGGCGGCTGCCCATGCCCGTCATGCAGGTGTCGAGCAGCGAGAACATGGTGGGCGAGTCTTCGCCGCGCAGCGTCTGCACCAGTTCGAGGTTGCGGCGCGTGGTGGGCGGCAACTCGATCAGGTCACCATCGCGCTCCACCGACAGGCGCTGGACGTGCGAGAGCGCGCGGCCTTGCGTGTGCTCGGCATAGCCCAGCAGCGCGGCGGCGGCGGCGTGCGCGTTGGTCAGCGATTCGGCGTTCCACGCGGCCAGGCTGTTGCTGCCCATCTGCTCGCTGAGCTTGCGTTCGCCCAGGCCACCGTCGAACTGCCACGCCGGTCGCAGCGACAACGTGAACGGCGTGGTGGCGCGCGCAGCCTTCAAGCGCTGCTCGAAGGCGGGCGTCACTTCGGCGCTGTAGAGCAGCTCGCTCGGCGCGATGCGCGCGATCCAGGCTTCGAGCGCGTCGGCCGGGCATTCGGCCAGCCGCAGTTCGGCACCTGTCACGCTGAGCCAGGCCAGTCCGCAGAAATTGCGCGAGCCCGCATGCACCGCGAGCAGCAGCGATTCGCTCTTGTCGTTGAGCAGTTCGGAGTCGGTCAGCGTGCCGGGCGTGACTACCCGCACCACCTTGCGTTCCACCGGACCCTTGCTGGCCCCGACTTCGCCCACCTGCTCGCAGATGGCAACCGATTCACCCAGCTTGATGAGCCGGCCCAGGTAGGTGTCGACCGCATGGAAGGGCACGCCGCACATCACCACTGGCTGGCCGGCCGACTGGCCGCGCTGAGTGAGCGTGATGTCGAGCAAGCGCGCCGCTTTTTCGGCGTCGGCCCAGAAGAGTTCGTAGAAATCGCCCATCCGGTAGAACAGCAGGGTGTCCGGATGGTTGGCCTTGAGGCCCAGGTACTGGGCCATCATCGGCGTGTGCCCAGAGAGATCGCTGGTCGAGGGGGTGGGGTGGGCAGTCGTCGTTTTCACTCGGGCAATTATCGGGGACAGGCGAAAGTCTCAGCCGAGGGCCAGCTCTCTGGCATTCCGGTCGAGGACATCGGCGACTACGGGATGCTTCGGCCCGCATCCCCCACTCTAAAATCCCCCGGCGCAACCCCGCGTGAAGAACAAGGCGCCCATGGCCCAGCTGGATGAATTCAAAGGCGCTGAAGCGGATGCGCTGCCAGATACCGCCACCTTGCCCGCCGAACTCGCGGCGCTGTACCTCTGCATGTCGCCGGCCCAGCTCGCGGACCTGCGCAAGTCGAAACGGCCCGAAGGGCGCGGAGGCAACGGCCTGTCCGTCATCAGGCCGGTGGAAGGCGGTTCAGCCGGGTCCAAAGACCCGGTGCTCTACACACTCGGTACGCTGCGCGAATTTGCCAAGGCGCACCCCGCCCCTTCGGCCTTCGACACCGCGCTGAACAGCGGCCTGTTGGGTTGGGTGTCCGTCAAGCTGCCTTTCTTCGCCGAGTGCGAACCCCGCATCAAGCGCGGCAAGCGCGTGCTCATCGGCGGTGCCTGGGACCGCTCGGACCCCCTGCGCGAGCAGCGCTTCGTGGCGATCGCGAAGGGCCGCATCCGCTTCACATCGCTCACATGCGCCGAAGCCGCCGCGAGCCTGTGGGCCGACGTTGCAAGCCACGCCGCATTCGCCGAGAAGGGGCTCGCGTTGCTCAAGGGCGAGACGCAGGCCATCGAGGCATCGCTGGCTGCCACGGGCCAACTGGCTGCGGCCAGCCCCCAAGACTGAACACGGACGCATACCGATGCTTATCAACTGCGTGGCCTATGAAAACGGCGCCAAGCTCGCCGACATTCCGGTCGAGGACATCAGCGAATACATCACCCGGCCGGGGTGCTTCGTCTGGGTGGCACTGAGCGACGCCACGACGGAAGAGCTGGCCGAGATGCAGCGGGAATTCGGCCTGCATCCGCTCGCGGTGGAAGACGCGCAGCATGGTCACCAGCGCCCCAAGGTGGAGGAATACGGCGACTCGCTCTTCGTCGTCATGCACCTCGTGGAGCCTTCGCCCGAAGGCGAGCACTGCACGAACGTGGGCGAGGTCGACGTGTTCGTGGGCAGCAACTACGTGCTGTCGGTGCGCAACCGCAGCAAGCAGGGCTTTCTGGGCGTGCGCGAGCGCTGCGAGCGCGAGCCCGAGCTGCTGCGCAACGGTGCGGGCTTCGTGCTGTATGCGCTGATGGACGCGGTGGTCGACCGCTACTTCCCGGTGATCGACGCGCTGGAGGTGGAGCTCGAGGCCATCGAGCAGCAGATCTTCGGCCAGGGCGGCGTGGCGCGCGACAAGATCAAGCAGCTGTACGACCTGAAGCGGCGCAGCATGATCCTGAAGCGCGCGGTGGCGCCGCTGCTGGAGGCGGCCAGCAAGCTGCACGGCGGGCGGGTGCCCCAGATCTGCATGAGTTCACAAGAGTACTTCCGCGACGTGGGCGACCACCTGGGACGCATCAACGGCTCGATCGACGCCATGCGCGACACCATCGGCACGGCGGTCCAGGTGAACCTGTCGATGGTCACCATCGAGGAGAGCGAAGTCACCAAGCGCCTTGCATCCTGGGCCAGCATCTTCGCGGTGTGCACCGCCTACGCCGGCATTTGGGGCATGAACTTCGAGAACATGCCGGAGCTGAAATTCCGCTACGGCTATGCGGTGGCGCTGGGGCTGATCGCCGGCACCTGCGGCTATCTCTACTACCGCTTCAAGCGCGCTGGCTGGCTGTGAGGGCGGGGCTGCCCCGGTTTTTCTCCCTCCCCCGCTGGGGGGAGGGCAGGGGTGGGGGTAAGCGGCGCATCCGCAGCCAGCGGCCTTTCGAGCGCCGCTTGCCCCCATCCCGACCTTCCCCCAGAGGGGGAAGGAGCAAGGCAATTCACTCGTCGTGCGAATCGTGCGTGGCCACCGCGCCGCGGCGCCAGTAGCCCGAGGCCCGCGTCCATTTCGGGTTCGCGCCGCGCTCGCCCACGAGGTGCGCGCGCAGCGCCTTGGCGATGGCCGACTCGCAGCCTACCCATGCATGGAAGTCGCCGGCCGGTAGCTGCATCGCTTTCAGCGCGTCGAGCAGCACAGGGCTCAGGCCCGGCTCGGTGCCGCGGCGGTGCACCCACTTCAGCGTGAGCTCGGCCTGCGTGTCGAACGGAATCTCGTCGGCTTCGCTATCGACTTCAGCCAGCACCACCGCGCGCGCACCGGCCGGCAGTTCGGCCAGGCGCCGGGAGATCGCGGGCAGGGCGGTGTCGTCGCCGATCAGCAGGTGCCAGTCGAATTTGGTCGGCACGATGAACGAGCCGCGCGGGCCGCCCACGCCGACGACGTCACCGGGCCTGGCCTGCTCGGCCCAATGCGTGGCGGGGCCGGCCTCGTGCAGTGCGAAGTCGATTTCGAGCGTGCCGGCCGTGGCGTCATGGCGGCGCGGCGTGTAGTCGCGCATGGTCGGGCGGCCTTCGGGCCAGATCGGGCCCTCGGGGCCGGCCGTGGGCAGCGTGAGCTTGCCGGTGGCATCGGGAAAGAAGATCTTCGCGTGATCGTCGAAGCCGGGGCTGGTGAAGCCCGCGAGGTCGTCGCCCGCGAGGGTGATGCGGATCAGGTGCGGCGTCACGCGCTGCGCGGTCTTCACCGTGAGCCGGCGAAAGCGCAGGTCGTGGCGCACCCGGCGCGGCATGCGGTCGGGTGCGGCGAAGGCAGACGAAGTACTGGAGTCGGTCATTGCAGGAGTCCTGTGGCGAACAGGATGGGTTGAGATTCGGGAGGAGGGCGCGGGCTCAGATCTTTTCGATCTGCTGGGCCGCCGCGTCGAGCACCGCGGCGAATTCATGCGCCTGCTGATCGGTCATCGCGGCGCCCGACAGGCGCATGCGCATTGCGAGCTTGAGGTTCTCGATGGCGCGTGTGACCTGCGGCGGCCGTCCGCCGCGCGGGCCGGCGCCGTCCACGCCGCCGCTCATGCGGGCCATCATGGCGTCGGCCATCTCGCGGTTCGCGGCGAGGAATTCCTGGCCGCTGGCCGTGACGCTGTAGCGCTTGCGGCCGCTGCCGTCGCCGGCTTCCACGCTGAGGTAGCCCATTTCCTCGAGCAGCGTGAGCGTGGGGTAGACCACGCCGGGGCTCGGCGCGTAGCTGCCGCCGAGGCGGTCTTCGATGGCCTTGATCAGTTCGTAGCCGTGGGCCGGCTTGTCTGCAATGAGCTGCAGCAGCACGAAGCGCAGGCCGCCGTGGCCGAACACGCGTGCGCCGCCACGGCCACCGCCGCGGTGTTGGCCGCGCCCGCCGGAAAGGCCGTCTTCATGTTCGCCGCGGGCGGTGCGGCAGTGGTGATGGCTGGAATGGAAATGTCTCATGGTGAGCATCCTTCATGATGTGTATCGGAATTATTTTAGATATATCTAAAATAAAGTCAAACCGATACCCCAGACCACACGGGAGGTGGCTCGCCCATCGCCACGAGTCAGCTGTCCGAAGCCTCTCCAGCGGCCACGAAGCGCCGCTGCCGCATCCACTTGGTCGCCACCCATTTCTCGCCGCGCAGCACGGGTCCGCCCGCATGCAGCGATGCATGGTCCACCTGCCCAAGGCTGTTGCAGTACTCGAAGTACACCGCACTGCCGCGTCGTGGCGACACCGACCAGCCGCATTCGGGAAATACGGTCTCGCCGCCTTCCTCCACCTCGTTGAGGTAGCTCACGAGCGTGCTCACGCGCTGGCCGCTGCGTGCCAGCGAGGCCTTGTTGGCCGCGTTCGACGGCACCAGGAAATCGAAGTGGGGCATGCTCTGCGCGCCGGCCGGGTAGCACAGCACCTGCATCCCTTCGCCGTTTTCCACCGGCAGGTTCATGAGCTCCGACACGCGCTGATCGAGCCTGGCGATGAACGCGTTTTCGCGCAGCCGGAAGAACATGCCCAGGCTGCTGCGCTGCTCACCGACAAGGTCACGCCCGGACAGCGGATCGACAGTGGTCGATGGCGCCAGCCGGGGCCTCGCGAGCGCGATCAGCTCTTCGCATTCCTGCGCGTTGAACACGTCGTCGAGCACAGCCATGGCCGGCTGCGCCGCGCGCGCGGCCACGCGCACGAGCCGGTCCGTGGTGCGGATCGACGTGCCCGGCGGCAGCCGCGGCGGCTCGTACTGGTAGAGGGGCGCTACCGTCACCGAATCGACAGGCACCGGGCTTCCGGTGCGCAGCGCGAACACGAAGGCATCGACGATGGCCTTGGCGGCCTCGGGCGGCATGTCTTGCGCGCGCATGGCCTCGATCACGTTCGCGGGGGCGCAGCCCTGGTGCAGGTTGTGCAATACCCAGTCGCTCAGCGCGGGCGAGAAACGCAGCACCGCATCCATCGGCTCAGACTTCCGCCGGAACCCAGCCGTTGTCGGTGCGTTTGAAGTTCTGCTTCAGCTGCATGGTGCCGGCGCCGCGCACCACGCGGTCGACCATCGGAAAGGCCTTTTGCACGTCGGCATTGCCCGTCCAGGGTGCGGCATCGATCCTGTAGGTGTAGGTGACGACGACATCGGCCGAGTCCTTGGCGTCCTTGCGCGCTTCCCAGCCGACGATCTTGTCGAGCGTCAGGTGAGCGGCGCAGAAGTCGCCCTGGCCGCTCTGGCCGCTTTGGTTCTTGCGCACCAGGAAGTACTTCTTTCCTTCGTCGGTCAGCGCGTAGCGGGTGACCTCGATCTCGCCGGCCTCCTTGCCGTCCTCGACCTTCGCCGTGGACGCACTCACCAGCCCGACATGCTCCAGCACCGGCATCTGCACCGCGTTGCGCGCGCGCGTGCCTGCCTCGCGCTGCGGCACGTCGATGGGCCATTGGGTCTTGCCCAGGCACAGGTCGCCTTTCTTCGCAAGGTAGGCGTTCATCGCGGCCGTGAGGTTCGGCAGGTCGGCTTCGGGCTGCTGCGGGCCGCAGCCCGTGAGTGCGGCCAGGGCGGCGGCGGCGATTGCCGCGCAAAGGATCTTGTTGTTCATGTGTAGGCAAATCAATTGACGCACGCCCCCGGCTTCGCGGGCGTGGCCGGTGCCGTGTCCGCATCGCTCAGGGTGTTCAGGAAGCAGAGCAGGTCCGCGATGTCCTGCTCGGACATGGGAGGCGCGGAGCCCGCGGCGCGGCCGTCCATCGGCAGTTGCGTGTCGATGTTGGCTGCGTAGGCAGCCGGCAGGTCGTCGTACTTCTGCACCTTGCCGCCCGTGTACTGCGTCGTGATGAGGCCGTACGCCGGAAAGCCGGGATCGTTCTTCGCCTTGGGCGTTCCGCCGACGGTGGGGTACCACAGCTCGGGCTGCGTGTCGCGCGTGTTGTAGAAGCGCACGACCTGCTCCAGCGAATGCATCACGCCGTTGTGGAAGAAGGCCTGCCGCGTCGCCACGTTGCGCATGGTCGGCGCCTTGAACATGCCGCAGAAGCCGTTCGCGGCATTCGGTGCGGCCGGCGCGTGGTCGGTGCGCAGCGGGCCGCACACGCCCATGTCGAAATACTTCAGGTCGCCGTTGGCCGGGATGCCCGCGTTGCGCGGCACGCTGATCGCCTCGTACGAGAAGTCGGTGAACAGCGCCGAACTGCCGTTCAGGCCCGCGCCCTGGTAGTGGCACGAGGCGCAGTTGCCGGTGGCCGGGTTGGTGAACACCTTCAGCCCACGCGTTTCCGCCGGCGTGAGCGTGCCGCCGATCTTGTTGGCCGCGTACAGGTCGAACTTGCTGCTGTACGGATGAAAGCTCTTGTCCTCCAGCTGATAGGCCTGCAGGGCCTGCAGCGCGCTGGCGAAGGCGGCGTCGCTGTCGTCGAACACCTTTGCGCCGAAGGCCTTGGCGACCAGCGGCGCATAGTCGGCCGCCTTCAGTTTCTTCACCACGTCAGTGCTGCTCGCGTTGGCCATCTCCAGCGGATCGAGCAACGGAAGTCGGGCCTGCGCGGCCAGCGTGCCGGCGCGGCCGTCCCAGGCGAAGCCGCCGCCGGGGCCGGGCACGCTGATGCCGTCGGGGTTGTCCAGCAGATCGGCGTAGGGCGGCGTGATGTCCTTGTAGCGCAGCGAGGGCACCGCGCGCAGGCCGGCCTTGTCCATGTGCTCGCCGCCGAGCTGCACGGAGAGGTCGTTGGCCGGCGCGTACGCATGGGCCGGGTCGTGGCAGCTCGCGCACGACATGGCGCCGGAGCCCGAGAGGTTCTTGTCGAAGAACATCTTCTGGCCCACCTGCGCCGCGAGGCTCAGCGTGCTGGCGGCGGCGGGCGCCGCTGCGGGCGAGCTCGCCGCCGTGGCGGGCGCGGAGGCGGCCGGCAGCGCGGCCACCGATCCCCCGCCACCGCCGCCGCCGCAGGAGACGAGCACGACTCCCGCCACGCCTGCGGCAGCCAGCACCGCCAGCCCGATCCAGCCGGCGCGCGTCACCGCCGGCCCTTTCGGGCCCGAACGGCGTTCGCTCATTGCTTCAGCGACCAGACGTTGAACTGATTGGCATCCGGCCCGACCTGCGCGGCGGTCGACACGTCGCCCGACTGCTTCTGCGTGTAGTTCGCCGGGATCACGAAGGCGTGGTTGATCGGCCGCACGCTGTCGAAGTGCGTGTCCGCGCTGCCCGCGTACTCCGGCAGGTTCATGATGTTCTGGGCGATGAAGGCCTCGGTGTACTTCGAGCGGTTCATGTACGAGCCGTCGACCGCCGGGTCGGCCAGCTGGAACATGTCCTGCAGCGTGCGCACGAACGAGAAGTGGCTGTAGGCATCGCTGTCCGATACGCCCTTGGGTGCGTCGGGCTGGTTGGTCAGGATGCCGAAGATGCTCTCGCCGTGGCCGCGGTTGCCCTTGGTGTAGTTGTTGATCGTGGCATCGACCGACCAGGTGCCGTCCGCGTTCTGCTTGATCGGGTTGGCGACGGTGCTGTTGGCCACGTTCCAGCCGCAGCAGGAATTGAAGCCGCTGGTGGCGCTGCCTTCGTCGAACATCAGCACGATCGCCACGCGCTTGTGCGTGTTCTTCCACAGCGGCGAAGCCTGGATGCGCTTGACCGTGAAGTCCACGTAGTTGTCGCCGCGCGTGATGATCGGCGAGACGGCCGTGGTCGACACGTTGTTCGCCACGCTGCTGCAGTCGCTCGCGGTGCCGGTGCCGCCGGCGCCCTTCACGCTGATGCCGTGCATGTCGTCGCACTGGTCGGGCACCAGGAAGTTCAGGTTGCCGACGTTGCCGCTGGCCAGGTCGGTGCCGAGCTGATCGTAGTCGTAGCGTGCGGGAATGGCGTAGTCGGTGCTGTTCTTCAGCGCCGCATCCCACTGGCCGCCGCCCATGGTGCGGTTGCTGTACTTCCATTCGGGCGCGCTGCGCACGTTCTGGTAGGCCATGCCGGGGTGGTGCTTGGTCTTGTACAGGCCACCGGGCAGCGGCAGCGTGAGAGTGGCGTCGCCGATGGCCGTGGTGTTGCCGCCGAGCGTGCCGGGCGGGTAGACGTTGTCCTTCGCGGTGACGGCGGTGTCGGCCACGCTGTCGGTGCGGAAGTCCTGGCCCGGGTTCATCGACTCGCTGTAGGTGCGCCAGGTGAGGCCGGCGCTCGTGATCGCGTTGAAGAGGTTCGGCTTGCCGACGATGTTGTGGTTCACCGCGGCGGCCTGCGTGCAGGTGGCAGCGAATGGCGACTTGGCCAGGCCCGGCTGCGTGTTGTCGGGCACGGGCGTGTCCTGCACCGCATTGGCGCCGGTCGCGTCGCAGTTCCATTGGCTGTCGTCGGTGATGCCCCAGTCATCCGCGCCGCCCAGCGCCGTGTAGTTGGGCTCGCTCGGGTTGCCGGTGGCGTAGTAGCTCACGAGCTGATTGCCGGCCTTCAGGTAGCCGTTGATCTTGGGCGCGTAGGCCGAGTTCAGGATCGACATCGTGGCCTTGTTCTCAAGCATCACGATGAAGATGTTGTCGTAGCGCGGAATGCCCTCGACGTTGAATGCGGCTTGCTGCGACTGCAGGAAGGTGATGGGCTTGCGGTTGTCCGCGACGCCTGCCGTCGCCACCGTCACGCCCGCCATGCCGCTCAGGCGCGGGTCGCCGCCGGGGTTGGCCAGCGCGTCGGGGTACAGGTCGCCGCGGTCAAGCTTGGTGGTCGCGTAGGCGAAGCGGTTGTTGAGCGCATTGGCCTCGCCGAGCAAGGCGGTCTGCACATTGGCGGCCGCGGCATTGAAGTCGGCGAGCAGGGCGTCGGCCGGCACGCCCAAGCGCGTGGCCAGGTTCTGCTTCTCGGCTGCGTAGCTCGTGCCGTTGGCTTCGATCAGGCGCGCGACTTCGGACGACAGCGGGCTCACCACCACGGCCGTGCCTTGCTCCTTCACCTGGTCGAGCGCCACGCGCAGCACTTCGCGCCTGGGCACGCTGGCGTTGGTGGCGGTGTTCTTCGCGCTGGTGCCGATGTCGGCGATGAGCGCGGACGCGCCCGGCAGCGACAGGCTGAACTTGCCGTTGGCATCGGTCACGGTGGCGGGCTCGCCGCTGTCGCAGCGGCCGTTGTTGTTGCTGTCGACGCAGACGGTGGCGCCTGCGTAGTAGCCGGCGGTGATCACCGGGTCGGTGCTGCTGCCGGCCTTGAAGGCGGTGGCGGCGAGCACGCCGCTGAAGGTGGTGTTGCCGGAGCCCGCGGGCTGGCTCGCGGGTTGGTTCGCGGGCGGCGGGAGGAATGCAACCGGCCCCGAGCCGCCGCCTCCGCCTCCGCACGCAGCCAGCAGCGAAGCTGCGAGCACGGTCAGGGTGGGACACAGCAAGCCGGATCTGATTTTTTGAATGGCTTTCAATTTCTTCTTTCGAGCGTGGAGGGGAGCGTGAAGCAGCAGCGCAGCCGATGGCTGCGCCTGCACTGCGGACTGCGGATGAATCTAGAAGCCCTCTGTGTCAGTCAAAAGGCGAAAGACTTAGCGCTGAATTAGCAACGTCCGCGACCGAACTTGTGCGACAGCCACCGACGACCCCCTTGCAACATCGGCCGGTTCGCGGCATCGTGCGCACGCACCAGAAGCCGAAGCAGGAGAGATGGCATGGCAAGCAACCCCCCGACCACCATTGCCGAGTACATCCAGGCTGCCCCGGCCGAGGGCCAACCGCATCTGCGCCGAGTGCACGCCATCCTCAAGAGCGTCGCGCCGCAGGCCCGGGAGGCGATCAAGTGGGGCACTCCCTTCTTCGTGGAGCCCCGGTTCCTGTTCGCCTTCTCGGCGCACAAGGCGCACCTGAGTTTCGTGCCGATAGCGGGAGCGTTCGAGTCTTTCCGCAAGGAGCTGGAAAAGCACAAGACCACCAAGGGCACCCTGCGAATTCCCTACGACGACCCCATGCCCGAAGAACTCATTCGCAAGATCGCCGAGCACTGCCTGCGGACCGTGAGTGCCCGCAAGAGCGACGCCTTCTGGTGACGTGGCCTCTCAGGCCTTCGTCTTCTTCGGCTTGCCCGAAGCGTTGAGCGCCACCGCCTCGAGCACGAGCGCCTTGAACGCGGCCGCGTGGACTTCTTCACCTTCATGAATGTCGATGGCGCGGCGCACGTTGCCGTCGAGGCTCGAATTGAAGAGTCGGGCCGGGTCCTTCAGCGACGCGCCCTTGGCGAAGGTCAGCTTCACCACGCTCTTGTACGACTCGCCCGTGCAGATGATGCCGTCGTGCGACCAGACCGGCGTGCCCATCCACTTCCACTCCTCGATCACCTGCGGGTCTGCCTCGGTGATGAGCTTGCGCATCCTGGCGAGTGTTGCGCCGCGCCAGTCGCCGAGTCCGGCGATTTTTTCGGAGATGAGTTCCGAGGCTGGCTGGCCCTGGTCTGCTTTCGTGTCCGACTGCTTCATGTTCGTACCTCGATGAGTGGATCCAGTTCGGCGCGAAGGCGTTTTACCGCCACTTCGTGCCGCAGCGTCTGCGCGCCGCGCCCGTAGGTCGCGGCCTTGCGAATCAGCCGCAACTGCTCGCGCTGCAGCCGTGTCTTCAGGCGCCTTGCGCGCCAGCCGTAGGTCCAGCCCGTTTCCCTGCGGACCTTGTACCGCTGCATGGGCGCGCCCAGCCGCACCCATTCGTCGTCGCGGATCAGCTCGCGCTCCGGCACGAACCAGGCTGCCAGTGCGTGCAGGTACGTGCCGTTCTCGCGCGCGGCAACCTGCCAGAAGAGCCCCGCCACGATGACCGCGGGAAGCCCCTTGATCACCAGCATGATGGCCATTTCACCGTATCCGCCGTCGAAGAGATCCTCGAGGAAAGGTGAGTTCCAAATGAAGTGCATCGCCCACGCGAGCAAGAAGCACAGCAGCGCGCATGCGATGCGCACCGCCATCGGCCGATGCGGATGCAGCAGGAACCACGCCACGCCGAAAGACGCAATCGCCGTGTAGGCCGCGTGGCTCCACAGTCCGCTCAGCAGCCCGCGCGTCAGCAGGTTCAGCAGCACCGGATACACCTGGTTTTCCAGCGGAAAGTGCATGGAGGCGTTGACCGTGTAGCTCAGGTTCTCGACCACCTGAAAACCCAGCCCCGCCATCGCGCCGACGATCAGCACCGAAAGGTAGGTCTGGAACTGGTTGCGCGCCACCAGCACCAGCAGGACGACCCCGGCAAGCTTCAGGAATTCTTCCGTGATCGGCCCCGCAACGGCCGGCCCCCACACCGCGACGAACTCCGGCGACACCAGCTTGGCGCACAGACTCTGAATGGCAATGTTGGCCGGCGCCGCGAAATACACCGCGCCCATGCCGCCCCATGCGAAGGCCAGCACGTAAGCCTCCGGCGGGTGCTGCTCGAGCAGGTCCAGCGTGCGAAAGGCCAGCACGAAAAGCAGTGTGTAGACCCCCCACACCACCAGCCCCAGGAATGCGGTGATGGGCACCACGCGAAACCCCATCGAGAACATCTGGACCGTGTAGAACAGCCCGTTGACGATCAGCGCCGTCAGCAGCCAGAAAGCGGCGCGCCGCGGCTGGAAGAACGAATCGGTGCCGACCGGCCATTGGGCCCGGTCCTGGTCGAAGACGGGCGGTCTCACTGCGCGGCCTCCAGGTCCATCGAGTCCAGCATGCCGCGGGCTTCGGTCAGCGCGTCGTCCATGCCTTCGTTGGCGCCGTAGAAATCGATCTGCACGAGCGATTTGCGCTGCAGGTCGACCACCTGCCAGAACCGGCCCGCCAGCTTCGAGCCGTAGTAGGCGAAGGTCTTGCCCTGCAGCCCCCACGACGTGACGAAGTCGGACACGTCGCCATCGATGCGCAGGCGCTGGCCGCGCTCCATCAGCCGCTGCTGCCGCACCAGCGAGCCATCCGGCCCGCCGGCCCAGGGCTGCGTCGTTACCAGGAACTTGTGGCTGCCCTTGAACAGCATCAGCGACTGGCCTGCCTTCGAGCGGGAAACGTCCATCTCCCATCCCTCGGCGGGGACGAACCTGGCCTGGCCGGCGTCCACCGTCTGCCCCACGGGCAACGGCCGGTTGCCCGGCGTGTGACGGTTCCAGAACGTGAGGCCGCCCACATAGGCGGCAATGGCGAGGAGCACCGCCAGCGCGCCTGGCCAGGTGCGATACGGTATGCGGCGTGACGGCTCATGCATCCTTTGATCGTGCCATACGATCGCATGCGCCTAGCGGCCCCCGCAACCGATGCGGCATACTGCCAGCCCCTAAAAAACTCCCAGAAGCCCGCCGAATGGAAAACGAAGTCGACCCCCAGGTACTCGCAGTCATCAATGAAAAGCGACTGTCCGGACCACGGCTCACGCCGGTCGAAATCGTTGCCAAGATGGGCGTGTTCGACGCGCGCGAGAAGCCGTTCGACCACGCCTGGCTCGCAACCGGCGACAACGTCATCGCCACCATCTGGGCCGAATGGGTGAACGTGGGGAGCGGCGGACGCTGGTTCTGCCTGGAGTCGCTCGACATCCACCACCGCGCGGGCGGCGGCGAGCGCAACGCGCAACAAGTCCAGCGCGGCAAAGACCGCCTGGCCTTGCTCAAGCGCACCTTCGACGCCGGCCAGGGCTTTCGTGCCGTGGTGCAGACCAACCGCCTCGCCATCGTCGAAGTGGAAAGCAACAAGGACGCCAAGGTGTCCACCCGCGTGCGCGACGACGACGAATGGCACGTCGCCAGCTGGGAGCCCGAGCAGAAGCTGGCCGTGCTGGTGCGCGGCCCGCGCGGCTGGGTGCCGACCGAGGCCGAAGTGCAAGCCGCCAGGGCGCGCAGCAACGTGCCGCAGCAGCTGGCCGCAGGCGCCGGTGCAGCCGATGGCGCCGCAAGCAAGGCCTCGCCCGAAGAAGTGCGGGCCGCCGCCATCGCGTACGTCGTCAAGCATTTCACCGGCTACGGCTACAAGGCCGAGAACCTCGCCGACAAGAACATCGGCTACGACCTCGAAGTGTCGAACGCCAAGGGCCAGACGCTGCTGCGCGTCGTGGTCAAGGGCACCGCACCGGGCGTGCCGAGCTTCAAGCTCAGCGCGGAAGAAAGCGCATGCTCCGTGCGCGAGCCGCTCTGGCGTTTGCTGGTGGTGACCGACGCGGGCAGCTCGACCGCGCAGCACAAGATCTACAAGCCCACCGAGATCAGCTCGGCCCCGGGCCACGACCCGTCGTAAGCAGCGCGCCAGGGCCGGCGCATCTCAGGCCCACCGCATGGAGGAATCCAGATGCCTGTCGCCATGTTTGCCGCCCTGGGCTTTACCGTGGCGCTCCTCGTCACGACGGCCTACTTCATCATGGGTTCGATCCCGCTTCTGGTGCTGAAGCACGACACGCCGCTCGACGCCCGCTTTGTGCGCGGCTTCTTCAACATCTACTACAACGCCGCGTTCATTACCGCGACTGCAACAGCCATCAGCTTTGCGCTTGCGGGGCGCGCGGGGCTCGCCGCGGGTGCCGTGGTGCTGGCGCTGATTGCCGTCGCCCTGCGCAGGAAGATCATCCCCAAGATGGACTCGCTCGGAGCGCAGATCCAGGCGAACTACATGGACGCCATTCCGGGATTCCGCCGAACCCACGTCATCGCGATCCTGATCAACATCGCCCAGCTCGTGGCCATCGTGTGGAGCCTCATTTCGCTGGGCCGATAGTTCGGGCCGGGAGCCCAACTGTCAGGGCTCTGTGTCTTGCCGCTGCGCCGCGGCAGATATCTCTTCGATTCGAGAAATCTTCGACGAAATCTTTTTCCTTGTGCGGCTTCGCTTCTCTACAGTGAATGCCCCTGCGACAAGGCGCCCCTCCCTGTGGGCGACGAACACCGTGAAAGGAACGCGCACTCCAGTTGACGAATTAATGAACCGCCTCGCCTCACGGCGGGTGGCCGGTGCCCTCGTGCACTGGCACGAACGTGAGGCACAAAAGGCGACGGCCAGGGTGCATGAACACCCTGACCGTCTGACCACATGACGTGCCAATCTTCTACAAGGAGCACACCACATGGCTGAGCGAATTATGGCCGGGCGTTCCACGCCCCAATCTCCCCGCCGCACACGCGGCTCCACCAAGCCCACTGCGGCTACCCCGATGCCCGACGAGGCAAGGGAACTGCTCGAAATCAAACTGGCACAGCTGAACTCGCTGCTGTGGTGCTGCTACGGCGACGGCAACGGGTGGTTCGAGGAAGCAGGGGAGAAACACCGGGACCACATGCTCTGGATCGCGGCGGATCTGGCGCGAGAGGCGGAGATGTTGTTGCAGGTGAGTGGGCCGGGGTAGAGGCAGTCGAGATCGGCTGACGGCCAGGGCATCCCACAAAGAGGGGATGCTCTGGAACTTTCCTCTCCGTTAACGTAGCGCCGAGGAGGGTTCCCATGCCGATCCCAAACTTGTTCTACGGGCACCAAGATGCCTTGATGCGCGGCGCATCTCCCACAACGCTCGCCGTGGGCGATTCCTGGTTCTGGTATCCGTTCGACAACCTGCTCGGCGAGATTGCAGCGCATCGCCCACTGCAGTCGATCGTCGTGGCGGGCTACAACGGTTCCGAGGCTTCGGAATGGAAGGGCAAGTACGCCACCGCCATCAAGACCACTTTCGACATGTACGCCAGAGGCCCTCTCGTGAAGGCCCTCTTGCTCAGTGGCGGTGGAAACGACATCGTGGGGCAGGAGAATTTTCCGAAGCTGATCAAGGCCAACTGCTCGGCCTGCCAGTCGGTGCCGTCCTGCTACGCGGATGAGCAGCCATCGTCGGCACTGGACAAGATCATCGGCCACTACCGAAGGCTGATCAAACTCTTCAGGACCTACAACCAGACAGCCGTGGTCGTACTCCACAACTACGACGACGCGTACGCAACCGGCAAGGGCGTCTTCGGGCCAGCGGACTGGCTCAAGGTGCCGATGGAGACATGCCGCGTCCCGGTCTCTTTGCGCAAGGCTCTCTTCAAAGATCTCGTAGGTGCCTTCGGCCAAGCGCAGGACGCGTTGGCGGCAGAGCCCGGTTTGGGAAAGATCGTTGCGCTGAAGACGACTGGGACCTTGGCGAAAAATCAATGGGCCAACGAATTGCATCCCACTCCCGAGGGGTTTCGGCTGCTCGCGGAGCGGAAGTTCTTACCGGCGCTGGATGCAGTGTGGTAGCGGCCGGCACGGGGCTGCAAGACAAGCACAAGAAATACGGAGGCCGAAAGATGCACTGGACCGCGACGAGCGTAGCCACGGTGGCGTTCATGTTGTTGATGCCATGGACTTCCTTCGCCTTCGAACTATCGCCGGATGGAACCTCCTTCGAGAAGAAGCTCGCGAAGAAGGGGCAGCCAACCGGCGAGAGGTTGCTCGGCAAGCTCGCGGACCTGGGCGTTCGAAAGTTCGGCAGCCCGGTTCACGAAGAGATTGCGAACCGATCGCTGGATTGCGATGGAGACGAAGAGATCTGCGCAGACCCCGACTGGGATCCGGCGCAGGCTTACGTGCTTGCTGGAGTACGCTGGAACGACGACCCGCCATTCAGGTTCGAGTCCGCGTTCGGAAAGTACCGAGGGTGCAAGGCCGGGGACACGGTGCGCCTTGTGGTGCAGCCCGAGTGCTGGGGGCGCGTGTTCTACGACGGGAAGAAAAGGGCGGCTCGCGGTGACGTACTGAATGCCAGGACGGCACCGCTGCTTGTGCGCTCCCATTTCGGGGACATGCAGTTTCTTCACGCGATGGGCGCAGCCGATGGCGAGCCGCCGGACGTCACCTTCGGGCGCATCATGATGTGGGCCGAGTTCACATGGAAGGTCGCGACCAGAAAGATTCCTCCCGATGGCATCGTGGCGAACCAGGACGTGCCGGGCATCCGCGACGTCTTCGGCATGAACGGATGGAGCGTGCAGGATCTCTTTGCCCTCGGCAACCCGAACATCCGCAAGCCTGCGTATCTGGGAAGCGTCGCGTTCGGAAGCCTCTTGCACACCGTTCAGGACTCGTTCTCCCGTGCACATGTCGAGCGGGAGCAAGTGACGAAGGGGGCCAAGTGCCCGGGCGCTGCAAGTGACTACGCGGCGCCGGGGCGCATCAAGGAATTCCACTCCTATGGACACCAAGACGCGGACAAGCATTCCGAGGCGGACGCTCGTGCTGCGTTTTCGGTTCACTGGTCTTCCGGGGCGCCGACTGCTGTGGATGTGGGGCGGGTGCTTGCGCAGTTCCATGACCGGGAGGCGGAATGGGTAGAGGTTCGGCCGTATGTGGAATGCATATTCAGGCTGTCGCCGAGTGCTATGGCAGCGTCACCTGGTGACTATGCGGTGGACTGATTGACAGACGACTCATGGAAATGAGTACATGGAGAAGATGATGGCACTCCTGGACGAGATTCTTAAATGGACCCAAACAAGCCTCACGCCCTGGCAGCAGGATGCAGCGCGCCGTCTTTTTCTTCAGAAGGATCTAAACGACGTAGATCATGATGAACTCTATGCACTACTTCGCGCGAGCCATGGGTTGCCTAGTGCTGCGGGGTTAGTTGCTGTTCCGCTGGCTGCCGAGCATCTTCCCGTCGCATCTGACTCTGGAGCCTCGGTATCGTTGACAGCGATGCGAAGCATGAAGAATGTGAATCGCCTTGCCTCGTCACAGACGTTAACGTTTTCTCCGGCGGGAATTTCCGTCATCTATGGAGGAAACGGCGCAGGGAAGTCCGGTTATTCAAGGGTCTTGAAGAAGGCTTGCAGAGCGCGCGATCAAGCCGAAGCCGTGCTTCCGGATGCGACGAATGCAGCCAACAAAACAGCCATTCCAGAAGCTACCTTTGACGTTTCAGTCAATGGTTCCGCTGCATCAGTGACGTGGCGAAGCGATGTAGCTCCGCCGGATCTGTTGTCGTCTACTGCAATCTTTGATGCCCGGTGTGCGCGGGTCTACCTGACTGCCGAACAGGTTGTCGCGTATTTGCCCTATGGTCTAGATGTAGTGGAGAGCTTGGCAAACAAAGTCTTACCGCAGCTATCTACCCGTCTTGCCTCCGAGATTGCGTCCATAAGCATGGACGTACAACCATTCCACCATCTATTGGGCGACACTGCCGTGGGGAAGCTTGTCGCAACACTTGGAGCTAAGACGAATCCTATTACGGTCGGTGAGCTTGCGAACCTGAAGGATGCAGAGATTGCGCGCCTAGCGGAGTTGGAAAAAGCACTCGCAGAAGCCGATCCTAAGGCCAAGGCAACAGAGGTTCGTCTGCAAGCTCAGAGATTGGAAGGCCTTGAGAAGAGTATTGATACGGCGGTCGCTTGGGTGGCCGATCCGGCCATCGCAAAGCTTCACGATCTCGATGGCACAGCTGTTGTCGCGCTTTCCGCAGAGAAGGCAGCTGCAGAAGCTTTCCGTGCCGGTGAAAACCTACTTGATGGAACAGGCGACGTTGTCTGGAAGAGGCTGTTTGAAGCTGCGCGGCGTTTCTCAATCGAAGCCGCTTACCCTGATAGTCCATATCCGCACGTTCACGATGGCGCTCTTTGCGTACTTTGCCAGCAGCCTTTGGGAGAAGGGGCTGCGCGGCTTGAACGATTCGAAGCCTTCGTCAGGCAGGATGCTGCCACGGTGGCGGAGGAGAAGCGAAAGCTAGTTGCAGGGGCTATTGCAAAGATATCGAGTGCCCAGGTGAGCCTTTCAATCAGCGAGGCCCTGAGCAACGAACTGGCGGGAATTCAGGCCGGGCTTCCTGTGTCATTGAAGAATTTTGATGAAGCTATTGAGGCCAGACGCCAAGCAATGTTGATGGCTGTTGCATCTCATGACTGGGAAAAAATTCCTCCTCTTACTGATGATCCTCGAAAGTCCTTGAAAGAAATAATCGTCAAACTTGCAATGCTGGTTGCAGAACTTGAAAAAGCAGGTGATGAGGTAACACGAAAAGCGCTTGAAAAAGAGAGAGATGAGCTGCGTGCTCGCCGGTCACTTGCCGCATCTGTGCCGTCTATCCTCGCCCTGATCGATCGGTTTCAACTGAAAGAGAAGCTCGAGTCGTGCAAGCAGAGCCTGAGAACAAAAGGTATTTCGGATAAGTCCAAAGAGTTTGCGAGTAATGCTGTAACCAAGACGCTGCAAATCGCGCTCGATGCAGAGTTTTCGCTTATGGGAATGGGGCACATAAAAACAAAACTTTCCGAGAGAACTGACAAAGGAAAGATGAAGTACAGGCTGCTTCTTGATTTGCCTGTCACAAATAATCTAGAAGACATTCTTAGTGAGGGCGAGCAACGTGCTATCGCAATAGGTTCCTTTCTGGCAGAACTAAAAATTGCTGGGCACGCCGGTGCGGTCGTATTTGATGATCCTGTTTCTTCCCTTGATCACTGGCGGCGTCTTAAGGTTGCGAGACGATTGGTGGAAGAAGCGCAACACCGGCAAGTCATTGTGTTTACCCATGACACCGCTTTCCTAGGGGAATTGAGGGATTGCATAGATCAGGTGGGAGTTCCTCATTCAATGCAAAACCTCGAATGGCGTGATGATCGGCCGGGTCACGTAAGCGACGGGCTCCCTTGGGAGCATCAAGGCTATAAAGAACGGCTCGATGCATTGGAGAAGTCGCAGAAGGCGTTCGAGAAGTTACCTTGGCCGACATATCCAGGAAAAGCCGAGGCATCTAAGATGCGGGAGCAGTATTCACAGATGCGCTCTACGATAGAACGCATTGTTCAAGATGTAGTGTTCTGCGGAGTAATCCGCCGCTACCGGGACTGGATACGAATGGATGGATTGGAGGGAGTCGTCGGATTTCAACCCGCAGAGCAAGCTGAAATTTCTCGGCTTCACAAACGCTGCTGTGACACCACGGATGCACATGATCCGTCTTCAGCAAAGAGCGCAACTGTGCCGACAGCCGCCGAGTTCGGCAAGGATATTAGCGACTTGAAAGCTGTAGTTGCCGTGATTCTGAATCGCCGGAAAAAGGGCGGGCCGTAGGCCCTTCCTTGGCCACACGCAGCTTGCGCTGCAGCCTCTTCACCTCTGCGGCATGTCCTTGACCGAATATCCCAAGCTCACGGTCGCATCCTCCGGAATCGCCGGCATCGTCGCATTCCAAGCCTGCCAATCCGCCCGCATCGCAGCCAGCCTTTCCGGCTCCTTCTTCGCCAGATTGGCCCGCTCGCGCTCATCCCCGGGGATGTTGAACAGGTACTCGTTCCCGTCCACCTTCAAGTACTTCCAGTCCCCATCGCGCATGGCTTCCTGCCCGCGATGGTTCATGCGCCAGTGCAGCGGCCTGCGAAAGCTGTGCTTCGCATCCTTCAGGACTGGCATCAGCGACACGCCGTCCAGCGGATAGTCCGCATGCGCCGCCACGCCGGCCGCGTCGAGCATGGTGGCCGACCAGTCCATCGTCATGCACAACTGCGTGCTCTCGCCGCCCTTGCCGATCACCGCAGGCCAGTGCGCGATCCATGGCACGCGGATGCCGCCTTCGGTCAAATCCATCTTGCCGCCCACCAGCGGCCAGTTGTCCGAGAAGCGCTCGCCGCCGTTGTCGCTGGTGAACACCACCAGCGTGTTGTCGGCCATGCCGTGCTTCTGCAGCGCGGCCATGATCCAGCCGATGCCTTCGTCCATGTGATGGATCATGCGGCGGTACACGTGGATGTTGCCGCCGGCCAGGTCGAACAGGTTGTCCTTCACGGCGGGTGCCTTGGCCGCGTCGTCGCGCGTTTCCCATGGCCAGTGCGGGGCGGTGTAGTGCAGGCTCAGGAAGAAGGGCGCTTCCTGCTTTGCCATGCGCTCCACGTACTCGACCGCGCGCTTCGAGAGGATGTCGGTGAGGTAGCCCTCTTCCTGCTTGTCTTCCTCGCCGAACCACAGGTCGTGGCGGCCGGTGGAGTCGCAGTGGGTGAAGTAGTCGACCCCGCCCGACATCGGGCCGAAGAACTCGTCGTACCCCGAGCGCAGCGGCCCGAAGCTGGGCGGGTAGCCAAGGTGCCACTTGCCGATCAGCGCCGTGCTGTAGCCGCTGGCCTTCAGCAATGAAGGCAGCGTGGGATGGTCGGTCGGCAGGCCCAGGGTAGTGCTGCCGCGGCTCCTGCTGTTGATGGGCTCTTCGGCGGCGCCGCGCAGGCGGTACTGGTAGCGCCCGGTGATCATGCCGAAGCGGGTTGGCGAGCACACGGGCGAGTTGGCGTAGCCCTGCGTGAGCTTCAGGCCGTTGGCGGCCAGTCCGTCGAGCACGGGCGACACGGGGCCGAACACGGCGTCGCGGCCGCCGTAGCAGCCGAGGTCGGCATAGCCGAGGTCGTCGGCAACGATGAAGATGATGTTGGGTCTGGTCATGTCTCTTTGGCGTCGTCGGGGCTCAGGGCTGGTAGCCCGACTTCTGCACCACCGGGGCCCACTGCGCGCGGTAGGACTTCAGCATCGCGGCGGTCTGCGCCTGCGTGCTCACCACCGGGGTCATGCCGGAGTCCTTGAACTTGCGCTGCGTGTCAGGGTCCTGCATCACTTCGCGAATGATGTTGGACAGGCGCTCGACCTTGTCCTTGGGCATGCTGGCCGGCGCGAAGAAGGTGTTCCAGCCGGTGGCGGACAGGTCGAGGCCGGCTTCCTTGAAGGTCGGCACGTTCGGCGCAAAAGGCGAGCGCTTGGCGCCTGACAGCGCCAGGATGCGCAGCTTGCCGGCCGCGTGCTGCGGGATCACCACGTCTTCGGTGTCGACGGCAATGGGCACCTGCCCGCCGATCAGGTCGTTCAGCAGCGGCGCGGAGCCGCGGTAGCCGATCACCTGGGTCTGCACCTTGGCCTTCTCGCCCACCATGAGGCCGAAGAAGTGCGGCAGGCTGCCGGTGGCCGGCACGCCGACGTTGGCCTGGTTGGGGTTGGCGCGCATCCAGGCGAGCAGGTGGTTGAGCTCGCGTACGGGCAGGGTGGGCGACACGGCCAGCGCGAAGTTGTAGTCGTTGACGTAAGACACGGGCACGAAGTCGCGCTCGGGGTCGTAGTTGTTGTCCTTGAAGACCAGCGGCGCCACCACCATCACGGCGGGGTTGGCGAGCATCAGCACGTTCTGGCTGGCCGGGGTGGTCTTCACCTGCTGCGCCGCAAGGCGGCCGCCCGCGCCGGGCTTGTTGTCGACCACCACGGGCACGCCCAGGCGGGAGGTGAGCTTGTCGCCCACGATGCGCGCCACGCGGTCGGTGGCGCCGCCGGGTGCGTAACCGACCACGATGTGCAGGGGGGTGTCGATCTTCGCCTGCTGCTGTTGCTGGGCAGCCACGCCGGTGGTGAAGGCCGTTGCAAGGCCGGCGATGGCCAGCAGGCCGGCGAGGCGGCGGCGGGTGAGGGTGGGAGTGCGGGAGGCGGGATTGGAAAGGGGCGGCAGCATGATGGGAGAGTCCTTGTCTTCATCGTTCAGGCGATGGCGAGTCAGTATGGCCGCGGTATGCGCAGTTGCAGACGATTCTGAAGACGGCGCGCTCGATTGTTCAAATCAACCATCAGGGAGGCTTACCCTCGAGCCTTCCGCTGGCCAGCCGACCTTCGGCGAGCCGGGCGGGGGGCGCGGCATCGACAGCAGTTTGACCACCGCCTGGCGCACCATGCAGAAGGAGTCCATGTCACCGAGCAATCTTCCGACGCAGCCAGAGGGCGCACCTGGCCGTGAACGCCAGCCGCTGGTCGACGCCCTGCGCGGCTTCGCGCTGCTGGGCATCCTGGTGGTCAACATCGCGAGCTTCTCCTCGACCTACTACGGTGTGGGCGTGCCCGACCCGATGGCTGTGTCGCTGGCCGAGCGCTGCGCGCTCTTCGTGCGGACCTTCGTGTTCGAGACCAAGTTCTACCTGCTGTTCTCGTTCCTGTTCGGCTACAGCTTCACGCTGCAGATGCAGTCGGCCGAGCGCGACGGCAAGCCCTTCGCGCCGCGCATGCTGCGGCGGCTCGTGGGGCTGTGGATGCTGGGGCTGCTGCATGCGGTGCTGCTCTACCACGGCGACATCCTCACCACCTACGCGGTGTTGGGCGCAGTGCTGCTGATGTTGCGGCGGCGTGGCGACGTCCTTCTCGCGCGCTGCGCGGTCGGGCTGGTGCTGGCGACCTCGCTGCTGTGGGCCGGCATCGGCTACCTGCTGACGTTGGCCGGCTCGCTCCCGGAGACGATGCGCAACGCGTATGCAGAGGCCGCCGTGGCGCTGGCTGCCTATCGCGGAACGCCCGCCACGGTGGTCGTCCAGCATCTGCGCGAGCTGTCGCAGATCTGGTGGATCACGGGGCTGGTGCAGGCGCCCACGGCGCTGGCGATGTTCCTCGCGGGCTTCGTTGCCGGGCGGCGCGGGCTCTTCGAGAACGCCGGGGCGCACCGCGCGCTGTTCCGGCGGACGCTGTACTGGGGGCTGGCGGTCGGGCTGCCGGGGGCCGCGGTGTATGCCTTTCCTTCGATGCGGCTGGACAACGTGGTGCGGGAGTTCTACGGCCTCGCGGCCACGCTGCTGACGGCGCCTTTCCTCGCCGCGGCCTATGCGGCCGGCCTGGTGCTGCTGATGCAGTCGCCGCGGGGCCATGTGCTGGAAAGCGTGTTGGCGCCGGCGGGGCGCATGGCGCTGACCAACTACCTGATGCAGTCGCTGGTCTGCGCATGGCTTTTCCTGGCCTATGGGTTGCGCTGGATCGGTACGGTCGGCCCGCTCGCGGCCACGGCCATCGCCTTCGCGATCTTCGCGGCCCAGCTGATGCTGAGCCGCTGGTGGATGAGCCGCTTCGTCTACGGGCCGGTGGAGTGGTTGCTGCGCGCGTTCACGAATCTCGCGCTGCCGCCGATGCGCCGCAGGCGCTGAGGCTTGGCCCTGGCGCTCAGGGCGGCGGCGGGTCGGCCGCAGGTGGCAAGGGCAGCGGCCGCGACCACAGCCACGCGAGCACCACGGTCATGCATGCAATGGCCAGCACGGCGAGCCATGCGCGGTGCGCCGTGAACGACACGATCACGGCACACACGGCCATCGTGACTGTCGCGCTCCACTTGGCGCGTCGGCTGACGGTGCGGCCGTTGGCCCAGTTGTGCAGCAGAGGGCCGAACAGCCGATGGTTCAGCAGCCAGGCATGCAGCCGCGGCGAGCTGCGGGCCGCGGCCCATGCGGCCATCAGGATGAACACCGTCGTCGGCATGCCGGGCACGGCGACGCCGATGAGCCCGAGCACCAGGCACAGCACGGCAGAGCCGTACAGCAGGGCGCGCACGAGCGCGGAACGCTGTTCGGGGGCGGGCTCGGGCTTCAACGCCGCATCAGGCCACGGCCCGTTGCTGCTGTTGTCCGTATTCCTGGTCGCCGTCGCTCGCGATGCGCATCTTCGGCAGGAACTGCGGATACTCGCGCTGCATGAAGTCGATCAGCCCTTCGCGCACGCTGCAGCGCAGGTCGAACGCAAGGCCCGATGTTGCCGCGGTGCACAGCACGCGGATCTGCATGGTGCGCTCGGTCGCATCGGTCACTCGCAGGTTGAAGAAGCGGCCGTCCCATTCGGGCGCGGCCTTCACGATGCGCTCGACCTCCGCGCGCAACGGCGCGAGCGGCATGCCGTAGTCGACGTAGATGAACACGGCGCCCAGCAGCTGCGCGGAGTGCCGTGTCCAGTTCTGGAACGGCTTCTCGATGAAGTAGGTGAGCGGCAGGATCAGCCGGCGCTCGTCCCAGATCTTGAGGACGACGAAGGTGCCGGTGATCTCCTCGACGCGGCCCCATTCGCCCTCGACCACGAGCACGTCGTCGATGCGGATCGGCTGCGCCAGCGCGATCTGCAGGCCCGCAATGAGGTTGCTGAACACCGGCTTGGCCGCGAGGCCGGCCACGATGCCGATGACGCCCGCCGAAGCCAGCAGGCTCGCGCCCACCTGGCGCGCACCCGGAAAGGTCATGAGCATCATCGCGCCGCCGGCCACCAGCACCACCGTCATGGCGGTGCGCGCCAGCACGCGCGTCTGCGTGAGCACGCGGCGCGCCTGCAGGTTGTCGTCGATGTCGGAGGGGTTCTGGGCCAGCACGCCTTCGGCGAAGCCGCTGATGGCCTTCACCGCGAGCCAGGTGGTCGCCGCGATCAGCAGCAGGCCCGTGAGATGGCGCACGCTGCCGATAAAGCGAAGGTCGTCGGGCGCGCCCTGCCACACCATGGTGAGGGCCGCCAGCGGAAGGACCAGCCGCGCCGCTGCGTTGCAATTGAGCACCATCGCGTGGATCGCCAGCGCGGGGCGTGTCACCCGCTTCAGGACAAGACCACCGATGCGGTGAGCAAGAAGAGAGAGGGGAACTGCGACGAGGGCGGCAATCCATGTGCCTAGCCAGGGGTGGGCGAGTATCTCTTTGGTCATCAGGCGGTGGTCGTCTTTGCTTGCGTTGCTGCTGTTGTCTCGTTCAGGGGTTGAAGAATGCGCGCCGCGTCGTCGCGCAGCTGCGTGGCGAGTGCCGTGGCCAGGTCGAGCCGGCGCAGCAGCCAGGGGCTGATGTCGTTGTCGAACGGGTCGGGCAGGGGGATCGGGCCGCCCACGGTGGTCGAGCCGGCGCTCTCGGGTTGAGAGGGGCCGGTGGTCGGGATGGTTCCGATGGCCGCCTCGATGCGCTGCGCGGTGCGGCTGATCGGGCCTTCGACCTCTGCGGGCGTGAGGCGGTCGCGCCGCAGCACGAGCATCGACTTCACGGCGCTCAACTGCGCGAGCAGCTGGTAGCTGTGGGCCTGCAGGTGCTCGAGCGGCTCCAGCGGCGGCTGCACCGCGCGCGGCTCCGAGAGCGAGCGCTGCGTGGCCTGCACCAGCGCCGAGAGGCTGTCGTAGGCCTCGCGGCGCGCGAGGCGCCATTCGAGCTCGGGACTGCTGTCGATGGCTTTGAGCTGGCCCAGGCCGAGCGCGAGCCGCGCATGCCGCGCCTGCGCGGTGAGCACGCGCGAGACCAGCGCTGGAATCTGCGTGCGCTCCCATGAGGGCAGCACGTAGCAGAAGCCCCAGGCCAGCGCGGCGCCGATGAGCGTGTCGGCGATGCGCTCGAACAGCGCGAAGATGGGCGCGATGCCCACGTTCAGCATGTGAGCCTGCACCAGGCCGAGCACGGTGGCGGCCACGGCGGTAATGAGGTAGCGCCGCACCGCGAAACTGTGCGCAATGGCCTGCGCCACGGTGACGATCACCAGCAGCATCAGCGCCGACGGGTGCGCCGACAGCAGCCCTACCGCGAGCACGCAGCCCAGCAGCGTGCCGGCCACGCGCGCGTTGCGGCGCTCCAGCGTCTGCGAGAGGCTGCCGCGCAGCACGACCACGATGGTCAGCAGGATCCAGTAGTCGTGCGAACCCCAGGGCATCGACACGGCGATGGCGTAGCCCGCGGCAATGGCCAGCGCGGCGCGGATGGCATGGCGCAGCGGCGGCTGGTCCCAGCGCCACAGCGTGAGGAAGGGCCGCAGCGACCAGTCGGTGGGGCTCACGAAGAGCTGCCAGTTGGCGCGCACCACGGCAAGGTTGGGCTCGGCATCGCCACGCGCCATGGCCGACAGGCGCAGCACCTCGTCGTTGATGTGGCCGATGCGGCTGGCCAGCCCGCGCGCGAGCATGGCGGCCGTGGGGCCGATGTGGCCGCCGCTGCCGCCGTGCATGTCGGCGCTGTCGTCGGCCGAGACGTGGATGGCCGCCAGGCGCGGGCGGCGGTCGGCCACGGCCTCGGGGTGGCGGCCCATCATGAGGGCGTCGGCCAGCGCGATGGTCTCGTCGGCCAGTTCTTCGAGCACGCGGCGCATCTCGATCAGCGCCTCGGCGTGCGCGGGGTGGGCGCGCAGGGTGTCGAGGTCGAGCTCGCTGGCCAGCAGCTGGTCGCGCATCTCGAGCACGATCACCAGCATGGCGGCCAGGCGCTGGCGGCGCGGAGTGCGCGGCGATTCGAGCACGATGTCGCGCGTGGCCTGCAACTGGTCGGCCAGCGCGGCCTGTTCGCGCAGCAGCTGGCCCAGCAAGGGCGCGGGGGTGTCGCGCACGTCGCGGGTTTCGTCCTGCGGCAGGAACTGGCTGGCCTCGGTGCGCATCAGCGCGGCCAGCGAATACAGCACGTCGGCCACCGACTGGGTGCGAAAGCGCCCGTTGAGCGCGAGGTTGGCGAGCGTGGCCCAGATCACGTACAGGCCCGCGCCCAGTCCGAAGTGCCAGGTGCGCTGGAGCACGTCGGCCAGGTCGGCGGGGGGCGGCGTGGCCATGGAGAAGACCATCGAGAACATCACCGCGATGGCGATCGGGATGCCCCGTTTGCCCCACGCCATGGCCAGGAAGGCCATGAAGGTGGCGGGCACCAGCAGCAGCCCTAGGCGGATGGGGGCGCTGTGCAGCATCTGCACCGCGAAGAAGAGCGGCAGCCCGATGAGCGGCGCCGGCAGCATCTGCAGGAACTTGCCGCGGCGCGGGCCGGGCAAGTCGGGCGGCGCAGTGACGATCACGCCGGTGGCGGCCGCAGAGGCCGCGATGGTGCCGAGCCAGAAGTGGATGCCGCCCGAGATGAACAGCAGGCCCAGCGCGACGGTGAGCCCGCTCTCGACGTAGTGGCTCAGCGCGATGCGCAGAGCGGCACGAACGCGGGGCGCGGCGTGGGGCCCCAGCATCGTCACTTGGCGGGCGTGTCGCCCTCGGAGGGGCCACCGGCGGCGGGTGCGTCGCGGCGGATGCGCGTGAGCTTGCGGGGCGCGGGTGCGGCGGCGGGTGCCGGGGCGGCGCCTTCGGCGGCTTCATCGGCGAAGTCGACCACGGTGCTGCGGGCGTACAGGTCGACCGAGGCGTCGGCGGCATTCGACTTGGTCGAGGCGGACACGGCGCGCACGCGGTCGCTGGCGCGCAGCTTGTCGTCCACGTTGGCGAACTTCGAATACTTGGCGAGCAGCGGCACCAGCTGGCCGTAGATGCGCGGGGCGCCGGCCAGGCATTCGCGCTGTTCGAGGAACTCGGGCTCGCCCGTGAAGTTGCCGATCAGGCCGCCAGCCTCGGTAACCAGCAGCGAACCCGCGGCCACGTCCCAGGGGTTCAGGCCGGTCTCGAAGAAGGCGTCGGTGAAGCCGGCCGCCACGTAGGCGAGGTCGAGCGCGGCGGCGCCGGGGCGGCGCAGGCCGGCGGCGCGGGGCATCATGTCCGCCATGATGGCCAGGTACTGCTTGAAGTTGTCGCCGGTGCGGAACGGGAAGCCGGTGGAGATCAGGCACTCGTTGAGGCGGGTGCGCTTGGAGACGCGGATGCGCCGCTCGTTCATGTAGGCGCCGCGGCCCTTGGTGGCGGTGAACAGGTCGTTGCGGGTGGGGTCGTACACCACGGCCTGCTCGATCTTGCCGCGCACCGACAGCGCGATGGACACGCAGTACACCGGGAAGCCGTGGATGAAATTGGTGGTGCCGTCGAGCGGATCGATGATCCAGACGTAGTCGGAGTCCTTGGCGCCGTGTTCGGTGCCCGATTCTTCGGCCAGGATGCCGTGCCCCGGGTACGCGCCAAGCAGCGTCTCGATGATCGCTTTTTCGCTGGCGTGATCGACTTCGGTGACGAAGTCGTTGACCTGCTTCTGGGAGATGCGCACGGCCTCGACGTCGAGGGCGGCGCGGTTGATGATCGCGCCGGCGGCGCGTGCGGCCTTGACGGCCACGTTGAGCATGGGATGCAGGTTGGGGGACGACATTGGATTGTGGGAAGAACGGTGGGGAGGTCCCCGGAGGCGGCCCGGCGATGCGGGCAGCGAGAATCGGGGGATTTTACCGGCTCCGCCGTTTCGTGTCTCCAAATCCGCCATGCGCACCCGTTTCATCCTGATCCAGACCAGCCACGCCGGCAATGTGGGCGCCGCCGCCCGCGCCATGAAAACCATGGGTTTTTCCGACCTCGTGCTGGTGGCACCGCGCTGGGCCAACGTGCTCCGGCGTGAGGAAACCATCCAGCGCGCGAGCGGCGCGCTCGACGTGCTGACCAACGCCCGCATTGTCGAAACGCTGGACGAAGCCCTGGACGGCGTCACCCACCTGTGCGCCACGGCCATGATCCCGCGCGACTTCGGCCCGCCCACGCGCACGCCCCGGGAGCACCTGGAACCGCTGGCCAAACAGGGCGACCAGCACGTGGCCTTCCTGTTCGGCTCTGAGCGATTCGGCATGCGCAACGAGGACGTCTACCGCTGCAACGTGGCCCTGAGCATCCCGACCGATCCGAAGTTCGGCTCGCTCAACCTGGGCGCGGCGATCCAGGTGGTGGCCTACGAGTGGCGGCTCGCGCTCGGCGGCTACGAGGTGCGCGAAGCCATCAACCCCGTGCAGGCGGCCGATGCGCAGGCGGTGGCCGGCATGCTCGACCACTGGGAGCGCTCGCTCGTGGAGATCGGTTTTCTCGACCCCGAGGCGCCCAAGAAGCTGATGCCGCGGCTGCAGCAGCTCTTCAACCGCGCCCAGCCCACGCCGGAGGAAATCCACATCCTGCGTGGCATCGCCAAGGCCATGGCCGACGCCGCCAAGGCACCAAGGCAGGCAAAGGCTCCTGAATAAATAAACCCCATCGGCCCTACGCCAAGACCCCCGGCCTTAGACTGCCTCGCCCCTATCGATATAACGACAACAGACAGAAGGCAGCGATGTTCTCTCGACTGCGCGCCGACATCCGGTGCATCCTCGAACGCGACCCGGCCGCCCGCAGCGCCTGGGAAGTGATCACGGTCTACCCCGGTTTCCATGCCGTGGTGCTGCATCGCTGGGCGCACGCCTGTTGGACGCATGGCTTCAAGTGGCCCGCGCGCTTCATCGCGCACTGGGCGCGCTGGCTCACCGGCATCGAGATTCACCCGGCCGCCAAGCTCGGCGACCGTGTGTTCTTCGACCACGCCATGGGCGTGGTGGTCGGCGAGACGGCCGAGATCGGCGACGGCTGCACCATCTACCAGGGCGTGACACTCGGGGGCACCTCGCTCTACAAGGGCGCCAAGCGGCACCCGACGCTGGGGCGTGATGTGGTGGTGAGCGCGGGGGCCAAGGTGCTGGGCGGCTTCGTCGTGGGCGATGGCGCCAAGATCGGCAGCAACGCGGTGGTCATCAAGCCGGTGCCGGCGGGGGCGACCGCGGTCGGCATTCCCGCACGAATCATTCCGTCGAAGACCGGCGAAAGCGCGGATGTGGCCGCACCGCAGAAGTTTTCCGCCTACGGCATCACGCAGGAAGACGACCCGCTGAGCCAGGCGCTGCGCGGGCTGATCGACAGCGCATCGAGCCAGGAGCACCAGATCGCGCTGCTGTGGCAGGCCATCGAGAAGCTGTCGGCGCAGCCGGGCACCAAGGATTGCGTGCCCGGCGATGCGGCGCGCGACGAGAACTTCGAGGCGGAAAAGCTCACGCAGCTGGTGGGCAAGTAAGAAGACGCCCGATCGATCAGCCGCCCCGCTTGGCCGGCGCGTGCAGCGCCCCGTGCACATGGCCTGCGTGCTGGCCGAAGGGCTCGGGCGCGAGGGCGGCGGTGTCCAGTTCCTGCAGGATGCCGCAGGCGTTGGCCGATTCGGGACCGCGGCATTGCTGGCGCAGCGCCTTCAGTTGCTTCTCCAGCATCTTGAGTTCGGCGATGCGCGTGGCCACGTGGCCGATGTGGTCGTCCAGCAACTGGTTGACCTCGCCGCAGTCGTCCTGCGGCGCGTCGCGGAATTTCAGCAGGCTGCGGATCTCGTCGAGCGTCATGTCGAGCGAGCGGCAGCGGCGGATGAAGCCCAGGCGCTGGGCATGGTCTTCGTCGTAGATGCGGTAGTTGCCATCGGTGCGCGCGGGCTCGGGCAGCAGTTGCTCGCGCTCGTAGTACCGGATGGTTTCGACCGGCGTGTTCGCGACCTTGGCCAGTTCCCCGATTTTCATGATGCGGCAAATGAACGAGTGGGAATGAGCGTTTGACTCTACACCTGCTTCAGGGTTTCCAATCGATGCCATGACGAACCAGAACGCCCTGAAGCCTGTGACGCCGGCCCTTCATCCGCACGACCACGATCATGGTCACGACCACGCGCCCGGGCATGCGCATTCCCCTGCCGCAACAACATCCTGCTGCGGCAATCCGGTCTGCGGCTCGTCGCCCGCCATCGATGTGGCCGATATTCCCAAGGGCGCCTTGCTCTTTCGCATTCCCACGATGGATTGCGCTGTCGAGGAATCCGAGATCCGCCGCGCGCTCGAACCGGTCGCGGGGGTCAAGGGCCTGCGCTTCCGGCTTGGCGAACGCACCCTGGCCATCACCACCGACGACGGCGTGCTGCCCCAGGCGCTCGCCGCTATCCGCAAGGCCGGCTTCAAGCCCGAGCCGCTGAACGCAGAGGGTGCCGTTGCAGCCGCGCCCGCGAAGATCGCCGGCATGAGCATCGGGCTTGCACGCCTGGTGGCTGCACTGCTGCTGGCCATCGCGGCCGAATCGATCTCGTTCATGGGGCTCGAAAGCAAGGGCTTCGTGGCGGCCGAGATGGTGCTGGCACTGAGCGCCATCGGCCTCGCCGGTCTCGACACCTACAAGAAGGGCTTCGCCGCATTGGTGCGCGGGCGCCTGAACATCAACGCGCTGATGGCCGTGGCCGTCACCGGCGCTTTTATCATCGGCCAGTGGCCCGAAGCCGCGATGGTGATGGCGCTCTATGCCATTGCGGAACTGATCGAAGCGCGCGCCGTGGACCGCGCGCGGAACGCCATCCAGAGCCTGCTGGCGCTCGCGCCCGAGCAGGCCGAGGTGAAGCAGGCCGACGGCAGCTGGCGCACCGTGATGGCCAGCGAGGTGGCGCTGGATGCCATCGCGCGCATCCGCCCCGGCGAGCGCGTGCCGCTGGACGGCGTCGTCACCGAAGGCACCAGCGCCATCGACCAGGCGCCGGTCACGGGGGAGAGCATTCCGGTCGACAAGACCGTCGGCGACCAGGTGTTCGCGGGCACCATCAACCAGACCGCCGGGCTGGAGTTCCGCGTGACGGCGGTGGCGGCCAACACCACCTTGGCGCGCATCATCCACGCGGTCGAGGAGGCGCAGGGTTCGCGCGCGCCGACGCAGCGCTTCGTCGACAGGTTCGCCGCTATCTACACGCCCACCGTCTTCGTGCTGGCGCTGGCCGTCGCGGTGCTCACGCCGCTGTTCATGGACTGGACGTGGCTACAGGCCATCTACAAGGCGCTGGTGCTGCTGGTCATCGCCTGCCCATGCGCATTGGTGATCTCGACGCCCGTCACCGTGGTGAGCGCGCTGGCCGCGGCCGCGCGGCGCGGCATTCTCATCAAGGGCGGCACGTACCTCGAAGAGGCGCGCAAGCTCAAGGCGGTTGCGCTCGACAAGACTGGCACCGTCACCGAAGGCAAGCCGAAGCTGGTCGACTCGGTGCTGGTCGACACCTCGGGCAACGAGGCCACCGTGTTCACCATTGCCGCCAGCATCGCGGGCCGTTCGGACCACCCGGTGTCGAAGGCCATCGCCGAAGGCCTGAAGGGGCCTCAGGACGAAGTCGGCGACTTCACCGCGCTGCCCGGCCGCGGCGTGCGGGCCACGCACGCGGGGCAGGCCTACGTGCTCGGCAACCACCGCCTGATCGAGGAGCGAGGCCTGTGCACGCCGTCGCTCGAAGTCGAACTGAAGCGCCATGAAGAGGCGGGTCGCACCGTCACGCTGCTGGCATCGGACAAGGCCGTGCTCGCGCTGTTCGCCGTGGCCGACACCATCAAGGAATCGTCGCAGGCCGCGGTGGCGGAACTGCGCGCGCTCGGCGTCGTGCCCGTGATGCTCACCGGGGACAACGCAGCCACCGCGAAGGCCATCGGCGCTCATGCCGGCATCGAGGACGTGCGCGGCAACCTGCTGCCCGAGGAAAAGCTCGATGCCGTCAAGGCCATGCAGCAACGCTACGGCGCCGCCGCGATGACCGGCGACGGCATCAACGACGCCCCCGCGCTCGCGCAGGCCGACATCGGCTTCGCGATGGGCGGGGCCGGCACCGACACCGCGATGGAAGCGGCCGACGTGGTCATCATGAACGACGACCTGCGCCGCATCCCCGAGACCATCCGCCTGTCGCGCCGTGCGCACTCAGTGCTGTGGCAGAACATCACGCTGGCGCTGGGCATCAAGGCCGTGTTCTTCGTGCTCGCGGTGTTCGGCAGCGCGACCATGTGGATGGCGGTATTTGCCGACATGGGGGCGAGCCTGCTGGTGGTGGCGAACGGGCTGCGTCTGATGCGCGCGAAAAAGTAGAAGCCACGGCTGCACTTCACCAGCGCGCAGCCCACGCCTCCAGCGGCACCCGCGCCGCATTGCACACATAGCTCACGGAGTGATACCACCCCGCGAGCATCATCAGCTCGATCAGCTGCGCATGGCTCCAGTGCGCACCCAGGGCCTCCCACAGTGCATCGTCCACATTGCTCGTGTCGTGCAACTGATCGACCATCGACACCAGAAGCCGGTCGCGCGGTGCGAGCAATGAAAGGTCGCCATCGGCCGATGCCATCACGCGCCGGTCGGTTTCGCTGAAGCCGGCCGCGTCTGCGAAACCGGCCCAGTGCACGCCCCATTCGTATTCGGCACCGCAGCGGGCGCAGACCCGCAGGATGACGATCTCGCGTTCGCGCAAGCCGATGGCCGCCTTGCGACCCAGCAGGTAGCGGCCCAGGTCGAGCGTGCGTTCGGCCAGCGCAGGGTTCACGGCCATCACGCGGAACAGCGCGAGGATTTCGGGCGCCTGTGGCGGCGTCATGCGAGTGAGCAGTTCGCCGATGGGTTCGGGGTAGGGCGCTTCGAGCGGGGGAATCCTCGGCGTGGGGTTCGCGGCTGTGTCGGCCATGGATGGGTTCCTTCAATGCAATGGTGGAAATCGCTACGAAAAGCGTAGCGATCCGCCGCAGTCTATCGCTACGAAATGCGTAGCGCAAGCGCGTACACTCGCCGGACGACGATCAACCGAAGGACCCGGCATGGAAGACGCACAACCCACGGCATCGCGCCGGCCCATCATGCGGCTGCTGGAGCAGCTCGGCCGCAAGGGCACGCTGCGCATCCTGTGGGAGCTGCGCGACGGGCTGCCGCAGAGCTTCAGGGCGTTGCGCACCAGCACGGACGACATGTCGCCCTCGGTGCTGAACGACCGGCTCAAGGAGCTGCGCGCTGTCGGCGTGGTCGAGCTTGCTGACGCGGGCTATGCGCTCACAGAGTCGGGCGGCGAACTCGTCAAGCGCCTCACGCCGCTGAACCAATGGGCCAACCGCTGGCTCGACGACACGGCTTCGAACTAACATCCGCCGCATCGCCTTCCGTATTCCTGTTTCCCGATGTCCGTCACTTCGCTCCTGCTGCAACTCATCGTCATCCTGATCACCGCGCGCCTGTGCGGATGGATTCTTCGCCACGTGGGCCAGCCGGGCGTCGTCGGAGAGATGGCGGCGGGGCTGATGCTCGGGCCGGTCGTGATGGGGGCGCTGTTTCCCTCGCTGCATGCGCAGCTGTTCTCCAAGGAATCGCTGCAGGGGCTCTCGTCGCTCTCGACGCTGGGGCTGGTGCTGTTCATGTTCGTGGTCGGCCTGGAGCTGCGGGCGTCGCAGGGCGTGCGTGAGCAGCTTCGCTCGGCGGGCTACGTAGGCGTGCTGAGCGTGGCCGTGCCGATGGCGCTGGGCCTGGCGATCGCGCCGGCGCTGCATCCGGCGCTCGCGCCGGCCGGGGTGGGCTTCTGGCCGTTCGCGCTGTTCATCGCGGCGGCGCTGTCGATCACCGCCTTTCCCGTGATGGCGCGCATCCTGAAAGACCGCGGCATGACGCGCACGCCTTTCGGCCAGCTGTCGCTGGGTGCTGCGGCCGTGGTCGACGTGTTCGCCTGGATCCTGCTGGCCGTGGTGGTCGCGCTGGTCGGCGCGGGCGAGGGCTACCGGGGCCTGCTCAAGACCACGCTGGGCATGGCGGTGGTGCTGCTGGCGCTGTTCTTCGGGCTCAAGCCGGCCTTCGCGCAGCTGCTGCGCGCCAAGGCGCCCGAGGGCGAGCCCTCGACCACGGTGATGGCGGCGCTGATGATCGGTCTGCTCGCGACGGCGCTGGTCACCGAGTGGCTGCACCTGCATGCGGTGTTCGGCGCCTTCCTGTTCGGCGCCTGCCTGCCGCGCGACGACAGGCTGCTGAAGTCGCTCACCGAGCGCATCGAGCCGATCTCCATCGTCGTGCTGATGCCGCTGTTCTTCGCGCTGGCGGGGCTGGGCACCACGGCCAACGCCTTCTCGGGCGCGAGCCTTGGCGCAATGCTGCTGATCGTGGGCGTTGCCACCGTGGGCAAGATCGCAGGCGGCGCGGCCGGCGCGCGCATGGCGGGCTATGGCTGGCGTGACAGCCTGGCCACGGGCTCGCTGATGAATGCGCGCGGCCTGATGGAACTGATCGTGATGAAGATCGGCCTCGATGCCGGGCTGATTGGCCCCGAGCTGTTCACGATGCTGCTGGTGATGGCGCTCGTGACCACGGCAATGACGGGGCCGCTGATCAACCTGTTCATCGGCCGCAAGGCGGCAGTCGCGTCGGACGGCGCTCACGCCAAGTCCTGACGGCGGCTCAGCCGTCGCGGCGCACCGTGAAGCCGATGCGCGTCTCGCCGCCCTGGCTCGCCGCGAACACGCGCCCGCCGTGCATGCGCGCGATGGCTTCCACAATGGACAGGCCCAGGCCGTGGTGCCGAGGCGAGCCGTCGCGGGCCGGTGCTGCGCGATAGAAGCGCTCGAACAGGCGAGGCAACGCGGCGGGGTCGATCGGCTCGCCCCGATTGACCACCGTCAAGGTGAACTCGCCGTGGTTCTTCTCGCTTCCGATCTCGATGCGGATCGTCGAAGCAGGCGCCGCAAAACGGATCGCATTGCCCAGCAGGTTGAAGAGGGCGCGACGGACCAGCGCGGCGTCCACGTCGACCATGGCGTCGCCCTTCACCTCCGCGCGCAGGCCGGCTTCTTCCAGCATGGCGTCGTAGAAGTCGATCACGTCGCTCGCCTGCGCCGCCAGGCTGGCCAGCGCCCGTGTGCGCATCGGCGTGCCGCGTTCGGCCTGCGAGAGAAACAGCATATCGGTGACGATGCCCGAGAGCCGTCCGATCTCTTCGAGGTTGGACGCGAGCACGGCCTGCAGCTCCTCGTTGCCGCGCGGACGCGTGAGCGCGAGTTCGGTGGTGCCGATCAGGTTGGCGAGCGGCGTGCGCAACTCGTGCGCCACGTCGGCATTGAAGGATTCGAGCTGCACGTAGGCGCGCTGCACCCGCAGCAGCAGCGCGTTGAACTGGGTGATCCAGGGCCGCAGTTCTTCCGCGAAATCTGCTGGGTCGATGGGCTGGTCGGCCTTGTCGGGCGCCATCGCGGCGGTGCGCCGGGTCAGCGCCTCGAGTGGGCGCAGGCCGCGCCGCACCAGCCACATGCCGGTGAGCGAGACCAGCGCCGTGCCCAGCACCACGGCGCCCAGCAGCGTCCACGCCAGGCGCCGCAGCAGTTGCGCTTCCTGCGCCGTGTTCACGCCGATGCGCGCCGACAGCTGCGTGGTGGCGCCGCCTTGCGTCCAGGGCACTTCCACGTCGCGCAGCATCCAGCGGCCTCCGGCCAGGGGCCTGGACTGATAGAGCGGCTTGCCCTCGTGCGAGATCGACAGCGTCACGTCGTCATGCATCGAGAAGAAGTCGTCGAGCTTGTGTTGCAGGAAGGCGAGATCGCCGCCTTTGTCGGCTTCCTGCATCAGGTGCTGCACCAGCACGGCCTTGTGTTCGAGTTCTTCTTCCTGCTTCTGCCTGAAGTTCCAGGCCGTGACGAGGTAGATGGCGAAGCAGATCGCGCTCAGCCCCAGCAGCGTCTGTGCCGCGAACCAGAGCGACAGCCGGCTCTGCAGCGATTGCGGCCGGGGACTCATCGGGAAAATGCCGCCCCGCGAAGCGGGCAAGCCCCTGGGGGAGGGCTCATGCCCAGGACCGGTCTTCCAGCACGTAGCCCATGCCGCGCACCGTGTGCAGCAGCTTCGCTTCGAACGGATCGTCGAGCTTGCTGCGCAGGCGCCGGATGGCCACTTCCACCACGTTGGTGTCGCTGTCGAAGTTCATGTCCCACACCTGCTCGGCGAGCGCGGTGCGCGACAGGATCTGGCCGCGTCGGCGCAGCAGCACCAGCAGAAGCGTGAACTCCTTGGCCGTGAGGTCGAGCCGCGTGCGGTTGCGCGTGCACTTGCGGCTGACGAGATCGACCTCCAGGTCGGCCAGCCGCAGCACGGTAGATTCCTGCTGCTTGCCGCGGCGCAGCAGCGCCTGCACGCGCGCCAGCAGTTCGGAGAAGGAGAAGGGCTTGACGAGGTAGTCGTCAGCGCCCTGCTGCAGCCCCTGCACGCGGTCCTCGACCTTGTCGCGCGCCGTCAGCACCAGCACGGGCACGTTCTTCGTGCGGCGGATGGCCTGCAGCACGGCAAAGCCGTCGATGCCGGGCAGCATCACGTCGAGCAGGATGAGTGCATAGTCGCCCTCGGTGGCGAGGTACCTCCCCTCGATGCCGTCGCGAGCGATATCCACGACATAGCCGTTCTCCTCGAGTCCCTTTTTCAGGTAGTCGCCCAGTTTGGGTTCGTCTTCTATGACAAGGATTCGCATTCACGCATGGTATCGAAGCGCTTTCGATACGGGGATTACGATTTGGTAATCCTATCGACGGATAAAGCCTTCACCCGGCGTCATACATTGCGCCGGGCCCGCAGGCCGCAAGGCCTTTGCCAGAGCCTGCCGCGCGCCGCCGATATACTTTTTGCTCCCATGCGCCGCTGGCTTCTCATCTTCCTGCTCGTCCTGTTGCCGTTCCAGTTCAGCTGGGCGTCGGCATCGGCGTACTGCCAGCATGAGCGCGACACGCAGCCCGAGCACTGGGGCCATCACGAAAGCGAAACCCGCGGCACCGACCGCAGCCACAGCGGGGAGGGCGCGCAGAAGAATTCCAGCACCCAGCCGAATGCCGTGGTCGGCGACTACGCGGTCTGCCATGCCGGCAGCTTGCAGCATGCAGAAGCTTCGGCAGAGCCGGTGATGGCCGTGACGCGCGTGGCCCCGGCCCTGCGCGCGACGTCCGCCGAGCGCTTCGCCTCGCACATCTCCGACGTTCCGGTCCGTCCCGACTGGTCTCTCGCCCTTTGATTCGGCGAGAGAACACCCCCCTTTTCTGATTTCCACCATCAGCTGAGCTCTCGCCGAATTCGTCCGTCCGTTGTTTCGCAACCCAGGAGAATTCGATGCGCACGCTCTTCGTGCCGCTGGCCGCGTTGGCCATGGCGGCGCCCCCGGCTTTTTCACAGGTCATGCCGACCGCTGCCGGCTCCCCGTATTCACAGCAATCCGGCGCGGCGGCCCGCACACTGGAGCCCGCAGGCCCGCTGACGCTGGGCAACGCCGTTGCGATGGCGTTGCAGGCCAACCCCGGCCTGTCTGCGGCATCCCGCGAGCAGGACGCCACCGAGGCCGCCGTCGTCCAGGCCGGCGCCTGGCCCAATCCCACGCTCGACGCGCAGGTGGAAGACCTGCGCCGCGACAACCGCACCACCACGCTGCAGCTGAGCCAGTCGCTCGAACTGGGCGGCAAGCGCGCCGCCCGCGTGACGGCGGCCGAGCGCGCGAGAGACCAGGCCGTCTCGGCGCTGGCCGGCCGTCGCGCCGAGATCCGCGCGGCGACGGTCACCGCCTTCTTCGACGTGCTGACCTCGCAGGAGCGCCTGCGGCTTGCGCAGGATTCCGCCGGACTCGCGCAGACGGTCACCCGCGCGGCGGCCAACCGCGTGGCAGCCGGCAAGGTCTCGCCGCTGGAAGAAACCAGGGCGCGCGTGGCCGAGGCCGGCATCCGCGTCGAGCTGCTGCAGGCAGAGGGCGCGCTGCGCTCGGCGCGCCAGCAGCTGGCCGCGCTGTGGGGCAATCCGAGCCCGCGCTTCGCGCAGGTGGAAGGCGCGATCGACCAACTGCCGGCGATGGTGCCGGCGCAGGAAGTGGAAAGCCGCCTGGGTGCCGCGCCCGTGGTGCGGCAGGCGCGGCTCGAAGTCGAGCGGCGCAAGGCGCTGTCCGAGTTGGAGCAGGCCAGGCGCATTCCCGACCTGACTGTGTCGCTCGGCGCCAAGCGCGTGCCGTCCTCCGAGGGCGAGACCGGCGGCAGCCGCCGCAACCAGGTGGTCGTGGGCCTGTCGGTTCCGTTGCCGATCTTCGACACCAACCGCGGCAACGTCGCCGAGGCCCTGAGCCGCGAAGAGAAGGCCCGCGACGACCTCGCCGCCGCCGAGCTGCAGCTGGGCACAGACGTCACACAGGCTTCGGAGCGGCTGCGCTCCGCGCGCGCCACCGCGCAGACGCTGAAGCGCGATGCGCTGCCCGGCGCCGAAGCCGCCTACAGGGCCGCGACCAAGGGCTTCGAGCTCGGCAAGTTCAGCTTTCTTGAAGCGCTCGATGCGCAGCGCACGCTGTTCCAGGTGCGTGCGCAGTACCTGCTCGCACTGGCCGACGCGCACCGCGCGGCCGGCGACCTCGACCGGCTGCTCGGCAACGAAGCCAGCGACTTCTCTCCCGCGACGGCGCCTATTGCGCGCTGACAGGCAAGGAATTCCAAAGATCATGAACACCGAAGAACGCAAACCTTTCGCTGAAAAAAGCGGGGGCAGGAAGCAGTGGATCGCCATCGCGGTCGTCGTGGTGCTGGGCCTTGGCGCGGGCGCGATGATTCTGCGCACCGCACCCACCAAGCCCGAAGCAGCGGGCCATTCGGAGGCCGCGGGGCACGGCGACGGCGAGCACCATGAAGAAGAAGGCCACAAGGAAGCCGAGGCGCAGGGCAAGGACCACGATCACAGCCATGGCGAAGCCTCGGGCCATACCGACAAGGAGCACCACGAAGAGGGCAAGCGGGAAGCCAGCCACGAGCCCGCCGGCCACAAGGAAGACGAAGAGAAGATCGCCTTCACGGACGAGCAGATCAAGGCGGCCGACGTGAGCATCGAGAGCGCCGGCCCCGCGCGCATCAAGACGTCGCTGCAGCTGCCCGGCGAGATCAAGTTCAACGAGGACCGCACTGCCCACGTGGTGCCGCGCGTGGCGGGCGTGGTCGACAGTGTGTCGGCCAACCTGGGGCAGGAAGTGAAGCGTGGCCAGGTGCTCGCGGTGCTGTCGAGCCCGGGGCTTTCGGAGCAGCGCAGCGAACTGCAGTCTGCGCAGCGCCGGCTGCAGCTGGCCCGCACCACCTACGAGCGCGAGAAGAAGCTGTGGGAAGAAAAGATCTCGCCGCAGCAGGACTACCTGCAAGCTCAGCAGGCGATGCAGGAGGCGCAGATCGCAGTGGCCAACGCCAACCAGAAGCTGCTGGCGCTCGGCGCCACGCCCGGCTCGTCGGCGCTGGGCCGCTACGAACTGCGCGCGCCCTTCGACGGCATGGTGGTCGAGAAGCACATCTCGCTCGGCGAATCGGTGGGAGAAGCCGTCAACGTCTTCACCATCTCCGACCTGTCGACCGTGTGGGCCGAGATCAGCGTGGCCGCCAACAACCTGAACCTGGTGCGCATCGGCGAGCGCGTGACCATCCGCTCGACCTCGTTCGACCAGACGGCCAGTGGCACGGTGTCGTACGTGGGCTCGCTGATCGGCGCGCAGACGCGCACGGCCACCGCGCGCGTCACGCTCACCAACCCGCAGCGCATCTGGCGACCGGGCCTGTTCGTGAATGTCGAGCTCGTGGCCTCCGAGACGGATGCGCTCGTGACCGTCTCGGCCGAAGCGGTGCAGACGGTGGAGGACAAGCCGACCGTGTTCCTCAGGGTGTCCGGCGGCTTCGTGCCGCAGCACGTGCAGACCGGCCGCAGCGACGGCAAGCGTATCGAGATCGTGAGCGGACTGAAGCCCGGCGCGGCCTATGCCGCCAGCGGCAGCTTCGTCGTGAAGTCGCAGCAGGGCAAGAGCTCGGCCACGCACACCCACTGAGGACGCCTGCATGTTCGAACGCATCATTCGCTTCTCCATCGAACAGCGCTGGCTGATCCTGCTCGCCGTGCTCGGCATGGCCGCACTCGGCATCTTCAGCTACCAGAAGCTGCCCATCGATGCGGTGCCCGACATCACCAACGTGCAGGTGCAGATCAACACCGCCGCACCCGGCTATTCGCCGCTGGAGACCGAGCAGCGTGTGACCTACCCGATCGAGACGGTCATGGCCGGGCTGCCGGGCTTGCAGCAGACCCGTTCGCTGTCGCGCTACGGCCTGTCGCAGGTGACGGTGATCTTCAAGGACGGCATCGACATCTACTTCGCGCGGCAGCTCGTCAACGAGCGCATCCAGTCTGCGCGGGAAAGCATGCCGAGCGGCATTTCGCCGGTGATCGGGCCGATCTCGACCGGCCTCGGCGAGATCTACCTCTGGACCGTCGAGGCACAGGAGGGCGCGAGGAAAGCCGACGGCAAGCCCTACTCGCCCACCGACCTGCGCGAGATCCAGGACTGGATCATCAAGCCGCAGCTGCGCAACGTGGCGGGCGTGACCGAGATCAACTCCATCGGCGGCTACGCCAAGGAGTTCCAGATCGCGCCCGACCCCGCCAAGCTGCTGGCCCACGGCCTCACGATGACCGACATCGTCACCGCGCTGGAGCGCAACAACGCCAACGTGGGCGCGGGCTACATCGAGAAGCGCGGCGAGCAGTACCTCATTCGCGCGCCGGGGCAGGTGAAGTCGGTGGAAGACATCGGCAACGTGATCCTCGGCAACGCGGGCGGCATTCCGCTGCGCGTGCAGGACGTGGCCGAGGTCGGCATCGGCAACGAGCTGCGCACGGGTGCCGCCACCGACAACGGCCGCGAAGTGGTGCTCGGCACCGTGTTCATGCTGATCGGCGAGAACAGCCGCACCGTGTCGCAGGCTGTCGATAAAAAGATGCGGGAGATCAACCGCACGCTGCCCGCCGGCGTGAAGGCGGTGACGGTGTACGACCGCACGGTGCTGGTCGACAAGGCCATCGCCACGGTGAAGAAGAACCTGTTCGAGGGCGCGGTGCTGGTCATCGCGATCCTGTTCCTGTTCCTCGGCAACATCCGCGCGGCGCTGATCACGGCGCTGGTGATTCCGCTGTCGATGCTCTTCACCTTCACCGGCATGGTGAACCAGAAGGTCAGCGCCAACCTCATGAGCCTGGGCGCGCTGGACTTCGGCATCATCATCGACGGCGCGGTGGTGATCGTGGAGAACTGCGTGCGGCGGCTGGCCCATGCACAGGCGCACAAGGGGCGGCCGCTGACGCGCAGCGAGCGCTTTCATGAAGTGTTCGCGGCCTCGCAGGAGGCGAGGCGGCCGCTGCTGTTCGGCCAGCTGATCATCATGATCGTGTACCTGCCGATCTTTGCGCTCACGGGGGTCGAGGGAAAGCTGTTCCACCCGATGGCCTTCACCGTGGTGATTGCGCTGCTGGGCGCGATGATCCTGTCGATCACCTTCATCCCCGCGGCCGTGGCGCTGTTCATCGGCAACAAGGTCAGCGAGAAGGAGAACCGCCTGATGGTGTGGGCCAAGCGCGGCTACGAGCCGCTGCTTGCGCGCGTCATGTCGGCCAAGCCGCTGGTCATCACGCTGGCCGCGGTGGCGGTGATGCTGTCGGGCCTGCTGGCGACGCGCCTGGGCACCGAGTTCGTGCCGAGCCTGAGCGAGGGAGATTTCGCGATCCAGGCGCTGCGCATTCCGGGCACGAGCCTCACGCAGTCGGTCGAGATGCAGAAGCAGCTCGAACGCACGCTGAAGGCGAAGTTTCCGGAGATCGAGCGCGTGTTCGCGCGCACGGGCACGGCCGAGATTGCATCGGACCCGATGCCACCGAACATCTCCGACGGCTACATCATGCTCAAGCCCGAGAGCGAGTGGCCCAAGCCGAAGCGCACGCGGGAAGAACTGCTGGCCGCCGTGCAGGAAGAGGTGGAGAAGTTGCCGGGCAACAACTACGAGTTTTCGCAGCCGATCCAGCTGCGCTTCAACGAGCTGATCTCAGGCGTGCGCAGCGACGTGGCCGTGAAGATCTTCGGCGACGACATGGACGTGCTGAACAAGACGGCGGCCGAGGTGTCGGGCACGTTGGGCAAGATCGCCGGCGCGGCCGAAGTGAAGGTCGAGCAGACCACCGGCCTGCCGATGCTCACGGTGAACATCGACCGCAACCAGACCGCGCGCTACGGCCTCAATGTGGGCGACGTGCAGGACGCGATCTCGGCCGCGGTCGGCGGGCGCGAAGCGGGCACGCTGTTCGACGGCGACCGGCGCTTCAACATCATCGTGCGGCTGCCCGAGAACCTGCGTACCGACCTCGAGGCCATCAAGCGCTTGCCCGTTGCCTTGCCGAAGGGAGCAGGCGCGGGCGCCGAAGGCATGCGCACCAGCTTCATCCCGCTGGGAGAGGTGGCCACGCTCGACATTGCGCCCGGCCCCAACCAGGTGAGCCGCGAGGACGGCAAGCGCCGCATCGTGGTGAGTGCCAACGTGCGCGGCCGCGACCTCGGCTCCTTCGTGGCCGAAGCCGAGGAGGCGATGGGCAAGGTGAAGATCCCTGCCGGCTACTGGACCGTGTGGGGCGGTCAGTACGAGAACCTCGCCTCGGCCACCGAACGGCTGCAGGTGGTGGTGCCGGTGTCGCTGCTGCTGGTGTTCACGCTGCTGTTCGCGATGTTCGGCAACCTGAAGGACGGCCTGCTGGTGTTCACCGGCATTCCGTTCGCGCTCACGGGCGGCATCGTGGCGCTGTGGTTGCGCGGCATTCCGCTGTCGATTTCGGCGGCAGTGGGCTTCATCGCGCTGTCGGGCGTGGCGGTGCTCAACGGGCTGGTGATGATCTCGTTCATCCGCAATCTGCGTGAAGGCGGGCTGCCGCTGGACGCCGCGATCCGCGAGGGCGCGCTCACGCGGCTGCGGCCGGTGCTGATGACGGCGCTGGTCGCCTCGCTGGGTTTCGTGCCGATGGCCATCGCCACCGGCACCGGCGCCGAGGTGCAGCGGCCGCTGGCGACGGTGGTAATCGGCGGCATCTTGTCGTCGACCGCGCTGACGCTGCTGGTGCTTCCGCTGCTCTACCGCATCGCGCACCGGCGCGACGAGGAGGAACAGGAAGAGGAAGCGCAGGATCAGCGACGCGGCGCACCGCTCGGTGCCTAGCCGGAGCCGCACGGGCCGATTTTTCCGGGAGGAGGCGGTCCGGCTGTCACAAACACACGCAGCCGGACGTCTTGCAGGTGGGAGCATCCACGGGGATGCTCTTTTCGTACTCTTCGACCAAGGAATCGACCATGAAGATCGTCATCATCGGAGGCTCCGGCCTCATCGGCTCGAAACTCGCCGCGCGGCTGCGACAGGCCGGCCACGAGGTCGTCGCCGCGTCACCCTCCACCGGCGTCAATGCTCTCACCGGCGAAGGCCTGAAGGAGGCGCTCGCGGGCGCCCGCGTGGTCGTGGACGTCGCGAACTCGCCTTCGTTCGAGGACGAGGCCGTGCGCCACTTCTTCGAGACCTCCGGACGCAACCTGCTCGCGGCCGAGGCGGAGGCCGGCGTGGCGCATCACATCGCGCTGTCGGTGGTCGGCACCAGGCGCCTGCTGGACAGCGGCTACTTTCGCGCCAAGCAGCTCCAGGAAGAGCTGATCGAGGCATCGCCCGTGCCGTACACCATCGTGCAGGCCACGCAGTTCTTCGAGTTCGTGGGCAGCATCGCGGCATCGAGCGTCCAGGACGGCGCGGTGCGGTTGTCGAACGCGCGGATCCAGCCGATGGCGGCGGAGGACGTGGCGGCGGCGCTGGCCAAGGTCGTGACCGAGCCGCCGGCGCAGGGCCGTATCGAGATCGCCGGGCCCGAGGCCATGCCGCTCGACGAACTGGTGCGCCGCTTTTTCGCGGCGAACGGCGATGCCCGGCCGGTCGTGACCGATCCCGGATCGCACTACTTCGGCGTGCGGCTCGACGACAGTTCGCTGACGCCCGGCGCCAACCCGCGCCTGGGGGCGACCCGCTTCGAAGACTGGCTCGCGCAGCACGCGAAGGCCTGAGAAGGGGCGGGCGCTTTCAAGGGCGGGTCAGCGTGCGCGAACGGCCGACTTCGGCCTGAACGCCTTGCAGACCGAATCGTCCGTCTCGAGGTACGGCCCGCCGATCAGGTCGATGCAGTAGGGCACCGCTGCAAAGATGCCGGGTACGACCTGCACGCCTTCGGTGTCCTTGAGCCCTTCGAGCGTTTCTGCAATCGACTTCGGCTGCCCCGGCAGGTTGATGATCAGGCTCTTGCCACGGATCACCGCCACCTGCCGCGACAGGATCGCCGTCGGCACGAAGCGCAGGCTGATCTGGCGCATCTGTTCGCCGAAGCCGGGCATTTCCTTGTGGGCCACGGCCAGCGTGGCCTCTGGGGTCACGTCGCGCAGGGCGGGGCCGGTTCCGCCGGTGGTCAGCACCAGCGAGCAGCCGGCGTCGACCAGTTCGATCAGCGTCGCGCTGATTTGCGCTGCCTCGTCGGGAATCAGTCGTGGCTCGAATTCGATGGGGTTCTTCAGTGCCCGGCCGAGCCACTCCTTCAGCGCAGGCAGGCCCTTGTCTTCGTAGGTGCCGCTGGAGGCGCGGTCGCTGACCGAGACGATGCCGATGCGAACAGAGTCAGGTGCGCTCATGGTGTTGCTCCTTCCCCTTCCGGGGGAAGGTTGGGATGGGGGCAGGCAGAGCGCTCGATGGATACGCCGCTTGCCCCCACCCCGGCCCTCCCCCGGGAGGGGAGGGAGAAAAGCAAGGGGCTCATGCGTCGTCTTCCCGGTCTTGCGCGGCGGCAGCCGCCGCATGGTCCGCGCCTCCGTGCACTGCCAGTTGCGCGCGCACGAGCTGAAAGATTTCGCGATACGCCTTACCCTGGCGGGGTGCTTCACCGGCCGGGCCGGACTTCATGTCCTTTCGGGCCTGGCGCACCAGGGCGCGCAGCTGTTGCGAGTCGGTGGCGGGATGGGTTTCGATCCAGCCGCCCAGGGTGTCGTCGTCGGCAATCAGCCGGTCGCGCCACCGTTCGGCCTCGTGCAGGGCGGCGGTTTCGGCGGCCGGCACGCTGTTCTGTTCGCTCAGGGCGAGCTTCACGGCCTCGAGCACTTCGGGCTCCAGCTTGCGCATGAGCTTGCCGATGAACTGCATCTGGCGGCGCTTGCCCTCGAAATTGGTGATGCGCCTGGCCTCGGCGATGGCGTCGACCAGTTTCTCGTCGAGCTGGAGTGCGTCGAACAGGCCGGCGCGCAGTGTGAGCAGCTCGGCGCCGAGCTTCTGCAGTTCGTCGCTTTCGCGCTTGAGATCGGTGCGGCTGGCTTCGTCGGAGCCCTTGAGCTCGCGCTTGAGCTCAAGGTCGAGTTCGCTGCCCTCGGCGACGAACTGGCCACGGACGAAATAGCCTTTTTTGGGTTTGCGGGACATGAGGTGGATTCTGGGCCGCACCGTGCGGCGTTGCAACGCGTGCAATGCGCAGTGGGAAGCTGGGGGAAAACGGGAAATGGGGGGCGCAAGTATCATAGCCACCACATGACGACATCCTCCTCGCGCGCCGATTCCGGCTTCGCCTACAGCCGCTCCTTCTTCGAAAACCTGGTCGACTCGGCCTTGGCCCACGCCAAGAAGCTCGGCGCCACCGACGCCGGGGCCGAGGCCTCCGAGGGCTGTGGCCTGAGCGTCTCGGTACGCAAGGGCGAGCTGGAAAACGTCGAGCGCAACCGCGACAAGTCGCTGGGCATCACGGTCTACGTGGGCCACCGCCGCGGCAACGCCAGCACCTCCGACTTCTCCGACGCCGCCATCAAGCAGACCGTGCAGGCGGCCTACGACATCGCCCGCTTCACGGCCGAAGACCCCGTCAGCGGCCTGCCGGACGAAGAGGACATCGCCAAGGTGCACCCCGAACTCGACCTGTTCCATCCCTGGGACGTGACGAGCGAGCAGGCCGCCAGGCTGGCGCTGGAATGCGAAGAGGCGGCCCTGACGACCGACAAGCGCATCACCAACAGCGAAGGCGCGGGCGTCTCGGCGCAGCAGAGCCACTTCTTCAGCGCCCACACGCACGGCTTTCGCGGCGGCTATGCCAGCTCGCGGCACTCGATCTCGGTGGCGCCCATCGCCGGCAAGGGCGACGACATGCAGCGCGACGCCTGGTACAGCTCCATGCGCTCGGCCGGCGAACTGGCCAGCCCGCAGGCCGTGGGCCGCTACGCCGCCGAACGGGCGCTGAGCCGCCTGAAGTCGCGCAAGATCAAGACCACCGAATGCCCGGTGCTGTTCGAGTCGCCGCTGGCCGTGGGCCTGCTGGGCGGGCTGGTGCAGGCCGTGAGCGGCGGTGCGCTGTACCGCAAGAGCAGCTTCCTGCTCGACTCGCTAGGCAAGCCGGTGCTGCCGAAGCACGTGGACGTGGCCGAAGACCCGCACGTGATGCGCGGCAAGGGCAGCGCGCCCTTCGACGACGAAGGCGTGACCACGCGGGCGCGCAAGGTGGTCGAGGCCGGCCGCCTCGAAGGCTACTTCCTGTCGACCTATTCGGCCCGCAAGCTGGGCATGAAGACCACCGGCAACGCCGGCGGTTCGCACAACCTGACGCTGAGCTCGCGCCTCACGAAGCACGGCGACGACCTCGACGCCATGCTCGCCAAGCTCGGCACCGGCCTGTTCGTGATCGAGCTGATGGGGCAGGGCGTGAACTACGTGACCGGCGACTACTCGCGCGGCGCCAGCGGCTTCTGGGTCGAGAAGGGCCGCATCGCCTTCCCGGTGCAGGAGATCACCATCGCCGGCAACCTGAAGGACATGCTCATGGGCATCGAGGCCATCGGGGCCGATGCGTACACCTTCGGCGCCAAGACCACGGGGTCGGTCCTGGTGAACCGGATGAAGATCGCGGGCAGCTGAGCCCCGGGGCGGGCGCCCGCCCGCCGGTCACTTCTTCGCAGCTTCTGCGGGCGGAGCGACCAGGTGCTCGAGCATGCGCCGCGCATTGAGCGGCAGGTCTTCCGACGAGCGCACGCAGGCCATCAGCGTGCGTTCCGCCCAGGCGTCGGAGAGCGAGGCGCGCGCAATCTTCATCGAACGCGCGCAGCGTTCGGCTGCGGTCTGCGGCACGATGCCGACGCCGATGCCGTACTCCACCATGCGGCACACGGCCTCGAAGTTGCGCACGCGCACCCGGTAGGCCAGGTGCTTGCCGAGTGCGCGCACGTGCTGGGTGATCAGCTGCTGCAGCGCACTGTTCGCGGGCAGGCCCACGAATTCGCTGTCGACCGCGTCGGCCAGCCGCAGGCGCCGGCGTCCGGCCAACGCATGGCCGCGAGGCATCACGAGCACGAGATCGTCGCGGCGAAAGGGATGGCATTCCAGGCCTTCGCTGTCGATGGCGTCCGAGACGATGCCGATGTCGCACAGGCCGCCGCGCAGCGCCTCCACCGTGTCCGGGCTGGCGCGCTCCTCGAGGTCGACCGAGATGCGCGGATGCTCGGCCAGAAAGCGGCTCAGCACCTCGGGAAGGTGCTCGGTCAGCGCCGAGGTGCCGCACATGAAGCGCACGTGGCCCTTGAGGCCCTGGCCGTATTCGCCGAGCTCGCCGCGCAGGCGTTCCATCTGCTGCAGCACGACGCGCGCATGGTGCAGCAGCGTGCGGCCGGCCTCGGTGGCGCGCACGCCCTGCGCGTGGCGCGTGAGCAGTGGGCTGCCGAGGGCGTCTTCCATGCCGCGCACGCGCTGGCTCGCGGAGGCCAGCGTCATGTGCGAGCGCCCGGCGCCACCGGTGAGGCTGCCGGCTTCGACGACGTTGAGAAAAAGCCGAAGGTCGGTGAGATCGAATCGCATGGTTCGGCGGAGTGTGCATCAAGAGCCTCAGCCGCAGCCTGAGGCTGGCTCTGCGAACACCGCATTTCCCAGTGCGGCATTGCCCGGCAGACTCGGCCGCGATGATGCATTCGAACAACTTGACGAGCTTCTGGGTTGCCGCAGCGGCCGTGTTCCTGCTGGCCGGGGTGATCAAGGGCGTGATCGGGCTGGGGCTGCCCACGGTGTCTATGGCGCTGCTCGCGCTGTGGATGCCGCCGGTGCAGGCGGCGGCGCTGCTGATCGTGCCGTCGCTGGTCACCAACGTCTGGCAGACCGGGCCGCGCGCGAGCTTCGTGCCGGTGCTCGAGCGCATCGGCGGCATGCAGGCGGGGATCGTCGCCGGCACGCTGGGCGGTGCGTTGTGGCTGGGCGTGCCGTCGGGGGCGTGGGCGACGGTGGCGCTCGGCGTGGCGCTGGTGCTCTATGCGGGCTGGGGGCTGACGGGGCGGCAGCTGCACGTGGCCGAGGGGCAGGCGCGCTGGCTGGGGCCTGTGGCGGGCATCGCCACGGGGGTGGTGACGGCCGTGACCGGCGTGTTCGTGGTGCCGGCCGTGCCGTACCTGCAGGCGCTGGGGTTCCAGCGCGACTCATTGATCCAGGCGATGGGCATTTCGTTCACCACCTCGACCGTGGTTCTAGCCATCGGGCTGGCCGGGAACGGAAGCTATCCGATGTCGGCGGTAGGCGGCTCGATCGCGATGCTGGTGCCGGCCATCGGCGGCATGGTGCTCGGGACCTGGCTGCGGCGGCGGTTTTCGGTGACCGTGTTCCGGCGCTGCTTCCTGGTCGGACTGGCGCTGCTGGGCGTGTACATGGTCACGCGCGCCGCGGGCTGAAAAGCCTCAGGCCGCGAGCAGCAGGGCCGTGCGCACGCGCTCGATTGTCTGGCGGTAGGGCAGGGCGAAGTCGTCGATGGCATCGCCGGGTTCGAGCCAGCTGAACAGGAAGATGAGGCCTTCTTCTTCAGGACTGCCGGTGGCGGTGTGCATGAAGGTCTCGGGCAGCCTGCCCTCGGCGCGCATCAGGAACAGGTGCCACAGCTGCGGATGGCGGTGCGTGTTGCCCTCGACGCCGGCTTCGCATTCGCGGTCGAGCGTGCCGAGCGACTGCAGCGGGCCGGCGTAGTCGATGCCCGATTCTTCGAGCAGCTCGCGGCGCACCGCGATCTCGGGCGACTCGCCGGGCTCGATGGTGCCCTTGGGGAGCTGCATGTTGCCATCCTCGGGATGGCGGAATACCAGCAGCCGGCCCTGCGCGTCGACCAGGCAGGCACAGGCCTTGAGGATCGGGGCGCTGGGGCTGCCGGTGCTCATCAGGCGCCTGTCAGGGCCGCTTTGACGGCGGCGCTGACCTGGCCCATGTCGGCCTTGCCGGCGAGGCGGGTCTTGACCACGCCCATCACCTTGCCCATGTCGCCGGGGCCGCTGGCGCCCAGTTCGGCCACGATGGCCTTCACTGCGGCCACCGTTTCATCGGCGCTCATGCGCTGGGGCAGGTAGACCTCGAGCACCTTGATCTCGGCAGCCTCCTTGTCGGCCAGGTCGATGCGGCCGCCGGTGGTGAAGGCGGCGATCGAGTCCTTGCGCTGCTTGACCATCTTGTCGACGATGGCGACGACCATGGCGTCGTCGAGCTCCACGCGCTCGTCGACTTCCTTCTGCTTCAAGGCTGCGAGCAGCAGGCGGATGGTGGCGAGGCGCTCGGAGTCCTTGGCGCGCATCGCCGTCTTCATGTCTTCGGTGATCTGTTCTTTGAGTGTCATTCGGCAACCTTTCGGAAAAAACAAAAGCCGCGGCAGGTTTCCCTGGCGCGGCTGAGGCAACGGGGCAGTAGCGCCGACTTTCGTCGAGAGCGAACCGCCCGGGGCGTTGCTTAGTACAGCTTCTTGGGCAGCTGCATGCTGCGCACGCGCTTGTAGTGGCGCTTGACCGCGGCGGCCTTCTTGCGCTTGCGCTCGGCGGTCGGCTTTTCGTAGAACTCGCGGGCGCGCAGGTCGGTCAGCAGGCCGAGCTTTTCGATGGTGCGCTTGAAACGGCGCAGTGCGACGTCGAAGGGCTCGTTTTCTTTAACGCGGATGGTGGTCATTGATGAATCGTTGAACTGAAGTTGGCTCGGGGAGATCGAGGCCCAAAGCCGGGGTTCCTCAACTGAAATCTTTGGTGGCCGTTGAGGGGAGGCCAGAAGTTAGCCCGAGATTATAGCGCGCTTGCGCAGGCGTGCGCGCTCGCCCAGGCCCATTGGAAGTTGTATCCGCCCAACCAACCCGTCACATCGACCACTTCGCCGATGAAATACAGGCCCGGCTGCTTCGATTCCATGGTCTGGGACGACAGGTCGCGGGTGTCGACGCCGCCGGCCGTCACCTCGGCCTTCTTGTAGCCTTCGGTGCCGCTGGGGGTGATCTGCCAGCGGGCGATGCGCTCCGACAGGGCGGCCAGCGCCTTGTCGGCGGCCTCGTTGACGGGGCGCTGCAGGGCCGGGTCCTGTCCGACCCAGGCGTCGGCCAGCCGGGAGGGCACCAGCGTGGCCAGTTCGTTGGCGATGCGCTTCTTCGAGCGCAGCTTGGCTTCGCCGAGCGCCTCGGCCACGTTCGTGCCCGGCGCGAAATCGAGCGTCAGCGGGGTGCCGGGCTTCCAGTAGCTCGAAATCTGCAGCACCGCCGGGCCCGACAGGCCCCGGTGGGTGAACAGCAGGTCTTCGAGGAATGCCGTCTTTTCCTTCCTGGCACCGGTTTCGATGCGCACCGGCAACGCGAGCCCGGCCAGTTCGGCATACGGCGCCCAGGCCTCGCCGCCGAAGGACAGCGGCACCAGCGCCGGCCGGGGCGTCACGAGGCGCAGGCCGAACTGCTCGGCGATGCGGTAGCCGAAGTCGCTGGCGCCGATCTGGGGAATCGACAGGCCGCCGGTGGCAACCACGATCTTCGGCGTCTCGATGGCACCGCGGCTGCTCTCGATTCGATAGCTGCCAGAGCCCGTCAGCGTGATGTTTCCAGCCTTGCACGGCTGCCAGCGCTCGACCCCGCCCGCCGCGCATTCCGCCAGCAGCAGGTCGACGATCTGCTGCGAGGAGCCGTCGCAGAACAGCTGCCCCTTGTGCTTCTCATGGAAGGCGATGCCGTGCTTCTGCACCAGCTCGATGAACTGCTGCGGCGCATAGCGCGACAGCGCCGAGCGGCAGAAGTTAGGGTTGTCGCCGATGAAGTGGCGCTGCGGCGCGCGCACGTCGAGGTCGCGGTTGGTGAAATTGGCGCGGCCGCCGCCCGAGATGCGGATCTTCTCGCCCACCTTCTCGCTGTGGTCCACCACCAGCACCTTGAGCCCGCGCCGGCCTGCGACGCCGGCGCAGAACAGCCCGGCGGCCCCGGCGCCGATCACGACGACGTCGAAATGGGAAGACTCGGGTGCGCTCAAGGGCCGTCTGCCGCGAGCAGAGGCGGCGGGTTGTATTTCAGGTGGCCCACGTAGCGCAGCGGCTGCGTGGCGGCGATGGAGGGCACGTCGCCCTCGCGCATGTGCAGCAGGTCGGCCGGGCTCACCCAGCGCGGGTCGGCATCGGTGATTGGCAGGCCGGCCTGCCTGTAGGCCTCGAGCACGAACTGCGAGCAGAAGAACTGGTCGTCGCGGCTCGCGCCCAACTGCACCATCGCCATGCCGCTCATGCAGTAGTGGCTGACTGCGCCCGGCACCAGCGGCAGCTCGCACAGGCGCCGGTTCAGCACGAAAGGCGCGTTCAGCAGCACGCCCACGGTGTTGTAGCGCGCGCCGACCTGCGACAGCGCCCATTCGCGCATGCGCCCGGCGCCGGCTTCGTCGACGCCCGGCACGCGGAAGGCCACCACCATCTGCTCTTCATCGACCACCTCGGTCAGCGGCCGTGCGCGCACGCCGGTGCCCACGGCTTCGGCGATCTGGCCGTCGCCGAGGTAGAGCACCGCATGGCTTACCGGCGAGAAGGTGCCCAGCCGGATGCCGAAGGAGTTCAACGTGGCGATGGAGGTCAGCAGGATGTCGCCCGGCGCCAGCGGGGCGGCGGCTATGAGCTCGCCGCCGTTGCCCGGTGCGATGACCGAGCTCTGCACCCGCACGCGCAGGCCGGCGTCCTTGGTCGGCAGGTCGACGCGGGTGGCGCAGGCCGTGAGCAGCAGGGCGGCGCCCGCGGCAGCGAGGGCCGCGAAAGTCCGGAAGCGGGAGCGCATCAGCCTTTCCAGACGAACGGGAACTTCAGCTGCTTGAAGAAGCCGTTGGGCACGTAGTCGCCCAGCACGCCGTATTTCTCGGGCCAGAGCTTGGTGCTCTTCACCGCGGTGCCGAAGAGGTAGTCGAGGAAGGCGTAGTGCGCCGCGTAGTTCTTGTCGAGCGCCTCGATGTCCTGGCTGTGGTGCCAGTGGTGGAAGTTGGGCGTCACGATCAGGTAGCGCAGCGGGCCGAGCCGCACGCTCACGTTGCAGTGGTTGAACACCGCCTGGAAGCCCACCACCACGATGTAGGCGTCGATCACTTCCTTGCTGAAGCCCAGCACGTAGATCGGCGCGAGCACCAGCGTGCGCGTGATCAGCAGTTCGAGGATGTGCTGGCGCGAGCCCGCCATCCAGTCCATGCTCTTCACGCTGTGGTGCACCGCGTGCAGGCGCCACAACACCGGCACCTCGTGGTACGCGCGGTGCGTCCAGTACTGCACGAGATCGGCCACCAGGATGATCAGCAGGATGCCGGCCCAGAACGGCAGGTTGCCCACCCAGCCGCGGATGCCGTCGTTGGCGGCCCAGCCGAAGAACTTGTGCACCATCAGGTTGGTGGCCAGCAGCACGAAGCCCACGATCATGTGGTTCACCACGAAGTGGTGGAAGTCGGTCTGCCACTCCTCGCGGAACACGGGTTGGTCTTTGCGCAGCGCAAAGAGCTTCTCGATGAAGATGAAGATCAGCGACGAGCCCAGCAGGTCGAGGATGAACCAGTCCAGCCCGATGTACGGCGTGTTGTCCGCGAAGTCGTGCACCGGCACCTTGTGCCCGCCCAGCAGCGCCGAGGCCGCCACCAGCAGGAACGCGGCCGACGACAGCCAGCGCGAGCGATTGAAGATGATGTTGACCAGCGACAGCCCGCCCGAGATCACCATGGCCGCCAGCAGGATGAAGCGCATCACGTCGACGTTGTAGCTCTTGCGCAGCTCGGGCGTGGTGAGGTACTGCGGAAAGTGGAAGGCCAGCACGCCGAGGAAGCACAGGATGCCGAGGCTCAGTGCGATGGTTCCTGTGACCAGGCCTCGGCCGCGGCGCAATTCGCCGTGGCTTTCCGTGAATTCATTGAGTTTCTCGAGCATTTCCGCCTCTTTCCTGCTTGCGCTTTTGTTGGGGCGCGATTTTAGGCGGCTGTAGGAAAACGCTCACGCCTTCCGCACAGAGCGCCGGCGCAGCAGCGCAGCCGCGCCCAGCGCCACCGCCATGACCAGCAACGACACCACGGTGGTCACCGTGCCCAGCGCATAGATCGAGGGCGTGGTGACGGTCGAGGTCAGCCCCTGCAGTTCGAGCGGCAGCGTGTTGACGTCGCCGATGGCCTGCGAGGTGCGGGCAATCTCGTCCCACGACAGCGTGAAGCCGAACATGCCGATGCCCACGATCGATGGGCCGATCAGCGGCAGCACCACGAAGCGGAAGGTCTGCCACGGCGTTGCGCCGAGGTCGCGCGCGGCTTCCTCGTAGGCCGGGTTGAAGCGGTTGAACACCGCGAACATGATGAGCAGCCCGAACGGCAGCGTCCACGTCAGGTGCGCGCCGAGGGCGGAGCTGAACAGGCCGAGCGCGGTGCCGTAGCCCTCAAGCAGCGTGGTTGCGTCCACGGCCGTGAGCAGGCTCTTGATGCCCGTGTCGAGCAGCCGGAACTGCAGGCCGATGCCCAGCGAAATGATGATCGACGGCATGATGAGGCTGGCGACCGTGACGAAGAACAGGGCGTTGCTGCCCGCGAGCTTCTTGCGGAACGCGAGCCCGGCGAGCACCGACAGCACGACGGTGAAAGCCATCACCACCGCACCCAGCGCCAGCGAGCGCCGGAAGGCCGCGCCGATGTCGACGGTGCCCAGGCCTTCGGCCAGCTTGTAGAACCAGTGCAGCGAGAGGCCGCGCAGCGGAAAGGTCAGGCCGCCCTCGGGGCCCTGGAAGCTCAGCACGAAGATGGTGATCATCGGGCCGTAGAGGAACAGCACGAATAGAGCGAAGACTGTCGCCAGGGGCCAGAAGCCGGGAGGGCGTTGTTCTCTGATGTGTTGGGTCATAAGGGTCCTTCAGGGCGGGTGCACGGGCCACCGGGTACTCCCCTCCGCGAATGTCCCCCGCCTTCGGCTCCTCCTTTATTTCGCTGCGGGGAGCACCCGGTGCCCTGTGCACGATGGGCGCGGCGCTTATGCGAGCCGATCAACCGGTGCTCTGAACGATCGCGCCGATGGGGTGCCTTGCGCAGCGAAATAAAGGAGGAGCCCGAAGGGCGGGGGACATTCGCGGAGCAAGGTACCCCGTCGGCGTGATCGCACCCCGAACGTTGCCGCACGATTCGAACGTCAGAGCTCCGGCTCACTTCAGAGCTCCTTGCGAATATCGACCAGCCGGGTGAGCCCCCAGATGATCATCAGCACCACCGCCAGCAGGATCATCGCGTTGGCCGCAGCCAGCGGAAACTGCAGGTACGAGGTCTGCACCTGGATGATCTTGCCGATCGACGCGATCTGCTGGCCGCCCATCACGCCGATGGTGACGAAGTCGCCCATGACGATGGTGATGACGAAGATCGATCCGATCAGGATGCCGGTGCGCGACAGCGGCACCACCACGTTCCACAGCGTCTGCCAGCCCGAGGCGCCCGCGTCGCTGGCCGCTTCGAGCAGCGAGCGATCGATGCGCATCATGCTGTTGAAGATCGGCACGATCATGAACATCGTGTACAGGTGCACGAAGGCCAGCACCACGGAGAAATCGGAGAACAGCAGCCACTCCACCGGCTGGTTCACGAGGCCCGTACCCATCAGCGCCTGGTTGACCAGCCCGTTGCGCCCCAGCAGCGGCACCCACGAGACCATGCGGATCACGTTGGAAGTCCAGAAGGGCACGGTGCACAGCACGAACAGCACCGTTTGCATCGTCGACGAGCGCACGTGGAACGCCAGGAAGTAGGCCACCGAAAAGCCGACGAGCAGCGTGATGCCCCACACCAGCACGCAGAACTTGAAGGTGCTCAAGTAGGTGTTCAGCGTGACGCAGAGATCGCCGTTGTCGGTGAGACTCGCGCAACCCTCGAACAGGCTCAGGTAGTTGCGCAGCGTGACGGCCGGGATCAGCTCGTACTCGTTGAAATTCCACAGGCTGACCATCGCGACCAGCGCCAGCGGAATCAGGAAGAACAGCAGGAACACCAGCGCGAACGGCGCCGCCTGCCACCACGCCTTGACGGCGTGGACGGGGGCAGCGGCGACGGACGCGCGGGTGGCGGGAGCGCTCACAGGCTCAGGCCGCAACGAACTCGTTCCACTTGCGGACCATGTATTCGTTCTCGTCCATCACCGCGTTCCAGCACGCGATGCCGCCCATGCGCTGCTCGTAGCTGCCACCGTCGCGCACTGCGCCGGCCTTGGCGATCACGTCGCCCTGGGGGCTCTTGATGTCCTGGGCTGCAGGCTTGCCTTCCATCCAGTAGGCCCATTCGTAGGCTTCCATCTTGGCCTTGGCGGTGTCGAGCACGGCGCTGTAGTAGCCTTGGCGGTTGAGGTACGCACCGGCCCAGCCGTCGAGGAACCAGTTGATGAACTCATAGGCGCCATCGAGCTTCTTGCCCGAGAGCGTGGCCGGCAGGCCGAAGCCCGATGCCCAGGCGCGGTAGCCTTCCTTGAGCGGCTGGAAGGTGCAGTCGATGCCCTTGCTGCGCACGGCCGTCACGGCGGGCGACCACATCGACTGGATCACCACTTCGCCGGAGGCCATCAGGTTCACCGACTCGTTGAAGTCCTTCCACAGCGCGCGGAACTGGCCGGCCTTCTTGGCTTCGATCAGGGTCTTGATCGTCAGGTCGATCTCGGCCTTGGTCATGTTGCCCTTGTCGGCGTACTTGTGGATGCCCTTGGCTTCCACCACCATCGCGGCGTCCATGATGCCGATCGACGGAATGTTCAGGATCGCCGCCTTGCCCTTGAACTCCGGGTTCAGCAGCTCGGCCCAGGAGCCGATTGGGCGCTTGATCAGGTCGGGGCGAATGCCCAGCGTGTCGGCGTTGTAGGTGGTCGGGATCAGCGACATGAACTGCGTGGCCGACTTGGCGAAGGCCTTGCTCTTCTCGCCTTCGAGGTAAATCACCTTGACCGGCGCCGTACCCTGGCTGCCGACCTTCTTGCCCGCCACTTCGCCCTTGGTGAAGAGCGAGGTGATCTTGTCGGCGTTCTTCACGCGCTTGGTGTCGATGCCCTTGAGGTTGCCGGTCGGCACGATCTTCTTGAGCGAGAAGAACTCGGTGTCGATCAGGTCGAAGCTGTTCGGCGCGGTGACTGCGCGCTTGGTCACGTCGTCGGTGGTCACGGCCACGTACTGGATCTCGATGCCGGTGTCGGCCTTGAACTTCTCGGCAATGGCCTTGTCCTGGTTCACGGCGGTGCCGAGGTAGCGCAGCACGACCTTCTCCTGCGCATGCACGAAGGGCGCGACGCCCGCAGCCAGGATGCCGGCCGTGCCTTGCAGCAGGGTGCGACGCTTGACGCCGGTGGACGAGTCGATGGGGTCGGTCATGGCTAGGTCTCCAGAAAAAAAGTGGAAGGGGACGAACGCGGGAAAAAGAGAAAGCGGGTCGCGGGAGCGCTCACAGGGTCAGGGCGAGTGCGGCTGTGTCGTCACGCAGGGTGTTTGCGTTGGCGGGCGCCGGCACCCGCTCGCCCGGCGGCCTGGCGCCGGGGCCGAGCACGCGCGCGTCGGCCTCGGCCCACGAAAGGCGAACCGCCTCGCCTTGCGCATAGGGGCGCGAGAGAAAGGCGGCCTCGCCCAGCAGCACCGAAACGTTCTGGCGCCCCGGCGCGACGGCGTCGAGCGCCAGGCCGAGCAGCACGTAGGTGCCCTGGTACTCGACGTCGGTGACGGTGGCGGGCAAGCCGGCCGCCGTGGCGGCATCCGTTGCCGCGGCGATCCGCATGTGGTCGTTGCGCACGGCGATCGGGCCGGCCGGCGTATCGAACACGTTGTGGCCGCCCATGAAGCGCGCCACGAATTCGCTCGCCGGATGGTTGTAGACCGCGTGCGGCGAGCCGACCTGCTCGATCACGCCGTGGTTCATGACCACCATGGTGTCGGCCAGCGCCATCGCTTCCTCCTGCGAGTGCGTGACGTGCACGAAGGTCAGGCCCAGTTCCTTCTGCCAGCGCCGCAGCTCGGCGCGCATCTGGATACGCAGGAAGGGGTCGAGCGCCGAGAGCGGCTCGTCGAGCAGCAGCACGCGCGGTTCGGTGATGAGCGCCCGCGCCAGCGCCACGCGCTGCTGCTGGCCGCCCGAAAGTTCACCGGGCTTGCGCGCGGCCAGGTGGCCCATGGCGACGCGCGCGAGCAGGTCGTTGGCGCGCCGGTGGCGCTCAGCCTTGCCGACGCCTTTCATCTTGAGGCTGAAGGCCACGTTGTCGGTGGCCGACAGGTGGGGGAACAGCGCGAAGCTCTGGAACATCATCGCCGTGCCGCGCGCGGCGGCGGGCAGGTTCGTGATGTTGCGGTTGTCCAGCAGGATGTCGCCGCTGGTGACCGACTCGTGGCCGGCAACCATGCGCAGCGTGGTGCTCTTGCCGCAACCCGAAGGGCCCAGCAGGCAGCAGTAGCTGCCGCTGGCGATGCGCAGGTCGATCTGGTCCACGGCAGCCGGCGTACCGGGGGCGTAGCGCTTGGTGAGCGCGACGATTTCGACTGCGGCGGGGACGGGCGTGGCAACGGCATTCATTGCCGGGAGCCCAGCAGGAACCATGCCACGCCGCGGCCTGCGGCATCCGCGCCGCCGTCGTCCTGGTCAGGTGCTGCTCAGGTACCGAATTTGCCCGCGCTCGCCGGCAGCGCCGCCGCCGCAAGCCCGCGCAGCACGTCGCCCACGACGATCACCGCGGGGCTCGCCAGCCCGGCTTCGGCGATGCCGCTTTGCAGCTTGTCGAGCGTGGTCGCGATGTGGCGCTGGTGCGGCAGGCTCGCATGCTGGATGACCGCCACCGGCGTGTCGCCCGGCAGGCCTTGCAGCAGCTCGCGTTCGATGTGCGCGGCACCCGACACGCCCATGTAGATCACCAGCGTCAGGCGTGCGTTGTAGGCCGTCGCGGCCAGCGCGCGCCAGTCGGTCGGGTCTTCGCCCGCGCCCGCGCCGGTCTTGGCATGGCCGGTGACGAACACCACGCCCTGCGCATGGTCGCGGTGCGTGAGCGGCACGCCCAGCGAGGTCACGGCCGCAAGGCCCGCGGTGATGCCGTTGACCACGGCGCATTCGATGCCGGCTTCGCGCAGGTGCTCCACCTCTTCGCCGCCGCGGCCGAAGATGAACGGGTCGCCGCCTTTGAGCCGGACCACGGTTTCGCCTTCGCGCACTGCGGTGATCATCAGCCGCTCGATGAAGGCCTGCGGCGTGCTCTTGCAGCCGCCGCGCTTGCCCACGTGCACGATGCGCGCGCCGGGGCGGGCGTAGGCCTGCACGATCTGGTCGCTCACGAGGTCGTCGACCAGCAGCACCGTCGCGGCCTGGATTGCCTTCACGGCCTTGACGGTCAGCAGTTCCGGGTCGCCGGGGCCGGCGCCCACCAGGGTGCAGTGGCCGGTGATGAGAGTGGATGCGTTGTTCATGCGTGGGATGCCAGTTGCGTGATGTGCCTGACTTGCGTTGCGATGGCCTCGGGCACGGGAAGCTCGCCATTCAATACGCGGCGCGTGTAGTCGGCGGTGGTCGCGACGTCGATTTCCTTCGGCAGGCCCGGCACGTCTGTGGCGGTGCCGGCCTGCTGCGCCTGCAGCTCGGTGCGCACGCCGCGCACGAAGCCGTCGATCTGCGCGGTGCGGCGCGGATCGGACACCACTTCGCCTTCGAGGCCGCGCGAGAGCAGGGCGGTCATGCCCGTGAGCTCGAAGGTCTCGCCCATGGTGCGCGCGTATTCGGGGTGCGTGTAGCTCGCGATCACCACGCAGGGGCCGGCGGTGGGCTGCATCAGCTTGACCACGCTGTGGCCGGGGTTGCGCAGGCCGACCACGCGGCGCACGTCGAGCAGGCGCTTGAGCGCGGGGTTCAGCAGCTCGGTCGGCGCAAAGGCCGCTTCGCCGTTGGCGATGGGGCGGATTTCGGTCATCGGCGGCAGGTCGAGTGCCGTGAGCACGTTCGACGCGAGCACGCGCGAGGTTTCGCTTGCGCTGCCATGCACCAGCACCGGCAGGCCTTCGCGGGCCAGCAGCAGCGCCAGCAGCGGCGTGAGCACCGGCAGCTTGCGCGCGCCGTTGTAGCTCGGCAGCACGACCAGCGAGCGGTCGCCGGCCGGGATGCGGTTCAGCCGCGCATGGGTTGCATCGAGGAAGCCGGCCATCTCCTCGGGCGTTTCGCCCTTGATGCGCATGGCCAGGCAGAAGCCGCCGATCTCGAGGTCGGTGACGGTGCCGTCCAGCACCTGGCCGAACAGGTCGGTGGCCTGTTCGCGCGTGAGCGGCTTGGCGCCTCGCGCGCCGCGGCCGATTTCCTTGATGTATTGGCTGATTCCCATGGGTGGGTGGATTGTCCTGCAAGGCTTATGCCGGAATGCGAGGTGGCTTATGCCTTGGATTGGCTCCTTCCCCCTTTGGGGGAAGGTTGGGATGGGGGCGGGCAGAGCGTTCCGTAGGAGCGCCGCTTGCCCCCACCCCAGCCCTCCCCCAGCGGGGGAGGGAGCAAGACGGGGAGTCATGGGGTGAGCGCCTCGGCCTCGACCGGCGTCGCCCGCACCATCCGCTTGAGTTCCGGAATGCACGATCCGCAGTTCGTGCCGCACTTCAGCGCGCCCTGCAGCTTGGCCAGCCGCTCGTCGGCCGTGCCGCTGCAGCGGCCCAGCTCGGTCTGGATCGCCACGTCGGCCACGTTGAAGCAGGTGCACACCAGCTTGCCGCGCGACTGCACCGCCACCGGCGCCTTCGAACCTGGCGACAGCAGCAGCCGGCCGTAGCTCTGCGCCGGCAGCTCTTCCCGCAGCAGCGTGGCGATCCAGGCTTCGGCGCTGGTGTCGCCGCCCAGCAGGAAGGCTTCCAGGCCGGCGCTGCCGTCGGCGCGGCGCACCAGCCGCGCGGAGCGTCGCTGGCCGCGGCGGCGGTCGGCGTAGCGCAGGGTGTCGGCGGTCTGCAGGCCGAGCAGGGCTTCGATCTTCTCGACCAGCGCCTCGTCGGGCGCGTCGTGCGCGGCGGCGCGGAACAGGATGCCGCTGCGCTCCTGGCCCTGGGTGTTGCCCGCGAACGGCACACAGGTCGCAAAAGGAAACAGCGCCATCAGCGGCTGCAGCGCGCGGTGCGCGGTCAGCGCCGCGTCGGCGGGCAGCCAGGCCATGGCCAGCAGCGACCAAGGCAGTTCGGCCTTGAGGATCTTCACCGGCGTGTGCTTCAGCTCGGGCTGCTTCGAGGTCGGGCAATAGGCCGGCGTGGTGAGCGCGTTGATGCCCGCCAGCCGCACACCGGTCGACGAGCAGCCGCTCAGGTATTCCTCGCCCCAGTGCATGGCGACGAAGGCCTGGCTCAGGCCGATCTCGGCGCTGGCGCGCGCGGGCAGCATGATCGAGCCCCGCTTCGAGGTCAGGTGCACGAGGTCGCCTTCGCCGATCTGGCGGCGCGCCATGTCCTGTGCGTTCATCTGCACCACAGGCTCCGACACGTGCCCGAACAGCCGGCCGGCCGTGCCGGTGCGGCTCATGCCGTGCCACTGGTCGCGCAGGCGGCCGGTGTTCAGCGAGAAGGGGTAGCGGGCCTCGCGGGCCTCGGCCACCGGCTTGTAGACCGTGTCGACAAAACGGGCGCGGCCGTCGGGCGTGGGGAACACGCCGTCTTCGTAGAGGCGAACGCGGCCGGTGCTTTCGCCTTCCTTCAGCGGCCATTGCTGCGGGCCGGCGGTTTCCAGCATCGCGTAGCTCAGGCCGGTGATGTCGAGGTCACGCCCGCGCGTCGATTCGCGGTGCTCATTCCAGACCGATTCGGCCGTCTCGTACGGGAACAGCGTGGATGCGCGGCCCAGCTGCCGCTCGAGCCGGTGCGCGAAGGCCACCGCGATCGACCAGTCGTTGCGCGCCTCGCCGGGTGCGGCAACGGCCGGGCGCACGCGCGAGATGCGGCGCTCGCTGTTGGTCACGGTGCCTTCCTTTTCGCCCCAGGTGGTGGCGGGCAGCAGCAGGTCGGCGAAGGCGCAGGTGGCGGTGGTGGCGAAGGCTTCCTGCACCACGACGAACTCGGCGCGCTCCAGCGCGCGGCGCACCGTGGCCTGGTCGGGCATCGACTGCGCGGGGTTGGTGCAGGCGATCCACAGTGCGCGAATCTCGCCGTCGGCCGCGGCCTGGAACATCTCGACCGCCGTCTTGCCCGGCTTCTCGGGCACCGAGGGCACGCCCCACAGCGCGGCCACTTCGGCGCGGTGATCGGGGTTCGCCAGGTCGCGGTGCGCGCTCAGCAGGTTGGCGAGACCACCGACTTCGCGCCCACCCATCGCGTTGGGTTGGCCGGTCAGCGAGAACGGGCCTGCGCCGGGCCGGCCGATCTGCGCGGTCGCCAGGTGCAGGTTGATGAGCGCTGCGTTCTTCGCCGTGCCGCTGGACGACTGGTTCAGGCCCTGGCAGTACAGGCTCAGCGTGGCAGGCGATGTGGCGAACAGCCGTGCGGCCGCGAGCAGGTCGTCCTTCGAGATGCCGCAGACCTGCGCCACCTTGTCGGGCGTGCATTCGCGCACCGTGGCCTTCAGCACGTCGAAGCCGTTGGTGTGGGCGGCGATGTACTTCGCATCGATCCAGCCTTCCCACAGCATCAGGTGCAGCATGCCGTTGAACAGCATCACGTCGGTGCCGGGCTGGATCGGCAGGAACAGGTCGGCGATCTCGACCGTGTCGGTGCGGCGCGGGTCGGCCACGATGATCTTGAGCGCGGGGTTCGCGGCCTTCGCGTCCTCGATGCGGCGGAAAAGAATGGGGTGTGCCCACGCCGTGTTGCTGCCCACGATGAACAGGCAGTCGGCGTGCTTCAGGTCGTCGTAGCAGGCCGGCGGCGCATCGGCGCCCAGCGTCTGCTTGTAGCCGGCGACCGCGCTGCTCATGCACAGGCGCGAATTGGTGTCGACGTTGTTGGTGCCGACCAGGCCCTTGGCGAGCTTGTTGAAGACGTAGTAGTCCTCGGTGAGCAGCTGGCCCGACACATAGAAGCCGACCGCGTCGGGGCCGTGGTCGCGGATCACCTGCGCGAACTTGCCGGCAGCGTTGTCGAGCGCGGTATTCCACGTCACGACCGCGGGCGCCTCGCCGCGCACGAGGCGCTGCATGGGCTGCAGCAGCCGCGTCTGCCGCGTGACCGTGGCGCTGGCCGTGAGGTGCAGCGTCGAGCCCTTGGTGCACAGGCGGCCGAAGTTCGCCGGGTGGTCGGGGTCACCGCGCACGCCGGTGATTTCATCGCCACTCGATTCGATGATGACGCCACAGCCGACGCCGCAGTAGGGGCAGGTGGAGCGGGTTTCCCGCATGGCTCCCTCTACCTCCGCAAGAGCGCGGGGGCGAGAGTTGACGGCGCTCACGAAGGTCACGCTGCTGCCCTCACCCTAGCCCTCTCCCAGAGGGAGAGGGGACAACACCTTGGGGCCGGCAACGGGGCGTGGCAAGTCTATGGCGTGCGTGGCCAGTTCGCCCGCGTCGAGATGCACCACGCCGTCTTCCACCTTCACGGCGAACTTCGGCGTGCAGCCTTCGTCGGGCGACTTGGCGCAGCCGTCGTCCAGCCCGATGGCCCAGTTGTGCAGCGGGCAGGCCACGCTGGTGCCGAACACGATGCCCTGGCTGAGCGGGCCGCCCTTGTGCGGGCAGCGGTCGAGCAGCGCGAACACCTGGTCCTCGGCATTGCGGAACACGGCGACGTCCACGCCGGCAGGCCGCGCCACGCGGCGGGCGCCGAGCACGGGGATGTCGTCGATGCGGCAGATGACTTTCCAATCGCTCATGGTGGGCTCTCTTTTCGTCTACGTCTTGATTTCTGAATACAGGCCGGTGACGCGGTCCATGATCGCCAGCAGGTTCTCGCTGCTGATGAACACGTCGGACATCGAGGCGGGCGACGCACCGGCGCCTTCGAGGCGCTGCAGGCCCCTGTTGAAGAACATCCACTGCGCATCGGCCAGCACCAGCTCCTGCCTGATCTGCGCGGTGGCTTCGGGCGCGTTGCGCAGCACTTCGAGCGCGGCCAGGAATTCGGTGCGCGACTTGCCGATCTCGGCCGCGCTGCCGGCCGGGTCGATCTGCATTGCCGTGGCCAGGTAGAACTTGGCCATGCGCTGCGACAGCATGCGCTGGCGGCCCGCGATGTTCACGAGCTTGCCCACCGGCTTGCCGGACGCGGCCTCGTATTGCGCGGTGCCCTGGTTGGCCAGCGCGAGCACGGCGGCGTCGAGCTTCACGACCCTGGCGGCTTCCTCCTTGCCGGGCGTCATGCTCGTGAGTTCGCGCTTGAACTCGTTCCAGGCGTTGTCGAGCGACTCGTAGGTGCCGCGAATGGCCGGGCTGGGCGCGAAGGCCTTGAGCTCGCCGAGCTGGCGCTCGAACAGCGCGATCGACTTGTCGAGCACCTGCTGCGCGTTGCGCGACTCGACGTTCTGCACCAGTGCCAGATATGCCTTGCTCGCGCGCTGCGACAGCATGCGCTGGCGGCCCGCCTTGTTGATCGCATCGTTCAGGTCGGCGACCTGGGCATTCGCGCCCAGCCCCACGCCCATGCCGGCGGTGGCGGCCGCGGATGCGAGGAAAGCCCGGCGCTTCATGCGGTCAGCGGCGTGAACTGCCGCACGTCCACCGAGGCCTGCGCCGATTCGAACCACGGATCGGGCTCGCCGTCGAGCGCGAACTGCAGGCGCTCCCACAGCATCTTGCGGGCCTCCGCGTCTTCGAGGATTCGCTTCTTCACGTAGTCCAGGCCCACGCGGCCGATGTAGTGCACCGTGCGTTCCAGGTACCAGCCCTCTTCGCGGTACAGCTGCAGGAACGCGCCCGCGTACTCCATCACCTCTTCGCTGGTCTTCACCTTGACGAGGAATTCGGCCACCTCGGTCTTGATGCCGCCGTTGCCGCCCACGTAGATTTCCCAGCCCGAATCGACGCCGATCACGCCCACGTCCTTGATGCCGGCCTCCGCGCAATTGCGCGGGCAGCCCGACACGGCCAGCTTGACCTTGTGCGGCGAGTACATGGCCCACAGCGCGCGCTCCAGGTCCTTGCCCATCTGCGTGCTGTCCTGCGTGCCGAAGCGGCACCACTCGCTGCCGACGCAGGTCTTCACCGTGCGCAGCGACTTGGCGTAGGCAAAGCCGCTGGGCATGCCGATGTCCTTCCAGACGTTCTCCAGGTCTTCCTTCTTCACGCCCAGCAGGTCGATGCGTTGGCCGCCGGTGACCTTGACGGTCGGGATCTTGTACTTGTCGGCCGCGTCGGCGATGCGCCGCAGTTCGTCGGGCGTGGTGTGGCCGCCCCACATGCGCGGAATGACCGAGTAGGTGCCGTCTTTCTGGATGTTGGCGTGGCTGCGTTCGTTGATGAAGCGGCTCTGCGGATCGTCCTTCGCTTCTTTCGGCCAGGTGCTGATCAGGTAGTAGTTGACGGCCGGGCGGCAGGTGGCGCAGCCGTTGGGCGTGCGCCAGCCGAGGTTGCGGTACACCTCGTCGTGCGTGAGGTAGTGCTGCTTGCGGATCGCGTCGCGCACGTCCTGGTGGCTCACGTCGGTGCAGCCGCACACGGCCTTCTTCTTCGGCGTGGCGGAGTAGTCGCCACCGGCGGTGAACATCAGGATCTGCTCGACCAGCCCGGTGCACGAGCCGCAGCTGGCGCTGGCCTTGGTGTGCTTCTTCACCTCGTCGAGCGTGAACAGGCCCTTGTCCTTGATGGCCTTGCAGATGGTGCCCTTGCTCACGCCGTTGCAGCCGCACACCTCGGCGTCGTCGGGCATGCTCGCGGCCTTGCTGTGGCCCTCGTGGCCGGTGTCGCCGATGTTCGATTCGCCGAACATCAGCTTGTCGCGGATGTCGTGCACGTTGCGGCCGTCGCGCAGCAGCTTGAAGTACCAGCTGCCGTCCACCGTGTCGCCGTACAGGCAGGCGCCGACCAGCTTGTCGTCCTTGAGCACCAGCTTCTTGTAGACGCCGCCGAAGGGGTCGCTCATGACGATCTCTTCCGTGCCTTCGCCGCCCATGAACTCGCCGGCGCTGAACAGGTCGATGCCAGTCACCTTGAGCTTGGTGGAGGTGAGCGACCCGAGGTAGCGGCCGATGCCGAACTGCGCCAGGTGGTTCGCCGCCACCTTGGCCTGCTCGAACAGCGGCGCGACCAGGCCGTAGGCGATGCCGCGGTGCGCCGCGCATTCGCCGACCGAATAGATGCGCGCATCGGTCACGGTCTGCATGGTGTCGGTGACGACGATGCCGCGGTTGCAGTGCAGACGCATCTTCTCGGCCAGCTCCACGTTGGGGCGGATGCCGACCGCCATCACCACCAGGTCGGCCGCGACCTCGGTGCCGTCCTTGAAGCGGATGGCTTTGACGCGGCCCTCTTCATTGCCGACCATGTCCTGCGTCTGAGCACCCATCATGAATTTCAGGCCGCGGTCTTCCAGCGACTTCTGCAGCAGCTTGCCCGCCACGTCATCGAGCTGGCGCTCCATCAGCCAGGGCATGACGTGCACCACCGTCACGTTCATGCCGCGCAGCATCAGGCCGTTGGCGGCTTCCAGGCCCAGCAGGCCGCCGCCGATGACCACCGCGTTCTTGTGCGTGCGCGCGGTCTCGATCATGTAGTCGGTGTCGGCGATGTCGCGGTAGGCGATCACGCCCTTCAGGTCCTTGCCGGGCACGGGCAGCATGAAGGGGTTGGAGCCGGTGCACATCAGCAGGCGGTCGTAGGCGGCTTCGGTGCCGTCCTCGGCGCGCACGATGCGCTTGACGCGGTCGACCTCCACCACCTTCTTGCCGGCGTGCAGGGTGATGTTGTTCTCGGAGTACCACTCCCAGCTGTTGAGCACGATCTCGTCGACCGTCTGCTCGCCGGCCAGCACGGGCGACAGCAGGATGCGGTTGTAGTTGGGATGCGGCTCAGCGCCGAAGACGGTGATGTCGTACAGGTCGGGCGCGATCTTCAGCAGCTCTTCGAGCGTGCGCACGCCGGCCATGCCGTTGCCGACCATCACGAGTTTCATTTTCTTCATGGGGCCCTACCTTTCGTCGAATCAAGCAAGCGAGTGCCCGCGGCGCGCGTGGAGAATCGCGCCATGAGCTTTGAAGTGGACATCGGCTACAGCAGCCAGCGCGGACCGCGCGAGCTGAACGAGGACTTCGCCGGCGCGGTGCATGCACCGCGGGGTGACGAGGCGCGCGGCCTCATCGCGGCCATTGCCGACGGCGTGTCCAGCGGAGGGCACGGCCGCGAGGCCGCGCAGACCAAGGTGATGGGCCTGCTGGCCGACTACTTCGCCACGCCCGACACCTGGGAGCCGACCGCCGCGCTCGACCGCCTGATCGGCGCGCAGAACGGCTGGCTGGCTGACCACAACCGCCGGCGCCAGGGCAAGGAGGGCGGCGGCACGGCACTCACCACGCTCACCGCACTGGTGCTGCATGGCCAGGGCTACACGCTGGCGCACGTGGGCGACACGCGCGCCTGGCGCGTGCGCGCGGGCGGCGAGCCGGCCGTGCCGCTCACGCAGGACCATGCCTTCGACCATCCCGACATGCGCAGCCGCCTGACGCGCGCTATCGGCCTGGACGACCAGGTGCGCGTCGACTACGTGCAGGGCGACGTGCGCGTGGGCGACTGCTTCGTGCTGAGCTCCGACGGCGTGCATGGCGTGCTCAAGCCGCAGCAGGTGGCCGCGCTCGCCTTGCAAGGCGATGCCGAAGCGGCCAGCGAGGCGCTGGTGCATGCGGCGCTGGAGGCCGGCACGCGCGACAACGCGACTGCGCTGGTCATCCGCGTGGTCGGGCTCGACGCGCGGCAGCTCGACGACGAACTGGGCGACGGCCGCCGGCTCGCACCGCCGCCCGCGTTGAAGGTGGGCGACGTGCTCGACGGCTATGCCATCACCGCGCTGGTGGCCGACACCGGCGTGCACCTGCTCTACCAGGCGCGGCATCCGGCCACGCGCGAGCTGGTCGCGCTGAAGACGCTGCACCCCTCGCGCGCCGGCGACCCGCAGGAGCGCGCGATGCTGGCGCACGAGGCGTGGCTCGGTTTGCGCGTCGGCGGCAATGGCTTCGTGCGCGTGCACGAGCGCGCCGCGGATGCGAGCGCGCTGTACATCGTGTTCGACTGGCACGGCGGCCGTACGCTGGAGCAGCTGCGCAAGGCGAACGCGCGGGGCGCGGTGGGCGAGGTCGTTGCCGCCGCCATCGCACTGAGCCGTGCGCTCGGCCGGCTGCACCGCCAAGGCGTGGTGCACCGCGACATCAAGCCGGGCAACCTGCACCTGGGCGAGGACGGCCGCTGGCGCATCATCGACCTGGGCGTGGCGCTGTCCGGCCGCGAAGGCGCGGCGCAGCGCGAACTGCATGCCGGCACGCCGAGCTACATCAACCCCGAGCAATGGGAGGAGGGTGGCGTCGCCGATGCGGGCAGCGACCTGTTCGCGCTCGGCGTCACGCTGTACCAGTGGCTCACCGGGCACCTGCCCTACGGTGAGATCGAGCCCTACCAGGTGGCGCGCTACCGGCGAGACCCGGTCGCGCTCTCGCGCCTGCGGCCCGACGTGCCGATCTGGCTCGACCACCTGGTGCGCAAGGCCGTCGCCCGCGACCCGCGCGAGCGCTTCGAAACCGCCGAGGAGCTGCTGCTCGCATTGGAGCGCGGTGCTTCCCGCCCGGTGAACGCGCCCGCCGCCACGCCGCTGATCCGCCGCGACCCGCTTGCGCTCTACCAGCTGGCGCTTGGTGTGTCGGTGCTGTTCAACGTGCTGCTCATCGTGTGGCTCTTGTTCCTGCCACGCTGAGCGAAGACGACGAGCGGAAAGTGTCATGAGCGTGCCGCTTTGCGAGCGTGGGAGGAAGAGGCTGGGGCGTGGGACGTCGTGACGCGCGCGCGCCCACCCTTCTCGGCCCAGGTGCGGGTCCAGCGGATCTGCATCACACGCATCACGCCCAGCATCGCCAGCGACAGCATTGCGAAGAACACGAAGCCCCACAGGTAGCTGCCCAGGTACTGCTTCGACAGGCCCATGGCGTTGGGCACGAGGCCACCGCCCAGCGCGCCGATCTCGCCGATCATCGAGCCGGCCACTGCCGTGCTCGCGGGCCAGCGCAGCGGCACCAGCTGGAACAGCGCGCCGTTGCCCGCGCCCAGCGCGGCGAAGCACGCGATCAGCACCAGCGTGGTGACAGTCAGCGAGCCGGAGGAAACGCCCACCAGCACGAGGCTCACGGCCACCACCAGCAGCACCACCGTCAGCGTGTTCACGCCGCCCCAGCGGTCGGAGAGCCAGCCGCCCACGATGCGCACCGCCGCGCCCATGAAGGCCGCGAGCATGGTCAGCTGCCCGGCCTGCACCTTGCTCACGCCGAACTGGTCGTAGTAGTAGGAGGGCAGGAAGGTCGTCAGGCCGATGAAGCCGCCGAAGGTCACGCCGTAGATCAGGCTGAACACCCAGCCGTCCTTCTCGAACAGGCAGGCGATGTGCTCGCGGAAGCTCGAATGGGCGTTCACGTCCGGCGGTTCCTTGGCGAACACCACCATCACGACCATGGGAACCAGGATGGCGACCGCGGCCACGCCGTACACCGCCTGCCAGCCCAGCCACAGCGCGAGCGGCGGCGCCACCAGCACCGACACCGCCGTGCCCACGTTGCCCGCGCCCACCAGGCCCATGGCCAGGCCCTTGTGCTGCGGCGGAAACCAGCCCGAGCCCAGCGACAGCGCCACGCCGAAGCTCGCGCCCGCGATGCCCAGCAACACGCCCATGGCGAGCAGGTTGTTGAAGCTCTTGACGAAGAAGAAGCCGAACAGCATCGCCACCGCGATCAGGCCCATCTCGACCAGCGTGGCCTTCTTGCGGCCGATGTACTGCGAGAGGATGCCGAGCGGAAAGCGCATCAGCGCGCCCGCGATGATCGGCACCGACAGCATCAGGCCCTTCTGCGCCGGCGAGAGGTTGAAGGTTTCGCCGATGAAGGGCGCCATGGCGCCGTTGAGCACCCAGATGCAGCAGGAGAACGAGAAGTACAGGAAGGCCGCGAACAGTGTCGGACTGTGGCCTGACTGCAAGAAGTTCTTGAAACTGGACATGGCGTTCAAAGGTGCAAAAAGCCGCGGCCCGACCCTGGAGGGGCCGTGTCGACGGACGGGGTTGGAGACGGAGTGCCGGCAGCGGACGCTGTCGGCGTGGGGGTGCGCTCGGCATGTGCGTTGCCGAGCCGGATGCAGGAGCCTGCAGCCTCACCAAAGCGGTGCTTCGTTACACCGCGGTCCGTTTCATGCAAGAGGCGTGCCTGCGAATTCGCGCGGGCGTGGCCTATGCTCGCGGTGCGCTCCCACACCGCTTTTCCAAGATGTCCCTTCTCGTTGTCCTGCCCGATGAAACTGCTGGCCCCGTGCTGCCCGAGGCGCTTGCACGGGCGCTGTCCGACGCCGGTCTCGATGTGGTCGGCTGCGCGGATGTGGGCACCTTCGCGCGGCAGGTCGAGGCGTTGGCGCCGGCCCAGGCCCTGATCTGCCTGCCTCTGCCCACGCCCGCATTGCTCGACGCGCTGCGCGCGTGGTCCGGCGTGCCGCCGTGTGCGCTGAGCTTCGTCGGCGAGCTGTTGAGCGGTGCGCAGCACGAAGAGCTGGTGCAGCTCGGCGTGGAGGCGTGGATGCAGAGCGATGCCGTCGATGCCGCATCGCTCGCCGCGCTGACCGCTCGCGCCCAGGCCCGCTGGCAGCGAGAGGCCGCCTTGCGCACCGAACTGGAGAGCCTGCGCACCCGCATGGACGAGCGCAAGTGGGTCGATCGCGCCAAGGGTCTGCTGATGTCCGCGCGCGGCATCGGCGAGGACGAAGCCTTCGGCCTGCTGCGCGGCGCCGCGATGCACGCCAACCTGCGGCTCGGCGAAGTGTCGCGTTCGGTCATCGAGGCGGCGCAGTGGGCCGACGCGATCAACCGCGCCGGGCAGTTGCGCATGCTCTCGCAGCGGCTGGTGCGCGTGGCGGCGCAGCTGCTGGGCGGCATCGATGCGCAGCGGGCGCGGGTGCTGCGCACGCAGTCCGCCGAGCGGGTGCAGCAGAACCTCGATCACTTGGCGGCCCTCGGGCTCGATGCGGCCGGCGCGCAGGCACTCGTACAGGCGCAAGCCGCATGGAGCGGGCTGGCTCCGGCCTTGACGGCGCGGCCCACGGCGGCGGGACTGGCCGACGTCGACCAGCGCGCCGAAGTGCTGCTCTCGGCCGCGGAGGCGCTGACCGAGGCGCTCGAAGCCTCGGGCGCGCGGCGTGCGCTGCGCATCGTCAACATCTGCGGAAGGCAGCGCATGCGTGCGCAGCGGCTGGCGAAAGACGCGCTGCTCGCTGCCACGCTGAAAGAGAAAGCCGCGGACGCGCGGCTGATGCCCACCATGGCCGAGTTCGAGGCCGCCTTGCTCGACCGCGCGCGCGCCCCGCCCACCACCCCCGAGACCCCCCCCGCGCGGCCCAGCGCCCGCGACGACTGGCTGCGGCGGGGCGGCGGCGGGCACGCGCTCGACAGCGCCGACGGCCGCGCCACGCTGGTGCGCTCCAGCGACGCGCTGGTCGACACCTTCGAGCGTCTCACGGCGTCGTACGAGCACAGCCTCCAGGTGATCATGTCGTGAACCTGGCACACCCCCAGGCTTCGCGCACTGCGTGTCGCTACGCCAACCCCCTTGCAGGGGGCAACACCTGCGGCCCGGCAAAGGCGGTTCCGCGGTGTTTGCTGGAAGGAAGGCATGGCTCGACGCGCCTGGGCGCTGTGTCGATCTGTCAGGCCGCGGCCTTCTCCACGTGCGCCTGGCGCGTGTAGAGGAAGTCGATCACGGCCTTGCGCGCGTGCACGTAGGCCGGGTCTTCGGCCAGCTCGACGCGGTTGCGCGGGCGCGGAATGTCCACCGCCAACACATCGCCGATGGTGGCGGCCGGACCGTTGGTCAGCATCACGATGCGGTCGCTCAGCAGCACCGCCTCGTCCACGTCGTGCGTGACCATGACCACGGTGCTGTGCGTCTTCTGCACGATGGCCAGAAGCTCGTCCTGCAGCTTGGCGCGCGTGAGGGCGTCGAGCGCGCCGAAGGGCTCGTCCATCAGCAGCACCTTGGGCTCCATCGACAGCGCGCGCGCAATGCCCACGCGCTGCTTCATGCCGCCGGAGATCTCGCCGGGGCGCTTCTGCGCGGCGGGCGTGAGACCGACCAGCGCCAGCGCTGCGTCGGTGCGCGCGCGCAGTTGCGCCTTGTTCTCGGTGGCCGCGAACACGCGCTCGACCGCGAGGTACACGTTCTCGAAGCAGGTGAGCCAGGGCAGCAGCGAGTGGTTCTGGAACACCACGGCGCGCTCGGGGCCGGGGCCCTTGATCTCCTTGTTGGCGCACAGCAGCGAACCTTCGGTGGGCGTGGTGAGCCCGGCGATGAGGTTCAGCAGTGTCGACTTGCCGCAGCCCGAGTGGCCGATGAGCGTGATGAACTCGCCCTTGGCCACGTTCAGGTTCACGTCGCGCAGCGCGACGAAGCGGCCCTTGGGCGTCTTGAACGCCTGCTCGACGCCGTGGATCTCGATGTACTTCGAATCATCGATCATGACTTCACCTCTTCGAACGTGAATGCGGTGGCGAGCTTGATGAGCGCGAACTCCAGCACGAGGCCGACGATGCCGATCACGAAGATCGCGATGATGATGTTGGCGACGTTGAGGTTGTTCCACTCGTCCCACACCCAGAAGCCGATGCCTACGCCGCCCGTGAGCATCTCGGCCGCCACGATCACCAGCCACGCGGTGCCCACGGCCAGCCGCACGCCGGTGAGCATGTAGGGCAGCACGGCGGGGAACAGGATCTTCGTGAGGATCTTCCATTCGCTGAGGTTCAGCACCTTGGCCACGTTCATGTAGTCGCTCGGCACGCGCTGCACGCCCACGGCAGTGTTGATGACCATCGGCCAGATCGAGCAGATGAAGATCGTCCAGATGGCGGCCGGGTTGGCGCCCTTGAACACCAGCAGGCCGATGGGCAGCCAGGCCAGCGGCGAGACCGGACGCAGCAGGCTGATCAGCGGGTTGAACATGCGCGAGAGGAACTCGAAGCGCCCGATTGCGAAGCCGGCCGGAATGCCGACCAGCGCCGCAAGGCCGAAGCCCAGCGCAACGCGTTGCAGCGACGAGAGCACGTTCCAGCCCACGCCCTGGTCGTTCGGGCCCTTGCTGTAGAACGGGTCGCTGAACACGGTCACGGCCTGCTGCCAGGTGGCTGCGGGCGTCGGGAAACCGGTGGTGCTCTTCATGGCCACGATTTCCCAGATCAGCAGCAGCAGGCCGAAGCCTGCGAGCGGCGGCAGCACGCGCATCCAGAAGGCGCGCAGGTCGAGTGGTGTTCTTGGCTTCTGCTCCTTCTCCCCTCTGGGGAGAGGGGCGGGGTGAGGAGCAGCTTCGGCGCGGGGCTGGCCCCCACCCCGGCCCTCTCCCGCGCGCGGGAGAGGGAGGGAGGCTTCGAGCGGCGAATGAAAGACGGCGCTGACCATGGTGTTCTCCCTATGCGTGGATCTTGAACGAATCGGCGTACTTCTTCGGGTCCTTGCCGTCCCAGACCGAGCCGTCCATCAGCTTGCTGGTGCGCATGGGGTCCTTGGGCACGCTGACTTTCATGGCGCCAGCCACGTCCTTGTACATGTCGATCTGGTTGATCTGCTTGGCGACCGCCAGGTAGTCGGGGTGCTCCTTCAGGATGCCCCAGCGCTTGTGCTGCGTAAGGAACCACATGCCGTCGGACAGGTACGGGAAGTTGACCGCGCCGTCGTCGAAGAACTTCATGTGGTTGGGGTCGTCCCAGGTCTTGCCCATGCCGTTCTCGTAGCGGCCCAGGATGCGCTGGTTGATGGCATCGGCGCTGGTGTTGATGTAGCTCTTCTCGGCGACCGTGTCGGCCATCTTCGCCTTGTTCTGCAGGTTGGCGTCGATCCACTTGCTGGCCTCCAGCACGGCCATCATCACGGCGCGGCAGGTGTTGGGGTTCTGCTTGACGAAGTCGGCGCGGGTGCCGAGCACCTTCTCGGGGTGGTCCTTCCAGATGTCCTGCGTGGTGATGGCGGTGACGCCGATCTTGTCGATGATGGCGCGCTGGCCCCAGGGCTCGCCCACGCAGAAGCCGTCCATGTTGCCCACGCGCATGTTGGCCACCATCTGCGGCGGCGGCACCACGATCACCTTGGCGTCGGCCACCGGGCTGATGCCGGCCGAGGCCAGCCAGTAGTTGAGCCACATGGTGTGGGTGCTGGTGGGGAAGGTGCCGGCGAAGGTGTACTCGCGCTTTTCCCTGGCCATGAGCTTGGCGAGCGAGGGCGCGTCCACCGCGCCCTTGTCCGCAAGCGCCTTCGACAGCGTGATGGCCTGGCCGTTGCGGTTCAGGCCCATCAGCACCGCCATGTCCTTCTTCGGGCCGCTGGCGCCGACGTGCACGCCGTAGACGAGGCCGTACAGCACGTGGGCCATGTCCAGTTCGCCGTTGACCAGCTTGTCGCGCACGCCGGCCCAGCTGGCTTCCTTGCTGGGGACGATCTTCACGCCGTACTTCTTGTCGAAGCCCAGTACCGAGGCCATCACCACGCTGGCGCAATCGGTCAGCGGGATGAAGCCGATCTTCACTTCCTGCTTCTCGGGCTTGTCCGAGCCCTGAGCCCAGACGGCGGCGCGCAGCGCGGGGTCGATGCCGACGGCACCGATGGCTGCGGCTTGCAGGACGCGGCGTCGGCTGAGGCGGGTTGTGAGCAGGTCGGTCATGGGCGGGGCTCCGGTTGAAGGCGAACAAACAAAAGACAAAAACAAAAAAGGCGTCCGCACCGCGCAGGGGCTGCTCGAAAACGAGCCCTTGCGGGATGGGGACGCCTTTGTCCGGTTCGGTGGAGGCACCCGCCGTTGGGTGCCGCTGCCTGAAGGCCCATTGGGGGCCTGTGAACGAAATGCTTGCAAGTGGTGTGCCAGCCTTCAGGACCTGCACGCTGCTATCAGGAAAGTAGCTCGATGCAGCGGTGCAGCATGGGCGAGCGCCCGATCGGAACCGCGCAGCGCCGATCGCACGGTTGTTGTGCACTGCACCAAGTTGAACGGCCGGGCCGCTTCAGCGCGGGGGCGCGCGGTCGAGCATGGGCAGGTAGTCGGCCATTGCCAGCATCGACTCGGCCACGTCGACCAGCCGCCGCTTCTGGTTCATGGCGGTCTGGCGCAGCATCTTGTGCGCCTCATCCTCGCTGAGTCGGCGGTGCGCCATCAGCAGGCCCTTGGCGCGCTCGACGATCTTGCGTTCATTGAGCGAGGCGCGCACGGTTTCGAGCTCGTCGCTCATGGCCTGCAGGCGGTGCGACTGCTCCTGGACCATGTCGAGCACCGAGCGTTCGAGGTGGCGGCCGAACTGGGCGGGCGTGGCGGCCTGCGCGTCGGCGTCGTCGAAGAACAGGGCGCCGGCCTGCGGGGCCAGCGTGTCCAGCAGCTGCCGGTAGTCCTGCAACTCGCTGCGCGCCTGCGCGGTCTTGCGCTCGCACAGTGCGCGCAAGACTGCGGCCAGGCGCTCTTCCACGGTCTTCATGGCGTCGATGCGGCGGGTGCAGCAGTCGAACCAGGCCTGGCTCAGCGGCACGTCGGCCGGGGCGGAGGTGGCGCCGCGCCGGCGGATGCGTTCGAGCTCCGCCACTTCGGCGTCGGGCTGGCTGTTGCGCCAGAGCGCGAGCACGGCCTCGCCGGAGAAATCGGTGAACACCTGGAAGCAGCGCTCCTGCGACTCGATCAGGTGCAGCCACTGCAGGCGCTGTGCCTCGTCGCTGCGGCCCAGCGCCAGCGCGGCGGCACCGAAGGCGCGCTCCTGGCCGGCAAATTCCTTGCCCTGCATGAAGTTGAACATCGCGACCAGCAGGCGCGAGATCTCGGGGTCGGTGGCGCCGTCGGCGGCTTCGAACACCACCGACAGCAGGCCGGCAACGAGCTTGGCGAAGGCGGCGGTGGACTGCGCCGGTTTCAGCTCGAGCGCATCGATGCGGCGGCGCAGGGCAGGCAGGGCGTCCAGGCCCGGGAGCACCCAGGCGATGCGGCTGAACAGGCGCGCGCTGTTGCCGGCTCCTGCGCTGCGGTGGTCGTCGGCTTCGAGCTGGTCGAAGCCGGCGCGCACCTCCTGCTCGAGCGCCGTGCATTCGGCGATCTGCGGGCCGCGCTGGTCGGCGAAGCGGCCGCCGTGCGAGGCGAGGAACATGTTCGACATGCCCCGCTCGCGCTGCAGCGCATGGACGAGGCGGCCGATCACGCCCACCAGCTCGCTGGTGCGGGCGAGCCGGTCCAGCTCGTCGATCTCGCAACGGCGGGCGGCGATCAGAAAACTCAGTCCGGATTTCATGGTGGGAGGGGCGCTGACCCTCCCACTGCAACATCCGTGCCTTGCTGGCGCCGTTTGCCCCTTCGCGGGCGGCCGCACGGGGCGCCGCCTACACTCGGCGCCATGCTCTTGTTGGGAATCGAATCATCCTGCGATGAAACCGGCGTGGCGCTGGTCGAGTCGCACGGCAGCGCGCTGCCGATGCTGCGTTCGCACGCGCTGCACAGCCAGATCGCCATGCACCAGGCCTATGGCGGCGTGGTGCCCGAGCTGGCCAGCCGCGACCATATCCGTCGCGTGCTGCCGCTGACCGAGACGGTCATGGCCGAAGCCGGCCGCTCGCTGGCCGAGATCGACGTGGTGGCCTACACGCGCGGGCCGGGCCTGGCGGGCGCACTGCTGGTGGGCGCGGGCGTGGCCTGCGCGCTCGGCGTGGCGCTGGGCAAGCCGGTGCTGGGGATGCATCACCTCGAAGGGCATCTGCTGTCGCCGTTCCTGAGTGCCGATCCGCCGGAGTTTCCGTTCGTCGCGCTGCTGGTATCAGGCGGCCACACGCAGCTGATGCGGGTGGACGGCGTGGGGCGCTACGAGCTGCTCGGCGAGACCATCGACGACGCGGCCGGCGAGGCCTTCGACAAGAGCGCCAAGCTCATGGGCTTGCCGTACCCCGGCGGACCGTGGCTCGCGAAGCTGGCCGAAGACGGAAACGCAACGGCCTTCAAGCTGCCGCGGCCGCTGCTGCACAGCGGCGATCTCGATTTTTCCTTTGCCGGCCTGAAGACGGCCGTGCTCACGCAGGCCAAGAAGCTCGGCGACCAGCTCGAAGCGAACAAGGCCGACCTGGCGGCGTCCACGCAGGCGGCCATCGTCGAGGTGCTGCTGAAGAAGTCGCTCGCGGCACTCGACCAGACCGGGCTCAAGCGGCTGGTGGTGGCGGGCGGGGTGGGGGCCAACAGGAATCTGCGAGAACAGCTGAATGCCGCGTGTGCAAAGCGCAAGGTGCGTGTGCACTACCCCGAGCTGCACCTGTGCACCGACAACGGCGCCATGATCGCCATGGCCGCGGCAATGCGCCTGCAGTCGGGGCTGTCGCAGGCGAGCGAGCGCTATGCCTTCGACGTCAAGCCGCGATGGCCCATGGCGTCGCTCTCGTCGGCTGAGGCGCCGCTGCCGGAGACTGCGTAGCCGACTGCCGCGAGCGGCCGATTGCCGGCAACGGCAGCACGTCCAGCACATTGCGCCACAGCTGGCGCCACTGCGGCCAGTCGTGGCCGCCCTCGATCGTGAAGACGCGCCCCGGCGGCAGGGCGTCGGCCAGCAGCTTGTGGTTGCCGGCAAAGCGGTCGTCCAGCCCGAAGCCCAGGTACAGCGGCGGCAGATTCTTCGACGGCTTGGCGTCCAGGTACTGCTGGAAGAAGGGCCAGAGCTTGCGATCGGGCTCCTCGTCGGCCTGCGGTCCGGTGGGCGCCTGCCAGGCGCGCAGGCCGCCGGCCTTCCTGATCTCCGCGCCGAGCACCCGGCGCCCGAGGTAGGGCGCAAGCGCCACGATGCCGTCCACCGAGCCCGGTCGCGCCAGTTCGTGGATCAGCGCGCCGAAGCCGCCGATGGAAATGCCCACGAGCCAGATCGACTTGTAGCCCCTGGCACGCTGCGGCTCGATGACCTCGGTGTGCAGGCGCTCGCTCAGCGTCTGCTCGTAGTAGTAGGAAACATCCGCGTCCACCAGAAGCGCATCGGCCGCCAGATGGCGCTCGCGCACCGCGGCGATGAACCCTTCGCGCTCGAACTCGTCGGGCTTCAGGTAGGCCCCGGGCAGGAACACCAGGAGCGTGTCGGATTGTTCGTTGGGATTGGCAGGTTGAAGGTGCGTTTTCATGGTGCCTTTTGGGGCACCCGAACCGCACCGGCAGGGAATTCGGTGCGCTACGAGACGCCCACGAAGAAGAAAGTTCTAAGAAAACGTCACATCATGTGACGTTATTCAGCGCTATTGTGAATAAGGTGCTCGTTTAAAGTCAAAACGAGGCTGTTACCAACATTTTCTTCTTGTGGGCATAGGCCAAACTAGTTGATTTGCAACTGTGCGGCCTGGCTCGCGGGCACCAATTTGCCGAGCTTCAGCGTGAGCACGCCGTTCTCGAGCTTGGCCTCGCTGGTGGCCACGTCGATGTCCTGCGGCAACTCGTAGGCGGCCTTGAACTGGCGCTTGGCTTCGGCCTTGCTGTCGATGCGCAGTACGGCACCTTCGATGCTGATCGCGAGGTCTTCGCGCGCAAAGCCCGGCACGTCCAGCGAGAGGGTCCAGCTCTTGTCGTCCTGTTCCACCAGCGGGGAGCGGCGGGGGGCGGCGAAGGCATCGTTCACGAAGCGCTCGAAGGCGCGGTCATAGGCGCGGGGAGCGAAGCGGGCGGTGCGAAGGGTGGGGGCGAAAAGCATGTGAAGAACTCCTGAGTGAACACAATGGGGACAAGGAATGTGTGTCCCTTACACTGCGCGGCCGTTCCATCGTGAGTGCCGCTTGAGACCTCATCTAGGCGCATCGGCACGCGTTTCAAGACAATGAATCCCCCCTTTATTTGGCGTCGCGAGGCCTTGAAATTCGCGGTGCTGGCGCTATGCGCGAGGCCGTTCGCCGCGCTGGCGCAGGCCAACGTGTCGACCTCGTCCGCACCCATTCGCCTGGCGCTGATCGAAAGCATGAGCGGCCCGTTCGCCAACACCGGCGAGGCCGTGTTCCGCAACCTGCTGTGGGCGGTGGAGCGCGTGAATGCGCGCGGCGGCGTGAAGCTGCCCGGTGGCGCGCGGCCATTGCAGCTCGACCGCTACGACAGCAAGGGGCAGAACGAAGAAGCGCTCTCCGCGTTGCGCGCCGCGATGGACGACGGCGCGCGTATCGTGCTGCAGGGCAATTCGTCGGCCACGGCCGCGGCGCTGGTCGATGCCATCGACAAGAACAACGAGCGCGACCCCGCGCGGCGCGTGGTCTTCCTCAACTACGCGGCGGTCGACCCGGCGCTCACGAACGAGCGTTGCAGCTTCTGGCACTTCCGCTTCGACGCGCACGCCGACATGCGCGTGGCCGCGCTGATGGACGTGGTGAAGGACGATGCCGCGCTCAAGCGCGTCTACCTGATCGGCCAGGACTACAGCTTCGGGCAGGCCGTGCTGCGCGAGGCGCGCCGGCAGCTCGGTGCGCAGCGCCCCGACGTGGAGATCGTGGGCGACGAACTGCATCCGATGGGCAAGGTGAAGGACTTCGCGCCCTACGCCACCAAGATCATCGCGAGCGGCGCGCAGGCCGTGGTCACGGGCAACTGGGGCAACGACCTCACGCTGCTCGTGAAGGCGGCGCGCGAGGCGGGCTTCAACGGCACTTTCTATACCTTCTATGGCAACGCACTGGGCGCACCGGCTGCCATCGGCGATGCGGGTATCGGCCGCGTGATCGCCGTGGCCGACTGGCTGCCCAACGTGCAGACGGCGCAGTCCGAAACCTTCTACCGCGCCTTCCGCACGCGCTTTCCGAAGCCGGCCGACGACTATGTGCACATGCGGCTGCAGCTGATGATCGAAGCGCTCGTGCAGGCCGTCGAGCGTGCGGGCAGTGCCGACGCGGTGCCGGTGGCGCGTGCGCTGGAGCAGGCCGACGTGAGCCTGTACGGGCAGCGCGGGCGCATGCGCGCGACGGACCATCAGTTCCAGCAGCAGCTCGTCGTCGGCGTGATGGACCGGCAGGGCAAGCCGGGCGTGCAGTTCGACGTCGAGGGCTCGGGCTACGGGTTCCGAGTGGTGAAGACCATCGCCCCCGAACGCGCCGAGCTGCCGACCTCGTGCAAGATGAAGAAACCTCAATCATGAAGAGCAGGACGACCAGACATGCGTGAAGCCATCCACAACCTCGAAGCGTCGAAGATCCGCGAAGTCGCCAATGCCGGCATGGGCCGCGACGACGTGCTGGCCTTCTGGTTCGGCGAAAGCGACGAAGTCACGCCCGAGGTGATCCGCCAGGCGGCCATCGATTCGCTGCAGCGGGGCGAGACCTTCTACGCCCACAACCTTGGCCTGCCAGAGCTGCGCGAAGCCATTGCGCGCTACACGAGCGGGCTGCATCCGGCGGTCGATGCCTCGCGCATCGCCGTCACCTCGGGCGGCGTGAGCGCGCTGATGCTCGCGGTGCAGGCGCTGGTCGACGCGGGCGACGAAGTGGTCGCCGTGACGCCGGTGTGGCCCAACCTGACGGCGCAGCCCGCCATCATGGGCGCGCGCGTTCGTACCTTGCCGCTGGTGCCGGTGAACGGGCAGTGGACGCTCGACCTGCCCGCGCTGCGTGCGGCGGTCACTTCGAAGACGAAGCTGCTGATCGTCAACGCACCGAACAATCCCACGGGCTGGACCATGACGCGCGACGAGCAGCAGGCCGTGCTCGGCCACTGCCGCCAGACCGGCACGTGGATCCTCGCCGACGAGGTGTACGAGCGCCTGTACTACGAGCCGACGCCCAATGCCTGCGCGCCGAGCTTCCTCGACATCTCGAAGCCCGACGACCGGCTCGTCGTCACGCACAGCTTCTCGAAGAGCTTCCTGATGACGGGCTGGCGCCTGGGCTGGCTGGTGCTGCCGCCGTCAATGGTGGACGGCATCGGCAAGCTGATCGAGTTCAACACCTCGTGCGCCAGCGTGTTCACGCAGCGCGCCGCCATCACCGCCATCGAACACACGAGCGAGATCACGCCGCGCGTGGTGGCGCACCTGAAGCATTGCCGCGACACGCTGGTGCCGCTGCTGGCGGCGCTGCCGGGCGTGCAGGTGGCTTCGGCCAAGGGCGGCATGTATGCCTTCTTCCGGCTCGAAGGCTTCGGCGATTCGCTCGAAGTGGCCAAGCGGCTGGTCGCCGAGGCGGGCCTGGGACTCGCGCCGGGCAATGCCTTCGCGCCCGAGGCGCAGGGATGGCTGCGCTGGTGCTTTGCCTCGAAAGACCCGCAGCGGCTGGTGAAGGGCGTGGAGCGCCTGCGCAACTGGCTGGCGGAGCAGCCGCAGCGCAAGGGCTGATCCGGCCGCCTGCAATTTCGTTCAATACGCGACGCGACCGGGCCGCGAAGCTCGGACTTTTCTCGAAAGCGAAAGGTCTGGCATGTCGGAACGGTTGAAGGGAATGGCGCTGTGCGCGCTGGCGATGGTCACGGTGGGCAGCACGGTGGTGGCCAGCAAGGTCATCGCAGGCGGGCTTCCGCCGTTCACCGCGACCGCGCTGCGGTTTGCGATGGCGCTGCCGGTGTTTCTCCTGCTGCTGCGGCTGACGCGCACGCCTTGGCCTCGCCCCGACCGGCGCGACCTCGTGCTGCTCTTGTGCCAGGCAGGGCTGGGCAGCGTGGGCTATACGGTGCTGCTGATCCTGGGCGTGAGGTGGGCGCCGGCCGCCAGCGCAGGCGTGGTGGCCGGGACGCTGCCGGCCGTTGCGGCGCTGGTGGCGGTGCTGGCTTTGCGCGAGCGGCCAGGGCGCTATCTGGTGGGCAGCATCGTCTTGGCAACGGTGGGGGTGCTGGCAATCAGCTGGCCGGGCGAAGGCTCCGCAGGGGGCTCCAAATCGGCCGCGGCGTTCGCCGGCAACCTGCTGATACTGGGCGCGGTCGTCTGTGAGGCGATGTTCATCCTGCTCAACAAGCGGCTTCGGGTGCCGGTGCGGCCGTTGGCGCTGTCGACGCTGATGACGGCCTTCGGGCTCCTGCTGTCGCTGGTTCCGGCGCTGTTCGAGCGGGCCTGGGAGCACCCGTTGCCGAACGATGCGTTGCTCGGCGTCGCCTACTACGCGCTGGTGCCGACGGTGCTGGGCTTCGTCCTCTGGTTTGCCGGATCGGCCAGGCTGAAAGGGGCCGAAGCGGCGCTCTTCACAGCGCTCCTGCCGGTTTCAGCACTGATACTGGCGGCCTTCTGGCTGGGGGAAAGTATCAGCCTGGCGCAGATCGGCGGGGCCGCCTGCGTGCTCGGCGCGGTAGGCCTGGCTTCGCTCGATGGCAGGAGTGGCAAGGGGCTCGACCCGGCAGCGGCCCCTTCGTGAAACACCGAGGAACCGGCTTTGCCGGGCCTCAGGTGTTGCCCCCGGTAGGGGGTAGGCGAAGCGACACGAAGTGCGCGTAGCCTGGGGGCGAGCTATAATCCCGAGGCTTTGCATGCCGCAAGGCGCACGGTGAGGGCAGTTCCAGCGCTCACCGCAAGTCAAACATCTAGGAACCAAGGAATCATCATGATCGCAGCCTCCATCAAGGCCGAAGTCGTCAAAGACAACGCCCGCGCCGCCAACGATACCGGCAGCCCGGAAGTGCAAGTCGCACTGCTGACCGCCCGCATCAACGAGCTCACCCCCCACTTCAAGACGCACGCCAAGGACCACCATGGTCGTCGCGGCCTGCTGCGCATGGTGAGCCGCCGCCGCAAGCTCCTCGACTACCTCAAGTCCAAGGACGCCGACCGCTACACCGCGCTGATCGCCAAGCTGGGTCTGCGCAAGTAAATCGAATCGCATGAAAAAACGCCTGGGTTAGTCCGCTAGCTCAGGCGTTTTTTACTTCGCGATCCACTTTCGGAGTGCCAAACAGAGCGAAGCTGTGTCATTCCAATGAAGTTCCCTCCGAGCTTCGCTGGAATGGCATCGTGTTCTGAGACAGCCTCCGCCTCTTGCGAACCCTGAGTGGTTCGCTACTAAAACAGGAGCAAACATGAGCCTCTTCAACAAAGTCACCAAGTCCTTCCAATGGGGCGACAAGACCGTCGTCATGGAAACGGGCGAAGTCGCCCGCCAGGCCAATGGCGCCGTGCTGGTCGACATCGACGGCACCGTGATCCTTGCGACCGTTGTCGCTTCCAAGTCGGCCAAGCCGGGCCAGGATTTCTTCCCGCTGACCGTCGACTACATCGAGAAGACCTACGCCGCCGGCAAGATCCCCGGCAGCTTCTTCAAGCGCGAAGCCAAGCCCAGCGAACATGAAACGCTGACCAGCCGCCTGATCGACCGCCCGATCCGCCCGCTGTTCCCCGAAGGCTTCCTGAACGAAGTGCACGTGGTCATCCACACCGTGTCGCTCAACCCCGAAGTCGACGCCGACATCGCCGCCATGATCGGCGTGAGCGCTGCGCTCGCCATCTCCGGCATCCCGTTCAGCGGCCCGATCGGTGCCGCCCGCGTGGGCTACATCAACGGCCAGTACGTGCTGAATCCGGGCCAGACGGCCCGCAAGGATTCGCAGATGGACCTCGTCGTCGCCGGCACGCAAGCCGCCGTGCTCATGGTCGAGTCCGAAGCGCAGCAGCTCAGCGAAGAAGTCATGCTGGGTGGCGTGGTGTTCGGCCATGAACAAGCCAACATCGCCATCAACGCGATCCATGACCTCGTGCGCGACGCCGGCAAGCCGGTGTGGGACTGGCAGGCGCCCGCCGAAGACGAAGCCTTCGTTGCCAAGGTCAAGGGCCTGGCCGAAGAAAAGCTGCGCGCCGTCTATCAGATTCGCAGCAAGCAAGCCCGCACGCAAGCCCTGCGCGAAGCCAATGCCAGCGTGATGAACACGCTCAAGGAAAGCGGCGAGCCCTTCGACGCCGGCAAGGTCAACGACCTGCTGTTCGCCATCGAATCGAAGATCGTGCGCAGCCAGATCCTGTCGGGCGAGCCCCGCATCGACGGCCGCGACACGCGCACCGTGCGCCCCATCGAGATCCGCAACTCCGTGCTGCCGCGCACCCACGGTTCGGCCCTGTTCACGCGCGGTGAAACCCAGGCGCTGGTCATCACCACGCTCGGCACCGAACGCGACGCACAGCGCATCGACGCGCTGGCCGGCGAGTACGAAGACCGCTTCCTGTTCCACTACAACATGCCTCCCTTTGCCACCGGCGAAGTGGGCCGCATGGGCTCGACCAAGCGCCGCGAAATCGGCCACGGCCGCCTCGCCAAGCGCGCGCTGGTCGCCGTGCTGCCGACCAAGGAAGAATTCCCGTACACGGTTCGCGTGGTGTCGGAAATCACCGAGTCGAACGGCTCCTCGTCGATGGCTTCGGTCTGCGGCGGCTGCCTGTCGATGATGGACGCCGGCGTGCCCATGAAGGCGCACGTGGCCGGTATCGCCATGGGCCTGATCAAGGAAGACAACCGCTTCGCGGTGCTGACCGACATCCTGGGCGACGAGGACCACCTGGGCGACATGGACTTCAAGGTTGCAGGCACCACCAACGGCATCACCGCGCTGCAGATGGACATCAAGATCCAGGGCATCACCAAGGAAATCATGCAGGTCGCACTGGCGCAAGCCAAGGAAGCGCGCATGCACATCCTGGGCAAAATGCAGGAAGCCATGGGCGAGGCCAAGGCCGAAGTCTCCAGCTTCGCACCGCGCCTGACCACGCTGAAGATCAACCCCGAGAAGATCCGCGACGTGATCGGCAAGGGCGGTTCGGTCATCCGCGGCCTGCAGGAAGAAACCGGCACGACGATCAACATCGACGAAGACGGCACCATCACCATCGCCTCGACCGATCCGGAAAAGGCTGAGCTGGCCAAGAAGCGCATCGAGCAGATCACGGCCGAAGTCGAAATCGGCAAGGTCTACGAAGGCCCGGTCACCAAGATCCTGGACTTCGGTGCGCTGATCAACCTGCTGCCCGGCAAGGACGGCCTGCTGCACATCAGCCAGATCGCGCACGAACGCGTCGAGAAGGTGACCGACTATCTGAGCGAAGGCCAGATCGTGAAGGTCAAGGTTCTGGAAACCGACGAAAAGGGCCGCGTCAAGCTGTCCATGAAGGCCTTGACCGAGCGTCCGGCCGGCATGGAATACAGCGAGCGCCCGCCGCGTGAAGACCGTGGCGATCGCGGCGACCGTGGCGGCGACCGCCGCGAGCGTTCGGACCGTGGCGACCGTGGTGGTGACCGCGGCGGCGATCGTGGCGAGCGCGCACCGCGCTTCAACGACCAGCAGCAGGCTCCGGCCGGCGAGCAGTCGCAGGCCCCGCGCGAGCCTCAGGAGTAAGAAGGGTGCAACGGCGGTTCATTGCCGCCGTTGCAATCTTTTGAACGTCAAGCTTCGCCCCATCTGCGGGCGTTGGAGGCCGAAAGACCATGAAAGCCATTGAAATCACTTCGTACGGCGCCCCTGAGGTGCTGCGCGTGGCCGACCGTCCCGATCCGGTGGCGGGTGAGGGCGAGCTGCTGATTCGCGTCGCGGCCAGTGGCGTCAACCGGCCCGACGTGCTGCAGCGGATGGGCCACTATCCGGTGCCGCCGGGTGCATCCGATCTGCCGGGCCTCGAAGTGGCCGGCGAGATCGTGTCTGGCGATGCCGCGGCGTTGGCCGAGGCGGGGTTCGAGGTTGGTGATCGTGTCTGTGCGTTGATCGCTGGCGGTGGCTATGCCCAGCTGTGCGTGGCGCCCGTGGCGCAATGCCTGCCGGTGCCGAAGGGTTGGAGCGATGTCGATGCGGCGTCGCTGCCCGAAACCTTCTTCACTGTGTGGAGCAACGTGTTCGAGCGCGGCCGTTTGCAAAAAGGCGAGACGCTGCTGATCCAGGGCGGCTCGAGCGGCATCGGCGTCACGGCGATCCAGATCGCCAAGGCGCTGGGCGCGACGGTGATTGTCACAGCCGGCAGCGACGACAAGTGCGAAGCCTGCAAGAAGCTGGGGGCCGACCACGCCATCAACTACCGCACGAGCGATTTCGTCGAAGAGGCGAAGAAGCTCACCGGTGGCAAGGGCGTGGACGTGATCCTCGACATGGTCGCAGGCGACTACGTGGCGCGCGAGATCGAATGCCTGGCCGAAGACGGCAGGCTCGTGATCATCGCGGTGCAGGGCGGCGTGAAGAGCCAGATCAATGCGGGCCTCGTGCTGCGCAGGCGCCTCACGATCACCGGCTCGACGCTGCGGCCGCGGCCGGTGGCCTTCAAGGGCGCCATTGCCAAGGCCCTGCGCGAGAAGGTGTGGCCGCTGCTGGAAAGCGGCGCCATCAAGCCCGTGATCTACAGCACCTTTGCGGCAGCGGGTGAGCCTAGCGGCGCAGCCCAGGCTCACACGCTGATGGAATCGAACCAGCACATCGGCAAGATCGTGCTGACATGGTGACGGGAAGAACGCGATGACAACCAAGAAGAAACTGATCGCCGGCAACTGGAAGATGAACGGCAGCCTCGCTGCCAACGAAGCGCTGGTGAAGGCCTTGCAGCAAGGCCTGGCCGCAAGCCCGGCCGCGTGCGACGTGGCGCTGTGCGCGCCCGCGCCGTACTTCGCCCAACTGCAGTCGCTGCTGGCGGGTACGCCGTCGCTGGCGCTCGGTGCGCAGGACATTTCGGCGCATCCGCAAGGTGCATTCACCGGCGAGCAATCGGCGGCGATGCTGAAGGATTTCGGTGTGCGCTATGCGATCGTCGGTCACTCGGAGCGTCGGCAATACCACGGCGAGACCGACGAGACCGTCGCGGCGAAAACCGCTGCGGCATTGGCCAATGGCATCACGCCGATCGTCTGTGTCGGCGAAACGCTGGCGCAGCGCGAAGCAGGGCAGACCGAAGAGGTCGTCAAGCGTCAGCTGGCTGCGGTGATTCACGTGAACGGCCATTGCATCAGCGAGATCGTCGTGGCGTATGAGCCTGTCTGGGCCATCGGCACGGGCAAGACTGCCACGCCGGAGCAGGCGCAAGCGGTGCATGCCGTGCTGCGCGCGCAACTGCATCACGCGGCAAGCGAGCATGCCGCGGGCATCCAGATCCTTTATGGCGGCAGCATGAACGCGGCCAATGCCGCCGAACTGCTGGCGCAGGCCGACATCGACGGCGGCCTTATCGGTGGCGCGTCGCTCAAGGCGCCCGATTTTCTGCAGATCATTTCTGCCGCTGCGCGCTGAATGCGCAACGGCTGTATCAATTAGGAGTAAGAACGAATGAACGTGGTCCTCAACCTTCTGGTCGGCGTGCAGATGCTGGCAGCCCTCGCAATGATCGGCCTGATCCTGGTCCAGCATGGCAAGGGCGCCGACATGGGCGCAGCCTTCGGCAGCGGCAGTGCCGGCAGCCTGTTCGGCGCCAGCGGCAGTGCCAACTTTCTCTCGCGCACAACGGCCGTGCTTGCTGCCGTGTTCTTCGCCTGCACGCTGCTGCTGGCCTATTTCAGCCATGCACGTCCCGCAGGCGGCGGCAGTCTTCTGGAGCGCGCCGCGGTGGGTGCGCCCGCTGCGCCGGCTTCCGGTGCGGCTGGTGAAATTCCTGGCGCGGCAGCTCCCAGCGCCCCCGCTTCGGCTCCTGCAGCCCCGGTTTCGGGTGCGGGCCAGATCCCCAGCAAGTAATCAACTCGTTTTCATGAGTTGCCCGTGAGAAATGGCTTCATTTCAGGGTAAACTCTAAATCTGTTCGGAAAGCCAAATGCCTCTTGCAGGTACCTCATGCCATCCGAACAGCAAAAACCGCGGTCGTGGTGAAATTGGTAGACACGCTATCTTGAGGGGGTAGTGGCGAAAGCTGTGCGAGTTCGAGTCTCGCCGACCGCACCAAATCTCATCGGCAGAAAACCTCATCCAGAGGTTCTTCTTGCCGGTGGCAAGCGGTGAAAAACTCTCGATGAATCTCGACTCCTACCTCCCCGTCCTTTTGTTCATTCTGGTCGGAGTCGGCGTAGGCGTCGCCCCTCAGGTCATCGGATACATTCTCGGCCCCAATCGGCCCGACGCCGCGAAGAATGCTCCCTACGAGTGTGGCTTCGAAGCCTTCGAGGACGCGCGCATGAAGTTCGACGTGCGCTACTACCTCGTCGCGATTCTCTTCATCCTGTTCGATCTCGAAATTGCCTTTCTCTTTCCCTGGGCCATCGCGCTCAAGGAGATTGGCGCTATCGGCTTCTGGGCCATGATGATCTTTCTCGCCATCCTCGTCGTGGGCTTTGCCTACGAGTGGAAAAAGGGCGCGCTCGACTGGGAATGACAAGGAAAGCACACGATGGCCATTGAAGGCGTTCTCAAAGAAGGTTTCGTCACCACCACCTACGACTCGGTGGTGAACTGGGCGAAGACCGGATCTCTCTGGCCGATGACATTCGGCCTCGCATGCTGTGCGGTCGAAATGATGCACGCGGGTGCTGCCCGCTACGACATCGATCGTTTCGGCATGCTGTTTCGTCCGAGCCCGCGCCAGTCCGATCTGATGATCGTGGCTGGCACGTTGTGCAACAAGATGGCGCCGGCCCTGCGCAAGGTCTACGACCAGATGCCCGAGCCGCGCTGGGTGCTGTCGATGGGTTCGTGCGCGAATGGCGGTGGCTACTACCACTACAGCTATTCGGTCGTGCGCGGCTGCGACCGCATCGTGCCCGTCGATGTGTACGTTCCGGGTTGCCCGCCCACCGCCGAAGCATTGCTCTACGGCGTGATCCAGTTGCAGCAGAAGATTCGCCGCACCAACACCATTGCCCGCGCCTGAGAGATTGCCGACGATGACTGACTTTGCAATTTCGCCGGAGGTGCTGCGCGCCACCATCGCCGAGACGCTTGGCGCCAAGGCCAGGAGCGTGACGCTTGCCCTGGAAGAGGTGACCGTGGTGGTCGGTGCCGCCGATTACATTGAAGCCGCCTTGCTGCTGCGCGACGCGCCCGGCTGCCGCTTCGAGCAATTGATCGACCTCTGCGGCATGGACTATTCCGACTACCGCGAAGGCGAGTGGCAGGGCGAGCGCTATGGCGTCGTCACGCACCTGCTGTCGGTGAGCCTCAACCAGCGCGTGCGCCTCAAGGTGTTTGCGCCGAGCGAAGACCTGCCCGTGGTCGACTCGCTCCAGCCCGTCTGGAGCGCCGCCACCTGGTTCGAGCGCGAAGCCTTCGACCTGTACGGCATCGTGTTCGATGGCCACGACGACCTGCGCCGCATCCTGACCGACTACGGCTTCATCGGCCACCCGTTCCGCAAGGACTTCCCGGTGTCGGGTCACGTCGAGATGCGTTACGACGAAGAGCAGAAGCGCGTGGTCTACCAGCCGGTATCGATCGAGCCGCGGGAAATCACGCCGCGCGTGATCCGCGAAGACAACTACGGCGGCGGTTTGCACTGATATGGCCGAAATCAAGAACTACACCCTCAACTTCGGCCCCCAGCATCCGGCCGCGCACGGCGTGCTGCGCCTGGTGCTCGAGCTCGACGGCGAAGTGATCCAGCGCGCCGACCCGCATATCGGCCTGCTTCACCGCGCCACCGAGAAGCTCGCCGAGTCGCGCACCTTCATCCAGTCGCTGCCTTACATGGACCGTCTCGACTACGTGTCGATGATGTCCAACGAGCACGCCTACTGCCTCGCCATCGAGCGGATGATGGGCCTCGATGTGCCGATCCGCGCGCAGTACATCCGCGTGATGTTTGCCGAGATCACCCGCCTGCTGAACCACCTGCTGTGGCTCGGCGCGCACGGTCTCGACTGCGGTGCGATGAACATGCTCATCTACTGCTTCCGCGAGCGTGAAGACCTGTTCGACATGTACGAGGCCGTGTCCGGCGCGCGCATGCACGCGGCGTACTTCCGTCCGGGCGGTGTCTATCGCGACCTGCCGGACGCGATGCCACAGTACAAGGTCAGCAAGATCAAGAACGCGAAGGCCATCGAGCGCTTGAACGAAGATCGCCAAGGGTCGCTGCTCGACTTCGTCGACGCTTTCTGCAAGCGCTTCCCGAAGATGGTCGACGAGTACGAGACGCTGCTCACCGACAACCGCATCTGGAAGCAGCGCACCGTGGGCATCGGCGTGGTCACGCCGGAGCGCGCGCTGAACCTCGGCTTCACCGGCCCGATGCTGCGTGGCTCGGGCGTCGAATGGGACCTGCGCAAGAAGCAGCCTTACGACGTCTACGGCCAGATGCAGTTCGACGTGCCCGTGGGCAAGACTGGCGACTGCTACGACCGTTACCTCGTGCGCGTGGAAGAAATGCGCCAGGCCAACAAGATCATCCAGCAGTGCTCGGCATGGCTGCGCGCCAACCCCGGCCCGGTGATCACCGACAACCACAAGGTTGCCGCGCCCGCGCGCGAATCGATGAAGGCGAACATGGAGGAGCTGATCCACCATTTCAAGCTCTTCACCGAAGGCTTCCATGTGCCCGAAGGCGAAGCGTATGCCGCCGTCGAGCATCCGAAGGGCGAGTTCGGCATCTATCTCGTGAGCGACGGCGCCAACAAGCCGTACCGCCTGAAGATCCGCGCCCCTGGTTTCCCGCACCTCGCCGCCCTCGACGAAATGTCGCGCGGCCACATGATCGCCGACGCTGTCGCGGTGATCGGCACGATGGACATCGTGTTCGGTGAAATCGACAGGTGAGAAAGAGCGAATGACGACTTCCTCAACCCATCACCTTGACGCGGCCCCTTCGGCCCCGTTGAAGGACGAGATCCTCGAGCGCTTTGCGCGAGAGGTCGCCAAGTACCCCGAAGCGGGCAAGCAATCCGCCGTGATGGCCTGCCTCGCCATCGTCCAGCAGGACGAGGGCTACGTCAGCCTGCAGCGCGAGCGCGAGATTGCCGAGTACCTCGGCATGGCGCCCATCGCCGTGCATGAAGTGACGACCTTCTACAACATGTACAACCAGCATCCGGTGGGCAAGTTCAAGCTCAACGTGTGCACCAACCTGCCTTGCCAGCTGCGTGACGGCGTCACGGCCCTCGTGCACCTCGAGAAGAAGCTCGGCATCAAGATGGGCGAGACCACGGCCGACGGCGTGTTCACGCTGCAGCAGAGCGAATGCCTGGGCGCTTGTGCCGATTCGCCCGTGATGCTGGTCAACGACCGCACCATGTGCAGCTTCATGAGCAACGACAAGCTCGACCAGCTCATCGAGGGCCTGCGTGGCTCCGTGAAAGGGGAGGCCGCCTGATGTCGCCCGAACAAGTTCTCCAGCAGTTCCAGGCCACGGGCGTCCAGACCTGTTTCCACGACCGCCACATCGAGCCGCAGATCTATGCCGGCCTGAATGGCACCAACTGGCGCCTGGCCGACTACGAGGCGCGCGGCGGCTACAAGGCGCTGCGCAAGATCCTCACCGAGGGCCTCACGCCCGACCAAGTGATCGCCGAGGTGAAGGCCTCGGGCCTGCGCGGCCGTGGCGGCGCGGGTTTTCCGACCGGCCTGAAGTGGAGCTTCATGCCCCGCCAGTTTCCGGGCCAGAAGTACCTCGTCTGCAATTCGGACGAAGGCGAGCCCGGCACCTGCAAGGACCGCGACATCCTGCAGTTCAACCCGCACATCGTGATCGAAGGCATGGCCATCGCCGCGTATGCGATGGGCATCAGCGTGGGCTACAACTACATCCACGGCGAGATCTTCCAGAGCTACGACCGCTTCGAGGAAGCCCTCGAAGAAGCGCGTGCCGCGGGCTACCTCGGCGACAAGATCATGGGCAGCACGTACAACTTCCAGTTGCACGCCGCCCACGGTTTCGGCGCCTACATCTGCGGCGAGGAAACCGCGCTGCTCGAATCGCTCGAAGGCAAGAAGGGCCAGCCGCGCTTCAAGCCGCCGTTCCCGGCGAGCTTTGGCCTGTACGGCAAGCCGACCACCATCAACAACACCGAGACCTTCGCGGCGGTGCCCTGGATCATCAACAACGGCGGTCCGGCCTACCTCGAATGCGGCAAGCCGAACAATGGCGGCACCAAGATCTATTCGGTCAGCGGCGACGTCGAGCTGCCCGGCAACTACGAAGTGCCCATGGGCACGCCGTTCTCCAAGCTGCTCGAACTGGCCGGCGGCGTGCGCAAGGGCCGCACGCTCAAGGCGGTGATCCCCGGTGGCTCGTCGTCGCCGGTGCTGCCGGCCGACATCATGATGGCCTGCACCATGGACTACGACTCCATCGCCAAGGCCGGCTCCATGCTGGGCTCGGGCGCGGTGATCGTCATGGACGACAGCCGCTCGATGGTCGAGTCGCTCAAGCGCCTCTCGTACTTCTACATGCACGAGTCCTGTGGCCAGTGCACGCCGTGCCGTGAAGGCACCGGCTGGCTCTACCGCGTGGTAGACCGCATCCATAACGGTCAGGGCAAGCCCAGCGACATGCAACTGCTGGACTCCGTTGCCGGCGACATCATGGGCCGCACCATCTGTGCGCTCGGCGATGCGGCGGCCATGCCCGTGCGTGCCATGATCAAGCACTTCCGCCATGAGTTCGAGGCCCTGATTCCAGGCCACGTCCCGACGGAGCCCGTCAAGGCATGAACCGCCGGGCCGCTCCCAAGGTGAATACCGCAGCCGAAGGCGGAGGCTGTCTGTTGGCGCGAGAAGAAACATACTCATGATCGAAATCGAACTCGACGGCAAGAAGGTCGAAGTGACCGAAGGCAGCATGGTGATGCATGCGGCCGACAAGGCGGGCACGTACATCCCGCACTTCTGCTATCACAAGAAACTCAGCATCGCGGCCAACTGCCGCATGTGCCTGGTCGACGTGGAAAAGGCGCCCAAGCCGATGCCGGCCTGCGCCACGCCCGTCACGCAGGGCATGATCGTTCGCACCAAGAGCGAAAAGGCCATCAAGGCGCAGCAGTCGGTCATGGAGTTCCTCCTGATCAATCACCCGCTGGATTGCCCGATCTGCGACCAGGGCGGCGAATGCCAGCTGCAAGATTTGGCGGTGGGCTACGGCGGTTCTTCCTCGCGCTACGAGGAAGAAAAGCGCGTCGTGTTCCACAAGGATGTCGGCCCGCTGATCAGCATGGAAGAAATGAGCCGCTGCATCCACTGCACGCGCTGTGTCCGTTTCGGCCAGGAAGTGGCCGGCGTGATGGAGCTCGGCATGTCGCACCGCGGCGAGCACTCCGAAATCGAAACCTTCCTCGGCGACTCGGTCGATTCCGAACTGTCGGGCAACATGATCGACATCTGCCCGGTCGGAGCGCTCACGAGCAAGCCGTTCCGCTACAGCGCCCGCACCTGGGAGCTGTCGCGCCGCAAGTCGGTGAGCCCGCACGATTCCACCGGTGCGAACCTGATCGTCCAGGTCAAGAACAACCGCGTGATGCGCGTGGTGCCGCTCGAGAACGAGGACGTCAACGAATGCTGGATCGCCGACCGCGACCGCTTCTCGTACGAAGCGCTCAACGGCCCCGAGCGCCTGACGCAGCCCATGCTGAAGCAGGGCGGTCAATGGCAGCAGGTCGACTGGCAGACGGCGCTCGAGTACGTCGCCAACGGCCTCAAGCAGATCAAGGCCGACCACGGTGCGCAAAGCATCGGCACGCTGGTCAGCCCGCACAGCACGCTCGAAGAGCTGCAGCTCGCCGCCATGCTCACGCGTGAACTGGGTAGCGACAACATCGACTACCGCCTGCGCAACGCCGAATTCACGGCGTTCGAGGGCGTGCGCTGGCTCGGCACCTCGATCGCATCGCTCACGCAAGTGCAGCGCGCTCTGGTCGTCGGTTCGAACCTGCGCAAGGAACATCCGCTGTTCGCGCAGCGCATCCGCCAGGCCGTGCGCAAGGGCGCCGCGCTGTCGGTGATCACCTCGGCGAGCCTGATGGCCGCCCGCGACGCCTGGGCCATCGACGTGGCGCAATCGTCCATCGTCGAAGCCGACCAGTGGGTCGAAGCGCTGGCCGCCGTGGCCGCTGCGGTCGGTGAAACCAACGGCGCAGCCGCGCCACTGGCACCGAAGAACGCACCCGATGCCGCCGCCAAGGCCATCGCAGCCTCGCTGCTGAGTGGCGAACGCAAGGCCATCCTGCTCGGCAACGCCGCCGCCCATCACGCTCAAGCCAGCAGCCTGCTGGCCCTGGCGAACTGGATCGGGGCGCAAACCGGCGCCACCGTCGGCTACCTGACCGAGGCCGCCAACACCGTGGGCGCGCAGATCGTCGGCGCGTTCCCGAAGAACGGCGGCCTCGATGCCGGCCGCATGCTCGCCGCAGGCTCCGGCTTGAAGGCCGTGATGCTGCTGAACACCGAGCCGGTGTTCGATTCGGCAGTCGGCGCCGCCGCGGCCGATGTCATCGGCAATGCGCAGATGGTCGTCACGCTGAGCCCCTTCAAGGCCAATCTCGAGTTCAGCGACGTGCTGTTGCCCATCGCACCGTTCACCGAGACCCCGGGCACCTTCGTCAATGCCGAAGGCCGCCTGCAAGGGTTCCATGCCGTCGTGAAGCCGCAAGGCGAAACGCGTCCGGCATGGAAGGTGCTGCGCGTGCTGGCCAACCTGCTGGGCCTGCCGGGCTTCGCGTTCGAATCGACCGCCGAGGTGCTGGCCACCATCGGTGACAAGGGCGCGGTGCCGGCGAATGCGCTGAGCAACGCCACGTCCGCGAAGGCCGTCGCCTCCGGCGGAGCGGCTGCCGCGCCCGTGGTCGCGAGCATCTACCAACTGGATTCGATCGTGCGCCGCGCGCCATCGCTGCAACTGACCGCTGATGCGCGCAATGCATCGGCCGCACCGGCACGTGCCGAGGAGGCACTGGCATGATCGACGCAATTCATGGCTTCGGCCAGGGGCTGGTCGCCGCAGGCTGGTGGACCGCCGTGGTCTGGCCCGTGATCTGGACGCTGATCAAGATCATCGTGGTCGTCCTCCCGCTGATGGGTGCCGTGGCGTATCTCACGCTATGGGAACGCAAGGCCATCGGCTTCACGCAGATCCGCATCGGCCCGAACCGCATCGGGCCGCTGGGCCTGCTCCAGCCGATCGCCGACGCGCTCAAGCTGATGACCAAGGAAATCATTCTTCCGACGGTCGCCAACAAGGGCCTGTTCCTGCTGGGCCCGATCATGACCATCATGCCGGCGCTGGCCGCATGGGCCGTGATTCCCTTCGGTCCCGACGTGGCGCTGGCCAACATCAACGCCGGCCTGCTGTTCGTGATGGCCATCACCTCGCTCGAGGTGTACGGCGTGATCATCGCCGGCTGGGCTTCGAACTCGAAGTACGCCTTCCTGGGCGCGCTGCGCGCCTCGGCACAGATGGTGAGCTACGAAATCGCGATGGGCTTCTGCTTCGTCGTGGTGCTGATGGTCACGGGCAGCCTGAACATGAGCGAGATCGTGAACGTCCAGGGCAAGGGCATGTTCGCCAACATGGGCGTGGGCTTGCTGTCGTGGAACTGGCTGCCGCTGCTGCCGATCTTCGTCGTCTACTTCATCTCGGGACTCGCCGAAACCAACCGCCACCCGTTCGACGTGGTGGAAGGCGAGTCCGAAATCGTGGCCGGCCACATGATCGAGTACTCGGGCATGAGCTTCGCGATGTTCTTCCTGGCCGAGTACGCCAACATGTGGCTCGTCTCGATCCTGACCGTGGTGCTGTTCCTCGGCGGATGGCTGCCGCCGTTCGAGTTCCTGAGCTTCATCCCGGGCTGGATCTGGCTCGGCGCCAAGACCTTCTGCGTGGTCACCATGTTCCTGTGGGTGCGCTCGACGTTCCCGCGCTTCCGCTATGACCAGATCATGCGTCTGGGCTGGAAGATCTTCATTCCCGTCACTCTCGTGTGGCTGGTCGTGGTCGGTGGCTGGATGCAGACGCCGTTCAACATCTGGAAATAACAGGAAGCGCCAACATCATGACTGCTTCGCACACCGCCGGCGCGCTGGCGCGCCCTTCCAAACTCGCGTCTGCGCCTTTTTCGCTCAAGGACTTCCTGAGCAGCTTCATGCTGTTCGAATTGTTCAAGGGCCTGGCCATCACCGGCAAGTACGCCTTCGCCCGCAAGATCACGGTGCAGTTCCCCGAGGAGAAGACGCCGCTGTCGCCGCGTTTCCGCGGCCTGCACGCGCTGCGCCGCTATGAGAATGGCGAAGAGCGCTGCATCGCCTGCAAGCTCTGCGAAGCCGTCTGCCCGGCGCTGGCCATCACCATCGAATCGGATGTGCGCGACGACGGCTCGCGCCGCACCACGCGCTATGACATCGACCTGACCAAGTGCATCTTCTGCGGCTTCTGCGAAGAGAGCTGCCCGGTCGACTCGATCGTCGAGACGCACATCTTCGAATACCACGGCGAAAAGCGCGGCGACCTGTACTTCACCAAGGACATGCTGCTGGCCGTGGGCGACCGCTACGAAAAAGAAATTGCAGCGAACAAGGCGGCCGACGCCAAGTACCGCTGATCCGACCAGCCCGAACCCATTCGAATTCCATGGACGTCAAGACCGGTCTGTTCTATCTGTTTGCCGTGGTGCTGCTGTTCGCAGCGTTCCGCGTCATCACCGCCCGCAATCCCGTGTATGCCGCGCTGTACCTGGTGCTGGCCTTCTTCCAGGCATCGGCCATCTGGCTGCTGCTGCGCGCCGAGTTCCTCGCGATCTCTCTGGTGCTGGTGTATGTCGGCGCCGTGATGGTGCTGTTCCTGTTCGTCGTGATGATGCTGGACATCAACGTCGACAGCTTGCGGGAGGGCTTCTGGAAGCACTTCCCGCTGGCCGCCGGTGTCGGCGCACTCATCGCGCTCGAAATGGCGGCCGTGCTCATGGGCGGCTTCCGCCTGGGCGAGGCACCGCGCGCCGCTGCCGGTGCGATGGGGGCCAACACTTCCAATACGCTCGAACTCGGCAAGCTGCTTTACTCCGAATACCTCTACCCGCTGGAGATCGCCGCGGTCATCCTGCTCGTGGCCATCGTGGCGGCCATCGCACTGACGCTGCGCACCCGCAAGGACAGCAAGTACGTGAACCCGGCCGACCAGGTCCGCGTGAAGGCGCGTGACCGCGTGCGCATCGTGCAGATGCCGGCAACGCGTGCTGCGGAGCCTGTGGTCGAAGTTGCGGACGCTGCAAAGGAAAACAAGGCATGACGCTCACGCTCGGACACTTTCTCTCGCTCGGCGCGATGCTCTTCGCGCTGTCCGTGATCGGCATCTTCCTGAACCGCAAGAACCTCATCGTGCTGCTGATGGCCATCGAGCTGATGCTGCTCGCGGTCAACATGAACTTCGTGGCGTTCTCGCACTATCTGGGCGACATGCACGGCCAGATCTTCGTGTTCTTCATCCTGACGGTGGCCGCGGCCGAGTCGGCCATCGGCCTGGCGCTGCTGGTCCTGCTGTTCCGCAACAAGTCGAACATCAACGTCGACGAACTCAACTCACTCAAGGGTTGAACGCAACATGAGCGCAACCCTTTCCGCATCCACCCTGCTGGCCGTGCCGCTGGCACCCCTGGTCGGCGCCGTCGTCGCCGGCCTGTTCGGCACCAAGTTCGGCGGCGATCACATCGGCCGCAAGGTCACGCATTCGCTGACCATCCTGGGCGTGCTGGTCGCCTTCATCATTTCGGCCATGACGCTCAAGAGCGTGGTGGCCGATGGCGCCCGCTTCAACGAAACCATCTACGAATGGATGACCGTTGGCGGCCTGAAGATGGAAGTCGGCTTCCTGATCGACGGCCTCACCGCCATGATGATGTGCGTGGTGACCTTCGTGTCGCTGATGGTGCACATCTACACCATCGGCTACATGGAGGAAGACGACGGCTACAACCGCTTCTTCGCGTACATCTCGCTGTTCACCTTCTCGATGCTGATGCTCGTCATGAGCAACAACATGCTCCAGCTGTTCTTCGGCTGGGAGGCGGTGGGCCTGGTGTCGTACCTGCTGATCGGTTTCTGGTTCAACCGGCCGACTGCGATCTTCGCGAACATGAAGGCCTTCCTGGTCAACCGCGTGGGCGACTTCGGCTTCATCCTCGGCATCGGCCTGATCGCGGCCTATGCCGGCACGCTGAACTACGGCGAAGCCTTCGCCAAGGCCAACACGCTGGCCGGCATCACCTTCCCGGGCACCGAGTGGATGCTCATCACGGTGATCTGCATCTGCCTGTTCATCGGCGCCATGGGCAAGAGCGCGCAATTCCCGCTGCACGTGTGGCTGCCCGACTCGATGGAAGGCCCGACGCCCATCTCCGCGCTGATCCACGCGGCAACGATGGTGACGGCCGGCATCTTCATGGTGGCGCGCATGTCGCCGCTGTTCGAACTGAGCGACACGGCACTGAGCTTCATCCTCGTGATCGGCGCCATCACCGCGCTGTTCATGGGCTTCCTGGGCATCATCCAGAACGACATCAAGCGCGTGGTCGCGTACTCGACGCTCTCGCAGCTCGGCTACATGACGGTGGCGCTCGGTGCCTCGGCCTATTCGGTCGCGGTGTTCCACCTGATGACGCACGCGTTCTTCAAGGCGCTGCTGTTCCTTGGCGCGGGCTCGGTGATCATCGGCATGCACCACAACCAGGACATCCGCTGGATGGGGGGCGTGCGCAAGTACATGCCGATCACCTGGATCACCTCGCTGCTGGGTTCGCTCGCGCTGATCGGCACGCCGTTCTTCGCCGGGTTCTACTCGAAGGACAGCATCATCGAAGCAGTGCACGAGAGCCACCTGTGGGGCGCGAACTTCGCGTACTACGCGGTGCTGGCCGGCGTGTTCATCACGGCGTTCTATTCGTTCCGCATGTACTTCCTAGTCTTCCACGGCGAGGAACGCTACGACCAGAACCCCGATGCGCACCATGACGACCATGGCCACGACGACCACGGCCATGGCCACCACGACCACAAGCCGCACGAATCGCCGATGGTGGTCTGGCTGCCGCTGGTGCTGCTGGCCATTCCCTCGGTGGTGATCGGCTTCATGACGATCGAGCCGATGCTGTTCGGCGAGTTCTTCAAGAACGCGATCGCCGTGGACGGCACCCGCCACCACGCCATGAAGGAGCTGGAAGAAGCCTTCCACGGTCCTGTGGCCATGGCCATCCACGGCCTGACGGCGCCGCCGTTCTGGCTGGCGCTGGCCGGCGTGGTCCTGTCCTGGTACATGTACATGATCAACCCGGCGCTGCCGGCCGCGATCAAGCGCGCCTTCGGCCCGATCTACCGCCTGCTCGAGAACAAGTACTACATGGACTGGTTCAACGAGAACGTCATCGCCCGCGCCACGCGCGCGCTCGGTACCGGCCTGTGGAAGGGTGGCGACCAGGCCCTGATCGACGGTGCCGTCGTGAACGGCTCGTGGAAGTTGGTCGGCCGGGTTTCAGGCGTGGTTCGCTGGATGCAGTCCGGCTACATCTATCACTATGCCTTCGCGATGCTGCTCGGCATCTTCATCCTGATGACGTACTTCGTCTGGTTCAAACGCTGAGCCTAGCGCTGGAGAAAAAGAAAAATGGGTTTGTTGAGCCTTGCCATCTGGGTGCCGATCGCATTCGGCGCCGTGCTGCTGGCGTTTGGCCGTGACGAGCACGCCAGAGGCGTACGCTGGGTCGCGCTCGTCGGTTCCATCGTGAGCTTCCTGGTCACGGTGCCGCTGGTCACGCGTTTCCAGAACAGTAGCGCCGCGATGCAGTTCGTCGAGAAGACGGGCTGGATCTCGCGCTTCAACGTCAACTACCACCTCGGGATCGACGGCATGTCGCTCTGGCTGGTGCTGCTGACGTCGTTCATCACGGTCGTCGTCGTGATCTCGGCCTGGGAAGTGATCACCGAGCGCGTGAACCAGTACATGGGCGCGTTCCTGATCCTGTCGGGCTTCATGATCGGCGTGTTCGCTGCACTCGACGGCGTGCTGTTCTACGTGTTCTTCGAAGCCACGCTGATCCCGATGTACCTGATCATCGGCATCTGGGGCGGCCCGAACAAGATCTACGCAGCTTTCAAGTTCTTCATCTACACCTTGCTCGGCTCGCTGCTGATGCTGGTGGCGCTGATCTACCTGTACAACAAGTCGGGCGGCAGCTTCGACATCCTGAGCTGGCACAAGCTGCCGCTGGGTGCGAGCGCGCAGACCTTCCTGTTCTTCGCGTTCTTCGCGGCCTTCGCGGTGAAGGTGCCGATGTGGCCGGTGCACACGTGGCTGCCCGACGTGCACGTCGAGGCGCCCACCGGCGGCTCCGCCGTGCTGGCCGCGATCATGCTGAAGCTGGGCGCCTACGGTTTCCTGCGCTTCTCGATGCCCATCGCGCCCGACGCCTCGCACGAATGGGCCTGGCTCATGATCGCGCTGTCGCTGATCGCGGTGATCTACGTGGGCCTGGTCGCGCTGGTGCAGCAGGACATGAAGAAGCTGGTGGCTTACTCGTCGGTGGCCCACATGGGCTTCGTGACGCTCGGCTTCTTCATCTTCAACGAGCTCGGCGTATCCGGCGGCATCGTGCAGATGATTGCGCACGGCTTCGTGTCGGGCGCCATGTTCCTGGGCATCGGCGTGCTGTACGACCGCGTGCACTCGCGCCAGATCGCCGACTACGGCGGCGTGGTCAACACCATGCCCAAGTTCGCCGCGTTCGCGCTGCTGTTCGCCATGGCCAATTGCGGCCTGCCGGGCACCGCCGGTTTCGTGGGCGAGTGGATGGTGATCCTGGGTGCCGTGAAGGCCAACTTCTGGATCGGCATGGCGGCAGCCACCGCGCTGATCTTCGGTGCCGCCTACACCCTGTGGATGTACAAGCGCGTGTACCTCGGCCCGGTCGGCAACGACCACGTCAAGGAAGTCAGCGACATCAACGCCCGCGAGTTCCTGATGCTGGCGCTGCTGGCGATCGCCGTGCTGTGGATGGGCCTCTATCCGAAGCCTTTCACCGACTCGATGAACGCTTCGGTGTCCGAGCTCCTGCGCCACGTGGCGATTTCCAAGTTGCCCTCCTGATGCCACGCTGAAGAAGAGAACGAGATGATTGACAAACTCAGCTGGGTCACGATCTACCCCGAAATCGTGTTGCTGGTCATGGCCTGCATCATTGCGCTGGTCGACCTGTCGGACGCGAGCCCGCGCCGTACCCGCACTTATGTACTGACGCTGGCCACGCTCGCCGTGGTCGCGGTGTTGTCGGGCCTCGCCGCCCTCGGTGGCAAGACTGCCTACGGCTTCGGCGGCATGGTCGTCAGCGATCCGATGGGCAATTGGCTCAAATGCTTTGCCACCGTCGCCCTGATGGTCACGCTGGTCTACGGTCGTCCCTACGCGGCCGACCGCGAGATGCTGCGCGGCGGCGAACTGTTCACCATCAGCATGTTCGCGCTGCTGGGCATGTTCGTGATGATCTCGGGTAGCAACTTCCTGCTGATCTACCTGGGCCTGGAACTGCTCACGCTGTCGAGCTATGCGCTGGTGGCGCTGCGCCGCGACAACGCGGTGGCCAGCGAAGCCGCCATGAAGTACTTCGTGCTCGGCGCCATGGCCAGCGGTTTCCTGCTGTACGGCCTGTCGATGATGTACGGCGCGACCGGTTCGCTCGACGTCAACGAAGTGTTCAAGTCCATCGCGAGCGGCAAGGTGAACCACCAGGTGCTGGTGTTCGGCCTGGTGTTCATCGTGGCCGGCCTGGCCTTCAAGGTGGGCGCTGCGCCGTTCCACATGTGGGTGCCCGACGTCTACCAGGGCGCACCGACGGCGGTCACGCTGCTGATCGGCGCCGCGCCCGAACTGGCCGCCTTCGCCATCATCATCCGCCTGCTGGTCGACGCGCTGCAGCCGCTGGCCATCGACTGGCAACAGATGCTCTCCGTGCTCGCCATTGCCTCGCTGCTGGTCGGCAACCTGGCCGCCATTGCGCAGAGCAACCTGAAGCGGATGCTGGCGTACTCGACGATCTCGCAGATGGGCTTCATGCTCCTCGGCCTGGTGGCGGGTTCGGACCAGCAGGGCACGTACAACGCCCAGTTCGCCTACAGCGCCTCGATGTTCTACATCGTGACCTACGTGCTGACCACGCTCGCGAGCTTCGGCATCATCCTGCTGCTGGCGCGCGAAGGCTTCGAAAGCGAAGAGATCACCGACCTCGCAGGCCTGAACCAGCGCAGCCCGCTGTATGCCGGCGTGATGGCCATCGCGATGTTCTCGCTGGCCGGCCTGCCGCCGCTGGTCGGCTTCTACGCCAAGCTGGCCGTGCTGCAGGCGCTGATCGCCTCGGGCCAGGCGATCTACATCGGACTGGCCGTGTTCGCGGTGATGATGTCGCTGATCGGCGCCTTCTACTACCTGCGCGTGGTCAAGGTCATGTACTTCGATGAGCCCGTCACGGCCACCACGGTGTCGGCACCGCGCGACGTGCGCACCGTGCTCACGATCAACGGCGCGCTGATCCTGATCCTGGGCATCGTGCCCGGCGGCCTGATGACGCTTTGCTACGACGCGATCGTGGCCACGCTGGCCCACTGACGCGGCCGACCTCGGGTGTCGCAAACCGCGTCGGTCTGGGTCGTTCTGCTGGTGGCCCTCGTGGCCGCCAACCTGCCGTTCTTTAACGACCGCCTGTTCGGCGTCGTGCCTCTGGCGACAACACCCAAGTCGCTCGCGGTGCGGCTCGCCGAGCTGGTGGTCTTGTACTTTCTGGCGGGCGGCGTCGGGCTGCTGTTCGAGCGCAGGGCAGGGCAGATCGCCTCGCAGGGCTGGGAGTTCTATGCGGTGACCGGTGCGCTGTTCATTGTGCTGGCCTTTCCCGGGTTCACCTGGCGCTACCTGATGAAGCACAGGCACTGACGACATGACTTCGACAACCAACACGACCACCGATTCGCACCTGAAGGAAGAACTCACGCAGAGCGTGGAGCTCTTCAAGGGCAACTTCCTGCACGCCAAGCGCGACACTGTGCGCCTGCCCGACGGCCACACCGCCACGCGCGAGTACGTGGTGCACCCGGGTGCCGTGGTGGTCATTCCGCTGCTGGACGATGGCCGCGTGGTGCTGGAGCGCCAGTTCCGCTACCCGGTGGGCCACGTGATGATCGAATTCCCCGCGGGCAAGCTCGACGCGGGTGAAGACCCGTTCGTCTGCGGCCGGCGCGAGCTGCTCGAGGAAACCGGCTATACCGCGCGCGAATGGGCGCATGCGGGTGCGATGCACCTGGCGGTGGCCTACTCGACCGAGATCATCCACATCTACTTCGCGCGCGGTCTTTCGCTGGGCGAGCGGCAGCTCGACCATGGCGAGTTCCTCGACGTGTTCACGGCCACGCCCGAAGAGCTGGCCGGCTGGTGCCGCGACGGCACCGTGACCGATGCCAAGACGCTGACCTGCACGCTCTGGCTGCAGAACGTCCTTTCGGGCGCATGGGCTCTGGACTGGCAGGCCGTGCCGGCAGAAGGCAGCGCGGGATAATCCGCGCATGAAGGTTCTCAATCTCCGCTGCGCACACGGCCACGGCTTCGAGGGCTGGTTTGCGTCCAACGAGGCCTTCGACAGCCAGTTGGCGAGCGGACTGGTCGAGTGCCCGGTCTGCGGCGACACCGCGATCGTCAAGTTGCTGAGCGCGCCGCGCCTGAACCTCGGCAATGCCAAGGCGCCGCAGGAAGCCGCTGCAACTGCCGCTTCAAACGTTGTTCCCGCCGAACTCTCGCCCGAGGCCCGCTGGATGCGAGCCGTGCGCGAGGTGCTGGCGAAGACCGAAGACGTCGGCGAGCGCTTTGCCGACGAAGCCCGGAAGATGCACTACGGCGAGGCCCAGGAACGGGGCATTCGCGGACAGGCCACGCCCGAGCAGGCCGAGGCGCTGCTCGACGAGGGCATTGCGGTGATGGCTCTGCCGATACCGGCTGCGCTCAAGGAAACCCTGCAGTAGCTGACCGGGCCGCGGCCGTTCTCATGCCGTGAACTGGAGCGCAGCGAGGCGCGCATAGACGCCGCCCTGCGCCACCAGCGTCGCGTGCGTTCCCTGCTCGACGATCCCGCCGTGGTCCAGCACCACGATGCGGTCGGCCTTCTGTACCGTCGCCAGGCGGTGGGCGATCACGACCGTCGTGCGGTTTTCCATCGCCGATTCCAGTGCCGCCTGCACCATGCGTTCGCTCTCCGCGTCCAGTGCACTCGTGGCCTCGTCGAGCAGCAGCAGCGGCGGGTTCTTGAGGATCGCACGCGCGATCGCGATGCGCTGGCGCTGTCCGCCCGACAGGCGCACGCCGCGCTCGCCGAGGAAGGTGTCGTAGCCCTCGGGCAACGCCTGCAGGAAGTCGTGGGCGAAGGCGGCGCGGGCGGCGGCGTGCACCTCCTCGGCCGTTGCCTCGGGCCGGCCGTAGCGGATGTTCTCGAACGCGCTGGTCGAGAAGATCACCGCATCCTGCGGCACCAGGCCGATGCGGGTGCGCAGGTCGGGCAGGGCGAGCGAAGCCAGCGGAGTGCCGTCGAGCAGCAGGCGGCCCGATTGCGGGTCGTAGTAGCGCAGCAGCAACTGGAACACCGTGCTCTTGCCCGCGCCGCTCGACCCCACCAGCGCCACGGTCTCGCCGGGCGCGACGTCGAGGCTGAAGCCGCGCAATGCCGGCGTGTCCGGCCGGGACGGGTAATGGAAGGTCACTGCGTCGAACCTGATCGCGCTGCCCGCTACGGGAACGGGCGCGACCGTCGGATTCGACGGTGAAAAGATGGCCGCGGGTGCATGCAGCAGTTCCATCAGCCGCTCGGTTGCGCCGGCCGCGCGGAGCAAGTCGCCGTACACCTCGCCGAGCACGGCGGTCGCACTGGCCAGGATGGCCACGTAGACGACAGTCTGGCCCAGGTGGCCGGCCGTGATGTCGCCGCGCAGCACTGCCTGCGTGCCCTGGTACAGGCCCCAGAGCAGCGCCGCGGAGGTCGCGATGATGATGAACGCCACCAGCACCGAGCGTGCCTTGGTTCGGCGCACGGCGGTGCGGAAGGCGTTCTCCGTCGAACCGCTGAAGCGCGCGGCCTCGCGGCCTTCGGCCGTGTAGCTCTGCACCACCGGAATCGCGTTCAGCACCTCGGCGGCGATGGCGCTCGAATCGGCCACGCGGTCCTGGCTGGCGCGCGACAGCTTGCGCACGCGGCGGCCGAACCACATGCTCGGCAGCACCACCAGCACGAGGATGCCCAGCACCTGCACCATCACATAGGGGTTGGTCCACACCAGCACGGCCAGCGCGCCCACGCCCATCACCGCGTTGCGCAGGCCCATGCTCAATGAAGAGCCGACGACCGTCTGCACCAGCGTGGTGTCGGCCGTCAGGCGCGAGAGCACCTCGCCGGTCTGCGTGGTCTCGAAGAAGGCCGGGCTCTGCTTCAGCACGTGGCCATAGACCGCGTTGCGGATGTCGGCCGTCACGCGCTCGCCCAGCCAGCTCACCGTATAGAAGCGCGCCGCCGAGAAAAGACCGAGCGCCACTGCCACCGCGAAGAGGGCGCCGAAGTGCTCGCGCAGCGCCATCGTCTGGGCGCCCTTGTCGGCGCTGATCAAACCACCGTCAATCAGGCTGCGTAATGCGATAGGAAAAACCAGTGTGGTGAGCGCCGCCATCACCAGAAAGATGCCTGCCAGGACGATCTGCACCCGGTAGGGACGAAGAAAAGGGCTCAGGCCCGAGAGTGATCGGGGCGAGCCCTTGGCCATGGAAGACGGTGGGGGAGAAGCCATGGAAGGATTCTACAGAAACATTGCTACTACAAAGGCAGCCTTGACAATAACTGCCTCGGCAACTAATATTCGGCCCATGAGCGATGCAACTACCCCCCAAGCCCCGTCGGCGCCTGCCGACGCCGAGCGTCGCGCGCCTGCAGCCTTCTACAGCCCGGAAACCTACCGTACCGAAGAAAGCATCGGCTACCTGATGCGCCGCATCGTTACGGCGGTCGGCCAGTCGGTCGAAAACCGCATGTGCGAGCCGGGCAGCCCGACCTATCCGCAGTGGGTGCCTCTCTATAAATTGCATGTAGGCGCCGCTACCACCGTGGCCGAACTGGCCCGAGCCTGCGAACTCGACACCGGTGCCATGACGCGCCTGCTCGACCGCCTCGAGGCCAAGGGCCTGTGCCGCCGCGTGCGATCGCTCGAAGACCGCCGCGTGGTCAACATCGAGCTCACCGACGAAGGCCGTGCCGCCGCCAAGGAAGTGCCCTACGTGCTGAGCCGTGTGCAGAACGAACACCTTGCCGGCTTCAGCACCGAAGAATGGGAGCAGCTCAAGGGGTACTTGCGCCGCATCCTCGACAACGCCCAGGCCCTCGCGGCCCGTGGAGATAAAAATGACTGATTCCCTCGCCGTGCGCGCCGTGCGTCGCACCCCCATCGTGGCCGCCGCACTGCTGGTGGTGGCATTGGCCGGCTGTGCCGACATGTCAGGCATAGGCTCGCAGGCCAAACTGCGCGACGCCTCGTCGCTGGGCATCGCGCCCGACAGCGCCGCGGCGCCGGCGTCCCGGCTCGACAACCAATGGTGGCTGGCCTTCGGCGACACGCAGCTCGATTCGCTGATCGACCAGGCCGTGGCCGGCAACCCGAACCTGCAGGTCGCGCAGGCCCGTCTCGCGCGAGCACAGGCCTCGGCCGACATCGCCGGCGCGGCGCTCAAGCCGCAGGTCAAGGGCGACCTCGACCTGAAGCGCCAGAAGTTCAACACCAACTACATCTACCCCGCACCGCTGGGCGGCTCGACGCAGAACATCGGCCTGCTGCAGCTCAGCGCCAGCTGGGAACTCGACTTCTTCGGCAAGAACCGCAGCGCGCTCGATACCGCCATCGCCGCGGCCAACGCCGCGGCCGCCGATGCGGATGCCGCACGCGTGCTGCTCGCGAGCAACGTGGCGCGCAGCTACTTCCAGTGGGCGCGCCTGAACGACCAGCTCACCGTTGCCGGGCGCACGCTGGCGCAGCGCGACGAAACACTCAAGCTCGTGCGCGACCGCGTGTCCGCCGGCCTCGACACCCGTCTCGAACTGCGCCAGAGCGAAGGCGGCCTGCCCGAGGCACGCCAGCAGATCGAATCGCTCAACGAGCAGATCGCGCTGCAGCAGCACGCACTCGATGCGCTGGTCGGCCAGCCGAACGTGTCGGCATCGCTCAAGCCGCCGGTGCTGGCGAACGTCAAGCCGATGGCGCTGCAGGCAAACATTCCGGCCGACCTGCTGGGCCGCCGTGCCGACATCGCCGCCGCGCGCTGGCGCGTCGAGGCCGCCACGAGCGACGTGGCCAATGCCAAGACCCTGTTCTATCCCAACGTGAACCTCACGGCCTTCGCCGGCTTCCAGAGCCTGGGCTTCGGCAAGCTGCTGAAGTCGGGCAGCGAGCAGTGGGGCGTGGGCCCGGCCATCACGCTGCCGATCTTCGAAGGCGGCAAGCTGCGGGCCAACCTGCGCGGCAAGTCGGCCGACCTCGACGTGGCCATCGAAAGCTACAACGCCACCGTGCTCGACGCGGTGCGCGACGCGGCCGACCAGGCCACCAGCGCGCAGTCGATCGCGCGCCAGCAAGCCGAACAACGCGCCGCGCAGACCGCTGCCGAGGGCGCCTACGACATCGCCGTGCAGCGCTACCGCGCGGGCCTCGGCAACTACCTCAACGTGCTGACGGCGGAAACCTCCGTGCTGGCGCAGCGCCGGCTGGCGGTCGATCTGGCCGCCCGCGCGCTCGACACGCAGGTGGGCCTGGCGCGCGCGCTGGGCGGCGGCTGGCAGCCCCCGGCCACCGCCACGGCAGCCGCGCCATCAGCCGCGCTGAACTGACACCACCCGAACCAGTCCGATTTTTTCGTCTTCGGAAAGAACTTCATCATGAGCGACAACAACACTCCGACGCCCGCTGCAGCCGCAGCTTCCGCAGCCCCCGAGGCGCCCGCCGGCAACGGCAAGCGCCGCCGCGCACTCACCGCGCTCGCCGCGGTGGTGATCGTCGCCGGCGGCGGCTGGGGTGTCTACGAATGGCTGGTCGCCAGCCACTACGAGGACACCGACAACGCCTACGTGCAGGGCAACGTGATCCAGATCACGCCGCAGATCGGCGGCACCGTGATGGCCATCAACGCCGACGACACCGATTTCGTGAAGGCCGGCCAGCCGCTGGTGCAGCTCGACCCGGCCGACGCCAAGGTGTCGCTTGAACAGGCCGAAGCCGCGCTCGCGCAGGCCGTGCGCCAGGTGCGCACGCTGTATGCCAACAATGGCTCGCTGGCCGCGCAGGTCACGCTGCGCCAGGCCGACATCGTCAAGGCGCAGAGCGACATCGCCAAGGCGCAGGACGACCTGCAGCGCCGCCGCGCGCTGTCGGGCAACGGCGCCGTGTCGAAGGAAGAGCTCAACCATGCCGAAACGCAGCTCGACACCGCCAAGAGCCAGCTCGCCGCGGCGCAGGCCGGCGTGGTCGCCGCGAAGGAAGCCCTGGTCAGCAACCAGTCGCTGACCGAAGGCACCAGCGTGGCCCAGCACCCGAGCGTGCTGGCCGCTGCCGCCAAGGTGCGCGAGGCCTACCTCGCCACGCAGCGCGTGGCCATGCCCGCGCCGGTCGACGGCTACGTCGCCAAACGCACGGTGCAGCTCGGCCAGCGCGTGGCCGCCGGCACGCCGATGATGTCGATCGTGCCGCTCAACCAGCTGTGGGTCGACGCCAACTTCAAGGAAGTGCAGCTGCGCAACATCCGCATCGACCAGCCCGTGAAGCTCACGGCCGACGTCTACGGCAAGAAGATCGAATACAGCGGCAAGGTCGCGGGCCTCGGCGTGGGTACGGGCAGTGCGTTTGCGCTGCTGCCCGCGCAGAACGCCACCGGCAACTGGATCAAGGTGGTGCAGCGCGTGCCCGTGCGCATCGCGCTCGATCCCGAGCAGCTCAAGTCCAACCCGCTGCGCATCGGCCTGTCGATGGATGCCGAGATCGACATCTCATCGAAGAGCGGCAAGATGCTCGCCGACGCGCCGCGCGCCGCCGCGCTGACGCAGACGCAGGTCTACAGCCAGCTCGACCGCGGCGCCGACGCCGAAGTGGAGCGCATCGTCGCGGCCAACCTCGGCCGCAGCGCGTCGGCCACGGCAGCTGCCGCACCGGCGAAGAGCCCGACAGCGCCTGCCACGTCGGTGGCCGTGCAAGGGCACCCGGGCTGATCGCCCGGACCTTCTTCCTCAGGTAAACAGCCCGCCCCATGGCCACCGCTGCTCCTGCTTACGTCGCGCATCCGCCGCTCGAGGGCGCAGCCCGCCTCTGGGGCACGGTCGCGCTGTCTGCGGCAACCTTCATGAACGTGCTCGACTCGTCGATCGCGAACGTGTCGCTGCCTGCCATCTCCGGTGACCTGGGCGTGAGCACCACGCAGGGCACCTGGGTCATCACCAGCTTCGCGGTGGCCAACGCCATCGCGGTGCCGCTCACCGGCTTCATGACGCAGCGCTTCGGACAGGTGCGCCTGTTCATGGCCAGTGTGATCCTGTTCATGATCACCTCGCTGATGTGCGGCCTGGCGCCGAACATGACGACGCTGATCGCCTTTCGCGCGCTGCAGGGCTTCGTTGCGGGTCCGATGATCCCGCTGTCGCAGACGCTGCTGCTGTCGAGCTATCCGCGCGCCAAGGCGGGCCTCGCGATGGCGATGTGGTCGATGACCACGCTGGTCGCGCCGGTGATGGGGCCGCTGCTCGGCGGCTGGATCACCGACAACATCTCGTGGCCGTGGATCTTCTACATCAACATCCCGGTGGGCATCGTCGCCGCGGCCATCACCTGGGCGCTGTACCGCCACCGCGAGAGCGCCACGCACAAGGTGCCGATCGACGCCATCGGCCTGGCGCTGCTGGTGTTGTGGGTGGGCTCGCTGCAGCTGATGCTCGACAAGGGCAAGGAGCTCGACTGGTTCCACTCGGCGCAGATCATCACGCTGGCGGTGGTGGCCGTGGTCGGCTTCGCGTTCTTCCTGGTGTGGGAGCTGACCGACAAGCACCCGGTGGTCGACCTGTCGCTCTTCAAGCGCCGCAATTTCTGGTCGGGCGCCGTGGCAACGGCCGTGGCCTATGGCCTGTTCTTCGGCAACGTGGTGCTGCTGCCGCTGTGGCTGCAGCAATGGATGGGCTACACCGCGACGCAGGCCGGCATGATCATGGCGCCCGTGGGGCTGCTGGCGATCTTCTTCTCGCCGGTGGTGGGGCTCACCGTGGCCAAGATCGATCCGCGCCGCTATGCGACCTTCTCGTTCCTGGTGTTCGCGCTGGTGTTGTGGATGCGTTCGAACTTCAACACGCAGGCCGACTTCGTGACGATCATCATCCCGACGATCATCCAGGGCATCGCGATGGCGTTCTTCTTCATTCCGCTCGTGACCATCACGCTGTCGGGCCTCACGCCCGACCGCATCCCGGCCGCGTCGGGGCTGTCGAACTTCCTGCGGATCACCGCGGGCGCGATGGGCACGTCGATCACCACCACGCTGTGGGAGAACCGCGCGGCGCTGCATCACTCGCAATTGGCGGAGACCGTGAACCAGGGCAACAACGCGGCGACCAGCGCGATGTCTGGCCTCGCGAGCAGCGGCTTCAGCAGCGAGCAGGTGCTGGGGCAGCTGAACCGCATCGTCGACCAGCAGTCGTTCATGCTGGCGACCAACGACATCTTCTATGCGTCGGCGATCCTGTTCCTGCTGCTGATCCCGCTGGTGTGGCTGGCGCGGCCGCAGCGCGGCGGTGCCGGCAGCGACGCCGCAGCCGGCGCGCACTGAGCGCACGCACCGTCGCCTCATCGACCCCCAGCCTCCGCAAGGAGCCTGGGGGTTTTCTTTGTCGCTGCGACGACACTCCCGATTCGGATGCCGCACAGGTCCGCGCAGGTTGCACTGCAGCATAGGCATTTGCCCCAGTATCCAAGCGAGTGGCACGCACGAACAATCGGTCCGCGCTCAATGGTGGCGCATTGGGATGGACCGCATGACCGACTTTCTTTTTCCGAATCCGGGCGACCTCGCGAGATGAGCGACGTCATCCTCGAAACACGCGAGCTCACCAAGGAATTCAAGGGGTTCACTGCGGTCAGCAAGGTCAATCTCTCGGTGGTGCGCGGCTCGATCCACGCGCTGATCGGCCCGAACGGCGCCGGCAAGACGACCTGCTTCAACCTGCTCACCAAGTTCCTCGAGCCGACCACCGGCACGATCCTCTTCAACGGACAGGACATCACCGGCGAGCGGCCCGCGCAGATCGCGCGGCGCGGCGTCATCCGCTCGTTCCAGATCTCCGCCGTGTTCCCGCACCTCACGCTGCTCGAGAACGTGCGCCTGGGCCTGCAGCGCCGGCTGGGCACTTCGTACCACTTCTGGAAGAGCGAGAAGTCGCTCAAGCCGCTCGACGCGCGCGCCCGCGAACTGCTCGCCGAGGTGGGCCTCGAGTCACTCGCCGACGAGCAGACCGTGAACCTGCCCTACGGCCGCAAGCGCGCGCTTGAGATCGCGACCACGCTGGCCATGGAGCCCGAGCTGATGCTGCTCGACGAGCCCACGCAGGGCATGGGCCATGAAGACGTGCACCGCGTGGCCGAGCTCATCAAGCGCGTGTCGGCGGGGCGCACCATCCTGATGGTGGAGCACAACATGAGCGTGGTCTCCACCATCGCCGACACCATCACCGTGCTTCAGCGCGGCGCCGTGCTGGCCGAAGGACCTTACGCCGAAGTCTCCGCGAATCCCCAGGTCATGGAGGCCTACATGGGCACCACCGACGGCCAGCTGCAAGGGGCCCACTGATGACCGCGGCACTTCAGATCAAGGGCCTGCAAGCCTGGTACGGCGAGTCGCATGTGCTGCACGGCGTCGACATGGTCGTGCAGCCGGGCGAAGTCGTCACGCTGCTGGGCCGCAATGGCGCGGGCCGCACCACCACGCTGCGCGCGATCATGGGGCTCACCGGCGCACGCAAGGGCAGCATCGAGGTCAACGGCAAAGAAACCATCGGCATGCCGACGCACCGCATCGCGCACCTCGGCATCGGCTATTGCCCGGAGGAGCGCGGCATCTTCGCGAGCCTTTCGTGCGAAGAAAACCTCATGCTGCCGCCCGAGCTGAAAGGCGCGGGGCAGGGCATGTCGGTCGAAGAGATCTACGCCATGTTCCCCAACCTCGCCGAGCGCCGCCACAGCCAGGGCACGCGCCTGTCGGGCGGCGAGCAGCAGATGCTGGCCGTGGCGCGCATCCTGCGCACCGGCGCCAAGCTGCTGCTGCTCGACGAAATCTCCGAAGGCCTCGCGCCGGTCATCGTGCAGGCGCTGGCCCGAATGATCACCATGCTGCGCGCCAAGGGCTACACCATCGTCATGGTGGAGCAGAACTTCCGCTTCGCGGCGCCGTTGGCGGACCGCTTCTATGTGATGGAGCACGGCCGCATCGTCGAAAAATTCGGCGCGGCCGAACTCGAAGCCAAGATGCCGGTGCTCACCGAATTGCTCGGCGTCTAGGTTCTTTCACCCGTTGCTACTGCTGGAGACAAACATGAAAAATAGGCTTACCGCATTCGCCCTGGCTCTTGGCGCACTGGCGCTCGCCGCGTCAGCCCAGGCGCAAGGGCAGGACAAGATCAAGATCGGCTTCATCACCGACATGTCGAGCCTGTATGCCGACCTCGAAGGCAAGAACGGCGCGCTGGCGATTCAGATGGCCATCGACGACTTCGGCGGCAAGGCGGCCGGCAAGCCCGTCGAGCTCCTGACGGTGGACCACCAGAACAAGCCCGACATCGCAGCTTCCAAGGCGCGCGAGTGGATCGACACGCAGGGGCTGAGCATGGTGTTCGGCGGCACCAACTCCGGTGTGGGCCTGGCACTGGCCAAGGTAGCAGCCGAGAAGAAGCGGGTGTACTTCAACAACGGTGCTGCGTCGTCTGTGCTGACCAACGAACAGTGCTCGCCCTATACCGTGCACTACGCCTACGACACGGTGGCGCTCGCCAAGGGCACCGGCGCGGCCGTGGTCGACGGCGGCGGCAAGACTTGGTTCTTCCTGACCGCCGACTACGCCTTCGGCCATGCGCTCGAAGCCGACACCTCCACCGTCGTGAAGGCCAAGGGCGGCACGATCGTGGGCTCGGTGCGCCATCCGCTCAATGCCTCCGATTTCTCGTCGTTCCTGCTGCAGGCGCAGAACTCCAAGGCCCAGATCCTCGGCCTCGCCAATGCGGGCGGCGACACCGTCAACAGCATCAAGGCCGCCAAGGAATTCGGTATCGGCAAGACCATGAAGCTCGCCGGCCTGCTGATCTTCCTGAGCGACGTGCACAGCTTGGGCCTGAAGAACACCGAGGGCCTGCAGTTCACCACCAGCTGGTACTGGGACCTGAACGACGAGACGCGCAAGTTCTCCAAGCGCTTCTTCGAGAAGGCCAAGCGTATGCCCACGGAGATCCAGGCGGCCGACTATTCCGCCACCATGACCTACCTCAAGGCGGTGGATGCGGCCAAGTCGGACGACGCCGACAAGGTCATGGCCGAGCTCAAGAAGATGAAGCTCAACGACTTCTTCGGTTCCGGCCAGATCCGTCCCGACGGCCGCTACGTGCACGACATGTACCTGATGCAGGTCAAGTCGCCGGCCGAATCGAAGACGCCCTGGGACTACTACAAGCTCGTGAAGAAGCTGCCCGGCGACACGGTCTTCACGACGAAGGCCGAATCAAAGTGCGCGCTCTGGAAATAACCCCTCGACACCTTTCTCAGGAGCTCCCATGAAAAAAGCATTCGCCTATACCGCCGTCTTCGCCGCCGCAGCGCTGGCCGCGGGCGCCGCCCAGGCCCAGGACAAGGTCAAGATCGGCTTCATCACCGACATGTCAAGCCTCTACGCGGACGTGGAGGGCAAGAACGGCGCCCTCGCGATCCAGATGGCCATCGACGACTTCGGCGGCAAGGTCAACGGCATGCCCATCGAACTGCTGCAGGCCGACCACCAGAACAAGGCCGACATCGCGGCTTCCAAGGCGCGCGAATGGATCGACACGCAGGGCCTGACGATGCTGTTCGGCGGCACCAGTTCGGGCACCGCGCTGGCCATGGCCAAGGTGGCGCAGGAGAAGAAGCGCGTGTTCGTCGTGAACGGTGCCGGCAGCTCGGCGCTCACCAATGAGCAGTGCAGTCCCTACACCGTGCACTACGCCTACGACACCGTGGCGCTGGCCAAGGGCACCGGCAGCGCCGTGATCGCGCGCGGCGACAAGAGCTGGTACTTCCTGACGGCCGACTATGCCTTCGGCCAGGCACTGGAAGCCGACGCATCCAAGGTCGTGAAGGAGAAGGGCGGCACCGTGGTGGGCAGCGTGAAGCATCCGCTCAACACCTCCGACTTCTCGTCGTTCCTGCTGCAGGCGCAGAACTCCAAGGCCCAGGTGCTGGCGCTGGCCAATGCGGGCGGCGACACCATCAACTCGATCAAGGCGGCCAAGGAATTCGGCATCACCAAGACCATGAAGATGGTCGGCCTGCTGGTGTTCGTGACCGACGTGCACAGCCTGGGCCTGAAGAACACCGAAGGCCTGCTGCTCACCACCAGCTGGGACTGGAACCTCGACGACAAGACGCGCGCCTTCGGCAAGCGCTTCTTCGAGAAGACCAAGCGCATGCCTACTGATATCCAAGCCGCCGACTATTCGGCCACCATGACCTACCTGAAGGCCGTGCAGGCCGCCAAGACGGTCGACGCCGACAAGGTGATGGAGACGCTCAAGAAGACCCCGGTCGACGACTTCTATGCCAAGGGCAGCATCCGCGCCGACGGCCGCTTCGTGCACGACATGTACCTTGTGCAGGTCAAGTCGCCGGCCGAATCCAAGCAGCCGTGGGACTACTACAAGGTGGTCCAGAAGCTGAACGGCGAAGACGTCTTCACCACCAAGGCCGAAAGCAAATGCGCCCTCTGGAAGTGATCTCCCGCGGGCGCGCAGGCGCCCGGGTTCGTTGAAACGTTTATGACCATTTCCCTTCCTGCGTTGTTGAGCCAGCTCCTCCTGGGGCTGGTCAACGGCTCGTTCTACGCCATCCTGAGCCTCGGGCTGGCGGTGATCTTCGGCCTGCTCAATGTCATCAACTTCGCGCATGGCGCGCTGTTCATGCTGGGCGCCGTCCTGACATGGATGGCGATGGAGTATCTCGGCGTCAACTACTGGGTGATGCTGATCGCGGCGCCCGTCGTCATCGGCATCTTCGGCGTGCTCATCGAGCGCCTGCTGCTGCGCTGGATCTACAAGCTCGACCACCTCTACGGCCTCTTGCTCACGCTGGGCCTCACGCTGCTGATCGAGGGCGTGTTCCGCTCGGTCTACGGCGTGTCGGGGCTGCCCTACGACGCGCCCGATGCGCTGTCGAGCTCCACCGACCTGGGCTTCATGGTGCTGCCGAACTATCGCGCCTGGGTGGTCGTTGCATCGCTGGTGATCTGCTTCGCGACCTGGTTCGTGATCGAGAAGACCCGCCTGGGCGCCTACCTGCGCGCCGGCACCGAGAACCCCCGGCTGGTGGAGGCCTTCGGCGTCAACGTGCCGCTGATGATCACGCTGACCTATGCCTTCGGCTGCGCGCTCGCGGCCTTCGCCGGCGTGCTCGCCGCACCGGTGATGCAGGTGTCGCCGCTGATGGGGCAGAACCTCATCATCGTGGTGTTCGCGGTGGTCGTGATCGGCGGCATGGGCTCGATCATGGGGGCCATCCTCACCGGGCTGGGGCTCGGCGTGATCGAAGGGTTCACCAAGGTTTTCTATCCCGAGGCATCGTCTACGGTTGTGTTCGTGATCATGGTCATCGTGTTGCTCATCCGCCCCGCCGGCCTGTTCGGCAAAGAAAAATAAGGCGAGTGGCATGAACACGAAAAAAATCTCCCTCGTCGTCTACGCACTTCTGCTGGTCGCGCTCGTCGCGGCGCCGTTCCTCGGCGCTTATCCGGTGTTCGTGATGAAGCTCATGTGCTTCGCACTGTTCGCCGCGGCCTTCAACCTGCTGCTTGGCTTCACGGGCCTGCTGTCCTTCGGCCACGCGGCCTTCCTCGGCGGCTCCGCCTACGTGGCGGGCCATGCCATCAAGGTCTGGGGGCTCACGCCCGAGCTGGGGCTGATCGCGGGCACGCTCAGCGGCGCTTTCCTCGGCTGGATCTTCGGCGTGCTGGCCATTCGCCGCCAGGGCATCTACTTCGCGATGATCACGCTGGCGCTCGCGCAGATGATGTTCTTCGTCGCGCTGCAGGCCAAGTTCACGGGCGGCGAGGACGGCCTGCAGGGCGTGCCGCGCGGCAAGCTGTTCGGCGTGATCGACCTGTCCAACGACCTCACGATGTACTACGTGGCACTGGTCATCGTGGTCGCGGCCTTCCTGCTGATCGTGCGCACCATCCATTCGCCCTTCGGGCAGGTGCTCAAGGGCATCAAGGAGAACGAGCCGCGCGCGCTGTCGCTGGGCTACGACGTGAGCCGCTTCAAGCTGCTGGCCTTCGTGATCTCGGCGGCGCTGTCGGGGCTGGCCGGTTCGCTCAAGACGCTGGTGCTGGGCTTCGCCACGCTGTCGGACGTGCACTGGACCGCTTCGGGCCAGGTCATCCTGATGACGCTGGTGGGCGGCCTGGGCACGCTCTCGGGTCCGCTGGTGGGCTCGGCCGTGGTGGTGCTGCTCGAGAACAAGATCGGCGAACTTGGCAATCTGCTTGCGCGCATCACGACGGTGGACTGGTTCAACACGCTGGGCGAGTCGGTGACCATGGTCACGGGCCTGATCTTCGTGATCTGCGTGCTGGCCTTCCGCAAGGGGATCATGGGCGAGATCATCGCGTTCATCGACAGACGACGGACGAAGTAACGCGCGGCCAACAGAAAAAAGGGAGCCTCGGCTCCCTTTGTGTTTGTGAATCAGTAATCAGCAGTTGCCTTTTTTCGCCTGGCCGGGCGGGCAGAAGTCGCGGTCGCGGTCATGGCCGTGCCGATGGCCGCCATCGTGGCGGCGGTGGTCGTCGTCCCATTCGCGCTCGCGGCGGGCTTCACGGCGGGCTTCTTGCCGGCGCCAGTCGCCTTCGGTCCAGCGCCAGCCGCCGCGGTCTTCGACCCAGCGGCCTGGGGCATAGGCGTATCCCGCGCGCTCGGGCTGCCAGCCGCCCGGGCGCCATCCGTAGGCGCGGCCGGCCCAGGCCCAGCGGCCCGGTACCCAGACGAACCCGCCGCGTGGCGGGGGCAGGGGCTCGTAGCGCGGCGGCGGCGGTGCCGTCATCACCAGTCCGGGCACGTTGATGTTGACCGAGACCTGCGCGTTGGCGGCGATGGGGCTTGCAAGGATGGAAAGGGCGCCGGCCGCGGCCAGCATTGCGATTCGAATCTTCATGTGGGTGATCCTCCGTTTTCAAATGGGTGGGGCACGATTCCCAACGCAGGCGGCAAGGAATCGGTTGTCAGGTCTTGTGCGCGGCTACAACAGTTACAGCTTCAGCGGCGCGGCGTAGCCGGTCATTTCCAGATAGCCGCGGCCCACGCGGCGGCCTTGGGCATCGAGCAGCTCGCTCACGCCTTCCCAGTACACGCCGCCGGTCGAGCCGCGGCTGTCGAGTTCCTGGTCGTCGAGCAGTGCACGCACCTCGAAGCTGCCGGCGAGCGTCTGCACGCGCCATTGCGTGGGGTACTTCGCCTGCGTGCGCGGGCTGTCCCAGGTCTTGAGGGCTTCGAAGCGCACTTCGTCGTTTCTGAAGGTTCGTGCCGCGCCATCGCGCTGGCGGAACGAGCCGCCGGTCCACAGCGCGCTGCCGTCGCTGCGCCGCAGGCGGAAGGCGGTGAGGGCGCTGCCGTCGTCGAGGTTCATGCCGATCCAGTCCCAGCCCACGGCCTCGGGGTGCATCAGCGCTTCGCTCCATTCGTGGTCGAGCCACGCGGCGCCGGTAACGTCGAAGGCCTGTCCCTTGAGCGTGAGCCTGCCCTGCGCCTTGAGCTGCGGCTCGCTGTAGTAGTAGCTCGCCTGCGATTCCTCGGGCCCTTTGCGCGAGAGGCCGGCGTTGCCTTGAAGAAGCACCGGCTGCGTCGGCGTGAAGCGCAAGTCGAGCGTGAATTCGCCGGCCGGAATGCGCGCTACGTAGAGCCCGTTCTCCCGCACCAGCGACCAGTCGCGGATGCGCACGTCGGTGTCGTTGGTGCCGGCTTCCGCCACGCCGAAGCCCGCGCGTGCGATGCGCTGGTCGTGCAGCAGCACGCGGCCTTCGAGGTCGGTGACGGCGGCGTGCGCGAACACGAGATGCTTCGCGGCGAACGCCGAGCGCATGCCCTGCGTGGCCTCGACGCGCGAGCGGAAGAAGGTCACCTGGAAGCCGAACTCGCGTCCGCCCGCAGTCTTCGCGTGGCCGGTGACGTACCACCATTCGGTGTGCAGGTCGGGATGGCTGCCGAAGTCGCGCGGGAACTCCATCCGGCGCTCGGGCAGTGCCCACGCCGCCAGCGGCCCGGCCGCGAGCGCCGCCAGCAGCAGGCCGCGCCGCGAGAGGCCGAACAGCGACGAAGGAGGAGGCCTCATGCCGCCACCAGTGCATCGATGCGCCGCTGCGCCGGCGCGATGTCGCCGAAGGCATTCCGCACCCAGGCCGCATCGTGGTAGCTCGGAAGATAGCGCTCGCCCGCATCGCACAGCAGAGAAAGAATGGAGCCCTGCTGTCCCGCCGCGCGCATCTCGTGCGCCACGGCCAGCATGCCGATGAAGTTGGTGCCCGTCGACGGCCCGACCTTGCGGCCCAGCAGTGCCGACAGTGCATGCATCGCCGCCACCGAGTCGAGGTTCGGCACTTCGATCATCCGGTCGACCAGCGTGCGGATGAAGCTGGGCTCCACGCGCGGTCGGCCGATGCCTTCGATGCGCGAGCCTGCGTCCGTCAGCGAGGCATCGCCCGTGCGGTGGTAGGCCGAGAACACCGAGCCCTCGGGGTCGGGCACGCACACCTGCGTGTCGTGGCAGCGATAGCGCAGGTAGCGCCCGATGGTCGCGCTGGTGCCGCCCGTACCCGCGCCCACCACGATCCACTTCGGCACCGGATGCCGCTCGTGCGCCATCTGCTGGAACATGCTCTCGGCGATGTTGTTGTTGCCGCGCCAGTCGGTCGCGCGCTCGGCATAGGTGAACTGGTCCATGTAGTGGCCGCCGGTGCGCTCGGCCAGCGCGCGCGCCTCTTCGTACACCTGGGCGGCATGGTCCACGAAGTGGCAGCTCGCGCCGTAGAAGGCGATCTGTGCGACCTTCTCGGGCGAGGTGGTGCGCGGCATCACCGCGATGAAGGGCAGGCCCAGCAGCCGCGCGAAGTAGGCCTCGCTCACGGCCGTGGAGCCGCTCGAGGCCTCGACGATGGTGGTGCCCTCGCGCACCCAGCCGTTGCACAGCGCGTAGAGAAAGAGCGAACGCGCGAGCCGGTGTTTGAGGCTGCCGGTCGGGTGCGTCGATTCGTCCTTCAGGTACAGGTCGATGCCGTGCGCCGCGAGCGAGGGCAGGGGCAGCGGGATCAGGTGCGTGTCGGCGCTGCGCTGGTAGTCGGCCTCGATGCGGCGGATGGCGCTGTCGAGCCAGTCGCCGCAGCCGGTGGTGCTGAGTGGTTGTGACATGGCGGGCAGTCTACAAGCCGCCCCGGAAACGGCCTCGCGGCACGGTCTCCGGATGTCGCCGAAAAGCCGGAAACCCTACTGAACAGCGGCCTCTTTGGCCTGCGAGTGCTTGGGTTCTCATCGTTTCAACGCGTGACTTTCGGCACTGTTCGCGTCGCGCCGCGCTCCTTACGCTCGCCCGTCATTCAACAAATCAGGGAGTCGAGTCATGAATTTCAAGCCTGTGGTGGCGGCCATTGCGGTCGCATTGGCCGTCGTCGCGTGCGGCGGCGGGGGTGGCGGTGGTTCGCCGGGCTTCTTCCTTCCGCCGCCCGACCAGGGCGGGCCGGGCGGCAACGACCCGGGCACCAACCCTCCTGGCACGAACCCTCCCGGCACGAATCCACCGAGCACCAACCCGCCCGCGCAGGCCAATGCCAAGGTCTCGGGCCGGGTGACCAATGCCGCCGACGGCGCGGGCGTGGGCCAGGTCACCGTGTCGGCCGGCGGCGTCAGCGCGACGACCGCCGCCGACGGCACCTACACGCTCGAAGGCGTCACCAACGCAAGCTCGGTGCTGCTGAGCTACAGCAAGACCGGCTTCGCGCCGCAGAGCCGCGCCACGGCAGCGCTCGAGGCCTCGGGCGCTACCACGGTCGTCAACGTGCCGATGCTGCCGGTGGCCTTCACCGACACCTTCGACCCCACGGCGCCGCGCGACCTTGCCGTGCCGGGCTCGACCGCGATGGTCAAGCTGCCGGCCAACGCGCTGCGCCGCGCCGACGGCGGCGCGCCCACCGGCATGGTGACCGGCCGACTCACGCCGATCGCACCGGCCATGAACGTCAACTTCATGCCCGGCAACTACCTCGCGGCGAGCGGCGGCGGCACGGCGGCGATGGAGAGCTTCGGCGCGCTCGACGCCAGCTTCGTCGATGCCGACGGCGCACCGCTGAACCTGGCCTCGGGCGTGAACGCCACGGTGCGCATCGCGCCGTCGTCGCGCACCGACACGCTGCCGACGAGCGTGCCACTCTTCTTCTACAACACCGCCACGGGCCTGTGGGTGGAAGAGGGCGCCGCGACCTTGCAGGGCACGGCGCCCAACCAGTACTACGAAGGCACGGTCACGCACTTCACGACCTGGAATGCCGATCAGGTCTACAACACGGTGCAGATCAAGGGCTGCGTGCAGGACGCCGAAGGCCAGCGCATCGCGGGTGCACTGGTGTCGTCGGAAGGCAAGTCGTACAGCGGCTCGGGCTCGGCGCTGACCAACGGCAATGGCGAGTTCTCGGTGCCGGCCAAGCGCGGCGGTGCGGCCTTCGTGCTGGCGAGCCGGGGGGCGGAGCTGTCGAACGCGGTCAGTGCCAACCCGTCCGACCAGGACACGACGATCGACGGGTGCCTGAAGCTGACGCGCGCGGCTGTGTCGATCAAGCTGACCTGGGGCGAGAAGCCCTACGACATCGACGCCCACACGCTGGGCGCGAACGTGGGCGAGCACATCTACTTCGCCGGGAAGGGCTCGCTGGCCGTGGCACCGTTCGTGAACCTCGACGTGGACGACATATCCAGCTTCGGACCCGAGTACACGACCTTCGCGAAGCTCGCGCGCAACCGCACCTACCGCTTCTATGTCGTCAACTACTCGGACACCTACAACCCGGGCCAGACCGGTTCGCCGGTGCGCGTGGAACTGAGCAACCGTGGCGCGCAGGCTGTGTTCTCGCCGCCTGCTGGCGAAACCACGGACACCCGCTACTGGCATGTGTTCGACCTGCGCACCGACGACAACTGCAATGGCACGGTGGTGCCGGTGCAGCAGTTCCGAGCCGACGCGCCGCCGCAGGTCAACACCGACGCGAACGCGCAGTACTGCAGCTGATGCGGCAATGAGCGACTCCGGGCCGGCCATCGAGGTCGGCCTGGGGTCGCCGGTCTCTACCAGTCTTCCTTCACCGCCAGCACGACATCCTTGCCGGCGGCGGCGCGCCCGGCCATCCACGCCGTGAACGTGCCGGCCGCCACCACGGCGGCGCACAGCGCCAGCAGCCGGACCCACGGCACCAGCAGGTCCATGCTCCAGTGGAAGCTCTGCGGGTTCACCACCTTCACCAGAACCACCGACACGGCCAGCCCGAGCAGCAGCCCCGCGACCGCGCCGATGGCCGTCCAGGCCGCGCCTTCGCCGGCCACGACGGCCAGCACCTGCCGCCGCGTGAAGCCCAGGTGCGCGAGCAGGCCGAACTCCTTGCGCCGTGCCAGCACCTGCGCACTGAAGCTCGCGGCGATGCCGAACAAACCGATGGCGATTGCCACGGCCTGCAGCCAGTAGGTCACGGCAAAGCTGCGGTCGAAGATGCGCAGCGAGGTCGTGCGGATCTGGCCGACCGAGGCGATCTCGAGGGACTCCGCGGAGCCGCCTTCCTGGCGCGCCGCCAGTGCGCGCACCTGTGTCTGCACCGCGCCTTCCGACGCACCGGGCGCGAGCCACAGCGCCACGTCGCTCACGTTGCGTTCGCCGGTGATGCGTTCGAAATCGCGCGCGTCCATCGTGACCGCGCCGAACTGCCGCGCATAGTCGCGCCACACGCCCGCCACGAAGAACACCGGCGGCTTGTTCGTGCCGGCTGCCACGCCCATTGCGGCCGACAGCGGCGCGAACGCGGTGCCCGGCTTCGCGCCGTACAGCTCGACCATCGGCTCGCTCACGTAGATGCCGACCTGCCCCTCGGGTACCGGCAGCGCGGCGCCCACCAGCGGCAGCGACTGCGTGGCGCCGCCTTCGAGGCTGCGCGCGATCAGCGTGACGGCGGGCCGGGTCGCGTCGAGCTGCAGTGTCTTCGTGCGCAGCGTGCCCGTGCGTGCCACGCCGGGCAACTGCGCCAGCGCCTGCACGAAGGCGGGCGGGAAGGTCGCGGTGTCGGTGCTGCTGCTGTTGCCGGCGTTGCTGCCGCGCCCACCCGCAGTGGCGCGCAGGTACAGGTCGGCCGGCAGCACCACGTCGAGCCAGTGCGTGACCGAATCGCGAAAGCTGGCGACCATCACCGTGAGCGCGACCGCCAGGCTCAGGCTCGCCACCACGCCGCTCACCGCTACCGCCGCCGTGCCGCGCATGCGGCGCGCGCGCTCGATGGCCAGCATCGGCAGCACGCGTTGCGCGAACACGGGCGCGATGCGGTCGTACAGCAGCGCGATGAGCCAGGGCAAGGCGGTGATGCCGCCCACCAGCAGGCAGGCCACCGACAAATACGCGGCCACCGGAATGCCGCCGATGGCCGGCACGTTGGCCAGCACCGCGCCGAGCGCGATCAGCCCCAGCGCCAGCCAGTGGCTGTTGCCCTGGGCAGGCGCCGCGCCCAGCCCCTTGAGTGTTTGCGCTTCGGGCAGCGCCTGCGCCGCGCGCGCGGGCCACCAGCCGCCCACCAATGCGGCCACCACGCCGAGCCCGCCGTAGAGCGCTGCCGCGCCGCTGCTCCAGTGCAGCTTGGGCGCGACGCCTTCGAAATACCCGCCGCCCAGGTCGCCGCCGAGCACCCGCAGCGCAAAAGCCGCGAGCGCGGTGCCGAGCACGAGCCCGGCCGTGCTGCCGATCAGACCCAGCACCAGCGATTCGGTCAGTACCAGCCGCAGCCGTTCACGCGGCGTCAGGCCCAGCACGCCGAGCAGCGCGAACTGCTGCGCGCGCTTGGCCACGCTGAGCGCCAGCACCGAGAACACAAGGAACGCGCCCGTGAACAGCGCCACCAGCGCCAGCTCCGTCAGGTTGACGCGATAGGCGCGCGACAGGTTGCTCACGCGCTCGGCCGCATCGCCGGGCTCGGCGAACTGCACGCCTGCGGGCCAGCCCGGCGACTGCTGCAGCGAGGCCATGAAGGCGGCCCTGTCGGTACCGGGTGCCAGCCGCAGGTCGATGCGGCTGAGCCGGCCGACCTGGCCGAACAGCTCCTGCGCGGCCGCGATGTCCATCACCGCGAGCGCCGAACCGCTGGCGGCGACATGGCCGGACACGTCCAGCCACTGCCAGGCATCGCCGCTGCGCAGCTGCATCGTCTCCACACCGCCGCCGCCGGGCGCTTGCGCGGGCAGGCCCAGGGCGGCGCGCGCCGCGGTGTTGAGAAACACATGGCCCGGTGCGAACAGCGCGAAGCGATCGGCGCCGGCTGCGGCCTGTGGCATCAGCGCCGGAGCGATGGCCGGCAGCACCAGCGCATCGACGCCGATCACGCGCATCGGCACCTGTCGTTCGCCCGCCAGCGTCAGGCCCTGGAACTCGAGCACGGGGCTCGCCAGCGTCACCTGCGGATGCCGGGCCAGCCGCGCGAACACGGCTTCGTCGAAGCCGCCCTGCACGGCGCGCACTTCCAGGTCGGGCTGGCCGTTGACCGATCGCACCGCGCTCGCGAATTCGTCGAGCGCCGACGCATTGATCAGCTGCACCGAGAAGGCCAGCGCCACGCCCAGCATCACCGCCAGCACGGCCGCCGCATTGCGCCAGGGATGATGGCGGAGTTCCTGCCAGGAGAAGGTGGTGAGCAATGCGCGCATGGGCCGATTGTCGCGATGTGCGCGGATCGAAGCTGCTGGTGCGCGAGCCTGAGCCGGCGGCCGCGCCGCAGGGGTGACGGCGGCGTTGACGAAGAGCCAGCCGCTCAGAGCCGGTCCGACATCGCATGCAGATACGCGCGCACCGCCGCGCTGGCGCTGAGCCCGATGGCCCGGTCGTAGGCCTGCCGCGCCGCGGTTCGCGCCCCGCCGGCCGCCAGCAGATGGGCGCGCGCCGCCCAGAAGGGCTGGTAGTTCGTCACCTCGTTGGCCGCAATGGCATCGAGTGCCCGCAGGCCGGTTTCCGGTCCGCGTGCGTTGGCCAGCGCGCAGGCGCGGCTGACCTGCGCACCGACGCTCGGCCGCAGCGCCAGCAGGCCCTCGTACAGGGCCACCAGTGTTTCGGGTGGCACCGGTGCGCCGGCGCGGCGCTCGCAGTGTGCCGACTGGATCGCTGCTTCCAGCTGGTAGGCGCCGAGTGACTGCATGGCGCTGGCCCGCCGCAGATGGTGTTCAGCTTGCGCGAGCAGTTCATGGTCCCAGCGCGTGATGTCCTGCTGGTCGAGCGGCACATACGCGCCGGCATCGCTGCGTCGCGCCGCCGTGCGGGCCTCGCAGAACAGCATCAGCGCGAGCAGGCCGAGCGGCTCGGGCTCGTTCGGCATCAGGCCGCAGAGGATGCGGCAGAGGTCGACGGCCTCGACCGTGAGGCCGCGGGGCAGGGCGTCGGCGCCGTCCACGTCGTCCCAGCCGGTGCCGTAGGCGGCGTAGATGCCGTCGAGCACATCCTGCAGTCGCTGCGGCAGGTCGCGTGCTTGCGGATATTCGAAGGGAATGCCGGCCGCGCGGATGCGGGCCTTGGCGCGCACCAGCCGCTGGCCGAGCGTGGCCGGCGCGGTGAGGAAGGCGCCGGCCATGCGCGCGGCGTCGAGCCCGAGCACGGTCTGCAGCATCAGCGGTGCGCGCGCGGCCGCGTCGATGGCCGGATGCGCACACACGAAGAGCAGGCGCAGCCGCTCGTCGGGCACGGCCGCGCCGTCGGCGGTGCCTTCGTCGACCTCGCCGGCCAGCAGCATCAGGCTTTGCGTGGCCGCGTCCTGTACGCGGGTGTGGCGCCAGGCGTCGAGCTTGCGGTGCCGCGCCACGCTCAGCAGCCACGCATCGGGCTGTGAGGGAATGCCATCGGCCGGCCAGCGCTCGAGTGCTCGCGCGAAGGCGTCGGCCAATGCGTCTTCCGATGCGGCGATGTCGTGCGTGCGCGCCGACAGGATGGCCAGCAGCCGCCCGTACGAATCGCGCGCCGCACGCTCGGCGGCCTGGTGCGCCGCCGGGTCGGTCATGCGGCGGCTACAGCCGTGGCCGTGAAGACGGGCCGGACCTCCACCCCGCCGCTGGTGGCGCAGGGCGCGCGCGCCGCCCACTCGAGTGCCACGTCGAGGTTGGGCACATCGACCACGAAGTAGCCGCCGAGCTGCTCCTTGGTGTCGGCGAAGGGGCCGTCCTGCACCTGGCGCTTGTCGCCGCGCACGCGCAGCGTGGTGCCGGTCATGGGCGGGAAAAGGCCGTGGCCGCCGAGCGAAATGCCGGCCTGGCGCACGGCGTCGGCATACGCGACCCAGCTGGCCCGGTAGGCCTGCGAGGACGCATCGTCGCGCTGTTCGAATTCGGCCGCGGGCTGATAGAACATCAACATGTACTGCATGGTGTCTCTCCGTCATGGAAAAGGCTGTCGAGCAAGATCGCTCACCACAATGACGGCCCGCTGGCGGTCATTTCGACACGCAGGGCGTGCCGAGCAGAAGATTTTTTACGCGATTGCCGTCGGGTGCAATGCCCGCACCGAAGGCGCGAACATCGCCTCCATCTCGCTGCGCAGCTTGTAAGCCGCGGTCGTCGTGTCGATCGCCACGTCGGCCCAGCTCAGGCTCTGGCCCTTCTTCACCGGGCGCACCAGCTTGACGTTGTGCGCCAGCCCGAGCGGCAGGCCGCCCAGGCGCAGAGAGCGCTCGGCCGGCAGCAGCTTGCCCCACACCGTGTAGCCGCCTTCGCCGTCGAGCATTTCGCCTGCCGCGAGGTCGCGCTTGGCGGTGGCGACCACGTCGGCGTTCCAGCAGGTGGCCACGCCGGTGGGCTCGCCGCGCAGCGCCACGCTGGCCACCGACATGCCTACTTCGAGGCCGATCAGGTGCCAGCGCTTGTAGAGCGTGAAGTAGCGCCCGCTGGGGTCGGTGTGGGCGTTGTATTCCTCGAAGCAGTTCCGGATGTAGTCGGTCTCGGCCTCGACCGTGACCCACACGCCCATGCGGATGTCGTACGGGATCTTGCGGCCGTCGGCCTCGAGCGAGGACACCACCTCGACCATGCCCTTGCGCTCCAGCACGCCGCCCTCGCTTTTCGGCCGAGTGACGAAGGGAATGTCCTCCACGCTCGCGGGAGGGTAGAGCAGGCCGTCCGAAGGCACGGTGAGGCCGGTGGCGTTGGCGACCGCCGAGCTTTCGATGGAAGGCTTGGAGCCGTCGAGGAAGCTGTTGAACATCTTCGGATTGAGACCGCCGCGCTTGGCCTGCTCGGGCGTGAGGCCGTAGTTGCCCCACACCGTCTCGGGCGTCGATTCGGTGAAGTGCGGCAGCCACTTGTGGCCGCGCCCGGCCGCCACCACCGGAAAGCCGCAGGTGCGCGCCCAGTCGACCAGGTCGCAGATCAGCGCGGGCTGGTCGCCGAAGGCGAGTGAATAGAGCACGCCGGCCTGCCGTGCCCTGTGCGCGAGCAGCGGACCGCAGAAGGCGTCGGCCTCGACCGTCACGTTGACCACATGCTTGCCGTGCGCGAAAGCGTCGAGGCAGTGGTCCACTGCCGCGATCGGGTTGCCCGTGCATTCGACCACGATGTCGATGCTCAGCTCGCGCGTCACGGCCTGCCAGTCGTCGGTGATCCAGGTGGTGCCGTGCTTCAGCGCCTCCTGTACCGAAGCTGCGGCGGCGCGCTCGGCCTTCCAGCCCACGCGTTCAAGATTGACGCGGGCCGCATCGGGCGAAAGGTCGGCGATGGCGACCAGTTGCACGCCGGGCGTGCGCGGAATCTGCGCGAGGTACATCGCGCCGAACTTGCCGGCGCCGATCAGGCCGATGCGGACGGGGCGGCCTTCGGCGGCGCGCTGCTGCAGGCGGGTGTGCAGACTCATGTCGTTCAGGCCTCCGCGGTGTCAAGCACGTCGAGCGAGGTGCGCAATGCGCTCTCGGGCAGGCCGTTCTTCCACGGCACCTCGACGGGGTAGGGTTTCAGCAGGCAGTCGTCGGGCAGCATCTCGATGGGCGTGAAGTTTCGGTGCGCGATGTACTCGGGCCGCTTGTGGCGCCGGATGTGGTTGCTGACCGCGCACAGGCTCAGGTACACCGCCACGCGGTTGAAGGGCGAGAGGTTGCTGCCCGAGGCATGCACCAGGCAGCTGTGAAAGAGGATCATCGAACCGGCCGGCCCCTTGGGCGAGACGATGCCGCCATGCCTGCCGCCCGCGCGGTCGACCAGTTGGCGGATCAGGTCGTTGTCCACGGTCCACAGCGGGTAGCTGGTGGTCGTGAGGTCATGCTTCGCATCGACCACGCCCTTGCGATGGCTGCCCGGAATGAACATCAGCGGGCCGTTGTGCTCGTTCACCTCGTCGAGAAAGATCGCGACGTTCATTGCGCGTTCGGTGGGCATCAGGTCGTCGTTGAGCCAGGTGCCGTAGTCCTGGTGCCACTGCCACACGTCGCCCTCGAAGGCCATCTTGCCGTTGATCTTGAACTGGTGCATGTAGACCTCTTCGTCGAAGAGATCCCTCACCGGGCCGACCATGCGCGGATGGCGCGCGAGGCGGGCGAAGGGTTCGCTGACGAGGTGCGCGGCGAAGTTCGTGCGCACGGCGTCGGAGCCTTTCTCGCGCACGTTGAAGGCCTCGCGCCTGCTGTAGAGCTCGGGCACCGCATCGGTCAGCACCTTCGTCTCCTCAGCCGAGAAATGGCCGGGGAAGAACAGGTAGCCGTCGCGCTCGAATTGCGCGCGTTGCTCGGGTGTCAGCTTCATGCCTTGTCTCCTTTTTTCTGCGTGGTGGTGGATGCGGTGCGCGCGAGTTGCTGCGCGAGCCGTTCGCTCAATGCCTCGCTGGCCCGCGAGACGTGTTCTTCGCTCAGGCGTGCGGCGCGGTCTGCATTGCCGGCGGCAATGGCCGCGGCGATGGCCTCATGCTCGTCCCACAGCGATTCGCGCTGCGGCTCGGCCTGCAGCACCGCGCCCATCGCGCGGCGCAGGTGGCGCCAGTGCGGGTCGGCGCTCTGGCCGATCAGCGGATTGCCCGAAGCTTCATAGATGGCCTGGTGAAAGGCGATGTCGGCATCGATCATGGCTTCGACATTGCGCCCGCGCGCTGCACGCCGTCCGCGCTCGATGAGCTTCGGGTCGATGCGAAAACGCTGGCGCGCCGCGAGCCGTGTGGCCAGCACGTCGAGCGCGCCACGCACCTGGTAGACCTGACGCATCGCCTCGGCTTCCAGCGGCGCCACCAGCACGCCGCGGCCGGGCGCGTCGAGCACGAAGCCGTCTTTCTTGAGCAGCCGCAGCGCCTGGAGCACGGGCTGGCGAGACACCGAGAGGCGCTGCGCGATGTCTTCCTGCGTGATGCGTTCGCCCGGCGCGAGCGTGCCGCTGCTGATGGCGCCGAGCAGGGCGCGGTAGACCTGGTCGACGAGGTCGGGGGCGACTTCGATGCTGAGGAGCTGGGCGGGCATGGCGGCTTTCTTTGAACTCTGTATACAGAGTACCGAAGTTGAGCGAGCGCGCATCCCGGGTTTTTACCCATCGGGGCTGCAAAAAAAACGCGAGCCCCGCTAAGCTCGGCCCATGCAACTACCTACCTACGACGACGTCATTGCCGCGGCCGCGCGGCTCGAAGGCCATGCCCACCGCACGCCCGTGCTGCGCTCGACCACCGCCAACGAACGCTGGGGTGCCGAGTTCTTCTTCAAGTGCGAGAACTTCCAGCGCATGGGCGCGTTCAAGTTCCGCGGCGCGTTCAACGCACTGTCGAAGTTCGATGCCGCGCAGCGCAAGGGCGGCGTGATCGCGTTTTCGTCGGGCAACCATGCGCAGGCCATCGCGCTGTCGGCGCGCCTGCTGTCGATGCCGGCGGTGATCGTCATGCCCAAGGACGCGCCCGCCGCCAAGGTCGCAGCCACCAAGGGCTATGGCGCCGAAGTGGTGATGTACGACCGCTTCACTGAAGACCGCGAGGCGCTGACCAAGCGGCTCGCGCAGGAGCGCGGCATGACGATGATCCCGCCCTACGACCATCCCGACGTGCTCACGGGCCAGGGCACGGCGGTGAAGGAACTGATCGAGGAAACGGGGCCGCTCGACCACCTGTTCGTGTGCCTGGGCGGCGGCGGGCTGCTGTCGGGTTCAGCGCTGTCGGCGCGCGCGCTGGCGCCGAACTGCAAGGTCTATGGCGTCGAGCCCGAGGCGGGCAACGACGGCCAGCAATCGTTCCGCGCGGGGAAAATCGTGCACATCGAAACGCCGAAGACCATTGCCGACGGTGCACAGACGCAGCACCTGGGCGAGTACACCTTCGGCATCATCCGCCGCGACGTGGACGACATCTTCACCGTCACCGACGAGCAGCTCGTCGACGCGATGCGCTTCTTCGCCGAGCGCATGAAGATGGTGGTGGAGCCGACCGGCTGCCTCGCCTTTGCGGGCGCCATTGCGGCCGGCAAGGCCGTCGCCGGACAACGCGTCGGCATCGTGATCAGTGGCGGCAACGTCGACCTGTCGCGCTACGCTGCACTGATCGCGCCGCAGTAGTTCAGGCGCGGATTCCGCCGGCCGTCAGGTGCAGCAGGCGGTCGGCCCGGGCCGCCGCGCTCTCGGAGTGCGTCACCAGCACCAGCGATGCACCGTGCTCGCGGGTCTGGCCGATCAGCAGTTCCATCACCTTCGCGGCGGTGGACGGATCGAGGTTGCCCGTGGGCTCGTCGGCCAGCAGCAGGGCGGGGCGATGCACCAGCGCGCGCGCAATCGCCACGCGCTGCAGTTGTCCGCCCGACAGCGTCTGCGGCAGCCGAGCACCATGCCGGGCAGGCCCACCGATTCGAGCATGTGCGCGACGCGGGCGTCGTCCTTCTGCTGCGCGCCGAGCAGCATCAGCGGCAGCGACACGTTCTGCGCCACGTCGAGGTGCGGCAGCACGTGGAAGGCCTGGAACACGAAGCCGACGTGCCGCCGCCGCCAGAGCGCGCAGGCCTCGCCGTCGAGCGCGCCGATGTCGGTGCCTTCGTGCGTGACCGTGCCCTGGTCCCAGCTGTCGAGGCCGGCCATGCAGTTGAGCAGCGTCGACTTGCCGACGCCCGATTCGCCCACGACGGCGACGAACTCGCCGGGCCGGACCTCCAGCGTCACGTTCTCGAAGACCGGCGCATCGCCGTAGTGCTTGCCGAGGTTGGAAATGCGCAGCGTCATCCGGGGCTTGTGGTCTTGGCGATCAGTTGAACGGCGGCTTGCACCGCGTCGGGCGCGTCGCAGGCGATCACGGTGCGCTGCGGCATGCTGCGCAGCCAGGTGATCTGCCGCTTGGCAAGCTGGCGCGTGGCGGCGATGCCGCGTTCGCGCAGCTCGGCCATGGCCTTGGTGGAGGGCGCCGCGTTGCCGCAGGCATCGAGCGTTTCCCATGCCTGCCGGTAGCCGACGCAGCGCATCGAGGGCAGCTCGGTCGACAGGTCGCCGCGCGCGCGCAACGCGCGCACTTCGTCGAGGAAGCCGGCCGCAAGCATCGCGTCGAAGCGCTCGGCGATGCGCGTGTGCAGCCAGGCGCGGTCAGCCGGTTCGAGCGAGAACAGCACGCCGTCTTCGACAGCCTTGGCGGTCTTGTTGTCGCTCGCATGAAAGCTCGACAGCGGCTGGCCGCTGCTCTCCCACACTTCGAGCGCGCGCTGGATGCGCTGGCTGTCCTGCGGCGCGAGCCGCGCGGCCGTGACCGGGTCGACCTGCGCGAGCCGCGCGTGCATGGCCGGCCAGCCGAGCGTGGCGGCTTCAGCATCGATGCGCGCGCGCACTGCGGCATCGGCCGCGGGCATCGCGTCGATGCCGTCGAACAGCGCCTTGAAATAAAGCATCGTGCCGCCCACCAGCAGCGGCAGCGCGCCGCGCGCGCGGATCTCGCCGATGAGCCGCGTGGCGTCGGCCACGAAGGCCGCGGCGCTGTAGCTCTCGCGCGGATCGAGGATGTCGATCAGGTGGTGCGGCACGGCGGCCTGTTCGGCGGGCGTGGGCTTGGCGGTGCCGATGTTCATGCCGCGGTAGACGAGTGCCGAATCGACCGAGACGATCTCCACCCGCTGCAGCCGCGCGAGCGCCAGCGCGGCGGCCGTCTTGCCCGAAGCGGTGGGGCCGGCGAGCGCGACGTAGGGCGGCGGACCCGGGGGCGCCGCGGTGGGCGCGGCCGGAGGAGCGGCCTCGGCGGCCGGTGCGGAGCGGGGAAACATGATGCGCCGAGGGTAGCAAATGGCGCGCGCCGGTCGGTGCGTGCGCGGCGGATGCCCCCGGGCGGCTCAGGTCGCTTCGCGCATCCGCCGGATGTCGCGCAGCGGCGGCGCGCCGAACAGGCGCGCGTACTCGCGACTGAACTGCGAGGCGCTCTCGTAGCCCACGCGCACGCCTGCGGTGCCGGCGTCGATGCCCTGGTTCAGCATCAGCTGTCGCGCTTCCTGCAGGCGCAGCTGCTTCAGGTACTGCATCGGGCTCATGCCTACCATGGCCCGGAAGTGCTGGCGGAAGGTCGAGGGGCTCATGTTCGCGGAAGCGGCCAGCGCGTCGGCCAGCACGGGCCGCGTGAAATTCATCTTGAGCCAGGCCATGCTCTGGGCCACCTGCTGGCTCGGCGAGCCGATCGCCACCAGGCGCTGCAGCTGCGGGCCGTGGCGCCCCGCCAGCAATCGCACGAGGATCTCCTGCTGCAACAGCGGCGCGAGCTGCGGCATCAGCCGGGGCTCGGCGAGCAGCTGGACGAGCCGCGTGACCGCGCCGAGCAGCGTCGGGTCGAGTTCGCCGAGAGACATGGCGCGCTGGGTGCCGTCCCTGGCCGGCGGGGGCAGGGCCATCTCGGCGGCAGCCTGCACGACGGCGCGCGGGTCGAGCCGCAGCATCAGGCCCATGAAGGGCTGCGCGGCGCTGGCCCGGGTGATGTGCGTCACCACAGGCAGGTCGGCGGTGGTCAGCAGCGATTGGCCCGCCGAATAGTCGAACACCTCGTCGCCGAGCGCCACCCGCTTCTGCCCGCGGATGGTGATGCCCACGCCGAAGCCGTAGATGCAATGCAGCGGCTCGGTCGTGGTGCTGCGACGGTGCAGCGAAAGCTCGGGAATGGCCGTCACGTAGTCGCCGTCACTGTGGGCGATGTGTGCGACCGCCCGGGCCAGATCGTCCAATGCACCCGGTTCGCCCGATTCGCCGTGCTGCGCCGGCTGTGCCGCTTCCATCTGAATCCTTTCGAGTGACGCGAACGAAAAAGTCTAGCCCGCGCGCCTGGCAGGGCCTGCGTTTCCGATGCAGTTTCGGTGTTTCAGGCAAGAACGCGCGCGAATCAGGCAAGTGGCTGGCCGGTCTTCGTCCGACACTCGCGGGCAGCGCTCCTCGGTGCACCGGCGTCGCATCCGATGCGGTCCGCGGGGGAGTGTCCGTCGAATCAGACAACCCGCTTTTTTCCACGGTGCCACGATGAAAACAGAAACGACTTCTCTCTACCGGAACCTGCCGCGCGGCACGGGCCGCATCGCCTCCCTTGCCTTGGCCGCGGCCTGCGGCGTGAGCGCGCTGTGGCCGCTGCACGCCGCTGCGAGCCAGGCGCTGGCGCAAAAGTATTCATGCGTCGCATGCCACCAGCCCGCGACCAAGGTGGTGGGCCCATCCTGGAAAGACATCGGCGCCAAATACGGCGACGGCAAGGGCACGGCCGCACAGTTGGCCGCAAGCATCAAGGCCGGCAGCTCGGGCAAATGGGGCGCGATGCCGATGCCGCCGCAGGCCCAGGTGCCCGATGCCGACCTGCAGTCGCTCGCCCAGTGGCTGCTCGACGGCGCCAAGTGAATCCGACCCTCAACCATCCACGGAGAAAAAGAACATGAGTGCGCTCCACGTCAATGGCCGTGAACACACGGTCGATGCCGATCCCGGCACCCCCATCCTCTGGGCCCTGCGCGACTCGCTGGGCATGACCGGCACCAAGTTCGGCTGCGGCGCCGCGCTGTGCGGTGCCTGCACCGTGCACATGGACGGCCAGGCCATCCGCTCGTGCATCACGCCCATCGCCGCGGCCGAAGGCAAGAAGATCACCACCATCGAGGTCGCCACCGACGGCAGCGACAAGGTCGGCGCCGCGGTGCACGCCGCCTGGGTGCGGCACGACGTCGCGCAGTGCGGTTACTGCCAGAGCGGCCAGATCATGAGCGCGACCGCGTTCCTGAAGTCGCTCCCCGCGGGCAAGCAGCCCAGTGCCGACGAGATCGACTCGGCCATGGCCGGCAACATCTGCCGCTGCGGCACCTATGCGCGCATCCGCGCCGCCGTGGCCGATGCGGCCCGAACCCTCGCCTGAAGGAGTCCTCATGCTGCCCTCCATCGACTACCACGACCTGCCGCGCGCCCTGCAGCGCCTGATGGCCCAGGCTTCGGCCGAAGAGCCCGCCACGCTGCCCCGCCGCAGCTTCCTCAAGATGGCCGGCGCCGGCGGCCTCGCGCTCGGCGCCTTTCCCCACCTGGCCATGGCGCAGGCCGATGGTGCAAAGCCTGCGGCCGGCGGCCTCAAGCCGACGCAGCAACCCTCGGCCTTCGTGCAGATCGCGCCCAGCGGCGAAGTCACGGTGACCATCAACCGGCTCGAATTCGGCCAGGGCGTGCAGACCGGCCTGCCGATGATCCTGGCCGAGGAACTGGACGCCGACTGGGCGCTGGTGCGCAGCCGCAACGGCACGAACGATGCGGCATACGCAGACCCACTGTTCGGCATGCACCTGACCGGCGGCTCCAATTCGATCAAGAACAGCTTCACGCAGTACCGTGAACTCGGCGCCCGCGCCCGGGCCATGCTGCTGTCGGCTGCGGCGGCGCGCTGGAAGGTCGACCCGGCCACGCTGCGCACGCAGGCCGGCACGGTGCTGGGCCCGGGCGGCCGCAAACTGGGCTACGGCGAACTGGCCGAGGCGGCCATGGCGCTGCCGGTGCCCGAGAAGGTCACGCTGAAGAACCCCAAGGACTTCCGGATCATCGGCCGCGCAACGACGCGCCTGGACGCGCGCGCCAAGAGCAGCGGAAAGCAGGACTTCGGTATCGACGTGCGGCAGCCGGGTCAGCTCACGGCCGTGGTGGCGCATCCGCCCGTGTTCGGCGCCCGCCTGGCCTCGGTGGACGACAGCGCCGCGCGCGCCGTCAAGGGCGTGAAGGCGGTGGTGCGCATCCCGCTGGACCGCGGCGCCGAAGGCGTGGCCGTGGTGGCCAATGGCTACTGGCCGGCCAAGCTGGGCCGCGACGCGCTGAAGCTGCAATGGGACACGGCCGCCGTGGAAAAGGTGGACAGCGACAAGCAGCTGGTCCAGTACCGCGAACTCGCCGGCCGGCCCGGCAATCGCAAGTTCGACGCCGACATGGCACCGCTGGCCACCGCGCCGCGCAAACTCGAGGCCGAGTTCGTGTTTCCGTACCTCGCGCACGCGCCGATGGAGCCGCTGAACTGCACCGTGAAGCTGTCGGACGGACGCGCCGAACTGTGGGTCGGCACCCAGTCAGCCGACCTCGACGGCCAGGCCGCGGCACGCACGCTGAAGCTCAATCCCGCGCAGGTGAAGGTGAACGTGCAGATGGCGGGCGGCGGCTTCGGCCGGCGCTTCGTGGGCTCGAGCGACTTCGTGGTCGAGGCCTGCGAGATCGCCAAAGCCACGCGCGCGGCGGGCCTGGACGCGCCCGTGCGCCTGCTGTGGAGCCGCGAGGACGACATCAAGGGCGGCTACTACCGCCCCATGCACCTGCACCGCGCGCGCATCGGTTTCGACGAGCGCGGCAAGATCCTGGCGTGGGACCACGTCATCGTGGGCCAGTCGATCACCTCGGGCACGGTGTTCGCCGGGATGATGGTGAAGGACGGCATCGACGCCACGGCCGTCGAGGGCATGCGCGATCCCTACCCGGTGCCGATGCGCCTCACGGTACACCATCCGCAGGTCAACGTGCCGGTGCTGTGGTGGCGCAGCGTGGGTTCCACCCACACCGCCTTCGTGATGGAGACGCTGATCGACGAGATCGCCCGCAGCACCAAGCAGGACCCGGTGGCCTACCGCATGCAGCTGTTCGGCGACAAGCACCCGCGCCATCGCGCTGCGCTGCAGCTGGCGGTGGACAAGAGCGGCTACGGCAAGAAGAAGCTGCCCGAAGGCCGCGCCTGGGGCGTGGCGGTGCACGAGTCCTTCGAATCTGTGGTGGCCTACGTGGTGGAAGCCTCGGTCAAGGACGGCCAGCCGGTGCTGCACCGCGTGACCAGCGGCGTGCACTGCAACCTCGCCGTCAACCCGCGCAGCGTGGAGGCGCAGGTGCAGGGCGCGGCGGTGATGGGGCTGTCGACCTGCCTGCAAGGCAGCGCGATCACGCTGAAGGACGGTGTCGTGCAGCAGGGCAACTTCGGCGACTTCACCGTGGCCCGCATCACGCAGGTGCCGGAGTTCGACATCCACATCGTGCCCAGCGCCGATGCGCCCAAGGGGATGGGCGAGCCCGGCCTGCCGCCGCTGGCGCCCGCGTTCGCCAATGCCGTCGCGCAGCTGACGGGCAAGCCTTTGCGGCAGCTGCCTTTCAACCTGGCTTGAGACGGGATTGCGTTCGAAGGGGTTTGTCCTTTCGAACGCAGCCCGGGCTAGATCGCCGCGGGCACGCTGCTCGCGCGCGCCTCACCGTGCACGTCCTGCGGAGCCGGCGAGGGCGGCGACAGCTTCGGCTGGTTCCGCGCCACCATGCCCTCGGGCTTCATGCGGAACAGCTGTGTCAGCGCCGCGCGGTACTGCGCCTCGCCGACCGAGTTGGTGTTGTGGTGCGAGCCGCCTTCGACCAGCACGAACAGCTTGGGCACGGTGGCCGCGTCGTAGAGCTTGCGGCCCAGCGTGGGGTTGATCAGGCTGTCGGCCGTGCCATGCACCACCAGCAGCGGCGCGCCGATGTCCTTGACGGTGTTGATGGCCTCGAAGCGCTGCGTGATGAGGGCCCCGAAGGGCAGCCAGCCCCACTTGAAGCCGCTGACCACGTCGGCGATGGAAGTGAACGTGCTCTCGACGATGGTGCCGCTCTCGTCGTTCACATGCGCCGCCAGGTCGATGCCGATGGCGCCGCCCAGCGAGTGGCCGAAGATGTAGCGGTGCTGCCTGGGATGGCGCGCGGCCAGCCAGGTCCAGGCGGCGCGGGCGTCCTCGCGGGCCGACTCTTCCGAGGGCAGGCCCTTGGAGCTCTTGCCGAAGCCGCGGTAGTCGATCGCCAGCACCGAGAAGCCCAGCTCGTGCATGCGCTGGATGCGCGGCGCCGAGCCGGCCACGTTGTAGCGGGCGCCGTGCAGGTACAGCAGCACGGGCGTGTCGGTGGTCTCGGGCGCGCCGCCCAGCCACAGGCCGTGCAGGCGGGCAGGCTCACCGGTGGTGGAGGACTGGAAATCGATCCACACGTCTTCCATGCCCTTGGCCATGGTGGCGGTGTTGCCCCAGCTGCTATCGCTGGGCTGGAAGATCCATTCGCGCTGCCGCTCGTCGAGCGTCGAGCAGCCGGCGGCCAGCAGGGCACACAGCGAGAGGACAGACGCGAGGAGGGTCCAGCGTTTCATCATGGGGTTGAAGGACAGCAGAGCCGGCTGAAAAGTTCATCTGCTTTCACCGAGGTGCGCCGACACTGCACTTTGGTAACCCCCCGAAACAACGCTCGCTGGCGCCTTGACGAACCTATGCAACGTACGTGCCCACAATTCCGATGACGGTGGAAAACCCTAGAAGAAAGGCCTAAAAGCGCCGTTCTGCCTATCGGCCGCGCATGAACAGCGAATCGAGCTCGCGGATCGACAGCTGGCGCCAGGTTGGCCGGCCGTGGTTGCACTGGTCCGAACGTTCTGTTGCTTCCATCTGGCGTAACAGTGCGTTCATCTCGTCGATGGTGAGCTTTCGGTTGGCCCGCACTGCCCCGTGGCAGGCCATGGTGGACAGCAGCTCGTTCTGGGCGCGTTGCACCACGGTGCTCGCGTCGTGCTGGCCCAGTTCGGCCAGCACGCTGCGCGCCAGTTCCACCGGATCGCCGTCGGCCAGCGTTCCGGGCACGGCACGCACCGCAAGGGTGCGCGCCGAGAAGGGGTGATTTCCAGGCCCAGCGTCGGCAGCACCTCGGCGCAGGCCTCGGCCGTGGCCACTTCCTGCGGCGTGGCGGCGAAGGTGGCCGGGATCAGCAGCGGCTGGCTGGCGATGGCCGCGCCGTCGAGCTGTGTCTTGAGCCGCTCGTAGACGATGCGCTCGTGCGCCGCGTGCATGTCGACGATCACCAGGCCCTGGCTGTTCTCGGCCAGGATGTAGATGCCCTGCAGCTGGGCCAGCGCCCGTCCCAGCGGCCAGGCCTCCTCGTTGGTGGCGAGAGGGGTGGTGTCGGCGCGGTCGTCCACGGGCAGCCCTGCGGATGGCGGGAACGTCGTCGGCACCGCACTGGCGGAAGGCCAGAGGAGCGAGGCGGTGGGCTCGGCCGTATGCGCCAGCTGCTCGCTGCGCCTGGGCCACATGGCCTCGAAGTCGCCGGCGCCGCGTTCGCGTGCCGTGAAATTGATGGCGGGCTGCGCCCAACTGGCGTTCGACGGCAGCGGGGTTTGCTTGAAGAACGGCTGCGGCGCGCCCGGGGCCACCACGGCGTCGCCCGCGCGTGGAGCCGCCAGCGCGTCCTCGATGGCGTGGCGCACCGCCTGGTGCACCTCGCGCCCGTCGCGAAAGCGCACCTCGATCTTGGTCGGATGCACGTTCACGTCGACGCGCGCCGGATCGATTTCGAGGTACAGCGCATAGATCGGCTGGCGCTGTCCGTGCAGCACGTCTTCGTACGCGCTGCGCACGGCGTGCGACAGTACCTTGTCGCGCACGAAGCGGCCGTTGACGTAGAAGAACTGCTGGTCGCCGCGCGACCGCGCAGCATCGGGAATGCCGGCGCGGCCGATCACGCGCACCGGGCCGCCTTCGCGCTCGACGGCCACGCTCTGCGCCACGAAATCGTCACTCAGTGCGTCGGCCAGTCGCTGCTCGCGCGTGGTGGCGGCGCGCCACTGCTCGACCAGCTTGCCGTCATGCCAGACCGAAAAGCCCACCTCGGGCCGTGCCAGTGCGTGGCGGCGCACCGCCTCTATGCAATGGGCCAGTTCGGTGGCGTCGGTCTTCAGGAACTTGCGGCGCGCGGGCGTTGCGAAGAACAGCTCGCGCACCTCGACCGTGGTGCCGGTGGAGCGGGCCACGGGCCGCAACTCGCCGGTGCGGCCGTCGAGCGCGAACGCGCCCTCGGAACCGGCGAAGCGCGAAAGGATGCTGAGTTCGGCGATCGCATTGATGGCGGCCAGCGCTTCTCCCCGGAATCCCATGGTGCCGACCGTTTCGAGGTCGTTGAGGCTTGCGATCTTGCTGGTCGCGTGGCGGCGCAGGGCCACCGTGAGTTCCTCGCGCGGGATGCCCAGGCCGTCGTCCTCGACCGAGATCAGCCGCACGCCGCCCGAGGCCAGTCGCACCGTGATCTGGCCGGCGCCCGCATCGAGCGCGTTGTCCAGCAGCTCGCGCACCACCGAGGCGGGGCGCTCGACGACTTCGCCGGCGGCGATCTGGCTGATCAGCTCGTCGGGGAGTTCGCGGATGGGGCGGCGTTCGGCGGGGGAGATGGAAGTGGGGAGGGCGCTCACCGGGGCATTCTAAAAGCGGCGCTCGTTCAGGCGCTGGCCCGCATCGGTGGCAGCGCGTATGTGCACGCATGGGGTGATTGGCAGGGCGCTCAGTGGCAGCAAGGATAATCCGCCCCCATGGAAATCATCAGCTTTCTCGTCGACTTCATCCTTCATGTCGACAAGCACCTCGAAGCCTTCGTCATTGCCTACGGGCCCTGGGTCTATGCGCTGCTGTTCCTCATCGTCTTCGTCGAGACCGGCGCGGTGGTGATGCCGTTCCTGCCCGGGGACTCGCTGCTCTTCATCGTGGGCGCGCTGTGCGGCGTGGGGCTCATGAGCTTTCCGCTGGCCTGCGGGATCCTCATTGCAGCGGCCATCCTGGGCGACCAGTGCAACTATTCGATCGGCCGCTACTTCGGGCCGAAGGTGTTCCAGTGGGAGAACTCGCGCTTCTTCAACCGCAAGGCCTTCGACCAGGCCCACGGCTTCTACGAGCGCTACGGCGGCATCACGATCATCCTTGCGCGCTTCATGCCCTTCATTCGCACCTTCGCGCCGTTCGTGGCCGGCGTGGCCGAGATGAGCCGCGCGAAGTTCACCATGTACAACGTGGTCGGCGGACTCCTCTGGGTGCTGGGCATCGCAACCGCGGGTTACTTCTTCGGCAACCTGCCCTTCGTGCGCCAGCACCTGGACAAGATCATCTGGGCGCTGATCTTCGTGCCCGGCCTGCTCGCGATCTTCGGCGCGTGGCGTGCATCGAAGGCGGAGAAGGCGCGCGCGGCGGGGGCCTGACGACTTGCTCCGTCAACGACAAAGCGCGCCAATCGGCGCGCTTTGTCGTTCAGGCTGCGTATCAGTAGTTCGGCCCGTTGCCCGGGTAGTAGCCGCTGCCCCGCGGATAGCGCTGCTGGTTGTAGTAGTTGCGCTCGTCGGCACTGCGGCCGATCTGGTTGCCGATGACGCCGCCGATGGCCGCGCCACCCACCGTGCTTGCGGTGTTGCCGCCGATGGCATTGCCCACCAGCGCGCCGCCTACGGCGCCTACCCCGGTCCCGAGATTCTGGTTAGGGCCGCTCGCGCAACCCGCAATCGCCATGACCGAAGTGGCTGCGGCTGCAGCGATCCAGAGACGTGTGTTCATGATGTCCACCTTTCGAGAAGTGATGATTCATCATGGCCGCAAGGCGGGGCCCCGGTGTAGGAGCCTGCCGCACCTGCCTGTGCGGTGTAGCGGGCCGCGCGGCGTGGGACGGAAGGGCGTGCTTTGGCTTTACAAAAGCCGCAGCGCCAAATCAGAGTTGCCGGCTGCGCGCCAGAGGCGGGTTCTGGGCGAAATAGCGCTGGATGCCGCGCATCAGCGCATCGGCCAGGTTCTCCTGGTAGTCGACACGGCGAAGGTTGGCTTCTTCTTCCGGGTTGCTGATGAAGGCCGTCTCCACCAGCACGCTCGGGATGTCCGGCGCCTTCAGCACCGCGAAGCCGGCCTGTTCGACCTGCCCCTTGTGCAGCCGCGCGCCAATGCCCTTGATCTCGCCGAGCATGGCGCCGCCGAGCTTCAGGCTGTCGTTGATCTGCGCGGTCGTGCTCATGTCGAGCAGCGCGCGCTGTACCTGGGCCTCGTGATTGCCGACGTTCACGCCGCCGACCTTGTCGGCGTCGTTTTCCTTGTTGGCGAGCCAGCGCGCCGCGCTGCTCGACGCGCCGCTCTGGCTCAGCGCGAACACACTGGCGCCGCGCGCGGCGGGCGTGGTGAAGGCATCGGCATGGATGCTCACGAACAGGTCGGCCTGCACTCGCCGCGCCTTCTGCACGCGCACGCCCAGCGGCACGAAGAAGTCGGCGTCGCGCGTGAGAAACGCGCGCATCGGGCTGCCGTTCACGCTGCTCGCGTTGATGCGCTCGCGCAGGCGGTGGGCCACCTGCAGCACGATGTCTTTCTCGCGCGTGCCGTTGGGGCCGATGGCACCGGGGTCTTCGCCGCCGTGGCCGGGGTCGAGCGCCACGATGATGATGCGGTCGGTGCGGCTCGCCGTGGCGTCGCTGCGTCCGGCGGCTACCGGCGGCGCGACGGGCCTGGCGGGTGCCGCGGCCACCGCAGGCGGCGGGGGAGTCAGGGGCACGGGCAGTCCCGTCGGGCGCTCGCTGCCGGCCACCACGGGCGGGGGCGGTGCGGGTGGGCCGGGACGCACCGCCTGCTGTGCCATCAGGTCGCCCAGCGGATCGACGGCCGGCGGGGCGGGACGCGTTGGTGCGGGCGGTGCGCCGGCCACGACGGCTGGGGAGCTGTTGTTGCTGTTGCCGCCGCGGGGCGCGTCGCGCAGGCGCTCGGCGATCAGCGCTTCCATCGGATCGACCGCCTGCTCGGGATACAGGTCGAGCACCAACCGGTGCTTGTACGCAGCCACCGGCGCGAGCGAGAACACCTGCGGCACCACGGCCTGCTTCAGGTCGAAAACGATGCGCACCACCTTCGGCGCGTTCTGGCCGACGCGCAGGCCGTTGATGTACGGGTCACCCGGCTTGATCTTGCCGACCAGCTCGCGCAACTCGGGGCTGAGCTCGATGCCTTCGATGTCGACGGCCAGGCGCGGCGGGCTGCCGACCACGAGCTGCTGCGAACTGAGCCGCGCATCGGATTCGATGGTCACGCGCGTGTAGTCGGCCGCCGGCCAGACGCGCACCGCGAGGATGGTGGCGCCGCGTGCGATCTGGTGCACGCCGAGCATCAGCGCGATGCTGCCGCCCTGCAGCAGCACGCGCCGTTTCAGGCCGCGCGCCTTCATGCGGCGGTGCGCGCCAGCAGATCGCTGCCGCGAGGGGTGTTCGCGAGGAGGGTCACGCTGCGTGTGTCGTCGGTCATTGCTTCTATTTTAATAGCGAGGTCGGCAACTGGTGTGCGGCCTGCGGCGTTCTCCGGCCATTCGGCCAGCTTGAGGCCCGGTCCCGCGAAGATGTCGCGGAAGCCGGCGTCGTCCCATTCGCGCGGATCGGCGAAGCGGTAGAAATCGAAATGGAAGATCTGCAGGCCGTCGGGCGCCTCGTGAGGCTCGACCACCGCGTAGGTGGGGCTCTTGATGCGGCCCGCGATGCCGAGCGCGCGCAGCAGGTGGCGCACGAAAGTGGTCTTGCCGGCGCCGAGGTCGCCTTGCAACGCGATGAAGGCGTCGCGCAATGCGGGCGAAGCGGCCAGCGATCGCGCGAAGGCGTCGGTGTCGGCTTCGCTACACCAGCGCAGGATGCGGGTGTTCTTGTGCGTTTCTACAATCGGCAAGTGATCGTTAGCCATCCACTCGTTGTTCGTATTCAGGCTTTGGCCCGGGAACTCGGATTCTCCCAAATCGGAATCGCGGGCGTCGATCTATCGAGCGCCGAGGACGGTCTGATGCAATGGCTAGCCCAAGGGTTCCATGGCGAAATGCAATACATGGCAACACACGGCACGCGCCGCGCCCGTCCGGCCGAGCTGGTGCCGGGCACGGTGAGCGTGATCACCGCGCGCATGGACTACCTGCCGCGCAGCACCGAGCCCGAGTGGCAAGCCATCGAGTTCGACCGGCTCAAGCGGCCCGGCGAAGCCATCGTGTCGGTCTATGCGCGCGGCCGTGACTACCACAAGGTGCTGCGCAACCGTCTCGCAAAACTGGCCGAGCGCATCGCGGAAGAGGTCGGGCCTTTCGGCCACCGCGCCTTCACCGACTCGGCCCCCGTGCTCGAAGCCGAGCTGGCCTCGCGCAGCGGGCAGGGCTGGCGCGGCAAGCACACGCTGATACTGGACCGCAACGCGGGCTCGATGTTCTTCCTGGGCGAGATCTACGTCGACATGGAACTGCCGCCGAGCGAGCCCGTCACGGCGCACTGCGGCAGCTGCAGCGCCTGCATCGACATCTGCCCCACGCGAGCCATCGTCGCGCCGCAGCGGCTGGATGCGCGGCGCTGCATCTCGTACCTCACCATCGAGCACGGCGGACCGATTCCGCTGGAGCTGCGGCCGCTGATGGGCAACCGCATCTACGGCTGCGACGACTGCCAGCTGATCTGCCCCTGGAACAAGTTCGCGAAGAAGAGCGAGCTGCCCGACTTCGATGCGCGCGAAGGGCTCACGGGGCGCACGCTGGCCGAGCTTTTTGCGTGGACGGAAGAAGATTTTTTACGCCGCACCGAGGGCAGTCCCATTCGCCGCATCGGGCATGAGCGCTGGCTGCGCAACATCGCCGTGGCACTGGGCAATGCGGCGAGAGCGGGCGAGGCCGGTGCGCTGGAGGCGCTGGCGACACGCGCCGGGCACCCGAGCGAACTCGTGCGCGAGCATGTCGCGTGGGGCCTGGCGCAGCAGGCCGCAGGCTGACGCTTCAGGCCGGCAGGATCTCGCGCACGCGCTCCCACGGCCGGCACATCAGCGTGCCGCGCGGCGACACCACGATGGGCCGCTGCAGCAGGATCGGATGCTCGACGATGGCGTCGAACAGCTGATCGTCGGTCCACTTCGGATCGGCCAGCTTCAGTTCTTCGTACGGCGCTTCCTTGGCGCGCAGCAGATCGCGCGCACCCATGTTCATCGCCTTCGCCAGCTCGCGCAGCTTCTTCTTCGATGGCGGCGTCTCCAGGTACAGCACGATCTCGGGCTCCACGCCGCTTTCGCGGATCAGCGACAGCACGTTGCGCGAGGTGCTGCAGTTGGGCTTGTGATAGATCGTCATCGGATAGGCGGTGGTCGGTGTGCGTGCGGTCATGGGGTCGAAGGGGTCGTGGTGAAGGGAAAGCGCGCCGCCCAGAAGTCTGCCAGCCGCGGGTCGGCATCCACGAGGCGAACCACCCGCGCCATGCGCGGCGCTACGCGGTAGAAGCGCGTGCGCTGCGGCGTCCAGCGCGACATCACGGTCACGTACAGGTCGAGCATGCTCAGCTTCTCGCCGAGCAGGTAGGGCGCGGGCTCGTCGATCTGCGTGTCCATCAGGTGCCAGCAGTGAGCGATGCGCTCGGCAGTGCGCTCGAGCATCACGGCCTGCGCGGCCGGGTCGGGCGTGAGGCGCGTGGGTTCGTCGCGCACCCAGAACAGCGAATAGATGGACGCCGGGAGGTAGACCATCCAGCGCAGGTAGCGCGCGCGCAGTGGATCGCCAGGCGCGGGGCAGAGCCCGGCCTCGGGGTAGCGGTCGCCGAGCCAGATCAGGATGGCCGCGCTCTCGGTCATCAACTCGCCCGAAGGCAGCACGAGGGCGGGCACCTGCCGCATCGGATTGATGCCCGACATGCGTTCGCGCTCGGCCTCGCTTTCCCAGGGGGAAATTTCGACGGTTTCGACCTGCGCGCCGATCAGCGTCAGCGCGGCGTGTATGGGGGTGGCGCCCGAACCGGGCGCGCCGTAGAGGGTGTAGCGGTCTTCTCTGGGGGATGGTGACGAAGAACTCATCCGCCCAGATTACTGCAGGCTTGCGCCTGTTGTCACGCCGCCAGCAGCGCGTCGATCTTCTTCAGCCCTTCGAGCGTCTTGAAGCAGGCCTCGGCCACTTCCGTGCCCTTGACCGCGAAGTGGCGGTGGAAGTACTTGCGGTGCTCCACGTGCTCGTGGAAATGATGCGGCGTGAGCACGGCCGAGAAGATCGGCACGTCGGTCTCCAGCTGCAGCGACATCAGCGTGCTGACCACCGTGTTCGCCACGAACTCGTGGCGGTAGATGCCGCCGTCGACCACCAGCGCGCAGCCGATGATGGCCGCGTACTTGCCCGAGCTGGCGAGCCGCTTGGCGTGCAGCGGGATCTCGAAGGCGCCCGGTACGTCGAAGATGTCGATGCGTTCGCGGGCCACGCCAAGGCGCGCCATTTCTTCGAGGAAGGCGTCGCGTGCCTGGTGGACGATGTCCGAATGCCATTGCGCTTCGACGAAGGCGATGCGCTCGCCGCGCGATGTGTTCGACGCGGTGATGGCGGAGAGGGGAAGGTCGTTGATCTGACTCATGGTGTGCCTCTGAAAGCAGGTTTCCTGAATCAGGGCGCACGAAACCGCAAGGCAGGCCGCGCGCCCACGTCGGAACGCGCGGGCTCGCCCGCATTTCGCGCTCTCTTTCATCCGGACTGTGACCGTCGGCTTCGGAATCGCACCGAAATCTGCTGACCCCTTGGCCTGCATGCGCAGGACTCGGGCGCTCGCGGGCTTGTGCGGCTTTTTACGCCGCCATCACCGCCGGTGGGGAATTGCACCCCGCCCTGAGAACGCTTGCCGTCCGGCGAACCGGACAACGGCGCGATTCTAGAAGCCCGTTGTCGCGCGGGGTTGTCGCCCGCGCGCCAGACCTTCGGGCGCAAGGGGATTTTGTCCGGGCTCAGCGCCCGGCCAGGAACTGCGTCATGCGGTGCAGTTCGTCGTCCAGCGCCGCGCGGAAGGCCGCGTCGCGTGGCTTCTTGCCGACATAGCCGAAAGCCGGCTGCAGCCGACCCTCGGGCGCCGTCACGTTGGCCCAGCCGATCACTCGGTCGTGATGCAGCATCGGCAGCGCGTAGTAGCCGAACTGGCGCTTGGGCGCCGGCGTGTAGGCCTCGAACTTGTACGTCCAGTCCCAGAGCAGCTCGAAGCGGCGGCGGTCCCACACGACGGGATCGAACGGCGCCAGCAGGCGCACCGCGTCGTCGGGGGCGTGCCGGCGCGAGACGGGGTTCTCGTCGGCGGGCCAGTACCACGTGGTGCCGTCGATGCGGCAGCTCGCGAGTTCTTCGCGGGCGATGCGCAGAGCCGCCTGCGTCTGCAGCGACAGGTGCGGCGCGCCATAGCCGAGCAGCCGCACGAGGTACGTCAGGCTCGCGGCCGGCAGCGGCGCGTACTTGCGCACCACCAGTTCGATCAGCGCGGCGGCGCGTTGGGCGCGGCCGGCGGGACTGTCGTCGGCGGGCTGGTGCGTCACGGCTTCGTAGACGCGCGTGCCGCTGTCGCGCCGCACCACGCGCAGCATGCCGCGGTAGTGCATTTCGTCGAGCAGGTGCGTGGTCGCGTTGATGGAACCGCCCCAGTAGTTCTTGATGCGGCCGTGTGCAAAGTGCTGTTCGACCTGGCGCGGGTGCACAGGGCCGTGCTCCCGCACGTAGGCGAGCACATCGGCTGCTTTGCGCCGCGTGTCGGCGTCCCATGCGCGCTTGGCTTCGCGCGGATGCATCAGTGCCAGGTGCTCGCGCGGCAGGAAGCCGTAGTTGACGAGGCAGTCTTCCTCGATGGCGAGGCGCGTGTAGCGGTTCTCGAGATCGCCTGCGCGGTAGTCCTTCACGCGGTGGCGCAGCGTGAGGTCCTGCGCGCGCGCCGGGGCGCGGATAGGGTCAGCCTGCACGAAGCCGAGCTGGCGGATAGCGGCGGGCAGCGTCGTGGGCTTGAACAGGGTGCGCGCTATTGCGTATCGGCGCAGGTCATCGAGGGTCGGGGCAGCCATGGGTGAATTGCAGCACAAGTGGCTGCTGTTCGCGAGATGTGCAGGGCACTGTTCAGGGCTCGCTCACGCCGACGGGGTACCTTGCTCCGCGAATGTCCCCCGGCCTGCGGCCTCCTCCTTTATTTCGCTGCGCAAGGCACCCCATCGGCGTGAGCGTTCAGCAGAGCGGTTGAACCGCCGGCACAAGAAGAGCGTCTACTGTGCGCGGGGCATCGGGTGCTCCCCGCAGCGAAATAAAGGAGGGGGCCGAAGGCCGGGGGACATTCGCGGAGGGGAGTACCCGGTGGCCTGTGCACCCCCCGAAGCAATCGACCGCCCCAGAACCCGAACGCCTAAACGGCCCACTTGTGCCGCTCGATGCAAACATCCAGCGTCTCTTCGCCGGCCCGTTGCCACCAGTCGAGGTTCGAAAAGATTTCGACCTCGCTGAACCCCGCGAAGCCCGCGTCCTCAACCCAGCCGCGGATTTTTTTCAGCTCGACGACGCCGTCGCCCATCATCCCGCGGTCGGAGAGCAGGTCGCGCGTGGGCGTGAGCCAGTCGCAGACGTGGTACGCCAGCAGTCGTTCACGGCCCGCGCGGGCGATCTGCTGCTGCAGCTTCGGGTCCCACCAGACGTGATAGATGTCGAGCGCCACGCCGAGCATGCCGGTCTTGCCTGCATCGAGTTCGTCGCACAGGTCGAGGGCGTGTTCGAGCGTGTTGATGCACGCGCGGTCGGCCGCCTGCATCGGGTGCAGGGGCTCGATGGCGAGCGGCATACCGACCTCGCGGGCATATTCGAGCGAGGCTGCGATGCCGTCGTGAACCTCGCCGCGCGCGCGGGCGATGTCCTTGTACGCGGCCTTGCCTTCGAGCGCACCGGGCAGGGCGCCAACGACCAGCACGAGGCAGGGTGCACCGAGCGTCTTCGCCTCGTCGATGGCGCGGCGGTTGTCGTCGAGCGCAGCTTTCAGACCTGCAGCGTCGGGTGCGGGAAAGAAGCCGCCACGGCAATAGCCCGACAGGCCGATGCCATGCGCCTTCAGTTGCTTGGCCACCTTGTCGAGCCCGACGGCCGCCACCTGATCGCGCCAGGGGCTGATCGCGCGGATGCCGCGTTCGGCGCACTGATCGATGATGCGGTTGAGCAGCACCTCGGCGCCCGACTGCTTGCGGATGGTGGCTGTGTTGATCGACAGCCAGTCGTGGTTCTGCGAGAAATCGCGCATGGCCTTGCTCAACCTTCCACACCGTGCAGTGCCAGCAGCGTCTTCATGCGCCGAACGGCCAGCTCGGGCTGCTCCAGCAGATTGGCCGTATCGGCCAGCCTGAACAGCTCGGCAAAGTGCTGCAGCGAGCGCGTGCTCTGCTGGCCGCCCACCATCGTGAAGTGTTTCTGGTGGCCGTTGAGCCAGGCCATGAACACCACGCCGGTCTTGTAGAAGCGCGTGGGCGCCGCGAAGATGTGGCGCGACAGCGGCACCGTGGGGCCGAGGATGGCGTGGAACTTCTCGGTGTAGCCCTGGGCCAGTGCCCCGAGCGCCGCACTGGCGGCCGGCGCGATGGCGTCGAAGATGCCGAGTAGCGCATCGCTCTTGCCGTGCGTGGGTTCATCGCCGAAGCCGTCGCCCGCAATCAGCTCGGCGTAGTTGAAGTCGTCACCCGTATACATCCGAACGCCTGAAGGCAGGCGCCGGCGCATCGCGATTTCCTTGTCCTTGTCGAGCAGCGAGATCTTGATGCCGTCGACCTTGTCCGGATGCGCCGCGATGATGCCCACGGCGGTGTCCATCGCCGCATCGATATCCTTCGTGCCCCAATAGCCGGCCAGCGCCGGGTCGAACATGTCGCCCAGCCAGTGCAGCACCACCGGCTGCTTCGCCTGGCTCAGGATGCGGTCGTACACGCGCTCGTAGTCGGCCGGGCTCTTCGCCACACGGGCCAGCGCGCGGCTGGCCATCACGATCAGCTTGCCGCCGAGCGCCTCGATGGCGGCCATCTGCTCTTCGTAGCCGCGGATGACGTCGTCGACGCTCTTCACGTCGTCGATGTTCAGGTGGTCGGTGCCGCAGCCTGAGGCGACCAGCGCGCCCGGCACGTCCTTCGCCGCATCGAGCGAGCGTCGGATCAGCTCCAGCGAGGTCGGCCAGTCCAGGCCCATGCCGCGCTGCGCGGTGTCCATGGCCTCGGCCACGCCCAGGCCCAGCGAGAACAGGTGGCGGCGGTAGGCGATGGTGGTGTCCCAGTCGACCGCGCACTGCAGCCATGGGTCGATGGCCGCGAGCGGGTCGGCCACGACGTGTGCGGCCGAGTAGGCGATGCGGTTGAACTTGACGCCCGCATCGGGCTTGATCGGCGCGATGCCGCGCAGCGCGTAGGGCGCGAGCGTGCCGTCGGCGGTGGGGAGGGTGAGCGAAAGCGCCATGGCTGCCTCAGACTTTCAGCGCTGGCACATCGACCCAGCGGCGGTCCTGCCACGACTCGAGCGCGGCCTCGACCAGTTGCACGCCCTTGGCGCCTTCGGGCAGCGTCCACTTGTAGGGCTCGTTCTCGACCACGTGGCGAATGAAGTGTTCCCACTGGATCTTGAAGCCGTTGTCGTAGACCTGCGAGTCCGGAATCTCCTGCCACTGGTCGAAGAAATTCATGGTCTGCTTCTCGTCGGGGTTCCATACCGGGCGCGGCGTGGCGACGCGGCTCTGCGCGCGGCAACTCGACAGGCCCGCGACGGCGGAGCCATCGGTGCCGTCGACATGGAAGGTCACGAGGTCGTCGCGGCGCACGCGCGTGGCCCAGCTCATGTTGATCTGCGCGATCACCGGCTCGCCGTTGTGGCCCGTGAGTTCGCAGGTGGCATAGGCGGCATCGTCGGCGGTGGCTTCATACGGCTTGCCGGCTTCGTCCCAGCGCTTGGGGATGTGCGTCGCCCCGATGCACGACACAGCCTTCACTTCGCCGAACAAGTTGTCCAGCACGTAGCGCCAGTGGCACATCATGTCCAGGATCATCCCGCCGCCGTCTTCCTTGCGGTAGTTCCAGCTCGGGCGCTGGATGGGCTGCAGGTCGCCCTCGAACACCCAGTAGCCGAACTCCAGGCGCACGCTGAGCATGCGGCCGAAGAAGCCGGCGCGACGCAGCATATCGAGCTTGCGCAGGCCGGGCAGGAAGAGCTTGTCCTGCACGGCGCCGTGCTTCAGGCCGGAGCCTTCGGCCAGGCGCGCGATCTCGACGGCCTCGTTGAGGTTGGTGGCGATCGGCTTCTCGCAGTACACGTGCTTGCCGGCGCGGATGGCCTTGGCCAGCAGCATCGGGCGCATCTGCGTGGTGCCGGCGTCGAAGAAGAGGGTGTCGTCTTTGTTCTCCAGCGCCTTGTCGAGGTCGGTGCCCCAGCGCGCGATGTTGTGGGCCTTGGCGAGTGCTTCCATCTTCTCTGCGTTGCGGCCGATGAGGATCGGGTCGGGCATGACCTTGTCGCCGTTCGACAGCGTGACGCCGCCTTGGGCGCGGATGGCGCAGATGGAGCGGATCAGGTGCTGGTTCATGCCCATGCGCCCGGTGACGCCGTGCATGATGATTCCTAGACGTTGGGTGGCCATCGTTTTGCTCCTTGAGATGCGAGATAGGCAGAGAGAAGCGTTGCTTCAGTAGACGGAACGCATGGCGTCCCAAGAGATGCCGGCACCGGGTCTGTCGGTGGCAAAGCCGGACGCGGTGGTAAGCGAGGACAGGTCGAGCTGGCCCTCGCGGATGGCGAGGCGCACGGCGCCGTCGCTCAGTTCGTAGAGACCCGGGTGGGCGCGCAGCAGGACCTGCTGTTCGGCCTCAGGCGCTGCGGCCAGGCCGTTGACATAGTGGTGGCCGTTGCGCTCGACGTGCGACAGCCCGAGCCATGCGACCAGTGCCAGGTCTTGCTGCACACCGACGCCGGCCTGCATGGTGAGGTCTTCGCCGGAGAGAAAGTAGCGTGCCGTGTCGCCGGCCGCGTTCCAGTGCGCGCAGCGTGCCGCGTTGACGACCGACTTGTAGAAGCCCTTGCAGCTCTTGCTCGACACACCGGTGTAGCCGAGCGCGCGGGCCTGCACGAAGGCATCGAGCGTGGCGTCCGATTCGTCGATGAGCAACGGAATGCGCTTGCCGAGCGCGGACACGTCGCGCAGCAGCGCCGCGTCACGGCGGATCGGCTGTTCGACGAAGACCGTCTTCTGCGCGAGCTTCCAAAGCACGGGCGTGGACAGCATGCGGTCCAGGAAGGTGGCGAACGCATCGGCGTCGGCGTACTGCTCGTTGCCATCGAGCGTCACCAACTGCGCGTGCCCGTCGATGACGCGGGAGATGCGTTCGAGGCGCGCGATGTCCTGCGCGGTGTTGCCGCACAGCTTGAGCTTGAAGTGCGTGAGGCCGTAGCGGCGAACGGCGGCTTCGAGAGTCGTCGGAAGGCCATCGGCGGGGGCGCCGGGCAGGGCATCGTAGTCGTCGATGGCATCGGCCAGGCCCACCGTGTGGCGCGCCGCGATGCGAGTGCGCGGCGATTGCTTCGCCAGGAAGGCTGGCATGTCGAAGCCCGCGAGGTCATCGGCCAGGCCGCTGCCTGCGATGTCGATGCCGCAGAGGTTGCCGCTCATGGCCGTTGCGAAGCTCACGCCACTGTGCAGGCACAGCGCGTCGAGCAGGGCGCGATCGACCAGCGCCGGGCCGTAGCTCGCCACCAGCGGTTGCAGGCCCTTGGCCTTGGCGCGTGACTGCAGCGTCGCGTAGTTGGACGCGAAGTGCGTCCACGCGGTTTGCGCGTCGGGCTCGGCGATATAGGCCTCGCGCGCATCGCGCAGCGCGAAGCGCAGTTGCTCGAAGTTCTGCTCATTGGTGAGCGCCGGGTTCTTGTCGAACCACTTGGGCACCATCATCTCGGCGGCGCAGCCCTCGGCCGTGCGGCCGTCCGAAAAGCGGATGCGGGCTTTCACATAAACCTGCGGGCAGGCCGTGACGGTCGCCGCACCGAAGCGGAACGGCAGCCGCAGCGCCACGTCGCGCTCGGCAAAGCGGATCTCCTCGACGTGAAAGCGGATTGCATCCATGGCCGGTGCCTTCAGTGGTCCAGGATGCCCTGCGAGAAGAAATGCGCGCGCACCAGCTTCGTGTACGCGCCGAACTCGGCGGAGCCCATCATGTCGAGCGTGCGGGGGCGCGGCAGGTCGATGTCGTACACAGCGGCAATCGAACCTGGCCGCTCGCTCATCACGATCACGCGGTCCGACAGGAAGATCGCCTCGGGAATGCTGTGGGTGATCAGCATCACCGTCTTCTTCGACGCCATCCAGATGCGCTGCAGCTCGAGGTTCATCTTCTCGCGCGTCATCGCGTCGAGCGCGCCGAAAGGCTCGTCCATCAGCAGCACCGACGGGTCGTGCAGCAGTGCGCGGCAGATCGAGGCGCGCTGCTGCATGCCGCCCGACAGCTGCCAGGGGTACTTGCCCTCGAAGCCCTTCAGGCCCGCCATCTCCATCAGCTCGCGTGCGCGGGCTTGTGATGCCGCCTTGGGCAGGTGGCGCATCTCGGCTTGCAGCAGGATGTTGTCTTCCACGCTGCGCCAGGGCAGCAGCACCGCGCTCTGGAACACGATGCCCACGTCCTTCTGCGGCCCCTTGATCGGCTTGCCGCCCAACGTGAGCTCGCCGCCGCTGATGGGCAGCAGGCCCGCCACCATCTTCAGCAGCGTGCTCTTGCCGCAGCCCGAGGGGCCGACGACGGAGACGAACTCGCCTTCCTTGATGGCGAAGGCTAGAGGCCTGAGCGACTCGACCGGGCCGTCCTTGCTTTGGTAGGTCTTCGAGACGCCGCGCGCTTCGATCAGGACTTCATTGGACATGGGCGTGAGGGAGGACGACTGCGGACTGTCGGAAAACAGGTCTGGAAATGGGTTTCGGGAAACACCGCGGAACCGGCTTTGCCGGGCCGCAGGTGTTGCCCCCGGTAGGGGGTTGGCGAAGCGACACGCAGTGCGCGCAGCCTGGGGGCGAGCCAATCAGGGCAGGAAGTCGAGGGTCACGTAGTCTTCAGGCTTGCCGCGCGTCGATGGGTCCATGCCGCCGTACTGCACCAGCAGATCGAGCGAGTCGTTCACGTTCTTCATCGCCACGCGGAACGGGCGCTGGTTGGCCGTTTCCTTCGTGTGATAGAGCGCCACGCTCTGCTTCATGCCGACGATCAGCGTGTCGCGCACGCCGGCTTTAGGGTTGGCCTTGAGCATCGCATCGACCGCGGCCTCGGGACTCTTCTCGGCGGCTTCGGTGGCCTTGGTCGAGGCGCGCATGAAGCGCTTCACGAGGTCGGGGTTCTCCGTCAGCAGGTTCTTGTTGGCGATGATTCCGGAGCTGATCTGGTTCACGCCCGAGTCGGCGAAGCGGATCGGCGTCACGGGCTTGCCGGTGGCGTCCTGCAGCTTGATCGCCTGGTCCATCACATAGCCCAGCAGCAGGTCGGCCTGGCCGTTGGTCACCGCATTGAGCTTGGTCTGGGCGTCCCCCGAGACGATCTTCACCTGATCCGGCGAGATGTTGTTGACCTTGAGGAACAGCGGCCACATCTGAGACATCGAATCGCCGGGCGTGACGGCCACCGTTTTGCCGACGATGTCCTTCGGCGCCCTGATGTTCTTCTCGGTGAAGCCCATGACCGACATCGGGCTCACCTGGAACAGCACGCCGGTCGACTTCAGCGGCGCGCCCTTGGCGGCGGCCTTGATCATGGTCGTGACGTCGATATAGCCGAAGGTGGCCGACTTGGCGGCCACCGCCTGCGCGGTAACGGCGGAGCCGCGGCCTTCCTGGATCTCGAGGTCGATCCCTTCGTCGGCATAGAAGCCCTTTTCCCTGCCGAGGAAGAAGGGCGCGTGCTCGCTGTAGAGGTACCAGTTGAGCATCAGCGTGACCTTGTCCTTGGGCTTGTCGGTCTGCGCGTGGGCAGGAGCGATGGCGAAGGTGACGAGCGCTGCGGCGGCGAGCAGCGAGGGAAGCAGCTTCTTCATGGTCTTGTCTCCGGGAGTTGTTGGCTAGGCGAAGGAACTCACTGGGCGTGGCGCTGCGAGGCGTGCCACGGAATCATCACGCGCTCGATCAGGTCGACCGCGACGAAAAGAATCACGCCGATGCTCGACAACACGACCAGCGCAGCGAACATCAGCGGCAGGTCGAAGTTGCCGTTGGCCACCTGCAGCACGTAGCCGATGCCCGAGTTGGAGCCGACGAACTCGCCGACCACCGCACCCACGACGGCCAGCGTGACCGACACCTTCAGGCCGCTGAAGATCGCGGGCATGGCTTGCGGCAGGCTGATCTTGAAGAAGGTCTGCAGGCGGCTCGCGCCCATCGATCGGGCCAGGTCGAGCATGTCGGGCTCGACCGACTTGAAGCCCATCACCGTGGACACCACCACAGGGAAGAAGCCCAGCAGGAACGCGCTGATCACCTTCGGGAAGATGCCGAAGCCGAACCACACCACGAACAGCGGCGCGATCGCCACCTTGGGAATGCTCTGCGAGAACACCAGCAGCGGGTACACGTACGACTCGACCACGCGAGAGTAGGCGATGACCATCGCGATCGGAATGCCGATCAGGATCGTCAGGCCGAAGCCGCCCAGCGTGGCGAGCGTGGTCTTCCAGCTCTCGCCGAGCAGGCGCGGCCATTCGGCGACGAGCTGCTTCACGACCTCCCATGGCGGCGGGATCAGGTAGGCCGGAATCCTGAAGAGGCGGATCGCCAGGTCCCACAGCACCAGCAGCAACAGGATCAGGATGAAAGGACGCAGGGCCGGGGAGAGCAGGAGCTTGCGGAACATGGCTAGGGCCGAGGCTTTCTTGCGTGCCTGATTACTGCTGGACCGACAGGCCGGCGGCCTTCACGAGCTGCGCGTTGCTCGCGATCTCTTCCTTGATGTAGGCGTCGAACTGCTCGGGCTTGAGCGTCCAGGCATCGGCGCCGAGCTTGGCGAAGCGCTCCTTCACCTCGGGCGTGGCCAGCGCCTTCGCCACTTCGGCGTTCAGCCGATCGACGATGTCGCGCGGGGTCCTGGCGGGCGCCATCATTCCGATCCAGAAGTTGAATTCCGAGCCGGGCACGCCGGCCTCGGTGGTCGTGGGCACGTCGGGCAGGGCGGCGGCGCGCTTGGGCGATCCGACGGCCAGCGCCAGCAGCTGGCCTTCCTTGATCTGGCCGATGACCGGTGCAATGGGCGAGAAGTAATAGTCGACGCGACCCGAGAGCACCTCGGTGACGGCCTCGCCCGATCCCTTGAAGGGGATGTTGGTGGCGTCTATCTTCGCGGCCATCTTGAATTTCTCGGCGTTCAGGTGCGTGGCGCTGCCTTGGCCGGCCGATGCGAAGTTCATGCTGCCGGGCTTGGCGCGCGCGGCGGCAAGCAGCTGTGGCAGCGTCTTGATGTTCTTCGTGGGCGAGATGACCAGCGCGTTGGGCAGCGACGAGATGGGCGTGACGCCTGCGAAGTCGTGCAGCGTGTCGAAGGGCAGCTTGGCGAAAGTCGAGGGGCTCACCGTGTGCGACGAGGAATGGATCATCACCGTGTAGCCGTCCGGCGCCGCCGTGGCCACCGCCTGCTGGCCAATGGTGCCGCTCGCGCCGCCGCGGTTGTCGATGACCAGCGTCTGGCCCATGCTGAGACTCATCTTGTCGGCGATGGCACGCGCAATGATGTCGGTGGTGCTGCCGGCCGCGAAGGGCACGACCACACGGATCGGCTTGCTGGGATAGGCGCCCTGCGCGGAGGCCACGCACGGCAGCAGGGCAAGGACGCAGGTCAGCGAGGCAAGGAACTTCATGGAATGTCTCCGCGCGGTCGGGCCGTCTTCTCGAATCAATCAATTCACCATTGAGTGAATTATCAATTGTAGAAACGGCTGCGCCGCAGCGTCAACGGCCGCTGCCTAGTGAATACCCGGGGTGTGCGAAGGCGCGCTGAGGCTCAGTGCAGGACGTAGCCCAGCACGAGGTCGGTCATGTGCGAGAGGCGTTGCGCCATCGCCTTGGGCGCTCGCAGGTCGCGCCCGAAGATGGCCGACAGCGTGTGGTTGTTCGAGAGATAGAAGTAGCAGAGCGATGCGATGGAGATGTACAGCTGCACCGGGTCCACGCCGGCTCGGAACAGCTTGTCGCGGCGGCCGCGCTCGAGCACCGTGTCGAGCAACTGCACCAGCGGCGAGTTCATTTCCTGGATGCGTTCGGAGCGTTTCAGGTGCGCCGCGCAGTGCAGGTTCTCGCTGTTGAGCAGCGTGATGAACTCGGGGTGCTCGAGGTAGTAGTGCCAGGTGAACGACACCAGCTGGCGAATGGCCTCGACCGGCTCGATCTCGTCGAGGTGCAGGCGCTGCTCGGCCGCGCGGATGTCGGCGTAGACGCGCTCCAGCACCGCGAGGAACAGGTCGTCCTTGCTGCCGAAGTAGTAGTAGATGAGGCGCTTGTTCAGGCCTGCGCGCTCGGCGATGCTGTCCATGCGCGCGCCGGCAAGGCCGCGCTCTGCAAACTCGTCGCGCGCAGACGCGAGGATGGCGAGCTGCGAACGGTCTGCGTCGCGCGAGCGGGGCTCGAACGCTTCGGGTGCGTCGGGCGTGGGTTCCTTGGAGGCCTTCATGGCGCGAATTTAACCAATTGGTGAATTAACGCAAGGCGTCTGAAGTGGGCGCAGATAATTGCCGAAGACATTTGCAGCTGAGGTTCTACTTCTCATGAGTACATCACAACCCGCGGGCCACCTGATCGTCGAGTGCCTGGTCGAGCAAGGCATGGAGATCGCGTTCGGCGTGCCGGGCGAAAGCTTCCTGGCGGTGCTCGACGGCTTCCATGCATACCGTGAGCGCGCGCGTTTCATCGTCAACCGGCAGGAGGGCGGCGCGGCCTTCATGGCCGAGGCGCACGGCAAGCTCACGGGGCGGCCGGGCGTGTGCTTCGTCACTCGCGGGCCGGGCGCAACCAATGCATCGATCGGCGTGCACAACGCCTTTCAGGACTCGACGCCGATGGTTCTGTTCGTGGGCGACGTCGGCAGCGACTTCCGCGACCGCGAGGCCTTCCAGGAAGTGGACTACGGCAGCTTCTTCGGGCCGAGCACCAAGGGCTTTGCCAAGCGCGTGGAGCGCATCGACGATGCGAACCGCATTCCCGAATACATCGCACGCGCCTTCGCCACCGCGATGAACGGACGGCCGGGGCCGGTGGTGCTCGTGCTGCCGGAGGACATGCTGCGCAGCGAGACGGCGGCACGCCCGCTCAAGCGTGTCGAGGCCGTCGAGCCGTGGAGCGATCCGGGCGCGCTGCGCACCTTGCGCGAGCTGCTGCTGAAGTCGCGGCGTCCGCTGGTGATCGCGGGCGGCGGCGGCTGGACGACGCAGGCCGCCCAGGCGCTGCAGCGCTTCGCCGAGAACTGGCGACTGCCGGTGACGAACGCCTTCCGCTTCCAGGACACCTTCGACAACCACCATCCGCTGTACGCGGGCGATGTCGGCATCGCCATCAACCCGAAGCTCGCGCAGCGCGTGAAGGACGCCGACCTGATCCTGGCCATCGGCCCGCGCCTGGGCGAGATGACCACCGGCGGCTATACGCTGCTCGAAGCGCCGAAGGCGAGGCAGACGCTGGTGCACATCCATGCGAGCGCAGAGGAGCTCAACCGCGTCTACCAGGCCGACTTGGCCATCAACGCCGGCATGAGCGCCGCCGCGCGCAGCCTGGAGGTGCTGAGCGCGCCGCCGACACTGCCGTGGGAAGAGTGGACGCAGCAGGCCCATGCCGACTACGAAGCCAACCTTGTGCCGCAGGCGCTCGCCGGCATGCCCACCGAAACGCCGCGTGGGTTGGTCGACATGGCCGAGGTCGTCGCGCTGCTGCACAAGCACCTGCCGGCGGATGCGGCCATCACCAACGGCGCAGGCAACTTCGTGAGCTGGGTGCACCGCTACTTCCGCTATCACGGGCTCGCGAAAGGCGCCAAGACGCAGCTGGCGCCGACCAGCGGCGCGATGGGCTACGGCGTGCCGGCCGGCATTGCGGCCAATCTTGCGACGGGCCGCGTGGCTTTCACGATCGCGGGCGACGGCGATTTCCTGATGACGGGACAGGAACTGGCGACGGCTGCGCAGCACGGCGGCAAGAGCATTGTCGTGCTGCTCAACAACGGCATGTTCGGCACCATCCGCATGCACCAGGAGCGCGAATACCCCGGACGCACCAGCGGCACTGCGCTGCGCAACCCCGACTTCTGCGGCCTTGCGCGTGCCTACGGCTATGCGGCCGAGCGCGTGACGGAAACGGCGCAGTTCGAGGCCGCGCTGCTGCGCGCGCTGGCGGCCGACTCCGGCACGCTGATCGAGATCCCGCTCGACCCCGAGGTGATCACCACGCGCGGCACGCTGGCGTCGATCACGCGCTCGGCGAAGCAGCAGTCGCAGGGCTGAGCGCGGCGCTGCAGGCGAAAAAAAAGCCCGCAGAGCGGGCCTTTTGATTCAGGAGCGCGAGCCCCTGAGCGCTTACTTGACGTGCTTGCCGATCAGCGCGGCCAGCTCGAACATCGACACTTGCGGCTTGCCGAAGATTTCCTTCAGCTTGGCGTCGGCGTTGATGTTGCGCTTGTTGGCCTTGTCTTGCAGGTTGTTCTTCTTGATGTAGTCCCACAGCTTGCTCACCACAGCGGTGCGCGGCAGAGGCGTCGAACCGACCACAGCGGCGAGAGCCGGGCTGGGGGTCAGGGCCTTCATGAACGCAGCGTTGGGGGTGCGCTTCTTGGCGGGAGCGGCCTTCTTTGCAGGAGCCTTCTTCGCCGGAGCAGCCTTCTTTGCAGGAGCAGCCTTCTTGGCGGGTGCCGCTGCCTTCTTGGCCGGAGCGGCCTTCTTTGCAGGAGCCGCAGCCTTCTTCGCGGGAGCGGCCTTCTTTGCCGGAGCTTTCTTGGCCGGAGCCTTCTTTGCAGTTGCCATGGTTGATTTCCTTTTTTGGTTGAACGTTCACCAATGAAAAACTTGCGTCTCCAGTGGCAATGCGGATGCTAAATGAGAAAAAACGCGTTTCCAAGGGAAAAAGCGCTTTTTTCATTGGGAGCTGTTGTTTTTTCAGAGGGGAGAAGCGCGCTTTTTCACGTTCGGCGACCGGGCCACGTCGCAAGCACCACGCCCACGAGCGCGATCACGAACGCAACCAGCTGTGGTGAAGAGAGGCTTTCACCCAGTACGAGCACGCCCACGAGGGCCGCGCTCACGGGCAGCATCACGGCGAAAACACCCGCCTGTGCGGCTGGTACGTGGCGAAGTCCGGTCATCCAGAGCCACACCGTCCAGATGCTCGCGGCAAGCGCGTAGGCCACGAGCAGCGCCCAGGTGCCGAAGCGCACCGAGGTGAAGTCGAACTGCAGCGCGAACCAGATGCCGAAGGGCATCGAGAGCACGAAGCCCCAGAGATTGATGAGCGAGGCGATGCGCTTGGGCCCCAACCGTCCCGTGAGCGACTTGCCGATCACTGCATACGCCGTCTCGCACAGCACCGCGCAGAACACCAGCAGGTTGCCGAGCCAGGGCATGGACGATTGCGTGGAGGCGGGCGATGCCTGCGCGTGCGCTGGCGACAGCGCGAGCAGGCCGATGCCGAGCGCGGCGCAGCCGATGGCCAGGCCGATGCGCACGGTGATGCGTTCGCGCAGGAAGAGCCAGCTCGCGACGGCCACGCATGCGGGGATCGACGCCATGATCACGCCCGCGGACACCGCACTCGTCAGGCTCACGCCGAACAGCATGCAGATCGAGAACATGAAGTTGCCGAGGAAGGACTCGAGGAACACCAGCCAGCGCGTGCGCGCCGCCATCGGTGGCTCGTCGGTCGCGCGCTTGAGCCAATGCGGCATGGCCAGCGCGGCGATGCCGAAGCGCAGCCACGCGAGCAGCAGCACCGGAAAGGCCGCAACAAGAGGTTTGGAAAGGGCGACGTAGCCGCCGACGAGCGACATGCTCAAGGCCAGGCAGCCGTAGGCCACGAGGCGGCCTGATGCAGGGGTAGCGGAGTTCAATAGACTGAAGCCATGTAGTTGCGGAGAAAGCGATTTCGATGATGCCCCACGTTTTTGTCTACGGCACGCTGCGCCGCGGCGGGCGCAACGACATCGCGCGCTACCGGCCCGCGCCGGTGTGGATCGGCGGCGCGAGCATCGCCGGCACGCTATACGACCTGGGCGACTATCCGGGCGTCGTGCTGGGTGGGACGCGGCGTGTGAGGGGTGAGGTCTACGTCGTCGAGCCCGCTGTCGAGGCGGCGCTCGATGTGCTCGAGGAGGTGGCCGCCGACGGCTCGGGCGAGTACATCAAACGACAGGTGCGGGTGGAGGTTGGCGGGCAGTGGTTCGACTGCCTGGTCTACGAGATCCATCCAGCGCGCATCGCAGGCCGTCGTGTCATCGAAAGCGGCGACTGGATCGCACATGCGGCGCGCGGCGATGCCTGGTTTTCACAACCGAAAGACTGATTGCGCATGGCGAAATCCACCGCTGCTGCGCCGCAATATTTTTTCTCAATATGAGAAAAATAATTTTGTATTGAGAAATATCTCCATAAGTTGTTGATTTTGTTTGAGGAAAAATATGTCTTATATAAGACATAAGAGTCCGTGATTCGATTAAAGTAACTCCACGGCCCCAGCGCCAAACTTCAATCAACCTCACGGAGTGACCATGCCCCAGACCCTCACAGAACAACTGAGCCGCGAACAGCAGATCGCCGCCCTCGAAAAAGAATGGGCCACCGACCCCCGCTGGAAGGGTGTCAAGCGCGGCTACAGCGCGGCAGACGTCGTGCGCCTGCGCGGTTCGTTCCCCATCGAGCACACGCTGGCCAAGCGCGGTGCCGAGAAGCTCTGGGACAAGATCAACGGCGGCGCCAAGAAGGGCTACGTGAACGCGTTCGGCGCAATCTCCGCCGGCCAGGCGATGCAGCAGGCCAAGGCCGGCCTGGAAGCCGTGTACCTGTCGGGCTGGCAGGTCGCCGCCGACGGCAACACGTCGGAGACGATGTACCCCGACCAGTCGCTCTATGCGTACGACTCGGTGCCGACGATGGTCCGTCGCATCAACAACACCTTCCGCCGCGCGGACGAAATCCAGTGGGGCCGCGGCATCAACCCCGGCGACAAGGAATTCATCGACTATTTCCTGCCCATCGTTGCCGACGCGGAAGCCGGTTTCGGTGGCGTGCTCAACGCCTTCGAGCTCATGAAGAACATGATTGCCTCGGGCGCGGCCGGCGTGCATTTCGAAGACCAACTGGCCGCCGTGAAGAAGTGCGGCCACATGGGCGGCAAGGTGCTCGTGCCGACACAGGAAGCCTGCGAGAAGCTGATCTCGGCACGCTTTGCCGCCGACGTCATGGGCGTGTCCACCATCGTGCTGGCCCGCACCGACGCGGAAGCCGCCAACCTGATCACCTCCGACCACGACGCCAACGACAAGCCCTTCCTGACGGGCGAGCGCACGCAGGAAGGCTTCTACCGCGTGAAGAACGGCCTGGAGCAGGCCATCAGCCGCGGCGTGGCCTACGCGCCCTACGCCGACCTGGTGTGGTGCGAAACCGGCGTGCCGGACATCGGCTTCGCCCGTGAATTCGCACAGGCCGTGCACGCTGCCTGCCCCGGCAAGCTGCTGTCGTACAACTGCTCGCCTTCCTTCAACTGGAAGAAGAACCTCGACGACAAGCAGATCGCCTCGTTCCAGGAAGACCTGTCGGAGCTGGGCTACAAGTACCAGTTCATCACGCTGGCCGGCATCCACGTCAACTGGTTCAACACCTTCCAGTTCGCCCACGCCTATGCCCGCGGCGAAGGCATGAAGCACTACGTCAACATGGTGCAGGAACCCGAGTTCGCTGCGCGCGACAAGGGCTACACCTTCGTGTCGCACCAGCAGGAAGTGGGCGCGGGTTACTTCGACGACGTAACCACCGTGATCCAGGGCGGCTCGTCCAGCGTGAAGGCGCTGTCGGGTTCGACCGAGGAAGAGCAGTTCCACTGATCCGCGGACGCGGTTTTCGCTGTCACTCTCGAGCCCGGCCGCGTGCCGGGCTTTTTTGTGGGCAACCCGACGAGGCGCCGGGGCTCCACGACGCCGCGGCCGCGGATTGAACGGGCAGAAGTTAGAATCGCCGCCTCTGCACTCAACAAGAGCGAGAAAGGCACCTTGGTTATGACACCGCGAACTACTCCGCAAGGATTCAGCGGCTTTTTCTTCTTCGAAGGAAAAGGCCGGTAGCCCCGCGCTCGCTGGTTTCTGCCAGCTCTTCAACCAGGCAAAGCGCGGCATCCACCGCGCTTTTTTTGTTTTTCTCCCGAGGTTTCCACATGATCCAGATCACGCTTCCCGACAACTCGCGCCGCGAGTTCCCCGGCCCGGTTTCGGTGGCCGAAGTCGCCCAGTCCATCGGCCCCGGGCTCGCCAAGATGACGGTGGCCGGCAAGATCGACGGCCGGCTCGTCGATGCCAGCGACGTCATCGACCACGACGCCAGGCTGCAGATCATCACGCCCAAGGACGACGAGGGCCTGGAAATCATCCGCCACTCGACGGCCCACCTGGTCGGCCATGCGGTGAAGCAGCTCTACCCGACGGCCAAGATGGTGATCGGGCCCGTGATCGACGAAGGCTTCTACTACGACATCTCCTACGAGCGCCCCTTCACGCCCGAGGACATGGCTACCATCGAGGCGCGCATGCGCGAGCTGATCGCGCAGGACTACGACGTGGTCAAGAAGATGACGCCGCGCGCCGAAGTCATCGAGGTCTTCAAGTCGCGCGGCGAGGACTACAAGCTGCGCCTCGTCGAGGACATGCCCGACGAGCAGGCCATGGGCCTGTATTACCACCAGGAATACGTCGACATGTGCCGTGGCCCGCACGTGCCGAACACGCGCTTCCTGAAGGTCTTCAAGCTCACGAAGCTGGCCGGCGCCTACTGGCGCGGTGACGCCAAGAATGAGCAGCTGCAGCGCATCTACGGCACAGCCTGGGCCGACAAGAAGCAGCTCGATCAGTACATCCAGCGCATCGAGGAAGCCGAGAAGCGCGACCACCGCAAGCTCGGCAAGGAACTCGACCTGTTCCACATCGACGAAGTGGCGCCGGGCGTGGTGTTCTGGCATCCCAAGGGCTGGGCCGTGTGGCAGCAGGTCGAGCAGTACATGCGCGGCATCTACCGCGACACGGGCTACTGGGAAGTGAAGGGCCCGCAGATCCTCGACAAGAGCCTGTGGGAGAAAACGGGTCACTGGCAGAACTACCGCGACAACATGTTCACGACGGAATCGGAGAAGCGCGAATACGCGTTGAAGCCGATGAACTGCCCGGGCCACGTGCTGATCTTCAAGAGCGACCTGCGCAGCTACCGCGACCTGCCGCTGCGCTACGGCGAGTTCGGCCAGTGCCACCGCAACGAACCCAGCGGCGCGCTGCACGGCATCATGCGCGTGCGCGGCTTCACGCAGGACGACGGCCACATCTTCTGCACGGAAGACCAGATCCTCGACGAGTGCATCGCGTACACGGAGCAGCTGCAGAAGGTCTATGCCGACTTCGGCTTCACGGACATCCTCTACAAGGTCGCGACGCGGCCCGACAACCGCGTGGGCTCCGACGAGCTGTGGGACAAGGCCGAGCATGCGGTGATGGAGGCGCTGCGCCGTTCGGGCGTCGACTTCATCATCTCGCCGGGCGATGGTGCCTTCTACGGCCCGAAGATCGAATACACGCTGAAGGACGCGCTGGGCCGCCAGTGGCAGTGCGGCACGATGCAGGTCGACTTCAATACGGCCGAGCGTCTGGGCGGCGAGTACGTGACGGAATCGAGCGGCCGCGCACACCCCGTGATGCTGCATCGCGCCATCGTCGGCAGCCTCGAGCGCTTCATCGGCATGCTGATCGAACACCATGCCGGCGCACTGCCCGCATGGCTCGCTCCGGTGCAGGTGGCGGTGCTCAACATCAGCGAAGGGCAGGCCGACTACGCGGCTTCAGTGGCGAAAACGCTGCAGAATCAAGGGCTTAGGGTCCAGCTGGATCTGCACAACGAGAAGATTACGTATAAAATACGGAAGCATTCGTTGCAAAAGCTCCCTTACATCCTCGTCGTGGGTGACAAGGAAAAGGAAGCAGGTGCCGTCGCAGTGCGCGCCCGGGGCAATCAAGACCTCGGAGCAATGTCCCTCGAATCGTTCGTGCAACGGCTCGTCCAGGATGTTGCCGACAAGCGTTGATTTGCCTCTGAAACACCCCATATGTTTCCCAGCCAAATCGTGCCGCTTGTCCGCGAGGACTGACCGGCGTTCGCTACAGATTTTGTAGCAATTTTTGAAGGATCCTGACCATCGCTACTGCATTTCGCGACCGCCGCCACCGCGAGGAACGCCAACACCGCCTGAACCGGGAAATCATGGCCCCGGAAGTCCGCCTTGTAGGCCCGGAAAACGAGCCATTGGGTGTTATGAGTCTCTCGGAGGCCTTGCGCCTTGCTGGCGAGGCCGATGTGGATCTGGTGGAGGTCGTCGCGGCGGCCAACCCGCCGGTATGTCGCCTGATCGAGTACGGCAAGTTCAAGTACCACGAGCAGAAGAAGGCGGCCGAGGCGAAGTCGAAGCAGAAGGTCATCGAGGTCAAGGAAATCAAGTTCCGGCCCGGTACCGACGATGGCGACTACAACATCAAGATGCGCAACATCAAGCGCTTTCTTGAGGACGGCGACAAATGCAAGATCACGCTGCGCTTCCGTGGCCGCGAGATCACGCACCAGGAGCTGGGTCTGGCATTGCTGCAGCGCATTCGCGACGAACTGGGCGACCTGATCATGGTCGAGCAGTTCCCGAAGCTCGAAGGCCGCCAGATGATCATGATGATCGCGCCGGGCCGCAAGAAGGCTGGCGGCGGGGCTCCCAAGCCGGCAGCAGACGCTGCGCCGGCAACGGCGCCGGCTGCAACCGCCTGAGGCGTTTGCAGCAGTCAGGGTTTTGAAGGGATTTCGCCGTTGCCAGCACTTTGAAAGAAGAGCGGGCAGGGGCGAGATAAAGAAGTGTCTCGGGGCCAACAAGTCCGTGGAGCATCCATGGCGCCTCACGAGCACAAACTAAAGGAGCATTCACATGCCCAAAATGAAGACCAAGAGCAGCGCGAAAAAACGTTTCCGCGTTCGTCCCGGTGGCACCGTCAAGCGCGGTCAAGCCTTCAAGCGTCACATCTTGACGAAGAAGACCACCAAGAACAAGCGTCACCTCCGTGGTGCAGTCGCAGTGCATGAGACCAACATGGTTTCTGTCGCCGCCATGCTGCCCGGCCGTGGCATTTAACTCAGACGAACAAGGAGTACACACATGCCTCGCGTCAAACGTGGTGTAACGGCTCGCGCCCGCCACAAGAAAGTTCTCGCACTCGCCAAGGGTTTCCGCGGTCGCCGCGGCAATGTCTTCCGCGTCGCCAAACAGGCGGTGATGAAGGCAGGCCAATACGCCTACCGTGACCGCCGTACCAAGAAGCGCGTGTTCCGTCAGCTGTGGATCGCGCGTATCAACGCCGCCTCGCGTGAACTGGGCCTGACCTACAGCCAGTTCGCCAACGGCATCCGCAAGGCCGGTATCGAGATCGACCGCAAGATGCTTGCGGACATCGCCGTGCACGACAAGGCCGCTTTTGCCGGCATCGTGGAGCAGGTCAAGGCCAAGCTGGCTGCTTGATTTTGCACAGCAGGTTGCCGTCTCCGGACGGCTTCTTGCGCCCACGGCTCAAGGGCTGGCGCTTGAAAAGGCTCCAGCTCTTTTTTATTTCCCCTCGAAGATTTTTGTTGCTATGAACGAGTTGGACTCCCTGGTCGACACCGCCCGCGCCGCTTTTGCCGAAGCGAAGACGCCCGCCGAGCTCGAGAACGCCAAGGCCCAGTTCCTCGGCAAGTCGGGCCGCATCACCGAGCTGATGAAGGGCATGGCCGCGCTGAGTGTCGAAGCGAAGAAGTCCCGCGGCGCCGCGATCAACGTGGGCAAGCAGGCCATCGAGGCCGCGCTGACCGACCGCCGCCAGCAACTGGCCGACGAAGAACTCTCGCTGCAACTGCGCGCCGAAGCACTCGACGTGAGCCTGCCTGGCCGTCGCCGTATTTCCGGCGGACTGCATCCCGTGAGCCGCACCCTGGAGCGCATCGAGGAGATCTTCTCGAGCATGGGCTTCGACGTGGCCGACGGCCCCGAAATCGAGAGCGACTGGCACAGCTTCACCTCGCTCAACAACCCACCGAATCATCCTGCACGTTCGATGCAGGACACCTTCTACGTCGACCTGAACGGCGACGACGGCATTCCCTACAACCTGCGTCCGCACACCAGCCCGATGCAGGTTCGCTACGCGCATCAGCACATCAAGAAGTACGCGGCCGAATTCGCCGCTGCTGCAGCCGACACCACGGGTACCGTGAAGGCGCCCGAGATCCGCGTGATCGCGCCGGGCCGCACCTATCGCGTCGATAGCGACGCCACCCACTCGCCCATGTTCCACCAGTGCGAAGGCCTGTGGCTCGGCGAGAACGTGAGTTTCAAGGACCTGAAGGTCGTCTTCACCGACTTCTGCCGCACCTTCTTCGAGCGCGACGACCTCGTGCTGCGCTTCCGACCGAGCTTCTTCCCGTTCACCGAGCCCAGCGCCGAAATCGACATCCAGTTCGCGAGCGGCCCGCTGGCCGGCCGCTGGCTCGAGGTGGCGGGCTCGGGCCAGGTGCATCCGAACGTGGTGCGCAACATGGGGCTCGACCCCGAGCGATACATCGGCTTCGCCTTCGGCATGGGCCCTGACCGGCTCACCATGCTGCGCTACGGCGTGAACGACCTGCGCCTCTTCTTCGACGGCGACCTGCGTTTTCTTTCGCAGTTCCAGTGAGCCCCCTCCATAGATAAAAAACCAGATCGAGATCGAAGAGATGCAATTCCCGGAATCCTGGCTGCGCGAGTTCTGCAACCCGCCCCTCGACAGCGCCGCACTGGCCGAAACGCTCACCATGGGCGGCTTCGAGGTCGAGGAGCGCCGACCGGTGGCGCCGCCTTTCACGCGCATCGTGGTCGGCGAGATCAAGGAAGCGGTGCAGCACCCTAACGCCGATCGCCTGCGCGTGTGCCAGGTCGACGCGGGGCAGGGCGCCTTGCTCAACATCGTGTGCGGCGCGCCGAATGCGCGCGTCGGCATCAAGGTGCCGTGCGCGCTGGTCGGTGCCGAACTGCCGCCTGGTGAAGACGGCAAGCCCTTCCTTATCAAACTCGGCAAACTGCGCGGCGTCGAGAGCCAGGGCATGCTGTGCTCGGCGCGCGAATTGAAGCTGAGCGAAGACCACGGCGGCCTGCTCGAACTCGCTACCGATGCGCCCATCGGCGCCGACGTGCGCGATGTACTCAAGCTTGACGACGCGCTGCTCACGCTCAAGCTCACGCCCAATCTGGCGCACGGCCTGAGCGTTTACGGCGTTGCGCGCGAACTTGCAGCGCTCACCGGTGCACCGCTCAAGACCCCGGCTATCGCGCCAGTGGCCACGTCGTTCGCCGATGTGCTGCCAGTCAAGGTCGAGGCGCCTGACCTGTGCGGTCGTTTTTCCGGCCGCATCGTGCGCGGCGTGAATACCAAGGTCGCCACGCCGGCGTGGATGGTCGAGCGCCTCGCGCGCTGCGGCCAACGCAGCGTGACGCCGCTGGTCGACATCTCGAACTACGTGATGTTCGAGTACGGCCAGCCCAGCCACATCTTCGACCTCGACAAGATCCACGGCGGCCTCACGGTGCGCTGGGGCAAGGCGGGCGAACAGCTCAAGCTGCTCAATGGCAACACCATCACCGTCGACGACAAGGTCGGCGTGATCGCCGATGACCGCGAAGTCGAATCGCTCGCCGGCATCATGGGCGGCGACGCCACATCGGTTTCCGACGACACGCGCAACATCTACGTCGAGGCTGCGTTCTGGTGGCCCGAGGCCGTGCAGGGCCGTTCGCGCCGCTTCAACTTCTCGACCGACGCAGGCCATCGCTATGAGCGCGGTGTCGATCCGAGCCGCACGGTGCAGATCATCGAGCGCATTACGCAGCTGATCATTGAAATCTGCGGCGGCGAGGCTGGCAGGATGGACGACCAGACGCTGCGCGTGCCCGAGGCCGTGCCCGTCACGCTGCGCGTGGCGCGCGCCTCGCGCGTGATCGGCATGCCGCTGACGCAGGCGCAATGCACCGATGCGCTGAACCGCCTCGGCTTCGCGATCACCGAAGGCGAAGGCACGCTGACCGTGACCCCGCCGCCGCACCGCTTCGACCTGCTGATCGAAGAAGACCTGATCGAAGAGGTCGCGCGCCTGATCGGCTTCAACAACCTGCCGACCATCGCGCCGCTCGCACCCATCACCGCCCGCGTGCGGCCCGAGGCGCAGCGCAGCCGCTTCGCGGTGCGCCGCAGCGTGGCCGCATTGGGCTACCAGGAAACGATCAACTTCAGCTTCGTCGAGGCGCACTGGGAGCAGGACCTTGCTGGCAATGCCAATCCGGTCAAGCTGCTGAACCCCATTGCCAGCCAGATGAGCGTGATGCGCTCGTCGCTGCTCGGCTCGCTGCTGCAGGTGCTCAAGTTCAACCTCGACCGCAAGGCGCCGCGCGTGCGTGTGTTCGAGTTGGGCCGCGTGTTCATGCGCGACGACAGCGTCGTCACCACCGACAGCACCGTGCGCGGCGTGAATCAGCCGATGCGCGTGGCGGGCCTCGCCTGGGGTGATGCCGACGAGGCGCGCTGGGACGGCAAGCCGAACCGCGTCGACTTCTACGACGTCAAGGGCGACGTCGAGGCACTGCTTGCACCGCTCGTGCCGGTCTTCGAAGTGGCAGAGCATCCTGCGCTGCACCCGGGCCGTTCGGCGCGAGTGCTGGTCGATGGCAAGGCCATCGGCTTCGTCGGTGAACTGCATCCGCGCTGGCGCCAGAAGTGGGACTTCGCCCAGGCGCCGGTGCTGTTCGAACTCGACCTCGACGCGGTCACTGCACGCCCCGTGCCGGTTGCGCAGCCCGTGCCGAAGCACCAGGCCGTGGAGCGCGACCTCGCCGTCGTCGTGGCCGAAGCCGTCACGCACGATGCGCTGGTGCAGGCCATTCGCACGGCAACGGCCGCACAGGGTCTGCTGCGCGACGTGACGCTGTTCGACATCTATCGTCCGCAGCCATTGCGCGATGGTGCCGTGGCCGCGCCCGGAGCACTGGCGCAAGGCGAGAAGAGCATGGCGGTTCGCCTGACCTTCCAGAACGACGGCGCCACCTTGACGGACGAGCAGGTCGAACCCGCGGTCCGCGCAATCGTCGAACAATTGGGCGCCGCGCTCGGCGGCCGCTTGAGGGGATGACGGGAATGAACGCTGCCGAATTCACGCTCGAGGCTCTCGAAACGCCCGCGCTCACCAAGGCGCATCTGGCCGACCTGCTGTTCGAGCAAATCGGCCTGAACAAGCGTGAGTCCAAGGACATGGTCGAGGCGTTCTTCGAACTCGTGGCCAACAGCCTCATCGAGGGCACGGACGTGAAGATCTCGGGCTTCGGCAACTTCCAGATTCGTGTGAAGGCGCCCCGGCCCGGCCGCAATCCGCGTACCGGCGAGGCGATTCCGATCGGGGAGCGCCGCGTGGCCACGTTCCATGCGAGCGCCAAGCTCAAGGAACAGATTCACGGAAGCATCGACCAGAACGGCGCAGCCGAAGTCGAGTGGAGCTTGGGCGCGGAATAGTGCTTGGTGCTGTGCGCCTGGGTGGAGTAATCTCTAAGGTTTCCCGCGCACAGTCTTGATTTCAATGGAGAAAACGCTCCCACCGATTCCCGTCAAACGCTACTTCACCATCGGTGAGGTCGGCGAATTGTGCGGCGTCAAGCCGCACGTGCTTCGCTATTGGGAGCAGGAGTTCACGCAGCTGCGGCCCATGAAGCGGCGCGGCAACCGCCGCTACTACCAGCACCACGAGGTGCTCATGATCCGCCGCATCCGCGATCTGCTCTACGACCAGGGCTTCACGATCAGCGGTGCGCGCAACAAGCTGCAGGAACTGGTGCAGGGCGAGCGCGACCGCCGCAAGGCAGGAGAGGTGCCGCTTGAAGGCGTGGAGGCGATCGAGATCGATCAGGAAGAATTCGACGCTGCGGTGGTGCAGGAGTCCGCTGCACCCGCTGCTGCGCAGACGGTCGATCTGTCGCAGTTGTTGCACCTGCGGCGCGAACTCTTTGAAATTCGTGAGCTGTTGACCATCGGACGCTGAATTTCAACCGCTATAATCGAGAGCTTCGGTGTGTGGCGCAGCCTGGTAGCGCACTTGCATGGGGTGCAAGGGGTCGAAGGTTCGAATCCTTTCACACCGACCAATAAAACGTCCAAGGGCGTCCGGTTTCATCCACCGGACGCCCTTTTTCATTGGGGAAATTGGCGAATCGGGTCCGGAGGCATACACTGAAATCCGGTGACTGCCAGCGCCAAGTGGGGGTACAAAAGGGGGTACAAACCGCCTGAACCCCCTGGTGCGGCGGTTTTGTACCCCCACCCCCTGGATGTACCCCCGTGCCGTTGACCGATGCCGCATGCCGCAATGCCTCCTGCCCGCCTGACCGAAAGCAGGCACGCTACGCCGACGCGGGCGGCCTCTATCTGGAGGTCTCAGCCTCGGGATCTCGCCGATGGTTCTGGAAGTTCAGGATTGCGGGGGTCGAGAAAAAATTCGCCTTGGGCTCCTATCCCGACGTAAGCCTTGCGGCGGCGAGGAAGGCCCGTGATGCTGCCAAAGCCCAGAAGGCTTCCGGAATCAATCCCATACAGGCGCGCCAGGTGGTCAAGCTCAAGGCGGCCGTGAACACCGGCGATACCTTTCGAGAGACGGCGCTCGAGTGGTTCGACAAGCACCATGAGCGCTGGAGCGGCCACTACGCCACACGCGAGAAGCGCAACCTGGAAAAGGACCTGTTTCCGTACTTCGCTACTCGTCGCATCAGCGAAATCGAGGCCATCGAGTTGTTGGCGGCCCTGCGCCGTGTCGAGGAGCGTGGCGCTCTCGACGTGGCCGGTCGCGTGCTGATGACGGCACGCGCGGTGTGGCGCTATGCGGTGGCGACTGCGCGGGCGCCGCGCGATATCACGGCGGATCTCAAGGGGGCACTCACGCCCCACAAGAAGCGGCACTTTGCGGCAATCACCGATCCTGCCCAACTGGGGACGCTGATACGCGTCATTCGGGGCTACCAAGGCGGAGCCATCGTGCGTACGGCACTTCAGCTGGCGCCCATGCTTTTTCAGCGTCCGAACGAACTGCGAGCGGCGGCCTGGGCCGAGATCGATTTCGACGGGGCGCTTTGGACCGTGCCCGCTGCGCGGATGAAGCGGCGCGTCGATGGCAAGCAACATGGTGATCCGCACTTGGTACCCCTGCCCAGGCAGGCGGTGGAGTTGCTGCGCAAGCTGCATCCCATTACGGGCCACAGTACGCTGGTCTTTCCGGGCGAGCGCAGTCATGAGCGACCGATCTCGGACAACACTCTGCGTGCAGCGCTTCTGACCTTGGGGTACGGCCCGACCGTGCAGACGGTTCATGGCTTCCGGGCAACAGCCCGGACCTTACTGGCTGAAACGCTGGAGATCGATCCGCTGGTGATCGAAGCCCAGTTGGCGCACGCAGTCAAGGACGCCAATGGCCGTGCCTACAACCGTACGCAGTATCTCAAGCAGCGGACCGTGATGCTCCAGCGGTGGGCGGACTATCTGGATGTGCTGGCTACCAGGGCGAGTTCTCCACCGGTTGAGTTGCAAGTAGCGGCATGAGAACGGCCCCCTTCGGGTCTTAGGACGGCCTTTCTGATCTGCTGTACGGCGCCCGCCGCCGACCGTACTTTGCCGGGGTGTCGCGCATCACCGCTGCGGGAAGCGGCCCTTCGTCAATCCGATTCAGGGAGCGAACATCAGCTTACTGGCGCTATAGCGAGTGGGAAGTCCCAGCCATGAACGGTCCGTCATTCGGCGTCGGCCTGCGGCCGGTCAAGACTGTGTGCCGTCATTCGCTGATCGCGAGAAGAAGAACCCCAAATGCTGCTACCTGCCATTCGCATTCATGGTTCAGCTACAACCAGTTACTATGAGGAGCCATACGGCATGGGAGACCCAAAATCGGGAGGGGTACAGCTATGCAGGTGGACATCGTCGGACGGATACGCAATCTACAACCGCCTGTCACTCAGCCGCTCATTCCAGTTTTCGAGTGCCTAGTGAACGCTATCGAGGCCATCGAGGACAGCGGCATCGACGACGGGCGCTTAGACGCGTATCTCGAGCGAGAGGTGCGCCAAGTGGCATTGGACGGCAATGAGGAAACAGCGCTCGCAGCTATTCGGGACATTACCATCGTCGACAGCGGCTCTGGTTTCAATGACGGTAACGTCCGCGCGTTCTTCCTCTCAGACTCCATCCGCAAGGTCAGCGTAGAACGGCGTGAACAAACCAGAGCCCCACTGCTGCTGTGCTTTCGGCATGAGCCGTCACCTGAGTGATGTTCCAGAACCCCGCGAGGTGAGCATGCGTCTCGGCGAACGATCTAGGTTCTCACTGCCCATCACTGTCAGGAAAATCATCCGCGGTAATAGCCTGTTGCGCAAGAAGCAACGCTTCCTCATCCTCCATCTCCTGCGTCACGGCCGCATGGACTGTCTTCAGTCCAACGGAGAGCTTATCCGTCAGGATGAGTTTGCGAGTTCGGCCAACGCGCTCCCTGAACTCTTGGCGTAGCCAGTCGTTCAGAAATGATTGACCACCTTGGATGACGCCGTAGTCCGTGTCTCGGGTGACGATTACCACATGCTTGCCGGTGTCGGCCGCGCAACGCACGATCCACTCCCAATTGATCGCGTCACCCATCGAGGTATCGCTCGACTTGCGAGGTGGATAGCCGAGCATGAAGCGCTTTTCTGCAAGCTCGCGCACCTCGAAGCGCACGTCCTTTGATCGGTTTAGATTCAGCGGAGACGGGCGACGAAAGAGCCGCTGCAATGTGCGGTATACAGGATCGTGGTGCGTCGGATCGCTCAGAACCTTCTTGAGCTTTTCCGTCACAACCTTCCTCTTCTCCATGATCAGGCCCTGGTACTTCTCAATCATCTCAACAGCCTTTGCGTCTGCGATGAGAGCGGGTGGGGTCAGTTTTGACCAGTCTGGTGCGGAGGAAGAATTGATGTAGTCCAGCAACACCTTTTGCCGATTCCGCTTGTACTCCATCTCGACTTGAGCACCGATGATGAGGCGGTCGCGACAAATCTCCAGTTGCTCAAGATAGCTCGTGCTGACATCAGACTTCCTGATCCGATAAAAGTCCAGCAGAACGTTCGTGTCGACGAAGAGGAGGGTATCAAGCACGTGATTCGGGGCGGCCATTTTTTCTGTGGTCTCCAGCGCGCATCGTAGCTGCAATCGAAGAGGTAGGGCCATATCGCCGTGCCCGGCGCGGGGCCCTACTCAACACTTGGCGCCGACAACGGAGTAGAGGTTCATCAATGTCCGCGCAACATCGGCGTGCCGTCGCCTGTGCTTGCTACAGGGAGCGCCGCTATCGCTGCGAAGCGGGTTCAGGCTGGAAAAGCCAGATCTCAAATCGAGTGTTGCTATTGAGATAGCTTTTGGTTCTTAGGGGCTCGTTAGTGGCAGTGGGAGCCCCCATTTTTGTGGTCGCGATGACAGCCGTTCTTGTCAGTACCTCCCGAGTGCGCAAGTGCTCCACAGCCTATGCAAAGCGCCGCGATCAATATTGCAACCTTCTTCATGACGTTTCCTCGTTCCAATGAGCGCTGGAGTGTGTACCTCTGCTTCTGTTATCGGGCAGGGGTTTACGAGCGTTCTCCCATGAACATGGGATGAGCGCGAGGCATCGAGCATCGAATGTGACGATGATTGGTTTCACATCTCGTCTACCATCGCCACGGGCTCAAAAAACGTGCGCTCCTCTGGCAACCACATCAAGACCAAGGCGCCTGGGAACGGAAAGGGATATGGGACATGAAGCTGTCTGAAATCGCCATCACGAACTTCCGGTTGCTGCTGGACGCGCGCATGCGGCTGGATACGGCGGGCATCACCACGATCCTCGTTGGCCCCAACAACAGTGGGAAGACCTCGGCAATCGAGGCGATGCTGACCTTCCTGCAAAGGCCGATTAAACAGCTGTCAATCAACGACTTCTCGCTGGGGTGCCGCGACGTCTTCAAGAAGTTTGAACAGCATGTCCTGACACCCGCGGTGTCGACAGGTCCGGAAGCTGCCACGGGTCCGCCGCCAGCGGCTCCTCCCTTGCCCGGCGTGCCGGCCATGGCGTTGCGCCTGAAGTTCGACTACGACGATACGGGCCCAGATTTGGCCATCGCCGGCGAACTCCTGATGGATCTGGACGACACGTCCACCTCGGTGACGGTCGAAATCCGGTTCGCGGCCGTTGACCCCAAGCTGCTGGCGCAAGCCTACTTGAAGGACCGGGACGACGATCAGTCGCTTATCGACTATCTCGCGTCCACACTGCATGAACACTACAAACTGGACCAGTTCAAACTGAGCCCCGACGGTAGCCAGGCGGAGCGGCTGCCGGACCGCGGCATCCTGCAGCAGCTGATCCGTATCGACGTCGTCAGCGCACAACGCCATATGGATGATCGCGAAGAAGGCAGCAAGGCCACGCGCCTGTCGACGCTGCTGCACGCTCACTACGAGCGCCGCTACAAGGTCGACGCCCCCGGCGATTTCAAGGCACTCGAGAAGACTCTGCGAGACCAGTCGGCGGCCCTCGGTCCCCAGTACGTCAAGGCATTCAATGGCCTCATGAAGGGCTTGGCCAAATTCGGCCATCCTGAGTCTCCTAAGCTGACAGTCCGCGCCGAACTCAGCGCCGATGGCCTGTTCAAGGACACCACGCGCGTCTACTACGCGGCGTTCGGCGCAACCCTGCCACCGGCTGAGGGAGCCGCGGCCGCGCTTGACCAAGCCTTCGAGCTTCCAGAGCGTTATAACGGCCTCGGGTTCAAGAACCTCATCTACATTGTCCTGTGCCTGAAGTCCTTCCGTGAGGACGTCGAGTCCGACCCCGAGCATCGACCGCGCGTCCACCTGGTCGTCGTAGAGGAGCCAGAGGTGCACATGCATCCTCAGATGCAGGCGGTCTTCGTCCAGAAGGTCAGCGAGTTCCTCGCACCCGCCGCGGGCGAGACTGGCGTGCAACTGCTGCTGACGACCCATTCATCGCACATGGCGGCCAACTGCGGTTTCTCGCCGATCCGCTACTTCCGGAAAAACAGGGGAACGGTCGAGATCAAGGACCTGCTGTCCTTCGAATCCTCCGCGACGACTGACCCCGAGAAGGCCGCGATGGAGTTCCTGCGGAAGTACCTGACGACGACGCGGTGCGACATGTTCTTCGCCGACAAGCTCGTGTTCATCGAAGGGCAGGTCGAACGCATGCTGCTGCCCCGATTGATCGCGGCTCTGGAAGTCGCGCTGCGCGACAAGCTCACGTCAACCTATGTCTGCACGGTCGAGGTAGGCGGCGCGTATGCGCACCTCTTCCGGAAGTTGATCGAGTTCCTGCAGTTGCCGGCGCTCGTGATCACGGACCTAGACTCGATCGACGGCACGTCCAAGAAGAAGGCGCTCGTCGCCAATGGGCACGCCAGCAGCAATGCAACTCTGTCTCAGTGGCTGCCAGGAAGTTCTGATTTGCCAACGCTGATGGCCGCTGGCGAAGCGCAGAAGACTTTGGGAAGGGTTCGGGTTGCCTATCAAGTCCCTGAAGCGGCGGGCCAGCCCTGTGGCCGCAGCTTCGAGGAGGCATTTGTGTACGCGAACGCGGCCTGGCTGATTGCCAACAAGGCCAAGCTTTTGGGCACCGGCGGAACGTTTACTCATGTCGATGCAGCAGCTCTGACCACCGACGCCTACAACATCAGCCTGCCCAAGGTCGACTTTGCGCTTGATCTACTGGCCAACGAAGGTTGGGCCACGCCCGCCTATATCCGCGAGGGGCTCGAATGGTTGGCGAAGCAGTAGCCGCGGTCGTGGCCGAAAAGACGGCGGATGAGCGCATCGCCGAATTTCTTGCCGAAGGCCGGAGTTTCGTTCTCGACGCCGGCGCGGGTGCGGGCAAGACCTACTCCCTCGTCGAAGGTATCAAGAAGCTCTGCGCGCCGCCTGTCGCCGACCGGCTCAGGCGTGATAGGCAGCAGATCGCCTGCATCACCTACACCAATGTCGCAAAGGACCAGGTGATCGAGCGCATCCAGGGCAACTCTTTGGTTCGTGTGTCGACCATCCACGACTTTCTCTGGAGCACCCTGCAGCCCCATCAGCAAGCCCTTCGGCAGGCTCTGCTCGATCTCAATGCGGCACTCCCCGCCGGAAGCACGCGTCGGGTTGATCAGGTCGAGCTGGAAGCAAGGGTCGCGGCACGGCTCGAGGTGAAGTACTCGGATCGGGGTTCCAAGTTCCTTGAAGGACGGGTCTACCACGACGACCTGCTGTCAATCGCGCGCATCGCCTACGCCCGTTACGAAAAGCTGTCGCGCATTGTGGCGAGCCGCTACCCGTTCATCTTCATTGACGAGTATCAGGACACCAGCGAAGCCGTGATCGACGTCTTGCTACGCCGGATGTTGCCGCTGGCCGGCGGCTCACTCGTGCTCGGGTTCTTCGGCGACAAGATGCAGAATATCTATCACCACGGCGAGCACAAAGGGATCGGCGAGCTGCCGGCTGAGTTGGCAGCGCCGCTGGAGGTCATCGTCAAGCGCGAGAACCGTCGCTGTTCTCTGCGCGTCATGGATGTCTTGAACAAGATACGGACCGACATTACACAGATTCCTGGGAACAACAATGCGCAAGGTGACGTTGCATACATCCGCGTGGCGGCTGGCTCCGATGAAGCCGGCCTTCAGCGCGCGCGGGATCTGCTAGCGGACACCCTGAACTGGGAGTTGGCAGGCTCGGGCACACGCGAGCTCTATCTGACCCACCGCTTGATCGCTCGCAAAGCCGGTTTTGCCGACCTGCTTCAGGCCTTCACGGATAGAGGGGCCTTTGCCAAGGATGCTCTGACCGATGGCTCTGACCGGCGGATCTCGTTTTTCCTGGACAAGGTTGAACCACTGGCGCTGGCCTGGGAGAAGGGACAGATTGGCGAGACGCTGGGCCGGCTCCATGGTGCAGGCCACCGACTGGCCAGTCGTGCGGCGAAGTCTGATGTACGCGAGGCACTCAACACCCTGTTGGCCAAGCGCACTGCTGGGACGGTTCGTGAAGTGCTTGAGACGATCCGAGATCGGCAGCTTTTCCCGCTGCCTGATGACCTGGCCGTTAGGCTTGCAAACGCGGAACCCATCCTCACTGCGGTCATGGATGACGCTGCCAAAGAGCGCGAGCAACTGGACGCAACTCTGTACGCAGCCTTCTTCGGGCTCCCGTATCAGCAGGTCGCTGCCTTCGCCCGGTTCTACATGACCAGTACGCCGTTCTCCACCAAGCATGGCGTCAAGGGTGACGAGTTCGATACGGTGCTGGTGGTGCTGGACGACGCCGGCGCCGCCTGGAACTTCTACTCCTTCGACAAGTACCTGTCCGGTGCGGATGAGACGACGAACCCGGGACGCGCGAAGCGCTCTCGCAATGTCTTCTACGTGTGCTGTTCCAGGGCCCGGCAGCGGCTGGCGGTAATCGATCTTGCGGGCGCATCCGTAGTGAAAGCCGAGCGGATGCGCGCGCTATTCGGTGCCGATCGATGCCATGAGGTTTAGCCTCATGGGGCGAATCCGTGATATCTCGGGCCGGCCTTCGACCTCGCCTTCTAGAGGTAGGCGATCGGTTTAGCTCGAATGTTGATCGACAGCTTTCGGGCGGCGCGTTCGAGCCTGTGACTGACAGCAATCGCTGCAGTGCTGACGTTCAGGGGGCCGAGATGAAGGCCTGCTTGAGGTCGGCAGCACCAGTTCCCTGCGAGGAGGAGAGTCGCCGGGAGGGGCCTGTCCGCTGGCGTGAAGGATGCGCTGTCCTGACCGCTTGCCAAGAGCAGGTTCGCGCCGTCCGGGCGGCTCGGTCCGGCTTGTTGAATCAGGTCGTGCGCCCGTTCATGCGCTCCGCGATCCACGATTGCACCGCGCTCTCCGGCCATGCCGCGGTGCGCTGTCCGGCTTTCACCGACCGCGGAAAGATGCCCCTGCGCATTTGTTCGTAGATGGCTGACCTGCGCAGGCCGGTGAGGCGCTCGACTTCAGGCAGTCTCAGAAGCCTGTCGGGGGCGCGCCTGATTGTCTGCGCCAGCGGCATCGTTGAGTCGGAGCAGAGAAGCGTGAGTGCCTCTCGCAGCAGACATGCCGCTTGCAGGGCTCGTTGAGCGGTGGGGTCGCCGGCGACGAACGCGCTCGATTCATGGCTGGTTTGGGCTCGCATGGGCATTGCCTTTCGGTTCTTCCGCAGCGCGTCCAATGTCGTTGCGGGACGTCCGTAGGTTGTCAGCGATGTCTGCTGGAACCAACTCGCCAGAGCGATGCGAGGCGCACGACAGCATAGGCGTGGAAATCGGAGAAGGGCGTGTGTCATTTCTCGTGAATATGTAATGAAGTGATTCCGCAAGCTGCGTGCCATGCGTCCCGATTGCTCCATGCGATGAAATCGGTAAAACCGATGGATACATTGCACGCATCGCGAGCGACGTGTAACGACAGGAACTGACATTCGTTGTCACATCCGATGCGCGGCAACGCCACGGAATGTCATCGCTCGCTGCCTTGTCCGCGCATGTTCGACAGGCACGAGCAACATATCGCCATGCAGCACGCGCACGCGAGCCCGCACGGCAGCACATGGCTGCCGCACTGCATGCGTCGAGTCGCATCGCCAGCTCGCAGCTCGATCAGGTTGCGGAGTTCACTCCCACGTTCGGGCAAGACGCGACTCGCGTCGGCGCCTGCTTGTCCGAGGAAAGAGCCGATCCTTAAATCGAACCGGACTGGCTGGAGGGAACCTCCATCGGGTGCCTAGTGTGGCCCACAAGATGAAGAAATCGCGCGTCGGATTGCCTCTGAAAATGAGCGGCTGAATTTCATTTTCGGAATGATTGAGAGTGCAGAGGGGCTCTAGCGCGAATGAACTCGCGTACGGACGTATGAAGCGCGGAATCACCGCGAAGGGAATCGCAGCTGCGTATCTTTTGAGGTCGAGTCGGAAGTTGGAAGACTTCCGTCGGTCTCAAGTAGCGGTTTCGGGGTCGAGGCTGCTGTCAGACAGCTTCCTCTTGGCGTATCGGAGCGACCACTACCTGCATGGTCGTAAAGTCCGCAATGGGCGCCAAGCCGTCACGTGGGTGCTGACTCAATGCCTTTCGGCGCGACGGTTGCTCCATCAATGCCATTCCGTCGAAGTGCTTCGTGTACGAACCCGGATGCCTTGCAGCTCTCGACAAATTGATGAAGCAGCGATGCCGCCAGCGCGCCTCGCGCAGAGGGAAGGCCCATGGCTTGCTGAATGATCATGAAGCGCTCGGGCAGAAGGCGCAGGCCTTCGATGCGATGTGCATCGTATTCAAGCTGCTGCTTGACGCCCGCCGCTACAGCGTGGCCTCCTTCGATGAACATATCCACGACGCCAGGAGACGTCGGGCTTCGAATCAGTTCCGCCTTCTGGAGGGTACGGGTCAGGTACAGGTCATAGGCGCTGCCTTTGCCGACAACGACGCTTACGCCCGGTTGCTCGACGTCCTGATGCGTCCGAAACGATGATTCATTGCGGACGAGATAGCAACCCTCGATGAGAACGTAGGGCGCAGTGAACTGAACTCCTTGGGAGCGCAATGGGTCGATGGCAAAGAACCCGACGTCGGCTCTCGCGTTGGCTACAGCATCGACAGCTTTGCCCGCGCCATCGAAGACCAGGAGTTCGAGAGGAACTTCCAGGCGTGCAGCGAGCGCACGAGCCAAGTCCACAGAGACGCCGGTGGGCTCATTGCCTGCGTCTTGACGGGCCAGTATGGGATTGCCGAGATTGATGGTTGCTCGGAGGACTCCCGTTGGAGCAAGTGCTTCGACGTCATGCGCAGAGTAGTGCACCGATAGACCTCATTGTTTTGGGGACCAATCCGCGCTGACGAAGACCTGGCCGTCCATCAGACGTCGCGCGCTACGGCTCATGAGGGCCTTGGTCACTGCCCAGGTCCCATCCTGCTCCGCGGCATCGGCGCCGACCTTCAGCGTGCCCGAGGGGTGGCCGAATCGAACTTCGTCGCGGCGGCCGCCACCGAGAACGCGAGACACCAAGGTGCCCGGGATTGCCGCGGCAACTGCGATCGCGACGGCTCCAGTGCCGGTCATGGCATGGTGGAGTTTGCCCATCGAGAAGATGCGGGCGCACAGGTCCATGTCGCTAGAACTCACGTCCTTGCCGCTGGATGCCGTGTATCCGGTTGGCCGTGCAACGAAGGCCAGCTTCGGCGTGTGTGGGCGCTTTTCAGTGGCCTCGGCTGCCGTGGCCGCCAGGCCCATGGCCACGGTCGCATTTGCGCGAATGGCTTCGGCCTTCGCCAGCAGTTCGGCATCCGTGTTGACGCGAGGCTGCAGTTCCGACCCGCTCAAGCCCAGGGTGACGGCGTCGACGAAGATGGTCGGGTTGCCTGCATTGATGAGGGTGGCCTCGACGACGCCCACTCCGAGCACGTCGAGCTTGTCAATCATGTTCCCGGTGGGAAACATCGCACCGCCTTCGCCGTCTTCGTCCGCGCCGGGTTCCAGGAACTCGAGCTTGATTTCGGCCGCAGGGAAGGTCACTCCGTCGAGTTCGAAGTCGCCGGTCTCCTGGACCTGGCCGTCGCACATGGGGACGTGCGCGATGATTTTCTTCTGGATGTTGGCCTGCCAGATGCGCACGATGGCGATGCCGTTCTCTGGTGCTGAAACCAGGCCACGCTCGATTGCGAAGGGTCCGACCGCAGAGGTCAGGTTGCCGCAGTTGCCGCTCCAGTCGACGACAGGCGATTCGATGGCAACCGCGCCAAACAGGTAGTCCACATCGCAGTCTGGGCGAGCGCTCGGGCCGACGATGACGACCTTGCTCGTGCTCGAGGTCGCGCCGCCCATTCCGTCGATTTGCTTGCCGTACGGGTCGGGACTTCCCGTGACGCGCAGCATCAGCGCGTCGCGCGCCGCGCCAGGCTGGCGAGCGGGCGCCGGGAGGTCATCCGGCGTGAAGAAGACGCCCTTGCTTGTGCCGCCGCGCATATAGGTTGCACGAATGCCAATCTGCTTGCTCATGAGGTAATTTCTTTCGATGAATGAGTAAACGCAACGCACACGGGGCTTCCGGTGGAGGTCAGCGGTTCGACTTGGGAGGGGCCGGAGACACGGACGATGGAATCGGCGTCTTCGTTTGCGACGCAAAGTGCGTTGGTGCCGGGAAGAGGTGTAATGAAGCGAGGCACCGCGCCCAGAGCCCTGGTCCAGGTCGGCGAGCTCAGCGCCCCGTCCGTCGCGTCAACCTCGTAGCAGACCACGCTGCCGTGCCCGCGGTTGCTGACGAACAGTTGGCATTCGTCGCGGGGGAGAACGATGCCTGCTCCTGTGTTCTCGCCGACGAAGGAGTCGGGGACCGTCGTCGTGCGACGCACCGGCTCCAACCGACCGGTAGCCGCGTCGAATCGGGCCGTCAGCACTTGGCTCGATAGCTCCAGTACGACCCACGCCACGGCGCCGTCAGACCGAAACACCAGATGGCGAGGACCGCTGCCAGGCGCCACTTCGAGCGTTGCTATGAGTTGCAGCGCACCGGTGTCCTCGTCGAGTGCGAGGGTGTGGACTGCGTCGGCGCCTTTGTCTGGGACCAGGAGCCAGCGACCGGAGGGGTGGAGCACGATCTGATGCGGATGCGCGCCCTGCTGTTGGGTCTTGTGAGGGCCTGCTTTGGCCGGCAACTCAAGAAGATGAGCCATCGGTCCTATTGAACCGTTCTCCTCAACCGACAAGCTCGCGACGCTACCGGTGGCGTAGTTCGCCACCAGAATCCAGCGATTGCCGGCGCTCTGTGCCAGATGCACCGGATTCGTACCACCCGTGGCTCGTGTACCGAGCCCGAACAGTCGGCCATCGACGTCGATTTTGAAGCTGCTGACTTCGCTTCCGTCCCCGTGGACGCAATGAAGCACGCCCCGTGCCTCGTCGATGAGGAGAAAGGAGGGGTTGTGGCCCGCAGGAACTGTCCACCGATGGGTCCATTTCCCTGCGCTCGAAACATCGAAGACCTCGAGCCCTCGTCCGCGCGCCCGTCTAAGTGCGGTCGTCCGACAACCGACGTACGCCCGAAAGGCGACATCGCAAGAATCGGAATGCGGATACGTCTCCATCGTTTGACCTGCCGTCGGATTGCATTATATGATTATTTTAGACAAAACAACAATAGTGATGCCTTTCCTTCCACCTCTTTGGAGACAAAACCATGAGCCATCTCTCTCGACGCGCGCTGCTGCAGGCAGGCGCCGCCGTCCTCCCCCTCGGCTTCGCCGGCCTTAGCTTTTCCCAGGACAAGTTCCCCAGCAAACCCGTCACGCTCATCGTTCCGCAGCCAGCCGGGGGCGACGCCGACGTGGTCTGCCGAAGCATCCAGACGAAGATGCAAGAGGTGTTGGGCCAGGCAGTCATCATTGACAACCGGGCCGGCGCAGGAGGAAACATCGGGACGGCCCTGGGCGCCAAGGCCGCACCGGACGGCTACACGGTCACCTTCGTGAATCAGGGCACCATGGCTCTGAACCCGAACCTCTACCCCAGCACGGGCTACAAGGTCGACAGCTTTGCCCCGGTGACCTGGCTGACTTCCATCGACCTGGTCGTCGTCGCGCACCCCTCCGTCCCGGCGAACAACTTGAAGGAATTCCTGGAGTTGACCAAGAAGGAACCGGGGAAATTCACGTATGGCACGGCAGGCAACGGCAGCGCGAACCATCTGGCGGGCGAGATGCTCAAGTCGATGGCCAAGGTCGACATCACCCATGTGCCGTACAAAGGCGGCGCGCCGGCCATCGTTGCGTTGCTGGGGGGTGAAATCAGCACGGTCGTCGCTTTCCCGCTGGCGGCACTGCCGCACGTCAAGGCAGGCAAGCTCAAGGCGCTGGCAGTGACCGGCAAGAAGCGTTCGAAGGCGCTCCCGGACGTCCCCACCGTGGCCGAGAGCGGTGTCAGCGGCTATGAGTTCTCGTCCTGGATGGGGCTGACTGTTCCAAAGGGCACGCCGGACGCTGTCATCCAGAGAATCCATGTGGCCGCATCTGCAGCGCTCAAAGAGAAAGAGGTCGTCGAGAAGCTGTTGGCTGGGATGACCGAGCCGGTCGCGGCCGGACCCAAGGAATTTGGCGAGCTGATTCAGCGAGAAGGCGACCGCTGGTCCAGGCTCATCAAGCAATACGGCATGAAGATTGATTGACCATCGGCACGATGTTCAGGAGTCCGCTGGCCTAGACTACAAGGAATGTCTTCGGCGAATGAAGCGGCCTCGGCCCCGGAACTGACCTCCCTGCAGCAGCGCGTCGCCAGGGAAATCGTGGCACTCGTGCGCCGGGACAACCGTGTTTCCGGCGACCATCTCCCTGAGATTCAGTTAGCCCAGCACATCGGCACCTCACGGTCGCCGATCCAAGCGGCACTTCGTCACCTGGCCCAACTGGGTGTCCTCCAGCAGGACGCCAATCGGGGCTTCTTTCTCAGCGTCGATGCCAAAGACTGGGACGGGTCGGTGGCCAGTCTTTTGGCGACCGACGACCCCCTGTACCTGCGCATTGCCAACGACCGCCAGTCCGACCGCTTGGCCGACGAGGTGACCGAGGCTGACCTGATGCGTCGCTATGGCGTCGCCCGAAGCACCCTCCGCAAAGTCTTGTCTCGGATTTCCGAGGAGGGCTGGATTGAGCAGAGCATGGGGCACGGCTGGCGGTTCCTGTCCATGATTGATTCGCCGGACGCCTACGAAGAGAGCTACCTTTTCCGGCAGTCCATCGAGCCGGGGGCCATCCTGGGGCCATCCTTTGCGTTCGTCTCTTCGGAACTGAAGCAACTGCGCCGCGAGCAGCAGCGCATCGTGGACGGCGGGTTCCAGACGATGACCCCCATTGAGCTGTTCGAGGCGAACAGCCATTTTCACGAGACGATTGCCGAGTGGGGGCACAACCGGTTCGTCCTGCAGTCGGTCCGGCGTATCAACCAACTGCGCCGGCTGGTGGAGTACCGCCAGGCGTCAAAGCGCACCCCACGACACACCCAAGCGTCCGAACACCTGGCGATCCTGGACGCCATCGAACGCCAGGACTTCATGCAGGCCGCCAACTTGATGCGGGCTCACCTCAACGGTGCGCGGCGCGGCAAGCTGCTGGACCCCAGCGTCTTCTCCGAAGCAGCCTAAGGGCTGAAATCCCGTAAACCGCCAGGCCGGACAGGCCCCGGTGGCGCAGCTGCGTTCGCGCGTGGCCGTCGCGCGCTCAACAACCCGTTGCCTTCTGCCCGGGTTTACCCTCGACTATGATTGTTGAAATTGATTAGAAAATACAAAATGGGCGACAATGGCAAACCGTCGGAATTGCGCCTGCCCCACAACCCGAATGAAGGAGACATTCCGTGAGCACCATCAAGTCCATCCTGCGCCGCGCCGCGTTGGCTAGCGTGCTGGCTACCGTACTGTCGGCTCAAGCCTTGGAGACTGTTCGATTCATGGCGCCAGGTTCGCCCGGCGGCGGCTACGACCAGACTGCCCGAACCCTCGGGAAAGCGTTGCAGGACGCCGGCGTCGCGAAGAGCGTCGTGTATGACAACAAGAACGGCGCCGGCGGTACGCTGGGCTTGGCGCAGTTCGCCAACGGTTCAAAGGGCGACGTGAACGCGCTGTGCGTGATGGGCGCCATCATGGTGACGGGAATCGTGCAGAACAAGCCGCAAATCACGCTGGCCAACGCGACGCCTATCGCGCGGCTCTTCACCGAGTACAACGTCATCGCCGTTCGCAAGGATTCGCCGTACAAGACCTTTGCCGACTTGATGGCGGACTTCAAGAAGAACCCCGGCTCGGTGAAGTGGGGCGGCGGCTCCAAGGGTTCAGTCGATCACATCGGTACCGCTGAGCTTGCGGCCGCCGCAGGGGTCCCCGTCGCCAAGGTGAACTACATCCCGTTCGGCGGTGGCGGTGAGGTGGTCTCCGCAACGCTCGGTGGCCACATTTCCGCCATCGGCGGGGGCTACGCCGAGCTCGCCAAATACATCGAGTCGGGTCAGTTCCGCGTACTGGCGGTGGGCTCGCCCACCCGTATCCCGGGGGTGGATGCACCGACGTTGAAAGAGGCTGGCTACAACATGGAGATCGGGAACTGGCGCGGGGTCTACGGCGCCGCCAATCTGACGCCCGCTCAGCGCAAGGAATTGACCGACGCCGTCATTGCCGCGACGAAGACCAAGGTCTGGCAAGAAGCGCTGAAGACCAATGCCTGGTCGCCCAGCGTCATGACCGGCGATGACTTCTCCAAATTTGTCGACGAGGAGCACAACCGGCTTCGCACCGTCATGACCAACGTCGGGCTGATTTGAATACTTCAGCACCGCCCCTCGCCCCAACAAAGGAAAAGCAGATGAATGCCACCCCCCAGATCAAGCAGCTTCCCGTGGCAAACCGGGCGGTGCGTTATGTCTCCATCGCCGACGTGGCCGGCGTGGACCAGCTTCCTTTCTCGTTCCGTATCCTGCTGGAAAACCTCCTGCGTCAGGCTGCGACGCGCGGCGTGGACACCCAAGCCGAAATCGATGCGCTTCTCGGTCGCAAGATTGGCGCCGGCTTGAGCTTCTACCCGACTCGTGTGTATGGCCAGGACATCCTTGGGCAAGTGATGTTGGTCGACATGGCCGGCATGCGCGACGCAGTAGCCGAGGCCGGCGGCGATGCCTCGCAAGTTGGCCCCAGGGTGCCGGTCGACGTCATCATCGACCACTCGCTTCAGGTGGACAGTTGGGCGTCTCCGATTGCGCGCAAAGTCAACCTGGAGCGCGAATACCAACGCAATGCCGAGCGGTTCGCCTTTCTACGTTGGTGCAGCAGCAGCTTCGAAGGTGTACGAATCGTGCCCCCGGGCAAGGGCATCATGCACCAGATACACCTCGAGTACATCGGCAAGGTGGTTTGGACCGAAAAGGACGGCCAGGGCGAACTGGCGATTCCTGACACCTGCGTCGGCACGGACAGCCACACGCCGATGATCAACGGCCTCGGTGTGTTGGGCTGGGGCGTCGGCGGCATCGAAGCCGAAGCTGTCATGGTCGGCAAGCCCGTCGCTCTGGCGCTTCCAGAAGTGGTCGGCATCGAGGTCAAGGGCAAGCTGCGTGAAGGCGTTCTTCCCACCGACCTGGTCCTCGCCATCACGCAGCGCATGCGCGCACTCGGAGTTGTCGGGAAGTTCGTCGAGTTCTTCGGCAACGGATTGGAGGCCCTGTCCCTGGGTGACCGCGGGATGATTGCCAACATGGCGCCGGAGTACGGAGCGACTGCCGTGTACTTTCCCATTGACGAGCGCACGATGGACTATCTGCGCGTGACGGGGCGCGAGGACGCGCAGGTGGAACTCGTGGAGGCTTACGCCAAGGCGCAAAAGCTCTGGCGCAGCGCCGAAACGCCCGCACCTGTTTTCGACGCCGTCGTGACCATCGACCTCGATGAAATTCGCCCGTGCTTGGCCGGCCCCCGGAACCCCGAGGACCATCTGCCGCTGGAGACAGTGCCCAGCGCATTCGTGAAGCACTATCAGGAGATTGCCGGTCGGCCCCTCGACCCCGAGCATGTCGCCCCCGTGAAGGGCGAGCAGTTCTCCCTGCACGATGGCGACGTGCTCATTGCAGCCATCACCAGCTGCACGAACACAGCCAACCCCGTAAACATGATGGCCGCAGGCCTCGTCGCGAAGAAGGCTGTGGCACTGGGCCTCAAGGCAAAGCCGTGGGTGAAGACATCTCTGGTGCCAGGCAGCCATGTGACGGCCGCCGTGCTTGAAAAAGCCGGGCTGCAGCAGTCGCTTGATGCGCTCGGCTTCCATGTTGCCGGCTTCGGCTGCACGACCTGCAATGGCGGCTCCGGTCCACTTCCGGAGCACTTGGTGGAGGCCATCGAAGCAGAAAAACTGGTCGGTACCGCAGTGCTCTCCGGCAACCGCAACTTCGAGGGCCGCATCCATCCCAATGTTCGGGCCGCCTACCTCGGTTCGCCGGCACTGGTGGTGGTCTATGCGCTTACCGGCACCTTGTCGGTCGATGTGACCAAGGAGCCCATCGGAACCGGAAGCAACGGTCAACCTGTGTACTTGCGCAACATCTGGCCCACTTCAGCCGAGATCGCAGCGGCAGTCGACGGGGCCTACGAGCCGGAAATCTTCCGCCAGAAATACTCGGACCTGTTCGAAGGGGGCGAGCCATGGGATGCTCTGGCCGGCGAGCGAAGCGAGCGGTTCCCTTGGAATGACGCCAGCACCTACATCCTCCAGCCCCCTTATTTCGAAGGGCTCTCGCGCGAAGCTGCTCCCGTTCAGGACATCACAGGAATGCGGCCTTTGGTCATCCTCGGTGATTCAGTGACGACAGACCACATCTCTCCTTCCGGGGCCATCAGCCTCGGGACGCCCGCCGCCGACTTCCTCCTGTCGAGGGGCGTCGAACGCCGCGATTTCAACAACTACACGACGCGCCGTGGAAATCATGACGTGGCCGTACGCGCTACGTTCGCAAACATCCGCTTGCGCAACCGCATCGTTCCTGGCGTCGAAGGGGGCGAGACGAAGCTCATGCCTGAGGGCAAGCAGATGCGGGTCTTCGAAGCGGCGAAAGAGTATCTGCGTCGCGAGGTGCCACTTGCTGTTATCGCCGGCAGGAACTATGGGTGCGGCTCGTCCCGCGACTGGGCCGCGAAGGGCGTTGCATTGCTTGGAGTGAAGGCAGTGATTGCCGAGAGCTTCGAGCGCATCCACAGGACCAACCTGGTGGGCATGGGCGTGCTGCCGCTGCAGTTTGAGCCAGGCACCACGGCGGAATCGTTGAACCTGGACGGCAGCGAAACCATCGACGTACCAGCGCTCGCTCAGCACCTCGAGGTCTCCGGCCGCATTGAGGCCATCGTGCGCCGCATCAACGGAACCACCACGACCGTCCCGCTCATCATCCGTCTCGACACTGAAGAGGACGTGGACTACTGGCGTCACGGCGGCATCCTGCCGCTGGTGTGGCGTGACTATGTGTCCGGCAAGTCCGAAGAGCATGTGTCTCATTCGGCAAAACGGCTGCAGCCGGAAATCGGAGGACCCCAGCACGAGCTGCCCGACGCCATGCCGGGCAGTGACGTGCCCAGTGCAAGCCAAGGCGCAACTCTGGGCTGACCTGGCAGGAAGGCCTTCTGCCCTTCCTTTCCCTCCCTCTCGAAGCAAGCCCGCTGACCTCTTGTGCGTGACGGCCATGTTGCCGCTGCACCGGCGCCTGGGTATCAATCCACCGCACGCGCAGCGCATCGACTGGAAGCCAGAACGCATGGAGGCCGCTCCGATTGGCGACATTTCCATTCTGTGAGACAGATGTGCGGCGACTGGTTACAGCGGACTCTCGCCGCTCAGATGTACCGCAATCATCGTGGCTCGGGGAGCTTCATGGCACCGGCTGATGGTCCGCTTCACTTCAGCCCGGGCACGGCAAACAGTTCGGTCGCCCAATCAGAGAACGCTCGCATCGCCGGCGAAAGAAAAGTGTGATGGGGGTACAGAAGCGATACCGGCACAGACTCGGGCCGCATGCCTGCCAGCACCTCGACCAGATCTCCTGACTGCAGATGGTCCGCCACAAGAATTTCAGGTAGCTGGATCAAGCCGAGGCCCGCGAGGCCAAGCTTTATGTACAGCGCAGTCTCGTTGACCGCCACAGTACCGGGGACTGGGACGTCGAAGCTCACTCCCTCATCGATGAAATGCAACTCGCTGCCCCTTCGAGTCGTGCTGGAGAAGTAATGGACCGCTCGGTGTCGTTGCAAGTCTCCCAGCACTTCCGGGATGCCGTTGTCTTCCAGATAGGAAGGAGCCGCGCACGTGATCCAGCGCAGATTGCCCAAGCGTCGAGCAACCAAAGCCGAGTCATTGAGGCTGCCGGTGCGGATTACGCAGTCAACACCTTCCTGGATCAAGTCCACTTGGCGATCATTGACACCGATAGCCAGGTAAATATCCGGGTACTGTCGCCGGAATTGACCCAACTGCGGCAGGATCAAGGCATGTGCGATGCCGCCCGGCACATCTACGCGCAGTCGCCCTTGCGGGCGCTCGTCGTGGCGCAAACTGGATTCGGTGTCCTCGATCAGCTCAAGTATTTCGCGACAGCGAGAGAAGTATCGCTCGCCTTCTGGTGTCAGGCTGAGGCTTCTGGTGGAGCGGTTCAGAAGGCGCGTCTGCAGATGTCTTTCAAGCCTCTTGATGAGGCCTGTGACGGACGATGGCGGCAAGCCCAGGGTTTCCGCTGCGCGCACAAAACTCCCGCTTTCGACCACGCGAAGGAAAACCTGCATTGCTTGTACGCGATCCATATCTTGTCCCAATAGCGGTAAAGCAAGCGGCGTCACAACCCATTGTTCGGGTTTCCTGAATGATGAAAACCTCCCGGGCTCCTTTTTCTGCGCTGCTGCACTCCTTAAAGTGCATCCGCATGATGCCTACGGCGAAATCAACGACGTCTGATCAAGGCCCGCAACTTCTGATGCCACTAAGCCATACGATGAACCAAACCGATCCTAACTTGACCTCCCAAAACATTCTCGTGCTCGGCGCCGGGGAACTCGGCCTCCCGGTGCTGCGCAGCCTTGCGAAACGGGCGAAAGCCGTGGAGGGTGCGAAGATCAGCGTGCTGCTGCGTGCAAGCGCCGTGGAGTCCAGTGCACCGGATAAGCAGCAAGCCATCGCGGAACTCAAAGGTCTCGGAATCGAGATCGTCATAGGCGATCTTGTGAAGAGCTCCATCGACGAACTCGCCGTGGTGTTCGCGCGATATGACACGGTCATCGGTTGCGCGGGCTATGCGGCCGGAATCGACACACCGATGAAGTTGGCGCGGGCCGCCTTGCAGGCGCGAATCCCGAGGTACTTCCCGTGGCAGTTCGGAGTCGATTTCGACGTGATCGGCCGCGGCAGTCCGCAGGACATCTTCGATGCACAGCTGGACGTGCGCGAGTTGCTGCGCAGCCAGCACCAGACCGAGTGGGTCATCATCTCTACAGGCATGTTCATGAGCTACCTGTTCGAGCCGGAATTCGGCGTGGTCGACCTGCAGAACGACGCGGTCCACGCGATCGGCAGCCTCGACACTGCCGTGACGCTGACCACTCCCGATGACATCGGAGCGCTGACTGCCGAGATCGTCTTCACCACGCCCCGTATCCGGAACGAGATCGTGTTCCTGGCCGGCGACACCGTAACTTACGGTGAGGTCGCCGACAAGCTGCAGACGGGCCTCGGCCGCCCCTTCAGCCGTTCGGAATGGAGCGAACAGTATCTGCTGGACGAGCTGGCGCGCGACCCGACCAACATGATGCGCAAGTATCGTGCGGCCTTTGCTCAAGGGCGCGGTGTCGCATGGGACAAGACCGGGACGTTCAATCAACAGCGCGCCATCCCGGTCACCGACGTGGCATCGTGGATCAGCGCCAACCTCGCGTCGGGCCGCGGCAATCGGTCGTGAGTTCGGTCATCCACGCAGAACTTCGATGCGGTGGGGCTTGGCATCGATGGCTGCATGGACGCTGTAGCCAAGAGGGGCTGAACCCGGCCAGTTGGCCAGCAGGGAGCGTGGATCTGGTGCCTGATTGGGTCGAGCCCGGTGCGTGGTCGCGCAACTTCTTGTGATGCCCCGTTGTCTTTGCCTGCGGCCCGGATGGTTGGGCCCGATCCGCAGCCTTCAGTGCGTATGGGTAGCGATTCACGCCCTGTTCGCTTCATGACTCATGTTGGTCAGTCGCGCTGGCTCACCCTCGACTCCATCGTGCGCTTGGTGCTGTACAACATCTCTTCGATCCATTTTTTGAATGGTCGAGTTATGGGCAAGTGGATCTCGTTTGCATAGCTCCAACTGAAAAAGCCTTATCGCGGTTGCTCAATTTCGCTGGAAGGTTGTGAAATCAGAGGTATTTCAGATGCATCCAAAAAGTCCAAGCCAGATTCAACTCAATCTTACATCCGACCTTCGCAAGTGGCGTGCCTTTGTGGCGATAGCAGAACTCGGAAGTCTGACGCATGCCGCGATTTTTCTTGATACAAGCCAATCGCATCTGAGTCGCCACCTCAACTCTTTGGAGCGTGACTGCAAGGCTCGCCTGTTCAATCGTACTGGGCGGGGCTTAGCTCTATCGGACGTAGGATTACGCATTTTCCCGATCGTAAGAGACCTGCTTTCTGATGCGGAGCAACTCGAGGCCGAAATCCATGGTGATGCCCTCGAGCCAGCAGGGCAAGTTACGCTAGGTTTGCTTCCCTCTATTGCAAGCGCTATCGCCACACGCCTGTTTGAGCGTGTGCGAGAACGATATCCTGCTATTCGACTTAAGGTTCAAGAAGGTTCCAGCGGCCAGGTGGAAGAGTTACTGGCCGGGGCGCGGATTGACATAGGAATCCTATATCGCTACGGCGATCAGCCATTGGAAGATGAACAGGCTTTGGCGACGATCGATAGCTATCTCATAGGTCCGGCGGGTGATCGACTTACCTCTGCCTCGACGATCCCTTTTTCTTCTTTGCACGGATTGCCTTTCATTTTGCCCGGTGCTCCGAATGGCTTAAGGGCAGCACTGGACAGGCTTTCGCGGCTTAACCGCATATCCCTCAATGCAGTGATTGAAGCCGATTCGCTGCCACTCATGCGCGACGGAGTAGCGGATTCGGGCTTGTATACGGTATTGCCTATTCATGCAGTTTGGGCTCAGATTCAGGAAAATCGCCTTCAGGCCGCGAAAATTGTTTCGCCTGAAATTCGGCGTATCGTTTCCATGGTTTTATCGAGGAAGAAAGGGCCGTCTCGAGCTGTATCGGCAGTGGCCCGCCAAATTACGGAAATCATTGGAAGCCAGAGGGACAAGGGCATGTGGGATCAAGCCGGGCGATAGCAACTAGCTTTGCAATTCTCGCCCTGCTGGTTTGCATTTTTGCTCAACCCAGGCTTGCGCGCGTTGTGTGCACAGCAGATCCGAGCTTCCTTATGCTCGCTCTGGCGGGATGCCGATCGGTGAAATTGAAGTGGCTACATCTTCATGTTGTCCAGCTTCTGCACCGCCGGATGAAGTCCCGCCCAACGAGACATATCTGGAAGAAAAATATGGCTGTGCTTACGTCGCCCCTTGCCCAAGCAACGCTTGAGGCAATTTCCCCTCAACACACTTTTTGCAGCGGCATTCACTCCGCAGCGGCAAAACAAGAAGAATCCTCGAGCTCGCAGTCGGGACGAAAGTTTGGCCACCAAGACCGCGCGCGGCTCATGGAGCTGCAGGCATGAGGTCGGCGGGAGCTGCTCTCTCCGCTCTCTCCGGTTTGCGAGTGCTGGAAATCGGCGATCTTCCTGCCGGTGCTCTTTGCGCTCGCATGTTTGCCGACTTTGGCGCTGACGTTCTGAAACTGGAGCCGTCTGCCGGCGACCCCGCGCGCCGCGTTGCACCTTTGATCGACATCGGCGAGGGGGTTGGCGAAGGCGCTTTCTTCTCGTTTCTCAATGCACGAAAGCGCAGTGCACTTCTCTCCCGCGAAGCCCTTGCCAGCCTGCTGGTCGAAGCTGACGTTTTGATCGATTCGCTTTCGCCGGCCGAGCGTCTGGAGCTGGGGGTCGACCACGCAGCTCTTGCAACGTCGAATCCACGCCTCGTGGTCGCCGCCATGAGCTGGTTTGGAGACGATGGCCCGTACAGCGATTTTTGCGGCAGTGACGCGGTATGCCGCGCGCTCGCCGGCGGCACCCAATTGGTAGGATCCGCGGAAGGCCCGCCTACCGCGCTGTACGACTACCAGGCTGGCCTCGTCGGCGGACTGACCGCTTTCATTGCCACGCTTTCGTCGGTGCAGGCACCTTCGCGGCGCGGGCGGCGGCTGGAGTTGCCGCTGTTCGATGCTGCCATTGCGCTGGCGGATTACAACGTTGCGCTGAGTTGGGCGACAAACGGCCTGGATGAACGCTGGGGGGTCAACCGCTTCTCACCGAATTTTCCACTCGGCATTTACCGTTGCAAAAGTGGCTGGGTAGGAGTGACCGTCGTTACTCCAGTCCAGTGGAGAAATTTTTGCTCGCTGCTTGGAGTGGAAGATTTGGGGCGCGATGCGCGCTTCGTAGAACGCACCGGCCGGTTGCAATTTGCTGACGAACTGGAAGCCCGCTTCGCTTCCCGCTTTCTGGAAAAAACTGCGGAAGAATGGTTTTCTCTGGCGTTGCAGAAGATGCTTCCGCTCGTGGTGGTTCCGAGCGTTGAGGAATTGCTCGACACGCCCGAGCACCGTCGACGCAAGGTTTTCGAGACTATTCGTCACGGTAGCCGCACACACGAGCAGCCTGCTTCTCCGTTGCGGTTGCAGGATACGCCCCCGCTGCATGGGGGATCGGTTCCGGTGGCTTGCGCAGATGAAGCACGTTGGCGCGAATTTTCAGAATCACGCGCCGAAGTACCGCTGGATCACGGCGATCCAAGCGCGCCGCTGAACGGCATCCGCGTTGTCGACCTGTCCATGGGCTGGGCTGGGCCACTCGCCACACGTCACTTCGCTGAGCTTGGTGCTGACGTCGTGAAGGTCGAAGCCTGCCAATACCCCGACTGGTGGCGCGGGGTCGACGACCGTGCGATTGTCTTCGAGCAACGGTTGTACGAGAAAAGCCCCTACTTCAACGTGCTGAGCCGCAGCAAGCGCGGCATCACACTCGATCTGACGACGGAAGAAGGTCGGCGACTGGTGAAGGAGCTCGTGAAAGACGCGGACGTCGTTATCGACAATTATTCCGCTGGCGTGCTTTCGAAACTGGGTCTTGAATACGCAGACCTGAAGCAGGCCAACCCTGAAATCATCATGCTGTCGATGCCGGCTTTCGGCACCGACGGTCCATGGCGGGAATGCCGAGCCTACGGCTCCACCCTCGAACAGGCTTCAGGACTGCCCACGGTGGCTGGGCGTGCGGAAGATCCGCCTTCAATGGTGCACATCGCGTATGGAGATCCGATCGGCGGCCTGCATGCGGCGTCGGCAATGTTGGTGGCGCTGTACCACAAGCAGCGGACAGGGCGCGGCCAGCGCATCATTCTTTCCCAGGTCGAGTGCATGATGTCCATGGCGGGGCCGTGGATCGTCGAGCAGTCCGCCAATGGCCATGTTGCCGCCCGGATGGGCACACGCCACCCTCATCATGCGCCTCACGGCTTCTACCGCTGCATGGGCAAGGACGAGTGGTTGTTGGTCGCCGTCACCGACGACGCCAAATGGCTGCGTCTATGCGAAGTGATCGGCAGGCCTGACCTAGCCAGCGATAGCGCGCTGGCCACTCCGGCAGGACGGCGCGGGGCGCTTCCCCGAATCGACGATGCCATAACCGCTTGGACGACCACTCGCACGCCGCAGATCGCGATGGAGGAACTGCAGCGTGCGGGTGTTCCGGCTGGTGTGAGCCGACGGCCCTTGGAACTGCTGAACGACCCTCATCTCAAGGCGAGAGGCTTCTGGCAGTGGATCGACCGGGAACTGGTCGGCCCGCACCCGCAACCTTCGCCGCCTTATCGCGATTCCCTGGAAACGCTTCCTCCATTGCGCCCAGCGCCGACGCTCGGCCAGTTCAACAACGAAGTTTTGAGCGATCTGTTGGGTCTCGAAAAAACCGGAATCGACGCGCTGCGGGAGGCAGGCGTGATAGGAGACCGTGCGGTCAGGCCAGAGTTTCGCAAGTCGCGGGCGGCCGGCGGCCGATCAACCTGATCTAGATGCATACACATTGTGCAGGGTCATCGCCCTGATCCTGCTGGCTGAAATTAAATCGAAAAGGAGACACGTCATGTCCATCAACAAAAAACAACCACGTTCGCTGCGACAGAGCATTCTTGCGTTGATGTTGGGAACTCTTGCGCTGACGGCTTCGGCGCAAGACTACCCAACGAAGCCGATCACTCTCGTCGTTCCCTTCCCACCCGGCGGAAGCACCGATGTGCAGGCGCGACTGGTCGCGCGCGGGTTGCAGGAGCAGCTCAAGACGCCAGTCGTGGTCGATAACAAAGCGGGAGCCTCTGGCGCCATCGGCACCCGTTTCGTCGCCAAGGCTGAAGCCGATGGCTATACGTTGTTGTTCGGCAGCACATCCTCGCTCGCGGCAGAACCCGTACTGAACGACCAGGCCGGCTTCGATCCGGTGAAGGACTTCGCTACGGTCAGTCTCGCGACCGATCTGCCATGGCTCCTCGTCGCTGAGTGCCGCAACGGCCCGAAGACCGTTGCGCAATTGGTCGAGATGGCGCGCGCCAAGCCCGACGCGCTCAACTATTCGTCGGTGGGCTATGGAAGCGCAAGCAATCTCGTGGGAGAGATGTTCAAGCGCAGCAGCGGTATCAAAGCGTTGCACGTCCCCTACAAGGGCGAGGCACCTGCGATCACGGGCCTCATCGGTGGCGAGGTGCAGTTCACGTTCGTCAGTCCGGTCGCCATGCCCCACATCACAGGGAAGCGCATTTGTCCCCTGGCAGTGACGGGAAGCAGCCGCTTTCCTCTGCTGCCTGATGTACCGACCTTCGACGAGGCCGGCGTCAAGAACATGAACTTCAACGTCTGGTACGGCATCGTAGCGCCCGCCAAAACGCCAAAGGCAGTCTTGGAAAAGCTCGAGCGAGCTTCCGTGAACGTGGTGAAGACGCCGGAGTTCACGAAGTCGGTCGCCGCATTGGGTGTGACTGGTGTTGGTAGCACGGGTGCCGACTTCCTCAAACGCTTGCAGTCCGACCAAGCGACCATTCGTTCGCTTTCCAAGGTCGCGAGGTTGAAGGAATGAACGCGTCTTCGATCCTGGAACTGCAGTACTGCCGCGTCGAACATCGTGGGCGCATCACCGTCATCACGATTTGTCGGCAGGAAGTGAGGAACGCACTGCATCGGCCTGCATGCCTCGAACTTGAGGAAGTATTCGATCGTTTTGCCGCAGATTCATCAGCCTGGGTGGCGATCATCACCGGAGAAGGCGACAAAGCTTTTTGCGCCGGAAATGACCTGAAGTTTCAAGCGGCAGGCAATGACAACACCTGGCCGCCCAGCGGCTTCGGCGGTCTGACTGCTCGGCATCAACTTGAAAAGCCCGTTATCGCAGCCGTGAACGGCGTTGCGTTGGGCGGGGGCTTCGAGATTGCTTTGGCATGCGACCTGATCATCGCCGCCGAGCACGCGGAGTTTGCTCTACCCGAGCCGCAAGTGGGGCTGGCTGCAGTCTGCGGCGGACTCTTGCGTCTGCCCCAGCAGATTGCACTCAAGGAAGCGATGGGGATCATCTTGACGAGCCGACGCGTCGGAGCCGCCGAAGCGAAGTCTTTGGGCTTTGTCAATGAAGTAGTTGCCAAGGACCAAGTGCTTCCAGCGGCACTTCGCTGGGCCGAGGAAATTCTCAGGGCCTCGCCACTTGCCATACGCGCATCAAAGGCGCTGGTGAACGCAGGCTTGTCGGCTCCGGCAATTGATCGAACATATCCGATGCAGAAGCAATTGCCGACGGTCGCTGCCGTGTACTCCAGCGCCGACAGGATTGAAGGCCCCAAGGCTTTTGCGGAGAAGCGCAAGCCGGTCTGGCAGGGTCAGTAAATCGGCGAAAAGCGCTTCGGTCGCCGGCCGAGGCAACTTCGCGCTCGGCGTTGGTGCGGCAACGGCGCGGGCACCCTCCATGTGGCCCACGTGGAGGGCACCGATATGGTGAGCTTGGCGGCCGGGTCGGGCTTGGCAACGGCGGCGAACCAGCAGTCTTTGGGGGAAGGGGGCGCGCTACAGAATCACATTCCCAGCGCTTCGGTAGCTTTCAGAACTTGGCGCGCCACACTCTCGATCGGTTCGCGCTGCAACATGGCTCGCTCGCGCAGGACCTCGTAGGCTTCGTCTTCCCTGAGCCGACGCGCATCCATGAGTGCACGCGTGGCTTTGTGAATGACTTGCTGGTGGGCCGCCTTCTGCTCAAGGCGCTGTATGTAGTGCTCCCTTGATCGGCGTTGCTTGCTTTGGTGCAGTGTCAGCGCGAGCGCGGTCAGCACCCCGGCTGGCCTCACGGGCGAGGCAATCGTCGTGAATGCGTTCAAGTGCAATACCGCCGCAAGGGTGATGGGATTCTCGAACGCAACGATGGGAATGACGGGAGGTGCATTCGGCCTTTCAAGCCATGAGCAGGGCTGCGACAGTGTGTCGGGGTGAACGGACATGAGGACCATGTCGGTACCCTGCGGCAGAGTGTCTAGCGCCGGCCATGTGCAGCTGAACGAACACCCAATGCGCGAAAGCTGGGCCGTGAGTTCCTCTCGGTCTGCGTCATCGGGGTGGATTACCAGCAGCTGCAGCAGGCGGATGTCTTTGAAGATGACCTGGCTTTCGTTGATTCTGGTCATGCGGCCCCCACTGCAACCTTGCCTGTGCCGTTGTATTGCGGGTGCGGACGGCCTGCCCAAGCGGGGGGGACATGCGACATGACGTAAGGGTCCGCAATCACGGGTTCGGGCGCTTCCGCCAGGATGTCGAAACTGCCGTTGGCATTGCAGCGTCCAATACGAGGGTTCAAGTGGGTGTGGTGGTTGTTGCCGTCCACGCAGATGCGCCCTTGAGGCGCATCCATTTCAAGGCCCGCCATGGCGCGCGAGATATGAACCGGCTCCGTGCTGCCGCTTACGCCTATGGCTCGGACGAGCAAATGGGTTTGCACGTAGGCCGCCTCCCAGGAGGCATTGGTGCGTGCGTCGGCCCCAAAACGCTGGCGATAACGCTGGATGGCTTTGCCGTTGGCTTCCGTGTCCACAGACTCGAAGTAGGTCGAGCAGGTGATCAGCCCCTCTGCCAGTTCGGTGCCGATGGCCTGGACGTCGGCCTCGCAACTCATATGGCTGGCAACCGGCACCCTTTGACGATCGATGCCGGCGCGTTCCAGTGCTCTGTGCAGCCGGGCCATTCCTTCACCCACCACGGTCGAGTAGATGAAATCGACACCGCTGCGCCGGATGGCCTGGGCCGCTGCTTCGTAGTCACGCGCACCGGCATCAAGCGGCAGGTAGGTTTCCAGGGCCTTGCTGCCGCCGCGCTCGTGGATGAGTTCGCTCATCACGCGGTTGGCTTCGTGGGGGCAGACGTAGTCCGATCCGATCAGGGCGACGCGGCTGCCATGGCGTTCAAGCATGTAGCCCGCGAGCGGCAAGATGTTCTGGTTGGGCACGGCACCGCCGTAGAAGACATTGCGGCTGAATTCGAAGCCCTCGTAGGCAGTGCCGTAGAACAGCAGCGCGTCGTGTCGTTCCACCAACGGAATGACTGCCTTCCGGCTGCTCGACATATAGCAACCCAGGAACAGACGAATGCCGCTTTCAATGATGAGTTGCTCACTCAACTGCCCATACAGACGCGGGTTGGATGCGGGATCGACACACACCGGGACGATCTCTCTGCCGAGCACGCCGCCGGCGTCGTTGATTTCCTCGATGGCCATCAACACGGCTCTGCGCTGCGTTTCCTCGACAGCTGCCGTTACGCCGGTTGAAGAATAAAGAACGCCGATCTCGATGGGTGCCATGTGTATGAATGTGCTGTGCTGGTTCACCATGCAGCACCGCGATGGTGCGGTGTGGGTGCGCGGACGCGGTGCATGCCGCTGTGGAGCAGACCTCGGCGCAAGAAGCGAGCCATCGGCTCCCGTCGATCCACCTGTGAGAGAAGCACGCAGACGCGCAAGGTGAGGACCATTTACATGCAGCCGTGTTGAAGGGTGGCACGCCGTTTGCATCGTGGAAGCAGTCTCTGGGATGCGCACCATCGTCAAGCATCCAGGACACGTTGCTGCGGACAAAGGCGTCCATGGCGACAACGGCAAAAGAGCCCGACCCCTCCGAGGGGTGCGGGCTCTTTTTTTTTGTTCGCGAATTTCTTCAGTCGGAGTGAAGCAATGAAAAGACGAAATTTTCTGTCTGCAGTGGGATCGGGTGTCGTGGCGGTGTCGGCTGGCAATCTTTCCCAGACCGCGCTCGCGGCAACACCTTCGGGTAGTGGTCCCGTCAAGCTGGGTCTGCTGTTCTCTCAATCTGGCGCCATGGCGAACAACGAGTCGTTGCTGAAGGACATCTCGCTGATGACGATCGATCAGATCAACGCCAAAGGTGGTGTGATGGGGCGCAAGGTCGAAGGTGTCGTGGTGGATCCCGCGAGCGACTGGCCGATGTATGCACAGATGAGCAAGCAGTTGATCCTCAGCGAGAAGGTGGCGGCCATCTTCGGTTGCTGGACCTCGGTTTCGCGCAAGTCGGTGTTGCCTGTAGTGGAGGCGCAAGACAGCCTGTTGTTCTATCCGCTGCATTTCGAGGGCGAGGAGCAATCCAAGAACGTCGTCTACCTCAACTCTCCGCCCAGCAGCTCTGTGCTTCCTGCAGTTGAATACCTGATGACCCCCCAAGGCGGTGAGGCCAAGCGATTCTTCATGTTGGGCAGCGACTATGTTTGGCCGCGCACCATCAACAAAATGCTCAAGGGTTACCTCACGACCAAGGGTGTGCCCAACAGTGCTATCCGCGAGCAGTACGTTCCCTTCAGCCATTCGAACTTTCAGTCGATCGTGCGCGACATCAAGGCCTTCGCGGCGCAGCCCGGCGGCCAGGCCATCGTGGTGCTGACAGTGGTGGGAGATTCGATTCCCGCGATGTTCAAAGAGGCCATCAACCAGGGCATTCGTGCCACAGACATCCCGATCCTCGGCCTGGACGTGGTGGACAGCGATCTCGAAGGGCTGGACACGGCGCCACTCACGGGGCATCTGAGTTGCTGGTGCTACTTCCAGAACGTCGACACCCCTGCAAATCGCCAGCTCAAGTCCGACTGGGCGAGCTATGTCAAGGCCAAACAACTCAAGCACCGCCCTGACATGGTGATCGATCCCATGGTGAGCACGGTAATGGGAATCCAGCTATGGGCGCAGGCTGTTACCAAAGCAAAGTCGTTCGAGCCCGCGGCCGTACGCAAAGCCATGGCGGGCATGACGGTCGCGGATCCTGCAGGTTACGTCGCGAAGATGGATGCGACCAATCAATACCTGTGGCGCGGCACCATGATCGGCTCCATCAACGCCAAGCAAGGCTTCGACATTCTCTGGAAGTCCAAGGACATCGTTGCGCCGGTTCCCTACAGCCCTTTCGTCAAGGCGTGATCGCGCCTGCGCGCGGCCGACGTGCACGGCACGTCGGATCTCCTGACTGTGGAGCTCTCTCATGAAGTCTTTGTTCGAACCATTGCGCGGAACAGCGCGCTGGCGCCGCTGGTTCCAGCATCTGATGCTCGCGTGCCTGTGCGGACCATTGCTGCAGGCACAGGCAGCCATGCCCGCGCAAGAGCGCAGCTCTATCGTCGCGTCCATCTGTACCGATCCTGGGTCGTATCGCGGCGCCCTGGATCGCATCGTTCAAGCGGTGGTTGGCGCCTCTTCGGAGGACGCCGCCTGGGGCAAGACATTGCTGGAGCGGCTTCAAGCCGTGGCGGTGATCTGCCGCGCGCAAGGTGCCCCGGTGTTCAAGGTGGACCACGGCGTTGTGGACGCGGCTACGTTCGAACCCGTCACCGAGGCCGTCGATGAATTGCCCATGGTGCCTACGCTGGTGTTGGCGCGACTGCTGAAAACGTCGCAGGCAGAGATAGAGCTTTTCAGTCCCGACGTGCTCATTCGCCGAGCGGCGGCCCAGCGCATGAGCCAGGCATACGCACAGATCAACGAGCCCCTCGTGCGGTTGGCATTGTCCAAGGCTGCGGACCCTGAAGTCATCGCGACGCTCGAACTCGCCCTGGCCAAGCGCAGCCTCGCCAGCGGGTCAGTGGAAGTGCGCGTCGAAGCCATACGCGCCATGGGTAAAGCGCCCAGCGAAAGCACACGCTCTCTCTTGCAAAAGTACCAAGAGGATCGCCCGGATATGAGTGCCGGCGAGCGCGCGGCACTGACGCAGTCACTGTCGCAGATTGATCGTGCACTGGAGGTAGGGAGGGCCGCTTCGATCTTCTTCAGCGGCCTGAGCTATGCGGGGGTTCTTCTCATCACCGCACTGGGTCTGTCGATCGTGTTTGGCTTGCTCGGTGTGATCAACCTCGCGCACGGCGAATTCATCATGATCGGTGCGTATGCCACCTATGTGGTCGAAAAATGGCTTCAGGCTCACGCGCCTGGTTGGTTCGATGCGTATGTGTTCCTCGCCATTCCCTTTGCTTTCCTCGTGTGTGCGCTGATCGGGATCGTGCTCGAGATGACCATCATCCGACACCTCTACAAAAGGCCGCTGGAGACGCTGTTGGCGACGTGGGCGGTCAGCATCGCCTTGATCAAGCTGGTACAGATCCTCTTCGGCTCGCAGAACGTCGAGTTCATCACACCGTCGTTCTTGCAGGGAGGGGTGCAGTTGTATCCCGGTTTCTTTGTCACTTGGAATCGCGTGTTCGCCATCGCACTGGGGCTGGTCATTTTTGCGACTGCCTACGCACTGATCCGCCAAACACGGTTCGGTCTGTTGATCCGCGCCACAACGCAGCGGCGGGATACTGCACGGGCACTGGGCATTCCCGCGTCTTCCATCGACCGCCTGGCGTTCGGACTGGGCAGCGGCCTGGCCGGCTTGGCTGGCGTTGTGCTTACCCAGATCGCCAGCGTGAATCCCTCCATGGGCACCGGCTTCGTGATCGATGCCTTCATGGTGGTGGTGCTCGGTGGGGCAGGGAGTTTGGTGGGGACGGCCGTGTCCTCCCTGATCCTGGGCGAGGTCAACCAGTTGATCGAACCATTCCATGGCGCTGTGGCTGCGAAAGTGGCCGTACTGCTGCTCATCGTTTTGATCATCCAGCGCCGCCCGCAGGGCCTCTTTGCGCTCAAGACCCGGGGTTGAACCATGCCGAATTCCGTCTTTTCCCCTCGAACCCCTTTTCGCTCAGCCAGCCGCATCGGCTTGCCTGCGCTGCTGGTGTGCGTGGCGTTCGTGCTGCCGCTCTTCAACGCGGTCTTTTCCCCCGGCCACCCGCTGCATCTGTCCTTGTTCGTCGTGAATCTGGTGGGGCAGATCATGTGCTTCGCGCTGCTGGCGCTGGCGCTGGACTTCGTGTGGGGTCTGTTGGGCGTGCTGAGCCTAGGACACGGCATCTTCTTCGGCATCGGCGGCTACGTGATGGGGTTCCACCTTCTCAACTCGGCCTATGCAGACACGAAGGTGTTGCCTGACTTCATGCAGTTCATGGGATGGAGCACATTTCCGGCGGCACTGAAGCCCTTTGCCGACCTCCCCATGGCCCTGCTGTTGGGTTTGGTGCTGGCGGTGCTGGTGGGTGGCGTGGTCGGGCTGGCAGCGTTCCGGTCCCGCATCAACGGTGTGTATTTCTCCATCATCACCCAGGCTTTGACGTACGCGTTGATGCTTCTGCTGTTCAACAACGACCTGGGTCTCGGTGGCAACAACGGCTTGACGGGCTTCACGCTGCTGGCGGGCTTCAACCTGGCCCACGAATCGACCCAGGTAGCGTTGGCCAGTTTGTCGGCCGTCGTGCTGGCGGCGGTGTTCTTTCTGTTGCGCCGGCTGGCACTGTCCAGCTTCGGGCAAGCCATGGTGGCCGTGCGGGACGATGAGGCGCGGTTGCGCTTTCTGGGTTTCAGGACCGACCGCATCAAGCTCGCCGCTTGGTGCCTGTCGGCTGCCGTGGCCGCACTGGCCGGCATGCTGTACGTGCCTCAGGTCGGGATCATCAATCCTGGCATCGTCTCGCCCACGCTCTCGGTCGAGATCGCGGTGTGGGTGGCCATCGGGGGGCGTGGAACGCTGGCTGGTGCGGTGCTCGGGGCGGTCATCCTCAGCTGCCTCAAGTTCTGGCTGAGCGCCGAGATTCCCAGCGCTTGGCCTTTCGTGCTGGCTGGCATCACGCTGCTCATCACGGTGGCCTTGCAAAACGGGCTGTGGGGCGGTTTGCAGCAGTTGCGTGCCTGGAAGGCTGTGTCATGAGCCAGACGACCGCCTTGTACATCAACGGGCTGAACGTTCGTTTCGGGGGCTTCGCGGCCATCACCGATCTCACACTGGAAATCCGTTACGGCGAAACACGTGCCCTGATTGGGCCGAATGGCGCTGGCAAGACCACCTTGATGGACGTCATCACCGGCAAGACACGACCCAACAGTGGCGAGGTTTTTCTGGACCGCACGCTGGATCTGGCCGTGCGCGGCGAGGCCGAAATCGCGCGCAGCGGCATCGGACGCAAATTTCAGAAACCCAGCGTCTTCGAGGCGTTGCCGGTGGCGCAGAACCTCGAACTGGCCGTGCGGCGCGGGTTGGGCTGGGGCGCGATGGTGATGTCGCGGCTGAGCGCGGTGCAGCGGGAGCGCATCGATGAGGTGCTCGTGACCATTGGATTGCAGGAAGAGCGCCAGCGCAAGGCGGCCGAACTCTCGCACGGCCAGAAGCAGTGGCTGGAGATCGGCATGTTGCTTGTGGCCGAGCCCAAGGTGTTGTTGCTGGACGAGCCGGTGGCGGGCATGACCGAGGCGGAATCCGAGCGAACGGTCGAGTTGATTGCCTCTCTGCGTTCCCCCGCCCGGGCCATCGTGGTCGTCGAACACGACATGGAGTTTGTCGGTCGCGTGGCCGATCTGGTGAGCGTGCTGCACGAAGGGCGGCTGCTGGGCGAAGGGTCGATGCAGGCGGTGCGAACCAACGCGAAGGTCATCCAGGTCTATCTGGGAAGGTGATGGTGATGCTCAAGATTGAAGGACTGAACCAGTACTACGGCAGCAGCCACGTTTTGCGGCAGGTGAGCCTGCAGGTGGCTGATGGCGGCTGCACGGTGCTGCTCGGGCGAAACGGCGTCGGCAAGACCACTCTTTTGCGCTGCCTCATGGGACTGCTGCCCATTCGTTCGGGCCAGGTAATGTTGGGTGGTCAGGAGGTGGCATCGTGGACACCCGAAGCCCGCGCGCAGGCAGGCATGGGCTACGTGCCTCAGGGCCGCGAGGTGTTTCCAGAACTCACGGTGCGTGAAAACCTGCTCGTGGGCGAAATCACCGCTGAGCGGCGGCGCAGGCCAGTAGGGCATGGAGACGGTGCCGGACCGGACCGCCGGCCCCGCCACACCTACGAAGACGTCGTGAACCTGTTTCCCGTGCTCAAGAGCATGGGGCAGCGGTTGGCCGGGAATCTCTCGGGCGGTCAACAACAGCAGTTGGCCATTGCGCGGGCGCTGCTGACCCAGCCAACGCTGCTGATTCTCGATGAACCCACGGAAGGCATCCAGCCCTCCATCGTGCAGGAGATCCAGGCCGTCATCGCCTCGCTCAAGGGGCAGCTATCGATTCTTCTGGTGGAGCAATACGTCGACTTTGCCGAATCGGTGGCTGACCATTTCACTGTGCTCGTGCGAGGTCAGGTCGCGGCCTGTGGTGAAGGCCGTGACATGGCGGCCACCGACATTCGTTCTCTGATTTCGGTCTGACCAGCCCGGCAGACCTCTCCCTGATTTCAACCTAACCAAAGCAAGGAAAAGACAATGGACTGGCTCAAACAATCGATCATGCACATGCGAGGTGTCGCCCGCGGTGAAGTGGGGCAGACTCATGAGTTGAGCGAGGCCCGCCAAGGCACCTTTCACTACACGATCGGCCCCTACTCGCAGCCGGTGATGCAAGTCGCACCGGGTGACCGTATCGTCGTGGACACCCGTGATGCGTTCGACGGGAAGATCCAGACCGAACAGGACCTCCCCAGCCAGAAGCTGCGAGTTCCGTTCCTCAATCCCCAAAGCGGCCCGATCATGATCGAGGGTGCTGAAAAGGGCGACGTGGTGGCGGTCTACATCGAGTCGATGTTGCCGCGCGGCGCCAACCCCCGAGGCACTTGTTGCCTGATCCCGCGCTTTGGTGGACTCGCAGCCACGGACTTCACGGCACTGCTCAACGATCCGCTGCCGGAGATCACTCGCAAGATCGACCTCGATGAAGACGGCGTCTACTGGAGTCGCCGCGTCACGCTGCCTTACCGGCCGCATATCGGCACCCTGAGCCTCTCGCCCGAGATCGACTCCATCAATTCGCTCACCCCCGACAACCACGGGGGCAACATGGACATCCCCGACATGGGGCCGGGCAGCATCACCTACCTGCCGGTTCGTTCGCCCGGCGCGCGGCTGTTCATTGGTGATGCGCACGCCTGCCAAGGCGACGGTGAGGTCTGCGGCACGGCGGTGGAGTACGCGAGCCGAACCACGATTCACGTAGACCTCATCAAGGCTTGGGAGATTGATTGGCCCCGTCTGGAAACGGAGGACAAGATCATGGTGATCGGAAGTGCCCGGCCGCTCGAGGACGCTACCCGCATCGCCTACCGTGAACTGGTGCTCTGGATGGCCCAGGAGTACGGCTACGACCAGTGGGATGCCTACATGATGCTCAGTCAGTGCGGCAAGGTTCGCCTGGGCAACTTTGTGGACCCCAAGTACTCGGTGGCCGCCGGCGTGGAGAAGAAGTACCTCGCCGACCTGGCTTGAGTCAGCTGTTCAAGGCATAGGAGATCGATGTGGACCTGCGATTGCAAGGATTGAAAGCCGTTGTCACCGGCGGCACCAAGGGCATTGGACGAGCGATCGTTGAAACGCTTCTGGCTGAGGGAGCAAGGGTCGCTTTTTGCGCGCGCCATGGCGCCGAAGTCGCACAAGTGCAAGCTGAACTCTCGGCCGGCGGCGCGAAGGTTCGGGGCCACGCACTGGATGTGAGCGATGGCGACTCACTCAAAGCTTGGATTGCCGAAATCAACGCCGATTTTGGCGGCATAGACATTGTCGTCGCCAATGTCAGTGCGCTCGCCATCTCGCACGACGAAGCTGCCTGGCGCAACGGGTTCGAGGTGGACTTGATGGGCACGGTCCGTTTGGTTGACGCGGCCATGCCTTCGCTGGAAAAGAGTGCACACGCGGCCTTGGTCACCATCGCCAGCGTCTCCGCGCGAGAGATCGACTTTGCCTCTGGGCCGTACGGCGCGTTCAAGGCCGCGATCGTGCACTACACACAAGGCTTGGCTTTTCATCTGGCGGGTAAGGGCATCCGTGCCAATTCGGTCTCACCGGGAAACACATACTTTCCCGGCGGCGTCTGGACTCAGATCGAGACTGACAATCCCAAGCTGTTTGCGGAAGCCCTCGCACTGAATCCAACAGGGCGGATGGGCACGCCTCAGGAAATGGCCAATGCGGCGGTGTTTCTCGCCAGTCCGGCGGCGAGTTTCATTACCGGCACCAACTTGGTAGTTGACGGAGCGCTAACGCGTGGAGTTCAACTTTGAGGTAGAGCCCGCCGGTAGCCGACGATGGAGGACACCAGCGCTGCGATGTCCCCAAGCGTTGCTTACATACGGCGGAGCGGCATAAACGATTCCGAAAATGGATCTGGCTTGTAGCCGGCGGCATTGAACAGATAAGCGCGGGACTCGTCGATCGCGGCGCGCAGTTTTGCTCGATCTACGCCCAGCACGACGCCATCACGTTTGCGCAGCCGCCCACCGATGATGACGGTATCGACATTGCTGCGCTCAGCCGCGTGCACCACGGTACCGATCGCGTTGTTGACCGGGTAGATGTTGAGGTCCCTCGTTCGGATCAGAACCACGTCGGCCTGCTTGCCCGGTGTCAGGCTGCCAGTGCGCTTTTCCAGTCCCGCAGTTGCTGCGCCGTCGATCGTGGCAGCCTGCAGCAACCGGGAGGCATTTGTCGATGCCGCCACATCGGGATTGCCACCGTGTCCCAGCACCCGTCGCAGATAGAAGGCCACGCGCATCTCCATGAACATGTCACCGCTGTAGGAGGTCTCGTTATCGACGCTCAGGCCAGGGCGAATGCCATGCTCGAGCGCCTTCTGCCACGCATTCATGCCATCCTCGATGCCGTAGTGGGCATCTGAACGTGGGGTCACGCTGACGCGCACACCTGCTTCGCGCAAGATCTTCCAGGCGGATTCCGGCAGGCCGATGCAGTGGTTGAAGATGTTGTCGCTACGTAGCAGCCCCTTGCGGTGCAGGTCCGGAAGTTGGGCTGCCAGGTCGGCGCCAATGAACTCGGTCACGATGACAGCGCCCAGTTCCCGTGCAATGGCCCACTGGTCCGTTTCAAGCTTTGGAAAGGCGTCCATCACGCCAAGTGTCAACAAGCCTGCAGGCCGATTGGCGAGGTACTTGGCATGCAAACGTGCAAGGTTGCCCGGCCAATGTGCCGTATCCCAATCGCCCGCGACCGGCGCCCCGGTGACGTGCACTGCCCGGATGCCTGACTCGAGCAGTGCGTCAACTGCGGCGTCGGAGTGCGCGGCCGTACGGCTGTTGTGCGAATCGTCGACCACGGTAGTGATACCGGCATCGATGCAACCCAGCGCCGTGATCATGTTGCCTACGTAGATGTCGCGCGGGCGGTAGTACTTGGCAAATGAGAGGTGGGTAGCGTTGCTATAGTCCTCAAGCGTTGCCGCATTGGGGTTAATGCGACGCAGTTGGCCTTCCCAGGAATGGCGATGAGTATCGACCATGCCTGGAATGGCGATCATGTCCGCGGCGTTGATTACTTCGGCTCCGCCAGCATCAAGGTTCACGCCGATGGCAGCAATGGTGCCGTCGGCAATCAGGATGTCTCCCTTGGGCATATTGCCGACTTTGTCATCCATGCTGATGATCGTGGCGCCTCGAATCAGAAGCTTGCGAGGGGGCGGTGCCAGCGGTGCCATCAGCTCGGCGCCCCGATCGAAAATTGCTGATCTTTCACGGGCGCCAGCGGCTCCAGTCAAGTATGTTGCCGCGGCAAATGCAAATGCGGTACGGCGGGTGATAGCAGAACTCATTCTGACCTCATGATCGTATGGTTGGATGGGAATGCGATGTGCCATAACTGGCGCCATGGGACGGAATCTATGATTTCGACATTCTTTAGAGAAGAACGGAACTTGGAATTGAGATTTACGAAGATCGGAAGAATTGAGTCAGCTCGTCAACCGCGCGTTTCCTTCCAGGTCGAAGTCCTCAGCCCTGATATTTCCAGGAAGGACATCGGACCCGACGGTTTCACCAGCTTGAAAAAGCTGAGATCCGCCGTCGATCTGTAGATTGCAGATCACAAGATCGGCTCCGACCGTTCAATTGGAAGGCGATCCCCACGAGATCCTGGTCAACGCCGCACGGGTAAAGGGCGCAGTTGACGTCGCGACGGACAAGTGGGGAGCGGATTGGCCCGCCACATCAGCCATGGATGGCGACGATCACCATGCAGAGTGCCCAGAAGACATGCAGTTCGCAGCCCCCCAGGCTCCAGTTCCATTTACCGCCCGAGATCTTGTACGAGGCCGCTCCCGCGGAAAGCATGAACAATGCCCCAAGCCACGCGATGTATGGCTGCAGCAGGTTGAACACGAGACCGATAGTCGCAATGACTTCAATGATCAGCGACACGATGACGAAGAAGGCAACTGGGCGCAATCCTGCGGACTCGAAGACCTTGTCCACGGCTTGGCGCGCAGTGAACTTCGCAACGCTGTGCGGGATGAACATCAATCCGCAGAGGATGGAGAGCAGCCGTACTGGATCGTCGATCATGGCTTAGCCGAGCCGCTGTTTCAGGGCCTGCATGGCAAGCAGCAAATCAACGATGAGCTTGCTGCCACCCTCATCGGTGAACTGTCCTTGCGCATCGAACTTGTCCGCGCAATGATTGATGAACACCTCGGGCTTGTTCACCGTGAACGCATCCATGAACACCAGGACCTTGCGCAGGTCGTACTGCACGCGCGCCGTCCCGACTGGCCCGGGGCTCGCGCCGATGATGCCGACGACTTTGCCTGTGAAGGGGGGCTCCGGCGGGCGCGACATCCAATCGAGAGTGTTCTTCAGCACTCCGGGGATGGAGAAGTTGTATTCTGGTGTGGCGATCAGCAGTCCATCCGCGCGGCGCACTTTTTCCTTCAGCGCTGCGACGGCGGCGGGCTCACCCTGAACGCGCTGATCGTCGTTGTAGATGGGAACATCGCCGATGCTTGCGATCTCGATCCTGATTCCTGAAGGCGCGAGTTTCTGAGCTGCTTTGAGTGCCAGCGTGTTGTAAGAGCCGGCGCGGAGGCTGCCGGACAGGCCAAGAATGTTCATCGGGTTTCCAGTCGAAATTAGACGAGGTCCGCGGACCTATGCCGCGAGTCTTGTAGTGAAGTAATCCACCTGGTGCCGCGCGATACGCAGATTGCCAACTTCGCGCTTCACGCGCAGGTGTTCGGGGTGACTCGCGTAGGCCTCCAGGTCTGCTTGGGAGGCGAATTCGCTGTACAGCACGACGTCGCACGCATAGTCCACGCCGCTTGTATCGATTCCAATTTCCAGGTGCAGAAGGCCGGGTATTCGCCCGCGAAGGCTGTGGAAGCTCTCCGCGAGCTGGCCAGCGTTTTGCCGACGCTGTTCAGGCGTTTCGCCGCGCAGCTTCCACATGACGATGTGTTTGATCACATTGCTCTCCATGACGCTTACTTTGCGGGCGGAAAGCCCGCCTTCTGAGGCCATAGATTCTGGAAGGCATGGATACTGCTTGATGCATAGACGCCAGCGTGCGTGAACGGCTCGTCATTGAGCCATGTGAGTGCATCGTCCCGGGAGGCGAACTCGATCGACAGCAAGCTACCGATCATCGACGTTCCGTCATCCGTGAGAAGGGGGCCGGCAAAGGCGATCCGGTCAGCTACCTGGGCCAGATATGCTTTGTGGGCGGGCCGAAGTTGCAGGCGTAGCTCCTTCGAACCAGGCTTGTCGATCAAAAAGAATGTGTAGAGCATTTTGGGATATCGCATCCTCGCAAGTGCCGTGGACAGGGAACATCGCAGTCGGCGGGTTGACGCTCGCAATATCGAAGAAGCCCCAAGAGCGCGGCGTTCAACCGCGCAGCTCTTCGGGGAAAACAAAGGCCACCGGACATCGGACACCGCCGACGATCGGCTTTTGCTTGCCTTGACTCGTCCAGGTCCCTTTACTCGAGGTCGTGGAGCCTGGGCGTTGATGATGGTCGCGATATGCCGGCGTATCGAATCACCACCGACGGGAGCCTCATGGCTCCCGTCGGCGGGGCTTTGATTGGCCTGGTCAGTCCTTGACGGTGGCGATCGCCTCGATCTCCACCCGGGCGCCCATGACCAGCGCTGCCGCCTGGAACGTCGTACGCGCCGGCGGATCGTTCGGGAAATACTCGCTGAACACCTTGTTCATCGGCAACATTTCCGCAAGGTCCGCAACATAGATGACCACCTTGTGGACATCTTGAAGCGACGAACCACCGGCTTCGAGAACGGCTTTCAGGTTCTCACAGACCTGGCGCGTTTCCGCCTCCATGCCGCCCACAGCCAGTTGCCCCGTGGCGGGATCCATACCGAGCATGCCGGACGTGTAGATCCAGTCGCCAACCTTGATGCCTTGTGACAGCGGTACCTTCACTGGCGGGACTTTGTTCGTGTGAATGACGGTTCTCTTCATGTTGCTCTCCTAAAGGTTGGTTAAATCTGCCTCGAGAGGCAGGCGGTTAAGGCACTTGTGCGCCAATCGAACTCGGCCTCACGCCTTCATAGGCGTGCTGCAGCAGATCGCGGATCTCGGCGCGCTGGGCGCTGCCGATCGGACGCGGGTTCCAATATGGGTTGGCAACCGCAATGTAAGCAGCCTTGTCGAGATCCTCGTGCCGCATGCCAATATCCTTCAATGCCACCGGGGCACCGTTTTGCTGCGCAAGGTCGAAAAGGCCAGCCGCCGCGCTCACCCCATTTCTTCCAAGCGCACGCTCGATGCGTCTGACTGCTTGTGGGGCCGCGGTCGAGTTGAACGCTATCGCGTGGGGCAGCACGATGGTATGGACTTCAGCGTGGGGCAAGTTGAATGTTCCGCCAAGCGTGTGGCAAAGCTTGTGGTGCAGCGCCATGCCGACCGTTCCGAGCACGGTGCCGCACAGCCAAGCCCCGTACAGCGCGTCGCTCCTGGCCGCTATCTCCGTGGCGTCCGCCCGGATTCCCGGCAGCGCCTGTGCAAGTGCGCGAATCCCTTCCTCGGCCATCAGATCCATGACCGGATTGCTGTCCTGCGCGTACAAACCCTCTGCGGCATGCGCGATGGCGTTCATCGCGCTGGTGACGCTCATGCCGACTGGAAGCGTCAGCGTGAGTTCGGGGTCGTAGATCACGGTGCGAGGCAGCACGCGCAGATCCTTGCCTGTCTTTTTGAGCCCGGCTTCCGTGATGCCATAGATCGGCGTCATCTCGCTTCCAGCGTAGGTCGTCGGAATTGCAAGCACAGGGAGGGAAGACTCGAGCGCAATCGCCTTGCCCAGTCCGGTCGTGGATCCACCGCCGATCGCAATGGCGCAATCGGCATTGAGCTGGCGCGCGAACTCACGGGCTTCCCGCGCAGTTTCGATCGGCACATGCATCACCGCACGTGCAAACACCCCTGCAGCTCGGTTGCCGATGCGCTCGGCAATCGCGCGAGCCTGTTCGGCCTGCTCGGGAGTCGAAAGAACAATCGCTCGTCTGGCGCCCAGGAGATCGATCTCCCGCTCGAGATGCGACAGGCTCCCGGCACCGAAGATCACTCGCGAGGGTTGCGCGGTATAGACGAATTCCTTCATGTCCATCAACCCGAGTGCCCGCGAGTCGGGTTGAGAACGAAGTCAAATTCCAGCAGGTAGCTGCCATCCGCCTGCTCCTTCCACTCGCAGATCAGCGACTGGCGCACGCCGAATACGGCATCCGAATCGAGATAGTCGCTCTTGTCGCGAAAGACATGCGTGACCAGCGTCTCGTAGCCGGGCGCCTTGATCATGAAATGAAGGTGCGCAGGGCGCCAGGGATGGCGTCCTGTGGCTTCCAGCAAGCGACCCACGGGACCATCGTGAGGAATTGCGTATGGAACAGCGAGGATGGATCGGAAGCAGAACGTGCCGTCACCATCCGCCGTCAATACGCCCCTCGCCTGGGCTTGGTCCAAGCCTTCTTGTTGTACGTCATAAAGTCCGTCTTCGTCGGATTGCCATACATCCAAGACGGCGCCCGGGATGGCTTTACCCGCGATGTCGCGGACGGTCCCGCGCACCAGGCAAGGCGTACCCTTCGCCCCGTTGGCGATGTCATCGCCGAGCTCATACCGGGGCGCACCTTCGACATGGAAGGGTCCGAAGACAGTCGATTCTGTGCATCCTCGCGGCTTCTCGGTATTCATCGCAACCGTGAGCATGGACAACCCCAACACGTCGGAGAGCAGGATGAACTCCTGACGCTTCGAGTCCGTGATGTGTCCGCACTGCGTGAGGAAGTCGACTCCCTGGAACCATTCCTCCTCTGTCAGCTTCACGTCACGTGCAAAGGCATGGAGATGCTGCACCAAGCTCGTCATGATCTGCTGGAGACGAGGAGTCCCGGCCTCTGCGAAGCTGGCGATCACGGCCTGAGTGATGTTGTCTTGATTGAGGTTTCGCATGGTTCACAAGAAGCGCGTTTTTCCGCGTGGGGCAGTCGAACTTTAAATTTTCACAAAGTAGATGAAAAGTCGCTGAAATGGAAATGATATTTCCTGAGTTTGGAAAAATGGATCGCTTTACCGTGGCTCGCCATTGAAACCGGGCGCACTCAATCGCCAGCCGACCGGCGCTGAAGGCCACGCGCAAAACTTCGGCCCACGAAAGGCAAGGCAACAGCCGCCGACAACAGGACTGGAGTAAAGCCGAACCGGTCCACGACATACCCGGCGGCGGTCACGCCCAGCGCCTGTCCGGTGAACAGGAAAGACGCGAATACGGCCACGGATGTCCCCCGTGCCGCAGGCACCATCTGGGTTGCGTGGGTCTGCAGGGTGTTGTGATACAGGAAGGTTCCGAAACCCACCACCAAGGCGATAAGGCCAGAAAGCAGAGGCACCGCAGAAATCCACCAAGCCAGAAAGCCGATCCCCATCAGCCAGCCACCTGCCAGCACCATGCGCCATTCCCCGAAGCGGGCCACGATGTGCCTGGCGGTGAAGGCGTATACCAAGCCGCCGACCGCATTGAGAGCTGCCAGGGCAGAAGCCGTGGACAGCGGCAGTTCGTGGCGCACATGCAGGTAGGTGGGTAGATAGCTCAGCGGCCCTAGTAGGAAGAACCCCTCTGCCAGTACCGCCAGCAGCACGACACGCGCCCAAGGCAGGCGCAGAACGTACAGCAACTGCTGCGACATCGGCACCCGAGAAGCAGCAGCGACGGGCGCGGCGATCGAGGCATGTACCTGCCGCGCTTGCGCCACGAGCAGGAGCGCCACAACGGAGTACCCCACGCTCAAGCTGAGGAAGGCGGCGCGCCAGCCGACGGCCGATTCGGCAAAGAATCCGCCGGCCAACTGGCCTGCCATCATTCCCGAGATGGTCCCTGTGAGCAAGCGCGCCAGCGTTACCTGGCGCTGGTCGTAGGGGACGGTGTCACCGATCCAGGCCATGGCCAGCGGGATCACGCCCGCGGCGGCGATGCCCCATGCGACGCGGGTCCAGACGAGCACTTGGAAGTCGGGCGCAAGCGCCGACGCCAAGGATGCCCCCGCACAGCCGGCGAGCGCCAGACGCACCAAACGTGCCTTGCCATAGCGGTCGCCCATCGGTCCGAACAGCAACTGCACCAGGCCGTAGGCGACGGCAAACCAGATGATGACCTGCCCGGCTGTACCCGGCGTCACGCTGAAGTCGCTGGCCAAGCGCGGCAGCATCGCGTCGCAGATGCGCAAGGCGGCCGCGCTGAAAAACGCTGCGCCAGCCAAGAGGGGGACCGTCATGGCGCCACTGGCGGTCGCTTGGGGTGTCCGCTCACAGTGGATGGGCCGGCTGCCCGGCTTTCACCGTTACCCTGGCCGAGGTTGCCAGCGAAGTTCATGAAGACGGAAAGGTCAGGGGTTTCGTCGATTGCGCAAGGCGTTCGGAGAGGCGGCACAAAGGGCCGGCAGTTGCCCTCTGATCACTTCAGCGTTTCTTGGAGGTGAGCGCCGCTCAGGCTCTCGCGCTCCCATGCCAACTGGGTCGGGCAGCTGGTGGGGTCGACCTCCCGTGCTTCGTAGTAAGGCTGATACGGCTTGTACAGGTTGTAGATGCGACGCAGTTCCTCCACCGCGGTCCCGTGCATGTCGACGCGCAGGTCCCATGCCGCATAGCTCTCGCGATCCATCACGACCACACAGGCCGATCGCTCGGGCAAATGTCGGTCGTTGGCGGTCTGGCCACCTGCGTCCCTGCCGGACTCCAGCGTGCTGATGAGGCGTTCAACCAGCGGCCAGGTCGCATCTTCATTGAACTTGGCCTCCATCGCATTGAGCACGTGTTCGCCTGCTAGTACGTTCCCGAAGACGGTGTAGTCCGTCCCCGTCTTGTCTCCGGCCCAACCCGTGACGCGCGAGCCCGTGTGAACCACGCCCAAACCGTCTCGTGTCATCACGGCGATCTGGCGAAGGCTCTCGTGGACGTCATCCTGGACCAGCGCTGCAAGCACGCTTTTGCTCGTTAGCCCTTGCCGCAGCAGGCTCTGCCCCAGAGGGGCATTCCGCCTGCGCCCGTTGGCCTGTGACATCACGACGCCATAGGCACTGTGCGCTCCTTGCGTGAACGACCCGAAGGCAACTGAATACGTCGCAACGGCGACGCCGATCTGGTGAGTCCGAGGGCAGCGCCCGATTACTGTGTAGGTCACGATGAATTTTTTGTCAGGGTAATAGGTATAGGCTCAGTCAAGGCGAATGTTGTTGCGCTTCACGACTGCTCCCCACTCTTCGAAGTCTTTGGCCAGGAATGAAGCAAACTGCGCCTGTGTTCCACCCACTGGAATCAAGCCTAGATCGAGCGCCTTCTGTTGGAACTCGCTCGATGCCACGATCTTCTGCAATGCCACTGATAGACGATTCAGGGCTTCCGGAGGGGTGCCGCGCGGCGCCAGGATTCCATTCCATGAATGCAACTGGTTGCCGGGATAAATCTCCGACAGGACAGGGACACCTGGCAGATTCGGCACACGCCCGTTTGCAGACACTGCCAACCCTCGCAGCTTGCCTCCGTTGATCTGAGGGATGGCGGCAGCTGACGCTTCCATCGAAAACTCCACGTCCCCACTCATGACAGAAAGGATGCCTCCATCCTTGTATGGAATTGCCGTCATAGCAATGCCCGCCTTCTGCACGAACTGGAGGGCAGCAATGTGGCTTGGCGTGCCGTCTCCGTATGTCGCGTAGTTCAGCTTGCCCGGTTCCCGTTTGGCGGCTTGCACCAACTCATCGACCGACTTGAACGGGGAGTTAGCGCGAACGATCATCACAAAAGGAACTTCCACGACATGGATGACCGGCACCAGATCGGATGCCTTGTATGGAAGCTTGGTAAACACATGTGGATTGAGCGAGACCGACGGAGCCGCGGTAAAGAGAAGCGTGTGTCCATCGGCGGGAGCTTTGGCCACAAGGTCCGTGCCAATGATCTGGCTCGCCCCTGGCCTGTTGTCGACGAGGACCGGCTGGCCAAGATCCTTGGTAAGGCGCTCTGCAATGAAGCGGGCCGTGACATCCGGAGAGGCTCCTGCCGGCCAGGGGACGACCAGGCGCACCGGCTTTGTCGGAAACGGCGTCTGGGCGAAGGCGGACGCGGACAGGAGTGCCGCTGCCGCGAATACAGACGCGGTGCGGCGTGAAACGGCGCAACGAAAAAGATTGATTCTCATGTCTGGCTCTACGAAAGGAATGGGTTGAAGTTCAGGCCAGGTGCGACGGCGGTTTGCCGTACTCGCGTTCGATACCGCGCTCCTTGAGCCAGTCCTTGTGCCGGGGCATGACCGACGGGTCATCGACCAACGCCTCGTAATACTCCACCAGTGGCATGTACCAGTCGACGATCCGCCGCAGTTCCGCGATCGGCTCGGACGCGTGGTCGCAGCGCAGATCGAGCCGCGCCGTGCCCTTGCGGCCGAACGTCTTGATTGCCGCCGAGGTCTGGCCCTCCAATTGGCCGCCGGCATCACGGCCACCTTCGATGGCGCGCAGCAAGCGGTCGTCGAAACTCGCAGCTCGGTTGCTCTCCCATGCCTCGCAGATCCCATCGATGGTCTTCTCGCCGGCGAGCACGTTGCCGAAGGCGATGAAGTCGGGCCCGATGCGGTGCCCCGCCCATTGATAGTTCTTCTTGCCCGTGAAGACCGCCATCCCGCCGCGTGCATCGAGGACGCCGACCTGCCGGTATTCCCAGTGTTTGTCCATCTGCTCCATGTCGATGAGCACCTTCTGGGCTGAATATCCTCTTTCAAGCAAGCCCAGCGCCACCTTGCCCAGCCGCGGTTCCACGGAGGATTGATAGGAGAGCACGCCGGCCTGCGCCGACCCGAACGGCGCTATCCAACCCACCGCCGGCGAGAAGCTCGAAATGCAGAGACCGAAATCACCCGACTGCTTGTCGCGCGCAATGATCGTGAAAGTCATGACTAAAACTCCGTTTTTGAATTGATGAGATTGACGCTTTCCGCTTGGCTGAGTCAGTCGAGTCGAATGCTGTTCTGCTTCACCACTGCTCCCCAGTTGTCGAAATCCCTGGCCAGGAACGAACGAAACTCTGCAGGCGTTCCCCCGGCGGGAATCAATCCGAGTTCGAGCAGGTACTGCCGAAACTCGCTCGATGCCGCGATCTTCTGCAGTGGCGCAGACAAGCGATCCACCACTTCCGCAGGAGTGCCACGCGGCGCCAGGATGCCGTTCCACGAGTACAACTGGCTGCCGGGGAAGCTCTCAGATAGGGCGGGTATGCCAGGAAGACTTGGCATACGTCCGTTCGCAGATACGGCCAGCGCGCGCAGCTTCCCTCCCTTGATTTGAGGAATGGCGTCCGCCGAAGCGACGAACGCCCAATCCACGACTCCGCTCATGAGGTCGAGAATGCCTCCATCTTTGTATGGCACGTGCGTCATCGTCGCGCCGGTCTTCTGCAACAGCTCCAGCATCGCAACATGGTTGGGGGTACCCGGACCATGAGACGCATAGGTCAGCTTGCCGGGCTGCTGCTTGGCGGCTTGCAACACCTCGTCGACTGACTTGTACGGGGAACTCGTACGAACGCTCAGCACAAAGGGAACGTCGACGAGGTGAATGATCGGCACAAAGTCTGAAGACTTGTATGGCAGCTTGGTAAACAAATGCGGATTGAGCGAGATCGCGGGAGCTGTGCCGTAGAAAAGCGTGTATCCGTCGGCGGGAGCCTTGGCCACTGTGTCCGCGCCGATGATCGAGCTTGCCCCCGGCTTGTTGTCTACAAGCACTGGCTGTCCAAGATCCCTGGAGAGGCGCTCGGCAACAAAACGGGCCGAAACGTCTGGTGACGTTCCCGCTGGCGTGGCGACGACCAGCCGAATGGGCTTCGTCGGAAACGCTGTCTGGGCGAAGACGGATCCGCCTACGAGCATTGCTGCCGTGAGTACAGACGCGGTACGGCGGGAAAGAGCCGCACGGAAACGATTGATGCTCATGCTTTCTCCAAAGTGGGCGATTCGGATAAGACCCATGTACCGAACCGGTGAGCCACACTTTAGAATTTCACAATTAGGACGAAAACCACCCAGCCCGGAATTCACATTTCCAAAAGTCGGAAAAATGGATCGATTCACTGAGCTATCGCTCTTCATTCAGGTTGCTGAGCGTGGGGGGCTTGGCAAGGCCGCCGAGGCGTTGGGCTTGTCGAATCCTGCGGCAAGTCGCACCTTGGCTTCGCTCGAGAACCGCGTCAAGGTGCGGCTCGTAGAGCGGAACACGCGTCGCCTGTACCTGACACGCGAGGGGCAGGAATTTCTTGAGCGTGCGAGGCACATCCTCAGTGAGTTGGAAGACGCGGAATCGGCACTCCAAAGCGCTACGCTCAATCCCTCGGGCGTTCTACGAGTGAGTGCCTCGCTGTCTTTCGCGATGCAAATCATTGCGCCTCGCTTGCCACGTTTTCAACAGTTGTACCCGCAGCTGCGTGTGCACATAGAGACCGCGAACAGGTACTTGGACATGATCGACAACGGGATCGATGTCGCAATCCGAACACGCGAACTGGAACCGGACAGCACCATCACTATTCGCCGGCTGGGGACCACACGGAGATTCTTGGCGGCTTCGCCGGCATACCTTGCGAACCGAGGCGTGCCGCAACACCCGAACGAGCTTTCGCGGCACGCGCTTTTGCTATACGTCTATGCGAAGAACCCGAATGAACTGAGTTTCACCCGCGGGGCGCAGCGGGAATCAGTGGCGGTTCATGGCTTGCTCGAGTCGAACGATGGCCAAGTCCTCAGGGCAGCTGCGCTGAACGGCCATGGAATACTCGTGCAGCCCAGCTACATCCTCTACGACGACGTTGTTGCCGGTCGCTTGGTGCCTGTACTGGACGAGTGGGAGTTGCCGCAACTCACGATCAATATCGCCTACCCCAATCGAAAACACTTGTCGGCGAAAGTTCGCGCGTTCATCAACTTCATGGTTGATGAATTTGCCGACCATGAATACGAGCGGAAGTGGACCGGGCGGATGTGACGCTCAAGCCCTGCAAAAGTACCTGCTGCTGCTCCGCGTCCCAGCTCCGCCCAGGGCGACCGCATGTGGGGCGGGGGGTATTGAGGGTTTGCGCGCACCGGGCGGAAATTCCGACGCACTTCGGAATGCCTCAGCCCGATTGGTGCAGATCACTCTAGTTCTTGACGCACGCCTGAAAAGCTTCGGCGAATATCCGCAGGGGTTCGTTCTTACGCTCGAGCTTTGCTCGCAAGACGGCGCCTTCCCAGCCAATCCAGAAGAAAGCGGATAGCCGTGCGCAGTTCGCTCTTTCTGGAATCTCGCCGAGACGCTTCGCCTCCTCGAGGCAGCGTTCAACTCTCGCCTGCCAGTCAAGGAGCACGTCGCTGAGCTGCGTTCTAAACGCTTCTGGGAGCGCGCCCATTTCCTGGCCGAGGTTGCCGATGAGGCAGCCTCGCTTGAAGTCAAACCGGCCCATGCCTTGCTCAGCTTCCTTACAAAAAGCATCGATGCGCTGAAGCGGCGTCAGGCTCGTATCAAGCAACGCCAGGTCGAGCTTGCGAACAAAGTAGTCGGCGTAGAGCCTGATGAGCTCCGCACCATAGGCTTCCTTGCTGGCGAAGAAGTGATAGAACGACCCCTTCGGAACACCAACAGCCGTCAACACTTCGTCGATGCCGGTCGATGAGAAACCTTTCTCGGTAAGTGCGGCGACTCCAGCTCGCAGCAGCTGCTCACGAGTTTCGCGGTGCTCACCAGCCGCCTTTGGCGGCCGCCCTCTTCTGCGAGGGAGTGCGGCGAGTGAATGCATCGTGCAAGTATTAGACCAATCGGCTCAATATGTCCAGAGTGTTTCCTCGGGACACCTGGACAAGGAAACGCGCGCCTTCGGAGCACGAAAAACACCGAACAAACCCTAATCATTTAATTAGGCAATCGGTCTAATATTTGTTTGCCGTCGACGAAGGGGCGGCTAGCTCTCAGCAATGCAGGCCCTGCCGCAGAGCTGGGCGGATGGCGAACCTGTCCGAAAGGACGTCCCAGCAATAGATCGACCGACTTACCCTAGCGACTGACCACTTGGCGCACTACAAGATGACACGCGTCCCATGCATGCCCAGAACCTCTCTCAGCATCCCGCCATGGGCGAGCCAAGGCAGCCTCTTGCTGCGATGTGCGGCGGCCAAGGTCTCCTTTTTTTTGCCTTTTAAAAAACGATCGGTCTATTTAATGGGTTACCTCACGCCGGTTGCCGCGCCAGGACTTCATCCATGACCGCCTCATCCTTTGACTACATCGTGGTCGGTGCAGGCACAGCTGGTTGCCTGCTGGCAAACCGGCTCAGTGCCGACCCGACCAGGAAGGTCCTTCTCCTGGAGTCGGGCGGACCTGACAACTATCCGTGGATTCATATCCCGGTCGGCTACCTCTACTGCATAGACAACCCCCGAACCGATTGGCGCTTCCGCACCGAAGCTTCACCTGGCCTGAATGGGCGCGAGCTTCTGTATCCACGGGGCAAAACCTTGGGCGGTTGCTCCAGCATCAACGGCATGATCTACATGCGCGGACAAGCCCGAGACTACGAGCATTGGGCAAACATCACCGCCGACGACGCATGGCGTTGGGAAAACTGCCTGAACGACTTCAGGGCGCACGAAAACCACTACCGCCTGGATGCCCGGAACGCAGCAGCATTGAATGGGCATGGAGAAGCCTTCAAGTCGCTCCATGGGTCCGGCGGAGAATGGCGCGTCGAGAAGCAACGCCTCAAGTGGGAAGTGCTGGATGCCTTCGCTGACGCGGCCAGGCAAGCTGGCATCCCTGCCACAGATGACTTCAACAGCGGCGACAACGATGGCGTCAGCTACTTCGAGGTGAATCAACGCAGCGGATGGCGTTGGAATGCTTCGAAGGCATTCCTGAGGCCCGTTCGAAGGAGCCGCGTAAATCTCACCGTGTGGACGGGTGCGCAAGCCAGCCGGCTCCTGCTCAAGCAATCCGCCGACGGCCAGCCTGCCTGCCATGGCGTCGAATTGGTGATGAACGGCCATCGCCAAACAGTTCACGCGAGGGGCGAAGTCATCTTGAGTTGTGGTGCGATCGGCTCCCCGCAGCTGTTGCAGCTCTCAGGCATCGGCGACGAGAGCACCCTGCGTCAGCTGCAGATTCCCGTGGTGAAACACTTGCCGGGCGTCGGAGCCAACCTCCAGGACCACCTCCAGATCCGGTCGGTCTACAAGGTGGAGGGAGCCAAGACCTTGAACACCCAAGCCTCGACGTTGTGGGGCAAGGCGGGAATCGGCCTCGAGTACCTTCTCAGGCGCAGCGGCCCGATGAGCATGGCCCCGTCCCAGCTCGGAATCTTCACTCGCAGCAGCCCGTCGTACGTTCACCCGAACATTCAGTACCACGTTCAGCCCTTGAGCCTGGAAGCGTTCGGCCAACCTCTTCACACCTTCCCGGCGATCACAGCGAGCGTCTGCAACCTGAATCCAACCAGCCGCGGGCAAGTCTCCATTTCGAGCCCCGACTTCAACAAGGCTCCGCGCATTGCGCCGAACTACCTGAGCACCTCGGAAGACAGGCAGGTCGCAGCGGACTCATTGCGCGTAACGCGGCACATCGCCGCTCAACCAGCCATGACCCCCTACAAGCCGGTCGAGTACAAGCCCGGACCTCAATACGAAACGGATGAGCAACTCGCCCGGCTGGCAGGCGACATCGGAACGACCATCTTCCATCCGGTCGGAACCACCGCCATGGGCCCTGCTCGCGACCCACTCTCGGTCGTCGACAGCCATCTGCGAGTCCACGGCGTCAAGAACCTGCGGGTGGTCGACGCCGGGGTCATGCCGACCATCACCAGCGGCAACACCAACAGTCCAACGCTCATGATTGCCGAGAAGGCCGCACGCTGGATTCTCGCTGGCATCTGACTCACCCAACAGAGGAGACATCCGCCATGAATACCCCCCAGGGATTGCCCCCCAAGAAAGGGCCGCTGGACGGAATCACCGTCCTGGACTTCTCGCGCGTACTTGCCGGTCCCTACTGCACGATGGTGCTGGCGGACCTCGGAGCGCGCGTCATCAAGATCGAGCGCATCGCGACTGGCGACGACACCCGAGCGTTCGGCCCCTTCGTGGATCATGAGTCGGCGTACTTCATGTGCTTCAACCGAGGCAAGGAAAGCATCGCGCTGGACATCAAGAGCCCACGCGATCGTGACCTGCTCGAGCGAATGTTGTCCGAAGCGGACGTACTGGTGGAGAACTTCCGCCCTGGTGTGCTGGACCGACTCGGCTACGGCGCAGAGCGTCTGGCTCGCACCCACCCTCATCTGGTCTACGCTTCCATTTCGGGCTTTGGGCATACAGGCCCCTTCAGCGACCTCCCCGGCTACGACATGGTCGTGCAGGCCATGGGAGGCGTAATGAGCCTGACCGGATGGCCAGACGCGCCTCCGGCACGGGTTGGCACAAGTTTCGGGGACCTCAGCGCAGCGCTGTTCGCAGCCATCGGAATCATTTCGGCGCTCTACAAGAGGACACGTGACGCCCAGGGCACCCGCGTGGACATCGGCATGCTCGACTGCCAGGCAGCCCTCATGGAAACGGCACTCGCTCGTTTCGACGTGGAGAAGAAGGTCCCCACGCGGACTGGCGACTGCCATCCTTCCCTTGCACCCTTCGAGACTTTCGCCGCCAAGGATGGGCGATTCGTCATCGCCGCAGGCAATGACCAGCTGTTCATGCTGATGGCAGATGCGCTGGAGAGCCCTCAGCTGGCGTTGGACGTGCGGTTCTTCACCAATGACCTGCGCTGTCAGAACCGTCCGGCGTTGGTCCAGGCCATCGAAGACATCACACGAATCAAGCCGATTGCCCATTGGATCGCGCGACTCAACGAAGCCGGCGTTCCGTGCGCGCCCATCAACACGATCGACAAGCTGTTCGACCATCCGCAGCTGCTGGCGCGCAACATGATTGTTCAAGTTGAAGGCGCAGGAAAGAAGCCTATCCGTACAGCTGGCAATCCCATCAAGATGAGCGCATTTGCCGACATCGATGTACTGACGCCCTTGCGCGCTCCGGGCCTGGATGAACACCGCGAAAGCATCCTCGCAGAACTGATGTCGCGCACCGGCGATTACGCACCTGCGGCCGGCAGCGCAGAGCTCGACGCCGCTGCTTGAACCATCTGTTTCATCTGTCTGAAGGAGAACTCCAAATGTCCATCGCCGCAACTTCACCCAAGACCTCTGCGCCAGTCCCCGCGAAGGGCGTCCCCGCAGCAGCCGCCGACCCTGCCACGGCGCCAGTACCCCGGGACGCTTTGTCCGCACGGTACGAGACCATCATCGTCGAGCGCCGGGACCGGGTCGGCCTCATTACGCTGAATCGCCCGAAATCGCTCAACGCACTGAATGTGCGCATGTCCCGTGAGGTGGTCAGCGCCCTGAAGACCTTCGACGTGGACGACAACATTGGCGCCATCGTGATCACTGGAAGTCCCCGCGCATTCGCCGCAGGGGCCGATATCGAGGAGATGGCCGACAAGACGTTCGCAGAACTCCAGTCACGTGACATCTTCGCCGCGTGGAATGAGCTCATCGAGGTCTCCAAGCCGATCATCGCGGCCGTCAGCGGCTATGCATTGGGCGGCGGCTGCGAACTCGCGATGATGTGCGACTTCATCATCGCATCCGAGGATGCGCACTTCGGACAGCCCGAAATCAAGCTTGGCATCCTGCCCGGCATAGGTGGCTCTCAGCGTCTCACGAAATCGGTGGGCAAGGCCTTGGCCATGGACCTGATTCTTACCGGTCGCAGCCTTACCGCGCCTGAAGCAAAGGCAGCCGGCCTTGTCGCGCGAATCGTGCCGGCGGGCGAATTGCTGCAGACGGCTCTCGAGGCTGCCCACACCATCGCTGGCTACAACGCCCCGGCCGTTCGCATGGCAAAGGAAGCCGTCAACCGCGCCCTGGAAATAGGCTTGTCCGAAGGCATGCTGCACGAGCGCCGGCTGTTCCAGGCAGCCTTTGCGACCGACGGCCAGAAGGAGGGCATGAATGCCTTCCTGTCGAAACGCGCGCCCGTATTCCGGCACCGTTGATTTGCCGCGCACCGGCTTTTCCCCTCACAGAAGACAGGTCCAAATACCATGCAATCACATTTCTCAGCCATCGTCATCGATGACGGCCCAGGGCCGGATCGAGCCGCGCTCAAGCAGCTCGACAACAGCGAGCTTCCGCATGCCAACGTGACGGTTCGCGTGAGCTACTCCACGCTCAACTACAAGGATGCGCTGGCCATCACCGGACGCGCTCCCATCGCCCGCTCCTTCCCGATGATTCCAGGCATCGATCTGGTGGGCGTGGTCGAACAGTCCGAAAGCCCGATGTACAAGCCCGGCGATGCCGTGCTGCTGAATGGCTGGGGCGTGGGTGAACGGCATTGGGGAGGCCTGGCGCAACGCGCACGCGTTGACGCCGATTGGCTCGTGCCGCTGCCGACGACTTTCTCTCCGCGCGAGGCCATGGCGATCGGCACGGCAGGCTACACCGCCATGCTCTGCGTCATGGCACTGGAGCGCCACGGGGTGACACCGGAAGCGGGCGAGATCGTGGTGACCGGGGCAGCCGGTGGCGTCGGCAGCTTTGCGGTGGCGATCCTCGCCAGGCTCGGCTACAAGGTCGCGGGCGTGACCGGCCGCCTGGACGAGGCGCAGTACATCACGGGGCTCGGTGCAAGCCTCGTGCTGGATCGTGCCGAGTTCGCGGCGCCCGGCCGTCCGCTGCAGAAAGAGCGCTGGGCCGGTGCCGTCGACGTGGTCGGCTCCAACACACTCGCAAACATCTGTGCCGCAACCAAGTACCGCGGCGTCGTGACCGCATGCGGCCTCGCTGGAGGAATGGACCTTCCCGCATCGGTCGCCCCGTTCATCCTGCGTGGCGTAACGCTTGTGGGCATCGACAGCGTGATGTGCCCTCGCGAAGAACGAATCGCGGCATGGACGCGCCTGTCCATCGACCTAGACCTTTCCAAGCTACCGGACATCGCCGAGGAGATCGGCCTTTCCGAGGTCATCGCCACGGCTCCAAGGCTGCTGGACGGAAAAGTCCGTGGGCGGGTCGTCGTCGACGTCAATTCCTGAGTTCAGCGAGCGGCCTCGCCTGCTCGAGGGCGACTCGACTTCTGTTCTGTTGCAGTATCCAAGGAGACAAACATGAGCAAACGCATTCTGAGCTGCCTCATCGGCAGCGCATTCGTATCCGTCCATGCTTTCGCGGCCGACTTCAAGTGCCAGGACGACGTGGTACCTGTGAACCACACGCCCGAAGAGCAAAAGCTGGTGGACCAGTTCTGGAACGAGTCGCTCACATACCTGGGGCAGTTCCTGAAGACCATCGAAACGCCGACAGGCCAATGCAAGGACTCTGCACAAGCAACCGTTCAGACCTACAGCTCTCAAACCGGAAAGGCACAGACACGATGCGTACTCAAGTATCGTGACGTCGAGCTGATGGCCAAGCACCTGAGAGCCATCCTGGCGGAGCCGGAAAAGGCAAAGGCGTGCTTCGACACGCAGAAGAACTACAAGGAATTTCCCCTGTACACGCCCAGCGAGCAGACCAGGAACCTGTCGGCAACGGCCAAGTGGCTCAACCGCCCTTTGCTCACCGACTTCTACAAGAAGATGGGCGGCGAAGTGGGCAAGGCCGGCCTGGAGCTCAACGAGAACTTCGTCGCCGTCACTTCGCGAATCGACACGAGCGTCCATTGGGCAAAGGACGTGAGCATCAACGGGCTGCCGACTCTATGGTCTTCGGTGGGCTGGATCCCCTTCTATGCCGAAAACAAGGCCGCTGGCAGCGAACGCTTCCGCGGTGGCTACCTTTACGCAGAGGTCATGGGACCATGGGGCAACCTGCGTATCAAGGAGATCGATGGGGAAACCGTCGGCGCCGAGGTCGGCATGACAGCACAGTTGTTCAACACAACGTACCCATTCCACTATCACCACCCACAGGAGATGTACGCAACGCTGACCAAGCCGCAGTGCATCGACCAGAACAAATACATGGTCATGCATTGGGACAGCGACCAGTTTCGTCAGAAGCGAGGCGACAAGGGCTGGACAGTCGAAATTGACGGTTCGAACGGCCGTTGGAAGAAGTGGTTCGCCAACACCGACTCGAACAAGGAGTGGCTGACATACTTTGAACGAAACGCCATTCACGCATTCCACGCACTTGAGGGTTGCAACCAGACTATAGAAAATTCCGGTCTGGTCTCCGTATGGGTGCGCTCCTCTGCCATGGACAACGAGCAGTCGACTCGGCCATGCCAACCAGCCCCTGGAGCCGGCACAGTCAGGGACATGGGCCCAGGCACCAAGACGGTTTGCAACCTTCGCGACTGGAAGCCTTGACTCCAGCAATTCCCCGGGTGCTCGCGGGCGCATCAAGTCGCAGATCAGAGGCCTTTTCAACCGCACACGGCTGAGCACCTGCGCCCCAGCGCCGCCTCCGTGAACGTGGCACGGGGCGCACTGGTCGACCTGGCCGCGCTGAGCACATTGCTCCAGAGCGGGCACATCGCAGCGCCACGCTCGATGTCTTCGAGCGCGAGCCGCTGCCATCGTCGCGGACTGATGGAGGAGGCCATCGCGCTGATGGCCGTAGCTCAGGTGCGCGAGGGGCGGCGCCGCGCGCTGTCGCTGGGTGCGACGAAGATGCGCGGCCATGAATCATGGCAACGCGCTCTCCATCTACTGCATGGATCCGGAAGACAACACGATCGAGGCCTACCTCGACACGCCTTGGTACGTGAGCAGTCGCCGGCTTTCGCGATGCCCACGGGCATATGGCATGTACGCGAGCCGCGCTTCCTGTGGTTGTGAAGCGGGTCTCGGCAGATGATGCTTTGCCGGCGCCGCCTTCCCATGGCAGACCCGCTCAACCCGAGAGCGATCAATTGCCGCGTTGAAAGATTTCGGCAAGATCGCACAAATCCCAGTTGCCGCCTGTCAACACCACACAGACCTTTTCTTTCGGCGTCACTTTGAGTCCTTTCGCCAGCAGCGCGCCAATGCCGATCGAGGCCGCCGGCTCTGCAATCAGCTTGGCGTCCTTGGCCAGCATGCGCATGCCCTCGATGATGTGTTCGTCCTCCACCAGCACGATCTCGTCGACGTACCTTTCGATGATGGGGTAGGGGTTCTGGCCTGGCACACTGATACGCAGACCGTCGGCGATCGTGTTCTTCAGCGGCAGCGAAGTGCGCTCCTTGTTGATGCGGCTATGGAAGTACTTGGGGGTCAGCGCGGGTTCCGCGCCCACCACACGCACGGAGGGTCTGGTTTCCTTGATGGCGGTGGCAATGCCGGAAATGAGACCCCCGCCCCCCATCGGGATGATGACGGTGTCCACGTCGGCCAGGTCTTCCAGGATTTCGCAGCCAATGGTTCCCTGGCCCGCCATGACCATAGGGTCCTCGAATGCGTGCACTACGGCGTAGTGGTTTTCTGCCGCGATCTCGTAAACCCGTTTCCATCGCGCCGCGGTGTCGCCGTCGAACAGAATCACCTCCGCGCCGAGCGCCCGGGTGTTTTCCACCTTGATTTTCGGAGTGGTGACGGGCACCACCAGAAGCGCCTTGACACCCAGCATCCGCGCCGCGTAGGCCAGCCCCTGGGCATGGTTGCCTGAAGACGTGGCGATGATGCCGTTGGCAATGGCCTCGCGGGGCAGCGACAAGGCCTTGTTCAGCGCGCCGCGGATCTTGAAGGCCCCGGTGATCTGCAGCGTCTCGGGTTTGAGGTACACCTCGCACCCGAGGGTGGTCTCCATCTTCTCGGCGCGCAGCAAGGGCGTGTGACGGATGTGTGGTTTCAATCGCTCCCGTGCTTGGTGGATGTCGCGAAGGGTGGGGTGCTCGAGCAGGGGCGTCATGATTGAATGAACTCAAAGGCCGTGCCGGTCTTGCTGGCGATGGCGTTGCGATAGATCAGGTGCGACGTCGTGTTGTCCTGGATGGCCATGCCCGTCGAGTCGAAGATCGTGATCTCGTCGTCGGACTCGCGCCCCGGCTTCTTGCCCAGCAGGATCTCGCCGATCTCGGCGTGGATGTCGTGCTTGCTGATGATGTTCTTGTGCAGCGGGTGCCAGGTTTCGCCTTTCTCGACGCATTGCGCGATCGAATCGTTGACGATCTTGGCATTGCGGAAGATCTCCGGCTCCAGTTCCTGCTTGCCTTGCGTGTCCGTGCCGATGGCGACGATATGCGTGCCAGGTCGGACCCAGGCGGCTTCCACCAGCGAACCTTTGCCACGGGTGGTGGTCACGAGGATGTCCGCCTGCTCCACCGCGTCTTGTTTGGAGCGGGCCATCACCACCGGGATGCCGAACTCTCGTTCGATGTCAGCCTTGTACTGGGCGCGTGCCTGGAGCTGGTCGTCCCACGCATGGATGGTTTCGATCGTCATCACTTCCCGGATCGCCCGGATCTGCATCCGGGCCTGATTGCCGGTCCCGATAGACGTGATGGTCTTCGCGTTCTTGCGGGCCAGCGCCCTCACCGAAACGGCCCCGGCGGCGCCTGTTCTCACGCCGGTGATAAGGCTGCCATCCATCACGCAAATGAGCGCGCAGGTTCTGGCGTCGAACAGGAGGATGGTTCCCATGCCGCTGGGCACACCGTGCTCGGTGGGGTTGTTTGGGAATCCCCCGGACGAGGCCTTCATCGAGATGATCTCGTTGGCCTCGCAATAACCCAGCTTGAAGTCGATTTCGCCCCGGGGTGGTGGGAGGTGGATGCATGTATAGGCCGGTTGGATCACCCGGCCGCTGTTGAAGGCTTTGTACGCCTCCTCCACCGTTCCAATGACTTCCCTCATGGAAATCAGGCTTCCTACATTCTCTTTATTCAGCAGCAGTGTCTTCATCGGTGTGATTTCTCCATTCAGGGGCTCGGGGCCGACTGCCCTCGGTGGCGCCGTGCGCGGCCGGCCTGCAGGACCATCGGCGTGCCCAGCCGCTTCCGAGGCCGAGATCGTGTTGACGAGAGTACATGCACGTCGCCGCAGCGTGATGCTGCAATTCGGGCTCGATGTCGAGCTTCGTGTGGTTTTCGAGCGGGCCCTGGCAGATGCTGCTTTTTGTGGTGCGGGCCTGCCCACTTCGGTCCCAGGGGCCGCGTGACAGCATCAAGCCGCGCGGTTGGGGAACAGCTTCTCGATCGGGCAGGGCGTCTTGACGAACCGCGACTTGATGACGATGTAGCCGAAAACACTGCTCGGCGCCGATATTGCGCTCCAGCTGTCCTTGGACCGCGACGCGAGGATTTCTTTCGCTTCGAGACCGCGATCCGCGACGTGCCTGCGGTCAACACGGTCAGCGTGTCTCTCAACAGCACGTGACCGGCTGCTGCTGGCGCATCAACTGGAGCCATCAATGAAGGGCACGACCGGCGTTGGCCGCCAGTTGCGACAGTGTGACGATGCGGCGCGTGATGCCGCTCGAAGGACCCTGCCGGATCAGATCCTGCTGGACGCCTTCATCCAGCATGTGAAAGCAATCTGCGTCGGGCAACTCCGCCTGGAAGAGCGGAGGGAAACGCTCGACCAGCATCGCGACCGTGTGGATGAAGGCAGTGCGCTGGATCATCGAAGCCCTTCGGGTGGTGATCAAAGGCGATGGGGCGCCGGCCTAGTGCGGCAAACCCGGAACAGTCTAGAAATCAGCCACCTTGCCCCACGTCGACTCCTTGAACCGTGCGAGGTCGAAAGGCGCGGGATCAAATATGGGCTTGGCCCCGGACACCAGGTCGGCGATCAGGTGGCCTGCGCCGGGACCGATGCCGAAACCGTGGCCCGAAAAGCCCGCAGCCAAGATGAGCCCGGGAACCTGCGTCAACTCGCCGATCCCCGGCACGCCGTCGGGCGTGCTGTCGATGTAGCCGGCCCAGGTGTTGGCGATGCGGGCTTCGCGCAGCGCAGGCAACAAGTCGACCGCACGGCGCACGTCCTATGTGTGCGGCACGTCGGCCTCCGCCGCGCCCTCGGCCTTGGGCAGCAGGCTTACCGACCAGTGGCCGCCTTCTTCCTGCTTTGGGGCCAGCAGGTCGTAGGTCTTGACCATGTTCAACAGTCCGGAGTGGCCGTAGGTCTGGGGCGAGAAGGCCGGGTCGGTGCGCTTGAGGTACTGCCCGAGGACGCCCAGGCCGACCTTGCCTTCGGAGGTGTCGCTGGCCAGTAGCGCCACGGCCTCGACGAGGAAGCGTGGCCGGCGCTTCGGCGCCGGCTTGGGTGGTTCCTGTTTCGGCGGCTCGGCCTTGGCCGGCTCCGCCTTCGCGGCGGTCTTCGGCGCGGCCTCGGAGGCCGTTTCCGCCGGGGGCTCGGGACGCACCCATTCGAAGAACTGGTCGCTGGCGTTGCGCAGGGCGTCGGGCGTCTTGGGCTCGCCGACGATGCAGACGGTGGCGCCGCGTTCGCGCAGCTTGCGGCACAGGTAGGCGAAGTCGGAATCGCTGGTGACCAAGCAGAAGGTGTCGGCGCGCTTGTCGAAGAGCGCTTCCAGCGCATCCAGCGCCAGGGCGATGTCGGCGGTGTTCTTGCCGGCGGCGTACTGGTACTGCAGGCAGGGCGTGAAGGCCAGGCGCACCAAGGCATCCTGCCATTTGTTGGCCAGCGTGCCCTGGTTGCCGTAGCCGCGGCGCAGCACGACGCGGCCGAACTGGGCCACCATGCGCAGCGCGTGCTCGAGGATGTCGGGCGGCACGTTGTCGCAGTCGACCAGGACGGCGACGCGTGTCTCTGTTGTCGTTGGGGTGGTGCTCATCCGGGGTTTCGCGTTGCGGGGTTGAATTGCTCGCAACAGTAGCTGATTCCGGGCGTCTCCGGCCATGGAGATCTGACCGGCCGCGCTGTCGTGCTTGCGCATCGAGCCACCTTTGGCGTCTCGCCCCCTTCGGGCTTCCATCGTTCCCTCGCGCCGCTCGGCTGACGCCTTCGGCCCGGTTCGCTGATCCGGGCCTGCGCGCTTCGCTTGCGTGGTGTCGGCGACGAAGGCGGCCATTGCCTGTCCAGCCATCTTTCCTTCCCTCATCACCTTGTCCGCGACCGTAGCGCGCGCCGGGGCGCCGTCAAGGCGCGCCAGGCCGTGTCCTCGCCTTCGGCTGCGGGCCGCACCAGCCCTCGCGCTTCTTCCTTGACGGCGCCCCGGCGCGCGCTCCTTGGGCCGCGGGCGATGAACTCAGGAAAGACGGTGGCAACGAGGCCAACCGGGTTCTTCGTGCCGACCCCACCGGAAGACCCGAAGAGGGCTCCGAATCTAGGAATCCGGTGAGGCTTTTTTCAACAGCCAACTTCGTTAGGAGAAATCACCATGCAACTTGCGTCCCGTTTCGCGAACCACTCGCCGGTGCTGCGCTCGGAACATCCCTTGTCGGATGAGCAGATACGGACCGTGGCCCCGTCCATCTTCGCGCAGGCCCCGCACGGCAGCCGCTCGGAGCGCTACAGCTACATCCCCACGGCCAGCGTGCTGGGGGAACTCAGAGGGGAGGGCTTCGAGCCCTTCATGGTGTGCCAGACCCGCGTGCGGCAGGAGGGGAGGCGCGACTTCACCAAGCACATGATCCGGCTGCGCCATGCCAGCCAGATCAATGGCCGCGAGGCCAACGAAATCATCCTGCTGAACTCCCACGACGGGACGAGCAGCTACCAGATGCTGGCGGGCATGTTCCGCTTCGTGTGCAGCAACGGGCTGGTGTGCGGCGACACCGTGGCCGATGTGCGCGTGCCCCACAAGGGCGACGTGGCGGGCCATGTGATCGAAGGCGCCTATGCCGTGCTGGAAGGCTTCGGGCAGGCCCAGGAATCGCGTGAATCCATGCGAGCCATCACGCTGGACGCCGGGGAATCCGAGGTGTTCGCCCGTGCCGCGCTGACCCTCAAGTACGACGACCCCGACAAGCCCGCACCCATCACGGAAGCGCAAATCCTGATGCCGCGCCGCACGGACGACGAGCGCCGCGACCTGTGGAGCGTGTTCAACCGCACGCAGGAAAACCTCATCAAGGGCGGCCTGCGCGCCCGCGCCAGCAACGGGCGCCGCCAAAGCACGCGGCCCGTGCAGGGCATCGACCAGAACCTGCGGCTGAACCGGGCCCTGTGGCTGCTGGCCGATGGCATGCGCCAGCTCAAGGCCTGAACTCCGAGCTGGGAGGGGCGTGCAGCCCCTCTATCGATTCCCAAGTTTTACGTCTTTCCGTTTTTCCGATTGGAGCTACACCATGAACACCACTACCTTTCAAGAAACCAATGCCGTGGCGGTTACTACGGGCGGCGCTGCCGCCGTCGCGGCCTCGCAGCAACTGCTGCCGATCCCGCTGTCCAAGCTGCGGCCTTCGAGCCGCAATGTGCGCAAGAGCGGCGCCACATCGATTCCCGAACTTGCATCGAGCATTGCCCGCGTCGGCTTGCTTCAGAACCTCACCGTGGTCGCCGCACCCGATGGCGAGCACTACGAGGTGGTGGCCGGGCGGCGGCGCTTGGCTGCGCTCAAGCTACTGGTCAAGCGCCGCAAACTGGCGAAGGATCACGAGGTGCATTGCCTGCTGGTGCCGGATGATGCGGCCCGAACTGTCAGTCTGACCGAGAACGTGCAGCGCGAGGCCATGTCACCCATCGAAGAACTGTTCGCTTGGAAAGACCTCGTGGCCGAGGGCCGTCCGGTGGAGGACATCGCGGCCGATTTCGGGGTGACGCCTCTAGTGGTGCAGCGGCGCCTGAAGCTCGCCAACGTCTCGCCGCGCCTGCTGGCCGACTTTGGGACGCAGGCCGTGACGCTGGAGCAGTTGATGGCGCTCGCCATCACCGACGACCATGCGGCGCAGGAGGCTGCGTTCTACGACTCGCCGCAATGGCAGCGCAGCCCGGAGGCGCTGCGCGACCATCTGACCTGCGACGAGATCGACGCCAGCCGCGGTGCGGTGGCGCGCTTCGTGGGGGTGGAAGCCTACGAGCAGGCGGGCGGCGGGGTGCGCCGCGACCTGTTCGCGGACGAGCAAAGCGGCATCTTCCTGACCGATGGCGCGCTGTTGGATGCGCTGGCGCGCGACAGGCTTGCACCGACCGTCGAGCAGGTGCGGGCCGAAGGCTGGGCATGGGTGGATGCCGCGCCGCGTGTCGCGTCCTCCGATCTGTACCAGTTCCAACGCGCGCGCAGCGCGCGGCGCGAACCCTGCAAGGCCGAGGCCAAGCGAATCGCCAAGCTCGAAGACCAACAGGCGAAGCTGCAGGCGCGGTTGGACGACGAGAACGCGGACATGACCGACGAACAGGCGCAGGCGCTGCAGGAGGAAATGGACGAGCTCGGCAACGAGCTGGACGCCATCGAGCAGAGGCTGGTCGAATACTCGCCCGCCGTGGTGGCGCTGGCCGGGGCCGTGGTGTCGCTCGATCCCATGGGAGGCGTGGTCGTGCATCGCGGCTTGCTGCGCGAGGAACAGGCCAAGGTCTTGCGGGAGCAGGCGCGGCAGGAAGAGGGCGGAGCGGGCAGCAACCCGGTCGATAGCGACGGACCGGCCAAGCCCGGCATTTCGGAGAAGCTGGCGAAGCGCCTGAGCGCGCACCGCACCGCCGCCTTGCAGGCCGAGGTGGCGCGGCACCCGCAGGTCGCGCTGGTGGCCTTGGTGCATCGTCTCGCTATGCGTGTGATTGTGGACAGCTACGGCTCGGGCGGCTCGCCGGTCGATATCAGCGCCACGCCGCAGGACGGGTTGGGGCTGCATGCGCCGGACGTGGCGCAGTCGCTCGCAGCCATCGGGATGACGAAGGTTCGACAGGCGTGGGCCGATCGCCTGCCCGACAACTCGGAAACACTGTTCGCCGAACTGCTGACCTTGCCGCAGCAGGAACTGCTGTCGCTGCTGGCGGTGTGCGTGGCCTCCACGGTCAGCGTGCTGGCCTCGCGCGAAGAGGAAGTGCCTGCCGCCGCGCTCGCGCGGGCGGTGAACCTCGACATGCACGACTGGTGGACGCCGACCGCTGCGGGCTATTTCGAGCATGTCTCGAAAGCCAAGGCACTGGAAGCGGTGCAGGCGTTCGCACCCGATCAGGTGAAGCGGCTGGGCAAGCTCAAGAAGGCCGACATCGCGAGCGAAGCCGAGCGGCTGGCAGTGGGAACGGGCTGGTTGCCTGTGATGTTCGGGGGGCAGGACGCTGCTGTCGCAGCCGAAGCGGCAACGCGTGTCGTGCCGGAGAGTGAGGTCAGGGCCGAAGCCGTAGGCCGTGGCAGCATCGAGGCGGTGGCCAAAGAGGGCGAGCACGCTACTGCGTGAACATGAGCCCCGGCCTTCGGGCCGGGGCTTTTGAATCGGCGCGACGCGCGCGGCAGGTGTGCCGCGCGCGTTTTGACATCCAGCGGCTGCGCCGCTGAGACCTTCCGGGAGTGCGCCCCGCCGATGGGCGGAGCGGGTTCACGACAGGCTTGGCTGCGCTGGGTTCCGGAATGCAGCGTCGTCCTCGACGCTGGCGGCAGGCCACCGTGAACGACGGAGGCCTTCTTCGACAGGCCGTCCGCCATGCCCTTCCATTTCGCCGATGCCGACTTCCATGCCGCTGCGATGCGGCGGTGCGTTCTTTCTGGTCTTCGCGAGGCGGCTACTTTGGCGTTCGGGTGCGGGCGGGTCCATGCCGGAATGCTGTTGCTTCGAGCGGGTACCAGGCTCATGCGTCCTTTGCGAGAACAGGTCCACGCCCACGGCCTTGTATTTGCCGTGAATCCTGGCGCGGGCACGGCGGCGCTGCTCTTCGTTTCGTTTCGCCTCGGGCTTCCTCGCCGCAACCGTGCGGCCCGACAAATTTCCCCTCTGCTGCGCAGATTCCTCGCGAGGCAAATTTCTCGTGCCTTCCGGTCCTTCGCTGCGCTGCGGCCCCTGCTTCGCCTGGGGTGCGGCGCGCCCGGCCCCGCGCCGTCCGGATCACGCCAAGGCCGCGATCGGCGCGGACCTGGATCAACCTCGAAAGGACTTCATCATGAGCACCATTGGTAACTTCACCGCTTCGGGCAACGGCTACACCGGCACGGTTCGCACCCTGACCTTGAATGTCAAGGTCAAGATCGCCGCCAGCGACAAGACGAGCGAAAACGCCCCTGACTTCCGCGTCATCGCCGGCAACGGCCTGGAGATCGGCGCGGCGTGGAAGAAGGTCAGCAAGGCGGATCGGCCCTACCTGTCGGTGACGCTGGATGACCCGTCGTTCCCGGCGACCATCTATGCCCGCCTGGTCGAAGGCGAGGACGGCGCGCACAACCTGATCTGGTCGCGCAGCAAGGGCGACTGAGCGTCGCCCTCGGCGCCCCGCTTCGGCGGGGCGCTTTCTCTGCCGAACGCACCGATGGCCCGCGAAGGTTCGCGGGCGTCGTCGTGTTGGCGTTCGTGTTCGCGGCTCGTCTTTTTTGTGCATGTGCGGATATACCCAAAAGCGCAACTCCGCATTTGCGCTTTGTCGAAGAGCCGATTCCGTGCTTGTGCTGACCTGCGGTTTTACGTCGATGTGTGGAGTCGGAATGACGGTTCCTCGGATTTCAGCTGATGCGCTTCCATGGTTTCACGATTCCGTGCGTCTCCAGCGATGCCGGACCGCGCTCTCGTGCTGCGCATCGAGCCGCCCATGGCGTCTCGCCCCGTTCGGGCTTCCATCGCTGACGCCTTCGCACCTGCGGTGCTGCGCGCTGCGCTTGCGATGCGGATGCCGTGGTTGGGGGACTGTCTTGCTGTTCCCTTCATCGTTGCACGCCGTTCTCGCCGTCAAGGTCGGCGCGTGCCTTGCGCGCTGGCGTCCTGGCGGCCGTCTTCGAACCCTGACGGCTGCGCTGCGCCGTGCTGCGTCCGGTCTCGGGCAATTCCGCCCGGATTCCTTCCAAGGAGAAAGACCATGACGAAACTCATCACCGACGAACAAAGTGCGCAGCTGCTGGCCAACGGCCGGCGATCCATCGAAAACGACGGATTCGATCCATATCCCGTGGTCAAGCTGTTCACGCCCAATGCAGGTGCGACCTGGCTCCTGACCGAAATCGATCCGGATGACCAGGACCGCGCCTTCGGCCTGTGCGATCTGGGGCAAGGATTTCCCGAGTTGGGCTACGTGAGCCTTCAAGAGTTGGAGAGCTTGCGAGGGCGCTGGGTTCTGCCCATCGAGCGCGACTTGTACTTCCAGGGTGACAAGCCCATCAGCGCCTATGCACGCGAAGCCCGGCTGGCGGGGCGCATCGTGGCATAGGCGCCGCGGGCATCAGTCGCCGGCTTGTCCGGCGGGCGGCTGGTGCCATTCCTTCGGAAGCCTGGCCTCCGTCTCCAGCAGCAGTTCGCCCGCGCTGCGGTCGAGTGCCCGGGCTATTTTGAGCACGAGGACCAGCGTGGGCATGTGTTCGCCGCGCTCGATCTTGCCCATGTGCGAACGCTCGATGCCGGCCAGGTGCGCCAGCGTTTCCTGGGCAACACCATCCGCGGTACGCAGTGCGCGCACCACGGCACCGAACGCCAGCGCGGGCGCGACCTCGAAGGTCGTCGCGCCGGCCGGCCGTCCACGCTGGATGGTTCGCTTCTGCATGGACAGAAGCGTCCCGGTTCAGCACAATTTAAACCACGTTATCTTTAACTCAATCTGGCGTCTAATTAATGCCTCTTGGAAGTACTTACCTGCGTCCTTTCCCCCTTCACGGCAGTAGCTTCAACCCCTCTTGCGGAGGAACCATGACCCTCCTCACCGAACAACAGCGCACCCAGTTGCTGGCCAACGGCGCGGCCCGCGCCACTGGCCAGGCCATCGATCCCTATCCCATCGTCAAGCTGTACACGCTGGACGCGCCCGCCTGCTGGCTACTGACCGAGCTCGATGCCGATGGCGATCGCGCCTACGGGCTTACCGATGCCGGCACCGGCTTCCCCGAGTTGGGCCGAGTGAGCCTGTCGGCGCTCGAGAGCGTGCGCGGCCCCAAGGGCCTGCGCATCGTGGCCGATCCGCATTTCAACGCGCGTCAGCCGCTGTCAGCCTATGTGGCAGACGCACAGCGCGACGGGTCGATCAACGACTGAGCTTCATGACGGTTGGGTCGCGCGGCAGCGTCGCCGCGTGCGCGACAGCGCACCGCCGCAAAAGCCAGCCATGCCAGCCATACCTGTGGCAGCGTACTCCCAGGCAAGAAAAACGGAGTTCCGCCATGACTGGCCGCAATATTGAGGATCAGCCGAACGCACCCTGGGGCGTGTCGGCCGCCTATCTGTACACGCTGAGCCTCGATGGTCCCGCACTCGCTTGGGAGTATCTGCGCCGCCATCCGCAGTACCAGAGGGACTGGGCACGGCGCGGTGCATCGTTCGAGCGATGGGGGTTGCGATGGCGCTGAAGATCCAACTCTCGACGCGCGTGAGGCGCATCCGCTCTGGATCACGGCGACTGATGATTTGCTGCACGTGCGCGCATTGACTGCGCGCAGCGCATCTGACCAGCAGTCCTTCGACCTGTGGCGTGTGCCTGGACGCAAGCGCCTGGCGCTGGGCGGCGCAGGCCTGACGCTGCTGGCTGAGGTGTCCGCGCAGCATTTGCATGCGTCACTGGCTGGTGACCTCGCCGACGGGACGGCCTACGCCGTCACCGTTCCGCTCGGCCCTGCCCTGCGTGGGCAACTCGACACATTCACCGTGCAGGCACAGGCCCTGCAGGGCCTTTCACCCGCGGCAGGGGGCGTGCGGGCTGCTAGCCGTGCCGAACTGCTGCATCTTCGCGCCCTGCAGGCGCTCGACGGCACGCAGGCCGGCGCGTCGCATCGCGACATCGCTCAGGCCCTGTTCGGCCTCGAAGCCGTGGCGTTGCGCTGGCAAGCCGATGGTGAACTGCGAGCGCAGGTCCGGCACCTGCTGCGGCGCGCCGAGGCGTACATGAGGGGCGGCTATCTGGTCCTGGCGGGGGCCAGGCGCACCGCAGCACAGTCCCCCGGAGACGAACCGATGCGCTGAATCTCTCCCTGCGCAGGAAGGCCCTTACTCCCGAGACTGCCTCCATCGGGCTGCAAATGGTTTGCGGCTCACCGACAGTGATGGAGGCCGTCATGGCGAGTGCCAGTTCCCTGTATCCCACCCGCGCCCCTGCGCCATCGCTAAAGGCGCAAGCGGTACCCGCCGCGCCAGCTAACCCCGAGTTCCTGACCACCGAGGAGGCCGGCGCCTTCCTGCGGCTGTCGCCGCGCACGCTGGAGAAACAGCGCGTGTTGGGCGGTGGCCCACGCTTCCGCAAGTTCGGCGCGCGTGTGGTCTACGCGGTCGAGGACCTGCGCACCTGGGCCAACAGCCGCGCCTACGGAATGACCTCCGATCCCGGCTACGTGCAGCGCGACTCGGTCCGCTGATCGATGCAGGGCAGGGGCCGGTCTCAATGTCGAAGCGCCCGAGTGAACGCGAACAGCTGTCACTGTTCCGCGCATTGCCGGGCGGCGACATGGCGCTGCGCGACGCGCAGGACCTGATGGCCTACCCGTTCTTCTCGCTGGCCAAGTCGCCGCGCACCGTGCCGATTCGCTTCGAGGCCGGCGGCGTGTCGCTCACCGTGGAGGGTGTCCCGGAACACGGCATCGCCACCATCTGGGATGCCGACGTGCTGATCTGGGCCGCGAGCCAGATCGTCCAGGCCAAGAAGGAGGGCATCGCGCCTTCGCGCCTGATGGTGGCCACGCCCTACGAAATCCTGCGCTTCGCGCAGCGCGGCACCGGCCGCAGCGACTACCTGGCGCTGCGCGCCGCGTTGGACCGGCTGCAGTCCACCACCGTCTCGACGACCTTGCGCCAGCGGGAGCGCCCCAACGGAGCCAGGCGCACGCACCGCTTTTCCTGGATCAACGAGTGGAAGGAGTACATCCGGCTCGATGGCCGCTCCGACGGCATCGAGCTGATCCTGGCCGACTGGTTCTTCTCGGGGGTGATGGACGAGGCCCTGGTGCTCACTCTGGACCCCACGTACTTCCGGCTTTCCGGAGGCATCGAGCGCTGGCTGTACCGGCTCGTGCGCAAGCATGGCGGCCGGCAGCCCGGTGGCTGGCGATTCGATATGCGCCATTTGTATCTGAAGTCCGGCGCGTTGCAGCGCTACCGCGACTTCGCCGCGCATGTGCGCGGCCTGGCTCTGCGCCAGGCGCTGCCGGGCTATCGCCTCTTCATCGAGCGCAGCGGCGGCAGCGAATGGCTGGCGTTCCGCCATTGCCCGGACGTCGTCGTGAGGGGCGACTTGTCCACAGCTTCTGTTGAAGAACCTGTGGATGGTGTGTGGACGGACTCGGTGGATCACCGGCGCGCGACTCGGGGTATCACCGGCGCTTCTATCGGTAGATCACCGGCGCGAAACATCCCCCAAGCCGCGCCCAGCAACGGTTTCGGGGCTCCCTAAACATCTAAAGGGATACATAAATGGAAGTCACGCGCGCACGAGCGGAGGATGCCCAAAAAATGGGCAATGGTTCGGCGACTGCAAATCAGGCAGGTCCAATACCCGAGATCCGCCTCCCGGCAAGAGAAGACAGCCGCCCCGGCAAGGTGATCGCGTTGCTCAACCAGAAGGGCGGCGCCGGCAAGACCACGCTCGCCACGCACCTGGCTGGCGAGCTGGCCTTGCAGGGAAGCCGCGTCACGCTGCTCGACGCCGACCCGCAGGGGTCGGCCCTCGACTGGGCGCAACGACGGCTTCAGAACAGGCAGGGGCGGCTGTACAGCGTCTTCGGGCTGGCGAGGGACTCGCTGCACCAGGAGGCGCCGCAGATCGCTTTGCAGACGGATTTCGTGGTGATCGACGGGCCACCGCGCGTCGCGGCCCTTGCGCGTTCCGCGCTGCTGGCCGCCGACCTCGTGCTGATTCCGGTGCAGCCGAGCGCCTACGACGTGTGGGCCAGCCACGAGATGGTGCAGCTCATTGCAGAGGCCCGGGTGTTCCGGCCTGCGCTGCGCGCGGCCTTTGTCATCAACCGGCGCGTGGTCGGCACGGTGATCGGCCGCGAGGCACGCGCCGCGCTCGCCGATCAGCCGTTCGCCGCGCTGACGGCGGAAGTCTCGCAGCGCATCGTGTTCGCCGACAGCGTCGCCGCGGGGCGCCTGGCCTGCGAAGTGGCGCCGCAGTGCGCGGCCGCGCGCGAGATCGCGGCGCTCGCGCAGGCGGTGCGGGAGATGCTGCGATGACCAAGCCCCTGCCATCCGCGAAGCCGCGCCGGGCGTCCATTGGCCGCAGGCCCGGTGCCGATCCGGTATCGGCCTGGGTGCGGCAGGCGGAAACGCTCGAGCTGCCAGCCAAGGCCTCCATCTACACCGCGCGGCTCACCATCGACGTGACGCCGGCGCTGCGCGGACGTATCAAGGTGGTGGCATTCCGGCGCGACCTCACGGCGGCGGACATGCTGCGCGAATTGCTGGAGCGTGAGTACCCGGAGGACGCGGCATGACGGCGCCGGCTTCGCATCCGACGCCAACCGTCTCGCAGGCTTCTCTGCAGGCGGTGGCGCCGCATTGGCCCACCGGGATGCGGGTTTCGCTCGCTTTCGTCGAGCATCGGGTGAACGTCTGGTTGCGGTTTGGTCAGCCAACCGCGGAGATCGTGCTGGATCGTTGGCGGCGCGTGGCGATGTTCACGCCACGCAAAGTCTGCTGCCGCGTGAAGTGGATCGGGAATGACTACGGCACGGCGCTCTGGCAGCTCATGGTGCTGCAGGCGCCGACACTATTTGACGACGCTCAGCGCGTTGCCGGCGTGGCACCCGGCGCGCGCATACTGCTGCGCGCCGACGGCGAGCTGCAGGTCAAGGCGGTGCTCGCGGTGATTGACGCCGTCGAGGCGCTGGGCATCGACCCGTGCGCAGCCGCCGCCACATACTGGCGCACAGTCGGCAACCGGCTGGCCGCACGGCAGTCGTTGCCCGTCTACACGGCCGAGCGACATGCGGCGCATCTCGCGCGCGAGGCGCTGCAATGATGCACCGCATGGTTTTCGCCTGCATGGGCATCAGCCTTGCGGCACTGTGCGTGCCGGCCATGGTGCAGGTTCCGGTGCGCCTGGTCTACAACCCAAGCGACAGCGTGGCGCGTGGCTGGTATCGCATCGAGCCGTCTGAGTCGCCGCACGTTGGCAGCATCGTGCTGGTACGGCTTCCGGCTGATGCGGCTGCTCTCGCGGCGCAGCGGGGCTACCTGCCGGAGGGCGTTCCCTTGCTCAAGCGGATCGGTGCCGTGGCGCCGCAATCGATATGTGTGCGAGGAAGCGTCGTGCGCATCGACGGCGCAGCCGTGGCGGCGGTGCTGGCGCAGGACGGCACGCATCGCCCCATGCCAACTTGGACGCAGTGCAGGACGCTCGCGGAGGGCGAACTGTTCTTGCTCAGCAATGCCCATCCTGCGTCGTTTGACAGTCGCTACTTCGGTCCTGTCCATGCGTCTGCGGTGATCGGCAGCGCGCACGCACTGTGCACTTGGAACACGCGGTGAGTGTTCTTCCGTCTCGCCTCCAGGCGGAGATCGCATTGCGTTGGTGCGTGCACGGCCCCTGCACTGAACATGCGCCACAGCCGTGCCTGGCCCTGCGTAGCCCGTGCTTCCGAACGGCCGCCGCGCTGGCGCTCGGGCTGCATTCTGCCGTACAGACATCCTGCCGCCAGCGTGCAGCGCCAGCTGCACCGCCGCTGCCCTTCGGGCAGCGTTGCGCACCTCGTGCGCGGCTGGCGGTGGGTCGGAGCCGGGAGCGGATGCGGGAGGCGGAGACGGAGGGCAAGATAAAAGGGGCGGCACGCCTTCGCCTGCCGATCCAGTTTGCACGTGGGTTTGGCGCGGCACGGCACCTTGCAGTGCCTGTGCCGCGCATGCATGCAACGCGATTCGCCGCCAAGCATGCCTGCGTGCCGTCTGCGTTGCTTTGTGTTGTGTTGCGCTGGAGCTTGCGCCATGGCCTCGCGTAAAGACACGCAGGATGGCGAGCGTTTTCGCGTCAGGCCGGCGGCGCCGAGGTCGCGCGCCGGGCCACGTTCGCAGCGCTTCGTCTCGCATGTCCTGAAGGCGGCCTCGAAGGCCGGCGCCAATGCTTCAGGTGTACGTATTGGGCGGCCAGCATCCATCTTCGGCCGCGGCCGCGTGGCTGCCGGCATGGCTGGCCACCGGCTCCCGGCGAACGCCCGGCGCGTGGTCATCAAGTCCCGCTTCGTGGTCCTCAAGAAAGCGGGCGCCAGTTCGGTCGCCGCGCACCTGCGTTACATCGAGCGCGACGGTGTCACGCGCGATGGGCAGCGCGGCCAAGCCTACGGTGCGGCCACGGACGAGGCGAATCTCAAGGCCTTCGAGGAACGAGGCCGAGGCGACAGGCACCAGTTCCGTCTTATCGTTTCAGTCGAAGACGCCGAGCAGCTGGAAGACCTGCGCGGCTACACGCGCGAGCTGATGCGGCGCATGGAGGTGGATCTGGAGACGCGGCTGGACTGGGTCGCGGTCGATCATTGGGACACGGACAACCCGCACACCCACGTCGTGTTGCGCGGCAAGGTCGGCGAGGGGAGGGCGAGCCGGGACCTGGTCATCGCCCCGGACTACATGGCCCACGGCATGCGGTTGCGTGCCAGCGAGATCGCGACCGAGTGGCTCGGGCCCCGTACCGAGCTGGAGATCCGGCAAGGGCTGCAGCGAGAGGTAGAGCAGGAGCGGCTGACTAACCTCGACCGGGCGCTGTTGCGGCAAGCGGCGGCCGATGTGGTGGACCTGACCCAGGCGCCAGAGAAGACCGCGAACCTGCGGCAGCGCCAGACCCTGCTGCGTGCCCGGCTGCAGCGGCTCGAAGCCATGGGGCTGGCCGAGCGGCTCGACGCGAACCACTGGCGGTTGGCGCCGGGCGTGGAGCGATCGCTGTCAGCGATGGGCGCGCGCGGAGACATCCTGCGCGCGATGCACCGGGCAATGAAGGGCGACAAGCGCGAGCTGGTGATTGAGGCGAGCCCGACAATGTCCATCGTCGGGCGCATCACAGGCAAGGGCTTGGCCGACGAACTGCACGGGCGAGGCTATCTGGTGGTCGATGGCGTCGACGGACGGGCGCACTACCTGAAGCTGCCGGTCGGCGCCGACTTGTCGGCGCTTCCGATGGGCGGGATTGTGGAGGCGAGCCCGCCGGCGCAGGAGCGGGCGGTGGACCGCAACATCGCGGCGGTCTCGAGAGATGGCGTCTACAGGACCGCCGAGCATTTGGCCCATCTCGAGCTGGCCAACGATCCGGATCCTCGATCTGCCGTGGATGTCCACGTGCGCCGACTTGAGGCGTTGCGCCGTGCGGGCGTCGTGGAGCGTGTGGCCGATGGCGTCTGGAAGGTGCCGTCGGATCTGACGGTGAAAGCGCGACAACACGATGCGCAGAAAGCTGCAGGACCGACCATCGAGTTGCACTCCCACCTGCGCATCGATCAGCAGGTACGCGCCATCGGCGCCACCTGGCTGGACAGGCAATTGATCGATGGGGGCCGCGGCTTGGTAGCGCAAGGCTTCGGTACCCAGGTACGCGATGCAATGCGCAGCCGCGCGGAGTTCCTGATCGAACAGGGCCTGGCCGAACGTCGAGGTCGGCGTTTCGCGCTCGCACGTGACCTGCTGTCGACCTTGCGGGATCGGGAATTGGCGGTAGCTGCCAAATCCTTGCAGGATCAGACCGGCCGGAGCTACCGGAGACTGAAGGACGGCGAGCGGGCCAGCGGCACCTATCGCCGAAGTATTCAGCTTGCCAGTGGTCGCTTCGCCATGCTCGATGACGGGGTGGGTTTCGCCCTGCTGCCTTGGCGACCTGTGATTGAACAGCACCTGGGTCAACAGGTCTCCGCCGTCAGCCGTGGCCAATCGGTGACTTGGCAGTTGGGGCGGCAGCGGGGCATCTCCGTATGACGACCGCCCGGCGTGCATTGCCGATTCGGGCTACCGAGCCGAGGTGATCTCGGCCAACATCGGTTGGACCAAGCGTTGTCGGACCGTATTTCATGAATGCAGAGCCGCCGCCTCGCGGCCTAGCCGCCTCACGAAGCTGTCCGCTCCGTCCTTGTCCGTCGCAGCGATGCGGCGATTGCTCAACCCCGAATCCGACCGAAAAGCTATGACTATGACTATGACCGAGACCGATCTGGAAGCCCTCAATTTCCCCGACGCACCGAAAATGGTGTCAGCCGAGTTCCCTGGCCCGAAGTCGGCTGATGCGCTGGCCCAGTCGGCACGTACCGAATCCATGGCGCGCGGTGCCGGTCGAGCACCCGTGGTGATCGATCGCGCCTTCGGCGTGACTTTCAAGGACCCCGACGGCAATACGTTCATCGACCTGTCGGCTGGCGTTGGTGTAAGCAGTGTGGGACGTTGCCATCCCAAGGTGGTCGCAGCCATGCGCGAGCAATCCGAAGTGCTGATGCATGCCATGGAGGTGAATAGCACGAAGCGCACGGAGTTGGCGACCAAGATCTCTGAGATCATGCCGGAAGGCCTGCGAGGCGATTGCATCACGTTCTTCACGCAGGGCGGCAGCGACGCGCTCGAAGCAGCAGTGAAGTTTGCTAAGCGCGTCACGGGACGGCACCAGATCATCGCTTTTCATGGGGGCTATCACGGTGTGTGGAACGCCTCCGTGGCGCTGACTACCGGTACAGCCTATCGCAAGGGCTACGCTCCCTTCATGGGCGGCGTAATTCACGCGCCCTATCCTTATGCTTATCGGTTTCCATTCGACACCAATCAAAAAAGTGCCGAACAGATCGCAGGTGAGTACGTCGACTATCTTCTGAATACGCCATACACGGCCGCCGACGATGTTGCAGCTGTGATTGTCGAACCTGTGCAGGGCGAAGGCGGATACGTGCCGCCCGCGCCGGAGTTCCTGCAAATATTGCGCAAGGCCTGTGATCGCAGTGGCGCGCTGCTAATTGTTGACGAGGTGCAAGCCGGCGCAGGTCGGACCGGCAAGATGTGGGCGGTGGAGCACTCTGGCGTGAAGCCGGACATGCTCACCTTCGGCAAGGGCATCGGGGGCGATGTCCCTATGGCAGGACTCGTGATGCGCTCAGACCTAGCGGCAAAGATTCCGGACGGATCAGTACCGAATACCTTCGCAGCCAATTCGGTCTCCGCCGCCGTTGCGCTCACCAACATCAGTCTGTTGCAGGATCCTTCGCTGGGTCTGCTGGATCGCGCTCGCTCGCTTGGTCACGAGGCAAAGGAGTACATCCAAGGCCTCAACAGTCCGTTCATCGGCGAAGTCCGCGGCTTGGGGCTCATGATCGGTATCGAGTTGGTGCAGGATCGGGCGACCAAGGAGCCCCTGAGCCACGAGAAGATTGGCGAGCTGATGGGCTATGTTCTGAGCCACGGCGTGATGATGGTGCCATGCGGGCGCTATGGCAATGTGATGCGCGTGATGCCGTCGCTCACGATTCCGCGATCGCTGTTGTTCAAGGCGCTTGACATCTTTGGACGGGGCTTGTCCACGCTTTGACGGGGCCGCAACGCGACGAGCCGATATGCGCCACGCCTTGCCAGCGGCAAGGGAGACGCTGCGTGGCTGCGAAAAGGTCATGGTGCCGCACGCGGATGATCGAGGCCTTCGTTGCTGGGGTATCTGCACACCGCGCACCAAGATTCTTTCCCGATCGGCCTAGCCTGCGCGCAGAAGAGCCAGCTTGTTTTCGGACTATGGGTTTCATGTAGCGCGGCCCGGGAGTGCGGTGAGGTGGGACGCAGCTTGTCCATCGCCAAGTTGCCGCGAACTGGTTGTGAGCTTTGCGTTGCCGGACGCCACGATCAGGTGCTCCGCTGTGTGCCCAACGGGGGGCGCCGTGGTCGCTGACGCGATCGTGCATCGATGACGGCGGATGAAACAATCTCGCAAGTCAAAAAATCCCCTGCGTGATGGCGCTCGGCGAAGTGGCTTCAAACCACTATGAATGAGACCTCTATCACTATTGCCTTGCGGCGAGTGGAACAGGAGCAGAAGTCGTGAAGAAAAATTGGCAGGAGATCTGCCTGACACTCGAGATTGCTCGCAAGGAGGATCTGCGGGGATTCAAACGGGAGCTGCAGAAAGCATTTGCTGCAGGCATGGTCGAAGCCCTGGGCACCAGCCCGGACGAGCTCATCCCCTCGGATGAGGACATGGAGAAATCGTTTGGCGCGACGGGTGCCGTCACCTGTCACATCTTGATGAATGGAGCCCGGGTCGGTGGTGTAGTGCTGAGAATTGACGAGGCCACCCAGTACAACTCGCTGGACCTCTTTTTTGTGTCGACCGGCACTCACGGCCGTGGCGTCGGACTCCAGGCCTGGAAGGTCATCGAGGCTCGTTATCCTGAGACGAAAGTCTGGGAAACGCACACGCCGTATTTTGAGAAACGCAATATCCACTTCTACGTGAACAAATGCGGATTCAAAATCGTAGAGTTTTACAACCGGCGCCATCCCGATCCCGAGCATCCCCAGCCTGCAGGTCTCCCCGGGAGGTGGGACATGTTCAGATTTGAGAAGCTCATGGTTTAGGGGGGCGCTTGTTCGGTAAATCGCGTCGTAACCAGCACGCCGAACTGCGCTTGGGTCAGCACGATGGCCTTGCCGCTCGATCTCGCTTGGCCAGGCAAACCGTTTTTCCGCGCTGGCCGGGGTTTCGCTTCCGGAGCCGATCGGCAGATGCGCCAACATACGTCGGCGTTTGGGTTTTTTGGGATCCCACAAGCGATCGTGCCTGAGGTGGGTTCCTTTAGGAGGCTCAGCACTTCGCGGAACATCGCGACCCTCTGCGCCTGACGCTGGCCGCACACGTACGACTGTCAGGAAGCGGATGCCCCGGGCTGGCGGCGATGCGGCAGCAGTTCGCCGACAAGCGACACCTTGTGCGTGGCAGGCACAAGCAGGACGTCCTTCAAGTACGCGTACGGATCGAGCCGATTGAGCTTGGGCGACTTGTCGACCGGATCAAGTCCATCGCTGCGGCCGCCGTGCCGATCCGCGCACGGTGAACCCGCGAACAGCCAGTTGCCTCGGGTGCCTCTGCCCACGCTGATTGGACAGATCTCGATCCTCCACCCAGTTGTTTCCATACGTGCAATGCATCGGCAACGGGCCTTGCCTTGTGCAATCTCTCTGACGAGCTGCGGAGGATCGGACGGACTGCACGCCAAGGCGCTCCGCATTGGACAAGCATTCAACAGGTCAACGGCGTTTGATCGGCACGGCCTTTGCGTTGGCCGCGAAGCTGTCCTTCGCCTAAAGGGGTTTCCCCTCTATGAAGCTCTGATCGATCTGTGCAAAATTTCGTCTATGTGAGAATTTGGCATAGCAAAAAGCAGCCGTCCTTCAAGGAGTGCCAGCCGGTGAATCAAAGCATCCATCGCTTTCAAGACATACATGCCCACGCGGTCTCGGTGCAGGAGTGGAACCAGACCTACAGCCAGATCACTGCGGGGTCGCTCGAGAGTTCACTCATGCAACTCACGAGTGCAAGATGCCATGTCTTTCGGGAGCAAATCAACCAGCGGGTGGTGCAGCACGGGGAGGCGCCGAAGGGCAGGGTGTGTTTCGCGGTGCCACTTGCGATCCCGGGGGCGATCCGGATGCAGGGACGCGAGGCGGACTACAGCAGCATCTTTTTTCTTCGTGGCGGAGAGGAGTTCATGTTCCACATGCCAACAGGCATGGACATGCTGGCGATTACCTTCGAGCGCGAATTCTTCGAAGCCGCGTTGGGCGACACCGCTTCGGCTAGCGAGATCCAGACCTTGCTTCGGCAACCAGTAATCAAGGTGCCGCCGCCGCGTCTTGCAGAGTGTCGCCAGCGTTTGCTCACGATGTTCTCCGAAGCGCTTGTCAACGAGGAGCTTGGCAATACGCAGGCGCGCGAGCGCGAGCTGGAACAGGCCATGCTGGATGAACTTCTGGTGCTGATGACCGACCCGGCCTGCGACAGGCGGCAGCGCAGCGGCAGCTCCACGCACAGTTTCATCGTTGAGAAGTGCCACAGATTGGCGATGTCGGAGACGATCAACGTGCCCAGCGTGATCGAGTTGTGCCAACGCCTTCAGGTGAGCCGGCGCACTGTCCAAAACAGCTTTCGCTTGGTCGCTGAGACTACGCCTTTGAACTACCTGCGCTCCGTGCGCCTGAACGGAGTACGTCGGACTCTCATGTCGACTCCGGCCTCCGAGCTTTCCATTGGCGACGCGGCCTCCCGATGGGGCTTCTTCCACCTGAGCCATTTCGCAGCGGAATACCAGGAACTGTTCGGTGTCCTGCCGTCCCAGACCAAGCGGGCGGAAGAGGCCCGGGCATACGCTGCCTGAAGCAGCGCGTCGAATCGCCCATCATGTGCAGCACTCCCCGCCGCATACGTTCCCGGCCCTTTCTGGGCACGACGCGGCGTGGTGCACCGTTTAAAAGCTTGCCACCACCATCAGCTTGAGATAGGGATTGGCCTTGGCGCTGCCGCTTTGATTGCCCCCGTTGCCCTCGTATTTGCGAGGCTTGTAGATCCCAATGATCGGCGAGAAAGTCAGGTTCTTGGTGATGGCCCAATCCAGGTAAAGAGCCAATTCGCGCGCGTCCAGGTTTAGCGTCGAGCGGTCGGCGAGCGTCCTGAAGTCGAAGAACATCAGCGTCGCTGCCAGATTCTCAAGCGGCCGAACGGTGAGTGCGACATCGTGGATGCGGGTGTTGAAGTTGTACGAGAACGCATAGTTCGATGCGACCTCGCCTTGGTACCGCCCGCGGAAGCCACCCTGAAACAGGGAGTCGAATTCTTTCGAATACCGGGTGTAGCGGTAGCTCAGCGAAGGCTGCCATGCCACGTCGGAAAACGTATAGCCCGCCTCCGCGTACCATGCGTTGTCGTTGCGAGAGCGCTTCTTTTGGTAGGCGTACTCGAATGCGAAGTCTGCATCCGGAATTCCGGCGTTGCCGTCCGCGCGAATGCTATAGATCTTCATGCCCTTGCGCTCCAGACGCGTCGGTGAGATGGCGTATCGCTCATCGACGTCCAGGCCGCGGATGAAGGTGAATCCGACGGTGCCTTCGGGGGCGGTGTAGTCGAGCGTCCCGACCGCAATCTCCGTGTTGGCCTGCAGGCGCGTGTTCGACTTGAGCCACATCGCGCTTCCGTGCAGTCCCTCGGTGCCGCCCAGACGCAGGACAGCCGTCCTCGCGAACGCCAGGCGCTGGCCGAAGTAGTAGGCACCGCCGCGGTCATAGCGTCCATCTGCCAGGCCTTTGCCGGGATTCACGCCGTCGTCGTTGACCAGGAAGCCGGAGCCGGCTTTCACAACCTGGCGGCCCGCTGAAAAGTCGATTCCGTCCTTGCCCAATGCGGGAAACAAGTCACCCGACTTCCATCCCACGTACGCGTCCTCGAACCGTGTGCGGTGTTCCCGGCCCGTGGTAATGCCGCCGGGGTCCCCGTCTCCCCATGTAGCCGTGCTGATCGCACTCAGTGCGCCGTAGAGCGTCCCGCTGCCGATCCGGTCGGTGGAGCCGTTCAGGCCGTACTTGGCGAAGCCCTCTTGCCATCGGAAACCACCGGGTCGACCCACATAGTTGCGCCGGGTGCCGAACATGCCGTAGCCCGCTTTGAGCTCTGCGTTCAGAGTCGTTTCGCTTTCGGCGTAGAGTTCATAGCCATGGGCCGCAGGCGTGAGCACGCAAAGGGCGGTGAGTGAAATGAAGGGTAGGCTGCGGATCGGACGCATGGTGTCTCCTGTGTTGTGTCGTGAGAGACTTGTGATGGGCGCCCATGCGGCGGCAGAGCGTGCGCGTTGTCGTCGTTCGACGACGACCGCGCCATGGAGACAGGGAGTCGACCACAAGCGGGGCGAGTGTCCTGTTGCCCGTGGGTGGGGTGGTAGCCCAAATCAGCAATCGCGAGGAATTCAAGAAGATGGCGACCAGGGCTCATCGAGCTTGGGCATGCGGCGCGGCCTGACCTTGCTCGCGAAAATTCGCCAACCGATCACGCACGACGTGATGCACAGCGCAAGGCCGAGAAGCGACAGCATCATCACGACGCCGTCGCGCACCAACGGCCGGTTGCGCAATGCCTCGAAGTCCAGGCTGTGCATGCCCTGGTACAGCACACGCTGCCAGCGGCCCGAGGGGGCGATACGCAGCAGCACCCTGGCCGACAGCGGATCCGCATACAGGTCGATCCCGTCCGCCCATCGGGCTCGCCACACCGGCAGCGGACGCGTATCCCGTACGTCGGAGGACGCCGCGTTCTGCGCGTAGTAGGCGCTGTCGTAGGCGTCGATCCGCCGCAACTCGACCGGAACATGCCCGGCGCCCCGGATGCCTCCCAGCGCCCGCGCGATCTCTTCCTCAGGAAACCTGGCGTGCAACACCGGAGCCGGCGCGGCGGCATCGGCGCGCATTACGCTTTGGCCCACGCGGGTATGGACGCGATACCAGGTGTGCCCTGCAAACTGCACACGCTCAAGTTCCAGGGCGTCGGCGTTCGGCGAGCTTCGGGCATGCGCGGCAAGTGCGTCGCGCGGTTGAAGCTGTGCGACCGATGGCGCACCGAACCAACGCGCTTGCTCGGAAGGCAGGGCACTGCGCGGACCGAAAACGCCGTAAGGGTTCATCGACATCAAGCCCGAGAACATCCACGTCAGCGTGAAGACTGCGGCCACAAGGCCCGCGATGTGATGCCATCGCATCCAGAACTTGCGATAGGGAATCCAGCGGGTGCGATTCAGGAAGATCTGCCAGATGCCCAGCGCAAGCCCGGTGGCCGCAAGCACCACGCCCGGAATCGACAGCCAGACCACGACCTGGTTCCACGCCTGCGGAAACTGGCGCAACACTGTCGGGTAGATCCAGTGCGGCACCGCGCCGATCCAGTTCCAGAAACGCTCGGCCCGGCGCGTGTCTCGAACCACTTCGGCGCTGCCGCGTGACACATATAACTCAAGGCCGTCGTCGCCGGCCAGCCTGACCTTCACCAGCGGACGATAAGGATCGAGTCCCTGCGGCACCGTCCATTGGTCGCGCTCCAGTTCCTCGGTGTCTACAGCCTTGCGGCCGCTGAAGGCCTGGGCGACCAGCGCGGCCTGTTGCGCAGTCAGCGGCGCGACCGGTGCGCCGCTTTCCGCGTCGAAGGTCCGCCAGACGGGGGCGCGGCCCTCGGCCTCGCCGGCCAGGATGCGCCAGACAGGCACGTCGGCGTGCATGCCCAGCCTTGCAGCGCCCAAGCCGATGCCGGCGCGCTGCGCGATCGCTTCCGCTGTCAAGCAGCAGCCCGGCTCTACCCGCAGCGGCGCGAGCCCTTCGAGCCGATCCACCTGCGACAGGTTGGGAAACGGCACATAGTGCAGCACCATGCCGGAGGCAAACCACATCAGGAAAAAAAGCGCCAGGACAACGCCGAGCCACTTGTGAACGAAGATCAGCGCGCGCTTCATGAGCTTCGCCGCCCAGGGGGACCTCTTGGGCATCTGCCACTCGATGTCACTTCATGTCCTTGACCTGGACCCACAGCACGGCGTCCTGCGACATGGTCTTTCCCTTGTGGCTTCTCGCGGTACCGATGTCCAAGGCCGCAATGCCCCACCATCCCGCTTTGGGCAAGCCGACCGCGATGACGCCTTCGGTATCGGCGACAACGCTCAGGCGTTCGTATGCGGCATGAGGCGCCGTCACGTGCGCCTTTCGTCCGAATGCCTCCGTCTTGAGATCGACCGGGTGGTTCAGATACTCGATCTCCACGCGGGCAAAGGGGACCGGCTTGCCGTCCGACAAAACGATCGCGCGGAAAACGCCGCCGGTCCAGATGCCGTACGGTCTCGTGAGGGGCTGTATCTCGACCGGAAGGCCCTGCGTGTTGGCCCAACCGCTGGGCACGCCGCCGACATTCACAACGACTTTGGTGAACTGCTGGATGTACAGGTCTTCCTCTGTCTCGAGATAGGGCTCGGGCTCGAGTACGAACACGTGATCTCCGAGCGAGCGCACCACCTCTCGCGGGATGGAGGCCCGGAACGCTGCGGCCCGCCGGCCACCCGCTTTCCATTCGACGGGGCGCAGGTATTTCTTGAGATCAGCCTTCACCGGCTCTGCGCCGGCGCGGTGGGTGGTCACGCTGAAGGAACGCGGCTCTGCCATCGGCATCGTGGGTCCACCCTGAAAGGGATGGGTGAACACCAGCGCGAATTCCAGATCTGTGCCGCGTTCGAGCGTCGACTCCTGGACATACAGTGTCTGAAAATGGGCTTGCACGGGCAGTGCGGCTAGGCAACCGGCCAACGTGAGCACTCCGGCTCGGCGAAGAAAGTTCATCAAAGTCCTCATTTGGTGATGTTGGAGCTGTACAGCGTGGTTTGGTGGTTGTCGCCACCGAGAAAGACCACGTGGTAATCGACGCCTGGTGGCTTGAATACGTAGGTGCCGGCGTTGTCAAGGACGCCCTCCAGCAGCACCTTGTTCCTGGCGTCGAGCACCTGGATTTTTTTTCCGGCGGCGGAACTGCCGTCCGAGAAACCAGCTTCGCATTGCACCTGGTCTTGTTTGATGTAGCAGTCAAGGACGGGCGCATGCGCATGCGCCGCCGCACACGCGGAGAGAATTCCAGCAACCGACGTCCCACGAAGCGAGAGCAATGGCTTCATCAAGTCTTTTCCTTCATTCACATGCCGCTTAACGCCGGGGCGAGCGGTCCGTGTCTTTCATTGCGTCGCCGGCGGTTTCTGCTAGAGCCGTCGACAAGGCATTCATGTTCCACCTCAGAAGGGCCTCGTAGGCGCCGGCCTCGTCGGTGAGAATGCCGGGGTTGCCCGCATCCAGTACCAGCAGCCGCGCGCCGCCTTTCTCGATGGCCTTGACGATCCGCTCGTCCGGTTTCCACTTGTGGACAACCAGCCGAATGTCTCGCTCGCGCAAGTAGCGGCTCAGCGCCGAGCGATCGCCATCGCTCCAGTCGACATCCTGTTTGACATACCAGCCTTCGACGAACACGCCGAAGTCGCCCAGCATGTAGGCGAACTCGCTGGCCAGCGAAAGAACGCGAGGGTCGCGCTGCGCCGCCATGCGTGCGCCATATTCGGCTTTCAATCGGCGCAAGCGCCCTTCGAAGGCGGCGAGGTTCTGCTGTATCCGGTTGGCATCCGGACGCGACAAGCGCTCCAGGTCGGCAGCGATCAGTGCCGCCATGCGCATGCCGTTGTCGGGGCTGAGCCAAGCGTAGGGCGACGGCCCCGCATCCGGGCCAGCTGCCTCAACCCAGGGGACGTTGTTCCTTGGTGTTTCGAGCACCGACAACCCCGGCTTCGCGGCATCCCACGAGCGCGATGCATCGATCTCGATGATGCGCAGGTTGTGCCGGCGCGCCGTCGGATACAGCGGGTCCGCGCGCCACAGGTTGCGCAGCGTGACAACCGCTTCTGCCTTCATGAACGCGTCGGCCTGCAAGCGTGCGAGCGCGTTGCCCTGTGCTTCCATTGGCACTGCAGCACCTTCAGGCAGGCGTATAGCTTCGATGTCTGTCCCTTCGGTGAGGGCGGAGGTGAGGGCGTGTAGTGCCGGAAGTGCCGTAAGCACGCGGCATTTTTCACCGCCGGCGCCTGCATGTGCCGCAAGAGGGGCGCCCCACGCGAACACCAAGATCGTCAACCAGTTTCGGAAAGTCATGGAGTGCGCTCTAGATGCCAGCGCTTCGGAACCGGGGCGCGCGGGCTCGAACGACGGAGGTAAAGACGAAGATCGCCGCAGCGACGAGGACAATCGCCCCGCCCGTGGGGACCGGGATATGCAGCTGCATCGGCAGCAGGATGCCGAGCACGCAGGACACCGTCGCGATGGCGACCGAGCGCGCGACCAATTCACCCAGTGAGCGGCTGACGTTGCGGGCTGCCGCCGCCGGAATGAGAAGAAGAGCTTCGACGAGCACGGCACCAATGATCTTCAGGCAGGCCACGGTCACCAGCGTGACCATGGCGACAAATACATAGTCCACAAAGCGCACCCGCACGCCCCTTGCATGTGCCAGGCTCGGGTTGATGCTGGCCAGCAGCATCGCGTTGTACATCGGCAGTCCAATGCAGGCGCAGATCACCGTGACGACAAGCAGCACGTTCATGTCGGTGTGGTCGACCGCCAGGATGGAGCCGAACAGCACGCTTTCCATGACGTGGGTATTGATCTTTGCGGACACGAACAGCAACAGCGAGGCCCCCAGGGCCAGCGAGATCGACAGGAAGACGCCGATCAGGATGTCGTTGGACAACGTCGTGCGGTGCTGTGCGTACTTGAGCGTCAGAGAGAACAGCAGGCAGAAGGCAAACATCGAGACATAGGGCGACGTGTAGGACTCGCCGATGAGCACCCCGATGGCCACGCCCGTCATGGCTGCATTGCCGACAGCCTGGCTGAAGAATGCCATCCGCTTGATCATGACCATCGAGCCCAGCACCCCCAGCAGCGGGCCGATCAGCAACGTACACAGCAGCGCATTGATCAGGAACTCATACTGGAACGGCTCTGGCAAGGCACCTCGTTCGGCGAGTGCCTGCAACTGGTTGCGAATGAATTCGTATACGGGCGTCATTGGCTGGTCTCTTACCGAAAATGCGTCCAGTCGAGTGCTTCGGCGGGAGAGCCATGGAAAAGGACTTGACCATTGATGCTGGTCACGCACTGGGCGAGACGCATCACCTGATCCAGGTCATGATTGATCCACAGGATGGTGACCCCACGCGCATGCAGTTCGGCCACCAGATCCTCGAGCAGCCGCATGCCCGGCCTGTCGACACCGGTGGTGGGCTCGTCAAGAACCAGCAGCCATGGCGCCGGATTCAGGGCCTGTGCCAACAGGACGCGCTGCCGCTCCCCGCCGGAGAGGGCTCCGAAGGGGCGCCTGCCTGAGACCTGGACGCCGGTTCGCTGCAGGGCCGCGGCGCATGCTTCCCGGCCCGGTCGGGAGGCGCCCATGAAGGCGGGCCTGCGCTGACTGAGAAGCGCCATGACGTCATCCACCGTCATCGGCAAGTTGCGGTCGAACTCCGGCAACTGAGGAACGTAGCCGATCGGACCCACCACATCACCTTCGAGGCGGATATGCCCCGAATGCGGCATCTGGCCCAACAGGGCGCGGGCCAATGAGGTCTTGCCGCCGCCGTTCGGGCCGACCAGGCAGTGCAGCGCACCGGCCTCGACGCGGAACGTCACGTCGTCCAGAACACGCGTTCCACCCAACTGAAGGGTGACATGCTCGAATACCAGGGCCGGGCCACGCATCGGTCTTTCTCCTTCAACGGCGCGTGGACTCGATGGCCGAGGCCAAAGTTTGGAGGTTTTCGCGCATCTCCACTTCGAACCGGTCCGCGGTGTACGGTCCGCCGGTGATGTGAGAGAGCGCAAAGATCTTCACGCCCGTGGCTTCCTCGATTGGCTTGCCCAGGCCGATGGAGAAGTATTTTTCAGCGAAGAGCACGCGGACGTTCGCCTTCCTGATGACATCGACCGTGTTGGCGAGCTGGCGCGCGGTCGGCGCAACGCCATGGCGCGGCTCGATGACCGCCGTCACGGTCAGGCCGAACTCCTGCATCAGGTAGTCGTAGCCCGCGTGTGTCGTGGCGCATCGGAACGACGACAGGTCGAGACTGGCAAAACGGGTCATGAACTCCGCACGCAGCCCCCGGATCCGCGCCGCATAGGCGGCGGCATTGCGCCGGTACGCGGCGGCGTTGTCCGGGTCGAGCTCTCCCAGGCGCCGGGTGATTTCGAACACTTGTTGGATGGCCGCGGTGGTGGACACGAAGGTGTGGGGATTGACGACCTTGGCGTCGCCCTGGTCCCCCGCGATCGGTATGAGCGCCACCGAAGCATTGGCGTAGATGAGCGGCAGCGTCCCCTTGCGTCCGGCTGCCTTGACGATCTCGAAGGCCCACTCGTCGTGCCCGATGCCGTTGACCACCAGCGCATCGAGTGACATGGCACGCGTGATGTCTTCCGTCTGCGGCTGATAGTTGTGCGGATTCGCATCTCCCGCGATGAGCGGGACCACCTCTGCCTTGTCTCCGACGATGTTGGCGACGAAGCTGTAGTAGGGGTGCAAGGTGACGCCCACCTTGAGCTTTTTACCCGCGGCCAGTGCCGGGCCGACCAATCCGCACCCCAGAAGCAGCAGGCACATCGTCGTCCCGCGCCGGCGCAGCGAAAGCTTCTTCGACGTGGCCGTCATCGAGCCTCCTTGATGCGCTCGACTTCACTCGCGCCGTTATAGGCGATGACTTGCCGCCATCCCTTGGCGACCAGTGCTTCGGGTTTGACGATCTCGGGGTAGGGCGCCAGGGCATCGGGATGGATCCAGATGGTGGCCTGGTTCGCCCACATCACCCCCGCGTGCGCATGTCCGATCACCAGCAGGTAGGCGCTTTGGGCCGGCGCCTTGCCAGCAGAGCCGTAGTAGACGGTGGCACCCTGACCCTGCGTGCCTTCGGACACAGCGTTCGGCGCCGCCGCGGCAGGCGTCTCACGATGGCCGCTCTCTGCGCCGGGCTGGCTGGCATGGGGCTGGTGAGCGCCGGGGAGGATCAATTGCCAATGCACCTCCCCATTCGCCTTCCAGAAGGTGTCCTGATAGAAGGGCGGGAGCAGGATCCGCTGGGCGTCCGCGAGGGAGATCCAGCCGCCCGTGTCGTTGTTGAACCAGATGATCTCTTCCGAGGCGGGCAGCAGCGCGCCGTGAATGGCCTGGTCGGCGGGCCCGAGGCCGTCGAAGGACCTGATCTGCCAGCTGAGGGGTTTCGGGGGTTCAGGATGGGCGGGGCGCAACAGCACGTAGCCTGCCAGGCTGCCGACCATCGCCACGAACAGCAGAGGCATCATGAGCGTTTCAAGCCTGCCGGTGAGGGGACGCACGGTCCAGAGTCGAGCGCTCCCACCTTTCAAGGCCGGTGAGTCACCCAACGCCCGCCGGATGCTGCGCCCCACGAGACTGCCTCCCGCGCTCACGAGGAGAATCCTATCCATCGGCCGAGAACAATCACAACGATCCACAACCCCATCGAGCTCAATCCCGCGGCGCGCGCCGCGCGCGGCGGCGGCAGCAGTTCGTCCCATTCGCCGATCCGGCGATAGATGCCCAGATGGAAGATCGCCATGTTGATGCCGGCGAAGACCAGGATGGTCATCTTCCACCAGAACAGGCTGTTCTCGGCGTAGGTAGTGGCATTCGACGCGAACATGAGCAGGCCCGTCGCCACGGAGGCGATGAAGGCCACCCAGGTAAATGGCAGCAGCTCTTGCATCAGCCGATGGGCGCTGCAGCGGTGCGAGGCACAGCCGATGAGCCGCAGATCCACAATGGCAATGATTCCGAGCACCAGCGTGATCGCAATCACATGCACTGACTCGAGCGCCGGAAATGCCACACCGGTCTCTCGGATGAAAGTCGAAAGCCGGGAATCTTGAACGGCTTGGAGGATGGATTGAATGACCATGGAAGGTACCGGTGAGCGTTGCGTCAAAGAGGAGGCGACCTAGATCGTGTAGGCAATCCATCGGCCGCAGACGATCACGCAGCACCACAGGAAAAGCGATAGCCAGGAGATCGGCTTGACGAGGTGTGCCCATCGAGCGCCACTGGCCTCCGCGTCCGGAGACAGGAGCGGACGCCGCGCGAGCCAGGTCAACGTGAAGGCGGCAACGACCAGCACCATCTTGAGCCAGAACGTCGAGTTCGTCAGAACGCGTTCAGGCTCACCGATGCTCATGACCAGCCCGGTGAGGAGCAGCACGATGAGCGCGCGCCACATCCACGGGAAATAGCGGCGAACGACTTTGCCCGGGGACTCATCCGTGGCCAGTACGCCTGCAAGGCGCAGATCGGAAACGAATGCCGAGCCGAAGATCACGGCGATCGCAATGATGTGGATGCACTGCACGGTCGGAACGATCCAGGACACGTCCCGGATCATGGTGCTGGGCGCGGACTCATAGAGCCACGCGATGAAGGTCTCCGAGGACATCTGTCGCCTTTCAATGAAAAGAATCAGGATTGGCTTGCCTGGCAGGCCGGGACCATGGAACTTCTCGTCAGAAGTCACCTGGCTTCGCGATCGGGCGCAAGCTCGCGGCGTCTTCGGGAAGGAGATAACCCTCCTTGACAGACAGCGCCTTGGCCTCCTCGAACTTCTTTGCGTAGATTTCACCGGTTCCGTAGAGCTTGCGCAGCTGCGTACGCGAGTACGGAATCTTGGTGTCGTAGATCAGGCCGCAGCGGGTCTCCTGGTCGGTCATGTAGCGGCTGGATGGCACTCTGATCCAGGGGGGGCGGACGCCGCCGAGCATGTTGCCGGTTACGGGGTCGCGCGCCACCGATTTGCCCTTGCGTGCCACCCGTGGCGCCTTGGGCATCGCTGTACCTTCGCGGACCCAGCGGTCCATGCCGTCGAGCAAGGCCGAGGCAAGCATTTCGACCGGCTCGTCGTACAAGGTCTGGCAGCGAGGATCGCGACCTTTGCTGACATCGGCGGCCAGGCGCTCCGAATGCTCCGTGCCGAGGTCCGCCAGGCGCAGATGCGGCATGCCGGTCACTTCGTAGTAGCGAAGTTTCGGACTGTCCGTGTCCGGCGGCAGCTCGATGCCCTCGATCGCGTCGTGCATCAATTCGGACTGGCTGTAGACCGTCACGAATGGCACGCCGTCGGGCATCTTGCGAGGTACGCGAATGGCGTCACCCCCGACTTCGCCGTAGGCCATGCGGCCAGTCATATAGGCGTCGATCAGGGGACCACCATCGGGCATCCGCCATTGCTGGTGACGCCCTTGGTCGAGATAGTCCATCCACACCTGGGCCGTCACGGCCCAGCTGTTGACATACACGCGATGAACTTCGAGTCCGGTGAGCGGACCTTGTGGCGCATTGGATTTCAACGCCATCGCAAGCTGCGCCGCAATGGCCTGCGATTGCGGAACGAAGGGATCGGCAACGCTGCCGCGCTTGAAGCGCTCGGGATCGGAGTACGTGCCCAGCGGTGCGTAGCGTGCGTAGTCGTACCGGCGCATGAAGTCGAAGTTCACGATCCGGCCGTACTGCCTGATGCCGTCGGCTTCCTCCGCCGCCATTTCGGAGATGAACTTGGGATCACGCTTTGGCTTGTTGATGTTCAGCGTGTAGCCGACGTAGGCGTATCCTCGCCGCAGCAGGTAGTCGCGGGTGAGGATCCAGCCGGCTCCACGCTCGCCGAACCAGCTGAACGGTTCGATCACCACGGTTCCATTGAAGCGTGCCGGGTCGATCGGCTTGCGCACGAGAATGCGCGTGGTATATGGGGCTTGCAGCAGCGTCTCGCCTGCGGCGGTGATGGCTGGCGCGATGCCCGAAAGGTAGTACTCCTCTTCGACATACCCGTGGCGCGCCAGGTCGATGTACTCCGTGCCCCTGCGCTGCGCCGAAGACAAGGGCGCCTTGCCGGAGGGGGGGACTGCCACGATCGTGGGCGTGGTGGGAACCTCCGCCCACGACAGCCCGGAAACGCTGAGCGAAACCAAAGCGCTTTGCAGCACGGCACGCATCAGACCGCTCGAGATCCAATTCATTTCAGTACGTCCGCTCTTGGGATGGAGTGAGGGGGCAGGGCGGCGGTGTCAGTTGCGACGAAGGGCGGTCTTTCCCTCGCTGTCGATCACGATCTGGTTGTTCTCACAGACGTATTCCTGGATCCTGTAGTCGGACCTCTTGTATTCGAAGGTGAAGCGATACGGCGCGTTAAGAACTTCCGGATCCTCGATCACGATCTGGTTCTCGAGATGATCGGGATCCTTGAGCCGGATTCGCTCCGTGATCTTCATGTCCTTCCCATGCGGAACGTCGTACAGCCGCGCCTCGGGCCGAATACCTTGGGTCTCCACCACGAGCGTGTCGCCCTCCCACCGCCCGCGCGATTGCCCTTGGAACGTGGCCTCCAGCTTGTCCTTTGACGGCATCGGTTCGGTCAACAGGATGCGACGTACTTGCTGGAGATACTCGCCGAGCACGACCACTTGCTTGTTGTTGTGAATAATCTCGATCGGAAAAAGCGCCGCCATCAGCGTGGGCATTCCCTCCGGGAGGCACTTGCTGCTCGTTGTGGCAAGCGGGGTCCCGGCTTCGTTGGCCTCAGCCTGCTTTTTCTTCAGCGTCTCGTATTCACTGAGGAAGGGCTCTTTCAGGTCGATCTTTCCGCCTGGCAATACAGGGTTGTCCGGATCCTCGCCAAACCAGTCGTCCGGTGTTCTTTCCCACGTTCCGCTGATGCCGAGCTTCTGCGCTTCTGCAGGACCACCACCGCGTTCGGAGGCGATGAACGTCACTGCGGCAGCTGCGGCGATGAACAGGGCCAGCAAGCCCGCACGAGAGCGTCGTGTCATTGTCATATCGATATCTCCACCCGGCGGACGTCGTCGGTCTCAGTACAAAGGGCTGGGCGGCGCGTCATCATCCTCCCCCCGTCAGAACCACGCTGCCGATCTTGATCTCGATGAGCAACCCTCCAGGATCACCGTTCTTCAGCGGGTGAAACGACACCTCTGCTTTGTCGCCAACCTTGATCGAATCGGATTTCCAGCCCGATCTGGCCAGGGCGTTGATGCTTCCGGTCTCGACCTTGTATCGCTGGGCCGGCGTGCCCTCTGCATCCACGTAGATCGTCACGTGGGGATTCGTCCAGTCGAACCGACCGACGAGGCCTTTGACCGCGGTGGTCTTGGTTCTGTCGAAAATGGCAAAGGAGTGATGTGCCGATGCAGTCAATGGCAGCAGGCCCGATGCGATCACTGCCAGCACGAGGCGCCTTCTGATTGAGGACGGCGATAACCTCGGATGTCTCATTGCGGGTGTCTCCACTCTTGTATTGATCTGTGGCCTCTCAAAATGCCACTGCACCATCGCGATGCATGCCAAGGTTAGGCCGCTTCGTGATGTGGCCTTAGCCCAAAACGGCAGTTCGTCCTGAGGCTAGGGAATTCCCCAATCCGCGCCTGCTGTACAGCAGGCGCGGATCAGAAGCTCGCTCGCGCCGTGAGTTGCACTGTGCGCGGAGCACCCAGCAGCCAGCTTGTATTGGCGGTGCCTGTCAGCGCGTAGTCGCGATTGGCCAGGTTTTTCACGGACAGGCTGAACCTGAGGTTGGGTGAATGTTCGTAGGCCAGCGACGCGTCGAGTACCACGTACGACGGCAGCTTCGTGGTGTTGGCGGTGTTGCCCTGACGCTCACCCACGTAGCGCGCGCCGAAGCCCACCTGCCATTGCGGCAGGAAGCGCCACGTTGTCCAGACGCTGGCTGTGCGCTCGGGCACGCCGGGAGGCGTCATGCCGTTGCGCGAGACCAGGGCGCCCGAGACCCGTTCCCCGAAATCGTCGTAGCGCGCGCGCAAGAAGGCGGCATTGGCGTCGATCGTCCAGCCGCGCACGGGCTCGGCCGCGAAGGCCAGCTCGATACCGGTGGACGACTGCTGGCCGATCTGCTGCGTGACGTTGGGATTGCCGGCATCGCGCGAGAGCAGGTTGCGCTTTGCGATCTTGTACAGTGCCACCGTCCATTCGCCGCGCACGGCGGGCACGGCGCCCTTGGCGCCTACCTCGACCTGGCGGCCCTTCGTGAGATCGAAGGTGTTGCCGCCTCCGGGCAGCGACAGTGCGCCCGAAAGCGGGTCGGTGCCGGTGCCGAACTGTCCGTAGAGCGAGAGCGCCTCGCTGGGCGACCACACGGCGCCAAGACGGCCGGTGATGGGCGAATACTTCTTGACCAGGTTCACGCCGCGGCGCAGGTCCGTGCTGTGAAGTTCCATGCGGTCGCTGCGCAGGCCGGCCACCAGCCTCCACTCTCGAGTCAGGTCGAGTGCGTTCTCGGCGAACAAGGCGGTGGTTTCCAGTTGTGACGCACGGCCCCCAATGGTGGGTACAGGACTGATGAAGACGCCAGGCGTGAAGTTGTACGGGTCTACCGCACTGGCGCCTCCATAGGGCGAATTGTTGGTGTGCACGAGCCGGGTACGGTACCAGTCCAGGCCCACGATGAAGCGGTTCTTCAAGCCGCCCAGCGTGCCGTCGAAGGTCGCGTCGAATCGGTTGCCGGTCTGCTCCTGGTCGTGCAGGATCTCCAGGTAATCGCTGCGGTCCACGCTGGTGCCCGCGGTACTGAAATTGTAGTCCTCCGCGTTGCGCCAATGCCGGGCGGTGGTGAGGTGGTAGGTTTCGTTGCGCAGGCGAAGGCCGGCAGCGACTTGATAGTCCACCTTGGCGCGCCAGACGCGGTCGTCGTACTTGACCACCGAGTCGGAGACGTTGAAGTTCGTCCGGCGCAGCCGCTGGTCCAACACACCATCGCGCAGCGGTGTACCAAAGTAGCGCGCGTCATCGTTTATGCCGCCGTCGAGGGAGAAGGTCACCCTCAGGTCGCGGCTCGCGCGCACCGCCAGTGCCAGCGCGTAGTTGTGACGCTGCACGTCCATGAACTGGCGATAGCCGTCGCTTCTTTCTGCATCAAGGTAGACCGAATAAGCCAGCACGTCGTTGATGGGGCCGCGCAAGCCCACGCCCCCTTGCACTGTGCCAAAGGAGCCGCCGCCCAGGAAGGCCTCGCGCTGGGTGCGCTCGAAGTCGGGGCGTTTGGTCACATAGTTCACGGCCGCGCCGATGGCTCCATCGCCATAGAGCACCGACGCAGGGCCTCGCAGGACCTCGACTGACTCCATGGGCCAGGTCGAGAAGGGATAGGTGACGGTGCCTGCTGCGACGGTGAGGCGTGTTCCGTCGATCAACTGGGCCACCGAGTTGTGGCCGACGAAGCCGCGCGCAATCAAGCTGGTCCCGCCATTCCCCGGAGCGGGCGCTTCGCTGATGCCGGGCATGCGCACGGCCACGTCCTGCGCACGCGTGAGATCACGCTCGGCGATGTCGGCCGCCTCCAGACGGCTGACGCTGGCCGGTGTCTCGCGTGCAGTGAGGCCCAGGCGGGAGCCGGTGCTGTTGGGCGCATCGAGCGACAGGGTGCTGCCGGCCTCGGCCTGCGTATCCGTCACCTGCACGGTGGGCAGTTGAGCAACAGAGGGCTGTGCCAAGCTGGTCTGCGCAATGCAGACCACCACGGACAGGAACAGCAGGTTCCGAGCTTCTTGCATGAAACGATCCTCCATGACCCCGGTCTTCTGACCCCGTCCATTTCCGCGCCGGGCATCGGCCGGTCGAACCGCGCCGGAGCTCTTGCACATCAGGGGTTGCAGCGTTTTTCCGGGTGGGCGTGCGCCGGAACGACCTGGGGTCGCGGCTTCAACGGCAGCATCCGCCGCAGCACGGCATCCTTGCGAACGAAGTGATGCACAAGAGCCGCAGCGACGTGCAGCACCACCAGCGGCCATGCCAGCCACTTGCCGCAGAAGCTGTGAATCGACCACATGATGTCTTCCAGGTCTTTGACACTCAGGCCGAACAGGTCCCGGACCCAGGCCGCGAAGACTGTGTCCCTGCATGCCGGAATCACGAAGAACCCGAAATCAGTCGGGTGGTACGTCGTCATGTAGCCCGTCACGGGCATGAGGATGAGGAAGGCGTACAACGCCCAATGGGCCACGTCCGCGGCGAGATGTTCCAGACGTGAACCGGGGACGTGCCGGGGCACGCCGCCCCAGAGCCGCCAAACGAGCCGCGGCAGCGTAATCACGCCGATCGTGATACCCAGAATCCAGTGGATATTGAGGAGCGGGATGACCCGGTCAGGCTCCGGAGCGATGCCGAAGAGTGCCGGCTTGATACTTGTTTCCGGATCGACTATCCAGATCACATAGTACGCAATCACATAGGCGGTGATGAATGCCCCCGCTGTGAACCAATGGAACAGCATTGAGGCATTTCCGTAAGCGTCGATTCTGTTGCGCCAACCCATCGCAATCTCCTTCTTCTTTTGACTGCAGCACCAAGGTCAGTTTGGCAACAGCACAGTGACAACCTTTTCTTCGGTATACGCGAGGGCACCGGACAACCCGCCCTCGCGGCCAATGCCGCTCGTCTTGAGTCCACCCCATGGCAGGTTCGCATCCAGAGGGCTCCAGCAATTCACGCCAACGGCTCCGACCTTGAGGGCGGCTGCGACGCGGTGAGCGCGCGCGAGGTGGCTGGTCCACACTGTGGCGGCCAAGCCATAGGCGGAGTCGTTGGCCAGATCGATGGCTTCCTTCTCGGTGTCGAAGACGATGATCGTCCCCACGGGACCAAAAATCTCTTCCCGCGCAATCGTCATTGAGTTTGTTGCGTTGGCGAAGATGGTGGGCTTCACGAACCATCCTCTCTCAGGCTGCGACACACCGCCGGCAAGGAGTTCGGCGCCTTCGTCGAGGCCAATCTGCACGTAGCGATTCACACGGTCGAACTGCGCCTTCTTGGCCACTGGGCCCATCTGCACACCGGGTTGGCGCGGATCCCCCACGGTGATGGAATTCGCCGCCTCCGCCAATGCAGCCGCGAATTCGCGGGCGATGCCGTGCTGCACGAGGATCCGCGATCCAGCCGCGCACACCTGCCCCTGATTCACGAACAGGCCCATCGCGCAGCCGCGCAGTGCCTCCTCCATGGAGGCATCATCAAATACGATCTGCGGACTCTTGCCACCCAGTTCCAGTGTGATTCGCTTGAACAACGGAGCTGCGATGCGCTGGATGGCCCGTCCCGCTTCGGGGCTTCCAGTAAAGCTGATCTTCGCCACGTCGGGATGCTCGCAAAGCGCACGGCCGACCACCTCACCGTAGCCCGTGACCACGTTGATCACGCCGTCGGGAAAGCCCGCCTCCTGCGCGAGGAGAGCCAGATGCAGCGCGGATTGGGGCGTTTCCTCTGACGGCTTCACCACCACGGTGCAGCCCGCCGCCAACAGAGCGGCCAGCTTCCATGTCGTGATCATCAGGGGCGAGTTCCACGGCAGGATGGCACCGACCACGCCGATCGGCTCCCGGATCGTGTATGAGAGCGTCCGATTCCCCATATAGCCGCCCGTAGGGATGGCGCGGCCTTCAAGCTGGTTGGCCCAGCCCGCTGCGGCACGCAAGTTGGCCACGGCATTGGGAACGTCCATCATGCGGGGCTCCATCGGCGAGCGTCCGATGGCATTGGCATCCATGTCGGCCAACAGCGCAGTGTCGCGTTCGACGAGGTCGGCCAGCTTGCTCAGCAGGTGGCCGCGTTGCGCTCCGCTGAGTAGCTTCCAGGCGCCGCTTTCCAATTGGGCATGCGCAGCCGCTACGGCGCGCTGCACGTCCTCGGACGTGCCGCGCGCTGCGGTGGCATATTCCAGTTCGTCAACAGGACTGACGAGGCTCATGCGGGCATGGTCCGAGGCAGGGACCAAAGCGCCCTCGATAAAGTGATTCAGTTGCAGGGTCATGGGTGATCTGCCAGATGAAAATCGCACAAATGCCAGAGGCTCTGGCAGGTTGAAGAAAGTCGCGCCGAACTCTGGGCGCATGGCGAGTGTGCGTTTGCCTGTGTCACCCGCGTTAGCCCAAATCAGCAACTGGACGAAGTCGCCAGCGGAGCGGGCGGCGTCAAGTGCCGCTTGAACTTGACCGCCTGCGAGCGGCACATCGACTTGCGCCGAAAGACGCGCGCGCAGCGCCGCGACAATTGAATAGAGTCAAGAGGTGCATGCGGGCCAGCGATGCACCCGATGGATGCGCGTGTCTCTTCGAAGGTGCGGTAGACATGCCGACGAGCGCACTCGCAATCGCGTAACCCAGTTCAAGCGCGATGGCCGTGACGGGGGCGATCACGCTCGTCCGTCGGCTCGGCGATGAGCGCGTGCGCGAATCGGTTAGTGAGTGTTGTGCATTCTCTCTGCGCTTTCACGCTCACCTTGTTCGCGCGCTGCCTGCTCGGCCGCTTTCACGCTGGACCGTGAACCGGTCCGGGTGAGGTAGGCTTCCAGGTGGGGCCATGGCGCAGTGTCGATAGCGTGGGCTCTTGTCCACATGGCAATGGTGTAGCAATGCGCATCCGCAATCGTGAAGATGGACCCCATGAGGTAGTTCCTGTCGCTCAACTGCGTGTTCAGCCAACCCAGTCGGCCATTGAGGTATTGGCGAGCGATGCTCCTGTATTCAGGAGGAGTCGCCGCCTTGAAGAGCGGCATGAAGCCACCCTTGTGAAGGTCCGCTCCGATGAAGCTCATCCATTCGAGCGTCCGGTACCGTTCGAGCGTGCCCGGGGGCGCCAGCAGCGAACTGCCCGGGCTCTGGTCTGCCAAGTACTGCATGATGACCGCGCCTTCGCTGAGATACTGCCCGTCGGCCATTTCGAGAGTGGGCACGGTTCCCTTGCTGTTGACCTGAAAGTAGTCGGTGCCGTCCTTCAGACGCTTGGTGGTCATGTTGACCCATTCAAGCTCAAGAGGGATTTGCAGTTCGCGCGCAACGATATCGACAGCCAGCGAGCAGCCGCGCACCTCGTGATAAAGCTTCATGACATTTCTCATCTTCTTCTAGTGCATAAATGGCCAGCGTCGTGCCGACCAGGAATTGAGTCGAATCTCATGCGACGGTTCGCTACCGGTCCGTTTCGATCTTGACCTGAGTCAGGATGCCCTGCGTGGCGACGATGGATCGCTCCCACACGGCCATCTGGAGCGCACGGCTGCTGTTCGCGCTGCGCAATCCAAGCTCCACCAACTTGGCCTGAACTTCCGGGGTTGCCATCACGCGCCCGATGGCATCGTGAAGAAAGTCCATGACAGGCTCCGGAGTCCCGGCGGGTGCGAACACAGCGAACCAACCCGAGTCTTCGAAACCCGATACGCCGGCTTCCTTGAATGTGGGAACGTCGGGCAATGTCTGCACGCGGCGGGCCCCGGTCACCGCCAAGGCGCGCACTTCCTTGTCTTCGACATGGCTGCTGAGCGCGGCGACTGTCAGGAACACGCTGTCGATGTGACCGCCGAGCAACTCGGTGATCGCGGGCGAAGAGCCTTTGTACGGAACATGCTGCAGGCGCGCATTGGTTCGCGCCGCAAGCAGCGCCCCCATGATGTGGGGAGACGACCCGGAGCCGAAGGTGCCGAAAGTCAGCTCGCGGTCGCGCGAAGCCTTCAGCAGCTGATCGAGATTCTTGAACGAAGACTTGGCGTTCACGGCCAGTACAAGCGGTGTTTCCGCCACGATGCCGACCATCGAGAAGTTCTTGCGGGTTTGTTCCATCTGCTGCCTCTTCGGAGACAGCAGCGGCGACAGGACGTGGGTCGAGCTGCCGCCGAACATCAGCGTGTAGCCATCGGCTTTCGCTCGTTCGGCATACTGACTCGCGAGAACACCGTTGGCACCCGGCTTGTTCTCGACAACAACGGATTGCCGAATCATCGCGCCCAGCTTGGCCGCCACAAGTCTGGCAAGTATGTCGGTCCCGCCACCGGCGGAAAACGGCACGACCAACGCGATCGGGCGATCTGCGGGGAATGCAGGAGCGGCCTGGGCGCTGAGGGATGCGAGAGCGGTAAACAGTGCAAGCGCTGCGAGAGGTATTTTCTTGAGCATGGCAAGTGGGGTAAGAAGGCGCTCGGCGGCGCCGGGCCCGGGTCGTCGATCGGCGGTGGTCGACCGTGTGCCGGCGTCGATGCGGGTTTCGGCAAAAGTGCTCTGTCGGGTTGGAGTGGCTACTCGAGTTGAATGTGAGCGTGCTGGACAACGCTTCGCCACTTGTCCTGATCTCGTTCGATGAAGGCTCGAAACGGTCCTGGACCTTCGCCGGATACCTTCACGCCGCGCTGCGCCAAGGCCTCTGCGACCTGCGGTTTGGCAAGTGCGTTTCCGATTGCCTTGTCGAGGCGTTGCACGATGGCGTCGGATGTTCCCGCCGGGGCCATGACACCAAGCCAGCCGTCAACCACCAGGTCCGGGATACCCGCCTCGGCCATCGTTGGAAGATTGGGGGCCTGGGTGGTGCGCTGAGCAGACAGGACACCAAGTGCCTTGAGCCTTCCCGCCTGCACATACGGAAGCATCACCGACACGGTATCGAACGCAATCTGCACCTCGCCGGAGACCAGGTCCGTCGCGGCAGCTGCGCTTCCCTTGTAGGGCACGTGCAGCAGTTTTGTCTGCGTCTTGATCGCGAAGAGTTCACCGATCAGGTGATTGGTCGAACCTGCGCCGTAGGACGCGAAGCTCAGCTGCCCCGGCTTCGCCCGGGCAAGGGCGGTCAACTCGCCGACGCTGCTGGCTGGGACTGATGGATGCGCCACCAGCATGAACGACACGGTGCCCACTTGCGTGATGGGCCTGAAGCTCTTCAGCGTGTCATAGGGCACCGCCTTTTTCAGGGCCGGCAAAACGGTCAACTCCGAGCCCGACCCGAAGAACAGTGTGTAGCCATCCGCAGATGCCTTGGCTACGGCGGCGGCTCCGATCATTCCTCCGGCGCCCGCCCTGTTTTCGATCACTACCGGCTGTCCCAGCTCGGCGGCCAGGTCCTGCGCCAGCAAGCGCGCCGCTGTGTCCGTGCCTCCGCCGGCGGCAAAGCCGACAACCATGGTGATGGGCCTTGCGGGAAACGCTTGCGCCTGAGGTTGAGTCCAGGCCGAGAGCGGCACTGCAGCCAGAAGTCCGATCTTCAGCGCGTCTCGGAGCAAGCGAAGCACCATGGTCGGCCTTTCAGTGTTGTGTCAGAAGAACTTTCTCATATTTTGGGAAAAAATCAAACAAAAAAGAAATGCCGGCTTTTCCGGGGCGCGAAAGCGCGGTGCTTTACCGGCGCGTTACTGCAGGGCGCTGCTGACCGTGGCTGCCGCAGCTTTCACCATTTCGATGACGACCTCCTCGCGCAGCAGTGCCATGCGCGCCGCATCGCCAATGAGGGTGATGCTGCCCACGACCTGCCGGGATTCGATGAAGACGGGCGCGGAGATGCCTTCGATGCCGCTGTTGAGCTCTCCGACGGAGAGGGCGAAACCCTGGCGTCTGATGTTCGACATGCTGGCGTGGAAGCTCTCCCAGTCGTTGAGCTGTTCGTCGCCCTGCGCCTCGCCGTTCTCGAAGAGTCGGCGCAGTTTGGCGGCCGGCAGGAAGGCGGTGATGGCCTTGGAACTGGAGCCTCGGAACAGGGGCAGCGGCCGGCCCCGGCCGTAGGCAAGCGAGCCCGTGTCGCTCGTGGATTCGATGTGCACGGTCATGACCTTGTTGCCATAGAGCTTGGTCAGCAGCGCGTTCAGGCCTGTCTGCGCACACAGTGTGCGCATGGGTTCGGACGCCGCACGGATGACCGGATCGCACTCCCTGATTTGCAGGTCCAGTTCCATGATGCTGGGCCCGAGCGTGTAGCCGCCTTTCCAGCGAACCAACAAGCCGGCCGTTGCCAACTGCTTCACGTAGCGATAGGCCGTGCTGGTGGGAACGCCCGCGCCCTTGGCGATCTCCTCGGCCGACAGCACCGGGTGCTCGCGCGTGAAGAGTTGAAGCGTGCTCAGCATCCGGGAGAGGCTCGAGGAGTCCTGCTCCGAATCGCGGACCTTGACGGCGACCGAGCGCGTCTTGCGGGCCGTCTTGGGAGTCGCCTTGAGGGGCTTGGTCTTTGTGTTTGCACGCGGCATGTATGGGTCTCCTCCCCCTTCGGCTGAGCGATGGCTGGGAATTCTAGGGGCCGCGTCGCTCGAGGCTGCGCCCGGCCTTCCGGTGGATGGCCGATGCGGGTTCGTGGGTGATGTGTTGACGAAACAAATAAATTATCGGAATATGGGAAAAATGGCAATTTGACCTGACGGCGCTGGCATGGCGCGAGACCCCCGCAACTGACTGAGGAAACACATGAAGCTGTACCTGACACCCACCGCATGCTCGCTGGCCGTCGACATCGTGGCGCGAGAAGCGGGTATCCCGCTGGAACTGATCTGGGTGGATGTGCGCGCCAAGAAGCTCAAAGACGGAGGCGACTACTTCGCCATCAACCCGAAGGGACAGGTTCCGACCTTGGAGACCGACGCAGGGGAGTTGCTGACCGAAGGCCCGGTGATCGTGCAGTACCTGGCCGACATGAAGCCGGGAAGCGGGTTGCTGGCTGCAGGTGCCGTGATGGACCGATACCGTGTCATCGAGTGGCTCAACTTCATCGGTTCGGAACTGCACAAGGGCTTCACTCCGTTGTTCCGACCGACCACGCCTCCCGCGTATCGGGTGCTGGCGATAGAGAACCTGAACAAGCGGCTGGCCTGGCTCGACACCGTGCTGTCGGGGCGCGAGTACCTGCACGGCGATCGCTTCACGATTGCCGACGCCTACTGCTACACCATCGTCATGTGGAGCCACGTCCACGACATCGATCTTTCGCAATGGCCCAGCCTGAATGCCTATCTCGAACGCATCGAGCAACGTGAGAGCGTTCGGGCGGCACTGAATGCGGAGCGGCAGGAGATCGCCGCCCGTGCCGCCGCCTGAGGCGCCCGAAGAAAGATCGCCATGACGAACCGATGGAAGCAAAGGCCGCCGGGTTCGAACTGGGGCCTCTTCGGGAACGACGATCAGCTCGGATCGATGAACCTCGTTGGCCGGCCGCAAGTGCTGAAGGGGCTCGAGGAGGCGAAAGAGGGGCTGACATTCAGCTTGTCGCTTCCGCTGGACTACCCCGGCGGCACGGCACTGCATCCGCGCCGCCATGCCCCTCGGCGCTTCGCCACGCTGCGGGGCGGAAAGAACGAGGGCGAGCAGTGCTTCTGCTTTGCGCTCTCCCGCGAGAATCCTTTTTATTCCGACGTCTATTCGGATGACGTCGTGGTCCTGCACACGCAGTACTCCACGCAGTGGGACGGCTTGGCGCACGTCGGCGCGGAGTTTGACGCCGACGGTGATGGCGTCGACGAGATCGTCTTCTACAACGGCTACCGGGGCGGAGAGCACGTCAAGCCGGCACGCCGTGCCGAAGGCGCCGTGCGATGGGACACCTACGAGGACCCGACGGCAAGCGCGCTTGGCATCGAGCAACTGGCCAGCCACGGCGTGCAGGGGCGCGCGGTCATGATCGACCTGAATCGCCACTACGGCGAGGAGAATCATCCCGTCGGCTATGCGGACCTGATGCGAATCCTGCAGGAGGATCGGGTGGTCATAGAGCGCGGAGACATGGTCTGCCTCTACACCGGCCTCGACGACCTGATCCTCGGCATGAACAGGAAGCCCGTCACCGAGAAACTGCTTCATTCCTGTGCTGGCCTGAATGGCGGCGACCAGCGGTTGCTTCAGTGGATCACCGACACAGGCATTGCTGCGCTGATCTCGGACAACTTCGCGGTGGAGTTGATGCCCAAAGCCATGCGCCAGAGCGCCAGGCACGCAATGCTGCCGCTTCACGAGCACTGCCTTTTCAAGAACGGCATCCACCTGGGCGAGTTGTGGCGATTGGGCGAACTCGCGCGCTGGCTGAGAAAGAACGAGCGAAGCCGTTTCCTTCTGACTGCGCCGCCATTGAATCTTCCCGGTGCCGCAGGTTCGCCTGTCACGCCCATTGCCACTGTTTGAGCGCGCCTCGGCGCGGGGCTTCGGCGTTCCCTTTCACTTGAAGAGGCTGTCCATGATGATGAATCGCTTGCACCCGGCGCTTTTGCGCATGGCCTTCCTGGCTTGCTGCGTCCTTGCCACTGCGCTGTCCCTCGTGCAGCCGGCCGGTGCCCAGGCCTATCCGTCCAGGCCGATCACGCTCGTCGTCTCGTTCGAGCCAGGGGGCTCCACTGATATCTCTGCCCGTGCGGTTGCGCAGGAACTCTCGGTCGCCCTGGGCCAGCCTGTCATCGTCGACAACAAGCCGGGTGCAGGGGGGCGTATCGGGACGAAATACGCCGCTTCGGCGAAGGCCGACGGCTACACGCTTCTCTGGGGGAGCGGGAGCACCCTGACGGCTGGGCCGGTGCTTTATCCGGACCAGGGGCATGCGGCGAGCCTGGCTCCCGTCAGCCTTGGCGCGACCCAGCCCTTTGTCTTCGTGACGACGCCTGCCACCGGCGCGAAAACGCTGGCTGAATTTGTCGCGCTGGCAAAGCGACGGCCTGGTGAGTTGAACTTCGCATCGGCCGGGACGGGGTCGAGCAATCATCTGCTGGGCGAAATACTCATGTCGGTCACCGGCATCCAACTGGTTCACGTGCCTTACAGAGGGGCCGCCTCGGCGAAGGAGGGGCTTCTGAAGGGTGATGCCCAACTGATGGACGAGGTCGTCTCGCCGCTCATCGGCGCGTTGCGCTCCAATCAACTGGTGCCGCTGTTCATCACGGGCGACACGCGCGACCGGCTGTTCCCGTCCATTCCCACCGCGTTGGAAGTGGGACTGCCCGACCTGGCCATTACCGGCTTCTTCGGCCTGCTCGCGCCCGGAGGGACGCCACCGGAAGTACTGGCGAAGCTCAACGGCGCCATGAAGACGGCGCTTGCGGCGCCCGCGGTCAGCCACGCATTCGACAACCTGGGTTTCACCGCGGCCTACAGCACTCCCGAACAGATGCAGGCGCGAATCACCCAAGGCAAGGCGACCTATCAGCGCGTGGTCTCGGAGCGCAAGATCAAGGTGGCCGATTGACGGCCATGACAAACCTTGCGCCAGACTCGGTGCGTTCGTGAGCTAAAGGGGGTGCCGAGTTGGCCGCCCTAGCCAGCGATCCGCGACGTGATCTTGCGCGCGGCGTCGATCATCAGCGTCGAGAGGAACTCCCGGTTGAAGGCATTGAACCGTTCGGAGTTTCCCGCCAGGGTGATGCTGCCGAGGATGCGTCCCTTCTCGTCGAAGATCGGCGCGGCGATACCACTCTTGCCGGGATCGAGTTCGCCCTCGCTGATGCAGTAGCCGTCCTTGCGGATGCGCAGCATGGCCTTGGAGAAGTCTTTCCAGGTCAGCCCGATGCGCTCCAGGTCTCCTGGCGCGGCGTTGTCGAAGAGCCGTTTCAACTGACGCGGCAGCAGGTACGCCAGGATCACCTTGGCCGTCGCGCTGCGAAACAAGTCCATGGGTCTGCCGCGTCCGAAGTTCAGCGCCTGCTCGTCGGCACCGGAGCGCTGCAGGATGTTGATCACGGTCGAGTCGTAGAGCTCGCTGATCAGCAGTTCCAGATGGGTCTGGGCGATCAGGTCGCCCACGATGTCGCGGCTGGCTGCCAGCAATGGGTCGAACTGAGTCATGTGCCGATCGAGTTCGATGATTCGCGGCCCCAGGGCGTAACCGCGGGGCAGGCGAACGAGCAGGCCCGCGTTGGACAGCTCCTTCACATAGCGGTATGCGCTCGCGGACGTGTAACCCAACTGCGAGCAGATGACCTCGATGTCAATCACGGGCTGTTCCGGCTTGAACAGATTCAGCACCTCGAGCATGCGACTGAGGCTATTCATGGGCGTTGGCAGCGCGTGGCGTCATGGGTGGGCGGCATGTCTTGGCAAACCCGGAAGGTTAATCGAAGCATCGGCGCCGTTGTCGGCTTCTTGCTCGCTTCGAAATGATCGATCAATATCTCATATTGAGAAAAATATGCATGTTGTGCGCGTGAAAATGACAAACAATATTGCATTGTTTTGTCTAATCGATAAACTTGCAAAATTCCTCGCAGAATGAAAGAGCTCTGGCAGGGGTAGTCGGGCCGTTGGCCCCGGCCCAGCGAGCGCACGCCCCGCTCGAAGCCGAACGTCGTCAGTCGGGGTGTTCAGGAGTTCGAGATGAACAGGAATTGCTTTCGGCAAACATGTGCCGCCCTGGCGATGCTTTTCGCCGCGTGTCTGGCCCCGGCTCCAGCCTGGGCCGAGGGCGGTTGGCCATCCCGGCCGATCCGCATCGTCGTTCCGTACCCGCCAGGTACGGGGCCGGACGTGATGGCTCGCCTGGTGACGGAAGGAATGGCGAAGGAGCTCAAGACCGCCTTCGTCGTGGAAAACAAGGCGGGGGCCAACGCGATCATCGGGACGTCGGAGGTAGTGAAGTCGCCGGCCGACGGCTATACCTTCCTGCTGGTCGACCGGCTCACGCTCACGGTCAATCCGCTGCTCTACCAGCCGCTGCCGTTCGACCCCCGGAAGGATCTCGTCTCGGTCAGCAACATCGCCGACGTGAATCTGTATCTCGTGGCCAGTGCGCAGGTGCCTGCCAACGATTTCAGATCCTTCATCGCCTACGTCAAGGCGCATCCCGGGGAGGTGCCGTTCGGCACCGGCGGCGTTGGCAGCGTCATGCACCTGAACATGGAGTTGCTGCAAGCAGGCACCGGCGTGCAGTTCCTGCACGTGCCGTACAAGGCGCTCGCGGAAGTCATTCCCGCCATGCTCGGTGGCCAGGTGGTGGCGACGTCGGGCGGCGTGGAGGCTCTGCTGCCCCATGTGCAAAAGGGCAGCCTGAAGCTGCTGGCTGTCGGCGCCAGCGCGCGCACGCCGGTGGCACCGAATGTACCGACGATCACCGAGGCCGGCGGGTCCGACATGCTGCTGTCCACCTCCTACTCGCTGCATGCCAAGGCAGGCACCCCTGCAGAAATCCTGGCGCGAATGAACGCAGCCCTGGCCAAGGTGCTGGCCGCTCCCGACCTGCAGGCCTGGGCGTCCGCCCGAGGCCTGCGGGCCGGGGCTTCCAAGCCCGCGGAGCTCGACGCGCAGATCGCCGTCGACGCCGAGCGTGTCGGCAAGCTGGTGCGCGAGCGCGGCATCAAGGTGCAATAAGAGGAACAAGGCAATGAAGAAAATGACCGGCGCCGAGGCGCTCTGGCTCGCGCTTGCAGGCGAAGGTGTGGACACCTGCTTTGCCAATCCGGGCACCACCGAACTCGACCTGGTGCGTGCACTGGAGCAGCGCGATGAAATCCGGTGCGTGGTCGGCCTGCAGGAAAACGTCTGCACGGGAGCGGCCGACGGGTACGGCCGCATGCTCGGGCGTCCCGCGGCAACGCTCCTGCACCTGGGGCCGGGGTTTGCCAACGGCATCGCGAACCTGCACAACGCGCGGCGCGCACGCACGCCGATCGTCAACCTCGTCGGCGATCACGCCAGCTGGCATTTGCCATATGACGCGCCGCTGACCTCCGACATCGAATCGCTCGCGCGGCCCGTCTCTGGCTGGGTGCACCGCATCGACAGTGTCGACGACAGCGCGGCCGCGGCCGCCGAGGCTGTGCGACAAAGCGTTGCAGCAGGTGGGCGCGGCACGACGCTGATCTTCCCCGCAGATTTTCAGGCGGGCGATGTCACGCAGGCCGCCAAGATCGAAAGGCCTGGCGCCACCAGCACGAGCGCCGAGGGCGGCCCCGACACAGCACAATGCATCGAGCGCCTGCGCGCAGCGCGGCGCGTGGTCTTCCTGTTGGGCGGTGGCGGAGAACTCTCTGGCTTGGGTCAGCGCGCTCAGCGCGCGACGGCCCGCCTGTGCACGCTGCTGGGCGCACAGGCCTATGCCGAGACCTTTCCGTCGCGTTCAGAGCGCGGGCAGGGGCTGCCGGCCTTCGATCGGTTGCCCTACTTTCCCGAGCCGGCGCGCGAAGTGCTGGATGCGGCCGAACTCGTCGTGCTCGTCGGCGCGCTGCCGCCGGTGACGTACTTCGGCTATGCGGGTCACCCGAGTTTGCTGGTCGATGCCGAACGGTTGCTGGTCATCAGCGAGCCGGGGCAGCCAGTGGCCGGGCGGCTCGAGGAAATGGCCGATGCCCTGGGGGCGCCGGCCTACCAGGCGGCCGTGTCGTCGCTGCCGGACGCGCCCGAGGGCGCGCTGACGCCGGCCAGGATCGCAGCGGTTCTGGCGCGCGAATTGCCGGCGGGCGCGATCGTCTCGGTTGAGGGCGGGACTTGCGGCTACCCCTTCTATGCGGCGTCTTCGGCCGCCCGTCCGCATACCACGCTCACCAACACCGGAGGTGCCATCGGGCAGGGGCTTCCCGTGGCGATGGGCGCGGCCATCGCCTGCCCGGAGCGCAAGGTGGTCGGGCTGCTGTCGGACGGCAGCACCCAGTACACGATCCAGACGCTGTGGTCGCTCGCGCATGAAAACCTCGACGTGGTCGTGCTGATCGCAGCCAATCATCAGTACGCGATCCTGCGAAACGAACTGCGGCGCGATGGCGCGACCCTTGGCGCAAGGGCCGAGGCTCTGACCGCCCTGGATCACCCCCGCATCGATTGGGTGGGGCTCGCCCAGGCCTACGGCGTTCCCGCGACGCGTGCGCACACAGCGCAGGAACTGTCCGAACAACTGCAGCGGGCGTTCGGGCAAACCGGCCCTGCGCTCATCGAAATGGCCCTTTGAGGGCGCAACGTCCGGGCGCCGGCAGGCGGCCTGCATCAATCAAGGAGAACATATGGATCTGAAACTCAGGGGCAAGGTCGCGGTCGTGACCGGCGGCAGCCTTGGCATTGGCCGGGCCGTGACGCAGGCGCTGGCGGCCGAAGGCGTGCGCGTGGCGATCGTGGCGCGCAGCAAGGAACCGCTCGAACAGGCGGCGCGCGAAATCAGCGAACAAACCGGCATCGAGATTCTTGCTGCGCCCGCGGATGTCAGCAGCACCGAGCAGGTCGACGCCATGATGAGCAGGGTCGCGGCGCATTTCGGCCGAATCGACATTCTCGTCAATGGGGCTGCCCACCCGGGCGGTCTGGTGCGCAGCGAGATCGAGAACGCCAGCCCCGAAGGGCTGCTGGAAGACATCAACATCAAGGTGGTGGGCTACATGCGCTGCGCCAAGGCGGCCGCGCCCCACATGCGCAAGGGCGGCTTCGGCCGCATCATCAACATCGGCGGCCTCACGGGCCGCGGCAGCAAGCAACTCTCGGGCATGCGCAACGTGGCGATCTGCCACTTGACCAAGACGCTTTCCGACCAACTCGGCCCGTCGGGTATCACGGTCAACGTGATCCATCCCGGCGTGGTGGAAACACCGCACATCCACGAGCTCTACGCCAAGGAGGCCAAGCTACAGGGCCTCACGCCGGATCAGGTGGAGGCGAACTACGCCAAGGCCACGCCCATCCGCCGCGTGCTGCAGCCCAACGAGATTGCCGATGCCGTGCTGTTCCTCGCCTCCGAACGAGCGGGCGCGATCACCGGAGAGTCGATCGCGGTGGACGGCGGCATCACGCGCGGCATCTTCATCTGAGCAAAGCGAAGGAGCACTCAATCATGCAAGGAACGATTCTTGTGGGAACCGCGGGGCAGGGCATCCTGCGCAGCGCAGACGACGGCGCGACATGGCATCGCCTCGGGTTGAAGGAAGCCATCGAGTTCGATGGCGTCGTGCGAAGTCTTCTGGTGGACCCTCGGGACCCGAACCGGATCTTCGCGGGTGCGGACGCCGGCATTTGCCTGAGCGAAGACGCGGGTGCGCATTTCAGGCGCCTCGAATCGCCCGCGAACGGAATGCATGTCTGGTCCATCGCGATCGACCCGCGCGACTCCAATGTCATCTACGCAGGAACGGGCGCGCCTTCTCGCGCCGCGATGTTCCGCTCGCTCGATGGGGGTCAGAGCTGGACGCGGCTTGGCATCGAATTGCCGGAGTTCTGCGGCGGCGTAAACCGTCCGCGGATCCTCACCATCTGCGTGGACGCCGATGACGGCGCGGTGTGGTTCGGCGTAGAGGAGGGCGGTGCCTGGCACAGCCTGGACCAGGGCGAGACCTGGCGCCGCGCGGACGATGCGCAAAGCGGCATCCTCAACGGCGACATCCACGCCATCACCATCCTTCCGGCCCGCGGCGGCCGGCCCAAGACCCATCTGCTCGCCACGGTGAATTCGGTCTATACCAACCGCGACGGTGGCTACGGGCCGTGGGCCGCGGAAAGTTCGGCCGATCGCTTCGATGGCATGTACTACACCCGCACGCTCGCACCTCTGGAGGGCGCGGAGGACGTGCTGCTGGTGGCCATCGGCGATGGCACGCCGGGCACGCGCACGCAGATCTACCGCTCGCTCGACCGTGGCGCGACATGGTCGGCGGCACTGCTTCATGCGGTGCCCAACTCCACGTTCTGGGCGTTGGGAACGCACGCCGCAGACCCTCAGTTTGTGTTGGCCGGCACCAAATACGGCCACCTCTTCCGTTCCATGGACGCGGGAAAAACCTGGTTCAAGGACTGGCGCGACTTCAGCGAGATCACCGCAGTGGCATGGACGCCGGTCGTCGCCGCCGTCAAGGCGCACCCGAAATCCACTCTCGGGGCGAAGCCACATGACTGATACGACGACCCGGACCGTGCGCCCGAAGATTCGCCGCACGCACCTCTCGCTCTTTGTGTCGAACCCCTTCGCATCGGCAAGTTGGTACGAGCGCGTGCTGGGCATGCAGGAAACCGCGCGCGGCGAGCAGTGGGTGTTCATGAGCTTCGGACAGAAGCACCATGACATCGCGTTGATCCGCCCGGAGCCGGGCATCGTTGTGGGCGGCTGTGCGCTGCAGCACTACGGCCTGGAAATCGATGGCGACATCACGGAACTGCGGCGGCTCTACGGGCAACTGCTCAAGGCCGGAGTGGAGGTGATCAAGACCACCGACCACAAGGTGGGTTACGGCCTGTACTTCAACGACCCGGATGGTCATCGCTTCGAGTTCTTCTGCGAAACCGTCCACGACGATGAGGAGGGCAAGCGAGTGCTGCATAACTACAACGCGCCTAGCGACCACTTCGAACTGGAGCCGCTGTACGACTGAGTGCGGCGCGCTTTCCCCTTCCTGTTCTTCAACATTCACACATCATTCTCATGACCAAGTCAGCCAATTTCAGCGTCTTTCACATCCGCAAGTGGTACCTGCAGATCGAGGACACCCTCGCAGGCGAAACCGGCGCGCCGGCCGATGGCGACCCACTGCGCAAGATCGTCATTGCGGCCTCCATCCACAACCCGTTCGCCGGCAGGTTCGTCCAGGACCTGTCTGCCTGGATCGAGCCGTCGCCTGAACTGGGGCGCGAGTTCGGTCGCCGCATCCAGGAGGCTGCCCAGGGCCGCGCGATCGAGAGCTACGGCAAGGCCTGCCTCGTGGGCATCGACGGCGAGTACGAGCATGGCAACGCGCTGCTCACCAATCCGGCAGCCAACCCGATCCGCGACGCACTCGGCGGCGGCAAGTCCTGGGTGCCTTCCACCGGAAAGCGTGGCGGTCCCGGCGCCGCGATCGACATCCCGCTGGCGCACAAGGACGCGCTGTACGTGCGTTCGCACTACGACACCGTGACCGCCCAGTTCAGCGACGGCCCCAACCGCGACGAGGTCATCGTCTGCTGGGCCTTCGCCACCCGCGGACGCCTCAACGCGCGGCTGGGGGGCCTGAAGGCCTCCGAGGTCAAGGGCCAGGACGGCTTGTACTGAAAGACGCACATGGAGCGGCGCGACTACATGCTGGCCCTGTCGGGGCTGAACTTCCACGTCAGCGAGTGGGGGGCGGAACAGGGATGGCCCGTCGTCATGCTCCACGGCATTCGCGGCTACGCCGAGACCTTCGCTGGCATCGCGGCGGCCCTGCATCCCGGCTTCCGCGTCATTGCGTTCGATCAGCGCGGGCGCGGCGGCTCTGACTGGGACCCCGCTCACAACTACTATGCCGACGCCTACGTGGCGGATGTGGAGGCCATCGTTCAACAGTTGGGGCTCGACCGCTTCGACCTGTTGGGTCACTCCATGGGAGGCATCAACGCGATCGTCTATGCCGCGCGCCATCCCGGGCGTGTGCGGCGCCTGGTGATCGAGGACGCCGGCCCCGGCGCCTTCGAGCCCCGCGACGGCGCGACACGCATCCGCAAGGAACACGCAACGACGCCCGAGCGCTTCGAGTCCTGGGAGGCCGCCGGCGAATTCATGCGGGCGCTGCGTCCCACGGTGAGCGAAGAGGCCCGGCAGCAGCGCTTGCACAGCATGCTCAAGCCCCTGCGCGAGGGCGGCTACACCTGGCGCTACGACCATGCCGGCATTGCGGCGACGCGGCTGAACCCCGACCCGGCGCGTGTCGTTGATCTTGAGCCGTGCCTGTCGGCCATCGGTTGCGAGACCCTGGTGATCCGCGGGGGGCGATCCGACTACCTGCAGCCGTCGATGGTCGAGCGCATGCAGGCGTTGAATCCGCGCATCGCGAGCATCGAGATCCCGGACGCCGGCCACTACGTGCATGACGACCAGCCGGCCTTGTTCCAGCAGGCGGTATCCCATTTTCTCGATCGGGGTCTGTTCCATGCAGGAAAGGGCGCACCGTGATCCACGAACTTCGAACCTATACCCTCGTACCAGGCGGCACGCGCGAGTACTTGCGCATCTACAACGAGACGGCGCGAGCGCTGCAGACCCGCATGCTGGGCAACCTGGTGACGCTGATGACGCCGGAGAGTGGTGATCTCAATCAGCTTGTCTTTCTCTGGGCCTATGACAGCCATGAAGAGCGCGCGCGTCGACGTGCCCAGTTGATGGCCGACGCCAGCTTCACGGAGTTTCGCAAGAGCGTGCGCCACTTGCTGGTCCGGCAGGACAGCCGCCTTCTCACCGCCGCCTGAGTCGGCGGGCACGGAGACAAGAACCTATGAAAATCCCCACGGACATTCCGGTGCTGATCGTCGGCGCGGGCCCGGTCGGCGTCTCCATCGCCAACCTGTTGGGCCACTACGGCACCGCTTGCTTGGTCGTCGAGCGCAACCTGCAGGTGCTGAACTATCCCCGCGCGGTGGGCCTCGACGATGAGGCGCTGCGCACCTTCCAGGCGGCCGGCCTGGCCGAGGCGATGCTGCGCGACATGATCCAGAACGTGCCGATGCGCATGTACACCGCCGGCAAGCGCTGTTTTGCGGAGATCCTGCCGAGCACGCGCGAGTTCGGCTGGTTTCGCCGCAATCTCTTTTCACAGCCGCTCGGCGAGCTGACGCTGCGCCAGGGGCTCGAACGCTTCCCGCACGTGAACCTTTGTCCCGGCGTGGAACTGGTTCATCTGGTCCAGGACGATGAGGGCGTGACGGCGACCTTGCGCGACGCAGAGGGGGCCGAGCACCGGGTGCGCGCAGGCTACCTCGTGGCATGCGACGGCGGACGCAGCATGGTGCGCGAAGGCATCCTCAAGTTGCCTTTCGAAGGGCGCACGCATCCAGCCAAGTGGGTGGTGATCGAATGCGACCACGATCCCCTGGACGCGCCCTACACCGCGTTGCACTGCGAGCCTCAAAGGCCCTACGTGTGCCTGAGGCTCCCCTATGGGCTGCGGCGCTGGGAGTTCATGCTGTTTCCGGGCGAAGACGGCGAGCAGATGCTGCAGCCTGAGAAGGTGCGAGAACTGCTGGGCCGGCATGTGGCAGAACCCGACAAGCTCAACGTGATCCGCGCCCGCGTGTACACGCACAACTCTCGCGTGGCCGGCGCGTTCGTCGTCGGGCGCGTTTGCCTGGCCGGGGATGCTGCACACATCACGCCGCCATGGATCGGCCAGGGGTTGAACGCGGGCCTGCGCGACGCCTTCAACCTGGCCTGGAAGCTAGCCTGGATCCTGCAGGGACGGATGAAGCCCGGGTTGCTGGCGAGCTATCACGAAGAGCGCCACGCGCACGCCAAGGCGATGATCGATCTGGCGGACTTGTTCGGCTCCGTGCTGTCCCAGCGCAACCGCTTCGTGGCCTGGATGCGTGACCGTTTCTTCCTGTCCATCAAGAACATTCCGCGCGTGCGCGACTACGTGCTGCAGATGAAGTTCAAACCCATGCCGCGCTTTACAAAGGGTGTTGTCCTGAACAGTGGCGATGCGCGGAGCGACGAATTGGTGGGGCGCATGTTCATCCAACCCAACGTCGAGCGCGAAGCCGGGCGCACCCAGCGCCTGGACGATATGGTCGGTGCGCGCTTCGCGCTGCTGAGCTGGTGCGGCGACGCACTGGCGGGTGCACCCGCCTGTTTGCGGGAGCAGCTCGAGCGTCTGGGCTGCGACCACTATGTCGGCGTGCGCTCGCGCAGCATCAGGAGCGAGGCCTGTTCTCACGTGCCGGTCCAGCCATCGGGAACAGTGATCGAGGACGTGGAGAACACGCTGCACTTCTGGTTCCAGGCCAAAGGTGTCGACTGGGTGCTGATCCGCCCGGACCGCTTCATCGCGGCCGCTGGCAAGGCGGGCGATTCGGTGCCGCAGCTTTCGACATTTTGCGAAACCGTACTGCCGCCAACTGGCTCTGTTTTCGCCGGCTCGGCGAGCGCCTCCGAGCAGTCCCGCTTGCCGGCGCATGCCTGAGGAAACCATGATGTTGTATCCCGAGCTTTCCCTCTATGTCGGCGGCCGCTTTCTGAATGGCGATGGCCGTCCAGGACAGGACGTGCGTGATCCCGCCACCTTTGATCTGCTCGGGCGCCTGCCCTGGGCAACGCGCGAGGACGTCGATGCGGCACTGAGGGCCGCACACCGGGCGTTCCAGTCCTGGCGGCGCAGTTCGCCGATGGAGCGTTCCGAGGTGTTGCGCAAGGCGGCAGCGCTGGCACGCGAGCGCGCCAGCGAGATCGGGCATGGCATCACGCTGGACAACGGAAAGCCATTGCCGGAAGCAGTGGCCGAGGTGCTCAACGCCGTCGAGCATATCGAATGGCACGCGGAGGAATGCCGTCGCATCTACGGCCGTGTCGTGCCATCGCGCAATCCCGCGGTGCGCCAGCTCGTGGTGCGCGAGCCGGCAGGCGTCTGCGTCGCATTCAGCCCTTGGAACTTTCCATTTGGCCAGGCGATGAAGAAGGTCGTGGCCGCGATCGGCGCCGGTTGCACCGTCGTGCTCAAGGGGCCGGAAGAATCGCCAAGCGCCATTGTGGCGATGGCTCGCTTGTTCCACGACGCGGGACTGCCCGAAGGCGTGTTCAACATCGTGTGGGGCGTGCCAAGCGAGATCTCGCGCCAATTGATCGAATCGCCCCTGGTGCGGGTCGTCTCGTTCACCGGCTCGGTTCCGGTGGGCAGGCATCTCGCGGCGCTCGCGGGCTCGCACATGAAGCGAATGAACATGGAACTCGGCGGTCATGCGCCGGTTCTGGTATTCGACGACGCCGACGTGGATCAGGCCGCGGCGCTGCTTGCGCGGCTGAAGACCCGCAACGCGGGCCAGGTGTGTGTATCACCCTCGCGCTTCTTCGTCCAGGCTGGCATCCACGACAGCTTCGTGGCAAGTTTCGCCGATGCGATGCGCGGCGTGAAGGTGGGCCATGGCTTGGAAGAGGGCGTCCAAATGGGGCCACTGATCCACGAGAGGCGCCTGCAAGCCATACGCGAACTCGTGGACGACGCAGTGCAGGCGGGCGCGCAGGTGCTCGCAGGCGGCGGCACATTGGGCGAGCGCGGCCATTTTCACGAGCCGACCGTGATCGCTAACGTGCCGCAGCACGCTCGCGTCATGCGTGAGGAACCATTCGGACCCCTGGCCGCCCTCGCGCGTTTCGATACGGTGGACGATGCATTGCGCCTGGGCAACGCGCTCCCTTTCGGCTTGGCTGCCTACGTCTTCACGCAGTCGATCCAGACCTCGACGCGCGTGGCCAACGAACTGGAGGCCGGCATGGTCAACATCAACCATTCCGGCATGGCGCATCCCGAGCTGCCTTTCGGCGGCGTGAAGGACAGCGGCTTCGGCAGCGAGGGCGGCACCGAGTCCTTCGACAGCTTCCTGGTGACCAAGCTGATCACCCAGATCTGAAACCTCAACCCCGAGTTCCTGCACCATGTTGAACCTGCGAGACCCTTCTCTGCTTCGAGAGCAATGCTTCGTGGCGGGTCAGTGGATATCTGCCGCCCGAACCATCGCCGTCACCAACCCCGCCAGTGGCGCCGTGGTGGCTCACGTACCGCGCCTGGGTGCCACCGAAACCCGCCAGGCGATCGACGCCGCGAATGGTGCGTGGCCCGCATGGCGCGCGCGCACGGCCCATGACCGCTCGGCGCTGCTGGCGCGCTGGCACGCGCTGATCCTGGAGAACCAGGACGACCTCGCCAGAATCATGACTGCCGAGCAAGGCAAGCCGCTGGCGGAAGCGCGCGGCGAGATTGCCTACGCGGCGTCCTTCATCCAATGGTTCGCCGAGGAGGCCAAGCGGGTCTACGGCGAGACGATTCCTTCGCCGATCTCCACCCAGAGGATCGTGGTGACCAAGGAGCCCGTGGGTGTGTGCGCGGCAATCACGCCCTGGAATTTTCCCGCTGCGATGATCACGCGCAAGGCGGGACCGGCATTGGCCGCGGGTTGCGTCATGGTCGTCAAGCCGGCGAGCCAGACACCGTTGACGGCGCTTGCTCTCGCGGCGTTGGCCGAACGTGCAGGGATTCCTTCGGGCGTGCTGTCGGTAGTCACCGGGTCGGCTGGCGACATCGGGACGGAGTTGGCGACCAATCCGTTGGTGCGCAAGCTTAGTTTCACCGGCTCCACCGAAGTCGGGCGACATCTGATGCAGCAGACCGCGGCGACAGTAAAGAAGGTGTCGATGGAACTGGGAGGCAATGCACCTTTCATCGTCTTCGAAGATGCAGATCTCGACGCCGCGGTGGAAGGGGCCATCGTGTCCAAGTTCCGCAATGCAGGCCAGACCTGCGTATGCGCCAACCGGCTGTACGTGCACTCCAAGGTCTACGACCAGTTTGCACGCAAGTTGGCGGACGCGCTGAAGGCGCTGAAGGTGGGGTCCGGCGAGGAGGAGGGCGTACGCATCGGGCCGTTGATCGACGACGCGGCCGTGCGGAAGGTCGAGGAACATCTGGCTGACGCGCTAGAAAGAGGGGCGCAGGTGATCACCGGTGGCGGCAGGCATGCGCTGGGGCGCAGCTTCTTCGAGCCGACCGTGCTCGTGGGCGTCACCCAGGCCATGCGCGTCGCGCGCGAGGAGACCTTCGGGCCGCTCGCGCCCCTGTTTCGCTTCGAGACAGAAGACGAAGTCGTCGCGATGGCGAACGACACCGAATTCGGCCTGGCAAGCTATTTCTATGCGCGCGATCTCGGCCGCGTGTGGCGTGTCGCGGAGCGCCTCGAGTACGGCATGGTTGGCGTGAACACCGGGCTGATCTCCAACGAGGTGGCGCCGTTCGGCGGTGTCAAGCAATCGGGCCTCGGACGCGAGGGATCGCGCCATGGCATCGAGGACTACTTGGTCATCAAGTACATCAACATGGCGGGAATCGAGAGCCCGCGAACGAATCAACTCAACTAGGAAACCATGACTGAAGCACGCCAGCCCGATCACCCGATCAATTCCCTGTTCGTCGACCGCTGGTCGCCGCGCGCATTCACGGGCGAGCCGATTGCCAGGCCCATGCTGCTGAGCCTGCTGGAAGCAGCTCGGTGGGCACCCTCGGCATACAACGCGCAGCCATGGCGCTTCATCTATGCGCAGCGCGAGACCCTCAGTTGGGAGCCGATCTTTGCTACGCTGGTGGAATTCAACCAAGGCTGGGCCCAGCATGCAGCTGCACTGGTGGTCATCGTGTCGGCCAGGCAAGCCGTGTTTCCAGGGCAGACAGATGCCGCGCCCAACGCATGGCATTCGTTCGATGCCGGCGCGGCGTGGGCCAGCATCGCCTTCCAGGCCACGCTCGCGGGCTGGTCCGCCCATGGGATGGCGGGCTTCGATGCAGATCGGCTGCGAAAGGCCGCAGGCATTCCAGACACCTACGCGCTGGAAACGGTGTTGGCGATTGGCAAGCAGGGCGACAAGGCCTTGCTTGCCGAGGGGCTGCGCGCTCGCGAGATGCCCAACGGACGACTGCCGCTGACCCAATTGGCAGCCGAGGGGCGGTTCACTTTCAGCGAATGAAGCATCGGCTGGATGTGCCACGACTGGTCTCGCGCACAACGGCCGCGCAATGGCTTGCCGATCCGGGATACCGCGCAGCAGGCTTCTATTCATAGACTGCCGGCCACCCCTCTGCTGCAACCGAGCAGGTTCGCGCCCACCCGCAATTCCGGCTTCGAACATCGCATGCCGAGTCAGGAGACAGTACATGGAAGTTATGAACACCTTGTTGGAGCGGCCACAGGAGGCTGCCGCAGTCCGCTCCACCACTCTGCGCCGTTCAACGCTCAGCGCGGGGTTCATCACACTGCTGGTGATCTCGGCGGCAAGCCCATTGAGCGTTGTCGCTGGCGGCTTTCCACTTGGGATCATGCTGGGCAACGGTGCCGGCACGCCCGCGCTGGTTGTTGTGGCGCTGGCGCTGCTGCTGCTGTTCGCCGCGGGCTACACGGCGATGGCCACTTGCGTCACGAGTGCAGGGGGCTTCTATGCCATGGTTGCCCGCGGCCTTGGTGGAAGCGCCGGCGGCGCTGCGGCGATGGTGGCGATCCTGGGCTACCTCACACTGCAATTCGGGCTATACGGCCTGCTGGGCGCTGTCTCGTCCGAGGCCTTGCTTGCCCAGTTTGGGCTGAGTGTTCCATGGTGGGCCTGCGCACTGGCAGCCATGGCGACGGTAGCGTACTTCGGCTATCGCCAGATCGACTTCTCCGCGAAGGTGCTGGCCGGCTTCGTCGTTGCGGAATATGCGGTGGTGCTGATTCTTGATGTGCTGATTCTCAGCCAGGGAGGGGCGGACGGTATCAACTTCAAGTCCTTCACCCCGCAGGTGATCGCTGGCGGAAACCCGTTCATCGGATTGCTCTTCTGCTTTGCGGCCTTCATAGGCTTCGAGGCGACGACTATCTACAGCGAGGAAGCCAAGGATCCCAAACGCAGCATCCCGATCGCCACATACGCCGCGCTGTTGCTCGTGGGCGGCTTCTACTCGTTCTCGCTGTGGTGCCTGGTGCTGGGTGCCGGCACTGACAAGGTCGCTGCCACGGTTGCTGCCTTGGGTGACCCAACGAATTTCCTGTACACCTTGTCAGATACCTATGCGGGATCGCATTTGACCATGATCCTGCGCGGCATGTTCATCGTCAGTATCTATGCAGGATTGATCGCATTTCACAACTCGACCGCGCGCTATTTCTACTCGATGGGACGTGAACGCTTGCTGCCATCACGGCTCGGCTGGACACATCCCAGGCACAAGAGCCCGCATATTGCTTCGCTGTTGCAGACGGCCTTGTGCGCCGCCGTGGTGATCGGCTTCGCCGTGGCCCGTGCAGATCCGGTCCTGACGATGTTCTCGTGGCTGAGTAACCTGGCCACGGTCTGTGTGCTCTTGCTGATGATCGCCACCGCGATCTCGGTGATTAGGTTCTTTCGCCGCGCATCGCACGGTTATGGCAAGGTCCGGATCCTGCTGCTGCCGGCGTTGGCGGGAATGGGGCTTTGCGTGGTCCTGGTGCTTGCGGTTGCGAACTTCCATATTTTGACGGGCGCCAGCGAAAGGAGTGCTCTCGCTTTGATCGGTCTGTTGCCGATCGCAGCGTCTGTCGGGTGGTTGGCGGCAGGTCGACTCAAGCGCCGTGACCCCGCGCGTTTCGCGAATCTCGGCCAAGATCGCGACTAGGATGACTTGATCGGTTGATTGAGATGGCACCGCAACTCGAAAGTTCGAAGCGGCTCGCTCCGACATCGGCACCATGGCCGCCCGTGACCGAGTTCTGTCTTGCCTCATTGCTCGCGCGCAGATGATCGAGCTGCGCCACCTTCGCCATTTCATGGCCGTTGCAGAGGAACTGAGCTTCCGTCGCGCCGCCGAGCGAGTCCATATCGACCAGACTCCACTGTCGCGAACCGTCCGTGACCTGGAAGACCGAATGGGCGTGGCTCTTTTAATTCGAAAGCCCCGCAGACTCGAGCTCACTCCCGCAGGTGCCAAATTGCTTGATCATGCGCGAGGACTTTTCTTGCGTCTGGAGCGCATTAAACGCGTCATACGCGAAACCGATGCACGCTATCGCGAGCCCTTGCGCATCGGCGCGGACGACAGCACGGTGCAGCCCAGGCTGGCCGAATGCCTGACCCGCTGGCGGGAACTTGTCCCCGATATCCCAGTGGAGCTGACGGAAATGCGCCCGGCAGAACTCTTGGCCGCGCTGCGCAGCGAGGAGATGGATGCAGGGTTCTCCTTCGGCCTGCCAGATAGTGAAGCCATCGCACAACATGTGGCCTGGATGAGCCCCATCGTGGCGTTGCTTCCAAGAGCACATGAACTCGCCTGCCGCGAGGTGGTTTCCCTTGCCGAGTTGTCATCCTTCCCCGCCATCGCCTGCAGTGCTTCCTACCATCCAGGACTATGTCAGCAGATGAAGGCAGTACGTCGGCGATATTCTGTAGCTCCGACAATCGTCGGGGAGGCTCGCACACTGACTGGCTATCTGACCCGTGTGGCGGCAGGTCAGGGGGTTGGGGTTGCAGATGCTGACCACATGCGGGCACTGCGACGTACGGACGTCGTGGTCGTGCCGCTCGCCGAACCGGTGCACTTCACAACCTACGTGCTGCACAAGCACCGGCGCAATGGCCTGCCCGAATCGCTGCAACGGTTTCTTACCCACGCCACAGCTTTGAACTGAACGTTACGGTGCGGGATTGCAAGGCGAACTGCCTCGCTCCAACAGCCATGGAGTTGTCGAGCTGCCCGTGGAATGCTCCCGTCATGACAGCCTGAAGGCTCATGCACTCAGCAGAAGAAGGAGTCGCAAGCCAGTCCCACGCCAACGTACGCCACGCCACGCCCCCATGGGTGTGCCGCCCGGCGGCTTGATTCCAGACTCATGCCTGCGTGCCGCAGCGGCACACATGTGCTGGAACTCATACGCCTGGGAGGTGGCGCCCTATGCCGACAGCAGCGACCGGCATCCTGTTCGGACAGATATTCGTGGTGCTCGGCGTCGCCTTGGGCGGGGTGTGGGCGGCCACGCAGTGGACGGCGCACTCGCTGGGTTACCAATCGAGGCTCGGGCCCTGGTGGTTCGAGGTTTCCGGCGTGCCAGTCTACGAGCCGTGGAAGCTGTTCGCGTGGTGGTACTTCTACGAGACCTATGCGCCCCAGGTGTTCAAGCGTGGTGGGGTCATAGCCGCATTGAGCGGGATGTCGGCGACGGGCGCAGCCATTGCGATGGCCGTATGGCGCGCGCGGATGGCCAAGCGCGTCACAACTTACGGTTCCGCGCGCTGGGCCGAGCGTGAGGAGATCGACAAGGTCGGACTGACGAAGCCGGCAGGTGTGTTCCTCGGCAAGACTTCGGACAAGAGCGGCGCCTATCTGCGTCATGAGGGCCCAGAGCATGTGATGGCGTTCGCGCCCACGCGCTCCGGCAAGGGCGTCGGGCTCGTGGTGCCCACACTGCTGTCCTGGCCCGGCTCGGCCGTGATCCACGACATCAAGGGCGAGAACTGGAATCTCACTGCTGGCTGGCGCGCTCGCTTCTCGCACTGCCTGCTGTTCAATCCGATCGAGGCGCGCTCGGCTGCCTACAACCCGCTGCTCGAAGTGCGCCGCGGCGCGCACGAGGTGCGCGACGTGCAGAACATCGCGGACATCCTGGTCGATCCTGAGGGCGCACTCGAGCGGCGTAACCACTGGGAGAAGACCAGCCATGCGCTGTTGGTCGGGGCGATCCTGCATGTGCTCTACGCGGGTGAGGACAAGACGCTGCGTGGGGTGGCGAACTTCCTTTCCGATCCCGCATGCCCCTTCGAGGTCACGCTGCACCGGATGATGACGACGCGGCACCTGGGTGAGGACATCCATCCGGTCGTTGCTTCGGCTGCCCGTGAGGTGCTCAACAAGAGCGACAACGAGCGCTCCGGGGTGCTGTCCACGGCCATGTCCTTCCTGGGGCTGTATCGCGACCCGACGGTGGCTGAAGTCACCTCGCGCTGCGACTGGCGCATCGCCGACCTGATCTCGGCGAAACACCCGGTCTCGCTGTACCTGGTCGTCCCGCCCTCGGACATCAGCCGCACCAAGCCGCTGATCCGCCTGATCCTCAACCAGATCGGCCGGCGCCTCACCGAATCGCTCGACGGGTCCGATGGCATCGCACGGCTCCACAAGCTGCTGCTGATGCTCGACGAGTTCCCGGCGCTGGGCCGACTGGACTTCTTCGAATCTGCGCTGGCGTTCATGGCCGGCTACGACCTGCGTGCCTTCCTGATCGCGCAGTCCCTGAACCAGATCGACAAGGCCTATGGCCCGAATCACGCGATTCTTGACAACTGCCATGTGCGCATTGCGTTCGGCACCAACGACGAGCGCACGGCCAAGCGCATCTCGGAGGCGCTGGGGACGGCCACCGAGTTGCGCGCGCAGCGCAACTACGCGGGGCACCGGCTCGCGCCGTGGCTGGGCCACCTTATGGTCTCGCGCCAGGAGACGGCGCGGCCGCTGCTGACGCCGGGCGAGGTGATGCAGCTGCCACCCGACGACGCGGTGGTGATGGTCTCCGGCCATCCGCCGATCAAGGCTAGGAAGCTGCGCTACTACCAGGACCGCAACTTCACGCGGCGTGTGCTGCCACCACCGGCGCTGGCTGCGGGCTTCTACGCGGATCGTCCTGCGATACGGCCCGACGACTGGAGTGGACTGGCGCCGCTGATCGCTCCCGAGTCTTTGTCGTCAGTCGATGCGGGTGGCTTTGCCGACGAGGGCGGCTACCAGCTCAAGCCCGAGCTGGAAGTCGTGCGCGACACGCCGGCGCTGCCGGAGGACGACAGCCTGCTGGTGCTCTATGACGAGGACGACGTACCCCTGCGGCCGCGGGACGTGAGTCGTCAGCTCACGCGCACTGCGCGCCTCGCCGCGCTGGACCCTGACGACGGGATCGCCCTATGAGCCGGGCTCGCCTCAACATCTTCATCGAGCCGGAGCACGCCAAACGGCTGGATCGGCTGGCGGTGCATAAGGGTGTCTCGAAATCTGCCGTGATCGCCGCGGCGCTGGCGTCGTTCCTGTCGCCCGATGGCGGCGACCAGCGCGAGGCAGCGATCGCCAAGCGCCTGGACCGGCTCTCGCGCCAGTTCGACCGGCTGGAGCGCGACCAGAACATCCTGATCGAAACGGTCGCGCTCTATGTCCGCTACTTCCTCACCGTCTCGATCCCGGTGCCCGAGGGCCAGCAGGAAGCCGCACGCGCGCAGGGGCGGGCCCGCTATGTGCAGTTCATCGAGCAGCTCGGGCGGCACCTGCAGCGCGGGCGCAGTCTGGTACGCGAGGTCCATGAGGAGATCGAGCCTGAAGCGGCGCCAATGCACGCAGGGCAGGAGCCGGAGGAGGCCGCTGATGGTCCAGCCGTCTGATCGTTCTTCCGGCTCGTCGCCAGGCGTCGTGGACAACGCGGTGGCCCGGCGCATCCGCATGTTGCGCACCGCCATGGGGCCAGAAATCGCAGCGGCCCTCGCCGATCCGGAGGTTGTGGAGGTGCTGCTCAACCCCGATGGTTCGCTGTGGGTGGACCGGCTCGGCAGCGGCCGCGCGCCGACCGGCGCGGCGCTGCCGCCGCCCGTGGCCGAACGCATCATCCGGCTCGTCGCCGCGCACGTGCGCGCCGAGGTGCATGCCGGCATGCCGATCCTCTCGGCCGAGCTGCCCGAGACCGGCGAGCGTTTCCTGGGCGTGCTGCCACCGGTGGTGCGTGCCCCCTCGTTCGCGATCCGCAAGCGGGCACTGCGCATCGTGAGCATGGCGCAGTACGTGGCCGATGGCATCCTCACCGCAGACCAGGCTGGATTTCTGCGGCAGGCCGTGCGCGAGCGCCTGAACATCGTGGTCGCCGGCGGCACCAGCACGGGCAAGACGACCCTCGCAAACGCGCTGCTCGACGAGATCGCCGAGACACGAGACCGCGTCTTGATCCTCGAAGACACGGCGGAGCTGCAGTGCCGCTCCGACGACCACGTGAGCATGCGCAGCGAACCGGGCGTGACCACGATGGCCGACCTGGTGCGCGCCACCTTGCGGTTGCGGCCGGACCGCATCGTGGTTGGCGAGGTGCGCGGCGCCGAGGCGCTGGACCTGCTCAAGGCCTGGGGCACCGGGCATCCGGGCGGAATCGCCACCGTGCATGCCGGTTCCGCGCTGGGCGCGCTCACGCGGCTGGAGCAACTGGTTCAGGAAGTTGCGGTGACCGTGCCGCGCGCGCTGATTGCCGAGGCGGTCCAGGTCATCGTCTTCATCGCCGGCCGCGGCCGTGCCCGGCGGGTGCGGGAGATCGCGCGCGTCGTCGGCCACGACAGCGAGGGCTACCAGCTCGACACCTCGGCGGTGCCTGGATTTCCGTTGCTCTCTTCATCTCGTCCTGCCCCTTCAACCCTGTCGTCTTCTGGAGAACCGTCATGACGATTTCACGCAGTTCCGCCAAGCCGCTGCTGCACGCGGCTGTTGCGGCAATGTTCCTGCTGGGCGTCGTGCTGCCCGCGCAGGCAGCGGGCTCGAACATGCCCTGGGAAGCGCCGCTGCAATCGATCCTCGACTCGATCCAGGGTCCGGTGGCCAAGATCGTCGCGGTCATCATCATCATCGTGACTGGCCTGACGCTGGCCTTCGGCGACACCTCAGGGGGCTTCCGCCGGTTGATCCAGATCGTGTTCGGCCTGTCGATCGCGTTCGCCGCCTCGAGCTTCTTCCTGTCGTTCTTCTCGTTCTCGGGTGGGGCGGTGCTGGCATGAACGCACCAACTGCTTTCTCCGCAGGCCTCGCGCCTGGTTTCGAGATCCCGCTGCACCGATCCCTGACCGAGCCGATCCTGCTGGGCGGCGCACCGCGCACCGTGGCGATCGCCAACGGCACGCTGGCCGCCGCCGTGGGGCTGGGGCTGCAGCTCTGGCTGCCCGGCCTCGCGCTCTGGGTCGTCGGTCACGCGCTTGCCGTTTGGGGCGCGCGCCTGGACCCGCAGTTCATGCAGGTCTTCGCGCGCCACATCAAGCAGCGGCCCCTTCTCGATGTCTAGTGGATGCGTGACGCAAGAAGGGAGACGCCATGCTGAACCTCGCCGAATACCGCAAGCGCCCGGCGCTATTGGCCGACTGGCTGCCCTGGGCAGGCCTGGTCGCGCCGGGCGTCGTGCTCAACAAGGACGGGTCGTTCCAGCGCACGGCGCGGTTCCGCGGACCGGATCTGGACAGCGCGACGCTGGGCGAACTCATCGCCACGTCGGCGCGGTTGAACAACGCGCTGCGCCGGCTGGCTTCAGGCTGGGCGCTGTTCGTGGAGGCCGAGCGGCGCGAGGCGGCCGGCTATCCGGACTCGTCTTTCCCGGAGGCGCTGTCCTGGCTGGTCGACGAGGAGCGCCGCGCCGCCTTCGAAGCGGATGCCAGCCATTTCGAGAGCCGCTACCACCTGACGCTGTTGTACCTGCCGCCCGAGCAATCGAAAACGCGCGCCGCGGGGCTGCTCTACGAAAACGCCGGGGTTGAGAGCAAAGATGGGAAGAACGGATCGGGTGAATCGAATGGATCGGACTGGCGAGGGCGGCTGGATTCCTTCGTGGCCGAGACCGAACGCTTCCTCGGTCTGCTCGAAGGCGTGATGCCCGAGATCGGCTGGCTCGACGATGCGCAGACATTGACCCATCTGCACGGCTGCGTGTCCACGCGCCGGCAGGCGGTGGCGGTGCCCGAGGTGCCGATGCACCTCGACGCGCTGCTGGCCGACGAGCCGCTGACGGGCGGGCTGGCGCCGATGCTCGGGAGACATCACCTGCGCGTGCTCTCGGTGCGTGGCTTTCCGACGTCGACCTGGCCGGGCCTGCTCGACGACCTGAACCGCCTGGGCTTCGCCTACCGCTGGAGCACGCGCTTCCTGTGCCTGGACAAGGCCGAGGCGGAAAAAGAACTCGTGCGGCTGCGCCGCCAGTGGTTCGCCAAGCGTAAGAACATCGTGGCGCTGCTGCGCGAGACCATCTTCCAGCAGGAAAGCGCGCTGGTCGACTCGGACGCCTCCAACACGGCGGCCGATGCCGATGCGGCGCTGCAGGAACTCGGCAGCGACCAGGTGGCCTTCGGCTACGTGACCGCCACGGTGACCGTGCTCGACGCCGATGCCGCGGCGGCCGACGAGAAACTGCGCGCGGTCGAGCGCGCGATCCAAGGGAGGGGCTTCGTCACGATTCCCGAGACCCTCAACGCGGTCGAGGCCTGGCTGTCGTCGATCCCGGGCCATGCCTACGCGAACGTTCGCCAACCCCTCGTCTCGACCTTGAACCTCGCGCACATGATGCCGGTGTCGGCCGTGTGGGCAGGTCCAGAGCGCAATGCGCACCTCGACGGGCCGCCGCTGATCGTCACACGCACCGATGGCGCGACGCCGTTCCGACTCGTCACGCACATCGGCGACGTCGGGCACACGCTCGTGGTCGGGCCGACCGGCATGGGCAAGTCGGTGCTGCTCGCGACGCTCGCGCTGCAGTTCCGCCGCTATCCCGGCGCGCGCATCCTCGCCTTCGACATGGGACGCTCGTTGCGGGCCACGATCCTTGGGCTGGGCGGCGAGCACTACGACCTCGGTTCGGATGGCGCCATCGCGTTCCAGCCGCTCGCGCACATCGACCAGGACGGGTACCGCACCTGGGCGGCGGAGTGGGTGGCGGGGCGGCTTCGGCAGGAGGGCCTGGAGGTCGGGCCGGCCGAGCGGGAGATGGTGTGGTCGGCACTGGCCAGCCTCGCCACCGCGCCGCCCGAACAGCGCACGATGACCGGTCTGGCGGTCCTGCTGCAGTCGAATGCCCTGCGCCAGGCACTGGCGCCCTATGTGCTCGGTGGTGCGCACGGGCGGCTGCTGGACGCGGACCGGGACCGGCTGGGAGCCTCCTCCATCCAGTGCTTCGAGATGGAGGAGCTGATGCACAGCAAGGCGGCCGTGCTGGCTGTGCTCGGCTACCTGTTCGCGCGTTTCGAGGAGCGCTTCGACGGCCCGCCGACCCTGCTGATCCTCGACGAGGCCTGGCTGTTCCTCGACGACCCGGTGTTCGCGGCGCGCATCCGCCAGTGGCTCAAGACGCTGCGCAAGAAGAACGTCTCGGTGATCTTCGCGACGCAATCGCTCGCGGACATCCAGAACTCCAGTATCGCGCCTGCGATCGTCGAGAGCTGCGCGAGCCGGATCTTCCTGCCGAACCCGCAGGCCACCGAGCCGCAGATCCGCGTGATCTACGAGGGCTTCGGGCTCAACCGCCGGCAGATCGAGATCGTCGCCACGGCGCAGCCCAAGCGCGACTACTACTACCAGTCGCGCCTTGGCAACCGGGTCTTCGAACTCGGGCTCGGGCCGGTGGCACTGGCCTTTGCCGGCGCTGCTTCGCCCGAGGACCAGCGTGAGATCGACCGCGTCCAGGCCTCGGTGCTGGCGTCGCCGTTCGCGCGCATGCCTTCAGTATTCGCGGCGGCCTGGCTGCGCCACCGTGGCTTGGGCTGGGCCGCCGACCTCATCCCTTCGTTTCCCTCTGCATCACCGTCTCTTTCCTCAACCCCGCAGGAGAAATCACCGTGAACCTCACGTCCTCGTTCAAGCCCCGGATCGCCGCGCTGGTCGCGGCCGGTGCGATCGCTTTCGGTGTGGCCCCGCCGGCGCATGCCATCTTCGGTGTCGGCGACACCGTGTTCGATGCTTCGAACTTCATCCAGAACATGCTGACGGCGGCGCGCGCGCTGGAACAGATCAACAACCAGGTCGAGCAGCTGCAGAACGAGGCGCAGATGCTGCGCAACCAGGCGAGGAACCTTCAGGGCCTGGACTTCAGTGCGCTGTCCGAGCTCAAGTCGACCCTGGCGGCCACGAACCAGCTGATCCAGCAGGCCCAGGGGCTGGCCTTCAACGTCTCGCGCATGGAGGAGGAGTTCAAGCGCCTCTATCCCGAGTCCTTTTCGGCGGCGCTGTCCGGCGCGCAGATGGCCGGCGATGCGCGACAGCGCTGGCGCAACTCGCTGGAAGCCCTGCGCACGGCGACCCAGGTGCAGTCGCAGTCGATGCAGAACTTCGCGTCGGACGAGCAGGCACTCACGGACCTCGTGAACCGCAGCCAGTCGGCCACAGGGGCCCTGCAGGCGATGCAGGCGACCAACCAGCTGCTGGCGCTGCAGTCGCGCCAGGCGATCCAGGCGCAGCAGTTGCAGATCACGCAGGACCGCGCCGCGGCGCTGGAGCAGGCGCGGCAGGTGGCGGTGCAGGAGCGTGCGCGCGAGGTGCGCCGGCGCTTCATGGGCAGCGGCACGCCGTACACGCCCTACAGCGTCAACTTCTACGGCAACTGAGGGGCGTCCATGAAGAATCTGATCTTCATCATCACGGCCGCCGTGGTCCTGCTGCTCGCCGGCTGCGGCAAGTCCGAACCGACCCAGCCCGCGATCGAGTCCGTCGAATCCCTGGTCGCGAATCCTGAGCGCCTCCGGGACCTGCGGGCTCAGTGCAAGGCCGATCATGCCCGGATGGGCGACGCGCAGTGCCATGCGGTGGCCGAAGCCACGCGCCAGCGCTTCATGCGTGGCGGCCCATCGCCTTACGCGGGCGAGCCGGTGCCAGCGCCGGCAGCCCCTGCGTCAGTGCCGGCCGACGCGAACGCCAAGGACTGACGCCATGAACGATGTCGCGGTCATCGATCGCTTCCTCGATGTCTTCTCACGCTACATCGATTCGGGCTTCGGCTTGCTGCACGGCGAGGTCGCGTTCCTCACGGCCACGCTGGTCGTGATCGACATGACCTTGGCCGGGCTGTTCTGGGCCATGAGCCATGCGAGCGGGCAGGGCGACGACGTGATCGCGCGGTTGATCCGGAAGGTGCTCTATGTGGGAGCCTTTGCTTTCATCATCGGCCACTTCAACCAGCTGGCGGGCGTCCTGTTCCGGTCGTTCGCGGGGCTGGGCCTGGTGGCGTCGGGCTCCGGCCTGACGCAGGCGCAGTTCCTGCAGCCGGGCCGGCTCGCGCAGGTCGGCATCGAGGCGGGGCGGCCGATCATGGAACAGATCAGCGAGATGACGGGCTTCCCCGAAACCTTCGCGCATCTGGACACCATCGCCGTGCTGTTCCTGGCCTGGCTGGTGCTGATCGTGAGCTTCTTCGTGCTCGCGGTGCAGCTCTTCGTCACCCTGATCGAGTTCAAGCTCACGACCTTGGCGGGCTTCGTGCTGGTTCCCTTCGCGCTGTGGAGCAAGACCGCGTTCCTGGCCGAGAAGGTGCTGGGCAACGTGGTGTCCGCCGGCATCAAGGTGCTGGTGCTGGCCGTGATCGTGGGGATCGCCGCGGGCCTTTTCGCGGAGTTCCGCACGCCGCCCGGGGCCGAGCCCTCCATCGACCATGCGCTGACGATCATGTTGGCGGCGCTCGCGATGCTGGGTCTGGGGATCTTCGGGCCGGGGATTGCGACCGGGCTGGTGTCGGGTGCGCCGCAGCTCGGTGCCGGTGCGGCAGCGGGAACGGCCCTGGGTGCGGCGGGCTTGGTGGTCGGGGGTGGCGCGGCTGTGGCGACTGCGGGTTCCGCGGTGGCCGCGGGGGCGCGCATGGCGCCCGGCGCGGCGCGTGCGGCCATCGGCGGCGGCGCGGCGGCCGCGCGCTCGGCCGGCGGCCTGGCGAGCGGCGCGAAGTCGGCCTACCGGGATGGCGCGGCATCCAGCGGTGGCGGCGTGCGCGCGGCCGGTGCCGGCCTGGCCCATCTCGCGAAAACCAGTGCCGGTGCTGTCGGCCAGCGCGTCGCGTCCGGCGCCCAGGCGGTCAAGGCTCGCGTGGCGAACTTCGTGGCCGATGCAGCAGCGCCCGTCGCCGCGGGGAATGCAGCATCTGCCGCTGTGGACGAGGCCGGCACACCGCCCCCCGAGCCCGCATGGGCCCGGCAGATGCGACGCAGGCAGCAGCTGAGCCATGCGGCCTCGACAACGGCGCACGTCCTGCGCTCGGGCGACCACGGCGGCAGCGGCACCGGCCCGAGCCTGCGCGACGACAGCAACGCCTGATCCGGCTTCTTGAGGAGAACCATCCATGCGATTCAAGCGACCCCAGGTGCGGTACTCGGACACGCCCGAGCCCGTCACCCCCTATCAAGCCGCGGCGCAGGTCTGGGACCAGCGCATCGGCAGTGCGCGCGTGCAGGCGAAGAATTGGCGATTGATGGCCTTCGGCTGTCTATCGATGGCCCTGCTGATGGCCGGCGGGCTGGTCTGGCGCTCGGCGCAGTCCATCGTGACGCCCTATGTCGTCGAGGTCGACAGCGCGGGCCAGGTGCGCGCGGTCGGCGAGGCCGCGACGCCCTACAAGCCCAGCGACGCGCAGATCGCACACCACCTGGCGCGCTTCGTCACCGACGTGCGCTCGCTGTCGATCGATCCGATCGTGGTGCGGCAGAACTGGCTCGAGGCCTACGAATACACGACGGACCGCGGCGCCGCGACCCTGAACGACCACGCGCGTGCCAACGATCCGTTCTCGCGCATCGGGGAGAACTCGGTGGCGGTGCAGATCAACAGTGTGGTGCGCGCCAGTGATGCCTCGTTCCAGGTGCGGTGGACGGAGCGGCGCTACGTCAATGGCGAAGCGGCAGGGCTCGAGCGCTGGACCGCGGTGCTCGCGATCGTGCTGCAGACGCCGCGCACCGAGGAGCGGCTGCGCAGGAACCCGCTGGGCATCTACGTCAACGGCCTGTCCTGGAGCCGCGAGCTCGATGCGACAGATACAGCCAAAGGAACCAAGCCATGAAGACTGATTTCCGTAGAGGCGTATCTGCGCCGATCCTGCTGAGCGTGGTGGCGGTCGTCGCGGGCTGTGCCACGCAGGGCAAGGCACCGCCCGCGATCTCGCTGGACGAGCCGGTGGCCGTTGCTGCGCAGCCGTTGCCGGAACCGACCCCACCCGTCGAGGTGGTCGAGGTGCCGAAGCCCTTGCCGCTGCCCGGGCAGATGAAGGCGCTGCCGAGCGGGCAGGAATCGAAGCCGGCGCCGGAACCCTCCGACGAGAAAGTCCGTGTCTCCCGGGCCAACGAAGAGGCCCGCGTCGCGCCGACGCGCGAGGGCTACGTCAATGCGATCCAAGTCTGGCCGTATGCGGAGGGCGCGCTGTATCAGGTCTACACCAGTCCGGGCCGTGTGACCCTCGTCGCGCTGCAGGAGGGCGAGGAACTGGTGGCGGTCTCGGCCGGCGACACGGTGCGCTGGATCGTGGGCGACACGGTCAGCGGCAGCGGTGCGAACCAGCGGGTCCACGTGCTCGTGAAACCCACGCGCGTGGGGTTGAAGACGAACCTGGTCATCACGACGAACCGGCGTACCTATCTGCTCGAGCTGTCCTCGACGCCGCAGGCCTGGATGGCGTCGGTGTCCTGGGAGTATCCGAAGGACCGGATGCTGGCTTTGCAGAAGCAGGCGAGGGAGGCGCAAGTAGCGGCGCCTGTGGATTCGGGCCTGTCGGTGGAGCAGATCCGGTTCCGCTATGCGATCGGTGGCGATGCGCCGTCCTGGAAGCCGCTGCGCGCCTTCGACGACGGACAGAAGGTCTACATCCAGTTCCCGGGCGGCATCGCGCAGGGCGAGCTGCCGCCGCTGTTCGTGATCGGGCCGCAGGGCGATGGGCAGCTCGTGAACTACCGCTTCCGCTCGCCGTACTACGTGGTGGATCGCCTCTTCGGCGCGGCGGAGCTGCGGCTGGGTAGCTTCAACGGTGGCACGGCCGAGGTGGTGCGCATCGAGCGCACGGATGGCGTGAACGGCAGCGTGCAGGGCGCGCGGAGTGATGGGTCATGAGCGCCGAAGACACCGTGCCGCCCCCGTCGCCCCAGGTCACGCGCAAGGTCGCGCCGGAAACGGTGACCCTGCGCGCGCAGCCCCGGTCGGTGGTGCGGCTCAACCGGCGCATGCTGGCGATCGGCGCCGGCACCTTGGCCGCGGCCGTGCTCGGCGGCACGATGTGGTCGCTGCAGTCGCAAAAGCGCGAGCGCAATCCGGCCGCCGAGCTGTACAACGTGGACCGCGTGGCGCGGGCGGATGGACTGGAGCAGTTGCCGAAGGACTATGCCGGGATGCCGCTGGCCTCGAAGCCGGCGCCACCGGTGCTGGGGCCGCCGCTGCCGGGAGACCTCGGGTCGGCCATGGTGAAGGCACAGCAGCCGATGGAGGCGAGGACGGGCAATGCCGTCGATCCGGCGCAGGCCGAGCAAATGGCGGCCGAGGAGGCGGCGCGATCGTCGGTGTTTTTCCGGCGCAGCGGCGATGGTGCCGCCGCGAAGCGGGGGACGGTTACCGAGCCGGCCATGCCCGCACCCGCCATTGATCTGGGCGCGCCGACGGCGGGTCAACAGCCGTTCAATCCGTTGGGCGCAATGAGCCCAGCTGTGGCTTCGCCGACCGATCCTGTGGCGGCGCAGAACCGCCAAGACCGCAAGGAAGAGTTTCTTGCGAAGGCCGGTGACACGGCCACGCGCAATCCGGGCAGCCTGCAGTTGCCGACTTCTCCGTACCAGGTGATGGCGGGAACCATCATCCCCGCCGCACTGGTGACGGGCATCAACTCCGACCTGCCGGGTCAGGTGATTGCCACCGTGACCGAGGCGGTCCACGACACGGCCACGGGGCGCCATCTGCTGATTCCGCAGGGCTCGCGGCTGATCGGTCGCTACGACAGCCAGGTGGCCTTCGGGCAGCGGCGCGTGCTGCTGGTGTGGACGCGGCTGATCCTGCCGGACACCTCGTCGGTGGCGCTCGATCGCTTGCCGGGGATCGATCCGGCCGGCTACGCCGGGCTGGAGGATGGCGTCGAGTGGCACTGGGATCGGATCTTGGCAGGTGCGGCGTTGTCGACGCTGCTCGGCGTGGGGGCCGAGTTGGCGGCCCCGCAGAGCCGGACGGAGCAGGGCGACAACCGCATCGTGATCGCGGTGCGCGAGGGGGCGCAGGCCACGGTGAACCAGGTCGGGCAGGAGATCACGAAGCGCAATGCGAGCATTCAGCCGACGCTGACGATCCGGCCGGGGTTTCCGATGCGTGTCATGGTGAGCAAGGACCTCATCCTGCGGCCGTACCAGCCGCTGTTCTTCAAGCGCGGGAGTTCGCAATGAGCAAAGGGGTGAGTCGATTGAGCATAGGCGCGCTGCCACGAGCTGAGAGCGTGAAGCTGACGATCACAGTGCCCGCAGAGCTGAAGACGCAGCTCGAGGCTTATGCCGAGGTGCACAGCAGGCTGTATGGGTCTGTGGATGCAGTGACGCTGATTCCTCACATGCTCGCCGCGTTCATTGCGAGAGACAGAGGATTCAAGGCGCTAAGGGCCAAGACAGCGAAACCGAAGACAGAATGACAATGGCTGCTCTCCAAGCAGCCATACCGCTGGAGCTCGATACCAACGCCCCAAGTTGCGACGCATTGGTTTCGCGGCTGATGGCGCGCCAGCGACTTCTTGATGACCTTTCGTGGATAGCCGATGTCCGGCTCACCGTACCGCGGAGCAGCTCGATGTATTTGATCAACTGGTTTTGCGCGCCAAGCATCAGCACCGCGAATATCTCTTGCTCCAGCCCCCGAGTGACCCGCAGGAAACCGCGCACCACCTGCGGCGACGACTGGACCCTCGCGCCCCTGCAACTGCTGCCCCAGCAGCCTCTGCGCGGCCTGCAGCACCTCGCCGGCGTCGGCTGGACGGTAGTCGCCTGCTACGTCGCGAACCAAAAGTACGGAAGAATAGAAAGCGAAGAGATCGTGCGCCATCGTCGGCTCCGTGAATCGGGGGGATTGCCCGAAACCGATACCAAGACGGCGCAGCGCAGTGGTCAGGTTCGAAGACGGCCGCCAGGACGCAAGCGCGCAACCGCAGGGCAGGGCGCGCAGAGCTTGACGACGAGAACGGCGTGATACGGTGAAGGGAACTGCAAGCCAGCCCCTCGCTAACCCCGTTGCCGAAGCAAGCGCAGCGCGGGGACGCGCGAAGGCGTTAGCGATGGACGCCGAAGGGGCGAGACGCCTTCAGCGGCTCGATGCGCAGCACGACAGCGCGACCCGGCGATGCCGGGTGACGCAAAGGAACGCATGCTGTTCTGACGGCGCGATCAGGAGCGAGAGCTCTTGACATCAACCATTTCCTCAACGCTGTTGCCTCCGCCCGGGCCGTCCGCAGAGGGGGCCTCCGGTGTGACACGAGGCTGGGGGAGTATCAAGTCGCTCCCCCTGGCAAGGCAGCCTAGAGCCTCGATAGCCTTCGACAGATCATTGAACTGATTGGCAATGTGGCACTTGTAGACGTGATTCAGCGCCCCGGCACAGAGATCCGCAACCTGCAGGCAACCGAATTGCTCTGCGTATATGCTCAAACACTACGTTGCCGATGGATTGGATGAAGCCAGGCGGAAAATCCTGTTTCAATCCGCGCAGGCGTCCTTTGATGTGAATGTTCAGCAGGCGGGCATAGGAATGGCATTGACTGCAGATCAAATTGGATATCTCAACCATCACCCACCAGGCGATGCGGTGGCACACGCGCTGTCCGACCTGCTGGCCAACGACCACGACTTGCTCGGCATCGACGCCAACGAACGATCCATCACCTTTCGCTTCGCGATGTATCTCCAGCGGTATTTTTCTGATTGGACTGTAGATTGCGAATACAACCGGGATGGCATAGAACCGAAGAGGCTTGGGCATCTGGAGCTCTACCCGGACAGCGAGGATGATGAGGCGCAGACCGTATTTCCAGATGTGATCGTTCATCGGCGCGGAACGAAGAAGAACCATCTGGTCCTGGAATTCAAGAAATCAACGAGCCGCGTTGACCGTCAGATTGATCTTCGGAAACTTCGAGGCTACAAGCGGCAGCTTGGCTACGAACATGCCCTGTTTGTGGAGGTAGGCACCGAGGGGCAGGCGATCATCATCGCGCTTGAATGGGCTTGAAGGCCTGCTGAGAAGAACTCATGACACGGATCCCACTGTTCAGCTCGCAGCACTTGGAAGCCGCGTGTCGTGTCCTCGCTGATACTGAGCGTGGCTTGAGCGGTACGCAGATCGAGCGCTTGTTGCAAGAGATCGAGATTGCGGACACCTCGCCCGGCATGACGAAGTGGAAGCGGCTATTCAATGCTCTGGCTGGCGCGCAGAACCAGCATCAGCTCGGCAACCATCTCATCATGTTCGTCAATAGGGCGATGAACCCGGTCAACTACGCCCGTGACCCTGCAACGTTTGCGTGGCGGCGCGACGAACTTAACGTCGTCCTAGCCTTCTCAGGCTTTTACGTACGTGAGGACGGCAAGGTCGCTCACGCTGACAAGGCTACAACGCTCGATGCTGCGCGCGCCCGCGCAGGACGACTCAAGGCTGCGTTGGAAAGTCGCGTTGTGCACGCAGAGGTCCTGAACTATTGCCGCGCCGAGCTGTTGGACGAGAACTATTTTCATGCAGTCTTCGAGGCAACGAAAGGTGTTGCAGAGCGGATTCGCGTGCTATCGGGTCTGAACGGCGATGGCGCTGACCTGGTGAGCAAAGCGTTCGCAGGCCAACAGCCCATTCTGGCTTTGGGATCCCTCCTCACTGATTCCGAGAAGAGCGAGCAGAAAGGTTTTGCCAATTTGCTGATTGGCTTGTTCGGCGCCGTGCGCAATCCCCTGGCCCATGCGCCCAAGACGAACTGGCCGATGTCCGAACAAGATGCGCTCGATATCTTGACGCTGGTATCGATGATTCACCGTAAGCTGGATGGCGCGTTGAAAGTAGCTTCAATCCCGCCATAGAGGAAAAGATAGGAATTTAAGCCCATGGATTGGTGTCCCCGCGTTGCGGAGGCACCATTGAGGAAGCAAGATTCCATATCGTTGCCGTCTTAGTTCTCGGCCACAACTAGAGCCAAGTCGAGGTAGATTTTCATTTTGGAGGGGCAACGATGAATTGTGAATTGTTGGAGGATTCAGCATGGCGCGGCCCCCTCATGCTTGCGATGCAGCGCGCCATCGTGGCGGAGTTCAACTCAACGGATTGGCACGAGCTCGGCTACCTGACAGGGTTCCATGACTACATTCGCGGACACGCTCGGCTGCTACGAAGCTTGGGGTTTGGCGATGAGGACTATGGTGCCTGTGTTTTTCAGGTACTTGAGTTCTTTGCCAACAACGATATCCGGGCCCTGGTGGCGGTCGTGGAGCACCGCAAGATTCACCCGCATCTTGAGCGCGAACAAGCAGCAAAGCTGATTGAACTGGGTTATCAGGCGGGGCACGTTCCTGCCGTGCTGCCAACAGTCTCCGCATCAGAAGTCGTACGTCGCGCTCTAGCAGATGCCGATCACCTGCTAGCCACATCGGGAGCTCCAAGCGCGATTGACCGCCTTCATACGGCCATGCATGGATATCTGAAGTCCGTTTGCCAGGACGATGCGATCGCGCTCCCAGAGGGTGCGACCCTCACGCAAGCGTACAAGGCCCTTCGTGCTCAACACCCCTCACTGCAGTCGCTGGGTGAGCATGACGGTGAGATCGGGAGAATACTAGGATCATTTGCATCGGTTCTCGATGCACTCAACACCCTTCGCAACCATGGAAGTGTCGCCCATCCCAACGAAAACATTGTTGAGCGGGCCGAGGGCGAATTGGTTGTGAATGCCGTCCGAACGATCTTTCACTACCTGAGCCAGAAGATTCGTTCGTAATCGCAGCGTGTCCGTGTATCCTGTCGTCAAGCTGTCGGGCACTACACCGTGCTTCGTACCGATCGCGGCCATTCAGCTCCGATCCTTCACGCAACTCCGGCCACTTGGACCTGCGCGCTACGCCTGCGCGGCAGGGATGCTGGTAAGTGTGGATGGTGGACAGGCTGCTTGCCGTTCCCTTCATCGTGCCACGGCGTTCTCGCCGTCAAGGGCTGTGCGCGCATTGCACGCTGACGCACATCACTTGTGCTCAGCAACAATGACTGTTCGCGCGGTGTCGTAGATAAGCGGAAGCGCATCGCGTAATCCGCTGAGCGCTTGCGACAGTGACTTGCTGATCAGCCGCCTTGCGTCCCGCGAGTCCCGCTCGCTGTACGCCAGGCGAATCGCGTAAAACTGCGCTCCGCGTCTAGTTCACTCAGGCAAATGTCCTGTACGGTCGCATCAATGACGACGCAGAACTGGGGTGGGCTCGTGTGGGGAACGCGCATCAGATCGCCGGTCTTGATGCCTTCTCGGTCGAGATAGGCCGTGGCAGGGGCTGTGGCGACTTCCAGACCGGTCATGATGTGGTGTGCGAGCCAGTTTTCGCCATGGACGCCTTCGTCAGCCGTTGGCGTGTTGGTCATTCTCACGCTGGAGGCAAGTTGTGCCGTGTCCTCGTCGTCGACGGTGATGGCCGGAAGTAGGTCGTAAAGATAGGCGTAAGCCGCAACCAAGTCTTTCTTTATTGCTTTCGGTGCCATGGGCTCAATGCGCTTCAGGAGACTGTGACCAATGTCCCAGGCGAGCCATGCCAGCAGTGCGCGCACCTGACCGAGTTCCGCGACTTCGCCGGCCCCGCCGTCACGGTCGAGGATATCGCGTGCGATGCCTTGCGCACGCCCGAAAAGGATGACCATCGACTGCGACAACAGCTCCTGACGGGTTTCCGGGTCGATGAAGCCTGCCATGCGGCGCCATTGCGGCAGGTGCCGAAGACGCCTGAATTCCCGCACCAGAGAGAGTACTGCGACGAGCTGAACTACGCCGGTTCGCGCTTTGGCCGCACGCAGGTCAGGCCTGGTCTCGCTTTGCGCCGCCTTGAGCTGCTTGATCATGCGCCTGACGAGTTGTTTGAGCCGCTTTCTCACTGCGTCGACCGCTTGCACGGTGAGCGCAACGGGAGGCTCTTGGCTGGCCTCCTCTTGCTCGGTTCCTACCAGCTCCTCTTCCGAGAACTGCGGTCTCTCGGCGCCCGATGCGGCCGATCTTGGAAGTCCCTGACCCAGGCGATAGAAGAGGGCATCGAGCACGTCGAGCAGGCTTCCCGCTTGCAGAAGGCGCTTCTTCTTGCTCTTGGCTGCGCTGGCACTTTCGCCGATGTGGACGGCGAGCGATGCCGGGCGTCCCGAAGCTGTCGAGGTCTGTTCGCTTGCGCCAGGTCGCACGGTGCCTGGCGGTGGCGCTACCACCTGCTCGGGATCATCGAAAATGGCCTTCTCGATTTGCTGGATGAGCGATTCGATGTTGGCACCGCTGAAGTCCAAGCCGGCCAGCGCATTCTGAAGTGCAGCTCTGTGCGAGCGCACCACACCACGGCCCAGAGCCGCATCGTGGTGCACGATTACACGCAGGAGCTTGCTACCGCGGCCGCTCAGCTCCAGCCAGCGCACTTCAGGTGCCCTCTCCCCCAGCTCCACGATCGCGCTTCCATCCTCGGAACGGCCAAGACCCTCAGGTGCTGTGTCGGAGCCGTCCTCCAGGTGCATGACGAATTCAGCAAATCCCAGGGTGTCTGACGCCGGAATCAGGACTGTCGAAGCCCCTGCGGCAAGAGCGACGATCCGCACCGGAGCGCTTGGGGCATTGGCATCGTTCTCGTGATCCTGGTGCGTGATCGGTATCGCGCGCAGCTCTGCGTCATCCATCGTGCGAGCGGAAAATCCCTGCGCGAGATCGCTGGCGAAGCTTGAACTCGCCACCTCAAGGTTCGGCCGAACGAGCATGGCCTCAAAGTTGGAGCGCGCCCCTCCAAGCCAGGCTGGCCGGCTCGGGTTCGCGCTGCCCGCGACGAGCATTTTCGAGCCGCCGAAGTCGAGAAGAAGCGCCTTGGCGTGAAGATAGCGCTCTGCTTTCTCCGCCCAGAGCTCTCGCGCATCAACGAACTGTGAACGAAGCCCTTTGGGGCGGCCACCGAGCTTGACGGTCTTGGGGTCGATGATCACCTTGATCGTGGCTTCGGGCCAACGGGCCTCCAGCGCTTTCAGAAAGGCGTGTTGGGTATCGAAGAACGCGCCGGTAACCACCACACGCCTGGGCACAGCCGGGATTGCATGGTCGAGCTGTTCGAGCAACGACGGTCCGCTGTTGGACTGCCCGAGCAGGCGGATGTCGGAAAGCTTCGATTCAGCGCCATCTGCTTGGGGAACAAGTTCGCCGATTCTGTGCGCGGCCTCCAGCACGGACGGCGCCAGCGCCCCCTCCTGGGTCCGAAGCCATTCGCGAATCAAGCTCCAGACGTGACTCAACACCAGCTTGTGAGCAGGGGCGCTGTCCGGTACCACGTCGATGTGCGTTGTGACCTCCCGATTGAAGCCGAACCCTGAAAGCGTGAGGTTGTGGCTGCCAATGAACAGGACACAGCGCTTCCTGCTGGCGAGCAGGCAGATCTTTGGGTGAAAGGCACCAGGTGCGGCCATAGGGATGAGCGCATACGCCGAACCGGCCAGACGCGGCCTCAAAGATGGCGTGGCCCATGAACGAGCACACTGCACGATGTCCATGAGCACGACGTTGTGCCGCGACTCGGCCGCCTGCAGGCGCCGAAGTACGACTTCCTCGTAGAACGGCAGCGTCGCATTGAACGTCGTCACCAGAGACGCTTCGAATTTGGTGCCCTTGAGAGCTGCCAGAAGCGAGATGTCGTCGTTAGTGTCACCCATGTGCAGTCTCGAAGAGCTGGATGCCAAGGGCGGTGGCCTGCAGGTCTCCGCTACCGTCAGATTCACGTGCTAAGGCACCGACATCCCACAGAATTTTGATTGCCTGCCGGATACGAGGATTGGTCTTGGCCGGAGCGGGAACGTCCCCGCGTGCCTCAATTCCTCGCTCAGTAGGATGGATTCGAAACGTGGCGGTCGAACTCTGCCGCAGCTTGCGCAATGCGACATGCAGGTGAGTTCTCAAGATCCATGTGATCAAGTCCGCGGCCACGGCTGAAAGCGTCATGTCGTTCCATCTCACGCAGCGCTCCCGAAATGATCTCAGGTTGATCGGGGAATCTTGAAGCTGCGTGTGGTCCATGGCCAGATAGCCGTAGGGAGGAGCAGTCTGGTTCTCCCGCATCCGAAGCAGCGCCAACATGCTCACGACGGACGCTAGGAAGGCAGGCTCCCGGTCCAGTTGTTGGCGCTCCCTGGAAACACGGGCAGCTGCCCACGCCAACTCGTGCCCGTCGGCCATGAAGTCGCCAAGTGCCGGTGCGCCCAATTCCTGGGAGCGGCACAACGCGCCGAAGGTTCTTGCCTTCAGCTTGCCTAGTGCCTCAAGAAGATCTGGGTGCCTCGCCAGTGATTGGCTGAACTCTTCTATTGAAGCTGGCGGCGTTGGCTCCGTTGCCAGCGCGGTGAGCGAGATAGCGAAGGCCTTCTGCATCGCCACGGACATCAGGTCGTTTCGGACGTAGTAGGCCCAGGCCAAGCGGGTGTGGGATAAAGTGGCCGGAGGGCGCCAAGCCGTACCGTCCGCGAGGGTTTCTGTGTAGATGGCCGCGCGGAAAGTCGGCTCGTCGAGACCTGATACTTTTACCGCCCGCAATGCACCGGCCAGATGCAGAAGGAGCGCCAGGCTTCTACGCCGTTGGACTCCCTGCGCTTCGAATTCGGACTTCCGGTCGAAGAGGATGTCGAGCAACGCGGCCTGCTCGTCTTGCCGCTGGGGCAGGCAACAAGGACAGAAGTCTTTGAGCGCGTCCAGCGTCTCCGCTGACACGCTGTCGGCATCTACTGCTTGCCAAAAGGCATGTCCAGCGACTCCCATGTCGAACGCTCGCGCGATCGGCTCGCCGCGCTCATGGGTGTAGCTCAGCCATGGTTTCTCAACTACGGCCAAGATGTCGAGCTGCGTCAAGGTCCCCGCGTAGTACTGGCCGAGGCCGCCAAGCCTGTTGGCGAAATAGCGCTCGCTGGAATCCTCTCGGGTCGCGTAGGTCGAGAGGAGAACCGACTGTCCTTCGCCGATCAGTTTGACCGCATCGTTGAGTGTGTCCCGCCCGACCATCGCAGGACCGTGGCGTGCTGCGTCGTCGCCTGTCATTTGCGCATGGCGCTCGGCGATCATCGTGAATAGGCAGTCGGCCTTCCGATAAGCCTCCACGAATGCGTTGAAGTTCTCGCGTTGGCTGTCTCGCTCCTCGTATGAGCGGATCAACCATGGATAAAAGCTGTAGTACCGTGCCCGGTCAGTGACATTCGTAATGCCGGGAAGCAGCTGCGAATAGATCTGGATGCATGGGCCTTGAGTGCCGATATGGTCCAGACCACCTATGGTATGGGGAGGCATTACCCAACTGGTTTTGATCGCCATGGTTTCTCGCTTCAAATTCAATACCGGCTATCTAAGGACCAGCTGCCTCCGCAACTGGGGTGCGGTCCACGGTTGTACTCACGCCGCGCGCGGCCAGTCCTCGGGTACGAGCTTCAAACCATCGCGCCAGCGCTCGCGCAGCGCCGCCTGGAACCGAGTGTCGTCGCTGAAGTCCGGATGATCGGTAATGAGCACCTGGAACTTGCCTTCCAGGCTCTCGACCACATCGAAGATCAGGCCGAAGAGCCGTTTGACGGCCCGGCGGTCCGTGTCGATCTTCTCCTGCGTCACGCCATTGCCGGGGGCGGTGTCGGGCGAGAAATGAGCCTGCGACAGCTGGTCCAGCAACAGGAATGAGGGCACCGGGCGGCCACGGCTGGCGAACCAGGTGTGCAAGGCGAGGTGTGCGACGATGTGGTAGCCAACGTGGTTTTCCCCGCTGCCGATCTCGCGCATGGGCACCGGCCGCTCGGGCGTGTCGGCCACGACGGTCAGGTTGCGGGGGTCGAGGCGCAGCGGCGAATCCGAGTATTCCAGGTCGATCTGCTTGGCATAGTTGGAAAGGTGTCGGTTGACATTGGACAGACAGGAGTCCAACTTCGCTTGGATCGTGTCCGTACTGACGGCCTCGTCGAGCTGGACCTCTTGCTGCCGCAGCGCGGCCAGCCGTGCCTGTTGCTCGCTGACATCCGGCATTTGCGGGATGCTCTCCATGTACAAGCTGATGCGCCCCAGGACCATGGCGCGCCGTGCTTCGGCGTCGGTGGCTAGCTGCAAGCGCTGGCTGCCGCGCTTGACTGCCGTGAGCAACGTGCGGTTGTCGTCGAGGCGGCGGAGCACGTTGGCGAGCTGGGTCTCCACCTCCTGAATCGCTGTCGCTATGCGCGGGGTCGCGGCGTCCATCGCGCCGCTGCGCTCACCGATGTAGTCCTGCGCGGCGCGCAGATCACCGATCGAGGGTACCTGCGAGGCATCGGGCAGGTCCTGCAGACACAGCGGGCAAGCGTGCCCCGGCGCATCGTGCTCGAAGACCGTCACCGCCTGGAGCCGGGCGGTGTGCTCGCGAGCCTCTGCGGCATAGCCCCTGGAACTGCCTTCGAAGCTGCGGGCACGCTCCAGCGTCGACTGGAGCGTGCGCTGCTCGCGCACCAGTTCGCTACGCACGTCGGAGAGGCGACGGAACTCGACGTCTTCGCCGGCTTCCGACGCGGCAGAGGGCACCGGGGTGTTCTGGATCACGCGCAGGGCCTCGATCTTCTCTTCCCAAGGGGCGCTGTCGTCGAGCGTGCTCAGGCCGATCGCCTTCGCCTCGGCTAGCAACGTGTCGCCGCGACCCAAACCTTCCCCGCGGATGGCTGCTGCCTCCGCGAGCTTGCGTTCGATTTGCCGGATCTCGGTGCGCACACGCTTGAGTTCCTGTTGCTGAGCGACATAGTCGTCAGTGACGGCACCCAGAAAATAGGGCAGGGTGTCTTTGATCGCCTGCGCCACGAAGCGGTCATTCGATCCGTGAAACAGGTACTTGCGCTGCGCGATCTCGGACTGCGACTGGAAACAGAAAGTGAGAGCATGGCTGATCGTGGCGGCCAACGGATCCCGCGTCTGGCCCTGCGGTGGCTCGTGTAGGTAATCGGACATGCCAACCCAGGACGCTAGCAACGCGCGCAGGCCGTCGCGATTGGTGGTCGCTCGCAGCGCATCGGCGGCGGGGATCGACACCTCGCCATCGGATTGCACGTAGATCACCTCGTTGGACTTGCCGTCGCCTTTTGGCGACTGGCGCGCGACGAATGCCTGGCCTCGGCCGGTCTCAAGGAGCAGACCGAACCAAGCGACATTGCGCCGCACCTTGCCTTCCGGTACATCGATTTCCTTGGCGCCCAAGGCGTAGTCGATGATGCCCAGCAGGGACGACTTGCCGGTGCGCGGGTCGCCCGAGATGATGTTGACGCTGCCCGGCTCGAAGGGCACCACGCGGTGCCGCCCATCGTGACTGTAGATCACGACGGCGCGAATCTGGATCATGCTTGTACTCCCAACAGCGCCAGTACGGTCGGCGGCGTGCCCGCTTTGCACAGCCAGCGGCCGACGAACGTCGCCTGGCGCATGCAGTCCCTCACCTCCGCGCTTGACGCACGCAGGTAGGCGTTGATTTTCTTCACGGATGTATCGCTGGCCTCGAGCAGGTGGCCGTCGAGCGAGAGCAGCTCGTGCTGTGCTCCAAACAGCAGAGCCTCGCGCACCGCCTCGCGCAGTACGACCACGCCCTTGGCGACGGCCGAACGCTCAAGCGGGTGGTCGTTCACCCATGTGGGCAGCGAGGTGGCGATCGAGCGAGGCAATTGGTCACGCGTCTGCCCGCGCAACACTAGGCTTGTACCGACGAACGCCAACGCGAACGGCAGGCCGCCCGTGTCGCTGCCAAGCGCCGTGGCCTCGGTGTGATAGCCGCGCGCGAGGTGCCATACGGCGATCGCGCAGAAGGCTGGGTTGAGCAAGTTGCGCTGCTCGATGGTGCGTTCCCGCCAGACAATCATGCCGCGCAGCCCTTTCCGGACTCACCGAAGATGGCCTGCAGCCGCGCCTGGAACTCGGGATGCCAGCCGAGGCGTAGATCCTCTGCCAGCATGTGAAGCGAACCCCGGCAGACCCAGGGCACATTGACGCCCGAACGGATTGGCACATGTGCGTCCTCGGCCCACTTCAGGATGGCACGGCCCGCCCGGGCCATGGCGTCTTCAGAGGCGTCGGTGCCGAGCTCGTCGCAGGCCTGCGCGAACTGCAGTTCCCACTCGGTATGCAGGCGCTGGTCGTACTTCTGCAGGTCGGCATCGAACAGCAGGTCGTCGCGAGCCCAGGCCGAGCGCTGACGGAAGGCTTGCAGGTAGCTGGTGATCGCGTTGCGGATGCGCAGCTGGCTGCCGCCAACCAGCTCCACCTGCTTGTAGAACGGGCGGTTGGCGAACTCCGGCAACTGTTCCAGGGCCACCATCAGCACATCCAGTTCGCCGTCGATCGGCAGCGAATCGGGCTTTAGCGACTCCTGAATCTCCGTGATCTGTGCATCGATCTCCGCGCGGGGGATGCCGCCGGCGGGGTGGACCAGTTCGTGGAGCACGCGCTTGAACCACCAACCTTCGAGCATCTGGACCGACAGGTCCTGATGGTGCAGGGAGACATGGTAGAGCTCAGACTGCAACTGCGCCTCGATAGCGGCCGCGTCGGGCTGGGACGGCACGACGTAAACGCGTTCCAATAGGGCCTCGCGCCCAGCCTCATCCAATGCCAGGTAAGCCTCGAAGGCGTCCTTGAGTTCGGTGTTGCTCGACGTGGTAGCGGCATGCTTGAGTCGCTTGGCCGCCTCGGCCACGTCGCGGCCCAGCCTCTCGACGCCTAGTGCGGCGCAGGCGCTGCCCGCAGGGGCGTCTGCAGTGGCGATCAAGAAGCGGGCTGTGTCGGGTGGGATCTCGCCGCTGGCCAGCCCAACGAGCCAGATTCGCAAGGTCTTCCACACCTCGGAGCTCAGGTCGGTCAGGTTGGCCACCGCGTTGAGCGAGTGCTTGGTCTGCAACACGGCATCGGGCTGGCCGCCGGCCTCGAAGCTCACATCGTCCAGCGTCTCAATGCTGACGGTGAAGTCGCCGACGCGGCTGCGTCGGATAGCCCAAAGCAGCGCGATCCGGACCTGGTAAAGGTAGCCCACCATCGGACCGGCGGCGCCGAAAGCGGAGAGGCTGGCTGGACTCATGGATATGGACCTCCTGGGAGCGCTAGGCGATCGAAAAGGTTTGCACGCCCGCCGACGCCAGAAGCGCGTAAAGCGGCGCGATGCTCCTGCGCGTGCCGCGGCTGGGCGAATAGGTAAAGATCACTCGCTGCTTGGCGCGCGTGAAGGCCACAAAGAAGCCCGCGGTGGCTTCAGCGGTGTCCTGGGCATAGCTCCACCACGCCGAATCGTCCAGGCCGACAAAGATGACAGTGTGGTATTCGAGCCCCTTGCTCTTGTGCAAGGTCATGAGCGGGACCGCCTTCGTTCCTTCGTAGGCTTCCAGCGCCGCGGGCCAGTCGGGCGCCTGGGCAGCGCTCGATTGCAAATGCAGGGCCAGACTGTTTTCGACCTCGACAAACCAATCGCCCTGCGCGTAAGGCGGGTGGGCTCCAACGAGGGCGTCGCGGCCCAGAAAGCCGATTACCGCCTGGACAAGAGTTCGAGCTGCCGCTTCGGTGTTCGGGGGCCTGGGATGCTGTTGGCAGAGCCGCCGCGCGAAGATGTCTAGGTCGCGCGCCAATGTGCGGCGCGCGCGGTCGTCAGTGGAAGTGATACCACGAAGGTCGGCGAGCAAGCGCTGCGCTTCGTTCCACGTGGCACCGCCACCAGCGGTACAGGCTAGGCGCAGGATCAGCAGTACCGTCTCCGAGAGCGGCTCGGTAAGCAGCTCCTGTAGCATTTGAGCACCAACATAGGCGGCTTCGTTGCGCAGCGGAATGCCAGCGGCTGCGAAGACCGGAGCCAGAGTCCGGGCATATTCTTCGGCTTTCTGGCGCACCAGCAGCACAAAGTCGTTGGGCTGCAGGCCGTGTTCGCGCATCTGTGACGCGACGAACTGAACCAGCGTGCGCGCCTCAGCATCCTCGCCGGAGAAGTCCCAGATTGCGCAGCAGGCGTCAGCAATCTTTGCCGGTGCCCGGGACTGCGGGTGCGCGGCACTCGTGTCGAGCGCCTGCGCCAGCACGTGCTGGATGCGCACGAGCTCGGGTGAAGACCGGTAGTTGCTGAGCAACGGAATGCGTTGCGCACGAAATGCCTGCTCGAACACGACGAACGGATCGTCCATTGCGAGGGCAAAACGCATGATCTGTTGCTTGTTGTCGCCCACGGCCGTCAGGATCGCCGGTGTACCCAGGAAGATTGTCTGCACGAGGTCGAACTGGACCTGCGTCGTGTCCTGAAATTCGTCCATGAACACGTGCGAGTAGGTCAGCGCCAAAGCGTTGCGGACGGACGTGTTGACCCGGACCAACAGTTCGGCCAGCCGGCCGATCATCGCAAACGTGAGGGAGCTGCGCGCAATGCCGCGCAACTGTTCGTCCCAGAACCGCTGGCCCGTCCACTGGCCAACCGTCGCCAGCGGCCAGCCGGCCTCGGGCAGTCGCTCGGCAAGGATGTGGCGGCGCTCGAAGTGGTTGACTGACAGCCCTTGCACGGCGGCCTGGCCGAATGGGTTGTTCGGGGCGCGCCCGGCACGTTGCAGGAAGTCGACCCAGTGCGCGCGCTTAGGAAACAGGATGCTGTAGTCGGGGGTGGGCCGCCAGCGCGCGGGCAGCGCTTGCCCGAACCGGTCTACAAGGCCTTTGGCGAACGCATCGAAGGTCAACGAGTCGAAGCGGCCCGCGTGATCGGGATGGCATCGCTGGCGCACGCGTCGCGCGAGGTTTCGTGCGGCGTCGCGCTTGAAGCTGATGGCTAGGATACGCTGCGGTGCGGGCGAGGCACCCGTTTGCAGCAGAAAAGCGGCTCGCTGCGCGAGGAGTTCTGTTTTGCCCGCGCCAGGGCCCGCCAGCACCGAGCGATGGTCGCCCGAACGCATCACCGTCAGTGCGTTCGGTTCCAGGCTGTCCACGCCGACCGGTTGCCAGTCGGCGGGCGATACACGGCGCGGCGGCAATGACATGGTCAGAGCAGCCGTGAGAGATGGGAAGCGATGTGCTGTAGCACCCGCTGGAGCACAGAAGGCATACCCGCCTTGAGCGCGGGCAAATCAAGGTGCGCCAGGGCACGCAGATGCGTGGCGGGCTTGCTGCGGGTGAGGAAGTGGTATCGGTAAGCGGCCATGTGTTCGCGGTGCAGTTGGAAGCTGCCGGCATAGCAGGCGAGACCGGAACCTGCCGTCCCAAGCACCACCTCTGCGGCCGCCTCGTTGGTCATGCGCGGCCCGGTGCCGTCGATCGTGGCCGCGTACGACGCTGGAAAGGCGGCCAACATCGCCAAGTCGAGGTCCAATGGCGCGGAGAAGAACACGGATGAGGAGCGTTCTAGGTAGTCCAACCAGCCTTGGAGGTTGGCTTGGTCCCAAGTCTCCATCTTGGCGAGCCCCTCGTCGCTCAGGGTGGTTCCGTCCGACAGCGCCAGAATCTTTTCTCGCGGTGCGCCAAGTGCCAGCTGCTGCTGCAAGGCGATTTTGATGCGTCCATAGCCGCCACCGTCACGCCCCAGATCGAGATCCAGCAGCGTGGCGTAGGGGATGCCCAGGCCTCGGAGCAGGCGCCAGAAGTGGTTCACGTGACGCCCACCCAGCGGCACTATCGCCACGAACGACGGGTCGACCAGGAGTTCTAGTGCCTCGGCCAGGCGCGGCAGCACGATGCGCTCCGAATCCCCCTCGACCAGCAGCACGAAGCGCGCGAAATACAGCTCGGGAAACGCAAGAAAGGCGTTGCGCACGAATTTGATGGCCTCGATGTCGCCGCTGGGCATCGGGATGGGCAGCACCGTCGAGACACCGCTGACAGCGTCTCGGCGGCAAAAGCGCACGTCGTCAGGCGGAACACGTCCCAGCACCGAGGGCGAGTGGCTGGACACCAGGGCCTGGCCGGCGCCGGTTGCAACGAGGGTGCCGATCTGCTGCAGGATGCGCGAGAGATAGTAGGGCGCTAGATGGTTCTCAGGCTCCTCAATCGCGAATAGCGTAAGGGCGGGCACGCTGAGTTCCTCGGCCCGAAACCCCGCGATCTGCCCGGCCACTGCTGCACGTTCCACATCGAAGACTGCGGCCCCGAGCGCGAAGTAGAACAGGGACTGCTGGCCGTCGCTCAGAGCCTCGAGTCCGCGGTCGACACCAGCCGGGCCGCGCTTGAACATCACGCCGATCCGCGCGACAACTTCCTCGAAGCGCCGGCTCGTCAGACTTAGCTCGGGCTCGCAGTCGATGTCCCCATCGTGCAGCTTTTCCCAGCGCTGGGAAAGGGACTGGCTGATGGCCTGGATGGCTTTCTCGCCTTCGAACGCCGCCGTCAGTTGCTCGGTCGCGGCGTTGACGGTGGTTTGAGTATCTGCTGACCACTCGATAGCTCGGAGCAGACGAGAAGCTAGAGCGCCCGTTGTGGCCCGGATCTGGGTGGCTGCATCCCGGCTGGCCGGGGTGTAGAACAGTTGGATCAGGCCTCGGTCGCCCGGTGCCACGGGTGAGAGCTGATCGTCGCGGACGACTTCGTCGGCCGTGTTGACCCAGTTCAGGTCCTGGCTGACGGTGCCTTCGGCCGTGCCGTCGGCATCCCAGCGTGCCCGCAAGCGCAGGCGGCACAGTGGCGTGCCGCCAGGACGCTCAACGCGTACATGGCGAAAAACTGGCGCGACAGTGGCTGCGGTCGCCGTACCTGCTACCAGCTCCGGCAGACTGAGGCGAACATCGATGGTCAGCTCACGCGCGGCAGGACGCACCGCCTCGGCCGGTGGCACATGGAAGTCCGAAGGAACGATCGTCCGCTGCGCCCGGGTTACTCCGAACAGGCGCATGAGTGCTTGCAGTACCGCGGTCTTGCCCGAAGCGTTCGCGCCGACGATTGCGGTGAGCCCGGCGCTCAGCGGGACGGTTGCCGGGGTCGGGCCAAAACACCGGAATCCGATGACCGTGACGCTTTCGATATGCATGGCCGATGTCCCCTCTCAGTCAATGTTCTTGTTTGCTCTGGTGCAGCAGTTCGGTCGCGGCGCTGCGTTCGTCCACCCGCTGACCTCCGAACTGCGCGGGCCATACCCTTGCTGTAAACGCTCGAACGGTTCGGAGCGATTTCCTCGAAGGCAGGTCCGGGCCCACTTGGGGCTGGGGCAGACCTTGCCCAACTCCGCGCTTACCAGCCTTCTCGCTGGTAGTGGTCGGCTTCGAGGTAGTAGTCGTGGTGGACGTGATCCCGATAAAGCCGATAGCAGCCGTAACCCCAAAGAAGCAGTGCGAAGGCGTAGAAACCTATTTCGATCCACTGGAAGGCCGCCGGTGGCTCAGGTTGCCCCGGCAAGATGCTGAAGATCTTGACGATGAAATTCGCAACAGCTAGCGGCACGGCAGTCGCGACCAGATAGAGCGCGCCGCGCCATTTGCCGAATTTGTAGGCCATCCGGCCGGTGTCCAATAGATAGAGCATTAGGTCCCCGTTACTGATGCTTACGCACATAGTAGCGGCTATTCATCCCATTGGATGGGGGCATGGAGGGAATGCGAAGCGGCCGCGTCTACTGACCGCCTGCCAAAGAGGGAGTCTCTCCGCTGGAGCTGGTGTTCGCCATGCCGCTAGCAGTCGGTGATCGTCGAGACTTACAAACGGACTTTGATGGCAAGTAGCGTTCTTGTTGCTGCGAGAGTTCGATGGCAACTCCATGACCTTCTGTTCGCGCTTGAACATCTCTTTTGCATAGGCCTCTAACATCTCTTCGACAGCCCCCTGCCAGGATCCGAGTGCCTGATGGGGAAGCTGCAGGCCGTCGAGTTCGATGGTGAAGCTCACTTCTTGCCGACGGCGGATGTCTGGCCGGGACCCGACGGAGGCAACGACAGCGCGACGATGCGGCGCCGAGTCGGGACCATTGAGTGGGGAGTGCCGTGCGAGACCTGAGCGACACCATGTTTAATGAAGGCGTCAATAAGAGTCCACAAGGCTCGCGGTTCAGTCGAGACGACCCCAACAATGATGCGCAAAAGCAACTTAAATGATGAGCGCCTAGGAGGGGTACAAAAGGGGGTACAAAAGCTTTTTCGAACTGATAGAAGCCAGTATCCATGCGGGTTTCAGGCCATCTTTAGATCGTTTTCACACGACCAAAATTGACAGGGGTTAGCAGCGTAGTAGTTGCTAACCCCTTTGTCATTTTCGGTGCCCGTGCCCTACATATGCCCTAAATTGCACGGGTTCACTGTTCTCCAAGGGCGCACAGATGCCGCATTGGGCTCAGTTGCCTGCTGGCAATTCCCCGTGGTCTGACCCTCGAAAACATGCGCAACGAGTGTTTTCACGCGAAAGGTAGTACGACGAGGCGCATACCAAGGTCTGGGCAACGCCCAGCATGACGGTCGTCGTTGTCCTGCTCTGCACGCTCGCTTGGCTCAGATGCTGCGCAAGTTGACCCGCTTCGAGAGCGCCTCGGCGCTCTCGCGCCGTTCGCTGTAGCGGTCGACCAGGTAGCTCGCGCAGTCGCGCGTGAGCAGCGTGAACTTCACCAGCTCTTCCATCACGTCGACCACGCGCTCGTAGTACGGCGAGGGCTTCATGCGTCCCGCCTCGTCGAACTCCAGAAAGGCCTTGGCCACCGACGACTGGTTGGGGATCGTGATCATGCGCATCCAACGGCCCAGCACGCGCAGCTGGTTCACGGCATTGAACGATTGCGAGCCGCCCGATACCTCCATCACCGCAAGCGTCTTGCCCTGCGTCGGCCGCACCGAACCGACCGACAGCGGTATCCAGTCGATCTGCGCCTTCATGATGCCGGTCATCGCCCCGTGGCGCTCGGGCGACGTCCAGACCATGCCTTCGGCCCATTGGGCAAGCTCGCGCAGTTCCACCACCTTGGGGTGGTCGTCCGGCTCCGAGTCCGGCAGCGGCAGGCCACGGGGGTCGAAGATCCGCGTTTCCGCGCCCAACGCTCGCAGCAGGCGGGCGGCTTCTTCCGTCAGCAGGCGACTGTAGGAGCGCTCGCGCACCGAGCCATACAGCAGCAGGATGCGCGGCGCGTGCGTGGAGCGTTGCGCCGGCAGCAGCAGATCCGGGTCGGCCTTTGCGAACAAGGCCGGATCGATGTTCGGCAGCTCACGACTCATACCAGCCTCGCGACGAGTTCACGACCTTGACCACGGCCAGCATGATTGGCACCTCGATCAGCACGCCGACCACGGTGGCCAGCGCCGCGCCCGAGTGGAAGCCGAACAGGCTGATGGCTGCGGCCACCGCCAGCTCGAAGAAGTTGGACGCGCCGATCAGCGCCGATGGGCACGCGATGTTGTGCTTCTCGCCGAGCTTCCGATTGAGCCAGTAGGCAAGGCCCGAATTCAGTACCACCTGAATCAGGATCGGCACTGCGAGCATCGCGATCACCAGCGGCTGCTTGATGATGGCCTCGCCCTGAAACGCGAACAGCAGCACGAGGGTCAGCAGGAGCGCCGCGATCGACCACGGGCCGATGCGGTGCATCGCCTGTTCGAAGGCCGCGGGCCCCGCCTTCAGCAGCCGCTTGCGCAGCAGCTGCGCGAAGATCACAGGCAGCACGATGTAGAGGCCCACGGAGGTGATGAGCGTGTCCCAAGGCACGGTGATGGCCGACAGGCCCAGCAGCAGGCCGACGATCGGCGCGAAGGCGAACACCATGATGGCGTCGTTCAGTGCGACCTGCGAGAGCGTGAACGTCGGGTCACCGCCGGTCAGCCGGCTCCAGACGAAAACCATCGCCGTGCAGGGCGCTGCCGCCAGCAGAATCAGGCCGGCCACATAGCTGTCGAGCTGCTCGGCCGGCAGAAAGCTTGCGAAGACCTGGCGTACGAAAAGCCATGCCAGGAAGGCCATCGAGAACGGCTTCACCGCCCAGTTGATGAACAGCGTCACGCCGATGCCGCGCCAATGGTTCTTCACCTGCGCGAGGGCCGCGAAATCGACCCGCAAGAGCATCGGGATGATCATCACCCAGATCAACACGCCTACCGGAATGTTGACCTTCGCGACCTCCAGACGGCCTACCGCCTGGAACGCCGCCGGGAAGAGCTGCCCCAGCGCGATGCCGGCGACGATGCAGAGGAACACCCAAACCGTGAGGTAGCGCTCGAACACGCTCATGGGGGCTACCGCGCTGCGCGGGCTTTCAATCACTGCACTCATGGGGTCAGCTCGCAGAGATGCGGCGCAGTCGCTCTTGCAGCTCGGCGTCGCTCATCGCTTCGGGATTGTCCAGCGCCAGCAGCTGGAGCATGCGGTAAGAGATCGCCTGGCGCGTCAGCTCGAAGGCCTGGCGCTTTGCCTCGTCGCCGCCCTCGGTGTTGGACGGGTCCGGATAGCCCCAGTGGATCTTCACGCGCGTGCCGGGCCAGTACGGGCAAGCCTCCTGCGCAGCGCTGTCGCAGACCGTGATGACGACCTGCATGACGGGCGTGGTGAACTCGTCCCAACTCTTGCTGCGAAAGCCCTCGGTGTTCACGCCGGCGGCCTGCAGCACGTCGATGGCGAACGGGTTGATCTTTCCGCTGGGCGCGCTGCCGGCGCTGAACGCCTTCACGTCCTTGCCGAGCTTCTGGGCCCAGTGGTTGAGCATGCCCTCGGCCAGCACGCTGCGAGCCGAGTTGTGGGTGCAGAGGATGAGAACGTTGAGCGTCATTGCGCAGCCTTTTGAATCTTGCCGATGTCGAGCTCGGACTCGTTTTCGGCCTGAATGCCCAGGTCGTCCGAGTAGAAGGCGATGCTCTTCGCCAGGTCATCGACGTGCAGATGGACATGAAAGCGCTTCATGGGTTCTCCTTCAGCATTCGCAGGCTGTGACGCTGGCAGGCAGGCACGCCTCGCCCTGGCAGCAGTTCTCCGTGAGATAGCCGAGCAGCGCATTCATCTGCTCGAACACCGCGCGGTAGATGAGGTTGCGACCGTCCCGCGTCTGGCTGACCAAGTTGGCGTGTGTCAGCTCTTTGAGGTGGAACGACAGGCTCGTCGAAGGCACCCCGAGCTGATCCGCGAGCACACCGGGCGTCAGGCCGTCAGGTCCGGCGACGACCAGTGCTCGAAAGACCTGCAGGCGTACCGGTTGGGCCAGCGCGGCCAAGGCTTGGATGACGTGTTTTTCTTCCATTATCCAATAATAGTTGAATTATTGGATAGATTCAATGAGCTTGCTCGGCTCCAACCCGCAGGTTCCTACGCTTCGATCCGCCCATGCCGCGCGCTTCTCTGGCGCATGGTCGACCTCCCAACCCAGCTTTGCTGCGGTCAATCGATTTTTGCGCCGGAGTCCTTCACCAGCTTGCCCCATCGAACAATGTCGTCTCGGATCAGCTTCGAAAACTGCTCCGCGCTGCCTCCGCTCACATCGGCGCCCTGAGCGATCAGTTTTTGGCGCAAGTCGGGCTCTTTGAGCGCCTTGTTGATGTCGGCATTGAGCTTGGCGACGACTTCCTTCGGCAGGTTCGCCGGGCCCAGGATGCCGAACCACGTGACGGACTCGAAGCCGCTGAAGCCCGATTCGGCCACGGTGGGCACTTGGGCCAGGTCCTGCACGCGCTGCAGCGAAGTCACGGCGAGCGGGCGCATCTTTCCGCTCTTGATGTGGCCCATCAGCGTCGGGACTGTCGAGATGTAGAGCTGCACCTGACCGCCGATGACGTCCGTGGCGCCCTGGCTCGCGCCCTTGTACGGAATGTGCGTGAGCTTGATGCCCGCCGTTTTCTGGAAAGACTCGCCCGCGAGATGGGACACGGTGCCGTTGCCCGACGATGCGTAGTTGATGAAGCCAGGCTTTTCCTTCGCAGCCTTCACCACGTCGCCGAGCGTCTTGTAGGGAGTGCTCGATCCCGCGACGATGACCAACGGCGAACTCGCCACCAGGCTCACCGGCGTGAGGTCCTTGACCGGGTCGTAGGGCAGCTTGGGGTACAGCGTCGGATTGATTGCGAGGTTACTGGTCTGGCCGAGCACCAGCGTGTAGCCGTCAGGTGCCGCCTTGGCGGCTGCATCGACACCCAGGTTGCCGCCAGATCCGGGCTTGTTGTCGATCACGAAGTTGTAGCCCGAGCTGGTCAGCTTGTTTGCCAGTTCGCGCGCAATGATGTCGGTGCCGCCACCAGCGGGGAACGGCACGATCAGGCGGATCGGCTTCGTGGGCCAGGCTTCAGCGTGTACGGCCGTGACCAGAAGGGATGCTGCGGCCAATGCCAGCACAGCGCGGCGTGAGGGATGCATGAACTTGTCTCCGATAGGCAGCGCCTGAGGGTGGCGCTTTCGGAGGACTTTATTTGCGAGTTGCAATACGTACAATGCCGTTGCATACAGCGAACCAAGGTCCAATATGCGCAACGCCAGCAAGAGTGAGCCTGCCACCGAACGCGCCAGCGGGGTGATCGCCGTCACACGGGCACTGTCCCTGATGGAAGCCTTCGAGGTGGGAGAGTCGAGTCTCCCGCTCGCGGAACTGAGCCGTCGCTGCGGCATGCACAAGACCACTGTGCTGCGCCTTGCCCGCACGCTCGCGCAATCCAACTACATGGTGCAGACCGACGACGGCCAATGGCGGCTCGGACCGGCGGCCGGCTGGCTCGGGGCGCGCTATCAGGCCGGGTTCGACGTCAATAACGTCGTCGAGCCCGCCCTGTACGAACTGGTCAAGCTCACTGGCGAGAGCGCGTCCTTCTATGTGCGCGAAGGCGACATCCGGTCTTGCGTCGCCCGCGTCGAAGGGCCGCAGTCGGTGCGGCACAGCGTCCGCATCGGAGAGCGGCTGCCGCTGAATCTCGGCGCACCGGGGCGGGTGATCCTCGCGTTCAGCGGTGCCAAGGGGGAACCCTACGAGTCCATTCGTTCGCGCGGCTTCCACATCTCGATGGGCGAACGCGAGACCGAGGTATCGAGCGTTGCAGCCCCCGTGTTTCGCACCAACTGGAACCTGCTCGGCTCGATGTGCATCTCGGGGCCCAGTTCACGACTCACGAAGACGAAGCTCGAGAAGTACGCGAAGAGCGTCGTGCAGGCCGCCAACAAGCTCTCCTACGCGTTGGCGGGCCAACGCTCAGCTGCGACGCCGCCGGTTGTTTCGAAGTGGCATCCCTAGCGCCTTGCCAAGGGTAATCCACCCGCATCCATGTCGGCCATCAGGATGTGGCCGTGCGTCGAATCGGTGACGTACAACGTGCGACCTTCGTGTCCGCCGAAGACGAGATTGGTGGTTGACGCGCCGCTCGGCCCTCGCAGCACTTCCACAGGCTCTGCACGACTGTTGAGTACCCACACGTAACCCAGTCCGGGGTTGGCGACCAGCAGCCGCCCTTGCGCATCGACCGCAAGGCCGTCCGGTCCACTGGGCCCGTACGACGTGAAGAACTGGCCGACCTTTGACACGCTGCCGTCGGGCAGAAGGGGCACGCGCCAGACGCAATTGCCGCGCGTCACCGCGAGATACAGGACCCTGCCGTCCGGTGACAGCGCGACGCCGTTCGGGCTCGGGATGTTGTCCAGCAGCAGATCGAGCCTGCCGTCGCGCCCGAGGCGGTAGAGCCTCCCAGTCGGATCGTGAAGGCCCGTCTGGCCCTGGTCGGTGAAGTACAAATTGCCGGCACCGTCGAACACCAGGTCGTTGACGCCCTTGAAGCGTTCGCTGTTGCGACGTTCGAGGAAAGGTGTGACGCGACCGCTCGCAACCTCGACTTGCATCAACCCGTTCTTGTAGTCGGTGATGAGCAGGGTTCGCGCATCGAGGAACTTCATTCCGTTGGGCTCTCCGTCGTACTCGGCGACGAGCGACCACTGTCCTTGCGGATCGATGCGGAAGATGCGACCCCAGGGAATGTCGGTGACAAAGAGGTTTCCGGCGTCGTCGAAGACGGGCCCTTCGAGGAACGAATCGGTCGGCGTGCCGCCGCGATTCGCGTCTGCCCATGCGCTGCGTTCGGGGCGACGAAATTGATCGGGCATCGCACTGAAGAGCTTCAGTTCGCGCACCTGGGGTGGTTGGATGAGGAACATGGTCTGTAATGCTGCTCAGGTCGCAAAGCCATAGAGCTTTGCGGGGTTGTCGACGAGGATGCGGTCCATCAGCGAGGCGTCGTCGCCGCACCATGCCTGGAGGAGATCGACCAGCGCGGCATCGTTCACGGTGCCGGCGGTTTCGGTCGTATGAGGCCAATCGCTTCCCCAGAGGATGCGATGTGGCGCGGCTCGCACGAGGGCCTGGCCGAGCGGCACGGTGTCCGCGTAGGAAGGTCCGCCGACCGATGAGCGCATGTAGGCACCCGAGAGCTTGATCCAGGTGCTCCCGGCCTCCAGCAGTGGCATCAGGAGCCGGAAGGCTTGCGCCGATGATCCTTCAGTTGGGTCGATGCGTCCGAGGTGATCGACCACCAGCGGTGCTGGAAGCTTCTCAAGCACGGGTGCAAGCTCGACCAACTGGTCCGGATGCAGCAGGAGCTGGATGTGCCATCCGAGGCGGCTCGCCTTGGAGGCCAGCGTGATCAGCAGGTCCGGCGTTGTGACGCCCCACGATTGCGGAGTGACGAAGTTGAGGCGCAGGCCTCGAATGCCGCGCGACGCGAGTTCGTCAAGCTCCGCTTCTGAGACATAGGGGTCCACCACTGCGACGCCTCGCGCGTCAGAGCCAAGCTGCGCGAGTGCATCGAGCGTGCATCGGTTGTCGGTGCCGTAGGTCGATGGCGTCACCACAATGGCCCGCGTGGTTCCGAGGCGCTCCTGCAGACGCCTGTAGGCGGCCACCGGCGCCAGAGGCGGCTGCCGCGTCCAGTGCGGCGAAGGTTTGAACCGAGGATCGAAGATGTGCATGTGGCAGTCGCACGCCATCGGCGGCAACCGGCGCGCAGGCCGATCGAGGCCCAGAGAATGCGGCACCGGCTGCGAAAGCGTGGACCAGGAATTCATCGGATGCTCAGTCCAGCTTGATGTCGCCCTTGCGGACCACATCGCCCCACTTTGCGTCTTCCTTCTTGAGGAAGGTTGCGAACTCCTCAGGCGTCGATCCAACGGCTTGGGCACCGAGATCGGCCAAGCGCTTCTGCACCTCGTCTTCCTTCAGGACTTCGACCACCGCGCGTTGCAGCTTGTCCGCGATGTCCTTCGGCGTCTTGGCGGGAAGGAACATGCCGTTCCACTCGAAGGCCTCATAACCCGGAACCACGGTCTCGGCGACCGTCGGCACCTCAGGCATCCGCGGCGAGCGTTGCGGCGAGGACACCGCGAGCGCCCGCAGCTTGCCCGAACTCACGAGGGGATAGCTCGCGGCCACGGTGGCGAACATGAAGTCGACCTGACCGGCCATCACGTCCGTGATGGCCGGGCCGCCGCTCTTGTAGGGCACATGGACCATGTCGAGGCTCAGCTTCTGGCGCAGCAGTTCCGATGCGAGGCGCTGCACAGTGCCGCTGCCGCCGGAGGCGTAGTTCACCTTGCCGGGTTGCGCCTTGGCCTTGGCGACCAGATCGTTGACCGACTTGATTGGCGAATCGGCCTTGACGATCAGCGCATTGGGTGCCAGCAGCACCAGGGAGAGTGGCTGCAGAGCGCTTTCGGCAAACGGCATCTTGGGAAAGAGATGCGGATTGATCGAGTAGGGTGTCGCGTCGTACAGCACGGTGTAGCCGTCCGCCGGGGCCTTGGCGACGAAGCCGGCACCGATGGTGCCGCTGGCGCCGGCACGGTTGTCGACGATCACGGTGGCGCCAAGCTTCGTACTCATGCGCGCCGCGACCACGCGGGCCACGGCGTCGGCGGCGCCACCTGGCGCGTACGGCACGACGATGGTGATGGTGATGGTGCGGTCGGGATAGGCCGCGTTGGCGGCGCCGGCGGCAAGAGCGCAAAGGGCGCATGCGACGAGTGCAGCGCGCTGGGTGAAAGTAAGTCTGGAGAACATGAAAGCAATTCCTGTTTGTCGATGAGTTGCCGGACGTGTCGGCATCTCACTCGGCCTTGATGTCGAGTTCGCGTGCGAGCTACTTGTAGCTCTGCACTTCGTGCTGAAGCTGCTCACCGAATGCGCTGCCGCAAACGCTCTGCGCTTCCATCCCCAAGCCTTTGAGCCTCTCCTGAGTGGAAGCTGCCTGCGCGAAAGCCTGTGCAGTCTTCTGCAGCGTCGCGACCACGGCGGGCGGCGTGCCTGCGGGTGCGAGCAGTCCGTACCAGGCGTCGGCGCGGTAGTCCTTCACGCCGGCCTCTTCGAAGGTCGGCACCTGGGGCAGCAATGCGGAGCGCTTCGGCGCGGCCACTGCGAGGGCAGTGAGCTTGCCCGATTGAATCTGCGGCAGGACCGAGCCGAGCGTCGCGAACGAGCTGCCCACCTGGGTCATCGCGCAGATGGATCGGGCTGCGTGGAATCGCTTGAAGTTGTTGACGCGGCGCATGGTTTGTCTCCTTGGAATCGCGGCGCTGATGGCGTGCGTCGGGGCTTCAGCCGCGGGCGAGCACAGCCAGCAGGTTGCTGGCGGCACCAACGCCCATGTTGACGTAAGCATCGCTGGTGACGCCCCCGATGTGAGGACTCATCACGATGCGATCCTGCTTGCGGAAGGGGTGATCGGCGACCAGCGGCTCGACCGCGAAGGAGTCCAGACCCGCGCCCGCGACTTGGCCGGACTCGATCGCGACCAGCAGAGCCTGTTCGTCGATCAGGCCACCGCGAGCGGTGTTGACGATGATCACGCCCCGCTTGCACTTCGCGAGTGCGGCTGCGTTCACCACACCGCGGTTGTCATCGGTCAGCGGGCAGTGAAGCGAGATCACATCCGAATCGCGCCAGATCGTTTCCAGATCGACGACCTTGATGTAGCCCGGGACGTCCTTGTCATAAGGATCGAAGCCGATCACGTGCATGCCCATCGCATCCGCCATCTTGGCGAATCGCTGGCCGATGGCACCCAGACCGATCAGGCCGACGGTCCGGCCTCCCAGCTCGAGAGACTTGTGTGTCGCCTTGTCCCAGTGGCCGGCGTGCATGCGCCTGTCGAGTTGGACGACCGACTTCGCGCACGCCAGCATGAGTGCGAGGGACTGCTCCGCCACGGCGGCTGCATTGGCACCGACCGCAGCGACGACCTCGATGCCGCGCGCCTTGGCGGCGACCTTGTCGATCGTGTCCGTGCCGGTGCCGTGCTTGGCGATGACCTTGAGCGCCGGCGCGGCATCCATCATCTGCGCGGTGACCTTGCCGTAGCGGACGATGATGGCCACAGGGTTGTGTGCCTTGCAAAGGGCCCCGACATCTTCCTCGGTCGGCGTCTTGCCTGCGTAGACCATCTCATAGCCCGCGAGCAAGTCGAGGGCCTGCGGCGCGAGGTCGGCGCCGGTAACGAGTACGGCGCTCACAGCGACTCCCCTTCCTTCAGGACGCCGGCGGCGCGCAGTGCTGCAGGCAGCCACTTGGAGGCAGTGTCGCCGCGGTTGATGGCTTCCTGGCGTGCGGCTTCATCGGCGACTTTCTTGTCGGCCAGCGCCATCATCGCGGACGCCTTCTCGCGTTCGATCACGACCACGCCATCGGCATCGCCCACGATCAGGTCACCGGGATTCACCATGGTGCCGCCAGCGGAGATGGTGTGATTGATGCGGCCCGGGATGAACTTCGTCGGTCCTGCCGGGTTGAAGCCTGCGCTGAACACCGGAAAGCCGAGTTCCAGCAGGTCGAGCTTGTCGCGAATCGCGCCATCGACGATCACGCCCGCCAGCCCCTGCTTCTTGCAGGCACTGAGCATCAGCGTGCCCATGAGGGCGGCAGTCTGATCGCCCTTGCCATCGATCACGAGCACGTCGCCCGGCTTGGCCAGCGCGATCGCGGCGTGGACCATCAGGTTGTCCCCGGGACGCACCTCGACGGTGAAGGCAGGACCTGCCACCGCCATGCTGTGGTGGACCGGTGCCACACGGGCATTCATCGTGCCGCGGCGGCCAGCGACATCCGCAAGGATGGCGGCCTGGAAGGTGGCCGCCTTGGCGACGACGTCGACGGATACGCGTTCGATCTCGCGAACGATTTCAGGAAGTTGGCTCATGGTGGTGGTTTTCTCGGTGTGAAAGAGTGGGAGGGGAAGAACAGGTTGAGCGAGCGACTTACTCGGCCTTGATGTTTCCTTTGCGGATAACGTCGGCCCATTTGGCGAAGTCCGCTTTCTGCAACTCGCCCAGCTGTTGCGGCGTGCCGCCGATGAGCGTGACGCCCAGCTTGTCCGCGAGCGCGGTGATGGATGGGTCCTTCAGCGCGGCATTGATCTCGCGGTTGAGCCGCTCGATGACAGGCGCTGGCGTTCCTGCAGGCGCGAAGACAGCCTGCCACTGCTCGACCACGAAGTTCTTCATGTCGGCCTCGCCCATCGTGGGGATGTCCGGCAGTGCCTTGAGACGCGCCGCCGACGTGACCGCGAGCGCGCGCAGCTTTCCGGACAGCACGTGCGGAAGCGCTGCCGCCGCGGGAGCGAACATGAAGTTCACCTGTTCGCCAAGCGTGTCCTGCAGCGCAGGGGTGTCGCCCTTGTAGGGCACATGGATGAATTGCACGCCGGCCTGCTGCTTGAGCAGTTCGCCTTGCATCTGCAGGATCGTTCCCGTGCCACCGGACGCGAATGCCAGCTTGCCCGGCTGCGCCTTCCCCACAGCGACGAGGTCCGCAACGGTCTTGAACGGCTGGTCGACCCCGACGACCAGGATGTGCGGGATCGTGCCGATCGTCACCACCGGCGCAAAGCTCTGGATCGGGTCGTAGGGCAGCTTCCCCATCAGATGGGGCGCAATGGCTTGCGGGCCGATGGAAGTGCCCAGAAGCGTGTAGCCGTCAGGTGCGGCCTTTGCCACAAATGCGGCTCCGATGGTGCCCGTGGCGCCAGCCCGGTTGTCGACGATCACGTTGGCGGCCAGTGATGCGGCAAGCTTCTGCGCAATGCTTCGGCCCAACACATCGGTGCTGCCGCCGGGCGGATACGGAACGACCCACGTGATGACGTGGCCGGTCGGCCAATTGCCCTGCGCCCACGCACCGAACGAGGCCGTGAGCGCAAGACCGCTCAAGAGGATGCCTCTGCGCAGTGCAGAGGGCGGCGTGTGGATGCTTTTCGTCATGTCGCTGTCTCTCTTGTCAGTCGGAATGGGCGGGGGATGCGAAGCCGTAAAGGGCAGCCGGGTTGTCGACGAGCACGCGACGAAACAGGTCGACATCGGAAGTCCAGTCCGCCAGTCGATCCATCTGCCGTGCGTCATCGGGCATGGGATGGATGCCGGCCGATGCAGTCGCATGAGGCCAGTCGCTTCCCCAGACGATGCGATCAGGGTTGGCATCGAGATAGCTGCGCGCGAGATCGGTCAGCGCTGGGTCGTCCGTAGTCACGTGGGCGCTCACGAGGTAGCCGCCGGACAATTTGAGCCATGCACGGTCTTCGCGGAGCAACGCGAGCACGAGTGCATGCGCAGGGTGAGCGCCCGACTGCGCCGGCGAAATGCGAGCGAAGTGATCAAAGACCACTTGCACTGGCAATCGCCGCAGGGTGTCGCCCAAGGCCGCTAGAGCATCCGGCGACATCAGCAGTTGAAGATGCCAGCCCAGAGCGGCAATGCGCTGTGCGAGAGGCTCCAACATCTCGACCGAACCCGCCACGCCCAACGACAGGTTGAGGCGAACGCCACGTACACCCTGCGCGTGAAGCGCCCCGAGCTGCTCGTTGCTCTGCGCTCCGTCGATGACCGCGACGCCGCGGGCATCCGCACCGAGTGCTTCCAGCGCCCTCAGCATGACCCGGTTGTCGGTGCCGTAGGTCGAGGGGGTGACGAGCACCGCGCGGCGCGTTCCCAGACGCTGTTGCAGGAGTCGATAGTCGGAGATCGAAGCGTCCGGCGGACGCAGCCGCGCGCCGGGTGCTGCCGGGAAGCCGCTGTCGTAGACGTGCAGGTGGCAGTCGCACGCGTCTGCCGGCACTGCGATGCCGGGTCGCTGCATGCCAGCCGAGTAGGGCATCCCGGCCGGACTTTGGCTGTGCTCTTTGCGCGTAGCGGACATCTGTTTGTCTCCTGATCTCCCCAGCGTCTTCGCGTTGGGTTGGAGGCAACTTTATTTGTCCGTTGCGCAGATCACAATGGCATTGCATTGTGTGAAACGCGTTGTGCGGCGCGAAACGTTAGAGTCGCCTTTGGCCCGGCGCAAAGATGCGCTGTGTCGGCCGTCTCCATGCCACACTTTGTGGTTCCACCAACCGACGAAGCCTGTGACCCGTCGAATCGATTCCTACAGCATCAGGTTGTTCGTGGCAGCGGCCCGCGCCGGTTCCATCGTGCGTGCCGCTGCCGCGGAGAACATCGCACCTTCGGCCTTGAGCCGGAGGATCGCGGACCTGGAACATGCATTCGAGACGCCGCTGCTCGTGCGTTCGCCGCGCGGCATTGCACTCACCGATGCAGGCAGGCTGGTGCTGGCGAGGGGCGAACGCTTCGATGACGAACTGCAAGCCTTGTTGCGCGAAGTGCAGAGCGAAGGCGGCGAAGTGCGGGGCAGGGTGCGCCTTCATGCCAACATGTCCTCCGTCATCGGTTTCCTGCCCGAGCGCTTGCACCGCTTCATGGAGGCATACCCGGGCGTGGAGGTCACCCTGCACGAGGAAGACACCCGCGACGTGCTGCGCGCCTGTCTGGACGATCGCGCCGATGTCGGCGTGGGCGTCGACGTCGCCGTGCCGGCGGGCATGGATGCATGGCGCTTTGCCTCCGACCCCTTGCTCGTGGTGCTTCCCTCGGGACATGAACTGGCGGACCTGCAAGCCATCACGTTCGCGCGTGCGCTCGAATATCCCTTGGTCGGCATTCATCAGGGCGGCGCGATGGACCGGTCCCTGAACGAACGCGCCACGGCATTGGGCAGGCGCTTCAACCCGAAGGTTACAGTCAGCAGCTTCGACGCCGTCTGCCGCATGGTGGAGGCAGGCCTCGGCATCGCGGTGGTGCCTCGAAGTGCCGTGACGGCTTATGCGGGGTCCGACCGCTTTGCCAGGCGTCCGCTGGCGGAAGAGTGGGCCGACCGCGTCCTGAATATCTACGCCCTGCGCAAGACCCCGCAGCCTCGCGCAGTTGCAGCGCTCATCGAGAGTCTGCAAGGGTAATCACCGATCTCGCGGATGGCGAGATCCCCTGTGCCGAGCGAGCGCTTTATGGCGCTGCCACGGACCGCGAACATCGGAGCATGACAGTCTCCACGCCAGCCGCCGCCAGCGCCGAAAGCATCCGGTTCGACCCGCGCGTCCTCTTCCTGAGCTGTTCCGCACGCATGGTCGAGCTGAGCTTGAAGGGGGAGCGCCTTGAACTCGCCGACGCGTCGCCATTGCGTGACGATATTTCGACGGACGAGATCACGCCGCTTCCGATCCTCACGCACTACGACGACAAGCTGAGCCGCTACCCGTACTCGGGCTTCAAGGCGGGCGAGGCATTCCCGATCAGCACCGATGCCATCCGCGCGTCGGGCATCGAGGTCGTGATCGCGGGCAGGCGCTATGGCAAGGGCTCCTCGCGCGAGCACAGCCCGACCGCCGAGAAGGCGGCCGGCGTGCGGTTGGTCATCGCTGAAAGCTTCGAGCGCCTGTACCGGCAGAACGCCGACAACATCGGCTTGTTCACCTCGACCGACTTCGGCCTGGTCGCGTCCATCCAGGCGGGCAAGGCGATTCCGATCGACGACCTCGTGGCCGGCCGCGACGCGCTGGCCGCGGCGATCCTCAAGAGCGGCGGGCTGCTGCGCTTCGGCCGGCAATTCATGCGCGACATCGCGGTGCCGCCCGAGGCTCGGGACGCGCGTCCGCGCACGCTGTTCGAGAAGATCGTGGCGCGCCACGCGCTCGCCACCGAGCTGACGCAGGCACATCCCGCGCCGGGCGACGGTGCCTTCGTGCGCGCCGACCTTCGCTTCATCCACGAGTACTACACCGGCATGGCCGCGCACATGCTGCACGCCACCTTCGGCCGGCCGCTGGTGCTGCACGACGCCGATTCCATCGTGGCCTTCGAAGACCACACGTCCTACGTCACGGAAAGCCCTGCGCACGTGCATGGCGGCCTGGTGCCGAATGTGCATCGCATGGTCGAGGCGCAGCGCGAATTCGCGGCCGCCTACGGCTTGCGCTCTCACCGCACACTGACCGAGGAACAGGCCGCGAAGGACGACGGCACCAACGTGGCCGGCATCTCGCACGCCATGGTGGCGGAACACTATGCGCTGCCGGGCCAACTGGTGGTGGGCACGGATTCACACACGCCGCACAGCGGCGCGCTGGGTTGCGTGGCCTTCGGCGTGGGAACCACGGACATGGCGAATGCCTTCGTGACGGGAGCGGTGCGGCTGACGGTGCCGCAGTCCCTGAAGATCGTGCTCGATGGGGCGCTTGCCCCTGGAGTGAGCGCCAAGGACGTCGTGCTGCATCTGCTCGCGCTGCCCTTCGTGCGCGACGGCGGCGGGGTGGGCAAGGTGTTCGAGTTCTCGGGCGACGTGGTACGGCGCATGACCACCGACGAGCGCGCCACGCTGACCAACATGACGGCGGAACTCGGCGGCTTCACCGGCCTGGTCGCTCCCGATGCCGAGACCGTGCGCTTCTTGCGCGAGCGCCGCGGCATCGATTTCGAAGTCGAGCCCTGGATGCGCAGCGACGACGGCGCGATCTACGCCAGGACGCTCCACGTCGATTGCACGCAGCTTTCCCCCATGGTCGCCGCACCGGGCGACCCCGGCAACGGCCTGCCGCTGGCGGCGGTCGGCGAGCGGGTGCGCATCGACATCGCCTACGGTGGCTCGTGCACGGCCGGCAAGCGCGAAGACTTCGACCACTACCACGCGGTGCTCAGGTGGGCGGCGGACCGCGGGCTCAAGGTCGCGCCCGGGGTGGCCCTGTATCTCCAGTTCGGGACCACCGCGGTGCGCGACCACTGCATTGCGGCGGGGTACATGGACGCGTTCGAACGCGTCGGCGCGCGCATTCTTCAGCCCTCCTGCGGCGCTTGCGGCAACTGCGGGCCGGGTGGTTCGGTGCGGGCCGACCAGGTCACCGTGAGCGCCATCAACCGCAACTTCCCCGGCCGGGGCGGACCCGGAAAAGTCTGGCTCGCCAGCCCGCCCACGGTGGCGGCAAGCGCGATTGCGGGCGAACTCGTTTCGTTTGCCGAACTCCAGGCGCGCCATCCATGAATTCCAACAAAGCGAGAGAGACAAACCCATGCGTGCATATTCCCTCCGGAAAGCCATTTCCGTTTCTTCAGCGACGGCGTTGCTTGCCACGTCGTTGTTCGCCGCCGCGCAATCCTCGAACGCCGACCGGCCGATACGGCTCGTCGTTCCACTGGCCGCCGGTTCGACGGTCGATGCGGTCGCCCGCGCAGTCGCGCCGGCCTTCGGACGCGCGACCGACCATCCGATCGTGGTGGAAAACGTCGTCGGCGCCGGTGGCATTCCGGGCACCGCACAGATCGTGAAGGCCCCCAAGGACGGGCTCACGCTCGGCATGGTGTCGTCCAACCATGTCATCAATCCAGGCATCTACAAGTCCATTCCCTACGACAGCATGAAGGACATCACGCCCATTGCGGTACTGGCCACGGTGCCGGTCGTGCTGGTGGTGAACAACGCGCTTCCGGTGAAGAGCGTGAAGGAGCTGCTGGCTTACGCGAAGGCCAATCCCGGCAAGCTCAACTACGGCTCCGCCGGCAACGGGAGCGTTCTCCACCTGGCGGGGGAATTGATGGTGAGCGAGACCGGCATCGACATGAAGCACGTGCCCTATCGCGGCACCGGACCACTCGTCACCGACCTGATCGGCGGGCAGGTGCAACTCGCGTTCGTTTCGATCTCGCAGGTCGCCCCGCAGATCAAGGCCGGAGCGCTGCGTGCGTTGGCCGTGAGCACTCCCGCGCGCTCCGCGGCCTTGCCCGACGTGCCGACGATGATGGAGTCGGGCGTGCCCAAGTACAGCTTCGACGCCTGGATCGCGTTGATCGGTCCGGCCGGACTGCCCAAGCCGGTGGTCGACAGCTATGCCGCGGCGATGCAAGAGGCCTTGGTATCGCCGGAAGCAAGAAACGTCATCGCCGGCCAGGGCCTCACGGTGCTGAACACAGGGCCTGGATTGGCGCCAGCCTTCTTCGAGTCCGAGTTGGCGAAGCATCAAAAGCTGGTGAAGCAGTCTGGCGCGACCCTGGACTGAGGCCGCGCCCGCATTCAGGATCGCGGTGCTCCCAGGCGAGAGCATCGGTAGTCATCGGGGTTGCGATACGCTCGGTGCTGGGCCAGGGCTACCGTACCGCGGACATCCAATGCAGCAGCACTCGGCTGGTTGGAACGGCGCGCATGGGTGTCCTCATTGCCAACGCTGTAAAAAGCGGACCGACCCCCGTCATTTCCGAGCACTGAAGCCATGATTACCCTGCACCATTGCGTGAGCGCACGTTCGTTTCGTCCCTTGTGGATGCTTGAGGAAATCGGGGTTCCGTACGAACTGAAAATGATGCCGTTCCCGCCTCGCGCGCTTGCCCGGTCGTACCTGGAGATCAACCCCCTGGGGACGGTGCCGGCCATGGTCGACGGGACTGTTCGCATGACGGAGTCGTCCGCCATCTGTCAGTACCTGGCGGCGCGCTTCTCACCGGGAAAGCTCGATGTGAGTGTCGATGAGCCGGCCTTCGGCGCCTACCTGAATTACCTGCATTTCGGCGAAGCGACCTTGACGTTCCCGCAGACACTGGTGCTGCGCTATCTGCACTTCGAAACGGGCGAACGGCGTCAGCCCCAGGTGGCCCATGACTACGGCAAGTGGTTCCTCGCAAGGTTGCGGACGCTGGAAACTCTCTTGGCGGAGCAGGAGTTCCTCTGTGCGCATCGTTTCACCGCCGCCGATGTTTCGGTCGGCTACGCGCTGCTGCTGGCTAAGCATCTCGGCCTCGACCAGCAGTTCACGCCTTCGGTTCGCGCCTACTGGGAACGCCTTCAAGCGAGGCCCGCTTATCGGCGCGCGATGGTGGCCCAGAACGACGCGGCCATCTCGCAAGGCGTGCCCACGATTCCGTCGCCCGACATCAGGGCCGAATAGCTGGGTTGCATGCCAGTGTTCGGGCGGGCGCGAACAATGCAGTCACTCACGAGCAGATCAAAGCCCTCGTTGGTCAAATGCTTGGCGCGCCCTCTGGACCAATGGCAGCTTGACCATCGTCCAATCGTGCAATGCACGCAACGGCTGCTGCAAGGTGCGCCCAAGCGGCGTGATGTCGTACTCAACTGCAACGGGTGAAACCGGAATGACGCGACGGGAGACCAAGCCGTTGCGTTCGAGGCGGCGAAGGCTCTGGGTCAGCGCCTTCTGGGTGACGCCTTCCAGGCGACGCTTGATGGCGTTGAACCGGTGCGGCTCGTCATCCAGCACGGCCAAAATCATCATTGACCACTTGTCCGCGATTTGGTCGAACAAAGCTCGACTTGGACACTCTGAGGAAAAGCATTCCGGCGTGATCTTTGGCATTGGGCGGTTTCCTTCGTGATACCTGGGCGATCCTAAGTATCCGGTTGGTGCCAAGTTTACTTGGTGTACCTTAATCGATTCCTTGCTCGCGCCAAACTCTGTCCCGACCTCTGGGTGTTGGGCGATCCGCAGCCAAACGACCTCGCCGACGGATCAAAATCCGATGCTTCGAAAGTGAGCGTGTCGCTTCCGCTCGCTGCGGTTTGCTGCAAGCTGAAGGGCTGCATGCGATCCAGCTACTCAACCGCCGGCTTCCACCTTGGGTACAGCGTCCGTGGCACCGCTGGAAATTGGCCTCAGTTCTTTGCGCAGAATTTTTCCCACTGCTGATTTGGGCAGCGACTCGAGGAACGTGATGTAGCGAGGCACCTTGTATGCGGCAAGGAGCTTGCGGCAATGCGCTTCCAACTCGTCCGCCCTCAGCCCAGGTACGCGGCGGACGACGAAGAGATGAGGAGCCTCTGCCGAGCGCTCGTCAGGCACCCCGACGCACGCGCATTCGAGCACGTCCGGGTGCATGGCGACCACGCCTTCGATTTCGTTCGGGTAGACATTGAAGCCGGAGACCAGGATCATGTCCTTCTTCCGGTCGACGATGTACATCAAACCTTGTGCATCCATGGTGACGATGTCTCCGGTGCGGAACCAGCCGTCCTGCGTGAAAGACCTGCGCGTCTCGTCTGCGCGGTTCCAGTAGCCCGCGAAGACCTGCGGCCCCTTGATCAGCAACTCGCCGGGCGTGCCGAGCGGCACCGGTTCGCCCGCTTCGTCGACGATAAGAACGTCGGTCGACGGCACAGGCGCGCCGATGGTGCCGTTGCGCCCCGGTGCATTGAAGGTAACGCTGGGCGACGTTTCAGTAAGCCCATAGGCCTCGGTGATGGGTGGGCCGCCGGCCGCAACCCACTTGGCTGCAACGGCCGCCTGGATCGAGGCGCCGGCGCCGATGACTACGTTGCAGCGGGAGAAGTCGATGCCGGGCAGCTCGTGCAACGTCACCAAGGCATTGAACATTGTGTTGACGCCGATCAGCATGTCGAAGGGCGCCCGCTCGAGTTCGGTGCAAAGCGCCTGGGCGTCGCGCGGATTGACGACCAGGCGGTTGTGAGCGCCGCTGGCAAGGGCCGTCAAAGCCACCCCGAGCGGAAAGATGTGATACAGCGGCAACGGCGTCACGATCTCGAAGTTGTCGATGTCCAGTGCCAATTCCAGCCACGACCGCATCTGCAGCGAGCTGGCAAGCACGCTACGGTGCGTCAGGCAAGCACCCTTGGAAACACCTGTCGTGCCCCCGGTGTACTGAAGAAAAGCCAGGTCGGAGGGGCGCACGTGCTCACTGGTGAATTCGGCGTCCTGTAGCGCGGCGGTCGCGTCGCGCAAACCGATGACGCGAGGCCCATCGGTCGCAGCGGGCGCACCTGCATCGCCGCCCGTCGCGAACAATGCCTGCTTCACCCCTTGCATCGGCACGGTCATGACATACCGAAGCTGTGTCTGGCCGAGGACCTCGGCGACCACACCCATGAACGGCTCGGCAGCCACCAGTGCGGACGCGCCCGAATCGGCCAGTTGGTACGCCAGCTCGCGTGCCGTGTAGAGCGGGTTCATGGTCACCCCCACCATGCCCGCGCGCAGGATGGCGGCCAAAGCCACGGGGTAAACGAGGTTGTTGTGCAGCAGAAGGGCGACCCTGTCACCGCGCTTGAGCCCTGCCGCTTGCAGGGACCGCGCGAGCAGCGCCGACGCATGCTCGACCTGCGCGAAGGTCAGCGATTCTCCGGCGCAGGTGACGGCCGTCCTGGCACTGTGCCTCGTGAACGCACGTTCGAGCAATGTGACGAGGGTTTCACTGTCGTCGAGGACGATCTCGCGGGGAAGCCCTGCGGGGTAGGAGGCATGCCAGGGTCGGTGTTCCATGTGTTTTCCTTCGTGCGGTTGGCGGCGGTTCAGGACAGGGCTTCGCGAACGAAGTCCATGCGGTCCTGTCCGAAGAACATCTGGTCGCCAACGAAGAGCGTGGGTGCACCGAACACGCCGCGCTCGATCGCTTCCTGCGTCGTGGCCTTCAGCGCGGCCTTGGTCTCGGCGTCCTGCGCCAGGCGCTCGATGTCGGCGGGATCGAATCCGCCCTCGGCCAGGATGCGGGCCGTGAGCTGCGCATCGTTCAGGTTCAGCGCGTCGATCCACAGCGCCTTGAACACGCAGCCCAGCAGCTGCTGCAGCTGTTCCGGACGGCGCAACTGGATCCCGGTGACCGCGCGCATGAGGAACAGCGTGATGACCGGAAAGTGCGGATTGCCCTGGAAGGGAACGCCATAGCGGCGCGCGTGGCGCTCGTAGTCCATCTGCGTGTAGCGCCCTTTGACAGGAATGTTGGCAGGTGAGGCGTTGCCCGTGGCCTGGTAGACGCCGCCCAGCAGCATCGGCCGGTACACGAGGTCGGCGCCATGTCTGGCGCACAGGGCCGGCAGCTGCGTCCACGCGAGGTAGGAAGACGGGCTGCCGACATCGAAGAAAAAATCAACCGACTTGCGCATTCATGGCTCCTTTAATTAAACGTACGTTTGGTTAACGGAAGCTATGTGATTAATGCGGCTGCGTCAACGGGGTTTCACTGGACTTCTTTCTTGATTGACAAACGATGGTTCAGTGATTAACGTTCAATGACTTAACGGACGTTTTTTAAAGGAGACTGTATGGACCCATCAGCCAACCACCGCGGTGTGGCTCTCGTCGTCGGCGCCGGTGACGCCACAGGCAGCGCCATTGGCGCACGCTTTGCCCGCGAGGGCTACGCCGCGTGCCTGACGCGGCGCTCGGCCGACAAGCTCGAGCCGGCCGTGGAGCGCATCCGCGCGGCCGGAGGTCAGGCGTTCGGCTACGGCAGCGATGCGCGCAAGGAGGAAGATGTCGTGGCCCTCATCGAGCAGATCGAGAAGGAGCGCGGGCCCATCGAGGTGATGGTGTTCAACATCGGCGCCAATGTGCCCAGCAGCATCCTGGAGGAGACAGGGCGCAAGTACATGAAGATCTGGGAGATGGCCACCTTCAGCGCATTCCTGAATGCGCGCGAGGTCGCCCGCAAGATGGTTGCGAGAGGGCGCGGCACGATTCTCTTCACCGGCGCGACGGCCGGCATCCGGGGCTCCGCGAATTTCGCGGCCTTTGCGGGCGCCAAGCACGCGCTGCGCGCGCTGGCCCAGAGCATGGCGCGCGAACTCGGTCCGCGCGGCATTCATGTGGCCCACATCGTGGTCGACGGCGCGATCGACACGGAGTTCATCCGCAGCAACTTTCCCGAACGCTATGCGCTCAAGGCGCAGGACGGCATCCTGAACCCCGAGCACATCGCGGAGAACTACTGGTACCTGCACACCCAGCCTCGAGATGCCTGGACCTTCGAGATGGACCTGCGCCCCTATATGGAAACCTGGTGAAAGACACATGAAAACACGCATCACTGAACTCTTCGGCATCCGCCACCCGATCATCCAGGGCGGCATGCACTACGTCGGCTTCGCGGAACTTGCCGCGGCGGTCTCCAATGCCGGCGGGCTCGGACTCATCACCGGGCTGACGCAGAAAACGCCCGAGCTGCTGGCCAAGGAAATCGCCCGCTGCCGCGAGATGACGGACCAGCCCTTCGGCGTGAACCTCACGTTCCTGCCGACCCTGTCTTCGCCGCCGTACCCCGAATACATCGCTGCGATCGCGGAAGGCGGCGTTCGCATCGTGGAGACGGCGGGGCGCAGTCCCGAGGCCTACATGCCCGCGCTCAAGAAGGCCGGCATCAAGGTCATCCACAAGTGCACCTCCGTGCGACACGCACTCAAGGCCGAAGCGATCGGCTGCGACGCCGTGAGCGTGGACGGCTTCGAGTGCGGCGGCCACCCCGGCGAGGACGACCTACCGAACATGATCCTGCTGCCCCGCGCCGCCGAGGAGCTGAAGATTCCGTTCGTCGCGTCCGGCGGTATGGCCGACGCGCGCAGCCTGGTGGCGGCGCTGGCGCTGGGCGCCGAAGGCATGAACATGGGCACGCGCTTCGTGGCGACGCAGGAAGCGCCGATCCACCAGAACGTGAAGGACGCCATCGTGGCCGCCACCGAGCTCGACACGCGGCTCGTGATGCGAGGGCTGCGCAACACCGAGCGCGTGCTGACCAATTCGTCCGTGGAGCAGCTGATCAGGATCGAGAAGGAAAAGGGCGCCGACCTCAAGTTTGAAGACATCATCGACCAGGTGGCCGGCGTCTACCCGCGCGTAATGCTGGAAGGCGAGATGGATGCGGGCGCCTGGAGCTGCGGCATGGTGGTCGGGCTGATCAACGACATTCCGACGGTGCAGGAGCTGATCGATCGCATCATGGACGAGGCCGAGCAGCTGATCGTGCAGCGGCTCGCCGGGTTCATGGAGCCTGCGCTGGCCTAGCCTTGGACATCCGCCGGCTCGCTGCGAAGCGGGCCGGCGACTCGCACCCTTCAGGCCAGGTAGCGATCACGCAGCAATTTCTCGTAGAGCTTGCCGGTCGCGTGCCGGGGAAAGTCGGACTCGAAATCGATGCTCCTGGGAGCCTTGGGCGGACCGAGTAAGCCTTCAGCGCCTCGGCGGCCGCCGGGCCCGTGAAATCCGGATGCGCCGGCTGGATGACCGCCTTGATCTCTTCGCCGTACTCGTCGTTCGGCACGCCGAAAACCGCGGCGTCCGCGACGCGGGGGGCCTGCAGCAGCACCTCCTCGGGTACTGCCGCCACGGTCAGAACAGCTCGACGGCCGGCTCCATCAACGCCGACGACCCGGCCCGGATCTCGCCGCACAGCGCCGCCGTCTGCGGCAGCAGCCGTTGGAAGTAGAAGCGGGCCGTGGCGATCTTCGATGCATAGATCGGGTCGGTGGATTCCGCATTCCTCAATGCGACCTCGGCCATCCGCGCCCAGGTCCAGGCGAGGGCCAGGTGCCCGATCAGCCGCAGGTAGGGCACGGCTGCGGCGCCTGCTGCATGCGGGTCGTGCGCCGACGTGGCCACGAGCCTGCCGGTGAGCTGCCTGATGTCGGCAGCCAGTGCGGCGAGCGGCTCCGCGAATTCGCGCATCGCCTCGCGCGGACCGCAGGTTTCGGCGAATGCGCCGGCCATGTCCAGGAAGGCACCCATCTGCCGGCCCTGGTCGGCGAGCACCTTGCGCCCGAGCAGGTCCATGGCCTGCACGCCGTTGGTGCCCTCGTAGAGTCCCACGATGCGAACGTCCCTCAGGTGCTGCTCGACGCCGTTCTCTCGGATGTAGCCGTGCCCGCCGAACACCTGCATGGCGAGCAGCGTGCTCTCCACCGCGAGATCGCTCGACAGCGCCTTCACGAGCGGGGTCAAAAGGCTGAGCAATTCGGCCGTCTCGTTGCGCCTGGCGGGGTCGGGATGAAGACGCTGGAGATCGCTCAGCTGCGCGGTCCACAGCGCCAGTGCGCGTGCGCCCTCGATGTTCGCTTTCTGCGTGAGCAGCATGCGGCGCACGTCGGCGTGTCCGATGATCGGGTCGGCCGCTTCGCCGGACGATCTTGCACCGCTGGTGCGGCCCTGCAGGCGATCCTTTGCATAGGCCAGGGCCTTCTGGTAGGCCGCTTCCATCAGGCCGATGGCGATGATGCCGACGAGCACGCGCATGTGGTTCATCTGCACGAACATGCCCGCCAGCCCCTTGTTGGGCGCGCCCAGCAGCCAGCCTGTCGCACCGTCGAAGTTGATGGTGCAGGTCGAGTTTCCGTGGATGCCCAGCTTGTGCTCGATGGAACCGCAGACCACCCCGTTGCGTGCGCCGGCCGCGCCGTTCGCATCGGGAATGAATTTCGGCACGATGAAAAGAGAAATGCCCTTCACGCCGGGTGGCGCATCGGCGATGCGCGCGAGCACCAGGTGCATGATGTTGCCGGTCAGGTCCTGCTCGCCGCCCGAGATGAAGATCTTGCTGCCGGTGATGCTGTAGCTGCCGTCGGGCTGCGCCACGGCGCGGGTGCGCATCAGGCCGAGGTCGGTGCCCGCATTGGGCTCGGTCAGGCACATGGTGCCGGCCCACTCGCCCGAGGCGATCTTCGGCAGGTAGAGCGCCTTCTGTTCCTCCGATCCGTTGGCCGACACGTTCACATAGGTGGCATGCGACATGCCGGGGTAGGAGGCCCACGCCATGTTCGCGCCGCCGAAGACTTCGTAGACCGCGTTGGCCACGACCGAAGGAAAGCCCTGGCCGCCGAACTCGGGGCTGCACCCCAATCCGGCCCAGCCGTTCTTCGTGAACTCGTCATAGGCCTTCTTGAAGCCCGGCGGCGTCTGCACCACGCCGGGCGAGGGCATGCTGCAACCGTGCGCGTCCCCCGGTGCGTTAAGCGGGGCGATCACCTCGGACGCGAACTGGCCGGCCGCGGTGAGCACCTGGTCGATGGTCTCGCCGTCGAGCTCCGGCTGGCCGCAGGCTTCCAGCATGGCCGGCACCTGGAGCAGCTCGTGCAAGACGAATTGAATGTCGCGCAGCGGGATCTGGTAGGTCATGGTGCTGCTCCTGGCGTCAGGCCACTTCGAACAGGCCCGCGGCACCCATGCCGCCACCGACGCACATCGTCACCACGACGAAGCGCGCGCCGCGCCGCTTGCCTTCGATCAGTGCATGCCCCACCAGCCGCGAGCCGGTCATGCCGTAGGGGTGTCCGATGGTGATGCCGCCGCCGTTGACGTTCAGCTTGTCGGGATCGATGCCCAGCCGGTCACGCGAGTACAGCACCTGGCAGGCAAAGGCCTCGTTCAATTCCCACAGCCCGATGTCGCTCACCTTGAGCCCGTGGGTCTTCAGCAGCTTGGGCACCGCCAGGACGGGGCCGATGCCCATCTCCTCGGGCGCGAGGCCGGCGACCGCGATGCCGCGGTAGATGCCCAGCGGCTTGAGCCCGCGGCGCTCGGCGACCGTGCGCTCCACCAGCACGCAGGCCGATGCGCCATCCGACAGCTGGCTCGAGTTGCCGGCCGTGATGACACCGCCTTCGATGACCGGCTTGAGCTTGGAAAGGCCTTCGAGCGTCGTATCGGGGCGATTGCCTTCGTCGCGATCCAGGGTCACGTCGCGCAAGCTGACCGCGCCCGTCTCCTTGTCGGCCACGGCCATGCGCGCGGTGATCGGCACGATCTCGTCGTCGAACAGGTGGCGCTCCTGCGCCAGCGCGGTGCGGCGTTGGGCCTCCGCGGAATATTCGTCCTGCGCCTGGCGTGAGATGCCGTACTTCTTCGCCACGATCTCGGCCGTGTTCAGCATCGGGATGTAGGCGTGCTGCACGCGCGCAACGAGCAGCGGGTCGGCCTCTTCGCCCACCCACTTGACGAAAGGATTCTGCACGGCGGAGATGTTCTCCTGGCCCCCGCCCACGGTCACGTCCATGCCGTCGACGACGATCTGCTTGGCCGCCGTCGCGATGGCCATCAGCCCCGAGGCGCATTGCCGGTCCATCGTCTGCCCCGGCACCGACTGCGGCAGTCCCGCCGCGAGCGCCGCGAGGCGTCCGATGTTCATGCCCGCGGTGCCGGCGGCCATTGCGCTACCGATGACCACGTCTTCCACTTCCCCGGGGTTGATGCCCGCGCGCTGCACGGCATGCTGGATCGCGTGGCCCATCAGCGTGGGCGACTTGATGTTGTTCAACGCGCCGCGGAACGCGCGGCCGATGCCCGTGCGTGCGGTGGAAACAATGACGGCTTCTCTCATGAATCAGACTCCAAGGGGTTCGGTGAAAAGGTTGGCGTAGCGGCTGGCCACGACGTTGCGGTTCAGGCGCAGAACGAGGCGAGCGCGACGAGTCCGTAGATGGCACCGCTGGAGATGCCTTGCACGATCAGCTGGGTCGGTTGGGTCATCGGATCATCCGTTTGGATTTGAATAACGATCGTTTGGTAAACGTTGGTGAACTATAGGTTTGCCATCACTGCAGCGTCAACACGCTGGAGCGGGTTTGCAGCAGGGAGAAACCCTCGCCCGGCAGATCGATGAACCGATGGAGCCATGACCGTTTAGCAAACGGTCGGCATGCTATGATGGGTGCTCCACGATCTGCAGAGGCTCATTCATGCGCTATCCGGCAAACCACAAAGAGGAAACCCGCAAGAAACTGCTCGCGAATGCCCGTGCCATCGCGAAGAAGGGCGGCTTCGGAACCACCGGCGTCGATGAATTGATGGCGAGCATCGGCCTGAGCGGGGGAGCGTTCTATGGCCATTTCCCGTCCAAGGAGGCGCTGTTCGCCGAGCTCCTCGAGCACGAGATCTCGAACAGCACCGACATGCTGGCTGGAGACCGCGATTCGCCGCCCGACCACGTCGCCAAGCGCCTGCGCAGCTACCTGAGTTCGTACCACGCGCTGCATCCCGAAACCGGCTGCGTCCTGCCGGCCCTCGGGCCCGAGATCGCCCGGGCCGGCCCCGAAGTGCGTGCGGCCGTCGAGGGAGGACTGAAGCGCCTGCAGAAGAGCTGGAGCTCGCGCATCGGCGACCCGGATGCGGCTTGGGCGTTGATTGCCCAGTGCGTCGGTGCACTGGTCCTGTCGCGCGCGGTCGAATCCGAGCGCACCCGCAAAGAGATCCTCGCCTCCAGCCGCCGCTTCATCGACCAGACGCATGCGCTGGATGAGGCTCCCGCAAAGCCGTCCAAGGTGTCCTGACAGTCGAAGCCGATGTTGTCCAGGCGCGCCACTCCCGCACGTGCGCCCATGCAAACGCTCTCTACGCCGCAGACGCACGCGATCGCTGCCGCGGGCCTTCAGCGGTCAGCCTGTACCGACGCCAAGGCGCATCAGCTCGCCCGCGTGATCAGGCAGCAATATGACGCGGAACTCGGCAAGGTCGGTCTCAGAATCACGCAGTACCGGCTGTTGATGGAGGTCCTGGCGCACGGGCCGGTGCGCCCCTGCGATCTGGCCGAGACGATGTCGCTCTCTCCATCAACGCTGACACGCACTCTCAGGCCACTCATCTCGGCAGGTTGGGTGGATCTTGGACCGGGTTCTGACGGGCGCACTCGGAGCGCGCGTATCACCGCTGCGGGCCGCGGCAAGTGTGCCGAGGGCATGCCTCACTGGAGCGTGGCCCAAGCCAAGGTGCACCGATTGATCGGGAGCCGAAATGTCAGCGCACTGCATGCGCTCATCGGAGAGTGCGTGACGCGCATTTCAGCAGTGGAATGAATGACATCAAGCCATGAAGAAGGCTTCGGCCGCTATTTGAAAGCGGCCGATCAGCGACCAGCGATCTGTGATCAGCGTCGCAGTTGCATCAGACGAGCGCACCCAGTGCGGCGGCATCAAAGCCCTTCAGGTTCTTGTGATCCCCCGATTGAATTTTCGAAACCCAGTGCGGATCACCGAGCAATGCACGGCCGACGGCAATCAAGTCGAACTCGTTGCGTTCCATGCGGTCGACCAATTGCTGCACGCTCGCCGCTTTCGATCCCTTGCCGGCAAAGGCGTTCAGGACGTCGCCGTCCAGGCCCACAGAGCCCACGCTGATCGTGGTCGCACCGGTCAGCTTCTTGGCCCAGCCTGCGCAGTTCAGGCCGTTTTCGCCGTCGATCTCCGGAAATTCCGGCTCCCAGAAACGCCGCTGCGAGCAATGCAACACGTCCACGCCAGCTTCCACGAGCGGCAGCAGCCAATCCGTCATCTCCTTTGGCGTGGGTGCGAGACGCACGGTCAGGTCCTGCTGCTTCCACTGGCTGACGCGCATGATGATCGGAAAGTCGGGACCCACCGCCTTGCGGGTGGCGGCCACGATCTCGCTGGCGAACCGCGAACGCTCCTTGAGCGTGGCGCCGCCATACCCATCAGTGCGCCTGTTGGTGCCGGACCAGAAGAACTGGTCGATGAGATAGCCGTGTGCACCATGAATTTCCACGGTATCGAAGCCCAGGCGCTTGGCATCTGCCGCAGCTGCAGCGAACGCCGCCACGGTGTCCGCGATTGCTTCCTCGGTCATGGCTTTACCGCGCGGCTTGTCCGGTGCGTCCAGGCCCGACGGGCTTTCCACCGGCGAATCGGGTTCCCACTCGGTGTAGCGCGCCGAACCGGTATGCCAGAGCTGCGGACCCATGCGGCCGCCGGCTGCGTGCACGGCATCGATCACTCCCTTCCAGCCGGCCAGCGCAGCTTCGCCGTGGAAGAACGGGATGTTGGGATCGTTGCGGGAGGCAGGGCGATCGACGACCGTACCCTCCGAAAGAATAAGCCCGACCTGGCCTTCTGCACGGCGCCGGTAGTAGGCCGCATTGGCCTCGACGGGGACACCGTTGGGCGAGAAGGTGCGGGTCATCGGCGCCATGACAAGCCGATTCTTGAGTTGGAGGTTCTTGAGGGTGAGTGGCTGGAACAGCGCGCTGGTGTCGACGGATGACATGGATAGCTCTCGGTTGTAAGACCTGGCGAATGGTATACACCGTAAACCTAGTGTCAATTAGGCGCTTTGAAGTGCCCAGGTATATCCGAGGAAACCGAACATGATTGATCGCCCACTTCAATGCTTCGCCCCCGATTTCGCGCCTCATGCCTCGCACGGCAAGCGACTGGATTTTTCAAGGCCGCCCAGGCACATTGATGGCGCACTCACCTGACCAAAACCATTTGCCGGAGACGAGCATGAAGTCCGCAGGACTGAAGGGAACCATCGCGATCGAACTCGTGCATGAAGCGCTTCATGCCGCGCAGCTTCGCAACATGGACATCACCCATGTCCTCGAGCTCGCCAAGCTGGATCGCGAGTTGCTGAACTCTCCTCGCGCGCGCATCTCCGCCGCGGCGTATTCGCGCATGTGGGTCGCGCTTGCGGATCTGATGGACGACGAGTTCTTCGGTCTGGACAGCCACGGGCTGCGGCGCGGAAGCTATGCGCTCATGACCCGTGCCGCTGTCAGCTCGGACAACCTCGAGCACGCCCTGCGCCGCATTCTCAGATTCCTTCGATCGACGCTGGACGATTTTCGTGGCGAGTTGATCCGGACGGAAAGCGAAGCTCGCGTGATCCTGCACGACGGCGGCGTGCTGCGCCGGTTGTTCGGCTACGGCACCTGGTTCATCCTCGTGCACGGCCTGGCATGCTGGCTGGTGCATCGGCGCATTCCCTTGAGCGAGATGCAGTTTCGGTGTGCGCCGCCCGTCGACGATAGTCACTACCGCACACGGTTCTGCGACAACGTGACCTTCAATGCCGAGACCACGCACATCGTGTTCGCGAGCGACCTGCTGGACCTGAAGATCGCAGAGACGCCCGAGACGGTCGATAGCTTTCTCCGCGCGGCTCCCGCGAACTTGCTTGTCAAGTATCACAACGACGCCAGTACAAGCGCTCAGATTCGAAAGAGTTTGCGCAGCCGGATGCCGGACGAGTGGCCGGAGCTGGAAAAAATCGCTCGGGAGTTGCGCCTTTCCAGCACCACGCTCCAGCGCAGGTTGCAGCAGGAAGGTTTGAGCTATCAACGGTTGAAGGACGACCTGCGCCGCGACATCGCCATTGACCTGCTCTCGAGTGCGTCGTTGACCGTGGCGGAGGTTGCCGCACAGACTGGATTTCAAGAAACGAGTGCGTTCCATCGCGCCTTCAAGAAGTGGACCGGCGTCAGCCCCGGCGCCTATCGCTCCGCCAGCAACCCGACGCAGGAGCGCTCATCGCGCCCGTAGCTCCCGTGTCCTGACGCCCCGCTCATATCGAGGTCCTTGGGCATGGGCATCGAACAGTTGCAGAAATAACCTCCGGTCGACGCCGCGCAAAGCGGCCAACACCAACGACAGGAGACAACATGCAACAAGTCGATGTGCACGCCTTGGCGGGTCAGTCGCGTTTCAATGGATTCCACGGGCTCGTCCTTTTCTGGTGCGTGCTGATCCTCATCATCGACGGCTATGACCTGGCTGTCGTCGGGGCAGCGCTCCCGTCGATCATGAAAGACATGGGGGTCGATGCAACAAGCGCCGGCGTCATGGCCGGGTCCGCGTTGCTTGGCACGATGCTGGGGGCCATCTTTCTTGGCACCTTGGCGGATCGAATCGGGCGTCCGCGCATGATCGCGGTGTGCGTTGCGTTCTTCAGTCTTTTCACCGCTGCGGCCGGTTTGACCCATGACCCGATCAGCTTCAGCGTCGCCCGCTTCATCGCCGGCCTGGGCATCGGAGGCGTGCTCCCCATCGTGACGGCGCAGATGGGCGAGTTCGCTCCATCGAATCTGCGCACACGCTTGGTGACGCTGGTGTTTGCCGGCTATTCAGTGGGCGGCATTCTTGTCGCCCTGACCGCCAAGCAACTGATCGAAGGCTACGGGTGGCAGTGGGTGTTCTACGTGGCGGGACTTCCTGTGCTTCTGATCCCGCTCATCCTCAAGACGATGCCGGAGTCGCCGTCGTTCCTCGTCAAGAAGGGTGACCAACGGAAGCTCCGGGCGATGGCGGCAAGGATTGCGCCCGAGCAGGTTCATGCGATGGACGTCGTCTACATTGGATCGCCCACCGACAAGGTGCGCGCAGCACCCATACGCAGCCTGTTCGAGGAGGGCCGTGGGCTCAGCACCGTGATGATCTGGGTCGCATTCATGACGGGCCTTTTCATGGTCTATGCGCTGAACTCGTGGCTCACCAAGCTGATGGCCATGGCAGGGTACAGCCTCGGCTCCGCCCTGAACTTCGTGATCGTCTTCAACGTCGGCGCCATTGTCGGCGCGATCGGCGGAGGACTGCTGAGCGACAAGTTCAACATCAAACACGTTCTGATCGGCTTCTATGCAGCAGGTGCCATATCCCTGACCGCACTCGCGTATACGAAGTCGACTGAACTGCTGTTCCTGGCCGTGTTTGTCGTTGGTGCTTCCACGTTGGGCACGCAACTCCTGGCCTATGCATACGCCGGTGATTTCTATTCGCCTGCGACACGGTCAACAGGTGTGGGCTTCGCCTCCGGTGTTGGCCGCATTGGCGCCATCGTCGCACCGGTTCTGATCGGTTGGCTTGTCTCCTTGAAGCTTCCCATGGAGCAGAACTTCATGGCGATCGCGGTTGCCGGGCTTCTCGGGGCTGTCGCCGTCACGTTCGTGAACCAATCGCGAGCCGATTCGACGCGCACCAGAGCCGTGAACGCACTGGCCAGCTAGCAAGCAAAGCCCGCATCGAAGGAGGCGGTATCGCCTGGCCCCGACGGGTGTCCGTACGCCCCACGTTACTGACGTGATCGGACATGGCCGCGAAGGGGCTCGGTGGATAGAGTGAATCGACAAGGCACTTGCGGGTGAGCAGGTGCGAAGGAGACAAGAATGCAAGCAAGAGATCGTGGTTTTGTCATCACGGGCGCAGGTTCCGGCCTGGGCGCGGCGACGGCTCGGCGCCTGGTGAGGGCGGGCGCTTCCGTCCTTCTGCTGGACCGGGACATTGCCGCAGCGCAGGCCCTTTGCGATGAGCTGGGAGACCGGTCCATTGCAGTCCGGGCCGACGTCACGTCCGCGGCCGATGTCGAGAATGCGCTGCGGCTTTTCCGCGAAGCCTTGGGCGACCTCCACGGTGCCGTCAACTGTGCAGGGGTTGCGCCCGCGGAGAAGGTGTTGGGGCGCGAACGTCCGCATGATCTGGACGCCTTCGCGCGCACGATCCAGATCAATCTGGTCGGTACCTTCAATGTGCTGCGGCTCGCGGCCGCGCAGATCGCGAAGCACAGCGCCACGGAAGACGGCGAGCGCGGCGTGATCGTCAACACGGCGTCGGTTGCCGCCTTCGATGGGCAGATTGGCCAGGCGGGATACGCCGCCTCCAAGGGAGGGATCGCCGCCATGACGCTGCCTGTTGCAAGGGAGCTCTCGCGCGTGGGAATCCGGGTGGTGGCCGTGGCACCGGGAATCATGGAAACGCCAATGCTTTCGGCCATGCCGGCCGAGGTGCAGCAAGCGCTGGGACAGATGGTGCCTTTCCCTCCGCGATTGGGTCGTCCGGACGAGTTCGCGAGCCTGGTGTTGCACATCATCGAAAACCAGTACCTCAACGGCGAAGTGATTCGTCTGGACGGTGCGATCCGCATGGCTCCCAAGTGACCACCGAGTACCTCTTGCCCCTGACGCGCGGCACCAAAGATATGAGAAGAGAAGGATTTTTCGAATGAACCGAGTGACCGCGCCCGCATTGAGCGCAGAAGCCCTGCGAGAGGCCGTGGATTGGGCCATCTCCAGCCGACGCAGCGTGCGAGCTTTCCTGCCCACGCCCGTGCCTTGCGAGGAAGTCGAAGCCATTCTTTCGACGGCGCGCTACAGCGCCTCCGGCATGAACATGCAGCCGTGGCGCGTGCATGTATTGACCGGCGAGGCGAAGGCGAAGCTGTCTGCAGTGCTGGCCGAGCTCGATGACGACCCGGAAGGTTCGCAGGACCTTCAGGAGCCCTACGACTACTACCCGCGCGAATGGTTTTCTCCGTATCTCGAACGGCGCCGAAAAGTTGGGTGGGACCTGTATGGCCTGTTGGGGATAGCCAAGGGCGACAAGGAGCGCATGCACAAGCAGCATGGGCGCAACTATCGCTTCTTTGACGCTCCCGTCGGTCTCTTCTTCACCGTGAATCGCGAACTCGCGGAAGGCAGCCTGCTGGACTACGGCATGTTCCTGCAGAGCGTGATGATTGCTGCGAGGGCTCGGAATTTTCACACCTGTCCCCAGGCAGCCTTCCTCAAGTTTCACCGCCAGATCGCCGACTTCCTGGAGATTCCCGTCGGGCAGATGCTCGTGTGCGGCATGAGCCTTGGCTATGCCGACCCAGCTTCCATCGAGAACTCGCTCGTCACCGAGCGTGAGCCGGTGTCGACCTTCACGACGTTTCACCACACAGCCAAGGAGACAAGACCATGAGTGCGAAGTCCTATGGAACGGGCCTTGACCGCTGCGAAGCGAACCATGTGCCACTGACGCCGCTTGGCTTCCTGGATCGGGCCGCCCTCGTGCATCCGAAGCGCGTGGCGGTGGTGCACGGCGATCTGACGCGGACGTGGGAGCAGACACGCGAGCGCTGCTATCGCCTTGCGTCGGCACTCGTCGCGCGGGGCATCGAGCCGGGCGACACCGTCTCCGTTCTCGCACCCAACACACCGGCCATGCTGGAAGCGCATTTCGGCGTGCCGCTGGCCGGCGCAGTCCTCAACGCCATCAATCATCGATTGGACGCGGAGGGAATCGCGTTCATCCTGCGGCACGGCGAGTGCAGGCTGCTGCTGGTCGATCGCGAGTTCTCCGCAGTCGTCGCCGCGGCGCTGAAGAAGCTCGACCATCCGCCTTCGGTGATCGACATCGAAGATCATCTGGCACCGCCTGGCGAGCGCATCGGCGAGGCCGACTACGAATCTCTGCTCGCAAGTGGCGATCCGGATTTCGCGGGCCGCTGGCCGTCTGACGAGTGGCAGCCCATCGCCCTGAACTACACCTCCGGCACGACGGGCGATCCCAAAGGCGTGGTCGTCAGCCACCGCGGCACTTACCTGATGAGCCTGCTCCAGAACACGAACTGGGCCGTTCCGCGGGCACCGAGGTATCTGTGGACGCTGCCCATGTTCCATGCGAACGGCTGGTGCTTCACATGGGCGATCACGGCCGCAGCGGGTACGCATGTCTGCCTGCGCCGGGTGTCCGCCGAAGCGGTGCTGCAGGCGATCGACGTGCACCAGGTCGATCATCTTTGTGCCGCGCCGATCGTCATGGCCATGCTGGCGGACTCTTCGCGGCACACCAGGTTGAGCCGGCCGGTGCGCGTACTGACCGCCGGATCGCCTCCGCCGATCGCCGTGCTGAACGCGGTGCTGGCCATGGGCTTCGACGTGGAGCATGTCTTCGGCATCACCGAGGTGTCCGGCACGCCGGTGAGCTGCGTCTGGCAGGACGGGTGGGACGATCTCCCGCCGTCCGATCAAGGCAAGCTCAGGGTGAGGCAGGGCGCGAGAGCCGCCATGTTCGAAGGCCTCATGGTCGGCGACGCGGACACGCTCGATCCTGTTCCTCGGGACGGCAAGACCGTCGGTGAACTGATGCTGCGCGGAAATACGGTGATGATGGGCTACTTCAAGAACGAAGCGGCCACACGCAAGGCACTCGCGGGCGGCTGGTTCCGTACCGGCGACGTCGCGGTGCTCCATGAGAACGGCTATGCCCAGATCACCGACCGTTCGAAGGACGTGATCATTTCGGGCGGAGAGAACATCTCATCCGTCGAAGTCGAGGACGTGATTCACGGACACCCGGCAGTGCTGCACGCTGCCGTGGTCGCTCAGCCAGACCCGAAGTGGGGCGAAGTCCCTTGCGTCTTCATTGAACTGCGAGCCGGCGTTGCAGCACCGACCGAAGAGGAGATATTGAAGTTCTGCCGGGAACGCCTGGCCCACTTCAAATGTCCGCGCCGCGTGGTGTTCACAAGCCTCCCCAAGACCGCCACCGGAAAAATCCAGAAGTTCCGTTTGCGCCAGGAAGCGGGAAGCACGGAAGCCATCACCAGGCTGGCAACTCATGATTGAGTGCATGCCGGCGGTGGGCCCCGCGATCGAGGCTGGGTACTGCTTCTCGCGCGTCCATCGCTTCGATGACGAGCAGGTTCGCACGTTTGCACGGGCCGCAGGGGACGAGAACCCGCTGCACCACGACGCAGACTTCGCACGCGGCACGCGATTCGGTGGACTGATCGCGAGCGGGGCGCATACGACGTCACTTCTGATGGGCCTGGTCGGGTCTCACTTCGCCAAGAGGGGCCATGTCCTGGGCACGAGCTTTTCGGTCGACCTGCTGTATCCCGTATTGGCGACCGAGACCGTGACCCTGGCGTGGGTCGTGGCATCCACATCGGCCGCCGCCCGCCGGAAGAACGGGAGCGTTCTCGAACTGGAGGGTTCGATGAAGGACGCCAATGGGCGGGTCAGCGTGCTCGCGTACGGCAGGGTCTTGTTCGATCCGGAACTCTAGTCGAGGTCACGCCCCGAGGGGTGACCCGTTTCGCTCGGGCAAGCAGGCGCCCGCCCATTCCTAAAACGAGCTATTGGAGACAGAAATGATCAATCTAGATAGGCCCTCTCGCGTTTGGCCAGGGGCCGCCGCCGCCACGGCACATCGTGCAAGCAACTCGGTGCCTGGACGCCCTCTGAGGAAGGCAGCCGCGCTCGTGCTGGCGGCACCCCTTTTGTTGGTTGGTTGCGGCGGCGGTTCTTCGGGAGCAGTGCCCGCGGTGCTCGCGGCGCCAGTGGCGGCCAAGTCGGCCGAAGCTGCATGCATGGAATTGCAGGGCCAGACTTTCGAAGGTGCTGTCGTTGCCAAGGCGCAATTTTTTCCGACCGCGGGAGCAGTTCCCGAGAACTGCCTCGTACGCGGCGAGATGCCCAAGGATCTGGCCTTCGAAGTCAGGATGCCAACGGTGTGGAACCATCGAACCGTCTTCATGGGGGGCGGCGGATTCGATGGCGTGATCACCGCCAGCGCGTTGAGCCCGGGCGTGGCCGAAGGGGGTTACGCCACGATCGCGACGAACCACGGGCACACCGGGTCGAGCCTTGGGGGAAGTTTCGCCCTGGATGCCGACATGCTCAACGACTACGCGTACCTGGCGGTGGCACGGGTGCTTCCTCCGGCAAAGGCGATCATGAAGGCCCGGCTGGGCAGCGCAGAAGTCGCCAGCGCGAAGATGGTGTACGAAGGTTGCTCCGGCGGTGGACGCCAAGGCCTGATCCAGGCGCAGCGATATCCGGACGCATTCGACGGCGTCATTTCGCGCGCACCTGCGAATGCCTACACGCCGCAGTTCCTCTACTACCAAAAGCAGATGAAGCAGTTGGCCAAACCCGGCGCAGCCCTGAGCAAGGCGAAGGTCCAGACCATTGCCAATGCCGTGATGGGCCAGTGCGACGGACTCGATGGGCTCAAAGACAATGTCATCGGTCGGCCCGACCTTTGCACGTTCAACCTGTCCGCGCTCAAGTGCACTGGCGCCGAGTCGGATTCGTGCCTGACGGATACCCAGCTGGAATCGGCCAGGACGATGTACGAGCCCACCAGCGTGGCAGGAGGCCGCTACACATGGCCGGGATTTCCCTTTGGTGGAGAAACGGCCGACCCGGCGCTTCTGCAAGCCTGGGGTGGCCTCGGTCCGACGCTGCTTGGCGGCGACTTCATGAAGTACTTCGTTGCGCAGAGCGCGACCGCGGATCCCCTGCAGATCGACCCGGCGCAGTACACATCGCGTCTCGACTATCTTGTCGGCTTGATCGATGCGGTGAATCCGGACCTCTCGCAGTTCAGGGCGCACGGGGGCAAGCTCCTGCTTTGGCATGGCCTGACGGATTGGTTGATCACGCCGCATAACACCACGGACTACTACAACAAGGTGATTGCGTCAGCGGGCAGCCAAGCCACAGCGGACCAGTTTGTCGAGTACTACCAGGCGCCTGGCGTGGATCACTGCGCCAACGGGCTCGGTGTCGGACAAGGCGCTGACAAGGTCGACCTGGTCGGGCCCATGTTCGACTGGATCGAAAAGGACGTGAAGCCTTCGAGCAAGAAAATCGTGGCGACCAATAGCTTGGCGGCCCCCGGGACAAAGGCGATGCAACGCCCGCTTTGCAAGTACCCGCAGTACGCAAAGTACAACGGAAGCGGCGATCCGGACGCCGAATCAAGTTTCACGTGCACGGCTCCATAGTCGTCCGGCATGGTTGGAGCAACCTTGCGCTGAGTGTGTGAGCACTCGTGTTGCCCCGACTTGGTCATCGTGACCAGCCGTGAGCGCCGATCGCGACTGTCGGGCGCGGTCTTTACGTGCCCGTCGCGCTCCATGCGGCTGACCTTCAGGTAGCGCGCGAGGTCGCCCACGCTCATTCCCCCTATGGCCTCGTCGTGCGACAGGGCACCGAGCACCGCCCATTGCTGCGTTGTCAGTCCTTCGGCTTCGACGGCCCGGCCGCCTGCAATCGGTCGCGTGCCCCGATCTTTGACCGAATTGAAATAGTGCTTTCGCCCCCGTCGTCTTACTCGCAGGACAGGTGCCTCGTAGAGTAGTCCCACGGTCCGCAAGACGAATAAGTCCCACGAGTTCGCCGGGCTCACCGCATGGCCGAGGGTGGCGCGTCGCGCCGCTGAACGTTCACCGCATCCCATTGCAAAAAAGATCGCATCATGATCATCGACTCCTCGACACTCGACTCCACCTCGGCCTACAAGCTGCTGATCGGCTCCATCCTTCCCCGCCCGATCGGCTGGGTCAGCACGCAATCCGGCAACGGGGTGGCGAACCTCGCACCGATCTCGTTCTTCACGGCCGTCGGGCGCAAGCCGCCAATGGTGTCGCTCTCGCTGCAGCCGCGCGCCGACGGCGTGACCCTGAAGGACACCTTCGTGAACATTCGCGACACCGAAGAGTTCGTCGTCAACCTGGCCACGCTGCCTCTGGCACACGCACTGCACCGTACGGCCTTCGAGTTCGCCTCCGACGTCGATGAGTTCACCGCTGTCGGGGTGGAGAAGGAAGCTTCGGCAGCAGTCCGTCCTCCGCGCATCAAGGGCGTCCCCATCTCGCTCGAATGCAAGCTCGATCGGATCATCCCCATGGCCGTGGGTGAGAACGTGGTATTCGGCCGGGTGGTCTGCTTCAACATCCGCGACGACGTCTACCTGGAGGGCGGCCGCATCGACACGGGTGCGCTGCAAGCCGTCGGCCGCCTGGCCGCCGAGTACACCCTCGTGCACAACACCTTCACGACGCCGCTGGCCGAAGAGCTCCTTGCCGCGCTGGACGGCCAACGAGCCGGGCGGCTGGATGGCAAACCCGACGGCTACTCGCCGATCGACACCAAGGAATGGTCCGCCTCCGGCTCGACCCGCTGAATCTCGATCCACCTACAGGAGACTCCAATGACTTCGCACAACCCGTCCACTGCACACGAAAGCGCGCACGCGCCGTCCACCTTCGTCTTCATCCACGGCTTCCTCGACGGCTCCGCCGCCTGGGACGCGGTCGTGGCTGGTCTTGGTGACCGCGCCGCGGATGCGCTGCGCGTCGATCTTCCAGGAATGGGCAAGCGCGCCGGCGAGCCCGGACCGCACAGCCTCGACCACTTCGCCGAAGATGTCGCCGCGCAGGTTCGTGCTTTGGCTCGCCCCATCATTCTCGTGGGCCAGAGCATGGGCGCGCAGATTGCGGAGCTGGTTGCGGGTCGGCTCAATGAACAGGTCCGAGCCCTGGTGCTGCTGACCCCCGTGCCGTTGGCCGGCACCGAACTGCCCGACGAAGTGATGAAGACCTTTCATGCACTGGGTGGCAACCCCAGCGCGCAACGCGAACTGCGTCGCAATTTTTCGACCAGCCTCGACGACGAGCAGCTGGAAACGCTCAGCCAGCTCGGCGACGGCGTCGAGGCCGCCGCAGTCGGCGTCTTCGCCGACATGTGGAACCGGGGCCATGCGCTCGGCGCACAGCACAGCCGATACAAAGGGCCCGCTCTCATCGTGCGCGGCGAGGCCGATCCCTTCGTCACCGCCGAGGTCATCTCGAGCGCCGTTGCACCGCGCTTCGACGAGCCTGTCGTCGCGTCGGTGGGCAATGCGGGCCATTGGCCGCACGTCGAGCAGCCCGATGCCTTTGTCAGGGTCCTCAGCGAGTTCCTGGCGACCGTGGACCGTGCCCGAAGCACCGCGGTGGGCCGGCAAGATTGGACTCGCGCGTTCGAACAGAAGTCGGCGACCGCATTTGCTGACGCATTCGCGGCAGACATCGTTCTCGAGGCCAGTGCGCTCGCAAAGCCAGTGATCGGTGCCGAGCAGGTCACAGCGGTGATGGCGGCAGCCAGCACGATCTACGAAGCGCTCGCCTTCACCCGCGAGGCGAAGAGCGGGCTGCGCACGTACCTTGAGTGGGAGGCCCAGGCCTTCGGTGGCGACAAGCTGTTCGGCGTCACGATCCTCTCGAAGAACGAACAAGGAGAGGTCGTACACGCGGCCATCCACCACCGTCCGCTGGGCGGTGCGTTGAAGTTTTCGGCCGAACTGGGCCGTCGCGTCGAGGGCAAGGTCGCCGCGGCGCACTTCTTCAGCGTGGACTGATACACCGCCGTCACAGGAGATCGAGAAGATGAATCGCACCGATGTCGAATTCGAAGTCGATGGCGGCGTCAAGCTTCGCGGCTGGCTCTTCGTGCCGGCCGGCGAGGGGCGCCGGCCCGCCATCACGATGGCGCATGGCTACGCCGGCGTCAAGGAGCATGGCATCGAGCGGTTCGCGAAGGCCTTCGCCGACGCCGGTTTCGTCGTATTGCTCCATGACCACCGCGGCTTCGGCGCAAGCGATGGCATGCCGCGCTACGACGTCGACCCGTGGCGCCAGATCGCCGACTGGCGACGCGCCATCAGCTACCTCGAGAGCTTGGACGTCGTCGACCCGAAGCGCATTGGCCTGTGGGGGACGAGCTACGCCGGTGGCCATGCGCTGGTGCTCGGCGCGACCGACCGTCGACTGCGCTGCGTCGTCGCGCAGGTTCCGACCATCAGCGGCTACGAGCAGGGCCTGCGTCGCATCCCGCCTGAAAGCGTCGCCGCGTTCGAAGAGGCGCTCGCAGAGGATGACCGCGCGCAGCTTCGTGGGGAGCCGCCGCGCCGCCAAGCCATCGTCAGCGCCGATCCCGGCGTTCCCGCCTCCTATCGCGCCCGGGACGCCATCGATTTCTACCTGCAGCCGGTGCCCGCCGGTGCCTGGGAGAACAACGTGACGGTCCGATCCACGCGCGCCGCACGCATGTACGAGCCCGGGCAATGGATCACTCGCGTTTCACCTACGCCCCTGCTGATGGTGGTGGCCACGCGAGACACCGTCACCCTGACCGACCTCGAGTTCGCGGCGTTCGAACGTGCGCTGCAGCCCAAGCGCCTGGTGACCATCGAAGGCGGCCACTTCGATCCTTACTTGTCGCAGTTCAAAGAGTCCAGCACGGCCGCCGTCGAGTGGTTCAAGCTGCACCTGGGCTGACGGCTCCCATTCAACGACACCACCACAGGACTGTTCCATGCCTCATCTGACCATCAGCTTCGACGAGGGCGTTGCCACGCTCACCCTCGACCGCCCGCCGCAAAATCGCATCGACGACCAGATGGTCGACGAGCTGGCTGCGGCAATCACAACCATCGCGGACAGTGACGCGCGCGCCGTGCTCGTGTGCGGCACGGGAGAAAACTTCTCCTTCGGCGGCGACATCATGAGCTGGCCGGGCGCGGTCACCCAGGAATTGCGCGCGCGCTTCGAGCACTACATGTCGGTGTTCAACCGCTTCGAGCGCATCCCGATGCCGGTTATCGCTGCGGTGCAGGGTCTGTGCTTCGGCGGAGGCTTCGAGCTCGCCCTGCGTGCCGACATGATCTTTGCCGGCGAGTCGGCCGCGTTCGGGCATCCCGAACAGAGCTTGGGCATCGTCACGGTCCTGGGTGGTGCGTACCGGGTCGCCGAGCGGGCCGGCCGTTCACGCGCTTCCGAGTGGGCCATGACCTCCGAGAAAGTACCGGCGGCCACGATGGAGCGCTTCGGCGTTGTCAACCGCGTCGTCGCTGACGCCGACCTGCTGAACGAAGCTCGTGCCTTCGCGCAGAAAGTCGCCCAGGGCCCGACCCGGGCCTACGCCGCTCACAAGGCGCTGCTGCGGGCCTGGGCCGTAGGCGGTGTGTCGTCCGCCGACGATGTCATGTTCGACATCGCGATGCCGCTGTTCGAGACCGAGGACGTTCAGCGCGGCCTGAAGTCGGCTGTGGACGCATTGACGGCCGGCCGGCCCCGCCCGACCCTCGACTTCAAGGGCCGATAAAAGCAAGCGCGGCCGGAGGCAGTGTAATGATCGCCTGCACGTCAATTGGAGCAGGCATCATGGACCGCATCACTGCAATGAACGCCTTTGTCCGGGTGGTCGAAGCCGGAACATTCACGAAAGCGGCGGACACACTCGATGTGCCCAACGCGACGATAACCCGGCTCATTCAGCAGTTGGAGCAGGAACTGAGAGTGCGCCTGCTGCATCGCACCACCCGGTCGGTCACCGTCACGCCAGAAGGGGCGATCTACTACGAGCGTGTGGTGCGGCTGCTCGCCGATCTTGCGGACATCGAATCGTCGGCCACGCAATCCCTGGCCAAGCCCTCGGGAAAGGTGCGGGTGGAGACGGCGGCGGCGATCGCTGCAGGGGTCATCGTCCCCGCGCTCCCGGAGTTCTATCAGAGCTATCCCGACGTCGAGGTCGAACTCGGCGTCGCCAGCAAGTACACCGACCTGGTGAGCGACGGCATTGACTGCGCCATTCGCCCCGGTGAAGTGAGCGAGCGGATGATGGTCACGCGGCGGATCGGCGAGTTCCACTTCGTCACCTGTGCAACGCCTGACTTTCTCCAGCGCCACGGAACGCCGAGGACCCCTGCCGATCTGAGCACAAGACCCAGCATCGGCATGATCTACGGGCGCTCCGCCCGTGCGCTGCCATTCCAGTTCTCCGACGGTTCTACGGAGACCGAACTCGCGCTGAGCCATCGGCTGGTCGTGAGCGACACCACCTCGTACCTGGCAGCAGGCTTAGCGGGTCTGGGAGTCATCCAGGCGCCCTCGTACGCGGCGCATGAGGCTATTTCGGCGGGGAGACTCGTCGCGCTGCTGAAAGATTGGCGCACGCCCACGATCCCCGTCCAAGTGATCTATGCGCCAAACCGCTACCTCAGTGCGAAGGTGCGTGTCTTCATCGACTGGGCAGTGACGCTCTTCGAGCGCCACGAAGACTTGCGACGCGGCTGATCTTTCCGAACTCCGAGAGTGGAGGCGAGGGTGCGCCGCGGCTGCTCAGGGAGAACATTCGACCGTCACATAGTCCGCGGGCGTGTTGATCTCTATCAGCTCGAGGTCGTCGGACTGGCGAATGACGTTGTGCGCCACTCCGGCGGGCTGACTGAGGCAGGAGCCGGCAACGACAGTCACCGGTTCCGGCATGCCGTCAAACCTGAATTCGACCCAGCCTTTCAGCACGTACACGAAGTGCGCCGTCATGTCGTGCCAATGCCAACCGGTCTCCTTGCCGAACGGCTGGACAGCGCGGATGTGCTTGGCGCTGATGCGCCCCCCCGAAGCATCCGCCATTCCGAGATCCCGGTACTCAACATTGGCGCGGGGACCATCCCGATGGAAGCGGTTGTCCTCGAGAGGGGTGAGAACAAATTTGGATTTCGCCTGGTCAAGCGGCAATGGACCTTGGTATCGCGCAGTCTTGCTCATCGGATTCCCTTTCAGTTGATTGGTCAGCGAGTGCTGTCGAGATGCGCGGCGCTGACGGTGGCGATGGGTGGTTGGCCGGATCACCCGGCAATCGGCGCAAGAGTCTGGAGCGCACCCCCTTGCCGAGCCGAAGCGTAGGCCGCGTCCATGATTTGCATCATTGCCTCGGCATCGCGCAATGACGCGATCGGTTTTGCACCCGTGCGGCATTCAGAAAGCACCCGCTTGACGAACAGCGGATAGTAGGCGTCGGTTTCCAGCTCGAGACGTAAGCTCCGAGTGCCGGCGGCAAGATTGGTTCGGTCGCGGAACTCGATCCGATCGGGGCCCGACCTCGCGTACATGCCATCGGACGAAAGGGTGAACGAGAATTCGCGCTGTTCGTCTGAAGTGCTGGGGAAGCTGTATCCGGTCTCCACGAGTCCGATCACGCCATCCTCGGTTTGCATCGTCAGCAACGAGTAGTCCTCAACCGCGCCCCGGTGCGTCCGGGAGTTCATGGTCGCTGAGACGCGCGCGACTTCCTTGCCGGTCAGCAATCTGAAGAGGTCAATGAAGTGCGTTGCGACGTTGATCGTGGACCCGCCACCTGAAAACGCGGGATCGAGCGCCCAGCCTGCGCCCGCGGCTTCATAACGGCCGGGCGGACCTACGATGAAACGAAAGGACATGAAGTTGAAGTCCGACGGGACACGGCCCTCGGCACTGTGGACTGCGCTGAGCAGGTCGCTCATGCGAAAAATGAGCGGTACCGCGCAATAAAGATCGGCTTCCTCGGTCAGTCTCCGCAGCCGGGTAACCTGCGACATGTTGACACCGCAGGGCTTCTCCAGCGCAAATGGAATTCGCCGCGCGACCACCGCTTCTGCGAGCTTCGGCATTTCGGAATGCCTACCGAACACAAATGCGAAATCGACTTCCTCGCGCTCGAGCAGTTCATAGGCCGACGAATACAGCGTACTGCCGAATCGCGCGGCAATAGCCTCTCCTTTGACATGCTCCGCATCCGAGACGGCGACCACCTGAATCCCGGGCACCTCGAGTGCATCAAGATAGAGCGGGACATGCCAATGGCTGGCCTCCAGCAATGCAACTTTCATGCGTGTTCTCCCCTCGCGCAGTCAGCCGCACGGAATGCTGCGGCAACCCTGGAAATCCCATTCATGACATCTTCCTTTCATTCAGATGGCGACAACTGCGTGGTTTCGGGTCCGTCCGGTAGTGACTTGCCGTCAGGCCGGTAATCGAATCCAAGAAAACGAAGGGCATGCAGTGCCTGCCCTTCATGCATCGGGCGTCCGCCTTGGGTGCGACAACCGCGTGCATCGGCGGCGCGGCAAAGCGGCGTGGGCTCGGATGCATTGATGATGTCTACAACGATACTGCCGGGATCCAGCCGCTCGGGATCCACCGGCATGGGATCGTTCGCATGCATACCCAGCGGCGTGGCATTGATGACGATCTCGAATCCGCGTGGATCGGCTGAGCCGGAGTTTGTGGTGCAACCGGTTGCGGCGGCGACGGAGGCGGCGAGGTCGTCGGCGCGGCGCTCGTCGACATCGAAGATGGTCAACGTCCGGGCGCCCGCGGAAGCGACTGCAAATGCAATGGCTCTTCCCGCACCTCCGGCGCCGACCAGAAGAACGGACTTGTTCGCCGGATGGTTACCCTCCCACTGCATGCCAAGCACACAACCGAGCCCGTCGAATATGGCACCGACCCAGCGCCCATCCTTATCGCAACGGATGACGTTGAGTGCGCCGACCTGCCGGGCCGTCGGATCCAGTTCGTCGACAAAGGCCAGCATCCGTTGCTTATGAGGCATCGTGACCAGCACGCCGGAGAGATTCCCCAGCGCTCGTGCGCCGGTGACGAAGGCAGGGAGGTCATCGTCTTTGACCACAAACGGGATGCATACCGCGTCTGCGCGCTGTTCGAAAAAGAGCCGGTTCAATAGTTCGGGCGACTTGGCTGTCGTCAGCGGGTTGCCCACCAACCCGTAGAGCCGGGTTGTTCCTGTGACACGCGGCATCATGCTTTGGCCAGCGCTTCGGTGTAGCGGGTGCGCACCTCGAGCGCCACGGCGGCAGGCGCCAGGTCCTTGAGGATCATGCGCTGGAAGGCTTCGCCGCAGATCTGGTTGAAGGTCGACTGGATGATCGAGTAGTTCACCATGCGGCCGCGTTTTTCCACCAGCGCCTTCCAGCCCAGCTGGTCCTCGGCTTCCGGCGTCTTGAAGTAGGCGTCCTTGTAGGCGCTGGCCCGCGCCACCACTTCGCCGCCTCGCGCAGCGATCGCCTGAGCGGCCGGGCTGGCCATGAACTTGACGAACTCCCACGCGCCGCCCTGGCGTGGCGAATTGCGGTTGATGCACATCTGGAAGCCGTACACCGCGTGCTTGTCGCCGGGCTCCACCGAAGGGGCCGGCGCCCAGGCCAGGTCGTCGGCCACGGCGGCCTTCAAGCCACGGTAGCGGTACAGCCCGAAGGTGGCGGATGCGACGGTGCCGGCACGCATTCCATCCTGCAATTCGTTATAGGCGAACTGCAGGCTGACGGGAGTCGCAGCCTTCTTCTGGAACAGGTCCTTGACGATGCTGGCTGCCAGCAGCAGCCGCTTGTCGCTGAAGCCGATCTCTCGGCCGTTGGGCGCGAAGAAAGGGTCGCTGTTGCCCGCAACGATGGAGCTCACGATGAACTCCACGAAGGCCTGCGCGCCGCCGATCCCGCCGCTCAGGCCGATGGGCACGCCGTAGGCCATCTGGTTCTGCCTGGTCAGCAGCGGGCCGAGCGCGCTCACTTCTGCGTACGTGCGCGGCGGCGTGGCAATTTTCCCCTCGTCGAACTTGCTCTTGCGGTAGACGTAAATCGGGATGCGATAGTCCTGCTGCAACCCCCAGATCTTGCCGGCGACGCGGGTCTGGTCCAGGCCGATCAGCCAGTCCGTGGTGTCCACCTTGTCTCGCGCGATCAGTTCGTCGATGGCCAGCACCGAGCCGGTGGACACGAACTCGGGCATCTGGAGAGTGGACACGCGGATGACGTCAGGGCTGTCCGACTTGGCGCGTGCCGCGCGTACGCCGTTTTGCCCGGCGGGGTCCACCACCACACGTACCTTCACCCGCGCCTGGCTGGCCTCGAAAGCCGCAATCATCTGCGTCTGCGCCACCGCGCGCGGGTCTTTGGTGTTGGCCGGGTCGAGAAAAGTGTTGTAGGCGATGGTCTCGGTGGTCTGCGCCAAGGCCCGGCCCGCGGGTGCGCCCAGCATGGCAGCCATGCCACCCAGGAAGATGCGCCGGCTCGTACGCGGCGCCGATTTCTGTTCATTCATGCTTGCTGGTTTTTGCTCGTTCATGTTTGTCTCCTGGTTAAGTGCGCATGTTGTGGACTAGCCTTTGACGGCGCCGGCGGTCAGGCCGCTGATGAACCATCGCTGCGCGAGCACGAAGATGGCGACGATGGGAAGCGAGGACACCACGGCGTAGGCCATGACGTACGACCAGGTGATGCCGATGCTGTCGAACACCTGGTTGACCAGGGCCACTTGCAGCGTGCGGTGCGCGACCTCGGGCGCGAACGCGGCCACGGTGATGTAGTCGTTCCAGGTCGTGACCATGCCGATGACGGCGCTTGCGGCGATGCCGGGCCGCACCAGCGGCAGGATGACCTTGGTGAAGGTTTGCCAGTGATTGGCGCCGTCCACCTGGGTGGCCTCGTCCAGCTCGCGCGGTACGGCGTCCACGAAGTTCTGCATGAACCAGACCGTCTGTGGCACCAGGCGCGCGGCCTGCACCACGATGATGACTGCGGCATTGTTCAAGAGCCCCAGCGCGTCCAGCAGAAAGTAGGTTGGCACCAGCAACGCAACGCCGGGGATCATGGACGTGGACAGGATCAGCAGCATCACGGTGCGCTTGCCGCGGAACTCGAAGCGTGAAGCCGCGTAGCCGGCGGGCGCGGACAGCAGTACTGCGAGCGCGACCGCACCGACCGCATACAGCACCGAGTTGAATAGGTCGGTGCCGAAGGTCTCGTTGCGGAACACCGCCTTGTACGCCGAGAGGCTCGGCTCGGTAGGGAAGAAGGTAGGCGGGTAGGCCATGACGTTGGCCTCGCTCTTGAGCGAGGTGAGCACCGCCCAGGACAGCGGGATCAGAACGACCAGTACCAAGGCCGTCAGCACGGCCCAGGACAGCATTTTTTCGGAACGACGGATGTGCATGATGTTCAGCCCGAGACGCGGCCGGTGAGCCGTGTGTAAAGGTACCCAAGGAAGAGATTGACCACGAGCACCACGACGGAGATGACCGACGAGGGCGACAGGTCCACGGAGCGGAAAGCGCTGGAGAACACCTCGAAGCTCCAGGTGGCGGTCGAGCCCAGCGGCCCGCCGCCGGTGAGCACCAGGATCAGCGTGATGAGCGTGAGGTAGAGGATGCCCAGCGCCAGCGCGGTGCTGCCCAGCGTGGGCGCGATGTGCGGCCACACCGCGTGGCGCAGGCGCGCGCGCAAGCCACCTCCGTCGATGTCGATCGCCTCATACAACTCTGCCGGGATGCTTTGCAGCGAGGCGCTCATCATCACCATCACGTAGGGGAAAGACCACCACGCGGTGACCAGGATGACGAGAACGAGCGCCAGCGAAGGATCGCCCAGCATCAGGCCGGGCTCCATGCCCAGGGACCGCATCAGATAGCTCATGGGCCCGTACGAGGGATTGAGCAGCCACAGCCAGAAGCAGCCCACCACGCCCATGGACAGCGTCCAGGGCAGCAATAGCAGGGTGCGCACATACGCAGCGCCGCGCGCAATGTTCTGCAGTGCAAGGGCGCTGGCCAGCCCCAGAGGCAGCACCACTGCCAGCGCGCCGAACACGTACAGCAGGGAGTTGAGGCTGAGTTCGAGGAAGGCCGGAGAAGTGATCACCGAGACATAGTTCGCCAAGCCCACGCCTTCCACCACTTCATAGAGGCGCGTGCGGTGGACGCTCAGCCACAGCACCACGGCCGTGGGATAGAGCGTGACGGCGAGCAGCACGGCGACAGCTGGCGCAAACCAGGTGAAACGCGCCCAGAAGCCCGGCGGTCGGGGATCCGCCTGCGCCACAGTCGCGGCCTCCGCGTAGGGAACGGCATTCATAAAAACTACCTCTCATAGAACATTGTTCCAATGTAGTTGCTTGAATATGCCTCGTCATGCGGGATATCCCTCGATAATGGGTCGGATGCCGGTGCTAAATTGGAACCCTGTTCTAAATACATGGAGATTTTCGTGGCCACTGGCGACATGATCGAGCGCGTGCTGGACATCCTCACGCTGCTGGCCGACTACCCCCAAGGGCTGCCGATCAGCGAGGTCGCACGGCGACTGGAACTGCCAAAGAGCGCCGTGCACCGGTTGCTTTCCATCTTGGTGAGGCGGGGGCTGGCGGTGCAGGATGAGTACAGCCAGCGCTATCGCATGACGGTGAAACTGGCAGCCATCGGCTTTCGCTTTCTCGCGGCCTCCGGAATCACGGACATTTGCCAGCCTTCCCTGGACCGACTGGCCGCGCGCACCGGCGAACTGGTGCGCCTCGCGTTGGTGGAAGACGATGCGCTGATCTGGATCGCCAAGGCCCAGGGCTCGCTCTCCGGCCTGCGTTACGACCCCGATATGGGCCAACCCGTGGTGCTGCACGCCACGTCGACCGGCAAGGCGTGGCTCGCAACCCTGGACGACGCGCAGGCCGTGGCCCTGGTGAAGGCGCGCGGCTTCGTCGTGCCTTCCCGGTTTGGCCGGCCAGTCGTGCGCGACGAGGCCAGCCTGCTTGCCGAACTTGCGCTGACGCGCGAGCGCGGCTATGGCACGTCCATCGAGGAGGGGGAGCCAGGCACGTGCGCGGTGGGCTGCGCCATCGTGGATCCGCAAAGCCGCCGCGCCATCGGCACAGTCAGTGTGGCCGGTCCCGTGGCGCGACTCCCACCGGAGCGCATCGCAGCCATCGCGCCCGACGTGCAGGCCACCGCGGCGGAGATCGCCGACCTGTGGCCCAGCCGCAAGGTGATGGAAGCCATGATGGGGATTACGCCGCTGAAAGTCTCCAATGGATAAAGGCCTTCTCCATCGGAAGCTCGCCGGAGCAGAGGTGTCCTGCGCGCGCGCCGTTCAAGGTGTCGTTCTCATTTATATGCGTCCATCGTGCGCGGCCCGGCGAGCGGCTGCGCTGTGTTTTCGAAGGGTCGGCCAAGTCGCACTCAATCTGCGCGAGGCCTTGCCCACCACATTCAAGGAGCAAAACCATGCTGGCAGGTGAAGGCGCAGTGGCTATCTGGAACGACATCGCCGAGGCCGGGCGCGCAGAGTTTTACGCTTGGCATCTGCATGAGCACATGCCCGAGCGCGTGGGCATTCCCGGCTTTGTGCGGGGGCGCCGCTATCGCGCTGCCGATGCAGCGACGCAGCCGGAGTTCTTCACCCTGTATGAAACCGCGAGCTTCCAGGTCATCCAGGGCAGCGACTATCTGTCGCGCTTGAACGAGCCTACGGAGTGGACGCGTGCGACCACCGCACATTTCCAGACGACCACGCGATCACTCACGCGCGTGGTGGCCAGCCACGGCGTGGGCTCGGGTGGCGCGATGCTGACCATGCGCTTCGACATCGCGGACGACACGGTGCGCGACGTTGTGCCGCGTCTGAGCTCGGCGCTGGAAGCCATTGCGCGGCTGCCGCGCATCAGCGGTGCGCACCTGCTGGGCTCGGACGTCGGCATGTCGGGCCAGCGCACCGCCGAAAGCAAGGACCGCAAGGATTTGCAGGCCCCGGCTCGCTGGGTGCTGTTGCTGGAAGCCTGTGATCCCGGCGCCTTTGACGCGGCCCTTGCGCTGTTGCAACAGTCGACCGAACTGGGAGACGCGTCAGTGGGCCGCTACCTGCATGAACACACGCGGCTGAAGACCGCTTGGCAAGCGGGATGAGCGAGCTCAACTCCCCTTTGGACCCAGAGGTGCGTGCGGCTTGGTCCGAGCTCGCTCGACTGGGCCTGCCAGAGCGCAGCCGCCTGAACCTTGCGCAGCTGCGCGAGCACTTCGCGGCCGAAAACCGTTTCTGGAGCCAGCCCGGCACGCACGGCGTCCCGAGCGAACTGCAATCGAAGCAGCTGCTCGGGCGCATGGTGAGCATGCGGCGTTTTGTGCCCGCCGCCGCGCAGCCCGGCACCGTGCTGTATTGCCACGGCGGCGGATGGTGCATCGGCGATCACGAGACCAATGAAGGCCTTGCAGGGGCGCTGGCGTTGGCCTGCAAGCGAGAAGTGCTGACCATCGACTACGCTCTTGCGCCGGAGCATCCCTTTCCGCGCGCACTGAACGAGATCGTTGCCGCCTGCAAGAGCCTCGCTTTCCCCGGGCCGCTGTGGCTTGCGGGCGACTCGGCCGGCGCCACCCTGGCGCTGGCAGCGGCGTTGAGCCTCCGCGGCCAGGCGGTGGCCCAGCCAGAACTCCTGTTGCTGTTCTACGGCGCATTCGATGCAAGCTTGGCTACCGCTTCGCACCGGGAGAACGGCGACGGCAGCTGGGGCCTCACCACTGAGGAGATGCGCGGTTACTGGGACGCTTACGCGCCTGGAGCATCGCGCAACGATCCGCAGGTCTGCCCATTGCGGGCGGACCTGCGGGGGCTGCCGCCCACCTTCGTTCTGGGCGCGGCACTCGACTGCCTGCGCGACGACAGCCGCGCTCTGGCGGAGCGTCTGGCCGATGCGCGCGTGCCCAGCGAATACCTAGAGGTGCCGGGCGTGCCGCATGGCTTCATGAAGATGCAAAGCCGTGTGCGTGCAGCTGCGACGGCATTGCAGCGGGCGGCCGACTTCGCGCGACGACACCATCCCTTTTGAACGAGGAGTTTCTTATCATGGCAACAGTTGAGATTCAGGACGTAGCCAAGTCCTTCGGCAGCACGCAGATCATCCGCGGCGTGAGCATCGACATCCGCGACGGTGAATTCGTCGTGCTGGTCGGCCCGTCGGGCTGCGGCAAGTCCACGCTATTGCGCATGGTCGCAGGCCTGGAAGGCATCGACGGCGGCGAGATCCGCATCGGCGGGCGCCGCGTGAACGGCCTGCTGCCCAAGGATCGCGACATCGCCATGGTGTTTCAGAACTATGCGCTGTACCCACATCTCACGGTGGCGGACAACCTCGCGTTCTCGCTGAAGCTGCGCCATGCGCCGCAGCAGGAGACCGAAGAGCGCGTGGCCCGGGCCGCCAAGATCCTGGGGCTGGAGCCACTGCTCACGCGGCTGCCCAAGCAGCTCTCCGGCGGCCAGCGCCAGCGCGTCGCAATGGGCCGAGCCATCGTGCGCGACCCGCAGGTCTTCCTGTTCGACGAGCCGCTGTCCAACCTGGACGCCAAGCTGCGTGTGGCAATGCGCGCCGAGATTCGCGAGCTGCACCAGCGCCTGAAGGCCACCACCGTCTATGTCACGCACGACCAGATCGAGGCCATGACGATGGCAGACAAGATCGTGGCCATGCACGATGGCGTCGTGGAACAGGTAGGCACGCCGCTCGACCTGTTCGACCGGCCGCGAAACGTCTTCGTCGCGGCCTTCATCGGCTCGCCGTCGATGAACCTGCTGCCCGTCAAGGTGAACGGCAAGGGCGTTGTGGACAACGCGGGCAACCACTGGACCGTGCCTGGCGTGCCGGCCACAAGCGGGCAGGCCCTCACGCTGGGCGTGCGGCCCGAGCACCTGCGGCTGGACGCCGAGGGCGTGGAGGCGCGGGTGCTGGTGGTGGAGTCCACCGGCTCGGAGACGCACCTCATCGTCGATGCGGGCGGCACCAAGCTCACCTGCGTGCTGCGCGAACGGGTCAGTGTGCGCCCCGGCGACCAGGTGCGCCTGGGTGCGGACAGCGCGCATGTTCATCTTTTCCGCTCGGACTCCGGCGAACGGCTCGAGTCGTTGCACTGATCCCTGCAAGGATCGCAAGAGGAATGTCGCTCGTCCGATTCAGTGCTCGCGGCAGCGAGAAACTTCGGATGACCGGCGTTCAAGGGAGCGTGCGCGAGATCAATGCAGCCACGATTGGGATGTCGAGGAACCCCACGGACGACGGAATGGTCGCGAAGGCGACACCGCCCCTCGGCCCGCGCGGCCGTGCTACGTCGACTGGCAACGCTTCCCCTGTCGACCTCAACGCGTCAAAGCCGATGTTTTTCGACCAGCCGGCGCAGGCCGTCATCCGATGCTGATGTCGTACGGCCCGTACGGCCGCATCGCCATGCTGCACGGGCCGCTGGTCGTAATAAGACTCCCCAACCATACCGAACGACCAGAAGGACCATTCGAGGGTCAGGTTCGCAAACTGAGTGCCTGTGAGCTACCTATTTCACTATGCTCAATACGCGTACGCTCATTGCGCATGCCCAAAAGGGCGACGGCGCAGGCTGCGACGACCATCGGCACCGCCAGCGCCAGGAAAATCTGTCCGAGTCCCCATCCCCAGCCCATCATGGTTGCGCCGATAAAGCCGCTGGCAATAGCGCCCAAGCGGCCGAAGCCATGCATCCAGCTGATTCCTGTCGAGCGAGCCGCAGTTGGGAATGACATGGCCGAGAGCGCCTGCAAGCCAGTCATTGATCCGTGGAAGAAGCACCCCAAGGCAAACATCAATACGCACAAGGCAGCAAAATTTCTTGGTGCGACGCTGAGGGAGGCGAGGAATGCGCCAGCGATCAGAAACGTCGGTACCAGTACCCAGTGCGGACGTACGCGATCCATGATCGCACCGATACAGATCGATCCGATCGGACCGCCGAGCGTGATCAGGGACGTAATGACCACGCCCTGCCCGAGGGTGAAACCGGCGTCCTTGGCAATGACTGGCAGCCAGTTGACCATGACGTACGTGGCGCACACGCCCATGAAATACGCTAGGCACAACAAAAAAGTCCCCATGGCATAGGCTTTTGTGAACAAGATGGCGACAGATCCCTTTGATTGATCAACGGGCGTCGGAATCCAAAACGTGGCATCCGAGAGAATGCTGAAGCCTTTGTCGATTTTGCGGAGAATTTTAGGGATGACCGCAAGGCGTTTTCCTTTCAGCGTGAGAAACGCGACCGATTCAGGCAGCCACATGGCTAGGACGAGGGCCAATGCGATCGGGAGCAGCCCCCCGCTTGCGACCATGACTCGCCATCCAAATGCCGGAAGTAGCCATGCCGCAATCAGGCCGGCAACGGCAGCCCCGCCAGTAAAGCCGCTGTAGACGATCGTGACGATCAGAGATCGTTTTCTCATTGGCGCATACTCGGAAATCAGAGTAACAGCGTTTGGCAATGCCGCGCCGAGGCCGAGGCCTGTCAAGATCCGCAGCGTGATCAAGGTATTGACATCTGCCGCCTGAGAGGAAACCAAGGTCAGCACGCCGAACCAGAACACGCTCGCGGTCAGAATGAGCTTGCGACCGTAGCGGTCGCCGATGGGGCCTGCAATGAGGGCGCCGGCTGCTACGCCGAAGAAAACTGCCCCCAAGATCGAGCCCATTTGCGACTTTGTAATGCCCCAGGTCCGAATGATTTCCGGCGCAGCGAAACCCATGATCGCGACATCCATGCCATCAAATGCAACGACCAGAAAAACCAAGATAATAATAAAGATTTGATAGCGTCCGACCGGCCGCTCATCGATGAACGAACGGACATTAATTTTTTGATTCTCCGACATGGTTTGTCTCGGTATTTTGTTTGTGTGAGTGCAGCGCGAATCGCGCCGTAGTACGGGTTAAATGATTGAACGACCGCCGTCGATGAGCAGGGTTTGGCCGGAAATGTACGATCCGGCTGGCGACGCCAGCAAAATCGCGGCGCCGACGATATCGTCTGGTTCGGCGATGCGATTAGAGGGCGATCTTGCGGCCATCGCTTTTACAGCGTCTGGGGTGCTCAACATGATTTGCGAGAACGCCGTGCGCACCATCGACGGGGCTAAGGCGTTGGCGCGAATGTTCCATTGCCCCCATTCGGCCGCGATGCTGCGTACCACGCCGTTCAGCGCAGCCTTGGCGGCACCATAGGCGCCGAGAGCCGGACTGGCGCGTTCCGATGCGATACTGGACGTCATAAGAATGCTCCCGTAGCGGCGTTCGGCCATCTCCGCCAAGAATTGACGGACCAACACCAGGTTATTTCGCACTGTTGTGAGGAGCAAAGCGTCCAGCAAATCAACGTCGGTGTCGGCAATCGGCCCGACCGGGACCGGGCCGGCCGCGTGGCAAACGACAATATCGACGCGGCCGAAAGCGCGTTTGGATTCTTCGGCAAAGCTTTTGACATCGTCAAGATCGGTGATGTCGCAGCGGATACCTTTGACGTCGAAACCCTCGCTTGCCAATAACGACGCTGCCGCATCGGTGTCCGACTGGAGGTGGCTTGATACGATGACTTGCGCACCGCATTGGGCGAAGCCACGAGCAACGGCCAGCCCAATTCCGGAAGTTGAGCCGGTTACTATTGCGACTCTTCCGGCAAGGTCAAACCCCTTGTAATTCATAGTGTTTTCTCCGTGTCTCAGTTAATTAATTAAGAAATTGCAGGGCGGAGCCGGCAAATTTTTGTGGCGTACTGAACAGGAAACCCGTGGCTCAAATCTGGATCGACGATCTGTTGGGACCGGTTGGGTTCAACTGTTATTGCGCCAACACGCCGCCATCGACGGGAAGGATATGGCCGGTAACCATGCTCGATGCGGCAGTAGCAAGAAACAATACTGGCCCGGTCATGTCCGCAGGTTCGCACAGTCGTCCTAGCGGTGTCAGCGCTTCGAATTTCGCAACCACATCCGGTTGACTTGTGAGCGCTTCGGTCATTGGAGTGCGAATAATGCTCGGCGCTACAGCGTTGACGCGGACGTTATAAGGCGCCCATTCGACAGCCCACGAACGGGTCATATTGACCACCGCGCCTTTAGTAGCCTGGTAGACAATATTCGGATACCAACCGCCGGAAATACCAAGTATCGATGCGGTGTTTACGATTCGCCCGCCGCCGCCATCGCGCATGTGCCGCGCGGCGGCCCTGGCGCAAAGAAACATGCCGGTCATGTTTACTGCTACAACCGCATTCCAATCCGCGATCGTCAAATCAAACGAGGTGTTGCGCCGATTGATACCTGCGTTGTTGAATAGCACGTCGATTCGACCGTGTTGGCGCGCGACGTCCTCCATGACGCTTTCGATCGCGTCTTCATTGGACACGTCCGCAACCGCATGTTGTGCCATCGAGCCTATCTCGTTGGCCACCTGTTCTGCCGCCGCGCCGTTTGTATCTAGTACAACGACCCGGGCACCCGCGCCAGCAAACGTGTGTGCCAGGGCCCTGCCAATACCGCTACCGCCACCGGTAACGACGGTGACTTGGCCAGTAAGGCGAAAATCGGGGAATGGATGAGGCATGTGAATTCCTTCTGTTAATCAAGTGAGGTACTGGGGCAGGTCAACCCGTCACGATCGTGGCGCTGAGCGCTTCATCCCGCTTCTAGCGCGCCAATCCCCCGTGCGCCTCGACCACCCGCTCCAGCAACTCGTGCATGTGCCGCTCCTTGCAGGGCTTGCGTGGCGTATCAACTGCCCTTGAATTCGAGCGGCGGGCGCGGTGTGCCGGCCTTCAGGGCCTTGATGGCCGAAGCAAGCCCGTCCTTCACGTCTTCTGTCTCGAACAAGGGCATGGCAACGTTGAACATCACATCGTCGGCCGCCTGGACACCGCCGTTGGCCCAGGCGCGCAGCAAGGCCTTGTGGACGGCGTGGGCGCGTGTAGGGCCGTGCACGAACTTCGCGGCGAACGCGTGCGCCTCTGCAAGCAGCCCGGCATCGGCGACGGCGCGGTTGATCACGCCGAAGCGCTCCATCGTTGCGGCGGGGACGCGCTCGGAAGTCAGTGCCCATTCCATGGCACGTGCGCGTCCTGCGCGTTCGGCGACGCGGTAGATGCCGCCCAGCAGGGTCACCAAAGCAAGCGACTGTTCCGGATGGCAGAACGTTGCGCTTTCGGCGGCAAAGATGACATCGGCGCGCAACGCCAGCTCGAAACCACCTCCGGCGCACAAGCCGTGCACCACCGCGATGACAGGCAAGGGCAGGCGTTCGAAGCGATTGAAGACGTCCATGTAACCCTCGAAGCGCGCACGCAACTGGCGGGGAGGGGCGTCGGGCCACGGCAAGATGTCGCCGCCAAAGCTGAAGTTCTCGCCTTCGGCGCGCACCAGCACGACGCGCGCGTCACTGCGTTCAATCGCGTTGATCGCCGCGGCCAGTTCGTCAACCATCTGGTCGCCGATGCGATTTTGCGGTGAGCGATCGAGAATGATCGTGGCAATGCCGTGCTCGATGGTATGGGTGAGATGAGACATGTCGGGCTCCTGCGTTGTCGCAAGTTGGGGTTACGCGAGGTGTTCCTTGAACCAGTCCAGCGCGGCAGCACTGGATTGATCAAATCTGGTGATGTACGGATCGAAGTGGCCGCCGGGGATCGTCACGAGGCGCTTCGGCTCAAGGGCGCGCTCGTAGGCGGCCAGCTCGAGATCGGTCAGCGTGATCGTGTCCTGCAGCGCGACGACCATCAGCAACGGCGTGGGAGACACGCGTGCAATCCACGCGCCCGGTTCGTACATGCGCGCGGCACGCGTCGAGCGCACCGTGACGCTGTTCTCCCAGGCGCCGTCGGGCACGGGCTGCAGATAGAACTCGATGGCGTCCTTGGCGCGGTACGAAGCAGGGACGGCCGGATCGGCGCTGACGATCGTCTGCCGGCGCGGCGGCTCGCCGCGCGCCTGCGCGCGTTCGTCCGCCGAGAAGGCCTCCTCGATGGCGGCGACGGCATCGGGCGGAATGCGGCGCAGTCCTTGCTCGAAGCCGCTGATCGTCGGCACCTGCGTGACGACCGCGCGCAAGCGGCGTTCGGTTGCGCCAAGCACGAGTGCGTGGCCGCCGGAATAGCTCGTGCCCCACAAGCCGATGCGCTTCGCATCGACGACGTCCTGGTGTTCGAGGAAGCTGATCGCGCGCCGCCAATCGGCGATCTGACGCCATGGGTCGATATCCTGGCGCGGCGTGCCGTCGCTGGCGCCGAAGTTGCGGTGATCGTGCAGGAGGACGACAAAGCCGTTGGAGGCGAATTTCTCGGCGAATCGCTCCAAGCCGTGCTCCTTCACGCCTGCGTAGCCATGCGCCATGGTGATGGCGGGATGGGGCCCGGTGCCGCCGGTGGGCACATAGAGCCAGCCGCGCAGCGTGACGCCGCCCTCGGCTTCGAATGCGATATCGGTACGTTGAAACATGGGAGTTCTCCTTGTAGAAAGATGTCAGGCGACGCCGTAAAAGTGACTCGCATCGACCTTGCCTTGCAGGCGGCGACCGAGTTCCGCGGAAAATTTCCGGTCGCCATCAAGCGGCCGGCGATGAATCGCTGCGTGCACGATCTCGCTCGACGCCAAGTCAATCACCCGGTCGCTCAAGCGTGAAGATCTGTCCCGCGCCGATTTCGAAGTAGTCGGCCGGCCCACCGCCGCGCAGGATCGGGCGCGCCTGCGCAGTCTGGTAAACGCCGTTCGTGATCAGCTGCCGGTCAATGTGGATCGCTACTGCTTCGCCTAACACCAGCCACGCCGGGAGCGCCGCGCCGCCCTGCGCCTCAAGCTGCACGATCTGGGTGACCACGCACTCGAACTGCACCGGGCTAGCCGCAACGCGCGCTGGCCGCACCTTGGCGGAGGGCAGCGTCTCCAGCTTGGCCAACTCGAACTCATCGACGTGCGCGGGCGCCATTGCCGCGGAGGCGTTCATCGCCTCGGCGAGCTCTCGCGTCGCCAGATTCCATACGAACTCGCCGGTGTCACGCGCGTTGGCGAGCGAGTCCTTCGCACCAAGCGAGCAAAAGCCGACGATCGGCGGCTTGTAGCTGAACAGGTTGAAGAAGCTGTAGGGCGCAAGGTTGCGCACGCCGTCGTTAGAGACTGTGCTGATCCAGCCAATCGGTCGCGGAGCGACGATGGCGTTGAGCGGATCGTGACGCAGGGAATGCCCTTGTGCCGGTTCGTAGAAATGCCAGTCGGTCATAGCTTCACTTCTTTTGGGGCGGGAGCAAGGAATGCAGCCTCCAACGCTTCCGGCTCGGTGCGCGTCCGCGGCACCAGGGCCGGGGTGGTGGCTGTATTCATTTCGATACCCGTCCAGAGAATGGTGTCGGATCAAAGCCAGATAAGGCCCACGCCTGAGAAACGAACGAGACATCCGTTTCAAGTCAATTTCGCTGTCCCGTTTCCAAGGAACAGGGCAGCTTCGTCCTTCTTACTTGTTTACCCAAGGCATAGAGAGGTCGATGTCAGAGACCAGCTTTCCACCGCCGAAGCTCATGTTCTCCAACGGAATGGCATACATCGTCAGGCTGATATCGTCTTTGCTGACGCCAACCTTTTCTACTGCGTATCGGGTAACCAACTCCGCGAGCTTGCGTTTCTGCTCCACCGTCCTGCTCGTACCGAACGTCACCGTTACGACCATGCGCTTGTCGGATCTCTCCATGGCAGGAAAGGTCGGATGGATGAAGAATTCGTCGTCCTTGTGCTCACTGATGATGACGAAACGGTCATCCATAGGCGTATCCATGGCTTCATGAAGAGCGAGATTCAAGGCATCCGCCAGGGCCCGCTTCTCTTCGCTGGAGAACTTTTGAGCCGGAATGTGGGCGTGAAATGTTGGCACGAGTGTTTTCTCGGTTGTGTTGTTCAGGTTAAATGAGGCGATGAAGTTGGATGTTTTCCCGGCTTAGCTAAAGAAGTCCTGACCGAGTGTTCCTGCGAGCCGCTCCTGGAGGCCAGATGAGAATTCACGAACGACGGGAAACGGGCTCTGAAAGAGCTTGATGTTGTTGATGAGGCCAGACTCATTCCGGGTGATGATGGTGGTGCCGGCGACCGGCTTACCACCGTGGGTGGCATCCCACTCAAGGTAAGTCTTCGCACCGTCGACCGTCTCCGCAGTGAACACGAAGTCTTCGTACATCGTGCTCGTCGCGGTAAAGAACGCCCCGATGAGTGCCGGGCCGACCACGGCCTTGCTGAGGGCTGAGGTCTGAAGGCTGGCGTCAGCGGTGAACGACGCCGCGAAGTCGCTCGTTCCTTTCTTCTTGACGATTTGCATCCATGCCGTTCCCGGCGCGTTGGTGTCAGTAGTCATTGCAATCTCCTAGGTTGATCTCGGTAGTCGTTGCGATATTCCCATCGCATGTCTACGACTTCTATTTGTCGAGGTGCCCAACGAGAAACTCGCCGGCTCTCTGCAGCGCGTCGTGGGCCTGAGGCAAAGAGCCTGTCTGAATGTGCCAAACGTGCAGCATCTCCGGCCAGACCTCAAGGTGTGACTCGCAGCCGGCCGCGCGCACCTTTCGGTCAATTTCAATGGCGTCGTCTAGAAGTACTTCGTCGCTTCCGACATGGATGAGCAGTGGGGGAAAACCGTGCATGTCGGCGAACACGGGTGAGATGCGTGGATCCTTCAAATCGTGGTTGCCAGCGTAAGCCTGGACCATCTCCCGCATCGCACTCGCGTTGACCATTGGGTCGCGGTCGGCCAACTGCGTCAACGAGGGCAGCGTCAGCGTTAAGTCTGCCCATGGGCTGATCAGTAGCGCTGCTCGCGCGTCCTTGTGGCCCTTCGAGGATGCATAGGCAAGAACGTTGAGAACCATGCCGCCGCCACTGGAGTCTCCTGCCACGGCGAACGGCTTGCCAAGCGCACGCACTGCTTCGTAGCCGCGGATGGACTCGTCGTAGGACGCCGGAAATGGGTGCTCAGGTGCCTTGGAGTGGTCCAGGACGATGACCTGGGACCTTGCCGCTCGAGACAACTCTCCGAGCATGCCCAGATGCGAGGCAGGAGAGCCAGCCACCCAGCCACCACCGTGGAAATGGTAGATGACTCGGTCTTTGGATGCTCCGGGGGCCGTAATCGCCACCGCGGCTACGCCATCGAGTTCGATCGGCTCGACGGCTAGGTCAGCCGCCGGCGGGTTTGCTTGTGAAATTGCCTCCATGCCAGCGCGGAGCGCTTCGATGGTGCCTACGGGAGTCGCAACGGCGAAGGCGAACATCGCATCCCGGAGCTTCCGAATGGAAGATGAATCGTAGGTCATGGTTCAGCTCACTTCAGGCCGAGGAAGGTCGCCGGGACCCAGTCGTAGCCAGCGCCGGTGTCGGCCTTGCGAACACGGCCCAGGCCAGGGAACGGCATGTGGGCGGCGGCAATCATCGTCTTGTCCGCGGCGAGTTTCACCAGAAGGTCTTCACGCGTTTTGATGGCCGTCGGGCCGTCTGAGTCGAAGGCGATGCCGATTTCCGGGTGCGGCATCTGGACGGCGAGGACGTGAGCGGTGTCACCCCAGACCAGCAGCGACTGACCCTTTGAGGAAATCATGTAGCCGGTGTGACCGGGCGTATGGCCGGGAATGGCATACGGTGCGATGCCGGGGACGACTTCGTCCATGCCTTCGTACGGCTTCCACTTGCCGGCAGCGATGTAAGGCGCGGCGGCATCCTGTGCCACCTTGAAGAAGATCTTTGCGTCTTCCGGGGCCTTGGCCATGATTTCCTTCGACAGCCAGAAGTCGGCGTCGGCCTTCTTCATCATTACGGTCGCATTCGGGAAGACGCGTTTCCCGTTTTTGTAGATTCCGCCAGCATGGTCGGCGTGAAGATGGGTCAGCAGCACCAGGTCAACCTGCTCCGGCTTGTAGCCGGAGGCTTTCAAGTTCTGCACGAGCTTGCCCAGCTCGGGTGGGCCCCAGTGGCCGCCTGCACCCGTATCGATGAGAACGAGCTTGGAGCCGGTGTTGACGAGGAAGCCTTGGACGGTGGCCGAGACATTTTTGGGATCGTTTTGGAAGGAGCGCGCCAGGAGAGACTGGATAAGCGCCGGATCGCCATGCAGGAGGCTGGAGTCGATGCCGGCGCTGCCGTCATGGAGCGCGGTGACTTCATAGTCGCCAATCAGCGCGCGATAGAAGCCCGGAACCTGCTTGTGCTGCATCGGCGCTGCAGCTTGGGCCGGTGCTACCGCAACGAAGGTGCCAGCGAATGCCAGCGATACCGCGAGCACGGCACGCGAAGTGATGGTGGAGAATTTCATAGTGTTTCCTAACGATCTGCCAAGATCTCTACGGCACTTGCATTGTGCAAGTGGTTGAATGATATGCCTGCAACTTGCATAATGCAAGTAGAAATTTAGGAGAGGACTTTGTCGCAAATGAGACGATCGGGCTGCCCGATCAACCTAACGCTTGAGCAGATCGGCGACCGCTGGAGCCTGATCGTTATCCGCGATGTCATGTTCGAGAACAGGCGCAGCTATGGCGCTCTGCTGGAGCAAAACAAGGAAGGCATCGCCTCGAACATCCTTGCAAGCCGGCTGAAGCACTTGACCGCGTCTGGCCTGCTGACACGATCTCCGGATCCGAATCATCAGCAGAAAGGCATCTACAGCCTCACGGAAGCGGCCATACAGCTTGTACCTCTGCTCGCATATATGGCTGCCTGGGGCCTTCGGCATACGCATCCGGAGGCGTCTTTGCGCTCGGAACTGCTGGAAAAGGGCGGCCCTTCACTTTGGAATGCCTTGATGGATGAACTACGTTATTTGCACCTCGGTGCACCGCGTCCGGCGCGCTCAGTATTGGCCGAGTTCCGGGCCGACACGAGAGTTGAACAAGGGCGAGGGCCGCAATGCGCGGGCCCGCGCACCAAGCCCAACGCACAGGCGTTGGTCGATGCGGAATCGATGCCGGCCGCATCGCTACCTAGCCGAAGGACTAAGCCAGCCTGACCAGCTACTGGGTCGGGTGCTGAAAAAGCGGGTTGCAACTCGTGCACCGGAAAGCCAAGAGCGTTGCCAGAACCTTGAGCAATTGCGCGAAGCCATGTCAGCCTGCATGCGACATCGTCACACCAAGGCGATGCGACGCCGATGCTGACGGTGCTTTCTATCGCATGATGCACGACGAGGCCCCCTCATTCAATGCAGCCACGCTGCCTGGCGCGGTGCCCGCGAAAAACGCGATGCAGCTATCAACGGCATCGCAGCGGCGGCGCACTTGAGGCAATGCGCGGCCAAGGCAAAGACTACATCACCGCACCAAGTTGCCACGGCACGAATTCATCGGTGCCTATGCCGAGTGCTTCGCTTTTGGTCTTGCCGCCGGAGGCCGTCTCCAGCATCAGCGCGAACAGCCGCGCACCGGCATCCTCAACGCTGGCCGTACCGTCGAGCACTTCGCCAGCGTTGAAATCCATGTCTTCATTCATGCGCCGGTAGAGGCCTGAATTGGTGGCGATCTTCAGCGAAGGCGAAGGCTTGCAGCCATAGACCGAGCCTCGTCCGGTGGTAAAGCAGAGCAGGGTGGCGCCGCCGGCAACCTGGCCGGTTGCAGAGACCGGGTCATAGCCGGGCGTGTCCATGAACACCAGCCCATGGGCTTGAACAGGCCTGGCATATTCGACAACCGCCATCAAGCCGCTGCTGCCGCCCTTGGCCACCGCACCGAGAGACTTTTCAAGAATGGTCGTCAAGCCGCCCGCCTTGTTGCCCGGCGATGGGTTGTTGTTCATCTCGCCGTGGTTGCGCGAGGTGTAGTCCTCCCACCAGCGCAGGCGCTCTTCAAGCTTTTCGGCCACTGCCGGCAGGACGGCGCGGGCCGTCAGCAAATGCTCTGCGCCATAGATCTCTGGTGTTTCCGACAGGATCGCGGTTCCGCCATGACACACGAGCAAGTCCACCGCGGCGCCCAGCACCGGATTGGCCGAGATGCCCGAATAGCCGTCAGAGCCGCCGCATTGCAGGCCGACAACCAGGTGTTTGGCAGCCACCGGCTGTCGCAGTACTTTGTTCGCCTCAGGCAACATCGACTCGATGGCCGCCACTCCGGCATCGATCGCCGCGCGCGTGCCACCGCTGGACTGAATGCCCAGGGTGCGCAGCATCGGGCCTTCAGAAAGTTCACCGGCCACTTTCAAAGCATCAAGCTGGTTGGACTCGCAGCCCAATCCAACGATCAGCACTCCAGCAAAGTTGGCGTGCCGCGCATAGCCTGCCAGCGTGCGGCGCAGCAAGGCCAGTCCTTCGCCATCGGGGTCCATCGCACAGCCGCTGCCGTGTGTGAGCGGTACTACGCCATCGACATTCGGATAGGCGGAGAGGGCCGCACCCTTGAAGCGCTCGGCAATCGCGTGCGACACATTGGCGGAGCAATTGACAGTTGACAGAATTCCGATGTAGTTGCGCGTTGCGATGCGGCCGTCGGCACGGACTATGCCCATGAAGGTTGCGGCGGGATTGATGAAACTGGTTGGCCGATAGGCCTCGCCCACACTGGAGCTGCGCGTGAACTCACCCATGCCGAGGTTGTGCACATGCACATGCTCGCCGGCGCTGATGGGCTGCGTCGCCATGCCGATGACCTGGCCATAACGGCGCACAGCCGCACCTTTCGCGATGTCATGCAGGGCAACCTTGTGGCCGGCGGGAACGGGGCCGGCACATGCTGGCCCAAGCGGGTCGAGCGATTCACCAGCGGCCAGGTCGCGCCGGGCAATACCGACGTCGTCTTGCGCGGCCAGCCTGATCAGCGGTGCCACATCATTCGCAGCTTTGGATACAACAGTTGATTGATTCATGGAACCTTGGTATCGCCTTGGTGTTGATCAGAGCAGCCCGCGCTGCGCCAGATTGCCCATCAGCGCAGTGATGCCGAAGCTCCAGGGCGCGATGCTGCTGCAGTGGTTGACGCGGTTGACCAGCGTGCCGAGCCGGGGCGTGGCCACGCGCACCACATCGCCCACTTCATGGGTAAAGCCAAGGCCGGGCCCGTGGCGGTCTTGCGTCGGCGCAAACATCGTGCCCAGAAACAGCATGAAGCCGTCGGGGTACTGGTGGTTCGGGCCGATCACCTGCGCCACGATGTCGAGCGGATCGCGACTGATCTGGGCCAGCGAACTGGCGCCGTGCATGGTGAAGCCTTCCGGGCCGTCGATCCGCATCGCGAGATCGGCGCGGCGTACATCGTCGATCGTGAACCCCGCATCGAACAACCGAATGAAGGGGCCGATCGCGCACGAGGCGTTGTTGTCCTTGGCCTTGCCGAGCAGCAGCGCGCTGCGCCCTTCAAAATCGCGCAGGTTCACATCGTTGCCAAGTGCTGCGCCGACGGCCGCGCCGCTGCTGTTGATTGCAAGCACCACCTCGGGCTCGGGGTTGTTCCACTTCGACTCCGCATGAATGCCGACCTGCGCGCCGGTGCCCACCGCCGACAGCACCGGCGCCTTGGTGAAGATTTCGGCATCCGGGCCAATGCCGACTTCGAGGTATTGCGACCAGACCCCCTGCTCAATCAAGATCTGTTTGACACGCGCAGCCTCATGCGAGCCGGGCACGATGCCGGCCAGGTTGTCGCCCAGGATGCCCGACAGCGCCGTGCGGATCGCCTGAGCACGCGAAGCATCGCCGCGCGCCTGCTCTTCGATCACGCGCTCCAGCAGGCTGGCGACAAAGGTCACGCCGCTGGCCTTGACGACTTGCAGATCGCACGGGGCCCGCAGCCACGGATGCGACTCGTCCCGCAGGGCCTCGTCGGAGTTGGCCAGCACCCCGGCGAGCGGCGCCAGCGGGGTTGCCGTCGGCAGGGCGGCGCGCACGGCACTCACCACATCGGGCAATTCCAGCAATTGACTGACGGTGGCTCCCAGCCCCGACAAATCGAGCAGCATGCCGTCATGGCAAGCGATCACCGTCGGGCCGATGCCGGGCTGCCAGAGCCTGCCAATCAGCAGCGCATCGGTGGCGTCGTCCGGCAGGGTGCAGGAAAGATCGAGGGACATGGAAACTCTCTGCCTTATTGTTTCGTGAGTTGCGGCTGCCCGACATGCACCAGGTACATCGCACCTTCAATGCGCCGCGAAAAGCAATGCACGGGTGATCGGCACGCGTGTTGTTTCCTTCGATGAATGGACTTCGGTTTTCAGGCCGATGTCTTTTGCGAAAGGATTGACACTTGTCTTGCGTGTCGTTAAAGTAACTTTGTTCCAACAAGAATTCTGTTTCTTCAAATGCGGCTTGTCAAGGGTTTATTGGAGAGGTGTCTCGAAGTCATCGAACTGCTGGCGGTAGAAGGTCAATGGCGCCGCCTGTCTGACATTGCGACTGCACTGGACCTGCAAAAAGGCCCGGCGCATCGGCTGCTGGCGGAAATGGCCACGCTCGGATGGATTGAGCAGGATGCCGAAACCGACCGCTATCGCCTGACGCTGAAGCTCGCCTTGCTGGGCCAGCAATATCTGCGCGGCACTGGCTTGCCTGGCATCGTGCAGCCCGTGCTCGATGAGGCGGCCAGGCGCTGCGGCGAGCTGGTGCGGCTGACCGTTGTGCAGGGCGACGCGCTGCACTGGTTCGCATCGGCCCAAGGCGCGCCGCCCGGCCTGATGTACCAGCCGGCACTCAATGGCCGGCCAGTGCTGCACACCACCGCCAATGGCAAGGCGTGGCTGGCCACGATGAGCAACGAAGCGGCGACTCGGCTGGCATTGCAAAACGGCTTGGGCCAGCCGGCCGCTCCCGGCAAACTCGCCGGTCCCCGTGCGATGCAAACCATTGATGAGCTGCTGCGCGAACTGGACGCGACCCGCGCCCGCGGTTACGGACTGGCAGTTGAAGAGGCGGAGCCCGGCGTGAAAGCGATTGCGGCAGCAGTGCGCGAGCCCGAAAGTCAGCGCGTGCTGGGCACGATCAGCATCGCCGGCCCGCTGCTGCGCATGGGCACCGAGCGCGACGCGGAGTTTCACGCCCTGCTGCAGCAGGCCAGCGGAACGCTGGGCTTGGTCTGGCCCCAGGGATGACAGCGCGGCGGAAAAACGCCGAATGAGGCTTGCAGACCCGACAGGCAATTTCAGTCGACACAAGGAAACAGACAGATGAACGGTATCCAGATCGAGAGCGTCAAAAGCGCGACCGGCTCTTATTCGACTTGCGACAAGATCAACGAAATTTTTTTCAGCCAAGGTGTGCTGCGCCGCTCTGACAAAGGGGCAGCGCCCGTGAGGCTGGCCGCATGACCAACATGGAGCCGAGCGCCATCGAGGCCGCCGCGCGCTACCTGCACGCACTTCAGTCGTCGGGTCGCTTCGGTGCGAGGCTGGGAGCCGGCTTGCGCCCTGCCACGCCGGAAGACGGTTGGCGCATCCAGCGGCGGATCAGCGAACTGCGCGGCAGCCCCGTCATCGGCTGGAAATGCGGGTTGCCCCCGGGCGATCGCTGGGTCGCCGCCGCGCTGCACGATGCAAAGCCATCGGGCGGCATGGCTGCCGCACCTGCCGGACCGACAGGCACAGCGCGCATCGAACCCGAACTGGCATTCGATCTCAAGCAAAGCCTGCCGCCAAGGGCCAGCCCCTACACCCGCGCCGATGTCAACGCCGCCATCGGCAGCGTGCGGTTGGCGGTCGAGGTGCTCGGTTGTCGCTATGACGATGCTGCAGACGCCAGTGGCCCTGAACTGATGGCCGACAGCCTGTGGCACCAAAGCGTGGTGCTGGGGCCGACCATCGCTGTGGACTCTGCGCAGGAGCCATTTCCTGGTCCCTTCGAGATTGCGCTCTCGGTACAAGGCCATGACGACACCACATTTGCCGCGAGCCATCCCAACGGCGACCCGCGCTTGCCTCTTTACTGGCTTGCCGAGTTTCTGCGCAGCCAGGGCACGGGTCTAGAGGTCGGGCAGGCAGTTATCACCGGCTCATTTGCGGGGGCGATTGACCTACCGTTCAAGCGTCCCGCCGTGCTTCGCTATGGCAACTTCGGTGAGCTTGCGCTGACGCTCGAGCAGCTTTGACAACGCGGCCTCAAACCTGAATACATATTCTTGAAACCCAAAAGGATTCCCCATGCGTCTCGTTCGATTCGGCCCCCGTGGCTCTGAAAAACCCGGCCTCATTGATGCACAAGGCACCTTGCGCGATTTGTCTTCCGTCGTGAGCGACATTCACGGGCCAACACTTTCGCCCGAGAGCCTTGCGAGGCTGCGCGCCCTCGATACGTCGAGCTTGCCCGCGATGCCCGCCGATACACGGCTCGGCCCCTGCGTGGGCCAGGTTCCGAATGTGGTTTGCATCGGCCTCAACTATTCCGACCATGCGGCGGAAACCAACACGCCGATTCCCACACAGCCGATTGTCTTCAACAAGCACACAAGCGCGCTGGCTGGGCCCAACGATCCAGTCGTCGTCGCACCCGGCTCAGGCAAGCTTGATTGGGAGGTCGAACTCGCCATCGTGATCGGTCGTCCGGCCTGGCATGTCAGCGAAGCAGAAGCGCTGCAATATGTGGCCGGCTACTGCCTTTGCAACGACGTGTCAGAGCGTGCCTGGCAGATCGAAATGGAAGGCCAGTGGACCAAAGGCAAAAGCTACCTCGGCTATGCGCCGATAGGCCCCTGGCTGCTGACGGCCGACGAAGTGCCGGACCCGCAGAATATCGACCTCTGGCTCGACGTGAACGGAACTCGCCGGCAGACCGGCAACACCCGCACGCAGATTTTCGGCGTTGCAACCATCGTGTCTTATCTCAGCCGCTTTATGGCGCTTCAGCCCGGCGACGTGATTCCAACCGGTACGCCGCCGGGTGTCGGTCTCGGCCAGAAACCGCCTGTGTTCCTGAAGGACGGTGATGTAATGACCTTGGGCAGTGACCTGCTCGGCACGCAGCGCCAGCAAACCGTTGCCTACAGCGATGCCATGGGCGCCGCCTGGCGCGCTGGTCAGTTGCCTGAGCTTTAAGGCGACGGCAAAAGGCGAGTTCTACGAGTGCGTAGCCGCCGGCCACGCCAACATTGCAACAGCGATCATCCGGTCCAATTCGCTCCTGGTAGCACCCGCCTGCGGTAAATCCAAGATCGCTTGCATCACCCCGAGAAAATACCAAGCCAGCGCGGCGACATCTGCCCCACGGGGCAGTTCCCCAACTGCAATTGCTTCCCGAAGCAGACCTTCGAGCAGATTGCGCTGCTGGCTCATCCCCGAGATTGCTGCTTTCCGTCCTTCCGGTGGCAGATCGACCAGCTCGGCACAACTTCTTGCGAGCAGGCAACCCGGCGGTCGGCGGGACCCCATGGGCAGTAGCCCGTGCAGCAGTGCCTCGAGCCGTGCACGCGCACTGCCGCTCTCGTATGACTTCATCCTGCGCAGCACCCGATCCGTATAGGTTGCAAGTGCGATCTGGAACAGGCCATCCTTGTCCTGAAAACGCTGGTAAAGGCTTGAACGCGACAGTCCGGTCGCCTCCGTCAGCACATTGATCGTCGTAGCCGCGTATCCGTGACGCCAGAAGGCATCCACGGCGGCATCGATGACTGCACCTTCGTCGTACTGTGGCTTTCCGCTCATGTGAAAAAAATCTTTGACAAGTTGGAATAATCGTTCCAGGATATGTGGATCGTTCGTTCCATGATACTTCTAGCAGGCGCAGACATGCTCGACCACTCGAACTCCAACCCCAAAAGACCCCGGATTGCCATTGCGGGTGCAACAGGACGCGTTGGCGTCAGATTGACGGCGTTGCTCGCCGACGACCCGATCGATCTCGTCGTACTAACGCGCCAATCCAGCCCGACGCAACTGCCTGAAGGGGTGGCCACGTTCAAGGTTGACTTCAAACGCGCGGAGACGCTCGATAGGGCCCTGCGCGGCGTCGACCGGCTCTTCATCGCGCATGGCACCTCCCTCGAACAGGTCGCCAACGAAATCGCTTTGATCGATGCAGCAGTCGCAGCAGGCGTTCGGCACATCGTCAAGCTGTCTGCCCTCGGTCCTGCGACCCGACTTCTTCCCCTCGCTTGGCATATGCAGATCGAGGCGCATCTGGCACAGCAGCCGATCGCATCTACGGTCTTGCGGCCGACGACGTTCACCGATGTGCTCAAGCGCGCGGGGCCACACATCGCCACCGGTTCCTGGGCTGGCGCAGCGGGGAACGGCCGGGTGAATTTCATCGATACCCGCGATGTTGCCGAGGTGGCCCGTATCGCATTGCTTGAGGAGATCGAGCCAACGTCGCAACGTGCGTACCACCTATCTGGTCCACGCGCATGGACCATGAAGCAGGTGGCAGAGGAGTTGGCCCGCTTGCTCGGGCATTCGGTTACCTATGTCGACCGCTCGCCTGCGAAGCAGCGAGAGGCGCTGCTCGGCGCCGGACTTTCTCCATTGGTAGCCGATCTTCTGGTCGGCCTCGACCAGATGTTCCGCGAGTCAACGATCGCCGAAACAACGTCGACCGTCGAGGAGCTGACCGGAAAGGCTCCTCGCTCGTTGACCGAGTGGTTGACCGACAACCTCAGCGAATTTCGAGCCTGAGCTCACCGCTCCTCCGCCGCCAAGAATCGAAGCATCGTTCGCGGGCGCGCCGGCTCCCGAGCTGGCCAACTGGCGTGGTTTCCCGAAACGGCCCTGGGTCGGTCCGTGCGACGCATCAGCGGATTGCGGCCCTGCGGAAATCGGACGGCGTCACGCCAGTCGCCTTCTTGAAAGCAGTGCTGAAGTGCTGAGCATGGCTGAAGCCGCATTCCAGCGCGACTTCAGTTGCGGTGCGGCGGGGATCCAAAAGGAATTCCTTGGCCCGCTGGAGACGCAGGCCGTACACAAAGCGCAATGGCGTTTGCCCGGAACTTTCCCGAAATGACCGCATGAAATGCCGGGGACTGACGCCGGCGATCTCCGCCAGGCCATCGATCGTGAACGGTCTCGACAAGTCGGCCTCGATGTAGTCGATGACGCGCCGCAAACTGCCTGGTGCGAGGCCCCCGGACGGGCGAACGGTGGCTGCCGGGCGGCCGTTGACGCGCCCGAGCAGGGCTAGTGCCTGCATTGCCCAACCCTCGGCGAACAGCCCGTAAAGGCTGTCTGCATTGCGCGCCTCACGGCATAGAACCGAAAGGCCACGTTGCAGATCTTCGTTGCCGAAGGCAATCAGCGGTCTATCGAAGTGGCAGCCGGCGCCGGACGCAACGGTCGGGTCGAGGAAGACCACCGTGTAGTCGAAGTGCGGGGCGACGTCGAACTCGCCTTCGACCGAAGTCGAGGCCGGGAACAGCGCAAGGCTTGTCCCTTGTTTTATTCCGGAGTGGATGCGGCGGCCGTCGAGCTCCAGATTCAACTCTTTGAGGCCGTTGCGAAACCAGAAAAGCGCGAGCCGCGGTTGGCGAAAGCGCCAGGAAATCGGGCCGGTCGCTCGACGTGCGAGGACTTCAAGGTGCGTGCTGCGCGAATCAACAATGGTGCCGGATACGAATTCGCCCCCAACCTCGCGATATTCAGTTTGTGCGTCTAGGTGGCCATGCATTGCTTGCCTCCGCTTCGGCCTTGCGTCCGTCATTGTGCGGCGCGTCCTCTCCCTTGACCTCGCAAGCGAATCAGTTGCTGGTGAGTTCCCCTTGAAGGGAGAGCCGCCGACAGATAGACAGACGTCAAATCAACCGTATCGCTTGCGTCTCTATCCTACACCTTGGCTCCTTGTGCGGCTCTATAGCAACGGCGATGCGATGAGCCGAGGGCAATGCCCCGCCGTTTGCTTTGGCAAACATGTCAGCCCTGTTCCCTCTCAGAACTTGACTTTCCCGATTCCCTTCAATTGGAGGATTTCCCGAGCTTCGTCTGGGCTGGCGATTTCGAGACCAAGCCCTTCGATAATCTGGCGAGCCTGCAGCACCTGCGCCGCATTGCTCTGGGCCAGCGTGCCGCGTCCAAGCCATAGGCTGTCTTCCAATCCGACGCGCACATTGCCGCCCATGCTGGCAGACATTGCTGCAAGGCGAAGCTGATCCTTGCCTGTCCCCAGCACCGACCAGCGATAGTCATTGCCGAACAGGCGATCGGCCGTCCGCTTCATGTGCAACACGTCTTCAGGATGCGATCCGATACCGCCCAAGATCCCGAATACAGTCTGAACAAAGAATGGCGCCTTGACCAGACCACGCTCGACGAAGTGCGCCAGGTTGTAAAGATGGCTCACGTCGTAGCACTCGAATTCGAAGCGCGTGTCGTTGGAAGCACATTGCGCCAGGGCGTATTCGATATCCCTGAAGGTGTTGCGGAAGATCAGGTCACGACTGGCCTCGAGCGCCTCGCGCTCCCAGGCATGTTTGAACTCCTTGAAACGCGCCAGCATCGGGAACAGTGCGAAGTTCATGGAACCCATGTTGAGTGAGGCCACCTCGGGCGCGAAGCGCATTGACGGCTGGATGCGCTCCTCGATCGTCATGTAGGGCGAGCCACCGCTGGTGACATTCAACACTGCATCGGTGCGTGCCTTGATCTGCGGCAAGAATTGGGCGAATGCATCGGGGCTTTGATCCGGCTTGCCCGTGACAGGATCACGCGCATGCAAGTGAATGATTGCGGCGCCAGCTTGGGCCGCGCCGACCGAGGCTTCGATGATCTCTTCCGGCGTAACCGGTAGATACCGTGACATTGAGGGTGTGTGGATCGCGCCGGTGACAGCACATGTGATGATGACTTTGCTCATATTGCGAAAGGGAAACCCGCGTTGGATGGCCGGGTTCGTCCTACCGTCGCCATCTTCAGATCTGGGCCTTGCCACCGTCGACGAACAGTTCGATACCGTTGACGAAGCTTGAATCATCGGAAGCAAGGAAGACCGCCGCCTTGGCGACTTCGTCCGGATCGCCGACGCGGCCCATTGGGATCCGCGAGGCGAGGGCGTCCAGTACTCCTTGCTGCCGTTCCGCATCGGGGCCGGCTAGATTAAACAAGCCTGGCGTCTTGGTGGGGCCGGGGCTGAGCGTGTTGATCCGGATGCCGCGGCCCTCGAGATCCAGAATCCAATTTCGGGCGAATGAGCGGACGGCGGCCTTTGAGGCGGCATAGACACTGAATGCCTTGGCGCCACCGCTGGCAGCGGTAGAGCCAGTCAAGATGACTGATGCGCCATCCGCCAGCAACGGCAGCGCCTTCTGTACTGTAAACAGTACGCCTTTGACGTTACGGCCAAAGGTGTCGTCATACTGTTCCTCGGTGATATTCCCGAGCGGCAGCAGCGAGCCGCCGCCCGCGTTGACGAACAATACGTCGATCCGGCCCTTTTCCGATTTCACCCGATCAAAGAGCGCGTCTAACTCGGCCATGTTCGATGAGTCGATCCGGATGCCGGTAGCGTTACCGATCTCGGACGTCGCGGCGTCGAGCTCGGCCTGCCGACGGCCGGTGACGATGACATGCGCTCCTTCGCTGGCGAACCGCTTGGCGGTGGCAAGCCCGATTCCCGTGGATCCACCGGTAACGACTGCGATCTTGCCGTCGAGTTTGCGTGACATGAAAGTTTCCTTGATTGCTTGTGAGTCGGAGTTGGCTTGGAGGCTGTGAAGATCGGCTGCGTGCTGAAGCGCGCAGGCTGCCCCACCCTCAAACGCGAGGGGCTTCGGGCAGTCGTTCACCGCCACGCACGACGTATTTGGCGGGATAAAGTGCGACGAGGACCTCGACTTCGTCCTCTGAAGCCCCGGTGCAGGTGCTCCAGATCGAGCTCACCCTTTTGGCCAGCGACAGCACGGCGCCATCGCTGCGCCCATCACGTATGTGGCAGAAGATCAGCGTTTCGGAAGTGGCGTCTCCCGAACGGTAGGTGTTCTCGGGAGTGGCTTCATGGAAGACGACGCTGATCAGGTCGAGCGGCGAGAGGATGATTTCCCTGATCGCGCTCGTGAACTCGGCGGCCATCTTGGCCTTGACGCCAGCTGTGATTCCGGCCTTGCATTCGCAAACAATGACGGGCATTTTGTGTCTCCGTGGAAGGTGGGCTATTGAGGCCCCCAGTCTCTCGGAACAAAGCCGTTGCCGATTGCAGCGCGGCGCCATCACTTGCTTGGAAATGCCACGAATCAGGTTCCTGACCGACACGGGTGTGCGCGCCGATGCAGTACCCCGCGCATGCGCCCAGCGCTCCATCGATCCCATGGAGGAAATCCTTGTTGACGCAAACCGGGTGATGACATAGCCTTCGTTCAGTAAACGATCGTTATGTTTCGGCATCCATGACATGACTGATCACAACACTTGCCGGCCTTTTCGACTGACGCACGGAGACAAACATGAAAACACTGATTCGCAGACTCTTTGATTCCGCCCTTGTTGCGGTCGCGCTTTGTGGTGCCGCAGGCACCGCCAACGCGCAGTCCTATCCAAACAAGCCCATCCTGATCAAGGTTGCCTATCCTGCCGGGTTCGGCGTTGACGCCTCGGTGCGGCCATCCGTACCCGTGCTGCAGCGTGCCCTTGGACAGTCTCTTCTGGTTGACAACATGCCTGGCGCAAACGGCTCCATCGCGGCGATGAATGTGCTGAACGCGTCGCCCGACGGATACACCTTGCTCGCAACCGCCGGTCCGGACTTCGTGGTGGCGCCGCTCACGATCGCTTCGGCCAAGTACACGTTCGAAAGCTTCAAGCTCATTGGTTCGTTCGGGATTGCGGACATGGTCCTTGTCAGCCATCCCGACCGACCTTTCAACACCCTCAACGCACTCGTCGACCAGTTGCAAAAGGCAGGCGCGAAGGAGCTTTCCGTTGCGCATTGGGGTCAAGGCACGCTCGCTCATCTCGCGGCCGCTGAATTTCAGGGACGTGTCGGCGCCAAGTTGCTGGAGGTGCCGTACAAAGGCATCGCTCCAATCGCCACGGCCGTCGGTGGCGGCGAGGTGGACCTTGCCTTTGTCCCTCTCGCGGGGCCAATTCTGGGAATGATTCAGACCGGGCGAATCAAGGCCATCGCCATCGCGAGCCCCAAGCGGCATCCGCTCCTGCCGAACCTGGCGACGCTGAGCGAGGACGCTCGGTTCAAGAACTTCGAGTTCGGCATCTGGACCGGCCTGTTCGCGCCCGCACGCACACCCGACTCCATCGCCGCACGCCTGAGCACGGCTTTTCGAGAATGGAATGACAGTCCGGAATTCCTGGCGCTCGCCACCGCGCAGGGTTTGCGCAAACTGGACTCAATGACACCCCTGCAGGCAGCGACCTTCTTGCGTGCAGAGAACGAAAAGTTCATCAACATCGCCAAGACTCTTCATCTGGTGGCGCAATAACGCCGTCACAGAAAAGGCACCTTAGATGACCGTTCGAGAATTTCACTACTACGAGCCCGCCAAGGGTCACGGGCTGAGTCACAACCCGCTCAATGCGCTGGTGGCGCCGCGGCCCATCGGCTGGATCTCGTCACGCGACGCCCAGGGGCGGGTCAATCTCGCACCCTACAGTTTCTTCAACGCGTTCAACTACGATCCACCGATCATCGGATTTTCTTCGATCGCCTGGAAAGACAGCGTTCAGAACGCATCGGAAACGGGCGAGTTCACCTGGAACCTGGTCACGCGGGAACTCGGCGATCAGATGAACCAGACCTCGGCACCGCTTCCGCATGGAGAGGACGAATTCCCATTCGCCGGCCTCACAGCGGTGGCGGGCCGCATGGTCAACGTCCCGCGGGTGGGCGAAAGCCGCGCAGCCATGGAATGCAAGGTGATCGATATCGTGCAATTCCGAAACACCGCAGGCGAAAAGGTAGGTGGCTGGCTGGTGCTGGGCGAAGTGGTGGGCGTGTACATAGACATGGCACTTCTGAAAGACGGCGTTTATCAGACGGCAGAGGCGTATCCGATCATGCGTTCCGGGGGGCTGAATGACTATGTTCAGGTTTCGCCGGAGAATGTTTTCCAGATCGCGCGGCTCGCGGGCGCCAGCAGTCCGTCGTCGCATGGCAAGGGATAGCAACATCCGCCAGATATCAGGGTTAGAAGCAAGCGCAGCGTGTGTTGCGCCTGCTTTGGGCCGCGCGGCCCCATTCCCGCGGCTCATTGGCCTCGTATCAAGGCCCGGCAGTACGACACGCTATGTCCGCTCCAAGCGCCGACAGGGCCGGAACTGCAGGGCAGGTGTGGTGCCCTTGGTCGCAGGCACCGCATCGCCCATGCGCTTGAGGCTGCGACCCGCGAGCCACTTGCGCACGACGTTGGTGTTGAGGCCGTGCGTGAAGGCCACGGCCGAGACCGACGCGCCGGGCTGCCGGCACTTGCCCGGCTTGGCGCGCACGCGGCGGCCTCAGAGTGACTGTCCATTTCGTAGTCGCTGCCGAAGTGCGACAGCGGACGTAAGTCATCGGCGCCAGTCCGTCGCCGCGCTGCTTCTCAGAGGGGAGGCCATTGAGTAGAGTTCGCCCATCAAATTGCCCGCCCTCAACAGGTCGAGCATCAGGGCCGCTGGCCTATGGCGCTCGTGTCGTGGCTGTGTGAAGAGATCGACGGCCTTTGCTTGATCAGAGCTACCGCGACACCGCCGATGACCGCGGCAATTGCAATGGCGAGGAAGTTCTGCACCAGCGGCAGCTTCATCGAGACCAGCAGTCCAATCATGATCGGCGCCGCGATTGCGCCGATGCGCCCGACCCCCGAAGCAAAGCCGAGTCCCGTCGAGCGGATCGACGTCGGGTAAAACTGCCCGGCATACGCGTACAGCAGGATCTGGGTGCCCAGCGTCGACGCGCCGACGATGGCAATGATCAGGAACAGCGGCTGAGTGCCGTAGCCGAGCAGCGTCAGCGAGATGGCAGCGACCGCGAAAAAACCGCTTGTCACCCACTTGATGTTGAGTTTGTCGGCGAGCCATCCACCACCGACGGCGCCCACGACTGCACCGGCGTTGTAGGCGAGCAGGAAGTTCAGCGCGGAACCGAGGCTGTATCCGGCCATGCCCATCAGCTTGACCAGCCACGAACTGAGCGCATAGAGCATGAACAGGCAGGTCATGAAGGCGACCCAGAACATCACCGAGCTGAAGCCGCGGCCGTCGAGAAACAGCCTTCCTACGGTCGGACCTTCGGCCTTGTCCTCAGCCGGGACGAGAAACTCCTCGTGCGGCTCAAGCCGCATGTCGGGTCGCATCTTCCGGATCACTTCGCGCAGACGCGTGTCGTCGTGCTGCTTGACCAGGAACGGCAGCGACTCGGGCATGTACTTCAGGATGAACGGGATTAGCACCACTGGGGTGCCCGCGGCAATGAACACCGATTGCCAGCCGTAGGTCTCGATGAACTGCTTGCCGAGCAGCGCGGCGAGGATACTGCCGGCCGCGTAGCCGCAGCACATCAGCGTGACCATCAAGCTGCGCACCTTTTTGGGTGAGTATTCGGTCATCTGTGCGGCCGCGGTCGGGATCGCGCCGCCAATGCCGAGCCCGGCGAGAAAGCGCATCGCGCTGAAGGTCATCGGATCGTTGGTGAACCCGGCCGCCGCGGTGAAGACGCTGAACATGAATACGCAGATCGAGATCGCCCGGCGGCGGCCGATCCTGTCGGCCAGCGCGCCGAGAACGATCGCACCGAACATCATGCCGAATAGCGCCGAACTGGCCATGAACCCCGCGGTCGCGGCTTCGATATTCATCGCCTTCATGATCGACGGAAGCGCGATGCCAGCGACCGCCAGGTCGTAGCCGTCGAGCACCAGGACCACGAAACACCAGAGCAGCACGGGCCAGTGAAAGCTGTTGAACTTGGCCTCGTCGGCCAGCTTGTGAACATCTATGGGGCGGGTTGGGTTCATTGACTTGTCTCCTTTTTTTAGTACGAGGTTCAGGATGCAGCGCAGGCTGCCCCACCCTCAAACGCGAGGGGCTTCGGGCAGTCGTTCACCGCCACGCACGACGTATTTGGCGGGATAAAGTGCGACGAGGACCTCGACTTCGTCCTCTGAAGCCCCGGTGCAGGTGCTCCAGATCGAGCTCACCCTTTTGGCCAGCGACAGCACGGCGCCATCGCTGCGCCCATCACGTATGTGGCAGAAGATCAGCGTTTCGGAAGTGGCCTCTCCCGAACGGTAGGTGTTCTCGGGAGTGGCTTCATGGAAGACGACGCTGATCAGGTCGAGCGGCGAGAGGATGATTTCCCTGATCGCGCTCGTGAACTCGGCGGCCATCTTGGCCTTGACGCCAGCTGTGATTCCGGCCTTGCATTCGCAAACAATGACGGGCATTTTGTGTCTCCGTGGAAGGTGGGCTATTGAGGCCCCCAGTCTCTCGGAACAAAGCCGTTGCCGATTGCAGCGCGGCGCCATCACTTGCTTGGAAGTGCCACAACGTCCGCTGTGTCACCGGCCCAGACCAAACCCGCCATTCGGCCGGCGCCTCACAGGAAGACGTAGGTAGTGCTTGGAAGAGCGGTTGCGGGCACCGGCCGATCCCTGGCGCGCGCGGCTCGACCTCGCTGCCCAGCCACACTCAGGCAACCGCGAAAACACCCGGGGTCGATCGGCGAGAAACGCCTCGTCAAACTTCTGAAGTAGCCGTTCGGTCACGCCGAAGAGATTGAAGCTCAAGTCTTGACTCATCCGGGAGTTTCCGCCTGCGCGGTCGTCGGGCACCCCGATGAGCATTTCGGGCAGCGGATCGTCGCGTATGTCGTCTTGAAGGCCGCCGGAGTGACTCCGGACGATCTCAAGGTGCATCTGAAGGAGCACTGCCAGATGAGCGGCTACAAGGTTCCCAAAGCCATTCATATCCTCGACGCTTTGCCCACTGGGCTCACTGGCAAGCTCGACCGTCGTGCCCTGAGGAACGCCGGCGATTGACCTGCGCGTGGAGTAACGCTACGGCCGCAGGCGCCAGCCGAGTTCGCCCTGGAGGAACTGGGCGGCCTCGGGGGGCAGATCCTCTGCGTCGAAGAAGCACGCCACGGGGCGCTCGACGACGATCCGTCCAGCATGCAGATAGGCCACGCGCGTGGCGAGGCGCTTGGCCTGCCCGAGGTTGTGGGTGCTCATCACGATCGTCACGCCGCTGTTGGCGACCTCCTCGATGAGGGCCTCGATTTCATTCTTGGCGCCGGGGTCCAGGCTGGCGGTCGGCTCGTCCAGGAACAGGATGTCCGGCTGCAGCGCCCAGGCGCGTGCGAGGCCAAGGCGCTGCTGCTGTCCGCCCGAAAGCGAACGGGCAGATCGCGTGGCGTGTTCAAGCAGGCCCACGTTTGCCAGGCTTTGGCGGCAGCGCTCGCTGCGCTCGGAGGCCGGCACCCCGGAAAGCCAGAGGCCCACCCAGACATTGCGCCATACCGAAAGGCTCAACAGGAAAGGGCGCTGGAACAGCATGGCAGCTCGCGGAAGGCGGCCTTCGGGTTGCAGCGGCAAGGATTCGCAGCGACCTTCGCAGGGCAAAAGGCCATGCAGCAGCCGCAGCAGCGTGGTCTTGCCCGAGCCGTTGGCTCCGATGAGGATGAGCCGGTCGCCTCGGCGCACGGTCAGCGATGCGTCGTTCAGCGCCATCAACGAGCGGAAGCGCACCGTGACCCGGTCGGCCCGGATCAACGGCGCCGCCTCGGTGGCAACCGGCGTGCGAGGGGCGCGAGGAGTGGGCGTCCGGGGCGCCGCATGCGGCGTCACCTGAGAGGCGGCGCTCAGCGGGCGCGTGGCAAGCCAATGCAACAGGCCGATGGCGCCGTTGACCGCGCCGACCACCGCCAGCAGCACGATGCCCAGCGCCAAGGCCAGCGCAAGATTCCCCTTGCTGGTCTCAAGTGCGATGGTGGTGGTCATCACGCGCGTGACGCCGGCGATGTTGCCGCCGACGATCATCACGGCCCCGACCTCGGCAATGGCCCGCGCGAAGGCCGTGAGCAGGACGGTGGCCACGCCCATCCGGTCGTGCACCAGCATCAGCAGCGAGGTGGTGAGCGGCCCGGCGCCCAGGGAGCGCAACTGGTCGCCGCCATCGGCCAGGGCCGCCATCACGAGCCGGCGTGACAGGGCGGCGATCAGCGGTGTGACCAGCACGCTCTGCGCCACCACCATCGCTGAAGGCGTGAACAGGATTCCCAGTTCGCCCAGCGGTCCCGAGCGCGAGAGCAGCAGGTACACCAGCAGGCCCACCACCACGGCGGGCAGGGCGAGCAACGTGTTCACCAACCACACGGCCAGCGCGTGCCCCGGGAACCGCGCCACCGCCAGCCAGGCGCCCAGCAGCAGGCCGAACAGCGCGCCAATTGCGCAGGCCGTGGCGCTGACCTGCAGCGAGAGCGCCGTGATGCGTACGAGTTCGGGGTCGGCGTCTGTGATGAGTTGCCAGGCCAGCGCCCAGCCTTCGGTCATGGTGTTCATCGAAGGACGGCTCTCAATGCAAGCGCGAGGCCATGCTCATCACGCGGCCCATCCATCGACTGGGCCACCGTTCACTGGCTCGCGTTCGGGAAGAAGAGCTGCTCGCCGCCGATCTTGTACGAGGCGATCGCGGCTTGCCCGTCGCTCGACACCACCCAGTCGGAAAACGCCTGCGCCAGGTCTTTCTTGACGTGCGGATGCCTGGCCGGGTTCACGACGATCACGCCGTACTGGTTGAACAGCTGCCGGTCGCCCTCGACCACGATGCCCAGGTCGCCGCGGTTCTTGAAGTTGAGCCAGGTGCCACGGTCGGACAGCACATAGGCATTGGTGGAAGCGGCGATGTTGAGCGCCTGGCCCATGCCGCAGCCGCACTCCTTGTAGCCGGCGGGCTTGGCGGCCGCGAGGTCGATGCCCGCCAGTTTCCACTGGCGCAGCTCGGCCGCGTGGGTGCCGCTCTTGTCGCCGCGCGAAACGAACGCACCGCCCGTGGCGCCCAGCCGCTTGAGCGCGGCCGCGATGTCTTTGCCGCGCACGCCGGCCGGGTCGGTTTTCGGGCCGATCAGCACGAAGTCGTTGTACATGACCGCGCGGCGCGGGAGCCCGAAGCCCTCCGCGACAAACTTCTCCTCGGCGGGCTGGTCATGCACGAACAGCGCATCGGCATCGCCGCGGCGCGCCATGTCCAGCGCCTGGCCCGTGCCCACGGCCACCACGCGCACCTCGGTGCCCGTGGCTTTCGTGAACTGCGGCAGCAGGTGCTTGAACAGGCCGGACTGCTCGGTCGAGGTGGTGGAAGCCAGCACGATGAACTTTTCTTGCGCCTGGGCGATCGGCGCGAGCAGCGTGCCGACGAGGGCAGCGGCGAGGGCGAGGAAGTTGAGGCGTCTGCGCGAGGCCATCGTCATAGTGTGGGTCCTTGGAAGCTGAGGATGCCGTCCTGCGGGTCAGGCAGCGGGATCGACGCGAAAGCCCAGTCGGCTCAGCGCCTCGCGTGCGGCGGCCGATTGAAGCAAGGCAATGAACGCCTGCACGGGCGCGCGCTCGCGGCGTGCCTTGGGCACCGCGAAGTCGTAGCGCTCTTCCTGCACCGGGATGAAGCCCAGGCCGTACTGCCGTGCAACCGTGTCGATGGCCAAGCCCCAGTCGGCGCGCTGCTGCGCCACGGCCACGGCCACCGCGTTGTGCGACTTGGTCTGCACGCCGTAGCCAGGCGGCTTGGCGCTGCCGAGCAGGCGGTCGATGAGGATGCGCGTGCCGCTGCCGGCATTGCGGTTGACCATGGTGCAGCCGGGCCCGGCGATCGCGGCGGCGATGGCCGCGGCGGCATCGCGCCCTTCGAAGCGCACGTCCGACGGGCGATAGACGATGCCCTGCATGCGGCCATAGCCCGGAATCAGGTCCAGCTCCTGCGTGAGCAGTGGCCGGTTGTAGACGCCGGTGGCCGGGTCCATCAGGTGGATGCCCGCCACGTCGCATTCGCCGCGCCGGGCGGCCATCAGCCCGCCCGTGCTGCCCACGTTCATGGCCTTGACACGGATGCCCTGGCGCACCAGCTCCCCGACCAGCCAGTCCAGGCCCACGCAATGGCTGCCGATGAAGATCAGGTCCGCGGCGTCCAGCCCCTGGCCCAGCAGCTGTACCTGCACGGGCGCGCCGGCATCGACGATCTCGGTGTGCTGGCCGATGGTGATGAACCCGTCCGCGCTGCTGAACGTGGTGACCGAGCCCGAGCCCTTGCCCATCGGGTAGGCCGCCAGGCCTTGGTCGGTGGGCACCAGGCCCACCAGCAGGTACTCGGTGCGGCCGCGCTCGGAGTTCACGCGCATCGGCAGTTTGGCGTCCACATGCTCGCGCTGCTCCGGCGGCCGGCCGGCGAAGGCGCGGATCACGGGTGCCAGGAACTCGTGGAAGGTGAAGACCGCCGAGGTCGGAAAGCCCGGCAGGATCACGACCGGCTTGCCACCCGTGACCGCCAGGCACACCGGCTTGCCGGGCTTGAGCGCCACGCCGTGCGCCACCACGCCCGGATCGCCGAGCGCGGCGACCACGCGGTAGGAGAGGTCGCCTTCGCCCTTGGACGTGCCGCCCGAGAAGACCACAACATCGCAGGCCAGCCCCTGCGCGAGCGCGGCCGACAGCGCGGCCTCGTTATCGGGAATCACGCCCAGCCGCACGGGCTGGCCGCCCAGCTCCTCGACGGCGGCGCCGATGATGGCGGCGTTGGAGTCGTACACCGCACCCGTGGGCAGTGGCGCGCCGGGCGCGACGATCTCGTTGCCGGTGGAAAAGATGGCCACGCGCGGCTTGCGGTACACGCTCACCTCGGCCAGGCCGAGTGCCGCGATCACGCCGATCTCCCGCGAGCTCAGGGGCTGGCCGGCGCGCAGCACGGTTTCTCCGCGTGCGATGTCGGTGCCGGCGTAGCTGACGTTCTCGCCTTCGGTGGCCGCGCGGCGGATCTGCACCCGGCCGTCCTCGGCATCGGTGTGCTCCACCATCACCACCGCATCGGCGCCGCGCGGCAGCATGCCGCCGGTGGCGATCGCCGTCGCATGCCCACTTGTCACTTCGCGCTGCGGCACGATGCCGGGCGCCAGCGTCTCGTCGGCGAGCGTCAGCAGGCGGGCCTGTTCCTCCATTGCGCCCCAGGTGTCGGCGGCCTGCACGGCAAAGCCATCGACGTTGGAGCGGTCGAAGCCAGGCACGTCGATCGCGGCGATCACGTCTTCGGCCAGCACACGGCCCAGCGCTTCGTGCAGGGGAACGGTCTCGCGCCCCAGCGGCGCGAGCTTGAGGTGTTCACGGAACCGGCGCTCGGCCTCGTCGCGCGTGACGACATCGAGAAATTGCGATTGGGGTTTCACAGGCACTCGTAAAGATGAACAGTGACTTCGGTGCCGGCCCCGAAGCCTTCGCTTTCCGCGGGCGCGACCACGAAGCCGTCGGCCCGCGTGGTCGAGCTCAGCATGGACGCGCTCGACAGCGCGATCGGCTCCACGCCTTCTTCGCCGATCTTCACGCGCACGTAGTCGACACGTCCGACTTGGGAGACGATCTTGCGCGCCACGGTCGCACGTGTGCGGGGGTAGGGCCAGTCGGCGGACCGGCCGCCGAGCCGGCGGATGGCACGCCCGGCGAAGAAGTCATAGGCGCACAGGCAGGAGACCGGGTTGCCCGGCAGCAGGAAGACCAGCGTATCGCCGATGCGGCCCATGCCGGCCGGACTGGAAGGCCGCATCGCGATGCCGTGGATGGCCAGCTCGCCGAGTTCGGCCAGCAGGCGCGGCGCATGGTCCTCGGCGCCCACGCTGGAGCCGCCGGAGACGAGCACCACATCGGCACCGGGCGCCGCCAGTGCCTGAGCGATGACCTGCGGGTCGTCGCCCAGGCGCTGGTGCGATTCGAGCAGGCCGCCGTCGCGCACCACGAGGCCGCGCAAGGTCACGGAGTTGGCGTCGTAGATGTCGAAGGGCCCCTTGGGCGTGCCGGGCGCCCGCACTTCATTGCCGGTCACGAGCAGCCGCACGCGGGGCCGGCGCACCACCTGCAACTGCGCCAGGCCCAGCGAAGCCGCCAGCCCGGCGTCCTGCGGTCGCAGCCGGCGTCCCGCGGCCAGTGCCGTGCTGCCGCGCGCGATGTCCTCGCCGACGTGGCCCACATGCTGGCCTGGTGCAATAGCCCGCGTGATGGCCAGGCGCCCGTCCTGCTCGCTCGCGTACTCGGCGGGCACCACGGCATCGAGTTCCAGCGGGACCGGAGCGCCGGTCATGATGCGGATGGCCGCGCCCGCGGGCACGGCGCCATCGAAAGGCCGGCCGGGCCAGGCATGGCCCGCGATCGGAAACTCCAACGGGTTGTATTCGCCGGCCCCCGTGGTCTCGCCGCCGCGCAGCGCATAGCCGTCCATGGCCGAGCGGTCGAATTCGGGCACTGCGATGGGTGCGATCACCTCCTGCAGCAGCACCCGTCCCGCGGCCTCTTCAACCGCCACGGATTCGCCCGGCAGCAGCGGCGTGTGGGCGTCGATCCAGACGAGCGCGTCGGGAACCTCTGCGCGCTGGGTGAAGCCGCGCATGCGTACATCGGTCGAGGCAGTTCGTTCGGGTGGGGGCATCAGTTTCAGTATCGCCCGCGCGTGCGCGGGGCGGCTGACTTAATTCTTGGGTGCGGGATGCGTCTGCGCCGAGGGCTGGTTCGTACTGGGCGGCGATGCAGCCGTGGTGGCCGGGGAATGTGCACCCGAGGCTTCGATGGGCTTGGTTTCGCCCGCGGGCGCCGCGGCGTAAGGGCCCGGATCCACGCAGGGCGGCGTGGTCGCCGCGGCCGGTACCGGCTTGCCTGCGGACTGGGCGCTGGCGCGGTACTTGGCTGCGACCTGGTCCTGTGCCTTGCACAGCAGGTAGGCGTCGGTCTTGGCGCTCCATGCGGTGCGGGCCGCAGTCTCGGCGGCCTTCGCCTGCGCTTCTGGCGTGGGCGCTGGAAGCTTGGCGAAAACGGACGATGCAGCCAGCGGTAGCGCCAGCGCGCAGAGAAGAGTCAGCGTGTGCTTCATGCAGAGGTTCCTTGCGCGGTCGCCGGCCGTGCCGGGTCCGATGCGTCGGGGGGCGCCGAGCGCTGCGCCGGGATCTTGCCGGCCTCGATGTCGTCATACCAGAGGCGATGGTGCTCGCGCGCCCAGGTCTCGTCGACATAGCCTTCGCGCATCGCCTTGTAGGCGCCGGTCATGCCCAGCGTGCCGATGTAGATGTGGCCCAGGATCATCGCCATCATGAGCAGCGTGGCCACCGCATGCACCATGTGCGCGATCTGCATCTCGCCGCGCGTGTAGACGAAGCCGGGCAACAGCTTGTCGAGGAACAACCCCGAGCCGATGACGATGCTGCCCAGAAAGAGCACGCCGCCCCAGAACACGGCCTTCTCGCCGGCGTTGAAGCGGTGCGACGCGGGCTCCTTGCCGCCGAACAGGCCACCGCCGTGCCGCAGCCAGGCGAGGTCTTCCGCCCGCGGCCAGTTGCTGCGGATGAAAGTGAAGATCATGAACAGCGTGGTCACGACGAACAGCGGCCCGACGAAGTTGTGCACGGTCTTGAGCATGTAGGTGAGCCAGCCGAACAGCGCGCTGCCGAGCACCGGCAACAGGAAGAACTTGCCGAAGGCCATCACGATGCCCGACAGCGCGAGCGTGACGAAGGCCAGCGCGTTCGACCAGTGCGTGGCGCGCTCGAACGGCGTGAAGCGCTCGATCTTGCGTCCGGTCTCGGCGCCGTGCAGCCGGATCGGCCCGCGCGTGAAATGGAAGATGGCCAGCGCCAGCAGCACGACGAAGAGCAGCGCCGCGCCGTACGGAATGATCCAGTTGTTGCGCACCTGCCGCCAGGCCTCGCCCGCGTTGGTGAAGCGCGAGCCCGGGTACTGCACGAAGCGCTGGATCAGGTTGCCGGCCTCGGGCGCTTCGCTCACGGGCAGGCTGCTGTAGCCGGTGACGCCGCCGCTCACCTGGCGCCACATCGGCGCGTTGTTGCCGGGCTGCACCTTGTTGCGCTCGCCGTTGGTCTGGTTGAGGTAGTTCGGGTCGGCGCTGGCCTCGGGCTTGACCTCGAAGATGTTCTGGCTGCGGATGCCGCCCTCGGCCTTCGGTGCGGCAGCGGCGGTGGAAGCGGAAGCAGGCGAAGCAGGGGCGGGCGAAGCCGCGACGGCGCCGCTCGCGGCCGGGTTGGCGTCCTGGGCCAGCGCCACCGCCGCACAGCCCAGGAGCGCGGTCGCCAACAGCGCGTGGAACGCCCGCCTGGTGCGAATGGTGACGCTCATGCGGCCTCCGGTTCAGTTTTCTCGGATGTACTCGTTCTGCCCGTTGGAGCGAGCCTTGATCTGCTGCTCCCACGCCGTCTTGTCGCCCACCTTCCAGCCGGGCGCGGTGAAGGCCGTGCCGGTGTTGGCCTGCGTGCCGGTGCCGCTCCAGGGCACTGCATCGTGCTTGACGCCCTCCGCATTCGTCTGCGGCTTCTCGGTGCAGGCCGCAAGCAGCATCGCGCCCGAAGCGAGCACGACGAGGGTCGCGACCGCGCGCCTCACTTGGTGCCTCCGGTGGTCGGCGTGCCGGCCTGCTGCGAGCCATAGGCCGTGCCCCAGCCCCAGACTTCGGCGCCCGTGCCGCGTTGCACGACGCGGGTGCGGAAGATGTCGGCCACCACGTCGCCGTCGCCGGCCAGCAGCGCCTTGGTCGAGCACATCTCGGCACAGGCCGGCAGCTTGCCTTCGGCCAGGCGGTTGCGGCCGTACTTCTCGAACTCGGCTTCGGAGCCGTTGGCTTCGGGGCCGCCGGCGCAGAAGGTGCACTTGTCCATCTTGCCGCGTGCGCCGAAGGTGCCTTGCGACGGGAACTGCGGCGCGCCGAACGGGCAGGCGTACGAGCAGTAGCCGCAGCCGATGCACACGTCCTTGTCGTGCAGCACCACGCCTTCCTCGGTGCGGTAGAAGCATTGCACGGGGCACACCGCCATGCAGGGTGCGTCGGAGCAATGCATGCAGGCCACCGAGATCGATTTCTCGCCCGGCAGGCCGTCATTGAGCGTGACCACGCGGCGGCGATTCACGCCCCAGGGCACCTCGTTCTCGTTCTTGCAGGCCGTGACACAGCCGTTGCACTCGATGCAGCGCTCGGAATCGCAGACGAATTTCATTCTTGCCATGGTGATTCCTCATGCTTTCTCGATGTTGCAGACCGTGGTCTTGGTCTCTTGCATCATGGTGACGCTGTCGTAGCCGTAGGTCGTGCCGGTGTTGATGGCCTCGCCGCGCACGATGGGCGCCGCGCCCTTCGGGTAGTAGGCGAGCAGGTCCTGGCCCTGCCAGCGGCCCGAGAAGTGGAAGGGCATGAACACCGTGTCGGGCCCGACGCGCTCGGTCACCAGCGCCTGCACGTTGAGCTTGGCGCCGGTGGGCGTGTGCACCCAGGCGCGCTCGCCGTTGCGGATGTTCTTCTCGGCCGCCACCTTCGGATTGATCTCGATGAACATCTCCTGCTGCAGCTCGGCCAGCCAGGGGTTGGAGCGCGTTTCCTCGCCGCCGCCCTCGTACTCCACGAGCCGGCCCGAGGTCATGATGTACGGGAATTTCTCGGCGATCTTGTCGGCGATGTTCTTCTGCTGCACGGTCTTGTAGAGCGTGGGCAGGCGCCAGAAGGCCATCTTGTCGTCGTGGGTCGGGTACTTCGCGGCCAGGTCGGGGCGCGTGCCGTAGAGCGGCTCGCGGTGTTGCGGAATGCCATCCGGAAAATTCCACACGACGGCCCGCGCCTTGGCATTGCCGAAGGGGTGGCAGCCGTGGTTCTTCATGAACACGCGGATCATGCCGCCCGAGCTGTCGGTCTTCCAGTTCTTGCCTTCGGCCTTGGGCTTCTCGGCCTCGGTGAGTTCGTCCCACCAGCCGAGTTTCTTGAGCAGCAGGTGGTCGAGTTCGGGGTAGCCGGTGGTGATGTCGGCGCCGAGCGAGTACGAGCCGTCTTCGGCCAGAAGGTTCTTGCCATTGCGCTCGACACCGAAGTTCGCGCGGAAGTTGCCGCCCCCATCCATCACGTGCTTGGACGTGTCGTAGAGGTTGGGCGAGCCGGGATGCTTCAGCTCGGGCGTGCCGTAGCAGGGCCAGGGCAGTCCGAAGTAGTCCCCCGAGATGTCGTAGCCGTTGACCTTGTCCTTGACGGAGCCCTTGGCCTTGAGCGTGCGCACGTCGAAGGCGGCCATGTTGCGCATGTGCGCCTGCAGCCGCTCCGGGCTCTGGCCCGAATAGCCGACGGCCCAGCAGGACTTGTTGATCTCGCGCAGGATGTCGTCCGGCACGGGCTCGTCCATGCCCTTGACCTTCTGCATCTTGTAGTTCTTGCTGAGCTCCTTGCCGAAGCCCAGCCGGTCGGCGAACTGCTGCATGATCATGTGGTCGCTGCGGCTTTCCCACAGCGGCTCGATCACCTTCTCGCGCCATTGGACCGACCGGTTCGACGCCGTCACCGATCCGCTGGTTTCGAACTGCGTGCACGCGGGCAGCAGGTAGACCGCGCGGTTCGCATTGGCGTCTTCGGGCCTGCCCGGCATGGCGGCCATCGCGGCCGTGGCCGACGGATAGGGGTCGACCACCACCAGCAGGTCCAGTTTGTCCATCGCCCGCTTCATCTCGAGGCCGCGGGTCTGCGAGTTGGGCGCATGGCCCCAGTAGAAGACACCGCGCAGGTTTGAGTCCTGGTCGATCAGCTCGTTCTTCTCGAGCACGCCGTCGATCCAGCGCGACACCGTGATGCCGGGCTTGCTCATCATCGCGGGCGATGCGAAGCGGCCTTTGATCCATTCGAAGTCCACGCCCCAGGTGGCGGCGAAGTGCTTCCACGACCCTTCGACCAGGCCGTAGTAGCCCGGCAGCGAATCGGGGTTCGGGCCGACGTCGGTCGCGCCCTGCACGTTGTCATGCCCGCGGAAGATGTTGGTGCCGCCGCCCGACGTGCCGACGTTGCCGAGCGCCAGCTGCAGGATGCACGAAGCCCGCACGATGGCGTTGCCGATGGTGTGCTGCGTCTGGCCCATGCACCACACCACGGTGCCGGGGCGGTTCTCGTGCAGCATGGTCGCGATCTTCAATACCTGGGCTTCGCCGACGCCGCAGGCCTCTTCGACCTTGTCGGGCGTCCACTTGCTCATGACGTCCGCGCGCACCTCGTCCATGCCGTAGACGCGATCGTTGATGTAGCGCTTGTCTTCCCAGCCGTTCTTGAAGATGTGGTGCAGGATGCCAAACAGGAACGCGATGTCCGAGCCCGAGCGGATGCGCACGTATTCGTGGGCCTTGGCCGCGGTGCGGGTGAAGCGTGGATCGACCACGATCATCTTGCAGCCGTGTTCCTTGGCGTGCAGCATGTGCAGCATGCTCACGGGGTGCGCCTCGGCCGCATTGGAGCCGATGTACATCGCGACCTTCGCGTTGCGCATGTCGTTGTACGAATTGGTCATGGCGCCGTAGCCCCATGTATTCGCCACGCCCGCGACCGTGGTCGAGTGGCAGATGCGCGCCTGGTGGTCGCAGTTGTTGCTGCCGAAGAAGCTCACGAACTTGCGCAGCAGGTACGACTGCTCGTTGCTGTGCTTGCTCGAACCGATCCAGTAGATCGCGTCGGGTCCGCTGGCCTTGGTGAGTTCCTTGAGCTTGGCCGTGATTTCGTCGAGCGCGGTGTCCCAGCTGATGCGCTCGTACTTGCCGTTGACGAGCTTCATTGGGTAGCGCAGGCGGTATTCGCCATGGCCGTGTTCGCGCAGCGCGGCGCCCTTGGCGCAGTGGGCGCCGAGGTTGATGGGCGAGTCGAACACGGGTTCCTGCCGGACCCACACGCCGTTCTCGACCACGGCGTCGGACGCGCAGCCGACCGAGCAGTGCGAGCACACGGTGCGCTTCACCTCGATCTTGCCGGCGCCGATGGCCGCGGGCTTGCCGTCAGCGGCCTTGGCCTTCTGGATCAGCGTGAGCTGGCTGGCGGCCAGGCCCACACCGACGCCGAGGCCGGAGCGCCGCAGGAAGGCGCGCCGGTCCATCGTCGGCAGCGCGTTCGCGAGGCCGCGCCGAAGGCTGTGGACGAAGGGCGACGCGTGAGTGGACGCGCCGGAGGCAGGTTGACTCGCGGTGCCTGGGGATTTTCTGGTCAGAAGCACAACAGGTACTCCTCAGGCTGAAGCGGTCGCGTAGTAGCGCTTGACGTGCTCGCTCAGGGAATAGCCGCCGCCGTTTTCAGGCGCGGGTGGCAGGGGGGAGGGGGCGGCGACGGGCGTCTCGACCACCTTCGGAAGCGCCGTGACGGCCACTGCGGCGACGCCGGCCGTTGCGGCACCGAGGAAGAATCCCCGACGGGATGCCGGCTTGAGGCCGGTATTTTGGCTGTCCTGCATGCTGACTCCCGGAGTGGCTAGGCCCGACGAGAGAAGAAAACCCGTCCGCCCTTACAAATACTAGACCAGCAGCAACCGGTGAGCAACCTGGATAGCCCTTGCGTTCCGTGGCCTCAGGCCAGCATGTCGAACGCCTGCGTCTCGACGTCGCCGAACGCGCGCGTGAAGACGGCGAGCGCCGCGTAGAACCGGGCCTTCGGATGCTGCGAAACGGCCTCGCACAGGGCTGGCAGCCAGGGCTGGATGTGCTTCGAGAAGATGGCCTGCTGCTGCGTGAGGTTGGCGACCGCTGCGTCTTCGCCGGCGATCAGGTAGCGCATGACCTCGAACAGGCAGGCGATGTGGTCCTCGGTCTCGTAGGTGGCCTCGGTGCGCGCCAGGCCCAGCCGGTCGAGGTCGTTGCGCAACTGCACGAGCGGCTTGTCGTTGAGGAAGCCGCTCAGGTAGTGCGAGCCGAAGAGGAAGACCTCGGGCTTGCCGATGCCACCGAAGAGCGCGTCGTATTCGTCGTGCGCGGTGGCCGCGCTCGTGTCGCGCGCGATGCCGACCAGCTGGCGCCACGGTTCCTCGAGAAAGGCGCCAGCGGCCGGCGCCTCGGTGGGCGCCACCTGGAAGGCCTCCAGCAGCCCGGCATCGGGTGCGGCGTACCAAAGCCGCGCCAGCAGGCCGTAGAGCTCCGCCCGGGCCACCTCCTCGTCGAGTGCGGAAGAGGCGGGAAAGGTCTGGCTCATAGCGGGGCGATCTTCACTTCGTTGGTGGCACTGTAGAGGTCGATGACGCGGCAGTCGCTGCACATCTTGAGGCGCTCCAGCGCTTCGCCCTGGAACATCGCATGTCCGGCCAGCTTGCCGAGCATGGCCTCGATCGCCTTTTGCGTGCCGAAGGGCTTGCTGCAGCGGATGCAGACCCAGGGTTTGGCCTCGTTCAGCAGCACCTGCTGCTTGCGCTCGGGCGCAGCCAGCAGGCGCGGCAAGAGCGATACGGCGTCTTCGGGGCAGGTGGTCTCGCACAAGCCGCATTGAACGCAGTTCTTCTCGATGAAGCGCAGCTGCGGTGCGCTCTGGCTGTCCAGCAGCGCGCCGGACGGGCAGGCGCCGACGCAGGCCAGGCACAGCGTGCACTTGTCCTTGTCGACCGCGATGGCACCCAGGGGCGATCCTGCCGGCAACCCGAAAGCCAGCGGTGCATCGGCCGGCGTCTGCAGGGCGGGCGCCGTGCCCATCAGGTGGTCGAGCGCCATCTCGAGCCGGTCGCGCTTGTCGGCACCAACGGCGAAGCGGGCGGGGGTGGCCGGCACGCGCTGCGTGGTCGTGCGCAGGCTGGCCAGCGCGGCATCCAGAACGGCGGGCGAGTCGGCTTCGATCACGCGGAAGTGCGTACCGGTGTAGCCCAGGCCCCGCAACAGCGCCTGCGCGATGTCCATCTGCTTCCTGAGTGCCGCGAGGTACTGCGGCGCTTCCTCTCCGGTGCAAAGCACCGCCACCTGCGAGGCGCCAAAGGCGATCGCGCTCAGCCACAGGTCGATGCCGGTGCTGGCCGCATGAAAGAGGTCCACGGGGATCACCTGCGCCGGCACGCCGTGCGCCTTGCCGAGCTGCGCCTGTCGGCCGAGCTGCTCGAGCAGCGCCTGGCCGCCTTCCTGGCTGTGCAGCAGCAGCGCGGCGTCGCGGCCGCCCGCCGATGCATAGGTGGCGAGCAGCTTGCGCAGCTTGAGCCCCTGGTCGGGCGCGCGGGGGTAGGTATAGCCCAGGGCGCCCGTCGGGCATACCGTGGTGCAGGCGCCGCAGCCCACGCACAGGTTCGGGTTGACCACGATGCGCTGGCGATCCTTGTCGCTGCTCACGGCATGGGCCGAGCACACGTCGATGCAGGCATTGCAGCCGACCACCTCGTTGCGGCTGTGCGCGCAGAGCTTCTGCTTGTAGTCGAAGAACTTGGGCTTTTCGAATTCCCCGACCAGTTCGCGCACGCGCAGCAGCGTCTGCAGGCCCTCGGCATGCGCGACGCCGCCGGACAGGTGGAAATAGCCCTGCGGCGGCGCGTGCCAGTCGATCAGCGGCGCGGTGCCAAGGTCGAGCACGAGGTCGAACGCCGCATCGAGCGCCTGGGGCTCGCGGCTGAAATCGATGGCGCCCGCCACGCTGCAGGCGCGCTCGCAATCGCGGTGCGAGGTGCAGCGCGCGTTGTCGATCTGGTAGTCCAGCCCGATGGCCTGCTCGGGGCAGGCGACGACGCAGGCGTTGCAGCGGGTGCACAGGTCGAGGTCGATCGCGTTGTCGTGCGTCCAGTGCAGCGTGAAGGCGCCGAGCCAGCCGGTGAGCGAGTCGATGTGCCCGGCAATCACCGGCCAGCGGCGCGCCTTTGCGCCGCCGCTTGCACCGGGACCCTGCTCGAGCAAGGTCACGTCGAGCGTGTCGCCGACCAGCGCCGCGGCGCGCTCGGCTTCGTCGAGCGGGCCGATGATCAGCAGCCGGCCCTGGCTGGTGTAGCTCACGGTCGAGACGGGCTCGGGCTCAGGCAGGCTGGCGGCGGCCAGCAGCGCGGCGATTTTCGGCATCGCGCTCTTGGCGTCGCGACTCCAGCCGCCCGTCTCGCGGATGTTGATGAAGCGGATCGGCGAGGTCGCGTCGGGCGTCTGCGTGGCGAGTTCGCCGAAGAGCCGTTTTTCCTGGGTGCAGGCGACGACGATCTCGTCGCCGGACTGGATGGCGCGCTGGAAGGAAGTCGCCTCGCGGCGGCACAGCGACGAATGCAGCGGAAGCGTTTCAGCCAGTGCCGCGCCGAGGGTCTTCGGCTCCAGCGGCATCGTCTGGTTGCAGTCGCAAATCAGCGTGGTGGTCATCGGTTTCTTGGCTGGCGGGCTGCATCTGGGCAACCGGCGGGCTGGGAAGCGTTTCACATTCCTTGGACTGTGCCACTTTCGCCGTCTCGGCGGTGTCGGGGGTTTCCGGGGGAGTGTCTTCGGGTGCCTCGTCGAAGAGCTTGAGGAACTTGGCGCTCGCCATCTGGCGCAGCACGCTCTCGGGCACGGGGGTGGATCGGGAATAGTCGTCGACGTAGGTGTCGAGGCCGTCCATCACGTTGAAATGCGGATCGGAAAAGAGCTTGCGCAAGGCCGCGTTCTTGACCTCGGGCGCGACCTCCCTGGCCAGGAAGGGCTTGTAGTCCGACTCGATGCCCAGCGCGTCCACGTCGGCGAGCGTCAGTGGCGGCGGAGCTTCCTGTTCACCCTCCGGGGGCAGGGCGGCAGCCTCCGCGACGGGGGCGGGCGCAGCCGCTGGCGCCGGAACAGGTTGCGCTGCCGGCGGGGCCTTTTCTTCCACGGCGGTCTCGGCCGCCCGCACCTCCTGCTTGCGGCGCGACCACCGTCCGAGAAAACCCTCAGACATCGCCAGCGCCCCGCCCGCGCTTCTTCTCGGTCGTCACGCTCGCGGCGTTGCCGAAACGGTCGACCAGCGACCGGAAGCTCTCGGGCCGCCGGCGGCGTTTGGGTTCGATCACGTAGTGCTCGTCCACGAAGGTGCGCACCCATTCGACCACCTCTGCAGGTGCCGGAACCTGTTCCACGGTTTCCTGCGCATCGAGCCAGCGTCCGGCCTCGTAGTAGCTCAGCGTCACCACGACCGGTCGCGGGATGGGCTCGGACGCGAGCGTTGCCTCCTCGTCCATGCGCCACAGCACGAACCAGCACGGCGTTGGCGTGATCGCGTTGAGGTGGTAGCCCTCGGCCTCGTCGCGGAACAGCTCGACCTTGAAGCCGGGGTGCAGCCAGTGCTGCTCGCCGCCGTCATTGCGCAGCAGGCGCGGCTCGGTGCCAAAGCTGGGCTCGTCGGGCAGCACGCTGTCGAGCGTCCAGCGCCAGGGCTGCCAGTGGCTCGAGGGGCCATGCAGGCGCTCGCGACGCATGACCACCGCGACGTCGAGCGCCGGGCGGCCGTTGGCGGCAGGAGTGTCCGAGGAAGGCATCGAACGAACGATAGCCGATGGCACGAAAGCCTGCGAGAAGTATCCCCTTCGACGGGAGGCCCGCGGATCCGGCATGTCGCGGCAGTGCGGTGGCGTAGGATTCCTGCATGGCCCCACCTGAAGACGAAGCGCCGCAGGCCTTTGATGCGGTACAGCTATCCACGCGTGCCGGGACGCCTCGCCTGAATCAGGCGCGCAGCCCGCTGTTGCGCCGCATCGAGATCGTCGACCAGCACGGAGAACGGCGCGACATCGATATTCCGGCGGAGCGGCCGTTGACCGTTTTCGTGGACAAGCGCGAGCTCGTCACGCTGATGACCCTGGGCGCCTCGCCGGAGTTGCTGGTGTTGGGCTATCTGCTGAATCAGGACCTGATCCAGCGCGCAAGCGATATCGAGAGCATCGATGTCGACTGGAGCGTGGACGCGGCCGCCGTGAAGTCGCATCGCGGCGTCGCCAGACTCAGTGAGAAGACCGCGCGCCGGGTCGTGACGACAGGTTGCGGACAAGGCACCGTTTTCGGCGATGCGATGGCCCAGATCGGCTCCGTCCGCCTGCCGGCGGCGCAATCGGCACGCATCGCCCAAGGCACGCTGCTGCGGATTCTCGAACTGATGAGATCGCGCAACAGCGTGCATCGACACGCAGGGTCGGTGCACGGCTGTGCGCTGTTCCAAGGGACCGACATGCTGGTGTTCGTGGAAGACGTCGGGAGGCACAACGCCATTGACACCATCGCAGGGTGGATGGCGGTCCATGGCATCGACGGTGGCGACAAGGTCTTCTATACGACGGGGCGTCTGACGAGCGAGATGGTCATGAAGTCGGCCCACATGGGTGTGCCGATCATCGTCTCGCGCAATGGCGTCACCGCGATGGGGCACGAGCTGGCAGGCAAGCTCGGCATGACGCTGTTCGGTCGAGCCGCCAATCGCCACTTTCTCTGCTACTGCGGGTTCGAGCGCTTCGATGCCGAGCCGCTGCCGCACGAACAGCCGCAGGACAAGACTGCGCAGTAAGTCATTAGGCCTCCGCCCCTCATTCCGATTGCACGCTGAGCGCCCCTTTCCAGTGCGCGGCGTCGCCCCGGGCAGCAGGCGTTATGCCAAATGTCCTCCACGCCGCGCGAAGCCGGAACCCCGGCGAACAGGCAACTCTCCGACAAGACGAGGCGGCGCAGGCCGTACCTGCGCTGCCTCGGCTCGCTGCAGATTGGCGCCAAGCCCTGCGGGAACCGACGTCGTTCCTTGACCATCGTTCCGCCGGCTTCAATCCGAGGGTTGCCGGTGCCGTTGAATCATTCACTCCAGAACGAGCAAGACGTCCATCTTTTCCGCGAGGGGACCCACTCCCGCCTGTATGACGTGCTGGGTTGTCATCCCTCCAAAGAGGGCGGCGCCCATTTCGCCGTGTGGGCGCCGAATGCAGAGTCGGTGTCGGTGGTGGGAGACTGGAACTACTGGTCCGGCGATGCCGATCCGCTGAGGCCCAGCGCCGATGGCACCGGCATATGGCAAGGCCATGCACCCAATGCCGCCATCGGCCAGGCCTACAAATACCGCATTCGATCCCGCTACGGCGGCTACTCGGTGGACAAGGCCGACCCGGTTGCCTTCAGTGCCGAGCCGCCACCCGCGACCGCGTCGCGCATCTGCGAGCTTTCGTACGAATGGGCAGACGCGCAGTGGATGTCCACGCGCGGCTCGCGCAATGCGCTCGACGCCCCGATGTCGGTCTACGAGGTGCATCTTGGCTCATGGCGCCGCCGCGACGGGCGATTCCTGGACTACCGGGAGCTCGCCCGCCAGCTCGCCGCCTATGTGAACGAGATGGGCTTCACGCACGTGGAGCTCATGCCCGTGACCGAGCATCCGTTCTACGGCTCGTGGGGCTACCAGACCACCGGCTACTTCGCGCCCACGTCGCGCTTCGGCTCGCCGCAGGACTTCATGTACCTGGTCGACCACCTGCACCAGCAGGGCATCGGCGTGCTGCTCGACTGGGTGCCTTCGCACTTCCCGACGGACGAGCACGGCCTTGCGTATTTCGACGGTACGCACCTCTACGAACATGCCGATCCGCGCCAGGGTTTCCATCCGGAATGGAATTCGAGCATCTTCAACTACGGCCGGCCGGAGGTGCGCAGCTTCCTGGTGTCGTCCGGCCTGTTCTGGCTCGACCTGTACCACGTCGATGGCCTGCGCGTGGATGCCGTCGCCTCGATGCTCTATCTCGACTACGCGCGCGGGCATGGCGAATGGATTCCCAACCGCCACGGCGGCCGGGAGAACCTGGAGGCGATCGATTTCATCCAGACGCTGAACCGGGCGGTCTACCGCGAGCATCCCGACGCCATCACGGTGGCGGAGGAATCGACCGCGTGGCCGCGCGTGTCGCGGCCCACCGACATGGACGGCCTCGGCTTCGGCGAGAAATGGAACATGGGCTGGATGCACGACGCGCTGGCGTACATGAAGGAAGAGCCGGTCCATCGAAAGTACCACCACCACAAGCTGACCTTCTCGCTGGTGTATGCCTTTCACGAGAACTTCGTGCTGCCGCTCTCGCATGACGAGGTGGTGCATGGCAAGGGGTCGCTGCTCAACAAGATGCCGGGCGACGAATGGCAGCAGTTCGCCAACCTGCGCGCGCTGTTCGGTTTCATGTGGGCGCATCCGGGCAAGAAGCTGCTCTTCATGGGCGGTGAATTCGGCCAGCGCCGTGAATGGACGCACGACGGCGAGCTCGAGTGGTGGGTGTGCGAGCTCGAGGGGCACGGCGGGCTGCAGCGCCTGGTGGCCCGGCTCAACCACGTCTACCGTGGCGCGCCCGCGCTCCATCAGCTGGATTTTTCGTCGCCGGGATTCGAGTGGATTGCTGCCGACGATGCCGACGCCAGCGTGTTCGCGTTCCTGCGCAAGGCGAGCGACGGCAGTCCGCCGCTGCTCGTCGTGAGCAACATGACCCCGGTGCCGCGCACCAACTACCTGCTGGGCGTGCCGCTCGGCGGCCATTGGCGCGAGGTCATCAACACCGACGCCACCGAATTCGGCGGCTCCGGCTGGGGCAATTTCGGGGGCGTCGAAGCGGCCCCCGTGCGTTCGCACCGCCGAAGGCAATCGGTGTGCCTGACGCTGCCGCCGTTGTCCACGCTGATCCTGGAGCACAGCGCCTCATGAAGAACATCTTTGCGACGCGTCCCGTACCCGCGGCGGCAGACATCGAGAAGGGCGCCGTCCGCGCCGTGATCGATGCCGTCCTGCCATGCGTGGACAACGGGCGGTTTCCCATCAAGTGCGTGGTCGGCGAGCGGGTCCGGGTTCGCGCGCATTGCTTCACCGATGGGCACGACGTGCTGCGGGTGCAGCTGTGCTGGCGCGCGCACGAGCAGGCCGACTTTCGCGAAGTACCGATGAAGCCGCTCGGCAACGACGTGTGGGAAGCCGCGTTCTCGCCGCCGTCCCTCGGTCGCTACGTCTACACCTGCGTCGCGTGGGTGGATTCCTTCGACTCGTGGCACCACGAACTCACGCGGCGCGTCGATCCCGCCGACGTACGCATCGCGGCCCAGATCGGTGCGCTCGAAATCGCCGCCGCCGCCGCGCGGGCGGAGGGTGCCGACCGCATCGAGCTCCAGCGCTGGGCGACCGAGCTCGATGCCATGGCGGCCGACCTCGGCTGCGACATCGGTTCGCTCAAGGCCTTGGCGCTCGACGAGGAATATGCCGCGCTCGTGCGCCGCCACCCCGACAGGCGGCATGAGGTGCGCTACCCCATCGAGCTGCCGCTGGCCGTCGACAGGGAGCGCGCGCGCTTCAGCACCTGGTATGAGTTGTTCCCGCGCTCGACAAGTCCCCAACCGGGCATGCACGGCACCTTCAAGGATGTGGAAGCACGCCTGCCGGCCATCGCCGCGATGGGGTTCGACGTGCTGTACTTCCCGCCGATCCATCCGATCGGCCGCGTGCAGCGCAAGGGTCCCAACAACGCGCTCGCCAGCGGTCCCGAAGACGTGGGAAGCCCATGGGCCATCGGGGCGGTAGAAGGCGGGCACAAGTCGATCCTTCCGGCGCTCGGCACGCCCGAAGACTTCCGGCGGCTGCTTGCACGCGCCGCGGAACACGGCCTCGAGATCGCGCTCGACATCGCCTTCCAGTGCGCGCCCGACCATCCCTACGTGAAGGAGCATCCCGACTGGTTCCGCTGGCGCCCCGACGGCAGCGTGCAGTACGCCGAGAACCCGCCCAAGAAGTACCAGGACATCTATCCGTTCAACTTCGAGTGCAAGGAATGGCGCGAACTGTGGGCCGAGCTCAAGAGCGTGATCGACCACTGGATCGGGGAGGGTGTGCGCATCTTCCGGGTGGACAATCCGCACACCAAGGCCTTCCCGTTCTGGGAGTGGGCGATCGGCGAGGTGAAGCGCGAACACCCCGATGTCATCTTCCTTGCCGAGGCCTTCACGCGGCCCAAGGTGATGCACCGGCTCGCGAAGCTGGGCTTCTCGCAGTCGTACACCTACTTCACCTGGCGCAACACCAAGCAGGAACTGCAGGAGTACTTCACCGAGCTTTCGAGCGCCCCCGGCATCGACTACTTCCGCCCGAATGCCTGGCCCAACACGCCCGACATCCTGCACGAGCAGCTGCAGACCGGCGAGCCCGCGGTGTTCATGGCCAGGCTCGTGCTGGCGGCCACCCTGGCGGCCAACTACGGCATCTACGGACCGGCCTACGAGTTGCGCGAGCACCTGCCGCGCGGACCCGGCAGCGAGGAATACCTCGACTCCGAGAAGTACCAGCTGCGCCACTGGAACCACGACGATCCCGCGAGCCTCGCCCCCTTCATCGCGCGGGTGAACCGCATCCGCCGCGAGAACCCGGCGCTGCAGTGGGACCGGAGCCTGCGCTTCCTGCACATCGACAACGACCGGCTGCTGGCCTATGCCAAGGAATCGCCGGACGGCCTCAATGTGATCGTCACCGTCGTCAACCTCGATCCGCACGAGCCGCAGTCGGGCTGGCTCGGGCTGGAACCCGGCAGCGTCGGCGTTCCTTCCTCGCGGGCCTTCCAGATGCACGACCTGCTGAGCGGACAGCGCTTCACCTGGCAGGGCGACTGGCACTACGTGAGGCTCGATCCGCGCAGCGTGCCCGCACACATCTTCGTGGTCCGCCGGCGCCATGGCGACGAGCGCGACTTCGATTATTTCCTGTGAGGAGGTCGCCGGCCCATGAATGCACCCGTCTCGCACATCGCGCTCGAAACCGTCGAGATCGACAACAGCGACGATCCGCTGTGGTACCGCGACGCCGTGATCTACCAGCTCAACGTCAAGGCCTTCTTCGACTCCAACAACGACGGCATGGGCGACTTCAAGGGCGTGACCGCCAAGCTCGACTACGTGAAGGAGCTGGGCGTCAACACCATCTGGCTGATGCCCTTCTACCCCTCGCCGCTGCGCGACGACGGCTACGACATCTCCGAGTACGAAGACGTGCACCCGCAGTACGGCACGCTCGACGACTTCCGCGAGATGCTGGCCGAGGCGCACAAGCGGGGCTTGCGCGTGATCACCGAGCTGGTCATCAACCACACCTCCAGCGAACACCCGTGGTTCAAGGCCGCGCGGCTCGCACCGCCCGGTTCGCCCGAGCGCAACTTCTACGTGTGGAGCGACACCGACCAGATCTACCAGGGCACGCGCATCATCTTCACCGACACCGAGACGTCGAACTGGACCTGGGACCCGGTGGCCAAGCAGTACTTCTGGCACCGCTTCTTCAGCCACCAGCCCGACCTGAACTTCGACAACCCGGCGGTGATGGAGGCCATCTTCAAGACGATGCGCTTCTGGCTCGACATGGGCGTGGACGGCTTCCGGCTCGACGCCATTCCCTACCTCGTGGAGCGCGACGGCACCAGCAACGAGAACCTGCCCGAGACGCACGCGGTGATCAAGCGGCTTCGCGCGGCCATCGATGCGCAGTACCGCAACCGCTTCCTGCTGGCCGAGGCCAACATGTGGCCCGAGGACGTACGCGAGTACTTCGGCGACGGGGACGAGTGCCACATGGCCTACCACTTCCCGCTGATGCCGCGCATGTACATGGCCATCGCGCAGGAAGACCGGCACCCCATCGTCGAGATCATGGCGCAGACGCCCGACATCCCCGAGGGCTGCCAGTGGGCCATCTTCCTGCGCAATCACGACGAGCTGACGCTCGAGATGGTGACCAGCAAGGAGCGCGACTACATGTACACCATGTACGCCGCCGACATGCGCGCACGCATCAACCTGGGCATCCGCCGCCGGCTCGCGCCGCTGATGGAGAACGACCCCGATCGCGTGAAGCTCATGAACGGCATGCTGCTGTCGATGCCGGGCTCGCCCATCATCTACTACGGCGACGAGATCGGCATGGGCGACAACGTGTTCGTGGGCGACCGCAACGGCGTGCGCACCCCGATGCAGTGGAGCCCCGACCGCAACGCCGGCTTCTCGCGTGCCGACCCGCAGCGCCTTTACCTGCAGCCGATCATGGACGCGATGTTCGGCTACGAGGCGCTCAACGTCGAGGCGCAGGCGCGCGACAGCAGCTCGCTGCTCAACTGGACCCGGCGCATGCTCGCCGTGCGCAAGACCAGCCACGCCTTCGGGCGCGGCAGGCGCCGCTTCCTGAAGCCCGGCAACCGCAAGATCCTGGCCTACCTGAGCGAGTACGACAGCGACGTGGTGCTGACGGTGTTCAACCTGTCGCGCGCGGCCCAGCCGGTGGAGCTCGACCTGTCGGAATTCAAGGGCTTCGTGCCCATCGAGATGCTGGGGCGCGCACCGTTCCCACCTATCGGCGAGCTGCCGTACCTGCTGACGCTGGCTTCGTACGGCTTCTACTGGTTCAAGCTCACCGCCGAGGCCGATGCGCCGAGCTGGCACCAGGAAGGCGTGGCGCTGCAGGAGTGGCCCACGCTGGTGCTGTTCGACGGCTGGACCAGCTTCTTCCGCGACCGCGTGATGCCCTGGCGCATCAACATGGCCGAGCGCATGCGCAACCAGTTCGAGCTGGAGATCCTGCCGCGCCACATCGAGATCCAGCGCTGGTATGCCTCCAAGGGCACGGTCATCGGGCGCGCACGGCTGGTGGACCATGCCGTGTGGGAGGTCGGCGGCCTGAGCTGGATGCTGCCGCTGCTGGATCTCGACGGACCGTCCGGCGGCGCCACCTACTTCATGCCGCTCGCGCTGGCGTGGGAAGAGCGCGACGAGGAGCGCATGGCCGGCGTGGCGCAGGCCGCGATCGCGAAGGTGCGGCAGCAGGCGCAGGTCGGGCTGATGGGCGACGCCTTCTACGACGAGGCCTTCTGCCGCGAGCTGGTGCGTGCCATCGGCAAGGGGACCGAGCTCGCGACGGCGAACGGCAGGCTGGTCTTCAAGCCGACCGCGGCCTTCGCGCAGGTCGGCGCCGACATCGACGCGCTGCCTGTGGGCCGCCCGAGCGGCGTGAGCAGCAACACCGTGGTCACGCTGGACGAGACCCTGTTCCTCAAGGGCTATCGGCACGTGCGCGAAGGCATCAACCCCGAGCTGGAGATGGGCCGCTTCCTGACCGAGGTGGCGCGCTACCCGCACTGCGTGCCGGTGCTCGGCGCGCTCGAATACATGGCGAACGACGGGCGCACGATCACGCTTGCCATGGTGCAGAGCTACGTGTCCAACCAGGGCGACGGCTGGGACTACACGCTCGGCTACCTCGAGCGCTTCCTGCGCGACGTGGCCACCACCGACGGCAGCGCGCCCACCGTGTCCGAGGTGCACGGCGGCTTCCTCGCGCTGATGGCCACGCTGGGCCGCCGCACGGCCGAGCTGCACCAGGCGCTCGCCGTGCGCACGGGCGCCGCCGCATTCGACCCCGAGCCGCTGGCGTCTGCCGACTTCACAGGGTTCAAGGCCCATGCCGCGAGCGACGCGGAGGCAACGCTCGCGCTGCTGCGCGAACGGCTCGACCTGCTGCCGCCCACGGTGCAGGCCGACGCACGCACGCTGCTCGCGGCAGCGAGCACGCTGCAGGCCGGCATCGAGGCGAGACGGCCGGTGGAAGGCTCCGGCATCAAGAGCCGCTACCACGGCGACTACCACCTCGGCCAGGTGCTGGTGAAGGACAACGACTTCGTCATCATCGATTTCGAGGGCGAGCCCGCGCGCAGCTTCGAGGAACGCCGCACCAAGAGCTCGCCGCTGCGCGACGTGGCCGGCATGCTGCGCTCGTTCAACTACGCGCGCTGGTCGGCGCTGCGCCGGGTGGCGCAGAACCCCGACGAAGCCGAGCGGCTGGCCGCCCCGGCCGTTGCGTGGGAGCAGGCGACCCGCGAAGCTTTCCTGGCGGGCTACGGCGGGGCGCTCGACGGCGAACTGCTCGCGCTGTTCGAACTCGAGAAAGCCCTCTACGAGTTGCGCTACGAACTCGACAACCGTGTCGATTGGGCGCAGGTGCCGCTGAATGGCGTGCTCGCGCTCCTCCAACCGTCCCGCGCCTGACGTTGTCGACGCAACCCCCAAGGGAGCTCACACCATGGAAAACTTCGGCATTCACCTGGAGCCGCTGCGCGCCATCCTCTACCAGGTCGGCGCCTTCGTGCCGCGCCTGCTGATCGCGGTGGTCGTGGTCATCGCCGGCTGGCTGGTCGCCAAGGCGGTGCGCTTCGCGGTGACCAAGGCGCTGCGCGCCGTCAACTTCAACGTGCTGACCGAGCGCGCGGGGCTCGACAACTTCCTGCGCCAGGGCGGGCTCGCGGGGGACACCAGCACCCTGTTCGGCATCCTCGCCTACTGGCTGGTGATCTTCGCCTCGCTGCTCATCGCCTTCAACGGCATGGGGCTGAGCTACATCGCCGACCTGCTCGGGCGCATCGTCTGGTTCGTGCCGAACGTGTTCGTGGCGCTGCTGGTGCTGGCTTTCGGCTCCTATTTCGCGCGCTTCGTGGGCGATGCGGTGTCGAGTTACTTCCGCGGCATCCAGATGCAGGACGCGGCCCTCTTCGGCAAGGTGGCGCAGTACGCGGTGATGGCGTTCGTGATCCTGATCGCGCTCGACCAGATCAAGGTCGGCGGCGACATCGTGCGCGAGAGCTTCCTCGTGATCCTCGCCGGCGTGGTCTTTGCGCTTGCCCTGGCCTTCGGGCTGGCGGGCAAGGACTGGGCGAAGGCGCAGATCGAACACTGGTGGCCGCGGCAGATCAGGGGCGGCAAGCCGCCGCCGCCGAACGTGACCACCGTCGACAGTTCCACTCCGCGTCCCGGCAACGATCGCCTGCCGCACTGAATGACACGAAAACCCAATCCGTCGATCACGGCCGTCTGGCCCGGCCGACCGTATCCGCGCGGCGCCACCTGGGACGGAGCGGGCGTCAATTTCGCCCTGTTCTCGCAGCATTCGAGCGGCGTCGAGCTGTGCCTGTTCGACGAGCGCGGGCGCCATGAGCTGCAGCGCATCCCGATGCGCGAACGCACCGACGGCGTATGGCATTGCTACCTGCCCGAGGCGCGCCCCGGCCAGGCCTACGGCTACCGCGTGCACGGCCCCTACAAGCCGGAGGAGGGACATCGCTTCAACGCCAACAAGCTGCTGGTCGACCCGTATGCGAAGGACCTGGCTGGCGAGCTGCGATGGGGCGACGCGCTCTACGGCTACACCGTGGGCAGCAAGCGCGAGGACCTTTCCTTCGACCGCCGCGACAGCGCGCCGCTGATGCCCAAGGGCCGAGTGCTCGAGACCGCCTTCACCTGGGGAGACGACCGCCGCCCCCTCGTGCCGTGGCAGGACATGGTGATCTACGAGATGCACGTGCGCGGCTTCACCATGACGCACCCCGACGTGCCGCCCGCGCCGCGCGGCACCTACGCCGGCCTGGGCTGCGCGCCGGTGGTCGACTACCTCAAGCGCCTGGGCGTGACCACGGTGGAGCTGCTGCCGGTGCACAGCTTCCTCAACGACCGGCACCTTGCCGAGCGCGGCCTGCAGAACTACTGGGGCTACAACACGCTGGCCTTCTTCGCGCCCGAGACGCGCTACAGCGCCTCGGGCAAGGTGAAGGAGTTCAAGACCATGGTGAAGACGCTGCATTCGGCAGGCATCGAGGTGATCCTCGACGTGGTCTACAACCACACCTGCGAGGGCAACCAGCTCGGGCCCACACTGTCGATGCGCGGCGTGGACAACGCCTCCTACTACATCGCCAACGCCGACAACCGACGCTACTACGACGACTTCACCGGCTGCGGCAACACCGTGAACCTGGAGCATCCGCACGCGCTGCAGCTGGTGATGGACTCGCTGCGCTACTGGGCCGAGGAGATGCACGTCGACGGCTTCCGCTTCGACCTGGCCTCGGCGCTGGCGCGCGAGTCGGGCAAGGTCGAGAACCTCGGCGGCTTCTTCGACGCCATCCGCCAGGACCCGACGCTCAACCGCGTGAAGCTCATCGCCGAGCCCTGGGACCTGGGCCACGGCGGCTACCAGGTGGGCAACTTCCCGCTCGGCTGGGCCGAATGGAACGACCAGTACCGCGACGGCATGCGCGGCTTCTGGAAGGGCGACGGCGGGCTGCTCGGCGAGATGGCCAGGCGCGTCACCGGCTCCGAGGACCTGTACGGCTGGTCCGGCAAGAAGCCCACTGCCAGCATCAACTTCGTGACCGCGCACGACGGCTTCACGCTGCATGACCTCGTCTCGTACAACGACAAGCACAACGAGCCCAACGGCGAGGACAACCGCGACGGCAACAGCCACAACGTCTCGTGGAACTGCGGTGTCGAGGGCCCCACCGACGACCCCGAAGTGCTCACGCTGCGCGAGCGGCAGAAGCGCAACCTGCTGGCCACGTTGCTGCTCTCGCAGGGTGTGCCGATGCTGCTGGCGGGCGACGAGCGCGGCCACACGCAGCAGGGCAACAACAATGTCTACTGCCAGGACAACGAGGTCGGCTGGCTCGACTGGACGCCCTCGCCGGAGAGTTCGGCGCTCACGAGCTTCGTCGAACGCATGATCTCGCTGCGGCGCGCGCATCCATCATTCCGGCGCCGTTCGTTCTTCGCAGGCCAGCCGGCGGAAGGCGAGAGCGTGACCGACGTGCACTGGCTCAAGCCCGACGGCACGGAGATGCAGCCCGAGAACTGGAACGACGCGAACGCGCGCTGCATCGCGATGTACATCCCCGGCGGCGGCATCGTCGACCGCGGGCCGCGCGGCGAGGCGCAGCACGACGACGATTTCCTGGTGCTGTTCAACGCCCACCACGACGAGATTCCCTTCACGCTGCCGGCGACCCCGCATGGGGCCTGGCGGCTGCTGGTCGACACCGCCGGCAGCGCGCCGCCGCTCGCCACCGTGGACGCCGCCACGCCGGCCCCGGCGTGGACACAGCCGGCCTATCCCCTGCAATGCCGCTCGCTCGCTGTGTTGAACCGGCCCGGCATGAGGCCATGAACCCCGGAGGCACCCCATGAGCACCCGTTCGCACCACATGCCGTTCGGCGCCACCGTGCAGGCGGGGGGTGGCGGGGTGGAGTTCGCCCTCTGGGCGCCTTCGGAGCCGTCCGTCGTGCTCGAACACCGCGCCGCCGGGGGCGAGGCGGTCTCCAGGCCGATGGAGCGCGACCACCGCGGCTGGCATCGGCTGCTGGTGCCGCAGGCAGGGCACGGCGACCGCTACAGCTACCTGCTGGCCAACGGCTCGCGCGTGCCCGATCCGGCCTCGCGATTCAATCCCGACGACGTGCACGGCCCGAGCGCCGTGATGGACCCGCACCGCTTCGGGTGGACCGACGACGCCTGGCGCGGCCGCCCGTGGGAGGAGGCGGTGGTCTACGAACTGCACGTCGGCGCCTTCACGCAGGAGGGCACCTTCGATGCGGCGCGGGAGCGGCTCGGCGAGCTCGCCGAGCTCGGCATTACCGCCATCGAGCTCATGCCGCTGGCCGACTTTCCGGGCCGGCGCAACTGGGGGTACGACGGCGTGCTGCCGTTCGCGCCGGACGCCGCCTACGGCACGCCGGACGATCTCAAGGCGCTGGTCGACGCTGCGCATTCGCTCGGGCTGATGGTGCTGCTGGACGTGGTCTACAACCACTTCGGCCCGGAGGGCAACCACCTGCATGCCTACTGTCCCGAGTTCTTCAACCCCGGGCACCGGACGCCGTGGGGCGCCGCGATCAATTTCGACGGACCGGGCTCGCGCACCGTGCGCGACTTCTTCCTGCACAACGCGCTCTACTGGATCGAGGAGTTCCGCTTCGACGGCCTGCGCATGGACGCCGTCCACGCGATCCACGACGAGACGCGGCCGCACATCGTGCGCGAGATCCGCGAGGCGCTGGACGCCGGCCCCGCCCGCGAGCGCCACGTCCACCTGGTGTTGGAGAACGATGCCAACCAGGCCTCGATGCTCGTACGCGACGACCACGGCCTGCCGGTTGCGGCAACGGCGTAGTGGAACGACGACCTGCACCACGCGGTGCACGTGCTGGCCACCGGCGAGCGCGACGGCTACTACGCGGACTATGCCGACGACCCGGCATGCCGTTTCGCGCAGGCGCTGGCCGAGGGCTTCATCTACCAGGGGCAGCCCTCGTCCTTCCGCCAGGGCGAGCGGCGTGGCGAGCCGAGCACGCAACTGCCGCCGCAGGCGTTCGTGTCGTTTCTCCAGACTCACGACCAGGTCGGCAACCGCGCATTCGGCGAACGCATCCACGCGCTCGGCGATCCGGTACTGCCGCGCGCGGCGATGGCCTGCCTGCTGCTGTGCCCGCATGTGCCGATGCTCTTCATGGGCGACGAGTTCGCCGCCTCCACGCCGTTCCAATATTTCTGCGACTTCGGCCCCGAGCTGGCGGCGGCGGTGTCCGATGGGCGGCGTTCGGAGTTCGGCGGTTTCGCGGCGTTTGCCGACGAGGCAGCCCGCGCGCGCATTCCGGACCCCAACGCCGAATCGACCTTTCTCGCGTCGAAGCTGCACTGGCGCGAGCGCGGCGCGCGCGCGCATTTCGCGAGGCTCAGCGAGGTGACGCAGCTGCTGCGCCTGCGCCAGCGCTTCGTGGTGCCGCGGCTCGCCGGTACCTCGGGCGCGGGCAGCTACCGCTGCGAGAACGGCCTGCTCCAGGTGCAGTGGAGCCTGGGGCCCTTGCAACAAGGCCGGCCGGGGGCACGGTTGTACCTGCTCGCGCATTTCGGTTCGCAGCCGGCCGATGGCGTCGAGCCGTCGCCGGGCGCCGTGGTCCATAGCGACGGCGTGGCCGATCGCCAGGGCAGCCTGCGCTGCGCGCGCGGCGCGGTGCATGTGACGCTGGAGGATCTGCATGGCGCATGAGCCGCACCACCACGGCATCACTGGCGAACTCGGGCGGCTGTGCGAGCACTTCGGCATCGACACCGGCTATTTCGACGCATTCGGCGTGCGTCGCGAGGTTTCCGCGCAGAGCCTGATTGCTCTGCTCGCAGAGTTCGGCGTGCACATCGGCGATGCGGACGATACGGCCGATACGGCCCACGCCCTCGAGGCGGCACACCGCGCGCGCAGCTCCGAGATGCTGCCGCCGGCCGTGGCCGTGCAGGCGTCGAGCCGCGAGTGGCAGGTGCCGCTGCGGCTGCCGGTTTCGACGGGCCGGCTTCGATGGGAACTCATCGACGAACAAGGCCGTACGCGGCAGGGCGAAGCGGATGCCGGGGCGCTGCCCGAAACCGGCCGCATCGAAAGCGGCGGGCATGTGTGCGAGCGTGTCCTGCACCTCCCGTCGAGCCTCGAAGCGGGCTACTGCCGGCTGCGCATCGAAGGCGAAGGCCTGCGTGGCGAGACGCTGGTGCTGGTCTCGCCGGGCCGTTGCTACCGGCCTCCCGCGGTGCGCGACGGCGGCCGCGTGTGGGGCGTGTCGGTGCAGCTCTACAGCCTGCGCTCGCCGCGCAACTGGGGCATCGGCGACTTCAGCGATCTTGAAGAACTGGCCGTGCAGATGGCGGCGCAGGGCGCCGACATCATCGGCCTCAACCCGCTGCACGCCTTGTTCGCCAGCACCCCGCAACACGTGAGCCCCTACAGCCCTTCGTCCCGCCTGCAGCTCAACGCGCTCTACATCGACGTGGAGGCAGTGCCGGACTTCGCAGATTGCGCGCCGGCCCGCGAGCGGGTGCATTCGCCCGATTTCCAGTCGCACCTTGCCGCCTTGCGCGCGGCGCCCCTGGTGGACTACCCGGGCGTGGCCGCCGCGAAGTTCGAAGTGCTCGCCTTGCTGTTCAGCCATTTCTGCGAGCGCCATCTGCCGTCCGAAGGGCCGCCCGACGAAACGGGCCAGGCGTTCATGGCCTTCGTCGCGGAGCGTGGCGAGGCGCTGCGCCGGCACGCGCTTTTCGAAGCGTTGCAGGCCCACTTCCTCACGCACGAAGGAGGCGCGTGGGACTGGCACGCGTGGCCGACTGCCTACCAGGACCCGGATTCCGCCGAGGTGAGTGCATTCGCGGTGGTGTATGCGCAGCGCGTGCAGTTCCACCAGTACCTCCAGTGGCTGGCCGCCAGCCAGCTGGCCGCGGCCGCCGCTCGCTGCAGCGCGCTCGGCATGGGCGTTGGCCTGTACGTGGACCTGGCGGTGTCGGTCGACCGCGCCGGTTCCGACGCCTGGGCCCTGCAGCAGGGCCTTGCCGGAGGTGCCAGCATCGGTGCACCGCCTGACGAGTTCAATCCTGCCGGACAGGGCTGGGGCCTGCCGCCATTGCGCCCCGACCGTTTGCGTGCGGAGGGCTATCGCTACTTCATCGACACGCTGCGTGCCGGCATGCGCGGCGCGGGTGCATTGCGCATCGACCACGTGATGGGCCTGATGCGCCTGTTCTGGATTCCGCCCGGGCGCGATGCGAAAGAGGGCGCCTACGTCCACTACGCGCTGGACGAGATGCTGGCCGTGGTGGCGATAGAGAGTCACCGGCATCGCTGCATGGTGGTGGGCGAAGACCTGGGCACGGTCGAGGACGCGTTGCGCGACGCGCTCTTGCGTGCCGACGTGTTGTCCTATCGCCTGCTCTATTTCGAGAAGGAGCCGCAGGGCGGCGGATTCAAGCCGCCCGCCGCCTATCCGCCCGCCGCGCTGGCCGCGGTCAGCACGCACGACCTCGCGACCTTCGCGGGCTGGTGGACGGCGCAAGACCTTAGTGAACGCCTCGCGCTCGGCCTGTTCCCCGATCCGGCGATCTTCGACAAGCAGCTGACCGACCGGGCGCACGAGCGCATGCAGCTGATGCACGCGATGCTGCGGGCCGGCCTGCTGTCGCGCGAAGACATGGCGCAGGCCGCCGGCCTTGCGATGCCGACCGGCCGCATCGTGGAAGCGGCGCATGCGTTCCTGGCGGCCTCGCCGTCGGCGCTGATGCTGGTCCAGCTCGAAGACGTGGCGGAGGTGGTCGCCCAGGCCAACATGCCGGGCACGGTCGATACGCATCCGAACTGGCGGCGCAAGCTGCCCGTCTCGAGCACGGCGCTGGCCGGCGGCGAACGCATGCGCGGCCTCGGCCGGTTGCTGCGTGCCCAGAGGCCGCGCCTTGTCGAACCCGCGGCATCGCCGGGCCTGCAGACCCGCGTGCCGCGCGCCACCTACCGGCTTCAGCTCCACAAGGACTTCGGCTTCGACGAGGCGATCCGCGTGCTGCCGTATCTCGCAAGGCTCGGCGTGAGCCACGTGTACTGCTCGCCGATCCAGCGGGCGCGCGCCGGCAGCATGCATGGCTACGACGTGGTGGCGCACGCGGAGATCAACCCCGAGCTGGGTGGCGCCGAAGGCTTCGCGCGCTTCGTCGCCGCGCTGAAGGCCAACGGCCTCGGCCAGCTGCTGGACATGGTGCCCAACCACATGGGCGTGTTCGGCGCCGACAACGCATGGTGGATGGACGTGCTGGAAAACGGCCCCGCCTCTCTGTTCGCGCAGCACTTCGACATCGACTGGCAGCCGCTCAACGTGGAGCTTGCCGGCAGGGTGCTGCTGCCCGTGCTCGGTGGGCACTATGGCGAGGTGCTGGAAAACGGCGAACTGGTTCTTCGCTTCGAGGATGCGGCCGGCAGCCTGGCGATCCGCTACTTCGATCACCGCTTTCCGCTCGCGCCGGAGAGCTATCCGGCGGTGCTGCACCGGGCGCTCGCGCGGCTCGGCGACGCGACCGCATCCGGGCATCTCGCAAGCCTTGTCACCGCGTTCGGCCACCTGCCCGGGCGCAATGCGGCGTCGCCGGAAGAACGCGCGGAGCGTGTGCGCGACAAGGAGCTGCTCAAGGCGCGGCTTGCGCTGCTCGTGCGGCGGCGCCCCGCGGTGGCGCAGGCGATCCAGGCGTCGGTGGCGGAGCTGAACCTCGCCCTGCCGGAAGCGCGCGATGCACTGCACCGGCTGATCGACGCGCAGGCCTACCGGCTCGCGCACTGGCGGATGGCAGCCGACGAGATCAACTACCGGCGCTTCTTCGACATCAACGACCTGGCCGCCATCCGCATCGAGCGCGACGAGGTGTTCGAGGCCACGCAGTCGTTCGTGCTCGAGCTGGCTGCGGCCGGGGCGGTGGACGGCCTGCGCATCGACCACCCCGACGGGCTCTACGACCCCGCCGGCTACTTCCACAAGCTGCAGGAGGGCTATGCGCGCCGTGCCGGCCTCGTGCTGCCGGCCGCCGATGCGCAAGGACGGCCCGCGCGGCCGCTGTACGTGGTGGCCGAGAAGATCGCGGGCGCGAACGAGGAAGTGCCCGAGACCTGGCACGTGCACGGGACCACGGGCTATCGCTTCGCCAACGTTGCCAACGGCGTGCTGGTCGACACGGCAGCCGAGTCGGATGTTCTCCACGCCTGGCAGCGCTTCACCGGCGACACTCAGGACTTCGCCGCGGTGGCGCGGTCGGGTCGGCGGGAGGTGATGCGCAACGCGTTGGCGTCGGAGCTCAACGTGCTGGCCACCGAGCTGCTGCGCATCGCCCGCGCCGACCGCAGCACGCGCGACTACACGCTCAACGCGCTGCGCCGGGCCCTCGCGGGCGTGGCTTCGTGCATGCCGGTGTATCGCACCTACATCGTCGATGGCCTCTCGGCACAGGACGAGCGGGTCATCGACGAGGCCGTCGACGCGGCCGCCCGCAGCAGCGGCGATGCCGACCGCTCGATCTTCCTCTTCGTGCGCAGCGCACTGCGGGGAGAGGCCGTTCATGCCGCGCCGGCACTGGGCGAACGGGCGCGCCACTTCGCGCGGCGCTTCCAGCAGTTCAGCGCGCCGGTGGCGGCCAAGGGCGTGGAAGACACCGCGTTCTACCGCTACTTTCCGCTCTGCTCGCTCAACGAAGTGGGCGGCGAGCCCGACCGCTTCGGCATCGAGGTCGAGGAATTCCACGCGCTCAGCGCCGACCGCGCGCTGCGCTGGCCGCACACGATGCTGGCCACCTCGACGCACGACAACAAGCGCTCGGAGGACGTGCGCAACCGGATCGACGTGCTGTCCGAGATGCCCGATGAATGGATGCACGCGCTGGCGCGATGGCACGCCCAGTGCCGCGGCGCGCACAGGAAGCTGCCCGGCGGCGAGGCTCCCTCGCGCGCGGACGAATACCTGCTCTACCAGACGCTGCTCGGCACCCTGCCGGTGGGCGGGCTGGCCGCAGATGCGGTTGCGGGCTACAGCAACCGCATCTGGCACTACATGCAGAAGGCCGCGCGCGAATCGAAGCTGCGCACGCGATGGTCCCAGCCCGATGCCGACTACGAGGCGGTGCTCGAGACCTTCGTGCGCGAGATCCTGGGCGACCCGAGCGAAGGCGCCTGCCTGTCCGACATCCAGCGCATGGCGGACAGGCTGGCGTGGTTCGGCGCGTGGAACAGCCTGACCCTGACCTTGCTCAAGTACGGCTCCCCCGGCGTGCCCGATCTCTACCAGGGCAGCGAACTCATCGAGCTGAGCCTCGTCGATCCGGACAACCGGCGCCCGGTCGACTACGCGCTGCGCCAGCAGCGCCTCGACGAGCTGCATGCCGTGGCCGAGGGCGATGGCCTTGCCGAGCGGGTCGGCGCGCTGGCGGCGGCCCCGCACGACGGCCGCGCGAAGCTCTGGTTCATCTGGCGGCTGCTGTCGCTGCGGCGGCAGCAGCCGCTGCTGTTCCAGCAGGGCAGCTATGAACCGCTGGAGGTCGAGGGGCCGTTGTCGAGGCACGTCGTGGCCTTCGGGCGGCTGCATGGCGACCGCATGCTCGTGATCGTGGCGAGTCGGCTGTTCGTGGGGCTTCCGCATCGGGAAGCGATGGGCCATGCCCCGGCCCTGCCCGATGCGGCGAGGTGGCGCGGCACGGCGGTGCGGCTTCCCGCAGGCCACGACGGGGGCGTGCTGAAGAACGTGCTGACCGGCGAGCCCGTGGCGGCCGCTGGCGGCACCGTGAGCCTCGACGTGGTTTTCCGCCGCATGCCGTGGGCGGCGCTGGTGGCTGCCCGTACCGCCTGAACCTCGATACAAGTGCGCAGGCGCAACGGCCCGCCCGCGGTGCAATGCGGCTTCCTGGCGTGGATGTCCGCGGTCCACAACGCCACGTCCTCGGCCGTCATGCTGCTCGCGCCGGTGAGGCGTCCGTCCACGTAGCCCAGCCGCTCCACGTCGTGGAGGTATTGCTCGCGCGACAGCAGGGTGCCGGCGCATACGTTCTCGTGCGTGGCCGGCGCCTCGTGCATTTCATTGGCCAGGCGCTCCATCAGCCGGGACATGACCCAGTCCGGAACGTGATGGCGCTGACCAGGGTAGATGTAGCCGAACAGCGTGAGGTGGGCCAGCAGCACCCGCCAGTGCGGGCCGAAGCGCTCGAGCAGGCTGACCCAGTCAAGCCGCTGCGCATTGGCCTCCAGCAGGTGGGCGATGTCGCCGCCGTCGTAGCGCTCGCGCTCCATGATGAAGGCCTTGGACAGCAGGCTGTCCTCCGCGTTGGCGATGAGCACCGGCACGCCCAGGATCTCGGCGCGGCAGTTGCCGCGGAACCAGCGCTTGTCCACCGGCGTCACGCCGTTGCCCGAATTGAAGATCAGGTCGATGAACTCGGGGCCGTCGTACACCTTGGCCAGCCAGTGCGGATGGGTCAGCTCGGTGCGCCAGCCGTGCCGCTGCATAAGCTGCGCGATGCGCTCGTAATCCTCGCGGTGGATGAACAGGTCGAGGTCCTTGGTCGAGCGGCGGATGCCCGTGTAGCACGCGTGCGAGAAGGTTCCGCCCACCAGGAAGGGAATGCCCGCACCGTTCAAGGCGCGCAAGGTCTGCCGATAGAAATCGGCCACGCGGGGGTCGACTTCTTCTTCCAGCGAAGGCGCGAGCGCGGTGAAGGGCGACATCCTTGCAAGGTAGGACTGGCCACAGGCGGCTGCCCGGAGCAAAGGGCCCCATCGAACGTCGGCAAGCGCCTACAGCCGCTACGGGATGGGGCCGATGACGGCGAACCGCGGCGGGGCCCATTCTGGCGCTCGCCCTCATCGAGCCGCGTCGTCATGCCCAATCCAAAATCGTCCTCCCACATCCGGTTCGCCGCCGTCGGCGACATCCATGTCCAGAAGGACTCCGCCGGCACGCTGCGCAGCCTCTTCGCCCAGGCCGCCGACGAAGCCGATGCGCTGCTGCTGTGCGGCGACCTCACCGACTACGGCACGGCCGAGGAGGCCCGGGTTCTCGTCGAGGAGCTGGGTGCGATCCACATCCCCATCGTCGCCGTGCTCGGCAACCACGACTACGAGTCTGGCACGCCCGAGGCGGTGACCGGCGCGCTGATGCATGCCGGCGTCCGCGTGCTCGATGGCTCGGCCTGCGAGATCGAGGGCGTGGGCATCGCCGGCGTGAAGGGCTTTGCCGGCGGCTTCGGGCGCGGCTCGCTGGGCGCCTGGGGCGAGCCGGCGATCAAGCTGTTCGTGCAGGAGGCGCTGAACGAGGCGATGAAGCTGGAGTCGGCGCTGGCCAAGTTGCGCACGCGGCGCCGCATCGCGCTGCTGCACTACGCGCCCATCGCCGGCACGGTGCAGGGCGAGCCGGTGGAAATCTTTCCCTTCCTGGGCAGCAGCCGGCTGGAGGAGCCGCTGCTGCGCTACCCGATGGATGCGGTGTTCCACGGCCACGCGCACCGGGGCACGCTCGAGGCGCGCACCATCAACGGCGTGCCGGTCTACAACGTTGCCAAGCCCCTGCTGCAGCGCAGCCGGCCCGGCGTGCCGCCATTCTTCCTGTACGAATTGCCGCGCGAAGCGGCTGAAGAAGCCCCGGCTTCCGCTCCGGAGTAGGAATCTTCCCACGGGTTGTTCAAGTGCAATGGACCACACTTGCAAGACTCCACGAGCCGGGGCCAGACATGCCTGCTGAACCGATGAAAGACAGCGAACAGCCCAGGTTGTCCGTCGCCTCCCTGACCGATGCCGACTATCGCCAGATGGTCGGCGGCCTCATCGACCACGCCATCATCCTGCTGGACCCGGACGGCAACATCGTGAGCTGGAACGCCGGGGCACGCCAGCTCAGCGGCTACGACGACGCCGACATCCTGGGGCGCCATTTCTCCGTCCTGTATCCGCAGGAGATGCTCTCCCGCGGCTTGCCCGACGAGGAGCTGGCGCAGGCCGGCAAGCGGGGGCGCTTCGTGGACGAGGGCTGGCGCCTGCGCAAGGACGGCACGCGCTTCTGGGCCAACATCGTCATCACCCGCCTGCCAGGCGCCAACGGCGCCACGCGCGGGTATTCCAAGATCATTCGCGATCACAGCGACCGGCGAAAGCACGAAGATGCGCTGCGCGCCAGCGAGGAACGGTTCCGCCTGCTCGTCGAGGGCGTGAAGGACTACGCGATCTTCATGCTCGACCCCGGCGGCCACGTGGTCAGCTGGAATCTCGGCGCGGAGAAGAACAAGGGCTACAAGGCACACGAGATCATCGGCCAGCACTTCTCGAAGTTCTATCCGCCCGATGTCGCCGCGCGCGGATGGCCCGCCGAGGAACTGGCCAACGCGCTGCGCGAGGGCCGCTTCGAGGACGAAGGCTGGCGCGTGCGCAAGGATGGAACCCGCTTCTGGGCCAGCGTGGTGATCACGGCCATCTACGACGCCGCAGGGCAGCACAAGGGATTCGCCAAGGTCACCCGCGACCTCACCGAGCGCCGCCGGATCATCACGCTCGAGGACGAGGGAAGGCGCATGACCACCTTCCTTGCAATGCTGGGCCATGAGCTGCGCAATCCGCTCGCGCCCATCTCCAACGCGCTGGAGCTTCTCAAGCGCGAGGAGACGGGCTCGCTGGTGCTGAACAGGACGCGCGGCATCATCGATCGCCAGCTCAGGCAGATGACGCGGCTCATCGACGACCTGCTGGACGTGGGCCGGATCACGAGCGGGCGCATCCACCTGGAAGCCAAGCCGGTGCGGCTTCGCGAAGTGGTCGTCGAAGGGGTGGAGGCCATGCGCCCTGGCATGGCGCAGAAGTCGCAGCTCCTGGAGCTGCAGGTCGACGGGGCCGATCCCTGGGTCACGGGCGACAGGGCGCGGCTGATCCAGGTCATCGGCAATCTGGTTCACAACGCGTCCAAGTTCACTCCCGACGGCGGGCGCATCGCGATCCGCCTCGGCGCCAACGCCGCCGACGCCGCGGAAGCGGAGATCAGCGTCAAGGACAACGGCCCGGGGATTCCGCGCAAGGATCTCGAGAGGATCTTCGAGCTCTTCGTGCAGGGCGAAAACGAACTGGCGCGCACGCGCGGCGGGCTCGGGCTGGGCTTGAGCCTGGTGCAGCAGCTGACGCAGCTTCATGGCGGCTACGTCAGCGTGTTCAGCACCGGGCGCACGGGAGAGGGCAGCGAATTCGTGGTGCGCCTGCCGACGGCGCCCACGCCCGACATGCCGGGGCCGCCCGAACGCGGCGAGGGCGAAAAGCTGGTGCTGGTCGTGGACGACAACCGCGATGCGGCGGAAACCCTGGCACTGCTGCTGGAAGCGCTGGGCTACTCGTGCTCGGTGGCGCACGACGGCTTTGCCGCGATCGAGGCCGTCAAGGCGAAACGGCCCGACGTGGTGCTGCTGGACATCGGGCTGCCCGGCATGACCGGCCACGAGGTTGCCAAGCGCCTGCGCGCCGACCTGATCGATCCGCCCGCGCTGATCGCCATCACCGGCTACGGCCAGCCCAGCGACCGCGACACCAGCTTCGAAGCCGGCTTCTTCGCCCACCTGACGAAGCCGGTGGACATCGATCGGCTGGGTTCGATGCTCGACCAGATCTACGCCGCCAAGACCTGAACCGGCCGAAGTCCGTCGGCTGGCCGGCCGTTTCCCTGCGCGACACGCAGGTTCTTCAGTGGCGTTTGAAGTACTGGACTTCGCGCTCGTGCTGCCGGGCCTGCTCCTGCGAAGCGAAGGTGCCCAGGTTGCGGCGCTTGCCGGTCTTGGGATCGATCTTGCGGGAATACAGGCGGTATTCGCCCGAAGCGAGTTTCCGGATCATTGCGCACTCCTTTTCTTCACCTGGCTGGACCTCATTCAATCTGCGCCGCCGGCGCCGGCCGTCTGTCGGACGGGTTCACTTCGCCCTGAGGGAGCGCGAGTTGCGGCGGCACGCGACCAGGGTTGCCGCTCCTACGCTCCTACATTCGCTGCCTGGCCGCTCCCACAGCGGACCTGCGCCGCAAGGTCGAAACCCGAACTCTCGAGGCCAGTTTCCGGTCTCCATTGCGCAAAGGAGCGAATCATGAAAACGAGGCACAAGCCCCAAGCCACGAAAAGCCGCGAGGCCGGCGCCCCTGTGCAGGACGCCATCGGCCCCCACGACGACAACCCGCCGGCGCGCGGCGCGGTGCAAAGCGGCGGCACCCCCGACACCGCACCGCTGAACTTCGACGACGACGAGATCTATTCGGGCCGCGACAAGGTGCGCAGCGGCGGCACCACGCACGCCAAGGGCGGCGACAGCGGCCTGCTCGGGCCGCCGGCCGAACAGCTTTCACCGACCAATTCGCCCAGCGACCCGGCCTTGCGGCGAGGCCGCTCATAGGCGGGAGGCCGACCATGTTCCGGGACCGCGTCGATGCAGGCCGCCAGCTCGCGGCGCTGCTCGGCCAGTACCGCGATGCGCCGGATGCGCTCGTGCTGGCGCTGCCGCGCGGCGGCGTGCCTGTCGGTGCGGAAGTCGCGCGGGCACTGAATCTCCCGCTCGACATCATGGTGGTGCGCAAGCTGGGGTTTCCCGGCCACGAGGAATATGCGGCCGGGGCGATCGCCGGGGGCGGCGTGCGCGTGACCGGCGAGCCCTGGGCCGACCTGGCGCTCGTCTTCGAACGCGAGCAGCAGGAACTGGCGCGCCGCGAACACGTCTACCGCGCCGGCCGGGCGCCTTGCGACCTGGGCGGCAAGACCGTCATCCTGATCGACGACGGCCTCGCCACCGGCCTGTCGATGCGCGCCGCGATCATCGCGGCGCGGTCGCTCGGCGCGGCGAAAGTCGTTGCCGCGGTGCCGGTCGGCGAAGCCATGGCGTGCCAGGCGCTGGCGCAGCCCGCGAAGGCGAACGAGTTCGCCGGCCGCAGCGACCTCGAGCGCATGGGCTCGCGTGCGGACGAGGTGGTCTGCATGCGCATGCCCGACCCCTTCCATGCCGTGGGCGCGTGGTACGGCGTCTTCGATCCGCCCAGTGACGACGAGGTGCGCGACACCCTGGCTTCGTGGGGCCGTCCATGAGCGACCTTCATGAGGAAGGAGACAGCGAAAACGCGGCGCACTGACACTGAAGATCGGCTGTCGATTTCCCCTCTTGAAATCCTGGCGAGCGAAACTATGTTGACTTCCGTTGGAACCTGGTCAAACCGAAAAGGAGGCACTCAAATGACCATGAACCTGCTGAGGCAAATCGCCACCTCCCGTCTGCCCGTGTCCTTCTACCGGACGGAGGACATCGACAGCGTCCGGCTGCTTCGGGCCGCGGGCCTCGTGGTGGCCCTGGTGCCGTCGCCTTTCGACCCCATCGCGCTTGCGGGCACACCGTCCGCGGCGCAGGTGCTCGCCATCACCAGCAAGGGGCGGGAAGAACTGGCGAAGTTCGACTATCCGGTGTCCCGCCCGCCGCGCTGGCGCTTGCGGATGCCGCGAATCAAGACGCTCGCGCGCGCCGGTCCGACGGCGCCGCCCCCGCCCCACCGCGAATCGAGCAGGCTCCAGTAGCGCCTGGAGCGTGGGGCGCACGCCGCCGGTTTTTCGTTGTTCTGCATTCAACTTCTTACGGAGGTTTCGCCATGTATCGATCCTTGTTTCCTCGCGACATCTTTGCGGAGATGGACCGCCTGCAGCGCGACGTGCAGCAGGCTTTCGACCTGTCTCCCTCCATCCGCGGCATTGCCTGGAACGGCTTCCCCGCGCTGAACGTGGGCAGCACCCCGCAGACGCTGGAGATCTATGCGTTCGCGCCGGGCGTGGACCCCTCTACGCTCGAGGTCAACCTCGAGCGCGGCCTGCTGACCATCTCCGGGGAGCGCAAGAGCGCGCTCCCCGAGGAAGGCGACAAGGCCGCGGTGCACATCAACGAGCGCTTCGAGGGCGCATTCCGCCGCGTCATGACGCTGCCGGAAGACGCCGACCCCGACGCCGTGAATGCCCGCATGAGCGATGGCGTGCTGCACATCACCGTCCAGCGGCGCGCGTCCGCGCAGCCGCGCCGGATCGCCATCCAGTAGCGAGCCGGAGGAACCCCGAACGAACCGAACGAAAGGAGCTACATCATGAAACGCGATCTCCAGACCTCGTCGGCCGCCGAACAGGGCGAACTCGCACGGAGGGATTCGTCTCGCCATGCCGAGGCCGCGCTGACGCCAGCCGTCGACGTGATCGAGGACAGCGGCGGCATCACGCTCTATGCCGACCTGCCCGGCGTGACCCGCGACAAGCTGAACCTCCACGTGGAAGCCGCGACGCTGACCATCGAAGCCGAGTCCAGCCTGACAACGCCCGAGGGGCTCAACTCCAGCCACACGGAGGTGGGCCTCGCGAGGTTCAGGCGGGTGTTCACGCTGAGCAAGGAGCTTGACACCCAGAACGTCACCGCCGAACTGGCGCAGGGCGTGCTGCGGCTGCGGATTCCGAAGGCTGCGCACGCGAAGGCGCGGCGCATCGAGATCCAGGCCGCCTGAGAGCTTGCACGGCGCCCCCGCTCCCCACGGCGGGCGCCGCGCAGGGAATGTTCGTACCGGGGTTGCCGGACTTGGGCGCAAAATCGTTGCTCCCGAATGCCGCACTTTCTCTGCGAGCCCGAATGCCCGATTCCCAGACCTCCGGTGCCCCTGCGCCTTCCTCCGAGCCCGCGACGCTGGCGCCAAGTTCGCTGAGCTTCCCTGTCGTCGGCCTTGCCGGGTCGGCCGGCGGAATGGAGGCGCTGATGCGCTTCTTCGAGCACATGCCGGAGCGGCCGGGCATGGCCTTCGTGGTGATCCTGCACCTGTCGCCGGACCATGAAAGCAGCGCCCCCGCGATCCTGCAGCGCACGACGGCCCTGCCTGTGGCCCAGGCGGCCGGCACGATGCCGATCGAGGTCGATCACATCTACGTGATTCCGCCCGGCGTCGAACTGACGATGAACGGCGGCAACCTGCAGGTCACGCAGAGCGAGCGGCCCTATGGACGCGCAACCGCGGCGGACGTCTTCTTCCGCACGCTGGCGCAGGTGCACCGCGAGCGCGCGGTCAGCATCGTCCTGTCGGGCACCGGCAGCGACGGCGCGGTCGGGCTCACCCGAATCAAGGAGCACGCGGGCCTGACCATGGCCCAGTCGCCGGAGGACGCGACCTACGGTGGAATGCCGCTGGCCGCCATCGCCACCGGCATGGTCGACTTCGTGCTTCCGGCCGACCAGATGGGCGAGCGGCTGGTCGATGTATGGCGCAACGCGCGCCACATCCAACTTCCGCACGCGTCCGAGGTGGGCGCTTTGGTGGAGGAGCCGGAAGGCCCTGCCTCGTCGCTGTTCGCCGAGAAGGCGCTGCAGGAGGTCATGGCGCTGCTGAAGACCTACACGCGGCACGACTTCCTCCACTACAAGCGCGCCACGGTGCTGCGCCGCATCGAGCGCCGGCTGCAGGTGAACCGGCTGGCCGACCTGCCGGCCTACCGCGACTTCCTCCGGGAGCATCCGGAGGAGGCCGCGCCGCTGTTGCAGGACATGCTGATCAGCGTGACCAACTTCTTCCGGGACCGCGACGCCTTCGAGGCATTGTCCGGGGAGGTCATCGGGCCGCTGGTGGAGCGCAAGCAACCGGGCGAGCAGCTGCGGGTCTGGGTGGCGGGATGCGCGACCGGGGAGGAGGCGTACTCCATCAGCATGCTGCTGCGCGAGCACGCCGACCGGTTGTCGAAGCCGCTGGACATCCAGGTCTTCGCAACCGACGTCGACGAGCGCGCCATCGCCACGGCCCGCAAGGGCGTGTATGCGCAAGGCATCGCGGCAGACATCGTGCCTGGCCGGCTGCGGCAGTACTTCCTGAAGGACCGCGACCAGTTCCGCGTGTCGGCCTCGGTGCGCGAGCCGGTGCTCTTCGCGCAGCACAACCTGCTGAGCGATCCGCCGTTCTCCCGGCTCGACATGATCTGCTGCCGCAACCTGCTGATCTATCTCGATCGCGACGCCCAGGCCCGCGTGCTCGGGATGTTCCGCATCGCGCTCAAGCCGGGCGGCTTCCTGTTCCTCGGCACCTCCGAGTCGACCGACGCGGCCGCGAACCTGTTCACCGCCGTCGACAAGCGCCACCGCATCTTCCAGGTCAACCCCGAGCTTCTGCCCGCACGGCACGTGCCGGTGATCAGCGAGGCACCGCCCGCGCTGCCGACCGGCCCCGTCATGCAGGCACTGCGCGCATCCAGGCGCAACGGCGGCGAACGGCCCAGCCTCGCCGAGCTGCACCAGCGCGCGCTGGAGCAGTTCTCGCCGCCCAGCGTGCTGATCGACGGCGACCACAACGTGCTTCATCTGTCCAACGGCGCCGGGCGCTTCCTCGAGCGCGCGAGCGGCGAGCCCTCGGACAACCTGCTGAACAACGTGCGCCCGGACATCCGGCTCGAACTGCGCACTGCGCTGTTCAAGTCGGCGCAGTCGTCGCGCAGCGTCGAGGCGCGGCTCGTTTTGCGCCAGGAAGACGGCCGGCAGGTGTTCCTGAACATCACCGTGCGACCGGTGCAGCAGGAGCCGGGGAGCAGGCAGCTGATCCTCGTGGTCTTCGACGAGACCGAGGAGAGCACGCGGCCGGACGATGGCGCACCGCCCGATGCCGCGCGCGAACAGTTGATCGCCCAGCTCGAGGAGGAAATCAGGCAGCTCAAACTCCACCTGCAGGACACCATCGAGAGCTCCGAGACCTCGACCGAGGAACTGAAGGCCTCGAACGAGGAGCTGCAGGCCATCAACGAGGAACTGCGTTCGGCCAGCGAAGAACTGGAGACGAGCAAGGAAGAGCTCCAGTCGATGAACGAGGAGCTGGTGACCGTCAACTTCGAACTCAAGGTCAAGGTCGAGGAATGGGAGCACATCAACGACGACCTGCAGAACCTGATCGCCTCGGCCGAGATCGCCACCGTGTTCGTCGACCGGAGCATGCACATCAAGCGCTACACGCCGCATGCGAGCAACCTCTTCAACCTGATTCCCTCGGACCTGGGGCGCTCGCTGTTCGACATCACGACCCGGCTCGACTACCCCGAGCTGGCGGAGGACACGGCGTTGGCCTTCAGGGAATTGCGCGCGAGCGAGCGCCACGTGAAGAGCGCCGACGGGCGGCATTTCCTCGCGCGCATCCTTCCATACCGGACGGCCGAGGACCGGATCGAGGGGGCCATCCTCAACTTCTTCGACATCACCGAATTGCGGACCGCGGAAGAGCGCGTGCGTGCGGGCGAGGAGCGGCTGCGACGGGCGGCCGCGACGACGAGCGACTTCGCCATCATCACCGCCGACCCGCAGGGCATCGTCACCAGCTGGAATCTCGGCGCCGAGCGCATCTTCGGCTACGGCGAGGCAGAGATGATCGGCAGCCCGATCGCGACCATCTTCACACCCGAGGACCGCGCGCACGGCGTACCCGAAGCGGAAATGCGCAACGCGGCGCAGTCCGGCCGCGCCGAAGACGAGCGCTGGCACCAGCGCAAGGACGGCACGCGCTTCTTCTGCAGCGGCGTGATGACGCTGCTGGACGACAGGGCGGGAGGCGGCTTCGCCAAGATCGCGCGGGACATGACCGGCACCAAGCGGCATGAGCTTGCGCTGGACCATCTGCTGGTCAAGGAAAAAAAGGCGAGCCTGAACGCACAGATGGCCAACGAGCTGAAGGACAGGTTCCTCGCGGTGATGTCGCACGAGCTGAAGCAGCCGCTCAACCTGATCCAGATGAACGCGGAACTGCTGCTGCACCTGCCGGTGGCCACGGAAAGCGCCAAGGTCCGGCGGGTGAGCGAGACCATCAAGCGCGCCGTCGGCAGCCAGACCCGCATCATCAACGACCTGCTGGACCTCTCGCGCATCCGCACCGGCAAGTTGCGGCTGAACCGGGTGCGCGTCGACCTGGGCGAGATCGTGCAGGCTGCCGCGAATGCCGCCGTTGCAGCCGCGCCCGAGAAGAAGCTGGTGCTGGAGACGCACTGCGAGCCGGGCATCGAGTGCCATGGCGACCGGGTGCGCGTGGAGCAGATCGCCTGGAACCTGCTGAGCAACGCCGTCAAGTTCACGCCCGCGGGCGGGCGCATCTGTGCCCGCGTGGAGGCCGAGGGCGAATTCGCGAGGCTCACCGTGACGGACAGCGGCTGCGGCATCTCCGGCGAGTTCCTGCCGCATGTGTTCGGCATGTTCAACCAGGCCGTCGACGAGGCGGCGCCGTCCAACGCCGGGATGGGCATCGGCCTGGCCCTGGTGCAGGAACTCGCGCATGCCCACCAGGGGCGGGTCAAGGCGTTCTCGGCCGGCATCGGGAAAGGGTGCGAGTTCAGTGTATGGCTTCCGCTCGAAGGCAAGGGCGCCGAGCAAGCGGCAACGCAGGCACAGGCGCAGGCCGGGGTCGATTTCAAAGGTTGGCGCGTGCTGGCGGTGGACGACTACGCCGACGCGCTGATTCCGTTCGCGGAGGTGTTGCGGCTGGAAGGCGCAACCGTCGACGTCGCGGAGAGCGCCAGGGAAGCGCTGGACCTGCTCGAGAAGAACACCTACGACCTGCTGGTGTCCGACCTCGGGATGCCGCAGATGGATGGCTTCCAGCTCATCGCGGAGGTGCGCCGCCGGCCCGCAACGCGCGAGCTGCGCTCGATCGCGATGTCGGGCCTGGGCCGGCGCGCGGATGTGCGCCGCGCGCTCGAGGCGGGCTTCAATGCGCACCTGCCGAAACCGGCGTCGATCGACGAGCTGAAAACCATCGTCGGCGGGCTCTAGACACCCGTCGCGGGCGTCAGAGGCAAAGCTCCACCTCCACGTGCGGGCCGCGCGGCGGCGATTCCGCCGAAACCACGATGCGGTTGCCGATGCGCTGGAACCTCAGGTCCACAAGGCCCTGGCCGACCTTCAGCCGCTCCACGCGCAACTGCTCGATGTTCGCCGGCAGGCGCGGCTGCACGATGCGCACCTTGTTGCGGATGCCGTCGATCTCCACGCCCAGGCAGGCCTGGACCAGCATGAACGCCGAACCCGCCGCCCACGCCTGCGGCAGGCATGCGACCGGGTAGGCCACGGGGGCCTGGCCGGGCTGGCGGTCGAAGCCGCAGAAGAGTTCCGGCAGGCGCATGCCGAAATGCGCGGCGGACTCGAAGAGCTCGTCGAGGATGCGCATCACGCCCTCGCGTTCGCCGTACCGCGCCAGGCCGGCCGCGCACAGGGCGGTGTCGTGCGGCCACACCGAGCCGTTGTGGTACGACATGGGATTGAAGCGCACGGCCTCCGTGGACAGCGTGCGAACGCCCCATCCGGAGGTGAACGAGGACGACATCAGCTGCCGCCCCACCGCCGCGGCACGGTCCTGGTCCGGTAGGCCGAAGAACAGCAGATGGCCGGCGTTGGAGGCGCGCACGCGGCAGGGCATCCCCAGGCCGTCGACGGCCAGTGCATAGAACTGCTGGTCCTCGAGCCAGAAGCATCTCTCGACCGCCTCGAGCACCGCCTCGGCGCGCCGGCGCCAGCGCACCGCGGCCGCGTCGCCGCGCCATTCGGCCATCGTCGACATCGCAAGGAACGCGTCGTACGCGTAGCCCTGCACCTCGACCAGCGCGATGGGCCCCATGGGCGTGCGCCCGTCGGCGTGGAAGATTGAATCGTGGCTGTCCTTCCAGCCCTGGTTGACGAGGCCGCTGGCCTCGCCGCGCTGGTAGGCCAGCAGCCCCTCGGGGTGGCGCGCCATGTTGCGCTCCATCCAGTCGCAGGCGGCGCACAGCGAGGGCCAGATGCGCCCGATGGCGGCGTGGTCGCCGGTGCGGCGCGCATAGGCGCCCGCGAGCGCCACGAACAGCGGCGTGGTGTCGACCCCGCCGTAGTACTCGCCGAAGGGCAGCTCGTCCACGGCGGCCATTTCGCCCTTGCGGGTCTCGTGCATGATCTTCCCCGGCTCGGAGTCGCGGAAGGTGGAGGTCTGGCGCGCCTGTCTCGCCGCCAGGAAGGTGAGCACGCCCTCGGCCAGCCGCGGATCGATCCACAGCGTCTGGAACGAGGTCACGATCGCGTCGCGACCGAAAGGCGTGGAGAACCAGGGGATGCCGGCGTACGGATAGGGCCCGGTGGGCAGGTCGGTGGTCAGCAGCGCCAGGTCGGCGCGCGAGCGCTCCAGCCATGCCTGGAACAGGCGCCCCGAACTCTGCAGGCGGGCGCCCCTGCGCTGCCGCGCGCGCATGCGCCACCGTGCGAGCGTGCAGGCTTCGCGAAAGCGCTGCGGCGTCGGCCGCGCGGGCTGCTCCCCCACTTCGACATGCAAGGTCCATTCGCCATGCGCGGCGAGCCGCACATCGAATTCGGCGCTGCCGGCGTCCATGCTGCGCGGGATCATGGAGAAGTCGACGCAGGCGCTGCGCAGGAGGGTGTCGAGCCCGCGATAGCGAAGCGTCGCGCCGTCGGGGCGCACTTCGGGGGCGTCGAAGTCGCCGCGCCGGGCACGGCGCTGCCCGCGCACCTCGAACATGTCGCGGAAGTCGGCACCGAAGCGCAGGCCCAGCGGCACCTGGGCCGCCTGCTCGCCGTAGTTCACGAGCCGGATGCGTTCGAAGAGGCGGGCGTTCCACAGGAAGCGCTTGCGCTCCAGGTGGATCACGCCCTGCGGCATCGACGTCGAGCCGAGCACGGGCAGCGGATGGTTCGTGAGGTTCGCGACGAAGAACACGTTGTCCTGGCTCACACCGCTGGAAAGCAGCGATGGCCGCTGCGCGTCGAGGCTCAGCGTGAAGGTCGAGAGCATGCGCGTGTCGTTGTGGAACAGGCCGTCGACGCCTCCGCCCACGTCGCCTAGCGCGTCCATCACGAAATAGGTGTCGCCTTCCTTCAGGACGAAGGCCTGCTGCACGGCGCGCTCGGTGGCCGGCTCGGCCTGGTCGGCGGCAGTGGCTTCTGCATCGGTGCTCATGTCTCAGGCTGCTTTCTGGAGAACCGGCAGCGGCGGCTGCTTCTCCGGCATGGGGCTGCCGCCGCCCGCGAGGCGCGCATAGAGTTCCAGGTAGGCAGTTGCCATGGCGCGCGCGGAGAAGCGGCTGTCGAAGGCCTGCCGCACGAGGCGGCGGTCAAGCCGGTCGATCTCGTGCACCGCCGCGACGGCCTGCGCCTCGCTCTCGACGATCACGCCGCTCACGCCGTCCTCGACGATCTCGGGCACCGATCCGCAGCGCCAGCCGATCACCGGCGTGCCGCAGGCCATGGCTTCGATCATTACCAGCCCGAAGGGCTCCGGCCAGTCGATGGGAAACAGCAGCGCCCGCGCGCCGCCGAGGAAGGCGGCCTTGTCCTCGTCGCCGATCTCGCCGATGAACTCGACCAGCGGGTCTCCGAGCAGGTGGCGGATCTCCTGCTCGAAATAGTGCCGGTCGGCGGGGTCCACCTTGGCGGCGATGCGCAGCGGCAGGCCCGCCTTCCTGGCGATCGAGATGGCGCGGTCCGGCCGTTTCTCGGGCGAGATGCGGCCGAGGAACGCCAGGTAGCCGCCCGTGCCCTGTCCGAATGCGTAGGCCGATTCATCGATCCCGTGCGGCACGTTCGCGAGCCAGTTGGCGAAGGGCAGGGGGCGGCGCTGGTGGCGCGAGATCGATGCCAGCGGATACCTGTTCCAGCGCATGTAGGCCTCGGGCAGGTCGGCGATGTCGAGCCGCCCGTGCAGCGTGGTCAGCGTGCGCTCGGCCATGTCCTCGAAGAAGGGGAAGTGCACCAGGTCGACGTGGAAATGAAGCACGTCGAACTCGCCGGCGCGGCGCCGAACCTCGTGGAGCATGGTCAGGTGGCTGGCCAGGTCCGACTTCAGCGGCGCGGGGTCCAGCCGCAGTGCCCGGGCGCGCATTGGCACCACCTTCGCGCGGCTGCGCGCATCGGCGCAGGCGAACAGCGTGACCTCGTGGCCGAGGTCCGCCAGCGCATTGGCAAGGTGCGCGACGACTCTTTCGGTGCCGCCATAAAACCTGGGCGGAACGGCTTCGTACAGTGGCGCAATCTGCGCGATCTTCATTGTCAAGACGATCTCCTCGAAAGGGATGAATGAACAAGGAGCGCGGCGGATACGAATGCGGGCTGCAGGGGCAGGGCCTGCGGCCCATTATTCGGTCTCGGCCGCTCGAATTCAAGGTCCGCCCATGCCGCGATGCCGGCCTTCGGGCTGCTCCTGGCGCTCGCCTTTGGGCACGCCCACGTGGCCGCGCCTGCGGCGTTCGGCGAGCGCGCGATCCAGCGTGGCCTGGCTCTGTCTCGCAGCCGCCTCGCACTTCTGGTGCAGCACGACGAGTTCCTTGTCGGTGAGCTTCTCGATGCCCATGAATTCGTCCTGCGCGTCGGACGAGCGGATGAGTTCGTCGAGCTTGGTCTGCAGCGCCAGGCCGTCGCGGTTCTGGGTGTTCTGGATCAGGAACACCATCAGGAACGTCACGATCGTCGTACCGGTATTGATGATCAGCTGCCAGGTCTCCGAGAAGCCGAACATGGGCCCCGTGGCGGCCCACACCACCACCACCGCAACGCAGAGCAGGAAGGTCGTCGGGCTTCCCGCGATGCGCGCGACCTGGTTGGCGAACGAAGCGAAAAGTCGGTCCATGGGCGTATTCCTCCTGGGGGCCCTGATGCTGGTTGCGCCGGCCCCGTGGAGGCGTCGTCCGGAAGCGACGGCCACCGCGTCCCGGAATCCCGTCTTTGCGTCGGAGCGCACCCATACCGGCAGGGCTTTTTTTCCCGTCGCGCCCGTGCGGCCGGCCCTAGTCCGCCGCTCCTACAGGCGCTGCCCCCGGGCTCCCACACACGGCCCTGCGGTGCTTGGATAGACCGGCAGTCTGATCCGAAGCCGAACCATATCCAGGAGTCCTTCCATGAGCACCCCCACTACCAGCAGCACCCCGGACGAGGACCGCGCCTTCCGCTTCCCCACGTCGGAGGATCACTCCGCTCCACCCGCGCACAGCGACGGGACGTCGCCTGCCCGGGCCGTGACCGAGATGCCACACGAGGACGCGATCGACCACGGCATCGAAGAGTCGTTCCCGGCGAGCGATCCGGTGTCGGTGAGCGTGTCGAAGTCGATGCCGGTGTCCGCGGCGCCCGCACCGGCGCGCGCCACCGCGCAACGCACGCCGCCCCGCCCGGAGATTCCGGGGCTGGCAGCGGGCATCGTCGTGGCGGGAGGCGCCCTGGCACTGGCCGCCGCGGCGGGCTATCTCGCGGCGCGGCGCAGGCACTGAGGGAGGCCGGGGTCCGTCGATCCCGTTGCTTCCACCTTGCCGTCCAACAGCAAACAGCAAAACAGGGAGATTTCATGCGCTTCGTGATGTTCTGCCATTCACTCGTTTCCGATTGGAACCATGGCAATGCTCACTTCTTGCGCGGCATCTGCAGCGAGCTTGTCGCACGAGGCCACGAAGTGGCCGTGTACGAACCGCGCCGCGGCTGGAGCCGGGCCAACCTCGAGGCCGCACACGGCCGCAGGCCTGTGGAAGGCTTCGCGCGCGCCTACCCGGAACTGCAAAGCACGCCGTACGACCGCGCGACGCTCGACCTCGATGCCGTGCTCGACGGTGCGGACGTCGTGCTCGTGCACGAATGGAACGAGCCTGCGCTGGTGCGCCGCATCGGCCTGCACCGGCGCGACGGCGGCCGTTATCGCCTGCTGTTCCACGACACGCATCACCGCGCGGTGACGGACGAAAAATCCATGGCCGCCTACGACCTCACCCACTACGACGGCGCGCTGGCCTGCGGCGACGTGACTCGCGACCTGTACCGCAGCAAGGGCTGGGCACGCGATGCGTGGACGTGGCACGAGGCCGCGGACGTGCGGCGTTTTCATCCACGCCCCGAGGTGGCGCGCACCGGCGACCTGGTGTGGGTCGGCAACTGGGGCGACGACGCGCGCGTGGCCGAGCTCGACGAATTCCTGCTCGGACCGGTGCGCGACCTCGGGCTGAAGGCCCTGGTGTATGGCGTGCGCTACCCCGATCCCGCGATCGACCGCCTGAGCGGGGCCGGCATCGAGTACGGTGGATGGATCGCCAACTACAAGGTGCCGCTCGTGTTCGCGCGCCACCGGATGACGGTGCACTTGCCGCACCGGCCCCACGTGGAAGCGCTGCGCGGCGTTCCCACCATCCGCATGTTCGAGGCGCTGGCGTGCGGCATTCCACTGGTGAGCGCGCCCTGGCACGACACCGAGGCGCTGTTCACGCCGGGCCGCGATTTCCTCGTCGCGAACGACGGCACCGCAATGCGCCACCATCTGCGCGACGTGCTCGGGGACCGCGAATTCGCCGATTCGCTGGCGCAGCACGGCCTTGCCACGGTGCTCGCCCGCCACACCTGCGCGCACCGCGTGGACGAGCTGTTCGCCATCCTCGCGCAACTCGATCCGGGCGACTTCTCCATTTCCGCGGGGAGGCTGGTTGCATGAAGCGGCGGTTTCCGCGCGCGGGATGCTGCGCCTCGGAGAAGGCTTACAGCCGCCATCGGGTGTAGACGACACGAGCCGCACGCGAGCGGCACACGATGAAGCTTCATTGCAGTTCTTCCTTTTCCTTTTCTTCAACCCCGCCGGGGTACGGCTGCCCGGCATTTGCATGGAGCGATTTCATGACCAGCTACACCCACACAACCAACGGCACCACCACCAGCGTCATTCCCAACGACCAGGTCGTGGACGTGCTCGACGATCTCCTGGAAAACACGCGCGACGGCGAGTACGGCTTCCGCGCCTGCGCGGAAGAGGTCGACTCGGCGCAACTGAAGCAGGTGTTCCGTGAGCGCGCCGCCCAGTGCGCCAGCGCTGCATCGGAACTGGCGGGGCTCATCCGGCAGTACGGAGGCGAAGTCGATGACGGCGGCACGGTCGCCGGCGCCATGCACCGCGGCTGGGTGCACGTGAAGGGCAAGGTCGGCGCGGACAGCCCGCTGTCCATGCTGGAGGAATGCGAACGCGGCGAGGACGCGGCGGTCGCGCGCTATCGCAAGGCACTCAAGCAGGAACTCCCGGCGGACGTGCGTGCCGTGGTGCAGCGCCAGGCCGACGGCGCCAAGCGCAACCACGACCAGATCAAGTCCCTGCGCGACCAGATGCGCAGTGCCAAGGCCTGAGCTGCAGTCATGCGAAGAGCCGCCCCGGCCTGCTGCGCGCATGCGGCAGACCGGCAGGCGGCCTTCGCGCCGCGCCTCAGATGAAGGGCACCCCGCCCGTCACCGGAATGGTGGCGCCTGAGATGTAGCTTGCCTGGTCCGAGGCGAGAAGCACGTACACGGCCTGCAGCTCGGCCGGCTGGCCGGGTCGCTTCAGCGGCGTCTGGCTGCCGAATTCCCTGACCTTGTCGGGCGGCATCGTGGAAGGAATGAGCGGCGTCCAGAATGGACCGGGCGCCACGCAGTTCACCCGGATGCCTTTTTCGGCGAGCAGTTGCGCCATGCCCCCGGACATGTTCTGGATCGCGCCCTTCGTGGCCGCGTAGGCCACGAGGGTCGCGTTGGGCTTGTCGGCGTTGACCGAGGCCGTGCTGATGATCGAGCTGCCCGGCTTCATGTGCGCGGCCGCTGCCTTGCTGAGGAAGAAGGTGGCGTAGACGTTGGTGCGGAAGGTCCGGTCGAACTCTTCCTCGGAGATCTCGTCCAGCGACTTGTGGCTCATCTGGAATGCCGCGTTGTTCACGAGCACGTCGAGCTTGCCGAAGCGTTCGATGGCCGTGTCCACGAGCCGCCGGCAGTGCGCTTCCTCGCGGATGTCGCCCGCCACGCAGACGCAGCTGCGCCCCGCGCGCTCGACCCATTGGGCAGTGACGCGCGCATCTTCCTCTTCTTCGGCCAAGTAGGAGATGAGCACGTCGGCGCCCTCGCGCGCAAAGGCGAGCGCGACGGCGCGCCCGATGCCGCTGTCGCCGCCCGTGATCAGCGCGGCCTTGCCCTGCAGCTTGCCGCTTCCCACGTACGAGTTCTCGCCGGAGTCTGGCGGCGGGTCCATGCGGGACTGGAGTCCGGGCGGCTGCTGTTCGGGGGTGGAAAACGGCGGGCGCGGCGCCGCCTTGCGTGGGTCGGTCATGTGCGTTCCTTTCGAGGTGAAAGGGGTGTTCTTCATCCGCCCGTGTCGCAAGAATGTAGGAGCGCTGCGCTTTTTCGATGCAGGCGAAGGAGCCGGCAACCGGCAACTGCGCGAGCCCGTTTTTCGACGGCAGCCGACCGCTGCGTCCGCATCTGTCCGACATGGCGCGCGCGGCGCGCGCCGAACCTTGGCTTGGCCCGGACGACCGGCGCTCGCGATGGCCGATTTCCGGAAGTGCACCAGGAAGCGCGCCGACCGATGCACCCCGGGAGCCCGGGCCCCGCCCGTTGCGCGCCGCAACGGATCTCTTGCCGCAACGCAAGGAAGGACTTCGATGACCCAGGAACTCTTCGATCGATGCATTGCCGCGTGCAATGCCTGTGCCGCTGCATGCGGCCGCTGCGCGGCGGCATGCCTGCGCGAACCGGACGTGAAATCATTGGCCGCGTGCATCGCGCTGGACACCGACTGCGAGGCCATGTGCAGGCTCTGCGCATCGCTGATGGCCCGCGGCAGCGTGCACGCCAGGGCCGCCTGCGGGCTGTGCGCCGAGGTCTGCAGTGCCTGTGGCGACGAATGCGCCAGCCATGACCACGATCACTGCCAGGCATGCGCGACGGCCTGCAGGAGCTGCGCGCAGGAATGCCGCAACATGGCGGCGAGCGCACCCTGAGGACGTCGCGGCGGGGCGTATGGAAGCGCCATGCCGGGCGAAACACGCATCGGGATCTCCGGATGGAAGTACGCGCCATGGCGCGGCAAGTTCTATCCGCGGGGGCTTGCGCAGCGCCGCGAACTCGAATTCGCATCGAGGAAGGTGTCGACCATCGAGATCAACGGCTCCTTCTATTCCTTGCAGAGGCCCGAGTCGTACGAGGCGTGGCGAGAGCAGACGCCGGAGGACTTTCTCTTCGCGGTCAAGGGTTCGCGCTACATCACGCACATGATGCGTCTGGAGAACGCGGAGATCGCCCTGGCGAACTTCTTCGCTTCGGGCGTGCTCGCGCTGGGCGCCAAGCTGGGGCCGGTGCTGTGGCAGTTGCCGCCGCGCCTGGCCTACGACGCCGAGCGCATCGACGCCTTCCTGTCGGTACTGCCGCGCGACGCTCGCTCGGCACTGGGGCTTGCGCAATTGCACGACGAGCGCGTCGACGGGCGCAGCTTCCTGCAAGCGCCGCGCGGGCTTCGCATCAGGCATGCGATCGAAGTGCGGCATCCGAGCATCGCCACGCCCGACTTCGTGGCGATGCTGCGCCACCACGAGGTCGCGCTCGTGGTCGCCGACACGGCCGGGCGCTGGCCGCTGATCGAGGACATCACCGCCGACTTCGTCTACCTTCGGCTGCACGGCGACAAGGAACTCTATGCGAGCGGCTACAGCGACGAAGCGCTCGCGAAGTGGGCCGCGCGCATCGACGCATGGCGCCATGGCCGGCAGCTGGCAGGAGCGAGGCTGGCCTCGCCGCGTCCGGCGCGGCGCGGCATGCGCGACGTGTCCTGCTATTTCGACAACGACATCAAGGTGCATGCCCCGCACGACGCCGCCCGGCTCGCGCAGCGCTTGGGAGCCGGCGTGCCCGAGGCGTAGGACGGACCGATCACGCGCTTCAGGCGGCAGCCTTCACGGCCCGTCTTCCCACGGTCCGATAAATCCCGGCACACAACAACCGGAAGGAAGAAGCGTGAAGAAATCCATCTGGAAACTCTACGGATATGGCTGGGTCACTCTGGGCTTCTTCCTGGTCTCGCTGCTCGGGCATTGGGTGTTCGGCTGGTTTGCCTACGTGGACGAACAGAAGCAGTTCGGCCACCCCGTCGAGTTCGCAGGCTATGCGATGCAGATGGGCCGCGACACGCTGGAGAACTGGCAGTCGGAGTTCCTGCAGCTGCTGTGGCAGATCGGCGGATTGGCCTTTCTTCTGTACGTCGGCTCTCCTCAATCGAAGGAGGGCAATGACCGGGTGGAGGCGAAGATCGACGCCATCCTCGCGGCGGTCGATCCGAAGAACGCCGAAAAGCTGATCGACGAAATCGATCGCGAGTACGAAGGGCGCGACACCGATCCGCGCTGGGCGGCTGCGCGCGAGCGTGCGCAGTAGGCCGCCACGTCTCAAGTGGCGTACTGCAGCTGCTTCTGGACGATCGGGAGCAGCTTCACGGCCAGGGCCTTCAGCTCCGGATCCTTTGCCGTCGACTGGGTCTTCTGCAGCAGCTCGACGGTCGCCTTGTGCTGGCCGAAGCCGGACTGCGACATGTACTGCCGGTCGAAAGCGGCGCCCTTGAGCACCTTGAGTTCGGCAAGGGCGACGGCGTATCGTGCGCCCGGAACCGAAGGCAGCCGGATGTTCTTTTCCCTTGCGAAGAGTTCGGTCTCTTTCATGGCCTGCGTGTGGTTGTCGACCATGGTCCGCGCGAACTGCCGGATCTGGTCGCTCTGCGCTCTCTCGAGGGCGAGCTGGCCCGATTCGATCTCCGCCAGATTGGCCTCGGCAATGTCGCGCAGCAGGGCGCTGTCGGCCGGATCGAGCTGCCCGGTGGCGGCCTGCGCCTCGATGGCCGGCGCGTCGGCGGCGACCAGGATCTGGTGGCGTTGCGAATGCGTTGCCATCGACGAGGTCAGCAGCACTGCCAATATCGCCAACGTGCCGAGAACATGAAGGTGGAACGGGCGGCGGTGGTGGATGAGGATTCGATGTCGCCGTATTTGCATGCGAGCCTCCTGCAACACTTGGACGAGGCCATCGTAGGGATCCTCTCGCGCGAGCGCACGACGCCACACCCCCATGCGGGTGTAGGCAGTCGCCGCCAATGGACGCCGCGGCTGGGAAGGTCCGGCCGCCGGGTTGTTCGCCGCCGTCCTACAGACCGCATGCGGGATGGGCCTAAGTTGAACGGATGCGTGGAATGCGCTGCAACTCCACGTGATGTGCGGCTCGCGCGTGCGCGCCGTTTCTGTTTCTTTTCACAGGAGTTTCAAATGCACAAGATCAAGGACGTCATGAGCAAGGACGTGAAGGTCGTTCACCCCGACGCGACGCTCATCGAGGCCGCGCAGTCCATGCGCGACGGCGACTTCGGGATGATGCCGGTGGGCGAGGACGATCGCATGATCGGAACGATCTCCGATCGCGACATCGCCATCAGGGGCGTGGCGGAAGGCCTGGACGGCAAGGTCAAGGTCCGCGACGTCATGTCGACGGGTGTGCAATGGGCCTATGACGACGAGCCCGTCGAACGCGCGGCGCAGCTCATGGCCCAGCACCAGATTCGGCGCCTGCCGATCGTGAATCGCGAGAAGCGGCTCGTGGGAATCGTGGCCCTCGCCGACGTGGCGGTGAAGGAGCGCAGGGTCGAGCCCGCCGCCGAGGCGCTGTGCGGGATCTCCGAGCCGGTGCACGCCTGAACGCGCCCGCATCGGGTCTCGCGGAGGGGCGAATCGTTCAGAACTCGCCCTGTCCCCCGGTGCGGTCGTGGACCCACCGCATGGCCTGCTGCTCTCCATGGCGCAGCGCCTCGGCCTCGCTTGCATAGGCCGCGTTGTCCGTGTCGGCAGGAAGCCTGGCGTCCTTTTCTCCCGGCTCGTCCGGACGGCAAAACACGACCGGCCTGTAGAGGCCGCCATCGATGCGCTGGGTGCCGCAGGAAACGATCCAGCCGCGGTATGCGAAGGTGAGAAGCCGATCGACGACGTCGCTCGAGTCGGGTGTGCCCGGGGAGCGGGGAATGCTGGCAGTCATGGAAGTCCTTCGGGGTCGAAACTGGGCAGTCTTCAATCTGCAGGATTCGCGGGCCGTGCGTGTGAGAAACGGCCCACCGCTCGTGTCAGTCCTTCGCCTTACGCGGCAGCGCCACCCCCAGGTCCTTCAGCCACGCCTGCCAGGCCTCGTCGCGCTGCTGGGGGGCGCCGCGCAGCAATGCGGAGGGATGCAGGGTGACCAACACGGGCCGTCCCGATGGGTCGTCGTGCCAGCGGCCGCGCTCCTTCGTCACCGCCACCTGCCGTCCGAGAAGTGCGCGCGCTGCCGTGGCGCCCAGGGCGACGAGGGCAGGGGGCCGCACGAGATCGATCTCGTCCTGCAGCCAGTGATGGCAGGCTTCGGCCTCGCGCTGGGCCGGCGTCTTGTGCATGCGCCGCTTGCCGCGCAGCTCGTACTTGAAATGCTTGACCGCATTGGTCACGTAGAGCTCTTCGCGCGTCCAGCCCAGTTCGTCCAGCGCCCGGTCGAAGAGCTTGCCGGCCGGGCCGACGAAAGGCCTGCCCTGCACGTCCTCCTTGTCGCCGGGCTGTTCGCCGACCACCATGATGGCCGAGCGAACCCGGCCCTCGCCGCACACGGCCTGCGTGGCGCGCGCCCCGAGGGGGCATTCGCGGCATCGGTCGGTCGCCTTCTTCAGCTCGAGCAGCGCCTCGCGCGTGCGTGCGATCGAAAGGCGCGTGGACACGGCCGCTTCTCCTCAGGCGGTGATGGCGCCACGCTGGACAACCGAATCACTGACGGTACTTTTCATCGGAAGACTCCGGGCTCGTGGTCGAGGGCAGGGCGGAAAAGACCGACGTTCTTCCGTGCGAAGGCGCGGGCCCGCCGCGCTGCGCCGCCATGCGATGTCGGACGAGGCCGCGAATGGCGCTGCCGCTGCGCACACGAATGCCGCAGATGAAAAAATGGCCGCATGCCTTCCCGATCTGCCGCATCCCCAGGAGTGCTCGCCGACGAAAGCGCCGCGGGCCACACCGCGCTGCTGATCATCGACATGATCAGTTGCTGGGATTTCCCCGATGCGGAAAAGCTGCTCGTGCGCGCTGCGCGGATCGCGCGGCCCATCGCGGCGCTGAAGGCGCGGTGCCGCAAGGCCGGCGTGCCGGTGATCTACGCGAACGACAACCGGGGCCGCTGGCGCTCCGATTTCCGCGTGCTGGTGGACCAGGCGCTGGCACAGGGCGGCGCCGGTGCGGCGATCGCGAATGCGTTGATTCCCGACGCCGACGACTACTTCCTGCTCAAACCCAAGCAGTCCGCGTTCTTCGGCACGCCGCTCGAACTGCTGCTGCAGCACCTGGACGCCGATCGCCTCATCCTTACGGGCGTGGCGAGCGATCAGTGCGTTCTCGTGACGGCGAGCGAGGCCGGAATGCGCGACCTCTCCGTGGTGGTGCCGCGCGACTGCGTGGCCTCCCAGTCGGCCAGTCGCAACGACATCGTGCTGCGCCAGCTGAAGGAGTTCCTGAAGCTGCCGATCACGTCCGGCGCGCGGATCCGCCTGGCGGACCCGCGATCGCCGCGTCAGAAGCCGTAGTACTTGTTGATGGTGTCGCTGTACCGGTCGTCGTAGTCCGGCACCTGGTCGTCGGTGTAGCGCGGCGCCTTCTCGAGCGTGGCCTTGTCCAGCGGCACCACGTAGCCGTCCTGAGAGGTGTCGTACTTGAGCATGCTCCACGGAATGGGATAGCGGTCGGTGCCCATGCCGAGGAAGCCGCCGAACTCCAGCACCGCATAGCGGACCTGGCCCGTGAGCTTGTCGATCATGAGGTCGTCGATCGAGCCGAGCTTGTCGCCCGATGCGTTGTAGACGCTTGTCCCCTCGACGCGATCCGACGAGATCACGGTGGCAATGGAAGTGGCTGCCATGAATATCTCCTTGACGGCACCTCTGGGAAAGCGCCGGCGTTTGCTTGCAGAGCCCAGGGAGGGGGTGTCGCTCTGCGGGGGAGACGCATGGATCGGTTGCAGCACTGTCGCGCTGTAGGAGATTCCCCCATCCCGACGGCTGGAGGTTTGCGCGGCAATTATTCCTCTGCGGCCGGTGCCTCGGAGTCCTGCGGCGACGCTTGCTGCGCCTGTTGCTGGCCTTGCGGCGCATCGGCCGAAGTGGTCTCGATGCGCGCGCCATGGCTCCTGGGCACGATGCCTTTGACGAGGTGGCGGGGTACGTGGTGCGTCTTCACCAGCTGCGCGAGCATCTCGCTGCGCGCTGGCTCGCACGCCGGTAGAAACATGTGGAGTGCGCTCATGATGTCGTCCCGTAAATGCCAGGAGAGGAGAGCGGCCGGCCCGGCTGGAGGGCGCGGAGCCTCGGGGTTCGAGGTGACCTCTGGCATGGGTCGCCGGCATTATGAGCGCCTGGATTGCGCGACGCACATGCGGCCCCGCATCGGCCCCTCTGGCGTAGATGGCTTCGGTGCAGCTGTCCCGACCGCGACCTGTCCTGGGCCGCGGCAGTTGCCAAAAGAGCGCCGTGTGCCTCAAAATAACTTACCGTGCGACAGGTAATATGTTCAAGGACGCCCAAGGAGACATGATGACTTTCAATACGTTGCTGCTCGAGGTCAAGGACCGGATCGCGGTGCTCACGCTCAATCGCCCCCCGGTCAATGCCCAGAACGCCGAGCTGCGCAGCGAGCTGACGCAGGTGTTCGACGAGCTTTCCGACCGCGACGACGTCTCGGTCATCGTGCTCACTGGCAGCGGCAAGACCTTCTCGGCCGGCGCGGACATCCGCGAGCGGCCCAACCTCGGCGCCACGCCCGGCGCCTACGGCCGCCACAACCGCCTGGTGCGCGAGTCGTACTACGCGGTGGTGGAGTGCTCCAAGCCCGTCATCGCGGCCATCAACGGCCCGGCCATGGGCGCGGGCTTCGGCCTCGTCATGGCCTCCGACATCTGGGTGGCGTCGGAGGACGCCTTCGTCTCGATGCCCGAGATCAACGTCGGCCTGGCCGGCGGCGTGACCTTCCTGCAGGAGGTATTCGGCCGCTCGCGCGCGCGGCGCATGTTCTACACGGGCATGAAGGTCACCGGCCAGGAGCTGTACCGCCTCGGCCTCGTCGAAGCCTGCCTGCCGGCCGACGAGCTCATGCCCTACGCGATGGAGATCGCCGCCGAGATCGCCTCCAAGAGCCCGATCGCGCTGCGCCTGGCCAAGGAAGCGGCCCGCATGACGCAGGTGATGCCGTCGCGCGATGCCTACCGCTACGAGCAGGGCAACACGGTGGCGCTGTCGAAGACGGAAGACGCGAAGGAAGCGCAGCGCGCCTTCCTCGAGAAGCGCGCCCCCGTCTACACCGGACGCTGATGGCACACGGCACCAGGGCCTTGCGGCTACATGGTGCGTGCTATTATTTTTTGATCGATTGCGGACCGAGTGCATGGCTGTTCAGCCGCTGCCCCCGCAAGCTCCCACGCCAAGAATTTCAAGAGGACCTTCGCCCATGGCAACCCTGTCCAACGTCGCCGAGGCGGCAGATCCGGAACGGGGCTCCAGGCGCAAGTCCGACGTGCGCCAGGAGCAGCTGACCGAAATCGCCTGCCGGCTCTTCGCCAAGAAGGGCTACGAAGGCACCTCGCTGCGCGACATCGCCGACGAGGCCAAGATCACCAAGGCCGCGCTCTACTACCACTTCCCCAACAAGGAAGCGCTGTACGAGCGCATCGTGCTGGAGTCGATGCAGGCGCTGGTGGACTCGGTGCGCGAGGCCATGTCCCGCGGCAAGAGTCCGCTGGACAAGGTGCGCCTGTTCATGGAGTCGTCTGCCGACTTCCTGGACCGCAGCCGCAATTCCTGGATCGCGGGCTCCAACGCGTTCTGGTCCGGCAGCGAGGGCGATCCGCGCGCGGGGGCCGTCTACCTGCGCGACGAATACGAGCACCTCTTGCGCGACTGCATCGCCGAAGCCATCGCCAAGGGGGAGGTGCGCAAGGTCGACCCCGCCATCGCCGGACGCATGCTGCTGTCGATGCTCAACCACATCTGCCGCTGGCATTCGCCCAAGGGCCGCCTGAGCACCCGCGAAGTGATCGAGCAGTACCTCGACATGGCCTTCGGCGGCCTGCGCGCGACACCGAAGCGCTGAAGCTTGGCGACGCTGCGGCGCCTACGCGCGCCGCATCGCCTGGAAGGGTAAACCCGATTCGTAACTTACCGGCCGTTAAGTAAACTTCCTTCGAGATCCAGCGATGCAAGTCCTTCAACGATTCCTTCTCGCGATGTGCTGCGGCGCGCTTGCCGCGCTGCCGGCCATGGCCCTGGCGTTTCCCGACAAGCCGGTGCAACTCATCGTTCCGTACGCGGCCGGCGGGCTGACCGACAACCTCGCGCGCATCGTCGCCCCGGCGCTGTCGGCGCGCTGGGGCCAGCCCGTGGTGATCGACAACCGCAACGGGGGAGGGACTTCCATCGGCACCGCCGCGGCCGCGCGTGCGCCGGGCGATGGCTACACGCTGCTGCTCACCGCCTTCGGCTACATCGGCAATCCGCTGCTGATGAAGAACCTCCCCTACGACCCCGCCGCGCTGGTGCCGGTCACCATCGTGGCCGACGCGCCGAGCGTGCTGTTCGTGTCGGCCAGGCTGCCCGTGAACACAGTGCCCGAGCTGATCGCCTATGCCAAGGCGAATCCAAAAGGGGTCGTGTTCGCGTCCTCCGGCAACGGATCGAGCCCGCACATCGCCGCCGAGCTGCTGGCCTCGCTGACGGGCATCGACATCGTGCACGTGCCTTACCGCGGCAACGGTCCTGCGCTGAACGACCTGCTGGGCGGCCAGGTGCAGGCCATGTTCGATTCGGCCGCCTCGATGTCCTATGTGCGCGCCGGCCGGCTCAAGGCGCTCGGCGTTGCCAGCGACGCGCCCGTGGCGCGGATGCCCGAGGTCGTGCCCATCGCGCGCTCGGGCGTGCCGCAGCTTGCGGGCTTCGCCGCGGGCGGCTGGTTCGGGTTCTTCCTTCCGAGCAAGACGCCTGCAGAACTGCAGCAACGCATCTACGCCGACCTGCGCGCGGTGCTCGAGACACCCGAAGTGCGCGCGGCCCTCGAGCGCGCCGGCGTGGAGCCGCGCCTCATGACGCAACCGGAGTTCGCGGCCTACCTGCGCGCCGAGCACGACCGCTGGGCGCCGGTGATCCGCGAGCGCCGCATCCAGCTCGACTGAACAAGACCCGATGACCGCTTTCGAAAACAAGCACACCGATACATGACAACGCCAACACAGACCGATCCCTACGCCGCGTTCCGCGAGGAGCTGCGCCAGTTCGCCGCCGAGCAGTGCCCGGAAGAACTCAAGCGCTTCGTGCGCAGCAACCAGAAGATCACGCGCAACGAATACCGCATCTGGCAAGAGAAGCTGTTCGCCCGCGGCTGGGCCGCGCCCAACTGGCCGGTGGCCCATGGCGGCACCGGCTGGGACCTGCAGCAGCGCTACCTGTTCGAGGAGATCACCGCGCAGGCCGATTGCCCGCCGCAGTACCACCACGGCCTGGGCCACATCGGCCCGGTGATCCTGCACTTCGGCACCGAGGCGCAGAAGGCACGGTTCCTGCCGCGCATCCTCGACGGCAGCGAGTGGTGGTGCCAGGGCTATTCGGAGCCCGGCGCCGGCTCCGACCTGGCCTCGCTCAAGACCTCCGCGCGCCGCGACGGCGACCACTACGTGCTCAACGGCCAGAAGATCTGGACCTCGCACGCGCAGGAGGCCGACATGATGTACACGCTGGTGCGCACTTCGAATGAGGGGCGCAAGCAGGCGGGCATCTCGCTGCTGCTGGTGCCGATGAACACGCCCGGCATCGAGGTGCGCCCGATTCCCACCATCGACCACTGGCATCACGTCAACGAGGTGTTCCTCAACGACGTGCGCGTGCCGTGCGAGAACCTGGTCGGCGCCGAAGGCGAGGGCTGGAAGTGCGCCAAGTTCCTGCTCGACCGCGAACGCCTGTCGCCCGCGACCGTGCCGCGGCTGGCGCGGCTCGCCGAGCAGGTCGAGGAGCTGCTGGTGGCACGGCGCGACGCCAATGCCGCAGCCGCTGCATCGCCCAGCTTCCACGTGCTGCTGGAGCGCCTCTACCTCGCGCAGGCCGGCGTGAAGGGCGCACGCGAGATGCTGCTGAGCGCCATCCAGGAAGAAATGCAGGGCACGCTCGCGGCCTCCAAGTCGTCAGCGCTCAAGCTCTACTGTTCGGAGCTCTCGCAGCAGATCATCGGCATCGCGTTCGACATCGCGGGCCCGGCGCACGCGGCGCGGCTGGTGGCCGCCACCGGCGTCGACGCGCAGCAGGATGTCGATCTGCAGCGCGAGCTCGTGCACACCTATCTTTTCTACCGCTCGCGCACCATCGCCGGCGGCACCAGCGAAGTTCAGAAGAACGTCATCGCGCGCGACCTTTTCGGAGCCTGAATCCATGCCATTCCACGCAGAGCCGATGTTCCCCGGCGACCTCTACGACACGACGCTGCGCGTTGCCGCCGCTGCCACCACTACCGCCGATGCCGATGCCGATGCATCGAGCGCAACCTGGCGCCAGTTCCTGGGCCTGGGCTGGCAGGCCGTGCTGGTGGCCGAAGCCAGCGGCGGTGCCGGCGCCTCGCTGGGCGACATCGCCGCCATCGCCGAGGCGGCCGGACGCCACGCGCTGGCCGCGCCGCTGGTCGAACGCTGCGCCGTGGTGCCCACGCTGCTGTCGCACATCGGCGGCAACCCCGCCGCTGAAACGCTGCTGGGCGAGATCGCGAGCGGCGAGGCCTCGGTCTGCCCGGTGCTCGCTGTCGACGACGTGACGCCGGCCGCCCGCCTGCAAGGCGGACGCGTGGTGCTGCAGGGCAGCCTGCGCGGCGCAGACCTCACCGAACCCGTGACGCACCTGCTGGCGCTCGTCGCGCTGGACGGCAAGGACGCGCTGGTGCTGTTGCCGCGCGCCGTGCTGGCCGGCGCCGCACGCAGCTACACGGGCATCGATGCGCGCCACACCACCGACATCGACGTCGAGGGCCTCGCGCTGCCCGAGGCCGCCGTGCTGCTGAGCGGCGCCGCGGTCCGCCCGCTGGTGGACCACGCCAACGCGGTCGGCGCGCTGCTGTCGTGCGCGCAGATGGTCGGCGCCATCGGCGCGATGATCGAGCAGACCATCGAGTACCTCGGCACACGCGAGCAGTTCGGCGTGGCGCTCGCCACCTTCCAGGCGCTGCGCCACAAGGTGGTCGAGATGTACGTGGCCTACGAGAATGTGCGCGGCATGGTGCGCCAGCAGGTGACGGTGCTCGACGGCATGGGCTCTGCGTTGCCGGGGCGCGAGGTGCGGCGCGAACTGGCGCTGGTGAAGCTGTACCTCGCCGTCACAGGCCGCCAGGTCGCGGAAACCGCCATCCAGCTGCACGGCGGCATCGGCATGTCGCGCGAGCTGCCGGCGGCGCGGCTCGCCATGCATGCGCTGGCCTGCAGCCAGCAGTGGGGTGATCGTTTCAGCCAGCTCGACCGGCTCGCCGCCGATGCCGTGCTGCATTGAGGAGCTTGTGGTGCATTCACTCGATTCGCTCTTCAATCCCTCTTCCGTGGCGCTGATCGGCGCTTCGTCCGACCCTGAACGCATCGGCGGACGGCCGCTGCGCTTCATGCTCGAAGGCGGCTTCGAGGCGCCGCTCTATCCGGTCAACAAGAGCGGCGACACCATCCAGGGCCTGCCCGCCTTCGCCAGCGTGCTCGACATTCCGCACCCGGTCGACCAGGCCGTCATCGCGGTGCCGGTGGCCGGCGTGGAGGCGGCCGTGCGCGACAGCATCGGCAAGGGCGTGAAGGCGATCCAGGTGCTGACCGCCGGCTTCGCCGAGATCGACGCCGCGGGCCGTGCGCTGCAAGACCGCCTGGTGCAGATGTGCCGCGATGCCGGCGTGCGCATGGTGGGGCCGAACTCGCTCGGCCTGCTCAACGTGCCGACGCGCTTCTTCTCGACTTTCTCGACCGCGCTGAACGGCCTGAAGCCCGTGCCCGGGCCCATCGCGCTGGCCACGCAAAGCGGCGCCTTCGGCTCCGCGGCCTACGGCATGGCCTCGCTGCGCGGCCTGGGTTTCAGCAAGATCATCGCGACCGGCAACGAAGGCGACGTCGATGTGGCCGAGTGCATCGACTACCTTGTGGACGATGCCGACACGCGCGTCATCTGCGCCGCGCTGGAGTCGTGCCGCGACGGCGAGCGCCTGCGGCGCGCGCTGCTGAAGGCCGCGGCCGCCGGCAAGCCCGTGCTCATCATGAAAGTGGGCCGCACCGAGGCCGGCGCCGCTGCGGCTTCCACGCACACCGGTTCGCTGGCCGGCAACGACACGGTCTACGACACCGTCTTCGCAGAGTGCGGCGCGTGGCGGCCCGAATCGATCGAGGAGATGCTCGACATCGCCTATGCGTTCTCGGTCGCGCGGGCGCTGCCGCACAACGCCGGCATGGGCATCGTCACCGGCTCCGGCGGCATCGGCGTGCTGATGGCCGACGATGCCGGTGGGCGCGGCATGTCGCTGCCGCCGCTGCCCGAGGCCGCACGCCGCGCCGCGCTCGACCTGCTGCCGTTCGCGGTGGCGAGCAATCCGCTGGACATGACGGCGCAGGTCACCTCGGTGCCCAGCGGCGTGTCGCGCACAGTGGGCGTCATGCTGGACCACGCGGACTACGGCACAGTGTTCGCCTACCTCGCGCACGTGGGCCTGTCGCCGGAGCGCTTTGCCTCGACGCAGGCGGAACTGATCGCGCAGCGCCAGCGGCATCCGGACCGGCTCATGGTGCTGGTGATGCTATCCAAGCCCGAAGTCAACCAGACGCTCGAACAGCAGGGCATCCCGGTGTTCGAGGACCCGTCGCGCGCGGTGCGTGCGCTGGCCGCGCTCGCGCATATCTGTGCACGCCGCGAGACGCTTTACAAGCCCGTGCAGTGCGCGGCTGCCGTGCCGCTGCGCGGCGACGTGTCGACCGAGGACGGCGCCAAGCGCGCGCTGGCGCATGCGGGCCTGCCCGTGCTGCCCGAGCGCCTGTGCCGCAGCGCGGCCGATGCGGCGGCTGCCGCGCGAACGCTGGGCTTTCCGGTGGTCGCGAAGATCGTCTCGCCCGACATTCCCCACAAGACCGAGGTCGGCGGCGTCATGCTGCGCCTGCAGGACGCGGCGGCGGTCGAGGCCGCGTACGACGAGCTGATGGCGCGCGCCCGCAAGGCGCGGCCCGAGGCGCGGCTCGAAGGCGTGCTGGTCGCGCCGATGCTGCAGGGCGGTGTCGAGGTGATCCTCGGCATCCACCGCGACCCGACCTTCGGGCCGATGGTGATGTACGGCTCCGGCGGCACGGCCGTGGAGCTCTTCAAGGACGTGGCCTTCGCCTCCGCGCCGTTGACGCCCGTGCGTGCCGCCGCCTTGATCGAGCGCGTGCGCTCCACGCAGCTGCTGCGCGGCTGGCGCGGCGGCCCGCGCTACGACGAGGCAGCGCTGGCCGACGCCCTGTGCCGCCTGTCCGACTTCGGCATCGCCCATGCCGACGAGCTCGAAAGCGTCGACATCAATCCGCTAGTGGTTCGCACCGACGGCGCCGCCTGCCTCGACGCGGTGATCGTGCTGCGCGGCACTGAAACGAAGGAGCATTCGCATGCAGACTGAAGGACGCCTGATCGCACTGGAGGCCCGGCTCGAGGCGCTGAGCGCGCGCGAGGCGATTCGCGCATGCCTCTATCGCTATTGCCGCGGCATCGACCGCTGCGACGAGGCGGCGCTGCGCTCGTCGTACTGGCCCGACGCCACCGATCGCCACGGCCCCTACAGCGGCGGCGCCAGCGGCTTCATCGATTGGGCGCTGGCAAAGCTCAAGGAGGGCGGCCGCTTGATCCACACGATCGGCAACATCGCGATCGAACTGCGCGGAGCCGAGGCCGCGGTGGAAAGCTACTTCCAGGCCTTCCAGACCGACACCGACGCGCAGGGCAAGCCGCGCGAGACCTTCCTTTGCGGCCGCTACATCGACCGCTTCGAGCGGCGCGGCGCGGGCGAATGGCGGGTGGCCGCGCGCACCGTGGCCTACGACTGGATCCGCGAGTCGGCGGCGCCCGCCGGCACCGAGGCCGAGCGCTTCGGCGTGCGCCAGCCGATCGGCGGGCGCGCGCCCGACGACCCCTGGTACGCGCTCCTGGCGTCGCTGCCCCCGGCAACTACCTGACGAAACCTCCGTTCTCTTCGACTACCGCCCCCGGCCTTGCCGCAGGGCGGCCTTCTGCATGCCGGCCGACAACCACGCGTTGACGGCGGCCAGGCCCTTTGCAAGGCGGGCCTGCAACCAGAAATCCCATACGAGGAGACAAATCTTGTCGAGTTTCTTGAACACCCCGCGTCGCATGCCGCTCGCTGTGACGCTTTTTGCCACCGGCCTTTGCGGCGCATCGCCAGCGCTGGCCCAGCAGGCACAGAAGGAAGAGTTGCGCCAGATCGTGCAGCCGGCGGGGGGCATGGCGGCCTCGCCGTCCAGCCTCACGATGTACGGCCTGATCGACACCAGCCTGGCATCGGCCAGCAACGCCGGCGGACGTGTGAGACGGATGGACAGCGGCCACATGAACGGCTCGCGCCTCGGGTTCAAGGGCAGCGAAGACCTGGGCGACGGACTGCGCGCCAACTTCCTGCTGGAGATGGGCCTCAACTCCGATGCGGGAACGATGGGCCAGAACCAGGGCGCGGGCGCCAAGTCGTTCGGCCGCGGAGCGATCGTCGGCCTGTCGGGCTCGATAGGCGAGATCCGGCTCGGGCGCACCGTGGTGGCCATCGGCTCTGAGGTGCAGGCAGTGGGCGATGCCTTCGGCCTGGGCGGCGGCGGCAACCTGCAGGGCATCCAGCCGGCGCCGGGGCGGGTCAACAACACCATCTGGTACCAGTCGCCGAATTTCGGCGGCTTCATCGCCAAGCTGTCCTACTCGCCGGGAGAGACCACCGTGACCAGCGGAACGGCGACGAGCTCCAGGTCTGGCACGAGCACCGCTGCCTCGGTGTTCTACCTCAAGGGCGGGCTGAGCGCCGCCATCGGCTATTCCACCTACAGGCAACTGGCAGATGCAAGCACCCTGCATTGGTTCCATTCCGCCGCGGCCTACGACTTCGGTGCCGCCAAGCTGTTCGGCTCGTACGCGACCTTCCGCAATCCGGGCGCTGCGGTCACGCCGGCCACGCATGCCGCCGCAGACAACAACCTCATGTTCGCGGGCTTCCCGTTGGTGGGCTACTACAGCGGACAGGACGACCGCAGCGCGTCGATCGGCATCGCCGTGCCCTTTGGCGTGAGCACTGTGCTCGCACAGGTGGTGCGTGTCGATGACAAGGGGCCGTTGAATCGTGACGCCACGCAGTTCGGCATCGCCTACATCTACGCGCTGTCGAAGCGGACCAGCCTGTACGCCGACTACGGCCGCATCCGCAACCACAACGGCGCGGCGTATGCGGTGACGGGCGCCACCTCCCAGGCCGGGTTGGACCGCGGCGGCAACAGCCACGCCACCCACGTCGGGGTGCGCGTGGCGTTCTAGCCTATGGTTCACCCGGTGGAGGCACGCATGTGCGACAACTACCATCGCATGCGTGATTTCTGAAGGACATCGATGCCCATCGGCACAGTCAAATCGGCCACGCGGGTGCTTCAGGTGCTGGAGCATTTCGCGCAGGTGCGCACGCCCCTGGCCCTCAAGCAGATCAGCGACGCGCTGGGGTATCCGCAGTCCAGCACCACGGTGCTGCTGAAGAACCTCATCGCGCTGGGCTACCTCAACTACAACCGCGCCGATCGCGTGTACTTCCCCACGCCGCGCGTGGCCTCGCTGGGCGATTGGGTCACGCAGGCGCTGTTCGGGCAAGGCCGCGTCGTCGAGGTGATGCGCGACCTGCACAGCGCCACGGGCGAGACGGTGTCGATCTGCATGCTCAACGACATCTACCTGCAGTACATCCGCGTGATCCAGTCGACGCACCAGCTGCGCTTTCACACCGACGAGGGGAGCATGCGGCCGCTCACGCTGTCGGCGATGGGGTGGCTGCTGCTGACCGACCGCTCCGATGCCGAGATCGAGAAGCTCGTGCGCCGCGCCAACATCGCCACGCCGCGCAAGGAAGACCGCGTGCCACTGGAAGTCGTTGCGGCGCACGTGGCCGACGCGCGCGAGCGCAAGTCGATCTACATGGAGAACATGCCGCTGCTCGGTGGCGCCACCGTCGGCGTGGTGCTGCCTTGCCTGGTGCAGGGGCGCATCGCGGTGCTGGGCATGGGTGGCACCATCGAGCGCATGCGCCCGCATCGTGCGCGCTACACCGCGCTCATGCGAAGGCTCGTGCAGCAGCTGGAAGAAGACGGGACCGCATAGCGCGGAAATCACGGATGTAATGTTGTTCAGCGCCAGTGTGATTTTCTTGATGGGCTTCCCCACGGTGGGCATCATTTCCCTTGCACGCAAACCTGCCCGCCGTGGCCGGAATCAACAAGGAGACACACATGACCGCCGAACCCATCAACCTGCATTCATCTCACCATCCATTGAACCCGCATACCGGCGCCAGGCGCGTCGACGTGGTCGTTGTCGGCGCCGGCTTCGGCGGCATGTACGCCACGTACCGCTTCCGCGAGATGGGCTTCAGGGTGCAGGGCTTCGAAGCGGGCGGCGACGTCGGCGGTGTCTGGTACTGGAACCGCTACCCCGGTGCGCGCGTCGACCTGCCGAGCATCGACTACAGCTTTTCGTTCTCTCCCGAGATCGAGCAGGAGTGGACGTGGTCGGAGCAGTTCGCGGCCCAGCCCGAGCTGCTGAAGTACATCAACTTCGTGGCCGACAGGCTCGACCTGCGCCGGCACATCCAGTTCAAGACGCGCGTGACCCGCGCGGTGTGGGACGAGGCGCGCAAGCTGTGGACCGTGACGACCGATCGCGGCGACACCTACGAGGCCACGTACTGCATCATGGCGACCGGCCCGCTGTCGATTCCCAAGGACCCCGAGATTCCGGGCATCGACCGCTTCAAGGGCCAGCTGCTGCGCGCCGCCAAGTGGCCGCACCAGCCCGTCGGTTTCGCCGGCAAGCGCGTGGGCGTCATCGGCACCGGATCGACGGGCATACAGATCGTGCAGGAAGTGGGCAAGGAAGCCGGCGAGCTTTTCGTGTTCCAGCGCACGCCCAGCTTCACCATGCCGATGCGCAACGAAGCGCTCGAGTCCGACTATGTGGCCGAGGTCAAGCGCAACTACGCCAGCATTCGCGAATCGGCCCGCAACAGCGCTGTGGGGGGCGTGCGACCGCAGTCCACGCGGGCCTTCTTCAGCGTGACGCCCAGGCAGCGCCAACAGCTGCTCGAAGACGCCTGGAAGAACGGCGGGCTTGCGATGCTCGGCACCTTTTCGGACCTGCTGGCCAACCCGGAAGCCAACGAGCACGTGGCCGAATTCGTGCGCGGCAAGATCGGCGAGACCGTGAAGGACCCGGTGACGGCCGAGAAGCTGAAGCCGCGCGGCTACCCCATCTTCGCGCGCCGCCCCTGCCTGGACAGCAGCTACTACGAGACCTTCAACCGGCCCAACGTCCACCTGAAGGACTGCATTGCCGACCCGATCGTGGAGATCACCGAGCGCGGCGTGAAGACGCAGGCCGGCGAGGTCGAGCTCGACATGCTCATCTTCGCCACCGGCTACGACGGCCTCACGGGCGCGCTGCTGGCCTTCGACATCGTCGGGCGCGACGGGCGCACGATGAACGAGAAGTGGAAGGACGGCGCGCGTTCCCACCTGGGCCTGATGATGGAAGGCTTTCCCAATCTCTTCATGACCACCGGACCGAACGGCCCGGCCGCGCTCGCCAACATCATCCGCATCAGCGAGCACGACGTCGACTGGATCGCCGCGGCCATGACGCACATGGAAGAGAACGGCCTGTCGACCATCGAGCCGACCGCGCAGGCCGAGCAAGCCTGGATGGACCTCGTCTACGCGCTCTCGCAGCGCACGCTGCTGACCAAGGCCAAGACCTGGTACGTCGGCGCGAACGTGAAGGACAAGCCGCAAGGGCTCACGCTCTTCACGGGCGGCTTCCTGAAGTACCGGGAGCATTGCGCCGCGGCGGTGCAGGGCGGTTATCGCGACTTCGTGTTCGAACGCGTGCAGCAGGCACTCGCGGCCTGACGCCAGGACGGGGACCCGCTGTTGCGGGTCCCGGGGCCTTACACGGCCAGCGTGCCGCCGTCCACCGGCAAGGTGACGCCGTTGACGAAGCTCGCGAGCCCGGAGGCCAGGAACACCGCAGGCCCCGCGAGCTCGTGCGGCTGGCCGAGGCGGCCGGCCGGAATGCGCTGCATGAAGCGGCCCAGCCGCGCCGGATCGGCGCGCGTGGCCTCGGTCATCGGCGTTTCGATCACGCCCGGCGCGAGCGCGTTGACGCGGATGCCGTCCGGCGCAAGGTCGAGCGCCAGCGTCTGCGTGAACATCTTCACCGCGGCCTTGGAGGCCGAGTAGCCCAGCGCGCCGCCCTGGGCGATGAACGCGGCCCCCGAGGCCACGTTGAGGATGCAGCCCCGCGTGCGCCGCAAGGCCGGCAGCCACGCATGCACGGTGTTGAACACGCCGAACAGGTTCACGTCCATCGTGCGGTGCAGGTTCTCCTGCGCGCGCGGACTGTCGATGCCTTCGCGGATGATCACGCCGGCGTTGTTGACCAGCGTGTCGATGTAGCCCGCGGTGTCGTGCACCGCCTCTGCCAGCGCGAGGCAGGCCTGGGCATCGGATACATCGAGCGCGTAGGCCCAGCCCTCGACGCCGGCGGCGTGCACGGCCGCCAGTGTTTCGGCGCAGCGATCGCTGCTCAGGTCGGTCACGACGACGCGTGCGCCCGCCTGGGCATAGGCCGTTGCGATGGCGCGGCCGATGCCGCTGGCAGCGCCGGTCACCAGCGCCAGCCGGCCGGACAGCAGGCCGGGCGTGGCCGGCCAGGTGGAGGGAAGGTCATGGGCTGCCATGGGCGTGCTCCTCAGGAAGCCGCGGCGCGGCGCTGCCGGCGCGCGGCGAGATGCGAATGGAACTGGCCGACGATGCCCTTGCGGAACAGCATGACGACCAGCACGAAGACGACGCCCTGGATGATCAGCACCCATTCGGCGAACGAGGCGAGGTAGTTCTCCATCGACACGATGACGATCGAGCCGACGACGGGGCCGAGCAGCGTGTGCATGCCGCCGACGATGCAGATCAGTAGCGCCTCGCCCGAGGTGGCCCAGTGCACGTCGGTCAGCGAGGCGAGCTGGAACACCAGCACCTTGAGCGAACCGGCCAGCCCCGCCAGCCCGGCCGACAGCACGAAGGCCAGCAGCTTGTAGCGGTTGACGCGGTAGCCCAGCGACTGGGCGCGCGGCTCGTTGTCGCGAATGGCGCGCAGGATCTGGCCGAAGGGCGAATGCACCACGCGGTAGATCAGCCAGAAGCCGAACACGATCAGCGCCGCGACGAAGTAGTAGAGCACCAGGGTGTTCTGCAGCGAGAACAGGCCCAGCACCATCGGGCGCGGGATCTCCTGGATGCCGTCTTCCCCGCCGGTGAAGGGCATGCGCAGCGCAATGAAGTACACCAGCTGCGCGAAGGCCAGCGTGATCATGGAGAAGTAGATGCCCTGGCGGCGAATGGCCAGCAGGCCCGTGACCAGCCCCACGAGCGCCGCCGTGGCCACGCCCGCGAGGATGCCGGCCATGCCGTCCCAGCCCCAGACCTTGACCGCGTGCGCCGTGACGTAGCCGGCGGTGCCGTAGAACATGGCGTGGCCGAAGGACAGCAGGCCCACGTAGCCCACCAGCAGGTTGACCGAGGCGGCGAGCAGCGCGAAGCACATCAGCTTCATGAGGAACATCGGATAGACCGCGAATGGCGCGATGGCGAGCGCCGCCAGGGCGGCTGCCAGCAATGCGATGTTCGTGCGGCGGTGGAGAGCGTCCATGTCGGCTTTCTTCAGTAGGCGCGGCCGAACAGGCCGTGGGGTCGGACCGCGAGGACCAGGATCATCACGACGAAGATGACGACGCCGGCGCCGTCCGGATAGAAGATCTTGGTGAGCCCTTCGATCGCACCGAGGCCGAAGCCCGTGACGATGGAGCCGAGGATCGAACCCATGCCGCCGATCACCACCACAGCGAACACCACGATGATCAGGTTCGAGCCCATCAGCGGGCTCACCTGGTAGATGGGCGCGGCCATCACGCCGCTGAGGCCGGCAAGGCCCACGCCGAGGCCGTAGGTCAGCATCAGCATGCGCGGCACGTTGATGCCGAAGGTGCGCACCAGCGGCGCGTTCTCGTTGGCGGCGCGCAGGTAGGCGCCGAGCTTCGTCTTCTCGATGAAGAACCAGGTGCCCATGCACACCGCCAGCGCGGCCACGATGACCCACACGCGGTACATCGGCAGGAAGGTGACGCCCACGTCCAGGCCGCCCGACAGCGGGTTGGGGTAGGGCTGCCCGCTCACGCCGAACTGCAGGCGGAACGCGCCCTCCATGAGCAAGGCGACGCCGAAGGTCAGCAGCAATGCATAGACATGGTCCAGCGTGTACAGGCGCCGCAGCATCCAGCGCTCGAACAGCAGCCCGAAGGCCGCCACCACCAGCGGCGCGATGACGATCGCGCCCCAGTAGCCGATGCCCAGGTACTCCAGCAGCCCCCAGGTGACGAAGGCGCCCAGCATGTACTGCGCGCCGTGCGCGAAGTTCACCACGCGCAGCAGCCCGAAGATGATCGACAGCCCCAGGCTCATCAGCGCGTAGAAGGCGCCGTTGATGAGGCCGACCATCAGCTGCCCGATCAGTGCCGCCGGGGGAATTCCGAGTAACCCGTCCATCTTGTGGTGTGTCCTGCGTTGATTGCGTTGCTCAGAGCCCCAGCAGGGACTCGATGCGGCTGCGCTGCGCGTCCAGCTCGTCGCGGCGGAAATGCGCCGCGACCTGGCCTTCCTCGATCACGTAGAAGCGATCGGCCAGGGTGGATGCGAAGCGGAAGTTCTGCTCCACCATCAGCACGGTGAAGCCGCGCTCGCGCAGCATGCCGATGGTCTGGCCGATGCGCTCGACGATCACGGGCGCGAGGCCTTCCGTCGGCTCGTCGAGCAGCAGCAGCCGCGCGCCGGTGCGCAGGATGCGCGCGATGGCCAGCATCTGCTGCTCGCCGCCCGACAGCCGCGTGCCGGGGCTGTGGCGGCGCTGCAGCAGGTTGGGGAACAGCGTGTAGATCTCGTCCACGCTCAGGCCGCCCGGGCGCAGCACCGGTGGCAGCATCAGGTTCTCTTGCGTCGTGAGGCTGGCGAAGATGCCGCGCTCCTCGGGGCAGTAGGCCAGCCCGAGCCGTGCGATGGCTTCGGGCTGCAGGCCGATGGACGGTGTCGAGCCGATGCGGATCTGCCCTTCGCGCCGGCCGAGCAGGCCCATGATGGCGCGCAGCGTGGTGGTCTTGCCGGCACCGTTGCGTCCGAGCAGGCAGACCACTTCGCCCTCATGCACTTCGAGGTCGATGCCCTGCAGTGCCAGTGTTTCGCCGTACCAGCCGCGCAGGCCTTCCACGCGCAGCATGGCGGTGGTGGCCGCCGCTTCCAGGGTCTCAGGCATGCGCGCCTCCCACATAGGCTTCGATCACGCGGGCGTCGCGCGACACCTCGTCGTAGCTGCCTTCGGCCAGCACCTGGCCGGCCTGCAGCACGGTCACGCGGTCGCACAGCGCCTCGATGACCTTCATGTTGTGCTCGACCATCAGCACGGTGCGCCCCTTGGCCGCGTCGCGGATCAGTTCGACCACGGGGCCGATGTCTTCGTGGCCGAGGCCGGCCATGGGCTCGTCGAGCAGGATCATCTCGGGGTCCATCGCGATGGTGGTGGCGAGCTCCAGCGCGCGCTTGCGGCCGTAGGGCAGCTCGCCGGCCATCGTGTCGCGCCAGTGCGTGAGGCCCACGCGCTCCAGCAGCTCCATGGCCCGCGCGTCCAGGCTGCGCAGCACGCGCACGTTGCGCCAGAAGGCAAAGCTGCCGCCGGCCTTCTTCTGCAGCGCGACGCGCACGTTCTCCAGCACCGTCATCTGGCCGAACACGGCCGAGATCTGGAACGAGCGCACCAGGCCGGCCATGGCCACCGAGGCCGGGTCGCTGCGCGAGATGTCGCGGCCGTTGAAGGTCACGCGCCCGGTGCTCGGCCGCAGGAAGGTGGTCAGCAGGTTGAAGCAGGTGGTCTTGCCCGCGCCGTTAGGGCCGATCAGCGCATGCACGGAATGCCGGCGCACGCGCAGGTCGACGTTCTTCACGGCGAAGAAGCCGCTGAACTGCCGGCTGAGCTGGTGCGCTTCGAGGATGGTGTCCATGGCGTGGGCGGGCCCGGTGTTCAGAGAAAGGCGTGCGTCACGCCGCCGTCGACCAGCAGCGATTCGCCGGTGATGAAGCTGCTGTCGGACGAGGCGAGGAAGCAGGCGGCCTTGGCCACGTCGTCCACCGCGCCGAGCCGCTTCATCGGCGTCTTGGCCAGGCGGACCTGAGTCTTCTCGGGTGTCAGGTTGATCTTCACGCCTTCGGTCTCGATCGAGCCCGGGCAGATCGCGTTGACGCGGATGCCGCGCGGCCCTAGGTCGACCGCCGCCGAGCGCGTGAGGCCCACCACGCCGGCCTTTACGCCGCAGTACAGCATGCCCTCGGGCAGGCCGAGATAGGCCGCCGACGAGGCGATGTTGACGATGCTGCCGCCTTCGCCCATGGCCTCGGCCGCCACCTGGATGCCCCAGGCCACCGAGTTGAAGCCGGTGCCGACCATGCGCTCGAGCATCTCGGGCGTGATGGCCTCGATGGGGCCGTAGCGCACCCAGATCGCGTTGTTGACCAGGATGTCGAAGCGGCCGAACTGCTGCTTCAGCGCCGGGATGGACTGGGCGAAGGTGTCGCGGCGCGCCACGTCGCCACCGAAGGTCACGGCACGGCCGCCTTGCGCCTTGATGGCTTCGGCGGCTTCGCGCGCCAGGTCTTCCTGCCGGTCGAGCACGCCCACCACGGCGCCTTCGGCCGCCAGGGCTTCCGAGATGGCGCGGCCGATGCCGCGTGCACCGCCGGTGACCAGCGCCACCTTGCCTTCGAAACGTCGAGTCATGTTGTCTGCCTTGTCAGATGAGGGGAGGGCGGTCGGCGAAGCGGGACTCCTCGAGCCCGCGCACGCCGGCGCCGTGGATGGCGAACACCGCGCCCGCGTCCGGATGGTCGCTGCGCAGCAGGTTGCCGCTGTTGCTGATCGACGTGAGGTAGATCACGTCGAGGTCGGGGCCGCCGAAGCAGGGGCAGGAGACGTAGGTCACCGGCAGCTGGATGGTGCGCTCGAGCCGGCCTTCGGGCGTGAAGCGCACGAGCTGGCCGGCCTGCACCAGCGCCACCCACAGATGGCCTTCGGCATCCACGGTGGCGCCGTCGGGCACCGAGCCGAGCGCCCGGGTATCGACCAGCACTTCGCTCGGGCCGGCTGCGTCGCTGGCCGTGTCGTAGGGGTAGCGGCGGATCTGGTGCGTGTGGCTGTCCGCGAAGTAGAGCCAGCGGCCGTCCGGGCTGAAGCAGGTGGCGTTGGCCACCGCGATGCCGGTGTCCAGCGTCTTCACCGACCCGCCGGCCGTCAATTGGTAAAGCGCGCCTTCGGGCTCGGCGCGGCCCAGGGTCATCGAGCCGACGACGAAGCGGCCGGCGCGGTCGGTGCGGCCGTCGTTCAGGCGCATGCGCTCTGCGCTGTGCGTCACGCCCGCGTCCATGGGCACGAGCGTGCCGCTGTCGGGGTCGAGCAGCCAGAAGTCGTGTTCCAGCGCCAGCAGCAGGCGGCCGCTCTCGCACAGCGCGATCGAGCCGATGTGCTGCGGCGCGTGCCACTCGGCGCTGGCGCCGGTGGCGGGCGTGTGGCGGCGCACGAGCTGGGCGCGGCCGTCGATCCAGTAGAGCGACTGGCTGCGCGCGTCCCACAGCGGGCATTCGCCGAGCAGGTCGCGCCGCGGCTCGAGGATGTCGATCTGCATGCCCACCGTAGCGCTCACTTGCCCTTGATGAAGTCGCAGCTGCTCTCGGCCAGCGGACGCCAGGTCTGCTCGGGCGGGATCTCGGCGCGCACCGTGTAGTAGTCGTTCGCTCCCTTCGACTCGGCCGGCTTCTTCACCTGCACGGCGTACACCGGGCGCAGCGCCTGGCCGTCCTCGCGGATTTTGACGTCCTTCGAGAAGAAGTCGTTGATCGGCGTGGCCTTCATCTTCGCCGCGACCGTGGCGCCGTCGTCGGTGCCGGCGGCCTTGACCGCGTTCAGGTAGTGCATGGTCGCGCTGTAGGCGCCGGCGTGGATGTAGGTTGGCACCACGCCCTTGTTGCGAGCCATGAATCGCTTCGACCATTCGCGCGAGGCGTCGTCGCGGTCCCAGTAGAACGGCACCGTGAGCTGCAGGCCCTGGGCCACGTCCAGCCCCATGGCCGATACGCTGTTGATGGTCATGCCGAACACCGACACCATCTGGCCGTTGCGTGTGAGCTTGTACTCGGCCGCCTGCTTCAACGCGTTCGACAGGTCGAGCCCGGCGTTGAGGATGACGATGGCCTGCGCGCCGCTGGACTGTGCCTGCAGCAGGTACGACGAGAAATCGGTCGCGCCCAGCGGATGCTTGACCGAGCCCACCACCTTGCCGCCGGCGGCCTGGATGAACTTGGTGGCGTCGTCCTGGAAGGCCTGGCCGAAGGCGTAGTCCACGGTGATGAAGTAGAAGCTCTTCACGCCTTGCTTCATCAGGCTTTGCACGCCCGCCTTGGGCAGCGCATAGGTGTCCGTGAGGAACTGGAAGTTCATCGGCGAGCACGACTTGTTGGTGAGCTCCGCGCTCACCGTGCCGGCAATCAGGTACGGCTTCTTGCGCTCCTTGAGCAGCGAGGACACGCCCAGCGCGATCGACGAGGCCGAGCCGCCGACGATGGTGTCGACCTTCTCGGTGTCCAGCCATTTGCGCGCAATGTTCAGGCCCACGTCGGGCTTGTTCTGGTCGTCGGCCACCAGCACCTCGACGGGCTTGCCGAGCACCTTGCCGCCAAAGTCCTCGACCGCCATCTTCACGGCCAGCGAAGAGCCGGGGCCGCCGTTGCCCGAGTAGGGGCCGGTCTGGTCGGCCATGACGCCGATGCGAACGACGTCGTCGCTGATGGTGTTCGGGGTGCCTTGCGCAGCAGCTACGGCGCAGGCGAGAAGGATGGCCGCAGGGGCCGCGAGCCGGAATCGATGTTGCATGCTTGTCTCTCCATTGTTTTCAGGGTTGCTGTCGCGTGAACTCGGCCGCAGCACCGGCGGGTGTTGGTGGGCGTCCGAACCTCAGTCGGCAACGGCCGCGTCGGTCGGCAGCCGGTGGCCCTGGAACTGCTCGCGCAGCCGTGTCTTCAACAGCTTGCCGGTGGCGGTGTGGGGCAGTTCGTCGACGAAGACCACGTCGTCGGGCATCCACCAGCGGGCCACGCGGTCCTGCATGAAGCCGAGGATTTCCGCGGCTGTGACCTCTGCGCCTTCGTTCGGCACCACGATCAGCAAAGGGCGCTCCTGCCACTTGCTGTGGTACGCGCCGATCACCGCGGCTTCCTTTACCTTGGGGTGGCCGACCGCGAGGTTCTCGAGGTCGATGGAGGAGATCCATTCGCCGCCCGACTTGATCACGTCCTTCGAGCGATCGGTGATCTGCACGTAGCCGTCCTTGTCGATCAGCGCGACGTCGCCGGTGGCGAACCAGCCGTTCGCATCGAGTTCTGCGCCGGGCTCCTGGCCGTAGTAGGCCGACACGACCCAGGGGCCGCGCACCTTCAGTTCCCCTGGCGTGTGGTCGTCGGCCGGCAGCCGGCGGCCTTCGGCATCGAACACCGCGATCTCCACGCCGAAGATGGCGCGTCCCTGGCGGGTCTGCACGTCGAAGCGCTCTTCCAGGGGAATGCCGTCGTGGCGCGGCAGCAGGTTGCAGATGGTGGCCAGCGGGCTGGTCTCGGTCATGCCCCAGGCCTGGATCACGTAGGCGCCGAACAGGTGCTCGAACTTCTCGACGATGGCACGCGGCGCGGCGGAGCCGCCGACCACGACGCGCTCGAGGCACAGGGCGGCGCGCGCAGCCGCATCGAGCTTCTCCGCGTGCTGGAAGAAGCCCAGCCACACGGTCGGTACGCCGAGCGAGAAGGTGCAGCGCTCGTCGCGCATCAGGTTGAAGAGGCGCTCGCCGCCGAGGTCCGGGCCCGGCAGCACCAGCTTGGCGCCGCACATCGCGGCGGCGTAGGGAATGCCCCAGGCGTTCACATGGAACATCGGCACCGCGAGCAGCACGCTGTCGCGCGCGCACAGCTGCAGGCCATCGGCGGCACAGGCGGCCCACGAGTGCAGCACCGTCGAACGGTGGCTGTAGAGCACGCCCTTGGGGTTGCCCGTGGTGCCGGAGGTGTAGCACAGCGACGAGGCGGTGTTCTCGTCGAGCGCAGGCCATTCGGCGAGCGGTTCGGCATCGGCCACGAGGTCTTCGTAGCACAGCAGGGGGCCGGGCAGGTTCAGCGCAGGCAGCTCCGCGCGCGAACACATCGCGACGAATCCCTTGACCGATTTCAGCTGCGGTGCGACCTGTTCGAGCAGCGGCGCAAAGCCCAGGTCGAAGAAGACCAGCTCGTCGGCCGCGTGGTTGACGATGTAGCCGATCTGCTCGGGAAAGAGCCGCGGGTTCACGGTGTGCAGCACCGCGCCCATGCCCGAGGCGGCGTAGTAGAGCTCGAGATGCCGGTGCGTGTTCCAGGCCAGCGTCGCGACGCGCGCGCCGGGCTGGATGCCGAGCGTCCGCAGGGCGGAGGCGAGCCTGGCCGCGCGCTGGGCCACCTTGCGCCAGGTGGTTCGCACGCAGGTCCGCATGTCGAGGTGCGAGACGATTTCAACGTCCGGATGATGGCGGGCCGCGTGTTCCAGCAGGCTGGAAATCAGCAGCGCGTTGTTTTGCATCAGGGCGTTCATTCGTTGTCTCGCGTCTCTGGTTCTGTGGTCTCGGCCGCCGGTCTCGATGCTTGTTTTTACATGCCGGCCGGTAAGTTAATTTATGCTAGCAGTTTTGGCTGACAGCCACAACGCGGGTGGGTCGGGGGAAACCCGGGGATCAGCGGTTGGCTGTCTTCAAGGCGACGTGCCGTTGGCACGCGTCATCTGGGCGAGGGTTGCGCTGGTCAGCGCGCGCACGCCGATGCGCATGGCCGACTCGTCGATGGTGAACAGCGGCGAATGGTTCGTCGGACCCGCGCGGTCCGGATAGGGCGAGGCGTTGAGGATCCAGAAGACCACCGGGATGCCGGTTGCGCCGAACGCACCGAAGTCCTCGGAGCCCATCGACGGCAGGATTTCCGCGACCTTGTCCTTGCCGGCCGCAGCCTTCAGGCCATCGACCAGCGCCAGGGTGGACGGTACGTCGTTGACCAGCACGCCATAGCCGCCGCCGGTGTCGATGCGCACGTCGGCCTTCACGCCGTAGCTGGCCGCGATGTGTTCGGCCTTCATGCGGATCTGCTCGTGGGCCGTCTTCTGGTTCTGCGCCGACAGCGCGCGCACCGTGCCGGAGAGCTCGGCGGTCTCGGGCAGGATGTTGAAACGGTTGCCGCTTTGCAGCATGCCCACCGTGACCACGGTGGCGCCGCCGTCGATGGTCGGGTTGGTGCGATGGCTCACGATGTTCTGCAGGCCCAGCGTGATCTCCGCGGCCGCCAGCATCGGCGTATTGGCGGCCCATGGCGCGGCGCCGTGTCCGCCCGCACCGCTGAGCTTGATGTCGAACACGTCGATGCTGGCCAGCATCGCGCCTGGGCGATAAGAGATCGAACCCTTGGGCGCCTGCGAGCCGATGTGCTGGCCCAGCACGACGTCGACCTTGGGGTTGTCGAGCACGCCCGCCTTGACCATGGCCAGCGCGCCGCTCGGGCGGTCGCCGGGGCCGATCTCCTCGGCCGGCTGGAACAGGAACACCACCGTGCCGGGCAACTCGGCGCGCATGGCCGAGAACGCCTGCGCCGCGCCCAGCAGCATCGCCACGTGGGTGTCGTGGCCGCAGACGTGCGCTACCGACACCTCCTGGCCACGCCACATGGCCTTGGCCTTCGAGCGGAACGGCAGGTCGTTGCGCTCCTCGACGGGAAGGGCGTCCATGTCGGCGCGCAGCGCGACCACCGGGCCGGGCTTGCCGCCGCGAAGCACCGCCTTGATGCCGGTGCCGGCGATGCCGGTCTGCACTTCGATGCCGGGAATCTTCGCCAGGACCGCGGCGATGTACTTGGCCGTCTCGACCTCTTCGTAGGCCAGCTCGGGATGCTGGTGGATGTGCCGGCGCCATGCGATGACGTTGGGCTCGGTGGCATCGGACAGGGCGAGCGCACGATCGAGCAGCGGTTGCGGCGTTGCCGCCGAAGCCACGGCCGACACGATGCCCATCGCGGCTGCACACAGGGTCTGTTTGAAGAGTCGCATGAGGGTGCCTTGTTGTGGTGCGCCACGGCCGCAGAGGTTGGGGTTTGTTTTACATGTCGGCCGGTAAGTTAATTGATGCTAGCAGTTTTGGCTGATAGCCACAACGAAGGGGGCGGGGGAAAGCGGAGGGATCAGCAGGCCGCTGTCTGCCTGTAGGTTTTCGCCGGGGCACGGGCATGAAGCGGCCCGCGCCCCGGCATTGCGACGTTCAGCAGGTCTTGCCGTGGGCTGCGTGAGCGCCCTTGGCCTTCGCGTCGGCCTCCGACATGTACGAGCCGTGCTTCGTCTTGCCGAAGTACTTGTCGTTCGCGCAGTGATAGACCTTGCCGTTGACCCAGACCTGGCCTGCGGCCGGTGCTGCTGCCGTGGTGGTCGTTGCGGGTTTGGCCGCGGGCGCTGCGGCCGCAGGCGCCGCGGCTGGTGCTGCTGCCGGTGCCGGTGCCGGTGCCATTTTTGCAGCGGGAGCGGGGCTCGTCGTTGCTGGTGCAGCCGGTGGCTGCTGTGCAAAGACCGAAGCGGTGAAGACAGTTCCGGCAGCCAACAGGATCAGGGCTCTTTTCATGATTGCACCTCAAGGGTCACACGAAAACACGTGCATGTGGCTGTCAACGTCCTCGCCGCACGTCGGTTGACTCTTCGGTCATGCCATTGATGGCGACCTGTTCCAGGTACGGGCGCATTTCACGATTGTCAGAACTGGGCTTGCTCAGTTTGCAGAGGCGACGGCGGAGGAAAAAAAAAGCTCGCACGAAGGCGAGCTGAAGGACCCCGTTTTCGCAGGGTCGGAGGGAGGACCCGCCGGAGGGGCGGGCAAGCCAATGATCGCGACCAATCTGGGAGACATCGAGGATGGGGGCCGGAGATTCATCCGATGCCAACCTTGAAGAATCTCGAATACCAAGAACTATTTCCTTTGGGGGCAGCGCCGCGGCGCCTATCCTCGGCGCCCTCATGAGCGTCACACAACAACTACAGCTTCTCGTCAAACTGCCCGATGGCTGGTCGAGCCGCATCGATATCCAGCGGACCGCGGACGGCCGCTACGCCGGCGTTGCCGAGCTGAGCCTTCGCGGGCTCAAGCGGGGAGTGCTCGTATTCATGCAGCAGCCCACGCTGGAAGCCGCAGTGGAGCGCGTGAGGCTTCGCGCCAGCCAGTTCGCGAGGGCGCGGCTTTCCTTGCCGAGTGCGCGGTCGTAGATGCCGCGCGACTGAGCAATGCCCTGCAGGTTGGGTTTTTCTATCCTGCACATGAGAATTCCCAACCCACGAACGCACAGCCACGCGGCACCATGGAGCCTCACTGAAGGAGGACGCCATGAAGGCATTCAGGAAGTTCGTTGGCGGCGTCATCTCTATCGCCGGAGCCGTGGTGCTGGTGGCTCAGCACCTGTGAAACGGGCACGTGCCCGCTGCCGCGAGGCACTCAGCCGAAGGTGAACACGTAGGCCTGCGCGCCGGCATCGAGGAATTCGATCTCGAACAGGCGCTCCCCGTCGTTCCCAGCCTGGCGGACCAGCTGGTACAGCCGCTGCCCGTCGATGGTTCCGTTGCCCTGCGCATCAGTATCGGCGCCATGGTCCGCGAGCGGAGGCTTGCCGTCGATCAGCACCCTGAAGCGCACCGGCTTGCCATCCGCCGACGGGCCAAGCACGAGATGCAGGTCGCGTGCGTGGAAGCGGTAGGTGATGCGCCCGTTGGCGCGGGCCAGCACCGCGCGTTCGCTCTCCACCGTCCATTCGCCAGCCAGCGCCCATTGGTTGGTGCGCAGTGATGGCGCAGCCGCGGAATAGACGTGCGCATGGTCGTTCGCGATGCCGCCGGGCGAAGCGAAGTTGTGCGCGCGCTCGTAGCCCAGGTAGGTCTCGCCCGACAGGGCCGGCGATTCGGCCGGCGCGGCCTGCGTGCCTTGGCCATGCGGCGAGACCAGGTCGGCCGGTACGGCAGGTCGCCCCGCTTCCGCCAGCAACTGCTGGATGACCTGCTCCGCCTTCGCATACTGGCCCTCGCCGAACTGGTGATGCCGGATGCGCCCCTGCGCATCGACGACGTAGAACGCCGGCCAGTACTGGTTGCCGAAGGCGCGCCAGATCGCGTAGTCGCTGTCGATGGCCACGGGGAAATTGATGCCTAGCTCCTTCGTCGCGCGGCGCACGTTGGCGGGCAGCTTCTCGAACGCGAACTCCGGCGCATGCACGCCGACCACCACCAGCCCCGCGTCCTTGTACTTCTCGGCCCAGGCACGAACGTAGGGCAGGGTGCGCAGGCAGTTGATGCACGAGTAGGTCCAGAAGTCGACCAGCACCACCTTGCCGCGCAAGCTCTCGGCGGTCAGCGGGGCGGAGTTCAGCCATTCGGTGGCGCCCGCGAGCGAAGGAAGGCCGCCTTCGTCGGGCAGCGCCGGTGCGCGAGGTTGCGATAACGGCACGGGGACTGGCATTGGCATGTCGATCTTCTCCACAAGTGCTTTCTCCAGGGCCGAAGTGGTGCCGACCGACAGGCGGCTGAGAAGCCCGGTGTCCAGTCCCAGCGCGATGGCGCCTACACCCGCGAGCACGGCCACGCCGGCTGCACGCCGTAGCCATTCGCCGGTGCGCAGCGAGCCCTTCATCGCCGAGAACAGCCGCCCGCCGAAGAGCAGCGCGGCCGCCAGCGAGGTACATGCACCGGCCGCGTAGGCCAGCAGCAGCAACGAGGTGCCGATGCTTGCGCCGTTGAGCGCCGCGCCCGTCAGGATCAGCCCGAGGATCGGCCCCGCGCAAGGCGCCCACAGCAGCCCCGTGCCGACCCCCAACAGGAGCGGCGAAAACACCGACGCCTTTGTTTCCGGTGCAGGCCCCGCCAGCCTCAAGCCGAGTGCCACCAGCGGCCGGCTCAACCGGTCGGCCACCGACGGAAACAGCAGCGTCACGCCGAACACCGCGAGCATCGCAATCGCTGCATAGCGCCCGTACTGGTTGAGCGCCACGACCCAGCCGCCGCCCACGGCTGCGAGCGTGGCAATGGCCGAGAACGCCAGCGCCATCCCCAGCAGCATGGGCAGGCCGTGCGAGCGGAACGGCCGGTCGGCGCGCGCGAACACGAAGGGGAGCACGGGCAGGATGCACGGGCTCAGGATGGTGAGCACGCCACCGAGGTAGGCAACGATGAGGAGCAGCATGATCGGATTCCGGTCGGTGAATGTTGTCGATGAATGGCTGAAATGGGAAGTCGGGAGCGAGCACGGCCCTTCACGGTCTCGCCATGCGAGCCGCTTTTCTTTTTCTTCTGCGGTCGGTGGTGTTGCGGCGGCTGCCGCAGCCGGCTCAGTCCGGTGGTGCGGCTGCGTTGGTATTCATGGTCAGCCGGGCTTCCAGCCCGCCTTCGTCCCGGTTGCGCAATGTGAGCTCCGCGCCCATCGCCGTCGCCAACTGCTGTGCGATGGCGAGGCCCAGCCCGGTGCCGCCGGTGTTGCGGTTGCGCGAGCCCTCGACGCGGTAGAAGGGCTTGAGCACGTTCTCCAGCTGGTCGGCCGGAATGCCGGGGCCGTTGTCGACCACGGCCAGCGTCAGCCGGTTGCCGGCGTCTGCATGCACCTGCAGGCGCACGTCGGTGCCGAACTTCAGCGCGTTGTCGATGAGGTTCGTCAGGATGCGCCGCAGCGCGTTCGGCCGCGTCACCATGGGCTCGCCCACGCGGCCTTCGAGCAGCACCTGCTCGCCCGAGTCCTCGTAGTCGGCCACCATGCTCTCGAACAGCGCGTCGGCGTCGATGCGGCGCGGCGGCTCGGTGGCGCCGTGCAGCGTGCGCGCGTAGGTCACGCCTTCGCGCACCAGGGTGTGCATGGCGTCGAGGTCCTGGCGGAACTTGTCGCGGTCGTGGCCGTCGTCCATCAGGTCGGTGCGCAGCCGCATGCGGGTGATGGGCGTCTGCAGGTCGTGCGAGATGGCCGCGAGTATTTCCACCCGCTCGGCCATGTAGCCGGCGATGCGCTTCTGCATCGCGTTGAATGCGCGCGCCGCGTGCTTCACCTCGGTCGGCCCCTCTTCGGCCAGTTGCTGGCCCTTCAGGTCGGGTCCCAGCTCGTCGGCCGCGTCGGCCAGCTGCGCCAGCGGCCGCGTGACCAGCCGCACCGCGTACCAGGCGCACACCGCCAGCACCAGCAGCTGCACCCACAGCAGCCACATCACCCAGCTCGACACCGGCATGTCCACGCGCCGTGCATGCACCACCACCGAGGAGCCGTCCGACAGGCGCACCTGGATCTGCAGGCCCTGCGGCGGGTTGCTCACCTGCCCGAACTTCACGATCTCGAAGGGGCGCATCGCGTCGGCGATCGCGGTCGCGAACTGCTGCGACGACGGCGTGTCCGGCGCCTTGCCCTGCGCGCTGCCGCCGAGCACGAAGCGGTAGTTGCGCCGCTCCAGCCGCGCCAACCAGCCTTCGCGCTCGTCGGCCGGCAGCCGGTCGAGGATGGCGACCGAGCTGGCGATGTCGCGCTCGATGCCGATCATCATCAGCTCGCGCATCGCGATGCCGCGCTCGTAGCCGATGGCCATGAAGGTCAGCAGTTGCGCAATGGCCAGCCCGACGACGATGATCAGCGTCACCCGCGAGAACAGCGAGCGCGGCAGCAGCCGGCGCAGGCCCATGGGGGCGGAGGAGGCCGGCGCGATGTCGGCGGGAAGGCTGGCGGCGGAAGTAGGCATGGACAGGTTTATAGACCCGGTCCCGCTCCAAGGCGGGCCGCTTTGTATTCCAGTGTGTTGGGCCGCGTGGACCGACATACAACATTACCCGTCGCGCCCGTGCAAGCAACATAGTGTGGTCGCCCGGCCCGCCGGATACACGGGTATACAAAACCGCCCGATCCTTCGCCTGTACGGGCTACATTGCACCTGCCCGTCGCCCCGTGGGCGCATCACCGCACTGCCATGAACATTCCCAAGACCTCCGATCACATCCTCATCGTCGACGACGACCGGGAAATCCGCGAACTGCTCTCCACCTACCTGGTCAAGAACGGCCTGCGGGTGGTGACGGTACCCACGGGTCGGCACATGCGCGCGGCGCTCGAGGAGTCGGGGCCTTTCGACCTGATCATTCTTGACCTGATGCTGCCGGGCGAAGATGGCCTCACGCTGTGCCGCGACCTGCGCACGGGCAAGTACAAGGCCACGCCCATCCTCATGCTCACCGCGCGCAGCGAGGAGGCCGACCGCATCCTCGGGCTGGAGATGGGCGCCGACGACTACCTGGCCAAGCCGTTCTCCGCGCGCGAGCTGCTGGCGCGCATCCGCTCGGTGCTGCGCCGCACGCGCATGCTGCCGCCGAACATGCGCTCCACCGAGTCGGCCTCGAAGCTGGCCTTCGGCGACTGGCAGGTCGACACCACCGCGCGCAACCTGATCGACGACAGCGGCGTGATGGTGGCGCTCAGCGGCGCGGAGTACCGGCTGCTGATGGTGTTTCTCGACCATCCCCAGAAGGTGCTGAGCCGCGACCAGCTGCTGAGCCTCACTCAAGGTCGCGAGGCGGAGCTCTTCGAGCGCTCCATCGACCTGCTGGTGAGCCGCCTGCGCCAGCGCCTGGGGGACGACGCACGCGAGCCGCGCTACATCAAGACGGTGCGCAGCGAGGGCTACGTCTTCTCGTCGGCGGTCGAGGCGCTCGACTGACGCCTGTGCGGCCGAGGCAGCTGCGGCTGCCGGGCGGGGATGCATTGGCAGTTCACCGGGTTGCGGATTTCTTGCGAGATGCCGCCTGCGAGGAAGAGGAGGGCGAACCAGAGCTTGTTCATTTCTCTTGTCTGTATTGTTTTGCGGTTGCTGATGTTTGGGGGCGTGCGAATGGCACCGGGTGCTCCCCTCCGCGAATGTCCCCCGTCGTCGTGATCGCACCCCGAACTAATGCGCCGTCTCAAGTCCCAGAAGGCTCAGCCAGCAGCGCCTGAATCTTCTTCTCGGTAGTGCCGTAGCTGCCTTCGCCAAAGTGCGAATAGACGATCTTCCCCTGCTTGTCGATCAGGTACACGGCCGGCCAGTATTGGTTTCTGAAGGCCTTCCAGGTGCCGTAGCTGTTGTCCTGCGCCACGGCATGCTTGATCTGCAGGCGCGCGATGGCGTCCTTCACGTTCTTCGTCGATTTCTCGTACGCGAACTCCGGCGTGTGAACGCCCACGACGACCAGGCCCTTGTCCTTGTACTTCTCGTTCCACTCCTTCACGTAGGGCAGGTGGTTGAGGCAGTTGATGCAGGTGTATGTCCAGAAGTCGACCAGCACGACCTTGCCGCGCAACTCGCTCAGCTTCAGCGGCGGCGAGTTGAGCCAGGTGTCGATGTTCTGGAACTCCGGTGCGGGCACGGCCTCGCCGGCCGGAATATCGCCGCCCAGCGGCGAGGGCGCGGCAAAGGTCAGCGTGAGGGCTGCCGCAGAGGCCGCGATGGCGACGGCAAAGAAGAGGGCGGGAGAGCGAAAGCGCATGGCGGTTCCTTCGGAAGAGTGACGGGCGTTCGTCTGTGAACGGAGCCGATTCTTCGCCGGGCCACCCCGCCGCGGAGCGAAATGCGTATGCCTCTGTATCCGCGGGACGAACCCCACACACTACGTTTCACATCCCGCGCGGACGTGCGTGGTCAATCGACCCTGATGTTGCGCGAGCGGACCAGCGCACTCACCCTGGCCGTCTCGTCCTGCACGAACTTCGCGAACGCCTCGGGCGCGGTGCCCGCGGGCTCCAGGCCCAGCTGCAGCAGCTTCTGCCGCACGGCCGGATCGGCGAGCGCCGCCTGCACCGCCTTGCCGAGCTTCTGCACGATGTCGGCCGGCGTCCCCTTGGGCAGGAACACGCCGTTCCACTCGACCACGTTGTAGCCCGGCAGGCCCGACTCGGCCAGCGTCGGCACGTCGGGCAGCCCCGGCAGGCGCTTGATGGAGCTCACGCCCAGCGCGCGCAGCTTGCCGCTCTTCACGTAGCCCAGCGTCGAGGCCACGTTGCCGAAGTAGGCCGACACCTGCTCGCCCATCACGTCGGTCAGTGCCGGCGCGCCGCCCTTGTAGGGCACGTGCATCAGGCCGATCTTCGCCTGCTCGTTCAATGCCTCACCGGCGAGGTGCGAACCGGTGCCGCCGCCCGCCGACGCGAAGCTCAGCTTGCCCGGGTTCTTGCGTGCGTAGTCGATGAACTCCGGCACCGTCTTGTAGGGAGCGGTCGCCGGCACCACGAGGATCTGCGGCGCCGTGGCCACCAGCGACACGGGAATGAAGTCCTTCGCCGCGTCGAAGGGCAGCTTGCGCAGCGAGGGGTTCACCGAGAACGCCGATGCGTCGTACAGCACGGTGTAGCCGTCGGCCGCCGCCTTGGCCACGTTGTCGGCGCCGATCACGCCGCCCGCGCCCGGCTTGTTGTCGATCACGATCTGCTGGCCCAGCGCAGTGCTCATCTGCTGCGCGACGATGCGCGCGGTGTTGTCGGCACCGCCGCCCGCGGCATACGGCACCACCATGCGGATCGGCTTGTCGGGCCAGGCGGCCCAGCCCAGCAGTGGAGCGGCGCAGGCGGCCAGCGCCGCGACGGATTTCAGGAGTCGCTTGTTCATGTCGATGTCTCGGATCTTGTGGTTCAGGAAAAGTCGTAGAGCCGCGCCGGGTTGTCGACCAGCACGCGCCGGCGCTGCGCTTCGTCGGGCACCCACTGGCTCAGCAGGTCGAACAGCTGCGCGTCGTCGGGCTTGGCGGTGCGCTCGGTGGGATGCGGCCAGTCGCTGCCCCACACCACGCGTTCGGGCGCCTGCATCACCCACGCCCGCGCGAGCGCGACGGTGTCGGCATAGCCGCCTTGCGCGCCGACCCGCGAGTCGAGGTATGCGCCGGACAGCTTGATCCAGGTGCGGCCGTTGTCGAGCAGCCGGTGCATCACGTCGAACGCGGGATGCGCCTGCGCGTCGGGCTGCGGAATGCGCGCGAGATGGTCGAAGACGACGGTGCAAGGCAACCGCGCGACCAGCGCCGCGTGTTCCGCGATCTGGCCGGCGCTCCAATGCAGCTGCACATGCCAGCCGAGCGCATGCACCCGGTGCGCCAGCGGCTCGACCATGCCGAAGTCCGTCGCTGCATTCGTCGGCGTGTACAGCGTGAAGCGGATGCCGCGGATGCCGCCCGCGTGCAGCCGTTCGAGTTCAGCGTCGCTCGCGTCGGGCCGCACCACCGCCACGCCGCGTGTGTGCTGCGCGCCCAGTTCGCGGATGGCCGCCAGCGTTACGCTGTTGTCGGTGCCGTGCACGCGCGGCTGCACGACCACCGTGCGCTGCGTGCCGATGCGCCGCTGCAGCAGGCGATAGTCGTCGGCGGTGGCATGGTCGAGCATGGCGTCGGGCGATCCGTGCAGCGCGAAGCGGCGGTCGTACACGTGCATGTGCGCGTCGCAGGCGTCTTCGGGCGCCGCATCGGCGGGCTTGCGTGTGCCGCTGCTGTGCGGCACAACCAGGTCGGCGCGCATGGCTCAGTCGCCCGCGCGGCCGGCGGCTTCTTTCGGGGCCAGCACGTGCTGCGTGTGCTGGCCCAGCGTGGGCGCCGCGAAGGGTTCGGGGCCGGGCGTGCGGCCGAACTTCACGGGACGGGTGAAGCCGCGGTACGAGCCCAGCGTAGGGTGCGCGAAGTTCGCGACCATGTCCTCGGCCAGCACCTGTTCGTCGTCGAACATGTCTTCCACCGTGCGGGCCGCGGCGCAGGGCACGTCCTCGCCGAACAGTTCTTCCCATTCGAGCGCGGTGCGTTCGGCCAGCGCGGCGCGAAGCTTCGGAACGATCTCCGCGAAATGCTGCGCGCGCTTGCGCACCGAGTCGTAGCGCTCGTCGCCGGCCAGCTCCTGCAGCCCGACCTTGGCGCACAGCGCTTGCCAGAAATGCGGCGTGTTGGCCGAGATGTAGATGTGCCCTTCACGGGTCGGGTGGATGCCTGTGATGCCGCCCGAACGCATGTCGCGCCCCACGTCCTTCGGCTCGCCCTCGGCCCACACCATGCGCGCCGACTGCATCGTGAGCGCCGAGCGCAGCAGCGACACGCCGACGAACTGGCCTTCGCCGCTCTTCTCGCGTTCGTACAGCGCCGAGGCCACGCCTGCGGCGACCAGCGCGGCCGCGTAGTAGTCGACCACCGAGCCGTAGATGATCTCGGGCGGCTCGCCGCGCTTGCCCTGCAGCGCGCACATGCCGGTCATGGTCTGCAGCACCTGGTCGTAGCCGGCCTTCTCGCGCAGCGGCCCCGTCTCGCCGTAGCCCGTCACGGCGCAGTAGATGAGGCGCGGGTTCACGGCCTTCAGCTGGTCGTAGGCAATGCCCAGCCGCGGCGGCACGCTGGGGCGGAAGTTGTGCACCAGCACGTCGGCCGTGCGCACCAGCGCCATCAGCGCGGCAAGGTCCTGCGGGTTCTTGAGGTCGAGCACCACGCCCAGCTTGCTGCGGTTGACGCCGACGAACGCGCGGCTCTCGGCCTCCAGCGACGACGGGTACTTGCGCAGGTTGTCGCCGGTGGGCGGCTCGATCTTGATGACCTCCGCGCCCTGGTCGGCCAGCAGCGAGCAGCCGTAGGGGCCTGCGATGTAGGCGCTCAGGTCGAGCACGCGCAGGCCGCTCAATGGCCCGGCGGGGCCTTGGCGGACAGGCAGGGACGCGTCGTCGGGGACGATGGTGCTCATGGGCTTTTCTTTCCTTCTTTCTTTCCTCAATCGGCGGTGATGTTCTGCTGCTTCGCCAGCTTCTTCCAGCGTTCCACGTCCTCGGCGATGACGGTGCCGAACTGCGCCGGGGTGAGCGGGGTGGCGATCGCGCCTTCGCGCAGGAAGTTGGCGGTGATCTCAGGCCTTGCCAGGATCTGGTTGACGGCTCCGTTCAGCTTCGCGACCACATCGGTCGGCGTGCCCGCCGGTGCCAGCAGGCCCCACCAGAGTTCGAACTCGTAGCCGGGCACGGCCGTTGCCATCGGCGTGAGATCGGGGGCAATGGGGCTGGGCTTCAGGCTGGTGATGCCCACGGCGCGCAGCTTGCCGGCGCGCACCATCGGCAGCAGCGAGGGGCCGCTGGAAATCAGCAGCTGCGTCTGGTTGCCGACCAGGTCCGTCACGGCCGGGCCCATGCCCTTGTAGGGGATGTGCGCGATCTGCAGGTCGCCCACCTTGGCCTTGAGCAGCTCGGTGCCGAACTGGTTTACGCTGCCCGAGCCCGACGAGGCGTAGTTGTACTGGCCCGGCTTCGCCTTGATGGCGCCGATCAGCTCGGCCGGCGTCTTCGCGGGAAACTCGTTGTTGACCGCGACGATGAACGGGCCCTTGGCGAACATGGCCACGGGCGCGAGACCCTTCACCGGATCGAAGGGCAGCTTCGACTGCACGGCCGCGTTGGTCGTCATGCTGGAGGACACGGCCACGAGCGTGTAGCCGTCCGGCGCCGCCTTGGCCACCTGGCCGGTGCCGGTGTTGCCGCTCGCGCCGGGGCGGTTGTCGATGATCACGGGTTGCTTGAGCGCATCGCCGAGCTCCTTGGCGACCTGGCGCGCGAAGGTGTCGTTCGAGCCGCCGGCGGGGTAGGGCACGACGATCGTGATGGCCTTGGTGGGGTAGGTGGCCTGTGCGAGCGCGGTTCCGGCGAGTGCGACGGCCGAGGCCACCGCGAGCGGACGAAGGAATGAAGGGATACGCATTTTCTTGTCTCCGGTTCTTTTCGAATAGGGAAGCTCAGCCGGGCAGCAGCCCCAGGCTCAACTGGTCAGCAGCCCCAGGCTCAACTGGTCAGCAGCCCCAGGCTGCGTGCGCTCTCGACGATGGCGCGCGCGCGGATCACGAAGGGGATGTCGATCATCTTTCCGTCCACCACGTAGGCGCCGGCGCCCTTGGCATCGGCCTCTCGCGCCGCCTCGACCACCTTGCGGGCGTGCGCGATTTCTTCGTCGGTCGGTCGGAACACTTCGTTGGCGATGGCGATCTGGCTCGGGTGGATGCAGGTCTTGCCGAGAAAGCCGAGGTCGCGCGCGAGCATCGCCTCGGCACGAAAGCCCTCGGCGTCGCGGATGTCCGAGAAGGCGCTGTCGTAGGCATACAGGCCCGCTTCGCCGGCCGCGATGCGCACCGCGAACATCGCCTGCCGGATCGCGGAGGGCTCGCGCCGCGTGATGCCCAGTGGCTCGAACAGATCGCCCAGCCCCAGCTGGAGCCCCGCCACGCGCTGATGCGCCAGTGCGAGCTCGGCGGCCGTGCGCAGGGCAGCGGGTGTCTCGATGTTCAGCAGCAGGCCGATGGGCGCGTGCGCACCGTTGGCCCGCTCCGCGCGCTCGATGGCCTCGGCCGCCGTGCGCACATGTGCGGGGCTCTGCGGCTTGGGCAGGTTGATCAGGTGCACGCCGGCCTGCGCCACCGCTGCCACGTCGCGCTCGAAGTGCGGCGTGTCCATGGCGTTGATGCGAACGATCAGCGTCTTGTGCGACGCGGCCGCTTCGCCGCTTTCGAGGAACTTGCGCACGGTTTCGCGCGCCTCGTCCTTGCGCGGCTCGGACACCGCGTCTTCCAGGTCGAGGCAGATGGCATCCGCCGCACTGGTCAGTGCTTTGGCGAACAGCTCTGGGCGGGTGCCGGGAACGAAGAGTTTGCTTCTCATGGATGCAGTGTCCGCAGTTCATGAGAGGAGAAAAACAGCCGTTCCCTGTGATCACATCGTAGAAAATCTATCTTCATGGAAACGGCCTACCTGCAAAGCTTTCTTCTGGTGGTGGAATCGGGCTCGATGTCGGAGGCCGCACGCCGGCTCGACCTGACGCCCGGCGCGGTGGCGCAGCAGATTCGCGCGCTCGAGCGCGAACTCGCCGCGCCGCTGCTCGCGCGCGCCGGCCGCACGGTGCAGCCGACAGAGGCGGGGCACCGGCTGGTTCAGCGGGCTCGCACGCTGCTGCGCGATGTGAGCGACATCAAGGCGATGCTCGGCAGCGAAGCGGCCAGCGGCGAGCTGGTCATCGGCACCATCAATACGGCCATCCACAGCCTGCTGCCGGACATCCTTGCGCGCTTCGTGAAGACGCATCCGGGCGTCAAGGTGTTCCTGCAGTCGGGCACCACCGCCACGCTCTACAAGGCGATGCAGCAGGGCGAGCTCGATGCGGCCGTGTGCCTGTATCCGTCGTTCGCGCTCGCGAAGACCTTCGACTGGGCGCTGCTGCGCGAGGAGCCGCTGGTGCTGCTCGCGCCCAGCCGCCTCGCGCGGCGCGACCCGCACGAACTGCTGCGCACCTCGCCGCTCATCCGCTACGACCGCAATCTCGGCGGCGGCAAGCAGGCCGACCGCTACCTGCGCGCCGCAGGCATCGTGCCGCAGGAGCGCTTCGAGCTCAGTTCGCTGCTGGCTATCGCGATGATGGTCGACCGCGGCCTCGGCGTGTCGATCGTGCCCGACATCGCATCGCCGTTGCTCGATGGGCAGCGCGTCGCCAAGATCGCGCTGCCGCTGCCTTCCGAGACGCGGCGCTTCGGCATCCTGTGGTCGAGGGCTTCACCACGGCTGAAGCTGATCCACGGCTTTGTCGAGAGCGCAGGGCTGGTCACGGCGGGAAAGGTCAATGGCAGCGGCTCTCGCACGCCGGTTGCGAGCTAGGTCGGCTCCATGCCGTGCCGGCGCTTGGCTTCCTCAGTGGCAGGCGAGGCGAGGTAGGCGAGCAGCGCGTCTGCGGCATCCGGCTTGGAGGCGTTCGCCATCGGTGCCGCGCTGAACACGGTCGTGATCTGGATCGTCGGCGGCAGCGGCCCCAGCAGCGCGATGCCTTCGACGCCGATCAGCTCGCTGAACTGCTGGAAGCCCAGCGAGGCTTCTCCCCGCGCGATCAGCGAGCCCACGGGCACGCCGGGCGGCGCCTGCACCAGCCGGCCCTTGATGGCGTCGGCGATGCCCCAGCGCTCGAACAGCGCGGCCAGCGCCACGCCGCTGGGGCCGGTCGAGCAGGCGATGACGGCGGCCTCCAGCACGGCACGCCGCACCGCTTCCTCCGTGGAGATGTCGACCCGCGCCGCGTTCGCGGCGACGGCCACGGCAACGCCGGAGCGCACCACGTCCGTCTTGCGCGATGCGTCCAGCTTGCCGGCCGCGCACAGCTTGTCGATGGCGTCCGAGGCGAGAACCACCACGTCGAAAGGCTCGCCGGCCGAAACGCGCCGTGCGGCATCCATGCCGCCCACCGCTTCGATGGAAACCGGCACGCTGCTCGCGCGTGTGTACGCCGCGGCAAGCTCCAGCAGCAGGCCTTTCGTGGCCATGGAGCAGATGCCCTTGATGGAATCCGGCATGGTCATTCGCGCCCGATGAGCCGGTCCGCGTAGGCCTGCCAGTCGCCCAGGGCAGTGCGGCTCGCTGGCAGCAGAGCGCTGGCGACCGCAGCCAGGCAGGCCTGGCGACGGGTGATGGCGGTGGTCACGGCGATCAATCGGGCTTGATGTTGGCTTCGCGGATCAGCTTGCCGTAGCGCGCTACGTCGGCCTTGAGCAGCTTCTCGAACTGAGCCGTCGGCCCCGGCAAAGGAGCGCCGCCCGCCGCGGCGAGCTGGTTGCGCACCTCGGGCGAGTCGATGGCCTTCTGCACCGCGTCGTGCAGCTTCTCGACCACGGGCTTGGGCAGCCCGGCCGGCCCGACGAAGCCGTACCAGACGCTGGCTTCGAAACCCGGGTAGCCCGACTCGGCGACGGTCGGCACGCCCGGCAGCACGGCCGAGCGTTCGGCGCTCATCACCGCCAGCACGCGCAGCTTGCCGGACTTGGCCAGCGGCAGCGCTTCGAGCGCATTGACCGCAACCACCTCCACGTGGCCACCGAGCACGTCGGTGAGTGCCTGCGCGCCGCCCTTGTAGGGCACGTGCCGCAGTTGCAGACCGGCCGTGTGCTGGAAAAGTTCCATCGCGAGATGCGGCGTCGAGCCGTTGCCCGGCGTGGCGACCGTCACGCTGCCCGGTTTTGCCTTGGCTGCCGCGACGAGGTCAGACAGGGTCTTGATCGCAGACTCCTCGCGCACCGTGAACACCACGGGCACGCGGCCGACCGAAGCCACCGGCGTCAGCTCGCGCTCCAGGTCGTAGGGCGCGGGCTGGAACAGCGAGGGGTTCACCGCCAGCGCATTGGCGGCCAGCAGCAGGGTGTAGCCGTCGGGCGGGCTCGTGATGACGGATTTGACCGCGATGTTCGTGGCCGCGCCGGGCTTGTTCTCGACGATGACCGGCTGGCCGAGGATGGCCGACATCCGCTGGCCGACCGAGCGCGCGATGGCGTCCACCGCGCCGCCGGCGCTGTAGCCCACGAGGATCTTCACAGGCCTGGACGGAAAGGCGTCGGCCGCGCGGGCCATGCCGAACTGGCCGGCCGCGGCCAGTGCGGCCATGCCGAGGGCAAGGCGGCGGGAAAGCAAGGTTTTCATGTTCGTTGTCTCCGGAATCGAAAGGGAGCGGCTCAGCGCGGCTGCGGTGCGGGGGCGCTGTCCCATGCCTGCGGCGCGGCGTCCTTGCCGGCCACCGAATACAGGGCGCCGGGCGCATTGCGGGTCTGCTGGAAGTCTTCCAGCGACTGGCCGCGCATCGCGGCGTAGATGTGCAGGTTCGACACGCCCACCACCGCGCCCAGCTTCTCCAGCATGAAGAAGATCACGCCGTACTGGATCAGGCCGCGCCAGTCGCGGTGGCGCACGAGGTCGCGCTCCCTGTCCGTCAGGTCGGCGGCCTCGAACGCGGCCTCCTCGTCGGCAAGAAAGGCGGCGCGGTGCGCGGGGCGCGTCATGCCGTGCAGGAACTTGTTGAGGCGGTAGGCGCGCACGCTGGTCTCGAGCGTGAACGGGTAGGTGCCACGTAGCGCTTCCACGCCGGCCAGTTCTTCCGCGATGCGGCGGCGGTGCCGTTCGACTTCCCCGGCCACGGGCGGGCTTGCGAGGTTCTCGTAGATGGCGGTGGCGATGCCTGTCATCGAGGGCAGGTAGTAGCTCTGGTGTGTCTTGCGCACGTTCGACGACAGAGCGCCGCGCATCACCAGCCACATGATGACTTCGGCGCCTTCCATGCCGCCGAGCGTTGCCAGTTCGGCCTGAGTCATCTCGGTCAGCCGCACCGGGTCGTTCTCGATCAGGTCGAGGAACTGCGCGTCCCAGGCAGTGTTGTTGAAGCCCGCGCGCTCGCCGTGCACCTGGTGCGAGAGGCCGCCGGTGGCGACGATCGCCACCTTGATGTCGTCCGGGTAGCTCTCGATCGCGCGCCGCAGCGCCTGGCCGAGCTTGTAGCAGCGCCGCGCCGACGGCACGGGCGACTGCAGCACGCCCACCTGCAGCGGGATCACCGGCACGGGCCATGCCGGCTTGTGCGGGCCCAGCAACGACATCGGCGAGAACACGCCGTGGTCCAACGCGCGGTCCTGGAAGAAGGACATGTCGAACTCGTCGGCCACCAGCGAGCGGCCGATGTGCCGCGCCAGTGCCGGGTGGCCCGCCAGCGGCGGCAGGTCGCGTGCGCCGCCGCCTTCGTCGGCCACCTCGTGCCGCTCGCCCACACCCAGCGAGAAGGCCGAGTAGTGGTCGAAGAAGAACGAGCTGACGTGGTCGTTGTAGATGAAGAAGAGCACGTCGGGCTTCTTCTCGGCCAGCCATTGCTGCACCGGCGCGAAGGCCTCGAAGATGGGCGCCCAGACCGGGTCCTGCTGCTTGTTCTTGTCGAAGGCGAAGCCGATGGTGGGGGTGTGGGAACAGGCGACGGCGCCGATGATCTGGGCCATGAATTCGCTCCTGCGCTCAGTGCGGCGCGATGACGGAAGGGGTGGGGAAAAAGTTCGGCATGGCTTCAGGTGCGAACCGGTTGGGGGCTGCCCGCGGAGCCGTCGTCGGCCTGCGCGGCCCGCGCCTTGAGCACCGCGGCCGCAGCCAGCAGCGCCGGCAGGGCCAGCAGCGAGACGATGGCGCCGAAGCCCCATCCCATCGTCAGCAGCACGCCGCCGAACATCGAGCCGACGATGCTGCCGAAGCGTCCCATGCCCAGCATCCAGCTGACGCCGGTGGCGCGCGCCATCGTGGGATAGCAGCCGGGCGCGAAGGCGTTGAGCCCCGTCTGCGCGCCGCTCATGAAGAAGCCGGCCAGCGCCACCAGCAGCGCGAGCGATGCCGACAGCGCGCCCGAGGTGCCGAGGCACAGGATGCAGACTGCGCCCGCCGCATAGGCGGCGGCGATGACGCGCGTCGGCGCGGTGCGATCCATGGTCCAGCCCACGAGGATGGCGCCCACCGTGCCGCCGATCTGGAACATGGCGGTCACCGTCGCGGCGGTCTCGATGGGAAGACCCGCGTCCTTGATCAGCGTGGGCAGCCATCCGGTCAGCAGGTAGATCACCAGCAGCCCCATGAAGTAGGTCGTCCACAGGGCGAGCGTCATCAGCCCGTAGCCGCGCGAGAACAGCACGCCGATCGGCTTCTTCGCCGCCACCGGCGGCTCGGCCGCGACGAAGGTAGTCCCGGCCGGGAACACGGTGCGGCAGATGCGGCCCAGCACGGCGGCAATGCGCTCGGCTGGCTGCCTGCGGACCACCATGAAGCGGGCCGACTCGGGCAGCAGGGCCAGCAGCAGCGGCACCAGCACCAGCGGCAGCGCGCCGCCCAGCACCAGCACCGAGCGCCAGCCGAAATGCGGAATGAGCCATGCCGCGGCGAAGCCCACCACGCCCGAACCCAGGTTGAAGCCGGTGAACATCACGGCGATCAGCAGCGAGCGCGAACGCTGCGGCACGTATTCCGACAGCAGCGTCGTCGTGTTGGGCATTGCCGCGCCGAGGCCCAGGCCGGTGAGGAAGCGAAGCGCCGCCATCTGCGGCAGGTTCTGCGCGAACGTGGTGGCGACGGTGAAGATGCCGAACAGGAAGACCGAGGCCGTCAGCACCGTCTTGCGGCCCAGCCGGTCCGACGCGGGGCCGGCGACCAGCGCGCCGAACACGAGCCCGAAGGGCGCGGCGCTCATCACGAGGCCGAAGGCGGCGCGCGACACGCCCCATTCCTGCAGGATGGAAGGCGCGAGGAATCCCATGATCGCGACGTCCATGCCGTCGGCCGCGACCACCAGGAAGCAAAGCACCAGCAGCAGCCACTGCATGGCGCTCATGGAGCGGGCGTCGATGAAGGCCTTGACGTCGACCTGAGCCGGATTGTTCATTGTTGTCTCTCGTTGTTTCGAACAGGGCGGCCGGTCTAGTCCACGTAGCGCAGGCCGGCCTTGGCGAGCGGCTCGCGCATGGCGTACATGTCCAGGCCCAGCTCGCCGGCCGCGAAGCGCGCGCGCTTGCCGGCCTCGTTGGCCTCGCGCGCCTCGGCGGCATCGGCCACGCGTGCGGCCAGCTGCGCGGGCACGACCACCACGCCGTCGATGTCGGCTAGCACCACGTCGCCCGGCTGCACCAGCGCGCCGGCGCACACCACCGGCACGTTCACCGAACCCGGCGTGGCCTTGATCGTCCCCTTGGAATGGATGGCGCGGCTGAACACGGGGAAGTCCATGGCGATGAGGTCGCGCACGTCGCGCACGCCGCCGTCGATCACCAGGCCCTTGCAGCCGCGCGCCTTGAACGAGGTCGCGAGCAGGTCGCCGAAGAAGCCGTCGGTGCTGTCCGCGGTGCAGGCTGCGACCACCACGTCGCCGGGCTGTATCTGCTCGGCCGCGACGTGCAGCATCCAGTTGTCGCCGGGCTGCAGCAGCACGGTGATGGCGGTGCCGCACATGCGGGCCTCGGGGTGGATGGGGCGGATGCGCGGCGCCATCAGGCCCAGGCGGCCCAGCGCCTCGTGCACCGTGGACACGCCGAAGCGCGACAGCTTCTCGACGGCGGCCGCATCGGCGCGCTCGACGCGCCGATGGACGACGCCCAGTTCCTGCAGGATGGGAGTGGCAGACATGTTCAGAGTCCTTTCTGCTTGAGTGCGCGGTCCAGGCGCGGGTACACGCGGCGCGCGTTGCCTTCGTAGATCTGGTGGCGGGCCTTGTCGTCGAGCAGCGGCGTGGCGTCGATGTAGCGGCGCGTGTCGTCGTAGAAGAAGCCGGTCTCGGGGTCGATGCCGCGCACCGCGCCGATCATTTCGCTCGCGAAGAGCACGTTGTCGACCGGAATCACCCGCGCCAGCAGGTCGATGCCCGGTTGGTGGTACACGCAGGTGTCGAAGAAGATGTTGTTGAGCAGGTGGTCTTTCAGCAGCGGCTTCTTCATCTCCTGCGCCAGGCCGCGGAAGCGCCCCCAGTGGTAGGGCACCGCGCCGCCGCCGTGCGGGATCACGAAGCGCAGCGTCGGGAAATCCTTGAACAGGTCCGAGGTAAGGCACTGCATGAAGGCCGTGGTGTCGGCGTTCAGGTAGTGCGCGCCGGTGGTATGAAAGCAGGCGTTGCAGCTCGTGCTCACGTGCACCATGGCGGGAATGTCGAGCTCCACCATCTTTTCGTAGATCGGGTACCAGTGCCGGTCGGACAGCGGCGGGCTCGTCCAGTGGCCGCCCGACGGGTCGGGGTTGAGGTTGATGCCGACGAAGCCGTACTCGTTCACGCATCGTTCGATCTCGGGGATGCAGCTGGCCGGGTCGACGCCCGGCGACTGCGGCAGCATGGCCGCGCCGATGAAGTGATCGGGGAACAGCTGGCTCACGCGAAAGCACAGCTCGTTGCAGATGGCGGCCCAGGTGGATGAGACCTCGAAGTCGCCGATGTGGTGCGCCATGAAGCTCGCGCGCGGGCTGAAGATGGTCAGGTCGCTGCCGCGCTCCTTCATCAGCCGCAGCTGGTTGCTCTCGATGGATTCGCGCAGCTCGTCGTCGCCGATCTTCAGCTCCGAGACCTTGGGCATTGCCGATGGGGCGGCAATGCCGGCGATCTGCCGGTTGCGCCAGGCTTCGAGGGCCTTGGGCGCGGTCGTGTAGTGGCCGTGACAGTCGATGATCATTCGCAACGCTCCGGAAGGTATGCAGGGGGTGCTTCAAGCATGGAAGAAGTCTGTGCCGCGGCGGCCCTGCGTGGCGTGAGTTAGCGTTGCTCTGCCATCATTCTTTTTTATTGAATAGGGTTAACCCTTGAATATGAAAATGCGCAAATGAGAGGGAAATACCGCCCGTGAACCGAAAACCCGCACATCACAAAGTTATCGAGCACACCGACAGCGTGGCGCTCGGCATCAACCTGCGCCACCTGCGCGCGTTCTCGGCCGTGGCCTCGGCCGGGAGCATTGCCGCGGCTGCCGAAGCGCTGTTTCGCGTGGCGTCGGCGGTGACGCGCTCGATCCTCGACCTGGAGGCCGCGCTCGGCAGGCCGCTGTTCGACCGGCGCTCGCGGGGCATGGCGCTTAACGCCTATGGCGAGCTGGTGCTGGTGCGTGCGATTCGTATCGAACGCGAGTTCGAGGAGGCGCGAACGCAGCTGGTGGCGCGCGGCGGCATCGATGGCACCGCCGACGTGCATTCGCTCTTCACCTCGATCCTGAACGGCAGGCGGCTCGCCGTGATCGCGAGCCTCGCGGAAAAGCGCAACATGCCCGCTGTCGCGCGCGAGTTCGGCATCACGCAGCCGGCCATCAGCAGCGCGCTGAAAGACCTGGAAAGCGGGCTCGGCATCGCGCTGTTCAACAGGAATGCGCGCGGCCTGTCGGCAACGCCGGCGGGCGAGATCGTGGCCTTCTATTTCAAGCGCGTGCTGTCGGAGCTGCGGCACATCGGCCCCGACATCGCGGCCAGCGAAGGCACCCTGCAGGGCAGCATCACGGTGGGCGCGCTGCCGCTCGGGCGCACGCAGATCCTGCCGCTGGCGATCGCGTCATTGTTCGCACGCCATCCGCGACTGCATGTCTCCACCGTCGAGAGCCCGTACGACGCGCTGGCCGCGTCGCTGCGCAGCGGCGACATCGACTTCATCCTCGGCGCACTGCGCAGCGCCGGTGAAGCGAAAGACCTGCAGCAGGAGCCGCTGTTCGAAGACCGCATCTCGGTGATCGCGCGTGCCGGCCATCCGCTCGCGCGGGCGAAGCGCATTGACTTCAGGATGCTGCGCGAGGCGAGCTGGACGCTCTCGCGCCATGGCTCGCCGTCGCGCGAGCTGCTGGAGCGCTTCTTCTCCGATGCGCGGCAGGCGCCGCCGCTGCCGGCGGTGGAAACGGGCGACCTCGCCGTGCTGCGCGGGCTGCTGCTTGAAAGCGACATGCTGACCGCGATCTCTGCGCATCAGCTGCGCTACGAGATCCGCGACGGCAGCCTCGTGGTGCTCGATTTTCCGCTCGAGGAAACCCGGCGCCAGATCGGCCTGACGCAGCGCATGGGCGCGTTCCCTTCGCCCGGCGCGCGGGCCCTCATGGATGAGATCGGCAAGGTGGTGGCGGGGTCGCCGGATTTCCGCCTGCCGAAGGGGCGGAGATAGCACGTGCGGCGTTGAAGCCGAGGCAAACGCCGATGGCGATCATGCCGGTGACTGCGAGCATCGCCGCGGTGTGGACGCCGACGGCCGCGAGCGCCAGCAGCAGCGAGCCCGACGCGGTGATCTCGCGGGCCGCCGGGGCGCCGCTCATGCACAGCGGGATCAGCGCCGGCACCAGCATCAGCCCCGCGCCGTGCGCGGTGGACATCATGAAAGACCAGAGTGCCAGCCCGGCAATCCCGGTCGCTGCCCGCGCATGCCTTGCATTGCGGCGCCGCAGGTGATGCACCGCGACGGCGACAAGAAGCCCGCCCGCCAGCACCTGCAGCATCACGCCGTCCATCGACAGGCCAAGCGCCACCGCGGCGGCGACGAGCGCGACCGATGCGGCGTGCCCGATGGCGATCGGCAGCAGGGCTCGCAGCGCCTGCCTCCGGTCGCGCGACCGCACGCCCCAGGCGGCGGCGAACATCCAGCCGGTGGTGGGGTTCAGCCCGTGAAGGGCGCCGACTCCCGCGACCGCCAGCCATGGCCAGAGGCTTGCCATGATGTCGTCTCCACGCGCCCGGGCCGCTCGCGCTTCAGCGGTGCTCCGAGCAGCACGACCCGGCAGCCTTCGCATCGGGCTGCGGTTCGTACAGATCGTGGTGTCGCACCCATTCCATCTTGTAGGGCACGTCGCGCTCGCCGCGGCCCTCCGGCACGAGGTCCATCAGGTTGTACGCGCCCATCATCACTTCCACGCCGCGGCCGAAGGTCGAGTAGGTGTGGAACACCTCGCCCGCGTCGTCCTTGTAGAACACGCTGATGCCGGGTGCTTCCTCCTGCGGGACGGGCTGCATGCCGTAGTTGTAGTAGACCTCGCCGCCAGCGCGGTCCTCGGGCGTGAAGCTGACGTGGAAGTCCCGGTTGAAGTCGCTGCCGTTCGACGACACCCAGTTGAACTGCCAGCCCATGCGCTCGCGAAAGCGCGCGATCTCGGCCAGCGGTGCGCGCGAGATGGCGACCAGCGTGATGTCGCGGTGCGCCAGGTGCACGTTCATGCCGTCGGTATGGTCCGCCATGAAGGAGCAGCTCTGGCAGCCCTGCTCCCATCCGGGACCGAACATGAAGTGCTGCACCAGCAGCTGGCGCCGGCCTTCGAAGAGTCCGGCGAGCGTGCGCTGGCCGGCGGGCGTGTCGAAGAGGTAGTTCTTCTGCACGCGCTCCCACGGCAGTGCGCGGCGCTCGCGGGCGATCTGGTCGCGCAGGTGCGTGAGCTCCTTTTCGCGCGCCAGCAATGCCTTGCGCTCGGCGAGCCATCGTTCGCCGGACACGACGGGATGGTTCGCGAGGCCCGGTTCGATGGCGGGGTTCCTGGTGGTGGTGGCGAGGCCGGTCATGTCAGTGCTCCGTAGGGTTGTGGGGACGGCGAACGGCGCGGACCTTTCCGCTCTCGCCGCCGCCGGCATAGAAGAGGTCGGCCCCGTCGGATTCGAGCCCGCTCACGCCGACGCCGCGCGGCATCTCGAGCCGCTCGAGCACGGCGCCGCTTTGCGGGTCGATGCGGCGGATGTCGCTTTCCTCGGCTTCCCAGGTGGCGTGCCACAGTTCGCCGTCGACCCAGGTCACGCCGGTGACGAAGCGGTTCGACTCGATGGTGCGCACGATGGCGCCGGTCTCGGGGTTGATCTGGTGGATCTTGCGGTCGCGGTATTGCCCCACCCACAGGCTGCCCTCGGCCCAGGTGAGCCCCGAGTCGTAGCCGTGGCCGGGCGTGGGGATCGACGCCAGTACCTTGCCGGTGGCGGGGTCGATCTTGTCGATGCGCGACTCGGCGATCTGGTAGAGGTGCGTGCCGTCGAAGGCGGTGCCGGCGTCGCAGGCGGTGTCGAGCGTGCGCGTGGTCTCGCCGCTGGCGGGGTCGAAGGCCACCAGCTTGGTGCCGGTGGCGGCCCAGACGCGCTGGCCGTCATGGGTCACGCCGGCGATGCTGCTGGCACCGGCGAAGGGGCCATACTCGCGCACGATCTCGGCCGGCCGCACCGTGGGTTGGGTTGTGTCCTTGCTCTTCCTGCTGGTCATTGTTGGCTCCTGTAGCGCCGTGGATCGGTGCCTGGAGACAACTTTATTCAAACGGCAGCGCAGCGGGGAGTAACAAGATCGTCGTGAATCCCGCCAGCGGCGGCGACAGCCAGCGGCGCGCCCGCGTCTGGCCGATGGAGCGCACCCGTCCTTCGGCCTCCAGCTCGGCGAGGGCGCGCTGCACCGTGCGCTGGCTGGCCCCGAGCGCCAGGGCCAGTGCCGAGGTCGACCACGCTGCACCGTCGGACAGCAGCGCCACCAGCGAGGCCTGGTCGCCGTCGATGGGCGGCGCCAGCAGCGCGACGGTGCGCTCGCCATGCGGCCTGAGCACGAAGCCGCGCGGCGTGGCCTCGATGCCCGCCAGCGTGGTGGCGAGCGCGCGCAGGCGGCCGATCTCGACCCGCAGCCGCGCGCGATGCGTTTCGTCGGGGCGGTGGGTGCGGAAGGCGGATGCGATCAAGGCTTCGCGGTCGACGTCCGCAGGCCACGCTTCTGCCAGCGTGCGTGCCAGCGTGAACAGGATCGGCCGGCGAGCCAGCGGCAGCCATGCGTCGCCAGCGCCCAGGCCCCGGCGGCAGGCGTCGACCACCAGCGCGTTCGAGGCGAGGAGGGCGGCCACTTCGTCGAGGCGCAGTGCCTGCTCGCCATCCGCGAAGAGGCGCCGCGCGGCGGGTCGCTCGAAGGCCGCACGCGCTTCCGCCACCTCGGCCAGCAGCGCAGGCACGCGCGCGCGGCCGGCCGCTTCGTGTGCGCGGGCGAGTGCGGCCTGGGCCCGGTCGATGCGCAGCGAGCGCAGCGCCAGTTCGGCCGAGGTCAGTTCGGCCACCGCCCCCAGCGCTGGCGGCAGGCCGCGCGCATCGAGGTGCACCAGTGCGGCGGCGGCTTCGTCGAGGCGGCCGAGCAGCAGGAGCCGGCGCGCCGCGATCAGCCGCGCCTGCAATGCGTTGGCGTGATCGTCGTGCGCCTCCAGCGTGGCCGCCGCCGCCGTCAGCGGGCGCGGGGAGCCGCCGAGGTCGCGCATGGCCAGCGCGACCTCGGCCTCGGCGACGATGCAGCGGGCGCGCGACAGCTCTTCATGGGCGCCGAAGTCTCGCGCGGCGCGCCGCAGCAACTCGCGCGCGCGGGGGTGTTCTCCGAGCTGCGCCATGGCGATGCCGCGCAGGGCCAGCGCCGGCGGATCGTCGCGCAGGGCGATCCGCTTGAGGGCGCCGAGTGCATCGCCGGCGGCAAGGGCGCGGGCGGAGGCGGCGATGAGGGAATCCATGACGACAGGTTACCTTGAGGGGGAGACCGCAGGACGACGACGTTGACGGGGCCGGCAGGCGCGGCCACCATGGCGGACCGTCGCGGGTGCCCCACCAGGCGGCGGAATCGTCGGGGAGGGCTGGCCCGCTCAGGAACGGAAGATCAAGGTGCCGTTCGGAGCTTTCAAGGAGATCCCATGGCTGAGAGCGACAAGGTGTTCGCGGGCTCGATCCCGAAGTTCTACGACACGCTGATGGTCCCCCTGATCTTCGAGGCCTATGCCGCCGACATGGCGCAGCGCGTCGCTGCCTTCTCGCCCGGCTCGGTGCTTGAAACGGCCGCAGGCAGCGGCGTGGTCACGCGTGCGCTTGCGCCAAGACTGCGCGCCGACGCGCGCTATGTGGTGACCGACCTCAACCAGCCCATGCTCGACTATGCCGCCGCCCGCCAGGGGCCCGACGACCGCATCGAATGGCGGCAGGCGGATGCGCTCGGCCTGCCGTTCGCAGATGCCTCGTTCGATGTCGTTTGCTGCCAGTTCGGCGCGATGTTCTTCCCCAACCGGGTCGCCGGCTACGCCGAGGCGCGTCGTGTGCTGAGGCCTGGCGGGCGCTTCGTCTTCAATGTCTGGGACCGCATCGAAGAGAACGCCTTTGCCGACGACGTCACCAACGCCGTCGCCGCGATGTTTCCGAACGACCCACCACGGTTCCTTGCCCGCACGCCGCACGGCTATCACGATGTCGCACTGATCCGCGAGGATGTGAGCCGCGCAGGGTTCACCGACATCGAGATCGAGACGCGCGAGGAGGTGAGTCGCGCGCCCTCGGCACGCGAGGTCGCCACCGCCTATTGCCAGGGAACGCCGCTGCGCAACGAAATCGAGGCGCGCGACGCCAGCTTGCTTCAACTCGCGACGGACCGCGCAACGCAGGCGATCGCCAGCCGCCATGGCGAAGGCCCGGTGGCCGGCAAGATACAGGCGCACGTGATCGTTGCGAAGGGATAGCAGAGGTCCCGGCGCAAGGCTGTTGCAAGCGCGAGCGGTCAGCCGTTCATGATGCGCGCAAAGATGGCCTGGTGCAGCCATCTCGGTGTTGTCCACACCATGGCTGCGGCAGCCTTGTTGTTGAAGCCTGGAACAACACTCATACGGCCCGCATGCAGCGCACGAATCCCCGCCCGCACGACCGGTTCCGGCTTCATCATCAGAAGCTTCAGCGCAAACGTGATCTTCTGCTTGGCGGCCTGTGCGAATCCGGTGTCCGACATGCCTGGGCACAGCGAGGTTACGGTCACCCCGTCACGCTTGAACTCGCGGTGCAACGCATCGCCAAGGCGCAGCACGTAGGCCTTGGCCGCGCCGTACACCGCCATGTTCTCAACGCCGTAGTACGCCAGCAAGCTGGCGACGAGCAGTATCTTTCCACGGCCCCGCCCGCGCATGTCCTGGCCGAAGAGCCTGGTCATGGCGGTAAGGCTCGCAATGTCGAGCTGCACCATGTCCAGCGCGCCATCTATCTGCGTATCGAGGAACGGCCCCTGCAGGCCGTGGCCGGCGTTGTTGATCAGGATATCGACGGCGATTGCGCGGTCGCGAAGGCGCGCGTGCAACCCGGTGACTGCGGCCACGTCCGACAGGTTGACCTGCTCCACCACGACTTTGACGCCGTATTTCCGGTGCAGCGACTCGGCCAATGCCTGGAGCCGGTCGAGCCGGCGTGCAACCAGAACCAGCGGGTGTCCCTTTGCCGCATATTGCCTTGCGAACTCTTCGCCAAAACCGCTGGAGGCGCCGGTGATGAGAACCCATGAGTCGTCGTTGGTAGCCATGATGTTTGCCTTTTGAAATCACAGTGAAGCTGATGCGATGGTCGGCATCGTTGCTTTCTGGCAAGATTGGAGACCATTGGTCTGCAATATAGCAGACCAGCGGTCTTTTGATGAAGGTATTGTTGAATCACCCCATGAACTCACCGACCTCTTACGTGCGCGCCCGCTCTGCCGAGCAGAAGGAAGAGCGCCGCCGTCACCTGCTGGCCACCGCCCGGGAGATGCTGCGCCAGAGCCCCACCGTCCTCGATCTGGGGATCAACGAACTCGCGCGCCAGGCGCAGATGACCAAATCGAACGTCTACCGGTACTTCGAAAGCAGCGAGGCGGTGCTGATGGATGTGCTCGTCGAGGAATTCGTGGGGTGGCATGCCGAACTCGGCGTGGAACTGGCTCGTGGCGGCAAGAGGAGTTCGACCATCGAACACATCGCCCGCGCCTTCTCCTCATCCATTGCCGCTCGGCCGCTGCTCTGCCGGCTGACCAGCATCCTGCCGTCGATCCTCGAGCGCAACGTATCGTTCGAACGCATGGTCGAATTCAAGCGCAACCTGCTCGCAGTGCGGCAACAGACGGCGCAGGATTTTCATGCTCGCCTGCCCACCGTGCCGGTGCAGGCCTTCGAAGGTCTGGTCCGGCACGCGCTGCCGCTGATCATCGGGCTATGGCCCCTGAGCAACCCGGCGGAGGTTTCGGCGCAGGTGATCGAGCAACCCGGCCTCGAGAGCCTGCGCTACGACTTCGAGCAAGACCTCGAACACGCATTGCTGGTATTGATGCGGGGATTGGCCACCAAGGCATAGCCCGGAGCGCTGCGGGATTCCACCAAGGCCGTGCGCCCGCCAGTGCGGCGCATACTGGCGGCAAAGCCGCATGCCGGCCCCTCCGGGGTCGAGGGAGGCTTGCCAGGAGACACGCATTGCAACGCACCAACATTGCAGATCCGGCCTACTTCCACAAGGTTGTCGATTGCCAGTACGCCTGTCCGTCGCACACCCCCGTCCCTGAATACATCCGCATGGTCGCGCAGCGCCGCTACGGCGACGCCTACATGATCAACTGGGTGTCCAACGTCTTTCCCGGCATCCTGGGGCGCACCTGCGACAGGCCCTGCGAACCTGCTTGCCGGCGCGGGCGGGTGGAAGAAGGCAACACGAAGGAACCCGAGCCGGTGGCGATCTGCCGCCTCAAGCGCGTGGCGGCCGACATGAAGGAAGACGTGCGCGCGCGCATGCCGAAGCCCGAACCGAAGAACGGCAAGCGGGTCGCCTGCGTCGTTGCGGGGCCGGCCTCGCTCACCGTGGCGCGCGACCTCGCGCCGTTGGGCTACGAAGTGACGGTGTTCGACGGCGAGGCCAAGGCCGGCGGGTTCATCCGCACGCAGATACCGCGCTTTCGCCTGCCGGAGTCGGTCATCGATGAAGAGACGGGTTACATCCTCGACCTGGGCGTCGAATTCCGCAGTGGCGAGCGCATCGATTCGATGAAGGCATTGCTGGCGCAGGGATGGGACGCGATCTTCGTCGGCTGCGGCGCACCGCGCGGGCGCGACCTGGACGTTCCCGGACGCCGGGAGGCAGCGGCCAGCATCCACATCGGCATCGACTGGCTGAACTCGGTGTCCTTCGGCCACGTCAGCAGCATCGGCAAGCGCGTGATCGTGCTGGGCGGCGGCAACACGGCGATGGACTGCTGCCGGTCGGCACGCCGCCTGGGCGGCACCGACGTGAAGGTCATCGTGCGCAGCGGCTTCGACGAAATGAAGGCCTCGCCCTGGGAGAAGGAAGACGCCCAGCACGAAGGCATTCCGATCATCGACTTCCATGTGCCCAAGGCCTTCGTGCACGAGGAGGGCAAGCTGCTGGGCATGCGTTTCGAAATCGTCCGGGCCGAATACGACGCCCAGGGCCGCCGTACGCTGGTGCCGACGGGCGCGCCGGACGCGTACTTCGAATGCGACGAAGTGCTGGTCGCGGTGGGCCAGGAAAACGCCTTTCCGTGGATCGAGCGCGACAGCGGCATCGACTTCGACAAGTCCGGCTTGCCGGTGCTCGAGAAGAACAGCTTCCAGTCGACGATACCCAACGTGTTCTTCGGTGGCGATGCGGCCTTGGGGCCCAGGAACATCATCACGGCCGTGGCCCACGGGCATGAGGCGGCAGTGTCGATCGACAAGCTGCTGCGTGCCGAACCGGTGTATGTCCGGCCCGCGCCCATGACCAACCTGGTGTCGCAGAAGATGGGCATCCACGAATGGAGCTACGGCAACGACACCTCCAACGACCTGCGCTACAAGGTGCCGTGGGCCAAGGCCGAGATGGCGCTGGCGAGCATCCGCGTGGAGGTTGAGCTTGGCTTCGACGCCGCCACCGCCTTCAAGGAGGCCGAGCGCTGCCTGAACTGCGATGTGCAGACCGTGTTCACCGAGGCCGCCTGCATCGAATGCGATGCCTGCGTGGACATCTGCCCGATGGACTGCATCAACTTCATCGACAACGGCGATGAAGCCGAACTGCGGCCCCGGCTCAAGGCGCCGGCACTGAACCTGGCGCAAGACCTATACGTCTCCGGCGGGCTCAAGACGGGCCGCGTGATGGTTAAGGACGAAGATGTCTGCCTGCACTGCGGCCTGTGTGCCGAGCGCTGTCCCACCGGCGCGTGGGACATGCAGAAGTTCCTGCTGAAGATGACGCCGGCAGGGCAGGGGGTGGCCGCATGAGCATGAAGCAGATAGAGGCGGTCAACGACTTCGTCATCAAGTTCGCCAACGTCAATGGTTCGGGTTCGGCCTCGGCCAACGAGCTGTTCGCCAAGGCCATCCTGCGCATGGGCGTGCCGGTGAGCCCGCGCAACATCTTCCCGAGCAACATCCAGGGCCTGCCGACCTGGTACGAGGTGCGCGTGACCGAGCAGGGCCATCTTGGGCGGCGTGGCGGTACCGACATGATGGTGGCGATGAACCCGCAGACCTGGGACGCCGACGTGGCCGAACTGGAGCCCGGCGGCTATCTTTTCTACGACAGCACGCGGCCGCTGCCGCCGTCGAAGTTCCGCGACGACATCCGCGTCATCGGCATGCCGCTGACGGAGATCTGCAACGCGGTCTACCAGGACCCGCGCCAGCGCCAGCTGTTCAAGAACATCGTCTATGTGGGCGCGCTGGCGATCCTGCTCGGCATCGAGCCGGAAGTGGTCGAGAAGCTGTTCGGCGAGCAGTACAAGGGCAAGGAAAAATTGTTGGCCTCCAACGTGCAGGCACTGCACCTGGGCTGCGACTTCGCGCGGGAGAACCTGCGCGAGCCCGTGGGGCTGCAGGTGCGGCGCGCCGACGGGGTGGGCGACCGGATCTTCGTGGACGGCAACAGCGCCGCGGCGCTGGGCTGCGTGTATGGCGGCGCCACGGTCGCGGCCTGGTATCCGATCACGCCGTCGTCCTCGGTGGCCGAGGCCTTCCAGAAGTACTGCACGAAATTCCGCGTGGACCCGGCCACCGGCCAGCACCGCTTCGCCATCGTGCAGGCGGAAGACGAACTGGCCTCGATCGGCATGGTGGTCGGCGCCGGCTGGAATGGCGCACGGGCCTTCACGGCGACTTCGGGGCCGGGCATTTCGCTGATGGCCGAGTTCATCGGGCTGGCCTACTTCGCCGAGATCCCGATCACGCTCATCAACGTGCAGCGCGGCGGCCCTTCCACCGGCATGCCGACGCGCACGCAGCAGGCCGACATCCTGTCCTGCGCCTATGCCTCGCACGGCGACACCAAGCACGTGCTGCTGTTCCCCGAGGACCCGCACGAATGCTTCGAGCAAGCGGCGGCGGCGCTGGACCTGGCCGATCGGCTGCAGACGCCGGTGTTCCTGATGACCGACCTCGACATCGGCATGAACCAACGCCTGTGCGAGCCCTTCGCCTGGGACGACAGCAAGGCCTACGACCGCGGCAAGGTCATGAGCGCGGAAGAACTCGAGGCGGGCCGCGACTTCGGCCGCTACAAGGACGTGGACGGCGACGGCATCCCGTGGCGCACGCTGCCGGGTACGCACCCGACCAAGGGCAGCTACTTCACGCGCGGCACGACGCGCGACGCCTATGCCCGGTATTCGGAGCGCGGCCCCGACTACATCTACAACATGGAGCGGCTGCTGAAGAAGTTCGCGACCGCGGCCACGCTGGTGCCGCAGCCGGTGCTGCGGCCTGCCGCCCAAAAGACGGCGCTCGGCGTGATCTATTTCGGCTCGACCAGCCCGTCGATGCACGAGGCGCTGCAGGCGCTGGAAGAGCGCGGCATCCACCTCGATGCACTGCGGCTGCGCGCCTTTCCCTTTCCGGACAGCGTGGTGCAGTTCCTGGCGCAGCACGACAAGGTGTTCGTGGTCGAGCAGAACCGCGACGCGCAGATGCGCAGCCTGCTGGTCAACGAACTGGACGTCGACCCCGCCCGGCTCGTGCGCGTACTGCATTTCGACGGCACGCCGATCACCGCGCGCTTCATCGTGCAGGCGATCAGCTCGCACGTGCAGACGCACGCATCCGGCAGCACCGGCACGAAGGAACTTGCATGACCTATCTCGCCAAGCCCCGGCTGCGCCATCCGACGCTGACCACCAACAAGGTCGGCTACACGCGACGCGACTACGAGGGCAAGATCTCCACGCTGTGCGCCGGCTGCGGCCACGATTCGATTTCCGCCGCCATCATCGAGGCCTGCTGGGAGCTCGATATCGAACCGCATCACGTGGCCAAGCTCTCGGGTATCGGCTGCAGCTCCAAGACGCCGGACTATTTCCTCGGTGCATCGCACGGCTTCAACACCGTCCATGGCCGCATGCCCAGCGTGCTGACCGGCGCCAACCTGGCCAACCGCGACCTGCTGTACCTGGGCGTCTCGGGCGACGGGGATTCGGCGTCCATCGGCCTGGGACAGTTCGCCCACGCCATGCGGCGCGGCGTGCGCATGGCCTACATCGTGGAGAACAACGGCGTCTACGGCCTGACCAAGGGCCAGTTTTCGGCCACGGCCGACCAGGGTTCCAGGAGCAAGAAGGGCATCGTCAACAGCGACAGCCCGGTGGACCTGGTGGCCATGGCGCTGCAACTGGGAGCCAGCTACGTGGGGCGGGGCTTTTCGGGTAACAAGGCGCAACTTGTGCCACTGATCAAGGGTGCGATCAGCCACGGCGGGTCTGCCTTCATCGACGTGATCAGCCCCTGCGTGGCCTTCAACAACCACCCCGGCAGCACCAAGAGCTACGACTACGTGCGCGAGCACAACGAGGCGGTGAGCCGCATCGACTTCATCAGCGGGCGGGAGGAAATCACCGTCGACATGGGGGCGGGCGAAGTGGTGGACGTGCGCCAGCACGACGGCACGCTGCTGCGCCTGCGCAGCCTGCATTCCGACTACAACCCCGGCGACCGCTATGCCGCAATGGCCTACATGCAACGGCACCAGGAGATGGGCGAAGTGGTCACCGGACTGCTTTATGTCGATCCGCTGGCCACCGACCTGCACACGGCGCTCAACACCAGCGACCGGCCGCTCAACGCGCTCGGGCCGGCCCAGCTGTGCCCCGGCGCCGAGGCGCTGGCGCGGCTCAACGACTCCTTGCGCTGAGCGAAAGCCGGCGGCACCATTCACGCTACTTCCGGAGGGCGCACCATGGCCGAGCGCACCGTTTTCCAATCCATCTCGCGCGCACATGTGGTCAGCCTGGCCCCGCAAGCCAGCGTGCGCGACGCTGCCTGCGTGATGACCCGGGCCAATTGCGGCAGCGTGCTCGTCATGGAGCTGCCCGACACCCTGCTGGGTATCCTGACCGAGCGCGACCTGATGACCCGGGTGCTGGCCCGAGGACTCGATCCCGATCACACCGCGGTGCGCGAAGTCATGACGCCCAACCCGATCTGCGTGCCGCCCGAAACGCTGGTGTCCGATGCCGTGGTGCTCATGCTCGAGCGCGGCTTTCGCCACCTGCCGCTGGTGGCGGGAGCGAAGGTGCTCGGCGTGTTCTCGGTGCGCGATGCGCTGCCGCGGGAAATCGGCGCTGCAGTCAGCCTGAGCGAGTTCCGCGAGCAGGTGAACGACGCTCTGGGCTAAGCCTAAGCCTAAGCCTCGTCGCGTACCTGGAACTGGCCCATCAGCGCCTGTTGCGTTGCCGGCGGCACGGCTTCGTAGTGCGACAGCGCGATGGTGTAGCGGCCCTGGCCGCTGGTCATCGCATTGAGCCGCGACTGGTAGCTGGCCAGCTCCGCCATCGGCACCTGCCCGCGAACGACCACGTTGCCGATTCCCATCGCCGACGTGCCCGTGACCAGGCCGCGCCGCGACGACAGGTCGCTCGTGATGTCACCCACCGAGTGCTCGGATACGACGATCTCGATCTGGACGATCGGCTCCAGCACGACCGGCCTGGCCTCGCGGACCGCCGCCATGAAGGCCTTGCGGCCCGCGGTCGCGAAGGCGATGTCCTTGCTGTCGACGCTGTGGTGCTTGCCGTCGTACACCACCACCCGCACGTCGACCACCGGGTAGCCGGCGATCACGCCGCCCTGCAGCACCTCGCGCACGCCTTTCTCGACCGCGGGGATGAACTGGCTCGGTATCGCGCCGCCCCTGACCTCGTCATCGAACTGGAAGCCGGCGCCGCGCGCCAGCGGCTCGATGCGCAGAAAGACTTCGCCGAACTGGCCGGAGCCGCCGGTCTGTTTCTTGTGGCGGTGATGGCCCATGGCCGGCGCGGCCACCGTCTCGCGATAGGCGATGCGCGGCGGCCGTGTCCGGACCTCGAAGCGGTACACCTCACGCAGGCGCTCGAGCACCGTGCGCAGGTGAAGCTCCCCGAGGCCGTAGAGGATCGTTTCGTTGGTGGCGGCCACGTGCTCGATGCGCAGGCAAGGGTCTTCGGCCGCGAGCTTGCCGAGGATCTCCCAGGTGCGCTGCTCGTCGCCATGGCGCGCGGGTTCCACGGCGAGTCCGTGCACCGGCACCGGAAACTCCAGCGGCGCGAGATGGACGTGGTCGTCCTCGGCCGCGTCGTGCAGCACGGCGTCGAAGTGGATTTCCTCGATCTTCGCCACCGCCACGATGTCGCCCGGCAGGGCGCGCGACACCTCCACATGGTCCTTGCCCTGCAGCATGAACAGATGGCCCACCTTGAAGGGCTTGCGGCCGTCGCCGATGTAGAGCAGGCTGTCGTTCGCGACCGTGCCCTGGTGCACGCGGAAGATGCCGAGCTTGCCGACATAGGGGTCGCCCATGACCTTGAACACATGCGCCAGCACATGCAGCGACGGGTCGGGGCGGGCCTGCATCGGCTTGGCATCCGCGCCTTCGCCGATCAGGAAGTCCGGCGGGTTGGCTTCGGTCGGGTCGGGAAGCAGCTTGACGATCACGTCGAGCAATTCGGCCACACCCGCGCCGCTGCGGGCCGAGACGAAGCAGACCGGGATCAGGTGGCCCTCGCGCAGTGCCTGTTCGAGCGGCGCATGCAGCTCGGCCGGATCCATGTCGCCCTCTTCCAGGTAGCGCTCGACGAAGGCCGCATCGACCTCGACCACCTGCTCCACCAGCGCGCGGTGCGCTGCTTCGACGGGGCCGAAGTCGGACTGCCCGAAGCGGTTGAAGAAGCAGTCCACCACCTGCTTGCTGACCCCGTCGGGCAGGTTCAGCGGCAGGCATTCGCGGCCGAAGGTGGCCTGGATGTCGGCCAGCAGGCGCGCCAGCGAGACGCCCTGCGAGTCGATCTTGTTGACGATGATCATGCGGGCGAGGTGGCGCGAGGCCGCGTACTCCATCATGCGCACCGTCATCGGCTCGATGCCGGTGGCGGCATTGATGACCACCGCCGCCGTCTCGACCGCCTCCAGCGCCGGCAGGCTCTGGCCAAGGAAGTCGGGGCCGCCGGGCGTGTCGATGAAGTGGACGCGCGTGCCGGCATGCTTGAGGTGCATCACCGATGCGTTGAGCGAGTGCAGCATGCGGCGCTCCAACGGGTCGTAGTCGCTGACGGTGCTGCCGCGCTCGATGCTGCCGCACGCTGCGATGGCGCCAGCCTTGTACAGCAAGGCCTCGGCAAGGGAGCTCTTGCCGGCGGCCGCGGCACCGACGAGCGCCAGCGTTCGCACTGCTTCCATTTCGGCCGTGGGGCCGTTTGATCGGCTTGGCATGGCGTGGACTCCTTCACGTCCGCAAGGCCGGCCCGGCGGCCCGCAAGGGCTCGGGTGCTGCGCGTGGACGCCAGGCCAGCGTACGGGATTGAACGTGTCAGCGCAAGCCGGTGCTACTTGACGGCATTGGCGAGCCGGCTCAACGAGGGCTCGGAGAGCCTGTAGGCGAGCCTTTCGGCAACCAGCTCGGCACCGAGGCTCTCGTAGAAGGAGATTCCCCGGGCGTTCGATGCCTTCACGGGCCAGTCGATGCGGCAGCAACCGTTCTCGACCGCGTACCGGGCCACCCACGACATGAGCGCCTTGCCGATTCCACGGCTTCTATGCGACGACCGCACATAGAGCTCTTTCATCTGGCAATGCTTGCGCTTGTCGGGCGTGAAATCGACCAGCGAATAAACCAGTGCGATGGCTGCCAGGCCGAGCACCGCGCCGTCTTCGCTCGAAGCCACGGCCAGGCGCTGGGACGACCCGGTGGCCAGGAGGTTTCCGAGGAGGTGTTCTCTCACGAGCTCCCGGGAAACTGCAGATCCTTCGTTGTAGAAGGCATGCAGCTCGCAGAGCAGATCTATCAATGACTCGTGCCGGGATTCGGGGACCAATTCGACGTGCATGCGGTTGTCCTTGTTGCCGCTCCGGTGGGCGGAGGTCGCGGCGAGAAGTCCGGAAGCTGGGCGGGCGGCAATTCTGACAGCACGGCGGTGGCGCTCCTTCTCGTCCCGTTCGGACCAGGGCCATCGACACCAATTTGCGGGAACGCGATCGCCCAAGCAAAAATGAGTGCACTGCGAACATGCTGCGGCCGATGGCTCCATGCCTGCGTGGCAGCCGTAATCGAGAGGGCAAACTGGATGACAAGATTCGTTTTGGTGCCAGGTGGTTGGCACGGAGCCTGGGCATTCGAAGCTGTCGGCAATGCACTGTCAGGCGCAGGCCATGAAGTCCAGGCGCTCACTCTCTCGGGGCTGGGCGACGAGCCCGCGGATGGCGCCAATCTCGACAGTCATATCGACGAGGTGGTCCAAGCGGTTCGCGGGCGCGATGCGAGTGCCGTTCTTGTCGGTCATTCGTATGGGGGAATGGTCATCACCGGCGCGGCGGACAAGGAGCCGTCGCGCATCAAGGCCATCGTTTACGCCGATGCCTATGTGCCGGACAACGGTGCATCGGTCTGGGCGCTCGCCACGCCGAGCTACCGGGAGCGTTTCATAGCGGGCGCGGCTGCGGATGGATTGACTTGCGCGCCGCCGGCCCATCTCGACAGGCGATGCCGTCCCCATCCGATCGCTACCTTCCTGCAGGCGATCAAGTTGACCGGCAACTGGCGCAACGTCCGAAGCAAAGCCTTCATCGCCGCGTGTGGATGGGAAGGAAGCCCGTTCGTCGAGCTGTACGAACGCCTGCGGCTGGACCCTGAATGGGCCACGCATCGCCTCGACTGCGCACACGATGTTCCGCGGCTGGCCCCCGAAGCTCTCGCGAGGATTCTTTTGAAGTACGTGTAGGAAAGCCGGGCCTACAGGCCCTAAGCCGCCTTCGGCTCCGGAAGAATCGCCGTCAACGCAAAGTCGATGAGATGAAGCCAGGTCGCTTCGAGCCCCATGATGCTGTGATGGTTCGACCCCGGAACCGTCTGCACGCTGATCGGCGTGGGCCATGCGGCGATGAGCTTTTGCGAGCGCTCGGGCACGACAACGTCGTCGTGCTCCGCCAGCAGCACCTGGGTTTTCGCGGCGACCTCCTTGGAGTGCTCCAGCGAGTTGAACTGGTGCCGCAGCAACAGCGACAGCGGCACGAGCGGGAACCGCTTCTTCGCAATCTCCAGCATCGAGTCGTAGGGCGTCACCAACTGCAGGCTCTCGAAGTCCTGCAGCGCCACGAGCTGGATGGCAACGCCAGTTCCCAGGCTGCGGCCGACGACGTGCAGGCGCGCCTGCGGAAAGGCGCGGCGCAGGTGGTTGGCGAACTGGGCCGCGTCCTCCACCGAGGCAATCTCGGATGGATGGCCCTGCGAGTCGGCTACGCCGCGGTAGTTGATCGCGGCGAAGCCGAAGCCCTTGGGCAGCCAGTGCAGCATCTGCGCGGTGGCGCGCACGTCCTCGCCGCGGCCTGCGAAATAGACGAACAGGTCCTGCAGCGAGTCTTCACCCTGGGGGTGGTAGACATACCCGCGGACCATCCCGCCCGGCACGGTGTGGGAGTAGGTGGAGAAGTCGTCCGACAGGTGGACGACGGGGAGCTTGCGGGCGTTGAACAGGATGTGCCCCTGGCGCGTCGCGAGGAGGGTCCAGTACGCCGCGATGCCGCCGATGGCGGCGGCCGAAGCCGACAGGGCAATGCGGGAGACTTTGGATGACAAGATGGGCTCTTCAGATATTCAGGGGCGCGAACGACTTGACCAGATCGTCCAGCGCCTTGATCTGCGCCAGGAACGGTTCGAGCTTGTCCAGCGGCAGCGCGCTCGGGCCGTCGCACTTGGCCTGCGCCGGGTCCGGGTGGGCTTCGAGGAAAAGGCCGGCCAGGCCGACCGCCATGCCGGCGCGCGCCAGGTCGGCCACCTGTTCGCGGCGGCCGCCCGATGCGGCGGCGCCGGCTTCGCGCTGCTGCAGCGCATGGGTCACGTCGAAGATGACGGGCAGGTTCTGCGTGACCTTCTTCATGACGCCGAAGCCCAGCATGTCTACCACGAGGTTGTCGTAGCCGAAGCAGGTGCCGCGGTCGCACAGGATGAGCTTGTCGTTGCCGGCCTCCTTGAATTTCTCGACGATGTTGAGCATCTGCGATGGGCTGAGGAACTGCGGCTTCTTGATGTTGATGACGCGGCCGGTCCTGGCCAGCGCCACCACGAGGTCGGTCTGGCGCGCGAGGAAGGCGGGCAGCTGCAGCACGTCGACCACTTCGGCGACAGGCGCTGCCTGCGCGATCTCGTGCACGTCGGTCAGCACGGGCACGCCGAAGGTGTCTTTCACGGCCTGCAGGATCTTCAGGCCCTCGTCCAGGCCGGGGCCGCGATAGGAGTGGATGGAGGAGCGGTTGGCCTTGTCGAAGCTGCCCTTGAAGACGTAGGGAATGCCCAGCTTCTGCGTGACGCGCACGTACTCCTCGGCGGAGCGCAGGGCTAGGTCCTTTGATTCGAGAACGTTGACGCCGCCGAAGAGAACGAAAGGGGCGTCGTTGCCGGCTTTGACTTGAGGGGTGATGGTGACGGTGGACAAGGTTTTCTCCTGGACGGGGGCTTCACTGCAGGCGCCTATTGTCGTTGCGTCGGCTGGTCTTCATTTCAGCCTGCCGGCGATACCGTCATGTAGAACGGCGTCAGCGTGCCGGCCACCGGCCGCAGCAGCTTGAGCAGCAGCGGCCGCCCGTACCCTTCGCCCGCCAGCCGCTTGAGCAGGTCGGACAGCTGGGCAAGCGGTATTCCGTCGCATCCGATGAGGATGTCGCCGCTGCGCAGCCCATCGCGCGCCGCGGCCGAGGCCGGCCACCACCTCGACCACACGCACGCCGGTGGCCACGGGCCATTCGTTCTCGCGCACCCAGCGCCTGGGCAGCGCCACAGCCGCGCACTGCACGCCCAGCTTGCCGCGGCGCACCGCGCCATGGCGCATCAGCTCGCCGGCCACCCAGCGCGCGGTGTCGATGGCCACCGCGAAGCTCAGGCCTTGCGCCGAAGGGATCACCGCCGTGTTCACGCCGATCACCTGCGCCGCGCTGTCGAGCAGCGGGCCGCCCGAGTTGCCGGGGTTGAGGGCCACGTCGGTCTGGATCACGTCCTCGATCATCCGGCCGCCGCGCGCCGGCTGGCTGCGCCCCAGCGCGCTCACGATGCCGGCAGTCACGGTGAAATCGAAGCCCAGCGGGTTGCCGACCGCCACGGCCAGTTGGCCGGGCTGCAGGGTGGCCGAGCTGCCCAGCGGCAGGAAAGCCCCCGGGTGCGACTCGATGCGCAGCACTGCGATGTCGGTCGAGGCGTCCAGCCCGACCAGGCGCGCGATGCTTTCGGTGCCGTCGGCGAACGCCGCGCGCAACTCGCTCGCGCCCTCGACCACGTGGGCATTGGTGAGCGAGAAGCCGTCAGGCGTGAACAGGAAGCCCGAGCCGCTGCCGTGGGAGGCTGCGTTGCCGCGCTGAGCCGCCTTGCGGACCTTGATGTGCGCGACCGCCGCGCTGGCGGTGTGCGCCACCCGTGTGACGGTGGCCGAGTAGGAGTCAAGAATGAATTCGTCGCGCGCGCCCATGGAGCACCTCTTTCAGTCGCCTGGATCCCAGAGGAGGTGGCGGCGTGCCGGAGGTTTTCAACCCGGCCGCGGCGGGCGCCCCGGCAAGCGGGGGGCGATGGCGGCTCAAGGCGCCTTGGGCCGCGACGACGGCTCCCACGAATCGGGCGTGGTTGCGACCAGCGACTTGAAGTCCTTCCAGGGCCGAGCGCCCGGGATAGTGCGCCCGCCGACGATCACCGCCTTCGCGAACACCACCATGCGCTCGCGCAGATAGGCCCGGTCGGAGGCGGGCCAGGTCTCGATCGAATGCGGCCCGCGCGCCAGCACGATCTCCTTCACGCCGCGGATGCGGTTGTAGGCGGCCACCGTGCCTTCGAGCGTTTCCGCGCGGTCCCACAGGCCCTTGCCGAAGAAGGCGGCCGGCCAGCGGTCCATGCCCGCGAGCGTGGACGAGTTCGGATAGAACACGATGTGGTGCTCGGCCGCCATGCCGCCCAGGAACAGGTTGCGGTCGGCCAGGTCGGGCGAATCGCCCACATAGCCCGCGCCGCTGGCGAACGACGACAGCAATATCGCGCCGCGGATGTTCCGCAGGCCCTTGGGCGGCGTGCAGTTGGGCTCGGGCATGTCGAAGCTGCACTGCGCCACGTAGTTGCGGGTCATGGCCCACGCAGTGGACATCGAACCGCGCGAATAGCCGCCGAGCACCAGCGGAATCTCGCTCGACGCCATGCCCGCCAGCAGCCGGCCCCGGGTGGCGTTGCCTTCGAGCACCTCGCCCTTCGGCGTGAGGATGCGCAGGCCGCGCCCGGTGTCCAGCGCGGCGAGCGCGCGGAACACGTCCTCGCCTTGCTCCAGCGTGTTGGTGTCGCTGAAGCCGCCCGACAGCCCTTCGCCGCGCCGGTCGTAGGCCAGCACGTCGAACCCGGCCTGGTTGAGCGCGTACAGGTTCTCGCGCCACCAGCGCTGGCCCATGGTCTCGGTGGTCGCGTTGGGAAAACTGATGGGCACGGTCTTGCCGGTCTTCTCGTCGATGCGGTACGCAGCTTCGTCCGGATGCTGGATGGCCGTGAGCTGCCCGCCGCCGCCCGGCGCCATGATGGCCAGCGCGCGCACCTTCCTGCCCTTGCCGTCATCGACGCCGGCGCCTTCGATGTACCAGCCGCGCAGCTTGATGTCGCCGGTCATCTTGAGGTCGATGCGCTCGAAGGTGTCGCGCGGCGCGGTGAATTCGACGACGTAGGTGCGGGCGTCGGCCTCGGCGATGCCCTCGCGGTACGGCGCCTTGGCGAAGAACGCGGGCCGGCGGATCTGCTTCAGGTCGACCTGGCCGTCCGGATCGATCTTGCCGGAAGGGTCGACCACGCCGGTCGAGCGCGTGGCGCGCTCCTTGTTGGGCGGCAGCCAGCGCTGCATCTGCGCGTCGACGCGCTTGAAGCAGGCCGGGTCTTCCTTGCAGGCGCGCCAGCGGGCCTTGAGCTTGTCGTCGGTGAATTCGCCGATGTGATAGTCGCCGCCCGCATAGCCGGCGGGCGCGCGGTTGGCCGTCGCCAGTACCGGCACACAGACCTTGGTGCCTGTGCTGTTTTTCTGGCCTTGCGGCAGCAGGTAGCCGCTCATCATGGCGTTGCGGTCGGCACCGACCCAAGCGGTGCAATCGGTGGGCGGCGGCGTGCTGGCGGTGGCCTGGCGCTGGGCCTCGCTGGTGCCGGTGCAGGCGCCCAGCAGGAGCGAGGCGGCGAGGGCGGAGGCAGCGGCGCATCGAAGTGCAGGGCGCGTGATCGTGGTGGTCATCATCGAATCAGATGCTCCGTGAGCGAGGAAATTGGAGGCCTGATCTTCGCTGCATCGACGCTGCGCAACAGAGGCCGGAACCGTTTCCGGATGCAAGCGCGCTCCCTCTTGTTTGTAGGAAATGTCCTGCACGGAGATGCGCTGATTTCCGCTCCTTATCGCCGCTGCGCACGCGTCCAATCGCCGCCGCTTCACAAGGAGACACCAGAGATGAACTTCGAAGGCATCTATTGCTTCGACACGGCGAGCGTGCGATTTGCCTTCTACCCCGAAGGCCCTGGCGGGCCGCGCGTCGTCGCGCAGATTTCAGAGGAAACCCTGCACGACGAATTCGGCGCACGCGAAATGGGCGATGGCCTGCTGGAAACGTGCAAGCGGTACTTCCATGTCATCGAGCCCGTGGCGATCGCCCGCTACCAAGCCCAAGCGGGGCAGCACGGCACCATCACGCTCACGGTCGACGACTTCGCATTGCACGCCTGAGCCCCAAGGCTGGAAGGCGTAGCGTTCCACTCAACCGCGGCCGGCAGGCGCGCGGTGCCGGATCTCGCTTTGCAGCGCGCGCTGGCCGGCCGAGAGCGCCAGTTCATAACTTTCCGCGGCGTCGTAAGCCTTGCGCAGCACGCGCGGGTGCGCACCTGCGTCGTCGGTTTCGAGCAACTGCCAGACAAAGGCGCCCGGCAGCGGCTCCACGATGGTGAGTTCGATGGGGTGTGTCATGGCTTGAAACATGGCGTGGCGGGGGGGACTTGTCTGTAGGTCGTTGGCGACGGTTGTTGCGGCGCAGGGCTCCGGTGACAACGCGTGGGCGCAGACGTCCACGCTCGCAGAACTTTGATCAAACCAATATGAACACCTAAATGTTAATTTGCGCGTCCCGGGGCTGGTTCAGGCAATGCCGCCGTGCACCAGCCGCTCGAGCACATCGTCCGTCCCCATCTGTCCGCCTTTCAGCATGATCTCCATTCCATCGAGCTTCGCGTCGTCGCTGTGGACTCTGCACAGCGATGCGCCCGCGCCCATGTCGGCGATGTAGGAAAGGCCCCACGCGTCGAGCGCCTGCACGGCGTGGCTGGAGGTGTCGCCGCCCGCGATGCCGATGCGCTTCAGCGGCGTTGCGGCAAGCACCTTCGCCAGCAGGTCCCCGCCGGCGCGTGCGAGGGCTTGCGCGTCCAGCCCGCCACCTGACGGCATGGTGCCGGGCGTGCGGGTGCAGGCCAACACGTTGCGCCCGCGTGCGAGGCTTCCGGCGATCGCATCGGCGTGACCAGTCAAGGTGGCATCGTCGCGCTGCGCCAGCATCGGGGCGTCGAGCCATACGGTATCGAACGAAACGGCTGCCGCGACCTGGCGCGCGCTCACGGGCGACAGGCTTCCCGCCAGCACCAGCACAGGGCTTGATGCCGGCGTCAGGCTCATTTGCGCAACCCGTGCACCGTTGCGTCGCCGTTGCAGTTCTTCGCGCGAAGGAGGCATGGCCGTCGACAGCGCGTCCACCACGCTGCTCGGCCCCACTGCGAGCAAGGTCGACTCTTGCGCACGCGCCCACAACACATCGCCGATGGCCCCAAGTTGCGACGCATCCACCACGTCGAAGAGCACGGCGTCCGCGGGCGGCGAGTGCAGTGCCTGCCGCAGCGCCGTGTCGAGCGCGTCGCTGCCGCGCGATGCCGCCGTGAACGGCATGCAGCGCACATCCGCCAGCCCTTGCTTCGCAAGATGCATTCGCAGATCCGCCTCGTCCATCGGCGTCACAGGGTGCCGGCTCATCGTCGGATGACGGTCGATGCGGAAGACCTCGCCGCCGTTGCCCGCTGCCGCGAAGAGGTTGCCGAAGAGGCAGTAGCGACCGAGGTTGGGCTGCCCGCCGACAATCGCGGTCCACGGCTGCTCGACGGCGGCGCGCAGCAAGCGCACCGCCGCGCCGATGGAGCCGATGTGCGGCGCGCTGTCGAAGGTCGAGCAGGTCTTGTAGTGCAGCACGCGCGCACCGAGCGAGCGAAACAGCGCCTCCACCGGTCGCAGCTCGGCCTGCATCTCCTCGGGTGTCATGGCGCGTGCGGCGCCCGCGATGCCGAGCACGTCAAGGGCGCCCGCACGTGCGAGCCGGGCCTCATCCGGCGTCTTCAGGAACAGCAGTGCGCGCAGCCCCGCGCGCGCCGCGGTGCCGAGGGTGTCGGTCGCGCCGGTGAAATCGTCGCCGTAGTAGACGACCGCCGGAGCCGGCCTCATGGCTTGCCGAAGAAGGCGAGTGCGCCGGCCAGCTCGGGCTGCTCCCTGGCGGCATCCGCGAGCGGCACGCCGGCGCGAGCGGCCGACCAGGCTTCCCGGATGCTCATGACGCCCGCGGCGGCGCCGCCGGGATGCGCAAGGATGCCGCCGCCGGCCATGAAGAGCAGGTCGTCGCTGCCGATGGCCTGCCACGTGGAGGGCACGGTGCCGGCCCACTGGCCGGAGGAAAACGCCGGCATCACGCGGTCGTCCGCAGCATCGGCCAGTGGCGTGAAGCAGTCGCGCGCCGACTCGATGACTTCGCCGTCGGGCTGCGAGAACTTGCCCTGCAACCCGTGCACGTGCATGTGGTCCACGCCCGCCAGTCGCCAGAGCGTCTGGTAGGCCTGGAATGAAATGCCCAGCAGGGGATGCCGCGACAGCGCGCCGTAGCCGTTGCGGTGGCCGTGCAGCGCGAGGCCGGTGTGGCGGCGCAGCGTCTGCATGCCCGAGTGCCCGCACCAGTTCAGGCTGGCCATGACGCACGAGCCGCCTTCGCGTTCGACGAGGTCGGCATGCCGCTTCATCGCATCGGTTTCGTCGGTAATGTTGAAGGCCACCATCACATGCTTGCCAGTGCGCTCTTGGTGCGCGCGCACCACGGCCATGACGGCGGGCACGCGTTTGGCGAGCGGCGCGTGCGCGGGGTCGGCGCAGACTTCGTCGTCCTTGATGAAGTCGACGCCCGCGGCGCAGAGCCTTGCGACCAGCTCGGCGGTCTCGTTCGCGGACAGTCCCACATTGGGCTTGATGATGGTGCCGACCAGAGCGCCGCTCGCCACGCCGGTCGCACGGCGTGTGCCGGCGATGCCCACGCGCGGCATCTCGAATTGCGCGCGGTACGTGGCCGGCACGTGCAGCGATTGGAGCCGCAGGCCCGTCACCTCGCCCAGGTCGTAGAGGTTGCCGGACACGGTCGCAGCCAGCGTCGGCAGGTTGGCGCCGATGTTCGCCACCGGAAACGTGATGTCGACATGCGCGCGCCGCCACGGTCCTTTCGCGCCCTTGCGCTCGAGCAGGGCATTGGGCAGCGAAGGCACGCCGGCCGGTTCCAGTTCGGTGATCGCCTCGACCGTGGCGCGCGCGCGTTCGCGCAGCGCATCGGTCTCGCCCTCGACGCGCGTGAAGGTGCCGCACGATTGCTCGCCCGCCATCACCTCGGCCACGGCGGCCGGGTCATGCGGCGTCTCGATGAGATAGCGCGCGCGGATGCGTTCGGGCGTCATCGCGCTCACAGCTTGCTCAGATCGGGAAAGGGCCGCACCGGTTCGCTGCCGTCCCAGCCCTCGGAGGCGCTGCGGATCAGGTCGAACATCCTGCCCTTCGGCCCCGCCACCTCGGAGAGCTCGATGACGGTGCCCGGATGGTATTCGGTGTCGAAGTAGATGAAGCGCCCGCGCTCGCCCACCTCACCGCTCATCACGGGCCTGAAGCCCTGCGCGGTGAGGCGCGCGAGGTCGGCGTCGTAGTCGGCGGTCCAGTAGGCCACGTGCTGCAGCCCGGTGCGGCCAGCCTGGAGGAAGTCGCGGTACATCGAGGGCACGTCGTTGCGCGTCTGGATCAGTTCGACCTGCACGTAGCCCGAATTGGCCAGCGCCACCGAGTTGTGCGGCTCGTGCGCCTCGCCGTTGTAGCGGTAGTTCCGGATAGGCACCCTGGGGTTGTAGAACCAGGGGCCCACGCCCAGCGTGGTGCTCCAGTAGTCCATGGCGGCCTCGATGTCGTGCACGACATAGCCCAGTTGGCGGATCTCGCCGAGGAATCGACTCATTGCGGTTGGCTCCGTGGATGTGTGTGTTGTTGCGTTCAGAATTTCAGGAACCCGGTCGAGAACCACGGGAACGCGGCGACGATCACCAGGCCGACCAGCATCGCGCCGATGTAGCCCCAGATGTGCCTGATGCCCTCGTCGGGATTGACTTTGCTCACCGCGCAGGCGCCGTAGTAGCCCACGCCGAAAGGCGGCGCGAACAGGCCGATGCCCATCGCGAAGATGACGACCATCGCGTAGTGCACCTCGTGCAGGCCCACCGCCTTGGCAATGGGAAACAGCAGCGGCCCGAACAGCACGATGGCCGGAATCCCTTCGAGCACGCTGCCCAGCACGATGAAGGCCACGATCGACACGGCCAGGAAGCCGTAGGCGCCGCCGGGCAGGGCGCCCATCACGCGCGCCAGGTCCTGCGAGAAGCCCGACTGCGTAAGGCCCCAGGCCATGGCCGTGGCGCAGCCGACGATGAAGATGATCGCGCCCGAGAGCGACGCGGTGTCGATCAGCATCGGCTTGAGCCGCTTCCAGTCGAACTGCCGGTAAACCATCAGCCCGACGATGGCCGAGTAGACGATGCCGATGGTCGACACCTCCGTGGCGGTGGCCACGCCCTCGACCACGGCGGCGCGGATCACGAAGGGCAGCAGCACGGCCGGCAGCGCGACCAGCAGCAGCTTGCCGATTTCGCGCTTGCTGTGGCGCTGCACGCCGCTCAGGTCTTCGCGCCGGTAGCGCCACCACACCACAGCGCACAGCGCGGCGCCCAGCACCACGGCCGGCAGCAGGCCGCCCGTGAACAGCGCGGCAATCGAGATGCCCGTGACCGAGCCGATGGTGATCAGCACGATCGACGGCGGAATGGTTTCGGTCTGCGCGCCGGTGGCCGACAGCAGCGCCACCAGGTCGCCGGGCTTCGCGCCGCGCTTGACCATTTCCGGGAACAGCACTGGCGCGATGGCCGCCATGTCGGCGATCTTGGAGCCCGAGATTCCCGACACCAGGTACATGGCGCCGATCAGCACATAAGAGAGGCCGCCGCGCACGTGGCCCAGCAGGCTCGCAAGAAACTGGATCATGGCGCGCGCCATGCCCGTCATCTCGATGAGCGCCCCCAGGAAGATGAAGAGCGGCACCGCGAGCAGGATCAGGTGCGACATGCCCTCGTCGAGCCGGCCCACCATCACCAGCAGCGGCGTGCGCGTGGTGAGCGCAAGGTAGCCGAAGGTGGCGAGCGCGAACGAGAACGCGATCGGCACGCCCGAGAGCACCGTGGCCGCGACCACCACCACGAAGAAGATGACGAGATTGAACTTGCCGAGCGTCGCGAACAGCGGCGCCGCGAGCCAGAAGGCCGCCACCAGCGTGCCCATGCCGAGCACCGCGACCGCGATCTGCCGGCCCGTGCACACCCGCACGAGGCGCAGCAGCGCCATCGCCAGCATGATGCCGACGCCGGCCGGGATGGCCGCTGCGCGCCATGCGTTGCTGACCTCGAGCGCGGGCGTGACGATGAACGACTCCTCGTGCGCGTAGTCGATCGACGGCCAGATGATCAGCACCAGGAATGCGACCGACGCCGCGATGGCGAAGGCGTCGAGCATGGCGCGTGTCGATGGCCGCACTTTCTGCAGCAGCGCCGTCATGCGCATGTGCTCGCCGCGCCGCAGCGCCACCACGGCGCCCAGCATCGAGAGCCACAGGAACAGGATGGACGCGAGTTCGTCCGACCACACCAGCGGCGCATGGAACACATAGCGTGACACCACGCCCGCGAACAGCACGCAGATCTCGGCCAGCACCAGCAGAGCGGCCACGGCCTCGACGGCGCCGCCGAGCACCCGGTCGGCGCGCCCGGCCAGGCCGCTCAGTGCATTGGCGGACGGCCCGGCGCCCGCGAACGGCGCCGCCTCGAAAGTGGATTCGTGCACCATGGACGATCAGGCCAGCTTGCCGACCGCGCCTTCGAGCAGCGCCCAGGCCTCGGGGCCGAAGCGGCCCTTCCATTCGCCGTAGAAGCCCGACTCGCGCAGCTTGGCGCGAAAGCTGTCGGCCGCCGGGCGGTTGATGCTCAGGCCCTTGGCCTGCAGGTCGCCGACTACCGACTCGTTGAGCTTCCTGATGTCTTCGCGCTGCTGCATGCCGGCGTCGTTGATGGCGCGCGCTACGATGGTCTTGAGGTCGTCGGGCAGGGCGTCCCAGGCGCGGCCGTTGGCAACGAACCAGTAGCCGTCCCAGATGTGGTTGGTGAGCGAGCAGAACTTCTGCACCTCGAACAGCTTGGCCACCTGGATGATGGGCAACGGGTTCTCCTGTGCGTCCACGATCTTGGTCTGCAGCGCTGAATACACCTCGCTGAACTGCAGGCTCGCGGGCGCGGCGCCGAGGCCCTTGAACATCGAGATCGACAGCGGGCTCACGGGCACGCGGATCTTCAGGCCGTCCATGTCCTTGGCATTCGTGACCGCGGCCTTGCTGCTGGTGGTCTGGCGAAAGCCGTTGTCCCACATCTTCTCGAAGGCGTAGAGGCGGGACTTGGCGATGGCGCCGCGCACGTGCGCGCCGAGCTTGCCGTCCATCGCGCCCCACACCTGGGCGTAGTCGTTGAACGCGAAGCCCACGGCGTTGATGGCGGCCACCGGCACCAGCGTGGCGATGACCAGCGCCGAGGGCGTGAAGAACTCGATGCCACCCGAGCGCACCTGCGCGAGCATGTCGGTGTCGCCGCCCAGCTGGTTGTTGGGGAAGATCTTGATTTCGACCCGGCCCTGGGTTTCCCTGGCGATGCGGTCGACCGCCTCCTGCGCGCGGATGTTCAGCGGATGCGTCAGCGGCAGGTTGTTGCCGTACTTGTACGAGAACTCCGCGGCGCGCGCGATGCGCGGCAGCGCCGCGGCGATGCCGGCAGCGGGAAGGGCGGAAAGCGTGCGCAGGGCACTGCGGCGGGTCAGCGATGTCATGTCTTGTCTCCGTGAAGCGATTGATGCAATTTGATGCATCCTTGTATTCGGGGTCCATCGAAGATAAAAGCAGGCATGATCCGGGTCAAACCTAAGATTGATGGTTTTTGATGTATGCGGGATAACCCTTCGCCTTCTTCCGCACCTGCGGATGCGCGCCGTGCACGCGTGGTCGACATCGCCCTTGCGGCGCAGGTGTCGACCGCCACCGTCGACCGCGTGCTTAACCGCCGGCCCGGCGTGCGCGATGCCACGGTGCAGCGCGTGCTCAAGGCCGCGGGCGAGCTCGACTACCTGCCGGGCCCCGAGCTCTATGCCGCGCTCACGCCGCCGCCTCTCAGGCTGGTGTTCCTGCTGCCGGCCGGCACCAACCGCTTCATCCGCATGCTGGGCGACATGGTGGGCTATTCGCAGGAGCACTGGGCGCCGTTCAACGTGCAGTGCCGCACGGTGTTCATCGAGAGCTTCAATCCGCACGAGTTGGCGGAAGCGCTGCGGCGCCATGGCCAGCGCTGCGACGGCATCGCGATGATGGCGCTGGAGCACCCCGCGGTGCGCGAAGCGGTGGCGGCGCTGGCGGCGCGCGGGCTGCCGGTGGTCACGCTGATCTCGGACCTGTCGAACTCGGAGCGAGTGGCCTTCGTGGGGCTGGACAACCGTGCGGCCGGGCGCACGGCGGGCTATCTCATCGGCCGCTTCATCGGCGCGCGTGCCGCGAAGGTCGCACTCATTGCAGGCAGCCTGAGCTACAAGGCGCACGAGGAGCGCGAGGCCGGCTTCCTGCACGTCATCGAAGAGATGTTTCCGCGGCTGGAAGTGGTGGGCCTGCGCGAAGGCCAGGACGACGCCGACAAGAACCATCGCCAGACGCGCGCTCTGCTGGAGCAGCATCCCGACATGGGCGGCATCTACAACATCGGCGGCGCATCCGACGGCGTGGCGCGTGCGCTGAAGGAGGCGGGGCGCGAGCAGAAGGTGGTGTTCATCGGCCATGGGCTCACGCCCGACACGCGCGCGCTGCTGATCGACGGCAGCATGGACGCGGTGATCACGCAGAGCCCGCACACCACGCTGATGAACTGCGTGCGCATCTTCACCAACCTGCGCGACAAGCGCGAAGCGCTCAGCGGCGTGGAGACCACGCGCAGCCAGGTGATCTTCAGGGAGAACCTGCCCTAGGCTGGCGCGGTCGTGCGCTGCAGCAGAGGCTGCCGCGCCAGCACCTGTCGCGCGGACCACGGTCGAGCACGTGGCCGGCCTCCATCAGCACGACGGTACGAAGTGCGCGAGCAAGCTCGTCGGTGCCTCTGCTGTCTTGCCGGTCGCCTGCATGCATGTCACCCCGCCTTGCGGAATGTGAGGTTGATGCGGATCGCGCCCAGCAGCGGATGCGGTTCGTCTTTCAGCGGCAGCACGCCGTGATAGCGCAGTCGGTCTTCGCCGCCCCAGACCACCACGTCGCCGTGCACCAGCGGAATGCGCGCCGCCTTGTCGTCGCGCGCGTGGCCGCCGAACAGGAACACGGCGGGCATGCCGAGCGACACCGAGACGATGGGGGCGCCGTAGTCGCGCTCGTCCTTGTCCTGGTGCAGCGACAGGCGTGCACCGGGCGCGTAGCGGTTGACAAGGCAGGCGTCGGGCGCGAAGCCGTCGAAGCCGGCTGCCGAGGCCGCCTCGCACGCCAGCCGCGTGAATGGCTCGGGCATGGCGGGCCACGGCTTGCCGGTGTCGGGATCGGTGGCGCTGTAGCGGTAGCCGCGCCGGTCGCTGGTCCAGCCCAGCGCGCCGCAGTTGGTCAGCGCGACGGACATGGTGAAGCCGCCGGGCGTGACGAGGTGGCGGAACGGCGCGCGTTCCGCCAGCCCCTCGATGGCCGGCAGGAGCGCATCGACGAAGGGCAGGGCGAAGCCGGGCAGCACGAAGGCCCCGGGCCCGAGCCGTTCGCGCCCCTCGCGCGGCGGGTCGTCGAACAGTGCGAGGGTGGCCGGCCCGCCCGCTGCGGAAATCGTCTTTGTGTTCATGCACTCGATCTTTGCTGAAAAGCGGAGGTATGTGCCGGCCCCCATATTCGAGGGATGCTGTTCGACAGTGCTGCCTTTAGTCTCCGCCTGTCGGACATTTGTAGTGCTTAGGGTTTCAATTCTTGGCACTGCGTTACAAAAGGGGTAGGGTGTATTGATCATGGCCAGCGCTCGAGTCGCTCTCAGCGTTCCAGAAGGCTGGACGGGTTGGATCGAGCTCATGCGCACCCCCAGCGGCACCTACGCCGGCATCTGCGAGCTGAGCCTGGGCGGCATTCCGCGCTGTGCCCTGGTGATCACCCAGCAGCTGTCGTGGGATGCGGCGGTAGAGCGGGCCACGCTGCGGGCGGATCACTTCGTCAGGCAATGGGAGCCGACGCGCGGGCATTGAACCCGAACGCGATCGGCGGCGCAGCACGTTGGGCAGGCGCGTGGTAGAAACCGCGAGCTTTTCGATCCACGCTCCAACCCACCTCTGTTTTTCATGCCGAATTTCCCCTGTCGGGCTGCCGACGAACCGTGCGCCCGGTGGCTGGCGTGGCTGCTGCTTGGCATCGTTGCGCTGTGCATGGCCGGCTGCGCCGGACTGCCTGCCGACGTGCAGCGCAAACCCTCCGTGTCTATCAGCTATGGTGCGGACACCATACTGGGCCGCCTCGTGCAGGCGGCCGCCCCGCCCGGCGAGCCGCTGAGCGGATTCAGGCTGCTGCCCATGCCACAGTTTTCGCTGCACGCGCGCATCGAGCTCGCACGCCGCGCGCAGCGATCCATCGACGTGCAGTACTACCTCGTGCAGAACGACGAGACCGGCCGCTACCTGCTGCGCGCCCTGCGCGACGCGGCCGACCGCGGCGTGCGCGTGCGGCTGCTGGTGGACGATCTCTACACGGCCGGCGCCGATCCGCTGTTCGCCAGCTTCGCCTCGCATCCGAACGTCGAGGTGCGGTTCTTCAACCCGTTCCCCGCGGGGCGCGGCCGCTTCGGCACGCGCTGGGCCTGGTCGATACTGGACTTCGACCGCGTGCACCGCCGCATGCACAACAAGCTCTATGTGGTGGACAACGTCATCGGCGTCATGGGCGGGCGCAACATGGCCAACGAGTACTTCTTGCGCGACGGGGGCTCGAACTTCATCGACATCGACACGCTGGTGGCCGGCGCCGTGGTGCCCAGGCTGTCGTCGCTGTTCGACATGTACTGGAGCAGCCCATACGTCTACCCCATCGAATCGCTGGTGCCCGCCACGGGCGAAACGCCGCAGCAGCTGCGCGAGCGCTTCGACAAACTGACCACCGGCCCCGAGCAGCTGCACCCCGAGGAGCCCGCCTCCACCGACCTGCTGGGCAACAACCCGCTGGCCAAGGACCTGGACGCGGGCGCGCTCAAGCTGGTCTGGGCGCGCGCCGAGGCCTACGCCGACGCGCCGGCCAAGGCGCTCGCGCCGACGGACGAAGCGCGCGGCCTGCCCGCCGACGAATCGAAGGACAGCGTGCTCTACAACGTGCGGCGCTACCTGCGCGGCGCCGAGAACGAGATCATGCAGACCACGCCTTACCTTATTCCGGGCCGCGGCGGCATGGAAACGATCCGCCTCGTGCGCGGCAACGGCGTGGCCTACAGCATCGTCACCAACTCGCTGGCGGCCACCGACGAGTCGCTGGTGCACATCGGCTACCGCCGCTACCGCGCGGAGATGCTGCGCCTGGGCGTCGAGCTGTACGAACTGAGCCCCAAGCGGGTGGAGCAGACCAAGCGCTTCGGCATGTACGGCTCGGCCAGCGGCCGGCTGCACGGCAAATCGGCGGTGATCGACCGCAAGATCGTGTTCATCGGCTCGATGAACTTCGATCCGCGTTCGATGCTGCACAACACCGAGGTCGGCATCTTCATCTTCAGCCCGCAGATCGCCCAACAGCTCACCAGCCTGATCGGCTTCATCCGGCTGGACGGCGCGTATCAGCTGCAGCTGGGACCGACGGGCGCCATCGAGTGGGTGAGCCCGGCCACGGGGGACGCGGCCGACACCATCCTGCACCAGGAGCCCGAAACGGATTTCTGGTCGCGCTGGAAGCTGGAGTTGCTGGCGCCGCTGGTGCCCGAGAGCCTGCTCTAGCCGGCGAGGCCAGGGCTTCGGCATGACGCGCCCTGAAAGCAAAAAAGCCCCGCGAGGGGCTTTTTTCATGGGCGCCGGGCGCCGCCTGTCATTGCTGAAGCAATCCGTTGAGATAAGGCTCGGGGTTCACGGCGGTGCCGTTCTTGCGGATCTCGAAGCGCAGCTTCACGCGGTCGGCGTTGCTCTTGCCCATCTCGCCGATCTTCTCGCCCTGGCGGACCACCTGGTTCTCTTTCACCAGGATGGTCTGCAGGTGCGCGTAGGCGGTGAGGAAGGTCTCGTTGTGCTTGACGATGATCATGTTGCCGTAGGCCGGCAGTTCGCCGCCGACGTACACCACGCGGCCGTCGGCCGAGGCGACGACCGGATCGCCCAGGTTGCCTGCGATGTCGATGCCCTTGGTGCGCACGCCGTCGAAGCGTGCCAGCGTCGCGCCGGTGGCGGGGCGCACGAACATCGCGGTGGGTCTCTGCACGGGGGGAGTGACCGAGGGGCCGGGCCGCGGCGCGTTGAGGTCGGTGGTGGTACAGGCCGCGAGGCTCGCGGCAACCAGGGCCAGGGCGGCGATACGGGAAACAAAAGTCTGAAGATGCATGGCGCTGTGTTGGAACGGTTTCGTTGCGGAGGGTTCCGGCGATCTGGCTCGCCGCGGCCCGCGGGGGGAGGCCACGCGGGCGATGCTAGCAAACTGCCGCGACGGCGCCCCGCGAAAGAGCAACCGGCTGTGAAGGGGCCATCGGCCCCGGGGCGCTACTTGAGCGGGATCGGCGTGCCGCGGTCGATGGGCACCGCCGTCACGCTGTTCTTGGGCGAACCGTCGATCAGCAGGTCGGAGTAGGTCAGGTAGACCAGCGTGTTGCGCTTCGGGTCGACCATGCGCACCACGCGCAGGCGCTTGAAGAGCACCGACAGCCGCTCGCTGTAGACCTCCTCGCGCTTGGGCAGCGGCTGCGTGATGCTCACCGGGCCGACCTGGCGGCAGGCAATGGAGGCCTCGGCCTTGTCCTCGGCCACGCCGAATGCGCCGGCCAGCCCGCCGGTCTTGGCACGCGAGACGTAGCAGGTCACGCCGCTGACCTTGGGGTCGTCGTAGGCCTCGATCACGATCTTGTGGTCCGGGCCGATGAGCTTGAAGGCGGTGTCGACATCGCCTACCGTTTCCGCGTGCGCCGTCGCGCCCAAGACGAACCCGAGGCCGAGCGCGGCGCGAAGCAGGGTGGAGCGAAGTGTCATGGCGGTGTGAAGGTTCAAACGATGTCGATCGTGTGGACGCGGTCGAAGCTGCCGCGGCGCCGGTCCTCGAAGTAGTGCTCGAGCGTTTCGCGCACGGTGCGAAAGGCGATCTCGTCCCAGGGAATCTCTTCTTCGGCGAAGAGCCTGGCCTCGATGGTCTCGTGGCCTGGGTCGAACCTGTCGTCGAGCAACCGGGCCCGGTAGAACATGTGCACCTGGCCCACGCGCACCACGCTGATGACGGAGAACAGGCCTTCCATCACGTAGTTGGCGCCGGCCTCTTCGTCGGTCTCGCGGGCCGCGCCCTGGGCGGTGGTTTCCTCGAGCTCCATGAAGCCGGCCGGCAGCGTCCACTTGCCCCAGCGCGGTTCGATGTTGCGCTTGCACAGCAACACCTTGTCGCCCAGGACCGGGATGGTGCCCACCACGTTCAGCGGGTTCTCGTAGTGGATGGTGTGGCAGGCCGGGCAGACGGCGCGCTGCTTGGTGTCGCCGTCGTCCGGCACGCGGTAGACCACCGCGGTGCCGCAGTTCTTGCAATGCTTGATGGGTACGCGCAGGAGCATGGAACCGGCTGCCGTCTTCAGGCGATCTTGACGGTCAGCTTGGGCAGGCCCGCGACTTCGCCCACGAGCGTGTCTCCGGCCACCACCGCGGCCACGCCTTCGGGCGTGCCCGTGAAGATCAGGTCGCCGGGCTGCAGCTCCCACGCCGCCGACAGGTGCTCGATGGTTTCGGCCACGTTCCAGATCAGCTTGCCCACGTTGCTGCGCTGGCGGTCGGTGCCGTTCACCTGCAGGGAGATCTCGGCCTTTTCCGCATTGCCGGCCTGCGCCACGGGCACGATCGGGCCGATGGGCGCGCTCTGCTCGAAGCTCTTGCCGATGTCCCAGGGACGGCCCTGTTTCTTCATGTCGTTCTGCAGGTCGCGGCGCGTCATGTCGAGGCCGACGGCGTAGCCGTAGATGTGCTTGTGCGCATCGGCCGCCGGGATGTTCTTGCCACCCGTGCCGATGGCCACGACCAGCTCGATCTCGTGATGCAGGTTCTTCGTGAGCGAGGGGTAGGCCATGGTGCCGGTCTGGCCCGCGTCGACCACCACCAGCGCATCGGCCGGCTTCATGAAGAAGAAGGGCGGCTCACGGCCGGTAAAGCCCATTTCCTTGGCGTGATCTTCGTAGTTGCGGCCCACGCAGTAGATGCGGTGCACCGGGAAGCGGGCGGGCTGGCCGGCCACCGGCACCGAGACGGTGGCGGGCGGGGCGAAGATGAACTCGGAAGCCATTGCGACGTGTCCTTTTTCAGCGAAACCTAAGCGGGAGACCGGCAGTGTGCCAGAGGCGGGAGGTCCACAATAGAAGCCGGCCGGGACGGCGCGCTGCAGGGCCATGCCGCGCCCGTGACGGAGCGCTATGCTTGGGAAATCATGAAGCTGCACAACTACTTCCGTTCCTCCTCCTCGTTCCGCGTGCGCATCGCCCTCAACCTGAAGGGCCTCGATTACGAGTACATCCCCGTGCACATCGCGCGCGGCGATCACCGCACCGGCCCCTACTCCGCCATCTCGGCCGACATGCTGGTGCCACTGCTGGAGGACGAGGGCGAGCGCTTCTCGCAATCGATGGCCATCATCGAATACCTCGACGAAGTGCACTCCGAGCCGGCGCTGCTGCCGACCGATCCGGTAGGCCGCGCCCACGTGCGCGCGCTGTCGCAGTCGATCGCCTGCGAGATCCATCCGCTCAACAACCTGCGCGTGCTCAAGTACCTCGTGAAAGAGCTGAAGCTCGACGACGCGGCCAAGAACGCCTGGTACCGCCACTGGGTGCGCGACGGCATGCTGGCCTTCGAGCGCCAGCTTGCGCAGCACCCCGCCGGCATCTACTGCTGGGGCAACACGCCCACCATGGCCGACTGCTGCCTGGTGCCGCAGATCTTCAACGGCCGCCGCTTCGACTGCGACTTCAGCGGCCTGCCGCGCACCATGGCCGCCTTCGAGGCCTGCATGGAGCTCGACGCCTTCCAGCGCGCTCAGCCCTCGCAGGCGCCTGACGCGGAAGCCTGAGCCCTATGAACGAGCACTGGCTCGTCCCCGACTGGCCCGCGCCGCCGAACGTGCGGGCCGTGTGCACCACGCGCAATGGCGGGGTTTCGCAGGGGCGCTATGAGAGCCTGAACCTCGGCGACCACGTGGGCGACGAGCCCGCGAATGTGGCGGAGAACCGGAACCGCTTGCGCGCGGCCATCGCAGCGCGTCCGGTCTTCCTGCAGCAGGTGCACGGCACCGGCGTCGTCTCGCTCGATGCCGCACAGGATGCGGTGTGCGACGGCACCGTTGGCGATGCCTGCACGGCCACTGCCGGCGGCCTGGCCTGCACGAACATGGTGGCCGATTGCCTGCCCGTTCTCTTCACCGACGAAGCGGGCCACCGCGTGGCGGCCGCGCATGCCGGCTGGCGCGGGCTTGCGGGCGGGGTGCTCGAACAGACCGCCAAGGCCTTCGAGGCCGATGGCGCGGCCCGCGTCATCGCCTGGCTGGGCCCGTGCATCGGGCCCAGGGCCTTCGAGGTCGGCCCCGAGGTCAGGGCTGCCTTCGAGGCTCATGCGCCCGAAGCGGCGTCCTGCTTCAGGCCCGCGGCTGCCGCCGGGAAATGGCTGGCCGACCTGCCCGCACTGGCGCGCCAGCGGTTGCGCGCAGTGGGTATCGAGGCCGTCCATGGCAACGACGGGAGCGACGGCTGGTGCACCGTCGCCAATCCCTCAAGGTTCTTTTCGCACCGGCGGGACAGCGTCAGCGGCCGCTTCGCCGCCCTGGTCTGGAAGAAGGCCTGAGCCTGCGGCCGGCGCCGCCGCTTTCTCGGCTGCGGCACGCCGGGCGGCTTCCTGTGCCTCGGCCTCGCGTTGCCTCATTGCGCGGCGGCGACCGGGAGTGCCCATCAGGTAAACCACCAGTGCCACCGGCACCAATCCGTACAAAAGAAATGTGAAGATGGCGCCCAGCACCGTGCCTGTGGTGTTGGTGGCCTCGGCCACCGCCATCATCAGGGCGACATACAACCAACCGATGACGATCAGATGGATAAACACAAGTAGTTTCAGTTGGTAAGCAAGGAAGCGGCGTTGTGAGGGCCCCGTGAAATGCAGGATACTCAAAACACGCAAGCCATCCGTTTCGACTCAGGCGAGGACCAGGAGACATGATGAAGCAACAAGCCACGGGGGCCGATGCGTTCGCGCCCTTCCAGCAGGCAATGACCGAGGGATGGACCCAGGCGCTGGAAGCTTTCCGGCAGTCCGCCGCGCAAGGGGCTTCGGCCTTCAACGGCGGCGGCACGCCGCTATGGCAATTGCCGCAGGCCGCGAAGATGCCCGAGCTGCCCAAATTCTCCATCGACCCCGAAAAGCTCCAGTCCATCCAGCAGCAGTACATGGCGGAAGCCACCGAACTCTGGCGCCAGGGCTTCGGCGCCAAGCCCGAAGGCGACAAGCGCTTCGCCGGCGACGCCTGGGGCAGCAACCCGCTGTCGGCCTTCTCGGCGGCCGTGTACCTGCTCAATGGCCGCACCATGCTCGGCATGGCCGAGGCCATCGACGCCGACGAAAAGACCAAGGCGCGCCTGCGCTTCGCGGTCGAGCAGTGGATGGCCGCCTCGTCGCCCAGCAACTCGCTGGCCTTCAATGCCGAAGCGCAGAAGAAGGCCATCGACACGCAGGGCGAGAGCATCGCCAAGGGTATCCAGAACCTGCTGCACGACATGAAGCAGGGCCACGTCAGCATGACCGACGAGAGCGCCTTTGAGGTGGGGCGCAACGTGGCCACTACCGAAGGCGCCGTGGTGTTCGAGAACGAGTTCTTCCAGCTGCTCGAATACAAGCCGCTCACCGCCAAGGTGTACGAGCGGCCGTTCCTGCTGGTGCCGCCGTGCATCAACAAGTTCTACATCCTCGACCTGCAGCCCGAGAACTCGCTGATCCGCTATGCGAACGAGCAGGGCCACCGCGTGTTCGTGGTGAGCTGGCGCAACCCCGACGAGTCGATGGACAAGGCCACCTGGGACGACTACATCGAGAACGCCGCCATCAAGGCGATCCACACGGTGCAGGAGATCAGCGGGAGCAACCAGATCAACACGCTGGGCTTCTGCGTGGGCGGCACCATCCTGAGCACCGCGCTGGCCGTGCTCGCGGCGCGCGGCGAGAAGCCGGCCGCATCGGTCACGCTGCTGACCACCTTCCTCGACTTCAGCGACACCGGCATCCTCGACATCTTCGTGGACGAACAGATGGTGGCGTACCGCGAAATGCAGCTCGGCAAGGGCGGACTGCTGCCGGGCGGCGACCTGGCCTCGACCTTCAGCTTCCTGCGGCCCAACGACCTCGTGTGGAACTACGTGGTTGGCAACTACCTGAAGGGCGAAACCCCGCCGCCCTTCGACCTGCTGTACTGGAACAGCGACGCGACCAATCTGCCGGGCCCGTTCTATGCTTGGTACCTGCGCAACACGTACCACGAGAACAAGCTGGCCAAGCCGAATGCGCTCACGGTATGCGGGCAGAAGATCGACCTCGGCAACATCGACATCCCGGCCTACATCTACGGCTCGCGCGAAGACCACATCGTTCCCATCGGCGGCGCATATGCCTCCACGCAGCTGCTGCCGGGCAAGAAGCGCTTCGTCATGGGCGCCTCGGGCCACATCGCAGGCGTGATCAACCCGCCCGCCAAGAAAAAGCGCAGCCACTGGATCCGCGACGACGGCAAGTTCCCGAAGACGCAGGCCGAATGGCTCGCCGGCGCGCAGGAGCATCCCGGCAGCTGGTGGACCGACTGGGCACAATGGCTCCAGGGCCACGCGGGCAAACAGATCCCCGCGCCCAAGGCTTACGGCAACGGCAAGGCTTACAAAGCCATCGAGCCGGCGCCGGGCCGCTACGTCAAGGCTCGCGCCTGATCCCTCTCACCTCGAATTTCAGATCACTTCAACGGAGAACCTCATGGAAGACATCGTCATCGTTTCGGCTGCACGCACGGCGGTCGGCAAGTTCGGCGGCTCGCTCGCCGGCATTCCCGCCACCGAGCTGGGCGCCCTCGTGATCAAGGAAGTGATTGCCCGCGCGAACCTCACGGCCGAGCAGGTCGGCGAGGCCATCATGGGCCAGGTGCTGGCGGCCGGCGCCGGCCAGAACCCCGCGCGCCAGGCATGGCTCAAGAGCGGCGGCGCCAAGGAAACCCCGGCGCTCACCATCAACGCCGTGTGCGGCTCGGGCCTGAAGGCCGTGATGCTGGCGGCGCAGGCCGTGGCCACGGGCGACAGCGAGATCGTCATCGCCGGCGGCCAGGAAAACATGAGCGCAGCGCCCCACGTGCTGCCCAACTCGCGCAACGGCCAGCGCATGGGCGACTGGAAGATGGTCGACACCATGATCGTGGACGGCCTGTGGGACGTCTACAACCAGTACCACATGGGCATCACGGCCGAGAACGTGGCCAAGAAGTACGAAATCAGCCGCGCCGCGCAGGATGAACTGGCCCTGGGCAGCCAGACCAAGGCCGCTGCCGCGCAGGACGCCGGCAAGTTCAAGGACGAAATCGTCGGCGTGAGCATTCCGCAGAAGAAGGGCGACCCCGTCGTCTTCGACAAGGACGAATTCATCAACCGCAAGACCAACGCCGAAGGCCTGGCTGGCCTGCGTCCCGCCTTCGACAAGGCCGGCGGCGTGACCGCGGGCAATGCCTCGGGCCTGAACGACGGGGCAGCCGCCGTGATGGTGATGACCGCCAAGAAGGCCGCCGCACTCGGCCTGAAGCCGCTGGGCCGCATCGCCAGCTACGCCACCGCCGGCCTCGACCCGGCCATCATGGGCATGGGCCCGGTGCCTGCATCGACCAAGGCGCTGCAGCGCGCGGGCTGGAAGGCAGCCGACCTCGACCTGCTCGAGATCAACGAAGCCTTCGCCGCGCAGGCCTGCGCTGTGAACCGCGAGATGGGCTGGGACGTGAACAAGGTGAACGTGAACGGCGGCGCCATCGCCATCGGCCACCCCATCGGCGCGTCGGGCTGCCGCATCCTGGTGACGCTGCTGCACGAAATGCAGCGCCAGAACGCCAAGAAGGGCATTGCCTCGCTGTGCATCGGCGGCGGCATGGGCGTGGCGCTGACCATCGAGCGCTGATCCACAGCGCCCGGCGCGCCGTCGTTGCCGCTCAGCGCGACATCGACGGGCGCTGCGCCATCGCAGCGCGCCAGCGCAGCAGCTCGGGGTGCTGTTCCCCGGGCTTGACCCGCACCACGCGGGCGAAATCCACCGCCACCACGGCGGTGATGTCGGCCAGGCTGAACCGGTCGGTGGCGACGAACTCGCGGCCGGCCAGCCGTTCGTTCAGCGTCTCGAAGAAATGCTGCACACGTGCCAGCCCGCGCTGTGCCAGTTCGGGAATCTGCGCGTAGTCCACAGGGCCGGGCAGCGCCCGGTTGGCCATGGCCGGCGAACCGTTGCGCAGCGTCTCGGCAATGGCCAGCAGGCCTTCGAATTCGATGCGCCAGTTCCAGCTAGCGACCTCGGCCTTTTCCTTGGGCGTGCGGCCCATCAGCGGTGGCTCCGGGTAGCGGGCCTCCAGCCAGGCTGCGATGGCGGCGTTGTCGGTCAGCAGCCCGTCTTCCTCGGTGCGCAGCGCGGGCACCGTGCATTGCGGGTTGATCTCGCGGTAGGCCGCGCCCAATTGCTCACCATGTGCCAGGTCGACCTGCACCGTCTCATGGGCAATGCCCTTTTCGGCAAGCAGGATGCGGGCGCGCCGCGGACTCGGCGCGGTGGCGCAGTCGTAGAGAATGATCATCGTCTGTCCAACTTCCTTTGGAACTCATCGCATGAATGGCACGACAGCCTACACGCCGCCCACCGTCTGGTCTTGGAACAAGGAAAGCGGCGGCCGCTTCGCGAACATCAATCGCCCGATCGCGGGTGCCACCCATGAGAAAGACCTGCCGGTAGGGAAGCATCCGCTGCAACTCTATTCGCTGGCAACGCCCAATGGCGTGAAAGTGACGGTGATGCTCGAAGAACTGCTGGCGCTGGGCCACACCGGCGCCGAGTACGACGCCTGGCTGATCCGCATCAGCGAAGGCGACCAGTTCGGCAGCGGCTTCGTGGCGGTGAACCCGAATTCCAAGATCCCCGCACTGATGGACCGCAGCGGCGCTACGCCCATCCGCGTATTCGAGTCCGGCGCGATCTTGCAGTACCTGGCCGAGAAGTTCGGCAATGCCTTCCTGCCGACGGAGCGTGCAGCCCGCGCCGAATGCCTGTCGTGGCTGTTCTGGCAGATGGGCAGTGCGCCGTACCTGGGCGGCGGGTTCGGGCACTTCTATGCCTATGCGCCCACGAAGATCGAATACGCGATCGACCGCTTCGCCATGGAGACCAAGCGCCAGCTCGATGTGCTCGACCGCCGGCTGGCCGAGAGCCGCTACCTGGCGGGCAATGAGTACACCATCGCCGACATGGCCGTCTGGCCCTGGTACGGCACGCTCGCCAAGGGCCAGCTGTACGAGGCGGGCGAGTTCCTCCAGGTGGGCGAGTACAAGAACGTGCTGCGCTGGACCGACGAGATCGCGCAGCGCCCGGCGGTGCAGCGCGGCCGCATGGTCAATCGGGCTTGGGGCCAGCCTTCGAGCCAGCTGCACGAGCGCCACGACGCAGGTGACTTCGGGACCCGCACCCAGGACAAGCTCGAAACGGAACAGCGATGAGCGACAGGATCCTGGTCTTCTACGGTTCGTACCGTTCCGATCGCATGGGCGTGCGCCTGGCGGACTACATCGTCTCCGGCCTTCGCGCGCGGGGCGACGATGCGGAGCTGGTGGACGCGAAGCAGGTCGACCTGCCCATGCTCGACCGCATGTACAAGGAATATCCCAAGGGCACCGCGCCGGCGGCGATGGAAGCGCTGGCCGAAAAGATCCGCACGGCCGATGCCTTCGTCTTCGTCACCGGGGAATACAACTGGGGGCCGCAGCCGGGCCTGAAGAACCTGACCGACCACTTCCTCGAAGAGTGGTTCTGGCGGCCCGCGGCCATCGCGAGCTATTCGGCGGGGCGTTTCTCGGGCGTGCGCTCGGGCACGGTGTGGCATTCGATCCTGTCGGAGATGGGCATGGTCGTCGTGTCGAGCACGCTCGCGGTCGGCCCGATCTCGCAGACGCTGGACGCGGCCGGCAAGCCGACCGGGCCGGCGGGTGAATCGCTTGATCGCTCGTTCGGCCGCTTTGCGGACGACCTGGCGTGGTGGACCGAAGCGGCGCGAGCGCAACGTGGGCGCAAGGCGCCGCCGTACTGAGCAGCAGGCCCGGCGAAGCACTTTGTTCACCGCACATTTTTTGGGCAAAGTGATTAATTCCTTTATAAAACAACAGCTTGCGAGCCTTTTACAAGGCTCCCCATGAGTTATCCCCAAAGTTGTGCACTGAAAATGGGGACGACATCAGGTTTTCTTGATTCGAGCGTAAGTTGCTGATCCGATGAAGCTTTCTGCCCTCCAGAAATCGAAGGAAAGTTCTCTTCATCGCCATTTTCATGCCCATCGGGACCGTTTTGCCCGCTCAGGTTGTTCACCGCCCAAATTTTGAGCAAACTAAGGAATACCCTTGTAAAACAACGACTTAAATCTGTTTTACAAGGCTCCTCGTGAGTTACCCCCAAAGTTGTCCACGGAAAATGGGGACGGGATCGACTTGTTCGGCAATCGCCTGCAAATCCCTGTTTTTCGGGGGTGCTGCGCTCAGTTTTCTTCGGCCTGCTGTTCGGCGTAGTGCCGGCACAAGGTTTCGACCAGCGCCTGCGCATAGACCGGCAGCGCCGCCCGGTTCCGCACCAGCAGATACCGCTCGCGAACGCACCATGCATCGCTGAGGTCGATCAGCGCGAGCTGCATGCTCTCCTGGTTGCGCCGCGCCGCCGACTCCGGCACCACGCCAATGCCCACGCCGCTGCCGATCATCCGGCACATCGCGTCGAAGCTGCCGAGCTGGATGCGCAGCTTCTGCCGCTTGCCGAGGTTGTCGGTGATCTGCGCGAGGAAGGTCTGCAGCGTGCTGCCCTGCTGCATGCCGATGGCGTCCTCGTCGAGCGTTTCGGCGAAGGCGATCCTGCGGCGCTTCGCGAAGCGGTGCTTGCGCGATGTGACGAGCACCAGCCGGTCGGTGCTGAAGTGGATCGCCTCCAGGCCTAGCGTGTCGACGCGGCCCGCGACGATGCCGATGTCGGCGCGGCCGTCGAGCACGCCGCGGGGGATCTGAGCATTCGGTTTTTCCTGAAGGTCGACGTTGATGCGCGGGTTGTGCGCCAGGAAGCCCGGCAGTATCTCGGGCAGGAAATCGGTCACCGCCGTGGTGTTGGCGAACACGCGCAGATGGCCGCGCAGCCCGCCGCCGTACTCGAGCAGGTCGGCGCGCAGCTGCTCGGTCTGGTGCAGCACGAGGCGCGCATGGTGCAGGAAGGCTTCGCCCGGCGGCAGCAGCCGCACGCCGCGGGCTTCTCGCTGCAGCAGCTGCAGGCCCGCCTGCGTTTCCAGCGCCTTGATGCGCGCACTCGCGGCGGCCAGCGACAGGTGCTGGCGCTCGGCGGCTCGCGTGAGGTTGCCGAGTTCGGCCGTGGCCACGAACAGCCGCAGGTCGGTGAGGTCGAAAAGCATGAGGCGGATGTTATGCGCCGAGCCTTCGGAAATGCAGAAGGCTGGGTTCCGAAATCGCAGATTGCGCGCGAGGGGAGGGCGAACGACCATGCGGCCATGGAGACACCACACATGAGATTCCGCGTACGCGCGCTGCTGTCGCTGGCTGCTGCAGCGCTTCTGATCCCGACGGGCCCGGCGAGCGCCCAGCCTTACCCCTCGCGCCCCATCACATTGGTCGTGCCGCAGGCCGCCGGCGGCACCAACGACATCGTCGGGCGCCTCGTGGGCCAGAAGCTCGGCGAGGTGATGAACAACGCCAGCGTGGTGGTCGACAACCGCCCCGGTGCGGGCGGCAACATCGGTACGCAGCTCGTCGCCAAGGGTCCGAAGGACGGCTACACGCTGCTCATGACCATCAGCAGCAGCCAGGCGATCAATCCGGCGCTGTACAGGAACCCGGGTTTCGACCCGGTGAAGGACTTCAGGCCCGTCGGCCTGATCGGCGCGGTGCCCAACGTGCTGCTGGTCAACCCCACGTTCCCGGCGAAGGACTTCGCGGAGTTCCTGAAGCTCGCGCGGCAGAAGGGCGCCAACTACCAGTACGCCTCGGCCGGCAACGGCACGCTCAACCACCTGCTCGGCGAAATGCTCAACAGCATGGCCGGCATCTCGCTGCAGCATGTGCCGTACAAGGGCGTGGCGCCCGCGCTCAACGACGTGCTGGGCGGGCAACTGCCCATCGTGTTCGCGAGCCTGCCTTCGGCGCTTTCGCACATCAAGGCCGGCAAGCTGCGCGCGCTGGCCGTGAGCGGCGACAAGCGCTCCGCCGTGCTGCCCGACGTGCCCACCATCGCCGAGGCGGTGCCCGGCTACAACGGGACGTTGTGGATCGGCCTGTTCGCACCCGCAGGCGTGCCGGCCGACGTGTTGGCGGCGCTGCAGGAAGCCACGCGCAAGGCGCTCGCCTCGAAGGACCTGCGCGACAAGCTCGAACAGCAGGGCGTCGAGATCGCGGCGCCGACTTCTCCCGAGCAGTTCGCGGCGCTGCTGCAGGGCGATCTCGCCAAGTGGGCGCGCATCGTCAAGGCCTCCGGCGCCGCGGTCGACTGAAGGAAGCCCATGAGCAACGACAACCACGCGACGCCTTCCATGATCGACAGCGAGGCGCTGGCCAGGCTGCAGGCCTGGCAGGGTCGCAGCGAAACGCTGGCCGACGACATCACCGCCGCACCCGTGCGCGCGCTCTCCGCGACGCTCGATCGCGACGATCCGCTGCCGCAGGCCGGCACGCGCCTGCCCGAGCTGTGGCACTGGCTCTACTTCCTGCCGCACCATCGCCAGTCCGAGATCGGTGACGACGGCCATGCGAAGCGCGGCGGCTTCCTGCCGCCCGTGCCGCTGCCGCGCCGCATGTGGGCCGGCGGTCGGCTCAATTGGGAGGCGGGCAATCCGCTGCAGGTCGGCGACAAGGTGGAGCGCACCTCGACCATCGCCTCGGTCGCGCACAAGGCGGGCCGCACCGGCGAACTGGTGTTCGTGCTCGTGCGCCATGAGGTGCGCAACGAGCGCGGCCTCGCGCTGACCGAGGAACACGACATCGTCTACCGCGCCGCCGCCGCGCCTGGCGAGAAGGCCCCGCCGCCCACACCCGCGCCGAAAGATGCCGCCTTCAGCCGCGACATCGCGCCTGACGACGTGCTGCTGTTCCGCTACTCCGCGCTCACCTTCAACGGCCACCGCATCCACTACGACCGCCGCTACGTGACGCAGGTCGAGGGCTACCCGGGCCTGATCGTGCATGGCCCCCTGATCGCGACGCTGCTGGTCGACCTGTTGCGCCGCAACGTGCCGGGCGCGCAGCTCGCCCGCTTCGAATTCCGCGCCGTGCGCCCGACCTTCGACATCGCGCCGTTCCGCGTGCACGGCAAGCCAGGCGCCGATGGAAAGACATTCAGCCTCTGGGGCGAGGACGCCGACGGCTGGCTCACGATGCAGGCCACGGCCGTACTCGCCTGACAGGAGAAGGAACACATGACAAGACCCCTGGACGGCATCACCGTCATCTCGCTCGAACACGCGATCGCCGCACCGTTCTGCACCCGCCAGCTGGCCGACCTCGGCGCCCGGGTCATCAAGGTGGAGCGCCCCGAGGTAGGCGACTTCGCGCGGGCCTACGACGCCCGCGTGGCCGGCGAGGCCTCGCACTTCGTGTGGGTGAACCGCTCGAAGGAAAGCCTCACGCTAGACCTCAAGCAGCCCGCCGCGCTCGCGGTGCTGCAGGAACTGCTGGCCGATGCCGACGTGCTGGTGCAGAACCTCGCACCCGGTGCCTCGGCGCGCATGGGGCTCGGCGCCGAGGCGCTGCAGGCGAAGCATCCGCGGCTCATCGTCTGCGACATCTCGGGCTACGGCGAAGACGGCCCGTACCGCGACAAGAAGGCCTACGACCTGCTGATCCAGAGCGAAGCCGGCTTCCTGTCGGTCACGGGCACGCCCGACGATCCGTGCAAGTCGGGCAACTCCATCGCCGACATCGCGGCGGGCATGTATGCGTACACCGGCATCCTCGCGGCGCTGCTGCAGCGCGGCAAGACGGGCAAGGGCTCGCACATCGACGTGTCGATGCTCGAATCGCTCGCCGAGTGGATGGGCTATCCGATGTACTACGCGTACGAAGGCGCGGCGCCGCCGCCACGCAGCGCCGCATCGCACGCGACCATCTATCCCTATGGCCCGTTCCCCGCCGGCGATGGCGGCACGGTGATGCTGGGCCTGCAGAACGAACGCGAATGGCGCACCTTCTGCGAGAAGGTGCTGCTGCAGACGGGGCTCGCGGCCGATGCGCGCTTCGACAGCAATGCGCGGCGCAACGACAACCGCGAGGCCCTGCGCGCGATCATCGTCGAGACTTTCGGCGCGCTGAGCACGGCGCAGGTGCTGGAGCGGCTCGACGCGGCGCAGATCGCCAACGCCCGCATGAACGACATGGCCGGGCTCTGGGCCCATCCGCAGTTGCAGGCACGCGAGCGCTGGCGGCAGGTGGGATCTCCGGCCGGAAACATCCCGGCCTTGCTGCCGGCCGGCCGGCAGAGCGCGTTCGACTACCGCATGGACCCGATCCCGGCGGTGGGCGAGCACTCCGATGCCATCCTGCGCAGCCTCGGCCGCAGCGAGGCGGACATCGCGGCGCTGCGCGAGGCGGGGGCGGTATGAGCGTGCCATTGGCTCCGCTCGCTCTCGCGCGAGCCTTCCTCTTCGTGCCGGCCGACCGGCCCGAGCGCCATGCGCGGGCACTGGCGACCGGTGCGGGCGGCGTGATCGTCGATCTCGAAGACGCGGTGGCGCCCGAGCGCAAGGTGGCGGCGCGCGAGGCGCTCGCCGCCTCGTTCGCCAAGCTGCCCGAGATCGATCGGCAACGCCTGCTGGTGCGCATCAATGCCGCCGGCACGCCGTGGCATGAAGACGACTGCGTGCAGGCCGGCGCACTGGTGGCGCAAGGCTTGATTGCCGGTGTCGTGCTGCCCAAGGCGGAGCGCGCGGCTCATCTGTCCAGGATTGCGGAAGCCATCGGCCCGAAGGGCGTGCTGGTGCCGTTGATCGAGTCGGCCGAAGGCCTGTCGGCGGTCGAAGAGCTCGCGGCTGGCCCGCAGGTGCTGCGCCTGGCTTTCGGCAACCTGGATTTCCAGGCCGACCTCGGCCTGGCCTGCGATGGGGACGAAGCCGAACTCGTGCCGGTGCGCCTCGCGCTGCTGCTGGCCTCGCGTCGCACCGGCCTGCCCGCGCCCATCGACGGCGTGACGCCCGACTGGCGCGATGCATCGAGGCTGGCTGCCGACACCGCACGCGCCCGGCGCGGCGGCTTCGGCGCCAAGCTGTGCATCCACCCCGATCAGGTCGCGCCGGTGCACGCCGCGCTCGGCCCTAGCGCCGACGAAGTGGCATGGGCCCGCCGCGTGATCGATGCCGTGCGCGCTGCCGGCGGCGGAGTCGTCAGCCTCGACGGCCGCATGGTCGACGCGCCCGTGGTGCGCCTGGCCGAACGCCTGCTCGCGCTCGAACACCCGTAGATAAATAACCCCCAGAAGGAGACAAAGAAGTGACAGCAACGAAGACCTGGAAATCAAAGGCCCTGCTCGCGGCCGCGGCGAGCGCCTGCCTGCGCGCCTTTCAATCGCCGGCGGCCGCACAGGCCGCGTGGCCCGACAAGCCCGTCACCCTGGTCGTGCCGTACTCGGCCGGCGGCCCGACCGACGTGGTGGCGCGCATGCTGGCCATTCCCATGGGCAAGTCGCTGGGCCAGACCGTGATCGTCGAGAACACGGTGGGCGCGGGCGGCACCATCGCGCCCACGCGGGTGGCCAAGGCGGCGCCCAACGGCTACACCATCCTGATCCACCACATGGGCATGGCCACCGCGCCCGCGCTCTACAAGAAGCTCAACTACGACCCGTTGAAAGATTTCGAGTACATCGGCCAGGTGATGGACGTGCCGATGACGCTGCTGTCGCGCAAGGACTTCCCCGCCAACAACTACCAGGAGCTGCTGGCCTACGTGAAGGCCCACAAGGACAAGGTGACGCTGGCCAATGCGGGCGTGGGCGCGGTGTCGCAGCTGTGCGGCCTGCTGTTCATGAACCAGATCGGTGTGCAGCTGACCACCGTGCCCTACAAGGGCGCGGGTCCGGCGCTCAACGACCTCATGGGCGGGCAGGTCGACCTGCTGTGCGACCAGACCACGCAGACCGCGCCGGTCATCAAGGACGGCAACCGCGTGAAGGTGTTCGGCGTGACCACGCCCAAACGCCTGTCGAGCATGCCGACCATTCCCACGCTCGACGAGCAGGGGCTCAAAGGCTTCGAGGTGAAGGTGTGGCACGGCATCTACGCGCCCAAGGGCACGCCGCCCGCGGTGCTCGAGAAGCTCAACGTCGCCCTGCGCGCCGCGCTGCAGGACGACATGGTCAAGCACCGCTTGGCCGAACTCAGCTCGGAAATTGTGCCGCTCGACAAGCAGACGCCGGAAGGCCTGCGCACGCACCTCGCGGCGGAGATCGAGAAATGGGGCAAGGTGATCCGCGCCGCGGGCGTGCAGGCGGATTGAATCTCTCAGGCGGGCGGTGTCTGCGGCTGCGCCCGCAGCGTCTCGTCGAACAGCGTGAGCAGGTGCCGCGCGAACACATCCATGTTCGCCGGCCGGTCCGTGTCGCCGGTCTCGATGGTCCGGCTCACCGTGACCGCACCGACCACGGCGATGCACACGTGTCCCGGCGCATCGCCATACGGACTGCCCGACGGGCCGGCCGCACCGCTTTCGGCGATGCCCCAGGTCGTGTGATGGGTGTCGCGCATCCGGCCCGCCACGAGCCGGGCGTAGGGCTCGGTTTCTCCGCGCATGCCGGCCATGTCTTCCGCGGTCAGGCCCAGCAGCGCGCGGCCGGCGCGCCGCGAATAGACGACCGCGCCGCCGCGGAAGTAGGCCGACGCACCGGGAATGGCGAGCAGGGCGGCAGACACGAGGCCGCCGGCCGAAGACTCGACGACCGACACCGTATGGCCCCGCGCGCGCAGCGTTTCGCCGACGCGTGCGGCCAGGGCGGACAGAAGTTCGGGCGGGGGAACGGCGCTCATGGCGTCTTGAAGGGCGTGCCCGGCCGCTTCACGTAGGCCGGCGCGCGCTCGTGGCTCGCGGTACTGCCGTATACCGTATCCGCCGGGTAGTACTCGGCCTGCAGCTGCACCCGGGCGGCGGCTTCATCGCCCGCGGTGTGGGCGATGAAGGCCAGCATCAGGTCGGTACCGGCCGATACCCCGGCCGATGTCCAGACGTTGCCGTCCTGCACGAAGCGCTGCTCGACCACCTTCACGTCGCCCAGTGCGCGCAGGCGGTCCAGCGATCCCCAGTGCGTGGTGGCGGTCTTGCCCGAGAGCAGCCCGGCCGCGTGCAGCACGAAGGCGCCGGTGCATACCGACATCAGCGTTTGGCATCCCGGCGCCTGGTCGGCGAGGAAACGGGTCATCGCGGGGTTGCCGACCTCGCGGCGCGTGCCCATCCCGCCGGGCACCAGCAGGTGGTCGAGCGGCCGACAGTCGGCGAAGGACACGTGCGGGTTGATGGACAGGCCCTTGGCGCAGACCACCGGTTCGCGCTTTTCGGCCACGATCATGCAATGCTCGGGACCGCCGGCCAGCTTGCTCCACATCGTGAGCATTTCCCAGGGGCCGACAAAGTCGAGTTCCTCGACTTCGGGGAAGACGATGATCCCGAAATTCATACTTTCGACTCCTTGGTAATAAGGTTGGCGATGGCGTTTGCACAAGAGCGAACAGATGCGAGGATAGAGCCCGGGCACGAAGGCCGCTTCGTGACAGCTGGTTGCAAGCTCGGCTCAGTGTTTTCCTCAGAGGACCACGGCTTGAAACTCGCTAGAGTGAAGGCGGCCGTTCAGGCTTTTGCTATGTACATAAAGGAAATCTCATGAGCAAGAAAGTTGCATATGTCACCGGGGGCATGGGTGGCATCGGAACTGCCATCTGCCAGCGTCTGCACAAGGACGGGTTCACCGTGGTCGCCGGATGCGGTCCCACGCGCGACCACGCCAAGTGGCTGGCCGAACAGAAAGCCGAAGGCTTCGAGTTCCATGCGTCGGTCGGCAATGTCGGCGACTGGCAATCCACCGTCGAGGCCTTCTCCGCCGCCAAGGCGGCGCACGGACCCATCGACGTGCTGGTCAACAACGCCGGCATCACGCGGGACCGCATGTTCCTGAAGATGACGCCCGAGGACTGGAGCGCGGTGATCGAGACCAACCTCAACAGCATGTTCAACGTCACCAAGCAGGTGGTGGGCGACATGGTCGAAAAGGGCTGGGGCCGCATCATCAACATCAGCTCGGTCAACGGCGCCAAGGGCCAGGCGGGCCAGACCAACTACTCGGCCGCCAAGGCCGGCATGCACGGCTTCACCATGGCGCTGGCGCAGGAGCTGGCCAACAAGGGCGTGACGGTCAACACCGTGAGCCCGGGCTACATCGGCACCGAAATGGTCAAGGCCATCCGACAGGAAGTGCTCGACAAGATCGTTGCCACCATCCCGGTCAAGCGCCTGGGCGAACCGAGCGAAATCGCCTCCATCATCGCGTGGCTCGCCACCGACGAGGGCGGCTACAGCACGGGGGCCGACTTCTCGGTCAACGGCGGCCTGCACATGCATTGAGCATGCTGACCTGTACCTGATCGACAAGACCCGCTTCGGCGGGTTTTTTCATTTCATCGATACGGGTTCCACGGATAGAAAGCGGCCGATACGCGTCCTACAGTTTCCAAACCCTCCGGAGGCAAGCCATGGAAAGCACAACAATCACACCCGCCAGAAAGCTCCCGATCTATCGTTCCCTCTACGTGCAGGTGATCACCGCGGTGATCATCGGCGTGCTGCTCGGCTACTTCTCCCCGGCGACGGGTGAGGCGATGAAGCCGCTGGGCGACGGCTTCATCAAGCTGATCAAGATGATCATCGCGCCGATCATCTTCTGCACGGTGGTGGTGGGCATCGCCGGCATGGAAGACATGAAGAAGGTCGGCAAGACCGGCGGGCTGGCGCTGCTGTATTTCGAGATCGTCAGCAGCATCGCGCTGCTGGTCGGCCTGGTGCTGGTGAACCTGCTCAAACCCGGCGCCGGCATGAACATCGACCCGGCCACGCTCGACACCAAGAGCATCGCGGCCTACACCGGCCCGGGCAAGATGACCGGCACGGTCGACTTCCTGCTCAACGTCATTCCGAGCACGGTGGTCGACGCCTTCGCCAAGGGCGAGATCCTGCAGGTGCTGCTGATCGCTGTGCTGTTCGGTTTTGCACTGCACCGCTTCGGCGGCCGCGGCACGCTGGTGTTCGACGTGATCGAGAAGGGCTCGCACGTGCTCTTCGGCATCGTCAACTACATCATGAAGCTCGCGCCCATCGGCGCCTTCGGTGCGATGGCATTCACCATCGGCAAGTACGGCCTGGGCAGCCTGTTCTCGCTCGGCAAGCTGATGGGCACCTTCTACCTGACCTGCCTGCTGTTCATCTTCGTGGTGCTGGGGCTCATCGCGCGCTTCCACGGCTTCAGCATCTGGAAGTTCATCAAGTACATCAAGGAAGAGCTGCTGATCGTGCTGGGCACCTCGTCGAGCGAATCGGTGCTGCCGCGCATGATGGAGAAGATGGAGAACCTGGGCGCCAACAAGACCTGCGTGGGCCTCGTCATTCCCACCGGCTACTCCTTCAACCTCGACGGCACGTCGATCTACCTGACCATGGCGGCCGTGTTCATCGCGCAGGCCACCAACACGCCGATGACGCTCACGCAGGAGATCACGCTGCTGGCCGTGCTGCTGCTCACTTCGAAGGGCGCGGCGGGCGTCACGGGCAGCGGCTTCATTGTGCTGGCGGCCACGCTATCGGCCGTGGGCCATGTGCCGGTGGCGGGCCTCGCGCTGATCCTGGGCATCGACCGCTTCATGTCGGAAGCCCGCGCACTGACCAACCTGATCGGCAACGGCGTGGCCACCATCGTGGTCGCCAAGTGGACCAACGAACTCGACGAGGCGCGGCTGCAGGCCGGGCTCAACAACGAGAGCTGGGTCGAGGCGCAGGAACCCGAGGTGCTCGACGCGGCGCGCAGTAGCAAGATGGCTGGCTGAGGTTGAACTTTTTGTGTATGTGATTCGGGGGCGATCACGCCGACGGGGTGCCTTGCTCCGCGAATGTCCCCCGGCCTGCGGCCTCCTCCTTTATTTCGCTGCGCAAGGCACCCCATCGGCGTGATCGTTGGACAGAGCGGTCGTTGATCAGCGGTTCACCGGCAGCGTGCCCTCGTGCACAGGGCATCGGGTGCTCCCCGCAGCGAAATAAAGGAGGAGCCGAAGGCGGGGGACATTCGCGGAGGGGAGTACCCGGTGGCCTGTGCACGCACCCCCAAGAAGAGCCCGAAAAAGAGCCCCTCAAAGAAGACCGTGTGAAATAAAAAGCCAGACATCGTTCCTGCAAAATGCAGCGATGCCCCACAGCGTCTCCCTCATCAACACGATAGCCGCCGGCCTGGGGCTGGCGCTCGTGCTCGGGTTCCTGGCGGCCAGGCTGCGGCTGCCGGCGCTGGTCGGCTACCTGTTGGCCGGCGTGATCATCGGCCCGTTCACACCGGGCTTCGTGGCCGATGCAGGCATTGCCGCGCAGCTTGCCGAAATCGGCGTGATGCTGCTGATGTTCGGCGTCGGCCTTCATTTTTCCCTCGACGACCTGCTGGCCGTGCGCAAGATCGCGCTGCCCGGTGCGCTCGCGCAGATCGCCGTGGCCACGCTGCTCGGCGGCGGGCTCGCCCTGTGGTGGGGCTGGAGCCCCGGCGCGGCGCTGGTGTTCGGGCTGGCGTTGTCGGTGGCCAGCACCGTCGTGCTGCTGCGCGCACTCGAAAGCCTGGGCATCCTCGATTCCTTCACCGGCCGCATCGCCGTCGGCTGGCTCGTCGTCGAAGACCTGGCCATGGTGCTGGTGCTCGTGCTGCTGCCGCCGCTGGCGGGTGCGCTGGGCGGCCAGAGCGCGCAGGCCGGGCCGGGCGATCCGCTGTGGCAGACGCTGGGTCTCACGCTGCTGCAGGTCGGCGGTTTCGTCGCGCTGATGCTGGTGGTCGGGCGGCGCGTGTTCCCGTGGATCCTCTGGCAGGTCGCGCGCACCGGCTCGCGCGAACTGTTCACGCTGTGCGTGGTGGCCGCCGCCGTGAGCATCGCCTTCGCCTCGGCGGCGCTGTTCGGCGTGTCCTTCGCGCTGGGCGCTTTCTTTGCCGGCATGGTGATGCGCGAGTCGCAGTTCGCTCACCGCGCGGCGCAGGAATCGCTGCCGCTGCGCGACGCCTTCGCGGTGCTGTTCTTCGTGTCGGTCGGCATGCTCTTCGATCCCTCGGTGCTGATCGACCGGCCGCTGCAGGTGCTGGCCGTGGTGCTCGTCATCGTGCTGGGCAAGTCGCTCGCGGCCTGCGCGCTGGTGCTGGTGTTCCGATACCCGCTGGGCACCGCGCTCACGGTGAGCGCCAGCCTCGCGCAGATCGGTGAGTTCTCGTTCATCCTGGCCGGGCTGGGGGTGTCGCTGGGCCTGCTGCCGGTGGAAGGGCAGAGCCTGGTGCTGGCGGGCGCGCTGATCTCCATTGCCACCAACCCGCTGTGGTTCAGCCTGATCGTGCCGATGCAGAAGTGGCTGCATGCCCGTTTCTCCTTCGCGCGCGGGCTCGAGTCGCGCGATGACCCGCTGGCCGAACTGCCCATGACCACCGAGGCGAAATACCTCTCGCGGCAGGTGGTGCTCGTGGGCTACGGCCGCGTCGGGCGCCGCATCGCGGCCGAGCTCGACGCGCACGACATCCCCTATGTGGTGGCCGAGCAGAACCGCGAACTGGTCGAGAAGCTGCGCGAAGCCGGTACGCCGGCCGTGTGGGGCGACGCGGCCGATCCGGCCGTGCTGATCCAGGCGCACATCGCGCGTGCCCGCGTGCTGGTGGTGGCCACGCCCGACGCCATGAACGTGCGTCAGATGATGGAGACGGCCCGCACGCTCAACCCCACCATCCAGACCGTGATCCGCAGCCACAACGAGCAGGAGGCTCGGCTGCTCACGCAGGAAACCTCCGCCACCGTGTTCCTGGGCGAACAGGAACTGGCCCAGGCCATGGCGCGCGATGTCGTCCAGCGGGCCGTGTCGATGGCCGTGCCGGCTTGACGCCCGCCATGCCGTCAGAGGTCTTCGATGACCAGCGTGCGGTAGCGCTGGGCGATGGAATAGGGCACCGTGCGCACCAGTTCCATCAGGCGTTCGGCCGTCGCACTGTCGCGGGTCCTGACCAGCAGGCCCGTGTGGCCTTCGTTCGCCAGCTTGGTATAGGCGCGTACGGTCGCGGCATCGGTGCCGGCGGACGGCAACGGATCGTCGGAGCTTTTCACGGTCGGCGTGATCTCGTCCAGCACCGTTTGCGCGGGAAGCAGGTAGATCTCGTCCCCACTCATGCCTTTTTCGATCAGGCGGTGACCAATGCGGTTGGCATCTTCTGCGCTCGGAAACATCACCATCGAGTAGCCGGTCGGGTAAAAGGCGCCGCCGATGCTCGACCGCATCTTCGGTTCAAGAGTGAAATGCTTCATGATGCCTCCTGGCTCTTTTGAGGTTCTTCGAAGATCCCTGACTACAACATTAGGCCGCGCGCGGGCCGGACTCTGTAGGAGAACCCCGAAAGCACTGTCAACCGCATGGGTTCGCCGCCCATTCAGGACAAACCACCCCGTCACGCCCACTTCCATGTCCTTATCAAGAAACGTCGCACTCACCGTCCATGAACTGGAAGCGGGCGAGTTCTATTGGGTGCTGATGGAGGCGGTCGACGACACGCCGGGCGAAACCTCCCACGTCTACATGCCGCTGGAGGCCGCCCAGGATCCCTACGCCACCTACTCGAATGCGCTGGTGGCGGGTGTGGCCGTGCTGCGGCGGCTGTTCGGGCCCGACGGGAAGCCCGCCTGAAGTTCTCGGCGCGGCTTGCCGCAGGCCGTTCCCTATAATTCCGCCCGCCCTGGTGTATCAGTTCTTATTAACTGACTTGCGCCAGGCAACACGGTTCGAAGGTGCCCCGCACGCCATGTGATGGCCACGGGGTTAAACGGGAAGCAGGTGCGCCGCGTCGATCTTGACGCGTCAACTCCTGCGCTGCCCCCGCAACGGTCGGCGGATCTGGAAACCCTCACGCCCATGCCTGCTTCCACGCAGGTACGGGCAGCCACTGCGCATCGGCGTGGGAAGGCGAGGGTTTCGGCCGCGGTGTGCAATCCCACAGCACACCGCGGCGCTCCGCGAGCCCGGATACCGGCCTTCGCAACCGCCTTCGGACGCTGCGGGAGTGCGTGTCCGGGCCTGCCGCCTCGCGCTCGCGCGGACCGCCGCAGTCCCTTCGCCTCTTCCGTTGCTTCCTCTATCGGTCGGGAGCCTGCGGGGACGCAGGTCGCAGGAGAGATCAAATGGGTCAGCAAGCATCGCCGGCGCGCGATTGCATGGGTACGCCGCTGCGTTGGGCGCGTCTTTCGGGTTTCTCATTGGGCTTGGGGCTGGCGTTCGGGCCTTCCGCGGGCTTCGCACAATCGCCGGATGAAGCGGCCGGCAGCGGCCAGAGTTTGAAGCCGGTGCAGGTCGAGGCCGAGCGGCACGCGCCGCTGGCCATCGACGAGCCCTCGTACACCGGCAGCCGCCTTGGCCTCACGCCGCTGGAAACGCCGGCCAGCATCGAGGTGCTGACGGGCGACACCATCCGCGCGCGCGGCGACGTCTCGGTGATCGACGCCGCCACCCGCGCCACCGGCATCACCGGCTCGCCCGGCCCCGGCAACGGCGGCACAGCCATGGCCGCGCGCGGCTTCTCGGGCCACGGCTCGGTGATGCAGCTGTTCGACGGCACGCGCCTGTATGCGGGCGCGGGCACCGTCACCTTTCCGTTCGACACCTGGTCGGTCGATCGCATCGAGGTGCTGCGCGGCGCGGCCTCGGTGATGTACGGCGAGGGCGCCATCGGCGGCGCGATCAACGTGGTGCCCAGGAAGCCCACGCGCGGCCCGATCCGCAACGAGGCGCTCATCACGCTCGGCTCCGACGCCACCCGCCAGGTGGCCTTCGGCAGCGGCGGGGCGATCGACGACAGGCTTTCGTACCGCTTGGACATCAGCCACCGCGCCACCGACGGCTTCATGCAGCGCGGGGAGGCCGAGAGCCTCGCCGTGGGCGCGGCCGTGCGGCTCGACGTGTCACCGCAGCTGCAGTTCACGCTGTCGCACGACGAAGGCAGCCAGTCGCCGCAGCGCTACTACGGCGTGCCGCTGATCGACGGCCGCCTGGGCAGCCAGACGCTGCGCCAGAACTACAACGTGGACGACGCCGAGATCAAGTACCGCGACAAGTGGACCCGGCTCGATGCGCAGTGGACGCCCAACGATGCCGTCATCGTGCGCAACCAGCTCTACCGGCTGGAGAGCAAGCGCCACTGGCGCAACAGCGAAACCTACACCTACAACGCCGCCACGCGCCGCGTGACGCGCGGCGACTACCTGGAAATCGGCCACGACCAGGAGCAGATCGGCAACCGCACCGACGCAACCTTCAGGCACAGCCTGTTCGGCCTGGCCAACCAGATGCTGGTGGGCTTCGATGCGAACCGCATCGATTTCACGCACACCAACGACTCGCCCTATGGCGGCCGCTCGGTGGTCGACCCCTTCGTCTTCAACCCCGGCTACTACGCGTCGCCCGTGGCCTACACGCCGCGCTACAAGACCAGGACCAGCACCTACGCCTTCTTCACCGAGGACAAGCTGGCCTTCAACGAGCAATGGTCGGTGGTGGGCAGCCTGCGCTGGGATCACGCGAAGATCGCGCGCACCGACCTGTTGAACGCCGCCAACAGCTTCGGCAAGACCTTCGAGTACGCCACCGGCCGCCTTGGCGTGGTCTACGCGCCCGATGTGTCGCAGTCTTTCTATGCACAGGTGGCGCGCGCGGCCGATCCGCTGGGCTCGCTGGTGACCACTTCGGCCTCGCAGGCGGCTTTCGACCTCAGCACCGGCAAGCAGGTCGAGGTCGGCTACAAGCGCCAGCTAGCCGACAACCGCGGTGCCTGGACGGTGGCGGCCTATCGCATCGAGAAGAACAAGCTGCTCTCGCGCGACGCGAACGACCCGACCATCACCCAGCAGATCGGCAAGCAGTCGTCCGAAGGCATCGAGGCCACGCTCGACCTGGCATTGACATCCACGCTGAGGCTCGAAGCCAACGTCGCCAAGCTGCGCGCGCGCTACGACGACTTCAATGAGCTGGTCGGCCAGTCGCTGATCTCGCGCGCGGGCAACACGCCCACAGGCGTGCCCGAGGAGGCAGCGAACCTGTGGCTCAACTGGCGCTTCATGCCGCAGTGGGAGGCCGAGTTCGGCGTGCGCTACGTCGGCCCGCGCCAGGCCGACACGGCCAACTCGCGCAAGATCGGCTCCTACACCGTGGCCGACGCGGGCGTGAGCTGGCAGGCGAACCCGTCGCTCAAGCTCGCGTTGCGCGCCTACAACCTGGCCGACCGGCGCTATCCGGTGTCGTTCTCGAACGGCGGCAACCAGTGGCTGCTGGGGCGGCCGCGCTCGTTCGAGCTGTCGGCGCTGGTCAACTTCTGAGCAGTGCCCTCATGACCTCTGCATGGCGCCGCGCCTGGCCGCGAATTCGGCACTGGCTCTACTGGACGCATCGATGGCTGGGCATCGGCGGCTGCCTGCTGTTCGCCATGTGGTTCGTCTCGGGCGTGGTGATGATGTACGTGGGGTATCCCAACCTCACGGACGAAGAGCGGCTGGCGGGGCTCGCGCCGCTGCGCTTCGAACAGGCGGCGGTGTCGCCCGCTGCCGTGCTCGACGGACTACCGCAGCCGCCGCGACGCATGGTGCTGGAGATGCAGGGCGGCAACAACCCTGAACCGGTGTGGCGCATCGTCGATGCACGCGGCGGCCGGCACACCGTCTCGGCGCGCGACGGCCATGTGCCCGGCCCGGTCGATACCGCGCAGGCCGAGGCCATTGCGCGGGCCTTCTCGGGCCGTGCCGGCGCGCACTGGGCCGAGACGCTGGAGCGCGACCAGTGGACGGTGCCGCAGGGCCTGGACCCGCTGCGCCCGCTGCACCGCATCGAGGTCGGCGACGCGGCCGGCACCGAGCTGTATGTGTCCTCGCGCAACGGCGAGGTGGTGCGCGACACCACGCGCTCGGAGCGCTTCTGGAACTGGCTGGGCTCCGTGCCGCACTGGATCTACTTCACGCCGCTGCGCGCCGATCCGCCGCTGTGGCACGACGTGGTGGTGTGGCTGTCGGGGGCGTGCATCGTCTCGGCCGTGACGGGCATCGTCATCGGCATCCTGCGGGTGCGCCTGAGGCGGCGCTTCCGCAACGGTTTGGTCACGCCCTACAAGGGCTGGATGGCCTGGCACCACATCGCGGGGCTGATCGGCGGCTTCTTCGTGCTGACGTGGATCGTCAGCGGCTGGCTGTCGATGAACCCCAATGGCTGGTTCCAGCGCGGGCCGGTCGATGCGGCGGTGATGGCGCGCTACACGGGCGCCGGCACATCGCCGTTCCCATGGCCGCCGGCTTCGCTGCCGACCGGCGAGGGCGCTGCCGCACCGCGCGAAGCCGTGCTGTTGTGGTTCGATGGCAAGCCGCTGCTGCAGCTGCGCGATGCGCAGGCCCACGTTCGCGTGATCGACGCCGCCACCGGCGCAATTGCATCGATAAGCCGCGAAGACATCCTGCGCGCCGCCCCGCGCCTGCGGTCCGGATCGGCCGTCACGCAGGCCGTGCTCCAGACCCGCGAAGACTTCCATTGGTACGGCCACCACCGCGAGCGCATCGTGCCCGTATGGCGGCTTCAGTTCGACGACCCCGCGCGCAGCTGGATCTACATCGACCCCGCCAGCGGGCAGGTCGTCGGCAGCAACGACGGCAATTCGCGCCTGCGCCGCTGGCTCTTCAACGCGGCGCACAGCCTCGACTTTCCCTGGCTCATCCAGTACCGGCCAGCCTGGGACATCGTGATGTGGCTGCTGTCGATCATCGGCGCCGTGGCCTCGGCCAGCGGCGTGGTGATCGGCTGGCGGCGGTTGCTGCGCAAGCCTCGGTCGTCGGCCGTGCAGGTAGCGCAGCCCGTGCTTCGGCGTTCATGACAGGGGCTTGCGCGAGCCGGCCCATCCACCAACAATCAACTTTCGCACTGCGGTGCATTTCAGGAGGTGCTCGATGCACATCGAACCAGGTCTCGTCGACGGATCCAAGATTTTCCTCAGCTACGCGACGGCGACAGCCGCTCTTGCCTACACCGGCAAGGTCGCGTTCCAGATGCTCATGAAGGACGGGCCCGCCGCGCTGGTGCTGCGCTCCGCCATCGCGGTGGCGCTGGTGTTCTGCTTCTTCGAGGTGTTCCCGCACCATCCGGTGGGCGTGTCCGAGGTGCACCTGATCCTGGGCACCACGCTGCTGTTGGTGTTCGGGCTGGCGCCCGCGGCCATCGGGCTGGCGGGCGGGCTGCTCGTGCAGGGCCTGTTCTTCGAGCCGCAGGACCTGCCGCAGTACGGCATGAACGTCACCACGCTGCTGGTGCCGCTGTTCGCCACTTCCGCGCTGGCCCGCCGGATCATTCCCGAGAAGCTGGCGTATGTGGACATCGGCTACCAGCAGGCCTTCAAGCTGTCGGTGGCCTACCAGGGCGGCATCGTGGTCTGGGTCGGCTTCTGGGCGCTCTACGGGCGCGGCACCGGCATCGAGAACCTGGGCCAGATCGCCAGCTTCGGCGCGGCCTACATGACCGTGGTGCTTGTCGAACCGCTGGTCGACCTGGGCGTGCTGGCTGCGGCCAAGGCCTGGCGCCGGCTGCAGGGCACCGCCTTCGTCGAGCGTCGCCTGTACGGCGGCGTCTGATCCGCGCTCTTCGCACGCGCTTCCTCTTCCCCGAGGGCGCCGCGGCCCACTTCGACGGTGCGCCGCCGGGCGCCCGTCTGCCGCTCATCCATCGCGCCGCCGTCATCGCCGGCGGCGTCTGAAAGATCCTTTCCATGACACAAGCAAACAACGCCAAGATCCCCGTCACCATCGTCACGGGCTTCCTCGGCAGCGGCAAGACCACGCTGCTGCGCCACATCCTCGGCAACGCGGAAGGCCGCCGCATCGCGGTGATCGTCAACGAGTTCGGCGAGCTCGGCATCGACGGCGAGATTCTTCGCGGCTGCGGCATCGGCTGCGACGATGAAGGCAACGAGCGTGCGGGCGCCCTGTACGAACTGGCCAATGGCTGCGTCTGCTGCACCGTGCAGGAAGAGTTCCTGCCCGTGATGCTGCAGCTGGCCGAGCGCCGCGGTGAGCTCGACGCGGTGCTCATCGAGACCTCGGGCCTCGCGCTGCCCAAGCCGCTGGTGCAGGCCTTCCAGTGGCCCGACATCGCCAACATCTTCACCGTGGATTCGGTGGTCACGGTGGTCGACGGCCCGGCCGCCGCCTCGGGTCAGTTCGCCGAAAACCCTCAGGCCGTGGACGAAGCGCGCCGCGCCGATCCCAACCTCGACCACGAATCGCCGCTGCATGAGCTGTTCGAAGACCAGCTTTCGGCCGCCGACCTCGTGGTGCTCAACAAGACCGACCTGATGGACGACGCCGCGCGGGCCAAGGTCGAGGCGCTGGTGCGCGAGGAGTTGCCGCCCGAAGTGAAGATCGTCGCCGCCACCGAGGGCAGGCTGCCGCTCGCGCTGCTGCTGGGCCAGCGCCGTGAGGCCGAAGCCACCATCCACCTGCGCGAGAGCCACCACGACCACGAGGAAGACCATGACCACGACGAGTTCGACTCGCTCGTGATCGAGCTGCCGCCCGTGGACCGCGACAGCCTGCTGGCCGTGCTGGGCCAACTGGTCGAACAGCACACCATCTACCGCGTGAAGGGCTTCGTCGCCATTCCGGGCAAGCCGATGCGCCTGCTGGTGCAGGGCGTGGGCCGCCGCTTCGACCACCACTTCGACCGCCGCTGGCGCGACGGCGAGGCGCAGCGCACGCGGCTCGTGTTCATCGGCGAAGACCTTGACGAAGCCGCGCTGCGCAAGGCGCTGGAAGAGGTGAGCGCAGTCGCCGCCTGACCACCTGAACCGATGCACCTGCTGAGCACCCAGCCCGGACGTTTTGTCGAGGACGACAGCGTCGTCACCCGGCTCGACCAGACCCCGGGCGAGATCGTGGTGCTCAGCTCGGCCGACACCACGCTCGCGCTGCTCGCGGCCGCGCGCACGGCGCTGGCGGTCACCGACCCGGGCTATCCGTCGCTGCGGCTGGCCAACCTGATGCACCTGCGCCAGCCGGCCTCGCTCGACCTGTACATCGACGAGGTGCTGCAGCATGCGCGCGTGGTGGTGGTCGACCACCTGGGCGCGGAATCGGCCTGGGCCTACGGACTCCAGCAGCTCGAGAAGCTCGCCAAGCGCAAGGGCCAGCAGCTCGCCATGTTCTCCGGCGACTTGCAGGAGGACGAAGACCTGCTCGCGCGCAGCACGGCGCCGCGCGCGGTGAGCCGCCAGCTCTGGCAGTACATGCGCAGCGGCGGGGCGGGCAATGCGATGCAGTTCCTGCGCGCGGTGGCTTTCCACGGCCTGGACCATGGCGAGGCGCCGCTGCCGCCGCGCAGCCTGCCGCAGGTCGCATTGCATGTGCCGCAGGGCATGGGCACGGCGCATGCCGTGGCCGGCATCGACGACCTGCGCGCCGGCTGGCGTGCGGGCGCGCCGGTGGTGGCGCTGGTGTTCTATCGCTCGCACCTGCTGTCGGGCAACACGGCGGCCTTCGATGCGCTCGCCGCGGCGCTGAGCGCCGAGGGGCTCAACCCGCTGCCGGTGGCGCTCGATTCGCTGAAAGACCCGCTGTGCCTGTCCACGCTGCGTGCGCTGTGCATCGAGCATGACGTGCAGCTGGTGCTCAACACCACGGCCTTTGCGGCGCTGGGGCAAGGCGCGCAGAATGAAGAAGGCGAAGCCCTCGCGCTGGCTGGCGACGCGCCGGTGCTGCAGGTGATCGTGAGCGGCGGCAACCGCGAGGACTGGCTGGCCGACAGCCAGGGCCTGCGTCCGCGCGACATCGCCATGCAGATCGCGCTGCCCGAGATGGACGGCCGCATCGTCACGCGCGCCGTGAGCTTCAAGGGCCTGTCGCACCGCTGCGAACTCACGCAGACCGAGGTGGTCAGCTACCAGCCCGAGCCGGACCGCATCGCCTTCGTGGCGGAGCTGGCGCGCCGCTGGTGCCGGCTGCGCAGCCTGCGCGCCGACGAGAAGCGCATCGCGCTGATCCTTGCGAACTACCCGGGCAGCGAGGGCCGCATCGGCAGCGGCGTGGGGCTCGATACGCCGGCTTCGGTGATGGCGATCCTGCAGGCGATGGCGGCCGAGGGCTATGCGCTGGGCGAACCCGGCGCGATGCCCGCTGACGGCGATGCGCTGATGCGCAAGCTGCAGGAAGGCATCGCGAACGATCCCGCGCAGTGGGCTGCCCGGCCGGCGTGGCAGAGCTACGGGCTGGCTGAGTACCGCGCGCGGCTCGCGTCGCTGCCCGAAGGCATGGCCGACGCCATCGACGCACGCTGGGGCCGGCCCGAGCAAGACCCGATGCTGCGGCGCGGCCGCTTCATGATCGCCGGCCTGCGGCTGGGCCGCGTGTTCGTCGGCATCCAGCCCGCGCGTGCGCTGGGCACCTTGGACATGGCCGACTATGCGAGCTACCACGACGCCGAACTGGTGCCGCCGCACAGCTACCTCGCGTTCTATTTCTGGCTGCGCGATGCCTTCGCCATCGACGCGGTCGTGCACGTCGGCAAGCACGGCAACCTCGAATGGCTGCCGGGCAAGAGCATCGCGCTGTCGCGGGCCTGCTGGCCCGACGCGATCCTCGGGCCGCTGCCCAACGTGTACCCCTTCATCGTCAACGACCCGGGCGAGGGCGCGCAGGCCAAGCGGCGCACGCAGGCTGTCATCGTCGACCATTTGATGCCGCCGCTCACGCGCGCCGAGAACCACGGGCCGATGCAGGACCTGGAGCGGCAGGTCGACGAGTACTACGACGCGCTGCTGGTCGATGCGCGCCGCGCGAAGGTGCTGCGCGCGCAGATCCTTGCGGCGGTGCGGGCGCAGCATCTGGTCGAAGAGCTGGGTGGCCTGCCGGGCGCGGAAGACGATGCGGTGCTCGCGCGCGTGGATGCCTACCTGTGCGAGCTGAAGGAAACGCAGATCCGCGACGGGCTGCATGTGTTCGGCGCGTCGCCGCGCGAGCGGCTGCGGCGCGACACGCTGCTGGCATTGGCACGCTACCCGGCTGCCGACGGTGCGGGCGCCAATGCCGGGCTGCTCGGCGCGTTGTCGCAAGACCTGTTGCCGGGCGAGGCGTTCGACCCGCTCGACATCGACGCGGCACAACCGTGGCAGGGCGCGCGTCCCGCGCTGCTGCAATCGGTGAGCACCGATGCGTGGCGGCATCAGGGCGATACCCGCGAGCGGCTGGAGCTGCTGGCGCAGCGCCTGCTGGAGGACAACGCCTGTCCGTCCGACATGCCGCATACCGCTGCGGTGATGGGCCGCGTCGAACAAGATCTCGCGCCCGCGCTCGATGCCTGCGGCGCGCAGGAGCTGCTGCAACTTTCGCGCGCCCTGCAAGGCCGCTTCGTTCCGCCGGGCCCGAGCGGCTCGCCGTCGCGCGGCCGGCCCGACGTGCTGCCCACCGGGCGCAATTTCTACGCAGTCGACACCCGTGCCATCCCCACACCCACCGCCTGGATGCTCGGCCTCAAGTCCGCCGCGCAGCTGGTCGAGCGGCACCTGCAGGAGCATGGCGACTACCCGGTGGCGCTGGGCCTCTCGGTCTGGGGCACGGCCACCATGCGCACCGGCGGCGACGATCTGGCGCAGGCCTTCGCCCTCATCGGCGTGCGGCCGAAGTGGGCGCCGGGCAGCCAGCGCGTGGTCGATTTCGAGGTGCTGCCCACGGTGGGCCTCGGCCGTCCGCGCATCGACGTGACGCTGCGCATCTCCGGCTTCTTCCGCGACGCGTTTCCCAATGCCGTGCAGATGTTCGACGCGGCCGTGCAGGCCGTTGCCGCGCAGGAAGACGAAGACGCCGAGCGCAACCCGATCCGCGCGCGCATCCTCGGCGAGGCCGCCGCGCTCGAAGCGCAGGGCATGGCGCCCGAGGCTGCCCGCGCGCAGGCCGGCTGGCGCGTGTTCGGCTCCGCGCCCGGCAGCTACGGCTCCGGCCTGCAACGGCTGTTCGATCATGGCGACTGGCAGACCGATGACGATTTGTCGAAAGCCTACGTCGGCGGCAGCGCCCACGCCTACGGCCAGGGCAGCGACGGGGTGCCCGCCACCGGCGCGCTGGTGCGCCGCCTGCGCGCGATGAACGTCGTGCTGCAGAACCAGGACAGCCGTGAGCACGACCTGCTCGACTCCAACGACTACTACCAGTTCCAGGGAGGCATGGCCGCCGCCGTGCGCCACCTGAGCGGCCGGCAGCCGGCCATGTACCACGGCGATCACGGCAACCCGCAGGCGCCGCGCGTGCGCACGCTGAAGGAAGAAATCAGCCGCGTCATACGCGCGCGCGTGGTCAACCCGAAGTGGATCGATGGCGTGAAGCGCCACGGCTACAAGGGCGTCTTCGAAATGGCCGCGACGGTGGACTATCTGTTCGGCTTCGACGCCACCGCGCGCGTGGTCGGCGACCACCAGTACGCGATGGTCGCCGACGCCTACGTGCTCGACGAAGCCACCCGCGACTTCGTGAACGCGCACAATCCGCGCGCGTTGCACGACATGCTCAGCCGCCTGCTCGAGGCCATGCAGCGCGGCCTGTGGCAATCGCCCGGCGACTACAAGGACCAATTGGAAAACCTGCTGCTCGGTCACGAGCAGCAGATGGAAGGACTTTCGCGATGACCACTGCCGCCCCGATGCCGGTGCCTTTTCCCTTTGCCGCGATCGCGGGCCAGCCGCAGCTGCGCCAGGCACTGCTGCTGGCCGCGGTCGATCCGGGCCTTGGCGGCGTGCTGATCGAAGGGCCGCGTGGCACCGCCAAGACCACCGCTGCGCGCGCGCTGGCCGAGCTGCTGCCGGGCGCGCCTTTCGTCACGCTGCCGCTGGGCGCGAGCCTCGAAAGCCTCGTGGGCACGCTCGACCTCGGACAGGCGCTGGCCGGCCACGAACTGAAGTTCGCGCCCGGCCTGCTGGCGCGCGCGAACGGCGGCGTGCTGTACGTGGACGAGATCAACCTGCTGCCCGACGCGCTGATCGACTCGTTGCTCGACGCGGCGGCCAGCGGCGCCAACGTGGTGGAGCGCGACGGCATCTCGCACCGGCATGCCGCGCGCTTCGTGCTGGTCGGCACCATGAACCCGGAAGAGGGCACGCTGCGCCCGCAGCTGCTCGACCGCTTCGGCCTGTGCGTGCAGCTGCGCAACATCGAGGACGCCGCAGAGCGACAGGCCATCGTGCGTGCGCGGCTGGCCTTCGATGCCGATCCGCAGGGCTTTCGCACGACGCATGCGAAGGCGCAAGCCGAGCTGGCGGCCGCATTGGTCCGTGCGCGTTCGCTCGTGGCCGATGCGACAGCGCTGCCGTATGGCGATGCGGTGCATGAGGCGGTCGGTGCGCTGTGCATCGCGGCGGGCGTCGATGGCTTGCGCGCCGATCTCGTGATGCTGCGCTCCGCTCGCGCGCTCGCGGCCTGGGACGGTGCGGGCGCCATCACCACCAGCCACGTGCAGCGCGTGGCCGAAGCCGTGCTGCTGCACCGGCGCAAGCCCGAAGCCGAGGTTGCGCCATCGGCAGCCCCTCGCTCCGCAATGCCCGACGCGAATCCGACCGACGCCGCGAACAGCGCGGGCGATGAAGACTGGGGCGCCATGCCGCCCGAGCCCGTCGGCATCGAGCGCGTGAAGCCGCTGCGCCCGCTGATCGCTCCCGCACAGGCCGCGCCAAAAAAAGCCTGAGCCTCCGGGATGCCGCACCCACTGGCGCGCGCCAGGGTGACCGGAGGCAGGGTTCGCAAAGGGATGCATGGCATGGCCCCGCCTCGCAAGGCTCGGCCTTCGACTGGCCGCGCACATTCGCGGCGCGCGGTGCCGGCCATCTGCGCCCGGAGCACCTGCGCCGCCGCCCGCAGCAGGCACGCAGCGGTGCGCTGCATTGCTTCCTGCTCGACTGCTCGGCCTCGATGCGCAGCGACGGCAATCTCGCACGCGCCAAGGGCTTGCTGCTCGCGCTGATGCAGGAGGCCTACCAGCGCCGCGACCATGTTGCGCTGTTGTGCTTTGCCGGTGAAGTGGTCGAACTGCGCCTGCCACCGCGCCGCGCCAGCGCCTGGAACGACGACTGGGTCGCGCCGATTGCAGCGGGCGGCGGCACACCGCTGGCATTGGGCGTGCAGCGCGCGGGGCAACTGCTCGCGAAGAGCGAGTCGCGCCAGCGCTGGCTGTGGCTGTTGACCGATGGCCGCAGCAGCGAAAACCCCGCGCGGCCAGAGGCCGCCGACATGGTCTGCGTGGTGGACTTCGAGGCGGCGCGCGTGCCGCTGCACCGTGCGCGGCAGCTTGCCACGCAATGGGATGCGCGCTACGTCGCGGCCTCGAACCCGAACGCCTGAGCGTCTTGCCCGGCGGCGGGTTCGACCGGCGCCAGCATCGTTCCCCGGCAACTGGGCGAGCCGCAATGACACGGGTACTTCGACGGAGGCGAGCCGTCGTCCGCGGTCAGCGAATAGTCGATGAACAGCTCGTCGCCCGCGTCCACCGCCATCAGCGTCTGGAACTTCAGCACCATTTCGCCGCCCTCGTCGTATTCCTCGACGGCCTCGCAATTCGGCTCGCATGAATGGTTCAGGTGGCGAGTGGCGTTGCCGCCCTTTGCGCCGTCGATGGTCTCGTGGTTCGACAGCGTGAACAGGTAGGTGAGCTGGTCGTCCCAGACCTTGGTGGCGATCTCGGCCTGGGTGTAGCGGCGGCCTTCGTAGAGGCCGAGAAAAGCTTCCGCCGGCAGGTCGCGCGTGGCGAAGGCGCCGAGGCCGTGCACGCCGCTGGGGCCTACCCGGACGAAAGGAGTGGAGGAGGTTTGCTTGCGATGCTTCATGGCGGAAGGGATGAGTCGTCGGGTGTCAGGGCTTCGGTGCGCCCAGCGAGGCCAGGCAGCCCACGATGGCGTCGGCCGCCTCGTCCAGCCGCGGGCCGGGGCGCATCATCAGGTCGAAGCGCGCCGAGGCGAAGCTGCACACGCGTCCGCGCTGGATGGCCGACATGGCCGACCAGCCCGGCCGCGAAGCCATGGCGGAGATTTCGCCGAGCGCCGACACCATCAGCACGTCGGGGTTGGCGCGGACCACGAATTCGGGGCTCATCTTCGGGAACGGGCCGAGCGTGCCCGGCACGGCGTTGCCAAGCCCGAGGCGGGCCAGGGTCTCGCCGATGAAGGAGCTCTCGCTGGCCGCGGCCATGCCGCCGTGCACCTCGAAGTACACGCGACGGCCTTGCCAGCCAGCCGGCACGCGAGCCTTGGCGGCGTCCAGCCCGGCGTCGAGCCTGCGCCAGAAGGCTTCGCCCGCGCCCGGGCGGCCGGTGGCGCGGGCCACGGTTTCCATCACGCGGCGCATGTCGGCGTGGGTCTTGGCGTCGAGCGCCAGCACCTTGATGCCCAGGCGCTCCAGCGGCTCGGCGGCGCGGCTGCGCGGACGCAGCAGCACAAGGTCGGGCTTGAGCGCGACGATGCGCTCGATGTTGGCGTCGTCGATGCCGCCGACCTGCGGCAAACCTTTCACCGACACCGGCCAGTTGGCATGGCGGTCGATGCCCACCAGCCGGTCGCAGGCGTCGAGCGCGCAGACCGTTTCGGTCAGCGAGGGCATCAGCGACACGATGCGCTGCGCCGGCGCCTGCAGTTCGAGCGTGGTGCCGCGGTCGTCTTCGAGGCGGATGCCCGCCGCGTGCGCCACCGAACCGAAGCCCAGGGCCACGAAGGCCGCGGCCTTCGCGATCTGGCGGGCGGCGGAGGAAAACGGCGGGCGTGGGGTGGAGGGAGGCGGGGCGGTGGGGTTCATCGGGGCGGGCGTTGTGAGCCCGCTATTGTCGCGGTGCCTGCATGCGCAGGCGCCGCGCCGCTTCTTCCTCGCGTGCGTCGTCCACCTCGCGCATCACGTTGCGCAGGTCGACCGGGCCGGTCTCGCGCACGAACGTGCCCGTCAGCTCCGTCTCGGGGCGCAGCAGGCCGCGTTCGTACAGCTGCCAGATCTCGTCGCCGTAGTGCGTGCGCAGCAGCGTGGGCGCGAACTGGCCGAAGAAGTTGCGCAGGTTCTCGACGTCGCGCAGCAGCATGCGCCGCGCGTGGTTGTTGCCGGCGGCGTCCACCGCCTGCGGCAGGTCGATGATCACCGGGCCGTCTTCGGCCAGCAGCACGTTGAACTCCGAGAGGTCGCCATGCACGATGCCGGCGCACAGCATGCGCATCACCTCTTTCAGCAGGCTGGCGTGGTGGCGCAGCGCGTCTTCGGGCGAGAAGACCACGTCGTTGAGGCGCGGGGCGGCGTCGCCGTGGGCGTCGGTCACCAGGTCCATCAGCAGCACGCCTTCGAGGAAGTTGTGCGGCGTGGGCACGCGCACGCCCGCGGCGGCCAGGCGGTAGAGCGCATCGACCTCGGCGCTCTGCCAGATGGCCTCGGTCACCTTGCGGCCGAAGCGCGTGCCCTTGGCCATGGCGCGTGCCTCGCGGGTGTTCTTGACGCGCCGGTTCTCGGTGTAGTCGACGGCCTGGCGGAAGCTGCGCTTGTCGGCTTCCTTGTAGATCTTGGCGCAGCGCGTCTCGTCGCCGCAGCGCACGACGTAGACCATGGCTTCCTTGCCGCTCATGAGCTGGCGCACCACGGTGTCGATCAGGCCTTCGTCGATCAATGCCTGCAGTCGCTGGGGTGCCTTCATGGCCGCGCCTCCAGGAAGGTCCGCAGGCTTTGCGTGTCGATCTGGTAGAGGCCGTCGTGCTTGCGCGCGGCAAAGCCGAGCCGGTGATTGATGGTGAGCATGGGGGCGTTGACTTCGGCGTTGTGGGTCACGGCCAGCGTGACCTCGGGGTGGCGCTCGCGCACGAGCTGCAGCATGGCGGCCTTCACGCCCTTTGCAAGGCCCTTGCCGCGCCACTGGCGCGCGACGGCCGTGAGCCGCTGTTGCAAGCGGTCGGGGAAGCGCTGGTTCCAGGAGGCGTCGCACACCGCAACCACCTCGTCCCCGTCGAGCAGGAGCACGAGAAAGTGCTCGCCCCCGCGGCGGTCCATGTCGGCGTACCAGGGCGGGAAGTCCTCCAGGTCGTAGCGCAGCGGCGGCCGTTCGAGGTTGGTGGTGGGCGCGTCGTTCAGCAGTGCGGACAGCGGCGCCATCAGCGCAGCGAGCCGTTCGAAGGGCACGCGGCCCGCGTGCACCTCGGCGCGCAGGCCGTGGGCGGGCGCGAAGCCATCGGCGCGCCAGCGGGCGAGCATCTGCCAGTCGAGCCCGGCCAGGGGCATGCGGTTCTCGACGCTGCGGTGCTTTTCGACGGCGCCGATGGCCTGCAGGAAGGCGTGGCCGTCGGGCAGGTGGGTCTTGATGGTTGCGACGGACTTGCCATGCATTTCCATCAATGCCAGCAACGCGCGAAGCAGCGTGCTCGCCACGCCGCGGCGTCGGTGAGGGCGCAGCACGCCGCCCCAGGCTTCGAGGAACGGTGCGAACGCCTCGTGCCCGGGCGTGCCTTCGCGGCGGAAGCTCGCGCTCAGGCTGCCGATGAATTCGCCGTGCGCGCCAACGGCGAGCACGCGATGAATGGCATACAGCGGGCTGGGCTGCAGCACGTTGTGCCGGGTGTCGGCATCGGGAGGAACAGGGTCGCCGGGAAAGTCTTCCGCGGCGCGCAGGCGCCAGTAGGCGAGGAAATGGCCCCAGTCGGTTTCGGATGCGCGCTGGGGATCGAACACGGTGGTCACGGTATGCCGCGCAGGTGCGGCACGGGTTTCAAGCATGGTCGTTGGCCTTGATTCGACAAATGAACGGGGCGCTGCCGGCACGTGTGTGCCGGTAGCGGCGTTTGAATCGGGGCGGTTTGTGGTCGTCGCGGCGGGTGATGGCCGCGCGGGGCAGACCGGCTACGCGGTCGACGCGTGAACGATCAGTTCAGATGAGGCCCGACAAACCGCACGTTGGTGGGGGCTTGAATTGCAGTGTCTTCCATCGTGCACCTCCGCTTTCCGTTGGTTGTCGAAGCGACGAATCTAACGGGCTTGCCGCTCGCCGTGAAGTGCGGTGTGGTTTTTGGCCCCATCCGCGTGCGTGCCGGCGCAGCGCGGTCGGTGCATTGCCGGCCGTGCGCCCTGGGGCCGCCTCAGTTCTTCATGCCATGCACGAGCGCGGTCAGCACGGACGAGACGACGACTGCCGCGGTGAAGTTGCCCCAGCCGCTCTTGCGCCGGAGGAAGTTGCCGATGACGACGCCCCCGGTCAGCAGCCAGATCAGCGGGCTGCTGCCCGCAAGGAAGACGGTCGCCACATAGAGGGCCTGCACCGTCATGCTGACGACCCAGCCGATGTGGGCCAGGGCGCCGCGCTGCGGCACGGCGGGCGCCGCGGGGGCGGGTGTCGGCCCGGCCGCATGCGCGGGGACGCCCACCGGGCGCGGGGGCGAAACTGCCGCGGTCGCAGCCGCGGCCTGCGCGCGCGCGGTCTCCCGCTGCGCTGCCTTCTCCGCCGCCAACTGCTCGGCGGTTTTCTCCAGCACCGGTGCAGGTGCCTGCGCATGCTGCCACCAGGCGGGCCAGGGCGCCTGGCCTGCGGCGGACTGTTTTCGGAAGTGGCCCGCCGGCAGGCTGCGATGCGGCGCGGCCTGTGGCCCGGGCGCCGCGCTGCCGCCGTGCCTGGCGGCCAGCGCACGCACGCGCTGCAGGTACGGCTCGCCGCGCGCCGCGTCGGTCATCGCGATGAAGTTCGCGTAGCCGCGCAGCGCGCTGATCACATCGGTGTTGCCGTTCCATTGCAGGCCCTGCGGCCCGTGCCGCTCGGCCTGGTGCAGCACCGCGCGAAAACGCCGAAGGGTGTCGCGGTCAATCGAGAGCTTGTCGTTCACCACGATGCCCGTTACGTGCTGCTGCCGGTGCCGGCGCATCACCTGCTGCTTGTCGGGGTGCACCGTGAGGCCTTCGCTGGCCACGATCTGCTTCACGCGCCACAGCAGCCTGGCCGTGTCGCGGCTGTGCCCGGGGCCGGCCGAGAAGCTCAGGTCGTCCGCATAGCGCGTGTAGCGGAAGCCGAGCTTGGCGGCGCTCGCGGACAGGCGCGCGTCGAGCCGGCGGCACAGCAGGTTGGTCAGCATCGGGCTGGTGGGTGCGCCCTGCGGCAGCACGCGCTCGCCGCGCGCGACGAAGTAGCGCCGGCCGTCGAGCTGAACCTCGTCGGTCGGCGCCTCGGTGCACACCAGCGCCAGCAGCATCGCCACCTGCGGCGAATAGCCGAGCTGGCGGAACACGCCGCGCACGCGTCGCATGCCGATGGAGGGGAAGAAGTCCTTCAGGTCGAGGTTGATCACCACGTCCTGCCCCACGTGCGGCGCGGCATTGGTGAGGATCGAGCGCCCGGGCAGGAAGCCATGCACCGCCTCGTGCACCGGCATCTTCGCGAGGATGTTGTCGAGCACCCAGTACTGCGCGCGCTTCATGCGCGGCATCGGTGCGGAGATTTGGCGCTCGCCGCCGCTCTTCTTGGCGATGGTGAAGCGCTGGTAGTGGCTCACGCTCGCCACGTCGCGGTGCCAGGCCAGGAAGCGCAGTTCGCCGAGGCCGATGCCCATCGCCTGCGCGGGCTCGCCCGCGTGGTCCAGTGCGGGCAGGGCATTGCGGGCCAGCGCCTGGCTGTCGCTGTGCGCCTCGTTGAGGCCGCCCGACACGCCGTCGCCGATGTAGAGCAACTCGCGCTGGCGACGGTCGTGCCACGCCACGGCGCGCGCATGGCGGCCCTGGGCAAGGCGCTGGCGCGTTTCCTCGCGGCGTTCGCGGGCCTTGGCCATGCGCTCCTTGCGCATCGTCTTCAGGGCCCTGTCGCGGTCTTCGATGCCGCGCAGTTCGTCGCCGAGCTTGCTCAGCGCAGTCTGCAGTTCGCTTTCGCGGCGAATGAGCTGGGCTTCGACCGTCGGCTGCGCCGCTTCCTGCGGCCAGAAGCCGAGGCGCTGCATTTCCTCGAGGATGACCTCCTGTTTGGAGCCCTTGCGGATGCGCTCGTAGAGCTGCTCGCGCGTGAGTGCCGAGTCGGGAATGGAAGAAGAGGGGGCGGGAGACTGCATGGTCATGGCGCTGCGCCACCGGCCGATGCACTGCTGGGATAAAGGTTGCGAACGGAGCGGGATTCTCGTCGAAGAGCCTCGGGACTGGAGGGCTCCACTCGACGCCGTAGGTGCACGGTGGCGCCGATGAGCTTCGAGGAAGCCGCACTGTTATCGCGCCACCGTGCACCTACGGCACAGTGAAGAGACGTCCAGTGACGCTTGGGAAGTGCTGTGTGCGAGGGCGGCGATACGCCGACCGGATTGCAAGAGCCTTCCCGCTCCGTTCGCAAAAAGCAGTGTATCAGCCGATGCGTGCGGTCCTTTCCTGATCCGTCGTTGTCGTTGTCGTCGGCGCGGCCGACAGGCGCAGCGCGAGCATGTGTTCGCACGGGCCCTTGGTCATGCGGTGGCGAACGAAGTGGCTGCACTGGCAGTCGCCCGAGGCCACGCGCTGGTCGGTGTCGAGCTGCAGGCTCACCAGGTACTCGCGCTGCCCGGCGGCGCCCTTGCACTTGCCGCTCAGCGAGAGGCCGCCGTCGGGGCGCGCCGTCGTCTTCACGTTGGCGATGCGGCGTGCGCGCACCAGTTCGGCTGCGGCCTCTTCCTCGGGGCTGGCGTAGCGCAGCTTGTCCATCGGCAGCGGTTCGCGGCTCAGTTCGCGCAGCCGCCACACGCAGTGAGCCAGGTCGTACACCACGCGCCGGGCCTGCACGTAGCCGCCGAGCGCAGCGTCGACGGTGAGGGTCGACAGGCCCGTGGCCGCCGCCAGTTCGGCAGTGGTGGCGCGCCAGCGTTCGCCCAGTGCCGCGAACACGCGCAGCTGGCTGTCCTGGTCGACCGTGTGGCGCGGCTGCAGCAACTCGAAGTGGCCGTTGCGCGACCAGTCGTTGGCGGTCCAGCCCGAGAGGCCGAGCGTGAATTCCATGTCGGGCAGTTGCGCGACCCAGAAACTCGGCATGCCGGTGCCCAGCAGGTGCACCGTGAAGCCCTGCGCCACCGGCACCAGGCGTTCGAGCTGCAGCAACCGGCGCCGGCCCCACACGCGGATGTCGATGTCGGAGGTGGCGCTGTGCGTGGAACGCGGGCACACCAGCTCGTGCCCCCAGGGCTCGAACAGGATGCGCACCGGCTGCCCCGGCCGCAGGATGAAGCGCAGCGAGCGCGGGCCCACGCGCTCCTTGCGCCGGCGCAGCACCAGGCAGATGTTGTGCACGTCCATCGGATGCAGCTGCAGCCGCTGCGACGGCAGCAGCATCGCGCTGCTCACCTGCAGGAAGCCGCGCACCCAGCTGTCGGGCACGTCGATCTTCGGTTCGTGGAAGGCGGGGTCGTTGTCGCTCTGAACCTGGAAGCCGCCGGGGTCGATGGCCAGGCGCGTCGTCTTGTAGTCGCGGATCTTCTGGAACTCGTCGTACAGAGATTCCGAGTAGTCGACGTTGGTGGTGCCGAAGGCGTGGTCGCTCACGCGGTCGAAGATGTCGTGGCTGCACGAGAACATGCCGTAGCTCGACTCGTCCTGGCTGAAGCATTCGAAGAACACGCGGTCGGGGTGCACCGTGATCACCGGGTCGAGCACGAACCAGGCTTCGCGGTTGACCTGGTAGATGTGGTCGAAGTAGCGCTTCTGCGCGCTCATGAAGGGCTGCAGCACGGACTGCTTGCGCTTGCGCAGCTCGCCGAGCTCGTCGCGGATCGGGGCCATCTGCGCCTTCAGCTGGTCGCTGCGCGCCATGAACTGCGCGAGCAGTTCGTTCTCCTGCCCGGCCAGCCATTCGAGGTACGCGCTCTTGTCGCGCGGCTGGAAGCGCAGGTCGCCCACCACCACGTCGTGCAGCGCCGACATGCCTTCGCGGAACGGCAGGTGGCGGTTGATGTCGGCAACGAAGTGCACGGGCGCGCGCAGCGTGTCGGGGGCGAACTGCAGCGCCGTGCTGCTGGCCGTGTGCTGTGCGCCCGAGTGCCCGAAGTAGCGGTACTGGAATCTCATGCGGTGGGCCTCCCCGTGGGGGCGACGGGCAGTGCACGGCGCGGCGTCGCGCCGCGCACCGGAGCGGTCTGCAAGGGGTTTTCCAGTGCGGGGAAGGCGGCCTGGATGGTGCGCAGGCCGGCCACGTACCGGGCGCGTTCGGTGATGGCGCCGGTGACGGCCTGCCGTGCGAACACGCGCGCGACGATGCGTGCGATGTCTTCCGAATGCGCTGCCTGCGCGGCCAGGAACTGCATGACGCGCGCCTTGGCCAGCCGGCCGCGGTTGGCCTGCGACAGCACGCTCAGGAAGTAGGGCTCCAGCCGCGCGAGCACGTCGGCATTGCGGCTCGCGGCCGAGGCCAGCCAGTTGGTGACGAAGAGCTGCATGCCGGGCGAGGGGTGCTGGCTCAGCTGCAGCATGTAGGTGGTGACGTCGGTCACGTCGAAATGCGTGGTGAGCAGCTCGCGGCCCAGCCGCTGGGCGCCCGCGTCCTTGTGGTCGCACAGGCGCACCAGCAGCGCCGGCGTCCAGTGGCTCGCGCTGCCCTCCGTGCCGCTGTGTGCACCGAACCATTGGCGGGCCCAGTCGCGCGCGTCGTCCCAGCGGCTGTCGAAGATGCGCAGCGCATCGCCGAGCTGCGACAGCGTGCGCTGCGGGTTCGCGGCCAGCTGGTCCATGGCCCAGCGGCGCGCAGTGGCGGCGTCGACCAGGCCGAGGCTGGCGGTCTGCAGCACATCGAAGCCTTGCGGATCGTGCTGCGGCAGCAGCCATGCGCCCAGGCGCTGCGCGCCCTTGCTGCGCGCTTCGAGCAGGCGCAGCGTGACGGCGGGCTCGCCGCGGCGGGTGTGCTCGGCCAGCGCGCCGCACAGCCATTGCAGCAGCGAGTCGAGCACGCCCTCGGCGGCTTCGGCGCGGAACAGTTCGTCGCGCAGCATCGGCATCAGCGCCGCGCCGAAGCCGGGGTGCTCGGGCAGCAGCTGCGCGAGCCGTGGCGCGACGGCCGCGCGCACGGCCGGCATCGGGCTGCTGCAGAAGGCGGCGAACAGTTCGGGCTGGGTGACCAGAGTGGCGTCGGGCAGGGCGGTGAACAGCCGCACGCCGGCACCGCGCAGGCGTTCGTCGTCGGACTGCAGCAGGCGCGTGAGCACGCCGACCGGCAGGCCCTGGACCGACGCCGGGTGCAGCAGCAACCATTCGGCGGCGGTGCGCACCACGTCGGGATTCGCGTGGTCGAAGAGCGCGAGCAGTTCGGGCAGCGGCGCCTTCGCGGCCGCAGTGCGCAGCAGGCCTTGCAGGGCCCACTGGATATTCTCGCAGATGGCTTCGAGCTCGGGATGGTCGCTTTCGCAGGCCGGCAGCCAGGCGAGCAGTCCGGCGCACAGGGCTTCGAGCGTCGACGGATTCGGCGCGGCGGCCTGCAGCAGCAGGCGGGATGCGCGGCGCACTTCGGCATCGGCCGAGGTCAGCAGCATCAGCAGCAGGTCGACCTGCTGGCTGTAGAGGCCCGGGTCCTGGGCGATGATTTCGAGCGCGTGTGTGCGCGCCTCGGCCAGCGGCGATCCCAGCAGCGCGGGCAGCCAGGACAGGGGCGGTGTGCCGGCCGCGATGCGCTGGCGCGCAATGGCCAGCGCGAAGCGCGCGGTGTCGTCCCAGGTGCTTGCCAGCAGGCGCCAGACCGTGGGCGCTTCGAGCGCGTCGCAGAAGGGCTTGTTGTCCTGCAGCGCACGCGCCGCAAAAGCATGCACGGCGGCGCAGCGGCCCTGCTGCATCAGCTGCAGCAGCGCCTGCGGATGGCGGTCCCAGCGTTCTGGCCAGGCTTCGGTGCGGTTCAGGCGCTGGTTGGACGGGGAGAGTTGCGGCGCCAGCGCAGGCCGCCGCGCTGGGCCTCCCATTCGGGGTCGTGGCGGTGCAGCAGCTGCATCAGCACGAGCCAGTTGCTGTAGGGGCCGGTGTGCCAGCTGCGAGGCTCTTCGGTCCAGCGCGATTCGCGTTGCTGGCCGGCGGTGCCTGCTTGCGCATCGTCTGCGGCGAGCAGCACGCCCATGGCCAGCTGCAGCCAGCTGGCCTCGTCGGCGGTGCCGGCCAGTGCGAGCCGGCGCAGGTTGCGCCATGTGCGGCGGCGCAGGTAGTCGCGCGTGCGCTGGCTGTAGGCGAGGCGGCTGTCGGGCCGCACGATTTCCTTGGCGATCTCCACATAGCGGCCATTGGCCAATGCCCAGCGGCCGCCGGTGCGGAAGGCGGCACGCTGCGTCTCGAGGCGCTGGTGCAGCACGCCGAGCAGGGCATAGTCGCCTGCGAACTCCGCGCCCTTGTACAGCCGGCGCCATGCGCGGAATCTGCCGGCCGCGAGCTGCAGCGTCGGCGCAATCTCCAGCAGGGCCGTACGTGCAAGTCCGTCGGTGGCCGGGCCTTCGAGCAGCGAGAGATCGAACAGCTGCTCGACCCAGGCCGCGTACTTCAGGCCGTTCCAGAGCGCGGGGTCGGCCAGGTGCTGGCGCAGCAGTGGCATGGCCTGGCCGGCGGGCATGTCGCTCATGGCGGCCCAGGCGCGGCGCAGCGGTGCGGGCCAGTCGTCCACGATGCGTGCCGACTCGGCCGCGCGCTGGTCGGCGGGCCACAGGTTCAGCGCGGCCCAGCGCGCCGCGCGTATGACCACGGGCGTGCGGCCGCGTCGGGAGAGTTCGCGCATTGCCTCGAACGCGCCACCGTCGCCGCAGCGGCCGACGGCCCAGGCGATGCAGTAGTCGAGCATCGGCTCGCCGGTTTCGATGTGATCGATGAGCTGCGGCACGGCGGCGGCCAGCCGACGCTCGCCGATGCGCCACACCACGCGGCTTCGGCGCACGGGAGGCAGCAGGCGCCATGCATCGGGGCTGATGCCGGCCAGCAGCACGGCATCGCCGGGGTGCGCGAGCACGGCGGAGAGCGGCGCCGCCGTGGCAACCGCGGCGGCTGCGCCTTCGATCGCATGGCCCTGTGCGATCTGCGCCGCCACGGCGCGCTCGAAGGCGGCGTTGGCCAGTTCCAGCGGCAGCGGCGACGGCGTGTAGACCGTTTCCTTCCACTGCAGCCCGTCGCGGCTGGTGCTCACATGCACTACATGGCCCGGCGCCTCCGGCAGGGCGAACAGTTCCACGGTGGCGAAGCCCGTGGCGGCCGCTGCGCCCGGCTTCGTGCGGATCAATTTCTCGGAGCGAATGCGCTTCACGCGGAGGCCTCCCTGCCTTCGGTTGGGTGCTTGTGCTTATTGTTTCGCCGCGCATCTTAGCGGGCGTGCGTGCCGGTTGTGTGCATGTGTAGCATCGCGGCCTGATTCAACCAGACGTCTTTTTCCATGCCGAACGCGGAACAGGTCCCCCAGTCGAGCTTTCTCTATTTCACGGGCCAGGGCTCGGACAAGGTCTACCAGGTGCACCTGCGGCCCAGGGACGACGGCTGGGTGGTCGACTACGGCAACGGCCGCCGCGGCGGCACGCTCGCCACCGGCACCAAGACCAGCAGCCCGCTGGCCTTCGAAGCCGCGCTGAAGATCTACCAGAAGGTGGTCAAGGAAAAGACGTCGAAAGGCTACACGCCCGACCAGTCCGGCGCGCTCTACACCTCGACCGAGCTGGCCGGCCGCATGAGCGGCGAACTGCCGCAGCTGCCCACGCTGATCCTCGAGGAGCAGGCGGCGCGCTACTTCGACGATCCCGGCTGGGGCCTGCAGGAGAAGGCCGATGGGGAGAACCGCATCCTGCTGATCGAAGGCGAGGCGGTGCGCGGCACCAACCGGCGCGGGCTATTCGTCGACATTCCGCAGGCCTGGGCAGGCGCTGCCGATGCGCCGGCGGGCCGCACCGTGATCGCCGGCGAGCACGTGGGCGATGCCTTCATGGCGTTCGACCTGCTGGAACTCCACGGGCAGGACCTGCGCGGGGCGCCGTTCATCGAGCGCTTCGGGCATCTGCGCAGGATCGCGGTGGCCGTGCCATGGGTGACCGTGCTCGACCTCGAACTCACCGCCGAAGGCAAGCGCCGCCGCGCACGGGAACTGCTGGCCTCGCATGGCGAAGGCTATGTGCTCAAGGCGCTCGATGCGCCGTTCGCCGCGGGCCGCAGCACCGCCAGCCTGAAGTTCAAGTTCAACCAGAGCGCGACCTGCGAGGTGATCCGTGTCAACGCGCAGCGCTCGGTGGCCGTGGGGTTGCGCGACGAGGCGGGCGCGATGGTCGACCTGGGCAACGTCACGGTGCCGCCCAACGAGCCTCTGCCGGCGGTGGGTACGCTGGTCGAGGTGCGCTATCTCTATCGCTATGCCGGCGGCAAGTTCGAGCAGCCGGTCTACAAGGGCCGGCGTGCGGACATGACGCCCGCGGACGCGGTGCTGTCGCAGGTCACGCGGATCAAGGACCGCGGCGCGTTCCCCGGCGACGAAGCCGCCTGAGCGCTGTTCAACCGAAAGCGGTGCGCAGCTTCGCCGCGAGCCGGTTCGCTTCGGCGGCGGTGGCGATGTTGGTGAAGCCCATCAGCAAGCCTGCGCCAGATTGCGCCGCAATGGCGCGGCTCGACAGCGGCTGGCAGTTGAGCCCGGCCTGCTGTGCGCGGCGAGCCAGCGTCACATCGCTTTCGCGGCGCTGGTCGAAGCGCGCGATCAGGTGCATGCCGCCGCTGCGCAGGTCGATGCGCACCTCGTCGCCGAAGGCCTTCTGCAGGCCCGCCACGAGCATGGCGCGCCGCCGCGCATAGAGCAGCCGCATCTTCTTCAGGTGGCGCGGGAAGTGCCCCTCGCGCATGAAGTCGGCCACCACGGCCTGCGTGATCTGCGGGCTGCCGTTCGACCATGTCCGCGCGGCTTCCTCGAAGCGCGCGCGCAGCGATTCGGGCACGACCACGTAGCCCAGCGCCAGCCCGGGGTGGAGCACTTTCGAGAAGCTGCCCGCGTACAGCACGCGGTGATGCCCATCGAGGCTGTTGAGCGCGGGCAGCGGCGCGCCGGCATAGCGGTACTCGCCGTCGTAGTCGTCCTCGACGATCCATGCGTTCGCCCGCGAGGCCCATTCGAGCAGCTGCAGCCGGCGAGCGAGCGTCATCGATGCGCCCAGCGGTGCCTGGTGCGAGGGCGTGACGATGGCCATGCGCGCCTTCGGCGCCTTGCGCAGGCCGCGCGCCACGACCAGGCCCTCGTCGTCCACCGGCACGGGCACCGCGCGCTGGCCGACGGCGCGCAGCACCTCCTGCGTCGGCGGAAAGCACGGGTCTTCGATCCACACGCGGTCGTCCTTCTTCAGCAGCGTGCGTGCGACGAGCGCGAGCGACGCACGATAGCCGCCCGTCACCAGCACCTGCGAGGCATGGCACGACACGCCGCGCGATACCAGCAGGTAGGCCGCGATGGCCTCGCGCAGCGGCGAGTATCCGCAGGGATCGCCGTAGAACATGTCGGCCGCGTTCATGGCTCGCGCCCGCCGGGCCACGAGGCGCGACCACAGCTTGCGCGGGAAGGCATCGAGCGCCGGAATACCCAGTTGCAGGGGCGGCGGTTCGCCCGGCTGCGCGAGCGCGCCGCCGGACACCGGCCCATCCGCGAGCCGGGGCTCCCGCCGCGCTGGCCGATGCAGCGGCAGCGACGGCGAGACCACGGTGCCCGCCTGCCCGCGCGAAGAGAAATAGCCTTCGCCCATCAGCTGGCTGAAGGCCGCCTCGACGGTGCCGCGTGCCACGCCGAGTTCGCCGGCCAGGCTGCGCGCCGACGCCACGCGGTCGCCGGGGCGCAGCGCGCCTTGCTCGATGGCGGATCGGTAGCGCTCGTAGATCTGCCTGAACAGCGGCGTTTGTTTTGCGCGGTCGAGATGGAGCATGTTTGCGGATGCGCGGGGCGCGGATGTCATGGCCCAGTCATTTTCGTGATTCTTGGCTCTTTTTGATGGGACATCGTAGAACTAGGATCGGCCCCATGAAAAGCCTGGAAGGTAGAGACGCAATGAGCGAGAAGGTATTTCTGGCGGGCGCAACCGGGGCGGTCGGCACCGCGCTGGTTCCACTGCTGATCGAAGCGGGCTGCACCGTGTATGGCAGCACGCGGCGCAAGGACCGCGCGGACGCGCTGGAGGCGCGGGGCGTGCATCCGGTCGTCGTCGACGTGTTCGATGCGGCGGCGCTGCGCGCCGCGCTGGCGCGCATCGCGCCGTGGGGCGTGATCCATCAGCTCACAGACCTGCCGAAAGACCTGGACCCGGCCCGCATGGCGCAGGCCCTGGTGCTCAATGCACGCGTGCGCGCCGAAGGCACGCGCAACCTCGTGGCCGCGGCGCAGGCCGTGGGCGCGAGCCGGCTGGTGGTGCAGAGCATCGCATGGGTCTATGCCCCGGGGCCCAGGCCTTTCACGGAAACGCAGCCGCTCGACACGCAGGCTGAAGGCGCTCGCCGCGTTACCGTGGGCGGCGTGGCGGCACTGGAGCGGTGCGTGATGGCCGCGCAGGACATGATCTCCACCGTGCTGCGCTACGGGCAGCTCTACGGACCGAACACCTCGACCGACACACCCAAGGGCCCGAGTCCGCTGCATGTGGAAGCTGCGGCACGGGCAGCCTTGCTGGCACTGCAGCACTCGACCGGCGGCATTTTCAACATCGCCGAAGACGGCGCCGAGGTCAGCAGCGAGAAGGCGAAGCGCGCGCTGGGCTGGCGCGCCGATGCACGCTTGCAGCAAGGAGCCACGCCATGAACACGATTCCTCTTGCCCTGCGCCGCCAGGCGCGCGCCGGGTTTGCGGTGCTGGCCGTCACCGCTGCGGGCTGGGCATTGCTGCCGCACGCGAGCAGGAAATCGACCGTGCAGTTCATCGACGATATCTGCAGTGCCGTGGGGCGCCCGATGTTCGCCTCGGGGCCGGCCCCTGGGGGCTCCGCCGCAGCGGCGCGGCCCGGGGTCTCGACGAAGGTGATCTCCTGCGAGTCGCTGCCCAACGTGCCGGGCAAGTCAGTCACCACCGTCATGGTCGACTTTCCACCGATGGCCTATTCACCGGCCCACAGGCATCCGGGCTCTGTGACGGCCATCGTTCTCGAAGGCACGGTGCGTTCGCAACTGGGCGGTGGTCCGGTCGGCGACTACAGGCCCGGCCAGACCTTCTTCGAACCGCCGCGCACGCTGCACCTGTTCGCGGAGAACCCCGATCCGGTGAAGCCTGCGAGGCTGGTGGCGGTGTTCGTGGCGGAAGAGAACTGCGGGCCGCTGGTGCTGCCGCCCTGAATGGACGGCATCGCCTTCTTGTAATCGGCGTGTTCGCGCGCTAGGCAACCCGTTCTTCGATCGGCCCCACGCGATCCGGATAGAACGCCAAGTGGTCCTTGATCTGCGCGACCGGCTCGTAGGGCGACTCGTAGGTCCATACCGCATTCACCGAGCGTTCGCCGCCTGCAGGAATGCTGTAGTAGTTGCACTCGCCCTTGTACGGGCAATAGGTCGCGTGTTGCGTGCGCTCCAGCAGCGACATCCTGACGTCCTTGCGGGGGATGTAATGCACCGTTCCGAAATGCGTTTCGCGCAGCGTCAACGCTTCGCGCGTGTCGGCGATGACACGGCCGTCGACCGACACCACCACGCGCAGCGGGTTCGGTGTGATCGTGATCGGATGATCGGGGCCGGGGGTCTTGATGGTGCGTTCCGCGGTAGCGAACATGAGAATGCTCCTTCGGTCAGATCGGGTCGACGCAAGAATCGGCGGATGCGCATCTTGCCGCGATGCAGTGACAGTTTGAAGCCCCTGCACAATCGGCCCAGTCGCGAAGTGGTTAAAGGCCATCGAACCCATCGGAACCGCTCTGGAAGCCTTTCGACTTCATATTCGGGTCTGGACTTGCGAGGTTTCGATGTGCAGGATGCGTGCGGTCACGCTTGTGTGTCGTTTGCGCATCAGTACTTGACAAATCGCAGGCCGCATCGTGCGGGTAAATCACTAGTGAAGGACTGAAGTGAAGAAGAACTACAAGCTCGCCATGTTATTGCTTGCCAGCGTGTTGGCCGCCGGCGCATGGGCGCAGGACTGGCCCGCGAAGCCGGTTCGCGTCATCGTGCCCGCACCTGCAGGCAGTTCGCTCGACCTGATCGCGCGCACGCTGGCCGACCGCCTGCGCGTGATCTGGAAGCAGCCCGTGGTGATCGAGACCAAGGCGGGCGCGGGCGGCCTGATCGGCATGGACACCGTGGCCAAGGCGCCGCACGACGGCTACACGCTGGGCATCGGCTTCAACGGCCCGATCGCCTTCGGCCCCTACATGTATGCGCGCATGCCTTACGTGCCTTCGCGTGACCTGGTGCCCATCGTGCTCACGACCTCGCAGCCCAACGTGCTGGCGGTGCAGGCGAACAACCCCGCGAACACGCTGCCCGAGTTCGTCGAATGGGCGAAGAAGCGGGGCGACAAGTTCAGCTATGCGTCGGTGGGCGCGGGCAGTTCGTCGCATCTCACGATGGAGCTGTTTCGCAGCGTGGCGCACCTCGAGGCGGTGCATGTGCCTTATGCAGGTTCGCCGCCCGCGGGGCTGTCGCTGGCGGCGGGCGACACGCAGGCGCTGTTCGCGGTGGCGCCCGCGCTGCTGCCGCTGATCCAGGGGCAGCGCGTGAAGCTCATCGCCATCACGAGCGCCACGCGCTCCGAGCTCATGAAAGACCTGCCCACCGTGGCCGAGTCGGGCTATGCCGGTTTCGAGGCGCTGGCCTGGAACGGTTTCTTCGCCGCCAGCGGCACGCCGCCCGAGGTGGTGCGCCGCATCAACGCCGACGTCAACGAGGTGCTGCGGGAGCCGGCCGTGCGCGAACTGCTGGCCAACCAGGGGCTGGTGGTGGGCGGCGGCTCGCCCGAGGAGTTCAAGGCCTTCATCGACAGCGAGGGCCGCAAATGGGGTGCGATCATCGCCAAGGTCGGCATTCGCCTCGACCAGTGACATTTATCCTCACGCCTCAAGAGAAGATTTCATCAGGAAAAGAACATGGAACAGTTTCCCCGCGACATCTACACGGAACCCGAGCCCGATCCGCACACGCTCGCCAACCTTGGCCCGCTCACGGGCCTGGCGGGCCTCTGGATCGGCACGGCCGGCCACGACGTGAGCCCGAAGGAAGACGGCCCCGAGGCCGAAGCCTTCATCGAGCACGCGGAGTTCCAGCCCATCGATGCGCAGACGAACGGGCCGCAGATCTTCTACGGGCTGCGCTACCACGTGCGCATCGCCAAGCCCGACGAGGTGGAGACTTTTCACGACCAGGTCGGCTACTGGCTGTGGGAGCCCGCCACGGGCGCGCTGATCCAGACGCTGTCGCTCCCGCGCGGGCTCACGGCCATGGCGACCGGCCACGCGAAGCCCGGCGATCGCAGCTTCAGGCTCGAAGCGGTGCGCGGCGGCGAGACCAACGGCATCGTGGCGAACCCGTTCCTGGAGCATGCGTTCAAGACGCTGCGCTACAGCATCGAGGTGTCGTTCCACGACGATGGCAGCTGGTCCTACGAACTCGAGACGGTCCTGAGCGTGCGCGGAAAGCCCGAACCCTTCAGCCACACCGACCGCAACACGATGCGCAAGATCGGAGAGCCCACGCCGAACCCGACTGCGCAAGCCGCGATGGCGAGCGCCGTGGGCTGAGCGGCTAGCGCGAGCTGGTCCTGGCTCGCTGCGCGCCGGGCATCAGTCCAGCCGCAGCGACCCCAGCCGCGCGACGATCAGGTCGTGCAGCGTCTGCGCCGCCACCGAGAGGCTGCCTTCGCGCCGCTGCACCATGTAGAGCGTGCGCGTGAGGGAAGGCAGGGGCAGCGGCCGCGTCACCAGCGTCTCGCGCTGGAAGTGGAACAGCGTGAGCGCGGGCACCACGCTGATGCCCAGCCCGGCTTCGACGAGGCCCATCACGGTGGCCAGGTGCTCCACCTCGAACACTGCATTCAACCTTTGCGGATGCAGCGCCGCATCGAGCGCCTGCCGCACGCTGCTGTTGCGCGCCATCTGGATGAAGGGGTAGGGCGCGATCTTCTTCGCCGTGAGGCGCGGCTCGCGCGCGAGCGGATGGTCGGCGCGGCACACGAGGTGGAAGCGGTCGGTGCAGAGCTTGCGCGCGCGCAGGTCGCCGTCGGCGGTGCCTCCGGCGCCCGATGCGGCAATCGCGAAGTCGGCCTGGCCGCTGCGCACCAGCGCGATGCAGGCGTCGGACAGCGCGTCGTCCAGGTCGATGCGGATGCCCGGCCAGGCCTGCATGAACTCGGCGAACACCGCGGGTAGCCAGCCGGCCGCGAGCGAGGGCAGGGCGGCCACGCGCACGCGGCCCTTGCGGCGTTCCACGTGATCGGCGAGGTCGCCCATGGCGCTGCCCATGTCGTCGAGCAGCCGGCGCGCGGAGCCCTCGAACAGCCGGCCCTCGGGCGTGAGCTGCACGCTGCGCGTGTCGCGGTCGAACAGGCGCGTGCCGACCGCGTCTTCGAGCGTGCGGATCAGCGCGCTGAACGCGGGCTGCGAAAGGTGGCTGCTCTGCGCCGCGCGAGTGAAGTTGCGGTGCTCGGCCAGCGCGAGAAAGGCGCGCAGCTGCCGCGTGGAGAGGTCGGGCGTCTTTCTCATGTCTCGGATGCAGGTGGCTGGATTGTTATTTGAAAACCGGATCAATCGATCCAGATTTTCGATTTTACGGATGACCGGCCGTTGCCTACAGTGCACGGCAATGAACTCCATCGAACCGTCCAAGCTGCTGATCGGATGCGCTGCCGGCTTCTCGGGCGACCGCACCGATGCCGCCGGGCCGGTGGTCGACACACTGATCGCGCGGCTCGCCGCGGGGCCTGCCGGCAGTCGCGCCTTCCTCATCTTCGAGACGCTGGCCGAGCGCACGCTGGCATTGGCCCAGTTGCGCCGCCGCGCCAACCCCAACGCCGGCTACGAGCCGCTGCTCGACGACATGCTGCGGCCCGTGCTCGCGCGCTGCCTGGCGCATGGCATCCGCATCGTGAGCAACTTCGGCGCCGCCAATCCGCGTGCCGCCGCCCGGCACATCGCCCGCATGGCGCGCGAACTGGGCGCGGATGCGCCGCGCATCGCGGTGGTGAGGGCGACGATCTGTCGGGGCCCGAGCATCGCGCGCTGCTGAATGAAGCGCTCGGCGCGCAGATGCAAGGGCTGCGCATGGTCAGCGCCAATGCGTACATCGGCGCGGAACCCATTGCCGCGGCGCTCGATGCGGGCGCGCAGATCGTGGTGTGCGGCCGCGTGGCCGACCCTTCGCTCACTGTCGGGCCGGCCATGTCGCACTTCGGCTGGCGCGCCGACGACTGGGACCGGCTCGGGCGCGCGACCATGGCGGGCCACTTGCTCGAATGCGGCGCGCAGGTGTGTGGCGGCTACTTCGCCGACCCGGGCTACAAGGACGTGCCGGGACTCGAAGCGGTGGGCTTCCCCATCGCCGAGATCGACGCGGACGGCCGCTGCACCATCGGCAAGGCCGACGGCACCGGCGGCCTCGTGAGCGAAGCCACCGTGAAGGAGCAACTGCTCTACGAGGTGCACGACCCGGCCGCCTACCTGACGCCCGACGTGGTCGCGGACATCGCCGACGCCGAAGTGCACACGCTTCCCGGCGCCGACCGCGTGGCGCTCTCCGGCGTGCGCGGCCACGAACGGCCGGGCCGCTACAAGGTCAATGTCTGCCATGAAGGCGGCTGGCTGGCGGAGGGCGAGATCTCCTATGCGGGGCCACGCGCCGAGGCCCGCGCGCGGCTTGCTGCGGATGTGCTTCGCAAGCGGCTCGACGGACTCGCGCTGCGCGTGGACCTGATCGGCGCGCTGAGCATCCTCGGCGACGATGCCGGCCGCGCGCTGGCGGATGCGCCCGATGCCGGCCTGCGCGACGTGCGCCTGCGCGTCGCGGCCACGCATACCGAGCGCGGGCAGGCCGAACGGCTGGCGCGCGAGGTGATGGCGCTCTACACCTGCGGCCCGGCCGGCGGCGGCGGCGTGCGCACCGCGCTCACGCCGCGACTCAACACGCTGTCGTGCCTGCTGCCGCGCGAAGCAGTGCCGGTGCGCTTCGAACTGCTCGACGCGGAGGCACTGGCATGAACACCCCCGACATGATCGAAGTGCCGCTCTACCGCGCTGCCCACGGCCGCACCGGCGACAAGGGCGATCGCTCCAACATCAGCGTGATCGCCTGGCACCCACAGCTGTATCCCTTGCTGGTCGAACAGATCACGCCCGAGCGCGTGGCCGCGCAGTTCCGCCATCGCGCGCCGTCGCAGGTGCAGCGCTTCGTGCTGCCGAAGCTGCACGCGATGAACTTCGTGCTCGACGCGGTGCTCGACGGCGGCGTCAACGATGCGCTGAACCTCGATGCGCACGGCAAGGCGCTGTCCTTCCTGCTGCTCGACATGCCTGTGCGCGTGCCGCGCGCACTCGAACCCTTGCTGGCCGGGCCGTAGCCGCGGCGATCCTCTTTCTTTACTCATCCATCCGGAGACAAAACAATGAAACGATTTCCCCTCGCCGTGCTGACCACCGCATTGGCCCTGGCGCCGCTGCTGGGCCATGCGCAGACCTTCCCCGAGAAGCCCATCACCTTCGTCGTGCCCTTCGCGGCCGGCACCGCGACCGACCAGCTCGCGCGTGCCATCGGCAACCAGGTCGCGGCCGAGACCAAGCAGGCCGTCATCATCGACAACAAGGCCGGCGCCAGCGGCTTCATCGCCTCGCAGAACGTGGCCAAGGCGCCCGCCGACGGCTACACGGTGCTCATCACCACCAACACCACGCACGCCGCCAACGAGCACCTGTACAAGAAGCTGCCCTACGACCCGGTGAAAGACTTCGCGCCTGTGGCTGCGCTCGGCAAGGGCGGCCAGATCATGGTGGTGAACCCCTCGTTCCCTGCGAAGAGCGTGGCCGAGTTCGTCGCGCTTGCGAAGAAGGAGCCGGGCAAGTACAGCTTCGGCAGTGGCAGTTCGTCGAGCCGCATGGCGGGCGAGCTGCTGCAGCAGATGGCCGACATCAGGCTGCTGCACGTGCCCTACAAGAGCAACACGCTCGCCGTGACAGACCTGCTGGGCGGCCAGATCCACATGATGATCACCGACACCGCCACCGGCCTGCCGCAGGTCAAGGCGGGCAAGCTGCGTGCGCTGGGCTTTTCCAGCTCGGCGCGATCGCCGCTCGCACCCGATGTGCCCACCATTTCCGAGGCCGGCGTGAAGGGCTACGAAATGGGCTACTGGTTCGCGGCCTATGCGCCTGCGAAGACCCCGCCCGCCGTAGTCAAGCGGCTCAACGAGCTGCTGGTGAAGGCCGCGAAGAGCGAGGCCGCAAAGACGGCCTTCTACGAGCCGACCGGCACCGAGGTGTACACGACCTCGCCCGAAGAGCTCGCGAAGTTCCAGGCGGCCGAGTCCCAGAAGTGGGGCCGCATCGTGAAGGCGGCTGGCATCGAGGCCGAGTAGGCCGCGCGCCGTGGTGGGCATCCGCAGGCTGGGCGCACACAGCTTGCCAGCTCTGTCTGCTACGATCTCGCCACCGGGAATACAGCCTCCCGTTCTGCAAAGTTAGACGGTGTCCCGTCCAAGCGCTGGTGACTCATAACGGAGCTATCTGTGGACACCGCCTTGCCTGACGCACAGCCCGCGCCTTCTGCGCCCATCCAGTCCATTTCATTCGCTGAAGCCTTCCGCTTCTGGCTCACGCCCGGCTTCATCAGCTTTGGCGGGCCAGCGGGGCAAATCGCGATCGTGGCCCGGCCTTTTTTCGGCTCCGGCACGCAATGAGTACGCCCCCTTCGTCTCGTTCATTGGGCGGTCTCATGCGCCTGTTGCCCGCCGGCGTCGACCCCGTCGCCATGCCCCTGCTCGTCGCACGAGGGTTGCGCGCCTTCGGCGATGGGTACATGGCCGTGCTGCTACCGGCCTACCTGCTTTCGAACGGGATGGGTACGCTGGAGGTCGGCATCCTCAGCACGGCCACGATGTTGGGCTCTGCCTTGGCTACGCTGGCGGTTGGTGCATGGGGCTACCGTTTCGCTGGAGGGAAATTGCTGCGCATTGCCGCCTTGCTGATGGCCGCGACCGGCCTCGGCTTTGCGAGCTTGTCGGCATTCTGGCCGTTGCTGGTCGTCGCGCTCGTTGGCACCCTTAACCCCAGTTCGGGCGATGTGAGCGTCTTCCTTCCTCTCGAACACGCCCGGCTGGCCGCAGCGGCGCAAGGCCATGCGCGAACCGCGCTGTTTGCTCGCTACAGCCTCCTGGGTGCGCTGTGTGCCGCGATGGGCGCATTGGCTGCGGCCGTGCCGGATTGGCTGGTTCAGCACAGCCGGCTTGCGCGCCTCGACGCGCTGCGCGGAATGTTCCTGGTGTATGCGGCAATCGGGCTCATCGTTTTCTGGCTCTATCGAAACCTGCCGGCCCCTGACGCAGGCAACAACTCAGGCAGCGCGCCTGTCGCCCCGGCACCCCTGGGGCCTTCGCGCGGCGTGGTGGTGCGATTGGCGGCACTCTTCAGCGTCGACGCCTTCGCCGGCGGATTGACGGTCAACGCGTTGATGTCGCTATGGCTGCTGCAGCGATTCGGCTTCTCGCTGACCCAGGCCGGCGTGTTCTTCTTCTGGACTGGCTTGCTGAGTGCCGCATCGCAGCTCGCGGCTCCTGTGGTTGCACAACGAATCGGGTTGCTGAACACGATGGTCTTCACGCATCTGCCGGCCAACGTCTGCCTCGTGTTGGCTGCGCTCGCGCCCAGCTTGCCGATTGCGCTCGGTTTGCTGATGGTTCGCAGCGCGTTGTCATCGATGGACGTTCCCACCCGGACGGCCTATGTGATGGCCGTGGTGACCCCCGCAGAGCGCAGCGCCGCGGCGAGTTTCACTGCCGTTCCGCGGAGCTTGGCTGCGGCCATCAGCCCGACGCTCAGTGGCGCACTGTTTGCTGCCGGATGGATCTCCTTGCCGCTCATTGCGTGCGGGCTGCTCAAGATTTCCTACGATCTCGCCCTGTGGCGTGCCATGCGGCGGGATCGACTCGAACCGGAAATTGCGAACCAGTGAGAACCGACGACTGCCTTAGGCACTGTGCGCCCCAAAGCCAATCTCACCCGGCGCGATGTCCTCGCGCAGCGTGAGGGCGGGAATCTCGTAGTCGCCGCCGTTCTGCCGGCGGAACGGAATCGGCTCGGCCGTGAACAGCGTGTCGAGCCGCTGGCCCAGTTCTTCGGTAATGCGTGCGTAAGCGGCCTCGTCGACCTTGTGCGTGCGATGCACCACGTAAGGCGGCAGCACGTCGAATCCGGGGTAGTAGAGGATGCCGTGGTGGATGGGGAACAGCAGGTCGTCCATCGGCCCATTGATGCCGCGCGGCGCGTAGTGCGAGGCCCAGCCGCCGGTCGTCACCACCAGCATCGCGCGCTTGCCGGCCAGCGTGCCTTCGCCGAAGCGGTCGCCCCAGTGCGTGTCGGAGTGCTCGCCCACGCCGTAGGCGAAGCCATACGCGTAGATGCGCTCGACCCAGCCCTTGAGGATGGCGGGCATCGAGTACCACCACAGCGGAAACTGCAGGATCACCGCGTCGGCCCACAGCAGCTTTTCCTGCTCGGCGGCGATGTCGGCGGTTTGCGTGCCGGCCTCGAAGGCCTGCAGCGATTCGAGGGCGGGGTCGAAGCGCGCGGCGGCATCGCGCGCGGGGAAGTCGTCTGCGTCGAGCGCGGGCTTCCAGCGCATGGCGTACAGATCCGACACGCGCACGGAGTGGCCGGCGGCCGCGAGGCGTTCGGTCATGAAGCGATGGAGCGCACCGTTGAGCGAGGCGGCTTCGGGATGGGCAAGGACCAGCAGGATGTTCACGGTTTCACAGGGGGTGGAATGAAGATGTCCGCAGGTTAGGCGCCGTGGCGATATATTGGAAATGAATAGTCTGAATTCCAGCAATTGCCATGAACAATTTCAGCCGCCTCGATCTCAACTTGCTGGTCACGCTCGACACACTCCTGGCCGAGCGCAACGTCACGCGCGCGGCCGAGCGCCTGAACCTCTCGCAGCCCTCGGTGAGCGTGCAGCTCGCCAAGCTGCGGGAAGTGTTCGGCGATCCGCTGCTGGTGCCCGCGCAGCGCGGCATGCGGCCCACCGCTCGCGCGGACGAGTTGCGTGAGCCGCTGCGCGAAGCGCTGGAGTCGCTGGGCCGCGCGGTCGCCCCCACGCGGCCTTTCGGTCCGGCCGAGGCCACCACCACCACCTGGCGCGTGGCCGCTGCCGACTACGCCGAGTCGGCCATCCTGTTGCCAGCTTTGGCAAGGCTGCGAGCCGAAGCACCGCACACGCGGCTGGCCGTGGTGGAGGCGGTGCCGTCGCGCATGGCACGGCAGCTGGAGCAGGGGGAGATCGACCTGTTCTTTCACACCAGCGTGGGTGCGCCACCGGGACTGCACCGACGCGTGCTGTTCCATGAGCGCTATGTGCTGGCCGGGCGGGCAGGGCATCCGCGCCTGAAGCGGCGGCCGACGCTGGCGCAGTTCTGCGCGCTGGAGCACGTGGTGGTCTCGCTCGGCGGCGGCGGTTTCGCCGGGCCGACGGACGAGGCGCTGGCAGGGAAGAGCCTCGCGCGGCGCGTGGTGCTGTCGGTGCCGCACTTCCTTTTCATGATGTCGGTGCTGGCCTCCACCGACATGGTGGCGATGCTGCCCGAGCGGCTGGCGCGCGGCGCGCCCGGGCTGCGGGTGGTGGAGGCGCCGCTCGAGGTGGCCGGCTACGAGATGGCCATGCTCTGGCATGAGCGCCGGCACCGCGACCCGGCGCACAAGTGGCTGCGCGAGCAGATCGCGGCGAGCCTCTGAAGCCCGGCGGGCCTAGAAGGCATCGATGGCCTTCTCGGCGTCGACCTTGCGGTGCAGGGGCAGCCACAGCATGAAGCGGGTGCCGGTGCTGCCGGATTCCCAGCTCACGGTGGCGCCGATGGCAAGTGCGCGCCGCTGCTGGTTGCGCAGCCCGCGGCCGCCGCGGCGCAGGGCCTCATCCACGTCGAAGCCCGCGCCGTTGTCTTCGATCGCCACGCACACGCTCTGGTCGAGCGTCGCGGTGCTCACGCAGATGGTGGTGGCCCGCGTGTGGCGCAGCACGTTGGCCACGCATTCCTGCACGATGCGCAGGATGTGCAGCGCGCTTTTCGGTTCCAGCCAGGACAGCACGGGCACGGGCTGCACCTCCCAGCGCAGCGCGACACCCGCGCTCTCGATGCGCGGCGCCAGGCGAAAGCGCAGGGTTGCCAGCAGCAGCAGCAAGTCGGCGTCCACGTTCTCCATGGAGTCGATCACCAGCTTCAGATCGTCCATGCAGCCCTTGAGCACGTCGGAAACCTCGGCGTCGCTCATGGTGCCGCGCTCCACCGATCGGATGGCGCTGATCAGCGACGAACCGAGCCCGTCGTGCATGTCCTGCATCAGGCGCCGGCGCTCGGCGCTGAGCATGTGCTGGGTTTCGATGGCGCGCAGCCGCCGGTAGCTTTGCCCCAACTCGGCTTCGCGGGCCTGCAGGCGCTGGGCCAGGCCCTTGTTCAGCCGGCCCACTTCGGCGAACGCGTCCGTGTAGCGCTGGAACAGGATGTACGAAAAGACGAAGAACAGGCCGATGATGGCGTAGGGAGATGTGTACACGCTCTCCGGGCTGACCAGGTTGTTCTGCAGGAACCCGTCGTAGGAGGTGAACGCGACGGCGAAGACGGTCCAGCCGGCCACCAGCCGTCCCTCGGGCAGTTGCGCGCGCAACGCCTTGCGCAAATTCACCGCAAAGATCAGCACCGCGACGGGCAGCACCATCAGGTTGAGCAGGGGCGTGAAGAGGTAGAGGCTGACCACCCACGTCGAGGCGTGAGGCAGCGTTGCGACATTGCAGGCCAGTGTCAAGGCCAGCGCCGAGCGGGTCAGCCAGGCCGAAGGCTGCCGATGCAGGCGCTGCAGGAACAGGTGGATCAGGACGATCAGCCAGAGCAGGCTGGCAACGGTGATCCATTCGAACCATTCGTCCGAAATCGGGGTGTAGCTGCCGCCCACGTAGTAGTGAAGCGTTCGCAGGAAGGCAAGCGCGGAGATGGCGAAGAACAGCAGGTAGAGCGATTCGCGCTTCTTGCGCAGCCACACGGCGAACGCGAATGCGCCAACCGCCAGGAAGGCGGCGCTGCCCATGAACGGCAACTGCACCTGCAGCAGTTGGCGCATCTGGTAGCGCCAGCTCAGTGAATCCTCGTCGCCCACCCACACGGTCGAGAATCCGCTGCCGCTGTTGCGCAGGCGGTCGACGCGGATCAGCACCGAGGTGGGCGAAGGCGTGTCGGCGGTCGCGTTTAGCGGCAGCAGGAGCGGATGGTTGTAGTCGTTGTGGACGGGGCTGCCATGCGACTGATAGAGCAAAAGGCCATCGCCGTACACCGCAATGTGGCCCAGGGTCTTCCAGCGCGGGAGATAAAGAAGGCGTGGCTGCGCCGATGGCGCCAGCCCGGCCAGGTCGATGCGGTACCAGTCGGTGACGGTCCGCGCGCCGCTGGAAGACGTGGGCACCAGTTCGCGGGGGGCCGTATGCGGGAGGTTGATCGTCTTCCAGCCGTCGGCCGGCAGCGCGGCGTCTTCCGCACGTTTCGGAGGGGCGGAATAACCCGTGCCGGAAACGGACAGCAGCTCGGCCTGCGTGATGTGGACGACACCATCGCGCTGCGGCACGGCATCGGCCTCCGATGGTTCGCTGGCGTGCGCACAAGGCAGTACGGCGAGCGGCAAGGCAAGCCACAGCTTGGCGATCCATCGGCTGACTCTCCAACAGCCTTTGCTGGCTGGCCTCATAGATCTAGATCGCTTCTGCCATGGAAGTCATTTTTGTAGATGCGCCTGACGAACATAGGCACTGTGATGCGGTTCGGTTCCCGCTCCCGCCGGCCGACCGCGAGCCGATTATGTCCTTGGCCCAATTTCCCCGCTCACCCGGGCATCGGCGCGTTCACCCTCAGATCACGGGCACGCTGGTTTCCTTCAGCACCCGCAGCACGAAGTGCGACTTGCTGTGCCGGATGCCGGGGATCTTGTAGAGCTTTTCGCGCAGCAGCCGCTCGTAGTCGCGCGTGTCGCGCACGGCGATGCGGATGTAGTAGTCGTAGTCGCCCGAGACGAGGTAGGCCTCCTGGATCTCCGGAATGGTCGCCAGCGTGCGGCCGAAGTCGTACAGGGTCTCGTCGGTGTGGCTTTCGAGCGTGACCTGCACGATCACCGAGTCGTGGTAGCCGAGCTTGGCCGGATCGACGTCGACCGTGTAGCGCTTGATGACGCCCGAGGCCTCGAGCTTCTTGATGCGCGTCCAGCAGCTGGTGGGCGACAGGCCGACCTCGTTGCCGATCTCCTGCAGGGTCTTGCGCGAGTCGAGCAGCAGCACGCGCAGGATGGCCAGATCGGTCTTGTCGAAAGATCCTTCGTTGTCGTTGGTGTTTTGCCGATTGGTTTTCATGAATCGAGCCCAAAGAGCCAAAAGAAAGAAGCATATTTTGCGCTCAAACCGGAAGAATCGACGGCATGCGACTTCTCGACCTACCCCTCACGTCTTCCCTGTCCCTCCACCCGGAAGCGCCAGCCCGTATCCGCAACGGCGCCGAAGCCCTGCTCGACACGCTGGTCGAGTGCGGCGTTGACACCATCTTCGGCTACCCCGGCGGTGCGGCGCTGCCGCTGTACGACGCGCTGCACGGCGAGCCGAGGCTGCGCCACGTGCTGGTGCGCCACGAACAGGCGGCCGTGCATGCCGCCGAGGGCTATGCGCGCAGCACCGGCCGCGTGGGCGTGGTGCTCGTTACCTCGGGGCCGGGCGTGGGCAACACCATCACCGGGCTGCTCGATGCGATGAGCGATTCGGTGCCGGTGCTGTGCATCAGCGGGCAGGTGGCCACCGCCGTCATCGGCACGCAGGCATTCCAGGAGAGCGATGCGCTCGGCATGTCGCGCCCGGTGACGAAGTGGAACCGCCAGGTGCGCGCGGCCGACGACGTGCCCGCGCTGGTGCGGCGCGCGCTGGAAATCGCCACCACCGGCCGCCCGGGACCGGTGCTGCTCGACGTGCCGAAGGACATCCAGCTCGACCGGCTGGGCAGGGCGCCCGAGCCTTCGCCGCTGCGCGCGCTGCGCACGAGCCGCACCGCGCTGCCGCCGAAGGCCATGATGCAGCGCGCGGCCGACCTGCTCTCGACCGCGCGCCGGCCCGTCATCTACGGTGGCGGCGGGCTGGTCAATTCAGGACCGGCCGCCTGCGAGGCCTTCACGAAGCTGGTGAACCTGATGCATGCGCCGTGCACGCTCACACTGATGGGGCTGGGCGCGTTTCCGGCGTCGGACCCGAAGTTCATAGGCATGCTGGGCATGCACGGCATGCTCGAAGCCAACCTCGCGATGCACGAGGCCGACCTCGTAGTGTGCGTCGGCGCGCGCTTCGACGACCGCGTGACCGGCAAGCTCGACGAGTTCTGTCCGCACGCGCGCAAGATCCACATCGACATCGACCCCGGCAGCATCAACAAGGTGGTGCACGTGGACGTGCCGATGGTGGGCGATTGCGCGGTGATCCTCGATGGCCTGCTGGCGCTGCTCCCGGCCGAGGGCTTCGCGCCCGGGCGGCTCGCGCCATGGTGGGAGCGCATCGAGCGCTGGCGCGCCGTCGACTGCCTGGCCTTCGAGCCGCGCGAGGATTCGATCCTGCCGCAGCAGCTGATGTCTTCGCTGCAGTGCGCCATCGCCGGCCGCGACGCCATCGTGTCGACCGACGTGGGCCAGCACCAGATGTGGGCCGCGCAGTACCTGCGCTTCGACAGTCCGCGCCACTGGCTCACGTCCGGTGGCGCCGGGACCATGGGCTACGGGCTGCCCGCGGCCATCGGCGCGCAGATCGGCCACCCCGAGGCGCTGACCGTGTGCGTGAGCGGCGATGCCTCGGTGCTCATGAACATCCAGGAGCTGTCGACGGCCGTGCAGCACCGCGCGCCGGTGAAGCTGGTGCTGTGCAACAACGGCTACATGGGCATGGTGCGGCAATGGCAGGAGCTGAACCACGGCAACCGCCTGAGCCACAGCTGGAACGAGGCGCTGCCCGATTTCGTGGCGCTGGCAAAGGCTTTCGGCTGGGGCGCGCGGCGGGTGTCGGACCCGGCCGAGCTGGAAGGCGCGCTGGCTGAATGCCTGGCGAGCGAAGGGCCGTTCTTTCTCGACGTGCAGGTCGCGGCGCAGGAGAACTGCTTTCCGATGATGCCGTCGGGGCATGGGCACCACCGGGTGATGCTCGCGAAGGACCGGTGGTACGAAGAAGTGTGAGGTGCTGCCCCCTCTCCCGGAGAGGACGGCAAGCTCGAGGCTGCCGCGAAGCACATGCACGCCCACCTGAGCCGCGCCAGCGACATCCTGGAGCGCCGCGTGATGGGCGAGCTGGATGGGCAGCGGGCCTAGCCGCTGCACAACGAAAAAATCAGCGCACCTTGCGCTGCCCCGGGGCCTGCGGCTTGCGGCCGGCCAGCGCCTGCAGCGGCGCGCACCCCGAGAGCTCCTGCGAGCCCACGTTCAACAGCGGCAGCAGCGCCGCGGCCGGCGCCAATGCGCCCAATGCAACCGCGGCCCCCAGCTTGAGCGCGACGGCACCCTTGTCGACGCCGACATCGGGATTCTTGAAGGTTCCGTTGACGTAAAGCGGCGAGCGCAAGGAGATGACGCGCAGCGCCTTGTTGCGTGGCTGGATCTCGAGCGCCAGCTGTTCGCTGGACAGATTGATCTGCCCGCTCACATTGACGACCGACTCATCGGTGTCCAGCACGAAGGCGCGGGTCTGCATGATGCCCTGCGTCACCCGGAAATCGCTCGCAAGACAGTTGAGTTGCACCTGCCTGTCGCCGAACAGCTTGGTCGCCACCACGCTGCCGATGTTCAACCCCATCGCCTCGAGCAGGAACTTGCTCATCGTTCCCTGGCTGACCTGCGCCTTCACCTCGCCGCTGGAGGTGCCGAGCAAGGCTGCAACCGAGTTGCCGCTGGCGGACAGCGCCGCATCGCCACCGACTTCCCCCAGGCTGGCCTGCATCGTGTCCAGCGTCGGAAAGAGTTCCTTGATCTTGAGGCGGCGCGCCGAGAGTTGCAGATTCGCGCGAATGGGATCCTGCCGGCCGTCGAGCTTTGCGGTCGCGGCCAGATGGCCGCCGGCAACGCCGAAGCTCAAGGGCGTGAGCGACAGCACGCTGTCCTTGAGGTGCAGGTCCGCAACTAGGTTGTCGATGGGCAGGTTCCTGGTGTGCAGGATCTTGCGGCCGGCGAACTTGACCTCCGCGTCGATGCTTCCCCAGCTCGCCGTGTCGAACTTTTCCACGGGCAGCACCTTGCCTGCCGGCTGGACAGCCGCGGCGCCTCGCCTGGCCTTGTTGGCGTTGGAGTCGGCACCGATCAACGGTGCCAGATCCTCCAGCCGCAGCTGGTTGGACTGCACCTGCCCGCGCAACAGCGGCCGCGGCTGCTGCGAGATGTATTCGAGCGTGCCGGCAATGTCGCTGGCCCCCACGCTTCCCTTGAAGCCTTCGTACAGCCAGCGGCCGCCGCCCTTGCCGAGCGTGCCGACCAGATGGCCTTCGGTGCTGAACGGGGGCGTGTTGGGCAGCGTGATGCCCGTGATCGGGTACAGGTGTGCCATGCTGGCGCCCGAGAGCTTGAGCCGCAGGTCCAGCGCCGCCAGCGCGTCGGGCTTGGTCAGCGTGCCCGCGACATCGATGCGTGTCATGCCGATCTGCACGCCGGCCTGCAACGGATAAGGCCTGGTGTCCTGCTGCAGCGAAAGCACCGCGCCGGCCTTGCCGCTGCCGCGCAGCGGGGTCTGGCGAAACGTGCCGCTGAGCTTCCAGCCCATGCCATAGCCCTCCGGGCTTTCCTCGGGCAGGCTGTCGATGTCGACCTTGAAATCGACCTTGGCCACCGCATCGGTGAGTTTCACCGTGCCCTGGTTCAGCACCAGCCGTTGCAGATCCAGTTTCCAGCGCGAGGGGGCGGTGTTGCCGGAAGCCAGTGTCCAGTTGTTCTTGCCGTCGGCGGTTCGCTCGAGGGACAGGACAGGGCCCACGAGTTCCAGCGTGGGGATCCGGATCGTGTGATCCAGCAGGGGCAGCGGGTTCAGCGAGAACGTCAGCTGCTCGATCTCGGCCATGTGCGGGCCGGTCTTGCCCCATTCGGCATTGCCCAGGGTGATGTTCTGCGCACGCAGCCTCGGCCAGGGCACCCAGCGGCGCCAGCCTGTTTCAGCGCGAGGGCGGTCCCACTCCAGGACCAGGTCGCCCTGGATCGCGAAGGGGCGCCCGGTGGCTTCGCTGACGCGCTGATGGATCCACGGCTTGGCACGGTTCCAGTCGAAGGTCAGGATGGCCGCGAAGCCGATGGCCACGATGCCCAGCAAGAAGAGCAGGGCCCAACCCGCCAGGCGAGGGCGGCGTATCGAGGCCATCATGTCTGGCTCGTCACCAGCGCCGGGTCCAGCAGCCGCACCCGGTGATCGATGTAGTAGCCGCCGAACTCGGTGTAGCGCAGCACCAGCCTGCCGCAGGCGTTGCAGCGAAACACGTCGCAGCGGTTGAAAGGAAAGTGCCGCACCGAGATCGGCGCGTCGGGCGAGTCGTAGCGCGTGCCGCCGGGATGCCACTCCTCGAAGGTCGGCTCGGCGATGTCCTCGTCGCGCAGCGTGCCGACTTTCTGCATCAGCGCCTGCGGCCAGCGCTCTTCGGTGATGCTTTCCCACGCGGCGGCCCGGTGAAGCCCGCACGCGCAGGCTTCTGCTGCGGCCGCGGGTTCGGTGGTTGCGGCGAGTTGCTTCAATTCGGACGCGTCCAGGGGGCGCTTCGAGGCGGGGGCTGTAGAGGCTGGAGTGTTCATGACCGCTCCAGTCTACGCAAGCCCGGGCGGCCGCGGCATCTTCAGCGGCGAGGCGTGATGTTCAGCGTGGCGCAAAAATCGCAGAAGGCCTCGAGCTGCAGCGACTTGTCGAACACCGCAGTCCCGATGGCGCCGTCGGAGGTTGTCGCGGTGCCGATCACATTGCAGATGCAGTGGGCATGCTCTTCGCGCTCGCGGGAACCCATTCCTCCAACGTGACTTCCAGCGTCATGCAGATGGGATTGGCGCCTGCCACAAAAGGCCCTCCGAACACACGGCCTTCGGTATCTGCAACCACGCCGGACAGGCTCGCGCGCAACGAGCCGTCGCTCTGACTTCTTACTTCCCCAGCCAGACTCACGATCTCCACAGCCGGCCCTTTGATCGTCAGATATTTACCGTCGAGCGTCCCGAAACATCCATCGACAAGACTGCCCAGCGCGCCCCGCACGAAGGCGTGCCTGAAGCCCTCCAGCAGGCAGAGCTTTTCAATGCCGCCGACGAGATCCTCGTTCGGGGCGATGCGCGCATAGGCCACCCGGCCCATGGTTCCGCTTTCGACGCTGGTGATCTCAGTCATGGGATTCTTTCGGCATGGGTTTCAGCAGAGGGATGTTGGTTTCGGCGTCGAAGTCGACGCGCAGTTCGAAGCCATCGAGCGAGGTGACGAGAACGGTGATCGGCAACGGGCCAACGATGCATGCCTCGGTCACCATGTGCCCACCGCGCACGGCACCGTCACTGGTACGCAGCGCTGCATGGCAGTGCACGATGGGGCTGCCGCTCTGGCGCTTGCCGATCGTGGCGTTGCCGAAGATCATCGCGGCCTGGCCGATCGAACGTGGCTTGCTGTACGCGATTACCGCCTGTCCCGTCGGGTCCGGTGGTGCGACGCAGTAGGAGATCTGCTCGAAATAGCCGCCCAGGATCGTGGTGGAGGCGCTTTCAATGCCTCGCTCCCGCAACGGTTGCAGCAGCGCATCGAAAAGGCTCTGGCCCGGCTGCAGGCTCAGCCGCAGATGGCGCGCACCCGGTGAATGCCGGGACTGGATACGAACTGGGTTGAAGGTCCCTGGATGCACCAGCGTGCGCGGCCGCCCCGCGTAGGGCAATGTGCTGGTGTTCATCATGCGACCAGCTCCTTGATCTCGCCGCTCGCCAAAAGCTGTTGCCGCACGTCCTTCTTCGTGATCTTTCCGTAGCCGGACTTGGGCAAGGCGTCCCAGAAAAAGAAGTGCTGCGGCCAGCGGTAACGTGCGCAGCGGCCATCCAGATGAGCGAGCAGCGCCGGCGCGTCGACCTCGGGCACGCCGGGTCGCCGAACGACGACGGCCACACCAATTTCACCCCACTTGGGGTCGGGCATGCCCAGCACCGCCACTTCCTGCACACCCGGATGCTGCAGCAGTACCTCCTCTACCTCTCGCGGATAGACATTGGACCCGCCCGAGATGTACATGTCGGACTCGCGGCCGGTGATGTAGAGCAGTCCGCGCGCGTCGAGGCGACCCAGGTCCCCGGTATGGAACCAGCCGCCGCGCAGCGCCTGCGCCGTTGCTCTCGCGTTGCCGTGGTAACCCGAGAAGACGGCGGGCCCGCGGCAGCAGATTTCTCCCACGGTGCCCTCGGGCACGCGCTGCAGGTCCTTGTCGAGGATCGCCACCTCCATGCCGGTGCGCGGGCGCCCGCAGGTCCCGGCCGGTGCATTCGGGTCGTCGTCTTCGATGGAGTGCATCTCAGGCGGCAGCACCGTGATGCAGCCGGTGACTTCGCCGAGCCCGAAGTACTGGACCAGTACCTTGCCGAGTTTGCGCAAGGCGAGCTTCTGGTCGGCGCGGTACATCGGCGCGCCCGCATAGATCACGTAGCGCAACGACTTGTGGTCGTAGTGATCGACCGCTGGATGCTCCACCAGCATCTTGACGATCGTTGGCACCGTGAAGAAATTGCTCACGCGGTGCGTCTGTACAAGCTGCCAGAAGTTCTCGGGATCGAGGCGGTCGCCCACCGGCAGCACCGTCGCCGCACCGCGCGCCACGTTGAGCAGCGCGTGAATGCCCGCGCCGTGCGACAGCGGTGCTACTGCGATCGAACAGTCCTTCTCGGTGGTGCCGGGAATCAGGTCGGCCAGGTGGTTGGTCACCACGAAGGCCATCTGGCCGTGCGTCAGCACGCCGGCCTTCGGCTTGCCCGTGGTGCCGGAGGTATAGAAGAACCAGAGCGGATCGTCGTGATCGACCGCGGCCTCGTCCGGCGAATTGCCAAGCGACGCCTCGACAAGCGCTTCGTACGACGATTCGCCGGCACGCGGCGCGCCGATGCAGACGAGGTGCTTGAGCTGGCCGGATGCCTCGCGCACCGCATCCGCGTGTGCGGCGAAATCGCTCTCGTAGATCATGGCGGCCGCACCGCTCGACGCACCCAGATAGGCGACCTCCGGCGGCGTCAGCCGAAAATTCGTCGGAACCCAGACGCAGCCGAGCCGGAAGGCCGCCCAGCAACTCTCGAACAGCTGGAGGTTGTTGCGCGACTGCACGAGGATGCGGTCACCCTTCTTGAGTCCCCGCTTCTGCAGTGCGCTGGCCATCGCGTCAACGCGCGCGTCGATCTCCGACCATGTCCAGCGGTGCTCGCCGTGGATCAGTCCATGGTGCTCCGGAAACAAGCGGGCCGTCTGCCGCAGCAGTTGCCCGAGATTCATCACTGCTGCGGAGTTCATGCTGTCTCCAGCACGCTCAGGTAGTTGGTGACCGCCGCGCCGCCCATGTTGAACACCGCGCCGCGCCGCGCTTCGGGAATCTGCATGGCACCGGCCTGTCCGGCGAGTTGCATCGCCATCATCACGTGCTGTGAAACGCCGGTGGCGCCGATGGGATGGCCTCGCGACTTGAGGCCGCCCGACGGGTTGACCGGCAGCCGTCCGTCCTTGGCAGTCACGCCGTCGCGGATGACGCGCGCGCCCTGGCCGTGGGATGCAAGGCCCATGGCTTCGTACTGGAGCAGTTCTGCGATGGTGAAACAGTCGTGCGTCTCCACCACGTCGAGGCCGTCGAGCGTGAGGCCGGCGGCATCGAGGCCCTGCGCCCACGCCCTCGCGGCGCCTTCGAAGCGCGTACGGTCGCGCAGGCTCAGCGGCAGGAAGTCGTTGACCTGGGTGCGCGACTTCCAGCGCACGGCGGGTACGGCCGCACCGGCAATGGGTTCCATCGACAGCACCAGTGCCGCGGCGCCATCGGACACCAGCGAGCAGTCGGAGCGCTTGAGCGGTCCGGAGACAAAGGGGTTCCTGTCGGAGGGATTGCGGCAGAAGTCGTAGCCAAGATCCCGCTTCATGTGGGCATAGGGGTTGTCCACGCCGTTGCGGTGATTCTTGGCCGAGATGGCGGCCAGCGCATCCGACTGGTCGCCGAAACGCGCGAAATACTCGCCGGCGATTTCCCCGAATACACCGGCGAAGCCACCGGGCTTGCCACCTTCTTCCTTCACATAGGAGCACTTCAGAAGCACTTCGCCGATCTGCGCATTCGGCAGCGTGTTCATCTTCTCGAAGCCGACCACGAGCACCCGCTTCATGCGGCCGCTCTCCAATGCGTCGAGCGCGCCCCAGATCGCCGCCGACCCCGTGGCGCACGCATTCTCCATGCGCACCGCGGGCGTGAAGCGCAAAGCGGGAATCGCCACGCCGGCCAGGGAGGCACTGAAATCCTGCGGTACGAAGCCGGCGTTGAAAGTGCCAATGAAGACGCCATCGATGTCCTCCGGAGCGAGCCCCGCGCTCTGCAACGCAGGCAGCGCGGCATCGCGCAAGAGTTGCTCGAGGTCGATGCCGTCGAGCTTGCCAAACGGGGTGTGGCCCCAGCCGATGATGTGTGGTGTAGTCATGTTGAACCTGGGTTGCGGCATGGTGATGCCTGGGGGTGGAAGAGCCTTGCGGCCCTGGGAAACACTGATGACTGCGCCGCGCTCAGGCGTCGAGCAAGTGCGGCTGCACGATGCCGAGCTTGATCATTCGGCGGTAGATGGTGGTGCGCGCGGCATTGAACTCCTCGGCGGTGCGCGAGACGTTCCATCGATTGCGGCGCAGGCTTGCGAGAAGCGCGGTCCGCTCGTCGTGCGGCGGTGCTTCCGCGGTCGCCTCGTGGCGAGGTGCCTGGTCCGCGGCTTGGGCTTCGGTGCTGCAGTTCTCCAGCGCCGCCAGGATGTCGTCGCTGCGGACCACGGGAGCGTCGGCCAGCCAGGCCGCCGTTGTCAGCACCTGCTTGAGCTGGCGCACATTGCCGGGCCATGGCAGGCCTTCGAGCAGGCGGCAGGCGCAAGGCGTGAGGTTCACGCGGCCATGCGTTCCGGTGTCGATTGCCGTCGCAAGGCGTGCGGCGAGCGCCCCGATGTCGCGGCGCTGCCGCAGCGCTGGGAGCGTGACGGTCAGCCCCTGCAGCCGGAACATCAGGTCCTCGCGGAATGCGCCATGGCGCACCTGCTCGACCAGGTTCCGGTGCGTGGCGCTGACCACACGGAAATCGGTCTTCACCGCAACCTCCGCACCGACGGGGCGCACCTCCTGCTCGGCCAGCACGCGCAACAGGCGGGCCTGCAGGGCGAGCGGCATGTCGCCGATCTCGTCGAGGAAAAGCGTGCCGCCATCGGCCTGCTGAAGCAGGCCGCGCGCGCCTCTTGCGCTGGCTCCCGTAAAAGCGCCGGCGCGGTAGCCGAACAACTCGCTCTCGATCAGCCCCTCCGGGATCGACGCGCAGTTGATGCCGATGAACGGTCCGCCGGCGCGAGCGCTCGCCTGGTGAACGGCACGCGCGAACAACTCCTTGCCGGTGCCGGTCTCCCCGTGCAACAGGATGGGGACCGTCGAGCGCGATGCCCGCGCCAGGCGGTGCACCGAAGCCGCGATGGCCGGGTCGCCCAGGTCGAGCGCTGCGAACGGACCCGCCTCATCCTCCGGTCTCCCGCCTGACGGCGGAGCGTCATGAACCCCGGCCGTCGGCCTGCTGGATGTCGTGGCACTGAGCATCGTGTTGTCTCCTTGATCATGCTTTTGGCATTTTTTTCGCCTGCACGGGATGGCCGGTAGGCCGGTGCAGGATTCGCTCTTGGAGTGAATTCTAGGAAATGACGTACATTTGGATAAGTCTTAAATTTGTATTGATTGATCTGAAATTCAGATGGAACTAAGACATCTTCGTGTGTTGATTGCTGTGGCCGAGGAACTGCATTTCGGGCGAGCCGCCAAGCGCCTCAACCTGTCCCAGCCACCGGTCAGCCTGGCAATCAGGGAGCTCGAAGACGAGCTGGGGGTGCGTCTGTTTGAGCGCACTTCCCGGCACATCGAGATCACGCCTGCCGGCGAGGAAGCATTGCGCGATGCACGCGCCGTGCTGGGGCGCACGGAATCGCTGCGCGAGCACGCGCGCAACGCTTCGCGGGGCGGCAGCGGTTCGCTGTCGATCGGATTCATCAGCCTGGCGGCCTATTCGTTCTTGCCTGCGGTGCTGCGACGCTTCGCAGCCGAATACCCTGGGGTCAAGATCGCGCTGCACGAATCCACCACGGACCGCATTCCGTCCGATGTCGAGAACGGATCGCTGGACGTGGGCTGCCATTTCGTATCGCCGTCGCTTCCGGCCAGCCTGTCCTATCGCGCCACGGACAACGACGCACTGGTGGTGGCGCTGCCTGAGCAGCACCCGATGGCCGGGCAAAAGCGAGTGTCGCTTGCGAAGCTCGCCGACGAGCAATTCCTGGTGTTCGAGCGGCACCATGGGCCGATCATGTTCGACACAGTGGTCTCGGCATGCCGCCAGCATGGATTCAGCCCGCGCATCTTTCCGGCGCGACAGATGCACACCATCATCAGCCTCGTGTCCGGCGGCATCGGTGTCGCGCTCGTCCCCGACTGTGTGCAGGTCATGCGGCGGGAGGGCGTGGTCTACCGCCCGCTGAGCGGCGAGCGTACGCGGATCGAGACCGGGGTGTGCTGGAGGACCGACGATGACTCCCCGGTGCTGCGGGCTTTCCTGTCCCACCTGCCGAGGATCCGCACCACGGTCGCGAAGGTGGGGACAGCGCCGAAGGGGTGAGGCCGCAGTTCAGGCAACGCGTTGCAGTGCCGTGCGATACAGCGCTGACCGCTGCACGTAGTCGCGCGCCCCTTCCGCCAGGGCATGCACATGGTCGGGGTCAAGTTGGCGCAAGACCTTGGCTGGGGCACCCACGATGAGCGAGTGATCCGGGAAGACCTTGCCTTCGGTCACCACCGCACCGGCCGCGACCAGGCAGTGGCGGCCGATCACCGCGCCGTTGAGCACCACGGCCTGGATGCCGATCAGGGAGCCTTCGCCCACGGTGCAGCCGTGCAGCATGGCCTGGTGACCGATGGTGACGCCGCTTCCGACGCGCAAGGGAAATCCCTTGTCGTTGTGCAGCACGGCGCCTTCCTGCACGTTGCTGCCATCGCCGATCTCGATGGGCTCGTTGTCCGCGCGCAGCACCGCTTGCGGCCACACGCTGGTGTCACGCCCCAGCGTGACGCGGCCGATGACGGTCGCGGTTTCGGCGACGTAGGCGGATTGATCCACCACGGGCGCATGTCCGTCTAACGAATAAATGGCCATGGACCCCTCTTGAATTTGTTCACAGCAAGCCGATCGAGATCCACGGAATGGCGGCGACCACCACCACCCCGATGGCGAGCGCGATCATGTAGCCGACGATCGGGCGAATGCCCTTGTCCGGGTTGACGCGGCCGATGGCGCACGCCGCGTAGTACCCGACGCCCAGTGGCGGCGCGAACAACCCCAGCCCCATAGAGAGCACCACGACCATCGCGTAGTGCACCTCATGCACCCCCAGTTGCTGCGCGATGGGAAACACCAGCGGTCCCAGCAGGACAATCGCGGGAATGCCTTCGAGCACGGACCCGAGCAGTATGAAGGTGACGATGGTGACTGCCAGGAACATCGGCACGCCGCCGGGCAGCGTGCCCATCATCTCGGCCAGCGAGCGCGAGAACCCGGATTGCGTCAGGCCCCAGGCCATGGCGGTCGCCGTGCCGATGATGAAGAGGATGGCTCCGGAGAGCGAGGCGGTGGCCACCAGCATCGGCCCAAGCCGCTTCCAGTCGAACTGCCGATAGATGAGCAGACCCGCGACAACGGAGTAGGCAATGCCCAGTGTCGAGACCTCGGTGGCGGTCGCCACGCCCTCGACGACGGCGGCACGGATCACGAAGGGCAGTGCCAGCGCAGGAAATGCGATCGCGAACAACTTGGTGACCTGGCCCCAACCCATGCGCCGGACATGGCTCAGGTCCTCGTGGCGATAGCGGAACCAGACCACCACGCAGAGAAACAGCCCCAGCACCAAGGCCGGCAGCAGCCCGCCGGTAAAGAGCGCGGCAATCGACACGCCGGTGACCGACCCGATCGTGATCAGCACCAGGCTCGGCGGCACGGTTTCGGTCTGCGCGCCCGTTGCGGACAGCAATGCCACCAGTTCGCCTTCGTCCGCGCCGCGCTTCTTCATTTCCGGGAAGAGTGCCGGCGCGATGGCGGCCATGTCCGCCGCCTTGGAACCCGAGATGCCGGAAACCAGGTACATCGCACCCACCAGCACATAGGACAGCCCACCCTTCGCATGTCCGAGCAATCCGGCAAGAAAGGCCACCATGGCGCGCGCCATGCCGGTCATCTCGATCAGCAGGCCGAGGAACACGAAGAGCGGCACCGCCAGCAGGATCAGGTGGGACATGCCCTCGTCCATCCGCCCCACCATGACCGGCAGCGGCGTGCCCGTGGCGAGCGCCAGGTAGCCGAAGGTGCCGAGGCCGAAGGCGAACGCAATGGGGATGCCTGCGAACACGCACCCTGCCGCCACACCGACGAAGAAGATCAGCAGGTTGATGCGGCCGAGATCCTCGAAAACCGGCTGCGCGAGCCAGAACGCGCCCGCAATCATGCCCACGACCGCCAGGGCCTGCACGCCCTGCATGGGCGTCGCGTACTTCAGAAGCCTGAGGACGGCGAAGAGCGCCATCAATGCGATGCCGATCGGCAATGCCGCTGCGCGCCACGCATTGGAGATGCTCAGTGCCGGCGTCGTGATCGCCGCTTCGTCGGTGGCGAACTCCCACGCCGGATGCAAGACCATGGCCAGGAAAGCCAAGCAGGCACAGGTGGCGATCGCCTCCAGCAGCGCCGCCTTTTGCGGACCGACGCTGCTCACGATGGCCGTCATGCGCATGTGTTCGCCTTTGCGCAGCGCCACGACGGCGCCCAGCATCGCGAGCCACAGAAACAGGATCGACGACAGTTCGTCGGACCAGATCAGAGGCGTATGCAGAATGAAGCGCGCAAAGACGCCCGCGAACAGGATGACGATCTCGGCCAGGACCAGCAATGCGACCGGTACTTCGACGAGGACGCCAAGCGCATTGTCCAACTTAGTGACCCACGGGCGCTCCTGGGGGGCCGTCAGCGTGGAGTGCAGGTGCAAGTCCACCGTGCGGGTCGGCTGGCCGCCGGAGTCGTTGATGACATGGTTTGCCATGACGCTTACGCCATCTTCTTGGTACTGCGCTCGAGGATCGCCCACGCCTCCTCGCCGAACTTCGCCTTCCACTCGCTGTAGAAGCCGGCCTCCCGCAACCGCGCGCGGAAGGAGTCCGGCTTGGCTTCGTTGAAAACCATCCCCTTTGATGCCAGTTCCTTCTGCAGCGTCGCGTTCAATTCGGCGACGTCCGCGCGCTGCTTCATGCCGGCGGCATTGATGTGCTTGGCGACAATGGCGCGTACATCAGGTGGCAGCTTTTCCCAGGCTTTCTTGTTGGCCAGGAACCAGAAACCGTCCCACATGTGGTTGGTCAGCGAACAGAATTTCTGGACTTCGTTGAACTTCGCGGTGGAGACGATCGCCATCGGGTTTTCCTGGCCGTCCACCACCTTGGTCTGCAACGCGGTATAGACCTCGCCGAAGTTGATCGAGGTCGGCGCGGCGCCAAGCGCCTTGAACATCGAAGTCCATAGCGGGGAGACCGGCACGCGGATCTTGAAGGCCTTCAGGTCATCGGCATTGACGATCGGCTTGCTCGAGGACGTGATTTGGCGGAACCCGTTGTCCCAGATCTTTTCCATGACGACCAGGTTTGCCTTCTCGATTTCCTTGCGGACATGCGCGCCCAGTTCGCCGTCGAGGGCCTTCCACACGGCGTCGTAGTCGTCGAACGCAAAGCCGATGCCGGTGATCGACGCGGCGGGAACCAGCGTCGCCAGGATCAAGCCCGACAGCGTGAAGAACTCGACGCCGCCCGAACGGACCTGGGCAAGGGTGTCGGTGTCGGAGCCGAGCTGTCCACTGGGAAAGATCTGCAGGTCGACGCGTCCGTTCGTCTCCGCGGCAATGGCCACGGCCATTTCCTTCGCCCGGATGTTCATCGGGTGCGACAGCGGAAGGTTGTTTGCGTACTTGAGCGTGTACTGGGCTTTCTGGGCATGGGCGCGTCCCGACATTGCCAGGGCAGGAAGGGCGACGGCGCTGGCGGCGCCGTAGGTCAAGAGATTGCGGCGGGTGATGGTCATGGTTGTCTCCTGTGGTTTTGGAATTGGTGCGGTGCTAGGCGCTAGTGCGCGGGGCTGGCTGTGCTGAAGAGGTCACGCACGAGCAGGCCGCTGGCAAGAAAGCCGCCGTCGACTGCGAGCGTGTGGCCGGAGATGTAGCTCGCCCCTTCAGAGGCCAGAAACAATGCCGCGTGCGCGATCTCATCGGTCGAGCCATAACGGGCCATCGGGATCATGGCGCCGTAGGTATCCGCCGTGCCGCCACCGTGCATGCTGCGGACCATCGGCGTGTCGACGGGGCCGGGCGCGACCGCATTCACCGTGACGCCCCATTCGGCCGACTCGATCGCGAACTGTCGCGTCATCGCGATCAACGCGGCCTTCGACGAACCGTATCCCAAGCGTCCCGTGCCGGCACGCACTCCGCTGATCGACGCGATGTTGATCACGCGCCCCCACCGCTTCACCCGCATATGACGCAGCGCGTGCTGGATGATCAGCATCGGTGCCGTGACATTGATCGCCATCGTCAGTTGCCACTGGGGCAGCGGGTAGTCGAGCGCGGGCACGGTTGCCGCGAGCGCGGCGCTGTTGATGACGATGTCGGGGCCGCCGCAGCGGTCGGTGAGCTCCTGCAGCGTCTGCTCCAGGCCCTCCGTGTCCGAGAGGTCGACAACGAAAGATTCCGCTCGTCCCCCAGCGCGGCGGATGCCTGCCGCGACATCGCCAGCGGCGGTGCCATCGCGATCGAGGATGCAAACAGTGGCCTTTTCTTCGAGAGCAAGTTTCTCGGCGATGCGTCGGCCGATGCCGCTGGCGCCTCCAGTGATCAGTGCAACGCGTGAGGAATGTTGAGACATGTGGTGAGATGAAAAGAGTTGGTCGTTACTCCTTCATCGCAATCCACGTGCCATGTCGTTGAAGCTGCCAGTCAAAGCGGTCGCGGGCCCGTCTGCAGAGGGAAAGGCCATGTGACTCGGAACATCCTGGAGTCAGCCCCGGCGCAACAATTGCCTTCCCGGCGCTACATCTGTTGCGAGCCATGCGCTGCACTTGCAACGCACCGTTCGGTCGGCCGGGACGCATTCAAGAGGCGTCCGTACGAAGACATCTGGAACGCCTCAACGGCGCGGCGAGATGTTCAGCGTCTTGCAGAACTCGTAGAAAGCTTCGAGTTCGTGCGATTTGTCGAACACCGCATCGACACCCGCGGACAGCGCGCCTTCGCGCACCTCGGAGGTTGCGTAGTTCATGAGGACCACCGTGCGCTGCGCCGGCGACTTGTGCGCCTGCAGGTACTGAGCCACGGCGAGGCCATTGCCCTCGGCCAGGAAGATGTCGATGACGGCCGCGTCCCAGCCTTCGGGGTTGTCCTGAAGCCAGTCGATGGCGCCGCGCGAAGTGGCGGCGGTCCCGATCACGTTGCATTCGGAAAATTCCTGCAGTCCGTCGGCCAGTGTGGCGGCGATCAGGGGGTTGTCTTCTATCAGGTAGATGCGGGTCATCGTGCGGGGCCGGAGCTTCTTGTAACGTAACGCTCGGCTTGTCTCGGGCCGAGGCTGGTCATTGTCCAGACTGAAGCCAGGGGGCGAGTCGGACAACGCCGCCACCTGTCGTAGACCGCGGCAGGTTTGCGCTTAGACTGCGCCGGCCCGAAATCCCTTGCACGGAAACTTTCCTCGACCATGTTCAGAACATTGCTCAAGTCCAAGATCCACCGCGCCACCGTCACCGATTGCGAACTGCACTACGAAGGCTCCTGCGCCATCGACCAGGACCTGCTCGACGCAGCCAACCTGGCCGAGAACGAGCAGGTGCACATCTGGAACATCAACAACGGCGAACGCTTTGTGACCTATGCCATTCGCGGCGAGCGCGGCAGCGGCATCATCTCGGTCAACGGCTCGGCCGCGCGCCGGGCCGCCGTCGGCGACCTGCTCATCATTGCGGCCTTCGGCCTTGTGCCCGAAGAGCGCGTGGCCGGGTACCTGCCGAAGCTGGTGTTCGTGGACGGCGCCAACCGCATCAAGGAAGAGCGCGTGCACATTCCGGTGCAGGCCGCCTCCGGCGAGCCCGTGCCGGCCTGAGCGCCGGAGGCTGCCGCAGTCTTTAACGCCTCCTTTCACATCCTCCTGCCGCAGCGCGCTCGTGCAGGCGCCGCCCTGACCCTATGCCGGCTGGCTCGTCAAGACGGCCACGAGCTGCCAGGCCCATTTCTCTCGGTGGTTCCGCCGCTGCTTCGGCGTCACGCCCGGCAACTACATGGCCGTGCGGCGGCGCGTGAAAAAGACCGGGTGAGAAGCCAGGGCGGTTGCCCGCCCGCCGTCAACACGACCACACGCCCGCGCCTGCGGATGCTCGGCAGGACAAAAGTACCAGGCTTTTCAAGGTCGTCCCGGTACTTATCGCTCATGAGGGAAAGGACATTCCTTCCATGTGCTCGCGCCGCTGGCGCCATCTAATTTGCAAACAAGCAAACGCAGCGTCGAGACAGGTACGCGCCGGCCTTTCGGCGCTCACAAAGGAAGCACATGACCGCGATCACCGGCTCCAACGGCAACGACCTTATCATCGGCACGGCCGGCAACGACACCATCAACAGCGGCAACGGGGACGACACGGTCAACGGCGGAGCCGGGAGCGATTCGTTGAATGGTGGCGCGGGAGACGACACGCTCGACGGTGGCAGCGGCAGCGACGATCTCAATGGAGGATCGGGGAACGACACCCTGATCTACAACGTCAGCGAAAACACCGCGGCCGGCACCAAGGACGTGTACACGGGCGGAGCTGGCGTCGACACGCTCCTGCTCCAGTTCACGCGGGCGCAGTGGCTGGACTCTGCCACCCAGACGCAGATCGCCGCCTATCTGGCCCATCTTGCGGCAGTGACCAATGCCAGGACCGGCGAGGTTTCCAATGGTTCGGCCAGCGATTTCGTTTTCAGCTTCGGATCGTCCACGCTGACCGTCCAGATGACCGAAGTATTGAGAGTCCTTGTGGATGGGGTCGAGTTGAATCCGGCCAACCAGGCGGTGACGGCGCTGGGCGATGCGGCCGTGACGACCGAAGACGGCCCGGGCGTGCAGATCCATGTGCTGCAGAACGATCTGGTCCCTGACCTGGTCAGGAGTTTGACGCTGGCCTCGGCTCCGGCTCACGGAACGGCGACGCTCGTTCAGCCGTCGATGGGCGATCCGTCGACCTGGTATTTCCAGTACCAGCCCCATGCGGCTTATTTCCAGTACCTGGCAGCGGGCGAGACCGCAACCGACACCTTCAGCTACCAGGTGACGGACGCCGATGGTGGGACGGGATTGGCCACGGCAACCATCACCATCACCGGCACCAACGATGGCCCGGTGATCACAGCCCAGGACCTGGTGGGTGCGGTGAGCGAGCAGATCGCGCCGGCGGGCGCACTGCACGACAGCGGTGTCATCGGCTTCAGCGACCTGGACCTGAGCGACGTGCACCTCGTGAGCGCGACCGGCACGCCGGTCGGCAGCGTGCTGGGGAGCCTGACAGCGGTCAAGAACGTCGACACCACGGGGACCGGCACGGGCGGCCAGCTCACCTGGACCTACACCGTGGACGCCACGGCCGTCGAGTACCTGGCCGCGGGCCAGACCCGGGTCGAGAGCTTCACCATCACGGTGAACGACCAGCACGGCGGCATCGTCACCCGTCAGATCGACGTGACCATCACCGGCACCAACGACACCCCGACGATCGGCACGGCCGATGCCGCTGCGGCGGTGACCGAGGATGCGGCGACGCCGACCCTGAGCGACAGCGGCACGATCACCTTCGACGACGTGGACCTGAGCGATGCGCACAGCGTCAGCGTGGCGGCCGGTTCAGGCAACACGCTGGGCGGGGTGTTGACGGCCGGCGTCAGCGATGCGGCCACGGGCGCGGGTGACGGCACGGTGAGCTGGAACTACAGCGTCGCCAACGCGGCCACGCAGTATCTGGCCCAGGGTCAGACGGTGACGGAAACCTTCACCGTCACCATCAACGATGGCCACGGCGGCACGGTCAATCAGCAGATCACTGTGACGGTGACCGGGACCAACGACGTGCCGGTGATTGGTGGTGTGGCCAGCGGGGCGGTGGCCGAGGATGCTTCGATGCCGAACCTGAGCACCGGTGGTGCGCTGACGATTGCCGATGTCGACCAGGGGCAGTCCAGCTTCGCAGCCCAGGCTGGCACCGCCGGAAGCAACGGCTATGGCAGCTTCTCGCTGGCGGCCGACGGCACTTGGACCTATGCGGCCGACAACAACCAAAGCGCGATCCAGCAGCTCGGTGCGGGCCAGTCGATCAGTGACAGTTTCACGGCAGTGTCGTCCGATGGGACGGCCAGCCAGGTGGTGACGGTGACCATCACCGGGACCAACGACGTGCCGGTGATCGGTGGCATCGCCAGCGGCGCGGTGAGCGAGGATGGCTCGGCTCCGAACCTGAGCACCGGTGGTGCGCTGACGATTGCCGATGTCGATGCAGGACAGTCCAACTTTACAGCTCAGCCAGGCACCGCCGGCAGCAACGGCTACGGCAGTTTCACGCTGGCGGCCGATGGCAGCTGGAGCTACACAGCCGACAACAGCCAGGCGGCGATCCAACAACTGGCCACAGGTCAAACGATCAGTGACAGCTTCACGGCAGTGTCGTCCGACGGAACGGCCAGCCAGGTGGTGACGGTGACGATCACCGGGACCAATGACGTGCCGGTGATCGGCGGCGTCGCCAGCGGCGCGGTGACCGAGGACGCTTCGGCGCCGAACCTGAGCACCGGCGGTGCGCTGACGATTGCCGATGTGGATGCGGGCCAGTCCAGCTTCGCAGCCCAGGCTAGCACCGGCGGCAGCAACGGCTATGGCAGCTTCACGCTGGCGGCCGACGGCAGCTGGAGCTACACGGCCGACAACAGCCAGGCGGCGATCCAACAACTGGCCACAGGTCAAACGATCAGTGACAGCTTCACGGCAGTGTCGTCCGACGGAACGGCCAGCCAGGTGGTGACGGTGACGATCACCGGGACCAATGACGTGCCGGTGATCGGCGGCGTGGCCAGCGGCGCGGTGACCGAGGATGCCTCGACGCCGAACCTGAGCACCAGCGGCGCGCTGACAATCGCCGATGTGGATGCGGGCCAGTCGAACTTCGCGCCCCAGGCCGGCATCGGCGGCAGCAACGGCTACGGTAGCTTCACGCTCGCGGCCGACGGCAGCTGGACCTACACGGCCGACAACAACCAAGGCGCGATCCAGCAGTTGGGTGCGGGTCAATCGATCATCGACAGCTTCACTGCAGTTTCGTTCGATGGGACGGCCAGCCAGGTGGTGACGGTGACGATCACTGGCACCAATGACGTACCGACGATTGGTGGTGTGGTCAGTGCTGCGGTGCAAGAAGACGTTGCGGTGTCCGGTGGCAGTCTCACGGCCAGCGGTGCGCTGACGATTGCCGATGTCGACCAGGGCCAATCGAACTTCGCGCCCCAAGCGAGCATTGCCGGCAGCCATGGCTATGGCAACTTCACGCTGGCGGCCGGTGGCAGCTGGACCTACGCGGCCGACAACAGCCAGGCGGCGATCCAACAGCTTGGCGCAGGTCAGTCGATCAGCGAGAGCTTTACTGCAGTCTCGTCCGACGGCACCGCCAGCCAGGTGGTGACGGTGACAATCACCGGGACCAATGACGTGCCGGTGATTGGTGGTGTGGCCAGCGCTACGGTGCAAGAAGACGTTGCGGTGTCCGGTGGCAGTCTCGCGGCCAGCGGCGCGCTGACGATTGCCGACGTGGATGCAGGCCAGTCGAACTTCGCGCCTCAAGCGAGCACTACCGGCAGCAACGGCTACGGCAGTTTCACGCTGGCGGCGAATGGCAGCTGGACCTACGCGGCCAACAATGGCCAAGCGGCAATCCAACAACTGGCCGCAGGTCAAACGATCAGCGACAGCTTTACTGCAGTCTCGTCCGACGGAACGGCCAGTCAAGTGGTGACGGTAACGATCACCGGCACCAACGACGTGCCGGTGATCGGTGGCGTCGCTAGCGGGGGGGTGACCGAGGATGTCTCGACGCCGAACCTGAGCACCAGCGGCGCGCTGACGATCGCCGATGCCGACCAGGGCCAGTCGAACTTCGCACCTCAAGCGGGCACGGCCGGCAGCCATGGCTACGGCAGTTTCACGCTGGCGGCGAATGGCAGTTGGACCTACGCGGCCAACAATGGCCAAGCGGCAATCCAACAGCTTGGCGCTGGTCAATCAATCAGCGAGAGCTTTACTGCAGTCTCGTCCGACGGCACCGCCAGCCAGGTGGTGACGGTGACGATCACCGGGACCAACGATGTGCCGGTGATCGGTGGCGTCGCTAGCGGGGCGGTGACCGAGGATGCCTCGACGCCGAACCTGAGCACCAGCGGCGCGCTGACGATTGCCGATGTCGACCAGGGCCAATCCAACTTTACAGCCCAGTCGGACACCGCCGGCAGCAACGGCTACGGCAGCTTCACGCTCGCGGCCAATGGCAACTGGACCTACGCGGCCAACAACGGCCAGACGGCGATCCAACAACTGGCCGCGGGTCAAACGATCAGCGACAGCTTCACTGCAGTCTCGTCCGACGGGACCGCCAGCCAGGTGGTGACGGTGACGATCACCGGGACCAATGATGTACCGACGATCGGTGGTGTGGCTAGCGCTACGGTGCAAGAGGACGTTGCGGTGTCCGGTGGCAGCCTCGCGGCCAGCGGCGCGCTGACGATTGCTGATGTCGACCAGGGCCAGTCGAACTTCGCGCCTCAAGCGAGCACTACCGGCAGCAACGGTTACGGCAGCTTTGCATTGGCAGCCGACGGCAACTGGACCTACACGGCCAACAACGGCCAGACGGCGATCCAGCAGCTGGCTGCAGGTCAATCGATCAGCGACAGCTTCACTGCAGTCTCGTCCGACGGGACCGCCAGCCGGGTTGTGACCGTGACCATCGCCGGCACCAACGATGCCCCCGTACTGAATGCTGCCGCGACACCCGCCCTGGCGTCGGTCAACGAGGATGCCGGCGCACCGGTCGGGGCCGTCGGGACGCTCGTATCGAGCCTGGTGAATCTGAATCCGCCGGCCGGCGGCCTCGACAACGTGACCGATGCGGACAACGGCGCCATCACCGGCATCGCGTTGTCGGGGGTGAATGCCTCTAACGGAAGCTGGTGGTATTCCACCAATGGCGGCGCCAGCTGGGCAGCGGTGGGTGCGGTGTCGGACGCGTCCGCGCTGCTGTTGGCCGCGGACGCGAACACGCGTGTCTACTTCCAGGCGAATTCGAACTTCAATGGAACAGTCGGCAATGGCATCACCTTCCACGCCTGGGACCAGACGAGCGGCACGGCGGGCACCACGGCCAGCACCGTGACGAATGGAGGCAGCTCCGCGTTCTCGAGCGCCACCGACACGGCGAGCATCACCGTCAACGCGGTGAACGACGACCCGGTCGCCGCGACCGACAGGGTCATCGTGTCCAGCAGCACGCTGGTCACGCTGTCGACGAGTTCGCTGCTCGGCAACGACACCGACATCGACGGTCTTGCCTTGACGATCACAAGCGTCAGCGGCGCGGTCGGGATTTCGGGCCTGACCCTGGACGCCACCAACGGCACGATCAGCTTCACCAGCGGCAGCACGGCGGGCGCCGCAGCCGGCAGCTTCCAGTACACCGTGTCGGACGGGGCCGGTGGCACCGCCACGGCAACGACGACGATCGACGTCATGGCCGTGTCCACCGGCAACGCCGCCGACACGATCGATCTCAGCGCGGCCGGCACCTACCAGGCCTCCTTCATCGATGGCCGCGGCGGCGCCGACAACCTGACCGGCGGTGTGGGCGGCGACGTCTTCATCGGAGGAACTGGCAACGGGGCCGACACGCTGCTCGGCTCTTCCGGCAACGACCTCCTGATCGGCGGCGACGGCAACGACACCCTGTCGGGCGGCGCTGGCAACGATGTGCTGCGAGGCGGCCTGGGCAGCAACGACTCGATGGATGGCGGCGCCGGCAGCGAGGACCTGCTCGACTTCTCGGATGGGACCGTGGCGGTCAATTTCACGCTGGTCCAGAGTGCCTCATCGACCACCATCGTCAACGGAACCGGCGGGCTCGGCAACAACGACACCTACCAGAACATCGAAGGCGTGATCGGAACGGGCCTGGCCGACACCCTCACCGGCAGTGCCTCGAACGACATCATCCGCGGTGGCGCCGGCAACGACACGCTCGATGGGGCAGGGGGCACCGGTGACCTGCTCGACTTCTCGGACGGCACGGCCGGGCTCACGTTCACGCTGACGCAAAGCAGCAGCACGACGATCTTCAATGCCAGCGCCGCCGGGCTCGGCACCGACAGCTACAGGAACTTCGAGGGCGTCATCGGCACGGCCTTCGCCGACACGATCACCGGTTCGGCGTCGAATGACCAATTGCGCGGCGGCGGCGGCAACGACGTGATCAACGGCCTTGCGGGGGACGACCGCATCGTCGGTGGGGCCGGCGCCGACATACTCACCGGCGGCGCGGACAACGACACCTTCGTCTTCGACTCGGCACCCAACGCTGTGGATTCGGTCACCGACTTCGATGCGTCGGGATCGGCGGCGAGCGGCGACCTGATCGAGCTGTCGCGCGGCACGTTCACGGCCCTCACGACTGCGAGCGGCAGCACGTTGTCGGCGGCCGAGTTCGCGTCCTTGAACGGCGGTGGCGCGGGAGATGTGGTGGGGGCGGGAGTGCACGTGATCTACGACAGCGCGACGGGCAACCTGTATTACGACGCCGACGGCCTGGGCGCCGCCAACCGCACGCTGGTGGCAACGTTGACGCTGAGCAATCCGGCCGACACCTTCGACAGCAACGACATCAAGGTCGGCCTGTGAGAAACCGCCCGCCGCCCGCAGGTGCGGGTGGAAGCACAGGAGAGAAATCGACATGAAGCCTCTTCTCCAGCTTCTCGAGCGGCCGCTTCTTTTCGTTGCGGGCTTCTCGTTCTTCGTGAACCTGCTGCTGCTCGCCCCCGCGCTTTTCATGCTGCAGGTTTTCGACCGCGTGCTGACGAGCCAGAGCCGGGAGACGCTGCTGGTGCTGTTGATCGGCGTCGCCGTGGCGCTCGGCCTGATGCTGATGCTGGACTACCTGCGCAGCCGGCTGCAGGGCGTCGCGGGCAATCTGATCTCCGATCAGCTGTCTCCAGTGGTGGCCAAGGTCATGCTGGCCCGCACGGCGCGGCGCGCCGAGCGCGTGCCTTCCGAAGGCTTGCGCGACGTCGCGGCGCTGCGCAGCCTGTTTTCCGCCCAGGGCCTGCTGGCCCTGTTCGATGTGCCATGGACATTCGTCTATGTCGCGGTCATCTGGATGGCGCATCCGATGCTGGGTATAGCCGCCGCAGCCGCGTCGGTGCTGATGCTCATCCTTGCCGTGGTGAACGACCGCATCACACGCCGCGACATTGAAGCCCTGCAGAAGGACGCCGCAAGGGCCACGCGCTACCTCGAATCCTCGATGCAGAACGCAGAGCTGGCGCAATCGCTCGGAATGGGGGAGGCAGTGATCGGGCGCTGGCGGGATCTCAACGCCGGCGTCGCCGCGCGGCAGGGGCCGACCGCGCGCAAGTCGGTGGCGATGGCTGCGCTCACGCGCACCACGCGCCAGGCGGTGCAGGTCCTGTTGCAGGCACTGGGTGCCTACCTCGTCATCACGGGCGAAGGCACGCCGGGCATCCTGGTGGCCTGCACCATCCTGCTCGGCCGGGCGCTGGCACCGGTCGAACAGGTGGTGGGGAGTTGGCGCGTGCTGGCCGAGGGGCGCCTGGCCTTCGCGCGCCTGTCCGAGGTGCTGGGCGCCGCCGAGCGGCAGCCGCAACGCATGGCGCTGCCGGCGCCGAGTGGCCGCCTGTACGCGGAGGGCCTCGTGTTCCGGCCTCCGCAGGGCGAGCGGATGATTCTCGCCGGCGTGTCGCTGAGCCTGGAGCCCGGCGAGTCGCTGGCCATCACCGGCCCCAGCGGCGCCGGCAAGTCGACCCTGGTGCGCCTGTTGACCGGCCTGTGGCGGCCCCATGCAGGTGTCGTACGGCTGGACGAGGTCGACCTCGCGCAATGGCCGCGCGAAGAACTCGGCCCCTGGCTCGGCTATGTGCCGCAGGATGTCGAGCTGTTCGCCGGCACCGTTGCCGACAACATCGCGCGGTTGGGCGAGGTCGATGCGGACAAGGTCGTGCAAGCGGCAAAGCGTGCCGGCGTGCATGCGTTGATCCTGGCACTGCCCGAGGGCTACGACACCGTCGTCGACAACATGGGCGTGATGCTGTCGCCGGGCCAGCGCCAGCGCGATGCGCTCTATGGCAACCCGAAGCTGCTGGTGCTGGACGAGCCCAACTCCAACCTGGACGGGGCGGGCGAACTGGCGCTGGGCGAGGCCTTGAAGGCACTGCGCGGGCAGGTCACGGTGGTCGTCGTCACGCACCGCAGCGCGCTGGTGCAGCACATGGACAAGCTGCTGGTGCTGGAGGCCGGCCGCGTCAAGCAGTACGGACCGGCGGCGGAGGTGATGCAGACGATCAGGCGTGCGGGCCAGAACACGGGCAGCGCCCAGGTGGTGATGATGCCGTCGCGCCCTGCGGAGAAGGTGTCATGAGCGCCGCGCCGGGCCGCCCCAAGCAAGCTCGCACCGCAGTGCGAAGCACGGAGGTACTCCGATTTGCCGCGCCGGGCCGCCCCAAGCAAGCTCGCACCGCAGTGCGCAGCACGGAGGTTGTCCGATGAATCACACGGCGCATGCCATCGCGGCCAATGACCCTCTGGCGCTGCATACGCGCGAAGCGCGCCGCCTGATGCACTGGGGCCTGGCCGTGCTGGTCTTTGGATTCCTGCCGGCCGCCGCGTGGCTGGGCTTCGCACCGCTGTCGTCCGCCGTGGTGGCGCAGGCCCATGTGAAGGTGGACCTGAACCGGCGCCCGGTGCAGCATGCCGAAGGCGGCATCGTGCGCGAGGTCCTGGTGCGCGACGGCCAGCATGTGCGGCTGGGCGAGCCCCTGCTGGTGCTGGGCGACGTCTCGGTCGATGCCGACAGGAACCGGCTGGACCACCGCGTCAAGACCGAGCGCGCCAGCCTCGCGCGGCTCGACGCGGAGCAGACCATGGCGCGCGCGATCACCTTCGCTCCCGACGTAATCGAGACAGCGGCGACCGACCCGCGCCTGGCAGCGCAGCTGGACAAGGAGCGCGCGTTGTTCGAGGCGCGGCGCGATGCGCTGGTGGGGCAGGTGCGCCTGCTGCGTTCGCAGCGCGAGAAGGTGGCCGAGGAGATCGGCGCGCTGCGCGCCCAGATCATGCAGGCGAGCGAGTCGATGAAGTTCCAGAAGAACGATCTCGAGACCAACCGCAAGCTGCTCAAGGACGGCTTCATCTCGGCCACGCGCATCGCGCAGCTCGAAGGCACCGTGGCCGACTACGGCGTGAAGATCGAGGAGCGGCGCGCGGAGCTGGCGCGCGCCGAGCAGCGTACGGTCGATGCCGATCTGCGCATCCGCTCGCTCGAGAGCGACTACCGTCAGCAGGCGAGCGACCAGCTCAAGGTCACGGCGGCCCGGCTGGCCGAGATCGAGCAGGAGCGGCGCAAGTCGGCCGACGCCTCGGCGCGCCAGGTGATCACGGCGCCGGCCAGCGGCGAGATCATCGATCTGAAGTATTCGACGCCAGGCGCGGTGATTCCGCCTCGCGAGACCATCGCCGACGTGGTGCCGGACGACACCCGCCTGGTGACCGATGCGCGCGTCCGCCCCGAGGACATCGGGCGGATTCAGCGAGGGCAGCCGGCCGACATCCGGTTCACGGCATTCAAGTACCGCACCACGCAGCTGGTGCACGGCAAGGTGGTCTACGTGTCGGGCGACCGCCTGATCGACCATGCGACCGGCGCTCCCTATTACTCGGTGCTGGTCGAGGCCGACCCGGCTTCGCTCGCCACGGCGGGAGACCTGAAGCTGCTCGCCGGCATGCCTGCCGAAATCTACCTGCAGGGAGAGGAGCACACCGCGCTCCAGTACATGGTGGAGCCGATCACCCAGGTGCTGCGCCGCGCCGCGCGCGAGCGTTGATGCGCAGCGGCCCCGTGTGGGGCGGCGCTGGCGCAGGGGGCAAAATGCGGGCATTCGCCGTGCGCGCCTTGCGCTTGAAAAATGTTCCGCTGCTTCGGCGGGGCCTGAAGCGGCAAGTCATCGTTATCTATGGACACTGAACACACCTGGGCCGGCCGCTTGTCGGTTGCGCCGATGATGGATTGGACGGACCGCCATTGCCGGTACTTCCATCGTCTGCTGTCGCGCCACGCATTGCTCTACACCGAGATGGTGACGACTGGCGCGCTGGTGCATGGCGATGTGCCCCGGCACCTGCGCTTCCACGCCGAAGAGCATCCGGTCGCACTGCAGCTCGGCGGCAGCGAGCCGGCGGACCTGGCGCACTGCGCGAAGCTCGGCGAAGAGTGGGGCTACGACGAGATCAACCTGAACTGCGGCTGCCCGAGCGAGCGCGTGCAGCGCGGCGCTTTCGGTGCCTGCCTGATGAACGAGCCGCAACTGGTGGCCGACTGCGTGAAGGCGATGGTCGATGTGGTGAGCGTGCCTGTCACGGTCAAGCACCGCATCGGCATCGACAAGATCGAGAGCTACGAGTTCGTGCGCGACTTCGTGGGCCAGGTGAGCGAGGCTGGTTGCCAGACCTTCATCGCGCACGCGCGCAATGCGTGGCTGAAGGGACTGAGCCCGAAGCAGAACCGCGAGATTCCGCCGCTGCGCTACGAGCTGGTGCACCGGCTGAAGCACGAGTTTCCGTCGCTGCGGTTTTCCATCAACGGCGGTATTTCGGTCAGCGCACAGGTGCACGAGCACCTGCGCCTGCTCGACGGCGTGATGGTCGGGCGCGAGGCGTATCACAACCCCTGGTGGCTGGCCGAGTGGGACGCGGAGTTCTTCGGCGCCGAAGCGCAATCGCTGACGCGCGAAGAGGTCGAGTCGCTGATGTGCGACTACATGGCGCGCGAGGCGGCCGAGCATGGCACGCAGTGGTGGTCGATCGCGCGGCACATGCTGGGCCTGCGCAACGGCTTGCCGGGCGCGCGCCGATGGCGCCAGGTCTGGAGCGATCACCGGCTCAAGACGCTGCCTGCGCACGAGGTGATGGCGATGGCGCGCGAGCCTGTCGCACAAGCTGCCTGAAGCCCCGCGCGCATCGCAGGCTTTCCCCAAAAGCAGGCCCGCCGCGGCTTGCGGCCTTTTTTGAAACAGTGTTCCGAAATCGCTACTTCACGATAAGTGGCGCGTCAACCGTTTTTTGCTGAAAAATGAGGAGCATCAGGGACATAAAAAGGTTTGGATAAATGAATGACGCGGTTGGCGGCAAAGAAGAAGTAAGTGCGCTCGCCAGGGGCCTGGCTCTCCTCAGGGTCATCGGCATGGCATCGGCACCCATAGGCAATCGCGAACTGGCTGACACCACGGGCATCCCCAAGGCCACGGTGTCGCGGCTCACCGCCACGCTGGTGAGTGCGGGATATTTGCGACAGTCGCAGGACAGCGAGCGCTTCAGCCTCGGTCCGGCGCTGCTCGACATGAGCAGCCGCTACCTGCGCCAATTCGACCTGCGCACGGTGGCGCGGCCTCACCTGGCGGCGCTGTCGGAAGCGGCCGGCGCGAGCGTGCACATGGGCGTGCGCGACAAACTTGACATGCTCATCATCGATTCGGTGCGGCCGCGTTCCGTGGTCATCAGTTCGCGCATCGAGGTGGGCACGCGCATGACCATCGCCACCTCGGCCGCCGGGCGCGCCTACCTGGCGGCGTTGCCGGCGCAGGACCAGGCCGAACTGCTGGCGCAGATCCGGGCCGAGAGCGGGGAGAGCTGGAGCGCCGTCGAGCCCAGCCTGATGGCCGGCCTCGACGAGTACGCCCGGCTGGGCTACTGCGGCTCTTTCGGCGAATGGAATCCGCACATCCACGCCATTGCCTTCGCACTGCAGAGCCCGCGCGGCGAACGCTATTCCGTGAGCTGCGGCGGCCCTGCCTACCTGCTGCCCAAGGACACGATGGTGGCGCGCATCGCGCCGCTGCTGCTGGAGACGGCGCAGCGTCTCGCCGGGGAAGCGGGAACCTCGAGCCAGGAATGAAGGGCGCCCGGCTCTGGTTGCTCAGGTTCAGCACGTAGCTCCGGCCGCGTTCCAACGCGCCATGGAGGTGTTCCTCGCCGGCGCGGCGCCGCGCTGACAGGTTTCAGTTCGCGGCTTCGAGGCCGTTCTGGAAGTGCTCGCGCATGCGGGCCATGGCGGCTTCCGCGTCGCGCGCCTCGATGGCGGCCATCACCGAGCGGTGCTCCGCCAGCGACTCCGCAATGCGCCCCGCCTTCAACAGCGAGTTGTGCCGGTTGAGCTTCATCACCTTGCGCAGGTCGGCCACCATCTGGTCGCGCCACTTGTTGTTGGCGATGGCCAGCAGCTGCATGTGAAAGCGCTCGTTGATCGCGAAGAAATGTTCGCGGTTTCCAACCGCGGCTTCGAGCTCGGCATGCAGCGCCTTCAGCTCCGCTCGCTGCGCGTCGGTGGCGCGCTCGGCCACCACGCCGGCGGCATCGCTTTCCAGCAGCGAGAGCAGGTGGTAGACGTCGGCCAGGTCCTGCTCCGACACCTCGGTCACGTACGCGCCGCGCCGCACCTTCATCGTGACCAGGCCCTCGGCCGCCAGCACCTTCAGCGCTTCGCGCAGCGGGGTGCGGCTGATGCCGTATTCCTCGGCCAGCTTGAGTTCGTCGATCCAGCTGCCGGGCTCCAACTCGCGGCGAAAGATCCGCTGGCGCAGCAGCTCGGCCACCTCTTCGTAGAGGGCGCGGGGGGTGAGGGTAACGGCGGACATGGGCCGGACTGTACTGCAAAAATGGCGTTTGAATTAATAATTATGGATCGGTTAGACTCGCGGCCGGCTTGCAAATCCGTGCAGGCGAATTTGCGAATACCCTGAAAGACCCTGCGAACGGCCCCCTCATGAGCAGCACACCCGAACCCTCTTTCAAGCCCGCCGATCTCGAAGCCTGGGCCAAGGCCGCCGCCAAGTCAGCGCCGGGCGGCGACGTGAATGCGCTGAACTGGATCACGCCCGACGGCATCGCGGTGAAGCCGCTGTACACCGCGGCCGACCTGCAGGGCCTGAAGTACACCGACACGCTGCCCGGCTTCGAGCCCTACCTGCGCGGCCCGCAGGCCACCATGTACGCGGTGCGCCCCTGGACCATCCGCCAGTACGCAGGCTTCTCCACAGCCGAAGAATCGAACGCCTTCTACCGCAAGGCGCTGGCCGCCGGCGGGCAGGGCGTGAGCGTGGCCTTCGACCTCGCCACCCACCGCGGCTACGACAGCGACCATCCGCGCGTGACCGGCGACGTCGGCAAGGCCGGCGTGGCGATCGATTCGGTGGAAGACATGAAGATCCTGTTCGACCAGATCCCGCTGGACAAGGTGAGCGTGTCCATGACGATGAACGGCGCCGTGCTGCCGGTGCTCGCGGGCTACGTGGTCGCGGCCGAAGAGCAGGGCGTGGCGCAGGACCAGCTGAGCGGAACCATCCAGAACGACATCCTCAAGGAGTTCATGGTCCGCAACACCTACATCTTCCCGCCCGGGCCGAGCATGCGGATCATCGGCGACATCATCGAGTACACGGCGCAGAAGATGCCCAAGTTCAACTCGATCTCGATCAGCGGCTACCACATGCAGGAAGCCGGCGCCAACCAGGCGCTGGAGCTGGCCTTCACGCTGGCCGACGGCAAGGAATATGTGAAGACCGCGCTGGCCAAGGGCCTCGATGTGGACGGCTTCGCCGGTCGCCTGAGCTTCTTCTGGGCCATCGGCATGAACTTCTACCTCGAAGTGGCGAAGATGCGCGCGGCGCGCTTGCTGTGGTGCCGCATCATGAAGGAGTTCAACCCCAAGAACCCCAAGAGCCTGATGCTGCGCACGCACTGCCAGACCTCGGGCTGGAGCCTCACCGAGCAGGACCCGTACAACAACGTGGTGCGCACCACCATCGAGGCGATGGCCGCGGTGTTCGGCGGCACGCAGTCGCTGCACACCAACGCGCTCGACGAAGCCATCGCGCTGCCCACCGAGTTCAGCGCCCGCATCGCGCGCAACACGCAGCTCATCATCCAGGAAGAGACGCACATCACGAACGTGATCGACCCCTGGGCCGGCAGCTACATGATGGAGAAGCTCACGCAGGACATGGCCGATGCGGCCTGGGCCATCATCGAAGAGGTCGAAGCGATGGGCGGCATGACCAAGGCCGTCGACAGCGGCTGGGCCAAGCTCAAGATCGAGGCGGCCGCCGCCGAGAAGCAGGCGCGCATCGACTCCGGCAAGGACGTGATCGTGGGCGTCAACAAGTACAAGCTCAAGAACGAGGACGCGATCGACAGCCTGTCGATCGACAACGTGAAGGTGCGCGACCAGCAGGTGGCGCGGCTGCAGAAGATCCGCGCCTCGCGCGACGCCGCCAAGGTGCAGGCCGCGCTCGACGCGCTCACCGAAGCCGCCGAGAACAACACCGGCAACCTGCTCGCGCTCAGCATCGATGCGGTGCGTTTGCGCGCCACGGTGGGCGAGATTTCGGACGCACTTGAAAAATCATTCGGCCGCCATCGGGCCGACACGCAAAAGGTGACCGGTGTGTACGCTGCTGCCTACGATTCGGCCGAGGGCTGGGAAACGCTGAAGACCGAAATCAACGCCTTCGCCGAAGAACAGGGACGCCGTCCGCGCGTGATGATTTCCAAGCTCGGGCAGGACGGACACGACCGTGGCGCGAAGGTCGTTGCCACGGCCTTTGCCGACCTGGGTTTCGACGTCGATATGGGTCCACTGTTCCAGACGCCCGAGGAGTGTGCGCGGCAGGCCATCGAGAACGACGTGCACGCTGTCGGCGTTAGCACGCTGGCCGCCGGCCACAAGACGCTGGTGCCGGCCATCATCGACGAGCTGAAGAAGCAGGGCGCGGACGACATCATCGTGTTCGTCGGCGGAGTGATCCCGCGGCAGGACTACGACTTTCTCTACGAGGCCGGCGTCAAGGGCATCTACGGGCCGGGCACGCCCATTCCCGCCAGCGCCAAGGACGTGCTGGAACAGATCCGCGCGGCGGTCTCGGCCTGAGAAGCGACGTGGGCGATCTCTTGTCGCGGCTGTCGCTGCAGCCGGTGGATTCCAGCGATTTCGAGGCCATGCTGGCCTTGCGCATCGACGCGATGCGTCCGAGCCTGGAGCGCGTGGGCCGCTTCGACCCGGCGCGTTCGCGCGAACGCCTGAACGCGGGCTTCGTGGTGCCCTACATGCACCACATCGTGCTCGACGGCGACCAGCGCATCGGCTTCGTCACGCTCAAGCCCGAGGGAGCCGACGCGCTGCGCCTGGACCACCTCTACCTGCGCACCGGCTTCCAGGGGCTGGGCATCGGCGAATGGGTGATCGAATGGGCCAAGTCGCAGGCGCGCGAGCAGCATCTCGACATCAAGCTCACCGCGCTCGTGCAGAGCGACGCCAACCGCTTCTATCTGCGGCACGGTTTCGTGCTCGAAGGCGAGGAGGGCGTCGACCTGCATTACCGCTGGCGCGTGTCTCCGGAGGACGCGTGCTGAACACCGTGCAGGCGCTGGAAAGCGCGGTCGTCGATACGTCGGGCATGTCGCAGCGCCGCGCGATCGCCAAGGCGATCACGCTGCTCGAATCGACCCGTGACGACCACCGCGCGCAGGCCGATGAATTGCTCACCGCGCTGTTGCCGCGCACCGGGAATTCGTTTCGCCTCGGCATCTCGGGCGTGCCCGGCGTGGGCAAGTCGACCTTCATCGAGACGCTGGGTCTGCTGCTGATCGGCAAGGGGCATCGCGTGGCGGTGCTCACCATCGACCCGTCGTCCACCGTCTCGGGCGGCTCCATCCTCGGCGACAAGACGCGCATGGAGCACCTCTCGGTGCACGAGCGCGCCTACATCCGGCCCAGCCCGTCGAGCGGCACGCTCGGCGGCGTGGCCGAGAAGACGCGCGAGGCGATGCTGGTGTGCGAGGCGGCAGGCTACGACATCGTGATCGTCGAAACCGTGGGCGTGGGCCAGAGCGAAACGGCCGTGGCCGGCATGACCGACATGTTCGTGCTGATGCAGCTGCCCAACGCCGGCGACGACCTGCAGGCGATTAAGAAGGGCGTGATGGAGCTGGCCGACCTGGTCGTCATCAACAAGGCCGACATCGACAAGGACGCCGCCACGCGCGCGCAGGCGCAGATCACCTCGGCGCTGCGCCTTTTCGGCCACCAGGGCAACCCGGACCACGCGCATGCGGTGCATGACGCGCACAGCGGCACGGAGGTGCGCTTCTGGCTGCCCAAGGTGCTGCAGCTCAGCGCGTTGGCAGGCACGGGCGTCGACGCCTTCTGGGACGCCGTCACGCAGTTCAGGCAACTGCAGACCGCCAACGGCAGGCTGGCGAAACGCCGAGAGAAACAGGCCACCGCGTGGATGTGGGAACGCATCGACGCGGGGCTCAAGCACGCCTTCAGGCATCACCCGCAGGTGCGCGAGCTGCTGCCCGAACTCACGCAGCAGGTGGCGCAGGGCACGTTGCCCGCATCGACCGCGGCGCGCCAATTGCTTGCGGCGGCCGCCATCACCGCCAGGCCATGACACCACACGAAATTCAGGACCACAGCTTCGGAAGCACACCATGCAAGAACTGATCGAACAACTCGAAAAGCGCCGCGCCCAGGCGCGTCTCGGCGGCGGGCAGAAGCGCATCGACGCGCAGCACGCCAAGGGCAAACTCACGGCGCGCGAACGCATCGAGCTGCTGCTCGACGACGGCACCTTCGAGGAGTGGGACATGTTCGTCGAGCACCGCTCGGTGGACTTCGGCATGGCCGAGCAGAAGATCCCGGGCGACGGCGTGGTCACCGGCTACGGCATGATCAACGGCCGCCTCGTGTTCGTGTTCAGCCAGGACTTCACGGTCTTCGGTGGCGCGCTCAGCGAGGCACATGCCGAGAAGATCTGCAAGGTGATGGACCAGGCCATGAAGGTCGGTGCACCGGTCATCGGCCTGAACGATTCGGGCGGCGCGCGCATCCAGGAGGGCGTGGCCTCGCTCGGCGGCTATGCCGACGTGTTCCAGCGCAACGTGATGGCCTCGGGCGTGGTGCCGCAGATCAGCATGATCATGGGCCCGTGCGCGGGCGGCGCGGTGTACTCGCCCGCCATGACTGACTTCATCTTCATGGTGAAGGACTCGAGCTACATGTTCGTCACCGGCCCCGAGGTGGTGAAGACCGTGACACATGAAAGCGTAACGGCCGAAGAGCTCGGCGGCGCCGTCACCCACACCACGCGCAGCGGCGTGGCCGACATGGCATTCGAGAACGACGTCGAGGCGCTGATGATGCTGCGCCGCCTGTACAACTACCTGCCGCTCAACAACCGCGAGAAGCCGCCGGTGCGCCTGGGCAACAACGGCCAGGGCGACCCGGCCGACCGGCCCGACTATTCGCTCGACACGCTGGTGCCCGACAACCCGAACAAGCCCTACGACATCAAGGAACTGATCCTCAAGGTGGTGGACGACGGCGACTTCTTCGAGCTGCAGCCCGACTACGCGAAAAACATCGTGATCGGCTTCGCGCGCATGGAAGGCCAGACCATCGGCATCGTGGCCAACCAGCCGCTGGTGCTGGCGGGCTGCCTCGACATCAAGTCGAGCATCAAGGCCGCGCGCTTCGTGCGCTTCTGCGACGCCTTCAACATTCCCGTGGTTACTTTCGTCGACGTGCCCGGCTTCATGCCCGGTACGGGGCAGGAGTACGGCGGCATCATCAAGCACGGCGCCAAGCTGCTCTACGCATATGCCGAATGCACGGTGCCGAAGATCACCGTCATCACGCGCAAGGCCTACGGCGGCGCGTACGACGTGATGGCCTCCAAGCACCTGCGCGGCGACGTCAACCTCGCCTGGCCACGTGCCGAGATCGCGGTGATGGGTGCGAAGGGCGCGGTGGAAATCATCTTCCGCGAAGACAAGAACGACCCCGAGAAGCTGGCCGCACGCGAGGCCGAATACAAGGCCCGCTTCGCCAACCCGTATGTGGCGGGCGCGCGCGGCTACATCGACGACGTGATCCTGCCGCACGAGACGCGCAAGCGCATCTGCCGCTCGCTGGTGATGCTGCGCGAGAAGAAGCTCGAGAACCCGTGGCGCAAGCACGGCAACATTCCGCTCTGATTCGCATGCGCAGCTACTACCCCCGGTTCCGCGAGGGAGCGGACCCTGGACTTGTCCCCAAGCTCGGTGGCCTGCCCTGGGGCCTGCCCCGGCGCTTGTGGCCCGTCTGCCGCGAATGCAACCGCGCAATGAGCCACCTGGCGCAATTGCCGACCGATGGCGAGGCGCTGCCGCTCGCGGAAGGCGAGGTGCTGTTCCTGTTCAAGTGCGAGTGGGACAGCATCTGCAGCTTCTGGGAGCATGACGCAGGTGCGAACGCCGCGTTCGCCGTGCCACGCACCGAACTGGGCGCAGGGCCGACCGCACCGCCTGCGGACTCTGCCGACGGCCCGCCTCCATTGCTACGCGAAATTGCCATCGCAGGGTGGCGCGCCGATGACGATGGCGCTCCCGCGGAAATGGAGGAGGCCTTCTACGACTATCAGGCCCATTTCGATTTGCCGCAGGAGGTCGCACATCCCCACGACTGGGCGAGCGCATGGCGCACGAAGAGCGGCGGCGTGCCTTACTGGACGGCCAACGGCGCGCAAGGAATGCCCGCAGGACGCCTGCTGCTGCAGATCGACAACTGGATCGATCTGGTCGATGGCGGCGGCGCCGAAGTGGCGAACTTCTGTTCCGACGGCACGGCATACGTGTTCGTCGATCGCGCGCAAGCGCAGCCGGTTTACTCGATGTTCATCAACCGCTGAGATCCCGCGGAGACCCTAGATGTTTAAGAAAATACTTATTGCCAACCGCGGGGAAATCGCCTGCCGCGTCATCCAGACCGCGAAGAAGATGGGCATCCTCACCGTCGCCGTCTACTCCGATGCCGACAAGGAAGCCCGCCACGTCGAGCTGGCCGATGAGGCCGTGCACATCGGCGCCGCGCCCAGCCGCGAGAGCTACCTGCAGGCCGACCGCATCATCGCGGCCTGCAAGAAGACCGGTGCCGAGGCTGTGCACCCAGGCTACGGCTTCCTGTCGGAGAACGAAGCTTTCGCGCGCAAGGTCGAGGAAGAGGGCATTGCCTTCATCGGGCCGAAGCACTATTCGATCGCTGCCATGGGCGACAAGATCGCCTCGAAGAAGCTCGCGAACGAGGCCAACGTCAACACCATTCCGGGCTGGAACGACGCCATCGAGACGGCCGAGCGCGCCGTCGAGATCGCGAAGGACATCGGCTACCCGGTGATGATCAAGGCCTCCGCCGGCGGAGGCGGCAAGGGCCTGCGCGTGGCCTTCAACGACAACGAGGCCTTCGAGGGCTTCACCTCCTGCCGCAACGAGGCACGCAACAGCTTCGGCGACGACCGCGTCTTCATCGAGAAGTTCGTCGAGGAGCCGCGCCACATCGAGATCCAGGTGCTGGGCGATTCGCACGGCAACGTTATCTACCTGAACGAGCGCGAATGCTCCATCCAGCGCCGCCACCAGAAGGTGATCGAGGAGGCGCCGTCGCCCTTCATCTCCGATGCCACGCGCAAGGCGATGGGCGAGCAGGCGGTGCAATTGGCCAAGGCCGTGAAGTACCAGAGCGCGGGCACGGTGGAGTTCGTGGTCGGCAAGGACCAGAGCTTCTACTTCCTCGAAATGAACACGCGCCTGCAGGTGGAGCATCCGGTCACGGAGTGCATCACCGGCCTCGACCTGGTGGAGCTGATGATCCGCGTGGCGGCCGGTGAGCAACTGCCGCTCACGCAGGAGCAGGTGAAGCGCAACGGCTGGGCCATCGAATGCCGCATCAACGCCGAAGACCCGTTCCGCAGCTTCCTGCCTTCGACCGGCCGCCTCGTGAAGTTCCAGCCGCCCGCCGAGACCATGTTCGCGAGCGACACCGAGCACCTGAACGGCGTGCGCGTGGACACCGGCGTGTACGACGGCGGCGAGATCCCGATGTACTACGACTCGATGATCGCCAAGCTCATCGTGCACGGCAAGGACCGTCAGCATGCGATTGCCCGCATGCGCGAGGCGCTCAACGGTTTCGTGATTCGCGGCATCAGCAGCAACATCCCGTTCCAGGCGGCGCTGCTGGCGCATCCGAAGTTCGTGGCGGGCGACTTCAACACCGGCTTCATCGCCGAGCACTATGGCAAGGGCTTCCATGCGGAAGACGTGCCGCACGCCGATCCGTCGTTCCTGGTTGCGCTCGCGGCCTACGTGCACCGCCGCTACCGCGCGCGCGCATCGGGCATCAGCGGGCAGCTCGAAGGCCACGGCGTGAAGGTGGGCGAGCAGTTCGTGGTGGTCGAACTGGGGCCGGAGGGCAAGCATGTGCACCATCCGGTCTCGGTCACCGACTTCCATGGCAAGACCGGCGCAAGCGCGGTCGCCGTGGGCGGCAAGAACTACAAGATCGACAGCGGCTTTGCGCTCGGCTCCATCCGCGTGCAGGGCACGGTCAACGACCGGCCCTTCACCGCGCAGGTCGAGCGCGGGGCCGGCAAGAACCCGCTGGCGCTGCGCGTGTCGCACGACGGCACGCAGATCGAGGCGATGGTGCTGTCGCCGCTGGGCGCGCGCCTGCTGGAGCAGATGCCCTACAAGGCGCCGCCGGACCTGAGCAAGTTCCTGATGTCGCCGATGCCGGGCCTGCTGGTCGAGGTGTCGGTGCAGCCGGGGCAGCAGGTGCGGGCCGGCGAGAAGCTGGCCGTGATCGAGGCCATGAAGATGGAGAACGTGCTGTTCGCTTCGCAGGACGGCGTGGTGGGCAAGATTTCGGCGGGCAAGGGCGAATCGCTCGCCGTCGATCAGATCATTCTGGAGTTCAACTGATGGGTGCCAACGACTTGCAACAGACGATCACGATGCACCGGCCTGCCAAGGCCGCGGCGCCGCAGGGCCCGTGGTCCGTCGAGGCGATCCAGGCGCTGCTCGACAAGCCGCTGATGGACCTGCTGTTCGAGGCGCAGACCGTGCACCGCGAGCACTTCCCGGCCGGCGACATCGAGCTGGCCACGCTGCTGTCGGTGAAGACGGGCGGCTGCCCCGAGAACTGCGGCTACTGCCCGCAGTCGGCCGAGTTCGATACCGGCGTGAAGGCGCAGAAGCTCATGGAGGTCGACGAGGTGGTGCGCGCCGCGCAGGCCGCCAAGGACGCCGGCGCCACGCGCTTCTGCATGGGTGCCGCATGGCGTGCGCCCAAGGACCGCGACGTGGAGAAGGTGGCCGTGCTGGTCGAGGCCGTGAAGGGCCTGGGCATGCAAACCTGCGCCACGCTCGGCATGCTGGAGCCGCACCATGCGCATCAGCTCAAGGCCGCGGGCCTCGACTACTACAACCACAACCTCGACACCGCACCCGAGTACTACACCGACGTGGTCGACACGCGCACCTACCAGGACCGGCTCGACACGCTGGCCCATGTGCGCAGCGCCGGCATCAGCGTGTGCTGCGGCGGCATCGTCGGCATGGGCGAGGCGCCGGTGCATCGCGCGGGGCTGATCGCGCAGCTGGCCAACCTGAACCCGTACCCCGAGTCGGTGCCGATCAACAGCCTGGTGCGCGTGCCCGGCACGCCGCTGGCCGATTCGGAGCCGGTCGATCCCTTCGACTTCGTGCGCATGATCGCGGTCGCGCGCATCACGATGCCAACCGCGCGCGTACGGCTGTCGGCCGGGCGTCAGCAGATGGGGGATGCGGTGCAGGCGCTGTGCTTCATGGCAGGTGCGAATTCGATCTTCTACGGCGACAAGCTGCTGGTTACCGGCAACCCCGACGTCGAGGCCGACACGGTGCTGCTGCGCAAGCTCGGGCTCAATGCGCGGCAGGTGCAGGAGCAGCCGGAAGGTTGCGCGGCATGAGCACCAACGCACGCCCCTTCAAGGTGCTGGGCATCCAGCAGATCGCCATCGGCGGCACGGACAAGCTGCGGCTGCAGAAGCTCTGGGTCGACATGCTGGGGCTCGAAGTCACAGGCACCTTCAAGAGCGAGCGCGAGAACGTCGACGAAGACATCTGCGCGATGGGCGCGGGGCCGTTCAAGGTCGAGGTCGACCTGATGCAGCCGCTGGACCCCGAGAAGAAGCCCGCCGTGCACACCACGCCGCTCAACCACGTGGGGCTTTGGATCGACGACCTGCCCAAGGCCGTCGAGTGGCTCACGGCGCAGGGCGTTCGCTTTGCGCCCGGCGGTATCCGCAAGGGCGCGGCCGGTTTCGACATCTGCTTCCTGCATCCGAAGGCGAACGACGAGTTTCCGATCGCGGGCGAGGGCGTGCTGATCGAGATGGTGCAGGCGCCGCCCGAGGTGGTGGCCGCCTTCGGCGCGCTCGCCGCTACGCGTTGAGCACTTTCCTGATCGGCGGCTTCACGTCCGAACGCCGAGGCGGCAGCATCGGCTGGTGCTCGCGCGCCGGGTTCAGGATGATCGAGGTCGCCGTCTCGGTGAGGATGCAGAACTTGGTGACCACCGCATCGAGGTGGCTCACGTCGATCACCGCGATCTCGAGAATCCAGCTGTCGTCTCCGGTCACGTTGTAGGCATTGACGCATTCGGGCGTCTGCTGCACCAGTTCGACCACGCGCGCGTAGTCGGCGCGGCCCACGCGGATGATCGCTCGGATGCCGTAGCCGAGCTTCCCCAGGTTCACCGTCGCGCGGTAGCCGCTGATGACGCCCGCGGCCTCGAGCTTCTTCACGCGCTCGGTCACGGCGGGCTGGCTCAGGTGCACGCGGCGGCCCAGTTCTGCCATGGTCAGGCGTGCGTCGTTCTGCAGTTCGGCGAGGATGCGGGTGTCGTGGGCGTCCAGCGCGGGGTTCAAGGAAAAGTCCATGCAACTCCTTTAAATCGACGGTTTGGCGAAGGCAGAACCATGAATCTCGCATGGCTGCCGGGAGATCGCTTTCATACCATGACCGGCATCTCACACCAAGAAGAAACACCCTCCACATGCCGACCCTCGCTTCTCCCGCCCAAGCCGCACCCATTGCCGCGCGCCCTGGGCTGCCGCCGATGCTGTGGCTCTGCCTCGCCGCCACGTGGGTGGTCTGGGGCTCGACCTACCTCGCGATCAAGTACGCCCTGATCAGTTTTCCGCCGTTTCTGCAGATGGGCTCGCGCTTCCTGTTCGCGGGCGTGCTGCTGGCGCTGTGGATGCGCTGGCGCGGCGCGCCGTGGCCATCGCTCGCGCAGTGGCGCAATGCCTTTGTCGTCGGCGCGCTGATGCTCGGCGGTGGCATGGGCGGCACGGCGAATGCCGAGGTGTCGATCGGCTCGGGGCTGGTGGTGGCGTTCATCGCCGTAATCCCGCTGCTGATTGCGCTGATGAACCTGATCTGGGGCGTGAAGCCGTCGCGGCTGGAGGCCGCCGGCATCGCGCTCGGCCTCGTCGGCGTGCTGATGCTGACGCAGGGCAGCGGTTTCCGTTCCTCGCCCGAGGGGCTGATCGCCATCTGCATCGCCTGCGTCTGCTGGTCGCTGGGCAGTGTGCTGAGCCAACGCAGCCTGCCGCTGGCGCCCGGCGCGATGGGCTTTGCGAGCGAGATGCTTTGCGGCGGCCTGGTGCTGATGGGGCTCGCCACGATGTCCGGCGAAACGATGAGCTGGCCGCTGCAGCCCGAAGCTGTCGCCGCGTGGATCTACCTCGTGGTGTTCGGTTCGCTGATTGCCTTCAACGCCTACATGGTGCTGCTCGCGAAGGCGCCTGCTGCGCTGGCCGCGAGCTACACCTTCGTCAATCCGGTGATCGCGATGCTGCTGGGCGTGTGGATCGCCAACGAGACGGTCACTCGCTTCGAGTGGTACGCCGTGGCCGTCGTCTTGGCTGGTGTGCTGCTGATGCTCTTCAAGCGAAGAGCATGAAACTCGATTTCCGGTAACACCGCGGAACCGGCTTTGCAGGGCCGCAGGTGTTGCCCCCGGAAGGGGGTTGGCGGAGCGACACGAAGTGCGCGAAGCCTGGGGGAGAGCTTTGCTATGCGCCGGGGCGGCGCCACACCGCAAGCGTAGCCGCGAGCAGCCACATGCCGGCTGCGCAACCGCGGTTCATGGCCTTGAGGCCGCGCTGCGAGAGAAAGCGCACGGCCTGCGTGCCGGCCGACGCATAGGCCAGCATCACGCAGGTGTCGAGTGCGACGAACACCGTGCCCAGCAGCAGGTACTGCGGGCCTTGCGGCTTCGCGATGTCGATGAACTGCGGCAGGAAGGCAGCGAAAAACAGCACCGTCTTCGGATTCGACAATGCCACCGCGAGGCTGCGCATCAGCGCAACGCGGCCCTGTGGCCGAACCTCGAGCGGCGACTTGGCCAGCGCGGTGCCGAGGTCGGTGGCCTCGCTGCGCCACAGCTTGATGCCCAGCCACACGAGGTACGCCACGCCGGCGATGCGGATCGCGTTGAAGAGCCACTCCGAAGCCGCGAGCAGCGAGCCCAGCCCGAGCGCGACGACGGCGATCAGCGTGACGCTGCCGAGCGACGCGCCGGCAATGCCCCAACTTGCACGGCGCATGCCGCCTTCGATGCCGTTGGACAGCGCCAGCAGCATCGTCGGCCCCGGAATCAGGGCCAACGCGAGCGAGGCGACGACGTAGATGAGCAGGGTGTCGAGTGTCATGGCTTGGTGGTGGTGCTCGGCGGGCGTTGTCGTTGTTGCGAGGCGGCGCGGGCACGCGCCAGTGCGGCTTCGACGATGGCGCGCTTGCGGGCGCCGGCGTCTTGCAGGGCTTCGGGCTCGGGCGCCTTGTCGGCCAGCCGCGCGTCGGTGTTGCGGTGCTGCCCATGCACCTCGTAGCGGCGCCGCGCGCTGGCAGCCTGTTCAGCCGACCAGGCCTGCCAGCCACTGAGGCCGGGTGTCTCGACTTCGAGCGAGATGCAGTCGACGGGGCAGACCGGAATGCACAGTTCGCAGCCCGTGCAGTGGGCTTCGATCACGGTGTGCATCCGCTTGTTGATGCCGACGATGGCATCGGTGGGGCAGGCGTCGAGGCACAGCGTGCAGCCGATGCACCAGGCTTCGTCGATGACCGCCATGGCGCGCGGGCCTTCGGTGCCGAATTGGGCATCGAGGGGAAGGGCGGCGCGGCCGGTGAGTTGCGCGAGCCGCTCGATGCCTTCGGCACCGCCCGGCGGGCACTGGTTGATGCCGGCCTCGCCGTCGGCCACGGCCTGGGCGTATCCTGCGCAATCCGGGTAGCCGCACCGTGTGCACTGCGTTTGAGGCAGTGCGTCGTTGATGCGTGCGGCGAGCCCGTCCATGGGGTGAAGCTGCGCGCGCTTCAGCGCGCAGTCGGCCTCTTCTTCACAGCCACGCTCGCGGCCTTCTTCACTGGAACTTTCTTGGCCGCGACGGCGGCTGTCTTGCGCTCGGGCTTGATCGTGTCCTCGGCTGCGAGGCCGCCGCGGTTGCCGGCACGGCTTTGCGGCTGGTCGTTGGCTGCGATGAACTTCAGCACCTTCGGATAGACCAGTTCACGCCAGCGGCGGCCGCTGAAGATGCCGTAGTGGCCCGCGCCCTTGACTTCGTAGTGTTCGCGCTTGTCGTCGGCGATGCCGGTGCACAGGCTGTGCGCGGCTTCGGTCTGGCCCGAGCCCGAGATGTCGTCGAGTTCGCCTTCGATCGTGAGCAGGGCGGTGGAATGGATGTCCTGCGGATGCACGCGCTCCACCTGGCCCTTGGGGTTCTTGACGTCCCACGTGCCATTGACCAGGTTGAACTCCTGGAACACGGTGCGAATGGTCTCGAGGTAGTAATCGGCGTCCATGTCGAGCACGGCGTTGTACTCGTCGTAGAACTTGCGATGAGCCTCGGCACTGGCGTCGTCGCCCTTGATGAGGTCCTTGAAATAGTCGTAGTGGCTGCTGGCGTGGCGGTCGGGGTTCATCGCCACGAAGCCGGTGTGCTGCAGGAAGCCGGGATAGACCTTGCGGCCTGCGCCCGGGAAGCCCTGCGGCACGCGGTAGATCACGTTGTTCTCGAACCACTCGAAGCTCTTGTTCATCGCGAGGTTATTGACCGCGGTGGGCGACTTGCGCGCATCGATGGGGCCGCCCATCATGGTCATGGTCAGCGGCAGCTGCTCGCCGCGGCTGGCCATCAGCGAGACGGCGGCCAGCACCGGCACCGTCGGCTGGCACACGCTCACCACGTGGCAGTTGCCGTATTCGGCCTGCAGGCGGCGGATGAACTCCTGTACGTAGTTGATGTAGTCGTCGAGGTGGAACTCGCCTTCCGACAGCGGCACGAGGCGCGCGTTCTTCCAGTCGGTGATGTAGACCTTGTGGTCCTGCAGCATGGTGCGCACGGTGTCGCGCAACAGTGTGGAGTAATGGCCCGACAGCGGCGCCACGATCAGCACCACGGGCTGGCTCTTGAGCGTCTTGAGGATGTGCGGCTCGTCGGTGAAGCGCTTGAAGCGGCGCAGTTCGCAAAACGGCTTGTCGAGCTCGACGGCCTCCTGGATCACCACATCTTCACCGTCGACCTTCACCGACTTGATATTGAACTCGGGCTTCTCGTAGTCCTTGCCGAGCCGGTAGAGCAGGTCGTAGCCGGCGGCCATGCGCTGGGCCATGGGCACCTGGCCCCACACGGCGCCCTGGCCGTAGAGCTTGGAGGCCGCCTGGGCGAAGTCCGAGAAGGGCTCCATCAAGGAACGCTGGGCTTCGTAGAGTTGGTAGAGCATCGCGGGTGTTGGAGTGGAATGTTGCGGTGCAATATATCAGCGCCATCGGCAGGGCGCAGGGGGCCTTACCCCTACGTAGATCCCCGGCCAGGGCCGTTTTTTCACCAAATGTGAAGGAATTGTCGTGAAACGAATTCCCTCACATCTTGCTGACGGTCAGATGACCTTGGCAATCGACGCGCAGACGTAGTCGATGTTCTTGCTGTTGAGCGCGGCCACGCACATGCGGCCGGTGTCGGTGCCGTACACGCCGAACTCATTGCGCAGGCGCACCATCTGGTCCTTGGTCAGGCCCGAGTAGCTGAACATGCCGATCTGCGTGGTGATGAAGCTCATGTCCTGCTTCACGCCGGCGGCCTTGAGGCCGTCGACCAGTTTCTGGCGCATGGCCTTGATGCGCACGCGCATCTCGCCCAGTTCCTTTTCCCAGAGGGCGCGCAGCTCGGCGTTGTTGAGCACCGCAGCCACCACGGCGCCGCCGTGCGTGGGCGGGTTGCTGTAGTTGGTGCGGATGGCGATCTTGAGCTGCGACAGCACGCGGCCCGCTTCTTCCTTGCTTTCGCACAGCACTGACAGGGCGCCCACGCGTTCGCCGTACAGGCTGAAGCTCTTCGAGAACGAGGTCGAGACGAAGAAGGTGAGGCCGGCATCGACGAACTTGGCGACGGCCGCGCCGTCTTCCTTCAGGCCGTAGCCGAAGCCCTGGTAGGCCATGTCGAGGAAGGGCACGAGGCCCTTGGCCTTGACGGCGGCGACCACCTGGTCCCACTGGGCCGGGGTGATGTCGTAGCCGGTCGGGTTGTGGCAGCAGGCATGCAGCACGACGATGGTGCCGGCCGGCGCCGCGTTCAGGGCGGCCAGCATGCCGTCGAAGTTGATACCGCGCGTGGCCGCGTCGTAGTAGGGGTAGCTTTCGACTTCGAAGCCCGCGTTGGTGAACAGCGCGCGGTGGTTTTCCCAGCTCGGGTCGCTGATCAGCACCTTGGCGTTGGGGTTGAGCTTCTTCAGGAAGTCGGCGCCGACCTTCAGGCCGCCGGTGCCGCCGATGGCCTGGATGGTGGCGACGCGGCCCGAGGTGACGGGTTCGCTGTCGGCGCCGAAGACCAGCGCCTTCACGGCGTTGTCGTACGCGGCAATGCCGTCGATCGGGAGATAACCGCGCGCCGTAGGCGCTTTCATCATGTTCTGTTCGGCCGCCTGCACGCACTGGAGCAAGGGCAGCTTGCCGTTGTCGTCGTAATAGACGCCGACGCCGAGATTGACCTTGTTGGGGTTGGTATCGGCTGCAAATTGCTCGTTGAGGCCGAGGATCGGGTCGCGCGGTGCCATTTCGACCGCGGTGAACATAGACATGGAAAGGTCCTTTGGGATGAAAGCTGCGCTGCAACCGGAGGAGGCTTTATCCTTTCCGGTTGCCTTGAATTTTACCGGCGCGAGCGCCACCTGTCGGGAACAGCCATGCCAGAGAACAACGAAGCCATAGCAGACCTGAAGAAACTGGACCCGATCGGCCCGGCGAAACAGGGGGAATTCGTCCGCTATCCGGGCTCGCCCTTCGAGCTTTTTCAGCCCTATCCGCCAGCCGGCGACCAGCCGACGGCCATCGAGGGGCTGGTCGAGGGCGTGATCGACGGCGAGGTGTTCCAGACCCTGCTGGGCGTGACCGGCTCCGGCAAGACCTATACCATGGCCAACGTGATCGCCCGGCTGGGCCGCCCGGCCATCGTGTTCGCGCCCAACAAGACGCTGGCGGCGCAGCTCTACAGCGAATTCCGCGAGTTTTTCCCGAAGAACGCCGTCGAGTACTTCGTCAGCTACTACGACTACTACCAGCCCGAGGCCTACGTGCCGCAGCGCGACCTGTTCATCGAGAAGGACTCGTCCATCAACGAGCACATCGAGCAGATGCGCCTGTCGGCCACCAAGAGCGTGCTGGAGCGGCGCGACACGGTGATCGTGGCCACGGTGAGTGCCATTTACGGCATCGGTACACCCGAGGATTACATGGAGATGCGGCTGATTGCCCGCGTCGGCGACAAGGTCGGTCAGCGTGACCTGATCTCGCGGCTGATCCGCATGCAGTACCTGCGCAACGAGCAGGACTTCGCCCGGGGCACCTTCCGCGTGCGGGGCGACACCATCGACGTGTTTCCGGCCGAGCACAGCGAGCTGGCAATCCGCTTCGAACTGTTCGACGACGAGATCGAGTCGCTGCAGCTCTTCGACCCGCTGACGGGGCGCATCCGGCAGAAGGTGCCGCGCTTCACCGTGTATCCGTCGAGCCACTACGTGACGCCGCGCGACAAGGTCATGGCGGCGGTGGAAACCATCAAGATCGAGCTGGGCGAACGGCTCAAGGAGCTGGTGGGCGCGGGCAAGCTGGTCGAGGCGCAGCGGCTGGAGCAGCGCACCCGTTTCGACCTCGAGATGCTCGCCGAGATCGGCCACTGCAAGGGCATCGAGAACTACACCCGCCACCTCTCGGGCGCTGCGCCGGGTGAGCCGCCGGCCACGCTGACGGACTATCTGCCGAAGGACGCGCTGATGTTCCTCGACGAGAGCCACCAGATGATCGGCCAGCTCGGCGGCATGTACAACGGCGACCGGGCGCGCAAGACCACGCTGGTCGAATATGGTTTTCGCCTGCCGAGCGCGCTGGACAACCGCCCGCTCAAGCTCGAGGAGTTCGAGACCCGCATGCGCCAGTGCATCTTCGTCTCGGCCACGCCGGCGCAATACGAAAAGGACCATGCCGGCAACGTGGTCGAACAGCTGGTTCGGCCTACCGGGCTGATCGACCCCGAAGTGGAGGTGCGGCCCGCCACGCACCAGGTCGACGACGTGCTGGGCGAGATCCGCATCCGCGTCGAGAAGAACGAGCGCGTGCTCATCACCACGCTGACCAAGCGCATGGCCGAGCAGTTGACAGACTACCTGGGCGACAACGGCGTGAAGGTGCGCTACCTGCACAGCGACGTGGACACCGTCGAGCGGGTGGAAATCCTGCGCGATCTGCGCCTGGGCACCTTCGACGTGCTGGTGGGCATCAACCTGCTGCGCGAGGGGCTGGACATTCCGGAGGTGTCGCTGGTGGCGATCCTCGACGCGGACAAGGAAGGCTTCCTGCGCGCCGAGCGCTCTCTGATCCAGACCATCGGCCGGGCGGCGCGGAACCTGAGCGGCAAGGCCATCCTGTACGCCGACCGGATGACCGATTCGATGAAGAAGGCCATCGACGAAACCGAGCGCCGCCGCGCCCGGCAGATGGCCCACAACGAAGCCAATGGCATTACGCCGCGCAGCATCGTCAAGCAGGTGCGCGACCTGATCGACGGCGTCTACAGCGAGAAGACCGGCAAGGAAATGGCCAAGCTCGACCTGGAACGCGCCAAGGTCGAGGACATGAGCGAGAAAGACATCGCGCGGGAAATCAAGCGGCTTGAAAAGCAGATGCTGGAACACGCCCGCAATCTCGAATTCGAGAAGGCGGCCCGGGTGCGCGACCAGCTGGCGCTGCTGCGGGAGCAGGCATTCGGGGCTTCGGGCGGCGACAACATCGCGATCCTGCCGCAGTAGGCCGACCGCGCTAGTTCGGAGGTTCGCATTCTTCAAGCGAACCGCGCTGGGGTTTACCCCAGCGGGGTTCAGGGCCTTCTGCTATACTTGACCGAAATACTCAACAACAAAAAAAGAACTTCGCGATGAAGGACCGACTCCCACCGGCTGGTTCACCAGCGTCAGGGATCGGGCAGGGCGGAGACGAAGTCACCGCGGTCCAGGCCACGGTGTCATTTCAACGGTAAGCACTTGAAGGAGCTTGCGATGCGTCTCACTACCAAAGGCCGTTTTGCGGTCACAGCAATGATCGATCTGGCGTTGCGTCAGAACACCGGTCCGGTCACGCTGGCTGCGATCAGCCAGCGGCAGCAGATTTCGCTGTCGTACCTCGAGCAGCTGTTCGGCAAGCTGCGCCGCCACGAGCTGGTCGAGTCGACCCGCGGCCCCGGCGGCGGCTACAGCCTCGGTCGCAAGGCTGCGGATATCACCGTGGCCGACATCATTGTTTCCGTCGATGAGCCCATCGATGCCACCCAGTGCGGCGGCAAGGAAAACTGCCTGGGCGAAGCCGGCCGCTGCATGACGCACGAACTCTGGGCCTCGCTGAACCAGCGCATGGTCGAGTTCCTCGATTCCGTCACCTTGCAGAAGCTGGTCGACGACCAGATCGCCAAGGGCGTGCAGATCGAGAACAAGCCGGTCGTCAAGCGTGCCATCTCGGCGCAGCCGGTGGTCAAGCCGATTCGCGTGAATGCGCCGAATTCGGTATTCGCCCTCGGCAACGCCTTCGCCAAGTCCTGAGACCTGATTTCCGGCGGCGCCTGCGGGCGTCGGCACGAGCAGCCCAGATCAAAAAACAACCCCCCACGCCAGCACGAGCCAGCCATGGACGTAACTCCTCATTTCCCGATCTATCTCGATTACGGCGCCACCACGCCGGTCGACCCGCGTGTGGTCGACGCCATGATTCCCTGGTTGCGCGAACATTTCGGCAATCCGGCATCGCGCAGCCATGCCTGGGGTTGGGAGGCTGAAGAGGCGGTCGAGAAGGCGCGCGGCCAGGTGGCTGAGCTGATCAACGCAGATCCCCGCGAAATCGTGTGGACCTCGGGTGCGACCGAGTCGATCAACCTCGCACTCAAGGGCGCGGCCCACTTCTACAAGGGCAAGGGCAAGCACCTGATCACGCTGAAGACCGAGCACAAGGCCGTGCTCGACACCATGCGTGAGCTGGAGCGCCAGGGCTTCGAGGTCACCTACCTCGACGTCGAGGAAAACGGCCTCGTCGACCTCGAGAAGTTCAAGGCGGCCATTCGTCCCGACACCATCCTGGCCAGCGTGCTGTTCGTGAACAACGAGATCGGCGTGATCCAGGACGTGGTCGCGCTCGGCAATGCCTGCCGCGAAAAGGGCGTGATCTTCCACGTCGATTCGGCCCAGGCCACCGGCAAGGTCGAGATCGACATCACCAAGCTGCCCATCGACCTGATGAGCCTGGCTTCGCACAAGACCTACGGCCCCAAGGGTATTGGCGCGTTGTACGTGCGCCGCAAGCCGCGCATCCGCCTCGAGGCGCAAATGCACGGCGGCGGCCACGAGCGCGGCATGCGCTCGGGCACCCTGCCCACGCACCAGATCGTCGGCATGGGCGAGGCCTACCGCATCGCCAAGCTCGAGATGAAGGACGACATCGCCCATGCGGCGCGCCTGCAGAAGCGCCTGCTCGACGGCCTGAAGGACGTCGAACAGGTGTTCATCAACGGCGACCTCGAGCACCGCGTGCCGCACAACCTGAACATGAGCTTCAACTACGTCGAAGGCGAGTCGCTGATCATGGGCATCAAGGGCCTGGCGGTGTCGTCGGGTTCGGCCTGCACTTCGGCCAGCCTTGAGCCGAGCTACGTGCTGCGCGCCCTGGGCCGCAGCGACGAACTGGCCCACAGCAGCCTGCGCATGACCATCGGCCGTTTTACGACCGAAGAAGAAATCGACTACGCCATTTCGACCATCAAGCACAACGTTGCCAAGCTGCGTGAGCTGAGCCCCCTGTGGGAGATGTTCCAGGACGGCGTCGACATCAGCACGATCCAGTGGTCGGCCCACTGATACAGGGCAGCCCTAGGCTCCACGATTGAACAAAGTTTGAGAGGTACACCATGGCATATTCTTCCAAGGTCATCGACCACTACGAAAATCCCCGCAACGTCGGCTCCTTCGAAAAGGGCGACGATTCGGTCGGCACCGGCATGGTCGGCGCACCGGCCTGCGGCGACGTGATGAAGCTGCAGATCAAGGTCAACCCCGAAACCGGTGTGATCGAAGACGCACGCTTCAAGACCTACGGCTGCGGCTCGGCCATTGCCTCGTCGTCGCTCGTGACCGAATGGGTCAAGGGCAAGACGCTCGACGAAGCGGCTGCGCTCAAGAACGCGCAGATCGCCGAAGAGCTGGCGCTGCCGCCCGTGAAGATCCACTGCTCCATCCTGGCCGAAGACGCGATCAAGGCCGCCGTGAGCGACTACAAGGCCAAGCACGGCGTCAAGACCGCCGAGTCCGCTGCCGAAGCCGTCCACTGACATGGCCGTTACGCTGACCGAAGCCGCTGCGCGACACGTCACCCGCTACCTCGGCAAGCGAGGCAAGGGCGTGGGCGTGCGGCTGGGCGTGAAGACCACGGGCTGCTCGGGCCTGGCCTACAAGCTCGAGTACGTGGACGAGTTCACGCCTGAAGACGTGGTGTTCGAAGACCACGGCGTGAAGGTGCTGGTCGACCCGAAGAGCCTGGCCTACATCGACGGTACGCAGCTCGACTTCGTGCGCGAAGGCCTGAACGAAGGCTTCAAGTTCATCAACCCGAACGAGCGTGATCGCTGCGGTTGCGGGGAAAGCTTTCGCATTTGATGCGTCGTCGCTGAGCGCGACCACAGCCGCCACCATGTCATGTGCTGGCGGTTTTTTCTTGCCATGAACCTGAACGACACCGACTTTCAACTGTTTGCCGTCCCGGCGACTTTCGCGCAGGACCGCGCCGCGCTCGACGCGCGCTGGAAAGAGCTGCAGCGCGAGGTTCACCCGGACCGCTTTGCCGCGCAGGGTGCCGCGGCGCAGCGCGTGGCCATGCAATGGTCGGTGCGCATCAACGAGGCCTACCAGCGGCTCAAGGACCCGATCCGCCGCGCCAGCTACATCTGCGAATTGCACGATGCGCCGCTGAACACCGAGAACAACACGGCGATGCCGGCGGAATTCCTGATGCAGCAGATGGAGTGGCGCGAGGCGCTGGACGACATCGACAGCACCGCCGCGCTCGACAAGTTGCTGGCAGAGGTCGAAGCCGCTCGCGCACGCGCACTCTCGTCCCTCGACTGGCTGATCGACGAAAAAGGCGACTATCCCGCCGCCGCGCAGCAGGTGAGAGCCCTCATGTTCATTGAGCGCTTCGGACAGGACGTCGAAGCCAAATTCGATCAATTGGGACAATAAGGGCATGGCTCTTCTTCAGATTTCCGAACCCGGCCAGGCGCCTGACCCGCATCAGCGCCGCATCGCCGTGGGCATCGACCTTGGCACCACCCATTCGCTGGTGGCCGCGGTGCGCAACGGCGTGGCCGAGTGCCTGCCCGACGACCAGGGCCGCGTGCTGCTGCCTTCAGCGGTGCGCTACCTTGAAGGCGATCGCCGCCAGATCGGCTTCGACGCAGCGGCCGCGCGCGCGCAGGACCCCGCCAACACCATCACCTCGGTCAAGCGGCTCATGGGCCGCGGCCTCGCCGACATCGCGAACCGCGATGCCATGTCGTACCGCATCGGCGGCGACGATGGCGGCATGGTCAAGGTGCAGACCTCGGCCGGCGAGAAGTCGCCCGTCGAAATCAGCGCCGAGATCCTGGCCACGCTGCGCTTCCGCGCCGAAGACACCTTCGACGACGAGCTCTACGGCGCCGTCATCACCGTGCCGGCGTATTTCGACGAAGGCCAGCGCCAAGCGACCAAGGACGCCGCGCAGTTGGCCGGCATCAACGTGCTGCGGCTGATCAGCGAGCCTACCGCCGCGGCGATCGCGTATGGACTGGACAACGCGAGCGAAGGCGTCTACGCGGTTTACGACCTGGGCGGCGGCACATTCGATATTTCGATCCTGCGGCTCACTCAGGGCGTATTCGAGGTGATTGCCACGGGTGGCGATTCCGCCCTCGGCGGTGACGACTATGACCATGCGCTGGCCGGCTTGGTGCTTGCCCAGACGGGCCTGCACGCCGGCAGCGATGCCGACAAGGCGGCGTTGCTGGTTGCCGCGCGGGCCGCGAAAGAGGCGCTGACCGATTCGGAATCCACCGTATTCCGTGCGGAAGTGGCAGGCGAAGCCGCCAGCCTCGAGCTGACGCGCGAGCAGTTCTACACCGCCACCCAGTCGCTCACCGACCGCACCATCGCCGCCGTGCGCAAGGCGTTGCGCGATGCGAAGCTCAAGTCCGACGACCTCAAAGGCATCGTGCTGGTCGGCGGGTCCACCCGCATGCCGCAGGTCCGGCGCGCCGTTGCCGATTTCTTCGGCCGCGAACCGCTGGTCAACCTGAATCCCGACGAGGTCGTGGCTCTCGGCGCCGCCATCCAGGCCAACCAGCTGGCCGGCAACAACGGTGCGGGCGAGCTGCTGCTGCTCGACGTGATCCCGCTGTCGCTCGGCATCGAGACCATGGGTGGGCTGGTCGAGCGCATCGTGCCGCGCAACCAGACCATTCCGACCGCGATGGCGCAGGACTTCACGACGTATCAGGATGGCCAGACCGCGTTGGCACTGCACGTGGTGCAGGGCGAGCGCGACCTCGTGTCCGACTGCCGCAGTCTCGCGCGCTTCACGCTGCGCGGCATTCCGCCGATGGTGGCCGGCGCGGCACGCATCCGCGTGACGTTCACGGTCGATGCCGACGGCCTGCTCAGCGTGAGCGCGAAGGAGCAGGGCAGCGGCGTCGAAGCCAGCGTGGCGGTCAAGCCGTCGTACGGCCTGTCGGACGACCAGATCGCGACCATGCTGCAGGAGAGCTTCTCCACCGCGCAGCAGGACATGCAGGCTCGCGCACTCGTGGAAGCACGCGTCGATGCCGACCGCATGCTGCTCGCCACGCAGAGCGCGCTCGATGCCGACGGCGACCTGCTGAGCGTTGAAGAGCGCGCGGTCATCGACGCATCGATGGCGCAGTTGCGCGAGACCGCAAAGGGCAGCAACGAGGCCGCCGCCATCGACGCGGCCACCAAGAAGCTGGCCGACGACACCGAGGCCTTCGCCGCCCAGCGCATGAACGCGGGCATTGCGCGCGCACTTGCCGGGCGCAAGGTCGAATCTCTCTAGAACAACAACATGCCCACGATCAAGATCTATCCGCATCCCGAATACTGCCCGCAAGGCGCTGAGATCACCGCGCCGGCCGGCACCTCGATCTGCGAGGCCCTGCTCGACAACGACATCAACATCGAGCACGCGTGCGAGATGAGCTGCGCGTGCACCACCTGCCACGTGATCGTGCGGGAGGGCTTCAATTCGCTCAATGAGGCAGAAGAGGGCGAGGAAGACCTGCTGGACCGTGCCTGGGGCCTGGAACCGCAGTCGCGCCTGAGTTGCCAGTCGATCCTGGCGCAGGAAAATGTGACGATCGAGATTCCCAAGTACTCGATCAACCACGCCAAAGAGAATCACTGAAAGAGCCACCGCATGTCGCGCCAGATCGTCCTCGACACCGAAACCACCGGCCTGTCCGCCGAGAACGGCGACCGCATCATCGAACTCGGCTGCGTGGAGCTCTTCGCCCGCAAGCTCACCGGCAACGACCTGCACATCTACTTCAACCCGGAGCGCGAGAGCCATGAAGACGCGTTGAAGGTTCACGGCCTGACGACCGACTTCCTGCGCGACAAGCCGAAGTTCGCGACGCTGGCCAACGACATCGTGGAATACCTGCGCGATGCCGAGCTGATCATCCACAACGCGGCCTTCGACGTCGGCTTTCTCAACAAGGAGTTCGAGCGTGCCGGATTGCCGCCGCTGCGCACCTTCGTCAGCGAAGTGACCGACACGCTGGCCATGGCCAAGCAGGTCTACCCGGGCAAGCGCAATTCGCTGGATGCGCTGTGCGACCGCTTCGGCGTCGACCGCTCCAACCGCACCTTCCACGGCGCCAAGCTCGACGCGCAGCTGCTGGCGGACGTCTACATCAACCTCACGCGCGGCCAGGATGCGCTGCTGATCGACGTGGCCTCGAACGAGCCCGCGCAAGGCACCGCCGTGGTGGCCATCGACCTGAGCCAGTTCGAGCTGCCGGTGATCATGGCGGCCGAGCACGAACTGACCGCGCACGAGGCGGTGTTGGTGCAACTCGACAAATCGAGTGGCGGTCGCACGCTGTTTCGGGAAAACAGCTGAAAAGCTATGGCATAATCTGAGGCTTCGCACAACGCGATACGTTTTCAAGACGCTGAAGTCAAACAGCAGCGTTTCGGGCGGTTAGCTCAGGGGTAGAGCACAGCATTCACACTGCTGGGGTCGGAGGTTCGAAACCTCCACCGCCCACCAAATCAAAAAGCGACCTGGATTTCCAGGTCGCTTTTTTGTTGCGCGTTTTCTTGTGGATCCACTGCGCGCCGAACGGGTCGCGGTTCTGCGGCGTGCGGCACATGCGCTGTCGGTCCGCACCGACGACAAGTGCAGCCAAGGGCCGTTTGAACTTTCCATGTCGGAGTTCTAGAACCAATGGGAAAGGAGCGCCACCATGGCCACCCATCCCGACCTTCCGACACCTGTCACACCGGATCTGCCCGTCGAGCCCGACGAAGGGCCGAGCACGCCGCCCGACGAACCCACCGATCCCGAGCCGCCGCCCTCCGTAAAGTGATTCCACGCGCGGGCCGCGCTAAGCTCGCGCGATGGAAGAAATTGATTGCGCCGTCATCGGCGCCGGTGTGGTGGGGCTGGCAGTGGCGCGCGCCATGGCGCTCGCCGGCCGGGAGGTGCTGGTGCTCGAATCCGAAGGGGCGATCGGGACGGGCACGAGTTCGCGCAACAGCGAGGTCATTCATGCCGGCATCTACTACCCGCAGGGCTCGCTGAAGGCGAAGCTTTGCGTTGAAGGGAAGGAGTTGCTGTACGCCTATGCGGCGGAGCGCGGCGTGCCGCATCGGCGCTGCGGCAAGCTCATCGTGGCGACATCGCCGGGGCAGGCGGACCAGCTCGAAGCCATTCGGGTCAAGGCTGCGGCGAACGGTGTCGGCGACCTGGCGATGCTGACCGCGCAGCAGGCCGTCGCGCTGGAGCCGCAGCTGCATTGCGTCGCGGCGCTGCATTCGCCAAGCACCGGCATTGTCGACAGCCATGCCCTCATGCTGAGCCTGCTCGGCGATCTGGAGAACGCAGGCGGCATGCTGGCGCTGAAATCGGCCATCACTCGCGCCGAATGTGGTGCTGGGGCTGTTGTCCTGATCGCGGAGGACGGCACGGCGTTGCGCTGCCGTAGCGTGGTCAATGCGGCAGGTCTCGGTGCCCCTGCGTTGGCGCGGTGCTTCGAGGGCCTGCCGCCTTCGGCGGTGCCCGTGGAGCACTTTGCCAAGGGCAATTACTTCACTCTGTCGGGGCGTGCGCCGTTCGGGCGCCTCGTCTATCCCGTGCCCGAGCCGGGCGGATTGGGCGTGCACCTTACGATCGACCTGGGCGGCCAAGCCAAGTTCGGGCCCGACGTGCAGTGGGTGTCCTCGCCTGACGACCTGGTGGTGGACCCCACGCGCGGCGACGGTTTCTATGCCGAGGTGCGCAAGTACTGGCCCGCGCTACCCGACGGTGCCTTGATCCCGGGCTACGCAGGGATGCGGCCGAAGATCTCGGGCCCGGGCGAGCCGGCTGCGGACTTCATGATCGACGGACCCGACTCGCATGGCGTACAAGGGCTGGTCAATCTCTTCGGCATCGAATCGCCGGGCCTCACGAGCAGCCTGGCCATCGGGCGGCACGTCGCGCGCCTGCTGGCGGATGAATGAAGCGCGCTCGTGCGCAATGAAGTGGCATCTTGCACCAAAGTCTGCACATCTGTCGCGCCCGAGGGCCTTTTGTGCCTGTAACATGACAGGACGCCATCGCTGGCGTGAAAGCCGCCGGCGCGGTGCCGGTGTCATCAATGGAGGAAAGATTCCAATGAGTGCATCCCAAAATCTTGAAGCAGCGGCCGAAGACATCGCAAGCGACGTGCGCGGCGTGCTGGCAAGCAAGGACCTGGATTCGGTTCCCCACATCAAGGCGCTGCGCCAGCGCATCGACACCAAGCTGGCCATCGCACGCGAACTAGCGGCCGAGAAGAGCAAGCTCGCCGCCAAGAAGGCCCGTGAAGCGGCCAACTCCGCCAACGCCTACGCCCATGACGAACCATGGCAGATCGCCGGTGCTGCACTGGCTGTCGGCGTGCTGGTGGGCCTGCTGCTTGGCCGCCGCTGACCTGAGCATTCGCCGCCGCAGCATCGTTCGCCCGGACATGGCCGGAGCCAGCCCATGAGGCTGTCGTCCCTGTTCGGGCTGAACGCCCGGATTCGCCGGCTGCGTATCGCCGCCGCCGAAGGCGCGCTGGCGGCCGAAGACCGGGTGCAGCTGCTGCGCATGGCCTGGGAGGACGAGAAGCAGCGCCTCAAGCTGTTGCTTGTCTTCAGTCTGGCCGTGCTGGGGCTGACCACGGTCACGGTGGCTCTGCTGTCCGTGGCGGTGGTGGTTCATTTCTGGGAAACGCCCCACCGCATCGCGGCTGCATGGTCGGTGGCAGGGGTGTGGATCGTGCTTTGGCTGGCGGCCGCCGTCGGCTTGCTGCTGACGCTGCGCAACGCATCCAACAGCTTCGTGCCGGCACGCCGCGAGTTCGAACGCGACTGGGCCTGGGTCCAGGACCGTTTCGGCCTCGGCAAGGATCCTGAGCAGGACGAAGAGGCGCCGCGCCCCCGCGGCCTGCCACGCGCGAGGAACTGCTGGCGCGCATGGAGCGTCAGCGCGAGCGCATCGCGACGTTGCAGGGTGGACGCGAGCAGGCGCAGCCGGCCGGCGGTTCGGGCGAGGGCGAAGCGCCTCCGCCCAACGAATCGGCGGCTGCCGCGGCACTGCGCATCGCGCGTGCGCATCCGGTGGCCACCGGCGTCGTTGCCGCGGCCGCCGTGGTGGTGATCCGGCCGAGGCGCCTGCTGCGTTGGGCCGCGGTCATCGCGCCAATACTTTGGCGCATGCGCTGAAAGAGACGAAGAAAGAAGCTCAGGCCTGGCTGCGATCCCGCAGCAGCGCCTGGGCGGCTTCGCGCACCAGCGCGGGGCCGCGATAGATCAGGCCGGTGTAGATCTGCACCACATCCGCACCCGCGGCGATCTTGGCCTCGGCATCGGCCGCGCTCAGGATGCCGCCGACCCCGATGATCGGAAAACCCGACCCGAGTGCCGCGCGCAATTGGGTGACAACGCGGTTGCTGGCCTCGCGCACCGGCGCACCCGACAGCCCGCCCGCTTCATCCGCATGCGGCAGGCCCTTGACCGCATCGCGCGCGAGCGTGGTGTTGGTGGCGATCACGCCGTCCATGCCGTGACGCTTCAGCGTGGCGGCGATCACCGCGACCTGGGCCTCGTCGAGATCGGGGGCGATCTTCACGAACAGCGGGGAGCGCTTGTTGTGGCGCGCGGCCAGCGCCTCGCGCCGTTCGGCGACTGCGCCGAGCAGCGCATCGAGCGCCTCGTCACTCTGTAGCGTACGCAGGTTGGCGGTGTTGGGGCTCGAGATGTTGATCGTCACGTAGTCGGCGTGCGGGTACACGCCGTCGAGGCAGAGCAAGTAGTCGTCCACCGCGCGCTCGATCGGCGTGGCGGCGTTCTTGCCGATGTTCAGGCCCAGCAGCATCGGCGACGTGGTGCCTCTGCCGGCCTTGCGGAAACGCGCCTTCTGCACATTGGCCAGGAAGGCGTCGAGCCCTTCGTTGTTGAAGCCGAGCCGGTTGATCAGCGCATCGCGCTGCGGCAGCCGGAACATGCGCGGCTTGGGGTTGCCCGGCTGGGCCTTCGGCGTCACCGTGCCGACCTCGACGAATCCGAAGCCCATGGCGGCGAAGGCGTCGATGCAGCGGGCGTTCTTGTCGAGCCCGGCCGCCAGGCCCACGCGGTTCGGAAAGCTCAGGCCGGCGAGCTGGACCGGGTCGTTTACGCGCGGTGCCGAATAGGCGCAGGCCAGCGGCGTGTTCTGGGTGCGCGCCAGGCCGTCCAGCGTGAGTTCGTGGGCGTGCTCGGGGTCGAAACCGAACAGGAAAGGGCGGGCCAGGCCGTAGAGCGAAGAGGGCATCAGCAGGGGCATCGGATAATTCTGAACTTCTATGAGCCAAGGATTCTCCGCGATGACCGCACCCGCCACCCCAACCCCTCTTTCTCAGGACGAACTCAAGGCCCAGGTCGGCCTTGCCGCGCTGGCCTACGTGGTCAAGGGCGAGATCGTCGGCGTCGGCACCGGCTCTACGGTGAACAAGTTCATCGATGCGCTGGCCACCATCAAGGACGAGATCAAGGGCGCCGTCTCCAGTTCGGTAGCCTCGACCGAGCGCCTGCGGGCACTGGGCATCCCGGTGTTCGACAGCAACGAGGTGGAAGAACTGGCTGTCTATATCGACGGCGCCGACGAAATCGACCACCGCGGCTTCATGGTGAAGGGCGGCGGCGCCGCGCTCACGCGCGAAAAGATCGTGGCGGCGCAGTCGCGCAAGTTCATCTGCATCGCCGATGAGTCCAAGCTGGTCGATGCGCTGGGTGCGTTTCCGCTGCCGGTGGAGGTGATCCCGATGGCCGCGCGCCGGGTGATGCGCCAGTTCGCGAGCATGGGCGGCATCGCCCAGGTGCGCGAGAAGGATGGCCTGCCGCTGGTTACCGACAACGGCCAGCACATCGTGGACGTGACCGGCCTGCGGATCACCGATCCCCTGGCCTTCGAGTCCGAGGTGAGTCAATGGCCGGGCGTGGTGACGGTGGGCGTCTTTGCACACCAGAAAGCCGACGTGTGCCTGCTGGGCACCCCGACGGGCGTGAAGACGATGCAGTTCGCCCGATGATCCAAGGCCGCCAGCGCAGCCAGGGTCAGAACTTGATGCCGGCCGGGTTGCTCGGGGTCGGTTCGCTCGAGGCGGGAGGCGGCGACGCGGGCTGCGCAGCCGGTGCCGCAGGGGCCCGGGTTGCGGGCGCTGCCTGTTGCGCGATCAACGGCCGCACCAGGCCGTTGCGGTAGCCCGCGGGCAGGCTGTTGCTCTTGGGATAGCCGGCCGCGTCGAGGTACTGCGACCACTCGGCATCCGAAAAGCCCTTGAGCTGCTGCGACCCGATGGTCAGCAGCGGCAGCGAACTCTGGCTGCTCAGGCGCTGCAGCGCCTGGACTTCCTCGTTGCTCTTGACAGTTCGCTCTTCGAACGGGATGCCGCGCGTGACAAGCAGCGAGCGTGCCGTGCTGCAGGGTCCGCATTCGTCGCTGCTGTACAGGGTGACGGGGTAGCGCTGCGCCACCTGCCGCAGTTCGTAGGGTAGCCCGGCATTGGCGGGCGCGGTGACGCCGCCTTGCGGCGCCGAAGCCGCTTCGGTGCTGGCGGTCGGGGCGCGATCTGAAAAGGTGACCTTGCCGTTCTTGTCGACCTGGCGGTAGATAGGCTGTGCCATCGCGCCCGCGGCAACGAGCACAAGGGCGAGGCCGCTCAGGCGATGCAGTGAGAATTTGTAAATCGGATGCATCGCCCGAGTATCGCAAGCTTCAGCGCCGCATCAAGCGGGCCGGGGCTCCGCCATGCCTTGGTGTCGCAGCAGCGCATCAAGCTGAGGCTCGCGGCCGCGGAAGGCCTTGAACGAATCCATGGCGCTGCGGCTGCCGCCGGCCTCCAGGATGGCCTGGCGGTACTTGCGGCCGGTCTCGATGTTCGGCTCGCCATCGGCGCCCACGGTTTCCTCGAAGGCCGCGTAGGCGTCGGCACTGAGCACCTCGGCCCACTTGTAGCTGTAGTAGCCGGCCGCGTAGCCGCCCGAGAAGATGTGGCTGAAGGTATTCGGCGTGCGGCTGAACGGCGGCGAGGGCATCACGGCCACCTCGGCGCGCACCTTGCCGAGCAGCGCCATCACGTCGCCGGGCTTGGCCGTGGCCGCGTGGTACTCGGTGTGCAGCAGCATGTCGAACAGCGAGAACTCGATCTGGCGCAGCGTCTGCAGGCCGCTCTGGAAGTTCTTGGCGGCCGTCATCTTGTCGAAGAGGGCGCGCGGCAGCGGCTCGCCGGTGTCGACGTGGGCGGTCATGTGCTTGAGCACGTCCCACTCCCAGCAGAAGTTTTCCATGAACTGGCTCGGCAGCTCGACCGCGTCCCACTCGACACCGCTGATGCCCGAGACGTCGCGCTCGTTCACCTGCGTGAGCATGTGGTGCAGGCCGTGGCCGAACTCGTGGAAGAGGGTGGTCACGTCGTCGTGCGTGAGCAGCGGCGGCTTGCCGTCGACGCCGCTGGCGAAGTTGCACACCAGCTGTGCGACCGGCGTCTGCAGCACGCCGTTGTCGGGGCGCAGCCAGCGGGCCCGCACATCGTCCATCCAGGCGCCGCCGCGCTTGGCGGCGCGGGCTGAGGGATCGAGGTAGAACTGGCCCACCTTCTGGCCGGCGCGTTCGATGCGATAGAACTCGACGCTCGGATGCCACGTGGGCGCCGAATCGCGACGGATCGACACCTCGAACAGCGTCTCGACGATCTTGAACAGACCGGCCATGACCTTCGGCGCCGGGAAGTACTGCTTCACCTCCTGCTCGCTGAAGGCATAGCGCGCTTCCTTGAGCTTTTCGCCGATGTAGCTCCAGTCCCAGGGTTGCGGGTCGGTGATGCTCAGTTGCTCCGAAGCGAAGACCCGTAGGTCGGCTAGGTCGCGCTCGCCATAGGGCTTGGCCTTGGTGGCGAGATCGCGCAGGAACTTGACGACCTGCTCGGGCGATTCGGCCATCTTCGGCACGACGGAAAGCTCGCCGTAGTTCCTGTAGCCCAGCAGCTTCGCTTCTTCCTCGCGCAGCGCGAGGATCTCTGTGATGAGCGCGGTGTTGTCGAAGGCGGCATCGCCGAATTCGCTGGCGCGCGTGACGTAGGCGCGGTAGAGCTTCTCGCGCAGTGCGCTGCTCCTGGCGAATTGCATCACCGGCAGGTAGCTCGGCATCTTGAGCGTGAGCTTGTAGCCTTCCTTGCCCTCGGCTTCGGCGGCTGCGCGAGCGGCGCTCACGACGTCCTCGGGCACGCCCGCGAGCTCGCCCAGCGCGGCGTAGTAGGCGAAGGCATCGGTCGCATCGAGTGCGTTCTCGCTGAACTTCTGGCTCAGCTCGGCCTGGCGTTCCTGGATGTCGGCGAAGCGCTTCTTGGCGTCGCCCTGCAGTTCAGCGCCGCCGAGCACGAAGTTGCGCACGGCGTTCTTGTGCGCCTGGCGCTGCTCGGGGTTGAGCGTGGCCGGATCGATTGCCTTGTACTTGGCATACAGGCGCTCGTCGGAACCCAGGCGGGTCCAGAACGCGGTGACGCGCGGCATGGCCTCGTTGTAGGCGGCGCGCAGCTCCGGCGTGTCGGCCACGGCGTTGAGGTGGCCGACGGCGCCCCAGGCGCGGCTGAAGCGTTCGGAGGCCACGTCGAGCACCCTGGATATCGCGTTCCAGTCGGCTGGGAATTCGGACGCCGTCACCGTCTGCAGCGCGGTCTCGGCATCGGCCAGCAGGGTGTCGACCGCGGGCGACACATGCTCGGGCCTGATGCGATCGAACAGCGGGAGATCGGTGAAGTCGAGGAGGGGGTTGTTCGTGGTGGCCATGGAAATCACTTGGCGGCGCGTTCCGCAGCTTCAAGGGTGTTGACGAGGAGCATGGCGCGGGTCATCGGGCCGACGCCGCCCGGCACGGGGGTGATCCAGCCAGCCACTTCCTTCACGCTGTCGAAATCGACGTCGCCGGCCAGCTTGCCGTCGGCCTTGCGGTTCATGCCGACGTCGATGACCACCGCACCGGGCTTCACCATGTCAGCCGTCAGGAGGTCGAGCTTGCCCACGGCAGCCACGATCACGTCGGCCTGCCGCGTGATGGCGCCGAGGTCTTGCGTGGCGCTGTGGCAGATGGTCACGGTGGCGCTCTTGGCCAGCAGCATCATGGCCATCGGCTTGCCGACGATGTTGCTGCGGCCGATGACCACCGCGTGCTTGCCGCGCAGGTCGTAGCCGATGGATTCGAGCATCTTCATGCAGCCGTGCGGCGTGCAGGGCCAGAAGCCGGGAGCGCCGGTCATCAGTGCGCCGGCGCTGGCGACGTGGAAGCCGTCGACGTCCTTGGCCGGCGAGATGGTCTCGATGACTTTCTGGCTGTCCATGTGCTTGGGCAGCGGCAGCTGAACCAGGATGCCGTGCACCTTCGGGTCGTCGTTGAGGGCGCGGATGCGGGCCAGCAAGTCAGCTTCGCTCAGGTCGGCGGGGTAGGTTTCGAGCGTGGCCTGCAGGCCGGTCTCGGTGCTGTCGTTGACCTTGTGCTTCGTGTAGACCTGGCTCGCGGGATCGCTGCCCACCAGGATGATGGACAGTGCCGGGTTCACGCCGCGCGCCTTCAGCGCGGCGGTGCGGCCGGACACCTCGGCACGAATGGTTTTGGCGAGGGCGTTGCCGTCGATCAGTTGGGCGGTCATCGGTTTTGATTTTCCAAGTAAAAACGCCCGCTTGCGCAGGCGTGGGGAAGGTGTGTGGCTATCGGCGGGATAGCTGCGGCTCAGGAGGCCTTGGCCGTGGGGGCCGCTTGCCCGAGCGCTATCTTGAGCAGATCAGCCACGGTGTTGGCGTTGAGCTTTTCCATGATGTTGGCGCGATGCGCCTCGACCGTCTTGATGCTGATGCCGAGGTCGTCGGCGATCTGCTTGTTCAGGCGGCCGGCGACGATGCGTTCGAGCACCTGCGCCTCGCGGCCCGTGAGCTTGGACAGCAGCGCATCGCGGCTGGCCGATTGCTGGTGCTGGGTGAAGGCGCCGCGCGCATGTTCGAGCATGCGCTCGACCAGCGTGACGAGCTCTTCGTCGTTGAAGGGCTTCTGGATGAAATCCATTGCGCCCTTCTTCATGCTGTCGACCGCCATCGGCACGTCGCCGTGGCCGGTGATGACCACGATCGGCAGCGGGGAGCGGCGTTCGATCAGGCGATCCTGCAGTTCGAGGCCGGTCATGCCGGCCATGCGGATGTCGACGATCAAACAGGCGACTTCGCGCGGGTCGTATCGGGAGAGAAAGGATTCGGCGGAATCGAAGCAGCGGACTCTGTAGTCCTTGCCCTCGAGCAGCCATTGCAGCGAATCGCGTACGGCTTCGTCGTCGTCGACGACATAGACCGTGCCCTTCTTCGGAATCAAACTCATGCAGGTACCTTTGCCTCGTCGCTAGCTACGGAACTGATAGCGTCCAACACCGGAATCCAGAAGGAAAAACGGCATCCGATCACATCCGGGCCATTGTAGATGTTCTCCGCCTGCATCCGGCCGCGGTGCGACTCGACGATGGTGCGGCACAGATTGAGGCCGATGCCCATGCCCTCGGGCTTGGTGGAGAAGAAGGCTTCGTAGAGCCGGTCCATCACTTCCGGTGCGAGGCCCTTGCCCGTGTCCTGCACCGAGAACTCGATGGCGTTGTGGCCTTCGATGACCTTGGGCAGCACGCGCAGCTCGACGCTGCGGCGCGCCAGCGGGCGTTCGGCGATGTCGATGGATTCGGCCGCGTTTTTCAGCAGGTTGACCATCACCTGCTCGATGAGGATCGGGTCGACGCGCACCACCGGCAGCCGTGCGGCCACGTAGTGGTTCAGGCGCACGTTGCGCCGGCGCAGCTCGATGCCCGCCAGCTCGACCGCCTCGCTCACCATGGTGGCCACGTCGGCCGGGGTGCGGTTGGGTTCGCTGCGCTTCACGAAGGAGCGGATGCGCTGGATGATCTGGCCCGCGCGCTGGGCCTGCTTCGACGTCTTCTCGAGCGCGGCGAGCAGCGCGTCGTTGTCGATCGATTGGCCCTTGATGCGCGACATCATCCCGTTGCAGTAGTTGGTGATGGCGGTCAGCGGCTGGTTGAGCTCGTGGGCCACGCTGGAGGCCATCTCGCCCATCGTGATGAGGCGGCTGGCGGCCTGGGCCTTGTCGGCCTGCGCGGCGGCCTGCTCCTCGGCGTCGCGGCGCGGCGTGATGTCGGTGGCGATCACCAGCTGCGCGAGGCGGCCGTCGACCCATGTCAGGTAGCGCGAACGCACTTCGAGCCATTTGCCGAGGTGAGGCACGAAGATTTCGTTGTTGGCCGCCTGCGCCGCGGTGAGCGTGTCGATCGGCAGGCCCGCGTACGGATCGACGTCGTCGAGGCCTTCGTCGTGCGCATTCGAGGCTGGCACACCTGCCTGCGCGACCATGCCCAGGTGGCCCACGGTGTCGGAGCCGAACCAGAGCCGGTACAGCTTGTTGGCGAACAGCAGCTCCTCGCTGCCGATGGGCGCGACGGACACGGCCGCATCGAGCGCTTCCAGCACGGTGGTGAATCGTTCGTACGAAGCCGACAACTGCTCGCGGATGCGCGTTGGCTCGGTGATGTCGGTCATCGACGTCATCCAGCCGGTCTGGTGGCCGCGCGCGTCGATCAGCGGCGACACGTAGAGCCGGGCGTTGAACACGCTGCCGTTCTTGCGCTTGACGCGCACCTGGAAGCCGCCGGGCAGGGCGCGGCCATGCAGCTCTTCTTCCAGGCGCTCGTTCATCACTTCGCGGTCGGATTCGAGCCAGTAGGGGAAGGGTGGCGACTGGCCGACGAGCTCGGCCTCGCTCCATCCGGTCATCGCGCAGAAGGCGGCGTTCACGTAGGTGATGCGGCCTTGCAGGTCGAGCACGCGCATGCCGGTCAGCATGGAGTTTTCCATGGCGCGGCGGAAATTGGTTTCCGCGACCAGCCGCTGCTGCGCCTGCAGACGCCGCCGCGTGTGCCGCCACGTGCCGATCAGCATCCAGCTCGTGAGCACGCTGAGCGCGCAGACCAGCCAGAACAGCCCGTTGCCGACCACGCCCTGCGAGGTGCGGTAGGCCTGCGCCCGCAGCACCAGCGCATTGCCCACCGGGGACACCGGCACTTCGTATTCGTTGGTCCGCTCGCCCCAGGGCAGCAGGCGCGTGCCGCCTTCCTTCAGGGTGGTGGTGTTGCCCGCGATCGCGCGGCCCTTGGCGTCGAGCAGCGACACCGCATAGCGCGCCTGCACTTCGGACGGCATGCCGTAGCGCAGCAGGCCGTCGACCGAGAACTCGCCGAGCACCACGCCCGCGAACAGGCCTTGATCGAAAAGGGGGATATGCAGCTGCAGCATCGCAGGGGGGTCGCCCCCGGCCACGGGCTGCGAATACACCGGCTGGCGCAGCTCGCGGGCCAGCGCATAGTTGCTCTCGATGTCGCCGGGACGCAGCACGTCGCCGATCAGGTGCTGCTGGGCCGGATGCACGCTGGGCGCCGCATAGCCGGCCTTGAAGCGGCGGCGGTCGTCGATCCAGGTGATGGTCTGCAGCTCGGGGAACTGGCTCACCAGCGACTCGGCGCGGCTGGTGAATTCGACCGGGTCGATCTCGCGGTTGGAAGCGTCGCGCGCGATGCGCATCAACTGCTCCTGCCGTTCCAAAAGCCGCAGGCGCATGCGCTGCTGCGCGTATTCGACGTCGCGGCGCACCGACTCCTGCTCGCGCTCGACTTCTTCGGTGCGCAGGTACCAGAAGGCGGACACGATGGCGGCAAGAAACAACAGCACGGCCGCCATCGGCGCGAGCATGGCGACCGCGTCCTGCAGCACCGGCGTCTGCCGGCGCCACCACCTGCGCCACCAGGACAGGAGCGAGGCATTCACGGCACTGCGGGCAGCTGCCAGCGGAGAGGAAAAGGGCATGGTCCGAGTTTAGGTGAAGCCCTTCGGAAACGACGGCAAAGCAGCGTCGGCCTGGGCTTGCGCGGTTTTGCGCAGGGCAAACGCGAACTGAAAATATCACATTAAGAAATTGCAACGCACTATTTGAAATCTCGATGTTTCTATGCGAAACTCCGCCGCGTTCGCTGCACAGCGCACTTAAATTACAGCCACAGCCCTAAAAGGAGAGACAAGCATGTCGGCAAATCCCGAGAACCTGTTCGGCTCGGCCGCAAACGATGCGGACGCCCAGGAGACCCGTGAATGGATGGATGCACTGTCCTCCGTCATCCAGAGCGAGGGTCCGGAGCGGGCCCACTTCCTTCTCGAGCAACTGCTCGAACATGCCCGCCAGAACACGGTCGACATGCCGTTCTCGGCCAACACCGGCTATGTCAACACCATCGAGCCCTCGCAGGAGGCCCGCAGCCCCGGCAACCTCGAGATCGAACAACGCCTGCGCGCCTACATGCGCTGGAATGCCATGGCGATGGTGGTCAAGGCCAACCGCATCCACCCGCCCGAAGGCGGCGACCTCGGCGGCCACATCGGATCCTTCGCCTCGCTGGCCAGCATGTTCGGTGCCGGTTTCAACCACTTCTGGCACGCCGAGAGCGAGAGCCATGGCGGCGACCTGCTCTACATCCAGGGCCACGTCTCGCCCGGCATCTATGCCCGCGCCTACCTCGAAGGCCGCCTCTCCGAAGAGCAACTGCTCAACTTCCGACAGGAAGTGGACGGCAAGGGCCTGTCGAGCTACCCGCACCCCAAGCTGATGCCGGAGTTCTGGCAGTTCCCGACCGTCTCGATGGGCCTGGGGCCGCTGATGGCGATCTACCAGGCGCGCTTCCTCAAGTACCTGCATGCACGCGGCATCGCCAACACCGAGAACCGCAAGGTCTGGGTGTTCTGTGGCGACGGTGAAATGGACGAGGTGGAATCGCTGGGCGCCATCGGCCTGGCGGCGCGCGAGAACCTCGACAACCTGATCTTCGTCATCAACTGCAACCTGCAGCGCCTGGACGGCCCGGTGCGCGGCAACGGCAAGATCATCCAGGAGCTCGAAGGCGAATTCCGCGGTGCCAACTGGAACGTCGTCAAGCTGATCTGGGGCAAGGGCTGGGACGCCCTGCTCGAAAAGGACCATGACGGCGCGCTGCGCAAGATCATGATGGAGTGCAACGACGGCGACTACCAGGCCATGAAGGCCAACGACGGCGCCTACGTGCGCAAGAACTTCTTCGGCCGCGACCCGCGCACGCTGAAGATGGTCGAGCACATGACCGACGACGAGGTCTGGAGCCTGCAGCGCGGCGGCCACGACTCGCAGAAGGTGTACGCCGCCTTCCATGCCGCCCAGAACCACAAGGGCCAGCCCACGGTGCTGCTCGTCAAGACCGTCAAGGGCTTCGGCATGGGCAAGATCGGCGAAGGAAAGAACACGGTCCACCAGACCAAGAAGCTCGGCGACGAAGACATCAAGGCCTTCCGCGACCGCTTCAACATTCCGATTCCTGACAGCCAGATCGCCGAGCTGCCGTTCTACAAGCCGGCCGACGACACGCCGGAAATGCGCTACCTGCACGAGCGCCGCAAGGCGCTCGGCGGCTACCTGCCGCATCGCCGCGCCAAGGCCGACGAGAGCTTCACGGTGCCCTCGCTCGACACCTTCAAGTCGGTGATCGAGCCCACGGCCGAAGGCCGCGAGATCTCGACCACGCAGGCCTACGTGCGCTTCCTCACGCAGCTGCTGCGCGACAAGGCGCTCGGCCCGCGCGTCGTGCCCATCCTGGTGGACGAGGCGCGCACCTTCGGCATGGAAGGCCTGTTCCGCCAGATCGGCATCTACAACCCGCACGGTCAGCAGTACACCCCGGTCGATAAAGACCAGGTCATGTACTACAAGGAAGACAAGGCCGGCCAGATCCTGCAGGAAGGCATCAACGAAGCTGGCGGCATGTCGAGCTGGATCGCGGCGGCCACGTCGTACAGCACGAACAACCGCATCATGGTGCCGTTCTACGTGTACTACTCGATGTTCGGCTTCCAGCGCATTGGCGACCTGGCCTGGGCGGCCGGCGACATGCAGGCCCGCGGCTTCCTGCTGGGCGGCACCTCGGGACGCACCACGCTGAACGGCGAAGGCCTGCAGCACGAAGACGGCCACAGCCACATCCTGGCCAACACCATCCCGAACTGCGTGAGCTACGACCCGACTTTCGCGCACGAAGTCGGCGTGATCCTGCATCACGGCCTGAAGCGCATGGTCGAGAAGCAGGACAACGTCTACTACTACCTGACGCTGCTCAACGAGAACTACGCGATGCCCGGCCTCCAGCCCGGTACCGAAGAGCAGATCATCAAGGGCATGTACCTGTCGAAGCAGGGCCCCGCGCTCAAGGCCAAGGCACCGACCGTGCAACTGCTGGGCAGCGGCACCATCCTGCGCGAAAGCTTTGCCGCGCAAGAGCTGCTCGAAAAGGACTGGGGCGTGTCGGCTTCCGTGTGGAGCTGCCCGAGCTTCAACGAGCTCACGCGTGACGGCCAGGACGCCGACCGCTGGAACCTGCTGCACCCGGACCAGACGCCGCGCGTGCCCTTCGTGGCCGAGCAGCTTGCGCCCACCACCGGCCCGGTGGTCGCCTCGACCGACTACATGAAGGCCTACGCCGAGCAGATCCGCCCCTTCATCCCGAAGGGCCGCAACTACAAGGTGCTGGGCACCGACGGCTTCGGCCGCAGCGACTTCCGCAACAAGCTGCGCGAGCACTTCGAGATCAACCGCCACTACATCGTGGTGGCTGCGCTCAAGGCGCTGAGCGAAGATGGCACCGTGCCGGTGGCCAAGGTGGTGGAAGCGATCAAGAAGTACGGCATCAATGTCGACAAGGTCAACCCGCTCTACGCCTGACCCTCAACAATCAACGAACGAAACGGCGCCTCAGGGCGGGAGACAAACGATATGGCAGCAGTGGAAGTCAAGGTGCCGGACATCGGCGATTTCGATGAAGTCGCGGTGATCGAGGTGCTCGTGAAGGTGGGCGACACGGTCAAGGCCGAGCAATCGCTCATCACGGTGGAGTCGGACAAGGCATCGATGGAAATTCCGTCGTCGACCGCCGGCGTGGTCAAGGAGCTGAAGGTCGAGGTCGGCAGCAAGGTCAAGGAAGGCTCGGTGGTGCTCGTGCTTGAAGCCGAGGGAGCGGGTGCTGCAGCAGCCCCGGCGCCCGCGGCTGCTCCGGCACCGGCTCCTGCGCCGGCCGCAGCGGCCCCCGCGCCGGCTGCTCCCGCGGCAGCCCCGGCGGCCTCCGGCCCGGTCGAGGTCAAGGTGCCCGACATCGGCGACTTCAAGGACGTCGCCGTCATCGAAGTGCTCGTGAAGGTGGGCGACTCGGTCAAAGCCGAGCAGTCGCTCATCACGGTGGAGTCGGACAAGGCCTCGATGGAAATTCCGTCGTCGGCTGCGGGGGTGCTCAAGGAGCTCAAGGTCAAGGTGGGCGACACGGTCAACATCGGTGACCTGATCGCGGTGCTCGAAGGCGCTGCAGGGGCTGCTGCTCCGGCGCCGACCCAGGCAGCGGCTGCCGCACCGGCAACCGCAACCGCCAGTGCACCCGCACCGGCTGCCGCATCGGCGCCTGCAGCCGCCGCCGCTCCGGCTCATCAGCCGACGGTCGCCCCCAGCGCCAGCCTGCCGCATGCCTCGCCCTCGGTGCGCAAGTTCGCGCGCGAACTCGGCGTGCCGCTTGAAGAGGTCAAGGGCTCCGGGCCCAAGGGCCGCATCACGCAGGAAGACATCCAGGGCTTCACCAAGGCCGTGATGAGCGGTCAGGCCAGCACCAAGGCCTCGGCGGCCAAGGCGCCGGCCGGTGGTGGCGACGGCGCTGCGCTGGGCCTGATCCCATGGCCCAAGGTCGACTTCACGAAGTTCGGCACGGTCGAGCGCAAGGACCTGTCGCGCATCAAGAAGCTCAGCGGCGCGAACCTGCATCGCAACTGGGTAATGATTCCGCACGTCACCAACAACGACGAAGCCGACATCACCGAGCTCGAGGCCTTCCGCGTCTCCACCAACAAGGAGAACGAGAAGTCGGGCGTGAAGGTCACGATGCTGGCCTTCGTCATCAAGGCGGTGGTCGCGGCGCTGAAGAAATTCCCCGAGTTCAACACCAGCCTGGACGGCGATCAGCTCGTCTACAAGCAGTACTACAACATCGGCTTCGCGGCGGACACGCCCAACGGCCTCGTGGTGCCGGTGCTCAAGGATGCCGACAAGAAGGGCATCCTGCAGATCAGCGCCGAGATGGGTGAACTCGCCAAGAAGGCGCGCGACGGCAAGCTCGGCTCGGCCGACATGCAGGGCGGCTGCTTCTCGATCAGCTCGCTGGGCGGCATCGGCGGCACGCACTTCACGCCGATCATCAACGCTCCCGAAGTGGCCATCCTCGGCCTCTCGAAGGGCCAGATGAAGCCGGTGTGGGACGGCAAGCAATTCGTGCCGCGCCTGACGCTGCCGATGTCGCTGTCGTACGACCACCGCGTGATCGACGGCGCCCTGGCTGCGCGTTTCAACGCCTACCTGGGGCAAGTGCTCGCGGACTACCGTCGAATCCTGCTATGACCACCGTAGTGGCCGTCCGCAAAGGCGGCCAGGTCACGATGGCAGCGGATTCTCTGGTGACCTTCGGCGACACGCGGCTTTCGCACCGCGCCGAAGCGAATCAGAAGATCTTCACCGTCGAGGATGCGGCGGGGCAGAGCCTGTTCGCGGTGGCTGGCGCCGCCGCGCACTTCCTGGTGCTGCAGCACGCGCTGGCCGCGCAGCCGCGCGAGCAGTTGCTGTTCGGCAGCAAGCACGAGATCTTCCGCACCTTCACGATGCTGCATCCGGTGCTGAAGGACACGTTCTTCATGCAGACCAAGGAAGACGAGCACGAGCCCTACGAGTCGAGCCAGTTCACGATGCTGATGGCCAACCAGAGCGGCATCTACGGCATCTACAGCTACCGCGAGGTGTTCGAGTTCAAGGAGTTCTGGGCCATCGGCTCGGGACGCAGCTTTGCGCTCGGCGCCATGCACGCGGCCTATGACATCAAGTCGCGCAACTCGCGCGACGTGGCGGAGGCAGGCATTGCCGCCGCCTGCGAATTCGATCGCAATTCGGCCCCACCGGTCGACGTTCTCACACTCAAACTGAAAGTGTCCAAATGAGCGAACAACAAATCAAGGTGCCCGACATCGGCGACTTCGACGAAGTGGCAGTGATCGAGGTGCTGGTCAATGTAGGAGACACGGTCAAGGCCGAGCAGTCGCTGATCACGGTCGAATCGGACAAGGCCTCGATGGAGATTCCGTCGTCCGCTGCCGGCGTGGTGAAGTCGCTGGCCGTGAAGGTGGGCGACAAGGTCAAGGAAGGCTCGGTCGTGCTGACGCTGGAAGTCGACGGTGCCGCGGCGCCCGCACCCGCAGCGGCGGCTCCTGCCCCGGCAGCTGCCGCTCCTGCGGCGAAGGCTGCTGCTCCCGCGCAGGCCCCCGCAGCGGCTGCGGTGGCGGTGTCGAGCTATGGCGGCAAGGTTGATGTCGAATGCGACGTGATCGTGCTCGGCGCCGGCCCCGGCGGTTACTCGGCCGCCTTCCGTGCCGCCGACCTCGGCCTGAAGGTCGTGCTGATCGAGCGCTACGCCACCCTCGGCGGCGTGTGCCTGAACGTCGGCTGCATCCCGTCGAAGGCGCTGCTGCACGTGGCTTCCGTGATGGACGAGGTCAAGCATTTCGCCGACCTCGGCGTGAGCTTCGCTGCGCCCACGGTCGACCGCGCCAAGCTGCTCGGCCACAAGAACAAGGTGGTGGGCAAGCTCACCGGCGGCCTCACGGCCATGGCCAAGATGCGCAAGGTGACGGTGCTGCGCGGCGTCGGCAACTTCATCGATTCGTACCATCTCGAGGTGGAAGAAACCTCCGGCACGAGCTGGGACACCACCGGCAAGAAGCAGACCGTCAAGTTCCGCAACGCGATCATCGCGGCCGGTTCGCAGTCGGTGAGCCTGCCGTTCATGCCGAAGGATCCGCGCGTGGTCGATTCGACCGGCGCGCTCGAGATGGCCACCGACCCCAAGCGCATGCTGATCCTGGGCGGCGGCATCATCGGCCTCGAAATGGGCACGGTGTATTCCACGCTCGGCGCGCGCCTGGACGTGGTCGAGATGCTCGACGGCCTGATGCAGGGCGCCGACCGCGACCTCGTGAAGGTCTGGCAGAAGATGAACACGCCGCGCTTCGACAACATCATGCTCAAGACCAAGACGGTCGGTGCCGAAGCCACGAAGGAGGGCATCAAGATCACCTTCGAGGGCGAGAACGCGCCGAAGGAACCGCAGGTCTACGACCTCGTGCTGCAGGCCGTGGGCCGCAGCCCGAACGGCAAGAAGATCGGCGCCGAGAAGGCCGGCGTCGCTGTGACCGATCGCGGTTTCATCAACGTCGACATCCAGATGCGCACCAACGTGCCACACATCTTCGCCATCGGCGACATCGTGGGCCAGCCCATGCTGGCGCACAAGGCGGTGCACGAGGCGCACGTGGCGGCCGAAGTCATTGCCGGCGAGCAGAAGGGTGACAAGGAGTTGTCCAGCGCCGCCTTCAATGCCCGCGTGATCCCCAGCGTCGCCTACACCGACCCCGAAGTGGCGTGGGTCGGCCTCACCGAGGACCAGGCGAAGGCCGAAGGCATCAAGGTCAAGAAGGGGCACTTCCCCTGGACGGCCTCGGGCCGCGCCATTGCCAACGGCCGCGACGAGGGCTTCACCAAGCTGCTGTTCGATGCCGAAACGCACCGCATCCTCGGCGGCGGCATCGTCGGCACGCATGCCGGCGACATGATCGGCGAGATCGCGCTGGCCATCGAGATGGGCGCGGACGAGATCGATATCGGCAAGACCATCCACCCGCACCCGACGCTCGGCGAAAGCATCGGCATGGCGGCGGAAGTGGCGCATGGCACCTGCACGGACCTGCCGCCCGCGAAGAAGGCAGCATGACCCAGGGCGCAATCGAGCGCCCATAAAAAAATCCCGCTGAAGCGGGATTTTTTCGTCCTGACTTGCGGAGGGCTCAGTTGCCGGTGTTGGCGAGAGCCGCAGCCTTTACTTCGTCCGTCGGTGCGCCGGGTACGCGGCGGGCGCCGTCGAAGCGGTGTTGCCAATAGCTTCCGTTCATGTCTTCCACGCGAACCTGGGCGCCGGAGCGGGGCGAGTGGATGAACTTGCCTTCGCCGACGTAGATGCCGACATGGCTGAAGGCGCGGCGCATGGTGTTGAAGAACACGAGATCGCCGGGCTTGAGCTGGCTGCGATCGATCTTCTCGGTGGCGGCGGCTTGCTCTTCGGCGCGGCGCGGGAGCATGTGGCCCACGGTCTGGTTGTACATGGCGCGAACGAAGCCGCTGCAATCGAAACCCGATTCGGCGGTGTTGCCGCCGCGGCGGTATGGAACGCCGAGGAAGCCGATGGCGGTCACCACCAGATCTGAAGTGCGTTCGGTGACGGTCTGGCGAACCTGCTTGAGCTGTCCGATGATGCCCTTGTCGGCGAGCATTCGTGCCAACTCGTCATCGGTCTTGTCTTGTTGGGGGGCCGCATGAACAGCGACGGCAAATAGAAGGGACGCGGGAAGGACGAAAAAACGCATGGCGCGTAGGATATTGATGACGCGTGGTTATGTCAATTTAAACAGAATTAGCGAATCCATCTGTAAGTCATTGATTTACATAAAAAATTTCAATCCGGTCAAAGAAAAAATGTAACGGCGAACGTTTATGGCCCATAAGCGGTTGACCGCGAAAGGGCCCTCGGACCTCGGGTTGATCGGTGCTCTTGCTGGATTCAGTCGTTATTTCCCGTCAAGATCGCATCAACTTCACGGAAAAGCCATGAATTTGCCGTGCTTATCACTTTTGGCTTCCCTTCGTCTCTGGGCATTTGTCACGGTAATCGGTTTCTGCGCTACCGCCGCGGCGCAGATGAGGCCTGAAACGGTGGCTACCGGTCTTGAAAACCCGTGGGGCGTCGCCTTCCTTCCGGGCGGCCGTTTCGTGGTGACGGAGCGGCCCGGCCGTCTCCGGCTGATCGGTGCCGACGGGAAGATCGCGGCGCCCATCGCGGGCTTGCCTTCCATCGCGGCGGGCGGGCAGGGCGGCTTGCTCGACGTGCTGGCCGACTCCGACTTCGAGAAAAACCGCACGCTGTACTTCTGCTTCTCCGAACCCGATGCCGGCGGTTCGGCCAACAGCACCGCGCTGGCCCGCGCCAATCTGTCGGCCGACGGCACGAAGCTCGAGGAGCTGAAGATCATCTTCAGCCAGCAGCCCAAGGTCGCGAGCCGCAACCACTTCGGCTGCCGCATCGTAGAGGCGCGCGATGGCACGCTGTTCCTTACGCTGGGCGAGCGCTTCAGCCGCAAGGAAGACGCGCAGAAGCTCGACAACCACCTGGGCAAGATCGTGCGCATCGGCAAGGACGGCACGGTGCCCAAGGACAACCCCTTCGTCGGCAAGGCGGGCGCGCTGCCGGAGATCTGGAGCTCCGGCCACCGCAACGGGCAGGGCGCCACGCTCGCGCCCGACGGCCGCCTCTGGATGACCGAGCACGGGCCGCAGGGCGGCGACGAAATCAACATTCCGCAGGCCGGCCGCAACTACGGCTGGCCCGTCATCACCTACGGCGAGAACTACGGCGGCGGCAAGATCGGCGACGGCATTACGGCCAAGGAGGGCATGGAGCAGCCGCTGCACTATTGGGTGCCGTCGATCGCGCCGTCCGGCATGGCGTTCCTGACCAGCGACCGCTATGGCGCGGGCTGCAAGGGCAACCTGTTCGTGGGCTCGCTCAAGTTCGGCTATCTCGACCGCATCGAGCTGAAAGGCGGCAAGGTGGTCGCCGAGCACAAGCTGCTGGCCGAGGGCCGCGCCCGCATCCGCGACGTGAAGCAGGGGCCGGATGGATTGCTCTACGTGCTCACCGACGAAGCCGACGGCAAGCTGCTGCGCCTGCGGCTGAACTGAGTTCGGAGCGGATTTTCAGCCGGGGCAACCTGGCAGCGGCAAGGTCGGCAGCATCCGGCGCCAGAGGTGGTTCCACTCAGGCCAGTCATGGCCGCCTTCTGTCGTGAAGACGCGCTCGGGCGGCAGCACGTTCGCCAGTAGCCGGTTGCTGAAGGCAAAGCGGTCGTCCACGCCGTAGCCCAGATAGAGCGGCGGCCGCGCGCCTGTCGTGTTCGTGAAGCCCGCGTAACCGCGCAGCCATTGCCAGAGCTGCGTCTCGTTGGGCGTTCGCGGGGGCTCGCGGCCGGGTCGACCAGCGGCCCGTTCCACCTGGCGAGGCCGCCCGCGTTGGCGATGTCCGTGCCGAGCGAGCGCTCGCCGAGATAGGGCGCGAGCGTCACCAGCCCCGCGAGTTCGCCGGGGTGCGTCTGCGCATAGAGCATTCCGCCGAAACCGCCGAGGGAAATGCCGACGATCCAGATGTGGCGGTAGCCCTGGCCGCGCGCCGGCGCGACCACGTCGGCGCTCAGGCGGTCGAGGATGCTCTTGTCGTTGAAGTAGCCGAGATGAGCGTCGACCAGCATCACGTCCGCCGCGATGCGGTTCTCGCGGACCGCGCGCACGAAGCCCTCGCGCTCGAACTCGCCGGGCGCCGAGTAGGCGCCGGGAAGCATCACCAGCAGCGTGTCGACCTCGCCGCGTGCGCAGCTGCTTTTTCGAGCGAAGTCGCCATCGGCACCGCGGCCTTGCGCACGCCGCCGCAGGCCACGGCGAGCAGCGCGGCGCCGAGGCCCAGCGCCGCGAGGCACGCCCGCTTGGAGAACAGCTTCATGCGCCGCAGTTTAGGCGTGCCGCGATGCCGGCAGACGCGCGTGCCGGCGGGCGTACGTCGAGAGAGCCCGAGGCGGTCCTTTCGGTGGTACGGTTCAGCCCAATTCAACCGATACCTGAAAGACACCGCTCATGCTGCTCGACGCCTCGCTCTCCCAACTCGTTCTGGTCGACTACCAGGCGCGGCTGATGCCGGCGATCTTCGAGGGCGAGGCCGTTGCGCAGAACGCGGTGCGCCTCGGCAAGATGGCGCACCTGTTCCAGGTGCCGGTGTTCGGCACCGAGCACAACCCGTCCAGCCTTGGCGAAAACCTGCCCGACATCCGCGCGCTGTGCCAGCGCACCCTGTCGAAGATGCATTTCAGCGGCGTGGAGGAAGGCCTGGGCGAGTGGCTGCGCGTGCCGGCCAAGGCACCGCAGGGCAATGCGCGCAGCCTGCCCAAGCATCTGCAAAAGCCCGCCGCCGCGGCCGAGGAGCGCAACAGCATCGTGATCGCCGGCTGCGAAGCCCACGTCTGCCTGCTGCAGACCGCGCTCGACCTGCTCGAAGACGAGTTCGAGGTCTGGGTCGTGACGGACGCCTGCAGTTCGCGCACCGAGCGCAACCGCGACGCGGCCTTCGACCGGCTGGCCGGTGCCGGTGCCGAACTCGTGACGACCGAGATGGTCGGCTTCGAGTGGCTGCGCACGGCGGAACACCCCGCATTTCCTGAGTTGCTTTCGCTCGTCCGGTAGCGCATCTGCGGCGGGAGGCAGGGCTCGGCCGGATTGTTCCGGCCGTCAGCTTGCTGCAAGATCGGTCTCCATAATTATGAATTCAGTTTTGGTGGTGCCACCAGACCCGAATGAATGACAGGAGACATACCCAGATGAGCCGCTACGAAGAGTTCTATCGCCAATCCGTCGACACGCCCGAGGCCTTCTGGTCCGAGCAGGCGAAGCTGATCGACTGGCAAAACCCCGCGCAACAGATCCTGGACGCCAGCCAGCCGCCTTTTGCGCGCTGGTTCGTCGGCGGCACGACCAACCTGTGCCACAACGCGGTCGACCGGCATCTGGCCGCGCGGGGCGATCAGCCCGCGCTGGTCTTCGTCTCCACCGAAACCGGCGTCGAGAAGAGCTACAGCTTCAACGAGTTGCATGCCGAGGTGCAGCGCACCGCCGCCAGCCTGATCGAACTTGGCGTGGGCAAGGGCGATCGTGTGCTCATCTACATGCCGATGATTCCCGAGGCCGCCTTCGCGATGCTGGCCTGCGCGCGCATCGGCGCCATCCACTGCGTGGTGTTCGGCGGATTCGCCAGCGGCTCGCTGGCCACGCGCATCGAGGACGCCGAGCCCAAGGTGATCGTGAGCGCCGACGCGGGCTCGCGCGGCGGCAAGGTCATTGCGTACAAGCCCTTGCTCGACGAGGCGATCCGCCTGTCGAAACACAAGCCTTCGGCGGTGCTGCTCACGGACCGCGGCCTTGCATCCATGGACCTGACTGCCGGCCGTGACCATCTGGCCGCCGAACTCAGGCGCAAGCACCTCGACGCCAGGGTGCCCTGCACATGGCTTGCCTCCACCGACATCAGCTACACCATCTACACCAGCGGCACGACCGGCAAGCCCAAGGGCGTGCAGCGCGATGTGGGCGGCTACGCGGTCGCGCTGGCCGCCAGCATGAAGCACATCTTCGACGGCCGGCCCGGCGAAACCTACTTCTCCACCAGCGACATCGGCTGGGTGGTGGGCCACAGCTACATCGTCTACGGCCCGCTCATCGCGGGCATGGCGACGATCATGTACGAGGGCCTGCCCACGCAAGGCATCGACCGGCAGCCCGACGGCGGCATCTGGTGGCGCCTGGTCGAGAAATACAAGGTGACGGTGATGTTCAGCGCCCCCACCGCGGTGCGCGTGCTCAAGAAGCAGGACCCGTCGCTGTTGAAGAAGTACGACCTGTCGAGCCTGCGCGCGCTGTTTTTGGCGGGCGAGCCGCTCGACGAGCCCACCGCACGCTGGATCAGCGAAGGCCTGGGCGTGCCGATCATCGACAACTACTGGCAGACCGAATCGGGCTGGCCGATGATCACCATCGCCAACGGCGTCGAGGCCAAGCCCAGCAAGTTCGGTAGCCCGGGCGTGCCGATGTACGGCTACCGCATCAAGATCCTGCATGAATCGACCGGCGAGGAACTGACCGCCCCGAACGAGAAGGGCGTGGTGGTGGTCGAAGGCCCGACGCCGCCCGGCTTCATGCAGACCGTATGGAAGGACGATGCGCGCTTCGTCAACACGTACTGGAAGAGCGTGCCCGGCAAGATGGTCTATTCGACCTTCGACTGGGGCATTCGCGACGAAGACGGCTATTTCTACATCCTCGGGCGCACCGACGACGTGATCAATGTGGCGGGCCACCGCCTCGGCACGCGCGAGATCGAGGAGAGCATCTCGGGCCACGCCAACGTGGCCGAGGTCGCCGTGGTGGGCGTGGCCGACGCGCTCAAGGGCCAGGTCGCGATGGCCTTCGTCGTTCCCAAGGGCGGCAAGGCCGTGGGCGACGCCGATGCGGCACTCAAGCTCGAAGGCGAGATCATGAAGATGGTGGCCGACCAGCTCGGCGCACTGGCGCGGCCAGCGCGCGTGCGTTTCGTGAGCGGCCTGCCCAAGACGCGCAGCGGCAAGCTGCTGCGCCGTGCCATCCAGGCCGTGTGCGAGCAGCGCGACCCGGGCGACCTGACCACCATCGACGACCCCGCCACGCTGCAGCAAATCAAACAGTTACTCTCTTCCGCCTGAATGAGCAGGAGAGGGGTTGCGAAGCTCCTTTGGGCCGTCATATGGTTGACGTGGCACAATGCCAAGGTACTCAGGCCCTTCCCCAGCCACAGTCGCATCCGCCAATCGGTTCAGCCGTGTCGCGGAAGGTTTCTTAACCAGCTAGTGCTTCCTTCAGGGAAGCGAAGGTCAGCGGATCATGAGCGATTCTTCTACGCCCACGGCGTACACAGCCTATCAAGGCAACACCTACCTCTTCGGTGGCAATGCGCCCTATGTCGAAGAGATGTACGAGAACTACCTCGCCAACCCCGGCAGCGTGCCCGACAACTGGCGTTCGTATTTCGACGCGTTGCAGAACGTTCCCGCCGCCGATGGCACCAACACCCGCGACGTTCCGCACCTGCCGGTCATCAATGCTTTCGCCGAACGTGCGAAGCAGGGCACGACCAAGGTCGTGCAGGCCAGCGGTGCCGACTCCGAGCTCGGCCGCAAGCGTACCTCGGTCCAGCAGCTGATCGCCGCCTACCGCAACGTCGGTGCCCGCTGGGCCGACCTCGACCCGCTCAAGCGCGCCGAGCGTCCCTCGATCCCGGAACTCGAACCCTCGTTCTACGGCTTCACCGACGCCGACCTCGAGACGGTGTTCAACACCAGCAACACCTTCTTCGGCAAGGAGACCATGTCGCTGCGCGACCTGCTCAACGCCTTGCGCGAAACGTACTGCGGCACGATGGGCGCCGAGTACATGTACACCACCGACCAGAACCACAAGCGCTGGTGGCAGCAGCGGCTCGAAAGCGCCCGCACCAACCCCAAGTTGAGTGCCGAGCAGAAGAAGCACGTGCTGAACCGCCTGACCGCGGCCGAGGGCTTGGAGCGCTTCCTGCACACCAAGTACGTCGGCCAGAAGCGCTTCTCGCTCGAAGGCGGCGAGAGCTTCATCGTCGCGATGGACGAACTGATCAACCAGGCCGGCGCCAAGGGCGTGCAGGAAATCGTGATCGGCATGGCCCACCGCGGCCGCCTGAACGTGCTGGTCAACTCGCTCGGCAAGATGCCGGCCGACCTGTTCGCCGAGTTCGACCACACCGCCCCCGAAGACCTGCCCAGCGGTGACGTCAAGTACCACCAGGGCTTCAGCTCGGACGTGACCACCCCCGGCGGCCCGGTGCACCTGAGCCTGGCGTTCAATCCCTCGCACCTCGAGATCGTGAACCCCGTGGTCGAAGGCTCGGTGCGCGCCCGTATGGACCGCCGCGGCGACCCACTGGGCAAGCAGGTGCTGCCCGTGATCGTGCACGGCGACGCCGCCTTCGCGGGCCAGGGCGTCGTGATGGAAACGCTGGCGCTGGCCGAGACCCGCGGCTACTCCACCGGCGGCACGGTGCACATCGTCATCAACAACCAGATCGGCTTCACCACCAGCGACCCGCGCGACAGCCGCTCGACGCTGTACTGCTCGGACATCGTCAAGATGATCGAAGCGCCGGTGCTGCACGTGAACGGCGACGACCCCGAAGCCGTGGTGCTCGCCACCCAGATCGCGCTGGACTTCCGCATGGAATTCCAGAAGGACGTGGTCGTGGACATCATCTGCTTCCGCAAGCTGGGCCACAACGAGCAGGACACCCCCTCGCTCACCCAGCCGCTCATGTACAAGAAGATCGCAGTCCACCCCGGCACGCGCAAGCTGTACGCCGACAAGCTGGCCGCGCAAGGCCTGGGCGACACGCTCGGCGACGACATGGTCAAGGCGCAGCGTGCCGCCTTCGACGAAGGCAAGAACACGGTCGACCCGGTGCTGACCAACTTCAAGAGCAAGTACGCCGTCGACTGGAGCCCGTACCTCAACAAGAAGTGGACCGACGCCGGCGATACCGCCATTCCCTCGAGCGAATGGAAGCGCCTGGCCGAGAAGATCACCTTCGTGCCCGAGGGCTTCACCGTGCACCCGCTCGTGAAGAAGGTGCTGGACGACCGCGCCGCCATGGGCCGCGGCGACGTGAACGTCGACTGGGGCATGGGCGAGCACATGGCCTTCGCATCGCTGGTGGCCAGCGGCTACCCGATCCGCCTGTCGGGTGAAGACTCGGGCCGCGGCACGTTCACGCACCGCCACGCCGTGCTGCACGACCAGAACCGCGAGAAGTTCGACACCGGCACCTACACGCCGCTGCAGAACGTGGCCGACAACCAGGCACCGTTCGTCGTGATCGACTCGATCCTGTCGGAAGAGGCCGTGCTCGCGTTCGAATACGGCTACGCCTCGAACGACCCGAACACGCTCGTGATCTGGGAAGCCCAGTTCGGCGACTTCGTGAACGGCGCGCAGGTGGTGATCGACCAGTTCATCGCCTCCGGCGAAGTGAAGTGGGGCCGCGTCAACGGCCTCACGATGATGCTGCCGCACGGCTACGAAGGCCAGGGCCCCGAGCACAGCTCGGCTCGCCTGGAGCGCTTCATGCAGCTGAGCGCGGACACCAACATGCAGGTGGTGCAGCCGACCACGGCCAGCCAGATCTTCCACGTGCTGCGCCGCCAGATGGTGCGCAACCTGCGCAAGCCGCTGATCATCCTGACGCCCAAGTCGCTGCTGCGCAACAAGGACGCGACCTCGCCGCTGTCCGAGTTCACCAAGGGCAGCTTCCAGACCGTCATTCCCGACAGCAAGGGCCTGAAGGCCGAGAAGGTCAAGCGCCTGATCGCCTGCTCCGGCAAGGTCTACTACGACCTGGCCAAGAAGCGCGAAGAGCAGGGCACCGAAGACGTGGCGATCATCCGCGTCGAGCAGCTCTACCCCTTCCCGCACAAGGCTTTCGCTGCCGAGATCAAGAAGTACCCGAACCTCGTCGACGTGGTGTGGTGCCAGGACGAGCCGCAGAACCAGGGCGCCTGGTTCTTCGTGCAGCACTACATCCACGAAAACATGCAGGACGGCCAGAAGCTCGGCTACTCCGGCCGTGCCGCCTCGGCATCGCCGGCGGTGGGCTACTCGCACCTGCACCAGGAACAGCAGAAGGCGCTCGTCGATGGCGCGTTTGGCAAGCTCAAGGGCTTCGTGCTGACCAAGTAATCAAAAGCCTCTTTTCACACGAACACCCTGAAGAAAAAATCGGAGCTCACTCCAAATGTCTATCGTAGAAGTCAAAGTCCCCCAGCTTTCCGAATCGGTGGCCGAAGCCACCATGCTCACCTGGAAGAAGAAGGCCGGCGAAGCCGTCGCCATCGATGAAATCCTGATCGAGATCGAGACCGACAAGGTCGTGCTCGAAGTGCCCGCGCCCTCGGCTGGCGTGCTGGCCGAAATCGTGCAGCCTGATGGCGCCACCGTGGTGGCCGATCAGCTGATCGCCAAGATCGACACCGATGGCAAGGCTTCGGCCGCCGCACCGGCGGCTGCGCCTGCTGCAGCGCCGGCTGCCGCCGCGCCTGCACCAGCAGCTGCTGCCGCCGCCACCGGCGGTTCGAAGGCCGACGTGGCCATGCCTGCCGCCGCCAAGCTGCTGGCCGACAACAACCTGAAGACCAGCGACGTGGCCGGCACCGGCAAGGACGGCCGTGTCACCAAGGGCGACGTGCTCGGCGCGGTCGCTTCGGGCGCCAAGCCCGCGGCTACCATCCCCGCACCGGCCGCCAAGCCCGCACTGCCGCAAGTCGCCGCGCCCACCAGCGCGCCCGACCTGGGCGAGCGCCCCGAGCAGCGCGTGCCGATGAGCCGCCTGCGCGCCCGCATCGCCGAGCGCCTGCTGCAGTCGCAATCGACCAACGCCATCCTGACGACCTTCAATGAAGTGAACATGGCGCCCGTCATGGAGCTGCGCAAGCGCTTCCAGGACAGCTTCACCAAGGAACACGGCGTGAAGCTCGGCTTCATGAGCTTCTTCGTGAAGGCCGCAGTGCACGCACTGAAGAAGTACCCGGTGATCAACGCCTCGGTCGACGGCAACGACATCCTGTACCACGGCTACTTCGACATCGGTATCGCCGTCGGTTCGCCGCGCGGCCTGGTGGTGCCGATCCTGCGCAATGCCGACCAGATGAGCTTTGCCGACATCGAGAAGAAGATCGCCGAGTTCGGCAAGAAGGCACAAGACGGCAAGCTGGGCATCGAAGACATGACCGGCGGCACGTTCTCCATCTCGAATGGCGGCACCTTCGGCTCGATGCTCTCGACCCCGATCATCAACCCGCCCCAGTCGGCCATCCTCGGCGTGCACGCCACCAAGGACCGCGCCGTGGTCGAGAACGGCCAGATCGTCGTTCGCCCGATGAACTACCTCGCCATGAGCTACGACCACCGCATCATCGACGGCCGTGAAGCCGTGCTGGGCCTGGTCGCCATGAAGGAAGCGCTGGAAGACCCGTCGCGCCTCTTGTTCGACATCTGATCCGGGAGAAAGAACCAGATGGCAAACAAGCAATTCGACGTCGTCGTCATCGGCGGCGGCCCCGGCGGCTACATCGCGGCGATCCGCGCCGCGCAGCTCGGCTTCAACGTGGCCTGTATCGACGAATGGAAGAACGGCAAGGGCGGCCCCGCACCGGGCGGCACCTGCACCAACGTCGGCTGCATCCCCTCGAAGGCGCTGCTGCAATCGTCGGAGCACTTCGAGCAGGCCGGCCACCACTTCGCGGACCATGGCATCAAGGTCGAAGGCCTGGGCCTCGACATCGACAAGATGCTGGCCCGCAAGGACCAGGTCGTGAAGCAGAACAACGACGGCATCCTGTACCTGTTCAAGAAGAACAAGATCAGCTTCTTCCATGGCCGCGGCTCGTTCGTGAAGACCGATGAAACCGGCTATGAGATCAAGGTGGCGGGCGCCGCCGAGGAGTCGATCAGCGGCAAGCACATCATCGTGGCCACGGGCTCCAACGCCCGCGCGCTGCCGGGCACGCCGTTCGACGAGGAGAACATCCTCTCGAACGACGGCGCGCTGCGCATCGGCGCGGTGCCGAAGAAGCTGGGCCTGATTGGGTCGGGCGTCATCGGCCTCGAAATGGGCTCGGTGTGGCGCCGCCTCGGTGCCGAAGTCACGGTGCTCGAAGCGCTGCCGACCTTCCTCGGCGCGGTGGACGAGCAGATCGCCAAGGAAGCCAAGAAGGCTTTCGACAAGCAGAAGCTCAAGATCGAGCTCGGCGTCAAGGTCGGCGAGATCAAGTCGTCGAAGAAGGGCGTGAGCGTCGCCTGGACCAACGCCAAGGGCGAAGCCCAGACGCTGGAAGTCGATAAGCTGATCGTGTCGATCGGCCGCGTGCCCAACACCATCGGCCTGAACGCCGAAGCCGTGGGCCTGAAGCTCGACGAGCGTGGCGCCATCAACGTCGATGACGACTGCAAGACCAACCTGCCCAACGTCTGGGCCATCGGCGACGTGGTGCGCGGCCCGATGCTGGCGCACAAGGCCGAGGAAGAGGGCGTTGCCGTGGCGGAGCGCATCGCGGGCCAGCATGGCCACGTGAACTTCAATACGGTTCCGTGGGTGATCTACACCAGCCCCGAGATCGCATGGGTCGGCCAGACCGAGCAGCAGCTCAAGGCCGCGGGCCGCGCCTACAAGGCCGGCACCTTCCCGTTCCTCGCGAACGGCCGCGCGCGCGCGCTGGGCGACACGACCGGCATGGTCAAGTTCCTGGCCGACGCAGCGACCGACGAGATCCTGGGCGTTCACATCGTCGGCCCGCAGGCCAGCGAGCTGATCTCCGAAGCCGTGGTGGCGATGGAGTTCAAGGCCAGTGCCGAAGACATCGCGCGCATCTGCCATGCGCACCCGTCGCTGTCGGAAGCCACGAAGGAAGCGGCACTCGCCGTGGACAAGCGCACGCTGAATTTCTGATCCATTGACCAGCGTCAAAGAGGCCTATGAGGCGGAACTCGCCGCGCGCGGGTTCCACAGCGATCCAGCGCAGCTGCGTGCCGTGGAGGCACTGGATCGCTGCGCCAGGGAATGGGCCGACTACAAGGCCCAGCGTTCCAACGCGCTGAAGAAGTTCATCAACCGGCCGGAGCTTCCGCGCGGCGTCTACATGTACGGTGGCGTCGGGCGGGGCAAGAGCTTCCTGATGGACCTGTTCTTCAATGCGGTGCCGCTGCGGCGCAAGACGCGCCTGCACTTTCACGAGTTCATGCGCGAGGTGCACCGCGAGCTGCGCGAGTTGCAGGGCACGGTGAACCCGCTCGACGAGCTCGGGCTGCGCATATCGAAGCGCTACAAGCTGATCTGCTTCGATGAATTCCATGTGGCGGACATCACCGACGCGATGATTCTTCATCGGCTGCTGGTGTCGCTGTTCGAGAACGGCGTGGGCTTTGTCACCACCTCGAACTTCAAGCCCGACGATCTGTATCCCGGTGGCTTGCACCGCGACCGCATCCTGCCGGCCATTGCGCTGCTGAACGAGAAGCTCGAAGTGCTGAGCGTCGACAACGGTACGGACTACCGGCGCCGCACGCTCGAACAGCTGCGCATGTACCTCACGCCGAACGATGGCGCCGCCGAGAAGGAGATGCGCAAGGCCTTCGACAAGCTGGCCGAGACGGCCGACGAAAACCCGATCCTGCACATTGAGCAGCGCGAGATCCGCGCACTGCGCAAGGCCGGCGGCGTGGTCTGGTTCGATTTCAAGACGCTGTGCGGCGGTCCGCGCTCGCAGAACGACTACCTCGAGATCGCCAGCCAGTTCCATACCGTGCTGCTGTCCGACGTGCCGCACATGCCGGTGCGCATGGCCTCGGAAGCACGCCGTTTCACATGGCTGGTCGACGTCTTGTACGACCGGCGCTGCAAGCTCATCATGTCGGCTGAGGTTCCGCCCGAGGCGTTGTACACGGAAGGGCCGCTGTCGCATGAGTTCCCGCGCACGGTTTCCCGGCTCACCGAAATGCAATCGAGCGAGTTTCTCGCCCTTGAACGCCGCATCGTCGACACCCGACTCACATGAAAAAAATCGCTCTTGCCCTGCTGATGACGTTGGCCAGCCTTCCGCTGTGGGCACAGTCCAATGCCGCCACGGGCAGTGCCGACCTCGAGGCCGAGAAGCGTCGGCTCTCCAGCGAGCGTGAGGTTATCGAGAAGCGTTTTGTCGAAGAGCGGGCCGCCTGCTACAAGAAGTTCGCGGTGGAAGACTGCCTGCGCGAGAGCCGGGGCCGGCGTCGCAAGGAAACCGACAACATCAAGCGGCAGGAAACAGCGATCAACGACATCCAGCGCCAGCGCAGCGGCGCGGCCGAGCTGCAAAAGCTCGACCAGAAGGCCGGCACCCAGCGCCCGCAAGACACCCGCGAGAAGCAGGAGGAGTCGATCCAGGGCCAGAAAGACCGCGAGCAGCGCGCGGCCGACCATGCGGCCAGCCGCGCCGCCACGGCCGCCGATGCGGCCGAGCGCGAACGCCAGTTTCGGTCCAAGCAGCAGGCCCATTCCGACGAGCAGGCCAAGGCCGCCCAGCGTCAGGCCGAGGCGCCAGCTGCCGTCAAGCGTTTCGAAGACAAACAGAAGCGGGCCGAAGAGCACAGGGCCAGCCGCGAGCGGCAGAACGCCAATCGCAGCAAGCCGCGCGCGGCGCCGCTGCCGCCGCCGGCCGCCCCCTGAGCGGGGCAAGAAGGCAGGGCGCCGCTCAGGCGGCAGCAGCCGGCAGCGGATCGAACTTCAGTACAACAATCGAGATGTTGTCGCCCGTGCCCCGGGCTCGGCGGCGCGCTTCACCCACCAGGATTTCAACCGCATCGCGCGGCGGCTGCGCGTACAGCACGCTCGCCAGCTCTTCGGGGCTGAAGTAATGCCACAGCCCGTCACTGCAGGCCATCAGCAGGTCGCCCGGTTCCATCTTCGGAATGTAGTAGGGGTCGATGGGCGGCGGCGTGGTCGTCATGCCCAGGCAGCCGAGCAGGATGTTGCCTTGCGGATGGACGTTGGCCTGGGCTTCGGTGATCTGGCCGCGGTCGATCAGCACCTGCACGTACGAATGGTCGCGCGTGCGCTTGATGAGCTGCCCGTCGTGGAAGTGATAGATGCGCGAGTCGCCGGCATGGATCCAGGCGCAGTCGCCCTTGGGAGTCATGAGGAAGGCCGCGAGCGTGCTGTGCGGCTCCTGTTCGCTGGAAACGGCGGTGAGCTTGATGACCGTGTGCGAGTCTTCGAGGATCTGCTTCAGCACGGCTTCGGGGTCGTCGCGGCTGGGCTGGTAGCGGGCGAAGAGCTGGCGTGCCGTCATCAGCACCTGATCGGAGGCCTTGCGCCCGCCGCTGCGCCCGCCCATGCCGTCGGCCACGATGCCCAGCACGCAGCCAGGCACGCGCGGATGGCTCATCATCAGCACCTGGTCTTGTTGGTACGGGCGGTCTCCCTTGTGGAGTCCGGTGGCCGCGGCGAGTCGAAAGCCTTGGGTCATGAGGCATATGCGCCGAAGCGCGTGTTTCTGTCTTCTCGGAGATTCGTGTCAGGACGTATTATCGAATGAACACGCGCCGCGAAAACCTCGCGGCCGCTCCCCACCGTTGGACTCCAATCTTCACTCCCTTTCCCGCCAGCTGATCGAATTGCGCATCGAGCATGCCGATCTCGACGCCACCATCGATCGGCTGGCCGAGGGCTCGCCGCAAGACGAGCTGCTGCTGCGGCGCCTGAAAAAGCGCCGCCTCGCACTGCGCGACCAGATCGCGCGCCTCGAAAACGACCTCGACCCGAAAGAGCCGGCGTGACGGGGGCGCTCGAAGACCAGGTGCGCGACGCCTTCGCGCAGGACGGCGCGCTGTCGCGTGCCGCCGAGCAGTTCCGCGAGCGCTCGGGACAGACCGAGATGGCGATAGCCGTGGCCCGCACCATCGACCAGGGCGGCGTGCTGGTGGTCGAGGCGGGCACCGGGGTGGGCAAGACTTTTTCGTACCTCGTGCCGGCCCTGCTGAGCGGCGAGCGCGTACTGCTCTCGACCGCCACCAAGACGCTGCAGGACCAACTGTTCGGCCGCGACCTGCCGCGTCTCGTCGAAGCCTTCGGCCTGCCGGTGCGCACCGCGCTGCTCAAGGGGCGCGGCAGCTATCTGTGCCTGCACCGGCTCGACCTGGCGCGCCACGATGCTTCGTTGCCTGAACGCGGCAGCTTGCGCACGCTCGCCAAGATCGAGCAGTGGTCGAAGGCCACGCGCACCGGCGACCTGGCCGAGCTACCGGGGCTGGACGAGCGCTCGCCGCTGATCCCGCTGATCACCTCCACGCGAGAGAACTGCCTGGGCGCGCAATGCCCGCAGTTCAAGCCCTGCCATGTCAACCTGGCACGGCGCGAGGCGCTGGCGGCCGACATCGTGGTCATCAACCACCATCTGTTCTTTGCCGACCTCGCGGTGCGCGAGACCGGCATGGCGGAGCTTCTGCCGACCGTGAGCGTGGTGGTGTTCGACGAAGCGCACCAGCTCAACGAAACCGGCGTGCAGTTTCTCGGCGCGCAGCTCGGCAGCGGGCAGGCGCTCGACTTCGCGCGCGACATGCTGGGTGCCGGCCTGCAGCATGCGCGCGGCCTGGTCGACTGGCAGCAGCTGGTCGCGGCGGTCGAGCGCGCCGCGCGCGAACTGCGGCTCGTGGTCGGCAAGCAATGGCCCGGCGCCAAGCTGCGCTGGCTGGGGGCCTCGCCCGAGGGCGTCGATCCCGATGCGTGGCAGCGCGCGCTGGACGACCTGCTGCAAGCGTTCGAGCTGTCGGCCGAGGGGCTCGCCACCGTCAGCGAAATCTCGCTCGACTTCGTGCGGCTGCACGAGCGGGCCCGCCAACTCGCGAAGCGCATCGCGCGCTTCGCCCTGCCATGCGAGATCGATTCGGTGCGCTGGGTCGATGTGGGCTCGCAGCTGCGGCTCATCGAATCGCCGCTGGACATCGCCGACGCCATGCGCAAGCGGGTGCTCAAGATCGCCGAGGCAGACCCCGATGCGGCCGATGGCGACGACGAGGATCTCGACGGCTATGGCGAGCGGCCGGCGCGCGAGACGGCGGAGCAGCACGATGGCGGCCGCGCCTGGGTCTTCACCTCCGCAACGCTGGGCGACGAGCCCACGCTGCGCTGGTTCACCGAGCCCTGCGGCCTGCAGGACGCGGAAGTGCTGCGCGTGCAAAGCCCGTTCGACTATGCCTCGCAGGCAGCGCTCTATGTGCCGCGTGCGTTTCCCAAGCCCAACGATCCGTCGCACAGCCAGCGCGTCGCGCAACTGGCCGCGCGCGGCGCGACCGAGCTGGGCGGCCGCACGCTGGTGCTGACGACCACGCTTCGCGCGCTGCGCACCATCGGCGACGCGATGAGGCAGCAATTCGAACTGCTCGACGCAGAGGCGCGGCCTGAGGTGCTGGTGCAGGGCGAACTGCCCAAGCGCGTGCTGATGGATCGCTTCCGCGAAGGCGCGAGCGCCGGACGCGTAGGCTGCGTGCTGGTGGCATCGGCCTCGTTCTGGGAGGGCTTCGACGCACCAGGCGATGTGCTGCAACTGGTGGTGATCGACAAGCTGCCGTTCCCGCCGCCGAACGATCCGCTGGTCGAGGCGCGCTCACAGCGCCTTGAAGCGCAGGGGCGCAGTTCGTTTGCCGACTATTCGCTGCCCGAGGCGGCCGTGGCGCTCAAGCAGGGGGCGGGGCGCCTGATCCGGCGCGAAACCGACAGTGGCGTACTGGCGATCTGCGATACGCGGCTGGTGGCCATGGGCTACGGCCGCCGGTTGCTGGCGGCGCTGCCACCGATGCGGCGGCTCGAAAACGAATCGGATTTCGAGGCCGCGCTGGCCGCACTCAAGACTTAGTTAGGGGCTACCAGACCTTCCACCAGGGATCGTCCTTGCCCTTGAAGCCGTTCGCGAGGTAGGTGCTCTTCGGATAGTTGGTGGTCAGCACGCGTTGGGTGTCGTCGCGCAGGTCCTTCATGCCGAGGGCGTCGTACGACTTCACCATGATGTACAGGGCTTCTTCGAGCGCCGGTACTTCGCGGTAGTCGGACAGCGCGACCTGGGCGCGGTTGATGGCCGCCAGGTAGGCGCCGCGCGAATAGTAGTAGCGCGCCACGTGAACTTCGTACTGCGCGAGCGAGTTCACGATGTAGTTCATGCGCTGGCGCGCGTCAGGGGTGTAACGCGACTCGGGGAAGCGCGTGACGAGGTCCTTGAACGACTCGAAAGATTCCTTGGCGGCCTTCTGGTCGCGCTCGGACAGGTCCTGGCGCGTCATGAACGCGAACATGCCGAGGTCGTCGTTGAAGTTGATCACGCCCTTGAGGTAGAGCGCATAGTCGATGGCGGGGCTCGCCGGGTGCAGCTTCATGAAGCGGTCGACGGTGGCGATGGCGTTCGCCTTTTCGCCCGACTTGTACTGGGCGTAGGCCTTTTCGAGCTGCGCCTGCTGCGCGAGCGGCGTGCCGGCGGCGCGGCCTTCGAGCTTCTCGTACAGCGGCACGGCCTTGTCGTAGGCGCCCGATCCGGCCTCGTCCTTGGCTTCCGAATAGATACGGTTGGGGCTCCAGTTGGCGGTCTTGTCGACGGAGGTCGACGAGCAGCCAGCAGCCAGCACAGCCGCGGCGCTGAGCGCGATCCAGGCGGGGACCGATAATTTGGCGCGAAACATCACATACGGCTTTCGTGAAACAGTTGCCCTCAATTATATCGACCGACCCTTTGGGCAATACCCCTGAGGCGCTGGAGGTTCCCGAGTTCGAGGAGGGGGCCGATCCAATCGAACCCAGCGAGCAGCGGCCCTTCGTCATCGACCCGGCCCAGCACGGCCAGCGGCTCGACCGCGCGCTCGCCGCGCTGGTGCCCGAGTTTTCCCGCAGTTACCTGCAGCAGCTGATCGAGGCTGGCGCTGTCGAACTGCAGGGCCGCACGCTGACCAAGGTCTCGGCCACCGTCAAGGCGGGGCAGACCGGCCGCATCGAGCTTCGTCCCACACCCCAGAGCCAGGCCTTCCGGCCCGAGCCGATGGACATCGTCACCGTGTACGAGGACGAACACCTGCGCATCGTCGACAAGCCCGCCGGCCTGGTCGTGCACCCGGCGCCGGGACACTGGAGCGGCACGCTGCTCAATGGCTTGCTGGCGCTGGACCCGAAGGCCGTGCTGCTGCCGCGTGCCGGCATCGTGCACCGGCTCGACCGCGACACCAGCGGCCTGATGGTGGTGGCGCGCACCCGGGCCGCCATGGATGCGATGGTGGCGCTGATCGCTGCCCGCGAGGTCAAGCGGCAGTACCTTGCCATCGGCCACAAGCCGTGGGAGGGCGCCGCGGGCCGGCAGGTCGACGCCCCCATCGGGCGCGATCCGCGCAACCGGCTGCGCATGGCCGTGGTCGATCTCGAGCGGCATGCGGGCAAGACGGCGCGCACGCTGATCGAGCGGCTCGACAGCAACACCGAAGGCTGCGCCGTACGCTGCACCCTCGAAACCGGGCGCACCCACCAGATCCGCGTGCACATGGCGTCGATCGGCCATCCGCTGGTGGGCGATGCGCTCTACGGCGGCGCGCCGGCTGCCGGGCTGTCGCGCCAGGCGCTGCATGCATTCAGGCTGACCTTCGTGCATCCCGTCACACAAGCGGCGCTCGAGTTCCGCTCGCCGCCGCCCGCCGACCTCGTCCAGGCTTTGCAGTCCTGGGGGCTGGATTACAATCGCGCCTGACGGCCCGAGGGCCGCGCCGGTCACCCGAGGCCGGCCTTGCGTTTGCATTTGCCGCGTGCCTGCAGCGCCTACTCCTTTCATCCTTCTGAACTAGCGCCCCGAGGCGCCTTTTCCCGGATAACGCGAACCATGAATACGGCGGATGCCAAGCGCATTCTCGAAACCGCCTTGATCTGTTCGAGCCAGCCGTTGCCGGTGCGCGATATGCGCGTGCTGTTCGACGACGAGCTGGGCGTGGACACCATCAAGGTGCTGTTGCTTGAATTGCAGGAAGACTGGGCGCAGCGCGGCCTGGAGCTGGTGAGCGTCGGCAGCGGCTGGCGTTTCCAGAGCCGGCCCGAGATGCGCGACCACCTCGATCGCCTGCACCCCGAGAAGCCGCCGCGCTACACCCGCGCCGCACTCGAGACGTTGGCCATCATTGCCTACCGGCAGCCGGCCACGCGCGGCGACATGGAAGACATCCGTGGCGTGACGATCAACTCGCTGATCCTCAAGCAGCTGGAAGACCGCGGCTGGGTCGAGGTCATCGGCCATCGCGAAACGGTCGGCCGTCCGGCGCTGTACGCAACCACGCGCCAGTTCCTCGACGACCTGGGCCTGGCCTCGCTCGACCAGTTGCCACTGATCGAAACGCCCGCGCAGCAGGCAGCGCTGGTCGATGCACTCGAGCAGGCGTCCGGTGAGCAGCAGGGGTTGCCCATCGATGCCGCGCCCGAGATCGAAGCGCTGGCAGAGGGCGATGCGGATGCATCGGGGATGGCAGAGCTGGAGTCTTCCGCCGCCGAAGCCGCCGAGGCGCAGTTTGCCGAGAACGCCGCAGGCGCCGAATCTCCCGTCGAGCCCGAACCCGAACCCGCGCCAGAACCCGAATCCATACCCGAGCCCGAGCCCGCTCAGGCACCGTCGCCAGAACCCGATGCCCCGTCCCAGGACGAGGCCGACCCTCACGCTCCCTCTCCCGGAAAAACCTCATGAGCACAACCGACACCGAAGACGCGGCGATGCTGCCGGCCGAGCCCGAAGTCAAAAAGAAGAAAAGGGCGGCTCCGTCCAGGAAGGCTGCAGGTGATGCTATTGAATCGGTAGCGCCGGAGGCAGCGGCGCGGGAAGTCGCTGCACCGGTGGAGGCCGAGGCGCCCAAGAAACCGAGAGCGCCCCGCAAGAAGAAGCCGGTCGAGCCGTCCGTGGCGGATGAGGCGGTGGCTTTGCCTGTTGCGCAGCCGCCCGAGGCGATCGCGCCGGCGGTCGTTGCCGCCGAGGAAGCTCCGGTTGTCGCCGTCGCCGCTGAAGAGACCCGCGATCCCGCACCGGTCGAAGCCGATCGCCGCAGCAGCGATGACGGCGAAGAAGAGCGGGACGAAGACGAAGACGAAGAAGAACCCGACGAGGAAGAAGACGACCTCGACCGCGCCCGCCGCGCCGCCGAGCGCGAACAGCGCAACGCGCCGCCGCCTGAGCCGATCCGTTTCTCGGACGTCATCTCCGGCCAGTTCGACGCCGACGAAGAAAGCCCCGAAGTCCCGCCGCTCAAGCGCGTGCTGCTGCCCGAGGCGGATTCGCCCAAGCTGCACAAGGTGCTGGCCCAGGCCGGCCTGGGCTCGCGGCTCGAGATGGAGCAGCTGATTCTCCAGGGCCGCATTTCCGTCAACAACGAGCCGGCCCACATCGGCCAGCGCATTCAGTACGGCGACCAGGTCAAGATCAACGGCAAGCCGATCCGCTACCGCATCGCACCCCCGCCGCCGCGCGTGATCGCGTACCACAAGCCTGTGGGCGAAGTGGTCACGCATGACGATCCGCAGAACCGCCCGACCGTGTTCCGCAAGCTGCCGCGCCTGCAGCAGGGCAAGTGGCAGTCGGTCGGCCGGCTCGACCTGAACACCGAAGGGCTGCTGCTGTTCAGCAGCTCCGGCGACCTGGCCAACCAACTGATGCATCCGCGCTTCGGCCTGGAGCGCGAGTACGCGGTCCGTGTGCTGGGCGCGCTCACCAGCGAAGAAAAGCAGAAGCTGCTCGACGGGGTGCGCCTCGACGACGGCATGGCGCAGTTCGGCACCATCGAGGACGGCGGCGGCGAAGGCTCGAACTGCTGGTATCGCGTGACCATTTCCGAAGGCCGCAATCGCGAGGTGCGCCGCCTGTTCGAGTCGGTGGGCCATGCGGTCAGCCGGCTGATCCGCATCCGCTACGGCGCCATGGTGCTGCCGCGCGGCCTGAAGCGTGGCGCCTGGATGGAACTCGACGAGCGCGATATCCGCGCGCTGTTCCAGGCCTCCGGCGGCGCGGTTGCCCGGCCCGGCCCGCAGCAGCGTGGCCCGGGGCAGGAGGGCGGTGGCGGCAATGGCCGAAACGGGCGCAACAAGAAGCGCCGAGGCAATCGCAATGGTGGTGGCGGCCAGCAGCCGCGCGACATGCGCGATGCTCGCGACGACGGCAGCCGCGAAGCGCCGATCCCGAGTCCGCTGGGCGACGGACGTCCGCCGCGCGGCGACCGGGGTGGCCGTCCCAATCGTGGCGGTGGCAACGGCGGCCCGCCTCAAGGGCAGGGACGCCGCGGCAACAGCGGCAACCGCCAGGGCGGCGGCAATCGCAGCAGGGCGACGACCGTCAACCGAGCGGCGCCAACCAGCCCGATCCGATGAAGACCTCGCTGGGCTACATCGGCGCCGACAGCTTCTCGCGCCAGCGCAAGGAGCAGCGCGGAGGCCCGCGTCGTGGTGGCGGCGGTGGTGGCGGCTTCGGCGGCCAGGGCGGCCAAGGTGGCGGGCGCCGCCGCGGGCGCTGAAAGCCAGCCGTCGGCGCGCGGCCTTTCGCGGGGTTTTCACCAATCCGAAAGGCTGCGCCGGTTAAAATCAGAGGCTTTGTCGACATGTGATGCAACAAGCGCGTTGCAGTTGTGACAAAACACTTCAAAATCAAAGCTCCAGGAAGCATTTCAATGGCTATCGAACGTACCCTTTCCATCATCAAGCCCGACGCAGTTGCCAAGAACGTCATCGGCAAGATCGTTTCCCGTTTTGAAGCTGCCGGCCTCAAGGTCGTCGCCGCCAAGCTGGTGCACCTGTCGCGCAACGAAGCCGAACAGTTCTACGCCGTGCACAAGGAACGTCCCTTCTTCAAGGACCTGGTCGAGTTCATGATCTCGGGCCCCGTGTTCGTGCAAGTGCTCGAAGGCGACAACGCCATCGCCAAGAACCGCGACCTGATGGGCGCCACCGACCCGAAGAAGGCCGCTGCCGGCACCATTCGCGCCGATTTCGCCGACAGCATCGACGCCAACGCCGTGCACGGTTCGGACGCTGCCGAAACCGCAGCGAACGAAGTCGCTTTCTTCTTCGCCGGCCTCAACGTCTACGCACGCTGAAGCTGTCTGCCGATCGATTCCATGACCACGGCCAATCTGCTCGAATTCGATCTCGAGGGGTTGGCTGCGTTCTGCGAAAAACTCGGCGAGAAGAAATTCCGCGCCACGCAACTGTTCCGCTGGATCCACCAGCGTGGCGCCAGCGACTTCACCCAGATGACCGATCTGGCGAAGTCGCTGCGCGAGAAACTCGCGACCACCGCGCGCGTGGAGGCCTTGCAGGTCCTCACGCAGCACGAATCCAAGGACGGCACGATCAAGTGGCTGTTCGACGTCGGTGACGGCAATGCCGTCGAAGCCGTATTCATTCCCGAGGACGACCGCGGCACCCTGTGCGTGTCGTCCCAAGCCGGCTGTGCGGTCGGATGCCGCTTTTGCTCGACAGGGCATCAGGGCTTCAGCCGCAACCTGAGCACGGGCGAAATCGTCGCCCAGCTCTGGTTTGCCGAACACTTCCTGCGCAAGCACCTGAAGCGCGACGAACGCGTCATCTCCAACGTGGTGATGATGGGCATGGGCGAGCCGCTGCAGAACTACTCGGCGCTCGTGCCCGCGTTGCGCACCATGCTCGACGACAACGCCTACGGGCTGTCGCGCCGTCGCGTGACGGTGTCGACCTCCGGCGTGGTGCCCATGATCGACCGCCTCGGCGCCGATTGCCCCGTGGCCATGGCCGTCTCGCTGCACGCGCCCAACGATGCGCTGCGCGACGACCTCGTGCCGCTCAATCGCAAGTACCCGATCGCCGAACTGCTCGAGGCCTGCAAGCGCTACCTGGTGCATGCGCCGCGCGACTTCATCACCTTCGAGTACTGCATGCTCGACGGAGTGAACGATCAGCCCGAGCATGCGCGGCAGCTTATCGAGCTGGTGCGTACGCACGGCATCTCGTGCAAGTTCAACCTGATCCCGTTCAACCCATTTCCGGCGTCGGGCCTGCTGCGCTCGCCGCAGCCGCGCGTACTGGCATTCGCCAGGACGCTGAGCGAAGCCGGCCTCGTGACCACCGTGCGCAAGACGCGCGGCGACGACATCGACGCCGCCTGCGGCCAGCTCGCCGGCGACGTCAAGGACCGCACCCGTGCGGCCGAGCGCATGGCCCAGCGACGCGCGGCGGAGCGCCCCATTGTTTTGCATCCGGTCCGCAAGACCGTCCCCCAGGAGCACTGAACCGATGAGCATGGCCATTCCGATGACGACCGCGAGCGTGCAGCGAATGCTGACTGTGGGTTTCGCGGGCGTTGCCATGGCGTTGCTGCTTGGGGGCTGCGTGAACACGCGCACAACCACCACCAGCCTGGCCGACACCAGCTCGGGCAAGGGCGCCGAGATCGTCACCGAGTCCGACGAAACCAGCCGGCAGCGCCGCGCGCGCCTGCGCATGGAACTGGCCTCCGGCTATTTCGAGCATGGGCAGACCACCGTCGCGCTCGACGAAATCAAGCAAGCGCTGGCCGCCGATCCCAACAACGCCGACGCCTACAACCTGCGCGGCCTGGTCTACATGCGGCTCGACGACGCCGCGCTGGCCGAAGACAGCTTCCGCCGCGCCATCGCCATCAATCCGCGCGACCCCAACGCGCGGCAAAACTACGGCTGGCTGCTGTGCCAGCAGAACCGCTACGGCGATGCGGCTGCGCAGTTCACGGAAGCCCTGGCCGTGCCGAGCTATGCGGACCGCGCCAAGACGCTCATGACGCAGGGCGTGTGCGAACTCAAGGCCGGCCAGCGGGTCCAGGCGGAGCGCAGCCTCATGCAGGCCTACGAGATCGACGCCGGCAATCCGGTGGTCGGCTTCAACCTGGCTTCGTTGCTGGCGCAGCGCGAAGAATGGTCGCGTGCGCAGTTCTACATTCGCCGCGTCAACAACAGCCCTTCGGCCAGCGCCGAGACGCTCTGGCTCGGCATCAGGGTCGAACGAAAGCTGAACAACCGCGAGGCAGTCGCGCAGTTGGGAGGTCAACTGCAACGACGCTTCCCCCAGTCGCGGGAGGCAACAGCGTACGAGCGCGGGAATTTCAATGACTGATCGGGTTTCGGAGTTCGGCACTTTCGCAGCACAGCCGCCGGAAGAAGGCGACATCACGCACAAGACGGCCGGCGACCTGCTGCGCGAGGCGCGCGAGGCCCACGGCCTGCACATCGAGATGGTGGCTGCCGCGCTGAAGGTGCCGCCGCAGAAGCTCATGGCGCTTGAAGCGGACGACATCGCCTCGCTGCCCGATCCGGTCTTCGCTCGCGCCCTGGCGAGCAGCGTCTGCCGCGCGTTGCGCATCGATCCCGCGCCCGTGCTCGCGAAGCTGCCCAGCACGCAAAAGGTGTCGCTGGCCGAGGCCGATCGCACGCTGCGAGGGAACATCGCCTCCAACACGCCGCGCTGGAACAACAACGGCCGCTCCAGTGGGCTGCCTTCGCGTGCGCTGCTGATCGTGGTGGGGCTCCTGCTGGTGGCCGCGGGTGCGCTGTTCTGGTTACCGCAGTCGGTGTTCGACCAGATCGGGGCTTCCGTGTCGCGACTGACGGCCCGCGGCGAATCCGGTGAGGGTTCGGGGCCTGCCGGCGGACCGGTGTCGTCCAGCGGGACCGGCGCTGTCGCGGAAAACGTGCCCGTGCAGGCCGTGGCGCCGAGCGGTCCAGTGGGCGAGGCTCCCGCGGCCGCCACCCCTGGCGCGCCTGCTGCTGCCGTGGCACCGGTCGCCGCTGTGCCCGTTGCCCCTGCCGCGCCCGCCACTGCAGCCGCCAGTGGCCAGCAACTTGTCTTCGTGGCACGGGAAGAGTGCTGGGTCACCGTGACCGAAGCAGGGGGCAAGCAGCTGCTGCGCCGCAGCCTGAAGGCTGGTGAAACGGTGGGTTTGTCGGGCACGCTGCCGCTGTCCGTCGTGGTCGGTCGCGCGTCGAGCGTCGACGTGCAGGTGCGCGGCCAGCCGTACGACCTGAAGCCTGTCACCAAGGGCGGTGGCGTGGCGCGTTTCGAGGTGAAATCATGACCGGCGATTGCCTCCCGCTTCCAATCGAGTCGGCCGCGCCAAAGGCGCGTCGCTCGCGCCAGGCCAGCGTGGTCTGGGGGCCGCGCGTGGTCACGGTGGGCGGCGATGCTCCGGTGCGCGTGCAGTCCATGACCAACACCGACACCGTCGATGCCATCGGCACCGCGATCCAGGTGAAGGAACTGGCGATTGCCGGCTCCGAGATGGTCCGCATCACGGTCAACACGCCCGAGGCTGCCGCGCAGGTGCCCTACATCCGCGAGCAACTAGACCGCATGGGCATCGACGTGCCGCTGATCGGCGACTTCCACTACAACGGCCACCGCCTGCTGACCGACTATCCGGCCTGCGCCGAGGCGCTGAGCAAATACCGCATCAACCCCGGCAACGTGGGCAAGGGCGACAAGAAGGACAGGCAGTTCGGCCAGATGATCGACGCGGCCATGCGCTGGAACAAGCCTGTGCGCATCGGCGTCAACTGGGGCAGCCTCGACCAGGAACTGCTCGCCAGCCTGATGGACACCAACAGCCAGCGCGCCGAGCCCTGGGATGCCAAGCAGGTGATGTACGAGGCGCTGATCACTTCGGCGATCGAGTCCGCCAGGCTGGCCGAGTCGATGGGCATGAGCGGCAACCAGGTCATCCTGTCGTGCAAGGTGAGCGGCGTGCAGGACCTGATCTCGGTCTATCGCGAACTGGCCAGGCGCTGCGACTATCCGCTGCACCTGGGCCTGACCGAGGCCGGCATGGGCACCAAGGGCACGGTGGCCTCGGCCACGGCGCTGTCGATCCTGCTGCAGGAGGGCATTGGTGACACGATTCGCGTGTCGCTCACGCCGCAGCCGGGCGAGTCGCGCACGCAAGAGGTGCTGATTGCCAACGAGATCCTGCAAGCCCTGGGCCTGCGCGTGTTCGTGCCGAGCGTCACGGCCTGCCCGGGCTGCGGCCGCACCACCAGCACCACGTTCCAGGAATTGGCTAAGCAGATCGACGACTACCTGCGCCTGCAGATGCCGGTCTGGCGCAAGAAATATCCGGGCGTCGAGACGCTGAAGGTGGCCGTCATGGGCTGCATCGTCAACGGCCCCGGCGAGAGCAAGCACGCCGACATCGGCATCAGCCTGCCCGGCACCGGCGAGGCGCCTGCCGCGCCGGTCTTCATCGACGGCGAAAAGGCTCTCACGCTGCGCGGCGACAATATCGCCAACGAGTTCCATCAGCTCGTCGAAAACTACATCGAAAAGCGCTTTGGCGGCGAACACGCTGCCCTGGCCTGACACCTCCGCAGACTCATGGCTGAAAAACTGAATGCCGTCAAAGGCATGAACGACATATTGCCGCCCGAATCGGCGCGCTGGGAGTGGCTCGAGGCCACCGTGCGCGACCTGATGGGGCGCTATGCGTACCGCAACGTCCGCACGCCGATACTGGAGCACACCGCGCTCTTCGTACGCGGCATCGGCGAAGTGACCGACATCGTGGAGAAGGAGATGTACTCCTTCCACGATCGCTCGGACAAGTACGGCGACAACGACCACCTGACGCTGCGACCCGAGAACACCGCCGGCATCGTGCGCGCCGCGATCGAGCACAACATGCTCTACGACGGCGGCAAGCGCCTGTGGGCCATTGGCCCGATGTTCCGGCGCGAGAAGCCGCAGCGCGGGCGCTTCCGGCAGTTTCACCAGATCGACGTTGAGGCGCTGGGCTTTGCCGGACCCGACATCGACGCCGAGCTGATCCTGCTCGCGAGCGCGCTGTGGAAGGCGATCGGCCTGACCGACGTTCGGCTGGAGCTCAACAGCCTTGGCCAGCCGGCCGAGCGCGCGCAGCACCGCGCACAGCTCATCGCACACTTCGAGGCGCACGCCGACAAGCTCGACGAGGACGGCAAGCGCCGCCTGCACAGCAATCCGCTGCGCATCCTCGACACCAAGAATCCGGCGATGAAGGACGTGGTCGAGTCGGCGCCGCGGCTGATGGATTTCCTCGGCGCCGAATCGCTGGCGCACTTCGAGGGCCTCAAGGCCATCCTGGACGCCAACGGCGTGGCCTACACCATCAACCCCCGGTTGGTGCGCGGTCTCGACTACTACAACCTCAGCGTGTTCGAGTTCGTGACCGACCGGCTCGGCTCGCAGGGCACGGTGTGTGCCGGCGGCCGCTACGACGGCCTGTTCGAGCAGCTGGGCGGCAAGCCGGCTCCCGCGGTGGGCTGGGCGATCGGCGTGGAGCGCGTGCTCGACCTGATGAAAGAGCAGGGCACCCAGATCCCGGCCCGAGCGCCCGACGTCTATGCCGTCGTGCCCGATGCCGCCGCCATGCCGGTGGTGCTGCGCACGCTGCAGCAATTGCGCGATGCCGGTGTTCGCGTGCAGATGCACGCCGCCACGGCCGACGGTCTTGGCAGCTTCAAGTCGCAGTTCAAGCGGGCCGACAACAGCGGGGCCACCTACGCCCTGATCTTCGGCGCCGATGAACTTGCACGCGGCGAAGTGACTCTCAAGGCGCTGCGCGACGGAAGCGGTGCGCAGACCTTCCGGCCACTCGCCGAAGTGGCCGCCTGGGCCGCCACCCTACAATCGCCGGCTCCCAACACCTGACAGCGCATGGCAACCCATCTCGACCTCGAAGAACAGGAACAGCTCGACCAGCTCAAGCATTTCTGGAACACCTACGGCACCCTGATCACGTGGGCCGTGCTGCTCGTCGCTGGCGCCTTCGTGGCCTGGAACGGCTGGCAATGGTATGGACGCAACAAGGCGGCGCAGGCCTCGTCGCTCTACGACGAAATCGAGAAGACCGCGCAGGCCGGCGATCCGGCGCGCATCGCGCTCGTGCTCGACGACATGAAGAAGCGCTTCTCGGGCACTACCTATGCGCAGCAGGCCGGCCTGCTGGTCGCCAAGACGCTGTACGAAAAGGGCAATGCCGCGGGCTCGCGTGCCGAACTCGAATGGGTTGCGCAGAATGCCGTCGATCCGGGCTACAAGGCTATTGCCAGGCTGCGGCTGGCGGCCGAACTGCTCGACAGCAAGTCCTACGACGATGCGATCAAGCAGCTCGACGGCAGCGTACCCAAGGAATTCGAACCGCTGGTGGCCGACCGCAAGGGCGACATCTACCTGGCCCAGGGCAAGCGCGCCGAGGCGCAGGCCGAATACCGCAAGGCCTGGACCGGCCTTGGCGCCACCTCCGACTATCGCCGCCTGGTCGAAATCAAGCTCAACGCGGTCGGTGTCGATCCGAAGAGCCTGGCGCCAGTCGTCACCGTTACACCTGCAGCCCCCAAAACTCCCTGACCGCATATGAATTTCAAGCGTTTCATGCCTGAATCGACCGCCCTGCGCGCGGGATCAGCTCTTGTTTTGGTGGCGCTCCTCGCCGCCTGTTCGGGCAGCGGCAAGCCGAAGCCGGCAGAACTTCCCGCCAATCCGGCCCTGATGGGCGTGCGCCAGGCCTGGACGGTGCGCATCCCCGAGGTCAAGTTCCCTCTCACCACCGACATCAGCGGCGACACCGTCACCGTGGCCGGCAGCGACGGCACGGTGGTTGCCATCGACGCCCGCGCCGGCCGTGAAACCTGGCGCGCCAGCGCCGGTGCGCCGCTGGCAGCCGGTGTAGGCAGCGACGGGTCGATGGCCGCGGTCGTGACCACCGGCAACGAACTCGTCGCCATCGAGAACGGCAAGGTCCTGTGGAAGCAGAAGCTCTCGGCCCAGGCCTTCACCGCACCGCTGGTGGCGGGACGCCGCGTGTTCGTGCAGACCGCCGACCGCAGCATCAGCGCCTGGGACGGCCAGAGCGGCCGCCGCCTCTGGATCCAGCAGCGCACGGGTGAAAACCTCGTGCTGCGCAAGTCGGGCGTGCTGATCGCCGTGGGCGACACGCTGGTCGCAGGCATCGGCGGCCGCCTGGTGGGCATCAACCCCGCCAATGGCACTTCGCGCTGGGAATCGCCCATTGCGGCACCGCGCGGCACCAACGACGTGGAGCGCCTGGTCGATCTGACCGGCAGCGTGAGCCGCTTCGGCGACACCATCTGCGCCCGCGCGTACTACGCCAGCGTCGGCTGCGTCGAGACCGTGCGCGGCTCGCTGGTCTGGAGCAAGCCCGCCTCGGGCGCCGACGGCGTCAGCGGCGACAGCGGTTTTGTCTACGGTACCGAGTCCGACGGCAGCGTCGTCGCGTGGCGCCGTGCCGATGGCGAGCGCGCCTGGCAGATGAGCCGCTTGAAGAACCGCAACCTCACCGCGCCGCTGGCCGTGGGCCGCTCGCTGATCATCGGCGAAGACACCGGCACGCTGCACTTCGTGTCGCGTGAAGATGGCGCGCTGCTCAATCGCGTCACGCCCGATGGCTCGGCCATCACCGTCACGCCGGTGCTGGCTGGCAACACGGTCGTGGTCGTGACTGCCAAGGGTGGCGTGTTTGGTTATCGCCCTGAATAACTCTTTCTTTTCCCCTTTCTCTTTCCAAGGCCCGACCATGAAATCCGCGCCATCGAAAGGCCGGCCATGAAGCCGGTCGTGGCCCTGGTCGGGCGGCCCAACGTTGGCAAGTCGACCCTCTTCAACCGCCTGACCCAGACGCGCGACGCCATCGTCGCCGACTTTGCCGGCCTCACGCGCGACCGCCACTACGGCAATGGCCGCCTGGGCAAGCACGAGTTCATCGTCATCGACACCGGTGGCTTCGAACCCGACGCGGGCAGCGGCATCTACAAGGAAATGGCCAAGCAGACGCGGCAGGCCGTGGCCGAGGCCGATGTGGTGATCTTCGTCGTCGACGCCCGCGAGGGCCTGTCGGCGCAAGACCATGACATCGCCAACGAACTGCGCCGCCTCGGCAAGCCTTGCGTGCTGGCGGCCAACAAGGCCGAAGGCATGCACGACGGCACCAAGCTGGTCGACTTCTACGAACTCGGCTTCGGCGATGTGCATGGCGTATCTGCTGCGCACGGGCAGGGCATGCGCGACCTCGTCGAACTCGCCCTGGAACCGCTGAACCTGCCCGATCCCGACGACGAGACGGACGAGGACGAGGTCAACAAGCCGATCAAGCTGGCCGTGGCCGGACGGCCCAACGTGGGCAAGTCGACGCTGATCAACACCTGGCTCGGCGAAGAGCGCCTCGTGGCCTTCGACATGCCGGGCACCACGCGCGATGCGATCTCCGTGCCCTTCGAGCGCAACGGCCAGCGCTTCGAGCTGATCGACACGGCCGGCCTGCGCCGCAAGGGCAGGGTGTTCGAGGCGATCGAGAAGTTCTCGGTGGTCAAGACGCTGCAGGCCATCGAATCGGCCAACGTGGTGCTGCTGCTGCTCGACGCCACGCAGGGCGTGACCGACCAGGACGCGCACATCGCCGGCTACATCCTCGAAAGCGGCCGTGCGGTGGTGATCGCGATCAACAAATGGGACGCCGTCGACAGCTACCAGCGCGAGCAGATCCAGCGGCAGATCGAGACCCGGCTGCCGTTCCTGAAGTTCGCGGCGCTGCATTTCATCTCGGCCATCAAGCGCCAGGGCCTGGGCCCGGTGTGGCAGGCGATCGCGCAGGCCCACAAATCGGCCACGCGCAAGATGTCGACGCCGGTGCTGACCCGCCTGCTGCTGGAGGCGGTGCAGTTCCAGGCGCCCAAGCGCGGGGGCATGTACCGGCCCAAGCTGCGCTATGCGCACCAGGGGGGCATGAACCCACCCGTGATCGTGATCCACGGTAATTCACTGGAGCACGTCACCGACGCCTACAAGCGCTTTCTCGAAGGGCGCTTCCGCAAGGAGTTCGACCTTGTGGGTACCCCCTTGCGCATCGAGTTCAAGAGCTCGCACAATCCATTTGCCGACAAGGACGACTGAGGGGCTTGGCTGCCGATGGCGGCCGATGAGCTGCGGGCCGAGTGGAAGTTCCGTCTTTTGAGAGCCGTTATTTTCTCAAGGCTTTTGACCCCGATTGCTGCGGCGCAGAAACCCTGTGTTAAGGTCATCTCTCCAACAACTACTCTTGAACACGGAGAATATCGTGAGCAATAAAGGGCAACTTCTGCAAGACCCGTTTCTGAACACCCTGCGTCGTGAGCACGTGCCGGTTTCCATTTATTTGGTGAATGGCATCAAGCTGCAGGGCCAGATCGAGTCTTTTGACCAGTACGTCGTGTTGCTTCGCAATACTGTGACGCAAATGGTCTACAAGCACGCCATTTCCACCATCGTGCCGGGTCGTGCCGTCAACTTCTCGGCTACCGAGAACGAAGACGCCGCAGCCTGATCGCGCGGAGCGCGGCGGCCCCTGCTGCCGCGCTTTTTCCCAATTTCTGATCCCGCTTGTCTGAACTGATCCCCCGCCAGGAAGGCGCCGCCGTTCTCGTCGGCGTCGATTTCGGGCTGCCCCATTTCGACAGCGAACTCGAGGAACTCGGCCTGCTCGCGCAGACCGCGGGCCTGACGCCCGTCGCCCGTCTTGCGTGCAAGCGCAAGGCACCCGACGCGGCCCTGTTCGTTGGCAGCGGCAAGGCCGAAGAAATCAAGGAGCTGGCTGCCCTGTACAGGGCGAGCGAGGTCATCTTCGACCAGGCCCTGAGCCCCGCGCAGCAGCGCAACCTCGAGCGCCAGCTCGACATCGCGGTCTACGACCGGACCTTTCTCATCCTCGAAATCTTCGCCCAGCGCGCGCGTTCGCACGAAGGCAAGCTGCAGGTCGAGCTGGCTCGCCTGCAGTACCTCAGCACGCGGCTGGTCCGCCGATGGTCCCACCTGGAGCGTCAGACCGGCGGTGCAGGCGTGCGCGGCGGCCCGGGCGAGAAGCAGATCGAGCTCGATCGCCGGATGATCGGCGAGTCGATCAAGCGCACGCGCGAGCGTCTCGCCAAGGTGCAGAAGCAGCGCGGCACTCAGCGCCGGCAGCGCGAGCGACGCGACACCTTCAACATCTCGCTGGTGGGCTACACCAACGCGGGCAAGTCGTCGCTGTTCAATGCGCTGGTCAAGGCCCGCGCCTATGCGGCCGATCAGCTGTTCGCCACGCTCGACACCACCACGCGCAATCTCTACCTGGGCGATGCCCGGCGGCAGGTGTCGATCTCCGACACCGTGGGTTTCATCCGCGACCTGCCGCACGGGCTGGTCGATGCCTTCAAGGCCACGCTGCAGGAGGCGGTCGATGCCGACCTGCTGCTGCATGTGGTCGACGCCTCCAACCCCCACTACCCCGAGCAGATGGCCGAGGTGCAGACGGTGCTGCGCGAGATCGGCGCCGACACCGTGCCGCAGCTGTTGGTGTTCAACAAGCTCGACGCTCTTGAAAGCGCGCAGCATCCGCTGCATCTGCAGGACGAGATGGAAATCGACGGCGCGCAGGTCCCCCGCATCTTCCTCAGCGCCAGGAGCGGTGAGGGCGTGCCGCTGCTGCGCGCCGAACTCGCCCGGCAGTCGGGTTCCGTAGCCGATACGATGACCCCTGAGGCAGACGCTGAATTGCACGATGCAACCGATTGATTGGGCACAATCCCGCCACTGACAAGAGAACGAAGCGAATGAATTCAAAGCCAGCGCGGAGAGGGTTTCTGGGCATGTTCAACCTGAACGACGGCCGATGGGGTCGCGGCGACGAGCCGTCTTCCAACGGTAGCCGCCCCCCCGACGCCAATCCTCCGGGTGCACCGACCCCGCCGCCTTCGAGCAATGGCGGCAACAACGGCAACAACGACAACCGCCCTCGCGGACAGGGCCCCAACCAAGGTCCTCCCGACCTCGATGAACTCTGGCGCGACCTCAATCGCAAGCTTGGTGGCTTCTTCGGTGGGAAGGGCGGTGGCAACCGCCCCAACGGCGGCAATGGTGGCGGCAACGGCTACAGGCCCGACATGAAGAATGCAGGATTCGGCCTCGGTCTCGTGGCGGCAGTGGTGGTCCTGATCTGGCTCGGCACCGGCTTCTTCATCGTGAACGAAGGCCAGCAGGCCGTCATCACACAGTTCGGCCGCTACAAGAGCACCGTGGGCGCCGGCTTCAACTGGCGCCTGCCGTACCCGATCCAGCGCCACGAGGTGGTGGTGACCACGCAGATCCGTTCCGCCGACGTCGGCCGCGACGCCATCGTGCGCTCCACCGGCCTGCGCGAGTCGGCCATGCTGACCGAAGACGAGAACATCGTCGAGATCAAGTTCGCCGTGCAGTACCGCCTGAGCGATCCGCGCGCCTGGCTCTACGAAAGCAAGTCGCCCGCCGACACCGTCGTGCAGGTGGCCGAGACCTCCGTGCGCGAGGTGGTCGGCAAGATGAAGATGGATGCCGCGCTGGCCGAAGAGCGCGATCAGATCGCGCCGCGCGTGCGCACGCTGATGCAGACCATCCTCGACCGCTACAAGATCGGCGTCGAAGTCGTCGGCATCAACCTGCAGCAGGGCGGCGTGCGTCCGCCCGAGCAGGTGCAGGCCGCGTTTGACGACGTGCTCAAGGCTGGCCAGGAGCGCGAGCGCACCAAGAACGATGCGCAGGCCTATGCCAACAACGTGGTGCCGCTCGCCACCGGTACGGCTTCGCGCCTGAAGGAAGAGTCCGAGGCCTACAAGGCGCGGATCGTGGCGCAGGCCCAGGGTGATGCCGGCCGCTTCAGTGCGGTGCTGGCCGAATACCAGAAGGCCCCGCAGGTAACGCGCGACCGCATGTACACCGATGCCATGCAGCAGATCTACGCCAGCACGACGAAGGTGCTGGTCGACAGCAAGCAGGGCTCCAACCTGCTGTACCTGCCGATTGACAAGCTCATGCAGCTGAGCGGCAACAGTGCGGCGGCCACGCCGGTCGACGCGGCCAGCCCGAACGTTGCCGGCACTGCTCCGGCCCAGTCCTCGGTGATCCCGGTGGCCCCTGCGACGAACGACGTGCGCGCCCGCGATGGCCGCTCGCGTGACCGCGACGTGCGTTGAAAAAAGGCCCGAAAGAATATGAACAGAATCGGATTCATCGCCACCTCGATCCTCGTGCTGCTGGTGCTGGCAAGCTCGACCCTCTTCGTGGTCGACCAGCGGCAATTCGGCGTGGTCTATGCGCTTGGCCAGATCAAGCAGGTCATCACGGAGCCCGGCCTCAACTTCAAGCTGCCGCCGCCGTTCCAGAACGTGTCGTACATCGACAAGCGCCTGCTGACGCTGTCGAGCGTGGACACCGAGCCGATGCTCACTGCCGAGAAGCAGCGTGTGGTGATCGACTGGTATGTGCGTTGGCGCATCAGCGACCCGCAGGCCTACATCCGCAATGTCGGCCTCGACGAGAACGCAGGCGCCATGCAGCTCAACCGCGTGGTGCGCAATGCGTTCCAGGAAAACATCAACAAGCGCACCGTGCGCGACCTGATCTCGGTGCGCCGCGAGGCCCTGATGGCCGACGTGCAGCGCGAAGTGCTGTCGGTGGTGAAGGGCGCCAAGCCCTGGGGTGTGGACGTGGTCGACGTGCGCATCACGCGTGTCGACTACGTGGAAGCCATCACCGAATCGGTCTACCGCCGCATGGAAGCCGAGCGCAAGCGCGTGGCCAACGAGCTGCGTTCGACCGGCACGGCCGAAGGCGAGAAGATCCGCGCCGATGCCGATCGCCAGCGCGAAGTGATCGTGGCGAACGCCTACCGCGACGCGCAGAAGATCAAGGGCGAGGGCGATGCCCAGGCCGCTTCCACATACAGCGAGGCCTTTGGCCGCGACCCGCAGTTCGCTCAGTTCTACCGAAGCCTCGAAGCCTACAAGCAGAGCTTCAACAAGAAGAGCGACGTGATGGTGCTCGATCCGTCCTCGGACTTCTTCCGCGCCATGCAAGGTTCGGGTTCGAACACCAACGCTTCCCGTCGTTGATTCGCAGCCGCCCTCAGGAGCCGTGAGCGCCGACACTTTCTGGAGCGCGCTGGCGCTCGTCCTGGTGATCGAAGGCATCCTGCCTTTCGTCTCGCCGGGAGGGTGGCGGCGCGGCTTCGGCCAGCTCATGCAGCTGCGTGACGGCCAGCTTCGTTTCTTCGGACTTTGCAGCATCCTGCTGGGTTTGCTACTGCTCTGGATCTTGGGGTAGCGCGGTCCCGGTAGAATTCCGGTTTAACCACGCCCTCGATCCCCATGTCCGCCTGGGTCCTCCCGGATCACATTGCCGATGTGCTGCCCTCAGAGGCGCGCCACATCGAAGAACTTCGACGCCAGCTGCTCGATACCGCCCGTGGCTATGGCTACGAGCTGGTGATGCCGCCGCTGCTCGAACACCTCGAATCGCTGCTCTCGGGCACCGGCGAGGCGCTCGACCTCCAAACCTTCAAGCTCGTGGACCAGCTCTCCGGCCGCAGCATGGGCCTTCGTGCCGACACCACCCCCCAGGTGGCGCGCATCGATGCCCACCTGCTGAACCGCGACGGCGTGGCCCGCCTGTGCTACTGCGGACCGGTGCTCCACACCCGGCCCGACCGCCCGCACGCCACCCGCGAGCCGCTGCAGTTCGGCGCCGAGATCTACGGCCATGCCGGGCTCGAGGCCGACACCGAAACCCTGCTGCTGGCGCTCGACTGTCTCGACGCCGCCGGTCTGCGCGAGGGCGTGATCGTCGACCTGGCCGATGCCCGAATCGTGCGTGCGCTGTTCGCCGGCGTACCGGTCGATGCCGCCACGCTCGCCCGGGTGCACGCCGCACTGGCCGCCAAGGACGCGAGCGAGCTCGCTTCGCTCACCAAGGACTTCCCCGCCGCCTCGCGCGAAGGGCTGCGCGCCCTGGTCCAGCTGTACGGCGACGCGTCGGTGCTCGACGAGGCCACCAAGGCCTTGAAGGGCACGCCTGCCGTGGGCGCCGCGCTGGCCGGCCTGAAACAGCTCGCTGCCGGCCTCCAGGGCGTGGCCGGCCGCCAGATCAGCTTCGACCTGGACGACCTGCGCGGCTATGCGTACTACAGCGGCATGCGCTTCGGCATCTACGTGCCCGGCGCGGCCGATTCGCTGGTGCGCGGCGGCCGCTACGACGAAGTGGGGGCCGTGTTCGGCCGCAACCGTCCGGCCGTCGGCTTCAGCCTCGACGTGCGCGAGCTGGTCGGCGTGCTGCCGGCCCGCCCGCTGCGCGCCGCCATCCCCGCGCCCTGGAGCGACGCGGCTGGCCTGCGTCAGGCGATTGCCCAATTGCGCAAGTCCGGTGAAACGGTAGTCTGCGTGCTGCCGGGCCATGGCAGCGAAATCGATGAATTCCACTGCGACCGCGAGCTCGTCGAGCAAGCAGGGCAGTGGAGTGTCCGAGCGATCTGAATTTTTGAAGTAATGGAACGAGCATGAGCGTAACCACCGGAAGAAACGTGGTCGTCGTCGGCACCCAGTGGGGCGACGAAGGCAAAGGCAAGCTGGTCGACTGGCTGACGGAAAGCGCCCAGGGCGTGGTCCGTTTCCAGGGCGGCCACAACGCGGGCCACACGCTGGTCATCAACGGTGTGAAAACCGCGTTGCACCTGATCCCGAGCGGCATCATGCGGCCCGGCGTCAAGTGCTACATCGGCAACGGCGTGGTGCTGTCGGCGGCCAAGCTGTTCGAGGAAATCGAAGGGTTGGAGAAGGCTGGCGTCGAGGTGCGTTCGCGCCTGCGCATCAGCGAGGCCTGCCCGCTGATCCTGCCGTTCCATGCCGCGCTGGACATCGCGCGCGAGGCCTATCGCGAAAAGGGCGGCATCGAGAAGATCGGCACCACCGGCCGCGGCATCGGCCCGGCCTACGAAGACAAGATCGCACGCCGCGCACTGCGCGTGCAGGACCTGAAGCACCCCGAGCGCTTCGCCACCAAGCTGCGCGTGCTGCTCGACCTGCACAACCACGTGCTGACGCAGGTGCTGAGCGCGCCGGCCATCGATTTCGACGAAGTCTTCAACGAAGCGATGAGGCACGCCGAGCTGCTCAAGCCCATGATGGCCGACGTCTCGCGCGAACTGAACGACGCGCACAAGAACGGCGCCAACCTGCTGTTCGAAGGCGCGCAGGGCACGCTGCTCGACGTGGACCACGGCACCTATCCGTACGTCACCTCCAGCAACTGCGTGGCCGGCAATGCCGCCGCCGGTTCGGGCGTGGGCCCGGGCATGCTGCACTACATCCTCGGCATCACCAAGGCCTACTGCACGCGCGTGGGCGGTGGTCCGTTCCCCACCGAACTCGACTGGGCCACGCCCGGCACCCCCGGCTATCACATGAGCACCGTGGGCGCCGAAAAGGGCGTGACCACCGGCCGCAGCCGCCGTTGCGGTTGGTTCGACGCCGCGCTGCTCAAGCGCTCGGCGCAGGTCAACGGCCTGTCGGGCCTGTGCATCACCAAGCTCGACGTGCTGGACGGCCTCGAAAAGCTCGAGCTGTGCACCGGCTACGAACTCGACGGCGAAACCACTGACATCCTGCCGATGGGCGCGGACGAGATCGAGCGCTGCACGCCGATCTACGAAACCCTCGAAGGCTGGACCGAGAGCACCGTGGGCGTCACGCAGTACGACAAGTTGCCGATCAATGCGCGCCTGTACCTGCAGCGCATCGAGCAGATCACCGGTGTGCCGATCCACATGGTGTCGACCAGCCCGGATCGCGACCACACGATCATGATGCGCCACCCCTACTTGGCCGACTGAAGAGGAAAAAAGACCCATGTTGACCGAAGACGGCAAGCATCTCTACGTCAGCTACGACGAGTACCACAACCTGATCGAGAAGCTCGCGATCAAGGTGCACCAGTCGGAATGGCAGTTCGACACCATCCTGTGCCTGGCGCGCGGCGGCATGCGCCCTGGCGATGTGCTCTCGCGCATCTTCAGCAAGCCGCTGGCCATCATGTCGACCAGCTCGTACCGCGCTGACGCGGGCACGGTGCAGGGCCATCTCGACATCGCGCGCTTCATCACGACACCCAAGGGCGAGATCGCTGGCAAGGTGCTGCTGGTCGACGACCTGGCCGATTCGGGCCATACGCTGCATGCCGTGATGGACATGCTGCGCAACAACTATCCGCCCATCACCGAGCTGCGCAGCGCAGTGATCTGGACCAAGGCGCTGTCGACCTTCACGCCCGACTACCAGGTGGAATTCCTGCCCACCAACCCCTGGATCCACCAGCCCTTCGAAGGCTATGACTCGCTCGGCGCCGAGAAGCTGATCGAGAAGTGGTCGGTCTGATCTCTCAGCCGGCGCCGCCGAGCATCTCGGTGTAGCGCCGCTGCATTTCTTCCGGCGTCAGCTTCTCGATGCTGTGCCCCACGTTCCAGCGATGGCCGAAGGGGTCGCGAAAAACGCCGGAGCGTTCCCCGTAAAACTGATCCTGCGGTGCCATGTCGAGCATGGCGCCTGCAGCGACTGCGCGCGCCACCAACGTGTCGGCATCGTCCACATGCAGGTGCAGCGTGACGGCCGTGCCGCCCAGCGTCTTCGCACTGTGGATGTTGAACTCGGCGAATTCGTCCGAGATCATCAGGATCGCGCCGTTGTGGAAGTCTAGCTCCGCGTGGCCGATGCGCCCGCTGGGTTCGGTCAGGCGAAAGATCTCCTTCACCTCGAAGACCTTGCAGTAGAACTCGATGGCTGCGCCGGCATCGTGGACGCAGAGGTACGGAAACAGCTCGTGGATGGCCATGGTTTGTTGTCCCTTCGGGTTGAGATGGGCGCGATTCTGGCGCTCGCCGCAGATCAGGTCTTGAACAAATTTGACCTGCGGGGGCGTAGCAGGCCGCTCAGATCCGCACGTGCCGCGAGGACGTCGGTGCCGCCCGCCGGTACGACTGCGGCGACATGCCGGCGATCGCCAGGAAATCGCGGTTGAAGTGCGCCTGGTCGCTGTAGCCGGCCTGCAGCGCCAGCTCGACCCAGCGTTGGGCCGGGGCGGTGGCGAACTGGCCGATCACGCGGTCGAAGCGCAGCATGCGCGCGTACTGCTTGGGTGCCAGGCCGGTCATGCCGCGAAAGAGCGCGATGAAGCGCCGGTGGCTGTAGCCGCTTTGCTTCACCAGTTCGCCGATGGCGCCGGCTTGCCCGTCGTTGTCGTTGGCACTCGCGCTGGACATGCGGGCCAGTGCCTGCGCCACCGCGGGGTGCAGGCCATGCACGGAGGACGAGGCAAGGCGCGCGCTCAGCAGGGCAGCGACGATGGCGAGCTGCCGCGCCTGCGAGTCGGTGCCGTGCAGCTGTTCGAGCGCGAAGCCCGCATCGGCACCCCAGAGCGCTTCGAGCGGGGTGTGGCGCCTGGCCAGCGCATCTTCGGGCGCCCCGAGCAGCGCCCTGGCCGCGCCCGGCTGCAGCATGACGCCGACCGAACGCGTCGCGACGGACACATCGCGCACGAAGAAGGCCGAGCGGGTGCCGCCCACCATGGCGTAGCCCACCGTGAAGCCCTGCGCATCGGCATCGTCGCGAAACAGGCGCAATGGCGGCCCCGAGAGCCGGAAGACCAGGTGCATGCCGCCGGTGGGCAGCACATGCTCGCGCGCACCCGGGCGCTCGGCAGGCTTGCCCCCGGGCGACGAGGCCCACATCAGCCGCACGAAGGGCCGCAGGTGAGAAGGGGCAAGGCGCGTCAGTTGCACGGTCGCGGGCTTCTTCCATGAAGCGGGCTCTGGCCCATCCGCGCATTGTGCGATGGAACGCTTGCCGGAGGCACCGGGCCGGCCGCGATAGCATCCACCCATGAGCAAGCCTTCCACGACCCTGATCCACCACCCCTACGTTCCGCCCGCCACCTTCGCTGCGCCGCAGCCCGGCGTTTTCAAGGCATCGACGGTGTTCTTCGCCGACGTGGCCGCCATGCGCGCGCGCGACTGGCGCACCAAGGCCGGCTACACCTATGGCCTGCACGGCACGCCCACCACCTTCACGCTGGAAGAGCGCCTGGCCACGCTCGAAGGCGGCACCGAGTGTCTGCTCGTGCCCAGCGGGCTGGCGGCCATCTCGCTGGTCTCGTTCGCTTTCCTCAAGACCGGCGACGAGGTGCTGATCCCGGACAACGCCTATGGACCCAACAAGGCGCTGGCCACCGGCGAACTGGCGAACTTCGGCATCACCCATCGCCTGTACGACGCGATGAACCCGGCCGACCTCGCGGCCAAGCTGTCGGACCGCACGCGGCTGGTCTGGGTCGAGGCGGCCGGCTCGGTGACGATGGAGTTTCCCGATCTGCCCGCGCTCGTGAACGGCTGCCGCGCGCGCGGCGTGATGACGGCGCTCGACAACACCTGGGGCGCGGGCCTGGCCTTCGCGCCCTTCGATTTCAACGGCAGCGGGCAGGGCGTCGACATCTCGGTGCACGCGCTCACCAAGTACCCGAGCGGCGGCGGCGACGTGCTCATGGGCAGCGTGATCACGCGCGACGAGCGGCTGCACCGCGCGCTCAAGCTCACGCACATGCGCATGGGTTGGGGCATCGGCGTGGGCGACGTGGAAACGCTGCTGCGCTCGCTGCCCAGCATCGCGCTGCGCTATGCCGCGCACGACCGCTCGGCGCGCGAACTGGCCGGCTGGCTCAACGGCTGCGAGGAGATCGCGCAGGTGCTGCACCCCGCGCTCGAAGACTCGCCGGGCCACACCCACTGGCGTGCGCTGTGCGGTGCCACCGACCTCGCGGCCGGCCTGTTCTCGGTGGTATTCGACGAGCGCTACAGCACCGAGCAGGTCGATCGTTTCTGCGACAGCCTGCGGCTGTTCCGCCTCGGCTACTCGTGGGGCGGTCCGATCAGCCTCGTGGTGCCCTACGACATCGGCCTGATGCGCGACGCCGGCGTGGCACGCTGGCCCTACAAGGGCACGCTCGTTCGTTTTTCCATCGGCCTCGAAGACGTGGAAGACCTGCGCGCCGACCTGCAGCAGGCATTGGCGCGGATGTAAGAAATCGATTCGCGCTCCCTGCGAGCGTCATGGGGTACCGTCTCGAGACCGCACCGTTATCGCTTACAGTAGGCCACGTGCAGTCACCCTGACTGCCTCGCCCAAGGAGAAGCAGTGGCAACACCCAATTACGGCTACGAGAAGCGCCAGAAAGAGCTGGCCAAGAAGAAAAAGAAGGAAGAGAAGCTCCGGGAAAAGGCGAACCGCAAACTCAGCCCGAGCAGCGACGGCTTGGCCCCCGGAGACCCGGAAACCGACATGGCCTCGCTCGAACGCGATCCACCCACCGTGCCCGAGTTGCCCACCAAGAACGGTTGATCCGCTCCTGGCGTACCGATCGAGAAGAAGCCGCCGCAGGCCTGTGCCTGCGGCGGCTTTTTCCATTACCTGGGCAGCAGCTTGCGCAATTCGGGCCAGACGTTGTCGAGCAGTTGCGGTTGTGCTGCGGCCGTCGGATGGATGCGGTCGGCCTGGAACAGCGAGAGCGCATCGGGCGCATCGGCCACGCCCTTGAGCAGGAAGGGAACGAGCGCGGACTTGGTGGTGCCCGCCACCTTGGAGAACACCGCCTCGAAGCGCCGCGTGTAGTCGCCGCCATAGTTCGGCGGCACCTGGATGCCGACGATCAGCACCTTCGCGCCCGCAGCCTGCGCGGCCCTGGCGATCTGCAGCAGGTTGCTTTCCGTGTCCGAGAGCGGCAGGCCGCGCAAGGCGTCGTTGGCGCCGAGCTCGATCACCACGTGGCTGGGCTTGTGCTGCGCGAGCAGCGACGCAAAGCGGGCGCGCCCACCGGAACTGGTGTCGCCGCTGATGCTGGCGTTGACCACCGTGGCCGGGATCTTCTGCTGCGCAAGCCTTTTTTCCAGCAAGGGTACCCAGCCTTCGCCGCGCTTGAGGCCGTACTCTGCGCTCAGCGAATCGCCGAGCACCAGGATCACCGGCTTGCCGGTTGCCACAGCCTGGGCCTGCGCCGCGGCCGTCCATGTCCCCGCGCTGCCGAGCGCGGCGGTGGTCAAGATAAAGTCTCGTCGATTCAAAACCAAAGCCTTTCCATGTCCCAACCCCCGTCTGATGCCATTGTCGCCGTCGAGCATGTCTTCAAGTCCGTCACCGACTCGACCGGCACGCTGGACATTCTGCAGGACATCGATTTCACCCTCGGCGCGCGGGAAACCGCTGCCATCGTCGGCGCCTCGGGCTCCGGCAAGAGCACCTTGCTGTCGATCATCGCGGGGCTGGACACGCCCACGCGTGGCACGGTGCGCATCGCCGGCGAGGACATCTTCGCCATCGACGAGGACGAGCGTGCAGCGGTCCGGGCGCAGCGTGTGGGCTTCGTGTTCCAGAGCTTCCAACTGCTCGGCAACCTCAGCGCGCTTGAAAACGTGATGCTTCCGCTGGAGCTGGCCAACCGCAAGGACGCCCGCAAGGCAGCCACCGAAATGCTCGGCCGCGTCGGGCTCGGCCAGCGGCTCGGCCACTATCCCAAGGTGCTCTCGGGCGGCGAACAGCAGCGCGTGGCGCTGGCCCGTGCCTTCGTGGTCCAGCCCGCGCTGCTGCTGGCCGACGAGCCCACCGGCAGCCTCGACTTCGCAACCGGCGAGCAGGTGATGCGGCTGATGTTCGACCTCAACCGCGAACTGGGCACCACGCTCGTGCTCGTCACCCACGACCGCGGCATCGCGGCGCAGTGCGAACGCCGCATCACGATCGAGGCCGGGCACGTCTCGCTTAATGAAAAAGTGGCTCTGGCGCCCGCATGACAAGCGCACTAAGCTATCAAATGAATAGCGAGTCAACTCGAGGAGATAGCCATGGAGGAACTTCCGCAGGACGCCGTCCTGGCGCTGCAGCGCGGCAGGATGATCGAGGCCATCAAGATCGTGCGCAATCGCACGGGCGTGGACCTCAAGGCGGCCAAGGAAGCCGTGGATCGCTACGCCGACCGGCAGGAAGCAGGGGACGGCGATGCCGCCTGCGGACGCTGCGCGCCCACTGCCGCAAGGCAGGACCGCGGCTTCGCGGCGATGCCCTCCACCGCGCTCGCGGCCCTGGCGCGGGGCAACAAGATCGAGGCCATCCGCCTCACCCGCGAAGCCACCGGCCTGAGCCTGGCCGCGTCGAAGCGGCTGGTCGACAACCACGAGGATCCGTCGGGCATCGGCTTCGGCCCTCTGACCCGGCACATGCCCCGGTGCTCGATGAACGAACCGGGCCGCGAGCACGGCGGTGGCTACAGATGGCTGCCGGCGTTGATCATCGCGATGGCCGCACTCATGATCTGGCTGTATTTCGGCAGAGGGGCTTGAACCGATGATCGTTCCCCAGTTCTGGGCGGAAGGCCGCATCCAGGAGCGTGTCGCGGGCAAGCAGTTCACCGTGCGCCGCTACGGCTGGTCCGACGAGAGCCCGATCGCCGCGCAGGCGCATGCCGACCAGCGCACGCGCGACGCCTTCGACCGCATAGTCCACCAGGGCGAGAAGCTCGATCGCCGCGAGCGCAAGGTGCCCTACAACGGCGCCGACGGCATGCCGATCCGCGAGGAAATCGTCGAGCGCCATGGCGACACCGTCATCACGCGCAACACCTACGGCGCGCGCTGCCTCAATACGCCCGATGTGCTGTTCGTCGACATGGATTTCGAGGAGCCCCTGCGCGGCAGCGTGTTTGGCTTTGCGCTGGTGCCGGCGCTGATCGCAGGCGTGGTCGGCGGCTGGGCCGCCAAGACCTGGCTGGGTGGACTGGTCGCGGCCATCGTGGTCTTCGCCGTGGCCTGGGTCATCGGGCAGCGCAAGAAGCGCGGCGAGCCCAGCGGCAACCCCGTGCCGGAGAAGCAGGCGGCCGAGCGCATCGCGCGCTTCATGCAGCAGCACCCTGACTGGAACCTGCGCATCTACCGCACGCCCGCGGGCTTCCGGGTGCTGGCGATGCACGATGTCTTCAGCCCGTCCGACACCGCGGTGGCCGACTGTTTCCAGGCGCTGGGCGTCGACAAGGTCTACGCGCGCATGTGCCGCAACCAGAACTGCTTTCGCGCCCGGGTGAGCGCCAAGCCCTGGCGCATCGGCATCGGCGACCACATGCGGCCCCGGCCGGGCGTGTGGCCGGTGTCGCCCGACAAGCTGCCCGTGCGCGACGCCTGGATCGCGCGCTATGAAAAGGCCGCCGAAGGCCATGCCGCCTGCCAGTACCTGGAGAGCGTGGGCGATGGCGGGAAGGTGCATCCGAGTGCGCTGGCGGTGCAGGAACTGCACGACGAGCGCACTCGCGCGCTCAGCGGTTTGCCGCTCGCTTGACGGGCCTTCAGGGCAGGGGCGCGCGGCACTCGATAATCGGGGGATGTCTTCTCCCAAAGTGATCTTCGGCTTCCATGCCGTGGGCGTGCGCATCAAGACCGCGCCGAAATCGGTGCTCGAAGTGATGTTCGACGCCAGCCGGCGCGATGCGCGCATGAAACAGTTCATCGCGCGTGCGCAGGAAGCCGGCGTGCGGCTGGTCGAGGCCGACGGCCTGCGGCTGTCCAAGCTCAGCGGCAGCCACGGCCACCAGGGCGTGGTGGCGCGGGTCGAACCCGTGGCACAGGTCCGCTCGCTCGACGAACTGCTCGAAGGCCTCGAAGAGGCCGGCACCGTGCCCCTGCTGCTGGTGCTCGACGGCGTGACCGACCCGCACAACCTCGGCGCCTGCCTGCGCGTGGCCGACGGCGCCGGTGCGCACGCGGTCATCGCCCCCAAGGACCACGCGGCCGGCATCAATGCCACCGTGGCCAAGGTGGCGAGCGGTGCGGCCGAGACGGTGCCGTACTTCATGGTCACCAACCTCGCGCGCACGCTGAACGAACTCAAGGAACGCAACGTCTGGTGCGTGGGCACCAGCGACGACGCCCCGGGCACGATCTACCAGAGCGACTTCAAGCGTCCGCTGGCGCTGGTGCTGGGCGCCGAGGGCGAAGGCATGCGGCAGCTCACGCGCAAGACCTGCGACGAACTGGTGAGCATCCCGATGGCCGGCGCGGTCGAGAGCCTGAACGTCTCGGTGGCCAGCGGCGTGTGCCTCTACGAGGCGATGCGGCAACGCGGCGCCTGAGCGTCTTTTCGGTTAGTTCCCAGGCGACGACTCACCCTTGCGGTGGAAGTAGATGAGTTCAGCCACCCGCCGCATCTGCGGCGTTCCCAGCAGGTGGTTGAACATCCAGTCGCTCTGGAAGTGGTCGAAGGCCCAGCGCAGCGTGCGCTTGAGGCGAAAGCCGGGGTAGCTGCGCACGAACCACGTGGCGGGGTCGCCGGCCTCGCGGCGCACGAAGCGCGCAACGGCCTCGCCCGCGCGCTGGCCGTGCAGCAGCGCGGTGTGAATGCCGCCTGCCGTCACCGGTGACACCATGCCGGCCGCATCGCCCACCAGCAGCGCCCGTTCCCGCGCCACCACCGGCAGCACGCCGCCGCACGGGATCATGCCCGCGCGCACCGCGATCGGCGGCGCATCGCCGGGCGCTACCACCGGCGCGATCTTGCGCAGCAGGGGATCGAGCTTCAGCGCCCCGGCATGGTTGTGCGCCACGCGGCGCGCCAGTCCGATCTGGCTGACGCCCACGCCCTCGAGCGCCCAGCCGATGTAGCCGGGCGCGAGCTTGCGGTCGATGAAGCAATGCAGCAGGCCCGGCGCCATCCGCGCGCCCCGGTACTCGTGCTCGATGCCGTAGAGGAAGCGCGTGTTGCGCGATAGTCCCAGCGCCTTGGCGACGCGCGAATGGGGCCCGTCGGCGCCCACGAGGTAGGTGGCCGTGATGCAGGGTCCCTGCGTCACCGGCACCTCCCAGTGTCCGTTGACCCACAGCGCCTGCTCGAACAGCGTGCCCAGCCGCACGTCGACGCCGCAGGCGCGCGCCGAACCCACCATCCAGTCGAGCAGCGCTGGCGCGTCGGTGGCCCAGAACCAGTAGCCCGGTGCGTGCAGGTCGACATGGCGCATGTTGGGCGCATACAGGCGCACCCCTTCGATCCGGCGCACGAGCGCGGGCGGCACCTCTGCCAGCCAGGGCACGCTGTCGACCGCGTCCTTGACGATGATGCCCGTGGTGTGGAGCTTGGCCCCGGCGCTGGCCTTCTTCTCCAGCACCATCACGCTGAGGCCCGCGAGGGCGGCCGCCCGCGCGCAGGCGAGGCCGGCAAAGCTCGCGCCCACCACGAGCAGGTCGACCTTGAGGCTGCCCACGTGGTCGGCCGGGGGAAGGGGCGAAGGCGCTGCCGAAGAGGCAGGCGAAAAGAGGGGAGAAAAGAAACTGGGAGAAGAACTGGGAGAAGAGGTGTGCATGGAGGCCGCCGACTTGAAGCAATGCGCACCGCGTTCCGCGATGCGCATGCGAAGTTAGCGACCCTCTGTGCGTGCGGCGTGAAGCCTTCGTGAACTCAGGAAGGATCCTTGCTGCGTGTGCGGCTCACCGCGCTGAAGATGCCGATGCCCAGCAGGATTACCACGCCGATGCCGATGTAGAGCGAGGGTACGCCGGCCACGGAGGCGCCCCAGGCGAGGCCGGCCAGGAAAATCAGGAAACCGATCAGGTAGAGCACGAAAGACATAGTCGTTCCTCGGAAGCCACGATGGCTGCAGTATCCCGGGCCGTGCCAACCGCCGCACCGGTGCGCGCCGACTGTGCATGTGGGAGCTTGCCTACCCTGCGGGTGCCGCCCGAGGCCCGCGCTACTCCGGACTGGCCGCCAGCAGGTAGCGGCAGCCGGTGCGGCCCAGCGCCTTGAAGGCCAGCGGCCGGTCGACGCCGAAGTCGAGGCAATCGCCGGGCGAGAGCTCGAAGCGCTCGTCGCCGTAGTCGACCCGGAGGGCGCCCTCGAGCATCCACAGGCATTGCCGGTAGGGCTTGCCGCTCCAGCGCGGGTAGTCGACCTGTGCCGAGCGCGGCAGTTCGACCTCGACCAGTTCGACGCCGCCCCCGCGGCGCTCGGCTACCTGCCGGCGCAGGTAGCCTGCCATGGGGTCGCGCCAGATCTCCTGTTCGGCGCGCGTGCGCAGCCGCTGCGGCTGCTCCCTCTCCTCGGTGAGAAGTTGCGCCAGCGGTACGCCGAGCCCGGCGGCCAGCCGTCCCAGCAAAACGGCCGTGGGGCTGCTCTGGGCGCGCTCCACCTTGGAGATCATGGCCTTGCTCACACCCGAACGCTCTGCCAGGTCCGCAAGGCTCAGCGCCTGCGCCTGCCGCAGCGCCAGCAGCCGGGCGGCGATGAGCGTGTCGATGTCCGGGCCGGACGCGCTGGTTGTCGTTGGATCGTTTCTCATATGAGATTATTATTCTCTTATATTGAACGAAATTTCAAAGAGGAAAACCATGCGTCTCATCTCCTGCACCGAGGAGGCCCACGCCGCCGCCATCCTGGCCATCCTCAACGAGGCCATCGCCACCTCCACCGCGCTGTACGACTACAAGCCGCGCACGCCCGAGAACATGGTCGCGTGGTTCGCCGCCAAGCGCGCCAACGGCTTCCCGGTGATCGGCGCGGAGGACGACAGCGGCAAGCTGCTGGGCTTCGCGAGCTATGGCGCTTTCCGCGCCTTTCCCGCCTACAAGTACACGGTGGAGCACTCGGTGTACGTCGACAGCGCGCACCGCGGCGAAGGCCTTGGCCGCACGCTGATGGAGGCGATCATTGCCGAGGCGACGGCGCGCGACGTGCACGTGATGGTCGGCGCCATCGACGCCGCCAACGCCGGCAGCATCGCGCTGCACGAGCGCCTGGGTTTCGAGCATTCGGGCACCGTGCGGCAGGCCGGCTTCAAGTTCGGCCGCTGGCTCGACGTGGCCTTCTACCAGCGCATTCTTGCGACGCCGCTGAATCCGGTAGACGGTTAGACCAGCGTGTAGAAGCGCATCACCACTTCGGCAGGGTGGCGCACGCCGGCCCCGGTGAACATGCGCTCGTTGATCCATCGCAGCGAAGGCGACGCGGTCTCGAAGCGCGGGCTGCAGCGGAAGTACACCTGCGACGGATCGACCGGCTCGCCGCGCAGCAGCTTGCCCATCACCTCGGGCGAGGCCGAGCGCACAGCGTGGTTCTGCACGTAGACGAGGTCACCCGCATCTGTCTCGAGGCCGTAGCGTGCGTCGAGTTCCGAAAGCGTGTCGCTCACGATCAACTGGAAGTCGCTGCCGCCCGGCAGCACGCGCGCCCGCCAGCCGTGGCCGATGGCCTCGCCGCCGGTGATCGGCACCACGCGACGCAGCCCGCGCTGGCTGCTGCCCAGCACCTGCGGCACGCCCACCTCGACGCGCAGGTCGGCGAAGTGCTCGAGCGCAGGGGCTGCGATGGAGTCGAACACGCTCATTGCCGTTGGCCGCTCAGGCTGCGGGTTTGGTTTCGGCGCTGGCGCGATCGAGCATTTCGATGGTGCCTGCGTCGAGCTTCAGCTGCGTCGCGACCACGAGCTCTTCGAGCTGCCCGATGGAGGTGGCGCTGGCGATGGGCGCCGTCACGCCCGGCCGCGCGATCTGCCACGCAATGGCGACCTGGCCCGGCTTGGCGTTGTACTGCTGAGCCACCTTGTCGAGTGCGTCGAGGATGCGCAGGCCGCGCTCGTTGAGGTATTTCTTGGTGGTGTTGGCGCCGCGCGCGCTCTTGGCCGCATCGGCCTCGGTGCGGTACTTGCCCGTGAGGAAGCCGGCGGCCAGCGCGTAGAAGTTGATCACGCCCACTTCGCGCTTCAGGCACAGCGGCTCCAGCGCGTCCTCGAACACCGCGCGGTCGTACAGGTTGTAGAGCGGCTGCAGGCTTTCATAGCGCGCGATGCCCAGGCGCTCCGACACATCGAGCGCCTCGGCCAGCCGCGGTGCGCTGTAGTTCGAGGCGCCGATGGCGCGCACCTTGCCTTCCTTGATCAGCTTGTCGAAGGCGCCGAGCGACTCCTCGAGCGGCGTGTTGGCGTCATCGTCGTGCGACTGGTAGAGGTCGATGTAGTCCGTCTGCAGGCGCTTGAGCGAGGCCTCGACGGCTTCGCGGATGTACGCGGACGACAGGCCCGACTTGCCTTCTCCCATCGGCTTGCCGACCTTGGTGGCCAGCACCACGCGGTTGCGCTTGCCGCTCTGCTTGAGCCATTTGCCGATGATGGTCTCGGACTCGCCGCCGACGTGGCCCGGCACCCAGGCCGAATAGACGTCGGCGGTGTCGACGAAGTTGAACCCCGCGTCCAGCCAGGCATCGAGCAGCTTGAACGACGCCGCTTCGTCGACGGTCCAGCCGAAGACGTTGCCGCCGAAGGCGAGCGGGGAAACCAGGAGGCCGGAGCGGCCGAGCGGACGAAGTTGCGACATGTCGAGGTGTTCCTGAGTAAGACGAAGGAATGCGAAAGAGAGCGGTCAGACGAAGCCCACGGCGCCCAGCAACGCCCCGGCGCCGAGCAGCCAGAGCAGGTGGATGCGCGTGCGCCAGACGATGAGCGCGGTCGCGCCGCTCAGCAGCCACAGGTGCCATGCAGGCGCATCGCCGGCATGGTTGCCGGCGGCCAGCACCCAGCCGGTGGCGATCAGCAAGCCCACCACCACGGGCGCCATGCCCTGCTTGAAGGCGCGCACCTCGCGCCGCGTGCGGTTGCGGTGGCCCCAGCGCGTGGCGAAGTAGGTGAGGGTGGTGCTGGGCAGCATGATGCCGACCATGGTGACCGTCAGGCCGAAGAAACCGAGCGCCCAGGCTGGGAACCCGGCGCCGATGCCGCCGCCCGCGTTGAGGCCGACGTTCCATCCCATCAGCGCCACGAACAGCACGTTGGGCCCGGGCGCGGCCTGTGCGATGGCGACCGAGGAGCTGAACTGCGCATCGGTGAGCCAGCCGTTCTGGGCCACGAGGTAGCGGTGCATGTCGGGCACGGTAGTGATGGCGCCGCTGATCGACAGCAGCGACAGCAGCATGTATTGCCCGAACAGCGCCAGCCAGTCGTGCCATTGCATCGCGATGCTCATGCGGGGATTCTCTTCCAGGTCCACACGCAGGCCACGCCGCCCACCACCAGCAGCACCCAGCCGAGCGGCATCTTGAGCACCACGATGGCCACGAACACCAGCGCCATGAAGGCGAGGCAGGCCGCGAAGCCCAGCGGGTGCTTGCGCAGCTGCGGCACCAGCTTGATGCCGGTCGCGGCAATCAGTCCGCCCGACACTGCGCCCATGCCGCGCAGCGCCGCCGCCACTTGAGGGTTGCCCGCGTAGTGCGCGTACAGCACCGCGAGCGCGAGGATGACGACCAGCGGAATGGCCAGCATGCCCGCCACGGCGGCGAGCGCGCCGCGCAGGCCGAAGTAGCGGTCGCCGATCATCAGGCCGAGGTTGATCACGTTGGGCCCCGGCATCACCTGCGCCACGGCCCAGTCTTCGAGGAACTGCTCGGGCGTGAGCCATTTCTTCTTCTCGACCATCTCGCGCTGGACGATAGCGAGCACGCCGCCAAAGCCCTGCAGCGCGAGCCAGGTGAATGAAAGGAACAGGTCGCGTGGCGATTGGGGCTGGGCGGCGGGGGGAGACGGGTGCATGTGGAGCGATTATCGTAGGCAGGCTTTCAACTTGCCGGGCAACGGACTGACACGGCACCGGGCGGCTTCACTGAGAAACTTCGGCATGCTCATGCAACTGCGCGCACTCTTCGATCTTTGTCAGCGGGCCTTCAATTCCTGGTCGAACGACTACGCGCCGAGCATGGGCGCGGCGCTGGCGTACTACACGGTGTTCTCGATCGCGCCGCTGCTGCTGATCGTGATCTCGGTGGCGGGCCTGGTGTTCGGGGAAGAGGCCGCGCGCGGCGAGATCTTCGCGCAGCTCGCCGGGCTCATGGGCGCGCAGGGCGCGGCGGCGGTGCAGGGCATGCTGCAGGCCGTCAACAAGCCGGCCGAGGGCATCGTCGCGACAGCGATCGGGGTCGGGCTGCTGGTGGTGGGCGCCACCACCGTCTTCGGCGAGCTGCAGGATGCGCTCGACCGCATCTGGCGCGCGCCGGCCCGCGCCAAGAACAAGGGGCTGTTCAACCTGCTGCGCGTGCGGCTGCTGTCGTTCGGCATGATCATGGGCATCGGCTTCCTGCTCATGGTGTCGCTGGTGGCGAGCGCGGCACTTGCGGCGCTGGGCAAGTGGTGGTCGCCGGTGTTCGGCGCCTGGGAGACGGCGGCGCAGGCCGTCAACTTCGTCTTCAGCTTCGCGATGGTGACGGTGATCTTCGCGATGATCTACAAGATCATGCCGCGCGCCAGGGTGCAGTGGCACGACGTGTGGATCGGGGCAGGCGTCACGGCGCTGCTCTTCACCGTGGGCAAGCACCTCATCGGGCTGTACATCGGCAAGAGCAGCGTCGCCTCGGGCTACGGGGCCGCGGGCTCGCTGGTGGTGGTGCTGGTGTGGGTGTACTACTCGGCGCAGATCTTCCTGCTGGGGGCCGAGTTCACCTGGGTCTATGCGCGCACCTACGGCTCGATGAAGGACACCAAGGGCGCGGGCGACCTGAATCCGTCGCCGACGCGCGAAGCGCCGCTGCCGCACAACGACGCCTGAGCCTCAGCCGGCAAAGCCGCCTTCGTCGAGAAAGCGCTGTTCTTCCGCCGTGCTGCTGCGCCCGAGCATCCTGTTGCGGTGCGGAAAACGGCCGAAGCGCGCAATGATGTCGCGGTGCAGCACTGCATAGCGCTGCGTGTTGGCGTCGAGCGCCGCGTTGAGTTCGACCGAGCGCTCCTGCTCGGCCAGCACCTCGGAGTGCATGAAGGGCAGGTAGAAGAAGGGGCGCAGCGCCGGCTCGCACTGCCGGTCGAAGCCCGCAGCTACCGCCTGCTTCGCCACGGCCAGCGCCTTGCCATCGGTAGCCAGCATGTGCGGGTTGCCGCGCCAGGTGTTGCGAGGAAACTGGTCGAGCAGCACCAGCAGGGCCAGCGCACCTTCGGCATCGGACGCCCAGTGGTCGAGTTCGCCGCGGGCTGCGGCCTGATGGGCTTGCGAGAAGCGGGCGGAGAAATCGGCGTCGAAGGCATCATTCTTGGCAAACCAGCGGTCGGGGCCGGCTTCGCGCCAGAAATCGGCCACGTCGCGGGCGCTGGGGAGGGAGGTGGAACTCATCGCCGCATTCTCTTCCAGCCGCCTGGGCGCCATCAAAGTCGGGGTGGTGGCCGACAAGACAAGAACCGCGGCGCTGCCTATGCTGTGGAGGTTTTCATAACTCAGGAGATCAAGCTCATGACCAAATATGGCACCCTTTTGCGCGCAGCTCTCGTCACCGCGGTGGCCAGTGCCGCGCTGGTCGGCTGCGGAATGATGTCGAAGTCGAATGTCGCGAGCTTCAGCGGCGCGATGAACGCGGCCAGCGAAGTCCCGCCCAACATGACGCGCGGCAGCGGCATGGCCGAGGCCTGGCTCAACCGCGACACCAACGTGCTCAAGTACAAGATCACCTACACCGGCCTGAGCGGCCCGGCCACCATGGCGCACTTCCACGGCCCGGCCGCCGCCGGCGCGAATGCCGGCGTGGTGCTGCCCTTCGCCAACCCGGCGAGCCCGATCGAAGGCCAGGCCACGCTCACGCCGGCACAGGCCGCCGACCTGGCTGCGGGCAAGTGGTACGCCAACGTGCACACCGCCGCCAACCCGGGTGGCGAGATCCGCGGACAGATGCTGCCGAAGATGTGACATCGTTCCGGGGCGGCAAGCCCTGGTCAGGTTGGCGTCGCGGGGCTGGTGTCAAATGAACGAATGACGACACCATCCAAGAAGAAAATCCGTGCCGCCTCCAAACCCCTCGACCCATTCGCTTCGCGCCGCGAAGACATGCGCACCGCCCGCAAGGCGCTGGTGCTGCAGGGCGGGGGTGCGCTCGGCGCCTACCAGGCCGGCGTGTATGCAGCGCTCAGCGAAACCGAACTGCAGCCGCACTGGATCGCCGGCGTTTCCATTGGCGCCATCAACGCGGCGCTGATCGCGGGCAATGCGCCCGAACGCCGGGTCGACCGGCTGCGCGAGTTCTGGCACCTGGTGTCTTCGGGTCCTTCGCAGCGCCTGCCTTCATGGCTCGGCGACCGGGCCACGCAGAACCAGTACAGCGCGACGATGGCCTCGCTGCTCGGCATTCCGGGCTTCTTCGAACCGCGCTACTCGCCGGCCTTCCTGATGGGCGGCGCGGCGCCGCTGCTGAGCTATTACGACACCTTGCCGCTGAAGGCCACGCTCGAACGGCTGGTGGACTTCGACCGCATCAACGCCTGCGAAGCGCGCTTCAGCGTGGGCGCGGTCAATGTGCGCACCGGCAACTCGGTGTACTTCGACAACACGCGCCAGCGCATCGGCCCCGAGCACATCATGGCCAGCGGCGCGCTGCCGCCGGGCTTCGCTCCGGTCACCATCGACGGCGACGACTACTGGGACGGCGGCATCGTGTCGAACACGCCGCTGCAGTACGTGCTCGACACGCACCCGCGTTCCGAACCGCTGGTGGTGCTGCAAGTCGACCTGTTCAATGCGCGTGGCGAAATGCCGCGCACCATGGCGGGCGTGATGGAGCGGCAGAAGGACATCACGTATTCGAGCCGCACCCGCATGAACACCGATGCGTTGGCCGCCAACATGAACCTGCAGCAGGCCATTGCCGACCTGATCTCCAAGCTGCCGGCCAGCCTGCGCAACGACCCGAGCGTGCTCGCGGTGCAGTCGCAGCTGACGCACCAGCCGATCGACATCTTCCACCTGATCTACCGCGACAAGCCCTACGAGCTGGAGTCGAAGGACTACGAGTTCTCGCGCGCCGCGGTGGAAGAGCATTGGGAATCGGGCGCACGCGACATGCGCAACACGCTGGCCCACCCCGAAACCCTGCGCGCCGACGCCACGGTCAACGGCGTGACCACCTTCGACCTCGGCGAACACGGCGCGGGGCGCGTCAAGCGGCCGGGCCTGTCGCCATGACGATGAAGATGTCTCGATTCAGCCGCGGCTAAGAAACCGGCGCCAGACTGGCTGCCACTTCAACAGGAGGAATGTCCATGAACATTGAAGACGTGCGGCGAACGGCATTCGCGATGCCGCTGACCAGTCCCGCTTTTCCGCCCGGCCCGTACCGGTTCGTGCGGCGCGAATTTCTCATCGTCACCTACCGCACCGATATGGATGCCCTGCGCGCCGTGGTGCCCGAGCCGCTCGAAGTGGTCGAGCCGCTCGTGAAGTACGAGTTCATCCGCATGCCCGATTCCACCGGCTTTGGCGACTACACCGAGTCGGGCCAGGTCATCCCGGTGCAACTGCGCACCGCCAGGGGCGTGGAGAAGGGCTCGTACGTGCACGCGATGTACCTCGACGACCATCCGCCCATTGCGGGCGGCCGCGAGCTCTGGGGTTTTCCGAAGAAGCTGGCCTCGCCGGTGCTCGACTACGAGACCGACGTGGTGGTCGGCACGCTCGACTACGGCAAGGTGCGCGTGGCCAAGGCCACGATGGGCTTCAAGCACCGCGCGCTCGACCCCGAGCCCATCCTTGCGGGCATCGCACAGCCGAATTTCCTGCTCAAGATCATTCCGCACGTCGACGGCACGGCCCGCATCTGCGAGCTGGTGCGTTATCACATGGTCGACGTCACACTGCACGGCGCGTGGGCCGGCCCGGCTTCGCTCGAATTGCATCCCCATGCGCTGGCGCCGGTGGCCGACCTGCCGGTGCGCAAGGTTGAATCCGCGGTGCACTACATCGCCGACATGACGCTGGCGCTGGGCACCGTCGAGCACGACTATCTCGCCTGACTCCTGCAGCCTCTTTCCCACCCAACCCTCATCCAAGGAACTCACCATGCAACTCAAGGACAAGGTCGCCTACATCACCGGCTCGGCCAGCGGCATCGGCAAGGAAATCGCCATCCTGTTCGCACAGGAAGGCGCGAAGATCATCATTGCCGACCTCAACAAGGAAGCGGCCGACGCTACCGCGGCCGAGCTCAAGGCCACGGGCGCGCAGGCCATCGGTGTGGCCGTCGATGTGACGAACGAAGACCAGGTCAATGCCTCGGTCGAAGAGGGCGCTGCGGCCTTCGGCGGCATCGACATCCTGATCAGCAACGCCGGCATCCAGATCGTTCACCCGGTGGAGGAGTTCAGCTTCGCCGACTGGAAGAAGATGCTCGCCATTCACCTCGACGGCGCCTTCCTCACCACCAAGGCCTGCCTGAAGCACATGTACGCGCAGGGCCGCGGCGGCAGCGTGATCTACATGGGCTCGGTGCACTCGAAGGAAGCCTCTCTGCTGAAGGCGCCCTACGTAACGGCCAAGCATGGCCTCATCGGCCTCGCAAAGACGGTCGCGAAGGAAGGCGCCAAGCACGGCGTGCGCGCCAACGTGATCTGCCCGGGCTTCGTGCGCACGCCGCTGGTGGAGAAGCAGATTCCCGAGCAGGCCAAGACGCTGGGCATCAGCGAGCAGGAAGTCATCAAGAACGTGATGCTGAAGGAAACGGTGGATGGCGAGTTCACGACCACGGAGGACGTGGCGCGCGTGGCGCTGCTGTTCGCGGGTTTCCCGACGAATGCGCTCACGGGCCAGTCGCTCGTCGTGAGCCACGGCTGGTTTATGCAGTGATTTTTCTCCCTCCCCCTCTGGGGGAGGGCCGGGGTGGGGGCGCGAGGGCGCTCATTCAAGCGTGGCGCTTGATCGAAGGCCTGCCCCCATCCCAGCCTTCCTCCAGAGGGGGAAGGAGCAAGGCAAGCGCTACAGCTTCAACTCCCACGTCTCGCCCACGAGCTGCTGGCCATAGCTCTCGTGCGGCTCCGACTTGGCGAGCTGGAAGCCGCGCTTCGCATAGATGCCGCGCGCGGCCGACAGGCAGCTGTTGGTCCACAGCACCATCTTCCTGTAGCCCTTGCGGCGCGCGAAGGCGATGCATTCGTCCACCAGCTTGCCGCCCAGGCCCAGCCCGCGCGCGGCGGGCGCCAGGATCAGCATGCGCAGCTGCGCCACCGTGGCCGACTTGCGCACCACGAAGATTGCGCCTACGCGCTCGCCGTTGAGTTCGGCGATCCAGCAGCGCTCCCACTCGGGCTGGAACTTGAGCAGGAACTCGCTCGCGATGCCGGCCACCAGAGCCTCGAACTCGCTGTTCCAGCCGTACTCGCGCGCATAGATTTCGCCGTGCTGCTGCACCACCCAGCCGATGTCGCCGGGCGCCGGGTCGCGCAGCACGGCCGCCTGCAGCTTCGCGGGCGGCGCCTCGGAGTCGAGCAGCGCTTGCATCGTGCCCATGGCCTGCACCAGCTGCTGGCGCTGGGCCGGCATCAGCGGGGCGAGCAGGGCGGCGGCTTCTTCGCGCGATTTCTGTTGCAGCGGCGCGAATGCGGCATGGCCGGCGTCGGTCAGGCGCAACACGCTCTGGCGCGCATCGCGCGGATGCGGCTCGCGCGAAAGCCAGCCCTCATTTTCGAAGCGGCGCAGGATGCGGCTCATGTAGCCCGCATCGAGCCCGAGGTCGCGGCCGATCTCGCTGGCGACGGCCGTTTCACGGTGCGCCAGCTCGTACAGCACGCGCACGTCGGTCAGGGACATGGCACTGCCGAGGTAAGGATCGAGGGCGCCGATGCGGCGCGTGTAGAAGCGGTTGAACTGCCGGATTGCCTTGACGGAGGCGGGATCGACGGTTGGAGACGGGGTGGACATGGTTGCCATTGTCATCAAATTATTTGACTTGGGCAATCAATTGAAGGCCTTGCGACGACCGGGTCACAGGATGTTTGTCGCGACAGGCATGGTGGAAAACCCTAAAATCGAGGGTTGCCCACAACGGCGCCGGCATGGCGCTGTCAATTCCTACCGATGAACGCCCCCGTCGACGTCTCCCTTTTTGCACGTGCCGCCAAGCCGCTGACCAGCTACCGCAAGTACTGGGCTGCCCGCTTCGGCACGGCCAAGTTCCTGCCGACCTCGCGCAAGGAAATGGAAGCGCTCGGCTGGGACAGCTGCGACATCATCGTGGTCACCGGCGACGCTTACGTCGACCACCCCAGCTTCGGCATGTCGGTCATCGGCCGCATGCTGGAGGCGCAGGGTTTCCGCGTGGGCATCATCGCCCAGCCCGACTGGCAGAGCGCAGAGCCCTTCAAGGCGCTGGGCAAGCCGAACCTGTTCTTCGGCGTGACCGCCGGCAACATGGATTCGATGATCAACCGCTACACAGCGGACCGGAAGATCCGAAGCGACGACGCCTACACGCCCGGCGACGTCGGCGGCTCGCGCCCCGACCGCGCGGCCATCGTGTATTCGCAGCGCTGCAAGGAAGCCTGGAACGACGTGCCGATCATCCTCGGCGGCATCGAAGGTTCGCTGCGCCGCATCGGCCACTACGACTACTGGTCGGACAAGGTGCGCCGCTCGATCGTCGTCGATTCGAAGTGCGACCTGCTGCTGTACGGCAACGCCGAGCGCGCCATCGTCGAGATCGCGCACCGCCTGGCCGCCAAGGAGCCGGTGCAGCAGATCACCGACGTGCGCGGCACCGCGTTCGTGCGGCGCGAAACGCCCGAAGGCTGGTTCGAGATCAATTCCACCAGCGTCGACGAACCCGGCCGCGTCGAAGCGCATGTCAACCCGTACCTGATGGTGTCCGACCAGGCCAAGGCCAACGGCGCGACCTGCGCGAAGGAAGACGAGGCCGAAGCCGTCGCCAAGGCAGCAGAAGCTGCCGGCTCCGCTGCCGGTTCGGTCGTCAACCCCGCCATCAAGCCGCTGAACTTCGTGCCCAACCCGGCGCTGGCCGTGCGGGCAAGAATCAAGGTTCCCCCGCGCGACCATTCGGTGATCCGCCTGCCGTCGTACGAGCAGGTGCGCAGCGACCCGGTGCTCTACGCCCACGCCAACCGCGTGCTGCACCTCGAGACCAACCCCGGCAACGCCCGCGCGCTGGTGCAGGCGCACGGCGAGGGCGCCACGGCACGCGACGTGTGGATCAACCCGCCGCCCATTCCGCTCACCACGGCCGAGATGGACCACGTGTTCGACCTGCCGTACGCGCGCAGCCCGCATCCGCGCTATGCCGACGAGAACGGCAGCCACGACGGCGCGACCAAGATCCCCGCGTGGGAAATGATCCGCTTCAGCGTGAACATCATGCGCGGCTGCTTCGGCGGCTGCACCTTCTGCTCGATCACCGAGCACGAAGGCCGCATCATCCAGAGCCGCTCGGAAGACTCGATCATCAAGGAGGTCGAGGCCATCCGCGACTCGGTCAAGGGCTTCACCGGCACCATCTCCGACCTGGGCGGCCCCACGGCCAACATGTACCGCATCGGCTGCAAGTCGCCCGAGATCGAATCGGCCTGCCGCAAGCCCAGCTGCGTGTACCCGGGCATCTGCCCGAACCTCAACACCAACCACGACCCGCTCATCAAGATCTATCGCCGGGCACGTGCGTTGAAGGGCATCAAGAAAATTCTCATCGGCTCCGGCCTGCGCTACGACCTGGCCGTGCAGTCGCCCGAGTACGTGAAGGAGCTGGTGCAGCACCACGTCGGCGGCTACCTGAAGATCGCGCCCGAGCACACCGAGCAGGGCCCGCTCACCAAGATGATGAAGCCCGGCATCGGCAGCTACGACAAGTTCAAGCAGATGTTCGAGAAGTACTCGGCCGAGGCTGGCAAGAAGCAGTACCTCATTCCGTACTTCATTGCCGCGCATCCGGGCACCAGCGACGAGGACATGATGAACCTCGCGATCTGGCTCAAGAAGAACGGCTTCCGCGCCGACCAGGTGCAAACGTTCTACCCGAGCCCGATGGCCACGGCGACGACGATGTACCACACCAACAAGAACCCGCTGCGCAAGATCACGCGCGAGAGCGAGACGGTGGACATCGTGCGCGGCGACAAGCGGCGCCGCCTGCACAAGGCCTTCCTGCGGTATCACGACGCCAACAACTGGCCGCTGCTGCGCGAGGCGCTCAAGAGCATGGGCCGCGCCGACCTGATCGGCAATGGCAAGCACCACCTCATTCCAACGTGGCAGCCGCTGACCGACGGCGGCTACACCAGCGCGCGGCGCAAGAATTCGACGGCCGCACCGGCCGTGGCCAAGGCCGCGCCGGTCAAGCTGACGCCGGTGAAGCCTTCGAAGGGTCGCATCCTCACCCAGCACACCGGCCTGCCGCCGCGCGACAACGGTTCGGGTCCGGCCTCGCGCAAAGCCGCCGGCCCGGTGCGCGGCAGCATCCGCAAGCCGCGCTGAGCAACCTTACAGAGCTGGCACGAGCTTGCCGACCCAGGCTCCCACGGCCGCCATGTGCGCCAGCACCGTCGTCCAATAGACTGCCATGAAGTTCGTCTTGCTCACCTTGTGGCGGAACAGCTGCTGCGCGATCCACGCGCCCGGCCAGCCCCCGATCAGTGAGAGCAGGTGCAAGGTGTTCTCCGCAGTGCGCCAGCGACCCGCTTCAGCCGCGTTCTTGTCGAAGCCGTAGACGAAGAAGGTCAGCAGGCTGAGCAGCAACGACACGCCGAGCGCGATCGGCGGGATTCGCCCAGTCCACGCGCCGTAGCCGAGTAGCCCGGCGTAGCCGATCAGCAGCAGTGTCATCGGCAGCGAGGAAGAGACCGAAGAGGAAGAACGGCGTTGCGGTTGCTGCTGCGGCCGCCGTTGTGAACGCTTCTGTTGTGCACCTGCCGCTTGAACCGCCACCGCGCGCGGCCCCTTGCCACCCACATGGATCTCCTCGAAATTCAAGCTCATGCCGACCTGCGGCGCAGCGCTCCGGTCGGTGAAGTCGCGCAGGTGCACGAACACATCGGCGGAAATTTCGGGGCAGCGGATGAAGCCGAAGCCCCGTTCCTTCTCCCATCGAACGAGTGTGCCCTGACGTTTCATCGGCGGGATTCTCGCTGCTATGCGTACTGCATCTCGCCGTTCCCGAACGACCAGTTCTCCTTCACCACCTCGATGAGGTTGATGAACACGTCTTCGCGCCGGATGCCCAACTGGCCGTGCAGGTCGTCGGCCACTTGCTTGTAGAAAGCCTTCTTCATCTCCGTCGTGCGACCCTGGTTCAGCGTGACCTGGATCAGCACGAAGCCCGGCGAATACACCACGCCGAGGTAGCTCGCCGGATGCACCAGCTCGTGCGCGGCGTGGCGCGTGATGACCTGGAACTTGTCGTGCTCCGGCACGTTGATGGTGTCCCGCATGGCCTGGTAGACGACATCGCCGATGGCTGGGCCAAGGGCTTCGGGGCCGTTGTTGGAAAGCTCGATCCGAACGAGTGGCATGTGCTGTTCCTCGAAAGAAGTGTGGGGGCCTAAGATACGCGACATGGCCCAGCACCGTTCTCCTCCCTCCGCGACCCGCAGCTGACGCGCGCTTTTCAAGCGCCGCGCTCAGACCCGCAAGTGGTCGCCGCCGTTCGTGCCCCTTGGGCCGGCCGGTGGCTCGGATGGTCACGCCCGCTCCCTGAATCCGATCCCGAACCGATCGGCCATGGCGGGCGTCATGGAGAAAGAACTTTCACAATGAACGCAAGAACGTCTGCCGCCCTGGCCTGGGGCGGCGTGCTGCTGGCCGGCGCCCTGTGGGGCGCGGGTGCGCTGGTGGCGCAATTCCTTATCGATGGCGGCATCGCGCCGCAGAGCCTGTCGCTGGCGCGCTTCGCCCTCGGGCTGCCGCTGCTCTGGTGGCTGCATTGGCGGACGCCCGCGATGCCCGTTGCCGGCTGGGCCGATCTGAGCAGCCGGGAGCGCCTGCAGATGCTGGCCACCGGCGCGGCCATGGCGCTCAACGTGAGCTGCTGGTTCGTAGGCATCGAGCATCTGGGGGCGGCGCTGCCGACCGTCATTTCGATCTGCTGCGCGCCGGTGATCGTCGCGCTGGTATCGGTGCTGCGAGGCTATGAGCGCCTCGGCCGCAGGCTGATCGCAGGGCTGCTGCTCGCGTTGATGGGCGTGCTGCTGCTGGTGATGCCCGCCGGAGGATGGGGCCCGTTGGCGCCGGGGCACGCGGCCGGCGTGGCCTGGTCGCTGGGCTCGGCCTTCTGCTATGCGATGGTGGTGCTGGGCAACGCGCGCATGCCTGCGCGGGTGCCCGCTGTCAGGGCTTCGGCCTGGGGCATGACGGTGGCGGCGTTGTGCATGCTCGCTGTCGCGTGGCCCTCCGGCATCACCTGGCCGGCCGGGGGCGCGCAATGGCTGGGCGTGGGCTACACAGGCGTGGTGACGACCTCGGTGGCCTATCTGGCCTTCGCATGGGGCGCGCGGCGCCTGTCGCCGACTGCGGCGGTTGTCGGCACGCTGATCGAGCCGCTGGTGGCCGCCTTGCTGGCCGCGGCGCTGTTCGCGCAGCCGATGACGCCGCGCCAGTGGGCCGGAGCCTTGCTGCTGGGAGGTGCGATGCTGCTGTTGGTGCGGCGCAGCAGGCCCTTGTTGTCCGATTGAATCGTCCGACTTAAGGCGAGGGCGGGGCACTCCGCTGTATGGTGTGGTCCATGAGCAGCTCTCCCTCCCTGCCGGCTTCATGGACGCGCACCCTGGCCGGAGCGCTGCTGCTCGCGGCCTCGCTGCAGGCGCTTGCCGCCGCACCTGAAAACTCTTCCGCCCAGGCGCTGCGCGCCACGTACCAGCGTATGAGCGACAAGCTCGAGCACAGCAGTTTCGGGCGCCCCGTGCAGCTCGATTCCATGGAGACGCCCGACGGCCTGCAGGGTGACGTCTACGCGGTGGTCGAACATCCGCTGTCGGCGATCAGCGCCACGCTCAAGGGATCGGCCCACTGGTGCGGCGTGCTGACCCTGCACATCAACAACCGGCGCTGCCGCACGGCCAGTGGCCCGCAAGGCGGCGAAATGCTGACGCTCTACGTGGTGCGTCGCTACGACAAGCCGATCGACCAGGCCTTCGAGCTGCCGTTCGTCTACCGATTGGCCAGTGCTACGCCCGAGTACATGTCGGTCGAGCTCACAGCCGAGAGCGGGCCGCTGGGCACCAGCAACTACCGCGTCACGCTGCAGGCCGTGGCGCTCGACGAGCGCAGGAGCTTCCTGCATTTCAGCTACAGCTACGACCACAATGCGATGGTGCGACTGGGCACCACGGCCTACCTGGCGACTTTCGGCAGCGACAAGGTGGGCTTCACCGTGGTGGGCAAGACGCCGGAAGGGCAGCCCGAATACATCCAGGGCCTGCGCGGGCTGGTGGAGCGCAACGCGATGCGCTACTTCCTGACGCTCGACGCCTACCTCGCCGCGCCGGGCCCCGACCAGGCCGAGCGCCGCCAGCGCCGCTGGTTCGCAGCGGTGGAGCAGTACCCGCGCCAGCTGCATGAAGTGGACCTCGATACCTATCTCGCACTGAAGCGCGAAGACCGGCAGCGCGACGGCGCGGCGCGCTGAATCAGCCGGCCATCGTGAGCAGCGGCACGTCGCGCGCGCGGCTCATGGCTTCGAGTTCGGCGCGCGTGCGGGTCGCGAGCCAGGCGGCGAGCGCCTCGTGCGTGGCCGGCGCCGTCATGTCGCGCGAAGCGATTGCCGCCGCCTCGCAGAGCCGCGCCGCGAAATGCGGTTCCAGCGCGGCCACGGCCACGCGGCCGTCGGCGCAGGGATAGACGCGGTAACCGGCGTGCGCGCCGCCGACCATGCCCGAGGGCTGCGTGAGGCCCCAGGTGCGGGGCAGGGCGAGCCAGTCGGCCGAGGCGTTCAGCGCCACCTCGAAATACGCGCCGCCGGCCTTGCGGGACCGCCGCAGCATGGCCTTCAGCACCGCCTCGCTCGCGAGCAGGGCGCCGCCCATGTCGGCATAGAGCGTCGGCGGCAGCTCGGTGCCGGTGACGAGCCCGCTTTCGGCGAGATAGGTCAGGTCGTGGCCCGGCTCCTCGGCGCGCGCGCCCGGCGCGCCGACGATGGCCACCTGCGACAGCGCGGGGTAGCGCGCATGCAGCGTGGCCCAGTCGAGCTTCAGCTTGCCGAGCGCGGAAGGGCGGAACGAGGTGAGCAGCACGTCGGTCGCCGCGAGTTCGGCGTGCAGCTGCTGCTGCCCGGCCTCGGTCTTGAGATCGACGGCGCGGATCTCGATGCCCGCATGCAGCGCGGCATACGCGGTCCGGTCGTAGAGCCCCATCGGATCGCCGCCCGGCGGCTCCAGCTTGAGGCAGGTGGCGCCCATTTCACGGCAGCGCAGCAGCGCGGCGGGGCCGGGGAGGTTGAGCGCGAGGCTCACGATGCGCACGCCCTCGAGCGGCGCGGCATGGTCGTTGGCGGGGCTGGCGGAACTCGGCATCGGCGTCTTGTCTCCGGGAAACTCGTTCCGCGCATTCTCACCCCCGGGGCCCGAAGCCACTTCCCGCAAGCCGCCGCCGCGTCTCGCGCGTAGCATCCGCGGGTGGCAGCCACCTCCCTTGCCGCTGCCTCAATGACAAGGAGACGAACCATGTTTGAAGCTTCCCTCATGAGCGGCCGGCGCATCCTCGTGACCGGCGGCGGCACGGGCCTCGGCCGCGCGATGGCCGAGCGCTTCCTGAGCCTCGGCGCCGACGTGGCCATCTGCGGCCGGCGCCAGTCGGTCTGCGACGAGACCGCGGCCGAGTGGCGACAGCAGTTCCCGGACAGGCGAATCGACACCTTCGGCGTCGACATCCGCATCGCGCAGCAGGTCGACGAGATGGTCGAGAGCCTGTTCCAGAGCGGCGGCCTCACGGGGCTCGTCAACAACGCGGCGGGCAACTTCGTCTCGCCGACCGAAAGCCTCTCGCCGCGCGCCTTCGACGCCATCGCCAACATCGTGTTCCACGGCAGCTTTTACGTGACGCAGGCGGTGGGCAAGCGCTGGGTGGCGCAGGCCAAGTCGGGTGAGTGGAAGCCGGGTGATGCCTTCCGCAGCGTGATGAGCATCATCGTCACCTGGGTCGACAACGGCAGCCCCTACGTCGTGCCCTCGGCCATGAGCAAGGCCGGCATCGAGGTCATGACCAAGTCGCTGGCGGTGGAGTGGGCGCGGCATGGCATCCGCCTGAACGCTGTCGGCCCAGGCGAGATTCCGACGGAAGGCATGAGCAAGCGCCTGAACCCCGGCGAGGAGCCCGGCGCGCGCAGCAAGCAGCACAACCCGATGGCGCGTACCGGCCGCATGAGCGAGCTGCAGAACCTCGCGTCCTTCCTGATGGCGCCGGGCCAGTGTGACTGGCTCACGGGCCAGAGCATCATGATGGACGGCGGCAACGCGCTGGCCACCGGCGGCAACTTCTACGAGCTGCGCCAGTGGAGCGACGCCGACTGGCTGGCCGCACGCGAACGCATCGAGGCGCAGAACCAGAAGGACAAGGCGCAGCGCTGACGCCTTGCCTGCGGGGTGTGCCTCGACCCGCTCAGTCCGCGATGTCCGCGCCGCGCTCCGCCAGCAGGCTGCGCAGCACGGAGCGGTGGCAGTGCGATTCTTCCTCGCAGTAACAGCCCACCGAAAGCGAAGTGGTGTGAGACAGCGCGGCCAGCAGGTCGAGGCTGCGGCTCGCGTCCGACTCGGCCATCTCGGCCTTGAACTTGCGCACGAAGGCGTTCCACTGCGCGGCTGAATCGGCTTTCTGGGCTTCCTGCGCCTGCTTCATCGTCTCGACGGAAGGCGCGAGGTTCGGGTACCACACGTCGTACCAATTCTGCGAAGCGAACTCGGTCTTCGGAACGCCGCGCGGCGGGCGGCGTACGGTGCCTACGCGCAGGCCTTCGTCGGGCACGCGCGGGGTGCCGAGGCGGACGATGCGGATGCTCATGGTGGGTTTCCCTTTTCTCTGTTTGTCTCAGGTGCCGACGATACCGCCGTCGCGCCGGCGAATCGCCAGCGTCGCGGAGCGCGGCCGCGCGCTGCCCGGCTCCTTGCCGTCGGGCCAGGCGCTGTTGGGTTTCGTGTCGCCGTCGTCGCGCGCCTCGCCCGGATGCTGGATGTTGACGAACAGCGTGCGCCGGTCGGGTGTGACCACGCAGCCGGTGATCTCGCAGCCGCTCGGTCCGGTGAGAAAGCGCTTGATGCGACCCGATGCCGGATCGGCGCACAGCATCTGGTTGTTGCCCAGAGAGGTGTAGGGCGGCTTGCCCAGCACCTGGCCGCTCAGGTCGGTCTGGATCCACAGCAGGCCGCCCTTGTCGAAGTGCAGGCCGTCGGGGGCGCCGAACATGTCGGCCTCGTTCGAGGGATAGCGCGCGCCGCTGCCGGACTGCGCGGGGTCGCCCGCGAGCGCGAAATGGTCCCAGGCGAAGCTGGTGCTGGCAGCGTCGCCGCCATCTTCGCGCCAGCGCAGGATGCCGCCGAACAGGTTGTTGGCGCGTGGGTTGGCTGCATCGGGCCCGGGCTTGCCGACATCGCCGCGCTGGCTGTTGTTGGTGAGGGTGACGTAGACCTCGCCCGACTGGGGGTGCACCGCGATCCATTCGGGCCGGTCCATCTTTGTGCCACCGACGATGTCGCCCGCCAGCCGGGCGTGGATCAGCACCGCGGCCTGGTCGGCGAAGCCGTTTGCCGCATCGAGGCCGTCGCGGCCGTGCATGAGCTCGAGCCAGCGGCCGCGGCCGCCGGTGTCGTAGCGCGCCACGTAGAGCGTGCCATCGTCGAGCAGGTGGCGGTTGGCGGCGCGCGCGGCGGCGTCGGTGCCGGGGCGCACCTTCTCCCGGCTGACGAACTTGTAGATGTATTCGAAGCGCGAGTCGTCGCCCATGTAGACGACCAGCCGGCCGTCCTTGGCGACGGTGCAGGTGGCGCTTTCCTGCCGCTTGCGGCCGAGCGCGGTGCGTTTGATGGGCGTGCCCGTCGGGTCGAAGGGGTCGATCTCGACCACCCAGCCGAAGCGGTGCGGCTCGTTCGGATGCCGGCTCAGGTCGAAGCGCTCGTCGTGGCGCCAGTACTCCACCCATTGCGAGCCGGCCACCGTGCCGTAGCGGCGCTGGGCAGCCGTCGCGTTTTGGGCGACCTCCTTCGGCCCGCCGAAGTAGCCATGGAAGTTTTCCTCGCACGTGAGATAGGTGCCCCACGGCGTGACGCCCATCGCGCAGTTGGCAAAAGTGCCGGACACCGCATCGCCGGCCGGGTTGGCGGCGGTGCGCATCAGCGGCGTTCCTGCGGCCGGGCCGGTGATGCGCATCGGCGTGTTGCCGTGCACGCGGCGCGCGAAGGGCGAGGGCTGCACCTGCTGCCAACCCTGTGCGCTGCGCCGGATCTCGATCACCGAGACGCCCATCGCGTGCAGCGACTTGCGCACCTTCTCGGCGGTCCATTCCTTCACGCCGTCGGTATGCAGCAGCTGCTCGTCGGTGTATTCATGGTTCATCACCAGCAGGCCGCGCTCGCCGCTCGCATCGAGCGCGAAGAAGTGCATGCCGTCGTGGTGCATGCCGGCCTGCGCGGCCTGGTCGTCGGCACTGTTCCCGGCGTCGGGCGCGAAGGCCGGCATCCGTCCCGCGATGCCGGTGGGCGTGCCCCAGGGGTAGAGCAGTTGCCATTCGTACTCGGGCGGCACCACGACGCCGTCGTGCAAGGAGGCCGGCACGCCGGTAAAGCCCAGCACGTCGCCATGGGGCGCGGACAGGGAAGGGGCGGCACAGCCCTGGCCGAACAGCGCCACCACGGCGGCGGCCGAACCCGATTGAATGAGAAAGTGGCGGCGGTCCAGTGGCATGGCAGAGGGTGTTGTGCAGGCGACAGGCGCCATCATCGCCGAGTGCCAGGCCCGGCGATACTGGCGCAGGACCCATCCCGGAGACATCGAATGACCGACCGCATCGAAACGACCCGCCATGCCGACGGCGTGGTGGAACTGCAGCTCGCGCGCGCCGACAAGATGAACGCGCTCGACCCCGCGATGTTCGATGCACTCATCGAAGCCGGCGAGGCGCTGCGTGACGACAAGGCGGTGCGGGCCGTGGTGATCTCGGGCCGCGGCAAGGCCTTCTGCGCGGGGCTGGACATGGCGTCTTTCGAGCGCATGCAGCAGGGCGCGGGCTCCGATGTGCTGGGCGAGGGCGCGGCCGGCGCCGACCTGCTGGCGCGCACGCATGGCATCTCGAACGCCGCGCAGCAGGTGGCGATGGTCTGGCGCGAGGTGCCGGTGCCGGTCATTGCGGCCGTGCATGGCGTGGCCTTCGGCGGTGGGCTGCAGGTGGCACTGGGCGCGGACATCCGCATCGTGGCGCCCGACACCAAGCTCTCGGTGATGGAAATCAAGTGGGGCCTGGTGCCCGACATGGCCGGCATGGTGCTGATGCGCGAACTCGCCCGCAGCGACGTGGTGCGCGAACTCACCTTCACGGGCCGCATCTTCTCCGGCGAGGAGGCTCTTCGGATCGGCTTCGCCACCCGCATTGCGGTCGATCCGCTGGCCGATGCGCTGCAGATGGCGCACGAGATCGCAGGCAAGAGCCCCGATGCAATCCGTGCCGGCAAGCGGCTGCTCAATGCGTCGGCCTCGCAGAGCGCAGCCGAACTGTTGATGGCCGAATCGGTCGAGCAGAAGGCTCTGATAGGCAGCCCGAACCAGCTTGAGGCCGTGAAGGCCAACATCGAGCGGCGCATGCCGCGATTCAGCGCTCCGGCCTGATCCACATCTGGCTTGCGGCCCTGGTGCAGGGCTGCTCGCTTCGCTGCCCCATGTGCGGGCGGACGGGTAATCCCCAGCCCGCTGGGTGCCGAACTTCGCGCAACCTCGCATCCCCCATCCTCTGCGCCTGCCGCTGCCCGTGGGCAGCTCCCCCAAGTCGCACCCAAACAGCCGACAACACACGAGTGCCTTTTCTGGCGTCCTTGTGTAAGAATAAAGTAGTTGTTTTAAGGGGAGAAGAAGAAAGAATGGAGGCAATTTGTGTGCAGAAGGTCACGTCTTCCCCGCCGATGGCTCCGCATAGGGTGGTTGTTGACAGCGCACTAATTAACAATTGAACGCTTTGCTTAGCGACGGCGATCCTGCATGTCGACGACCACGTTTTTTTGCAACCTCAGCGTGCCCATCCTGGTGGGCGAGGATCGCTACAAGTACATCCCCATCGTGGGGGTCTTCCGCAGCATTCCATTCGATCAAGTCGATAAATGGGTGATGCATCCCAACGGCGGGCCGCGTAGCGACCGCGAATTGGCGGCTGAAGTTCTTGTCGAGATCCGCAAGCCACTCGGTTCGAGTGGACGCACAGCGCCGCACGCTTTCGATGTGGGAGACATCCTGCAGCTCGACCGCGCCGCCGCGATCGTCGTGTCCACCTTCCTTGCGGCGCTTCCGCGCGTCTGACGCCGCTGCGGTCGGCCCCGGGACGCCTAGCGCCTGCCGCGCGCGTCCACCGGCCAGATGGCGACAAGCGTGCCGCCTTCGACCACGTGATACGCATCATGCAGGTTGACCGTCGGGTCGCAATGCGGCGTGACAAACTCCACGCGCGCACCCAGCGCGGGCCGCTGCGCCGTTGAGCCCTGGGGCGGCATCAGCTTGCCGTGCTCATCGCCGAAGAAGGCATAGCGGCTCGCAGCGTCGACGCCTTTGGCCACCAGCGGCACGCCGCTGTCGGTCGAGAAGCACTTGGTGCCGCCGTCCACCGTCACCCAGCCGGTCGCATTCGTGCTGACCACTGCCGTCTGCACGAACAGCGAAACCTCGAAGGGCGATGGCTGCCCGTCGCTGGCGAGCACCTGCGTGTACTCGGCATCCATGAACACATACGAGCCCGCCTGCAATTCGGTGAACGCGTTCTCCTGCGAATCGAGATCGTGCGTGCCGGTGCCTGCACCGGTCACGATGTCGAAGTGCAGGCCCTGCCGCTTCGCCGCCGCGACGATGTCCGCCACCGTTTCGCGCAGGCCGGCCGCCGCCGCGCTGCGCTCCTCGCGCGACACGATGTGCTGCAGGTTGCCCGCATAAGACTGCAGCCCGCGCAGCCGCAGGCGCGGCTCGGCGGCCACCAGTGCCGCGAGTTCGAGCACCTTCGCCTGCGTGGCTGCGCCGGTGCGGTTGTAGCCCGCGCCGTAGTCCACCAGCACGTCGAGCGGGTGCGTGAGTTCGCTCGCCGCACGTGCCAGGTCGGCCAGGTTCTGCGGGTTGTCGACCACCACCATCACGTCGCCCGGGCGCGCACGCTGCGCCAGCTTGATGAGCCGCGAGATCTTGCTCGGCGTGACGGCGGGCGAGGTGATGAGCACGCCCGGAATGCCGCCCTGGACCATCACCTCCGCCTCGCCCAGCGTGACGCAGCTCACGCCGATGGCGCCCGCCGCAACCTGCCGCCGCGCGATCTCGACCGACTTGTGCGTCTTCACATGCGGTCGCAGGTGGATGCCGCGCGCCTTGGCGAGGGCGGCCATGCGTTCGATGTTGCGCGTCATTGCGGGCAGGTCGATCAGCAGGGCGGGCGTGTCGAGCAGGTGGCGGCCGCCGGGAACGCCGATCAGGGGCGCGTTGACTTGCAGCAGGTCTTGGGGCATCGAGAAAAGCCTTTGAAGGGGAGGGGGCGAGAAAAATGAGCCAGCATTTCGCGCGCGAATGATCGCACCGAATGCCTGCCTGGCGCAGGACGCCGAGGGCGGAAATGTCCCTACGCCGGATGCGATGGTCCGTGGTGCGTTGGCCGGCGCAGCGCCAGCCACCAGAGCAGCGCGGCATTGATCGCCCAACTGCCGGCCAGCAGCATCAGCGCCGTGTTCGCCACGCCGGGCGACAGGTCCAGCGTCAGCAAGCTCATCGACCATGGCAGCCCACCCAAGACGGCTGCGAGCAGGCCTGCTTCGCTCTCGGGCACTGCGGCGCAGGCCAGGATGCACGCGACGCCGGTGACCGTGTAGATCAGCGCGGCGACGCGCCATCCGAAGCGCGCTGGCGGCCGTGAATTTGCAGTGGGCATGCCCTGAGCATCGCCGATCCCGCATCGGGCTGTGAAGGCCTGTTGCGCGAAGGGGCGTAGTGTTCCGGCGATGCCGTTCCCAGCGGCTTCTTCGGCTTGTCATTTGAGCGCTCCACCATCTGAACATCCGGCGGCTGTCATCGAGGAGAGGCCTTGGCTGACACGCCCTCCCAAGGGGTGGCGGTGAGATGACTGCCAGGGAGTTTGCGCAGATCCGCACGGGCCTGCAGCGTGCTTCCCCGTCGAACCGACAACAAGACTGGGAGTTCACATGGTCGAGTATTTCCGCGTAGGTCTTCCCTACATTCGAATGCGCTTCAAGGTGCCGGCGCGGCGCGGCAGCAGGGTCGAACTCAATGGCCGTTTCGGGATCATCTCCGGCGCGAGCGGCGAGTACCTGCTGGTGAAGTTCGACGGCGAGACCGCAGCAGCCGTCGTCCACCCGATCGAGCTCAACTACGTGGAGACGGGCGAGGCTATCGAGCCTTTGTCGCCATTGATTCCAGAGGGCGCAGAGAGGGCACTCTGACGGGCCCTGGCGAGGGTTAATCCCGGAGATTTTTGTCTGCGGCAAGGCTATCTTGGCTGCGCGATCGGCTGCTGGCGGTCCCTGCTTGCCTGCCCGAAGGGGGCCCAATGGCTGGTGATAGTGGCCAATTCAACCAAGGATGTGCCAAAGTCGGGTATGAGCTCCAGACATCATCGCTCCGAAGACACATAGTGTTTCGCCGGCCATCCATCATCTTCCGGACGACCGCTTTCGTGGCCGTGGTTTGCCTCACCCTCGTGGCGCTCGACTGCTGGAACAGCTGGCACGCACGCAGGGTCCTGCTCCAGCAGATGAGCGTCGCAGCGTCGAATCTCGCGCGTGCCATGGCACAGCAGGCGGAAGACACGATCAAGCAGGCCGATACGGCGCTGGTCGGCATCGTCGAGCGCGTCGAACACGACGGCACGGAGCCGGCGGCCGTCGAACGGCTTCGCAAGGTGCTTGCCATGCGGGTGGCCGAACTCCCTCAGCTCGATGCAATCCACATCTATGACAAGGATGGAAACTGGGTCGCGAACTCCAGGCAGACGACGTCGCAGAATCTGAACCTGAACAATGCGAGCCGGGAGTACTTTCTATTTCATCGAGAGCACGAGGAGCGGGGGCCGCACATCGGCATTCCGGTGCAAAGCCGAACCAACGGAAAGCTGCTCGTTCCCGTCTCTCGGCGCATCAACAATGCGGATGGCAGCTTTGCCGGCGTGGCGCTCGCGACGATCGATATCGACTTCTTCACGAAGTTCTACGACAGCCTCGACATAGGCCGTGCCGGCGCGATCGGGCTGGTCCTCGAAACCGGGACCATGATGATTCGCCGGCCATACAGCGCCGACATAGTTGGACGGAACATGCGGGAGACCGGGCTCTTCCGCGCATACCTTGCACAAGGTCCGGTAGGAACGACAGAAGTCATATCGGCGCAGGACGGCGTCACGCGCCTGAACAGCTTTCGGCGTCTCGACAAATATCCGCTGTTCGTGACTGCAGCACTTTCGAAGGATGAGATCCTGGCCGCATGGTGGCAGGACACGCTCTGGCATACGGCGGGCATCATTCTCATGACGTCGATCGTCGGCTTCGTCGGATGGCGGTTGGTGAAGCAGATGGAACTGCGAAACAAGAGCGAGGCCGAACTGCGGCGGGCGCGCGACGCGCTGGAAACGCTCAACAAGACCTTGAATACGCTCGCCATGGAGGACGGCCTTACCGGGTTGGCGAATCGCCGCCAGTTCGACGTGACGCTCGACAGCGAATTCAGCCGGGCCATGCGCGATGCGAGCACCCTGGCGCTCATCATGATCGATGTCGATTGCTTCAAGCAGTACAACGACATCTATGGACACGCGGCAGGGGACGAGTGCCTGCAGACGATCAGCCGCACGATCGCCAGCCTCGCTTCGCGCCGTCCGGGAGACCTCGCGGCCCGCTACGGCGGAGAGGAACTCGCGGTGCTGTTGCCGCATACCGATGTGGCTGGCGCCGTCATCCTTGCGGAAAGAATCCGCAGCGCGGTTCGTAGCCTGGAAATCGTGCACGCCGGTACGCCCGACGGGTTCGTGACGCTGAGTGCCGGCGTGGAGGCGCTCAGCCCCGCACTCACCAAGGGGCCGCCGAAGGCGTTGATCCAGGCAGCCGACAAGGCGCTGTACGAGGCCAAGATGGGGGGGCGGAACCGCGTTTGCACGACGATGCGAAAGGCGGCCTGAAGGGGGCTTGATCGCGCGAATTGGCCCAAGAGGTATTCCTCGCATTCCTTCGCTCAAACAACATTCCACCCACGTACCCCGGACACACGCTTTCCATGAGGTTCGCGGCAGCGCTCACCGTTGTCGACGATGGGGGGAATCTTCGGCTGAACGGCAATCTTGTGACCGCTACAAACACCATGCTGACGTTAGTCTGCGAGGCAAATGGGGACTGGCGTGAGATCGCTCGCTGCCAGACATGAAGAACACGACCGAAAAGCCCGTGTTCAAGCTTTCCGAGGATCCGCGCTAGAAAAGCACATGCTTGAACCTCGTAGCCGTCGCCACCCTTTGTTTCTCGGGCTGACTAAGCCGCTCGATCCGATCTACCCGGATGCAGTGACGCCCGATGCCTGAGGCGATGACGAGCCGCGGGATGAAGTCGGGGGCGTGGTCTACATCGTCACTTGGTAGCGCGCCCGGATGCGAACCTGGGCGCGGCAACTACGCAAGCTGCACCAGGCCGACGAGACCCAGAAGTCGGGGGAGGGCATCGGTTCGCTGAGCGCTGCACCGCTCAGGGCGGCCGGCATACGAGAGCTTGGAGGCAAGCTCGAGCTGTACTCAGCGCTTGGCGGTGGGGTGAGGTCAGGTCAGGCCGAACTGCACTCGGGCACACCTCAGCACTGACCTGCTGGCCGTGGTCACAGAGCGCGCCGACAGCGATGCAATTGGGTTCATTTCGTTCAACCGGGGCGCCACCGAAGCCGACATAGCCGGCGAACTCGCATCTGGGCGCCTCGGCCCGGAGCAGATCGTCGCCGTCAAGCAAGCCGAGAATGCACTGACCGTCGAACTTGCGCGGATCGACCAGGCGCGCGAAGCGGCATGGCTGCAGGACACCCAGAGCGCACGCTAGCAGACAGTGGACCTTGCGAAAGAGCAGTCATCCGTCGCTTGGGGTGCACCTGTCGTGTCCACGCTCATCGTGCCAGGCTACTTCTTCTGCATCTGCCGGCTCTTCATTGTGCAGGCCGATTTTTCCGCTAACGCCTGCCAGTTGTTGAATGTTATGTTCGGCGCTCTCCCCATCGCTTTCGGGCAAGTCTGCAATTATTGGCTGGGATCGTCCGCAGGCTTGCGTCGTGCGGGTGACTCGGTGCGCAATATCGCGGAGCAGGCTGGCGCGAAGTAGCGTCCAGCGCTGCCTTAGTAGTCTCCTGTTTCGGCTTCCGGCTGGAGCAGGGATTGCTTCTGCTATTTCACTGAATCAAATAGTTGCCGTGCGGCAAGATGACAGAAGGGAGGTTCGTATATGCCGTGATAGTTGCTGTAGTAGGTGGCGTAGGCCGTAGAGCTGGAGTCAGTGGGCGCATGGCCGCCAGGGCCGTAGGTAGCCTGCACCTGGGCATCGACATCCAGGGTGCTTACGGTGGTGACGCCGCGAGAATCAAAATTCGCCTTCAATGGGATGAGGTGCAGCGCTGGAGGTACGGTCGGGTCGCCAGCGCCACTGCATAGCAGCGTTGTGGCTTTGGGGCTCCAGCCAAATAGGTCGTTCTTTTTTGCATCGAGGTAAAGAGTATTACTCGGGTTGGTTTGCACGTCCGCTAGGAACGAGCCCTGAAACAGTTCGTCGCGCGCCTGGTTCGGAGTCTCGTTATTGGCACCCGGCAGCGCGCCCGTGCTCACCAGCGTGGCGTAGTTCAGCGTCGGGCTTGGCAGCAAACTCGCGATGTTCGATGCGTAGGGCGGTTTGAAGGCGGTATTGACATCGGAGTAGACGTTGCCATAGACCTTTTGATAGGCGGTAACCATGAACGGAACAATGAACTGGTATCCGAGAATCGCATCAGGAGACTTCACTTGGCCTGATACGTTATAGGGGCCCGCGAGATGTGCGGCAGCCACTATGTTCAGTTCCGACGCGGCATCCCTTTCGCCTACACGCTGGGCGGCCATGGAGGAGTGACCGCCTTGAGAATAGCCCAGCAACATCACCTTTCCGGAAAGGGAACCCCCTAAGTTTCGCTCGGCGGCAGCTTGTCGCGCAGCTCGGATCGAGTCGATGACGGAACTGGCCTCTGAGTCAGCATTGAGGTAGGGGTGGTATGGAAATGTTGATCGAGCGTAGCCCAAATAATCAGTCGCAACCACTGCGTACCCTTGCGAGCTATATATGGCGGCCAGGAGAAGGGTTTCAGGGTCTTGCGGATTCGCCAGGGTGCGCGGCTTTTGAACGTCAGTGCTCTTGGCATACGCTACAAGGGACGATGCGGTCATGCACTCTGGGACATTGTTGTTATTGCCTACTGGTCCATATGGCAGAAGAAGGACTCCCGAGGCATTTGTGGATTCCCCGTTGGGCCCGATCGTATGGTAGTAAATCGGCATCACTTTGACATTGCACTTTGCCTTCCCAGCGACCGCTTGATACCCGCCCCGGGCGCTTGCAGCGTTGATGGTGTCACCCGTTAGAAGCGCGATTCCGCCCGATGCTTCGATCAGCGACCCTCGGAGTGGTGTGGGTGTAGTAGGTGGGCTTGTTGGCTGTCCACTACCAGCACCAGGGAACGCGGACCCCGTGAAGCCGTCCCCTCCTCCGCCGCACGAAACTAGCAGAAATGCCGTTGCGAGGATACCGATGGATTTAATGTGTCCCATGAGTTGCTCTCAAGTTGGCCGGCTGCCATGCACTGTTGCACTGCAGAGTCCGCCGGAACCTCGGGCATGCCGTGAGCCGCAATGTATTCGGGCGAGGCACAGACCAGGTTCTCCGAACTGCCCAACCGGCGCGCGATGTGGTTGCCCGACGTGGTCCGCGAAATGCGGATGGCGAGGTCGTAGCCTTCCTCGACGATGTCGACCACGCGGTCGATGAGCGCGATGTCGAGTTCGACATCGGGATACTTCGCCATGAACCTCGGCCACAGCGGTGCGAGCACGAGGCTGCCGAAACTCAGCGGCGCGTTGATGCGCAGGCGCCCACGCGGCTGCAGTGACGCGGTGGTCGCCAGCGCCTCGGTCTCTGCGACCTCTTCAAGAATCGACTTCGCCCGGCCGAACAATGCTTCGCCGCCTTCGGTGAGCGACAAGCGGCGCGATGTGCGGTTGATCAGCCGCGTGCGCAAGTGGGCTTCCAGTTCGTTGACGTAGCGCGTCACGTTGGCCGGAGAGGTGTCCAGCGCGTCCGCGGCCTTGGTGAAACTGCCACGCGCGACCACAGTGACGAACACCTCGTAAGCACGCAATCGGTCCATGTCGTCGGCTCCAATCATTCATGAAAGCTGAATGAGTAAAACCACTTTTGGGGCCTTTGCGGAGGTGAAGCTGAATCATAAATTCACGTCACCCCAGCAACCGACAGAAAGAAACCCCGACATGACCGACACCCATCCCACTCCCACCCGCCGCGCGCTCATCGCCGGCGCAGTTGCCTTCGGCGCCGCAATGACCATGGTCCCTGCGGCGAACGCCGCACCTGCCGTCGACGCGGTGAAAGGATTCCGCGCGGGCAGCGCGCAGGTGAATGGCACCCGCATCAACTACCGCATTGGCGGCTCCGGACCAACCGTCGTGCTGCTGCACGGCTACGCCGAGACCGGGCACATGTGGAACCCGTTGATGCCGCTGCTGGCAAAAACGCATACCGTGCTCGTGCCCGATCTTCGGGGCGCCGGTGATTCGTCGAAGCCCGAGACGGGCTACGAAAAGAAAAACATGGCCGTCGACATCCACGAACTGGTTCGCTCGCTCGGCCTGCGCAACGTGAGCATCGTCGGACACGACATCGGCTTGATGGTGGCCTATGCGTACGCCGCGCAGTTTCCTTCGGAGACTGAGAAGGTGGTGCTCGTGGACGCATTCCTGCCCGGCATCGGTGAGTGGCAAAACGTCTGGCTCCTGCGCGACCTCTGGCATTTCCATTACCACGGTGCGACGCCGCTGGCGCTCGTGAGCGGGCGCGAGCGCATCTATTTCGAGCATTTCTGGAATGACTTTGCGGCCGACCCTAAGCATTCGGTGCCCGAAGCCGATCGCCGCTTCTATGCCAAGGCCTACGCACAACCCGGCGGCATGCGTGCCGGATTCGAGTACTTCAAGGCCTTCGAGCGGGACGCGGCCGAGTTCGCTGAACTGGGCAAGACGCCACTGCCCATGCCGATGTTGGTCCTGTCCGGCGAAAAGGCCGGCGGGACATTCCTGATCGAGCAGGGCAAGATGGTCGCGACCAACGTGCAGGGCGTGATCGTCAAAGGTTCCGGACACTGGCTGATGGAAGAGGCGCCAGAGCAGGTCATTCCGGCGTTGATCAACTTCCTGGGCTGATAGGAAACGGGCCTCGCCACTATCGCAGTGGTACGCAGTCGCGCGTCCGACCTCCCGGCATGCGTCCTTCATTGGGGTCACCGAATCAGTCGACTTCGATGCCGGCGAGGTATGGGACAACTTCGCGATGCTCACCATGAACGCCGACGCGCATCCGTTGATGGCGCGCGCATGCACAAGCCCGACCCGACGCTGCCGCCGGATCAGCAGGACAAGCGCTCGATGATCCTACTGGCGGCGGACTCAGTTCGACATGCCGTAGTCTGCTTCGATGAGCGACCAGGCGAACCATCACGGCCCCGGTTCGTCCGCGTAGACGGCGTCAGGGGCCCTAAAAATTAGAGAAAACCGCAATGGTTAGAGACTGAATTGGCCCCGGGAGGGGATCGAATATTCGGCTAGCAACCGCATACGCGCTCGCTTTTGGCAGCTCTGACAGCATTGATACCTACAAAAATACCGATGAAATCAGAGGCCTGCATTCATGTCGCACGTTTGCCACGCGAAGCCGCTGGCATGGAGCGTAGCCCGTTGTTTGGGGAACAGCGCAGAACGGCCCGTGGTGGTGAAGAGTGCGGTGAAGCTTTGATGGGACCATGTGGAAGAGTTCATGGCGCCGATGGTGCCCAGGCTCGTGCGGCCCGCTAGAACGGATGAGAACCTCCGCGCGCGCCAGCTTGAGCGAGCGGCAATCGACGCTGCCCGATCCCCCTCAGTAGGGCCTGGACCGACTGACCTGGGCATACCCCTCGCATGCCCAGCCCTGCTCAGCGCGCCACCATGGCGATGAGCACAATGACGAGCAATGCAAGGTAGATCCTCGCGTGCGCCTGATCTGGGATCCGTCCGATCCATGGTGCGGCCACTCGAATGCCGATCCAGGAGCCGACCATGAGGACGGCCGTGGCACGCAGGTCGATGTATCCCAGATACCAGGCCCCGAAGGATGGGGTCGATCCCGCAGACAACGCGGCATGGTGGCCGTGCCCGCCAGCGCAACGGGCAGCGACAGCGGGTTTGCCATGGCCGTCGCGTGGCCCATCGCGATGCCGCGACGACGCATGAGGGGAACCGTCATCACACTGCCGCCGACGCCGAGGAATGCGGCAATCCAGCCGATGACCAGCCCCGACAACGCTGTGCCGATGGAAGAGGGCGCCGCACGACCTTCCGCAGGCTGCGACAGAAATATGGGCCAAGCGGAACCACTTACGCGAATCCCGCCGATGCGCCAGAAGCAGCGAAGCAGGCCCACTGAGACCGAACAGGATGGGGCGGTGAGTCCATAAGAGCTTGCGTGGTGCTCGGTGTTCCGTCAGCAGGCTGCCGCCGTGAAGGCATCCATGAGCAGGGCCGATCAATACATGAGAAGTCCTCGTTTGACGGCCGCCGCTGCGCCACCGATAGTGCCAGCAGAACAAGGAGACCCCGGTATGAAGCTATCGATCTCACATCTGGCTGGCGCGCTGCTGGCCGTGGCCTTCGCCTCGGGCGGTGCTGCCGCGACCTTGGGCGGTCCTTTGCGACTGGCCGACGAAGGCAGTTTCTTCGTCGGTGGAAGGACGATAGAGACGCCCCACGCCGGTACATCGCCCGCGGGGGTGGTTCCGCCCGGCAGGATAGTGGTCGACCAGATGTACGTGCAGTACCGCATTCCCGAAGGCTCTGCAGGCCGGGTCCCGATCGTGCTGGTGCATGGAGGCGGGCTCACCGGCGCGAGCTACGAGACCACGCCGGACGGGCGAGAGGGCTGGGCCACGTACCTCGTTCGCAAGGGCCATCCGGTGTACGTGGTCGACACGCCTGGGCGCGGACGTTCGGGCTTTGACGCGAGTCCCTTCAATGAAGCGAAAGCCAAGGGGGATGTGAAGCCGTTGCCCTCCAACGTGCTGATGGTGACCAGTGAACTCGCCTGGACCTTGTTCCGATTCGGCCCGAGCTACGGTAAGCCGTTCGCGGACACCCAGTTCCCGATCGAGGCGGTCGGCAGCTTCGCTGCCCAGGGCGTCCCCTTCGCCGAGGCAACGCTGGAAGGCGGAGCCATGCAGACGGCTCCCCGCGCGCTCGCCGCGCTTCTGGACAGGATCGGCCCCGCCGTGGTCGTCGTTCATTCGCTCGCCGGCCCGTTCGCTGACGCGGTCGTCTCGATGCGGCCGAAGCTGGTTCGCGCGGTGGTCAACATCGAGGGGGCGCAATCGGTCGTTCCCACCGATGCCCAGATCGCGGCATACGCCGGAATCCCCGTGCTCGAACTGTTCGGCGACCATCTCGACGCGCCGGTGTTCACCGCCAGGTCGCGACTCGAAGCCCGCCGGGCGGTCGTGGAGCGGATCAACGGCAACACAGGGGGCAGAGCCTCGCTGGTCACCTTGCCGAGCGTCGGCATCCGTGGCAACTCGCACATGATGATGCAGGACAGGAACAACCTCGCGGTGGCCGACTACATCCTCGGCTGGCTCGCAGATCAGCTCAAGTAGAGCGCCCGGCGAGCGGCTGTGGTTCCGCCGATGCCTCCACGATGAAATCGACGAAGGCTTGAGCCGCATGAGACAGGGAGACTCCTGCGCGCTGCACGAGCGATACCTCGCGATCGATCAAGGGTTCTTCGATCCGCTTGCATTGGATGCGGGATTCATCGGTCAGCTTCGCGGCATAGCCAGGCAGTACCGCGATTCCGAGCCCCGCACTGACCATGCCGATGAGGGAGCCCGCATAGTTCGCCTCCGCCACAGGATGCAGCACCATTCCGGCCGAGGCGAAGCCGGCTTCCGTCAGGTCGCGGAATACGCTGCCGCTGCGCAACGCGAGCATCGGCTGCCCAACGACATCGGCCCAGGTCAAGTACTTTGCACCGCCGAAGGCATGTCCGGCCGGGAACACCGCGACCATCGCTTCTGAAAACAGCCGCGTGCGCTTCACGTCGGCTTCATCCGATGCAAATGTGCCGATGCCCACGTCCGCCGAGCCGCTTCGCACCTGGGGGAGCACCTGCGTTGGCAGCGTGTCCTGGAGCACGGCCTCGATGCCCGGGTATTGGGCCTTGAAGCGTGCCAGGATCGGCGGCAGGTAGGTGCTGGAAAGCACCAGCGGAGCGGCAACGACGACGCGTCCGCGCTCCTTGGCCACCAGCGTATCGATGCCGGCGATCGCGGACTGGAGGTCGGCCAGGACGCGCTCGGCGCGCGGAAAGAAATCACTGCCCGCCGTTGTCAGCGTCACGGCTCGCGTGGTGCGGTCGAAGAGCCGCGTGTCGAGGGCTGTTTCCAGTTCCCTTACCAGCAGGCTCAGCGCCGATTGGGTCACGTGCATGGCCTGCGCCGCACGGGTGAAGCTGCCGAGTCGGGCAACCAGGACAAAGGCGCGAAGCTGGCGCAACGTCACATTCATGAGTGGAGCCAATCATTCGATTGGAAAGTCTCGTTTGAATCATAGCCCTCGGCGCCGTCTAATCAACTCGTGACCCAGCCATTTTTTTTTGGCCCGATCCACAGAAAGAAAAGAGACAGACATGAACCGCCGTGAACTCCTTAGCTGCCTGCCAGCGATCGCAGGTGCGACGTTCCCCGCATGGTCGCTGGCCCAGCCGGCTTATCCGAGTGCCCCTGTGAAGCTGTTGGTGGGCTTTCCGCCCGGTACCGCCACCGACGTGGCGGTCCGCGTCGTCGCCGAGCAGATGAGTCGTCGGCTCGGTCAGCCTTTCGTGGTGGACAACAGGCCAGGCGCGGGCAGCAACATCGCTGCCAGGGCTGTTGCCACCGCCCAGCCCGACGGCTACAACATCTTCGCACTGACCGTTGCGAACATCATCAACGCGGCCTTCCCGGTGCCCAACGCAGTGGATCCGGTCAAGGAGTTCACGCCCATCACGCTGATCGGAAGCGTACCCAACGTGCTCGTGGTCCATCCCTCGCTGAAGGCGGGCAGCGTGGCGGAGTTGATCGCGCTTGCCAAGGCACGACCCGGCACTTTGAGCTACGCATCATCGGGCGTGGGCACCTCGCCCCATCTGTCGGGCGAGCAGTTTGCGCGAATGGCTGGAGTCAAGATCGTGCACATCCCCTACAAGGGCAGCACGGCCGCAGTGACCGACCTCCTCGGCGGCCAGGTCCAGTTGATGTTCTCGCCTGCATCGACGGTGATGCCGCATGTGCGCGCCGGCAAGCTCGTGGCGCTGGCCGTGACGAGCCTCCGGCGCACCGCCATCGCACCCGAACTGCGTACCCTGGACGAACTGGGACTGAAAGGCTTCGACACCGCCGTCTGGATCGGCCTCGTTGCGCCCGCGGGTACGCCGGCTGCCGTGACCGGCCATCTGCGCATGGCGGCTCACGCCGCACTGGACACGAGCGAGATCCAGGCCCTCTACAGGGCCCAGGGCATCGATCCGCTGAAGTCCAGCGGCGAGGAGTTCTCTCGTTTCCTGCAAGGCGAAGCGACGCGCTGGTCTGGGTTCATCCGGGCATCAGGAATCAAGGCCGAATAACCAAGCTTTATCAGAAAGGAAATTGCAAAATGGCCAAGCTACATGCCATCGAATGCCGCGCTTTCATCGTGGCCGTCACCGATAAGGCTCTGGAGATGGGGGTGCCGATCACCGTCGCGATCGTCGGTCCCGAGGGGCACCTGATCGCGCTCGAGCGGATGGACGATGCGGGCTTCATCACGCCCGATACGGCGCGCGCCAAGGCCTTCACCGTTGCCGCCTTCCGATCGATGAGTCCGCGCTTCAGCGATGGGCTGGTCATCCAGCAATGGTTCAAGGAGCGCAACCCCCAAATGCTGATCAACGCGTCGGTCTTCACCAACGGACAGGTGGTCGCGTCCGGTGGCTGCGCGCCCGTGTTCAAGGGCAACGAAATGGTTGGCGCCTATGGCATCAGCGGTGCGACGGGCGACCAGGACGAGGAGATCGGTCGATATGCGCGCGCGAAGGTCGGGTGGGCCCACATGCCCGCCGAGGACACCACGCCAGACAGCGTGAAGAAGCACGTGAACGAGATCTACGCCAAGGTGGGCCTGCAGGGCCGCACCCTCTGACGCCGCCGCGCAGTTTGCCTGCGCGGACCTTCCTATTCGAACGACAGAACTTTCCGCCGCGAGCGGGAAAGGACAAGCCATGCCCCTGCATCCAGCCCTTCTGGCCGAAGCCGCCGACGCCCTTTGGGGCGCGGCCGCCACCGGCCATTGCATCCCGCCGCTGCGCGACACCCATGCCGGACTCGACGCCGACGATGCCTACGCCATCCAGCGGCTGAACACCGATCGCAGACTGGCCGAGGGCCGCCGCAGCGTCGGCTGCAAGATCGGCCTGACATCGCGCGCCGTGCAAGCGCAGCTCGGTGTCGACCAGCCCGATTTCGGTGTGATCTTCGACGACATGGGCTATGGCGACGCCGAACCGATCCCGATGCACAGGCTCCAGCAGCCCAAGGTCGAGGCCGAGATCGCGTTCGTGCTCGGCCGCGACCTGGAGCATGAGCGCCCCGGGCTCGCGGACGTGATCGGCGCCGTGGACCATGTGCTGCCTGCGATCGAGGTGGTGAGCAGCCGCATCGCCAACTGGAACATCCGGTTCGTCGACACCGTGGCGGACAACGCCTCCTCTGGTGCCTACGTGCTGGGTACGACGCCGCGGCTGCTGAGGGAGGTGGACCTGCGGCTGTGCGGCATGGTGACCATGCGCGCCGGCGAGCCGGTGTCGGTGGGCGCGGGGTTGGCCTGCCTCGGGCATCCGCTCAACGCAGTGACGTGGCTGGCCAGGACCATGGCGCGCCTGGGCCGGCCGCTGCGGGCCGGCGATCTCGTGCTTTCCGGCGCCCTCGGGCCGATGGTGGGCGTGAACGCGGGCGACGTGTTCGAGACCCGCATTCACGGACTGGGGAGCGTGCGTGCCGTCTTCGAGTCCGCCCTGAACGAGGAGGCGATGCGATGACGCACATCGAAGAACTGGCGGCTTTGCTGGACGATGCGGCCCGCTATGCCCGCTCCGTGGCGCAGATCGATCCGCAGGGGCGGCTCGGGCTGGACGAGGCCTATGCCATCCAGAAGGCCTCGATCGAACGCAGGGCGCGGCGTGGCGCGCCGCGCGTGGGCGTCAAGATGGGTTTCACCAGCCGCAGCAAGATGCTGCAGATGGGCCTGTCGGATGTGATCTGGGGCCGGCTCACCCGTGACATGCAGGTGGAGGAGGGCGGCTGCATCGACCTGGGCGACTATATCCATCCGCGCGTCGAGCCGGAGTTGGCGTTCATCCTCAAGCGGCCCGTGACCGCGGGCATGACGGCGGCGCAGGCGCTTGCGTGCGTGGAGGCCATCGCCCCAGCGCTGGAGATCATCGATTCGCGCTATGCGGACTTCAAGTTCTCGCTGACCGACGTCATCGCGGACAACGCTTCCTCGAGCGGTTTCGTCATCGGCCCGTGGGCCGACCCGGCGCAGGACTTCGGCAACCTCGGGCTCGCGCTCGCGATGGATGGCCACGTGGTCCAGATCGGATCGACCGCCGCCATCCTCGGCCATCCGTTGCGCGCGCTGGTGGCAGCTGCACGCCTGGCGGCGCAGGCCGGCGAGGAACTGCGGGCTGGCGACGTGGTGATGGCGGGGGCCGCCACCGCGGCCGAGTGGATCCTGCCCGGACAGTCCATCTCCGTCGAAATCCAGGGCCTGGGCCAGGCCAGCTTCAAGGCGAACTGACGATGCCGTTCGCCACTGTCCGGATCGTCGCCGGCCGCGACGCAGAGAAGAGAAAGGCGATGGCGCTGGATGTGGCGCAAGCCATTGCCCGCGCACTGGAAGCGCCCATCGAATCCGTGCGGGTCATCGTCCAAGAGATCCCCGCGGACCAGTGGTTCGTGGGAACGGAAAACATCGAGGAGCGGCGCGCGCGCCGTGCTCGCGAAACAGGAGAGCGGAAGTGAGCACAAAACTGAAGGCAGCGGTCGTGGGGCCGGGCAACATCGGCACGGACCTCATGATCAAGTTGCTGCGGCACGCCAAGCACATCGAGCTTGGCGCCATGGTCGGGGTGGATCCCGCATCCGACGGACTGGCCCGCGCGCAGCGGCTGGGAATCCCGACGACCGCGGACGGCGTGGAAGGACTGCTCGCAATGGAGGTCTTCCCGCAGATCGACATCGTCTTCGATGCGACCTCGGCAAGCGCGCACCGGCGCCACGACGAACTGCTGCGTCCGCATGGCGTGCAGATGATCGACCTGACGCCCGCGGCCATCGGCCCTTATGTCATTCCCGCCATCAATCTGGAGCAAGAGAACGCCTGCAACATGAACATGGTGACCTGCGGAGGGCAGGCGACGATTCCCATCGTGGCCGCCGTCTCGCGGGTGGCCAAGGTGCACTACGCGGAGATCGTGGCGTCGATCTCCAGCCGCTCCGCCGGCCCCGGAACCCGGGCGAATATCGACGAGTTCACCGAAACCACGCGTGCCGCGATCGAGAAGCTGGGCGGGGCCGAGCGGGGCAAGGCGATCATCGTCCTCAACCCGGCAGAGCCGCCGCTGATCATGCGCGACACGGTCTTCGTGTTGTCGCAGGGCGCCGACCGTGCAGCCATCGAGCGCAGCGTTCGCGACATGGTGGCAGCCGTGCAGGCCTACGTGCCCGGCTATCGCCTCAAGCAGGAACTGCAGTTCGAGGTCATCGCCGAGGACCGGCCGCTGAACGTGCCGGGCCTGGGTCTGCGCCACGGGTTGAAGACCTCCGTCTTCCTCGAGGTCGAGGGCGCAGCCCACTACTTGCCTTCCTATGCCGGCAACCTGGACATCATGACCTCCGCCGCGCTGGCCTGCGGCGACATGATGGCGCGCCGCCGGCTCGCCTCGGGCATTGCGCGCGGCCTGCAGCGGCACGTATGAAAGACGGGATTTCCATGACCAAGAAGCTCTACATCTCCGACGTGACACTGCGCGACGGCAGCCATGCCGTGCGCCACCAGTACAGCCTGGCCCAGGTGAAGGCGATTGCATCCGCCCTCGACGAAGCGGGCGTCGACAGCATCGAAGTGGCGCATGGCGACGGCCTTCAAGGCGCCAGCTTCAACTACGGTTTCGGCGCACATGCCGATGTCGAGTGGATCGCGGCTGCGGCCGCATCCGTGCGCCGCTCGAAGATCGCGACGCTGCTGTTGCCCGGCATCGGCACGATGCACGATCTGCGCGAGGCCTACGACGCCGGCGCCCGCGTGGTCCGCGTGGCGACGCATTGCACCGAGGCCGACGTGTCGAAGCAGCACATCGCATATGCACGCGAGCTCGGAATGGATGCCGTCGGCTTCCTCATGATGAGCCACATGACCCAGCCGTCGAAGCTCGCCGAGCAGGCCAGGCTCATGGAGAGCTATGGCGCGACCTGCGTCTACGTGGTCGACTCCGGCGGCGCACTGAGCATGAATGACGTGCGCGAGCGCTTCAGGGCCTTCAAGGACGTGCTGCAGCCCGCCACCCAGACGGGCATCCATGCGCACCACAACCTCAGCCTCGGCGTCGCCAATTCGATCGTCGCGGTGGAGGAGGGCTGCGACCGCATCGATGCGAGCCTGGCGGGGATGGGGGCGGGCGCGGGCAATGCGCCGCTGGAGGTCTTCATCGCAGCCGCCGAGCGGCTGGGCTGGCGCCATGGCACTGACCTCTACAAGCTGATGGATGCGGCCGACGATCTCGTGCGCCCGCTGCAGGATCGCCCGGTCCGGGTCGATCGCGAGACGCTGGCGCTCGGCTACGCGGGTGTGTATTCGAGCTTCCTGCGGCATGCGGAATCCGCTGCCGCCAGGTACGGGCTGAAGACCGTCGACATCCTCGTGGAACTCGGGCGCCGTCGGATGGTGGGCGGGCAGGAGGACATGATTCTCGACGTGGCGCTGGACCTGCTCAAGCATCAGGCCGGCGGCACGCAGGCCTCGTCCCACAGCGCCGCGCTCGCCAGCTCGTAGTCGGGGTACCTCGCTTGACAATGCGCTCCATTCGCTCAGAATTGCGCTAACGTTAGCATTGGCGGCGAAGAGCGCTGTTTGAGGCTTCTCTCTTTCTCAGAGGGTGGTCTTCGTCCTCCGGAGTTCGATGGTCGAAAGGGAGGCGTGTGCTTTCTAGTGGGTGCTAACGTTCGCGCGAAATGTGCATCTGACCGGCGGGAGCTCCTTCCAGTCGGTGGTGGCATCGCAGCGCGGCTTTCTTTTTTGCGTCAGACCAGATGGGCCTTCCTGCATGCGTCGTCGTGCGGAGGGTCTTGGATCAACAAACCCAGAGACATGCAATGAGAAATTCTTTGATGGCCATGGCGGCGCTCGCCGCGGCCGGTGGTGCTTGCGCCCAGTCGTCGGTCACGCTGTTCGGCGTGGTGGATGCCGCCGTCAGCGGCTACTCGGCCAAGAGCAGCTTCTACAACACCGGGCTGCTCCCAGCGTCCCCGCCCTCCGGCCAGCCGGGCACGGTGAAGCGCAGCCAGACCGCGCTGTCGAACTCGGGCTACAACAACAGCCGCCTCGGCTTCCGCGGCGCGGAGGACCTGGGCGGCGGCCTGGCGGCCAGCTTCTGGCTCGAGTCGCCGCTTTTCAACGACAGCGGCCTGGCCGGCCTCTCCACTTTCGGCCGCCGCTCAACCGTGAGCCTGTCCGGCGGGTTCGGCGAAGTCCGCCTGGGCCGTGACTTCACGCCGAGCTTCTGGAGCGACACGGTGTTCGACCCGATGGGGGCGACCGGCGTGGGCACCAACCTGATCTCCTCGATAAACAGCAACCTGGCGATCGCCGCGTCGGGCGGCACGCTGAACGGCGCCTTGTCGGGCGGCACCGACAACTACGTGCGCACCAGCAACTCGATCGGCTACTTCCTGCCGCCGAGCCTGGGCGGCTTCTACGGGCAGGTGCAATACGCACTGCCCGAGAACACGAAATCCACCGACGTGCCGGGCAGCCCCAGCCAACGCGGGCGCTATGTCGGCGGCCGCTTCGGCTACGTCAACGGTCCGCTGGACGTGGCGCTCGCCTATGGCGAAAGCACCGCGCAGGATGCGACCACCACCACCGCGGCCGGGCTCTTCGCCGGCAGCGCCGAGCGCAAGATCTCAACCACGAACCTGGGCGCTTCCTACGACTTCGGTGTGCTCAAGCTGTTCGGCGAACTGTCCCGCGCGAGGGATGAGGCAACCACTACCGTGCCGGTCGGCGCGGTCGGCCGGTTCTCGTTCGATACCTCCGGCAGGTACGACGGTGCCTTGCTGGGCGCGACCGTGCCCATCGGCCCGGGCCTGATCCGCTTCGCCTATTCGCGCGTCAAGTTCAAGGCTGACGCCGGCCTGCAGCCAACGGGCCTGTTCGCTCCCGATCGCGACGCCTCGGCCGGGAAGCTCGCTCTCGGCTACGTGCACAACCTGAGCAAGCGTACGGCCCTGTACGCGACAGTGGCGCGCATCCGCATCAGCAATGGCCAGAACAACCCGGCCGTGATGGGTGCGACCACCGGCGGCAGCCCGGCCTACCTGTCGACCGGCACGAGCAGCGGCTTTGCGCCGCGCTCGGCCACGGGCTACGACTTCGGCATCCGCCATGCGTTCTGAACCCGGGCTCGCCGGGAAGATCGACCGCAACCGCGCCTGCCTCATGGCGTGGCCGGGCGCCGCCGGCCCGGCCTGAGTGGAACATGTCAGCGCGCTTGCGCTTCCGCGATCACGGGGTTGCGCAGCACGCCGATCCCCGGGATTTCGACTTCCACCATGTCGCCAACGGCCAGCGGCCCAACGCCGGCCGGGGTGCCGGTCATGATGAGGTCGCCCGGCAGCAGCGTCATGTACTTGCTGAGATAGGCGATCAGGTACGGTACCGGAAAGACGAGGTCGCGGCTGTTTCCGTCCTGCCGCACGACCCCGTTGACGCGCGTGATGATGCGCTGGTCCGCGGGGTCGAGCCCGGTGGCGATGAAGGGGCCGATGGGCGCGAAGGTGTCGTAGCCCTTGCCGGCAAGCAGGCAGCCGAAGGCGCTCTCGCGCCGTTGCAGCACCCGGTCACTGACGTCGTTGCCGATGGTGTAGCCGAACACGTGGTCGAGCGCCTGCGCCTCGGGCACGTGCCTCGCGCGCTTGCCGATGACGACGGTCAGTTCGCCCTCGAAATGCACGTTCTCGCCATCGGCTGGGTAGACGATCGCGTCGTCGGGGCCGACCGCCGAAGTGCTCGGCTTCATGAAGAGCACGGGAATCTCGGGTACGGCCTTGTTCGATTCCTTCGAGTGCGCGCGGTAGTTGTAGCCCAGGCCGAAGATGCGCGGCTGCGGCACCGGCGCCAGCAGCTTGGCCCGAGCGACCGGATCGCGGTGCCCAGTCTCGCGAAGACTTTCGAAAGGCGAGCCTTCGAGTCGCCTGAGCGAATCTTCTTCCACCACACCGTAGTGAATTGCGTTGTCGAGCGCGTAGCGCGCCACCAGCAGTCGGTTCATGCGAAGTATCTCCTGATATGTGCAAACGTTAGCATTTTAGATGCGCCAGCGTCCAGTGCAAGAAATTAACTTATCTTCACAACAAAGAGAGTTGACATGCCGAATCGGGTCGACGGAGAATATGCTAACGATAGCATAAGGAGACAAAAAATGAGTTGCATCGCACTGAGTCCTGGCCAGCCGCCGGACCGACACGCGCCGGCGCGATTCCCGCGCCCAATCAGCTTGGCGGGGGTGGCCCCGTGAGCTTCATGCTGCTGGCCCAATCGGCCCTCGGCGGACTGCTGCTCGGCGGGATCTATGGCCTGCTGGCCATGGGGCTGAGCCTGAGCTGGGGCCTGCTCAGGTTCGTCAACCTGAGTCACTTCGCACTGGCCTTCCTCGGGGCCTATCTGACCTATCAGCTGGGCACGCAGTTCGCGATGCCGCCCTGGGCCGCGCTGTTGCTGATCGCACCAGCCTTCTTCGTTCTCGGGTTGGCGCTGCATGCGGTGTTCGTGCACTTCAAGGTGACCGAGTTCTCGTCGATGCTGGTGACCTTCGGCGTGACGGTGTTGATCGAGTCCCTGATCCAGTGGGTCTGGTCGGCGGACTTCCGCAAGTTCGACACACCCTACGCGCAGTCGTCGTTCCAGCTGGGTCCGATCTTCGTGCCCGTGCTGGAGCTGTCGGCCTTCCTGTGCGCGGCACTGCTGGCGGCCACCGCCTGGCTCTGCCTGCATCGCACACTGCTAGGGCGGGCGTTGCGTGCCGCGGCGCAAGACGGGCCGATTGCAGCGGCATTCGGGATCAATGCCAGGCGCCTGTCCTACGGGCTCGCGGGCCTGTGTTCCGCTTCGGCCGGTCTGGCGGGTGTCTTCATCGCGCTGACTTCCACCCTCGCGCCATCGCAGATCGAAGCGTGGATCGGGGTCGTCTTCGCGGTCGTGATCATCGGCGGCCTGGCCAACGCACCGGGCGCATTGGCCGCCGGCATGCTGGTCGGCATCTCGGAGTCGCTGACCATGGCGCTCGTCAACCCGGCGTGGGCACCACTGGTGGCCTTCTCCATCCTGATTGCACTGCTGCTGTGGAGGCCGAGATGGCTGTGAACTCGACGCCCTCCAGGCTGGCGATCACCGCCGTCATCGCTGTGCTTTTCGCGCTGCCCTACGCCGGTGCGCCCGACTTCTATCTGTCGTACCTGTACGTCGTCTTCTTCTGGGTCGCGCTGGCGACGAGCTGGGGCGTGCTGAGCGGCTATTCCGGCTACTGGAGCTTCGGACATGCTGCCTTCTTCGGCGCCGGGGTCTACACCGCCGCCAGCCTGACGACCAAGGCGGGGCTTCCCTTTCTGCTGACGATCCCGCTTGCGGCCGCTGTGGCAGCAGCGCTGGCCGGCCTCATCGGGTTGGTGGTCTTTCGAATCAAGTCCTTGCGCGGCGAGTTCTTCGCGCTGCTGACGCTCTCGGTCACCTACGTGTTGGCGGCCATCGTGTCGAACACGCCGATCGACGGCGGCGGCGGGGTCAACATGGGCCAGGTATCGCTGCCGACCTTCGGCACCTCGGTGTCGGGCGCGATCTACCTGCTGGGGCTGCTGCTCGCGCTCGGGGCTCTGGCGGTCTCGCGCCGGGTGCTGTGCTCCAGGCTCGGCGCGGGCCTGCTCGCCATTCATGACGATGAGGACGTCGCCGAAGTCAAGGGCGTACCCACGCTGCGCTACAAGCTCGCGGCCTTCGCGATCTCTGCTGCCATCGCGGGCGCGGCCGGTGCGATACAGGCTGGCTACGTTGGCTACATCACCGTGGGAGACACCTTTTCGATCACGGTGCCGCTCTACGTGGTGCTGATGAGCATCCTCGGCGGTGCGTGCCACTGGGCAGGGCCCGCGGTGGGGGCGACGCTCATCACCGTGGCGCTTGGCCTTTTCGTCGGCGGCAACCATGCCGAGCTCGGCCGTGCCGGTGTGGCCTTCTCGTTGATCGTCGTCATCCTGATCCTGCCGCAGGGCATCATGCCCCGGCTGCTCGCACGTTTGCGCAAGGTGCGGGTCCAGCCCAAGGCCGCCAGGCCGGGTGCGCTGACGCTCGCCGCCGCGCGCCCGGCAGCCGCGGCAATGCCTGCTTCTGCCGGGGACAGCGTGCTGCTCGAATGCCGCGGCGTGACGAAGCGCTTCGGCGGCCTCCAGGCACTGGGGGGCGTCGACCTGCAGGTCCGGCGCGGCGAGATCCTCGCGCTGGTCGGCCCCAACGGCTCGGGCAAGTCGACGCTGATCAACATGATCAGCGGGCACTTTCCGCTGTCGTCCGGCAGCATCGTGCTCGACGGCCAGAACATTTCTTCGCTCGAGCCGCACGAGGTGGCCCGGAAGGGCATCGCCCGCACTTACCAGATCCCGCGACTGTTCGAGCAGCTGAGCGTGTTCGAGAACGTCCGCCTCTGCGCCATCTTCGGGAGCGAGCATGGCGCGGGCCAGGACGATCCGGATGCGCTTGCGCGCCACTGGCTGGCGTTCACCGGCCTCGCCGACAAGGCGCACGAGCTGCCGGCGGCGCTGAACCTCCACGAGCGGAAGTTCGTCGAGTTCGCCCGCGCCCTGGCCGCGCGTCCCAAGCTGCTGCTGCTCGACGAAGTGCTGTGCGGCCTGACGCCCTCGGAGGTCGACCAGGCGGTCGGCCTCATCCGGAAGATCCGCGCCGGCGGCACGACCATCGTCTTCGTCGAGCACGTGATGCGCGCGGTGGTCGCGCTGGCCGACCGCGTCGCGGTGCTCGACCAGGGTCGGCTGCTCGCGCTCGGCGCGCCGCAGGAGACCATGCAGATGGCCGAAGTCGTCGATGTCTATCTGGGAGTCGCACATGCTGCTTGAAGTCCGCCAAGCCAATGTCTGCTACGGCGATGCACCGGCGGTGTGGGATGCCACGCTCGAAATCGATGCCGGGCAGATCGTCGCGGTGGTCGGTCCCAATGGTGCCGGCAAGAGCACGCTGATCAATGCCATCGCCGGCATCCTGCGGCCGAGCGCTGGGCAGATCCTGCTCGACGGCGTGGACGTCGGCGCGCTCGCCGGGCACCGGGTCTGCGACCACGGCCTCGCCATCGTGCCGGAGGGGCGGCGACTGTTCACCCAGATGTCGGTGCAGGACAACCTGGAGCTGGGCGCCTATCGCGCCGGTGCCCGTTCGGCGACCCGCGAGACGATGGACGAAGTGTTCTCGCTGCTGCCGGTGCTCAAGGAGCGCCGCACCCAGCTTGCCGGCTCGATGTCCGGGGGGCAGCAGCAAATGGTGGCCATCGGCCGCGCATTGATGGCGCGGCCACGGCTGCTGCTGATGGACGAGCCCTCGCTGGGCTTGTCGCCGCTCATCGTGTCGGACATGTTCAACATCATCCGGCGCATCAACGAGCGCGGCGTGGCCGTGATGCTGGTCGAGCAGAACGTGCACCAGGCCCTGGGCATCGCGCACTACGCCTACGTCATCGAGCATGGCCGCATCGTCACTTCGGGCAAGCCTGGCGCGCTGCTCGCCGACCCGCAGATCAAGGAGGCCTATCTTGGCGTCTGACCACATTCCCTCGGCCGGCGTTCCCGTCGACGTCCACCGCATCGTGACCGGCCATGGCAACGAGGGCGAGAGCCGCATCGCCATGGACTCGACGCCGCCGAGAACAGACGTCTTCAGTCACGTTCCCGGCATGGTTTCGCGCCTGATCTGGGCGACCGGGCCGGTGCCGGCGCTGCCTTTCGAAGGCATCGACCCCACGCCCGCGACGGCGAGCTTCGTGCCGGGCCCGGGAGAGACGCGATTCATCGTGGTGACATTCCCGCCGGACGCAGTCTTCGCCGCACCGGGCTTCGACCCGCAAGCGGCAGCGCGCGAAAACCTGGCCGTGAGCCCAGGCCTCGCCGAATGCTTCGAGCCGGACGGCATGCACACCACCTCCACGGTCGACTACGCGATCGTGCTGGATGGCGAGATCTGGCTGGAACTCGACGACGGCGCCTCGACGCTGCTGCGCCGGCACGAGGTCGTCGTCCAGAACGGAACCAGGCATGCATGGAGGAACAGGAGCACGCAGCCCGCGACGCTCGCCTTCGTGCTGATCGGCGCACTGCGAACGGGCGACCGATCAATCACCACAGCAATGGCAAACAGGGAAAACGCATGAGCGACAACAGAATTGAATCGATACGCGGTCGTCGCGTCTGGGACTCCCGCGGCCGCCCGACGGTCGAGGCCGAGGTCCGGCTGCGCAGCGGCGTGCATGGCCGCGCCATTGCACCCGCAGGGGCGTCCACGGGCACGGGCGAGGCGCTCGACATGCGCGATGGCGGCGAGCGCTTCGCGGGCATGGACGTCGGCCGGGCCTGCGCCGCGGTCAACCACGACATTTCGACCGCACTGGCAGGATGGGACATTGCCGACCAGCAAGCGCTCGACGACCGACTGGTCGCGCTGGACGGCACGCCTGACCGCAGCCGGCTCGGCGGCAACGCATTGGTCGCAACCTCGATGGCGCTGCTGCATGCGCGCGCTGCCGCCAGCGGACAGCCTCTGTGGCGTGAACTCGCAGGCGATCGCCAGGTGCGCATGCCGCTGCCCGAGATCCAGATCTTCGGGGGCGGAGCGCATGCGGCGCGGCGGGTCGATGTGCAGGACTTCATGATCATGTGCCCGGCCGCGAACTCCTTCGCACAGGCGCTGGAGTGGACTGCCGAAATCTACCTCGCGGCGGGTGCCTTGCTGAAGAAGGCGGGGACGTTGCAAGGCGTGGCCGACGAGGGCGGGTACTGGCCGGCGTTTTCCTCCAACGAGCAGGCGCTGGACACGCTGATGCAGGCCATCCTCGACGCCGGGCTGCGACCCGGGGAAGAGGTCGGCATCTCGCTGGACATCGCGGCCTCCGAGTTCGGCCGCAACGGCCGTTACGAACTCGCACTCGAGGGCCGGGCCCTCGATACGAACGGCATGATCGAGATGCTCGGCGGCTGGCTGAAGCGCTACCCGATCCTCTCCATCGAGGACCCGCTGGCCGAAGACGACCCGCAAGGATTCCTGCATTTTTGCCAGGCGCACGGCGCGCGCTGCCAGGTCATCGGCGACGACTTTCTCGTCACCAACGCGGGCCGGGTACGCGCCGCGTCTGCCGCCGGCAGCGTCAATGCGGTGCTCGTCAAACCCAACCAGGCCGGCACCGTGAGCGAGGCCCATGCCGCGCTCGAGGCCGGCAAGGCGGCCGCCTTCGGCACCATCGTTTCGGCCCGCTCGGGCGAGACCGAAGACATCACGATCGCCCACCTGGCCGTGGGCTGGGACGCGGGACAGCTGAAGGTGGGCTCGTTCTCGCGCTCCGAGCGGATGGCCAAGTGGAACGAGGTTCTCCGCATCGAGGAATCGATGGGCAGCGAAGCCCGCTTCTGGGGCTGGGATGCGCTCCCGTTCCGGCGCGCGCGCTGACATCCCGCGCCGCCGTTTTCAACACACAAGGAACACGACATGAAGAAAGTCCGACTGGCCGGCATCTCCGGCAGCCTTCGCAGCGGCTCCCACAACACGGCCATCCTGCAGACGCTGCAGGAGCGCCTTGCGGACGGCGTGGAGCTCTCGCTGTTTTCGCTGGCGGACCTGCCGCTTTACAACTCCGACCTCGAGCTGGTCGAGCTTCCGCCGGCGGTGGCTGCGTTCAGGCGGGCACTGCAGGAGGCGGACGGCCTCGTCCTGTGCTCGCCGGAATACAACGGCGGTACTTCCGGCGTCCTGAAGAACGCACTGGACTGGGCTTCACGCCCGGCGAATGCATCGCCGCTCAAGGGCAAGCATGTGCTGATCATCAGCAGTTCCCCGGCGTTCACGGGCGGCGCGCGCGCGCATGCGCATCTGCGCGACACCCTTGCGAGTACGTTGTCGCGCGTGGTGGTCCATCCGCCGGTGGTGGTCGCCGGCGTTCACGAGAAGGTCAAGGAAGGCCGCTTCGTGGACGAGCCGAACATCCAGTTCGCACTTGGCGCCGTCGCCGCGCTGGTCGCGGAACTCCGCCCCTAGTCACCCAACCCGGAGCTACCCATGCTGCCCACCGTCAACCTTCGCCCTCCGTTCAACATCACGCGCGCAAGCCACGTGGTGCTTCATGCTGCCGACCTGGCGAGAAGCCGCGACTTCTACGTGAAGATCGTCGGCCTCGTCGTCACCGAGGAAACCGCAACCGAATGCTATTTGCGCGGCCTGTCGGAGGCCTGCCACCACAGCCTGGTGCTGGTGCAGGCTGACGGCGAGGCGACGTGCAGGCGCATCGGCTTTCGCGTGCAGTTCGAGGAAGATCTCGACGCCGCCTTCGAATGGTTCAAGGCCCAGGGCCTGCCCGCCGAATGGGTGGAGGTGGCGCACCAGGGGCGCACCTTGCACGTGTCCGATCCGATTGGCACCAGGCTCGAGTTGTGCGCGCAGATGAAGACCTGCGAGCGCCTGTACCTGAAGCCCGAGCTGTTCACCGGCGCCCATGCGCAGAGGCTGGACCACTTTCAGACTTTTGCACCCGACTGCCACGCGGCCTGCGCCTTCTACAGCCAGCTGGGCTTTCGCAACTCGGAGTACCTGGCCAACGGCGACAAGCTGCTTGGCGCCTTCATGTACCGCAAGGGCACGTGCCTGGATCTCGCCATCGTCGAGAACGCCGGACCGAAGCTGCACCACTTCGCCTACATCGTTCCCGAGTCGCATCACATCTTCACCGCCTGCGACCTGGCGGGGAATTTCGGCTACGCGGAGTCGATCGACCGCGGCCCGGGGCGCCACGGCCCCGGCGGCATGCTGTACGTCTACCTGCGCGATCCGGACGGGCACCGGGTGGAGCTCTGCGACGGCCACTACCAGACCATCGACGTCGAGATCGAACCGGTGCGCTGGGACGCGGCCTCGCTGAGCACCAACGTGCGATGGGGCCTGCCGGCAACCGAGCGCTGGTACTCGGAGGCGACGGCCTTCGAGGCCACGCCGACCATCGCGCCGGAGCACATGCCCAGGCCGCAGACCCTCGAGACCTACATCCAGCAAATGGCCGCCCGCAAGGCCGCCTGAACCCAAGACAGAAAGAGACGCACCATGGCACGAGTCAAATATCTCCAGCGGGCCGACAGCCCCAACCAGGCCATCTTCGATCGGCTCGAGCGCGAGCGGAAGTTGCCCACCGCCAACATCTTTCTCGCACTGACGCAGACCCCCGAACTGCTCGGCGGCTTTCTCACCTACGCCAATGCGCTGCGCAGTTCACCGTTGAGTCCGCGCCTGCGCGAACTGGCCATCCTGACTGTCGGCCATCTCACGAAGTCACGCTACGAGATCGCCCATCACCAGTCGCACGGGCTGAAGGCGGGTCTGACGCAGGCGCAGCTCGATGCCGTGCCACAGTTCGAGAGCTCGGCGCTCTACGACGCGCAGGAGCGTGCCGTCATGGCCTTCGCGAAGCAATCGACATTGCAGGTGGAGGTCGCTCCACAGACCTGGCGCGACGTGGCGGCCTTCCTGAGCCAGCCCGAGTTGATCGCGCTCGTGCTGGTGGTCGCTTGGTACAACTCCGGCGTGCGGATCATGGCCGGTCTCGATATCGAGCTCGAAGAAGGCTACCACTGAGGTGGCGGACAAAAGGAGACAAGCATGAACGCAACCGAACTCGACATGTCGCGCCGCAGCATGGTCCTCGCCGCGGGCGGGCTGATGCTGACGGCAGCCGTGCCCGGCCGCGCGCAGGGGTTCTCAGGGGCACCGATCCGCGTCGGCGGCACGCTGTCGCTGACCGGTCCCCTTGCCTCGGTCGGCGCGATCCACAAGCTGGCCGGCGAGGTCTTCGTCGATGGCATCAACAAGCGTGGCGGCCTGCTGGGGCGCAAGCTGGAGTGGGTGCTGCTGGATGACCAGTCGCAGCCGGCCAATGCCCGCACGCTGTACGAGCGGCTCGTCACCGCCGAGAAGGTCGACCTGCTGATGGGCCCCTACGGCACGAGCGCGATCATCTCGGCCATGGGCGTTGCCCAGCGCTTTGGCAAGCTGTTCATCCAGAGCAGCCTGGGGGACCCCCGGCTCGCGCCCTACGAGTTCCAATATCCCGCGCTGCCGCTGGGACCGCAGCCGCGCATCGCCGCGACCGAGGTGGTGCTCGACGCCTATGCGAGCCAGCCGTCGCCACCCAGGACCATCGCCTTCGTCACGAGCAAGTTCCCCTCGGCGCTCGATCTCGCCAAGGGCGGGCAAGAAGTGGCAGAGAAGCGCGGCCTGAAGAAGTCGCTGTCGCTCGAGTACGAGTTCGGCACGCGCGACTTCGGCGGCATCGCCGCGCGCATCAAGGATGCGAACCCCGACCTGCTCTGGTCGGGCGCCATCGGCATGGAAGCGGTGCAGATGATCGACGCGATGAAACGTATCGGCTACCTGCCCGGGCGGCACTTTCACCTGTTCCCCGCGCCCGGGCCGACTGCTGCCCATCCGAATGCGAACGGCCTCACCAGCCTGACCTGGTTCGAGGACCAGGAGCCCTTCACGCGCAATGCCGGCGCGGCCGAGTTCGTGGCGTCCTATACGCAGCGGGCCAAGGAGGCTGGCCTGCCGTATCCGGTGGCGGAGTCCCAGGCAGCGTCCGAATTCGCCGCGTGGCAGATCCTGGAGGCGGCAGTCAAAGGCGTCGGCCGAATCGACGACAAGGCGATGGCGGCTTGGCTCAAGGCCAACCAGGTGCAGACCGTCCTGGGCCCGCGCGCCTTCGACGGCAAGTTCAACAGCGGCGTGGCGGACACCAAGCTCAAGCAGGTCCAGGGCGGCAAGTGGGTCACTGTCTGGCCCGCGAAGTTCCGGCCGCCGGCCGCTACTTTCCTGGCTTCCTGAAGCCCTCTCCCAACGCCAAGAAATCATCAGAAAAAAGGACTTCACATGAGCAAGACAATGACCGCGGCACGGCTGCACGAACTCGGCAAGCCGATGACGCTCGACACCATCGCGGTACCGAAGCCGCGACCGAATGACGTGCTGGTGCGCGTCAAGGCCTGCGGCATCGTGCCGAACATGGCCAACGTCATCAACAACTGGCCGAGCTGGTTTCCACACCAGCCGCTGCCGAGGTTTCCGGCGATCTTCGGGCTGGACCCGGCCGGCGTGATCGAGGAGGTCGGAGAGGCGGTCATCCATGCGAAACCCGGCGACCGCGTCTACGTAAGCCCATTGCGTTCCTGCGGCTCGTGCAAGGCCTGTCGCGCAGGGCAGCGCAGCCAGTGCCGCTACTACACGTTGAACGGCTACTTCAGCACCAGCACGGACGGACAGCGCATCTTCGACCTGTATCCCTACGGCGGCTTCAGCGAGTACATGACCGCGCCCGAGTACGCGCTGGTCCACATCCCCGACAACCTGAGTTTCGAGCGGGCAGGGCGCTTCGGCTACCTGGGAACCTCGTACGGCGCGCTGAAGAACGCGGACGCGGGCCCCGGCCAGGTGGCGCTCATCGACGGCATCACGGGAACGCTCGGCGTGGCGGCGACCGTGCTCGGCCTGGCGATGGGCCTGTCGCGCATCCTCGGCACGGGGCGCGACGTCGAACTTCTGAAGCGCGTGAAGGCGCTGGCGCCGGACCGCATCGAAGTCATCGAGCTGGGCGAACGCTCGAGCGGCGCGTGGGCGCGGGAAATGACGGGTGGCGAGGGCGCGGATTTCGCGATCAGCGCACTGGGCGCCAAAGCGCCCGTGGCCACGATGCTCGACTCGATGAAGGGCGTGCGCCGCGGTGGCAAGGTCGTCAACGTGGGCGGGGTGGCCGACGACCTGCCGATCGACGTCAAGTGGCTGATGGACGAACAGATCCAGCTCATCGGCTCCAACTGGTTCACCACGGCGCAGGGGCAGGAGATGGCGGACATGGTCGCCACCGGAACCATTGACCTGTCCTATCTGGAGAACCGCGTGTTTCCGCTCGCGTCTGTCAACGAGGCGATCTCGGGCCTGAAAGATCGCAGCGGCGGTTTCTCCAACTACGTCGTGGTTCCTTGAGCGCTCCATGCCCGAAGCCTGCTCTCACCGCGTGACCGGTACGACCGCACTCCAGCTCTGCCTGGACTGCTATCGTTCGCGCATTGTTTGAAAGGGCTGAGCATGGTAACGATCAAGGACATTGCGGCGCGGTTGGAGGTCTCTGCCTCAACGGTAGGCCGGGCATTGGCGGACGACTCGAGGATCAGCAGCGCGATGAAGCTGAAGGTCCAGGAAGTGGCGAACGAGATCGGCTACGTCGCGAACCGCGCCGCGCGCATGATGCGCGGCGTCTCGAGCAACCTGGTGGGCCTGATCGTTCCGGACATCCGCAACAACTTCTACTCGACTATTGCGCATGCGCTGTCCCAGTGCCTGGAACAGGACGGCTTCCAGCTGGCGCTGTCGGAGACCGCCGACGACCGCGCGGTCGAACTGCGCCATGTGCGCGAGTTGATCAGCGCCAACGTGGCGGGAATGATCCTGGTGCCGAGTCCGAAGCCGCTGCCGGAGACTGCGCGCCTTCTCAAGTCGATGCCCCACATCCAGTTACTGCGCGAGCAGACGAGTCTTGGCGGGCAGTGGTTCGGGTTGGACGACACCAAGACACTGGCGTTGGCCGTCGAGCACTTGCTGCAACTGGGGCATCGGCGCATCGCCTACATCGGCCCGTCGGAAGACTTGTCCACCGGCGCCTCCCGCCTCAAGGGTTACCGCGATGGTCTGACGGCAGCCAAGCGGTGGGACGCGCAACTCGAGATGTGCGGCTCTCCCTCCGATGCCGAGTTCGGCCGCGATGCACTGCGCCGACTGCTGGCGCTGCCGAAGCCGCCCACCGGCCTGGTGCTGGGCGGCGTGCAGCACACCCACAGCGTGGTCGACGAGTGCATTGCGCTCGGAATCCGGGTGCCCGACGAACTCTCGATCGTCGGCTACGGCGACGAAGCCGGCTTCCGCTGGTGGGGTGCGGGGCTCACGACCATCAGCCTGCCGGTGTCCGAGCTGGCCACGTCCTGCGGCCTGTGGTTCATGCATCAGCTGCGGCAGCGGCCCACAGCCATGCCGCGCTATCGATCGGTCTCGTCGCCGACGCTTCTTGTGCGCGGGACCACCCGTGCGCTCACTTCGCCGCCCGCGCCTGCTGCATCCAAGCGTGCGAAGGCGGCGCCCTCATGACATTGATTTCATTGAACTGATCCATCCCATGGTCGATACCGTCCTTCTCACTGATTACGCTTGGCCCGACGACTCCATCGAGAGAGCGGTCGTGGAGGCCGCCGGCATGAAGCTGGTCACCGGTCCTGCCGCGCCGGCTGCTTCGGAGGAAATCGAAGGGCTGGTCGCCTTGCACCAGCCGGCCGGCATCATGACCTGCTGGGCAGAGGTATCGGCCAGCGCGATCTCCGCCAGCCCGTCGCTGAAGATCGTGGCGCGGCTCGGCGTGGGGCTCGACAACATAGCGGTGCAGGCCGCCACCGAGCGGGGCGTGTGGGTCACCAACGTGCCGGACTACTGTGTCGAAGAGGTGTCCGACCATGCAGTCGGATTCGTGCTTGCGTGGACGCGCGGCCTGATCCGCCTCGACCGCGAGGTGCGCGAAGGCCGGTGGGACTCTGGCAGCGCGAAGCTCAAGAGGCTGGCCGACCTGCGCTGCGGCATCGTCGGCTTCGGCCGCATCGGCAGGGCGACCGCCCGCAAGCTCGCGGCCTTCGGCTGCGGGGTGGTGGCGCACGACCCACTTCTGAAGGGCGAGTCCGGCGGCGTCGAGTGCGTCGACCTGGAAGAGCTGCTGCGGCAGTGCGACATCGTGATCGTGCACGCTCCGCTGCTACCGGGCACGCATCACCTGATCGACAGGAAGCGCCTGGCGCTGATGCCCCGGGGCGGATTGCTGATCAATGTCAGCCGCGGCGGCGTCGTCGACACTCATGCGGTGGCCGAGGCACTCCAGGGCGGCCAACTGTCGGCGGCCGGGCTCGACGTGCTGGAGACGGAGCCCGAGGTGCCGCAGGCGCTGCTGGCCCAAGAAGGCGCGATGCTGACGCCTCACGTGGCTTTCTCGTCCGATGCATCGCTCGTCGAGCTGCGCCGGCGGGCCGCGGAAGAGGTCGTGCGGGTGCTGCAGGGCAAGGCGCCGCTGGAGCCTCGCAACCATCCCGTGCCGCGTGCTTGAGGCAAACAAGCATGATCACGACAACGAACAGCCCGGACACGGCGCTCGATGGTTTCCTGGTCGCGCAAGGCCTGATCTCGCCTGACGAGAAGGCGCAATGGCGGCCGCTCGCGGGCGGCGTTTCATCCGACATCTGGCGGGTGGACATCGACGGGCGCTCGTTGTGCGTCAAGCGCGCGCTGGCCCAGCTGAAGGTCGAGGCTGACTGGAAGGCGCCGCTCTCGCGCAATGCCTACGAGTGGGAATGGATGACCTTTGCGGCGCAGCACTGTCCCGACAACGTACCGCGGCCGATTGCGCACGACGAAGCGGCCGGCCTTTTCGCGATGTCATTTCTCGAACCGGATCGCCATCCGGTCTGGAAGGATCAACTGCTGCGCGGCGAGGTCGATCCCGCGACCGCCTTCGCCGTCGGGCAGGTGCTCGGGCGGCTGCATGCCGCGAGTGCCGGGCGGGCGGACGTGGCCGAGGCCTTTGACACGGTAGACAACTTCTACGCCCTCCGGCTCGAGCCCTACCTGGTGGTGGCCGCAAATCGCCACCCCGAACTGGCGCCCGTGCTCCTCGAACTTGTGGCGAAAACGGCCGGCACTCAATATGCGCTGGTCCATGGCGACGTGAGTCCGAAGAACATTCTTGTCGGGCCGAGTGGACCTGTGTTGCTCGACGCGGAGTGCGCCTGGTACGGCGACCCCGCCTTCGATCTCGCGTTCTGCCTGAATCACCTGCTGCTCAAGGGTGTCGTCCGGCGAGATGCGCTTTTGCAGCTCTCCGCGTCATTCGACGCGTTGTTGCAAGGCTATCTCGAGCAGCTGAACTGGGAGTCGGCGGAAAGACTGGAGACGCGCGCGGCGCGCTTGCTGCCGGCGCTCATGCTCGCGCGGGTGGACGGGAAGTCTCCTGTCGAATACATCACCGAGGAGGCTACGCGCGACTTGATCCGAACCTTCGCCTCGCAGTTGCTTCGCGATCCGGTCCCGGCGCTTTCAGAGCTAAGAAACACCTGGAACGAAGCGGTGCGGTCGAATGCACGTGGGCCTTTGCCGTAACCGTAGAAGAATCGAACTCGGTTTGCGTAGAGATGACGAGACGCGGGCTTATTTTCAGCCGGCGCCAGGGCGTCACTTGGGACGAGGCGCAGAACGCTGCCAAGGCCTGGTGCCAGTCCATCTTCGAGACCTATTGCTGGACGAAGACCAGACGCGAGCCGGCCGCGAACTCAACTTCGCGCATGCGGCCCGCCAGGCTTACATCGGGCTGGCCGCGGCACTGATTGCAGCGGCGCACGAAGAAGTGGACAGCACCCCCATGGAGGGCTTCGACCCCGCGGCGCTCGACGACATCCTGGACCTGCGCTCACGCGGCTTGCGCAGCGTCGCCATCCTGCCCGTGGGCTATCGCGTGGCGGACGAAGACTGGCTGGTCAACCTCACCAAGGTGCGCCGGCCGCGTGACCAGTTCGTGACGGAAGTCTGAGGCGACGTCGAGCGATCAGCCTGCGTGACTCGGAGGAGGGCTATGCAGGCGGCTCAGGTTTGAGCATGCGGCCGCCGTAGCAGTAGGGCAGCGAACTGGCTGGTCAACGTGCTGCGGCCGTGATGAGTCTCGTGCGGTCGGCCAAGATGCATGGCCACGATCCGTGGACTTACCTCAAAGACTTCATCACCTGGCTGCCGAATCAACTGAACAGCCGCATCGACGAACTGCTCCCACACTACGGGCAACCCGCAGCCTGATCAGCAAAACGCATACGAGGCTCCGCCAACTGTCGTCAAGACGGGACCCTGAGCCGCTTGCCGCGTTTCCACGAAGCACGGCCTTTGAATTCTGCGCCGGACGGGCTGCGCTCTATGCCATGACGCGTTCAGAAATCCAAAAACCGTTGAGCATCCAGGGCGGCCATGCAGCCGCTTCCCGCGCTGGTGACCGCCTGCCGGTAGATATGGTCCTGAACGTCGCCTGCGGCGAATACGCCGGGGACGCTGGTCATGGTGGCGTAGCCATCCTGCGCCGCCCGAGTTTTGATGTAGCCATCGGCCATCGATAGCTGGCCATCGAAGAGGGCCGTATTGGGCTGGTGTCCGATCGCGACAAAGCAGCCCTTGACTTCGACCAGCTCGCTGGTGGCGCGCACTTGGTCGCGCAGTTGTATGCCAGTGACGCCGTCGTCATCACCCACCACCTGCTCGACCACGCAGTTGACCTTCAGTTCGACCTTGCCCTCTTCGATCTTCTTGTGCAGTCGGTCCAGGAGGATCGGCTCGGCCCGGAACTTCTCGCGCCGGTGAATCAGAGTGACTTTCTTGGCAATGTTTGTCATGTAGAGAGCCTCCTCCACAGCGCTGTTTCCCCCACCCACGACACAGACATCCTGATCCACGAAGAAGAATCCGTCGCAGGTCGCACATCCCGAAACGCCGCGGCCGAGAAACGCTTGCTCCGAGGGCAACCCCAGGTATTTGGCCGATGCGCCGGTGGCAATGATGAGTGCGTCGCAGGAGTAGGAGCCGCTGTCCCCCGTGAGCACGAATGGCCGGCTTTGCAGATCCACGTTCAGGATGTGGTCGACCACCACGCGCGTATTGAAGCGCTCTGCATGCTGCAAGAACCGCTCCATCAACTGCGGCCCCATTACGCCTTGGACGTCGGCAGGCCAGTTCTCCACGTCCGTGGTCGTCGTGAGCTGGCCGCCCTGCACGTTTCCGGTGATGAGCATGGGAGCGAGATTTGCTCTCGCTGCATAAATGGCGGCGGTGTAGCCGGCAGGGCCCGAGCCCAGAATGATCAGTTTGGAGTGCTTAGCCATGAGGAAGTCACAAACAAGAGGTGCGCAAAGGTGGTTCGAACGGGCTTATTCCCAGAGCCCTTTAGGCACCGGCAGTCCCTCCAGAACTTCCTCGGTCAGCTGCTGCTCGACAGGGATGCCGTTTTCCTTGCTCCACCAGAGGAGTTGACGCGTGTGCTGGGCGCTGTGCCAGGTTGAGCGTTCCAGAAAGGAATGCATGGAATGCACGCCATAGAACATCTTCAACGGTTGCGTGCAGCTTTGATCTTCGAGGGTATCCCACCACTGGGCCACACGCTTCTTCTTGTCTTCCGCATAGGCGAGGATGCCGGGGATATCAATTTCTGGCGGCGCATCGACGTTCGCAACGACGGTCCAGTCCTCCAGGCCGTCGTTCACAACCTGCAGAAAGGCATCCGGCACCTGGAAGATGTGATATGACACATCACGAACCGTCCGAGCACGGGGGGGCGCCGGCCGTACATCCAGCATATCGGCAGGGATCTTCGAAATGGCAAGCGTGGCGATCTCCATGATCTTCTTCCAGCGCTCCACGAGCACTTCGGGAGGCAGGACATCGGCGAGGTGCTCGATACCAACGAACTTGGCGACGTCGTCCAGCGATTGTGCGAACGTGAACTCCTGGCCACGAACGACCACGGGAATGGATCGTGCCCCCAGAGAAGCCAAAAATTTCATGGCAGCGGGGTTGGTGGCGACGTTGATCGACTCAAAGGGTACTCCCTTGCGAGTCAGAAACTCCTTGACCCTGACGCAGCTGGAGCACCCAGTTGTCCAGTAAACGCTGATGTCTTCCATGATGCAGCCCGCTTGAGTGGTGAAGGCCTCACTTTAGGGAGTGCATCGCCACGGCGCTATTCAATGTGCAGAGGGGCCCTTCGTTGAAGTCGATGGCGCGTCCGAGACGGGACGGATGCCGATCCATCTGCCGTCCTGCAATGCCTCTTGAATCAGGTTTTCCAACAGCTCGTAGACGGCGGTCGCCGTCGCTCCCAAGGGTAGATGCTCGGACGTGCACAGCACCACGTTTCTGGAAATGTCCAGTGAATTGATGACCAGCGAGCGGTCGGCCCGGCTCTTAAGATGCTTCTGCAGGGCGGATGCGGGCAGGATCGTGTGGGCGTTGCCGGTTTCAACGGCATCAATCAGGGTTCGAAGGGAATCAACCTCGGCAAGCGGCTCCACGCTGACACCGTGGGCGGCCAGTCCGGCTTGCACGAGTCTTCTCATCCCCGTCTGGCTGCTTGAAAGGAACAACGGATACTGCGCGACATCGGCGATTGACAGTCCTCGTTCCTGCGGCTTTATTCCCGATTTGGCAGGGGACACGAGGTAAATCATCTCGTTGAAAAGTGGCTGTTCCACGATCCCAGGCGATGGCTCGAATTGGTAGGTGACTGTCATATCAAGCCTCCCCTGTAGCACCATCTCCTTTAAGAGGTAGCTCATACCTTCGGCCAGATGAAGCCTCACTTGGGGCATTCGCGTGCGCGCTGCCACCAAAAGATTGATCGCAAGAAGGTCCTGCAAGACCACCGGCAGCCCTAACGAGGCGGGCCCGCTCACGTCGGCAGCCGATCGTTCCACGTCCTGCGCCGCACGCTCGACCTGGCGCAGGATTGCGACCGCGTGCTTGTAAAGGGTCTGACCGGCCTGGGTCGGGGAGACCCCAGTCGAACGCCTGATCAACAGCTTTTGCCGCAGGCGGGTTTCAAGAGTCGAAATTTGCAGGCTGAGGGCCGACTGAGCAACATTGAGCTCCACCGAAGCCCGCGACATGCTGCGTTGTTCGACGATCTTGACGAAATACTTGAGCTGACGAAGGTCCATGTAGCGATCCTGAGTTTGAGAAACCGTACGCCATCTTCAGTTTCGATCCGGGGATATTTCGATTGAATAGCGGACGACCTTAGCGAACACGATACTCACGTCGCATACCGCCACCACTATAAGGCCCAAGATGAGACAAGCTCCTGTGATTCGCCGTCGTACCCTGTTGGCTGCAGGCACCGCAGCCTTCGGATTGTGTGTCTTGCCCGCCTTCTCGCAGAACGCCAAATCACTGCGGCTCGTCGTTCCATATCCGCCAGGTGGCGCCGTCGACGCGACGGCCAGATTGCTGGCCGAAAAGCTGCCGGCCATGCTGCAAGGCAGGACGGTGATAGTCGACAACCGTCCAGGCGCTGGCGGCAATATCGCTGCCGCCCTGGTGGCGAAGTCCGAATCAGACGGCAGCACCGTGCTGGTCACTTCGAACAACCATACGATCAACCTTTCCCTGTACCAAAAGCCGGGATATGTTCTTGATGAGTTCGCACCGATCGCGCAGATCGGCGTGACGGCGTTTGTGATCGTTGCGCATCCGTCGACCAAGTTCAAGACATTGGGCGACATGCTGACTGCAGCCCGTGCCAAGCCGAACTCGATCTCCTTCGGTACGGGCGGCAATGGGCATCCTGCGCATCTCGCGACCGAGTTGCTGAAGGAACGCGCCAAGGTCTCCATGCAACACGTTCCGTACAAGGGCTCTGGGCCACTTACGAGTGATCTGCTAGGCGGTCAACTGCCGGTCGGCGTCATCTCCGTCGTGGCGGCCCAACCTTTCGTGGCCTCCGGGCAACTCATCGGTCTGGCTGTGACGACCAAAGACCGCTGGCCCGATCTGCCGAAGGTTCCGACGGTAGAAGAATCGGGCTTTCCGGGCTACGAGTACAGCGGTTGGATCGGGTTACTTGGCAGAACGGGGATGCCGGAGGCCGAAATTGTGGCCCTCGAAAAGCAGTTGCTTGCGATCGCTGCAACCGAAGAAGCGCGCACAAGGCTGCACAGGCAAGGCATCGTCGCTGTGCCCAAGGGGAGGACCGAGTTCAAAGCAGCGATCGCCCAAGACGCCGTTGCGAACCGCGAGCTCATCAAGTCCGCTGGCGTGCAGATCGACTGACTACATACGCGGCCCACCTGATTCAATGGGCTTCCGGTGCCGCTTTCGCCACACCGCCTTGTTGGCGCCTTTAACGATCCATCGTACACACGGCGGCAAAAATTCCATCTCCGCCAACGTCGCGCGCCAAGAGCGCGCGAGGGCGCGAATTTCGATCGGAGGTGCTCGCCGCGACACGGGGCAAACTATCGGCCCCACCTGGATCTTGGCGAAGCGGCCGTGAAAGTAGCCGACATCTTCTACGGCCCGCACACGGGCCGCAGGGGACGAGAACTCGCTGCACCACGACGCAGACTTCGCACGCAGCACGCAGCACGTGGCACGTGGCACGTAGCGCGCGGCCGGGCTGAGGCGTTTGCTGACCGTCGGCGGTTGTGGTGTGTTGGGGCGCCTCGCCGACAGCGACGCTTTTCCGGCTGCGTTTCTCCCAAAGGTAAACGTGCATGAAGAAGCAGTGGCCTTGCCGGCCGCCTCTCACATGACCTGGACATGTTTTTCGCCCCCCGAACAGATTGGCCCCGGGAAGCGGACCGGTATCGTTTGGCGACCGCGGCGCTGGTACGCGATGCGGCCGGCCGTGCCTGAAGGAAGCGGCGATGGCCAAGCTCTTCGCAAGCGAGATGGCCGAGCGCGTGTGCAGCGCTGCCATCCAGACGCTGGGCGGCTACGGCTACGTGAACGATTTTCCTCTGAAGCGCATCTACCGCGATGTGCGCGTGTGCCAGATCTACGAAGGCACGTCGGACATCCAGAAGCTGTTGATCCAGCGCGCGCTTGCCTAACTCGCCACCGTGCAAAGTCTTGATACGCAGGCGCGACTTAAACAATCAATTTGGAGGTTAGCGATAGATGCGCCGTTGCCACGAAGCGAAGAAGCTTGCCGGAGTCCTGCGAGCCTCATTGGAGGAGGTCGTCGCTGCAGAGGATATATGTTACGAAGGACAGCCAATCAAGGTATTGCCACGCACGTGTGAGCAGGTCCAATCGGTCGTGCGCGTGTGCAGCTTCCACAGGGTGTCGTGGTCGCTCGAGATCGGCCCAAAGCCTCTTGAGGATTCAGAGATGTGCAGGGTCGACGTCGTACTCTCTCTAGCCATGCTGCTTGGGAGCAACAACTCCATGCGCTAGGCCGCTAGCCGTAGAAATGAGCTAGCGCGTCTCCTCACGCGTCCGGCAATCCTCCCTGCTGTAGCGAAGCAGCCAAGAGCGGCCGCCCTTGGGGGCAATCTGCAGGTACAGGCCGCGCCCGTCGAGGTAGGTAGTTGTGGACCGCGCGGCGATGCGTTCCTGCAGTCCATCGCCGCTCGACCAGCCCGCAGCAACAGGCGGGCATCTACCTGGAGACATATTCATGAAGCCTTGGGTTCCAAGCTCCTCGCATCGTTGCCCTGGCCAACAAGCTCGGCAAACTCTCTCGCGTGCTGGTTGGCCTGGGCGCTACTTCCATCGACGACGGCTTCCTTTCTTTGCTACCGCGCGGTGGCCCCGCCGTCGACAGGGATGATCGCCCCGGTCATGTAGCTGGAAGCGGGCGAGGCCAGCAGCAGGGCCAGTCCCTTGATCTCGTCGACCTGGGCCACACGGCCCATCGGAATATGCGTGCGCATCCGTTCGGCCGACTCAGGAAGGCGCAGGCGACCGCCGTTGATGTTCGTGGCAAAGGGGCCAGGCGCGATGGCGTTCACCAGCACGTTGTGCGGCGCCAGCTCGATGGCGGCCTGCCTGACCAGGTTGTTCGCGGCTGCCTTCGACGTGACATAGGCGTAGCCGGAGAGCGACTCCGAGCGCAGGCCCGCGATCGAGGTGGTCACGACGATGCGCCCCTCCCGGCGCGGCTTCATGTGCCGCGCCGCCGCGCGCACGGTGTGCAGGACGCCGTCGAGGTTGATGCGCAGGACCTTGTCCCAGTGCGCGAGGTCGATGTTCTCCAACTGGCCCGCCTCCACGACGAAGCCGCGTCCGGCGCTGATGCCCGCGTTCGCGAACACGCAGTCGATGGCGCCGTGGCGCGCGGCCATGCCGTCCACCAGCGCATCCACCGCCGCTGCGTCGGCGACGTCCAGCACCGCGCCTTCCACCAGTGGATAGCGCGACTTCAGGTTCTGCACCTGGGTGTCCAGCGCCTGCGCGTCCATGTCCGTCATGAGCGTGCGCGCGCCGGCCTCGAGCATCGTCTCGGCGTATGCCAGTCCGAGGCCGCTGGCGGCACCCGTAACCAGGACGCTGCGGCCCGTGAGATCGAAGAGTGAAACCAGGCTCATGCGGCCTCCGCGTTCTTCTTCACCGGGAGCAGGGTCTCCCAGTGTTCGGCCGCCTCGATCATGTAGTGGACCGTCAGCACCACCTTCTTGAAGAGCCACCGGCCGTCGATGCGCACGTAGTTGTCGTCGAAGCGGCCCACCACGTAGAAGCTCTTGCCGCCGTGCACGGGGCGGCCGTCGAGATAGGACTGGCCCGTGCCCGTGTCGCCGTCGATGCTCACCTCGTGCTGGTGGATGAACTGCCGCGCGTACTGCACAGGAAAGTTCTCGAAGAAGGTGCGGATGGCCTCGCGCCCGAACACCTCGGGGCGTGCGTTGTAGATGATGCTGGCGTCCGGCGCGAACAGTTCGTGCAGGCGGGGGCCCTGGTCCTCGTTCACCAGCATGTGGTAGCGCGCACGCAGGGCGCGGATCGCCTCCACGCTTTCGAGTTCGTCGACGCGGCGCTGCAGGGCCTGCAGCTGCTGCGCGATCTGCGCGAGCGTGTCGCTGGGTTCGGTGTTCATTTCGAAGTCTCCTGGAGAAAGTGCCCGACCCTGCTGTGCAGGGCCGGTGCGGTGATGGACGAAGTGCGCCGCCTCATCCCGCATCGGGATGCTGCTTGCCGAAGTCGTCGAGGATCGCGTGCATGCGCTTTTCGACCGAAACGCCCGTGTGGGCGTGCGGTATGACGTAGAAGCGCCCCGCGCGGACGGCCGCCAGCGTCGCGGAGGCGACGTCTGTCGCGTCGATGGGGGATGCCGCCATGCCCGCGCGCACCCGCTCGTCATACGCCGCTGCGGGCGCGATGGTGTCTGCGAGGGCGCCCGGCCGGTTGCGCTGCGACACGTGGATGCCGGTGGGCAGCAGCGAGGGGCAGACCACGGTCACGCCGATCGGCGAACCGGCCTGCTCCAGGTCGCGCGCTAAGCATTCCGAGAAGGCCACCACCGCGTGCTTGCTCGCGCTGTACACGGCGGAGCCCGCCAGCGTCGCGAGCCCGGCCGCGGAGGCCGTGTTGATCACGTGGGCGGGCCGGCCGCGGGCCCCCCTGCGCGGAACGAAGCTGCGCACCCCGTTGGCCACCCCCACTACGTTCACGCCCAGCACCCACTGCCAGTCGGCTTCGGTGGCGGCCCAGGCCGGCCCGAGCACGGCGACGCCCGCGTTGTTGAAGAGCCAGTCGACGCCGCCGAAGCGGTCGTCGCAGGCCTGCGCGAAGGTTTCGACGTCGGCGGCTCGGCTCACGTCGCACCGCTGCGCCAGCGTGGGCACGCCCATCGACCGGACGAGCGCCTCGGTGGCTGCGAGTGCCTCGACCTCCACGTCGGCGAGCGCCACGGCCATGCCTTCGCCCGCGCAGGCCAGGGCCAGCGCGCGGCCTATGCCGCTGCCGGCGCCGGTGACGGCGGCCACCGCGGGTGCGGCGAGCGTGTGCGGTGTGGACGCCGCGCTCATTCCAGCGTCACCCCTGCCGTGCGCAGGACTTCGGTCCACTTGACCGCCTCCCGGGCCACATAGGCCTGGAACTCGGCATGCGGCATGTCGATGATGAAGCCTCCCGCCGATTCGAGCGTGTTCTTGACTTCCTGCGAACGCAGGGCTTCCGAGGTCTTCACCGACAGGCGCCTGACGATGTGCTCCGGCGTCTTCGCAGGCGCGAAGAACCCGCCCCATGTCAGCGACTCGACACCCGGAAAGCCGGCCTCGGCCATGGTCGGCACCTCCGGCAGCATCGGCATGCGCTGGCCGCGCGTGACCGCCAGCGCGCGCAGCTTGCCGCTTCGGATGTGCGGCGCCGCGGTCTGGACGAAGTCGAACATCGCATCGACGTTGCCCGAGACGAGGTCGACCAGTGCTGCCGAAGTCGCCTTGTACGGCACGTGCGTGAAGCGCGCGCCGGTGCGCGTCTGCAGCAGCTCCAGGCACAGGTGCCCGCCGGTGCCGTTGCCGCCCGAGCCGAAGTTGAGCTTGCCCGGATTCTTCTTCGCGAGCTCCACCAGCTCGGTCACCGAGCCGACGCCGAGCTTGGGGTTGACCACCAGCACGTTCGGGTTGCCCGACAGGCCGTGGATTGCCACGAAGTCCTTCACCGGGTCGTAGCGGATCGTCTTGTACAGCGCGCTGTTGGTGCCCTGGGTGCCTTGCGTGCCCAGCAGCAGCGTGTAGCCGTCGGGCGCCGCGCGCGAGACGAACTCTGCGCCGATCGAGCCGCTCACGCCGACCTTGTTGTCGATCACGATGGGCTGGCCCAGGCGGGCGGCGAGCACGCGCGCGATCACACGGGCCTGCAGGTCGACGACGCTGCCTGCCGAGAAGGGGACCACCAGCGTGATGGGCCTGGAGGGATAGGTTTCCTGCGCGCGCAGCACTGGAGCGAGCGGGAGCAGGCCGGTAGCGAAGGTGAATTGCCGGCGGTTGAGGGTCATGCGTGTCTCCGGTATCGGTCAGTTCTGCCTGAGGATCTCGGCCCATGGGGCGTGGCCGGCCAGCACGTCGCTGCCTTCGAGGTCGACCTCGAAGTTCTCGAGCACTCGGCACACCAGCATGTAGTAGCCGATCGTCATCACGATCTCCATGAGCTGCTGGTGCGGCAGCTCGGCGGCCAGCGCGTCGAACATCTCGCGCGGCGCCTTGACCTGGCGCACCACGGCATCGGCGAAGTCGAGCACGCGGCATTCGAGGCCGTCGAACGAGGCCCTGTCGACGCTGCCTTGCGGATGGTCGAGCACCGCATCGATCCGGGCGGATGAAACTCCGGCCTGCGCACCCACGCGCCGGTGCTGGGTCACCTCGTAGCTGGAGCCGCACAGCGCGCCGACGCGCAGGATCACCAGTTCGCGCAGCGACACCGGCAGCGAGGAGTGCCGCAGGATGCTCGAGCCCAGGGCCAGGAAGCCCTGCGCCGTGGCGCCGCCGTGGGCGACCATGCGGTAGATGTTGAGCGGAGGGCGCCCGCCCAGCAGCGCGTGGAGTTCCGCGGGCGCCTCGGCGAGGTCGAAGTAGGGGATGCGAGCCATGGTTTCCTTCAGTCGAGTCGGATGCCGGCGGCGCGGATCACCTCGCGCCACCGGAGGGTTTCACTGCGCGCGAAGTCGGCCAGCGCCTGGGGCGTGCCGCCCTGGGGCTCGATCGTCAATTCGCGCATGCGATCGGCCACCGCAGGGGTCTGCAGCGCCCGGTTCACTTCCTGGTTGAGCCTGTCGATGATTGGTGCGGGCGTGCCGCTGGGCGCCCACAGGCCGCCCCAGGCCGCGATCTCGCAGTCCGGCAGGCCCAGTTCCTCGAAGGTCGGCACCTGCGGCAGCAGCGGCAGCCGGCTGCGCGAGGTGACTGCAAGCGGGCGGATCTTCCCGCTGTGGATGTACGCGAGGTTGCCCGCCACGTTGTCGAAGATCGCAGGCACCTGCCCGCCGAGCACGTCGGTGAGGGCCGGCGCGCTGCCCTTGTAGGGGATGTGCGCGAGCTGCACCTTGGCCGCACGGTTGAGCAGCACCAGCGACAGGTGGCCGCTGGTGGCGTTCCCGGGCGTGGCGACCGCGATGCGCCCGGGCGCGGCCAAGGCCATGGCAAGAAAACCCTTGAGGTCGCGCGCCTCGAAGGCAGGGTTGATGCACAGCACGTTGTAGACCTTGCCCTCGAGCGCGATGGGCGCGAAGTCCTTCACCGGGTCGTAGTCCAGCTTCGGATAGAGGCTGACGTTCATCGCGTGGGTCGCGTTGCTGCCGTAGAAGAGCGTGTAGCCGTCGGGCGCGCTGCGCGCGGCGATCGCGGCCGCGATGTTTCCGGAGGCGCCCGGCCGGTTGTCGACGATCACCGGCTGGCCCAGCTGCCGGGCCAGCTGTTCGGCCAGGCGGCGCGAGGACTGGTCGGCCGAGCCGCCCGCCGGAAAGCCCACGATCAGGCGCAGGGGCCGGCTGGGGTAGGCATCGTCGCGTGCCGCCATCGCGGCGCCCAGGTGCGGCGCCGCGACCGCGCAGGCGGCCGCCTGGAGAAAGCGGCGTCGTTGCAGCGGCTGCATGGTCGCTTTCAAGCGCGCGGCGCGGCGATGCCGCCGGTCAGGCCGCCATCGACGACCAGTGCATGGCCGTTCACGTAGGAGGCCTCGTGCGACATCAGGAACAGGGCCGCGTAAGCCACTTCCCAGCCGGTGCCCTGGCGGCCGAAAGGCAGCGGCATCGCGAGGCGGTCCGACCTGCGGCGCGTCGCCGCGCGGCCGATGGGCGTGTCCATCAGGCCGGGCAGGATGCTGTTGCAGCGCACGCCCCTGGCCTGCCCCGCCATCGCGATCGAGCGCGCGAGCGACACCTGCGCCGCCTTGGTGGTCTCGTAGGCCGGATTGAAGCTGGAGTTGCGCAGCGCGGCGATCGACGACAGCAGCACGATGGAGCCGCCGGGTGCCATGTGCCGCAGCGCCTGCTGCCCGAACAGCATGCACGAGCGCACGTTGGTGGCGTGCTCGCGGTCCCAGGCTTCGGCGGTCTGGTTGTCCAGCGACAGCCCGCTGGCCACGCCCACCACCATCACGAGGCCGTCGAGGCTGCCCATCTTCTGCACCGCGCGCTCCACGGTCGTTGCGGCCGCGTCCGGCTGCGACACGTCGGCCACCTCGGCATGAGCCGTCGCGCCCGATGCGCGCACCAGGTCGCAGGTCTGCTGCAGCGAGGCGGGGTTGATGTCCACGCAGGTCAGCGTCGCGCCCTCGTGGGCGAACAGCAGGGAGATCGCCCGTCCGTTACCCGCGGGCGGATCGGGGTCGTCGATGTCGCGCTGGCCCGCACCCACCACCAGGATGCGCCGCTGCGCGAGGCGTCCAGAGGAGGGCCGGAGGTCGCCCAGCGCTTCAGCGAAAAGCTGGAGCTCGGGCTGGATGGCTGGCGAGGTCATGCATGTTTCCTTCATCGGCGTTCGGTGCGCTCATGGTTTGATTTTGGAAACGTTTCCGAAATGGTGGAAACCCTCGCTCGCTGTCACCTAAGATGCACCCATCGTCTTGCCAGACAGGGAATGCCCTCCGAATGAATGCAGGAAAACAGAAGATCGATCTGCGCGACGTGGCGCGCCTGGCGGGTGTCTCGCTGGGCAGCGCGTCGCGGGCGATGAACGGCGCCGGCGCCTCGGCGGCCACGCAGGAGAAGGTCAACCAGGCGGCGGCGGCGCTGGGCTACCGCCCCAACCACGCGGCGCGGGTGCTGCGTTCGCGGCTCAGCCGCACCGTGGGGTGCCTGCTGCCCGACATCTCGAACCCGCTGTATGCGCAGGTGTTCCGCGCGCTGGAGGACGAGTTCCTGCGGCGCGACTACCTGCTGCTGCTGGCCAACGGCGCCAACGACGTCGAGCGCGAGACGAAGGCGCTGGGAACGTTCACGCAGCGCGGCATGGACGGCGTGATCCTCGCGCCCGGCAACGAGCGCAACGCGGCGCTGGTGGAGGCGCTGCGGGTGCTGCCGATGCCGGCGGTCGTGTTCGACCGCGAGGTCAGCGGCGCCCACGACGCGGTGCTCATCGATCACGCGGGCGGCGTGCGGCGCGTGGTCGATCACCTGCTCGGGCTCGGGCATCGCGACATCGCCCTCGTGCTCTGGCAGGGCGACACGCGCCCGGTGCGCCGCCGCGTGCAGGGCTTTCGCACGGCGTTCCAGGCGGCGGGCCTGCCCGTGCCCGATCTGCTGGTGCAGGCGCGCAGCGTCACGGCTTCTGTCAAGGCGGAGGTCACCGAGCTGCTCGCGCGGCCGAAGCGACCGAGCGCGCTCATCGTGCAGGGTACGCACATGCTCAACAGCGCGCTGCGCGCGATCGCCGCGCGCGGGCTCCAGGTGCCGCGCGACATCTCGGTGGTCGCCATCGGCGACACGCCCTTCGCCGCCGAGCACGACCCTGCGGTGAGCGTGCTCGACATCGACCAGGCCGAGACCGCGCGCTGCCTGGTCGACCTGCTGCTCACGCGGATCGCCGACAACGACCTGCCGCAGCGCAAGGCCCGTGTCGGGCTGCGCTATGTGGAGCGCGACTCGGTGGCTGCGCCTGCCTCGGCCTAAGACCGGTCAGGCCGCCCCGCTGCCGCGGTATTCCTGGGCGAGCGCGTCCACCAGTTCGGCGACCGTGGGCACCGCGCGCACGCCGGACACCGAGTGGCCGGCGCTCCAGATGTCTGTCCAGCGCTGGCTGGGCGCCGCATTGGCGCCGCCGCCGTAGCGTCTTCTCGCTTCCTCCACCGAGATGCTCTCGTCGAGCGTCGAGATGTCGATACCCAGCCGCCGCGCCGACGGCGCAAGGAAACTGGCGGGCAGCCCGGTGAAGCCGCGCGTGAGCAGCACGTCGTCGATCGAGCTGTCGACCAGCATCCGCCGGTACTCGTCGCTCGCCAGGCTCTCCTGCGTGGCGATGAAGCGGGTGCCCATGATGCCGAGGTCGCAGCCGAGCTCTTTCGCGGCGCGCAGGGCCACACCGTCCGACAGGCCGCCGGCCAGCACGATGGGGCCGTCGAACACGCCGCGCACCGCGCGCACGAAGGCGAAGGGGTTCGCCCAGCCGGTGTGGCCGCCGGCGCCCGCGGTGAGCAGCACGAGGCCGTCCACGCCCGACTCGACGGCGCGCACTGCATGGTGCAGCGAGGCCACGTCAGCGAACACGCGGCAGCCGCCTTCGTGCAGGCGCGGCACCACGGCGGCGGGCGAGCCCACGCTGGTGATGACGATCTGCGCGCGGTGCCGCGTGATCAGCTCGACCTCGGCCATGACGCGCGCGGGGTCGCGCCGCATGATGAGGTTGGGGCAGTAGGGCGCGGTGGTGCCTAGCGCGGCGGCGGCCTCGTCGTCCAGGCGCGCGAGCCAGGCGTCGAACTCGTCGAGCGTCTGGCAGTTGGCCGTCGGAAAGGCGCCGACCACGCCGGCAGCGCACGCGGCGGACACCAGTTCGATGCCCGAGACCCGCAGCATCGGCGCGGCGATGAGGGGCAGGGCCAGGCGGTCGAGGAAGGGAAGTGTTGGGGTCATGGCGGTGCGGTGGATGCGTTCAGGTGCGCCACGGCAGCGCGTGCCTGGCGGATGAGGTCTTCGACGATCGCGGCGAGCGGCTCGGTGCGCGTGGCGAAGCCGATGGCCGGCCCGAGCGAGAGCATGCCGCCTCGCCAGTCGCCGTCGCCGTAGCAGCGGTCGCGCGCCACGCGGCTGTCGAGCAGGGTGCCGAAGGCGGCGTGGTCGGCCGCACCGGCGCGCTCGATGGCGTCGACCTGCGCGGCGGTGTCGTTGCGCAGCACGCGCCAGGTGTTGCCCAGCGTGTGCAGCAGGCGCACGGTGCTGTGCTCGTCGCAGCCCAGCAGGTGGTTCTTGTAGGCGGCGTGGGCTGACACCTCGTCGCTCACGAGGAAGCGGCTTCCCATGAGGACGCCGTCCGCGCCGAGCGCGAGCGCGGCGGCGAGCTGGCTGCCATGGCCGATGCCTCCGCCCAGCACCAACGGGATGTGGAACTGCCCGCGCGCCGCGGCCAGCGCGCCCATCAGCATGGTGGGCAGCTCGTTGGCGCCGGGGTGCCCGCCTTCCTCCATGCCGACCAGCGCGACCGCGTCGGCGCCGGCCGCCTGGGCGGCGAGGGCGTGCCGCACGCTCGATGCCTTGTGGATCACGATGCCGCTGGCTGCGTGGATGGCCTGGATCAACGCGTCCGGCGCATAGCCGGCGGTCTCGAAGTGGCGCACGCCATGATCCAGCGCGGTTTCCAGCGAGGCCTGCACGCCGGTGTTGGCCTGCGGGCGCGCCGAAAGCGTGAGGTTGACGCCGAAGGCGCGGCCCCTGTGATCTCGCTGCAGCGCCGCGGCTGCTCGCGCAGCGCGGCCTCGCCGTCGAAGGAGCGCGGGGTGATGAAGCCCATGCAGCCTGCGCTGGTGAGCGCGCCGACGTAGCGGGCGTCCGAGAGCCACATCAGCCCGCCGCCGAGGATGGGGTAGGCGAGGCCGAAAAGCCTCGTCAGCCGCGTGGGCAGCGGTGGCTGGCTCACAGCAGCAGCTGCCGTGCGTCGTCGAGGCCGGGCGCGCCGCCGAGCGCGGATGGATCGACGCCTGCGAGCGGCACCGGAAAGCGCACCAGCGACAGCGCATCGGCGCCGTTGAGCAGGCCGCGCTGCGCGAACTGCGGCAGCGCCGCGAGCTCGGATGGCGCCACCACCGGCGCCACGGGCAGGTCGTTGCGCGCCATCGTCTCGAAGGCCTCGGCCAAATCGCGACCGGCGAGCTGCTGCGCGATGCGGTCGTTGATGGCCTGCGCCTGCTTCTTGCGCGCGCCCAGCGTGCGGTAGGCCTCGTGCGCGAACTCGCCCATGTCGAGCACGCCGCACAGGCGCGCCCAGAAATGGTCTTCGAGCGCCGCGACGCTCAGGTGCTGCCCGTCGCGGCAGCGGAAGCTGCCGTACGCGGGTTTCAGCTGCGTGGACGCGCGCTGTCGCTCGAGGCTGCCCGTGCCGTCGGCGCGGTAGGCGCCCAGGCGCGGGTTCATCCAGTGCAGCACGCAGTCGGCCAGCGCCACGTCCAGGTGCTGGCCCCGGCCCGTGCGTTCGCGCTGCAGCAGCGCCGCCAGCGTGGACGACAGCGCATACATCGAGCCGCACAGATCCGCCACCGGCAGACCGAAGTTCTGCGTGGGCGGGCCATCGGGTTCGCCCGAGACCGCGAGCGCCCCCGCCACGGCGAGGTAGTTGATGTCGTGGCCTGGCAGCTGCGCCCACGGCCCCTCCTGCCCATAGCCGCTGAGCGAGACGTACACGAGGCGCGGAAAGCGCTCGCGCAGGCTGGCGTAGTCCAGGCCCAGGCGCGCCATCACGCCGGGGCGGTACGACTCCACCAGCACGTCGGCCTGCGCCACGAGCTCGTGCACGCGGGCGCGCTGCGCCTCGTCCTTGAGGTCGGCCAGCAGGCTGAGCTTGCCCCGGTTGACCGCCTCGAAGCCGCCCGGCCCCATGCGCCGCGCGTTGTCGCCGCCGGGCGGGCGCTCGATCTTGATGACGCGCGCACCCATCTCCGCCAGGTTCTGCGTGAAGAAGGGGCCCGGCAGCAGTTCGCTGAAGTCGAGCACGGTGATGCCCGTGAGCGGCGCGGCCGCGCTCATGCCGCGCCCCGCTCCACGATCACCGCATCCAGCGGCAGCGCGCCTTCGCCTAGCGCGCCGACCCAGATCGGGTTGAGGTCCATCTCCTCGATGCGCTGCGCGTTCGCCGTCACGAACTCCGACACACCCAGCAGCAGACGCTCCAGTGCGGCCACGTCGGCCAGGGGGCGGCCGCGCGCACCGTCGAGCACGGGGAAGCAGCGCATCTCGCGCACCATCGATGCGGCATCTTCGGGGCTCAGCGGCAGCAGCCGGCGCGTGACGTCGCGCAGGATCTCCACGTAGACCCCGCCCAGGCCGAAGGTCATCACATGACCGAACACCGGGTCGCGCGTGACGCCGGCCATCAGCTCGACGCCGCCGCCCGGAGCCATCTTCTCGATCAGCAGGCCGTCGATGGCGGCATCAGGCTTGTGGTGTTTGGCCGAGGCCATGATGTCGTCCCACGCCAGTTCCAACTGCGCGCCGTCGGCGACGCCCACCCGCACGCCGCCGATGTCCGACTTGTGCAGGATGTCCGGGCTGGCGATCTTCGCGACCACCGGGTAGCCCATGCCGTCGGCGATCCGGCGCGCCTCTTCCCGGGTGCGGGCCACGGCCACGGGCAGCAGCGGGATGCCGGCCTTTGCCAGCAGGGCCTTCGCCTGCAGCTCCGAGAGGCTGCGCACCTCGCCTTGCACCGCCGGCACGGCGGCCGGAAGACGGCGCGACGGGCGGCCCGCTGCGCTGCGGTGCCAGCGGCCCCATTCGGTCCAGCGCCGGATCGCGGCGATCGCCTTGCCGACCGAGCGTGGCGGCGCGAAGCCGGCCTCGACCAGCATGCGGTAGCCCTCGCCCATCCGGTCGCTCATCCAGATCGGCACGATGGGGCTGCGCACGCGCTTCTGCGCGGCGATGATGGTCTGCGCCATGCGGATGGTGGTCTCGCCGTAGTCCAGCGCGATCGGCGTGACCACGCAGCCCGTGTTGGGGTCCGCGGCGACCGCGCCCAGCGTGCTTTCGATGAGGTCGGCGTCGCTGAGCACGGCGGCGGTCGTGTCGACCGGGTTGTTGATCGCCGCGTAGTCGGGCAGCTTGCTGCGAAGCAGCGCGGTGGTCTCGGGAGCGAACTCGGCCAGCGTGAGCCCGGCCGTTCCCACCGCATCGGCCGTCAGCGCCGTGGTGCCGCCCGAGGAGCAGTAGACGCCGATCGCCTCGCGCTCGCCCGGCATGGCGCGCGCGAAGAGCCAGGCCGTGTCCACCAGCTCGTCGATGTCGTCGACCTCGATCACGCCGTACTGGCGGAACACAGCGCTGTTGACCTCGGCCGAACCCGTCAGCGAGGCGGTGTGCGACTGCGCGGCGCGCTGGCCGTACTCCGACTTGCCGACCTTCAGCGCGATGACCGGCTTGCCGTTGTCCGCCGCGCACTGCAGCGCGGCCAGGAAGCGCGGGCCGTCCTTGATGCCCTCGAGCAGCGTCACGATCACCTTGATGTCGGGCGCGGTCGCCATGTAGTGGATGAAGTCCGCCACCTGCAGGTCCACCTCGTTGCCGGTGGAGGCCCACAGGCCGATGCCGATGCCGCGCTCCATGGCCTGCATCACGTTGCGCCCCAGGCCGCCGCCTTGCGTGGCCAGGCCGATCGGACCCTTGACCAGGTCGTGCGGGAACGACGGCGAGAAGGTCATGCCCAGGCGTTGGTTGACGTTGGTCAGTCCCGGGCAGTTCGGGCCGTAGATGCGCATGCCGGCCTGCTCGGCGATTTCCTTGAGCCGGGCCTGCGCCCGCTCGCCCTCGGCGCCCGCCTCGCCGAAGCCGGAGGTGAGGATGATGGCGAAGGGCACGCGCCTGGCCGCGCATTCCTCCATCACCGCGATGACGCCCGATGCGGGCACCGCGATGACGACGACATCGGGCGTCTGCGGCAGCGAGGCGATGCTGGGCCAGCAGCGATGGCCGCGCAGTTCGCTCCTGGTGGGGTTGACCAGGTAGAGCTCCCCGTCGATCTTCGAATGGTCGAGCAGATTGCTCAGGGTGCGTCCGCCGATGCTCTGCGGCCGCTCGGAGGCGCCGACCAGCGCGATGGAACGCGGATGGATGAGGCGTGACAGGTCTGTGCTGAAGGCCGGTTGGGTCATGCTGTGCGACTCCCGCGGCGTTCAGGCGATGGCCGAGATGCCGAGGATCTCGCGCCCGACGATCAGCGTCTGCACTTCGGTCGTGCCTTCGGGGATGGTCCCGCCGCGGGTGTCGCGGAAGATCCGCTCGATCGGGTAGTCGGTGGCATAGCCCAGGCCGCCGTGCACCTGCAGCGCCATGCTGGCCACCTCGTGGGCGGCCTCGGTGGCGTAGAGCTTGGCGATGGAGGCGGCCGTGCGCGCGTCGTGGCCCGAGTCGAGCGCGGCGGCGGCGCGCAGCCCCAGCGCGCGTGCGGCCTCCACGCGGATCGTCATGTCGACGATCAGCTTCTGCACCAGCTGGAAGCTGCCGATGGGCTTGCCGAACTGCGTGCGCGTGCGCGCGTAGTCGATGGAAAGGTCCAGCGCCGACTGCGCGGCGCCCACGGCGCCCATGGCGATGTTCACGCGCGCGCTGTCCAGGCCGATCAGCATCTTCTTGAGCGCGTTGCCTTCCTCGCCCAGCAGGTTCTCGCGCGGCACCTTGACGTTGTCGAAGCCCAGCTCGGCCGTGCCGGTGCTGCGCAGCACCATCGTGTCGACGCGCCGCATCTCGTAGGGCGAGACATCGCGCTCGACAAGGAAGGTGGAGAGCTGGCCCTGGCAGTCGGGGCTGAAGGTGCGCGCCACGACGATGCCGAAGTCGCCGAAGGCGCCGTTCGTGATCCACAGCTTGCGGCCGTTGAGCACGTAGTGGTCGCCCTGCAGGTCGGCGCGGGTCTGCACCTGCGCGATGTTGGAGCCCGTGCCCGGCTCGCTGATGGCGCTGAAGCAGCGGCGCTCGTTGTTCAGCAGCGGCTTGAGGAAGCGCTCCTTCTGCGCGGGCGTGGCCTCGGCCGCGAGCTTGTTGATCGCCGCGTTGGTGATGTTGAGCATCGTGCGCAGCGACAGCCAGGCATAGCCCGCTTCTTCCATCAGCATCGCCCAGGTGAGCTGGTCCAGGCCCATGCCGCCTTCTTCTTCCGGCAAGCGACCGCCCAGGTAGCCGAACTCCGACAGTGGCTTGAGCAGCTCGAAGGGAAAGGTCTTGTCCTGGTCGTGGCGCGCGACGATGGGCGCGACCTCGCTCTTCATGAAGCGGCGGATGCTGTCGCGCAGCATGGCTTGTTCTGCAGTCTGGGTGTACACGTTGTCTCCTGTTTGAAAGTGAAGATGAGCGGCGCTCAAGGCTCTGCGGGAGGCAAGGCCTTGGTGCTGCGGCGGGAAGATGAAGAGGCAGAAGAAGCGGGCGATGGCTGCTGCTGCTCGCGCACCGTGCCCTCGGCGGCGGCCTGCTTGCGAAAGACGATCGCCTTGACCTCCTGCAGCGCCTCGAGGCAGCGCTCGCGCTGGTCGCGCATGCGATGGGTGAGCCCGGCCACCGACAGGGCCAGCGTCTCGCCGCCGATCTGGCCGGCCACGGCGACGGCGGTCAGCCCTTCGCTGCCTTCGTTCTCGATCCAGATCCAGCCCTGTTCGCGTGCGCGTTCCACCTGCGCTTCCAGGGCGGCCAGATCGGTGAGCGAGCCGGAGGCCAGCGCGCGCAGCGGCTTCAGGCGCAGCTGCCGCGCGGCCTCTTCCGGTGTGCCGATCGCAAGGATCGCCTTGCCCAGGGCGGAGACGTGCAGCGCCAATTTGTCGCCCACATGCTGCATGTAGCGCAGTGCGTGCCGGCCCTCGCTCAGGGCGATGATCTTCACGACGCCGTTCTCCAGCCTGCCGCACAGGCCGGTTTCGCCGGTGCGGTCGCGCAGCAGTTCGCACGCCTCGGCACCCACGGCGTACAGCGGATCGCTGGCGGAGATTTCCCTGGCCACCGTCAACAGGCGCGCCGTTGGATAGAAGCGCCGGCTGCGCGCGGTGCGCAGCAGATAGCCCATCTCGTGCAGCGTGTGCAGCAGGTCGGAGCAACTGCTCTCGGGCAGGTCCATCAGGCGAGCCAGATCCGAGTTGGACAGCTCGCGCTTTTCGCGCGCAAAGACTTCGAGCAGGGTCATCGTGCGGGTGGCAGCGGGAACGATGGTTGGCATGAATCCTCCGATAGGTCGTAGAAGTTATCGATCATAGCGACGGGATTTATGCGATTGCTGGAGATTTAACCTGGCGAATTGCCCTCAGAAGGCAGAAAACACGGTTGTCAAACAACGACTGGTTGAAGTAGTCTACGTCTCTTCGTAGAAAAAACGCAATCGAATCGCGTTGCAAAACCTGGAGACAACCCTTGAAAACCTTCCTCAAAGCCCTCGCCTCGGTCAGCGGCGCGCTCCTCCTTTCCACCGCCGTGCATGCGGCCGGCGAAGCCGACGGCTGGCCGTCCAGGCCGCTGACCTTCGTCGTGCCGTTTCCGCCTGGCGGCATAACCGACAGCACCTCGCGCCTGCTCGCACAGAAGCTGGGCGACAAGCTCGGGCAGCAGGTGATCGTCGACAACCGGCCCGGCGCGGGCGGCTCCATCGGTGTCGAATACGCGGTGCGCCAGCCTGCCGACGGCTACACGCTGATCTACGGCACGCAAGGCACGCATGCGGCCAACCTCGCGCTCTACAAGAACGTGCGCTACGACCCGGTCAAGGACTTCAAGGCCGTGCACGGCATGTCGGAGTCGCCGCTGATCCTGGTCATCAACCCGAACAAGCCGTTCAAGACGGTGCCCGAGCTGGTGGCGTACGCCAAACAGAACCCCGGCAAGCTCAACTTCGGCTCGGCGGGCGCGGGCACGGCGACGCACCTGACGGCGGAGCTCTTCCAGACGACTGCGGGCATCAAGATGACGCACGTGCCCTACAAGGGCAGCAGCCCGGCCTTGACCGACCTGATCGCCGGCAACCTGGACCTGGCCTTCGACTACGCGGCCGTGGTGCTGCCCTTCGTGCAGGCGGGCAAGCTCAAGGCGCTGGCCGTGACCGGCAAATCGCGCCTCAGCAGTGCGCCCGATTTGCCGACCATCGGCGAGCTGGGCTACCCCGGCGCCGAGTCCAGCGCATGGGGCGCCATGTTCGTCTCCTCGAAGACGCCCGCGCCCATCGTCAAGCGCCTGGCCGATGCCATGGCGGAAGGCATCGTGAACCCCGAGCTCCTGGCCGCCACCGAGAAGTTCGGCAGCGTGCCGATGCGCGGCATGCGCGGCGAGAAGCTCGACGCCTTCGTCAAGTCCGAGATGACGCGCTGGCGCGAGGTAGTGCAGAGCTCCGGCGCCAGGCTGGAGTAGCACGCGCGCCCCCACCACAGCCCCTTTTTTTACAACCGGGAAATCCGTTTCTATGACCACTGACCTACGTGGCCTGCAGCCACAGCATCCGACGCTCTACCAGCTCGCGCCCGACGGCGAGTCGCTGGAGTTCCTCTTCGCGCAATGTCCGACGTGCCGCAAGCTCGTCTTTCCCGCCAACGTGCCCGGCTGCAGCCACTGCGGCGATCCGCTGCAAGGCGCCGAGAAGCTCGCGCGCCCCGGCGGCGGCAAGCTGCTGGAGTACGTGACCCTGCACGTGCCGCTGCTGCCCGGCATGGACGTGCCCCGCATCGCCGCCGACATCCTCATCGAGGACGGGCTCGTCGAGGAGGGCGTGATCGCCGGATCGGACGAGTCGGCCCTGCGCGTCGGCATGGTGCTGCGCGCCGTCGCTGTCGCGCAGCCCGGCGGCGAAACCTTCGCCTGCCGCTTCGTTGCGGCAGAGGGAGCGGCGCGATGAGCAACTGGATCGACGACAACGAAGGCGTGTACGTCGCGGGCATCGGCATGCACGCATACCAGTTCCCGAGCGAGACGCCCTACACGCACCTGGGCCTGGCCGCGGTGCGCGCCGCGCTGGCGGACGCGGGCCTGGCCTGGCCGCAGGTGAACAGCGCCTACGTGGGCACGACCTCCATCGGCATGGCGGCCGGGCGGGTGATGCTGCGGCACCTCGGCTCGAGCGGCCTGGCGGTCACCCAGGTCGAGAATGCCTCGGCATCGGGCTCCTTCGCCTTCCGGCAGGCGTGCATGGAGGTGGCGCGCGGCGTCAGTGACGTGGTGCTGGCGGTGGGCGTGGACAAGCACGGCGACGCCCGGCGCGCAGCCGACAAGGAGGGGCTGGCCCGCCTGAGCGAGACGGCCAACGTCCCCGCGGTGAAGTTCGCGATGATGGCCCGCACCTACCTGCGCGAACGCGGCGCGGACGCGGCCTCCATGGCGCAGGTAGCTGTGAAGAACCATGGCAACGCCTCGCGCAATCCCTTCGCGCAGTTCCGCAAGCCGCGCACCCTCGAACAGGTGCTCGCCTCGCCGGCCGTGGCCGGCGACCTGACCGTGCAGCAATGCTGCCCGCGCGGCGAGGGTGCCGCGGCCGCGATCGTCGTCTCGGGCCGCGCGCTGCGCCGGCTCGGCCTGGACGCTTCCCGCTGCGTGCGCGTGCGCGCCTCGACCGCATGCAGCGAAACACCCGAAACCTCCTACGGCGCCGCGGCGGTCGACCTCGTGCGCGCCAGCGCCCGCGCGGCGCTCGAGCAGGCGGCGATTCCCGCAAGCCGGCTGGACCTGCTGGAACTGCACGACGCCTTTTCGGTGGAGGAACTGCTCTACAGCGAAGCCATCGGCGTGTGCGAGCCGGGCGAGGGGGCCGCGTACCTGCTGCGCGGCGACTCGCAGATCGGCGGGCGCTGCGCGATCAACGCGTCGGGCGGTCTGATCGGCATGGGCCACCCGCTGGGGCCGACGGGCATCGGCCAGATCGCGGAGATCACGCGACAGCTTCGCGGCGAGGCCGGCGACCGGCAGCACGAAGGTGCCGGCTGGGGCATGGCCCACATGATCGGGCTCGGGTCTGTGGCCATCGCGCACGTCCTTTCCCGCGCCACGGCATGACAGCGCAAGAAAACGAAGGAAACACCATGTCTGAAAACACCTGGCCCGACCACGTCGACCTGCCGACGCTTACCTACCGCGTCGAGGGGCACGTGGCCGTCGTGACGCTAAACCGGCCGGACCGCATGAACACGCTGGGCGGCACGATGAAGCCCGACCTGGCCCATGCATTCTTCGAACTGGCCCGCGCCGACCAGCGCGTGCGCGCGGTGGTGCTCACGGGCGCCGGCGAGCGGGCCTTCTGTGCCGGCGCCGACATCAAGGAGCGCGCCGACCATCAGATCTGCGCCGCCGACTTCTTCGTCGCGCAGAAGGCGACGCACGACCTGTTCCGCGGCATCGAGGAGTTCGAGAAGCCGACCATCGCGGCGATCAACGGCATCGCGCTCGGCGGCGGCCTGGAACTGGCCCTGTGCTGCGACCTGAGGCTGGCCGCCGACCATGCGCGCCTGGGCCTTCCGGAGGTGCGGCTGGGCGTGATCCCGGCTGCCGGCGGCACGCAGCGGCTGCCGCGCCTGATCGGGGAGGCGCGCGCCAAGGCGCTGATGCTGACGGCGGCCCAGATCGGTGCTTCCATGGCCCTGGACTACGGCCTGGTCACGCAGGTGCTGCCCGGCGCCGAACTGATGCCGGCGGCCATCGCGCTCGCGCAGCAGATCGCCGAGATGCCGCCGCTGGCGGTGCGTTTCGCCAAACGGGCGGTCAACCGCGGCATGCAGACCGACCTGGACAGCGGCCTCGAGTACGAGCGCTATGCCGCGGCCCTCCTGGTGGACAGCGAGGACCGCAAGGAAGGCATGCGTGCCTTCGTCGAGAAGCGCAAGCCCGTGTTCCAGGGGCGCTGAGAGCGCCCGCCCGCATCCTCATTTCTCCATTCATCCGACAGCAAGCAAGGAAACACACATGAAACTCGGTTTGGACTCACAGGTCGCCCTGGTGACCGGCGGCGGCCAGGGCGTGGGACGGCAGATCTGCATCGAACTCGCCCGCGAAGGCGCGCGTGTCGTGGTCAACGACCTGTTCCCCGAAAGGGCGCAGGCCGTGGCGCGCGAGATCGAGGCGCAGGGCGGCAAGGCGCTGGCCGCGCCCGCCGACATCACGCAGGCCGACCAGGTGCACGCCATGGTCGAAGCCGCTGCGCGGCACTTCGATGCGCCCGTGCAGATCCTCGTGAACAACGCCGGCATCATTCCCGAGCGGCGCGAGAAGGGCGGGCGCACGCCGGCCTTCGTCGACATGCCGGTGGCCGACTGGGCCAAGATCGTCAACCTCAACGTCTATGGCACCTTCCACTGCTGCCATGCCGTGCTGCCCGGCATGGTGGCCGCCAAAGGAGGCCGGATCGTGAACATCATCTCGGAGGCCGGCCGCATCGGCGAGGCGAACATGGCCGTCTATTCCGGCGCGAAAGCGGCCATCGCGGGCTTTGCCAAGGCGCTGGCGCGCGAGCATGGACGGCACGCGATCACCGTCAATTCGATTGCCCTTGGTGCGGTTTCGCATGAAGGTATCAAGGATGGGCCGTTGCATCCGGATGCGACGATTCAGAACAACGAATTGCTTGCAAAAATGGTGAACCTCTATCCGATCTCGAAGGGGGTAGGCCGGCTGTCCAGGCCAGACGATGTCTCCGGTTTTGTCGCGTTCCTTGCTTCCGAGCGCGCGTTGTTCGTCACCGGTCAAACGATCGGGGCATCGGGTGGATTTGCCATGATCTGAGGAGCGTGCGGCGCGACAACCCTTGAGGTTGCCGCATCGGCCTCACTGCCGTTTGTTTCAGGCGATCCTGAAAGTAGCCACCTTGCCCCATGCCGACTGCTAAATCGCTCCGGTCGATACGGCATGGGATCGAAGATCGGGGCGGCACCCGTGACCAGATCGCCGATGAGATGGCCCGCGCCGGGGCCGATACCGAAACCGTGGCCGGAAAACCCCGCGGCCAGGATGAACCCTGGGATGCCAGGCGCTTCGCCGATGCCGGACACGCCGTCTGGCGCGCTGTCGACAAATCCAGCCCAGGCATTGGCAACCCTCGCTGGGCGAAGCGCTGGCAGCAGGTCGATAGCCCGGCGGTGTATCTCTCTCTCCGCTGCAGGATCGGGCCGAGGGCCGAGGGTCGAGGACTCTCATGCGCGCAGACCGGTCACTCGACAGTGAAACAGAATCCAGTCATTCCGGACCTGAATTACTGCATTCATGTCAATCTCGATCTACTACAACTTTCACCACAAGAGCAACCTTGCGGCAAATGGTGCACTCCACCTTCGCCTCTTCAACGTCCTGTGGCAGGACGGTGGACTTGTTCAGATCATTCTTAGCTCGTAGATCGCAGCAGCTGCTCCATCCTCGAGCCGCGCTGCATGACCGCGCCGGCCTTCTGCATCCGCTCCTTCTCGCTCAGCCCGGGGTCGCGCATGATCTGCTGGCTCGCCTTGAACATTTCCAGGTTCGCGATGGTGATGAGCTGCCGGTTCGAGGACTGGCGCCAGCCGGTCAGTTTGTTGATGTCCCAGAGGATCCTTTTCTCCTCCGGATCCTTGGTACCGAATCCGTAGGTGAATGAGGCGATCCTCTGTTTCAGCTGCTGCGGCAGCTCGGTGCGCCAGACCATCGGGGATTCGGGAATGTCCGGCGACTCCCACAGCACGCGGATCTTCGCGGCGTCGGCCGGGCGCCGGGAGCGAAGGTTGTCCAGCTCCGAAGTGTTGTTGGTCGCGACATCGACCTCCCCTTTGGCAACGGCCAGCAGGTTGGCCTCGTGGCTTGCGCGCCGGACTTCCCTGAACAGTCCCGCCGGGTCGATCACTCCCTTCTTGACGAAAGCGAAGTACATCGGGACGAGATGTCCGGAGGCACTCTTTTCGTCGCCGTCGCCGAAGCGCAACTGCGGGGCCGTGCGGATCAGGTCCTCGAGATCGCGCAGCTTGCTGTCCCGCGGCACGATGAGGATCGAGCGATAGGAGGCCTTGCCCTGGTTAACCATGGTGGCGAATACGCTGCCGACCCCCATCTCCACGATGTCCAGCGCGGCAGCATTTCCGAGCCACGCCACGTCCATGCTCCCGGCCGCGAATTCCTTTACGATTTCATCGGCGGCACCGAACACGCGCCGGTCTATTGCGGTGCCCGTTGCAAGCGCCATCCGATCAAGGAACGGATTCCAGTTCTTCAGCATGACTTCGGGGTCCCGGGGGCTGATGAGTCCGAAAGTCAGTCGGGCGGTGGGCTGAGGCCCGGGCGGTCTTGCGGCCTGGGGCGTGCCTTGCGCCCAGGCGGGCGCGCATCCGGCAGTGCCGGCTCCGATCAAAAAATGGCGTCGTTTCACTGTGTCTCCTGATGCTTTTGCAGCATGTGTCGTTGGTGGGCGAGGCAGCGGACACCTGAGCAGCCAGATGCGCAGCCCCGAATCCATGATTGAGTTGCCGTGCGCCGGGACCGAGAGGAAAAGCACGGTAGTCGTGCGAAAGCATGTTGAAAGACTCGAGTCCGGAAGATGGATGTCGGCGGCCATGAACGTGACGGTCGCCCGGGGCGCAAGTGCGAGCCCGGCGGCATCGGCTTCAGGCCGGGCGGTTTTTCTTTCGACTGTCTTTCGACTGTGCGTGGTGCAAGCCCCAGTTCGTGGCAAGACCCTTGATGGCACCATTCGTCCATGAAGCTTTTGCTCGTGGAAGACGACTTTGACCTGTCGGGGGTGCTCTCCCGCAGCTTGTCGTCGCGCGGCTTCGAACTGCTGTGTTGCAGCGACGGCGTCGAGGCCTTGGCCGCGGCTCGCAAGAAAAGCTTCGACATCATCGTGCTCGACCTCTCGCTTCCCGGGCTCGACGGGCTCGAGCTCCTTCACCGTCTGCGCGGCGACGGAAACGCGACCCCGGTGCTCGTGCTGACTGCCAGGGGCGCTGTCGGGGACCGGATCGCCGGTCTCAACGCCGGGGCCGATGACTATCTGGCCAAGCCGTTCGACCTGGAGGAGTTGATCGCGCGCGTCGGCGCGTTGACCCGCCGCTTCGGGCGCGACGGGGAGTTCAGGTGCGGACGACTGCGCTACGAGGCGTCCGCCAATGTTTTCTACAAGGACCAGAGCCCGCTCGATCTCTCGCAGCGCGAGGCCGATCTCCTGAAAAAGCTGATGTCACGCGTCGAGCACGTCGTCCCCAGGGAGGTACTGAGGGACGCGGTGTTCGGCGCGGACGCGGCGCAGGCGGACGCCATTGACGTCGTCGTACACCGGCTCCGGAAGAAACTGGTCGGCGCGAATGTCGAAGTGCTGAACCTGCGGGGAGTCGGATATCTGTTGTGCGACGACGCGTCGGTGGCGGCGCAGCGTCCATCCCCTTGACATGAAGTCGCCGCTTCAACCGCCGCGCGCTGGGTCGCTTCGGCACTTCCTGCTTCTATGGCTCCTCGGGGGGCTATGGCTCCTGATCGCGTGCATCGTGCTCGTCCATCTGGTGGCGGGCCTGATCACCTTGGCGCGCGAGCAGGATGCCCGCCTCGTCGCGAAGCTTGGGCGGATCGACGCGGCAGGCGGTGGCGAGATGCAAGGCGTTCAGGGCCCGGTGCCGCCGGTGCCATCGTTCTATCGGGTCAGTGCCATCGACGGAAGCCTGGTCGCGGGCGACCGCATGCTCGAGGCATTTCCGTGGACCGCGACCCTGCCGGAGTCCGGTGATCCCCGCTTCTATGTGAGCCAGCGGAGCGGGACATCCGTGCGGGCCGTAGCGGCCCTGCGAAAGGACGCCCACGACCCTGACCGGAAGGTGGTCGTCCAGTTTGCCGAACCGATGCGTGCGCGCTTCGAGGTCTGGGACGAGCTCCCCGGGCCGCTGCTCGGATGGATTGGCGTGGCAGCCGCCGGCATGTCCCTGGTGGTGATTTCGGGTGTGGCCATGACCTCGCGATGGCTGGAGCGTGCGCGCCAGGCCCTCGATGCGCCGCAACTGGACGTCGGTCTCTACGACGGGCCGTCCGAGCTGCGCCCGGCGATGGCGCGCATGCACGAACTCCATCTGCGGCAGCGCGAATGGGTGGAAGAGCAGCGCCGCTTCCTCGCCGACGCGTCGCACCAGCTGCGCACCCCCATGTCGGTGCTCCGGACTCAGCTGCAGTCGGCTATCGCGGGCGATGTGCCGGCCTCCGAGATCCTGCCGCAGATGCTGCATACGGTGGATCGGGCGACGGACATGGCCAATCAGCTGCTCAGCCTGAGCAAGCTCGAGCAGATCAAGCGTGCGGGCCGGCTGCGGACCGTGCTGCTGCACGCCGTGGCCCTGGACGCGGTAATGGAGCTCGCACCGCTCGTCGCGGCCAAGCGCCTGGACTTCGCGCTCGAAGGCGACGATGGGCTTGGCGCCACCGGCGATCCGCTCATGCTCGGCGAGCTGCTTCGCAACTTGCTTGCGAACGCGATACATCACACGCCCGACGGCGGCCGGCTCGGCATCCTGATGCGCGCCTATGCCGCAACGATCGAGCTGGTGGTGTGGGACGGTGGGCCCGGCTTGGACGATGCGTTGCGCCCGAGGCTGTTCCAGGCGTTCTCGGCGACCAAGGGCGGTGTTGGGCTGGGGCTGTCCATCTGCCGGCAGATCGCGGAAGCCATGGGCGCGACCATGGAGATCCACAACCGCGTCGACGGCGGCCGCGTCATCGGCGTCGACGCCGTGGTTCGCTGGAGCCAGGGGCCCTGACCGCCGACGGCGCCGCGTGCCGCATCGCTGCGCTTGCCGCGTCCTTCAATCCATGCCTTTTCACAGCCTTCGCGTGGCTGGGGGCAGTGCTTTCACAAATTTCTCTGGATTCAACCGTCAAGGAGACGAACATGAAGAAGAAAAACGCGCTTGCCGCTCTCGCGGTCCTCGCCATGGCAGGCATGACCGGTCTGACCGGCGTGCCTGTCGCCCACGCGCAGGGCGCAGGCCAGCTGAACGTCATCTGTTCCGTCCAGGACGAATGGTGCTCGCTGATGAGCACGACTTTCGCCCGCAGTTCCGGCATCAAGGTCAATGTGCTCAAGCGAGGCAGCGGCGAGGCGCTGGCGCAGCTGCTGGCGGAGCGCAGCAATCCGAAGACCGACGTGTGGTTCGGCGGCACGGGCGATCCCCACCTGCAGGCCGCGGAGCAGGACTTGACGCTCGAGTACAAGTCGCCATCCCTCCCGCAGCTCCACGCCTGGTCGCAGTCGCAGGCCGAACAATCGAAATGGCGGACCGTCGGCGTCTACTCCGGCCCGCTGGGTTTTGCATTCAACACCGAGCTGCTGGCGAAGAAGAAGCTGCCTGAGCCCAAGTGCTGGAAGGACCTGCTCTCGCCGGCGCTGCGCGGCGAGATCCAGGTTGCCAACCCGACGAGCTCGGGCACCGCCTACACCATGATCGCGACCCTGGTGCAGCTGATGGGGGAGGACAAGGCTTTCGAGTACATGAAGGCTCTGCACAGGAACGTCGGGCAGTACGCGCGCTCCGGCACGGGTCCCATCAAGGCCGCGGCACGCGGTGAGACCACGGTTTCCATCAGCTTCGTCCATGACGCGCCCAGCGAGCAGATGCAGGGCTTTCCGATCGCGACCGCGACACCCTGCGAGGGAACGGGCGCGGAGATCGGATCGATGTCGATCGTCAAGGGCGCACGCAACCTCGACAACGCCAGGAAGTTCTATGAGTGGGCCCTGACGCCGGCGGCGCAGCAGCTGGCAGCCGCGGCGCATCAGTACCAGCTGCCCTCGAACAAGTCGGCCAGGCTGGACAGCCATGTTCCCGATTTCCGCAAGATCCGCCTCATCGACTACGACTACGCGAAGTACGGGCAATCGGCAGAGCGCAAGCGCCTGATCGAACGCTGGGACCGCGAGGTCAATTCCCTGCCACGTTGATCGGTCCGGCATGAAACTCAACGACAACAACCGACCGATCGCGGTCTGGTCGATCATCGGCCTCGTCGCTTTCTGCGTCCTCCCTTGGTATGCGCTGCCCGAAGGCTTGTCCGGACTCCAGGGCATCGGCGAATTGTTCGGCGGGCACGACAGCTCCAGCGCGCTCGCCCAGATCCTGCTGCATCGGCGTCCCTGGCTTGCCGTTGGGGTCTGGCCGCTGTTCGTTGCGCTGGTGTCCCTGCGCATGGCGCCGGGGGGCGCCCAGGGCCGCCTCCTCGCTTGGTGCAGCGCGCTGGGCGTGGCGGGAATGCTTCTCCAGGGCTTCGCCATCGGATTGCCCGCGGCCAGCGTGATCCACGGCGCAAGCCAGCCAGGTTTCGGCTGGGGGGCCATGCTGGTGCTGTGTTCGCTTCTTATGCTGGCCGCATTCGGCATGGCGCGAACCGGTGCATTCCGCGGCGACCTGTTCGTCGCGGCGGCGGTGCTGGGCGCCAGCAGCCTGCTCGTCACCTTCGTCGCCTTTCCGGTCTTCAGGTCGTTGTCCAGCGCCTTCCTCGACGACAGCGGCCACCCCAGTGTCGCGGCCTGGCTCGCACGGATCGCAAGCGAGCGGATCTGGGGCATCGGCTGCGCATACTCCGCGCAGAGCTGCGGCGTCGCGTGGAACACGTTGGCACTGGCCACGTTGACCGGCCTCACCACGACGGTGCTCGGAACGCTGCTGGCCCTGATCGAGAACCGCAGCGACTCCAGAATCCGCAACGCGCTTCGATTCCTCGCGCCTTTGCCCATCATCACGCCTCCCTTCGTCGTGGGACTGGGCCTCATCCTCCTGTTCGGAAGGGCGGGCATCGTCAACCAACTGATCGAGTGGGCCTTCGGCGTGGAGCCTACGCGCTGGTTCTATGGCTGGTTCGGCGTCTGGCTTGCGCAGCTGTTCGCGTTCACACCGATCGCCTTCCTGATCGTGCGCGGCGTCATCGAGGGCATCAGCCCTTCGCTCGAAGAGGCATCGCAGACCCTGCGCGCGGGCGGCTGGCGCACCTTCCTGTACGTCACCTTCCCGTTGATGCTGCCGGGGCTCACGAATGCGTTTCTCGTCGGCTTTATCGAGAGCATCGCCGACTTCGGCAACCCGATCGTCGTCGGCGGGCAGTTCTCGGTCCTGTCCACGGAGATCTTCTTCGCCATCGTCGGCGCCCAGTTCGATCAGGGCAAGGCAGCCGCGCTCGCGCTGATCCTCACCGTGTTCGCCCTGGGCGTCTTCGCGCTCCAGCGCCGCGTCCTCGGCCGGAAGAACTTCACCACCGTCTCGGGCAAGGGCGACGCAGGGCTTGCGATGCGCCTGCCCGACGGGCTGCGGCGCGCGGCGCTGTGCGTGGTCGTGCCCTGGCTGATCTTCACTCTGGTTGTCTACGTCTTCGCGTTCTGCGGCGGCTTCGTGCAGACCTGGGGACGGAACTATTCGCCGACCCTTGCCCACTTCCGCACCGCCTTCGAGGTTGCGATCGAGGGTGGTGCCGTGCAATGGATCGGCGTGGCCTGGGACTCGCTCTTCACGACGGTGCGGCTGGCCGCGATTGCGGCACCGCTCACGGCGGGCATGGGCCTGCTGATCGCCTGGCTGCTGGCCCGTGTCCAGTTCCGCGCGCAGGGCGTGTTCGAGTTCTCGGCGCTCATGGCTTTCGCGATTCCGGGGACCGTCCTGGGCGTCAGCTATGTCCTGGTGTTCAACGTTCCGCCGCTGGAGATGACCGGCACCGGCCTGATCATCGTGATGTGCTTCATCTTCCGGAATCTCCCGGTGGGCGTGCGGGCCGGTGCCGCGGCATTCAAGCAGCTCGACAAGTCGCTCGACGAGGCCTCGCTGATGCTTCGCGCCTCGACGGCGCGGACGCTCTGGTCGGTCACGCTGCCGCTGCTCAAGCCTGCTCTGGCCGCATCGCTCATCTACAGCTTCGTGAGATCGATGACCACCGTTTCCGCGGTGATCTTCCTCGTGACGGCCGAGACGGAACTGGCCACTACTTTCATCATCGGGCGAGTGGGCCAGGGCGACTATGGCGTGGCCCTGGCATACAGCACCGTCCTGATCGTTCTGATGGCACTGGTCACGGGCCTGGTCCAGTGGCGGGTCGGCAATCGCCGCCTGGGCAGAAGAGCTTCCGCGGCGGCAACACCCGCCGGCGCGTCCGACGTAAATCGCAGCCCGGCGGCAACTGCATCGCCGTGATCCCAATCCTCCAGCGAAAGAAACTCATGTACGGCATCGAATTCAAGAACGTCTCCAAGAGCTACGGCACGGGTGCCGGCGCGCCGATGGTCGTCAAGGACATCAGCTTCGGTGTTCCGAAGGGAACGCTGACCACCATCCTCGGACCGTCGGGATGCGGAAAGACCACGACACTGCGGATGATCGCGGGCCTGGAAAGCCCTAGCTCGGGCCGCATCTTCATCGACGGCACGGATGTCACCACGCTCGGTGCGGCGCTGCGGAACGTGAGCCTTGTGTTCCAGAGCTATGCGCTGTTCCCGCACATGAGCGTCATCGAGAACGTGTCCTACGGGCTGCGCATGTCAGGCCTGCCAACGCCTCAGGCCAGGGAAAAGGCGGGGCTGATGCTCGAGACCGTGGGCCTCAAGGGCATGAACGAGCGCATGCCCAGCGAGCTCTCGGGTGGCCAGCAGCAGCGGGTCGCGCTGGCGCGTGCGCTTGCGCTGGAGCCTGCTGTGCTCCTGTTCGACGAGCCGCTGTCCAACCTGGATGCCCGGCTGCGGCGCTCCATGCGCGAGGAGATCCGCTCGCTGCAGCAGCGCCTTTCCCTGACGGTGGCCTACGTGACGCATGACCAGAGCGAGGCGCTGGCGGTCAGCGATCACATCATCGTGATGGATCAGGGGGTGATCGCGCAGCGCGGGGCACCGCACGAACTGTACGAATCGCCGCAATCCGAATTCGTTGCGGGCTTCATGGGCGAGGCCATGCTGTTCGATGGGCTTTGCGATGAACAGCGACGGGTTGGCCTGGGTACCCTGAGCATCGCCGCACCTGCGGGAATCGGTCAGGGCCCCGTGAAGGTCGCGGTGCGTCCGGAGGCCTGGGTCATCAGGCCCGTCTCCAACGACGGCCTCGCGGCGCGGGTGATCAAGAGAACCTACGTCGGCAGCACTGTCGAGTACACGTTCTCCAGCCAGCTCGGCGAGATCTTCGTGGTGTCGCCCGAAGTCAGGCAGACCTTGGCGCATGGCGCGCCGGTGAGCCTGCACCTGGCCGACCACGGCGTTTCCATCGTTTCCTCGGTGAAATAGGCGGGCGCCCGCTGCGTTCGCAGGACATCGGTGTCGACGCCGGCGAGATAGCCTTCAGATCATGCAGACGAGATTCCGACGACCGGCGATTGCCGCCAGTAGGGAAGATTGCAATCCCTTGCTGCAGCTTCCCGAATTCGACGACAAGCAGTCGAGGAACCTGCAGCCTCGCCAGTCGCTGTTCGACATGAATTCCTGCCTGTCTTTTTCGGAGCATGGCGTGCCATGGCAACCCGGGCGCTTGCGTTACCACCAGGATTTCGAACTCCACGTCATCATGGCTCCGTTTGCTTGTGCTTTCGTCGGTGACGAGATCCACAGCTTCGCATCGGGCAATGTCGTCCTGATCGGCCCGCGCCTGCCGCACAACTTTCGGTTCACGGGCACGGCCGATAGCGCTCGCGCGGCGACGAATCCCGTTCTGCGATTCGCCGATGCACCCTTGCGCAAGAGCATGGTCCTGCTGCCGGAGCTGCGCGAGGCCGAAAGCCTTCTGGACAGGGCCCATCAGGGCGTCGAGTTCGTCGGGTTCCGGGAAGTCGCTATGAAGTACTTGGCGCGAATCGAGCAAAGCCGAGGGCTGGAGCGTTTCTCGGTTTTTTCGGCGCTTCTGGACGAGCTCGCGCGATGGAAGGACACAAGGGTCCTGACGAAGCTGAAGTACGGGCAGGCGCAACCCCTGGCTGGCTGCCGGTCGGAAAAGATCTACGCCGTGCTGGACTACCTCCGGGTGAACTACATGCAGGAATTCAGCCTGCCCGAGATCGGCGCCATGGTCGGGATGCACGAGGCGGCGCTTTCCCGCCAGTTCCGCAAGCTTACCGGCAGAACATTCACCGCCTTCGTTGCCGAACTGAGGGTGGCCAAGGCCTGCCAGTTGCTCCTCCATAGCGACCGGCAGATCAGCGCCATCTGCTATGCCGTCGGCTTCAACAACATTTCGAATTTCAACAGGCACTTCCTCAAACGCAAGGGCCTGACGCCGACTGAGTACAGGGCGCTCGGCGAGCTGGGCCGACGCAGCGGCTTGGACTGAACCCCATCGACTGGAGCACTGGGTTCATCGGAACTAAGCCACCTGCTGAGCGAGTTGGGATTCGAATTCGCTGGTTGGGCGGTCGCCGAACGCTGAGTGCAGCCGCTTGGCGTTGTAAACCTCTTCAATAAACCGCGGCAGCCGTGTTTCCACGCCTGCGAACGACTCGTGGCCTGCCAGATGTTGATTTCCATCTAAGTTTGACCCTCACGATAACCCTGATCTGCTCTCTCGCAACACCATCCGCAGGTGCCCGCGCGAGGGCGAGGCTGCGCCCAGCCAGCCTACGATTCCGGCACCAGTGACTCACAACGCGACCGCATCCTGAGGGCGCAGGCCTTCTGTGTCCGTACCCGTACGCATGCAGCTAAATTTGCGCAGGATCTTCAAGATCGCGATGGAGCTGCACGAGCCGGGTGAATGTCACTGTTCTGATGCTCGCGTTTCGTGCCATCTTGCGGCGAAGTGTCGACGACTGGATAGAAGCGGCGCGCGTGACGTTGAGAGTCAGTCGAAGGCGACGGACGTCGAACTGCATTGACGCCGACTAGGGTCTCGACGAACGTTCTTCGACGCTTGACCCGGATTTTCCAATCGTAGATTTAAGCTGCGCGTTGGCGAGATCTCCAAGACTCCTGATAGCCCCTTCCAAGCGCGGGTCGCCGGGATACCCGTAGTTAATGCGCAGGTGCCGGGTGTATCGGCGGTCGGCTGAAAACAAATGGCCGGGCGCTACGCCTATGCCGAGCCGAAGAGCGTCTTGGTGCAGTGCGAGCGTGTCGACACCTTCTGGCAGCGCGAGCCACAGGAAATAGCCACCCTCGGGGCGCGTGACCCGCGTTCCAGCCGGAAAGTATCGATCGATAAGTCGCAAGCAGGCAGCCTGCTGGCAACTGAGCGAATGCTGCAGGGCGCGCAAGTGACGATCGAAACTCTTGTGTTGCAGGTACTCCTGCAACGCCAGTTGAGAGGGGAGTGCTGTCGCCAGCGAGCTCATCAACTTGTTCCGACCCAAAGTGGCTGCAAAGCGACCACCCGCTACCCAACCGATGCGATATCCGGGTGCCAGGGATTTCGAGAAAGAACTGCAGTGCAGCACCCAGCCAGCCCGGTCCCAGGCCTTGGCCGGTGGCGGTCTCCGAGGCCCATGCGCGAGCTCGCCGTACACGTCGTCTTCGATCAGCGGTATGGCGCGGGTGGCGAGCATGCTGACCAGTTGCTCTTTGGCTGCGTCGCTCATGGTGCAGCCCATTGGGTTCTGGAAGGTCGGCATGAACCAGCAGGCCTTCACCGGATGCTGGTCGATCACGCGAGCAAGAGAGCCGAGATCCACGCCTGTTCGCGGGTGGGTCTCAACCTCGACCGCGCGAAGACCGCGCCGCTCCAGTGCCTGCAACGCAGCATAAAAGGTTGGCGTTTCGATCGCCACGACGTCGCCTGGCTGCGTCACCGATTCGAGCGCAAGATTGAGTGCTTCCATCGCCCCGCTGGTGATGACCAGTTCTGACGCAGGAATATCCATCCCCACGCTGCCGTAACGCAGGGAGATCTGATGGCGTAAAAGGGCGTTTCCTGGTGACAAATCCTCGACGGTCTGCCAGGGATCCATCCGCTTGAGCGCTCGCGTCAGGCCGGCGGCAAGTTGCTCGAAGGGAAACAGCTCTGGCGACGGAAAGGCCGAGCCGAGCGGGACCATGTCGCGCTCGCGAGCCTGTGCAAGGACCTGAAAGACCAGCGACGAGACGTCGACCGACATGGACCGCAGGACAGGTTCGCTCGCGGCGAGTTCGTTGGCCGGCACTTCCGCGCGCGCTCGGACGAAGTATCCCGACCGCTGCCGCGCTTCGACAAGCCCTTGCGCCTCCAGCAGGTAGTAGGCAGAGAACACGGTGGACGCACTGATGCCCATCTGCGACTTCAGTTCGCGCACGGAGGGAAGGCGATCGTTCGCCTTCAGGCTACCCGCGCGAATGCGCTGAGCGATGTTGTCGGCAAGCTTCTCGTAGCGGTTCATGGGCCTCCTTCTGATACGGTCGTTCTGGACCACTCCCGAGATTTTCGTATCAGACGTTGGCGTGCCCCGGAGCGACTACCGGCCTCCTTGCATCTGATACGGAAATTTTCAGGTGATCTGGTTCTGTACGTATCAGCCTGGAAGATGAACACTCGATAGCACGATGAGAGTGCTTCTGTGGTGCCGGCGGACTGCTCCGGCTTTCGACCCATGTCTTGCGTGCCTTTCGATGTGACTTGCGGATGCCCATTCAGCTCACCGCAACCGTTTCGTTAGATTGTTTTTCCGTTTCTTCATCGGTCTATTGAGCTACTCGCCGCACTCGGGCACTTCGCCGTCATTAATATCTTTTAAATCATGAATTCAATCCCTATCTCTTTTGTTATTTTCAAGATTCTCGTGCTTAGCGTGGGCATGTATTTGGCCGTCAAGTGGCATTACGATCGGGGACAGAAGGACAAGAATCAAAAGACAGCTGCAGTGGTACTGACATCTATCAAGGTGGGCGCAGCGTTCATCGCTTCTGCGTTCCTCGTGCTGTTCCTCACCTTTGAATTTTGCAATAGGATGGGTCTGGACCTGGCCATGCGGTGATTGGAGCCGCACTGATCTGTTGGGTGTGGATGCGGTCCGTCCCGGCCTCACGTTCAGATCATTTGAGCGAAAGACCCCGACCTGTAGAGGTGACTGCTTCTGGCACCGTGGCGGGCCTCGCGTAATTGAAACGTCACACGCCCCCGGCCGAGGTGCGTCACTTCGATTTCAACCTCGCGCATCGGCGGCTGACTGGCGGTGGGTTCGGGAAGCTGCCGCGCGGCGCGGGCGAGATCGTCCGCGGAAAGGCTGCCTAGGACTCCGTTGGGATGAAATGGCTTGGAGAGGTCGGGCCGCTGGCCGTCGCCCTGCTGTACGAGCATCTTCATGGCGGTCATGCCGTTGCGGATGCCGCGGTCCTCGTCGCAGTTGTTGAAGATCATGTGGGCGTGCCTGACCTTGTAGGACAGGCGCACGACCTCGCCGACCAACCCGCGCAGTTCGTCGTCGCTGTACTCGTAGGAGAACCGATCCGCCGGCGTGGCCGCCGCGTTGTAGGTCTCGGCGTTCCGTCCGTGAAGCCGGACCAAGGCGTAGTTGTTGTTCGTGACCTCCCAGACCGCCGGCACGGAGTTCTCCGCGCCCTGCGGTCCGTCGACGACGGTGTGCACGGCGTGCATCGCGCGAAGCCACTGCAGGGTTTCGACCCTGCGCCGGCTGCCATCCCACCATGAATGGTGCCGGAATTCGATGCTGATGGTGTCGCGCGGCAGGCGCTGACGAATCGACTCGATGTGTGCCATCACGCGAGCCGAGGGCACCACAGCCAAGGCGATGCGCCGACGCTCTGCGGCAACGCGAACGCTGCAACGGCGCGTGTAGAGCAACTCAAAAACTCTGCCGCGCAGGCCCCTAGGCGGACAGGCGCACCGTGCTCTACACGGCGGAGGCGCACCGTATTTCGACCGGGCCGACATGACTCAAGGCTGAGAGGTCAACCGATCTTTTTTTCTAGTTCGAACACTTGCAAACCGTCTTGTCGAGGCGTGCCGACGCCGGCGTCCGCGGGATAGGCCCCGATGTTGCCGTTCAGCACGAAGCCTCTGCGCTGATAGAAGCTGAGAAGTTCGGGACGCGATGAAAGCACAGCCATCTTTAGCGCTTGCGGTGCGTGTTCGTTTGCTGCCAATGCTTCCGCTGCCGCGAGCATCTCTTTGCCAAGGCCTCCAGCCTGCAGGTCGGGCTTGGTGGCCAGCATGCCTATCCAGCAGACATCATTGACCCGCTCTACATGGACACACGCGACGATGGACTCGTCATGTTTCATGACGAGGACCGTTGAGTCTTTCTTGAAGAGCCTTCGCACTTGAACTGCTGAGGTTCTTTCGCCCGAAACGAGCGCGGACTCATGGGTCCATCCGGCCTCCGCCGCGCTGGGGCGATAGGCATTGTTGACAAGTGCAGAAATCTGTTCGGCATCGGTGTCTTCGGCGGTGGAAATGGCTTTGTGCATCGAAGCAATTATGTGTTTATTGTCATCTCGCTTTACAAGGATTGATGTCGTGCAGCCTTGGAGCGAGTGTGAACTCGGTCTTCGCGCCATTCTTGCGGTTGACGTACTCGAACGAGTTCACCTCGTTGCCGAACATGCTGAGCAGGTAGCGACCGGTGACTTGGTCGTGGACGATCTCTACCCACTCCTCGTCGACTTGGTTGCGGCCGCTATCGGCCATGGGAATGACCTGGCTGCGCGACAGCACAAGGGGGATCCAGGCCTTGGAACCTGCGTAGAGCACGAAGCCCGCCTTGTTGTCGTCCTGTGTGCCGATTAGCCGCAACTGCACAAGCTTGCCGGGTTGGTCAGAGAACCGAAAGCAGCGCGTCTGGACAGCTGCTGAGGGTTCTGCAAACACATGCTGCAACGCCAGCAGGGAGACGGCAACACTCAGCGCAGCGCGGGTCAGGCGGATCATTCGAGTCTTTTCTTTGAGCAAAATCCGGCAGGGCGATGTCTTCGTTCCCGATCGACCTTCAAGCAGCGCCCCGGCTCTCGCCCTTGCTGCGCTCGCTCTGTTCCATGGTGCCGGAGCGCAGAAGGTCGCCTGCCTCGTTGGCGACCACGGCCTCGCTGAAATAGTAGCCCTGTGCAAGGGTCGTGGAGCCCGTCGAGTGGAGGAAGGCGCGTTGCGCTTCAGTTTCCAGCCCCTCGACAATGATGCCGATGCGGGCCTCCCGCGCCAGGTTCATGATGGCGCGGACGGTGGCTGCGCTGTCGGGGTCGTCGACGGCTCTCTTGAGCATCGACTGCGCGATCTTCAGATGATTGACGCGATAGGTCCGCAGGTATTCGAACGACGAATATTCGGTGCCGAAGTCATCGATCGCAATGCGGACGCCGAGCGCCCGCAACTGCGGCAGCACGTCGTTGTGAGCCCATGTCATCTGTGCCAAGGTCGACTCGGTCACGTCGAACTCCAGGTCGGAAGCCTTGAGCTGCCATTTCGCGAGGCAGTCGACCACATCGCGGATCAGCTCGCTGCCGTTCCTGAGCTGGCCGAGTGACAGATTGATCGCGACGACAGGGGGCGCCATTCCCTGTTCGCGCCACAGGCTCATCTGCCTGCACGCCTGGTTCAGCACCCAGCGGCCCAGCATGACGATGCCGCCGGTGCGCTCCGCAATCGGCACGAACACATTCGCGTCGAGCAAGCCCCGCCCCGGATGGTTCCAGCGCAGCAGTGCTTCCACACCCACGATCCTGCCGGAGGACAGCTCGACCTGAGGCTGGTAGTACAGCTCCAGCTCCTCGCGTTCGATGGCCTTCTTCAGGTCTTCGCCCAGTGCAACCCGGTCGCGGACTTCCCGGTCGAGCTCTTCCGAGTGGAAGTGGTATTGGTTGCGCCCCTGTTCCTTCGAGCGGTAGAGCGCCAGGTCGGCCTGCGCCATCATTTCCTCCGGGCTCTCGCTGCCTGGAATGTAGGGGCAGATGCCTATGCTGGCCGAGGCATGCACCTCGTTGCCATCGATCATGTACGGGCGGGCCAGCTCTTGCTGGATCTTCGTAGCCAATGCGCCGGCGGCGGCGGGCTCGGCCATCTCGCTCTGGAGCACGGCAAATTCGTCGCCGCCCAGGCGCGCCACCAGATCGGTTTCCCGCGTGCAATTCTTCAATCGCTGCGCCACCTCGCGCAGCAGCAGGTCGCCGCCCGGATGGCCGAATGTGTCGTTGACCGGCTTGAAATGGTCCAGATCCAGGCAGTGGATCGCGAACGGCAAGGAGCCCCGTTGCGCTGCGCCATGGGCTTGGTGAAGGCGTTCCGTGAGCGTGGCGCGGTTGGCCAGGCCCGTGAGCCCATCGGTGCGCGCAAGTTTTGCCAGCTGTTCCTCCGCCGCCTTGCGCTCGGTGACGTCGATGACGATGCCCTCGACCTCGATGAGCCGGCCCTCCTTGTCGCGAACCGGAACGTAGAGGTTCTCGACCCAGCGACGTGCGCCGTCCCCGGTGCACAGGCGGTATTCGATCGAAGCGCCTTCGGCATCCTTTTCCAGCACGCGCGCCATCGCTGCAGCGACCTCGGGCTGGTCGGCGGGGTCGATCAGCACATCCGCCCAATCCGGGTTGGCCAACAGGGCCGCCGGTTCGTGGCCGAACTTGGTGATGTTGTGCGAGATGTAGATCAGCGGGAACGCGGGCTCGCCGCGCAAGCGGTAGAGGATGGTCGGACTGTTCTGGACGATGATGTTGGCATCGGACAGCTCCCGCGTGCGCTCTTCGACAGCCTGCTCGAGCAGGTTCATCTTGAAGGCGGCATCTTCCGTCATTTGCCACTTCATGGTGAGCGCGCTTGCCAACTGGCGCACTTCGATCGGATCGAAGGGCTTCTTGAGAACGAGCAGGCGGTCGCGTGCGTCCAGGCGATCGAAGACCTCGACCCATGACTGGTCTGCATAGGCCGTGCAGATCACGATCTGCAGGCGCGGGTCTGCCAGCCACAACTGCTCGATGGTCTCGACGCCGTCCCACCCCGGAGGCATGCGCATGTCGATGAACGCCATGGCATAAGGCTCATCGGTCTCCAATGCCTTGCGAACCATCGCGTGCGCTTCCTGCCCCTGGTAGGCGCTGTGCAGCACGAACTCCTCGGCGGATGCCTTGGCTGTGGTGCCGAACAACGCAGATTCCAGGTCGTCCAGATTCGCCGAGGCTCCTGCCGGGAGGAGGATTTTCTTGAAGTCCTCATGGATGGCCGGCATGTCGTCCGCCAGAAGAATGCGCCGATTGCGTTGCTTTCTCATGGGTCTCCCCGCACTTATCGATCGGAAGTTCGAGCGTGAATGTTGCTCCGGTGTTCGGCCCGTCGCTGTGGGCCGTGAGCGTTCCGCCCATTTCATGGGCGGCGATCACTGCGCTGTGCAACCCGAATCCGTGCCCGGTCTTTTTCGTGGTGAACCCGTGCGCGAACAACTGGGGCAAGGTCTGCGCCGCGATGCCCACCCCGTTGTCCGCGACCCGGATGCGCAACCGCCGGCCTTGCGCCAGTTCCACCCGCAGTGCGAGCCTCGGCTCTCGATCTGCCACACCCTCCATGGCCTGCTCGGCATTGGCGATCAGATTCACCAGAATCTGCAATACCCGGCCTTTGTCCAGCAGCAATTCGGGAACCGCCGCGATCTCCTTGTCCACCACCATATGGCGTCGCGCCAACGGCTGCGCGTTGATGCGCAATGCGTCTTCCACCAGTTCGTGGATCCGCACCGTCTCCTGCAGTCTGGACGCTCCGGCATGGGCCTGCTGCGCAGCGATGACCTCCTTGATATATTCCACGTTCTTGCTCAGAGCCGTCAGCTCCTTGATGGCGTCGTGCTGCTCGGCCACCAGTACCGGGGCCAGTTGGCACAGGTAGGTGGGAAGCACCTTGCCTCTGGCGTCCGACGCCAGGAATGCCCCCAAGTCATCCGCGTGCTCTTCCATCAGTTGGACCGCCCGCGTGAGCCCGTGGATCTTCGAGGCGCGAAGGCCCGAAAGAATCATCGCCGTGGACACGTTCACGCTGTTGAGCACATTGCCGACGTTGTGCAGCACATTGATCGCGATCCTGGCCATGCCAGCCAGGTGCGAGGCTTCGATCAACTGCTTGTTCACCTCGGCGACCTGGCGTTCGGCTTCCTTCAGGTCGGAGATGTTCTTGGTGATGCCGAAGGTTCCGATGATCTGGCCTGCACGGTTGCGCAGAGGCATCTTCGTGGTCAAGGCCCAAGAGTCCGGCCGCCCATCTATCCAGGTTTCCCTTTCCACCTTGCCGATCATGGGCAAGCCCGTGCGGATGATTTCCTGTTCGTCCTCGAACGCCGGACGGGCGTGCTCGTCGGAAAAGACGTCGAAATCCGACTTCCCCACCAGCCCGTCGGGCGTGGCCATTCCGAACTCGAGAGCCTGGGCAGTACTGGACTTGATGAAACGAGACTGCGTGTCCTTGAAATAGATGTGGTCCGGAGAGTTGTCCAGCAGCGCCCGAAGCAGTTCGCGCTCGTTGACCAGGTCCTCGTCCGCCTGCATCCGCTGGGTGATGTCGAAAAGGACCCCCTGGCTGCCGACGACCGTCTCGCCAGGCCCCATCACTGCGGACTCGACAACCTGCAAGAACAGCGGGTGGCCGCCCGCGCCAGAAAGAGCCTCCTCCCGCTCGACCTGCTACCCGGTCTGCATGATCAGCGTGTGATGAAGGCTTTCCTGCGCGGCGAGATCAGACCGCCACATCGAGTTCATTTCCAGTGCCGCACTGGAGGCGATCTCGGTTGCCGTGCGGCCCAGAACCTGGTCTGCAGGCGTGTCCTTGAGTTGACAGAACCGAGGGTTGACGAAGACGAAGCGCCCGTCGGCGTCCTTGCGAAAAATGCCGACGGGCATCTGCTCGACGATCGGCGCTGTTTCCGTGAGGAGGGGCGAGCTTTTGGTGGAGGCAGGTTGGGTTCGCATGAAGAGTATGGCCGAGCGATGATTCGTTCGTTTTTCTAGAACCGAGGGGGAAGACGCAGGAACTTCCTGAGCGCGGAAGCCGAGAGTGGTCTGCAGAGGTAGTAGCCCTGCACGTGGTCGAAGCCCATCGACACGATGCACTCGAACACATCCCTCGTTTCGACCCCTTCGGCGAGCATCCGAAAACCCATGGCATGGCCAAGGCTGACGATGCCTTGGAGCAACTGGTGTGCCCGGGGATTTGCCACCACATGCGCCACGAGCCCTCGGTCGACCTTCAGCATCTGAAAGGGAAGGTTCTCCAAACATGTCAAGTTGGAGTAGCCCGCGCCGAAGTCGTCCAGAGAGAGCTGCATTCCCAAGGCTCTGATCTGCCTCAGAGATTCCAGGGTCGCTGGAGCCGTCAAGCCACTGTATTCGGTGCATTCGATGTGAAGCATGTCGTGGGACACCGCGTATCTCGCGCAGATGGTCTTCAGGTCATTCGCAAACTGCGGGCGCTCCAGGCTACGCGCGGACACGTTCACGGCGATCGCGATCCGGAATCCTTCGTGATGAAGCTCTGCCAGTTCCTTCAGCGCGGCTGCGATGACCCAACTCGTAAGCTCATGGATGAGCGTCGTGCCTTCTGCCAACGGTATGAACTCGGCGGGCGCAATGTTGCCGAATATCGGATGCTGCCACCTGATCAGAGCTTCGACACCCTCGAACGCGCCCGAGCTCACGCGCAGCTTTGGTTGAAACACAAGATGGAACTCGTCATGGGCGATGGCCCGAGGGATATCACGCAGGATGGCATACGCACGCTGATGACGGATATCGAATTCCGACACATAGAGGACTCGAGAAAGACCCAAGGTCCTTGCCTGGTGAACAGCCGTCATGGCTTTGCGCAGTGCATCGTCGATTTCTTCGCTCGCTTCCAGGTTGATCTGCACGACGCCCACGCGCGCGTCGAGTTCGATCAGTAGACTGCCGCTTGCGACTGGTTGTTTCAAGACCATGACGAGCCGATCGATGAAACGGTCGCTCGCCTCCCCCTCACGCTTTATAAGGAAGGCAAATCGTCCGTCATCAACGCAATAGAGCCCTGAGCCGGCACTCAAGAGCGACTGAAGCTGAATCGACAGATCTCGCTGAAAGATTTCCAGCGGCCGGATCCCGACTGCCAGAACGGCGTCTCGCAGCGCGTTGCGATCCAAGATATCCACGAGCGCAAGGGTGTACCTTCCTTCGGGAAAGCGCAGGGCGAGGTCATGAAGATCCTCGGACATCTGCGCTTGATTGGGTAGTTGAGTGACCTCGTCGACTCTCCCCGCCGTGCGATAGAGATCGATCTGTGACAGCACGAGGGCGGAAAGATCCTTGAGTTGTTTGCGCTGCTTCGCAGAAAACAGGCGAGGGCGGCGGTCGACAAGACACAGGCTTCCTATTGCGTGACCCGAATGCAGGATGAGCGGTGCACCGGCGTAGAAGCGGATGCCCGGGTCGCCCGCGACCAATGGATTGTTCGCAAACCTGTCGTCCTGCAATGCGTCCTCGACCACCATCACATCGGTTTGGCGGATGGTGTAGTCGCAAAAGGCGTATTCCCGAGGCGTTTCGGGAAGGTCCAGGCCCACGCGGGCCTTGAACCACTGGCGATCCTCGTCGAGGAGGGATATCAGCGCAATGGGAACATCGAAAAGCTCGGCGGCCAAGCGCATGATCCGATCGAAGTTCTCTGTCGGTGCCGTATCCAGCATATGTGTGGAACGCAGGGCGAACAGGCGCTCGGACTCACGACGCCTTTCGGATTCAGCAGTCGATGCGGAAATTCTCATGAAAGAAATTTCGTCCCTCGAGGTTCTTGACCGCTTATAGCCACATCTTCCTGCTGTGTCTGTAGGCGCCGCCAAAAGCTCGCTGCTCTGATCCTGCTGGCGGATTTGCTTTTAAACTTTTTTTAAGAAATTAGGCGACATCGGCACCGTATGCAGACCTTCGGCTTCATGGAGGTTCGCGACCGGATGCGCAGTTTGTCAACCTCGCGAATCACGGCACAGCATTCCTCGCGTATCAGTTCGACTTCCGGCTGCTGTTGATCCTGAATCTTGGAGTCATCCCGTTTGTGCTCTTCGTGAAATGCCGCCGGCCCCAGGGCATCGACATTGACGCGTAAGAAGGAGTGACGATCGCTTATGCGTTATTGACGATTCGTGCAGGCGCGGCCCATGCGCGCCTGAGCTTGAAGACAGGGGCATCCGGGGCATTCAACTGCGGATGCTTTCGCATGAGCACCTCCTTGGAGACAACGCAGCCGTTCATCAAGAGAGCGCGAATGCGCGCTGCGGAATCCGACAGGGCAGGCATTCCAACGGTAGAAGAAATTTTGCAATCGGTCTTCAATCGGGAGTTGAGAATGCGGAATTCGAATGTGAGCGGGACACCAGTGACCGTCCTCAATTTCGATGCGCGGCTTCGAATGATGCGAAGGACCCGCGGGCGTTTCTCCGATTTCGCCAACTCCGTGGCTGGCTTTGTCGTCCGGGCGCGAATCCCCGCATGTGCCATCAAAGGAACTTATCGGAGCGACCGACAGGGTCCTCTACCAATCCAAAATCGAAGGTCGTGATCGCATCTGTGCTGCGGCACGTCCACCAACTTCTTGAACGACGTGCGAGTTGGAACGCCTTCGTACGAACCGAGCAGAGTCGTCGAGGGTTCTTTCCAAGTGGAACCGCTTGCTATTCCCCCCCTTTGGACTCAAGCGTCACCCGTTTCGACCAATACTTAGATTGAGATTTGGACGGATCGTCCGAATTCAGACCTTGCATCCTCGTAATGAATCGCGTGACGGTTCTGCGCTGCATCTATATATTGCGGCAACGATGTAATGGTCTGAGCCAGCGACGAGGGCAAGTCCAATGTCAATCATTTGGGTCAAGGTTCGCCTCCCGTTGGCGATTCTTGTAATCGGTGCCGCGCTTTCGATTGCCCTCGGCGTCTCTGTCCACCAGGAGATCGAGCGCAGCGCGCAGACGCGCTTCGACGCAACCGCCTTCGACCTGGCGCGAAAGGTCGAAGACCGATTCGACGACTATGTCGCCGTCCTGACAGGATTGCGGGCGCGGTTCAATACCCCCGAGGCGGTGACGCGAAGCGATTTCAGGAACTACGTCGCGGGGCTCAATCTGGCGAGTGCGTACCCTGGGTTTCAGGCCGCCACCTACGCACCCTTCGTTGCCTTCGACGAGAAGAGCGCCTTCGAGGAGCAGGTCCGCCGCGAGGCGAACCTTGGCGTTGGCGTTGCCTTCGGCTTCGCCATCAAGCCGCCCGGCGAGCGGGACTTCTACTATCCTCTGCTCTACATCGAACCCCAAGCCGGCAACGAGATGCTGCTCGGCAACGACTTGGGCGCGATGCCCGACCGGGGGAATGCGCTCGAACAGGGGCGCGACACCGGCGGGCTCGTCACCTCCGGTCGCAAGGTCCGCATCCCGGGTCGCGAGGCTGACATCGGATTGGCGATGCGGCTGCCGGTCTATCGCCCGCAAATGCCGCTCGATACGCTCGAGCAGCGGCGCCACGCCTACATGGGCTCGGTGGGCACGGGCCTTAGCATCTCCGGAATGCTGCGAGACATCGTCGGCACCGAGGCAGCGAAGACGCTGCGGCTGCGCCTGGCCGACGCCGGGCCAGGCAGGGGACCGATCGGGACGCGCATCGAAACTCGCTTCGTGGCGCCGGTCGAACTCGGCGAGCGCGAGCTTCTGTTCGACAGTTCAACGCTGACTAAGCCGGTTCCCGGACCGGCGAATAGTCTGCAGCGCATGCTCGGCTTCGAGCTTGGCGGCCACTCCTGGCTGGTGGAGGTGAGGCAGAACGAAAGCCAAATCCTCGGTCCTCTGGACAAGGCCATTCCGTGGTTCATCGTTCTCGGCGGCCTTGCCACCAGCACGCTGCTCGCGGGCATTGTCTTTTCGCTGATCACCTCGCGCAGCCGGGCTCATGTCCTTGCTACCGAGATGACCAGCCATCTGCGCGTCAGCGACCGGCAGTGGAAGGACGCCCAGCAGCTGGCCAGCCTGGGTGGCTGGACCCTCGATCCCGAGACCGGCGCCCTGCAATGCTCCGAGGAAGCGCTGCGCATCTTTGGTTTCGGGGACGATCCCTCGCCGCCGGACCTGCACGCGCTGCTCTCGCGTGTGCCGGCTTTAGAGCGCGCCGCAGTCCACCAGCAAATCACATTGGCCTCCCGATCCACCGAGCGAAGCGAGTTCGAGCACCGTCTGTGCCTGGCCGATGGCACCGAACGCTGGCTCCATGTCATCGCGCAGTCGGGCGAAGAGGCGGGCAAGAAGCTGGTGCGTGGCACGGTGCGCGATGCCACGCGGCCGCGTAAGGATGCGCTGCGACAGAAGCTCGAATACAAGATTGCTCGGCTGCTTGCCGGCGATGGCAGGGCCGAGACGGTGATCGCGTTGGCGCTCGAGGCGATATGTACCGACCTGTGCTGGGACTGCGGTGCGCTGTGGAGCGTCGGCGAGGACGGTCTGGCCCGTTGCGATGCCGTCTGGCATGCTGAAGAGAAGGGGCCTGCGGTGACGCAATTCGCCTGCGACAGCCGGTCGCGCGAACATCGGCCCGACGAGGGCTCGCTGGGCCGCGCGTTCGGTATCGGCGGCGTGGTGCGCATCGACACGCAGGCGTCGCCGGCCCATTTCGCTCGCGATGCGATGGCCCGTGAGGCGGGGCTGACCACTGGCCTCGTCGTGCCGATCGTTGCCCCCGAAGCGACCACGGCACTGGAGCTTTTCAGCGCTAAGCCCTCCATTGTCGAGGTCGAGACGCTGGAGTCGCTGCGCGTGATCGTCTTGCAGATCGCTCAGTACAGGCAGCGCAAGCTGGCCGAGCGCAGCCTTCGCTTCATGGCCAGCCATGACGAACTGACGGGCCTGCTCAACCGGGCGTCGCTGCAGCTCGAGCTTGCCCGGGCCATCAGGCGCAGCAACCGTCAACAGAAGCAGTTCGCGGTGATGTTCGTCGACCTGGATCGCTTCAAGCAGATCAACGACACGCTGGGCCACGGCGTGGGCGACGAGATGATCAAGATCTGCGGCGAGCGCCTCACGGCGTTGCTGCGCGATGCCGATGTCGTGGCGCGCTTCGGCGGCGACGAGTTCGTGCTGCTGATGGAGAACCTTGACAGCGCGAACGATGCCGCAGTGGTCGCCGAAAGGGTCCTCCAGCGTTGCGCCGAGCCCTTTGTCATCGGGGGGCGCGAGCTGCACGTCAGCGCCAGCGTCGGTGTGAGCATCTACCCGGAAAATGGCGGTGATGCAGAAATGCTCCTGAAGAACGCCGACACCGCCATGTATCGCGCCAAGGAAAAGGGCCGCAACACCTACCGCTTCTACGCGGCGAAGATGAATGCGCAGAGCACCGAGCAGCTGATGCTGGAGAGCGCGCTGCGCCACGCCCTGGATCGCGGCGAACTGGAAATGCACTACCAGCCGAAGATGAATCTGCGGACCCAAAGCATCGTCGGCGTCGAGGCGCTGATGCGCTGGCACCATCCGGTGCTGGGCTTGATTCCGCCCGTGCAGTTCATTCCGATCGCCGAGGAACTCGGCCTGATCGTGTCGATGGGCAAGTGGGCGCTGGGGAAGGCTTGCGCCGATGCGCTCGCATGGCAGAAGCACGGCTTGCCGGAGATGTTGATGAGCGTCAATCTGTCGCCACGCCAGTTCGAAAGCCGCACGCTCATCACCGACATAGAGGCCGTGCTGGACGCCTCGGGTCTGGATCCGTCGCTGTTGGAGCTGGAGCTCACCGAGAGCGCGATGATGGCTGATCCCCAAAACGCGGTGACGTTGTTGCAGACGATCCGGGACATGGGCGTGGGGCTGGCCATGGACGACTTCGGGACAGGGTATTCCTCGCTGTCCTACCTGAAGCACTTCCCGCTGTCGACGGTCAAGATCGACCGCTCCTTCATCAACGACCTTTCGCAGGACGCCGACGCGCGCGCGCTCATTGACGGAATCATTACGCTAGCCCACGGGCTGCGGATGAAGGTGGTGGCCGAAGGTGTCGAAACCGAAGTCCAGTTCAACTACTTGCACAGCCGCGGATGCGACGAAGCTCAGGGCTACTGGCTGTGCAGGCCCATGCCTGCCGACGAGGCACGCGATTTCATGGCGCGTCACCTGCGCAACCAATTTGTCCCGTCGGTGGTGGCCTGAAAGCCGAGCGCTCGCGCGTCACCCGAAACAGCGGCTGAATACCAACCGAGAAAAATGGTCCGCAGAGTTGGTAGATGGCGCAGATGTCAGGGGGGAGCCAATCGCGCGGCAGCTGCGGCGCCGTGCACCACCCGAGCGAAATAGGCGAAAGCGCGAGTGTGCGGGTTGGAGATTTTGTATCGTCGCTGCAAGGCCGGGGAGGAAACGGACAATGATCTAGATGCTTTTGAAGGCGGCCGCGGCCCAAACCGCATAGAAGCGCTGCGGGCCGACGGTAAGGTCATGCAAGCGCCGTGAAGGCGCCGACCGACTTCCAGCTGACCGATCTGAGCGCGAAGTTCCTGCTCGGCTTCCTTGATCATCTCGAACAGCAGCGTCAGAACTCAGTGCGCATTCCCAACGTCCGCTTGGCGGCTGTGAGATCGTTCTTGAACTATTGCGTCGCCGAGTTCTGGTCGAAGGCGCTTTCAACGTTGCCGGAGTTGCTCGCGCTTTCGGTGGCAGTGCCGCCTGTGGCAGCGTTGACCATCGGACGAGCCGGTGCGGCGCTGTCCTCAGGAGAACGGCCGCTGGTGCCGGCGGCGTTGCTCGCCGTGACGGTGTAGTAGTAGGTGGTGCCATTGACCACGGCGGTGTCCGTGTAGCTGCTGCCCGTGACGCCCGACGCGATGGCCTCGTAGGGCTCGCCGCTGAACTCGGAGCGGCCGACCGTGTAGCCGGTGGCCCCGAAGGACGCCTGCCAGCGCAGCGGCACGGCGCCATCGCCCGGCGAGGCCAGCAGCATGGCGGGTGCCGCCGGGATGACGCGCGGCGCCCCACCGTCGCCGCCGGTGATCTGCACGTTGCTGAAGGTGGAACTGTTCATGGTGCCCCAGGCGGCCGATGCGACCACCAGACCGACATAGATCGTGTCGGGAACAGGGGCGTTGATGCGGCCGACATCGGTGGCAGCCCAATTGGTGCCGTCGGGCGAAACGTAGCCGGTGATGATGTTCCCGATGCGCTCGAGCTTCACCCAGTACGAGCCCGTGGAGCTGGCGATGGCCATGGCTTTGGTCCCATAGTTCGTACCGCCATACACCGCGAGCTTCGGCATGCTCTGTTCGGCATTGCCTTTGCTGGAGATGGCCATCCAGGCGCGGGGAGCGCCTGTTTCCAGGCTTGTTCGCATCATCACGCCCGCCTTTGCGGCTGGGTTGGTGTTCTGGACGGACTCGACTTTCGCGATGATGGCGCTGTTGCCGGTGAGGGCCTTGTAGGTGAAGTGACAGGCGTCCTGTGCGCCCCAGAAGATGTCGTTACCTGCTCCCTGAACCATCCATTTGCCATTGGCGTATGTGGCCATGCTGGCTGGGGTGGCGCCCCCGATGTCGGCATTGCTGAATCCCGAAGTGATCGAGGCGGTCGAAGGAATGGGCAGCGCCGGCGGCGGCGTCGCCTTCGAGGTGTCGGACTCCTTGAGGAACATGAAGCTGGTGCCGTCCACCGGCAGCCGGAGGCGCCTCTGCGCGATGAAGGGTGCCTGCAGACCCTTGCGCAGGACGTAGGCGCCATAGAGCTGGGTCAGTGCGACGCTTCCGCCATTGGCGCCGTCCCAGCCGCGATTGGTGACGTCGGTGAGGTAGTAGCGATCGGTGGTGCCGAAAGGAAGGGCTGTTGTTGGGACGAGTTCGTTCACCCTCGCGAAATACTCACCCGCGGCCAGCAGACGGTTGTCGAAATCGGAATAGATGTCGATGCCTTGGCTCCAGAGCGCCTCGGCGAGCACGGTCAATGACTTGAGCTGCCCATAGGCGTGCCCCTGGTCGCGCAGGTAGTCGCCGAGCATGCCGATGTCGTTGGAATTTCGCAGCCCGATGTGGGCGAGCGTGCGGGCCTGATAGACGACCCTGTCCAGTGTCTCGATGTCGTCGTTGTAGATCGCCATCAGCCCCAGCGCGGCGAGGGCCAGTGCGCCCTTGTTGGCGGCCCCGAACTGGCTTTCGCCATAGGGGTTCGCCGCCGGCATCAGCACGTCCTTGAAGTACTTCTTCACCGTCGCCGTGTCGGCCTCCTTCCAGCCCGGCCATGTGGCGCGCAGGATTTCCGCGCCGCCCACGAACTGGAGCGCGTAGTCGCCCAGATCGAGCATCGATTCGCGACCCGAAAACTCGGTCTGGGTGGTGGCCCACCCAAGCAGCAACTTGCGCGCATTCTCCGCGTATCGCTCGTCACGGGTGAAGTACCACATCCGCGAGAGATTCGAGATCGCGACCATATCGGAGCGCCAAGCATTGAGATTCTCGTCGGGGGCGCGGCTCACCTTCGCGAATGGGCCACCACGCCCTGCGTAGCTGAGCCTGGACTCGGGACTGCCCGCCACTTGCTCATAGCCGGACTTCCATGGCTCCTTGCCCTGGTCGACGTAGGCCTTGAGCGTCGCGAGATCCGAGAGGGTTACCCCAACGCCTGGATGCTTGATGACGCGGGCCACCGGGGCGTTGTCTCCCGGGGCGGCGGGGATTTCGGGGGAGACTCCAGGGGGGCGGGAGTCTCCGGGGTGCCTCCCACGACAGCGGGGACCTCCGGTGTGCCTCCTGTGACAGCGGGGACCACCGGGGTGCCCCCCGCGACAATAGGGGCCGTAGCGTCCGCCTGGAAACTTCCCGAATTTCCGCCCCCGCAACCCGGGAGCATGACCGCGCTCAACACGAGCAACGCAGCAGCAAAATCGGCTTTATCAAACATGGGAACCTTCTTGGTCGATACGCGGAAAAGGCGCAGAACCCGGCACGGGCCACCAGCTTTCCTCGAGGCGTTGATTCATTGATAAGCCCGCGATCCGCCTTAAAGGCTTTTCGGCTCGCGAAGCGGGCGAATCCTGGTGTTCATCCAGGAAGAGGATGTGAGCAATGGGGGTTGATTTCCATCGAATCTGGATCCACCCTCTTTGTGAGCCAGTTGCTCAGGACATATAAGCTTTTGGTCTTCCCTGGAGGTTGGACTGCCCGAGAGTGGGGAGGCCTCATCAAATCAATAGTGTAACTAAAAGAAACACGTTGGCAATCATTCGATTAGCTTTAAAAATGATCGACTGAGTTTCATTTGGTACGAGAGTTGTCCCCACTCGGCGCTGAGGTGGTGGTCCATGAATCGCCCCGGCTCCCCTAGACACTTTTGAGTCGTTAAAAATGGCGTCTGGGCGACTCAGTTGCTCTGCCCTGACCAACGGTGACGTGTGCCGCCCAAGCGACAGTCGGATTTCTCCGAAACGGTGAAACGTGCATTCAACGCGGTGCTGTGCAATTCCAACTCACGCAAGCACTGAAGAAAGATGCCATTTTTCGGCGTCGAGACCCTCAAGAAGATCGATATTAAGGGCACAGATGCGTGGGAACATATCGTCGAAGAGTTGTCGACCGGTCTCTCTCAGCTGCACATGGACTTCGCGGCGGTCTTCCGAATCTTGACGTCTCTCGATCAGCCGCTTCTCGAAAAGACTTCGCAGCCCGCGCGAAGTGCGCACGCGATCCAGTTGCAGTTGCACGGCGAGCGCTGAGGGTCCGATCTCCCCGACTTGCGCGAGCACGCCGATCAGTACCCGATGAGAAAGCGCCAGTCGGGCCGAACGAAGGCGCCGCTGCCCGCCTTCACACCTGAGCCGCTGTCACCGGTCACGACGGCAATAGCAGCCGTTCGGCTATACCCGCTTAAGACTAATGCTGTCGGTCGTAGAAGTTGCCGTGAACGACAGCAGCCGACTTTGGGCAATGCTTGAATCATTGCCGCAGTAGCCGTTCAATCCGGACCTGGATAGCAGTGGGCCGACTGATCGAGTCCACGCCCGAATCAAGCCGGCCCAACCGCACCAAACCGATGGTGTGGCTGAAGTCTTTATGGAAGATCGCCAGATTGCCCTAGCGAAAGCGCGCACGGCCTCGTCACGCATGCCCGGGCGCACGCGGAATACGAGCAGCGACCTCCACTTCATGCTCACACCTGCAGCGTCAGTGCTTCCAGCGTTTCGGGCGCCTGCGTGAGCTTCTGGTTGCCGGTCTCGGTGATCAGCACCGTGTCGGAGAAGCGGAAGCCGCCGACGCCGGGCAGGTAGATGCCCGGCTCGATGCTGAACACCATGCCTGGCTTGATTTCGCGCGAATAGCCTTCGGCCAGGAAAGGCGCCTCATGCCGCGTGACGCCGAAGCTGTGACCGGTGCGGTGCAGCAGGTGGTCGCCGTAGCCGCGCGCCTTCAGCAGATCGTTAACGCGGCGGTCCACCTCGGCCATGTCGGCACCTGGCACCACCAGCTCGTAGCCGAGCGCGCGCGCCTCGAGCATCGCGTGGAATGGCCGCACCGCCGCCTCGGGCACGTGGCCGATGAAGAAGGTTCGCTCCACTTCCGCGCCGTAGCCGTTCGCCGTTCCGCACACCAGCGTGACGTGCGGCCCGCCTTCGGCTAGCTTGCACGACAGGTCGGGCACCAAGTGCGGGTCGTGCGAGAACGCAGGCGGCGTGGCCAACGCGATCGCCTCGCAGGCCAGCACGTTGGCATGCGGGTTGGCGACGAGCAGTTCCCCGACCAGCGCACCGGCGATCTGCGAGTTCAGCGCCATCGTCGCCGCCCCCGGCCTGGCGGCGGCGAGCAGCCGCGCATGGCCCCGGCTGAGCCACTGGCTCGCGTAGGCGAGGCGGTCGATCTCGTAGGTCGACTTGATCTCGCGCACCTCGTCGACGATGTCGGTCGTCACCGCAGTGCCCGGAACGGCGCGGAATACCGCGAGCGGACACAGCGATTCGACGCCGACCCGATGCGCCGGCTTCAGCACCTCGTGCAGGCGGTCGAACCACATCTGCCCCTTGGGCGCCGGGAACTCGAAGTAGTCCAGCAGTTGCAGTTCGCCGACGGCGCGCGAGCGCACGTGCAACGCCTCCAGCTTTGGAATGAGAAAGACCGGCATGCCACTGGCCGGCACCAGCAGGATGAACGGCCGCTCGTGGACGAAGTTCTTGAAGTTCGTCAGGTAGAAGACATTCGACGGATCGTGGCAGACGTAGAAGTCCAGGTTCTGCCGCGCCATCTCGGCCTGGACCGCAGCCAAGCGCCTCGCGATTTCGGAGGGGGCGGGGTTCTCGCAGGAAGGAACGATTTGCATGGTGGCCTCGTTGGGTGTTGTGGTGTTGCTGTGTTGTGGTGTTGTCTCTAGCGGGCCAACTCGTCGGCCGCGATGGCTTCGAGCGAACGCCCCTTGGTAGGCACGCCGAGGACGAGCACGGCGGCCGCGCCGCATACCAGCACGGCCGTTGTCATGACGAACACCCCTCCGAAGCCGGAGCTGGCAGAGACCATGCCCACCAGCACGGGGGCCGCGACACCACCCAGCCGGCTCATGGTCGAGGCCAGCCCGGCGCCGGTGACGCGCACATGGGTCGGGAACAGCTCAGGCGTGTAGGCATACAGGCCCGCATAGGCGCCGTTCATGAAGAACGAGAGCAGCACGCCCGCCACCATGATCTGGTTGTCGCCGTGGGCAGAGGCCATGCCGATCGCGGCACATCCGCCCAGCAGCATGTACGAGACGATCACGGCCTGCCGCCCGATGCGCTCGTTGAGCCAGGCAGCGGAGAAGTAGCCCGGGATCTGCGCGATGGCGAGCACGATGGAGAAGCCGAAGCTCTTGGTGATCGTCATGCCGTTCTGCACCAGCAGGGTGGGAATCCAGGTGAAGAAGGCGTAGTAGCTGAAGGACTGCGTCATCCACATCAGCCAAGTCATGATCGTGATGCGGCGCAGCTTGCTCGACAGAAGGGTGCGGTAGTTGCGCGCCGCCGAGCCGCGCTCGCGGCTCGGCGGCGGCGAGGCAACCTCTTGCGGGTCCAGCGTGAGCAGAACGGTGCCACGGCGCAGGGCGTCGGTTTCCATCGTGTCGAGGGTCGCCTCGGCCTCGGCGACGCGGCCCTGGCTCTCGAGCCAGCGCGGTGATTCGGGCAGGCTGCGGCGCCACCACAGCAGCATCACCACCGGCGCGGCGGTGACGAGGATGACGTGGCGCCAGCCTTCCGGCGAGGCTGGCACGAGGAAATAGCCCAGCACCGCCGCCAGCACGAAGCCGAACGAGAAGAAGCCAGCCAACGCCCCGGTGAAGATGCCGCGATAGCGGCGGGCGACGAACTCCGACAGATAGGGCGCGATGATCACGCTCTCGGCGCCGGCACCGATGCCAGCCACGACGCGCCAGCTCAGGAAGGACGTCCAGTCGTTGATCACCGCGCTACCGGCCGACGCCACGCAATACAGCACCAGCGCGGACATCATCACCTTGCGCCGGCCAATGAGGTCGCCCAGCGTGCCGGCCACCAAGGCGCCGACCACGGCGCCGACGAAGCCAGCGCTGGCCAGCATGCCAAGTTGCATGGCGGACAGGCTCCAGGCCGTGCGCAACGCAGGCAGCACGAAGGCGAGCACCGCGGCGTCCATGGCATCGAAGGTGTAGCCGAGGCCGCCCGCGAGCAGCAACTTGCGATGGAAACCGGAAAAGGGAAGCCGCTCGATGCGGGCGGAAATCATGGTCATGGATTTGCTTCCTGAACGGTCGGCAGAGACCTATTCCTTCTTGAGGCCGAGTTGCTGCGCGACGGCCCCGAACCGTGCGAGATCGGATTTGGCGCGAGCCGTGGCATCGCTGGGCGAACTTCCGATCGGAGTCCAGCCGGCCTCCATCAGCTTCTTGTGCAGCTCCGGCTCTGCCATGCCCTTGACGATGACGGCGTTGAGTTTGTCGATGACGGCCTGCGGTGTTCCCTTGGGGGCCGCGAGACCAAACCAGCCAGCGGTCACGAATCCGGGCAGGCCTGCTTCTTCTGCAGTGGGAACAGAGGGCAATGATGGGCTTCGAGCCTTTGTCGTCACGAAGAGGGGGCGGACTTTGCCGGCCTGGACGTTGCCGACCTGTGCGGCGGCGTTGTCGAAGAGGGCATCCACGTGTCCGCCAAGGAGGTCAGTGGTCGCGGGTGTTCCGCCCTTGTAGGGCACCACGTTCGCAGTGATAGCTGCGGTCTTGAGGAACATCACCTGCGTGAGGTGGGCCTGCGTTCCAATGCCGGCGTTGGCGAAGCTGATCTTTCCTGGATTTGCCTTGGCGTACGCAACGAACTCCTTCAGGTTTCTGGCTGGGAAGGAGTTGTTCGTGACGACGATGAACGGAATCTCTGCCAGGATGGTGATGGAGGCCAGGTCCTCAGCAGGCTTGTACCGGAGGTTGTAGATATACGGGTTCACAGCCATCGTGCCGCTGGCCGTCAAGACAAGGGTGTGGCCATCGGCAGGTGCGCGAGTCACCATCTCGAGAGCCGTTGAGCCACCTGCACCGGGCTTCGCGTCCACGATGACGGGTTGGCCGAGGGACTTGCCAATGAGCTCACCGATCTGCCGGGCGAGGAGGTCGGAAGCACCGCCCGCGGCATAGGGGTAGACGATGGTAATTGGCTTGGTCGGATAGGGAGCGTCTGCCGCCCTTGCCAACGGCGCAATGAACGATGCGCAGGCTGCCAGCAGAGAGATGACCAACGAGCGACGGTACGGATGATTCATGGATGCGGTCCAGATCGAAGTCAAGGAAGAAAAGGTGCTGCGAGGCCTGCGACCCGGGTCAGCAGGGCGGTCATTGCCGGCTGATACCAGTGGGCCTTGTGGAGCAAGTTGAGCGAGCCGATCGTCCTGTCACTCCGACGAATTGGCACGTTGATTGCGGATTCGCAGTGCAGCGAGAAAATCAGGTCGAAGTCGGGAAATGCCTGGATGCACGACGCACGGTCCGGACAGATTCGAGCGCGGTTGCCCAGGATGACTTCCTGATGGAAGGCACTGCCAGGCACGAGCGGCTTTGAACCGCCGCATGCATACGAGTCCGGATTGCTGCTATAGATGCGCCTGTTTTCGTGTCGCGTCCAGTCGATCGCCAGCACGGTGAAGAGCCTGTGTCCCGGATACCTTCGCAAGTAGTCGTCGATGACTGCAAGCGCGCTTGCCGGATTCGTCCGGAGGCGGGCGTCGAGCTCGTGGAGATCGTCAGCGTTCCCTTGTCCTTGCGCGCTCATGGTGACCTCATCGCGGCTCAATTCATTGCGCAATGCCGAGGCGTGCGATGACGGGCGCCCAAGCCTCGGAATCGCGCTTCGTCAGGCGTTGGACATCGGCCGGCGTTGACTTGATTGCAGTCAACATCTGGCCGGCAAGGCGCTCCTTCATTTCGGCTGTATCGAGCGCCTTGTTGATCTCCTTGTTCAGGCGATCGATGGCGTCAGCAGGGGCGCCTGAACGCGTCACGACGGAGTACCAACCCGGTACCTCCATGTCGATTCCCAGTTCCTTGAAGGTCGGGACATCGGGCAATTGCGAAAGACGCTGGTCGCCCGTCACCGCGAGCGCGACGAGTTTGCCGGACTTCGCGAACGGCACGATGCCTACGGGGACTGTGGTGATCACCGGGGTGTCGCCCGCCATGACGCTGGTGACCGCACTGGGGCCGCCTGCGCCGCTGATGGGTACATGCTGCATCTGGATGCCCGCGCGCGACTTCAACAATTCGGTCGCGAGGTGGGTGGAGTTCCCGATGCCGGCGGAGGCGTAGCTCAGCTTGTTGGGTTCTGCCTTGGCCATCTTGATGAGTTCGGGCAGTGTCTTCACACCGAGGCTGGGCGACACGGCGGTGACGAACGGCGTGTTGGCGACGACTGCGATTCCCGAGAAATCCTTTGCCGGGTTGTAGGCCAAGGTCTTGTAGAGAAGCGGGTTCCAGGACATGTTGGAAACGCCCGCCAGGAACAGCGTGTAGCAGTCGGCCGGCTGTGAAAGCACGTAGGTTGCTGCGAGCGAGCCGTTGGCGCCGGGCTTGTTCTCGACGACAACGATCTGATTGAGGCTCTTTTGCAGAATGTCGGCGAGGGTTCGGGCGAGCGCATCGGGTCCGGAGCCCGAGGGCTGCGGAACGATGATCTTGATGGGCTTGCTAGGGAAGTTGCCTTGTGCGAACGAGGGCAGGGCGAGCAGCGATGCAGCGGCGACTGAGCCGCAGAGCAGGGTGCGACGAATCAACATGGGCGGCTTTCGTGTTTAGGTTGTAGGGGCCGCATCAGCCGACCGTGGCGTATTCGAGAGTTCTGGGCGTGGCGGTGAGGACGCGCGGCGTTTGGCCGACGACGACGGTGTCGTCGATCCGGAATCCGCCAACGCCATAGAGGTACAAGCCTGGCTCCGCCGAATAGACCTCGTTGTCCAGCAACGGGCGCTGGCTGAAGGCCATGTCCTCGGGATACTCGTGGTGGACGATCCCGATCGCGTGGCCCGTTCGATGCCGGATGCAGTCAGCGAATCCGGCTTGCTCGATGACGGTTTGTGCGGCCGCATCGATGGCGCAGACGGGATTCCCGGTCGCCGCCGCGGCAGTGGCGGCCGCGCTTGCGTCCCGGGCAGCGGTCCACAGAGCCTTCTTCTGCTCGTCCGGGCGCCCGCAGAACCAGGTTCTCTCGTTTTCGATCGTGAGGCCGTTCAGGCGAGGAATGACTATGTTGACCAAGACATCGCCTTCGCGGATGCGGGCACCGCATGACGCACCATCGCCGTGAGGAGACGCCGAGGCGGGGCCGCTGAGCGTCCAGCACCGAATCACCTCGAACTGTTCGCCTGGAAAGCGCTCGGCGGCTTCCTGCACGAACAGGCTCGCCATGGCGAAGTCCAGCTCCTGCACCAGCCTGCCGGGTTTGATCGACTCGCGGTAGCGGTCTTGCAGCCAGTCGGTGAGGCTGGCCATCGCTTCCATGACCTGCAGCTCTTCGGCATGCTTCTGCCAACGCAAGCTGCGGAAGTCGGCTGTCGCAACGCGTACCTGCAGGTCCGGCAGCAGCCTCTGTGCGGCGGCGAGCACCGGGCTTCCCGCGTCGGCTGCGATCCTCGAACGCGCCAGTCCGGCTCGTTTCAGCCGATCGGCCAGGACCTCGGGCAACTGGGAGATCAGCGGCAGGCGCGCTCGGACCATCGGGTGCTCGGCGTAGAAGGTGACGTCCGTCACCCACACCTTTTCCGCCTCCACCGAGAAGCGCATGTGGTTCGTCGACAGCTCGTTCATCACGAGGAAACCGTCGCCTTGCCGTGGAATCACCGCAAAGATCGGGCGCTCCCAAGGTTGAACGTCGGTGTGGAAGTTCGTTGCGAACTGGAAGAAGTCAGCTGTAGTGAAGACCAGGGCATCCACGCCCAAGTCATCCATCAGGGTCTGCATCTTTTCGCGGCGGTACCGCCATACGGCTTGAGTCAGCTTGGGCATCTCGGGGTATCTCCAGAAGGTGAGCTGGGAACGAGCCCAGCGGTTTGAATTATAGAAACCGACCAGGCGGTTTGTAAATAGGTAAAATGAGGGCGCGCGGCCGCAGATCGGGCAGGCACTGCAGTTCCTGGAGAATCCTCCCAATGACAATCACCGCACGTCCCCACGCTCCGAAGCGTCTGTCACCCGTACCGAAACTGCGCCGCTCTCACGCCGAACGCAGCACGGAAACTCGACAGAAACTCTGCGAGGCCGCTCTGCAACTGCTCTCGGAGATGGGTTACGAGCGGGTGACCACGGCGCTGATTGCCCAGCGTGCGCAGGTGTCTAAGGGCGCGCAGACGCACCATTTCCCGACGAAAGCGGACGTTCTCGCTGCCGCCTTCGACTACTTGCTGGCTAGTTGGGAGCAGAGAAGGTCGGCCATGCTCGCGATTCCGGGAGCGCCCATTTCGATCGACGAGATGCTTCGCTACCTATGGCGAGAGGTCTTCAACCAACCCGACTACGTCGCTGCGATCGAGTTGATGCTGGCCGCGCGGCACGACGCGCCTCTGCGCACGCGCCTGCAGGAATCGCTGGCGACATGGACTGTCGCCCGTGATGACACGTTCCGTCGGGTCGCGGGTCTCGACGGAGATCTGGAGAAGACCGCGACGTTCTTGAAGCTGAACTTTGCCGTGCTCCGAGGCATGGCAATTTACGATGGATTGACCGTTCGCCCGGATGACAACGAGCCGGTTTTGACCCTCTGGATCGAGATGGCCAAACGCCACCTGGATGCGACCGGCACGAGATGATCTGACTGCGAGCAGCCCCCGCACTCAGTGAGCAGTTTCAACTTCTCGAGCAAACCCCGCCGCCACCTGTTGCGCTGCGCTCCCAGTCGGATGAATTCTTCAGCCTTTCGAGATGGTGCGATGCGCAGAAGCCATCTTCCTTGGCGCGACCGAAGCACTCGTGTGCTGCTCGATCGGGGGTTACAGGAGATCGCGCTGCCGCGCCCGCTGGGCCCGACCTCCCAGCTTGCGTGCATCACCCAAGAGGACGCGTCTGAGACCGTAGTCGATCAAGAGCATCGGTGATCGGGCACCCGCCCGATCACCGATGCTTCTGGCCGAACCCGGAAGTTAGCTTCGGCCAACGACAGTCCGCTCCCGCTGCATGGCCGCTCGCGCAGCGACTGAGGCTCTGGTTGCTATCGAGCGGCAGTGGCCAGAGTGGCTGAACTCCTGCCTGTCTTGGGTTAGTAGGCACCCATGTAGTCGCGCTTACCGATCTCAATACCGTTGTGGCGCAAGATGGCATAGGTGGTGGTCACGTGGAAGAAAAACTGCGGCAATCCATAGTGCAGAAGATATGCGCTGGCGGTCAGCTTCTTTTCCTTGGGAGTGCCGGGGCGCAATACGATCTCGCGGCTCTCGCTTGAATCAAATTGCTCAGACTTGAACGAGCCGATATGGGCCAAAGCTTTGGCGATCAACGCTTGCAGGTCAGCGAAGCTGACCTCAGTGTCGGGCCAGGACGGCACCTCGGCACCAGCCAGGCGGGAGGCAATGCCCTTGCAGAAGTCTGCGGCGATCTGTACCTGACGTACCAGCGGAAACATGTCAGGGAACAGCCGCGCCTGCAGCAGCGCACTTGGATCGATATTTTTTTGCGTCGCGTGGTCTTCGGCCTTCTTGAGCACGTCGGACAGGGCGCGCAGCATCTGCTGCATGACGGGAACGGAGGCGTGGTACAGCGGGCTGGTCATAGTGAGTTCACTTCTAAAATTGGGCACGATGGCCGGAGTTGGCGTGGCAGAGGCCCTGCCGACCATGTAAGGCTAACAGCACAGGGCGAACTGAATCGCCCCGGCTTTTGTGGCCAGCTTTTCTTCCCGCGGGTAGTTGGAGCAGCCGCGATGCAAGAAGCGGATGTCAAATGCAGACGCCCGACAGACCGCTTTCGCTGCGGAGCTGCCGCTGGCTTCCACCACTCTCCTGCGTGCCCTCTACGACCTGATCATCAGGGAGACATGCCGGCTCGAGGATGAGATCATCGGTGCGCCCTCGACGTCTGCATGAGTCGCTCGTTGTGCGCTCGAGCAAGCGCTGGTTCCGGCTCTGCCGGCGCTCGCGCATGCCGCGATCCCCATCAGGTGGCCGTCGAGGCCGACCCACTGTCACCGGCCGTGCGGCACTGCCAAGGCGAACACATGCTGATCTTTGCAACGCTGGGCCATGAGGGCAGCAACCATCACTTCGTTCTCCAGCAGTACCTGGCCGCGCACGGCATTGCGCAAGCCTGCCGCATCGTGTTGTTCGACGACTTCCACAGCGGCGCGCGCGCTGATCGCCGGGGAGGCGGATTACCTGCTTCAGTGCGCCGTGCATCCGGCCGCGGCCGAGATCACGGGCACCTATCGCACGGCCATGGTGGTGGTCGACTCCTTCATTTCGCCCAGCCAGTCCATGGCGCTGGTGCGGTCCAGGGGAGGCGGGGAGGGCGCTGGCAAGGTGGGTGTGCAGACTGCAACGCAGAGCTTATGTCGACCTTTTCCGACTGGCCGATCATCGTCCACGAGCCGACGGTGCTTGCTGTCCAGTCCGGTCTGACAGAAGGACGCTACAGCGCGGGCATCGTCTTCACTTCCTTCGCGACGGCGTGTTACGTCCCACGATAGTTTCGAGAGCCGGTCCCGCGCTAAGTGAGGCCGATCGGAGGGTGGCGTCCCGGGCTCGCATAGCCCGGACGCGGACCGCGAGGAAGGTGAGACGAAGGTGGTCAGCGGTCGACCGGTCGGGCGTGATCGCAGGCACTCGCGAGGCACCATGAGCAACGCCGCCGGCGGTCAAGCTGGCGGCGTTGATGAGCAAGTTGGCGGGGACCTCAGAACGGCGGGTCGTCGAGTTCGAGGTTCGGGTCTGGTTCGACGAGGTTGTGCCTGGAGCGGTCTTCGTAGAAGCGGCTGATCTGATCGCCGTAGCGCGCTTCGAAGAGATCGAAGAGGTATTCGAGGAAGTGGTAGATCTCGACGGCGGCATCGTCGCTGAGCCTGGGCAGCGGCACGTCGTCGAACCTCTTTGGTGTTGAGGCTTTCTTCATTGCAGCTCCGCGATGGCCAGTTGCAGGACCTCGTCCGGCAGATGGTTGAGCCCCTTGGGCACGGCCAGTCGCATGGCGGTGCACAGGATGCGCCCGGCCTGCCGGGGCAGGCCCTTGGAGGCCTGGCGCAGGATTTCCATGCCCGAGGTGGAGACGACGGTGTGCTGGCAACCGGCACTCGTCAGGGCGTGCTCGATGAGCGCGGCGAAGCGTTCGCGCTCCACCACGGGCTTGAGCTGGACGCGGGCCTGGATGCGGCTGTACAGCGCGGCATACGGCGCACGCTCGAGCATCTGCGCCAATGCCACATGCCCGACGAGCCAGACGGTGATGAGGTCGCGCGAGTCGAAGGCGAAGTTCAGGAACGCGGGGAAGTCGCGGAAGAACTCGCACGGCAGGTTCTGCGCCTCGTCGATGATCCACAACGGCGTCACCTGCTTGGTGTCGACCAGTTCGTGCACGCGCTGCTTGATGTCGCGCCAGAGCTGGGCGCGCCGGTAGCTGGGCTCGATCCCCAGGGCGCGCGCCAGGCCGCGGTAGATGTCCACGCGCCCGAAGTCGGTCTCGGCCTGGTAGAGCACCAGGTAGCGGTGCGGGTTGAGCGCGCGCGTGAGGCTGCGCAGGGCGGCAGTCTTGCCCACGCCGGGCTCGCCGGTGAGCAGGCCGATGCCCGGCGATTGCAGCAGCCAGTTGAAGCGCTGGGTGAGTTGTTCCAGGGCGCCGTCATCCCAGGGCTGGGCAACATCTTTGCCCAGCGGCGGGTGGCGCAAGCCGAAGTGCTGAAGGTACATGTCATTGCTCCTTCGTGCCGTGGTACTGGGCCAGGGCGATCTCCACCAGGTTGGGACCACTGCGCACACTGCCTGTGGCCACGTCGGGGTCGGGCTTGCGCCGGGTGCGGTGCTGGTTGGCGAGTTGATCGAGCTCGGTGGCGCTGCCCAGCGATGCACCAGCCTCGTCCTCGACGCCCACGACACGCTCGGCGTGCGGATCGACCACCAGCCTGACGGTCTTGCCCGAGAGCTCATAGGGCACCTCGAAGCGCCGGCCCAGATAGGACACCGTGCCGTCCTTCCTCACGAAGCGCGGCACCCGGTGGTGGAACAGCGCATCGAGATGAGCGGCCTTGGCACCCAGGCTGCGGATCCTGGGCAGGTCGCGCTGGTAGCGCGCCAGCGGCGTCATGCCACCGAGGCCGCCGTGCGCCGTCTGGTGGTAAATTTGCTCAAGCCAGGCCCACAGACGGGCATTGAGATCGCCCAGGCTCGTGATGTGGCGCTCGTCAATCTCCGTGAGGAATTGATCCCGACATGTCCGATGCCAGCGCTCGAGTTTCCCCTTTCCCTCTGGGGCATAAGGGCGGCAGAAGATGAGATGGATGCCCAGCCGAGCGCACAAGCCCTGCAGGGTGTGGGCCCGGTAAGCGGCGCCATTGTCGACAACGATTTTGGTTGGCACTCCACGACGCAACAGCGCTTGCTTGAGCACCCCTTGGACATCGAGCGCGGTCTCGCCCAGGCAGAACGCGCTGTGCGCGACCAGTCGCGAGGCATCGTCGATCAGCGACACCATGTAGGTCTTGCGCAGCTGCCCCTTGACGGGAACACGCGGGCCGTGCATCACGTCGCCGTACCAGATCGAGCCGGCGAACTCGGCTGTGAAGCTGCGCTTCTCCTCGGGCAGGCTGGCCGAGCCGGCCATCTGCGACAGGCCGTGCCGGTGCAGCAGCCGATGAATCGCCGAGCGCGACAGACTCTGGCTCGCCACGATTCCGGCGACTTCGAGCAAACGCAGGATCTGGCGGATCGAGCGCCGCGGATTGTCCCGCTTGGCCGCCAGCACCGCCTCCTGGATCGCCGGCGCGATCTTGGACTGACCGCGGTCCGCACGGATCTTGGGTTCCAGCCCATTGATGCCCTCGCGGCGCCATGCGTAGTACCAAGCCTGGATGGTCTTCTCGCCCAGATGGCGGCGCTGCGACTGGGGAATGGCGTACTCGCGCTGCGCAAGTTCGCGGATCACCTGCTGCAACTCGCCACGCTCGAGTCGTTCGCGGCTGACCAGTGGCCCCAGCACGGACAGCCGGAACAAGGCCTTGGGATCGATTTGCTTCATGTCATGCACCTTCAGGTTGTGGAGGTCCGATGACAGCGGCGATCCGTCTGCGACGGCAGGGGGCAAAGTGTGTGGGGGCCCCGCCCGGGCGGGGCCTGCGCTGTCCGCGCGCGATTCAGGGGCGACTCATCACGGGACGATCAGGTCCCGGTCCAGCCAGGCCATGGCCTGCTGCAGCGACAGTCTGTTGATCACGTTGCGCCAGAACGATTCGTGATCGGCGAATCGTCCGAACTCCGGGAACCGGCTACGCAGGAAGAAGGCAAAGCCCTCGCTGCGACCCCGCAGCCAGTCCCTCCAGCGCCGCACGGTGCGGCGATCACGGCACGTGCAGACCGCGCAACGGTGCACCGAGCAGCCACTCAACACGAGCAACAACACCACCTGCTGCACGGCCCAGTCATACCAGCGCCGAGGCGCGATGCATGCCGGCAGCCGCGAGCACGTGCGCTCGCATGCCCGGCACAGGAAGCGCAGCACCGCCACCGGATTGAGCGACTCGCCGCGACCCGCGCCGCGATCGGCCTTGCGGTGATAGCAACCGTGTCGCCACAGCCCGCCATGCCGGCAGTGCGGGCACGCTGTCGGGCGGTAAGCCTCACCACCTTCGGCCAAGGCCTGAGCGTGTTGTTCGAGGCTGGTGATGCTCGCTAGAATCCGCTGCATAGGCTGGTCTCAGTTGCTTCGTGGTGCTTGGTAACTTCACGATAACAAAGGAGAACCGGCCTATCTTGTTTGCGCCTTGTCCCGGCCTTGAACAGGCTGCATTCTCAAGTCGGCTCTAAAAGTCCAAAGGACACCCGGCGACCGCAGGCCCGGAACAACGACGGACATAACACGGCGCATGCAGAGCGCTTCGAGATGGTCCAGTCCATTGGCACTGTCTGCGATGCATGGATCGTCTACGGACGCCAGGCGGTCGACGATGGCAGGGCCGTCGTCTGGGACGACAGTCCAGTCGCACGGCACTTCCGGACGCAGATCGAGCGATCGGCGGAGTCAGGCGGCAGTTGAAGCCGTGATCCGCTGTCGTGCCGCGGCGTAGCTCCGATGCACGTGATGGTTAGTCGGAAACGTGGACGCCAGGATCATCGCCGCGCCCAGTTCGGTCACGTCCACACTACGGATTGAGGTCCCTGTCAGGTGTGAGCGACCTCCTTGGCGCGCTGGCGGCCTGCGACCGTCTTCGAACCCTGACTGCGGCGCTGCGGAGTGCCGGGGGCGGTCCCGGGCAATCCCGCCCGTAACCGTTCAAGGAGGACGACATGGCTACTTTGAGCTTTCCCTTCGAGCCACCCTCGAACGTCGGAAGCGCAGGTAGCTTCTCAGTGGGCTCGCCAGCGCCGCACTACTGGCTGCCGATATCGTGACTCGGCCTAACGGGTCACGCTACGGTGGTGACCGCGATGCCTGCCATTCAAACACTGTTTGTTCCGGCATGTCGGAACAAGCGCCTTTAGAGATGCCGGTGTAGAATTGTTCCGTCATTGCGAAATTAATGGGGGATTTTCAGCTTTTGGGTTATAATTCCGGAAATACGGAACAATATGGCCCGCACACTTCCTGAATTCCAGCAGAACCTAAGTCCAGCCGTGGCATCCCTCGAGCAACTCGGCAAGCTCGTGCGAAATCGACGCGCCCAGTCGCGCATGCGCATCGACGACGCTGCATCCCTCAGCGGAGTCTCCAGCGACTTGCTTTCGCGTTTGGAGAACGGCAAGCCCGTGACCTCGGACAAGCTCATGCTGGTGCTCGAGAGCCTGGGCCTTCGCATGCTCGTCGTGCCCAAGAGCGCCGTTCCTGCCCTCGAGGCAGCGCTTGACCCGTCTGCGGGGGAGGGGCGGTGATGGACGGGTACATGCTGGACGTCTACGCGGGAGCCGTGCGCGTCGGCACGCTGGGCTACGACCAGGCTCAGGATGCCTTCCACTTTGACTATGACGCTGCCTGGCGGGCGTTGCCAAGCCGGTACCCGCTCTCGCCACACCTGCCCTTGGAGGGTGGCGCAGCGCCGCAGGCCATCCGCCGATTCTTGGAGAACCTGCTCCCTGAAGGCGAGGCACTGGCTGTGGCGGCCAACGATGCTCGCGTGGCGCGCAACAACGTCTTTGGCCTTCTTCGCCACCTCGGACATGAGACTGCTGGCGCGCTGAGCTTTATCTCCACCGGCCAAGTGCCGGCCGAGCAGGCGCCACTGCGCCGGCGCCTGCCGTTCGAAGAGCTGCAGGCACGGATCGACAACCGCGCGAACGAACCCTTCAACCGGTGGGACGGCAAAGTGCGCATGTCCATCGCGGGGCACCAGGACAAGCTTCTGGTGGCCATCGAAGAAGACCAACTGTTCCTGGTTGACGGGGTGCTGTCATCTACGCACATCCTCAAGCCTGAGCCTGCGCGCGAGAAAACGAGGTTCATGGTAGCCAACGAGCATTTCTGCATGCAACTGGCCAATCGCATCAGCATGCGACGCTGGAAGGCGCCCAGTGCCGCACATGTGAGCATCCTGCGGGTACCGTCGCCGGTCTTGAGCATCGAGCGGTTCGACCGCCGCAGGACGCCGGACGGTGTCGAGCGGTTGCACATCATTGATGGGTGCCAGGCACTGGATCTGTCGGTGAGTGCAAAGTACGAGCGCAACGTGGGGGATCAACCGGAGGTGCGGCACATTCGCGATGGCGCCAGTTTCGAAAAGCTCGGCACACTCAGGCCCGGGTTCGTCGAACCGGCGCTGGGGATGCAGCGCCTGGTCCTTTGGGCGGTCGCGACGCTGCTCTTCGGCAACAGCGATTCGCACGGCAAGAACATCTCGTTCTTCGTCGACCGCACCGGGCTCACGCCGACGCCGCTGTATGACCTGGTGAGTGTCGTGCAGTACGCGGGGTTCCATCACGAGTTGGCGATGGCATTCGGAGATGAGTTCGAGCTGGAAGCAGTGCGCTCGTTCGCGCTTGCGGACTTCTGCATGCGCATGGGCATTGACCGCAGGTACTTCGCACGCGAGTTGACGCGACTCTGTGAGTTCGCACTTCAAGAGGCACCGGCGCAGGCGGCGGACCCGGCGTACATGGGAGAGGAAGTCGCTTTCGTACAGGGCCTTGCTCAGTTCGTGGCCACCCGAGCGCAGGCCCTGTTGGCCATGGCGCGCGACATCCCGAAATTCACCGCGGACAACTTCTAGTTGTCGACGTCGCAAGACCGAGCGCCAGGGTCTTGGCCTTGCCGTGGAAACGATAATCCATGCGCCAGTACCTACCCGCCGCCTTGACCCGAAGGTACATGCCGCCGCCATCGGCGTAGCGCTCGCGGATTGCAGTGCCCTTGTGCTTTACGTGCCTCACGAATGCGTCGGTCAGTGGCATGGTGATCCCCGTGCTGTCGGTACCTGGATTCAGGCCACGTGCAGGTACCTGAAGAAGTACCGACAAATTACGAAGATTCGATGCTACGGCCCGACATTGTGAGAGGCAAAGAAAAACCCGCCGCCCCTGTGAGAAGTGCGAGTTCTGAGGCAGCGTGAAGCTGCATGAAATGCGGGATTGGCCTGCCCGGAGGGGATCGAACCCCCGACAACCTGCTTAGAAGGCAGGTGCTCTATCCAACTGAGCTACGGGCAGATTCCAGGCTGGAGGGATGCCCGGAAAATCAACGACTTAGATGCTTTACCTACAGTCGGCAGCGGCGGATTCTACCGAGTTCCGCGCCTTGACTCGCAGGGCGGGACCGTAGTTCGACGCCACGCGGGAGCCGAATCAGGTTTGGTTCGGAGGGAAGCCTAATTTCGTAATCAGGGAAGTCTGACCGAATCCGCGTGGCGCCAAAGCCGCGCGAGTGGGTTGAACAGACTGTTCAGCACGTTTCTTGAGCGTTACATTCCATGGAACTATCAAGGGCGATATGAACGAAGATGGTCAAAAAGCACTGCCACTGCTTTACCTGTCGGTTTCCGGGAAATTCCTTATCGCGTTAATTGGTGCCACCGCGTGGATGGGATTTTCAATATGGGCTGCGGAGGCATGGCTGGCCGATTTGAAGCATTACGTCGGTACCGTGCTGGCCATTTTCCTGGTATATGGAATTGCCATTATTCCGGGCTTCATGAATGCCTTCATGGCCATAAGCCTGCTTCTCGACAAGAGACCGACGCATTCCCCGTTGTCCGTCTATCCCCCGATTTCCATTCTGGTGGCCGCTTACAACGAGGAAGCCTCCATTGAGGAGACGCTTGCCAGCATCGGGCGCCAGAATTATCCTGGCGAACTGCAGGTTCTCGTGATCAACGACGGATCCACGGACAACACTTCTCTTGTTGTTCAGCGAGCCAAGGATCAGTACTCCTGGCTCACCTTCGTCGATCTGAAAAAAAATGGAGGCAAAGCCCGGGCCCTGAATATCGGATTCAAGGAAGTCTTGCACGACCTGGTCGTTACCGTGGATGCCGACTCTTTTCTGTACCGAGGAGCCCTCGCCAGCATTGTCGAGCGTTACCGAGCCGATCCACCCAATACCCGGGCCGTCGCAGGAAAAATCCTGGTCCGGAACTCGAGGCAAAATTGGATTACCCGCTGCCAGGAATGGGACTATTTTCACGGTATTGCAGCAATCAAGCGGGTGCAATCGCTGTTTCAAGGCACATTGGTTGCGCAGGGCGCGTTTTCCATCTACGACCGGGCCGCGCTGATCGAGGTCGGAGGGTGGCCTGAGTGCGTGGGAGAAGACATCGTGCTGACGTGGGCCCTGCTGAAAGCCGGGTATCGGGTGGGTCACTGTGAGGATGCGTGCCTGTTTACCAATGTGCCCAGCACCATCAGGCAGTTGGTCAAGCAGCGCCAGCGATGGGCGCGCGGCATGACCGAGGCCTTTGTCAAGCACCCGGGAATCCTCTTCAAACCCAGGTTGTCGACATTTTTCATTTATTGGAATCTGGTGTTTCCATGGCTGGATCTGGCATACACGATCGGATTCATTCCAGGAATCATATTCGCGCTTTTCGGCTATTACTGGATTGTGGGCGTAATGACGCTCGCGCTGATACCGGCGGCATTCGCGTTGAGTCTTCTGATGTTTTCAATCGAACGCAGAATGTTCAAGAAAACGGGATTGGTCGTGCGAAAAAATATCCAGGGCTTCTTCGTTTACGTGCTCCTGTACAGCCTGCTGCTGCAGCCCGCCAGTATTCTCGGATATCTGGATGAGTTGTTCAGAAAGCCCAAGGCCTGGGGGACGAAATGATGGAGGCGTTGAGATATTCCATTGCCGTTCTCTCCGGGGCCATGGTGCTGGCTGGACCCTGTAAAGCCGAAGAAGAAAAAGGCAAGGAAAAACCAAGCGACATGGCTTTTGGCACGGAATTTTTCCTGACCAGCGACAGCGATCATTTTCAGTCGAGGAGGGTATCGGCCGAATTCTTTCCTGCTTTCGAGAATGCCGATCGCTACCTGGGTTTTCGTCTCTCCGACTACCAATACAAGCAAGATAGCTGGCAAAGGGTCGGAAAGAAGATTTCATTTCTAGCCCGCTCGATCGAATCCAGGACTGGCGATGGAGGGGCCCTGGAGGCCGGCCTGTTTCAGCAGGGAGGGCACACGCTGCTGACACTGGACGGCAGTTACCGCATGTCACCCACGAAGAGTACCGCGGTGGAGTTTCTCGTAACCCGCGACTGGGTGGAAACTCCGAAGTCCCTGGACCGCGGGATCGATTTTTCGTTTGTCGGGGTTGCCGTGGACCAGGGGCTGGGAAGCCATTTGACTCTGGTCGGACTGCTGGGACAGCAATATTTTTCGGACGGCAATCGACGGGACCATGCCCGCCTGCGGCTGATCTATCAGCCGTCACTCGATCTGGGGCTGACCTTGCAGGCGCGCTATCGAACGTACCGAAGCACCCATGAGGACGTGGACAGAGCCTATTTCAATCCGAAGAGCTACAGCGAGTCGATGCTGGCGATCGGTTGGCGGCACCGTTTCCAGGGATGGACGGCCTCCCTGACGGCGGGGCTTGGCAACGAGACGATCAACCACGATTTGAATCAACCAACGAGATTGTTCGACCTGAGCCTTCAAAGTCCGGTCAGGGGCTCGCAGGTATTTCGTTTTGGCGCGGGCTACAGCCGCAGCACTACCTTTTCGGGGCCCAGCTACCACTATCGATACCTGCGCGGCGAATGGGTGATCCTTTTTTGAGTGCAAGGCCTGCACCTGAAGCGAACGCTGCCGACGGCTACAGGGACACCATCCCCGCAGAAACGAAAATGCGGACAGCCACTTGAGTGACTGTCCGCATTGCGTTTTCTATGGTCGGGGCGAAAGGATTCGAACCTTCGACCCTCTGGTCCCAAACCAGATGCGCTACCAGGCTGCGCTACACCCCGACAAGCCTTCAATTCTAGCCCGGATCTTGGCCCTTCTCGGACTTCTCAGCGTTTCTCGTACTGGGTCTTGCCAAAAAGAATCTCGCGCTCCTTGTCGCCGGTGATCGGCTGGCGCAGGTCGGCCAGCACTTTCACGCCGCGCTGCACGGCGGGGCGCGCGGCGATGCCGTCGAACCAGGCCTTCAGGTGCGGAAAGTCGGTGAGGGTGATGCCCTGGTTCTCCCAGCTGCGAAGCCACGGAAAGATTGCAATGTCGGCAATCGAATAGCTCTTGCCGGCAATGAACCTGTTTTTCGACAACTGCTTGTCGATCACGCCGTACAGGCGCTTGGCTTCGTTGCTGTAACGGTCGATGGCATAGGCGATCTTCTCGGGTGCGTACAGGCGGAAGTGGTGCGCCTGGCCGAGCATGGGGCCGACGCCGCCCATCTGGAACATGAGCCACTGCAGCACGTCGTAGCGTTCGCGATCGCCGGTGGGCAGAAACTTGCCGGTCTTGCCCGCAAGGTAGACGAGGATGGCGCCCGATTCGAAGAGCGAGATGGGCTTGCCGTCGGGACCGTCGGGGTCGGTGATGGCGGGGATCTTGTTGTTCGGGCTGATCTGCAGGAACTCGGGCGCGAACTGATCTCCCTTGCCGATGTTCACGGGGTGCGCGTGGTACGGCAGGCCGCACTCCTCCAGCATGACGTGAACCTTGTGGCCGTTCGGCGTGGGCCAGGAATAAACCTCGATGGGCGATGCGGGCATGTCGACTTGCACTCCGTGATGTGATGCGAGCCCGGCAGCATATACGCGGCCTTTCGAACGCGTGCGGGGCGCAATTGTTTGGCCTGGCTTGGCGGATGGATGCGCGGCTCAGGCCACGGCCGAGGCCTGCGACAGGTGCTGATGGATCAGCGCGACCGCGGCCGCGCCTTCGCCGATGGCGCCGCCCACGCGCTTGACCGAACCCGATCGCACGTCGCCCACGGCGAATACGCCCGGCACGCTCGATTCGAGCGCCGCGGCTGGCCGCGCCGGAAAGCCGCTGCTCGCGGCGGCGCCGGTGAGCACGAAGCCGTGCTTGTCGACGGCCACCCCGCAGCCTTCAAGCCACGAGGCTTCGGGCTCGGCGCCAACGAACAGGAAGATGTTGCGCGCCGGGCAGTCATGTTCGGCTCCGCTGGTGTGACAGCGCCAGGTCGCTCCGGTGAGGCCTTCGTCGGAGTCGCCGTGCAGGCGCACGAGTTCGGTGTGGGGCTGCAGCGAGATGTTGGGCGTGGCCTCGATGCGGTCGATCAGGTAGCGCGACATGCTGGCGGCCAGCGACGGGCCGCGCACGAGCACGTTGACCTTGGCCGCGTGGCGCGACAGGAACACCGCGGCCTGTCCCGCCGAGTTGCCGCCGCCGACCAGCGCCACCTCCTGCTGCGCGCAGATCTTCGCCTCGATGGCCGAGGCCCAGTACCAGATGCCGCGGCCTTCGAATTCGGCGAGACGCGGTACTTCCGGTCGCCGGTAGCGCGCGCCGCTGGCAATGACGACGGTGCGCGCATGGATCGTGCGGCCATCGGCCAGCGCAACGGCCAGGCTGTCGAGGGCGTTGTCGCGCGAACAGTCGAGCGACACCACCTTGGCCGGAATCAGCATCTCGACGCCGAACTTCTGCGCCTGCACGAAAGCCCGGCCCGCCAGCGCCTGCCCCGAGATGCCGGTCGGGAAGCCCAGGTAGTTCTCGATGCGCGCGCTCGCGCCCGCCTGACCGCCGAAGGCGCGGCAGTCGAGCACGATGACGCGCAGGCCTTCGGAGGCCGCATAGACGGCGGTGGCGAGCCCTGCCGGCCCGGCACCGACGACGGCCACGTCGAACAGCTCGTTGCGCTCGGCGGTGTCGACCATGCCCAGGCAGCGCGCGAGCGCGTCGTCGGCCGGGTTGACCAGCACCGAGCCGTCGGGGCACACGGCCAGCAGCTTGCTGGCGCCGTATTGCGCAAGCAGCGCGGCGGCGTCGGGGTCTTCGGCGGCATCGACCAGGTGATATGGATAGCCGTTGCGGCGAAGAAAGTTCTCCAGCCGTGCCATGTCGGGCGACTGCGGCTGGCCGATCAGCACCGGGCCGCTGGCGCCGGACTCGATCAGCGCCACGCGCCGCAGGATCAGCGCGCGGGTGATGCGCTCGCCCAGGTCGGCTTCGGCCACCAGCAGTGCGCGCAACTGCGCGGGGGAGACGAGCAGCGCCTCGACGTCTTCGTCGGCATGGCCATCGACCAGGGCAGGGCGGCCGCTCAACTGGCCGACTTCGGCCAGGAATTCGCCCGGCCCCTGCCGCACGATGGGCACGACGTGGCCAAGGCCGTCGCGCTGCGTGACGGCCACCACGCCCTTGAGCAGCACGAACATGCCGGGACCGGTTTCCCCGGCGGTGAAGAGCCGGCTGCCGCGCGCAAACTGCTGCACGGTGCCGAAGTGCGCAATGCGCGCAATCTCGGTGTCACTGAGGACCGGGAAAGTCTGGTGAAGGCGGTTGCTGTCGGTGCCGTTTGCGTCGAGGGGCATGTCTGGGAACTCCATGTCGCGAATCCACTGCATTAAACGACGAAGCGGCGCGCCGCACACCGTCATGCGGCTGCAATCTTCCTGACACGCGCGCTTCATGGCAGGTGCGGAGACTCCCTCGGCAGAAAGGGTTCCCCATGAAAGAACTGCCCAACCCGACGTTTCCGCTTTCACAGATCGGGCTGCGCGCGGCCTTGTGGCCCGCTCCCGCAACCGGTGTGCCTGCGGTTGCCCGCACGTCGGTGCCTCAGGCGCCTGCTGTCATCCTGCCGCCGGTTGTCGAGTCCAAGCAAGGCATCACCGTGGGCTGGGCCCGCCACCTGGACGACGTGCGAGCCGCCCAGCGCCTGCGCTACGACGTGTTCGTCGGCGAAATGGGCGCCCGGGTCTCCTCGCCGCTGGCCGGCCACGACATCGACCTGTTCGACGATTTCTGCGAACACCTGCTGGTGCGCGACGAGCTGACGCAGCAGGTCATCGGTACTTACCGCGTGCTCACGCCGGCCCAGGCCCGCCGCGTCGGCAGCACCTACAGCGACACCGAGTTCGACCTCACCCGCCTGCGCGACCTGCGCGAGCGCATGGTCGAGCTGGGCCGCAGCTGCGTGCATCCGGACCACCGCCAGGGCGGCGTGATCCTCGCGCTGTGGGGCGCGCTGGCCGGCTTCATGCATCGCAACAAGCTCGACACGATGATCGGCTGCGCGAGCATTCCGATGTCACACAACGGTGTCACGAACGGCGACGCGGCGGCCAGCATCTGGCGCCAGGTGTCGGCCAAGCACATGGCGCCGATCCAGTACCAGGTGCAGCCCCGCCTGCCGCTGCCGGTCGAGCGGCTCGACAGCACGCTCGACGTGGAGCCGCCGGCGCTCATCAAGGGCTACCTGCGCCTGGGCGCCAAGGTGCTCGGCGCGCCGGCCTGGGACCCGGACTTCAACGCGGCCGACCTGCCGATGCTGATGCGAATCGACGATTTGCCGGCGCGCTACCGCAAGCATTTCCTGGGCGCATGAAGCCGGCGGCTGCCCCGTCTCACAACGGGTTGCCCGCCCTGTCTCCGGGCATGATGGAGCCCCACAAGACGGCGGCGGTGGCGTCACGAGAGTGTCATGAGAGCGTCACAAACGACATCGACACTGTCATATTTCCGCCTACGTGTGCTCCCGTGCCGCTTGCTCCAGAATCAGTGCCCATGCCACTCGCCCCCGCAGACCGGTCCCCAGCCGTCGCGGCGCCCACGTTCACGCTGCTCGACCGCGACCACAGCATCCTGTCATTCAATGAACGGGTACTCGACTGGGCTCATCGGCCCGAGGTGCCGCTGATCGAACGGCTGCGCTACCTTTGCATCGTGTCTTCCAACCTCGATGAGTTCTTCGAGGTTCGCGCCGCGCCGCACCTGATCGCGGGCAGCGCCGGCGACCGCAAGGGCGTCTACACCGTCGAGTCGTTCGAGCGGCTGGCCGAAGCGGCACACAAGCTCGTGGCGCGCCAGTACGCGCTGTACAACGACGAGCTGATGCCGACCTTTGCCACGCATGGCATCCACATCATTTCGCACGGCGAGCGCAATCCGGCGCAGCGCAAGTGGGTCGGCGAGTATTTCGAACGCGAGGTGCGCCCGCTGCTGATCCCGGTCGGGCTCGATCCGGCGCATCCGTTTCCGCAGGTGGCCAACAAGTCGCTCAACTTCATCGTGCGGCTGGGTGGCAAGGACGCGTTCGGGCGCGAGAACCCGATCCAGATCGTGAAGGTGCCGCGCGTGCTGCCGCGCCTGATCAAGATGCCGGCCAAGGTGTCGGACGGCAAGACACTGTTCGTGGCGCTGTCGAGCGTGGTGCGTGCGCACCTTGCCAGCATGTTCCCGGGGCGGGAGGTAGGCGATTTTTCGCAGTTCCGCGTCACTCGGCATTCCGACCTGGCAGTGGACGAGGAAGACGTGAAGAACCTGCGCACCGCCTTGCGCCAGGGGCTGCAGCATCGCCACTACGGGCAGGCCGTGCGGCTGGAAGTGTCGGCGAGCTGTGCCGAGTCGCTCGCGAGCTTTCTGCTGGCGCAGTTCAACCTGCCGCCGCAGTCGCTGTACCGCGTGCACGGGCCGGTCAACCTGGCACGGCTCACCCAATTGGCCGACTTGCTCGAGGAGCCGCAGCTGCGGTTCCCGCCATACCCGGCGTCGTACCCGGTCACGCTGTCGCCGGCGCAGTCGTTCTTCGAGCGGCTGCAGCGCGGCGACGTGCTGATCCACCAACCTTTCGAGAGCTTCGAGGGCGTGCTCGCGTTCCTTCGTGAAGCGGTGCTCGACCCGCAGGTGCTGGCGATCAAGCAGACCATCTATCGCACGGGTACCGATTCCGAACTGATGGATCTGCTGCGCGAAGCGGTGCGCCGCGGCAAGGAAGTCACGGTGGTGGTGGAGCTGAAGGCGCGCTTCGACGAAGAGGCCAACATCAACTGGGCCGAGATGCTCGAGTCGATCGGCGCACAGGTGGTGTACGGCGTGGTCGGCCTGAAGACCCACGCCAAGATGCTGCTGGTGACGCGGCGCGAGGGCAAGCAGATGCGCCGCTACGGCCATCTTTCCACGGGCAACTACAACCCGCGCACGGCCAGGCTCTACACCGACATCAGCCACCTCACGGCCGACCCGCTGCTCACGGCCGACATGGAATCGGTGTTCGTGCACATGGCCAGCCAGAGCCGGCTGCCCAGACTCAACCGCATGTGGCTGGCGCCGTTCGACCTGCACAAGAACATCACGGCGCAGATCGATGCGCTGGGCATGGCCGCTGCGGCGGGCCACCCCACGCGCATCGTCGCCAAGATGAACGCGCTGACCGACGAGGAGATCATCGCCTCGCTGATCCGCGCAGGGCAAAAGGGCGTGAAGATCGACCTGATCGTGCGCGGCGCGTGCACGCTGCCCGCGCAGGTGCCGGGTCTGACCGACAACATCCGCGTGCGCTCGGTGATCGGGCGCTTCCTGGAGCATTCGCGGGTCTTCTATTTCCGCAACGGCGAGGACGAGTCGCTGTACCTGTCGAGCGCCGACTGGATGAACCGCAACATGATGCGGCGTATCGAACTCGCGTGGCCCGTGACGGACCCCGCGCTGCGCCAGCGGCTGATCGACGAATGCCTGGTGGCCTACCTGCACGACGGGCGCGACGCCTGGGACCTGGGCGCAGACGGCATCTACACGCGCATCGACCACGACACGCATCCGGGCGAGGACGGCGTGGCGCGCGCCATCGAGGCTCATGGTGCGCAGTCTGCGCTCATGAACCGCTATGCTTCACGAGGGCATCTGCGCGATGCATCCAGCAACTGACGCACGAAGGACCATGACCATGGACTTGATCTTCTGGCGCCACGCCGAAGCCGAGGACTGGACCGAGGGTTGCGACGACATGCAGCGCTCGCTCACCCCGCGCGGTGAGAAGCAGGCCAAGCGGATGGCCAGCTGGCTGGACCGCCAGTTGCCCGACGGCACGCGCATCATCTGCAGCCCCGCGCGACGCTGCGAGCAGACCGCGCTGGCCCTGGGCCGCAAGTACAAGCTGCGTTCGGAACTCGCGCCCGACACCACGCCCGAGGCGCTGCTCGGCGCGGCCGGCTGGCCCAACGGCAAATCGGTGGTGCTGATGATCGGCCACCAGCCCTCGGTGGGGCAGGCCATCTCGCTCCTGCTCGGCCTCAAGCAGGACAGCTGCCCGGTGCGCAAGGGCGCGCTGTGGTGGATCCGCACGCGCGAGCGCGACGGCGACGTGCAGACCGTCGTCGTCACGGTGCAGTCGCCCGAACTCATCTAGGCGCCCCCCGGCCTGCCGCTTCCGGGCAGGCGCTTTGTCATGGTTGCAGACCAGGCGGGGAGGGGCGCTTGTCTCCCCGGAAAAGGGGCGCACCGCTCATGTGCGAAAGCGGCGCAATTTCTACAGTGACTCCACGGCAGTCCGCCTGGCCCCGATGAGGGGAAAGGCCATTGCCAGTCGGCCAACTCACTGGGGAACGCGCATGAAACTGCTCAACCTCTCGCCAAGAAGCTTCACGAACCTGCTGCGGGAAAGCGCGGGCATGTCGTTGAAAACGCTGACTCCCCTGCTTGTTGCCGCGGCCCTTGTGTCAGGGTGCGCCACGGACACGCCTCCGCCTGCGCTGCAGGCCCGCCACGATGCCGCCCGGGCGGTGGCGAAGGTCGAAATCATCTACAACCAGGAAGACGAACTGATCGTCGTGGATGGCGGCGGTTCGGGGCTGACGGGCTTTGCCGGGTTCCTGGGGCCCATCGGCGCGCTGCTGGCACTTGGCATCGACACCAACAGCCGGATGACGACGGCCGACCGCACGGACCGGCGCAGCAAGGAGTTCACGGCCGCGGTGAGGAACAGCGGTGTGCCCATGGGGCTCAACAGCTATTTCGCAGAGCGGCTGGCGGCGCGCCTGCGGGACGGCGGCCGCGAGGTGAAGCTGACGCCTTTCATGCGCGCGACCGGAAAGCTCCCCGAGATGAAGGTGCCGGAACTCCAGCCGACCCCCGGCTACAGCACGTTGATCCTGCGGATCACGACTGCCTATGGGGCATCCGATGCGACTTCGAGCTTCAAGCCCATCGTGGCGGTCGAGCAGTTGCTCAGAGACGAGCATCAGGCTGTCCTCTACCAGGCAAGCCATACCTCCGACTTGAGCCAGCCGACCTACTTCCGGTATGACGGCCTGCTCAGCGATCCTGCGGTTGCCCGGGAAGGGCTGAGGCAAGGGCTTGCCCAGGTCGTTCAGCCTGCCTATGCCGGGATGTTCGGGGACGACGAGCCTCGCATGGCCCATGCGACAGCCGGTCGGACGGTCGGCCTCGACCCCAAGTAAAGCGGCTCAGGCCCCGCTGAGTTCCACGCGCCAGGTGCTGGTCTTCTGCCAGGCCTGCACTTCTTCGCGCAGGAGGTGTGCGGACTGCGGGTAGGCCTCGGCCCAGTCGGGCGCGCAGGCAATCGTGAAAGCCCTGGCGCCCAATGCCGCGAGATGCAGCGCGAGCGGATCGGGATCGCGGCGCGCATGGCACAGGATGATCGCGAGCCGAAGCGACAGCAGCTGCATGACGAAGGTCTCGTCGTCCAGCGCGATTTCGAGCTTGCGCAGCTTGCCGCGCTGGCCAAGCACCAGCTGGCCGAGCGCGTGCATCTCGTTCACCGCGAAGCCGGGCGCGTCGGTGTTGTCGAGGATGTAGGCGCCGTGCTTGTGATAGTCGCTGTGCGAGACCAGCGTGCCGATCTCGTGCAGCTGGGCCGCCCAACCCAGTTTGCGCAATGCGCGGCCGGCGCGGCTCGACGTGCTGCCGCCGCGTGCGGCGGGGGAGAGCTGCACGAACAGCGACGCGGCCGTTTCGCCCACGCGCTTGGCCTGGGCCGCATCGACCGAAAACCGGCTGGCCAGACGGGCCACGGTGGCCGTGCGCATGTCGGCCACGCTCTCGTCTCGTTCCAGCAATTCGTAGAGCACGCCATGGCGCAATGCACCCTGCGCCACCTTCATTTCCTCGATGCCGAGCAGATCGAACACCGCGCGCAGCACGCTCACGCCGCCGCCGATCACGGCCTTGCGGTCCTCGCGCATGCCGTCGATGCGCAGCTTGTCGGCGCTGCCGGCCTTGAGCAAGCGGTCGAGCAGCCAGTCGAGGCCTTCGCGGGTGACGAGGCCCGATTCGGCGCCCGCGGCAGCGAGCACGTCGCCGACCGCGCCGATGGTGCCCGAGGCGCCGTAGGCCACGTCCCACTGGTCGCGGGTGTAGCTGCCAAGCGCATCGTCGAGCACGGCCTTGGCGGCCACTTCGGCGGCGCGGAAGGCTGCGGGCGTGAACTGGCCCTCGGCGAAGTGCTTCATCGACCAGGCGACGCTGCCCACGCGGTACGACTCGACCAGCTCGGCCTCGAGCGCGTGGCCGATGATCATTTCAGTGGAACGCCCGCCGATGTCGACCACCAGCCGGCGCTCGCGCTCGGATGCGTCGGTGTGCGGGAGCATGTGCGCCACACCTTGATATATGAGGCGGGCTTCTTCCCGGCCCGGGATCACGTCGATGCCGAAGCCCAGGATGGTGCGTGCACGCAGCAGGAACTCTTCGCGGTTGCGTGCTTCGCGCAGCGTTTGCGTGGCTACGGCTCGCACCTGCGAGCGCTTGAAGCCGGCCAGCCGCTCGCCGAAGCGGGCGAGGGCGTCCCAGCCGCGCTGCATGGCTTCGGTGGTGAGGTTGCGCGCGCTGTCCAGTCCGTTGCCCTGGCGCACGGTCTCCTTGAGGTATTCGGTGCGGTGGATCTGGCCGTGATCGACCTGTCCGATTTCGAGCCTGAAGCTGTTCGAGCCCAGGTCGACTGCTGCGAGGCGGGTGCCGTTTTGCATGTGGTTCCGAGAAGAAGGCGGGTGTCTTGTTGTGTTTGATCGTAGCGCCGTGACAGAGCGCGCAGCCTCCAGATTCGCGCGACAGCGAGGTTCGCAAGGCTAGGCGCGGACCATGACGGTTGCGTGACAGCGTCACATGGATCGCGAGGGAAACGAAGGCATTTTCCCTCGACAGAGGGGTGTCACACCGATGTCACACAAGCTTTCTAGAGTCCGTTCAAGCCCAAAAAAGGGACTACTTCTTACTTCTAAAGGAAGCTTCATGAAAACGACGTTCAAATTTGCAACAGCCGGCCTGGTGGCCGCGGTGTTCTCCATTTCCGCCTTCGCCCAGGACGTGACCGGCGCCGGCGCCAGCTTCCCGGCACCGCTGTACGCCAAGTGGGCCTCCGACTTCAACAAGGCCACCGGCGTGAAGATCAACTACCAGTCGGTCGGTTCGGGCGCCGGCATCAAGCAGATCGAAGCCAAGACCGTCGACTTCGGCGCTTCGGACGCTCCCCTGAAGGACGACGAACTGCAGGCCAAGGGCCTGATGCAGTTCCCCACCGTCATCGGCGGCGTGATCCCCGTGGTCAACATTCCCGGCATCAAGCCCGGCGAGCTGAAGCTCAGCGGCCAGGTCCTGGGCGACATCTACCTCGGCAAGATCACCAAGTGGAACGACCCCGCCATCAAGGCGCTGAACGGTTCGCTGAACCTGCCCGACGCCGCCATCGCCCCGGTTCGCCGCGCCGACGGCTCGGGCACCAGCTTCCTGTTCACCAACTACCTGAGCAAGGTCAACGCCGAGTGGAAGAGCAAGGTCGGCGAAGGCACGGCCGTGAACTGGCCCACCGGCGCGGGCGGCAAGGGCAATGAAGGCGTCGCAGCCTTCGTGAACCGCCTGCCCAACTCGATCGGCTACGTCGAGTACGCCTACGTCAAGCAGAACAAGATGACGTACGCCCAACTGCAGAACGCCGCCGGCACCTTCGTGTCGCCCGACGACTCGGCCTTCAAGGCCGCCGCCGCCGGCGCCGACTGGAACAAGAGCTTCTACCAGGTGCTGACCAACCAGGCCGGCAAGGATGCATGGCCCATCACCGGCGCCACCTTCATCCTGATGCACAAGGTGCAGGACAAGCCCGCCAACGCCACTACTGTGCTCAAGTTCTTCGACTGGGCCTACAAGAGCGGCGACAAGACGGCCGACGACCTCGACTACGTGCCGATGCCCGACGCCGTGAAGGCGACCATCGCCAAGGCATGGGGTGAAGTGAAGGACGCGTCGGGCAAGGCCGTCGCGTTCAAGTAATCCACCCATCAGCCCAGAAGAACGGCGTGTCCATGAGCAAACCCTCGCTCCAGGACGCGCCGCTTTCGTCTTTGCCGGAGCGACCTGTGTCATCCACCTTTCCCGCCGCTGCCACCTCCCTCGACCTCGCGGCCGAGCGCGGTCGTGCCACCGCCCCTCCGCCGCCCGTGAAGGCACCGCGCTCCGGCCCGATGGCCGACCGGCTGTTCGGCTGGGCCGCCAAGGGCGCCGCGCTGTTGACGCTCGCGATGCTCATCGGCATCCTGCTGTCGCTGATCGCCGGCGCCTGGCCCGCCATTTCGAAGTACGGCCTCGGCTTCCTCACGAGCAGCGTGTGGGACCCGGTCAAGGACGAGTACGGCGGCCTCGTCATGATCTACGGCACGCTGGCCACCTCGATCATCGCGCTGGTGATCGCGGTGCCCGTGAGCTTCGGCATTGCGCTCTTCCTCACCGAACTTTCGCCCAGTTGGCTCAAGCGCCCGCTGGGCACGGCCATCGAACTGCTGGCGGCGGTGCCCTCCATCGTGTACGGCATGTGGGGCCTGCTGGTGTTCGGGCCGATCCTTTCCACCTGGGTGCAGCAGCCGCTGCAGAAGCTGCTCGGCGGCGTGCCTTACCTCGGCACACTGGTCTCCGGCCCGCCGGTGGGCATCGGCATCCTGTCGGCCGGCATCATCCTGGCGATCATGATCATCCCGTTCATCGCCTCGGTGATGCGAGACGTGTTCGAGGTGACGCCGCCGCTGCTGAAGGAGTCGGCCTACGGCCTCGGCTCGACCACCTGGGAAGTCGTCTCCAAGGTGGTGCTGCCCTACACCAAGGCCGGCGTCATCGGCGGCATCATGCTCGGCCTGGGCCGGGCGCTGGGTGAAACGATGGCGGTCACGTTCGTGATCGGCAACATGAACCAGCTCAACTCGCTGTCGGTGTTCGAGGCTGCGAACAGCATCACCTCGGCACTCGCCAATGAATTCGCCGAAGCCGGCGCGGGCCTGCACCAGGCTGCGCTGATGTACCTCGGCCTCGTGTTGTTCTTCATCACCTTCGTCGTGCTGTCGCTCTCCAAGATGCTGCTGGCCAAGATGAAGAAGAGCGAAGGAACCAAATCGTGAGTACCGCTCAAAATCTCTTGAACGCCAAGGCGCTTGCTGAAACGCGCCAGGCCCGGTTCGCCTCGCGCAACCGCGTCAACAAGATCGCCCTCACGCTGTCGCTCGCTGCGATGGCCTTCGGTGTGTTCTGGCTGGTGTGGATCCTCTGGGAAACGCTGCGCCAGGGCGTCGGCGGCCTGGCCATTGCCACCTTCACCGAGATGACGCCACCGCCGAACGAGGCGGGCGGCATCGCGAACGCGATCTTCGGTTCGTTCGTGATGGTGATGCTGGCCACCTTCGTGGGCACGCCCATCGGCATCATGGCCGGCATCTACCTGGCCGAGTACAACCCCAAGGGCTGGCTCGCATCCGTCACGCGTTTCGTCAACGACATCCTGCTGTCGGCGCCGTCGATCGTGATCGGCCTGTTCGTCTATGCCGTGGTGGTGGCCTATTTCAAGACCTTCTCGGGCCTGGCCGGTGCGCTGGCGCTCGCGCTGATCGTGATCCCCGTGGTCATCCGCACCACCGAGAACATGCTGCAGCTGGTGCCGCCGGGCCTGCGCGAAGCGGCCTACGCGCTGGGCACGCCGAAGTGGAAGGTCATCCTGAGCATCACGCTGCGCGCTGCACGCGCCGGTGTGGTCACGGGCGTGCTGCTGGCTGTGGCGCGCATCGCGGGCGAAACCGCGCCGCTGCTCTTCACCGCGCTGAACAACCAGTTCTGGACCGCCGACGTGAGCCAGCCGATGGCCAGCCTGCCGGTCACGATCTTCAAGTTCGCGATGAGCCCGTACGAGAACTGGCAACAGCTGGCATGGGCCGGCGTGTTCCTGATCACGATTGCCGTGCTTGCCCTCAACATCCTGGCGCGGGTCCTGACGCGCACCAAACACTGAATCCAGAAGAAGACAACATGCCAAACACCGTCGCACAACAACCGTCGCGCTCGAAGATCTCGGTCAAGGACCTGAACTTCTACTACGGCAAGTTCCACGCGCTCAAGGGCATCAACCTCGAGATTCCCGAGAACAAGGTCACCGCCTTCATCGGCCCCTCGGGCTGCGGCAAGTCGACCCTGCTGCGCACTTTCAATCGCATGTTCGAGCTCTACCCGGAGCAGCGTGCCGAAGGCACCATCGCGCTGGACGGCGAGAACCTGCTCACGTCGAAGCAGGACGTGGCGCTGATCCGCGCCAAGGTCGGCATGGTGTTCCAGAAGCCCACGCCGTTCCCGATGTCGATCTACGACAACATCGCCTTCGGCGTGAAGCTGTTCGAGAATCTCTCGGCCAGCGAAATGGACGACCGCGTCGAGTGGGCCCTGAAGAAGGCCGCCCTGTGGACCGAAGTGCGCGACAAGCTGCAGCAAAGCGGCTCGGGCCTCTCGGGCGGCCAGCAGCAGCGCCTGTGCATTGCGCGCGGCATCGCGATCAAGCCCGAAGTGCTGCTGCTCGACGAGCCCTGCTCGGCGCTCGACCCGATCTCCACCGCGAAGATCGAGGAACTGATCGCCGAGCTGAAGAATGAATACACAGTGGTCATCGTGACGCATAACATGCAGCAGGCCGCCCGCTGCAGCGACTACACCGCCTACATGTACCTCGGCGACCTGATCGAGTTCGGTGCGACGGAACAGATGTTCTTCAAGCCGCAGCGCAAGGAAACCGAGGACTACATCACCGGCCGTTTCGGCTAAGGAGACACCATGACCGAGAAACACCTTTCCAGCCAGTTCGACAGCGAACTCAACGGCGTCTCGTCGCGCGTGATGGAGCTCGGCGGCATGGTCGAGTCGCAGATTCACCAGGCCGTGTATGCGCTGCTGCAGTTCGACACCGAAGCCGCCGACCGCGTGATGGAGACCGAGCACCGCGTCAATGCGATGGAAATCGACATCGACCGCGAGCTGTCGTCCATCATCGCGCGCCGCCAGCCGACCGCCCGCGACCTGCGCCTGCTGATCGCCATCAGCAAGACCACCGCCAACCTCGAGCGCGTGGGCGACGAGGCCAACAAGATCGCGCGCATGGTCAAGTCGATCATCGAGAGCGGGGCGGCCCGCCAGCTGCCCACGACCGAACTGCGCATCGCGGCCGACCTGGCCTCGGGCCTGCTGCGCACCGCGCTGGACGCCTTCGCACGCCTGGACACGGCCGCGGCGCTGTCGATCCTGAAAGACGACGACCTGATCGACAAGGAGTTCGACGGCTTCGTGCGCAAGCTGGTCACCTACATGATGGAAGACCCGCGCACCATCTCCGCCAGCCTGGACCTGTTGTTCCTGGCCAAGGCCATCGAACGCATCGGCGACCACGCCAAGAACATCGCCGAGTTCATCATCTACATCGTCAAGGGCGCCGATGTGCGGCACACTTCGATGCAAGAAATAGAGTCCGCGCTGCAGTGACAACCGCGGCAAGACTCCCAAGAAAGCAATGAAGAAACCCCGAGTCCTGATCGTCGAAGACGAGTCCTCGATCGCCGAGCTGATCGCCGTCAACCTGCGCCACAACGGCTTCGAGCCGATCTGGTCGGAAGATGGCGCCGCGGCCCAGCGCGAGATCGACGCCTTCCTGCCGGACCTGATCCTGCTCGACTGGATGCTGCCGGGCCAGAGCGGGCTGCAGCTCGCGCGCCAGTGGCGCAAGGACCCGCGCACCAAGGCCATCCCGATCCTGATGCTGACTGCGCGCGGCGACGAGCCCGACAAGGTGGCCGGCCTCGATGCAGGTGCCGACGACTACATCACCAAGCCGTTCTCCACGCAGGAAATGCTGGCTCGCATCCGCGCGGTGCTGCGCCGCCGCGCGCCGGAAGTGGTGACCGAGCGCGTCGAGATCGGCGAATTGGCACTCGACACCTCCACCCACCGCGTGACCTGGCAGGGCGGCGCGCTGAAGGTCGGGCCGACCGAGTTCAAGCTGCTGGCCTACCTGATGCAGCATGCCGAGCGCGTGCACAGCCGCGCGCAGCTGCTCGACAAGGTGTGGGGCGACCACGTCTACATCGAGGAGCGTACGGTCGACGTGCACGTCAAGCGCCTGCGCGAATCGCTGGGTGCGGCGGCGCCGATGGTCGAAACCGTCCGCGGAGCGGGCTACCGGCTGACCGCCCAAGTCACGGTTTGAGCGCAGTGGCGTCCCTCGGCCGCGGGCGCGGATAATCGCCCGCCATGCCTTTTCGAATTGCTACTTTTTTAATAGCGTCCCTTGCAATAGGAGCGGGCGCTGTCGCCATTTTTGGCTGGAAGTACGGATGGCTGGGCGCATGGCTGGGCGCGGTGCTCTGGCTGGCGCTCGATGCCTGGCGCGCCGAGCGGCTGATGCGGGTGCTGCGCAACGACGCGGCGGGCCTGCCGACGCGGGGAGCGGGCGTGTGGGGCGAGCTGTCGGAGCGCATCCGCAAGCTGCTGCGCGACCGCGAGCAGCAGACGCGGCAAGCCGAAGAGCGGCTGCAGGAATTCCTCGCGGCCATCCAGGCGTCGCCCAACGGCGTGGTGCTGCTCGACGAGCAGGGCCGCATCGAATGGTGCAACCAGACGGCCGCCAGCCAGTTCGGCATCGACGCCGAGCGCGACCTTGCGCAGCATCTGGCGAACCTCGTGCGCGATCCGGCCTTCGTCGCCTACCTTGCATCGTGGAACTACAGCCGCGACGTGGTCATCGACGCCTCCGGACCCGGCCACTCGCATCAGCGCCCCCACCTAGTGCGGCTGTCGGTGCAGGTGCATCCCTATGCCGGCAACCGCCGCATGCTTCTGACGCGCGACATCACGGCGCTGGAGCAGGCCGAGGCGATGCGGCGTGATTTCGTGGCGAACGTGTCGCACGAAATCCGCACGCCGCTGACGGTGCTGGCGGGCTTCGTCGAGACGCTGCAGAACCTGCCGCTCGATGCGGACGAACGCATGCGCTACCTGTCGCTGATGGGGCAGCAGTCGCACCGCATGGAAACGCTGGTGAACGACCTGCTGACGCTGTCGCGGCTGGAAGGCAGCGCGGCGCCTTCGGGCAACCAGTGGATCCGCATTCGTGCGCTGCTCGCACAGTGCGAAGACGAGGGCCGCGGGCTGTCGGGCCGTGTGGCACCGCAGGGACATCGGCTGTCGTTCACCATCGATGCCGAGTCCGAAGTGTCGGGCGCACCGACCGAACTGCAGAGCGCGATGTCGAACCTGCTGAGCAATGCCATCCGCTACACGCCCGGCGGCGGCGAGGTGGCGGTGAGCTGGCGGGTGCTGCCTGACGGGCGTGGCGAATACGCAGTGAAAGACACGGGCCCCGGCATTGCCGCCGAGCACATTCCCCGACTGACCGAGCGCTTCTACCGCATCGACCGCAGCCGTTCGCGAGAGACGGGCGGCACGGGGCTGGGGCTGGCCATCGTCAAGCACATTGCACAGCGGCACGGCACCGAGCTGCGCATCGAAAGCACGGTGGGCAAGGGTTCGCGCTTTGCGCTGGTGTTTCCCGCAGCGCGCGTGCGGGAAGCTCGCGTGCTGGCCAGGTAGCAGGCAGCTCTTGTCAGGCGCGCTGGCGCATCGTCCAACGCAGCAGCGCGCCGAAAAGCAGGGCCGTCAGCACCAGCGCGAAGGCGCTCATGATCCAGAACGCTAGCGGCGATTGCATGGCCGTCCAGGGGCCAAGGCCGCGGTACGCCAGCAGGTAGCTTCCGCCGAGGCCCAGCCCCCACAGCATCGCGCAATAGATCACCAGCGGCGCCAGCGTGACCCGGTAGCACCGCAGCACGAACACGCAGAAGGTCTGCACCGCATCGGCGAAGTGATACATGGCCACTGCCAGCAGCAGTGCGCCGGCCATCGCGATCACAGCGGGGTTGTCTGAATACACGTTGGCGAGCTCGTAGCGCAGCGCAGCCATGGCGGCGGCGTAGAACAGGGCGCACAGCGCGGTCAGCTCGAAGCCCAGGCGACAGGCGTGCCGGGCCCTGGCCGTATCCCCGGCACCGAGCCAGAAGCTCACGCGCGCGCTGGTCGCGATGGCCAGCGACAGCGGGGTCATATAGGCCACGGCCAGCAGGTTCGACGCGATCTGGTGAGCCGCCGCGGCCGCCGTGCCAAGGCGGGCGATGAACAAGGCCATCAGCGTGAACGAGGTCACTTCGACCAGCACCGCCAAGCCGCCTGGCACGCCGAGCCGCGCGAACTTGCGGATCTGCTGCCAGTCGGGCGCCTCGATGCGCTTCCAGAGCCCGTAGTCGCGATAGAACGCGCGATTGCGCAGCAGCCAGATGGCGCATCCCAGCATCGCCCAGTTCACGCACAGCGTGGCCCAGGCGCAGCCCACGAGGCCCATGGCCGGCAAGCCCGCGCCGCCGAAGGTGAACCAGATCGACAGCGGCAGCTTCACGGCCAGCGAACCGAGCTGCAGCCATGTCACGAGCTGGGGCTTGCCCAGGCTCTGGTTGAGCGTGCTGAACAGGCGAAAGAGCAGGGCCGGCGCCAGCGCAAAGGCCAGCACCGCCAGATAAGCCTCGACTTCGCCGCGCATCGCAGCCGGCACCTGGGTCCACCGCAGGGCCGCGTCCGGCAGCAGCAGGATCGCCATGCCGGCCATGATGGCAATGGCGGCCAGGTAAAGCGATTGCCGCACCGAGCGGCCCACCTCGCCGGCGCGGCCGCCACCGTGCAGTTCGGCCCAGACCGGCAGCAGCGCCTGCAGCGCGCCCATCAGCGAGACGTACACGCTGACGAAGATGGCGGCGCCGACCGACAGGGCGGCCAGTGCTTGCTCGGAGTAGCGCCCGGCGATGATGGTGTCGGCCACGCCGAAGGCCATCACGGCCAGCTGCCCGGCGAGCACGGTGCCCGCGTGCCGCGCGATCAGGGCCCGTTCGCCGCCCCTCACTGCGGCGTGATCTTCTGGTAGAGCAGGAGGTCGTCGGCCGCGCTGCTGGGTCGGCGCAGCGTGCCGGCAAAGCGCCACTGGTCGAAGGGAATGATGGTGTGCAGGCGCTCGATGGTCTCTGGGCTCGCCAGCAGCCATGGGCAATCGGTGCCCAGCAGCAGCGGTTGCACGTTGAAGTTGCCGTGGTGGCGCAGGGCCGCGATGTGCGGGCGGCTGAGCGCGAGTTCCGCGATGCAGCGCGGCTGGCCGACGCGTTCGGCCACGGCCCGCACCTGCGGCACGTAGCTGCGCGCGTAGTCGATGGGCGGCAGCCACAGCGTCATCAGCAGCATCCAGCACAGCGCCGTGCCGCCGGCGGGCAGCACCAGCGTCTTCCAGAGCGCGGCACGGTGCCGCCCCGTGCGCCAGCGCACCAGCCAGCACCAGGCGATTGTCGCGGCCGCCGCGAGCGCAACGGCAATGGGAGAGAACTCGGGCACGAAGCCGGGCACCAGTCGCGCCACGCTGGCGGCGGGCTTGGGCGGGACGCCAGTCTGCATGGCAACCCAGTAGATCCAGCCGAGCACGGCCAGGCCGCTGAAGAACAGCACGTTGAACCAGTCGATCAGCGCCGCTGCGCTGCGTCTGAAGGTGGGCAAGGCGAAGGCGGCCAGCGTGGCGAACGCGGGCAGCGCCAGCAGCAGCGAGCGGTCGGAGTAGTCGGTGGTCCAGGTGGCCGCCAGCGGCACCAGCGCGAACCAGAAGGGCAGCGCGACGTGGCGCGCCGTGAGCTGTCGCCGCCAGCGCCAGAGCGTCCAGATGGCAAGCGGCCAGACCGGCCAGGTGAACCACAGCAGCAGCTTGGCCTGGCTGCGTACGTCGCCCAGCAGAGAACCGCCGAGCACGGTGATCTTCCATGTCGGCAGCTTCAGCCCGAACACGAGCACCGCCGCCAGCACGGTAATGCCAGCCATCGCGAGGAGGGCACCTCGCGTGTAGCCGGGGCCGTTGTCTTCGTCGTTGATGTTCTCGCGCTCGGACTGCGCGGCGAGCCGGCGCTCGTAGGCGATGTACAGCACGCTGCCGACAGCCAGCGCGAGCCCTACGGTGGGCGCACCGCTCAGCGTGATGCCGATGGTGCCCACCGTCAGTGCGATCAACGGGCCCGCGCGGCGATAGGGCAGTGCGGCCACGCCGTAGAACAGGTGCGAGGCAAAGAACAGCTGTGCCAGCGCGGGCGTGGTCTCGTGGCCAAGCTGGGCGAGGCCGAGGCAGGCGATCAGCGCCAGCAGGCCGCCGTCGGCAATTGCGCGTGCGTAGTCGGTCGGCCGTGCCTCGCCGCCGAAGGCGAAGGCCACGGGCTGGGCGCGCGCCGTACGGGCCAGGTAGTACACCGCATACCAGCTGGCCGTGAAGGTGCCCCAGAGCAGGAACGCGAATGCGATGCGCACGGCCAGGTCGGGGTTGAGCCACGACGGCGCGATCTTGATGGCCAGGGCGCCGATCCAGTATGGGATCAGCGCGGGCGTTTCAGGGCGCAGGCCCAGCAGCAGAGGGTCGAACCAGCGCGCGATGCCTTCGGTGCTGCGGGCCAGTTCGGCCATGTAGCCGAAGGCCGTGATGTCCGCGCTCTTCCAGGGGCCCCGGCCGACCAGGCCCGGCAGCAGGTAGGCCGCACACAGCAGAAGCAACGCGATGCGCGGCAGCCGGCGCACGGCACTCTGGGCAACGATCGCGGGGGTGGGCTGGTTCAAGTGGCGGAAGAGGGCAGGATTCGGAAAGAAAAAGGGCAGCGCGGTAAACCGGGCTGCCCTCGACGCAAAAGCGCGTGCCTTACTTCGAAGCAGCGCCGGTGGTCTTGCCGAAACGGTTGCGGAACTTCTCGACGCGGCCGCCCATGTTGTCGACCGACTTCTGCGTGCCGGTGTAGAACGGGTGCGATTCGCTGGTGGTGTCGAGCTTGAACAGGGGGAGCTCGCGACCGTCGTCGGTCTTGCCCATTTCCTTGGTGTTCGCGCACGAACGGGTCACAAACTTGAAGCCGTTCGACATGTCGACGAACAGGATCTCGCGGTAATTCGGGTGGATGCCTTCTTTTGCCATGGTTTTTCCTTTTGCGCTGTTGGAATCAATGCGCGGTCGATGCGAGAGCCACCAGCGTGCCAATGGTCTGGCGCGCTGCCCTGGGAAATCCAGGAGGCCGGGCGAAGCTGCCCAGCCGCACTTTTCGCGGAGCCCATGATTATCGCATACTGCCCCATTTTCGAGCAAACGGAGCCCTTCCATGACCTTTGCACCTTTGCGCGCCGGCCTCGTCGGCTACGGTTTTGCCGGCCAGACCTTCCATGCGCCCGTGCTTTCGGCCGTTCCGAGGCTCGAACTGGCCGCAGTGGCGAGTTCGCAGCCGCACAAGGTGCACGCCGACTGGCCTGGTGTGCTCGTGGTGCCCGACGTGGCGGCGCTGGTGGCGCGCGCCGATATCGACCTGGTCGTGGTCGCGACGCCAAACGCACAACACCATCCGGTCGCCAAGGCGGCGCTGGAAGCCGGTAAGCACGTGGTGGTGGACAAGCCTTTCACGCTCGATGTGGCTGAGGCGAGGGAGCTCGAGGCGTTGTCCAAGCGCAACAACCTTGTCCTGGCGGTGTATCAGAACCGGCGTTTCGATGCCGATTTCCTGACCCTCAAGGAGGTCCTGACGTCCGGCGAATTGGGGCGGCCGGTGTACCTGGAGTCGCATTTCGACCGCTTCCGGCCCGAGGTGAAGGCGCGCTGGCGCGAGCAGGCCGTGCCGGGGTCGGGCCTGTGGGTGGACCTGGGCGCCCATCTGGTCGATCAGGCGGTGCAGCTTTTCGGCCGGCCCGACACCATCCAGCTCGACACCGCCGTGTTGCGCGACGGTGCCGTGGTCGAAGACTACTTTCATGCCGTGCTGCGCTACGAGCAGGGGCCGCATGCGCCGCTGCGCGTGGTGCTGCATTCGACGACGCTCGCCGCCCACGCTGCGCCGCGCTACATCGTGCACGGCACGCGCGGCAGCTACGTCAAGCACGGCGTCGATCCGCAGGAGGACGCGCTGCGCGCCGGGCAGCGCCCGCCGGCCGTGGGATGGGGCGCCGATCCGCTCGATGGCGAGCTCACGCTGATCGGTGGCGACGGGGCGCCGCACTTTCGCGCCTTGCCGACGCGGGCCGGCAACTACGTCGACTACTACGCCGCGGTCCGCGACGCGATCCTCGGCAACGGCCCGAATCCCGTGCCGCCCGAGCAGGCCGTCGCGCTGATGGAGTTGCTCGACATCGGCCGCCAGAGCGCCGCCGAAGGCCGCGCCATCCGCATCGAGCGCCCATGAAAAAAGCGCGTTTGGCCGTGGGGCCAACGCGCTTTTTGCGGGAGAGCGTGATGCTCAGCCGCCGCGACGCATCATGTCGAAGAACTCGACATTGGTCTTCGTCGCCTTCATGTTCTTGAGCATCAGCTCCATCGACTCGATCTCGTCCATGTTGTACATGAGCTGGCGCAGGATGCGGGTCTTCTGCAGGATCTCGGGGGCCAGCAGCAATTCTTCGCGGCGCGTGCCGCTGCGGTTGAGCTGGATCGAGGGGAACACGCGCTTTTCGTACAGGCGGCGGTCGAGGTGGATTTCGGAGTTGCCGGTGCCCTTGAACTCTTCGAAGATCACTTCGTCCATGCGGCTGCCGGTGTCGATCAGCGCGGTGCCGATGATGGTCAGCGAGCCGCCTTCTTCCACGTTGCGCGCGGCGCCCAGGAAGCGCTTGGGACGCTGCAGCGCATTCGAATCCACACCGCCGGTCAGCACCTTGCCCGACGAGGGCACGACGTTGTTGTAGGCGCGGGCGAGGCGGGTGATCGAGTCGAGCAGGATCACCACGTCCTTCTTCAGTTCGACCAGGCGCTTGGCGCGCTCGATCACCATTTCGGCCACGTGCACGTGGCGCGCTGCGGGCTCGTCGAAGGTCGAAGCAATGACTTCGCCCTTCACCGTGCGCTGCATTTCGGTCACTTCTTCAGGGCGCTCGTCCACGAGCAGCACCATCATGTGGACGTCGGGGTAGTTGGCGCTGATCGCGTGGGCGATGTGCTGCATCATCACCGTCTTGCCGCTCTTGGGCGGCGCCACGAGCAGGGCGCGCTGGCCCTTGCCGATGGGGGCGATGATGTCGATGATGCGGCCCGTGATGTTCTCGTCGCCCTTGATGCCGTCGCGCTCGAGCTTCATCTGCTCCTTGGGGAACAGCGGCGTCAGGTTTTCGAACATCACCTTGTGCTTGTTCTGCTCGGGCGGGCCGTCGTTGACCTTGTCGAGCTTGGTCAGCGCGAAATAACGCTCGCCGTCCTTGGGCGTGCGCACCTCGCCTTCGATCATGTCGCCGGTGTGCAGGTTGAAGCGGCGCACCTGGCTCGGCGAGATGTAGATGTCGTCCGTGCTGGCCGTGAAGCTGGTGTCGGGGCTGCGCAGGAAGCCGAAGCCGTCGGGCAGTATTTCGAGCACGCCGTCGGCGAAGACCTGCTCGCCGGCCTTGGCGCGCTTCTTGATGATCGCGAACATCAGCTCCTGCTTGCGCATGCGGCCGACGTTTTCGATCTCAAGCGCTTCGGCTTGCTTGAGGACTTCAGACACGTGGAGTGCCTTGAGTTCGTTTAAGTGCATGGAATGACCCCTCGCGGGGTAATCGAACGGAAAACGGGGGGAGGTTGGGTGTGAAGCGAGAGGTGCCTCACCAACCGGGGAACTCGAACCGGTTGCCTGGATAAAGGGCCGGTGATCTGTGGGAGATTATGACAGGAAAAACGCGCCGGCCAACGCATTGCGCGCTGGCCGGTGGAAATCGCTCAGGCGAGTTGCTGGTCGATGAAGGCCGTGAGTTGCGCCTTGCTCATGGCGCCGACCTTGGTGGCGGCCAACTGGCCGTCCTTGAACAGCATCAAGGTGGGGATGCCGCGAATGCCGAACTTGGCGGGAATGTCGCGGTTCTCGTCCACGTTCAGCTTGGCGATCTTCAGCTTGCCTTCGTAGGTGGCCGACACTTCGTCGAGGATCGGGGCGATCATCTTGCAGGGACCGCACCATTCGGCCCAGTAATCGACCAGCACGGGCTGGCTGGACTTGAGCACGTCGGCCTCGAAGGAGGAATCGGAGATGTGTTTGATGAGTTCGCTGGCCATGTGTGGGTCCTTGTGCGCAGAGAGTTTCGGTGCAGCTAAAGTGCTGGTCATTGTGACAGAAACCAAGGGGTGGCGTGCCGTGCGGGGACGCTATGGCGGCGATAGCCAAAAGCCCTTGTGCGTCACGTCCACGCGCTCTCCAACCCCTCGATAGAACATGAACGAAGGCCTCCCTGTCCAGGCCCTGTGGTGCGATCCCGCCAATGGCGTCGTTGCGCGGATCGTCCGCGCGCTGGCCGATCGCCAGCTGCATGCCGCCCGCACCGTGGTGCTGGTGCCCTACGCGCAGTTGATGGGCGTGGCGCGCGCCATGTGGGCTCGCTGCGGCAGCCCCGGCTTCGTGCCGCGCTTCGAGACCACCCATAACTGGGCCCGCAGCGCGGGCGGCTTCGTGCCGACCGGCTACGACATCGCGCACGACATGGCGCGCGACCTCGTCACGGCGCAGGCGTTGCTGTCGCAAGCCGGTTTCAGTGCCGAGCGCTTCGCCCTGGCCGGTCGCGTCGTCGAACTGGCGTATCAACTGGCCCCTCTTGCAGCTGCCGTGAGTCCCGAAGTGCGGGGCGGCGAATGGGCGCAACGCGCAGCGGGCGTGGCCGAGGCGGGCAGCGAGTCGGAATGGTTCCGCATCGAGAGCGCGTTGATCCGCATCGCCGTCGCGTGGGCCTCGACCTCGGGCTATGCCACCGACGTGCTTCAGCGCGACAGCACGCGTGCGCAGGTCGATGCGCTGATCGTGCTCGAGGGTTTCCTGGCCGATCCGCTCACGCAGTCGCTCTGCAAGCTGTGGGGCGACCGCGCTCTTCATCTCTCGCTCGTGCCTTCGGGCGCGCCCACGCAGGCTGCGGTTTCGCACGTCGCCCTCGACCCCGAAGACGAAGCCGAGCTCGCCGCCGCCTGCGTGCTGCGCCACCTCGCCGAAGGCCGCGCACCGGTCGCCTTGATCGCAACCGACCGCGCCCTCACGCGCCGCATCAGCGCCCAGCTGAGTGCGCAAGACATCGTCACGCACGACGAAACGGGCTGGAAGCTGTCGACCACGCGCGCCGCCGCCACGCTGATGAGCGCGCTGCGCGCCTGTGCCCATGACGCCGCCAGCGACCAGGTGCTCGAATGGCTCAAGAGCGGCGCCGATGGTGATGCGCCGACCGTGCAACTGCTCGAAGCCCGCTTGCGCCGCGAAGGCCTGCGCGACTGGTTGGCCTGGTGTGCCTTGGTGGCGCGCAGCGAGAAGGCGCAGGACGCCACGTTGCTGTCCTTCACCGAGGCCATCGAGGCGCGACGCGCGCCCATGGCCCGGTCCCGCCCCCTGGCCGACTGGCTGCGCGCGCTGCGCGAGCTGCTGGAAGCCAGCGGCCAATGGGCGCTGCTCGACGAAGACCTCGCCGGCGGCAAAGTGATCGGCGCCCTGTGGCTCGATGCCGGCGCGCACGGCGACGACGACGATTTCCCCGGCGGCCGCCACACGCTGGCCGAGTTCACCGCCTGGGTCCGCGACGTGCTGGAAGACGCGAGCTTCGTGCCCCCCGCGGGTGACCAGGCGCCGAAGGTCGTCGTGCTGCCGCTGTACCAATTGCTGGGTCGGGCGTTCGGTGCCGTGGTCATCCCGGGCTGCGACGACCGGCGTCTGCCCGCGTCACCCGAGCCGCCCGGCAACTGGAGCGCCGCCCAGCGACTCGAGCTGGGCTTGGCATCGCGTGAAACGCTCGAAGCCGCACAGCGCGCAGCCTGGGCCGCGGCCCTGCACAACCCGTCGTGCGAGTTGATCTGGCGCCAGTCCGACGCCAGCGGCGAGCCGGTACGGCCCAGTCCGCTGGTGCAGGCGCTGCAGCTCGATCACGCGCTGCAGCCCTCGGCCGATCCACGCACGCCGCGCGAAGTGGCCGTGCAGCCAACCGAATATCCGACTCCTTCCGGCGCGCTCCTGCCACTGGAGAACATCTCGACCAGCGTGTATGAAGACCTGCGCCGCTGCCCCTACCGCTTCTTCGCCTTGCGGCAGTTGGGCCTGCGCAGCGCCGACGAGCTCGATGCCGAGGTCGACAAGCGCGACTTCGGCAACTGGCTGCATGCCGTGCTTGGTCATTTCCACGAGGCGCTGGTCGAAACCCCGGCGCAGGATGCGCAGGAACGAATCTCGCTCATCGAAGAGGCGGCCCGGCGCGCAACGAAGGAGCTCAGCCTGTCCGAAGCCGAGTTCCTGCCATTCGCCGCGGCCTGGCCCGCGGTGCGCGACGGCTACCTCAACTGGTTGACGGGGCACGAGGCGGGCGGCGCGGTCTTCGTCGAAGCCGAACCCTGGAAGGAACAGCCCCTGGGCACGCTGCGGCTGATCGGCCGGCTCGACCGCATCGACCGCATGCCCGACGGCCAGGCTTTCGTGATCGACTACAAGACCGAATCGGCAACGGTCAGCAAGGAGCGCGTGAAGGACCCGACCGAAGACACGCAACTGGCCTTCTACGCCGCGCTGGTGGCCGACGACACCTTGCGCGCGGCCTATGTGAACGTCGGGGAAAAGTCCTCCGGCACGCAGACCGTCGAGCAGCCCGCCGTGGTCGAGGCGCGGGATGCGCTGGTGGCCGGCATCATCGACGACTTCACGCGCATCGCGCACGGGGCTGCGCTGCCGCCGCTGGGGGAGGGCGCCGTCTGCGACTACTGCGCCGCGCGCGGCCTCTGCCGCAAGGACTTCTGGGGCAACGAGGCACCCCGTTTCGGGGGCATTGCGAAATGAACGGCGCCGCCTACGAACACAACGGCCGGCACGTCACGCGCGAGGCCTTCTACACCGTCGCCTGCGATCCGCGCCGTTCGGTCGCCGTCGAGGCCTGCGCAGGCGCGGGCAAGACCTGGATGCTGGTGTCGCGCATCCTGCGCGCGCTGCTCGAAGAAGGCGAGTCTGCCTGCGAGCCGCATGAGATCCTGGCCATCACCTTTACGAAGAAGGCGGCCGGCGAGATGCGTGAGCGGCTCGACCAGTGGCTTGAAGATTTTGCCGAACGGACGCCGGAAGAACTGGTCGGCCAACTCGTGATGCGCGGCGTGGAGCCCGTCGCTGCGGCAGCGGCCGTGCCGCGCCTGAAGGGCCTCTACCGGCGCCTGCTCGAAGGCGGCAGGCCGGTGCAGTTCCGCACCTTCCACGCCTGGTTCGCGGGCCTGCTGCGCAACGCGCCGCTCGCGGTGCTGCGCGAGCTGGGCCTGCCGTCGAACTACGAACTGCTCGAAGACGATGCCGAGGCGCGCGGCCACACATGGCGGCCCTTCTTCGAGGCCGTCACCGCCGACAAGAACGTGCTGGCCGACTACTACGCCGTCGTGGCCACGCACGGCCGCTCGCAAACGGCCAAGGCCCTGAGCGAGGCGCTGTCGAAGCGCGTCGAGTTCTCGCTGGCCGATGCAGAGAATGCCGTCCAGCATTTCAGCGCGTTCTTTCCGTCGCTCGAAGGCCTGGACGAACCGACCGAGGCCTTGCTCGGCGAGCCGGTGCGCCGCCGTTGGCTCGACCGCGCCGCCGCGCTTGGCCGAGAGAGCAACAAGACGCCGCAGAAGGCGGCCGAGGCCATCATCGACGTGTTCGGCATGGGCGAGCCCGCAGCCGATTCGCTGGCGGCCGCGCTCGCACACCTGCGCAAGAACTTCTTCGTCGCCACCGAAGACCGCCTCAACAAGAACCTGCAGAAATTCCCCGCCGCGCAGGAAGCCGAGGCCGAGCTGCAGGTGCTGTGCGGCGCACAGGCCCAGCACGCCGCATGGCTCTACCAGCAGCGCATGACGCGCCTCACGCGCCTGCTGATCGCGGCCTTTGCCGATGTGAAGCGCGCCCACGGCTGGGTCGACATGAACGACGTCGAGCAGGCCGCGCAGCTGCTGCTCGGCCAGTCGGCGCTCTCGGGCTGGGTGCAGGAGCGGCTCGACGCGCGCATTGCGCACCTGCTGATCGACGAATTCCAGGACACCAACCCGCTGCAGTGGCAGGCGCTCTACGGCTGGCTCAGCGCGTACACCGGGGCGCAGGGCCGCGCGCCGCGCGTGTTCATCGTGGGCGACCCGAAGCAGAGCATCTACCGCTTCCGCCGCGCCGAGCCGCAGGTGTTCATCGCCGCGAAGAAGTTCGTGCGCGAAGGGCTCGACGGCGAGTTGCTGAACTGCGACCACACCCACCGGAATGCACGGGCCGTGGTCGGGCTGGTCAACGCGGCGATGCTTGCGGCGCAAGAGGCCGGCGAGTTCGATGGCTACCGCGCCCACACCACCGAGCGCGGCGACGAAGGCGAACTGCTCAAGCTGCCGGCCATCGACCGCGACGCACTCGGCGATGCGTCCGACGCGGCGCCGGCCGACGACGGCATGCTGCACTGGCGCGACAGCCTCGTCACGCCGCGCGTGCTGCCCGAAGAACAGCTGCTGCAGAAGGAATGCGAACAGGCCGCGCAATGGGTGGCGCAGCGCATCGCCGACGGAACGCCGCCGCGCCAAATCATGGTGCTGGCGCGCCGCCGCAGCCGGCTCTCGGCCATGCAGGACGAACTGCGCCAGCGCCACATCCCCGTGCAGCAGCCCGAGAAGAACGATCTGCACGACGCACCCGAAGTGCAGGACGTGGTCGCGCTGATCGACGCCCTGGTGTCGCCCGCGCACGATCTTTCGCTGGCGCGGGCGCTGAAGTCGCCGGTGTTCGGCATCGATGACGCGGCGCTGGTGCAGCTCGCGCTGGCGCAGCGCGAGCGCGGCCCGGTGAGCTGGTTCGCGCTGATCCTGAAGGACGAAAGTCTGCCGCCGGCGTTGATCGAGGTGGGCACCAAGCTCAGGAAGTGGCAGCGCTGGCTGATGACACTGCCGCCTCACGACGCGCTCGACGCGATCTTCCACGATGGCGATCTGCTCGCGAAATTCGGGGCCGCGGTTCCAGCCGCGATGCGCCAGAGCGCGCTGGCCAATCTGCGCGGCCTGCTGTCCGCATCGCTCGAGATCGACGGCGCGCGTTTCGCGACACCGTATGCGCTGGTGCGCGCCCTGCGCGCGGGCGGCGTGCGCGCTCCGACCGTGGCCGCGCCCGATGCGGTGCAACTGCTGACCGTGCATGGCGCGAAGGGACTGGAGGCCGATACCGTCCTCATGCTCGACTGCGACGCGGCACCACCGCGCGCCCAGACCATGGGCGTGCTGGTCGAATGGAAGGGCGGCGACAGCGCGCCGACGCGCTTCGTGTTCCTCGCGAGCGAGAAGACGCCGCCGGCCTGCGCGGCGGCATTGCTCGAAGAGGAGCAGCGCGCACGCCATCGTGAAGAGCTCAACGGCCTTTATGTCGCGACCACGCGGGCACGCGAGCGGCTGGTGCTGTCGTCGGTGCGCCCGGCGCGCGCCAACGAAGGCAGCTGGTGGGCACGATTGGAACCGCTGTGCGAGCCTGCCGAGGCCGACGAGCCACTGGTCGTCTTGCCGACCGACTCCGGCGCGGGCAGCTTCTCGATGAAGCGCATGCCTGCGGCGCCCGTGCTGGTCGAACAACCTGCCACCAAGAAAGCGCCAGGCACCACCGTTGACGCGCGCGCCGCCGCCTTCGGCCAGGCCATGCACCGTCTGCTCGAATGGGCGGTCCCTGGCGAGCCGTTGCCTGCGGCCCACGTGCGCGCCGCGGCACGCGAATTCATGCTCGATGCGCAGCAGGCGCGCGGTGCCGCCGCCCTGGCGCGGCGTATCCGCGCGGGCGAGGGCGCCTGGGTGTGGGACGATCGCAGGGTCGACTGGCATGGCAACGAAGTCACGCTGGTGCATGAAGGCGAGACCTTGCGCATCGACCGTCTGGTGCGCGAGCGCGACAGCGGCGCCTGGTGGATCCTCGACTACAAATCTGCGGCGCGCCCCGAACGGGACGCTGCGCTGATCGCACAGATGCAGCGCTATCGCGCGGCAGTGCAACATGCCTATCCCGGTGCCACGGTGCGCGTCGCGTTCCTCACCGGGCAGGGCGAACTGGTAAATCTCGAATGACTGTTTCCCCTACCGTCGCCGTCATCGGCGGCGGACCTGCCGGCCTGATGGCGGCTGAAGTCCTGAGCGCTTCCGGCGCACAGGTGCATGTGTATGACGCGATGCCTTCGGTCGGCCGCAAGTTCCTGCTGGCCGGCCGTGGCGGGCTGAACCTCACGCACTCGGAGCCCTTCGACGTGTTCATGACCCGCTTCGGCGAGCGCCGCGCGCAGCTCGAGCCGATGCTGGCGCTGTTCGGACCGCAGCAGATGCGCGAATGGGCGAGCGGCCTGGGCATCGAGACCTTCGTCGGCACGTCGGGGCGCGTGTTTCCGACCGACATGAAGGCCGCGCCGCTGCTGCGCGCGTGGTTGCATCGCCTGCGTGCGGCGGGTGTGCAGTTTCATATGCGGCATCGTTGGATGGGCGATGGGGTTTTCGACATGGCGTCGCTGCGGTTCGCGACGCCGACCGGCGGCATTACGGCAAAGGCCGATGCGGTAGTGCTGGCGTTGGGCGGGGCAAGCTGGGCTCGCCTCGGCTCCGATGGCGCGTGGGCGCCGTGGCTGCAGGCGCAGGGTGTGGAGGTGGCGCCGCTGCTGGCGGCCAATTCCGGCTTCGACAGCATGGGCTGGAGCGAGCATTTCTCCAGCCGTTTTGCCGGGCAGCCCTTCAAGTCGGTCGCGATCTCGTTCACCGACAGCCAGGGGAGGCACTTTGCGCGCAAGGGTGAGTTCGTCGCGACGGCCACGGGAATCGAAGGCAGCCTGATCTATGCCGCGTCGGCGCTGCTGCGCGACGAGATTGCCGCGAAGGGCAGCGCGACGCTGTTGCTGGATCTGCTGCCCGACCGCAGTGCCGAACAGGTATTGGCCGCAGTGACGCACCCTCGCGGCGCGCGTTCGCTCAGCAGTCATCTCAAGAGCCGGCTGGGGCTCGAGGGCATCAAGGCGGGGGTGCTGCACGAGGCCTTGAGCCGCGAAGCGATGCAGGACGCGGCGCAACTGGCCGCGACGATCAAGGCGGTGCCCTTGAAGCTCATCGCGACGCGGCCGGTCGACGAGGCGATCAGCACGGCAGGCGGCGTGCGCTTCGACGCACTGGATGCGCAGCTGATGTCGAACGCGCTGCCCGGCGTGTTTGCGGCAGGAGAGATGCTCGACTGGGAAGCGCCGACCGGCGGCTACCTGCTGACAGCGTCGATGGCCAGCGGCGCGGCCGCGGCGCGCGGCGCGATTCGTCGCCTGGGTCTGGGCTGATAGCGGTTGTTGCAAGCCTCGTTTCATTTCGCACGGAATGAAACGAAGCTGCTGAAGAGGTTGACGAGCCTTACCGCCGTCCTCAGTTTCTGAATGGTCAATGAAATCAATGACTTACAGAACTCGATGCGCAGCTAGGTTCTACAGTTTGGTTGCACAGCCTGAACCATCGTAGCAGGACGTGGACACGTCCAGAGGAAGAATCATCTTGATTGCGAGATAGTCTCGAAAGGATGAGTATGTGCGCTTGCCGAAAGGCAAGGGACATCGTTATTCCTCGCATTAATTTCGACTCTAGCACGTCGCCTTTCTAGGCGTGATTTTGCGTATAGCTTCGGCCTGTTTTCCTCATGATGATTCAGTCCGTCGCGTCAATCCCGACGCACGCAAATCATCAAGAAAGCACCCGATGGCATTTGACCTTTTGTCCAACACTTTCACCCTTGAGGCCGACTTGGAGCCCTTCGGGGCATCCCTTCTCGCGGCGGCCTACTACTGCTTCATGAACGATGAGGCAGAGTGGTGGGACATTGATGTGATCCCCTTCGAAAGCGTTTACTACGCAGTCGTAGAGCTTGGAAAAACGGCTGCCGGCAACGACTCTTCTTGTGAATCCGGCGAGGTGGCGTGCTGGTTGCTGCTGTTCATGCGGGAAGAAATGCGCGGAGCTTGAACGTGCGAGATATGCGCATGCACGATCTTTCACCACCCGCGACCGGTACCTTTCCGGGCGCTCTCAACATTGGCCTGATGAGCTATGAAAGCGTGACCTCGGAGATGCGCAGGGCAGCGCCTGGGATCACTGCGGAGCAAATTCAGACGTTCATTGCGGTCGTGCGCAATGGTCGATGCTCGCAGACGGACATCAGCAAGGTGACAGGTTTTTCAAGACAAACCACATCGCGGCACGTTGCGAAGCTTGTAGATGCTGGCCTCTTGGTCCAGCATAGAGACCTTGAGAACGGTCGGCGTCGGGTGGTGCGCCTCACTGCGCTCGGAAGGTTCGTGCCAGCATCACTCAGCGGTACGCTTGAGTCGGTTAAATCGCCATAGCTGCGACGACGGCCTTTTGAGTCGTAGGGGGCTTGCCATGAACATCCAGCGCCGGTCTATTTTGCAATCTCATCCTGTAGCCTTTTCCAGAGAGGCCGGAGTTGACGTTTAATGCTTTTGGACTCAAGAGTTTGGGCCGCGCGGAGCCCATAGGTAATAAAGTTGCGCCGCCCCACATGAGAGTATTTTTCTAGAAGCGATTTCTTATAAAGAGGCTTTGTGGGTAAGCCTTTGGACACTTTTGCGGTGTTTCGGCTTTTTGCAGTTGCTTTGGCTCTGCGGACTGCCCCTTTCATTCGCTGTGAGTAGCGGGCGAGAGCGGCTGAGCGGATTAATATTCGCTGTCCATCGAAAGTGAATCCCAGATATTGGAGCGATTTATCCGCGACCAAAGAGTTTCCGATGGTCGAGAATCGGCTGCGCTCAGTCTTTTTGGAGTTGATTTCCAGGCGGAGTTCTTTTATTTTCTTGAGAACCCTCTTTTCAATTCTGTCTGCGCAGTACGGAGGCACAACAATCAAGATGTCATCGCAGTAGCGTATGTACCAACCTTTGACCCGGGCGGTTATGAGTTTGACGAATTTGTCAAATTCCAACATGTAGAGGTTGGAGAGGAATGCGCTGATGGGGGCGCCTTGTGGGATTCCTTTGCTTTCAATGTTTTTCTTTATAAGGTTCTTGCCTCGCACTTCTGCACGAAATTCTGCTGGCATACATATACGATATCGCCCCATTTTGGGATTGTAGGGCGATATGCCAAACGCTTCATACAGCGGTGTACGCTCTACTGTTATGTCCGTCGTTGTTCCGGGCCTGCGGTCGCCGGGTGTCCTTTGGACTTTTAGAGCCGACTTGAGAATGCAGCCTGTTCAAGGCCGGGACAAGGCGCAAACAAGATAGGCCGGTTCTCCTTTGTTATCGTGAAGTTACCAAGCACCACGAAGCAACTGAGACCAGCCTATGCAGCGGATTCTAGCGAGCATCACCAGCCTCGAACAACACGCTCAGGCCTTGGCCGAAGGTGGTGAGGCTTACCGCCCGACAGCGTGCCCGCACTGCCGGCATGGCGGGCTGTGGCGACACGGTTGCTATCACCGCAAGGCCGATCGCGGCGCGGGTCGCGGCGAGTCGCTCAATCCGGTGGCGGTGCTGCGCTTCCTGTGCCGGGCATGCGAGCGCACGTGCTCGCGGCTGCCGGCATGCATCGCGCCTCGGCGCTGGTATGACTGGGCCGTGCAGCAGGTGGTGTTGTTGCTCGTGTTGAGTGGCTGCTCGGTGCACCGTTGCGCGGTCTGCACGTGCCGTGATCGCCGCACCGTGCGGCGCTGGAGGGACTGGCTGCGGGGTCGCAGCGAGGGCTTTGCCTTCTTCCTGCGTAGCCGGTTCCCGGAGTTCGGACGATTCGCCGATCACGAATCGTTCTGGCGCAACGTGATCAACAGACTGTCGCTGCAGCAGGCCATGGCCTGGCTGGACCGGGACCTGATCGTCCCGTGATGAGTCGCCCCTGAATCGCGCGCGGACAGCGCAGGCCCCGCCCGGGCGGGGCCCCCACACACTTTGCCCCCTGCCGTCGCAGACGGATCGCCGCTGTCATCGGACCTCCACAACCTGAAGGTGCATGACATGAAGCAAATCGATCCCAAGGCCTTGTTCCGGCTGTCCGTGCTGGGGCCACTGGTCAGCCGCGAACGACTCGAGCGTGGCGAGTTGCAGCAGGTGATCCGCGAACTTGCGCAGCGCGAGTACGCCATTCCCCAGTCGCAGCGCCGCCATCTGGGCGAGAAGACCATCCAGGCTTGGTACTACGCATGGCGCCGCGAGGGCATCAATGGGCTGGAACCCAAGATCCGTGCGGACCGCGGTCAGTCCAAGATCGCGCCGGCGATCCAGGAGGCGGTGCTGGCGGCCAAGCGGGACAATCCGCGGCGCTCGATCCGCCAGATCCTGCGTTTGCTCGAAGTCGCCGGAATCGTGGCGAGCCAGAGTCTGTCGCGCTCGGCGATTCATCGGCTGCTGCACCGGCACGGCCTGTCGCAGATGGCCGGCTCGGCCAGCCTGCCCGAGGAGAAGCGCAGCTTCACAGCCGAGTTCGCCGGCTCGATCTGGTACGGCGACGTGATGCACGGCCCGCGTGTTCCCGTCAAGGGGCAGCTGCGCAAGACCTACATGGTGTCGCTGATCGACGATGCCTCGCGACTGGTCGCGCACAGCGCGTTCTGCCTGGGCGAGACCGCGCTCGATGTCCAAGGGGTGCTCAAGCAAGCGCTGTTGCGTCGTGGAGTGCCAACCAAAATCGTTGTCGACAATGGCGCCGCTTACCGGGCCCACACCCTGCAGGGCTTGTGCGCTCGGCTGGGCATCCATCTCATCTTCTGCCGCCCTTATGCCCCAGAGGGAAAGGGGAAACTCGAGCGCTGGCATCGGACATGTCGGGATCAATTCCTCACGGAGATTGACGAGCGCCACATCACGAGCCTGGGCGATCTCAATGCCCGTCTGTGGGCCTGGCTTGAGCAAATTTACCACCAGACGGCGCACGGCGGCCTCGGTGGCATGACGCCGCTGGCGCGCTACCAGCGCGACCTGCCCAGGATCCGCAGCCTGGGTGCCAAGGCCGCTCATCTCGATGCGCTGTTCCACCACCGGGTGCCGCGCTTCGTGAGGAAGGACGGCACGGTGTCCTATCTGGGCCGGCGCTTCGAGGTGCCCTATGAGCTCTCGGGCAAGACCGTCAGGCTGGTGGTCGATCCGCACGCCGAGCGTGTCGTGGGCGTCGAGGACGAGGCTGGTGCATCGCTGGGCAGCGCCACCGAGCTCGATCAACTCGCCAACCAGCACCGCACCCGGCGCAAGCCCGACCCCGACGTGGCCACAGGCAGTGTGCGCAGTGGTCCCAACCTGGTGGAGATCGCCCTGGCCCAGTACCACGGCACGAAGGAGCAATGACATGTACCTTCAGCACTTCGGCTTGCGCCACCCGCCGCTGGGCAAAGATGTTGCCCAGCCCTGGGATGACGGCGCCCTGGAACAACTCACCCAGCGCTTCAACTGGCTGCTGCAATCGCCGGGCATCGGCCTGCTCACCGGCGAGCCCGGCGTGGGCAAGACTGCCGCCCTGCGCAGCCTCACGCGCGCGCTCAACCCGCACCGCTACCTGGTGCTCTACCAGGCCGAGACCGACTTCGGGCGCGTGGACATCTACCGCGGCCTGGCGCGCGCCCTGGGGATCGAGCCCAGCTACCGGCGCGCCCAGCTCTGGCGCGACATCAAGCAGCGCGTGCACGAACTGGTCGACACCAAGCAGGTGACGCCGTTGTGGATCATCGACGAGGCGCAGAACCTGCCGTGCGAGTTCTTCCGCGACTTCCCCGCGTTCCTGAACTTCGCCTTCGACTCGCGCGACCTCATCACCGTCTGGCTCGTCGGGCATGTGGCATTGGCGCAGATGCTCGAGCGTGCGCCGTATGCCGCGCTGTACAGCCGCATCCAGGCCCGCGTCCAGCTCAAGCCCGTGGTGGAGCGCGAACGCTTCGCCGCGCTCATCGAGCACGCCCTGACGAGTGCCGGTTGCCAGCACACCGTCGTCTCCACCTCGGGCATGGAAATCCTGCGCCAGGCCTCCAAGGGCCTGCCCCGGCAGGCCGGGCGCATCCTGTGCACCGCCATGCGACTGGCCGTGCCCAAGGGGCTCAACCATCTGCCGGACGAGGTCCTGCAACTGGCCATCGCGGAGCTGCAATGAAGAAAGCCTCAACACCAAAGAGGTTCGACGACGTGCCGCTGCCCAGGCTCAGCGACGATGCCGCCGTCGAGATCTACCACTTCCTCGAATACCTCTTCGATCTCTTCGAAGCGCGCTACGGCGATCAGATCAGCCGCTTCTACGAAGACCGCTCCAGGCACAACCTCGTCGAACCAGACCCGAACCTCGAACTCGACGACCCGCCGTTCTGAGGTCCCCGCCAACTTGCTCATCAACGCCGCCAGCTTGACCGCCGGCGGCGTTGCTCATGGTGCCTCGCGAGTGCCTGCGATCACGCCCGACCGGTCGACCGCTGACCACCTTCGTCTCACCTTCCTCGCGGTCCGCGTCCGGGCTATGCGAGCCCGGGACGCCACCCTCCGATCGGCCTCACTTAGCGCGGGACCGGCTCTCGAAACTATCGTGGGACGTAACACTACCCATGAATATTTGGAGATGGATTTGAAAACATTGAAATGATCTTTTGGGAGCTGTTTTAAGTTTAGAAGATTTTGCCAGCTGATTTTTAGAATATGGTGGTCGAGGTTATCGAAGAAGCCAGTGATGTCAAGCGCGAGGGCAACTGACTTTTTTCTGGATTTAATTCTGTCAAAGGCTAACTTCGCGATGTCAACGTTGCTTTTTCCAAGCGCTCGGAAGGCCATGACATTTTCCTCTAGGCCTAGCTCTTGAAGTTTTGCCTCGTAGAGTCCATTCAAGCTCTCCGTATAGAAGGCATAAATGTGGGAATCTACGTGACTTGCGTAGGAGATAGGGCGCTCCTTTGAGACGCGCACGAGCATGCTCGTGGATTTTTCAACTGACAACTTATACGTCGACAGCGTATATCGAATTAACGGATAGAATGAATGTCGCTGAACGGTGGCGCTGTCGTTCACGATTTTTTCTGCTGCCGCTGCAGAAATGGGAGAGTCAAAATGAAGGTAGCGTCGATTCTTGTACCAAGCGGGCGGGTTTTTCATTTAGCAAAACCGGAAAGGGAAGGACTGCGGTAATCCATTAATCCCTTTCCGGCTTAACCTAGTGATATTAATCACCGTCTAACCCGAATTCGGGTAAACCGCTTATGTTAACAATGACGTATAATGTCAGTATCACCTGGAGGTTCTCTGCTATGCAGATTTCAACAAGCTTCATGATGGCCTTCGTCGCGGCAGCTGCCGGGACGCTTGACATCCTGTGACACACCCTTACTCCATCGAGCAAGGCGCAATGAGTGTAACTGAAAGAGTTGTTGGATGTAGCAGATGGTTCGCACGAAAAGTGCGGCGCCAAGTACATTGTTTCTAGGATGCTCAGGATTGCGACGGCAGCAGACGTGCCTATAGTGCTGGCACCTCGTGTTAGCGGTGGCCTAACTTCGCTAGCAACCCTAACTTGTGACGTGCGATGATCTGCGCCTTTGCGACCAGCCGCACATCACCGCCATGACTGATCCGGACTCCTTCAGCGAAGACCAGCGCAAGTTCCTGGCGATGCTGGTAAGTGACATGCACGGCCCGACCTGCACGGGGAGCCTCCTGCGGATCATGGAAAGCTTGGTCTATGAACTGAAGCCGGACTTTGACTGGGACAGTCAGGCAATCAGCGACGAGTCCACGCGAGCCGATGTGGAGGTTTGCTTCGCCGCTTTGCAGTATTTGAAGGTCAAGCAAGCGGCGAATGACAAGGACTGATTGCGGTCAATCGGACTTCTTTTCTTCAAGCCAAGTCCGCACTCGTTCAATCTGACGTTGACTATAAAAGCCGGGCTTCGAGTTTGGCTCGAACACGCCCACGCTAATTGCCCTGTCGAAATGCGAGCGAACCCCTTCATAGCCGGGGACATGAAGGCGTTTGATCATTTCGATCAGTTCATCAGAGCCTGGGTTGTCTGACAAAAACTCCATAAGGTTCATGAGGCCGTCTGCCCCGACAAACTGCTCCATCGGGAGATCAGCCAGAGACTCCCCCCTGGCGAAGCCGCGCTCGTCGTACATGCACCCCTTTAGCCCGTTAGGGCCTTTGGTCCCAGCATGAACCAAGCGGAAGCCGATCTTTCCCCCATAGGCGCCGTCCACCTTATGCACAGACTTCCACTCGACCCAGCCATCGTCTACCGAGTTGATCGTTTCATGGCACGTGTCACAAATCCAAGTCATCTTCTCTCCTCGTTGTGAGATCAACATCATAGGAGGCTCGCGGCTTTGGTTTCATCGCAAAAATCTGAAAGCCCCCTCGAAGACATCCGGGCGCCGAATCCCCCCGTGGCCCCTCGCGCAGTCCACCCGCGTACCGCGCCCGTCAACGCAGGTGGAGCGCTTGCGCACCCGCTGGCGCATACAGGGCATCGCAGCACACCGAAGTGTTGATAAGGAAGCGTGGCGTTAATTCAGAGGGCGCGATAGAGTGCTGTCTCCATCACTCAGCTTCTACGCTCCATGGTCACTGCTTCACTTCCTCCGAAAATTTTGGATATAGCCAATGGAAAAGTGACATGGGGAAGGCTTGAGGGAATTGACTATGAGACTCTCGGCTACTTTCTGTCTTGTCACCTGATCGTTGAGCACTATCTCGACGAGTTCCTACGCATCTCGTATCCCACGTTAGATTGGGCAGCTGCACGCCACACGTTTGGTCAAAAGGTCGCTCTCCTGTCCGACTTCAAAGTTTCCGATAAGTACGACTGCATACCAGCAATCAAGCACATGAACTCGCTGCGGAACAGGTTAAGCCACAACATCGACTTCAAGATTGAACTTGAGCATCTCTTGCCTCTGACGCAATACCTTACGAAAGCTTCGGGGCTGGACAAGGCCAAAGAGCTGACGCACCCACGGCAAGTGCTGGAAGAATTCACTTCAATGTCTTGCGTCCTGCTCGCTGGCTATATCAGTGGCCTTGCGAATCACACGAGCTTCAATCGGGAGAAGTAGTGGGTCAGAGCCCGGAATATGTGTCCAAAATCGACCGGATACGGACAGTCCCGGAGAGGGCGTTCAGAAAATAGCTTGACGGCATTTTGAACATGCCTGATGATTCGGACATCCTTTCCGTACATCAAAGAGGCCCCCTCATGTCACGTGTGTTTGCATACTGCCGTGTCTCCACTGCTGACCAGACCACCGAGAACCAAGTTAAAGAAATCGGTGCGGCAGGCTTCAGTGTCACCCTTCAGCGCACCATCGCGGAAACCGTGTCGGGTTCCGTCGCAGCCTCGGAGCGGGTTGGGTTCGGGATGCTCCTAAACAAGCTGGAAGCCGGCGATGTTCTCGTAGTCACCAAGTTGGACCGTCTTGGTCGAAACGCGATGGACGTGAGGAGCACGGTTGAGGGGCTGTCTGGTATGGGCGTACGAGTGCACTGCTTGGCGCTTGGTGGCGTGGACCTGACGAGTCCCGCAGGGAAGATGACCATGGGCGTTATCGCCGCCGTCGCAGAGTTTGAGCGGGACCTTTTAGTCGAGCGTACTCAAGCTGGACTGTCTCGGGCCAAAGCCGAAGGGAAAATTCTCGGCAGGCCGCATGCTTTGCAGAGCGATGCCGTTGACAAAGTGCGCAGGCGCCTCGCGGCGGGGGAGAGCGTGGCAGCGATTGCCAGAACGTTCAGCACCAGCCGTCAGACAATCATGCGAATTCGAGATGCCTCCACGGCCTCCTGAGCATGTTGAAGGTCAACACCGCTCACGGCAGGGTTAAAAGGCGTTCCCAAAACAAGTAGAGCTGATCTAAAAGCGAAGCAAAAGACTCTTGCAGAGCCTTTAGGTCGTGCGCGTGAAAACGAGACTTTCCGGCTGGGTCGTGAGGGTCTCCAAGAAAGATTTTTCGGCGCTCCTCTCCTAAGCGGCCAAAGAAAACCGTGTTGTGCGCTAGTTGATTCCTACGCCTGGAACTGTTCGACGCGCTCCTGTGGATTTCGGTCCAATCTTCTTTGTCGGTGTTTGAAATTCGCTTGGAATTTGATATGGCAGAGTTGACTAGGTCCAGCTTGGCGCGAAACCCCGTTGTCGAGTAGAAGGCCGACGACGCGGCGTCATAGTCCGGAGACTTCAAAAGAACTAGGAAGATCGCCATCAGCTGAGTTTCAACCTTTGACCATATTGCGAAGCACTCGCCGTAAGCGATATAGAACTCCTCATATTCGGGCCTTTCCGGGAAGGCCCCGTCTCCACGATCAGCGGTTGGGCCGATAGGCATGAATCGCATTGGACGCCCAGTATTCATAGCATTCGGGAATGATTGGTTGGAAGGGACGCCCGTTGGATTTTCTCAGGGAGCGTGCAAGCTGCGGCGCCTCCAAGAGGACAACTGTTACGTCCCACGATAGTTTCGAGAGCCGGTCCCGCGCTAAGTGAGGCCGATCGGAGGGTGGCGTCCCGGGCTCGCATAGCCCGGACGCGGACCGCGAGGAAGGTGAGACGAAGGTGGTCAGCGGTCGACCGGTCGGGCGTGATCGCAGGCACTCGCGAGGCACCATGAGCAACGCCGCCGGCGGTCAAGCTGGCGGCGTTGATGAGCAAGTTGGCGGGGACCTCAGAACGGCGGGTCGTCGAGTTCGAGGTTCGGGTCTGGTTCGACGAGGTTGTGCCTGGAGCGGTCTTCGTAGAAGCGGCTGATCTGATCGCCGTAGCGCGCTTCGAAGAGATCGAAGAGGTATTCGAGGAAGTGGTAGATCTCGACGGCGGCATCGTCGCTGAGCCTGGGCAGCGGCACGTCGTCGAACCTCTTTGGTGTTGAGGCTTTCTTCATTGCAGCTCCGCGATGGCCAGTTGCAGGACCTCGTCCGGCAGATGGTTGAGCCCCTTGGGCACGGCCAGTCGCATGGCGGTGCACAGGATGCGCCCGGCCTGCCGGGGCAGGCCCTTGGAGGCCTGGCGCAGGATTTCCATGCCCGAGGTGGAGACGACGGTGTGCTGGCAACCGGCACTCGTCAGGGCGTGCTCGATGAGCGCGGCGAAGCGTTCGCGCTCCACCACGGGCTTGAGCTGGACGCGGGCCTGGATGCGGCTGTACAGCGCGGCATACGGCGCACGCTCGAGCATCTGCGCCAATGCCACATGCCCGACGAGCCAGACGGTGATGAGGTCGCGCGAGTCGAAGGCGAAGTTCAGGAACGCGGGGAAGTCGCGGAAGAACTCGCACGGCAGGTTCTGCGCCTCGTCGATGATCCACAACGGCGTCACCTGCTTGGTGTCGACCAGTTCGTGCACGCGCTGCTTGATGTCGCGCCAGAGCTGGGCGCGCCGGTAGCTGGGCTCGATCCCCAGGGCGCGCGCCAGGCCGCGGTAGATGTCCACGCGCCCGAAGTCGGTCTCGGCCTGGTAGAGCACCAGGTAGCGGTGCGGGTTGAGCGCGCGCGTGAGGCTGCGCAGGGCGGCAGTCTTGCCCACGCCGGGCTCGCCGGTGAGCAGGCCGATGCCCGGCGATTGCAGCAGCCAGTTGAAGCGCTGGGTGAGTTGTTCCAGGGCGCCGTCATCCCAGGGCTGGGCAACATCTTTGCCCAGCGGCGGGTGGCGCAAGCCGAAGTGCTGAAGGTACATGTCATTGCTCCTTCGTGCCGTGGTACTGGGCCAGGGCGATCTCCACCAGGTTGGGACCACTGCGCACACTGCCTGTGGCCACGTCGGGGTCGGGCTTGCGCCGGGTGCGGTGCTGGTTGGCGAGTTGATCGAGCTCGGTGGCGCTGCCCAGCGATGCACCAGCCTCGTCCTCGACGCCCACGACACGCTCGGCGTGCGGATCGACCACCAGCCTGACGGTCTTGCCCGAGAGCTCATAGGGCACCTCGAAGCGCCGGCCCAGATAGGACACCGTGCCGTCCTTCCTCACGAAGCGCGGCACCCGGTGGTGGAACAGCGCATCGAGATGAGCGGCCTTGGCACCCAGGCTGCGGATCCTGGGCAGGTCGCGCTGGTAGCGCGCCAGCGGCGTCATGCCACCGAGGCCGCCGTGCGCCGTCTGGTGGTAAATTTGCTCAAGCCAGGCCCACAGACGGGCATTGAGATCGCCCAGGCTCGTGATGTGGCGCTCGTCAATCTCCGTGAGGAATTGATCCCGACATGTCCGATGCCAGCGCTCGAGTTTCCCCTTTCCCTCTGGGGCATAAGGGCGGCAGAAGATGAGATGGATGCCCAGCCGAGCGCACAAGCCCTGCAGGGTGTGGGCCCGGTAAGCGGCGCCATTGTCGACAACGATTTTGGTTGGCACTCCACGACGCAACAGCGCTTGCTTGAGCACCCCTTGGACATCGAGCGCGGTCTCGCCCAGGCAGAACGCGCTGTGCGCGACCAGTCGCGAGGCATCGTCGATCAGCGACACCATGTAGGTCTTGCGCAGCTGCCCCTTGACGGGAACACGCGGGCCGTGCATCACGTCGCCGTACCAGATCGAGCCGGCGAACTCGGCTGTGAAGCTGCGCTTCTCCTCGGGCAGGCTGGCCGAGCCGGCCATCTGCGACAGGCCGTGCCGGTGCAGCAGCCGATGAATCGCCGAGCGCGACAGACTCTGGCTCGCCACGATTCCGGCGACTTCGAGCAAACGCAGGATCTGGCGGATCGAGCGCCGCGGATTGTCCCGCTTGGCCGCCAGCACCGCCTCCTGGATCGCCGGCGCGATCTTGGACTGACCGCGGTCCGCACGGATCTTGGGTTCCAGCCCATTGATGCCCTCGCGGCGCCATGCGTAGTACCAAGCCTGGATGGTCTTCTCGCCCAGATGGCGGCGCTGCGACTGGGGAATGGCGTACTCGCGCTGCGCAAGTTCGCGGATCACCTGCTGCAACTCGCCACGCTCGAGTCGTTCGCGGCTGACCAGTGGCCCCAGCACGGACAGCCGGAACAAGGCCTTGGGATCGATTTGCTTCATGTCATGCACCTTCAGGTTGTGGAGGTCCGATGACAGCGGCGATCCGTCTGCGACGGCAGGGGGCAAAGTGTGTGGGGGCCCCGCCCGGGCGGGGCCTGCGCTGTCCGCGCGCGATTCAGGGGCGACTCATCACGGGACGATCAGGTCCCGGTCCAGCCAGGCCATGGCCTGCTGCAGCGACAGTCTGTTGATCACGTTGCGCCAGAACGATTCGTGATCGGCGAATCGTCCGAACTCCGGGAACCGGCTACGCAGGAAGAAGGCAAAGCCCTCGCTGCGACCCCGCAGCCAGTCCCTCCAGCGCCGCACGGTGCGGCGATCACGGCACGTGCAGACCGCGCAACGGTGCACCGAGCAGCCACTCAACACGAGCAACAACACCACCTGCTGCACGGCCCAGTCATACCAGCGCCGAGGCGCGATGCATGCCGGCAGCCGCGAGCACGTGCGCTCGCATGCCCGGCACAGGAAGCGCAGCACCGCCACCGGATTGAGCGACTCGCCGCGACCCGCGCCGCGATCGGCCTTGCGGTGATAGCAACCGTGTCGCCACAGCCCGCCATGCCGGCAGTGCGGGCACGCTGTCGGGCGGTAAGCCTCACCACCTTCGGCCAAGGCCTGAGCGTGTTGTTCGAGGCTGGTGATGCTCGCTAGAATCCGCTGCATAGGCTGGTCTCAGTTGCTTCGTGGTGCTTGGTAACTTCACGATAACAAAGGAGAACCGGCCTATCTTGTTTGCGCCTTGTCCCGGCCTTGAACAGGCTGCATTCTCAAGTCGGCTCTAAAAGTCCAAAGGACACCCGGCGACCGCAGGCCCGGAACAACGACGGACATAACACAACCGCATGGCAAGCCTTCGGATGGGAACTCCGCGTTTACCGTACACCGCGATCGCTTCGCCCTACTTGTGCTCGCTAGGGGCGATGGACTTCTCGGATCGATTATCCCCTTCATTTGGTAGAGCCCGTCACACCCGTGATTTGCCGAGACCACCAAGACCAGCCTAGTGCGGGCACCCAAAATCATCCGCAGACCTCCCGAGGGTCCGCAGCGAGACCCTCGAAGGGGGCGATGGCATCGTGATGTACGAGGGGGTAGGGGGAGCACCTAAAGGTGTCGAGAAGATTTCCTCCGCGATTCCAGAAGGTGCATCCCTTATGAGGATGATTAGAAGAAGAAAAAACCTTAGAGATTCGACCTGAAGGTAACGAGTTGATGACCTCTAACTGTGCCTCCGGCGTGGGGCCAACTGTGGTCCTTCAGTCTTCGCCTTCACGATGAAATTCCTTCGTGGTCTCACCCGTGCAACGGCCTCTCCCCAGTGAGCTATCGCCAGCGGCTTGACGCCCACCCCGTTCACCTCTCCGTGACACCAAGCCATTGCCGATAGGTCGCATATTCGCGTCCTTGTCCTGAGCCCCCACACCCTAACCGGTGCCGGGGCTTTTTCTTTGTACCTACGCATCTACGAGTCCATTTATGACAGACAAATCCTCTCGGCGTGTGCTCCGCGCCTACTCCCTCTCCGTCGAGCAGTTCGACCATCTCCAAGGCATCAAGCGCCGACACCAATGCGACATCGACCGGCGCAGCGGCAAGGTTGCGCAAGAAGGTGATCCCCATTGGATTAGTACGAGCGAAGCGCTTGGTGACATCGTAGAAATTCACCGGCAGCTCACCTCAGTTGCCGAGCGGGAGGGCATGCTTGTTGCTGAATTTGTGAACGCCCTGTGTCTCGGGACCTTCATCCCCAGCAAAGGGCGGGCGGTGCAACTTCCCGCCGACGCCGCCGCCTATCTTGAGGTCTACCGTGTGGCCTGCGGCCATGCCCAAGCTATCGATGCACTCACGGAAATCGTTCGTACACACGCGACTATCGCCGAAATGAGTACTCGCGAAGGAACGTCTCTTTCTGTCATCGCGGCGAATGCGCGAGTGGCGAACGAGTGGCACAAGCAAGGTGTTCGGGGGGCGCCCGTGCTGCCTGAAGCTAGCGACGCCGTGGCGCATTGAGGGCGAAGCATGTGTGACGTCATCACGCCAACTATGCTCCTAATCGCCTCGGCGGCGGCATCTGCGGGCTCCGCACTGTACTCGCAGCGCGTGGCATCCAAGAACCAGAACGCGGCCAACGAACAGCACCGCGTGGCGGTCCACGCCGCCGCCATCGAGAACTACACCCAGGCCAACCGGCAGGGCATCGAAGACCGTGAGAACCAGTCGGTTGAGTTGAGCCAGATCAACCGCGAGAAGGTCACCCGTCTGTCAAGCGCCCGGGTCTCCGCTGGGGCCGCTGGAGTCGGCGGAGCTTCGGTGGACGCCTTGATGCTCGACCTGGCAGGTAAGGGCCTCGAAGCGGGAACCACCAGCGCCACGAACTACGCCCGCACGGCTGCTGCCCGTGAAGATCGCGTGGCAAACATCGGCATCAACCAGCGCAGCCAGCTCGCGGGCATCCGTGATGTCGGTGGGCCAGGTGTCGCGGACTACCTCGGCGCCGGTCTCCGGGTGGCGAACGCCTACGTTGGCGGCGAACTGCGCACGCAACGGAAGGTGACCGGATGAGCCGCCTTCAAATCAACGACAACTTCGGCGGGCAGCAACTCCGCACTCAAGCGGCCCCCCGCCCGAATACGCCCTCCGATGACATCCTGACCTTCGCCTTTGGCGATGCCCAGATCAATATCCGCGCTGTCAAGGACGCGTCCGGCCTCCCATGGTTCATCTTTCAGGATGTTCGACAGGTACTCGGCTTGGCGAAAACCGGCCGCACGCTTGGGCGGTTGGACAACGCGGACAAGGGGGTGTGCCAATTGCTCACCCCCGGGGGCCTTCAGCCGTTCGCAACGATCAATGAAGCGGGCCTGTTTGCACTCATTTTCCGGAGCCACAAACCTGAAGCGCTTGCGTTCAAGAGATGGGTCACTGGGGTTGTCCTCCCGGCGATCCGGATGGACGGTATCTACATCCGTGGCGAGGAGCGGCTTGCGCTAGCTGATGCCACCCCCGAGCAACTTCAGGCGCAACTTGCGATGCTGCAAGCGACTATGCGCAAAGGTCTGGAACGAAAGGCCGAGAGGGTGGGGCTCTGCGCGGCGGAAGAAAGAGACGCGAGGCATTGGGCGCTCCGGCCCAACAAGCGACGCTCCTCAGAACGGTCGTTCAGCGAACCTATCGAGTGACGCCAGGGCAGGGGGGGGGGCATGTACGCCCTCTGCTCTTCCGTTCTTTCTTTTCATATTCTGGGATGCCCGTCAGGGCATCTGTTCTAAGCCCCTGGTGCATCTATCGACGGCGGCTTGATCCCCCTTCAGACCGCCTCTACGTGACCCCAAGCGGTTGCCGATAGGCCCATCTTCGCGTCTTTATTCCGAGCCCCTGCGCCATCTTGGTGTTGGGGCTTTTTCTTTGCTCTCTACGAATCAACACGCCAAGGAAAACACATGGGTCAACCGACCTCGACGGGGGAAGTCCGTCAGTTCACTCTCGGAGACACACAGCGAGAAGTGGAAGAAGGCGGGCGAAGACAGCGAGGTGGAAATCACCATCAACGACTTCATCCAGTCCAACGCCCTCGACGTGAGCGAGTCCTACTTCCGGCGCACCGCTTCGAGCATCGCGCTGGCCGACAGGCTGGACATCTACAAGCAATCCGACATCGGCTCCTTGATCGACAAGGCCACGGCCAAGACGTTCGGCGGCGAGGGCTTCAGTGAGGCCGCAGCCGTGCAAGCGAAGAAGGACCTCAAGTTCGCCGTTGACCGCATCCAAGGGATTCCCCAAGAGGAGTTCTCGATGCTCAACAAGGCGATGAGCCAATGGCGGGACTTCAACGTGATCCGCCTGATGGGCGGGGCGGTGTGGAATCAGGTGTCCGAGCTGTCGCAGATCGTTGGGTCGATGGGATGGAAGGCCACCCTCGGGGCCGCAAGCGAACTCCGAGCGATCCGCCGCGACATCGCCACGGGTAAGGCCCCTCATGACTTCCTAGACCACCCGGAGAACACCATCGGGGGCGTGGGGCCGGCTGCTGCCCCTCAACAACACAGCACTCGTGGCCCCGTTCCTCAACGCATTGGCGAACGACTACCCGACCGACGAAAACGCCACGAAGTAACCCTTCAGCGTCCCCTCACGGCCCCCGCAGGTTCACGCCTCGGGGGCTTCTCTTTTCATAGGAGCTAACAATTTGTCCACGGCCTACAACTGCCTTATCCATCGTGCCTTCGCAAGCTCAATCCACAGGAACAGCCGCCGCGACATTGACTGGCGGCGCGCTTGGCAGTGCGTCAGATCGATTGGACAACCACGACGCTGCATGAAGAAGTACCACCCCGTTTTCTGCTTTACTCCAGAGTGACGCCTCAAGTCCCCAGTAGTGAAAGTGGCTCTTGCCGCCCGATGCTCGATCTCGCGAGCTTGGTGTTCCGGCCTTCGTATACAGGATTACTCTGTCGCCCTTCTTTAAGGGCTCGTCTGGAAACCAGAACGTAGCCGCCACTGCGGTTGTTAACTGGGTTCCTTCATAACGAGTGCACAACACAAGGTAATCTCCTAGGTCGATATCTTCGGCGGCGACCATAACGAGCCGCTCGCCCTTAAGCTCGCCTCGATCAGCGATATAGCTGAGATTCAGTTTCATGCTCGGACTACCTTTGCAATCGCACCTGCTGCAAGAAGGACCACGCCGACCGCCAATGTAAGAGCGCCGCTGCCGTCTGTTTTCTCCCACACGGTCGGCAAAAAACCAAACGCAGCGCCTCCGAGTGCACCCGTCAAGAAAGAAATAATCTCTTGACTGACAACTATTTTCCCTTTGGCTTGCAACACGGCCACCTCTTTGTCTGCCGAGTAATAGGCCGTTCGAAATGTCGTTAGCTCAAGAATCTGTTCTTCGGCTTGTGCTAACTCGTCCAGCAACATTTGCTGAACACCCGGCGAATTCAGTTCCTTTTCGTTCAGATCCCGCCGTGCCGAGTGGGTTGCGCGACGCCGGACCGCTTTTATCGCTTGCGTCGGCTTCGTTCCGTTTCCCGATACAGGCTCCTGGTCTTCAAGTGGTGCACTGGTGGGCGTCATTTTCTGCATTCTTAAGAGATATGCCGCTCGGAAGCGGGATTTCTGTAGGCCGGAATCACATGGTAAGGCATGTCACTGGCTCAATTGACATCGGGCAATCGCGGTTTTTTGGGGGGCATTTCATGAGCTAGTAGATGTCCCCCAGAAGGCGCCACGACGGGCAGCTTGAGGGCAGGGTACTGGATAGCCTCAACAGCCTCCTGGACCTCGTTTAGCGTGCGATGGTCGTAAACCACAGTCCCGATACTGCCCACCGTCTTGTGCCCCGTCACCTTGTCCATGGTGCCCTCGCTATGGCCCGCTTTGCGCATCAGTGGGCGAACTGTGTGCCGGAAGCAATGGAAGTCGGGGCGGGTGCCGGTGAGGCCCAAGGCATTGCGATGCTCCTTGAACCAGCGCCCGAAGTAGTCACTTGGCTTCCCTTCACGAAACGGGAGGGACGGCCATAGAGAGTCTCTGCCAGATTCCTTGACGGTCTGCACGTATCGGAGAAATCCGAGCTGCACCAACTCGCTATGAATGGGCACGCTGCGGTGTCCAGCGTCACTCTTGATGCTCTGGCCTTCGCCCTCGTTGGTCAGCACAAGGACATCGATGCCCTCGACCTTCTGAACATCGACCGTGCGAAGCTGGCAGAGTTCTCCCAGGCGGGTTCCTGTAAAAAGGCCCAAGAGGGGTATCCAGTACGCCGCCTCACGACCACCGTAGCGAGCCTCAGGGAGGGCGTAGGCAGTGTGCAGTGGTGCAGCGAACAGCGTCGCCAGTTCGTCAGTCGTCCACGGCCTCCGCTTGTTCGTCGTCGTGGTCTTGATGTCCAAGCCGCGCCACGGCTGCTTAGGCATCCATTCAAGGGTTTCATGAGCGAACTTCAAGAGGGACTTGATGTTCGTCAACCGGTCACGCGCGGTCTTTGTCGTGTTGCAGTTCTCGCGCAACCATGTTCGGTACGTGTCGCCAATCTCTCGCGTGATGTCGGCAAGGGCGAGCCCCTTGTGCTGGCCCTCGAACTGCCTCAGGGCGCGGTCATAGACTGCGAGGGAGTCGGTGGAGCGAGCCTTGTCGCCTGACACTTTCCACTTGTCGTAGGCATCGCGCAGGGTTCGGGCTTTGGCCTTGGCGACGGTTGTGATGGGCTGTGAGGTGTGCGGAACTACTGGGGTTTCAATGGCCTCGCCAGCATCTCTCAAGGCTGCTTCTTGTCGTGCCTTGCGATACGCCAGCAGGCATGCAGCTAGAGCCTCCTGGGCGCCTTCTCCGTTGGGATCGAATGCGATCCCCAGCTTGAGCGCCTCAAAACGCACCAAGGGAAGGACGGCAGCACGCCTGCGCTTTGCCAAATCAGCTCCTGCGCGGGCATCAAGCAGCGCGTTCAATCCCGCCAAGGTTTCGGCGTCGTCATCGCTGAGGCCCGCCCTGGGCGAGGTATCGCGAAGAGGCGGGACGTAGGGCGTGGAGCCGCCGATGGATAGTGAGGTGCGCCCACGATGTTCGACGGCCTTTACGGCATCGGTGAATGGGGCAAGTATTGCGGCGTCATCGCGCAAAGTGTCGTCTTGTTCAAGCACCCGAGCGCGAACCCTCAGGGCCAACTCTTGGGCCAGTTCCGGCGTGATGACTGCAAGCGGCTCAGGTTTCAGTTCGCGGCGTTTTGCGGCGAATTCAGCCAGCCATTCGGCACGCTTCATGGTGCCCCGAACGGTGGCCTCTCGGCGGTCGCTGGTGCCGAGTGCAAAGTTCATCGCGCGCTTGCCGTAGACCTGCCTGAGGTCGGGCGGAATCACGATGTTGATGGACCACCGAGTGCCTCGCAAATTCAAGCCCGTGAGGGTGCCTGCCATGTCTTTCTCCAAGGTCATGGCTGTGCGAGGTTCTACAGTTGGGTTCTACAGACCAGGGCTCGTAACCCCTTGTCAGCGCGTAAGTTATTGAAAACTCACGGCTTCTGGATGTTAGGTTGACGAGCCTTACCCCTGGCACTGACTACGCAGTTAGGGCTGCTTGGTTCCCCACCTGACCCGGTTGGCCACTTCACCATGCAGGGAGGCCCGTCAAGGCTTATTGTAACCCCCCAGGCTGCGCGCACTTCGTGTCGCTTCGCCCACCCCCCTGCTGGGGGCGGCACCAGAGGCCCGGCGGAGCCGGTTCCTCGGTGTCTCACGAAAAGAGGGGTCTTTTTTGATTGCGAGGTGGGGCCGAGGACCCGCCTCACGCCTTTTAGAATGCCCGCAATGTCTTATCTCGTGCTCGCTCGCAAGTTCCGTCCGAAAACCTTCGGTGAGATGGTCGGCCAGGGGCACGTGGTGCAGGCGCTCGAGAACGCGTTGAAAACGCAGCGCCTGCATCACGCCTATCTTTTTACCGGCACCCGGGGTGTGGGCAAGACCACCGTTTCGCGGATTCTGGCGAAGTCGCTCAACTGCCAGGGCCCGGACGGGCAGGGCGGCATCACGGCCACGCCGTGCGGTGTGTGCCAGGCCTGCCGCGACATCGATTCGGGCCGCTTCGTGGATTACACCGAGCTCGACGCGGCCTCGAACCGCGGCGTGGACGAAGTGCAGTCGCTGCTCGAACAGGCCGTCTACAAGCCGGTGCAGGGGCGCTTCAAGGTCTTCATGATCGACGAAGTGCACATGCTCACGAACACCGCGTTCAACGCGATGCTGAAGACGCTCGAGGAGCCGCCCGAGTACCTCAAGTTCGTGCTGGCCACGACCGATCCGCAGAAGGTGCCGGTCACGGTGCTGTCGCGCTGCCTGCAGTTCAACCTGCGGCCGATGGCCCCCGAGACGGTGCTCGAACATCTCACCGGCGTGCTGCAAACCGAGAATGTTCCGGCCGAGCCGCAGGCGCTTCGCCTGCTGGCGCGCGCGGCGCGTGGCTCGATGCGCGACGCGCTGTCGCTCACCGACCAGGCCATCGCCTTCGGCAACGGCGAACTGCTCGAGACCGGCGTGCGCCAGATGCTCGGCAGCGTCGATCGCGGCCATGTATTCCGCCTGATCGAGGCGCTCGCGCAGGGCGACGGCAAGACGGTGGTCGAAACCTCCGAGGCGCTGCGCGTCGATGGCATGTCCGCCGCCTCCACGCTGGAAGAAATGACGGCTGTGCTGCAGGCCATGGCCGTGCTGCAGGCCGTGCCCTCGCGGGCGGAGTCGGCCGATGCCGCCACCGATCCTGACGCGGCCGACACTGCGCGCCTCGCCGCGCTGATGCCGGCCGACGAGACGCAACTGCTCTACAGCCTGTGCCTGCATGGCCGCGGCGAGCTGGGCCTAGCCCCCGATGAGTACGCCGCGCTGACCATGGTGCTGTTGCGGCTACTTGCCTTCAAGCCCTCCAACGCTGCTGCTTCGACGGCCTCCACGGAAAAAAAAACTCTGAATGAAGCTGCGGCCGCGGCGCCGCAGGTTCCGGTGCGTGCCGCAGCCCCCGCTCCGGCGCCCATGCCGGTCGTTCGCGCTCCGATTGAAGCTGAAGCGCCTGCTGCGGCGCCCGCCCATGCCGCCCCGGTCCCCGCCGGCCATCGCCTCGCGGTGGTCGATGAACCCCGACAGGCCGAATCCCGCCCCGAGGCCAGCGATGCGACCGCCAGGGTCGTCGGCGTGCCCATTCGCGTGCAGCCCCCGCCGAGTGTCCGGGACACGCCGCGCCCCGATGAGCCGCGCAGCACATTCACCCCCATTCCGGCCAGTGAAGACGGCGACTTCTGGTACGCCACGGTTTCCGAACTGGTCGCGGCCGAGGCCATCACGGCCCTGGCACGCGAACTGGCGCTGCAGTCGCAGCTGGTGGGCCGCGACACGGACCAGTGGCTGCTGCGCATCGAGCGCGAGACGCTTAACCAGCCGTCGAGCCGCGAAAAGCTGACAGCTGCGCTGAACAACCTCGGCCACAACATCAAGCTCGCCATCGAGATCGGCGGCGTGGTCGACAGCCCCGCGCGCCGCAACAAGCAGGCCGCCGACGAGCGCCAGCGCGTGGCCGAAGAGGCCATCATGAGCGACCCTGAAGTGCAGGCGCTGATGCGCGACTTCGACGCGAAGATCGTTCCCGGAACGCTGAAACCGGCCTGAGCCTCCAACTCTCTTATCCTTCACCCACTTTTCAACCTAACAATCAGGACCAACGATGTTCAACAAAGGACAACTGGCCGGCCTCATGAAGCAGGCGCAGGCAATGCAGGACAACCTCAAGAAGGCCCAGGAAGAGCTCGCCCACATCGAGGTCGAAGGCGAATCCGGCGCCGGCCTCGTCAAGGTCGTCATGACCTGCAAGCACGACGTCAAGCGCATCACCATCGACCCCAGCCTGCTGGCGGACGACAAGGACATGCTCGAAGACCTCGTGGCTGCCGCCTTCAACGCTGCCGTGCGCAAGGCTGAGGAAACCAGCGAGCAGAAGATGGGCAAGCTCACGGCCGGCATGCCTGGTCTCCCGCCCGGCATGAAGCTGCCGTTCTGAATGACTCTCCCCCAGGCTTGCCCACTTCGTGTGGCCGCCAACCCCCTCGCCGGGGGCAACACCTGCGGCCCGGCGAAGCCGGTTCCGCGGTGTTCCCGCGAAGGAGCCGCTTGACATGGCAGACGCGAGTTCGTTGGATGCATTGGTCGATGCGCTGCGCCGCCTGCCCGGTGTCGGCGTCAAGTCGGCCTCGCGCATGGCGTTCCATCTGCTGCAGCACGACCGCGAGGGTGCGCAGCTGCTCGCGCGCGCGCTGCAGCAGGCCGCGGGCCACGTGCGGCATTGCGAGCTTTGCAACACCTTCACCGAGGCGCCGATCTGTAGCGTCTGCATGGACTCGCGGCGCGACGGGACCAAGCTTTGCGTGGTCGAGACGCCGGCCGACCAGGCAGCACTCGAGCGCACCGGCGCGTTCCGCGGCTATTACTTCGTGCTGATGGGCAAGCTCAGTCCGCTCGACGGCATCGGGCCGAAGGACATCGGACTGCAGAAGCTCTTCGACCGCGCGCGCGACGGCACGGTGAGCGAGGTCATCCTGGCCACGAACTTCACCGCCGAGGGCGAAGCCACCGCGCACGTGATCGGCGAGGCGCTGAAGCAGCATGGCCTCACGGTGACGCGCCTTGCGCGCGGCGTGCCGGCTGGCAGCGAACTCGAATACGTCGATCTCGGCACCATCGCGCATGCCCTGGTGGATCGCAGGTAGCACGCGCACGCGGACATGACTTTCTCGTTGCTCACGATCGCCTACTGGTGCGTTTTCATCGCCTGCGGGTTGCCGTATTTCGCGGCGTGGACCGCCAAGGCTGGAAGCTTCGGCCCGTGCGACAACCAGCATCCGCGCGACTGGGCCGCGAAGCAGGGCGGATGGCGCGCGCGTGCCAACAGTGCGCAGGCGAACAGCTTCGAAGGCCTGCCGTTCTTCATCGGCGCGGTGATCATCGCGCACCAGCTTGGCGCGGCACAGGCGCGCCTGGACATGCTCGCCGCGGCCTACGTGGTGCTGCGCGCGATCTACATCGTGCTCTACATCAAGGGCCTGGGCAGTGCGCGCAGCGCTGTCTGGGCGCTCGGGTTCCTGGTCAACGTCGCGATACTTTTCCTGGCGCGCTGACGCTTCGGCGCGGGCTTCGCGGCGAGGCCTTCATGATTACGTGAAAACCCGCACGGGATCACCCCGATGCCGTCGCCTGATGCGGCCCCTAAGCTCGATTCAGTCCCAGGAATCATCGAGCCCGCAGGCACCGTTTCATGCTCCATCGCCGAACCGTCATTTCAGCTTCCGCCATCGCTGCCGCAACCATCGCGTTGCCGCGTGTCTTTGCGCAGCAGGCGAAGCTGGAGAAAACCAGGATCTCCGTCGCGGTGGGTGGCAAGGCGGCGTTCTACTACCTGCCGCTCACCATTTCCGAACAGCTCGGCTACTTCAAGGCCGAGGGGCTCGATGTGGAGATTTCCGATTTCGCCGGCGGTGCGCGCGCGCTGCAGGCGGTGGTCGGCGGTTCGGCCGATGTCTGCTCGGGCGCCTACGAACACACCATCAACCTGCAAGCCAAGAACCAGTTCTTCCAGGCTTTCGTGCTGCAGGGCCGCGCACCGCAGATCGCGGTGGGCGTGTCGACGAAGAACATGGCGGGCTACACCGGCATTCCCGACCTCAAGGGCAAGAAGATCGGCGTCTCGGCGCCAGGCTCATCGACCAACATGGTCGCCAACCTCGTGCTGTCGCGCGGCGGCCTCAAGGCCAGCGACGTGAGCTACATCGGCGTGGGCGTGGCGGCCGGTGCGCTCACCGCGCTGCGCTCGGGCCAGATCGACGCCATCAGCAACACAGACCCGGTGATGACGATGCTCGAACAGAAGGGCGACGTGAAGATCATCAGCGACACGCGCACGCTCCAGGGCACGCAGCAGGTGTTCGGCGGCCCGATGCCGGCAGCCTGCCTGTATGCGTCGAGCGAGTTCATCCAGAAGAATCCCAACACCTGCCAGGCACTGGCGAATGCCATCGTGCACGGGCTCAAGTGGCTGCAGACGGCGGGGCCCGGCGACATCATCAAGACGGTGCCCGAGACCTATCTGCTCGGCGACCGGGCGCTGTACCTCGCGTCCTTCGACAAGGTGCGCGAGTCGATCGCAACCGATGGCCTCGTGCCGGTCGACGGCCCCAAGACCGCGCTGACCGCGATCGCCAGCTTCGACACCACCGTGAAGGCCGACAGGATCGACCTCGCAAAGACCTACACCAACGATTTTGCTCGGCGCGCGAAAGACAGGTTCAAAGCCTGATTCCGAACGTCCTCGCGACCCGGCTCAGGCCGGGTTTTTTACGCCATGTCCGACCACGCACTCGAACTTCTCTCCATCAGTTGCACCTTCCATTCGAAGGACGATCCAGGCCAGCGCTACACCGCGGTGGCCGACACCACGCTGCGCATCAAGGCGGGGGAGTTCGTCTCGGTGGTGGGACCTACGGGCTGCGGCAAGTCGACGTTGCTGAACGTTGGCGCAGGTTTGCTCGAACCTTCTTCGGGCACCGTGAAGGTCTTCGGCCAGACGCTCGCGGGCATCAACACGCGCGCCGGCTACATGTTCCAGACCGAGGCGCTGATGCCCTGGCGCAGCGCGATCGACAACGTGATGGTGGGCCTTCAGTACCGCGGCGTGTCCGATGCCGAAGCGCGCCAACAGGCCGAGGCATGGCTCTCGCGCGTGGGCCTCTCGGGCTTCGGTGACCGCTACCCACACCAGCTCTCCGGCGGCATGCGCAAGCGCGTGGCGCTGGCACAGACGCTGGTGCTCGACCCCGACATCATCCTCATGGACGAGCCCTTCAGCGCACTCGACATCCAGACGCGCCAGCTGATGGAGAACGAAGTGCTCGACCTCTGGAGCGCAAAGAAGAAGGCCGTTCTGTTCATCACGCACGACCTGGACGAAGCCATTGCCATGAGCGACCGCGTGGTGGTGCTGTCGGCCGGCCCGGCAACGCACCCCATCGGCGAGTTCGCCATCGACCTGGCGCGCCCGCGCGACGTTGCCGAGGTGCGCACGCAGCCGCGCTTCGTCGAGCTGCACACCCAGATCTGGGAGGTGCTGCGCGACGAGGTGTTGAAGGGCTACGCGCAGCAACTGAGGAAGGCCGCGTGATGCCCCGCCTCGGACTCAATGAGCGCAACGCGCGCTTCTGGCAGCTGGCGTTGCTGGTGGTGATCCTGGTGGCGTGGCACATTGCCTCGCGCAACCAGCAGTTCGCCTTTTTCCTCGGCGAGCCGATCCAGGTGGCGGGCCGCATCTGGAGCTGGTTCCTGCCGTTCGAGGTGCCGCCCAATGCGCTGTTCCCTGACGGGCTCAAGGGCAACGCCGACATCTACCTGCACCTGGGCACCACGCTGCTGGAGACGGTGCTGGCCTTCGGCATCGGCACGGTGCTCGGCTTGGGCTGCGGGCTGTGGCTGGCGCTCGCGCCCACGGCGAGCCTGATTCTTGACCCCTACATCAAGGCCGCCAACTCGATGCCGCGGGTGATCCTTGCGCCCATCTTCGCGCTGTGGTTCGGCCTGGGCATCTGGAGCAAGGTGGCGCTGGCCGTCACGCTGGTGTTCTTCATCGTGTTCTTCAATGTCTACCAGGGCGTGCGCGAGGTGAGCCCGGTGGTGCTGGCCAACGCGAAGATGCTGGGCGCGAACCAGCGGCAGCTGCTGCGCACGGTGTACCTGCCGAGCGCGACGAGCTGGGTGTTCTCCAGCCTGCACACTTCGGTCGGGTTGGCCTTCGTGGGCGCGGTGGTGGGTGAGTACCTGGGTTCGGCGCGCGGCGTGGGCTACCTGATCCTGCAGGCCGAGGGCACCTTCGATGTCAACACAGTGTTCGCCGGCATCGTGGTGCTCACGGCCTTTGCGCTGGTGCTCGACGGCATCGTGGGGCTGATCGAGAAGCGGCTCATGAAGTGGCAGCCCAAGACCGGCGAAACCGAGAAGCTGTAACTCCCTCATGCGATGATCTTGCGCGGCGCCGGAGAGCGCGGCAACGATTTCACTGGGGTAGTAAGCCAATGAGCCACGACAACAAGCGGGCCACGACCTTGCGCTCGCGCGACGAGGCTGCCAGGGTCTCGAACGAAGAGCTGTTCTTCGACCTGGTCTATGCGTTTTCGGTCACGCAACTCTCCCACTATCTGCTGGACCACCTCACGCTGCTGGGCGCGTTCCAGACGCTGGTGATGTGGTTCGCGGTATGGCTGGGCTGGCAGTACACGGCCTGGACCACCAACTGGTTCAACCCTGGCGCGCTACGCATTCGCGGCGTGCTGTTCGCCATCATGCTGCTGGCCATGGTGATGGCCTCGGCATTGCCGGGCGCCTTCGCAGAGCGCGGGCTGGTGTTCGCGCTGTGCTTCGTCGGCATCCAGGCGGGGCGCACGTTCTGCATGCTGATCGCTATCGGCTCGAACGATCCGCTCACACCCAATTTTCGCCGGCTGCTGGCATGGAACTGCCTGGCCGGCGCGTTCTGGATCGCGGGCGGCCTGGCCGAAGGGCAGGCGCGCCTCGCGCTGTGGTTCGTCGGCGTGCTGTGCGAATACATCGCGCCGATGATCGGGCTGCGCTTTCCGGGACTGGGCCGCTCCACGACCGCCGACTGGACCATCGACGGCGGCCACCTCGCCGAACGCTGCCAGCTGTTCGTGATCGTCGCGCTGGGCGAGTCGGTGCTGGCCACCGGCATCGCCTTCGGCCAGCACACCGAATGGCACGGCATCGACCTGTTCGCGCTGCTCGTGGGTTTCTCGGGCAGCCTCGCGATGTGGTGGATGTACTTCGACACCAGCGCGAAGGAGGCGACCCATGCCATCGAGCATTCGCCCGACCCCGGCGGCATCGGCGCCAAGTTCCACTACACGCACGTGATCCTGGTGGCGGGCATCATCGTGTGCGCGGTGGCGGACGAGCTCACGATCAACGAGGGCTCGCACCATGCCGAGCTCAAGTACCTGGGCGCGCTCATCGGCGGGCCGGCGCTGTACCTGTTCGGCAATGCGCTGTTCAAGCGTGTGGTGCGCGGTTTCCTGCCGCAGTCGCACCTCTACGGCCTGGGCCTGCTGGCCGTGCTCGCGGTCTTTGCACCGCACCTCTCGGTGATGGTGGTGGGCACGCTCACGACGCTCGTCATGATCGCCGTGGCGGCACTCGAAGCCGTGGTGCGCCGCAGGGCATGGGCTGCGGCGGCAGCCCGCTGAACCTGCAGAAACCGAAGCACGAAGAGCGCCGTTTCAGCGCTTTTTCTTGGCCGGCGTGCCGCCGCGCTTCTCGCGCACCACCTGCTGCTTGCTGCTGGCAGGCACCTTGACGACATTGGTGCCCCGCGGCGAAGCCTTCACCGGTGCGCCGCGCTTCGCAGATACCGCCACCGCGTGGCCGCGCCCGACCGCCACGCCGGTGCCGGCGCGCGCTGCCACCGTGGCGCGGATCGGCAGGTACACCACCACGCTGAAGCCGCGCTTGAAGGCGTGGTTGGGCTTCACGTCGTTCCACTCGGCCACGTTGGCGGGCTTGAGGTTGTAGCGGCGCGCAATGCTGGCGACGCTGTCCGCGCGGCCGGCCTTCACCGTCGTGCGGTGGGTGACGATTTCGGGCTGGAAACTCAGGTGGCCGCCATCGGCCACCACGGCCGCCACGTCTTCCTTCACGCGGGCGCCGCGCGGCACGATCAGCGTCGAACCGGCCTTGATGAGCATGCGCGGCGGCACGTTGTTGATGGCGCGCAGGTCGCTTTCGCTCATGCCGGAGCGCTGGGCCGCGTCGGCCACGGTCATGGTGCTGGGCACGACCCAGGCGGTCCAGCTGGCGTACTGGCCCTGCGAATAGGCATCGAAGTTGCGCTGGAACACGGCCGCGTTGTCCCACGGCAGCAGGAGCTGCGGCGTGCCGGCCGCGATCAGCACCGGTTTGTGCGCGGCGGGGTTGAGCGCGCGGAAGTCTTCGAGCCGCACGTCGGCAAGCTTGGCGGCGAGTTCCACGTCGAGGTCACGCGTGAGCGTGACGGTCTGGAAGTACGGGTGGTTGGCGATCAGCGGCAGCTCGGTGTTGAAGGCCTGCGGATTCGCCACGATGTTCTTCACGGCCTGCAGCTTGGGCACGTAGAGCCGCGTCTCGGCGGGCATTGTGAGGTCGCTGTAGGTGGTGGGCAGGCCCAGGCGCTGGTTCTTGGCGATGGCGCGGCTCACGCTGCCTTCGCCCCAGTTGTAGGCGGCCAGGGCCAGTTGCCAGTCGCCGAACATGCCGTAGAGCTTCTGCAGGTAGTCGAGCGCGGCGCGGGTGGAGGCCACCACGTCGCGGCGGTCGTCGCGGAAGATGTTCTGCTTCAGGTCGAAGTCGGTGCCGGTGGCCGGCATGAACTGCCACATGCCCGCGGCGCGCGCGCTGGAGATGGCCTGCGGGTTGAACGCGCTCTCGATGTAGGGCAGCAGTGCGAGTTCGGTCGGCATGTTGCGCCGTTCGAGCTCTTCGACGATGTGGAAGATGTACTTGTTCGAGCGCTCCGTCATGCGCTGGATGTAGTCGGGCCGGCTGGAATACCACTGCTCGCGATCGCGCACCAGGTCGCTGTCGAGGTTGGGCATCTTGAAGCCGCGGCGGATGCGGTCCCACATGTCGACCGGCGGGGCGAGCGTGACCACGCTCTGCGATTGGGCCTGTCCGGTGGTGAGGGGCGAGAGAGAGTCGCGTGGGTAGACTGGTGTCGCACTACCCGTGGCCTTGGCGCCGGTGCCGCCGGCCGACGAAGAAGAAGAGGGGGAGGAGCTGTTGTTGTTGCTCGTGCCCGCGCAGCCCGCGAGCACCAGTGAACCTGCAAGGCAGGTGGCAGCGATCAGTTTCATCGGAAGTCGTTTTTCCATTGGCGCAGTGCGGCGAACACGTCGGCCTCGGCTGCATCGGCAGCCAGCTCAGCGTGGGCACGCACCGCTCGAAGGACAGTGGCTTCGCGGCTGCGAAGAAAGGGGTTGACCTGGCGTTCGATTGCCAGTTGCGATGGCAGTGTGGGCTGCCCTTGCGCGCGCAGGCTTTCGCAGCGCGCGTTGTAGTGATCCAGTTCGGCGTTGCCCGGTTCCACCGCCTGGGCAAAACGCAGGTTAGAAAGTGTGTATTCGTGCGCACAGCAGACACGCGTGTCGCCCGGCAGTACGGCAAGCGCATCTAGCGAAGCCAGCATCTGCGCGGGAGTGCCTTCGAACAGGCGCCCGCAGCCGCCGGAGAACAGCGTGTCGCCGCAGAACAGCAGCGGTGCATCGCCACCCGCCGTTTGCGCCGCAGGCAGGAAGTACGCGATGTGGCCGGCCGTATGGCCCGGCACGTCGATGACCTCGAAGCGCAGGCCGAGCACCTCGGCAATGTCGCCTTGCGCCAGCGGCGTGAACGGCTCGGGAATGCGCTCGCGCGCCGGCCCCCACACGGGTGCGCTGGTGGCCTCGTGCAGCGCTGCCACGCCCCCTGTGTGATCGGGATGGTGGTGCGTGACTAGAATCGCGGCCAGCTGCAGCTTGTGGCGCGCCAGCGCGTCGAACACCGGTTGGGCGTCGCCCGGATCCACCACGATGGCGTGGGACCCGTCGTGCAGCATCCAGATGTAGTTGTCAGCGAAGGCGGGCAGCGGAACAAGGGTCATGAGCGGTCAAATTATAGGTTTGCAGGATTGGTTCGCGACCCCCCCGGGGCGCTACCTTCTGGCTTGGGAGCAGGCCCAGTTCGATCAGGCGGTGGCCGACGTGTTCGGCTATCACGCGCTGCAACTGGGTGCGGCCGAGGTCGACGGCTTGCGCGCCAACCGCATGCCGCACCGCTGGCTGGCGCTGGACGACCCCGCCCGAGGCGGCAGGGCGACGCTCCTGACCGACTTTGCGGCACTGCCGTTTGCAGCCAACAGCCTCGACCTGGTGGTGATGCCGCACGCGCTCGAACTGAGCCCCGACCCGCACGCCACCCTGCGCGAGGTCGAACGGGTGCTGGTGCCCGAGGGCCGCGTGGTGATCTGCGGGTTCAATCCGGCCAGCCTCTGGGGCATGCGGCAGCGCCGCGCACACCTCTATCGCCGGCTCGGCATCGGCGACCTGTACCTGCCCGAAGGCGGGGAGTTCATCGGCTACTGGCGCATGCGCGACTGGCTGCGGCTCCTGAGCTTCGAGGTGGAGTCGGGCCGCTTCGGCATCTACCGGCCCGCGGTGCGAAGCGAAGCCTGGCTGGAGCGCTCGCGCTGGATGGATGCCGCCGGCGAGCGCTGGTGGCCGATCTTCGGCGCCGCCTACTTCGTGGTCGCCGTGAAGCGGGTGCGCGGCATGCGTCTGCTGAGCGCCGAGTGGCGCCGCTCGGCCGCCCGCGCCACGGCGCCGGTGCCCATCGCGGGCAAGGTGCACCGCAACGAGGTCGGCAAGAATTGAGAATGAACGAAAACGAATGATGATGAAGAAGGAAAAGCCGGTTTGAACGAAGTCGTGATCTACACCGATGGCGCATGCAAGGGAAACCCCGGCCCTGGCGGCTGGGGCGCGTGGCTCAAGTCGGGCTCCACCGAGAAAGACCTGTTCGGCGGTGAACTCGACACCACCAACAACCGCATGGAGCTGACCGCCGTCATCGAAGGCCTGGCCGCGCTCAAGCGGCCCTGCAAGGTGCTGCTTTACCTCGACAGCCAGTACGTGCGCAAGGGCATCACCGAGTGGATCCGCGGCTGGAAGGCCAAGGGCTGGATGACAGCCAGCAAGCAGCCCGTGAAGAACGTCGAACTCTGGCAGCGGCTCGACAAGCTGGTGAGCGAGGGCGGCCACCAGATCGAGTGGCGCTGGGTCAAGGGCCACTCGGGAGACCCGGGCAACGAGCGCGCCGACATGCTGGCCAACAAGGGCGTGGACAAGGCCCTGGGCCGGATCTGACCGTTCGGGGTACCTAGATGTTGCCGTCGAACATCATCACGTCGACTTCGCCGCCCGCCGCGACATTGCCCTGATCGTGGTGCAGCACCACGAGCCCGTTGGCTTCGACCATCGAGCTGAGCACCCCTGAGCCCTGGTGGCTCGCGACGCACACCTCAGGCAACGCGCCCGGCACGGTCTTCACGAAGCCGCGCTGGTACTCGGTGCGGCCCGGCTTCTTGCGGATCGGGCCCGTGCTGCGTGCACGCAGCAGGGGCGGTGGCGCGGCTGCCGCGTCGTGGCAGCCCATCAGGCGCAGCAACGCCGGCCGCACGAAGGCCAGGAAGGTCACCATCACGGCCACCGGATTGCCCGGCAAGCCGAACAGCACCGCCGGCTGCGGCGACGCCTGGCGCGGGATCAACCCCACCGCCAGCGGCCGGCCCGGGCGCATGGCCACGCGCCAGAACGCCATGTCGCCCAGTTGCTGCATCACGTCGCGCGTGTGGTCGGCCGCACCGGCGCTGACGCCGCCGCTGGTGATGATGGCATCGGCCTCGCACGCGGCGCGCCGCAAGGTGGCGGCGAGCGTGGCCGGATCGTCGCGCACGAGGCCGAGGTCGATCACCTCGCAGCCCAGCCGCGCGAGCATGCCGAACACGGTGTAGCGGTTGCTGTCGTACACGGCGCCTTCGCGCGGCGTGTCGCCGAGGCTCAGGATCTCGTCGCCGGTCGAGAAGTAGGCCACCCGCAGCCGCCGCAGCGCAGGCACGCTCGGCAGGCCGAGGCTCGCGACCATGCCGAGCGCGGCGGGCGACAGGCGTTCGCCCTTGCGCAGCGCGGTCTGGCCCTGCATCAGGTCTTCGCCCGCAAGGCGGCGGTTGTCGCCGCGGCGCAGCACCCTGGCCGGGAAGCACACGCGGTCGCCGTCGACCTTGCAGAACTCCTGCGGCACGACGGTGTCGAGGCCAGCCGGCATCATGGCGCCGGTCATGATGCGCACCGCATCGCCTGGACCCAGCGTGCCACGCCAGGCGGCCCCGGCCAGCGCCGTTCCCGCTACGCGCAGCGTGACCGAGACGTCGATGGGTGCGTCCCGGGGCAGCACCGCGCCGTCGAAGGCGTAGCCGTCCATGGCGGAGTTGTCGTGCGGCGGCACGCTGACGGGTGAGACGATATCTTCGGCCAGCACCCGGCCGAGGGCGTCGAGCAGGGAGACGGTCTCCCGTTGCGTGACGACAGCCGAGGCCGTGAGTTGCGAGAGAAAAGCGTGGACGGCCTCGACGCTCAGGTCAATGGCGGCGTCGTAGCCCGAAAGGGCGGAGGCGATGTCTGCGATGCGGCTCATCGGTTTTCGAGGGCGTGCAGTTCGGCCAGGGTGTTGGCGTTGAAGAAAGCGTCGGGCACGTCGCCGGGGCGGTTGAAGGGCACGTGCACTGTGCGGTGCTGTGCGGTCCATGCTTGGACCTTGCGGCCGCCGGCTTCGGTGTAGCGCCGCAGGCTCTCGCGCAGGTCGGCACGCAGCAGGCAGAAGACGGGTTGGAGGCACAGCACCACCTCGCCTTCGGAGATTTCGGGTGCGTTGACCATCGCGATCTCTGCATTTTCGGCGGCCACCGCTTCGGCGAGCCGGGCGGCGAGGTCTGGCGGAAACAGCGGCGTGTCGCAAGGCACGGTCAACAGCCAGGGGGTGGTGCAGTGCTCCAACCCGGTGAGAAAGCCCGCGAGCGGCCCCGGATAGTCCGCGAGACTGTCGGGCCACACCGGCACGCCGAAGGCTTCGTAGTCGGCGAGGTTGCGGTTGGCATTGACGATGAGCCGGCCGACCTGCGGCCCCAGCCTCCGTATCGCATGCAGAGCCAGCGGCTCGCCGTTGAAAGGCTGCAATCCCTTGTCGACCCCGCCCATGCGAGAGCCGCGTCCGCCGGCCAGCAGAAGCCCCGTGATGTCGGTGGCCGCGATGAAGGCGTGCGCTGGCATGGCGGCCGCCTGCGTCATCCGCCGATGTAGCTCATCTCGACGCGGCGCGGCGCCTTGCCGCTGGCATCGCCGCTGTCGTCGTCGGGCCCACGCAGTGCGCGCAGCTCGGAATACCGATCGGCGCGGCCCTGCCAGATGTGGCCGATGGCCGAGGCGATGTCGTCGTCGCTGGCGGCGCCGCGCAGCAGCGGGCGCAGGTCGTGGCCGGTGCTGGCGAAGAGGCAGAGGTACAGCTTGCCTTCGGTCGACAGGCGCGCGCGGCTGCAGTCGTGACAGAAGGCCTGCGTGACGCTGCTGATCACGCCGATCTCGCCGCTGCCGTCGGCATAGGCCCAACGCTGGGCGGTTTCGCCGGGCGTGGTGGCTTCGAGCGGCATCAGCGGAAATTCGGCATGGATGCGAGCGATGACGTCGGCCGAGGGCAGCACCTCGTCCATGCGCCAGCCGTTGGTGGCGCCCACGTCCATGTATTCGATGAAGCGCAGCACCACCTTGCCGCCGAGGTGCGTGCGGAAGTAGCGGGCCATCGGCAGTATTTCCTGCTCGTTGGTACCGCGCTTGACCACCATGTTGACCTTGATGGGACCGAGGCCGGCGGCCAGCGCCGCGTCGATGCCCGCCAGCACGTCGGCCACCGGAAAGTCGACGTCGTTCATGTGGCGGAACACGGCGTCGTCGAGGCTGTCGAGGCTCACGGTCACGCGCTGCAGGCCTGCGGCCCGCAGCCCGGAGGCCTTGCGCGCGAGCAACGAGCCGTTGGTGGTGAGCGTCAGCGCCAGCGGCTCGCCGGCGGGCGTGCGGATCCCGGCGAGTTGTTCGATGAGGCCTTCGATGTTCTTGCGCAGCAGCGGCTCGCCGCCGGTCAGGCGGATCTTGCGCACGCCGTGCGCGGCGAACAGGCGGGCCAGCCGCGTCATTTCCTCAAAACTCAGCAGCGCGCTGTGCGGCAGGTACTTGTAGTCCTTGTCGAACACGTCCTTCGGCATGCAGTAGCTGCAGCGGAAGTTGCACCGGTCGGTCACGCTGATGCGCAGGTCGGTCATGGGCCGGCCCAGACGGTCGAGCAGCAACCCCGTGGCGGGCACGGCGACGTCCGGCACGGCCACGGCGGGGCGTGCGCGGCCGATCGTGGAGATCGGAATGACGGTATTGCTGCTGTTTTTCATGAAGCGGGTCCGATTTTGCGCCACGGCCCAAGGGCCTGTGAACCTCAGGCTACTTGATCGCCGCCGCGTAAACCATGTCCCAGATCAATCTTCTGCAATGCACTATGTGTTGGGGCGACTGCCGGGCCGTCCCTTGGCCTCAGCCGTGCTTGACGGCGACGGTCTTGAGCGTGGTGAAGCCGTAGAGGGCCTCGAACCCCTTCTCGCGGCCGTAGCCCGAGGACTTTACGCCGCCGAACGGCAGCTCGACACCGCCGCCCGCGCCGTAGTTGTTGATGAACACCTGGCCGCTCCTCACGCGCCTGGCCATGCGGAACTGGCGCGATCCGTCGGTGGTCCACACGCCGGCGACCAGGCCGAACTGCGTGGCGTTGGCAAGCGCCACGGCTTCGTCTTCGTCGGCGAAGGCCATGGCTGCCAGCACCGGGCCGAACACCTCTTCCTGTGCGAGCCGGTGATTCACCGGCACGTCGCGCAGCAGGGTGGGTGCCTGGTAGAAGCCGGTCTCGGGCGCCTCCTCGACCACGATGCCCTGCGCCACCATCGGGATGCCGGCATGCTGCGCATCGCTCAAGAAGTCCCACACGCGCTGCTGCTGCGTCTGGCGAATCAGCGGGCCCACGTCGAGGTCCATGGCCGCGGGACCGACGCGCAGCGCCTCGAAGGCATGGCCCAGGCGCTCGAGCAGCGGTTCGTAGATGTCGCGCTGGATCAGCACCCGCGAGCCGGCCGAGCAGGTCTGGCCGGCGTTCTGCACGATGGCATTGATGACCACGGGAATGGCCGCGTCCAGGTCGGCGTCCGCGAAGATGATTTGCGGACTCTTGCCGCCCAGCTCCAGCGTGACCGGGCAATGCCGCTCGGCCGCCACCTGCTGGATCAGCGTGCCGATCTTCGGGCTGCCGGTGAAGCTGATGTGGTCGATGCCCTCGTGCCGAGCGAGCGCGTCTCCCACTTCATGGCCGTAGCCCGTCACGATATTGAGCGCGCCGGCCGGAAAGCCAACTTCGGCCGCAAGCTGCGCCACGCGGATCAGCGAGAGGCAGGCGTCTTCGGCCGGCTTGACCACGCACACATTGCCGGCCGCCAGGGCGCCGCCCACGCTGCGCCCGAAGATCTGCATCGGGTAGTTCCACGGAATGATGTGGCCGGTGACGCCGTGCGGCTCGCGCCAGGTGAAGACGCTGTAGCCGTCCTGGTAGGGGATGGTTTCGCCGTGCAGCTTGTCGCAGGCGCCGGCATAGAACTCGAAGTAGCGCACCAGCGCCACAGCGTCGGCGCGCGCCTGCTTCACCGGCTTGCCGCAGTCGCGCTGCTCGATCAGCGCGAGCTCGTCGACGTGCTCGGTGATCTTCTGCGAGAGCTTGTAGAGCAGGCGGCTGCGGTCGGCGGCGCTGACCTTGTGCCAGACGCCTTCGAAACAGTCGCGCGCGGCGCGCACGGCGGAGTCGATATCGGCCGCGTTGCTGCGCTGGATTTCGTCGAAAACCTGGCCGTCGGAAGGGTCGATGACGGGCAGGGTGCGGCCGGAAGAGGACGGGACGTGCGCGTTGGCGATGTAGTTGAGCTGCATGCGCGGATTTTGCGCGAAGCGCGCGAATCCCATGGCCCTGCGGCCCGCAATCCTTACTTGGCCGTGCCGGCCTTCGGCAGCGCCTTCACCGCATTCAGCGTGCGCTCCACATGCTTGTCCGGATTCAGGTTCTGGTAGTAGTAGGCGACCTTGCCGTCCGGCGAGATCACGTACGACAGGCGGTTGGCGAAGTCGGGCCGCGTCTGCATCAGCGCGTCGAAACCCTGGATCACGGTCTTGCCCTCGTCCGACGCCACCGGAAAGCGGCTCTGGCAGGATTTGACCGAGAACTTCGACAAGGTGCCGATGTCGTCCGCCGAAACGCCGATCACGCTGGCGCCCAGTGCGGCGAACTGGTCTACGGCTTCGGCGAAGGCGTGGGCCTCGATCGAGCAGTCGTTGGAATCGGCCGCTGGAAAGAAGTACAGCACCACCGGCCCCTTGGCGAGCGCGTCGGCCAGCGAGTAGCGGAAGGTCTTGCCGCCCAGGGCCGCGGTGGCGGTGAACTTGGGCACGGGGTCGCCGATGTCCAGGGCGGCCCAGGCGGGATGCGCCAGGGCTGAAAAAACCGTCATCCAGACGATGCGATGGAGGTGCGAACGGGCCATGATGTAACTCCGCAGCGATGTGGGTCGAATTCTAGGCCGGGCGTCCCCAAAAGGGGCCCTTGAAACCGGTGCAGGCCGGCCCGCGTATTGAGCAGAACAATTGAAGAAACGACGAGAAGAACCACGCCATGGAAGCACCATCATGAACGCCTGCCTCTCGCTTCTGCGCCTCGCGCTCGCTGGCGCCCTGATTGCGGCGCTCGGCGCCTGCGGTTCACTGCCGCCGGCGCGGGAACGGCCCGCCGAATTTGCCTCCTCTGCCGACCCGTCGACCACGCTCGCGAAGATCGCCGCCGCATCCACGCCGCCTGGCGAGCACTCGGGCTTCCGGCTGATGCCGCTGGGCGTGTATTCGCTCGACGCACGCATCCAACTCGCCCAGCGGGCCCAGCGCTCGCTGGTGGTGCAGTATTACCAGCTCGAGAACGATGCGGTCGGCCGACTGCTGCTGCGCACGCTGCGCGAGGCAGCGATGCGCGGCGTGAAGGTGCGGGTGCTGGTGGACGACCTGTACACCGTCAAGAGCCAGCAGCTGCTACTGGCACTGTCCGAGACGCCCAATGTCGATGTGCGCCTGTTCAACCCGTTCTGCTGCGGGCGTAACGGCTTCCTGTCGCGCTTCGCGGCGTCGCCGTGGGAGATTTCGCGGCTCAACCACCGGATGCACAACAAGCTCTTCATTGCTGACGGCGTGATGGCGGTGGTGGGCGGGCGCAACATCGCCGAAGAGTATTTCGTGCTCAGCGAGGCGCAGAACTTCATCGACATGGATGCGCTGGTGATCGGCAAGGTGGTGCCGCAGCTCGAATCGATCTTCGACGCCTACTGGAACAGCGTGCAGGTCTGGCCGATTGCCGACATCGTGACGGGCGAGGGCGGCCGCAAGCCGAACGGCGCCGATTTCGACAGTTGGGTGGGCATGGCCGCGCCACCACCGAAGATCGTGCTGCCGCCATCCGACATCCTCGGCTACGGGCCCATTGCCGAGGAGCTCGACGGCGGCCGCATGGGCCTGCTGTGGGGCGAGGCCCGCGCCATCGCCGACCCGCCCACCAAGCCCGCGACCATGTCCGCCGACGAGGCCATCGCCACCAGCGTGACGATGAAGGTCTGGGCGCTGCTGCTCGACGCCAAGACCGAGGTCGACCTGACCTCGCCCTACCTGGTGCCGGGCGAGCGCGGCATGGAGGCTTTCGAGGACCTGGCCAGACGCAAGGTCAAGCTCACGCTGCTGACCAATTCTCTGGCGGCCAACGACGAGCCGCTGGTGCACACCGGCTATGCGCGCTATCGCCAGCGGCTGCTCGAAAGCGGCGCCGACCTCTACGAACTGAGTCCGCAGCGCACCAGCGCGGGCGAGCGCTTCGGCATGTTCGGCAAGTCGCTGGGGCGGCTGCACTCCAAGACCGCTGCGATCGACAGGACGCGCATCTTCATCGGCTCGATGAATCTCGATCCGCGCTCGGCCAGCCAGAACACCGAGATGGGGGTGGTGGTCGACAGCCCGCAGCTGGCGCGCGAGATGTTGCGCGTCATCAACATCAGCAAGTTGCAGAATTCCTACCGGCTGCGGCTGGCCAAGGACACCGGCACGCTGCAATGGCTGACGAACGATGGCGAGAAAGAGATGATCCTGACTTCGGAGCCCGAATCGGGCTTCTTCCAGCGCTTCTACAACATGCTCATTGCGCCGATCGTTCCCGAGATGCTGTTGTAGCCTCGGGGGATGGCGCAGACTTTCACCTCGTTGTCCGCCCCGCAGGTCATGCTGTGGGGCGTGCTTTTTTTCGGCGGCATCTATCTCTGTTTTGGCAGCCTCACGTGGCTGCTGACGAAGCGCATGCTGCCCGCGCTGGGCATCGGGCGCGAACTCGATCCTCGGCCGCTGCAGCCGGGGCAGCTGCGGCGCGAACTGGGGCAGTCGGGGGTGTCGGTGCTGATCTTCGGGCTGGGCATGGTGTTTCCATGGGGGGTGCTGCAGCTGGGCTGGGCGCGGCTCGACGGCGATGCGGGGTGGCCGCAGGTCGCGGTCGAGATCCTCGCGCTCGCCTTTTGGAATGACGTGCATTTCTGGATCAATCACCGGCTGCTGCACACGCGCTGGCTGCGGCGCTTTCACGGGCCGCACCACCGCTCGTTCGTGACCACGCCGTGGGCCACCTACAGCTTTCACCCCGTCGAGGCGCTGATGCTCGGCAACGTGATCCTGCTGCCGATGGTGGTGCACGACTTCAGCTTCTGGTCGCTCGCGGCGGTGCCGGTGTTCAGCCTGTTCTTCAACTGCGTCGGGCATTCGAACTACGACTTCTTCACGGGCGTGTCGTACAGCCACTGGTTCGCGGCGAGCCGCCGGCACCATCTGCACCATGCCGTGCACAACGGCAACTACGGTTTTCAGTTCACGTTCATGGACCGGCTGTTCGGAACGCGTGTCGCGGCCGATGCAGTTGAGCCGGTTCTCCAGGCCTTTCGCAAGAAGCATGGCGCGACCACGGCCTGACGCGAGCCGCCACCTGCCGCGGCTGCGTCACTGGCGCGACTGGCAGAGCCTTGCCTATCTCGTCGCGCTGCCTGTGCTGGCTGCGTGGCAGTGGTTCCACGGCTTCGATGTCCCGCTGTATGGGCTGACGCTGTTCCTGACGCTCGGCGTCGGCGTGATCCACCACAACCATGTGCATCTGCGCATGTGGCGGGGGCGGGGCATGAACCGGTTGACGGATTTCTGGATCACGCTGCTGCAAGGCCATCCGACCTTCGTGTTCTGGCCCGCGCACGTCGCCAATCATCACCGCCATCGCCATGGCCCGAAGGACGTGGCGCGCACCTACCGCTTCGGCGGCGATACCAACCACCTGCGGGGCTACCTTCTGCATCCGTTCCAGGCGGTGTGGGCGCTGATACCGGTGTTCTTCGCGTGGCTTGCCCGGCTGCGCCTGCACAGGCGCGGCGCGTGGCGCTACTGCATGGCGCAGTACGCGCTGTGGCTGGCCAGCTGGGCGGTGCTGCTGGCGCTCGACTGGCGCAAGGCGCTGCTCTTCGTCATCGTGCCGCAGCTGCATGGCCTGCACTGGCTGCTGGCGACCAATTATCTGCAGCATGCCCACGCCGACGGCCGGAAGGCTCCTCGCAAGGAGGCGCAGGGCGATACCCCGGGTAGCCGGCTGAACTACGCCCGCAATTTCGAGGGGCTGGTGAACCCATTGCTGTTCAACATCGGCCTGCACACCGCACACCACGAGAACCCGCATGCCCATTGGTCCGAGCTCACCCGCCTGCATCGCACGCGCTACCGCGCGCAGGTGGATCCCGTGCTCAACGAGGGCGGGCTGGTGCCGTACATGGTGCGGGTGTTCCTGCTGGGGGCCGTGTGGCCGCGTTTTCGCAGCCGCCCGCTGATGCCTCCCGATTCATCCATCAACTGAACCATGCCTGTCTCATTTCAACGCGTCTACCTCGAAAGCGCCGGCTACTTCATGCCGGGCGAGCCCATTCCCAACGACCGCATGGACGCCTACATCGCGCCGCTCAACCGCATGTCGGAGCGCATCAAGCGGCGCATCCTGGCGGAGAACGGCATCCTCACGCGGCACTACGCCATCGACGAGGAAGGCGTGGCCCGCCACACCAATGCGCAACTGGCGGCCGGTGCGATCCGCGACTGCCTGCGGCGGGGCGGCGCGGAGCTGTCGCGCGTGTCGCTGTTGGCCAGCGGCTCGTCGGGCGGCGACACGCTGATGCCAGGCTTTGCCAACATGATCCAGGGCGAGCTGGCGGCGCAGCCGATGGAGACGCATTCGGTGCACGGCATCTGCGCGGCGGGCGTGTCGGCGATCCAGACAGCTGCGCAGGGCATCGAGCTGGGGGCGCACCGCTCGGCGGTGGCGGTGGCCAGCGAGATGCCGTCGCGCCTCTTCAAGCGCTCGCGCTTCGCGGCGCGCGGCTACGAGACCGACTTCGACTCGCACTTCCTGCGCTGGATGTTGTCCGATGGCGCGGGCGCCTTGCTGCTGTCCGACGGTACGCCTGCACTGGCCGGCGCACCGGGGCTGCGGCTGAAGCTGAAGTGGGTGCACCAGCGCGCTTTCTCGGGCGACTATCCGGTGTGCATGCAGCTCGGGCTGACCGAAGACCGGGCACGCGGCCACCTCGATTTCGGCTCCTGGGCCGAGGCCGAAGCTGCAGGCGCGCTGTCGCTGCGCCAGGACATCCGTCTGCTGCCGCACCTGTTCGACATCGGCATCCACGAGTACGCGGGTCTCGTGCGCGACGGCTGGGTCGATCCGAAGCGGGTCGATCACTTTCTTTGCCACTACTCGTCGGAAAAATTCATCCCGGTGGTCGAGGACCTGATGGCCAAGGCCGACCTGTCGATTCCGCGCGAGCGCTGGTGGAGCAACCTCGCCTGGCGCGGCAACACCGGGGCCGCGTCGATCCTCGTGATGCTGGCCGAATTCCTGCACACCAAGGCGCTGAAGCCCGGCGAGCAGATCTTCTGCTACGTGCCAGAGTCGGGGCGCTTCATGGCAGCGTACATGCTGCTCGAAGTAGAGGCGGTCGATGCCGTGCCGGTGGTTGCCGCACCGCGCGCGGCGGCAGTGGCGCCTGACGACGACCTCGTGATCGCGCCCCCGCACGACCCAGCCGCCGCGCCCGAAGGCCTCGGCGCCTTGCTGACCGAACTGGCCGCCATCTGGCACGACTACCGCTCCCGCGTCTGGCGCACGCCGCTGGTCCGCCAGATCCGCGAGCGCCGCTTTGCCGTGCCCGACTACCTGAACTGGATGGAGCAATGGGTGCCCCAGGTTCGCGAAGGCAGCCTGTGGATGCGCGAAGGCGCCGCCTCGCTGAGCGAGCCGTACCAGATGCTGGCCTCGCTGATCGGCGTGCACGCGGGGGAGGAGCAGAACGACTTCAACATCCTCTTCAGCGACTACCGCAAAGCCGGCGGCACCGTCGAGACCATCGAGGACCTGCGCCGCAACCCCGGCGGCGAGGCGCTCAACGCCTATCTGCATGGCCTGGCCGCCACGCGCGACCCGATCGGGCTGCTGGGCGCGATCTACATCATCGAGGGCACGGGCCAGCGCATCGTGCCGGCGCTGCTGCCGCTGCTCAAGTCCGGCCTGAAGCTGCCGCCCGACGCCTTCCGCTTCCTCGAGTACCACGGCCACAACGACGAGCATCACCTGAGCCGCTGGCTCACGGCGGTCGAGATGGTCATGGCCGTGGAGGGGCAGGCGCGCGCCGCTCGACAGATAGCCGACACCGCGCGCCATACGGCAGCGCTGTACCTGATGCAGTTCCAGCACATCACCGAACGCAGGCCCCATGGACCGAACACCTGATTTCCTGACCCAGGCGCACGACGAGCGCGACCCCAGTCCCTGGCTGGCGCTGTACCTCGACCAGAGCACGCCGCTGCCCGACGACGTCAAGGCGGCGTGGCTGGCCGATTCGAGTTCGGCCTCGCGCCAGTACCTGCTGCCGTTCCTGCGGCCGATCGCGCGGCTGACGATCATCCTGATCCAGATCGTGAAGGTGTTCGTGCCGCGCAACTGGTCGCATTCGATGCTGCTGCACCGACTTCTCGCGTGGGGGCTGAAGCGCTTTGTTTCGCCGGAGGCCAATTGGCTGATCCTGCGGCACTTTCACCTGGGCTCGCAAGTGCTGGCCTTCATCGGGCGAAACTCGCCGGCCCCGGTGGCGACGAGCCCGCTGGAGCCGGCCGACATCGACGCGCTGAAGGACGAGATGTTCCTGAAGCACGACCTGAACCTGTTCAACTTCGTGATCCGGCTGAACAAGGCGCTGCGCGACAAGGGCGTGGCGCTGTGCAAGGCGGAGCTGGCCGATTTCTCGATGATCAAAGAGCCCGGTCCGCGGCTGGAAGACATGCCCCGGGGAAGGCTCAATTTTCTCGACCTGCAAAGCGCAATCGAGCTTTTTACGCCGCTTTACCAGCTGATGCTGACGGACAACGATTTCTGGCGCGCCGCCAACTCCCTGCAGCTGGACGAAACCATCGGCATCTACGCAGCCACGATCCTGGCCGCGCCCGAACACCTCATTCTGGTCAACAACAAGCACCCGCTCGTGCCCCTGTCGACTTTGCGGGCGGGGCATCGGCTGGTGATCCACGGGCTGTCCACCGAGATGCTGCACAGCCTGCTCCAGCGGATGCAGGCGGCCCAGGAAACCGGGGCGCCAGAGACCTCCCCGTGCGAGCAGCCACTTGCATAGGCGTATGCTGCCCCCAGATGCGAACCATGAACACGACCGATAATCCGTCTCCCAAGACCGATCTGGCAGTGACCCACGTGTTGGCACAACTGCTGGAAAAGCTTGAACACAGCGCTGTGCCTGTTGGCGCAGAGCAGTACCGTTCCGTGGTCGAACACCTCGTGCATGAGTTCGAGGATGTCGAGCAGGGCGCCGAACTCGGCCGCCTGCTCGATGCCTATCCGGCCGCGGCCGAGGTGTACGAGAACCTCAACTACCAGTACGCCGGGCTTTGCCGCTCGGCGTTGGACGCTTCCCTGGCGGCTGAAACCAGTGCCCGGGAAGCCATTGCACGCGCGATGCGCCGTGCCGAACCGAACAGCAAGGACAAGACGCATGGCGAAGGGTGAAGTGAAGACGGCAGTGGTGGCGGACGGCCTGCGTTACAAATCGAAGACGCCCGGTTCGCCGTTTCGCGCCTCGGCGTCGTTCAGTGGCGCGACCATGTCGTGCTTCATGTGCGGCAAGCACCGCGTGCGCTCGCAGTTGCGCACCCGCCAGGTGCTGGGCAAGTCCCAGACCGTTTGCGCGCCTTCCTGCAAGGCGCTCGACGAATCCCTCGAATAGGGGATTGACCGAGTCCGGTGAAGGACACCCTGATAGCACATCAGGGAGGCACTTTGGAGACATTTCCGCGTGCATAAGTCACGAATTGGCCTTCCCCATTGCCGCCAATCGTTATACAGTTAGAAACAAATGATGCAAGTGATTGCATGAATTCAAAAGTTCTAATTTGTAGCCGATTTCCAATGAATTGCAGCCACGCCGTCGACGCCCCTCGCGGGACATGGAATTCAACGCTTGCAAAGGGGCTCTGCCATGGCTAAGTCGCGCCACGTGGTCATACAGGTGGTCAAGCGCTCTTCCGGCAGCGCCACGCACCATGTCGAATTCCTGATGGACGACAACTTCGCCGAGCGCCTGCGCCAATTGCGCTCGCTGGTGCCGCCTCTTGGCAGCCTGAACAAGCAGCGCGACCTCGTGATCGACAAGGTGCGCGTGCGCCTGCCCAACGCCATCTGGCGCTCGGGCAACGAGATCGAGATGGACGGAGGCGTTGATGGTTCCTGCATCGTCATTGCCGCGGAAGGCTCGTTCAATTGCGGCGGCAAGGACCGCAAGACGCGCGAGAAGCTCGTGACGTACAACTTCTCCATCGCGCGCCTGATCGAGCTGCATACCGAGCGCCCCGAGGGCGAGACCCTCTACATCCGCGACGGCGTGTTCGCCAACGACGAGCCCGCCGAATCGCCGGCCGGCCGCTGGGTCACTTCGATGCACGAGCTGGAAGTGGTGATGCGCGTGCCGGACGCTCCGTCCGATTTCGACACCCTGCACGACTTGGCGCTGCGCCCCGAACACCAGCAGGCCAGCGGCGGTGCGCCGCAACGCGCCAACTTCTACTGAGCTTTCTTGTCGGTCAACCCGCGGCCGCTGCCTCGGGTGCCGCGCCTACGGGCGTGTACTGTGCGCGGTTGTCCGCCAGCCAGCGCACCGAGAGGCTGCTGTCCTGCTGCATCGGATGGAAGTCCGGGCGCAGGTAGCTGCGCCAGCCGGCCAGGTTGCCGCGCAGCAGACCGTCGCGGTTCAGCAGGATGCGCGCCGCGCTCTTCCAGGTCGACCATTTCCACAGCTGCTTTTCGCGGCGCAGGTTGTCGATGGTCTGGTGCATCAGGTCGCTCAGGAACATGATCGTGACGCGGCGGAACCACCGTTTGCGCCATTCGTCGGAGCCGCCTGCGGCTTTGTAAATGTCGAAGGCCACGCTCTTGTGTTCCAGTTCTTCAGCGCTGTGCCACAGCCACATGGTGCGCAGCCGGGGCTCGGCGCCGTCGAGGATCTCGGGGTGGGCCAGCAGCCATTCGGCGAACAGCGCCGTGAAGTGCTCGGTGGCCGCCGTCACCGCCAGCGCGTGGCGCGGGTCGGCGTCCTCCATCAGCGCCAGGCGCTTGCCCGCGCGCGCCGTCCAGCCATCCACCAGGCCCTGGCTTTCGAGGTGGTTGTTGAAGAGCGAATGAATGCGCCGGTGTGTGGCTTCCTGTCCGATGAAACCGCGCACGTCGGCGCGATGCTTTTCCTGCACTTCCGTCGGCAGCGTGGCGACGGCATCGCGAACCGCGTCGATGAAGAATTGCTCGCCGAAGGGGAAGCTCATCGACAGGGCGTTGAAGAAAGCGGTCGAGAATGCGTCGCCGCCGCACCAGTCGCGGGCAAAGGGCGATTGCAAATCGATCAGAAGGCGGCGGACCACGAGATCAGTCATGAAAAACAAGCCTCGGAAAAAAGCACGGGATGAAATGGCTGGTACGTCTTCGTACCAGCTTGCCTCCATGGTGCAATTGCAAGTTGGTACTGTCAAGTACCAAGGCGTAGGAAAATGTGCCGTTCATGAGTGAAACCGTCGAAACAGCCGCGCCTTCCAAGTCAGCCGACGGCATCGGAAGCGAGCACTACACGCGCCTGCTGCAAGGCATGGCGCATGCCGTGGCCGCCAAGGGCTACGCCGAAACCACCATTGCCGACATCGTGCGCGAGGCCGCCGTGTCGCGCCGCACCTTCTACGAACACTTCGGCACCAAGACCGAGTGCCTGATCGCGCTCTACGAGACCGCCAGCCGCCTCGCACTGCAGGCGGTGAGCGAGGCCTTCGATCCGGTGCAGCCCTGGCATGCGCAGGTGGAGCAGGCCATGACCGCGTATTTCGACTACCTAGCGCAAGACCCTGTGCTGCTGCGCACGCTGTTCGTCGAGATCCTGGGGCTCGGCATGCCCGGCCTCGTGGTGCGGCGCCGGGTGAACGACGAGATCGCCAACTTCATCCAGATGGCGATCAACAGCGGCAGTGCCGGCGCGGAAGACCCCGGGGTGCACCTGACGGGCGAGATGGCGATGACGGTGGTCGGCGGCATCAACGAACTGGTGCTGGAGGCCATCGAGCAGGACCGCGCGGGCGACCTGCGCGAACTGGTGGCGCCCGCCACGCGGCTGGTGCGGGCCGTGGCGGCCGAGAGCAGGCGCTAGAAGCCGAAATTCAGGTTGGCGTTGCGCGGAAGCGTTCAGCTCGGCTTTCTCTGCGCGGGATCGTAGAAGAACTGCTCTTGCGCGATGCGATCGCCTTCCCAGCGCTGCCAGGCGATCTCTTCCATGCGCATCCTGCTGCCACCCTTGAACGTGAACTCGAAGATCCAGTGGATGGCCACATGGTCGCCGTTCACCAGCACCGGGTGCACGCAGGTGGAGGCCACCGATTCGGTGCGCTCGAGCACGGCGGTTTCCTGCGCCACCAGCGTACTGCGGCCGCGCCGCGGCTCGGCCTGGTTCTCGCGCATGGTGGCATCTTCGGTGTAGAAGTCCTCGATGGCTTGGGCATGCGCACCGCCTTCGACAGCGGCGATGAAAGATTCGAGTCGGGCGGGTGTGGGCATCTCAGGACTTTACTTTCACTTCGACCCGGCGCGCTTCGGTGGGAGGACCATCGGCTTGCGATTGCTCGGGCTTGGCCAGCTCGATCTTGTCCTCGGGTGCGCCGGCGGCCTTGAGCGCATCGCTCACGGCCATCGCGCGCTGCTTGGCGAGTTCGGCGTTCTTCGCGGGATCGCCGCTGGCGTCGTGGTAGCCGCTCACCAGCACGGTGCTGCCGCTCTGCACGGCCTTGATGACGTCGGCCAGTGCCTCCTTGGCGTTGGGCGCGACTTCGGCGCTGGCGCTTGCGAAGTAGAACTTCACGACGCCGTTCTCTACCTTCACGGCGGCAGCCTCGGCGGCCGATACGGCGCCTGAAGCGACCGCAGCAGCAGGCGTGGACGGGGTCGACGGCGCCATGGCGGCGGGGGCCGTCGCGGGCGGCGGCGTCGCGGCCATCGTCGGTACGGCTGCCGCATCGCCTGCATGGAACTTCACCACCAGCGGCACGATGAGCAGCGCCACGATGTTGATGATCTTGATCAGCGGGTTCACGGCCGGACCGGCGGTGTCCTTGTAGGGATCACCCACGGTGTCGCCGGTGACGGCGGCCTTGTGCGTCTCGCTGCCCTTGCCGCCGAAGTGGCCGTCCTCGATGTATTTCTTGGCGTTGTCCCAGGCACCGCCGCCGGTGCACATGCTGATGGCGACGAACAGGCCTGTGACGATGGTGCCCATCAGCAGCCCGCCCAGCGCCTTCGGCCCGAGCACCAGGCCCACGATGATCGGCACCAGCACCGGCAGCAGCGACGGGATCATCATTTCCTTAATGGCGGCGCCGGTCAGCATGCCCACGGCCTTGCCGTACTCGGGCTTGCCGGTGCCTTCCATGATGCCGGGGATGTCGCGGAACTGGCGGCGCACTTCCTCCACCACCGCGCCTGCAGCGCGGCCCACGGCCTCCATGGCCATCGCGCCGAAGAGGTAGGGAATCAGGCCGCCGATGAAGAGGCCGACGATCACCATCGGATCGCTCAGGTTGAAGCTGATGGCCTGCCCGAAGCTCTCCAGCTTGTGCGTGTAGTCGGCAAAGAGCACCAGCGAGGCGAGGCCGGCCGAGCCGATGGCGTAGCCCTTGGTCACGGCCTTGGTGGTGTTGCCCACCGCGTCGAGCGGGTCGGTCACGGCGCGCACGCTGTCGGGCAGCTCGCTCATCTCGGCGATTCCGCCGGCGTTGTCGGTGATGGGGCCGTAGGCGTCGAGCGCCACCACGATGCCGGCCATGCTCAGCATCGACGTGGCCGCCACCGCGATGCCGTAGAGGCCCGCCAGCGAATAGGACGTCAGGATCGCGATGCACACGAAGATCACCGGCCACGCCGTCGAGCGCATCGACACGCCGAGGCCCGCGATGATGTTGGTGCCGTGGCCCGTGGTCGAGGCCTGTGCGATGTGCTGCACCGGCTTGTACTGGGTACCGGTATAGAACTCGGTGATCCACACCAGGGCGGCCGTCAGCGCAAGGCCGACGAAGCAGGCGCCGAACAGCTTGAGCTGGCTGCCGCTCGGGGCAATGGCGTTGTCGGGAATCAGCCAGCTGGTGACGAACCAGAACGCGATCAGCGACAGCACGCCCGCCACCGCCAGGCCCTTGTAGAGCGCCGGCATCACGTTGACCATGCCCGGCGATGCCTTCACGAAGAAGCAGCCGATGATCGACGCGATGATCGACACGCCGCCCAGCGCCAGCGGATACAGCACCGCGTTGGTCGGCGCCGCGGTGACCATCAGCGCGCCCAGCACCATGGTGGCGATGAGCGTCACGGCGTAGGTCTCGAACAGGTCGGCCGCCATGCCGGCGCAGTCCCCGACGTTGTCGCCCACGTTGTCCGCGATCACCGCCGGATTGCGCGGGTCGTCTTCGGGAATGCCGGCTTCGACTTTGCCCACCAGGTCGGCGCCGACGTCGGCGCCCTTGGTGAAGATGCCGCCGCCCAGGCGCGCGAAGATCGAGATCAGCGACGAGCCGAAGGCAAAGCCGATCAGCGGATTGAGGATGGCCGAGAGGCCGTGGGCCCCGGCCGGAATGCCGCCAGCGGCCAGCACCCAGTAGAAGACCGACACGCCCAGCAGGCCGAGGCCCACCACCAGCATGCCGGTGATGGCGCCGCCGCGGAACGCGACGTCAAGCGCCGGGCCGATCCCGTGCGTGGCCGCCTGCGCCGTGCGCACATTGGCGCGCACCGACACGTTCATGCCGATGAAGCCGCAGGCACCCGAGAGCACCGCGCCCACGATGAAGCCGACCGCCGTGGTCAGGTCGAGGAAGATGGCGATGAGGATGGCGAGCACCACGCCGACGACGGCGATGGTGCTGTACTGCTTGGCGAGGTAGGCCGAGGCGCCGGCCTGGATGGCCGCCGCGATCTCCTGCATGCGGGCGTTGCCGGCGTCCTTCGCGAGAATCCAACTTCGGGCCCAGAAACCGTAGGCCACGGCCACGAGGCCGCAGACGATGGCCAGTATCAGGGGGGTGTTGCCGATCATGCTTTGCTTCTCCATTCGTTCGCTGTGACTTGTGGAGACGGACAGCATGGGCCCTGCGTGCAACGCGTACGGGACCATGTTTTCCGCCGCGTTGCTTCCTCGAAGCTCGCTGCACCTGGGGTGCGGAGCCGATTGGCCAACGGTTGCAATTTACAGGCAAAAACGAGCGAGCGTGCGACGGGCCGGTGACACGGAAAGTAAACTCCGGGTTTGTCCCCATCCGTCTCATACTTTTCAACTACTCGAAAAACGTCATGTCCTTCGACAAAGTTTCCCCTGGCAAGAACGTTCCCGATGCCTTCAACGTCGTGATCGAAATCCCGATGAACGCCGATCCGATCAAGTACGAAGTCGACAAGGAATCCGGCGCGATTTTTGTCGACCGCTTCATGACGACGGCCATGTACTACCCCGCCAACTACGGCTACGTGCCGCAGACCCTGTCGGGCGATGGCGACCCGGTGGACGTGCTGGTGATTGCCCCATACCCGCTGCTGCCGGGCGTGGTGGTGCCGTGCCGCCCCCTGGGCATCCTGATGATGGAAGACGAAGCTGGCGTCGACGGCAAGGTGCTGGCCGTGCCCACCGACAAGGTGCTGCCGATCTACAGCCACTGGAAGTCGGTCGACGACGTGAACCCGATGCGCCTGAAGGCCATCAGCCACTTCTTCGAGCACTACAAGGATCTGGAAGCCGGCAAGTGGGTCAAGGTGCTGGGCTGGGAAGGCATCGACGCCGCCAAGAAGGAAATCCTGGACGGCATCGCCGCCTACAAGAAGTAATCAGCCCCGGATCGCATCGCCAGCCTGCCGCATCCACTCGCGGTTGACCGACCTGGCGTGCGAGTTCCAGTGGCGCGCGGCCTGCTGGAGCTCGTCCCATTGGCGCTGCGCCGCAGCGGCGTCGCCTTGCTGCGCCAGCCAGACCACATAGCTGGCGCGTGCCTCGACCGTGTTGTACTTGCTCAATGCGGCTTCGAAGGCTTCGCGCGCTTCCGTGTTGCGCCTGTCGGCCGCCAGGGCGCGGGCCGTCAGCACGGCGACTTCGTCGTTGCGGTAATCGTCGCGCGTGCTGCGCAGGGTCTGCAAGGCCTGCAGGGCATCGCGACCCGCCGAAGGGCCGCCTGCGGCCATCAGCGCGCTGGCGAGGCCGAATTGCAATTCGGGATCGGAGGCGAGCGGGCCCTTCAGCGCGTCGCGGTAGTGGCCGACGGCATCGGCGGCCTGGCCCTTGTCGAGCGCGGCCTTGGCCAGGCGCAGCTTGTTCTGGGCCGTGGGCGCGAGGTCGTAGGCTTCGGTGGCCGCACGGTATTCGCGCTCGGGATCGATGAAGCCGATGGCCGCGCTCGCCACCTTGCCCGCGGTGCGCTGCATGCGCGAGGCGGGCAGGTACTCGACCATGAAGTACACGATGCTGCCCAGCAGCGGGAAGCTGAAAAGGATGATGAGCTAGTACATCTGCTTGCCGTGGCGCATCGCATGCACGGCAAAGAACAGCGCAATGAGGACGTGCAGCCCCAGTCCGAAGAATGGCATTGGTTTCTTTGTGTTGTTGTCGAATCGGGCGCCTTTATAGCAGCCCCGAATGGCAACTCAGGCGGACCTGAAGGGGCTGCGCTCGCCCAGGTGGTCCATGTAGTTCTCGATGCCCGCGCCCTCGCGCTCCAGGAAGCGCTCGACTGCATCGGCGAACGAGGGATGCGCCAGCCAGTGGGCGCTGGTGGTCTTCACCGGCATCAGCGCGCGCGCCATCTTGTGCTCGCCCTGGGCGCCGCCCTCGAAGCGCTGGGCGCCATGTTCGATGCACCAGGCCAGCGGCTGGTAGTAGCAGGCCTCGAAATGCAGGCAGTCCACGCGCTCCAGCGCACCCCAGTAGCGGCCATAGGCGACCAACGGCCTGTCAGACTGCGTCGAGAGGGCGATCAGACTGGCGGCCATCGGCTTGCCGTTGCGCTCGGCGACGAACAGCAGCCAGGCCTCGGGCATGGTGCCGGCCATGCGCCGGAAGAAGTCGCGCGTGAGGTAGGGCGGGTTACCGTGCTCGCGGTAGGTGCGTTCGTAGCAGCGGTAGAAGAAGTCCCAATCGGCCTTCGAGATGTCGGTGCCGCGCGACCAGCGGAAGCGCACGCCCGCGTCGGCCACCTTGCGGCGCTCCTGGCGGATCTTCTTGCGCTTGTCGTGGGAGAGGCTGGCGAGGAACGCGTCGAAGTCCGCGTAGCCAGTGCCGGCCGCGGGTGCCGTGTTCGTCCAGTGGAATTGCACGGTGTTGCGTAGCATCAGGCCGGCTTCGGTGCAGGCGGCGATGTCCGCCTCGGCGCCGAACAGCAGGTGCAGCGACGACAGTTCTTCCTGTTTGCACAGCGCGACGAGCCCTTGCACCAGCAATGTGCGGCTCTGCGCGTCGCGCGCCAGCAGCCGTGTGCCGGGCACGGGCGTGAACGGCACGGCGACCACGGCCTTCGGGTAGTAGGCCAGCCCGTGCTGTTCGTAGGCGTTGGCCCAGGCCCAGTCGAACACGTACTCGCCGTAGGAATGGTCCTTGATGTAGAACGGGCACGCCGCCTGCAACTGCTCACCTTGCCACAGCGTGACGAACTGCGGCACCCATCCGCTGTCCGGCGAGGCGCTGCGGCTGTCGTTCAGCGCCGCAAGGTATTCGTGGCGCATGAAAGGCGAGGGCTCGGCCTCGGCGGCCAGCAGCGCGTTCCATGCTTCCGGGCTCACGTCCGACGGCGACGACAGAACCCGAATGACATAATCGTTCAAGCCTTTTTCTTCCTTCTGTATGACGCTCAAGCTCGCCATCGCGCAACTCAATTTTGTGGTGGGCGACCTCGCCGGCAACGCGAAAAAGATCGTCGACGCCGCGCGCCAGGCCCATGCACAGGGCGCGCGTCTTTTGTTGACGCCCGAACTCTCGATTGCCGGCTATGCGGCGGAGGACCTGTTCCTCCGTCCCGCCTTCACCGAAGCCTGTGATGATGCCGTGAAAGGCATTGCCGCCGCTCTGGCCGACCTCAAAGACATGGTCGTGGTGGTGGGGCATCCAACCGGCGGCAGCCTGCGCAGCCGCTCGGTGGCCGTGCAGATGCGCCACAACGCGGCCAGCGTCATCAAGGAGGGCCGCATCCTCGAAACCTACGCCAAGCGCGAACTGCCGAACTACCAGGTGTTCGACGAGCGCCGCTATTTCACGCCGGGGCAGGGCACCTGCGTGTTCGAGGTGGGCGAGGTCTCGGTCGGTCTGCTGATCTGCGAGGACGCCTGGTTCGACCAGCCGGCCGAGCTGGCCCGCGAAGGCGGTGCCGAGGTGCTGGCGGTGATCAATGCTTCGCCCTACCACGTGGGCAAGGAAGGCGAGCGCATCGCGCGCATGGCCGACCGGGCGCGTGCCGTGGGGCTGCCGCTGGTGTATGCGCACCTGGTCGGCGGGCAGGACGAGGTGGTGTTCGACGGCGCTTCGTTCGCGCTGCAGGCCGACGGCGCCACCGCCATGCAGGCGCAGAGCTTCCGGGAAGGGCTGGTCTTCGCACAGCTGGAGCGCACACCCCGGGGCAGCGTCGGCTTCGTGGCCGAGCCCGCTGCGATCGCACCGCCGCGCGATGCTGAAGCCCAGCTCTGGGACGCACTGGTGTTGGGCGTGCGCGACTACGTCGGCAAGAATGGTTTTCCGGGCGCCATCCTGGGGCTTTCGGGCGGCATCGATTCCGCATTGGTGCTTGCGATCGCGGTCGATGCACTGGGTAAGGACAAGGTCCGCGCGGTGATGATGCCTTCGCCTTACACCGCCGACATCAGCTGGATCGATGCGCGCGACATGGCCAGCCGCCTGGGCGTGCGCTACGACGAGATTTCGATCAAGCACACCTTCGAATCCTTCAAGGATGCGCTGGCAGAGGAGTTCAAGGGCCGGCCCGAAGACACGGCAGAGGAAAACATCCAGGCCCGCATCCGTGGCACGCTGCTGATGGGGCTGTCGAACAAGTTCGGCGCCATCGTGCTCACCACGGGCAACAAGAGCGAGATGGCTACCGGCTATTGCACGCTCTACGGCGACATGGCGGGCGGTTTCGCGGTCATCAAGGACCTGCTCAAGACCACCGTGTTTGCGCTGGCGCGCTGGCGCAACGCCCACGACCCGTACGGTACGGGGGCAGCGCCGATCCCCGAGCGGATCATCACGCGGCCTCCCAGCGCCGAGCTGCGCCCCGACCAGACCGACCAGGACAGCCTGCCGCCCTACGACATCCTCGACGGCATCCTGGCACGCTACATGCAGGACGACGAAGGCATCGACGAGGTCATTGCCGCGGGCTATGACCGCGCGGTGGTCGAGCGGGTTGCGCGGCTCATCAGGATCAACGAATACAAGCGGCGCCAGGCGCCGGTAGGCATCCGGGTCACCCACCGAAGCTTCGGCAAGGATTGGCGTTACCCTATCACCAGCAAATTCAACGAAACCGCCGGAGCGCAAAAACCATGAAGCAGATCACCGCCATCGTCAAACCCTTCAAGCTCGAGGACGTGCGCGAGGCCTTGGCCGAAGTGGGCGTTACCGGACTGACCGTCACCGAGGTCAAGGGCTTCGGCCGCCAGAAGGGGCACACCGAGCTCTATCGCGGCGCCGAATACGTGGTCGACTTCCTGCCCAAGATGAAGGTGGAAGTGGTCGTCAACGAGGCCGATGTGGAACGCTGCATCGAGGCCATCGTCAGCTCGGCGCGCACCGGGAAGATTGGCGACGGGAAGATTTTCGTGACCGACGTGGAGCGCATCGTGCGCATCCGCACCGGCGAAGAAAACGAAAACGCAGTCTGAAGCAAAAGCCTCCGGCGACGGGGGCTTTTTTCGAACCGCGCGCCTCAGAGGTTTTCCGACAGCCTGTCTTCGCGCGGGTGGAGCGGCACTTCGGCGCGCAGCGCCGTGAGCAGTTCGGGCACCTCGGTACCGATGCGGATCAGTTCCATCTGCCAATCGCCCATGAAGCCTTCGCGCACGCTGTGCGCCAGGAAGCCCAGCAGGCCGTCGTAGTAGTTGGCGGTGTTGAGGATGCCGGTCGGCTTGTCGTGATAGCCGAGCTGGCGCCAGGTCCAGATCTCGAACAGTTCCTCGAAGGTGCCGATGCCGCCCGGCAGGGCGACAAAGGCGTCGGCGCGCTCGCCCATCATGGCCTTGCGCTCGTGCATGGTGTCGACAACATGCAGTTCGTCGCACAGCGGGTTGGACAGTTCCTTGTCGACCAGCGCCTTGGGGATGATGCCGACCACGCGGCCGCCGGCGAGGCGGGTGGCCTCGGCCACCGTGCCCATCAGGCCGGTGCGGCCGCCGCCATAGACCAGTTGGCCGCCATGCCGGCCGATCCATTGGCCGACCGCTTGCGCGGCCTGGGAAAACTCGGGACGCTCGCCGGGGCGCGAGCCGCAATACACGCAAATCGAAAATTCAGGATTCATCCTGCCATCATGCCGCAGCCCGCGGGCCTGCTCATGACACGAAGCGTTGCCACAACGCCGCCGCCCAGATGCCCCCGCAGAGCGTGAGCGACAGCAGCACCGCGGCGCTGCCCATGTCCTTGGCGCGCTTGGAGAGGTCGTGCCACTCGGGCCCGATGCGGTCGATGGCTGCTTCGACGGCCGTGTTGAGCAGCTCGACGATCATCACCAGGATCGCGCTGCCCGCGAGCAGCGCCACCTCGGTCCAGCCGCGCCCGAGCCAGAAGGCGGCCGGGATCATCACGATCGACATGATGGCTTCCTGGCGGAAAGCGGGCTCGCTCCAGCCGGCGCGCAGGCCGTGCAGAGAGATCAGCGCGGCATGCCAGACCCGTTCGAGGCCCTTGCGGGCTTTCTGCGGATTGACGGCGGGATCGGGAAGTTTGGGCAAGGCACTCATCGGCGACTCATCGGTTTGGAGGTGATGAGCCGTGTGCCGGCCCAGGCGTCGTGCCAGAACTGGCGCTCGGGGTGAAAACGCGCCAGTAGCGCCCAGACGGCGACCCAGCCGAAAATCAGGACGGTCGATTCGCCGCCCGACAGCTTGAACGGCGCAATGGCGGCCAGCGGCGGCAGAAACCAGACCCAGCTCAGCAGGTAGCGCACCAACGCCCGGCGCTGGCTGACAGGCCGTCCATGTGCGTCGACGATGCGGATGTTCCAGGTCTTCATGGCGAGGGTCTGGCCCTTGGTCCAGAACCAGACGAAGTACACGCCGAACACCACGAAAAGAAAAGCCTGAAAAAGATGGCGCCGCGAATCCATGGCGTCGCGCATCTGGCCCAGCGTGCTGAAGAGCCAGCCAGAAACGAACACCACGGCGAACAGCAGCATGCCCTCATAGAGCCAGCAGGCCATGCGGCGCCAGAGGCCCGGCACTATCGAAACAGGAGCGCGGGTCGCTGGAGGAATCTGCGAGGCAGCCTGATCGGAGCCCGACGCCTCGGGAGAGCTGGAAACCATCGGAGCCTTGGGGTCAGGGGGCAGAGGGAGGCGCCTCGGCCGCAGAAGACGGTGCCGGTACCTGGGCTTCCGCCGGAACCGGCGCGGCGCTGGCTGGCGCGGGTGCAGCAGGCGTGACGGAAACCGCCGGCGTCGTTGCCGCGGGGGCGCGCTCCGGCGGCGAGGCCACCAGGATCGTTGCGGGCCCGGCTGCGGGCGACGGTGCCAGCAGGATTCTGGGCGTGTGCTGCCCTGCAGGCGTGACGGCCGGCACCGGCACGAGCTTCTGGGACGAAACCGGCCGCACGGGAATGGCTGCCCCACGTGGCTTGGGCGGGGCGCTTTCCGCAAGCTTGCGCTTTTCTTCCTCGCTCAAGGCTTGGTATTGCTCCCATTTGACCTTGCGCTCGTCGGGCGAAATGCGCTTGACCTCGGCGAAGTTCAGGCGAGCCTGCGCACGTTGCTGGTTGCTCAGCGCAGCCCATTCGATCATGCGGCTGTGCAGGGTGGACCGATCTTCGGTCGACATGCTCGCGTAGTTGCGAGACAGCGCCAGCCATTTCCTTTTCTGGCCGACATTCAGCGTGTTCCAGTGAACGCTTAGCGGCTTGAGGGCCTGCTGCTGCTCGGCCGTGAGTTCGCTCCAGAGCGGCTTTGTGGTCGAGATGGCCTTCGGGCTGGTGGCCGACGCGGAACTTGCCGGGGTCGAGCCCTTGACCGCCGCCTCGGTGGGGGGCTGGGCGTTGGCGAGCGTCAGGCCGAAGGCTGCGGCCGCAAGCGCACCCGCCCAAACGACTGCGCCCGCCTGGAGCGGGCGCAACGGATGGGTGGTGTTCGCGCTGGAGATGGAACGGCGTCGCATTCGGTTGGTGAAGGTTCAGTCGGAGGCGCTGTCGGCCTTCAGGAATTGAGCGAAACCGGGGTCGGTGTAGGCGGCGGGCGGCAGGTCGCCCGTCAGCAGCGCGGAATCCACTTCGGCCAGTTCGCTGGCGCGATCGTCCTCCTGCATCGCACTGATGGCGATCAGGCCGGCCACGAGCGCGATCAGCGGCACCACGGAGCCGATGCGGGTCCACCAGCTGCCACCCATCGTGAGCGTATGACCCGACTGCACTGCCACAGTCGCGGTTCGCAACTGCGGAGGCAGCTTGCGCGCGGCCACGGCCTGCGCGCGCGCCACGCGAAGCCGTTCGCCGATGTCGTGCGGCAACTCCCGATTACCAGCCGAAAGGCGGGCAACCACGCGCTGACCGAACTGGTCTTCGGCGATGCCGGAAGTTGATGTTGGAACCTTAGTGTTCATAGCGATATTCCCTTGGCCTTGAGCGCCTTGCTCAGAGCGTGAACGGCTCGCGAACAATGGGTTTTGACGCTGCCCTCGGAGCAGCCCATCGCAGCGGCCGTCTCTGCGACGTCCATTTCCTCCCAGTAACGCATCAGGAAAGCCTCGCGTTGACGACCCGGCAGTGCTGCGATCTGTTCCTCGATTTCGTGGAAGACCTGGGCGCGGCGAGTCGTGTCTTCGGCGCTCTCCGATTCCCTAGAGTCGGTCGGCGAGACGAAGTTCTCCAGCAGGTCGAAATCTCCGTCGTCGTCGATCGATTCGAAATCGCTGAGGTTGGAGAACAGGGCGCGCCGGGTTTTCTGGCGGCGGAACCAGTCGAGCGTGCAGTTCGACAGGATGCGCTGGAACAGCATCGGCAACTCGGCCGGTGGCTTGTCGCCGTAGTGCTGCGCCAGCTTCATCATGCTGTCCTGCACGATATCGAGCGCTGCTTCTTCATCCCGCACGTGGTAGACCGAGCGCTTGAAAGCGCGCCGTTCGACGCTTTTCAGGAAGTCGGAGAGTTCTTGTTCAGTTGCCAAGCGAGAGGGGGCGCGAAAGGTGCGCCGCGTGGGAAAAGGGGTCTGGCGATTGCGTACGTCGCGTGTGTGTTTATCGCCGCGGATTATGCCTTTGTAGCTTTACAAGGCAGCTGAAGCGAATCTGAACGCCCGGAAATGTCATAATCCGCCTTGCAAGTCAAAAGGCAAACGGGTCACGGTCCGGCGGAACATCAGTCCGCCCATGGCTTTGGCCTCAAGTCCTGGCGCGGCCCCACAAGGGTTGGCAAGGGGCACCCAAGGTATTTCGTTCCCGAAATAACACAAAGGTTGATCATGGAAATCTCCAAGGCGGAAATCGCTTCCGCAGCAGCCGCGTCCTCAGGCGCAGGCAACCCAACGCAAGAACTCATGGGCGCTGAAGTGCTGGTCAAGGCACTGCAGGTCGAAGGCGTCCAGTACGTCTGGGGCTATCCGGGCGGCGCAGTTCTCTACATTTACGACGCGTTCTACAAGCAGGACACCATCCAGCACGTGCTGGTGCGTCACGAGCAGGCTGCCGTTCACGCGGCCGACGGCTATGCACGCGCTACCGGCGACGTCGGTGTGGCGCTGGTCACTTCCGGTCCTGGCCTGACCAATGCGGTCACCGGCATCGCCACCGCGTACATGGACTCGATTCCGATGGTGATCATTTCGGGCCAGGTGCCGACGGCCGCCATCGGCCTCGACGCCTTCCAGGAATGCGACACGGTCGGCATCACCCGTCCCATCGTCAAGCACAACTTCCTCGTCAAGGATCCCAAGGATCTGGCCATGACGATGAAGAAGGCCTTCCACATCGCGCGCAGCGGCCGCCCGGGCCCGGTGGTGGTGGACGTGCCCAAGGACGTTTCGTTCAAGAAAACGCCTTACGCAGGCTATCCCGACAAAGTCGAGATGCGCTCGTACAACCCGGTGCGCAAGGGCCACGGCGGACAGATCCGCAAGGCGCTGCAACTGCTGCTGGCCGCCAAGCGTCCCTACATCTACACCGGCGGCGGCGTGCTGCTGGGCAATGCCACCAACGAGTTGCGCACGCTGGTCGACATGCTCGGCTATCCGGTCACGAATACGCTGATGGGCCTGGGCGCCTACCCGGCGAGCGACCGCAAGTTCCTGGGCATGCTGGGCATGCACGGCACCATCGAAGCCAACAACGCGATGCAGAACTGCGACGTGCTGCTGGCCGTGGGCGCGCGCTTCGACGACCGTGTCATCGGCAACCCCAAGCACTTCGCGCAGAACGAACGCAAGATCATCCACGTCGACATCGATCCGTCGAGCATTTCCAAGCGCGTGAAGGTCGACATCCCGATCGTCGGCGACGTGAAGGACGTGCTCACCGAGCTGATCTCGATGATCCGCGAGAGCACCACCAAGCCCGACGCCGGCGCGCTGGCCGACTGGTGGAAGACCATCGAAGCCTGGCGCTCGCGCGACTGCCTCAAGTACGACCGCGGCAACAAGGACGTGATCAAGCCGCAGTACGTGGTCGAGACCCTCTGGAACATGACCAAGGACGCCGACGCGTACATCACGTCGGACGTGGGCCAGCACCAGATGTGGGCTGCCCAGTACTACCGCTTCGACGAGCCGCGCCGCTGGATCAACTCGGGCGGCCTGGGCACCATGGGCGTCGGCATTCCCTACGCCATGGGCATCAAGCTCGCCAAGCCCGATTCGGAAGTGTTCACCATCACCGGCGAAGGCTCGGTGCAGATGTGCATCCAGGAACTCTCCACCTGCCTGCAATACAACACGCCGATCAAGATCTGCTCGCTCAACAACCGCTACCTGGGCATGGTGCGCCAGTGGCAGGAAATCGAATACTCCGGCCGCTACAGCCACAGCTACATGGACGCACTGCCCAACTTCGTGAAGCTCGCCGAGGCCTATGGCCACGTCGGCATGCTGATCGAGCGTCCACAAGACGTGGAGCCCGCGCTGCGCGAAGCACGCAAGCTCAAGGACCGCACGGTGTTCATGGACTTCCGCACCGATCCCACCGAGAACGTGTTCCCGATGGTGAAGGCCGGTATGGGCATCACCGAGATGCTGATGGGTTCCGAGGATCTCTGATCCGCGGGGCATTTTTCTCTCGTTCAACTTTTACTGACGAATCTATTGCCCGCCAAGCCCGCGCATTACCGTGCGCGGGGGAGGGCGGCGAAAAGAGGAGTCACGCAAACATGAAACACATCATTGCAGTGCTGCTGGAAAACGAGCCGGGTGCTCTTTCCCGCGTGGTGGGCCTGTTCTCGGCCCGTGGCTACAACATCGAATCGCTGACGGTCGCGCCCACGGAGGATGCGAGCCTCTCGCGCATGACCATCGTCACGACCGGTTCCGACGACGTGATCGAGCAGATCACCAAGCACCTGAATCGCCTGATCGAAGTCGTGAAGGTCGTCGACCTGACCGAAGGCGCCTACACCGAGCGCGAGCTCATGATGGTGAAGGTGCGCGCGGTCGGCAAGGAGCGCGAGGAAATGATGCGCATGGCCGAAATTTTTCGCGGCCGCATCATCGACGTGACCGATAAGAGCTACACCATCGAACTCACCGGCGACCATGGCAAGAACGACGCTTTTCTGGAAGCGATCGAACGTAGCGCTATCCTCGAGACTGTCCGTACCGGTGCCAGCGGCATCGGCCGCGGCGAGCGCATTCTGCGCGTGTAGGAGGGTGAAGGCGCCCTCAGTTCATCAGTTCATCCACACATGAGGCAAAAGTGATGCGAGGTCTGCTCGGTTTCGACAGGATGGTGACTCCCGCGATCGTGCGGGTGCTCTACTTCCTCGGCCTGCTGGGCGTGATCGTCCTTGCGGGGGCGGCGCTCTATCAGCGCCAGTACCTGCCGGCCTTCACGTTCCTGATCTTCGGTGCCATCGGTGTCCGCATCTACAGCGAACTGCTCATCGTGCTGTTCCGCATCCACGACAGCCTCGTGTCCATCAACCAGCAAATGAAGGACCGGAATTCCTCCGGCCTCTGAGTGAAATTCGCCCGCTCTGCGGGTGCTTGAGATTTTTTAGGAGAAATACATGAAGGTTTACTACGACAAAGACGCGGACCTGAGCCTCATCAAGGGCAAGACGGTGGCAATCATCGGTTACGGCTCGCAAGGCCATGCGCACGCGCAGAACCTGAACGACAGCGGCGTCAAGGTCGTGGTCGGCCTGCGCAAGGGCGGTGCTTCGTGGGACAAGGTCGGGAAGGCCGGCCTGCAAGTCGCCGAAGTCGCCGACGCCGTGAAGGCAGCCGACGTGGTCATGATCCTGCTGCCCGACGAGCAGATCGCCAACGTCTACAAGAACGACGTGGCCCCGTACATCAAGGAAGGCGCTTCGCTCGTCTTCGCGCACGGCTTCAATGTGCACTACGGCTTCGTCCAGCCGCGCGCCGACCTCGACGTGTGGATGGTGGCTCCCAAGGCCCCCGGCCACACCGTGCGCAGCACCTACACCCAAGGCGGCGGCGTGCCCCACCTCGTGGCCGTGCACCAGGACAAGACCGGCAAGGCGCGCGACCTCGCGCTGAGCTACGCCACCGCCAACGGCGGCGGCAAGGCCGGCATCATCGAAACCAACTTCCGCGAAGAAACCGAGACCGACCTGTTCGGCGAACAAGCGGTTCTGTGCGGCGGCACGGTCGAACTGATCAAGGCCGGTTTCGAAACGCTGGTGGAAGCCGGCTACGCGCCCGAAATGGCGTACTTCGAATGCCTGCACGAGCTCAAGCTGATCGTCGACCTGATCTATGAAGGCGGCATCGCCAACATGAACTACTCGATCTCGAACAACGCCGAATACGGCGAGTACGTCACGGGCCCGCGCATCGTGACCGACGAGACCAAGAAGGTCATGAAGCAAGTGCTGCGCGATATCCAGACCGGCGAATACGCCAAGAGCTTCGTGCTCGAAGCCGCTGCCGGCCAGCCCGCGCTGATCAGCCGCCGCCGCCTGAATGCAGAGCACCAGATCGAAGTCGTCGGCGAAAAGCTGCGCGCGATGATGCCCTGGATCAAGAAGAACAAGCTGGTCGATCAAACCCGTAACTGATCTTCCCGGTGAGAGGGTGCTTTGGCACCCGTTTCCCAAGGGCCACCCGTCGCGGTGGCCCTTTTGTTTGCAGGGGCCGAAGAGGTCCCCTGAACTACACTGCAAGCCATGCGATTCACAGACATAGATGCTATCGAATGGATAGCTGACCGCGTAGCGCCCACGAGGGACGGAGGCCATTCCAATGCATGACGATACGATTCCCGACGACGTGCAGCCGCGCAAGCGCCGCAAGGGCATCTACATCCTGCCGAACCTGTTCACGCTCGCAGCGTTGTTCGGCGGTTTCTACTCGGTCGTGATGGCCATGAATGCGCGATTCGACCTCGCGGCGCTCGGTGTGTTCGCCGCGATGATTCTCGACAGCCTGGACGGGCGCGTGGCCCGCATGACCAACACGCAGAGCGCGTTCGGCGAGCAGATGGATTCGCTGTCCGACATGGTGTCGTTCGGCGCCGCACCAGCGCTCATCGCCTACGAGTGGTCGCTCAAGGGTCTGGGCCGCTGGGGCTGGATCGCCGCCTTCGTGTACTGCGCCTGCGCGGCGCTGCGGCTCGCGCGCTTCAACGTGAACACCGGCGTGGTCGACAAGCGCTGGTTCCAGGGGCTGCCGTCGCCTGCGGCTGCTGCACTGGTAGCAGGCTTCATCTGGCTCGTGGACGAATGGGGCAAGCGCGGCGGGGAGGTGCTGTATCTCTCGTGGACGCAGATCACCTGGGTCACCTTTGCCTTCACGCTGTATGCGGGCCTCACGATGGTCACCAATGCGCCGTTCTACAGCTTCAAGGACATCCAGATGAAGAAGAGCGTGCCCTTCGCCGCAATCGTGCTCATCGCGCTCGGCATCGCGGTCATCAACATCCATCCGCCCACCGTGCTGTTCGGCCTTTTCGTCATGTACGGCCTGAGCGGCTACGTGGTGTACGCGTGGCGCAAGGCCAAGGGCCAGCCGGTGAGCGTGATCAGCACCTCGACCGAAGAGCCGGACGAACGGGGCCTGCATAACTGACGGTGGCTTGTGCTACATTCGCAATCCTCATGACCAAGATTTCGCTGCTGGCCCTACTAGCCCTCCCTCACGGGCGGAGACGGTAGCGCACGCGCAAATCCCTCACCACGGCCCGTTCGCACCAGCAACGGGCCGTTTGTTTTTGGGGTTGCTGGTTGATTACCAACCATCTCAGAGAAATCGACATGCTCAAGCAACCTCAAAGCAAATACCGCGCATTCGCCCCGATCGGCCTCAAGGACCGCACCTGGCCCGATGCCGTGCTGACCAAGGCGCCGATCTGGCTGTCGACCGACCTGCGTGATGGCAACCAGGCGCTGGTCGAGCCCATGGACATCGCGCGCAAGATGCGCATGTTCGAAACCCTCGTGGCCATCGGCTTTAAGGAAATCGAAGTCGGTTTCCCCTCGGCCTCGCAGGTCGAATTCGACTTCGTGCGCAAGCTCATCGAGGAAGACCGCATTCCCGACGACGTGACGATCCAGGTGCTGACGCAGGCGCGCGACCACCTCATCGAACGCACCTTCGAATCGCTGCAGGGCGCACCGCGCGCCATCGTGCACCTCTACAACGCCGTGGCGCCGGTGATGCGCCGCGTGGTGCTCGGCATGGACGAAGGCCAGATCGTCGAGCTCGCCAGCAGCCATGCGCGCATGTTCAACGAGTTCGCCGCCAGGCAGCCGGAAACGCAGTGGACTTTCCAGTACTCGCCCGAGATGTTCTCCGGCACCGACGTCGTGTTCTCGAAGCGCGTGGTCGATGCGGTAACCGAGGTCTGGGCGCCGACGCCACAGCGCAAATGCATCGTGAACCTGCCCACGACGGTGGAGCATTCAACGCCGAACATCTTCGCCGACATGATCGAGTGGATGCACCGCAATCTCGCGCGCCGCGATTCGATCGTGCTGTGCGTGCACCCGCACAACGACCGCGGAACTGGCACCGCAGCCGGCGAACTGGCCTTGATGGCCGGCGCCGAGCGCATCGAGGGCTGCCTGTTCGGCAATGGCGAGCGCACCGGCAACCTCGACCTTGTGAACGTCGCGCTCAACCTCTACACGCAGGGCGTTTCGCCCGAGCTCGATTTTTCGAACATCGACGAGATCCGCGCCACCGTCGAGCACTGCAACCAGATTCCCGTGCACCCGCGCCATCCCTACGTGGGCGACCTGGTCTACACCTCGTTCTCGGGCTCGCACCAGGACGCGATCAAGAAGGCCTTCGCCGCGCGCAAGGAAGGCGACATCTGGGACATGCCTTATCTCCCCATCGACCCGAAGGACGTGGGCCGCAGCTATGAAGCCGTGATCCGAGTCAACAGCCAGTCCGGCAAGGGCGGCATGGCCTACCTGCTCGAGAGCGAGTACGGCCTCGAGATGCCGCGCCGCCTGCAGATGGAGTTCATGCAGACCGTGCAGCGCGTGATGGACGTCGCCGGCAAGGAACTCACTGCCGCCGACCTCTGGCAGCTGTTCGTGCGCGAGTACGGCATCGAGACCGCTCAGGCACTGCAGCACCGTGTGATCGAGGAAGAAGGCGAGGGCGTCAACGCCTCGGTGGTCCTGCGCGGCGACCTGTCGTGGGACGGTGAAAACCATACCATCGAAGGCCGCGGCAATGGCCCTATCGACGCCTTCACGCAGGCACTGAGCCAGGCCACCGGCCACACGGTACGCGTGATGGACTACCACCAGCACGCCATCGGCGCCGGCGCCGATGCGAAGTCCGTGGCCTACCTCGAACTGCGCGTCGACGAAAGCCGCACGCTGTTTGGCGTGGGCATCGACGCGAACGTGATCACGGCGTCGCTGAAAGCAATTGTCTCGGGCGTGCAGCGTGCTCGTGCCCTGGGCGCACACGGCGCACAATCGGTGGTTGAAGCCGCCTGACGCTGCCGACGCGCAAGGTGGGAACGATCACAGGAGATTCACGATGACCGACCAACTCATTATTTTCGACACCACCCTGCGCGATGGAGAGCAGTCGCCCGGCGCCTCGATGACGCGCGATGAAAAGATGCGCATTGCCAAGCTGCTGGAGCGGCTGAAGGTCGACGTCATCGAAGCCGGCTTTCCCGCCAGCTCGAACGGCGACTTCGAGGCCGTGAAGGCGATTGCCAATGCGATCAAGGACTCGACGGTGTGCGGCCTTTCGCGAGCCAACGACCGTGACATCGCGCGCGCGGCCGAGGCCCTCAAGGGCGCGGCCCGCGGGCGCATCCACACCTTCATCGCGACCTCGCCGCTTCACATGGAGAAGAAGCTGCGCATGTCGCCCGACGAAGTGCACGAGCAGGCCAAGCTGGCTGTGCGTTTCGCGCGCAACCAGCTGGCCGACGTGGAGTTCAGCCCCGAAGACGGCTATCGCAGTGACCCGGACTTCCTATGCCGCGTGCTCGAAACTGTGATCAACGAAGGGGCCACCACCATCAACGTGCCGGACACCGTCGGCTACGCCGTTCCCGAGCTCTACGGCAACTTCATCAAGATGCTGCGCGAACGCATTCCCAACAGCGACAAGGCGATCTGGTCGGTGCACTGCCACAACGACCTCGGCATGGCCGTGGCGAATTCGCTGGCGGGCGTGAAGATCGGCGGCGCGCGCCAGGTGGAATGCACCATCAACGGCCTGGGCGAGCGCGCGGGCAACTGTTCGCTCGAGGAGGTGGTCATGGCGGTGAAGACCCGCAAGGATTATTTCGGGCTCGACCTGCGCATCGACACGCAGCACATCGTGGCCGCGAGCCGCATGGTCAGCCAGACCACCGGCTTCGTGGTGCAGCCCAACAAGGCGGTGGTGGGGGCCAACGCCTTCGCGCACGCCTCGGGCATTCACCAGGACGGCGTGCTCAAGGCGCGCGACACCTACGAGATCATGCGCGCCGAGGACGTAGGCTGGGCGGCCAACAAGATCGTGCTCGGCAAGCTCAGCGGCCGCAATGCCTTCAAGCAGCGACTGCAGGAGCTGGGCGTGGCCATGGAAAGCGAAGGCGACATCAATGCCGCGTTCCTCCGGTTCAAGGAGCTGGCCGACCGCAAGTCGGAAATTTTCGACGAGGACATCCTCGCGCTCGTCAGCGCGGAAGAGGTGTCGCACGTTGGAGAACAGTTTGCTTTTGTTTCTCTCTCCCAGCACAGCGAAACCGGCGAGCGCCCCCAGGCGAAGGTCGTGTTCACTGTCCAGGGCAAGGAAGTCACAGGCGAATCCGACGGGAATGGCCCGGTTGATGCTTCGTTGAAAGCCATCGAGTCGCACGTCAAGAGCGGCGCCGAGATGGTTCTTTACTCTGTCAATGCCATCAGTGGCTCGACGGAAAGCCAAGGGGAGGTTACAGTTCGGTTACAAAACGCAGGGCGGGTGGTCAACGGTGTGGGTGCAGACCCGGACATCGTGGTCGCTTCGGCAAAGGCTTATTTGAGCGCGCTCAACAAGTTACAGAGCCAAGCTGAGAGAGTTGCGGCACAGGGTTAGGTTTTAGGCGATCCTTGATTTTCGATTGAAGAAGAGGACGCAAGTAACTGATATTGCGTGCCTTTTTTGATTTCGATACACTGCGGTCCTCGTTTGTCGCCGCTGGAGATTTATAAATGTCTGAAGCCCGTCTCCGCCGAGTTTCCAGCCAGCGGTTTCTACCCGCACTCAAAATGCTCGCCGTTGCGCTATGCGCCGCGGCGTTTTTGCTGCCTGGCGCCCAGGCCGCGAAGAAAGAAAAGCCCGTCGCCAAAGCCGCCGTCGCCAAGAAGGCGAAGGGGCCGGTGCCGGTCGAAGTGAAGCACAGCGCATCGTCCAAGACGGCGCGTGCCGGACGGGCCGAGAAGAGCGAAAAGGCGGACAAGGTGGTTCGTGGCGGCCGCAATGTCGTGGCCACCATCCGCAAAAAGAACGGCAAGACCGTGGTGGCCGTGCAGCGCCGCTCGGTGGTTCGTGTCACAGAGGCACCGCGCCAATCTTTCGGCCAGATGGCCGGCCTGCACGGGACCGAGGACGTGCTCGACCTGAAGTCGAGCGTCGCGCTGGTCATCGACCAGGACACGCACGAAGTGCTGTTCAGCAAGAACGACCATGCCGTGCTGCCGATTGCATCGCTCACCAAGCTCATGACCGGCCTGCTCATCAGCGAGGCTCATCTGCCGAACGACGAACTCATCACCATCACGCAGGACGACGTCGACACCGAAAAGCGCAGCAGTTCGCGCCTGACGATCGGTACCACGCTCTCGCGCGGCGAACTGCTGCACCTGGCGCTGATGTCGAGCGAAAACCGCGCCGCGCACGCGCTGGGCCGCACCTACCCGGGTGGCCTGACGACCTTCGTGAGCATCATGAATGCCAAGGCCAAGATGCTTGGCATGAAGGACACGCGCTACGTGGAGCCCACCGGCCTGTCGAGCCGCAATCAGTCGAGCGCGCAAGACCTGGCGCTGCTCGTCAATGCCGCCTACTCCGATGCCACGGTGCGTTCCCTGTCCACCTCGCCTGAGTACCAGGTCGAAGTCGGCAACCGTGTGTTGCAGTTCAACACGACCAACCGCCTCGTGAAGAGCCCCGATTGGGAAATCGGCGTGCAGAAGACCGGCTACATCTCCGAAGCCGGCCAGTGCCTCGTGATGCAGGCCCGGGTGGCCGGGCGCAAGCTGATCATGGTGTTCCTGGATTCGGCCGGCAAGTTCAGCCGCATCGCCGACGCCGAGCGGGTTCGCCGCTGGGTGGAGGCCACCCATGCCAACGGTACGCCAGCCGCTTCTTCGCGCAATACCAGCTACCAGGTGGCCGGCTGATCGATTCGCCGCAACAGTCCGCCAGCCCGCAATGAAAACAGGCCCTTCGCAGGGCCTGTTTGCTTTTGAGGCGGGCCTTCTTCGCCGGGTCAGCCTGCCGGCGGGGTGCTGCTGCTCGTGGGCGAGGGCGTGACGGCCATCCCGTCCTTGAAGCCCAGCGCGCCTGAGATTTCATTGGCCGTGGCCTGCAGCTTGGGCAGCCAGCCTTCGTCCAGCCGGTCGGCCGGTGCCGAGATCGACAGGCCCGCCACCAGCTTGCCCTGGTCGTCGTAGATGCCGGCAGCCATGCAGCGTACGCCCAGTTCCAGTTCCTCGTTGTCGCGGGCGATGCCGTACTGGCGCGCCTTCGACAGTTCACGCTCCAGCGCCGGCAACTGGGTAATGCTGTTGCGCGTGTGGCCTGCCAGGCCCGTGCGCGTGGCGTAGCTGCGCACCCGCTGCGGATCGTCCGCCGCCAGGAACAGCTTGCCCGTCGAGGTCAGGTGCAGGGCGGCCCGCCCGCCGATGGCCCGCACCACCTGCATGCCCGAGCGCTCGCTGTAGGAGCGCTCGATGTACACGATTTCGTCGCCTTGGCGCATGCTGAGGTTGACGGGCTGCTGCGTCAGCTTGTGCAACTCGCGCATCGGGCCGAGTGCTGCATCGCGCACGTTGAGCCGGCCCTTCACCAGATTGCCCAGTTCCAGCAGGCGCATGCCCAGCCGGTAGCTTCCGGCTTCGGGCCGGTCGACGAAGCGGCCGACCGCCAGGTCGTTGAGGATGCGGTGCGTGGTCGAGGGGTGAAGCCCGGTCTTTTCGCTGATTTCCTTCAGCGAAATCGCCTCCTCGCGGGATGCCAGGACATCGATCAGCGCGAACATGCGCTCGATCACCTGGATCACGGGAACGGCGGGAATGTCGGATTGGTTTTTTCTCATGGCGCTCTGCGGTGATGACCGGGCGCCATTTTACCTTGTGAAATCGCCCGGCGCCTGCCAGTGTCCATCCACCAATACTTCGTGCGGGGAGAAACGCGCCTTGTAGCTCATTTTCGGGCTGTGCTCGATCCAGTACCCGAGGTAGACGTGCGGCAGCCCCAGCTTGCGGGCCTGCTCGATCTGCCAGAGCACGCTGTAGGTGCCGTAACCGGTGGATATTGCCCCCCCGCCCGACCCTTCGCGTTCCCGTTGCTCCCCTTGGGGGCCGTCCGCTTGCTCGGGACGGCCCGACGCGGCGCGGGTCTCGGGCTCGTAGAAGGTGTAGACGGCCGAGATGCCGTCGTTCAGCACGTCGAGGATGGACACCATCCTGAGCGCGCCCGCGCTGCCGTCGGGCAGAGTTTCGCGGAACTCCACCAGCCGGGAGTTCACACGGCTCTGCAGCAGGAACTGGGTGTACTGGTCGATGCTGTCGTGGTCCATGCCGCCGCCCGCGTGGCGGCCGTTCTGGTAGCGCAGGTAGAGCTGGTAGTGCTCGGGCATGAAGCACAGCTTGAGCACGCGCGCCTGCAGGCCGGCATGCTGTTTGAGCGCGCGGCGCTGGCTGCGCGTGGGCCGGAAACTGTTGGCCAGCACCCGCAGCGGGATGCATGCCCGGCAGCCGTCGCAATAGGGCCGGTAGGTGAACATGCCGCTGCGCCGGAAGCCACTGAGCACCAGGTCGGAATAGGCGTCGTTGTGGATCAGGTGGCTGGGCGTGGCCACCTGCGAGCGGGCCTGCCGGTCCGGCAGATAGCTGCAGGGGTAGGGCGCCGTTGCGTAGAACTGCAGCGTGTGAAGCGGAAGGTCCTTGAGGTGCGTCACGTCGGTGAAAGAGGTCGCGCGGAAAGGAGTTCGGACCAGTATACGGGGTCGAATCGCCAGCGTGGGCCCTCCTGTTGCCGTACCCGCGCCACGTGTGCGACGAAGCGTTTGCGCGCCATCTCGTGGGCGCCGAGGCTCGCGAGATGGGAGGTGTTCTGCTGGCAGTCGATCATCTGGACGCCGGCATGCCGGCACAGCGCCACGAGCGCGGCCAGCGCGATCTTCGAGGCGTCCGGCCGACGGGTGAACATCGACTCGCCGAACACCGCGCGGCCCAGGGCCACGCAGTAGAGTCCGCCCGCGAGCTTGCCGTCGATCCAGGTCTCGACGCTGTGGGCATTGCCGGCGTCGTGCAAATTCGTATAGGCCCTGACCATGTCCGGCACGATCCAGGTGCCCGACTGGCCGACGCGCGGCGAGGTCGAACAGGCCTTGATGACGGCCGCGAAATCATGGTCGATGCGCACCTCGCATCCAGGCGTCTCCACGAAACGCAACAGCGTCTTGCGCAGCGACCGGTGCAGCTTGAACTCCGCCACCTGCAGCACCATGCGGGGGTCCGGGCTCCACCACAGAATCGGCTGGTCTTCGCTGAACCAGGGGAAGACGCAGTTGCCATAGGCCTGCATCAAAGTATCGACATCGAGCGCCCCACCGGCCGCCAGCAGCCCGGGGACGGGGTCGGCCACGCCCCAGGCAGAGGCGGGGTCGGGCAGGGCGTCTCCGGGTTCGAGCCAAGGCAGTTGTCGCATGGGCATAGGTATACACGGCTTCGCGAAACCGAATCCAGCCGGGTGAAAATCGCACACCGCTGACGCGCCACAAGGTTCGGCCCTCACGCTGCGGCACCACAAAACCCGCCGAAAACCCTATAGTCCACAGCTTGCAATCGCAGCTTCCACAAGCAGATCAGGCAGGCCCGCGCACACGCCGGGGATGAGCACAAGAGGACCATGTTGACCACTGAACCCAATCCCACGCGCTTCGGCAGCGGCCAGGCGGTGCGCCGCCTCGAGGACGAAAGCCTGCTGTCAGGTGCCGGACGCTACACCGACGACGTCACGCTTCCCGAGCAGGCGCATCTCGTTTTCCTGCGATCCTCCTATCCGCACGCGCGCATCCTCTCCATCGACACCAGCGCCGCCGCCGCCATGCCCGGCGTGCTGCGTGTGATTACAGGTGCCGAGATGGCCGAGGCCGACGTCAAGCCCCTGCCCGGCGCCGCGGGCTTCAAGCGTGCGGACGGCAGCGACAGCGCCAGCCCGCCGCGCTACGCCATCGCGCACGAGCGCGCGCGCTTCGTCGGCGAAGTCGTGGCCGCCGTGGTGGCCGATACGGTGCAGCAGGCCCGCGATGCCGCCGAGGCCATCATGGTCGACTACGAAGACCTGCCCATGGTGGTCGACCTCGAGAGTGCCACCGCCAGCGATGCGCCGCTGCTGTGCGAAGAGGCGTCGGGCAACATCGCCGCCGAAATGCGCCACGGCAGCAGCGAGGCCGCGACCGCGGCCTTCGCCAAGGCCGCCCATGTGGTGGCGCTCGATGTGCACAACCAGCGTGTGGTCGCCCTGACGATCGAGCCGCGTTCCGTGCTGGCGGCGCGCGACCCCGAAACCGGCCGCCTCACGATCCGCATGAGCACGCAGATGCCCTCCGGCGTACGCGATTCCGTCTGTGCCGCCATCGGCCTTCCAAAGGAAAAGGTGCGCGTGGTGGTCGGCGACGTCGGTGGCGGCTTCGGCATGAAGACCGGCGCCTACCCTGAAGATATTGCGGTCGCCTTCGCCGCGCTGCAGGTGGACCGGCCGGTGAAGTGGGTGGCCGAGCGCAGCGAGGAGTTCCTGTCGAGCGCGCACGGACGCGACATCGAGGCGCGCGCCGAAATGGCGCTCGACGCCGACGGCAAGATCCTGGCCCTGCGCATCAAGACGCTGGCCAACGTGGGCGCCTACGCCACCGGCACCGGCGTCGCAATCCAGCTGCTGATCGGCCCCTGGGTGCAGACCAGCGTCTACGACATCCAGACCATCGACTTCCATTTCAAGGCGGTGCTCACCAACACTGCGCCCACCGGCGCCTATCGCGGAGCAGGGCGCCCCGAGGCCATCTTCACCATCGAGCGGCTGATGGACGAGGCCGCGCGCCAGACCGGCATCGACCGCATCGCGCTGCGCCGCCGCAATTTCATCCGCCCCGAGCAGATGCCGTACAAGAACCCGATGGCGCAGACCTACGACACCGGCAACTTCGAGTCGGTGATGGACCAGGCGCTGACGCTCGCCGATTGGGAGGGCTTCGAGACCCGCGCGGCCAACTCGGCCAGCAAGGGCAGGCACCGCGGCCTGGGCATCGCCACCTTCCTCGAATGGACGGGCGGAAACGTGTTCGAGGAGCGTGTCACGGTCTCGGTGCAGGCCGATGGCGTGATCGAGGTGTTTTCCGCAGTCAACGCCATGGGGCAGGGCATTGCCACTTCGCTCGCGCAACTCGCGGTCGATGCCTTTGGCGTGCCCATCGAGAAAGTGCGCGTGGTGCTCGGCGATACCGACCGCGGCGACGGCTTCGGCAGCGCCGGTTCTCGCTCGCTGTTCACCGGCGGCTCGGCCGTGCGCGTCGGCGCCGAGCGCACCATCGACAAGGCGCGCGAACTTGCCGCGCAGGAGTTCGAGGCCTCCATCGACGACATCGTCTACAGCCGCGGTGTCTTCAACGTGGCCGGCACCGACCTCGAACTCGACCTCTTTGCGCTTGCCGCCAAGCAGCCCGAGCGAGAAATCTTCGTCGACTCCACCAGCACCGTGGCCGGTCCGACCTGGCCCAACGGCTGCCACATCTGCGAGATCGAGATCGATCCGCCCACCGGCGAAATCAGCGTGGTGGCCTACAGCTCGGTCAACGACGTGGGCCGGGTCATCAACCCGATGATCGTGCGCGGCCAACTCGAGGGCGGCGCGGTGCAGGGTATCGGGCAGGCGCTGTACGAGCAGGTGGTGTACGACAACGAAACCGGCCAGCCCGTCACCGGTAGCCTGATGGACTACGCGGCCCCGCGTGCCGACATCGTCGACACGATGTTCCAGATGGAGATGGACGAATCGACGCCGTGCAAGAACAACCCGCTGGGTGTGAAGGGCGTGGGCGAGCTCGGCACCATCGGCGCCACGCCGGCCATCGTCAATGCGGTGGCCGATGCCTTTGCACGCAACGGCCTCGCCACGCGCGCGCCGCGCCTGCACATGCCGCTGAGCCCGGCGCGCGTGTGGCAGGCCATGCAGACCATCGACTGAGCGTTGCGGTGCGGTGGACCTGAAAGGCGCAAGCCATGCTCGTCACCACCGAACTGCAGACCGACCCGATCCGCGTCGCCAGCTACCGCTGCGACGCGGGGCCCGACGCGCAGCCCTTCACCGAACTGCACGAAGGCTACTCGGTCTCGTATGTGCGCAAGGGCAGCTTCGGCTACCGCACGCGCGGCCAGGCCTACGAACTGGTCGCCGGATCGGTGCTGGTCGGCTGCCCGGGCGACGAGTACGTCTGCACGCATGACCACCATGTCTGCGGCGACGAGTGCCTGGCGTTCCACCTGTCGCCGGGCTTTGTCGACCTGATCGGCGGCGACCGGAAGACCTGGCGCACCGGCGGCCTGCCGCCCCTGGCCGAACTGGTGGTCATCGGCGAATTGGCGCAGGCCGCTGCCGACAGGCAGAGCGACGTGGGGCTGGACGAGCTGGGCATGTGGTTCGCGAGCCGCTTCGTGGATGTCGTTTCCGGCCGGGCAAAGCCCACCGCACCTTCGTCCGCCATCTCGCGCGACCGCCGCCGCGCGGTCGATGCGGCGATGTGGATCGACGCCAATTCGCAGCACGACATCGGCCTCGACGGCGCTGCGGCCGAAGCCGGCCTGAGCTCCTTTCACTTCCTGCGGCTGTTCTCGCAGGTGCTTGGCGTCACGCCGCATCAGTACCTCGTGCGCTCCCGCCTGCGGCACGCCGCGCGCCTGCTGGCCGACGACGACAGCCGGCCCGTGACCGAGGTCGCGCTGGACGTGGGCTTTGCCGATCTCAGCAACTTCGTGCGCACCTTCCATCGCGCCGCCGGCGTGTCGCCGGGCGGCTTCCGCAAGGCGGCCAAGGGCGACCGCAAGATTCTCCAAGAACGCATCGCGGCGCTCTTCGATGATGGACTCCTGATCAACCCATCGAGCAGGAAGCCATCATGTACGACCACATCGGACTGAAAGTCAAAGACCTCGCCGCGAGCCGCCGCTTCTACGAAGCCGCGCTCGCGCCGCTGGGCCACGTGCCGGGTCCGCACGACGACAGCTATGCCGGCATCGGGCCGGCCGACGAGCCGGCGCTATGGCTTTACGCAGCCAAGGGCGCGAAGGGCCCCGGCACGCACATCGCCTTTCGCGCGCCGAACCACGAGGCCGTGGCCGCCTTCCACAAGGCCGGCCTGAAAGCCGGCGGTTCCGACAACGGCGGCGCGGGCCCGAGGCCGGACTACAGCCCGACCTACTACGCGGCTTTCCTGATCGACCCCGACGGCAACAACGTCGAGGCGGTCTGCCCCTGAAGCGAGGTTCATCCCCATGGCCACGGTCTACAAGGAATTCATCGTCGAGGCGGATGCGGCGCAGGTCTGGGACGCGCTGCGCGATTTCAACGCCGTGCACACGCGGCTCGCGCCGGGCTTTCTCACGGCCTGCACGATCGACGCGGAGGGTGCGCGCATCCTGACCTTCGCCAACGGTATGGTCGCGCGTGAGGTGCTGGTAGGTATCGACGAGGCCCATCGCCGGCTGGCCTACACCGTCACCGGCGGACAGGCGAAGCATCACCATGCGACGGCGCAGGTGTTCGACGAAGGCGAGGGCCGCTCGCGCTTCGTCTGGATCTCCGACGTGCTGCCCGATGCCATGGCGGCCTACATCGGGCCGATGATGGAGCGGGGCGGGGTCGCCATGAAGGCAGCGCTGGAGGGCCGCCCGGCTCCCGCGGCGACTGCGGCTGCGGCCTAGAAGTCTTCGAGCGGCAGCCCGACGTAGTTCTCCGCCAGCGCGGTGGATGCGGCGCTCGAGTGCACGAGGTAGTCGAGCTCGGCCTCCTGGATCTTCTGGCCGAAGGCGCCCGTCTCCGGAAAGCGGTGCATCAGCGAGGTGAACCACCACGAGAAGCGCTCGGCCTTCCAGACGCGGCGCAGGCACAAGTCCGAGTAGCGATCCAGTGCCGAGGCCGACTTCTCTGCGTAGAAGATCTCGAAGGCGCGCGACAGGTAGCCCACGTCGGCAGTCGCCAAGTTCAGCCCCTTGGCACCGGTGGGCGGCACGATGTGCGCCGCATCGCCCGCGAGGAACAGCGAACCGAAGCGCATCGGCTCGGCGACGAAGCTGCGCAAGGGCGCAATGCTTTTCTCGAGCGAGGGCCCCGTCACCAAATGCGCGCGGGCCTCGGGGTCGAGGCGCGCGCGCAGTTCGTTCCAGAAGGCTTCGTCGCTCCAGTTTTCCACGCGCTCTTCTGTCGGCACCTGCACGTAGTAGCGGCTGCGCGTGGCGCTGCGCATGCTGCACAGCGCGAAGCCGCGTTCGGTGTTGGCATAGATCAGCTCGTGCGACACCGGCGGCACGTCGGCCAGCACGCCGAGCCAGCCGAAGGGATAGATCTTCTCGTAGGTCTGGATCGCATCCGCCGGCACGCTCGCGCGGCTCACGCCGTGGTAGCCGTCGCAGCCGGCGATGAAGTCGCATTCGATCTCGTGCGTCCGACCGTCCTTCTCGTAGCGCACGCGCGGCTTGCCCGAATCGAAGTCGTGCAGGCTCACGTTCGCGGCGCTATAGATCGTCGTGAGGCCTTCCGCGGTGCGCGCTTCCATCAGGTCGCGCGTCACCTCGGTCTGGCCGTACACCGTCACCTGCTTGCCGCCCGTGAGGCCGTGCATGTCGATGCGGTGGCGCGCGCCCTTGAACAGCAGTTCGATGCCTGCGTGCGGGAGTCCCTCGGCCTTGGCGCGGCTGTCGACACCCGCGCGGGCCAGCAGGTCCATCGTGACCTGCTCCAGCACCCCGGCGCGGATGCGGCCCAGCACGTAGTCGCCGCTCTGGCGCTCGACGATGATGTTGTCGATGCCTGCCTTGTGCAGGAGCTGCCCGAGCAGTAGGCCGGCTGGGCCGGCGCCGATGATCGCGACTTGTGTGCGCATGTTCGTGTCTCCGAGAGGGTTTCATGGAGCGTAGGGCGCACGCGGCGGTCTGTGGGGGCGCTGCGCGAGGCTCTGTGCGATCATGCGAATGCGTGCGCGATGATCGCGCAACAACTCGACCACAGACGACGAATGACCATCGCCAGAGCCGACTTCATCGAGGGCATCGCCAAGGGAATGGCGGTGCTCGAGAGCTTCGACACCGAACGCCAGCGCCTCAATGCCACGCTGGCCGCCGAGCGCGCCGGCCTCACGCGTGCCGCGGCCCGCCGGCACCTGCTGACGCTGGCGCACCTGGGCTACCTGGAAACCGATGGCAGCTATTTCTGGATGGCGCCGAAGGTGCTGCGCTTCTCGGGCAGCTACCTCGCTTCGTCGCGGCTGCCACGGGCGCTGCAGCCCACGCTGAACCGGCTCGCAGCGCAGACCGGGGAGTCGTTCTCGGCCGTGGTGCTCGACGGCGAAGAAGCGGTCATCGTTGCGCGCAGCGGCAGCTACGGCACGCCGACGCGCGTGCTGGCCTATGGCTTGCATCTCGGTGCGCGGCTGCCCGCGCATGCCACCTCCACCGGCCGGGTCCTGCTGGCGGCGATGGCGCCGACCCAGTTCACGCAGTGGCTCAAGGGCCGCCACCTGGCGCGGCTCACGCCCCACACCGTGACGCAGGCGCGGGGCCTGCGTCAGTTGGTGGCGCAGGTGCGCAAGAACGACTATTGCTTTGCCAGCGAGGAACACGAACTCGGCGTGCAGGCGCTGGCGGTGCCGCTGCGCGACATGCAGGGCCACACCGTGGCCGCGCTCAACGTGGTGCTGTCCGGCACCCGCTACCAGGAAGAGACGCTGCAGCGCGAGATGCTGCCGCTGCTGTTCGAGGCGGCGCGCGAGGTGCGCTCGCTCCTCTGATCTGAACTTTCGGCGCTGCCGCAGCCTCGAATCCCGAGAACGGACACACCTATGCGACTCCTCCTCCTCGAAGACGACGTGATGATCGGCGAAGCCGTGCTCGACCTGCTGCGCGCAGAGCAGTACGCGGTGGACTGGGTGAAAGATGGCGAGGCCGCCGAGTCGGCCCTGCGCACCCAGCAATACGACCTCGTGATGCTTGACCTCGGCGTGCCGCGCCGCGACGGCCTCGAGGTGCTGCGCAACCTGCGCGCGCGCAAGCAGCGCATGCCCGTGCTGATCGCCACCGCGCGCGACTCGGTGCAGCAGCGCATCGAAGGCCTGGATGCCGGCGCCGACGACTACGTGCTCAAGCCCTACGACCTCGACGAGCTGCTGGCCCGCATCCGCGCCTTGCTGCGCCGCGCGGCCGGGCGCGCCGAGCCGGTGTACGAGCACATGGGCGTGAGCATCAACCCCGCGACGCGGGAGGTGACGGTGGCGGGCCAGCCGGTGGTGCTGTCGGCGCGCGAGTGGGCGGTGCTGGAGCCCTTGCTGGCGCGGCCCGGCATGGTCCTGTCGCGCGCCCAGCTCGAGGAAAAGCTCTATAGCTGGAAGGACGAGATCAGCAGCAATGCGGTCGAGGTCTACGTGCACGGCCTGCGCAAGAAGCTCGGCGCCGAACTCATCCGCAATGTGCGCGGCGTTGGCTACATGGTGCCGAAGCTGTGACTCGCCCCCAGGCTTCGCGCACTTCGTGTCGCTTCGCCTACCCCCTGCCGGGGGCGACGCCTACGGCCCGGCGGAGCCGGTTCCGTGTCGTCCCACGAACGGAGTGCGCATGAAAAAGGTTTGGAGTTCATTGACTGGCTCGTTGCGCGCACGACTGCTTTGGTTCCTGCTGGTGGCGATCGTGCTCGCCGCGGGGGCGCAAGCGCTCGTCGCCTACCGCACGGTGCTCGCCGAGGCCGACGACATCTTCGATTACCACATGCAGCAGATGGCCCTCTCGCTGCGCGCCGGCCTGCCGCCGAGCGCGGCGGTGGGCGGCATCGGCACCGGTGAACAGAACTTCGATTTCGTCGTGCAGGTATGGACGGCCGATGGCGTGCGCATTTTCGAATCTGCCGAGGAGGCCGCACTGCCGCAGCTCGCGGTGCTGGGCTTCGCCGACGTGCATGCGCGCGGCACCACCTACCGTGTGTTCTCCATGCAGACGCGCGGACTGGTGATCCAGGTGGCGCAGGACATGGCGGCGCGGCGCCACATGGCCGGCACGCTGGCCCTGCGCACCGTCGCACCGGTCGCGCTGATGGCGCCGCTGCTGATGCTGGTCGTGTGGTGGGTGGTGAGCCGATCGTTGGCGCCGGTGGCGCGCGTGCGCAAGCAGGTGGCGTCGCGGCAGGCCGACGACCTGTCGCCGGTGAGCGAGGAGGGGCTGCCCGAGGAGGTGCGCCCGCTGGTGCAGGAGCTGAACCTGCTGTTCGACCGCGTGCGCCATGCCTTCGATGCGCAGAAGCACTTCGTCGCCGATGCCGCGCATGAGTTGCGCTCGCCCTTGGCCGCGCTGAAGCTGCAGGTGCAGGGCCTGCAGCGCGCGCCCGACGGTGCGTCGCGCGACCTCGCCGTGAGCCGCCTGGTGGCGGGCATCGATCGCGCGACGCGGCTGGTCGAGCAGATGCTCGCGCTGGCGCGGCACGAGGCCAGCATGGCGGCCGGCGCGAAGCCGGAGCCGGTCGACCTGTCCGAGGTGGCGCGCCTCGCGGTTTCCGACGCGGTGGCGGCGGCCCAGGCGCGCGGCATCGACATCGGCATCGCGCATGCCGATGCGGCCGTGGTCGACGGCCAGCCCGAGGCTTTGCGCATGCTGCTGCGCAACCTGCTCGAGAACGCGATCAAGTACACGCCGCTGGAGGGCCGCGTCGACATCGGCATCGCCCGGCAAGGCGACTCGGTCGAGCTCACCGTGGACGACAGCGGCCCGGGTCTGCCTCCGGCCGAGCGCGAGCGCGTGCTCGACCGTTTCTATCGCTCCGGTGAAACGCAAGCATCCGGCAGCGGCCTCGGGCTGGCCATCGTCAAGTCGATTGCCGACCTGCATGGGGCAACGGTGGCGCTCGATCAATCTCCGAGCCTGGGCGGCCTGCGGGTTCGCGTCGTCTTCGCTCCTTCTCCCAAGGGGAGAGGGCTGGAACCGGGGGCGGGCCTGGTTTAAGCGGCGCTTAAGTCGGGGGGGCGACATTCCTTTCATCGCATTGGCGTCCATACGCCCTGAAAGGAACCGACAAATGAACTCCCGTCTGACTTCGCCCCGCGCCCTGGTGATTGCCCTGGCGAGCGCGGGCGTGATCGGTGCCGTCGGTGCCGGTGCCTACACCAGTGCCCGTGCCGTGAGCGCGCCGACCACCAACGCTACCGCCGTGGCGCCCGCGGCCATGGTCACGCTGCCCGACTTCTCGACGATCACCTCGCGCGACGGCCCGGCCGTGGTCAACATCAGCGTGACGGGCACGATGAAGGCGTCCGACGACGAGGCGGCCGAGATGCAGGGCATCGACCCCGAAGACCCGATGTTCCAGTTCTTCCGCCGCTTCCAGGGCCAGATCAACCCGCGCGGCCAGCAGCAACAGCAGCGCGACGTGCCGGTGCGTGCCCAGGGCTCGGGCTTCATCGTCGATCCCAGCGGCATCATCATCACCAACGCCCACGTCGTGAAGGACGCGAAGGAGGTCACCGTCAAGCTGACCGACCGCCGCGAGTTCCGCGCCAAGGTACTCGGTGCCGACGCCAAGACCGACATCGCGGTGCTCAAGATCGATGCGAAGAGCCTGCCCGTGCTCGCGCTGGGCAACACCAAGGACCTGAAGGTCGGCGAATGGGTGCTGGCCATCGGCTCGCCCTTCGGTTTCGAGAACACCGTGACGGCCGGCGTGGTGAGCGCCAAGGGCCGCTCGCTGCCCGACGACAGCTACGTGCCCTTCATCCAGACCGACGTGGCCGTGAACCCCGGCAACTCGGGCGGTCCGCTGCTCAACACGCGCGGCGAGGTGGTCGGCATCAACTCGCAGATCTACAGCCGCAGTGGTGGCTACCAAGGCGTGTCGTTCGCGATCCCGATCGACGTGGCGATCCAGGTGAAGGACCAGATCGTCGCGACCGGAAAGGCCACGCACGGCCGGCTCGGCGTGGCGGTGCAGGAAGTGAACCAGGCCTTTGCCGATTCGTTCAAGCTCGACAAGCCCGAAGGCGCGCTGGTCTCGAACATCGAGAAGGGCGGCCCCGGCGACAAGGCGGGCCTGAAGGCTGGCGACGTGATCCGCAAGGTCGACGGCCAGGCCATCGTCTCTTCGGGCGACCTGCCCGCGGTGATCGGCCAGCAGGCGCCGGGCAAGAAGGTCACGCTCGAAGTGTGGCGCCAGGGCGAACGCAAGGAGCTGCAGGCCAAGCTGGGCGATGCGAGCGACAAGCCCGCCAAGGTCGCGAAGGCCGATGCCGACGTGGGGCAGGGCAAGTTGGGCCTGGCGCTGCGTCAGCTGCAGCCGCAGGAAAAGCGCCAGGCCTCGGTCGAGAACGGTCTTCTGATCGAGGATGTCGGCGGTCCTTCGGCGCAGGCTGGGGTGCAGGCGGGCGACGTGCTGCTGGCCATCAACGGCACGCCGGCGCAGAGCGTGGAGCAGGTGCGCGACGTGGTGGCGAAGGCGACCAACAAGTCGGTGGCGCTGCTGATCCAGCGCGGTGAAGACAAGATATTCGTGCCCGTGCGGATCGGGTGAGGCTCAAGGAAGCCAACCGAAATTGCGCAGCAGGCGGGCGGCCCTGGCGCTGCCCGACCTATCTACGCGGGAGACGGGCTGCTGCTCCCGGTGGCTTGCGCGCCGCCTTGCCGAGCCGCGCTGCCACCAGCGCCAGGTGATCGATCAGTTCCTTCGGCGATTCGACCTCGAAATCGTGAGGCAGGCAGCCGAGCCAGACGGCCAGCGCGTCGAGCGAGTTGGCGCCGGTGGCGATGCGCGTCGACCCCTCGTCGATGGCCTGCGGCTTGCCGTTGACCCAGCCGAGGTAGGGTTCGAGCGCTTTGGCGGGCGCATGCACCACGACCTGCGCGTGGTGCAGGTAGGGCGAGACCTGCAGCGCATGCTCCATGTAGGCCGCGACGTCGCCGTGGGGCAGCCGGCGCGGCGTGAAGCGCGCACCGGTGGGTGCGGGCTCGACGATGCGGTCGAGGCGGAAAGTGCGCCAGTCCCCGCGCACCGTGTCCCAGGCCAGCAGGTACCAGCGCTGCCCCATCTGCACCACGCGGTGCGGCTCCACCGTGCGTTCGGTGGTGGTGTCGTGGTGGTCGCTGTAGCCGAAGCGCAGTTGGAGCCGGTCGGTGCAGGCCTCGGCAAGAAAAGACACGGCCTTCAGGCGCACGGGCGACTTGCTGCGCATCACCGGCACCACCGACACGCGTACGCTGTCGAGCCGGCGGCGCAGGCGCGGTGGCATCAGCTGTTCGAGCTTGGCCAGGGCGCGCATCGAGGCGTCTTCGATGTCTTCCGAGGCTCCGGCCGGGTTGCCCAGGCCGAGCGCGACGGCGATAGCCTCCTCGTCCTCCAGCAGCAGTGGGGGCAGGGCGGTTCCCGCGCCAAGCCGGTAGCCGCCCGCAACGCCCGAGGTGGAATCGACCGTGTAGCCGAGGCTGCGCAGGCGATCCACATCGCGGCGCAGGGTGCGCCCGGTGATGTCGAGGCGGGCGGCGAGGTCGGCACCCGTCCAGGAACGTTGCGCCTGGAACAATGAAAGAAGCCGGATCAGGCGTGCGGAGGCGGAAAGCATGGGCGCATGATGCCTGCGATCGAGGACGGAAAGTGTCCGCAATGGGGCGTAGCCTTGGCTTTCCTCTCACCACCGGGACACAGACCCATGAAGAAGACATACAACGGCAGCTGCCATTGCGGCAAGGTTCGCTTCCAGGCCCTGATCGATCTCGCCGAGGGCACGGGCAAATGCAATTGCTCGATCTGTACCAAGGCCCGCGAATGGGGCGCGATCGTGAAGCCGGAGGCCTTCACGCTGCTGTCGGGCGAGGAAGACCTGTCGCTGTACCAGTTCAATACGCACAGCACTGAGCACCTGTTCTGCAGGCATTGCGGCATCCGGCCGTTCGGGCGCGGCAACGTGCCCGAGATCGGCGGTGCCTATGTCAGCGTGAGCGTGAACTGCCTGGACGACGCCACGCTGGAAGAGCTGTCGACGGCGCCCGTCAAGTACATGGACGGCCGCAACAACAACTGGTTCGAGCCGCCGGCCGAGACGCGCTACCTCTGAGCGAGGTGGGCGGGCCGGCGATGCGCACCTATTTGCGGCGGCGTGCCGGTGCCTGCTCCGCCGGCACATAGGTCTGCGACGGCGCAGCACCGCCGTCCACGCCCAGCCGGCCGCCGCCGCCGAGGCCCTGGCCGCGCACCGTCTGCGCCTTGTAGCTGCGCAGCGAACGCACCATCTGATTGAACGCATCCATGAAGGCAGCGGCAATCACCTTGCCCTGCGGCGTGCGCGTGTAGCCGCCCACGCCGCCGGCGGCGGAAAGCCCGCCCAGCCCGGCAAAGCCCGCGAAGTCGGTCTTGGAGGCACTGCCTTCGGCGGCCGCGACCTGCACGCCCGAGCGGTTGTCGATCAGTGTCAGCAGGGCGCTGGCTTCCTTGGTCTGCATGCTCGCGCCGAGCTGGGCGATGGCGCGGCCACGGCCGCCACCCACCAGGCCGCCCAGCGTCCCGCCGATGCCGCCGGCATCGTTGTTGCTGAACACGATCTCGGGCGACAGGCCGTAGTCGGACGCCACCATCTGCCCGCGGCCGAAGTTGCTGCCGCCGCGCATTTCGCCCGACTGCATCAGCGCGCGCTCGCGCGTCATCGCGTTCATGCCGGCCGCGCCGCGCTCGACCACGATGAAGCAGTTCGATTGCTGCACCAGCAGGCGCAGCAGGTTGGCCGTGGGCGGCAGCTTGTATTCGCCGGTCAGGATGGTGTACCAGCCTGCATTCACGTTCTCGATCATTGACACCGTGCCGAGCGGTGAATCGCAGCGCTCGAGCTGGCTGCTTTCGCCGGAGGTGGCGCTGCCTGCGGCGCTGCCGGTGGCCATGGTCTTGGCCGACTGGCTGCCCATCTGCATGTCCATGGTCTGGCAACCTGAAAGGGCCAGCAGGCCGGTGAGTGCGCTTGCGAGAGAGAGTTTGGAAAAAGCCATGTTCGATCTGTCGAGTGAGAAGAAGGATGCTGCGCCCGTGGCAGGCGTCACTCGTCAAGACCGAAGTTGGAATTGCCATGGCCTGTACGGCCTCCCGATTCGACGCGCCGCCGGCGGCCGCGCGACGATACGACCCCGGCACTACGGCGCGCCAGTGCCGAAAGTCATGAGTGACCTCAGCGCGTGTAGTCGCCGCTGGCCTCCGGCTGGAACAGCACCGCGACCACGTGCGCGGCGCCTTCCGTGCCATTGGGCATGTGCCAGCGGGCGAGCGTGCCCGTCTTCATGCCCAGCAGGCCGATGCCGACGGGCGACAGCACCGAGACGAAGCCCGCGCCCGGCTGCGCGTCTCCGGGGTAGCAGAGGGTGATCTTCTGGCGCTGCCGCGTGACGGGGTCTTCGACCTCCACCTGGGAGTTCATCGTCACGATGTCCTCAGGGACCTCGCGCGAGGGCAGCACGTCCGCCACATCGAGGAGTTCGGCGAGCACGGGCGGAAGCTGGTGGCCCGTCAGTTTGCCGAGGCGGACAAAGTCGAGTTCGGTGAGCGTGCGCTCCCCGTGAATGGTTTCAAGCATGAAGCACTCCAGTTGATTGCGGCGCCGTTCTGGATGGAAGAACGAACGGCGTCGCTGCCGCGCGGCGGGTGCCCGGCGGTCAATGGTTCGCGCATCAGGAAGGAGGGTAGCGGACCGCCGGGCTCAGGAAAGTGCGCGGGTGCGTCGCAAGACTGCCGTGGTCGCCGCAAGGGCAGCACTCGCGCGGCGGCCAGCCGCTGCCTGGGGCAGGGCTGCGCGTGCAGGGTGTTTGCGGAACACGGACGAGGGGACCATGCGCCCGAGTGTAGGACGTGCCGCGAGGCCCTCGAGCAATGGCCTCACGTGCCTTGCCGTTAAGCGCGTGCCGGGCAAAGAAAAAGCCCGCTGTCCAAAAAGACAGCGGGCTTTCCAGAGGCCTTGCGGCTTGTGGTGGCTCCTCGACCTGGGCTCGAACCAGGGACCTACGGATTAACAGTCCGGCGCTCTACCGACTGAGCTATCGAGGAACAAGCCTTAAATTATATGCAATGGATTTGCCGATCTCGCCGGCTATCCCCGATTTTTTGCGTGACGCCGAGCACCCGGCGCGACAGTGCAAATGAAAATGCCCCGCTACCTTGTGAGTAGCGGGGCATTCAGAGGCCTTGCGGCTTTGTAGTGGCTCCTCGACCTGGGCTCGAACCAGGGACCTACGGATTAACAGTCCGGCGCTCTACCGACTGAGCTATCGAGGAACAAGCCTTAGATTATAGCGTGTTTTTTGATGCCGCCATCCGTGCTCGCGTCAAAGCGCAACACTCAGCCCCAGGCGCAGCGTGCGCGGCGCACCCGGGAACAGATAGACATGGCTGAACTGATAGGGCGATTCCTTCCAGTAGCGGCGGTCGAACAGGTTGTCGACGGCCAGCGTCCAGCTCGTGTTCACGCCCCGTACCTTGGTGTCGTAGCGCAGCACCGCATCGACGCGCGTCCACGAAGGCAGCGTGACCGAGCCGTCGGGCAACACGTTGCGGCGGCCTTCGTACGAAAGCTGCCCCGCGACTTCGAGACCCGGCACCGAGGCGACGCGGTACGCGGCCTGCGCCCGCAGCACCTCCTTGGGCACGTTGGTCGGCGACTCTCCATTGAGCGCCGGATTCGCGATGCTCCCGCGCCGCTTGGCATCGATCACCGCGATGCTGCCGCCGATGCGCCATGGCCCCTCGCTCCATTGCGCGCCGGCCTCCAGGCCACGATGCACCGCGCGCCCGTCGTTGCGCACTTCGCAGTAGGCGCCGCACAGGTCGAGGTTGGTCATCGGCCGCGAGATGTCGAACCACGCGACCTGCCAGCCGAATGCTTCGCTGCCGCCCTTCAGGCCCAGCTCCCATTGGCGCGAGGTCAACGCGGGCAGCGCCTGCCCCGCATTGCTGTACTGCGAGATCCTGTTCGGCACGACCTGCGATTCGACGCCCTTGCCCCAGCTCGCATAGGCCAGCAGCCCCGGCTGGATGGCGTAGCTCGCCGCGATCCACGGCGTGGTCACGTCCTGCTTGTAGCCGGTCGGGCTCGAGCCATCGTTGCCGATGCTGCTGCGATCGAGCCGCGTGTGGCGCACGCCGAGCCAGGTGGTGAAGCGGTCGTTCCAGCGTATCGCGTCCTGCACCGACAGCTCGGTCGAGCGTTCGTCGCGGTTGGTCTGCGGCGTGGTGGCATCGGGGCTCGGCGGCACGATGGCCGTGCCCCAGATGTTGCCGGTGCCCGCGTAGTTGTAGGCCTGGTTGTCGAAGCGATTGCGCACGCGGCTTTGCAGCAGCCCGAAGCCGAGCTCATGCCGCACGCTGCCCGTCATCACGTTGCCCTTGAGATTGAGGCTGCCCGCAGTCTGCGTGCGGCGCTCGTTCTCACTGCGGAAGTCGTAGAAGTCGAAGGTGCCGTCGGAGCAGTAGCGGTCGAAGTTGCCTTCGGCGCCGCAGCCGAAGGCATAGGCCAGCCGGTCGTCGCTCTTCAGGCGCTGCTGGCCGATCTGCGCGCTCCAGCGCCAGTCGGCGTTCAACGCCTGGCTAAAGCGCACCGTGCCCGTCAGCGCCTTGAACACCGAGGGCTGCGACCACGGCTGGTTGTTGAGGTTGATGCGCGGATCGACCGGCGCAGGCAGCACGCTGCCCAGCAGGCTGTAGCCGTTCTGGCTCGGCTGCGTCTTGCGGCTTTGCTCGACCTCGAACTCCAGCACCGAGTCGCGCGTGATGCGCCAATCGGCCGCGAGAGAGAACAGGTTGCGGTTGCCGTCGAGGTTGTGCGTGAGCGGCTTGAGGTTTTCGCTCGCCACGTTGATCCGGTAGCCGAACTGGCGGTCCGCGCCGAAGCGCCCGCCAAGGTCGATGGCGCCGAGCGTGCTGCCGCGGCTCGTGGTCTCGATGCGCACCGTGCGCAGGTCCTGTTCGGTGGGCCGCTTCACCACGTAGTTGACCAGCCCGCCCGGCGCGCTGGTGCCGGCCTGGATGCCGCTGGTGCCGCGCAGGATCTCGACGCGCTCCTTGTTGTCGAGCGGGATCGATGTCTCCGCGCTGATCGGCAGGCTTTCGCGCCGGTAGTTGAAGCGGTTGTCGAGCACGAAGCCGCGCACCGTCAGGTAGTCCCAGTAGCCCGCGGAGTTGTAGGCGTCGGTGACCGAGGCATCGAATTGCGTGAGGTCGGCGAGCCGGCGCGCGCCGCTGTCGCGCAACTGCTTGCCGTCGATCACCGTGGCCGAGAGCGGCAGTTCACGCAGTGGCACGTCGCCGAAGCTGCTGATGTCGGCTTGCGGTGCTGCGGCGCCTTCGGTGACTGTGACTTCGCGCAATGTGCTCTGTTGCGCATGCACGCCGAAGGCAGTGGTGAAAAGAACGACGGCCAGTGCGCGCGAAACGGGCGAGAGCGGCCAGGCGGGGGAGGGAGAGAGCTTGGATTGGTTCATTCTGTTCAGTTGCCCACTGTGGCGCCTATGGCCGCCATCCATTGCGCGGCCGTGGCCTCGGGGTCTTCGGCCGCGACCAGCGCGCGCACCACGGCGACGGAGCCGACGCCGGTGGCGAGCACTTCGGGCAGCCGCACGGCGTCGATGCCGCCGATGCCGACCTGCGGATAGCCGCGCAGCAGCCGTGCATAGGCGCCGAGCCGGGCCACGCCCTGCGGTGCGGTCGCCATCTTCTTGAGCGTGGTTGGGTACACCGCGCCCATGGCGATGTAGCTCGGGCTCACCTTGTCGGCGCGGACCATCTCGGCGTAGCCATGCGTGCTGACGCCCAGGCGAAGACCCGAGGCGCGCAGTTGCGCCAGCTCGTCGGGTGAGAGTGCGTCGAGGTCTTCCTGGCCGAGGTGGATGCCGTAGGCACCGGCCGCGATGGCGACCTGCCAGTGGTCGTTGATGAAGAGCAGGGCGCCGGTACCTTGCACCGCTTCGACGGCCGCCTGCACTTCGCGTTCGACAGCCGCCGCGTCATCGGACTTGAAGCGCAGCTGCACCGTCGGTACGCCAGCGCGCGCCATGCGGCCGACCCATTGCGCGTCGGGCAGCACGGCGTACAGGCCGAGCCGTTCGGGGCAGGCCGGGAACGCATCGTCGCGCGCAGCGGGAGGAAACGGCCGCATGCCGAAATCTTCGGGTGCGGCGGGCCACAGCACGGCGTCGAAGCTGTCCAGGCGCTTTGTCTGTGCGCGCCATGCATGGGCCAGGCATTCGGCATCGATCTCGATGAAGCCGAGAGCGGTGCAGGCCTGCTTGGCGCCGCGGTAGACGGGGTCGTCTGAGGAGAAGCTGGGCGCGGTCACGGGCGCGGAGGTGATGGCGCCAAAGCGCAGCCCGTGGGCCGCGACGACGGCGTGCGCAATGGCGCGGGCGTCGGTCGCGGCGGTCATGGTGCGTGATGCCAGAAGGGCGTGCCGAGCACGGGCGTGCTGGGCTGCGCAGCGTCTTGCGCGGCCATGGCGCCGGCGCGGTATGCGGTGCGGCCGGCCTGCACCGCGTCGGCGAAAGCAGCGGCCATCGCGACCGGGTCCTGCGCCAGCGCAACGGCGGTGTTGAGCAGCACGCCGTCGTACCCCCACTCCATCACCTGGCAGGCATGCGATGGCAGCCCGAGGCCCGCGTCGACGAGCATCGGCACCTTCAGGCGGTCGCGCAGCACCTGCAGCGCGTAGGGGTTGATCGGCCCGCGGCCGGTGCCGATGGGCGCAGCCCAGGGCATCACGGCCTGGCAACCGACGTCGACCAGCCGCTGGCACAGCACGAGGTCTTCGGTGCAGTAGGGCAGCACCTTGAAGCCATCGCGGATCAGCTGCGAAGCGGCATCGACGAGGTTCAAAGTGTCGGGCTGCAGCGTGTAGTCGTCGCCGATCAGTTCGAGCTTGATCCACGGCGTGTCGAACAACTCGCGCGCCATCTGCGCGGTGGCAATCACCTCCTGCACGCTGTGGCAGCCGGCGGTGTTGGGCAGCACCGGCACCGCGAGCTTGCGCAGCAGCTCCCAGAAGCCGTTGCCGAGCTCGCTGTTGCCCGAGCCCCGGCTGGCGGTCTGGCGGCGCAGCGAGGCGGTCAGCATCGCGGGCCTTGCGCGTTTCACCGCGGCTTCGAGCAGGTCGGGCGAGGGGTAGCGCGCGGTGCCCAGCAGCAGGCGGCTCTGGAAGGTCTCGCCGTAGAGCACCAAGGGGTCGTTCGTGGTCATGTTCTTTGTCTCCATCATCATTCAGCCGCCGGTCACGGGGCGGATCACTTCGATGCGGTCGTCGGGTTGAAGCGTGCGCGCGGCGTATGCCGAGCGCGGCACGAACTCGCGGTTCACGGCCACCGCGAAAGGCGGCGTGGCGTTCAATGCCGCCAGAGCGTCGGTCAGACTGGCGTGGTCTGGCAGCGTGAAGAGCTTGTCGTTGATCAGGATGTTCATCGTCATGTGTCGGAGGTCTCCATGCCGAAGCTCCTTGCGAGGGCCGAGTGGCCATGCGCAAGAAGTTCCATCGCGGCGTCGAGCAGCGCGGGCGCGATCATGAAACCGTGGCGGTACAGGCCGTTGATCTGCAGCACGCGCGGCTGCGGCTGGCGAATGGCGGGCAGGTTGTCGGGCAGTGTGGGGCGGCACTGCGTGGCGATCTCGACGATGCGCGCTTCGGCGAAGCCGCTGTGCACGGCATAGGCAGCGCTCAGCAGTTCGAGCGTGGAGCGAACGCTGGCGGGCGACATGTCGTCCGATTCGATCTCGGTCGCGCCGATCACGAACAGCTTGCCGGGCTTGGGTGCGATGTAGAGCGGGTAGCGCGGATGCACGAGGCGGGTGGGGCGCTTCAGGCTCACCTCGGGCGCGTGCACGCGGATCACCTCGCCACGCACGCCGCGCAGCGCGTTCCATTGCGGCTTGGCGCCGAGGCCGCGGCAGTCGATCACCCAGTCGGGCTGGCCCGTCGCACCGGGCGAAAAGTCCGAGGGCGCGCGCGGCGATTGCCAGTGCAGCGTGACGCGCGGGCTGGCCTGCAGCGTGGCGAGCAGCGAAGTCAGCAACGCGCGGTTGTCGAGCTGGCCTTCGCCCGGCAGGAACAGGCCCTGCGCGAAACGTTGGCCCAGCGAAGGCTCGAGCGCGGCGATTGCTTGCGCGTCGAGCGTCTGCATCGGCGCAAGTTCAGGTACCTGCGTGACGGTGTTCGCAAGCACGCGCGCAAGCCGTGCGGCTTCGGCGGCGTCCTGCCGGTGCCAGAGCACCAGCGTGCCTTCGCGCTGGAAGAACACGGGCTGAGCGAGCGAGGCGAGCAGTTCGGGCCAGCGCGACAGCGCATGCTGCCCCATGCGCACGACCGACACCGGTGCCACGGCCGATTCGGCCAACGGGGCGAGCATCGCCGCAGCCACGCGCGCGGCGGCGCCTTCGGCATCGGGACTGCCGGCTTCGAACAGATCGACCTTGCAGCCGGCCTGCGCGAGCGTCACCGCCAGCAGCCGACCCATGAGGCCTGCGCCGAGGATGGCAGCCGATTGAAAAGGAAGGCTCATGGTCTTGCTCCTTCCCCCTCTGGGGGAAGGCTGGGATGGGGGCGGGCAGAGCGCCCAATGGATGCGCCGCGTGCCCCCACCCCCACCCTCCCCCGGAAGGGGAGGGAGAAATGCATGCCCGGTCGCCGATAATTTTCGGCATGACCCCAGCACCCACCCAGCGCTACGCACGCGTGCTCTCCATCGCCGGCTCCGACAGCGGCGGCGGCGCCGGCATCCAGGCCGACCTCAAGACCTTCGCGGCGCTCGGCTGCTATGGCATGACGGCCATCACCGCGCTCACCGCGCAGAACACGCTCGGCGTCTCGGGCATCCACGGCGTGCCGCCCGATTTCCTCAAGGCGCAGATACAGGCGGTGGTGGAAGACATCGGCGTCGATGCCGTCAAGCTCGGCATGCTTCACGCGCCCGAGGTGATCGAGGTGGTGGCCTGGGCCATCGACCGCTATCAGTTGAAGAACGTGGTGCTCGACCCCGTGATGGTCGCCACCAGCGGCGACCGCCTGATCGCGGCCGAGACGGTGCAGGTGCTGGTGCGCGAACTGTTCCCGCGCGCCGTGGTCGTCACGCCCAACCTTGATGAAGCCGCCTTGCTGATCGGCCATGCCATCGATGGCGTCGATGCCCTCGACGGCGCCGCCGACGAACTGCTCGCGCTCGGTGCAAAGGCCGTGCTGCTCAAGGGCGGCCATTTGCCGGGCGACGACGTGGTCGACGTGCTGCTGCAATCCGGCGGCGAACGCAAGCGGCTGGCTTCCAGGCGCATTGCCAGCCGCAATCTGCATGGCACGGGGTGCACGCTGTCTTCGGCCATTGCCGCGCATCTGGCATTGGGCGCGGCGCTGCCCGAGGCGGTCGAACAGGCGCGCGACTACATCCTCGGCGCGATGGCCGCTGGTGCGAACGTGCAGGTCGGCGCGGGTCATGGCCCCCTCAACCACGGCTTTGCGCCAGTGCCGACGCACCGTTTGCCGGTGAAGGCCGGCTGAGCCGCGCGAGAACAAAAGTCACCGCCAGCGTGGGCAGCGCAGAGCCGAACTGCGGCGCCCACCTGGCCAGCGCGTGGTACGCCGCAATGCCCGCGATCCAGATCAGCGCCGCGCCGAAATCGATCTGCCGCGTGCCGGCCGGCGACACCGACTGGCCGCCGCCCAGCCGCCCGATGATCACGCCGTAGAGCGGCACGAACACCGAGCTCAACAGCAGCAGGAAGGGCTCCAGCGTGTGCATCGGCAGCACCAGCGCCAGTGCGATGCACAGGGCAGCCAGCAGCAGGCCCCAGCGCTTCACGCTCCAGCGCGGCAGCAGGCTGTGCGTGGAGACCGAGCCCGAATAGACATCGCCATACGCGTTGTCGAGTTCGTCGATCAGGATCAGCCCCAGCGCCATCAGCCCGCCCTGTGCCAGCAGCAACGCGGTGACCAGGCCCGTGCCGGGCTCGGCCACGCTCACCACCATCACGCCCAGTGCGTAGCACCAGATGTTGGCGAGCGCATAGCCGATCCAGGTGCCGCTGAAGGCGCTGCCCAGGCCGCCCTTACCGGTCGCACTGCGCCGGCCGTGCCGCGCGTAGTCGGCCACCAGCGGCAGCCACGAGACCGGCATCGCGATCACCAGATCGAGCGCGCCGAACATGCCCATCGTGCCGTCACCCGGGCGTGCCCAGAAGGCGTCCAGGCCCTTGGCCTGCAGCCGCGTCGCGAATTGCCAGGTGAGCCAGATCAGCGACAGCACCACCAGCGGCAGGCCGAAGCGGCTCACGAAGCGCCGCACCAGCTTGACCATCGAGCCTGCGAGCAGCGCCAGCAGCACCGCGCCCCACAGCAGCGTGGTCAGCACGCCGCCCCAGGCGGTGCCGAGCGAAGGGCCGACCACCGACTGGCCGATGGCCTGCGTGCCTTCCCGCATGATGACGAGTTCGAAAGTGGTCCAGCCCACCAGCTGCACGATGTTGAGCAGCACCGGCAGCCGCGCGAAGGCGCTGCCGTAGGTGGCGTGCATCAGGCCGGCGCTGGCGAGGCCGCTCTCGCAGCCCAGCCGCGCGGTCCAGGCCAGCAGGCCGGCGCCGATGCAGGAGCCGAGCACGATGGCAATGGCCGCGTCGCGCGTGCCCACGGCCGGCACCAGGTAGGCGCCGATCTGCATCACCAGCAGGCCCACGCCGAGGCTGAACCAGAGCGAGGCGTGGTCGTGCCAGCCGAACACGCGCTGCGAGGCGGGCAGCGGCGTCAGCGCCTCATTGGCGCCGGTAGCGGTGTCATCATTTGCCATCCATTTGCTCCAGTGCAAAAGGTTTGGCAGGTGGGCGGGGCCCGAGCGGCGCAGCCGTCACGCGAGAGAACGTGAGAGGCCACCGGACCAGCTTCCCTGCGCGAGGATTGCCTCGAGCCCGCGTCGTTGGAAACGATGCGGGCCCCCGGTGAAACCACCGGACAGGTTCAAAGGGACTTTCTCAGCCGGACGGCAAGCCGCTCAGCACCCCTAGCAATTGCACCGTGGCGAACCGCGGCGCAGGGCGGAGTTTATCCGCTGCGGGGAAGCCCGCGACGACGGGCGTGCCATTCCAGGGGGTAAACCCGCAGAAGCACCGGCCGCAGGCCACCACCATCGGCGAGGCGCTGTACGAACCGCGGGTCCTATGCGGCCTCGACTCGGCGCGCGAAGGCCTCGAGCCCGTCGATGGTGATCTGGATGTGCCGCTCGAAGCTGCCGTCGAGCGGCACCGTCGTGCCGTTGTCCCATCGCACGATGAACGCCTTGTTGGCCAGCAGCGGCAGGTTGCGCGTGAGCACCGGATGGTCGAGCGGGCGGATCGTGTGCACGCGCTCGCGCAGCTCCTCGGCCCAGGCCTGGGTGTTGTCGGCGGGCAGGGGCGAGAACTCCATCGTCAGGAAGCCCAGCATCGCGGCGACCACGCAGTTGTAGGCCTCGAGCAGCTGCTCGCCCTCGAAGCCGGCCTCGGACAGCGCGGCCAGCACGCCTTCGACCAGCTCCATCGGCAGGCTGCCGTTCGACACCAGCTGCGCTCCCAGCAGCTGCGCCACGTTCGGATGGCGCCGCACGGCGGCACGGCAGCGCCGGAAGAGTTCGGCGAGCCAGTCCTTCCAGATGAGCCTGCCGGGCGGCGGCGCGACCTCGGCCATGACGAGGGCGGCCACTCCGGCCAGCAGCGCCTCGCGCGTGCTCACGTGCCAGTGCACCGTGGCGGGATAGACGTCGAGCCGCGCTGCCACCTCGCGCATGCTGAAGGCCCCGAGGCCGAATTCGTCGATCTGCGCGAGCGCCTCTTCGGCGATGCGCTGCTTCGTCAGGCCTGCGCCGCCGGAGGGGCGGCCGGCGGTGCGCGGCTTCGGGGGCTTGGGGAGCGGGTTCTTCGTCATGGTTGCAGCCATTGTGCGGCAGCCGGCTTGACTGTATAAACAAAATAAATTGAGCATCGATCAATAAATCGCGCTGCATGCGAAGAGCGCGTCATCCCGAAAGGACATCGCCATGGCCCATGCCGACATCGACCAGGCCCTTGCAGCCGCGCACCGGCGCTTCACCGAAGACAACCCGGCGAGCCTGCGCCAGTTCGAGGAACAGGCGCGCTACATGCCCGGCGCCAACAGCCGCTCGGTGCTGTTCTACGCGCCGTTTCCGCTGACCATCGCCAAGGGCGAGGGCGCCGCGCTGTGGGACGTCGATGGCCACCGCTACGCCGACTTCATCGCCGAGTACACGGCCGGCGTCTACGGCCACTCGGCGCCCGAGATCCGCGAGGCCGTCGCCGAGGCGATGAAGGGCGGTATCAACCTCACGGGCCACAACCTGCTCGAAGGCCGGCTCGCAAGGCTCATCTGCGAGCGCTTTCCGCAGATCGAGCAGCTGCGCTTCACCAACTCGGGCACCGAGGCGAACCTGATGGCGCTGACGGCGGCGCTGCATTTCACCGGACGCCGCAAGATCGTGGTGTTCTCGGGTGGCTACCACGGCGGCGTGCTGGGCTTCGGTGCCAAGCCATTGCCAACGACCGTGCCCTTCGATTTCCTGGTGCTGCCCTACAACGACACGCAGACCGCACGGGAGCAGATCGAGAAACACGGCCCCGAGATCGCCGCCATCCTCCTGGAGCCGATGCAGGGCGCGAGCGGTTGCATTCCGGGTCGCCTGGAGTTTCTGCAGGCGCTGCGCGAATCGGCCACGCGCGTCGGCGCGCTGCTGATATTCGACGAGGTGATGACTTCGCGCCTGGCACCGCACGGCCTGGCGAACAAGCTGGGCATTCGCTCGGACCTGACCACGCTGGGCAAGTACATCGGCGGCGGCATGTCCTTCGGCGCCTTCGGTGGCCGTGCCGACGTGATGGCGCTGTTCGACCCGCGCACCGGCCCGCTGGCCCATTCGGGCACCTTCAACAACAACGTGCTGACGATGACGGCCGGCCACGCGGGGCTCACGAAGCTGTTCACGCCGGAGGCGGCAGGCGCGCTGGCCGGGCGGGGCGATGCGATGCGGACACGGCTCAACGCGCTGTGCGCAGGCGAGGGTGTCGCGATGCAGTTCACCGGCATCGGTTCGCTGATGAACGCGCATTTCGTGGGCGGGGAGGTGCGCAGCACGGACGACCTGGCGCCGGTGGATGCCCGCCTGCGGCAGCTGCTGTTCTTTCACCTGCTGAGCGAGGGTATCTATACCTCGCCGCGTGGTTTCGTCGTGCTGTCGCTGCCGTTGACCGATGCGGACATCGACCGCTACGTGGCCGCCATCGGCAGCTTCATCGGCGAGTACCGGGCGCTGCTGCCCAGTGCCAGGAACTAGCGGGAGCTGGCCACGCCCAGCAGCTCGTGCAGGCGGGTGCTGGTGGTCGTGTACTGCAGCGGCACGGCCTTGCCGGGGAACACGATGGCCGTGGCGCCCCAGGCGGCCAGCGTAGCCTCGTGGAAGCCGCAGACGATGAGCTTCTTCTTGCCCGGGTAGGTGTTGATGTCGCCCACCGCGAACACACCGCGTTCGCGGGTCTCGTACTTCTCGGTGTCCACCGGCACCTGCTTGCGCTCCAGCTCCAGCCCCCAGTCGGCGATGGGGCCGAGGCGCGGGGATATGCCGAGGCAGGCGATCAGCGCGTCGAGCGGCAGATCGACGGTCGTTGCATCGGGCGTGGTGATCTGCAGGTGCTTGCCGTCGAACGCGGTAGGCTGGCCGACCTTGAAGGCTAGCTTGCCCTCGGCCACGAGCGTACGCATGGCCGACACGGTGGCTTCCTCGGCCTGGAAGCCGTCGCGCCGGTGCACCAGCGTGACCTGCGTCGCGATGGCCGTGAGCGCGATGGCGGTTTCGAGCGCGATGTCGTCACCGCCGTTGACCACCACGGTCTGGCCGGTAAAACGCTCCAGCGAATCGGGGTGATAGAAAAGCGATGCGCCCTCGAATTGCGCAATGCCCTCGACGGCGATGCGCTTGGGCACGAAGGCGCCGACGCCGGCCGCGATGAACACCGTCTTGGCGAGGAAAGCGGTGCCAGCCGAGGTGGTCAGCAGCAGCCGCTCGTCGGCCTGCCTTTCGAGCGTGGCCACCTGCTCGCCGAAATGGAATTGGGGCTTGAAGGGCGCAATCTGCTCCAGCAGCGATTGCACGAGGCCGCGGCCGCTGGTGACCGGCGTGCCGGGAATGTCGTAGATCGGCTTGTCGCCGTAGAGCGTCACGCACTGGCCGCCCGCGGCGGGCAGCGCATCGACGATGTGGCAGGAGATCTCGAGCAGGCCGAGCTGGAAGGCCTGGAACAGCCCCACGGGGCCGGCGCCGACGATCAGCGCGTCGGTTTCGATCGCAGCGGCGGTGGCGGCCGGCTGGTTCAGCGGACCAGCTCCCCGATCTTGTCCGTCTTGTCCTTCCACTCCTCAGCATCAGGCAGAGCCGGCTTGCGCTTGGTGATGCTCTTCCAGCCGTCGGCCAGGGCCAGCTCGGCGTTGATCTTGATGAAGGCGATCTGGTTGGCCGGCAGGTCTTCCTCGGCGTAGATCGCGTTGACTGGGCACTCGGGGATGCAGACCGCGCAGTCGATGCACTCGTCCGGATCGATCACCAGCATGTTGGGACCTTCGCGGAAGCAGTCGACGGGGCAAACGTCCACGCAGTCGGTGTATTTGCAGCGGATGCAGGCTTCGGAGACGACGTGGGTCATTTGTCTTTTAACGTCAGTTTGATCGGGGAAAACCCCAGATTTTAGGCCCTTGCGGCGGCAGGCTGCACGAGCACGGCAGCAGCGGTCTTGTGGGAGGCGGTATCGACCAGCACCAGCGAGCCCAGTGCACGCGATTGCGTGAAGGGCAGCACGGCCAGCGGCTGCTGCAGCGTGAGCACCACGTCGCCGATGGCGTTGGCTTCCAGCTGCGTTGCCGGCTCCGATTCGAGCGTCGTGATGTTCACGCGATCGACGATGCGCGCCACCTTGGCCTTGACCCAGCGGTGGCCCTGCAGCGCCCAGTACACCCGGCCCGCGACCAGCGGCTCGTCGTCGAGCCAGGCCACGGTGGCGGTGATCTCGCGCACCGGCTCGAAGGCCTCGGGCGCCAGCAGCCAGTCGCCGCGCGACACGTCGACCTCGCGATCGAGCACGATGCCGGCGCTGTGGCCCGCATGCACCGACTTCGGCTGGCGCGTATGGCTCAGCACCTGCGCGACCGTGGCGGTCTGGTTGCTCGGCAGCACGGTCACGCGCTGGCCGGGTTCCACATGGCCCGAGGCGACGCGGCCCCAGAACACGCGGCGGCCCTGCGAGGTGTCGGCAGAGGCCGAGAACTTCTCGACCCACTGCACCGGAAAGGCGAAAGGCACGGCCTCGTCCTGCGCCGTCACGGGCAGTTCCTCGAGCAGCTCCAGCAGGCTCGGACCTTCGTAGCCGACCCAGTCGGCATGGCGCGTGGCCACGTTCCAGCCCTTGAGCGCGGAGATCGGCACGATGGCCGCGACCTGCACGCCGGCAGCTTCGGCAAAAGCGTTCAGCGCGGCCGAGATGCGCTCGAAGGCGAGTCCGGCGTCGTCGATGGCGTCGAGCTTGTTGACCGCGAACACGATCGACTGAACGCGCAGCAGGTGGCACAGCAGCGAGTGGCGGCGCGTCTGCGGCAGCAGCTCGCGCTTGACCACGGTGCCGTCTTCCACCTCGGCGGCCCAGGCCAGCTTGGTGGCGTCGACCAGCACCACGGCGGCGTCGGCGGCCGAGGCCGCCGTGACCATGTTGCGCGTGTACTGCTCATGGCCCGGCGCGTCGCCGATGATGAACTTGCGCTTGGCGGTCGAGAAGTAGCGGTAGGCCACGTCGATCGTGATGCCCTGTTCGCGCTCGGCCGAGAGGCCGTCGGTCAGGAGGGCCAGGTCGGTCTCGCCGCCGCGCTGCACGCCGGCGAGCTGGTCCTGCAGCACGGTCTTGCTGTCGACCAGCAGGCGGCCGATCAGCGTGCTCTTGCCGTCGTCGACCGAGCCGCAGGTGATGAAGCGCAGGGCGGTGCCGGTGTCGCCGTGCACGTCGGTGGTCGCAGGGGTTGCAGTCGTCGCGCTCATCAGAAGTAACCGTCTTTCTTGCGTTTTTCCATGGATGCTTCGGAGGTCATGTCGTCCATCCGGGTCGCGCCGCGTTCGCTCACGTCGACCGACAGGGTTTCGAGCACCACGTCGCCCGCGTCCACCGCGAGGCTCTCGACCGGGCAGGTGGTCGTGATGTCGCCCACGGTGCGGAAGCGCACGTCGCGCACCTGCACGGTTTCGCCGTCGCGCGCCGGGGTCAGCCCGGTCACCGGCACCAGCAGGCCGCGGCGCTCGACCACTTCACGCTTGTGCGTGTAGTAGATCGACGGCAGGCCGACGTGTTCGCGCTCGATGTATTGCCACACGTCGAGCTCGGTCCAGTTCGAGATCGGGAACACGCGGAAGTGCTCGCCGGGAGCGAGGCGCGTGTTGAACAGCGTCCACAGCTCGGGGCGCTGGTCCTTGGGCTGCCATTGGCCGAAGGAATCGCGGTGCGAAAAGATGCGCTCCTTGGCGCGCGCCTTTTCCTCGTCGCGGCGGGCGCCGCCGATCAGCGCGTCGAAGCGGAACTCCTCGATGGCTTCGAGCAGCGTCACCGACTGGTGCGCATTGCGCGATTCGCCGGGGTGCGCGAGGCGCACGGTGCCGCGCTTCATCGAGTCTTCGACGCTGCGCACGATGAGTTCGGCACCCAGCTCCTTCGCGCGCTGGTCGCGGTAGTCGGTCACTTCGGGGAAGTTGTGGCCGGTGTCGATCATCAGCAGCGGGTAGGGAATGCGGCCGGTGCCGAACGCCTTCTCGGCGCATTTCAGCAGCACCAGCGAATCCTTGCCGCCCGAGAACAGCAGGGTGGGCCGCTCGAAGGCGGCCGCGACCTCGCGCAGGATGAAGACGGTTTCTTCTTCGAGTGCATCGAGGTGCGTGTTGGACAGGCGCGCGGGAGAGTGCATGGGCGGCTGCAGCAGTTCGGTTTCGGTACGGGCGTTCATCGGAGGGGATGCTGGATGCGGTGAATTGGTGAGACCTTGGCTCTCAGTGCGCAAGATGCAATCCGCACTCGCGGTTGTCTTCGCCCTTGGTCGGGTCCACGTAATCGAAGTTGTTCGGCAGGCCATGCGCCTCGCAGTACTCGTACAACTCCTTGGACGACCAGTGCAGCAGCGGTGCGACCTTGATCAGGCCGTCCGGGTTGACGCTGACCGGGTCCATCTGCGCACGAACGGCCGTGTCGGTGGCCCGCAGCGCGGTGAACCAGACCTTGGGCGCCGTCTCGCGCAGCGCGCGGGCAAAGGGCTCCAGTTTCACTTCTTCCGTGAAGGCGGCATGGCGCGGATCGTCGAGTGCCGGCGTCGGGCCCTCCACCGCTTCGCGATGCGCACGCGAGCGGCGCGGCAGGTAGATGTGCAAGTCCAGGCCCAGTTGCTTCGTCACCTCGTCGGCAAAGCGGTATGTGGCCTCGGTGTTGTAGCCGTTGTCCATCCAGATCACGGGAACATCCCGCTTGGCGCGCGTGACCATGTGCAGGATCACGGCCTCGAAAGGGCGGAAGTTGGTGGTGACGATGGTGGGCTGCCCCAGGCCGATCGCCCAGTCCACCAGGCCCTCGGCGTTGCGGCCGAGTTCGGCGTTGATTTTGGTGAGGTCCATGCTCATGGCTGAAGGTCTCTTGGGGCTCAGGTGCCGGCCACGAAGTGCGGCGCGGTCTTCACCGCATCGCCCTGGTAGAACGCGGCGAAACGGTCGAATTGGCGCTGCGCGTCGGAGGCGTCCACGCCTTCCTTGAGCACGGCGCTGGAGAAGCCGGTGCGTTCCATCTGCACCAGCTGGTCGATCAGCACGTCGCCGGTGGCGCGGATGTCGCCCTTGAAGCCCAGGCGGCGGCGCAGCAGGAAGGCCTGGCTGTAGGCGCGGCCGTCGGTGAACTTCGGAAAGTTCAGGTCGATGCGCTCGATGTCTTCCAGGCATACCTCGATGGCGAGCGGGTCTGCGTCGTTCGGCAACTGCAGCACTTTCGGGTCGCCGTCGTCCACATGTTCTTCGGCGGCCAGGATGTTCAGGTTCTTCTTCATGCTGCTTCCTCCACCTTGAAACGCGCACCGTTGGCCGCGGCCTTGAACGGGTCATGGCCCACGCGGCGCAGCGTGTCGATAAAGTTCTCGCCGCTCTCGCGGGTGTCGCGGTACGCGGTGAGCACGGCCTCGATCACGCCCGGCACTTCGGCCGCCGAGAACGACGGGCCGACCGCCTTGCCGGCCTGCGACGTGCCGCTGAGCGCGGAGCCGTCGGAGCCGCCGAGGGTGACCTGGTACCACTCCTTGCCGTCCTTGTCGACGCCCAGGATGCCGATGTGGCCGCTGTGGTGGTGGCCGCACGAGTTGATGCAGCCGCTGATGTGCAGGTCGATCTCGCCCAGGTCGTCGAGCTCGTCGAGGTCTTGGTAACGCTCGGTGATCGCTTCGGCGATGGGAATGGAGCGTGCGTTGGCCAGCGCGCAGAAGTCGCCGCCGGGGCAGGCGATCATGTCGGTCAGCAGGTGCACATTGGCGCTGGCAAAGCCGGCAGCGCGGGCGGCAAGCCACAGCGCGTGCAGGTCTTCGGCGTGCACCCAGGGCAGCACGACGTTCTGGTCGTGCGTCACGCGGGCTTCGCCGGCCGAGAAGCGGTCGGCCAATTGCGCGAGCGTGTCGAGCTGGTCGGCCGAGGCATCGCCGGGCGCCTGCTTCAGGCGCTTGAACGACAGCGTCACGGCGCGCAGCGCGGGGTTCTTGTGCGGCGCCACGTTGCGCGCCAGCCAGCGGGCGAACATGACGTCGTCGGCGGCCTGGGCGCGCAGCTCGGCGTCGGTCTTCTCGGCGCTTTGCAGCACGCGGGTGGCGAGCGTCGGCGGCACGAAGGAGGCGGCCACGCGGTCGTACTCTTCCTGCGTGATGGTGTGCGGCGCGCCGTCGTGCTCGAGGATCTGCTTGTACTCGGCCTCGACGTCGTCGATGTAGCGCTGGCCCTCGGCCTTCACCAGGATCTTGATGCGCGCCTTGTAGATGTTGTCGCGGCGGCCATAGCGGTTGTACACACGAATCACCGCCTCGAGGTAATTCATGATCTGCTGCCAGGGCAGGAACTCGCGCAGCACGGTGCCGATGATGGGGGTGCGGCCCATGCCGCCGCCCACCTGCACGCGGAAGCCGATCTCGCCGGCCTCGTTCTTCACGATGTGCAGGCCCACGTCATGCCAACCGGTCGCGGCGCGGTCTTCGGTGGCGCCGGTGATGGCGATCTTGAACTTGCGCGGCAAGAACGCGAACTCGGGGTGCAGCGTGCTCCACTGCCGCATGATTTCCGCGAACGGACGCGGATCGGCGATTTCGTCGACGGCAATACCGGCGCGCTCGTCGCTCGTGATGTTGCGGATGCAGTTGCCGCTGGTCTGGATGCCGTGCATGTCGACCGAAGCCAGCAGGTCCATCACGTCGGCCGACTTGGCGAGCGGAATCCAGTTGAACTGGACGTTCTGGCGTGTCGAGAAATGGGCGTAGTGGGTCGGGAGCTTGTGGCTGCCGAGCAGGCCCTGCGTCTCGATGGCCTTTTTATAGACCTCGGCTTCGGGCTCGTCGTATTCGCGGGCGATGCGGGCCAGCACGCGGATCTGGCGGCTGGAGAGCTCGCCATAAGGCACGGCCACGCGCAGCATCGGTGCGTAGCGCTGGACATACCAGCCGTTTTGCAGCCGCAGCGGGCGGAACTCGTCCTCGTGGAGGCGGCCCTTTTGCCAGCGCTCGAGCTGGTCTCGAAATTGGGCGGCTCGTTGATGAACGAACTGTCGGTCGAATTCTGTGTATTGGTACATCGTGCGTGTGTCTTGAAGTGCAGTGCGTCCATCGCCCCAGCAAGAAGCCGAGATTCTGAAAGCCGGCCTTATGGAAACAAACTATTTTTTGGTTCGCGCCTTATGCGGATAAGCTTATTCCCCAGTATCCACGCGGGTTGCGGGACGGTTGGATGCTTATTCCGGATAAGGCGCTGGCGCCGGCGAGGAGCCGCCGGACCGGCAATTCTGGCCTGAAAATAAGCACAAAATGTCCAAAAGGCACACAGGGGCTCGGCACCATGGCGTCTCCAAACCACTCGTCAGGAGCACACCATGAGCCCTTCGCTTCAATCCATCTGGGAGATCTATACCGCGTCATGGAAGGCAAATTCGGCCGCAGACAGGGAAGCCCTCTTTGCCCAGTCCCTCGACCCTGCCTGCACCTACGAGGACCCGCTGGCCACCGCCCAGGGCTGGGCGCAATTGACGGCCTGCATGGATGACTTCCACCGTCAAGTGCCGGGCGGCCATTTCGTCACACACTACTTCGCCAGCCACCATCGGCAAAGCATCGCCAAATGGAACATGCTGAATGGCAGCGGCCAGGTGATCGGAGAAGGCGTGAGTTACGGCCGCTACAACGACCAGGACCGGCTGGTTTCCATGACCGGTTTCTTCGAAACCGCTTGAGCCGATACGGCCGTGCTTCATCTCAGGCAAATACAGGAGGGCATCGACTTCATCGAGGCCCATCTCGAATCCGATATCCATCCCTCCGATGTTGCACGGGCCGCCGGGTTGAGCCAGTGGCATTTCCAAAGGATCTTCAAGGCGCTGACCAACGAAACCTTGAAGACCTACATCCGGTCGCGCCGCTTTGCAAAGGCGATGGAGCAGCTGACCGGCACCCGGCTGAGCGTGCTCGATATTGCGCTGGCGGCGGGTTACGAAACCCAGGAAAGCTTCACCCGCGCCTTCAGGGAGTGCTTCCGGTTGACGCCGTCGCAATACCGCAAGATGGGAAACCGGTCGCTTTTCATCCGGAAGATCCGGTTCGACCAAAGCTACCTTGCGCACCTTCACCAGAACATCTCCCTGACGCCTGACATCAAGGCGCAGCCGGCCATGCAGATGGTGGGAATGCCCACCGACTACTACGGCATCGATTCTGAAAAGAACAACCTCGGCCAGAAACTGCCTCCCCTGTGGGCCCAGTTTCTGCCGCGATTGAAGGAGATTGCCCATGCGGTGCCCGGAGTCTGCTACGGCGTCGTGGCACCGGCGGGGCCGCACAGCGAACAGTTGCGCTATCTCGCATGCACCGAGGTCCGCGGCCCTGGCGAACTGCCGCTCGGCATGGTTGCCATGCAAGTGCCCGCATCGACCTACGCGCGCTTCACCCACCGGGGCGCCGCCCAGAAGATCGACGCGACGGTGAACTACATCTATTCCAGCTGGATGTTGTCGTCTGGAAACTCGCACACCCTGGGGCCGGACCTTGAGATATACGATTCGCAGTACCACCCGACGTCGGACACATCCGTCATGCACTACGCGATCCCCATCGCATTCCCGGGCCCTGAGTGCGTCACTGAAACTGGTCCGCCAGCGAAGCGCTGGCACCGTCTCCCCCGACCGCCCGATATCAGCGCAGCATCGACGACATCGCCGAACAGCAGTTCAGCATGCGCACCGCAGCCTCCACCGTCTCGGCGTTGAAGCGCAGGGTGACGCCATCGACCCGCTCAAACGCTGGCCACTGGCAAAACAGATCAGCCATCATCGGCGACTGGGTGCGCAGCGTGACCACTTGCGAACCTTTGAAGACCAGCGGCCTTGCGTTGCCACGCGCAGCCAGCGCCTCGGCCACGCCGGCACGGATCGCCTTGCGCGACTGCTCCGGCGACAGCGACACGCCGCTGTTGAACCCCGTCGCTTTCTTCGTCTCGACAAACGTCGCATGCGGGAAAAGTGCGCGGTTCTCGGCGATGAACACGTCGTCCCCGCTGCCCATCACCACCGGCACGCCGTACTCGCCTGCCAGCGCGCCGTAGAGCCCGGCCTCGCCCAGCTCCTGCTCGCCGAGCCGGATGCCGGCAAAGGCAAAGCTGTTGATCGTGTGAGCGAGGATGCCCCGGCCCTGCGCGCGCGAGTGGTAGCCCACCATGCAGACCGCTTCCACGCCTTCTTCCTCCACGCCCGCCACCATGCTCAGGTAGCGCGGCTTGCCCTGCACGACGCGGGCGCGGGGGTCGAGCACGTCGGGCGGCATGTTGCGAAAGCCGCCGTGCGAGTCGTTGACCAGCACCTCGGTGGCGCCGGCATCGAAGGCCCCGGCAATCGCGGCATTGGCCTCCTGCGTCATCAGCAGGCGGGCACGCTCGAATTCCGGGTTGCCGGGACGCGTCTGCTCCGAGTGGTAAACGCCGGCAACGCCTTCGATGTCGGTGGAGATCAGGACTTTCATGAAGGGATGCTCGATTCCGCAAAGGAAGAAAGAGAAGAGGGCGGCAGAAGCTCGGACAGCGCCTGCCGGTGGTTGCCATCGCGGCCGGTGACGGCCGTGGCACGCCAGAGCGCGTGAAGAATGGCTTGCTCGGTGCTGTCGGCCGCAGCCTGGAAGAGCCCGTCGAGCAGCCCGTCGTGCACCATCGCAATGGCCGGCATCGGCCGGTCGATGCGGTCGGGCACGGTGTAGGCGGTGGAGAAGGCCAGCACGATGTCGCCGCTGCCATGGCCGAAGACCGAGCCGGTGCGCGCCAGCCCCGCGCCCGCGCGCAGCGCCAGCTGCGGCGGCTGGCGCGCATCGAGCGGCGCGTCGGTGGCGACGACGATGATGATCGAGCCTTTCTCCGGCTCCTTGCATTCGGCCGTGCCGTGCGCTGCCAGCCGCTCGCCGACGGCATGGCCGGCCAGCACCAGCTGCGGCTGGCGCCCGTAGTTCGCCAGCACCAGCGCCCCCACGGTATGCACGTCGCCGTCCAGCGCCGACACGCGTCGCGAGGCGCTGCCGATGCCGCCCTTGAACTGGAAGCTCGACATGCCGCGCCCCGCGCCAACCGAGCCCTGCGCGAAATCGGCGCCGGCGCCGTCGAGCGCGCGAAGATAGTCCGCCTCGGTCACGGCCAGCCGCTGGATGTCGTTCAGAAAACCGTCGTTGCATTCGAAGACCAGCGGATTGACCGTGGGCAGCGAACGACCGCTCTCGGGGTTGGCCGCCACGCAATGGCGGATCTGCGCCGTGGCAACCGTGCCGACCGAGAAGGTGTTGGTCAGCGCAATCGGCGTCTCGAGCACGCCGAGCTCGGCCAGCTGCACCAGTCCCACGCTCTTGCCGAAGCCGTTGAGCACCACGGCGGCCGCCGGCACCTTGTCGCGGAACGGATCGCCGGCATGCGGTCGCACGACCGTCACGCCGGTCTGAACACCGCCGTCATCCAGCGTCTGGTGGCCGACCGTGACGCCTTCGACGTCGGTGATGGCGTTGCGCGCGCCCTGGAGCAGGTTGCCGATGTAGGGCAGGGTGATGGATGGCATGAACGAAGAATTACTGGCGGTCGATCTTCGGATCGAGCGCGTCGCGAAGCGCATCGCCCAGCAGGTTGAAGGCGAGCACGGTGAAGAAGATGGCCAGGCTCGGGAACAGCGCCACGTGCGGCGAGGTCACCATGTCGGCGCGGGCCTCGCTGAGCATCGCGCCCCATTCGGGCGTCGGCGGTTGCGCGCCCATGCCCAGGAACGAGAGGCTGGCGGCCGTGATGATCGAGGTGCCGACGCGCATCGAGAAATACACCACGATCGAGGAGATGGTGCCCGGCAGGATGTGCCGCACGATGATGGTCCAGTCGGATGCGCCGATGCTGCGCTCGGCCTCGATGTAGGTCTGCTGCTTCAGCACCAGCGTGTTGCCGCGCACGAGGCGCGCGAACGCCGGCACGCTGAACACCGACACCGCCACCACCACGTTGGTCATGCTGCTGCCCAGGATGGCGACCACGCCGAGCGCGAGAAGAATGCCGGGGAAGGCGAACAGCACGTCGGAGATGCGCATCACGATGCGGTCCCACCAGCCTTCGTAGTAGCCGGCCAGCAGGCCGAAGGCGGTGCCGATGATGCCGCCCAGCACCACCGACAGGAAGCCCGCCATCAGCGAGATGCGCGCGCCAGCCAGGATGCGGCTGAAGATGTCGCGCCCGAGTGGATCGACGCCGAACCAGTGCGTGGCCGAGGGGCCGGTGTTGAGCATGTCGTAGTCGAAGAAGTTCTCCGGATCGAAGGGCACGATCCAGGGTGCGAACACCGCGACGAACACCAGCAGCAGCACGAACACCGCGGCGACGATGCCCACGGGTTGCTTCTTGAAGCGGCGCCAGCATTCGCCCCAAGGGGTGCGGACCTTGCCGGCGGTTTGAACCGCCACGATGGGCTGAGTGATCGGATCGGCAGTCGCGCCGGTAGCTTGCGTCATGGCTTGCTGCTCACTTGTAGCGAATGGTGGGGTTGATGTAGCCATAGAGCACATCGACCACGAGATTGATCAGGATGAATTCGAGCGAGAACAACAGCACCAGCGTCTGGATGACGGGGTAGTCGCGCATCTGCACCGCGTCCACCAGCAGGCGGCCGAGGCCCGGCCAGTTGAACACCGCCTCCACAAGAATGGAGCCGCCCAGCAGGAAGCCGAACTGCAGGCCCATCATCGTGACCACCGGGATCAGCGCGTTGCGCAGCGTGTGCTTGAACACCACGCTGGATTCGTGCACGCCCTTGGCGCGCGCGGTGCGCACGAAGTCTTCCTGGATCACCTCGACGAAGGAGGCCCGCGTGAAGCGCGCCATCACGGCCGCCACGGCCGCGCCCAGGGTGATCGAGGGCAGGATGTAGTGTTTCCAGCTGCTGGCGCCCACCGTGGGCAGCCAGCCGAGCTGGACCGAGAAGATCTGCATCAGCAGCATGCCGAGTGCAAATGCGGGGAAAGAGATGCCCGACACGGCGAGCGTCATGCCCAGCCGGTCCGGCCATTTGTTGCGGTACACGGCAGACACGATGCCGATGCCCATGCCGAAGATCACCGCCCACACCATGCTGGTGATGGTCAGCATCACCGTCGGGAAGAAGCGCTCGCCGATTTCCACCGACACCGGCCGCCGTGTGCGGATCGAGGTGCCGAAGTCGCCCTGCAGCATGTGGGTGAAGAAGTTCACGAACTGCTGCGGCAGCGGCTTGTCGAGCCCGAGCTCCGCGCGGACCATGGCCACGGTCTGCTCGTCGGCATCCTGGCCGGCGGCAAGTCGCGCCGGGTCGCCGGGCAGCATGTGGACGAACAGAAACACCAGCACCGCCACGATGAGCAGCGTGGGGATCAGGCCCAACAGTCGTTTGAGGAAGTAATTCAGCATGGGGTGCGGTTGCCGCGATCGGGCGATGGCGGCATGCCATCGCCCGTCGGGCAGTCAGTCAGGAAACGAGGAGCCGGGATCAGTTCGACGTGGCGATGGCGTCGATGTTGATGTTGCCGTCAGGCATCACGAACACGCCCGAGAGACGCTTGGCGTGCGCCGAAAGGTTCTGCTCGGTGATCATCGGTACGCGCGGCAGGTCCTTGCGGATCTCTTCCTGCGCGGTCTTGTACAGCGCAGTGCGTTCCTTCTCGTCCGTGGTCACCAGCGCCTTGGCCAGCGCGTTGTCCACCACCTCGCTCTTGTAGAACGACATGTTGTTCAGCTTCGGTGCCCAGGCTTCCGAGGCGAACAGCGGGCGCAGGCCCCAGTCGGCTTCGCCGGTCGACGACGACCAGCCGGTGTAGTACATGCGGACCTTGGCCGTCTTCGGATCGGGCCATGCATCCACCTGCTCGGTGCGCTGGCCCACTTCGAGCGCCTGCACCTGCAGCTTGATGCCGATCTGCGCGAGCTGCTGCTGCACGAACTGGATCGTCTTCTGCGAGGTCGTGTTGTTGTAGGCGCTCCACAGCACCGACTCGAAGCCGTCGGGGTAGCCGGCTTCCTTCATCAGTTCCTTGGCCTTCTTCAGGTCGTAGGGAATGGGAGCCATCTTCTCGGCGTACTTCACGCCCTGGGGCAGCACGCCCTGAGCGGGGAAGGCGTAGCCGCCGAACGCGACCTTGGCCAGCGCTTCCTTGTTGATGGCGTAGCCGATGGCTTCGCGCACCTTCGGGTTGTCGTAGGGCTTCTGCAGCATGTTGAATGCCAGGAAGCGCGTGATGATCGAGGGCGTCGCCACCACTTCGAGCTTCTCGCTCTTCTTCAGCAGGTCGGCCTGCTCATAGGGAATGGGGTAGGCGAAGTCGGCCTCGCCGGTCTGCAGCATCGCGGCGCGCGTGTTGTTCTCGAGCACCGGCTTCCACGAGACGTTGTCGACCTTCGGATAGCCCTTCTTCCAGTAGCCGTCGAACTTCTTGGCCTTGACGGCTTCGGTCTGCTTCCACTCGACGAATTCGAAGGGGCCCGTGCCCACGGGGTGGAAGGCGATGTCCTTGTTGCCCCACTTCTTCAGCGCGGTGGGCGAGATCATGGCGGCCGATGCGTGGGCCAGCGAGTTGATGAAGGGGCCGAAGGGCTCCTTCAGAGTGATGCGCACGGTGCTGGGGTTCACCACTTCGACCTTGCTCACGCGGTTGAACTGGTTGTAGCGCAGCAGCTTGTTGTCCTGGTTCAGCACGCGGTCGAGCGTGAACTTCACGGCGTCGGCGTTGAAGTCGGTGCCGTCGTGGAACTTGACACCGGTGCGCAGCTTGATGGTGTAGACCAGGCCGTCCTTCGACACGTCGTAGCTCTCGGCGAGCACGTTCTGCACCTTCAGGTCCTTGTCGAACTGGAACAGGCCTTCATAGAAGGTCTTGGTCACGGCCGTGGTGATGGTGGTGTTGGTGTTGTACGGGTCCAGCGTTTCCGGCTGGTAGCCGATCGACAGCACCACGTCTTTCGCGGCCAGTGCCGTGCCCGATGCGGCCAACGCGGCCAGGCCCAGCAATGCCGATGCCCATCGCAGAGAGGAAGAAGATTGCTTCATGGAAAAAGAACTCCAGTCGGTTCGAGGAAAAAAGCAGGAGGGCCTGCGGGTTGAAAAATCAGAAAGCGCCGCCGATGGCGTGCCGTGCAACGAAGTGGCCTGGCGCGACCTGCACAAGCGGCGGCACCTCGGGCTCGTCGCCCACCGCGCGGATGGGGCTGGGAATCTCGCCTTCGAGCAGCGCGCGCGGCTTGTGGCGGCGCGACGGGTCGGCCACCGGCACCGCGGCCATCAGCTTGCTCGTGTAGGCGTGTTGCGGCGCCTCGAAGACGGCGCGGCGCGGGCCGATCTCGACGATCTGGCCCAGGTACATCACGGCCACGCGGTGGCTGATGCGCTCCACCACCGCCATGTCGTGAGAGATGAAAAGGAAGGCCACGCCCAGTTCGCGTTGCAGGTCGAGCATCAGGTTGACGATCTGCGCCTGGATCGACACGTCCAGCGCCGACACGGATTCGTCGGCCACCACCACCTTGGGGTTGAGCGCGAGCGCGCGTGCAATCGCAATGCGCTGGCGCTGGCCGCCCGAGAACTCATGCGGGTAGCGTTGCGCCACCTCGGGCGGCAGGCCCACCTTCTGCAGCAGCCAATCGACCCGCTGCTGCGCCTCGGCGCCCTTGGCGATGCCATGGATCAGCAGCGGCTCCATGATCGAGAAGCCCACCGTCACGCGCGGGTCGAGCGAAGCGAACGGGTCCTGGAAGATGAACTGGATGTTGCGGCGCAGCGCCTGCAACTCGCGCGTGGGCAGTTCGCGGATGTTCTTGCCACCGAACTCGATGGCGCCGCTCTGGCTTTCGACCAGGCGCAGCAGCGAGCGGCCGGTGGTCGACTTGCCGCAGCCCGATTCGCCGACCAGCGCCAGCGTCTCGCCGGGGTACAGGTCGAAGCTGATCTTCTCCACCGCATGCACTCGGCGCTTCACGCGGCCGAAGATGCCGCTGCGCACGTCGAAGCGCGTGACGAGGTCGCGCACGCGCAGGATGGGGCCGGCGTCTTCGCGCACGGTGTCCTGCGGCGTGGTCTGCGTGCACGGCACGGTGTCGGCGCCGGCCTCGGTGCGCAGCAGTTCGAACTTGGCCGGCAGGTCGGTGCCCTGCATCGCGCCGAGCTTGGGCACCGCCGACAGCAGCGCTTTGGTGTAGGGGTGCTGCGGCGCTGCGAACACGGTGTCGGAACTGCCGGCTTCCACCTTGTCGCCGCGGTACATCACGAGCACGCGGTCGGCAATCTCGGCCACCACGCCCATGTCGTGCGTGATGAAGAGCACGCCCATGCGCATCTCCTTCTGCAGTTCGCGGATGAGCTGCAGGATCTGCGCCTGGATCGTCACGTCGAGCGCGGTGGTGGGCTCGTCGGCAATCAGCAGCTGCGGCTTGCACGACAGCGCCATCGCGATCATCACGCGCTGGCGCATGCCGCCCGACAGCTGGTGCGGAAAACGGTCGAGCACATTGCGCGCTTCAGGAATGCGCACCAGCTCCAGCATGCGCAAGGCTTCCGCGCGCGCGGCAGAGTCGCTCTTGCCCTGGTGGATGCGGATGGCCTCGGCGATCTGATCGCCGGCCGTGAACACCGGGTTCAGCGATGTCATCGGCTCCTGGAAGATCATCGCGATGTCCGCGCCGCGGATGTTGCGCATCGTGGTGTCGCGTGCCTGTGCGAGATCGAGCACTTCGCCGTTGCGGCGGCGGAAGGTCATGCGCCCATCGAGGATGCGCCCGCCGCCATGCTCCACGAGCCGCATCAGCGCGAGCGAGGTGACCGACTTGCCCGAGCCCGATTCGCCCACCACCGCGAGCGTTTCTCCGTGGTCGACGTGGAAGGACAGCTTCTTGACAGCATCGACCGTGCGCTCGGAGGTCGAGAAGCGAACGGTGAGGTCGTCGACGGCGAGAACGCGGCCGTCCGGCAGGGCAATGGCAGGGGTGGACATGGGAGTGCGAAGAAAATGGGGCCTGCGGCGTCAGGCGAAGATGGCCGTCTTCGGCGCTTCGTCGCCGCGCGCGTGGCCTCGGTACATGCCTTCGGTGTTGAAGGCCAGGCTCAGGTTGCCGTGGCGGTCGACGGCGATCAGCCCGCCCGTGCCGCCGATGGCGGGCAGCGATTGCCGCACCACCGCGTGCGTGGCCGCTTCGAGCGTGGCACCGCCGTAGGCCATGCGGGCGCATACGTCGTAGGCAGCCGCGACGCGGATGAACATTTCACCGCTGCCGGTGCACGACACGGCCGCCGTGCGGTCATCGGCATAGGTGCCGGCGCCGATGAGCGGCGAATCGCCGATGCGGCCGACGCGCTTGTTGGTCATGCCGCCGGTGGAAGTGGCGGCGGCCAGATGGCCGTGCATGTCGAGTGCGACCGCGCCGACGGTGCCGAGCTTCTTGTCTTCGTCCAGCGGCGGTTTGGTCATGGCGGCGCCCTCGTGGTCGGTGACCACGCGGCCGGTGTCGCGCACGCGGTACAGCTGCTGGCGGCGCGCGTCGGTCGAGAAGAAGAAGGGCTCGACCATCTCCAGGCCGCGGTCGCGCGCGAAGGCCTCGGCGCCCGCGCCGGCCAGCAGCACGTGGGCTCCGTCCTCGAGCACGGCGCGCGCGGCGCGCACCGGTCGGCGCACGTGGCTCACGCCGGCAATGGCGCCGGCAGCGAGCGTGGCGCCGTCCATCACGGCCGCGTCGAGCTCGTGCGTTTCGTCGTGCGTGAACACCGCGCCGTAGCCGGCATTGAAGAGCGGGCAGTCTTCGAGCATCTCGACCGCGAGGCAGGTGGCGTCGAGTGCGGACATGCCCTTGAGCAGCGCGGCCTGCGCGGCACGCACGATGGTCTGCAGGGCGTCGTGATAGGCCTGCGCCTGGGCGGCGTCGGTCGTGGCCGCGCTGATGGTGCCGGCGCCGCCGTGGATGGCGATGACGGGTGTGACGTTCTTCATCGGGAAGCTTTCTTCTTTTTCTTGCCGGCGTCGGAAGCGACGGCGGCAGGCACGGACGGCATGGAGACCTCGCCGCGCACATGGCCCTGGCCCAGTCCGCCGTGCAGCCACGGGCGCACCGCCTGCAGGATGCGGCCGGCCGATTGCGCCGCGCCCGGCGCGCGCAGGGCGACCGCGCTGGTCAACGCTTCGATCAGTGCGAGCACGCTGGTTTCGCAGTTGGGGCGGTAGCTGGTTTCGGTCTGGCAATACAGCACCACGTCGGCCAGCGGCGCGAGCGGCGAGCTGGGGCGGTCGGTCAGCGCGAGCACCGCGCAGCCCTGGCCGCGCGCGATCTGTGCCAGCGCCACCGTGTCGGTGAGGTAGCGTGGAAAGGTCAGGCCGATGAACAGGTCCTGCGAGCCCGCGTGCATCAGTGTGCGCGCCGCGTGGGTGATGCCGCTCACGCTGGAGAGCATGCGCACGTCGCTGCACGAACCATCGAGGCCGTGTTGCAGCAGCCCCGCGAGCCAGGCGCTGGCACCGAAGCCGCCGATGTAGATCGAGCGCGCCTTCAGGATGCGCTGCACCGCGGCCTCGCAAGCCGCGTAGTCCAGCGACTGGCGCGTGGCCTCGATGTTGCGGCGGCTTTCGTCGAGCGCCGTGGCGAACACCTCGGCGACCGTGGTCGGGCGCTCCAGGTTGCCGCGCAGCCGTTCGACCGGCGCCACCAGCGACTCGAAGCCGCGCACGAGTTCGGCGCGGAAGGTGGCGTAGCCGTCGAAGTCCAGCGCCCGCGCGAACCGGTTGGCCGTGGCGACCGACACGCCCGCCGCGGTGGCCAGCTCGTCGATGGGCAGCGTCGCAACCTGCAGCGGGTGCTCGAGCACGAAGTCGGCCACCTGCCGATGCGAACGCGTCAGCCGCGGCAGCGCCTGCGCGATGCGCTGGGCCACTGTGGTGCCTGGGGTGTCGACGTTGGTGCTCATGGGGCGGGCGATGCACCTGGAAGGGTGCGGACGATGAAAATGAATTTACAAATATATGACAGATAAGAAAATTTTCTGTCATTTCCGATCGTAGACGCAAATACCGGGCCAGAAGGGAGGGGGCATTTGAGGGTTTGCCCGGGGTGGACAAGCCAGGCGGGCGGGTCTCGAAAACTCAGGAGCCTGACCCCCTTGCGCGCCAAGGTCATGCGGCGGCTTGACCCTGCCATGGTGTGAAGGCTGAGACTTTTGCGTTTTGGTTCGAAGGAGAACTTCATGGGACATCCCACGGCGCCGACTGCTGCGGCGCGCCTATCCCTTGCCGACGTGGTTGCCCGCTCTGGTGCGTCCGCGCAATTGCTGCACGACTGCGAATCGCTCGGGCTGCTCGACGGCACCGGCGCGGACGGCCGTCTCTACGACGAGCAAACTGTGCCAACGCTGCGGTTCGTACGACGGGCGCACACGCTGGGTTTCGACACAGCGGAAGTCGTCGAGCTGCATGCGCTGTGGCAAGACGGGCGCCGCGCGAGTTTCGATGTGAAGCGCGTCGCGCTCGAACGGGCCGAGGAGCTGGCCCAGCGGATCGAAGAGCTCGCGCACATGAAGCGCCTGCTGGAGCGCCTGGCCCACTGCTGCGAAGGTGACGAGCGTCCCGAGTGCCCCATCCTGGAAGAGCTGGCCGGGCTAGAAGGATTTGCCGGCTGTGAGGCGCGGCATGGGCCCGCGCCGGCCTTCAAACGCTTCCGAAGCGCAAGCGCCTCAACCCGGAATGTTCGGCTCGACCAGTTGGGCCAGCGCGATCAGCGATTCCTGCCAGCCCAGGTAGCACATCTCGGCGGGAATCACGTCGGGGATGCCTTCCTGCACGACGGACATGTCCGTGCCGCATGACACCGCGGTCAGGGTCACGGTGGTCTTCATCGTGCCTGGAAGATGGGGATCGTCGAAGCTGGCGTCGTAGGTAATGCGCTGGCCGGGAACGAGTTCCAGGTACTTGCCGCCGAACGAGTGGCTGTGGCCGGTGCCGAAGTTGGTGAAGGACATGCGCCAGGCGCCGCCCACCACGGGCTCCATGGTGTGGACCTTGCCGGTGAATCCGAAGGGCGGCAGCCAGCGCTCGAACGCGCTGGCCTCCACGAAGGCACGGTAGAGCCGGTCGGGGGAGGTGCGCAGGACGCGGTGCAGACGAACAGTGTTGGTAGCCATGGTTGCTTTCTCCTGAAGAACAGAGGACGACCCTCTGTGGTTACGTCGGATGAGCCCGCTGCGATTCGACATGCCCGAGGACTAGGAAAAACCCTGGGTCAACGCCTCACGCCTCAATCGATGAACCGTGCGCCACGATTCGTCGTCTTTTGCATGAACACGCTCAACGGATCGTCGGGATAGTCGCCGAAGCGCTCGCGCCGCGCATACCCCGCGCGCGCATAGAACGCGAGCGCCTCTGGCTGGCTCACGCCCGTCTCCAGCCGGAACAGGGTGCAATTGCGCGCCGCGGCTTCGCCTTCGAGAAAGCTCAGCATCTTCGCCGCAACGCCTTGCCCGCGGTTTTGCTGGCGCACATACATGCGCTTGAGTTCGCCGTAGCCGGGGTTCACGACGAGAGCGCCGCAGCCGATGGCCATGCCCGCCTCGTCGCGCGCCACCGCGAACAGCACGTGCGTCGCCGACAGTGCCGCAATGTCGATGCCATGGTGGCTCTCGGGCGGATACAGCGGCTTCTGGTACGCATCAAGATCGTCGATGAGCTGGATGACGTCGGGCTGGTTGGGGCGCTCGAGGGCAATGTTCATGCGGAGGATTTCGTTGGGTCGCCGGATCTTATGGTGTCCCTGAGGCCAAAAGGAAAACCCCGCCGCAGCGGGGTGGGAGAGTCGTTGCCCTGGCAGGCGCGTCAGGGCCGTTAGCGACTGTCCCGGAACCACTTCAGCCGGCGCTCCACCTCGTCAGGCGGAAACTTCCCTTCAGCCGCCAGTTTCCTCAGCGCTCGCTCGTGCGCTCGATACAGCGCGTCCTTCAGGAGTGCCATCTTGCGTTTGCCGCAAGGAGCGCAATCGTAGAAGCCCGGTGGACTCGCCGTGAGCTTCATCTTGGCGTCATACTCTTGGGTGCTGATCCGCCCCGTGGGCTCAATGCCCATGGCGAGGATTTTCCCGTTCTGGAAGGTAACGAGTGCGCTCCCATGACACCCCGTGGTGTCGGTGTTTTCGGGGTCGTAGGCCTTCCATGAAACCCTGCGCATGTGCTGCAAGGCATAGCGGACATCCTCTTCTGTCAACACGACGTCGTCGCAGTCCAGGATATCCTTGTTTTCCCAGGCAGTTCGGCCTGAAGGTTCTATGACCTTCACTTTCTGCACATATGCGAGGCGATAGCGCCTGTCGGCTGCCTGCGCCGGACATGCGACGGCGGCCAAGATCAGCGCCGCCACGGTCACAAAAATGTGGGTCTTGTTCATGGCGTTGGTACGGGCAGATTCCAGTTCGCGCCCCGGGCTTCCGTTGGATTCTTTCTGCTGACTGCGGGATGAGGAAAGACTTCACTCGAAGAAATCTGCACGGAATCTTCAAGCGCCTTGACAAGCCACGAGAGAGATAGATTTTGAGCCGCAGTCGGGGTATCGAATATGCCGTACTCACCTCGTTGTTTTTCGAGCGGCCACTTTGCTGCTTCACCGATTGGCTTGAACCCTACCGGCAGCCTTGCCCTGCCGACCAATTCAATTCCGACGGCCTCCATGTTGCTCGGATAACGATCGCTGGGCGGCTTGCGCATTTCAATGCGATGCATTCCTTCCACTCCCGCCTTCGCATAGTCGCGCAGGGCGCACGGCATTGCGGCCCCTACGGCCAAGCATCTCGCCTTCAGCGGCCCCACATGATTCGTACGCTGATAAATCCCCGCCGTCTGATAGATAGTCCCATCCGTATCGATGAGAAAGTGCGCGCCATTCGCCTTCGGCCGCTTGTAGCTGTTCAGTGAAGATGCCGATGTGTCGGCATCGGTTTGATGAACGACGATGCCGGTGATCGCACCGGTCCGCCTGCCTCTTTCGATTTCGGGGCTGCGAGCACTTCTGACTCGCGCGTGATTGATCATTCCGTTCGCGTCAATTTCGACAAGCATGCGGGTCCTCCTGAAAATAATTATTTAGTTATCGATTCCCACGAAGGCGTGTCTTCCCATCAATTCACGGCCCAGATCACGGCTTCGCGGCGCATGCTACAGCAGGGAATTCAGTGACGGTTGTCAACTTATTCCGATCGATTTCCACAAAGTCCACCGGCCTGCAGGGTTCACTGCTTCGTCCAAGAATGGCGCGACGACATGCCGGTCGGCTTGTCGGTTTTCTCCCTGAATCCGCAAACACGAAGGAGTACCACTTTGGAATACCGTCACCTGGGCAAATCGGGCCTCAAGGTCCCCGTGTTGAGCTTTGGCACCGGCACCTTCGGGGGCAAGGGCGAGTTATTCAGCGCATGGGGGAGCACCGACGTGGCCGAGGCGCGCAAGTTGATCGACATCTGCATCGACGCTGGCGTCAACATGTTCGACAGCGCCGACGTCTACTCGGGCGGCGCCGCTGAATCGGTGCTCGGCGAGGCGATCAAGGGCCGGCCGCGTGACCGGCTGCTGATCTCGACCAAGGCCACCTTCCGCAGCGGCGAGGGACCGAACGACGTCGGCTCGTCGCGCCACCATCTCGTGCAGGCCGTCGATGGCGCGCTCAAGCGCCTCGGCACGGACTACATCGACCTCTACCAGATGCACGGCTTCGACGCGAGCACGCCGGTGGAAGAAACGCTTTCGACGCTCGACGACCTCGTGCGCGCGGGCAAGCTGCGCTACATCGGCGTGTCGAACTTCTCGGGCTGGCACCTGATGAAATCGCTGGCCACTTCAGAGCGCTACGGCCTCGCGCGCTACGTCGCGAACCAGGCCTACTACTCGCTGGTCGGCCGCGACTACGAATGGGAGCTGATGCCGCTTGCGCAAGACCAGGGCGTGGGCGCCGTGGTGTGGAGCCCGCTCGGATGGGGTCGGCTCACGGGCAAGATCCGGCGCGGCCAGCCGCTGCCCGCCAAAAGCCGCCTGCACGCGACAGCGGACATGGGCCCGCCGGTGCCGGACGAACTGCTTTACCGCGTGGTCGAGGCGTTGGAAAAGGTTGGCGCCGAGGTGGGCAAGACCGTGCCGCAGGTTGCGCTGAACTGGCTGCTGCAGCGCCCGACGGTGTCGAGCGTGGTGGTGGGCGCGCGCGACGAGGCGCAGTTGCGCCAGAACCTCGGCGCCGTGGGCTGGAACCTCACACCCGCGCAGGTCGCGGAACTCGACGCGGCCAGCGCGACGACGCGGGCTTATCCGTACTGGCATCAGCAGGGCTTTCTTGAGCGCAATCCGAACCCGGTCTAGGCCGGCATGAGGCCCAGCATGCGTCGTGTGGTGATCATTGGAGGTGGAGCGATCGGGTCAGCCATCGCCTATTTCCTGACCCGAAGCCCCGAGGAAGAGCCCTTCGAGGTCACGGTGGTCGAGCGCGATTTCTCGTACAGGCAGGCCTCTTCGGCGTTGTCGGCCAGTTCGATCCGCCAGCAGTTTTCCACCGCCATCAACATCGAGATGTCGCTCTACGGCATCGACTTTTTCCGCACGCTCGGCGAGACCCTGCGTGTGGGCGATGACGTGCCCGACATCGGCCTGGTCGAGCCCGGCTACCTGTACCTGGCCTCGCCGGCCGGTGTCGACGTGCTGCGCGAGAACCATGCGATGCAGAAGGCGCACGCGGTGGACGTGGCGCTGATGACGCCCGGCGAACTGAAGGCGCGCTTTCCGTGGATCTCGACCGAGGGCGTTGCGCTCGCGTCGCTGGGCCTCTCGGGCGAGGGCTGGTACGACGGCTACAGCCTGCTGCAGGCCTTTCGCAAGAAGGCCGCCTCGCAAAGCGCGCGTTATGTGCAGGCCCATGCAACGGGTTTGCGCCGCAACGGCCGCGCCGTGACGGGCGTGCAGCTGGACAGCGGCGAGACCCTGGAAGCAGACGTTGTCGTCAACGCCGCAGGCGCATGGGCCGCCCAGGTCGCCGGATGGGCCGGCATCGATCTTCCGGTGCGCGGCCGCCGCCGCAGCGTGTTCAGCTTCTCGTGCCCCGAGACATTGCCGGGTTGTCCGCTGGTGATCGACACCTCCGGCATCTGGCTGCGCCCCGAAGGCCGCCAGTTCATCTGCGGCTTCGCGCCGCCCGAAGACCAGGACCACGACGACGTTCCGCTCGACGTCGAGTACGAGGCCTTCGACAGCTTCATCTGGCCGTCATTGGCCGAGCGCGTGCCGGCCTTCGAGGCCATTCGCATGACCGGCGCGTGGGCCGGCTACTACGAGATGAACGTGTTCGACCACAACGCCATCCTCGGCCTGCACCCGGACTGCGACAACCTGTACTTCGCCAATGGCTTCTCGGGCCATGGGCTGCAGCAGTGCCCGGCCGCAGGGCGCGGCATTGCGGAACTGATCCGCTTCGGCGAGTACCGCAGCCTCGATCTATCGCCGGTGTCTTTCGCGCGCATCCTGGAGAACCGGCCGCTGCTGGAGAAGAACGTGATCTAGGCGCAGCCTGGGGGGAGGGCGTACGATCTTCCGCAAAAGAGGTGCCCCATGACCGCACAGACGCTGATCGACACCGCCCGCGCCCTCGTCGCCGGCGACAAGGGCCTGCTCGCAATGGACGAGAGCAACGCCACCTGCAACAAGCGCTTTGCCACGCTCGGCATCCCGCAAACCGAGGCGGCGCGGCGCGAATGGCGCGAACTGATCGTCACCGCGCCGGGCCTGGCCGACAGCATCAGCGGCGCGATCCTGTTCGACGAGACGATCCGCCAGCAGACCCATGCGGGTGTGCCCTTTGCGAAGGCGCTGTCCGACGCTGGCATCGTCCCCGGCATCAAGGTCGACACGGGTGCAAAGCCGCTGGCCGGACATCCGGGCGAAACCGTGACCGAAGGGCTCGACGGCCTGCGCGAGCGCCTCGCCGAATACGCTGGCATGGGCGCGCGCTTTGCCAAATGGCGCGGCGTGATCGCCATCGGCGATGGGTTACCGACGCGCGCATGCATCGACGTCAACGCGCATGCCCTGGCACGCTATGCGGCGCTGTGCCAGGAGGCCGGACTGGTACCCATCGTCGAACCGGAGGTGCTGATGGACGGCGGCCATTCCTTGGCGCAATGCGCCGAGGTGACCGAAGAGGTGCTGAACCGGACCTTCGCCGCGTTGCGCGCGCAGGGCGTGTTGCTCGAAGGCATGCTGCTGAAGCCGAACATGGTGCTGCCCGGACTGAAGGCGCCCACCCAGGATTCCGTCGAAGCGGTGGCCGAGGCCACGGTCGCCTGCCTGCTGCGCACCGTGCCCGCCGCCGTGCCCGGCGTGGCGTTTCTCTCGGGCGGCCAGCCGGCGCAGTTGGCTTCCGCCCGCCTCAATGAAATGAACGCCCGGTTCAGGCCGCGTGTGCCGTGGGCGCTGGCCTTCTCTTTCTCCCGTGCGGTGCAGCAGCCCGCGCTCGACGCATGGAAGGGCGATGCCGCCAACGCAGCTGCTGCACAGCAGGCGCTGGTGCTTCGCACCCGATCCAACCAGGCCGCGCGCCGCGGGGCACTGGCCACAACGCCTTGATCGGCCTTAGCCGGCCTTGGCCGCTTTCACCAGCGAAGGCGTAGCCTTGTAGCTCTCGGGGAACAGCTTCTTCAGCTCGTCGATCTTCGGCATGTCGTTGATCGCGATGTAGGGCTGGCTCGGGTGCAGCGTCAGGTAGTCCTGGTGGTAGTCCTCGGCCGCGTAGAAGGGCTTGGCCATCTCGACGGTGGTGGCCAGCGGCTTGCCGAAGGTCTTGGCCTGGTTCAGCTGCGCGATGTAGGCGCTGGCAATGCGGGCCTGCTCGGCGTTCTCGGCGAACACGGTGGAGCGGTATTGCGTGCCGGTGTCGGGACCCTGCCGGTTGAGTTCGGTCGGGTCGTGCGCCACCGAGAAGTAGATCTGCAGCAGCTTGCCGTAGCTGACCTGCTGCGGGTCGTAGGTGATGCGCACCGATTCGGCATGGCCGGTGCGCCCCGAGCCGACCTCGTCGTAGCGCGCCGTCTTCGCGTCGCCACCGGCATAGCCCGACACCGCATTGCTCACGCCCTTGACGCGCTGGAACACGCCCTGCACGCCCCAGAAGCAGCCACCGGCGAACACGGCGGTTTCGGTCTTGGCGGCCGGCGGTGCCACGAGGTCGGCCGTGGGCGCGGGCACGCGGCGGGCGGTTTCGGCGAACGAGGGCACCGCGTACCAGACCAGGGCGGCGGCCGCCAGCGTGCCGGCAGTGAGTGCAAGGGATTTCATGAGGGTTCCTTGAGAGAGATTTCAGTGGCTGGGAAACCGGCCGACGCGACATTGACGCCGAATCTGCCGGGCGTCAATGGCGGTTGCGACGGCGCTTACTTCTTCATCTCGTCCTTGTCCATGCTGTCCTTTTTCATGGCGTCCTTCTTCATCGAGTCTTTCTTCATGCCGTCCTTGGCCATCGAATCCTTGGCCATCGAGTCTTTCTTCATGCCGTCCTTCGACATGGAGTCCTTCGTCATCGCGTCTTTCTTCATGCCGTCCTTGGCCATGCCGTCTTTCACCATTTCGTCCGCGGCGAAGGCCGAGGCGCCGGCGAAGGCCATGCAGGTTGCGAGCAGGGTTGCGGTGAGCTTGTTCATTTGGAATTTTCCTAGTGGTTGATGAAGTTTCGTTTTCAGGATCGGCTCGGTTCAGTGAACACGGCCTCGCGCTTTCTTCGGCAGTCGAGCGGCTTCAGCAGCCCCTCAGCTCCCTCCGAACCAGTTGTAGCCCTGGTCTTCCCAGTAGCCGCCGGAATAGGTGTTGGTGACGAACATCGCCTTGATGTGCTTCGGGTTCTTGTAGCCAAGCTTGGTCGGCATGCGCAGCTTCATCGGAAAGCCGTACTTGGGCGGCAGGGGCTGTCCGTCGTAGGTCAGCGTCAGCAAGGTCTGCGGATGCAGCGCGGTGGGCATGTCGATGCTGGTGTAGTAGTCGTCGGCGCACTTGAAGCCGACGTACTTGGCAGTGGTGTCGGCGCCGATGTGGCGCAGGAAGTCGGCAAAGCGCACGCCGCCCCATTTGCCGATGGCGCTCCAGCCTTCCACGCAGATGTGACGGGTGATCTGGTCTTGCTGCGGCATGGCGCGCAGCTCGGCAAGCGTCCAGGCGTGCCTGTCGGCGACCATGCCTGTCACTTCGAGCTTGTAGCTGGCCTCGTCCACCTCGCGCACCTCGTCCTCGCCGTAGTAGGCGTTGAAGGGGAAGGGGCGCGTGATCTCTGCCTCCGAGTAGGTCGGCGCAAGCTGCGTCGGGCTGAAGATCAGGCCCTGCACCTTGTCGTTGAAGCGCGAGATCTTCGTGAGCGCGGCTTCCACCTGCGTGTTGTCGCTGATGCTGCAACCGGTGAGCAGCGAGAGGCCGCCGAGCGTCAGCGAGCGCTGCAGGAAGGCGCGGCGCGAGGGCTGGTCGAGCTGCTTCGCGATCAGCGTGCGGGCTTCGCGCAGCACGGCGTCGCCGTCGATGCCGCTCAGGGTGGGGGCTTTGAAGATTTTCATCGGGCTTTGGGCGCGCGGCCGCGGATCATGGTGAGCAGGGTTCGGGGCACCAGGGCGACCATCACGAGGTGCACGGCGACGAAGGCGACGATGGCCGCCATCGCGAAGAAATGGATGCGGCGCGCAAACTCGTAGCCACCCATCAGTTCGCGCAGCACGGGGAATTGCACCGACTTCCACAGCACCAGGCCCGACAGCACGATCACGATCAGGTCGAGCATCACGAACAGGTAGGCCAGCTTCTGCACGCTGTTGTAGTGGCGAGGGTCGGCATGCGAGAGCTGGCCTTTCAGTGCGGCCAGCGCGTCGTGCCAGACGCCGCGGGGCGTCACGGGAAAGAACTTGCGCGCCAGCCGTCCGCTGGCGATGTTGATAGCGAGGTACACGAGGCCGTTGAACACCAGCAGCCACATCGCCGCGAAGTGCCACTGCAGCGCACCGCCGAGCCAGCCGCCGAGCGTGATGACGGTCGGAATGGTGAACGGGAAGAACGGCGACGCGTCGTAGATGCGCCAGCCGCTCGTCGCCAGGATCAGCACGGCCAGCGCGTTGAGCCAGTGCGTGATGCGCATCCACAGCGGATGGATCGGGCGGCGATCGGACGCCGCGGCCGGGTCGGCAGGAGGGGCGATGGCTGAGCTGTTCATGGGGTGGATTGTTGGGCGCACCCCATGGCCGATTCATCACGCAAAGTTCAATTAATCGTGATAACTCCAGAACCCGGATGGCGGGACAATCGAGGCCATGGACACCCCCAAACGCGTGCTGATCGTCGAGGACGACGCCCACATCGCCGAACTCCTGCGCATGCACCTGCGCGACGAAGGTTATGCGGTCGAGCACGCCGCCGACGGCCATGCCGGCCTGCGCGAGCTGGAGCGCGGCAGCTGGGACGCGCTGGTGCTCGACCTGATGCTGCCCGGCATCGACGGCCTCGAAATCTGCCGCCGTGCCCGCGCCATGACACGTTACACACCGATCATCATCATCAGCGCGCGGTCGAGCGAGGTGCACCGCATCCTCGGGCTGGAACTGGGCGCCGACGACTACCTGGCCAAGCCTTTCTCGGTGCTGGAGCTGGTGGCCCGTGTGAAGGCGCTGCTGCGGCGCACCGATGCGCTGGCGCGCAACGCACGCATGGAGTCCGGCAGCCTCACGCTCGGCAACCTCGGCATCGAGCCGCTGGCGCGCGAGGTGCGCGTGGACGGCAGGCTCATCGAGCTCACGCCGCGCGAGTTCGACCTGCTGTACTTCTTCGCGCGCAACCCGGGCAAGGTGTTCTCGCGGCTCGACCTGCTCAACCAGGTCTGGGGCTACCAGCACGATGGCTACGAGCACACGGTGAACACGCACATCAACCGGCTGCGCACCAAGGTGGAGGCCGACCCGGCAGAGCCACGGCGCATCCTCACGGTGTGGGGACGCGGCTACAAGTTGTCGGCCACCGGAAGCGGGGAGGACGTGGCGTGATCGCCTGGGCCACCCTGTCGCGGCGGCTGTCGGCCGTGTTCGCGGTGCTGCTGCTGGTGTGCTGCGGCGCCTCGGTGTGGCTGCAGGTGCGCTCCAACGGCATGCACGAGCAGGAGGTCGTCCAGCGCCTGTCGACCGGGCTGGCGGCGCACATCGCGGAAAACTCCGAGCTGATGAAGCCGGGCGGCCTCGACCAGGAAGCGGTAAAGGACCTGTTCGACAAGCTGATGGCCGTCAACCCGAGCGTGGAGGTCTACCTGCTGGGGCTCGACGGCCGCATCGAGGCGCAGGCCGCACCGCCCGGGCACCTGAAGCGCTACAGGGTCGCGCTGGGGCCGATCCGCAAGCTGCTATCGGGCGCGCCACTGCCGATTGCGGGCGACGACCCGCGCAGCCTCACAGCCTCCAAGGTATTCAGCGCCGCGCCGCTGCGCATGGGCGGGCGCGATGCGGGCTACGTCTACGTGGTGCTGCAGGGCGAGGACCACGACGCGCTGGTCGCCAACGTGGGCGCCGACAACGTGCTGCGCACCACGCTCTGGTCGATGGGGCTGGTGGCGCTGCTCGGACTGCTCGCGGGCCTCGCGGCCTTTCGCCTCATCACGCGGCCGTTGCGCGAGCTGACGGCGGCGGTGAAGCGCTTCGAGACCGAGGGCATCGCTTCACTCGAAAGCGAAGCGCCCACGCTGGAGCGCCTCTCCCACGGCACAGACGAAATCGCCCAGCTGGGCCAGGCCTTCACGCAGATGACGCGCCGCATCGCCGAGCAATGGCGCGAGCTCACGCTGCAGGACCAGCAGCGCCGCGAGCTGTTCGCCAACATCTCGCACGACCTGCGCACGCCGCTCACGTCGCTGCACGGCTACCTCGAGACGCTGCTGCTCAAGGCCGGCACGCTCAGTGAAGAAGAGCGTCGGCGCTACCTGGAGATCGCGCTCGGCCAGAGCCGCAAGGTCGGCCGGCTCGCGCAAGAGGTGTTTGAGCTGGCCCGGCTCGAGTACGGCGTGGTCAAGCCCGAGAAAGAGAACTTCGCGCTGGCCGACCTCGTGCAGGACGTGTTCCAGAAGTTCGAGCTGGCGGCCGAAGCGCGCCATCAACGCCTCGAGCCCGACATCGCACCGGGCCTGCCGGTAGTGTCGGCCGACCTCGGAATGATCGAGCGCGTGCTGACCAACCTGCTGGACAACGCCATCCGCCACACGCCCGAGGGCGGCGAGATCGTGGTGCAGCTGCGGGCGGAGAACGCGGGCGTGACGGTGCAGGTGAGCGATACGGGGCCGGGCATTCCGGGCGAAATGCAGAAGGCCCTGTTCATGCGACCGGTGTTCATGAGCGGTTCGCGCACAGACAGCGCCAGCAGCGGCGGGCTGGGCCTCGTGATCGTGAAGCGAATCCTGCAGCTGCACGGCAGCGACATCCGGCTGGTGCAGCAGCCCGACAAGGGCGCGGTGTTCCGGTTCCAGCTGGGCGGTGCGGCGGGGGGCTGAGGCCCCAGCGCCGGCGGCCCCCGGCGATGCCCGTTCAGTTCTTGCGGCGCGTGACGACCACCGTCGCTTCGAGGCCCTCATAGGCCTCGGCATCGCCATACCAACTGCCCGAGATCGGCGCCGCCTGCGCCGGGTCGCGCGTAACGCCCACGCGGATCAGTTGACCGCTGCCCATCAGGTTGTTGGTCGGGTCGAAGGCCAGCCAGCCGATGCCCGGCAGGTAGGCCTGCAGCCAGGCATGCGTGGTGCCGGCGCCGGTCATCGATTCGCCCTGGACCTGCGCGGCGTTGTCGAGCGCGGCGTCATAGATGTAGCCCGAGACGAAACGCGTCGCGATGCCCAGGCGCCGCGCGGCTTCCATCATCAGCAGCGCGTAGTCGCGGCAACTGCCGCTGCCGAGCGCCAGCGTGACGAGCGGCGTTTGCGTGCCTTCTTCGTCGCGCGCCTTGTATTCGAGGCTCTGGCCGATGTGCGCGTTCATGCGTGCGAGCACCTCGCGCGTGCTGTTGGGCTTGTCGGTGTGCAGGAACTGGTGGGCCCAGCGGATCAGCGTGCCCTGGGCGTCGTCGTCGTGGTGCGGGCGCAGGTAGTGCTCGAGGTCGAGGCGCTCCTGCACCGAGTAGGCAAAGGGCAGGAATTCGGCGGCCGGGTCGAGCGCCAGCTGGTCCTGCTGCGCCGGCACCTGCTCGATGGTGAACGAGCAGACGATGCGCAGCTCGGTCGCTTCGCCCATCGGCTGCACCAGCGCCACGGAGTTGGAGTGCGGATCTTGAATGAGCCGGGTGAAGGCCTGCGGGCTCACCTGCAGGTCGGTGGCCAGCACGCGCAGGTCGTGGCTGTCGCGCGGGCGGAACATCACACGGTGCTGGCCGAAGGTGACCGGCTTCTTGTAGCGGTAGACGGTGGTGTGCTTGATGTCGTACTGGATGGCCATGCGCCGCATTCTCACGCGTTCGCGTGGCAAAGCGGTGATTGCGTGGGCGGATGCCACAAAATCGGCGCCCCTATGGGGACAGCCGGATCGACCACCGCTGGCAGTTTCGGGGCAGGGCGCTGGCTAGAGCCGCTGCGTTCCCAGCGCCTTGGCCAGCGTGGCCGGCAGGGGCAGCGGCTCGGCATGCCACTGCGCAGCCAGCAGTTCGGCGCACAGCGCAGCGAAGCTCAGGCCGCGCGAACCCAATGCGGTGCAGGCCCAGAGGCCCGGTGCTTCCGCGTCGATCGGGCCGACCAACGGGCGCCGGTCGCCCGAAGCGCAGCGGATGCCAACCCAGCTATGGATTTTGCCGTGCGCGAACGATGGAGCCAGCGCAGCGGCCGACGCCGGGTGCAGCCGCGCAAGGCGCTCGCGGTTGGCGTCGCTGTCGGCCGCGATCGGGGCGAGGTCCGTGCTGTCGCGGTCGAAGGTCGCGCCGGCCAGCCAGATCGGGGAGCCTTCGGCATCGGGCACGCGTGCGATGAGATGGCCGTCGCCGTTGAGGGGTGTGGCGGGCAATTCGATGTCGTCGGGTATGTGGCCCCAGGCGACTTGGCCGCGCACCGGCTGCAGCGGCAGCTTGGGGGCGAAGCGGCCCGATTCGAAGCCGGCGCAGATGACCACGCGGTCGGCGTCTGTCAGCAACTCACCGGCCGGGTCGAACAACTGCCAGCCGTTCGCATGGTGCTCCAGGCGTGCCACCTGGCATCCGCCGCGAAACTCGACGCCCGGCTGGCGCAGCCATGCGGCGATCAGCCTGTGCGGCCGCACCCAGGCGGCGCGTGCGTGCCAGAGGGCGGGCACATCGACCGGCAGGCCAACCGCCGCCAACTGCGCCCCATTCGCGGGCCACGATTCGTTGGGCCCGTCGTCGCTCCAGCCGGGCGGGACGCGCACATCGCCGTCGGGCCGGCGCTCCAGCACGCCGCTGGCGCGCCAGTCGCGGCCTTCTTCGAGCAGCCGCGTCAGCTCGATCCACGTGGCGCGGATGCCGGCACGCGTGAGGCGCGAGAGCAGGGCGTCGTCGGGCGACACGTGCGGCGCCAGCATGCCCACGGGCAGCCCCGAAGCGCCTGATGCGGGCCGCTCGGCGGCTTCCAGCACCGTGACCTGCCATCCACGCCGCGCCAGGCTGGCCGCCACGGCCGCGCCCGCGAGCCCGGCGCCAATGACGGCGCAATGGCCTGGCGCGCGAATTCGCTCGGGCGTGGGGCCGCGGCGGCGCACCGTCCAGGCGGGCGCGAACACGCCGTGCAGGCAATCGCGCTTGGGCGGCAGGCCCTGGCGCTTCTCGACCGTGAACCCGAACTGCACGAGCGCATCACGCACCGCCCGTGCGATGGTCCAGGTGGCGATGCGCGTGCCCTGCCGCGCAAAGCGCGATACGGCCTTGAGCGTGTCTTCCGACCACATTGCAGGGTTCTGCTGCGGGCTGAAGCCGTCCAGAAAGACGCTGTCGGCCTCGAAACGCTGGGCGCGCAGCATCGGCTGCACGTCGCCGATGCAGAGGGTGAGCAGCACGCGGCCCTCATCGAACGTCAGCCGGTGAAAGCCGGGCAGCAGCCCATGCCACTGCGCAGCCAGTTCGCCGGCGAGGGACGCCAGTTCGGGATACGCGCTGGCCGCGCGCAGCAGATCGTCGGGCGAAACCGGATGCGCCTCGACCGAGACGAAGTGCAGCATGCGCGGCCGCGCCGAATCCGAGCGCCACGCCTGCCAGGTTGTCAGGAAATTGAGGCCCAACCCGAAGCCGGTTTCGAGAATCAGCCATTGCGGCTGTCCGGCCCAGGCTTCGGGCAGGCCGCAGCCGCCCAGGAATACATGGCGCGATTGCGCCAGTGCCCCGGTTTCGGTGTGGTAGATGTCGTCGAAGCGTTCGCTGCGCGGCACGCCATCGGCGCGCCAGGCCACCGGTTCTGCGTTCACGACGCAGCGGCGGCGATCAGCTTCCGGAAGGGGGTACGTAGCCCTGGGCCACGTCGGCGCCTTCGCCGAAGAAGTGCTTTTCCATCTGCCGCGCCAGGTACTGGCGGGCGCGCAGGTCGGCCAGGTTCAGCCGGTTTTCATTGACCAGCATGGTCTGCTGCTTGAGCCAGGCGGCCCAGGCTTCCTTGCTGACGTTTTCCCACAGGCGCTTGCCCAGATCGCCTGGATAGGGCGGGAAGTCGAGCCCTTCGGCCTCTTTGCCGAGCTTGATGCACTGAACCATGCGTGCCATTTCGATTGCCTTTGAACGGGAAAAGTGGGGAAAGCGGTTGCTTAGTTGATTTGGCTATTTAGAACTGAAAACTTGGTTGTTCCAGTTTCTATATGTCGTATTGAGAATACGCAGCTTCATTGATATGCCTTTTTAGAACAAGACACCATGAGCCTTCGCCGCGACTTTATCAAGCTTTCCCTGGGTGCCGGTGTGGTCGGTGCCATGGCCCTGTCGGCGTTGCCGGCGTTCACGCAACAGGTTCCTGCCGCGGCGAAGGGCCCGGTGACGCTGCTGAACGTGTCGTACGACCCGACGCGCGAACTCTACGTGGACTACAACCAGGCTTTCGCCAAGTACTGGAAGGCCAAGACCGGCCAGGATGTGTCGGTCAAGCAGTCGCACGGTGGCTCGGGCAAGCAGGCGCGCTCGATCATCGACGGTATCGACGCCGACGTGGCCACGCTGGCGCTGGGCGGCGACATCGATGCCATCGTCAAGCATGGCGGCCTCGTCAACGCGGACTGGCAGAAGCGCCTGCCGCACAACTCGGCTCCCTATACCTCGACCATCGTGTTCCTGGTGAAGAAGGGCAACCCCAAGGGCCTGAAGGACTGGGACGACCTGGTCAAGCCCGGCGTGCAGGTGATCACCCCCAACCCCAAGACCTCGGGCGGCGCCCGCTGGAACTACCTGGCCGCGTGGGAGTTCGCCAAGCGCAAGTACGGCAGCGACGCCAAGGCCAAGGAATACATCGGCAGCCTGTTCAAGAACGTGCCTGTGCTCGACACCGGCGCGCGCGGCTCGACCATCACCTTCGTGCAGCGCGGCGTGGGCGACGTGCTGCTGGCCTGGGAAAACGAAGCCTTTCTGGCGCTGAAGGAGTTCGGCCCCGAGAAGTTCGAGATCGTCGTGCCGTCGATCTCCATCCTGGCCGAGCCCAGCGTGTCGGTGGTCGACAAGGTCGTCGACAAGAAGGGCACGCGCGCCGTGGCCGAGGAATACCTGAAGTACCTTTACTCCGACGAAGGCCAGGACATCGCCGGCCGCAACTTCTACCGCCCGACGTCGGACAAGGCGAAGGCCAAGTACGACAAGCAGTTTCCCAAGCTCACGCTGGTGACCATCGACCAGGCCTTCGGTGGCTGGGCGAAGGCCGACAAGGAGCATTTCGCTGACGGCGGCTCCTTCGACCAGATCTATACGACAAAACAAAAGTAACCCCCCAGGCTGCGCGCACTTCGTGTCGCTTCGCCCACCCCCTGCCGGGGGCGGGCCGGCCGCTTCGGGCGGCCGTGCGCGGCGGCCCTCGCGAATTCGCGCTTCTTTGCTCTGTACGAAAGTCTCCTCCCGTGTCCGTTCTTCTCATTGCTGGCAGCCCCTCGACCCCGTCCCGCTCGACCGCCTTGCTCGACGCGGTGGGCGAGCGCCTGGCCCGGCGCCATGCGCGGATCGAGCGGCTCGCCATCCGCGAGTTGCCGGCGCAGGCGCTGCTGCTGGCCGACTGGAACCATCCGGCCATCGTCAACGCGATTGCCAAGGTGGCCGAGGCCCGCGTGGTCGTGGTGGCCACGCCGGTCTACAAGGCGGCCTACAGTGGCGTGCTCAAGGTTTTTCTCGACCTGCTCTCGCAGAACGCGCTCAAGGGCAAGACGGTGCTGCCGCTGGCCACCGGCGGCAGCCCGCACCACATGCTCGCGCTTGACTACGCATTGCGGCCCGTGCTGCAGTCGCTGGCGGCGCGTCACATCCTGCCGGGCGTCTACGCCAGCGAATCGCAGATTGCGCTGACGCCCGAGAACGCCTACCAGGTGCACCCCGACCTGGCCGAACGGCTCAACGAGGCCACCGAGGTGCTGGCCACGGAAGGCCTGAAGCTGCCCGCGACCCACGGCTTCGAGCCGGTGCCGTTCTCCCGAGTGCGATGTAGCGTCTGAAAGCGCGGACTCGTCGCGAGTCCGGCTTCCTCGCTCTCATCCTCATTCCCGCTGTTCTGAAAACCGCCTGCGCGCGGTGCGGGACAGCCTTTGCCCGACGTTTTGCAACACCAAGGAATCTCCGCATGAACCCCGTTGCTACCGAAGACTCCGTGCTCGACACGACGCCGCGCTCCCTCTGGCACGCGCTGGGCGATCTCGCCGTGAGCGTCGTCGTCGTCAGCGCCATCGCGTTGATCGTGAGCTTCATTGCCGCCGCCTGAGCGCGGCGCATTCCACACAAGCCTTGCCATGACACAACAGATTTCTGCTCCCCGCCGCCGCCTGATCCAGGGCGCTGCCGCAGCCATCGCGCTGCCTTCCTCGTTCGCCGCACTGGCGCAGGCGCCCGCGCGCCAGTTCCGCATCGGCCACCAGAAGGGCTATCTCACGCTGCTCAAGGGCCGCGGCACGCTCGAGAAGCGCCTGGCACCGCTCGGCGTGAGCGTGAAGTGGACCGAGTTCACGGCCGGCCCCGTGCAGCTCGAAGCACTGAACGTCGGCTCGATCGACTTCGGCGACGTGGGCGAGGCGCCACCCATCTTCGCGCAGGCCGCCGGTGCGCCGCTGGCCTACGTGGGCGCGACGGTGCCGCGTCCGCGGGCCGAGGCGGTGCTGGTGCCCAAGGGCTCCGCCATCAAGACCGTGGCAGATCTGAAGGGCAGGAAGATCGTGCTCAACAAGGGCTCGAACGTTCATTACTTCATCGTCAAGCTGGCCGAAAAGCACGGCCTCGCATACGCGGACCTCAACCTGGTCTACCTGCCGCCGGCCGATGCGCGCGCCGCGTTCGAGAAGGGCTCGGTCGACGCATGGGTCATCTGGGACCCGTTCCTGGCCGCGGCCGAGAAGTCGCTCGACGCGCGCATCCTGGCCGACGCCACCGGCGTGGTCGGCAACCGTGCCTATTACTTCTCGTCGCTGGACTACGTGGCGAAGAACGCCGACGTGCTGGCCATCGCGATCGAGGAGCTCAACAAGGTCGACGCATGGGGCGCCGCCAACAAGGGCGAGCTGGCCAGTGAGCTGGCCGCGCTCTGGGGCCTGCCGAAGCCGGTAGCGGAACTGTCGGTGAACCGCTGGGCCTATGGCACGGCACCGATCACCAAGGCCATCCTGGCCGAGCAGCAGAAGATCGCCGACACCTTCTTCGCGCTGAAGCTGATCCCCAAAAAGATCAACGTGCTCGAAGCAGCCGGCGCGGGAGTCGCGTGATGCAGATCTTCTGGTTCCTCCCCACGCACGGCGACAGCCGCTACCTCGGCACGAGCGAAGGCGCGCGCCCCGTCGACCTGGCCTACCTTCAGCAGATCGCCGGCGCGGCCGACAACCTCGGCTACGAGGGCGTGCTGATCCCGACGGGCCGTTCGTGCGAAGACCCGTGGGTCATCGCATCCAGCCTGATCGGCTCGACGAAGAAGCTCAAGTTCCTGGTCGCGGTGCGCCCCGGCCTGCACCAGCCCAGCCTGGCCGCGCGCATGGCCGCGACCTTCGACCGGCTCTCGGGCGGGCGTGTGCTCGTGAACCTCGTGACCGGCGGCGACCAGGCCGAGCTCGAAGGCGATGGCGTCTACCTCGATCATGCGTCGCGCTACGAGCAGTCGGCCGAGTTCATCCGCATCTGGCGCGAGATTCTTGCGCGCAGCCACGGCGGGCTTGCCTTCGACTACGAAGGCAAGCACCTGAGCGTGAAGGGCGCGAAGCTGCTCTATCCGCCGGTGCAGAACCCTCATCCGCCGGTGTGGTTCGGCGGCTCGTCGGCCGCCGCGCACGAGCTTGCGGCCGAGCAGGTCGATGCCTATCTCACATGGGGCGAACCGCCCGCGGAGGTGGCCAGGAAGATCGCCGACGTGCGCAACCGCGCCGCGCGCAAAGGGCGGACGGTGGAGTTCGGCATTCGCCTGCATGTGATCGTGCGTGAGACCGAAGACGCCGCATGGAAGGCTGCCGAAGAGCTGATCAGCCGTGTCGACGACGAGACGGTCATTCGCGCCCAGGCCGCATTTGCGCGCATGGACTCCGAAGGCCAGCGCCGCATGGCTGCGCTGCATGCGGGCGGCGCCAGGCGCTCGCGTGCCGAACTGGAGATTTCTCCCAACCTCTGGGCCGGCGTGGGCCTCGTGCGCGGTGGCGCCGGCACCGCGCTGGTGGGCGACTCGAAGACCGTCGCGGCGCGCATCGAGGAGTACGCGGCGCTCGGCCTCGACAAGTTCATTCTCTCGGGCTACCCGCACCTCGAAGAGGCTTACCGCTTCGCCGAGCTGGTGTTCCCGCTGCTCTCGCGCAAGGCGAAGACGCAGCTGGCCGGCGGCTCGCTGAGCGGCCCGTTCGGCGAAGTCGTTGCCAATCTCGACGCGCCCTCGCGCCTCGCCTCCCAAAGTTAAGGACTCCCATGACCGAACAAGTTCAGGATCTGCCGGCGATCGCGCTCACCGAAAGCGAAGGCAATGCATTCAAGGCCTTCGCCGTCAACGTCGCGAAGCGGCTGGTGCCGTGGCTCGTGCCCGTCGGGCTCATCGTGTTCTGGCAGATCGCGTCGTCGCTGGGCTGGCTCAGCACCCGCGTGCTGCCGGCGCCGGTCGACGTGGTCAAGGCCGCGTGGACGCTCACGGCCTCGGGCGAGCTATGGACACACGTGAAGGTCAGCGCGGGCCGCGCGCTCGCGGGGCTCGCCATCGGCGGCGGGGCAGGGCTTGTGCTGGGCCTGCTGACGGGCTCCGTGAAATTCGCCGAGACGCTGCTCGATTCCACCATCCAGATGGTGCGCAACATTCCGGCGCTGGCGCTGATCCCGCTGGTGATCCTGTGGTTCGGCATCGACGAATCGGCCAAGCTGTTCCTGATCTCGGTGTCGGTGTTCTTCCCGATCTATCTCAACACCTTCCACGGCATCCGCAACGTCGATCCGCAGCTGATCGAGATGGGCCGCACCTATGGCCTGTCGCGCTGGCAGCTGTACCGCGAGGTGATCCTGCCGGGGGCGCTGTCGTCGATCCTGGTGGGCCTGCGTTTCTCGCTTGGCCTGATGTGGGTGATCCTGATCGTGGCCGAGACCATCTCGGCGCAGGCCGGCATCGGCTACCTCACGATGAACGCCCGCGAGTTTCTGCAGACCGACATCGTGCTGGTGGGCATCCTGCTGTACGCGCTGCTCGGCAAGCTGGCCGACCTGTTCGCGCGCGGGCTGGAGCAATGGTGGCTGCGCTGGCACCCTGGCTACCAGAAGAAGGCGAAGTGAGGGCTGGGGCATGACGCATTCGTCCATCATCTCCCGACGCGCGGCCATCGCCACGCTGGGCGCAATGGGGGCCAGCACAGTGTTTGCACAGGGCGCGGCCGCGCGGCCGGTCATCGTGCGGCTCGGCTACCAGAAGTCGTCGACGTTGATCGCCGTGCTCAAGGCACAGGGCGCGCTCGAGAAGCAGCTCGAGCCGCTCAACGCCGCGCTGAGCTGGCACGAGTTCACCAGCGGCCTGCCGCTGCTCGAAGCGCTGAACCTCGACAACCTCGATATCAGCGCCGACGTGGCCGACACCGTGCCCGTGTTCGCGCAGGCGGCAGGCGCCGACCTGACCTTCATTGCGCAGGAAGCGCCGTCGCCCGCCGCGCAGGCCATCGTCGTGCGTGAAGATTCGCCGCTCAAGATAGTGGCCGACCTGAAGGGCAAGAAGGTCGGTTTTGCCAAGGCGGCCGGTGCGCACTACCTGCTGATCGCCGCGCTCGACAAGGCCGGTCTGTCGTTCAAGGACATCGAGCCTGCCTACCTCACGCCTGCCGACGGCCGCGCAGCCTTCGAGAAGGGCGCGATCGACGCCTGGGTGGTGTGGGACCCGTTCCTCGCCGCCGCGCAGCGCCAGTCGAAGGTGCGCGTGCTGGCCGACGGCACGGGCATCGCGTCGTACCAGCGCTACTACCTGGCGCGCACCAGGTTCGCGAAGGCGCGACCCGATGTGCTGCGCGTGGTCTATGCCGAACTGGAGAAGACCGGCCGGTGGGTCAAGCAGAACCCGAAGGAGGCGGCCGCATTGCTGTCCCCGGTGTGGGGCCTCGACGCCGCGACCATCGAACAGGCCAACGCCCGCCGCAGCTACGCGGTGCGCCCGGTGGCGCCCGAGGGCCTGGTCGAACAGCAGCGCATCGCCGACGCCTTTCTCGCCGAAAAGCTGCTGCCCCGAAAAATCGATGCGCTGAATGTGGCGCTGTTCAAGCCTGGAGCCTGACCCATGAGTGCCGTTCTGAAAGACATCCAACCCCAGGCCATCGCCGGCGGCGTGCGCCTCGAAGCGCGCGGCCTGCACAAGCGCTATGGCGCGCGCGAAGTGCTGCGCAACACCCGGCTGACCATCGAGCCGGGCCAGTTCATCGCCATCGTCGGGCGCAGCGGCTGCGGCAAGAGCACGCTGCTGCGGCTCGTCGCGGGGCTCGAGGCGCCGAGCGCCGGCGGTCTCTACACCGATGGCAACGCCGTGCACGGCCTGCACGACGACACCCGCATCATGTTCCAGGAGGCGCGCCTGCTGCCTTGGCGCCGCGTGCTCGACAACGTGACGCTGGGCCTGTCGAACGATGCGATGGCGCGCGGCAAGGAAGTGCTGGCGCAAGTCGGGCTGGCCGACCGCGAGAACGAATGGCCTGCACGCCTGTCGGGCGGGCAGCGCCAGCGTGTGGCATTGGCGCGCGCGCTGGTGCACCACCCGCGGCTGCTGCTGCTCGACGAGCCACTGGGCGCGCTGGATGCGTTGACGCGCATCGAGATGCACCGCCTCATCGAGAACCTGTGGCAGCGCCACCGCTTCACCGCGCTGCTGGTGACGCACGACGTGCAGGAAGCCGTTGCGCTGGCCGATCGCGTGATCCTGATCGAAGACGGCCGCATCGCACTCGACGAGAACATCGCGCTGGCCCGCCCGCGTTCGCAGGGCGATCCGGCCTTTGCGGCGATTGAAAAACGAATCCTCGACCGGGTGCTGCAGAAGTCCGCAGAGACCGAAGCCGAGAGTACCGACGCCAGCTGGCTCGCAACCCCGGCGCACGCCCTGCGCTGGGCGATCTGAGCTTCTTCATTCACCCATCCGCCAATTTGAAAGGCAGTCGCATGTCGCAGAACTGGAAATTCGAAACCCTGTCGGTGCACGCCGGCTATTCGCCCGAGCCGACCACCCGCGCCGTGGCGCCGCCGATCTACCAGACGGTGGCCTACGCCTTCGACAGCGCGCAGCACGGCGCCGACCTGTTCGACCTGAAGGTGCCGGGCAACATCTACACCCGCATCAACAACCCGACGCAGGATGTGCTTGAGCAGCGCGTGGCCGCGCTCGAAGGCGGCATCGCGGCGCTCGCGCTGGCCTCGGGCCAGGCGGCCGTGACCTATGCAATCCAGACCATCGCGGAGGCTGGCGACAACATCATCAGCAGCACCGCGCTGTATGGCGGCACCTACAACCTGTTCGCCCACACGCTGCCGCAGTTCGGCATCACCACGCGTTTCGCGGACCACCGCGATCCGTCGAGTTTCGAGAAGCTGTTCGACGAGAAGACCAAGGCTGTGTTCGTCGAATCGTTGGGCAACCCGGCCGGCAACGTGACCGACATCGCGGCCATCGCCGAGATCGCGCACCGCCACGGCGTGCCGCTGATCGTCGACAACACGGTGCCGTCACCGTACCTGAGCCGGCCCATCGAGCACGGCGCCGATATCGTGGTGCATTCGCTCACCAAGTACCTGGGCGGCCATGGCACCAGCATCGGCGGCGCCATCGTCGATTCGGGCAAGTTCCCGTGGGCGGAGCACAAGCAGCGCTTCAGGCGCCTGAACGAACCCGACGTGAGCTATCACGGCGTGGTCTACACCGAGGCGCTGGGCGCGGCCGCCTACATCGGCCGCGCGCGCGTGGTGCCGCTGCGCAACACGGGCGCGGCCATCTCGCCGTTCAACGCCTTCCTGATCCTGCAGGGCATCGAGACGCTCGCGCTGCGCATGGACCGCATCAGCAGCAATGCGCTGGCGGTGGCGCAGCACCTGGAACGGAGCAAGGCCGTCAACTGGGTGAACTACGCGGCGCTCGAAGACCACGCCGACTACGCGCTGGCGAAGAAGTACTTCGGCGGCCGTTCCAGCGGCGTGCTGACCTTCGGCATCGGCGCCGGTCGTGAGGGTGGGGCGAAGTTCCTCGATGCGCTGAAGCTTTTCACGCGCCTCGTGAACATCGGCGACGTGCGCTCGCTGGCCACGCACCCCGCTTCGACCACGCACCGGCAGTTGTCGCCCGAAGAGCTTGCCAAGGCCGGCGTCACGGAGGACACGGTGCGCCTGTCGGTCGGCATCGAGCACATCGACGACCTGATCGCCGACCTCGACCAGGCGCTGGCCGCGGCATCGAACTGAAAGTTTTCTCCTGAAGCCATGACCACACTGCAAGCCATTCCCGAAGCCGCGCTGGACCAGCTGTTCCGCAAGGCCCGCACCGTGCACGCGTTCAAGCCCGTGCCCGTGACCGACGAGCTGATTCACAAGCTCTACGACCTCCTGAAGTGGGGGCCGACCGCCTACAACGCCCAGCCTGCGCGCTATGTCTTCGTGCGCAGCGCCGAGGCCAAGGAGAAGCTCAAGCCGGCCGTGTCCGCGGGCAACACCGCGCAGACGCTCGCGGCCGGCGTGACGGTGATCGTGGCGCACGACACGCGCTTCTACGAGCACCTGCCGAGCCTGTTTCCGGCCTACGACGCCAAGCCTTTCTTCGAGAAGAGCGCCGAGGCCGCGCAGGCTACGGCCTTTCGCAACAGCAGCCTGCAGGGCGCCTACCTGATCCTGGCGGCGCGCTCGCTCGGGCTCGACGTGGGGCCGCAGTCGGGCTTCAATGCCGACCTGGTCGACAAGGCCTTCTTTCCCGACGGGCGCTACCGAGCCAACTTCCTCGTCAACCTCGGCGTGGCCGACCACTCCGGCACCTTCGAGCGCGGGCCGCGGCTGGCCTTCGACGACGTGGCCGAGATCGTTTGAACCGATCCCTCTCTCCCTTCACCCATCCGTCCTTCCTTCATCCTGAAAGAGAAACCATCATGTCCATTCAAGCCATCAACGTGCGCAACCAGTTCAAGGGCAAGGTCCGCGAGATCATCCGCGGCGACGTCGTCTCCGAAGTCGATGTCGAGACCGCCTGGGGCATCGTCACCTCGGTCATCACCACCCGCTCGGTCGACGAGCTGCAGCTGAAGGTGGGCTCCGACGTGGTCGCGCTCGTGAAGTCGACCGAGGTTTCGATCGCGAAGCTCTGACGGACCCTCGGGCATCTGCGACGACCCGGCGCCGCTTTGGCGCCGGGTTTTTTCGTTTCCGGGGGCGCCCCTCTTAGTCGGCCCGCGCATTAGGAACTGCAAACAGCTTCCTTCCACCCCCACCAGGTGCCTCGCAGAATCTTCCGGAACCCCGAAAAAGGACCTCCGATGAGCGCCATTCTTTCTTCCACAACCCCTGCGCAAGCCGCACAGGCCCCCGAACTCGACATCGTCCGCCAGGCCGGCCACATCGGCGCCGAAGTGCGCGGCGTGCGCCTCTCCGGCACGCTACAGCCGGAAGTATTCGGCGCCATCAAGGCCGCATTGCTCAAACACAAGGTGCTCTTCTTCCGCGGCCAACACCATCTGGACGACACGCAACAGGAGGCCTTCGGCCGCCTGTGGGGCGAACTGGTGCCGCACCCGACCGTGCCTTCGAGGGACGGCACGCGGCTGCTGGAACTCGACTCGCGCCATGGCGGCCGTGCCAATTCGTGGCACACGGACGTGACCTTCGAGGTCGCGTATCCGCAGGTGTCGATCCTGCGGGCCGTGGTGATCCCGGCTTATGGCGGCGATACCGTCTGGGCCAACACAGTGGCGGCATACGAGAGCCTGCCCGACGACTTAAAGGCGCTGGCGGACCGGCTGCGCGCCATCCACGGCAACGACTACGACTACGCAGCGGCGCGCTCGCCCGGCGACCTCGACGAGGAGGGCACCAGGCGCTACAGGGAGGTCTTCACGTGCCGCCTGCTCGAAGCCGAGCACCCGGTGGTGCGCGTTCACCCCGAGACGGGTGAGCGCAGCCTGGTGCTGGGCCATTTTGCGAAGAAGCTCGTCGGCCATTCGACGAACGACTCGGGCCACCTGCTGAGCGTGCTGCAGAGCCACGTGCATCGCCTGGAGAACACGGTGCGCTGGCGCTGGACGCAGGGCGACGTGGCGATTTGGGACAACCGGGCCACGCAGCACTATGCGATCAACGACTACGGTGACCAGCACCGCGTGGTGCGGCGGGTGACGGTTGCGGGCGACGTGCCGTTCGGCGTGGATGGCGCGAGGAGCGTGGATCGGACCGCGCCGGCCGTGCGCGCCGCCACCGCGGGCGCCGCTGCCTGACACGCGTCTATACAACGTCTGGTTGTTAGGAACCGACTTTTCGGTTGTTTGAGCTTCCGCCTAGGGCTCCTACAGTGGTGGCCATCGCCATCAAGGCGAATCCAACGCACAACAGGAGCCGCACAGCATGTCAGTGGAAGTTGAAGAACTCGTCTTGCCCGAAGCACTGGAACAGGCGCGCGCCAAGGCCACCAAAAGCAATTTACCTTACGCCGGCGGCGTGGCGCCGCCGGGGGCCTGGGAGTTGGTGCAGAAGGGCTTGGCCGTGCTGGTCGACGTGCGCTCGGGCGAAGAACGCAAGTTCGTCGGCCATGTGCCCGATAGCCTGCACGTGGCGTGGGCAACCGGCACGGCGCTCACGCGCAATCCCCGCTTCGTGCGCGAACTCGAAGCCAGGCTTGCGAAGGACGGCGGCAAGGAGACCGTGGCGCTGCTGTTGTGCCGCAGCGGCAAGCGGTCCGCGCTGGCGGCCGAGGCCGCTGCCAAGGCGGGTTTCACGCAGGTGTTCAACGTGCTCGAAGGCTTCGAGGGCGAGATCGATGCGCAGCAGCACCGCGGCGGCTCCGACGGTTGGCGCTTCCACGGCCTGCCGTGGGTACAGGACTGAGCGGCACCAGGCACATCTTCCAGGGAGAAACACACATGGCCCATTTCGAAGTGAGCGATATCGTGCGTGCGCTGCACAGCGTGCGCGACGAGTGGCGCGACTCGCAGCGCCGCTCGCGCGAGCCTGGCGCACGCGAGTTTCCGTCGCGCGATGCGCTTGCGCAGACCGTCGAGTCGCTGAAAGGCGCGCTCTTTCCGATGCGGCTGGGCCCGCCGGACCTGCGCCACGAGAGCGAAGACTTCTACGTCGGCCACACGCTCGATGCTGCCCTGCAGGCGCTGCTGGCGCAGGCACGGCTTGAACTCAACTACAACTCGCGCCACGAGCCGCGCCCCGCGAGCGAGGTCGACGACATCGCCACCGAGGCCGTGCGCCGGTTCGCGAACGCGCTGCCCGGACTGCGCCGCCTGCTCGACAGCGACGTGCTCGCGGCCTACCAGGGCGACCCGGCCGCGCGCAGCGTCGACGAGGTGCTGCTTTGTTACCCCGGCGCGCTCGCGATGATCCACCATCGCCTTGCGCACGAGCTCTACAAGCTCGGCCTGCCGCTGCTGGCACGCGTCGTGGCCGAGTTGGCGCACGGGCAGACGGGCATCGACATCCACCCTGGCGCGCAGATCGACGCGGGCTTCTTCATCGACCATGGCACGGGCGTGGTGATCGGCGAGACGGCGGTCATCGGCAAGCGCGTGCGGCTGTACCAGGCCGTGACGCTCGGTGCCAAGCGCTTTCCGATCGACACCGAGGGCAACCTGCAGAAGGGGCTGCCGCGGCATCCGGTGGTGGAAGACGACGTGGTCATCTACGCGGGCGCAACCATCCTCGGCCGCGTCACGCTTGGCAAGGGCGCGGTCATCGGCGGCAACGTCTGGATCACCGACGACGTGAAACCGGGCGCGAGCGTCACGCAGGCCAGCCTGCAGAACGCACCGAAGGGTGGCGCATGAAAGCATTCGTCGAAGACTTCGGCGTGACCATCCGCCAGCTGCGCGAAGGCGAGGGCTGGTCGCAGGAGGAGCTGGCCGAGCGCTCCGATCTGAATCGCTCCTACGTGGGCGAGATCGAACGCGGCCGCGTCATCCCGTCGATCGTTACCGCGCAGAAGCTGGCCACCGCGCTCGGCATCAACATGGTCGGCCTGCTCATGCGCTGCGAGCAGTTGGAGCAATCGCGTCTTGCGCGAAGGATCAACTTGGCGGCTATAGCCTGTTGAGGGAAAACCCGTGGCCACCGGACACTGGCGGCCACTTTTTTCTCAACACGGAGCCTTGATTCATGAGCGCAACAGTCGGTGGTATCACCGCCCTTGGCGACAACGCCGCACGCCAGCTGGCCAATGCCACAAAGACAGTCCCCCAGCTCGAAACCATCAGCCCGCGCTGGCTGACGCACCTGCTGCAATGGGTGCCGGTGGAGGCCGGCATCTACCGCGTGAACAAGGTCAAGAACCCCGAATCGATCAAGGTCACCTGCACCTCGCGCGAAGAAGAAAACCAGCTGCCGCGCACCTTCGTCGACTACGAAGAAAGCCCGCGCGAGCACTACCTCAATGCCGTGAGCACCGTGCTCGACGTGCACACCCGCATCTCCGACCTCTACAGCAGCCCGCACGACCAGATCAAAGAGCAGCTGCGCCTCACGATCGAGACGATCAAGGAGAACCAGGAGAGCGAGCTCATCAACAACCCCGACTACGGCCTGCTGGCGCAAGTGACGGAAGAGCAGCGCATCTTCCCGCTGACCGGTGCACCTACGCCTGATGACCTCGACGAGCTGTTGACCAAGGTGTGGAAAGAGCCGGCATTCTTCCTGACGCACCCGCTGGCCATCGCCGCTTTCGGGCGCGAAGCCACGCGCCGCGGCACGCCGCCGCCGACTGTGAGCCTGTTCGGTTCGCAGTTCATCACCTGGCGCGGCATTCCGCTGATTCCGTCGAACAAGGTGCCGGTGGCCGACGGCAAGAGCAAGATCCTGCTGCTGCGCGTGGGCGACAAGCGCCAGGGCGTGGTGGGCCTGTTCCAGCCGGGTCTATCGGGCGAGCAGGGCCCGGGGCTGTCGGTGCGCTTCATGGGCATCAACAACCACGCGATCGCGTCTTACCTGATCTCGCTGTACTGCTCGCTCGCGGTGCTGACCACCGACGCGCTGGCCGTGCTCGACGACGTCGAGATCGGCAAGTACCACGACTATCCCGACACCTACAAGTAAGCCGCGGTGAGCAGCATTCCATCGATTCCGGGCGAGGCGCCCGAAGCGCCGTTCGACCCGGCCATCCTCGCGCGCATGGCGGGCGCCATGTTCTCCGAGGTTCCGGGCGCGCAGTTTCCCGCCAACGTCGCGCCGCCGGGTTCGCCGCTGGCAAGCCCTGCAGGCTTCGGGCCGAGCGTGCCGGGCACGCCGGTTCCGCAAGGGCAGATTCCGGGCGCCAACTTGCTGCCGGCATCACCCACGCAACTGCCCTCGCTCGCGAACCGCGCGCCCGCCTTGCGGCCGCATGCGGCGGCAGGCAATGGCGTGCCGGACAGCGTGCTGTCGGTGGCGCCGGCGTTCGAGCCGCGCTCGGGCGGTGCGGTGCTGGGCGTGCCGCAGCAGGTGAATGCGGCCGTGGCACCGCAAGCGGCGGCCTCGTCGTTCTACTTTCTGGACAACGGCTACGGCCATCCTTCGGCCGGTGCGACCCCCGTGGTCTTGCCCCCTCTCCCTTTGGGAGAGGGCCGGGGTGAGGGTCTGCGGACGAGTCAGGGCGCGGGGTTGCCCCTCACCCCAACCCTCTCCCCAGAGGGGCGAGGGAGCGAGCCGAGGTTCTACTTCGTCGACGCGGTGCGCCTGCCCAGCGGCTTCGTCACGCCGGCAAAACCCGATCCGCGTGGCCCCGGTGCCGTGCCGCTGGCCGGCAGCGGGCAGCATCCGCCGTTCGACATCCAGGCCGTGCGGCGCGACTTCCCGATCCTTCAGGAGCGGGTGAACGGCAAGCAGATCGTGTGGTTCGACAACGCCGCCACCACGCACAAGCCGCAATCGGTCATCGATCGCATCGCGTACTTCTACGAGCACGAGAACTCGAACATCCACCGCGCGGCGCACGAGTTGGCCGCGCGCGCGACCGACGCCTACGAAGGCGCGCGCGAACGGGTGCGCCGCTTCATCAACGCACCCGAAGTCGAAGAGGTGATCTTCGTGCGCGGCACCACCGAGGCCATCAACCTCGTGGCCAAGAGCTGGGGTGGGCAGCACGTGGGTGAGGGCGACGAGATCATCGTGTCGAACCTCGAACACCACGCCAACATCGTCCCTTGGCAGCAGCTCGCCGCCGCCAAGGGCGCGAAGCTGCGCGTGATCCCGGTGGACGACTCGGGCCAGGTGCTGCTCGACGAATACCGCAAGCTGCTGAACGACCGCACGAAGATCGTGGCAGTCACGCAGGTCTCGAATGCGCTGGGGACCGTGGTACCGGTGAAGGAGATCGTCGAGCTGGCGCATCGCGCGGGCGCGAAGGCGCTGGTCGACGGCGCGCAATCGGTGTCGCACATGCGCGTGGACGTGCAGGACATCGGCGCCGATTTCTTCGTGTTCTCGGGCCACAAGGTGTTCGGCCCCACCGGCATGGGCGTGGTCTGGGGCAAGCGCGAGGTGCTCGAAGACATGCCGCCCTGGCAGGGCGGCGGCAACATGATTGCCGACGTGACCTTCGAGAAGACCGTGTTCCAGCCGATCCCGAACAAGTTCGAGGCCGGCACCGGCAACATCGCCGACGCCGTGGGGCTGGGCGCCGCCATCGACTACGTCAACAAGGTCGGTATCGAGAACATCGCGCGCTACGAACACGACCTGCTGGTGTACGGCATGGCGCAGCTCGGTGCGATTGCAGGTGTGCGGCTGATCGGCACGGCGGCCGACAAGGCGAGCGTGATGTCCTTCGTGCTCGACGGCTACAGCACCGAGGAGGTGGGGCATGCATTGAACGACGAAGGCATTGCGGTGCGCACGGGCCATCACTGTGCGCAACCGATCCTGCGGCGCTTCGGTGTGGAGACGACGGTGCGGCCTTCGCTCGCGTTCTACAACACCTTCGACGAGATCGACCGGCTGGTGGCGGTGGTGCGCCGGCTGGCGTCGCAGCGGCGCGCGGGCTGAAGCCTGCTTAGTGCTGCGGCGCGAGGTGGCGGTTGAAGAAGACCGTCACCTCGGCGTTGAAAGCCTTGTGAAAGGCCGTGCGGTCGAAGCCGGGCGCGTCGCGGCAGATCTCGATCTTGGCGTCCAGTTGCGCCTGCGAGCATGGCGCGAGGAAGCCGAAGTGCTCTGCCTTCTCGGCCACATGCCATTCGGGCGCCACCGACAGGTTGCGGCGGACAGCGGCAACGCTCTCGGGCGTGACGCCGTCGCCGCCGTAGGTGGAAGCCCAGAGCTCGATGGGGATCGCCACGTTCTTCAGACCTTGGGCGTCGAAGAGCATGCTGACCGGGTCGGCGATCACGGCGGCCTTGATGCGGGCGTCGCGCGTCAGCGGCGTGGCGAGCAGTTCCTGGAAGCCCTGCTTCATCCATTCGCACGCCCTGCCCTCGGGCTCCGTTGCGCACGGGGATGAGGGCAGCGGCGGCAGCCGTTCGAAGTCCGGACGCGCTCCCGCGAGCACGAGGCCCGTGTAGCCGCCCCTCGAAAAACCGTAGAAGCCGATCCGGTCGGCCGCGATCCTGCCGTGCGCGGGCCACTTCTGGAGCATGTGGTCGATCAGCCGCTTGATATCGGTGGTCCGCGTCGCCAGCGCGACGATCTTGTCGTCCGGGCCGCCGCGGAGTTGGAAGTTGTCTTGCGAATGGCTGACGGCCGCGACGATGAAGCCCGCGTCGGCCAGCGCCTGTGCCGTGTCGTGATGGCCGAGGAAGGAGCCCCCGTAGCCGTGCGAGATCACGACGAGCGGCAGCCGGGTGCTGCCCGGCGGGAGCGGGCAGTCCCGCACGCCCTGGATCGTGGAGCGGCCCAGTCTGATCTCGCCCGCGGGCGTGGCGCAGGGCGTCCATACGGCGCCCTGCATCGCCGGGCCTTCGCGGCCGCCCGGTATCTCGATGGTGTTGACGCCCGCGGCCTGGGAGAGCGTCGCCGAGAGGCAGAAGACAACGAGGAAGAGGAAGCGAAGAAGGGGCATGGCGAGTCGGTCCTGTATGAAGATCGGATGTCAGCCTGCCGGGCGGATCGGAATCAGCAGGTCAGTGCGCAGTGCGGCCGGGGCGACCTGCCGCGGCGAGTTCAGGTAGTGCTCCAGTGCGGGGCGGTCGTCCGGCTCGTAGCCGCTGTCGGGCAGCCATAGCGTGTAGAGCGCGTGCACGGCTGCATTGATGCGGGTGTAGGGCCCCGCGAGGCTATGCACGGCGTAGAGGCCGCCAGGAATGTCGAGCAGTTCGATCTCCGCATCGTCGACCGGCCAGAGATCGGGCGATGCCGCAGCGGCGTAGTACCGTGCATCCGGGGCGCCGCACGAAATGCCAAGCCAGTGCGATACGGCCCGGCCGGTGGCATGCGCGCGCAGCCGCCGGTGCGTATGGGGAATGGTGGAGAACGGCCCGCGATGGAGCAGCGCATGCACTGGCTGCGCGCGGCGTTCGACGATCCGTACGGGCGGCGGGGCGCCGGTGCCACGGTCTTGGAGCGCGGGAGCCGCATCGAGGATCGCCTGGCGCATCTGCCGCTGGAACTCGCGCGGTGGCTGCCCGGCAAACTGGCCGAAGGCGCGCGTGAAAGCCTGTGGGCTCTCGTAGCCCACCGCCAGCGCCACTTGCGTGATGCTCTCGTCGCTGCGCGTCAGCAAGTGCGTGGCGAGCGCCAGCCGCACGCGCCGCACCGTGGCGGCCACCGTTTCGCCCGCGATGCCGTGGTAGACGCGGTGGAAATGAAAGGGCGAGAAATTCGCGAGGCGCGCCAGGTCTTCGAGACGGTGCTCGGCCATCGGGTCGGCAACGATGGCTGCGACGACACGCGACACACGTTCCCGGTAGTTCTGTTCGACTGGGCGCGAGGGCATGCCCGGAGTGTGCCGCGCTCCGGCGTGCGCCGCTTAGCAGACCTTGCTTTCTTCGGGTGGCCGGCGCGCTATGCTTAACTGTCGTTAACAATGTCGCCCGCCCACGCATGTCCTTGCCCGAAGCTTCTTTTTCTTCCGCGCCCGGAACCGCCGACGAGTCCTGCGACGTGATGGTCGTCGGCGGCGGTCCTGCCGGTTCGACCATCGCGGCGCTGCTGGCCCAACAGGGCCGCAAGGTGGTACTGCTCGAAAAGGCGCACCACCCACGCTTTCACATCGGCGAATCGCTGCTGCCCGCGAACGTCGAATTGTTCGACAAGCTCGGCGTACGCGACCAGGTCGAGAAGATCGGCATGCCCAAGTTCGGCATCGAGTTCGTCTCACCCGAGCACGAGCACCGCAGCTACGTGGACTTTGCCGAAGGGATGGACAAGTCGCTCGACTCCGCTTGGCAGGTGCGCCGTTCGGAACTCGACGAACTGCTGTTCCGCAACGCGGCCACGCGCGGCGCGCAGACGGTCGAAGGCTGCAAGGTGCGCGACGTGGCCTTCGATGCCGACGGCGCCACGGTGCGAGCCGAGATGGACGACGGCGCGCGCCGCAGCTGGCGCGCCCGCTTCGTGGTCGATGCCACCGGCCGCGACACGCTGCTGGCCAACAAATTCCGCTGCAAGGAAAAGAACCCCGACCACAACAGCACCGCGCTGTTCGGCCACTTCACGAACGCCGAGCGGCTGGAGGGCAAGAAGGAAGGCAACATCAGCATCTGCTGGTTTCCGCGCGGCTGGTTCTGGTTCATTCCGCTGGCCGACGGCACCACCAGCGTGGGCGCGGTGTGCTGGCCGTACTACCTGAAGACGCGCGACAAGCCGCTGAAGGAGTTCTTCTACGACACCATCGCGACCTGCCCGGTGCTGGTGGAACGCCTGAAGAACGCCACGCTGGTCGACGATGCGGTGCATGCCACCGGCAATTTCTCGTATTCGAGCTCCCACGCCACGGGCGACCGCTACCTGATGCTCGGCGACGCCTTCACCTTCATCGATCCGATGTTCTCGTCGGGCGTGTACCTCGCGATGCACAGCGCCTTCGACGGCGCGGCGCTCGTTGCGACCGCGCTCGACCGGCCGGGCGAACTGGCGGCGGCGCGCAAGGGCTTCGAGGCCATGATGCGCAAGGGCCCGCGCGAGTACTCGTGGTTCATCTACCGCGTGACCAACCCGACCATCCGCGACATGTTCATGCATCCGGGCAACCCCTTCCGCGTGAAGGAGGGGTTGATGTCGCTGCTGGCCGGCGACATCTACCGCGGCACGCCGATGCGGGGGCCGCTCGGCATGTTCAAGGTTCTGTACTACTTCATCTCGATCACGCACATGCGGCGGACCTGGGAGGGCTGGAAGCGGCATCGCTTCAACATCCGGGACATGGGCATGTTGAAGGGGGAGACGATCCTCAAGTCGGAGTAGCCGCCAGCGCTGCTGCGCGTTCAACGCCCAGGGCGGGGCTGCTGAGTACGTCGATGCCGAGGTCCGCGAGCAGGGCGGCCACGGGGGCCATCGAGGCCTGTGCAAGCACGACGACGTCGGCCCTGCCTGACGCAGCGCGGATCGAACGGGCCAGGGTCTCGATGTAGCGCGCGCCGTCGCCGGCTTCGAAATAGGGCCAGGCCTCTTCGACGAGCAATGCGTCCGGCTGCACCGTGACGCTCGCGTTTTCCGCAGCGCAAAGAATCAAGGCCTTTGTAGGCGCAAGCGTGCTTTCGAGCGCCGCCACGATCAGCACGCGCGGCCCGGTGCGCACAGCGCGGTCGGCCATGGCGCGATCGATGCGCATGGCCTTGAATGCGCCGCTCGAAGCTGTTCGTTCCGCGATGGCGCCGATGGTCGAGCAGGTGCAGACGACGACCGCAGCACCGCCGGATGCGGCCTCTCGCATGGCGTCGTGAACGCGTGTCACGAGCCCCGAGTCATCGAGGCCCACCACGCGCGCATCGGCCAGCAGGTCCTCCCGCACCGAATGCCGCGCGCGCAGGCCGGGCGCGATCTCGCTCACCAGCCGTTCGAAGGTGGGCACATGCACCTGCGCCGTGTGAAGGAACGCCAGTGCGTCGCGCATGGCCTCAGGCGCTCGCCGTGCGGGCGCGTTGCGCTTCGTAGGCCTTGAGGTGGACGTATGCGGTGCGCAGCACCGTCGGCATCGGCGATTTACTTGGGGCCGCGCGGCCCAGCAGGTCGCCGACGATGTGATCGGCCTCGACCGCCGCGCCGCGCACCATGTCCTTGTACATCGACGCCGTCATCGGCGATCCGGCGGCCGTCATGATGGCGCGGCCGCGCTGCACGGCGGCGGGGCGGGGCGCAAAGCCGTTGTGCGCGGCGATGGCGCAGCACTCGTCGAAGATCGACAGCGCCACGTCCTGCCCGCCGGCGCTCACGATGTCGCCGATGGACGCGCGCATCAGGCTCGTGAGGCCTGCTGCCGAAGCGATGAAGACCCACTTCTCCCACATGTCCTGCGAGATGCTCTCGCTGGCCGTGGCGTCGAACTTCGCGCCCGCGAACTGTGCCGCGATGGCATCGACGCGGGCCGAGCGGCCGCCGGCGCGTTCGCCGTAGCTCAGGCCGTGCATGTCGTTGAGGTGCAGCACGTGGCCCTCGTCGTCGAGCGTGGCCGAGATCATGCACAGGCCGCCCAGCACGCGCTCGCTGCCGAAGCGTTCGGCCAAGCGGTCGATGTGGCTCATGCCATTGAGCAGCGGAAGGATCACGGTGTCGGGACCGACCGCCGGCGCGAATGAGTCCATCGTCGAATCGAGGTCGTAGGCCTTGCTGCCGACCACGACCACGTCGTAGGGGCCGTCGATGCCGTCGGCCAGCACATGCCTGGGTGCGGGCAGCTGCAGGTTGCCGAAGGGGCTCTGCACCACCAGCCCGGTTTTCGCGAGCTGTGCCGCGCGACGCGGGCGCAGCAGGAAGGTAACGTCGCGCCCTGCCTCCAGCAGGCGGCCGCCGAAATAACCACCGAGTGCACCGGCACCCACCACCAGAAATCTCATCGCGTGTTGCTCCTGAGCCAAAAGATCGGAAGCGATGATGCCCTCGTTCGCGCGAGGCCGCTTTGCACCGTCGCCTTCTCCAGCAGCCGCTGGCGGGCAAAGGGGCGCATGCAGGCGCGTGCCTTGGGGGCGCAGTTAGAAGAAGAGGACCGGGTCACGGGAGCGTCCTGCGCCTTGATGGGGTTGGCGGAATGCGGTTCAATTCGACGCCGTTCGCCCGGCACCGCATGGGCTTTTCCACGTAAGGTCTTGGGCGCTTCGCATAATCCGTCCGTCATTCCAACCTCTCACACAAGGAGTTTCGTCCATGGCCCAGACCCGGATCGCCGTCGTTGTCGGCAGCCTGCGCAAGGATTCGTACAACCACAAGCTGGCCCTCGCGCTGGCGCACCTCGCGCCCGCGGACTTCACTTTCGAGCACCTGCGCATCGACGACCTGCCGCTGTACAACCAGGACGACGATGGCAACCAGGCGCCGGCGGTGAAGCGCATCAAGACCGAGATCGCGGCGGCTCAGGGCCTGCTGTTTGTCACGCCCGAATACAACCGCTCGGTGCCAGGCGTGCTGAAGAACGCCATCGACCATGCGTCGCGCCCCTATGGCCAGAGCGCCTGGGCGGGCAAGCCGGCCGGCGTGCTCGGCATTTCGGTGGGTGCCATCGGCACCGCGCTGGCGCAGCAGCACCTGCGCAACATCCTGGCCTACCTCGACGTGCCCACGATGGGCACGCCCGAAGTGTTCCTGCAGACCAAGGACGACCTGTTCGACGACAAGGGCCACATCGGCAACGAAGGCTCGAAGAAGTTCCTGCAGAGCTGGATGGACAAGTACGTGGCCTGGGTCAAGAACCACGCAGCCTGATCTGATCTGATCTGCGCAGAACGAAAAAAGCCGCCCACGCCGGGCGGCTCTTTTCATGGTGCGGGAGCGAACTCAGGCCGCGATGGCGGCATCGCGCTGGTTCGCGGCTTCGGCCGTCGCCACCAGGATGTCGGCGCGGGCCGCGGCCAGGGCCTTGCCCTTGGCTTCGTCGCCCATCGCCACGCCTTCGGCGCGCACGAAGCGCACGTCGGTGATGCCGAAGAAGCCGAAGATCACCTTGAGGTAGCTCTCCTGGTGTTCCATCGCTTGGCCGCCTTCGCTGGTCGAATAGACGCCGCCGCGGGTCGAGGCCACGATGACGGTCTTGCCGCTGGCCAGGCCCACGGGGCCCTTGTCGGTGTACTTGAAGGTGCGGCCGATTTGCGCGAGGCGGTCGATCCAGGCCTTCAGCTGGGTCGGGATCGAGAAGTTGTAGAAGGGCGTGCCGATGACGATCACGTCCGAGGCCAGGAACTGGCTCACGAGCTTTTCGGACAGGGCGTTTTCACGCTGTTGCGCTTCGGTGGGCTGTGCTTGCACGCCGGTCTTGATGCCCAGCGCGTCGGCGCTGAAGTGCGAGGGGGTGTCGACGGCCAGGTCGAGGTATTCGACGGCGGTGTCGGGGTGGGCGGCACGCCAGGCGGTCACGACTTCGGCCGAGAGCAGGCGCGAGGTGGAGTTGGTACCGAGGATGCTGGAGTCGATGTGGAGCAGCTTCATGTCAATCAATCACTTTCTGTGTTGGCTGTCGGCGCTCAAGGTGGCCGGCGGATGGGAGAATTCTATTTTTGGATCGAGTGATCGATAAGTAGCCAAAAATCGCCTAGATCGTCCTGTTTGCGGGACAATCGATGCCATGCAAGACCTCAACGACATGGTTTTCTTCGCCGAAGTGGCTGAGCGCGGCGGCTTCGCGGCGGCCAGCCGGGCGCTCGGCATTCCCAAATCGCGCCTGTCTCGCCGCGTGGCGGAACTCGAGGAGCGGCTGGGCGTGCAGCTGATGCAGCGCAGCACCCGGCGGTTGTCGCTCACGCCTGCGGGCGAGACCTTCCTGCGGCATTCGGCTGCCGTGCGGGATGCGGCACAAGCCGCGACGGAAGCGGTGGCGCAGGTGCACACCGAGCCCTGTGGCATGGTCCGCCTGAGTTGCCCGGTCACCATCGCTCACAGCGGACTGGGGCAGTTGTTGCCGCGTTTCATGGAGCGCTATCCGGCCGTGCGGATCGACATGCGGGTCATGAACCGGCCGGTGGACCTGATCGAGGAGGGCATCGACATCGCCTTGCGCGTGCGCCCCGCCATCGAGGACAGTGCGACGCTCGTCGCCAAGGTCCTCGGCACCAGCCGCGCCGTGCTGGTGGCCAAGCCGGAACTGCTGCAGCGCCTGGGGCCGGTGAACACGCCGGCCGACCTCGGGCGGCTCCAGACCGTTGCCATGTCGGCCAGCGGCGAGGGGCGCAGCGAATGGCGGCTCGAAGGCCCCAACGGCGAGATCCACGTGCATGTCCATACACCGCGCTACGTGGCGGACGACCTTGCCATGCTGCAGCTCGCCGCGCTCGAGGGGGTGGGCGCAGCCTTGCTGCCCGACTACATGTGCCGGGCAGACCTGGAGGCCGGCCGGCTCGCGAAGCTGCTGCCCGGATGGGGACCGGCACCGGTCATCGCGCACATGGTTTTTCCGGCGCGGCGCGCGATGGTGCCTGCGATTCGCCGGTTGATCGATTTCCTGGCCGAACATCTGCATGGCGACGAATCCGGCATGTATTAGGCTGCTGAAGCCGCTTCTTATGCGGAAAACGCCATATCCAAACAAGCAGATATTCGTTTGGCATTGAAGCAATGGTTCGCACAATCCGAAGCTCCCATCCATCCCAGGAGCGACCATGGCGACTCTGCGACTCGGCGATACAGCCCCCAATTTCACCCAGGATTCCAGCGAAGGCCCCATCGACTTCTACAAATGGGCCGGCGATTCATGGGTCGTCTTCTTCTCGCACCCGGCCGACTTCACGCCCGTGTGCACCACCGAACTCGGCAAGACCGCGGCGCTGTCGGGCGAGTTCGCCAAGCGCGGCGTGAAGCCCATCGCGCTGAGCGTCGACCCGGCCGACAAGCACAAGGAATGGATCGGCGACATCAACGAGACGCAGAACACCACGGTCAACTTCCCGATCATCGCGGACGCAGACCGCAAGGTGGCCGACCTGTACGACCTGATCCACCCGAACGCCTCGGCCACGGCCACGGTGCGCAGCGTCTACATCATCGACCCGAAGAAGGTCATCCGCACGACCATCACCTACCCGGCCTCGACCGGCCGCAACTTCGACGAGATCCTGCGCGTGATCGACTCGCTGCAACTCACCGACAGCCACAAGGTGGCCACGCCCGTGAACTGGAAGGACGGCGACGACGTGGTCATCATCCCGAGCATCCAGGACCCGGCCGAACTGGCCCAGCGCTTCCCCAAGGGCTTCAAGGCCGTCAAGCCTTACCTGCGCATCACGCCGCAGCCGAACAAGTAAGAGCGGAACAGCAGGCGGTGAAAGCATCGACGCTCCTTCGTGGAACACCGCGGAACCGGCTTTGCCGGGCCGCTGGTGTTGCCCCCGGCGAGGGGGGAGGCGAAGCGACACGAAGTGCGCGAAGCCTGGGGGAGTGCTCATGAACACCCGCGTCATCATCGTGCCAGGTTGGCGCGACTCCGGGCCCGGCCACTGGCAGAGCCTGTGGCAGGAGCGCATTCCCGGCGCGGCGCGGGTGGTGCAGGACGACTGGGCCTCGCCCAAGCGCGATGCGTGGGTGTCGACGCTGGCGAAGCTGGTGCTCGACAGCCCCGGCCCGGTGGTGATCGCGGCACACAGCCTGGGCTGCATCGCCACGGCGCACCTGCCGGCCGAAGCCGCTGCCCGCATCCAGGGCGCGCTGCTGGTGGCACCTGCGGACCCCGAACGCCGCGCCGTGCTGTCCGACTTCGCGCCCGTGCCGTACGCCGCGCTGCCGTACCGCAGCATCGTGGTGGCCAGCAGCAACGACCCCTTTTGCCCCATTCGCCTGGCGGGTGCATATTCGCGCGCCTGGGGCAGCGAGTTCGTGCGCATGCAGAATGCGGGCCACATCAACGTCGACTCGGGGCACGGGGACTGGCCGCTGGGCCTTGCCTTGCTCCAGTCCTTGACCGACGAGCCCGCCGCCTGGCCGGCGGGCCGTGAATTTTCAGAAACCTTGGCAACCACATGACTTCCAGAATCAAGACCTTCGTCGCCGTGCTCGCGCTGGCGTCCTCAGCACTCGCCGGCAGCAGCGCCTTTGCCCAGGGCACGTCGCTGCTGAACGCCTCGTACGACGTGGCCCGCGAGTTCTACAAGGACTACAACGCGGCCTTCGTGGCGCACTACAAGAAGGCCACCGGCAAGGACGTGAAGATCGACCAGTCGCACGGCGGCTCCAGCGCACAGGCCCGTGCGGTGGCTGACGGCCTCGATGCCGACGTGGTGACTATGAACACCACCACCGACATCGACTTCCTCGCCAACACCGGCGTGGTCGCGAAGGACTGGAGCAAGAAATTCCCCGACAACGCATCGCCGACCACGTCGACCATGCTGTTCCTCGTGCGCAACGGCAACCTCAAGGGCATCAAGGACTGGGACGACCTGGTCAAGCCCGGCGTGCAGGTCGTGATCGTCAACCCCAAGACCGGCGGCAATGGCCGCTACGCCTACCTGGCCGCCTGGGGCTACATCAAGAAGAAGGGCGGCACCGACGCGCAGGCGGCGGAGTTCGTCGGCAAGCTGTTCAAGAATGTGCCGGTGCTGGCACGCGGCGGCCGCGACGCGACCACCGCCTTCCTGCAACGCAATATCGGCGATGCGCTGATCACCTTCGAATCGGAAGTGGTGTCCATCGATCGTGAATTCGGCACCGGCAAGGTCGACTCGGTGTACCCGTCGATCAGCATCGTGGCCGAGAACCCGGTGGCCGTGGTGGAACGCACCGTCAACAAGAAGGGCACGGGCGAACTGGCCAAGGCTTACCTCGACTGGCTGTACTCCGATGACGCGCAGGAAATCGCGGCCAAGCATGCGCTTCGCCCGCGCTCGCAGGCTGTGCTCAAGAAGTACGCATCGACCTTCAAGCCGCTGCAGCTGTTCACGGTGCAGGAATTGTTCGGCAGCCTCGGCGAAGCGCAGAAGGTGCACTTCAACGACGGCGGCCAGTTCGACAAGTTGTACACCCCCGGCGGCAGGTAATGAGCGGCGCTGTTTCTTCGGCGCTCCCGTCAGCGGGAGCGCCTTTTTCTCGTGCCAACCGGGCAGGGGGCGCCAAGCGCGTGCTGCCCGGTTTCCACATCACGCTCGGCTTCTCGATTCTTTACCTCAGCCTGATCGTTCTGATCCCGCTGTCGGCGCTGGTCTTCAAGACATTCACGCTGACCTGGGAGCAGTTCTGGGTGGCCGTGACCGCGCCGCGCGTGATGGCCTCGTACCGGCTGACCTTCGGCGCCTCGCTGATCGCGGCTATCGTGAATGTGGTGTTCGGCCTGCTGGTGGCCTGGGTGTTGGTGCGCTACAAGTTCCCAGGCAAGCGCATCGTCGATGCACTGGTCGACCTGCCGTTCGCGCTGCCGACGGCCGTGGCCGGCATCTCGCTGACCGCACTGCTCGCGGGCAATGGCTGGGTCGGGCAACTGCTCGAGCCGCACGGCATCAAGCTGGCGTTCACGCCGGCGGGCATCGTGATCGCGCTGATCTTCATCGGGCTGCCCTTCGTGGTGCGCACGGTGCAGCCGGTGCTCGAAGACACCGAGAAGGAGCTGGAAGAAGCCGCCACCTCGCTGGGTGCGACGCGGCTGCAGACCTTCACCAAGGTGATCTTTCCGTCGATCGCGCCCGCGCTGCTCACGGGCTTTGCCATGGCCTTCGCGCGCGCCATCGGCGAGTACGGCTCTGTGATTTTCATCGCCGGCAACATGCCGATGATCTCGGAGATCACGCCGCTGATCATCATCGGCAAGCTGGAGCAATACGACTATGCGGGCGCCACGGCGGTCGCGCTGGTGATGCTGGTCATTTCGTTCGTGCTGCTGCTGGTCATCAACGGCCTGCAAGCCTGGCAGCGCCGCCGCGCGGGAGCATGAGATGAGCGCCCCTTCCAAAGTCATTCGCCGCGCACAGGCCGGCACCACCGAATCGCCCTGGGTGCGCTGGGTGCTGATCGGCCTCGCGCTGGCGTTCATGTTCCTGTTCCTCGTGCTGCCGCTGGCTGCCGTGGCGACCGAGGCGCTGCGCAAGGGCGTCGGTGCCTACCTCGACGCGCTGAAGGAGCCCGATGCCTGGAGCGCCATCCGCCTCACGCTGATCACGGCCGCCATCGCGGTGCCGATGAACCTCGTGTTCGGTGTGGCGGCGGCCTGGGCCATCGCCAAGTTCGAGTTCCGCGGCAAGGCCTTCCTCACCACGCTGGTCGACCTGCCGTTCGCGGTGTCGCCGGTGGTGGCGGGCCTGATCTACGTGCTGGTGTTCGGCGCGCAGGGCTGGCTCGGCCCGTGGCTTGCGGAGCATGACGTCAAGATCATCTTCGCGGTGCCCGGCATCGTGCTGGCGACCGTGTTCGTGACCTTTCCGTTCATCGCGCGCGAACTCGTGCCGCTGATGCAGGCGCAGGGCACCGACGAGGAGCAGGCGGCCATCGTGCTCGGCGCGACCGGCTGGCAGACCTTCTGGCGTGTGACGCTGCCCAACATCAAGTGGGGCCTGCTGTACGGCGTGATCCTGTGCAACGCGCGCGCCATGGGCGAGTTCGGCGCGGTGTCGGTGGTGTCGGGCCACATCCGCGGGCAGACCAACACCATGCCGCTGCACGTGGAAGTGCTCTACAACGAATACCAGTCGGTGGCCGCGTTCGCAGTGGCCTCGCTGCTGGCCATCCTCGCGCTGGTCACGCTGGTGATCAAGTCGGTCATCGAATGGCGCCACGAGCGCGAGATGAAAGCCATTGCCGAGCTGCCCCCCGAGCGTCCTCCGGAAACCACGGCGGCCTGAGCCTGAGAGAGAAGAAATCATGAGCATCGAAATCCGCAACATCAGCAAGCAGTTCGGCGACTTCCGTGCGCTGCGCGACGTGAGTCTCGACGTCGAATCCGGCGAACTCGTCGCGCTGCTCGGTCCCTCGGGCTGCGGCAAGACCACGCTGCTGCGCATCATCGCGGGCCTGGAAACGGCCGACACCGGCAGCATCCTGTTCGCGGGCGAGGACACCACCGACGTGCACGTGCGCGAGCGGCAGGTCGGCTTCGTGTTCCAGCACTACGCGCTGTTCCGCCACATGACCGTGTTCGAGAACGTCGCCTTCGGCCTGCGCGTGAAGCCGCGCAAGGAGCGCCCGAGCGATGCGCAGATCAAGGCCAAGGTGACCGAGCTGCTCAAGCTGGTGCAGCTCGACTGGCTGGCCGACCGCTACCCGTCGCAACTCTCCGGCGGCCAGCGCCAGCGCATTGCGCTGGCCCGCGCGCTGGCGGTGGAGCCCAAGGTGCTGCTGCTCGACGAACCCTTCGGCGCGCTCGACGCCAAGGTGCGCAAGGAACTGCGCCGCTGGCTGCGCCGGCTGCACGACGAACTGCACGTCACCTCGATCTTCGTCACGCACGACCAGGAAGAGGCGCTCGAAGTGGCCGACCGCGTGGTGGTCATCAACAAGGGCCAGATCGAACAGGTCGGCTCGCCGCAGGACGTGTGGGACAAGCCCGCGAGCCCGTTCGTCTATGGCTTCCTGGGCGACGTGAACCTGTTCCATGGACGGGCCGACAACGGCCAGGTGCAGCTCGAAGGCATGCGCCTCGATTCGCCCGAGCACAGCGGCGCGCGCGACGCCAAGGCGCGCGCCTATGTGCGCCCGCATGACATCGACGTGACACGCTATGTGCCTGGCGCCTCCGGCATCGTCGCCACGCTGGCGCGCGCCATCGTGGTCGGGCCCATCGCGCGGCTGGAACTTGAACCCACCGAAACGAATCCAGATAATCCGGGCTCCGGAACCATCATCGAGGCGCAACTCCCTGCGCAACAGTTCCGGGAACTGGGCTTGAAGGAAGGCGACACCGTCGTCGCCAATCCGCGCAAGGCCAGGGTGTTCGTAGAAGAAGATTGGGTGTCTCCTTGATCGATTGGTACTTCGGCGCGCCGCGCCGCGCGTTCGCGCTGATTTGCCTGGCCTGCGTTCTCATGCTGGCCTTCGGGCTCTACCTGCAGCACGTGGTCGGGCTCGAGCCTTGTCCCATGTGCATCGTGCAGCGCTATGCGCTGGTGCTGGTGGCGCTGTTCACCGGGCTGGCCGCGGTGTTCCGCAGCGTCGGCCTGCGGGTCGCGGGCGGAGTGCTGGCGCTGATCGCAGCGGTCGGCGGCGCCTACACGGCGGCCTCGCAAAGCTGGCTGCAGTGGTATCCGCCCGAAGTCGTGTCCTGCGGGCGCGACCTCTACGGGATGATCGAGACCTTCCCGCTGAAGCGCGCGCTGCCGATGATCTTCCGCGGCGGCGGTGACTGTTCCAAGGTCGACTGGACGCTGTTCGGCCTGACGCTGGCGAACTGGTCGTTCATTGCTTTCGTCGTTCTCTCGCTGCTGCTGGTCACGCTGCTGCTGCGTTCGCGCCGCGCGCGCTGAAGCCCTCACCCCAACCCTCTCCCGGAGGGGGAGGGGGCAAGACATCAGTCCTGGAACGGCGGCTTCTTCGCCAGCTTGCGGAACACCAGCGCGGGCAGCCGCAACACGAACTCGACCATCAGCCGTGCATGCATCCACGTCAGCAGCACGTTGTCGCGTCCATAGCGGAAGTGCGAGACCCCGCCTTCCTCGGCCGTCAGGTATTTCACGGGCGCATCGATGTTCACGGGCTTGACGCCGCGCCATGCCAGCCGCACGACGGCTTCGGTGTCGAAGTCGAAGCGCCGCATCCACGGCTGGCGTGCCATCACGGCGATCAGGTCGGCCACCGGGTACACGCGGAAACCGTAGAGCGAATCGCCCACGCCGGCGAACAGTGTTTCCAGCTGCGTCCATCCGTTCGACACGCGCCGCCCGCGCACGCGCAGCAGCGGCGCGCTGGCATCGAACACCGGGCGCCCGAGCACCATCGTCTCGGGTCGCGCCAGCGATGCCTTCATGAATGCCGGGATCAGGTCCGCCGGATGCTGCCCGTCGGAGTCCATCGTCAGCGCATGCGTGAAGCCTGCGTCCTTCGCGGCGCGCAGTCCGTGCAGCACGGCAGAACCCTTGCCCTGGTTCTGCGGCAGCACCCACACGCGCAGGCCGGGATCGCTGGCGGCCATCTGCTGCAGCCGCTCGCCCGTGCCGTCGTCGCTGCCGTCGACCACCACCCACACGGGGTTCCATTGCGCGCGCGCCGCGGCGACTGTCGAGAACAGGCGTTCGCCGGTGTTGTAGCTGGGGATCAGGACAAGGTGGGTGCGCGAGGCGTCTGGCATTCGGGGGACGCGTCGGTGGCGCGCTGCTCCATGTTTTGGCGGAAGTATTGTTCGAGCTCGGCCTGCAGCACGTCGCTGTTCTGCGTGGGCGCAAAGCGCTTGCCGAGCCGCAAGGTGAAGACGATGGGCAGCGGCGGCACGCGCCACAGCGGCCAGCCTTTACTGAGGTAAGGCGAATCGGTGTCGATGAACACTGTTTGAATGGGCGCCTGCGCGAGCTTGGCGATCAGCGTGGTGCCGGGGCGGAACGGGTTGAGCGGCGGCGTCACCGTGCGCGTGCCTTCTGGAAAGATCACCAGCTGGCCGCCGTTGCGCAGGTCGTTCACGGCCAGTCGCACCATCGTGCGGGCCGACCTGTTGCTGATGTAGCGCGCCAGCCGCGCCCCCGCGCCCAGGAAGATGTTGCCCATCAGGTCGGCCTTCATGATGCAGGCGCTGCGCGGCAGGCGTGCCACCAGCAGCAGCGCATCGAGCATGGTCGGGTGGTTGGCCACGAAGATCACGCCAGGCTCCTTGCGCATCGGGTCGAGGCAGGTGGCGTCGATACGCATCATGCCGGTCACCGATGCCAGCCACCAGAACATGCGGTACGCAAAGGCGATGGTCATGCGGCCCAGGGTGCGCGCGGGCGCGGCCGGCATCACCGGGTGGATCAGCATGGCAACGAAGTTCCAGACCAGCGAGATCAGGCCCAGGAACAGCAGCAGCGCGTAGAGCATCAACGCGAGCGGAATCGACATGAGAAATCGCAGCACGCGAGTCATTGAATCAGTCAATCAGACGATGGGTGCCGGACAACGACCGGTCAGGCCCGCAGCTGGCCGGCCGCGACCGTGTGGGCCTCGATCTCGACCAGGAGGTCGCTGCGGCAGATGTCGGCTTCGAGGTACACCGCGTGGCGCGCCATCGGGGCGTCGGCGCCGAGCGTGTCCTCGATGATGCCGCGCACCGTCTCGGTGTCCGACGGATGCCGCACGTAGACCACGCAGTCGAGTTCGCCCAGCGAGAACTGCGCCGTGCCGCGTTCGTTGGCGGCCGCGATCACGGCCTGCAGGTTGCGCAGCGTTTCGCGCGTCTGCTCCGGCAGGTTGCCGCGGTGCACGGTCTCGTGGCCGACGATGCTCGCGGTGCCCGAGATGAAGAGCGCGATGTTTCCATCGCCGATGTCTGCCAGCGCGGCGCGCGAGAAGGTCGGCGAGCGCGGGCCGTAGGTTTCGGGATAGCGGTAGGCCGAGACCTGCCGCGGGTTCTCGACCGGCAGCGGCGCTTGCTGGCCGGCCAGGAAACGGATCGACAGGGCGCCCTGGTGGATGCCCAGCGCGCAGGCCGCCGGCGCACCTTCGAAGGCGGCGCGGCCGGCTTCGAGAAACGCTTCTTGCCGGCCGAGGTTGAACTGGCGGTAGCGTTCCAGCCCGCCGCCATCGGCATTGATCTGCGGCAGGTAGTTCCAGATGCGCTGCAGGTGCGGCGTGCCGGCCTGGTCGAGCGTCTTGAAGAGATCGCGGTAGGCGCGGTGCGCGAGTTCGGCGAGGCCCTGCCTTTCCTTGGCCTCGTCGAGATCGATGGCGCCGAGCAGCCAATGCCCGTCGGTGCGCCAGCGCGCAATGCCCGTGGTGCCCGACTTGATGTTCGGGCCGCTCGCATGCCACACGTCGGCCATGGCGCCGTTGGCAGACAGCACGCGCGCGTTGACCGTCGGCATCCAGGCCACGCCGTGCGGCGTTCCATAGCCAAGCGCCGCGAAAGGCGCCTTGCCGTCGGTGGCCAGCGCCAGGCTGGCCGGCAGCGACAGGCGCTCGACGCGCAAATGGGAAGAAGAGGTGTCGTCCAGAGCTCGCACTGTCAGCTGGCCTCGGCGGGATGTTCGGGTTTGATGGCGGTATAGGAAGAGAAGACGCCGAGGCTCGCATGCCGGCGCACGTCGCGAAAGCCCGCGGCGGCCAGTGCCTGCATCACCCGCTGGGGGGGAATGCAGGCCTCGATCGTGTCCCAGTAGTAACGCCACAGTTCGGAAGTGTTGCGCTGGCGGCCGACCACGCGGGCGATCAGCGGCACGACGGCACGCATGTAGCCCTTGAGCAGCGCCGTGGCGACGCGGCCTTCGGGCTTGGTGATTTCGAGCACCGCCACGCGCCCGCCGGGGCGCAGCACGCGGTGGAATTCGCCGAAGGCCGCCGCCACGTCGCTGATGTGGCGCATGGCGTAGCCCATGCTCACGAAGTCGCAGCTGGCGTCGGGCCGGGGCAGGGCCTCGGCCACGCCGCGCACCAGCTCGACGCCGGGCAGCTTGACCTGGCTCATCATGCCGGGGCTGGGATCGACGCCCACGAGGTGGCCCATGGAGCCGATGAGCTTGAGCGCCTCCCGGGCCACGAGCCCGGTGCCAATGCCTACGTCCAGCACCTGCATGCCCGCCGAGAGTCCGGCCTGCTGCAGTGCCGCGCGGCGGTACGAGGGACCGGTACCGAAGGCCAGCACGCTCTCGATGCGGTCGTAGTCCGCCGCCGTGCTGTCGAAGATGCGCAGCAGGAACGCCTGGTGCTCGGCCTCGGTCTTGTAGTACAGCGGCAAAGGAGCGTGCGGCGGCAGGGTGTCGGGATTCCCGGGCCCGACGGAAGGCGATGGCGTCATCGAACGATTATCACCAAAAGCTCTACCCCGAATTCCCGGCCCGCGGCGGGCGTTGTGTGCGCCGGACAGTAAACTCGGAGCTTGCTTTGAAAACACAAGACAGCGAGATAGAAAGCCATGGCCGGACATAGCAAGTGGGCGAATATTCAGCACCGGAAGGGCCGCCAGGACGAGAAGCGGGGCAAGCTCTGGACCCGCGCCATTCGCGAAATCACGGTGGCCGCCCGCGCCGGCGGCGCCGACCTGGGCTCCAACCCCCGGCTGCGGCTGGCGGTGGAAAAGGCCAAGGCGGTGAACCTGCCGATCGACACCATCAAGCGCAATATCGACAAGGCCACGGGCAATCTGGAAGGCGTCAATTACGAAGAAATTCGTTACGAAGGGTACGGCATCGGTGGCGCGGCGATCATCGTCGACACCATGACCGACAACCGCGTGCGCACCGTGGCCGAAGTGCGCCACGCTTTCTCCAAGCACGGCGGCAACATGGGCACCGAAGGCTCGGTGGCCTTCCAGTTCAAGCACTGCGGCCAGTTCATCTTTGCGCCGGGCACCAGTGAAGACAAGGTGATGGAAGTGGCGCTCGAAGCGGGCGCCGAGGACGTGGTGACCGACGACGACGGCGCCATCGAGGTGATCACCGCCGTGGCCGACTTCGAGACCGTGAAGAACGCGCTCGAAGCCGCGGGCCTGAAGCCCGACGCGGCCGAAGTCACCATGCGCGCCGAGAACACCGTGGACGTGACCGGCGAGGACGCCGCAAGAATGCAGAAGTTGCTCGACGTGCTCGAGGACCTGGACGACGTGCAGGACGTTTATCACAACGCCTCGCTGTCGGAATGAATGACTGTTAGTTTGTTTGTTGAATCACAGCGAGAAATGAAGGCCCGCGAATGAAGGTACTGGTAATTGGAGGCGGGGGCCGTGAACACGCTCTGGCATGGCGCCTGGCGCAGGCCGCCCGGGTGAGCCGCGTTTACGTGGCGCCGGGCAACGGCGGCACCGCGGCCGACGAACGCTACGACTGCATCGACATCACCGAGCCTGCCGCGTTGCGCGAGTGGGCCATCAAGGAAAAGATCGCGCTGACCGTGGTCGGCCCGGAGGGGCCGCTCGCTGCGGGCGTGGTCGACGAGTTCCGCGCGCACGGCCTGCGCATCTTCGGCCCGACGCAGGCGGCCGCGCAGCTCGAAAGCTCGAAGGCGTTTTCCAAGGCGTTCATGAAGCGCCACAAGATCCCGACAGCCGAATACGAGGCCTTCACCGACGCCGCAGCTGCGCATGCGTACATCGACGCCAAGGGTGCGCCCATCGTCGTCAAGGCCGACGGCCTGGCGGCAGGCAAGGGCGTGGTGGTGGCCATGACCGCGCAGGAAGCGCACGAGGCCGTCGACTTCATGCTGGTCGACAACAAGTTCGGCGTGTCGCACAACGAAGGCGGCGCGCGTGTCGTGATCGAGGAATTCCTGCAGGGCGAGGAAGCCAGCTTCATCGTGCTGTGCGACGGCAAGAACGTGACCGCGCTGGCCACCAGCCAGGACCACAAGCGCCTGCTCGACAACGACGAAGGCCCCAACACCGGCGGCATGGGTGCGTACTCGCCTGCGCCGGTGGTCACGGCCGAGGTGCATGCGCGCGCCATGCGCGAAATCATCCTGCCGACCATCCGCGGCATGGAAAAAGACGGCATTCCGTTCACCGGCTTCCTCTATGCCGGCCTGATGATCGACGCCACCGGCCATCCGAAGACGCTCGAATTCAACTGCCGCATGGGTGACCCCGAGACGCAGCCGATCATGATGCGTCTCAAGTCCGACCTCTTCGAAGTGTTCTGGCATGCCACCGACGGCACGCTCGACCAGGTCGAGCTGCAATGGGACCGGCGCGTGGCACTGGGCGTGGTGATGGCCGCGCACGGCTACCCGCTGTCGCCGCGCAAGGGCGACCGCATCACCGGCATTCCGGCCGAGGCGCCCGACGCCGTGGTGTTCCACGCCGGCACGACGCTGCAGGACGGCGAGCTCAAGACCAGCGGTGGCCGCGTGCTCTGCGTGACCGTGCTGGCCGATAGCGTGAAGCAGGCGCAGCAACGGGCCTATGAGGTTGCGGCGCGCGTCAGCTTCGACGGCGTGCAGTACCGCAAGGACATCGGATTCCGCGCGGTTCACGCGCGCAACCCTCACGGCGCTTGATGCAGCAAACCAACCCGGCAGCGGTCGGCGAATACCTTCGCGGGCTGCAGCAGTCGATCATCGCGGCTGTCGAGAAGGCCGACGGCAGTGCGTGCGTGCGCGATGTATGGCAGAAGGCTCCCGGCGAGCCGCTGCAGGGCCACGGGTTGACCTGCATCCTCGAGGGCGGCGAACTCTTCGAGCGCGCGGGCTGCGGCTTCTCGCAGGTGCGCGGAGCGAAGCTGCCACCCTCTGCCACGCAGAACCGGCCCGAGTTGGCGGGCGCGCCTTTCGAGGCAATGGGTGTGTCGCTGGTGTTCCACCCGCGCAATCCGTACGTGCCCATCGTTCACATGAACGTGCGCATGCTGGCTGCCCTGCCCGAGGGCGGGGAGCCGGTCTGCTGGTTCGGCGGCGGCATGGACCTCACGCCTTGCTACGGCTTCGAGGAAGACGCGGTTCACTTCCATACCGCGTGCCGCGATGCGCTCGCGCCCTTCGGCGACGACAAGTACCCGCGCTTCAAGACGTGGTGCGACGAGTATTTCTTCCTGAAGCACCGCAACGAGCAGCGCGGCATCGGCGGCATCTTCTTCGACGATTTTTCCGAGGGCGGTTTCGAGAACGGCTTCGCGATGATCCGCTCGGTAGGCAACGGCTTCCTGCCGGCCTATCTGCCGATCGTCGAGCGCCGCCGCGCCACGCCTTATTCGGAGCGCGAGCGCAACTTCCAGCTCTACCGGCGCGGCCGGTACGTGGAGTTCAACCTCGTGTGGGACCGCGGCACGCACTTCGGCCTCCAGTCGGGCGGGCGCACCGAATCGATCCTGCTCTCGATGCCGCCGCTGGCAAGCTGGGCCTACCAGCAGCAGCCCGAACCGGGCAGCCCCGAAGCCGCGCTGTACAGCGACTTCATCGTGCGGCGCGACTGGTTGTGAACCCTTCCGGCAAGGCTCCCCGCATCGGCGTTTTCGGCGGCGCATTCGACCCGCCGCACAACGCCCATGTGGCGCTTGCCGAAGCCGCGCTGGCGCAACTCGGCCTTGCCGAACTGCACGTCATTCCCACCGGGCAGGCCTGGCACAAGAGCAGGGCGCTGACGCCGAAGGAAGACCGCCTCGCGATGACGCGCCTGGCCTTCTCCGGCCTGAAGGGCACCGTCGTCGTCGACAGCCGCGAAGTGCTGCGCGACGGCCCGACCTACACCCTCGATACGCTGAACGAGCTGCAGCGGGAGCAGCCCGGCGCACAGCTGGTCCTGATCATGGGCGCCGACCAGGCGAGCGCGTTGCCGACCTGGCATGGCTGGCAGGATATACTCGGCATTGCTATTGTTTCTGTAGCGTATCGCGCATTATCGACGGGCGACACTGCTCGTTTTGATCCGAAAATGCTGCCCGGCCTTCCGGTTGGCGCTCGTTTCGAGGCGCTCGAACTGCCACCCATGGATACCAGTGCCACCGAGATCCGGCGGCGCGCAGCGCTTGGCGTGGACATTTCCTCGCTGGTTCCGCCCACGGTTGCACGCTATATTGACCAACACCACCTCTACCGCTCTGCCTGATGACCACTGAAGCCGCCGCCAAGAAAGACACCCAGAAACTCCAGCGAGCCATCATCGATGGTCTCGAAGACGTCAAGGCGCAGGACATCCAGGTATTCGACACAGAACATCTTTCGCCGCTGTTCGAGCGCGTGATCGTCGCGTCGGGCACCTCCAATCGCCAGACCAAGGCGCTGGCCGCCAGCGTGCGCGATGCGGTGCGCGAAGCCGGTTTCGGCAAGCCGCGCATCGAGGGCGAGGACAACGGCGAGTGGATCATCGTGGACTGCGGCGCGGCCGTGGCGCACATCATGCAGCCCGCCATCCGCCAGTACTACCACCTCGAAGAGATCTGGGGCGACAAGCCGGTGCGCGCCAAGCTCGGCGGTGCCAAGCCTGCCATGGCGACCAGCTCGTCGGTCAAGGACGAACCCGAAGGCAAGAAGAAGGCCGCCGGCAAGGAGCCCACGCTGCGCCGCTCGAGCGCCTCCAAGACCGCGATCCGCGCAGCCGAGCAGGAAGCCAAGGCCGCGAAGGCCCCGGCCAGGAAAACGGCTGCGAAGAAGGCGCCTGCCAAGAAGGTGCCTGCCAAGAAGACAACCACCGCGCGCGTGCCGGTCAAGGTCGTCGGCAAGCCCGCCGCCAAGAAGCCCGCTGCGAAGAAGGCGGCGGCTGCCAAGAAGGCGCCAGCCCGCCGCGCATGAAGCTGCTGGTGGTCGCCGTCGGGCAACGCATGCCCGATTGGGCTCAGACTGCCTGGGACGACTACGCCAAGCGCTTCCCGCCCGAACTCAAGCTCGAGCTGCGCGCCGTCAAGACCGAGCCGCGCGGCTCCAAGTCGCTGGAAACGCTGTATGCCGCCGAGCGCGAACGCATCGAGGGCGCCATTGCCAAAAGCTCGGCGCGCGGCATGCGCATCGTCGCGCTCGACGAACGCGGCACGGCACTGACCACCAAGGCGCTTGCCGCGCGGCTGCAGGCCTGGCAAGGCGAGGGCGATGACGTGGCCCTGGTCATCGGCGGGCCCGACGGCCTCGACCCGGCCTTCAAGGCTGCGGCCCACGAGCGCATCCGGCTGTCCGACCTGACGCTGCCGCACGCGATGGCGCGGGTGCTGCTGGTCGAGCAGTTGTATCGGGCGTGGTCGGTCAACGCAGGCCATCCTTACCACCGCGAATGACCAGCGCCGACGGGCGGGCCGCGCGGCTCGATGCCTCATCGGTGGCCTTGCAGTCCTTCACATTCTTTTCGGACCCGGGCGGCCGCCGCTCGGCCCTTCAGGAGCACTGAGCCTTGTCGGATTTCGTCTACCTCGCTTCACAAAGCCCCCGCCGCGCCCAGCTGCTCGGCCAGCTCGGCGTTCGCCATGCACTGCTGCTGGCCGATGCCGGCGAAGACGCCGAATCGCTCGAAGCCGTGCTGCCCAATGAGGCCCCGGCGACTTATGTGCAGCGCGTCACGGCGCTGAAGCTCGATGCCGCCGTGGCCCGGCTCCGGAGCCGCGGACTGGCCGAGGCGCCGGTGCTCTGCGCGGACACCACGGTTACGCTCGGCCGCGCCATCCTCGGCAAGCCCGAAGACGAGAAGGATGCCGCGCGCATGTTGCGGATGCTCTCAGGCAGCACGCACCGCGTGCTGACGGCCGTGGCGCTGCAGCACGGCACGCAGCGCCATGCGGCGCTCAGCGTGTCGCGCGTGCGTTTCGCCGACATCACCGATGCGCAGATCGCCCGCTACGCCGACAGCGGCGAGCCGCTCGGCAAGGCCGGCGCTTATGCCATTCAGGGTGCGGCGGCCGCGTTCATCGAGCACATCAGCGGGTCCTATTCGGGCATCATGGGCCTCCCCATGTTCGAGACCGCGCAGCTGCTTCGAAGCGCCGGTTTCAATACTTGAGAATTCCATGCAGGACATACTGATCAACTGGTCTCCGCAGGAGACCCGCGTGGCGCTGGTCGAGCACGGTGCGGTGCAGGAGCTGCACGTCGAGCGCACGCTGGAGCGCGGACTCGTCGGCAACATCTACCTCGGCAAGGTGTCGCGCGTGCTGCCGGGCATGCAGTCGGCCTTCATCGACATCGGCTTGGAGCGCACCGCCTTCCTGCACGTGGCCGACATCGTCTCGCCGTTCACGCCGGGCTCGCGGCCCAGCGCACCGGCGCCCGAGCGCGACCATCGCAACGGCGGCCCGATGGTGCCGATCGAGAAGCAGGTGTTCGAAGGCCAGTCGCTGCTGGTGCAGGTCATCAAGGACCCCATCGGCACCAAGGGCGCGCGGCTGTCGACGCAGATCAGCATTGCCGGGCGGCTGCTGGTGTTCCTGCCGCAGGACAACCATATCGGGGTTTCGCAGAAGATTCCGTCGGACCAGCGCGAATCGCTGCGCAACCGCATGCTCGCGCTGATCGAGGCGGCCGCGGCTGCCGACAGCGGCGGCGTGGTGCCGGCCAACACGGGCGGCTTCATCCTGCGCACCAACGGCGAAGATTCCAGCGACCCCGAACTGGCCGAAGACATCGCCTACCTGCGCAAGACCTGGTCGCGCATCCGAGAGGCATCGATGCGCATGCCGGCGATGTCGCTGCTGCACCAGGATCTGAGCCTGCTGCAGCGCGTGCTGCGCGACATGACCAGCGAGGACACGCAGACCATCCGCATCGATTCGCGCGAGCAGTTCGAGGTGCTGTTGAAGTTCGGCCTCGAGTTCATGCCCAAGGCAGCTGGCAAGCTGCAGCACTACAGGGGCGAGCGGCCGATCTTCGATCTGTATTCGGTCGACGAGGAAATCGCGAAGGCGCTGGGCCGGCGCGTCGAGCTCAAGTCGGGTGGCTACCTGGTGGTCGACCAGACCGAGGCGCTGACCACGGTGGACGTGAACACCGGCGGCTTCGTCGGTGCGCGCAACTTCGACGACACCATCTTCAAGACGAACCTCGAAGCGGCACAGGCCATCGCGCGGCAGTTGCGGCTGCGCAATCTGGGCGGGATCATCATCGTCGACTTCATCGACATGGGGCGCGACGACCATCGCGAGCAGGTGCTGGCGGAATTCCGCAAGCAGTTAGCGCGCGACCGGGTGAAGACCACGGCCGGCGGTTTCTCGCAGCTCGGACTGGTCGAGATGACACGCAAGCGCACCCGCGAATCGCTGGCGCACATGCTGTGCGAGCCCTGCGTGGCCTGTGGCGGGCAGGGCATCGTGAAGACCGCGCGCAGCGTGGCCTACGACGTGATGCGCGAAATCCTGCGCGAGGCGCGGCAGTTCACGCCGCGCGAGTTCCGCATCGTGTCGTCGCCTCAGGTGATCGAGCTGTTCCTCGATGAGGAAAGCCAGCACCTGGCGGGGCTGAGCGACTTCATCGGCAAGCCGATTTCGCTGCAGGCCGAGCCCGCGATCGGGCAGGGGCAGTACGACATCGTGCTGCTCTGAGAGCGGCTCAGAGCGTCGGATCCTGCCCCGGCGTGGCGCTGCGCACGGCCAGTGTCTGCAGCCGCGCATAGAGTCCGTCCATCGCCATGAGTTGTGCGTGGCTGCCTTGCTCCGCGATGCGGCCTTGCTCCATCACGATGATCCGATCTGCGTGCTGGATGGTCGAGAGGCGGTGGGCCACGATCAGCGTCGTGCGGTTCTGCATCAGGCGCTGCAGGGCATCCTGCACCAGCCGCTCGGACTCGGTGTCGAGAGCCGAGGTGGCTTCGTCGAGCAGCAGCACGGGGGCGTTCTTGTACAGCGCGCGGGCAATGGCGAGGCGCTGGCGCTGGCCGCCCGACAGCTGCGTGGCGTTGTGGCCGAGAACCGTGTCCATGCCCTGGGGCAGGCTTTCGACATGCGCACTGAGGTTGGCCGCCGCTATGCACTGCAGCACGCGCTCGCGGTCGATCTCGGCGCCCAGCGCCACGTTGGCGGCCAGCGTCTCGTTGAGCATCACGACATCCTGGCTCACCATGGCGAACTGGGCGCGCAGGCTCTTCAGTTGCCATTCGCTGGTGTCGTGCCCGTCGAGCAGCACCTGGCCGCCGCTGGGCTGCACGAAGCGGGGCAGCAGGTTGACCAGCGTGGTCTTGCCTGAACCCGAGGGGCCGACGAATGCGACCACCTGGCCGGGCTCGATGGTCAGGCTCACGCCGTCGAGCGCGCGTTGTTCGTCTTCGCCTCGGTAGCTGACCTGCACGTTGCGCAGCTCGATGCGTCCTTCGGCGTGTTCGACCTGGAATGTGCCCTGCGACTCCGGTGCCACGTCGTCGATCAGGACCAGCCCGCGCTCCAGGGCGGCGAGGCCGCGCGTGATCGGGCCGGCCACTTCGGCGAGGCGCCGGATCGGCGCAATCAGCATCAGCATGGCCGTGATGTAGGCAACGAAGCCGCCCACCGTGAAGCCCTGCTTGCCGCTTTGCCAGAGCGCGATCATCACCACCACCGACAGCGCGAGCGACGCCATCATCTGTGTGAGCGGCGTGGTGGCCGCCTGCGCGATGGTCGACTTCACGGCCAGGCGGTTCAGGCGCTGGCTCAGCTGTTCGAAGCGGTGGCCCTGCGCGCCTTCCGCGCCGTGCAGGCGCACCACGCGGTGGGCGAGCACGTTCTCCTCGACCACGTAGGCCAGTTCGTCGGTGGCCTGCTGGCCTTGCTGGGTGAGGCGGTACAGCCGTTTGGAGAACACCTTCATGATCCAGGAGATGCTGGGCACGAGGAATGCGACGATCAGGGTGAGCTTCCAGTTCAGGTAAACCAGATAGCCAAGCAGCGCGATCAGCGTGAAGCCGTCGCGCGAAAGGCCGAGCAGCGCCTGCACCAGCAGCATTGCGCCGGTCTGCACTTCGTAGACCACCGTGTTCGACAGGGTGCTGGCCGATTGGCGCGCGAACAGCGCGAGTTCGGCGCCGAGCAGGTGCTCGAACAGCACCCGTCGCAGCTTCTGCATGCCTTCATTGGCGATGCGCGACAGCGCGTACTGGGAGATGAACTGGGCGATGCCGCGCACCGCGAACAGCAGCAGCACGGCGGCAGGCACGAACCACAACGGCATCTCGCCGCGCGTGAAGCCGCGATCGAGCAGCGGCTTCAATAGCGCGGCCATCAGTGGCTCGGTGATTGCAGCCAGCATCGCCCCGCTCAGTCCGAGGGCCCACCATTGGCGCGAGCCGCCAAACCAGGTCATGAGTCGCGCCAGACGGCGCATCAGGGGAGGGCGTGCGTTCTCGCCGCCGGGGGATGCTTGCATGGCGGCGGATTCTACGGGGCCCTCATTCAGGGCCTGCCGCCGGTGCTTCTGTAGGACCGCGCCGCTCGATAAACGTTTTGTGACGGCCGCCCCAAGCCAGTGTGTAACATGTGGCCCGATAAAGCCGGGGAGAACTTTTTACCCGGAAACCTCTCCGAATCGCATGAACAAGCCGTTGCCAACTCCAATTCCAACTCCTTCTTCATCACTTTTTGCACGCCGCACACTCATTGCGGCCCTCGCTGCCACCCCCATGATTCCTGCACTGGCCCAGTTCCGGGTCGAGGTGTCGGGCGTCGGGCTCACGCAGCTGCCGATCGCGCTCGTTCCTTTCAAGGGCCAGGAAGGCTCGCCCCAGAAGATCTCGGACATCGTCCAGGCCGACCTGGAACGCAGCGGCCAGTTCCGCGGCGTCGATGCCTCGGGCCAGGCGCTGGACGAAGCCTCCCGTCCCGACCTGTCGCTGTGGCGGCAGCGCACCGCCGACTCGCTCGTGGTGGGCAGCGTCACCCGGCTGGGCGACGGCCGCTTCGACGTGAAGTTCCGCCTGTGGGATGTGGTGAAGGGGCAGGACCTCGGTGGCCAGAGCTACACAGTGCCGCAAGGCGACCTGCGCCTTGCCTCGCATCGCATTGCCGACTACGTCTACGAGAAGCTGACCGGCGAGAAGGGCATCTTCTCGACCCGCATCGCCTACGTCACCAAGGGCGGCAGCCGCTACTCGCTGTGGGTGGCCGATGCCGACGGCGAGAACGCACAAGCCGCGCTCGCCAGCCCCGAACCCATCATCTCGCCCTGCTGGTCGTCCAATGGCCAACAGCTGGCATACGTTTCCTTCGAATCGCGCAAGCCCGTCGTGTACGTGCACAACGTGGCCAGCGGCCAGCGCCGGCTGCTGGCGAACTTCAAGGGCTCCAACAGCGCACCGGCCTGGGCGCCCGACGGCAATTCGCTCGCCGTCACGCTCAGCCGCGACGGCGGCTCGCAGCTGTTCTCCATCCCGGCCAGCGGCGGCGAACCGCGTCGCCTGACGCAAAGCGCAAGCATCGACACCGAGCCTGTGTACTCGGCCGACGGCGGCACCATCTATTTCGTGAGCGACCGCGGCGGTGCGCCCCAGATCTACAAGATGAGCGCCAGCGGCGGCAACCCGACACGGGTGACCTTCAGCGGCACCTACAACATCTCTCCGTCTGTCAGCGGCGATGGCCGGTGGTTGGCCTACATCTCCCGCGTGGGCGGTGCCTTCAAACTCCATGTGATGGAGTTGGCAACCGGCAACGTCAGCGCGATCACCGACACCTCCGCGGACGAAAGTCCAAGCTTTGCCCCGAACAGCAAGCTGATCGTCTACGCAACGCACCTGCAAGGCCGCGAAGCGCTCATGACGACCACGCTAGATGGAAAAATAAAGGCACGGCTTGCGGGACAGGCGGGAGACATCAGGGAACCGGACTGGGGTCCGTTTCAAAAGCAATGACCAAGGTTTATTTGAGGAGTTTGAAAAAATGTTGAAACGTACGATTTATTCGCTGGCCATCGTGGCCCTCATCGCCGGTTGCTCGTCGGGCACCAAGCTCAACGACACGCCCGTGACCGACGGGCGCGGCACCGCGGGCCAGCAGGGCGGCGGCGCCAGCACCGTGACGCCAGTCAATGCCGATCAGAACGCCGGCACCATGCAGGGTCCGGTTGGCGTGGCGCGCATCGTCTATTTCGACTATGACAGCTACACCGTCAAGCCCGAATTCCAGTCGCTGATCGACGGCCACGCCAGGTTCCTCAAGGCCAATCCGCAGCGCCGCGTCTCGATCGAAGGCCACACCGACGAGCGCGGTGGCCGCGAGTACAACCTGGCGCTCGGCCAGAAGCGTGCCGAGGCCGTCCGCCGCGCGCTGACCCTGCTGGGCGTGAGCGACGGCCAGATCGAGGCCGTGAGCTTCGGCAAGGAAAAGCCTGCCGTCCCGGGCTCGGGTGAGGAAGTATGGGCACAGAACCGCCGCGCCGAACTCCGCTACACCCGGTGATGCCGCGCGCTCTCATGCGAGGCGCGGCGCTGGCCGCAGCCCTGCTTTGCGTCTCGATGGGGTCGCAGGCCGCACTGTTCGAGGATGACGAGGCACGCCGCGCCATCCTCGACCTGCGCCAGCGCGTCGAGGCCATGCGCCAGCAGACCGACCAGCGGCTGACCGACGAGAACGGCCAGTTGCGCCGCAGCCTGCTCGACCTGCAGAACCAGATCGAGCAGATGCGTGGCGACCTCGCCCGCATGACCGGCCAGAACGAGCAGCTCACGCGCACGCTGAGCGAGATGCAGTCGCGCCAGACCACCATCGACGACAAGCTCAAGCAGAGCGAGCCCTCGAAGGTATCGGTGGACGGCCGCGAGTTCACCGCCGATCCCAAGGAAAAGGCCGACTTCGACGCCGCCCTCGGCGTGTTCCGCTCGGGCCAGTTCGCGCAGGCGCAGACCGCGTTCGCCGAATTCGTCAAGCGCTACCCGCAAAGCGGCTACAACGCTTCTGCGTTGTTCTGGCTCGGCAATGCGCAGTACGCCACGCGCAACTACAACGAGGCCATTGCGAACTTCCGCTCCATGCTCTCGCTCGCGCCCGACCATGCCAAAGCCCCCGAGGCCGTGCTGTCGATCGCGAACTGCCAGATCGAGCTGAAGGACACGCGCGCCGCGCGCCGCACGCTGGAAGACCTGACCAAGGCCTATCCGCAGTCCGAAGCCGCGCAGGCCGGCCGCGAGCGCCTCTCGCGCCTGCGTTGATGCCGGCGGAGCCTTGCGCTTGAGTGCCATCGTCATCGACGCTTTCACCACTCCTCCCGCCGCCGCGGATGTCCTCATCGACACCGCGGCGCCCGATCTTGCGCGCCGCTTCGGCGGGCTTGAGCGGCTGTACGGCGTTGCCGGTGCCGCGCGCATCCGCAACGCGCATGTGCTGGTCGTCGGCATCGGCGGCGTGGGTTCGTGGGCGGTCGAGGCGCTGGCGCGCAGCGGGGTGGGGCGGCTGACGATGATCGACCTCGACCACGTGTCGGAGTCGAACATCAACCGCCAGATCCATGCGCTCGATGCCACCGTGGGACAGGCCAAGGTCGAAGCCATGCGTGACCGCATCGCGCAGATCAACCCCGGATGCAAGGTGCAGGCGATCGACGATTTCGTCGAGCCCGGCAACTGGACATCGCTGCTCGATGCGGCGCTGGCCGCGAACGGGCCGGTAACGGCCGTCATCGATGCCTGCGACCAGGTGAAGGCCAAGGTGGCCATGGCGGCGTGGGCGCGTGCATCTTCTTCATCATCGCGCGCTGCGTTCGTCACGGTGGGCGCGGCGGGCGGCAAGCGGCAGGCGCACAAGGTCGACATCGACGACCTGTCGCTCGTCACGCACGACCCCTTGCTGGCGCAATTGCGTCAGCGCCTGCGCAAGGAACACGGCGCGCCGCGCGAAGGCCGCAAGATCGGCATCGCCTGCGTCTTCAGCCGCGAAAGCGTGGCGCCGCCCGATGCGTCATGCGCCATCGAAGGCGACGGCTCGCTCAACTGCCATGGCTACGGATCGGTGGTCAGCGTCACCGCGACCTTCGGTCAATGTGCAGCGGGTTGGGTTCTCGACCAAATTGCCTCAAACGTCACGCTATAATCTTAGGCTTTGCCGGATTCGATACCGGCTAGAAGAAAAAATGGTTCCGGGACGTTAGCTCAGTTGGTAGAGCAGCGGACTTTTAATCCGTTGGTCACTGGTTCGAATCCAGTACGTCCTACCAGAACCCTTCTCCTCTGAAAACACGTTGATCAAGGCCGCCTTCCAGCGGCCTTTTTTATTTGCGGCGTTCAAAGTTGTCCGGCGAGGTAACGCAAAGCGCGCGGACCTGGAACAACAAAAAAACAGCCCGCACGAAGGCGGGCTGGAAGGTGACCTGCTGGAGGAGGGAGGATCAGAGAATGCAGGCCACAGGGAGAGCCATGACTATCGCCTGTGAACCTGCATAGAAGCTGACCTTGATGGAATCCCGTTTCAACGGCCTCAGTCTTCGTCTTCCCACTTGCCGATGACGGTGCCGAGCACGGTGAAGGCTTGGCGTACCGGCTCGTGCGTCGGGTTCAACGGCAACAGCCAGCGGCGCCCGTCGTCTTCCTTGAACACCTTGAAGGTGATCTCGCCGCTGTCGTCGAGTTTCGCGATGATGCGTTCGCCGTCATCGGGTGTCTTCAACTGTGTATCGACGAACACGATCGACTCCGCCGGATAGCTCTTCAGATGGCCGCTGGGCGCGGTCATGCTGTCGCCGCGCACGCGCAGCGCATAGGTATGAAGGCTGTGATGGGCGATGCAGGGAATCCAGCGCTCGGCACTGGGCTGTTGCGAAACTTCCAGGCTGTCCCAGTTGGCGGCGTCCGCCCATGCGATGAGCGGCACGGTGCCGGGAGTGCGGGGATTGAACGACGGGATCGACGGCGGAGTGCGTGTCACGCGATAGGGGCCAGGCGGTTCGTTGGCCCTGTCGCGGGCCTGGCGGATCTGGTCTTCGTCCCATGGAGCCGGTCCGTCGCCGGTGTCCAGCCAGTTGGGATCGGCACGGTAGGCGCGCGCCAGCGCGAGCACGCTCATCGACCGGCTGGTGTCTCCCCGCTCGATCTTGGAAATGCTGGACTGCTTGACGCCGGAAGCTGCCTCTGCCTGCTTCTGCGTCATCTTGGCGAATTTGCGCGCGGCCAAGGCGCGTGTGGCAATGGTCTCCATTGAGCGGGATTTAAGCTCAAATGAATATTCTTTCTGGACTCTAAAATATGAGAAAAAGGGAGAAAGACCATGAAGCCACGCGAGTTGGTGCTGGCGCTGAGGGCCATGGGGCTCACGCAGAAGCAGATCGAACAGAGAACCGGCATTCCGCAGCCGACGATCAGCAAGATCGGCCTGGGGCGGGTGAGCGACGTGATGTCGCGCCACTACATTGCGCTGCTGGCTGCCTACGAGCAGCAGATGCGGGAAGAGGCGCTCAAATCTGCGCCGCGGGCCTTGCGCCGACCGTCGGCCGATGAGTAAGCCGTGCTCAGACGCTTCCTGTCGGGCCTTTGGCTTGATCGCGTGCTGTGCGCGCTGCTGGCGTTGCTGTCCCTTGCGGGGCTGATCGTCGGGCTGGTGGCGGCACGCCCCGCCATCGCGGGGGCCGGTTGCTTCGGGCTGGTGTGTGCAGGCTGGGCGGCGCAGGTGCTGTTCGACCGCGAGGCGCTCAGGCGTTCGCGTGCGGTTCGGGCGGCGCGAGAGCGAGGGTCGTGCTGACGCGCACGCAGTCCTTGATGTGCTGCTCGCCGAGCGCGCGCAGTGCCGCATAGCCGAGCGCGGCCGACACGATCTGCCCGGCGATGGGCACGTACTTGGTTGCCTGCTTGGCGGTAAGGCGCACGCCCGCGTGCCTGGCCAGCCGGATCAGCAGGTCGCGCGTGACGAGCCGGCCGACCAGCAGGGCGCCGACGGTGGTCGCTGCCTTCTGGATGCGCTCGCGCTGGTGCGGCGCGAGCTTTTCGACCTGGGTGACCGAGAGGCCGAACTCGGCGCTGATCTGCGGCACCAGCCGCGAGAGCAGCGCGGCATCGGCCATCCAGTCGATGCCGGGCAGGGGCACGGCGCTGGCGGCGGCCGCCATCAGGGCCTTGCGGGTGATGAGCCGGCGGCTGCGGTGCACGGCGGCGATGAGTTTCTCGTCACCCCGGGCCAGGTCGATGGCGGACGGCATCCGGTGATTCCCCTTGCCTGGTTCCAGGTCAGGCCGCCAGGGCTTCAAGCTGGTCCGACAGGGCCAGCCAGCGCTCTTCGAGGCGGCCGATTTCATCGTTGAGCGCCTTCAGCCGCTTGCCGGCTTCGGCAATCTCGGCAGGAGGCAGCGGCCGAGCCAGGCGCGCTTCGAGCGCTGTGCGCTCGGTGCCGGCGGCGGCCATGCGCTCGTCGATCTGCGCGATCTCGCGCTTGATCGGCTTGGCCTGGTCGCTGCGCTGCTGGCGCTCCTGGGCGTCCTGCTTGCGTTGCTGCGCAGCGGCGGGCGCCGCCACCGGTGCGGCGGCAGCAGCAGCTGCGGCGATGCTGACGGCCTCGCGCGTCGCCATCTTGGCTTCTTCGCGCAGGCGCTTGGCCTCGTCGAGCAGGTAGCGCTGGTAGTCGTCGAGGTCGCCGTCGAAGTCGCCGACCACGCCGCGGCCCACCAGCCAGAACTCGTCGCACACCGAGCGCAGCAATGCACGGTCGTGGCTCACCAGCATCAGCGTGCCTTCGAACTCGTTGAGCGCCACGGCCAGGGCCTCGCGGGTGGCCAGGTCCAGGTGGTTGGTGGGCTCGTCGAGCAGCAGCAGGTTGGGGCGCTGCCACACCATCATCGCAAGCACGAGGCGGGCCTTCTCGCCGCCGCTCATGGTGCCCACGGGCTGCTTGACCATGTCGCCGCTGAAGTTGAAGCTGCCGAGGAAGCCGCGAAGGGCCTGTTCGCCGGTGGCTTCCTTCACGCTGCTGCCGAGCTCGCGCGCCATGCGAACCATGTGCTCGAGCGGGGTGTCCTGCGGGCGCAGCACGTCGAGTTCCTGCTGCGCGAAGTAGCCGATGTTCAGGCCCTTGCCCTCGGTGACCTGGCCGGCCAGCGCGCCCATTTCGCGCGCAATGGTCTTCACCAGCGTCGACTTGCCCTGGCCGTTGGCGCCCAGGATGCCGATGCGCTGGCCCGCCAGCACCGAGCGGCTCACGCCGCGAAGAATGGTCTTGGGCGCTTCGTTCTCGATCTCGTACCCGAAGCTCGCGTTGCTGATCGACAGCATCGGATTGGGGATGTTGCCCGGCTCCTTGAACTCGAAGGTGAAGTCGGCCTCGGCCAGCAGCGGCGCCACCTTTTCCATGCGCTCCAGCGCCTTGACGCGGCTTTGCGCCTGCTTGGCCTTGCTGGCCTTGGCCTTGAAGCGGTCGATGAACTTCTGCAGGTGGGCGATCTTGTCCTGCTGCTTGCTGAAGGCCACCTGCTGCTGCTCCATCTGCAGCGCGCGCATGTCCTCGAACTTGCTGTAGTTGCCGCCGTAGCGCGTGAGCTGGGCGTTGGCGATGTGCAGGGTGACGTCGGTCACGGCGTCGAGAAACTCGCGGTCGTGGCTGATGACGATCATGGTGCCCGGGTACTTCTGCAGCCAGGCTTCGAGCCAGACGAGGGCGTCCAGGTCCAGGTGGTTGGTCGGTTCGTCGAGCAGCAGCAGGTCGCTCGGGCACATCAGGGCGCGGGCCAGCTGCAGGCGCATGCGCCAGCCGCCCGAGAAGCTGTTGACGGGCTCGTCGAGCTCGTGCGACTTGAAGCCCAGGCCCAGGATGAGCGCCTGCGCGCGCGGCACGGCGTCGTGCTCGCCGGCGTCGGCCAGGTCGGTGTAGGCGTGGGCCAGTTCCATGCCGATGTCGGCGTCGTCGGGGTTCTCGGTGTAGGCGGCCTCGATGGCGGCCAGCGACTCGCGCAGTTCGGTCAGGCGGGTGTCGCCGCCCACCACGAAGTCGGTGGCCGACTCCTCGGTCTCGGGCATGTTCTGCGCCACCTGGGCCATGCGCCAGTGTTTGGGCACCGAGAAGTCGCCGCCGTCTTCGTGCAGCGTGCCGTTGAGCAAGGCGAACAGGGTCGACTTGCCGGCGCCGTTGCGCCCCACCAGGCCGACCTTCTCGCCGGGGTTGAGGGTGACGGTGGCGCCGTCGAGCAGAACCTTGGCGCTGCGGCGAAGAATGACGTTTTTGAGAGTGATCATGAAAATGGGCCTAGGCCGGGATTATCCCGGGTGGGCAGAAGGGGGCCGCGAATGCGGGTTACCGGACGCAGAGGACGCGAAGGTTTCGCAGAGGGCGCAAAAGGAAAACCAAAAATGGTTTTGTATTACTTCTGCGTCCGGAAGTCCGATTTCAGCAGCGCATCCCGTGTGACCAGCAAGACCTGGTCCTCGCCCGCCGAGGTTTCGAGCCAGACGACCTCGAGCTGCGGAAAGGCGGCCTCGAAATAGTCGCGCTCGTTGCCGATTTCCAGCACCAGCACGGCGCGCTCGCTCATGCGGGAAGGCGCGTCGGCGAACAGCTGGCGCACGAAATCCATGCCGTCGGTGCCGCCGGCCAGTGCGAGCTCGGGCTCGGCACGGTATTCGGCGGGCAGGGCGGCCATGCTGGCGCTGTTCACGTAGGGTGGATTGCACAGCACGAGGTCGTACGGGCCGGGCGCGTTCGCCAGGCCGTCCGATTCGATGAGCGTGACGCGCGCGTCCAACTCGTGGCGCGTGACGTTGATGGCGGCCACTTCGAGCGCCTCGACCGACAGGTCGGCCGCATCCACGGTCACGTCCGGGTACGTCAGCGCCGCGAGCACCGCGAGGCTGCCGTTGCCGGTGCACAGGTCGAGCACGCGCTGCGTGTGCTCGCCGAGCCAGTAGTCGATGGAACCGTCGGCGATCAGCTCGGCGATGAAGCTGCGCGGCACGATGGCGCGTTCGTCCACGTAGAAGGGCACGCCCTGCAGCCACGCCTCTTTCGTGAGGTAGGCGGCGGGCTTGCGCGTGGCGATGCGTTCGTCGATCAGCGCGGAAACCTTGCCGGCTTCTGCGGGCGACACGGGCGTGTCGGCGACGCTGTCGAGGTCGTCCAGCGGCAGCTTCAGGCGCCACAGCACGAGCCAGGCGGCTTCGTCGAAGGCGTTGGCGGTGCCGTGGCCAAAAGCCACGCCGGCTTCCTCGAGCCGCCTGGCGCCCGACTCGATCAGCTCGATGACGGTGCTCATGCCGCGAGTGCAGCGTCAAGCTGCTTCAGCGTGCGCAGGTAGATGTTCTTCAGCGTCTCGATCTCGGCCACGTCGATGTGCTCGTCGATCTTGTGGATGCTGGCGTTCACCGGGCCGAGTTCGACCACCTGCCTGCAGATCTTGGCGATGAAGCGCGCGTCGCTGGTGCCGCCGCTGGTCGACAGCTCGGTTTCGATGCCGGTCTCTGCGCGGATCGCGCCCTGCACGGCCGCGACCAATTCGCCGGGCGTCGTCAGGAAGGGCAGTCCGCCGATGGTCCAGGCCAGCGTGTAGTCGATGCCGTGCGCATCGAGCACGGCGTGCACGCGCTGCTGCAGCGATTCGGGCGTCGATTCGGTCGAGAAGCGGAAGTTGAAGTCGATCACCGCGCTGCCCGGAATCACGTTGCTTGCGCCGGTGCCCGAATGGAAATTGCTGATCTGCCAGCTGGTGGGCTGGAAGTAGGGGTTGCTCGCGGTGTCCCAGCCACCCGCGGTGTTGATGGCCACCAGCTCAGCCAGCGCGGGCGCCACCGAATGCACGGGGTTCTTCGCCAGGTGCGGATAGGCGATGTGGCCCTGCACACCCTTGACGGTGAGCTTGCCGCTCATGGTGCCGCGGCGGCCGTTCTTGATCATGTCGCCGCAGCGCTCCACCGCCGTGGGCTCGCCAACGATGCAGTAGTCGATGACTTCGCCGCGCGCGGCCAGCGCGTTGCAGACGATGACGGTGCCGTCGACGCCGGGGCCTTCTTCATCGCTGGTGAGCAGCAGGGCGAGCGTGAGCTGCGGGTCGGGCACGGCCTGCAGGAATTCCTCGATCGAGGTCACGAAGGCGGCCACCGAGGTCTTCATGTCGCAGGCGCCACGGCCGTAGAGCTTGCCGTCGCGATGCGTGGGGGTGAAAGGGTGGCTGGTCCATTGCTCGACAGGGCCGGTGGGCACCACGTCGGTGTGGCCGGCGAATACCAGCGTCTTGGTCGCAGCCGCGTTGGTGGGACGGCGCACCGCCCAGAGGTTGGTCACCCGAAAGTCGGCCGGCCCGCTCCCGATGGTTTCCAGGGTGAAGCCCAGTGGCGCCAGCCGCTCGCCGAGGATCTGTTGGCAGCCCGCGTCTTCAGGGGTGACGGAGGGGCGCGAGATGAGTTGTTCGGCGAGCTGGAGCGTACGGGACATGGCACAGGAATGGAGGGTGACTCTTCCAGGAACACCGCGGAACCGGCGCGCGACACGAAGTGCGCGAAGCCTGGGGGAGAGTCAGAATTTGACGTCGAGCGTGATGTCGGTGAAGGTGGGTTCGTCGACCTGGTCGGTCAGGTGGCGGTCGTCCACCTGCTGCTTGGGCGCGGCGCGGTTCTGCAGGCGCCACATCAGGTTGGTGGGCGAATCGGCGTGCGACAGGCCTTCCTCGCGCGTGACGCGCTCTTCGGTGATGAGGCGGGCGATGTCTTCCTCGAAGGTCTGCGAGCCTTCGGCCATCGACTTTTCCATGGCTTCCTTGACGCCCGAGAAGTCACCCTTTTCGATCAGCTCGGCCACCAGCGCGGTGTTGAGCATGACTTCGAGCGCCGGCACGCGGCCGCCGGTCGGCGTGCGCAGCAGGCGCTGCGACACGATGGCGCGCAGCGCGCCGCCCAGGTCGCCCAGGAGCGTAGGCCGAACCTCGACCGGGAAGAAGCTCAGGATGCGGTTCAGCGCGCGGTAGCTGTTGTTGGCGTGCAGCGTGGCCACGCACAGGTGGCCCGACTGCGCGTAGGCGATGGCGGCAGTCATGGTGTCGCGGTCGCGGATTTCGCCGATCTGGATCACGTCGGGCGCCTGGCGCAGCGCGTTCTTCAGCGCCATCTGCAGCGAGGTGGTGTCGCTGCCCACATCGCGTTGGTTCACCACCGATTTCTTGTTGGTGTAGGTGAACTCGATCGGTTCCTCCACCGTCAGGATGTGGCCGCTGGCGTGCTCGTTGCGGTAGTCGAGCATCGAGGCCAGCGTGGTGGTCTTGCCGGCGCCGGTGGCGCCCACCATCAGGATCAGCCCGCGCTTGTCCATGATGAGCGTCTTGAGGATGTCGGGCAGGTTCAGGTCGGCAAAGCTCGGAATCGTCGAGGCGATGTGCCGCACCACCACCGCGTAGGTGCCACGCTGGCGCATGGCGCTAATGCGGTAGTTGCCGGCGCCTTCAAGGGCGACGGCCATGTTGAGTTCGCCCGTGCTTTCCAGCTCCTGGATACGGGCGGGGGGCACCACTTCGGACAGCAGCGCGAGCGGCGCGGTGGCTGGCAGCACTTGCGCGTTGATCGGCACGCAGATGCCGTTGATGCGGATCAGCACCGGGGAGTGGGCCGAGAGGTAGATGTCGGAGGCCTTGCGCTCGGCCATCAAACGAAGAATCCGCTCCATCATGTTCATCGGTCTCTCTCCTCGGGTGCTGTTGTTTTCTCTAAGGGGAAAAGGGGTTGGTCCTGGGGACCGTTCAGTCGCGCAGCAGGTCGTTCAGCGAGGTCGTGGAACGCGTCTTGGCGTCGACCTTCTTCACGATGATGGCGGCGTACATGCTGTAGCGGCCGTTGTCTTTGGGCAGGCTACCGGCCACGACGACCGAGCCCGCGGGCACACGGCCGAAGTGGGTTTCGCCGGTGGCGCGGTCGTAGATCGGAGTGCTCTGGCCGATGAACACGCCCATCGACAGCACCGAGTTTTCTTCGACCACCACGCCTTCGACCACTTCGGAGCGCGCGCCGATGAAGCAGTTGTCTTCGATGATGGTGGGGCCAGCCTGCAGCGGCTCGAGCACGCCGCCGATGCCGACGCCGCCCGACAGGTGCACGTTGGCGCCGATCTGCGCGCACGAACCCACGGTGGCCCAGGTGTCGACCATGGTGCTTTCGCCCACGTAGGCGCCGATGTTCACGTAAGAGGGCATCAGGATCGCGCCCTTGGCGATGTAGCTGCCGCGGCGGGCCACGGCCGGAGGCACGATGCGAACGCCCGATTCCTTCAGCTCGTTGGCCGACAGGTGCGAGAACTTGGTCGGCACCTTGTCGTAGAAGCCGAGCGAGCCGGCCTGCATCTGCTCGTTGTCCTTCAGGCGAAACGACAGCAGCACGGCCTTCTTGATCCACTGGTGCACGGTCCACTTGCCGACGCTTTCGCGGGTGGCCACGCGCAGCTTGCCGTTGTTGAGTTCGGTGATGACGTGCTCGACGGCGTCGCGCACTTCGGCCGGCGAGGCGGAGGGCGAGATGTTGGCGCGGTCTTCCCACGCGGCGTCGATGATTTGTTGCAGTTGCTGGGTCATGAAGAAAGTCTCGGGTGAAAAATGGGAGCGGGAAAGCGGATCAGCGGCGGGCGTCCGTGCCCTCGTTGCAGAAGCGGACGATGCGTCCGGCGGCCTCGACGCACTCGGCGGTTCCGGCCACCAGCGCCATGCGGATGCGGCCCCGGCCGGGGGTTGGCGCTGTGCGCCCCGTATGTCGTATGGCGCGCCAGATAGCTGCCCGGCAAAACCGTCACATTGTATTGAGCGTAGAGCGCGCGGGCGAAGGCTTCGTCGTCGCCAGCCCACACTTCGGGCACGCCGGCCCAGAGGTAGAAACTGGCGTCGGGCAGGCGCACGTCGAGCACGGGTTCGAGCAGCGGCGTGACGGCAGCGAACTTGGCGCGGTACTGCGCGCGGTTATCGACCACATGGGACTCGTCGCCCCAGGCCGCGATGCTGGCCGCGGCCACGGTGCCGCTCATGGCGCTGCCGTGGTAGGTGCGGTAGAGCAGGAACTTCTTGATGATGGACGCGTCGCCCGCCACGAAGCCGCTGCGCAGGCCGGGCACGTTGCTGCGCTTGGACAGCGAGGTCAGCGCGATCAGGTTCCTGAAGTCGGGCCGGCCGAGCTTCACCGAGGCTTCGAGGCCGCTGAGCGGGGGCTCGTCGCGGAAGTAGATTTCGCTGTAGCACTCGTCGGCGGCGATCACGAAGCCGTGGCGGTCGGACAGCGCGAAGAGCTTCTTCCACTCGTCCGGCGACATCACGGCGCCTGTCGGGTTGCCCGGCGAGCAGACGAACACCAGTTGGGTGCGGGCCCAGACGTCGTCGGGCACGCTGTCCCAGTCGACTGCGAAATTGCGCGCGGGCACGCTGGCCACGTAGTACGGCTCGGCGCCCGAGAGCAGGGCCGCACCCTCGTAGATTTGATAGAACGGGTTGGGCGACATCACCACCGGCTGCGGCGAGGCGGTCGGGTCGACGACGGTCTGGGCCAGCGAGAACAGCGCCTCGCGCGAGCCGTTGACGGGCAGCACCTGCGTGGCCGGGTCGAGGGCGAGGCTGTAGCGGGTTTTCAGCCAGTCGGTGAAGGCGGTGCGCAGCGCCACGTCGCCGGCGGTCGCGGGGTAGGCGGCCAGCGCGCCGAGGCTCGCGCTCAAGGCGTCCTTGATGAAGCCCGGCGTGGCGTGCTTGGGTTCGCCGATGCCCAGGCTGATGGCGGAAAACTCGGGATTGGGCGTGACGCCCGCGAACAGTTGCTTCAGCCGCTCGAAGGGATAGGGTTGCAACCGGGAAAGCAGGGGATTCATGCCCGGGATTATCGGTGACACCTGTTACCGCTTCTGGCGAAGCGGCTACTGGCCGGCGACAGGTGTCGTCGTCAGGCCGCGCCGCGCCGGTAGAAGGCGAGCGAGCCGGCCAGCGCCAGCAACATGCCGCCGCAGGCGCGGTCGATCCAGCGCGTGGCCGACACGGTCAGCAGCCGGATCGCGCGGGCGCCGACGAAGGCGTAGGCCAGCATCACCGCCATGTCCAGGCCCGCGAAGATCAGGGCAATGGCCAAGTACTGCGGCGCCTGCGCGGCCGAGGGATCGATGAACTGCGGCAACAGCGCCGAGCAGAAGATGTAGCCCTTGGGGTTGGTTACCGCCACGAGGAAGGACTTGAAGAAGATGCGCTTGCTCTCGCCCGCCGTGGTCGACGGCGCGCCGTCGGCGGCAGGCAGATGGAAGCTGCCGCCCCTGGAGCGCAGCATGCGCAGGCCGAGATACGCCAGGTACACCGCGCCGACCCACTTCAGCATCGAGAACCAGAACTCCGACGCGGCCAGCAGCGCGCCAAGGCCGAGGGCCACGGCGCCGACCAGCACGAAGTCCGACAGCACCGCGCCGAGCATGCCCGGCAAGGCTCGCCGTACGCCGTGGCGGGAGCCGTTGCTCAGCGCCAGCAGGACGGTAGGGCCGGGCGTGGCGATGGCGGCGAAGGCCACGATGGCGAAGAGCAGGGCGGTTGCGAGCGTCATCGGGACAGTCTCCTTCTCGGGGATTTCAGCAGTCGATCAGATCTTCTTGACCAGCACCTGGCTCTTGCGGTCCCAGTTGTACTTGCGCTTGCGCGCCTCGGGCAGCCAGTCGGGGTTGACCTGCTGGAAGCCGCGCTTGAGGAACCAGTGCATGGTGCGCGTGGTGAGCACGAAGATGCTGTCCAGGCCCATGGCCTTGGCGCGGTGTTCGACGCGCTTGAGGATGCGTTCGCCGTCGCCCTGCGACTGCGATTGCGGCGACACCGTGAGCGCGGCCATTTCGGCGGTGCGCGCCTCGGGGTATGGGTAGAGCGCCGCGCAGCCGAAGATCACGCCATCGTGCTCGATCACCGTGTAGTGGCCCACGTCGCGCTCGATCTCGGTGCGGTCGCGCTTCACGAGCGTGCCGTCGCGCTCGAAGGGCTCGATCAGCTGCAGGATGCCGCCGATGTCGTCCACCGAGGCTTCGCGCAGGCTCTCGAGCTTCTCGTCGATCACCATCGTGCCGACGCCATCGTGCACGTACACCTCGAGCAGCAGCGAGCCGTCGAGCGCGAAGGGCAGGATGTGGTTGCGCTCCACGCCGGCCTTGCAGGCCTTCACGCAGTGCTGCAGGTAGAAAGCCGTGTCCGTCGGCTTCTGCGGCGGTGGCAGCGAGGCGAGCAGTTTTTCTGCGGCGTCCAGCGGCAGCTCGGTGTCGATCGGGTTGTCCTCGCTCTCGGGCAACTCGCTGTCGATGCGGATGCCCGGGATCTCGGTCAGGAAGATCAGCTTGTCGGCCTGGATCGAGATGGCGACGCTGGTGGCCACCTCTTCCATCGTCAGGTTGAAAGCCTCGCCGGTGGGCGAGAAGCCGAAGGGCGACATCAGCACCATCGCACCGAAATCGAGCGTGCGGCGGATGCCGGCCGAGTCGACCTTGCGCACCAGGCCCGAATGCTTGAAGTCCACCCCGTCGACTACGCCTACGGGCCGCGCGGTGATGAAGTTGCCCGAGATCACCCGCACCGTCGAGCCCGCCATCGGCGTGTTCGGCAGGCCCTGGCTGAAGGCGGCCTCGATCTCGTAGCGCAGCTGTCCCGCGGCTTCCTGCGCGGAGTCGAGCGCCACTTCGTCGGTGATGCGGATGCCGTGCGAGTACTTCGCTTCGTGGCCCTTGGCCGCGAGCTGCTCATTGACCTGCGGCCGGAAGCCGTGCACCAGCACGATCTTCACGCCCATGCTCTGGATCAGGGCCAGGTCCTGCGCAATGTTCTGCAGCTTGCCCGCCGCGATCGCCTCGCCCGCCAGGGCGACCACGAAAGTCTTGCCGCGGTGCGTGTGGATGTAGGGCGCGACCGAGCGGAACCAGGGCACGAAGGTGAAGTTGAAAACGGTGGACATGGGGCGTGATTGTGCATTCATGGAGCGTCGTTTGCCTGACTCGGGCGATTCAGGCGATTGCCCGCAGCACGCGGGCCGCGCTGGCGGGGATGGCCGCCGCGGCGGCCTCTGGTTGCGCCGGGGGCAGCAGGTCGGCATGGCGGGCTCGGAAGCTCGCCAGCAGCGCCGCATAGGCATCGGTCGGCTCTCCGGTTGGAGCGGTTGGCAGGCCCAGCATTGCCGCCAGTTCGGCCGGCGCGATGGAGCCCTCGCGCATCAGCGCGTCGACCACCGCCACCAGCGCCGGCGTGTGCGCGTCGAGCAGCGCGAGGGCGCGCGCATGCTCCTGCGCGAGCAGGGCCTCGATCTCGGGGTTGGTGGCATCGACGTCGGTGTTGCGGTTGTCCTCCGGGTCGTTCGCGACGTCGGTGCGGCTCAGGCGCGTGCCGAACGCGAAGTGGCGCACGTACTGTGCCGCGCAGGCCGTGGCCTGCATGAAGTCCTGCACGGCGCCGGAGGTGCAGGCCTGCTCGCCGAACACCAGTTGCTCGGCGGCACGGCCCGCGAGGCTCACGCAGATGCGGTCGCGCAGGTTCTCCTTCGACCACGTCTTGCGCTGCTCGTAGCTGTTGTAGCCGCCCTCGAACGAGGCCACGTTGATCTTGATCTCCTGCGGTGCGCGGCCGAACAGCAGGCCGTAGGCCACGCCGTGGCCGGCCTCGTGCACGGCGAGCAGGGCGCGGAAGTCCTCGCTCGAACGCTGCTTGAGGCGGTTCAGCTCCAGCGACACCGGGAACTGGCGGCGTGCCTTGCGGTACCTGGCCGCGATGCAGGAGGCGCCCGCGTCCAGCGTGAGCCACACCGGCTCGCCGCCGTCGGCGCCTTGCTCGAGGGCCCACAGCGCGGCATTGACCAGCGTGGCGCTCAGGATCGCGTGGATCGACGAGAACAGCGGGCGCGTGCCCTGCGCCGGGAACACGGCGTTGGCGTAGATCTGCTCGTACACGCTCGCGTCGAGCACGAAGCGCACGCCGGAGCTTTCCTGGATCTCGGCCACATAGCGGTCGCAGATCGACAGGATCAGGCGCACATAGGTCGCACGGTTGAACGACGGGTAGATCACGTGGTTGTTGCCCAGGCGTGCGATCTGTTCGGGGCGGAAACGCTCGGCCAGCGCCTTCTTCACATCGATGACGGAGAGCTTCTTCGTCAGCGTGTGGAAGATGTCGGCGTCTGTGTCGCAGTCCTCGACGCGGCGCGCCGTCTCGGCGTACATCTCGTCGAGATTGCCCGAGACGAACACCAGCAGCTTGCTGTAGTCGGTCTCCCAGCTCTGTTGCATGTCGCGGAAGGCGCGCAGGCGTGCGTGCACCTCGGCGGGCTTCCAGGCCATGATCTGCAGCAGGGTCTCGGTGAGCTTCAGGCAGCGCTTCACTTCGCGCGCCTCCCAGGGCGAGAGGTGCAGCTTGCGCTTCTTGTCGTCCTTCTTCCTGTCGGCCGGGCCGTCGCGGTCCTGCACGTATTCGGCCTGCGCGAGCGACGATTCGATCTCGCCGAGCATCGACAGCGCGGGCGGCAGGCGGCCGTCGGACAGCAGCGCCCACACGTCCTGGTAGCGCTCGACCTTGGCGTCGTTGCCGCTGCCGTCGACCGTGCGGAAGCGCTGGAACTCGTCGAGCACCAGGATGCCGGGCGTGCCTTCGGCAATGCCCGATTCGGCCAGCATGGCCGAGATGGAGCCGCGGCTGTGATAGCCCGAGCCGTGGCTGAAGCCGTCCATCTGCACTTCGATGAAGCGGTCGTAGAAGCCCAGGTGCTGGGCCAGGCGGCGCACGAGCTGCGTCTTGCCGGTGCCGGTCAGGCCCCAGAGGCAGATGACCACAGGGCGGCTGATGAGCTGCGGCAGCACATACCATGCGCGCAGCGAATCGATCACGCGGTCGATGATGTCGTCGATGCCGAAGAGTTCGGTCTTCAGCGTCTCGGCGACGGTTTGCAGATGGCGCGTGCGTTCGGACAGCTCGGCGTGCAGGCGGGAATGGATGTCTTTGGACATGGTGTTTTTCTTTTTTTATCGAACAGGTACGGAAAAGCGGCCGCTCCTTCGCACGAAGGAATCGGCAGTCAGACGCTGTGGGAGCGGTTGCGGCGCTTCTGTGCTCGAAGCGCGCGGGGGGCGCGGCTTCAGGCCGGGCGAGGCAACTTGGCCCGTCCATGCGCGGTGGGCGCACGGCTTGCGCAGCGACGGCGCAAGGTGGTGGGGGCAAGGCAGGACATGGACGCGATCGTAGCGAGGGCGTGCGGTGGAGTAAAGACTATTTACTCGACGTGTTGCCATGGGGCGGGGCACTGTGGGCGCCCTGCAACAACTGCTGTGCGCACCGATAATCGACGGTTTGCCCGCCGCGCCAGCCCGACGACTGCCTTCCCTTGACGACCACGACACCTCTTCGCATCGAATTTCCCGAATCGCTCCCTGTCTCGGGCAGGCGCGACGAAATCATGGCCGCCATCTCGGCGCTCCAGGTCGTTATCGTCTGCGGCGAAACGGGCTCGGGCAAGACCACGCAGCTGCCGAAGATCGCACTCGCGCTGGGTCGGGGCAAGCTCAACGCCGAGCCAGGCAAGGGCCGGCTCATCGGCCACACGCAGCCGCGCCGCATTGCCGCGAGCTCGGTCGCCAAGCGCATCGCCGAAGAGCTGAAGACGCCGCTGGGCGACGTGGTCGGCTTCAAGGTGCGCTTCCAGGACCGGCTGAGCCGCGACGCCTCGGTCAAGCTGATGACCGACGGCATCCTGCTGGCCGAGACGCAGACCGATCCGCTGCTGAAGGCCTACGACACGCTCATCATCGACGAGGCTCACGAGCGCTCGCTGAACATCGACTTCCTGCTGGGCTACCTGCGCGAGATTCTTCCGCGCCGTCCCGACCTGAAGGTGATCGTCACCTCGGCCACCATCGATGCCGACCGCTTCGCGCAGCACTTCGCGTCCAGGAACGGGCCGGCGCCGATCATCTATGTCTCCGGCCGCACCTTCCCGGTGGAGCAGCGCTACCGCCCGTTCGAGGAGTCGCGCGAGCACGACCTGAACGATGCGATCGCTGATGGCGTCGACGAACTCTGGCGCGACCCGCACAACGCGGGCGACATCCTCGTTTTCCTGCCCGGCGAGCGCGAGATCCGCGAAGCGGCCGACCACCTGCGCCGCCACCTGAGCCACCAGCCGCTATTGCGCAACGCCGAGGTGCTGCCGTTGTTCGCGCGGCTCTCCGGCCCGGAGCAGGACCGCATCTTCGATGGCCACACGGGCCGGCGCATCGTGCTGGCCACCAACGTGGCCGAGACCTCGCTCACCGTGCCAGGCATCCGCTACGTGATCGACACCGGCACGGCGCGCGTGAAGCGCTACAGCTTCCGCAGCAAGGTCGAGCAGTTGCTGGTCGAGCCGATCAGCCAAGCGGCGGCCAACCAGCGCGCGGGCCGATGCGGGCGGGTGGCGAACGGCATCTGCATCCGGCTCTACGACGAAAAGGATTTCGAAGGCAGGCCGCGCTTCACCGATCCGGAAATCCTGCGTTCCTCGCTCGCGGGCGTGATCCTGCGGATGAAGTCACTGCGCTTAGGCGACGTGGCGCGCTTTCCGTTCCTCGAAGCGCCATCGCCGCGCGCGATTGCCGACGGCTACCAGCTGCTCAACGAGCTGGGCGCTGTTGACGACGCCAACGAACTCACGCAAACCGGTGCCGAGCTGTCGCGGCTGCCGCTCGACCCGCGCGTCGGCCGGATGATCCTGGAAGCCCGATCGCGCGGTGCGCTCGAAGAAGTCCTGGTCATCGCCTCGGCCCTCAGCGTGCAGGATGTGCGCGACCGCCCGATGGACGCACAGCAGCAGGCCGACCAGGCGCATTCGAAATTCGACGACGAGAAGAGCGAGTTCAGCGGCTACCTGCGGCTATGGAAATGGATCGCCGACGCGCGCGGCGGCCACGGAGACACCCACAAGCTCAGCAACCGCCAGTACGAGCAACTGCTGCGGCAGAACTTCATCAACATCCGCCGCGTGCGAGAGTGGCGCGACATCCACTCGCAGCTGCTCACGGTGGTGACCGAGCACAAGTGGCGCCTCAACGCCGAGCCTTCGGGCTACGAGCCGCTGCACCTGTCGATGCTCGCGGGCCTGCTCGGCAACGTCGGCTGGAAGCTCGAAGACGACGAGGCGTATCTCGGCGCGCGCGGCATCAAGTTCTACAAGCATCCGGGCGCGCACCTGAAGAAGAAGCCCGGCCGCTGGATCGTTGCGGCTGAACTGGTCGAAACCACGCGGCTCTTCGGGCGCGGCATCGCCAACATCGAGCCTCAATGGCTCGAACAGGTGGCGGGGCATCTGCTGAAGAAGCAATTGCTCGACCCGCACTGGGAGAAGAAGGGCGCGCAGGTGTCGGCGCTGGAACGCGCGACGCTGTATGGGCTGGTCGTGTACAGCGGGCGGCGCGTCGACTTCACCAAGGTCGATCCGGTCGCGGCGCGCGAGATCTTCATCCGCGAGGCGTTGGTCGGTGGGCAATGGGAGAGCAAGTTCCCGTTCCTCACGGCCAACCGCAAGCTGGTGCGCGAGGTCGAAGGGCTGGAGCACAAGTCGCGCCGGCAGGACGTGCTGGTCGACGACGAGCTGATCTTCGCCTTCTACGACGCGCAGTTGCCCGCCGACGTGGCCAGCGGCATCACCTTCGAGAACTGGTACCGCCATGCCTCGAAGGAGCAGCCACGCCTCTTGTTCCTGACGCGCGATGAACTGATGCGCCACCAGGCGGCTGGCATCACGACGCAGTCTTTCCCGGCCACGCTGCGACTGGGTGGCGTGGACTGTGCTGCGACCTACCTGCACGAGCCCGGTGACGCGAAAGACGGCCTCACCGTCAGCGTGCCGCTGTTCGTGCTCAACCAGGTGAGCGAGGAACGTTGCGAGTGGCTGGTGACGGGCATGCTCAAGGACAAGATCCAGGCGCTGCTCAAGAGCCTGCCGCAGCGCCCGCGCTCGCGGCTGGTGCCGCTGCCCGAGTCGGCTTCGAAGCTGGCGGAAGAACTGTCGGCGCCCGAGCTGTTCGGCACAGGCTCGCTGACCGACGTGCTGCTCAAGCGCGTGCGCGACATGACCAGCATCGACGTGAAGCGCGCCGACTTCAAGCTCGACATGCTGCCGCCGCACCTGTTCATGAACCTGCGCGTGATCGACGAGCACGGGCGACAGCTGGGCATGGGGCGCAACCTTGGTGCGCTGAAGGCCGAACTCGGTGCGCAGGCACGAGGCGCGTTCCAGGCGCTCGCGGGGCTGAATGTGAAGGCGTCGCCGGAGAAGACGCCGGCGACGGACGAAGACTCGAAGGCGCCCGCGAAGGCGGCCAACGCGCCTGCGGCCGCCGCACTACCCGCCGGCCAGCGCTACACGGGCTGGACTTTCGGCGAGCTGCCCGAACTGATGGAAGTGCGCCGCGGCTCGCAATCGCTGATCGGTTTTCCGGCGCTGCGCGACGAGGGCGACGCCGTGACCATCGAGGTGTTCGACGAGCCCGCCGTGGCGGCTACCAAACACCGGGCCGGCCTGCGCCGCCTGTTCGCACTGCAGCTGAAGGATGCGCTCAAGTACCTCGAGAAGAACATCCCCGATCTGCAGAAGATGTCGGTCGCGTTCATGCCGCTCGGCACCTCCGAGGAACTGCGTGCGCAGATCATCGACGTGGCGATCGACCGCGCCTTCCTTCAGGAGCCGCTGCCGACCGACGAGTTCGCGTTCAAGCGCCGGCTGGAAGAGGGGCGCGGCCGCCTCACGCTGATCGCCAACGAGGTGGGCCGGCTGGCGTCGGCCATCCTCGTCGAATACGCGGCGGCCGCGCGAAAGATCAAGGACACGAAGATCCAGCCCGATGCCGTGCAGGATGCCGCACAGCAACTGCAGCGTCTCGTCGGCAAGCGCTTCATCGCCGACGCACCGTGGACGCAGTTGCAGCACTTCGCGCGCTACCTCAAGGCCATCGTGCTGCGGCTCGACAAGCTGCGCGCGGACCCGGCCCGCGACGCCGCGAAGCTCGCCGAGCTCAAGCCTCAGGAGCAGCGCTACTGGCGCCTGGTGGCGGAGCGCAAGGGCGTGGTGGATGAGCGCATGCTCGAATTCCGCTGGCTGCTCGAGGAGCTGCGGGTGAGCTTCTTCGCACAGGAGTTGCGCACGCCGCAGCCGGTGAGCGTGAAGCGGCTCGACAAGGCGTGGGCCCAGTTGCAGGCATGAAAAAGCCCGCCGAAAGGGGCGGGCTCTTCGCTGAAGGCGACACAAGGTGCCGCCGCCCGGTCATATGCGCCCCATGAGCACGAGGATGACAACGATCACAAGCACGAGGCCGAGGCCACCGCTGGGCCCGTAGCCCCAGGACCGGCTGTAGCCCCAGCTTGGAAGCGCGCCGATCAGCAGCAGGATCAGGACGATCAGCAGAATGAACGAGAGGGACATGGTTTGCTCCTGGGACGTTGTTGCAACGAACCCCGATGCTGGTCATCCCCGCGGTGGCGCGGCGCCGGAGAGCCACCCCTTCGGTGGTCAGGACAGTCCTACCGCGCGCGTCGGCGTTTTGCCCGGCGTATCTGCAAGCGATGGAAGGGGCGTCCTCAGAGCCTGGCAAGCCGCTCCAGCGCGGTGAGCAGCGTCTCGTCTTTCTTGGCGAAGCAGAAGCGCACCACGCGCTGGTCGAAGCCGTTGCCGTAGAAGGCCGACAGCGGGATCGCCGCCACGCCGATCTCGCGCGTGAGCCACAGGCAGAACTCGGCTTCGGACAGGTCGCTCACCGCCGAGATGTCGACGCACTGGAAATAGCTGCCTTCGCTGCGCAGCAGCTTGAAGCGTGTCTTCTCGGCCAGGCCGGCGGCGAACAGGTCGCGCTTGCGCTGGTAGAAGGCCGGCAGTTCGAGGTACGGCTTCGGCTCGGCCATGTACTGTGCGAGCGCATGCTGCATCGGCGTGTTCACGGTGAACACGTTGAACTGATGCACCTTGCGGAACTCGGCCATCAACGGGGCCGGCGCGGCCACGAAGCCGACCTTCCAGCCGGTGACGTGGTAGGTCTTGCCGAAGCTGCTGACGATGAAGCTGCGCGCGGCCAGGCCCGGGAAGCGCGCCACGCTTTCGTGGCGCGCGCCGTCGTAGACCATGTGCTCGTAGACCTCGTCGCTGATCACGAACACGTCGGTGGGCGCGAGCAGTTCCTCGAGCTGGCGCATCTCGGCGGCGGTCCAGATCGTGGCGCTCGGGTTGTGCGGCGTGTTGATGATGATGGCGCGCGTGCGCGGCGTGAGCGCGGCGGCGATCTTGTCGAAGTCGGGGCGGAAGGTGCCGGGCACGAGCGGCACGCGCACCACGCTGCCGCCGGCCAGCTCGATGTTGGGGACGTAGCTGTCGTAGCAGGGCTCGAGCACGATCACCTCGTCGCCCGGGCGCACCACGGCGAGGATGGCCGTGATGATGGCCTGCGTGGCGCCGGCGGTGACGGTGATCTCGGTGGCCGCGCTGTAGCCGTGGCCGTACAGCGCCGAGATCTTCGCGGCGATGGCGTCGCGCAGCGCCGGGATGCCGGGCATCGGCGGGTATTGGTTGTGGCCCGCGGCCATGGCGGCCGTCACGTCTTCGAGCAGCTTCGGATCGCAGTTGAAATCCGGAAAACCCTGGCCGAGGTTGACCGCATTCTTCTCGGCGGCCAGCGCCGACATCACGGTGAAGATGGTGGTGCCTACAGCCGGCAGCTTGGTGACGATGTCGGGCGTGCGTGGGGATTGAGCTGTGCTCATAGTTCGTAGTCTTGTTGATGGCCGCTCAGGGCCTTGGCGATGAGGTTGCGGTCAAGGCGGTCGGACAGCAGCTCGGCGAACTTGAAGACGAAGTTGCGCAGGTAGGCGCTGCGCTTGAACGCGACCCGCGCGATATTCTGGCCGAACACGTGGCCCATCGGGCGCACCACGAGGTCGGCGTTCGACTCGTCGCGCACGGCCATCTCGGCCACGATGCCCACGCCCAGACCGAGGCGCACGTAGGTCTTGATCACGTCGGAGTCGATGGCCTCGAGCGCGATGCGCGGCGTGAGCTTCTTCTGCGCGAACGCATGGTCGATGCGCGTGCGTCCGGTGAACGAGGGGTGGTACGTGATGATCGGCTCGCTCGCCAAGTCTTCGAGCGAAATGCGCTCCTTGGCGGCCAGTGGATGGTCCTTGGGCAGCACCAGCACGTGCTGCCATTCATAGCAGGGCAGGGTCACGAGCTCGGCGTAGCCGTCGAGCGATTCGGTGGCGATGCCGATCTCCGCGATCTCGTCGATCACCATGCGCGCCACTTGGTCGGGCGAGCCCTGGTGCAGGCTCACGTTGACCTTGGGGTACGCCTCGCGCAGATTGGCCACGGGCACCGGCAGTACGTAGCGCGCCTGGGTGTGGGTGGTGGCGATGGAGAGGGTGCCGCTGTCCTGCGCGCTGAACTGTTCGCCGATGCGCTTGAGGTTGCCCACCTCGCGCATGATGAGTTCGATGCTGGCGATGACGTGCTGGCCTGGCTCGGTCACGCGCTTCAGGCGTTTGCCGTGGCGCGCGAAGATTTCAACGCCCAGTTCTTCCTCGAGTTCGATGATGGCCTTGGAAACGCCGGGCTGCGAGGTGTGGAGCGCCTTGGCCGCTTCCGTGAGGTTCAGGTTGCGCCGCACGGCTTCCTGAACAAACTTGAACTGGTGCAGATTCATATCAAATTCCGTCTTATTGCGGAATTCATTATGCCTTCGGAATCTATCGAAATTGCCGGATGTTCAGGATTTGGCCGCAATTCTGGCCAGGAGATCGACCAGTTCGGGCTCCTCGCCAACAATGCGGGCGAGCGAGAAGCTAACGTCGGGCCAGCGCTGGCGCAGCGCCTCGAGCTGGTGCGGCAGGTCTTCGCGCGCGTGCTTGCCCATGCCGAGGAACAGCGGAACCACGCGGATGGCGGTGGCACCGCCGGCAATCAGCGCCGCTGTCGCCGTGGGCAGGTCGGGCGTTGCCAGCTCCATGTACGCGCAGGCCACGTGGGCGTCGGGTTCGTTCCTGCACACGCGCTCGGCCACGGCCTCGATGGGTTGGCGCCAGCGCTCGTCGCGCGAACCATGTGCCAGCAGGACGATGCCCTGGGTCATCGTCGCAGCACCAGCCAGCTGAAGGCCGTCAACGACATCACCGAATAGATCATTCCCGGCGCCGCCGCCGTGAGCCAGGGCGACCAGTTGCTCAGGTTGCCGAGATAGCCGAATACGTTGTTCAGCAGGAAGAAGCTGATGCCGATCATCACGCCGCCGAACACGTAGGTGGTGATGCCGGCCTGCCGGAAGTGCAGATAGGCGAAGGGCAGGGCGAGCACCACCATCACCAGGCACGAGAGTGGATAGAACACCTTGCGCCAGAACTCGATCTCGTAGCGCTGCGCGGTCTGGCCGTTGGCGTCGAGGTGGCGGATGTAGTCGAACAGGTCGATCGTGCCCATGCGATCGGGGCGCAGGAGCGCGACCGACACCATTTCGGCGGTCAGCGTGGTGGGCCAGTTCAGCTGCGGAATCTTGGTCGTGGCAATGCGGGCCTGGTCGGCCGAGCTGCGCGTGTCGTACTTCTGCTCTTCGACGTCGGTGAGCATCCAGTGCCCGTTGTCGATGCGGGCCGAGCCCGCGACGATCTGGGTGCTGATGTAGCCGTTGTCGTCGAACTCGAAGATGCGCGGGCTCTTCAGCGCGCCCTTGCGGTCGATCGACAGCACGTTCACCGCGAACGACACATTGCCCCGTTTTTCCTTGAGCCAGGCGCCCGTGTTGCCGGCCAGGGAATAGACGCCCTGGTATTTGGCCTTGAGCAGCTGGCCCGTGCGCTCCGAAGCCGGTGCGACATAGTCGCCGATGGCAAAGGTCAGCATGACGAAACCGATGCCCAGCAGCAGCAGGGTGCGCAGCGCACGCCAGGGCCCCAGACCGCTGGTGCGAAGGATCGTGTATTCGGAGCTCTGCGCCAGCCGGGCCATCACGAAGATGGAGCCGATCAGCACCGTGATCGGCAGCAGCTCGTAGAGGTGGCTCGGGATCAGCAGCGTCACGTAGATCAGCGCCTGCGCCGGCCCGTAGTTGAGGCTGTCCGGCTTGCCGATGGACTGCAGTTCGTCGACGAAGTCGAAGAAGAAGAAGAGGCTCAGAAAGCCGAGCGTCACGAACGCCACGGCCTTCAGCACCTCCACGTAGATCAGGCGTCTTATCGTTTTCACGTGGGTTCGATCTTGGGGGTGGACAGCGCGGCGGCGGACGGGCGTGGCTTGCCCGGCCGTCCCCAGTTGTTCTGGCGTATGCCGAGCCACGCCAGGTTGATCAGCAGCACGCCGCCATGCAACAGCACCATGAAGCCACCCAGACTGTATTTGCCTGAACTGATCCAGCTCTGCCCCAGGTTGAGCATGTTGTAGTAGACGACGAAAGCGAACAGTGCCAGCAGCAGGTTGCCGCTGCGGCCGACGCGCGGGTTGGCGCTCGACACATTCAGCGCCAGCAGCACGAAGTTGACGGCCGTCAGCAGCATCCCGATGCGCCAGGCCAGCTCGCCGCGGCTCGGGTCGCTCGGATCGGTCAGCAGGGACAGCGTGTTGCGCGCGCGCGGCGGCGTTGCGTCGTTGGTCAGGCCGTTGTTGCCGCCTGCCCGGGTGCCATAGGTCTTGAATTCGCTGATCTTCAGGCCGGTCTGGGCAATGGGCTGCTCGAGCCGCTGTCCGTTGTTGAGCAGGAGGTAGCGCGAATTGCCGATGTTCTCGATGCTGCCGCTGCGCGCCGAGGTCGTGATCTGCATGTTGCGCTCGATCGACCAGATGAAGACGTTGGTGGCCTTGGAGTTGTCCGCCGTCTCCTTGTCGATGAAGAACACGCGCACCCGGCCGGCGGATTCGCGGAACTCACCCGGCGCCACGCGCTCGATGTCGCTTCGCTGCTCGTACTGCTTGCGCATGCCGATGGTCTGCGAGTTGGCCCACGGCCAGCCCACCAGCGCCATCACCGCGATCAGGATCAGCACCGGCCAGGCGAAGCGGAACAGCGGCTTGACGAAGTCGATCAGGCCGCGCCCGCTGGAAAACCAGATCACCATCTCGCTGTCGCGGTACATGCGCGAGAGGGCGCCGACGATGGCGATGAACAGGCTCAGGCTCAGGATGGTCGGCATGTAGCCGAGCACCGTGTAAGTCATCACCAGGAACACCTCCTGCGGGTTCACACTGCCCTTGGACGCGAGCCCCAGGGTGCGGATGAGCATCATGGTCATCACGATGGTGACCAGGACCACGAGGGTTGCTCCGAAGCTGCGGGACAGCTCCTTGCGTAGGGAAGAATGGAATAACATCGTTCGAGGAAAAAAAGGATTATGGACTTTCAACTCAAGACCCTCACCGTCGCCCAGGCTGCAGCCGAGAAATCCGACGTCCTCATCGTGCTCGTGGGCAGCGCTCCGCTCACCTCCAAAGACCCGTTGTCGGTGCTTGCCGCCAGTGCCCGCAAGGCCGGCGACCTGCCCGACAAGGCTGGCAAGCAGCTGGGGCTTTACCGTCCGGAAGACGTGGTCGCGTCCCGCGTGGTGCTTGCGGCCATCGGCGACGGCAAGCCCGCCTCGGTGCGCAGCGGGGTGATCGCGGCGGTCAACGCGGCCAAGGCCCAGGGGCCCAAGCGTGTGGCCATCGTGTTCGCGCAGCCTGCCGACGGCGCGGCGGTAGCCAGCGCCGTCACGGCGGCGGCCGACGCGAGCTACGTCTACACGACCACCAAGTCGAAGGTCGAACCCCGCAGCATCCGCCAGCTGACCGTCGGCGTGGCCGATGCCGCCGCCGTCACCGGCGCCTTCGATGCCGCCCGGGCCACCGTCCAGGGCATCGAACTGGCCAAGGAATGGGGCAACCGGCCTGCCAACCATGCCACGCCCACGATGCTGGCCGAGGCCGCCAAGGGGCTGGCCAAGCTGCCGAACATCAAGTGCGAAGTGCTGGGCCCGAAAGAAGTCGAGAAGCTCGGCATGGGTGCCTTCGCGGCCGTGGCGCAAGGCTCGGCGGAGCCGCTGCGCTTCATCGTGCTGCGCTACCACGGCGCGCCCAAGGACGAGGCGCCGGTGGTGCTTGTCGGCAAGGGCATCACCTTCGATACCGGCGGCGTCTCGCTGAAGCCCGCGGCCGAAATGGACGAAATGAAGTTCGACATGTGCGGCGCGGCCAGTGTGCTCGGCACCTTCCGCGCACTCGGCGACCTCCAGCCCGCCATCAACGTCGTCGGCCTCATTCCCTCGTGCGAGAACATGAACGACGGCCGCGCCGTGAAGCCGGGCGACGTGGTGACGAGCATGAGCGGCCAGACCATCGAGGTGCTCAACACCGATGCCGAAGGCCGGCTCATCCTTTGCGACGCATTGACTTACGCCAAGCGCTTCGATCCGGCGGCCGTGATCGACATCGCGACCCTGACGGGCGCCTGCGTCGTGGCCCTGGGCGGTGTGCGCAGCGGCCTGTTCACCAGCGACGAAACGTTGGCCGCAGCGATCGAAGCCGCCGGCGAGGCCTCGCAGGACCGCTGCTGGCGCCTGCCGCTGGACGACGACTATGCCGAAGGCCTCAAGAGCAACTTCGCCGACGTGGCCAACATTGCCGGCCGCGCCGGCGGCGCCATCACCGCCGCCAAGTTCCTGCAGCGCTTTGCCGGCGACTTCGCCTGGGCGCACCTGGACATCGCAGGCACCGCCTGGAAGAGCGGTGCGGCCAAGGGCTCGACCGGCCGGCCGGTGGGCCTGCTGGTGTCGTACCTGACGACCCGCGCGAACGGCCGCGACGGATCGGGCAAGGCCAGCAAAACCAAAGCCCCCGCAGCTCCGGCCAAAAAGGCCAGGTCCGCGAAGTGACGGAAATCGGTTTTCACTACAACGCGCCCGACAAGCTGAACTACGCCTGCCGGCTGGTTCGCAAGGCCGTGAATGCACGCGGCCTGCGCGTGGTGGTCGTCGGCGATGCGCGTGCGCTCGATGCCGTGGACGCCGCGCTCTGGCAGCTGTCGCCGGTGGACTTCGTCGCGCACTGCCGCGGCGATGCGCCGGCCCATGTGGTCGCGCGTTCGCCCGTCGTTCTTTCGGCGGAGGGTGCCGACGCGGCTTCGCTGCCGCACCGCGAAATGCTGGTGAATCTCGGACTCGAAGTGCCTGCAGGCTTCGAGCGCTATGAACGCATGATCGACATCGTGAGCGATGAGGCCAACGATCGGCAGGTCGGCCGTTCGCGCTGGCGCCACTATGCCGATCGTGGCTACACCATCCAGCCGCACGATTTCGCAAAGAGTTCCTGACATGGCCAGCACGCTGCGCACACCGCCCCGGTTCGTTCCCACGCTGACCACGGTGCTCGAGGTTCCGCCGGAGCCCGCGAGTCCCGAGCCCCAGGCCGCGGCCGCGCTCCAACCCGACCCGGCGAGCGTCATGGCATTGCCGCCGGCCGTGCAGCTTTCGCAGGCGGAAATCGTCAGCCTCGAAGAGCAGTTGCTGCACCGCGTGTTGCAGCGCGTCGACCTGTCTCTGGAAGAGCGTTTGAGCGACACCGTGTCAGCTGCCGTTCAGCATCAGCTCGACGCGATGGTGCCGCGTTTGCGCAATGAAATCGAAGCCGTTCTGCGTGCGCTGGTGATCGAGGCAATGGCCGCGGAACTCAGCGAAAACACAGGGTCTACGCCAGCTTCCGGCGCCTGAATCCTCGGCTAAACTGCGCCGCAGGTCGGAAGGGCGTGAGGGTGCCGCTGGTCCGCGGCGCGAAACTTGCGAGGTCTGTGCGCCCGGATCACACGACCGGTTTTTTATTCTTTTCATCCAAGTTCTGGAGGTTCTCATGCAATTGAAATGGACTGCGGTCGCACTGGCTGCTCTCACGCTTGTGGCTTGCGGCAAGAAAGAAGAAGCTGCTGCTCCCGCTGCAGCGCCCGCGCCAACGGCTGCGGCCCCGGCTGCTGCACCTGCCGGAGAAACCCTGCTCGTCAAGATCGGTCACGTTGCGCCCACGAGCGGTCCCATTGCCCACCTTGGCAAGGACAACGAGTTCGGCGCCAAGATGGCCATCGAAGACCTGAATGCAAAGGGCCTCAAGATCGGCGACAAGGTCGCCAAGTTCGAACTGGTCGCCGAAGACGACGCTGGCGATCCGAAGCAGGGCACCGCTGTCGCCCAGAAGCTGGTCGACGAGAAGGTCAACGGCGTGGTGGGTCACCTGAACTCGGGCACCACCATTCCCGCTTCGAAGCTTTATAGCGACGCCGGGATTCCGCAGATCTCGCCTTCGGCCACCAATCCGAAGTACACGCGCCAAGGCTTCAAGACCACGTTCCGCGTGGTGGCCGACGACACGCAGCTCGGCGGCACGCTGGGCAAGTACGCTGTCGAAACGCTCAAGGGCAAGAACATCGCCGTGATCGACGACCGCACAGCCTACGGCCAAGGCGTTGCCGAAGAGTTCGAGAAGTCGGCGAAGGCCGCTGGCGCCACCATCGTGGGCCACGAGTTCACCACCGACAAGTCGACCGACTTCAACGCCATCCTGACCAAGCTGAAGGCCGCCAAGCCCGACGTGCTGTTCTTCGGCGGCATGGACGCCGTCGGCGGCCCGATGCTCAAGCAAGTCAAGCAACTCGGCCTGAACGTCAAGTTCATGGGCGGCGACGGCCTGTGCACCGGCGAACTGCCGAAGCTGGCTGGCGATGCGATTGGCGAAGAGATGGTGGTGTGCGCTGAAGCCGGCGGCGTGGACGGCGACTTCAAGCAGCCGCTGGAAGACTTCAAGACCAAGTTCAAGACCAAGAACGGCGTCGAAGTGCAGATCTACGCACCGTACGTGTACGACGCGGTCAACGTGCTGGCCGAAGCCATGGTCAAGGCCGGCTCGTCCGACCCGGCCAAGTACCTGCCTGAAGTCGGCAAGACGCAATACAAGGGCGTGACCGGCCCGATCGCCTTCGACGAAAAGGGCGACATCAAGAACGGCGCCCTGACGCTGTACACCTACAAGGGTGGTGCACGCACGCAGATCGCCGTGGTGCGCTGATTCGCTTCGGCAGCGGCAACCTTCACGGTTGTCCGCAAAAGAGAAAAGGGCCTTCGGGCCCTTTTTTCATGGCTGCTTCAGGGGCGGTTCAGAGCGGCGCAAGACCCGAAGAGCGATTGGCGTTGCAGTACTCGATGAAGGCGTCGAGATCGCGCGACTTGTCGAACACCGCGTCTGCACCCAAAGCCATACAACGCGCGCGTATGTCGGCCGTCACGTAGTTGCTGAGCACCACCACCCGCTGGCTGGGCTTGCGGGTCCTGCAGCCGCCCAGAACGCCGAGGCCGGAACCTTCCTTCAGGAAGAGGTCGACGATCAGGAGCTGCCAGTCGTCGGGATGCACCTCGAGCCATGCAAGGGCCTCTGTCTCGGTTTCGGCGAAGCCGACCACACGGCCATTGACCAAATCCTCGAGTGCCGGGACCAGGTTATCCCTGATGGTCTTGTTGTCCTCGACGAGGAACGTGATGAGGGCCATGCCGTGGTTTCGCTTTGAGAACGAATAGCGTAGCGTGCCTGGCGTTGCCGCGGCGTAGGAGAAAGGATACGGACGGAGTGCCGGTGGCCGAATCCGGGGTCAGTCGTCGCCGTCGGCGCGGATCTCTGCCTTGAGCTTCTTGGCCAGCGCCTGGCTTTCGTCGCGCTCCGCAGCCGCTTCGAGGCGCTTCTCGATCTCCTCGCTCAGTGCGGCATTGACCTCGGCCAGCTTCTCGGCGGACTTGGCCAGCTTTTCTTCCAGCTGGCTCGTGTGCTCGATGGCCTGTGCCACTTCGCCGACCTGCACTTCTTCGGGCAACTCCTGTTCGAGTACCGTGTTCACCACGGCGAGGTTGTCCGATGCCCGCTGCACGTCGGCAGCCACCTGCTCGCTTTTTTCCAGGGTGCGGTCCAGTGGGGTCCTGCCGCGCGGCGCGTTTTTTCGTTGTCCAGCCATCGAGGCTCCTTTGCAGGCTTTGAAACTAAAACATTCGGATCGTAGCGCCAGATGAAAGGATCCGGCAGGTGATATCCAGTTGTTGCAAAGCAACGCACTGCTTGGTAAGCCGGACGACAAAAAAGCCCAAGTGCTTGTGGCGACTTGGGCTTCTTGCGTTGTCTGATGTTCGCGAACGGTTACGAACAATCAATCTCTGGCGGAGCAGGCGGGATTCGAACCCGCGGAGGGCTATTAACCCTCACACGCTTTCCAGGCGTGCGACTTAAACCGCTCATCCACCGCTCCTGAGCCTACGATTGTAGCAGTCAGTTCAGACCGGATTCGACGGCTTGCCTGCCTGGACCATGCGCATCGCCGAAGCGATGAGCGCGGCGGTCTCGGTCATGTTGCTCGGCACGATCAGCGTGGTCTTGGAATCGGCCGCCACCTTGCCGTAGGCGTCGACGGCGCGCTCGGCCACCTTGAGCTGCACGGCCTGCTCGCCGCCGGGCTGGCGGATGGCAGCCGCCACGCGCTCGATGGCATCCGCCGTTGCGGTGGCCACCGCGGTGATGGCAGCGGCTTCACCCTGTGCGTTGTTGATCTGCGCCTGCTTTTCGCCTTCGGAGCGGGCGATGAAGGCCTCGCGTTCGCCGGTGGCGATGTTGATCTGCTCCTGGCGGCGGCCTTCGGAGGCCGCAATCAGCGCGCGCTTGCCGCGCTCGGCGGTGATCTGCGCCTGCATGGCCAGCAAGATTTCCTTCGGCGGCGTCAGGTCCTTGATTTCGTAGCGCAGCACTTTCACGCCCCAGTTGAGCGCGGCCTCGTCGATCGCGGCCACCACCTGGGCGTTGATCACGTCGCGCTCCTCGAAGGTCTTGTCGAGCTCCAGCTTGCCGATCACGCTGCGCAGCGAAGTCTGTGCGAGCTGCGTCACGGCCACGATGTAGTTCGACGAGCCGTAGCTCGCGCGCATCGGGTCGGTCACCTGGAAGTACAGGATGCCGTCGACCTGCAGCTGCGTGTTGTCGCGCGTGATGCAGATCTGGCTCGGCACGTCGAGCGGAATTTCCTTCAGGCTGTGCTTGTAGGCCACCCGGTCGATGAACGGGATCAAGAAGTTCGGGCCGGGCGTCATGGTGCCGTGGTACTTGCCCAGGCGCTCGCGCACCCAGGCGTTCTGCTGCGGCACGAACTTGACCGACTGGCTGATGAAGATGATCGCGATGACCAGGATGATGAGAGGGACCGAAAATTCCATGGTGCGCTTCCTTTTTCTGAGTTCTATGGACTGTGACTAGACCTTGTCGACGACCAGCCGGCTGCCGACCACCTCGACCACGCGGTGCTCGCCGCTCGAGGGCGTGCGGCCCGCGCGCTGGACTACCGTCCATTGCGCGCCCCGGTAGCGCACGGTCGCCGTGCCGTCGGCGTTCCACGCATCGACGTGAACGCTCTCGCCGATGTCGAGGTTCACGTCACGGTTGGCTTCGGTGGGCGGGGCAGGAGGGCGCTTGCGCTGGATCGAGTACCAGGTGAGCACGGCCCCCACGCCGATCACCGAGGCTACGATCAGCTGGGTGACCGTGCCGAAGCCCAGGTGCGCCGAGATCGCCGCGGCTGCAAAGCCTGCGGCCAGCAGCAAAAGGTAGACCGTGCCCGAGAGCAACTCGACCACGATGGCGGCCCCCGCAATCAGCCACCAGACGGTGGAATTCGCCATTTCAACTCCTCTTTTCCTTGTTCGATGCGCGCCATTCTGAGGCATATGCCTCAAGCGCTTGCCTCGGGTAGGGGTACTGCGCCGCAGCCGGAGAAATGGGCCTTGCCCGACGGGCCCGAATGGCTTGCAGGAAGCTGACCGGATCCGTCATCCGAATTCCGTACACTTCGCGCCTCGCCTCATTGCCTGTCTGTCTGCCTGTCCGGAGCCCCGCTCATGAAATTCCGCTTTCCCATCGTCATCATCGACGAGGACTTCCGCTCCGAGAACACCTCGGGCCTCGGCATCCGCGCGCTCGCGCAGGCCATCGAGACGGAGGGCTTCGAGGTGCTGGGCGTCACGAGCTACGGCGACCTGAGCCAGTTCGCACAGCAGCAAAGCCGGGCCAGCGCCTTCATCCTGTCGATCGACGACGAGGAATTCACCATCGGCCCCGACCTCGATCCGGCCGTGCTGAACCTGCGCAACTTCATCGGCGAAGTGCGGCGCAAGAACGCCGACGTGCCGATCTACATCTACGGCGAGACCAAGACATCGCGCCACATCCCGAACGACATCCTGCGCGAGCTGCACGGCTTCATCCACATGTTCGAGGACACGCCCGAATTCGTGGCGCGCCACATCATCCGCGAGGCCAAGAGCTACCTCGAGAGCGTGCAGCCGCCGTTCTTCAAGGCACTGATCGACTACGCGGAAGACGGCTCTTACTCGTGGCACTGCCCGGGCCACTCGGGCGGCGTGGCGTTCCTGAAGAGCCCGGTGGGCCAGATGTTTCACCAGTTCTTCGGCGAGAACATGCTGCGCGCCGACGTCTGCAACGCGGTGGAAGAACTGGGCCAGCTGCTCGACCACACCGGCCCGGTAGCGGCCAGCGAGCGCAATGCGGCGCGCATCTTCAATGCCGACCACTGCTTCTTCGTGACCAACGGCACCAGCACCAGCAACAAGATGGTGTGGCACCACACGGTGGCCCCGGGCGACGTGGTGGTGGTCGACCGCAACTGCCACAAGTCGATCCTGCACGCGATCATCATGACCGGCGCGATTCCGGTGTTCATGAAGCCTACGCGCAACCACTTCGGCATCATCGGCCCCATTCCGAAGAGCGAGTTCGAGCAGAGCGCCATCAAGGCCAAGATCAAGGCCAATCCGCTGCTGGCCGACGTGGACGCCGACAAGGTCAAGCCGCGCGTGATGACGCTCACGCAATCGACCTACGACGGTGTGATCTACAACACCGAGACCATCAAGAACATGCTCGATGGCTACGTCGACACGCTGCACTTCGACGAAGCGTGGCTGCCGCACGCCGCATTCCACCCGTTCTATGGCGCCTACCACGCGATGGGCAAGCGCCGCGTGCGGCCGAAGGAATCGCTGGTGTTCGCCACGCAGTCCACCCACAAGCTGCTGGCCGGCATCAGCCAGGCCAGCCACGTGCTGGTGCAGGACTCGCAAAACCGCCAGCTCGACCGCGACCTGTTCAACGAGGCCTACCTGATGCACTCGTCGACCAGCCCGCAATACGCCATCATCGCGAGCTGCGACGTGGCCGCCGCCATGATGGAGCCGCCCGGCGGCACTGCGCTGGTGGAAGAGAGCATTCTCGAAGCGCTGGACTTCCGCCGCGCCATGCGCAAGGTGGAAGAAGAGTTCGGCAAGGACGAGTGGTGGTTCAAGGTCTGGGGCCCCGAGAAGCTCGTCGACGAGGGCATTGGTCGCGCCGAGGACTGGATCATGCAGGGCGAGAAGAACGGCAAGCCCAAGAGCAAGAAGTCGCCGCGCAACTGGCACGGCTTCGGCGAATTGGCCGACGGCTTCAACATGCTCGACCCGATCAAGTCGACCATCGTCACGCCGGGCCTGGACCTCGAAGGCAACTTCGCCGAGACCGGCATTCCCGCGAGCGTGGTGACCAAGTTCCTCGCCGAGCACGGTGTGATCGTGGAGAAGACGGGCCTCTACAGCTTCTTCATCATGTTCACCATCGGCATCACCAAGGGCCGCTGGAACACATTGCTCACGGCGTTGCAGCAGTTCAAGGACGACTACGCGCGCAACCAGCCGATGTGGCGCATCCTGCCCGAGTTCTGCCAGCAGCACCCGGGCTACGAACGCCTCGGCCTGCGCGACCTGTGCCAGCACATCCACCAGCTGTACGCGCGTTTCGACGTGGCGCGCCTCACGACCGAGATGTACCTGAGCGACCTGACGCCGGCCATGAAGCCCAGCGACGCCTTCGCCCACATCGCGCACCGCAAGACCGAGCGCGTGGAGATCGACGAGCTCGAAGGCCGCATCACCACCAGCCTGATCACGCCGTACCCGCCGGGCATTCCGCTGCTGATTCCGGGCGAAGTGTTCAACAAGAAGATCGTCGACTACCTCAAGTTCTCGCGCGAGTTCAATACGCAGTGCCCGGGCTTCGAGACCGACATCCACGGCCTCGTGGCGCGCATCGACGAGACTGGCAAGAAGCGCTACTACGCGGACTGCGTCAAGGAAGCGAAGTAGGCCGCTGCCGAAGCCGTTCGAGGGTGGTCAGCCTTCGCGAACGCGCATGAAGCGCGCGAAGCGGGGCAGGCCCTTGGCGGTGGTGCCGTTGTAGCGGTAAGTCACCCAACTGCCGATGGCGGGTGGGTTCTCCCGTTCGGCATCGGTCAGTCCGGTGCCGAGCCTGAAGCGTTTGCCGTCGGGCGTCTCGACCACCAGTGCGCCGAGCCGGGCGCTGTGCTTGCCTTTGCCGGGGAGGTGCTCGATCACGCGGGCCTCGGCATCCTCGTAGGGCTTGACCTTCAGCAGGTCGCTGTTGCGCTCGCCGCGGTACTGGGAGCTGCCACGGTGGAGCATCAACCCCTCTCCGCCCATCTTGACCGTCTTGTCGAGCAGCGCCTGCAGTTCTGCATGTGTGGTCGCGCGCTGCTGTGGCACCGGCACCACCCAGGGTGCGTCGGTGATGGGAAGCAGGTTGCGCAGCGCGGCCAGCCGCGTCGTGAAGTCGCCGCCCTGGGCGGGCAGGTCGAACACCATGAAGCGCATCTCGTGCCATGCGACGTCGTTGGGTGTCTGGCTGCGCACTGTCGACACCGCATGGGCGAAGCGGCCGCGTCCAGCCCACAGCTCGCCGTCGAGCGGCTGCCTGGGCAGCGGGGCGATGAACCATGCCGGCGCCATGATCCGCTCGCCGCCGCGCGTCCAGAGCTGCTTGCCGTCCCAGTAGCCGCGCACGCCGTCGTACTTCTCGCTGACCCAGTAGTCGTTCAGCGACATGCCGGGGCGGTAGACGTCGGCCAGCATCAGCGAGGGCGCTGCCTCGCGCGCGAACGCGGAGGGCGCGGCGATCACGCCGAAGGCGGCAAGCAGCAAGGAGCGTCGATTCAGCACGATGTGTGAAATGGGTTGCGCAGCACGGCCGTTTGGCAGCCGTGCCGGGGTTTGGCGCAAGACTATTCGGCCATCCCGCCGACGACGTTGCTGAAGCCGCCGTCCACATAGGTGATCTCGGCGGTCACGCCGCTGGCCAGGTCGCTCAGGAGGAAGGCGGCCACGTTGCCGACTTCCTCGATGGTCACGTTGCGGCGGATCGGCGAGGCGTCGGCCACGGCCGCCAGCATCTTGCCGAAGCCCTTGATGCCGCTGGCCGCCAGCGTCTTGATGGGGCCCGCGCTGATGCCGTTGACGCGCATGCCCTTCGGGCCGAGCGAGGCGGCCGTGTAGCGCACCGAGGCTTCGAGCGAGGCCTTGGCCAAACCCATGGTGTTGTAGTTTGGCAGTGCGCGCTCGGCGCCCAGGTAGGTCAGCGTGAGCAGGGACGACTTGTCGTTGAGGTAGGGCAGGGCCGACTTGGCCATGGCCGGGAAACTGTAGGCGCTGATGTCGTGCGCGATCTTGAAACCTTCGCGCGAGAGCCCGTCGAGGAAGTCGCCCGCGATGGACTCGCGCGGCGCGAAGCCGATGCTGTGCACGAAGCCGTCGAACTTCGGCCAGGCCTGTGCGAGGTCGGCGAAGAGCTTGTCGATCTGCGCGTCGTCGCCCACGTCGCAATCGAAAATCAGCTTCGAGCCGAAGTCTGCGGCATATTCGGTGATACGGTCCTTGAATCGCTCGCCGACATAGCTGAAGGCGAGCTCCGCGCCCTGCTCATGGCAGGCCTTGGCAATGCCATATGCAATGGAGCGATTGCTCAACACGCCGGTGATCAACAGTTTTTTGCCGGAAAGAAAGCCCATGAAGTTGCCTCGTGAAAATCTTGGGCAGAATTCTCGCATGCGGTTTCTCCGGGTCTGGTGGTTGATGGTGTGTGCGGTTCCCGCGTGGGCCGCGCATGGTTATGCGCTCTGGGATGACCTGAAGTACGCCCCAGGCTTCAAGGCCTTCGACTACGTCAACGTGGACGCCCCGAAAGGCGGCGAGTTGCGGCTGGTGAGCAACCAGCGCTACTCGACTTTCGACAAGTACAACCCTTTCACCATCAAGGGGGCGCCGCCGGCCTACCTCGACAGCATGCTGTTCGAGTCTCTGTTGGCCGGTTCGATGGACGAAACCGGGTCGGGCTACGGCCTGCTGGCCGAGGACGTCGCGGTAGCCTCCGATCGCCGCAGCGTCACCTTCCGCCTGCGACCCGAGGCGAAATTCCACAATGGCATGCCGGTCGAGGCGGCCGACGTGAAGCACAGCTACGACACGCTCATCGGCCCTTTCACCTCGCCGGGCTACAAGACGCTGCTGCAGGAAGTCGACGGTGCCGACGTGCTGGATGCGCGCACCATCCGTTTTCGCTTCAAGACGGTCAACCGCGAGTTGCCGCTGATCGTGGGCAGCCTGCCCATCTTCAGCCGTGCCTGGGGTGTAGAGAACGGCAAGCCCAAGCCCTTCGATCAAGTCGTGATGGATATTCCCATCGGTAGCGGCGCCTACAAGATCGGCCCTGTGCGCTTCGGCAAGGACATCACCTACGTGCGCGACCCCGGCTACTGGGGCCGCGAGCTGGCCGTGAACCGTGGCTTGCACAATTTCGACCGGATCACTGTCAAGATCTACAAGGACAACACGGCCCGGCTCGAAGCCCTGAAGGCGGGCGAGTTCGACATGATGAGTTTCTACTCGGCCGGCGACTGGGCGCGGCGGGTGAACGGCAAGCGCTTCACCACGGGTGAGCTCGTCAAGCACGAGTTCCCGCACAAGAAACCGGCGGGTTTTCAGAGCTTCGTGCTCAACAGCCGCCGCGACAGGCTGAGTGACCCGCGCGTGCGCGAGGCGCTGGGCCTGGCGCTCGACTACGAGTGGATGAACCGGCAGATGTTCTACAACGGCTATCCGCGCGTGAAGGACCTGTTTGGAAATACGGATTGCGAGGCGCAGGGCTTGCCGTCGCCCGAGGAGAAGGCGCTGCTCGAACGTTGGCGCGGCAAAATCCCCGACGCGAGCTTTGGTCCAATGTTCACGCCGCCCATCACCGAGGGCGAGGGCCAGTCGCTGCGCAACAACCTGCGCCGCGCGCGCGACCTGCTCAAGCAGGCCGGCTGGGAATACCGCGACGGCGCCTTGCGCAACGCCAAGGGCGAGGCCATGACGTTGGAATACCTCGACAGCAAGGAAGGCGGCGTGCGAACCGTGTCGCCTTGGATCCGCAACCTCGAGAAGCTCGGCATCACCCTGAACTTCGCGACCGTCGACTTCGCTCTCTACCAGGAGCGCCTCGACCGCTTCGACTTCGATATCACGACCATCAATTTCCCGGGCACGAACAACCCCGGGCAGCAGTTGCTCGAGATCTTCGGCAGCAAGGCGGCCAAGACGGAGAGCTCGGGCAACTACATGGGCGTGTCGACGCCGGCGGTCGATGCCTTGCTCAAGGACATCGTCGATGCCGACACCAAGGCCGACCTGATACCCGCCTGCCGTGCGCTCGACCGCGTGATCATGCACAGCCACTACCTGATTCCCCAATGGACGCTGAACTCGCACCGCATCGTCTATGACGACTGGCGGCTTGCGTTCAAATCGCCCATGCCGCCGTACGCCAACGGCGAGGACTGGGTCATGGGCACATGGTGGGCCAAGCCGGCGCGCCAGAAATAGAAGAGAGGAAACAGACCGTGCTCTCCTATGTCCTCAAGCGTCTGCTGCTGTTCATCCCGACCCTCCTCGGCGTGCTGCTGGTGACTTTCCTCGTGATCCAGTTCGTGCCCGGCGGCCCGGTGGAACAGTACCTGGCTGAAGCCAAGACGGTGGGGCGGGGCGGCGGTGGCGGCGGCTTCGAGTCCGGCGGTAGCAGCTATCGCGGCAACCAGGGCGTCGACCCGAAGCGGCTCGAGCAGATCAAGGCGCTGTATGGCTTCGACAAGCCGCCGCACGAACGGCTGTTTCAGATGCTAGGCCAGTTCGCGCGCTTCGACCTGGGCAAGAGCTTCTTCCAGAACAAGGACGTCTGGACGCTGATCCTCGAGAAACTGCCCGTCTCGATCAGCCTGGGTCTCTGGACTTTCTTCATCAGTTATGGCGTGGCGGTGCCACTGGGTGTCGCGAAGGCGGTAAAGGCGGGAACGCGCTTCGACCTGATCAGCACGCTGATCGTGCTCGTCGGCTACGCCATCCCGGGCTTCGTGCTGGGTGTGGCGCTGCTGGTGGTGTTCGGCGGGCAGCTGCAGTGGTTCCCGCTGCGAGGCCTGACCTCGGCCAACTGGGACGACCTGGGTTGGGGTGCGCGCATCGTCGACTATCTCTGGCACATCACGCTGCCTGTCACGGCGATGGTGCTCGGCAGCTTCGCGGTTACGGCCATGCTCACCAAGAACGCCTTCCTCGAGGAGATCCGCAAGCAGTACGTGTTGACGGCGCGTGCCAAGGGGCTGGGCGAGAAGCAGGTGCTCTGGAAGCATGTGTTCCGCAATGCGCTGATTCCGATCATCACCGGGCTGCCTTCGGCGTTCATCGGTGCGTTCTTCGCCGGCTCGCTGCTGATTGAGACGCTGTTCTCGCTAGACGGCCTGGGTTTGCTGGGCTACGAGAGCGTGATCCGACGCGACTATCCCGTCGTGCTCGGCACCCTCTATCTCTTCACGCTGATCGGCCTGGTGACCAAGTTGATTTCCGATCTTTGCTACGTTTGGGTGGACCCGCGTGTCAAATTCGACTGAGGGCGTTGTGCCCGTGAGTGCGGCCGGTGGCACGCAGACGAAGGCAACGCCGGTGGCCACAACGGCCCACCTCTCGCCTGGTCGTCGTGCGTGGATGCGTTTCAAGCGTGATCGCCTCGGCTTCTGGAGCTTGGTGGTCTTCGTGACGCTGGTGGTGCTGAGCCTGTTCGCCGAGGTGCTGTCGACGGACAAGCCGCTTGTCCTGCGCTATGAAGGGCACACATATTTCCCGGTGCTGCGCGACTACTCCGAGAAGACTTTCGGCGGTGACTTCGAAACGCCAACCGACTACCTTGACCCCTTCATTCGCGAGCGCATCACGAAGGGCGACAACTGGGCGATCTACGCACCCAATCCCTACGGCCCCAAAACGCTCAACTACTTCGCCAAGTCGCCGAGCCCGGCCGCCCCGACGGTCGACAATCTGCTCGGCACCGACGACCGTGGCCGCGACTTGCTGGCGCAGCTCATCTATGGTTTCCGCGTGAGCGTGCTGTTCGGCCTGGCGCTCACCGCCATCGGCACGGTGCTGGGCGTGGTCGCCGGTGCCGTGCAGGGTTACTTCGCCGGCAAGACCGACCTCGCGTTCCAGCGCTTCATCGAAATCTGGGGCTCCATGCCGGAGTTGTACCTGCTGATCATCTTCAGCGCGATCTTCGCTCCCAGCGTGGCACTGCTGCTCATCCTGCTGAGCCTGTTCGGCTGGATGGGCTTGGCCGACTACGTGCGCGCGGAGTTCCTGCGCAACCGCCAGATGGACTACGTGCGTGCCGCGCGCGCTCTTGGCGTAGGCAACCTGCAGATCATGTGGCGCCACATCCTGCCCAACAGCATGGTGCCGGTCGTCACTTTCCTGCCGTTTCGCATGAGCGCGGCCATCCTGGCGCTGACCTCGCTCGACTTCCTGGGCTTGGGCGTACCGCCGGGCACGCCGTCACTCGGCGAGCTGCTCAGCCAGGGCAAGGCCAACATCGATGCCTGGTGGATCTCGATATCGACCTTCGGCGTGCTCGTCGTCACCCTGATGCTGCTGACATTCATGGGCGACGCGCTGCGCGACGCACTCGATCCGCGCAAGGCCGACAAATGACGAACGATCCGCAACTCAAGCAGGCCCTGCTGGACGTGAAAGGCCTGCGTGTCGCGTTCGGCGGCAAGGAGGTCGTGCACGGCATCGACTTCCAGATGGCCGCCGGCGAAAAGCTCGCGCTGGTCGGCGAGTCGGGCTCGGGCAAGACGGTCACGGCGCTGTCGCTGCTGCGGCTGGTGCAGAACGCCGATGTCACAGGCGTCGCAAGGCTCTTCGGTGGCGCAGCGCCGCAGGGCGTGCGTGACCTGCTGTCGATTCCGGAGCGCCAACTGCGCAGCATCCGCGGCAAGGAGATCGCAATGATCTTCCAGGAGCCGATGACCGCGCTGAATGCGCTCTACAGCGTCGGCGACCAGATCGCGGAGGTGCTCGAACTGCATGAGGGTCTGTCGGCTCGCGCCGCGCAGGCGGCCGCCGTCCAGTTGCTGGCCGATACCGGCATTCCCGAGCCGGCGCGGCGGGCGAGGGCGTTTCCGCACCAACTCTCGGGCGGCCAGCGCCAGCGCGCGATGATCGCGATGGCGCTCGCCTGCAAGCCGCGCCTGCTGCTGGCCGACGAACCGACCACCGCGCTCGACGTCACGGTGCGCGCGCAGATCCTGGAGCTGCTGGCCGACCTGCAGCGCAAGTACGGCATGGCCGTGCTGCTCATCACGCACGACCTGAACCTGGTGCGCCGTTTCGCCGACCGCGTGGTGGTCATGGAAAACGGCCACGTCGTCGAGCATGGCGCCGTGGCGCCGGTGTTCGATGCCCCGCAGCATCCCTATACGCGCAAGCTGATCGACAGCCATCCGCAGCGCAATGTGGCGGCCGTTGCCGCGCGTGCCGACGCATCGCCCGTGATCGAGGCGAAGGCCTTGCGCGTGATCTACCCCGTGCCGAGGCCCGGCATCGCCGGCTGGTTCCGGAAGGGCGAGTTCGTGGCGGTGCAGGGCGCGGATTTCCGCATCGTGCCGGGCGAGACGCTGGGCGTGGTGGGCGAATCGGGTTCAGGCAAGTCGACGCTTGCGCTGGCGGCGCTGGGGCTTTTGAAGCACCAGGGTGCACTGGAGGTCGCGGGCAAGAGCTGGGCGGTCGATCGCGCCTCCGATCTCGGCTTGCGCCGCGTCATGCAGGTGGTGTTCCAGGACCCGTTCTCGTCGCTGTCGCCGCGCATGACGGTGGAGCAGATCGTGGGCGAGGGGTTGCGCGTGCATGCACCCGAACTCGACGTCGGAGCGCGCCGCGCCCGCGCGCTCGCCGCACTGGCCGACGTCGGGCTGACGGAGGCCCAGTTCCCCTCGCTGCTCGATCGCTATCCGCACGAGTTCTCGGGCGGACAACGGCAGCGCCTCGCGATCGCCCGTGCGCTGATCGTCGATCCGCAACTGCTGGTGCTCGACGAGCCGACCAGCGCGCTCGACGTGACGATCCAGAAGCAGGTGCTGAGCCTGCTTCAGCGCCTGCAGCGCGAGCGCGGGCTGAGCTACCTGCTGATCACGCACGACGTCGAGGTAATCCGTGCCATGGCGCACCACGTCATCGTGATGAAGGACGGTGCCATTCTCGAAACCGGGCCGGTCGAGCGAGTGCTCGACGCGCCCGATCACCCGTACACAAAAAAGCTGGTAGCCGCCGCGCTGCTGGAATAAACGGAGATTGCAGTAAATGTCGGAAACCGGACGCGACCGGCGCGGCGCCTGGCGCGCGGCGCTGGCCTGCATGGTCACCCTTGCGGTGGCGATGGGCCTGGGGCGCTTCGCCTTCACGCCCATGCTGCCCATCATGCTGCACGAGGGAAAGCTGGAGCTGGCGGCGGGCGGGGTGCTGGCGTCGCTCAACTACCTGGGCTACTTCCTCGGCGCGCTGAGCTGCGCAGCCATCGGCATCAAGGCTTCGAGCATGGTGCGCGGCGGGTTGGCGGCCACGGCGGCCCTGCTGATCGGCATGGGGTTGCTTCACAGTTTCACGAGCTGGGGCGTGCTGCGGACAGCGGCGGGCGTGATGAGCGCCTGGGTTTTTGTCTTTGCCTCGGGCTGGGGGTTGCGCCGCCTGTCGGAAACGAACGCGCCAACGCTGGCCGGGGTGATCTACACCGGGCCGGGCATCGGCATCGCCATGACCGGCCTGCTCGGCGGGGCGCTGGGGCGCTGGGGTTCCGAGGCGGGGTGGATCGGCCTGGGCGTCCTGGCAATCGTGCTGGTCGCGGTGATCTGGCGGGTTTTCGACGACGGCGAGCGGACGCCGGTCGGCGGCGGGGGCGCACCGGCACCTGCTGCCGCGGCCCGCGCAGCCGGATCGGCGGCCAACCGCAGCGACGCGATCTGGCTGGTCGCGCTCTATGGCCTGGCCGGTTTTGGCTACATCATCACCGCCACCTTCCTGCCGGTGATCGCCCGGCAGGCGCTGCCGGGGTCGCCCTGGCCCGATTTCTTCTGGCCGCTGTTCGGGCTGGCCATCATTCCGGGGGCGTTGATCGGAGCCCGCGCGCCAACGCATTGGGACAACCGGTTGCTGCTGGCTGGCGCCTACGCGCTGCAGGCGCTGGGTGTCGTTCTGTCGGTGGCGTGGCCGAGCATCGCCGGGTTCGCGCTCGGCAGCCTGCTGTTGGGCATGCCGTTCACCGCCATCACGCTTTTCGCCATGCGGGATGCCCGTCGTCTGCGAGGCAATGCGGCGGCCGGGTTGATCGGCTACGCAACGGCTTCCTATGGGGTGGGGCAGATCATCGGGCCGCTGTTTGCGGCGCCGCTGGCCCAGCGGACGGGGTCTTTTCAGCTGCCGCTGCTCGTCGCGGCGGCGGCACTGGCACTCGGTGCGGTCCTGTTTGCGTTGGTTTGGTCTAAATCGCGTCGCGCAATAGCCGATTGAGGGGCAAAGCCCCTTCATATATTGCACAAATAGCATATAATTCGAGGCTCACGACCAAACGGGCGGGTACCAACCGCCCGTTTTTTTTGGTCTATGCATTCTGGGCTGAGCATTCATGGCTGAGCTCATGGCGATTTGGCATCCGTGGCGGGCGGGTGGCATGAACCCAGTTATTCAAAAGGCGCATTCGAACACGTGGCATTGCAGCAAATAGTGGAACAAACTGTGGCCGGTCTCGGCTATGACCTGGTCGAGATCGAGCGCTCGGCCGGGGGATTGCTGCGCGTGACGATTGATTTGCCCTGGACGGCCCCCACCTCCGAAGCTGTGGCTGCCGGTGTGCCCGAGCCCTTCGTGACGGTCGAGGACTGCGAGAAGGTGACGCGCCAATTGCAATTCGCGCTTGAGGTCGATGGTGTCGATTACAAGCGGCTCGAGGTGTCCTCGCCGGGTATTGACCGTCCGCTGCGCAATGAGCAGGATTTCGAGCGTTTCGTGGGCGAGGTGATCGACATCACGCTCAAGGCGCCCATGGGCGCGGCAGCGGCGGGCCAGGTGTCGGCCAACCGCAAGAAGTTTCGCGGCACGCTGGAGCGGATCGCACAGGTAGAGGGTGCCGCTGGCGCCCAGGGCTGGCAAATCGTCTGGAGCGATGCGCCGGAGCCCAAGCCAGGTCAAAAAGTGAGCAAGAAGCGCGCGCCCGCAACGCTGCAGGCGCTGGGCTTCGTGCTGGACGAGCTGCGCGACGCGCGGCTCGCGCCCATTGTGGATTTCAAGGGCCGCAAGGCCAAAACCCAACCGGGTTTTTCGGATATTGACGACGGAACGCAGGTTCCGGACTGACCAGAGGAGTGGTGGCATGAATCGCGAAATGTTGATGTTGGTGGATGCGATCTCGCGCGAGAAGAACGTCGAACGTGACGTCGTCTTCGGCGCGGTCGAATCCGCACTGGCGCAAGCCACCAAGAAGCTCCATCAGGGCGACGTGGACATCCGCGTCGCGGTCGATCGCGACAGCGGCGACTACGAGACCTTCCGCCGTTGGCATGTCGTGCCCGACGAGGCCGGCCTGCAGCTGCCCGACCAGGAAATCCTCCTGTTCGAAGCCAAGGAAGAAATGTCGGACATCGAAGTCGGCGAGTACATCGAGGAAGCGGTGGACTCGGTGCCGATCGGCCGCATCGGCGCCATGGCCGCCAAGCAGGTCATCCTGCAGAAGATCCGCGACGCCGAGCGCGAGATGCTGCTCAACGACTTCATGTCGCGCGGCGACAAGATCTTCGTGGGCACCGTCAAGCGCCTGGACAAGGGCGACATCATCGTCGAGGCCGGCCGCGTCGAAGGCCGCCTGCGCCGCAGCGAGATGATCGCCAAGGAAAACCTGCGCAATGGCGACCGCGTGCGCGCCATGATCATGGAAGTCGACCTGACGCTGCGCGGCGCGCCCATCATTCTTTCGCGCTCGGCTCCCGAGTTCATGATCGAGCTGTTCCGCCAGGAAGTGCCCGAGATCGAACAAGGCCTGCTCGAAATCAAGAGCTGTGCCCGCGACCCCGGTTCGCGCGCCAAGATCGCCGTGCTCTCGCACGACAAGCGTGTCGACCCGATCGGCACCTGCGTCGGTGTGCGCGGCACGCGCGTCAACGCCGTGACCAACGAGCTCGCCGGCGAGCGCGTGGACATCGTGCTGTGGAGCGAAGATCCGGCCCAGTTCGTGATCGGTGCGCTGGCCCCGGCCAACGTGTCGTCCATCGTGGTGGACGAAGAAAAGCACGCCATGGACGTGGTGGTCGACGAGGAAAACCTCGCGATCGCCATCGGCCGCGGTGGCCAGAACGTGCGCCTGGCTTCCGACCTCACCGGTTGGAAGATCAACATCATGGACGCCAACGAGTCGGCCCAGAAGCAGGCAAGCGAAACCGACGCCAGCCGCAAGCTCTTCATGGAAAAGCTCGACGTCGACGAAGAAATTGCCGACATCCTCATTTCCGAAGGCTTCAACAGCCTCGAAGAGGTGGCCTACGTGCCGATCTCCGAAATGCTGGAGATCGAGGCCTTCGACGAAGACACCATCAATGAGCTGCGCTCGCGTGCCAAGGATGCGCTGCTGACCATGGAAATCGCCAAGGAAGAGGGTGTCGAGCCCCAATCGGCAGTGTCGCAAGACCTGCACGATCTCGAAGGCCTGGACCCCGAGCTGATTCCCAAGCTGACCGAAGCGGGTGTGAACACCCGTGACGACCTTGCCGACCTCGCGGTCGATGAACTCACCGAGATCACCGGCCAGAGCGCCGATGACGCCAAAGCCCTCATCTTGAAAGCCCGCGAACACTGGTTCGCTGGCCAAGAGTGACGGTCATGGAGGCACGAAACCAATATGTCCAGTACCACTGTCGCCGAGTTCGCGAACGAGCTCAAGAAGACTCCCGAAACCTTGCTTGACCAGCTCAAGAGCGCAGGCGTGCCCAAAGCGGCCGCCACCGATGCACTCACCGAGGCTGACAAGCAGCGCCTGCTCGGCCATCTGAAGGCCAGCCACGGCACCGTCGAGCCCGAGCGCAAGAAGATCACGCTGACCAAGAAGTCGACCAGCGAGATTAAGCAGGCCGACGCCACCGGCCGCGCCCGCACCATCCAGGTGGAGGTGCGCAAGAAGCGCACCTTCATCCAGCGCGAGGATGGTCATCCGGCCACCCCCGAACACGCGCAGCAAGCTGCCGAAGCCCCGGCAGCCCCGCCGGCCGCACCCCGCGTCGATGAAGCCGAACTGGCCCGCCGCGAGGAAGAAGCGCGCCGCCAGGCCGAGCTGATCCGCCGCCAGGAAGAAGAGCTGGCCGAAAAGCGCCGCCTGCGTGAAGAAACCGAAGCGCGTGAACGCGAACAGGCTGAAAAAGCCGAACGCGCCGAACAAGCCGAGCAGGAAGCCGCACGCATCGCCGCCGAAAAGAAGGCTGCCGCCATCGCGGAAGCTGCAGCAGTGAACGCCGCCGCCAGGTCGGCCGCCGCGCCGGCCGTGGCGCCAGCGCCCGCAGCGACAGCGGCTGATGTTGCTGCCGCCGCCGCGGCGCAGCAGGCTGCCGACACCAAGCTCGCCGCGCAGACCGCTGCGATGCAGGCCAAGGAAGACGCGAAGGCCAAGGCTGCGGCCGAATCGAAGGCCCGTGCCGACGAGGAAGCTGCGCGCGCCAAGGACCTCGACGAGCGGCGCCGCAAGGCCCTCGCCGAAGCTGAAGCCATCCGCGCCATGATGAACGCACCGGCCCGCGTGCTGGTGCCGCACAAGGCGCCCGAGAAGCCGCAGCCCGAGAAGGCCGCGGTCAAGGGCACGCTGCACAAGCCGGCTGCGCCTGCAGCGCGCCCCGGCGCGCCTGCCGCGCCCGGCGCCGCAGCAGCACCCGGTGCCGCCGGTGCCGGCAAGGAAGTCAAGTCCGCGAAGCTCTCGTCGAGCTGGGCTGGCGATCCCGCCAAGAAGAAGGAAATCAAGACCCGCGGCGATGCCAGCGGCGGTGTCGGTCGCGGCAATTGGCGCGGAGGCCCGCGTGGGCGTCGCGGCAACGACCGTGGCGGTCATGACGAGCAGCACGTACCGGCCGCACCGGTCGAGGCACGCGTGCTCGAAGTGCACGTGCCCGAAACCATCACCGTGGCCGAGCTCGCGCACAAGATGGCCGTCAAGGCGCAGGAAGTCATCAAGCAGCTGATGAAGCTCGGCATGATGGCGACCATCAACCAGTCGCTCGACCAGGACACCGCGATGATCATCGTGGAGGACATGGGTCACAACGCCGTGGTTGCCGCGCTGGACGATCCGGAAGCCTTCACCGACGAGGACGTGTCGGCGCAAACCGCCGAAGCCCTGCCGCGCGCACCGGTCGTGACCGTCATGGGCCACGTCGACCACGGCAAGACCTCGCTGCTCGACTACATCCGCCGCGCCAAGGTTGCAGCGGGCGAAGCCGGCGGCATCACGCAGCACATCGGCGCGTACCACGTGCAAACCGAACGCGGCATGGTGTCCTTCCTCGACACCCCAGGTCACGAGGCCTTCACGGCCATGCGTGCCCGCGGTGCGCAGGCCACCGACATCGTGATCCTGGTGGTGGCGGCCGACGACGGCGTCATGCCCCAGACCAAGGAAGCCATCAAGCACGCAAAGGCGGCAGGTGTGCCGATCGTGGTTGCGATCAACAAGATCGACAAGCCCGATGCCAGCCCGGACCGCGTGAAGCAGGAACTGGTGGCCGAAGAAGTCGTGCCCGAAGAGTACGGCGGCGACGTGCCGTTCGTGCCGGTGTCCGCCAAGACGGGCCAGGGCATCGACGACCTGCTCGAGCAGGTGCTGCTGCAGGCCGAAGTGCTGGAACTCAAGGCGCCGGTGGATGCCGCCGCCAAGGGCCTGGTCATCGAGGCCCAGCTCGACAAGGGCCGCGGCCCGGTCGCCACCGTGCTGGTTCAGTCCGGCACGCTCAAGACCGGCGACGTGGTGCTGGCTGGCTCGACCTATGGCCGCGTGCGCGCCATGCTGGACGAAGACGGCAAGTCGACCAAGGCCGCGGGCCCGTCGATCCCGGTCGAAATCCAGGGCCTGACCGAAGTGCCACAGGCTGGCGACGAGTTCATGGTGATGAGCGACGAGCGCCGTGCGCGCGAAATCGCCACCTACCGTGCCGGCAAGTTCCGCAACACCAAGCTGGCGAAGGCGCAAGCCGCGAACCTGCAGAACATGTTCACCGACCTGTCGGCCGGCGAAGTGCAGACGCTGCGCATCATCATCAAGGCCGACGTGCAGGGCTCGCAGGAAGCGCTGGCGCAATCGCTGCTCAAGCTGGCGACGGACGAGGTCAAGGTGCAGGTGGTGTACGCGGGCGTGGGTGGTATCAGCGAAAGCGACATCAACCTCGCCATCGCCTCCAAGGCGATCGTGATCGGCTTCAACGTGCGTGCCGATGCCGGTGCGCGCAAGCTGGCCGAAGGCAACGGCGTGCAGCTGAACTACTACAGCATCATTTACGACGCCGTGGACGAGATCAAGGTCGCGATGTCGGGCATGCTGGCGCCGGAGCGCCGCGAGGAAATCATCGGCTCGGCTGAGATCCGCACGGTGTTCGTGGCCTCGAAGATCGGTACGGTCGCGGGTTCGTACATCACCTCGGGCTCGGTCAACCGCAGTGCGCATTTCCGCCTGCTGCGCGACAACGTGGTGATCTACACCGGCGAAGTCGACTCGATCAAGCGCATGAAGGACGACGTCCGCGAAGTCCGCGAAGGTTTTGAGTGCGGTATCAAGCTCAAGAACTACAACGACATCAAAGAGGGCGATCAGCTCGAATTCTTCGAAATCAAGGAGATCGCGCGTACGTTGTAACGCGCGCCACGATATCGAACTCATTGCCGCGTTGCAGCCGTCTTGCCGTACTGAAGTACTGTCTGCGACGGCGCGCCTTGCACTGAGTTCGATCTCGCGACGCTAGTGATTGATCAAATGCCCAAAAGAAAAGCAGCCACTCCCAACCGCGCCTTCAAGGTCGCCGACCAGATCCAGCGCGATCTGACGGAGCTGATCGCGCGCGAGTTGAAGGACCCGCGCGTGGGCATGGTCACGATCCAGGCGGTCGAGGTCACGCCGGACTATGCGCATGCGAAGGTCTTCTTCAGCCTGCTCACGGGCGACGTGGACGAGACCACCGAAGCGCTGAACCAGGCCGCGGGATTCCTGCGCAACGGCCTGTTCAAGCGCCTGCATATCCACACCGTGCCCACGCTGCACTTCCTGTTCGACCGCACCACCGAGCGTGCGGCCGACATGAACGCGCTCATCGCGCAGGCCGTCGCTTCGCGTTCGAAAGACGACTAGCCATGAACGCGCCACGCACACGGGTGCAGCGGCGCCCTGTGCATGGGGTGTTGTTGCTCGACAAGCCGCTGGGACTCTCCAGCAACCAGGCCTTGCAGAAGGCCAAGTGGTTGCTGCGTGCCGAAAAGGCGGGCCATACCGGCACGCTCGATCCGCTTGCCACGGGAGTCCTGCCGCTGTGCTTTGGCGCGGCCACCAAATTCAGCCAACTTCACCTTGATGCCGACAAGACCTACGAGGCCACGGCCCGTCTTGGCGTCAAGACCGCGACCGGCGATGCCGAAGGCGACGTGATCGCCGAGCGGCCCGTGCATGTCACGTCGGAAGACCTGGTGCGCGTGGAAGCGCAGTTCACAGGCCCGATCCGCCAGGTGCCCCCGATGCACAGCGCGCTCAAGAAAGACGGCAAGGCGCTGTACGAGTACGCCCGCGAAGGCATCGAAGTCGAGCGCGCGCCGCGCGACGTGGTGATCCACAAGCTCGAACTCGCCGCCATCGATGACAACACGATCCGCATCCTTGCTGCCGTCAGCAAGGGCACCTACATCCGCACCCTCGGCGAAGACATCGGCGAGGCGCTGGGTTGCGGCGCACATCTGACCTCGCTGCGCCGCACCGCCACGGGCGGCTTCGTCGAAGCCCAGTGCATCACGCTCGAGGCGCTCGAAGCCTTGGACGAGGAGGGGCGACTGGCACAACTCCTGCCTGCCGAAACCTTGGTGGACGGCCACAGCCGCGTCACGCTCGGCGCGGAAGATTCGGCACGTTTTCTCTCGGGCCTGCGCCGCCGTGGCAGTTGGGCCGATGCGAGCGAGGTGGCCGTGTTCGGCACCGATCCACCTGCCTTCCTCGGCACGGCCCACGTCACGGCCGGCGAACTGATACCGGGGCGCTTGCTGAACCCCATCGAAATCCAGCAAATTCTTTTGAACGCACAACAGACCGAAGCGACACCATGAGTACCAAGCAAATCCGCAATATCGCCATCATTGCCCACGTTGACCATGGCAAGACCACGATGGTTGACCAGTTGCTGCGCCAGTCGGGCACCTTCGCCGAGCACGAAAAAGTGGTCGACACGGTGATGGACAACAACGCCATCGAAAAGGAACGTGGCATCACGATCCTGGCCAAGAACTGCGCCGTGACCTGGGAAGGCACGCACATTAACATCGTCGACACCCCGGGCCACGCGGACTTCGGCGGTGAAGTGGAACGCGCGCTGTCGATGGTCGACGGCGTGGTGCTGCTGATCGACGCGCAGGAAGGTCCGATGCCGCAGACGCGCTTCGTGACCAAGAAGGCGCTGGCCCTGGGCCTGAAGCCCATCCTCGTGGTGAACAAGGTCGACAAGCCCGGCGCGAACCCTGACAAGGTGGTCAATGCCGCCTTCGACCTGTTCGACAAGCTCGGCGCAACCGACGAGCAGCTGGATTTCCCCGTGGTGTACGCCTCGGGCATCAACGGCTGGTCGTCGCTGGAAGAAGGCGCACAGGGCGAGCAGTGGGGCCCCGACATGTCGGCCCTGTTCAACACCATTCTGAAGCACGTGCCGTCGCAAAAGGGCGACCCCGCTGCGCCACTGCAACTGCAGATTTCCGCGCTCGACTTCTCGACCTTCGTCGGCCGCATCGGCGTGGGCCGCATCAGCCAGGGCACGCTGAAGCCGATGACCGACGTGATCGTGATGGAAGGTCCGGACGGCAAGGCCGTGAAGGGCCGCGTCAACCAGGTGCTGACCTTCCAGGGCCTGGACCGCGTGCAGGCGACCGAAGCCGGCCCCGGCGAGATCGTGCTGATCAACGGCATCGCCGACATCGGCATCGGCGTTACCGTGACCGACGCTGCCAACCCGGCGCCGCTGCCGATGCTCAAGGTCGACGAACCGACCCTGACCATGAATTTCTGCGTCAACACCAGCCCGCTGGCTGGCCGCGAAGGCAAGTACGTCACCAGCCGCCAGATCTGGGACCGCCTGCAGAAGGAACTGCAGCACAACGTGGCGCTGCGCGTGAACGAGACCGACGAAGAGGGTGTCTTCGAAGTCATGGGCCGCGGTGAACTGCACCTGACCATCCTGCTGGAAAACATGCGTCGCGAAGGCTATGAAATGGCCGTGTCGAAGCCGCGCGTGGTGTTCCGCAACGTCAATGGCGAAAAGCACGAACCCATCGAGCTGGTCACGGCCGACATCGAAGAACAGCACCAGGGCGGCGTGATGCAGGCACTGGGCGAGCGCAAGGGCGAACTCGTCAACATGGAACCGGACGGCCGCGGCCGCGTGCGCCTCGAGTACCGCATTCCGGCGCGTGGCCTGATCGGCTTCACGAACGAGTTCCTGAACCTGACGCGCGGTTCGGGCCTCATCAGCAATATCTTCGACAGCTACGAGCCGCACAAGGGCGAGATCGGCAGCCGCAAGAACGGCGTGCTGATCTCCATGGACGACGGTGAAATCTTCACCTACGCGCTGGGCAAGCTCGACGATCGCGGCCGCATGTTCGTGAAGGCGAACGACCCGGTGTACGAAGGCATGATCGTCGGCATCCACAGCCGCGACAACGACCTGGTGGTGAACGCCACGCGCACCAAGCAGCTGACGAACTTCCGCGTCTCGGGCAAGGAAGACGCGATCAAGATCACGCCTCCGATCGAACTCACGCTCGAATACGGCGTGGAATTCATCGAGGACGACGAGCTGGTCGAAATCACGCCCAAGAGCGTGCGCCTGCGCAAGCGCTACCTGAAGGAACACGAGCGCAAGCGCGCAGGCCGCGACACGTCGCAGGGCTGATCGCTTTCGGATTGCAGCCCCCTTCATGCGCCTGACGCACGGCAGCGCAGTCTGGCTGATGGCCGTCGTGACCCTGATGTGGGGCACGGCGGGCGTCGTCACGCGGCACCTCGCGCAGGCGCACAGTTTCGAGATCACCTTCTGGCGCAGCTTCTTCACGATGCTGGCGCTGCTGGTGATCTTGCCGCTTTGGCGGGGGCGCGCGGTGTTCTCGCAGCTGCGTAATGCCGGGCGCGAACTCTGGATCTCCGGCGTGTGCTGGGCCGTGATGTTCACGGCCTTCATGGTCGCGCTCACGCTGGCTTCGACGGCCAGCGTGCTCGTCACGATGTCGCTCGGGCCGCTGTTCACTGCGCTGGCGGCGCGCTTTTTCATCGGGCATCGGCTGCCCGCGCGCACCTGGCTGGCCATCGTGGTCGCGGGGGCCGGCATCGGCTGGATGTACGGCACGCAATTGCTGCAGGGCGGCGGCGGTTCACTGGCCGGTACGCTCGTTGCGCTGTGCGTGCCGTTGGCCGGCGCGACCAACTGGACCGTGGTTCAACACGCGCAAGCCAAAGGTCACAGGATCGACCTGGTACCTGCCGTGCTGATTGGTGCGGTGCTCTCGGCGCTGTTCACGTTGCCCTTCGCCTGGCCCTTCAGGGCCAATGCGCATGATCTCGGGCTGCTGGCTTTCCTGGGCGTGTTCCAGCTCGCCATTCCCTGTGTGCTCTCGGTGCTGTGCGCCCAGGTGCTGAAGGCGCCTGAGGTCGCGTTGCTGGCCTTGCTGGAGGTGATCTTCGGCATCGCGCTGGCCTGGATCGGCGCGGGAGAGCGGCCTGCAGCGAGCGTGCTGACCGGCGGGGTGCTGGTCATCGGCGCGCTGGTGTTCAACGAACTGCTGGCATTGCGCGGGCGGCGCAGCACGATCTCCGACATCGCGGTGCCGGGCGCCCACTGAGGAACCGGTTCTGCCGTGTGCGGCGGCGCGGGCCTCCACACCGGGAAAACCAAGAAAAAACGCCGGCAGATGCCGGCGTTCTTGCGTCAGATCCGCAGGGGATCAGGGGCGGGCGACTTTCCAGGCGCCGTTCAGGACGCCGTCGCCGGTCTTGTCGCCGGGCTTGGCATCCTTCGACCAGTAGTACAGCGGCCAGCCCTTGTAGGCCCACTGGCGCTTGCCGTCTTCGCGAATGATGATGGTGTAGCCGCCGATGGGCTTGGCGGCGTCGGCCACGCCGAGCGCGGGCCAGTTGGTGGCGCACTGGGCGTTGCAGGCGGAGGTGCCGGAGCCCGCGGTGTCCTTGGCGAAGGTGTACAGCGTCATCCCGTTCGGTCCGACCAGCACGCCGTCAGCGGTGCGGGTGGGCGTGTCGGGCGCGCTGGCGGTCTTGTTGGACATGCCGCCGCAGCCGGCGAGCAGGGCCGCCGCGAGGATCGAGGCGCTGAGCAATTTCATGCAGTTTCTCCTTCAGTTGAAAAATCGCGACAACGAGCTTGGTGACAGGCCAGGCGAGATGATTGCGCGAGCCGGCAGTTTATGCGGTCGGCACGACAAATTGCGGTAGGCCGGGGTCGCGAGTTCGAGCAAAAGGGCGGTGCGGCCACCTGCCGGAGATGGCGCCTGCGGGAAAAGACTCAGCGGCTGCGGTTCTTCATCGCGCGCTCGACCTCGCGCTTGCCTTCGCGGTCCTTGATGGTGTCGCGCTTGTCGTGCTCGGCCTTGCCCTTGGCGAGCGCGATCTCGCACTTCACCTTGCCGGCTTTCCAGTGCAGGTTGAGCGGCACCAGTGTGTAGCCCTTTTGCTCGACCTTGCCTATCAGGCGACGGATTTCGTCCTTCTTCAGCAGCAGCTTCTTGGTGCGGACCGAATCGGGATTGACGTGGGTGGACGCGCTCTTGAGCGGGTTGATCTGGCAGCCGACGACGAACAGTTCGCCGTTGCGGATCACCACGTAGCCGTCGGTGAGCTGCACCTTGCCTTCGCGCAGCGATTTGACTTCCCAGCCTTCGAGGACCATGCCGGCCTCGAAGCGCTCTTCGAAGAAATAGTTGTACGCGGCCTTCTTGTTGTCGGCGATGCGGGAGGAGGTATCTTGTTTCTTTGTGGCCATGACTCGGGAATGTGGGGGCTGCATGGCTTCAATACAATCCGTCGCGCACGCTGTGCCGATTCTATGAAAACAGTCAACAAGTCCGTCCTCATCTGGTACAGCGCCGAAGAGATGTATGCGCTCGTCACCGATGTGGCGAGGTATCCGCAGTTTCTTCCGTGGTGCGACAAGGCCCGCATTCTCGAGCAGGACGAGGCCGGCATGACGGCCGAAGTCGGTCTGGCATTCGCCGGTTTGCACCAGAGCTTCACGACCCGCAACACGCACGTGCCGGGGCGCGAGGTGCAACTGAAGCTGGTCGACGGGCCGTTCTCCAACCTCGACGGCAAGTGGAAGTTCGTGCCTGTGGGCGAGCAAGGCGAGCGTGCCTGCCGCGTCGAGTTGCACATGAGCTACGGCTTCAGCAACTTCGCCCTGCAGGCACTGGTGGGGCCGGTGTTCGACACCATCGCCTCCAGCCTGGTCGAGGCCTTCGTCAAGCGCGCCGAGCAGGTCTACGGCTCGTCCTGATGATCATCGAGGTCACGCTGAGCTGCTCGCCGGCGGCGCGCGAGGTGTTCGAGCAGGTCCTGCGGCTCGCGCCCGGCACGACGCTGGCCGATGCGGTCCGGGCCAGCGATCTTTCCCTGCGCTTTCCGGATCTGGATTGGCGTCACGCCATGACACCGGGCGTCTGGGGCAGGGCGGTGGAGTGGGAGCAGGCCCTGAAGGACGGCGACCGCATCGAGCTGTGCCGTCCCCTCAAGGTGGACCCCAAGGTGGCGCGCCGGCAGCGGTTCCAGCGCCAGGGTGCTCGGGGCACAGGCCTGTTTGCCAATCGCCGCAAGGGCGGCAAGGCCGGCTATTGAGCGCCGGTTACTTGCAGTCGCTGTTGATGACCGTCTGAAGGCGTTTCTGCTCGGCGGCGCGCGCAGCGTCGTCCATGATCTCGCGCTCGCCCTGCGCGTTGACCTTGGCAATGCGGATGCCGCTGTCGACCGTGGCCTTGCCCTGGCGCGCGAGCGCGCAGTTGTCGGCCTTGGCCTTCGCAACCTTGGCTTCTTCCGCAGCCCGCTTGGCTTTTTCCTCGGCCTCGGCTTTCTTGGTCTTTTCCTCGAGTTCCTTGTCGACGCCGGTGGGCTTCGGCGTGCCCGCCGTCTTGGCAGGTGCACCAGCCTCCGCGGCCGCGCCTTCGGCGGGCGGTGCATCGACGTTGGGATTCGCGCGCGACACCGGCGGAGGACCCACGCGGCGCAGGATGTTCTTCTCCGGCACATCGGGCGGTGGCGCCTGATCGCTGAAGACCTTCTTGCCGTTCTTGTCGATCCATTGCCATTGCGCGCTCGCCGACAGCGGCAGCGCAACGACACATCCCAGTACCAGCCAGTGCACGAATTTCATCCCTGAAGTTTAGCCGGGCCTTACTTTTTGCAACATGCAGGGTGGGTGATTTTGCAACGCTTCGAAAAAGCCCGGCCCGGCAAACAGGTCGGGGGCCTCGTTACAATCCGTCTTTTGGAGCTTCACCCATGCGCCTTCTCGGCAAAGCGCTCACCTTCGACGACGTGTTGTTGGTGCCAGCGTTCTCCCAGGTCCTGCCCAAGGACACCTCTCTCGCCACCAAATTCTCCCGCAACATCACGCTGAACCTGCCGCTCGTCTCGGCGGCCATGGACACCGTGACTGAAGCCCGCCTCGCGATCGCCATCGCGCAGGAGGGCGGTATCGGGATCGTGCACAAGAACCTCACCGCGCAACAGCAGGCCGCCGAAGTGGCCCGCGTGAAGCGCTACGAGTCGGGCGTGCTGCGCGACCCGGTGGTGATCACGCCGACGCACTCGGTGCGCCAGGTGATGGCGCTGTCCGACCAGCTCGGCATCTCGGGCTTCCCGGTGGTCGACGCCGGCAAGGTGGTCGGCATCGTTACGGGACGCGACCTGCGCTTCGAGAACCGCTACGACGTGCCCGTCAGCGAAATCATGACGCAGCGCGACCGGCTCATCACCGTGCCCGACGGCACCACGCTGGCCGAGGCCAAGGCGCTGCTGAACAAGCACAAGCTCGAACGCCTGTTGGTCATCAACGGCGACTGGGAGCTCAAGGGCCTGATCACCGTCAAGGACATCACCAAGCAGACCAGCTTCCCCAACGCCGCACGCGACGCCAACGGCCGCCTGCGCGTGGGCGCGGCGGTCGGTGTGGGTGACGGCACCGAAGAGCGCGTGGAGGCGCTGGTGAAGGCCGGCGTTGACGCCATCGTGGTCGACACCGCGCATGGCCACAGCGCCGGCGTGATCGAGCGCGTGCGATGGGTCAAGAAGAACTATCCGCAGGTCGACGTCATCGGCGGCAACATCGCCACCGGCGATGCCGCGCGTGCGCTGGCCGACGCCGGCGCCGACGCGGTCAAGGTCGGCATCGGCCCTGGCTCCATCTGCACCACCCGCATCGTGGCGGGCGTGGGCGTGCCGCAGATCATGGCGGTCGACAGCGTCGCCACCGCGCTGCAAGGCACGGGCATTCCGCTGATCTCCGATGGCGGCGTGCGCTACTCGGGCGACATCGCCAAGGCCATCGCGGCCGGCGCCAGCACCGTGATGATGGGCAGCATGTTCGCCGGTACCGAAGAGGCGCCGGGTGAAATCGTGCTGTACCAGGGCCGCAGCTACAAGAGCTACCGCGGCATGGGCTCCATCGGCGCGATGCAGCAGGGCAGTGCCGACCGGTACTTCCAGGAATCGACCACCGGCAATCCGAACACCGACAAGCTCGTGCCCGAGGGCATCGAAGGCCGCGTGCCCTACAAGGGCTCGATCGTCTCCATCGTCTACCAGATGGCCGGCGGCGTGCGTGCCAGCATGGGCTACTGCGGCTGCGCCACCATCGCCGACATGCAGAACAAGGCCGAGTTCGTCGAGATCACCACGGCCGGCATCCGTGAGAGCCACGTCCACGACGTGCAGATCACGAAGGAAGCGCCGAACTACCGCGCTGAATAGTCTGGCCCCCACGCTCCCCCACTGCGTGTGGGTCGCTGCCCCCCGAGGGGGCCGCAGGCCGCCTTGGGGCGGCCCGGCGCCGGCCTGAAGCCCATTCTGGCCAGACCTTGAAAGTCGGGCCAGACTTAGTTTAGAATTTGGGCCAGATTCAGATTTTCTGGCCCAAATGCAATCCATCGGCATCGCTGAAGCCAAGAACAACTTCTCGGCCCTGATCGACTCGGTCGAAAGGGGCGAGGAGGTTCGCATCACCCGCCACGGCAAGGAAGTCGTGCGCATGCTGCCGGTGCGCCGCAAGCCGGTCATCACCGACGAGCAGATCGAGCGCGAACTCGGGCAGATCGACGCGCTGCACGCCGCCATCCAGCCGGGTCTGCCACTGCGCGTGCTGCTCGACGAAGGGCGCCAATCGTGACAGCCTTCGTCATGGACGCCTCGGTTACCTCCGCCTGGCTGCTGCCCGACATGGCCAGCGAACACACCCGCAAGCTCTACGCCGCCATCCGCCGCGACGAGGTCGAGCCGCAGGCGCCCAATGCCTGGCAATGGGAGTGCGCCAACATCCTCGCCAACGGCGTGCGCAGCGGCCGCATTCCGACGTCGGCAGTCGAAGGGCTGTGGAGTGTGCTCGACGCCATTCGCCACCGCGTCGAACTGCATGAGCTCGCTCCCGCGCAGCACAAGGCCGTGCTCGCCGTGGCCATCGACGTTGGCGTGTCGCTCTACGACGCCGGCTACCTCTGGCTCGCCAAGTCGCTCAATCTCCCGCTCGCCACCTTCGACGAGCACCTCATCCAGGCAGCGCCCAAGGCGGGCGTGAAGCTGTTCGACATTTCAACGCTCTGAGTCCCAACGCCCATGCAACACGACAAGATCCTCATCCTCGACTTCGGCTCGCAAGTCACGCAACTCATTGCACGCCGCGTGCGCGAAGCCCACGTGCTGAGCGAGGTGCACCCCTGCGACGTCACCGACGAATGGGTGCGCGAATACGCGGCCGACGGTCACCTCAAGGGCGTGATCCTGTCGGGCAGCCATGCCAGCGTGTACGAAGAAACCACCGACAAGTGCCCGCAAGCCGTGTTCGACCTCGGGGTGCCCGTGTTCGGCATCTGCTACGGCATGCAGACCATGGCGCATCAGCTCGGCGGCAAGGTCGAAGGCGGCCACAAGCGCGAGTTCGGCTTCGCGGCTGTGCGTGCCCATGGCCACACCGCGCTGCTGAAGGACATCTCGGACTTCACCACGCCCGAAGGCCACGGCATGCTCAACGTGTGGATGAGCCACGGCGACAAGGTCACCGAACTGCCTCCGGGCTTCAAGCTCATGGCCAGCACCGACAGCTGCCCCATCGCCGGCATGGCCGACGAGGCGCGCCGCTACTACGCGCTGCAGTTCCACCCCGAAGTGACGCACACGGTTCAGGGCAAGGCGATCATCGAGCGCTTCGTGCTCGGCATCTGCGAAGCGAAGCCCGACTGGGTCATGCGCGATCACATCGCTGAAGCGGTGCAGAAGATCCGCGAACAGGTGGGCGATGAAGAAGTCATCCTAGGCCTCTCAGGCGGCGTCGATTCGAGCGTGGCCGCCGCGCTGATCCACCGCGCCATCGGCGACCAGCTCACCTGCGTGTTCGTCGACCATGGCCTGCTGCGCTTGAACGAAGGCGACATGGTCATGGAGATGTTCGAAGGCAAGCTGCATGCGAAGGTGATTCGCGTGGATGCCAGCGACCTGTTCCTCGGCAAGCTCGCCGGCGTGAGCGACCCCGAAGCCAAGCGCAAGATCATCGGCGGCGAGTTCGTCACCGTGTTCAAGCAGGAAGCCGCCAAGCTCAAGGCCGGCGACGGCGGCCACAAGGGCGCGACCTTCCTGGCCCAAGGCACGATCTACCCCGACGTCATCGAGTCGGGCGGCGCCAAGAGCAAGAAGGCCGTCACCATCAAGAGCCACCACAACGTGGGCGGCCTGCCCGAGCAGTTGGGCCTGAAGCTGCTCGAGCCGCTGCGCGACCTGTTCAAGGACGAAGTGCGCGAACTCGGCGTGGCGCTCGGCCTGCCGCCCGAGATGGTGTATCGCCATCCGTTCCCCGGCCCCGGCCTGGGCGTGCGAATCCTCGGTGAAGTGAAGAAGGAATACGCCGACCTGCTGCGCCGCGCCGACGCGATCTTCATCGAGGAACTGCGCAACTTCACGGACGAAAGCGGCAAGACCTGGTACGACCTCACGAGCCAGGCCTTTACGGTGTTCCTGCCAGTGAAGAGCGTGGGCGTGATGGGCGATGGCCGCACCTACGACTACGTCGTCGCATTGCGCGCCGTGCAAACCAGCGACTTCATGACCGCCGACTGGGCGGAGCTGCCTTATGCGCTGCTCAAGAAGGTGTCGGGGCGGATCATCAACGAGGTGCGCGGGATCAACCGCGTGACGTACGACGTGTCGAGCAAGCCGCCGGCGACGATCGAGTGGGAGTGAGGAACGCAAGTTGAGCGGTATTCGAACGGTCATCCACTCGAGTGCGTGACCGTTTCGCCGGCCACCGCCACGCCCGGCAGCATCGCGACCGCCGGATCTCGCGTTCAGTTCGGAAAGCGAAGCTCGAAGCGAATTGTTCCGGTCGGGGAGCACGAGACACGCGCCTCCCCGCGATGGATTCCCATGATGGCCTTGACGATCGCCAATCCCAACCCGCTGGACTCGGCTGGACGGTCATGCGTCGCGTCGGCGCGATAGAAGCGGTCGAACAGTCGCTCGAGTTGCTCAGGTGGAATGGGGATGCCGTCGTTTTCGACAGCGATCGTCGAACCGGATTCGTGCTGCGTACCGATCAGGCGCACAGTCGTGTTGATGGTGCTGTAGCGAAGCGCGTTGACGACCAAATTGTGAATGGCTCTGCGCGCCAGCGGCGCGTTGGCCAGCACGGAGCCGCTCGCCTGTACCGAGAACTGCAAACCGGCTTCTTCTGCAGGCCCTTCGAAATAGTCGGCGATTCCCCGCAGTTCGTCAGCCATCGCAAGCGGCACGCGCTCGATGTCGAGCGCGGCATGATCGGCCCTGGCCAGGAACAGGATGTTGTCCACGATCAGGCTCAGGCGGTTCATCTCCTCGAGGTTCGAATCCAACACTTGCTGGTACTCGGTTGGGCTGCGCACGCGGTTGAGCGCGACTTGGGTCTGCCCGATCATCGCTCCCACCGGCGTGCGAATTTCATGCGCGAGGTCAGCCGAAAACTGGGACAACCGGTCGTAACCCTGGGAGATGCGGTCGAGCATCGCGTTGAACACGGCCACCATTTCCCTTAGTTCTCGCGGGGCGTCCTGTTCCGGAAAACGAATGGCGAGGTTGATCGGGTGTATTTGCGCTGCCTGTTCCGACACACGACGCAGAGGACGGAGTCCATGGCGCAGCGCCACGTAGACCAGCAGCACAGACGCGACTATCGACATCAGCGTGCTTCGGATGACCTGAAATCGACTCTCGCCGATCATCCGCATCTCGCTCTCGAGGGGATGCCCGGCCACCACCTCCACCAGTTCTCCGTCTTGTCCCGAGCGGGCGAGGCCCGCCACCCAATGCATCCGAGGATGGTCGGTCGTCCGCAGCACGTCCTGCGCCACCATCTGTCGGCCAACAGGCGCAAGCATCACGGCAGCGGGCACCTCCACGCGATCCGGATTCACCTCGACGAAAGGAGTCTCTCCAGCGCGGCGCAGTATGAGTACGTCGGTGGTCCCACCCCGGAGGGCTTCGAAGAGCAGAGATCGATCGCGCAGGTCTTGCATCGTGCGCGCGTCGCCAACGAGCCGGCGGAAATGCTCGGCACGTCCAATGAGCTGGTCGTCGGCATGCGCAGTGATGGCGGTTCGCGCGAAGAAAAAGAAGTAGCCACCGAGCATGCTCGTCATCGAGAGCGCGATCAAGCCGCACAGCAGCGTCACCCGCATTGCGAGCGATTGCGGAAACCAGTGCCCCTTCAATCCGCGCTCCCTTCCAAGTCGTTGAGCGCATCGCCGAAGGCGTAGCCGACGTTGCGCACCGTGTGTATCAGCGGCGTCGCGAATGGCCGGTCAATCTTGGCACGCAGCCGCTTGACCGCTACATCGACGACGTTGGTGTCGCTGTCGAAGTTCATGTTCCAGACTTCGGAAGCGATCAGCGTGCGCGAGAGCGCCTCGCCCTGGCGCTTCACCAGCAGGTGCAGCAGCAGGTACTCCTTGTTGGTCAATGCGATTTCCACGCCCTCGCGTGTGACCTTGCGTCGCAGAACGTCCAGCTTGAGGTCGGCGACCTGGTACATGTCGGCATCGCGAGCGACGCCGCGTCGCAGCAGTGTGCGGATGCGCAGCACGAGTTCGGTGAAGGAGAAGGGTTTGACGAGGTAGTCGTCGGCGCCGAGTTCAAGGCCGCGGATGCGATCGCTCAGCTGGTCTCGGGCGGTCAGGAACAGCACGCGCATGTCACCCTTCTCGCGAAGCGCCGGCATGATCTGCCAACCGTCGATGCCAGGCAGAGTCACATCGAGAACGACAAGGTCGTAGTCGTTGTTCAGCGCCGCGTGAAGGCCGTCGGGCCCGGTGCGTGACAGGTCCACGGTGTAGCGACTCTCCCGGAGCCCCTTCTTCAGGTACTCGCCGGTCTTGGGGTCGTCCTCGATGACCAGGATCTTCATGCGAGTGGATTCTCGCCCCGACGGAGGTACGGAAGGCATGACATTTTCGTCATCAACTTGTCACCCCCAACCGGCGACCGAATACCTAGAGTCTCTTCGACCGCATCGCCTGATTCGCACGAAGAAAAGGCTTTCCGTTTGTTCAGGGCCTCTGTGGCGCGGCCTCTTGCAGAGCTCATCCGTGTCCGCCATCGACCACGATCATTTCATCTCAAGGAGTTTCCTATGCATCAACGCCTCAACTCGCTTTTCGCAGCCGGCCTCGTCGCGCTGGCCGTCGTCATTCCTACCGTCTCGTTCGCGGCCGGCCCGGAAGCGACCGTGCGCGTTCGCGGCACGGTCGTCGCCCGCAACGGTGACCAGCTCGAAGTGAAGGCCCGCGAAGGCAATCTCGTCTCGATCAAACTCAAGCAAGGCTGGACTGCCAACGGCGTTGCCAGGGCAGCAATTTCCGACATCAAGCAAGGCGACTACGTTGGCATTGCGTCTTTGCCCAGGGCACGGGGTGGCGACGGTGCGCTGGAGGTCCTCATCTTTCCGGCGGCGATGAAGGGCATGGGCGAAGGCAGCTTCGGATGGGACCTCAAGCCGGAAAGCTCCATGACCAATGCCACGGTTTCCAACGCCGTGAAAGCGGTCGACGGTGGCGTCGTCACGGTGACGTATCACGGGCAGGAAAAGAAGATCTCGATCCCGACCGGTACGCCTGTCGTGACGTTGACTCAGGCGACCGCAGACGACGTCAAGGCTGGCGCAGTCGTGTTCGTCTCTGCAGAGAAGGGCGCTGACGGCAGCCTGTCCTCAGGACGTCTGGTGGTCGGCAAGGACGGCGTCGTTCCGCCGATGTAAGCGAAGTGGCCGGCACTGCGCCGGCCGTGCGACCTCAGAACAACACGAGAGCCAACTTCCATGTCTACAACATTTGATCTCCCCGATGCCAACCAGGAACAGTGGCTGAAGCGCTACTACTACTTACGCGCCTTGTTCTCGATAGTCTGGGTAACCGCTGCTTTCGCTGTCGGTACCAAAGTGCCCGCAATTGCGGCGCTGCTGCTGGTTGTCTATCCCGCATGGGATGCGACCGCCAACTGGATCGATGCGACCCGCAGCGGCGGTCTCGCGAAGAATCGCACGCAACGCATCAATGTCGGGGTGAGCGGCGTTGCGACGGCGGCGGTACTTGTCGCATTGAATTCCGGAATGGGTGCCGTGATCGCGGTCGTCGGCGCATGGGCCATCGCTTCCGGCCTGCTTCAACTGAGCACGGCGGTTCGGCGATGGAAAAGCCATGGTGCGCAGTGGACGATGATCCTGAGCGGGGCCCAATCCGCTCTGGCAGGTGGCTTCTTCATTGCCCAGTCACGAATGGAGACGCCTCCCTCCATCGCGAACGTGGCCGGCTATGCGGGGTTCGGCGCGCTTTACTTTCTGATCTCGGGCGTCTGGCTGACGGCACGTCACATGCGGAGCATTGGCCCGAGCATCCAGAACAGAAATTGATCATCTGCACAGACAGCGCAAGACCGGTTTGACAAGTTCGCATGCAAGCCGAAGGTGCGCCAGATGCGCGAGACGGCCAAAGGGAAGCCACGGTTCGATAACAGGTGGTCTTGATTCAAATCAAGAGAACCGGAAGATTCGAATTTTGCGGCCTGGCGATCGTTCGCAAGGCTTCACGCGGGGGCGCTCCTGCCAGCGACACCACCTTGAAGCCTTGGCCGGCTACCGCGATCCGGCACTCAGGGAGTCAACGCGCTCGACGTCGCCAGCGAGGCCGCCTCCGCCGCACAGTCACGCGCGGGTTTTGCGCCATGGGTGCGGGCTTTTACGACCTCGTTGCGCGCGGCGTTGAACTGCGCCATGAACGTCGGATTCGTGTGCAGCCGTGGCACGGCTGCAGCGCCAACCAGGCGTCCGGCCTCGATATCGCTCTTCCAGTGCGCACGGCAGATTCCGCGGCTCTGCCCGTAAGCCCGTCCACGTTGCAGCAGCGCATCGCTGCGGTCGGGCGCGAGTTCCGCCAGCACCAGCGCCTGGGCCCAGCCGGCAGCCGCATGGCCTGACGGGTATGAACCGTTCTTGCGCAGAAAATCTTCTTCCTCCGGAGTGCAGCTACTTTCCTTGAATGCGACAAACGGACGCGTCCGGTTGTAGTTGTTCTTTGCTTTGGAAGTCGAGGCGGCCGCATCGGTCAGCACGCGCCGCAGCAACATGTTCAGATGCGGTGTGGCCTGCTCGGAGATCGGAATTCCCAGCGCGCAGGCAAAAACCTGTTCTGCCGGGGGGAACTTGAGATTGGCATCCTCCCTGGCGAGTTCTCCTCGTGCGCTGTTCTGCAGCGCACGCAGCGCATGGAAGGCTGCATTGTCGGCCTCCTGCTCGGCAGAACCGACAGCGGGGGGAGCGGCCAGCAGCGCCAGGCTGTCAGGCAGTTCATCCGCCGCAAGGTAGCCCTTGAGGAAGCCCGAGCCTGGTCGAGATTCACCAACCGCGCTTGGGCTGATGGAGGGGGGCGCGGCAGGCATGGCACTGCCTGGATGAGCCAGATCGGTGCTGGTACAGGCGCTTGCCATTAGAGCGGCGAGGAGCAGGAGAAGGGAAGAGGAAATTCGCATAAGGTCTCCAATATTTCTTGAAACGGTAAATCGAAACGGAATCGGAATGAGCGACGGATACGGAGGTCGTGGGCAGTGACGACGTGATGTTTAAATCGTCGTTCATGTGCGGGACCTCACCGAACAGCTCGACGACCATGCCGAGGTCGTACGACGCGCCGAGGTTCGCGGTCTTGAGTAGGAAGTAGCCGGCCTTATTGGGCCGGATCAATACGCAGTTTGCTTTTTGGGTGCGCGGACCAGGGTCAGCGCGGCAAAAGCGGCGACCACAATGCCGGGGCCGCTGGCGGCCATCACGCCCGCCACGCCCAGGCCTGCCGCCAGTACCTGTCCGGCGATCAGCGGGCCGCCGATGGCACCCAGGCGGCCCACCATGATGGACGCGCCCACGCCGGTGCCACGGATGGAGGTGGGGTAGAGCGCCGGGGCCATGGCGTACAGCACCAGTTGGCCGCCCGTGGCGCAAAACCCGGCACCCAGCCCGGCCAGCAGCATCATCGGCAGACCTTGGGCCCAGCCCAGCCCGGCAAGCGACAGCAGCATGCCCAGGTAGATGCAGACAGCGGTCTTGACGCGGGCGGACGAGTCCATCAGCCGTCCCACCATCAGCGAGCCTGCGGCACCGCCAAAGTTGAACAACAGCGACACCAGATTGCTGTCCTCGCGGCTGAAGCCCTTGCCCTGCATCAGCGAGGGCAGCCAGTTCAGCAGCATGTACAGCACGGTCAGCACGAAAAAGCTGGCCAGCCACAGCAGCATGGTGGACTTCCACATGCCGCCCGTAAACAAGCCGGACACACCTTCGGTGGCCACCGGGCGGTGGGAGGCAGCGGCTTGCTGCTGGCGCAACTGGTAGGCCTGCGACTCGGGCAGCATCAGCATCAACAACACGGCGATCGCGATGGGCACCACGCCGCCCACGTAGAACAGGCCGCGCCAGTCGCCGCCAAAGTTGACCATGCCCAGCACGGCGGCAGCGGCACCGCCCAGAGGCACCCCGGCATAGGTAATGCTGACCGCGATGCTGCGGTGGCGCGGTTGGGCCGCCTCGGACGACATGGCAATCAGGATGGGCAACGCCGCACCCAGGCCCAGTCCGGTCAGGAAGCGGGCGGCCAGCAGGCTGTGAAAGTCCCACACCTGGGTGGTGGCCAGTGAAAACACGCCAAAGATCAGCACCGACACCACCAGCACCTTCTTGCGGCCGATCCGGTCCGACAGCCAGCCGCCCAGCAGCGCGCTGGGCAGCAGCCCCAGCAGGCCGGCGCTGAACATGGCGCCGATCTGCGGTTGCAGCAAATGGAATTCCTTGCCAATGCCGCCTGCCGCGATGCCTGCGGCCTGCAGGTCCAGGCCCTCCAGCAGCGCGACGATGAAGCACAGTATCAGCGTCTTGAATTGTTGCCCCGGCGTGCTGGGGCTTGAATGTGTCTCGATCATTGAGGTTGCTCCCATTTATGTAGCGACTGACACAGGTGAAATGCGCGCCGGGAGTCCGTCGGGCCTTCCAGCCCTTCCAATCCAAAGGCAGGCGCAGCGAAAGAGATACCAGTCATCGTGTGCTCTTCGCTGGCTGGATTGTGGTTATGAAAAATAACCAATACAAGCGGGATTCGGCGCTCGACCGTAGGTGCTTTCCCTCGCTTTGGAAGGTCGGAATATGGTTTCAATAAATAATCAAATTTGCCGGATTCGACACGCGAGAACGAGGCCCGATCTAGTCACCATCGGCAAAGTTGTCGAACAACAGCCCGCGCAGCCACTGGTTGCCCGGATCGCGGTGCACCTTCGCGTGCCAGAACAGGTTGATCGCGATCTGCGGCAGCGCCACCGGATGTGGGCGCCACACCAGTCCGAACGGCTCGGCGATGCTCTGTGCGAGCCGTTCGGGCACGGTCGCGATCATCTCGCTCGATCGCAGGATGTGGCCAATGGCCACGAAGTGCGGCACCTTGAGCCGGATGCGCCGCTGGATGCCCTGTGCCGCCATCACGTCGTCTGCCTTGCCGTGGCCCGTGCCGGCAGCCAGCACCTGCACGTGGTCGGCCGCGCCGAAGTCCTTGAGCGAAACGCTGCGCTTGTACGCGAGCGGATGCGCGTTCGAGAACAGGCACACGTAGCGCTGCAGGAACAGCCGGCGCTGGAACACGCCCGCTTTCAGCTGTGGCAGCAGGCCGATGGCGATGTCGACGTGGCCGGCTTCCAACTCGTCGCGCAGGTTGGTCGCGGTGTTGTTGCGTACCGTGCTGATCGTCACGCCCGGCGCCGCCACCGACAGCGCCTCCATCAGCCTCGGCGTGAAGTAGATCTCGCCGATGTCGGTCATCGCGAGCGTGAATCCGCGCGTGCTCGTGGCGGGGTCGAACACCACCTGCTGGTTGAGTGCGGTGTGCAGCGCGCCCATGGCGTAGGCCACCGGTTCGGCCAGCTGCAGCGCGAAGGGGGTGGGCTCCATGCCGCGCGCGGTGCGCAGGAACAGTTCGTCGCCTAGCAGCTTGCGCAGCCGCGCCAACGCATTGCTGATGGCCGGCTGCGAAAGCCCGAGCGATTCAGCCACGGCCGACACGCGCTTTTCGGCCAGCATGCGGTCGAACACCAGCAGCAGATTGAGGTCGATGTCCTTGAGTTGCATGGCGTACCTTTATTCAGCACAGTGATGCAGATGATTCACCAAATTCTATTGGTCAATCGGCCGGTGCCGAGCATCATCGGTCCCGGAGACAAGCTGGATCCACACCGGCGCAAGAGAAACCCACGATGGACCTTCACATTCACCCCCTTGCCCGCACCCTCGAGGTCCGCCCCGGCGCGAACCTGCTCGAAGTGCTGCGCGAACACCATGTGCCGGTGTCGTACAGCTGCATGTCGGGGCGCTGCGGCACCTGCCGCTGCAAGGTGGTGTCGGGCCAGCTGCTCGACGGCGGCCAGGACGCGATCCGACCGGACGGGCAGGGCGAGCGCTACGTGCTGGCCTGCCAGAGCACGCTGACCGAAAGTTGCGCCATCGAGATTCCGGAGCCCGACGAAGTGGTGGTGCACCCGGCGCGCATCCTGAAGGCGACGGTCACCGGCATCGACGTGCTCACGCACGACATCCGCCGCCTGCGCCTCAAGCCGAACAAGCCGCTGGAGTTTTCCCCGGGTCAGTATGCGCAACTGCAGTTCGCGCCCGACTTGGCGCGGCCGTATTCCATGGCCGGACTGAGCCGCGACGCCGAGCTTGAATTCCACGTGCGCAGGGTGCCCGGCGGGCGCGTCACGGCGCACATCTTCGAGCAGCTGCGCGTTGGCGATTCGGTCCGCGTGAGCGGGCCGCTGGGCACCGCCTACCTGCGTACCAAACACCGCGGGCCCATGCTCTGCGCGGCAGGCGGCACGGGGCTGGCGCCCATCCTCTCGATCGTGCGCGGTGCCATAGCGACCGGGCTGACGCAGCCTATCCACCTCTATCTGGGTGTGCGCTCCGATGCCGACGTCTACGGCCTGGGCGAGCTGCGCGAACTGCAGGCGCAGCATCCAGGGTTGAATGTGCACGTGGTGGTCGTCACCGGCCCCGCGAAAGAAAACCAGCGTGTGGGCCTCATCACCGATGCCATCCGCGCCGACTGGTCCGGTAACCTCGATGGATGGCGCGCCTACCTGTGCGGCTCGCCGCCAATGGTCGAGGCCGTGACTCAGCTGGTGCGTGGCCGGAGCCTCGCGCCCGAGCAGATCCACGCCGATGCCTTCTACCTGCAAGGCGTCTGAAGCAAGAAACCACGAGAAAAGAGGAGACCCGCGATGACCACGCAAACCGTGTTCCCCATCGAGCTGAAATGGGAAAGCGAAAAGAGCAGCCGCATTCCCTTCATGGCCTATACCGACGAGGCGCTGCACAAGAAGGAGCTGCAGCGCTTCTTCTACGAAAAGCACTGGTGCTACGTCGGTCTCGAAGCCGAGATTCCGAACCCCGGCGATTTCAAGCGCACTGCCATCGGCGAGCGGTCGGTCGTCATGTCGCGCGACGAAGAGGGCGTGATCCACGTCTTCGAGAACGTCTGCGCGCACCGCGGCATGCAGTTCTGCCGCGAGCGCCATGGCAACCGCAAGGAGTTCGTCTGCCCCTACCACCAGTGGAACTACACGCTCAAGGGCGACCTGCAGGGCGTGCCGTTCCGCCGCGGCGTGAAGCAGGACGGCAAGGTCAACGGCGGCATGCCACCGGACTTCAAAACCGAGGAGCACGGCCTGACCAAGCTCAAGGTGGCCTCGCGCGGCGGCGTGGTGTTCGCGTCGTTCGACCATGGCATCGAGTCGCTCGAGGACTTTCTCGGACCCGACATCCTGCACTACTTCGACCGCCTGTTCGACGGCCGCAAGCTCACCATCCTCGGCTACAGCCGCCAGCGCATTCCAGGCAACTGGAAGCTCATGCAGGAGAACATCAAGGACCCGTACCACCCGGGCCTGCTGCATACTTGGTTCGTGACCTTCGGGCTCTGGCGCGCCGACAACAAGTCGGAACTGAAGATGGACGCGCACGGCCGCCACGCCGCGATGATCTCCACGCGCGGCACCGGCGGCAAGGCGTCGCAGGTCACGCAGGTGTCGAGCTTCAAGGAGAGCATGCAGCTGAAGGACCCGCGCTTTCTCGACATCGTGCCCGAGCCCTGGTGGGGCGGGCCGACCGCGGTGATGATGACGTTGTTCCCCAGCCTGATCCTTCAGCAGCAGGTCAACAGCGTCTCGACCCGGCACATCCAGCCCGTGGGACACGACGCCTTCGATTTCGTCTGGACGCATTTCGGCTTCGAGGACGACACCGAGGAGATGACACAACGGCGACTGCGCCAGGCCAACCTGTTCGGCCCGGCGGGTTTCGTCTCGGCCGATGACGGCGAAGTAATCGAGTTCTCGCAAGAAGGCTTCGAGCAGAAGCCCTTCCACCGCACGCTGGCCGAGCTCGGCGGGCGCGAGGTGGAGAACACCGACCACATGGTGACGGAGACACTGATTCGCGGCATGTACCGCTACTGGCGCGAGGTGATGGAAGCATGAAGAACCTCGAAGCCAACGCCTACCTGGAGCTGTCGCGCCTCTATGCGGCCTATGCCCATGCGGTCGATTCCGGTCACTGGGACCTGTGGCCCGCGTTCTTCACGGAGCAATGCAGCTACCGCCTTCAGCCGCGCGAAAACCACGAGCGCAATTTGCCGCTGGCCACGCTCTCGTTCGAGAGCCGGGGCATGCTGGAAGACCGGGTCTACGGCATCAAGGAGACGCTGTTCCACGATCCGTACTACCAGCGCCACGTCGTCGGCCTGCCACTGGTGCACAAGGTCGACGAAGACGGCACGATCCACAGCGAGGCCAACTACGCGGTGTTCCGCACCAAGCTCGACGGGCCTTCGACGGTGTTCAACGTCGGCCGCTACATCGACGCCGTGGTGCCCACACCTGAAGGCCTGAAGTTCGCGTCGCGCCTGTGCGTGTTCGACAGCGAAATGATCCCGAACTCCATCATCTACCCCATCTGAAAGCGACCATGAGCACCATGACCTGGGTCGACGCCGCGGCCGTCGACGACATTCCCTCCGACGACGTGGTGGGCATCGAGGTGCAGGGGCGCGACATCGCCCTCTACGGCACCGAGGACGGCATCCACGCCACGGACAACATCTGCACGCACGGCCATGCGCGGCTGTGCGACGGTTTTCTCGAAGGCCACGAAATCGAATGCCCGCTGCACCAGGGGCGCTTCGACGTGCGCACGGGCAAGGCGATGTGCGCGCCGCTCACCGAAGACCTGCGCAGCTACCCGGTGAAGATCGAGGACGGGCGGGTGTTTCTCGCGTTCGAGGGCTGATCTGTTCTGCCGCTGATCTGCAGTCTCTGTATCTGTTGCGCGGTGAGAGGGCTGGCGACAATGAGCCTCCCTTTCACGGAAGCGCCATGACAGCAGAAAAGACCCGGGACCAGATCGCCGACCAGATTGCCGCGGAGCTGGGCCACAGCTTCGATGGCGAAATCATCGCCGGCGGCCACTATGTGCCGCTCGTGCGCGACGGCCGCACGGTCTACCTCAGCGGCCAGGTGCCGCGCGTGGGCACCACGGTGGTGGTCACCGGCCGCGTCGGCGATACGGTGTCGCTCGACAAGGCCCGCGAAGGCGCGCAGATCTGCACGCTGCGCAGCCTGGCGCTGCTGCGCAGGGCCTTCGGTTCGCTCGATGCCATCGAGAAGGTCTTGCGCGTCGGCGCGTTCGTGCAATGCACGGCCGACTTCACGCAGCAGAGCGAAGTGGCCGATGCCGCTTCCGACCTCTTGCACCGTGTGTTCGGCGAGGCCGGCGTGCACGTGCGCACGGCGGTCGGTGTGTATGCACTGCCGAAGAATGCGACGGTCGAAGTCGAGATGACAGTCGCCGCCAAGCAGCGCATCGGCTAGCGCGACGCCAGGCCGACGAGGTCGCGTGCCAGCTGGGCGATGGTCAGCGGCGCGCAGCCTTCTGCGTTGTTGCTCACGGTGACGAAGGCGTTCTGGCCCGCGCGCGTGGTTCCCGCGATCACCTTGGCCAGCGCCGCGCGCGTCTCGGGATCGGGATCGACGATCTTGTCGAAGGGGCCGTAGAGCTTTTCCGCATCCTCGTAGCCGAAGCGGCCGTGGCGCCGGTGCAGGTTCCATCTGCACACCAGCGGACCGGGCCACAGCGCACGCAGCATCGGCAACTGCTCCTCGATGGGGGGCATCTTGGCGTGCAGGCCCATGCAGAAGGTGGCGCGCACGCTGCGCAGCATCTCGGCGAAGGCGGGGTTCAGCAGCTGCGGGTCGCGCACTTCGACGGCGATCACCGCATCGGGCGCGACCGACGCGAGGTCGGGCAGCGAGTCAAGCATCTCGGCGATGCGTGCCAGCAGCGCGGGCTGGTCGGCCAGCAGGTGGCCGGGAATCGGGCTCAGCTGGAACACCAGCACGCCGATGCGATGGCCCAGCCCTTCGAGCGCGGGCAGCACGAACTCCTGCCGCGCGATCTCGCTGCTGAGGAACACGGGGTTGGCCTGCATGCCGCGGCCGCTTTCGTCGCGCACGGTGGCGTCGGTCACGAGGCTCGGCGCCTTCACCACGAAGCGGAAGTCGTCCGGCACCATCGCCGCGTAGCGCGCGTACTGGCTGGCGGTGAGGGCGCGGTAGAAATTGCGGTCCAGGCTCACGGTGCGAAACAGCGGGTGCTTTGCCAGCGCCGAGAGGCCGTGCTTCGACAGCACGGTCTCGGCATATTCGCCATCCCAAACCAGGTTGGCCCAGCCCGGATAACACCACGACGAGGTGCCGAGCCGCAGCTTGGGCGGCAGCGCAGCGGCCAGCTCGACCAGCGCCGGATCGGTGGGGGCGGGCTCGACCGTGCCGGTGCGCGATTTCTTCTTCGCGGGCGGTTCGGCTTCCGCCTTGGCGGGCGCCGGCGCGGCCGCTGACGCCTCTTCAGGGCGCGGAAGATCGGGAAAAAGAGAGTCCTGTACGTCAGCCATGTCTGGGCCCGCATTCTCGGCCAACGCCGGACGGGCTCGCTGCGCCGGGCACAATCCGCGCCATGAAACAGTGGTTGCGCACGCAGGGTGGTTGGTGGCTGGCATGGCTGGCGCTCACCGCCGCGGGCGCGGTGTGGCTCGCGCGCGCCGAACTGGCGCAGGTGCACCAGGACTTCGAGACCGACGTGCGCATCGCGCACCGGCTCATGAGCCAGCAGATGGTGCAGTACGACGCCGTGCTGGCCACGCTCGCGCTGCTGGAGCCCAGCACCGGCGCGGACCATCCGGAGCAGCGCCTGCCTTCGGTGTATTCGTCGATCCTGCGCGTGCAGCGGCGCGACCGCGACGAGCCCTGGGCAGACAGCGCGCAGGCCGGCGCATTGGCCGCGGCCGAGGCGCGTTCGCGCAGCCTGCAGCGCCCCGAACTGGCCGCGCTCGACCTGGCCCATGGCCGCTATGTGCTCGTGATCGGCGCCACGCCGTTCAGCTACGCGCTCGACATCGACCTGGCCGGTTCCGTGCCGTGGCGCGACTGGCCGATGAATCCGCAGCGCAGCCCCGTGAGGGTGAGCCTGCAGCGCGACGGGCAGCAGCTCGTGCTGCAGCCCGGTACGCCGGCCACGAACGGATGGCGCTTCGACCTGACCAAGGCGCTGGCCTCGCCGAGCCAGCCCTTCGACCTCGTGGCCGAGCGGCAGGTGGGGTGGGGCGAGCTGCCGTGGCGCGGCATCGCCGGCTGGGCCGTGGCCGCGGCCGCGCTGCTGGTGGGCCTGTGGGCCGCGCAGCGCCAGCGGGTTGCGCGGCGGCGGGCCGAAGAGCTGCTGCGGCTCGGGCAGGTCGCGCGGCTCAATGCGCTGGGCGAACTGTCTGCCGGGCTGGCGCACGAACTCAACCAGCCCCTCACGGCGGTGCTGGCCAACGCGCAGGCCGCGCGCCGTTTGCTCGACGACGAGCCGCCGGACCTGGCCACGGCGCGCAACGCGATGGGGCAGGCCGTCGAGCAGGCGCGCCGCGCGGCCGGCGTGGTGGGGCGCCTGCGTCGCGTCATCGAGCGTCCCGAGGCCGGCGGCGACGCGAAGCCGCTGGTGCTGCAGGAGGTGGTGCGCAGCGCCATGCACCTGCTGGCGCCGGAGTTCGCGAAGCACACGATCAATGCGCAGTTCGACGCCGCCGCGCAGGCGCCGGTGCGCGTGCAGGCCGAGGCAGTGGCCCTCGAGCAGATCGTGCACAACCTGCTCATGAACGCGCTTCAGGCGCTCGAGCTCGTGCCGGCGGCCGAGCGGCGCCTTGTCGTCTCGGTCGGCCGCAACGGGCAGGAGGGCGTGCTCACCGTGACCGACAACGGACGCGGCATCGCGCCCGAAGCGCTGCCGCGCCTCTTCGAACCTTTCTTCAGCACGCGCGAAGGCGGGCTGGGCCTAGGCCTGAGCCTCAGCGAAACCCTGGCCAGCGGCATGGGCGGCAGTCTGAGCGCGGCCAACGCCTCGCCCCGCGGCGCGCGCTTCACCCTGCTGCTGCCACTGGTCGCACCGAACCCGTGAACACATCGAGCATCCATCCTCCGCAATCCCCGCTGGTCCACCTGATCGACGACGACCAGGCGGTGCGCGACAGCCTGTCGCTGCTGATCGGCACGGTCGGCCTGCGCGTTCAGGCCTGGGCCGACCCGCAGGCCTTCATCGACGGCTTCGACCGCGCGAGCGTCGGCGCCATCGTGCTCGACGTGCGCATGCCCGGCATCAGCGGGCTCACGGTGCTCGACCGTCTGGTGGCGCAGGGCGTCGACCAGCCCGTGATCATGCTGACCGGCCACGGCACGGTCGAGATGTGCCGCCGCGCCTTCAAGGCCGGCGCGGCCGAGTTCCTCGAAAAGCCGGTGGACGACGAGCAATTGCTCGAAGCCCTGCAGCAGGCCGTGCGCCAGCACGTGCGCTCGCGCGAACGCTCGCAGGCCGACAACGCCGCGCGCGAGCGGGCGGCGCAGCTGTCGGAGCGCGAGCGCGAGGTGCTCGCCTTCATCGTGCAGGGGCTGACCAACAAGGAGATCGCGCGCACGCTCGAGCTGTCGCCTCGCACGGTCGAGACGCACCGCGCCAACCTGTTCGCCAAGCTCGGCTGCGATTCGCTCGCGCAATTGATCCGGCGCTATGCCGTGCTGGTGGACAGCGCTCCGTAGAACTACGGAGCACCGCGCGTAGCCGTACGAATGGCCGTTGCGCGCCGGGTTTTCTACAGTGGCGCAGCCGTCGGCAACTGCCGGCGCAACCACCCGCATCCACTGGAGAAAACGAACAATGCATTCCATCCTTCGCCTCGGCGGCCTCGCCGCTCTGCTCGCCGCTTCCGCAGTCCAGGCCCAGACGCCCGCACCCACGGCTTCGGCCGTGCGCACCGAAAAGAACATGTCGCTCGCATTGGCCAACCAGATTGCGGCCGAGGCTGTAGCCGCCTGCGCGGCCAACGGCTACAACGTGGCGGCCACCGTGGTCGACCGCGCCGGCACCGTGCGTGCCGTGCAGCGCGCCGACAACGCCGGCCCGCACACGCTGGCTTCGAGCGAGCGCAAGGCCTGGACCTCGGCCTCGGCCAAGAGCCCCACGCAGGCCATGATGGAAGGCGCGCAGAAGAACGCAGGTGCGGCCAACCTGGTCTACTTGCCGGGCTTCCTGCTGCTGGGCGGCGGCGTGCCGGTCAAGTCGGGCAATGAGGTGATCGGCGCGGTCGGTGTGGGCGGCGCACCCGGCGGCCACCTCGACGACCAGTGCGCCAACGCGGCGCTGGAAAAGGTCAAGGGCCTGCTCTGATGAAGGCGCGCGGCATCTGGCCGGGTGTGCTGGCGATCGCGCTCGGGTTGGGCGTGCCGGTCAGCGTGCTCGCCCAGGTGCCGCCGCTGGCGGCGGAGGTGCTGGCCTACGAAGGACTGCACCAGGCCGCATGGCATGGCGACCTGCAGAAGCTGAAGGCGCTGGCCGCCTCGGGCGCCAACCTCGATGCGCGCGACACGCGCGGCCGCACGCCGCTGCATGTCGCCACGCATGCGCGGCAGCGCGAGGCGATCAAGCTGCTGGCCAAGGCCGGCGCCAACCTCGACCTGCTCGACGACGATCGCTACGACGCCGTCACCATCGCGTCGGTGGCCGACGACACGCCGACGCTTTCCCTGCTGCTGTCGCTCGGCGCCAAGGCTGGGCAGACCACGAGCCGCTACGACGGCACCGCGCTGATCGCGGCCGCGCACCTCGGGCACGACGAGGTAGTGCGGCGGCTGATCGCGGCCGGTGCGCCGCTCGACCACGTCAACAACCTGCACTGGACGGCCGTGATCGAATCCATCGTGCTCGGCGACGGCGGCCCCCGCCACCAGCGCACGCTGGCCGCGCTGATCGATGCCGGCGCCAGCCTCAAGCTGACCGACCGCCAGGGCAACACGCCGCTGCAGCTGGCCAAGGCGCGCGGCTACACCGCGATGGTGAAACTGCTGGAGGCGCCGCGTACAAGATAGGGGCAGCTCGGGGACAATCGGGCCTCGCCACGAGGAAAAACGCCCATGTACATGCCCCCGCAGTTCAATGCCAAGGATCCGTCCATCGCGCTGGAGCTGATGCGCTCGCACCCGTTCGCGAGCCTGATCTCGAACGACGACGACGGGCTGCCGTACGTCACGCACCTGCCGCTGGTGGCCGAGCCGCGCGGTGGCGACGAACTGGTGCTGCTGGGGCATTGCGCCAAGCCCAATCCGCACTGGCGCTACCTGCGGGCGCGACCCCAGGCGGTCGTTACCTTCCTCGGCCCGCATTCGTACCTGTCACCTTCGGTGTACCCCGACCTGGCCCGCGTGCCGACCTGGAACTACCTGGCCGTGCACTGCACCGTCGAGGCCCGGCTGATCGAGGAGCCCGCGGACAAGGACGCGCTGCTCAAGAAACTCATCGGCGACCACGAGCCTGCCTATGCGCAGCAGTGGCGCGACCTGGGCGAGGAGTTCCAGCTCAAGATGCTGGCCGGCATCACAGGCTTCGAGTTGCGCGTGACGGCGCTGCAATGCAAGGTCAAGCTCAACCAGCACCGCCGCGAGTCGCATGCCGCGATGCATGCGGTCTACAGCGCGGGCACGCCGGACGAGCAGGCGCTTGCCGTGTGGATGGGCCGGCTCGGCATGACGGCCGATGCGCCCGTGGCGGAGGAACGCTGAGATGCGCGGATTCGGGCTCATCGGCCTCGTGCTGGCACTCGTGATCGCCGGGCTGGTTGCGAAGAAGCAGATGACGAGCATGGCTTCTTCTTCGCGACCGGCCGTGCCCGGCGTTGCCGCACCGGCAGGCGAAGCGCCTGTGAATGCGCAACAGGTGCAGCAGCAGGTCAAGGAAGCGCTCGACGCGGCGGCCAAGGCGCGCCAGATGCCGGATGACAACTGAGGCCATTCCCGCGCCGATGCCGGGCGACGCGCACTGGATGGCGCTCGCGCTCGCCGAGGCGCAGCTTGCCGCCGAGGCAGGCGAGGTGCCCGTCGGCGCTGTGCTGGTCAAGGACGGCCAGCTGATCGCGACGGGCCGAAACGCGCCCGTCGCGCAGCACGATCCGAGCGCGCATGCCGAGATCAACGCGCTGCGCGCCGGCGCCGCCGCGCTCGGCAACTACCGGCTCGATGGCTGCGAGCTGTTCGTCACGCTGGAACCGTGCGCGATGTGTTCGGGGGCGATGCTGCATTCGCGCCTGGCGCGCGTCGTGTTCGGCGCGACCGACCCAAAGACCGGTGCAGCCGGCTCGGTGCTCGATCTCTTCGCCGAACCTCGGCTGAACCATCGCACGCTGGTGCAGGGCGGGGTGCTGGCGCAGGAGTGCGCCGCCGTGCTGCAGGCCTTCTTCCAGCAGCGCCGCAGCGCCGCGCGCGCGCAAGCCGAACCCTTGCGCGACGACGCGCTGCGCACGCCGCAGGAGCGCTTCGACGCGCTGACCGACTACGCCTTCGCGCCGCACCACGTGCAGGACCTGCCGAGCCAGCAGGGCTGGCGCATGCACTACGTCGATGAAGGCGGTGAGGGCGACGTCTGCTGCCTGTGCCTGCACGGCCCGGGCGAATGGGGCTACTTCTTCCGGCACCTCGTGGGCCTGCCCGGGCTGCGCACGCTCGTGCCCGACCTGATCGGTTTCGGCAAGAGTGACAAGCCCAAGCGCGAAGCGCCGCATCGCCTCGAATGGCACCGCGACGTGCTGCTCGAATGGCTGGATCGCGTGCAGCCCGGCGCGATGGTGCTCGCGCACAGCGCGGCCGCGACCGACCTGGCAGCGCTGCTGCAGGCCGCAGCGCCCGGCCGTTTCGCGGCGATGCTGCTCGTGCCCGACGGCGGCGAGCAAATCGAGGGCGCTTGGCGCGCACCTTTCCCCGATCGGGGCTACGAAGCAGCGCTGCGCGCGCTCGGCCCCATCGCCACGTCCTCGGGACCTGCGCCGGCGCAAGCCCGAACGTTCGTGCGGCAGGTGCGAAACGCAATGGGATACTCGAACACGTGAGCAAACACATCTATATCTATTCCCCCGCCAGCGCGGTCCGCGACAAAGCCGCCTTCCGGCGTGGCGTGAAGCGGCTCCAGGCACTGGGCCATGAAGTCGAAATCGACGAGGCGGCACTCTCGGCTTACCAACGCTTCGCGGGCGACGACGTCACGCGGCTCGCCGCGATTTCGCGCGCCGCAGCAAGCGGTGCCGACGTGGCGCTCATCGCGCGCGGCGGCTACGGCCTCACGCGCATCCTCGACGCCATTCCGTACAAGGCCGTGGCCAAGGCGATCGGCAAGGGCACCGAGTTCGTCGGCTGCAGCGACTTCACCGCGCTGCAGAGCGCGCTGCTGGTCAAGACCGGCGCCGTGAGCTGGTCGGGCCCTGCGCTCGGCGAAGACTTCGGCGCCGAGGCCGGCCCCGACGACATCATGGAAGCCTGCTTCGACGACCTCGTGAGCGGGCAGGGCGAAGGCACCGGTTGGCGCATGCCGGTGCGCGACGCCGACCTGAAGTTCAAGCCGGTGCAGGATGCGGTGCTGTGGGGTGGCAACCTCTGCGTGCTGGCCAGCCTGCTCGGCACGCCGTACTTTCCCGCGGTCGACAAGGGCGTGCTCTTCATCGAGGACACCAACGAGCATCCGTACCGCATCGAACGCATGCTCGACCAGTTGAAGATGGCCGGCGTGCTGGCGCGCCAGCGTGCCATCGTGTTCGGACAGTTCACGGGCATCCGCAAGGTGCCGGGCTACGACCGCGGCTTTGGCCTGGACACGGTGATCGACCGGCTGCGCGCTTCGCTCAAGGTGCCCGTGCTGGCGGGCCTGCCGTTCGGCCACGTGCCCACGAAGGTGCTGCTGCCGGTGGGCGCGAAGGTGTCGATGGCGGCGGAAGGGCGCGACGTCTTCCTCGTCTGGGGCCACTTGCACGCGTCGGCGCACGGGCACCACCACGAACATGATCATCATCACGCCCATTGACCACGGGCAGGGAGAAGAAAGCGAAAAAAGAAAAACGGCCCCGAAGGGCCGCCGCAGCTTCAGCTGTTGTTGCTGGTAAAGCGCTGGTGCGCGCGAGGCCCCATCGAGCCCGGCAATCCGCCCTTGAACATGCTGTTGATGGCTTTCATCTGACGGCGGGCGGCGGTTTCGCCGTCGATGGCGCTCAGCGCCATCATCACGTCCTGGCGCAGGTACCAGAGCGCCTCGACGTCGGCCGCGAAGCGCACGCGTTGGCTGACGCGCTGCACCGAGTGGCCGCCATGGGCCTGGAGCACCGACAGCATCGCGGTGCGAATGCGCCCCAGCTGGCTCTCCGTCGCCTGGCGGGATCCGGAGCCGGGTACGTTCAGCAGGCGAAGGAGGCGGAGAAGCATGGGCGGGATGCGTGTGGGAAGCCAGGACGGCCGCTACCTTAAGCCTCAGTCAACAGTTCCACAAGATCTGAAACGATGTTTCTTGTTTGCAAACAACACCCTTGGCTTAGTATTTTTTCCGTCGTTGTGTTTTGTTTTCAAAAGCACTACAAGCGGCCAAAAGACCCCTGGTATGTCTGCTCCGTGCCCAACGGGGTATACCCGGCGGTCAACACGAAGAGAGCGCACGCCGCTTCTTTTTGTGCGCGATGGATAGCCAGGAGAGCTGTTTGCGGAGGAAGGTAGAGAGCCTGAACGTTCACAACCTGCGATAGAAAAATCGAGAATCACAACAATATGGGTGTCAATTCCACAGTCGTATTCGCGGACTTGACGGGGAGTACGAGAGTCTTCGAGGCCATGGGGAATGCGCGGGCCACGGAAACGGTGACGCGGCTGACGCAATGGATCGGCGGCGTGTGCCAGGCGCATGGCGGCCGGGTGGTGAAGTCGCTCGGAGACGGCGTGTTCGCCATCTTCTCCAGCGGTGCTGCCGCCACGCACGCCGTCGTCGAACTGCAGCGCTATCACCAGAAGCGGCTGCTCGCGTGGCCTGTGCCGTTGCGCATGGCGCTGCAGATCGGCGTGGCCAGCGGCGAGGTGGTCGAGGTCGAGGGCGACTGCTACGGCGACGCCGTCAACCTGGCCTCGCGCCTGAGCGACCTGGCCGGTCCCGGCCAGATCTGGGTGACCGATGCGGTCATCTCGCAATTGCGCGAAGGTACGGTGCAGCACCGCGACCTGGGCCTCATCAACATCCGCGGCCGCAGCGAGATGTCGGTGGTGCACCGGATCGACTGGCAGGAGGAGGTGACGAGCTTCCTCACCGTGCCTGCGGCGCTCGCTCCGCTGCGGATGCCGGACTCCACCTTCGGCCAGATCGAACTGGCCTGGCTCGACGTTCGTTCGATGTTCCGTACCGAAGAACTCCCGATCCACCTCGGACGCGTCAACGACGCCCAGTTCGTGGTCAACGATCCCCGCGTCTCGCGGCTGCATGCGCGCATCGAGTTGCGACAGGGCAGCTGCGTGCTGATCGACGTCAGCACCTACGGCACCTGGGTGCGCTTCCACGGCAACGGCGGACCGAGCACCGAGATCGCCCTGCGGCGCGAGGAATGCGTGCTGCACGGGCGCGGCGAGATCGGGCTGGGCGCGCCGCTCAGCGATGTCAGCGCGCCGACCATCGCCTTCAACACGAACAGCGGCGATGTGATGCTGTCGCGCCGGGAGATCGCGCGTTGACGCTGCACGCGTGACATTGCCAGCCGTCTACAGCCCTCGGCCCGGCCGCATCTACTACGGCCCTGCCAGTCGTGCTGGCATGCCAATTTTGTTTCAGGAAGTGACTAAAAAGTCACATTGATACACATTAATGTGGCGGCGGCGCTGGCTTCTGGATGTCCGCCAGCCTGTTTCCCGCAGGGCATGCCGCTTGCCTTGGATCGCTCGGTCGGCGCCGATACGCCGGAGGAGCGAGGATCATGGTGGAACAGTTCGAGGCCGGCTGCGCAAGCCCGGTCGACGAAGCAATGTGCATCGCCGCGGCGCCGGCACATGCGGCGGCAGCGGCAATCGATGAAACAAGGTCGGACGTCCCGCGGCCCCTGAAGGCTGCAGCCGCGTTCTCCATGGCCGCCGCGTTGGCCGCATGCGGTGGGGGCGGAGGCGGTGGGGGCGGAGGCAGCGCTGGGGGGCCCGGCTTTCCCATTGGCGGCGGTCTCGGCGCCGGTCCGGGCGCCAGTCCGGGCGCTGACCCGGGCGCCGTTCCGGGCGCGGCACCCGACACCGGCCCCTATCACTATCCCCAGGCCCGGAGCGACGCGGAGGCCGCGCGCTTCCTGCTGCAAGCCCAGTTCTCCGCCTCCGACAGCGAGATCGCCGCCGTGCGCGCCAAGGGCTACATGACGTGGCTCAGCGAGCAGTTCGGTGCGGCCAGCGATCCTGACGCCTGGGACTGGGTCAACGGCAAGACTTACGGCGCCGTCGACACCGACGCCATGATCTGGCGCCAGCTCATGACCGCAGCCGACCCGGTGCGCAAGCGCATGGCGCTCGCGCTCAGCGAGATCTTCGTGGTCTCCGGCACCGATATCGGCTCGAGCTGGCCCACCGCCATGATGGCCCAGTACTGGGACATGCTCGTGAGCGGCGTCACCGGCAACTTCCGCCAGCTGCTGGAAGACGTGACGCTCAACCCCGCGATGGGCTTCTACCTCAATACCCGCGGCAACCGGAAGGAAAATGCCTCGGGCCGGCAGCCCGACGAGAACTACGCCCGCGAAGTCATGCAGCTCATGACCATCGGCCTGTACCAGCTCGAAGGCGACGGCACGCCGAAGACCGGCCCCGACGGCCTGCCCATCGAAACCTACGTGCAGAGTGACGTGTCGAACCTCGCACGCGTCTTCACCGGCTACGACCTCGACATCCGCTCTGCAGAGCGCAACGCCTTCCGCCCGCCCGACGCGAGCTACACCATCGAGACCAATGCCTGGACCACGCGGCCGATGGCCTATACGGCGGGTAACCATTCGATGCTCGAAGCGCGCTTCCTCGGTGCCACGGTGCCCGCCGGCACGCCAGGCCCGGCGGCATTGAAGATCGCGCTCGACACGCTCTTCAATCATCCGAACGTCGGCCCCTTCATTGGCCGGCAGCTGATCCAGCGGCTGGTCACGAGCAACCCAAGCGCGGCCTACGTCAGGCGCGTGGCCGACACCTTCGCCAACAACGGGGCGGGCGTGCGCGGAGACATGAAGAGCGTGTTCGCGGCCGTGCTGCTCGACGACGAGGCGCGCGGCCCCGCCGGCCTTTCCGACCCGAACTTCGGCCGCTTGCGCGAACCGATGCTGCGGCTCGTGCAATGGGGCCGCAGCTTCGGCATCGGTTCGGCCGATGACACCTGGGAGATCGGCAACACCTCCGACCCGAGCCAGAGCCTCGGCCAGAGTCCGCTGCGCTCGCCCTCTGTGTTCAATTACTTCCGCCCCGGCTATGTGCCGCCCTCGACCGCCATCGCCAGCAACAAGCTGGTGGCGCCCGAATTCCAGCTGGTCAACGAGACCAGCGTAGGCGGCTATCTCAACTTCATGCAGAACGTGCTTCAGGGCGGCTTCAACGGCAAGGACGTGGTGGCGAACTACGCGGTCGAAAAGGCGCTGGCGCTCGACCCCGCCGCACTGGTGCTGCGGCTCGACCTGCTGCTCACCGGCAACCAGCTTTCGGCCGCCACCGTGGCGTTGATCACCGACGCGCTGGGCAAGCCGCCACTGGCGAACCCCGCCACCGATGCCCGCAGGCTCGACCTCGTCTGTGCCGGCGTGCTGCTGGTGATGGGCTCGCCCGAATATCTCGTCCAGAAATAAGAAGCCGGAGCCGACCGACCATGCACCTGATCCATCCTGCCCTGCACACGCGCCGCGCCTTCCTGCGCCGCACGGGCCAGCTCGCGATCGCCGGCACCGCGCTGCCGTTCGCGCTCAACCTCGCCGCCATGGGCGAAGCCGCCGCGCAGGCTGCGCCCGGCGACGACTACAAGGCGCTGGTCTGCGTCTTTTTATTCGGCGGCAACGACTACGCCAACACCCTCGTCAACTACGACGCCGACAGCTACGCGAAGTACAGCGCTATCCGCGGCGCCATCGCGCTGCCATCCGATGCGGCGCTTGCGGCCACCGAACTCAAGCCCGCCGTCTCGCTCGCCAACGGACGCAAGTACGCGCTGAACCCGGCGATGACCAAGCTCGCCACGCTGTTCGACGAAGGCAAGATGGCCGTTCAGCTCAACGTCGGTCCGCTCGTCAAGCCGCTCACACGCGCGCAGTTCGAAAGCCCGAACCGCAAGGCCTTCCCGATCCCGCCCAAGCTGTTCTCGCACAACGACCAGCAATCGGTCTGGCAGTCGTCCTCGCCGGAAGGCTCCACCATCGGATGGGGCGGCAACCTCGGCGACCTGATGCTGGGCGGCCAGCGCAACGCGTCGCTCTTCACCTGCATCTCGGTGGCTGGCAACACGGTATTCCTGTCGGGCGACGAGGCGCTGCAGTACCAGGTCGGCACGCGCGGCGCGGTGCGCATCAACAGCGTGAGCGCCACCACCGGCAGCGTCTATGGCTCCTCGGCCGTCAAGGCGGCCATGCAGCAACTCGCGCAGCAGGCGCGCAGCCACACGCTGGAGAACGAATACAACAAGGTCACCACGCGCGCGGTAGAGGCCGAAGGCAAGGTATTCGCGGCCATCCAGCCCGACGACCTGAGCGGCAACTTCCCCAGCGGCAACAACCTGGCCGACCAGCTCAAGATGGTGGCGCGCCTGATCCGCGGACGTACCGCACTGGGCGTGCGGCGGCAGGTGTTCTTCGTCTCGATGGGTGGCTGCGACCTGCACGACGACCTCGACACGAAGCAGGGTGGTCTGATGCAGCGGCTGTCCGACGCAATGGCCGCATTCCAGCGGCAGATGGAAGCGCTCCACCTTGCCGACAAGGTGACGGCCTTCACCGCCTCCGATTTCGGCCGCACGCTGTCGAGCAACGGCAATGGTTCCGACCACGGCTGGGGCAGCCATCACTTCGTGGTCGGCGGCGCGGTGAAGGGAACGGCGCTGTACGGCACACCGCCGCCAGTGAGCGTGGGCAACACCACCAACGACGACGACCAGTGGCACGTCGGCCAGGGCCGGCTGCTGCCGACCACCTCGGTCGACCAGTACGCGGCCACGCTGGCCAAATGGTTCGGCGTGCCCGACGCGGAGCTCGACGGCATCCTGCCCAACCTGAAGAACTTCAACAACGTGACTGCGCCGAGTGGCATCAGCTATCCGCGCGATATGGGATTCATGGCATGAACGAAATGAGCAGCATGGGCGCCATCGGTGGCCTCAACGGCATGGAAGGTGGAGCCAGCGTGAATTTCAGCGCGGAACACCCCGCGAATGAGTCCACCCCGGTGCGCAGCAAGGGGGTGACGCACGTGCGTCCCTTCACCCGCGTCGAGGCCGCCATCGCGGCAGTGGAGTCGCTGGACCGCGAACTGAAGAAATTCGAACTCGCGGTGGCCGACAGCCTGCAGGACTACCTTGGCGTGCAGATGGCGCAAATCACCGACTGCGCGCTGGCACGCGGCTGGGAGCCGGTCAGCTTCATGCAGAAGGACGGATTCCGCGTTTACCGCTATGAGGCCATGCCCGCCTACAAGGGGCGCCGCAAGAAGCGTTGAGGCGCCGCCGCAGAGCCGGACGTCAGCCGCTGGCCGTCGAGTCGAAGACGGTCAGCGTGCCAAGCACGCCGCGCGTCTCGAGCGCGCCCAGCTGGCGCGCTACTGCCGCGACGAAGCGCGGTTTACCGCCGAGCTCGCCGAAGACTGGCGAGAATCCCGCGAAGAAGGCAACGCGCTCCTGCACCGATGGTGCCGCGTTGGCTTGCACGAGCCGCTGGGCCAGTGCTTCGGCGAGAGGGTCTTGTATCTCGTGCGTGGCACCGGTCTCGTCCACGCCGCGCAGGTAGTGAATCCATGCGGCGATGGCGAGCGCGAGCCGGTCGATGGGCTGTCTGGCAGCGAGCCGGTCGCGCACGGTGCCGAGCAGGCGCTGCGGCAGCTTCTGCGAGCCGTCCATCGCGATCTGCTTGGTCTGGTGCTGCAGTGCGGGATTCGAGAAGCGCTGCAGCAGCCGCGCGCGATAGCTGTCCAGGTCGAGGCCCTGCATGGCCGGCAGCGTGGGGGCGATCTCTTCGCGCATCAACGCATCGATGAAGTTGCGCAAGGCCGGCTCCGCCATCGCGCGGTCCACCGTGCGAAAGCCCGCCATCGCACCCAGGTAGGCGAGCGCCGAATGGCTGCCGTTGACCATGCGCAGCTTCAGCCGCTCGAAGGGTTCCGCATGTTGGACGAAGCGCGCGCCTCCCGCGGCCCAGTCGGGGCGCCCATTGGCGAAGCGGTCTTCCACCACCCATTCGAGAAAGGGCTCGCCGATCACCGGCCATGCATCTTCGGCACCGAGGCGCGCGGAGATGCGTGCGCGATCGGCGTCGGTGATGCGCGGCACGATGCGATCGACCATCGAATTGGGGAAGGTGCAGTGCGCGTCGATCCAGCTGTGCAATGCCTCGTCGACCTGCTGCGCAAAGGCCAGCACGATGCCGCGCAGCGTGTCGCCGTTCGCGGGCAGGTTGTCGCAGGACAGCAGCGTGACGGGCTGCAGCCCGCGCTGGCGGCGCAGGTTCAGCGCGTACGCGACGAAGCCGGGCATCGTGCGCGGCGCTTGCGGGTGTGCGAGGTCGCGTGCGATGTCCGCATCGTCCAGCCGCAGCGCGCCGGTGGCCGGGTCGTGGTGGTAACCCTTCTCGGTGATCGTCAGGGTGACGATGCGCGTGTCCGGATGGGCGAGGCGTTCGAGCACGGCCTGCGGGTCTTCCGGCGCCACGAGCACGTCGAGCAGGTTGCCCACCACCTGCAGCGCCTCGCGCGGGCTGCCGTCGTCGGCCGCATCGCGCAGTGCCAGCGTGTAGAGGCCGCCTTGCGGCTGCAGCGCATCGCGCGTGTCGGCCGCACGCAGCGACACGCCCACCGTGCCCCAGCGCAGGTCACCGCTGGCATGCAGCGCAGCCTCGTTGACGACCGCGAGGTGCGCGCGATGGAAGGCGCCCACGCCGAGGTGGACGATGCCCGCCCGCAGTGCGTCGCGGTCATAGCGCGGCTTCGCGACGTCGATGGGCAGCGAGGGCAGGGTGTCGGGATTCAGGTGTGGCACGGCGCTTTCCCCGCTCACCAGTTCCACAGCGTGCCGTCGTGCTGCAGCCGGTTCACCGGGAGGTAGGCGCGCTGGTACGGGTACTTGGCGGCGAGCTTCTCGTCGATGTCCACGCCGTGGCCCGGCGCCTCGCCCGGATGCAGCATGCCGTTGGCGAAGCTGTAGGCATGCGGGAACACCGCGTCGGTCTCGTCGGTGTGGCGCATGTATTCCTGGATGCCGAAGTTCGGCACCCACATGTCGAAGTGCAGCGCCGCGCCCATGCAGGCCGGCGACAGGTCGGTCGCGCCGTGGCAGCCCGTGCGCACCTGGTAGAGCGAAGCCAGGTCGGCGATGCGGCGCAGCTGGGTGATGCCGCCCGCGTGGACCACCGTGGTGCGGATGAAGTCGATCAGCTGGTTCTCGATCAGGTCCTTGCAGTCCCAGATGCTGTTGAAGATCTCACCCACGGCCAGCGGCGTGGTCGTGTGCTGGCGGATGAGCCTGAAGGCCTCCTGGTTCTCGGCCGGCGTGGCGTCTTCCATCCAGAACAGGTTGAAGGGCTCCAGCGACTTGCCCAGCCGCCCGGCCTCGATGGGCGTCAGGCGGTGGTGCACGTCGTGCAGCAGGTGGATGTCGGGGCCGACGGCGCTACGCACCGCGTCGAAGAGCTTCGGCGTGTGCTCCAGGTACTTGGCGGTCGACCAGTCGTGCTCGCTGGGCAGGTCGGCGTCGGCCGGCTCGTAGAACATGGTGCCGCGGCCCACGCCATACACCTTTTCCAGGCCCGGCACGCCGCTCTGCGCGCGGATGGCCAGGTAGCCTTCGTCCTTGTAGCGAAGCACCTCGTCCACCGTCTGCTCGATGTCGCGGCCGTTGGCGTGGCCGTACACCATCACGCCGGTGCGGCTCTTGCCGCCGAGCAGCTGGTACAGCGGCATGTTCGCGGCCTTGGCCTTGATGTCCCACAGCGCGGTGTCGACCGCGGCAATGGCGGTCATGGTGACCGGGCCGCGGCGCCAGTAGGCGCCCTTGTAGAGGTACTGCCAGATGTCCTCGATCTGGTGCGCGTCGCGCCCGATCAGGCAGGGGATGACGTGCTCGGTGAGGTACGCCGCAACGGCCAGCTCGCGCCCGTTGAGCGTGGCATCGCCGATGCCGGTGAGGCCCTCGTCGGTTTCGATCTTGAGGGTGACGAAGTTGCGCCCGGGGCTGCAGACGATGACACGTGCGTTGGTGATTTTCATGATGCGTGGCTTCAGGAGGTGTGTGGTTCAGCCGTTCCAGCCGAGGTGACCGAGGAAATCGCGGGTGCGCTCCACCGTCGGGTTGTCGAAGATCTGCGTGGGCGGGCCCTGTTCGATGATGGCGCCGGCCTCGAACACCACCACCCAGTCGGCCACGCGCCGCGCGAAGCCCATTTCGTGGGTCACCACGATCATGGTCATGCCTTCCTGCGCAAGCTTCTGCATCACGCTCAGCACTTCGCCGACGGTTTCGGGGTCGAGCGCCGAGGTGGGCTCGTCGAATAGCATCACCTCGGGCTCCATCGCCAGCGCGCGGGCAATGGCCACGCGCTGCTGCTGGCCGCCCGAGAGGTTGGCCGGGAAGTTGCCGGCCTTGTTCGCCAGGCCCACCTTTTCCAGCAGCACCATCGCGCGGGCGCGGGCCTTGTCCTCGGGCATGCCCAGCACCGTGACCGGGCCCATCGCCACGTTGTCGAGCGCCGACTTGTGCGGGAACAGCTCGAAGCTCTGGAACACCATGCCCATGCGCTGGCGCACCTTGCGTACCTGCGACTCCTGCGAGGGCAGCGGCACGCCGTCGACCAGCACGCGCCCGCCGTCGATGGTCTCCAGCGCGTTGGTGCAGCGAAGCAGCGTGGACTTGCCCGAGCCCGAGGGGCCGATCAGGCACATCACCTCGCCCTTGTGCACCTGCAGCGACACGCCGCGCAGCGCCACGAAGTCGCCGTACAGCTTGCGGACGTTCTCGTACACCAGCACGGGCGGCTGGTCGGCGTTCTTGCGCGCCGGGGAAAGAGCGGTTGGGGTGGTTGCGTTCATTCCTTGACTCCGTATTTGCGGTGGATCCAGTCCACCAGCTTGGCTTGCGGGTAGCCCATGAGCCAGTAGATGACGGCCATGGCGGTGAGCATTTCCAGCACGCGGAAGGTCTGCGCGCGAATCTGCATCGAGGTGTAGGCCAGCTCGCTGACGGCGATGACCGAGACCAGCGAGGTGTCCTTGAACAGCGAGATCCAGGTGCTCGCGATCACCGGCAGGATGCGGCGCGCGGCCTGCGGGATCACCACCTTGAACATCGCCTGGCGGCGCGACATGCCCATGGCGAGCGCGGCCTCCATCTGGCCCTTGCGGATCGAGTTGATGCCTGCGCGGAAGGTCTCGGCGTTGTAGGCCGCGACGTTCAGCACGAGCGCCACGAGCGCGGTGGTGATCGCCGAGAACTGCACGTCGAAGGCCATGGGCATCACGTAGAAGGCCCAGTAGATGATGAGGATCAGCGGCAGGTTGCGGAAGAACTCCACGAAGCCGAGCGAAACCGACTGCAGCAGCTTGTTGGGCGACAGGCGCATCAGCGCGAGCACGATGCCGCCGGGCACCGCCAGCAGCATCGTGAGCACGGTCAGGCCCACGGTGAGGGCGGCGCCTTCGAGCAGCGCGGCGCGGTGCGTCCAGATCACGGACCAATCGAATGTCATGGCTGTGTCTTTCCTAGGAGCGGCCGAGGTGCGCGAAGCGGCGATAGAGCCGGTCCACGCCCCGCGTCACGGGAAACAGGATGCAGAAGTACGCCACCATCACCGCGGTGAACACCTCCACCGGCCGGTAGCTCTGGCCGGCCACGGTTTCGGCGCGGTGCATCAGCTCGGGCACCGCGATCACGGTGGCGATGGCCGTGTCCTTGATCGCGATGGTGAGGATCGAACCGAAGGCCGGCAGCATCCGCACGATGGCCTGCGGCAGCAGCACCTTGCGCAAAATTTGCGCGCGCGACATGCCCAGCGCCAGCGCGGCGCGCGTCTGGCCCGGCCGGATCGACTCGATGCCGGCGCGGATCACCTCCGCCGCATAGGCCGCGATGTGCAGCGTGAGCGCGACCAGCGCCGCCCAGAAGGGCGGGAAGGTCACGTTCGCGATGATCGGAAACGCGAAGTAGATCCAGATCAGCACCACCAGCACCGGAATGGCGCGCATCGAGTCGATGTAGAAGACCAGCAGCGGTCGCAGCCAGCGCGGGCCGTACAGGCGCAGCAGCGCAATCACGAGCCCGGCCAGCAGGCTCGTGGCCGCGCTGACGATGCTCAGCAGCACGGTCATGCCCAGGCCGCTGGCGAAGAAGCGCCAGTTGTCCGCGATCGGCGAGAAATCGAAGTTCATGGGAAGAACCCCCGTGAGGTGATGAAGGGAAGGGCGGGCGCGTTCTTCAGAACGTGACCATCACCTTCATGGCGCGCTGCCGGTCGGCGGCCAGCGCAAAGGCCTCGTGCACGCGCGACACCGGCAGTGCGTCGGTCAGCAGCGGCGACACGTCGAGCACGCCGCGGCTCAGGTAGTCGACCGCCCATGCGTACTCGCCGATGAAGCGGAAGGTGCCCACGTAGGTGAGACTCTTCACCATGACCTGGTTGAACGGGCAGCCCTCGCTGCTGCCGTTGAGTGTGCCGACCTGCACGACGGTGCCGCGCGGGCGCGTGAGGCGGATGCAGTTGGCCAGCCCCGCGTAGTTGCCCGACACCTCGAAGCTCACGTCGACCTGGCCCTTGCCCTCGGCCAGCGCGTCCAGTGCCGCCGGGTCTTTCGCTGCGTTGATGGTCTGCGTGGCGCCCACGCGGGTGCAGGCGGCCAGCGTCTGGTCCTGGATGTCCACCGCGATCAGCCGGCTCGCGCCCGCCAGCTTCGCAGCCATGAGGATCAGCGCCCCGATGGGGCCGGTGCCGATCACCATCACCGTCTGGCCCAGCAGCGAGCCGGCCTCCTGCACCGCATGCAGCGCCACCGCCAGCGGCTCGCCGAAGGCGGCCAGTTCGAACGACAGGCCGTCGGGTACGGGCACGCACTGGCTCGCTTCCACCACTACCTGCTCGCGCATCGCGCCCTGCATGTGGGGCCACTTGCTCGCGCTGCCGAAGAAGTGCACGTTCTCGCAGTGGTTGGAAGCACCCATGCGGCAGAAGCGGCAGTGGCCGCAGGTGCGCGAGGGGTTGAGCGCCACGCGGTCGCCGGCGCGCACCGAGGTCACTTGCGCGCCCACTTCCAGCACCTGGCCCGAGGCTTCATGGCCCGGCGTGAGCGGGGCGCGGATCAGGAAGTCGCCGACGCGGCCGTGCTGGTAGTAGTGCAGGTCGGAGCCGCAGATGCCCACGGCCTTGACGCCGACGCGCACCTGCGTGGGCGAGAGTGTTTCAGTGGGCACGTCTTCCACGCGCAGGTCGCGGGCACCGTGGATCTGGCAATTCAACATGGTGAAGGTCTCGAAATGATGGGCAAGGGAGTCCCCGCGGGCCGCGCCGATGGCGGCGGCCCGAAAGGCTTCGATGGGAGGTGGAGGAAGCGCCCGAAGGCGCTCGACTTACTTGAGGTTCTGCGTCATGCGCCGCTCTTCCGCGGTCAGCGCGGGCTGCATGCGCTGCGCCACCGAGCGCAGCCAGTCGAGGTACACCTGCTGCTCCTTGGCCACGCCCATGCCGGACTGGATCTCGAAGATCTTGCTGTCCTGGCAGTCGTTTTCCTTCGGGAATGCGGCCAGCCCCTTCACCTTCTTGCTGATGTTGGGCCACAGCATGCGGTTGAGCGGCGCCACGTCGGAGCGCCCGGCCACCACTTCCTCGATGGGTGCGACCGAGCCTGAATTGGCCACCCCGCGCAGCTTGGCCTTCGGGAACTGCTGGCGCACCAGCGGCTCTTCGCCGGCACCCGAGAAATAGGCGATGGTGACTTCGGGCCTGTTGAAGTCCTCGAGCGTCTTCGCGCCGGTGAACTTCGGGTTGTCGGCGCGGCCGAACATGCACACGCCGGTGCTGGAGAAGGTGACGAAGTCGATGATCTTCGCGCGCTCGGCCGTCTGGTTCAGCGGGCCGATCATGATGTCCATCTGGTTGGCCACCAGCGCCGGCACCTTGGTTTCGTGGCTCACCGCCACCGGCATCATCTTCACCCCGAGCAGCTTGGCGAATTCCTTGCCCAGCATCCACGACGGGCCGGCCCAGTCTTCGCCGTCGCCGCTGGTGTTCTGCACCAGCCAGGGCGGGTTGTTGACCACGCCGACGCGCAGCACGCCGGCCTTGCGGATGGCGTCGATGCGGGGACTGGCACCCGGCGCGGGCGGGGTCTGCGCCAGGGCCGTCGAGCCAAGGGCCGCGAGTGCCGCAGCGAACACGGCACCGCGCGATGCGCGCGCCAGGAAGGTCTTGATCTTCGTCATGCTGTCTGTCTCCTGATATTCATGCTCACTTGAGCGTGCCGACGATGCGGGCCTCGTCCGCGTCGAGGCGAGCTTTCTGCGCCTTGGCGACCTCGCGCAGCCAGTTCAGGTACGCCAGCTGGTTCTTGTCCACCGCGAGCCCGACGGGCGAGGCCTTCTCGGTGCTCGACTGGCAGTTGTTGTCCTTCGGCAGCACGGCGAGTCCCTTGACCTTCTGCTGCAGGCCGACCCATGGCACGCGGTTGATCGGCGCAGCATCGGCGCGGCGCGCCATGATTTCCTCGATGGGGGCGGTGGCGCCCGAGCTGGCGACGGCGCGCAGCTTCGCCTTCGGGAAGCGCTCCTTGACCCAGCCTTCCTCGGCGCCGCCGGTGAAATAGGCGATCGTCACGTCGGGCTGGTTGAGGTCGTCCACCGAGGCGGCCTTGGCCAGCTTCGCGTTGTCGGCGCGACCGAACATGCACACGCTGGTGGCGGAGTAGATGACGAAGTCGACCACCTTGAGCCGTTCGGGCGTTTCGCCCAGGGGGCTGATGGTCATGTCGACCTGGTTGGCCGCGAGCACCGGCACCTTGGTTTCGTGCGACACCGGCACGGTGCGCAGCTTCACGCCGAGCTGCCGCGCATATTCGTTGGCCAGCAGCCAGGCCGGGCCGCTCCACGGCTCGCCCTGGCCGGTGGTGTTTTCCATCAGCCAGGGTGCGTTCTGCAGCACGCCCACGCGCAGTTCGCCTGCCTTGCGGATGGCGTCGATGCGTGGGCTGGCGCCGGGCGCCGGCTGGGCGGACGCGCCACCCGCGGTAGCGGCCAGCAATGTCAGGGCGAAGCAATGCGCGGCGATGCGGCATCGCCGAAGGACTGTCGATCTCATGGTCTTGTCTCCGTGGTTCGGGTGGCGCCGGCCGGCAGGCCGGACGCAGGGTGCCTGCTCAGCGCCAGGCTTGCGCGAATTCGCTGATCACGCGCTCGATGTGCGCGCGCATGGCTTTGCGGGCCGCGTCCGCGTCGCGCTCCAGCAGGGCGGTGAACACGCGCTGGTGGTCGTCCTGCGAGGCGCGGCGCAGCGCCGGGGTGTGGAAGTGGGCTTCCAGCTGCGACCAGATCGGGGCCTTGGTGTGGTCCCACACCGCGGTCACCATCTGCAGCAGCACGCTGTTGCCGGTCGACTCGGCAATGCGCAGGTGGAACAGGCGGTCGGCCGCTTCGTTGGCCTCTTTGTCGTGCATGTTCTCGCGCATCTCGGCCAGCGCGCTGTAGATGCGGTCGAGGTCGCTGTCCTTGCGGCTCTCGGCGGCCACCGCCGCGATCTCGGCCTCGATCAGGCAGCGCGCGCGCAGCAGCTCGAAGGGGCCCGGGCCGGGCGACAGGGTGTAGGCCGAGGCGGGTGCCACCGCGCCGGATGCCGGCGCACAGACATAGATGCCCGAGCCGCCGCGCACCTCGACGTTGCCCTGGATCTCCAGCACGATGATGGCCTCGCGCACCAGCGTGCGGCTCACGCTGAAGCGGTCGGCCAGTGCGCGCTCGGACGGCAGGCGGTCGCCCACCTTGAATTCGCCTTCGGTGATGAGGGCGGCGATGCTGGCTGCGAGCTTCTGGTAAGAGCGGTCGGAATCCGGCTCGGTCGCAGGCAGGCGGGGGAGTTCGTGAATGGTCGCCATGTGGTGAGCCAGTCTAAAAGTGGTTCACCAATTTACCGATAGTGGTTTACCACTAGCCAACTGCCGGCTTGCCGGCAGCCGGCCGCGCTCAGCCCTGCGCCAGGAGGCCGCCGAGCCTTTCGATATCGATCGGCTTCTGCAGGTGGTGGTCGAACAGCCCTTCGGCTGCCTCGCCGCCCGTGTCCTCCGCCGAAAAACCCGAGATCGCGATCAGCAGCTTCGGCGTGCCTTGGGCGGTGCTGGCGCGCAGCCGCCGCGCCACCTCGGTGCCCGGGAAATCGGGCAGCGTGAGGTCGATGAGCGCGGCATCGAAGCTCTCGGCGGCGGCCGCGTCCAGCGCTTGCTGCGCCGTGTAGGTGCAGCGCGCGGTGTGGCCGAACAGGCCCAGCAATTCCTGCAGCAGGTCGGCCGCGGCCTTGTTGTCGTCGACGATCAGCACGTTCACTAGGGGTTTCTTTCCTTCAGGTTGAAGAGGGAAGTATGGCGGGCGGCTCCAGCGGCAGGTCGACCACGAAGCGCGAGCCTTCGCCCGGCGCGCTTTCCACGCCGATCTGTCCGCCATGCAGGCTCACGATCTTGTGCGTGATGTACAGGCCGAGGCCCAGCCCGGCCGCATGCTTGCGGCTGTCCTTGGTGCGCTCGAACTGCTTGAAGATGCGCTCCTGGTCTTCGGGCGCAATGCCGATGCCCTGGTCGCGCACGGCCACCTGGGCGGTGCCTCCCATCTGCTGTACCACCATCTCGACCGGCTTGCCGCCGCCGTAGCGCAGGGCGTTGGTCAGCAGGTTGGTCAGCACCTGTTCGATGCGGAACTCGTCCCACACGCCGTGCAGTTCGGCGGGCGCAATCAGCGTGATGGCCGAGCCCGCGGCTTCGGCCTGCTGGCGCAGGTTCTCCACCACTGCGCGCGCCAGCGCGGCCAGGTCGACCGGCTCGGTCTTGATCGACAGAGCGTCGCGCCGCATGCGCGTGACGTCGAGCATGTCGTCGATCAGCCGCACCATGTTGCGGATCTGCCGCTGGTCGCGCTCGATCATCGCGGGCAGGCGCTCGGGCGCGAAGTTGGCGAGATTGCCCTTGGACAGGTGCAGCTGCCGCAGCTGCGCCTCGAGGTACAGCGTGTTGAGCGGCGTGCGCAGCTCGTGCGACACCATCGACATGAAGTCGTCGCGCATGCGCACCGCGCGCTCCAGCTCGTGCTGCGTCTGCTGCAGCTGCTGCACCAGCTCTTCCTGCTTGCGATGTGCGGCAGCGAGCGATTCCATCTCGTGCCGCAGCGCCTTGCGGTGCCGGTACAGGTCGACGAACACGTGCACCTTGCTGACCACCGCATGCGGGTCCAGCGGCTTGTGCAGGAAGTCGACCGCGCCACTCTCGTAGCCCTGGAAGGCGTAGTTCAGCTCGCGCCCGGCCGCGCTCACGAAGATGATGGGAATGTGCCGCGTGCGCTCGGTGCCGCGCATCAGCTCGGCCAGCTCGAAGCCGTTCATGCCCGGCATCTGCACGTCGACGATGGCGAGCGCGAATTCATGCTCCAGCAGCAGCGCGAGCGCGGCGTCGGCCGAGGCGGCGCGGTACACGATGCGCCCCGGCGCGCGGATCAGCGCCTCCAGCGCCAGCAGGTTTTCCGGCAGGTCATCGACGATCAGCAGCTTGCTCTGGACGTCAATGTTCATGGGCGGCCTCCAGTTGAAGCAGCAAGGTGCGCAGTTCGCGCAGGGGGAGCACGTAGTCGGGAGCGTGGCGCGCGATGGCGGCTTGGGGCATGGTGGGAATCTGTGCTTCTTTCGGTTCCTGGACGGCGGTGAGCCCGCCGGCCAGATGGATGCGGTGCAGGCCTTCGGCACCGTCTTCGTTCGCGCCGGTCAGCAGAAAGCCGGCGAGGGCAGGGCCGTAGGCGTCGGCGGCGGAAGCCATCAGCACGTCGATGGACGGCCGCGAGAACAGCACCGGCGGCTCGCAGCTCAGCGAGAAGGTGCGCTCGCGCTCGATCGACAGGTGATAGCCGGGCGGTGCGAAGTAAAGGCTGCCGGCCGCCAGCGGCATCTTGTCGGCGGCTTCGTGCACCGGAATAGGCAGGCGCTGCGCGAAGATCTCGGCGAGGTGGCTCGCGTGCCCCTCGGGCAGATGCAGGACCACTGCCATCGGAATGTGCCAACCAGCGGGCAGGCCGTGCAGCAGCGCGGAGAGCGCATCGATGCCGCCGGCCGAGGCGCCGAGCACCACGGCGTCCACGCGCTTGCGAACGGGTGAGCGAAGGTGGCGGTTCATGTGGCCTTGCGGTAGATGCGCTCGGCACGCGCATGCGTGTCGAAACGGTCGGAGTAGCCCGAGAAGTCGATGCTTTCCTTCGAGCCCAGCCCGAGAAAGCCACGATGCGACAGCGACTCGTGGAACAGACCCAGCGCCCTGTCCTGCAGCTCCCGATTGAAGTAGATCAGCACGTTGCGGCACGACACCAGCTGGGTTTCGGCGAACACGCTGTCGGTGGCCAGGCTGTGGTCGGCAAAGATCACGTCGGCGCACAGAGAAGGGTCGAAGCGCGCGGCGTCGTAGGCGGCGGTGTAGTAGTCGGAGAACGCGCTGCGTCCGCCCGCGCGCTGGTAGTTGGCGGTGTAGCCGCGGATCGCCTCCAGCGGAAAGATGCCCAGCCGCGCCTTCTCCAGCGAAGCGGGGTTGATGTCGGTGGCGTAGATCTGCGTGCGCGCGAGCAGGCCTTCCTCGCGCAGCAGGATGGCCAGCGAGAACACTTCCTCGCCGGTGCTGCAGCCCGCCACCCAGACCTTGACGGAAGGGTAGGTGTGCAGGATCGGCACCACATGCTCGCGCAAGGCCAGGAAGTAGGCCGGGTCGCGGAACATCTCGCTCACCGGGATCGTCAGGAACTGCAGCAGCCGGCCGAACAGCAATGGCTCGCGCAGCACCCGCTCCTGCAGCGCCGAGATGCTCGGCAGCCCGAGTTGCTCGAGCGCGTGCAGCACGCGGCGCTTCTGCGAGGCCACGGTGTAGTTGCGGAAGTCGTAGCTGTACTTCAGGTAAATGGCTTCCATCAGCAGGCGCAGCTCGATCTCCGTGTCGCTCAGCGGGTGCAGCGGCGGCGTCTGCGCGGCCTGCGATGTGCCGGGGCGTGTGGTCACAGGCGCTCCATCTTCGGCATCCACACGCGCAGCAGCGAGAACAGGCGTTCCAGGTCCACCGGCTTGGCGAGGTAGTCGTTGGCGCCGGCAGCCAGGCATTGCTCGCGGTCGTCCTTGGTGGCCTTGGCGGTGATGGCGATCACCGGCATCTTCTCGAAGCGCGGGTCGTCGCGCAGGCGGCGCGTGGCTTCGAGGCCGTCCATCTCCGGCATCATCACGTCCATCAGCACGAGGTCGATCTCGCTGACCTGGTCGAGCCGCTCCAGCGCCTCGCGGCCGTTGCGTCCGATCTCGACGATGGCGCCGCGCTGCTCCAGCGCGCTGGTCAGCGCGAAGATGTTGCGCACGTCGTCGTCCACCAGCAGGATGGTGCGGCCCTCGAAGATGCGGTCGCGCCCGCGCGCCGTCTTCAGCATGCCCCGGCGCTCGCTGGACAGCTCGGCCTCCACCTTGTGCAGGAACAGCGTCACTTCGTCGAGCAGGCGCTCCGGCGAGCGGGCGCCCTTGATGATGATCGAGCGCGAATAGCGCTGCAGCTCGGCTTCTTCGTCGCGCGTGAGGTTGCGCCCGGTGTAGACGATGACCGGCGGGAACGACACGATCTCCTCGGCCGCCATGGCCTTGAGCAGCTCGCTGCCCTGCATGTCGGGCAGCTTCAGGTCGGTGATCATGCAGTCGAATACGCGGGTGCGCAGCAGCTCCAGCGCTTCCTCGCCGGAGCCGACGGCAACGATCTCGATGTCCTCGTCGCCGATGAGCCGGATGACGCTCTCGCGCTGCAGCTCGTCGTCTTCCACCAGCAGCACGACCTTGACCTTCTGCGTGAGCTTTTCCTCCAGCCGGCCGAACACCTTCCTCAGTTCGTCGCGCGTGGCCGGCTTCAGCGCATAGCCGATGGCGCCCATCTGCAGCGCCGCGCTCTGCGCGTTCTCGGCGGCGGACACGACGTGGATCGGAATGTGGCGCGTGTGCGGCGAGTCTTTCAGTCGCTGCAGCAGGCCGAGCCCGGTGCTGTCGGGCAGGCGCATGTCGAGCAGGATCGCGTCGGGCAGAAACTGCGTGGCCAGCTCGAAACCGTCGGCCGCGCCATGCGCCACCAGGCAGCGGTAGCCCAGCTCGTGCGCCAGGTCGTAGAGGATGTGCGCGAACTGCGGCTCGTCCTCGATCACGAGCACGCGGCGCACCTGGTCGCGCGGGAGGCTGCGGTCGTCGGCGAACTGCGGTGCAGGCGTCGGGGGAGGCGGCTTCGGCGCCAGCGGCGCAGCGGACGGCACGGGCGGTGCAGGTGCAGGCCGGGGCGTGTAGACCGTCGACGACTGTTGCAGCCCCGGCGAAGCCTGCGGCGCCTTCGCCGGCAGTTGCAGCGTGAAGGTGCTGCCCCGGCCCGGCTCGCTTTGCACCGTGAGCGTGCCGCCCAGCAACTGCGTGAGGTCGCGCGAGATCGACAGGCCCAGCCCGGTACCGCCATAGCGCCGGCTGGTGGTGCCGTCGGCCTGGCGGAAGGCCTCGAAGATCAGTTCGTGCTGCTGCGCATCGATGCCGATGCCCGAGTCGGAGACCGCGAAGGCGGCGCCACCGTCCGGTGCCGGCGAAACGACCAGCGCCACTTCGCCGCTGTCGGTGAACTTGAGCGCATTCGACACCAGGTTCTTGAGGATCTGCTCGACCCGGTGCCGGTCGGTGACCAGCGAGGCCGGCGCGTCGGGCCGCACCTCGAGCCGGAAGCCCAGGTTCTTCTGCATCGCCAGCGGGCCGAAGGTGCTCTCCAGGCTGCGGGCCAGCTTGGCGAGCGCGACGTCTTCGGGCACCACTTCGAGCTTGCCGGCCTCGACCTTCGCGATGTCGAGGATGTCGTTGATCAGCACCAGCAGGTCGTTGCCCGACGAGTAGATCGACTCCGCGAACTTCACCTGCTCCAGCGTGAGGTTGCCCTGCGGGTTGTCGCCTAGCAGCTTGGCGAGGATGAGCGCGCTGTTGAGCGGCGTGCGCAGCTCGTGCGACATGTTGGCGAGGAACTCCGACTTGTAGCGGCTCGCGCGCTGCAGCTCGTCGGCGCGGTCCTCCAGGTCGCGCTGCACGCGGCGCAGCGCGGTGTTGCGCTGGTCCAGCGCCTCGGTGCGCTCGGAGAGCTGGCTGTTGGTCTGCTCCAGTTCGGCCTGCTGGTTCTCCAGCATGGCCTGCGAGGCACGCAGGGCGCGCGACTGTTCTTCGAGTTCTTCGTTGGCGGTGCGCAGTTCTTCCTGCTGCACCTGCAGTTCCTCGTTGAGCTGCTGGGTCTGGGCAAGAACGTCCTGCAGCTGCTCGCGGTAGCGCGCCGCCGCCAGCGAGCTGCCGATGTCGTCGGCCACCGTGTCGATCAGCTGGCTGCCGCGCTCGTCCAGGGGGCCGGGCAGGCCGAGCTCGACCACGCCGTTGACCATGCCGGCGCTCGCGACGGGCACCAGCAGCACGGCCTTGGGCGACATCTCGCCCAGGCCCGAATTGACCTTCAGGTAGTCGGCATCGACCGGGTCGAGCAGCATGCGGCGCCGCTCGGCCGCGGCCTGGCCCACCAGGCTCTCGGTGGGGGAAAAGACCTGCGGCATCGCCTCGGCCGAACTCGAAAAGCCATAGCTCGCCGCCCGTCGTAGCGGACCGTGGCGCTCGCGCACATACATCGCGCCGACCGAGGTGCCCAGGTAGCGCGAGAAGAACGCGAGGATCTTGCGGCCCATGTCCGGCGCGCTGAGTTCGCCTACCAGCTCTCCCACCAGCTCGGTCTGTGCGCTGCGCAGCCAAGCCTCCTGGGCGAGCCTGTCCGCGTGCTCGGCCTGCTCCTTCAGCACCACGTCGTAGCTGTCGGACAGCAGCACCAGCTGGCGCCGCCCGAAGTAGGCCGCCAGCCCGGTGATGACCAGCGTGAACAAGAGGAACAGGCCGACCACCCACCATGCGGTGCGGTTGGCGTCGTTGTTGCGCTGGAAGCGCAGGGTCTGCTCGGTTTCCATGAACGCCGTGAACTCGGCGCGCATGGCGTCGGCCAGCCGCTTGCCCTGGCCCAGGCGCACCTCGAGCTGGGGGTCCGGGCCGGCACGGCGCGCGGCGATCAGCTGGGCGGCCAGCTCGTTCCAGTTGCTCTGGATGGCGGCGATGCGGTCGACGCGTTCCACCTGTTGGCGGTTGTCCGACACCAGCTTGCGCAGCGTGGCCGTGTCGCCGTTGATGCGGGGCAGGGCGCTCTGGTAGGGCTCCAGGAAGGCGTCGTCGCCGGTGAGAAGGAAGCCGCGCATGCCGGTCTCCATGTCGACGCTCTGGTGCTGCAGCTCGCTGGCGACACGGGTGACGCGGTCGGTGTGCTCGACCCAGCCGATGGTCGACAGCAGGAAGAGGATCAGCCCGACGAACACCACCGCACCGAACACGCCGCCGATCAGCGGGAGCTTGAGGTTGCGGCTCAGCAGACGCTCGAAGTGGTCGGGGTCGATCGCGGTGGGAGTTTTCATCAGGCGCATTTGTAAGCAAAACCTATCGAGTCTTGCCGATAAATCGGGGGGACCCTGTCGGAGAAGGGCCCGTCGCAATTTTGACGTGGGCGAGGAAGCCTTATCGTCGGCACCCTGTGGCTATACTGTGAATTCATACAGCATTGCCAGATGGGCGCCACACCCTCCAACCCGCAGAATGATGCGGCCACCGTTGCCGCCCATGTCGTTTCCGTCAAGGCCCTGTGCGCCTTCGGTGCGAAGGCGGGCGACCTCGACCTGCGGTTCGTGCCCGCGCCCAGCGCGCTCGAAGGCATGGCAGGCCACGCGCTGGTGCAGCACCGGCGCGACCCCGAACACTACGCCTGCGAAGTCGGGCTCGAAGCCACTTGCGGTTCAGTCCGCGTGCGCGGCCGGGCCGACGGCTATGAAGCGCGCAAGGCCCGCGTCGAAGAGATAAAAACCTTCCGCGGCAACCACCGCGCGCTGCACTGGGCGCAGGCCCGCACCTACGGCTGGATGCTGTGCGAACTGAACGGCCACGACGAAATGACGGTGGCGCTGGTGTACCTCGACCTCGCCACCGGCGACGAGACCGTGCTCGAAGAGCATCACACCCGCGAAGCGCTGCGGGAGCATTTCGAGCTGCTGTGCGGCCGCTACAGCGCCTGGGCCGCGAGTGAAGCCGGCCACCGCGCCGCGCTCGACGAAACATTGGCCCAGCTCGAATTTCCGCATCGCAACTTCCGCACGGGCCAACGCGAACTGGCCGAAGCCGTCTACCGCGCGGCCATGGGCGGGCGCTGCCTCATGACGCAGGCACCTACGGGCATCGGCAAAACGCTAGCCACCATCTTCCCGCTGCTCAAGGCCCGCGCCGCGCGCAGGATCGACAAGGTGTTCTTCCTCACCGCCAAGACCTCCGGCCGCCCGGTGGCGCTCGACGCGCTGCGCGTGCTCGACAGGGGGCAGGGCCAGGGCCGGCTGCGCGTGCTCGAACTCGCCGCCCGCGAGAAGGTCTGCGAGTATCCCGACCGCGCCTGCCACGGCGATGCCTGCCCGCTCGCCAGGGGTTTCTACGACCGCCTGCCAGCCGCACGCGAGCAGGCCGCGCAGGTGGCGTGGCTCGATCGCGAAGCCTTGCGCCACATCGCGCTCGCACACGAGGTGTGCCCCTATTTCCTCGCGCAGGAAATGGCGCACTGGGCCGACGCCATCGTCGGCGACTACAACTATTACTTCGACAGCAGCGCCTTTCTCTACGCCACCATGCGCGACGCCGACTGGCGCGTGGCCGTGCTGGTGGACGAGGCCCACAACCTGCTGGAGCGCTCGCGCGGCATGTACACCGCGCAGCTCGAAGGCGCGGCGCTCGAAGAGGCGCACCGAGTCGCGCCGGCCGCGCTGCGCGATCCGCTGGCCCGGCTGTTCCGCGAATGGGACACGGTGCAGCAGGCCCAGGTGGCCGACTACGAAACCGGCGACGAGATTCCCGAGCGCTTCCTGCGCACCCTGCAGGCCGCCAACACCGCCATGGCCGAGTACTTCGCCGCCACGCCCGATGCCTCGCAGGGGCCGCTGCAGCGCTTCTTCTTCAACGCGCTGCACTTCGCCCGGCTGGCCGAGGCCTTCGGCGACCACTCGGTGTTCGAGCGCACGCTGGGCGCGGCGCAGCAGGATCGCGGCCTCGCCATCCGCAACCTCGTGCCCGCGCCATTCCTGGAGGCGCGCTTCGGCGATGCGGTGTCGGTCACCTGCTTCTCGGGCACGTTGTCGCCGTTCGAGTTCTACCGCGATGCGCTCGGCCTGCCCGAAGGCACCGCGTTGCTCGACGTGGCATCGCCCTTCAACAGCCAACAGCTGCGCGTCGAGGTGGCGATGCATGTGTCGACGCGCTTTCGCGACCGCGCGGGGTCGCTGCGCAACGTGGCGGACATCATCGGCGCGCAGTTCGAACGGCTGCCCGGCAACTACCTGGCCTTCTTCAGCAGCTTCGACTACCTCGAGAAAGCCTGCGCCGCCTTCTCGCTGCGGCATCCCGGCGTGCCGGTATGGACGCAGACGCGCGGCATGCGCGAGGCCGACCGCCACGGCTTCATCGCGCGCTTCGAGGAGGGCGGGCAGGGCATCGGCTTCGCGGTGCTCGGCGGCGCGTTCGGCGAGGGCATCGACCTGCCGGGAAGCCGCCTGATCGGCGCCTTCGTGGCCAGCCTGGGTCTGCCGCAGTACAACGAACTCAACGAGATCACGCGCGAGCGCATGCAGACGCGCTTCGGCAAGGGCTACGAGTACACCTACCTCTACCCGGGCCTGCAGAAGGTGGTGCAGGCGGCCGGCCGCGTGATCCGCACCGAGCAGGACCGTGGCGTGCTCCACCTGCTCGACGACCGCTTCGCGCGTGCAGAAATCCGGGAGCTGCTGCCGCGCTGGTGGCATGTGCAACTGGGTGGAGGCCATGAAGAAGATGCGCACCGCTAGACGCCTCGAACACGCCGGCCAGCCCGACCTGTTCGGCGAGGCGCCCGTGGCTGCCATCGAGGGGCTGCGCTATGAAAGCGGGTTCCTGTCGGCTGAAGAAGAGGCCGCGTTGCTGCACATCGTCCAGGGCCTGCCGCTCAGGGAGATGCGCTACAAGGAATACACGGCGCGGCGGCGCGGCACCAGCTTCGGCGGCAGCTACGATTTCGACACCAACCGCCTCAAGCCCGGCCCGCCGCTGCCCGAGGTGCTGCACCCATTGCGGGCGAAAGCGGCCGCATGGGCCGGCATGGCGCCCGAAGACCTCACCCACATGCTCATCGCCGAATACCGGCCTGGCACGCCGCTGGGCTGGCACCGCGACGTGCCGGACTTCGAGGACATCGTCGGCATCTCGCTGTTCGGCGATGCGGTCATGCAGTTCAGGCCGTATGTGCCCGGCGCGGCGGCCTCGCGACCGAGCTCGCTGGAATTTCTTGTCGAGCCGCGCTCGATCTACATGCTGCGTGGCCCGGCAAGGTGGGCGTGGCAGCACGCCATCGCGCCGACCGAGGCATTGCGTTATTCGATCACGTTGCGCACGCGAAGAAGGTCGCCCGGGCCGTGATCGTGGCCGTCATCGCGTGCCGCCGCCGCGGCGCGCCTGCAGCTGGTTGCTTCCGCCGACGTGACTCTCGCGGTCGTGCCGGCTTTCCGGCGTGCGGCGCGGCTCGTTCCTTGGCGTGGCGGGCTGATTGCCCGCCTTGTTGTGCTGCGTGGGCACGGTGTCGTGCTCGTCGGTGGTGATGGCGTCGGGGTTGTGTTTCGGGCGCTGCCTGTGGCTCGTCATGGGGCTTCCTGGATAGGGGTGGACAGGACATTCATTTGTCCTGCGGCCGATGAAGGATGCCTGTGGGAATGGACCGACCTCGTGCGTCGTCCAAGCCGCGCGGCAGCGGCCGACCCACGCCATGGGGCGGAAGACAGACTTCGCTGACGCGCAGCGCGTGCGTCTTCTTACCCCTTGCGCGCGCCATGCGCCCAGCATGGGGGCTTCTCAACCCGCAGGAGCAATGCCATGCCACGAGGCGACAAGTCGTCCTACACGGACAAGCAGAAGCGAAAGGCCGAACACATTGAAGAGGGCTACGAGCACCGCGGTGTGGGCAAGGGCGAGGCCGAGCGCCGCGCCTGGGCCACGGTGAACGCCGAGACAGGCGGCGGCAAGAAGTCGGGTTCGGGCCGCGGCAAGGCGGAGAACCACGCCCCCTCGCGCAAGGGCGGGCGCCTGGGCGGCGCTGCCGCTGCCCACCGCACCGCCGCCGAACGCTCGGCCTCGGCGAAGAAGGCCGCTGCCACGCGCAAGCGCAACGCCGAAAAGCGCGGCTGAGCGCGGTGAAGAGGAACACGGCCTGAACGTGCGAGTTCCGGCGGCCTGCCGAAACCAGCCATCGGGCATGTCCGAAAATCGGATTTCTCCTCGGGAAGCCGCGAAAACCGGACATTCCTGACCTGTTTCTGGCGCCAGCCGGACGACTTGCGATTTCCCGCCACCCGGCGGTGGACGCGCGTTGCCGGCTTGTTCGGCGACGCTGCGCCGAACACGGCTTCTATGCCGCCCAACATCGGGCAACCGGCGGTCATTCCGCCGCCGTTTTCGTCGTTTGCCGCGCCTTCGACGCGTCGATACGATCCCGCGCCTTGCCCTTCACGAAAGGACCGCGCGAGTGCCCGTCACCACAGCTTTTTCCCCTGGCTCCGATGCCAATGCACGCTGGCAGCAACGCAGCCGGCGCCATGTCTGGCATCCCTGCACGCAGAGCATCCGCCTCGAAGCGGTGCCGCCGCTGCCCATTGCGCGCGGCGACGGCGTGTGGCTCATCGACGCCGAAGGCCGCCGCTACATGGATGCCACCAGCTCGTGGTGGGTCAACCTCTTCGGCCATGCGCACCCGGCGATCATCGCCGCGCTCAAGGACCAGCTCGACAAGCTGTCGCACGTGATGCTCGCGGGCTGCACGCATGCGCCGGCAGTGGAACTGGCCGAGCGCCTGTCCGCGCTGACGGGCCACGCGCTCGGCCATTGCTTCTACGCCTCCGACGGCGCCTCGGCCGTGGAGATCGCGCTGAAGATGAGCTTTCATGCCTGGCGCAACGCCGGGCGCGGCGGAAAGCGGCGCTTCGTGGCGCTGAAGCGGGGCTACCACGGCGAGACCCTGGGCGCCTTGCACGTGACCGACGTGCCGGTGTTCCGCGATGCCTATGCGCCCTTGCTCGCTGAGGCGCACCTCGTTGCCTCGCCGGATGCGCGCAACGCCCGGCCCGGCGAGGACGCGGCCGTCGTCGCGCGCCGCGCCGCCGCCGAACTCGAAGCGCTGCTGGCCGAGCAGCACGACACCATCGCCGCAGTGATCGTCGAGCCGCTGGTGCAATGCGCTACCGGCATGGCGATGCACGACCCCGAGTACCTGCGTCGGCTGCGCGCCCTGTGCGATCGCCATGGGGTGCACCTCATCGCCGACGAGATCGCGGTGGGCTGCGGGCGCACCGGCAGCTTCTTCGCGTGCGAGCAGGCCGGCATCTGGCCCGACTTCCTGTGCCTCTCGAAAGGCATCAGCGGCGGCTACCTGCCGCTGGCGCTGGTGATGACGAGCGACGCCATCTACGAAGGCTTTGTCGACGACGACGCAGCGCGCAGCTTCCTGCATTCGCATTCCTACACCGGCAATCCACTGGCCTGCCGCGCGGCAATTGCCACGCTGGATCTTTTCGAGAGCGAGGATGCGCTGCAACGCAACCGCGGCCGTGCCGCGCGCCTGCTGCGGCATCTGCGCGACGGGCTTGCAGGGCAGGCGGTCGATCATCTGCGGCAGCGCGGAATGATCACGGCCTTCGACGTGCGCGAGCCGGGCGCGCGCTTCGCCGAACGCTTTCACCTGGCGGCGCGCACGCACGGGCTGCTGATGCGGCCGATCGGCAACACCGTGTACCTCATGCCGCCGTACACGATCGGCGACGACGAGATCGATCAGCTGGTCGACGGCACGCTGGCCACGCTGAAAGCCGTCATGGCCACGAACCAGGAAGAAGGAGCCCGCGATGTCGCGCTTGCTTGACCGCCTGCAGGGCGAGATCCACGCGCTCGATGCGCAGTCGCTGCGACGCCGCCGGCAGATCGCCGAAACCGCCTGCGCGCCCGAACAGGTCCTCACACTGGCCGGCGCCGCCGCGCCGCGCACCATGCTCGGCTTCAGCAGCAACGACTATCTCGGTTTTGCCGCGCACCCCGCGTTGGCGAAGGCATGGGCCGAAGGCGCCGCGCTGTACGGCACGGGCAGCGGCGGTTCGCACCTGATCCTCGGCCACTCGCGCGCCCACGCGCAGCTCGAGGAGCGGCTCGCCGAGTGGATGGCACCTTTCATCCCCGAAGCGCAGAGCCTGTTCTTCTGCACCGGTTACATGGCCAACCTCGCCGTGCTGTCGGCGCTCGGCGGCGCCGAGGCGGTCATCTTCTCGGAAGCACTCAACCACGCTTCGCTGATCGATGGCGCGAGGCTGGCCAAGGCGCGCGTCGAGCGATATCCGCACTGCGACGTGGCCGCGCTCGACGCGCAGCTCGCCGCCTGCGACGCGCCGGTGAAGCTCATCGTGAGCGACGCGGTGTTCAGCATGGACGGCCACATCGCGCCCGTGGCCGAACTGCTCGCGCTGGCCGAGCGGCACGATGCCTGGCTGGTGATCGACGACGCGCACGGCTTCGGCGTGCTTGGCGCCAACGGACGCGGCGTGCTTGAAGCCATGGACTTGCGCTCCGAGCGGCTGGTGCTGATCGGCACGCTGGGCAAGGCGGCGGGCGTGTCGGGCGCGTTCGTGGCGGCGCATCGCACCGTCGTCGACTACCTGGTGCAGCGCGCGCGGCCGTACATCTTCACCACGGCCCCACCGCCGGCCGTCGCCCCCGCGCTGCGCGCGAGCCTTGCGCTGATCGAGGGCGAGGAGGGCGTCGAACGCCGTTCACGGCTGCGGGAACGCATCGCGCAATTGCGCCGGGGTCTGACCGCCGTGCTGCCAACAGACGGCAGCGCATGGCTGCCCGAGTCGCCCACCGCGATCCAGCCGCTGATCGTCGGCGACAACGCGCGCGCGATGCGCACCATGGCGCAGCTCGATGCGCGCGGCCTGCGCGTCGGCGCGATCCGCCCGCCGACCGTGCCCGCCGGCACCGCGCGGCTGCGCATCGCGCTGTCGGCCAGCCACGGCGAAGCCGACGTCGCCCGGCTCGTCGATGCATTGGGCGATGCACTGGCGCAGCCCTGGAAGGAGGCCGCATGAACTGGTTCGTCACCGGCACCGACACGGGCATCGGCAAGACGCTGGTCAGCAGTGCCATGCTGAGCCTGCTGGCCGGCTCGGGCCTGCGCGCGGTCGGCATGAAGCCGGGGGCCGCAGGGCTCGACGACCGCGACGGCGAATGGCGCAACGAAGACGTGGAGCAGCTGCACGCGGCCGGCAGCGTCGACGCGCCAATGGCGCTGCGCTGCCCGTACCTGCTGCGCGCGCCGATGTCGCCGCACCTGGCGGCCAGGGAAGAGGGGGTGCACATCACGCTGCAGCCGATGCTCTCGGCCTTCGCGGAGCTCTCGGCGCGCGCCGATGCCGTGGTGGTCGAAGGCGTGGGTGGCTTCTGCGTGCCGTTCGGCGACGACCTCGACAGCGCCGACCTCGCCGTGGCGCTGGGCCTGCCCGTGATCCTCGTGGTCGGCCTTCGGCTGGGTTGCCTCAACCATGCGCTGCTGAGCGCCGAGGCGATTCGCGCGCGGGGCCTCGTGCTGGCGGGCTGGGTGGCGAGCGTCGTCGATCCCTCGATGCTGGCGCCGCAGGCCAACCTGCAGACGCTGCGGGCCCGACTCGGCGCGCCGCTGCTCGGCGTGGTGCCGCATCTGCAACAACCCGGCGCCGCGCAGGCAGCCCGCCACATCGACTTGCGTGCACTGCGCGCGACGGCGGCCCATGCCGCGCGCCGTGCCGCGGCGGAGGAATCAGCCGCGCTGGCCTGATTCGACGAGCCGCTTGGCTCGCACGCCGCCCTGGCGCTCCAGCATCCAGCCCGGGTACTCGGCCGGCAGCGCGCTCACCTTGTCCAGCGCGGCCAGCTCGTCGCCCGTGAGCTTGATGGCCGTGGCGGCGATGTTGTCGTCCAACTGCTCGGCGCGCTTGGCACCGACGATCACGCTGGTCACCACCTGCTGGTGCAGCAGCCACGCCAGCGCGATCTGCGCGACCGACACCTTGCGCGCTTCGGCCAGCTGGCGCATCACGTCGATGCAGTCGTAGGCGCGCTCGACGTTCACCGGCGGAAAGTCGAAGGTGGTGCGGCGGCTGCCTTTTTCCGCCTGCGTGTCGCGGCCGTACTTGCCGCTCAACAGGCCACCGGCGAGCGGACTCCAGACCATCAGACCGACGTTCTCGCTGCGCAGCATGGGCGCCAGCTCGCGTTCCAGATCGCGCCCCGCGATGGTGTAGTAGGCCTGCAGCGACTCGAAGCGCGCGAGTCGGTCGCGCTCGGCGATGCCCAGCGCCTTCGCGATCTGCCAGGCCGCCCAGTTCGACACGCCCACGTAGCGCACGTGGCCCTGGCGCACGAGGTTGTCGAGCGCGTGCACGGTTTCCTCGATGGGCGTGATGGGGTCGAAGCCGTGGATCTGGTACAGGTCGATGTGGTCGAGCTGCAGGCGCTGCAGGCTGGCCTTGACGCCATCCATGATGTGAAAACGCGAGGCGCCCGCGGAGTTGACGCCCTTGCTGCCGGTTTCGCTGAGCACCTTGGTGGCCAGCACGAAACTGTCGCGCGGCACCTTGAGGTTCTTCAGCGCCTGGCCGGTGATGACTTCCGACTGCCCTTCGGAGTACACGTCCGCCGTGTCGATGAAGTTGATGCCGGCGTCGAGCGCGCGGCCGACCAGCCCTTCGGCCTCCGACTGCTGCAGGTTGCCGATCTGGCCCCAGATGCCGGAGGAGCCGCCGAAGGTCATGGTGCCGAGGCACAGTTCGGAAACCAGGAGGCCGGTGCGGCCGAATTTGCGGTATTGCATGCGGGAGTTCCTTTGCGTTGGAAGCAGGCGCCGAAAGGAGCCGACAAGCCCGGGCGACTGCAGAAAAGTATCCGGCCGGCGCCCGGCCCATGGCGAGCGCGTTCCTGCAAAGTATTTGCCTGATTCTCCAGACCTCCCGCGCGGCACGTGCGAATCCGATGGAGGAGCGCTAAGCTTCGAACCGCTCATTCCTCCATGGTGGCCGCCCCTTTGGCCCCCAACCATGACAAGGCCTCGAACATGTCCGACGAAACACCCGAAATCGCCGCCGTCATCGCCCAGCCGATGCCGCTGGAGCCCGAACTCGACGAAGCCCGCAAGGAACTGGTGGCGCTGATCGAACACATCACGCGCGGGCAGGACGGCACCGTCATCACCGCCGTGCCCGGCCTGCAGGTGTTCTGCATCAGCAAGCCCGAAGGCCCCAAGCACGCCTTCGCATCTCCGGCGCTGGGCCTGATCGCGCAGGGCTCCAAGCGGATCATCGTGGGCGACGACATCTACGTGTACGACCCGATGCACTACCTCGTCACCTCGGTCGACCTGCCGGTGTGCGGCCAGGTGTGCGTGACGAGCGAGAAGGAGCCTTACCTCGGCGTGCGGCTGGAACTGGCCCTCGACGAGATCGGCGAGCTCATCGGCGACGAGAAGCTGCCCGCCAAGGCCAATGCGCCAGCCTCGCGCGGCATGTACGTCAACCGCATCGCCATGCCGGTGCTCGAGCCCGTGCTGCGCCTGCTGCGGCTGCTCGATGCGCCGGAAGACGTGCCGATCATGGCGCCGCTGATCAAGCGCGAGATCATGTACCGACTGCTGGTCAACGGCGAGGGCGCGCGGCTGCGGCAGATCGCGCTGCAGGACAGCCACACCCAGCGCATCGCGAAAGCCATCAGCGCGCTGCGCGTCAACTACGCGCAGTCGCTGCGGGTGGAAGACATGGCGCGGGCGGTGCACATGAGCGTGTCGTCGTTCCACCACCACTTCAAGGCCGTCACCGCGATGAGCCCGCTGCAATACCAGAAGCAGCTGCGCCTGCAGGAAGCGCGCCGGCAGATGCTGATCGCCGGCGCCGACGTGGCGAGCGCCGCGCACAACGTGGGCTACGAAAGCCCGTCGCAGTTCGCGCGCGAGTACGGCCGCATGTTCGGCGCGCCGCCGCTGCGCGACAAGCGCCGCTGGCTCGGCGAGGCGGGCAACGACGCGATGGGTGCCGCGTCGATGGAAGCGGCCTGAGTCTGACCACCGAGCGCACGGAGCGGATCTTCGTCGAGGCGAGCGACGCACCAGCAGGCGACGCCAGCGCCGCAAGAACAGGCGCAGCCCTGTAGCACTTGCTGCAATTTCCTGCGCCGCCGCTGCCATGCAGGTTTCGCGGAACTCCGCTATCGTTTTGTTCGCTGCAGCAACACGGAGTAATGCATGCTTTGGCAAAAGAAGCTGGCACGATGGAGCGACGTGGTCCGCGAACGCGCCAACCTGCCTGTGCGGCTTACCTTGTGGGACGGCCAGTCCTACGACTTCGGCACCTTCAGCGGGCCTTCGGTCACGCTGCATTTGAAGTCGCCCGCCGCGCTGCCGCTGATGCTGCATCCCACGCTCGACAACCTCGGCGAGGCCTACGTCAAGAGCAAGATCGACATCGAGGGCAAGCTCAGCGATGTCATCGACATCGCCTACGGCCTCGCCAGGACGTCGATCGACAAGCATGGTGGGGCGGTGCGGAACATGGCGCGCTATTTCGCGCACACGAAATCGGCGGACAGGAAGTCCGTCCAGTACCACTACGACGTGTCCAACGAGTTCTATCGGCTGTGGCTCGATCCGAACATGGTCTATTCATGCGCCTACTTCGAGAATGGCGACGAAGACCTCGCCACCGCGCAACTGAAGAAGATAGACCACATCCTCACCAAAATCGAACTGAAGCCGGGCCAGACGCTGCTCGATATCGGCTGCGGCTGGGGCGCGCTGGCGATCCGCGCGGCGCAGAAGTTCGACGCGCGCTGCGTGGGGGTGACGCTCTCCCGGAACCAGCTGGAGCTGGCGACCGAACGCGTGAAGGCCGCCGGCCTGCAGGACCGCGTCGAGATCCGACTGCAGGACTACCGCGACGTGACCGGCCGGTTCGACCGCATTACCAGCGTCGGCATGTTCGAGCACGTGGGCCGCAGGAACCTGCCCGCGTACTTCAGGCGCATGCAGGAGCTGCTTGCAGACGACGGCGTGGTGATGAACCACGGCATCACCTCGTCCGATCCCGCTGGCGGCGGCGTGTCGTACGGCGGCGGCGACTTCATCGACCGCTACGTATTCCCCAACGGCGAGCTGCCGCACATCAGCCTGGCATTGCAGGCGATGCAGCAGGGCGGCCTCGAAGCCTTCGACGTGGAGAACCTGCGCCGCCACTATGTGCAAACGCTGCGCTGCTGGAGCGACGCCTACGAAGCCAACAGCGAGAAGGCGCACGCATTCGTCGACGAAGAAAAATTCCGCATCTGGCGCATCTACCTCGCGGGCTGCGCCTATGCCTTCGAGAACGACGATGTGGCCATCTACCAGATCGTGGGCCGCAAGGCCGGGCGGCCGGCGAACACGCTGCCGTGGTCGCGCCGCTCTATCTACGACGGCACCTCGTTCGGAAGCCCCTAGAGCTTGAGCGCCGGACAAGGGCTCAAGCCGTCTATAGCATGCACGGCTCATGACCTCCACCAACAGAACAACAAACCGTCCCCTCGTCATCGCCTCGATCATGGCCTCCATGGCGATGGTGGCCATCGAAGCCACCATCGTCTCCACCGTCATGCCGCAGATCGCCTCCGAACTGGGCGGACTGCATCTGTACAGCTGGGTGTTCGCCTCCTTCCTGCTGGCGCAGACCGCGATGACCGTGGTGTTCGGCAAGCTCTCGGACCTGTACGGCCGCAAGCCCATCATGTTCGTGGGCATCGCCGTCTTCGTCCTCGGCTCGGTGCTGGCGGGCTTCGCGTGGTCGATGCCGGCCATGATCTGCTTCCGGCTCATCCAGGGCATCGGCGCGGGCGCCATTCAGCCGGTGGCGCTCACCATCGTGGGCGATCTCTATCCGGTGCGCGAACGCGGCAAGGTGCAGGGCTGGCTTGCGAGCGTCTGGGCCGTGTCGGCTGTGGTGGGGCCGATGATCGGCGCGCTCATCGTGCAGAAGCTGTCCTGGGCCTGGATCTTCTGGGTCAACGTGCCCATCGGCCTGGCGGCGGCGGCTGGCTTCTGGCTCTTCCTGCACGAAGCGCCGACGGTGCGCCGCTCGTCCATCGACATGGTGGGCGCGGTGCTGTTCACCATCGGCATCGCGGCGCTGATGATCGCGCTGACGGAATTCGGCGTCGGCAATTCGGGCGTGGCGTTCGCGTGGGCCGGGTTGTTCGTCATCACGCTCGTGCTGTTCATCGCGCAGGAGCGCCGTGCGACCGACCCGATGGTGTCGCTGAAGCTCTGGGGCGCGCGGATGATCGCCGCCGTCAACGGCGCGGCAATGCTGGCTGGCATGGTGCTGATCGGCATCACGACCTTCCTGCCGATGTACGTGCAGGTGGTTCTCGAGCGTTCGTCGGTCACGGCCGGCCTTACGCTCACGATGGTGATGCTCGGCTGGCCCATCGGCGCGACGCTGACCTCGCGCACCTTCCATCGCATCGGCCTGTGGCGCATGGTGGTGGTCGGCGCGGCGCTGATTCCGGTGGGCACCTCGGCCTTCGTCCTGCTCGCGTCAGGCAGTTCGCCGGTGCTGCCCGCCATCGGCTCCTTCGTTATCGGCCTGGGCATGGGCGTGATGAGCCTGAGCTCGCTCATCCTCATCCAGGAAGGCGTCGATCTTGCGCAGCGCGGCATCGCCACGGCGTCGAACGTGTTCTCCCGCAACCTCGGCAGTGCGCTGGGCGCGGCCTTCTTCGGCGCAGTCTTCAACTTCGGACTGACGCGAGGGGATGGCAGCCAGATGTTCACCGACGACCAGCTGCGCCTGCTGCTGCAGGGTGTGCAGGGTTCGGCCGCCAATGACGCGGGCATTCGCCTGGCGCTGGGCGGTTCGCTGCATCTCACCTTCGTGGCGATGCTGGCCGTGAGCCTGGGTGTGGTCGCGCTGGCGTTGCTGTTGCCGAAGGAAGGGCTGGAGAGCCATGCGGTCGGGGCTGGGAAGCCGGTGCCGAAGTAGGCCGCTTCAGCGTACCAGCGACTTCTTCATGTACGCCAGGTAGAAACCGGGCGCGTAATCGTCGATGCGGGCGAACTCCTCGTAGCCGTGCTTCAGGTAGAACGGGCGCGCCTGCCACTCGAAGGTGTCCAGCTTTGCGTTCTTCGCACCCAGCGCGATGGCTTGCTGCTCGGCCTCGGCCAGCAGGCGGCTGCCAAGGCCCGAGCCTCGCGCGTCTTCTTCGACGAAGAGCACTTCGATGTTGAGCCAGTAGAGAAACACGAAGCCGCGCAGTCCACCGAGGAGGCGGCCGTTCTCGTCCCTTGCGTTGAGGCGGATGTACTGCTGTTCGGGGTACTCGCCGACGAAGCCATAGTTGTAGTGGCGCAGCTTGAGGCCGAGCTCGCCGGAGCGGACTTCTTCAGGCGTGGCGGGGGCAATGGTGAGGTTTTTCATTCGGGAGAAAAGCTGTGCGATGGAACGGCGCAACTCTACCGGCCCGCCCGAAGTCCGAACCCGAACTGCAGCCCGCTCACGCCCTTCCATCGCGAACCTCATCAGGTAACTTGGAATCCGTCTTTGGAAAAGCGGTGGCACTGCACAGAATCGGCCGAAGCGCTCGTTCGACCATTGCCATGCCACTGCGTACCTTTCATCTTTCTCCGTCGGCCCAGGGCCGCAAAGTTCTTGCCCTGACAGCCACTGCCTGGCGCATTCCGCCGCGCTCGGCACGCGAAGTGGCGCGCCGGGCGCCGCATGGCTATATGCCTGTGCGGGCGCTGCGGCGGCTTCATGCGGCCGCGGTGCTGGCCTTGCTGCCCCATTCGTGGTGAACTTGGCGCCAGGGCCATGAACCTGGAGACAAGAGAAGATGCTGATCGTTCTGGGCGGTCTGCCGGGCACGGGCAAGACCACCATCGCGCGCGAGATCGCCGAACTCGTGCCGGCCGTCTACCTGCGCATCGACACCATCGAGCAGGCGCTGCGGTCGGCCAGGGTGCTGGCCGGTGACGTGGGGCCGGCCGGCTACATCGTGGCCTATGACCTGGCCCGCGCCAATCTTTCCCTGGGGCAGGCGGTCGTGGCCGACTGCGTGAATCCCTTGCCGGTAACGCGCGAGGCCTGGCGCACTGTCGCGGCAGATACCGCGTCGCGCATCGTCGAGGTCGAGATCGTGTGCTCCGATATCGCTGAACATCGGCGCCGCGTCGAGCAGCGCAGCGTCGACGTGCCGGGCCTCGTGCCGCCGACGTGGGCCTCGGTGCAGCGCCACGACTACGCGCCCTGGACCACCCAACGCCTTGTCATCGACACCGCAACCCTCAGTACGCGCGAGGCCGCGCAATCGATCCTGTCCCACGTGCGCGACTGAGCATTCAGCAAATATCGATATAGAAATTCAGCGCAAACGGTGCGCGCGATGCCTCGGAGAATTTGCAGCAATTCTTTCCGAGGCGTCTTTCGCCGCATACCGTGTCCTACTCGCTGTCCCTGCTCGACAAGAGCCTGATTCCCGAAGGCGCCGACGCCGCTCAAGCGTTCCAGCACACCATTGCGCTCGCGCAAAGCGCGGAGCGACTGGGCTACCGCCGCTACTGGCTCGCCGAGCATCACGGCAACAGGAACTACGCGGGCTCCGCCCCTGAAGTGCTGGCCGCGCATGTGCTCGCGAAGACCTCGCGAATCCGCGTGGGCACGGGCGGTGTCATGCTGCAGCACTACAGCCCGTTCAAGGTGGCCGAGACCTTCCGCGTGCTGGCCTCGCTGGCACCGGGGCGCGTGGACCTGGGCATCGGCAAGGCGCCCGGCGGCCTGCCGCTGACGAGCAAGGCGCTGCAATGGCTGCACGATCCGGTGAAGGCGAAGGGCGAGGACTTCGGGCTGCGCCTGGCCGAGCTCGATGCCTTCCTGCACGATGGCATTGCCTCCGGCCATGCGCTGGCCGGCGCGGTGGCCACGCCCAATCCACCGCAGCTGCCGCAGCGCGTGCTGCTTGGCGGCAGCCCTGAAAGCGCGGTGCTGGCGGCGCGCCTCGGCTGGGACTTTGTCTATGCGGGGCATTTCAATGGCGACCCGGTGAATCTCGCGCAATCGATCGAGGCCTACTGCGCCGAGACGGGCCGCGCGCCGCTGCTTGCACTTTTCGCCTTCGCGGCCGAGACGCACGAGAAGGCCGCGGAGCTTGTCGGTGCGCTGCGCAGCTTTCGCGTGCACCTGCCCACGGGCCAGAGCGTCAACCTGCCGAGCCTCGAAGCGGCCGCCGAGTTCGCGCGGCAGGCCGGCGTGAGCGACTACCGCACCGAAGAACGCCGCCCGCATGTGATCGCAGGTACCGGCGAAGAGGTGCGCGACGCGCTCGACGCGTTGAGCGAGCGCTACGGCATCGAGGAGTTCGTCATCGACATCCCCGTGGCCGGTTTCGCCGAGCGCCACGCCTGTGTCGAACTGCTCGCCAAGGCACGCGAACCCGCGCTGGCCTGAGCCCTTTCTTTCAACCTCACAAGAACGATCGTCATGAACAACATCAAGTTCGGCGTCATGCTGCAGGGTGCCGGCAGCCACATGAATTCATGGAAGCATCCGGGCGGGCCGGCCGACGCCAGCGTCAACCTCGACTTCTTCGTGCGCACCGCGCAGAAGGCCGAAGCGGCCGGCATCGCCTTCGCATTCGTGGCAGACGGGCTCTACATCAACGAAAAGTCGATCCCGCATTTCCTCAACCGTTTCGAGCCGATCTCGATCCTGTCGGCGCTCGCCACCGTGACCTCGAAGATCGGCCTCGCCGGCACCGTCTCCAGCTCGTACAGCGACCCGTTCACGGTGGCGCGCCAGTTCGCCTCGCTCGACCTCATCAGCGGCGGGCGCGCCGGCTGGAACGTGGTGACCACGCCGCTGGAAGGCAGCGCGAAGAACTACAGCCGCGCGCACCCCGAGCACGCGCTGCGCTACGAGATCGCCGACGAGTACCTGGCCGTGACGCAGGGCCTGTGGGACAGCTGGGACGACGACGCCTTCGTGCGCGACCGCGAGAGCGGCCGCTTCTTCGACCGCGACAAGCTGCACACGCTGGACCACAAGGGCCGCTTCTTCGAGGTGTCGGGTCCGCTGAACATCCAGCGCTCGCCGCAGGGCCAGCCGGTGATCTTCCAGGCCGGCTCGTCGGACGCGGGCATCGGGCTCGCGGGCAAGTACGCCGACGCCGTGTTCACGCACTCGCCTTCGCTGGAGGACACGCGCTCCTTCCTGCGGCAGGTGAAGGCCAGCGCCGTCGCCCAGGGCCGGCAGGCCGGCGACGTGAAGATATTTCCCGGCATCGGCCCCGTGGTCGCGGCCACCGAGGAAGAGGCCGAGGCCAAGTACCGTGCCATCCGCGAGCTGCTGACCGTGGAAGAGGCGCTGGCCTACCTCGGCCGCTTCTTCGACCACCACGACTTCAGCCAGTACCCGCTGGACGCACCTTTCCCAGATCTGGGCGAGCTCGGACGCAACAGCTTCCGCTCGACCACCGACCGCATCAAGGCCAACGCGAAGGCCAAGGGCCAGACGCTGCGCGAAGTGGCGCTGGAAGTGGCCACGCCGCGCACGCAGTTCGTGGGCACGGGCGAGCGCATCGCCGACGAGATCATCCGCTGGGTGGACGAGGGCGCGGCCGACGGCTTCATCCTCGGTTTTCCGGTGTTGGGGCAGGGCCTGGACGACTTCATCGAATTCGTGATTCCGGCACTGGAGGCGCGCGGGCGCTACCAGCGCGAGCTGCCCGGCCAGACGCTGCGCGACCACCTGGGCCTGCCGCGCAAGGCAAGCCGCCACGCGGCGCAGGAAGCTGTGCCCGCAGTGCGGAAGGCCGCGTGATGAGCGAGCAGTTCCTCTACACCACGCCGCTCGATCCGCGCGCGACGCCGCTGATCGAAGGACTGACCTTCGAGTACGACAGCCGCTACGGCGACGTGATGCGCGAGCCGGGCCAGCCGCGCGAGATGGAGCGCTACCCCGCCGAGGCGTTCTCTCCCGCGCAAGGCGGCAACTTCGTGCTGCTGCTGCGCGACGGCGTGGCGATCGGCGGCGGCGCCATCATGCGCCATGACGAGCGCACGGCGGAACTCAAGCGCGTGTGGACGCATGCAGACCTGCGGCGGCAGGGCCTGGCCAGCAAGGTGCTGGCCGAGCTGGAAGCGCAGGTGCTGCGGCAGGGCTATGAGCGCATCTACCTGACGACGGGCTTTCGCCAGCCCGAGGCCGTGGGCCTGTACCTCGGCCATGGCTACACGGCGCTGTTCGATCCGCCCATCGACCCCGAGACGCCGCGCAAGCTGCCTTTCGAGAAATACCTGGACACCGGGCGCCAGCACGGGCTTGCTGCTTCAGGGCAACTGGTCGGAGCGGCACAGCGATGAACACCACCGTTCTCGACGCCGGCGCCGAGCCGCGAAACCCCGCACCGGTGCGCGCACCGCAGCCGCAGCGTTCTTCCCCGCCCGCGGCGCCCCCGGCCAATGGCGACTACTCGCACTTCCGCATCGTGCCGGCCCGGTACCCGGCGCGCACCGCTGGCACCATCTTCGCGGTGCTGGTCATCGGCGTCGTGCTGCATTCGACGCTCACCAACCCGCGCTGGGGCTGGGGCGTGTTCGCCCAGTGGTTCTTCGCCGAGCCGGTGCTGCAGGGCCTGGGCCGCACGCTGCTGCTGACGGCGCTGGGCGCGCTGCTGGGCTTCTTCTTCGGCACCGGTCTGGCGCTGGCGCGGGTGTCGCGCTCGCCGCTGCTGGCGCGGCTCGCGTGGGTGTTCACCTGGATCTTCCGCTCGGTGCCGGTGATCGTGCTGCTGCTGATCATCAACAACCTCGGCTACCTGTACGAGACGGTGACGCTGGGCATTCCGGGCACCGACGTCACATTCTTCTCGTACCCGACCACGCAGCTGATCAGCCCGTTCGTGGCGGCACTGCTGGGCCTCACACTGAACCAGGCGGCCTTTGCCTCGGAGATCGTGCGCGGCGGCATCCTTTCGGTGGAGCAGGGGCAGCTCGAAGCGGCTGCGGCCCTGGGGCTCTCGCGCGGGCGGCAGTCGTTCCGCATCGTGCTGCCGCAGGCCATGCGGACCATATTGCCGACGGCCTTCAACGACATCATCGGGCTGGCCAAGGGCACCTCCAACCTCTACATCCTGGCGTTGCCGGAGCTCTTCTACACGATCCAGATCATCTACAGGCGCAACCTGGAAGTGATTCCGCTGCTGATGGTGGCCACCGTGTGGTACCTCATCATCCTCACGGTGCTGTCGGTGGTGCAGCACTATGTGGAGCGGCATTTCTCGCGCGGGGCGCTGCGCAATCCACCGAGTTCGCGGCTGGGTCGCGTGGTGGGCAGCCTATGGCGTTCGAGGGTGTCGCGGCCGGCTTCCGTGGTTGACGCGCCTGCCGCCGATGCCCCCGCGCAGGTACCACGCTGGACCGATCCGCTCACGCAGGGCGGCGAGGTCACGATCCACGGCGTTTCGAAGAGCTTCGGCACGCTCAAGGTGCTCGACGACGTGACGCTCACCGTGGGGCAGGGCAGCGTGACGGTCATCCTTGGCCAGTCGGGCTCGGGCAAGTCGACGCTGCTGCGCGCCATCAATCACCTGGAGCGCGTGGACGACGGCTTCATTGCCATCGACGGCGAGCTCATCGGCTACCGCCGCGATGCAGACACGCTCTACGAGCTGCACGAGAAGGAAATCCTCAAGCGCCGCGTCGACGTGGGCATGGTGTTCCAGAACTTCAACCTGTTCCCGCATCTCACGGTGCTGGAGAACATCGTCGAGGCGCCGGTGTCGGTGCGCGGCCTGCCGCGCGCCGAGGCCGAAGCGCTGGCCTCCGAGCTGCTGGTGCGCGTGGGCCTGGGCGACAAGACGCATGCCTATCCGCGCCAGCTTTCCGGCGGCCAGCAGCAGCGCGTGGCCATTGCCCGCGCGCTCGCACTCAAGCCCAAGGTGCTGCTGTTCGACGAGCCCACCTCGGCGCTCGACCCCGAACTGGTGGGCGAGGTGCTGGCCGTCATCAAGGAGCTGGCGCGCTCGGGCACCACGCTGGTCATCGTGACGCACGAGATCGGTTTTGCGCGCGAGGTGGCCGACACCATCGTCTTCATGGAGCGCGGCCGCATTCTCGAAACCGGCACGCCCGACAAGGTATTCAACGCGCCGGAGCACCCGCGCACGGCCGAGTTCCTGGCCAAGGTTCTTTGATTCCTTCTCCTTTTCCCTCTCTACTGCATCGCTCTTCATGATCCATCGACGAAACATCCTGTCCGCTCTTCTGGCGACGTTGCTGCCCCTGGTTGCCCTGGCGCAACCCGCCGCCGATCTGAGCCCCGAGCAGGCCGGCCGGCCGCGCACGCAGAAGCTCGACGAGGCCGTCAAGCTCGCGAAGGACTTCAAGTTCCAGAAGGAGGGCGTGCTCGTCGTCGGTACGACCACCGGCCGCCTGCCGTTCGCGGCCTATGCGACCGACACGAAGACGCCCGTGGGCAACGCCCCCGACATCGCCCAGCTGGTGGCCGACAGCCTCGGCCGCAAGCTGGAGCTGGTGTCCACCGCCTGGGCCGATTGGCCGCTGGGCCTGCAGTCGGGCAAGTTCGACGTGGTGGTGTCCAACGTGACGGTGACGGAGGAGCGCAAGGAGAAGTTCGACTTCTCCACCTACCGCAACGACCAGATCGGCATCTACGTGAAGTCCGACAGCAAGCTTGGCGCCATCAAGGAGCCGAAGGACATCGCAGGGCTGAAGGTGATCGTGTCGGCCAGCACCAACCAGGAGCAGATCCTGCTGCGCTGGAACAAGCAGAACGTGGCGGCCGGGCTGAAGCCGGTCGAGATCCAGTACTACGACGACGATGTGGTGCAGCGGCTGGCGATCCAGTCGGGCCGCGCCGATGCGTACGTGGGCCCGAACGCCATCGCGGCCTATGAGGCGCGCGACGGCAAGACGAAGCTCGCGGGTGTGTTCTCTGGCGGCTGGCCGCAGAACGCCGAGATTGCAGTCACCTCGCGCAAGGGCTCGGGCATTGCAGACGCCATCACGCTCGCACTGAACGCGCAGATCAGGAACGGCAACTACGCCAAGGCGCTTTCTCGCTGGAACCTGAACTCCGAAGCCATCGAGGCCTCGCGCACCAATCCGCCGGGCCTGCCGAAGAACTGAGCGATGGGCATGACTTTCAAGTACGCACCGGGCGCCTGGATCGCCCGCAGCTTCGTCGCACTCACGCTGGTTGCCGGCGCGGCGCAGGCCGCCGACAAGTTCGACTTCAGCCCCGAGCAGCGCAGCCGCCTGCGCGCCGGCAAGGACACAGAAGCCGTCAATGCCATTCCATCGAGCTTCAGGTTCGTGAAGGAAGGTGTGCTGACCGTCGCCATCGCGCCGTTCGCGCCGCCCATCTCGACCTACGCCACCGACGCGAAGACGGTCGTCGGCTTCGACGCCGACTTCGCGCTGCTCATCGCCGATGCGCTGGGCCTGAAGCTCGACCTGCAGCCCATCGCCTGGGCCGACTGGCCGCTGGGATTGAGCTCGGGCAAGTACGACGCGGTGATCTCCAACGTGGGCGTGACCGAGCAGCGCAAGGAGAAGTTCGATTTCTCGACCTACCGCTTCGGCCTGCATGGCTTCTATGTGCGCACCGACAGCGCGATCAAGTCGATCAAGGAGCCGAAGGACGTGGCGGGCCTCAAGCTGACGACCGGCGCCGGCACCAACCAGGAGCGCATCCTGCTCGAATGGAACCGGCAGAACGTTGCGGCGGGTTTGAAGCCCGTCGAGATCCAGTACTACGACGACGATGTGACGCGCACGCTGGCGGTGGTTACTAAGCGGGTCGATGCCAATTTCAATCCTAATGCGCCGCAGGCCTATGAGGCGGCGAAGAACGGGCAGATCCGTTTGGTCGGCACGGTCAACGCGGGCTGGCCGCTGAAGTCGGACGTGGCCATTGCCACACGCAAGGGCAGCGGCCTCGCGGTGGCGCTGACCACCGCGGCCAATGGCCTGATCCGCAACGGTGCCTACGCCAAGGCGCTGGCGCGCTGGAGCCTCGCGGAAGAAGCCTTGCCGAAGTCGGAGACCAACCCGCCCGGTTTGCCGAAGTTCGCGCCATGAGCATCCGCCATCTTGCATTTCTCACGCCCGGCAACTACGCCGAGGGCGATCCGCACACCGGGCTCGAAGCCGCGCTGAAGCTCTTCGAATTCGGCGAGAAGCTCGGCTTCAATGGTGCATGGGTGCGGCAGCGGCACCTGGAGCGCGGCGTGTCGTCGGCCGCGACCTTCCTGGCCGCCGCAACGCAGCGTACGCGTCGCATCGAGCTGGGCGCGGCGGTGATCCAGATGGGCTACGAGAATCCGTTCCGGCTTGCCGAAGACCTCGCCACGGTCGACGTGCTCTCGCGCGGCCGGCTGCAGGTGGGCCTGAGCGCGGGCGCGCCGCTGCATGGCGCGCTGTTGGGCAATCGCTTCCACGACGCGGCGCCGAACACCATCGACTTCACGCACAAGCGCGTCGGGCGGCTCAAGGCCAACCTGGAGGACACGCTGCTCGGCGATGAGCAGACCTTTGTCGAGTCGGCCGGCGGTCGCGTGCGGCCGCGCATTCAACCGTATGCGCAGGGCTTGACCGACCGGCTCTGGTACGGCGGCGGTTCGCTGCGCTCGGTCGAGTGGGCGGGACGCAATGCGTTCAACCTGCTGCTGGGCAATGTGCTGTCGGGCGAGACCACCGACGACTTTTTGCAGGCGCAGCTGGGCCTCGTCGAGCGCTATCGCGCCAGCGAAGTGGATGGGCGCGGGGGCAGGGTGGCGCTGGGCCGCGTCATCGTGCCGCTCGATGGCGCAGATGCCGCCACGCGCAAGCGCTACCGCGAGTTTGCGGCCGGCCGCGTCGAACGCACGCTGACGCCGCAGGGCGAGCGGCGCACGCTGTATGCGGCCGACCTCGTGGGCACGTCCGACGAGATCCTGCAGCGCCTGCGGCGCGACCCGGTGCTGCCGCATGTGAGCGAGTTGCGGGTGGAGCTGCCCTATAACTTCAGCGGTGCGGAATACGAACAGATCCTGACCGACTTGTCTGGCCGCATCGCGTCGGAACTCGGTTGGCGGGCGCTTTGAACTGGAGGATGGAGAGAGAAGAGAGGCCCTGAGGCGTTGAGTTCGAGGTGAGTCGGAGTCGGGTTGCGCTTTAATTCGACGGGCGACTTTTCGACGGGCCTTCGGCCCGTTTTTTTCTTTCCAGGAGAAGGCGAGCCCTACAGCATGTATGTCACGAGCTTGAAGTCCGGGTCCTCGGGGAAGGGCTTCACCGTGAAGCCCAGCCGCCGCACCAGCTTCAGCATGTCGGGGTTGTTGGCCAGCACCAGCCCGTCGATTTCCGCGAGGCCCTTGTCGCGCGCCACGTCGATGATGCTTTCCATCAGCCGCGAGCCGATGCCCTTGCCGCTGAACTCGTCGGCCACCACCAGTGAGAACTCGCAGCTGGTCTGGTCGGGGTTGGTGACGTAGCGCGACACGCCCACGATGTGCTCGCTCTCGAGCACGGTGCCTTCGGGCGACACGCTGCGCTCCAGCATCACCGCCACCAGCGCCATCTCGCGGTCGTAGTCGATCAGCGTGAAGCGCGACAGCATCGACGGCGGCAGTTCGTGGAAGCGCGAGACGAAGCGAAACCAGCGGCTCTCGGGCGAAAGGCCCTGCACCAGCGCCTGCAGCATCTGGGCGTCGTTGGGGTGCACCGGCCGCACGATGTAGGTGCCGCCGCCGGTGCCCGGCAGGGGCCACTCGCGTCGGTAGCGCGCGGGGTACGGCATGATCGCCAGATGCTGGTAGCCGTTGCCCAGGTGGCCCGCCGCCGCCTGCGTGCTGCTGCCGATCACGATGCGCGCATCGACAGACACCGCGCCCGACTCGTCCACGATGATCGGGTTGATGTCCATCTCGCGCAGCTCGGGCAGCTCGCACACCATTTCCGACACGCGCAGCAGCACGTCTTCGATCGCTTCCATGTTCACGGCACTCGCGCCGCGCCATTCGCCCAGCGTCTGCGCCACGCGCGAGCGCTCGATGAGCCGGTGCGCGAGAAACTGGTTGAGCGGCGGCAGCTCCATTGCGCGGTCGTTCAGCAGCTCGATCATGGTGCCGCCCGCGCCAAACACGATGACCGGGCCGAAGGGCTCGTCGGTCACCATGCCCACGTAGATCTCGCGGCCGCGCCGCGCCCGCACCATCTTCTGCACGGTCACGCCGTTGATGCGCGCCTCTGGCGCGAGGCGGGCCACGCGCTCCATCATCTCGATGTAGGTGTCGCGCGCGCCGGTGCCGTTCATCACGTTGAGCGCGACGCCCTCGACGTCCGACTTGTGCGGGATGTCGGGCGAATCGATCTTCAGCGCCACCGGAAAGCCAAGCTGCGTCGCGATCATCATCGCCTCGCTGGCGCTGCGCGCGAGCATCGTGCGCGTGATCGGAATGTGGAAGGACGACAGCAGCGACTTCGATTCCATCTCCGTCAACACACGGCGCCGCTCGGCCAGCACGCTTTCGATCAGCAGGCGCGCACCCTCGATGTCGGGCTTGGCCAGCGCCGACAGCGGCGGCGGCGTCTGCTGCAGCAGCTGCTGGTTCTGGTAGAAGGCCGCGATGTTGCCGAAGGCGCCCACCGCGGCTTCCGGCGTGCGAAAGCTCGGAATGGTTGCCTCGGCCAGCACCGAGCGCGCCTTGCCGACGGAAGAGTCGCCCATCCAGCAGGCCAGCAGCGGCTTGTTCATCGGCCGCGGAATGTCGGCCAGTGCTTTCGCGGTGGCGGCCGCATCGGCGCCGGCCTTGGGCGAGAAGATGGCGAGCACGCCGTCGACCTGGCTGTCGGCCGAGGCTGCGTCGATGGCGGCGCGGTAGTGCTCGGGCAAGGCCTCTTCAGAAAGGTCGATCAGGTCGGCCAGCGAGGCGAGCGGGGGCAGGGCGGGCTGCAGCACTTTCTGCGCGGGCGCGGAGAGCTTGCCCAGGTCGAGCCCGATCTCGTTGATCCAGTCGGCCGCCAGCACACCGGGCCCGCCGCCGTTGGTGACCACCGCAAGCCGCTTGCCCACGGGGCGGTAGCGCGAGGCCAGGCACTTGGCGGCCGAGAACAATTCGACGAAGGAACGCACGCGCACGGCGCCTGCGCGGCGCAAGGCGGAATCGAACACGTCGTCGCTGCCCACGATGGCCGCGCTGTGCGTCTGCGCGGCCTCGTTGCCCGCGGGCTTGCGGCCGGCCTTGAGCACCACCACCGGCTTGGCATGCGAAGCCGAGCGCAGCGCGCTCATGAAGCGGCGCGCGTCGGCAATGCCTTCGAGGTACACGATGATGCTGTGCGTGGCCCGGTCGTTGGCGAGGAAGTCGAGCACCTGCGGAATGTCGACCGAGGTGTGCGGACCCAGCGACACCACGCTGGAAAAACCGACGCCGTTCTGCCGCGCCCAGTCGAGCATCGAGGCCGTGAGCGCACCCGATTGCGACACCAGTGCGAGCGGCCCCGGCTTGGCCAGCGGACCGGCCGCACTCGCATTCAGATGCAGCAGCGGCCGCTGGAAACCGAGCGAGTTCGGCCCCAGCAGATGCACCCCTTCGCGCTGCGCGATCTTGCGCCACTGAGCTGCCTGGTCCGCGCCGATGCCGCTCGAAAGAACCGCTGCCGCCGTGCAGCCGATGCGCCCCGCGATTTCAAGTGCGGCAGCCACGTCGCGCGGTGCCAGCGCGATCAGTGCGAGGTCGGCATGGGTATGGGCCAACTCTTCGAGCGTGCCCTTGGTGCGCACGTCCAGAAAGCGCAATGTGCCGTCGAAGCGGTCGGCGCGAAAGGCCTCGCGCAGCGTGTGGCCCGCCGGAGTCTGGCCGCCCGGATCGTCGGCGTGGCCGACGAAGGCCACGATGGAGGCGGGCGCGAAAAGCGGGGTCAGAAAATGCTTGTCCATGCCCCCAAGTCTGCACCGTTCGCCGGCCGTTGTGCAGTGCGATGGTCAGGACGGATTCAGCCCGCTTGGCTATAGTCAAGGTTCCATGCAAAAACGTATCGGCGTGATCTTCGTCTCGCGACGAAATTCATTACGCAGCATCCTGGCCGAAGCGTGCCTCGCGCACCTGGACCCGAAGCGGTTCTCGGCATCTTCCTGCGGTCAACCCGGGCAGGTCGCCCGCGAGTTCCATCCCGCGGCCGTCGCCGCATTGAAGAGCACGAGCATCCCCGTGCCGCTGCGGCCGCCGCGCAGCTGGGACGAACTGGTGCGCGCGAATGCAGCGGCGGCAGACTTCGTCATCACGCTGGATGCAACCACCGAATCCCGCCAGCCGCCATGGCCCGGCCAGCCCGACGCGGCGTTGTGGGCCTACCCGGACGTGGCCGATGGCAGCGACCTCGACAAGATCGCGCACGACGCGATCCAGATGCTGTTCTCGCTGCGCCGCCGGCTGGAGCTGCTCGTGAGCCTGCCGATACAAGGGGTGGATCGCTCGGCCGTGCGCTCCGACGTGCGGGACCTGGGGTACTTGCGCTAGCGGGCCTGCGCGTCCGTTCGCTTCACTCCAGCGTGAAGCCGATCTTCAGCGTCACCTGCCAGTGCGCCACCTTGCCGTCGACCACATGCCCGCGTGTCTCGGTCACGGTGAACCACTGGATGTTGCGCACCGTCTCGTGCGCCTTGGCGATGGCCGCCTGCACGGCATCTTCGATGCCCGTCGGCGAAGAGCCCGTCAGCTCGAGCGATTTGTAGACATGGTTGGACATGGGATCGGTCTCCTTCAGGTTGTTGGTTGGACAGCGGCGGCAAGGCGGCCGCAAAACATCGTAGTCCTGTTGCGGGCGGCAGTGGACGAATCCGGCTATCGATATGCACCCAACTGCTTTCCCGCAGCCCCGAAGCTCTCGACCAGGAACCCGACGACGGCCTGCACGCGCGCCGTGCGGCCCTTGCGGCTCGGCACCAGCAGCGTGACCGGTGCACTGTCGAACTGCCAGTCGGCCAGCACGCGCACCAGCGTGCCGCGCGCGACGGCGTCGGCCGCGTCCCATTCGGAACGCAGCACGAGGCCCATGCCTTGCTCGGCCCATTGCCGGGCCACGCCGCCATCGTTGGTGACGTAGGCGGGCGAGATGCGCAGCGTTTCTCGCGCGGCCAACCGCTTGCCCGATGACCCCGCTGCGCCTTTGGCCGGACGCATGTGCCACAGCGTCACGTCCTCGTCGTTCTCCCGGATGCAGATGCAGTCGTGCACCAGCACATCGCGCGGCGCACGCGGCATGCCGCGCAGGCGCAGGTAGTCCGGGCTCGCGCACAGCCAGCGCTCATTGGCGCTCAGCGTGCGCGCCACCCATGAAGAATCGCGCACCGTGCCGATGTGGATCACCGCGTCGGCGTCGTGCCGGTCGGGCCACGGGGTTTCGCGCAGGTCGAGCTGAACGCGCAGCCCCGGATGCAGCCGGGCGAAGCGCGCCAGCATCGGCGCGATGTACTGCCGCCCGTAGCCGAAGGGCGCGGCGATGCGCAGCGCGCCGGTAAGCCGCCGGTCGTCGCGCTGCATCGATTCGCGCAGGCCCTCGATCTGCCCGAGCAGCGCGGCGGCCTCGCGCGCGAAGCGTTCGCCCTCGGGCGTGAGGCTCAGCTGCCGCGCGGTGCGGGTGGCGAGCGACAGGCCCAGCGCGGCTTCGAGCTTGCGCAGCCGCATCGACAGCGCGGGTGGCGTCACGTCGAGCGCGCGGGCCGCAGCGCTCAGTGAGGGTTCGCGCAAAAGGGCGGCGGCGAGCTGCATGTCCTCGATCTGGATCATTAACTTCTGCTTAACGATTGATGACCGTGCATTGAAGCACAGGCATGGCCTTGAAACGTACAGTCGGTGGCCATGAGCACTCTTTCCACCATCGACACACCTGCCGCCCTCATCGAACAGGCGCGCATGCTGCACAACATCGCGCGCATGCAGCAGCGCATGAACGAACTCGGCGTGCGCTTTCGCCCGCACGTGAAGACCAGCAAATGCATCGACGTTGCCAAGGCGCAGCGCGACGCGGGCGCGCAGGGCATCACCGTTTCCACGCTGAAGGAGGCCGAGCAGTTCTTCGCCGGGGGCTTCACCGACATCCTCTATGCCGTCGGCATGGCACCGCACCGGCTGCCGCATGCGTTGGACCTGCGCCGGCGAGGCTGTGCGCTCGGCATCATCACCGACGGCGTGGAATCGGCGCGGGCGATTGCCGCGTTCGGCCGCGCGAACGGCGAAGTGTTCGACGTGCTGATCGAGGTCGACACCGACGGCCACCGCTCCGGCATCCGCCCCGAGGAAGACGCGCTGCTCGACGTGGCACACGCGCTGCACGACGGCGGCATGCGCCTTGGCGGCGTGATGACCCATGCCGGCTCCAGCTACGAGCTGGACACGCCCGAAGCCCTGAGGGCGATGGCCGAACAGGAGCGCTCGGGCTGCGTGCGCGCTGCACAGCGCCTGCGCGGCGCGGGCCTGCCATGTCCCGTGGTCAGCGTCGGCTCCACGCCCACGGCGCTGATGGCCCAGGCGCTCGATGGCGTGACCGAGGTGCGGGCCGGCGTGTACGTGTTCTTCGACCTCGTGATGCGCAACATCGGCGTTTGCACCGAGGCCGACATCGCCTTGAGCGTGCTCACCACGGTGATCGGCCACCAGGCCAAAAAGGGCTGGGCCATCGTCGACGCGGGCTGGATGGCCATGAGCCGCGACCGCGGCACGCAGAAGCAGAAGCGCGACTTCGGCTACGGGCAGGTCTGCGGTATCGACGGCAAGGTGCTGAATGGCTACGTGCTCAGCGGTGCCAACCAGGAGCACGGCATCCTCTCGCGCGAAGGCGCGCTGGACACGGACATCGCGGCGCGCTTTCCCATCGGCACGCGGTTGCGCATCCTGCCGAACCACGCCTGCGCGACCGGCGCGCAGTTTCCCGAATATCACGCGCTGTCGGAAGAGGGCGGGCTGAAGACCTGGGGCCGGTTCCACGGTTGGTGACGCGGAGGGCGTATCTGATCAGGAATGCATGTGCCGAACGCGGCACCTGTTCGCGCGAATGAGACTTCCTGGCTCCTAGACTTTCGCCTTGCGGCCTACCGCCGGCCGCTTCGGAACACTGCCTCCATGCAACTGCCACCACGCCGTTAGCGCTTGCATCGTCGGCCCAAGTCCACGGGCCTTCGGCGTGATTTCATATTCGACTCGCGGAGGCACCTCCGCGAACACGGTGCGCAACACCAGGCCATCCGCTTCCAGTTCGCGCAGTTGCGCCGTGAGCATGTGCTGGGTGATACCAGGAATCGCCTTGCGCAGTTCCCCGAAGCGATAGACCCGCTGGTTGAGCAACCACATGATTTCCAGCTTCCATTTGCCCGAGAGCAGCGCGAATGCGCGGCGCATTTCCTCGTGCATGTTGATCTCGTTGCCGCCATTAGTCTGTTTTTTCATACTAGGTGCCACTTTTTCATCCTACTTGCGGGTATTGATGTTAGGCGAGATCCTTGCTGCAAGCCGATGCAATCACGCCGGCTCAGGAAAAACTCATGAATGGAAACCTTCTTTATTGGATCAGCACGGCGCTGTTGTCAGCGCTCTATTTGGCGTCCGCCACCATGTACATCGCCAAGAGCGAATGGGTTCGTCAGGCTCTGGCCGACATGAACTATCCGCGCTATCTCGTGCCGATCCTCGCTGCGGTGAAGCTGCTGGCAGTAGCGGCCGTGTTGTCGCGCCTGAGCGTGGCGCTCAGCGATCTCGCCTACGTCGGAATGTTCTATCACCTCCTGCTCGCGGGCGTTGCACACCTCGGGGTCCGCAAGCCGGGCGCTGCGGTGCCGGCAGCCGTTGGCCTTGTGCTGCTGGTCGCTTCGTTCACGACGCAGAACGGGGCGCGCGAGCTTCCATCGCCCTACGCGCCCGTGACGACACACCAAGCAACCCTCAACTGACGGAAATTCAACATGAGTCGTCTCAATGGAAAAATTGCTCTTGTCACAGGTTCCGGTCGCGGCATTGGCCGTGCCACCGCGAAGCTGTTTGCAGCGGAAGGCGCGAAGGTGGCGGTAGTGTCACGCACGCCCGCCAATGTCGAAAACGTTGTTGCCGACATTCGATCCGCGGGCGGCAACGCGCTCGGCGTCGTTTGCGACATCGGCAATGCCGACCAGATCAAGGCGGCGGTAGACAAGGTGGTTGCGGCTTACGGCGGCATCGACATCCTGGTGAACAACGCCTTCGATCCTTCAGCGCCGTTCTCGACCGTCATCGATCTTTCGGTGGAGCAGCTTCAGCGCAATTTTGAAACGGGCCCGATTGCTTACCTCAGGACGATGCAGGCCTGCTATCCGTACCTCAAGGCGAGTGGGGAAGGCCGCGTGATCAATTTCGGCTCCATGGCCGCAGTCATGGGCTTGGTGGGCTACGCCCCCTACAACATGGCGAAAGAGGCGGTACGCGCATTGACCCGAACCGCCGCTCGCGAGTGGGGACCGGACAAGATCACCGTAAACAATGTCCTGCCCCTGGCAGAGACATGGGGCAAGGAGGCCAACGTGCCCGCCCCGACCAACGCCCTCGCGCGCTTTGGCTCACCGGTGGAAGACATCGCACCCGTTGTCCTGTTCCTTGCAAGCAAGGATGGCCAGTTCCTGACAGGCTACAGCCTCACGCCGGACGGTGGCTCGATCATCGACAGCGCGCGCTGAGCGTTTCCTGAGATTGCCCGTATGAAAGTATCGCTATTCGGCGCGACTGGAAAAACAGGAAAGTACCTGATCGAGGAGGGCTTGAGGCGCGGGATGGATATCACCGTCTTTGCGCGCCCGGGCACCTCGTTCGAGAATCCCGACGTGCGAGTCGTGCGTGGAGAGTTGACCGACATCCGCCTCCTGAGAGAGGCCGTTCGTGGCTCGCACGCCGTGTTGTCCGCGCTCGGGCCAACATCGATTCCCCACCCCAAGGATCTGCCCATCACCAGGGCCACGGAAGCCATCGTCTCGGCGATGAAGCAGGAGGAGGTGAGGCGCCTGGTTGCCGTGTCGACCGGAACGGCCGTTGATCCCGGCGACGGTTCGGATTGGAAGATCCGGGCTCCTGCATGGTTGATCAGGGTTGCAATGTCCAGTGCCTATCGCGACATCGTCGGACTGGCGAGGTTCATGCGAACCTCGCAGCTGGAGTGGACCATGGTCCGGGTTGGATTCCTGAACGATCACCCCGCCTCCAGGCGCCTGAACGTAGGTCTGTATGGCCACACCCGGCACTCGATGTCGGTCTCCAGGGCGGAGGTTGCCGCGTTCATGTTCGATCAGGTTTCGAGCACTGAATTCGTGCACAAGGCTCCCGGAATCAGCTCAGGCAAGCTGCGATAGGAACTGGCCGTTCTTGCGATAGACCATCGCACCGATTCGAGCGCACTTATCGCGGCGCGCTTCAACTAGGAAGCCGCCGTTGACAGAGGGCGGCGTGACGGCGTCTGCGAAGACCGGTCGCACCACTCGATCAGAAGTTCGGTGAGGACCCGTATCTTCCGTGCGGGATGCTGGCCCGGCGGCCGGACGACATATGCACCTGCCGGGGGTGGTGGATGACGTGTCATGACCGGCACGAGTGCCCCGGAGGCCACGTATTCATGGGTGAGCCAATCGGGCAGGTAGGCGATTCCGAGTCCTGCTGCTGCAGCGGCGACCAGCGCCGTGCCGTTGTCGGCCTTGAAGCGCCCCTGCGGACGAACCGTGATGATCTCGTCGCCATCCATCAGTTGCCAGGCCTCGGTTCCCTGCAAGAGGGCCTGATGGGCGACTAGCTCCTCCGGTGTCTCAGGCGACCCATGCGCCTTGACATAGTCCGGACTCGCGACGAGCTTCCCGTGGACCAGGCCGATGCGTCTTGCGATCAAGTTGGAGTCCTGAAGATAGCCAACCCGTATCGCACAGTCGTAACCCTCAGCGATGAGATCGACGAAGCGATCGCTGTAGCAGGTTTGGATGTGAAGCTGAGGGTGGCGTCGTGCCATTTCCGCAAGCATGGGAGCGAAGTGAGTCGGGCCCAAAGAAAACGGCGCAGCGACGCGCAAGCGGCCCCGAAGGTCGCCGGCGGGCAGGATCGTTTCCCTGGCCATGTCGATTTCGGCGCAGACCCTGGCCGCATGGTCCCGGAACGTGGCCCCGGCTTCGGTGAGAGCAGCCCCGCGGGTGGATCGCGCAAGCAACTGGATACCCAGTTCCGCTTCAAGCCGGAAGAGACGACGACTGACGATTGACTTGGACACGCCGAGCCGAAGCGCAGCAGACGAAACCCCTCCAGCGTCGGCAACTTCTACAAATGTCCGCAGCTCTTCAATGTCCAACTCGGTGTTCCTGATTTCGCGACACAGCTCGCCGCGAAATGGTACTACCGGATCAAAAAGAGGAACAACACAATCCTGCTTCGGGGCAACGTCGCCGCTGGCGCTTGTTTCCCTGAAAGCCAATCCGCTCACAACGCAACAAAGGACGCATCAATGACTTTTCGCAACGGCCTTGCATCGCTTCTTCGTCCCGAAGATTCGGTACTCGTTCTCATCGACCACCAGCCCTATCAGCTTGCGAACTTGAACAGCCACGATCCGCAAGCTGTGGTCAACAACACGACCGCGCTGGCGAAGCTGGCAAAAGCCTTCAATGTTCCGACCATTCTCACCAGCGTGATCGCGGCGCGCGGTGGATTCCTCTTCAAGCAGATCACCGATGTATTTCCAGACCAGGAAGTCATCGATCGCACTTGGGTGAACACTTGGCAGGACGAGAATGTGGTGAACGTCGTCAAGGCGACTGGCCGCAAGCAGCTGATCATCGCCGGCCTGTGGACCGAGGTCTGCGTCGCAATGCCCGTCATCCAGGCCGCCGGCGAAGGCTGGGACGTGACCGTGATCACCGACGCATCTGGCGGGATTTCGAAGGAGTCTCACGAAGTTGCCGTCCAGCGAATGATCGCGGCCGGCGCGAACGTGATGACCGTGATGGCGCTCGCTGGCGAGTGGCAACGCGATTGGGCGCGCACCGAGCATGTCGAGGACCTGACCGAGATTCTCATCCAGCACTTCAGCGGCAGCGGCATCGCCTACCTTTGGGAGCGGCAGCTTCTCAACACGCCAGTGCCTGGAAACGCAAAATGATCTGAGCTAAACAATGACTTGTGTGTCGACGGGTAGCGCCGTGCGAGGGCTGACGACATCTCCAAGAGCTGGTCGAAGGGTTTTGCGGGCGCACGGACCACGTCCCCGTTCGACCATCCCGAAGATTTCTGCTCCTTAGGCCTCCCGCCTTGGGTCAGCTCTTGGGCTTTGCGTATTCCTCTGCGCTCATCACCTCGAGGCCGACGAACGAGTCGTTGCCTTCGACCCACGCGTCGTGACCCGGCGGAATGGTGTACGACATGCCTTCCTCGATGACGGTCTGCGAGCCGTCATTCATTTGCACGGTGATTCGACCGGACACCGCATACCCGACGTGAGCCACCTGGCAACTGTCCGTGCCCACGACCGGCTTGATGCACTTCGACCAGCGCCACCCGGGCTCGAACTTGAAGCGTCCGAGCGTGTAGCCCTCGAGGCGGACCACTTCGACGCGGGTCTTGTCGGGCTGCCGAACCTCATCCGGTTCGTCATGGGATTTCGTCTGAAGCTTGCTGACGTTCATCGGACTTGCCATCGCGACTCTCCTTGCGGCACGAGTGAGCAAACAGTCCGCGGCAGTCTCGTGCCGAACCGCACGTGAACGATGGAATGGTAGTCCTGGGTCACGCTTGCAGTGATCTATTTCTTGCACGGCAGTGCCGCTCTTGCAGCGGGTTTCATGTGGCAGTTTGCGTAAGCCGGGTTACAGAAAATCTTCGTCCACTACCAGCGACAACACGGACCAGCGCAGTCGCTGGGCCCAGTTCGATTCGGGCTCCCGATGCAGCACCCAGCGGCGTCCGTCGCGCAGGAAGCTCCATTGCAGGCCGCCTCGCTGGGGTACCTCGCTCACGGTGAAGCTCGCGGGCATGCGCACGCGCTGGATCAGGTCGGCCAGCTCGCTTGCAAGCGCGGGGCTGTCGACGATCAGGCCCAGTTCGGTGTTGCAGTGCGCCGAGCGCCGGTCCATGTTCATCGACCCCACGTAGAACCAGCGCCGGTCGACCACCGCCAGCTTGGCGTGCAGGCGCCCGAGCGAGCCGCGGCCGCTTTAGGTGTCGCTCCAGGCCGGATGCGGTTCGCTGGCCGGCATCAGCTCATACAGCATGGCGCCCATCTGCAGCAGGGCGCTGCGGTAGCGCGCGTAGCCATAGTGCACCAGCGGTTCGTCGGTGGTGGCGAGCGAATTGGTCATCACCGACACGCGCGCGCCCTCGCGGCTCGCATGGCTCAGCGCCTCGATCATGCGAGGCATGGGCACGAAGTAGGGCGAGACGACGAGCACTTCCGAGCGCGCGGCCCGGAACAGGTCGAGGTTCGCGGCCATGACCGCGCCCTCGCGGCCTTGCGGCTCCGCGGCTTCTTCGACGTTGCCGCCGGCGTCGCCCGCGAAGAAGCCTGGCACCGACGCGTCCGCAACCACGCGCACCTGCGCAGGCACCAGCGCGACGCGCCCCTGCGCCAGCTGCGCGCCGACCGGGCCGTGTCCCAGCGCATCTGGTTCGTCGGCGGGAGGCATGAAGCGCCCGAGGTCGCGCACCAGCGCGGCGAAGCGTTCGCGCGCATGGGCCGGTGCCGGGGAGCCACTGGCTGCGATGGCTTCGAAGGGGTACGACAGCGGTCCGTTCCAGAAGGCGTCGAAGCTCGCCGACAGCGCGCGCACCGCCGGCCCGGCCACCAGCGCGTCCATGTCGATGAAGTTCGCCGGCTTGCTGCGCCCGAAGTACTCGTCGGCGATGTTGCGTCCGCCGGTGATGGCGAAGCTGTTGTCGGCAATGAAGAGCTTGTTGTGCATGCGCCGGTTCACGCGGCCGATCTCGTGCAGCGACAGCAGCACGCGCGTGCGCAGCGGGTTGAAGACGCGCACCTCGACGTTGGCGTGCGCGGCCAGCCCGGCCAGCATCTCGTCGTCTCCGCCCGTGTACAGGTCGTCGACCAGCAGACGCACGCGCACGCCGCGCTGCGCCGCGTCGCGCAACTCGCGCAGGAACTGCCGCCCCGCGCTGTCCGGGGCCACCACGTAGTACTGCGCGTCGATGGTGTGCCGTGCGGCTTGCGCGAGTGCGATGCGTGCGTCGAAGGCCTGGTCGCCGCCCGGTAGCAGGCGCACGCCGGATGCATCGGACACCGCGCTGTCCGATGCCGGCAGCGACGCGGCGGCAATGCGCGCCAGGGGCTGTCCCCAAGGTCGGTGCGCGCGTGCGACGCAACACGGGGTACCTCGTTGGGCAATGCAGCGCAGCCCGCCAGCAGCGAGACCGCGAGCATGGCCGCGCTGCACAGCCAGCGGGCGAGCGCCACATGGTGCAGCGCCAGGATGCAGAAGCGGCACGCAAGGGGTTCCCATGCGGCACGCAGCGCGGCAAGAGACTGGGGGGTGTTCATGGCGGACCTCGGTGCATCGGATGCGAAGTGGCGATCGATGCAGCCAGTTTTCCGCGCGGCGCGCGCCGCAACCATTGGACGCAGCGCCTAGTCCCCGGCGTGGCCATCCGACTAGGCCTTTGGTGTAGGTGCGCACGCTCGCTTCTTGGGGGGCTTTGCGCTAATCTGCATTCAGGACGGGGAGGGTCACCGTAGACGAGAGGCCTGTATGAAGGTTCTGCTGGTCGATGACCACGAGATCGTCTGGAACGGCACGCGCCTCCTGCTGGAGCGCATGGCCGCCGAGATCGAACCCGGCCGTCCCTTCCATTTCGACGCCGTGCGGGACGCCGAGCAGGCCTGCCAGCTCGACCCCGCCGGTATCGACCTGCTGCTGCTCGACTACCACCTGCCCCAGCTGTCCGGGCTGGCGGCGCTCAAGGCCGTGAAGGCGCATTTCGAGGCCACGCCCGTGTGCATGCAGTCGGCGGAAAGCTCGCCGCAGCGCGTGCGCGAGGTCATCGAGGCCGGCGCGGCCGGCTTCATTCCCAAGTCGTACCGGCTCGAGGACATGGAGGCCGCCCTGCGCGTGGTGCTGCGCCACAAGATCTACCTGCCGGCCGAGTTCGTGCTGGCCGACGACGTGACCCGTGCGCGCGACCCCGACGAGCTGCCGCGTGAGGACCTCGCGGGCTTCCTGCGCGTCGAGCTGTCGCCGCGCCAGCGCGAGGTGCTGGCGCTGGCGATGCGGGGCATGCCGGTCAAGCTGATCGCGCGCCAGCTGCTGATTGCAGAGGGCACGGTGAAGGTGCACCTGTCGATGGTCTACCGGGCGCTCGGGGCGCGCAACCGCACCGATGCCATGTGCCGCGTCTTCGACGCGCAGGCGGCATGGGCGCTCGAGGCTGCGTGAGCATGCCGGCCGCGCTGGACGATCTGGACGAGCGGCGCCTGCAGGTGGTCGCCGAGCAGGCCGTGGGGTTGCGCTGGCAGATCCTGCTCACCGCCGTCGTCGTCGCGGCCATCGTCTGGCGCGACGTTCCAACACTCTGGGTGCTCGGCTGGTTCGCGGCGGTAATCGCCAGCCGCGAGTGGCGCGCCGCCGCGCTCGCGCGCATGGCCGCCGACCGCGCCCGCCCGATCGCCGCGCGGCTGCGTGCCACCGTGCACTGGAACGTGCTGATCGGCGCCTGCAACGGCTCCGCGGCGCTGTTCATGGCCCGGCTCGACCCGACGCTGGACGCGGTCCTCACGATGATCCTGGTGTCCTGGGGCGCGGGCGCCGTGTCCACCAGCGCGACCGTGATGCCCGCCTTCCTGGCCTACGCGGGGCTGCTCTTCGTGCCCACGGCCGCCATGTGGCTGGTGGCCGGCGGCTGGCTCGGCGGGGGCGTGGCGGCGCTGGTGCTGATGTTCTTCGGCGTGCAGACGCGCTTTGCCCGGCGCAACCTGCAGACCTTCGAGGAGTCGTTCGGCATCCGCGCCGAGAACCAGGCGCTGGCCACTTCGCTGGAGTTCGAGCGCGCGCAACTGGCCATCGCGCGCGACCAGGCGGTGCGCGCCAACAACGACAAGAGCCGCTTCCTTGCCGGCGCCAGCCACGACCTGCGCCAGCCCCTGCAGGCGATGGCGCTCAACGTGGGTGCGCTGCGGCACGTGGCGATGGCGCCCGATGCGCGCGCGATCGTCGAGGTGGTCGACAGCAGCCTGGAGCAGCTGCGCGCCATGCTCGACGCGCTGCTCGACGTCTCGAAACTCGACGCCGGCGTGGTGGTGGCCCAGCCGCAGCGCGTGCAGATCGACCGGCTGCTGACCGCCGTGATGGCCAGCTTCGGCGCCGCGGCGGCGGCGCGCCGGGTGGCGCTGCACACCGACTGCCCGCCCGGCCTGGCGGTGCGCACCGACCCCGACCTGCTGCGCCGCATGCTGGCCAACCTCGTGGACAACGCGATCAAGTTCTCGCCCGCGGGCGGGCAGGTCGAGGTGCGGGTCCGTACACAGGACGCATCGGATGCCGAGGTCGAGCTGACCGTGCAGGACAGCGGCCCCGGCATCGCCCCCGAGAACCACCGGCTCGTGTTCGAGGACCTGGTGCAACTCCAGGCGTCGGGCTCCGGCGCCACGCCCGCCGCGGGGCATGGCCTGGGCCTGGGCATCGTGCGGCGGATGGCCGAGTTGCTGGGCGTGCCGGTCGAGCTCGAGTCCCGCCTCGGCGCGGGCGCCTGCTTCCGCCTGCGGCTGCCGCGTGCCGCGCCCGTCGGCGCCGATGGCTCAGGGGGTGACGGCGCCGGCGCGCTGTGGAGCCTGGCCGGGCGCTGCGTGCTGGTGCTGGAGGACGACCCGATGGTGCGCGGCGCCTACCTCAACGCGCTGGGCGCGATGGGCTGCCGCGTGCTGTCCGCCGCCACGCTCGACGAGGCCCTGGCACAGGTCGACGAGCCCGATGCGGTGGTGCTCGACTGCCGGCTCGGTGGCGGCGCCTCGGGCTTCGATGCCGCCGAGCGCTTGCGCGCGCAGCGCTCCGCACACCCCGCGCTGCCCATCGTCATGGTCACGGCCGACACCGACCCGGCGGTGGTCGAGGCGGCGCGGCAGCAGGCGCTGCCGCTGCTGCGCAAACCTGTCGACGACCAGACGCTCGGCCGCGCGCTGGCCGCGGCCATCGAACATTCCTGAATCCGCGACCATCCTGCGAGGAGCCGAACATGAACGACGGTGGCCGCGACGACGACGATGACCCCGGCGACCGCCTGCTCTCGCAGGGCGCCGAGGTGCTGGTGCGCGAGATCGCCGCGGCGCCGCCCGACGCGCTGCACTGCGATGTGCTGGTCATCGGCAGCGGCTACGGCGGCGCGGTGGCGGCGGCACGGCTGGCGGGTGCGCTGTCGCTGGACGCGGCGCCCGGCATCGCACCGGGCGCCGTGCCGATCAAGGTCTATGTGCTGGAGCGCGGCAGCGAATACCTGCCGGGCGAATTTCCGGCCACCTTCGCCGAGCTGCCGGGGCATGTGCGCTTCAGCATGCAGGACGGCAGGCCCGCGCGCGGCAACGCCTCGGGGCTGTTCGACCTGCGCCTGGGCGGCGAAGTGAACGCGCTGCTCGGCAACGGGCTGGGCGGAGGCTCGCTCATCAATGCGGCGGTGATGGAACGCGCCACGTCCGATGCCTTCGAGGGCGGCGCCTGGCCCGCGGGCCTCGACCTTGCCGCGCTGGCGCAGGGCTACGGCAAGGCCGAAGCCATGCTGGCGCCGGAGCAGATCCCCGAGAGCGTGTCGAAGCTCGACTCCCTGCTGAAGGCCGGCGCGCGGCTGCATGCGGCGAGCGGCAAGGCCCATGTCGCCATCGCCTTCGACGACGGCACGCGCACGCCGGCCCAGGTGGCGATGCACCGCTGCCTGCGCTGCGGCGACTGCGTGAGCGGCTGCAACCACCGCGCCAAGAAATCGCTGGACACCAACTACCTGGCGCTGGCCCATGCACGGGGCGCGTGCCTGTTCACCGGCGGCACCGCGCACCGCATCGCGGCCCTGCCGGGAGGAGGGGGCTATGCCGTCGAGTTCTTCTTCACCGACCGACGCAAGGCACGCACCGACAACGCCCGGCCCTACGTGGTGCGCGCGCGGCGGGTGGTGGTGGCCGCCGGCACGCTGGGCTCGACCGAGCTGCTGCTGCGCTCCAGGGGCGCGGGCCTGCCCGTCTCGCAGGCCGTGGGCCGCGGCTTCTCGGCCAACGGCGACATGATCGCGGTGGCGGCGGCGCAGAACGACGAAGCGCTGTCCAGCGCGCCCGAAGGCGATGCGCCGGCTCAGCGCGGCATCGGGCCGACCATCACCGGGCTACTGCGCACCTGCGCGAAGCCGGGCGAGCGCCCGCTGGTGATCGAGGAGTTCGCCATTCCCGCGCCGCTGCGCCGCCTGTTGGCCGAAGTGGTGACCACCACCGACGCCCTGCAGGCGCTTGCGCGCATGGACCTCGACCTGCACGCGCCGGACGAAGGGCGCGATCCGCTGGCCGTGGACGACGACATGCTGCGCCGCACGCCGGTCTACGGAATGATGGGCGACGACGGGGCGGCCGGCCAGGTCAGCTTCGTCGGTCATGGCGGCGAGGGCGCCGTTCTGGCCGACGCGCAGGTGCGCGTGGCGTGGCCGAAGGTGGCCGCACTGCCCGTGTTCGAGGCGCAGATGCGCGCACTGCATGCGGCCCACGATGGCGCGGGCGGACTCGGCGGGCGCGTGCTGCCCAATCCGCTGTGGAAACCGATACCGCCGTTCGGCAGCCTTGCCGCGCTGGTCGGTCAGCTGGAGGACGTGGGCTCGGTGTTGACGGTGCACCCGCTGGGCGGTTGCCGCATGGCCGACGGGTGCAAGGGCGGCGTGGTCGACAGCTGGGGCCGCGTCTACGACGGTGCTGCTGCGGCTTCTGCGGGCGCTTCTGCTGCGCCGTCGCTGCTGCCGGGCCTGGCGGTGCTCGACGGCTCGATCGTGCCGGTGTCGCTCGGCATCAACCCCTCGCTCACCATCGCCGCGCTGGCCGAGCGCGCGGTGCCCGTGCTGGCAGCGGACTGGGGCCTGGCGCTGGCCGATTCGCCGCAGCCGCCGCCGTCGCAGCGCCCGTTGCGCCGCGACCTGACCCGTCCCCGCGCGCCCGCGCCCACGCGCGTCTCGCTGCGCGAGCGCATGACGGGCCGCGTGCACATCGACGGTCAGGCCTTCGCGCTGAGCGCCGAAGTCGAATTCGAGCCGTTCGACGTGCCGTCCCTGCGTGCGACGCCGCGCGTGCTGTCCCAGCCGGTGGTGGTCCTGCGCTTCGGCAAGGGCGACGACGCGCCCGTCGCGCATTGCACCGGCACCGCATCGATGCTGCTGCGCGAGAAGAGCGACAGCATCGAACGCATCCTGCGCAGCCACGGGTTGGCACGCAAGAAGTTGCTGGCGCTGGTGCAAAGCCTGCTGGACGCGCGCGCCGCATCGGCCGGCGGCGCGATCGATGAGGACGATGCTGTCTTCGAGGGCCCCGCCATGGCCGACCTGCTGGCGCTGTGCTCGCACTTGGGGCAGGTGCGCCTCATCGAGTACGACTGGACGGTGGCGCGCATCGCGCACGGCGCGCCACTGAAGGAGGGCGACCGGCTGCGGCTCACCAAGCGCATCGCGTTCGTCGAAGGCGGCAACCCGTGGCGGCAGCTGAGCGAGGGCGAGCTGCAGCAGCTCGGCCCCGATGCGCCGACGCCGCTGGGCCGGCTGGTGCTGGACCCTTCCTACTTCGTCGAGACGCTGCAACCCCTGCTGCGCGTCGAGCACCAGCAGGACATGCCCAACCAGCTGGCTGACCTGGCCGAGATGGCGCTGTGGGTGCTGCGCATCGTGCAGCAGGTTCACCTGCTGCACTTCGTGCCGCCGCCCGACTCGCCGCAGCGCGACTGGGAGCGCCTGCCCGGCGAGGTGAGCGGCGTGCGGCCTGAGCCGGTCGAGCTCGCCACCGCGGCCGGCCCGGGCAGCGCGCCACCGCGGCTGCTGTCGCGCTACCGCCCGCCGGCGCGCCGCGCAGGCACGCGGCCCGTGATGCTGATCCACGGCTATGGCGCAAGCGGCGCCACCTTCGCGCACAAGAGCATCCCCGGCAACCTGGTGCGCAGCCTGCTCGCGGCTGGGCGTGAGGTCTGGGTGCTCGACCTGCGCACCAGCATCGGCTTCCCGAATCGGCCGCGACGCTACTGGTCGTTCGACGAGGTGGCCGAGACCGACATTCCGGATGCCTTGCACACCGTGCAGGCGGCGTATGCGACGCCCGACGAAGCGGCGCCCATCCAGGTCGACGTGGTGGCCCATTGCATCGGCGCCGCCATGTTCAGCGTGGCGGTGCTGCGCCTGCCGGGGCTGCATGCCTCCATCGGCGCGGTGGTGCTGTCGCAGGTGGGGCCGCTGCTGCGTGCCACGGCCTTCAACCGCTTCCGGGGTTATGTGGCGGGCTACCTGCAGCAGTTCATCGGCATCGACGAGTTCGACACGCGACCCACGCTCACGCGCATGAAGCGCCTGCTCGTCGACGGCCTGCTGGCGACCTTTCCCTATCCCGACGACGACGGGGAGGCGCAGCGCCTGCGCGAGGCGCCGGGCTTCGCGGCCGTGCGGCACCGGGCCGACGCCATCTTCGGCCAGACCATGCGGCTGCACAACATCGGTAAGGACACGCTCGATGCGCTCGATTCGATCTACGGCTTCGTGAAGGTGCGCGGCCTCGCCCAGGTCGGCAACTACGCCCGCGAAGAGGTGCTGACCGATGCCGGCGGGCAGGGCCATGCGGTGGGCTTCGAGCAGGTCGGCCAGCGCTTCGGCTTTCCGGTGTTCATGCTGCACGGGCAGCGCAACGCGGTGTTCGACTGGCGAGGCTCGTACGAGAGCTTCTGGCTGCTGAAGCGCGTGTTCGGCAAGGACGAAGGCCTGCCGCGCGAGCCACCTGAGCTGCCGGATCCGTCGGACGCTTCGAAGCCTTCCGGGGGCGACCTGTTCCTTGGCGAAGGCACGCCGCACCAACTGCTGGTGCTCGGCGACTACGGCCACCAGGACACGCTGATCGGCGAGAAGGCCTGCATCGACGTGTTCCCGCACATCGTGCGCTTCCTCGAGGCCTTCGACAACAAGCCCGGCCGCGGCAATCCGGTAGCGCCCGACTGGCGGGCCAGCCTGCCGTGGACCGGCCCGTGGCTCGGCCATGCGAGCCGCGCGGCGAACAACGCGGGCCGGCTGCATTGCCGGCTGGCGCTGCGCCCGCCGCCCGCGCATGTGTCGGCGCGCGCCGTGGTCTTCGTGCCCGCGTGGCGCCGCGACGGGCGCTGGTGCTTCGACTTCGAATGGATGGTGGGCCTGGAGACCACGCGCGAAAAGCTCCTGCAGGAGGCGGTGGAGATCGACCTGTTCGACGACCGGCTTGCCGACTACCAGGGCTTCGCGGTGCTGACGGCGCACGACGACCTGCCCATGGCGCGCGGCCCCATCGAGGTGCTGGGCCGGAGGCTGGCGCCCGGGCTGTTCGCGCAGCCGCAGGACGAACCGATCGAGCCCATCCGCGAGCAGGTGATGAAGACACTGGACGCGGCCACCGACGCGCAGCGCGAGCGCGCCGTGGTGCGCCTCGACCCCGCATGGACCGGCGCCGTGCAGCGCGAGGGCGAGCCCGCGCAGGCCTCGTTGTGCTTCGCGCTCGCCAGTTGCCAGTACGTACCGGGCCTGGTCGACCGGGTGCCCGCGCAGGCGTCGTACCGGCGGCTCGCGCAGCGGCTCGAGGTGCTCGCGCCGCCGCACAAGCCGCAACTGCTGGTGCTGGCCGGCGACCAGGTGTATGTCGACCAGACCGCGGGGCTCTTCGTGCCGGCCGGCGGCGACGACGTCGGCCAGGCCTATGCGCTCACCTTCAGGCTGGAAGCGCTACGCCAGGTGATGGCCTCGCTGCCGACCTGTCCGCTGCTCGACGACCACGAGGTGATGGACGACTGGGAGCCGGGCCCCGATCCCTATGGAACGCCGGCCGTGCGTGCCGCGCTCGACGGCTACTTCGCGCAGCAGCACAAGCTGGTGCGGGGCATCGGCCCGCACCGCGACCCGCGTCCCTTCGACTACCGCATGGCGCCGGCCGGTTTTCCGTTCTACATGCTCGACACGCGCAGCACGCGGCAGCGGCGGGCGCTGCGCACGGACGCGCAAGCCACGCCGCTGGACCAGGCGGCGATCCGTGCCGAGGCCGGCATGGGCGACCTGAAGAAGTGGCTCGAGGCCGCGCCCGCCGAGCTGCCCAAGTTCATCGTGTCGCCAGTGGCGCTGTTCCCGATGCCGCGCGCGGCGGTCTTCGGCGACCCGGCGCAACGCCTGGGGATGGACGACTGGAGCGGCTACCCGGCCTCGCAGCGCGCGCTGCTCGAACTGCTGCGTAACACCACCGCGCGCCATGTGGTGGTGCTGTCGGGCGACCGCCACATGTCGAGCGTGTCGAGCCTCTGGCTGCAGGCGGCGGGCGGACCGGTGGAGGTGATCTCGGTCGTGTCCTCGGGCCTGTATGCGCCCTGGACCTTCGTCAATGCGCGGCCCGACGCGTTCTGGCTCGACGGCCAGGTCGAGCTCGGCGCCGTGCCGGGTGCCTTCGGCGCCACCATGCTCACGGCGGCCGTGGGCACCGGCAACGGCTTCGCCGTGCTGCAGGTGGAGCGCGGCGCCACCGGGCATTGGCGGCTCGGCGTCACCCTCGACCTGGACGACGGGCTCACGCAGTGCCTTCGCGACCTCGATCCGGCCGGCGGTGGCTGGACGGTGCAGGGGCCGGCGCGCTTCGCACGCGGGGAGCGCCTGTGATCCGCGACAGCAGACAGACGAAACGGGCGCGCGAAATCAACGGGTCGTTTACAGGCTGCCGGCGAGTGACTGATCCTGGCGACCGTAGCTGGTCGCGACACCGTCACGAAGGGCACTGAGACGACCGTCGCTTTGCTGCGAAGCGGTCGTTCGTGACAGCTTCACGCACGAACCATCGACATGAGTAGATCCGTTCGCGCAGCGATCAGGTGGGACCTGCGAGGAATTCCTTGGCCCGCGTCAACAATTCCTTGGTCGTCTTCTTGGCTGGGTGTCGATCCGCTATCTTCCCGACGATTTCTCTGCAGCCGCCCAGCATAAGCGCCTACGCCGAATCGGCGCTCAGGTCGCCTGAGCCTGCATCGTTGTTCAAGCTTGAAGCGGGCTCCACGCCTCAGAAAAGCTTTCGAGGCAAATCGGCTGCGCGTGAGGGTCTTCTTCTCTAAACAATCCGCGGCCAACGCCGAAATCCTGCACGGCATCCCGAAAGCCACCCGCAGCGCCTGACGCGATACCCCAAGCTCGGCGCTTGCAAACCGCAAGAGGGCTCTCGAGCAGCGTTGCGATGGCGCCCATTGCAGAGAGAAGCTCTCGCTGGCGCGTTTCAGAGGCAGAAGCTGCTAATGCGACCACCAATATGGAACCGAACTGAGGTACGCCTCTTTGTCGGACGTCAGGCGCCCGAAGTAGATGCAAGTAGAAGTCGGGCGCCTCATGTTCTTTCTCGCACACCGTCCATGATGGTGCCCATGCTTCCGTCCCAAGGAATCTCCAAGGATTCGACTCGAGGGCGTTGGAGGGCGAACCGTGCGTCCAACGTGCATGTGACTTCAAATCCCATCCCAGCTTTCCGAAGGCGAGCGATCGATGTTCTTTCCCCAAACCCGAGGCCTGGCTTGAACGGACTGTCGGCTTTCCACGGTCTGAGGAGGCAAATGACGCTAGCAACGGCTCGATCTTCACCCATACCTGCCATTGCCAAGGTAACAAGCCCGGCGCACCAAGCAGTACAAATACATCGTAGTTCTTGGCGTAAAACGGAATTGAGTTTGTCACGAGGAGAGGGGCATCATTCAACTGGACGGCCACGCAACCGATGCGTGTAGCGAGCTTGCCTGGGGAGCGAATGTCTGTTCCTGGCAGCCTGTAGTCTTAGTCGTCACCCAGGGCGCTGCGCAAGAACGCGAGCATTCTGGGCCATGAGTCCTGTCGTGCGCGCGCGGTCCCTTCAGGCGTCCCACCCATGTCCATTGCTTCGCCGGACACGGGATGCTTCGATTTAAGCATTGTTGTCGGACCGTTCGGCCAGGCAATGCTGTGTCCCGCATTCGCGTACGCCAAGTGCTCCACGCGATGGCGAAAGCCTTGTTGCTTGAATCGCCGCACGGCGAACTCCGTCAATTCGGTCGACGGCCAAAGCTTGTCGTCGATTCCTGTAATCATAAGCACGGGCCCGTTGATGTTTTCAACGCGGATGGAAGCTCCATTCGCGTATGCAGCATCTCTTAACGGAATGGAATACCAGTCGAAGCTGTCCTTTCTTGCGTCGCCGGCGGCCAGCGCCTTGTCCCATTGCTCATAGGTAAGTGTTCGGGCATAGGGAATCTCTTGGCCGTTCTGCGTCCACGCGCCGTAGCCGCTTTCGGGGTACGACGGCCACAGGATGCCGCTGGGCACATAGGCGACCACCGTCCGAATTTCCGGATAGGTCGCACCTAGAAGCAACGCAAGTTCTCCGCCTCGCGAAACACCTACGACGCCGATGCGGTTCGCGGCGACGCTAGTTTGATCCGACAGCCAATCCAGTGCCGTGCCGAAGTACTCGAGCGGGATGCGGTCGAGCGTTGTCGGCAAGCCTTCTGCGGCGAAATACGCCAAGGCAAGCGCCACATATCCGTGGGACGCCAACAGTGCCGCCATCTCCTGAGACCAGGCCAGCCCTCCGTTGGAACCGCCAACCACAAGCACAGCCTCGTGCGGTCCGGTTTGGGCGGGCTCAAACATCTTGCCGAAAAGCTTGCGCTCTCGCACTTCTCGCGACACGACGCCTGGACCAATGTAGACGCGCCGAATTGGATGTGAGATAGGCGATGCACCGCTCTCCATCTCCGCAACCAGTGTCGCGGTCAGAGGGTCCCTGCTCATGCCCTCGAAGCCCTTGGCAAGGGCTCCATAAACTGGCGCCCGAGACCAAAACAGCCCCATGGCGTCTATACCTTCGTATGACCCTGAAGTCGGAGAATGAGTGCTGAGGTCTACAACGCCGTTGGCGTCAGCCTTGAAGGTGGCGCTCGACAGCAGAACGACATCATTAAAGCTGCTCCAGAGCTTCAAGGTGACTACCACCCCCGGCTGAAGATCCAGAACGCGAATTGCAACGGTCTCATCGACGAGACAGGTTTGGGGCAACGTGTCGAACTTCATAGGCTAAGAAGGAGTGCCCTTGCGCGCTCGGCCACGCTTGAAACGTAAGAGTATTCCGATTGCCAACATGGCAAGTATTCCTCCCAAGATCAGTTGCCCAACGAGGGCAGCTAGGGCGGCCCCGGAGATGAGACCTAGCCCAACCGCGCCCTCAATGAAGTGGAGGACTGCATCTAGCTTTGCGCCCGGATAGAACTTGGCCATCTTTTCGGAGGGATCTTGTCAATACGCGGTTTTGGCCGACTTTTGGTTTGCCCTCGCCGAGGAACGCAGCAACCAAGCTTTAGCCTCTTCAAGAGCTTTGCCCGCGTCGATTCGGTCTTTGGGTTCTGCATTTCTTCTTCCCGCTCGAGATGGGCAGGGCCACTGTGGACGAGACCACGCGGGCCGAGGCCCGCCTATCCGCCAAAGTCAGTTCGTCGCAAAGCAGTACATCAGCCCATCACTGCCGCTCATTTTGAGTTGGTCGACGCTGCAGCCGCGCGTACCGTGCGAGGAGTTCCACGAGGCATTGGCCACTGGATCGGGATTGGTGCCCTTGTGGTCGTGATGACCCACGATGGCGGAGCCGCCGTCGCTTTTGGTCCAATTGCCGCAAGTGGTGTCCTTGCCGGGATCGGGCACGGCCAGGGTGCCGTCAGGGCGCGAGCCAGTGAGGATGTCGTGGCGGTTGACCGGGTCGCCGAAGCCAGAGACAACTTCGCCCTTCTCGGTCAGCGAGGTGTCCTTGCCCACCTTGGCGTTGGCGCTGTGCAGGTCAGCCACGCTGGTGGCGACGACGACTCCCTTGGCATTGGTCCACGGACCGGTGCCGATCCGGTCGCGCGCATTGACAGCCGGCTGCCCGTTCGCGGCAGCGGTGCTCAAATAGGCATGCCAAGTTTTGCTGCCCGCCCCGGCGCTCGTGGCCAGCGACTGGCAGAAGCGATCGGCTCCGGCCAGGCCTCCGAGGTCGCCGCCCTTGCCAGGGTTGGCGCTGGTGATGAAGAAGCTCATGGCGTTGCCGCCCGACGACCCCATGGCACCGCAACCGATGATCAGAGATGCGGCTGCGACGGCGGCGCCAGCGGAAAGAATGAAGCGACTTGGCATCGGAGTCTCCTGGCTGTATTGGAGCGGGGAGGCTACCGCACCATCGTGTCAGCGGCAACCCAAGCCCGCTACCCATGCGGCGACCGCAACTCAACATCATTGCGGGGCTGCTGCTTGCCCCAGTCATCGCGCGGCCGGACCGCGTTGCGCCGGGTTTACTTCGAACGCCCGTCGAAATGCTGTACCGGCACCGCCTCGAGGTCGATGCCCTCGAGGCAGCGAATGTTGATGGCCGCAATCTTGTTGCCCTTGGGATCGGTGCCTTCGCCGAAGGGATGGATGCCGCAGACCGGGCAGAAGCGATGCGAGATCACGTGCTTGTTGAACATGTAGTTGCTCATGTCCTCGGGTGGCGTCTTCAGCCTGAGCCGCTCGTGCGGCACGAACCACAACAACGACCCCTTGCGCTGGCACATCGAGCAGTTGCATGCCATTGCCCCCTGGATGTCGCCCTCGACTTCGAAAGCGATCCGACCACAGTGACAGCTGCCTTGGTAGTTCATCGGTCCTCCATAAGAAAAGTTGCGCGTGGACAATGATCGGTCGCGCATTCCGTGCTCGCCTCACCGGCGATTGCTCACACCCCTTCGATGATCCGCAGATCCCGTTCGGCACCGTCGCCCAGTGCAGCCAGCGCGGCTTGGTAATCGGGGCTGTCGTGAACGGATCTTGCATGGTCGATGCTGTCGAATTCGACCAACACGGTGCGCTGGGCCAGTCCGAATTCGTAGACCTGGGCCGGCAGCCCCCGCGCTAGAAAGCGTCCGCCGCCGGCGGTGATTGCCGGGCCGGCCAGTTTTGCGTAGGCCGCAAGCTTGTCGGCGTCCTTGATGGCACGGTATGCACTGACCCAGTAGGCTTTTGCCATGGTGATTTCTCTCAGGTTGGGGAGCTGGCAATATAGCTTGCGATGGCTCCTCGCCGCCGCTCGCCGGCATGCAGGCACTCTCAGAAGGACTGTTCCGCAACCACCCGGCGCACTGTCTGCAATGCACTGCGCAGGCTGTCCAACCCGACGGAGCCGAGCGCCAGCCGCAGTGCATGCGGCACGTGCTGCGAGGCGGAAAAAGGCTCGGCCGTCGACACCGACACGCCATCGCGCATCAGCGCCGCCGAGATGCGGTCGGCGCGCGTTTCTTCCGGCAAGGGCAGCCAGACGAAGTACGACGCCGGGTGGCGCACGCAGCGCAGCCCGGCGAGTGCGTCGCCGGCAATGGCTTGCCTCGTCGCGGCGTCGTGCCGTTTCTCGGATTCGAGCCGGCCGACGGTGCCGTCCTCCAGCCACGCGCAGGCGATTGCGGTAGTCACGCCGGGGTTGCACCAGGTCGTGGCCCGGATCGACCGTTCGATCTTCGGCACCCAGGCTTCCGGGGCCACGACGAAGCCCACGCGCAGCCCGGTCGCCACGCTCTTGGACAAGCCCGAGACGTACACGGTCGTCTCCGGTGCCAGGGTTGCCAGCGGGGGAGGCGGGTCGTCGGCCAGAAAGGCGTAGGCCGCGTCTTCGATGACGAGCAGGCCGTGCCGCCGCGCGATGGCTGCCAGGCGGCGGCGCCGGCTCGCGCTCATCACCCAGCCGAGCGGGTTGTGCAAGGTCGGCATGGTGTAGACGGCGCGCACGCGGCGCTGCATGCACAGGCGCTCCAGTGCATCGAGGTCGGGTCCCTGGCCGGATGCAGGAATGGGTGCCAGCTCCAGCCGCTGCGCCTCGGCGAGCACCTTGAAGCCCGGGTAGGTGAGGGCATCGACCGCGACCACGTCGCCCGGCTGCAGCAGCGCCATGACCGTCACTGCCAACCCGTGCTGCGCGCCGTCGACGATCAGCACGCTCGACGGTTCGGCCGCCAGCCCGCGCGACTCGAGGTGCCGCGCAATGCAGGCGCGTTCGTGCATCCGGCCGCCATGGGGCGCATAGCGCAGCATCGCTTCCAGTTCGCCGCCGGCGGCAAGCTGGCGCAATGCGCCGCGCAGCAGTTCGGCCTGTCCGGGCAGCGAGGGGTAGTTGAAGTTCAGGTCCACCAGGCCCGCGGCCACGGCCTGCTGGTCGATGCCCAGTCCGCGAGGCCGCACGGTCTCGCGCACGAAAGTGCCGCGACCGACCTCGCCGCTGACCAGCCCCATGGCCTCGAGCTCCGCATAGACGCGCGATGCAGTGACCAGCGCCAGCCCGTGGCGTTCGGCCAGCCGCCGGTGCGTGGGCAGGCGGGTGCCGGGCTGCAGGCGCCCCGCGCGGATCTCGGCGGCGAGTTGATCGACCAGTTGCTTGTAGCGGGCTTCGGCCATCGCGGGATGTATCCATGACAATTTTTTGATTGTATTGATCGTCTCTCCTACGATGGATGAGCCCCTCCTTCTCAACGCACGAGCACCACGAACACCATGCACATCGCGATCCTCACCTTCGACGGTTTCAATGAACTTGATTCGCTCATCGCGCTGGGCGTCCTCAACCGGATCAAGAAGCCGGACTGGCGCGTGAGCCTGTGCTGCCCGGCGGCTGAAGTCACGTCGATGAACGGCGTGACCGTTCGTGCGCAGTCCCTGCTCGAAGACGCGCGCCATGCGGATGCCGTTGTCGTCGGCAGCGGCATCCGGACGCGCGATGTCGTCGCCAGTCCCGAGTTGATGGGGCGCCTCGCACTCGATCCGGCGCGCCAGCTGATCGCGGCCCAGTGCTCGGGCACGTTGATCCTGGCAAAGCTGGGCCTCGTGGGCAGCGTGCCGGCATGCACCGACCTGACCACCAAGCCCTGGGTGCAGGAGGCGGGCGTGGAGGTGCTGAACCAGCCCTTTTATGCGCGCGGCAATGTCGCCACCGCGGGCGGCTGCCTTGCTTCTCCCTACCTGGCCGGCTGGATCATCGCCCGCACCGAGGGGCTCGAAGCCGCCACCGCGGCGCTCCACTACGTCGCACCCGTGGGCGAGAAGGACGCCTACGTTGCCAATGCGCTGAAGAACATCGCGCCGTACCTGCCGCTATGACACCCGGGCTCGGCTGAACGTGGACCTCAGTGGTCCACGGGCGCCTGCAGCACCGCGGTCGCGCCCGATCCGGCCGACGCGTCCGCCAGTATCCTGGCCGGCCCGCAGCGGCCGTAGGTGTCGTCGAAGCGCACGATGTCGTCCTCGCCCAGGTAGCCGCCGGTCTGCACCTCGATCACTTCGAGCACGGTCTTGCCCGGGTTCTCGAGCCGGTGGATCGCGCCCAGGGGCAGGTAGATCGATTCGTTCTCGTGCACCAGCGTGACTTCGCCGTTGCAGGTGGCCCGCGCCGTGCCCTGCACGACGATCCAGTGCTCGGCGCGGTGGTGGTGCATTTGCAGCGACAGCTTGCCGCCGGGCTTGACGGTCAGGCGCTTGACCTGGAAGCGCTCGCCCAGGTCGATGCTGTCGTACGCGCCCCAGGGCCGCACCACGCGGCGGTGCTGGGTGGCCTCGGCGCAGCCTTCCCGCACGAGCTTGCGCACGACGTCAGCCACCTGCTCGGCGCAGCCCGCGCCGGCCACCAGCACGGCGTCGGGGGTGTCCACGATGATCAGGTCTTCGGTGCCCAGCGCCACCACCGGCCGGTGCGGCGCGTGGATGAAGGTGTTGCGCGAATTCAGCGCGCTGGCCTTGCCGCTCAGGCGGTTGCCCGCATCGTCCGCCGGATGCAGGCTGGCAACCGCGTTCCAGCTGCCGACGTCGCTCCAGGCGCCTTCGAATTTCACGACCGCGATGTTCTTGTGCTTTTCGAGCACCGCGTAGTCGATGCTGTCGGCGCGGCAGCCCTCGAAGGCGACGGGCTCCAGCCGCAGGAAGCTGCCGTCGGCGGCCACCGCGGCGGTAGCCTGTTCGCAGGCCAGCAGGATGTCGGGCGCGTGCTCGCGCAGTGCCGCGATCAGCGTGCGCGCCTGCACGAGGAAGATGCCCGCGTTCCAGCTGTAGCCGCCATGCAGGATCAGTGTTTCGGCCACCGCCGCCGTCGGCTTTTCCACAAAGCGCGCCACGGCCTGGCTGCGCCCGTCGGCCGAGGGCTCGCCGGCCTCGATGTAGCCATAGGCGGTGCTCGGAAAACTCGGCACCACGCCGAAGGTGACGATCTTGCCGGCCAGTGCCGCCTTGACGCCGGTGCGCACGGTGCGGGCGAACAGCGCGGTGTCGGGAATGTGGTGGTCGGCCGGCGCGAACAGCAGCAGATCGCCGGGATCGGCCAGCAGCGCGGCCGAGGCCATGGCCGCGGCGGTGTTGCGCGCCACCGGCTCCAGGATCTGCCGGCCCGTGGCATTGGTGTTCTCCATCGTTTCCTTCACCAGGAAGCGATGGTCTTCCGACGTGATGCAGGTGATGTCGCGGTTCAGCACCGACAGTCGTTCGAGCGTGAGGTGCAGCAGGCTCTTGCCGTCGACCAGCGGCGCGAACTGCTTGGGCAGCGCCTTGCGCGACAGCGGCCACAGCCGCGTGCCGCTGCCGCCGCACAGAACCACGGGATGGATGAGAGGAGTTTTCATGATGGCCTGCCTGCGTTTCTTCTTGAGGGAGTGGGAAAGGGGAACTTCAGATCAGCCCGGAGTACGCCGCGTAGCTCACGGCCTGCGCACGCGAATGCACGTGCAGCTTCTTGTAGATGTTCTTGATGTGCGCGTTGACGGTCTGGCCCGAGATGCCGAGCTTGGTACCGATCTCGTCGGTGACGTGGCCGCGCGCCACGCAGCGCAGGATCTCGCACTCGCGGGCCGTCAGCGTCGCTTCGCGCGCGGGCGGCTCCACCGACGGCGGCATGTTGCCGGGCCGATGGATCAGCCGCGAGAGCAGCCGCCGCGCCAGCCGCGGCGTGATGGCCGCGCCACCGTTGACCACCTGCAGCACGGCCTGGGAAAAGCTCTGCAGCCAGGCGTCCTTCAGCAGGTAGCCGGTGGCGCCCAGTTCGAAGGCATGCAGCACGTGCGCCTCGTCCTCCATCGCGGAGATCACGATGACCTCTCCCGCGCGGTGGAGCTCGCGGGCCTCCTGGATCAGTTCGAAGCCGCTGCCGTCGCCCAGGCGCAGGTCGACCATCAGCACGTCGAACTCGTGCGTGACCAGCAGCCGGCGGCCGTCGCGCAGGCTGCCGGCCTGGCCTTCGAGCTGGATGCGCAGGTCCGACAGCAGTTCCTGCGCGATGACCCGGCGCATGAACTCGTCGTCGTCGACGAGCAGCACGCGCACCGGCGCGTTTTCCTGCCCCCTCAGGAAGCCGGGCCATAGCGGCGCGGCGGGCGCGCAGACACCCGGTGGATACCCCGAGTGGCCGGCGGCCTGCTCGCCAGGAGATGAGGATGCGTTTTCAGGCATGGCTGTGTCCCGGTTTGGAGTTGATGCTCGTGCTGGTGTTGTCCTGGAAGCGCGGCAGGCCCGAGGCATGGGCCGGTGCCGGGTCGTCGAAACCGTGCGGATTCGCGGCTTGCCAGCGCCAGCTGTCCGCGCACATCTGGTCGAGGTCGCGGCGCGCGCGCCAGCCGAAGGCCTGCCAGGCACCGCGCGCATCGGCCCAGTAGGCGGGTGCGTCCCCCGGTCTGCGCGGCCCGATGCGCAGCGCGATGCGGCGGCCGCTCGCGCGCTCGAAGGCCGACACCACCTCCAGCACCGATGCGCCGCGGCCGGTGCCGAGGTTGGCCATGAGAATGCCGGGCCGGCGGGCAGCGTGGCGCAGCGCCGCCACGTGGCCCTCGGCTACGTCCATCACGTGCACGTAGTCGCGCACGCCGGTGCCGTCGATGGTGTCGTAGTCGGCGCCATGCACCACCAGGCATTCGCGCTGGCCGGCCGCGACCTGAGTGATGTAGGGCATCAGGTTGTTGGGCGGCCCGTGCGGCCGCTCGCCGAGCAGTCCGCTTTCGTGTGCGCCGATGGGGTTGAAGTAGCGCAGGCAGGCGATGCCCCAGCGCGCATCGGCCCGTGCGAGGTCGGCCAGCAAGCTTTCCACCATTGCCTTGGTGCGGCCGTAGGGGTTCACCGCAGCGTACGGCGCGCTCTCCGCGATCGGCGAGGGCTGCGAGTCGCCGTACACCGTGGCCGACGAGGAAAACACCAGCGTGCGCACGCCGGCCCGGTCCATGGCCTGCACCAGCGCCAGCGTGCCGGCGAGGTTGACGTCGTAGTAGCTCACCGGGTCGACCACCGATTCGCCGACCGCCTTCAGGCCAGCGAGATGCACGACCGCCGAGACGTCATACGCCGCGAACACCCGGTCGAGCGCCAGCGCGTCGCGCACGTCGCCGCACACGAGGACGGGCTCGACGCCCGTGATGCACGCCACCCGCTGCAGCGAGCGCGCGTCGCTGTTGACGAGCGTGTCGAGCACCACCGGCAGGTAGCCCGCCGCGATCAGCGCCACGCAGGTGTGGCTGCCGATGAATCCAGCGCCGCCGGTCACGAGAATTCTGGGTGCGCGCATGGTCGTGGTCCTGGTGTGCGGCGCGTTTCGTCAGCGCGCGATGCAGCGCTGCAGTTCCTCTTCGAGGCGCTGCAGGATGGTGTTGCGGTCCAGCTCTTCCTCCGCGAAGCGGCGGCCGGCCGAGCCCAGCAGATCGCGCGTCGCGGGCGACATGGAGAGCTGTTCGATGGCATCGGCCAGCGCGGCCGCGTCGCCCGGCTCGACCACCACGCCGCGGCCCCACACGGCCTCGCTGAGCGCGGTGCCGGCGTGCGCGGTGACGATCACGGCTCGGCCGCTCGCGAACATGCCGCCCAGCTTCGACGGCATGACGAGGTCCGCGGCATCGGCGCGCTGGGGCAGCACGTGGATGTCGGCCATGCCCAGCAGTTCGTTGAATCGCTCGGCCGGCTGCAGGTCGAGAAAATGCGTGTTGGCCAGCCGGACGCAGGCGTCCATCAGCGAAGCGCGGCTCGGTCCGTTGCCGCAGAACACGAAGTGGATGCCGTGCGAGCAGACCAGCAGGCGCGCCGCCTCGGCCAGCAGCTCGATGCCCTGCTTGCTGCCGAGGCTGCCCGCATAGAGCACCACCACCGCGTCGGCCGGAATGTTCAGCTCGGCCCGATAGCCCTGCGGCGGCACGCCTTCGGCCACTGCCGGCCGTGCGACAGGCTGGACGGCCTCCACGTCGACCCAGTTCGGAAACAGCACCAGCCGGGCCTCGTCCACGCCTTTTTCGAGGGCCTTGGTGCACATCGCTGAAGAGATGCTCGACACCCGGTCGAACCGCTGCATGAGCCAGCGCTCGGCCGCCAGCGCGAAGCGCCGCACCCGTTCGCCGCGCACCCAGCCGAGGCCGAATGCCGCGTCCACCTCGTAGTCCTGGATGTGCAGCCACGACCGGATGCCGAGCAGCTTCGCAAAGCACAAGGCGGCCGGTGTGCAGGAAATGGGCGGCTCCACGACGAACATCACGTCGGGCTTCCAGCGCAGGTGCGCCAGCAGCAGCGGAATGCTCGACAGCGTGAAGGACAGCAGGTGCCCGATGCGCCCCAGTGCACGGGGCTTCGACGGTACCCAGGTGGGCGCGCGCCAGACCGTGACACCGTTCCAGCCGGTCTTGCGCCAGGTCCATGCCGAGTAGCCCTCGAACACCGACCATTGCGGAAAGAAGGGCGGCGACGCGATCACCCGCACCTCGTGTCCGCGGGCGTGCAGCCACTCGGCCATCTCGCCCGAGTACTTGCCGATGCCGGCCAGCTCGGGCGCGAAGTTCATCGAGTAGAGGAGGATCTTCACGATGCCTGCCTCCGCGCCAGCAGGCGCAGCAGGGGGAAGAAGCCGAAATGCAGGCGCATGCGTGTTTCGTACAGCGCGAGGTCGGTCGCACAGGCGATGAAGAACACGTAGTGCGGCTTGCCCGGAAACATCGCCGCCACCGCGACGTAAGACGCCAGCCGCAGCGCAACCTCCAGCAGAGCCCACCGGCCGAGCGACCCCATCGAGGTCTTCAGCGAGAGCACCATCTCGTGATGGATCGTGTAGGTGCGCAGCAGGAAGTACGGCGCAATGCACAGGAAGATGGAGCGCGCCTCGTTGCCCAGCTTGAGCAGCGGAGCGGCCACCGAGATGAGGGCGGCCAGCCCGACGAAGAGCCCGCAGCCCAGCAGGAAGGAATACTTGGCGAGGCGCAGTTTTTCCGCGGAGAAATCGTGCGCATCCGTCTCCAGCATCGCGGGTGTCTTCGTGATGAGAAAAGCCTGCACGAACTGCGACGGTGCCTCGGCCAGCAGGAAGGCGATCTTGAAGGCCCCCACGTAGCCGAGCGGCATGAAGTACGCCACGATGAGCAGGTCCGATTTGCGCAGCAGGAACATGAGCAGCGAATACACCGTTGCGCCGGCCTGCGACGCCAGCCCGAGCGCGGCCCGCCCGGCCGGCGGCGCCGTGCCGTTGCCCGGCAGGCCGATGGCCACGCACACCACCACCACGGCGAACAGGTTGATGAGCAGCAGGTGCGCCACGCCCAGTTCGAAGCGCACCGCCACGCAGAGGCTCACGCCGGCGACCAGGATGGTCGAGCGGATGCCGGTCTCTAGGTTGAGCAGCCCCGCATGGCCGAGGCCGCGGCTGAACGAGAGGCGCAGGCTGTTGAACGCGAAGACCGCCAGCGTGGCAATCACGAGCAGGAAGGGCGCGTCTCCCACCGGCATGTGCTGCACCGTGAGGATCACGGTCGCCAGCACCGCGGCCAGCGGCAGCCCGATGGCCAGCGTGCGCATCACGTCGCCGCGCGTGACGCCCGGCGGCACGGTGGCCGCATTGCGCGAGAACAGCAGCGAGCTGCCCAGCGTGCCCACCACCAGCGCCACTTCCATGACCGACTGGTAGATGGAGTACTCGCCGAAGCGCGCCGGGGAAATGCTCGCCGCCATCAGGAAGATGGCCAGGAAACCCGACAGGTACACATACAGCCGCGAAGCCAGCGCGCCCACGCCCGAAAGCCAGGCCATGCGGGCGCCGGGCAGTGCGAGTTGCGGGCTGAAGTGCTTCATGGCGCGGACCGGTTCACGGTTGCTTGGTGGCCGAGGCGCGGGGCGCGCGGCGCGGGTCGAACAGCCGGCGCGCGAACGTCGCGGCGCGGAACGCGTTGTTCCTGGCGCGGCGTGCCATCTGCAGCGCAAAGGTCACGCCCGCCACGGTGTACGTGTGGCCGCGCAGTGCGTAGGGCATGGCCATCTTGGCGCTGCCCTGGAAGTGCAGCGCCACCACGCGCGTCATTTCGCCGGCGGTGCTCGTCAGCCAGGCCTTGCCCTCTCGGTACGCGATGCGCTTGGCGCCGCCCAGCACCTTGAACTCCCGCTGCAGCTGGTTGTGCATGCCGTTGATGTTGTGGTCGATGACGGTGCCGTTGAGCACGCGGTTGATGGGCGCGTCGTTGCCCGTGGCGTGGGCCCAGAGGTAGAGCAGTGTCATGTCCGACACGCCGCCGCGCACGCCCCGCGCGGCAAAGCGCGCGGCAATTTCGCGCAGCTTCCTGCGCCCCGACGGGGAGGCGTAGCAGTCGAGCACGTAGGCCACGAAGCGGCGCAGGCCGTTCGCGGTCCAGTAGCTCACGTGCGGCGAGATCTGGCAGTGGTTCCAGCCGTCCGAGGTCTGCATGCAGGAACCCGAGAAATCGGCCTTGCCCACGAGCCGGGCGACATGCGGCCCGGCCCCCTGGAAGAGCAGCACGTCGCTGTCGATCAGCGTGAACTGGCGCACCTCCGGGTTGGATTCCAGAAACTGCGCTAGAAGGAAGTAGCGCCGAAAGCAGATCTTCTCGAACTCGGGCGAGTTGCTCGACAGATGCACGTACGACCGGCAGAAGCGTTCGTAGGCCGGGCCGGCGTCGGTGCTCGAGAGCACGAAAAGCGGCTCGCCGGCCAGCGCGGCCGATTCGCGGCATAGCGCGAGGGTCTTGTTCTGGCGGTCTTCCACGACGATGAAGGGCAAGGATGGATTCATGGCTCTTGTTTGAGGGTTGAAGGGATGTGACAGCAATCGTTGAATTCAGGGGGTGCGCGCCGTGACGCTCTTCATCAGCGCGACATGCGCGGGAAGAAAACGGCCGGTGGCGTCGATGGGCATGTCCAGCGTGAAGAGGCCGCGCGCGGCGGCCGCTTCCGAGATCCAGTTGCGCAGCTGCGTGGCCGAGAAGCGCGCGGGCGCCTCGCGGCCCCACGAGGCAGTCAGCGGCGTGAGCACGTGGAGCGCCAGCTCCGACGGCGGCGCCGACAGACGCGCGGGCGGCTGCATGTACTCGCCGGCCATCAGGTTCTGGCAGGGCGCCGATTTCGCGCTGAAGCGCTCCGCGCCTTCCCCCGCGTTGAAGGCCAGCCAGCGGTTGACCCCGCCCGCGCGGGCTGCGCTGCACAGCAGCTCCCAGCCGGCCGGCGTGATGCCCTTCGTGTTGTAGGTGCCGTCGAACCACCAGCCGCTCAGGAGCGACCCGTAGCGTTCCGACCAGTCGCGGATCACGCTCGACCAGGCGGCGATGAAGCGCGCGGGCGGCGGCTCCTGCTCGGACACGTCGCCCAGGCATTCCATCAGCGCGCGGTCGCCTTGCGGCGCGCGGAACGGCAGGTACAGGATCAGCGCAATGCCGCGGCTGCGAAGCGCCTGGCCGATCTCCATCGGCAGGTCGCGCGGCGAACGATTGCCTGCGCTGGCCGGGCAGAGCACTTCGAGCGCGGCATTGGGCGCGATGTACTGGCCGTTGTTCTGCCCGAGCGTCAGGATCAGGTGCGAGGCGCGCATGTCCGCCAGTGCCGACGCGAAGGCCTCGACGTCGAAGCGCCCGATCTCGCCGATCGACTGCTTGTCGGGCAGGTAATGCACCATCACGCCGAAGCCCGGCACCGGACTGCCCACAGGCTGCGCATGGCCGGCCAGCGGCAGCGCCGCCAGCTGGAACAACAGCAGCGCCGCGAGAAATCGCATGGCGCGCAGCGGCCGCTTCGTCATGTCATGGCCCTGGCGAGCGACAGCGTGCCGCGCTTGAGCATCAGGTAGCGCCCCGCGATGGTGGCGGGCGCGCAGGCGGCGGCATGCGCCCACACCGGATGCGTGCGCTCGTGTTGGGCGAGGTGCTTGGCGAGCCGGAAGGGGTCGCTGGAAGCGCTCCCCACGAAGAAGCCGTAGCCCTCGAACAACTCGCGGTGCACCGGAATGTCCGACAGCAGCAGCGGCACGCCCAGCGTCGCCGCCTCGGCCGCCGAGAGGTTGAAGCCCTCGAAGGTGGACAGCGAGATGAAAGCGGTGGCGCCCTGGTAGAGCCGCAGCAGTTCCTCGCGCGACACCAGCCCCGGGTGCCGCACTAAGCCGCGCACCTCGGGCGCCAGCGCGGCCACCATGCGCTCGACCTCGGCCGCGCCGTTGCCGGTGATGTCGAGGTAGTCGACGAGGCCGGCGCGCCTCATGCGCTCGAACAGCGTGAGGATGCCGCCGAAGTTCTTGTGCGGGTAGTAGTGGTAGGCCGCGATGAGGTAGCGCTCGTTCGGCATCGCGGCGGGCGCCGCGGCGACCCGGGGCGCGTCCACCGGGTTGAAGATGACCGTCGAATGCTCGCAGTGGCCGAAGTGGCGCTCGAAGTCGCGCTGGCTGCTGCGGCTGATGAAGACCACGTCCGCCGCGCTGCGTGCCGCGCGCCACAGGCTCCAGTCCAGGAAGAGGCGCTTGCTGCGCTTGAAGTACTGCGGATAGGCCTTGTACTGCAGGTCGTGGACGATGACGATCGAATTGCGGTGCCGCCCGAAAAGCGTGAACGGCAGGAAGTAGTTGGGAAAGAACGAGTACAGCCGCTCCCCCGTCAACAGCGTGCGCAGGCAGTGGAAGTTGTAGAGCAGCGTGTCGAGGATGAAGCGGCTGATCTTCAGGCGCTGCGCCAGGGCGAACAGGCGCGGATGCCGCTCGCTGACCGGCTCGACCCGGTCGTCCTGAGACAGCCGCATGTGGCGCAGCAGCACCTCGGACACGTTGAGCACGCCGCCGGCCGCTTTGTTGAGGCGCACGGTGTCGTAGTAGAGGTAGGTGGCCATGGCGATGCCCCTCTCATGCGCTCGGAAGGCCATGCCGCACGGCGCGCGGCAGCGGGCGGCGGGCGCGGGAACTCAGGGCGCCGGCAATGAGCGCGGCGATCAGGCCCGAAGCCGCGAACGGACCCCAGCCCAGGATCGGGCCTCGCATGAACGGCACGTAGGCCGCATGCAGCACCAGCGCCGACAGGTAGGCGCCCGACAGCGGCCGGTTCGGATCGACGGCGCGATCGACCATGCGAAAGCCCGCCGAGATCGCAAAGCCGAACAGCGCCGGCCCCGCCAGGCCGAAGTCGAAATACGCCGTGGTGAAGGGCGGCAGCGACAGGTTGCTCTGGGAGAAGTTGCCGAGGATGGCCGACCAGCCGAGCGGGTCGAAGTCGGGAAACATCTTCAGGTCGCGCGGCAGGAAGAAGGAGAACGCCGAGAGCAGGTAGCGGCCCCAGCCGAGGTCCGGAATGGGCGCGCGCTCCAGGATGCCCGCGACAACGAACATGGCGTCGAAGTCCTGGCTGAACGGGAAGGTCGTGAGCTCCTCGCCCCACATGCTGCCGCGCGAGATCAGGTTCAGCACCGGGCCCAGGCCGGCGATGGAACCGAAGATCACCCCGGCGAGCAGCCAGCGCCGGCTGCGCCCCATCCCATGGATGAGCAGCGGCAGCAGCCCGATCAGCAGGACCTGCCGCGCCGTGTTCACCGGGTTGGCCGCGGCCATCGCCAGGCCGAACGCCAGGCCCGCCGCGCACCAGGACCACAGCGTGCGGCGGCGCACCGCGTGGATGGCCAGCGCCACGAAGCACAGCAGAACCACCAGTTTGGGCAGCGTGGAATAGAAGATGTAGTCGATTGGCACGTTGTCTTCGCCGGCACCGCCCACGACGCCGCGCGCCACGAAGTTGAGCTCGGGCTTGATGAACAGCGAGGCGAAGGCGGCCAGCGAGCAGCTCAGCAACAGAAGAAGAGGGTGGGCCACGCCGACCAGCCGCCGGTCGTGGCCCCCGGCAGGTGCTCGGGCGCGTCGGGCACGCCCAGCCGCGCGGCCTCCACGCCGGCCATGTACAGCAACAGGAGCATCAGCGCCTGCGTGTACGCGTCCGTGCGCATGACGCCGGCCTCCCAGAACTCGACGTCCTGCGAGATCTGCATCGCCGGCGCGATCGAGAAGTAGGTGAGGATCGTCGCGTAGTGGATCAGCAGGAACACGCTGCCGCCGGAGGAACCCAGCATCGAGAGCTGGATCAGCGACAGCGCGAACACCGCCGCATAGCCCCACACCGGATCGACCAGGCCGCACAGCATGGCGCAGACGATGCCGGACCAGAAGGAGAGGGTTCGCATGGCGGGCCTGCCGTGGTCGGGTGGATGAATGGGGCGGGACGGTTCAGGCGTGCACGTGCGCCTGGACCGGGTTGCTTTCCTCGAGTGGCCGGGGCGCCTTCTGGTAGTCGGCGTAGGTGCGGCGAAGCCCCTCTGCCAGCGGCACGGTCGCGTGCCAGCCCAGGCTGGGGGCGCGCGACACGTCCAGCAGCTTTCTCGGCGCGCCATCGGGCTGCGCGAGGTCGTAGCGGATGCTGCCGGTGTAGCCCACGACTTGGCTGATCAGCTCGGTGAGCTCGGCGATCGACACGTCTTCGCCGGTGCCGAGGTTGATGTGCCCGCGCATCGCGTCGGTCTGCCGGTCGTAGTCGGCGCGCGACAGGTTCATCACCGCGAGGCAGCCTTCGACCATGTCGTCGACGTACAGGAACTCGCGACGCGCGCGCCCGCTGCCCCAGATCAGCACGCTGGGCGCATTGCTGATCTTGGCCAGGTGGAAGCGCTGGATCAGCGCCGGCACCACGTGGCTGTTCTCCAGGTGGTAGTTGTCGCCGGGGCCGTACAGGTTGGTCGGCATCACGCTGCGGTAGTCGATGCCGTGGCTGGCCCCGTACTGGCGGTTGTAGCTCTCGCACAGCTTGAGGCCCGCGATCTTGGCGATCGCATAGGGCTCGTTGGTGGGTTCGAGCTTGCCGTTGAGCAGATACTCCTCGCGGATCGGCTGCTCGGCCATGCGCGGATAGATGCAGCTGGAGCCGAGGAACAGCAGCCGCTTCACGCCCGACACGAAGGCCTGGTGCGTGACGTTGGTGGCGATCGTCAGGTTCTCGTAGATGAACTGCGCGGGGTAGGTCATGTTGGCGTGGATGCCGCCGACCTTGGCGGCTGCCAGGTAGACCTGGTCGATCTGCTCCGTCGCGAAGAAACGGGCCACTGCCGCCTGGTCGAGGAGGTCGAGTTCGCTGTGGGTTCGTGTCACCACGTCGTGGCCCAGTTCGCGCAGCCGCCTTGCCGTCGCCTGACCCACCAAGCCGCGATGACCTGCAACAAAGATTCGCATATGAGCTTTCGTGAAGGGGTTGATGAAGTTCGAGGCCAGACAAAATCGAAGCCGGCTACCGGGACCCGCGCGCGCCGGCGACCACGCCGAAGGTCTTCAGCAGGATCACGAAGTCGCGCCACAGCGACAGGTGGGCCACGTATTCCGCGTCCATCGCCGCGCGCCGGCGGTAGCTGATCTCGTTGCGCCCGCTGATCTGCCACAGGCCCGTGATGCCCGGGCGCACGGCGCGGTAGTGGGCCCAGTACTCGCCGTACAGGTCCTTCTGCGCGAACATGCAGGGGCGCGGGCCCACCATGCTCATGTCGCCCTTGAGCACGTTCCAGAACTGAGGGAACTCGTCGATGCTGTACTTGCGAAGGAAGGCACCGAAGCGGGTGATGCGCGGGTCGTTCTGCAGCTTCTGGTACATGGCCCATTCGCGCCGCGCGGCCTCGTTGTCGCGCAGGTGGCGCGCCAGCACCGCGTCGGCATTGACCACCATCGAGCGGAACTTGTAGAACTTGAAGACGCGGCCGTCCTTGCCGTAGCGCGGCTGCATGTAGATGGCCGGGCCGCCCGAGGTGTAGAGCACGCCCAGCCAGATGAGCGCGTAGGCCCAGCCGAAGAACAGGAAGAACGAGCCGGCCATCAGGATGTCGGCCGCACGCTTGGCGCGGCGCAGCGATGGCGTGCCGCCCAGCGGCCCGTACGCGGCCGTGTTGGCCGCCGTGCCACCGGCGCCTCGCCCGGTGGAGGATGTCGATCGCAGCGTGTTCATGATTCTGCGTGCTCCGGGTGGATGCGCTTGGGCATGACGGTGTCGGCCGTTTCCAGCGCGTAGGTGGGTTCGCGGCGGGTCGGGGCATAGCCGTAGTAGCCGTAGCTGTAGCTGCGGTAGTGGCGCTTCGAGGTGTCGACCGCGTTGAACACCGCGCCGTGGAAGGCCGCGCCCACGTGGGCCAGCCGCTTGGCGCTTTCCACCAGCTCGCCGAGCTCGCTCTCGCCGGCGCGGGCCACGAGCAGCACCGTGCCCATGCTCGGTGCCATCGCGGCGGTCTCGGACGCGAGCAGGGCGGGAGGACCATCGACGACCACGACGTCGTAGCGCGCGGACAGCGTAGACAGCATGTGCGCGAAGGTGTCGCTGGTCATCATGGAGGCGGGGTCCGGATGCAGGGTGCCCGCGGCCAACACATCCAGGTGCGGCAGCACATGTTGGTGAATGGCGTCCTCGAGCGGCACGCCGCCGGCGATGACGTCGGCCAGGCCCTCCTTGCTCTGCAGGCCGAACTCCTGGCTCAGCTTGCCGCGGCGCAGGTCGGCGTCGATCAGCAGCACGCGCTGGCCCGATGTGGCCAGCAGCGTGGCGAAGTTCGACGACACGAAGGTCTTGCCTGCACCCGCCGTGGCGCTCGAAATCAGCACCCGGTTATTGGGTGCGCCCATCATCACGAACTTCAGCGCGGTGCGCAGCCGGCGCAGGCCCTCGAGCGCAGGGTCTTCGACGTGCAGCGCCGCCAGCACCTTGATGCCGGGCTTGCCCTTGCGAACGGCGCGGTCGAGCACGCGCTGCTGGGTGCTCATCGGGATCGAGGTGTACACCTGCAGGCCGGTAACGGCCTCGATGTCCTCGGGTTTGCCGATGGAGCGCTTCAGGTTCTTGCGCGCCAGCGCCGCAGCGCCGCCGAGGAACAAGCCGCCCGCCAGCGCCAGCGCGACGACGATCAGCGGCTTCGGCCGCACCGGCTTCTCGGCCAGCAGCGCCAGGTCGAGCACGCGCACGTTGGCGACCTTGCCTTCCTTGGCCAGCCGCATCTGCAGCGAGCTGTTCAGCAGCGTGGCGTAGAGGTCGGTGTTGACCTTGATGTCGCGCTGCATGCGCAGCGAGTTCTGCTGCAGCATGGGCATGCGGCGGATGCGGCCGTCAACCGAACCGAGCTCCTTCTTGAGCGAGGCGATCTGCGCGTCCAGCGTCTTCAGGTCGGGGTGCGCGGCGGTGAAGCGGCTTGCCAGGTCCAGCCGCTTCTGCTTCGCATCGAGCAGCTTGGCCTGCAGGTCCACGTTCTGCGACAGGGCATTGCGGGCCTCGTCGTCCAGGCTGATGGTGCCGTTCTGGTTGCGGTACTGGTTGTAGGCGTCTTCCGACTGCTCCAGCTGCTGCTTGAACTTGGGCAGTTCGGTGCCCAGGAAGGCCAGCGCGCGTTCGGCCTGCACCGTCTTCTGGTCGATGTTCTGGCGCAGGTAGAGGCGCGAGATCTCGTTGAGCACGTCGGCCAGCTGGGCGCGGTTCGGGGCCTGCAGGCTGACGTCGATCACGCCGGACTGCTTGCCTTTCTCGACCACGCGCAGGTCTTTCTGAAGGCCCAGCAGGGTGAGCTGCTTCGAGTAGCGCACCAGCTCGAAGGCGCCGCCGGGCCGGGCTTCGAAGGAGCCCACCAGCAGGTGCAGGGTGCCGCCGGGCACGGAGGCCTCCAGCGGCACGCCGGCCGTGCCCTTCAGCGGTGTGTCCAGGTCCGGGTTGGTCAGCGTGTAGTTGCCTTCGCTGCCCGCGATCAGCGTGAACTTCTTGCCCTCGAACGCGCTCGGCACATCCATCTGCGCGACGGCGATCCGCTCGGTGCCCGAGACGAAATTGCCATATCCGAACACGCCGGGGCTGGAGAGCTGGCTCGAATGCCGAGCGATGAACTCGCCCACCACCGGTATGTAGCGCGGCTTCGCGCTGATGTACAGCCGCGTGTTCTCCATCGCCTGTCCCAGCACCATGCGCGACCTCAGGATCTCGGTCTCGCCGGCGGTCGGCGTCTTCACGCTGATGCCCCCGCCGCCGTTGGAGTCACCGGGAAAGTTGCCGCCCGAGCGGTCGGGGTCTTCCACCTGGATCAGGATGTTGGCCTCGTACATGCGCGGGCCGAACAGCGCGTAGCCCACGCCCACCAGCAGCGCCAACGCGGCGATGGAGGCAATCAGCCAGCGGCTGTCGATCAGGACGTCGAGGTACTCGTGGAACCGGGACTCCCGGGGCCAGGCCGTGGTCTCGATCACCGTCATGGGGGAGGCCGCAGGTGCGGGAAGCGAAGGTTGCCAGCGCGCGTTCATGGGGTTCACCTTTTCGTGTTGCGGGGCGAGGCTGCGTGCTTACCGGCGGGCGGTATCGCGGCCGAGGTTGACGACCTGGGCGGACGGCAGGATCAGGCTGATGACGCGGTTCCAGGTGACCAGCGGCACGTGGTCGACGTACACCACGTCGCGCGGCTGCAGCTCGAAGCGGTCGGCCAGCGCCAGCGCTGCCGGGTTCCTCGCGTTGAGGTTGAAGATCTGCTGCTTGTCGAGGTTGTCGGGCGCGTTGCGCACCACGTAGATTTGCCCCGTGCTGGCCGACAGCAAGTCGGGGCCGCCGGCATCGCCCAGCGCCTCGTTGAGGCTCAGGCGGCCGTTGTTGCGCATCAGCAGCGCGCCGGGGCCGCGCACCTCGCCCATCACGAAGACCCGGCTGTCGTCGCGGGAGCCGACATTCACCACGTCGCCGTTGCGCAGCGCGATGCTGTTGCCGTCCAGGCCCATGGACTGGAGCATCGGCAGGTCGATCACCGTCGAGACGCCGCCGCGCGTCAGCGTGACCCGCGAGCGGTCGCCGCTCTGCGTGAAACTGCCGGCGCGGCCGATGGCTTCGGCCAGCGTCATCGGCACGTCGGTCAAGATCTGCAGGCCGGGCGTGCGCACCTCGCCCTGCACGTAGGCGCGCTGGCTGCGGAACGACTGGATGCGCACCGATACCTGCGGCTCCTTGATGTAGGTGCCGATGCGCCGAGCGACCAGCTCGGACGCGCCGCTTTCGGTCAGGCCCTGCAGCTTGACGCGCCCGATGAACGGAAAGCTGATCTCACCCTTGGCGTCGACGATGAAGCCGGGCGCTACGGCAACGCCGGTCGGGTCGGTCTGCTGCGCGATCACCGCGCCGGCGTTGGGCAGCAGTTCCGGGTGGTTGTAGACGATGATGCCGACCACGTCTCCGGGCCCGATGGTGTAGACCGGCGGCGCGGCCAGCAGGCGCTTCATGCCGTCGGGCGTGGTCTTGGGCCTTTGCGCCATCTGCGAGCGGATCAGGTCGGGCGTGATCGGAATGACCTTGCCGCTGTCGGCCGAGGCGGTGCTGTCGCCCGTGGTGCTGGTGAAGCCGAGCGGTCCCACGCCGCCGAAGCCCGGCGCGCAGCCGGAGAGCAGGACCAGTCCCAGCGACAGCAGCAGGCACAGGCCCAGCCATCGCAGCCGGGCATCGACCTGTGCCGGTGCCAGGGCGCGGGCTCTGGCTGGAAGGGCGCGTGTGCCGCGTGTCTGCGTCGCTGGATCGGGGCGTTGCATGGTGATCTCCTTGACGGCCGGTTGACGGTGGGTGGATGGGGAACGACTGGTGAAAGGGGCTGGGCCGTGCGTCAGGGCGCGGCCAAGGTGGCGGGCATGGCCCGATCGGCGCCAGCCGCCATCGGACGGTTCTGGCTGCGGCGCTCGGTGCTTGCACCGAAGCAGCGGTCGGCGACCCAGTCGCCGACGGACTGGAGGAACAGTCGCTGTCCCTGTTCCGTGCAGACGGTGTGGTCGGCTTCGGCGATGAATTCGTACTGCAGCGACTGCGTGAAGGGCTGGCGGGCGAAGGCGCCGAGCTGGTCGCGGCCGTGGTCGCAGACGTGCAGCGACCCCGAATACAGCAACTGCACCGCCACCTGGCGTTCGACGAGGCGCCGGAGGGTGGCGCCGAACCAGGCCGCATTGACTTCGGGTGTGCGCTTCTCCGCGAAGAAGCCCGGCAGCGGCGTCGTCGAATGGCTGGGCAGGAAGTGGCGCTGGAGCCAGCGTTTGGCCTTGCCGGGGAAGGACGGGTGCGCGGGCGCGGCCAGCGCGCGGCGCACGTTGCGCTCCCAGCGGGCGCGCCGCTCCGGGAAGGCGAAGCCGTCGAACAGCGAAAGCGCCACCACGCGCGGGTCGGCCGCGGCTGCCAACATCGCATGCTCGACACCCGAGCACATGCCGACGATCACGAACTGCCGCGCGCCCAGCATGCGTTCGCAGGCGTCCATGGCGGCCTGCAGGCTGTGCACGGCACGGGCCTGAAGGTCGGGCGAGGTGTCGAGCGCATCGCTGTCGCCGACGCCGCCGAGGTCGAAGCGCAGGCTGCTCACGCCGCGCGCGGCCAGCACATGCGCCAGCTTCACGTTGATGCGGCGCGGCCCGACGCGGTGGTTGACGCCCATGTTGAACATGAGGCAGGCGACGTCGCCCGGCGCCTGCTGCGCGGGCGCGGTGAGCATGCCCATCAGCGCGTCGTCGGGGCCGAAGCACACCGGTGTCTGTGTCGCGTCATTCATGGAGAGCCCCCTGGAGGCGGTTGAGCGCGTCGGCCGGCACCATCGCGCTGTTGGGGTAGGGGTCGGCGGTCCAGTCGAGCTGGTGCCGGAAGTACGCAAGACGAACCGGCATGTGGCGCGACTGCTGGTCGGCGGCCCATTGCGCGGTGCGTTCGTCGTCCGGCTCGGCCAGCACCAGCGTGTCGTGCAGCGCCGTGAGCGGCAGCGATTCGGGAACCAGCGCCGCCAGCTGCGCGCGCAGCGCGGGCGAGAGCACCGTGCCGAGGGCTTCCTCGGGCACTGCATCGGGCTCCTGCGCCAGGCTGCGGTGCCAGGCCCGGTCGGGGATGCAGAAGGTGGTGTCGATGGCGGTCACGTGCTGTTCGCGCAGCAGCCGCGCATAGCGGCGCCCGTCGATCACCGGCTCCCACAGCACCAGCCGCACCGGGTCGCAGCGTCCGCCGCGCGCGGCCAGCACGGCCAGGGTGGCGCCCAGCCGCGCGCCGACCCACACGATGGCAGCGCCCGGCGCGCGACGTCGCAGTTCCTCGTGCGCCGAGCACAGGTCGCGGCGCCAGCCGTCGAATTCGCCCTCGTTCTCGTCGCCCGGCGAATCGCCCGAGCCATAGAAGTCGAAGCGCAGCGTGGCGATGCCGGCCCGCGAGAGGCGCTCGGCCAGCACCTTGAAGAAGCGATGGGTGCGCAGGCCCTCCTGCCCGAACGGTGGACACAGGAGCACGGCGGTGTTCTCGGCCCGGTCTTCCTCGGCCGGATGGAACACGCCGAAGAGCTGGCGCGAGGCCGGCCCGAACATGAGTGGCGCGAACCGAGTCATGCATGCGCCTCCAGCAGCTGCCCCGAACGGCTGGCGCGGGCTTCGGTCTGGCGCCATTCGGCGAGCGAGCCCACGCAGTCGAGCCGCGCGGGCGCCGGCCCCAGAACCAGCCAGAGGATGCGGCCGGCCACCAGCAGCTCGACGCTGCGGCAGTCCGGCTCAATGCCCACCTCGAAGCTCTGCGACGACACCAGCAGGCCGACGCCAATGGCCTTCAGGCAGGCTTCCTTGCGGGTCCAGCAGGTCAGGAAGGCCTTGTCGCGCTCGTGCGCGGGCAGGGCGGCCAGCGCTTCCTGTTCGCGCTGCGTGAAATATTCCGCCGCAAGCACCGCCGCGTCGGGCACCGAGCGCAGCAGTTCGACGTCCGCGCCCAAAGGGCCGCGCCCGCCGATGGCCAACAGCGCCAGGCCCTGGCTGTGGCTCAGCGAGAACTGGGTGCGCGTATGGCCCGACAGCGAGGGCTTGCCGAACGAGCCGGTGGCCAGGTGCAGTGCAGCGTGGTGCAGGCCGGTGTACTCGCAGAGCGCTTGCCGCAGGGCGACGTGCGCGGCCACGAAACGCTGGCGGTCGATGGGAAACCGCAAGCCGGCGGCGCGCGCGCACTCCTCCTCCGACAGGATCTGCGCGGGAGGAAGCGCAGGGAAGCTGTCCAGGTCGACATACCGGCAGATCGGCGCGTCGATGGAAAGTGCGTAGTCGGAGTTGTCCATGATCACCCCTTGCGCAGCCAGCTGCCGAGGGCGCCCAACAAGCCGCGCTGCGCGTGTGCGGCCGTGTCGGCGGCCAGTTCCGCGAGGTCGGACGGCACGCCCTGCGGCGCGGCCTGCGCCGACGAGGCGATCTGCCCGAGGTTCTCGAACAGGTAGCGCCGCGGCTCCACGCGGTGCCCCAGCGTCTGTGCCGCCTGCTGCACGGCGCGCAGCACCAGCAGCGAGTCGCCGCCGAGGTCGAAGAAGTTGTCGCTGGCGCGGATCTCGCTCACGTCGATGCCGATCACGTCGGCCCAGATCTGGGCGAGCTGCGCGTGCTCGGGGCTGAGCAGGCCCTGCCTGGCCTTGCGCTCGTCGCCGTTGGCGGCGCCGGCCGGCGCGCCCTTGTCCGTGTCGCCGGCCAGCTTGTGCAGGTAGCGCGCGCTGGCCGAGCCTTCGGTACTGGCGATCTCCGCGAGCGTGGCGCCCGGGTTGTCCGCGACGCGGCGCAGCACCTCGAGGTAGCGCTCGCGCATCTGGGCGCCGGTCTCGCGCAGGTACACGTCGGCGTTGTAGATCAGCGCGCCTTCCAGGCCGTGCGGCTTGTCCATCAGCCACACGCCGATGTCGTCGGTGGCGCCATGCTGCATCACGTGCATCTGGCGGGTCTGCAGGCTGCCGATGGAGCGCGAGCGTTCGCGCGCGTCCTGGAACGAGAACATCGACTGGTAGGGGCCGGAAGTCTTGATCTGCCCCGCATAGCCCGGCTCGGCCATCAGGCGCTCGAACGGCACCTGCTGGTTGTTCATCATCGACAGCAGCTCCTGCTTCACGTAGTGCATGAAGCTGGGCAGTGGCAACGCCATGTCCACCGCGAGCGAAACCGGCAGCACGTTGTTGAAGAAGCCCATGACGTCTTCCGTCTCGGCCTGCTGGCGGCCGCGCACGGGGTTGGCGATGACGATGGCGTCGTTGCCGGTCACCTGGGCCATGGTCAGCGCGTAGACGCCGAAGGTCAGCATGCTGAGCGTCACGTCCATTTCGCGCGCGACCTCGCGCAGCCGCTGCGTGCTTTGCAGGTCGATGCTGATCCAGTGCGCGCCGCCCTGGCCGCTCTTGCCCGCGCGGCGCGGCATGTCGGTCACGGGCGGCCGCACGGCCTTCGCGCCTTCGAGCCGGCCGCGCCAGAACGCGAGCTGTTCCTCGCAGGCGGGCTCGGTCATCCACTTCTCCAGCCACTCGGCATAGTCGCCGTGGGTGGTGGCGAGCGCGGGCAGGTTGTGCGGACGGCCGCGCTCGGCGGCGTCGTAGAGCGCGGCCAGTTCGCGCTGCATCAGGTCGAAGGACCAGCCGTCCCAGATCAGGTGGTGCGGCACGAACATGAAGACGTGCTCGTTGTCGTCGATCTGGAACAGGGTCGCGTGCATCATCGGCGCGCTGTGGATGTCGATCGGCCGGTCCGCCAGCTCCTGCATGCGCTCGGCCAGTTCGGCCTCGCGCTGGTCGGCTGGCAGGCCGCGCAGGTCGACCAGCGGCAGGGCGAATTCCACGGACTCAGCGATCAGTTGCACCGGCTTGCCGCTTTGCTGGTCGATGTCCATGCGGGTGCGCAGCGAGGGCTGGCGCCGGATCACTTCGCGCAGCACGCCTTCGAAGCGCGTTGCATCGAGCTGCCCGATCAGCCGCTGCGCCGAAGGCGCGTTGTAGACCGAGCGGCCCGGGTGCAGCTGCTCCATGAAGCGGATGCGCTCCTGCGAAAGCGTCAGCGGCGCGCTGCGGCGCTCCGGGCGGCATGCAATGGGAGCCTGCAGCCCGACGCCCGCGCCCTGCAGGCCCTGGATGGCCGCGGCCAGCTTCTCGGCCGTGGGCGACTCGAACAGCGAGCGCAGCGGCAGCGTGACCTGGAACTCGCGGCTCAGCAGCGTGGTGAGCCGCGCGGCCAGCAGCGAATGGCCGCCCACGGTGAAGAAGTTGTCGTGCATGTCGAGGCCCGGCAGGCTCAGCACCTTCTCCATGATCGCGAGCACCTTGCGCTCGTGGTCGTTGCGCGGGCCGGCGCCGCGCCGCACCTCTTCGCGCGCGGCCGCCTGCGGCGGCGGCAGCGAGACGCGGTCGATCTTGCCGTTGGCCAGCGTGGGCAGGGCATCGAGCGTCACCACGTGCTGCGGCAGCATGAAGGCCGGCAGGTGCTTGCGCAGGTGCACCATGAGTGCATCGAGGTCGAAGCCGGCGCCCGGCATCAGCGCGAGGTAGGCCACCAGGCGCACGTCGCCGGGGTTGTCCTCGCGCGCCACGACCACGCTGCGGGAGACGCCCGCAACCTCGCAGCAGCGCACCTCGATCTCGCCGGGCTCGATGCGATAGCCGCGCACCTTGACCTGGAAGTCGAGCCGGCCGAGGTGGTCGAGCAGCCCGTCGTTGCGCCAGCGGCCGCGGTCGCCCGAGCGGTACACCCTCTTCGCGGTGCCGAAGATGCGCACCGTGACGAAGCGCTCGGCGGTCAGCTCTGGACGATCGAGGTAGCCCAGCGAGACACCTTCGCCGGCGATGCAGATCTCGCCCGGCACGCCGATGGGGCAGGGCTGCAGTTCGGCATCGAGAATCCAGATCTCCGTGTTGTCGACGGGCCTGCCGATCGACACGCCGCGCGACGCGATCTCTTCGGGGCGCACGTGCCAGGCCGTGGAGTACACCGTGGTCTCGGTCGGCCCATAGCCGTTCCACAGGCCCTCCATGCGTTCGCACAGCGCCAGCGCCATGCTCGGACGCAGCGCCTCGCCGCCGGTCCAGCCGCGAAAGCCGGGGGCGCCGCCGGCCCACTGGGCATCCAGCAGGAGCTGCCACATGCCGGGCGTGGCCTGCAGGAGCGTGATCTGCTCCTGGTCGAGCGCCTGAGACAGGCGGTTGCCGTCCATGGCGACCTCGCGCTGCACCATCACCAGCTCTGCGCCCGCCGCCAGCGGCAGCAGCAGGTCGGGCACCGCCATGTCGAACGACAGGGTGGTGACGGCGGCGATCCGGTCGGCCGGGCCGATGCCCGATTCGCGCTGCATCCACTGCAGCAGGTGCGCCACGCCGCGGTGATGGGCAATGACGCCCTTGGGCAAGCCGGTCGAGCCGGAGGTGTAGATCACATACGAGGCGTCTTCGGGCCCCGGGTCGTCCGTGCTCGGCGGCAGGGTTTCGCCGGACAGCTGCCGCCAGGTGGTGTCGCGGTCGATCTCGAAGATCCGCTGGCCCGCGTCGGCGCACCAGTCGCGCGGCGTCGCGGCGATGTCCGACGTGGTCAGCATCAGGCTGAGCCGGGCGTCGCTGGCGTAGTGGTCGAGCCGCGCATGCGGAAAAGCCGGATCGAGCGGCACGTAGGACGCGCCCGCCTTCAGGATGCCCAGCATCGCGACGACCATTTCCAGGCTGCGCTCCAGGCACAGCCCCACGCGCTGACCGCGGCCCACGCCGCGCGCGTGCAATGCACGCGCCATGCGGTTCGACAGCGCATCGAGTTCGCCGTAGCTGCAGCTTCGCGCGCCGTCGCGCACGGCCGGGCGATCGGGTTGCCGAGGCACGCGCGCGACAAAGCCGGCATGTGCCAGCGGCATGCCGACCAGCGGAACGCGCGCGGGCTGCAGCTCGATCAGCGAACGCGCGGCGCCAACGGACAACACTTCGAGCCGGCTGACCGTTTCGTCCGGCTTGTGCGAGCTCGACTGCAGCACGCACTCGAACATGTCCAGCCAGCGCTGCACGCTGACGTCGTCGAACAGGTCGGTGTTGTACTGCGCCTCCACCATCAGGCCGCCATCGAGCGGGCGCAGGTTCAGGAACAGTTCGAAGTTCTCGTAGCGGCGGGGGATGGTGTCCTGCGCCACGTCGAGGCTCGTGAACGCCTCGGCGCTGCTCGCCACGTCGGGGTCGACGTTGAACGCCACGCTCACCAGCGGCAGCCGGCTCGGGTCGCGCTCGAGCGACAACTGGCCCAGCAGCGCGCCATAGGTGAGCGCCTGGTGATCGAAGGCGTCGAGCACGGCGGTGTTGCATTCGTCCATCAGCGCGTCGAAGCGCATGCCGGCATGCGTGGCGATGCGCAGCGGCAGCAGGTTCACGCAATGGCCGACCAGCCCGGGCATGTCGTGGGCGAGCAGGGCCGACGCCGGCACGCCCACGACGATGTCTTCCTGGCCCGTGAGGCGATGCAGCGTCGCGACGAAGCCGCTGAGCAGGCCGGTGAACAGGCTGGCGCCGGCCTTGGTGCTGGTCACGCGCAGGGCGCTGACGAGGCGCTTGTCGAGCAGGTGCTCGGTGCGGCGCGAATTGAAGGTGCGTGCGGCCGGACGCGGACGGTCCAGCGGCAGGTCGAGCACCGGCTGCACGCTGCCGGGGAAGCGCCCGAGCCAGTAGTCCACGTGCGCCTGCATGTCGGGATGCGCGGCCGCGGCGGCTTCCTCGGCGGCGAAGTCGGCGAAGAGCGGCGCAGCCCTGAGCTTCAGCCCGGTGCCGTTCTGCTCGGCATACAGGTGGCCCAGCTGCTCGGTGATGACACCCCAGGACCAGCCGTCGCAGACCACGTGGTGCGCCGACATCACGAGTTCGTGCTCGGCATTGCCGAGGCGGTACAGCACGGCGCGGAACAGCGGGCCATGTTCGAGCGAGAAGGGCGTGCACACCGCTTGGCCATGGGCCGAGCGCAGCGCCTGCGCGCGGGCTTCAGGCTCGAGTCCGCTCAAGTCTTGCCGGGTCAGGACGTTTCCGCTTGGATGGCTGACCAGCATGCAGGTGCCGTCCGGCGAGATCGTGGCGCGCAACGCCTGGTGGCGTTCGAGCAGCCGGTCCATGGCACGCGCCAGGGCCTCCTCGTCCAGCGCGCCGCGCAGGCGCAGCAGGACCGATTCGTTGTAGGCCATCGAGGCCTCGGTGCTGAGGGTTGCGCCGAGCCAGACTTCGCGTTGCGATTCCGTCGTGGGAATGATGCATTCGATGGCACCGTCGCTGACGATGGGCTTGAAAACGGCGTTCATGCTGCGGCCTTTCCATTGAAGATGTGCTGGCTGGGGGTGGGCGCGCCGGGCACGTACCAGAAGGGCTGGCCGTCGATGTCGCGGGCCAGCACCGAGCCTTCCTCGGTCGGCTTGTGCGCGTCGAAGCCGGCGACGGCCACGGCGCGGCGCGGCAGGAACCCGGACTCCTGCATCTCTGCGACCGATTCCTTGAATGCGTTCTGGATGAATGCGATGTCCTCGGCGCTGTGCGCGCTCGTGAGGAAGCACGGGAAGTTGTCCAGGATGTGCACGCCGCGGCTGCGCATCATTGCGAACAGCAGGTCTTGCAGCGGGTGGTCCTCGAGCCAGCTCACGCGCCACAGCGACGCGAAGTGGCGGATCTCGATAGGCGCGCCGACTTCCTTGCACCAGCCCGAAAGCTCGGCGGCCATGGTGGCGGTGCTGCTGTTGAGTCCGGCCTGCAGCGCGGGGCCGGCTTCCTTCAGGTGGGTGAGCGAGGCCTTGGCCGCGGCGAGCGCGAGCGGATGGCGCACGAAGGTGCCGGCGAAGTAGGTCACGCCGACGCCCGGAATCGAGTCGTCGCCGTACTGCCAGGCGCCGCCGTCGAGCGCGTCCATGAACTCGCGCTTGCCGGCGATCACGCCGACCGGGAAGCCGCCGCCGATCACCTTGCCGTAGGTGGCGAGGTCGGCGCGCACGCCGAACAGCTCCTGTGCACCGCCCAGCGCGGTGCGAAAACCGGTGATGACCTCGTCGAAGATCAGGCAGCAGCCGCTCTTCGCGGTGATGTCGCGCACCTCGTGCAGGAACTCGCGCGGCTGGAAGTCGGGGCGGCGGCTCTGCACCGGCTCGGCCAGCACGGCGGCGAGGTCGTCGGCGTTCTCGCGGATGAACGCCAGCGCCTCGGGCGTGCCGTAGTCGAGCACGCGGATGTCGCCGAACATGCCGCTCATCACGCCCGGCGCTGCCGACAGGCCCTTGCCGCCCTTGCCGGCGAGCACCAGCACCTCGTCGAAGGTGCCGTGGTAGGAGACGGTGAACACCACCACCGTGCTGCGGCCGGTGACGGTGCGCGCGATGCGCAACGCGGCCATCACGGCTTCGGAGCCCGTGTTGCACAGGCCGGCGCGGTCGCTGCCCGTGAGCTCGCAGATGAGCGCCGTGACTTCGGCCGCCAGCGGATGCTGCGGGCCGATCTCGTAGCCCTGGTCGAGCTGCCTGCGCACGGCCTCTTGCACGAAGTCGGGCTGCCAGCCGAACATGTTCATGCCGAAGCCGTTGAGCGCGTCGACGTATTCGTTGCCGTCGAGATCCCACATCTTCGAACCCTTGGAGCGCTCGATGACGATCTGGTAGGTGATCTCCTTCGTGATCGGGCGGAAGCCGTTGACCACGCGCGGGTCGGCCATGTGGGGGCGGTTGGCGGCGGTGAACTCCTTGCTCTTGCGCGTGCGCTCGACATAGCGCCGGATGAAGGCGGCGAGGCGTGCCTTCTGGCGGCCGCTGGGTTCGGCCATGCGCTGGGTGTGGATGCGCGCGATGGCGCCGAAGGCCTTGGACACGTCGTAGCGCACCGGCTCCTTCTGCGCGGGCTCCTCGGACGGAACTGCAGCCACCGGCTGGGCCGGCACGGCCTGCAGCGTCATCAGCGGCGCGGCCGGCGCTGCACCCGACAGCAGTGCGAGCTGCTGGCGCATCAGTTCCATCTGCTGCGAAATCAGCTGCGACAGCTGCGCGTCGCCCGCGGTACCGCCTTGCATCGGCATGTACACGGGCACCGGCTGGCGCGGCGCGGCCTGCGGCACGGCAACGGCACTTTCCACCGGCGCTGCCGCGACGGCGGGTGCAACGGCCGGCGCAGGCGCTGCCTCAGGCGGCAGGCTCTCGCGCAGGAAAGCCGAGAGCGAGTCGAAGCAGCGGTATTTCTCCATCAGCTGGCGGAAGCTGAGGTTGACCTTGAAGTGCTTCTTGATCTGCGTGGCCGCCTGGGTCAGCGTGAGCGAATCCAGGCCCAGCTCGCCGAAGGGCGCGTGTCCCTCCGCCTGTGCCATGTCGAGGCCGGAGATGTCCTCGAACAGGGTGCGCAGGCGTGCGTCCATGGACGAGGCGGGAGGGGGAAGAGGCGAGGGCGTTGCTGCTGCGGTCACGATCGGCTCCAGGGAAATGGGTGGAATGAAAGAGGCAGGGGCCGCGACCGCAGCGCTGACGGATGCGGTCGCGGTGGAAAGGGGGAGAAGGGTGGGTGCGGCGATGTCGACCCAGAAGCGCTTGCGCTCGAACGGCGTGGTGGGCAGGCACACGCGCTGGGCGCCGTTGCGTGCAGCGAGGCGCGACAGCTCGACCTCGGCGCCGCAGGTCCACAGGCGGCCCAGCGCCAGCCGCAGGGTGCGAGCCTCTTCGGCCGGCTCGCCGTGCAGCAGCGGCACGACGCTGCTCGCGCCGTGCTGGCGCACCAGCGTGGAGAGCATGTTGCGCGGGCCGGCTTCCACGAACAGCGGGTTTGCCGTCTGCGCCATCGCGCAGCGCACGGCCGGCGAGAAGCGCACGGTTTCGCGCAGGTGCCGGGCCCAGTAGGCCGGGCTGGTGGCTTCGGCGTCTTCGAGCGGCTGGCCGGTCAGCGTCGAGTAGATCGGCGTCTGCGGCGCACGCAGCGCAACCTTGCCGACCAGTGCCTCGAAGGGCGCGACAGCCGCGTCCATCATGGCGGAGTGGAAGGCGTGCGAGGTCTGCAGCGGGCGGGCCGGAATGCCGTCTGCTTCCAGTGCCGCCTGCAGCGCCGCGATGGCGTCGAAGGGGCCGGCGGCGACGCAGGCCGTGGGGCCGTTCTCGGCGGCGAGCGACAGCTGCGGGCCGAGCCGGCCGGCCAGTTCGGCCGCGCCCAGGCGCACCGACAGCATCGCGCCCGCTGGCTGGGCCTGCATGAGCGCGCCGCGGCGGGCCACGAGCCGGGCGGCGTCTTCGAGCCGCATCACGCCCGCGAGCACGGCCGCAACGAATTCGCCGACGCTGTGGCCGATCAGCGCATGCGGCCGAGCGCCCAGTGCCAGCAGCCGCCGCGCGAGTGCGTATTCGAGCGTGAAGATCGCGGGCTGCGTGACGGCCGTGGGCACCAGCGACTGCGCGTCGCCGGAGAACATGCGCTCGCGCAGGTTGAAGTCGGTCGCGCCGTCGAAAGCGGCCATGCAGTCGTCGAACGCGGCGGCGAACACCGGGTCGTTCGCGCGGAGGTTCTTGCCCATGCCTGCGTACTGCGCGCCCTGCCCGGGGAACATCAGCACGAGCTGCGGTGCGCGCGAGGCGGTGCGGCCGCTGGCGCGGCTGGGCGAGTCGGCGCTGCGCAGGGCCGCGACGGCTTCGGCCGTTCCGCTGGCGACCACCGCTCGGCGGAAGGTGTGGGCCTTGCGACCGACCGCGAGGGTGTGCGCCACGTCGGCCAGCGACAGTTCGGGGTGCGCCTCGAGGTGCGCCGCGAGCTGCTCGGTGGCCGTGTCGAGCGCGGCCTCGGAGCGCGCCGACAGCGGCAGCACGTGGTCGCCTGTCGCCGCCGGCGAGGCCTGCCGCGGTGGCGCTTCTTCGACGATGACGTGCGCGTTGGTGCCGCCGACGCCGAAGGAACTGACGCCTGCGCGGCGCGGCTGGTCGGCGCGCGGCCACGGCTGCAGGCTCGCCGTGACGTGGAAGGGTGTGCGCGCGAAGTCGATCGCCGGGTTCGGCGCGCTGAAATGCACGGTCGGCGGAATCTGTTCGTGATGCAGCGCCAGCGCCGTCTTGATGAGGCCGGCCGCACCGGCCGCCGTGACCATGTGGCCGACGTTGCTCTTGAGCGAGCCGAGCGTGCAGTAGCCGAGCGCATCGGTGTGCTCGGCATAGGCACAGGCCAGCGCCTCGACCTCGATCGGGTCGCCCATCGGCGTGGCGGTGCCGTGAGCCTCCACGTACGAGATGCTGCGCGCATCGACGTCGGCCGCCGCGAGCGCGGCCCGGATCACCGCCGCTTGCCCGTCGACGCTGGGCGCCGTGAAGCTGGCCTTGGAGCCGCCGTCGTTGTTCACGCAGGCGCTGCGCAGCACGGCGTAGATGGTGTCGCCATCGGCCTGCGCGTCGGCCAGCCGCTTGAGCAGCACCACGGCCGCGCCGTCGCTGAAGACCGTGCCCCGCGCCTGCGCATCGAAGCTGCGCGTGCGGCCGTCGGGCGAGAGCATCGAGCCCTCGTTGTAGAGATAGCCGCTGCGCGGCGGGCAGGTGACCGAGGCGCCGCCAGCGAGCGCCATGTAGCACTGGCCCGTGCGCAGCGCATGGAAGGCGTGGGCCACGGCCACCAGCGAGGTCGAGCAGGCGGTATGCACGCTGACGGCCGGGCCTGTGAGGTTGAGCCGGTTCGCCACCCGCGTGGTGATGTAGTCCTTCTCGTTGGCCAGCATCACCTGGAACTCGCCGACCGGCTCCACGAGGTCGGGCCGGGTGCTCACGTGGCGCTGGAAGTAGGTCGCGTTGTACATGCCGGCATACACGCCGACCGGGCCCGGCGCGGCATCGGGCACGTAGCCGGCGCGTTCCAGGCATTCCCAGCAAATCTCGAGGAACACGCGCTGCTGCGGGTCCATCAGCTGTGCTTCCTTCGGGCTGATGCCGAAGAAGGCGGCGTCGAAGTCCTCGATGCCGTCGATCACGCCGCGTGCGCGAACGTAGGACGGGTCGCTGCGCAGGGCCTCGCTCACGCCGGCGTCGAGCGTGGCGTCGTCGAAGAAGCTGATGGTGTCGCGCCCGGCAACGAGGTTGTCCCAGAACTGCTCGACGTCGGCCGCGCCGGGAAAGCGTCCGGCGGTGGCGACCAGGGCGATGGCGTCGTGAATGCCGGCGTCCGGCCGCGCTGCAAGGGTGGCCGCTGTGGTCGGTCGATCCTCCGAGACGACCACAGCGGCCGAGGCGGGCAGATCACCCGCCTGCTGCATCCGCGCACCGATCGCTTTTGGCGTGGGATTGCGGAAAAAAAGGTTGGTCGACAACGGCAGGCCGGTGCCGCGCTGCAGGTCGGCGAGCACCTGCAGCACCAGCAGCGAATCGCCGCCGAGGTCGAAGAAGTTGTCGTTGCGCCCGACCTTCGAGATGCGCAGTGCGCGGGCGAAGGCCTCGCACACCTGCTGTTCAACGGTGTCGCGCGCTTCCTCGAAGGGCTGGGCGAGTTCGGGGCGTTCGCCGGCCGGCTCGGGCAGCGCCCTGCGGTCGAGCTTGCCATTCGGCGTGACGGGCAACTGCGCGAGCCATACCTGGGCAGCAGGAATCAGCGCCGCGGGCAGCCGGGCCGCGAGGTGCGTGCGCAGGGCGTCCCACGAAACCTTCTGCGAGCGCGCGACGAGATAGGCCACAAGGCGCAGCTGGCCGCTGCCGTCGGGCCGCGCGACCACGGCGCAGGACTGGATGTCCGGGTGGGCGAGGATCGCGGCCTCGACCTCGCCGGTCTCGATGCGGTGGCCGTGGATCTTCACCTGGCCGTCACGACGTCCGATGAACTCGACGGTGCCGTCGGGCAGCCAGCGCGCGAGGTCGCCGGTGCGGTAGAGCCGCTCGTCCGCACCGCCGAAGGGGTCGGGCACGAAGCGTTCGGCATCGAGCGCGGGCTGCCGCAGGTAGCCGCGGGCCAGGCCGTGGCCGCCGATGCAGAGTTCTCCCACGAAGCCCGTCGGCAGCAGTGCCATCGAGGGGCTCAGCACGCGCAGCACGGTGTCCTTGATGGGACGCCCGAGCGGAATCGAACGCAGGTCTTCCGGCAGCGGCAACGCGATGCGGTGCGTGGCCGCGAAGGTCGTGCACTCGGTGGGGCCGTAGCCGTTGCTCAGCGTGAGGCCGGGCAGGGCGGCCAGCGCGCGCCGCACGTGCGGCACCGACAGCGCTTCGCCGCCGGTGAACAGGTGCCGCAGGCCAGAAAGATGGGCCGGGTCGTCGTCGACCACGGCGTTGAACAGCGCGGCGGTGAGCCATGCCGTGTGCACGTCGTGGCGCGCGATGGTGCGCGCGAGGCCGGCACCCGTGGGCACGGGCTCTTCGTGCACCACGCAGCAGCCGCCGTTGAGCAGCGGACCCCATATTTCGAGCGTGGCCGCGTCGAAGCCCAGCGGCGCCGCGTGCAGCATGGTGCGGCCCGGAGCGAGCGCGACGTAGTCCACGCCCACCACCAGCCGCAGGATCGAGCGGTGGCAGATCTCGATGCCCTTGGGCGTGCCCGTCGAGCCCGAGGTGTACATGACGTAGGCCACCGATTCGGCGTCGATCGCCGGCGGGTTCCATGCACTTCGATTTGTCTTGTCTTCGTACTCGTCGAGCAGCAAAACGCCGTGGTGGGGGGGGATCAGGTGGTGGTGCGCCTGCATGGTGAGCACGTGGTGCGCACGCGCCTCGCCGAGCATGTAGGCGATCCGTTCGGGCGGGAAATCGGTGGGCACCGGCACGTAGGCGCCGCCAGCCTTGAGGATGCCGAGCTGGGCCACGATGGCGGCCTTCGAACGGTCGAGCAGCAGGCCGACGCCGTCGCCGCTGCGAACGCCCAGGCACTGGAGGCGCCGCGCGAGTTCGTCGGAGCGCCGGTCGAGTTCGCCATAGCTCATTTGCGCATCGCCTTGCGCGATGGCAATGGCATCGGGGGCGGCCGCGGCCTGGCGGCTGAACACGCCGGTTACCGTGGTTGCCGGGTCCACCGGGGCGAGGGGGGTGTTCCAGGCTGTGAGCTGATCGGCGCGATCGGTGCGCGGCAGCGTGCGGATGTCGTCGAGGGCGGCATCGGGGCGCTCCAACAGATCTTGGGCGGTGTCGGCAAGGGCAGCGAGCAGCTGTTCGATTGCGGCGGCGTCCATCGAGCCCGTGGCTGCATCTATATGAAGCAGTGCCGAAGCGGCGTCGAAGCGCAGCCGCACGGGGGCGTCGGCGTGGACCTCTTCGCGCAGCCAGAGCGAGTCCGGTGGCGCAATGGCCTGCGGTGATTGCGACGCTGCGCGGCGGGCCAGGTCCAGTTCAGCCAGCCAGGTACCCGCGGCCTTGGTGGCGTCGAACGCGACGGTGGTCGAGCAGCGCGCCGGGGCAACGCCCGCCTCGTGGAGCACGGGCCAGAGGCTTCCGAGCCAGCGCGACTGCAGCAGCAGCCATGCGCCCGCGAAGAGGGCGTCCGGCAGCTGGCCGGTGGCGGCGAGCCATTGGCTCCAGCGCCGGGCAAAGCCGGGCTCGAGCGCCAGCGAACCGGCGCAGCCGCCGGCTGTTCCTTCCGGCTTGCATCGCGGCACGAACAGGTCTTCCAGGGCGAGGCCCGGAGAGCTTTCCTGCGGCTGCGAAACACTTTGAATTTCCATCTAAATATCCCAAAAGAAATACAATGGAAGCAATTGGGCAAATGGAAATTCCATTTGCCCAATTAATGGGGGAGCATTTGTTGTGTTCTTTTCGTGACTTCATCCTAGGAGCTTTCCCGGGGCCAATGTGCGCACTTTAGGCCTAGGTTACAAATGGATAAGGTTATTTCTAAAACGTACTACCCGAATCATCCAGTTTGAGGTAGCTGATGCGCGATTTGGAGGAGGCAAGCCCGTGCGCGAGCCACTTTCGAGGGTCGAAAGTCGGGGCTGAAGCGGGGTACTCCTGGGGAGAAATGCCGAAATTCCGGAGGAAAGCGCCTTGCATGGGGCGGCCTGGCGTGAGCCCGTGGGTCTTGGGTCCGCTCTCTGTAGTCATGCGAAAAACGGGGCATTTTGCTGTCGAAAAATGAAACATCCTCCCGGCGGTGGCTGTTATCAATTCGCCCCGTCTGTAACTGGATAAAAAATATCTGTACAAAACCTTGGATTTGAAAAGACTGAAAGAAGCGCCCGCTTCCGTGCGAATCAATCCTTTCCAAGGTCGAAAATGATTTGCGAAATCCTATTGCCCGATGTTGTTCTGACGCCTTGCGATCACTATCTGAAATCAATTCTCCAGAACAATTCAGATGCATTGACCGCCAATGCCACATATTTCGGCAATGCGGCCTGGGCGCAGGAATATCTGGATTTCTGTCACCGCGATGCCCACTTCCGCAGCCGCTGGCTCGCCGCCGGGGGCGATTGGACGGACAAGGTCGTCATCGACCTGGGTTGCGGGCCGGGCAATGTCTTCGCCACGCTGGGCGGAAAGCCCAGGCTGCTCATCGGCGTGGACGTGGCCCCGGGCTCGCTGGAACTGGCCGCGGGCCTCGGCTACACCACGGTGCTGGCGGATGCGGCGCATACGCCGTTCCGCTCGCGCGTGGCGGACATCGTGGCCATCAATGCCGCGCTGCACCACTGCGACGACATGACGGCCGTGCTGCGCGAGGGCGCCCGCCTGGTGAAGCCTGACGGCATCCTGATCACCGATCACGATCCCCAACTGACGGCATGGGACTACAAGGGTCTGGCCAGGATGCTGTGGGACGCGCGGCTGTGGGTCTACCGCATGACAGGGCGCGGTTTCCACAAGACCGGCAGCCAGCAGTCGTGGGGGCTGAGGACCGAGGTCCATCACCGGCCCGGCGACGGCGTGACGAAGGAATTCTTCGAATCCACGCTGCGGCCGCTGGGCTTCGATGTCCGCGTGCATCCGCACAACCACCGGATAGGCGCCGAGGCGCTCGCCGGCGAGGTCGGGCGGGCCCAATGGAAATACCGCATGGGCAACGTGCTGTCCGGCCGCGACCCGGCTTCCCCTGCGAGCGCGCTGTCGTTGATGTGCATCGCAAGGCGCACGGCAGGGGGAGAACCGGAGGCGGGTTGAACACCCCGCGACTGCTGGTAGCCTTCCCGGATTCTTCGAACGCGGTCCCCGGAGCACCGGGGAGCGCGAGATTCAGGTCATCAAGGAAGGAATCCGCTAGTGGTTGTGACAGGAAGGAACTGGCGCGCGGGCATTGCGCTGACCGCGGCATTGATGGTGGCAGCGTGCTCCACCTCACCCAAGGCGCCGGTGGCGGGACCGGGCGAGTACGTCGTCCAGCCGGGCGACACGCTCTATCGCATTGCGTCAAAGGCGGGGCGTTCGCCGGGCGAGGTTGCGCGCTGGAACAACCTGCAGGACCCCGATCGGCTCGAGGCAGGGCAGGTGCTGCGCGTGGTCCCGCCGGGCGGCGCGTCGTCCGAGCCGCCCCACGCAAGGAGCGCAGGCGCCGAGCGCCCGGAGCGTTCGAGGCCGCCCCGGGCCGCGGTGCCGGAGCCGGAACCGGCCGCACCACCCGCATCGCGGCGAAGCGACTGGAGTTGGCCCGCGCAGGGCCAGGTGATCGCGGGCTTCAACGGCAGCAGCAACAAGGGCATCGACATCGGCGGCAGCCTCGGCGAGCCGGTGATGTCCATCGGCGCGGGCAAGGTGGCCGTGACCGAAACGCTGCGCGGCTACGGCAGCGTGCTCATGGTCGATCACGGCGGCTCCTACATGTCGGTCTATACCAATGTGCGCTCGATGCTGGTGAAGCAGGGCCAGCAGGTGCAAAGAGGCCAGAAGATCGCCGAGATCGGCGGCGCCGACGGCGGGCGCGCGATGCTCCACTTCGAGATCCGCCACCGCGGCAATGCGGTCGATCCGCGGCAGTACCTGCCTGCGAGGTGACCGCGGCGGCGCGGCCTCTGGCGAAAGGCATCCCCCGAATTGGTGATATCGCGGCGCCGGCGGAATGCGCAGACTCTCGCCCTCACTCTGTACTGGAGCGGCTATGGAACTCGTGCACTGGATGTTCGTCATTCTTGGCATCGCGCTGGCGCTGACCACGCAATGGTTCCTTCTTGCCCCCTTCAGTCTCGACTGGCAGCCGCTGCGTGCCCGGATTGCCGAACAGGTCACCCAATCGGCCGCGCTGCTGGAAGAGTGCGCGTCGGCGATCGACTCCAGGTTCTAGCCGTCCGCCTGCCGCGAGGGCCGCGCCAAGCTCGACGCGTCCCCGGCCCCTCTAAGATGCTCGCTGTTTTTTAGATGACCTGAAGACGCGAGAGGCAAGGGGAGGGCCGCGCATGATTTCTTTGCTCCACACCGCGGACTGGCAGATTGGCCGCGTGTTCTCGCAGTTCGAACCCGACGACGCCGCGGCGCTGTTCGAGGCGCGCTTCAAGGCGGTCGAGCTGCTGGCCGGCATCGCCGCCGAACGCAAGGTCGACGCCGTACTGGTCGCGGGCGACGTGTTCGATCTGCAGACCGTGTCCGACAAGACCATCCGCCGCATGTTCAATGCCATGCAGGGCTTTGCCGGCCCCTGGCTGCTGATTCCGGGCAACCACGACTCCGCGCTGAGCGAATCGGTCTGGAGCAGGGCGCAGCGGCTGGGCGCCATCGCGCCGAACGTCGTCTGCTGCCTGGAGCCCAAGCCGCACACCGTGGCCGGCAAGTTCACGCTGCTGCCGGCGCCGCTCACGCAGCGCCACACCTATGGCGACCTCACCGAGTGGTTCGCCACCGCCGAGCCCGACGAAGAAGAAGGCCTGCCCCGCATCGGCCTCGCGCATGGCAGCGTGCAGGGCATCCTCTCGGAAGACATCGACTCGACCAACCCCATCGCCGCTGGCCGCGCGATGCAGGCACGGCTCGACTACCTCGCGCTCGGCGACTGGCACGGCACCCGGCAGATCGACGAGCGCACCTGGTACGCGGGCACGCCCGAGACCGACCGCTTCAGGGCCAACGATTCGGGCCAGGCGCTGCTGGTCGGCATCGCCGGAGTTGGCGCGGTGCCGGTGGTCGAGCCCATCCGCACCGGCCAGTTCGACTGGCAGCAGTGGGAGCCACGGCTCGCTGTGGCTTCCGACATCGACGAGCTGGTGCAGAAGCTGGAGCAGATCGGCAGCAGCGACGTGCTGCAGCTGCGCGCCCAGGGCAGCTGCGACCTCGCCGGCCACAACCGGCTGAACGACGCCCTCGACGCCGCGCGTGCCCGCGCCCGCGCGCTGGTGTGGGAAGGCGAGGCGCTGCGGCTGGAGCCGACCGAAGACGACATCCAGGCGCTGCACGCCGATGGCTTCGTCGGCGAGGCGCTGCAGGCATTGCGCGAGCAGCAGGGCGGCACCGATGCCGAGCTGGCCCGAGACGCACTGCTCACGCTGGCGCGAATCCTCGGCGCGCAGCAGGGCAGTTCTTCGCAGGCGGGAGCCGGCGCATGAAGCTGCAGCGTCTACGCATCGAGAACTTCAAGCTGTTCCGCGCGCCGCTCGAAATCGACGGCCTGACGGACGGGCTCAATCTTTTCGCCGCACCCAACGAGTCGGGCAAATCGACCGTCGCGGAGGCGATACGCGCCGCCTTCTTCGAGCGGCATCGCTCGAACGTGGTTGGTCATCTGCGGCCTTGGGGCGAGAGCTCGGTAACTCCAACAGTGGAAGTTGATTTCGAACTCGATGGAAAGCCATGCCGGCTCGCCAAAGGCTTCCTCGGGAAGAAACGCTGCGAGCTGGTGATCGATGGAGCGCACATGGATGGCGCAGCAGCAGAAGATCATCTCGCGGCATTGCTTGGCTTTAGCTTCCCAGAAAAGGGCGTCAGTGCACCAAAGCACATGGGGATTCCAGGATTGCTGTGGATCAAGCAGGGCACATCGCAAGACATAGCTGAATCAGTGGGCTTTGCGAGCGATCACCTACGCAGCGCGCTTGGTGAGTCACTGGGCGAACTGGCCTCCAGCAACGGCGATGCGGTGTTGAAGGCTGTGGATGTTGAGCGCAACGAGCTGCTCACACAAAGCACCGGTGTTCCGCGCGGCGCCTTCGACGAAGCCCTCAAGTTGCGCATAAAACTCGAAGCCGATCTCGAACGGCTGAACGCCGACATCGAGTCGTACCAATCAGGCGTCGACCGCCTCTCCGCGCTACGACGCGACCACCAGCGCGACGAAGCCGCGCGGCCGTGGGCGGTATTGCGGGAACAGCTCGTCGTCGCGCAGCAGCGGCTCGACGAAGCCCGGGGGCTGGACGAGAAGAAGACCGCGCAGGAGGCCGCGCTCAGGCAGATCGCCGCGCAGGTGAATTCATGGCGCACCCAGCTCCAGGCGATGGAGCGCGAGGAAGGCTCGCTCGCCCAGCGGGAGACGAATCTGCAGAGGACGCAGGAAGCCTTGGCCAAGGCGCTCGGCGAACTGCAGGCCTGGGAGCCGCGCCACGCGGCCGCGACGAAGGCCGATGCCGAGGCACGTGAAAACCTCCGTCTGGCGCGACAGGCTGCCTCACGCATCGCGCAGGAGAAAACCGTCGAAAGCCTGGCCGAGCAGCTCGCCACGCTTTCGCAGAGCCACGAGAAGGCGAAGGCCGAGCAGGAAAAGGTCACGCGCCTTCAGGCTGAGGCGCAGGCGCTCGCGGTGCCGGATGGCGAGCTCAAGCGCCTGCGGCATTGCGCGGACGCGCTTCGCACGGCTCAGACGAAGCTCGATGCAGTGGCAACAGCCCTGGAGTTCGAACTGCAGCCCACAGCCAAGGTCCGTGTGGCCGGCGTGGAACTGTCGGGCTCGAAGCGCCAGACCGTCATCGCCCGCACCGACATCGAGATCGAAGGCGTGGGCCGCATCAGCGTGCTGCCGGGCGGCACCGACCTGGAAAGCCTCGCCATCGAGCGCGACCGCGCGCGTGACGAACTCGCGGCGCTGCTGCAAGGCCTGCGCGCGGAAAGCGTGGCGGCGGTCGAGGAGCGCGCGCGGCAGCAGGTTCTGCGCAAGGGCGAAGCCGGTGCCGCTGAAGCCGTGCTGGCGGCGCTGGCCCCCAAGGGACTCGGCACGCTCGCTGCCGACGTGGCGACGCGCGAAGCCCGCCTCGCGGAAGCCCGGCAGGTGTTGCAGGCGATGCCATCCGTGCCGGCTGCAGGCATCGCTGTGCCTTCGGCCGAATCGGAGGAGGGCGCCGCGCGCGCCACATTGGAGGTGGCCGTCGCCGGCCTCAACGACGCGAAAGTCGCGGCGGGCAATGCACGCGAACAGGTAAAGGCCGCCGAAGACGAGCTCGCCGCCGTCAAGGCCACCTTGAGCGATCCCGCCCGCGCCGGCAGAAAGACCGAAGCCGGCGGCGCGCTGACCGACGCGCTGGCGCAGCAGTCGGCGATGCAGGACAGGCTCGCGGAGTTGGCCCAGCGGCTGCAGACCGTCAACCTGCCGGTGCTCGCGCAGGACGTGGAGCGGCTGGAGCGCAGCGCAAGGCAGGCCGAGGCCGCGCACAGCCAGCGCGCCAACGAAATCACCCGGCTCGAAGTCGAACTGGAAACCAAGGGCGCGATGGGCCAGGAAGAAGCCGCCTCGGAGAAGCAGCGCGAACTCGACCACGCCAAGCGCCGCTGCACCGAACTCGAACGCCGGGCGAGGGCGCTCGACCACCTTCTTAAGCTGTTGGGCTATAAGCGCTCGGCCCTGGCGCGGCGCCTGCGCGCGCCGCTGCAGAAGCACCTCGACCACTATCTGCAGATTCTTTTTCCCGGTGCGCAGATCGAAGTCGGCGACGATCTCTCGCCCGGCCGCATCACGCGCCAGGGCCTGCGCGGCGCCCAGAGCGGCGAGTTCGAGGAACTCAGCGTGGGCGCACGCGAGCAAATGGGCGTGGTCGCCCGGCTGGCCTACGCGGACCTGCTGAAGGAAGCGAACAAGCCGACGCTGCTCATCCTTGACGACGCGCTGGTGAACACCGACGAAGAGCGCCTGCGGCAGATGAAGCGCGTGCTGTACGACGCGGCACAGCGGCACCAGATCCTGATCTTCAGCTGCCATCCCGAGGCCTGGCGCGATCTGGGCGTGGTGGCGCGAAGCATTCCCTGAAGCCGTCTTCCAGTTTTGGCGGCTCGACGAGCGGGCGAGAGCCCGGCCGGTTTCCACAGTGATTGCCCGGTAGTCCAACTCGTCGAGCCGCCGCCCCGTTTGGGCGTGGCTATACTGCGCCGGTCACGTCAAAAAGAGGCGTGATCGGGATTGGACTCCCGTTGAAACCACTGCGTCGCAAGCCGCAGTCACCCCGCAGGGTCTGCGGCTTCGTCGTTCGTGCTTCCAGTTTTGGCGGCTCGATGGGCGGGCGCAAGCCCGGCCGGTTTCACGCAAGTGGTTTCCCGGTAGTCCAACCCGTCGAGCCGCCGCCTCCGCTTGGACTCGGGTGCGTCGGTTTCTGCAAACCGAAACCCTTGGAGGCCATTCATGGCTGCATCCGCTCGCGCATCCGCGCGCGTCTCTTCCCCTTCCGAATCTTCCGCCTCACAGAGCGCCGAGCTGCTCGCGCTGCAGCTGTGCGACGACATCGGCGGCCTTCAGGCGATGCAGCGCGCGTATGCGTGCCTCGAAAAGCTCATCGTCCAGCAAGGGGTGAGCGATACGCCGGAGGTCTATCCGAGCCGGGCCGAACTCGCGGCGCTGGTGGGCGTGGTCAACGAGGAACTGCAACGGCGAATCGAAGCGGCGGACGCCACGGCGCAATCACTGCGCGCCGGCCTGGGAAAGGGCGGCACGCAGTGAATACGCTCCCGGCTACTTGTTCGCCGGCACGAAGAACAGATATTCGCCGCGCCCCAGTTCGGGCGTGATCGTGTAGCCCGCGCACAGGTCCTCCGTGCACTGGATGACGATCACGCGCGGCCAGATGGTCGCGGCCGTGGGAAAGCCTGGCAGGTACTGCGGCACGTGCCACACGCCGAGGGAGCCGACCGGCAGCGCGTTCTCGGTGCCCCGTGCGTTCTGCAGGCCGCTGCCCATATTCATCCGCTCGACGCGCAGCGTGGGCTGCACGGCCGCGGCCGCCGCTGAAGTTGCCGCGCAGCAGGCCGCCAGCCAGAGGAGGAGTACGGTCCTGGTCATTTGGCGCTCCGTGCGGTCATTGCGCGGCGGATGCCGGACGCGGTGCGGCCGCGATGTCGTCCACCCGCTGGTCCAGCATGAGCGACGCGGCACGGATGGACGCCACTTCGCCCGGTTCGATCGGCGTTACCGTGGCGCTGACGACGGGCATCGTGACCACCGCGGTGGACTCTTCCGGCGCAGCCGCAGCTTGCTGCTGCTGCGGTTGCTGCGGGGCAGGCGCGACTTCCGCAACGGGCGCGGGCAGCGTTGCCGGGGCGGCTGGAGGAATGACAGCCACGGGCTGTGAAGCCACCGGCATCGGGGCCGGCGCGGGTGCTGGTGCCACGACAGCCACCGGCCGCGGCGGTGCGGCTGGTGCCCCGCTTGCCGATGCCTGCGGCCCGTAGGCCGTCACGCGCTCGTCTGCTGTCATTGACTGCGGGCACTTGGTCCCGGTCATTTCCAGCGCTGCCATGGCCGCCGGGTCCATGCAATCCATGGCGAGCGACGCCGCCTTCATGCCCTTGTTCCAGAGCTCGCGGCTCATCTTCAGGCGCTTGCAGTGCTCGTCCGTCCAGGTGGTGCCGAAACTGAGCCCTACGCCCGGGCCGTTCGCGCTGGCGCTCGAGCTGCCCATGCAGGTGTCGTTGCTCGTCGTCAGGTTGGGTCCGTTGACCGACGGCACGTTCTTGATCGTGTAGCTGCCGCGGTAATCGACGGTGTTCGTCGTCGCACCCGTGTTGTTGACGTTCTGGTTGCTGGTCATCGTCGACTGGGTGGTCACGCTCGCGGGACTCGCGAACGTCACCGACTGGCTGTTGCCCTGGGCCGATGTCGTGGCCGAGCTCGAAGATCCGTTGTTCGCACCGGTGTTGGTGTTGGTCTGCTGGGCAACGGCCGCTGCGGACACGGTCAGCAACGCGAGGAAAAGCAGTTTTTTCATTTTCTCGACTCCTTTGAGGACTGGGGAGAGGCACGGGCCTCTCCCCATTTCCAGGTTCAGCAACCGGTCTGCGCGAAGCTCAGGGAGCCGATGCGGTTGCGCCCGCGCCAGCCGTGCCGCTGGTGCCGCCACCGTTGGTGAAGCCGGCGGCATTGCCGAAGGCGAGGTTGGTGACACCGAAGGAGCCGCCGGTGGAGCCGGCCGTGGCCGAGGTGCTCGTGCCGTTGATCGGGCCGTTGATGGCGCCCGACGAGGCGTTGTAGCCCGAGGTCGTGGTGGAAGTGCGGGTTACCACGGCGAGCCCGCCGCCAGGGCCTGCTGCCGTCGCTGCGGTGTTGTTGGTGGTGGAAGAGGCTGCACCGCCTGCGCTGCCGCTCACGTGCGTGGCGCCGCCAGCGGAGTAGTTGGCCATGCCTGCCGAGGTCGCGTTGGCGGAGGCATTGGCACCGCCCGTGGCCAGGCCGTTGCCGGTTGTTGCTGCCACGCTGGTCACGCGACCGGTGGTCGTCGCCGAGCCGCCTGCCGTCGCACCGCCCACGGCGAAGCCAGGAACCGCGAATGCGCCGCCCGAAGCATTGGCATTGGCCGCCGAGCTGGACGTGGCCGAGTTGTAGCTCAGTGCGCTTCCCGTGCCGGAACTGGCAGCGACCGATCCGGCGGAGCTGGAGGAGCCGGTCGTCGTGGAGGTGGCTGCGATTGCGGTGCTGCCGACGGTTGCCGACGCGACGCCGCCGACCAGGACTACCGCGATGGCGATGAGAGTCTTCTTCATGATGCTTCCTCGAATGGTGTGAAACAAACCTGATCGCCGGAACCCGGCCATCAGCTGACGGTCGGTGACGCGGAACGGAATGGATGCGTGACGACCGGGGTGCAGTTTCAGCGTCGGGGAAGCAACGAAGAATGCCCTGTGCTGGTTAGCACAAGGCTATGGCGAAAGGCATGGGTGAGTCCCTTGCCGGTGGGGCGGAAAAATGCTGCCGCCATACGGTGGCCGCGGGGGAAATTACGGCATTCGACGACCGGTCAGGTAGATGGAAACCGGATGAAAGCGAAGTAATCGAATCTGCTGCCCGCCGTCGATGTCTCCCGTGTCTACGCCTGGAGGAGCTCGGCGCGCCCTCGGCGGCATCCCTGAGCTCGCTGAACCTTCGCAACACGGTAGCCAATGGCGCCAGTTCCGGCCAACTGGCCATCCGGCCATCGGCTGGTTGTCACGCTGCACCAGAGCGTTTTGTCATGCTCCCGCCCCGCACGGGCAGGGCGCTTGACTCCCCCAAGAAAGGGCGCTTCGCTCATGTGCGAAGGCGGCGTGATTCCTAAAGTCATCCCCAGGCCGAACGCTTCTGCCCATACCGGGCAAACAGACAGTTCAGGCCGGTCACGACAACCGGGGAACACACATGCAAACGCTCGCACTGCCGCCGAGACTCTTCATGAACCTGCTGCGCGAAGACGCAGGCATGTCATTCATGGAGTTCGCGCTGATCGGTGCGCTCGTGGTGGTTGTGTGCCTCCTCCTGTGGCTCGCCATTCGGCGCAGCGCCTGAAACCACGGAGCCCACCATGCAGGAATTCAACGCCGTCCTCGAACTGCTGGCGATGCTGGCTACCGACGTTCGCATGCTCGTGCTATTCGCGCTGCTCGGCGTGGCCGCCGTCAGCGACTGGCGCTTCTACCGCATCCCCAACTGGCTGACCTTCGGTGGCGCGCTCTTCGCGCTCATCGCCGGAACGCTTGCGGCCCGCACGCCCACCGTGGGCGCATTGAGCGCATTCGGCGGACTGGCCGTCGGCTTCGGCGCAATGCTGACGTTCTACGTGATCGGGATCATGGGCGCCGGCGACGTCAAGCTGATGGCGATGGCAGGTGCCTTCCTCGGGCCCCAGCAGACGCTGATGGCCGTGCTCTGTACCTTCATCGCCGGCGGCGTGGTGGCCCTGGCCTTCGCGATCCATCGGCGCCGCCTCGGGCACATGCTGGCCAATGTCAAGGCTGTGGCACAGGGCATGGCGGTCTCCAGCATCGTGGGAATTCGTCCCAGCGGGCACGTTCCGGCGGAGCAGTCCGTCGGGAAGCTGCCCTACGGAATCTGCATTGCGGCGGGCACGGTGATCAACGTGCTTGCGCACCAGCTGGGCTACGTCTAGCCCTTTCATTCATTCACCAATTTCTCATCCAACGCGAGGTTCACATGAAGAACATCAAGGCGCTCGGGCTGATCTTTCTGGCCTTGCTCACAGGGCTGGCCGCCGCGGTCTATGCGACCGGGTGGATATCGCGGCAAGGCGGAATCGCCTCCAACAAGGTGGTCGTGGCCGCCGTCGACATCGAACTGGGCAGCCGCGTCAACGCGCAGATGCTCTCCACGGTCGACTGGCCCGCCGGCTCCATACCGAGCGGTTCGTTCAGCGACATCAAGGCACTGAACGACCGCGTGGTGAAGGTCGGCGTGCTGCGCGGCGAAGCGATCATGGAGGGCAAGTTGGCGCCGGTGGGTACCCAGGGCGGGCTGTCGGCGGTGATCGCCAGCGGCAAGCGGGCCATGACGGTGCGCGTCAACGACGTGGTCGGCGTCGCCGGCTTCGCACTGCCGGGCAACTACGTCGACGTGATGGTCAACGCCCAGCAGGACAAGGACAAGGCCAAGGGCGAGCAGAACAGCCAGATCAGCAAGACCGTGCTGGAGAAGGTCCTGGTGCTGGCGGTCGCACAGGAGGCCAATCGCGACGACACCAAGCCGAAGGTGGTGAGCGCCGTGACGCTGGAGCTCTCGCTCGAGGATTCCGAAAAGCTCGACCTGGCACGCAGCGTGGGAACCCTGTCGCTCGTGCTGCGCAACCAGATGGACAAGACCACCGTCGCAACGGCCGGCATCACCAAGGGCCAGTTGTTCGGTGAGAAGGAAATCCTGCCGATCGCCACCACGGTGGCGGCGACGCCGCCGGCCCGGCCGCATGTGGTGCGCACCGGCGCCGTCGCGGTGCCTGCGTCCCAGTGCGTGGAAGTGATCCAGAACGCCGCTCGCTCTCTCACCTGCTTCTGATTCAAACCTCCAGGAGGAACACCAAGTGCAATATCTCTCTCCCACCCCCGCCTGGTTGCTGGCGGCACTCACGATGATGGCGGCTCCCGCCATCTCTGCCGAACTCGCGGTGCCTGCCGCCGCCGCGGCCGCCACAGCCGCCGTCGCGGCACCGGCAGCAGCCTCGGCCGCAGCCGCGCCCGCCACCCGGCGCTGCACCGCCATCATCCCGGACGACCAGCCTACCCAGGCGGTGCTCGGCAAGTCGGTGGTCATTCCGCTGAAGGCGCGCGTCGTTCGCATCGTGGTCAGCGGGCAGCCTCCGAGCCGGGCGCCCGCTGCGGCTGCCATGCCGGCGGGCATGGCGCCGCCTGCACCGGCCGCGGCTGCGAATGCCGGCGACCGCCTTGCCGATGTCGACGTCACGCTGCTGAGCCCGACCGACCTGTTCTTCCGCGGCCGCCAGGCCGGCTCGATGAACGTCGTGCTGCAGAGCGCCGACGGCACCTGCTACATCAAGGACGTATTCGTCACCATCGATCCGGGAGCGCTGCAGTCCAAGTTGGCCGAGCTGATGCCGGAAGAAAGCCGCATCCGCGTGCGCAGCGCGGAGAAATCCATCGTGCTCACTGGCGAGATCAGCGATGCGCTCAAGCTCGACGACGTGATGAGCCTGGCGTCGGCCTATGGTGCCGACGGCAAGAAGGTTGTGAACCTGCTGCGTGTGACGGCGCCGCAGCAGGTCATGCTCGAAGTGAAGATCGCCGAAATCAGCAAGACCCTGCTGGACAGGCTGGGCGGACGCGTCAACTTGAACCGCTCCGGCAACGGCGGCCTCAACAACTATTCGCTGATCTCCAATTTCCTGAGCGGCGGTGGCGGCCTGATCGAGGCGCTGAGGATCGGCCGCACGTCGATCGGCCTCGACGGCCAGAAGGACGACGGCCTGGTGCGCATCCTGGCGGAGCCCAACATCATGGCCATCAGCGGCCAGCAGGCGAGCTTCCTGTCGGGGGGGAAAATCTTCATTCCGGTGGCGCAGAGTTCCGCTAGCGGCAGCGGCACCAACATCACGCTGGAAGAAAAGGAGTTCGGGATCGGGGTCAAGTTCACCCCGACCGTGCTCAACGGCGGCCGCGTCAACCTCAAGATGGTCTCGGAGGTGTCGGACCTGTCGCAAACCGGTTCGCCTTTCACCACCATCGGCGGCGTGACTGCCGTGCTGCCGTCGCTGACGGTGCGCCGCGCCGACACCACCGTGCAGCTCAACGACGGGCAGAGCTTCGTGATCGCGGGGCTCATCAAGAGCAACGTCACTGAGTCCATCAAGCGCTATCCCGGATTGGGCGAAGTGCCGGTGATGGGGGCGTTGTTCCGCAGCACCGAGTTCCAGAACGACCAGACCGAGCTGATGTTCGTGATCACGCCCCGCATGGTCCGGCCGCTGGTCGATTCGCCCCGCCTGCCGACCGACAACCACGTCGTTCCCAGCCGTGCGGAGGTCTATCTGAACGGCAGCCTCGAAAGCGCCACCCCGGCACCGGCCCCCGATATCCAGTGAGGAGCAACACCATGTTCATCAAGTCGACCACTCTCGCGCTGACGCTGCTCCTGGGCACCGGATGCTCCCACGTCACACCCAACTACGACGCGCGCTTTGGCGATGCGGTGCGCGACGCGAAAAAGAGGATGACGATCAATCCCGATGCCGGCAGGGACGGCAATCCGGTCGCGGGCATGGACGGCCGCTCGGCGAGGGAGTCGATGGTGCAGTACCACGAGTCGTACAAGGCGCCGCCACCGGCGGTCAATGTCATCAACATCGGCGGCGGCATTGGTAGCTCGGGGAAGTGACAGGCTGCCTTTCGCGGATTTGTTCCACAGAGTCTTTACATGGAAAGGAGAGCACCACGAATCGCAATGAAATTTCTTCCCTATCACGTCATTTTTTCAAACCTGATTTCCAACTGTTCAAACCTTGAAAGGAAAGAACCATGAAGAACTTTCTCCAGGCCATCGGCCAATCGACACGCGGTTTCTTGCTCGAGGAAGAGGGCGCACAGGTCGTCGAGTACGCGCTGATCATCGCGGTCGTCTCCATCGCGCTGGTCATCGCATTGAGGGCACTCACCACAGGGGCCACCTTCACGAACTTCATCAATCGCGTCAACGTGTGCCTGAACGGGCCGGGGCCCTGCGTCTAAGTGGCGTTCGAGGAGGGGAGCGGGTCCTCCGACTCGCTTCGCTCTACCTTTTCATCCGCTTCCGCGTCACTCTTTTTGTACAACGAATCGAGGTCATTACCATGTTCAAGAAATTCCTGAAAGACGAAAGCGGTGCTCAGGTCGTGGAGTACGCGCTGATCATCGCCGTCGTTTCCATTGCGCTGGTTATTGCGCTTCAGCTGCTCGCCAGCGGGGCGCCCTTCACGAACTTCATCAGTCGCCTGAACGTGTGCCTGAACGGGCCGGGCCCCTGCGTCTAAATGGCGTTCGGGGAGGGGAGCGGATTGGGCTCTCTGGTCCGCTTCGCTCTACCCCTTCATTCGCTTCCACGTGACTGTTTCTCCACAAGAGCCGAGGTCATCACCATGTTCAAGAGACTCCTGAAAGACAAAAGCGGTGCCCACGTCGTGGAGTACGCGCTGATCATCGCCATCGTCTCCATTGCACTGGTGCTCGCGCTGCAACCGTTGTTGATTGCGGCGGGTTTCGGATCCGTCATCGCCCGGGTCGTCGTCTGCTTGGGCGGCTCCGGCTGCGTGTAGAGCAGACGACGTCTTCTCCATCGTCCAACAGGAAGACCGATCATGAAAGCCAACCGCTCCCATCGCCGCCAGCGTGGCGCGATGATCGTCACCGCCGCGCTGTTCCTGTTGTTCATGCTGGGTTTCATGGGCATCGCGCTCGATTTCGGCCACTTGTTCGTCGTCAGGACCGAGCTGCAGACGGCAGTGGACAGTTGCGCGCTGGCCGCGGCGCGCGAGCTCGACAAAACGAGCTCGGCGATCACGCGAGGCAAGAGCGCCGGTCAGACGGCCGGCAACGCGAACCGGGTGAACATGCAGTCGGCCACCTGGGGCGGACAGGGCCAGATCGTCGCCACTGAAGTCACGTTCCGCGATGCTTCCTATGCGCCCACGACCGTTCCCACCGCGGCCGTCTACGCGCAGTGCGCGCACACCCAGCCCAACATCAGGATGTGGCTGATGCAGGCCGTGGGCGCCTTCTCGGGCGATACCGCCGGCAACCCCGCGACACGCAGCGTAGCGGCGAGCGCAGTCGCCACCCGCGCGAGCGCACAGTCCGCGTGCCCCATTCCGGTCGCGGCGAAGCCGAAGCCGGGCGGCACGGCACCGAACTACGGCTTTGCCGTCGGCGAATGGGTGACGCTCATCATGGCGCAGAACGCTGCCGTGGGCGGCCAGATCGGCTGGGCCAATCTCGACGGCAGCAACAGCGCCTCGGAAACCGAAGCCGAACTCAACGGCCGCTGTGGCGCCAAGGTGGGCGACACGATCGGCACCCCCGGCGTGCAGACCTCGGTGGCCGACGTCTGGAACCAGCGCTTCGGCATCTATAAGAACACTAGCGACCCGAGCGTGGATCGGCCCGACTACACCGGCTATGCCTACACCTCGCTCAACTGGCCCGCGCGGTTCAATGCCTACAACGGCGCGCCAGGCGCCGGAGCAGACCCGACCGCTCAGAACTTCGTGACCAAGCGAGCCGCCTTCGCTTCCTGCGCAGACACCGGCACCAAAGTGAAGGGTGCGAACAGCTGCGAGTCGATCACCGGGCTGTCGCTCAACAGTTTCCAGAAGCTGGCCAATCCCGGCAACGTTGCCGGAGGCCACATGCAATACGGACTGGACCGTCGCTTCGTCACGGTGCCAGTCATCGACGGCGGCAACCGCGTTACCGACTACCTCTGCATGCTGATGCTGCAGCCGCTGAGTATTCCGATGACCGACACGCAGCTGGAATTCCTCGGCAACGCGGGAGCCGCGGGCAGTCCCTGCACCACCAGCGGGCTGGCGGGTGGATCGGCAGGCCCGTTGGTTCCGGTCCTGGTGAGATGAGGTGAGCATCATGAAAAAGTCCCATCGCACCCAGCATGGCGCCGCGCTGATCGAGCTGGCGCTCATCATGCCGCTGCTGCTGCTGCTGACCTTCATCACCACCGAGTTCGGCCGTGCGGTGTATGAGTACAACGCGGTCGTCAAGTCGACCCGCGATGCGGTGCGCTACCTGTCGGTACAGACACCCAACACGCACATCGACGAGGCGCGCAACCTGATCGTGTACGGCAACACCGCCGGCACCGGGACGCCGCTGGCGCGCGGGCTAAGCCTTTCGAACGTGCCGGCCGGCAGTTGCTGCACCTGGCAGTCGGCCGGTGCAGGCCCGATCGTCACCACGGTCACGGTGCGCGTCAGCAGCTACTCCTTTCAGTCGCTATTCCCTTCGGTGATGGGTGTCGTTCTCACGGGTGCGAACGGCAACATCGTCTTCAGCGACATCACTGCCACCATGAGGGCGCCATCATGAGACACCACGTCAACGGTGCGACCACGGTCGAATTCGCCCTCGGCCTGCTCATCTTCCTCATGCTCGTTCTGGGCATCGTCGACTTCTCGCGCATGCTGTTCACGTGGAGCGCGGCCCAGGAGGCAACGCGCGCAGGGGCCAGGTATGCGGTGGTGTGCGACGACACGGCCCAGCAGGCGCTCGTGCTCGCCCGTATGAAGGCGCTGCTGCCGCAGATCAACACCGTGTCGGTGACGTGGGCGCCATCGGGCTGCACGGCCTCGACTTGCGAGGGCGTCACCGTGAGCATCACCGGCCTGAACTATCAATGGATCTCTCCCATCGTGGGCGCTACCGCGCCGCTGATCCCGATGCCGGGCTTCTCCACCTACCTGCCGCGCGAGGTGATGCGCAAGGACCCGAACAGCGCTGCCATCTGCTCCTAGCAACCTACTGGACACGACCATGAAGATCGCCATCATTTCCCCCAATCCGAACCATCTCCAGGACATGCGCAAGGTCCTCGAGGCGCGCTCCCATCAGGTGTCGCTGTTCGAGGGCGGCAAGAGCCGCATGCAGTGGGTCGTCGAGAAGGCAGCTCCGGAGCTTTTGCTGGTCGACGGCATGTGCTGCGACCTCCAGGAGCTGGCGCTGGTAGAGAAGCTCACGCTGCAGTACCCGGCGATCGCGGTGGTGCTGCTGTGTGCCATGCAGACCCCGGAGTTCCTGATCCATGCGATGCGCGCGGGGGTGCGCGAGGTGCTGCCGTCGCCCTCCGACACCGCCGCGCTCGAGGCCGCCGTCGAGCGCATTGCGCTCAAGATGGCCAGCACGCAAGCGCGCAGCCCCGGCCAGGTGGTGGCATTCATGCCCTGCAAGGGCGGCAGCGGATCGACCTTTCTCGCGACCAACATCGCCTACCAACTCTCGCGGGAGCGCTCAGTGCTGCTGATCGACCTGAACCTGCAGTTCGGCGATGCGCTGTCGTACGTGAGCGACATGCGCCCGAGTTCCACGATGGCCGACGTCGCGCGCGACATCGGCCGCCTCGACGCCTCGCTGCTCGCAGCCAGCGTAGTGCGCGTGGCGCCGGGCTTCAGTATCCTGCCGGCTCCCGACGACCTCTCGCGAGCGATGGACGTCAAGGCCGAGCACGTCGATGCGATCTTGCAGGTCGCGCTGACGATGTACGACTTCGTGCTGTTCGACCTCGGACCGCGCATCGACACGCTCTCAATCCGGGTGCTGGACCGCGCGGACCGCATCTTTCCGGTGCTGCAGCCGAGCCTGCCGCACATCCGCAACGTGACGCGCCTGATGCAGGTGTTCAAGTCGCTGGGCTACGCTCCCGGCAAGGTCGAGCTGCTCGTGAACCGCAGCGCCGGGGGCGGGGAGATCGGGCTGTCGGACATGCGCCGCTCGCTCGTCGGGGCGACGCTCACGATCGTTCCGGACGGTGGCAAGGACGTGGATGCGTCCATCAACCGGGGCGTACCGCTGGTGGAGATGTCGCGCGGCAGCGTGCTCGCCAAGCGGCTCGCCGAAATCGCTCACACGCTCAGCCCGCGGCAGGAAGCGGCGCCTGGTTTCATCGGGCGACTCTTCCGCCGCGCCTGAGTTCCGATTCATTCTTCAACAGCAAGGCAGGTTCCCATGTCATTCAGAGAACAGCTCAATGCGGTCGAGACCGACCCCGGGCAGGCAGCGCATGCCGCCGACCTGACCGCCTCGCCCTTTGCATCGGACGCCTACAAGCTGCTGAAGGAGCGCATGCACCTGAAGCTGCTCGACCGCTTCGACCTCGCGGCGCTCGAAACCCTGAAGCCCGACGTGCTGCGCCAGGAAATCTCGACCATGGTCGGGCGGCTGCTGCAGGAGGAGCCCGAGGCGCTCAACGACATCGAGCGGCGCACGCTGATCCGCGACATCCAGCACGAGATGCTCGGCTTCGGGCCGATCGAGCTGCTGATGGCCGACCCATCGGTCTCGGACATCCTGGTCAATTCGCACGAGAAGGTCTACGTCGAACGGCGGGGCCGGCTGGAGCTGACCAACGTGAGCTTCACCGACGAGAAGCACCTGCTGCGCATCATCGACAAGATCGTCTCGCTGGTGGGGCGGCGCATCGACGAATCGAGCCCGATGGTGGATGCGCGGCTGCCCGACGGCTCACGCGTCAACGCGGTCATCGCGCCGGTGGCGCTCGATGGGCCGATGATGTCGATTCGCCGCTTCGCGAAGATTCCGCTGCGCATGGAGAACCTCGTGAACGAGCTCAAGACGCTGACGCCGCCGATGGCGCAGATGCTCGAGGGGCTGGCCCAGGCGAAGGTCAACATGCTCATCTCCGGCGGCACCGGTGCGGGCAAGACCACGCTGCTGAACATCCTCTCGGGGTTCATTCCGCCGACCGAGCGCATCATCACGATCGAGGACGCCGCGGAACTCCAGCTGCAGCAGCCGCACGTGGCGCGCATGGAGACGCGGCCGATGAACATCGAGGGCAAGGGCGAGATCACGCAGCGCGCGCTGGTGCGCAACGCGCTGCGCATGCGGCCCGACCGCATCGTGATCGGTGAGGTGCGCGGCGCAGAGGCGGTCGACATGCTGCAGGCGATGAACACCGGCCATGAAGGCTCGCTCACCACCATCCACGCCAACACGCCGCGCGACGCGCTGGCTCGGCTGGAGAACATGATCGGCATGGCGAACCTGAACCTGCCGCACCGCACCGTGCGCCAGCAGATCGCCTCGGCCATCACGGTGGTCGTCCAGGTCCTGCGGCTGGTCGACGGGCGGCGCAAGGTCACCAGCATCCAGGAGATCACCGGCATGGAAGGGGAGGTGGTCACCATGCAGGAGATCTTTACCTTCCAGCAGACCGGCATGGGCCCCGACGGCCAGGTGCGCGGCCATTTCCAGGCGACCGGTGTCAGGCCGAAATTCGCGGAACGGCTGCATGCCTACGGCGTGGACCTGCCCGACACCATGTTCGAGCCGGGCAAGCATTACGAATAAGGAGACTGCCATGTTCAACAACCTGGGCGGCAATACGCTCATCACCATCACCGTGCTGGTCTTCGTGACCGTGCTGATGATGATCGAGGGCCTGTACCTGCTGTGGCGCTCCTACAAGGGGCCCGAGGCGCGCAAGATCGAGAAGCGGCTGCAGGCGTTTTCCGCGGCAATCGACCGCACGTCGCAGGCCCATCTGGCCAAGGAGCGCATGCTCAGCGAGGTGCCGTGGATGCAGCGCATGCTGCTGACGCTGCCGCGGGCGCACCGGCTGGACCGCTTCATCCTGCAGGCGGGGCTGGAATGGACGGTCTCCAGCTTCCTGCTGGCGTGCGGAGCACTGGGCGTGTTCGCGTTCGTCCTGACGATGTGGATGGCTCGCCAGCCGGTACTGCCGGCACTCGTCGTCGGGAGCGGCGCGGCGATGCTTCCGGCGATGTATCTGCAGCGCCAGCGCAGCCGCAGGCTGGCCCGCATGGAGAAACAGCTTCCTGAAGCGCTGGACCTTGTGACACGCGCCCTGCGCGCCGGGCACTCGTTCGCGAGCGGCGTGCAGATGATCGGCGACGAAATGGCCGACCCGATCGCCAGCGAGTTCCGCATGGTTGCCGATGAGGTCAACTTCGGCGTCTCGCTGCAGCAGGCGCTGACCAATCTCAGCGAGCGTGTGCCGCTCACCGACCTGCGCTACTTCGTGGTGGCGGTGCTGATCCAGCGCGACTCCGGCGGCAACCTGACGGAGGTGCTGAGCAACCTGAGCCGGCTCATCCGCGACCGGCTCAAGCTGCTCGCGCGGGTGCGGGTGCTGTCGTCCGAAGGGCGCCTGTCGGCCTGGATCCTGGGCCTCATGCCCTTCGCCCTGGGCGGGCTCATGAACATGTTCAACCCCGAATTCATGGCACCGCTGTGGACGGACCCGATCGGGCAGACGGTCGTCAAGTACATGCTGGCACTGATGCTCGTGGGCATCGTGATCCTGCGCAAGATCGTGAAGATTCGCGTCTGAAGGAGAAGAGCCATGACCATGCTGTTTCCCATCCTCGTCTTCCTCGCCGTGTCGCTGGCCATCGTCGGCTTGGCGGCCTGGTTGTCTCCAACGCGCACGGAGCAGCGCCTGCAGGCGGTGGCGCCGTCGGCCGGCAAGTCGGCATGGACCGAAACCGCCGTCCGGCTGGTCGGTCCCTTCGCTCAGTTGTCATCGCCCACCAGCGACGCCGACCTGTCGCCGTTGCGCGTGCGGTTCCTGAACGCCGGCATTCGCTACCCGGACGCCTATCTCGTCTACTTCGGCATGAAGACGCTGCTGCCGCTGGGCTTTGCCGCGCTCGCCTTTCTGGGAATGCGGGCGGCGGGTTCGGCGGACGACACGGTGATGATGCTGTGGCTCGCGGTGGCGGCGCTGACCGGCTGCTACCTGCCCAACCTGGTGCTGCGCCTGCTCATCCGCGCGCGCCGCCGCGAGATATTCGAGAACTTTCCCGATGCCGCCGACCTGATGCTCGTGTGCGTCGAGGCCGGGCTAGGCCTGGACGCCGGCCTGACCAAGGTCACGGAGGAAATCCAGGTCAAGAGCGCGGCCCTCGCACAGGAACTGCACTGGACCAACCTCGAAATGCGCGCCGGCAGCACGCGCGAGAAGTCGCTGCGCAACCTGGCGCTGCGCACAGGCGTGGAGGAGATTGGCACCTTCGCGACCATGCTGGCCCAGTCGGACCGCTTCGGCACCAGCATCGGTGAGTCGCTGCGCGTGTTCTCCGAGGACCTGCGCCACAAGCGGCAGGTGCGCGCGGAAGAACTGGCGGCCAAGGTGCCGACCAAGATGCTGGTCCCGCTGGTGCTGTGCATTTTCCCCTGCATCTCGATGGTCATCCTCACGCCAGCGGTTATCCGCATCATCCGGATGATCGGGCCGATGTTGAGCGGGTCTTGAGCGCCGGGGGGCAACCCGGCGCGGCGGTGGCTCAGTGCGCGACAGCCGCCGCATCGAGCTGATGCTTCACCGCGTGGATGTACAGCTCGAGGCGGTTCGTCACGCCGAGCTTCTGGTAGATCGAGGTGAGATGGTTGCGCAGCGTGTGCTCGGTGACGAAGAGCTTTGCGGCCAGCGCCTTGTTCGAGGCGCCACTGCCCGCCACGACGATGCGGATGATCTCGCGCTCCTTCTGCGTCAGGCTGGCCAGCTTGGCGGCTTCGGGGTCGGCCTTCGGCGGCTTCTTCGCTGAGGTCAGCTGGGAGAAGACGCGGCCCATGGTCTGCGGATCGACGCAAAGCTCACCGTTGTGGACGCGTTCGATGGTCTCGAGAACCTGCTGTGCCGAAGCGTCCTTGCGCATGACGCCGCGCGCGCCGTGCAGCACGGCAAGGTCGAGCATGCGCTGTTCGCGCTCTGCAGTGAGCACGAAGACGCGCGACACCTCGTTCGACAGTAGGCTGGGCAGGATGTCGATGGCGCAATGGCCGTCCAGGTCCAGGTCGAGCACAACGACGTCGGGCGCGAGGCTTGCTGCCGTCGCCACGGCGTCTTCGCAGCTGCTGGCGGTGCCGACCACCTTCATGCGAGGTTGCTCCCCCTCGATCAGCCTGGACAGGCCCCACAGCATCGTCTGGTGGTCGTCAACGAGCAGAACGCCGATGGAATGGGCAGCAGGTTGCATGACGGACTCCTGGTCTTGTCTTTTTTCAAATGGGAATTTCCACCACCACCGCGGTGCCGCCGCTGACGCACTGGCGGACCTGCGCCCGCCCGCCGAGGGCGGTGGCGCGTTCGGTGATGGAACGGGGGCGGAATTTGGTGAAACCCTCTTCGCAGGCTTCGTTCTCGATGCGCAGGTGCAGCCGCCCGTTCTTGCAGCCGAGGCGGATGCTGCCGTGGTGCGCGTGGGTGTGCTTGCAAATGTTGTTCAGCCCTTCGCCGACCATTTGCAGGACTTCCGCGGTCATGCGGTCGTCCAGCAGGACCTGGCCGTCGACGGCGACGGCGATGTCTATGCCGTAGAGCCCCTTGATGCGCTCGGCCTGGCGATGCAGGTGGGGCAGCACGAGCCCGCAGGGGCTGTTCGCGCCGTGCTTGACCGCGCCGGCATAGCGGCGCAGATCGGCGATTACGCCGTCGGCCACGCTTGCGAGCTTGTCGAGATCCTCGCGCAGCGGGTTGTCGGTGGTGGCCTTCTTGAGCAGTGCGCACAGGCCCATCCGCAGGCCGATGTAGGGCTGTACGGCCGTGTCGTGCAGGTCCAGCGCGATCTTCAGGCGCTCCGCGGAGGCGGCTTCGGAGGCCATCCGGTCGAGCACTTCGATGGTCTCGATGACCGGGAAGATCTGCTCCATGAGGTGTGCCAGGAACAGGGCGTCGGACTTGTTGAACAGCCCGTCGCTGGACGACACGAAGACCCGGCCCTCGCCCAGCCGCATCGGCAGCGGAGCGCTGATGAAGCCACGGGCCTCCAGCATGGCGGCCACGGCGGCGCAGCGCTGCGCGCCTTCCTCGTCCTCGATGCGCCAGCCGCTCGCGCCGGCTTCGAGGGCATGGCTTTGTGGCCACAGGCGGCTCAGGGGCCAGGGCATGCGGTTGCTGACCACGGTGAGGTCCGGTGCCAGCGCCATGAGCGGCGACTCGGCGATGCGGCCGATCGTCTCGACGCTGACGTGTTCGCAGGCGTCGTTCTTGCGCAGCGTGCGCAGGATCCAGTCGCCGGTGGAGGTGTCGCGCGTCAGGAGGATGCAGTGGCTCGCCCGGAAGAAGGCCAGCGTCTTTTCCATCGTGCGGGCGATGGTGCGGCCCGCGCCGAACCGCGGGTTGGACAACTGGCTGACATCGCCCAGGAGTGCCAGGCGCCGCTGCAGGGCCAGCTTGGAGCCGCCCCAGTGCACGATCATGTGCCCCAGGGCCAGAAGGAACGTCGCGCGCATCAGCAGCTGCGGCGTTTCGTCGCCAGTGCTGGTGGCCAGGCCGCAGGCAGCAAAGGAGGCGACCGATGCAACTGTTACACGGGCGCCTTCCTCGAAGCCCCAGCGGAACGAGGAGGTCAGGATCGCGAAGAAGTAGAACAGGAAGAAAAGGCTCTGGACGCCGTCGGTCACGGAGACGATCAGCGTGAACCACAGCACGTCGGACCAATGGATGGCCTTGCCCTGGAAATACGGGCGGCCAATGCGGGTGCACACGTAAACCAGCAGGCTATGCAGGATGTAACCGGAAAAGGCCAGCCAGACCGCACCCGAAACCTGCTGCCGGTGGTCACCCGCGTCGACGGCGACGGCGAGCAGCGCCGCAAAAGACAGCACGAGGCGCATGCGGGCCACCATGAGAGCATCCGCAGCGACGCTCGCGTCGACGTCGGGGGCAGTGGTGCGTGTGAGCATGGAAAAAGGGGGCAAGCGATGTGTGTGAAGGTTTCACATTACTACTTTCGTAGTCGAAGACAATGCAAATTGATACCTTTAGTCACATCGTGACATTTGTTACGCATGGTTTCAATTGTGGATCTTGAGGGTTTTTCAGACCACTGCCGAGGGAGCCGCCCCCACCGATCAGCAAAAAGCGCGCTGATTGCAGGTACCTCTCCCGTGCGAAACAGCGAAGCCGCTATCGAGCGCGCGGATTCAGGTCCGCCGCGCGACCAGCGCTGTCTGCCCCAGGGGAGTCACCCGCAGGATGACCGCCTGCCTGAACTTCTGCTGGGTCTGCCTGGCGCGGCAGGGCGGGGGAAGCGTGGCTTCCACCATGCCCGCCGCATTCAGTACGGCCACCGAGTTGATTTCGGCCGGATCGTCGGTGCGCAGCGGGAAGACCGAGTTTCCGATCTTGCGCAGGTAGTCGAGCGGCATGAGGGGCCACTTCGGACCGTCGGCCGCTGCAGCCCCGCTTGAGCGAAGGCCGGCGATCTCCGCGTGCCCTTCGTCCGTGATGGTGAACACCACGGCACTCTCGTACTTCTGGTAGCCGAGGTCATCCAGATGGAATTCGGCTTCGACAAGTCCGGTCGCAAGCAGGACCGCGGCGTGCCTGATGTCCGGCTCGGCTGTGAGCGTCACCGGAAATCTCTCGTGAAGAAGCCGAAGGAGGAGGGTGAGCGGCATACATGCTCCTGTCCGCACTGGATGTGCGCTTCGAGACATGGGGATGGGGTGCGAGCGGGTTTCCCCGTCTGAGCACCTGGACTGCGCCGCCTCCCGCAAACCCCCTCAGGACGCGTGACGAAACCACGGGCGGAAAGCCGTGGCTGCATGGATGCCGTTCGTCACGACGGAGATAGGGCATTGGCGCCTTAAATGTGATTTTTTCACTTTAGGCGTTTTGTTGTACAGCAACCGACCGGCCTTGTCGATAGGCAGGACGGCCTGGGCATGAATCGAGAGCGCCCATCGTCGCGGGCGCTCGGCGTGTCAAGGCGTGAACGTCACCCGCTGCGCGATCAGCACACCGTTGACCACCCGGTCTCCCACGACGGTCACGCGCTGGCCGTTGGCCAGGTTCGCAGCGATTCCGTTCTCGAAGACAGTGCCGGGGCCGCTGGCATCCACGGGCTGGCCGCGGACCCTGAAATCTGCAGGCGAGTTGTACGTGCCGATGGCGCCGATCAGCGTGAAAGAGGCCGGGCCGCCGGTGCCCGGAATGTTGCGGATGCGCAGTTTCTTCACCACGAGCACGCCGCCGGACATGAAGCCATCGACCTCGACCTTCACGCCATTGCCGAGCGAGCCCACGGGCCCGCCCGTGACCAGGGCGTTGGTCGCGTCGACCGGCGTGCCCAGTACCTTGAACGAGCCGCGCGAGGCGAAGTTGGTGATGACGCCCGCCAATTGGACAGCGACGCCATTGTTCACCGGAATGGCATACCAGCCCTCTACCTTCGTGGCTACGAGCAGGTTCGCGAACGGCGCGGCGGTGCCCCGGACGCGCACGATGGTCCCGTTGGCGAGCGACGATGCGTCCAGGCCCGTGAACGCAGCCGCGCCGAAATCGATCGTCAGCTGCCCGAGCTTGAAGGTCTTGCGCGCGCTATCGAGGTTCTCCACGGTGCCCGTGACCAGAGGAGCACTCAGGGTTGGAGCGACCTGAATCCGGGTGGCTCGCAGGGTGCCCGGCGCACCGGGCAGGCCCCACACCTGCACGATGTTGCCCGAGACGACGTCGGCCAGCCCGCTCGCGTCGGCCCAGACGGTGGCCGAGTCGATGCTCACGGTGGTGCCCATCACGACGAAGCTGCCGGCGGGGATGTCGATGGCCGAGACCGCACCCCGCAGTTCCGCGGCCGACACGACCTGGGTGGCGACGCCGCTGGTGAAGTCGGCGTCGACCTTGCCGGCCACCCGTGCGCTGATGCCGATCTGCAGTTCGGTGGCGTCCTCGATGGTGATGGCGGCGCTGTCGGTGTCGTAGCGCAGCCCGTTGAGGATGATGCTGCCCAGGCCGTCCGCCGCGCCGATGCCAGCGGCGTCGGCAGTCACGCCGGTGCCGCCCGAACCCACGCCGGAGCCGTCGGTGCTGCCGTTGCCGGCGGTGCTTGTGTCGCCGCCGGTGCCGCTGCCCGTTCCGGATGCGTCGCCGGTGGCACCGGTGCCCGTTCCGGCCGTGGCGTCTGCGCCCGCCGTCGCCGTGCCGGCCGCACTACCGCTGCCAACGCCCGCCACCGAGCCGCCGCTGGCACCGTCTCCGCCCCCGCCGCAGGACAGCAGCAGGGCCACGAGGCCGGCGTACAAAAGACCGAGCATGAGCCGGCGAGGTGTCTTGATGGTGCTCATGGCGTGGGCTCGCTTTCAGGGGGACGGGACGGCGCAGGCGCGCTCTCGTCTTCGTAGTAGGTGTAGATGCCGACGCGGATGCGCGCCTTGGCACCGGCGGGGGCGCTGTCGACCGCCCGCGTCATTTCCTGCGCCAGTTCGTGGTGCAGGGTCGCCCAGCGCTCCCGCACGAGGCGCTGGATCTGCTCGCATTCCTGCAGCGTCAGCCCGCGCGCGTACACCGCGCGCTCGAGCATCCTGGGCTCCTCGCCCAGTGTGTTGGACACGGCTGCCAGCAGATGGTCGCGGCCGTTGTCACCGAGGAAGGCGAGCATGGACTGGAGGTTTTGCACGGGCACGAAGCCGTCGGTCGTGAGTTCGACCACGCCTTCGTCCTCGGTCACCATGTTCAGGCGCACCAGTTCGTCGAGGATGGTGCGATGGTGCACGTTGCCGCGGCTGCTCATGCGCGCCACGGCCTCGAAGGAGGGGGCGGCATTGCCGGTGGTGATGGGCAGGCGCCGGAAGGAGTCGTCCTGGGTCAGCATCTGCAGCCACAACGTGAAAGTCTTGGCCGCTGCCGACAGCTCGGTGTGGGGCAGGGGATCGACGGTGGCCCGGACCTTGGCGGTCACCGCCTTGCGGTTCAGGCCGGTGGTCACCGAAAGCTGGCTCAGGTTGGGCTTGGGCACGCCCTGGCTGCGCCAGGTTCGCTGTGCTTCCTCGATCAGCAGGTCGCGCAGCAGTTCCTCGAGGTGGGGATGCTTGACCCCCATGGCGAGGGCCAGCCGGACCACCGGACGAAGAATGCGAGCGCAGGCGGCAAGGGCCCAGTCCAGCCGGTGTTCCATGGAGGCGAGCGTTTATTCCTGAGGGTGCGGTTCGAAAAGGGGCAGCGGCGCTGGCCGCCGACCACGGGTATCACGCTATTGTCCTGCGCAACAGCACCCGTGTGAAAGCTTTGGACCACTTTTAGCCGCTTCCGCCGCAAGTGCCGTCGGCCAAACGTTTGACACTGGTCCGGCCCGTGGCGCTGATGTTGACCTGGCGGGCCTGGCTGGCGCTGGGCGAGGCCCGGCAGATCGTGATGCTTGCAGGGCTTGCGCCGACGCCGGTGGCCTGGAAGGTAAGGGCACTCGTCCCCCCGGAGTCGCGCAGCTGGTAGCCGCCGGCGGCGGCGGGTTGCTGCAGCAACACCTTCGTGCCGCTCAGCACGATCCAGCCGGTTTCCCATTGGCCGGAAGTGCTGCAGCTGGCGCCGTCGGCCGAAACGCACAGGGTAACGGCGGCATTGCGCTTGATGGCCTCGCTGCGCGCAAGCTGGCCGCTGGCGACCAGGGCCGTGGCGTAGGAATTCAGCCGTGTCGACAGGCGCACGCTGTCGAACGAAGGCACGGCGATGGCGATCAGCACCACCATCACGGCCAGCGTGACCATCAGCTCGACCAGCGTGAAGCCGCGCTGCCGGGGTGCCCGGCAACCCGTGCCGGGGCGGTTGCTCCTGCTCTTGGAAATCACGGGCGCGCCTATTTCTGGATGAACCAGTAGACCCGGCCCTTGGGCTGCTTGAACGCCGCCTTCGGGGTGGCGCCCTTGGGGCTCAGGAAAGAGTCGGGCCGGGCGCCGATCACCACGTCGCGGATGCTGCCGTCGTCCAGCTGGATCCGGCCCACCACCGGCGAGGGCGCCAGGCCGCCGCCCACCACGTTCTGGAAGCGGCCGGTGCTGCTATCGGGGGGCGCGGCATTGGCATACGACACGTTGTAGACATTCGCCGTGCCGAGGTCGGCCTTGCAGGACTGTGTGTTCGGCGTGGTGGGTATGTGGGTGTTGAAGGTGGTGATGCCGTAGGCCGTCACCGAGGCGGTCACTACCTTTTCGCCGGGGGCCAGGGCCAGGTACCAGCCCTTCTTGCTGGCGAGGTCGGTGGCCGTGGGAGTCGCCGTGGTGGCGATGGCCTGCAGGGAGGCGTGGCACAGCACGGAGGTACTGCTGCAATTTGTCGATTCGGAACTCAGCCATGCGGTGTCGGACGGCTTGTCCACCAGCATGTAGAAGCGGTTGGCCACGCTGAGCGCGGCGCTGTAGTAGCGCAGCGGCTTCTCGCGGTCGCCTGAGCCCAGCAGGACCACGTAGACGCCGTTGTCCTCGACGACGTCGGGGCCGAACATGAATTTGCGGTTGGGCGTGCAGGTGGTCACGGTGTCGCAGCCGAGCGAGGCGATCTTCGTCATGCTCCAGCTGCCGGGCGTCGCGTCACCGATGGTGATCCGGTAGACGTTGCCGCCCAGGTCGGCCGCGTAGGCGATGCGCGCCAGTCCGAGGCTGTCGTTGATGATAGTGACTTCACCCACCACGGCGCGGTCGGTGACGAAGCTGTTGAGCTGCGTTCCGGTGCCGGCGTCGAGCACGTAGACCCGGTTGCCCTTGGCGCCTGCGCCGCAGGCCTGGGCGGCCGTGGCGGCGTCGACGTCCTCGCACTTGTCGTAGCCGCCGCCGAACACCAGCATCGGGCTGTTGCCGCCGCCGTAGCCGGTCGACTTGACGATCTTGGGCGCCGACCATGTCTGGCCGATGCCGGACATGCCGGTGTCGCAGCCGGTGTCGTCGTCCTGGTTCGGGCAGCCCTTGCGCCACTTGAGGCTGGGCGCCGCAGGATTGGACACGTCGAATGCATAGATCAACCGGCCGCCGCGGCGCATGCTTGCGAACAGCCAGGCGGTGGAGCTCTGCCGGTAGGCCGCTACCGCACCGTCCATGCCGTAGGGCTTGGGCGCCACCGAGCCCGTGCTCACCGGCAGGCCGGGGAAGTTGATGCGGGTGCTGTTGTCGTACAGCCGCTTGAGGCTGCCGTAGAACTCGGGGGGCACGAAGGACCACAGTTCGTCGCCCGCTGGCGCCGAGCCGATGGCCGCGCTGCGGTTGCCATTGATGGCGCGCAGCACGCCGTCGTTGCCGCCGTAGAACACCACCACCTGCGGCTGTGCGTCGGTACCGTAGTTGATGGCCACCGGTCGCGAGTGCACCACGTCGCCGTGCACCGAGGGGCGCATGGCGGTGGAGGTAAGGGGGTTGCCGCTGGCGTCGGTGCGCTCGTCGCCCTTGTTGTCGGCGCCCCGGACCCAGTTGATCAGGTTGGTGCGATCGGTGGTGCTCGCCACGCCCAGGGCCGCCTGGGTGATGGAGCTGTTGCCGTCGTCGAAGCTGGTGAGCGCCGAGCAGGCGCCGGGGGCGCAGGTCTTCACGTTGCGGTTGGCCACCGCAAGGCGGCGCAGCATGTAGCCCTGGGCACCTTTCTCGACCACGTTGCCGTCGGGGCTATCGGCCGCCTCCTTGCCGAGGCAGTCGCCGGAGGGACGGAAGCTCCAGTAGGCATCGGTGTTGCTCGGCAGCGGCGTCCAGTAGCTGCGGGCGCAAGGGGCGACGAAGCCGGTCTGGTTGTTCACCGCGTTGGCGCTGGCGGCGTCCTGCAGGACGAGCTGGTTGCTGCTGTCGAGGCCGAGCTTGTATTGCTTGAGGTTGCCATTCCAGCGCGGCAGTGCGTCCTGGTCGGGGCGGAACATGCCGACGAACACCTGGTTTAGGTAGGTGCCCTGCGTGTTCACGCTCACGGGAAGGCTCACCGAAGAGAACACGCTGTTGACCGACTGGATCTTGCTGAAGATGTCGTCGATTGCCGCGCCTAGCGAAGCGCCCAGGTCGGGATCGGACGAGATGTCGTAGTACTCGCCCTTGCTCTGGGTGGCCATGCTCTTGAGCAGCGCGCTCCAGCCGGGGCCCTGGCCACCGGAGGCCTTGGCCGCCTCGACGGTATACAGCTTGACGCCCATGCTGGTCTGCAGGAACCGCGCCCACTCGTCGGCCGTGTTGTCTTGCGAGCCGCTGGGGCTCAGCACGATGGGGGTGGTGCTGCCGCCCGCGGCGCGCAGTGCGTCGGTGGAAGTCTGGCTGTCGCTGTTGTTGTCCTGCGCGGCGCCGTTGCTGATGTAGATGACGTACGTGCCCACGCAGTTTTCGGTGCTGGGGCCCACGTAGGTGGTGCTGCTCATCGCGGCCAGCGCGTTGCGCGGCAGCGCGTACACGGCCTTCGATGCGTCGGTGCCGTAGACATTGCCGCTGTAGTCGGCCTTCCGCTTGTTGTTGCCGGCGATCGGGGTGCCGCTGGCCAGGTAGCGGTAGACCTCGGCCATGGTCTTGCCGGCCTTGCCGCCGTTGGACTTGTCGTCGAGCTTGTCGAGGCTGCGGATGAGCGCGCCATACTTGACCTTGGTGCCGTCGTCCAGCGTGCGCACCGCGGCGCGCACGTAGCCGCCGTCGGAGTTGGAGTTGCCACCGCCCGTTTCGGTGAACATCATCAGGCCGACCTTGAACTTGTTGGACGGCAGGCTTTCGAAAGCCTTCGCGAGCGCGGTGATCTCGGCCGTGAACGGCTGGTTCCAGTTGGCCGTGTTGTCCAGCACGAACAGCACATTGGGCGCCTGGGCGGCCGCCTGGTTGTAGCCCACGAAGAGGTCGATGTCCTCGGCATGCGCCGCACTCAGGGGCAAGGCCAGCAGGGCGGCTGCGCACAGCGGCGCGAAGAATTTCTTTGTCATGGTGTCGGCCCGTTGCACAGCGCCTCGAACTGCGCCTTGTTGAGTAGCGCGCGCACGCCTTGGCGCACGGCGGTGGTAGTGCCGCTGGCGGCATCGGTCACGGTGGTGCTGATGTCCCAGACCGAGTTGTACTGGTCGGGCAGGGTGGACAGGCCCGAGCCGCTGCTGGAAGCCCCGCCCGTGATGCCGCTCGGCCCGGTCACCGTGCCCCCGCCGCTGTCGACCGCCTTGGTTGCGCGCACGCACACCGGCGGGGCGACCACGACCGTGTAGTCGGGGGTGCCGTCGTTGTTGATGTCGACCAGGCTCTCGGTGCGCTGGGGCGGCGTCAGCGAGGGCGTGCCGTCGGAGCCCGGCGCCAGCAGGCTGGTGGCGACTTCCTCGATGGCGCGGTTGGCTGCGGCAACGGCTTCGTTGCGGGTCTGCAGGTTGCCGACCGATTTGAGGTTGGCGCTGCTGAGGTTGAACGCTGCGGTGACCGTGAGGGTGATCAGCAGCAGCATGATCATTCCTATGAGCAGCGCCGCGCCCTGCTGGCGGCGCGTGGCCGGTGTATGGGTCATGGCGTCTCCCTTCGACCGGTCACGTTGGTCAGGCGCACGGTGGTGGAGAACGCGTGGCGCTTGTAGTGGTCGTTGAACGGGCCCAGCGTGGCGGAGCCCAGGTTGTAGGTGCGCGTGTCGGTGTGGCCCGGCGAAACCTCGGTGCTGCGCGCGAGCACATGGAGCTTGACCGCCACCACGTTCACCAGTTGGTCGGCAGTGCAGGGCGCGGCGACGCTGCAGTGCACGAAACTGCCATCGGGGCTGCCGTCGCCGCGGTTGGAAGGGGTCATCCGGTCGGCGGCGTCGGCCCAGTTGATCGCTGCGGCGTAGTTCACGGCGCCGCTGGTCTTGCCGATCGTGTCCAAGCCGAACTCCACCCTGAACCCCTCGACTCCCTCTATCAGAGGGACCGGCGGCTGCTGCGCCAGGACGCCGCTTGCCAGGTCGAAACGCGAGCGCGCCAGCGTCGGTACGCCGTCGCCCACCGTCTCGGCGTAGTCGCGCACATAGTAGATGTCGGCAACGAACTTGCGCTTGGGCGAAGGCGTCGTGCAGTCCTTCATGAACATGTTGCCGAAGCCGCTGGTGGACAGGTCGAATGACGAGGGCTTCTGCGTGCCGCACAGCGAGGACTGGAAATACAGGTTGCCGGCGATGTCCGCCTCGCAGTTGGGCGTGCCGGGCAGGCAGGTCTCGGCGTGCCGCACGACCAGGACGTCGGTGTTGGCCTTCTTGTTCTTGAGCAGGTCGGTGCAGGTGGCGGGCACGGTCTCGTAGCTCTGCACCCCGAGGTCGAGCAGCTTGCGCTTGTAGTCGTCGGTCCAGTTGGCGACGGAATAGGCCAGGCAAGGGTCGGGAGGTGTACCGGTGGGCACGTTCTCCGGCACGCCATTGACCGTGAGATCGTCGAACTGGGGCATGTAGTTTTCCCAGAACCCGGCGTGGGAGAGCTCGTTCTCCAGGACGAAGATGCTGAGCCGCCCGCTTTCGATCTGGCGGTTTACGCGTTCCATTTCGCGCTGGGTGCCGCTCACGTTGAGGAACAGCGCGAGCAGGGCTGCCATCACGATGAGCATGATGGTGATCGACACCATCAGTTCGATCAGCGTCAGCCCGCGCTGCCGATGGCGCGACGCGGTGGCCGTCATGAAAGGGCTCCGATGCGTACGAGCGTGGTGACCGTCCTGCGGCACAGGTCGTTCACGCAGCGCGTGCCGGTGGCGTCGTACAGGTCCTTGCCGCAGCCCACGCCGGCGGATGGGGCGGAGATTGGCACCAGGCCCTGCCATGCGACGGTGACGAGGTATTCGTTGTTGCCCATGTCCTGCACGCAGCCGCGCCCGCCGATCACCGTGCCGAGCTTGCTGCTCCCCGAGGTTTCGGCCGCGCCCTGCAGCGCGTTGCACCATTCGGCGGTGTCTACCTGCTGGCGCGTGCCGGTGGCAGCGGGGCACGTGCTGCCGCTGCCCAGCGGGGTGCTGGTGACGTAGCTCGAGGCCATCCGGCGATTGATCGCGATGCGGTTGGCCATGTCGTTCAGCATGACCAGCGCCTGCGAGCGCTGGTACGACTCCATCTCCGACGCCTGCAGCCGCGCCTGCAGTCCCACGAGGCCGAACAGCCCGAAAGCCACCACGACGATGGCGACGATCACTTCCAGCAAGCTCACGCCACGCTGGTTGCGCGCCTGACGGGTGCCGCGGGCGCCTCTCACCATTTCGCAAGCGGCGTCTTCACGCCTTCGCTGTTGAGAGTGAGCGCGCCGTCGCCCGACTGGCTGCCGAGCGGTGTCAGCGTCAGCGTGTAGCCGGGGACACCGGTCGTAGACAGAGTGATGTCGTAGCTGTAGTTGCTGCTGACCTCGGCCGGCAGTGCGTATCCGCTGGCTGTCAGCGCAGCCTTGTCGGCATAGTTGCGGTTCGCCAGGAGGAACTGCTGCTGCCGGTTGGCGATGTCCATCATCTGCGCCTGCGCCGCCGATCGCTTCGAGCGGATGACGTACTGCTGGTAGCTGGGCAGCGCGATGGCCGCCAGGATGGCCACGATCGCCACCGTGATCATCAACTCGATCAGGGTGAAGCCGCCGGTTTTGCGCGCGTGCGAAGGCTCGTTCATCGTGATGCGTTTAGAAATGTTTCACATTGTTATAAATGTGAATTTATCACATCAAACGCATGTGTGAACCTTTTTCCCAGCGCGATTCGCGGCACGGGCGCAACAGGTGCGCCAAAGGGTGTCAGAGGACGTTGCAACTTGCTTCTCCTTGCCACGGATTGATATTGGCCCGTAGAGGCGGCAAAGTCCAGTTCGATAGCGATGGGCACGCCGTAGGACCAGGACTACTGGCGTGAGCGCAGGCCAACCGTCGTCCGGAGCACTTCGCGCGCAATTGGGGTACCCAGCGTGAGGGGCCGCCTAGCACGGCGTGCGCGAGGGCCTTGCGCGTTGCCCGCTCGTGGCCGCAGGCCGCCACGAGGGGGAGGGAAGAGGGTGGTCCGTCAGTCGGCCACGGCGCCCGATTTCTTCACCAGCGCGGCCCAGCGCGGAATTTCCCTGGCCATGTGATCACGCAGTTCTTCCGGCGTACTTCCCACGATCTCCATCGCCAACTGGTCCGAGAGCCGGGCCTGCACGTCGGGCTGCTTGAGCGCCTTGACGATCTCGGCATTCAGGCGCTGGACGATCGGCTTGGGTGTGCCCTTGGGCGCGTACACGGCCTGCCACGACGACATCTCGAAGCCTGGAATGCCCGATTCGATCATGGTCGGCAACTCGGGCGCCAGGGCGATGCGCTTGCCCGTGGTCACCGCCAGCAGCTTGAGCTTGCCGCTCTTCACCAGCGGCAGTGCGGCCGTTACCTGGTCGAACATGAAGGGCACCAGTCCAGCGGCCACGTCGGTCATGGCCGGCGGCGTGCCCTTGTACGGCACGTGGGTGAGCTTCACGCCGATGAGGTCGCCGAACATCTCGCCGGCCAGGTGGGTGGAGGTCCCGGCGCCGGAAGAGGCAAAGGTGCGCTTGCTCTCGTCTTTCTTCAGCAGCGCCACCAGTTCGGCCACCGAGTTCACGCCGAGTTGGCTGTTGACGATCAGCACGTTGGGCAGGCGCGCGACCAGCGAGACGGGCTCGAAGTCCTTCATTGGGTCGTAGGGCAGGTTCTTGTACAGGCTCGCGTTGATGGCGTGCGTGCTGATGGTGCCGCCAAGCAGCGTGTAGCCATCGGGCTTGGCCTTGGCGACGTAGGCCGCTCCGATGCCGCCGGCCTGGCCGGGCTTGTTGTCGACCACCACCGACTGCTTGAGGCTGTCGCCCAGCTTCTGGGCCAGCGTGCGCGCCACGATGTCGGTGGATCCGCCGGCGGTGAAGGGCACGACGTAGACGATCGGCTTGGCGGCCGGCCAATCGGAGGCCTGGGCCCAGGTGGCCACGGGGACGAGCGCAGCCAGGAACAGCGCCGCGGCGCCACGGATGAATCTCATGGATTTGTCTCCTCGGGAATTGGGGGAAAGAGAAAGGGCTTCAGCGGCCACGGGCGCTGCGCCAGGACGCGAAGTCGGCGCGGCTTTGTTCCTCGGTGGGCGGATACAGGCCGAGGATGGAGCGGCCTTCGAGCACCTTTTCCTGCACGAAGTCCTCGAAGGAGGTCATCTCGGTCGCCTCGGCGGCGATCTCGTCGGCCATGTGGGCCGGGATGACGATCACGCCTTCCGCGTCGCCCACGATCACGTCGCCAGGGAACACCGGCGCGTCGCCGCAGCCGATGGGCACGTTGATGTCGATGGCCTGGTGCAGCGTGAGGTTGGTCGGCGCGCTCGGGCGGTGGTGATAGGCCGGGAAGCCCAGCTTGGCGATGTCGGGGCTGTCGCGGAAGCCGCCGTCGGTCACCACCCCGGCCACGCCGCGCTTCATCAGCCGCGTGACCAGGATGCCGCCGGCCGATGCGGCCCGCGCATCTTTTCGGCTGTCGATCACCAGCACGGCGCCTTCGGGGCATTGCTCCACTGCCTTGCGCTGCGGATGGTCGCGATCGAGGAAGACGCTGATCGGATTCAGGTCTTCGCGCGCCGGCATGTAGCGCAGCGTGAAGGCTTCGCCCACCATGTTCGGCAGGCCGGCGTCGAGCGGTCGCACCTCCTGGATGAACTGGTTGCGCAGGCCGCGCTTGAACAGGGCGGTGCACAGGGTGGCGGTGCTCACCTTCATGAGCAGGTCGCGAGTGGCGGGATTCACGTGTTGTCTCCGTTGTCGAAAGAATGAGAAAAAGGGGAGGAGGGCGGGCGCGTCAGAAGATGTCGGGTTCGGCCACCGGCTTGCCGAAGCTGGTTTCGAGGAAGTCGAAGTCGCAGCCTTCGTTGGCCTGCTTGATGTGGCGGCCGAACATCCAGCCGTAGCCGCGCCCGTAGCGGGGCGGCGGCGGCGTCCACGCGGCCTTGCGGCGGGCCAATTCCGTGTCGTCGACGTCGAGGTGGATGCGCCGTGCGGGCACGTCCACGGTGATGCGGTCGCCGGTCTTCACCAGCGCCAGCGGGCCGCCGATGGCCGCCTCGGGCGAGCAGTGCAGCAGGCAGCCGCCGTAGCTGGTGCCGCTCATGCGCGCGTCGGACAGGCGCAGCATGTCTGTCACGCCCTGCCTGAGCAGCTTGGTGGGAATCGGCAGCATGCCCCACTCGGGCATGCCGGCGCCGCGCGGGCCGGCGTTGCGCAGCACCAGGATGTCGTCGGCCGTCACGTCGAGTTCGGGGTCGTCGACCGCCTTCTTGAGCGACGGATAGTCGTCGAACACCAGTGCGCGGCCGGTGTGCCGCAGCAGGTGCGGCGCGCAGGCGCTGGGCTTGATCACGACGCCGTCGGGCGCAAGGTTGCCGCGCAGCACGGCCAGCGCGCCTTCGGCGTAGATGGGGTTGGCGAGCGGACGGATGACGTCGTCGTTGTAGACCTCGGCGCCCGCGATGTTCTCGCCGAGCGTGCGGCCGTTGACCGTCAGCGCTTCGGTCTTCAGGTGGCCTCGGATGCGCTCCAGCATCGCCGACAGGCCGCCGGCGTAGAAGAAGTCTTCCATCAGGTAGGCGTCGCCGCTGGGGCGGATGTTGGCGATGACGGGCACGCGGCGGCTGAAGTCGTCGAAGGCGTCCAGGCTCACCGCATGGCCGGCGCGGCGCGACATCGCGATCAGGTGGACGATGGCGTTGGTGCTGCAGCCCATGGCCATCGCGCAGGCGATGCCATTCTCGAAGCTGGCGCGCGTGAGCATCTTCGCGGGCGTCCAGTCTTCCCACACCATGTCGACGATGCGGCGGCCGCAGTCGGCGCTCATGCGGATGTGGTTGGCGTCGGCCGCGGGAATGCTGGAGGCGCCCGGCAGGGTGAGTCCGACGGCCTCGGCGATGCCCATCATGGTGGCCGCGGTGCCCATGGTCATGCAGGTGCCGTGGCTGCGCGCGATGCCTGCTTCCATCTCCGCCCAGGCCTGGTCGCTCAGCCGGCCGGCGCGGCGCTCGTCCCAGTACTTGAAGGCGTCGGAGCCCGAGCCCAGCACCTTGCCCTTCCAGTTGCCGCGCAGCATGGGGCCGGCGGGCAGGTAGATGAAGGGGATGCCCATGCTGATCGCGCCCATCGTGAGGCCGGGCGTGGTCTTGTCGCAGCCGCCCATCAGCACCGCGCCGTCCACCGGGTGGCTGCGCAGCAGCTCTTCCGTTTCCATGGCCAGGAAGTTGCGATAGAGCATGGTGGTGGGCTTGACCATGCTTTCCGACAGCGAAATGGCCGGCAGTTCGAGCGGGAAGCCGCCGGCCTGCAGGATGCCGCGCTTGACGTCGTCCACCCGCTGCTTGAAGTGCGAGTGGCACTGGTTGGCATCGCTCCAGGTGTTGACGATGGCAATGAGCGGCTTACCCATCCAGTCGGCGTGGCTGTAGCCCATCTGCAGCACACGCGAGCGGTGGCCGAAGGAGCGGAAGTCGTCGGGTGCGAACCAGCGTGCGCTGCGCAGGGATTCGTAGGGGCGTTTCATGGGGGTGTCTCTGTGGGCGCGAGGCGCGGCGGGGCAATGCCGGCGGGATTAAAACACTAATATATTAGTACGTCAATGCCACAATCCGGCCCGATGAGTGCCCTTCCAAAATTTCGACTCGACCGCACCCGCCTCGCCGCGCCGCAGGTGACGGAGAAGCTGCGCGACGCCATCCTCTCGCTGGACCTGGTGCCGGGTACCGTGCTGGCGCGGCAGGAACTGGCCGATCGCTTCGGCGTGAGCCAGACCCCGGTGCGAGAAGCGCTGCTGCGGCTCAACGAGGAAGGACTGGTGGACGTGTTCCCGCAGCACGCCACGCTGGTCAGCCGCATCGACATCGCGGCGGCGCGGGAGGCGCATTTCCTGCGCCGCTCGATCGAGCTGGAACTGGTGCACCAGCTCGCGCTGGAGGCGCCAGCGGGGCTGGTCGAGCAGATGAAGGCCGTCATCGCGCAGCAGGTGGCGTTGTCGACAGCACAGCGCTATGGCGATTTCGTCGGCGCCGACCGCGCCTTCCATCACCTGATGTACGAGGCCGGCGGCGTCGCCAGCCTGTGGGAGCTGGTAGGGCGTGTCTCGGGCCACGTCGACAGGCTGCGCCGCCTGCACCTGCCCACCGCCGGCAAGACCGAGGCGATCCTGCGCGACCATCGCGCCATCGTGCGCGGCATCGAGGCGAAGGACCCGGCGGCCGCGCAAGCGGCATTGCGCAGGCACCTGTCGGGCACGCTCAGCGCGGTGGACGAGATCTGCCGGCAATATCCGGACTACGTGGCCACGTCCTGATCGGAACCATTCGCCAGATCACCGCCACCGCTTGCAGCCGCAGGCCAGGGCGGCTATCTCGCGCAGGATTCTCCGCGTTCTGAATTTAACATAATGCACATTGTGTTCATTTCAGATGAGCACAACGAGGCACCCCCAGCCGGTATCAACGCTTCAGCGCGCCCCCCGAACCCCGGCCTTCGTAGTTCACGCCCTTCGTCTGCTTGACCTCGATCTTCTTCGCGTCCGGGCACGGCTCGTTCGAATAAGCGACCTTGCCGCCCTGGACGCACTTGTAGATCGAATGCTGCGCCATCGCGCCAGACGCGAAACCCACCAGTCCAAACGCCAGCAACATGGCGCCCGCCGGCCTCACCATTTGCCGTCCTTCGGGATCGCCTTGGGCGCATTGGCTTTGGCTGCCGCCGCCGCAGTGATCAACGACGCCGCTTCCGGACGGTTCGCCTTGTTGGCAAAGTCGACGGCCGTCATGCCCAGCTGGTTCTTCATCGTCGTATCCGCGCCTTCGGCCAGCAGCAACTTCACCGCCTCGCTCGAGCCGTACATCGCAGCCATCATCAGCGGCGTGGTGCCATTGGGCGATTGCGCATCGATGAATGCGTAGTTGTCGAGCAGCACCTTCATGATGGTCAACTGGCCGCTGGTCGCGGCGTAGTGCAGCGGCGTCCAACCCGTCTTGTTGACCGCAGCGTCGCGCTTCAGCAGTTGTGTGACCAGGTCCTGCTGGCCCTTGATCGCGGCCAGCATCAGCGGGGTTTCGTCCTTGGCGTTGGCCAGGTCCACATTGGTCTGAGGCGACTCGATCAGCACCTGGATCACTTTCGGCGAAGGCTCACGCAATGCGATCAGCAAACCCGTCTGGCCGTGCTCGTCACGCGTGTTCGGATCAAAACCGCGCTGCAGCAGCGTGCGCACGCCGCTGGCGTTGTCTCCACGCACGGCCCGGAAGAAGTCTTCGAACGAACCGGCATGCACTGAAAAAGATGCAGCAAAAACAATAAGGTAAAGCGATTTTTTGATGTAGTTCTTCATGATTTAACATCCCTGAACAACGTTTCGAAGTTGTCGCTCGTGGCCTTGGCGATGGCCTCCACGGGCACTTTTCGCAGCTCGGCGATCTGCCGTGCCACGAACGGCACGTACGACGGATTGTTGGTCTTGCCGCGGTACGGCACGGGCGCGAGATAAGGGCTGTCGGTCTCGATCAGCATGCGGTCCAGCGGCACAAAAGCGGCTACGTCGCGCAGATCCTGGGCCTTCTTGAAGGTCAGGATGCCGGAGAACGAGATGTAGAAACCCAGATCGAGCGCCGCGCGCGCCACCTCGGCGGTTTCGGTGAAGCAATGGAACACGCCGCCGGCCGCCCTGCTGGCGCCGTCCTCGCCCTCCTCCTTGAGGATCGCCAGCGTATCGGCCGAGGCCTCGCGGGTGTGGATGATCAGCGGCTTGCGGGTCTGTTGAGCGGCGCGGATGTGCACGCGAAAGCGGTCGCGCTGCCATTCCATGTCGGAGATGCTGCGCCCGCCCTTGCGTTCCTCCATCTGGTAATAGTCGAGGCCGGTCTCGCCGATGGCGACCACGCGGGGCCGGGCCGACAGCCGCACCAGGTCTTCGACGCTGGGCTCGGCGATGTCCTCGTTGTCGGGGTGCACGCCGACGCTGGCCCAGAAGTTGTCGTAGCTGGCGGCCAGCGCCTGCACGTCGTCGAACTCCTCGAGCTTGGTGCAGATGCAAAGCGCCCGGTCGACCTGCGCGGCGGCCATGGCGGCACGAATCTGCGGCATCTGGTCCGCGAACTCGGGGAACGTGAGGTGGCAGTGGGAATCGGTGAACATCGGAAATGGTGAAGTGCGCGGCGCACTCCCTGGTGGGAGGTGGTGCCGTCGACGGAGTTCCGCGTCACGGGGACGGCGGAAAACTCAGATGGTTTGCGTGGGACGGTCGGAGGCCATCGAACCGCCCAGTGCGGCCTCGATGCGTGCCTTGAGCTGGCGCGATTTTTCGTCGGACGGGAACCGGATCCCCACGCCTGGCGCCCGGTTGCCAGCCGCACGCGATGGCGTGATCCAGGCGACCTTGCCGGCCACCGGATAGCGCTGCGGGTCTTCGGGCAGCGTCAGCAGCACGTAGACATCGTCGCCGAGCCGGTATTCGCGCGTGGTCGGAATGAAGATGCCGCCTTCTGCAAACAAAGGGATGTAAGCCGCGTACAGCGCGCCCTTCTCCTTGATGGCGAGTTGAATGACGCTCGGCCGGGCGGGCGTGGCGTTGGGAACGGCGGAGGCGACAGGTTGGTTCATGGGCGACGAGCGGCAGAGTTTAGGGTGGTTCGCGCTTCGCTCACAAGCGCTTCCAGCATGAGGCCCGCATTGAACGGGTGTTCCGCGGTTCTCGCGGCACTTGCCAACCACTTCCACCCGCGCGCCCGCGCCAGCCGCGACGGCGCGGCGGGCAGGTCGGCGGCGTCGAAGAACCGGGGCGCGGCACCATTGCCGACAGCCATCAGGTCGTGGCAAAGCTTCTGCAGCGCACCGACGGCCTGCGCCGGCGCGTGATCGGCCAGCGCGCCCACGTCGCCACGCGTCATGGCCTTGGGAAGCAAGGACCAGGCCTTGGGCGACTGACCCGAGCGCGCGAGCCGCAAGGCGTCGCTCGGCCGGCCACCGGCGGCGCGCAGCAATGCGGCCGCATCGGCGGCGGGCACGTCCTGCGCGGCCAGCCAGGCTTCGGCCTCGGCGGTTTCAGGCCAGGGCAGCGTGAAGCCCAGGCAGCGGCTGCGGATGGTCGGCAGCAGTTGCCACGCGGCCTCGCTGACGAGCACGAAGCGCACATCACCGACGGGCTCTTCGAGCGTTTTCAGCAGCGCATTCGCGGTGATGGTGTTCATGCGCTCGGCCGGATACACCAGCACCACCTTGCCACGGCCGCGCGCGCTGGTTCGCTGCGCAAACCCGACCGCGTCGCGCATTGCCTCGACGCGGATCTCGCGGCTGGCCTTGCGTTTCTTGTCGTCGATGTCGGCCTGCGCCTTCTCGTCGAGCGGCCAGTTCAGTTCCTGCATGGCGACTTCGGGCATCAGCACGCACAGGTCGGCATGGGTGCGAACCTCGATGGCATGGCAGCTGGCGCAGTGGCCGCAGGCCGTGCCCTCCTGCGTCGGCTGCTCGCACAGCCATGCGGACGCGAGCGCCAGCGCCAGTTCGTACTGGCCGATGCCGGAGGGACCTTGCAGCAGCCAGGCATGGCCGCGCTGGCGCAGCAACTCGGTGAGCGGCTGGCGCAGCCAGGGGGACAGAGCCGGCACGCTCATCGGGCAATTCCGCTGTTCAGCACGCCACGCGCCACCAATGCCGTTTCAACCTGCTGCCACACCTGGTCGCGCGACTGGCTGGCATCGATGCGCACGAAGCGCGTCGCATCAGCGGCCGCGCGGGCCGCGTAGCCCCGGGCGACGCGGCTGAAAAACTCGACGGGCTGGGCTTCGAACTTGTCGGGCACGCGAGCGCCGGCCAATCGCTGCGCGGCGATCCCGGGCGCGAGGTCGAACCACAGCGTGATATGCGGCTGAAGCAGCGCCGCCCTGCCCGCCTCCGCCTGCACCCATTGTTCGAGCGTCGAAAGCACGGCTTCATCGAAGCCTCGCCCCGCCCCCTGATAGGCAAAGGTCGCGTCGGTGAACCGGTCGCACAGCACCACGTCGCCACGCGCCAGCGCCGGCTCGATGACCTGCGCGATGTGGTCGCGCCGCGCCGCGAACACCAGCAGCGATTCGGTCAGCGGGTCCATCGGCTGCTCGAGGATCAGCCCGCGCAGCGTCTCGGCCAGCGGCGTACCGCCTGGCTCGCGCGTGCGCACGACCTCGCGGCCCTGCGTCCTGAACAGAGCCTCCAGCGCATCGAGATGGCTCGACTTGCCCGCCCCGTCGATGCCTTCGAGCGTCAGAAACAGGCCGTTGTCACTCATTGGGTTGCCTTCGGTTTGGAATCGCTGCCGCCGCCGCGCTGATAGCGGTTGACCGCGCGGTTGTGGTCGTCGAGCGAACTGCTGAACTGGCTTGTGCCGTCGCCGCGCGAGACGAAGTACAGCGACTTGCTCTGCGCGGGCTGCACCGCTGCCAGCAGCGCGGCTTTGCCGGGCATGGAAATCGGCGTCGGCGGCAGCCCGCCGCGCGTATACGTGTTCCAGGGCGTGTCGGTCAGCAGGTCTTTCTTGCGCAGGTTGCCGTCGAAGGCGGTGCCCATGCCGTAGATCACCGTCGGGTCGGTCTGCAGCGGCATACCGATGCGCAGGCGATTGGTGAAGACAGCCGCGATTTCCGAGCGGTCTTTGGCCTTGCCTGTCTCCTTTTCGACAATACTGGCCAAAATAAGCGCCTCATCGGCCGATTTCAACGGCAGATCGGAGGCGCGGGCGGCCCAGGCGGCTTCGAGCTTCTTGTCCATGGCCCGCATCGCGCGCTGCATCAGGGCGATGTCGGTCGAGCCTTTCGAGTAGGTATATGTGTCCGGAAAGAAGCGCCCTTCCGGGTGCAGGCCCGGCTTGCCCAGCCTGGCCATCAGCGCCTCGTCGGTCAGGCCCACGCTGTCTGGCTTGAGCTGGTCGGCCTTGGCGAGCGCGGCGCGCACCTGGCGGATGTTCCAACCCTCGACCAGCACCAGGCTGCGCGTGGCTTCCTCGCCGCGCACCAGGATGTTGAGCAGTAGCTTGGGCGAGACGCCGCGTTCCAGCTCGTAGCTGCCGGCGCGCATCTGGCGGTCTTGTCCCGAGATGCGGAACCACAGGTAGAGCAACTGCGGCTGCACGTCGACGCCCGTGTCGGCCACGGCTTGTGCGATGCCGCGCGGCGTGGTGCCGGGCTCGACAGACAGGTCGACGCTGGGCGCCGGCAGCTTGAGCGGCTGGTGTACCCACCAGAGACCGGCGCCGCCAAGCGCGAGCGCGATCAGGGCGGCAAGCAGGAAAAGCGTAAGGAAGAAGCTGCGCACGGATCCGATGTGGGGAAGACGGAAAAAGCCGGAGAAAACCGGTGGATTCGCAGGCTGCAGGGAAGGAGCCCCTGCCGCCCCGAAGGAACAGGCCCGGCCATGATAATTCAGCGATGACCACAGTCGTTCTCAATGGCGTGACCGCCCTCTCCCACCTCGGTGTGATCCGTGCCGAGGGCCCGGACGCCGCCAGCTTCCTGCACGGCCAGCTGACCCAGGACTTTTCGCTGCTCGGCGCCTCCGACGCCCGGCTGGCTGCGCTGTGCACCGCCAAGGGCCGTGTGATCGCAAGTTTCATCGGCATCAAGCCGCAACCCGAGCTGATCCTGCTGGTGTGCAGCCGCGACATCCTGGCCGCGACGCTCAAGCGCTTGTCGATGTTCGTGCTGCGTGCCAAGGCCAAGTTGACCGATGCCACCGACCAGTTTGCGCTGTATGGCCTGGCTGGCACTGCCCTGACCGGCAACGGCCTCGACGCCGCCGCCTCGCCCGGCAAGCGCACGGCCGTCGGCGATGACGTCAGCGCCGTGTCGCTGTATCCAGCCGACGGGGTGCCGCGTGCGCTCTGGATCGCGCCGGCCGGCCACGCCGCACCCACGGGCCCCGCGCTCGATGCCGCCCTGTGGCAGTGGAGCGAGGTGCGCAGCGGCATCGTGACGCTGACCACGCCGATCGTCGACGCCTTCGTGCCGCAGATGATCAACTACGAATCGGTCGGCGGCGTGAACTTCAAGAAAGGCTGCTACCCCGGCCAGGAAGTGGTCGCGCGCAGCCAGTTCCGCGGCACGCTGAAGCGGCGCACCTACCTCGTGCAGGCCGATGCGGCCGTCTCCGCCGGACAGGAGGTGTTCGCGGCCGCCGATGCCGAGCAGCCCGTGGGCATCGTGGCGCAGGCCGCGCCGGCGCCAGACGGCGGCTGGTCCGCGCTGGTCTCGATGCAGATCGCCGCGCTCGAGGCCGGTGGCCTGCGCGCGGGCGCGGCCGACGGCCCGGCACTCACGGTCGATCCGCTGCCCTACCCCCTGCTCGAGGACATCTGAGTCTCCCATCCCCCCAACGCCCTTGAAGAAAAGGGGCGTTCGGCGCTATCGAACAGATGGCGCCATTTTTTTGCGCGTCGTTTAACCCTGCCGCCGATGCAGCGCCGTAGAAGCCTGCACCGATCAACTCCCGGCAAGGAAGACACCATGAAGCGCAGACTCTTTTCCACCGCCTTGGCCCTGAGCGCCGCGGCCTCCTTCTCGGCCTGCGCGCAGAGCCCGGAGCGGCCTTACGCCCCGCCCACGCCGTCCAGCCGCATCGGCTCGCTGATGCAGATCAGCGTGGTCGACCGCGGCACCGGCACCGAACTGCCGATCTACCGCCACCGCGGTGAATACTGGGTAGCCGGTCGCCCCGGTGCGCGCTACGCCATCCGGGCGCGCAACACGATGGGTGAACGCATCATGGCCGTGATGTCGGTGGACGGCATCAATGTCGTCACGGGTGAAACGGCCGGTGTCGGGCAGAACGGCTATGTGTTCAGCGGAGGCGAACGCAGCGACATCACTGGGTGGCGCAAGAGCGATTCGCAGATCGCGGCCTTCGAGTTCGCCGCGGCCGGCAACTCCTATGCGAGCCGCACGGGCCGCCCGGACGACGTGGGCGTGATCGGCGTCGCGATGTTTCGCGAGCGCATGCCCGAGCCGCTCCCGCCGCCGGTCACGCCTTTTCCGTACCGCGACGAACACGGCGAGCGCGAGCGCCGAAGCGAGTCGTCGTCCCTGGGCGATGCGCGCGCGAAGGCGCGTTCGGCCGACGGTGCCGCCGCGGCGGCGGAATCCCCCGCGGGCAGCCTGCGCCAGTCCGCGCCCAGCCCGAGCCTGGGCACCGCGCACGGCCGCCGCGAAACCTCGTACGTCGGCAAGACCACCTTCGAGCGCGCGCAGCCGTCGCCCGACGAAGTGGTCCGCATCCGCTACGACAGCCGCGAGAACCTCGTTGCCGCGGGTGTGATCCCGGTGCCGCCCGCGCCGCGCTGGCCGCGTCCGGCCGGTCCGTCGCCGTTCCCGGGTTCGGAGCCGGGCTACGTGCCGGACCCGCCCGCGCGCTATTGAGGAGAAGAAGGAAGAAGGGACCGGCGCATCTCGATGTGCGGGATGCCGGCCTCCTCGAAGCCGTCGCCGTGCGGCACATAGCCCAGCCGCGCATAGAAACGCTCGGCGCTGCGCTGCGCATTCAGCGCCACCACGCTGTCGCCGCGCGCCCTGGCGGCGTCTTCGAGCACCTGCATCACCGCAGCGCCATGCCCGCCGCTGCGCAGGTTGCGGTGCACCGCCATGCGGCCGATGTGCGAGACGCCGTTCTCGGCCGCCAGCAACCGCCCTGTGGCGATGACCTGCCCGATGCGGTTGCGCGCCACCGCGTGCAGCACCACGGCGTCCTGCGCGTCCCATTCCATCGCTTCGGGAATGTTCTGCTCCTCGATGAACACCGCGCGCCGCAGGGCGCCAGCGCCTTCGCCGAGGGTGGCCCAGTCGCCGGTCTCGACGGTGCGCATCGTCTCGCCGGCCTCGTAGCCGGTCAGCACTTCTCGCAGCACAGCAGGCACCGGCTTCGAGGTCTGCGTCGCCGGGTCGGCGAACACGTAGACCAGCTCGCAGCCGACCAGGAACTGGTCCTGCCGGAACAACCCGCCCTCGAACACCATCGAAGAATTGCCGATGCGCGCGCAGCGCACGCCCATGTCCAGCATGTCGTCCATGCGCGCCGAGGCGCGGAAGTCGATGGTGGCCTTGCGCACGTAGAGGTCGCCGCCCAGCGCATGCATCGCCTCTTCGTACGGCAGCGCCAAGGCGCGCCAGTAGTCCGAGATGGCGGTGTCGAAGTACATCAGGTAGTGCGCGTTGAAGACGATCTTCTGCATGTCGACTTCGGCCCAGCGTACGCGCAGGCGGTGGAAGAAGCGGAAATCGCTGCGTTGCATTCTTGTCTCCGGAAAGGGTTGGAATTGTAGGAACCGGACGCTTCAGCCCCGAGCGCCTGCGCCCAGCGCCAACAGGCTCTTGCGCACCGCACGGCCCTTGCCACCGAGCTCGAGCCCTGCCAGCAGCTCCAGCGTTGGCGCGGGCAGCGTCCGCTGCGAACTCAGCGCAATCTCGAGCAGCAGTTCCATCAGCGCAGCCAGGTCCTTGGGCGGATTTCCGGCATCGGCCGCCAGCATGTCGCAGAGAAGGTCGAAGACCGGCGCAGCCAGCCGTGTATCGGCCCGTACCGCCGCCTCCAGGCTCTTGCCATGGCGCTTGGCCATCGTGAGCGACGACGCCAGCAGCGCACGCAATTGCGCTCCCAGCGCCGGCACGTCGAGCCGGCCTTCGGTAAAGGATTGCACCAGCGCATCGACCGCAAGCGCCGTCTGGCCCGGCTCCTTGCCGGCGAGCGCCAGTGCAAGCAGCAGCACTGCCATCGGCTGCGAAGCAGTGACGGGGACCGTGGGATCGAGCAGCGGCATGAGGTAGGCCCGGTTTTGCCACTGTGCTTCCCACCAGTCGAGGTTGTTGCCTATCTGCCGGCAGCCATCGGCGAAGAAACTCTCAAGCGACGACGGCAGCACCGTGGCGGCATGGCGCAACAACGCCTCGTCATGGGCGCCGTCCATGCCGGCGCGGCGCACGGCCACCAGCGCGTGCGGCGTGTCCGGGTGCACCGCGGCGGACGCCAACTGCAAATCGTGGTGAATGTAGGTCTTGCCTTCGTAGGTGGAACTCCTGGCATTCACCGACCATGTGTAGCGGGCTGCGCTCGCCCCGTCGGGCCCGAGGTCACCCCAGGCATCCAGCACGCGCGAATCGTCGCCGCCGGGGTGGCGGATGCGTGCCGCGGTCGCGAACAGGGCCTGTTGCGCCTCGTCCGCCTTGGCGGAAATGGCGACGCCATCCTCGCCCAGCGCGTGGCGCAACGCGCGCACCAGAGGGGCATCGGCCAACTGGCGAGCCTTCTCGCGCAAGATGGCTGCGCCTTGTCCCTGCGGCGGAGCCAGCCGCAGCATGCCCCGCACCTGCTCGCCCAGGCATGGCTGCGCCCCGCGCCCCTGATACGCCGCAATGCGCTCGATGAACACCGCCGGGTCGATGAACCCGCGCGCATGCGTGGCCGATGCCAGCGGCGCGAGGCCCCAGCCCTGCGCGGCCTGATTGATCAGGTCGTCCACCCGCAGAGCCAGAAATTCGTCGGCCTGCGGTTTCTGCAGGCCGCTGCGGTGCGGGTTGTCGCGCAGATCGGGCAACCGCTCTGCGCTCGCGACGAAGACCAGCAGCCTCGCCAGCCGGCTCGGCACCTCGCTGCGCAGCAGCTTGCGGGCACGCTTGACCACCGGCGCGCACTGCTTCACCAGCGCTTCCGGCAGCGGTGCCATGCGCACCAGCGCTTCGACGACGCGCTCCAGTTCGTCGGTGTCGTTGGGGTTCTCCAGCACGAAGGCCAGCCGTTCGGTCAGCTCGGCGGGATCGGTGACAGGCGCGAGCGCGCGGCCGGCGTCGAGCGGATCCATCGGGCCGCTCCCCATCGGCAATGACCCGGCCGTTGCCGGCGCAGGGGCCGCGGCGTCGGATCCGACGCCGCGCAGCGCCCCAAGCGCCGGTCGGTTGACCGTTGCCACGCTGCCGATGTGTGCCGCCAGCTCACCGCGTGCAGCGTCGTCCATGCCCCAGGCATCGAGCCGCTCGATGATCTTCTTCTGCAGTTCGGCCGCCTCGTGCACCAGTCCGTGCAGCGCCAACGCCGAGGCTTCATGTGCCAGGGCGGGTTCTCGCTTGACGACGGCCTCGACCAGCTTCAGCGCCGCATCGACCTGCGACTTGGCGCTCGCATAGAACACCGGCCTCAACGCGCCCAGCAGCGAGGCTCCGTCGATGTGCTTCGCCGCATGCAGCGTTTTCAGCGCGCCGAGCGCCAGTGCCACGGTCGGCGGAATGCGGCTCTGGCAAAGGCCCAGATAGCGCGCGGCAAGGGGCGCCATCTCGCTCGCGGAGGGAGCCAGGGTCTCGTGAAAGCGCGAGAACCAGCCCGCGCGGAATTGCGGCCAGTCTTTCTCGAGCGTGCCGAGGGCCCTTTCGAGCAGTTGCTCCCGCGTGAATTCGCCCCGCGCCACGCCCTCGATGAAGATGTGCGACCAGGAGTTCTCCGGCGAGTGGTTGTATTTGTCCACCGCCGACAGGTTGTGCTCGCTCGTTCCCTCCACATCGAACAGGCGGAGCACGGCTTGATACAGGCCGGGGTCGCGGTCGAAATGCCGGTCCATGGTGGCCGAGCGATACGAGGCACGCGGCAGGGCCATCAGGCCAATGGCGTAGTCGTCGCCCTGCGGCCGGTCGATCAGCCCCGCGGCCACCAGGTTTTGCACCGGCAGGATGTGGGCGACGAAAGTGCGCAGCGTCGCTTCGGCCGCCTTTTGCAGTGCGGCACGCCAGCCGGCGGCGTCGATGCCGAACCGCTTGCATAGCGCCGCGGCAGTTTCCGGGTCGAGGGCGACCTGGGGACCGGCGTGATCGAGCAAAGCCTCGGGTCCCATGCAAACGACCATGGCCCCCTGCAGGGCGCGGTATTGCGCCGCCTGCGCCTCGCCGCCCCACTGGCGTGCATACGGGCTGCCTTGCCAGTGGCTTGAGCGCATGATCTGGCCCATCTTCTCGAGCGATTCGGCACATGCCTTGCGGCCGGCCGCTGGCATGGCCTGCAGGGCGGCGATCGCGGCCTCGAAATCGCCCCGGTGCACCGCCTGTTCCAGCGCGCCGGCCGGCACTAACACCGGCAGTTCTTCTGCGTTTCTCATCGATCGCCTTCCGCAGCCGAGGCTGAAGCCTCCACCGCCAATACGTGCTTGCAGGGGCCGCGCTCGCCCTGGTGCTTTGCATACCAGGGGCAGGTGCAACGCAGTTCGCCGTCGATCTCGCGCACGCTGTACACGCTGCCCGCACTGCTCACCTGAGCCTCGACCGGGCTGGCATTCGCGATGCTGACGGCGCCGCGAGCCAGGAGTTCGCGCGCATCGGCCAGGCGCGGATGCATGTCCTCGACCGACGACAGGTCGAACGGCAGCACACGGTGGAAGTAGCGCCGCTCGACCACGTCGAAGCCCACCAGGCCCGAAGCACCGAGGATTCGCAGGCTGTCGTCCACGCTCGCCTCGGTGATGCCCAGCGTGTACGCCAGGGCCGCCGGGTCGATTACCGTCTGCCAGTTCAGCTGCGCTCTCACCAGCGCCACCGCGCGTTCGTCGTCCATGCGCATCAGTGCGCGCAGCGCCTGCCCTTCGCCCGAAAAGCCGCGCCAAGGCTCCGCACTGAGCGCCAGCGTGAGCCGCGCGCCGGGAAACGCGAGTACCCATGCACTGGCCTGTTGTGTCTCGTCGGCATGCACGGCGAGGCTGCGCGCCTTGGGCAGCAGTGCTTCGAGCACCCGCAGCCGGCTGGTGTCGGTCACGCGCACGCCCTGCGGATGTGGCCGCGTGGTGGTAAACGGCCCCTTCGGCGAGGGCGCCACCCAAAGGGGAGTGCGGCTGGTCGATGCCTTGGGCAGCGTGCGAAGAAAACGCAGGCCCTCCAGCCCCTTGAGTTCTAAGCGAGGCCGCATGCCGGCAAGGTACGACTGCACCTCGACCATGCCGCGCAGCCAGCGCAACGGCAGCGCCACCTTGCGCTCGACCACCTCGCCGCCGCCCGATTGCAGCGTCAGCGCGTCGCGCCCGACCGACAGTGCCAGCCCGTCGGCGTCGCGCAGCCGGGCCAGCGCGGCGCGCATCGGGGCGTTGAAATCGACATTGGTCGTGCCCTTGCCGACCACCTGTCCGTCATAGGCATCGGGCAGCAGGTCCACACGCACATAGCAGCTGCAGCAGGCCGAGAAACCCTCGAAGCGCAACAGCTCGCCGCCGGCCGTGACCACGGGATCGGCCAGCGCGACGGCGCGCGCAACACTGTTGGCTGGCGTGAAGAAGCGCGAGCCGACCACCAGGTGAACGGCGCTGAGCAGTTCCGCGTAGAGCCGGGGCTGCAACAGGCGGCCCTCGAAGAAATGCGGATGCGCCGTGCCGCCATCGGCCTGCAGGCTGGACGTTGCCAGACTCAGCCGCGGGCCCGACGGCTCCGCCAGCGTGGCCGACATGTGCGCGTACCGGTAGGCGTGTGTGACAGCGCTCAAGGCTGCAAGGCCTCGCGCAGTGCGCGGGCCGCGTCCTGCTGCGCCTGCAGCGCCTCCGGAATCGCCCGCCCCATCTTGATGAATTCGTGGATCACGCCGCGGTAGATCTCCAGGTCGACCGGCACGCCCGCGGCGCGCAGCTTGTCGGCGTAGGCGATGCCTTCGTCGACCACCGGATCGCATTCGGCCAGGCCGATCCAGGCCGGCGCCACGCCCTCGACATCATCGGCCAGCAGCGGCGCAAAGCGCCAGTCGTCGCGGTCGGCCGGCGTGCGGACGTATTGCGCGAAGAAGAAATCGATCATCGACTTGGTCAAGAGCGGACCATCGACATGACGCAGATGCGAGGCCGTGTTCTGGTGCGCGGTGGTTCCGGGGTAGATCAGCATCTGCAGCGCGAGCGGCAGGCCCGCGTCACGCGCAAGGATCGCGCAGACGGCCGCCAGCGTGCCACCTGCACTGTCGCCGCCCACCGCCAGGCGCCGCGGATCGACACCGACGCGCCCGCCTTCGCGGGCCAGGAAGGCGAAGGCGTCCCATGCGTCGTTGGACGCGGTGGGAAACTTGTACGCCGGCGCCAGGCGATAGTCGACCGACACCACGGCGCAGCCGCTCTTGAGGCTCAGCACGCGGCACAGCGTGTCGTGCGTGCGGATGTTGCCGACGGTGAAGCCGCCACCGTGAAAGTACATCAGCGCGGGCAGCGCGTCGACGGACGGCGCATACAGCCGCGCCGGAATCGCATGCCCGTCGCGTGCCTCGATGCTGAAGTCTTCGACCCGCGCCAGTTCGGGCTTGGGTACTTCGAGCACGCCGGCGCCCTTTTCGTAGGAGGCCTTGGCCTCCTCGGGCGTGAGCCGGTCGAGCGGGGGGTGGCCGGCGCGCGCCATGCGCTCCACCACGCCGGCCATCTTCGGTGTGAGCCGCGTGGCCGGCGGTGTTCCGGTCGCGACAACGGCAAGGGTTTCTTTCGTGTGCAAGACTGATCGCTCTTGTTAGATTGGGCTGGTCGGCAATCGTACTGCCCCAGGGCACATCCACATTCATGGCACTCATCCAATACCTCACCCAGATCCAATTCGAATTCGGCGCGATCAAGCTGCTGTCCAGCGAATGCGCGCGCATCGGCATCAACCGCCCGCTGATCGTGACCGACGCCGGCGTGCGCGCGGTCGGCGTGCTGCAGAAGGCGCTCGATGCCATTTCCGACCTCGAGGTCTCGGTGTTCGACCAGACGCCCTCCAACCCGACTGAGGCCGCGGTGCGCGCAGCCGTCGAGCTGTATCGCAGCGGCCGCTGCGACGGGCTCATCGCAGTGGGCGGCGGCTCGGCCATCGACTGCGCCAAGGGCGTCGCCATCGCGGCCACGCACGAAGGCCCGCTCAAGACCTACGCCACCATCGAAGGCGGCTCGCCCAGGATCACCGAGCGCGCGGTGCCGCTGATTGCGGTGCCCACCACCAGCGGCACGGGCAGCGAGGTGGCACGCGGCGCCATCGTCATCGTCGACGACCACCGCAAGCTCGGCTTCCACAGCTGGTTCCTGATGCCCAAGGCTGCCATCTGCGACCCCGAGCTCACGCTCGGCCTGCCGCCCAGGCTCACGGCCGCCACCGGCATGGATGCCATCGCGCATTGCATGGAGACATTCATGTCGGCCGCGTTCAACCCGCCCGCAGATGGCATCGGCCTCGACGGGCTCGAACGCGCCTGGGGCCACATCGAACGCGCAACAAAGGACGGCAGTGACCGCGAGGCGCGCCTGAACCTCATGAGCGCATCGATGCAGGGCGCCATGGCCTTCCAGAAGGGCCTGGGCTGCGTGCATTCGCTGAGCCACAGCCTTGGCGGCGTCGATCCGCGCCTGCACCACGGCACGCTCAACGCCCTCTTCCTGCCCGCCGTGATCCACTTCAACTCGGGTGCCGAATCGGTGCAGAAGGAGCAGCGCCTGCAGCGCATGGCGCAGGCCATGCACCTCGATTCGGCCGGCGATCTCGGCGACGCCATCCGCGACATGAACGCGCGCCTCGGCCTGCCCAAGGGCCTGGCCGAGGTGGGCGTGACGCCCGCGATGTTCGAGCAGATCATCGATGGCGCCATGGCCGACCACTGCCACAAGACCAATCCGCGCCTGGCCACGCGCGACGACTACAAGGCCATGCTCGAAGCCTCGATGTAAGGGCTTCTTCTACGCCTGTTTTCAGAGGGGAATGCGGCCCGTGCCGCCCCTGCGCGTCATGTATATGACATAAGGAATTTCTAGACTGCCCATCGAAGGTTTCGCATCCGCAGAAGCCCCATGGGTCAGGGAAATTCCGAATGCCGCGTACCGTCCAAGTCCACACCGTGCTGAGCTCCGAGCAGCTCAAGTTCCGCGCCATGCGGGGACGGGAGGGGCTCTCGCAACTCTTCGAGTTCGAGGTGGACATGGTCAGCACCAGCTTCAGCCTCGACCTGAAGCAACTGCTCGGCACCTCGCTTACGCTGGAGCTGGCCGACGAAGGCGCGCCGCGCTTTCTCAACGGCACGGTGGTGCGCTTCGAGCTTGTAGGCCGCGCCAACGAAACCGGCCGTCACTACATCTACCGCGCGCTGGTGCAGCCGTGGCTGTGGTACCTCACGCGCACCACCGATTGCCGCATCTTCCAGAACAAGAGCGTGCCCGAGGTGCTCGACGAAGTGCTGGGCAAGTACGGCTTCCAGTTCGACAAGCGCCTCACGGGCAGCTACCCCGCCATGGAGTACTGCGTGCAGTACCAGGAAAGCGACTTCGCCTTCGTGAGCCGCCTCATGGAGCACGAAGGCATTGCCTACCACTTCGAGCATGGCAACGGCTCGCACCTGCTGGTGCTGGCCGACGACACCGGCAGCTACAAGCCGCTGCCCGGCCACGCCAGCATCGCCTACCGCCCGCGCGACCGCGTGCTCAATGCGCTGGAGCCCTGTATCGACCAGTGGCGCGTGGCCGAGCAGATCACCTCGGGCCGCGTGATGCTCGACGATTTCGACTTCAAGAAGTCGCGCGCCTCGCTGCAGAGCGTGCAGCAAGACCCGAAAGCCCATGAGCATTCGACCTACGAGGTCTACGAATGGCTGGGCGGCTACAGCGAGCACCAGCAGGGCGATGCCTACGCCAAGGTCCGCCTGCAGGAGCTGCAGTGCGCGCACGAGCTGGCCTCGGGCCACACCAACGTCGTCGGCATGGCGCCGGGCTATCTGTTCGAGATGACGCACTGCCCGCGCGAATCGGACAACCGCGAATACCTCGTCACCGAGACCCGCTACAACCTGCAGGAGCCCGAGTACTCCACAGGCGGCAGCAGCGAATCGGTGTGCGAGTTCGACTTCACCGTGCTGCCCTCCTCCGTGGCCTACCGCCCCGCACGCACCACGCCGCGCCCGCGCACCAACGGCCCGCAGACCGCCACCGTGGGCGGTCCCTAGGAGATCTGGACCGACCGCTTCGGCCGCGTGAAGCTGCAGTTCCGCTGGGACCGCTACGGCCAGTCGGACGAGAACAGCTCGTGCTGGGTGCGCGTGTCGAGCAACTGGGCCGGCGCCAACTACGGCACCATGCACATGCCGCGCGTGGGCCAGGAAGTGATCGTCGATTTCATCGGCGGCGAGCCCGACCGCCCCATCATCACCGGCCGCGTCTACAACAGCGACCAGATGCCGCCATGGGAGCTGCCCGCCAACGCCACGGCCAGCGGCATCCTCACGCGCTCCAGCGCCGGCGGTGCGGCCAACCAGGCCAACATGCTGCGCTTCGAGGACCGCTCGGGCGCCGAGCAGATCCTGCTGCACGCCGAGCGCAACCTCGATGTCGAAGTGGAAGCGGACGAAACCCGCGACGTGGGCGGAAACCGCACCAGCGTCATCCACGGCAACGAAAAGATCGACGTGCTGGGCACGCGCACCACCACCATCACCCGCAAGGAAACCGCCACCTACAACGGCGGCGAAGAGCGGCTCGTGAACAGCGGCGGTGTCGAGACCATCAACGGCGGGCAGACCCGCACCGTCAACGGCGGCGAGACCGAGACCATCCACAGCGGCGAAACGCGCACCGTGACCGGCGGCCGCACCGAGACGATCTCCGGCGGCGAAACCCGCAGCATCACAGGTGGCCAGAGCGAAACCATCGCGGGCGGCGAATCCCGCACCATCACCGGTGGCGCGACGTGGACCATCACCGGCGGCCTCACGGCCACGGTGGACGGCGCGGAGATACTCAACACCAAGGGGCCGCGCACCGAGAACATCACCGCAGGCGAGACCCGCAACATCACCGGCACCGTCACCGAGAACGTCAGCGTCGAGATCATCGTGAACGCGCCGAAGGTCACCTACAACGTGCCGCAGCACACCATCAGTTCCTCGCAGGAGAACAACTGGCGGGTCGGGCGCGCCAGCGGCTGCGTCTTCCGCTTCGGCGCGGTGGCCACCTCCTTCGACGTCTGGGGCGCGAGAGCGCAGATCTACGCGGCCCTTAACCTGCAGCTGGCAGCCGTGAAGATCGACATCTCGGCCTTCAAGAACAAGGACAACGGGCTCACCCTCGAAACCTCGGGCGCCAACGTGAAGGCCGCGGGCGCCAAGATCCGCAGCGGCGGGCTGGCGATCCAGGCCAAGGTCATGAGCATCTTCAGCTGAGCACGACGACCTTGCCCATGCAGTTCTGGTTGCCAGTTATTTCCGGTGTGCTGATCGTCCTCTTCCTGGCGTTCGTGATCGTGCACACCGTGCGCAGCAACAAGCCCTACCGCGAAGAAGAACAGCGCTACGAACGGCTCGCGACCCAAGGTCAGCCCGCCAGCGCCCAGGTGCTGGCCCTGCGGGAGCTGGCGCAAGGCACCTACGACAACGACGTCGAACTGCGAGTGCGCACAGCCGCCCTGGCCGGTCGTCCACCACTGGAACAGACGCTCAAGACCCGCATCGCGCGCGAGCTGGTGGTCAATTTCATGCCCGGCCGGACGATCCACGTACTGGTCGACCCGGCCGACTCCACGGCCGTGGCCATCGACCGCCGGCAGTCGACCACGACCATTTCCCGCTGATCGCGCGCGCATCTCCTGTTTCATGAAAGTCATCAAGCCGCTCCGGCTCAGCGTACTGAGTCGCCCCTTTCCATGGCAGCGCCGCCAGCGACTGGGCCTTACCGTGATCGCCATGACGGGCATGGATGCCGTGCCCGTGCTCCATCCCGATGCCGAACTCTGGCCCCTGGTCGCCGAGGAGATCGGCGAGCAAGGTGTGCTCGACCTGGGCATGCCCAAGCGCAGCGCGGAGTTTCTTGTCACCGGCCACGCCTATACCGCGCACCAGCAGACCCGCAACCAGTGCATGGTGAAGATGCGCGTCGGCACGATCGAGAAAAGCCTGCGCGTGTCGGGTGACCGCTACTGGCTCGACAAGCGCGCCACCCCGCCGCAGGCCTTCGACAGCATGCCGCTCGACTGGCAGCACGCCTATGGCGGCGCGTCGTTCGCGGACAACCCGCTGGGCATCGGTGCCGACGAGGAGACCATCAACGGCGTGCGCACGCGCCGGCTTCCGAACATCGAGTCACCCGATGCACCCATCCAGCGCCACGACCAGCGGCTCTCGCCGGCCGGCTTCGGCGCCATCGACGTGATGTGGCCCCGGCGCTTCGCCCGCATCGGCAAGGACTATGGCGACCGCTGGGCGAAGGAAGACTTCCCGGCCTTCTCCGGCGACATGGACTGGCATCTCTTCAACGCGGCACCCGAAGACCAGTGGTGGCGCGACGCCGACTGCGTTCCCGGCGCAGCGCCCTACGAAATCTGGAACATGCACCCGCACAAGCCGCATCAGGAGGGCCGGCTGCCCGACTGGCGTGCACGCTGCTTCCTCACGCTGGCGTCCGAGGCCGGAGGGACCACCTTCACCGACGTCCCCATGCGGATGACCACCGCCTGGTTCTTCCCGCACCGCGAGCGCATCGTGCTGATCTATCACGGCGTGGCGGACATCCGGGAAGATGACGCGGCCGACGTCGTCCACCTGATGCCCGCTCTCGAAGAAGCAGGCGCCGAGCCGCTGCCGGTCAGCCACTATCAATCCGTCCTGCAGCAGCGACTGGACCCGGAAAGCGGCGCACTCTACAGCTTTCGTGATCGCGATCTGATTCCCGCCAGAGCAATCGCCCCCTGGCTCGACACCTTGTCGCTGAAAGACCGTCCGCTCGGCCCGCTGGCGAGCAATGCACATCGGCACGGCGCGTGGATGCGCGAGCAGATGCGCCAGAAGATGATCGACGACGGCCAGGACCCCGAGCGCTACTTTCCGCCACCGGACCCGGCCGACGAACTGCCCACACTGGACGCCCTGCCCGAATTCATCGCGCGCAGCAAGCGTCTGCAAGAGGAAGCCAAACAGAAGCTGCACGAGCAGCGGCAGCAGCTGTCAGAGACGCTTCGCGCGGGCGCGGCCGAAACCGGCTCCACGGGGCCGGACATGAGCCCGCTGCTCGCGCTGGCCGAGGGCCGCGAGCGCTCCGCGCTCAAGGGGCCTCCCGCCGCGGCAATGACGCCGCATCTCCGGAGCATGGGTGCATCCATCTCGGAAGTGCCGGGGACGCTTGCGGCCGACATGGCTCCAGTCACAGAACTCCTGGGCCGCGGGGAGTTCATCGCCGCGGCGCAACGCAAGATGTACCTGAGCAGCGCCCACCATCAGGACGCTGCCGACCCGATGACGCCGGAGCGGGCTGCCGAGACACGCCAACAGGTAACGGCGATCCTCGCCGGCAACCGCGATTTCTCGGACATGGATCTGACCGGTGCCGACCTGTCGGGCATGGACCTGAGCGGCGCGCACTTCCGCGGCGCTCTGCTGGAGAGCGCCAACCTGCGCGGCGCGCGGCTCGACGGCGCCGACTTCTCCCGCGCGGTGCTCGCGCGCGCCTGCCTCGACGGCGCCTCGCTGCGCGCAACGCTGCTCGAAGGAGCCAACCTCGGCTTCGCCCGGTGCCGGCAGACCGTGTTCGTCGGCGCGCGTCTGCGCAATGCCACGCTCGAAAACATCCTGTGCGAAGACTGCGACTTCAGCGCCTCGCAGTGGGAAGACAACACGGTGGTCGAAGCCTCATTCGCGCGCTGCCGCTTTCACCGCGCAAGCCTCAAGGTGGTCATGTTCCTGGAGAAGGTGCGGCTGGACCAGCTCGACTTCGAAGAGGCGGAGCTCTTCAAGCTGCACTTCGTGCGCTGCAAGCCCGGCGCGATCGGCTTTGCTGCGGCCAGGCTCGACAGCTGCGTGTTCGTCGACGTGGAGGCCGACGGGCAGATGGATTTCGCGCGCGCGAATCTGCGCACCACCTGCGTCGTGGGCACGAGCAGTTTTCGCGAGGCGAAGTTCCAGGGCTCCCATCTGCGCGAGTGCAGCCTGCGCGCGGTGGCTCTCTCCGGCGCCAGCTTTGCCGATGCCCGGCTGGACAACAGCGACTTCTCCGGCTGCGACCTCACGCGCGCCGATTTCTCGCGCAGCAACGCACGCGACTCGCGCTTCGTGCGCGCCAATCTCCAGCACGCCAATCTGCGCGACGCCGACCTGATCGACGCGAGCTTCCAGAAGGCCGACTTTCGTTTCACCGACCTGCGCGGCGCCAACCTCTTCCGCGCCGACGTCTCCCAGAGCCTCATGGACGGCACCACGCTGCTCGACGGCGCCTATACGCACCTGGCCAAGGTCTATCCGTTGCGCCAGGAAGCCTCGGCCGCATGACGCCGCACCGGTTGCAAACCATGGTGCAGCGTGGCGAACCGATCCGGGAGCGAAGCTGCAAGGGCTGGCGCCTCGACGGAATGGATCTTTCCGGCGGCGTGTTCATCGAGGTCGATTTCGACGGCGTGAGCTGCATCGGCACGCGCTTCGAAGAGAGCCAGTTCGAACGTTGCACGCTCGGCGGCGTGCGGCTCAACGACGCACAGCTGAAGAAGGCCGCCTTCTCCCAATGCGCGCTCACGTCGGCTGACCTGACGGCCGCCGTGCTGGACGACGCCGTATTCCATCGCTGCAAGCTGCCGGGCAGCGACTTCTCGCAGGCCAGCGTGGTCGACACCAAGTTCATGGAAAGCACGCTTTCGCGCAGCCGCTTCGCGGGCGGGCTGCTGGACCGGACGCTCTTCTTCCAGTCGCCACTGGACGGTGCCGATCTCTCGGGCACCCGTCTGGACAAGGCGGTGTTCTACCAGGTCGACCTGCGCACGACCGCGCTCGCCAGCGCGCGTTTCGAACGGGTCGTCTTCGTCGAGTCGCGCCTCGGTGGCCAAGATTTCTCGAGGCACCACTTCCTGCTGTGCCAATTCACGGATGCGGACCTCGAAGGCTGCAACTTCGAGGGGGCGCACATGGCACAGTGCAACTTCAAGGGCGCCAGCCTGCGCGACGCGGTTCTGCGCGGCGTGCATGCGCCGCAGGCGCTCTTTCCCGAGGCCGACCTGAGTAGAGCCGACGCGCGCGGCGCGCATTTCGACCAGAGCCTCTGGATCGAGGCAGTGCTCGCAGGCACCGATTTCGGCGGGGCCAGCATGCAGCAATGCATCTTCCACCGCGCCGATTGCACCGGCACCAGCTTTGCCGGCACGGACCTCACCTACGCCGACTTCTCCGAGGCCATGCTCCCGGGCGCGAATCTCGACGCCCGCCTCTTCCGCACCCAGCTGCACGGGGCACGCGACGTTCCCGACGCCTTGCGCGGCAATGCCGGCGTGCTGCCCAACGACCCCGACCTGTTCGAGGCGCAGCGCTGGTCCGCGCACCGCAAGCTACATCCCACCCCGTTCACGAAAGGCGAAACCCGATGAAGAACATCGCAGCATTGCGCAGCTCCCAGGCAGGCACCGCCGACGCTCCCGTGCAGCGCCTTGGCAAGGTGGTCGAGTTCCTGGCCGAGGGGTCGCTGTACCGCGTCGAATGCGAGGACGGTGCCTGGCAATGCCGCCGCGCCGCCAGCTGCCTGCTGCGGCCCGAGCCGGGCGACACGGTACTGATCTCGGGTCCCGACCGCTACCACGTCTACCTGATCGCGGTGATCGATCAGGCCGACACCAGCGCGGCGCGCATCGAGACCACCGGCCGCCTCGTGCTGGCCGCGCCCTCGGGCGGCGTGCAGATCGAAAGCGGCGAGACCATCCGGCTGCAATCCGCCAAGGCAGTGGAGGTCAGCAGCGAGCGCTTCGCACTCAATGCGAGCGAGGCCGATTGCAAGGTGGACCAGCTCAACTACGTCGGCAGCACGGTCCGGGCCATGACGGCCAGCATCCACGTCGTCGGCAGGTTGTGCGAGACCGTCATGGACCGGCTGGTGCACATCAGCCGCACGGCCTTTCGCATGACCGAGCAGACCGAGCAGCTGCGGTGCGGCCAGCTCGATTACGAAGCCGCCGACCTTGCCCGCATCCATGCGGCGCAGACGGTAGTCACGGCGCAGGCGGTCGTGAAGGTCGATGCCAAGCAGATCCACATGGGCTGAGCCCTTTCAGGAAAAAGGAAAGGAACCGACACCATGTTTGCCAACTGCCAGATGATGGGCATCGACCTGGCCTTTCCCGACGTGTGCAAGACACCACCGGCCATTCCCATCCCCTACCCCAACTTCGCGCTCGGCCCGACCGCGATACCCAATGCGTGGAACATCCTCTTCATGTTCGCGCCAGCGCACAACCTCGCGACCGTCACGCCGCTGACCAACGGCGACAACCCCGGCGTGACGCTGGGCGTGATCTCGCCTTCGGTCATGGGCCCTTCCCGCCACATCACCGGCTCGTTCACCGTGCTGTTGAAGGGCAGCCCGGCCACGCGCATGACGAGCCTGTCGGTGCAGAACCGCAGCAACGCGATCGGCATGCGCATCGTGCCCAGCCAGTGCAAGGTGCTGATGCTCGCTGCCTGACACGTCCTCCCAGGGCTATTCCGCCTTCACCCCCGCCGTACGGATCACCTTGCCCCACTTCGCCGTCTCGGCGGTGATGAAGGCGTCGAACTCCTCCGGCGTGCTGCCCACCGGAATGGTGCCCATCGCATCCAGCTTGGCACGCGTCTCGTCGCTCCTGATGATGCGGCCCAGTTCCTCCGACATGCGCTTGACGATGTCGCGCGGCGTGGCCGCCGGCGCCACCATGCCGGCCCAGGTGCTGCCGGTAAAGCCCGCGAAGCCCTGCTCGATGAAGGTCGGCACCTCGGGAGCCGCTGCCAGGCGCTTGTCGCCCGCCACGCCGATCAGCCGCACCTTGCCTGCCTTGGCCTGATTGATGAGGCCCGTGGGCGCGTCGAAGAAAAGCTGGATCTGCCCGCCCATCAGGTCGGTCAGCGCCGGCACCGCGCCCCGGTACGGGATGTGGATCATGTAGGTCTGCGTCAGCGACTTCCAAAGCTCGGTGGTGAGGTGTGCGGCCGAGCCGTTGCCCGAGGAGCCGAAGCTCACCTTGCCCGGGTTGGCGCGCGCATAGTCGATGAGCTGGCGCGCGGTCTTGAACGGCGCATCGATATTCACCGCGGCCAGCAGCGGCGACACGCCCATCAGCGACACGCCGGTGAGGTCCTTGCGCGGGTCGTATGGGAGCTTGGGGTACAGCGTGGTGTTGGCCGCGTACGCGGCGATGACAACGCCGAAGGTGCTGCCATCGGGCGCGGCCTTGGCGATGGCGTCGACGCCGATCAGGCTGTTGGCGCCGGGCTTGTTGTCGACCAGCACCGGCTGGCCGAGCTTTGTCTGCAGGCCGATCTGCACCAGCCGCGCCATCTGGTCGGTGAAGCCGCCCGGCGTGTAAGGCACGATGATGCGGATCGGCTTGGTGGGCCATGTGCCCTGCGCGAACGACGGCAAGGCGAGGCTTGCGGCGGCAGTGGCGAGCGTGAACCGGCGGCGCGACAGCGTGGCGTGGGGCATGGTGGCGGGAACCTTTTCTTCTTTGCTTCGGAATGGATCGGATCATTCTCGAAGCGCTGCGCGGGCGGCACGGTCAGGGTTTGCCCGGCCGGCCGCCGTGTCATCACGCCAGCGGCAACCGCATGTCGAAGCGCGCCCCGCCACCCGCTTCATTCGCCGCCTCGATGCGCCCGCCATGCGCATGCACCACGGCCTGCGACAGTGCCAGCCCAAGTCCCAGGCCCGGTGTGTTCTCGTCCGAACGCGCGGTGGCGCCGCGGTAGAAGCGCTCGAACAGATGCGGCAGTTCGTCGCCGCGGATGCCGGGCCCGCTGTCCGCCACGCTGATGACGGCCTCGTTCGCTTCCGCATCCGCGCGCAGGCTCACGCGCACCGTGGTGCCGGCCGGCGAAAACTTGAGCGCGTTGTCGAGCAGGTTGGCCAGCGCAAGGCTGGCCGCGCCACGCGCCACCCGCGCGGCCACGGGCGGAGCAGGTGCCAACGCGAACTCCAGTTTCCGCTCGCGAGCCAAGGGCTCCAGTCGCCGCACCGCCTCTTCCGCCAGCTGGTTCAGCGACACCGTCTCGGCCGCGCCGCGCTCCTGTCCGGCGTCGAGCCGGGCCAGCACCAGCAGTTCTTCCACCAGCAGCGTGAGCGACTCGACTTCTTCGAGCGAAGAATGCAGCGTCTCCACATAGGCGACCGGTTCGCGCGGCCTGCGCAGTGCGAGTTCAAGCTCGGTACGCAAGCGCGACAGCGGCGAGCGCAGCTCGTGCGATGCATCGGCCGTGAACCGCCGCTGCGCCTCCATGCCCTGCTCGATGCGCCCGAGCATGTCGTTCAGCGTGTCCACCAGCCGCCCGATCTCGTCATGCGTGCCTGGGTGCGGCAGGCGTTCGCCGAGGTTCGCGTCGCCGATGCGGTGTGCGTGCTGCACCACGTCGTCGATGGCGCCGAAGGCGCGCCGCGTGATCATCGCGCCCGCCGCACCCAGCGCCAGCAGCAGCGCGCCGCCGAGGATCACGAACAGCACGCTGGCCATCGCCACCGTACGGTTCACGTCGTCCAGCGAGCCCGCCACCTGCACCGCCAGCAGCGAACGGTGGCCCTGCACGGGCACGGAGACCATGCGCGTCGGCTCTTCGCCAAAGCCGTCGAGCGTTTCGAACACGGTTTCGCCCGCCGCGAGCCGCTCGCGCAGTACCGGGGGAATGGGCAGCTGCGCCTCGCCGAGGTTGGCGCTGCGCGCCAGCACACGGCCCTCGGCGTCGACGATCTGCACCAGCCGGTCGAGCCGCACGAACGACGGTGCGCCGGGGCCGGGCGGGGCCTCGTGCACGATGACGGTGTCGCCCTCGCCGGCGGACAGCAGCATGCCCATTTCGGTTTCGGCCAGCGCCAGCAGCGCCGCGTCGAGCTCGCGGTGCACGTTGCGCGCGAACACGAGGTACGAGCCGAAGGCGGCAATCGCCATCACCACCACGATCGCGCCGACGTGCGCCAGCGCCAGCCGCTTGCGAAAACTAAGCATGTGCGCTGCCGCCGCCGTTGTGGTCGTCAGCCAGCGCCAGCCTGAAGCCGCGTCCGCGCACGGTCTGGATCAGCGGCGCGGCCGGCGGCGCGTCGACCTTGCGGCGCAAGTTGCTGATATGCACATCGATCAGGTTGTCGATGGCGATCAGGTCGTCCTTCCACACCTGCTCGGCCAGGCGCGAGCGGCTCACCACCTCACCGGCGTGGCGCAGCAGTATCTGCAGGATCGCGAATTCCTTGTGGGTCAGGTCGAGCGCCATGCCGCCGCGCAGCACGCGCTGGCTCTGCGGATCGAGGCTCAGGTCGGCCAGCGCGAGCACCACCGGTCGCATGATCTCGGAGCGGCGCAGCAAGGCGCGCACGCGGGCCAGCAGCTCGTCGAAGGCGAAGGGCTTGGTCAGGTAGTCGTCGGCACCGGTGTTGAGGCCGGCCACGCGATCGCTCAGCGCATCGCGGGCGGTGAGCATCAGCACGGGCGTCTTGCAGCCGCGCTGGCGCAGGTCGCGGCACAGGGTGAGGCCGTCCTTGCCGGGCAGCATCCAGTCGAGCACGATCAGGTCGTAGGCGACGACGAAGGCTTCTTCGTCGCCCTCCTCCGCCGTGTGCACGACATCGACGACAAAGCCCTCTTCCTGCAGGCCCCGGGCCAGCAGCCGGGCGGCCTTGCGGTCGTCTTCGATCAACAGGATTCTCATGGGCGCGGATCATGCCGGGCCTACCTGACTGCTGGCCGCCGGGTCCCGGATCCTGAAGACATCTTCAGGATTTCTTGAGGGCTTCTTCAGTCGCGCTTTCGTACCCTCCCCCGCAGGAGACGGGAGCGGATCGAAGGCACGGGAAGCATCCCGCGCACGGCGCGCCCGTCCGTGACGGACGCATCGCGATGAAGAAAAAATCCCTCTACCAGATCACCCCCGCACGCATCGTCTTCGGCGTGCTGACCTGCGCGGCCCTGTGCGTCGATTCGTTCGACAACACGGCCCATGCCGCCGCCACCGTGGCCGCCGCACCGGCGCCGATGCTGGTTCGCAAGGACAACCGATTGAGCGTGCCCGCCGGCTCGCCGCTGCGTGACCGCTTGCTGGTCGCCACGGTCGGCCAGGACACCCTGCCGCATGAAGTGAGCCTGCCCGCTACGGTAGAGGCCAATCCGGCCAACACCGTCAACATCCTGCCGCCGCTGACCGGCAAGCTGCTCGAGCTGAAGGTACGCCTGGGCGACACGGTCAAGCGCGGCCAGGTGCTCGCCACGATGGCCTCGCCCGACCTCGCGCAGGCCGTGGCCGATGCGCAGAAGGCTCGCGACGCGCTCGAACTGGCGAAGCGGGCACTGGTGCGGGCGCGCGGCGTGAACGAGGCCGGCTCCAACGCCGCGAAGGACGTCGAAGCGGCGCAGAGCAGCGTTGCCCAGCAGACGGCCGAGCTGCACCGCAGCGAGACGCGCCTGCGCAGCCTTGGCGCGGAAGGCAGCGGCGGACAGGCGGGCCAGGTGCTGAAGATCGTCGCGCCCTTGGCCGGCACGGTCACGGCCCTGAACGCGGCCGCGGGCGCCAACCTGAACGATGCCAATGCAGTGCTTATGACCGTGTCGAACCTCGATTCGGTCTGGGTCACGGTCAACGTGCCGGAGAACATCGTCGGCGCGGTTGCGCCTGGGCAGAACGCGGTGATCACGCTGGCGGCCTACCCGGGGCGCAGCTTCACCGGCAAGGTCGGCTTCGTGAGCGCGGTGCTCGACGCGGACACGCGCCGCGCCCGCGCGCGCATCGTCTTCGCCAACCCCGACGGCCTCTGCAAGCCCAACATGTATGCGACGGCCGTGCTGGGCGTGCCGCAGGGCGCGCAGCCGCAGGTGCCGTCCTCGGCGCTGCTGATGAACAACGACAGCGTGAGCGTGTTCGTCGAGGCTGAACCGTGGACCTTCGTGCGGCGCACGGTGGAACTGGGCCGGGAAGACGGCGACAAGGTTCGCATCCGCAGCGGCCTGACCGCCGGCGAGCGCGTGGTGGTCCGTGGCGGCGTGCTGCTGAATGATTAATCTCATCATCACCCAGTTCTTTCGCCGCAGGCACCTGGCCTGGGCGATGTCGATCGCGCTGGTGCTGTTCGGCGCCTGGTCGTGGACGCAGATGACGGTCGAGGCCTACCCGGACCTCGGCGACGTGACCGTGCAGGTGACGACGCAGGTCAACGGCCTGGCCGCCGAGGAGATCGAACAACAGATCACCACGCCGCTGGAGCGCGCGCTGAGCAACACGCCGGGGCTGGCCTCGATCCGATCGAGCAGCACCTTCGGGCTGTCGCTGATCAACCTGAGCTTCAAGGACGGCACCGACGACTATTTCGCGCGCCAGCGCGTGACCGAGCGCATCGGGCAGGTCAGCCTGCCTTCGGGCGCGCAGCCGGGCCTGGGGCCGGTGGCGGGGCCGGCGGGCGAGATCTACCGCTACACGCTGGAGTCGGACACGAAGAACCTGATGGAGCTGTCGGAGCTGCAGCGCTGGAAGGTGATTCCCGCGCTCAAGCAGGTGGCGGGCGTGGTCGACATCAACAACTTCGGCGGCTTCACCAAGGAGTTCCAGCTCGAACTCGACCCGGCGCGTATGCAGAAGTACGGGCTGGTGCTGAACGACGTGGTCACGGCCATCAACAACAACAGCGCCAATGCGGGCGGCGGGCGCATCGCGCGCGGCGACCAGAGCTATGTGGTGCGCGGCATCGGCCAGATCCACACGCTGGACGACCTGGGCACGGTGGTGGTGGCGCAGAACAGCGGCTCGCCGGTGCTGGTGCGCGACCTGGGCCGGCTGCAGTTCGGCCACCAGGAGCGCGGCGGCATCCTGGGCAAGGACACCAACCCCGACACCGTCGAGGGCATCGTGCTGATGCTCAAGTACGAGAACCCCTCGCGCGTGCTCGAAGGCGTGCACCAGAAAATCGACGAGCTGCAGGCGCAGCTTGCGCCCATGGGCGTGAAGATCGTGCCCTACATCGACCGCGACGACCTCGTGAAGCTCACGGTCGACAAGGTGACGCACACGGTGCTCGAAGGCATGGCGCTGGTGTGCTTCGTGCTCATTCTTTTCCTCGGCAGCCCGCGCAGTGCGGTGGTGGCGGCGGTGGCCATTCCGATGTCGCTGGTCACGGTGTTCATCGTGATGCACTTCACGCGCATGCCGGCCAACCTGTTCTCTCTGGGCGCGATCGACTTCGGCATCATCGTGGACGGGGCCATCGTGGTGATGGAGGCGATATTGCGGCGAAGGGAAGAAGAACCACATGCCACGCTCACCGAGGGCAACATCCTCGAAACCGTGAGCCACGTTTCGGGGCCGATCTTCTTTGCCACGCTGATCATCATCACGGCGTACTTTCCGCTTTTCGCCTTCGAGCGCGCGGAGGGCAAGCTGTTCAAGCCGATGGCTTTTACGGTGGGCTACGCGCTGGTGGGCGCCCTGCTCTGCGCGCTCACGCTCATTCCCAGCCTGGCCTACGTGGCGCTGCGCAAGCCGAGCAAGCCCTTCGTCAACAAGCCGCTGGTGTGGCTCACGGGCGCGTACCGCCGCGTGCTGTCGAAGCTGCTGGACGTGCCGGCCATCGCCTACGGCCTGAGCGTGCTGGCGCTGGCCGCGGTGGTGGTGCTCGGCGCCACGGCCGGGCGAGAGTTCTTGCCCGACATCGACGAAGGCGCGCTGTGGCTGCAGGTGCAGCTGCCCTCGGGCCTGTCGCTCGACAAGGCCAGCGACATGGCGACCGAGCTGCGCCACGTGCTGCTCGAATACCCCGAGGTGTCGTACGTGGTGACGCAGATCGGCCGCAACGACGACGGCACCGACCCCTGGACGCCCTCGCACATGGAAGTGCCCGTGGGCCTCAAGCCGTATGGCGAGTGGCCGGCCGGCGTGAACAAGGCCGCGTTCGTGCACACGCTGACCGAGCGCTTCGCGCGCATGCCCGGCTTCGACGTGGGCATCAGCCAGCCCATCATCGACGGCGTGAACGACGCCGTTGGCGGCGCGCACAGCCCGCTGGTGCTGCGCATCTACGGCGACGACCTGAAGGAAAGCCGGCGCATCGGCAACCAGATCGTCGAGCTGCTGGGCACGGTGCGCGGTACGGCCTCGGCCTCACTGTTCCAGGAGCCGCCGATTCCGCAGGTGGTGATCCAGCTCAACCGCGAGGCGGCCGCGCGCTTCGGCGTCAATGCGAACGACGTGGCCAACCTGGTCCAGACCGGCATCGGCGGCGCGCCCGTCATCACGGTGTATGCGGAGAACCGCACCTACAACGTGGCGGTGAAGATGCCGAAAAGCGCCAAGGGCAACACCGAGGCCCTCGGCGCGCTGCTGCTCAACAGCTCGAGCGGCGCCAAGGTACCGCTGTCGCAGGTGGCCGACATCCGGCTGCAGACTGGCGAGAGCACGATTTCGCACGAGATGAACGAGCGCCAGATCACGGTGCGCGTGGACAACCGCGACCGCGACCTGGCCTCCTACCTGGTCGAGGCGCGCGAACGCATCGCGAAGGAAGTGAAGTTCGATTCGACCAAGTTCCGGCTGCAGTGGGCCGGCCAGTTCGAGAACCAGCAGCGCGCGCAGTCGCGGCTGGGCATTTCGCTGGCCATCGTGGTTGGCATCATGGCGGTGCTGCTGTTCTTCCAGTTCGGCAAGATCCGGCAGGTGGCGCTGATCCTGGGCGTGGTGCCGATGGCCATGCTGGGCGGGCTGATCGCGGTGCACGTGGCGGGCGAAACGCTCAACGTGGCGACGGCGGTAGGCTTCATCGCGCTGTTCGGGGTATCGATACAGAACGGGATCATCATGGTCGCGAATTTCCGGCGCGTGCGCGGCGAAGGGCTGGCGCTGCAGGCCTCGGTGCTCGAAGGCGCGGCCGAACGGCTGCGTCCGGTGCTGATGACGGCCACGGTGGCCTCGGTCGGCATGCTGCCGGCGGCACTGGCCACCGGCGTCGGCACGGATGTGCAGCGCGGGCTGGCGACGGTGGTGGTCGGCGGGCTGGTCGTGTCGACGCTGCTCACGCTGTTCATCCTGCCGACGCTCTACTTCGCGATGGAACGTGTGTTCGAGAGCAAGGGCTGGGGCATGCGTTCGCGCCGCGACCGCTAGGAAAGCAGAAAAATGACGACGAAGAACACAAGCCTTGCAACGCCCGTGGCGGCCTGCATCGTGCTGCTGCTGGCCGGCTGCGCGGTCGGCCCCGACTATGCGCGGCCGCCGCTGAACCTGCCCATGCCGTACACGGCCGCACCGCCCGCGAGCCGGGAGGCCGAAGGCGTGCCGCTGGCGCGCCTGTCGCCCGAACTCGACGTGCCGGCGCAGTGGTGGCAGGCCTTTCGCTCCGAGCCGCTGAACGCGCTGGTCACGCAGAGCCTGGCCGGCAATCCGACCATCGAGGCCGCCGACGCCGCCCTGCGCGCGGCGCAGGAGAACGAAGCCGCCGACCGCGCCGCCTTCTGGCCGAGCGTGGCGCTGGGCTACTCGCCCACGCGGCAGCGCGTGGCCGCTACGGTCGCGAGCCCGGTGTCGTCGAACGCGAACCTCTACACGCTGCATACGGCGCAGGTGACGGTGTCGTACACGCCCGACGTGTTCGGCGCCACGCGCCGGCAGGTCGAGGGCGCGCAGGCGCAAACCGAACTGCAGCGCTTCCAGAGCCTGGCCGCAAAGCTCACGCTGAGCAGCAACGTGGTGACGGCAGCGATCACCGAGGCGTCGCTGCGCGCGCAGCAGCGCGCCACGCTGGAGATCATTGCGGGGCAGAAAGAAGTGCTGCAGGCCTATCGCAAGCAGCGGACGCTGGGCCAGGTGGCGCTGGCCGACGTCGATGCGCAGGAGGCTTCTCTGGCCGCCACCGAAGCCACGCTGCCGCCACTGGACAAGCAACTCGCGCAGCAGCGCAACCTGCTGGCCACGCTGGCGGGCCGCTACCCGAGCGAGGGCGTGGCGGCGCATTTCGATCTCGACGCGTTGCAGCTGCCGACGGAGCTGCCGTTGACGCTGCCTTCCACGCTGGTCGAGCACCGCCCCGACGTGCGCGCCGCCGAGGCGCAATTGCAGGCAGCGAGCGCCGCCATCGGCGTTGCAGTCGCCGCACGGCTGCCCAACATGACGCTGGGCGTGAACTCGTACGGTTCGTCGGCCTATACGCTGTCGGGGCTGTTCAAATCGTCGTCGCTGTTCTGGACCGTGGCCGCGAGCGTGACGCAGCCCATCTTCGACGGCGGCGCGCTGAAGCACCGCGAAGCCGCCGCGCGGGCCTCGTTCGACCAGGCGGCTGCGCAGTACCGCGCGACGGTGCTCACCGCCTTCCAGGACGTGGCCAACACGCTCGAAGCCATCGACGCCGACACGCGCGCGCTGCAGGCTGCCATCAAGGCTGAGCGCACGGCCTCGCAGAGCCTGGCGCGCACGCAGGCGCAGGTGCGGCTCGGCGATGCCAGCGCGCTGTCGCTGCGCGTCGCGCAGCCAGCCCGGCAGCAGGCGCTGCTCAACCTTGTGCAGGCCCGCGCGCTGCGGTTGACCGACGCGGCTGCACTCTTCCAGGCGCTCGGTGGCGGGTGGTGGAATCCGCCGCCGGCGCAACTGGCCGCTTCGCCCTCTTCTTCTCTTTCCCCCCAACTGCCATGAACATCATCCGCCACGAGATGGGCCCCCGCTTCAGCGAGATGGTGACCGTCGACCTGGGTACCGCACGCCTGCTGTACCTCTCGGGCCAGGTGGCCGAGAACCCGTCGCTCGACATCACCGGGCAGATGCGCGAGATCCTGCGTCACATCGACGACATGCTCGCCACGCAAGGCGCAACCAAGAAAGACTTGGTGAGCGTGACGATCTACCTGCGCACCGTGGGCGACTACGCGGCGATGAATTCGGTATGGGACGAATGGGTGCCGGCCGGCCACACGCCGGCGCGCGCGACCGTGGGGGCGAAGCTGATCGACTCCGAATACCGCGTCGAGATACAGGCCACGGCGGCGATCGGGCCCAGGGCATGAAACGCATTCGGCGCGCAACAGCCCTGTGCGCATTGACGCTCGGCGGCTGCACCGCCTTCGACGCGCACTCCTTCGACCACTCGGCAGGCTGGCGGGCCGCAGAGGTGGTCAGCGTGGGCCGCGCGGGCGAGCTGGCCAGGTCCGTCGATCGCGATTGCGGTGCCGAGGGTGGCGCCGCGGCGCCCTACGCCATCGTGCGCTACCGCAACGGCGGCGTGCATTCGCACTCGCTCGGCACGGGGCACTGGCCTGCGCGCGCCGATCCCAAGGTCGGCGATGCGGTGGAGGTGAACATCCTTGACTGCGCCGTGCCGCTGGCGCTGCCGGGTCAGAGCGGAAGCATCTCCGGTACGCCGTCGCGCTGAAGCCAACCCTCGAACTCGTCCGACAGCCGCTGGGCCTCGCGCGTGGCCCGTCCCCACGCCGCGATGCGCGCCTGCGCGTCGTTGGCGAAGTGGATGAAGTCCTTGCGATCGGGCAGCTTGCCGTTGGGCAGCGACCGCACCCATTCGGGGTCGGGCGCGAGCAACACCATGCGGTCGAGGAAGCCGCTGGCTTTGTGACGCCAGCGCAAGCCCTTGTCGAGCCAGCCCGGCACCACCGCCTGCTGGAAGTGCGGGTACAGCACGATGCCGTCGTCGGTCGGCTGGTAGTCCAGGTGCAGGTGGTAGTCGGTGATGCCGCCATCCCAATAGGCGCCGCGCGGCGCGCCCGGAATGTCGTGCACCGCTGCCAGCAGGAAAGGAATGGAGCACGAGGCCTGCAGCACCATGTTGAAGTTGGCCTCGCTCAGCGCGTGCTGGCGCGTGCGGAAGTCGCGCGTGCCGAAGGGCAAGGCGGCGCCGGGCGTGGAGAACACGCAGCGCTCCAGCCATGCCCCCAGGCTCTTGCGGTGCAGGCTGTTGGTCGCGAAGGCACCCAGGTAACCAACGGGGGTGCGTGCCCTGCCCTCGCGCCCGAGGATGTGGCGTCCGCGCGAGGTCACCACGTGCAGGCGGTAGCGCGGATGGTTGAGCACCTCGCCGATGCGCCCGCCATAGAAGTCCTCGAGGCTCTGGGCGAACTTGTCGCTGAGCTGGCTTGGGCTGAGCCGCTTTTGTCCCGGCGGCACTTCGAACTGCTGGTGCACGTAGTCGTGCTCGAAGCGTTCGAAAGCGGCGTCAGGGTCGGCCAGGCAGGCCGTCGAGAGTCGCCATGCGCCGATGGACGCGCCCACCAGATGCACCTGCTGGCTCGACTGCGTGAGCCAGCGCCCGAAGATGAAGCGGTCGAGCGGCCCGAGGATCAGCCCCTTGGGACCGCCGGCCGCACCGGGGATGGTGCGCACGTCCTGCGGGCGCAGGCCGTGCCGTTCGATGTGCTTGCGGGCCGCGGGGCCGGCGTAGATGCGCAGGGCTTTCATGCCGGCCTCAGCGAAGTAGCGCGACGCGGCGTCGGCGCGCGACACCCCTCGGCGGGACGAGGAACTCGGTACGCGCCTCGGCGCAGAGCAGCAACTCCTTGAGTGAGTGCTCGGCGCCTGCGTTCGATCGCAGCCACCACGCCGCAGGCACGAGCACGGCGGTCTCGGTACCGTGCTTGGTGATCATCTGCGGCCCATCCACCAGGCAAGCTTCGAGAAGCTCGCCGAACCGGGCTTCAGCTTTCTGTACAGACCAGGTTTTCATGGCGACCACCTATCAATCTGGAATGCGCAGGCGCACCGTTACTTGCGCAACCCCTGCAGCTTGGCAAACGCGCTGGCCATCTGCCCCGCCGGCTGCGGCGAGTTGTCCCGCCGGCCTTGCTGCTGCTGGCCGCGCCCTGCCCCTTCGAAGCGGTTGTCGCGCGGACCGTCGCGGCGCGCGGGCGCCGCGTCGAGCTTCATCGACAGGCCGATGCGCTTGCGCGCCACGTCCACTTCCATCACCTTGACCTTGACGATGTCGCCGGTCTTGACGACTTCGCGCGCGTCGTTCACGAACTTGTGGCTCAGCTGGCTCACGTGGACCAGGCCGTCCTGGTGCACGCCCAGGTCGACGAAGGCGCCGAACTGGGCCACGTTGCTCACGGTGCCCTCGAGGATCATGCCCTCGGCCAGGTCGGAGATGTCATCCACGCCGTCGTTGAAACGCGCCACCTTGAAGTCGGGGCGCGGGTCGCGGCCCGGCTTCTCGAGTTCGCCCAGGATGTCCTTGACCGTGATGACGCCGAATTTCTCGTTGGCGAACAGCTCGGGCTTGAGCGTTTTGAGCATGTCGGCGCGGCCCATCAGCTCGGCAATCGGCTTGCCGGTCTTCACGATGATCTGCTCGACCAGCGGATAGGTTTCCGGGTGCACGCCGGTGATGTCCAGCGGGTCGGTGCCGCCGCGGATGCGTAGGAAGCCCGCGCTCTGCTCGAAGGCCTTGGGGCCGAAGCCGGTCACGTCGAGCAGTTGCTTGCGGGTGGCGAATGCACCATTGGCCTCGCGCCAGCGCACCACGGCCTTGGCCACGCTGCCCGACAGGCCCGAAACGCGCGACAGCAGCGGCACGCTGGCCGTGTTCAGGTCCACGCCCACCGAGTTCACGCAGTCTTCGACCACGGCCTGCAGCGTGCGCGCGAGTTCGCTCTGGTTCACGTCGTGCTGGTACTGGCCCACGCCGATGCTCTTGGGATCGATCTTCACGAGTTCGGCCAGCGGGTCCTGCAAACGTCGCGCGATGGAGGCTGCGCCGCGCAGGCTCACGTCGACATCGGGCATTTCCTGCGAGGCGAATTCGCTGGCGGAGTACACCGAAGCGCCCGCCTCGCTCACCACGACCTTCTCGACCTTGATTTCCGGCGCGCCGGCCTGCGCGGCCATCTTGGCGAGCAGTTTGATGAGGTCGGCGGCCAGCTTGTCGGTTTCGCGGCTGGCGGTGCCGTTGCCGATGGCGATCAGGTTCACGCCATGCTTGGCACAAAGCTTGCCCAGCGTGTGCAGCGAGCCTTCCCAGTCCTTGCGCGGCTCGTGCGGGAACACGGTGGCGGTCTCGACCAGCTTGCCGGTGGAATCGACCACGGCCACCTTCACCCCGGTGCGGATGCCAGGGTCAAGGCCCATCACGACACGCGGTCCGGCCGGCGCAGCCAGCAGCAGGTCGCGCAGGTTGTCGGCAAACACCTTGATGGCCACCTTCTCCGCATCTTCGCGCAGGCGGGTGAACAGGTCGCGCTCGGTCGACAGCGCCAGCTTCACGCGCCAGGTCCAGGCCACGCACTTGCGCAGCAGGTCATCCGACGGGCGGCCCGCATGGCTCCAACCCAGGTGCAAGGCGATGCGGCCTTCGGCGATGCTCGGCTTGCCCGGTTCGGGCTCGACCGGCAGCACCAGCTTTGCATCGAGGATGTCGAGCGCGCGGCCGCGAAACACGGCCAGCCCGCGGTGCGATGGCACGCGGCCGATGGGTTCGTCGTATTCAAAGTAGTCGCGGAACTTGGCGACGTCGGCGTTGTTCTCGTCCTTGCCGGCCATCAGGCTGGACTTGAGCAGGCCTTCGTTCCAGAGCCATTCGCGCAGGCCCTGGACCAGAGCAGCGTCTTCGGCCCAGCGCTCGGAAAGAATGTCGCGCACGCCGTCGAGCACGAGGGGCACGGTGGAGAAATCGGGGCCCGGCTTGCCGTCGTCCAGCGTGGTGGCGGGCTGCAGGAAGGCCTTGGCTTCGACGGCCGGGTCCAGCATGGGGTCGGCCAGCAGCTTGTCGGCCAGCGGCTCGATGCCGAATTCGCGGGCGATCTGGCCCTTGGTGCGGCGCTTCTGCTTGAACGGCAGATACAGGTCTTCGAGCTCCTGCTTGGTGGGTGCGAATTCGATCGCGGCGCGCAGTTCGGGGGTCAGCTTGCCCTGCTCGTCGATGGCCTTGAGCACGGCGCCGCGGCGATCTTCAAGTTCGCGCAGGTAGGAAAGGCGAGCTTCCAGTTCTCGCAGCTGCACGTCGTCGAGGCCGTCAGTGACCTCCTTGCGGTAGCGGGCGATGAATGGAACCGTGGCGCCCCCGTCGAGCAGTTCGACGGCGGCCTTCACCTGGTTCTCGCCGACCTTGATCTCGGCGGCGAGCTGGCGAATGATTTTCTGCATGCTTGAGCGCGTCCCTGGCAAAGCGCGGAAGTTTGCCATAGGCGCACGGTGCCCGGCCGGGCCGCCCGGCGGAGCGCGTTACAGCATGCTTTCCGCTTCGGGCCGGGTGCCGGCCTGCGCCCGGCTTGGAACCACCAGTTGCACACACAGTCCACGGGGCACGATATTCGCCAGCGTCAGTTCGCCGCCAATGGCGTCGGCCCGGTTGCGCATGCTGCGCAGGCCCTTGCCCATCGAGGCGGAAGAGGCACTGCGGGCAGCCCCCAGGCCGCGGCCGTCGTCGTGCACCTCCAGCACCAGCCCCTGCGGGTGGACCTGGATGCCGAAGCGCAGTTCGACGCGGGTCGCACGGGCGTGCCGCAGCGCATTGGACAGCGCTTCCTGCGCCACCCGGCAGATCTGCATTGCGGTCTCGGGCGGCACGGAGTGGGTTTGTGTCTCGCTGGCGATGTTCCATACCAGCGCGATGCCGAGCCGGTCGAACGCAGGCTGCAGCCGGTAGCGCAGATGGGCCAGCCGCTCGACGACGGTGGCGGAGGTCTGGTCGTCGAGGTCGTCCACCGTCATCTGGAGTTCGAGCAGGCAGGTTTGCAGGGCCATCGACAGGCTGCCTGGCCCGTTGAAGCGGGGGTCCTGGCTGGCCAGCAGCGCCACCAGCCGCGAGCCAACCCCGTCGTGCAGGTCGTGGGCGATGCGCCGCCGCTCGATCATCACCTCCTGCGAGGGCCCGTGGCTTTCCGCGCGGTGCCGGGAAACGAGCCAGATGCCGACGACCGTGGCAAGCACTCCCAGGTTCAGCGCCTGCATTGCCCAAAATGTGAATGGCATGTCATTCCCCATCAAGTTGGCGGCCGATGCAGCCCGGATCACCTGCGCGGTCACCGGGGTCAGATGCAGCGCCGCCGCCAGGCCAGCCCACATCAGCAAACGCCTGCGCGAGATGCGCAAGCGCAGCCACATCAACAGCACGCCCCACGAGCCGATCGACAGCCACACGAACTGGTCTTCCAGAAAGTGCGGCAAATCAAGGACCTGCGGCGACAGCATGGCATGGCCTACAGGAGCCCCCGGTGGGAGGCAAAGCTCACGGCCTGCGCGCGGGTATGGGCGTGCAGCTTGCGGTAGATGTTTTTCACATGCGCATTCACCGTCTGGGCGCTGATGGTGAGCTGCAGCGCGATCTCTTCGGTTACGTAGCCCGTCGCCACAAGTCGTAACACTTCGCGCTCGCGCGTGGATAACGTCGCCTTGCTCTCCGGGGGACGCACCGGGTTCACGTTGGAGCGCTTGTGATCGAGGTGCACGAGCAGCCGGCGTGCCAGCCGCGGCGTGATGGCGGCCCCGCCATTCACCACCTGCAGCACGGCCTGGGCATAGCTCTGGAACCACGCGTTCTTGACGAGGTAGCCGGAGGCGCCAAGCTCGAAGGCGTGCAGCACCTGGGGTTCGTCCTCGAGTGCCGAGATGACGATGATCTCCGCCGCGCTGCGATGCCGCTTGGCCTCTTCGATGAGCTCGAATCCACTCCCGTCACCGAGGCGGATGTCGACCATCAGCACGTCGAACTCATGCTGCATCAGCAATCGTCGCCCTTCGCGCAGGGTGCCGGCCTGCCCCTCGAGCTGGATGCGCAGGTCGCCCAGCAACTCCTGGGCGATGACGCGACGCACGAAGGGGTCATCGTCCACCAGCAGGACGCGCACGGGTTTGGTGTGCTGCCCGGTAAGAAAATCGGGCCACGGGAGCGTGTCGGCGGACGGCGCGAGCAGCCCGCCAAACTGACCGGGGTTGGCATAGTGCTTAGCCCCATTCCCTGTTTCCGTCAACGAAATGTCGAGATCGCTTTCCATTCCAGCCCCTTTGTGACAATTAATGCACTTTGTTCGTGTCGAAAAGTTAATCCATTTCTACTCAGATTTTGAGTTTCGGCTTTTTTGATTACTTTGGTTGCATCTTGTTTCCATTGATTTTCGATGTCAACTGAAAGTTGTAATTTCCATGCTGGCGTCGCGTGAAAGGACGCCTTCCGATGCCAGCGGAGAGGGAGCAAACCACTACTTTCGTCATAGCCTTGCACTACCCAGCGTGAGACATCTCTGGCTGGTTTCCCGACCCGGAAACTGCACTCCGGTCATGGCGAAAGCACCTAAACCGCGCCACTGAGCGATAGCCGGGGCCGGATCGTCCGGATATCGAGCGGGTCGCGCGGTCTTCTTCCGAGCCTTCGGATCGGCGGCGCGACGGCAAGCGGTTCGGCCAACACGCAGGGCCAGGTAACCAGCGTGGCCGCGACAACCGGCAACGGCCTTGCAACAGGCAGAGCGTTCCAGGTGGCCCGGGACACGCGCTGCCTTACCCTTCGCGGATGACCTCATTCGCCCGCGCACTGCGCGCACTGCTCCGCGCCATCGGTATCGTGCTCGTCGTTCCCGTGCTGCTCTTCGAGGAGTGGGGCTGGGAGCCACTGGCCGCGCTCGCCGCGCGCCTGTCCCGCCTGCCCTTCTGGGCAGCGCTCGAAGAACGGTTGCGCCGGCTGCCGCCCTGGGGCGCGTTGCTGGCTTTCTTCGTGCCGGTTGTGCTGCTGCTGCCTGTCAAGGTACTGGCGCTCTTTCTCTTCAGCCGCGGCCATGCGGCCAGCGCCCTCACCGTGCTCGTGCTGGCCAAGCTGGTGGGCACGGCCATCGTCGCGCGGATCTTCCAGCTGGTCGAAGGGCCGTTGATGCGCATTCCGTGGTTCGCCCGCTGGTATCCGCGATGGAAGGCATGGAAAGACCATGTGCTCACCCTCGTTCGCCAGAGCCGGCCCTGGCGCGTGGTGCGGGCGTTGAACCGGCGCATCTCGCGCGGCTGGCGTCGGCTTAGGGAAGGTTGAGCAGTTATTTTTACCCGGGTATATTGCCATCAACATTTAACCCGGGTAATATTTGAAGCATGAACCTCTCACCAGAAAGCCGGCGAGCCATCTCCCGTCAATACAAGGAAACCGCGCGCCCCGCCGGCGTCTTCGTCATTCGCAACGGGTTGACCGGCCGCATCTATGTGGCCGGCAGCCTCGACGTCGAAGGCGCCATGAACCGCGCCCGCTTCGAGCTGAACTTGCACTCGCACCGCAACAAGGCGCTCGGGCGGGACTGGATCGCGCACGGCGCCAATCGGTTCACCTTCGAGGTGATCGACCGGGTCAAGGAAAGCGAAGACCCAACCTTCGACCGCGCGGCGGAACTCGAGAAACTCCTCGCGCTCTGGCGCGAAGAACTCCAATGCGACGGCGAGAAGGGCTACAACACGCCATCCGCCCCGGCGGCCGAAAAAGCCTGCCGCAAATCAACGCCGCGCTTCTTGCGCTTTGCCTCGACGACACACCAAACACCTGAGCCGTTCAACGGGTAGATTACGCACCTCGTTTCGAACGGACCGGAAGAAAGAACAATGCCCTCCGACACGCCACCCACCAACCTGATCGTTTTCGCCGGTTTCAAGTGCATTGCCCAGGGAAGCACCGCCGACGTGCTCGCGCAGTTGCGCGAGCGCAAGGACGACACGCCCTACCTCGTGTTCAACGAGCAGACCGGCGAGCCGCTCGACTTCGACGTGCACAACCGGGCCGGCCTCGTGCCGCACGCCGCCGGTGCAGAGGCCCATGAAGACACGCCCCGCGGCGTAGGCCGCCCGAAGCTGGGCGTGGTCGCGCGCGAAGTCACCCTGCTTCCACGCCATTGGGACTGGCTCAACCGACAGCCCGGCGGCGCATCGGTCGCGCTGCGGCGCCTGGTGCAGGAGGCGAGCCGCGTCAACGCCGACCGCGACGCCGTGCGCGCCTCGCGCGAGGCCACCTATCGCTTCATGACCGCGATTGCCGGCGCCCTGCCCGGCTTCGAGGAAGCCACGCGCGCGCTGTTCGCCGGTGAGCGCAATCGCTTCGAGGGACTCATCGACGCCTGGCCCGTGGACCTGCGCTCCCATCTTCAAAAACTGTCAGCCGCCGGCTGGAGCACCCCCGCATGAGAGCAACCCCCGAGACTTCCGCAACCGGCCGGAGCGGCCCTCAGGGCGTGTCCGTAGCGCCAGTGGGCGCAACGCGTCCGCTGTGGAAGGTCTTTCTTTTCTTCCTCGCGCCGATGCTGCTCAGCAACATCCTGCAGTCGCTCTCGGGCACGCTCAACAACGTCTACGTGGGGCAGATGCTCGGCGTGGGCGCGCTGGCGGCCGTGTCGAGCTTCTTCCCGGTGATGTTCTTCTTCATCGCCTTCATCATCGGCCTGGGCGCGGGCGCCTCGGTGCTCATCGGCCAGGCCTGGGGCGCGCGCGACGTGGACAAGGCCAAGGCCGTGGCCGGCACCACGCTCACGGTGGGCGTGCTCATGGGCCTGGTGATCGCAGTGTTCGGCGGTGCTTTCACCACGCCGATGCTGGCCGCACTGGGCACGCCGCCCGATGTGCTGGCCGATTCCACGCGCTACGCCCGCATCATGCTGATCGCGATGCCGGGCGTGTTCGTGTTCCTGCTCGTCACGGCCATGCTGCGCGGCGTGGGCGACACCGTCACGCCGCTGCTCACGCTGTTGATCTCCACGCTGATCGGGCTGGTGGTCACGCCCGCGCTCATCCGCGGTTGGGGCGGCCTGCCGCAGCTTGGCGTGGCCAGCGGTGCGTGGGCCTCGGTGCTGTCCTTCGCGGTGGCGACCACTTGGCTCGGCTTCCGGCTGCGCAGCCGCAAGAGCCCGCTCGCGCCCGACGCGGCGTTCGTGCGCAACCTGCGCATCCAGCCGCACCTGCTGAAGGCGGTGCTGAAGATCGGCGTGCCCACGGGCGTGCAGATGATCGTGGTCGCGCTGGCCGAGGTGGTGCTGCTGTCGATGGTCAACAGCTACGGCTCGAGCGCCACCGCGGCCTACGGCGCGGTGAACCAGGTGGTGGCGTACGTGCAGTTCCCGGCCATCTCGATCGCCATCGCCGCGTCGATCCTCGGCGCGCAGGCCATCGGCGCGGGCCGTGCCGACCGGCTCGGCGCCATCGCGAAGACGGCGCTGCTGATGAACCTCGTGCTGACCGGCGGCCTCGTGCTGCTGGGCTACCTGTTCTCGCGCCACCTGATGGCCTTCTTCATCACCAGCGCACCGGTGCTCGAGATCGCGCAGACGCTGCTGCACATCATGCTGTGGAGCCTGGTGATCTTCGGCATGGCCGCGGCGCTGTCGGGGATCATGCGCGCCAGCGGCTCGGTGCTGGTGCCTACGCTGATCTCCATCCTCTGCATCCTCGGAATAGAAGTGCCGGTGGCCTGGCTCGTGAGCCATCGCATCGGCCTGAACGGCATCTGGATCGCCTACCCGGTGACCTTCGGCGCGATGCTGCTGCTGCAGACCGCGTACTACCAGCTGGTGTGGCGCAAGAAGGGAATCCGCCGGCTGGTATAGCCGCCGGCGGCGGCGGATCACTCCCCGTCGAAGGCCTTCTGCACCGTGGCGATGTCGAGCTTGACCATCTTCATCATCGCCTGCATCGCGCGGGCTGCCTTGGCCGGGTCCTTGTCCTGGAACATGCGGATCATCGGCATGGGCGCGACCTGCCAGGACACGCCGTAGCGGTCGGTGAGCCAGCCACACTGCACCGGCTGGCCGCCGCCTTCGAGCAGCTTGTCCCAGTAGTAGTCGACCTCGGCCTGGGTCTCGCACTTCACGAGCATCGAGATGGCCGGGGTGAACTTGTACTCCGGTCCCCCGTTGAGCACCATGAACTCCTGCCCTTCGAGTTCGAAGGTCGCGGTGAGCACCGAGCCCTTCTTGGCGGGGTTGACGTCGCCCCAGAGCAGCTTGTCGGTCACGCGCGATTTCGGAAAGATCGCGGTGTAGAAATTCAGCGCTTCTTCGCCGTTGCCATCGAACCAGAGGCAGGGAACGATCTTTTGCATGGGGTCTCCTTCGCTTGAATGATGAACCAGAGGGTTCAGTATCAAATCGGCAGGAGGACCTTGTCAACCCGTGTGCGCCTGTCAGCGGGAAGTTCCCATCGAGGCTCAGGCCCCCACGCCGAACGCCTGCCGCCAGCGGAATGCCTCGGCCGCATTGACCGCGCCCTGCGGCGCCCTGCCCTGGAAAATCTCCGCCAGCTGCGACACGGTCTCCATGGCCTGGTGCTCCACGGCTGGCGGCGTAAGTCCGCCGATGTGCGGCGTGGCGATCACGCGCGGGTGCGCCGCCACGCGCAGCGACGGCATCTGGTCGGGTGCACGGCCCACGTCCAGCGCGCAGCCGGCAATGACTCCTGCATCGAGCGCAGCAAGCAGCGCGTCTTCATCCACCAGATCGCCGCGCGATGCATTGATGAAGAAGGCATGCGGCTGCATCGCTGCGAAGGCCGCGGCGTTCATCATGTTCTCGGTCTCACCGGTGGCCGCCGCGAGGCAGGCCACGAAGTCGGCTTGCGCCAGCAGCGCTTCGAGCGTCGCCTGTGCGAACTCGGCCCGACCGGTTGCGGTGTGCGGGTCGTGCACGACGATGCGCATGCCCAGCGCCAGCGCGATGCCGCACAGGTAGCGGCCGATCTGCCCGTAGCCGATCACACCCAGCGTGCTGCCGCGCAGTTCGCGCCCCATTGTCGATGCCACGGGCCGGCCTGCGTGGTAGCCCTCGGACGACGCGCTGATGTGCCGCCCCAGGTCGATCATCGCGCCCACGATCCATTCCGACACGGCGGGAACGAACCCCGCGCTCGCCTGCGTCACCAGCACACCATGCCGGCTGGCCGACGCCACGTCGATGTTGCGGATGTCGATGGCGCAGCGCACGAAGGCTTTCAACTGCGGCAGCGCGGCGAACAGCGCCTCGTCGCCCACCGTCTGGCGGTAGGAAACGATGGCGTCGCAGTCCCGCGCCTGCTCGGCCAGGTCGGCCGACGAAAGATCGGTGTCCGTGGGGTTGAAGCGCACCTGCGCGATGGCCTCCAAGGCGGCAGAGGCCCGATCGCCGAAATAGTGCGCGAGCTTGCTCTGCGGATGGCTGACGAAAACCGTGGTCATGAAAAAAGCACCTGTCCGGCTGGCGACTCTCCGCGCAGCGGCGCCGCGACCGAATCGCGTGCCACCAGCGTGGGCGCAAAGACAAACTCCTGCGCCGGCATCGACGGGTCCGACAGCCGGTTCATCACGCGCTCCACCATCACCTGCGCCATCTCGGGCACGGGCACGCGCACAGAAGTCATGGCCGGATACATCAGCGTCGATAGAAACACGTTGTCGATGCCGATGACCGACACGTCCTGCGGCACCGCAAGCCCGGTGTCGCGAAAACCCGCCATCAGGCCGAAGGCGAGCAGGTCGTTCACGCCGATCACGCCGGTCGGGCGCTGTTTCGACTTCGCCATCAGCACCGCCTGCGCGCGGCCCAGTTCGCTCATCATCGAATCGCCGTACTCGTCGACCGGCATGCCTTCGACCACCTGGGCGCTGCCTTCGAGACCCGCAGTCCGGACGGCAGCGAGGAAGCCGTCGACCTTTTCGCTGCGGCTCATGGTGCGCCCCGAGGGCGTGACGAACGCCAGCCGCAAATGTCCCTGCTCGATCAGGTGCTGGGTGGCGAGGCGCGAGGTCTCGAAGTTGTCGACGGTCACGTGGTCGATGACCGAGGCCATGCCCGGCGTGGCGCGCCGGTCGTAGCTGACCACCACCAGCCCGCCCTCGGCGGCGGCCTCGACGTGCTGCTCGTCGAGCAGCGACGAGATGATGATCACGCCGCGCACGCCGTGCGCCATCAGGTCCTCGAAGAAATGCGCTTCCTTCGCGGCGTCGCGGTAGGTGTTGCCGATCATGATCCGGAAGCCGTAGCGCTCCTGCGCCAGCGTTTCGACTTCGCGCGCGATGAAGCCGTACATGGGGTTGGCCATCGACGGCACCAGCAGGCCGATCAGCGGCGTGTGCCCGGTCTTGAGCTGCCGCGCCGAGGTGTTGGGCCGGTATTTCAGATCGCGGATGGCGGCCTCGACGCGCGCCAGCGTTTCCTTGGCCATGCGATCGATGCGTCCGTTCATCACGTTCGATACGGTGCTGTTCGAAACGCCTGCCCGCTTGGCCACGTCGCTGATTCTGCTCATGGCATCTCCCCCTTCTGTCTTATGTTTTTCGAGTCGCTCCCCCGCGTGCATTGGCGGCCACGCGGAATACGCCGGCACTTCCGCCAACGCACAACGAAGGTAACGGACTTCGTCGAGTCCCGCCTCCGTACCCGCCCTAGTTATTTCTCCGTGGCCGGCCTGACCGCAGGCTCCGCACCGATCATCAGCCAGGCACTCACCGCGCTCAGCACAGCCAGCCCCGCGCTCAGCAGCATCACCCAACGAAAGCCCGCCACGAAGGATTCGGCCACGGCCCTTTTGAGGGCTGCCGCCGTGGCAGCATCCACGCCCGGCGGCAGCGCCGCGCCCGCCAGCTTGCTGCGCTCGCCTTCGAGAAAAGCCGCCACCTGCGCCGAAGCGCCCATGCCCCGCAGATGCTCTTCCAGCGCAACGTCGAAGGCCCAGGCCATGATTGCGCCGAACACCGCAATCGCCAGCACCGCCGCCGCGCGCGACACGGCGTTGTTCACGCCCGAAGCCACGCCCGCCAGATCCGGCCCGACCGAGTTCATGACGGTGGTGGTCAACGGTGCCACCGTCACCGTCATGCCAAAGCCAAGCACCACCACGGCCGGCAGGAAGCCGCTCCAGTAGCTCGCGCCAACGCCCGGCACGGCAAAGAGCGCAAAGCCGACCGCCGCAATCGAAGGCCCGATGACCAGCGGCAAGCGCGGCCCGAAGCGGTCGACCAACTGTCCGGCCCAGCGCGAGAGCGCGAACATGGTGAAGATGAAAGGCAACAGCGCCGCGCCCGCCACGGTGGCCGAGTAGCCCTGCACCTGGATCAGGTTGAGCGGAAAAAAGTACAGCCCGCCGCCCAGCGCCGCATAAAGCAGCAGGGTCAGCAGGTTCGCGCCGCTGAAGTTGCCGATGCGCAGCAAGGCCAGTGGCAGCATCGGCGTGCGCACCTTGCGCTCGGCGGCGATGAAGCCCGCGCTGCCCAACACACCCAGGGCCAGCGCCCCGAGCACGGCCGGCGAACCCCAGCCTTGCGTGGGCGCCTCGATGAAGGCATAGACGACGCCACCAAGCCCGGCCGTCGCCAGCAGCGCGCCCCAGAAGTCCAGCCTGCCGGTGGCCGATGCGCCGCGGCTCTCGGGCACGTGGCGCCACACGATCCACAGCACCAGCAGCGCCATCGGTACGTTGATGAAAAAGGCCCAGGTCCACGAGAAGTGATCGACCAGGAAGCCGCCCAGCACAGGCCCCACCGCCGCCGTGATGCCGCTGAAGCCTGACCATGTGCCGATGGCCTTGCCGCGCTCCTTCTCGGGAAACGACGCGCTGATGAGCGCCAGGCTGCCCGGCACCAGCAGCGCGCCGCCGATGCCCTGCACCGCCCGCGCGGCAATGAGCTGCTGCACGGTCGCCGCGAGCCCGCAGGCCACCGAAGAGAGCGCGAAGATGCCGACGCCGATCGCGAAGATGCGCCGCCGGCCATAGCGATCGCCCAGCGCGCCGCCCACGAGCAGCAGCGCCGCCAGCAGCAAGGCATACGACTCGACCACCCATTGCGCCTGGAACGCCGTGGCCTGCAGATCGGCCTGGATAGCCGGCAGCGCCACGTTGACCACCGTGCCGTCAATGAAGGCCATGCTCGACCCCACGACGGCCGCGGCCAGCACCCAGGGCTTGGAAGCCTCGGGGCAGGTCCCCTCTTCCGCCCGCGCGCCATGCAGGATCAACGCGTCGTCGCAAGGAGCCTTGCCGATCTGTGCCATGGGATTTCCGTCGATTGGATTCCGTTTTGCTCCGTCCCCCTCTGGGGGAAGGTTGGGATGGGGGCTGCCCCCCGCACGATACGCCATGCTCGATCGATCGCCGTCGCGCCCCCACCCCAGCCCTCCCCCAGAGGGGGAGGGAGAAAGACGAGGTCAGGTCGTCGCGCAGACCGTGGCCGACGGATTCGCACGCGCCGCATTCAAGCTGCGCGCCATCGCTGCGGCCGCCGCCGACGCCACGCGCTGCGCCCCTTGCGCCACCGCGTCCATCCCGGTGCCCACGGCCTCGCCGAGGTCCAGCTGACACACCACCGTGCGTGCCTCGTCCGAGCGCCGCAGCGTCCAGTCGAAGCTGGCATCGACGCGCCCGCCATCGACCGCGTCGAACTGCCGCAGCTGCACCGCGATGCGCCACACCGGCTGCGAGCCCTGCCGGCCGCCCTTGGTCACATCCAGCGCGCCGAGCCGCCCGGCAATGCCGCTGGCCAGCGCATCGCGCAGCTCGTTCTCGAACGAAGAGGCCCAGCGGTGCTGCTCCAGCACCTCGACCTGCACGCTGCCGTTGGGCTGGCGCACCACCATCTGCGGCCGCGCGAAGCGCTCGGGCACGGCCACGGGCGCGAGCTCGATGTAGAGCGGCGCGGCGCTGCCGAGCGTCGAAGGCGCAGCCTCGGCGGCGGCCACCGGGCTGGCCAGCGTGTAGTAGCTGTCGGGCTTGCTGGCGCAGCCCGCAAGCAGGGCCGCCAGCGCGAGGAAGGCTAGGTTCTTCTTCATTTCTTGTCGTCCGGTTTGCCGCGCAGCAGCGACTCGGGATGGCGTTCGAGGTAGTCGGTCAGCACGCGCACCGAGCCCGCGGCGCGAGTCAGCTCCTGCAGCGTCTGACGCATGTCCTGCTGCAGCGGCGAGTCGTCGGCCAGCGTGCGCTCGGCCGAGTTCACGGTCTTGCGCACGTCCTTCATGGCCGCGGCCAGCTCGGGCGTGACGTCGTTGTTGATGCGGTTCACCGTCTGCTCGGTGGTGGTCAGCGTCTTGTTGAGCGCCGCGAGCGTGGTTCGCAGGTCGCCCGCGATCTGCTCGTACGGCACCTTGTTGAGCTTGGTCGCGATTTCCTGCACCTGCGACTGGATCTCGTCGAGGCTGTTGGCCACCGTGGGCAGCTCGACCGGGTTCTTCGTCAGGTCGATCTTGACCGGCGGCGCCTTCGGGAAGAAGTCGAGCGCCACGTAGACCTGGCCGGTCAGCAGGTTGCCGCTGCGCAGTTGGGCGCGCAGGCCCTTCTCGGCCAGGAAGCGCAGCCGCTCCTGCTGGGTGGCGCGCGATTCGGTGCCGCTCTCGCCCGCGCGGCGGCGCAGCCGGTCGGGGTAGACCTGCACCAGCACCGGCATGCGGAACTCGCGCTCGGCGCGGTCGAACTCGACGCCGATCGACTTGACCTCGCCGATCACCACACCGCGGAAATCCACCGGCGCACCCGGCGTCAGGCCGCGCAGCGACTGGTTGAAGTACATCAGCAGCGGTTGCGAAGGCCCGTCGGGCTCCTTCATGGCGGCGGACTCGTCCTGCGCCAGCGTGAAGGCGGCGTTCTCCTTGGCGACCGGGCCCATTGCGTCGTCGGGCGCCTGGAAGGCGATGCCGCCGAGCAGGATGGTCGCCAGCGACTGCGTGCGCAGCGTGAAGCCGCTGGCGCTGAGCTGCGCGTCGATGCCGCTGGCCTGCCAGAAGCGCGTGTTCATGCCCACGAACTTGTCGTAGGGCGAGTTCACGAAGACACGCATGGTCACGCCGCGCCCGTCGCCATCGAGTTCGTAGGCCGCCACCTGCCCGACCTTGACGCGCCTGAAGTACACCGGCGAGCCCACGTCGAGCGAGCCCACGTCGTTGGCGCGCAGCAGGAACTGCTTGCCGGAGTCGTCACGCGTGACGATGGGCGGGGTCTCGAGCCCGGTGAACTCGCCCGCGGTGTCTTCCGATACGCCCGCGTCGGCGCCGATGTAAGCGCCCGACAGCAAGGTGTTGAGCCCCGAGATGCCCGAGGTGTCGAGCCGGGGCCGCACCACCCAGAAGCGCGAATCCGCGGCGGTGAAGCCCTTGGCGTCCTTGTTGAACTGCACCAGCACGCGCACGTGCGAGCGGTCGCGCGCCAGCCGCAGGTGGGTGACGAGGCCGATCTGCACGTCCTTGTACTTCACGGCGGTCTTGCCGGCCTCCAGCCCCTCGGCCGTCTTGAAGGTCAGCACCACCTCGGGCCCGCGCTCCAGCAGGATGCGGGCGACCAGCGTGATGCCGACCAGCGCGGCCACGATGGGAATCAGCCAGATCAGCGAGGGCAGCCATTCGCGCCGGCGCACCACGCGCGGCTTGGGCAATGCGGGCGGGGGGGCCGGTTTGTCCTGGGGTTGGTCTTCTTCACTCATGCTGGTTTCTCGTCTCTGATTTCATGTCCCTGTGCAACCTCGCTGTCCCACGTGAGCTTCGGGTCGAAGCTCAGCGAGGCCAGCATCGTGAGCACCACCACCGACCCGAAGGCCGCGATGCCCACGCCCGCGGTGATGACCGCGAAACCCTGGATCTGCACCAGCCCGGTCAGCAGCGACACCACGAACACGTCGAGCATCGACCAGCGGCCGATGACCTCGATGATGTGATACAGCCTCGCGCGCTCGCGCCGGCGCCAGGTGCTGCCGCGCTGCGCCAGCACCACGAGCAGGAAAAGCACCGCCAGCTTGAACAGCGGCACCAGAAAGCTGGCGATGAAAACGATGGCTGCCAGGCCGTAGGCGCCCGACACCCAGAAATAGATCACCCCGCTCAGGATGGTGTCGTTCTGCGTGCCGAACAGCGTGCGCGTGATCATCACCGGCAGCAGGTTGGCCGGGATGTACATCATGCACGCTGCGATCAGCAGGGCCCAGGTGCGGTTCAGGCTCTGCGGCTTGCGCGTGTGCAGGCGAGTGCCGCAGCGGCCGCAGGCCTCGCCCTCCTCGGCGTTCTTCCAGACGGCGGCGCAGTGTGGGCAGGCCGTGAGGCCGAGCGAGGCGGCGGTGGGGACGTGCGCGTCTTCGTCGTGGAGGTCGTGGGTATCGTCGGCCTCGCGGGGTTCGCGCGGCCACGGGAAGGCGAAAAGCTTCATGAGGCCGGCGCTCCTTCATCCTGCGCCTCGCCCTTCGGGCGGAACGTCATCTCCCAGAACGCGCCGGGGTTGAACGACAGCACCACCGTCAGCATGACCGTGAGCGCCATGAAGGCCCACAACGCCGCGCCCGGCACCACGGTCGCCATGCTGGAGAGCTTGACGATGGCCACCAGCACGCCGAGCAGGAACACTTCGATCATTCCCCAGGGCCGCAGCGACTGCATCAGCCGCACCAGCAGCGCGAAGCCCAGGGGCCGCCGCTCGCGGCTCAGCGGAACCAGCAGGTACGCGAGGATGCACAGCTGCAGGAAGGGAAAAAGAATGGTCGTGGCCAGCACCAGCAGCGCCACCACCGACATGCCCTCGGCGCCCAGCGCTACCACCGCACCGGCCAGCGTGGTCTGGCTGCGCAGGCCCTGAAGCTCGATCTCGACGATGGGAAACAGGTTCGCGATGGCGAACATGATCAGGCAGGCCACCGTCAGCGGAAGGATGCGGCGCTCCTGCCGGCCGGGGTGCCGGTCGAGCTCGGTGCCACAGCGCGGACAGTGCGCCACGTCGCGCGGCTGCAGCGGCGTGCGGCTGTAGACCGCATCGCAACCCGGGCAGACCACGGTGTCAGGTACTTCCGTCATAGGTGAGTACCCTAACTCATTCAGCCGCCGGGGCCTGGAATTGAAACCAATTAACCGCCCTCGCCCGGCCCTACGTCCTGAGGCGCAGGGTGCTGAAAACCGCCGCCACCGCGGCACAGCTGGCTGCCAGCACCAGCGCCACCACCGGGCCATGCCCCCCGTGCGGGCTCCAGACGCTGAAGACGCCCGCCAGCACCACCGCCCCCAGCGTCTGCCCGGTCAGCCGGGCCGTGCCCAGCATGCCGCTGGCCGCGCCGCTGCGGTGCGCGGGCGGAGAGGTCACGATGGTGTGGTTGTTGGGCGACTGGAACAGCCCGAAACCCAGCCCGCACAGCGCCATGCGCCAGGCGATGTCGGCATCGCCCGGGCGCGCGGGCAGCGCCGCCAGCAGCGCCAGGCCGCTGGCCAGCAGGCCCAGCCCGATGCCGCCCAGCAGCCCGTCGGGGTAGCGGCCGATCAGGCGCCCGGCGATGGGCGCCATCACCACGATGGCCAGCGGCCATGCGGTGATCAAGAGCCCGGCCTCGATGTGGCTGCGCCCGTACACGTCCAGCAGCAGGAACGGCAGCGCGATGTAGGCCAGCATCTGCGCGCAAAACGCAGCGACCGAAGTGCCCATCGACAGCGCGAACACCGGGATGCGCAGCAGGTCGATAGGGAACAGCGGCACTGCCTGCCTGCGCTGGCGCTGCAGGTAGACGACGCCGACCACCACCCCGGCCAGCAGGATGCCCCAGGCCGAGGCCTGCGAACCACCGGCCCCCTGCACCGCCCCTTCGCGTACGCCGAGCCGGTCCACGCCGAGGAACACGAGCGAGAACATCAGCACGTTGAGCGCCACGTCGACCGGCGAGAACCGCAGCCCCGCGGCCGGCGCCACGCGGTTGAACGGCAGCGCCCGCATGCCCAGCGCGAAGGTGACGATGCCCAGCGGCACGTTGATGGCGAAGAGCCACGGCCACGAGGCCACCGACAGGATGGCCGCGGCCACCGAAGGCCCGGCCACGGAAGACGTCGCGACCACCAGCGAGTTGATGGCCATGCCCTTGCCCAGCTGCGCTGACGGATACGTCAGCCGCACCAGCGCCGCGTTCACGCTCATGATGCCGGCGGCACCCAACCCCTGGAAGGCGCGTGCCGCGATCAGCGTGCCGAGCGAATTGGCGAAGGTTGCGGCCAGTGACGACAGCGCGAACACCGCCATGCCCACGAGGTATACGCGCCGGTAGCCCACGAGGTCGCCCAGCGAAGCCAGCGGCAGCAGCATCACCAGCGTCGCGATCTGGTACGCGTTGACCACCCAGATCGCCTGCGACGGACTGGCCTGCAGTTCGCGCGCGATGCCCGGCAGCGCGAGGTTGACGATGGTGCCGTCGAGCACCGCCACGATCAGCCCGAGGATGATGACCAGCATCGCCCAGCCGCGCTCCGGCATGGCCAGCCCGTCGACGGGCTTGTGGCCCGCGTTGCTGCTGTCGTCTTCTTCGACCGCCGGGCTCCCGGCGCCTGCGCGCACCGTGTTCATCAGGCCTGCTGCGCCCTGCGCGCCTGTTCGGAGCCCACGCCGCCTAGCGTGAGCCAGGTCAGCACCAGCGCGATGAGCGCGCCGCCGGCCATGCCGGCCACCATCGGCAGCGGTCGGCCGTCGGTGAAGAAGCCCACCACCGCCATCGCCAGCGCGCCCGTCAGCATCTGCAGCGTACCGAGCAGCGCCGAGGCGGTGCCCGCGATGGCGCCGTGCATCTCGAGCGCCAGCACGCCGGTGGTCGGGATCACCAGGCCCATGAAGCCCGAGGCGATGAAGTACAGCACGATGAGCACCCAGAGGTTGTCGCCGCCCATCGCGAAGTAGGCGAACATCGCGAGCATTGCAACGCCGCAGCACACCACGCCGAACTTCACGAGGTTGACCAGCCCGTAGCGCTCGCCCAGCGAGCCGGTGAACTGCGAGGCCCCGATGAAGGCGGCCGCGTTCACGCCGAAGGCCACGCTGTAGAGCGCGGGCGACAGGCCGTAGTGGTCGATCATCACGAAGGACGAATTCGCGAGGTAGGTGAAGAAGCCCGCCATCGCGAAGCTGCCGATGAACACCAGGCCGAGGTAGTGCGTGTCGCGCAGCAGCAGCCAATAGGCCGAGAGCGCGCTGCCGAGGCTGCTTTCGACGCGTTCCGAGGCGGGGCGCGTTTCGTCGAGCAGCTTGACCATCATCGCGAGGCCCGCGACGGCCGCGATGGTCACGGCCCAGAACACGCCGCGCCAGCCCGCAACCGCGATCACCGCGCTGCCCGCGAGCGGCGCGAGGATCGGCGATACGCTGAACACCAGCATCAGCAGCGACATGAGCCGTGCGGCATCGGTGCCCGTGTGCAGGTCGCGCACCACCGCGCGCGGGATCGCCATGCCGGCCGCGGCGCCCAGGCCCTGGACGAAGCGCAGCACGATCAGCGTCTGGATGTCGGTCGCCATCGCGCAGCCCACGCTGGCGAGCGCGAACAGCAGCAGGCCCGCATACAGCGGCGGCTTGCGGCCCACCATGTCAGAGATCGGCCCGTACAGCAACTGGCCCGCGCCGAGCGACAGGAAGAAGGCCGTGAGGCTCATTTGCACGGCGCCGATGTCGGCGCGCAGGCTCTGTCCGATGGCGGGCAGCGCCGGCAGGTACATGTCGATGGCGAATGGCCCGATGGCCGAGAGCAGGCCCAGCAGCAGGGCCATCTTGAAGAAGGGGGAAGAACGCATTGAACCGATTGTCGTCAAGCACGGCAATCGCTGCAGGCGTGGGGTCTGCTTCTCGCCAGAGCTAATCCTGGCCAAAGAATCGCGCAGGCGCGAGGCCGCAAGACCTCGCTCGGATGAGCGGTTTCGACTTACTTGCCGGCGGGCCAGAACACCAGCGCGCGCAGTTCGATGCTGCGGCGGGGCGGCGCCTCGCGCGAACCTGTCGGGTCTTCGAACGCGGTGTGCGCGGTGAAGCGCGCCACGCCGTCTTCGCGCGAGTCGTAGATCTTCAGCAGCAGCGCCTCGTCGGGCCGCAGGCGCGGGAACCAGTACCACCGGTGGTTCGGGTTCCAGGTGAAGGAATAGATTTCGCCGACCTTGTCCGGATAGACGAGGTCGCTCGGCACCATGTCTTGCGGTGAAATGGAGCGTGCATCGCACAGCGCAAGCGGCGAGCGCTCGACAGTGGCCAGCGGGCGCCACAGGTTGACGATCGCGAAGCGCTGCTTCAGGCGTTCCTCGGCCTCTTCGGGCGGCAGATGGTCGCGCACGCGGCGCGGCGCAGAAACGAAAGTCTGGTCGTTGTGCACGCGACGCACCGGCTCGCGCAGTTCGGCCGTGCGGCGCGAGCCTTGTGCGCTGTCACGCAGCGTGTGGTCGAACACGACGATCTTCTCGGCACCGGTGAGGTCGCGCAGCAAGGCCTCGGACTCGCGGTAGTAGATGTCGCGGATCGTTGCATCACGCGAGAAATCGGCGAGCGCGCTGCGATGCGAAATCTGCGTGAAGCCGCTGCGGTCCAGCGTCAGTTCGTTCAGCGCCACCAGCGGGCGGCCGTCGTGGATCGTTACGCGGCGCGGCTCCAGTTCGCCAGTCACCCAGGGCGTACCTGGCGGCGGCTCGAAGGTGTAGCTCACGGGCCGGCCCTGGCCCGCCTTCAGGTAGTTGAGCTCCGCCACCACCGAAGGCAGCGTGGCTGCCAGCATCTGTCCGTTCGACCCAGCACTCATGCGATGCGACTCCTCGAAACGATTGCTCGAATGGCCGCGAGCCTGGAATGGGAAGAAAGCACAGAAGAAGTGATGATGAAGCCTGCGGCCACGGATGATCGCCAAGGCTATACCTGCACCCCGCGAAACAGAAGAATGCAAAGGGCATAACCTTGCTCGCCGACTGGTCGGTGCCCTGCGCCGCTTGACGTTGCAGCGGGCTTCACTCCACGCGCCGCACCCGCTACCCTATCGCCTTCCCGGACCGCCCCCACAACAACTCACAGCATCCGCTATCCAGGAGCAGCACCCTTATGGCCCTCGCCCGCACGATCCACGCAGACCTCCTGCGCGTTTTCGTTCTCACGCTCGTGTCGCTGTTCGCCATTCCGGCGGCGACGCTGGCCTTCACCGAATACGCGCTGCGTTCGCAGGACGCGGCCTTTCTGCAATCGATAGAGAAGCGCATCGCCGCCGATGCACAGCTCTCGTCCAAGGACAAGGCCGAAGCCACCGATTTCTATCGCAGCCATCCGCTTTCCAGGGCCTGCGACGCCACCGCGCCGGAAGACAGTAATTTCCACGACAAGGTGTGCAGCCCCTACTCCATGCAGTGGCAGTTCCACTGGGCCGACCGCGCCGCCATCTGGACCATCGTGCTCGGTGCCGCGCTGCTCGCGGCGGCGCTGGTGCTGGGCGCGCTGGCCTTCGCCAACCGCGGGCTGCGCTACGCCAGCTTCGTTGCGGGCTGGCGGCTGATGACGGTGTCGAGCGCGGTCGAGGTCGTGCTGCAGAGCGCGATGCTGGTGTGGCTGTCGTTCTGGCTTACGGCCTATTTCTGGCAGAGCTACTACGTCAAGCTGATCGCGCTGGCGGGCATCATGGCCGGGGCCGCTGTGTTCTACGCGATCTACACGCTGTTCAAGAAGCTGCCCTGGGGCAACGAGATCGAGGGCGAGCTGATCGCGCAGGCGGACGCACCGCGCCTGTGGGAGCGCATCCGCCAACTTGCGGGCCGCGTGAAGACCGCGCCGCCCGACCAGATCGTGGCCGGCATCGACACCAATTTCTTCGTGACCGAGGCGCCGTGCGAAGTCAGGGGCCGCACCCTGCAGGGCCGCACGCTGTTCGTCAGCCTTCCGCTGCTGCGCGTGCTCGACCAGGCCGAGGCCGATGCGGTGCTCGCGCACGAGCTGGCGCACCTGGGCGGCGGCGACACCCGCAGCAGCGCGGCGCTCGGCCCCAAGCTGCAGCAGTTCGACCAGTACACCTGGAAGATGCGCAGCGGCGGCCTCACCATCGTGGCGCACTACCTGCTGCGGCTGTACCGCATGATCTTCGCGTTCGCCCTGGCGCGAGACAGCCGCGAGCGCGAATACAAGGCCGACCGCGTGGCCGCCGGCCTCACGGCGCCGCTTGCCATCGTGCAGTCGCTCATCAAAATCTCGGCCTACGCGAGCTACCGCAACGACGTCGAGCGCAAGCTGTTCGCGCAGAACCGCGAGCATGACGGCGCACTGGGCATCGCCCGCTTCGTGGCGGACGGCCTGCCGCCTTACGCCAGCTCCGAAGCGTTCATCGAGGCGATGAAGACCGCCGACGTGCCACACCCCTACGACAGCCACCCTCCGCTGCTGGAGCGCATGCGCAATGTCGGCCACCACGTGCCCGAGAGCGCCTACGGCGCCATCGTCGCGACCGCACCGCAAGCCTCGTGGGCCGATGACATCGAGACCGCCCCCGCTATCGAGCAACGCCTGTGGAGCGACTACGAGCAGCGCTTCGTGCAGAACCACGAGCTGAGCCTGGCCTACCGCTACGAGCCGGCCACCGAGGAAGAGCGTGCCATCGTGCTGCGGCACTTTCCGCCGGTCGGCTTCGCGCTGAAGAACGGCGACCGCATCGACATCACCTACGCCGGCATGCACCCCAGCGCCGACGGCGGCTCGACGATCGCGTGGGACGAAGTCAAGGGCCTGACCTACAAGGACGGCAGCTTCGGCGACACGCTCATCGTCACCCACCACGACAAGGGCATGCTGGGCGCGCGCACCACCAAGGTGAAGCTCGCGGGCCTGGGCAAGCAGAAGGAAAACTTCAAGGCCGCCACGGGGCACTACTGGCAGCGGCACCAGATCATGAGGGCGCAGCAGCAACGGCAGCCATGAGGCCCGGTGCCGCCATCGGCAGCCGCCCTGTGCAATATTTCATGCGCCAGGCGGTTCGGAATGTCATCTGGACGTGACCCGGGCACGTTTTGCAAGAGCGCCTGGAACGACGCATTCCTTCGATGTCTTTGCTTAGAAAGAACCCCATGAAGACCAAGCAGCTCATCCTCTCCAGCATCCTTGCATTCGCCGGCCTCGCCATGCTGGCGCCGAGCATCGCCTCGGCCGCGCCGTACCACCCGAAAAAGCACAAGGTGTGCAAGTGGGACGCACGTCATCACCACCGCGTTTGCCACTGGGTGCGTTGATTCTGTCGGTGTAGACCCGCTCCAGGAAGCCCGCTGATGCGGGCTTTTTTCATGGGCGGCCAGAACAGGCCGTCAGTACAAGGTCGCCCGCTGCCGCGCCGGCAGCTCCCGGTCATACGTCTCCCCGTCGAACGCCGACTCGGTCAGCGCCGAAAGAAGCTCGCCGGGCGTCGGCACCTCGCGCTTCGCGTCCGCCGGCAGCGGCGCCCACAGCTTGGAGCGCTGGATTGCGCGAGCGCACTGGAAGAACACGGTTTCCACGGCGATCCGGATCACGCATTGCGGCGGCTTGCCGTCCATTGCGAAGCGCTCAAGCAACTCAGGCTCGACCGTGACGTGCGCCCTGCCGTTCACCCGCAGCGTCTCGCCCACCCCGGGTATCAGGAACAGCAGCGCCACGCGCGGGTCGGCCACGATGTTGCGCAGGCTGTCGATGCGGTTGTTGCCGCGGCGCTCGGGCAGCAGCAGCGTCTTCTCGTCCTGCACCGCGACGAAGCCTGGCGGATCGCCGCGCGGAGAAGCATCCAGCCCGTCCGGGCCGATGGTGGCGAGCACCGCGAAAGGCGACGCGGCAATCAGCGCCTGGTAGCCCGGATGCAGGTAGGGCACCTCCTTCTTCAGCGAAGCCTCGACGGGTTGTCCGAACAGGGCTTCGAGCTGGGCGACGGTTTCGATGGCGTGGGAGGTTGTCATGTGCTTTCTTGCCGGATGTTGGCGGATTGTGGCGATGCGCTCCAGCCGCAGGCCAGCGCCATCAGCGCGAGCAGCGAGGCAGCCACACCGTAGATCCATGCCGGTGACGCAATCGGCAGCAGGAGGCCCGCGATCAGTGGACCGGCGCCGGCGCCGATGTCGCGCCAGACCGAGCGCGCAGCCAGCGCCTGCACGCGCTCCGGGCCGGGCGTGCGGCGGGCCACGATGGGTGGCAACAACGGCAATTGCAAAGCGCGCAGCACCACGATCAGTGCCGCACAGCTCCACAGCCAGCCAAGGCCGAAGCCCACGAGCGCGATGGCGGTGAAGAGCGACAGGCTCACAAGCAGGCGCTCCGCGCCGAAGCGCTCTGCCATGTGTCCGCCGACCGGGCTCAACAGAATCTCCGCCAGATAACGCAGCGCCATCAGCACGCCGGCCACGATCACCGCGCCGCCCGGCAGCAGGTCCTTGCCGAGGTAGGACAGGCCGACGATGAAGAGCCCGTCGAGCGTCAGCCCTTCCATGAAAGACCATCCATCGAGGCTGTTGGGCCGCGTAAAGCGCCGCCCCGGCTTGCCGACGGGGTGCGGCGCCACCGGCAGCCGCCGAGTGACGAAACACGCGAGCAGCGAGAACGCCGCGAGGATGCCGAAGATCGCGCGCGGCCCGGTCCAGTGCGCCAGCAGCGCACCCAGCGGCAGCGCCAGCACCGGCCCCATCGCGATGAAGGCGCGCGAGCGTCCGTTGCGCCGCGCCGCACCCATCGGGTCGGCTGTGGCCAGGGCCTGCGTCGACAGGTTCAGCATCGCGAAGCACAGGCCCCAAATGAGCCGCAACGGCAGCAGCGCCCAGAAGCCCGAAAGCGTGGCGTAGCCCAAGCCGCACACGGCAGCCGCCGCCACCGCAATGGTGCAGGTCAGCCGGTCGCCGTTGCGGGCGTAGAAGCGCGCGACGAAACCATAGCCGGCGATGCGCACCAGCCGGTTGGCCGCGAGCAGCATGCCGGCCTCGGCGAGCGTCACGCCGAACTGGCTGGCGTACATCGGCAGCAGCAGGTAGAGCACCACGTCGGCCGGCAGTGAAAGGCCAAGCGCCATCGCCGCGTGGCGGGAATTCAGGTCGGTGGACGTGGGGCTGGAAGCGGGTTGGGTGCGAGACATCGAGCCCTGATGGTGCGCCGCCGCCTGCTTCGCCGACAAACGACATTAACGCCTGTCATGCGTGAGAAAATTGCACGCATGCCGCTTCGAGAGCCTCCCCTCAACGCCGTGCGCGCCTTTACCGCCGCGGCACGCCACCTGAGCTTCACGCGTGCGGCGCTCCAGCTGCACGTCACGCACAGCGCGGTGAGCCGGCAGATCAAGAGCCTGGAGGAGTTCCTCGGCGTCGCGCTGTTCGAGCGCCGCATCCGGCAGGTGGCGCTGACTGCCGAGGGACAACAGTTCTTCGCGGAGGTGGAGCCGGCTCTCGCGCAGATCGGCGCGGCGGCGCGGGCGCTGCAGTCGCAAGGGGCGGCCCGCGCGGTGCGGATCAACGTGCGCCCTTCCTTCGCGGTGCGCTGGCTCATTCCACGCCTGCCCTCCTTCGTCGAGCGCTACCCCGACATCGAGCCGCAGGTCGTCACCAGCACCGTCATGCCCGAACAGGCCGTCGGCAGCTTCGACATCGCGGTGCGCCGGGGCCTCGAAGGCTGGCCCTCCTCGATGGAGGTGCAGCCCTTTCTCGAAGACGAGGTACTGGTGGTCGGTGCACCTTCGCTGTTCAAGACCCATCCGCTGGGCGACCTGCGCGCGCTCACCTCGCACGTGCTGCTGTCAGCCCGCACGCGCAAGGACGACTGGGACGCCTGGAGGAAGCAGGTCGGCGCGCCGCGCACGCGGCCGGCGGGCCGGCTGCAGTTCGACCATCTGCACTTCGTGCTGCAGGCAGCGGTCGACGGGCTTGGCATCGCGCTGGCGCCCACCTCGCTGGTGGCGCACGACCTGGCCTCGGGCCGCCTGCAATCGCCGCTGCCCATGCTGCGCATGACGCTGGAGCGGTACTACTACGGCCTGGCGCCCGATGCCGCGCCGGAAGCGGCGTACGTGGCCGAATGGCTCATGGAGATGCAGGCCCAGGGCGCGTAGTCGATCAGCGTGCGGCGGATGCTCGTGCGTCCGGAAACGGCCGGCGCCACGAGCTCGCTGCTCGCAAGATGCGTGCATGCCCCCTACATTCCTCCCCCGCTCCTTCCAGAACCTGGCCTGGTCCAACCTTGCCGCGCAGTCCGCCGAGCAGCTGAGCCTTGCGGCCGTGCCGCTGGTAGCCGTGCTGGCGCTTGGCGCAGGGCCGGGCGAAATCGGCTTTCTCGCGGCGGTGCAGACGCTGCCCTTCCTGCTGGTCTCGATGCCCATGGGCCTGCTCGCGGACCGTATGTCGCGCCGGCGGCTAATGGTCTGGGCCGAGGGGCTGCGGGCGATATCGCTGCTCGTGCTGCTGGCGATGGTGTTCGCGTCGAAGCTCAGCATCGGCTGGCTGGCCGCGCTTGGTTTCCTGGGCGCTGTCGGCACCGTGGGCTTCAGCGTCGCGGCGCCCGCGCTGGTGCCGGCACTCGTGCCGCGTGAGGCGCTGGCCGTGGCCAACGGACGGCTCGAACTGGCGCGCAGCGCAGCATTCACCGCCGGCCCCGCGCTCGCGGGCGCACTGGTGGCGTGGGCCGGTGCGCCTGCCGCGTTCGTTTTGGCTGCGGTGCTGTCAGTGGCGGCCGTGGGCCTGCTGCTGCGATTGGGCGAGGTGCCGCGCGCGCCCGCCTCCGGACGGCATCCGCTGCTCGAGGTGCGCGACGGCGCGCGCTTCGTCTGGCGGCACGAGATGCTGCGCCCGATGCTGATGACCGGCGCGGTCTTCAACATCTCGTGGTTCGTGCTGCAGGCCGGTTACGTGCCCTATGCGGTGCGGGTGCTTGGCCTGGGCGCGCAGGCGGTCGGCTTCACGCTGGCGATGTACGGCGCGGGCATGGTCGTCGGCGCGCTGCTGACGCCGCGCGCAGTGGCGCGTCTGGCGTTCGGCCGCGCGATCCAGGTCGGGCCCGCGGTCGCGGTTGTTGCAGCGGCGACGATGGCGGCCACGCTCGTCGTGCCGACCGCCGCGCTGGCCGCGCTCTCGTTCTTTCTGTTCGGCGCGGGTCCGATGGTGTGGGTCATTACCACGACCACGCTGCGCCAGAGCGTGACGGCAGCGACGATGCTGGGCCGGGTGTCGGCCGTGTTCCTCACGATCAACGCGGGGGCGCGGCCCATCGGCGCAGCGCTGGGCGGCGTGGTCGGGGCCGCTTGGGGCGAGCCGGCCTGCCTGCTGCTGGCGCTCGCAGGGTTCGTGCTGCAGGCGGCGATCATCTTCGCATCGCGCATCGCGGGGCTGCACCGGTTGCCGGTGCCGGTCACCTGAGCCGCCGGGAAGCGCCGCTAAAAAAGCGAAGCCATCCCGTTAGGCCGCGCATCCTCGATGTCGAGCATGCGCAGCTTGGTCAGCGCGCCACCGCCGGCCGAGAAGCCGCCGGGCTTGTTGCCCGCCGCCAGAACCCGATGGCAAGGCACCACGGGCGCGAACGGGTTGTGGCCCATGGCCTGGCCCACGGCGCGCGACAGGCCCTTGTCGCCCAGCTCCTCGGCGATCTCGCCATAGGTGCGCGTCTGCCCAGGTGGAATGCGCCGCGCGATCGCGTAGATGCGCTGGTGAAACTCCGACACGCCGCGCATGTCGAGTTCGATGTGGCCCAGGTCGTCGTGTACGCCCTGCAGCAGGCCCTGGATGGCGGTGATGGCGCGTTGCGCTGCCTCGCTCGGCGGGCTTTCGCTCAGTTCCGGGAAGCGTTGCTTCATCCGCGCCCGCGTGGCTGCCTCGCCCTTGTCGGCGGGCAGTTGCACGCCGACCAGTCCGCGCGGCCCCCAGGCCAAGGCGCACATGCCGATGGAAGTTTCGAACAAGGCAAACCCGGTCATGACGCCTCCTGCAGCGCATATGCAATGCGGGCGATGCCGAGCGACACTGCCGCGCCCATCGACAGCGCGAACGCGAGCCGCAGCGTGGGCAGTACGGGGGCGAAGGAAGTGAGCGTCATCAACATGAGGGCGGGCGGTCTGCCATTCTGTGCCCTCGGCAATTACCCCGAAAGCTGAGTTTCAGAATTCCATTTCTCATGGGTGGCGCAAAGTGCACGTTTCGGTGGACAATCGGCACTCAATGTTACTAAATGACACATGTGCCCTCGTCGCCGGAAGATCCGCATCTTTTGTGGGCGAGACGGGCAGTGAATGCGGAATGCGACTCTCAGGGTCGACAAAGCCGCAGCGGCGTGTGATCGACATCCAAATTTAAACCGCCGTTGATGCTGTATCTCATGCTCCTTTTTCCCGCGCGCCTGGTGCGTGCCACGATGATTCCTCCCTTCTCGATTGCAGGATAACCACAGGTTGTCTCGGCGCTGGCGCATGAGGAGGTCGATCGTCATTGCGCGCAGCGTTCGCGCCGTGTGCTTAAGCCTGCTCGCGGCCGGCGCGTTCGGCGCCGCCTGTGCGCAAAATGCGATCAAGGCGGTCGCAGGCTCCATCCAACAGGGCGTCGAGGTGATCCAGATCGATCTGGCGCAATCACTCGCCGCCGTGCCCAGCGGGTTTTCCGTCCAAAACCCCGCGCGCATCGCGCTGGACTTCCCCGGGGTCGCAAACGATGTCGGACGCGCAGCCATCGAAGTGAATCAACCCAACCTGCGCTCGATCAATGTGGTTCAGGCAGGCGAGCGCAGCCGGGTGGTATTGAATCTCAGGCAGCCGACGCCGTACAAGGCAGAGATACGAGGCAATTCGCTGCGGGTCACGCTGCAGACCGTTGCCGAGACACGGTCGCCGGAGCCATCCGCACCGGCAGACGCCGCGACGGCGCCTGTTCGCGGCGGGCCGATCACGCTGAACTTCGCCAATGCCGACATCGAGGCCGTGGCCCGCACCATGGCGGTGGTCACGGGCCGCGACGTGGTGGTCGACCCGCGCGTCAAGGGCACGATGAACCTGGTCACCGACCGTGCGATCCAGCCGGCCGCCGCCTTAGACCAGTTTGCCGCGGCGCTGCGGCTGCGGGGCTTCGCGTTGGTAGAAGCCGACGGCCTCTACAAGGTGGTGCCCGAGGCCAGCGCCAAGCTGCAGAGCGGCACCGTCAACACCTCCATCAGCGCCACCGCGTCGAGCGGCGGCAACCAGATCGTCACGCAGATCTTCCGGCTCAACCACGAGTCACCGAACAACCTGCTGCCGGTGTTGCGCCCGCTGATTGCACCGAACAACACCATCAACGTGAACCCGGGCAACAACTCGCTCGTGATCACCGACTACGCCGACAACATGCGCCGGCTGGCGCGCATCATCGCGTCGCTGGACGTGCCAAACGCGTCTGACATCGAGATCATCCAGCTCAAGCACTCGATCGCCACCGACATGCTGCCGCTGATCACCCGTCTCGTCGACGGCGGCGGCTCGGGTGCTGCGGGCGCCGCCGCACCGGGCGTGGCCGACACGTCGTTCCACACCACGCTGCAGGCTGATCCGCGCAGCAACTCACTGATCCTGCGCGCGGCCAATCCTGCACGGGCACAACTGGTGCGCACGCTGGTCGAGAAGCTCGACCGCATGCCCGCAGAGAGCAGCAACGGCGCGGCCGGCAACATCTACGTGGTCTACCTGAAGAACGCCGATGCGGTGCGGCTGGCGGCCACGCTGCGCGCCGCGATGGCGGCGAACCAGCAGAGCATCACGCCGGGCGCAGGCGGCGGTGCCGTGCCGCAACAAAGCGCGCCGCAGGCCATGCAGGTGAACCTGAACAACAACCAGGGCGGCGGTTCGGCCGCGGCCAACGCCCCGCTCAACAACGCCAACCAGCCCTCCACCGGCGGACAGATCCAGGCCGACCCGTCGACCAACTCGCTGATCATCACGGCACCCGAGCCGCAATACCGCCAGATGCGCGCGGTGATCGACCGGCTCGACGGGCGCCGCGCCCAGGTCATGATCGAGGCGCTGATCGTCGAGGTCAGCGCCAACAAGGCCGCGAACTTCGGCGTGCAGTGGCAGAGCGCACTGGGCAACAACGCGGTCATCGGCACCAATTCCAGCCTGAACAAGACGAACATCCTGGCGCTGACCCAGGCGCTGGCCACCCGCAATGCCGCCGGCCTGGCAACGTCGATCCAGCCGGGGCTGAACCTCGGCATCGCCGGCAAGATCGGCGGCCAGTACATCCTGGGCGCGATCGCGAACTTCTTCAACAGCGACGGCGACGCCAACGTGCTCTCCACGCCCAACCTGCTGACGCTGGACAACGAAGAGGCCAAGATCATCATCGGCCAGAACGTGCCCTTCCCCACCGGCTCGTATGCCAGCACCTCGGGCTCGGTGGGCGTGAACCCGTTCACCACCGTCGAGCGCAAGGACGTCGGCCTCACCCTGCGCGTGCGCCCGACCATCAACGAGAACGGCACGGTGCGGATGACGATCTTCCAGGAGACCTCGACCGTCGACCAGAACTCGCTGAGCAACCCCAACGGCCCGACCACCAACAAGCGCTCGATCGAGTCCAGCGTGCTGGTGGAAGACGGGGGCCTGGTCATGCTGGGCGGCCTGCTGTCGGACACCTACAACAACAACATCGAGAAGGTGCCGCTGGCCGGCGACATCCCGGTGCTCGGCAACCTGTTCAAGAACGAGAACCGCACGCGCAGCAAGAGCAACCTCATGATGTTCCTGCGCCCCGCGGTGATGCGCGACGGCGCTTCGTCCGAGGCCTTCGCCTACGACCGCTACGACGAGATCCGCGGCCAGCAGCTGCAGACGCAGCCGAACACCGACAACGTCATGCTGCGTGGGGTGAACGCCGCGCCGGTACTGCCCGACTCCGCACTGCAGCGCTCGAACAACCGCGGCAGCGGCAGCACCCGCATGGAGGGCACGCAGCCTATTTCGCCGCCGCCGGCCGATACGCGGAAGCTCGCTCTGCCTGCGGGAAGCTGAGGGACTGCTTGAGGTCGCTCGGGGTGCGATCCCGCCGACGGGGTACCTTGCTCCGCGAATGTCCCCCGGCCTTCGGCCTCCTCCTTTATTTCGCTGCGCAAGGCACCCCGCCGGCGTGATCGATCAGAGCCGTCGTTGATCGGCCGGCACTACGACAGCGTCCCTCGTGCACAGGACATCGGGTACTCCCCGCAGCGAAATAAAGGAGGAGGCCGCAGGCCGGGGGACATTCGCGGAGGGGAGTACCCGGTGGCCTGTGCACGCACCCCGAACAACAACGTGCCCAACAGAAACTGAGAAGATCCAGAACATGACCCCATCCCAGACCGCTCTCACCGACGCACTCGTGGCCGCGCGCCGCGGCAACCGCACCCTCGATGCCACGCTCTGGACCGACGCGCTCGAAACTGACGTCCAGGCCTATGAAGTGCAGGACGCCGTCGCGGCCGCGCTCGGCTGGTTCGACGCTCAGCCCGTGCCCGGCGTGTGGAAGTCGGGCGGCGGTTCGCGCAGCGCGACGCTCACACATGCGCCACTGCCTCCCGCCGGTGTGCGCCAGAGCCCGGCGAACTTCAGCGACCTCGTGTTCCACGCGCCCGGCATCGAGGCCGAGATCGCCTTGCGGCTCGGACAGGAGGTTACGCCGGCACAGGCCGCGCAGCTCGATCACGACAACACCGCATCGCTCATCGACGCCATGACCGTGTCGGTCGAAATCGTCGACTCTCGCTGGCAAGACCTCGCCGCCACACCCGCCCTGCTGCGCCTTGCCGATTCGCAGGTGCACGGTGCACTCGCGCTCGGCGAATGGACGCCCTACGCCGCCGTCGACTGGGCCTCGCAGCGCTGCGAAACGAAGGTCGGCAACGCAGAGACCGTGGTGCGCGAAGGCACACATCCGCTGGCCGACCCCGCATGGCTGCTGCCGATCTGGCTGCGCCACCTGACCCGCCACGGCCAGACCGTTCCCGCGGGCACGGTGGTCACCACCGGCTCGTGGGTCGGCATCGTGCCCTGCCGGCGCGGCGATCAGGTGACGGTGGAGTTTGCCGGCATAGGCGCCGTCCGCTTGATCGTGTAGCGCTCGCCGCCCACCCCCGAGCACGCCACCAGAAAGTCGAGCACCGCCCGAACCCGCGCGGGCAGCGTGCCGGCCTTGCCGATGTAGACCGCGTGGATCGGCTCCACCTCTCCCGGGTTGAACTCTTCGAGCAACGGCACGAGCCGACCGGCGTCGATGTCGTGCTGGATGTGATACAGCGACAGCCGCGCCACGCCAGCCCCCGCGATGGCCAGCCGGCGCAGCGTTTCGCCATCGCCCGCGCGCACCGGACCGGCCACGGGCAGCCACACCATGCGGCCGTCGACACGCAGCGGCCAGTCGGGCGAACTGCGCCGGTAGCTCCAGCCCAGTCGGTTGTGCGCCTCCAGCTCCTGCGGCGTGCGCGGCGTGCCGTACTTCGCGAGGTAGTCTGGCGCGGCGACGATGGACTGGCTGGTCCCACCGAGCCGACGCGCCACGAGATCGGACGACGGCAATTGGCCCCAGCGGATGGCGATGTCCGCGCGCTCATCCATCAAGTCGACGATGCGGTCGGTCAGCGCAATGTCGAGCGTGATCTGCGGATGCTGTTCGAGCAGGCGCGGCACCAATGGCACCAGCTTGTGGTGCCCGAACGAGACGCTGGCATTGATGCTCACGCGCCCGCGCGCCGCCGCACCGGCCGCCGCGCAGCGCTCGGCCTCGTCAATGTCGGCCAGCACGCGCAGGCTGCGTTCGTAGAACTCCGTGCCTTCGGGCGTGAGTTGCAGCTTGCGCGTGGAACGGTGCACGAGCTGGATGCCCAGGCGCAATTCGAGCCGTGCCACGAGCTTGCTCACGGCCGAAGGCGTCATGCCCAGCAGGCGCGCCGCCGCCGAGAACCCGCCGGACTCGACCACCTGCACGAAGGCTTCCATCTCGCCGGAACGGTTGACGTCGATACGCGGCATGGCCCCTCCGATCTATGAATTCAAGTCACAAGTATGTGTACCAGCGGCATTCTAGTCATCGGTGACTTTCGTCCGCACAGTACAGGGCATCATGCCAATCGCTCTAATCGCCCTCACCGCCGGTGCCTTCGGTATAGGCACCACCGAGTTCGTCATCATGGGCCTGCTGATGCAGGTCTCGACGGATCTTCACGTCTCCATCACGGCCGCCGGCCTGCTGATCTCGGGCTACGCGCTCGGGGTCGCGGTCGGCGCGCCGGTGCTCACCATCGCCACCCGCAAGCTGCCGCGCAAGACCGTGCTGCTCGCGCTCATGGGAATCTTCACGCTCGGCAATCTCGCCTGCGCCGTGGCGCCCAACTACGAGATGCTGATGGCCGCGCGCGTCATCACCTCGCTGGCGCACGGTACCTTCTTCGGCGTCGGCTCGGTGGTGGCCACTGGCCTGGTGGCGCCCGAACGGCGCGCCTCGGCCATCGCGATCATGTTCACCGGCCTGACCGCCGCCACGCTGCTGGGCGTGCCGGCCGGTGCGTGGCTGGGCCTGGAGTTCGGCTGGCGCTCGGCCTTCTGGGCTGTGACGCTGATCGGCGTGCTGGCCTTCACGGTACTTGCGGTGTTCGTGCCGCGCGTGAAGGGCAAGACCGGGTCCGCGCCGCTGCGTGAAGAACTGGCCGTGCTGGCGCGCCCGCAGGTGCTGCTCGGCCTGGCGATGACGGTGCTCGGCTTTGCCGGCGTGTTCGTGGTGTTCACCTACATCCAGCCCTTGCTCACGCAGATCACCGGCCTGTCGGAGTCGGCCGTGTCGCCGATCCTGCTTGTGTTTGGCGGCGGGCTGGCCGTCGGCAATATCCTGGGCGGCAAGCTGGCCGACCGCGCGCCGATGGCCGCCGTGCTCGGTACGCTGGCTGCGCTGGCCGTCGTGCTGGGTGCGATGCAGTTCACCATCGGCACGCCGTTCACGGCGGTGGTGTTCGTCGGCCTGCTCGGCGTGGCTTCGTTCGCCACCGTGGCGCCGATGCAGTTGCGGGTGCTGGAGAAGGCCTCGGGCGCGGGCCAGAACCTCGCGTCGAGCCTGAACATCGCTGCCTTCAACCTCGGCAACGCGCTCGGCGCCTGGGTCGGTGGCGTGGTCATCGACCATGGGCCGGGATTGCGCGCGCTGGGCTGGACGGCGGCGCTGCTCACGCTGGTGGGCCTGATGATCGCGCTGTGGAGCCGCTCGCTCGACCGGCGCGAACCGCGCAATGTGCTGGGGGACAGCGCTTCGGCGCGGGTTTGATTCACCGGCGGTCGCAGCCGCCGAATTCAGTGCTGCCGCGTGATCAGATCGCTGCGCGCGCCCTCAACAGGCATGAAGAACTCGAACCGGTCGCGCCCCGCCGCCTTGGCGTTGTAGAGCGCCGTATCGGCCCGCGCCAGCAACTCCTCTGCGGTGACGGAGGAATCGGCCGCACGGTGAAACGCGATGCCGACGCTGGTCGTCACCTTGATGCGCCGGCCGTCCACCGTGAAAGGCGGCGTGTGGATGCGCTCCACGATCTTTGCTGCAACAGTGGCCGCGGTGTCCGGTGCGGTCAGGCCTTCGAGCACGAGCACGAACTCGTCGCCCGCCAGCCGGGCCACCATGTCGGTGCCGCGCACGCAACCCAGAAGCCGCCGCGCATATTCGGTGAGCACCGCATCGCCCACCGCATGGCCCATCGTGTCGTTGATGGCCTTGAAATGGTCGATGTCGAGGAACATCAGCGCCATCGCATTGCCCGCGAGCCGCCCGCGCAGCACCGCCCCGGGCAGGTACTCGTTGAACGCCAGCCGGTTGGGCAGGCCGGTGAGCGTGTCGAGCCGCGCCAGCTCGATGAGCTTGTGCTCCACCACCTTCAGTGCCGTGATGTCGTGCGCCAGCGAGAAAATGCCGTGCGTCATGCCGTCTTCGCGTACATCGGGCACGTAGGTGACCTGCGTGATGCGATCGAAGCCCTGGCGCTGCATGCGGGCCTCGAACTCCGCCCGCTCCCCGCCCAGCGCCCGCGCGAGCATCGGCTGGCGCGACTCGTACACCTCGCGGCCCAGCACGTCCTGCACCTGGCGCCCCAGCACCTCGGCCGGGTCGAGCCCGAGCCATTCGCGGCTGGTGGCATTGGCGAAGGTGATTTTCTCGTCGCGGTCGATGTAGGTGATCAGCGCCGGCATGTTGTCGGTGATGGCGCGCAGGCGCAGTTCGCTCTCGGCCAGGCGCAGCTCCGCCTGCTTCAGCGCCGTGATGTTGAAGGACATGAGGTAGAAGCCGACGACCTCGCCGCGCAGGTTCTTGTCCGGCATCAGGTTGGCCTGGAAGTACCCCTCCCTGCCATGCATCGGAGCGCGAACCGGGAAACGCACCTTCTTGCCCGAGAACACCACGGGCAGGTAGGGCTTGAGCTGCGCATGCACCGCCTTGCCGAGAGCCGAGCGCAGGGTCGTGCCCTTCAGCGAAGCGCTCTGGTCCAGCCCCGCCGTCTGGCGTGCCCTGACGTTGGCGAACAGGCAGTTCTGCTCACGGTCGAAATAGCCGACCAGCGCCGGGATGTTGTCGGTCACGTCGCGCAGCCGCTTTTCCTGCTCGGTCAGGGCCCGACGGATGTTCACGTCCTCGGTGATGTCGAAGGTCATCGAGAACACGCCGCGGACCACGCCGTCGGCATCGATGTCGGGAATGTAGTGGGCCTTGAACGTGCGACCGCCAATGCCCAGCGCCGGGTCGCCGGACTTCTCGAGGATCACGGTCTCGCCGGCCAGCGCGCGCCGGAAGCTCGGCTCCACCAGCGCGAAATCCGCGGGGCCGCGCACTTCCGGCATCAGGCGGCCCACCAGCGTCTTGTCCTTGTGCAGGGCCCGCACGTGCGCATTGACGAAGGTGTAGCGCATCGACGCATCGACGTGCGACACCATCGCCGGGATGTTGTCGGCAATGATGCGTACCTGAGCCTCGCTGTGCGCAAGGCTGAGCTCGATGGCGCGCCGCTGCGCCATCAGTTCGTCGAAGGTGCGCGAGAGATCGCCGATCTCGTCGAAGGCGTAGGTGCGCGCCGCCGCGGTCCCGGTAGACGCCTCCTGGGTGGATTGCATGTGCTGGTGCAGTTCGGACAGCGGCTTCAGCTGCCGGCGCACCACTGCCAGGGCCAGCGCGCCCGCGGTCAGCGCCAGCGCCAGTGCCCCGAACCACGCACCGCGTTCGATGGCATTGATGCCCGCGAAGGCCTCGCTGCGCGGGTACATGGCACCGACGATCCAGTTCGCCTGCTCGGCGCGGTCGAAGGCATAGAGGCCACGCACGCCGGCTTTGTTGACGCCCTCGCTCGAGCCCTGGAAGCCGGCCAGCGCGCGAAGGACCTCGGGGTCGCCGCCGCCGTTCGCCTGAATGTGGTTCAGGATGCGCGAGGTGTCCGGATGGTCGACCACGATGCCATCCGCGGTCGTCACGAACAGATAGCCGGTCTTGCCGAACTTGATGTCGGCGAGCGCACCCAGGATGTTGCGATCCTTCAGGTTGATGGCACCCGAGATCACGAACCTCACCTGTCCCGCGTTGTCGAGCACCGGCGCGGTGATGGCCACCTGTGCCAGCCCGTTGAGCCGGTTGCGGTACGGCTCGGATACGAGACCGGCCCGGGACGCAACCGTTCGCTGGAAATAGGGCCGATCCTTCACGTTCACGGTACCGATGCGGTTCGCACCGTTGAGGTTGGCCACGAGGTTGCCGTCCATGTCGAGGAAGGCGACGTTGTCGAAGGCCTGACGCAGCGAGGCGTGCCTTTCGAGGAAGGCCTGCAGCGGCACGGTGTCCTGGAAGTCCTGCGCTTCCACGCTATCGCCGAAGGTCTGCAGCAGGATCAGCCGGCTGCCGAATTTCTGGTCGATGGAGTCGGCGATGGCGGCCACGCGGGAGAGCTGCTCGGCCTCGATCGAGGCTCGCATGTTGCTCTTGACGAAGTGCAGAGCGAAGGTGGCAATCGCGAAGGTGGCCGTCAGGACCACCGCCATCACGCCGAGGCTCAGGCGTGTGTGCAAACCGAACCGGAATTTCGAGAAACCTGTTTGAGTCATTGAACTGTTCGGACCGGTACGTTGCCGGAGGGAATTTCCGGACAGTATCGGTGCGATCCACGCACCGGCAAAGGGCTTGGATGCAGGGCGCGGCGAACCGCTCCATGACTCGGGAAAAATGATCACCTTTGCCTTACTTTTGTTCGGACAAGGACCGGTCTGCCTGGCAAACATCTGTAGCCCCCGACCGCGCACGCGCACGCGGGGCGATCAGTGCATCGACGAGGCTGTCCGCGCGCTGCTCCGCGCGCCGCATCGAATCCGCAAGCTGCTCGCCGCCGAATTCGTCGGACTCCACCGCCGCCTCGAACACTTCGGTGATGCCGATATACCCGAGCGCCGAACGCACGCTGCTCTCAGTGTGGTTGAGGTGCGCGACGCGGCCGCCCGCGTCGTAGCCATGGTCGCCGCGCGCGCCCAGCAGCACCACGCGCTTGCCCGCGTCCGCCAGCAGTGGCCAGTACGGCACCGCGCCGCGCGAACGGTCGAAGCCGAAGGTGCGGCCCACGCGCACGATGTTGTCGATCCAGGCCTTGAACTGCGCGGGCACGCGGAAGTTGTAGATGGGCAGGCCGATCACGACCACGTCGGCGGCAACGAGCTGGTCGACGAGCCGGTCGCTCTCGGCGAGCGCCTCGGCCATCCATGGCTCGCGCGCGGCCGGCGGCGTGAAGGCCGCGTGGATCCAGCGGCCGTCGACGTGCGCGGGTGGCTGCCGGCCCACGTCGAGGTAGTCGATGCGGTCGGCGGGCCGCGCCTTGCGCCAGCGCTCGACGAAACGCGCCGAGAGGCGGCGCGTGTGCGAGCCGTGGAGGTCGGTGTCGGAACGGCCCGGTCGGGCGCTGGCGTCGATGTGGAGGAGGTTCATGGTCATGGTCTTGATGGATGAATTGGTATCTTTCGTCCCGCGCGGCCGGAATGGTGCGCAGGCCTTGAATCTAGGTTCACGAGCCACTCATCACAAACGACGATTTCTCCACACATGAACGAGATTGGCTCATCCATCCGCCCTCTCCGGCGGCTGCCTCCCCTGCTGTCACTTCGCGCCTTCGAGGCTGCGGCCGCGCACCTGAGCTTTCAGCGCGCGGCGCTCGAACTGTCGGTCACGCCGTCGGCCATCAGCCACCAGGTGCGTGCGCTCGAAGACACGCTGGGCCAGCCGCTGTTCCGCCGGCTCACGCGGCAGCTCGCGCTGACGCCAGCGGGCCAGCGGCTGTTCGCCGACCTGCGCATGGGCTTCGACATGCTCGAAGCCGGCGTCGACAAGCTGCGCCGCCCGGCCGCGTCGCAGGCCGTCACCCTTACCACCAACACCGCATTCGCCGCGCGCTGGGTGCTGCCGCGCATGGAGGCGTTCCGCAGGGCCTGCCCCGGAGTCGAGCTGCGGCTGCATGCGAGCGACACCTTGGTCGACCTGGCGCGCGGCGACGCCGACATCGCTGTTCGCTCGGGCCACGGCAACTGGCCGGGGCTGGTGTCGCGCGAGCTGATGCCCGAGCGCTATGCGCCTTTGTGCAGCCCGATGCTGGGCCTCAAGCGCGCCGCAGACCTGCCGAGGCACCAGCTGATCCATTGCGACTGGCAGCCGCAGGCGCTCGCACCTGCCGTGTGGACGCGCTGGTTTCGCGAAGCCGGCATCGCGCCGCCGAGGGGGCGCGCGATGAAGGCCTCGGGCCTGTCGTTCTCCGACGAGACACACGCGACGCTGGCCGCGCTCGCAGGACATGGCGTGGCGCTGCTGAGCCTCACGCTGTCGGCCGAAGAGCTGCGCAGCGGCGCGCTGGTGCAGCCCTTCGGTCCTGCGCTCGACACCGGCAGCTACTTTCTGGCGGTCGCACGCGGCAGCGAGAACGAGCCGGCCGTGCGGGCAGTGTGGGAATGGATCGCGTCGCAGGCCGCACCGGAGCCGCAATCGCGAGGCTGAGGACAAGCTGGACGCAGAACTTGCAGGCTGTCGCAGTTCTCGTGGAGACTCGCGTTCCAACAACAAAGTGAGGAGAAGTCATGACGAGGTTTGCCCGCATCCCTCTTGCCATCGCAACAGGCGCGCTTCTTGTAATGGCTTTGGCTTCATGTGGAGGAGGCGGCGGGGGTGGCGGAGGCGCAGGCATCGGCATAGGGCTGGGTACGGGTTCTGGAGGAACGACACCGGTCACCGGCGCCCCCGAGCTACCTGCACGCGAGGCCCTCATCGCTCGCGCGAGAACCTTCGAACTCGACACGCCCTACGTGCCGCCACCCGGTGATCCGCTGGAGCACAACACCTCGGGCTACGCCAAGACGATGTGCTCCGCCGCATTCATCACCGGACTCGATCCCGGATTCGCCGTCGAGAGCGTGGGCTACTTCACAGGGCCCTACGACCAGCGCAAGAAGGTCGGCACGCCGGTGGTCGACCGCGACAAGAAGGAAGTCCGCATCGCCATGCCCAATGGGCCGACGCTGGTGGCGCGCTACTACGGTTCGCAGGGCTGCATCACGCTGCCAGCCGGCAACGACGGCGTGTTCTTCACGCCGGTGGCCGTCAAGAGCGCCCTGCCCGATCCCTCGACCCAGCCGTGGCCCATGGGCGACGTGACGCCCGCCGGTCCCGCGCCCGGCATCGACACGGCAAAGGTGGGCCAGGCAGTCGACGCGGCCTTCGAGCTGCCGGAGGCCTACACCGCAGCCTTCGTCGTCACGCACAAGGGACGCATCGTCGGCGAGCGCTACAGGAGCGGCATCACGGCGACCACGCCGCTCGAATCGTGGTCGATGGGCAAGAGCGTGACCGCGACGATGCTGGGCGTGCTGATGAAGCAGGGCGAATACCGGCTCGACCAGCGCGCGCCGATTCCCGAGTGGCAGGCCGCCGGCGACAAGCGCCAGGAGATCCGGATCGCGGACATCCTGCACATGTCGAGCGGGCTGCGCATCAAGGCACCCGATGACCCGGACTTCGACCCCAACGGCACCTACCCCGACCACACCTACCTCTACACCGGCCGCATCAACTCGTTCAACTACGCGGCCACCCGCCCGCAGCAGTGGCCGCCCAACACCGTCGGGCGCTATCGCAATACCGACCCGGTGCTGGCGAACTACCTGATCCGCCTTGCTGTCGAGAAGCGCGGCGAGGAGTACCTGTCGTTCCCGCAGAGAAACCTGTTCGACAAGATCGGCATCCGTACGATGACCCTGGAGACCGATCCGTATGGCAACTTCCTCGCGCAGGGCTATGACTTCATGTCGGCACGCGATTGGGCGCGCCTGGCCAACCTGTATCTGCAGGACGGCGTCTGGAATGGCGAGCGCATCCTGCCCGAAGGTTTCGTCAAGTTCGTGAGCACCCTTGCACCGGCCTGGGCGGCCGACAAGCGCCCGATCTACGGCGGGTTCTTCTGGTTGAACGGCACGAGCACGTGGCCGGTGCCGACCACGGCGTACTACATGCTGGGCGCGGGTGGGCAGACGGTGCTGATCGTTCCTTCGCACGACCTGGTGGTGGTGCGTCTGGGCCATGACAAGGGAGAGCGGGCATCGGCCACGAGCCTGCGAAAGGCGCTGTCGCTCTTGATGCAAGCCGTGCCCAGTTCGTCGTGAGCAACAGAGACCTCCTCGTTTCCCACTTCTGGAGCGGTGACGCCATCCGCAGCCGAAGCGTGAGCGATCTCGTGCTGACGAACACGCTCGACGTGCCCGCGCCACCTGCACGCCTGCTTGCGGATTGGGAGAGAGAGATTTCTTCGCACCTGTTGCTGGAACCCGGCGACGTCGAGCCGCTGCCCTTGGTCCGCGCGCGTGCACGCTGGCCGGACTACCGGCTCTGCGTGCAGGCCGTATCCGACTGGACGCGCACGCTCGGGCTGCCCGAGGTGCTTGCCTCCAGCGACGTCGCCCTCATGGCTTGCCGCGGCGCGAGGTACCACCATGACGGTGCGCAATACGGCGGCGCGGCCTTCTGCAATCTCTTCGTGAGCGAGGAGAAGGGGCTGGACTTGCACTTCCCCTTTGCAGGTCATCGAATCCCCCTTGTCCGGGGTACTGCCGTGATATTCGATACCGGCCAGCCTCATGCCGTCATTCGACGCGGCAGCAGCGGCTTCGATGTGGCCGACTTCGCGCCGGGCCAGGATTGCACGCAAATGTTCCTGACCTGGGAGCTTCCGATCGAAGACACCCATGTCGCGCGCGCTCTTCAGATCACTTTCGACGTCGACCCCTCGACCTCGTCACAACTGGAGGAAGAGCAGGTCCGGCTGAACGGCGAGCAGGCCGCCGTGTGCCCTAGTACCGGTCAGTGGCGCAGTGGCGAATGACCGTCAGCGGTTGACTGGAACAGCCCCGGCCGCCAGTTCCTTCAGGCACGCGCTGACCGCCTGGGGCGGTGCCTTTTCGTGACAGCGCGCTGCCGCCTCGCGGGCAACGGATTCGCTCAAGCGCCGCTCCCGCGCGGCCTCGACCTGGAATTCGACGACCCATTTCATGAGCATGGCCATCACGATCAGCAGTCCGATCAGGGCGGCCACCAGCGTCATGCGCCAGTCCTGAATGCGAAGGATCGACGCTGCGGACTTGCTCGCCGCGGGTGCTGTAGGTTCTTGCAAAGCCATTTAGCGCGGGAGGTCTGGAAAGACCCACATGCTCAACCCAAGAATCAGGCCGGCTCCCAGCGACACGATGGCCGCGGTCATGAGCATCGATGCCGCAACGATGTTGGGAACCCGAATGGCCCCGACCACGAAGGCAACGGCCGCCAGGATGCACAGGAGCACCGACAACCAGGCCATGTATGCCGGCCTGAGCTGGGTCGCCAAAGGTTCGTCCGGGCTGATGTCGGACAGGAACGGGGTGCGCATGAATTGCCTCCTCTTGCAAGATGTCGCGGCGGATCGGCTCAGGTTGACCTTGGGTCAAGCCCCTTCGGATCCGCTTGCAACTGCCCCTGAACTTCACCAAGAAAGTTACAGGGAGAGGTTATGAAAAATATGCGCCCTGGCTAAGGGAGTAGTTCGCAAACATCGCGCATGAAGAGCCGGTGCAGGCAGAAAGCTCGAGTGCCTGAGCAATATTTGACATATGTCAAAACCCGGCTCGTCCGCGTCGAAGCGCGGCGAGTTGCAGGCTTCTTGAAAAAGAAGCTCGAGGTCAGGCCGAGCGAAGCTGCTCGCGCAGCTTCTGCCCGATCTCCGGGCGTTCCAGGAATGGGTCGGCCGGATTCGTGATGGAGACGATGTTCTCCATGCGGCTCTTCACGTTGCCCAGCGCCTTCGGATGGCTGAACACGTAGAACTGGTTGGCGCTGATGGCGTCGAACACCTTGGCCGCCACTTCGGCCGCCGTGATCTTGCCGCTGCTCACCGCCTTGTTGCTCATGGCCTGGCCGATGAGCTGGCTCTTGGTGAGCTCGCTGTCCTTCGGTGCATTGGGCCGGTTGCGCTCGCTGCTGGTGATGCCCGTGGGCACGAAGTACGGGCACAGCAGGCTCGCGCCGATCTGGTCGGTGACGAGGTTCAGGTCCTGGTACATCGTCTCCGTAAGGCTCACGACTGCGGCCTTGGCCGCGTTGTAGATGCCCATGTTGGGTGGCGTCAGCAGGCCGGCCATGCTCGCGGTGTTGGTGATGTGGCCGCGATAGCCCGGGTCCTTGGCTGCCGCTTCGAGCATCATCGGCGTGAACAGGCGCACGCCGTGGATCACGCCCCACAGGTCCACGCCCAGCACCCATTCCCAGTCGGCCACGGTGTTCTCCCACACCAGGCCGCCAGCGCCCACGCCCGCGTTGTTGAACACGAAGTGCGGCGCGCCGAAGCGCTCCTTCACGGCCGCGGCCAGCGCTTCCATCTGTGCCGCGTTCGACACGTCGACCTTGCGCGCCAGCACCTGAGCGCCAGCGGCTTCCATTTCTGCCTGGGCCTTGTCGAGCGCATCCTGCTGCACGTCGACCAGCACGAGGTTCATGCCGCGGGCGGCGCCGATGCGCGCGCACTCCAGGCCGAAGCCCGAGCCCGCGCCGGTGAGAACGGCGGTCTTGCCCTTGAAGTCCTGAATCATTGGGTGCTTTCCTTTGGTTGACTCTGCATCGGCTATTGGAACGCTTTGCCCAGTGGTTGGCTGTCGTTCGTGTGACGCGCGCCGCGAGCGGTTTGTGGCGGATCCAAGCCGGGACCCCGCTCCCAGCATCCGTGACGGGGACTCGAAGCTCCTGACGTTGATTCACGAAGTCACGCACTTCGACGACACCTTCAGCTCATTCGATACCTGGTACGGCACGAAAAACGCAAGGGATCACGCTGAAGACCCGAGGTCCCGCGTCAACGCCGACAGCATCGCCGGCTACATTCTTGGTGTTGTGGCGAAGGCATCCATATGAAATACATCTTCAGGCCTTTGCTCGTCGCCGCCGTGCTGGCGAGCTCGAGCGCCATGGCCTGCAAACCTGTCGTGGTGACAAGGCTTACTTTCGCCGAGGGCTCCGCCGACCTTGAGCCGGCTCAGATCGCGAAGCTGGCGAATTTCGTTGACCGAGCGAACTCGACCTTCACCAAATACCTCGAGGTTTCGATCGATGGAGGGGCCACCGTCAAGACTCCGGGCAGGACGCCCGATGAAGCGGCCCGACTGGCAGAACAGCGAGCCCGAAAGGTGACCCAGGCATACAGGCAGTTCCAGCCGAACGAGATCAAGCTGGAAACCACTTCGAATATTTATGAAGACAACAGGATGTCGAGGGAAGCAGGCAACGACTTTGTCGTAGTCCAGTTTCACCCCGACTACGAGGCGCTGAAGCTGCCCGACTGCTCTCCAGTCCCGATCCCGGGATTCAAGCGTTAGGCAGAGCGTCGCCAGCCACGGCGAACGCCTCTAGGCATCAGCCTTCTTCAGCACATACCCGATGCGCGGAAAGTGCACGTGCACCGTGCCCACTCGCTCGTGGCTGCGCTCCAGCGTGTAGTGCGTGCGCGTGGCCGCGACCAACGTGCCCGGCGTTTCTTCCAACCCGAAGCTCTCGGCGCGGACGGTGACGTCGCTGCCGAGCGGAATGCCGTGGTCGTCCTGGAAAGTGCTGTCGGTCAGCAGCGTGTGCGGCGTCGCAGCCTTGGCGACTGCAATGGCCTCGTCGCTCGTGAACTTCTCGGGCACACCATGGCCGATGGCGGCCATGCGGTCCATCCAGTCGATCACCGCCGGCGTCAGGTCGAGGATGGTGCGCACCGACTCGATGCGGCGCGTGTACCAGAGCGGGTGATAGGCCGAGAAGTCGGCGATGGTGGGCACCTCGCCCAGCAGGTAGGGCTTCTCGTCGAGCATGTCCGACAGGCGGCGCAGGTACGACTTGTAGGCGCTGGCGGCATCGGCCGGGCGCAGGCGGGTCATGTTGCCCGCGCTCATCTTGCCGCGGTCTTCGCCGAAGGCCTTCGCGGCTTCGGGCGGCGCCTTGGCGAACACCTCGGCCGCGCCCTTGGGCTGCAGGCTCCAGGCCATGGCGGACCAGAACAGCGTGGTGTCGGCCCACTGCGCGAGGATGCGCGACATGCCTTTCTCAGGCTCCGGGTACAGCGTGGGTTCGGGTTGCAGATGTTCCAGCACGTCGGCGATGAGCGCGCTGTCGCAGTACATGTCGGCGCCGATCTGCAGGAACGGCGTCTTGCGGTAGCCACCGGTGAGCACCTCCACGTCGGGCTTGGGCATGATCGGCGGGATGAAGACCGATTTCCACGGCAGCTTCTTGGCGCCGAGGATCAGGCGCACCTTCTCCGAGAACGGCGAGGTCAGGTAGTGGTGGAGGATCAGGTCGGCCATGGTGTTTCCTGTGGGACTGTCGTTGTGTGTTCAGCGAGGTTGCGCGCGCTGGATGATCGAATCGAAATCGGTGCCCGCGGCCAGCGTGCCGAAGACATTGCCCCAGTCGCCGCCAAGGCGCGAAGCACAGAAGGCGCCGACGACGGCGGGGGGCGCGGTCTGCGCGAGCAGCGCGCCCTGCACGGCCAGCGCCACGTCCTGCGCGAGGCGTCGGGCCTCGGCTTCGGAGGCCATCGCTTCGATGCGCGCCGGCAGTGCGTCGGCGAGCCGGTCGAGCGCGGCGTGCTGGCCGCGCGCGGGTGCCAGCTCCTTCGCCAGCGCGGCCACTGCATCGCCCTTGCGCAGGCCGCGCAGCAGGTCGAGCGCCATGATGTTGCCAGCGCCTTCCCAGATGGAGTTGAGCGGCATCTCGCGGTAGATGCGGGCCATGATGCCTTCGCCGCCCTCTTCCACATAGCCGTTGCCGCCGAGGCACTCCATGGCTTCCTGCGCGAAATGGCTGCCGCGCTTGCAGATCCAGAACTTGGCGACAGGCGTGAGCAGGCGGGCCATCAGGCGCTCATGCTCGTCGGTCTGTTGGTCGAAGGCCCTGGCAAGGCGGATGGCGAGCGCGGTGGCGGCTTCGCTTTCGAGCGCGAGGTCGGCCAGCACGTTCTTCATCAAGGGTTGCTCGATCAGCGGCTTGCCGAAGGCGTCGCGCTGCGCCGCGTGGTTGAGCGCGATGCCCAGCGACTGGCGCATGAGGCCGCTGGTGCCCAGCGCGCAGTCGAGCCGCGTCATCGTGCCCATCTCGAGGATCTGCGGAATGCCGCGGCCCTCCTCGCCCACGAGCCATGCGCTTGCGCCCTGGAACTCGACTTCGGAACTCGCATTGGCCTTGTTGCCGAGCTTGTCCTTCAGGCGCTGGATCTGGATGCCGTTGCGCGTGCCGTCGGGCAGCACGCGCGGCAGGAAGAAGCAGCTGAGCCCGGCCGGCGCCTGCGCCAGTACCAGGAAGGCATCGCACATCGGCGCCGAGAAGAACCACTTGTGTCCGGTGATCGCATAGCGCTCGCCCCATGCGTCGCTGCCGTCGCGCACGGCCCGGGTGGTGTTGGCCCGCACGTCGGAGCCGCCCTGCTTCTCGGTCATGCCCATGCCCATGGTCACGCCGGGCTTGTCCTTGAAAAGCTTCAGCGCCGGGTCGTACCAGAGGCTGCCGAGCTTCGGTCCCCAGTCGGCGTACACCCCTGCATTGCTGCGCAGCGCGGGCGTGGCCGCATAGGTCATGGAGACGGGGCAAAGAATCGAAGGCTCCAGCTCGGTGAAGAGCATGAAGCCCGCCGCGCGCAGCACGTGCGGCGAGGCCGAGGTGCCGGTCCACGGCGTACCGTGCAGGCCCGCGCCCACCGCGGCGGTCATCAACGCGTGGTAGCTCGGATGGAACTCCACCTCGTCGATGCGCCGCCCGAAGCGGTCGTGCGTGTGCAGCTCGGGCGCGTGGATGTTGGCGAGCCGTGCATGCGCCTGCATGCCGGCTGTGCCGAGAGTGGCGCCCAGTTCGTGCAGCTGCGTGGTCTGCAGCGCGGGCGCGTTGAACTTCAGCGCATCGCGCAGGGGCCGGTTGGTGTCGAAGAGGTTGTAGTCCACCAGCGGCGTGGGCTGGTTGAACACCTCGTGCGTTGTTGCCATGACCGGCCTCCTTTGCCGCGCGTTCAGTTCATCGGGGGCAATCAGATCAGCTTGACCAGTTGCTTGCCGAAGTTCCGGCCCTTGAGCAGGCCCAGGAAGGCTTCAGGCGCAGCTTCGATGCCCTGCGCGATCGACTCGCGTGGCTTGAGCTTGCCGGTGCCAACCAGTGTGCCCAGCTCCGTCAGCGCCTCGGGCCACACTTCCATGTGCTCGCTGACGATGAAGCCTTCGATCTTCATGCGGTTGATGAGGATCAGCGCGGGGTTTGCCAGCGGCAACGGCTGGCCATCGTAGCCAGCGATCATTCCGCACAACGCCACGCGGGCGAAGGCGTTGGCGCGCAGCAGCACGGCGTCGAAGATGTAGCCGCCGACGTTCTCGAAGTAGCCGTCGATACCGTTCGGGCAAGCTTCCTTGAGCGCGGCGCTCATGGTCTTCACGTCGGGGTGCACGCGGTAGTCGATGCAGGCGTCGAAACCAAGCTCGTCGGTCACGTACTTGCACTTGTCGGGGCCGCCGGCAATGCCGACCACGCGGCAGCCGCGCGCCTTGGCCAGCGCACCGAAGGCGCTGCCGACCGCGCCGCTGGCGGCGGTGATGACCACCGTTTCACCGGCCTTGGGCGCAATGATCTTCACCAGTCCGTACCAGGCGGTAACGCCGGGCATGCCGACCGCGCCGAGGTAGTGCGACAGCGGCACATGCGTGGTGTCGACCTTCTTCAGCGCGCCGGGCTGCGAGGCGTCGACCACGCTGTATTCCTGCCAGCCGCCGAAGCCGACCACCTTGTCGCCCACGGCATACCGGGGGTGCTTGCTTTCGACCACTTCGCCGACGGTGCCGCCCTGCATGGTCTGGCCCAGCGGTTGCGGCTGCGCGTAGCTCTTCGAGTCGTTCATGCGCCCGCGCATGTACGGGTCGAGGCTCATGTAGTGGTGGCGCACGAGCACCTGGTTGTCCGCGAGCGCGGGGGTCTCGGCGGTCACGAGCTTGAAGTTGCCCGCCACGGCTTCGCCGTCAGGGCGGTTGTCGAGATGGATCTGCTTGTTGGTAGGCATGAAAAAAGTCTCCGGGAATGTGGTCGTGTCAGTCGGTCGATGGCGGTCGCATCTCGTTGACGCTCGAGGGGCCGGTAGGCAGCCGGCGCTTCACGTACTTGAAGGTGCCGGTGGCGTGGGCGCAAACGCGCTCCTGTTCGTCGTAGATTTTGGCCTCGGTGAAAGCCAGCGTCGCCGTCCGGTGAATGAGCGTGCCGCGCGCGTGCAGCGGGCCCACTGAAGGCTGCATGAAGCTGGTCTTCATCTCGATGGTGACCACGCCGGTCTCGGGCGCCACGCTGCGCGCTGCGGCCGCCATGGTGATGTCGAGCAGCGTCATGCAGGCGCCGCCGTGCGTCACGTCGAAAGTGTTCAGGTGCTCGGGCTTGGCGGTGTAGCAGATCTCGGACTCGCCGCCCTCGAACTTCGTCAGAGAAAAGCCCAGGTGGCGCGCGAACGGAATCTGGCTCGTGTACGAGCGGATGTTGATGTCGCTGGAATCGGAAGAAGAAGACATGTCAGGCAGCACCCAGCACGACGCTCACGCCGCCGTCGACAGCCAGCCATTGGCCGGTGATGTGCTTGCCGGCATCGCTCGCGTAAAGCAGCGTCAGGCCCTTCAGGTCTTCGTCGTCGCCCAGGCGGCCGAGCGGCGCCTGCGCGGCCATCTTCTCTTCGCCCAGCGACTTGATGAGGCCGGCCGCCATCTTCGTCATGAAGAAGCCCGGGCAGATCGCGTTCACGGTGATGTTGTACCTGCCCCATTCGGCAGCCAGCGTGCGCGTGAAGCCGATCACCGCGGTCTTCGAGGTGTTGTAGGCCAGCGTCTGCATCTCGGGCGGGTTGCCGTTCAGCCCGGCGATCGAGGCGATGTTGATGATGCGGCCGGTCTTCTTCGGGATCATGTAGCCGTTGGCGATCTGCTGCGACAGGATGAAGTAGCCGCGCACGTTGAGATTCATCACCTTGTCCCAGGCCTCGACCGGGTGGCTCTCGGCCGGCGCGCCCCAGCTGGCGCCCGCGTTGTTGATGAGGATGTCGACCGCGCCCATGCGCTGCAGCGTCTCGTCGGCCAGGCGGCGGGTGTCTTCTTCCTTCGAGCAGTCGGCGGCGATCCAGCGCGCGTCGATGCCCGCGGCCTGCAGTTCGGCGGCGGCCTGCTCCAGGTCGTCGGCCTTGCGCGAACTCAGCATGATCTTCGCGCCGGCTTCGCCCAATGCGTGTGCCATCTGCAGGCCCAGGCCGCGCGAGCCACCGGTGATGAGGGCGGTCTTGCCGGTGAGGTCGAAGAGTTGCTGGGTGGTGCGTGCGGTCATGGTGCGGTGTCTCCGTTAGGCGTTGGATTTGTCTTTGTCAGTCCGGGAAATGCCGCGGAACCGGCTTTGCCGGGCCGCAGGCGTTTTCCCCTGCAAGGGGGTTGGCGAAGCGACACGAAGTGCGCGCAGCCTGGGGGTGAGTCAAACCATGTAGTCCATGCATTGGCGGGCTTCGCGCACTGCGCCGATGAAGGGCTTCAACGCCACGTGCTGCGGGTGATCCGCATAGGCCGCAAGCGCGGCAGCGTCGGTGAATTCCGAGTACAGGATCAGGTCGTAGGTGGCTTCGAGCCCGGGTTGGGCAATGGCCACCTCGAAGCGCAGCGTGCCGGGCGACAGCTTGGCGCAGGCGTCGAGCAAGGCCTTGGCTTTCAACAGGTTGGTCGCCTTGTCGGTGCCTTCGGCGTGTTCCTTGAACTTCCACATCACGATGTGCTTGAGCATGGTGGGCCTCGTTACTTGCTGGTGGGGTTGTCGTTGGGCAGGCGCGAGCGCACGTAGATCAGCGCAAAGCCGATCAGCGCCACGACGCCGCCAGGCACGGCGATGGACCAGCCCAGCGCGGCGTCGGTGCGGCCGGTGGCGATGCCCACGATCACGACGAACAGGCCGCCGTAGATCAGGATCCAGATCCACTTCTCGAGCCGCGCGTGCGGCTTGGGAGGCTTGACGGAAGGGGTGTTGTTGCTGGGGTTGGCGTTCGGCGAATTGGTAGTGGCCATCAAAAGGCGTCCTCGGGCAAAGCGGTACAGGTCGGGTCGCGGGTTTCGACCACGTTGAGCCATGCGCCGATTTTCGGCAGCTCGTAGTGGAAGAAGTAGTCCGTGGCGCCGATCTTGCCAGCTGTTACCGCCCTCGCCTTTTCCGCGTCGATCTGCAGGGCCTTCAGGGCCACGTCGAGCCAGATCCAGGCCAGTACCGTGTGGCCGAAAGCCTGCATGTACGGCACCGCATTGGCCAGCGCATCGGCCGGGTCGCCGGTGGACCAGGCGGCCTCGGTGGCGCTGCCGATGCGCTGCAGCGCGGCGCCCAGCGCCTCGGCGTGCGCCGCCAGCGCCGGCACCTTGGCCGCTCGGACGATGGTGTCTGCCATGCGCCCGGCCAGCAGCTGCAGGCCGCGGCCCTTCTCCATCAGCACCTTGCGGCCCAGCAGGTCGGCGGCCTGGATGCCGTGGGTGCCCTCGTGGATCATGTTCAGGCGGTTGTCGCGCCAGTACTGCTCCACCGGAAAGTCGCGCGTATAGCCGTAGCCGCCGTGCACCTGGATGGCCAGCGAATTGGCCTCCAGGCACCACTCGCTGGGCCAGCTCTTGGCGATGGGCGTGAGCACTTCGAGCAGCAGGCGGGCGTCGTCGGCAGCCTGTGCATCGCCGGTCTTCTGCTCGTCGACCAGCCGGGCGCAGTACAGCTCCAGCGCCAGCGCGCCTTCGCAGTACGCCTTCTGTGCGAGCAGCATGCGGCGCACGTCGGCGTGCTCGATGATGCGCACCTGCGGCGCGGCCGAGTCTTTCGCAACCGCGGCGCCGGCGGCGTCCGGCTTCTTCACCAGGCGGCCCTGCGGCCGGCTCCTGGCGTATTCGAGCGAGGCGTGGTAGCCCGCCATGCCCAGCATGGTGGCCGCCGTGCCGACGCCGATGCGCGCCTCGTTCATCATGTGGAACATGCAGTGCAGGCCCTTGCCGGGTTCGCCGACGAGGTAGCCCACCGCGCCGGCCTTGCCGCCGACCGGGTACTTGCCCTCGCCGAAGTTCAGCAGCGTGTTGGTGGTGCCGCGCCAGCCCAGCTTGTGGTTGAGGCCCGCGAGCGCCACGTCGTTGCGCTCGCCCGTGAGTTCGCCCTGCGTGTCCACCATGCGCTTGGGCACGATGAACAGCGAGATACCGCGCGTGCCGGGCACCAGCTTGCCGTTCTCGTCCGGGATCTTGGCCAGCACGATGTGCACGATGTTCTCGGTCAGCTCGTGGTCGCCCGCCGAGATCCACATCTTGTTGCCCGTGAGGCGGTAGCGCGGGCCCAGCGGATCTTGTTGAAAGTCGTCGCCGTCGGGCACGGCGCGCGTGGCCACGTCGCTCAGCGACGAACCTGCCTGCGGTTCCGACAGGCACATGGTGCCGGCCCAGCGTCCGGAAAATTCATTCTTCGCGAACACCTCTTTCTGCATCTCGGTGCCGTGCACCATCAGCAGGTTGGCGTTGCCGCTCGTGAGCATGTTGGAGCCGATGCTCACCGAGGCCATCGCGAAGAAGCTGTTGGCCGCCGCCTGCATCGTGTAGGGCAGCTGCATGCCGCCGATGTCGTAGTCCTGCGCCGCGCTCATCATTCCCGATTCGACGAAGGCCTTGTGCGCGTCGTGCGTGGCCTGCGGCAGGATGACCTTCTCGCCGTCGAAATGCGGCTCCTGCGTGTCCACCGTCCGGTTGAACGGCGCGTACTTCTCGCGCGCGATGCGCTCGCAGGTGTCGAGCACCGCGTCGAAGGTTTCGCGCGAGTGGTCGGCGAAGCGTTCACGCTGGTTGAGCGACTCGGCGTCGAGCCAGTCGTAGAGCAGGAAGTCGAGGGTGGGACGAAGGCTCATGGCTGGATCTCGGTGTGAATGAACGCGCGGGTTCTGCGCCAGGAACACCGCGGAACCGGCTCAGCCGGGCCGCTGGTGTTGCCCCCGGAAGGGGGTGGGCGGAGGCGACACGCAGTGCGCCGCAGCCTGGGGGAGAGTCAAATGATTTCGAACACGCCCGCGGCACCCATGCCGCCGCCAATGCACATCGTGACCACGACCTTCTTCGCGCCACGGCGCTTGCCTTCGATGAGCGCGTGGCCCGTCAGGCGCTGGCCGCTCACGCCGTAGGGGTGGCCCACGGCGATGGCGCCGCCGTCAACGTTCAGGCGGTCGGCCGGAATGCCGAGCTTGTCGCGGCAATAGATCACCTGCACGGCGAAGGCTTCGTTCAACTCCCACAGGTCGATGTCGTTGACCGTGAGGCCCAGGCGCTTGAGCACCTTCGGGATCGCGAAGACGGGGCCGATGCCCATTTCGTCGGGCTCGCAGCCAGCCACGGCAAAGCCGAGGAAGCGGCCGAGCGGCTTCAGGCCCTTCTGCTGCGCGTACTTCTCGTCGACCACCACGCAGGCGCCGCCGCCGTCCGAGAACTGGCTGGCGTTGCCGGCCGAGATCAGGCCGCCAGGCATGGCCGAGCGGATGCCGCTGATGCCTTCCTTGGTGGTGCCCGGGCGGATGCCTTCGTCGTTCTCGACGGTGACTTCCTTGGTGCGCAGGCCCATCACGGGGTCGGCCACGCCAGCCAGCACGGTGATGGGGGCGATCTCGTCCTTGAAGCGGCCGGCTTCCAGCGCGGCGGTGGCCTTCTGCTGGCTGGCGGCGCCGTATTCGTCCATGGCGTCGCGGCCGATGTTGTAGCGCTTGGCGACCTGCTCGGCCGTCTGCAGCATGTTCCAGTAGATCTCGGGCTTGTGCTTCACGAGCCACGGGTCGGCCAGCATGTGCTTGTTGGCTTCGTTCTGCACGCACGAGATGCTCTCGACGCCGCCGGCCACGTACACGTCGCCCTCGCCCGCGATGATGCGCTGGGCGGCGGTGGCGATGGTCTGCAGGCCCGAGGAGCAGAAGCGGTTGATGGTCATGCCCGAGGTGGTGATCGGCAGGCCGGCGCGCAGCGCGATCTGGCGCGCGATGTTGGAGCCGGTCGCGCCTTCGGGCGTGGCACAGCCCATGATGACGTCATCGACCGAGGCGGGGTCGATGCCGGCGCGCTGCACGGCGTGCTGCACCGCGTGGCCGCCGAGCGTGGCGCCGTGCGTCATGTTGAAGGCACCCTTCCAGCTCTTCGCGAGCGGCGTGCGGGCGGTGGAAACGATGACGGCGCTGGTCATGGTGAGGTCCTTTGAAGCAGATGGAAGGAAAAAGAGAGAGCTGTCGTCATTGCGCCGGAGCAGCGTTGGTGTTGCTCAGGAGCTGGTGATAGAAGCCGATCATCTCGCCGTAGTTCGAGATGGCCAGGCGTTCGTTGTTGCCGTGGAAGCGGGCCAGGTCTTCGCTCTTCACGCGGAACGGCGAAAAGCGGAAGACGGCATCGCTCACGAGACTGAAGTGGCGCGAGTCGGTGGCAGCGGTCATGAGGCCGGGGGCCACCACCGCATCGGGAAAGCTCTGGCGCACGGCCTGCTGGATCGCGCGGTAGCCGGTGCTGTCGGTCGGCGACACCGGCGACGGCTCGGAGTTGCCCGGGTAGGCCTTGATCTTGATGTCGTCGTTGCCCAGCGCCTTGCGCAGGTGCGCCTCGGTGCTGGCCAAGGTGTCGCCCGGCAGCACGCGGAAGTTGACGGCGGCCTCGGCGCGGCCGGGCAGCACGTTGTCCTTGTTGCCGGCGCGAACGATGGTCAGCGCGGTGGTGGTGCGCAGCATGGCGTTGCTGCTCGGGCTCTTCTCGAGCTGGCCGCGCACCAGCGGCTCGGTGAGCCACAGGTTGGACAGCATCACGCGGTTGACGCCGCTCATTTCGGGCGCCAGCGCGCCGAACATCTGGCCGGCCACGCCGCGGATGCCGCCGGGCATCGGATTGGCCTCGAGCCGCGCGAGCGCCGCGCTCATGCTGCCGATCGCGCTGTGCTGCGGCGGCATCGACGAATGGCCGGGCGCGGTGTCAAGCGACAGGAAGAATGTGCCGTAGCCCTTCTCCGCCAGGCCGATGAGCGCTGCGGGCTTGCTCAGGCCCGGCAGCACGCCGTCGAGCACGAGCAGGCCTTCGTCGAGCACCCAGTCCAGGCGCACGTTGCGCGACTTGAGCAGTTCGGCAATGGGCAGCGCGCCGCGCAGTCCGCTCACCTCTTCGTCGTCGCCCATCACGAGGTAGACGGTCTGCCTGGGCTTGAAGCCGGCACCGATGAGCAGCTCGACGGCTTCCATCTGCGCGAACAGGTTGCTCTTGTCGTCGAGCGTGCCGCGGCCCCAGACGAAGCCGTCCTTGATCTCGCCGGCGAACGGGTCGACCGTCCACGCCTTCTCGGTGCCCGGTGCGATGGGCACCATGTCCTGGTGCGCCATCAGCGCGATGGGCCTGGCGCTCGGGTCGGTGCCGGCCCAGGTGTAGAGCAGCGCCTTGTTGCCGACCACTTCCTTCTTGAGAGTGGCATGCACCTTGGGGAACTGCTGTTCGAGGAATGCGTGCAGCTTGTCGAACTCGGCCGCGTTGGCGGCCGGGTCGTCCAGGCTCGACACCGTGCGGAACGTGATCGCCGTGGACAGCCGCTTGGCGGCCGCCTGCAGGTCGATGTTCAGCTTCGGCGCGGGCGCCACCGCCAGCTGCTGCGATGGCGTGGTCCAGGTCTTGACCGCCACGGCGGCTGCCAGCAGGACGATTGCCAGCAGCAGCCCGAGGAAGATGCGTTTCAACATGAGCGGTCTTGACCCCTGTTCAGTTTCAGCTGAACTGCTTGCCTTCGGCAACGAGCTTCTGGATCAGCGGCGCGGGCTGCCAGAACTCGCCGTCGTCGCGCGGGTTCTTCGCGAAGCGCTTCATCGTCTCGGCCACGTTGTAGAGGCCGACCTGCGATGCGTAGTGCATCGGGCCGCCGCGCCAGATCGGGAAGCCGTAGCCCGTGAGGTACACCATGTCGATGTCGCCCGACTTCGAGGCAATGCCGTCTTCGAGGATGTGCGCGCCTTCGTTGACCAGGGCGAACACCAGGCGCTGCACGATCTCTTCATCGGAAATCTTGCGCGGCGTGATGCCCAGTTCCTTGCGGTGGTCCTCGATCATCTTGTTGACGAGCTCGGACGGAATCGCGTCGCGCTTGCCGGCCTGGTAGTCGTACCACCCTGCCCCGGTCTTCTGGCCGAAGCGGCCCAGTTCGCAGAGCTTGTCGGCCGTGCGGCTGTACTTCATGTCGGCGCGCTCGACGGCACGGCGCTTGCGGATCGCCCAGCCGATGTCGTTGCCTGCGAGGTCGCCCATGCGGAACGGACCCATGGCAAAGCCGAACTTCTCGACGGCCTTGTCGACCTGCTGCGGCGTGGCGCCTTCGTCCAGCAGAAAGCCGGCCTGGCGGCTGTACTGCTCGATCATGCGGTTGCCGATGAAGCCGTCGCACACGCCCGAAACCACCGAGGTCTTCTTGATCTTCTTGCCGATGGCCATGACCGTGGCGAGCACGTCCTTGGCGGTGGCCTTGCCACGCACCACTTCGAGCAGCTTCATCACGTTGGCCGGGCTGAAGAAGTGCATGCCGACCACGTCCTGCGGACGCTCGGTGAACGATGCGATCTTGTCGACGTCGAGCGTGGAGGTGTTCGATGCCAGGATTGCACCCTTCTTGGCGACGCGGTCCAGTTCCTTGAAGACCTTTTCCTTCACGCCGATTTCTTCGAACACAGCCTCGATGATGAGGTCGGCGTCCTTCAGGTCGTCGTAGCTCAGCGTGGTGCTCAGGAGCGCCATGCGCTGCTCGTACTTGTCCTGCTTGAGCTTGCCTTTCTTGACCTGGGCTTCGTAGTTCTTCTTGATGGTGGCGACGCCGCGGTCGAGCGCCTCCTGCTTCATCTCGAGAATCTTCACGGGGATGCCCGCGTTCAGGAAGTTCATCGAGATGCCGCCGCCCATGGTGCCGGCGCCGATCACGCCCACGGCCTTGATCTCGCGCTTGGGCGTGTCTTCGGGCACGTCGGGGATCTTGCTCGCGGCGCGCTCGGCCATGAACAGGTGGCGCAGGGCCAGCGATTCGGGCGTGAACATCAGCGAGGTGAAGATGCGACGTTCTTCGGCCATGCCGGCGTCGAACTTCATCTTGGTGGCAGCCTGCACGGCGTCCACGCATTGCAGCGGCGCGGGGTAGTTCTTCGACATGCCGCCGACCATGTTCTTGGCGAACTGGAAGTAGGCGTCGCCCTGCGGGTGCTTGCACGGCAGGTTGCGCACCAGCGGCAGTGCGTCGCCGGTCTTGCCGGCCACGCTCTTGGCGAAAGCCACGGCTTCGTCGAACACAGACTCAGGCGAGTCGGCCAGCTTGTCGAACAGCTTCTGGCCGGGCAGGCTCGCGAGCAGTTCGCTCTTCACGGGTTCGCCGCCGACGATCATGTTCAGTGCGGTTTCCACGCCCAACACGCGCGGCAGGCGCTGCGTGCCGCCAGCGCCCGGGATCAGGCCGAGCTTGACTTCGGGCAGCGCGATGCTGGTGCCCGGTGCGGCCACACGATAGTGGCAACCCAGGGCCAGCTCGAGGCCGCCGCCCATGCACACCGAATGGATGGCCGCGACGATGGGCTTGGCCGAGGCTTCGAGCGCGAGGATCACGCTCAGCAAGTTGGGCTCCTGCAGCGCCTTGGGCGTGCCGAATTCCTTGATGTCCGCGCCGCCCGAGAACGCCTTGCCGGCGCCGGTGATGACGATGGCCTTGACGGCGTCGTCGGCGTTGGCCTTCGACAGGCCATCGGTGATGCCGATGCGCGTCGAGAAGCCGAGACCGTTGACCGGAGGGTTGGTCATGGTGATCACGGCGACATCGCCGAGCACTTTGTATTCAGCCGTCATGCTGCGTTCCTTGGTGTGAGAAGAAAAAGAAGAAAAAGCACGAGTGTTCTTTTTCGGGGGATTCTAGGCGTTTCGCGCGACCTAACAATGGCTCGCAGTCGCTGTAGAGACAAGGCCTTCCATGAGGAGGGCAGGACTTTCGGGAAACACCGCGGAACCGGCTTTGCCGGGCCGCAGGTGTTGCCCCCTGCAAGGGGGTTGGCGCAGCGACGCGAAGTGCGCGAAGCCTGGGGGTTTGCCTAAACCTCCAACCACTCTTTGCGAGTTGTCGCGTCAGCGCGCAGGCTGTCGGGCGTGCCGTCGAACACGATGCTGCCGTGGCCCATGACGAGCGCGCGGTCGGAGATCTGCATCGCGATGGTGAGCTTCTGCTCGATCAGCAGCACCGAGATGCCCTTGTCCTTCAGCGTGCGCAGGTACTGCCCCACCAGCTCGACGATCTTGGGCGCCAGGCCCTCGGTCGGCTCGTCGATGATGATGAGGTCGGGGTCGCCCATCAGCGTGCGGCACAGCGTGAGCATCTGCTGCTCGCCGCCGGAGAGCACACCGGCCTCGGTGTGCTGGCGTTCCTTCAGGCGCGGGAACATGCCGTACATGTCGTCGAACGACCAGCGGCTGCCCTTGCCCGAGCCCTTCTGCCCCAGCAGCAGGTTCTGGTGCACCGTGAGCTTGGGGAAGATGTCGCGGTTCTCGGGCACGTAGCCGATGCCGAAGTGCGCGATCTCGTAGGCCTTTCGGCGCAGGATGTCCTGCCCCTTCCAGTGCAGGTCGCCTTCGGCATGCACCAGGCCCATGATGGCCTTGGCGGTGGTCGAGCGGCCCGAGCCGTTGCGGCCCAGAAGCGCAACGATTTCGCCGGGTTTCACGTCGAAGGAGACGCCATGCAGCACATGGCTCTTGCCGTAGTAGGCGTGGATGTCGTGAAGCTTCAGCATGTCAGTGGCTCGCGGCGCGTTGTGTTTCGGAGGTGTTCTTGTTCGGGGCACGTGCACAGGCCACCGGGTACTCCCCTCCGCGAATGTCCCCCGGCTTCGCCTCCTCCTTTATTTCGCTGCGGGGAGCACCCGGCGCCCTGTGCACGATGGGCGCTCTGCTTGTGCCGGCCGTTCAACCGCTCTGCTGAACGATCACGCCGATGGGGTGCCTTGCGCAGCGAAATAAAGGGGGAGGCCGAAGGCCGGAGGACATTCGCGGAGCAAGGTACCCCGTCGGCGTGATCGCCCTCCGAACACACACCGCGCCGAGTAGAAGAGCAAGAGTTCATCAGTGCCCCGCCCCTTGCGCGTCTGCGACCGAAGACCCCAGATAGGCCTCCTGCACCCGCGCATTGGCGCGAACGGCGGCCGGCGTGTCGAAGGCAATGACTTCGCCATACACCACCACCGCGATCTTGTCGGCCAGTCCGAACACCACGCCCATGTCGTGCTCCACCGTCAGCAGCGTCTTGCCGACAGTCACGTACTTGATGAGCGAGATGAAATGCGAAGTCTCGGTCTTGCTCATGCCGGCCGTGGGTTCGTCCAGCAGGATCACGCTGGCGCCGCCCGCGATGGTCACGCCGATCTCCAGTGCGCGCTGCTCGGCGTAGGTGAGGTTCACCGCGTGCACGTCGCGCTTCTTCTCCAGGCCGATCTGCTTGATGAGTTCCTCGGTGCGCTCGTTGGCATCGTCGAGGTTCGAGAGGAAGCGCAGGAAGGTGTACTTGTAGCCCAGGCTCCACAGCACACCGCAGCGCAAGTTCTCGAAGACCGTGAGCTTCGGAAAGATGTTGGTGATCTGGAAGCTGCGCGACAGCCCGAGCCGGTTGATCTCGTAGGGCTGCTTGCCGTCGATGCGCTGGCCGTTGAGCAGCACCTCGCCGCTGGTGGGCGCGAGCCGACCGCTGATCAGGTTGAACAGCGTGGACTTGCCCGCACCGTTCGGCCCGATGATGGCGATGCGCTCGCCCGCCGTCACGGCCAGGTCGACGCCGCGGATGATGTCGGTCTTGCCGAAGCTCTTGCGCAGGTTCTTGAGCTCGAGTGAATAGGTCATGCCGTCTCCCGCCGCTTGATCTCGGCTTCGATTTCTTCCTGCGCGTGGCCCCAGAGCTTCGCGAAGCGCCGGCGGAACACCTCGAACACACCCAGTCCCACCGCCAGCAAGGCCATCGCGACGACCCAGCTCGTGGCCGATGAGGTGTCGAGTTGCAGGCCCGCGAACGGCACCATGGGCCCGAGCGCCGCGTTGAGCTGCATGTGATAGATCATCTCGACAATGGCCGCCGCGCCCGCGAGCATGATGGCCGCACCGACGAACAGGCCCACGTACAGCAGGTAGAAGCGCTTGATCTTGCCGAACAGCGCCACGCGCACGTTCATCATGATCAGGCTGGCCACGCCGCCCGGCGCGAACATCACCATCAGCAGGAACACCAGGCCCACATACAGCAGCCAGGCCTTGCTGAGTTCCGACAGCAGCACCAGCGCGAACACCAGCAGCGCCGCGCCGATGATCGGCCCGAAGAAGAAGGTCGCGCCGCCGAGGAAGGTGAACAGCAGGTAGCTGCCCGAGCGCAGCCCGTTCAGGCTGTCGGCCGCGTTCACGATCTCGAAGTTGATGGCCGCCAGCCCGCCGCCGATGCCCGCGAAGAAGCCCGCGATGATGAAGGCGTAGTAGCGCACGCGCTGCGTGTTGTAGCCAATGAACTCCACGCGCTCGGGGTTGTCGCGCACCGCGTTCAGCATGCGCCCGAGCGGCGTGCCGGTGAAGGCGAACATCAGCCCGGTGCAGATGAAACAATACACGGCGATCAAGTAGTACACCTGGTTCTGCGGCCCGAAGTTGATGCCGAAGAACGAGGCGCCGTACACGCGGTTGGTGGTGATGCCGCCCTCGCCGCCGAAGAAACTCGGGAACATCAGCGCCATGGCGGCCACCAGTTCGCCGAGGCCAAGCGTGATCATCGCGAAGGTGGTGCCCGACTTCTTGGTCGACACATAGCCGAACACCATGGCGAAGAACATGCCGCCGAGGCCGCCCACGAGCGGAATGAACACCAGCGGAATCGGCAGCTTGCCGGCACCGGCCAGGTTCATCGCGTGGATGGCGATGAAGGAGCCCAGGCCCACGTACACGGCGTGTCCGAAGCTGAGCATGCCACCCTGCCCCAGCAGCATGTTGTAGCTCAGGCAGATGATGATGAGATAGCCGATCTGCGACAGCATGGTCAGCGCCAGGCTGCTGGTGAAGATCATCGGCGCCACGATCAGCAGCAGCGCGAAGAACGACCAGATCAGGATGCGGCCGATGTTCAGCGGCTTGAAGCGGTAGTACCGGGTCGGCGCCTTGGCCGAAGCGGTTGGTGTGGTTGTCGTTGCGGTGTTCATGGCGTCAGTCCTCCCGCGTTCCGAGAAGACCCTTGGGCCTGAAGATGAGGATCAGCACCAGGAACAGGTACGGAAGAATGGGCGCCACCTGCGAGATGGTGAGCTTCAGCAGCTCGTAGCCGAAGGTCTGGTCGCTCACTGCCACGCCAAAGGCCTGCAAGCCGGTCGCGAGCGACTGGTCCATGGCCACGGCGAAGGTCTGCACGATGCCGATGATCAGCGAGGCCAGGAAGGCACCCGCCAGCGACCCCATGCCGCCGACCACCACCACCACGAAGATGATGGAGCCGACCGAACCCGCCATGGCAGGCTCGGTGACGTAGGTGTTGCCGCCGACCACGCCCGCGAGGCCCGCCAGCGCGGCGCCGCCGCCGAACACCAGCATGAACACGCGCGGCACGTTGTGGCCCAGCGCCTCGACCATGTCGGGGTGCTTCAGCGCCGCCTGGATGACCAGGCCGATGCGCGTGCGCGTGAGCAGCAGCCACACCGACACCAGCATCAGCACCGCCACCAGCATGATGAATGAGCGTGACTTGGGAAACTGCGTGCCGTAGAGCGTGAAGAGCGGCCCCTGCAGCGCCGACGGCAGGCCGTACGGCACCGTGGAGCGGCCCCACACCAGTTGCACCAGTTCGAGGATGAGGTACGAAAGGCCGAAGGTCACCAGCAGCTCGGGCACGTGGCCGAACTTGTGGACCCGGCGCAGGCAGTAGCGCTCGAAGGCCGCACCCAGCGCGAACACCAGCAGCGGCGCGATGAAGAGCGCAGGCCAGAAGCCGACGATGTTCGACAGCGTGTAGGCGAAGTAGGCGCCCAGCATGTAGAAACTGGCGTGCGCGAAATTGAGCACGCCCATCATGCTGAAGATCAGCGTGAGGCCGGAGCTCAGCATGAACAACAGCAAGCCGTAGCTCACGCCGTTGAGCAGCGAGATGACGAAGAATTCGACGTTCATCGGTCTTTCGTGTCAGGTGAAAAAAGAAAAAGGCCCGAGTGTTGAAGTCGGGCCTCGACCGCTTTGGCGCGTTCCCGTACTCAGGAGGGACGCTTCATCTGGCACGAGGTCGGCGTGCTGGCCACGTAGGCGTCGTAGAACTTCACGGGCGCCAGCGTGTAGCCGGTGTTCTCCGGGCTGTACGGATACTTGGTGCTGGCCTTCTCCCATTTGCTGATGTACAGGCCCTGCTGCGCCTGGTGGTCGGTCTTGCGCAGCTCGATCTCGCCGTTGAAGCTCTTGAACTTCAGCCCTTCCATCGCGGCCGCCACCTTGACGGGGTCGGTCGACTTGGTCTTCACGAAGGCTTCAGTCAGGGCCTGGAACACGGTGTAGATGTCGCTGGTGTAGAGGTCGTCGTTGAACTTCTTCTTGAACTCTTCGGCGTACTTCTGCATGTCGCCGCCCATGTTGTAGTGGGCATAGCTGACCTGGTACACCTTGCCGTCGGACGCGGCGCCCATGGCGGTCGGCGTGCCGGTGGTCACGGCGTAGTAGGTGTAGAACTTGACGTTCAGGCCCGAATCGTTGGCCGACTTGATCAGCAGCGCGAGGTCGGAGCCCCAGTTGCCGGTGATGACGGTGTCGGCGCCCGAGGCCTTGATCTTGGCGACGTAGGGCGCGAAGTCGCGCACCTGGGCCAGCGGGTGCAGGTCGTCGCCGACGATCTGGATGTCCGGGCGCTTGTGCTTCAGGTCTTCCTTGGCGAACTTGGAAACCTGCTGGCCATGCGCGTAGTTCTGGTTGAGCAGGTAGACCTTCTTGATCTCCGGCTGATCCTTCATGTAGGTGGTCAGCGCTTCCATCTTCATCGACGTGTCGGCGTCGAAGCGGTACTGCCAGTAGCTGCACTTGCTGTTGGTCAGGTCGGGGTCGACGGCCGCGTAGTTGAGGTACAGCGCTTCCTTGCCGGGATTGCGCGCGTTGTTCTTCTCGAGCGCATCGATGATGGCCAGTGCGGGGCCGGAGCCGTTGCCCTGCACGATGTAGCGTGCGCCCTGGTCGAGGGCCGAGCGCAGTGCGCTGGTGGTTTCCTGTGGGCTGAGCTTGTTGTCGATGCCGATGATCTCGAACTTCACGCCCGCCGCGTTCTTCTTGTTGAATTCTTCGGCGAAGAACTGGAAGGTCTTGAGCTGGTTCGTGCCGACCGCGGCCATGAGGCCCGACAACGGGTCGAGCCATGCGATCTTGACGGTTTCACCCTTCTGGGCAAGGGCGCCGGTGGCAGTTGCCGCGATGACGGCTGCGGCGGCGATTTTCAGAGCGAAATTCAATTTATATCTCCTGGTCAAACCGATTCGAAACGCCGCACGAGAGTACAAGCGTTTGCAGCCCCTCCCCTCAGGGAATGCCCGTAAGAGGGGTGCCGCAAAGGCCCGTTTCTATCGCGCATGCGACACCGCATTTCTCCAAGCTGCTACCCACGGGTAGACATCTGCTACCCGCGGGTAGGAAACGCGCTCGCAAAGACGCTCAGGGGCGCTTCATCTGGCAGGTGGTGGGCGTGCTCGCCACGTACGACTCGTAGTACTTCACGGGTACGTTCGTGTAGCCGGTGTTCTCCGCGTCGTACGGGTACTTGGCGCTGGCCTTTTCCCAGCGCGAGATGTACAGGCCCTGCTGCAGTTGGTGGTCGGCCTTGCGCACCTCGACCTCGCCGTTGAAGCTCTTGATCTTCATGCCCTCCAGCGCCGCGGCCACCTTGACCGGGTCGGTCGACTTGGTGGCGGCGAAGGCCGCGTCGAGCAACGCGAACACGTGGTAGATCGAGGACTGCGTGAGGTCGTCGTTCATGCGCTTCTTGTAGCCCCCGAGCAGCCTCTGGATCTCCCCGCCCATGTTGTAGTGGGCGTAGGCGACCGTGTAGACCTTGCCGTCCGACGTGGCGCCCATGGCCGTAGGCGTGCCGGCGCCCGGCGCGTAGTAGGTCAGGAACTTGACGTTCAGGCCCGAGTCGTTGGCGGCCTTGATGAGCAGCGACAGGTCGGAGCCCCAGTTGCCGGTGATGACGGTGTCGGCGCCCGAGGCCTTGATCTTGGCGATGTAGGGAGAGAAGTCGCGCACCTGCGCAAGCGGATGCAGGTCGTCGCCAACGATCTGGATGTCGGGGCGCTTGACCTTCAGGTCTTCCTTGGCGAACTTGGACACCTGCACGCCGTGGGCGTAGTTCTGGCCGAGGATGTAGACCTTCTTGATGTCCGGCTGGTCCTTCATCCAGGTGGTGAGCGCCTCCATCTTCATGGAGGTGTCGGCGTCGAGCCGGAAGTGCCAGTAGCTGCACTTGCTGTTGGTCAGGTCGGGGTCGACGGCCGCGTAGTTCATGTACAGCAGCTCCTTGCCCGGATTGCGCGCGTTGTTCTTCTCGATGGCGTCGATGATCGCGAGCGCGGGGCCGGAGCCGTTGCCCTGCATGATGTAGCGCGCGCCCTGGTCTTGCGCCGAGCGCAGCGCGGCGGTGGTCTCCTGCGGGCTGAGCTTGTTGTCGAGCGCGATGATCTCGAACTTCACGCCCGACTGGTTCTTCTTGTTGAACTCTTCTGCAAGGAACTGCGTGGTCTTGAGCTGGTTGGTGCCGACCGCGGCCATGAGGCCGGAAAGCGGGTCGAGCCAGGCGATCTTGACCGTCTCGCCCTTCTGGGCGAATGCGGCGGTCAGGCTCACCAACATTGCACAGGCAGCTACTGACTTGATAGCAAATTGCATGAAGAGTCTCCAGTTTGTAAGGCGGAGTGCCAGCCTACAAGCGCCCTTTTTTTCGCCGCACAGGGATTGCCCGCAAGCCTGGCCGCCGGGGCGGCGTTCCTATCGCCTGCGCGACAGCGCGGCAGGGCTCGCGCGGGTCTTCAAAGGGTCGGCAGCTTGTAGTCCTTGAGCAGTTCGCGCAGCCTGGTCTTGAGGATCTTGCCGGTGGCGCCGATAGGAATGGCTTCGACGAACACCACGTCGTCCGGGATCTGCCACTTGGCGGTCTTGCCCTCATAGAACTTCAGCAGTTCCTCGCGCGTGACCTCGGCGTTGGGCTTCTTCACGACCGCGATGATCGGCCGTTCGTCCCACTTGGGATGGAACACGCCGATGCACGCGGCCATGGCCACGGCCGGGTGCGCAACGGCGATGTTCTCGATCTCGATGGAGCTGATCCACTCGCCGCCGGACTTGATCACGTCCTTGCTGCGGTCGGTGATCTGCAGGTAGCCCTCGGCATCGATGGTGGCGACGTCGCCGGTGGGGAACCAGCCGCGGTTGCGCGCATCGGGGACGAGCGGGTTGCCGCCCTCCCCCTTGAAGTATTCCTTGACGATCCACGGGCCCTTGACCAGCAGGTCGCCGTAGGCCTTGCCGTCCCACGGCAGCTCGTTGCCGTCACCATCGACGATCTTCATGTCGACGCCGAAAATGGCACGGCCCTGCTTCATGCGGATCTGCAGCTGCGCGTCGGCCGGCAACGACAGGTGCTTGTTCTTGAGGGTGCACAGCGTGCCCAGCGGGCTCATCTCGGTCATGCCCCAGGCGTGCAGCACCTCGACGTCGTAGATGTCCTGGAACGCCCTGATCATGGCCGGCGGGCAGGCCGAGCCGCCGATGACGGTGCGGTTGAGCTTCGAGAACTTCAGGCCGTTCGCCTGCATGTGGCCCAGCATCATCTGCCACACGGTGGGCACGCCGGCCGCGAAGGTCACGCCTTCGGATTCGATCAGCTCGTACACCGACTTGCCATCCAGCGCCGGGCCCGGAAACACGATCTTGCAGCCCACCAGCGCGGCCGAATACGGAATGCCCCAGGCGTTGACGTGGAACATCGGCACCACCGGCAGCACCGAGTCGCGCGCCGACAGGCGCATCACGTCCGGCAGGGCCGCGGCATAGGCATGCAGCATGGTCGAGCGGTGGCTGTAGAGCGCGGCCTTCGGATTGCCCGTGGTGCCGCTCGTGTAGCACATGCTCGACGCGGAGTTCTCGTCGAAGGTCGGCCATTCGTAGTCGGTGGACTGCGCGCCCATCCAGCCCTCGTAGCTCACGAGGTTGGGAATTCCGCTGTCGGCGGGCAGCTTGTCGGCATCACAGAGTGCAATCCATTTCCGGATCGTGGGGCACTTGGCATGCACCGCCTGCACCAGCGGAAGGAAGCTCAGGTCGAAGCACAGGATCTGGTCTTCGGCATGGTTGGCGATCCACGCGATCTGGTCGGGGTGCAGGCGCGGGTTGATGGTGTGCAGCACGCGGCCGCTGCCGCTCACGCCGTAGTACAGCTCCAGGTGACGGTAGCCGTTCCAGGCCAGCGTGGCGATGCGGTCGCTGAACAGCAGCTGCTCGCCGTCCAGCGCATTGGCCACCTGCCGGGCACGCGATGCGATACCGCCCCACGTCGTGCGGTGGATGTCGCCCTCGACCCTGCGCGAGACGATTTCGCCGTCGCCGTTGTGGCGCTCGGCAAACTCGATCAGCGACGAGATCAAAAGCGGTTGGTCTTGCATCAAACCCAGCATCTACGGACTCCTGAAAGAAATGACTTCATGAACTTGCGGACATCGGATTCACGCAAGCTTCGGCGACTTTCACAATGACACAAACCCGCACTGCGGGATCTGGCCTCGAATTCCTGGCCTGCCGCGCGACCCCGCATACTTCCGGCCGCCGAGCACGCGGAAAATTCTAGGAACCGGCGCCGTTTTCACCCCTATCGCAAGGAAGCCAAACGAATGACTTCAGGAGCCTCCGTGCCGCACCGCCAGCGCGGGCCGCAACGCCGGCCGGCCGGCATCCCGCAGCCGGAGCTGCGCACCAGCTCGGCCGCGTGGCTAGAAGGCGTGCTCTCGATGTTCGAGGCGGAGGGGCTGGACGTGCCCTCGCTGCTGCGCGACGCCGGCTTCGATCCCGATTCGCTGCACCGGCAGAACACGCGCATCCCGGTCGACGAGGTCACGGTGATGTGGCAGCTCGCGGTAGCCCGCGCCGGCAAGCCCACGCTGGGCCTGCGACGCGAGCTGGCCGCCACGCACAGCAAACTGGGAACGGTGGGGCATGCGATGTCGTGCAGCGCCACGCTCGGGGCGGCGCTCGCGCGGCTGGCGCGCTACATGGCGGTGATCTCGGATGCGACCGGCTTCTCGCTGCACCCTGAGCCGCGCGGCTGCTGGCTGTCCATGGAACACACCGGCGGCAGCCTGCCGATTCCGCGCCAGCGCGTCGAATACGCCCTGCTGACCACGCTGATGCAGTGCCAGTGGCTCACACGGCGCGAACTGCAGCCGCTGGCGATGGAGTTCGTCTACCCCGCGCCGACCAGCGACCGGCTGCACCGGGAGGCCTTCGGCTGCGAGGTGCGCTTCAATGCAGCGGCCAACCGCCTGCTGCTGTCGAGCGCCGACATGGCGATTCCGCTGCCCACCTACCACGAGACGCTCGGCGAGATGCAGGAGCATCTGCTGGACGAGCAGCTCGACCTGCTGGGCCAAGCCACCACCAGCAGCCTGGTGTGCGCCGAGATCGCGCGCCGGCTCCAGCACGGCGAGCCGCGCCGGCAGGACGTGGCCTCGGGTCTGGGCCTGGCCGAGCGCACGCTGCAGCGGCGGCTGCAGGAGGAGTCGGTGTCGTTCCAGTCGCTGCTCGACCGCACCCGTCGCGAGCTGGCGCAGCAGTACCTCGCCGACGACCGCCACACATTGACCGAAGTAGCCGACAGGCTGGGCTTCGTCGACAGCAGCAATTTTTTTCGCGCCTGCAAGCGCTGGTTCGGCGTGCCGCCGGCGCAATACCGGGCGCGCATCTGGGACGGGCCTGCCGCACTCAGGCCGCGATGGCCCGTTCGGCAAGGGGTTACGCGCTGTGCCGGACAATCCGGGCATGAGCTTGCTTGCTGAAGACACCGAGGTCGCGGACCTGGGGTTGCGCTGGAAACCCGGTTTCGCCGCCTTGGGCCCGGCATTTTTCACTGAACTGAGGCCGACGCCCCTGCCCGATCCGTACTGGGTGGGCCGCAGCGAAGCCGTAGCACGCGAACTCGGGCTGCCGGCCGGCTGGCATTCGTCGGACGGCACGCTCGCTGCCCTGACGGGCAACCTGCCCGTCGCCGGCACCCGCCCCTTCGCGACGGTCTACAGCGGCCACCAGTTCGGCGTGTGGGCAGGCCAGCTCGGCGACGGGCGTGCGATCTCGATCGGCGAGACCGAAGGCGGGCTCGAAGTGCAGCTGAAGGGCGCGGGCCGCACGCCTTACTCGCGCGGCGGCGACGGCCGCGCGGTGCTGCGCTCCAGCATCCGGGAGTTTCTCTGCAGCGAGGCCATGCACGGCCTCGGCATCCCGACCACCCGCGCGCTGTGCGTGACGGGCTCCGACGCCCGCGTGTACCGCGAAGAGCCGGAAAGCGCGGCCGTCGTGACCCGCGTCGCACCGAGCTTCATCCGCTTCGGCCACTTCGAGCACTTCGCGGCCAACCAGCGCGAAGATGAGTTGCGCGCGCTGGCCGACTACGTCATCGACCGCTACTACCCGGCCTGCCGCACCACCGGGCGCTTCAACGGCAACGCGTATGCCGCCTTCCTCGAAGCCGTGAGCGAGCGCACCGCCGCCCTGCTCGCCCGATGGCAGGCCGTGGGCTTCTGCCACGGGGTGATGAACACCGACAACATGAGCATCCTCGGGCTCACCATCGACTACGGCCCGTTCCAGTTCCTCGATGGCTTCGACCCGCGCCACATCTGCAACCACAGTGACACCAGCGGGCGCTACGCCTTCAACCAGCAGCCCAACGTGGCCTACTGGAACCTGTTCTGCCTCGCGCAGGCGCTGCTGCCGCTGATCGGCGACCAGGAAGTCGCGGTGGCCGCCCTGGAGTCGTACAAGACCGCGTTCCCGAACGAGTTCGAGGGCCGCATGCGCGCCAAGCTCGGACTCGCGAGCCCGGCCGAAGGCGACCGCGCGCTGATCGAAGGCGTGCTCAAGCTGCTGGCCGCCGGCAAGGTCGACTACACGATCTTCTGGCGCCGGCTCTCGAACCACATGGCCGACGGCAACGTCGAGCCGGTGCGCGACCTGTTCCTGGACCGCGAGGGCTTCGATGCGTGGCTGCTAGCGTTTTCAGAGCGCCATACGACCGCTGGACGCACGCAAGCCGCCGATCTGATGCTCAAATCCAACCCCAGGTTCGTGCTGCGCAACCACCTGGGGCAGCAAGCGATCGAAGCAAGTCAGCAAAAAGACCACTCGGCTGTGGCAACCTTGCTGGCTGTGCTCGAGACCCCATTTGAAGAACATCCCGACGCCGACGCACTCGCCGGCTTCCCGCCCGACTGGGCCTCCACGATCGAAATCAGCTGCTCATCATGACCACTCCCGTACAGAAAACCGACGCCGAATGGAAAGCCCTGCTCGCTGAAAAAGGCGCCGAGCCCGCGGCCTTCGAGGTGACGCGCCACGCGGCCACCGAACGCCCCTTCACCGGCAAGTACGAAGCGCACTGGGACGACGGCACCTACCACTGCGTGTGCTGCGGCGCCAAGCTGTTCGAGTCATCGACCAAGTTCGATGCCGGCTGCGGCTGGCCCAGCTTCTCCGAAGAAGCGGTGCCCGGCGCCATCAGGAACATCGTCGACCGATCGCACGGCATGGTGCGCACCGAGAACGTGTGCGCCAATTGCGGCGCCCACCTGGGCCACGTGTTCCCCGACGGCCCGACCGAAACCGGCCTGCGCTACTGCATGAACTCGGCGTCGCTCGACTTCCATAAAAAATGAAACTGCTCCTCGACTTCTTCCCCATCCTCCTGTTCTTCGGCGCCTACAAGCTCGCCGACATCTACACCGCCACCGGCGTGCTCATGGCCGCCACCGTGGTGCAGATGGCCATCATCTATGCCATGGAGCGCAAGCTGCAGGCGATGCAGAAGGCCACGCTGGTGCTGATCCTGCTGTTCGGCACGCTCACACTGGTGCTGCACGACGACCGCTTCATCAAGTGGAAGCCTACGGTGTTGTACGGCGCGATGGCCATCGCGCTGGCGGTGGCGCTCTGGGCGCTGAAGAAGAACTTCCTGAAGATGCTGCTGGGCTCGCAGCTCGAGCTGCCCGACCGCATCTGGGGCCGGCTCAACGTGGCGTGGATCGGCTACTGCCTCTTCATGGCGCTGATCAACGGCTACGTGGCGGCGTACTTCACGACCGAGGCCTGGGTCAACTTCAAGCTCTGGGGCTATGTGTTCCCGATCGTCTTCCTGGTGGCGCAGGGTCTCTACATCGCGCCGCACATCAAGGGCGACGACAAGCCGACCGCCTGATGCGCACCGACTCCCTCCCCACCGCCGCCGACCTCGAAGCCGCACTGCGCGAGGCGCTGGCCCCGACGCAGCTCGAAGTAATCGACGAAAGCAGCGCCCACGCGGGCCACGCCGGTGCCAATGCGCAAGGACGAGGCAGCCATTTCCGAGTGCGCATCGCCTCGCCGCTGTTCGCCGGAAAGCCCCGCGTGGCGCGGCATCGGCTTGTGTATGATGCCCTCCAGGTTTTTATCGCGCAGGGCCTTCACGCCATCGCCATCGAGGTGCTTTGAGCCCTCTGTCCGCTTTCTTTCACGCGCCTATTCCTACACGCGCATTTCTTGTCCAGCCTGATATTCATTTCATGAAAAAACACATCTTGCAGGCCGTTGCGGCCGCAGCGTTGATCGGTGCCATTCCGGTGGCGGCTCTGGCGCAGAACGCAGCCATCGTGAACGGCAAGCCGGTGCCCAAGGCACGCATGGACGTTCTGGCGCAGCAGCTGGCCGCCGCAGGACGCCCGGTGACGCCCGAGATGCAGAGCCAGCTGCGTGAGGAAATCGTGGCGCGCGAAGTGTTCATGCAGGAAGCCCAGAAGCAAGGCCTGGACGCCAGCGAGGACTACAAGAATCAGCTCGAACTCGCCCGCCAGGCCATCCTGATCCGCGCGCTGTTCGAGAACTACCGCAAGACCAACCCCATCTCGGACGCCGACGTGAAGGCCGAGTACGACAAGTTCGTTGCTGCCAACGGCGGCAAGGAATACAAGGCGCGCCACATCCTGGTCGAGACCGAAGACCAGGCCAAGAAGATCATGGCCGACCTGAAGAAGGGCGCCAAGTTCGAAGACATCGCCAAGAAGCAGAGCAAGGACCCGGGCTCGGGCGCCAACGGCGGCGACCTCGACTGGGCCAACCCCGCAGGCTTCGTTCCCGAGTTCTCGGAAGCGATGATCAAGCTCAAGAAGGGCGAGACCACCCCCGCTCCGATCAAGACCCAGTTCGGCTGGCACATCATCCGCGTCGACGACATCCGCCAGGCCCAGCTGCCGAAGCTGGAAGAGGTGAAGCCGCAGATCACGCAGCAGCTGCAGCAGCAACGCCTGCAGAAGTACCAGGAAGAACTGCGCGCGAAGGCAAAAGTCGAGTAAGCCTCAGACTTTCTCTTTCATAAAAAAACGGCCCTCGGGCCGTTTTTTTATGGGCCGCCGAAGCGACCTCGGGCGGCGGTCAACCCACCCACTTGCGCGCGTTGCGCCAGATCTGCATCCACGGGCTCAGCTCGCTGCGGTCGCCCGGCGTCCAGCTCATCTGGATGTTGCGGAACACGCGCTCGGGGTGAGGCATCACCGCGGTGAAGCGGCCATCGGGCGTGGTCACAGAGGTCAGGCCGCCCGCGCTGCCGTTCGGGTTGAACGGATACTGCTCGGTCGGTTGGCCGTGGTTGTCCACGAAGCGCATTGCGCCGATGGCCTTGGCGGCGTCGCCGCGGTGCTTGAAGTTGGCATAGCCCTCGCCGTGCGCCACCGCGATCGGCAGGCGGCTGCCGGCCATGCCCTGGAAGAAGATGCTCGGCGATTCGAGCACCTCGACCATCGACAGGCGCGCCTCGAAGCGCTCGCTCTGGTTGGTGGTGAAGCGCGGCCAGGCTTCGGCACCCGGAATGATGTCGGCCAGCTCGGCGAACATCTGGCAGCCGTTGCACACGCCCAGGCCGAAGGTGTCGGCGCGGCCGAAGAAGGTCTTGAACTGCTCGGCCAGCTTCGGGTTGAAGGTGATGCTGCGCGCCCAGCCGATGCCGGCGCCCAGCGTGTCGCCATAGCTGAAGCCGCCGCAGGCGACCACGCCCTTGAAATTGGCGAGGTCCGCCCTGCCCGTCTGCAGGTCGGTCATGTGGACGTCGAAGGCTTCGAAACCGGCTTCGGTGAAGGCGTAGGCCATCTCGACGTGCGAGTTGACGCCTTGTTCGCGAAGGATGGCGACCTTGGGGCGCGATTGCAGGATGGCCGGCGCCGCGGGCTGCGCATTCGGCAGGAACACATGCATGCCGGGGTCCGAAGGCACGCCTGCCGCCGCGTGCTCGGCATCGGCGCAGGCGGGGTTGTCGCGCTCGCGGGCGATCGTCCAGCTGACCGAGTCCCACACCTGGTGCAGGTCGTGCAGGCTCGCGCTGAACACCGACTTGGCATCGCGCCAGACTTCGAGCTTGCCCTTGCCGGCATCCATCGTGGAGCTCGCAGGCCGGGTCTTGCCGACGAAGTGGCTGTGGGTGCTCAGGCCGTGCGAGCGCAGCACCTGCATCACGTCGTTGCGCTCGGCCGTGCGCACCTGCAGCACCATGCCCAGCTCCTCGTTGAACAGCGCCTTGAGCGTGAGCTCTTCGCGCCGCGCGCTGACCTGCTGCGCCCAGTTCTTGGCGTCGCCGGTTTCCATGCGGCTGTCGGAAATGCCATCGCCTTCGGTAACGAGCATGTCGACGTTCAGCGCCACGCCGACATGGCCGGCGAAGGCCATTTCGCAAGCGGTGGCGAACAGGCCGCCGTCGCTGCGGTCGTGCATCGCGAGGATCTTGCCCTCGGCGCGCAGCGCGTTCACAGCATCGACCAGCGCCACGAGTTGCGCCGGGTCGTCGAGGTCAGGCACCTCATCGCCGCTCTGGTTGAGCGTCTGCGACAGGATGCTGCCGGCTATGCGGTGCTGGCCGCGGCCCAGGTCGATCAGCACCAGCGTGGTGTCGGCTTCTTCGGCGTCGAGCTGCGGCGTGAGCGTGCCGCGCACATCGGCCAGCGAGGCGAAGGCGGTGACGATCAGGCTCACGGGCGAGGTGACCTTCCTGGCTTCGCCGTTGTCCTTCCACTGCGTGCGCATCGACAGCGAATCCTTGCCGACCGGAATCGACACGCCCAGCGCCGGGCACAGCTCCAGGCCCACGGCCTTCACGGTCTCGTACAGCGCGGCGTCTTCGCCGGGTTCGCCGCAGGCCGCCATCCAGTTGGCCGAGAGCTTGACGCGCGAAAGTTCGATCGGCGCGGCCAGCAGGTTGGTGATGGCCTCGGCCACGGCCATGCGGCCCGAAGCCGGCGCGTCGAGCGCAGCCAGCGGCGTGCGCTCGCCCATGCTCATGGCTTCGCCGGCAAAGCCCTTGTAGTCGGCCAGCGTCACGGCGCAGTCGGCCACAGGCACCTGCCACGGGCCGACCATCTGGTCGCGGTGGCTCATGCCGCCCACGGTGCGGTCGCCGATGGTGATCAGGAAGCGCTTGGAGGCGACGGTCGGGTGCGAGAGCACATCGATGGCGGCCTTCTGCAGGTCGACGCCTGTCAGGTCGAGCGGTTTGAACGTGCGCGCCACGCTCTTCACGTCGCGGTGCATCTTGGGCGGCTTGCCGAGCAGCACGTCCATCGGCATGTCGACGGGCTGCACCTCGGCGCCTTCGTCGGCCACCAGCAGCTGGCGCTCTTCGGTCGCCACGCCGACCACCGAGAACGGGCAGCGCTCGCGCTCGCAGAAAGCCTTGAACTGCTCGAGCGATTCCGGCGCAATGGCCAGCACGTAGCGCTCCTGGCTTTCGTTGCACCAGATTTCCTTGGGGGCCATGCCCGACTCTTCGAGCGGCACGGCGCGCAGGTCGAAGCGCGCGCCGCGGCGGGCGGCGTTGGTCTGTGCGGGGATGGCGTTGCTCCGGCCGCCCGCGCCCACGTCGTGGATCGCCAGGATCGGGTTGGCCGCGCCCTGCTGCCAGCAGTGGTTGATGACCTCCTGCGCGCGGCGCTCGATCTCGGGATTGCCGCGCTGCACCGAGTCGAAGTCGAGCTCGGCCGCGTTGGCGCCGGTGGCCATCGAGCTGGCGGCGCTGCCGCCCATGCCGATGCGCATGCCGGGGCCGCCGAGCTGGATCAGCAGCGAGCCGGCCGGGAACTGGATCTTCTTGGTCTGCGTGGCGTCGATGCTGCCGAGGCCGCCCGCGATCATGATGGGCTTGTGATAGCCGCGCTGCACAGTGTCGAGGTCGCTCGCCACGGTCTGCTCGTACTCGCGGAAGTAGCCCAACAGGTTGGGCCGGCCGAATTCGTTGTTGAACGCGGCGCCGCCCAGCGGGCCCTCGGTCATGATCTGCAGCGGGCTCGCGATGTGCTCGGGCTTGCCGTAGTGGCCATCCTCCGGCCAGAGCTTCGACACGGTGAAGCCCGTCAGGCCCGCCTTGGGCTTGGAGCCGCGGCCGGTGGCGCCTTCGTCGCGGATCTCGCCGCCCGCGCCGGTCGAGGCGCCCGGGAATGGGGAAATCGCGGTCGGGTGGTTGTGCGTCTCGACCTTCATCAGCACGTGGTTCAGGGCGCTATCTTTTTGATAGCTCTGCGAGCCGTGGGCGGGAATGAAGCGCTCGATGGTCGCGCCTTCCATCACCGAGGCGTTGTCGGCATAGGCGATGACCGTGTGCTGCGGGTTTTGCTTCTCGGTGTGGCGAATCATCGAGAACAGGCTCTGGGGCTGCGCCTTGCCGTCGATGGTGAACTGGGCGTTGAAGATCTTGTGGCGGCAGTGCTCGCTGTTGGCCTGCGCGAACATCATCAGTTCGACGTCGCTGGGGTTGCGTCCGAGGCGGGTGAAGGCGTCGACCAGATAGTCGATCTCGTCCTCGGCCAGCGCCAGGCCGAAACCCGTGTTGGCGGCCACCAGCGCGGCGCGGCCGCCGGCCTGCACATCGACCTGCGCCATCGGCTGGGCCGGCAGCTCGCTGAAGAGGCTGGCCGCCTGCTCGACGGTGGCCAGCACCGATTCGGTCATGCGGTCATGCAGCGGGCCGGCCACCGCGGCGAGCGTGTCGCCCTCGATCACGGCCGCCTTGCCGATCAACGGGGCCTTGAGCTTCAGGTGGTACTGCGTGACGCGCTCGACCCGGCGCAATGCCAGGCCGCAGTTGTGGGCGATGTCGGTGGCCTTGGAAGCCCAGGGCGACACGGTGCCCAGGCGCGGCGTGACCACCACCGAGGTGCCCGCCTTGGCCGGCGCCTCGAAGGGCTCGCCGTAGGTCAGCAGCGCCGCAAAGCGCTCGCGGCCGGCCGCATCCAGCGCCGCGTCGGTGACCACGAGGTGCACGAACCGGGCCGAAATGCCCTCGATGCGCGGCTCGATGGCCTGCAGCTTCGGCAGCAGCTGCCGCGCGCGGAAGTCGCTGAGCGCGCTGCCGCCCTCGAACATGGTTACGACAGGAAGGGCTTGAGGTGCGGGCTGCGTCACGGTCGATGGGGGCCTCGAGGGCCGCGTTGGAATTCAAGGAAACGAGGCGGACGGCCGCTGACTGGGGTCATCCGCGTTAACCCGGAATTTTAGGCTAACGCCGGGCCGCCCCAAGTTGGCCATCCCCCTTGGGGGGCAGCGGGAACACGAAGTGCCCCGCGTCGGGGGCAGGTTCATTTGCTGGATGGGATAATTCGGGCATGAGCATTAACTACAAAGACGCTGCGGGCATCGAAGCCATGCGGGTCGCCTGCCGCCTTGGCTCCGAGGTGCTGGACTACCTCACCCCTTTCATCAAGCCCGGCATCACCACGAACGATGTCGACCGGCTGGCCGCCGAGTACATGGTCAAGCAGGGCACCACCTCCGCCACGGTGGGCTACATGGGCGCGAGCAGCGTCCCGTTCCCGAAGTCGCTCTGCACCTCGGTGAACCACGTGGTGTGCCACGGCATTCCCAATGACAAGCCCCTGAAGAAGGGCGACATCATGAACGTCGACGTGACCGTCATCAAGGACGGCTGGTTCGGCGACAACAGCCGCATGTTCGTGATCGGCGACGCCTCCATCGCCGCCAAGCGCCTGTGCAGCATCACCTACGAAGCCATGTGGCACGGCATCCTGCAGGTGCGCCCCGGTGCGCATCTGGGCGACGTGGGCCATGCGATCCAGCGGTTCGCCGAGGGCCAGGGCTTCTCGATCGTGCGCGAGTTCTGCGGCCATGGCGTGGGCCAGCGCTTCCACGAAGAACCCCAGGTGCTGCACTATGGCCGCCCGGGCACGATGGAAGAACTCAAGCCCGGCATGATCTTCACCATCGAGCCGATGATCAATGCCGGCAAGCGCGACGTGAAGGAAGACTTCAAGGGCGGCCAATACGACGGCTGGACCATCGTCACGCGCGACCATTCGCTGTCGGCCCAGTGGGAACACACGGTGCTCGTCACCGAGACCGGCTACGAGGTGTTGACGCTGTCCGCGGGCAGCCCGCCGCCGCCCTCCTTCGTCACCTCGACCAAAACCTGACGCGCGCACGCGCTCCCCGGCCGTGATCGAAGCAGCCAAGATCGACGTAGCGATGCTGCGCGAAGCCTACCGCGCCAAGAAGCTCGCCCTGTTCGACACCCTGCGCTTTGCGCGCGCCCCGACCCGCAGCGTGCACGCGGTGCTGCGCCAGCTCTCGGCGCTGGCCGACGAAACGCTCTGCACGCTGTGGCGCGAGGCCGGCTTCGGCGACTCGCTCACGCTGGCCGCCGTGGGCGGTTTCGGGCGCGGCGAGCTGTTTCCGTATTCCGACGTCGACGTGCTCCTGCTGCTGCCGCCGGAGGGCCACGAGAGCGCAATCGACCCGGCCCGCATCGAGGCCTTCATCGGCCATTGCTGGGACGCGGGCCTCGAGATCGGCTCCAGCGTGCGCACGGTCGAGGAATGCCTGGCCGAGGCCGAGAAGGACGTCACCGTCCAGACCTCGCTGCTCGAAGCACGCCTGATCGTGGGCGACAAGAAGCTCTTCACCGCGTTCCGCCGCCGCTTCACCCGCGCCATCGACCCGCAGGCCTTCTTCGTGGCCAAGTCGCAGGAAATGCGGCACCGCCACCAGAAGTTCGACAACACGCCCTACGCACTGGAGCCCAACTGCAAGGAATCGCCGGGTGGCCTGCGCGACCTGCAGACCATCCTCTGGATGACCAAGGCCGCCGGCTACGGCGGCCGCTGGGACGACCTCGCCAAGAACGGCCTGGCCACCCCGTTCGAGGCGCAGCAGATCAAGCGCAACGAGGCCCTGCTCTCGCTGATCCGCGCCCGGCTGCACGTGATTGCCAACCGGCGCGAAGACAGGCTGGTGTTCGACCTGCAGACGGCCGTGGCGGCAAGCTTCGGCTACGAAGGCGAGTCGCAGCGCAAGTCGAGCGAGGCGCTGATGCGGCGCTACTACTGGGCGGCCAAGGCGGTGTCGCAGCTCAACCAGATCCTGCTGCTCAACATTGCCGAGCGCTTGCAGCCCATCGACGAGCAGCACACGCCGATCAACGAGCGCTTCTACGAGCGTGCCGGCCTGATCGAGATCGCCAGCGACGACCTGTACGAACGCGAGCCGCATGCGGTGCTCGAAACCTTCCTGCTGTACCAGAAGACCATCGGCGTGCAGGGCCTGTCGGCGCGCACGCTGCGCGCGCTCTACAACGCGCGCCACGTGATGGACAGCAAGTTCCGCAACGACCCGGTCAACCACGACACGTTCATGCGGATCCTGATGCAGCCCTACGGCATCACGCATGCGTTCCGGCTGATGAACCAGACCTCGGTGCTGGGGCGCTACCTGCGGGTGTTCCGCAGCATCGTGGGGCAGATGCAGCACGACCTGTTCCACGTCTACACGGTGGACCAGCACATCCTGATGGTGCTGCGCAACGTGCGGCGCTTCTTCATCGCCGAGCATGCGCACGAATACCCGTTCTGCTCGCAGCTGGCGGCCGGCTGGGACAAGCCCTGGATCCTGTACGTGGCCGCCCTCTTCCACGACATCGCCAAGGGCCGCGGCGGCGACCACTCCACGCTCGGCGCGCGCGATGTTCAGCGTTTCTGCAAGCAGCACGGCATCGCCCGCGAAGATTCCAGGCTCATCGAGTTTCTGGTGGCCGAGCACCTGGTGATGAGCCAGGTCGCGCAGAAGCAGGACCTGAGCGACCCCGAGGTGATCGGCGCCTTCGCCAAGCGAGTGGGCAACGAGCGCTACCTGACGGCGCTCTACCTGCTGACCGTCGCCGACATCCGCGGCACCTCCCCGCGCGTGTGGAATGCCTGGAAAGGCAAGCTGCTCGAAGACCTGTACCGCTACACGCTGCGCGCGCTGGGCGGACGCATGCCCGACCCGGACGCCGAGGTCGAGTCGCGCAAGCGCGAGGCGCTGGTGCAGCTGGCCCTGCACGCGCAGCGCTTCGAGGCGCACAAGGCGCTGTGGGACACGCTCGACGTGGGCTATTTCATGCGCCACGATGCCACCGAGATCGCCTGGCATGCCAAGCAGCTCTCGCGCTTCGTGCCGCCCAAGAACGTGCCGGTCGACCCGAAGGCCCCGCCTGTGGTGCGCGCACACCTGTCTCCGGTAGGCGAAGGCCTGCAGGTGGTGGTCTACACGCCCGACCAGCCCGACCTGTTCGCGCGCATCTGCGGCTACTTCGACCAGGCGTCCTTCAGCATCCTGGACGCCAAGGTGCACACCGCGAGCAACGGCTACGCACTCGACACCTTCCAGGTGGTGACCACCTTCGTGCCCGACCACTACCGCGACCTGATCAGCATGGTCGAGTCGGGCCTGGCGCAGACACTCACCGAGGCCGGCGCCCTGCCCCCGCCCAGCATGGGCCGGGTCTCGCGCCGGGTGCGCAGCTTTCCGATCAAGCCGCGCATCAGCCTGTTGCCGGATGACAAGGCGCAGCGCTGGCTGCTCAACATCTCGGCCAGCGACCGTGCCGGCCTGCTGTACTCGGTGGCCCGGGTGCTGGCGCGCCATCACCTGAACCTGCAGCTCGCCAAGGTCACGACGCTGGGCGAGCGGGTGGAAGACACCTTCCTGATCAGCGGCCCTGAACTCCAGGGCCAAAAGACGCAACTGGCCATCGAAACCGAATTGATGGAAGCCCTGGCTTCTTGAAATTGCCCTCCCGAAAGCAACCGATGCCATCAGAATGTCGGCCATGGAATCCTTGATCGAACAGCTATCCGACTCCGTCTCCTCGGCCAAGACGCTGGAAGACCTCGCACGCCCGATGCTCGAAATGCTCGAGGCGGCGACGGGCCTGGAGTCGGCTTACCTCACGACCATCGACCTCGAGAAGGGCCGACAGCGCATCTTGTTCGCCCACAACGCCGGTGAATTGTCCCTGCCCGAGGGTGCGCCGGTGCCGTGGGCCGACACGCTCTGCCGGCACGCCCTGGAGGAAGGCCGCATCTACACGGACGACGCCGGCGGTTGCTGGGGCAATGCCGACGCCGCCCGCCGGCTCGGCATCCAGACCTGCGTGAGCGCACCGGTGACGGCCGGAAACGGCGACCTCTTCGGTGTCCTGTGCGGTGCCAGCTCACAACAGCTGCCGCTGCCGCCCCATGCAGAGCCGGTGCTGCGGCTTTTCGCGCGGCTGATCGGCCAGCAGGCGGAGCGCGAGCTGCTCGTCGCAAAGCTCAAGAAAGCCCAGGCCCAGCTCGCCACCCACGCCGCGACCGACGCACTCACCGGCCTGCCCAACCGCCGCGCGCTCACCGACGAACTGCAGCGCATGCTGGCGCAGGGCGCGCGCAGCGGCCAGAGCGTGCTGGTCGGCTACATCGACATGGACGATTTCAAGAAGATCAACGACACGCACGGCCACGAGACCGGCGACGAGTTCCTGTCGGCCATGGCGAAACAGCTCTCGGCCTCGGTGCGCGCAAGCGACATGCTGGCGCGCTTCGGCTCCGACGAATTCGTGGTGATCGGCCTCGGGCCCGCGCTGGACGAATCGCCGCGCACGGGAGCGCGGGCCATGGCCGACCGACTGGCGGAAAACACCATCTTCGAGCTGAAGCTGCGGAACCTGACGATCGACTACAGCGGCGCCAGTGTCGGCGTGGTGGCCGTCGACCCGCGCACGGTCTCCGCCGAGGCCGCCCTGCGCCAGGCCGACACCGCGATGCGCGCCGTCAAGCAAAGCCGCCGGGCCATGGCCCGCGACGCCGTAGTCTCCGCGTCCAGCTGAACGGACACCGCCGCAGCGCTCAGGCGCCGGGCAGCGCCGCCGCGTGGGTACCCCAAAGGGGGGCCCGCTCGTACTGCGCCACCCATTGCACGATGTCCTTGGCCGCCATCGGCATGGCAATGCCGTAGCCCTGGGCGAGCGTGCAGCCCAGGGCGAGCAGCTCTTCGCCCTGCTTCACCGTTTCGACGCCTTCGGCCACCGCCGTGAGCCCGAGCGCGTGGAGCAGCGCGATGATGCCCTGCACGATGGCGTGGTCCTGGCCGTTGTCGAGCATGCCGCGCACGAACGACTGGTCGATCTTCACGGTCGACACCGGCAGCTGGCGCAGGTAGGTGAGCGAGGAGTAGCCGGTGCCGAAGTCGTCGATGGTCACGCCCACGCCCAGCGTCTTGCAGGCTTCGACGAACAGCGCGACGTTCGCGAACTGGCTGATGGCCGTGGTTTCCAGGATCTCGAGCTCCAGCATGCCCGCACCCAGCTTCGGAAACTGCGCCAGGTGCCGCGCGAGCCGTTCGACGAAGTCCCAGCGCATCATGTGGCGCGGCGCCACATTCACGCTCACCGACATCTGCAGGCCCGCCAGGCGCCACTGGTGCGCCTGCCAAAGAGCCGTGGCGATGGCCCAGTCGCCGATCTGCTCGACCAGCGCGTCGTCTTCGATCAGCGGCACGAACTGGGCCGGCGGCAGCAGGCCGCGCTCGGGGTGCTGCCAACGCAGCGGCGCCTCGACGCCGACCACCACGCCGCGCTGCATGTCGACCTTGGGCTGGTAGACCAGGAAGAACTCGCCCTGCAGCAGGCCTTCCTGGATCCGCTGGCGCTCGCGCACCACCTGCTCGTCGGCGCGCGCCTGCGGCGCGTCGAAGTAATGCACCTTGCCATCGGCCGCGCGCTTGGCGAAGAAGGCGGCGTGCTGCGCCTGGCGCAGCGCGGTTTCAGGGGGCGGGCCATTGCTGTCGAGCAGCATGGCACCGATGCTCGCGTCAATGCTGCCCGCCTGGTCATGCCAGCTCCAGGGCTCGGCAAGGGAAGCCTGGATGCGCTCCAGCACCTGGGTGCACTGCGAGGTTCCGAGGCCGGCGAACAGGGCCGCGAATTCGTCGCCGCCCACGCGGGCCATCACGCTCTCGCGCGGCAGCTGAGCCTTGATGCGGCGGGCCACCTCCTTGAGGGCGACATTGCCCGCCACCATGCCAAGGCGGTCATTCAGCGAGGCAAAGCGGTCCACGTCGATGTAGCAGACGGCAGCCAGGCGCTTGCCTGCACGAGCCCAGTCGTCCATCAACGGGCGCAGCACCTCGTCCGGCGGGAGACGTGCCGACCCGTCGTAGTACGACGGCAAAGAGACTGTGGGTTGCTTGTTCGACAAAAGACTGGGCTCCGGAGGTCGCGGGCTATTGTTCCCCCAATTGGGGCGATTGCGTGTGTGGTAGCTAATATTAGTTACATGAGCGCTGTATTCGCGCAACACCCGAGCCCCCGCGCCTCGTCTTCTAGCCGCAATAGGCACCGACCACGCGGCCGGTCGGTTCGACCTGCACATTGAGCCTCGCCGTGTCCTGCACCGGATCGGCTTTTTCCGTGGCGGGCACCGTACGTGCCAGGCGGGCGCCGGCGCGCTGGCGCATCTCTTCCAGCAACTGCTGGCTGACGCGCAGGCCCAGGCCAAACCGCACGGCAGCAGCCTGGCAGGTTTCAGGCGGCGTGACGAAGCTCGGGGGTTCGGGGACTTCCGATGTCAGGGGCCGGTCGGCCGGTGGCGTCTGGCAGCCAGCCAGCAAAAGGCCCATGGCCACGGCCGGCAGACCGATCCAGTGGCGACCGTTGGTGATGCGCATCTGTCTTGCTCCTTCTTCAAACTGCAACCTGAGCAGGAGCTTATTCAATTCCGAGGGGCGATCCCCTGCACGGATCAAGGCAATGGATCTCGGAGCCTCGACAAAATCACGCTGCGGCCGTTCGGAGTCGCATTCGAGGCGTATGCTGGAAGCGACGCGCGCAGTTCAGGCCCACCCGCCACACACCATGACACCGCCCCCTGCCACCGTTTTTCTGATCGACGTCGACAACACCCTGCTCGACAACGACGGCATCATCGCCGACCTTCGCACCCATCTCGAACAGTCCTTCGGCGCCGAAAGCGCCAGCCGCTACTGGACGGCCTTCGAGCAATTGCGCAACGAGCTCGGCTATGTCGACTACCTCGGCGCCCTGCAACGCTACCGCGCCGAGGAAAGCAGCCGCGGCATGAGCAATTCGCGGCTGCTGCTGATGTCGGAATTTCTCATCGACTACCCCTTTGCCGACCGGCTCTACCCCGGCGCGCTGGAGACGCTGAAGCACCTGCGCGAGCGCGGGCCCACGGTGATCCTGTCCGACGGCGACGTCGTGTTCCAGCCGCGCAAGGTGCAACGCTCCGGCCTTTGGGACGCCACAGAGGGCCGCGTGCTGATCTACGTGCACAAGGAACAGATGCTCGACGCCGTCGAGCAGTGCTACCCCGCGCGGCACTACGTGATGATCGACGACAAGCTGCGCATCCTCTCAGCCATGAAGGCCATCTGGGGATCGCGCCTGACGACGGTCTTTGTGCGGCAGGGGCACTATGCGCTCGACACGCAGGCCAACGCCGCATATGCGCCCGCCGACATCGCCATCGAGCGCATCGGCGACATCGTCAACCTCGACTTTCCACCCGCATGAGCCAAGCAACCAACCCTCTCGCGGGAAAGCCCGCACCCATCGAACTGCTGGTCAACGTACCGCGCCTGATCTCCGCCTACTACACCGGACGGCCCGATCCGTCGGTGCCGAGCCAGCGCGTGGCCTTCGGCACCTCGGGGCACCGCGGCTCCTCGTTCGACGATGCGTTCAACGAATGGCACGTGCTGGCGATCAGCCAGGCGATCTGCGACTACCGCAAGCAGAAAGGCATCGACGGGCCGCTGTTCCTCGGGATCGACACGCACGCGCTGTCGACACCGGCCTTCAACAGCGCCGTCGAGGTACTCGCGGCCAACGGGGTCGAGCTGATGATCTCGAAGGATGACGAATACACGCCGACGCCGGCCGTGTCGCACGCCATCCTGGCCTTCAACCGCGGGCGCACGACGGGACTCGCCGACGGCATCGTCATCACCCCTTCGCACAACCCACCCGAGAGCGGCGGCTTCAAGTACAACCCGCCGAACGGTGGACCGGCGGGCACCGACATCACCTCGGCCGTCGAGGCGGCCGCCAACAGGATGCTGGCCAACGGGCTCGAAGGTGTGAAGCGCATGCCGCTCGCGCAGGCGCTACGCGCCTCGACCACGCACCGGCACGACTACCTGAACACCTATGTCGAAGACCTGGCGCAGGTGCTCGATATGGATGCCATTCGCGGCGTCGACATCGACCTGGGCGTCGACCCGCTGGGCGGCGCAGGCGTGCGCTACTGGCCCGCGATTGCCGAGCGCTACAAGCTCGCGCGGCTGAACGTACTGAGCCAGGAGGTCGACCCGACCTTCCGCTTCATGTCGCTCGACTGGGACGGCCGCATCCGCATGGACCCGTCGTCGCCCGACGCCATGCACAAGCTGATCGAACTGCAGGGCCGCTTCGGCATCGCCTTCGCCTGCGACACCGACCATGACCGCCACGGCATCGTGGCGGGCAGCACGGGCCTGATGCAGCCCAACAGCTACCTCGCGGTGATGATCGACTACCTCTACACGCACCGCCCGCAATGGCCGGCGCAGGCGGCCGTCGGCAAGACGGTGGTCAGCAGCCAGATGATCGACCGCGTGACGGCGCGGCTAGTGCGCAGGCTGTACGAGGTTCCGGTGGGCTTCAAGTGGTTCGTCGACGGGCTGGTCGATGCGTCGCTGGCTTTCGGCGGCGAAGAAAGCGCGGGCGCGACCTTCCTGCGCAAGGACGGCTCGGTGTGGACCACCGACAAGGACGGCCTCGTGCCCGCCCTGCTCTCGGCCGAGATCGCCGCGCGCACCGGGCGCGACCCTGGCGAGCGCTATGCCAAACTGACGCAGGCGCTGGGCCAGCCGGTGTCCGATCGCGTGGATGCCGCAGCTACGGTGGAGCAGAAGAAGCGGTTGTCGAGCCTGTCGCCCGAGCAGATCCGCTCGACCGAACTGGCGGGCGACCGGATCGTCAACGTGCTGAGCCATGCGCCGGGCAATGGCGCGGCCATCGGTGGCGTGAAGGTCGTGACCGAGAGCGGCTGGTTCGCGGCGCGGCCCTCCGGCACCGAGAACATCTACAAGATCTACGGCGAGAGCTTCAAGGGCAAAGACCACCTCGCGCGCATTCTTGAAGAAGCGCAGCACGTGGTGGACGGGGCACTCTCTGCGCCCTGAAGGAATGCAGGCGCTGATGCTTCGGCCGACCCCGGGCGGCGTTCGTGGCTTAACCCTCCAGCAGCTCCACGCACAGCGTCGCCACCGCGCCTGCCACCTAGGAACGCGCCTGCAACGCGTGCACGGCAAGGTCCAGCGTGCCCTGCGCCACCGGCCCCGTCAGCACCAGCACCTGCGGGCCGACGCCGGGGCGTTCAGCCGCCAGCGCGACCTGGCGCACCGGCACCTTCTGCTCCGCGAGGCAGGCCGTGACCGCCTGGATCTGGCTGACGGCGCACACCGGCACCCGCAGGTAGTGCGAGGTGTGCACGGCGGCACGCGGCAACACCGCCAGGGCGTTCGTCGCGTGCTCATGCACACCGAGGTGCGGCACGTGCTGCGCGGCATTCACGCCGTCGAGCCGCGCCACATCCACGAGATCGGCGATCACCGCCGAGGCCGTCTGCTCCGAACCGGCGCCCGCACCGTAGTACATCGTCAGGCCCGCCGCATCGCTCTTGACCATGACGGCGTTCATCGAACCGTTCACCTGTGCCATCAGATGCGTGGCGGGCACGAGCGCGGGCTCCACGCGAAGCTCGACGCCCGACGCCTGCCGGCGCGCCACGCCCAGCAGCTTGATGCGGTAGCCCAGTTGCTCGGCGCAGGCCACGTCCAGTCCTTGCAGGGCGGTGATGCCCTCCACTTGCACATCGGCGAAGCGCAGCGGCATGCCGAAGGCGTTGGCGGCCAGCAAAGACAGCTTGTGCGCGGCGTCGATGCCTTCGATGTCGAAGCTCGGGTCGGCCTCCGCATAGCCCAGCGCCTGGGCCTGCGCGAGCGCGGCGGCGAAGTCGAGGCCTTCATCGCGCATCTTGCTCAGGATGAAATTGGTGGTGCCGTTGATGATGCCGGCCACCCACTCGATGCGGTTGGCCGCCAGGCCTTCACGCAGCGCCTTGACGATGGGAATGCTCACGGCCACCGCCCCCTCGTAGGCCACGGTCACGCCCTGTTTTCGCGCGGCGGCGAAGATCTCGGCGCCGTGCACCGCGAGCAATGCCTTGTTGGCCGTGACCACATGCTTGCCGTGCGCAATGGCGGCCAGCACCCAGTCGCGCGCGGGACCGGTGCCGCCGGCCACCTCCACGACCACGTCGACGTCGGGATGCGCGGCAACCTGCATCGGGTCGGCCGTGAGCGCAACGCCCTCTCCCACGATGCTGGCGGCGCGCTCCAGGTTGCGCGCGGCAACGATCACAAGTTCGATAGCCCGGCCGGCCCGCGCCGCGATGTCGGCCTGGTTGCGCACGAGCACGCGGAAGGTGCCCGAACCCACGGTTCCGATACCGATCATCCCCACGCGCAGGGTACGGTTCAGCGCAGGGCGGCTGTGCAGGGGCTCGAGGGATTCAACGGGGTCGCGGTACATGGACATCTCCAGACGAAAAAACAAAACCCAGCTGCCAGAGCTGGGTTCATTCGTTCGGGGAGAGAGCGATACACCAGGTGGCTGCCGGAACGGCCACCTGCGCGTGCTCAGGTGGCCGCGGTGGTAATGGTGGTAATCATTCGAGCAACGACCATCGCCTGCGCGGAGGCAGGCGGCATCATGCGAGCCATCAGGGCTGCATCGGATGCGGGGTGGAAATCGTGGCTCGACATGAAGGCCCGGAGTGTACAGGACCCCGGCCGTGCCCGGCTCAGCGCGCGGCCGACAGCCGCTTTTCGAGCCACACGCTGTAGCGCGAGAGCCCGAAGCACAGCACCCAGTACACAGCCGCGATGAAGAGATAGCCCTCAAGATAGAACGGCCGCCACGTCGGATCACCGCCCAGCGCCAGGCCCAGCGCGCCCGTCAACTCGAACAGGCCGACCACGGTGACGAGCGAGGTGTCTTTCAGCGTACCGACCACGCTGTTGGTCAGTGCGGGCACCACGAGGCGCAGCGCCTGCGGCAGCACGATGTCGCGCTGCACCGGCCAGCGGCCGAAGCCCAGCGCCATCGCCACTTCGGTCTGCCCGCGCGGCACGGCCTGCAGGCCGCCGCGGATGATCTCGGCCAGGTACGCCGCCACGAACAGCGTCAGCCCCGCGAGCACGCGCACCAGCACGTCGGGCTGCCATCCGGCCGGCCACAGCAGCGGCAACAGGAACGAGGCCATGAACAGCACCGAAATCAGCGGCACGCCGCGCACCAGTTCGATGTAGCTCGCACTCAGCGTGCGCACCACGGGCCAACCCGAGCGGCGGCCCAGCGCCAGCAACAAGGCCAGCGGAAAGGCCAGCGCCAGCCCCACCACCGCGAGCCCGATGGTCAGCGGCAGGCCGCCCCAGCGGCTCGTCGGCACATGGCTCAGTCCCAGGACGCCGCCACGCATCAGCAGCACGAACAGCAGCAGCGCGCCGATCCACAGCGGCACGAGCCACCAGCGCCAGCTCCGCGGCCAGGCGCTGAGCACGGTGACGGCGGACAGCACGACGACCGCGATGGCCGGGCGCCATTGCTCTTCATACGGAAAGCGCCCGAACAGCATCGGCCGCCACTTCTCTGCCACCACGCCCCAACAGGCGCCGTGCCGCACGGCCCGGCAGGCCTCGGCGTCGGGCCGGAACACCGCATGCACGATGCCCCACTCGACGGCGTGGAAGCCGCCCCACGCGAGCAGCGCAAGCAACAGCACCGTCGCCAGCGCCCGCAGCGGCGAACCCCAGAGTTCGCTGCGCCACGCGACGGGTTCCTGCGTGACGCGCCTCATTGCCAGCCTCGCAATGCAACGCGCGCGTTGTAGCGGTTCATGCCGAACGAGATCAGCAGTGACAACAGCAGATAGACCGCCATGATGATCGCGATGCACTCGAAGGCCCGGCCATTCGAACCGATGGTGGTGTTGGCCACCGACACCAGTTCCGGATAGCCCACGGCCACAGCGAGCGACGAGTTCTTGGTGAGGCTCAGCAGCTGGTTGGTGAGCGAAGGCACGATCACCCGCAGCGCCTGCGGCAGGATCACGATGCGAAGCTGCTGCACCGGCGACAGGCCCAGCGCCTGCCCCGCGAGCACCTGCCCCTGCGAGACCGACAGGATGCCTGCGCGCACGATCTCCGCCACGAACGCGGCCGAATAAAAGGTCAGGCCCGCCACGATGGTCACGTACTCGGGGCTCAATGCAGCGCCGCCACTCACGCCGAAGTCGCCACGCTCGGGAAACTCGAAATGCGTGGGCCACCAGCCGCCCTCGCCTGCCACGGGCCATGGCACGCTGAGGCCGCCCTTGCTGAGCCACACGCCGGGCAGCAACCGAACAGGCTCCGTCGGGTCGGGCAGCAGGTTGGCCATCGCGAAGGCCAGCATCAGCAACTGCACCAGCAGCGGCACGTTGCGCAGCAACTCGACGTATGCGGTGCAGATGCCGCGCAGCAGCACGTGCGGCGCCAGTCGGCCGATGCCGATGAGCGTGCCGAGCACGACCGAGAAGATGGCCGCCGGCACCGCCGCGCGCACCGTGTTGATCAGGCCCGCGAGAAACGCGCGCCAGAACGGCTGGTTCGCGTCGAAGTCCAGCCAGCCTTCGCTGATCGAGAAGCCCGCGGGCTCGGTGAGAAAGTCGAAGCCGGAGCGCACGCCGCGTGCACGCAGCACCTCGAGCGCATGGTGAACCACCCAGACCGCGCCGGCCACGACGGCCAGCACCAGCAGCGCCTGGACGGCCCATGCCAGCCAGACCCCGCGGCGCGAGGCCCTGGCGCTCATCGAACCGGGGGTGCGTAGATCAGGCCGCCCTTGTTCCAGAGGTTGTTGGAGCCGCGCGGCAGCTTGAGCACCGACTTCGGCCCGACGTTGCGCTCGAACATCTCACCGTAGTTGCCCACGGCCTTGATCGCGCGGAACGACCAGTCCTTGTCGAGGCCCAGCAGCTTGCCGAGGTCTTCGCCGGTGCCGACCAGGCGCTGCTGCGCCGGGTCCTTGCTGCTGGCCTTGAGCTCGTCGGCATTGGCCTGCGTGACGCCGAACTCCTCGGCCTCGATGAGCGCATTGGGCACCCACTTGGCGATGGCGAACCATTCGTCGTCGCCACGGCGCACCAGCGGCGCGAGCGGCTCCTTGGAGATCAGCTCGGGCAGGATGACGTAGTCGTCGGGGTTCGGCGCTTCCTTGTTGCGCAGGCCGGCCAACGCCGAGGCGTCGGTCGTGAAGGCCTGGCAGCGGCCCGAGAAGAAAGCCTTGAACGAAGCCTCGAAGCTTTCGAAGACGACGGTCTTCACCGGGATGTTCTGCGCGCGGAAGTAGTCCGACACGTTCTTCTCGTTGGTGGTGCCCGACTGCGTGCAGATGGTCGCGTTCTTGAGTTGCTTGGCGCTCGTTACCTTGAGCTTCTTCGGCACCAGGAAGCCCTGGCCGTCGTAGTAGGTGATGGTGGTGAAGTTGAAGCCCAGCGAGGCATCGCGCGTGAGCGTCCATGTCGTGTTGCGCGCGAGGATGTCGATCTCGCCGGCCTGCAGGGCCGAGAAGCGCTGCTGCGAATTGAGCGGCACGAAGTCGACCTTCTTGCCGTCGCCAAGCACGGCGGCCGCGATGGCGCGGCAGGTGTCGACGTCGAGGCCCGACCAGTTGCCCTGGGTGTCCGGTGCGGAAAAGCCCGCCACGCCGTTGGTCACGCCGCACTTGACGGTGCCGCGCTGCTTGACCGCATCGAGCGTCTTGCCGGCGAAGGCCGGCGCAGCAGCGGCGAGCACGATGACGGAGGCTGCGGCAAGCAATGCCGGACGGAAACGATTGTTCATTGGTGTTCTCCTCAACAGTAGGCAAAAGGCAGTGTACGGGCCGACACGAGACTCTGCCAAAGAACCACGGGTTTGATGCATATGCCCGTAGCCCGACGCAAATCCGGTGCCCGAAGACGCTGCAGGTTCACTACCATACGGCCCTCGAATCACTACAACTGGAATCCACACAAATGGTCAAATCCGACGACACCGGCAAGTTCATCCTGCGCGTCGCGCTTGGCGTCCTGATCCTGCTGCACGGCATCGCCAAGCTCCAGGGCGGCGTCGGCTTCATTTCCGGCATGCTGGCCCAGCATGGTCTGCCGGGCGGGCTGGCCTACCTGGTCTATATCGGTGAAGTGGTGGCGCCCGTGCTGCTTATCGTCGGTCTCTACACGCGGCCTGCGGCATGGATCGTCGCGATCAACATGCTCGTGGCTTTCACGCTGGTCCACATGAAGGACCTGACCTCGCTCGGCAAGCAAGGCGGCTGGGCACTGGAAATGCAAGGCATGTTCCTGTTCGCGGCACTCGCCATCGCCCTCATGGGCGGCGGCCGCTTCGCGCTCAGCAGCAAATACAACTGAACCGGCTCAATCGTCGTCTGCCGCGTCGAGGCCCGGAAACAGGACCTCGGTGTAGCCGAAGCGCGAGAAATCGCGCACCCGCATCGGGTACAGCTTGCCCAGCAGATGATCGACTTCATGCTGCACCACGCGCGCATGAAAGCCGGTGGCGACCCGGTCGATCGGGTCGCCGTAGGGGTCGAACCCGGTATAGCGGATGTTGGCGAAGCGCGGCACCACGCCGCGCAGGCCCGGCACCGACAGGCATCCTTCCCACCCCTCTTCCTCCTCGTCGTCCAGCGGCGTGATGACGGGATTGAGCAGCACGGTGCGCGGCACCGGTGGCGCATCGGGATAGCGGGGATTCACGACATCGGTGCCGAAGATCACGAGTTGCTGGTCCACGCCGATCTGCGGTGCGGCAAGGCCGGCACCGTTGACCGCATGCATGGTTTCGAACATGTCGCGCACCAGCAGGTGCAGTTCGTCGGTGTCGAAGGCGGCCACGGGCTGCGCGATGCGCAGCAGCCGGGGGTCGCCCATTTTCAGGATTTCGCGGATGGCCATGGCGGGATTATCGCGACAGGCCCGCAGCCGCCGCGATCAGGGAGGCGTCTGGGTCTTGGAGTCCGGCGAAGTCCACAGGCGCGCATTGCCGCGCGGCGGTGTCGGGATGGAGCCTGGTCCTCCACCGGTAACGGGCGGACGCGGTGCGACGCCCGGTCGGCCAGCGCCCCAATTGCCTGACGGGCGTCCGACCACGCCGGGATTCGGATAGACAGGGCGCGCGGCCGGATAGCCTGGCCGGCCGTAGTACGGACGGTCGTAGTAGTACGGACGCCGCTGCTCGTAGTAGCCGCCACCCTGGATGTAGACCGGCGCGGGTGAAACGACCACGGGCGACGGTTCGCTGTAGTAAGGCCCCGACGAGTAGCCGCCGCCATAGTAGGGATCGGCGGGCACGCCCACGCAGCCGCTCAGCAACGCAACGCCGCCGAGCGCGGCGCAAGCACCAAGAACACGAATTTTTTGCATGAGGGACTCCTTGTGGCCTTCGATTAGTTTTCAACGCCAGGTTGTAGACCCTGTTGACTGCGTTCCGATGAAGTCGCGTAACGACCGGTAAAGGGCCTGTCGGCACCTCTGCGGCTTACTCCGCCGGAACACCGTTGGCGAGTATCTCCAGCATACGCGCCTCATCGATGATCTCGACGCCGTTCTCACGCGCCTTGTCGAGCTTGCTCCCGGCCTCTTCACCGGCCACGAGGTAATGGGTCTTCTTGCTGACCGAGCCGGAAACCTTGGCTCCGGCTGCCTCCAATTTATCCTTCGCTTCGTCGCGGCTCAGCGTAGGAAGCGTGCCGGTGATGACGAAGGTCAGACCCGCCAAAGGCTTCGGCGCCCTGGCGGCGGGCTCGCCCTCTTCCCAGTTCAGGCCGCAGGCGCGCAATTGCTCGACCACTTCGCGGTTGTGCGGCTGATCGAAGAAGGTGCGCAGGCTTTGCGCCACCACCGGTCCCACGTCGTTCACTTCGAGCAGTTGCTCCTCGCTCGCGTCCATGATCGCGTCGAGCTTGCCGAAGTGCTTGGCCAGGTCCTTCGCGGTGGTTTCGCCCACGTGGCGGATGCCAAGGCCGAACAGGAAGCGCGGCAGCGTAGTCTTCTTCGAGGCCTCGAGCGCGTCGACAAGGTTCTTCGCCGACTTCTCGGCCATGCGGTCCAGCCCGGCCAGCGTGGTGAAACCCAGTTTGTAGAGATCAGGCAAGGTGCGGATCAGGTTGGCGTCGACCAGTTGCTCGACCAGCTTGTCGCCCAGTCCGTCGACATCCACCGCACGCCGCGCCGCGAAGTGCAGGATGGCTTCCTTGCGCTGCGCCGCGCAGAACAGGCCGCCGCTGCAGCGGTAATCGACCTCGCCCTCCTCGCGCACGGCTTCCGAATCGCACACGGGGCACTTGTGCGGCATGGTGAAAACTGCGCCGCGCTGATCGTCGGGCTTGGCCAGGCTGTCAGGCGCCACGCCGACCACTTCGGGAATCACATCGCCGGCACGGCGCACGATCACCGTGTCGCCCACGCGCACGTCCTTGCGGCGCGCCTCGTCTTCGTTGTGCAGCGTGGCATTGGTCACGGTCACGCCGCCGACGAACACCGGCGCGAGCTTGGCGACCGGCGTGAGCTTGCCGGTGCGTCCGACCTGGATCTCGATGCCGACCACCTCGGTCAGTTGCTCCTGCGCCGGGTACTTGTGGGCCACGGCCCAGCGCGGCTCGCGCGAGACAAAGCCCAGTTGCCGCTGCAGCTCGATGCTGTCGACCTTGTAGACCACGCCGTCGATGTCATAGGGCAAGGCGTCGCGTTGGCGGCCGATGTTCTCGTGGAAAGCTATGAGTTCAATCGCACCTGTCGCGCGCGCCGTCTGCCTGGCCACGGGAAAGCCCCAGGCATCGAACTGCTGCAGCCAGTCGAATTGCGTCGGGCAGTCGGGTCCGCCCTCGGCCGCTGGCGTCACCTCGCCCAGCCCGTAGGCAAAGAAGCTCAGCGGCCGCGCCGCGGCAATCGCCGGGTCGAGTTGGCGCACCGCGCCGGCAGCGGCATTGCGCGGATTGACGAACACCTTCTCGTTCTTCTGCCCGTCCGCGATCTTCTGGCGCTGGCGCTCGTTGAGCGCGTCGAAATCGGCGCGCTTCATGTAGACCTCGCCGCGCACCTCGACCACCGGCGGCGCCGTACCGTTGAGGCGCAACGGAATCTCGCGCACGGTGCGGATGTTCTGCGTGACGTCTTCGCCCACCTCGCCGTCGCCGCGCGTGGCGGCCTGCACCAGCACGCCGTTCTCGTAGCGCAGGTTCATGGCAAGGCCGTCGAACTTCAGCTCGCAGACGTAGGCGACCTGTGGTCCGTCCTCGGACAGGCCCAGCTCCTTGCGCACGCGCGCATCGAAGGCGCTCGCGCCGGCGGGCGTGATGTCGGTCTCGGTGCGGATCGACAGCATCGGCACCTTGTGGCGCACCTTGACGAAACCGTCGAGCACCTTGCCGCCCACGCGCTGCGTCGGTGAATCGGGCGTGCGCAGGTCGGGAAACTCGGTTTCGATGGCCTGAAGGCGCTGGAAGAGCCTGTCGTACTCGGCGTCCGGCAGTTCGGGCGTGTCGAGCACGTAGTAGAGATGGGCGTGGCGGTGGAGCTGTTCGCTCAGTGCGGCGGCTTCGCGTGCCGCTTCGTCGCGCGTCGTCATGGGTGTCTCCCGGAGGTCGGAGTTGTTAGCTGAAGAGGCGCCGTGCCAGCGGCGAGCCCGCAGCGAGGTCGCGCGCATCGAGCGTGTCGTAGAGCTGCTCGAGGTCGGCGCCGATCACGTCCATTGTCTCGTCGCGCAGCAGCTGGCCGTCGCTGTCGGTGACCACGCCGTCCATCTCGCGCGCCAGCGTGGCGGCGGCTTCGCGCATGCGGCGGAACGGCTCTTCGCCACGGTCGACCTGCGGCACGTCGAGGCTCAGGCTGAGTTCGCGGATGGCCGACTGGGCCGGGTCGTCGGCCAGCGCGGCCTGCGTGTCGAAGGCCAGCCCGAGGATCGGTGGCAGGCCGGCTTCACTGGTGGGTAGCACCATGCGCCCCGGGATGATGCCGGCCACGAAGCCGAGCCGCGCCGCGTTCTGCTGCACATAGCCAGGACTCCAGGCCGCATGCAATGCGCGCAGGACAAAACCCAGTTGCGCGTCGTGCGCACTAGCGAACTGATCGAGCTCGCGGGCGCGCGCCACTTCGTCGAGCATCTCGGGAAACTCGGGCGCGCCGTTGACGGCGTCGGCAAAGGCCTGGGCCTTGACCACGAATTCGGAGTACTCGATCTCGTTGAGCGCACCCGTGCGGTTGGCCAGCTGCACGCCGACCTGGAAAGCGCTGTAGCGCTGGCCGGCCACCGGCGGCTCCCACTGGCCGGTGTGTTCATTCAGGCCTTCGATGGCCACCGGCTTGCTGCCCGCGCGCCGTGTCGGCGGCATGGCGGCGATGGCGGCATCGCCCGAGGCGAGGCCATCGAGCGAGATCGGTGCGATCACGTCGATCAGCGGGTCGAGCCCGCCGCGGCGTTCGCCGGTCGCCACGGGCACGCCGCTGGGCGCCGGCAGGTCGGGGTCGAACAGGGGTTCATGGCGGTCTGCCCCCTGTATCTGGTGCGGATCGGCATGCAGCATCGGCTCCATGCCGCCGCCGCTCTCCGCCAATGCGCGCTCGGCTTCATCGAGCGCGATGTCGATCGCATCGGGCTGGCGCGGCGCATTGCGGCGCGACATCAACGTGTTGTAGGCAACGACGGCCGCGAGAACGAGGCCGCCGAGGATGGTCAGGGCGAGAGTGAGGCTGCTCATGGGTGCCGCTCGGCTTACGCGGCTTCGACCATCGAGACCGCCGACTCCATGTCGACCGCAACGATGCGCGACACGCCCTGCTCCTGCATCGTCACGCCGATCAGCTGCTCGGCCATTTCCATGGCGATCTTGTTGTGGCTGATGAAGAGGAACTGGGTTTCGCGGCTCATGGCTGTCACGAGTTTGGCATAGCGCTCGGTGTTCGCGTCGTCCAGCGGCGCGTCCACTTCGTCGAGCAGGCAGAAAGGGGCCGGGTTGAGCTGGAAGATGGCGAACACGAGCGCAATGGCCGTGAGCGCCTTCTCGCCGCCCGAGAGCAGGTGGATGGTCTGGTTCTTCTTGCCCGGGGGCTGCGCCATCACCTGCACGCCGGAGTCGAGGATTTCGTCGCCCGTCATCATCAGCTTGGCGTTGCCGCCGCCGAACAGCTCGGGGAACATGCGGCTGAAGTGCTCGTTGACGACCTTGAAGGTGCCGCCCAGCAGGTCGCGCGTTTCGGCGTCGATCTTGCGGATGGCGTCTTCGAGCGTGCCGATGGCCTCGTTCAGGTCGGCCGACTGTGCGTCGAGGAAGGTCTTGCGTTCGCTCGCGATGGCGAGTTCGTCGAGCGCGGCCAGGTTCACCGCGCCGAGCGCGACCACCTCGCGGTTGAGCCGGTCGATTTCGCCTTGCAGGCCAGTGAGCTTGACCTTGTCGGTTTCGATCGACTGCTCGATGGCTTCGAGATCGGCGCCGGCATCGTCGAGCAGCTGCTGGTACTGCTCGACGCCCAGACGCGCGGCCTGTTCCTTCAACTGGAACTCGGTGATGCGCTGGCGCAGCGGATCGAGTTCGCGTTCGAGCTGCAGGCGGCGCTCGTCGCTCGCGCGCAGCTTGAGCGTGAGGTCGTCGTACTGGCTGCGCGCCGAGCCCAGCGCGGCTTCGCGTTCGAGCTTGAGCGACAGGGCATCCTGCAGGCCGGCCTGCGCGGCGGCATCGGACAGCCGGGCCAGTTCGGCCCGGGCGCGCTCGTCTTCGTCGGTCAGTGCCACGGTCTGCTGCGCCGCGGTTTCGATGGAGCGATTGAGCTCCCCGCGGCGGGCTTCGAGCGTGCGCTGCGAGAAGGTCGCTTCCTGCGCCTGGCGCTCGAGGCTGCGGTGCTGCTCGCGGCTCGCGCTCAGCGCGCGGCCGGCTTCGATCACGCGCTCGTCGAGTTGCGCGTGGCGCTCCTGGCTGTCGGCCAGCTGCATGTCGAGCTCTTCGAATCGGCCTTCGGCGGCGATGCGCCTCTCCTGCAGTTCTTCGAGCTGCGCGTCGACTTCGCCGAGGTCGGCGGCCAGCTGCTGGCTGCGCGCGCGGGTCTGCTCGGCGAGCTGTGTCATGCGCAGGGTCTCGACCTGCAGTTCGTGCGCGCGCGACTGGGTCTCGGCGGCTTCGCGACGTGCGGTCACGAGGCGCTGCGCGGCGTCGGCGTAGGCGGCTTCGGCGCGGACCAGGGCCGTACGCGCTTCTTCGTTGATGAGTGTCTGGGCGCGCAGCTGGCGCTCCAGGTTTTCCATTTCCTGCTGGCGGGCCAGCAGGCCGGCCTGTTCGGAGTCGGGCGCGTAGAAGTTGACGCTGTGCGAAGACACGGCGTGGCCACTCTGCACGTAGATGACTTCGCCAGGCTGCAGTGTGGCGCGCTGGGCCAGCGCTTCCTCGAAGCTCGCAGCGGTGTAGCAGCCACGCAGCCAGCCGTTCAGCAGGGCCTGCTGGCCGGCATCGTTCAGGCGAAGCAGGCTGGACAGGCGCGGCAGCGCGGCCGAGCCTTCGGGCGCTCCGGCGGTGGGCGGGCTGTAGAAGGCAAGCTTGGCGGGCGGCGCATCGTTGCCGAAGGCGCGCACCATCTCCAGGCGGCTGACTTCGAGCGCACCCAGGCGTTCGCGCAGCGCGGCTTCGAGCGCGTTTTCCCATCCCTGCTCGACGTGGATGCGGCTCCACAGGCCTTGCAGGCCGTCGAGGCCGTGCTTGGCGAGCCAGGGCGCCAGCTTGCCGTCGGTCTTGACCTTTTCCTGCAGCGCGCGCAGCGCTTCGAGGCGGGCCGAGAACTCTGCATGGCGGGCGCCCTCGGTGTTGACGGCCTGCTGCTTCGCGCGGCGGTCGTCGTCGAGTTGCGGCACGGCTTCCTGCAGCTCATGCAGGCGGGCGTCGGCTTCGCTCGCGGCCTCTTGCGCCATGGCGTGCTGCTCCTGCATCTCGAGCAGGCGGGCTTCGTCGGGCGCGGCCAGCGCGTTCTGGTCGGCGCGCAGGCGCTCGCTGCGCTGCGTGAGCTGGCGGCTCTGCTCTTCGATGTTGCGCTGGTCGGCGGCCAGCACCTGGATCTGCTGCTGTACCTGCGACACGGTCGTGCGCTGGGCGTTGGCCTCGTCCTGGGCGCGCTGCACGGCTTCCTCGAGCTCGGGCATGCGCGCGTCGTGCTCTTCGAGCTGGGCGGCCAGCAAAATGGCCTGCTCCTCGGCGTCCACGCCGGCACCGGCCAGCATTTCGATCTCGGCCTCGGCCTCTTCGCGGCGGCGGCCCCACTGGCCCATCTGCTCGCGCAGTTGCACCAGGCGCTGCTCGACGCGCTGGCGGCCTTCGACCACGAAGCGGATCTCGCCCTCGAGCCGGCCGACTTCGGCGCTCGCCTCGTACAGCTTGCCCTGCGCCTGGTTGACCTGGTCGCCGGCGCCGTAATGGGCCTGGCGCACCGTTTCGAGTTCGGCCTCGATGTGGCGCAGGTCGGCGGTGCGCGATTCGAGGTCGTTGATCGCCTTTTCGGATTCGAACTTGATCTTGGCCTGGTCGGCGTTGCTTTCGCTGCGCTTCAAGAACCACAGCTGATGCTGCTTCTTCGTAGCGTCGCCTTGCAGCATGTTGTAGCGCGCAGCCACCTCGGCCTGCTTCTCGAGCTTTTCGAGATTGGCGTTGAGCTCGCGAAGAATGTCCTCGACCCGCGTGAGGTTCTCGCGCGTATCGCCCAGGCGGTTTTCGGTTTCGCGGCGGCGTTCCTTGTACTTGGACACGCCCGCAGCCTCTTCGAGGAAAAGGCGCAGCTCTTCGGGCTTGGACTCGATGATCCGGCTGATCGTGCCCTGGCCGATGATGGCGTAGGCACGCGGCCCGAGGCCGGTGCCGAGGAACACGTCCTGCACGTCGCGGCGGCGCACCGGCTGGTTGTTGATGTAGTAGCTGCTGGTGCCGTCGCGCGTGAGCACGCGGCGCACGGCGATTTCGCCGAACTGGTTCCATTGGCCGCCGGCGCGGTGGTCGGCGTTGTCGAACACCAGTTCCACGCTCGAACGGCTGGCCTGCTTGCGGGTGGTCGTGCCGTTGAAGATCACGTCCTGCATCGACTCGCCGCGCAACTCCGACGCACGCGACTCGCCGAGCACCCAGCGCACCGCGTCCATGATGTTCGACTTGCCGCAACCGTTCGGCCCGACGACGCCCACCAGTTGGCCCGGCAGCAGGAAGTTGGTGGGTTCGGCGAACGACTTGAAGCCCGAAAGCTTGATGGAATTAAGACGCACGACTTGTCGGCCTGCTTGGCTCTAGCGCCAAGGTATTGATTTGTAAGGAAAATTGCACGGGCCTGCAGCTTGCAGCAGGCCGCCGCCCCAGCCGTGGATGATAACGTCAGGGCATGAGCGATTCCCTGGTTTCTCCCCTCGCCATGCGACGTACCTGCCTCCTTGGAGGCATCTTGGCGGGCACGGCTGTTCTGCTTGGCCTTGCAGGCTGCTCGTCGACGCGCGATACCCAGCGCGCCGAGCCCTACAGCAGCCACGAATGGATGCAGTCCGGCGCCAACCGCATCGCCAACCTGTCGCTGCGCGACAACCTGCAGTCGGTGCGTCGCGTGCAAAGCACACTCTACAAGCGCAATCCGCGCGAATGGCGCAAGTCGGCAGCCAGTTTGGACGAGGCCACCCAGCGCGCCTGGGACGCCGTGCTCAAGGGCCCGCCCCTGCCCTTTTTGAAGGGCGCCACCGGCATCGACGCGATCCGCCTGGCCTTCGATACCGGGCCGCAGGGCTACCAGGGCGACCGTGTCGCGGCGCTGGTGTACGGCTGGGCCACCATGCTCAAGCAGGCCAACGGCGACACCTGGGACCAGACCATGATCGACGGCATCAATGCCGAGAACAGCTTCAGGGCCGCGCGCAACTTCGAGATCTCGCTCTGGCTCATTTCCTCCAAGACCGGCCCCGATGGCCAGCCACTGCTGCTGGCCACCGAAATCAGTGACCGCGGCCGCAACCTCGTGGCCGACCGCGAACTGTCGAAGGTCGTGGCGCGGCTCGACCTGCTGGCTGCGCAGGCCGACGAAAAATACCGCCGGGCGGCGCTCGATTTCGGCCAGAACTGGGTAATGGGCGTGGTCATGCCCTTCTTCACGCTGATACCCAAGTGAAAGCGACGGAAGAAGCAGCGAAGGTTCTTAGGAAAGATATTTCCTAAAACCTCATTTGCGGTAATATATTTCCGTGGACAAGCAGGAACTCATCACCGCCCTGGCCGCTCGCCGCGATGCCGCTGGCATCTCGCATGCCGAGATCGCTCTGCGCTCGGGACTCACCGAGCGCTCCGTGCGCAACGCCCTGAGCCTGCGGGGCAACCCGCAGCTGTCGTCGCTGCTGGCGCTGGTCGATGCACTGGGGCTCGAACTGCAACTTGCGCCGAAGGGCTTCGGCGAAACCACGGCCACCGATCCCGGCTATCGCCCCGTGGCCACGCGCGTGGGCCATGCAGTGGCGCAGGCGCCCGGCGCGCCACACAACAAGCGCCGTTTGCCGCCATGAACGTCAAGATCCTCGAGATTTCGCTCGGCACACGCCACTTCGGCAAGCTGTTCCAGTACGCCGACCTGTGCCGCTTCGTCGCGGAGCCCGAGCTGGTCGCCAATCCGCCAGCCGAAGTGCTGTCGCTCTCGATGGTGGCGAGCGACCCGGCGGCCCAGTCGGCACTCTGGAGCGACGTCAAGAACCCGCTGTTCAACGCCCAGAGTGGCCAGCTGCCGGGCTTTTTCCAGAACCTGCTGCCCGAAGGCGTGCTGCGCAGTCACATCGCGCAGCTGCGCGGCTGTCGCGAGAACGATCATTTCGAACTGCTCGCTGCCTGCGGCGGCGACCTGCCCGGTGCAGTGAGCGCCCGGCCCGTGTCGGTGGACCGCGGCACGCTGCAGCGCCTCATCACGCAGGACCAGGATGCGCTGGAGATGTCCGTGGTCGAACTGCCGATGCCGCAAGGCATTTCGGTCTCTGGCGTGCAGCCCAAGCTGGGCCTGCGCCGCCAGGGCGGGCGGTACGCGGCCCGCACGCGGGCCGGCGCAAGCACCCGGGTGATCGCCAAGCTGCCGGTCGCCGGCCGGCCGCACATGCCGCAGCTCGAGATGCTGTCGCTGCAGATGGCCGGCGCGGCGGGCGTAGAGGTTTGCCATGCGGAACTCGCCCCGCTCTCGGCCATTGCCGCGGAGCACAGCTATGCGCTGCCCGACGAGCCCGAATTCCTGGCGGTTACGCGCTTCGACCGCGACGGCGCGCGCCGCATCCATTTCGAAGACTTCGCTCAGGTGCTGGCGATCGACCCGATGCGCAAGTACAGCGGCAGCTACCTCGACATGGCGCTCGCGATGCGCGCGTTTCCGTCGCTGGGCGACGATGCGGTGCTCGAGCTCCTGCGGCGGCTCGTGGTGAACGACCTGCTCGGCAACCCCGACGCGCATCTCAAGAACTTCGGCGTGCTGTATCCCGACGGCGTTGCGCCGCGATTCGCGCCGGCCTACGACATCGTCGCGTACGCCGCGCTGCAGGGTGTCGACGGCCACGCGCTGCCGCTGTTGCCCGAATCCACGGTCTCGGCCCGGCGCACCGCCCTGTTCACGCCCGCCAACGTACGCGCCTTCTGCTTCTCGACCGGGCTGCACGAGCCGCTGGTGCGCCGTGTCGTCGCCGACACAGCACGGCTCGCCCGCGACAAGTGGCCCGCAATGATCGACGCCTCGGCGCTGCCGGCGCCGTGGAAGAAGCGGCTGCAGCAGCGCTTGCAGGCACATCCCTTGCTGCAAGCCATGGCAAAACGCGGCAGGTAGAAAAACTGGCCCCTAGAATGAATCCGCCCTCCACCCCTCAACCCATTCGAGGCAGCAGCAACTCATGAGCTCCATCAATTTCATCGGCGGCGAAAAAGGCGGTGTCGGCAAGTCGGTCACGGCGCGCGTGCTGGCGCAGTACTTCATCGACCACAGCCGCCCTTTCACGGGCTTCGACACCGACCGCTCGCACAGCTCGTTCACCCGCTTCTACGAAGGCTTCGCCTCGCAGGTGGTGGTCGACAGCTTCGAAGGGCTCGACACGGTCGTCAACGGCTTCGAGACCAACCCGCAGCAAAGCGTGATCGTCGACCTTGCCGCGCAAACGCTGGCACCGCTGTCGCGCTGGATCAAGGAGTCGGACCTGTTCGACGTGTTCGCCGACATCGGCGTCACCGTCAATTTCTGGCACGTGCTGGACGACGGCAAGGACTCGACCGACCTGCTCGGCGCGCTGATCGACACCTTCGGCAACCGGCCCAACTACATCGTGGTGCAGAACTACGGCCGCGGCAGCGACTTCGGGATGCTGCTGGCCTCGCAATCGCTCTCGAAGGCGACGGCGAACGGCGCACGCGTGATCACCCTGCCCCGCCTGCACGACGCGAGCATGCGCAAGATCGATGCGCAGAACACGAGCTTCTGGAAGGCCGTGAACGACCGCGAAGGCCCGCATGCGCTCGGGTTGCTGGAACGGCAGCGCGTGAAGTCCTGGCTGGCTACGGCCTACGCGGCGTTCGACACCTTGCCGCTGTAAAAGAAATCCCGGCGGCGGATCTCTTCAGATCATCCCGCCGTTGATCGAGATCACCTGGCCCGTGATGTAGGCCGCCTCGTCACTCGCCAGGAAGGCGGCCAGCGCTGCCACTTCCTGCGGCGTCCCCGCGCGTTTCACCGGCACCATCTGGTTGACGATCGCGGGATCGAACACCGCATCCGCCATCGGCGATGCAATGATTCCGGGTGCAATCGCGTTCACCGTCACGCCGCGCGACGCCACCTCGAGCGACAGCGCCTTGGTCGCGCTGTTCAGCGCGCCCTTGGCCGCGGCGTAGTTGACCTGCCCCCGGTTGCCCGCAATCGCGGCTACGGAAGAGATATTCAGGATGCGCCCCCACCGCGTGCGCATCATGGGCAGCAGCAGCGGCTGTGTGACGCGGAAGAAGCCGTTGAGCGATACGTCGATCACCTTGTGCCACTGCTCTGCGCGCATGCCCGGCAGCACGGCGTCGTCGTGCACGCCGGCGTTGTTGACGAGGATCTGGACCGGCCCGCCTTCCAGGATGCGCGCGCACGCCGCCGCCGAGGCTTCGTCGCTGCACAGGTCGAACACGTGGCACTCCGCCTTGCCGCCCGCCGCCGTGATCGATGCAGCCAGTTGCTCGACCGCCTCGGGCCGCGCATTGGCGTGCAGCAGGACCGTGGCGCCGTCCCGCGCGAGGCGTTCGGCCATGGCAGCGCCGAGCGCGCCGCTGGCGCCCGTGATCAGCGCGCGTTTTCCTTCGAGACTCATGGCGATGTCATGCTTTCTGCAGCTAGCGGTGTGTTCAGGACCACCACGGCGCGGCCTTCGGCCAGCATGCGGCCGTCGTCCGCCTTCACCGTGAATTCATAGAGGATCTGGCGGTCGTCGCCCGACAGGCGCCGGGCTCCCACCTGCAACGCGCCGGGCACGTCGTCGAGACGCGCCACCGCCAGTTTCACGTTGCGCGCGCTCGCCAGGAAACCCGCCGACGGCGTGCTGCCCTCGGCAGCCAGCAGGCCGCCATGCAACGCCATGGCCTGCGCCGCGTATTCGATGGCATTGGGCGCGAGCAGTCCGCTCTCGGTGCGCAACGGGTTGTCGGCCTGTGCGTGCGTGGTCGTGCTGCAGTGAATGGCCTCGGCGTCCCAGCTCTCGAGCCGTTCCAGCAGGCACATGCTGCCGCTGTGCGGAATGCGCCGGGCAATGCCGGCGCGGTCGAGCGTCTGCGGCGCCGTCACGCGGCCCCTTCCAGGTCGGCCACCAGCAGCACGTTGGCGAAGGGCGTGCCCGCGCTCATCGGAATGCTCTGCACGCGGAAGCCCAGGCGCCGCAGCAGCGCCGTCCAGTCGGCCAACGGCCGGCCCCAGGTCGGCGAGACCTTGTGGCCACGGATGCGCGTGACCGTGCGGTCGACCCACTGGCTGATCGCGAAGCCGCGGCGGCTCGACGCGTCGCCCACGCGCAGCAGCAGCCGCGCCTGCGGGTTGGCGCCACGGCGCAGCGCGTCGCGCACGCGCTGCAGCACGCCTTCCTGCGCTTCAAGGTTCACGTAGTGCAGCACGTCGAGGATCACGACAAGGTCGCAGTCCGGCAAGGCGGCCGAGCACATGTCGGCGCAGACCAGCTTCGGCGCGGGCTGCAGATGGCCGATGGAGGCTTCGGCGCGCGCCACGTCCTTCGGCATCAGCTCGATGCCGGTGTAGTCTGCGCCGTGCGTCGTGGCGTGCCATGACGACGGCCAGCGGCCCTGCTTCTGCATCGTGCTCATCGACGCCAGCAGGCTTGCGAACAGGCCCTGGCCGCAGCCGATGTCGACCACGCGGCTGTGCTGCGCGCCGACCAGCCGATGTTCGAGCAAGCCGCGAAACACCGGATCGCGTCCCAGCTTGCCGCGCGCGAAGTGCCAGGCGAAGCTGCCGCTCTTCCGGTAGGGAACGGTCGCGGCCTCATGCAGCTCGCGCCAGGCGTTGTCGGTCGACGACGAGGGCATCACCGCGCTCATGCTTTGAGGCCCTCGGGCAAGGTAACAGCGCGCAATCCATCGGCGCGCAGGCGTTCGAGCAACAAGGGCAATACCTCCAGCAAAACGGGTTGTCCTTTGGCGGTGCGCGCGGCATTGCCGTCGTGCAGCAACAGGATGTCGCGCGCCTGCAGGTTGTGGCTCAGGCGCGCCATCACCTTGGCGGCGTCGCCTTCGCGCGTGTCGAAGCCGCGCCGCGTCCAGCTCACCAGCGAGAGGCCGAGGCGGTGCAGCACGGGTTCGAGGAACGGGTTGCGCAAGCCGGCCGGCGCGCGGAAACAGGTCGGGCGCTGGCCGACGGTGTCGGCGAGGATGTCCTGCGCCCGCGCAATTTCGGCTGCAAAGCCGCGCGGCCCGAGAAAAGAGAAGTTGTGCCGGTGCTGCGCCGTGTGGTTCTGGATGCTGTGGCCGCGCGCGACGATCTCGCGCGCCAGTTCGGGATGCGCCAGCACGCGTTCGGCGATGCAGAAGAACGTGGCGCGCTGGCCGTGCGCATCGAGCAGATCGAGCACTTGCGGTGTCACCTCGGGCTCCGGCCCGTCGTCGATGGTGATCGCCACTTCGCGGCGCGCGGCAGCCGCTTCGGGCAGCCGCGTGACGTTGGGGCCCAGCAGGCTGCTGCGCGGCGTGAGGCCGGCGCCGGTGATCAACGCATGGTTCAGCACGATCGCGCCGATGGCCCACGGCAACGCACCCGGCACCAGCACGCCCGCGCCGATGGCCGCGACATGCCATGCCGCGCTGGCGCGGATGGCCGGCGGCCAGGGCCAGGATTCGGTGGACGCAGGAGCGGAAGACATGGGGGTCGATTTTCCCATCAGCGGCGCGCCGCTTTCGCAGGCGCCACGCTCCGCGCAAACGCCGCCGACAGCAGCAGCGCCAGCAGCGCGCCCGGCGCAACCACGCGACCAATGGACGACAACGCCGGAATGTCCGAAATCGCGATCAGCCCGAACGACACCACCGTCGTCAGGTTGGCCAGCATCAGGGACGCCAGCGTGTCTTCGTCGGCCCGCCCAGTCGTGCGCAGCTGGTCGAAGAACAGCGCGTAGTTCGACCCCACCGCCACGATCAGCAGCAGCCCCACCAAATGCAGGATGCCGAGCGCCGCCTGCAGCAAGGCCATGCCGCCGAGCGTGAGCACCACCGCGAACAGCAGCGGCTGGCACACGGCCAGCAGCCGACGCCACGAGCGCAGGTAGATGCCGAGCAGCACCACCACCGCCAGCGCGCCGAGCAGCACCTGCACGAAGGCCTCGTGCAAGTAGCGCTGGTACAGGCCCGCGAGTTCGCGGCCGACGTCGACCACCTGCACTTCGGGCACGCCAGCCAAGGCTGCTTCGAGGCGGCCCTGGTCGAACTTGGTGCCGGGGTGCAGCACGACCAGCGTGCCCCATCCGCCGCCCGGGCGTTGATACATGAGCGTGTTCAGGATCGAACCGAGCGGCCCACCGGCCAGTTCGGCGCGCTCCACCGGCGGCAGCTTGCGTGCCGCCTCGATGTCGGCCAGGAACGGCCCGAGCCGCGATGCCGGCAGCGGCATGCCCTTGGTCGCCTCGGCCAGATTGGTGCGCAGCGTTTCGGCGTTCGGCAGGCTCGCGATGCGCGCCGTCTGCACCGCCACGCTCGGCAGCACGCGCGTCACGGTTTCGTAGCCGACGAGTTCGCCCTGCTCCACCAGCGCATCGAGCCGCGCCGCGGCCGCCTCGGTGTTGCGAAGCGCGGCCTGTTCGTCGTCGCCGAATGCAACCACCAGCACGCCGCCGTCGCTCGCGCCGATGTCGTTGCGCAGCATTTCGTCGAGCTGCTGGGCCGCCTTGGGCACCGGGCTCATCGCGCCCAGGTCGGCGCGCCACAGGTGGCCGCCCTGCCACAGCACCAGCGCCAGCGCGGCCACGCCCAGCGCCGCCAGCGGCCAGCGCAGGCGCGGCAGGCCGCGCACCAGTGCGCCGGCCATTTGCGCCATGTACCTGCGCATGCCCATGCCGGTGGCGCCGTCGGGCGCCAGCACCGGCAGCACGTAGCGCGTGGCCAGCGCGGCCGCGACGAGGCCGGCGATGGAGAACACGCCCAGCTGCGCCAGTCCCGGAAAGCCCGAGAACACCAGCGCCGCAAAGCCGCACACCGAGGTCAGCAGGCCGAGCCGCACGGTCGGCCAGTTCAGGTCGCGCCAGCGCTGCCAGCCGGTGCCGGCCACGGCCGCGCCCCGCGCCTGAATGAGGTAGTAGATGGCGTAGTCGACCGTCTCGCCGATCAGCGTGCTGCCGAAGCCCAGCGTGAGGCCATGCACCGAACCGAACACGAGGCTCACGCTCGCCGTGCCGATCACCACGCCCGTGGCCACGGGCAGGAAGGCGATGACCAGCGCACGCGGCGAGGCGAACGCCAGCAACAGCAGCCCGCCCATGACGATGCCGCCCACCACCGCGAGATGGAGCGCTTCGGTCTTGATCTTGTCGCGGCTCATCACCGAGAACACCGGCGGCCCGCTGAGCAGCAGCTTCGGCGCCGTTGCGCCCATGTCGCGCGTGGCGGCCTCGTAGGCGGCGTGCACGCGTGCGATGGCCACGGCCTGCGCGTCGAGGTCGCTGCCGGCGGCGCGCGTGGTGGCGATCATCAGCGCGCGCGGCGCGGCGCGCGACATCCACACGCCGTCTTCGCTGCGCGGCGCGCTGGCGGGCACCAGTTCCATGGCAATGCGCTGTGTCTCGCCGGTCGGGTCGCGGTCGAGAAACGGCTTGATCACGTTGCCGGCCGGCGTGCCGAGCATCGACAGGGTTTCGTTGATGGCGTCGCGCAGACCCTCGGCGGTGAACTGCCCAGGCACTACGCCTGGCGACAGCTGATAGCGGTGCTGCAGCACCCAGGCTCCCGCCTCGCTCCAGTCGCCGACGTCGCCGTTCTGGACCAGATCGAACAGCTTGCTCTCGCGCATGTCTTTGGCGACCGCACGCGACACGGCGGCACGCTGCTCGGTACTGCCGCCCTCGATGCCCAGCATCAGCGTGCGCGAGGCGACGCCGCTTTGCAGCTGCTCGATCAGCACGCGCTGGCGCACGTCCGGGCTCTTGGGAAGGAAGGCGGAAAGATCTGCGCCGATCTGCGTGCGCGCAATGACGACGGCACCGCACAGCAGCACCAGCAGCCACGCCAGCAGCACGACCGCTCTGCGCCGCCAGCCCGGCGGACCGCCTGCCTGCTGTTGCGGCATCACGGCGTGGTGCGTCCGGGCGCGCTGGATGGAGCCGCGTTGCCCGGTGTGATGTTCATGACCGAGCGGTCACCGCCGACGAACTCCATCTCGAGCCCCAGCACGTCGCTCGCGCGGCCGTTGATGCGCATGCTGCGCACCTGCGCCGCCAATCGGCTGTCCATCGGGACGAGGTCGAGCGTCCACTTGGCAGCCGAGCCCGACACGGTGCTGCGGAAATAGCGCTGCAGCGTGACACCGTCGCCGGTGAGCGTGCCGCGCATGGCTTCGACCAGGCCGAGCAGCTCGGGCATGCTGTCCAGCGCCAGCGTGCGGGTGCGGCCGCCGCGCGAAAGCGTCAGCGTGTTGCCCTCGACAGCCATGGTCTCGATGCGCGGCGACAGCGTGCGGCGCACCAGCTTGTCGGGTGCGTCGAAGCTCAGCGTGCCGCTGGCGTCGAGCGGACCTTCGAGGCCGTGCACGAAGCGTTGTTCGGTGAAGCGAGCCTCCCCGCTCTTCTGCTTGGCCAGCAGCGTCATCAGCTCGGGCAGGTCGAACGCCGCCCAGGCCGGCACGGCAAAGAAGGCCAGCGCGAGCACGCAGGCCCTGCAAAGCCAGTCAAGCCGCATCTTCGAGCCAGAAATCATGGAAATTGAACCAGTTGTAGGGATACGCGCGGCACAGCGCTTCCAGGCGTGCCACATAGGCTTCGACGGCCGCGCGGATGCGCTTTTCGCGCTCCGCGGGGCTGCAGACCGCCTCGCCGAAGTCGGCCAGCGGATCGAACCGGACATCGTAGCGAGCACCGCCGCCGTAGAGCCCGGCCATGAAGAACACCTTGCGGCGCAGCAGGGCCGCCAGACGGAAGGGACCATCGTTGAAAACCGCCGGCTGCCCGAGGAATGGCAGCACGATGTTGTTGCCGCGCTGGTGCACGGGCTGGTCTTCGCTGCCCGGCAGCGTACGGTCGGCCAGCATGCCGCCCAGGCCGCCGCCGTCGAGCCAGTCGCGCAATTCGAGCATCGAATGCGGCCGGCCCAGCGCGATGACGTGCGGCCGCAGTTCAGGCACCGCAATGGCGTTGAGGATGGCCGTGATGCGCTGCGCGTTGTCCGGGTACATCAGCATCGCCAGGCGCAGGTTACGCTGGTGCGTCTGCTGCTTGCAGGCGCCAAGCGCCTCGAAGCTGCCGACGTGGGCGCCGAGCAGGAAGGCGCCCCGCCCTTGTGCGATCTCGGACTCGATCGGCACATTGCCCTCGATGCCGACCTTGAACAGGTCCATGCGCCCGCGCAGGAAGTAGACGCGGTCGAGCACCGTCGACGCGAAGGCGTGCAGCAGGCGGAAACCGTCGACCCAGCCCGCCTGCGGGCCGATGGCCCTGAACAGATAGCGCTTGATGTGCCGGCGCTGCGCCGGTGCGAACAGCAGGAAGTAGAGCGCGATGGGCGGCAGCAGCAGGCGCGTGACGTGGCGCCCACACACCAGCGCCATCGCGACGATGAAACGCAGCGCAAGCATGTTGCTGCGCTCTGGCGCATGCGCCCAGCCGCCACTTTCACCGCGCTCGCCATTCGGTGCCGCCTGCCCTGCCCGGTCAGCCTCTTTCAAGGCGCGCGCTTCAACGTCGGCGTGTTTCATCACGCGGACTCTTGCACGGCCGTCCAGCGACCGGTGACGGCCACCACGCCGTCGCAGCGAACGTCGAAACGTACGCCGCGGCCAGGTCCGGCCTCCGGATGCAGCTCGATCGACAGCGCGGCGCCCGGGCGCACCGGCGACAGGAACTTTGCCGCGGCGAGCGTGGGATGTGCGCCCAGCCGCGCCACCAGGGCCGGCACGCGCCGGATCGACTCCATGACCTCGGCCAGCACCAGCGCGCCAGGCAGCAGGGGCTGGCCCGGAAAATGGCCGGCGAATACGGGGTGATCCGCCGGCACCATGTGCGCCATCTGCACTGGCGTGTCGTCTTCCGCGAGCTGTGCCAGCGCGAATTCGCGCAGCGCACGCACCGTGAGCTTGCCCGTGCCTTCGCGTGGAAACGCCTTGACCTGCACCACCCTGCGCGGCACGAACACGGGTTCGAGCCGCTGCCGCAGGGCCGCGATGATGTCGCCCGCCGAGAGCTCTGGCGCGACCACGAAGGCCACCGGCCGCACGACCCCGTCGGCCACCTCGTCGGGCAGCCAGAAGGCGCCGTCGTTCACGCCGGGAATGCTGTTGAGATGGAAGTTCAGGTGCGCCAGCGAGCTGCGCCGGCCCGCCACGTGAATCAGGTCGTTGGCGCGGCCGAACAGGCGGAAGCGGCGTTCGTCCAGCAGTTCGAGCACGTCGGCCATCGGCGTGGGCTCGGGCATGAAGTCGCCGCTGAAGATGAAGCGCTCGGGGCCGCCGTCGGCCGAGGGCTCGGCGTGCACGCGGATCTCGCCGAAGGTCTCCCAGATTTCACTGTCGGTGGTGCGGCGCGTGGCAACCTGGCCCGACTCGGTGCTGCCGTAGATTTCGAGCAGCACGCCCCCCATGGCCTGCTCGGCCTGCTGCGCAAGCTGCGGCGACAGTGGCGCGGTGGCCGAAAGGATCAGGTCGACCGCTGGCAGCTCGATGCCCGAGAGCAGCAATGTCTTGAGATGGAACGGCGTGGTGACCAGCGCACGCGGCCGTGGCACCGAGGCCAGCGTTTTCGCAACATCAGCCGGAAAGAACGGCCGGCCGCTTTCGAATGCTGCGCCGCCGAGCATTGCGAGCAGCACCGACGATTCGAGCCCGTAGCTGTGCTGCACCGGCACGGTCGCGACCAGCGTGAGGCCTTCGAGCGAGGGACGCTCCAGCACCCGGCACAGGCGCTTGACGGCCACCGCCACGTCGCCCACCAGCGTGCGCCAGGTCTTGGCGTGCGGCTGCGGTACGCCGGTCGAGCCCGAGGTGAGCAGGCTGGCCGCGTGCATGGCCGCGTCGATCGCGGGCACCGCGCCATCGGGATCGGCACCCCCGCCGGGACTCGCGCGGTTTTCGAACAGCACGCGCTGCATCCCCGGGGCCTGCAGCTTCGGGTCATCGGTGAGCGCAAAAAGATGCGAGCCGCCGGATTCGAGCAGGCGCGCGAGCGTGTCGGGCCGCGCGTCGGGCGGCAGCAGGCTGGCATGGCCGCGCACCAGCGCCGCGCCCAGGCTCACGGCGAAGGCGTATCGGTCGGCGCAAAGATTGACGGCCGGCCCCTCGCCCGGAAGCCCGGGTGCGAAGCGGGCCACGTCGGCCAGGAACTGCCGCGCACTCACGGGAACACCGGCGCGCCAGGCAAGGGGGGCATCGGGGTCTCGGTCCGCGAGCAGCGGCAGGAAGCGAAGGTCTGTCGTCACGCTGGCAGCGCCTGTGTCATTGGCCGCCGGGGCTGGTGTCCACCGACGATGTGCCATAGAACGCGCGCACCGCATCCACAAGGCGCGTACGTTCGAATTCGGGATGCAGCCGGTAGCGCAGCAGGTGTTCGCCGACGAACAGCAGCGTCACCATGACCGGCGACAGCACATTGGCGAACAGCGACCACTCGGAAAACGGCCGCGTCAGGTAGATGAGGATCGACGCCAGCACCGTCAGCGCGAAGAAGCCGGTCCAGATGCGCGTGAGCTGCGTGGTGTAGGCCAGCATGTGGCCCTTGAGCGGATGCACGCGCTGCGCGAACTGCGTGATCAGCGGCAGGCCGCGGCCGCGCAGTGTCGAGCCGAACCAGCCGCACAAGGCTGCGTTGATGGCCACGTGCTGCAGCACGTACAGCCGGTTGGGATCGCCCGCCTCACCGAGGAAGACGAGCGAAAAACCGCCAATGCCCAGCACGGCCACGGCGGCAAGGCCCCAGCGGCCGAACCAGCTGGCGGCCAGGCCCATGGCGGCGAGCCAGAGCGGGCCGAGCAGCACCACCACCGCCCATGGCTCCGTGGCGTGGAACAGCGTCATCCAGTGAGAGAGGCCGGCATATGCAACCCCCACCACCAACAGGAGTGCTATTCGCCATCGCGACATGTGATCAGGAAGCCACGCGATGCTGGGCGACGTGGGTCGCGAGCGTGCGCAGCGACTGGAAAATCTGCTGGTTGCGTTCGTCGTCCGAACGCAGCTGGAACCCATAGCGACGCGAGACTTCGAGCGCCACTTCGAGGATGTCGATGGAGTCGAGTCCCAGGCCTTCGCCATAGAGCGGCTCGGTCGGCACGATATCCTCGGGGGCCACTTCGAGATTCAGCGCGCTCACGAGCAGCACGGCCAGCTCTTTTTCGATCGGCGACTGTTCGGAGGCATCGCCAGTGGCGGGAATGGGGGGCTGAGCAGTCGATGACAAAAAAACCTCCTGAAACTTTTTCCTGAACTACCGTGCGGGTCGTGGATTATAGGAGTGCCGCTTAGGGCCTGTTCGCCCTGTGCAAGGGCCCTAGACTACCCGCTTCGATACGACCCGGAGCGCCCCATGGCCGACCCCCTTCTGATCGCACGGCATGAAGCCATCGAGTGCAATCTTCTCCCCAGCCTGGCCAATCGCCACGGCCTGATCACCGGCGCCACCGGCACCGGCAAGACCGTCACCCTGCAGACCATCGCGGAGAAGCTCTCCAGCATCGGCGTGCCGGTGTTCATGGCCGACGTCAAGGGCGACCTGACGGGTATCAGCCAGAAAGGCACTATCGGCGACAAGCTGGCCGCCACGCTGAAAGAACGCGGCATCGACCTGCCCGAGCCCTCCGCCTGCCCCGTCACGCTGTGGGACGTGTTCGGCGAACAGGGCCACCCGGTGCGCGCCACCATCTCCGACATGGGTCCGCTGCTGCTGGCCCGCATGCTCGACCTGAACGAAACACAGGCCGGCGTGCTGAACCTGGTGTTCAAGATCGCCGACGACAACGGCCTGCTGCTGCTCGACCTGAAAGACCTGCGCGCCATGCTGCAGTACGTGGGCGAGAACGCGAGCCAGTTCACTACGCAGTACGGCAACATCAGCGCCGCTAGCGTGGGCGCCATCCAGCGCGGCCTGCTGCAGATCGAGACCCAGGGCGGCGACAAGTTCTTCGGCGAGCCGATGCTCAACATCGCCGACTTCATGCAGACCGTGGGCGGCAAGGGGGTCATCAACGTCCTCGCAGCCGACAAGCTCATGAACTCGCCGCGCCTGTACGCCACCTTCCTGCTGTGGATGCTGTCGGAGCTGTTCGAGCAGCTGCCCGAAATCGGCGATCCCGAGCAGCCCAAGCTGGCCTTCTTCTTCGACGAGGCCCACCTGCTGTTCAACGAGGCACCCAAGGCGCTGGTGGAACGCATCGAGCTGGTGGTGCGCCTGGTGCGCTCCAAGGGCGTGGGCGTGTATTTCGTCACGCAGAACCCGCTGGACATTCCCGATACGGTGCTGGCCCAGTTGGGCAACCGCGTGCAGCACGCGCTGCGCGCTTTCACCCCGCGCGACCAGAAGGCCGTGAAGGCGGCCGCCAGCACCATGCGCCAGAAGCCGGGCCTCGACATCGAAACCGCCATCACCGAACTCGCGGTCGGCGAGGCGCTCGTGAGCTTCCTCGACGAAAAGGGCCGTCCGAGCGTGACCGAACGCGTGTTCGTGCTGCCGCCGGGCAGCCAGCTCGGCCCGATCACGCCCGACCAGCGCAAGGCACTGGTCGCCGGCTCGCTGGTCGCGGGCGTCTACGAGAAGACGGTGGACCGCGAATCGGCCTACGAAAAGCTCAAGGGCCGCGCCGAGAGCGCACCCGACGCGCCCGCGGTTGGCACGGGTGGCAAGCCCGCGGCCGAATCGTCCGGCTCCGGCATGGGCGGCATGCTCAACGACATGCTCTTCGGCACCACCGGCCCGCGCGGCGCGAAGCACGACGGGCTGGTGCAGACCATGGCCAAGTCGGCGGTGCGCACGATGGGCACCTCGGTGGGCAAGGAGATCCTGCGCGGGGTGCTGGGCGGGATCTTCGGCAGCAAGAAGCGCTGAGGAGGAAAAACCGGGCCGACTACCAGCGCAGCAGGCGCGGCCCCAGCGCGGCGCCGGCCAGCACAGGCACCGCGATCCCGCTCACGTACCAGACTGCGAGAAACGGCGCGGTGAGTTCCATGCAGTGCAGCGCATAGATCGCGGCACCAACGCCTCCGGCCAGCGCCCCGGCCGCGGCCCCCGCCAGCGCCGGCCGCGTGGGCGCCATCCCCTTGAGCGCCACCAGCGTGGCCGCGAACACCGGCAGCGCCATCAGCCCGATGCTCAGCGCGCAGATGCGCCATGACTGCCCCATCAGCGAGGGCATGCGCTCTTCCATCGGCAGGGTGAACCAGGCGGCCACCGCCAGCGCCCACACCCCGAGCACCGGCACCGCCGCGCCGACCCAGGCGCGCCGCGGCGCCACACCCGGCCGCGCAAGCCGCTCCACGGCCACGAAGCCGGCCGCTGCGATGCACAGCGGAAACAGCACCTTGACCCAGAACATCGGCCAGAACATGGCCTGCACGATGTCGTACCGCACGCCGTACCCGACGAACAGGATCGCGAACGAGAGCGGCAGGCCCATCAGCACCGCCAGCCCGATGCGCCAGCCGGCGCGGCGGCGCGGCGCGGCCACCTCGCCATTCGCAAGCATCGCGACGAGATCGTCAGTCTTCATGCCGCACTTCCCCAATTGCTGCCACACCGGGCCGCCAGCGCCTTGAGCCCGCGGTGGATGCCGACCTTCACGGCCGACTCCGACATGCCGGTCAGGCTCGCGGTTTCCGCCACCGACAGGCCTTCGATCTTCACGTGCACGATCGGCAGGCGCTGGCGCTCGGGCAGGGTTTCGAGCAGGCCGCCGAGGTCGCGCTTCGCATCGCTGGCCTCCTCGGCCGATTCGGTGAACACGGCCAGGTCGTCGTCCAGCGGGTCATGCAGGGCTTCGCGGACCGACTTGGCGCGCAGCAGGTCGATCATCTTGTGGCGCGCAATCGCATGCACCCAGGCCGTCAGCGGCTGGTCGCTCTGGTAGGTGTGGCGCTGGTTGTGCATGGCGAGCAGGCATTCCTGGACGAGGTCTTCCACTTCATCGGGCCAGCCAAAGAGGCGTTTGCCCAGAAAGGCGCGCAGGTGCGCGCTGAGTCGCTGCAGGAAGTCGCGGTAGGCCTTCGCGTCGCCGTCGAGGCCGCGAAGGAACAGGCTGCGCAGCGCCGCTTCCGCGTCGCTCGGGTTCATCCTGCTGCCTATTGTGTTTCGTGCCATCGGGCCGGCCGGTTACAGCCGCATCGAAAAAAGATTCCGGCTGATTGTGCCCAAGCCACCCGCTTGCAAGCGCCACACGCCATCGGTACATTGTGTTTTTTGAGGGCCTCCAATGTCTGCAGACAGTACAACGATCCCTTCCGTCCCCGGCGGCGTCACGCCCCTCCCCCCGCTCCATCCCTCGACGTCGACCGGCCACATCCGGCTCACCTCGCACGCCGGTGGCTTCGGTGCCCTGCCCATCCAGTGGGGCGCGGCCACCGCCACCGAACGAGGGCCGGTCGTCGGCACCACCACCAAGCGCGCGCACCGCAACGTCATCGGCACGCACAGCGGTTCCTACAGCGTGTACCGCGCACTCGCGGTGGCGGCCGGGGCGCTCAAGCGCGAGCACAAGGCCGACCTGACCAACACCGCGCCGACCGACGTGATCGGCCCGTATCCGCAGTGGAGCGATCCGGGCCGCATCGTGTCGCTCGACCCGTGGGGCGCGCTGGTGGCCGATGTGTTTTCTGCAGAACTCGCGGCGGGCTACGACATCCGCCCGACCATCGCGATCACGAAGGCCCATGTGATCCTGCCCGAGGTGATCGAGGCGCTGCAGAGCGGCCGCCTCAAGGCCGATGGCAAGTTCCTCACCGCCGGCGGCGCAGCGATGGTGACCAAGGCTGCGATCGAACCCGTGTGGTACCTGCCCGAGGTGGCACGCCGCTTCGGCTGCTCCGAGACCGACCTGCGCCGCACGCTGTTCGAAGAAACTGGCGGCATGTATCCGGAGCTGGTCACGCGCTCCGACCTCGAAGTGTTCCTGCCGCCCATCGGTGGGCAGACGCTCTACATCTTCGGCAATCCGCGCGACCTGGCCAATCCCGACGTTGAGCTCACCGCGCGCATCCATGACGAGTGCAACGGCTCCGACGTGTTCGGTTCCGACATCTGCACCTGCCGGCCCTACCTCACGCACGCCATCGAGGAGTGCATCCAGGGTGCGCAGCGCGGCGGCGTCGGCTTGATCGCCTACTCGCGCAAGGAAGGCCGCGCGCTCGGCGAAGTGACCAAGTTCCTGGTCTACAACGCGCGCAAGCGCCAGGTCGGCGGCGACACGGCCGACCAGTATTTCGCGCGCACCGAGTGCGTGGCCGGCGTGCAGGACATGCGCTTCCAGGAGCTGATGCCCGACGTCTTCCACTGGCTCGGCATCAAGAAGATCCATCGGCTCGTGTCGATGAGCAACATGAAGTTCGACGCGATCACCGGCTCGGGCATCGAGATCGGCGAGCGGGTGAACATTCCCGACGAGCTGATCCCGGCGGATGCCCGCGTCGAGATGGACGCGAAGATGGCCGCCGGCTATTTCACGCCCGGACCGGTGCCGGACGCCGACGAACTCAAGAAGGCCAAAGGCCGGGGACTCGCCGAATGAGCAGCAGCCACGACAAATTCGACAACATGCCGGTCGACGGATCGGGCAGCTTGCCGCCGGGCGGCGCGGGCGAGATCGACCCATCCATCGAATTCACGGCCGACACTGCGCACCCCGCCGGCGCGGCCAGCCTGCTGCGCACCACAGCCGCCATCCGGCAGCGCGCGGGCGCCCTGCTGGCGCGCGCGCGACGGGGCGAATCGCAGTGGTTCCGCATCGGCGGCGACGACACGCTCGAAGACGCCGCGCGCACCGTCGCGGAGGTCACGCGCGAGCGCTATCCGTGGGACACCATCCCCTACCACAGCCGCTGGCGCCATTTCGAGGCGGGGGGCGTCGACCGGCTGAAGCAACTGGACGAGTTGCTCGGTCCGCGCATCGATGCTCGGCAGCGCGCCCGCGCGCACATCGACCTCGTGCTGGTGAGCGTTCTGCTCGACGCCGGCGCAGGCCCCGACTGGGGCTACACCGAGCCGGCCACGGGCGCGCGCTTCACGCGTTCCGAAGGGCTGGGCGTGGCGAGCTTCCACGCCTTCACCAGCGGGCTTTTCTCGTCGAACCCCGACCATCCCTGCCAGGCCGATGCGGCCGGCCTGCGCGGCCTCGTCACCGACCGGCTCGGCGACGCATTCCAGGTCAGCGAAGTCAATCCGCTGGTGGGCCTTGCGGGCCGCGCGGTGCTGCTGCGCCGGCTTGGCGAAGCGATGAGCGAGCAGCCCGAGACCTTCGGCGAGGACGGCCGCCCCGCCGGCATGTTCGACGCCCTCGTGGCCCCCTTCGGCGCCGCCACGCCGCCCACCGCCGAGATCACCGCCCACCAGATTCTTTCGCTGCTGCTGGAGACGCTCTCGCGCATCTGGCCGGCGGCCAACGCGGTCGACAGCATTGCCGCCGACGGCAGCGACAGCGCAGGCGGCATCGGCTCGGGCGACCCGGCGCTGGCGCTGGGGGACTGCTGGCGGCACAGCGCGGTGCGCGGACCCGGCCTCACCAACGGCTGGATGCCCTTTCACAAGCTTTCGCAGTGGCTCACGTACTCGCTGCTCGAGCCCTTCGAGTGGGCCGGCGTGAAGGTGCGGCACCTCGACGCGCTCACCGCCCTGCCCGAGTACCGCAACGGCGGCCTGCTGATCGACAGCGGCGTGATCGTGCCGAAGGACCCGGCCTTCCTCGAACGCCGCTGGAAGGTGGGCGACGAATTCATCGTCGAATGGCGCGCGCTGACCGTGGCGCTGCTCGACGAGGTGGCGCCGCGCGTGCGCAAGGTGCTCGACCGCACCGAGGAAGAACTGCCGCTGGCCTGCGTTCTGGAAGGCGGCACCTGGGCGGCGGGCCGGGCTCTGGCACAGCGCTTGCGTGACGGTGCTCCGCCTCTGCTGATCGAGAGCGACGGCACTGTCTTCTAGACTCCCGGTTTTCAGCAACGATAGAAAAAATTCCAATGAGCAACGTCCACCTCGTCAACCACCCCCTCGTCCAGCACAAGCTCACCCTGATGCGCCGCAAGGATGCGTCCACCAACAGCTTCCGCCGGCTCCTCAACGAAATCAGCATGCTGATGGCCTACGAGGTCACGCGCGACATGCCGATGCAGGACATCGAGGTCGAAACCCCGCTCGAGACCATGCAGGCCAAGGTCATCGACGGCAAGAAGCTGGTGCTGGTGTCGATCCTGCGTGCCGGCACCGGCATCCTGGACGGCATGCTGACCGTGGTGCCGGGCGCGCGCGTCGGCCACATCGGCCTGTACCGCGACCCCAAGACGCTGACGGCCGTGGAGTACTACTTCAAGATGCCGGGCGAGATGGAGAACCGCGACGTGATCGTGGTCGACCCGATGCTGGCCACCGGCAACTCGGCCGTGGCCGCAGTCGAGCGCCTGAAAGAGCTGAACCCGAAGTCGATCAAGTTCGTCTGCCTGCTGACCTGCCCCGAAGGCGTCGCGACCATGCAGAAGGCCCATCCCGACGTGCCGATCTACACGGCCGCGATCGACCGCGAGCTGAACAGCCACGGGTACATCCTGCCCGGCCTCGGCGACGCGGGCGACCGGATCTTCGGCACGAAGTAAGGCTCGCCCCCAGGCTGCGCGCACTTCGTGTCGCTTCGCCTTCCCCCTACCGGGGCAACACCAGCGGCCCGGCAAAGCCGGTTCCGCGGTGTTCCCCGAACAGATGCGCCATCGAGGCCACGTTTTTTTCATAGACCGAGGAGAAGCACCGTGACAGCACGCCGTCAGTTGATCATTCGTTCCGTCGCCATCGCCGCAGCGCTTGCGGCCGGCGCGCCCGGCCTTGCGCTTGCGCAGGCCAAGCTCAAGGTGGCGGCGGTGTACACCGTGCCTTTCGAGCAGCAATGGGTCGGCCGCATCCACAAGGCGCTGAAGGCGGCCGAGGCGCGCGGCGAGATCGAATACAAGGCCACCGAGAACGTCAGCAACGCCGACTACGAACGCGTGATGCGCGAGTACGCCACCGGCGGCAACCAGCTGATCCTGGGCGAGGTGTTCGGGGTGGAAGCGGCTGCACGCAAGGTGGCCAAGGACTTTCCCAAGGTGGCCTTCCTGATGGGCTCGTCGCTCAAGCCGCAGGCGCCCAACTTCAGCGTGTTCGACAACTACATCCAGGAGCCGGCCTACCTGAGCGGCATGATCGCGGGCGGCATGACGAAGAGCAACCGCATCGGCATGGTCGGCGGCTTTCCGATTCCCGAGGTCAACCGCCTGATGAACGCCTTCATGGCGGGCGCCAGGGAAACGAACCCCAAGGTGGAGTTCAGCGTGAGCTTCATCAACAGCTGGTTCGACCCGCCGAAGGCCAAGGAAGCGGCCTTCGCCATGATCGACAAAGGCGCCGACGTGATGTACGCCGAGCGCTTCGGCGTCTCGGACGCGGCCAAGGAAAAGGGCAAGCTCGCCATCGGCAACGTGATCGACACCCAAAGCCAGTACCCCGATACGGTGGTCGCCTCGGCCCTGTGGAACTTCGAGCCCGCCGCCGACCGCGCGATCAAGCTCGTGAAGGAAGGCAAGTTCGCGGCCGAGGACTACGGTGTGTACGCGCAGATGAAGCACAAGGGCTCCGAGCTCGCGCCGCTGGGCACCTTCGAGAAGAAGGTGCCGGCCGACATCGTCGCCAAGGTGAAGGCCAGGCAGGCCGACATTCTTTCGGGCAAGTTCACAGTGAAGGTGGACGACAGCCAGCCCAAATCCACCGCAAAGTAGGCATCGTCGAATGCAAATGAATCGTGTGCGGTGGCAGACCGCAAGCCAGGCCGTGGCTGTCGTGGCCTTGGCGCTCGGCCTCGCCGCGTGCCAGCGTGAGCAGCCCGTGGCTGCGGCGGCGCCCGCCGCGGTGGCCACGCCCCCTGCAATGGCCGCATCGGCGGCAGCGCCCCCGGTGGCCGCGGCGCCGGTCGGCATCCCGCCCCAGCTGCAGGAGCGTGCCGATGCCCTGCTCGCCGCCCACCGGCAGATGATCGTGCTGATGACCGGCGAGCGCACGCTCGACGCGGCCGAGAAGCGCGCAGGCGGCGCCGTTGGGCAACTGCTGTTCCACGACATGCAGGAGCGCCAGCGCGCACTGGTCGCCCAGGCCGGCGAGGACTCCGACCCGGCCACGGTGCCCGCATTGAACGCGCTGCTGGACCGCATCGAAAGCGAGCCGAGCTGGTTCGATGCCGACCGCCTCGCGTTCAAGGAATTCCTCGGCGAGCTGAGCACGCGCTACGGCCAGGCGCAGTCGCTGTCCGGCCTCAAGCTCGGTCGCCGCGCGAGCGAAGACCTGGCCGTGCTCGCCGAGATCGAGCAGGCCTACGACCGTGAACTGAAGGACGTGTTCGGCCGCTTCGCGCAGCGCGGCATCGAGCCCAAGCGGGAAAAATGGGCCGACTACGTGGCCAAGCTCCAGGGCATCTATTCGCGCGAGAAGATCCTCAAGGACTTCGGCGCCATCGTCCCCTACACCCAGCCCGCGGGCAGCGCCAAGGAAAGCGCCGCGGATTCGCGCGAGATCTTCGGCACCTCGCTGCCTCCCAAGACCGTGGTGCTGACCTTCGACGACGGCCCCCACGCCAAGCACACGGACGAGATCCTCGAGATCCTCAAGCGCTACGACGCGCCGGCCATCTTCTTCGAGCTCGGCCAGAACCTCGGCAAGCTCGATGCCCAGGGCAAGGCCCAACTCGGCGCCAACGGCGCCGTGGCCAAGCGCGTGCTGGCCGCGGGGCATGTGCTCGCGAACCACAGCTTCAGCCACGGCATGATGGCGAAGATGAGCGACGACGCGGTGCGCACCGAAGCCACCGAAACCGAGGCCCTGCTCGACGTCACCGGCCGCCCGCAATCAACGCTGTTCCGCTTTCCCTATGGCGCGCGCAACGAAGACAAGCTCAGCACGGTCGAGGCGCTCAAGCTGCGCTCGATGATGTGGACCGTCGACTCCATGGACTGGGCCGACCCGGTGCCCAAGTCGATCGCCGACCGCGTGCTGGCCGAGGTCGACAAGGCCAAGCACGGCGTGATCCTGTTCCACGACATCCAGGGCCGCACCGTGCAGGCGCTGCCGACGGTGCTCGACCAGCTGGTGGCCGACGGCTACCGCTTCGCCACCTGGCGCGACGGCAAGTTCGTCGTCAATGCGCCCAAGCGCGCGGCGCCGGACGACGGCATTGCCACCGCCGCTGCCGGCGATACGCTCTATCGCGAAAGCTACGCGCTGGTGATCGGCATCGACAAGTACGCCAAGTGGCCCGGCCTGCATCACGCGGTGCTCGACGGCAAGGCCATGGAACAGGCACTGGTCACGCGCTTCGGCTTCAAGCCCGAGAACGTCACGGCGCTGTACGACGGCGACGCCACGCGCGCCAACATCCTGCGCACGCTCAACGACAAGCTGACCGACAGCAAGCGCGTGAAACGCGACGACCGCGTGCTGGTGTTCTTCGCCGGGCACGGCAGCACCCGCAAGCTCGCGAGCGGGCGCGACGTCGGCTACATCATCCCGGTCGATGCGTCGCTCGACGACCTGTCGGCCGATGCCATCTCCATGCCGCAGCTGCAGGAAGTGGCCGAAGCGCTGTCGGCCAAGCATGTGCTGTTCATGGTGGACGCCTGCTACTCGGGCCTGGGCCTCACGCGGGGCGGCGGGCCGCGCGGCAGCAAGAACTTCCTGAGCGACAACGCGCGCCGCATCGGCCGCCAGATGATCACCGCGGGCGGCGCCGACCAGCAGGTGGCCGACGACGGCCCCGGCGGTCATTCGGTCTTCACCTGGACGGTGCTGCAGGCGCTGTCGGGCAAGGCCGACCTCAATGGCGACGGCGTCATCACCAGCACCGAGCTCGCGGCCTACGTGGCGCCTGCCGTCTCGGCCATTGCGCGGCAGACGCCGGCCTTCGGCAGCCTGCCGGGCTCGGAGGGCGGCGAGTTCGTGTTCGCGCTGCCGACGGAACGAGAAGGCCTCAGCGGCGACGTCGTGCAGCTCGATGCCGCGGCCAGCCAGGTCAACAAGCGCATCGACCAGGCCAACGAGCAGGCCGTGCATGCCGCCGCCGCGACGCCCAAGGCCGCCGCCGCCATCGAGGTGGTGGTGAAGAACCTGGACGGCGCCGAGGCCAAGCTGACGATGCCGGCCGCCGCGCCGTTGCCGCCGCGCGTGGCGGCCCAGCGCGCCAACGACCGCGGGCTGCAGCTGTACCGCGAGCGCCGCTACGACGAGGCCGAGGCCGCCTTCACCGAAGCGCTCAAGCAGCAGCCGCGCTTCGCGCTGGCGGCCAACAACCTCGGCTTCCTGTACTTCAAGCGCGGCAAGCCGGTCGAGGCTGCGCGCTGGTTCGAGCAGGCCATCGACATGGACGGCAGCCGCGCCCTCGCCTACCTGAACCTCGGCGATGCGCAGCTGCAGGCCGGCAACGACGCCAAGGCGCTCGCCGCCTACACCACCTTCGTCGGCCTGGCGCCGAAGCACCCGCGCGTTCCGGCGCTGCAGGCCTGGATCGCCGCGCCCGATGCCGCGCATCGCCCTGCACTACCACCCACCAACTCATGACGACCCACCACACTTCATTGCTGCAACGCCTGCGGGGTCCGGTGCTTGCCGCCACGCTCGGCCTCGTGCTCTCGGGTTGCGTCGGCGTCTACAGGTCGCCCGATGTCGTCAGTACCAACAGCAGCACGCGCCTGGACGACACGCCGCGCATCGCAGTGCTCTCGGCCTTCGAACCCGAGCTCAAGCTGCTGCTGACGCGCCTGCAAGGCCCGGTGAAGCACAGCGTGAATGGCGTGGAATTCACCACCGGCACACTCGAAGGCAAGCCCGTGGTGCTGTTCCTGTCGGGCATCAGCATGACGAACGCGACGATGAACACACAGCTCGTGCTCGACCGATTCCGTGTCACGAACATCGTGTTCAGCGGTATCGCGGGCGGCGTGAATCCGTCGTTGCACGTCGGCGACGTCACGGTGCCGGCCCAGTGGGGCCAGTACCTCGAAGTGCTGATGGCGCGCGAAACCGCGCCCGGCAAGTTCACGGCGCCGCCCTTCATCACCGACGCCACACTGCCGAACTTCGGCATGATGCATCCGCGCCCAGTGGAGGTGCGCTCGGCGGCGCATCCGCAGATCGTGCGCAAGTTCTGGTTCGAGGCCGACCCGAAAATGCTCGACGTGGCGCGCGGCATCCGCAGCGTAGACCTTGCCAACTGCAGCGCCGGCAAGTGCCTGCCGCGCAAGCCGCAGCTGGTGGTCGGCGGCAACGGCGTCTCGGGCCAGGCCTTCATGGACAACAAGGCCTACCGCGAATACACCTACAAGACCTTCCAGGCCAACGTGCTCGACATGGAAACCGCGGCCGTGGGCATGGTCGCCTATGCCAATGGCGTGCCCTACATCGCCTTCCGCTCGCTCAGCGACCTCGCGGGCGGCGGCGACGGCGAGAACGAGATGGGCACCTTCATGGGCATTGCGGCGGACAACTCCGCAAAGGTCATGCTGGCGTTCCTCGCTGCGTGGAAGTGATCCCGCGTCCTCTCCCCGGGGAGGGTCGGGGTGGGGGCACGCGGCGCTCGATCGATCGCGGGGGTCTGGCAGGCGCCGCTTGCCCCCATCCCAGCCTTCCCCCGAAAGGGGAAGGAGCAAGACCTTCATGAACACCACGACCGTTCTCCGCCTCCAGGGCATCACCAAGCGCTTCGGTTCCCTTGTCGCGAACGACGCCATCTCCCTCGACCTGCAGGCGGGCGAGGTGCTCGCGCTGCTTGGCGAGAACGGCGCCGGCAAGTCGACGCTGATGTCCATCCTGTTCGGCCACTACGTCGCCGACGAAGGCAGCATCGAAGTCTTCGGTGCACCGCTGCCGGCGGGCAACCCGAAGGCGGCGCTCGCAGCCGGCGTGGGCATGGTGCACCAGCATTTCACGCTGGCCGACAACCTCAGCGTGCTCGACAACGTGATGATGGGCACCGAGCCGCTGTGGCACCCGGTGTCGCGCCGCGCCGCCGCACGCACCAGGCTGCTCGAGGTGGCCCGGCGCTTCGGCCTGCCGGTGCAGCCTGATGCGCAGATCGGCAGCCTCTCGGTCGGCGAGCGCCAGCGCGTGGAAATCCTCAAGGCGCTGTACCGCGGCGCGCGCATCCTGATCCTCGACGAGCCGACCGCCGTGCTCACGCCGCAGGAAAGCGAGGCGTTGTTCGCCACGCTCGCGCAGATGGTGGCGCAGGGCCTGTCGGTGATCTTCATCAGCCACAAGCTCGGCGAGGTGCTGCGCGTGTCGCACCGCATTGCCGTGCTGCGCGGCGGCAAGCTGGTGGCGCAGGCGCGCACCGCCGACACCACGCAGGCGCAGCTCGCGCTGTGGATGGTCGGGCATGCGGTCGAGGCGCCGCAACGGCGGCCGGCCAAGTCAGTGGGCGATGCGGTCTGTGTGCTCGATCACGTGAGCACCGCATCGGACAAGGACGGCGCGCAGGACCATTCGGCCGGCCTTCGCGAGGTATCGCTGACGCTGCGCGCCGGCGAGATCACCGCCATTGCGGGCGTCTCCGGCAACGGCCAGGTGGCGCTCGCCGAGTTGCTGAGCGGCACGCGCCGCGCAACGGCCGGCACGGCGCAGTTGATGGGACGCGCATTGCCGCCCTCGCCCGCCCGGCTGGTGCAGCGCGGCGTTGCGCGCATTCCGGAAGACCGGCATGCCGTCGGCGTGGTCGGCGATCTGCCGGTCTGGGAGAACGCGGTATCGGAACGGCTGCGCAGTCCGGTGTTCTCGCGCTGGTCGTGGCTCGTGAAACGCACCGCCGCCCGGCTGCATGCGCGGCGCATCGAGAAGGCATTCGACGTGCGCGGCGCCGGCCTGATGGCGCCGGCCCGTTCGCTCTCCGGCGGGAATATGCAGAAACTGATCCTGGGGCGTGCACTGCTTGCGCCTGAGCAGCCCGAAGCTGCCAAAGGCGACGACAACAGGAAGCATCCGAACCGCGCACCGCGCCTGATCGTCGCGCACCAGCCGACCTGGGGTCTCGACATCGGCGCGGTGGCCTATGTGCAGCAGCAACTGATTGCGGCGCGCGACGCAGGCGCGGCCGTGCTGCTGATCTCCGATGACCTCGACGAAGTGCTCGCGCTCGGCGACCGCGTGGCCGTGATGCATGGCGGCCACCTGGGCGAAGCCCGTCCGGCCGCCGCGTGGACGCGCGAGGCCATCGGGCTGGCCATGGCCGGCGCGACGGCGCCTCCATCCAAAGGAGCCGCAACATGATGCGGGTCGAACGACGCCACGAGACCTCGCGCGCCTCGCTGGTGCTTGCCCCCATCGGCGCGGTCGTCTTCACCATGGCGGTCAGTGCGCTGCTGGTGCTGTGGGCCGGCGCTCCGGTCGGTCGCACCTATGCGCTGCTGCTCCAGGGCGGCTTCGGCTCGGTGTTCGCGTGGAGCGAGACGCTGACGCGCGCGATCCCGCTGATCCTCACCGGGCTGGCGGCCACGGTCGCATTCAAGGCGCGGCTGTTCAACATCGGCGCCGAGGGCCAGCTTTACGCGGGTGCACTGGCCGCCGTGGCGGTGGGCGGTATGCATGGCGGCACCGGGTTCGAGCTGTCGCCTTGGCTGCTGTTTCCGCTGATGATGCTGGCGGCAGCAGCGGCCGGCGCGCTGATGCTGCTGGGCCCGGCGCTGATGAAGAACAAGCTCGGCGTGGACGAGGTCGTCACCACGCTGCTGATCAACTTCATCGTTCTGCTCGGCGTCTCGGCGCTGCTCGACGGGCCGATGAAAGACCCGAGCGCCATGGGCTGGCCGCAGAGCGTGTCGCTGCAGTCCGACCTCGAACTGGGCAAGCTCGTCGCGCAGACGCGCGTGCACACCGGACTGCTGTGGGCCGTGTCGCTCGCCGTGACGGTGTGGGCTGTCTTCAAGTACACGGTGCTGGGTTTCGACATTCGCGCCGTGGGTGCGAATGCGCGCGCCGCGGCCTTCACCGGCGTGCCGGTGACGCGCACCGTGGTGATGGTGGCGCTGCTCTCGGGCGCGCTGGCCGGGCTGGCGGGCGCGATCGAGGTGGCGGGCCGCACGAGCTACGTCACGCTCGACATGTCGCCGGGCTACGGCTACACGGGCATCGTGATCGCGATGCTGGCGGGGCTGCATCCGCTGGGCGTGATCGCAGCCGGCGTGTTCGTGGCGGGCGTGCTGGTCGGCGCCGACACCATGAGCCGCGCGGTCGGCGTACCGACCTACATTGCGGACGTGATCGTCGCGGCCTCGCTGATCGCGGTGCTGGTGGCAACGCTGCTGACGCAATACCGGGTGCGATTCAAATGACAGCATGTCCCACTCCGGTCTTGCCCCTTCCCCTTCCGGGGGAAGGCTGGGATGGTGGCGTCGGCCTCCCCTTCGAGCGCCGCGTGCCCCCACCCCAACCCTCCCCAAAAGGTGGAGGGAGAAACTATCCATGACCGACCTCCTCGACATCCTCGCCAACCCGGCCTTCTGGGTCGCGGTGCTGCGCATCGCCACGCCGCTGATTCTCGGCACGCTCGGCGTGCTGCTGTGCGAGCGCGCAGGCGTGCTCAACCTCGGCATCGAAGGAATCATGGTCGCGGGCGCCTTCACCGGCTGGCTCGCGGTGTATGCAGGCGCGCCGCTGTGGGTGGGCGTGGGCGTGGCCGCGCTGACGGGCCTGGTGTTCGGGCTGCTGCACGCCTTTCTCACCGTAGGCCTGGCGCTCTCGCAGCATGTCTCGGGGCTGGGCATCACGCTGCTTGCGACCGCGCTCAGCTACTTCGGCTACCGCGTGAGCTTTCCGAAGGTCAACACACCGCCGACCATCACGCCCTTTGCGCCGATGGACTGGCTGCCCATCCCGATCCTCAATGCCCAGACCGCGCTCACGCTGTTCGCGCTGCTGCTGCTGCCCATCATCGGCTGGGTGCTGTACCGCACCCCGCTCGGCCTCGCGTTGCGCATGGTCGGCGAGAACCCGCAGGCGGCCGAGAGCCAGGGCGTGTCGGTCGCGGCCACGCGCACCGGCGCCATCGTCGCGGGCTCGGCGCTGATGGGGGTGGCGGGCTCGTTCCTCACGCTGTCTGCCTTCAACGCCTTCTTCTTCAACATGGTGAACGGCCGCGGCTGGATCTGCGTGGCGCTGGTGGTGTTCGCCTCGTGGCGTCCGGGCAAGGCGCTGGTCGGCGCGCTGCTGTTCGCGTTCTTCGACGCGCTGCAGCTGCGGCTGCAACAATCGGGCGATGCCGTGCTGCCCTACCAGCTGTACCTGATGCTGCCGTACCTGCTGTCGATCCTGGCGCTGGTGCTGGTGGCGCGCAAGGCCAGCTATCCGCAGGCGCTGATGAAACCGTATCGCAAGGGGGAACGCTGATGACCACCAGGACCGCCACCGCCATGCGAGGCGCACTGCTAGCGGCATTGCTGACACTGGGTGGCAAAGGGGCTCATGCGCTGGGCATGAACTACGGCTACGAGGCCTTCAGCACGGCCGACGCCGTGACCTGGGTGCAGATGTGCGGCACCTGGGGCAAGGACCACCACGGCACCTACCGCGTCGTGCACGCCGAGCAATACGCGCAGTCCTTCCTCTACGTGCAGTGGATGACGCGCGACGCCAACGGCAGCCTGCGCGCAGAGCACACGGTGGCGATCGCTGAACTCGACAACGACCACGCCGAAATCTCGCTGTCCGACCTCACCTGCCGCGCCACGCCGCGCGGCATCGTGGTGACGGCCAAGGCCGATTCGGGGCACGATGAGAAGCTGCGCCGAGTGACCATCGAGGTCGGGCCGGCGCCGGGGCAGTACCGGTATCGGGCGCAGAACACGCGCTGAAGTGCCGGCGCTCGATCGAAACAGAACACGCAAAGGCCGCCACGATGCTCGACCTACTCATCACCAACGCCGCCCTCCCCGATGGCCGCACCGGCATGTCGATCGCCGTGCAGGGCGGGCGCATCGCCGAAGTCACCGCGGGCCTCGACGCACCGGCGCACGAGAAGCTCGATGCGCAGGGCCTCCTGCTCGCGCCCCATTTCGTCGACCCGCACTTCCACATGGACGCTACGCTGAGCTACGGCCTGCCGCGCGTCAACGAGAGCGGCACGCTGCTCGAAGGCATCGCGCTGTGGGGCGAGCTGAAGCCGCTGCTCACGGCCGACGCGCTCATCGAGCGCGCCCTGGCCTACTGCGACTGGGCCGTGGCCAAGGGGCTGCTGGCCATTCGCTCTCACGTCGACACCAGCGATCCGAGCCTGCTCGCAGTCGATGCGCTGCTCGAAGTCAAGCGCAAGGTGGCGCCCTACCTCGACCTGCAGCTGGTCGCCTTCCCGCAGGACGGGGTGCTGCGCTCGCACGGCGGCGTCGGAAACCTGGAGCGCGCGCTCGACAAGGGCGTGGACGTGGTCGGCGGCATTCCGCATTTCGAGCGCACCATGGCCGATGGCGCGGCCAGCGTGAAGCTTCTGTGCGAGATCGCCGCCCAGCGCGGCAAGCTGGTCGACATGCATTGCGACGAGTCGGACGACCCGCTCTCGCGCCACATCGAGACGCTGGCCTTCGAGGCGCAGCGCCTCGGCATGCAGGGCCGCGTGACGGGCTCGCACTGTACGTCGATGCACTCGATGGACAACTACTACGTGAGCAAGCTGCTGCCGCTGATCGCGCAGAGCGGCGTGGCCGTCGTCGCCAATCCGCTCATCAACATTACGCTGCAGGGCCGCCACGACACCTACCCCAAGCGCCGCGGCATGACGCGCGTGCCCGAGCTGATGGCCGCCGGCGTGAACGTCGCCTTCGGCCACGACTGCGTGATGGACCCGTGGTACGGCATGGGCTCGGGCGACATGCTCGAAGTGGCGCACATGGGCCTGCACGTGGCGCAGATGACGAGCCAGGACGGCATCCGCCAGTGCTTCGAAGCGGTGACGACCAATGCCGCGCGCGTGATGCACCTGCAGGGCTACGGCATCGAGGTCGGCTGCGACGCGAGCTTCGTGCTGCTGCAGGCGCGCGATGCGGTCGAGGCGATCCGGCTGCGCGCCGCGCGGCTCAAGGTGTTCCGCAAGGGCCGTCTGCTGGCCGAAACGCCTGCCGCCACGGCCAGCCTGCACCTCCCGGGCCGGGATGCATCGACGAGTTGGATGGCGCCGAAGCACGCCGGCTGAGCGCGGCGGTCAGCCCGGCAACAGGGCTGCAGCGCGAAAATCCGGCCTTCATCGGTTCACCAGGAGCCCTCTCATGAAACGTCTTGCACGGATCTGCGCGGCCTGGCTGCTGGCGCTGGCGTTCTCGCCGGCCATCGCGCAGCAACCCGGCGGCGAAACGGCCACGCCGCCCGCCGGCGTGCGCCTGCTGGCCAACCAGCCCTACGGCCCCGATCCGCGCCAGCGCATGGACGTCTACCTGCCGCCGAACGTGCAGCAAGGTGCGCCGGTGCTCGTGATGGTCCACGGCGGGGCCTGGATGTTCGGCGACAAGGCGGCCGCGTCGGTGGTGAACCAGAAGATCGAACACTGGGTGCGCGGACAAGGCTTCATCCTCGTTTCGGTGAGCTACCGCTTCGTGCCGCAGGTCGACGTGATGCAGCAGGCGCAGGACGTGGCGCGTGCCATCGCCACCGCGCAGGCGAGCGCGTCGTCGTGGGGCGGCGACGCCGGCCGCTTCGTGCTCATGGGCCATTCGGCCGGCGCGCACCTTGTCGCATTGCTCAGCGCATCGCTTTCCATCGCCCGGCGGCAAGGTGCCCGCCCCTGGCTCGGCGCCGTGGCACTCGACAGCGCCGCGCTCGACACGGTCGGACTGATGCGGCGCCGCCACATGCCCTTCTACGACCGCGTGTTCGGCAACGATCCCGCCTTCTGGCGCACCGTGTCGCCTACCGATGCCCTTGCGCCCGGCGCGCCGCCGATGCTGCTGGTGTGCTCCACCCAGCGCCGCGACGGCTCGTGCACGCAGGCCCGGCAGTTCGCGGTGCGCATCGGCGCAACCGGTGGCCGTGCGGAAGTGGCGCCGGAAGATCTTTCGCATGCACAGATCAATTCCGAACTGGGGCTGCCCGGCGCCTACACCGCGGAGGTGGATGCCTTCGTCCGCTCCCTGATCAGCACGTCCAGCCGGAGCTAGGCAAGCTGCTGCGCCAGCGCCGTCAGCGCCTCGCCGACGGGGCGCTCGACCTTCAGCGAAAGCAGCGCGTCGGCCCGCGTGCGCCCCAGGTTCACCGCCGCCACCGGCTTGCCCGCCGCGGCCGCCGCCTGCACGAAGCGGAAGCCCGAATAGACCATCAGCGACGAGCCGGCCACGAGCACCGCGTCGGCCTCTTCCAGCGCGGCGAAGGCGGCGGTGACGCGCTCCTTCGGCACGCTCTCGCCGAAGAACACCACGTCGGGCTTGAGCAGGCCGCCGCAGTGCGAGCAGGCGGGCACGTCGAAGTTGGAGAAATCGCGGCCTTCGAGGTCGGCGTCGCCGTCCGGCGCGGCGCGGGCTTCCAGTTCGGCCCAGCGCGGATTGCGGCGCCGCAGTTCGAGCTGCAGTTCTGCGCGCGGCGTGCGCCGCTCGCAGCCCATACAGCGCACGGTGTCGATGCGCCCATGCAGGTCGATGGCGCCCTGGCTGCCGGCTGCTTCATGCAGGCCATCGACGTTCTGCGTGAGCAGCAGGCCCACGCGGCCCGCGTCTCCGAGCCGTGCCAATGCGCGGTGCGCTGCGCCGGGCCGTGCTCCCGCCATGGTCGGCCAGCCGATCAGGCTGCGCGCCCAGTAGCGCTTGCGCGTGGATTCCTCGCCCATGAAGGCCTGGTAGGTGACGGGTGACGGGCGCTTCCATTCGCCATCCACGTCGCGGTAGTCGGGAATGCCCGAATCGGTGCTGCAGCCCGCGCCGGTGAGCACGAAGAGCTTGCGGTGGCGTGTGGCGAAGTCGGCGAGCGCATCGTGCGGGGCTGGGGTGGCGGGCATCCGGCCAGCATAAGCCGGCGGCCCGATTCCTGCTAAAGGCCTCATTCTTATCCGTCAGCGGAGAATGCCATGCCACACCTTCATCCCACGCGCCGCGGCGCGCTGCAGATTCTTGCCGCAGGCGTCGCCTCGGCCGCCCTTCCCGCCTTCGCCCAATGGCCCGACAGGGCGATCAAGATCATCGTGACCTTTCCGCCGGGCGGCTCCAGTGACGTGCTGGCGCGCGTGATGGCCGAGCAGCTCGCGAAGAAGCTCGGACAGCCCGTGGTGGTCGACAACAAGCCAGGTGCCGGCGGCACCATCGGCGGCGCGCAGGTGGCGGCGTCGCCGGCCGATGGCTACACGCTGATGCTTTCGAACACCACGCCGATCGCGCTCGGACCGTTCACGCTCGACAAGCTGCCATACGACCCGGTGACGGGCTTCACGCACGTCGCCTACCTGGGCGCGGCGCCGCTGGTGATCATGGCGAGCAAGCAGTCGGGCCTGAAGAGCTATGCCGACCTGGAGGCGATGGCGCGCAAGGAAGGCCGCCTGGACTTCGGCTCGGGCGGCCCGGGCTCCATCGGTCACATCCACGGCGAGCTGCTGAAGAAGATCACCGGGCTCAACATGGTGCACGTGCCCTATCGCGGCGGTGCACCGATGAGCACCGACCTGATCGCCAACACCATTCCGGTGGGCATCGACGTCATCACCTCGTACGTGCCCTTCTTCAAGGGCGGCCAGCTGGTGCCGCTCGCGGTGACGGGGGCGCAGCGCTCGCCGCTGATGCCCGATGTGCCGACGATGGTCGAGCTGCATCAGCCGAAGCTGGTACTCGAGAACTTCTTCGGCCTGTCGGGCCCCGCCAAGCTGCCGGCGGACGTTGTGACCCGGCTCAACGCCGCCTGCAACGAAGTGCTGGTCATGCCCGAAATCCAGAAGAAGCTGACCGAGCTGGGCATCGTCGCCAAGCCGGAATCGGTGGCCGCGTTCAACGGCTTCGTCAAGGAACAGGTCGATGTGCTGGGGCCGACGGTCAAGGCCGCCGGCATCAAGCTCTAGAGCAGAGTTCGGTGTTGTTCGTCAGGCTCATGGGCTGTGCGCTCGGGTGTTTCGCTCAGGCCTCTGGCGCGATGGCCTCGGCATATTCGTAGAGCGCGCCGAGGATTTCCTCTCCGCGCTCGTCGGCGTTTTCGGAGAGCGCGTCAACCTCGCTGAACAGCATCTCGATGGTGCGCGCCCCGCCCTCGCCCTTGAAGAGCTTGGCCACGCGCAGGGTCTCCCAGCGCTCGGCTTCTTCCTCGTTCAGCAATTCGGGCCAGTTGCGCGCGCGGTAGCGGAACAGGATCTCGTCGAGCCGGCCGTCATCGAAGCCCGTGCGGTCCTTGGCCAGCTCTTCGGGCGACAGATTGCGCAGCTGGTTCAGGCGCCGCCGGTCGGCGTTGCCGACGAAGCCACCGTAGAGGTCTTCGTCGACGTCGGGCGTGGCCTCCTTGGGCCGGGCGTAAACCTGCGACCAGATGGCGCTCATGTCGGGCAGGTCGCGTGCGATCGCGGCGTGGCGCATGGCAGTGTCGAGATCGACACCCCAGCGCCCCGCCATGGCCGGCGCGAGCGTGCGCAGGTTGCCGACCACCATCGGCGACTTGTTGAGGTGGATGCCCTTCATGGGCAGGCGCACGACGCCTTCGGGCAGGTCGGCCGTGCGGGTGAAGAGGCGCAGCCGCAGGGTCTCGACGTCGATGTCGCGCAGCTCGCTCGGGTCGTGGGCCAGGTCCCAGGCCAGCAGTTCGTTCTTGTTGGTGGGATGGCTGGCCAGCGGCCACATCACGGCCAGGCAGCCGCGCTCGACCGGGAACATGCCCGACACGTGCAGGAAGGGCTTTGCCGTCTCGCGCATCGCGGGCAGGCCGAGTTCGCTGGCAACGCGGTCCTTCTTGTGCAGGCCGAAGGCGAAGTCGAACAGCTTGGGTTGCCTGTCGCGGATCAGCCGAGCCAACGCGATGGTGGCACGCACGTCGGACAGCGCATCGTGCGCCGATTCGTGCAGCAGGCCGTTGGCGCGCGCCAGGTCCTCGAGCTTGAAGCTGGGCTTGCCGTCTTCCTTCTTCGGCCACTCGATGCCGTCGGGGCGCAGCGCGTAGGTGAGGCGCACCACGTCGAGCAGGTCCCAGCGGCCGCAATCATTCTGCCATTCGCGCGCGTACGGGTCGATCAGGTTGCGCCAGAACAGGAAGCGCGTGACCTCGTCGTCGAAGCGGATGGTGTTGTAGCCCACGCCGATGGTGCCGGGCTGCGAGAAGGCGCGCTCGATGTGCGCGGCGAATTCATGCTCGGGAATGCCGCGCTCCAGGCACACCTGCGGCGTGATGCCGGTGATGAGGCAGGCCTCGGGGCTGGGCAGGTAGTCCGGCGCGGGCTTGCAGTAGATCATCAGCGGCTCGCCGACTTCGTTGAGCTCGGCATCGGTGCGGATGGCCGCGAACTGCGAGGGCCGGTCGCGGCGGGGCACCGCGCCGAAGGTTTCGTAGTCGTGCCAGAGAAAGGTGTGGTTCATTCAGAGCAAGGGTGAAAACAGGCGGGCGATGGCATCGCCGAGGCGAATCCGGAAATTCTGTGGCCGGTGGGCACGCACCGCGCCGGAACTGTGCAGGTCGGTCTCGAACTGCGCCGCCAGCGGCCGGGCCAGTTCCGGACCATAAACCACCGCGCACACCTCGAAGTTGAGGCGGAAGCTGCGGTTGTCGAAATTCGCGGTGCCGATCATCGCGCAATGGTCGTCGACCACCAGAGTCTTGGAGTGCAGCATGCGCGCCTTGTACTCCCACACCTTCACGCCGGCTGCGATCAGTTCGTCGAAATACGAGCGCGCCGCCGCGCTCACGATGGCCGAGTCGCTGCGGCGCGGCACTAGCAGGCGCACATCGACGCCGCGCAGCGCGGCGCTGGTGAGCGCCATCAGCGCGGGCTCGCCCGGCACGAAGTACGGCGTGGTGAGCCACGCGCGGTGCGTGGCCGAATGGATGGCCTCGACGTGCATGCGGTGGATGGCCTCCATTGCGTTGTCGGGGCCGCTGGTGACGATCTGCACCGGGATGTTGCCAGCCTCCAGCTGCGGCAACATGGCGTTCATGACATCGTCCATGCCACGCGGGTCTTCGCCGGTGGCGTAGGTCCAATCTTCGAGGAAGGTGGTCTGCAGCCAGCGCACGGCGCTGCCCTCGATGCGCAGGTGCACGTCGTGGTACGCATCGGGCCGGGTGCGCTTGTCTTCCTCATCGGTGATGTTCACGCCGCCCGTGAAGCCCACGCGACCGTCGCACACCACGATCTTGCGGTGGGTGCGGTAGTTGGTCACGGGGCGCAGGCGGCGGCCGATCTTGGTGTCGTGGAACAGCGCCACCTTGACGCCCGCCTCGTGCAGCGGCGCCATGAACTTGCGGCCGACGCGCTTGGAGCCCAGTGCGTCGATCAGCAAGCGCACCGTCACGCCCTGCTTCGCGCGCTCGACCAGCAGGTCGCGCAGCGCGGTGCCGATCCTGTCGGGCTCGAAGATGTAGTACTCGAGGTGGACGTGGTTCCGTGCGGCGCGCACGGCCTCGAAGATCGCATCGAAGGTGCGCGCCCCGCCCGAGAGCAGTTCGACATCGACCGCGCTCGACACCGGCAGCCCGCAGGTCGCCGTGCCGAGCTTCGCCATCTGCTGCAGGGCCGGCGGTGCGTTCTGCGCCGCATCGCGCAGCCGCGCCACGTCGGCCTGGGCGAAGGCGCTGGCGCGGCTGCGCAGGCGCTTGAGCCGCTGCTTTCGCAGGCGCTGCGGCCCGAGGAAGTAATAGATGACGAAGCCCGCGAACGGCAGCAGCGCGAGCGACAGGATCCAGCTCATCGTCGACACCGGCGCGCGCTTCTGCATCACGATCCAGATCGACAGCACTGCGATGTAGCCGCTCCACGCAAGGGAGAGGCCGGTTTTCCATTCGTGGCTGAGTTCGGGGAGGATCAAGGCGAAGAAGCGGTTGGAATGGCTGTGCGATAGGGCTGGCCCAAAAGAAAAAGGCCGGTAGCGATGCTACCGGCCTTTGACTTCATTCCTGGAACCGCAGTGGGCTCAGCCTGCTGCTGCTTCCTCTGCTTCGGGCTTCTGCTTGCCTTCCTTCTTCGGAAGCGGCTGGATGTCGAGCAGCACTTCGTCCTTGTCGTCGAGGTCGACTTCGAGGCGACCGCCGTCGGTCAGACGACCAAACAGCAGTTCGTCGGCCAGCGCACGACGGATCGTGTCCTGGATCAGGCGCTGCATCGGGCGAGCGCCCATCAACGGATCGAAGCCCTTCTTCGCCAGGTGCTTGCGCAGCTTGTCGCTGAAGGTGACTTCCACCTTCTTCTCGCTGAGCTGCGTTTCCAGCTGGAGCAGGAACTTGTCGACCACGCGCAGGATGATGTTCTCGTCGAGCGCCTTGAAGTTGACGATGGCATCCAGCCGGTTGCGGAACTCGGGCGAGAACAGGCGCTTGATGTCGCCCATTTCGTCGCCCGCCTGGCGCGGGTTGGTGAAGCCGATGGTCGCCTTGTTCATGGTCTCGGCACCCGCATTCGTCGTCATGATGATGATGACGTTGCGGAAGTCGGCCTTGCGCCCGTTGTTGTCCGTCAGCGTACCGTGGTCCATGACCTGCAGCAGCACGTTGAAGATGTCCGGGTGCGCCTTCTCGATTTCGTCGAGCAGCAGCACCGAGTGTGGCTTCTTCGTGACGGCCTCGGTCAGCAGGCCACCCTGGTCGAACCCGACGTAGCCCGGAGGCGCGCCGATCAGACGGCTCACCGCATGGCGCTCCATGTACTCCGACATGTCGAAGCGGATCAGCTCGATGCCCATGATGTAGGCGAGCTGCTTCGCGGCTTCGGTCTTGCCGACGCCCGTGGGACCGGAGAACAGGAACGAGCCGATCGGCTTGTCGCCCTTGCCCAGGCCCGAACGCGCCATCTTGACCGCGGAGGCGAGCACTTCGAGCGCCTTGTCCTGGCCGAACACCACGCTCTTGAGGTCGCGCTCGATGGTCTGCAGCTTGCCGCGGTCGTCGTTGCTGACGTTGGCCGGGGGAATGCGCGCGATCTTCGCGACGATTTCCTCGACTTCCGTCTTGCTGATGGTCTTCTTGCGCTTGCTCGGCGGCAGGATGCGCTGGGCAGCACCGGCTTCGTCGATGACGTCGATCGCCTTGTCGGGCAGATGACGGTCATTGATGTACTTGGCGCTGAGCTCGGCCGCAGCCTGCAGGGCCGCCACCGCGTACTTCACGCCATGGTGCTCCTCGAAGCGCGACTTCAGGCCCTTGAGGATGTCGACGGTTTCCTGCACCGACGGCTCGACCACGTCGACCTTCTGGAAACGGCGCGACAGGGCCGCGTCTTTCTCGAAGATGCCGCGGTATTCCGTGAAGGTGGTCGCGCCGATGCACTTCAGCTGGCCGCTGGAAAGCGCCGGCTTCAGCAGGTTCGACGCATCGAGCGTGCCGCCCGAAGCCGCGCCCGCACCGATCAGGGTGTGGATTTCGTCGATGAACAGGATAGCGTTCGGCTTGTCCTTGAGCGACTTGAGCACGCCCTTCAGGCGCTGCTCGAAATCGCCGCGGTACTTGGTGCCGGCCAGCAGCGCGCCCATGTCGAGCGAGAACACGTTCGACTCGGCCAGGATTTCCGGCACGTCGCCCTGCGTGATGCGCCATGCAAGGCCCTCGGCGATGGCGGTCTTGCCCACACCGGCCTCGCCGACCAGCAGCGGATTGTTCTTGCGCCGGCGGCAGAGGATCTGGATGACGCGCTCGACCTCGTACTCGCGACCGATCAGCGGATCGATCTTGCCGTCCTTGGCCATCTGGTTGAGGTTCTGCGTGAACTGCTCGAGCGGCGATGCCTTCTCGTTGCGTTCGCCGCCGCCCTCCTCGCCCTCGCCCGAAGGTGCTTCACCGCTGCCCTTGACGGCTTCCGGCGGATCGCTCTTCTTGATGCCGTGGGCTATGAAGTTGACCACGTCGAGGCGGGTGACGCCCTGCTGGTGCAGGTAGTACACGGCATGCGAGTCCTTCTCGCCGAAGATCGCGACCAGCACGTTGGCACCGGTGACTTCCTTCTTGCCGTTGCCGGTGGACTGCACATGCATGATGGCGCGCTGGATCACGCGCTGGAAACCCAGCGTGGGCTGGGTGTCTACATCGTCGGTACCCGCCACCTGGGGCGTGTTGTCCTTGATGAAGTTGGTGAGCGACGCCCGCAGGTCGTCGACGTTGGCCGAGCAGGCGCGCAGAACTTCCGCGGCGCTCGGGTTGTCCAGCAAAGCGAGCAGCAGATGCTCCACGGTGATGAACTCGTGGCGCTGCTGCCGGGCCTCGACGAAGGCCATGTGCAAGCTGACTTCCAGTTCTTGGGCAATCATGTGATTTCCTTTTGCCTTGCTGTAAATAAGTTCTCAGATGGGTTGGAGCTTGCGCAATTCAACTGGTTCATGCAACAGGTTCACTGACGCATTGGAGTGGATGCCCGGCCTGCTGTGCGGCTTCCATCACCTGGTTGACCTTGGTGGCCGCCATGTCGCGGGAATAAACCCCACAGACGCCTCGGCCATCGAGGTGGATCTTGAGCATGATCTGGGTCGCGGTTTCGCGATCCTTGCTGAAATATTCCTGCAGCACGACGATCACGAACTCCATTGGCGTGTAGTCGTCGTTCAGCATCACCACCTGGTACATCTGGGGCGGCGCGGTTTTTTGCGGCCGGCGCTCCAGGACGACCGAATCCCCGTCATCCCCGGCCGGTTTTTGGGCCGGGGGGGTGCTGGGAGTTTTTGGAATTCTCGTTGCCATGAAAATGATTCTATAGAGCGTGCAAGCGCCGTGCCGGCGCAGGAAGACTTGGTGACGTGTATTCGACAAATCAAGGGTCTTGCCCCGTGAATGACGACGGAATTTCCGGAGAATTCGCGGGAAACGAGCTCAGGCGAGCACATGAATGAAAAAAGCCCCTGAACGCCTTTCGGGGGCTCAGGGGCTTGATGCTCGACGCCGGCAGGCATCGACGAGCAACCATGGCAATTACATGTGGTCGATCATCACCTGCCCGAATCCGGAGCAGCTCACCTGCGTGGCGCCCTCCATCAGGCGCGCGAAGTCATAGGTGACTTTCTTGCTGGCGATCGATTTCTCCATCGAGCTGATGATGAGGTCGGCGGCTTCCTTCCAGCCCATGTGCCGCAGCATCATTTCAGCCGAGAGGATTTCGGAACCGGGATTCACGTAGTCCTTGCCAGCGTACTTGGGTGCCGTGCCATGGGTGGCTTCGAACATGGCGACGGTGTCGCTGAGGTTCGCGCCCGGGGCGATACCGATGCCGCCGACCTGCGCGGCCAGTGCGTCGGACACGTAGTCGCCGTTCAGGTTGAGCGTAGCAATGACGCTGTACTCGGCAGGACGCAGCAGGATCTGCTGAAGGAAGGCGTCGGCAATGCTGTCCTTGACGGTGATTTCCTTGCCCGTCTTCGGGTTCTTGAACTTCATCCACGGCCCGCCGTCGATCAGTTCGGCGCCGAATTCCTTGGCGGCGAGGCCGTAGCCCCAGTCACGGAAGCCACCTTCGGTGAACTTCATGATGTTGCCCTTGTGCACCAGGGTGACGCTGGGCTTGTCGTTGTCGATGGCGTACTGGAACGCCTTGCGCACGAGACGCTCGGTACCTTCCCTCGACACGGGCTTGACGCCGATGCCCGAGGTATTGGGGAAGCGGATCTTCTTGACGCCCATTTCGTCCTGCAGGAACTTGATGAGCTTCTTCGCCTTGTCGCTCTCGGCTTCGAACTCGATGCCGGCGTAGATGTCTTCCGAGTTCTCGCGGAAGATCACCATGTTGGTCTTGTGCGGCTCGCGCACCGGGCTGGGCACGCCCTCGAAGTACTGGATGGGGCGCAGGCAGACATAAAGGTCGAGTTCCTGGCGCAGCGCGACATTCAGCGAGCGGATGCCGCCGCCGACGGGCGTGGTCAGCGGGCCCTTGATGGAAACCACATAGTCACGCACGGCGTGCAGCGTTTCCTCGGGGAGCCAGACATCGGGACCGTAGACCTTGGTCGACTTCTCGCCGGCATAGACCTCCATCCAGTGGATCTTTTTCTTGCCGCCGTAGGCCTTGGCCACCGCCGCATCCACCACTTTCAACATCACCGGGGTGATGTCCAGGCCAGTGCCGTCGCCTTCGATGAAGGGAATGACCGGTTGGTCAGGCACATTGAGCGAGTTGTCGGCGTTGACCGTGATCTTCTGGCCGTCGGTCGGGACTTTGATGTGCTGATAACTGGTCATGAGAGGGGATGGCTCCGGAATTGACGTAATTTTTGACGACTGTCAGCGAATTCAGACACGGGGTGGATTCGCTGTACAGACTGTGAACAAATCGCTGTACATTTTAGACGCAGCCCATCAGCAAGCGTTTGTCAACCGGCGAGCCAATGGGCTCGTTAGTGGCTGACCTTCTGCTCGCCGGGAGGCGTTTCCAACCAATTCTCGATAGAGGAATCATCAATGAGCAAAATTCTCGCAGTCATGATCGCTGGCCTGTTCGCCGCTGGCGCCTACGCCCAAAACCCGGCCGGTACGACGCCCGAACAAGGTAACGCCACCAACAGCAAGTCGCAGCAACGTGCTGAAGCCAAGAAGGCTGCCAAGCCCGCTGGCCAGGTCAAGGCTGCTGGCGGCGACGAAGCCAAGACGCCCGAAGGCGGCGCCATCGGCACCGACAAGGCTGCTGCCTCTGGCGAGAAGCGCGCTGAAACCCGCGACCAGCGTCGTCGCAACAAGGACGGCAGCATCAAGCGCAAGTCGACCCAAGGCGGCACCCCGCAGTAATTCGGCCTGCCTCCCAAAAAAAAGCGCTCTTCCGAGCGCTTTTTTTTTTGATCGAGGGAGCTGCGTGGCTGTCAACCGCGCGAAACGGCTTTCGTTGAATGTCTACCTTCCGCAGGGAGGGCAATCCAGATCAACGAATTTCAAAGGATATGTTCATGAACAAGCTGCTCGCAGCCCTGGTCGCCGGTCTCTTCGCCGTCGGTGCTTTCGCTCAACAAGCCGAACCCACGGCCGCTCCCGCCGCAGCCGCTCCCAAGGTGGCCAAGCACGCGCCCGCCAAGAAGCACGCCGCTGCCAAGAAGCACAAGGTTCGCCACGTGGCCAAGGCCCACACGGCTGCCGCCAAGAAGGTGTAAGCTTTCCAGCTCACCGGCAATGCCCGCATCAGCGGGCATTTTTATTGGTTACGGGCTGGGCTTCGCCCCGCTCTGAAAGAGTTGTCCCCGATGTTCCAGCGTCTCGCCGCCCTGCTCCTTGTGTCTGCGTCCTTCTTGATGCCGGCTCATGCCCAGCAGCAACCCCAGACCGACCTGCCACGCACGCAGTTGTCGGTCGGTCTGTACAAGATCGACGCGCAGATCGCGCAAACGCCCCTGCAGCGCGAAATCGGCCTGATGTTCCGCAAGGAAATGCCGCAGGCTGAAGGCATGATCTTCGTGTTCGAGCAGCCTGCAACGCAATGCTTCTGGATGCGCAACACGATCCTGCCGCTGACCGCTGCGTTCGTGGCCGATGACGGCCGCATCGTCAACCTGGTCGACATGCAGCCCATGACCGAGAACTCGCATTGCTCGCTGGAGCCGGTGCGCTACGTGCTCGAAATGAACCAGGGCTGGTTCGCCAAGAAGAACATCAAGAAGGGAGCCAAGCTCGGCGGCGAGTTGTTCGCAGCCGGCAAGCGCTGAGCATCTGCCGTCTCAAGCCCTCAAAAAAGCCGACCCATGGGTCGGCTTTTTGCTGGAGAAACCCGGGCTCAGCCGAAGTTCTTCGCCGCGAAGTCCCAGTTCGCCAGCTTGGCCAGGAAGGTCTCGACGAACTTCGGGCGCAGGTTGCGGTAGTCGATGTAGTAGGCGTGTTCCCACACGTCCACCGTCAGCACCGGGGTGTCGCCGGTGGTCAGCGGCGTGCCCGCAGCGCCCATGTTCACGATGTCCAGCGAGCCGTCGGCTTTCTTCACCAGCCACGTCCAGCCCGAGCCGAAGTTGCCCACGGCCGACTTCACGAAGGCTTCCTTGAACGCGTCGTAGCTGCCCCACTTGGCGTCGATGGCCTTGGCCAGGGCGCCGGTCGGAGCGCCGCCGCCCTGGGGCTTCATGCAGTTCCAGAAGAAGGTGTGGTTCCAGATCTGCGCGGCGTTGTTGTAGATGCCGCCGCTGGATTTCTTGACGATCTCCTCGAGCGTCATCGATTCGAATTCGGTGCCCTTCTGCAGGTTGTTGAGGTTCACCACGTAGGCGTTGTGGTGCTTGCCGTAGTGGTATTCGAGGGTTTCCTGCGAGTACTCGGGCGCCAGTGCGTCAAGAGCGTAAGGCAGGGGTGGGAGCACATGTTCCATGGTTTTTTCTCGTGGGTTGGTTGTAGGAATCAGCGATTCTAGGAAGTAATTACCGAGGCAGCGTCAGACGTGTGCCCGTTGCATCGCCTGGAGTGACGGTCAGGTCGACCTCGCCATCGGCAAGCCGCGCCTTGACGGCGTCGCCCGCCGCCAGTTGCGTTGCACTGACGATCGCATGACCGTCTGTGTCGGTCAGCCACGCATAGCCGCGTTGCAAGACCAGGGCCGGGTCGAGCAGCCGCAAACGCAGGGCCATGCGCTCCAGGCGCTCGCGACGCTGAACCAGTGCACGCCCCAGCCGCAAGGGAAAGTCGGCCGCTATCGACCGCGGCGTCTGCGACAGGCGCTCCCGTCTCGACAGCACCGCATACCGCAGGCGCTGCGCATGATGCGCCAATCGGAGCTGCTGCCGCGCCACGAGGCTCGAGGGGCGGCCCAGGCGTCCCGCGGCCTGGTCGATGCGCTGCCCGAGCGCGTCGATGCGCCCACCCAGCGCATCGCCGAGCCGCTCGTCGAGCAGATCGAGTGCACCGAGCCACAGGTCGCGCGGCGCGCTCACCAGTTCTGCCGCGGCCGTCGGCGTGGGCGCGCGCAGGTCGGCGCAGAAATCGGCGATGGTGAAGTCGGTTTCGTGGCCCACGCCGCTGATCAGCGGCACCGGGCTCTGCACGATGGTGCGCGCCAGCGTCTCGTCGTTGAAAGCCCAGAGGTCTTCGATGGAGCCACCGCCACGCACCAGCAGGATCACGTCCACGGCAGGTTCGAGGCGGTAGAGCGACTGCAACGCCCGCACCAGTTCGGCTGGTGCGCCGGCTCCCTGCACTGCCGCCGGTGCGAGCACGACCGGAATGTGCGGAACACGCCTTCGCAGCGCCGTCACCACGTCGTGCAAGGCCGCCGCGCCCAACGACGTGACGATACCGACCGCCCGCGGCATGGCCGGCAACGTCCGCTTGCGCGCCGGGTCGAACAGGCCTTCGGCTTCCAGGCGTGCCTTGCGCTGCATGAACTGCTCGAACAGGGCGCCCTGCCCGGCTCGCCGCAAGCTCTCGACCACCAGTTGCAGATCGCCGCGAGGCTCATACACCGCAAGGCGCCCACGCACTTCGACCTGATCGCCATCACGCGGCGAAAAGTCGAGCAAACCGGCAGCGCGGCGGAACATCGCGCAGCGCAGCTGGCCGGACTCGTCCTTGAGCGAGAAGTAACAATGTCCACTTGAGGCCCGCGAGAAGCCGGAAATTTCGCCCCGCACCGCGACCGGATTGAAGCGCGCGTCGAGTGCGTCGGCCACCGCCCGGCACAACGCACCGACGGCCCAGATACGCGGCCCGGGCGCGGAGTTCGATTCACGCAAGTTCACAGAATGCACGCTCGGCCGGATGCCACTCGTCCACAACAGGCCGCAAGCGGCCCCGCGTCAGCCCCTGGAGCGAGGAAAACGCACGGTTTCTCGTGCAAGCCGTTGATTTCATTAAAAAAAGTGCTGCTCAAAATTCAGTCGATCTAGCAGAAAGGCCGCCCCATGCGGGCCCGGACGAGTTGCGTAGCGGGTTAATCACAAAGTTATCCACAGAATCTGTGCGTCCTTGCCGACACAAAAACAAGGTGCGTGCCGATGGTGGGCTCAGTGGATAATCGCCGCGCATTTGCAGTCTACGGGCCGGAGGATTTTTTCTTGTTTTCCATCATAGTTGCCGCGGGTTGGCCAATCTGGCCCTTGCTCGCTTGTTCGGTCATTGCGCTCGCGCTGGTTATAGAACGTTTCACGAGTCTGAAGACCGTGAGGGTACTTCCGCCGAAGCTGCTCGACGAAACCATCACCGTGTCGCACGGGGCCATTCCCGGCCCGGACATCGTGACCAAACTTGAACGCAACTCGATGCTCGGCCAGGTGCTGGCCGCCGGCCTGCGTGCGCTGAACGCCAATCCGCGCTGTACCGAAGACGATCTGCGTGCCGCCATGGAGGCCTCGGGCCGCACGGTGGCGCACAAGCTGGAGCGCTACCTGCCGGCGCTGGCCACCATCGCCTCGGCCGCCCCGCTGCTGGGGCTGCTGGGCACGGTGATCGGCATGATCGAGATCTTCGGCTCGCAGTCGCCGGGCAGCGGCGCTGTCGGCTCGGGCAACCCGGCCCAGCTGGCGCACGGCATCTCGATCGCGCTCTACAACACCGCCTTCGGCCTGATCGTGGCCATTCCGACGCTGATCTTCTGGCGCTACTTCCGCAGCCGCGTCGACGAATACCTGCTGAACCTCGAACTGTCCGGCGAGCGCTTCGCCCGCCACCTGAACGCACTGCGCAAATGACCCGCGGCCGCATGCAGTTCCGCCATGGTGCGCGCGACGAGCCGGAGATCAACCTGATCCCGTTCATCGACGTGCTGCTGGTGATCCTCATCTTCCTGATGCTGTCGACCACCTACAGCAAGTTCACCGAAATGCAGCTGAGGCTGCCGACGGCGGACGTCGACGCACAACGCGACTATCCGAAGGAAGTGATCGTGACGGTGTCGGCCGACGGCCGCTACTCGATCAACAAGAGTCCGGTGGCCGACCGGAGCGTGGAAACCGTGACGGCAGCCCTCGCCGCCGCGGCCACCGGCGGCAAGGACAGCGTGGTGATCATCAGCGCCGATGCGACCAGCCCGCACCAGGCCGTGGTGACGGTGATGGAGGCTGCGCGCCGCGCCGGCATGATGCAGATCACCTTCGCAGCCCAGTCGACGGCACAAGCCGGGCACTGAGTGCCTTCCGACGGCCGCAGCAGCAGCAAGGCGGGTTCGCCGTCCGCCTCGCGGCTGCAGCGCGCCTGGCTGCGCCGAGGCCCGCTGGCCTGCCTGCTGTGGCCACTGTCGTTGCTTTATGCCGCGCTCTTCGCGGTGCGGGGCTCGCTCTATCGGCTGGGATGGCTGCGGACCGAGCGAGTGCCCGTCCCGGTGATCGTGGTCGGCAACGTGATCGCGGGTGGAGCGGGGAAAACACCGGTCGTGATGGCCGTCGTCCGGCATCTGCAGGCGCGAGGACTGACGGTCGGCGTGGTGTCGCGCGGCTATGGCCGGCGCACCGATGATTGCCGCGAGGTGCTCGGCGACAGCGATCCGCAGGATGTCGGCGACGAACCTGCGCTGATCCACCATGCCACGAAAGCGCCGGTGTTCGTGGCGCGCAAGCGCATCGATGCGGCGCGCGCCCTGCTCGCCAGCCACCCGGCCACGCAGGTCGTCGTGAGCGACGACGGCCTGCAGCATCTGGCACTGGGTCGCGATATCGAGATCTGCGTGTTCGACGACCGCGGCATCGGCAACGGCTGGCGACTGCCTGCGGGCCCGTTGCGCGAAGCCTGGCCGCGGCCATGCGATCTGGTGCTGCACAGCGGCGCACGGCCCGCGTTCGCCGGTGGCTACACCGCCACCCGCGCTCTCGCAAACGACGCCTTGACCGGCGGCGGACAACACGTGCCCCTGGCAACCCTTGCAGGCCGGCCCCTGGTGGCACTGGCAGCCATTGCGCGGCCGGAGGCCTTCTTCGAGATGCTGCGCGCACGCGGCCTGACGCTCGCCGAAACCATCGCACTGCCGGATCACTTTGATTTCGGGAGTTGGCAGCACCCTGCCGCCACCGAACGCACCATCGTCTGCACGGAAAAAGATGCCGTCAAGGTGTGGCGCAAGGCGCCCGATGCGCTGGCGGTGCCATTGCACTTCGCGCCCTCGCCGGAATTCTTCATCGCACTCGACGCAAAGCTATCATCGCTCGATGGATACCAAGCTGCTTGAACTGCTCGTCTGCCCCGTCACCAAGGGTCCGCTGACCTGGAACCCCGAGAAGCAGGAGCTCTGCTCGCGCAGCGCGCGCCTCGCCTATCCGGTGCGCGACGGCATTCCGGTGCTGCTCGAGAACGAAGCACGCACGCTCTCCGACGAAGAGCTCGGGCTGTGAGCTTCACCGTTCTGGTGCCGGCGCGTCTGGCGTCGACACGGCTTCCCAACAAACCGCTGGCCGACATCGCTGGCTTGCCCATGGTGGTGCGCGTAGCGCAGCGCGCCGGCGAATCCAGCGCAGCGCGCGTGGTGGTCGCCGGCGACGATCCTTCGATCGTTGCGGCGTGCAAGGCGCACGGCGTCGAAGCCATCCTCACGCGCCAGGACCACCCCAGCGGCACCGACCGGCTGGCCGAAGCCTGTGAGCAGCTTGGCCTGGACGGCGACGACATCGTTGTCAACGTACAGGGCGACGAGCCACTGATCGATCCCGCGTTGATCGACGCCGTGGCATCAACGCTGGCCACCCATGCGGAAGCAGCGATGAGCACCGCGGCCCACGAGATCGACTCGATCGGCGACTTCATGAACCCCAACGTGGTGAAGGCCGTGCTCGACACGCAAGGCAACGCCATGTACTTCAGCCGCGCACCGATCCCATGGTGGCGCGACGGGTCCGCCAACGGCGCGGCACCCGCGGTGCTGCCCACGCCCGCCCCGCTGCGCCACATCGGCATCTACGGCTATCGCGCGGGTTTCGTGCGGAAGTTTCCTTCGCTGCCGCCGGCGCCTGTCGAGGCAACCGAAGCACTCGAACAGCTGCGCGCGCTATGGCACGGCCATCGCATCGCGGTGCATGTGAGCCATGTCGCCCCCGGACCGGGCATCGACACGCCCGAAGACCTGGCGCGCGTGCGTGCCGTCTTCGCTGCCGCGCCCCCCGCCTGAGACGCTCTGCAGCCTGCCCGCAGCGGAAATTCTTCGCGGGCACGCGTGCTATCCTCGAAGCAACTCCGCCTAGCCCAGCCCTGGGGCCGACGCTTGGTGCGACACAAAATCCAAGAACCGTCCGAGGAAACCATGAGACTAATTTTGCTGGGCGCGCCCGGGGCGGGCAAAGGCACGCAAGCGGCTTTCATCTGCCAGAAATACAGCATTCCCCAAATCTCGACCGGCGACATGCTGCGCGCCGCCGTCAAGGCCGGCACGCCGCTCGGCCTGCAGGCCAAGGCCGTCATGGACGCCGGCGCACTGGTCAGCGATGACCTGATCATCAATCTCGTGAAGGAACGCATTGCGCAACCCGATTGCGCCGGCGGCTTCCTGTTCGACGGTTTCCCCCGCACCATCCCCCAGGCCGATGCCATGAAGGCAGCGGGCGTCAAGCTCGACTACGTGCTCGAGATCGACGTGCCCTTCAGCGACATCATCGAACGCATGAGCGGCCGCCGCTCGCACCCGGCCTCGGGCCGCACCTATCACGTCAAGTTCAATCCGCCCAAGGTCGAAGGCAAGGACGACGTGACCGGCGAGGAACTGATCCAGCGCGAGGACGACAAGGAAGAAACCGTGCGCAAACGGCTCGAGGTGTACAGCCAGCAAACGCGTCCGCTGGTCGACTACTACTCGGCCTGGGCCGAGGCCGACCCGGCTGCCGCCCCGAAATACCGCGCCATCAAGGGCGTGGGCACGGTGGACGAGATCACGCAACGTGCACTGGCTGCCCTGAACAGCTGATCCTCCCAACCGCCCCTGTACGGGGCGGTTTTGCTTTCACCCCAGCAGTTCCAGCATCAGCGCGATGCGCGCCTTCACGGGCGTCAGCGCGCCAGCATCGCGCAGCGCGTCCCCCGCCTTCGGCAGGATGCGCCCGTTGGCGCAACGCGTGGCGCGAACGATCGCAACGCCTGCGTCCTGCGCCTTGAGCGCGGCCGCTTCCAGGGCGTGGTGCAGGGTGCCGTTGCCAGTGGCGGCAAGCACCAGTCCTCGCACGGGATCGGCACCGCCGGATTGCAGCAGCGCATCGATCACAGCACCGCTGGCGCCGGCATGGCTCACGACGATCTCGATGCGGGGCCACCGAACCTCGGCCTCCAGGAAGATCTTCGACGCGTGTGATGCAGCGCCTTCCGGCCAAGACCGGACAAGGCGAACCTCCCCTTCCTCGACATAACCGACGGGCCCCGCATCGCCTGAAGCAAAGGCGTCAGGCCGATAGGTGTGCACCTTCTGGATGTCGATGCCGCTGTGGATCGCGCCGGCGCACACCACCGTTACGCCTCGCGCGCCCTGCGTCGCGGCAACGCTGATGGCGTCACGCACGTTCTGCGGTCCGTCGGGCGCCAGCGCGGTCGCCGGGCGCATCGCGCAGGTCAGTACCACGGGCTTGGAAGGCGCCAGTACCGAGTGCAGGAAGAACGCGGTCTCTTCGAGCGTGTCGGTGCCGTGCGTGATCACCACGCCTGTCACGTCGGCTTGCGCCAGCCAGTGCGCACAGCGCCGGGCCAGTTGCTGCCAGATGGCGAACGACATGTCCTTGCTGTCGAGCTGCGCGACCTGCTCCGCCTCCAGCAACACGCCTTCGGGCGCCTCGATGCCGCCAAGCAGGTCGGCCACGCCGACCTGTCCCGCGGTGTAGCCGATGTTGTCGCCGCTGCTGGCGGCCCGGCCGGCAATGGTGCCGCCCGTGCCCAAAACCACGACACGGCGGCGCGATTCAGGCGAAGAGGAATTGACCATGGCTTGTCAACTTTTAAAAACTGGTTAAAAATACAGCTACTGGATATCTAGCCAGTGCCGCAAGGAACCACATATGCAGTTCGCCGTGAAGCTTACAGCCCGCCAGCAGCAGATCCTGGACCTGATCCAGAGCGCCATCGCACGCACCGGTGCGCCGCCCACGCGCGCCGAAATCGCCAACGAGCTCGGGTTCAAGTCGGCCAACGCCGCCGAAGAGCATTTGCAGGCACTGGCGCGCAAGGGCGTCATCGAGCTCGTGAGCGGCACCTCGCGCGGCATCCGCCTCAAGGGCGACGCCCTGCGTTCGCTCAATGAAACACGCCACCGCGAAGGCGGCCAGTTCTCGCTCTCGCTGCCCGGCATGGCCCAGCTGGCATTGCCGCTCATCGGCCGCGTCGCAGCCGGCTCGCCCATCCTCGCGCAGGAGCACGTCGACCAGACCTACTACGTCGAGAACACGCTGTTCCAGCGCCAGCCCGATTACCTGCTCAAGGTGCGCGGCATGTCGATGCGCGATGCCGGCATCATGGACGGCGACCTGCTCGCGGTGCAGGCCACCAAGGAAGCGCGCAATGGCCAGATCGTGGTTGCGCGCCTGGGCGACGAAGTGACCGTCAAGCGCCTGAAGCGCAACAAGCAGGTCATCGAGCTGCACGCCGAGAACCCCGACTACCCGACCATCATCGTCCAGCCCGGCGAGCCCTTCGAAATCGAAGGCCTTGCGGTCGGGCTCATCCGCAACACCATGCTGATGTAGGCCCCGCGGCCTGCTTTCCGCAGCACCCCATCCGGCAGCGACAGGTGGCGGGCGTATGGCGAAGAGTCGCCATCACCCTGTCGCAGCCGATTCAAGAAATCCTGCCTGTGTTCAACCTCATACTTTTTTGGAGTTCACATGGGAATCGCCCTCCTCGCCATCGCTGATTTCTGGATGCCGCTGCAATCGCTGGCCAGCCGCCTGATGCCGGCACACCGTCCTCGCCGCAGGGATCGCCTCGACGCTGCCGAATCCTCGGCCGGGCTTCGCTACGTGGCGGTGCGCCCTGCCTGCACCGCCCGCTCCGGCGGCGGTGCAACACCCGCAGCAGCCAGCACCGCGCCAGCGCGTCCGTTGCGCGTGGTTCGCGTGGTCGACGGCATGGGCCAGCAGCGCAGCAACCGCGTCGTGATCTCGGGCCGCATGGCCGATGTCTGCGCCGAACTCGACCGGCTGGCCGCACTCGAAACCGCCGAAACCGCGGCCGCGGCCCCTCGTTCGACCCGCCTGCACTGAGCCCGAACACCCCTGCGAGCGGCTGTGGGGTGGGTATCCAAACGTTCACTGGCACGACATTCCAATGCTGCGAGGCACAATGGCACGCCATGAACATTGTGATCCTCGACGATTACCAGGACGCCGTGCGCAAACTGCGCTGCGCCGCCAAGCTGGACGCGTACGCGGCCAAGGTCTATACCAATACGGTGAAGGGCATCGGGCAGCTTTCAGTTCGCCTCAAGGATGCCGACGTGATCGTGCTGATCCGCGAGCGCACCCAGATCTCGCGCCAGCTGATCGAAAAGCTGCCGAAGCTCAAGCTCATCTCGCAGACGGGGCGTGTCGCCGGGCACATCGACGTTACAGCCTGCACGGAACGTGGCATCGCGGTTGCGGAGGGCTCGGGCTCGCCGCAAGCGCCTGCCGAGCTCACCTGGGCGCTCATCATGGCCGCCATGCGCCGGCTGCCGCAGTACATCAGCAACCTCAAGCACGGCGCGTGGCAGCAGTCGGGGCTCAAGTCGGCATCGATGCCGCCCAATTTCGGGATCGGCTCGGTGCTCAAGGGCAAGACGCTGTGCATCTGGGGTTATGGCCGCATCGGCCAACTGGTGGCGCGCTATGGGCAGGCTTTCGGGATGCAGGTCGTGATCTGGGGCCGTGAAGCCAGTTGTGCCAAGGCCCGCTCCGACGGCTTCCAGGTCGCGCAGAACCGCCACGAGTTCTTTGCCGCGGCCGACGTGCTGTCGGTGCATTTGCGGCTCAACGAAGAGACCAACGGCCTCATCACGCTGGAAGACCTCTCGCGCATGAAGCCGACGGCGCTGTTCGTCAACACTTCGCGCGCCGAACTGGTCGAAGCCGACGCCCTGCTCGCCGCGCTCAACCGCGGCCGCCCCGGGCTGGCCGCCATCGACGTGTTCGAGAGCGAGCCGCCGCTGCAAGGCCATGCGCTGCTGCGGCTCGAGAACTGCATCTGTACGCCGCACATCGGCTACGTCGAGCAGGAGAGCTACGAGAGCTACTTCGGTCAGGCGTTCGACAACGTGGTGAGCTACATCAACGGCAATCCGACGAACATCGTGAATCCCGGCGCGCTGCAGGTTCGCCGGTGAACCGGCCGGCGCCCCAGGGTGCGCTCTGGGCGCTGCTCGCCGGCAATTTCGTGATCGGCACGGGCGTGATGGTGGTGCCCGGCACGCTCAATGAAATCAGCACATCGCTTTCGGTCACTGCCGCCACCGCGGGCCAGCTGATCACGGCCGCAGCGGCGGTAATGTGCATTGGCGCACCGCTGCTGGCCGCAGCGGTGCGCGGGCTGGGACCGCCGCCAGTTGCTGGCGCTCAGCCTGCTCTGGTACGCCGTGGGCCACATCCTCTGCGCGCTGATGCCGAGCTTCGGCGCCCTGCTGCCGGTGCGCATGCTCACAGTGGTCGCTCCAGCCATCTTCACGCCCCAGGCCGCGGCCTGCGCCGGCATGCTGGTGCCGCCGGAGCAGCGCGGACGCGCCGTCACCTTCGTCTTCCTGGGCTGGTCCATGGCCTCGGTGCTGGGCCTGCCCATCGGCGCGCTGATCGGCGGCCACCTGGGCTGGCGCATGGCCTTCCTGGCCATTGCGGCGCTCAGTGTCGCAAGCGCGACAGCGGTCTGGCTCACCTTGCCGAACGGCATCCGCCCCGCCGCGCTGACCGCCGAAGCATGGTCGCGCGTGCTGCGCAGCCCGGTGCTGATGGGCATCGTGTCGGTCACGGCACTGCAGGGGGCGGGCCAGTTTGTGCTGTTCAGTTATTTCGGCCCGGTCCTCAAGCAGGGCTTCGGCGCGGACGCCACTACGCTGAGCGTGATGTGGGCGCTGTTCGGCGCCTGCGGGCTGGTCGGCAACATGGTGGTCAGCCGCTTCATCGACCGCGTGGGCGCCGGGCGCATGGTACTGATCACGACCGTGCTGATCGCCTCGAGCCTGCTGCTGTGGCCGCTGGCCTCCACGCTCGCCTGGCTGGCTGTCGTGCTCGTTCCGTGGGGGTTGGGCTGCTTCTCCGCCAACTCGGCGCAGCAGGCCCGTCTGGTGGGCCTGGCGCCGGCCCTCGCGCCAGGCTCCGTGGCGCTCAACAGCTCCGGCATCTATACCGGGCAGGCCGTGGGCGCCGCGGTCGGTGGCTGGCTGCTTGCCAACGACGCCGGGGCATGGATGAGCTGGGTCGGTTTCGGCCTGCTGCTGGTCGCCATCTCGCTCAGCGTGGCCATCGATCGCAGCCGCCGCGCGGCCTGAAAACGCGCCCCCGCGTTAAACCCGTCACGTCCCACCCGCGCGGGGCTGCAAAATCAGAGTCTTCGACAGCATCAACCTCCAGCAAATGACAGTGAACTACACCCGAATCGGCGTCATAGGCGCAGGCGCCATGGGTCGCGGCATCGCACAGATCGCCGCCCAGGCAGGCAGCGAAGTGCTGCTGCTCGACAGTTTCGCGGGCGCCGCCGAGCGCGGCCGCGAAGCCCTCGTTGCGCAATGGAACAAGCTGCACGAGAAGAACAAGATCGACGCCGCCACGCGCGATGCCCAGATCGCCCGCGTCAAGGCGATCGACAGCATCCAGGCTCTGGCCGGCTGCGACCTGGTGATCGAAGCGGTCATCGAAGACCTCGAAGTCAAGCGCAAGCTGTTCCGCGAGCTCGAAGGCGCGGTGAGCGAGACCGCCACGCTGGTCACCAACACCTCGTCGCTCTCGGTGACGGCCATCGCCGCCGGCCTCAAGCACCCGGAGCGCTTCGCGGGCTTCCACTTCTTCAACCCCGTGCCGTTGATGAAGGTGGTCGAGGTGGTCGCGGGCTTCAAGACCGCGCCCGATGTCTGCAAGCAGCTGGCCGGTTACGCGGTGCAGATGGGCCACAGCGCCGTGCAGGCGCAGGACACGCCAGGCTTCATCGTCAACCACGCGGGCCGCGGCTATGGCACCGAGGCGCTGCGCATCGTCGGCGAAGGCGTTACCGACTTTGCGACCATCGACCGCATCCTCAAGGACCAGGCGGGCTTTCGCCTGGGCCCGTTCGAGCTGCTGGACCTGACGGCGCTCGACGTGTCGCATCCGGTGATGGAGTCGATCTACCACCAGTATTTCGAGGAGCCGCGCTTCCGACCGAGCGTGATCACCGCGCAGCGACTGGCCGCGGGCGCGCTGGGCCGCAAGACCAACGAAGGCTTCTACCGCTACAACGACGGCGTGATGCAGCAGGTGCCCGAGGCTCCTGCGCCGGTGGTCGAGGGCACGCCTTCGGTCTGGGTGTCTCCGCGTGCAGCACGCCGCGCCGAGCTGCTGCGCCTGGTGAACACGCTGGGCGCGCAGATCGACAGCGGCGCTGCGGCCGCGCCGCATTCGCTGATCCTGGTGGCGCCGCTGGGCTTCGACGTGACCACGGTCGCCGCGGTCGAGCGCCTGGACGCCACGCGCACCGTCGGCATCGACATGCTCATCGACGACGCCGCTACCAAGCGCCGCGTACTCGCCACCAACCCTGCGACGCGCCGCGACGTCCGCGATGCCGCGCATGCCCTCTTCGCGCGCGACGGCAAGGCCGTGAGCGTGATCCGCGACAGCGGCGGCTTCGTCACGCAACGCGTGATCGGCACCATCGTCAACATCGCCACCGACATGTGCCAGCAGCGCGTGTGCACGCCGGCCGACCTCGAGACCGCGGTGCAGCTGGGACTCGGCTATCCGCGCGGCCCGCTCGCCATGGGCAATCTCTACGGTCCGACCAACATGCTCGAAGTGCTGTTCAACCTGCAGACGGTGTACGGCGATCCGCGCTATCGCCCGAGCCCGTGGCTGCGCCGCCGCGGCGCGTTGGGCCTGAGCCTGCTGCACGAAGAAGAATAGACAACCATGACCGCCGAACTCAAGAGCACGAGCGAAGGCAGCACCATGGTGCTGACGATCGCAAACCCCACCCAGCGCAACGCACTGGGCCCGGAAATCTATGCCGCGGGCATCGAGGCGCTCAACGGCGCCGAGAACAGCGCCGAGATCCGCAGTGTCGTCATCGTGGGCGAAGGTGCATGGTTCTGCGCCGGCGGCTCGCTGCAGCGGCTGCTGGCCAACCGGCAGCTCGACCGCTCGGTGCAGGCCGAGAGCATCGAGGGCCTGCACAACTGGATCGATTCGATCCGCACCTTTCCCAAGCCGGTCATCGCGGCGGTCGAAGGCGCGGCTGCCGGTGCCGGCTTCTCGCTCGCGCTGGCCTGCGACTTCGTCGTGTCGGCCCGTGATGCGGTGTTCGCGGCCTCGTACAGCAACGTGGCGCTGTCGCCCGACGGCGGGCTGAGCTGGCACCTCGGGCAGCAGTTGCCGCGCCAACTGGCGAGCGAATGGCTCATGAACGGCGAGCGCATCGACGCACCGCGCCTGCATGCGCTCGGCCTCGTCAACGAACTCACGGAAAACGGCCAGGCGCTTGCAGGTGCGCTGGCGCTGGCCGCGAAGCTCAATGCACGCGCGCCGAACTCGCTGGCCAGCATCAAGGAACTGCTCAGCGAAGCGCGAGGCGCCACCCTGGCCACGCAGCTCTCGCAGGAGCGCGACCACTTCGTGCGCAACCTGCACCATGCGAACGCAGGCATCGGCATCGCCGCGTTCCTCGAGAAGAAGCCGCCGCAGTACGAGTAACGCCAAACGGCGTCGCTCCCGTGACACCCACCAGCATTCCAGTCGCCGAGAGGACAGACCAATGGACGACCCCATTCTTACCATCGAAGAACGTGAAGCGATCAACAGTGGTCGCTGGTTTTCTTCCCTATCTCCATCGCTACGGCACGACATCCTCCGATGCGCCTTCGTCAAACGCTACAAGGACGGCGACCTGATCGCTGCCCGCGGCGATCCTCCCGAACACTGGATCGCCTGTGCCAAGGGCGCGGTGCGCGTGAGTTCGACGGCCGTCTCCGGCAAGCAGGTGACGCTGACCTACGTGGAGCCGGGCATCTGGTTCGGCGACGTGGCGATGTTCGACGGGGACCGGCGCACGCACGACTCCTACTCGCACGGCGACACCACGATCCTGTGCGTGGCGCGCGCCGACTTCCAGAAGATCCTGGCCTCGCACGTGGAGCTGTACGAGGCGCTGATGCGGCTGCAGGCACGCCGCATCCGCACGCTGTTCGGGCTGGTGGAAGACCTCAACACCCTGCCCCTGCGGGCACGGCTGGCCAAGCAGCTCATTCACCTCGTGCGCAGCTACGGCGTGCCGAACCTGGAAGACGGCAACCAGATGCGCATCGGCTTGCAGCTGGCGCAGGAAGAGCTGGCGCAGCTGCTGGGCGCATCGCGCCAGCGGGTCAACCAGGAACTCAAGACCATGGAGCGCGAGGGCAGCATCCGCATCGAACAGGGCGGCCTGGTCGTGCTGGACCGCGCAGCCTTGAGGCGCATTTCCGAAGCCGAGAACTGAAAAGCCAGACGCAAACATGAGCCAGGACTTCTCCAACTTCATCGGCACCCGTGCCGTCTCGCAACAGCACGCTTTCGACGTCGACGCGCTTGCGGCCTGGCTCGAGAAGAACCTCGAGGGGTTCAAGGGTCCGCTCGCGGTCGAGATGTTCAAGGGCGGCCAGTCGAACCCGACCTACAAGCTCGTCACGCCGTCGCAAAGCTACGTGATGCGCGCCAAGCCGGGTCCGGTCGCCAAGCTGCTGCCCTCTGCCCACGCGGTGGAGCGCGAGTTCAAGGTGATGAGCGGCCTGGCCGGCACCGATGTGCCCGTGCCACGCATGTACTGCCTGTGCGAAGACGAGGCCATCATCGGCCGCGCCTTCTACATCATGGAGTTCATGCAGGGCCGCGTGCTGTGGGACCAGTCGCTGCCCGGCTTCAGCAATGCCGAACGCGCGGCCCACTACGACGAGATGAACCGCGTCATCGCGGCGCTGCACACGGTCGACTTCGCCGCCCGCGGCCTGGCCGACTACGGCAAGCCCGGCAACTACTTCGAGCGCCAGATCGGCCGCTGGAGCAAGCAGTACAAGGCCTCGGCCGACGGCACCGGCGAACTCTCCCAGCCCATCGAGGCCATGGAGCGCCTGATCGACTGGCTGCCCGCCCACATGCCGGCGAGCGCGCGCGACGAGAGCAAGGTGTCGATCGTCCATGGCGACTATCGCCTCGACAACGTGATGTTCCACGCCACCGAACCGCGGATCATCGCGGTGCTCGACTGGGAACTCTCCACGCTGGGCCACCCGCTGGCGGACTTCAGCTACCACTGCATGTCCTGGCACATGCCGCCCACCACGGGACGCGGCATCGGCGGCGTGGACGTCGCCGCGCTGGGCATCCCCACCGAGAGCGAATACATCCGCCGTTATTGCGAGCGCACCCGCATCAGCACGCCCGAGGCGCTGGCGCCCGACTGGAATTTCTACCAGGCCTACAACCTGTTCCGCATGGCCGCGATCCTGCAAGGCATTGCCAAGCGGGTCGAGGCCGGCACCGCGTCGAGCGAGCAAGCCGTGGCCTCGGCCCGCGGCGCCCGCCCCATGGCCGAAATGGCCTGGCAGTTTGCCCAAAAGGCATAAGCCGCCCCACACCCACCAGGAGACGAAGATGGATTTCGAATACTCGGCCAAGACCAAAGACCTGCAGAAACGCGTCCAGGCATTCATGGACGACCACATCTATCCGGCCGAAGCCGAGTACCACGCCGAACTGGCCGCCAACACGGTCGCCGGCAAGCGCTGGTCGGCCCTCAAGACCGTCGAGAAGCTGAAGGAAAAGGCCAAGGCCCAGGGCCTGTGGAACCTGTTCCTGCCGGTCGACAGCGCCGCCGCCTCGGGCTATGAGGGCGCGGGCCTGACCAACCAGGAATACGCCCCGCTGGCCGAGATCATGGGCGCGGTGCCATGGGCGAGCGAAGCCTTCAACTGCTCGGCGCCCGACACCGGCAACATGGAGACCATCGCGCGCTACGGCTCGGAAGAAATCAAGGCCCGCTGGCTCAAGCCGCTGCTCGAAGGTCAGATTCGCTCGGCCTTCGCGATGACCGAGCCCGAAGTGGCATCGAGCGATGCCACCAACATCGCCACGCGCATCGAACGCCAGGGCGACGAATACGTGATCAACGGCCACAAATGGTGGATTTCGGGTGCGGCCGATCCGCGCTGCGCGGTCTTCATCACCATGGGCAAAAGCGACCCCGATGCGCCGCGCCACTCGCAGCAGAGCATGGTCATCGTGCCGGCCGATGCCAAGGGCATCCGCATCGTGCGCCCGCTGAACGTGATGGGCTACGACGATGCGCCGCACGGCCACGTCGAGATGTACTTCGAGAACGTGCGCGTGCCCGTCAACAACATTCTGCTGGGCGAAGGCCGTGGCTTCGAAATCGCCCAGGGCCGCCTCGGCCCGGGACGCATCCACCACTGCATGCGCCTGATCGGCCTGGCCGAGCGCGCGCTCGAGCTGATGTGCAAGCGCGCCTCGTCGCGCGTGGCCTTCGGCAAGACCGTGGCCTCGCAGACCGTGACGCAGGAACGCATCGCCGAAGCCCGCTGCAAGATCGACATGGCTCGCCTGCTCACGCTGAAGGCCGCCTGGCTGATGGACGTGGCCGGCAACAAGGTTGCCAAGAACGAGATCGCCATGATCAAGGTGGTCGCGCCGTCGATGGCCTGCCAGGTGATCGACTGGGCCATGCAGGTCCACGGCGGCGGCGGCATGTGCGACGACTTCCCGCTTGCAGCCGCCTACGCCGGTGCGCGCACGCTGCGCTTCGCGGACGGCCCGGACGAAGTGCACCGCAATGCAATCGCCAAGTGGGAGCTGGGCAAGTACGCGCCGGCCAAGGCGGGCGACGCCGAAATGCCGGTCACGCGCTTCTGATCTGTCTTGCCCCCTCTCCCCGCGGGGGGAGAGGGTTGGGGTGAGGGCCGACGGCGACAGGTAGGCCTCGGCCCTTTTTCTTTTCAGAGCTTCTTCTGCAGGAAGACGGCGCTGCCGAACGCCGGATCGAGCTGATAGCTCACGAATCCGTCGCGCTCATAGGCGCGCAGTGCGGGCGCGTTGCCCGACAGCACTTCGAGCGTGAGCTTGCAGGCGCCGCGCCTGCGCGCCTCCTGCTCCACCTGAGCGAACATCTTCTGCGCCACGCGCTGCCCGCGATGGCCGGCCTGCACGACCACATCGTGCACGTTCACCAGTGGCTTGCAGGCAAAGGTCGAGAAGCCTTCGATGCAGTTGATGAGGCCCACGGCCTGCTCGCCGTCGTAGGCCAGCACGCTGAAGGCCTGCGGGCGCGCTGCCAGCGCCGCAGGCAAGGCTTCGCGCACGGCCGCGTCGAGCGGCGTGCCGCCACCTGACGGGTCGCGGGCATAGCTGTCCAGCAGGGACACGACAGCCTCGGCGTGCGCGGGATTGCGATAGTCGGCGATCAGGGTCGCGATCGCGGCGTGGTCGGGCGTCGACATGCGATGCGCGCCGATCAGCCCAGCGTGGCCGCCAGGCGCTGGGCGTACGAGTCGGCTTGTGCCGCATCGCGCGCCTCGACCATCACCCGCACCAGCGGCTCGGTGCCGCTCGCGCGGATCAGCACGCGGCCGCTGTCGCCGAGCTCCGCCTCGATGCGTTGCGTTTCACTCGCGAGCACCTTGTTGGACTTCCAGTCCTGGTCCGGAGACAGGCGCACGTTGATCAGCGTCTGCGGGAACAGCGTGACGCCTTCGAGCAGCTGCGCCACGGTCTTGCCGCTGCGCACGCAAGCCTGCAGCACCTGCAGTGCGCTTACGATGCCGTCGCCCGTGGTGTGGCGGTCGAGCGCCAGCAGGTGGCCGGAACCTTCACCGCCCAGCAGCCAGCCGCGCTTGTCCAGCTCTTCGAGCACGTAGCGGTCGCCGACCTTGGCACGCACGAACTCGATGCCCTGCCCGCGCAGCGCCACTTCGACGGCCTTGTTGGTCATGAGCGTGCCGACCACGCCCGCCGGCTTTTCGCCGCGCGCGATGCGCTCGGCCACCATGAGGTAGAGCAGCTCGTCGCCGTTGAACAGGCGCCCGCTGGCATCCACCAGCTGCAGGCGGTCGGCGTCGCCGTCGAGGGCGATGCCATAGTCGGCCTGCTGCGTCGTCACCGCGGTCACCAAGGCCTGTGGATGCGTGGCACCGAAGCCCTTGTTGATGTTGAGCCCGTCGGGCGAAACGCCGATGCTGCTGACCTCCGCACCCAGTTCGTGGAACACGTTGGGCGCGACCTGATACGCCGCGCCGTGCGCCGCGTCGACGACCAGCTTCATGTCGCGCAGGGTCAGGTCGTTGGCGAAGGTGCTCTTGCAGAACTCGATGTAGCGCCCCGGCGCGTCGTTGAGGCGGCGGGCCTTGCCCAGGTCGGCGGAGGCTGCCCATACCGGCGCTTCTTCCAATGCCGCCTCGACAGCCAGTTCCCAGGCATCGTCGAGCTTGGTGCCCTGCGCGCTGAAGAACTTGATGCCGTTGTCGGGGTAGGCGTTGTGGCTCGCGCTGATCACCACGCCCAGGCTCGCGCGCTGGGCGCGCGTGAGGTACGCCACGCCGGGCGTCGGCAACGGGCCGAGCAGCACCACATCGACGCCCGCCGAATTGAAGCCCGACTCGAGCGCCGACTCGAGCATGTAGCCCGAGATGCGCGTGTCCTTGCCGATCAGCACCGTGGGACGCGCCTGGGTCCTCTTGAGCACGCGGCCCACGGCGTGCGCGAGGCGCAGCACGAAATCGGGCGTGATGGGAGCCTGGCCGACAGTGCCGCGGATGCCGTCGGTGCCGAAATATTTGCGGGTCATGTGGTTTCCTCTTTTCTTTGTTGTGGTTCTTCTGCCGCCTTCATTGCTCGCCATACCGCGAGAGCGGCCACCGTGTCGCGCACGTCATGCACGCGCACCACGGCCGCGCCGCGATCCACGGCCAGCACCGCCGCGGCGACGCTGGGCACCATGCGCTCGCCCGCCGCCTCGATGCCCGTGACGGCACCGATGGACGACTTGCGCGACCAGCCTAGCAGCAGCGGGTAACCGCCGGAGAGCAACTCGCGCTGGCGCGCCAGCAAGGCGAAATTCTGCATCACGGTCTTGCCGAACCCAACGCCGGGGTCGAGCGTGATGCGCGAAGAATCGACTCCCGCCGCACGAAGAAGTTGCGCCTGCTCCCCGAGGAAAGACAGCACTGCCGGGATCACGTCGCCGGCCATGGGCACGGCCTGCATGGTCTGCGGGTCCCGATGCATGTGCATCAGGCAGATGCCGCATGAAGAGTGCGCCGAAACGGCTTCGCGCGCGCCCGGCTGGCGCAGCGCCCAGATGTCGTTGACGATGTCCGCGCCCAGGTCGAGCACGGCACGCATGACCCCGGGCTTGTAGGTGTCGATGGAGATCGGCACGTTCAGCTTCACCGCCTCGCGCACCACGGGCAGCACGCGTGCCAACTCGGCATCGAGCGGCACCGCGGGGCTCCCGGGGCGGGTCGATTCACCGCCGATGTCGAGGATGTCGGCGCCCTCCTTCAGCAGCTGCTCGCAGTGCTTCAGCGCGCTGCCGGTGGAGGCGTGGGCACCGCCATCGGAGAAGGAGTCGGGCGTGACATTGACGATGCCCATCACGCGCGGCTGCGCGAGGTCGATGCGAAAGCGTGAGGTCTGCCAGACCTCTCCATGGAAAACGGGGCCAGAGGCCCCGTTGTTGCTTGCTGCCAAGTCCACTTCAAGCCGCAGTGGGCGCCGGGTCGGGATTGACCGCCGGCGTGCCGCCACTGCCGCCACTGCCCGAAGGCGGGATGCGCGGCGTCCAATCCTTGGGCGGACGGGGCGCACGACCGGCCATGATGTCGTCGAGCTGTTCGCTGTCGATGGTTTCCCATTCGAGCAGCGCCTTGGCCATGGCGTGCATCTTGTCGCTGTTCTCTTCGATCAGGCGGCGCGCCAGGGCGTACTGCTCGTCGATGATGCGGCGCACCTCGCTGTCGACCTTTTCCATGGTCTGTTCGCTCATGTTCGTGGTCTTGGTAACCGAGCGGCCCAGGAACACTTCGCCTTCGTTCTCGGCGTAGACCATCGGGCCCAGCGCATCGGTCATGCCGTAGCGCGTGACCATGTCGCGGGCAATGGAGGTCGCGCGCTCGAAGTCGTTGCTGGCGCCGGTGGTCATCTGGTGCATGAACACTTCCTCGGCGATGCGGCCACCGAACAGCATGCTGATCTGGTTGAGCATGTATTCGCGGTCGTAGCTGTAGCGGTCCTGCGAAGGCAGGCTCATGGTCACGCCGAGGGCTCGGCCGCGCGGGATGATCGTGACCTTGTGGACCGGGTCGCACTTGGGCAGCAGCTTGCCAATGAGCGCGTGGCCGGACTCGTGGTAGGCCGTGTTGCGGCGCTCTTCCTCGGGCATGACCATGCTCTTGCGCTCCGGGCCCATGAATATCTTGTCCTTGGCCTTCTCGAAGTCCTGCATCTCGACCACGCGCGCATTGCGGCGTGCGGCCATCAGGGCAGCTTCGTTGCAGAGATTGGCCAGGTCGGCACCCGACATGCCGGGTGTGCCGCGGGCGATCACGCTCGGGTTCACGTCCTGGCCCAGCGGGACCTTGCGCATGTGCACGCCGAGGATCTGCTCGCGGCCGCGGATGTCGGGCAGCGTGACGTAGACCTGACGGTCGAAGCGGCCGGGGCGCAGCAAAGCAGCGTCCAGGATGTCGGGGCGGTTGGTGGCAGCCACCACGATCACGCCGAGGTTGGTTTCGAAGCCGTCCATCTCGACCAGCATCTGGTTCAGCGTCTGCTCGCGCTCGTCGTTGCCACCGCCAAGACCGGCGCCGCGCTGACGGCCCACCGCATCGATTTCGTCGATGAAGATGATGCAGGGTGCGTTCTTCTTGGCGTTCTCGAACATGTCGCGCACACGGGCGGCGCCGACGCCGACGAACATTTCAACGAAGTCGGAACCCGAGATCGAGAAGAAAGGCACCTTGGCTTCGCCGGCGATCGACTTGGCCAGCAGCGTCTTGCCGGTGCCCGGGGGGCCGACCAGCAACAGGCCGCGGGGAATACGGCCGCCGAGCTTCTGGAAGCGCTGCGGGTCTTTCAGGAAGTCGACCACTTCACGGACCTCTTCCTTGGCCTCGTCGCAGCCCGCGACGTCGGCAAAAGTGACCGTGTTGTTGTTCTCATCCATCATGCGGGCCTTGCTCTTGCCGAAGCTGAACGCCCCGCCCTTGCCGCCGCCCTGCATCTGTCGCATGAAGTAGATCCAGACGCCGATCAGCAGCAGCATCGGCCCCCAGCTGACCAGCAGCGTCATGAGGAGCGAGCCCTCTTCGCGCGGCTTGACGTCGAACTTGACGTTGTGGTCGATCAGATCGCCCACGAGGCCGCGGTCGAGCACCGTGGCGGTCGTGCGGATCTTGCGATCGTCGTTGGTGACGGCGACGATTTCACCGCCGGCAGCGCCTTCAGGAATGATGGCGCTCTTGACCTGGTTGTTCCGGACCTGGTCCAGGAACTCGGAATAGCTGACTGTCCCTGAACCGACGCCGCCGCGGGTGTCGAACTGCTTGAACACAGTGAACAACACCATGGCAATGACGAGCCATACGGCAACTTTGGAAAACCACTGATTGTTCAAACGAAGCTCCAGGCTAAAGCGCGTGACAGACAGATGAAAAACGCGCTATGGGTACGCAATTGCGACCCATTTTAGGCTTTTCAAGCTGCGAAAAGCGGGCATTTCCCTAATGTGGCGATAGGCTGGCATGGGTTTGTGCCCCTGGCGAGCCGCTGCGCAGCAAGGTATCAAGGCGTATCCGAGGCCTTGAGGCCCACGCCGACCAGGAAGGTTTCAGCCGATTTGTCCCGCGATGCCTTGGGCTTGAACGGCTTGACGACGCGGAAATTCGCCTTGAAAAGCTTCACCAGGTCGTCGTAGCCGCTGCCATGGAACAGCTTGGCCACCAGTGCTCCTTCAGGCTTCAGATGGTGCTGGGCGAAGTCGATCGCAAGCTCGATCAGGTGCGCCACGCGGGCGGCGTCGGCCGAATGAATGCCTGATAGGTTGGGCGCCATGTCCGACACAACCAGGTCGGCCTTTCGGCCCGCCAGCACGCCCAGCAACTGCTGCAGCAGCGCGTCTTCGCGAAAATCCCCCTGCAGGAAGATCACCCCCTCAATGGGCTCCATCGGCAGGATGTCAAGCGAAACGATGGTGCCGTTCAGCTCGCCGGCCGCCGCCCCGCCGGGCGACATGCGCCGGCGCAGGTACTGGCTCCAGGCACCCGGGGTAGAACCAAGGTCCACCACCAGCTGCCCTGGCTTGACGAGCCCGAGGGACTCGTCGATCTCCTTGAGTTTGTAGGCGGCGCGCGCGCGATAACCCTCCTTGGTGGCGAGCTTCACGTAGGGGTCGTTGATATGGTCGTGCAGCCACGCCTTGTTGACTTTTTTGCTTTTGGCTTTGGTGCTCATGAAGGTCTTCGTGTACGCGTCGATAATACGGGGATGCCCGCCATTCAACTTACCCCTGCCGAGCGCAAGGTGCACCGCGCCGAAGCTCATCACCTGGATCCGATCGTCATGGTCGGTGGAGACGGGCTCACCCCTGCCGTAAAAAAAGAGGCCGATGCGGCGCTCAAGGCCCATGGCCTGATCAAGGTCCGGGTCTTCTCCGACGACCGCCTCGCCCGCGACGCCATGCTGCGCGAGCTGTCCGACGAACTCGGCGCCGCCCCGATCCAGCACATCGGCAAGCTGCTGGTGCTCTGGCGCCCGAAGCCCGAGAAGGAGCGCGTGGTCGATGAAGACCGCATGCCCGGCCCGCGCGACGTCAAGATCGTCAAATACAGCAAGCGCGGCGGCCAGCGCCCCGAAATCAAGACCCTGCGTGTGCTCGGCAATCAGCGCCTCACCCCCGGTGGCACCATCAAGCGCGCCAAGGCGAAGCGGCCGCTGTCGGCCAAGAAGCGCAACCAGTCGGACTGAGCTCGGTGGCAGCGCAAGGCGCCCAGCGCCACATCCTCTGCATGAAATGGGGCACGAAATACGGCCCCGAATACGTCAACCGGCTCTACGCGATGGTGCGCCGCAACCTCCGCGGCGACTTCAAGTTCGTGTGCCTGACCGACGACGGCAACGGCATCCACCCCGAGGTGACGTGCCTGCCGATCCCGCCCCTCAATCTGCACCTGGCCCCGGGCCAGCGCGATGGCGCCTGGAAGAAGCTCACAACCTTCGAGCAGGATCTGCACGGCCTGCGCGGCACCGCCCTATTCCTCGACCTCGACGTGGTGGTCGTCGGCAGCCTGGACGCCTTCTTCGAACAGCCCGGCGAATTCCTGATCATTCACGACTACGCCCGCCCCTGGCGACGCGAGCGGGTCACCGGCAATTCGTCGGTTTACCGTTTCGAGCTGGGCGCCCATGCCGACGTGCTGGCGTATTTCCGCGCCAACATGGACAAGGTCCAGGCCGAGTACCGCAACGAGCAGGCTTACCTCTCTGACGTGCTCCACAAGCAGGGCAAGCTGGCCTACTGGCCTGACGCCTGGTGCCCGAGCTTCAAGTACCACGGCATCCCGACCTGGCCGACCAACTACTGGGAAGAGCCCTTCGTGCCCGAGGGCGCGCGCATCATGGTGTTCCATGGCGAGTGCAACCCGCCGGATGCGCTGGCGGGCCGCCGCAACCGGGCCTTCCGGTACATCCGGCCTGCGGGCTGGGTCGCCAAGTATTGGAAAGAGTGAGAGGCGCGAGGCGGCAGTTGCCGCCTCTGCACTTCAGCCCGGCTTGCGGGCGCCCATGCGCCATAGCAGCACGCCGGCGCACAGCCACTGCGCGAAGTACATGCCGCTGCCCACGGCGTGCCACAACTTGAGGTTCTCGCGCGCCAGGATGCGCGGCGCCACGGCGTACTGCTGAAGCAGCGCCAGCAACAGCGCACCCAGGATGAAGAAGATCGCCGTCATCGCCGGCCCGTCCATGCGCTCGTCGGCCTTGGACCTGAAATGGATCAGCAGGATCAGCCCGCAGGCAATTGCGATCCAGCTCTGCGCCTCGAACAACTGGCCGGCGAAGTTGCCCGCCACCGATGGATTGCCCAGCTTCGCGAACAGCATCGGCACCACCAGGAAACCGATCGTGGTGAGGCTGCCCCACCAGAAGGCGGCCAGCATCAGCGCAATGCGGTCTTTCATGGATCGAAAAATCAGAGGTAGCGCACGGCCACGATCTCGTAGCGCTTGAGTCCGCCGGGCGCCTGCACTTCGGCCGTATCGCCCTCTTCCTTGCCGATCAGCGCGCGCGCGATCGGGCTGGAAATGTTGATCAGGCCGAGCTTCAGGTCGGCTTCGTCCTCACCGACGATCTGGTATTTCACCGCGTCGCCGCTCTCTTCCTCCTCGAGCTCCACGGTCGAGCCGAACACCACCTTGCCGCCGGCATCGAGCTCGCTCGGATCGATGATCTGCGCGGCCGACAGCTTGCCTTCGACCTCCTGGATGCGGCCTTCGATGAAGCCCTGGCGGTCCTTGGCGACTTCGTACTCGGCGTTCTCGCTCAGGTCGCCCTGGGCGCGTGCCTCGGAAATGGCGTTGATGACCCAGGGACGGTCGACCGTCTTGAGCTGGTGCAGTTCGGCACGCAATTTTTCAGCGCCGCGCTTGGTGATCGGAATGGTGGCCATGTTGTTGGTTCTCCATAAAGCGAAACCGCCGAACGATGCCGTTCGGCGGTCGATTGGGGGGACAGGTCAGACGAGATTGCGTCCGGTCAGCCGGCTCAGGATGGCGAGCGGGCTCGAGTCGGGATTGTATTGCTTCGAAGCGGCCAGATGAAGGGTCTGCTCGAGCATGTACTGGCCCGCCATCACGGCGTGCGAAGTCTGGTCGGAGAAGCACACCCACACCGAGCCCGGCGGGAACTCGGCCTTTTCCTGCGGCGAGTTTTCCTGGTACGCCATGTCCGATTTCATGCCGTCGTGCAGCTGCAGCATCAGGTGGTCGTACTCGCTGCGGAAGGACTTGGTCACGTGCAGCGCCTGCAGCAGCGTGGCTTGCCAGCGCACATACGGCTTGGCGCGCGGCAGGAAGCGCTTCGCGATGTTCTCGAAAGGCTCGCCCACGCGCCACACGCGCGGCGCGCCTTCAGGATTGACGTTGGTGAACACACGCAGGATGCGCTCGCCGTAGTTGGGACGCGACGGGAACGCATCGACGTGCAAACGCCGATCGTCCGCGCGCCACGACTGCACGCGCGTCTCGACCTGCGCCGGCCGGTAGCTCGTGGGCGCCAGCCGCAAGGCTGGCGTGTAGTGCGGCAACAGCCCATGAATGAGCTGCGTCGCCTGCGCCCGGAAGCGCCCTACCATCGCCGCAGCCTTGCGCTGCACCGCCTCGTCGCCGACCGCGCCCTTGAGCTTGCCATTGGCATCGAGGCTGATGTTGCGCACATCGGGCGACAGCAGGCTCGGCGTGAGCAGGCTGCGCTCTTCGGGCAGCAGCTCGAAGCCCAGGCGCGGGAAATACAGCACCTTGCCCGCTTCCAGCGCCGCGATCCACGCCTCCTTCGGCGTGGCCGCGTTCCAGTCGCTCAGGTCCAGTTCGACGAGCTGCGTTTCCATGACGGCGCTCAGGCGGCAGCCAGCTGCGCGTGCATCTCCTGCACCGAGATCACGCCCAGCTCGTCCATGAAGCCCATGCCTTCCACCGCAGCTTCGGCACCGAAGATCGTGGTGAAGGTGGTCACGCGCGCCAGCAGCGCCGAAGTGCGGATCTGCCGCGAATCGGTGATCGCATTGCGGCGCTCTTCCACTGTGTTGATGACCAGCGCAATCTCGTTGTTCTTGATCATGTCCACGATGTGCGGGCGGCCTTCGGTCACCTTGTTCACCGTCGCACATTCGATGCCGGCGGCGCCGATGGCGGCAGCCGTGCCCTTGGTGGCGATGATCTCGAAGCCCAGCTTGACGAGACCGCGCGCCACTTCCACGGCACGCGCCTTGTCGTTGTTCTTCACCGAGATGAAGACCTTGCCCGACTTCGGCAGGTGCGTGCCCGCGCCGAGCTGCGACTTCACGAAGGCTTCGCCGAAGGTCTTGCCCACGCCCATCACCTCGCCCGTCGACTTCATCTCGGGGCCGAGGATGGTGTCCACGCCCGGGAACTTGACGAACGGGAACACGGCTTCCTTCACGCTGAAGTACGGCGGCGTGACTTCCTTCGTCACACCCTGCGACTTGAGCGACTGGCCAGCCATGCAGCGTGCCGCCACCTTGGCGAGCTGGATGCCGGTGGCCTTGCTCACGTAGGGCACGGTGCGCGAAGCACGGGGGTTCACTTCGAGCACGTAGATGACGTCTTTGCCATCCTTCTGCTGGATCGCGAACTGCACGTTCATCAGGCCGACCACGTTCAGAGCCTTGGCCATCGCGGCGCTTTGGCGCTTCAGTTCAGCGATGGTTTCTGCACTCAGGCTGTAGGGCGGCAGCGAACAGGCGGAGTCGCCCGAATGCACACCGGCTTGTTCGATGTGCTCCATCACGCCGCCGATCAGCGTGGCGCCTTCGGCGTCGCGGATGCAGTCGACATCGCACTCGACAGCGTCGTTCAGGAAGCGGTCGAGCAGCACCGGCGAGTCATTGCTGACCTTGACGGCTTCGCGCATGTAGCGCTCGAGGTCGCGCTGCTCGTGCACGATTTCCATCGCGCGACCACCGAGCACGTAGCTCGGACGCACCACCAGCGGATAGCCGAGGGCCGCGGCCTTCTCGAGCGCCTCGGGTTCGGTGCGCGCGGTGGCGTTCGGCGGCTGGCGCAGGCCCAGCTCGTGCAGCAGCTTCTGGAAGCGCTCGCGGTCTTCGGCCGCGTCGATCATGTCGGGCGAGGTGCCGATGATCGGCACGCCATTCGCTTCGAGGTCGAGCGCGAGCTTCAGCGGCGTCTGGCCGCCGTACTGCACGATCACGCCGAGCGGCTTCTCGCGGTCGACGATCTCGAGCACGTCTTCGAGCGTCAGCGGCTCGAAGTACAGGCGGTCGGACGTGTCGTAGTCGGTCGAGACGGTCTCGGGGTTGCAGTTGACCATGATGGTCTCGTAGCCGTCCTCGCGCATGGCGAGCGCGGCGTGCACGCAGCAGTAGTCGAACTCGATGCCCTGGCCGATGCGGTTGGGACCGCCGCCGAGCACCATGATCTTCTTCTTGTCGGTCGGATCGGCTTCGCACTCGTCCTCGTAGGTCGAGTACATGTAGGCCGTGTTGGTCGCGAACTCGGCCGCGCAGGTGTCCACGCGCTTGTAGACCGGGCGCACGCCCAGGGCGCGGCGCTTCTCGCGGATGGCCGTGTCGGTGGTCTTCAACTGCCTGGCGAGGCGGCGGTCGGAGAAGCCCTTCTTCTTCAGCGCGAGCAGCGTGTCCTTGTCGATCTGCTCGAGCGACTTGGTTTCGAGCTCGAGTTCGATCTTCACGATCTCTTCGATCTGCACCAGGAACCACGGGTCGATCTTGGTCAGCGCGAACACTTCATCAACGCTCAGGCCCATGGCGAAGGCATCGCCCACGTACCAAATGCGCTCGGGACCGGGCTCGCCCAGTTCCTTTTCGAGCACTTCGCGGTCCTGCGTCTTCTCGTTCAGGCCGTCCACGCCCACTTCGAGGCCGCGCAGGGCCTTCTGGAACGATTCCTGGAAGGTGCGGCCCATGGCCATCACCTCGCCCACCGACTTCATCTGCGTCGTGAGGCGCGAATCGGCCTGCGGGAATTTCTCGAAGGCGAAACGCGGGATCTTGGTGACCACGTAGTCGATCGAGGGCTCGAACGATGCGGGCGTGGCGCCACCGGTGATTTCGTTGCGCAGCTCGTCGAGCGTGTGGCCCACGGCCAGCTTGGCCGCGACCTTGGCGATCGGGAAACCCGTGGCCTTGGAAGCCAGGGCGGACGAACGCGACACGCGCGGATTCATCTCGATGACGACCATGCGGCCGTCCTTCGGGTTGATGGCGAACTGCACGTTCGAGCCGCCGGTGTCCACGCCGATCTCGCGCAGCACGGCCAGCGAAGCATTGCGCAGGATCTGGTATTCCTTGTCGGACAGCGTCTGCGCGGGTGCCACGGTGATCGAGTCGCCGGTGTGCACGCCCATCGGGTCGAGGTTTTCGATCGAGCAGACGATGATGCAGTTGTCGGCCTTGTCGCGCACGACTTCCATCTCGTACTCTTTCCAGCCGAGCAGAGACTCTTCGATCAGCAGCTCGTTGGTCGGCGAGGCTTCGATGCCGCGCTTGCAGATGGTCTCGAACTCGTCGGGGTTGTAGGCGATGCCGCCGCCGGTGCCGCCGAGCGTGAAGCTGGGGCGGATCACGGTCGGGAAGCCGAGCGTCTTCTGCACGGCCCAGGCTTCGTCCATCGTGTGCGCAATGCCCGAGCGCGCCGAACCGAGACCGATCTTGGTCATCGCGTCCTTGAACTTCAGGCGGTCCTCGGCCTTGTCGATGGCCTCGGGCGTGGCGCCGATCAGCTCGACGGGCTTGTTGGTGGCTGCGCCCGTGTATTTGTCGAGCACGCCGTTGCGCCACAGGTCGAGTGCGCAGTTCAGCGCGGTCTGGCCGCCCATGGTCGGCAGGATCGCGTCGGGGCGTTCCTTGGCGATGATCTTCTCGACCGTCTGCCAGGTGATCGGCTCGATGTAGGTGACGTCGGCGGTGGCCGGGTCGGTCATGATCGTCGCGGGGTTGCTGTTGATCAGGATGACCTTGTAGCCCTCTTCGCGCAGCGCCTTGCAGGCCTGCACGCCGGAGTAGTCGAACTCGCAGGCCTGGCCGATGATGATCGGGCCGGCGCCGATGATGAGGATCGATTTGAGATCTGTGCGCTTAGGCATTCTTGCTCTCCGTCTTGTGCTTTTCCATGAGTGCCGTGAAGCGATCGAACAGGTAGCCGATGTCGTGCGGACCGGGCGAGGCTTCAGGGTGGCCCTGGAAGCAGAACGCGGGCTTGTCGGTGCGCGCCAGCCCCTGCAGCGTGTTGTCGAACAGGCTGATGTGGGTAGGACGCAGGGTGGCTGGCAGCGACTTCTCGTCGACCGCGAAGCCGTGGTTCTGGCTGGTGATGCTCACGCGGCCGTTGTCGAGGTCCTTCACCGGATGGTTCGCGCCGTGGTGGCCGAACTTCATCTTGAAGGTCTTGGCGCCCGAGGCCAGCGCCATGATCTGGTGGCCCAGGCAGATGCCGAAGGTCGGGATGCCGGTCTCGATCAGTTCCTTGACGGCGCTGATGGCGTAGTCGCAAGGCTCCGGGTCGCCGGGGCCGTTGGCCAGGAAGATGCCATCGGGCTTGAGCTTGAGCACGTCCGCCGCGGGCGTTTGTGCGGGCACCACGGTGATGCGCGCGCCGCGCTGCGCGATCATGCGCAGGATGTTCTTCTTGACGCCGTAGTCGAAGGCGACGACGTGGAACTTCGGCGTGATCTGCACGCCGTAGCCCGCGCCGAGCTTCCACTCGGTTTCAGTCCATTCATAGGTCTGCTTGACCGACACCACCTTGGCGAGGTCGAGGCCCGACATGCTCGGCGCAGCCTTGGCTGCGGCGATGGCCTTGTCGATCAGCGCCTGCGTCACGGTCTCGCCCACGGCCAGGCCCAGGATGCAGCCGTTCTGCGCGCCGTAAGTGCGCAGGTGTCGCGTGAGCTTGCGGGTGTCGATGTTCGCAATGGCCACCGTGTTGCCCGACACGAGGTACTCGGTCAGCGTGGCGGTCTTGCGGAAGTTGGACGCAACGAGGGGCAGGTCCTTGATGATCAGGCCCGCGGCATGGATCTTGTCGGCTTCGATGTCTTCACCGTTGACGCCGTAGTTGCCAATGTGCGGATACGTGAGGGTCACGATCTGCTGGCAGTAGCTCGGGTCGGTGAGGATTTCCTGGTAACCGGTCATGGCGGTGTTGAACACCACTTCACCGGTCGTGGAGCCGGTGGCTCCGATCGAATTGCCTTGAAAGACCGTGCCGTCTGCGAGCGCCAGGATGGCGGGCGGGAAACTTCCCTTGAGAGACAAAAGCACTGGGTTCTCCGGATGGTTACGGTCGCCCGGAGCCCCAGGCGCGTTGCCTGCGGACTGCTGCTTCAGGGGATTTTGGCGTTAAAGGCGGCCGGGCGACGCTGATTTGCGAGTAAGCCCCCGATTGTAGCCCGGTCTGGGTGTGTTATTCGGCCTGCAGGGCTGCTCCGCTCGCATGCAGGCAGATCGCGGCGGCTGCCGCGACGTTGAGGGACTCCTCGCCGCCCGGCTGGGCGATGCGGATATGGTGCGTGGCGCGCGCCTCGAGCGCGGGTGACACGCCCTGCCCTTCATGGCCCATCAGCCAGGCGCAGGGATGCGGCAGCTCGGCCTTGTGAAGCCACTCGCCGTGGTGCGAACTGGTAGCCATCAACGGTACTTTCAGGCCGTCGAGCACGTCGGCGTCCACGCCCTCGATCAGCCGCAGGCCGAAATGGGCACCCATGCCTGCACGCAGCACCTTCGGCGCCCACAGCGCCGCCGTGCCCTTGAGCGCGATCACCTGGGTGAAGCCGAAAGCAGCCGCGCTGCGAAGGATGGAGCCGGCGTTGCCGGCGTCCTGCAGACGGTCGAGCACCACGCTGGGCGCATCGGGGATCAGCTCCGGCCGCGCTGGCAGGTCGAGCACGAAGCCCATCGGCGCAGGCGATTCCAGGCCGCTGGCGCCGCGCAGCAGATCATCGCTGACCACTACGGTTTTGATAGCACTATTTGCCCATTCGGCAGGGGCTGCAGGCCAGAAAGACTCCGAAAACACCGCAATCGCCGGCTTCACGCCGCGCGCAAGCGCCGCCCGGCACAGATGGTCACCTTCGAGCCAGATGCGGCGCAGCTTGCGATAGGCGCCCGGGTCCTGGGCCAGCTTGCGCAGGTCCTTGAGCAGCGGGTTGTCGCGCGAACTGATGAGGCTCGCGCCGGGATCGGTGGTGGTCATGGGGGTCAGGGCGCGGCGCGCAAGTCGAGGTGCACGGTCTCGACCGTTGCCGCAAACACCGTGGGCGCGGCCGACATGGCCTCGACGACCTGCGCGGTACCCGCTGCCGTTCGAGCCAGCGCGGCGGCAACCGGGCTGAACGACCGGCGGTGATGCACACAGGCGCCGTGGCGCTGCAGCGCTTCCAGGTGCTCCGGCGTGCCATAGCCCTTGTGGCCGGCAAAGCCGTAATTTGGAAATTCGACGTGCAATTGCTCGCAGAGGCGGTCGCGGTGGACCTTGGCCAGGATGGACGCAGCCGAAATCGCCTTGACCAGCGCATCGCCCTTGACCACGGCTTCGGCCAGCACGTCCAGCGTCGGCAGGCGGTTGCCGTCGACCAGCACCTTGGCCGGCTTCAGGCGCAAGCCCTCGACCGCGCGCCGCATCGCAAGCATCGTGGCCTGCAGGATGTTGTGCGTATCGATTTCCTCGACGCTCGCCTGGGCGATGGAGCAGCAAAGGGCCTTGGCCAGGATCTGGTCGTGCAGGCGCTCGCGCTGCAAAGGCGTGAGGGTCTTGGAATCGGCCAGTCCGCGGATCGGCCGGGTGTCGTCGAGGATCACCGCCGCGGCCACGACGGGGCCCGCCAGCGGGCCGCGACCGGCCTCGTCCACGCCTGCGAGCAGGCCCGGCGCGTCCCACACCAAACGGGCTTGCTCAGCTTTCAAGAACTTTCTGGATCGCATCGGCGCAAAGTGTCGGCGTATCGCGCTGCAATTGCACGTGCAGCTCGGAAAATCTTTGTTGCAGGGCCCGTGTCTTTTCGGGATCGTCGAGCCAGGCCAGCGTGGCCTGGGCCAGCGCCTCTGGCGTGGCGGCTTCCTGCAGCAGTTCGGGCACCACGAACTCGCGGCACAGGATGTTGGGCAGGCCGACCCACGGCTGCAACTGCTTGCGCTGCATCAGGCGCCACGAGAGCGCGTTCATGTTGTAGGCAATGACCATCGGCCGCTTGAACAGCGCCGCCTCGAGCGTGGCGGTGCCGCTGGCGATCAGCGTCGCGTCACAGGCGGCCAGCGCGGCGTGCGACTGGCCATCGAGCAGCTTCACCCGGCCCGTCATGCCGCTGGCCTGGAGCAAGGCCTCGACCTCGGAGCGCAGCCCCGGAAGGATGGGCGCCACGAACTGGAGCGCCGGCCGGGCCTTCTGCATCAGCGCGGCGGCGGCGAAGAATCGGTCCGCCAGGTAGCGTATCTCGGAGCGACGGCTGCCCGGCAACAAGGCGACGACCTGAGCGTCGGACGCCAACCCGATCGCGGCGCGGGCCGCGGCGCGGTCGGGCGTCATCGGGATCACGTTGGCAATCGGATGCCCCACATAGCTCGCCGCAACACCCTGCTTTTCGAGCAGTTCGGGCTCGAACGGGAAGATGCACAGCACATGGTCGGCCGCAGCCCGGACCTTCTCGATGCGCTTCGGCCGCCAGGCCCAGATCGAAGGGCAGATGAAGTGCACGGTCTTGATGCCCTGGCTGCGCAGCCCGGCTTCGAGATCGAGATTGAAATCAGGCGCATCGACGCCGATGAACAGTTCGGGCCGTTCGCTCAGCAAACGGGTCTTCAGCTGGCGGCGGATGCCGGCGATCTCGGCATAGTGCCGCAACACCTCGACGTAGCCGCGCACCGCGAGCTTTTCCTGTGGCCACCAGCTCTGGAAGCCATGGGCCAACATGCGAGGGCCGCCGATGCCGACGGTCTGGAGATCCGGCCAACGGGCCTGGAGGCCATCGAGCAGCAAACCCGCGAGCAGATCGCCGGAGGCTTCGCCCGCGACCAGCGCGAAGCGTCGCTGTCCGTCCTTCTGCATCGCGGTCACGTCAGCGCGCGATGCCGCGCGTCGAGTTGGCGAGGAAGGACTCCATCAGCGCGACGTCACCTGCAGCTTCCGGCATTTCCGTCGCGAGCGCGGCAATGGCCGTGCGCGCTTCCTCGAGCGTCTTGCCCTGGCGGTACAGCAGCCGGTGCATCTGTTTCACCGCCGCGAGCCGCTGGGCGGAGAAATCGCGCCGGCGCAGGCCGACGATGTTGAAGCCGCGCACTGCCAGCGGATTGCCGTCGACCAGCATGAAAGGCGGCACGTCCTGCGACACCGCGCTTGCGAAGCCGAGCATGGCATGCGCCCCCACCGAGACGAACTGGTGAATGCCGGTGAGCCCACCGACCGTCACCCAGTCCGCGAGGTGAACGTGGCCGGCCAGCGTGGTGTTGTTGGCCAGCGTGGTGTGGTTGTCGACCTGGCAGTCGTGCGCGATGTGCGTGTACGCCATGATCCAGTTGTCGTTGCCCACGCGCGTCACGCCGCCCGCCCCCGGTACGCCGAGATTGAACGTGCAGAACTCGCGAATGACGTTGCGGTCGCCGATGACGAGCTCGGTCGGCTCGCCCGCGTACTTCTTGTCCTGGGGAATGGCGCCGAGCGACGAGAACTGGAAGATCCGGTTGTCGCGCCCGATGGTCGTGCGCCCCTCGATCACGCAATGCGCGCCGATGGTAGTGCCCGCGCCCACCCGCACATGCGGACCGATCACGGTATAGGGACCGACCGACACCGAGGCGTCGAGTTCGGCCTGGGGGTCGACGAGTGCTGTCGAGTGAACCTGGGTCATGCGTTGTGGAAACGACTGCGGCCGGATCAGTTGATCTGGCGCATGGCGCACATCAGCGTCGCCTCGCAGGCGAGTTCGCTGCCCACCAGGGCCCGGCCCTTGAACTTGGAAATGCCGGCCTTCATGCGCTCGATCTCGACTTCGAGCGTCAATTGGTCGCCGGGTTCCACGGGCCGCTTGAAGCGTGCGCCGTCGATGGCGGCAAAGTAGTAGACGGTGTTGTCGTCCGGCACGATGTCGAGCGAATGGAACGACAGCAGGGCCGCGGCCTGGGCCATGGCTTCGAGCATCAGCACGCCCGGCATCACCGGGCGGTGCGGGAAGTGGCCGTTGAAGAACGGCTCGTTCATCGTCACGTTCTTCAGCGCCGTGATGCGCTTGCCCTTTTCCATGTCCAGTACGCGGTCCACCAGCAGGAACGGGTAGCGGTGAGGCAGCAGCTTGAGGATTTGATGGATATCGAGCGCTATCGCTGGCTTTGTCATGATTTTCTGTTCCTGCATCGTCGTCATTTTTTCGAGGGAGCCTTCTCCAGCGCCTTCAGTCGTTCGCGCAGGCTGTGCAACTGCTTGAGCGTTGCCGCATTCTTTTCCCAGCTCGCATTGTCATCGATGGGAAACATGCCGGTGTATTGGCCGGCCTTGTGGATCGAACGGGTAACCACGGTTGCGGCGGACACGTGGACGCCGTCGGCCACCGTCAGATGGCCCAGCACGATGGCGCCACCACCGAAGGTGCAGTTGGCGCCGATGATGGCGCTGCCAGCCACGCCGACACAGCCCGCCATGGCGGTGTTCTTGCCAACGCGCACGTTGTGGCCGATCTGGATCAGGTTGTCGAGCTTCACGCCGTCGTCGATCACTGTGTCGTCGAGCGCGCCGCGATCGATGCAGGTGTTGGCGCCGATCTCGACGTCGTTGCCGATGCGCACCGCGCCCAACTGCTCGATCTTGATCCAGCGCCCCTCGTGCGGCGCCAGGCCGAAGCCGTCGGCACCGATGACCACGCCCGGGTGCAGCAGGCAGCGCTCGCCGATGGTGCAGTCTTCGCTGACCGTCACCCGGGACTTCAGCACAGTGCCCGCACCGATGCGCGCGCCCCGCTCCACCACGCACAGCGCGCCGATGCGCGCAGTGGCATCAACTTGGGCCTCTGCATGGATCACTGCGCTGGGATGGATGCGATCGGCTTCCGGACGCGCGTGGTGCGCCTTCCAGAGCTGTGTCAGGCGGGCAAAGTAGAAGTATGGATCCGGCGTGAGGATGAAAGCGCCACGCGCCGCAGCCGCCTCGCGCATGGCCGGCGACACGATCACGCAAGCGGCCTTCGAAGCCGCCAATTCCTGCTGGTATTTGGGATGGCTCAGAAAACTGAGCGCATCGGGCTGCGCATTCTGCAGCGGCGCCAGCCGCTCGATGGACAGCGCCGCATCGCCATGAAGTTCGCCCCCAAGGGCGTCAACGATGGCTCCGAGCTGCAGTGACACGCCGGCTCCCGGCGTTACTTGCCGGCCGCAGGCGCAGGAGAGCTGACCGACGCGTTCAGCGCCTTGATCACCTTGTCGGTGATGTCGTGCTTCGGATTGATGTAGATCGCCTCCTGAAGGATGGCGTCGTACTTCTCGGCCTCGGCCACCTGCTTCACCACGCGGTTGGCGCGCTCGTAGACCTGCTGGAGCTCTTCATTCTTGCGCGAGTTCAGGTCTTCCTGGAACTCGCGCCGCTTGCGCTGAAAGTCGCGATCCTGGTCGACCAGCCCGCGCTGGCGCGCTGCCCGCTGGCTTTCCGACAGGGTGGGCGCCTCGCGCTCGAACTTCTCCGAGGCCGCTTTCAGAGCGTCGCCCTGCGAAGTCAGATCCTTCTCGCGCTTCAGGAATTCGGCTTCGAGTTTTGCCTGGGCAGTCTTGGCCGGCTGCGCCTCGCGCAGCACGCGGTCCGGGTTCACGAAACCGATGCGAAAGGTTTCCTGCGCCTGGGCGGGCACCGCAGCGAACGCGAGAGCGGAAATCAACGACACGCCTGCCGCGGCGCGAATCAAATGCTTCATTTAGAAAGACGTTCCGATCTGGAATTGGAGGCGCTGAATTCTATCCTTCGGGATGTAGCCGGGCGTCAGCGGGACCCCTACTTCCTTCTGGGACTTGATGGGGAAGGCGTAGGCGAGACGCAGCGGGCCCAGCGGCGAGATCCAGCTGATGCCCAGGCCGACCGAAGCGCGCAGCTTCTTCTCGGCCTTCCATTGCTCGTCGGTCAGGCCGGCGGCACGCGAACCGAACACATTGCCGACGTCGAAGAAGCCGTACAGGCGCAGCGTGCGGTCGTTGCCGGCGCCCGGGAACGGCGTGCTCAGCTCCGCGTTGAAGATGGCCTTCTTGGTGCCGCCCAAAGCAGCACCTTCGCTCTGGCCCAACAGCGGCACATCGCGTGGACCCAGCGAGTTTTGCTCGAAACCGCGAATGGAGCCAAGACCACCCGCATAGAAGTTCTTGAAGATCGGATAGACCTTGCCGCCCAGCGCCTTGGCATAGCCGACTTCGCCGTTGATCGAGAAGGTGTATTGCTTGTTGATCGCGAAGAACTGCTGGTACTGGTAGTTCGTCTTGACGTACTTCATGTCGCCCGCCACCCCCAGTTCGAGGTTGGCACGCTGCAGCCGCCCGGTGGTCGGAATCAACGCGCTGTCGCGGTTGTCCCGGCCCCAGCCCACGCTCAGCGGCACGCCCCAGACGCTGTCCTGCGAGCAGCCCGTGACGAGCCAGCCAGCCGGTGTAGGCGGCAGCAGCGGGCCGTTGCTGACAGGGCTCGTGTTGAGATGGCACTGGAAGTAGTCGAGGTAGGAACGCGGCGTGGTCAAGCCCGCGAGTGCCGTCGTCTTGTTCGGATCGAACGCATACCGCTCCAGGCCGATGCCGAAGAAGACCGTATCGACCTCGCTGAACGGAACGCCAAAGCGGATCGAAGCGCCCTGGTTGACCAGCTTGTAGTCGCCGTCGATGGTCGTCGAATACGGCCGTGTCGTCGTGTGATACACGCTGATCGTGCGCGAGATGCCGTCAGGCGTGAAGTACGGATCGGTGGTCGTCAGCGACAACGTGCGGTTGTACTTGCTGGTGTTGACCTGCACGCCCAGGAAGTTGCCCGAGCCGAACACGTTTTCCTGCGAAATACCGAAGGTCAGTGCGACCTTCTCGGCGCTCGAGTAGCCGGCGCCGAGCTGCAGGCTGCCGGTGGGCTTTTCGGCCACGTTGACGGTCAGGTCCACTTGGTCGGGCGAGCCGGGCACTTCCTGCGTATCGACGTTCACCTCGGTGAAGAACCCCAGGCGGTCCACGCGGTCGCGCGAGAGCTTGATCTTGTCGCCGTCGTACCAGGAGGCCTCGTACTGGCGGAACTCACGGCGAATGACTTCGTCGCGGGTCTTGTTGTTGCCACCCACCGACACACGCCGCACGTACACGCGGCGCGAAGGTTCGGCCTGCAGCGTGAGCGCCACCCGGTTGTTGACACGATCGATCTCGGGGCGCGCCTGCACACGTGCGAACGCGTAGCCGAAGGTGCCGAAATAGTCGTTGAAGGCCTTGGTGGTTTCAGTGACCTGTTCGCCGTTGTAGGGCTCGCCCGGCTTGATGGTGATGAGCGACTTGAACTCCTCGTCGCGACCGAGATAGTTGCCATCGAGCTTGACGCTCGACACAACGAACTTCTCGCCTTCGGTGATGTTCACGGTCACCGTCAGGTCCTTGCGGTCCGGCGAAATGGCAACCTGGGTCGAGTCGATGCGGAACTCGAGGTAGCCGCGCGTGATGTAGTACGAGCGCAGGGTTTCGAGGTCGGCGTTGAGCTTGGCGCGCGAGTACTGGTTCGACTTGGTGTACCAGCTCATGAAGCCGCCGCTGTCCTGGTCGAACAAGCTCAGCAGCGTCGATTCGCTGAAGGCCTTGTTGCCCACCACGTGCACTTCGCGGATGCGGGCCGAATCGCCTTCGGTCACGGTGAAGGTCAGGTTGACGCGGTTGCGCTCGATGGGCGTGACGGTGGTCACGACCTGTGCGTTGTAGAGGCTCTTGCTCACGTACTGGCGCTTGAGCTCCTGCTCGGCACGGTCGGCCAGCGCCTTGTCGTAGGGGCGGCCGTCGGCCAGTCCGACTTCGCGCAGCGCCTTCTGCAAAGCCGCCTTGTCGAACTCCTTGGTACCGACGAAATCGACGTCTGCAATGGTCGGCCGCTCTTCGACGATCACCACCACCACGTTGCCGTTCACGTCGATGCGCACATCCTTGAACAACCCCAAGTCGAACAGCGCGCGAATGGCGGCTGAACCGCGCTCGTCGCTGTAGGTATCGCCCACGCGCAGCGGCAGCGATGCGAAGATCGTGCCGGCTTCGACGCGTTGCAGGCCTTCGACGCGAATGTCGCGCACCGTGAAAGGCTCGACGGCCCAAGCTGCCGTGGCGGCGAGCGCACTGGCGACCACCGCGGCAACGCTACGCAGGCGAAAGCGACTGAAGTTTTTGTTCATCTGTGAATTGAACCGGCACGGAAAGGGCCGGCTGAAAGTTAACCAAAGAGCCGCGTGACGTCGTTGAAGAGTGCGACCGACATCATGACCAGCAGCAGGGCCACACCCCCGCGCTGAAGCCGTTCCATCCAAGCGTCGGAGACGCTCTTGCCGGTCAGGCCCTCCCAAAGATAATACATCAGGTGTCCTCCATCGAGGACCGGCAGCGGCATGAGATTGAGGACCCCGAGGCTCACGCTGATGAGCGCCAGGAAGATCAGATACTGAGTGAAGCCGAGGCTTGCGGACTTGCCCGCGTAGTCGGCGATCGTGAGCGGACCACTCAGGTTCTTGAGCGAGACCTCGCCGATGACCATCTTGCCCATCATGCGCACGGTCAGCGCGGAGACCTCCCAGGTGCGCACCACGCCGCGCCAGACACCGTCGACCGGCCCCTGGCGCACCGTCACCATTTCGGGCGGCGCACCAACGTACGCGCCGATGCGGCCGACCTTGTTGCCACCCTCTTCCCGCACCTCGGGCTTCACTTCGATCGTAAGCAACCGGCCACCGCGCTCGACCTGCCAGACCTGCGTGCGCGGCTGGCCGCCGTCGACCGACGCCCGGATCGCTTCACGCAGCTGCTGCCCGTCGACGATGGCCGTGCCTCCGATGGCACGCACGAGGTCGCCGTTGCGAAGACCGGCACCCTCGGCGGCGCTACCCGCCATGACTTCACCGATCTCGGGCTTGGTCAGGGGTGCCAGCACGCCGATCTTGCGGAACATCTGAGGATCGGCGTCCTTGGCCTCCATGCGGCTCAGCGGCAGCACCAGTTGCCGCACCGGCCGGCCGCCTTCGCCCGCCACTTCGAGCGTCAGGTCGTGTCCGTCCAGCGCGCCGCGGGTCATGCGCCAGCGCAGGTCCTCGAAGGACTGCACCGGCGAAAGGTCGCCATCGAAGCCCGCCCGGGTGATCTGTTCGCCACCGCGCAGGCCCGCTGCCTCGGCCAGCGAAGCCGCCACCGGCCGCGCCAGCTTGGCGACCGGCTCTTGCACGCCGATCCAGTTGACCGCGGTGTAAAGCACGACGGCCAGCAGCAGATTGGCAATAGGCCCCGCTGCGACGATGGCCGCTCGCGAACGCAGAGGCTGAGTATTGAAGGCGCGATGACGCTCTTCGGGCGCTACCGGCCCTTCGCGCTCGTCGAGCATCTTGACGTAGCCGCCCAACGGAAAGGCGCCGATGACGAATTCGGTCTGCTGCCCCGGGTGCTGGCGCTTCGGCTGCCAGCGGAACAGCGCCTTGCCGAATCCGACGGAGAAGCGCTCGACCTTGACCCCACAGGCCACGGCCACGCGGTAGTGCCCGTATTCGTGCACCGCGATCAGGACACCGAGCGCGACCACGAAGGCTATGACTGTGAGCAGCATCGGGATCCTTGGTCTCTTGAGGGGGGTACGTCAGGCTGCGAAGCGCAGCGCAGCGGCATTGGCCGCCGCACGGGCGCTGGCATCGATCGCCAGCAGGTCGGCCAGCGATGCCGGCTTGGAGGGAGAGACTGCTTCCAAAGTTTCCATGTTGACCGCGTGAATGCAATCGAACCGAAGGCGGTGGCTCAGGAAAGCTTCCACCGCAACCTCGTTGGCGGCATTGAGCACCGCCGTCGTGCCCGGCGCGGCGCGCAGCGCGTGCCATGCCAGGCCCAGCCCTGGAAAGAGCGCTGCATCGGGCGCATCGAAGGTCAGCGAGGCCATCTGGCGGAAGTCGAGCCGCGCGGCGCCGCTCTCGATGCGTTCGGGCCAGGCCAGGCCCACCGCGATCGGCACCCGCATGTCGGGCGTACCGAGCTGTGCGATGACCGAGGCGTCGGTGAACTGCACCATCGAGTGCACCACGCTCTGCGGATGGATGACGACCTCGATCTGCTCGGGCGAGACGCCGAACAGGTGACGCGCCTCGATCACTTCGAGCGCCTTGTTCATCATGGTGGCCGAGTCGACCGAGATCTTGCGGCCCATGACCCAGTTCGGATGGGCACAGGCCTGCTCGGGCGTTACCGTGCCCAGGGTTTCCGGGGCACGCGTACGGAACGGGCCACCCGAGGCGGTCAGGATGATCTTGTCGATGCGCCGTGCCCAGGTGGATGGATCTTCGGGCAGCGACTGGAAGATGGCTGAATGCTCGCTGTCGATAGGCAGCAGCGTGGCGCCGCCCTCGCGCACGGTACGCATGAAGAGCTCGCCGCCGACGACCAGCGCTTCCTTGTTGGCCAGCAGCAGGCGCTTGCCGGCGCGCGCGGCGGCCAGGCACGGCCCCAGGCCCGCGGCACCGACGATGGCGGCCATGACGGCATCCGTTTCGTCGTGGGACGCTATCGTTTCGAGAGCACCGTCACCCATCAGGACAACCGTCTTCAGGCTGTTCTGCTTCAGCTTTTCAGCCAGTATCGCGGCATGCGGCGCGCTGGCCATCACGGCGAACCGCGGCAAGAACTGGGCGCACTGCGCCAGCAACTCGTCGACCTTGGTGGCAGCCGAAAGCGCGAACACCTCAAAGCGCTCGGGGTGGCGCGAAATGACGTCGAGCGTGCTCACGCCGACCGAGCCGGTCGAGCCGAGCACCGTGACGCGTTGTCTTCTGGTTGAGTTCACAGGAAAGCCAGCATCATGGCAATAGGAAGCGCCGGCAAGAGGGCATCCACGCGGTCGAGAACACCACCGTGGCCGGGCAACAGCCGACTGCTGTCCTTGGCGCCGGCACTGCGCTTGATGAGAGATTCGACGAGGTCGCCCACGACGCTCATGGCCGAGAGGAACAACGCGGCGAGCAGCAAGAGCCACCAGCCACGCTCGTTGAGACGGGTGTAGAGGCTGGCCACGGCGGCGCCGGTGGCCTTGTCGGCCCAGACCCAGGCAAAGGCCAGCACCACCACGCCGATCATGCCGCCCCAGACACCTTCCCAGCTCTTGCCGGGACTGATCGCGGGCGCGAGCTTGTTGCGCGTGAACCTGAGGCCGAAGGCACGGCCGGCGAAATAGGCGAACACGTCGGCCACCCACACCAGCACCAGGATCGACAGCAGGAAGTTGATGCCGATCATGCGCGCCTGCACCGCGGCAAGCCACGCCACCCAGAGCGCAAGCAGGCCGCCGACCAGCCGCAGCCCACGCGGAATGCGGGGCCAACCCGGCACCGCCACGCGCAGCAGCGCCGCGCCGCCCAGCACCCAGGCCGCGCTGGCCAGGGTCCACATCAGGATCAACGGTTGTTCGAGCAGGCCCAGCCACCACGAAAGCCCGCAAAGCACCACGGTCTCGGCACCCAGGAACAGCGACACCTTCTGGCCGTAGCCGTTGAGACGCCCCCACTCCCACGCAGCCGCACCGATCAGCACGAGCATCACACAGGCGAATGGGATGTAGTTTCGATAGAACAGCGCCGGCAGCAGGATCGCGAGCAGCACGATCGCCGTGAGGATGCGTTGTTTGAGCATGCGTGAAGTTGTGAGGTCTTCAGGCCGCAGCCGTCGAAACCTGTGCCGAGGTCTGGCCGAAGCGGCGCTCGCGGCCCTGGAACGCGGCAATCGCCTCGTCCAGCGCGGCCTCGTCGAATTCGGGCCACAGCTTGTCGCTGAAGAAAAGCTCGGCGTAGGCACTCTGCCAGAGCAGGAAATTGGACAACCGCTGCTCGCCGCCCGTTCGGATGAACAGGTCGGGGTCGGGCACATGGGCCAGGGCCATGGCGCGGTCGAGGCTGACCTCGGTGATCGCTTCGCCCTGCGCCACCAACCTGGCGGCAGCCTGCGCGATGTCCCAGCGCCCGCCGTAGTTGAAGCAGACGTTGAGCACCATGCGCGTGTTGTGCGCCGTGGCAACCTCGGCGTCGACCAGGCCCTTCACCATCTTCGGTGACAGCCCGCCCCGCTCGCCGACGAAATGCAGCCGCACACCGTCGCTGCTGAGCTTGGGCACCTCGCGGGCGAGCGCCCCGACCATCAGCTCCATGAGCCCGGAGACTTCCTCGACGGGCCGGTTCCAGTTCTCGGACGAGAACGCAAACACCGTCAGCACGCCCACGCCGCGATCGGCGCAGGCCTTGACACAGCGCCGCAGCGCTTCGACGCCCTGCTTGTGCCCCGCAACGCGAGGCAGGAAACGTCGCGTCGCCCAACGACCGTTGCCGTCCATGACGATGGCAACGTGGTGGGGAATGCGCGGCGCTGACGAGGCCATGACAGGCCTCAAACGGCCATGATCTCCGCTTCCTTGGCCGCGACCAGGCGGTCGATTTCCGCGATGTGGCGGTCGGTGACCTTCTGGATCTCGGCTTCGGCACGCTTCTGGTCGTCTTCGGAGGCCAGCTTGTCCTTGACCAGCTTCTTGACCGACTCGTTCGCATCACGGCGCAGGTTGCGCGTGGCGATCTTGGCGGTTTCGCCTTCGTTGCGAACCAGCTTGGTCATTTCCTTGCGGCGCTCTTCGCTCATGGCGGGCAGCGGCACGCGGATCAGGTCGCCCATCGAGGCGGGGTTCAAGCCCAGGTCGCTTTCGCGAATGGCCTTCTCGATCTTGGCGCCCATGCCCTTTTCCCAGGGCTGGACGCTGATGGTGCGCGAGTCGAGCACCGACACGTTGGCCACCTGGCTCAGCGGCACCTGCGAGCCGTAGTACTCGACGTGGATCGAGTCGAGCAGCGCCGAATTTGCGCGGCCCGTGCGGATCTTGGTGAGGTTGTTCTGGAATGCGGCGAGCGACTGATTCATCTTCGCGTCGGTCGCATTGCGGATGTCTGCAATGGTCATCTCAAATACTCCTAGGCATGCACCAGCGTGCCCTCGTCCTCGCCCATCACGACGCGCTTGAGCGCACCGTTCTTGAGGATCGAGAACACCTTGATCGGCAGCTTCTGGTCGCGGCACAGCGCGAAAGCCGTGGCGTCCATGATGCCGAGATTTTTTGCGATCGCCTCGTCGAAAGTCAGCGTGGCGTAGCGCGTTGCATCGGGGTTGGTCTTGGGATCGGCGGTGTAGACGCCGTCGACCTTGGTCGCCTTGAGCACGAGCTCGGCACCGATCTCGGCGCCGCGCAGCGCGGCAGCCGTATCGGTGGTGAAGAACGGATTGCCCGTGCCGGCCGCGAACACCACGACCTTGCCCTCTTCGAGGTACTGCAGGGCCTTGGGGCGCACATAGGGCTCGACCACCTGCTCGATGGCAATGGCGGACATCACGCGGGCCACGAGACCCTGCTTGTCCATTGCGTCGGCCAGCGCCAGCGAGTTCATCACGGTGGCCAGCATGCCCATGTAGTCGGCCGTGGCGCGGTCCATGCCGACCGAGCCGCCCGCGACGCCGCGGAAGATGTTGCCGCCCCCGATCACGACCGCCACCTGGACGCCCATGTTCACAACCTCGGCCACTTCCTGCACCATGCGCACGATGGTGGCGCGGTTGATGCCGAAGGCGTCATCGCCCATCAATGCCTCTCCCGACAGCTTCAACAAGATTCGCTTGTGGGCTGGGCGGGCATCAGACATGGGCAATTTCCTTTGATTTGGCGGGGACGAGTGTAAAACGTAGCGATGAAAAAGCGACGGCACGCGTTGGCGCGCCGTCGCTGGAGCCCGAAAGGCTTAGGCAGCGGCCTTGGCTGCTGCGACCTGCGCGGCAACTTCCGCAGCGAAGTCGTCAACCTTCTTCTCAATGCCTTCGCCGACCACGTACAGGGTGAAGCCCTTGATCGAGGTGTCGGCGGCCTTGAGCATCTGCTCGACGGTCTGCTTGTCGTTCTTCACGAACGGCTGGTTGTGCAGCGAGACTTCCTTCAGGTACTTCTGCACGCCGCCTTCGATGCGTTTGGCAACGATGTCGTCGGGCTGCGGCTTCTTGCCTTCGGCCTCGGCCACCTTGCGGTCTTCGGCAGCCTTGCCGGCAGCCACGGCGCGCTCTTTTTCGATCAGTTCGACAGGCACGTCCGACGCCTGGATGGCGACCGGCTTCATGGCGGCAATGTGCATCGCCACGTCCTTGGCCGACGTGTCGTCGCCCTCGAACTCGACCATCACGCCGATGCGCGTGCCGTGCAGGTACGAAGCCAGCTTGCCGTTGCCGGCAAAGTGCTTGAAGCGGCGAAAGCTCATGTTCTCGCCGATCTTGCCGATCAGGCCCTTGCGCACGTCCTCGAGCGTCGGACCGAAGCCGTCCTGCTCGTAGGGCAGCGCGCCCAGCGCAGCGATGTCGGCCGGGTTGTTCTTGGCGACCAGCATCGCGGCAGCGTTGGCCATGGCCAGGAAGCTGTCGTTCTTGGTGACGAAGTCGGTTTCGCAGTTGATTTCGATCATGCCGCCGGCAGCGCCATCGACGAATGCCGTGACCACGCCTTCGGCAGTGATGCGGCCCGATGCCTTGCCAGCCTTGTTGCCGAGCTTGATGCGCAGCAGCTCTTCGGCCTTTTCCATGTTACCGTCGGCCTCGGTCAGGGCCTTCTTGCATTCCATCATCGGCGCGTCGGTCTTTGCGCGCAGTTCGCCGACCATGCTTGCGGTGATTGCAGCCATTGTTGTATCTCCGTAAATCCAAAAATCAGGTTAAAAAAAAGGGGCACCAAAGCCCCTTCTTCAGGCTCGCGAGCGCGCCAATCAGGCCGAAGCGCCCTCTTCGACTTCGACGAATTCGTCGCTGCCTTCGGCGATGGCCTTGACCACGTCACCGGTGGCGCTGTTGCGGCCTTCGATGATCGCATCGGCGATGCCGCGGGCGTACAGCGTGACAGCCTTCGACGAGTCGTCGTTGCCGGGGATCACGTAGTCAATGCCTTCGGGCGAGTGGTTGGAGTCCACCACACCGATCAGCGGAATGCCGAGCTTCTTGGCTTCGGCCACGGCGATCTTGTGGAAGCCCACGTCGATCACGAAGATGGCGTCGGGCAGCGCGGTCATGTCCTGGATGCCGCCGATGTCCTTTTCGAGCTTCTCGATTTCGCGCGAGAAGGTCAGTTGCTCCTTCTTGCTCAGCGAGTCGAGGCCGGCTTCCTGCTGGGCCTTCATGTCCTTCAGACGCTTGATCGATGTCTTGACGGTCTTGAAGTTGGTCAGCATGCCGCCCAGCCAGCGGGTGTCGACGAAAGGCACACCGGCGCGGCGAGCTTCGGCAGCCACGATTTCACGGGCCTGGCGCTTCGTGCCGACCATCAGGATCGTGCCGCGGTTGGCGGTGAGCTGCTTGGCGTACTTCATCGCGTCCTGGAACATCGGGAGCGACTTTTCCAGGTTGATGATGTGGATCTTGTTGCGATGGCCGAAGATGAACGGGGCCATCTTGGGGTTCCAGAAGCGGGTTTGGTGACCGAAATGGACACCTGCTTCCAGCATTTCGCGCATGGTGGTAGACATTGAAATTACTCCAAAGGTTGGGTCTAAAATCCAGCCCGTTTTGTGCTCTTTTGAACGGAGTCACAACACCTTGATTGGGCCGGTTTGCGGATGTGTCTGGCTGGATGCAACGAAAGCCGTCGCTTTGCCAGCGAAACCCAAAGAGTATAGCACGGCCGCCGCCCCTTCTCCCTCGAAACCGAGCCGCCTCACGGCATCCGCAGCGCCCATGAACGATCTTCACGCCACTCGTTTCACCCTTCTGACAGGTGGCTCCGATGCCCGCACCGAAATGGAGCACGCCATCGGCATTGCCCAATCCCCGGCCTGCGTGCACGTCTTCACCCGCACCATGTTCGACGAGGCCCGCCAGACCACCGCCGCGTCGCCCCCCGACAGCCGCCTTTCCGGACTGGCCTTCACCGCGAAGGACCTGTTCGATGTTGAAGGCCAGCCAACGCCCGCCGGCTCCGCGGTGCTGGCCCATGCGCCCGCGGCCAAGGCCGACGCCCTCGCCGTGGCACGGCTGCGCGCCGCGGGCGGCGTGCTGACCGGCCGCACCAACATGACGGAGTTCGCCTTCTCGGGCGTCGGCGTCAATCCGCACCACGGCACGCCGGCCAACGCGTGCGACGCCGCCACGCCCCGCATCCCGGGCGGCTCGTCCTCCGGCGCAGCGGTGTCGGTGGCCAGCGGCGCTGCGTTCATCGGGCTGGGCTCCGACACCGGCGGCTCGATCCGCATCCCGGCGGCGCTGAACGGCATCGTCGGCTTCAAGAACACGGCCCGGCTAACGCCTGCGGAAGGCGCACTGCCGCTCTCGACCACCCTGGACACGGTTTGCGCCATGACGCGGTCGGTGCGCGACGCCATCACGGCGCACGAAATCCTCGCCGCGCGGCGCGTGACCGCCGGCAACGCCCCGCTGGCCGCCTACAGGCTGGCGGTGGTGAAAAACGTATTCTTCGACGGCGCCGAACCCGCCGTGGCCGCCGCTTTCGAGCGCTCGCTGAAGGCATTGCGGACCGCCGGCGCCCGCATCGTCGAGATCGAACTGCCCGAACTGGCCGAGTTGACCACCATCAACGCCACCGGCGGTTTCTCGGCAGCCGAGTCGTACGCCTGGCACCGCCTGCTGCTGGAGCGCAGCGGTGCAGGCTACGATCCGCGCGTGGTCCAGCGCATCCTGCGCGGTGCCACGATGAAAGCGCACGAATACATCGACCTGATCCATGCCCGCCGCGACTGGATCGCCCGTGTCGAAACCGCGCTCGCCCCGTTCGACGCCGTCCTGTCGCCGACCGTGCCGATCACCGCGCCGTCCATCGCCAGCGTGGCGCCGGGCGCCGAGCGCGACGACGAATTCTTCCGCGTCAATGCACTGCTGCTGCGCAATCCATCGATCGTCAACATGCTCGACGGCTGCGCCATTTCGCTGCCCTGCCACGCCGACGGCGAACTGCCGGTCGGCCTGATGCTGTGGCACGCCGCGCTGCACGACGACGCCGTGCTCGCAGTTGCGCTCCAGGCCGAGCGCACGCTGCAAAAATAGCAGCCGACGCTGCCCAACGCACGGGCGCCAACCATCTCTCTTATCCAGAAAATTCAATGAAAATCGCGATCGTGGGCGCCGGCATCGTCGGCGTCACCACCGCCTGGGAACTGGTTTCCGACGGCCATGAAGTGACCGTGTTCGAGCGCAGGGGCGCCGCCGCAGAAGAAGCCAGCTTCGCCAACGCCGGCGTGGTCGCTCCCGGGTACGTCACGCCGTGGGCCGCCCCCGGCATGCGCGGCAAGGTGCTGCGCTCGCTGCTGTCCTCGCACGGCGCCGTCAAGCTGCGCTGGCCGCTCGCTTCGCGCGACCTCGGCTGGCTGTCGCGCTGGCAAAAGGCCTGCAAGCTCGAAACCTACCTCGCCAATCGCGCACGCATGCAGCGCCTGGCCTTCTACAGCCGCAACCGCCTGCACGAAGTGACCGAGGCGCGCGAGCTCAGCTACGAACGCAGCGACGGCTACCTGGTGCTGCTGCGTTCCAAGCGCGAAAAGAAACTGGTGCAGCCCGGGCTCGACGTACTGCGCGCGGCCGGCAGCGCCTTCAAGGAAGTCGATGCAGACGAGGCCCGGCTGATCGAGCCGGCCCTCAACCCCGACTCCCCGCTGGCGGGCGCCATCCACCTGCCCGACGATGAAGTGGCCAACTGCCGGCAGTTCGCTCTGCTGCTCAAGTGGGAGGCCGAGTCGCTCGGTGCTCAGTTTCACTTCAACTGCGACATCGCCCCCCTGAGCCGCGCGGCGCCCACTTCGCTGTCTTTGGCGAGCGGCTCGGATCCGGTGCGCTACGACGCAGTCGTGATGTGCGCCGGCCTGGCATCGGCGTCGCTGCTGCGGCCGCTGGGGCTGCGCATCCCGATGGCGCCGGTCTACGGCCATTCGATCAGCGCGCCGATCCGCGAACCGCTCAATGCACCGCGCTGCGCGGTGATGGACGAGCGCTACAAGGTTGCCATCTCCCGCCTGGGCCAGCGCGTGCGCGTGGCCGGCGGCGCCGAAATCGGCGGCTCGCTCGACACGACGAATCCGGCCGCCGTGCAGACGCTCTACAAGGTGTTGCACGACTGGTTCCCGGGCGCGGCCACGCTACAGTCCGGCGTGCAGCAGTGGAAAGGCGCGCGGCCGATGCTGCCCGACGGCCCGCCCGTGCTGGGCGCAAGCGGTATCCCCGGCGTGTGGCTCAATCTCGGCCACGGCTCGAGCGGCTGGGCGCTGTCATGCGGCAGCGCGCGCGTGCTGGGCGACCTGATCGCCGGACAGGACCCGGGCATCGACCTCGAAGGCCTGGGCGTCGAACGGCTCAGTCTTTAGGGCCCCACCGGCGCAGGCACTCGGGGCTGGCCGGCTGCTCGACGGGCAACGCGGGCTCCGGCGGCGGCCGGAGTTTCTGCGCAATCCATCCCAGCAAACCGGGGCCGACCAGCACAAAGAAGCCCAGGCACAGCGCATCAGCGCTCAGCAGCGCGAGGCGCGTCAGACCGGAAACGGTTTCGGACGGCACGTCAAACCAGCGGACCACGCTGATGCCGAAGCCGACATTGGCGGCCCATGCCAGGTCCCGCAAAGCCACCCATCGCTTCAAATCGGCCAGCAGAAAGACGCCCCACACGCCGCACAGCAGGCCCAGGACCCATCCCAGCCCTGCAATCCACGACATCGTCGCAGCCACAAAGAAGACGAGCGCCGCGCAAAACAGGACGAGCACCCAGGCGACGCTCTTGAGATTCATCCCCGGATGATAGGGACGCGACGGCACAATGCGCCGATGCAACGCATCACGTCCGCCACCATTGCCGAGCTGTTCGACATCGCCGCCACGCGCCGCATCGAACAGGCTGCGGCGGCCGCCCTGCCCGCGCACGCGCTGATGCAGCGTGCCGGCCTCGCAGTCGCACGGCTGGCCATGGCGATCGCGCCGCATGCACGAACGATCTGGGTGGCCTGCGGGCCAGGCAACAACGGCGGCGATGGCTTCGAGGCCGCCGCGCAGTTGCGGCACAGGGGCTTCTTTCCGGTCGTCACCTTCCTCGGGGATGAAGGCCGCTTGCCGCCGGACGCCAAGGCATCGCTGCAGCGTGCCCGCGACGCAGGCGTGACATTCGCATCGACACCGCCTTCGGCCTATGAGCTGGCCATCGACGCGCTGCTCGGCATCGGATCGACGCGGCCCCCCGAAGGCACGATGGCCGAATGGCTGGCGGAGATGCATGCAAGTGCCCGGCCGGTGCTCAGCGTCGACGTGCCATCGGGCCTGAATGCCGACACGGGCACGCTAACCCACGGCATCGAACCAGCCCAATCATCGGCGCGCAGCTGCATCACCTTCCTCACGCTGAAGCCCGGCCTGTTCACGGCCCAGGGCCGCGATGCGGCAGGCGCCGTGTGGTTCGACAATCTGGGTTGCGGCGCATTCAAGGATCAACCCGCGGCCCGGATCGCCGGGGCCCCTGAAACTCGGCGGCGCGCACATGCCTCGCACAAGGGCAGTTTTGGCGATGTCGCGGTGATCGGCGGCGCGCCCGGCATGGCAGGAGCCGCGCTGCTGGCCGGGTCGGCGGCTTTGCACAGCGGTGTGGGGCGCGTCTTCGTCGGGCTGCTCGATCCGAGCGCGGCCCCCGTCGACATCGCGCAACCTGAACTGATGCTGCGCGACGCCCGAACGCTCGACCTGTCGGGCATGACGGCAGTGTGCGGATGCGGAGGTGCAGAGGCGGTGGCCGAACTGCTGCCGCGCGTTCTCTCGACGGCGGCCGCACTGGTGCTCGATGCCGACGCACTCAACGCCATCGCAGCCGATAGCGCGCTGCAAGCCCAATTGGTATTGCGAGGAAAAGGCGGAGCACCCACCGTGATCACGCCGCATCCGCTGGAAGCGGCGCGACTGCTGGGCTGCACGGTCGGCGAGGTCCAGGCCGACAGGCTGGCCGCGGCCCGCCGACACGCCGTGGACTTAGGTGTCGTGACACTGCTCAAGGGTTCAGGCACTGTGGTTGCCGACGCCGGCAGCGCGCCACCCGCCATCAGCCTGACCGGCAACGCGCGCCTCGCGACGGCCGGCACAGGCGACGTGCTGGCCGGCATGATCGGCGCGGCACTGGCCATGCGCCAGCCAGCCTTCGAAGCGGCGCACGAAGCCGTCTGGCAGCACGGCCACATCGCCGACACCTGGCCGGCCGGTGCCGCCCCGCTCACGGCCGGCGCGCTGGCCCGCCGTGCGCCCTCCTGACTGCCCCTAGCCGCGCCCGACGAAGGGCATCTTCGTCGCCATGATGGTGTGGAACAGCACGTTGGCTTCCAGCGGCAGGTTTGCCATGTAGAGCACCGACTGGCCCACGATCTTGACGTCGATCAGCGGCTCGATCGCAAGTTCGCCGTTGGCTTGCGGCACACCCTTGGCCATGCGCGCGGCCAACTCGGTCATGGCATTGCCGACGTCGACCTGCCCCACCGCGATGTCGTACTTGCGGCCGTCCAGCGAAGCGGTCTTCGTCAGCCCTTCGACCGCATGCTTGGTCGCCGTATAGGCCGCCGAGTTCGGCCGCGGCGCGGTGGCCGAGATGGAGCCGTTGTTGATGATGCGGCCGCCCATCGGCGTTTGCGACTTCATCGTGCGGAACGCCTGTTGGATGCAGAAGAACATGCCGGTCAGATTGATGTCGACCACGCCCTGCCACTGCGCGGGCGTCCAGTCCTCGAACGGGCCCGGCGGGTTGCCCACGCCGGCGTTGTTGAACAGCAGGTCGACACGGCCGAAACGCTCGACCGTGGCCGCGAACAGGGCCTGCACCGAGTCCGCATTGGCCACGTCGGTCGGCACCGCGAAGGCGCGCGCGCCGGCACCCGATTCTTGTGCCACCTGTTCCAGCGGCTCCATGCGGCGCCCCGCCAGAGCCACGCTCCAGCCGTCGCCCAGCAGCGCCAGTGCGGCGGCGCGGCCGATGCCGGAGCCCGCCCCCGTGACGATGGCGATGCGGCCCTTGTTGTCTTCAGCGCTCATGCTGTGTGCCTCTTTCTCTTCTTGGGTTGGTCGATGGTTCGTGCGGCCTGGGCTTCAGCGACGCGGCTTGCGCCCCTTCATCTTGTTGGCGGCCTTCTTGACCGCCGACTTGAAGGCCTGCATTGCCGACTGCGGTCCGGCCGTGGGCGAGGAACCGCGCTCCGCGCGCGGCTCGGCGTTGCCGGCTTCAGCCTTGTGGCGCGTGCTGCGCTTGGCCGAGGCCTTGACCGGCACGCCCGATGTCACGCCCTTGTCCTTCATGGCACGGGTCGCCAGTTCCTCGCCTTCGCGCACGAGGCGGAAGTCGATCTTGCGGCCGTCCAGGTCGACACGGCTCACCTGCACCCGCACCCGCGTGCCGATGGCGTAGCGGATGCCGGTGCGCTCGCCGCGCAATTCCTGGCGCATCTCGTCGAACTTGAAGTACTCGCCGCCAAGCTCGGTGATGTGCACCAGGCCCTCGACGTACATCGCATCGAGCGTGACGAAGATACCGAAGGTCGTGGCGGCCGTGACCACACCGCCGTATTCCTCGCCGAGGTGCTCGCGCATGTACTTGCACTTGAGCCATGCCTCGACGTCGCGGCTGGCTTCGTCGGCGCGGCGCTCGTTGGCACTGCAATGCAGGCCCGCGGCCTCCCATGCCAGCACTTCCTTGCTTGGCGCCACGGCGGCTTTCTGCGGCTTGTTGGTCGGCGCCTTCACGCGCGACGCAAGCCGCTTGGCCAGCTTGGCATGCGCTTCGCCGGGCGTGGGCAGCATCGGCAACTGATAGCGCGTCTTGCCGAGGATCGCCTTGATCACGCGATGCACCAGCAAGTCCGGATAGCGCCGGATCGGGCTCGTGAAATGCGTGTAGGCCTCGTAGGCCAGGCCGAAGTGGCCGCTGTTGATCGGCGTATAGATCGCCTGCTGCATCGAGCGCAGCAGCATGGTGTGGATCTGCTGCGCGTCGGGGCGCTCTTTAGTGGCATCGGCAATCGCCTGGAACTCGCCCGGCCTGGGGTCGTCGGTGATGCTCAGGCCGACGCCCATCGCCTTCAGGTAGCCGCGCAGGATTTCCTTCTTCTCGGGCGTCGGGCCTTCATGCACGCGGTACAGGCCCGGGTGCTTGCCTTCGGCAATGAAGTCGGCGCTGCAGACGTTGGCCGCGAGCATCGCTTCCTCGATCAGGCGGTGCGCTTCGTTACGCGTGCGCGGAACGATCTTCTCGATTCGGCCGGCATCGTCGCAGATGATCTGCGTCTCGGTGGTTTCGAAGTCGACCGCGCCACGCTTGCCGCGCTGCTTGAGCAGCGCCTTGTAGACATCGGCGAGGTTCAGCAGATCCTTGACGCGGTCCTTGCGCTTGGCGGCTTCGGGGCCGCGCGTATTGCCGAGGATGGCCGCCACTTCGGTGTACGTGAAGCGCGCATGGCTGAACATCACGGCGGGATAGAACTGGTAGGCGTAGATCTCGCCGTCTGCGGCCACGAGCATGTCGCACACCATGCACAGGCGCTCGACCTCGGGGTTCAGCGAGCACAAGCCGTTCGACAGCTTCTCGGGCAGCATCGGAATGACGCGGCGCGGGAAGTAGACGCTGGTGGCGCGGTCATAGGCGTCAATGTCGATGCCAGAGCCCGTCTGCACATAGGCGCTGACGTCGGCAATCGCAACCAGCAGGCGCCAGCCCTTGCCGCGGCCCACCTTCGCAGGCTCGCAGTACACGGCGTCGTCGAAGTCGCGCGCGTCTTCACCGTCGATGGTGACGAGCGGAATGTCGGTGAGGTCCACGCGCCCCTTCTTGTCGGCGGGACGGACCTTCTCGGGCAGCGCCTTGGCCTCGGCCAGGCACTCTGCGGAAAACTCGTGCGGCACGCCGTACTTGCGCACGGCGATCTCGATCTCCATGCCAGGGTCGTCGATCTCGCCCAGCACTTCCTTCACGCGGCCCACCGGCTGGCCGAACAGCGCCGGCGGCTCGGTGAGTTGCACGACCACCACCTGCCCCACCTTTGCAGGACCGGTTGCGCCCTTGGGAATCAGGACGTCCTGGCCGTAGCGCTTGTCTTCTGGCGCGACGAGCCAGATGCCGCCTTCATGCAAGAGGCGGCCGATGATGGGCTGCTCGGGGCGCTCGATGATCTCCACCACGCGCCCCTCGGGGCGGCCACGGCGATCCTGTCGCACGACGCGCGCCTTGACGCGGTCCTTGTGCAGCACCGCGCGCATCTCGTTCGGCGGCAGGTAGATATCTGCTTCGCCGTCGTCGCGCTGCACGAAGCCGTGCCCGTCGCGATGCCCTTGGACCGTTCCTTCGAATTCATCCAGCAAGCCGCTGGAAGTGACATTATTTTTGATATGATCTCCTTCTTTCCTGAAATTCAAAACATAACTGCTTCGGCAGTTCTGTGGGCCCAGATGGCGGAATTGGTAGACGCACTAGTTTCAGGTACTAGCGAGTAACATCGTGGAGGTTCGAGTCCTCTTCTGGGCACCAAGTTTAAACAGACCTTTACCAGGTCATTCGATTCAAGCCACCGGCCTCCGGTGGCTTTTTTCATGGCTGCTTGAATTTGCATCGAGCAGCCGGCGCAGCAAAGTTGCTTCGCAAAAATATGTATAATCGCAATCTTTGCTGAAAAGCAAAAACAAGCCCAGATGGCGGAATTGGTAGACGCACTAGTTTCAGGTACTAGCGAGTAACATCGTGGAGGTTCGAGTCCTCTTCTGGGCACCAGATTCAACAAGACCCTTACCAGGTCATTCGATTCAAGCCACCGGCCTCCGGTGGCTTTTTTCTTATCCGCTTGAATCTGAAGCATCAAACAGGCAGCGCGATCAGGTCATGGCCCTCGGCGCCCACGATGCGGGCGCGAGTGAACTCGCCCACCTTCAGCGTCTTGCTGATCTTCTCGGGCGGCAGCAGGCGAACCGTGCCGTCGATCTCCGGCGCATCGGCGTACGTGCGCCCCACCCCACCCTTGCGGCCCATGCCCGGCGCCGAATCGACCAGCACCTGCATCGTCGAGCCAACACGCTTCCGCAGCTTGGCGATTGATACGGCCTCCGCCACCTCCATGAAGCGAGCGCGACGCGCTTCACGCTCCGGCTCGGGCAGCATGCCGGGAATGTCGTTGGCGGTCGCGCCCTCGACCGGGCTGTAGGCAAAGCAACCGGCACGGTCGATCTCGGCTTCCCGGATGAAGTCGAGCAGATGCTCGAATTCCTGCTCCGTCTCGCCAGGAAAACCGGCGATGAAGGTGCTGCGGATCACAAGCTCCGGGCACACCTCGCGCCAGCGCGCCAGCCGCTCCAGATTCTTCTCGCCACTGGCCGGACGCTTCATGCGCTTCAGCACATCGGGATGGCTGTGCTGCAATGGCACGTCGAGGTACGGCAGCACCTGGCCACTCGCCATCAGAGGAATGATCTCGTCGACGCTCGGGTACGGGTACACATAGTGCAGGCGAACCCACGCGCCATACGGCTCGGCGATTTCACCCAGCGTGCGCACCAATTCGAGCATGCGGGTCTTGACCGGCTTGCCATCCCAGAACCCGGTGCGGTACTTCACGTCGACGCCATAGGCCGAAGTGTCCTGGCTGATCACCAGCAGTTCTTTCACGCCGCCTTCGAACAGGGCCTTCGCCTCGCTCAGAACATCTCCGACCGGCCGCGACACGAGGTCGCCGCGCATCGAGGGAATGATGCAGAAGGTGCAGCGATGGTTGCAGCCCTCGCTGATCTTCAGGTAGGCGTAGTGGCGCGGCGTCAGCTTGAGGCCGGCAACGCCGAAGGTGTTCGGCACCAGGTCGATGAACGGGTCGTGCGGCTTCGGCAGGTTCGCATGCACCGCATCCATCACCTCCTGCGTGGCATGCGGACCGGTCACGGCCAGCACGCTCGGGTGCATCTGGCGCACCAGGTTGCCCCCCTGATCGCCAGTCTTGGCGCCCAGGCAGCCAGTGACGATCACGCGGCCGTTCTCGGCCAAAGCCTCACCGATGGTGTCCAGGCTCTCCTTCACGGCATCGTCGATGAAGCCGCAGGTGTTGACGATCACCAGATCGGCGCCTTCGAAAGTCTTGGCGGTTTGATAACCCTCAGCACTCAGCTGGGTCAGGATCAGTTCGGAATCGGTAAGGGCCTTGGGGCAGCCCAGGCTCACGAATCCGACCTTGGGGGCGGCCGGCGTGGCCGTACGTTCGGGGGAGGCAACTTCGCTCATATGCCTCTATTGTCCCAGCTATCGGTGACGGCTGGGTATTCAAGGGCGCTTGATGCCAAAGGCCCCCAGTACCTGTTCGGTGTTTTTCTGCATCTGCTCCTGCATCTGCAAGAAAACGTTCTTCGATTGCTCGACGTAATTGCCCATCAGCCCCTGCAGCATCGGAGACTGCATGGTCATGAAGCGCGACCACATTTCGGGCGTCAGCCCCTCGGCCTTTTCGGCCAACTGCGCCTGCACCTCGGTCATGGCCTGGATGTTCTTCTCGAGATACGGCCCCATGTAGCCCTGCATAGCCTGCCCATAGAACCGGATGATGTTGGCCAGCACCTGCTCGGTGAACATCGGCGCGCCGCCCGCCTCTTCTTCGAGAATGATCTGCAGCAGGATGCTGCGAGTGAGGTCGTCGCCCGTCTTGGCATCGCGCACCACGAACTGGGCGTTCTGGATGACCAGCTGCTTCACCTCGGTCAGCGTGATATACGTGGATGTCTCGGTGTCGTAGAGCCTTCGGTTGGGGTACTTCTTGATCACACGCTGTACCGGCTTGACCCCGGACTTCTTGCTCTGCACTGCGGACTCCTTCACATGGACGCCCATGTCATCGGATGATTCTAGGGAGCGGTTTTGTTGCGCCGCGACAAGGTTTACCCTGACCGGGCTCGCCGCCTTCCTCAATCCAACGATGTTGCGTACTCCGCGCCGCACGCATGGCAGGCGGCCGACTCGGGCCGCTCTTCGTCGGCCTCCCGAAAACGCAGCGGTGTTTTTTGCCCGTAGACCACCCAGCAGCGCGGACAGTGCTCCTGCCCCACGGTCGGCAGGTAGGCACGAGCGCGCTGTTCGGCGCGCTCTTCGGTCAAGGGCATGCCCTGGCGTTGGGCACGCGCCACTTCGCGCGCCGCCATCGTGTCGGTGCGTCCGCCCGCGTGGTCGTTGATGCCGTAGACAGCACGCGCAAACTCGATGGGAGCCTGCCTCATCAGCGCCGCAAGGCGCTTGTCGGCATGAGCCCGATCAACCAGCGTTGATCGCGTATTCATCGGATCGCTTGTCAAGAAAAATGGAATGAGGATGCAGAGAGGCCAAGGTAGCACAACAACATGGCCGAGGGCTTCTTCTGAATCACCGCAAATGGGACGATATGCGCACCGGGGAACCCGGTGCATGCTCTGTTCAACGGGTCCGGTGGTTGGCCGGGGCTGAAGCAGAAATTGGTAGGCGCGATTGGACTCGAACCAACGACCCCCACCATGTCAAGGTGGTGCTCTAACCAGCTGAGCTACGCGCCTAAGGATGTGTCCGAGAAGCAGCTATTGTAGCAGGAGAAAACGCGCTTTTCAGCGACGACGTGCAGATCGCACACCAATAACTGCAGTGACCAGTCCAAGGACCTGCGTGAGCCGCGCGGCGTCGGCGATTTCAACAGTGAACGTCATCCACGCCGTGCCCTTGATCGACTGCGTCTGCACGCCGATGACGTTCATCTTCTCGCGCGCGAATACGTCGGAGATATCGCGCAGCAGCCCTTGGCGGTCGGCCGCCTCGACGGCCACGTCCACCGCATACACAGGTGCGTCGGCACCCTTCTTCGCAACGCCCCACTCCACATCGATGACGCGCTCACCGTCCTTCGCTGCCATCGTGCGGAAGTTGCTGCAATCGCCGCGGTGCACGCTGACGCCATGACCTCGCGTGACGAAGCCGCGAATCGCATCGGGCGGCGCGGGCTTGCAGCACTTGGCGAGCTGCGTCATCAATGAAGACACGCCCACCACCAGCACGCCACCCTTGCCCGATTTTTCGCTGCCGCGCGCCTTCTTGATAAGCACGCCGTCGTCTGGCCCCGGTGCGGGCTCGGGCGGACGCAGCAGCGTCTCGATGTTGCGCAGCGAGAACTCGTCCTTGCCCACCACTTCGAACAGATGGTCCGCCGACTTGAAGCCGAGCTGCGACGCCAGGTCTTCGAGCCGCACCGCAGTCTTGCCTTCGCGCTGCAGCAACTTCTCGACCGCTTCGCGTCCGCGCGCCACGGTCTCGTGCGTGATCTGTGCGTTGAACCATGCGCGCACCTTCGCGCGCGCACGGTGGCTGGCCAGATAGCCCAGCTCCGCATTGAGCCAGTCGCGCGACGGCCCGCCCTCCTTGGCCGCAATGATCTCGACCGTCTGCCCGTTCGACAGCGGCGTGTTCAACGGCACCATCGCACCATCGACGCGCGCTCCACGGCAGCGATGGCCCAGCGTGGTGTGCACGGTGTAGGCAAAGTCGACCGGCGTCGCACCCTGCGGCAACTCGACGATGGCGGCATCCGGTGTCAGCACATAGATGCGGTCGTCGAACAGGCCCTGACCCTGCAGGCCGCCCGACAGATCGCGCTCCCACGCCAGCAGTTGCCGAAGCACCGCAATCTTCGCGTCGTACTCGCCACTCGCCCATACGCCTGCGTAGCCCTTGTGGCCCGCTTCCTTGTAGGCCCAGTGCGCCGCCACGCCATGCTCGGCGTGGTCATGCATTTCTTCGGTGCGGATCTGGATCTCGATCGGTTTGCCCGCCTTGCCATCCACCAGCTCGCGCACCACCGTGTGCAGCGACTGATAGCCGTTGGGCTTGGGCCGCGCGATGTAGTCGTCGAACTCCTCGTCGATCGGCTGGAAGTGCGAATGCACCCACGCCAGCGCCGCATAGCAATCCTTGACGTCGGGCACCACCACGCGCAGTGCAAGGATGTCGAAGACCTGCTCGAAGTCGAGCGACTTGCCGCGCATCTTCTTGACGATGCTGTAGATGTTCTTGGGGCGCCCCTGCACAGTGGCCTTGACGCCTTCGGCTTGCAGTTCGCGCTCGAGCTGCGAGCGCAGTTGCTCGATGTGCCCTTCGCGCTCGATGCGCTTTTCGTCGAGCAGGCGCGCGATCAGCTTGTAGGTTTCAGGCTCGAGGAAGCGGAACGAGAGGTCCTCGATCTCCCACTTCACCTGCCAGATGCCCAGCCGGTTGGCCAGCGGCGCGAACACCTGCAACGACTCGCGCGCCACGCTCTCGGGCGCAGGCTGCTTGCTTGCGGCCGCATGCCGCAGCGTCTGCAGGCGCGAAGCCAGCCGCAGCATCACCACGCGAAGGTCGCGCGAGAACGCAAGCAGCATCTTGCGCACGTTCTCGGTCTGCGCGCCCGCGCCTTCGACGTGATGCCCCTGCGAGGCGGAGCGGGCCTGCTCCTGCACGCGCACCAGCTTGGTCGTCTCGACGGCGAGCGCCGCGAAGTTGTCGCCGAACACCTTGGCGATCACCTCCTGCGGGCGGTTCAGGTGCTGGCACGAATAAACCAGGTAGCTCGCCGCCTGCATGGCCTCGGAGCCACCCATTTTCGCGACGATGGCGGCCACCGCGTCGGCATGCGCGAGCGAGTTCTCGCCCGTGTCGAGCTTCTCGTCGGCGATCAGCGGTTCGGCGAACGCACGCGCGCGCGCCAGCATGTTTTCCATCACCGGCGTACGGTCGGCCGTTGCCGCAGACAACGGATAGTCGACCATGGCCGCGTCGGACATGGGTGCCGTCTGGAGACTCGAGGAATCGCGCTTCACGCTTCAATCAATCAATCGAACAGGAAGTTGGTGACTGCGGCGATCTGCAGGGGATCGACAAAGGTCGGCGCGTGGCCCACGCCTTCGAACTCGACCAGCGTGGCGCGCGGGCCGCGCTGTGTCATGGCCAGCGCGGTTTCGCGCGACAACAGATCCGATTCGGCGCCGCGCGTGACGAGCGTGCGCGCCTCGATGGCGTCGTACAGGCTCCACATGATCGCGCCGCCCTGCGCCGCGGCCTCGGGCGTGATGGCGCGCAGCGCCACGCCAATGGCGGGGTCGTAGTGAAGCAGCCAGGCCCCCTCGTCGCCGCCAGCCTCGGCCTTGGCCGAACCATCGGCCGTGCGCTGCGACGCAGGCACCACCATGTGCTGCGACAGCGCCAGCCACTGCGCGGGCGTGTGCGGACCGAAGCTGGTCGACAGCGCCCACATGGCATCGGCCGCCGCCTGCACGCTCGCGTAGGAACCGTTCTTCCCTACGTAGGCGCCGATGCGCTGCACTGCGGCCGGCTCGATCGTCGGACCAACATCGTTCGCGACGAAGCGGCGGATGGGCCGCGCCAGCGGCAGCTCCTTGTGGCCTGCGAGCACGAAGCCGATCAGTCCGCCCATGCTGGTGCCGAGGTAGTCGAGCGTGCCGATGGCCTGCTCGCGATGGAGCTGCGCGATCAACGCGACCATGTCGGCCGCATACACCGGCACCTGATAGAAAGCGGGGTCGCGCAGCCAGTCGCTGCGCCCACGGCCCACCACGTCGGGGCAGACCACGCGCACATTGCCGCCAGCGCGCGCCACGATGGCCTGGGCCAACAGGTCGAAATCGCGGCCCTGCCGGGTCAGCCCGTGCACGCAGATCACGACATGCGCACTGCGCGCGTCGCCCCATTGCCAATAGGCCATGCGATGGCCGCCTTGGGCGTCATCGCACGCCACGTAATGAAGCGTCGGTTCTGTCATGAAAACGAAGTCGTCCTGGTGCGGATAATTGTTCCGTCGCATCCTAATTCATCCGGAGATTGATCTTCATGCTCAAAGGCAAAACCGCGCTTGTCACGGGGTCCACCAGTGGCATTGGCCTCGCCATCGCCAAGGCTCTCGCCCAGCAGGGCGCACACATCGTGCTCAACGGCTTCGGCGATGCCGAAGCTCCCAAGGCCCAGATCGAGGCGCTCGGCGTACGCGCCGAGTACCACGGCGCAGACATGAGCAAACCCGAACAGATCGAAGACATGATGAAGTTCGCCGCGTCGAAGTTCGGCCGCGTCGACATCCTCGTGAACAACGCCGGCATCCAGCATGTGGCCAAGGTCGAAGACTTCCCCACCGAACGCTGGGACGCGATCATCGCGATCAATCTCACCAGCGCATTTCATACGACACGGCTGGCGATTCCCGCGATGCGCGAAGCCAACTGGGGCCGCGTCATCAATATTGCGTCGGCCCATGGCCTCGTGGCATCCGCGCAGAAATCGGCCTATGTGGCCGCCAAGCACGGCATCGTCGGCCTGACCAAGTCGGTCGCGCTCGAAACCGCGACCACCGGCGTCACTGCCAACGCAATCTGCCCCGGCTGGGTGCTGACCCAGCTGGTGCAAAAGCAGATCGACGACCGCGCGGCGCGCGAAGGCATCACGGCGGCGCAGGCGCAGAACGAGCTGCTGGGCGAAAAGCAGCCATCGCTGCAGTTCACCACCGTCGAGCAGCTGGGCGGCCTGGCCGTCTTCCTGTGCTCGCCGGCGGCCGATCAGGTGCGAGGCGTCGCCTGGGCCATGGATGGCGGCTGGACTGCCCAATAAAGGGTAGCCTGCCGGTACGCGCGCCCCTTACTTGAGCTGCACCGAACCGGACACGTTCACCACCACGCTGGTCTTGCCGGCTTCGACCGGCACCGTCGAGTCGGACGAGAACGACTTGGCCTGCACCGCCATCATGCGCGGGCGGATCGGACCACCGTCGTTCGCGTTCACCGATACCTCGCGCAGCGTGTAGCCGCTGAAGCCGAAGCCCTTGGCCAGCTCGCCGGCCTTCTGCTTGAAGTTCTCGATGGCGATGTTCTGCGCCTCGGTTTCGGTCTTGGCGCGCTGCTCGCGGCTCAAGCCGAAGCCCACGTTGCCCACGCTGAGCGTCGTGATGCGGCCGGCCGTCTGGGTGATGCGCGGGAAGTCGCGCCCCTCGAGCACCAGCTCGGTCGAGCCCTGCCAACCGTTGATCTTGCCGTCCTTGGAATAGCGCGGCGACAGGCTGAAGTTGCCGGTGCGCACGTCGAGCTGGCCCGCCTGGGCGTTCTTCTTCGCTTCGGCCAGGGCCGCGTCGAGCGCGGCCTTCAGCTGCGTCTGCACGGCGGCCGCGTCAGGGGCGTCGCGGGTGGTCACGAGCGTCATGCTCAGCATGTCCTGCTGCACTTCGACCGTACCGGAAGCCGCCAACTGCAGCACGTTCTGCGGTACCGGCGCAGCGGCGTTCTGGGCCAGTGCGGTGCCGGCGGCGGCCAGGGCGGCGCACGCCGCGAGCAATTTGATTGTTTTCTTCAAGACGAAGTACTCCCCTGAATTGGTATGAAAAGACAAGCCTGCGCCCCGCAGGCCCACGCATCAGCGGCGCTGGCTGCGCGGTGCAGTCAAGGACGGGCGAGCTGCGGGCGGTGGCACCGGCACGATCCGCTCGGCCGGCTGCGATTCTGCCGAATTGAGCAAAGCACCCGTCGCGGGCGGGGTCCATTGGCCGCGAACCTGCTGCCGCAGCTCGAACAGTTCGGCGGCGGTCAGGCGCCTGCCGGCGGCCGCCTGTTCGCGGCGGACCTCCTCGCGCTGCGCGGCACGATGTGCCGCCACCGCGTCCCGGACTTCGCTGCGGCGCACGTCGCCCACCCTGAAGAAATCGCCGGACATCGCCAGCGCCGGACCGCAGGCGAAAACGAGGATGAACGGGAGGGCGAAAAATGGACGTCTCATTGAGCGCAAATCATCAGGAAATGGGACTTTGCCACCTCCCCGCTAACGTCGGATGACCAGACCGCGAGCGTCCGCAAGTTTTGTAACTTAGTGTCAAACCATAAGTAAATCCGGCTCAACGGAGGCTTAACGCCTTCAGAATCGGCCCTGTTACAAATTCATCGTTGTAGAAATGACTCAAGTTCCCGCTCGCACCGACAAGATCGTGATCGTCGACGACGACGCCCGCATCCGCGACCTCCTGCGCCGCTACCTGACGCAAGAAGGTTTCGAAGTGATCGTGGCCGAGGACGGCAAGGCGCTCAACCGCATCCTGTTGCGCGACACGGTCGACCTGATCGTGCTCGACCTGATGATGCCCGGCGAAGACGGCCTCTCGGTCTGCCGCCGCCTGCGGGCCGCCAACGACCGCACCCCGATCATCATGCTCACCGCCAAGGGCGAGGACGTGGACCGCATCGTCGGCCTCGAAGTCGGCGCCGACGACTATCTCGGCAAGCCTTTCAATCCACGCGAACTGCTGGCCCGTGTGCACGCCGTGCTGCGCCGCCGTCCGCCGCTGGAGGCGCCGGGCGCCCCTTCTACCGAGAACGAGACCGTCACTTTCGGCCCGTTCGCCTTCGATCTCGGCTCGCGCACCCTGAAGAAGGATGGCGAAGAACTCTCGCTGACCACCGGCGAGTTCGCGATGCTGAAGGCGCTCGTGCGCCATCCGCGTCAACCGCTGTCGCGCGAAAAGCTGGCCCAGCTGGCGCGCGGGCGCGAGTTCGAGCCCTTCGACCGCAGCCTGGACGTGCAGATCTCGCGCCTGCGCAAGCTGGTCGAGTCCGACGCCGCGGCGCCGCGCTACATCCAGACCGTCTGGGGCGTCGGCTACGTGTTCGTGCCGGACGGCACGGCCTGACGCGCCGTTGACAGGTGGCCGTCGGCCAACCCACCAGACCCGGCGCGGCCCAGGAGGACGGCGTGCAGGTCACGATGCCGAGCCCGCTCGAAGCGAGCGCGCAACGTGACCGCCGCCCCGGCCTCAAGCTGGGTTTCAGCCTTTTCTGGCGCACCTTCTTTCTGCTGGCGCTGCTGCTCATCGGCTGCACGGTCGCCTGGCTGCAGACTTTCCGCTCGCTCGAATACGAGCCGCGCGCCATCCAGACCGCGCACCAGATCGCCTCGCTCGTGAACCTCACGCGCGCGGCGCTGGTGTATTCGGACGCGATCACCCGGGTGTCGCTGATCAAGACGCTGGCCGACCAGGAAGGCGTGCGCATCCTGCCGCGCGAACCCAACGACCGGTTCCAGCCCTACACCAGCGGCGCGCTCGACCTGCGCGTGACCGAGGAGCTGATCGAGCAGCTCGGTGAAGGCACCACGGTGGCCAGCCGCGTGAACGACGAGGCGGGTCTCTGGATCGGCTTCACCATCGAGAGCGACACCTACTGGCTGCTGCTCGACCCGACGCGCTTCAGCCGCGTGGGAGGGCGCACCTGGCTGGTCTGGCTCAGCACGGCGATGGCGCTCTCGCTGGCCGGCGCCGCGCTGATCACGCGGCTCATCAACCTGCCGCTCAAGCAGCTGTCGCGCGCGACCATGCAGGTGCGCGAAGGCGAGTACGAGGCGCACCGGCTTGACGAGCGAGCCCGCACCAACGAGATCCGCGCCGTCAACATCGGCTTCAACCGCATGGCGGACCAGCTCGCCAAGATCGAGCAGGACCGCGCCATCATGCTGGCCGGCATCTCGCACGACCTGCGCACGCCGCTGGCCCGGCTGCGGCTGGAAACCGAGATGAGCGTCGCCGACGAGGACGCGCGCGACCACATGGCGGCCGACATCGCCCAGCTCGACGCGATCATCGACAAGTTCCTCGACTACGCGCGCCCCGACCATGTCGATCCGCGCCCGGTGCTGCTGCGCGACGTGGTCGACGCCTGCACCTATGCGGTGCAGGACTACGAGGAGATGAACATCAAGGTCGAGGTTCCGTCCGACCTGCGCGTGATGGGCGACGAGGTCGAGCTCACGCGCGTGATCTCCAACCTGGTCGAGAACGCGCGGCGCTATGGCAAATCGCCCTCCACGGGCGTGGCCGACGTCACGATCCAGGCGCAGGCCAACAACGACGCGGTGCTGATCAAGGTGCGCGACCACGGCGCAGGCGTCGAGCCCGCCCTGCTCTCGCAGCTGACCAAGCCCTTCTTCCGCGGCGACACGGCGCGCACCTCGGCGGCCGGCGCGGGCCTGGGCCTGTCGATCGTGGCGAAGAACATCGAGCGCATGGGCAGCACCTTCGCGCTGACCAGCACACCGGGCCGCGGCCTGGCGGCGCACATCCGGATGCCGCGCGCGATGCCGGCACCGAAGCCGGGCGAACTGCCGGGAGGCAGGAAGCCGGCCTGAGCCTGCGGAGGCCTCAGCGATGCAGAAGTACGGCCGCGCGGGCTTCCATCGCGCGGCCCTCGCCCACCGGGCCGAGCTTCTCGGCCGTCTTGGCTTTCACGTTCACCTGGTCGACCGCAATGCCCAGCGTGCCGGCAATGCGCTGGCACATGAGCGGAATGTGCGGCGCGAGCTTGGGCGCCTGCGCGATCACGGTGCTGTCGACGTTGCCGATCTCCCAGCCCGCCGCGCGCACCCGGCGCGCCGCCTCGGCCAGCAGCACCGACGAATCGGCACCCCGGAACTGCTCGTCGGTATCCGGAAAATGCCGGCCGATGTCGCCGAGCCCCGCGCCACCCAGCAGGGCGTCGGTGATGGCGTGCAGCAGCACGTCGGCATCGGAATGTCCCAGCAGGCCGGTGGTATGCGGCACCTCGACACCGCCCAGGATCAGCTTGCGCCCCGCCACCAGTTGGTGAATATCCCAGCCCTCGCCGACACGGATGTTGAAGGCGCTCGTCATGCAATGCCCTTCTTGCGGCCCTGCAGGACCGCCTCGGCCAATGCGAAGTCCTCGGGGAACGTCACCTTGAAGTTCTGCGCGCTGCCCTGCACCAGCAGCGGCGACAGGCCGATGGCTTCGATGGCGCTGGCCTCGTCGGTCACGGTGTCGCCCGTGCGCTCCAGCGCGTCGAGCAGCATGCCGATGCGGAACATCTGCGGCGTCTGCGCCAGCCACTTGTCGGCGCGCGACAGCGTCTGGGCCACGCGGCTCTCGGCCGTCGACGCCTTCAGCGTGTCCGCCAGCCGGTGCGCCAGCAGGCCGCCGACGGCGTCGTGCTCGCAGGCCGCGATCAGCGCCTCGATCTGGCTCGACGTGACGAGGCAGCGCGCCGCGTCGTGCACCAGCACCCAGTCGTGCGCGCCGGCGCCCTTCTGCCGAAGTGCCACCAGGCCGTTGCGCACCGTGGCCGCGCGGGTCACGCCGCCCACGCGCAGCAGGTATTCGTTCTCGGCGGGAAAGCGCGGCAGCACCGCATCCACGTCGCGATCGTCCGGCGACACCACCAGCGCCAGCCCCGCGAAGCGCCCCGCCAGCGCGCGGAAAGCCTCCAGCGTGTGGGCCACCATCGGCAGGCCGGCCAGCCGCCGATACTGCTTGGGCAGCGTGGACTGCGCATGCCCCGCGCGATGGCCGGAGCCGGCACACGGAATCAGCACGAAAAGTCGGGAAGAGGACATGAGGGCCCGGCGCCGGCGCTGGCCAGCAAGCGAATAAGGGGCCGCCATTCTAGAATCGACCGCTACGCACACCCCTCGCCAACCGGCGCGGGGTGTTGTGCATTTCCAGTAAGCGTTCCATGGACCTCCCCCACCTCACGGCGGGCAAGCGTTTCACGCTGCCGCGCCCCCCGTTGTCGGCCGATGCCCTGCTGCTGGCGCAGTTGGCCATGCGCGAGAAAGCCGCCGGGCGCGCCACGGCGATGTTCACGGCCGACGCCAACGACGCCCAGCGCCTGATCGACGAAATCGCCTTCTTCGCGCCCGAGCTGCGCTGCGCCCTGTTCCCCGACTGGGAAACGCTGCCCTACGACAGCTTCTCGCCCCACCAGGACCTGATCAGCGAGCGCCTGGCCACCCTCTGGCGCATCAGCCAGAAGGAGGCCGACGTGGTGCTGGTGCCCGCCACCACCGCCCTCTACCGCCTCGCACCCCCGGCCTTCCTGGCCGGCTACACCTTCCACTTCAAAGCCAAGCAGAAGCTCGAGGAATCGAAGCTCAAGGCCCAGCTCACGCTGGCCGGCTACACCCACGTGACGCAGGTGGTGAGCCCGGGCGAATATGCGGTGCGCGGCGGCCTGATCGACCTGTTCCCCATGGGCTCGCCGGTGCCGTTCCGCGTCGACCTGTTCGACGACGAGATCGACACGATCCGCACCTTCGACCCGGACACCCAGCGCAGCCTCTACCCCGTGCCCGAGGTGCGGCTGCTGCCGGGCCGCGAATTCCCGATGGACGACGACGCGCGGGCGCGCTTTCGCAGCCGCTGGCGCGAACTGCTCGAGGGCGACCCGACCAAGAGCCGCATCTACAAGGACATGGGCAACGGCGTGGCCACCGCCGGCATCGAGTACTACCTGCCGCTGTTCTTCGACGAGACGGCCACGGTGTTCGACTACCTGGGCGCAGACGCCACGGTGGTGCTGCACGGCGACCTCGAACCTGCGTTCCAGCATTTCTGGCAGGACACGAACGAGCGCTACCGGCTGGTGCGCGGCGACCCCGAGCGCCCCGCCCTGCCGCCCGAGGCGCTGTTCCTGAATGCCGAGCAGTTCTACCAGCGCGCCAAGCCGCACGCGCAGCTCGCCATTCGTGGCGACGTGCCCACCGAAGCGCCCTACGCCGAGTTCGACAAGCTGCCGCCCTTCGCCGTGGTGCGCGGCGCGGAAGACCCGCTGGTCGGGCTCAAGGCCCACATCAGGGCCACGCCGCACCGCGTGCTGCTGATCGCCGAGAGCGACGGCCGCCGCGAGAGCTTGCTCGACTTCCTGCGCGCCAGCGGCGTGAGCCCGCCGGCCTTCGATTCGCTGGCCGAGTTCGAAGCCTCCGCCGACGAGAAGATCGGCATCGCCACTGCCGCGCTGGCCTCGGGCTTCGCCTGGCGCGAACAGGGCATCGACCTCGTCACCGAGACCGAGCTGTTCGCCACCGCGCCCACCACGCGCCGGCGCAACAAGAAGCAGGAGCAGGTCAGCGATGTCGAGGCGCTGATCAAGGACCTGTCGGAACTCAACGTCGGCGACCCCGTGGTCCACACGGCGCACGGCATCGGCCGCTACCGCGGCCTGATCCATATGGACCTCGGCCAGGGCAACGGTCCCGACGGCAAGCCGCTGCTGCAGGAGATGCTGCACCTGGAGTACGCCGACAAGGCCACGCTCTACGTACCCGTTTCGCAGCTGCACCAGATCAGCCGCTACACCGGCGTGAGCGCCGACGAGGCCCCGCTGCACAAGCTGGGCTCCGGCCAGTGGGAAAAGGCCAAGCGAAAGGCCGCCGAGCAGGTGCGCGACTCCGCTGCCGAGCTGCTCAACATCTACGCCCGCCGCGCCGCGCGCGAAGGCCATGCCTTCCGCTACTCGCCGGCCGACTACGAGGTGTTCGCCAACGACTTCGGCTTCCAGGAAACCGCCGACCAGAAGGCCGCGATCCACGCCGTGGTGCAGGACATGATCTCGCCCCAGCCCATGGACCGCCTGGTGTGCGGCGACGTGGGCTTCGGCAAGACCGAGGTGGCGCTGCGCGCCGCCTTCATCGCCGTCACCGGCGGCAAGCAGGTGGCCTTCCTCGCGCCCACCACGCTGCTGGCCGAGCAGCATTACCAGACGCTGGTCGACCGCTTCGCCAAGTGGCCCGTGAAGGTGGCCGAGATGAGCCGCTTCCGCTCGGCCAAGGAAATCACCGCCGCTGCCAAGGGCCTGGCCGAGGGCCAGGTCGACATCGTGGTCGGCACGCACAAGCTGCTGTCGCAGTCGGTCAAGTTCAAGAACCTGGGCCTGCTCATCATCGACGAGGAGCACCGCTTCGGCGTGCGCCACAAGGAGGCGATGAAGGCCATGCGCGCCGAGGTCGACGTGCTCACGCTCACCGCCACGCCGATTCCGCGCACGCTGGGCATGGCGCTCGAAGGCCTGCGCGACCTCAGCGTGATCGCGACCGCACCGCAACGGCGCCTCGCCATCAAGACCTTCGTGCGCAACGAAGGCACGGGCGTGATCCGCGAGGCCGTGCTGCGCGAGCTCAAGCGCGGCGGGCAGGTCTACTTCCTGCACAACGAGGTCGAGACCATCGAGAACCGGCGCCAGAAGCTGGAAGAAATACTGCCCGAGGCCCGCATCGCCGTGGCCCACGGCCAGATGCCCGAGCGCGATCTGGAGCGCGTGATGCGCGACTTCGTGGCGCAGCGCTACAACCTGCTGCTGTGCTCGACCATCATCGAGACCGGCATCGACGTGCCGACCGCCAACACCATCGTGATGAGCCGCGCCGACAAGTTCGGCCTGGCGCAGCTGCACCAGTTGCGCGGCCGCGTCGGCCGCTCGCACCACCAAGCCTATGCCTACCTCATGGTGCCCGACACCGAGGGCCTGACCAAGCAGGCGGCGCAGCGGCTCGACGCCATCCAGCAGATGGAAGAGCTGGGCTCCGGCTTCTACCTTGCGATGCACGACCTCGAGATTCGCGGCACCGGCGAGGTGCTCGGCGAGAACCAGAGCGGCAACATGATGGAGATCGGCTTCCAGCTCTACAACGAGATGCTCAGCGAGGCCGTGCGCTCGCTCAAGGCCGGCCAGGAGCCCGACCTGCTGGCGCCGCTGTCGGTCACCACCGAGATCAACCTGCACGCGCCCGCCCTGCTGCCTGACGACTACTGCGGCGACGTGCACCTGCGCCTGTCGTTCTACAAGAAGCTGGCCACCGCGAAGACGCCCGACCAGATCGACACGCTGCTCGAAGAAATCGTCGACCGCTTCGGCAAGCTGCCGCCGCAGGCGCAGACGCTGATCGACACGCACCGCTTGCGCGTGCTGGCGCGGCCCTACGGCGTGGTCAAGGTCGATGCGGCGCCGGGCATCATCAATATCACGTTCAAGAAGGACGCACCGGTCGATGGCATGGCCATCATCCAGCTGATCCAGAAGAACAAGCACATCAAGCTCGCCGGCAACGAGAAGCTGCGCATCGAGCGCGAGCTGAAAGAGCCGAAAGAGCGAGCCCAGATGGTGCGCGACGTGCTGCGCAGCCTGGGCCAACCCCTCGTCAAGGAAACCGTCACCGCATGAGCGCTACCCAAGAAATCTCCCCCGGCCTCGTCATTCGGCGCGTGAAGCCGCCGCTCCGGCTCACCGACTTCAAGCTGATCGCGTTCGACATGGACTCGACGCTCATCAACATCGAGTGCATCGACGAGATCGCCGATGCCGTCGGCAAGAAGGCCGAGGTCGCCGCGATCACCGAAGCCACGATGCGTGGCGAGATCAAGGACTTCAAGGAAAGCCTGCGCCGCCGCGTGGCGCTGCTGAAGGGTGTGCCGGTCGAGGCGCTGCAGCAGGTGTACGACGAGCGGCTGAAGCTCAACCCGGGCGCGGCCGAGCTGGTGTCGGCTTGCAAGGCGGCCGGCCTCAAGGTGCTGCTGGTGTCGGGTGGCTTCACCTTCTTCGCGAACCGGGTGAAGGACCGGCTGGGCATCGACTTCGCGCGCTCCAACCTGCTCGACGAAGCCGATAGCAAGCTCACCGGCGAGGTGGTCACGCAGAGCTGGGGCGACATCTGCGACGGCGCCGAGAAGCGCCGCACGCTGCTCGAAGTGGCGTCGCTCATGGGCATCTCGCCACAGGAAACCATCGCCGTGGGCGACGGCGCGAACGACCTGCCGATGATGGGCGAAGCCGGCCTGTCGGTGGCCTATCACGCGAAACCCAAGGTGCGTGAACAGGCAATGGTTGCAATCAACGAAGGCGGGCTGGACCGCCTTCTCGAAATACTGCGATGAGCGGTTGGGGGCGTGGTTCGAGGTGCGATCACGCCGACGGGGTGCCTTGCTCCGCGAATGTCCCCCGGCCTGCGGCCTCCTCCTTTATTTCGCTGCGCAAGGCACCCCGCCGGCGCGATCGATCAGAGCACTTGTTGATCGGCCAGCACAAGCGCCGCGCCCATCGTGCACAGGGCACCGGGTGCTCCCCGCAGCGAAATAAAGGAGGAGCCGAAGGCGGGGGACATTCGCGGAGGGGAGTACCCGGTGCCCTGCGCACGCGCCCTGAACAACAGCGCCCAGAACAACGGCCCCAACGAGACAAGGACCACTGACATGACCGACACCACCCCGCTCTACCGCGCCGAAGCCCTCAAGGACTACGCCAGCGCCCTGCTGCAAAAAGCCGGGCTCGCCGCGTCGATGGCCGACAGCGTCGCACGCACGCTCGTCGAAGGCGACCTGCTGGGCCACGACACGCACGGCCTCGCGCTGCTGGCGGGCTATGTGAAGGAGCTGGAGTCGGGCGGCATGACGCGCGACGGCACCCCCGAGGTGCTGTCCGACCGCCCCGCCGCCGTGCTCTGGGACGGCAAGCGCCTGCCCGGTCCCTGGCTCATGGGCCGCGGCATGGACCTGCTGATTCCGCGTGCCCGCGAACTCGGCACCGCCTCGCTCGTCATCCGCCGCAGCCACCACATCGCCTGCCTCGCCGTCTACATGCTGCGCGCGCTGCAGGAAGACATGCTGATGCTGCTGGCCTGCTCCGACCCCAATGCCGCCAGCGTCGCGCCCTTCGGCGGCACGCAGGCCGTGTTCACGCCGAATCCGCTGGCCATGGGTTTTCCGCTCTCGCAAGGCGGCGTGATGGTCGACATCTCGGCCTCCATCACCACCAACGGCATGAGCAATCGCAAGCGCGCAGCGGGCGAAACCTTCGCCGAGGAATGGCTGATCGACGCTGCCGGCAAGCCGTCGAACGACCCGCAGGTGCTGTTCGACCAGCCGCCCGGCACGCTGCTGCCGGTCGGCGGATTGAGCCACGGCCACAAGGGCTACGGCATGGCGCTGCTGGTCGAGACGCTCACGGCCGGCCTCGCGGGCCACGGACGGGCCGATCCGCCCGAGGGCTGGGGCGCGACCGTGCACATCACGCTGTACGACCTGAATGCCTTCGGCGGCAAGGACGCCTTCCTGCGCCAGATGGACCATGTGGCGGCGAAGTGCCGCGGCAACGTGCCCATCGACCCGGCCAAGCCTGTGCGGCTGCCAGGCGAAGGCGGTTTGAAGCGTCGGGAAGCGCAGGCCAGGAACGGGGTGCGGCTGCACCCGTCGATTGCGCGCTCGCTGCAGGATGCGGAGCAGCGGTACGGCCTGCGGCTGGCGCAGGCGCAGGTCTGACGGGAGTTATTCCTCTTCGGAATCGGTGGCAGCGCCCTGTTCGCCTTCAGGCCGCGGCTTGCGTTTGCCGGGCTTGGCCAGGATCTCGATGTAGAACTGCTTGCCGCCTTCCTTCACCACGCCGTCGATGAGGCCCGTGATGGCAGAAAGGTGGATGACTTCGGCGGATTCCTGGGCCGCGCCGAACTTGCAATCGAAGTCCCAGAAATCGCTGCCTTCGGGCAATTCGCGCCGCCGCTCGCGCTTGATGTACTTGCGGATCTCGTGCTTGATGGCTTCGAGGAGACGGTCGGGGTGCTTGCCCTCGACCTGAAGCTGAAAGGTTTTTCTCATGGGTGATCGTAACCAATGTGGATGCCGTCGATTCGGGCGCCATCCGATGCCCTAGATGGGCACCGATCTTGCTCGCTACCATGGCTGCCAAGCAAATTCCACGGCGGCCATGCCGAATCGCCCATGCTGACCTACTTCCATCCAGAGCAGCTGCTGCACCATCCGCGCAGCTATCTGTCGCGCGGACAGATGCGCACCCCGCAGGAAATTCCCGACCGTGCGCTTCGGCTCGTCGCCGCCGTGCAATCGCTCGGCTTCGATCTCCGTACACCGGCCGATGCCGGCATGGCGCCATTGGCCGCCGTGCACAGCGCCGACTACCTGCGCTTTCTCGAGGACGCGCACGACGAATGGAAGCAGATGCCGCCCGACTGGGGCGACGAGGTGATGTCGAACGTCTACGTGCGCGAGCCCAACCGCCTGCGCGGCGTGCTGGCCAAGGCGGCGCGCTACCTTGCCGACGGCAGCTGCCCGGTCGGGGCCGAGACCTGGCGCTCCGCGTACTGGTCGGCCCAGAGCGCGGCGGCCGGGGCGGCGGCCATCGTCGACGGCGCCCCTGCAGCCTATGCACTGTGCCGCCCGCCCGGCCACCATGCGCGCGTCGATGCCGCTGGCGGCTTCTGCTACCTCAACAACGCAGCCATCGCCGCCCAGGCGTTGCGCGGGCACTTCGCTCGCGTGGCGGTCCTCGATACCGACATGCACCACGGCCAGGGGGTGCAGGAAATCTTCTACGACCGCAGCGACGTGATGTATGTCTCGATCCATGGCGACCCGACCAACTTCTACCCTGCCGTCGCCGGCTACGACGACGAGCGCGGGGCCGGTGACGGCGATGGCTTCAACGTCAATTTCCCGATGCCGCACGGGGCGACGGAAGCGACCTTCTTCGAGCGCGTCGACGATGCGGCGGGCGTGCTGCAACGCTTCGCGCCGGACGCGCTGGTCCTGGCCCTCGGGTTCGACATCTACAAGGACGACCCCCAGTCGCAGGTCGCGGTGACGACCGAGGGTTTCGGCCGTCTCGGCAAGGCCATAGGTGCGCTGGGCCTGCCTACGTTGATCGTCCAGGAAGGCGGCTATCACCTCGACAGCCTGGAGGCCAACGCGCGCGCTTTCTTCGGAGGATTTGCAGGCACGGCGTGACGGTCCCGGCGGCGATCGGCGCGGCGCTGTGTACAGTCGGCGCTTCGAACGAAAGCAGGTGAAGACATGGCGCGCGCAAACGACTGGGCAAGCAAGGTGATGGCATTGATCAACGGTGGCAACCCCGCCGCAGCCATCGCGCAGATCAAGGTCGCGCCATCGGTCAAGGACCTGAAGGCGCTGCAGACCATCATGACGTTGTCGAAAATGAAAGGCCGCTATCCGAACGTGGATGCGGCCATTTCAGACAACCTGGACCTGCTTGCAGCGCCCCGGCTGCACCGGTCCCCCTGACCGGATCGACTACAGCGCCTGACCCAGGCGCTTCACGCCCTCTTCGATCTTCGCCACGTCGGCCGTCGCAAAACTCAGCCGCAGCGTGGCCACATCGGGCTTCCCCGCGAAGAACGGCGCGCCGGGCACGAAGGCCACGAGCTTCTCGATCGCTCGTTTCGCCAGTTCGTTCGCATCGGCCAGCTTGCCGTTGGCGCCCGTGAGGCGCGCCCAGAAGAACAAACCGCCATTGGGCTGGGTGAAGGTCACTGCATCGCCCAGCTCGCGCTTGAGCGCCGCGCCCATGGCCTGGGCACGCTGGCCGTACACCTCGCGCACGTGCGCCAGCGTGGCCGGCATGCGGCCGCTCTTGAGGTATTGCGCGGCCGTGGCTTGCGAAAACGTGCTCGTGTGCGCGTCGCTGAACTGCTTGCACATCGTCGCCTTGGCCAGCAGCTCGGGCGGCGCGATCATCCAGCCGATGCGCAGGCCCGGGCTCAGCACCTTGCTCAGGCTGCCGCAGTGCGCCAGCAACTCGCGGCTGCCCGGCACGTCCTTGCTGAGGGCCAGGATGGAGGGCGGAGGTGCTTCGCCGAAATAGAGGTCGCCGTAGGGGTCGTCCTCGACGATCAGCGTCTGGTATTTCACGGCCAGCTCGAGCACCTTCTTGCGGCGCTCCAGCGTCAGCATCGCGCCGCTGGGGTTGCCGAAGGTCGGGATCAGGTAGACGAACTTGGGCTTGTGCTCGGCGATGAGCTTCTCGAGCTCGTCGGTCTTCACGCCGTTGGCATCGATGGGCGCGCTGATGAGCTGTGCGCCGTACAGGCGGAAGCACTGGATGGTCGCCAGGAAGGTCGGGCCCTCGACGATCACCTTGTCGCCGGGCGAGATCATGGTCTTGCCCAGCAGGTCGAGCGCCTGCTGGCTGCCGGTGGTGACGATCAGGCCGCTGGGGTCGACCTCGACGCCCTTGGTCTTCATGAAGGCGCTGAGCTGGCTGCGCAGCGGCTCATAGCCTTCGGTGGCGCCGTACTGCAGCGCGGCGCCGGGTTCTTCGGAGAGCGCCTTCTGGCTCGCCTCCTTGAGGCCCTCGACGTCGAACATGGCGCTGTCGGGAAAGCCGCCCGCGAAGCTGATGATGCCGGGCTTGCCCAGCAGCTTGAAGAGTTCGCGGATGGCGGAGGTCTCGACGTTGTCGAGGCGGGAGGCGAATTGCATGGTCGGTCTCACTTTCTGGGGTGCCATTGTCGCGAAAGCGGCGGGCAATAAAGCTGCGTAAGGCTATCGCCTTTCAACGATATATTGCGCGTGCCGCCCCCACGAAGCCCCATGAAAAAAAACGACATCCCCCTCTTCTTCGCCACCCTGCAGGCGGCCAACCCCGAGCCCGAGACCGAACTCGAATACACAACCCCCTTCGAGCTGCTGGCCGCCGTGCTGCTGTCGGCACAGGCCACCGACGTGGGCGTGAACAAGGCCACGCGCAAGCTGTATCCGGTGGCGAATACGCCGCAGGCCATTCTCGATCTGGGTGTCGAGGGGCTGGAGGAGTACATCAAGACCATCGGCCTGTACCGCAGCAAAGCGAAGCACCTGATCGAGGCCTGCCGCATGCTGGTGGAGCTGCACGGCGGCGAGGTGCCGCGCACCCGCGCCGAACTGGAGGCGCTGCCGGGCGTCGGCCGCAAGACCGCGAACGTGGTGCTCAACGTGGCCTTCGGCGAGCCGACCATGGCGGTCGACACGCACATCTTCCGCGTCGGCAACCGCACCGGGCTTGCGCCGGGCAAGACGCCGCTGGAGGTGGAACTCAAACTCGAGAAGCGCGTCCCACCCGAATACCGGCTGCATGCGCACCACTGGCTCATCCTGCATGGCCGCTATATCTGCGTGGCGCGCAAGCCGCGCTGCTGGGAGTGCGCAGTGGCCACTTTCTGCGCCTACAAGCCAAAGACACCGATGCCGAAGACGGCCTGAGACCGACGACGAATGACGACACGAAAGAACGACTCCCGGGCACTGCTGGTCGCCACGCTGCTCGCCGCCCTCCTTCCGGCCGCGGCATGGTCGCAGCAGGGCGGCGGCCTGCCGCCCGAGGCCATGGCGCTCTACGGCGGCCGCTGGTCGACGAACTGCGCCAACGCGGCCGCACCGACGCTGCAGGTGCGCCAGGACATGCTGATCGCCGAAAGCGGCAAGCGCCGCGTGACCGGCAACGAACCGCAGACCGCCCACAGCTTCTTCGGCAACCGCCCGCCGCCGGCGGGCTTCGACGTGGCGCTGATGAGCAGCGCGGGCAAGTCCGGCTCCATGACCTTCCTCGTCTACCGCGAAGCGCGCGGCCAGTACATCGCGCTGGACGCCGACAAGCCGGTCGCCGGCCAGCTCGGCCCCGACATGATGAAGCTGCGCTACTGGCGCTGCAACGGCGCAGTGCGGGCCGTGGCCCCGCCTGTCGAGCCCGCCGTCAAGGCGCCTCCCCCGCCCACGGGCAGCCCAGCGGCGCTGGCGCGGGGCCCGGCCATGGAGAAGGCCTGGCGCGTCGCCCTGGGCACGCGCGAGAACGACCGCTGGCTGGTGCGCCGCGAAGGTCCGGCGCCCGAGCCGCAATGGGTGACGGTCGAGGGAACGCGCTACCTCCTGCACGCCTTCTGCAAGCCGCACGACTGCTACGACAACAACGCGATCGCGCTCTACGACCAGGGCTCCGGCCGCCTCTACGGCCTGGTGCAGCGCCACGGCAGCAACCGCTTCCTGGGCACGCCGCCGGCTGCGCTGGCGCCGCAGCTGGAGCGGCTCTGGCGCGAACAGTGGCGGCAGAAGAACTGAGCCGCATCGACACTGTCCGACGGCAGCTAATTATCGAAAGTCAGCCAACCGCCGAAGGCCAGTTCCCCAGCAGGCCAGTCGGCGGCGGCTCCGGGGCAGCGGGTGCCGCGCTGCAGCAACGTTACCGCCCGCAGCACGCCTGCATGCGTGATCCACAGCGCATCGCCCTCGCCCGCAAGCCATTCGTCATGCGCGGCGGCCACGCGCTGCATGAATGCGCGCACGCTTTCGCCATGGCCGCCGGCAGGCGCATCGGCGAAATTGCCGGTCCACGCGTCGAATTCCTCGCGTGCGATGGCGGACCACGGCCGCCCTTCCCAGGCGCCGAAGTTCATCTCGGCCAGCCGTGCATCGTGCCGCACCCGAAGATCGGGGCGCAACGCGACGATGGCATCGGCCAGCCCGGCACATCGCCGCAGCGGCGAACTGCGCACGGTGATGCCCGCAGGGAGCAAAGGCGCGATGCGCTGCGCAGCGGCGAGCGTGGCGTCTGCATGGGCTTCGAGGTCCGTGGCGCCGTAGCACAGGCCGGGCTCGGCCACCACGGGCGCGTGGCGCTGGAGCCAGAGCGTCCTTCGGGTGGCGTCGCTCATGCGCGCCACGCCAGTGCGAGGTAGATCGCCAGCTCGCAGACCTGCTGGGTCGCGCCAAGGCCATCGCCGGTGAAGCCCTGCAGCCGGCGCATGAAAAGACGCGCCATCCAGCCTGCAGCAACAACGGCCGCAAGCACGGCTGCCACGCTGTGCGCCACATCGTGTGCATACAGCAGCAGTGCCACCGCCGGCAGCGCCCACACCCCCGCGATCAGCAACGCGCCACCGCTGATCGCATCCGCCAGCGGCTTCGCCTTGCTCGCCCCGCTGTCGCCCACATAGGGCAACCACCGGATCAGGAACAGCGGCATCAGCCGCGACAGCACATGCGCGCCGACGATGGCGACAACAACCGCCTGCAAGCCGTGCCCCGCCAGCACTGCGAGCAGCGCGCATTTCAGGCCCAGCGCCAGCACCAGCGCCAGCGCACCGAAGGCGCCGATGCGCGAGTCCTTCATGATCTCCAGCGCCCGGTCGCGGTTGGCCGAACCGCCCAGGCCATCGGCCACGTCGGCCAGGCCGTCTTCATGGAAGGCGCCGGTCAGCATCACGGTGGCCGTGGTGCTCAGCACGGCAGCAGCCAGCGCACCGGCGACACCCGGCAGCCCCATGCCCACAGCAACGAACACCAGCGCCGCCACCCCGCCTGCCAGCCATCCGATGCCGGGCAGATGCGCCGCGCTCGAACGCAGCATCTGCGGACTGAAGCCGACCCACGCAGCCAGCGGCCCCGTCACCGGCACGCGCGTGAAGAATTGCAGCGCGAGCAGGAAATGGCGAACGCCGTTCATCCGCTTCAGCTGTCCTTGCGCGACACACCGGCCGACTCGAAGCTCGCCATCTCGCGCAGGATGCGGCAGGCCGATTCGAGCAGCGGCCAGGCCAGCGCCCCACCCGAACCTTCGCCCAGGCGCAGTTCGAGCTTGAGCAGCGGCTCCAGCCCCAGCCGCTCCAGCAGCAGCACGTGGCCGGGTTCGGCCGAGCAATGCGCGGCCACGCAGCGCTGCACCGCGTGCGGCTGCAGCGCCTGCGCCACCAGCACCGCTGCGCTGGCGATGAAGCCGTCGACCACGATCACGCGCCGCTCCTCGGCCGCCTGAAGCACCGCACCGACCAGCGTAGCCACCTCGAAACCGCCGAAGGCGGCCAGCGCGTCCAGAGGCGCGGTCGCGCCAGCGTGCAGCGCCAGCACCTGCCGCAGCACCTCGCGCTTGCGCGCCAGCCCGGCCGCATCGAGGCCGGTGCCGGCGCCGGTGCAGGCGTCGATGTCCAACCCGCCCAGCCGCGAGAGCAGCAGCGCGGCGGACGAACTGTTGCCGATGCCCATCTCGCCGAGCAGCAACGCGTTGCCCGGCAGCACGCGCACCACCTCGCGCCCGTTGGCGATGGCCTGGGCGCACTGCGCGGCCGTCATGGCCGGGCCTTGCGAAGCGTCTACCGTACCTTCGGCGATCCGGCGCGACACCAGCCCCGGGCGCGCCTGGAAGTCGCGCCGCACGCCGCAGTCGACCACCGTCAGCGCCAGCCCGTGCTGGCGCGCCAGCACGCTCACGGCCGCGCCGCCGGCGAGGAAGTTCTCGACCATCTGCCAGGTCACGTCGCTCGGGTACGCCGAGACGCCTCGTGCGGCGAGCCCGTGATCGCCCGCGCAGACCAGCATCTGCGGGGCTTCGAGCACCGGGCTTTCGGTGCCGAGGATGGTGCCGATGCGCAAGGCCAACGCCTCGAGCCGGCCCAGCGCGCCGAGCGGCTTGGTCTTGTTGTCGAGCGCGCTCTGCAGGCGGGCGGCGAGCGCGATGTCGGTGATGTCGGAAATGGTGGGGATGGTTTCGGTCATGCAATCAGTCCGGCAAGCACGCCGGCGTCGAAGTGGGTATCGATGAAGTCGGCCAGACCGTCGAAGGTGGCGTCGAGCGTGGGCACGGAGGCGCCGAAGAGCGCGTGCAGGGCGCGCGGGTCCTCGAACAGGCCGTGAAGATAAATGCCGAGCACGTTGCCACGCGCGTTCTGCCAGGCCAGTCCGTCGGACATCACGGCCTGGCCGTGCTGCGCCATCTGCGGGTGTGCGGCGGTCTGGCCATGGTGGATCTCGTAGCCGGCGACGGGCACGTCCGACAGCGCGGCCCAGGCGCCGCTCAGCTCGCCGAAAGCCGCGGTGCGGTGCCGCACCGTCTTCTCGCGCGCGAACACCGTCACCAGCGGCAGCAGGCCCAGCCCCGGCGCATTGCCGTCGATGCCGTGCGGATCGACCAGCGCCTCGCCCAGCATCTGCAGCCCGCCGCAGATGCCCAGCACCGCGCCGCCGCGTTCGGCATGCGCGGCCACGGCGCTGTCCAGCCCTTGGGCGCGCAGCCAGGCCAGGTCGCCGCTGGTGTGCTTGGAGCCGGGTAGCACGATCCAGTCGGCGCCGGCCACGTGGGCGGGCGTACGAGCCCAGACCTGCCGCACGCCGGGCACGTTCTTCAGCGCCTGTAATTCGTCGAGGTTGCTGATGCGCGGATATGCCACGACCGCGACCGTGCGCGTCACGGTGCCGCTCGCACGGCTGCGGTCGTCGAATACGCCGTCTTCTTCGGGCAAGCCGTGCTGCCACCACATCGGCAGCGTGGCCACGGTGGGCACGCCGGTCAGCTCCTGCAACTGTTGCGGCGCAGGCGCGAGCAGCGAGGCGTCGCCGCGGAACTTGTTGAGCACGAAGCCGCGCAGCAGCACGCGGTCGGCCTCTGGCAGGAGCGCCCAAGTGCCGTACAGATGGGCAAAGGCGCCTCCGCGGTCGATGTCGGTCGTGAGCAGGCAGCGCGCCTGCGCGTGCCGGGCGATGCGCATGTTGACGATGTCGCTGGCCATCAGGTTGATCTCGGCCGGCGAGCCCGCGCCTTCGATCACCACCACGTCGTTTCCGGCGCGCAGTTCGTCGAGCGCCTGCGCGATCTGCGGCCAGACGCGCTCGCTGCGGCCGCGCCAGGGCAAGGCCGAGAGTTCGTCATTCACCTGCCCCATCAGCACCACCTGGCTGTGGGTATCGCGCTCGGGCTTGAGCAGCAGCGGATTCATCCGCACCTCGGGCACGGCATTGGCGGCCAGGGCCTGGAAGTACTGGGCGCTGCCGATCTCGCCACCGTCGACCACGCGGGCGTTGTTGCTCATGTTCTGCGCCTTGAAAGGCGCCACTTTCAGGCCCTGCCGCGCATACCAGCGGCACAGCGCCGTGGCCAGCCAGCTCTTGCCGGCGCCGCTGGTGGTGCCCAGGACCATGACGCAACGCGCCGGCCCGCTTTTCGCCTTTGAACTCATCGGCGAATTGTCGTTGAGCGCCACACCGGTCCGGGAAAGGCCAAATGGAAGCGACGAAATGCGACATCTTTCACATCGCAGGGCATTGCAAATACATCCGGCGCATCAAACAGTAGCATTTTTTGCGTACACCAGAGGCCACCACACCGCATTGCACCCGGGAACCCATGCCAGCCTTGAATGATTTGGCGCTAGCCGTCGAGGAACGCGAACCGGGCCAGTTCTTCTGGATCCTGCTCGAAGCCCACCATGGCGACGCCGCCTCCGAAACCTTCGACTACCGGGTCTACCGGACAGCGTCGAGGCCGCAGGCCAGCTATTCGAACGCCCTGGCCGTGGGCGCGGTGGAGCTGCAAAAAATAAGCGCCGCCGCGAATCCAGCCGGCAAGAAAACCGACTGAACCCACGGCGGCGCAAGACCGCCTTGCGGCGCTCAGGCTTTCAATTTCAATCCTTGATCGCGATTCAGCGCACGGCCACGGCCGTCCGCGCCGGGACAACCGCGACCGGCGCCGGCGCTTCCCAGCCGCCGCCGATGGCGCGGATCAGCCCCACCGCCGCCTGGTACTGCGCCGACTTCACCTGCAGTGCCTGCCGGCGGTTGCGCAATTCGCTGCGGCGCGCGTCCAGCAGGTCGAGCTGGCTGACATAGCCGTTGCGATAGCGCGTGTCCGACAGGCTGGTGGCGCGCTGGGCCGAGGTCACGGCCTGTGCCTGCACGACCGACTGCTCCTGCAGGATGCGGATGGCGGCCAGTTGGTCTTCGACTTCCTGGAACGCCACCAGCACCTGCGTGCGGTAGCTCGCAAGCGCACCGTCGAGCTGAGCATTGGCACCCTGCACGCCGGCCTCGCGGCGGCCGCCGTCGAAGATCGGCAGCGACAGCAGCGCGCCCACGCCCCACGAGCGCGCCGACCACTTGAAGAGGTCGCCGATCTCGGGCGAGGCATAGCCGGCGGCGCCGGTCAGCGAGATGTCCGGGAACCACGCGGCCTGCGCCACGCCCACGCGGGCCTGCGCGGCCAGCACGGCGCTCTGCGCGGCCGACACGTCGGGGCGGCGCGTGAGCACCGTGGCGGGCACACCCGGCGGAATGGACGGGAGCGCCGTCGCCCACTCGTCGACACGCAAGCCGAAGCTCGAAGCCGAATCGCCCACCAGCACCGCGAGCGCATGCTCCACCTGGGCGCGCTGGCGGTCGAGCGCGAGCGCATCCGACTCGGTGGACGACACCTCGGTCTGCACGCGCGCCACGTCGAGCTCGGCGATGTCGCCGGCCTGCTCGCGGCGCTGCGACAGGCGCAGCGTGTCGCGATACGCCTCGACCTGCTCGCGCACCAGGGCGCGCTCGGCATCGAGCGCGCGCAACTGCAGGTAGGTCTGCGCCACTTCGGCCTGCACTGCGAGGCGCGTGCTTTGCAGCAGCGCCTCGCGGCCGGCCGCATCGAGCTTGGCCGCGTTGCTCGCGCCCGAGAGGCGGCCGAACAGGTCGACCTCATACGAGAACGTGGCGCCGATGTTCGTCATCGTGGCCGGCCGGGTGCTGGCCGTGGCCTTGTCCAGGCCCGCGCCGCGGTTGGCGCCAGCGCCCAGGCCGATCTGCGGCAGGCGGTCGGCGTTGGCGCTGCGCGCCAGCGCGCGAGCCTCGGCCAGCCGCGCGGCCGCGGCCTGGATGTTGGTGTTGTTGACGTCGGCCTTCTCGATCAGTGCGTTGAGCGCCGAATCGTTGAACGCCAGCCACCAGGCGCCGCGCGGCTGCGCCTCGGAGGGCGCGGCCCGCGTGAAGCCGGCGGGCGGCGTCACCGCCTGGTCCTTGCCCTGCTCCTTGAACTGGGCGGTGGTCGTGATCTCGGGCAGGCCCGAGGGCGCGGTGGCACAGCCGGCGAGCACCAGGGCGGCCATCAGCGGCAGCAACGCGGTACGAAGCGGCTTCACCAGAGGTTGTACTGAAAATTTCATGATGCGCTTTCTCGATCGATCAGTCGTCATGCGAAGAACGCGGCGATGCAGGCACCGGATGCAGGCCGCCACCACCGGCGCCGCCATGCGAAGCCGGATGCCCGGCCGACACGAAGTCGTCGCCATGCGGTACTTCGCCATGCAGTTTGAGTGGCCGGTTGCCCGCGAGGCGGCGCAGCAGCACGTAGAACACAGGCGTCAGGAACAGGCCGAAGGCCGTCACGCCGATCATCCCGGCGAACACCGCCACGCCCATGGCCTTGCGCATCTCCGAGCCCGCGCCGGTCGACAGCACGAGGGGCAGCACGCCCATCACGAAGGCCAGCGAGGTCATGAGAATCGGGCGCAGGCGCAAGCGGCTGGCTTCGATGGCGGCCTGTATCGGTGTGCGGCCGGCAAATTCGAGCTCCCGGGCGAACTCCACGATAAGAATCGCGTTCTTCGCACTCAGCCCCACCAGCACGATCAACCCGATCTGCGTGAAGACGTTGTTGTCACCCCCCGATATCCATACGCCGGTCATCGCGGCCATGATGCCCATGGGCACGATCAGGATGATCGCGATCGGCAGCGTCAGGCTTTCGTACTGCGCGGCCAGCACCAGGAACACCAGCAGGATGGCCAGCGGGAACACCAGGAAGGCGGAGTTGCCGGCCAGGATCTCCTGGTAGGTCAGCTCGGTCCATTCGAAGCTCACACCCTTGGGCAGCGTCTCGGCCGCGATCTTGGTGATCGCGTCCTGCGCCTGGCCCGAGGAGTAGCCCGGCGCCGGGCCGCCGTTGATGTCGGCGGCGAGGTAGCCGTTGTAGCGCATGGCGCGTTCCGGACCGAAGGTCGAATTCACCTTCATCAGCGCGGCCAGCGGCACCATCTCGCCCGAGGTCGAGCGCACCTTCAGCAGGCCGACGTCTTCGGCACGGGCGCGGTAAGGCGCATCGGCCTGGACGCGCACGGAATACGTGCGGCCGAACTTGTTGAAGTCGTTCGCATACAGGCTGCCGAGGTAGATCTGCATGGTGTCGAAGATGTCCGTCACGGGCACGCCGAGCTGGCGGGCCTTGGTGCGGTCGATGTCCGCATAGAGCTGCGGCACGTTGACCTGCCAGCTCGTGAACATGCCGGCCAGTTCGGGCGCCTGGTAAGCCTTGGCCATGAAGGCCTTCACTGCCGCGTCCATCTGGTCGTAGCCCACCGAACCGCGGTCTTCCAGCTGCAGCTTGAAGCCGCCCGTGGTGCCCAGGCCCGCCACCGGCGGCGGCGGGAACATCACGATGAAGGCGTCCTGGATGCTCGAGAAGGCGCCGTTCAACTGGCCCGCCACCGCACCGCCGCTCTGGTCGGCGCGCTTGCGCTGGTCGAAGGGCTTGAGCGTGGCGAACACGATGCCCGAGTTGGAGCTGTTGGTGAAGCCGTTGATCGACAGGCCCGGGAAGGCGATGGCGTCTTCCACGTTCGGGTTCTTCTTCATGATCTCGCCCATGCGCTGGATCACTTCGTCGGTGCGGTCCAGCGTGGCGCCGTCGGGCAGCTGGGCGAAGCCGATCAGGTACTGCTTGTCCTGCGCCGGCACGAAGCCACCGGGCACCGCCTTGAAGAGGCCGAAGGTCACGGCGATGAGCGCGACGTAGATCGCGAGCATCAGCGCCTTGCGCGAGATCACGTTCTTCACGCCGCCGCTGTAGGCCTCGGAGCCGCGATGGAACAGCTTGTTGAAGCCGCGGAACAGCCAACCGAAAGCCTTGTCCATGCCGCGCGTCAGCGCGTCCTTGGGAGCGTCATGGCCGCGCAGCAGAAGTGCAGCGAGCGCAGGCGACAGCGTCAGCGAGTTGATCGCCGAGATCACCGTCGAGATCGCAATCGTCACCGCGAACTGGCGATAGAACTGGCCCGTGAGGCCGCTGATGAAAGCCAGCGGAACGAACACGGCCACCAGCACCAGCGCGATCGCGATGATGGGCCCGGACACTTCGCGCATGGCACGGTACGTGGCTTCACGCGGCGTGAGCCCGGCCTCGATGTTCCGCTCCACGTTTTCCACCACCACGATGGCGTCGTCCACCACGATGCCGATCGCCAGCACCAGCCCGAACAGGCTCAGCGCGTTGATCGAGAAACCGAGGACGTGCAGCACCGCGAAGGTGCCGATCACCGACACCGGCACGGCCAGCAGCGGAATGATCGACGCGCGCCACGTCTGCAGGAACAGGATCACGACCAGCACCACCAGCATGATGGCTTCGAGCAGCGTGTGGATCACCGATTCGATCGATGCGCGCACGAACTGCGTCGGGTCGTAGGCGATGCGGTATTCCAGGCCCTCGGGCATATTCTTGTTGAGCTCGGCCATCGTCTTGCGCACGTTGGACGAGATGTCCAGCGCGTTGGAGCCCGGCGCCTGGAACACGCCCATGCCGACGGCCGGGTCGTTGTTCAGCAGCGAGCGCAGCGAGTAGTCAGCGGCACCCATCTCGAGGCGGCCGATGTCGCGCAGGCGAGTCACGGCGCCATCGGTGCCGCTCTTGACGATGATGTCGCCGAACTCTTCCTCGCTCTGCAGGCGCCCTTGCGCATTGATCGACAGCTGCATGTCCACGCCCGACAGGCCCGGCGATGCGCCGACCACGCCGGCCGCGGCCTGCACGTTCTGGCCGCGGATGGCCGCCACCACGTCGCTGGCCGAGAGGCCGCGCTGCGCGACCTTCTGCGGGTCGAGCCAGACGCGCATCGAGTAGTCGCCGCCGCCGAAGATCTGGACCTGGCCCACGCCTTCGATGCGTGCCAGCGGGTCCTTCACGTTCAGCACCGCGTAGTTGCGCAGGTAGTTGATGTCGTAGCGGTTGTTCGGCGAGACGAGGTGGACCACCATCGTCAGGTCGGGGGCGCTCTTGACGGTCGTGATGCCGAGCCGGCGCACTTCCTCGGGCAGACGCGGCTCGGCTTGCGAGACGCGGTTCTGCACGAGCTGCTGTGCCTTGTCGGGATCGGTGCCGAGGCGGAAGGTCACGGTGAGCGTGAGCACGCCGTCGGTCGTTGCCTGGCTGCCCATGTAGAGCATGCCTTCGACGCCGTTGATCTGCTCTTCGAGCGGCGTGGCCACCGTTTCAGCAATCACCTTCGGATTGGCACCGGGGTACTGGGCGCGCACCACCACCGAGGGCGGCGCGACTTCCGGGTACTCCGAGATCGGCAGGCTGCGCAGCGCGATCAGCCCGGCTATCAGCATCAATAGCGACAGCACGCCGGCAAAGATCGGCCGGTCGATGAAGAATTTTGAGAGATTCATGTTGGTTCTCCGGTGGGTGCGACTGCACTCCCCTCCGAGTTCAGGACTTCGCGGCCTCGGCCACGTGTTCCGGTTGCTTTGTGTCGGCCTTGGCGTCCATGGTCACTTGCTTCGGCGCCACCAGCGCACCCGGGCGGATGTGCTGCAGGCCGTTGACCACGACCTTGTCGCCGACCTTCAGGCCCTTGCTCACGACACGCAGCCCGTTGATCGACGCACCGAGCGTGACTTCGCGGTAGACCGCCTTGTTGTCTTCGCCCACGACCATCACGAACTTCTTGTTCTGGTCGGTACCGATGGCGCGCTCGCTCACGAGAAGCGCGGTGTCGTTGCGGGCCTGTCCCATGCGGATGCGGGCGAACTGGCCGGGGATGAGCGCGCCGTCCTTGTTGTCGAACGAAGCACGCACACGCACCGTGCCGCTCTTGGCATCGACCTGGTTGTCGATCAGCTGCAGCTTGCCGGTGAAGGGCGTGCCGTCGAGGCCGGCGGTGCCCATCTGCACGGGAATGCTCTCGATCTGGCCTCGGGCGCTGGAGCCGCTCGGCAGGTCTTTCAGGGCTCGCGTGATGACCTGCTCGTCGGCGTCGAAGCTCGCGTAGATCGGGCTCACCGACACCAGCGTGGTCAGCCCCGGCGCGCCGGGGCCCGCGGCGACAAGGTTGCCCACCGTCACTTCGAGCTTGCCGATGCGGCCCGACACCGGCGCCCGCACCTGGGTGTAGCCCAGGCTCAGGCGCGCGGTCTGCAGCTGGGCCTGGGCGGCGCGCAGGTTGGCATTGGCTTCGCTGCCGGCATTCACACGCTCGTCGTACTCGCGCTGGGCAATGGCCTTGTCGTCCCACAGGCGCTTGGCGCGCTCCTGCTCGCTGCGGCTGAACGACTGGCGGGCCTGTGCGGAGGCCACCTGCGCTTCGGCGCGCTCGACCTCGGCCGCGTACGGCGCGGGATCGATGGTGATCAGCAGGTCGCCCTGCTTCACCAGTGCGCCTTCGCGAAAGTGCACCGACTGCACGGCGCCTGCGACGCGGGAGCGCACATCGACGCGCTGGACGGCTTCGAGCCGGCCCGAGAACTCGTCCCAGGCGTTGATCTCGCTCGACGCCACGGTGGCCACCGACACCGGCGTGGCCTGCGGCGCCGCCGGTGCGTTGTTGGCCTCGGCCTTGAAACTGTGCATGCCCAGCACGGCGGCCGCCACGGCCAGCAGTGCGGTAATGCCGGTCACGGCGGGCCACAGGCCCTTGCGGGCGACGGAAGACAGCTTTTTCTCGTTGTTCGACATGATGGTTCGTCCTTCTCGATGACTTCAGGGATGCAACAGGCCATCCCGGCGCTTTTGGCACCAGGCGGCGGAATTCAGAAAAAACAAGGCCCTCGCACGCTGCCGCGCTGGCGGCGTGTCGATCAGGCAGCCGGGATCGGCCGGGAACTAGCTGGGGTGGTTCGGCGCCGCACCCGGTGGCGTGGTCGCGCTGAAAAACTCGCGGAAGTGCTGCTGCACCGTGGCCTCACAGGCCACGCAACCCGTGTTCTCGGTGTCGTAGAGCGCCTTGGGCCAGTTGGAGGCGCTGGGCAGCACGCTGCTCGTGACCTCGATGCCGGCGGCACGCAGGCGGCCGGCGAAGGTCAGCGCCTCGTCGCGCATGGCGTCGTCCTGTCCCACCAGCACCAGCGCGGGCGCCAGGGCCGACAGCCGCAGCGAACCGCTAGGCACCGCATAGGGATGCGTGGCGTTCGAGGGGCAGCTCAGGTACTTCTCCCAGCCACTGGCCCAGCGGCATTCGGCTGCATCGCTGGTGGCCTTGCGCAGGGAGGCGGTGCCGGCGCACGGGTCGAGCATGGGCGACAGCAGGATCTGGCCGGCCACCGGCGGATGCGCCCGGTCGCGGGCGATCAGCGCCACCGCGGCCGCCAGGTTGCCACCGGCTTCCTCGCCGGCCAGGTACACCTGCGCGCCCTTGCCACCAAGCTTGGTGCGCTGCTTGTAAAGCCATTCGAGGGCGGCATAGCCCACCTCGATCGGCTCCGGGAACGGCGATTGGGGCGCCAGCGGATAGGCCACCGACACCACCACCGCCCCCGCGCCGGCCAGCAGCCGGGCCACGTTGCGGCCGTTGTCGAGGTCGCCGCACACAAAGGTGCCGCCATGGAAATGCAGCACCAGCGGTGCGACTTCCCCCTTGGCACGCTGACCGTACACACGGGCACCAACCGGTTCGCGGCCGGGCAGCTCGATCGACAGATCGGCTTCCACGCCCTGTACCGCCGCACGGGCGGCGGCTTCGGCAGAGCGGGACGATGGAACGGGTGACATGGGCGACCTCAGGGAATTGGGCGATGGTTGAAATATAAGTCGCCCGGTGCAGCGTTGAAACAGGCAAGCCGGCCCTACTCTGTTTCCAAACCGATAACAATCGGGGCCACCGCGAAGGGTTTGGCCGCTTGTGTGAGAATCCGCCTCCCCCGGTGTGGGCCGGGTACCAAGAACAGGCATTCAATGGATCAAATCCAGGCCATGCGGATCTTCGTCCGCGTCGTGGAAGCCGGCACATTCACCCGTGCGGCGGACTCTCTCGCCCTGCCCAAAGGCACGGTCACCAAACAGATCCAGGCGCTCGAATCGCGCCTGCGCGTGAAGCTGCTCAACCGCACCACGCGGCGCGTCACGGTCACACCCGACGGCGCGGCCTACTTCGAGCGGGCCGCGCGCCTGCTCAACGACTTCGACGACATGGAAGCCAGCATGACGAATGCGCAGGCCAACCCCACGGGGCGACTGCGCATCGACGTCGGCACCTCGGTGGCAAGGCAGATCATTCTGCCCGCGCTGGCCAGCTTCTGCGACCGCTACCCAGACATCCAGGTCGACCTGGGGGTGAGCGACCGCACCGTCGACCTGATCAGCGACAACGTCGACTGCGTGATCCGCGCCGGCGAGCTCAACGACCAGTCGCTGGTGGCGCGGCGCATCGGCACGCTGCACTTCGTCACCGTGGCATCGCCGGCGTACGTGAAGCGCTACGGCGTGCCGCAGCACCCGAGCGACATCGAGAAGCGCCACCACGTGGTGAGCTACTTCTCGGGCACCACGCGGCGCGTTTACCCGCACGAGTTCAAGAAGGGCGATGAGCAGATCGAGCTGAACGGGCCCTACCGCGTGTCGGTGAACGAGAGCAACGCGCACATCACCGCGGTGCTGGGCGGCTTCGGCATCTCGCAGTGCATCACCTTCATGGCCGAGCCTCTGCTGGAAAGCGGCGAGCTGATCGAGCTGCTGCCCGATTGGCATCGCGACCCGTTGCCGATCCACGTGGTGTACCCGCCCAACCGGCACCTGAGCGCGAAGGTGCGCGCGTTCGTGGACTGGGCGGCGGAGCTGTTCGCCAAGAATCCGCGGCTGCAGCGCCGCTGAATCGAACTACACCGGCTCGCAGCGCACCTCGGTCTTCACCGAGTTGGCGATGAAGCATTCTTCATGCGCCCGGTGGTGCATCTGCTCGATCTGCTCGCGCGTAGGAATGTTCTCGCCCGAGAACGCAACCTCCGGCCGCAGCGTGACCACCGTCATCGCCATCTTGCCGTCGGCGTTCTTCTCCATCACGCCGGTGGCCGCGTCGAAGTAGCGGTCGACCACGAACCTGCGCTTCACGGCCATCGTGAGAAACCACAGCATGTGGCAGTTGGAAAGCGAGGCGACGAACATTTCCTCCGGATCGACCGCCGACGCATCCGACATCGGCAGCGGCACTACGTGCGGGGACGACGAGGCCGCCACCTCCGCACCGCCGTCGAAGCGCAGCACATGCCTGCGGCTGTAGGTGTTGCCGAGAAAGTCCTGATCGCCCCGCTCCCAAAGGATTTCCGCGGTGTACTGGGCCATGGGTCGTGCTCCTTGCTCGAAAAAATTTCAGAGATGGATGAAGTATCGGTACTTGGTGAGGCTGCCCTGGCTGGGCAACGTGACGAAGGTCTCGGCCAGGAGGCCGCCATGGGCCGCGATCACCTTCTGCGACGCGAAGTTGTCCGGGCTGGTCGTGATCTCGACGCGGCTCAGCCCCTCGCGCGCGGCCAGCGTCAGCATGGCACCGAGTGCGCGCGTGGCGTAGCCTCTGCGCTGCTTCCACGGCACCACGTTGTAGCCGATGTGGCCCAGGCAGTAGATCGGCAAGGCGTCGGTGCCGGGCTGCCAGCGCAGGTCGATGCTGCCGCAGAACTCGCCGTCCCACATCCAGCACTTGTAGCCCGGCAGGCGCGGCACCTGCGTGCCGTCCGGCATGGTGATGGGCGCGCCCCTGGCCTCGCGGTCGACCAGGCTCGCGAGGAACAGGGCGGGGTCGGCCTTGATCGCGGCGCGTTCCTCGGCGCCCGATTCGGGGCGCGTCTCGTCGCGCGACCAGCCCCTGTTCAACGCCGAGACGTAGCCGGCCAGGTAAGGCCTCGCGGGCCAGACGAGCTCCATCGGCCGGGGATCGGTGACGGGACGGGATCGGTACAGCGGCACCTTCACGCTCCCATCAGTTTGACGACCAGCGGCACCAGCAGTGCGGTCGCGATGCCGTTGAGCCCCATGGCCAGCGCGGAAAATGCGCCCGCCGTCTCGTTCACCTGGATCGCCCGCGCCGTGCCGATGCCATGCGCGGCAAGGCCGACCGCGAAGCCGCGAACCGCGGGCTCCCTGATGCGCAGCAGGTTCAGCAGCCCCGTCGCCATGATCGCGCCCGAGATGCCGGCAATGGCCGCGGCCACCGCCGCCAGCGAGGGCAGCCCGCCGATCTTCTCGGCCACGCCCATGGCAATGGGCATGGTGGCCGACTTGGGCGCGAGCGACATCATCAGCTCGTGCGATCCGCCCAGCACCCACGCGATGCCGATGGCCGACACGATGGCCGCGACCGAGCCCACGAGCAACGCCACGCCGATGGGCAGCCACAGCCGCCGCAGCCGTCCGACCTGGCTGTAGAGCGGCACGGCCAGTGCCACGGTGGCGGGGCCGATCAGGAAGTGCACGAACTTCGCGCCTTCGAAATACGTGTCGTAGGGCGTGCGCGTGAGCAGCAGCACGCCGACGATGACGATCACCGAAACCAGCACCGGGTTGACCACCGGATTGCGTCCGCTGCGGGTGTGCAGCCACAGCGCGCCAAGATAGGCCAGCAGCGTGAGCGAAAGCCACAGCAGCGGCGACTGCGCGAGGAAGACCCAGATCTCGGAGAGCTTCGCGGGCGCGGTCATTCGGCGTCCTTGCCGGTGATGCGGATCATCCAGCGGAACGTGAGCGCGGTGACCGTCATGGTGAATGCCGCACCGGCGATGCCCGCCGCAAGGAACGGCAGCCACTCGCGCCCCACGCGCTCGAAATGCAGCATGACGCCGGTCACGGCCGGAATGAACAGCAGCATCAGGTTGCGCAGCAGATGGCCCGAGGTGTCGGCCAGGACCTGTGGCACGCCGCGTCGCACCAGCAGGCCGGCGAACAGCAGCACCATGCCGATCAGCGGGCCGGGGATGGGCAGGCCAAGCCACTGCACGAGCAGTTCGCCGGCCAGTTGGCAGATAAAGAGCGTGGTGATGGCGTAGAGCATTTTTTCTCGGGGGTGTATGTGGTCAGGACGTGTTTGTCCAGGCCTGTTTCAGCGCCTGCTGGCTGGCCGGGGGCAGTACGCCGAGGCGCACGTGGCCGGGCAGGCCGAAGGAGGTGCAGTCGCGCAGCTTGATGCCTTCGGTGCGCAGCGCGGCGGCCACGTCTGGGTACGGACGGTCGGTGCGTGCGCAAAAGAAATTGGCGTCGCTCGCAAGACACTGCCAGCCGAGCGATTCGCAGACCGCGCGTTGTCGGGTTTTCCAGTCCTTCAATGTCTGCCGGCTTTGTGCGAGCCAGCGTTGTGCCTCCTCGCCGGTCCAGGCCTCGAGCATCGCCACGCCGTGCGTGCCCAGCGGCCATGAGGAGGCCAACCGTTCGATGCGCTGCACGAGGCTCGCATCGGCGTCTTCAGGGGCGATCGCGTAGGCGGCGCGGATGCCCGTCAGGCCCATGGCCTTGTTCGGCGTCCACAGCTGCCAGACGCGGTCGCGCTGAGTGGCGTCGAGCGAAGCCTGGCCTTCGAGGCGCAACGGCTCATAGGCCAGGTCGAGCACACATGCGCCACCCGGGCTCGCCGCCAGCTGCGGCAGATCGGCTTGCGGCTGCCCCAGCGGGCTCGACGGTTCACAGCACCAGCGCAGCGCGGCGTCGCTGTATGCCTGAGGTGCGCGAACCGTTTGCAAACCCCAGGCCTGCGCCGCACGCTCATAGTCGCCATAGCTGTGGGCCGGCAGCCAGACGCGTCGGCCATCGCCTTGCGCGACAGCGGCGCTGATGCGATGAATGAACTCGCTCGCGCTCGCCGCGATGACGATGCGTGCGACTGTCACCCCATGAAAGGCCGCAAGCCTGCTTCGAAGCGCCGTGTACTGCGGGTCCGGATAGTGCGCCGCATCGGCAGCGCGCAACGCGGACAGCACGGCCGGGCACGCGCCCACGGCATTGCCATTGGTCGAGAAGTCGTGCGGCGCGGCGCCGGATGCATCGGGGCCACCGTGCAGGACCGCGCTCATACCCACCTCCAGCCGGTCGTCGCCGCGATGACCAGCGACGCGAACACGCCCAGCGCTGCAGCGGCGCGTCCGCCCAGTTGCGCAGTGCGTTGCATATCCGCCGCCGAAGGCGCGCGCCCCTCGGCATTCAGCGCATACACGCCCGGCTTGGCCAGCCGCACACCGAGCAGCAGCGCCATCGTCGCCATCGGCCAGCCGCTGTTGGGCGACGGCGTGCGACGCGCCTCGCCGGACAACCCCGTGGGCCAGCGCCACGCCGCCAGCGCCAGCAGCCCCACGGTGATGCGCGCCGGAATCCACGAGAGCACATCGTCCGCACGCGCGGCCCATTTGCCGAGCCATGTCCAGTCGCAGCCGTTGCGCTCGCCGCGGTAGCCCCACATCGCATCGGCGGTGTTGGCGAAACGGTAGAGCGCCGCGCCCGGCAGGCCGAGCAGCACGAACCAGAACACCGGTGCCACGAGCGAGTCGTTGAGGTTTTCGGCGAGCGATTCGATGGCGCTCTCGCGCACTTCGCGCTCGCTGAGCCGGGAGACATCTCGGCTCACCAGACGCGCCAGTTGCTTGCGTCCCGCATCGAGCGATACGCCCAATGCGGCTTCGACCGCGAGCACTTCGTCGCGCAGCATGCGCCATGCGAAAAGCGGCTTGAGCAGCAGGCCCAGCAACAATGCACCGGCCCATGCGGGCAACGACAGCGCAACGAATGTCTGCATGGCCATGGCGACACCCCACACGGCCGCCGCGCCCACGCACCACGTCAGCGCGCCGATGAAGAACATCGGCAGATCCACCGGCTTCGCAGGGTGCGCAGGCGGCGCAACATTCGAACCGATCCAGCCGAGGTAGCGCCCCATCCACACCACCGGATGCAGGCGTGCGGGCGGCTCGCCCAGCCAATGGTCGATGGCCAGCGCGAGCCACAGCGTGGCGGTGGCCGCGATGGCGTGCTCGGGATTCAGATAGGGCATGAGTGCCGTCATTCTCGCGAATCAGGCGGGCGCCCTGCCCCGGCGCCACTGCATCAGCGCACCGAGTGCGACAAGCAGTGCGGCGCCCAATGCCACCCAAAGTCGAAGGACGACTGTCCCGGCCTTGGGCGATGGCGCGTCGGCGGGCGTGGGTTCGAGCTTGAGGCCGCTGACGGGCTCGGGACTATCGGGCACAGGCTCGGTCGCCGGTGTTTGCACCGGTGCCGCCGCCGATGCAGCCGCGACCACGGGCTCGACCGACGCGCTCGGCTTGTGCGAAGCCGCAGGCGGCGACAGCTCCGCCCGGGCGAACCGCTGCACACCCGCATTGCGCTCGCGCAGCCCGGTCGCGCGCACCGCCTCCTCATAGGCCCGGGCCAGCTCGCGCCGCGTGGCCGCATCCGGCTTCCAGTAATTCAGCCGCACCGCATCGAGCATGCGCTCCAGCGTCTGCGCGAAGGCCGCGCGGTTGTCGCCTTCCAGCCATTCGCGCGTGCCCAGCTTGTATCTGTCGCGCACGTACACGTCGTGCAGCGACTGCCACTGGTCCTGCCGCACGGCCTGCGGCGCCGTGACCTGCCAGCCCCAGAGGAACTGCGCGGTCTTCAGTACCTGCAGCGTGCCGCTGTAGCCCTCGGCCTTCTGCGCCTCGATCCACTGCGGGTGCAAGTAGCGGGTCTGCATCTCGCGCGCGATGGCGCCTGCGGCCGTGTCGGTGCGCACCGCGCTGCCGTCGCGCAGGTTCTGCACGTAAAGGGCCGGGTCCTTGCCCGTGAGTTGCCGCACGGCCTGCGCGATGCCGCCGAGGTACTGGAACGGATCGTCGTTGGTCAGCACGCCGTAGAGGTTGGAACTGCGCGCCATCAGTGCCGCATCGACCTGCATGAGATTGCCCGCATAGGCGCCAGGCCGCGCGGCGCCGTCGAGGCCCTTGCCGTAGGCGTGGCCCATGCGGTCCATGTAGAGCTGCGCCATCTGCGCGTCGCCGCCGCCGCGTTGCTGGCTCGCCCATACGTCGCTCGCAAGCGCGGCTTCCTCCAGCCCGGCGCCGTAGCTGCCCTGCTCGTTCGAGAACACGCGCGCGGTCGACCAGCGCTGCGCCTCCTGCGCCGATGCGCCTTCCGCGCGGAGCTTGCGTGCCAGTGCCTCGCTGTGCTGCGCCACGGCGTTGCCCGATTCGTGCAGGGCCGCCACCTGCTGCACGGCCTCATCGAGCCAGCGCATCGCGTTGGCAAACTGGTCGCGGTAGGAGCCGGTGACACTGATCAGCACGTCGATGCGCGGCCGCTTCAGCACCGACGCGGGAATCACCTCGATGCCCGCCATGCGCCCGCCCTCGTCCCAGCGCGGCTTCACGCCCATGGCGTAGAAGGCCTGGCTTTCCAGCACGCCCTGGTGGCGCGAGGCCTCGCCGGCCCAGAGCGTGAAGGCGATCTTCTCCGGCGGCTTGCCGGCATGGGACTTCGCGTGTTCGGCGATCCAAGCGTCCATGGCGGCCACGCCTGTCTCCCACGCCGCGCGCGTCGGCATGCGGCTCGGGTCGAAGCCGTAGAGGTTGCGGCCGGTCGGCAGGCTGTCGGGGTTGCGCACCGGGTCGCCGCCGTAGCTCGACTTCAGGTAGCGGCCATCGAGCGCGGTCAGCAGGCCTTCGATTTCCTCGTTGTGCGCGAGCACGGCGTCGAGCTTCTGCGCGCGTTCGGCCAGCAGCAGAAGACTTTGCTTCTCGGCGGCGGTCTTGCCCATGGCGCTTGCGGCCTGCGCATCGGTCAGTGCAAGCTCGACCCAGCGCGCGGGCCGCGAATCAGCAATGTTCTTCGCATCGACCAGGAAGGCCTCGTCGATGTCTTCGCCGAGCGCCCCGACCAGCGGCTTGCCGAGAATCTGCAGGATGGTCATGCGGCGGCGCTGCGCATCGGGCGCCTGCCCGAAGGTCGCGAGGCCCAGCGGCTGCGCGGTCTGCGCGAGTTCGTCGAGGTACGGATGCAGCACGGCGACGAAGCCCGCGAAGTCCGCGCGAATGCGCGCGGGCGTCCAGCTCAGGTCGCGGTCGTAGTGCTGTTCGATGAACTCGGCCGCCAGCTGCTTTTCCATCGCGGTCTTCACGGGGCCGGGCGACAGCGTTTCCCAGTCGTGCATGCGCTCGTGCATTTCCTGCACGCCGGGCCGGAAGCCGGCGGGTGCGAACATCGGCGTCGAATGGCTCACCATCGTCGCCCGGCCGCGGCGCTTGGCGGTGGTGGCTTCGCCGAGGTTGTCCATGATGAACGGATAGACGTTCGGCAGATCGCCGAGCGCAAGCAGCGGATCGTCCTGCACCGACAGCCCGCGCTCCTTGCCCGCCGACCATTCGAGCGTGCCGTGCGTGCCCACGTGCACCACGGCGCCGGCGCCGAACTGCGTGCGCAGCCAGAGGTAGGTGGCGAGGTAGCCATGGCTCAGCGGCACGGGCGAGCGGTGGTAGACCTGCTCGGCCTTGCCCGCCACCTGCGTGCCGGGCTCGAAGCGCGGCGGCTGGCGCAGCACGGCGACGTTGCCGAACTGCACGCGCGGAATCACGAAGGCCGGCTCGCCCGCAACGGGGCGCAGCATGGTCGATCTTTCGGGCGGGCCCCAGTAGCTTTCGATGCGGAGTTGCGTCTCCACGGGCAGCGCGCGAAACCACGCGAGGTAGTGCGACAGCGGCATCGCATCGGCAAGGTTCCTGTCGAGCAGCGGCTGCAGCTCATCGCCCTGCCCCGTCGGGTAATACGCCTTCATCGTGGCCTGCACCTGCGCGATCAGCGCGTCGGCGCCCGGCAGCTCGGTGCGGTAGCCGGCCGACTTCATCGCCGCGAGCATGTTGCTCACGCTGCGCGGCACGTTGAGAAAGGACGCGCCGAAGTTCGCCTCGCCCGGCGGATAGTTGTAGACCAGCATCGCCACGCGGCGGTCCGCAGCCGGCGTGCGCTGCAGGCGCAGCAGCGCGGCAGCCTTGTCGGCCACGGCGTCGACCTGCGCGGGCAGCGGCTGCAGCGTGCCGGCCGCCGCATCGCGGGCGCTGACGAGCATCGGGTCGGTCATGCCTGCCAGCTCGCTCGGGCTGTAGTACGCAGCGATGTCGATTTGCGAGAGGCCGTCTTTGCTCTGCGCCCATTGCGTGGCATCCATCGCCAGCGAAGGCAGCGTCTGCAGGACCGGCACGCCGATGCGTTCGAGCTCGGCCTTGCGCTCATTGGGGCTGAAGACCAGCGAGGCATTGACGATCGCATCGGCCATGCGGCGTTCGCCGGCGTGCGTCATGCGGAAGAACAGGTCTTTCTGCTGGCGCGGGCCGTAGAAGGCATAGGCGCGCAGGCCCCGCCGTTCGAGCGAGGCGATCAGCGCGTCGAGCCAGCCGGTGTCGTCGCCCGTCACGGTGGCGCTGTTGACGGCGATGGCGACCGTGCCACTGCCGGGCAGCCGTTCGATGGCGGCAATGTCGGCTTCGATGCGGGGCCAGGCCGGGTGATAGAGGCCGGCCAGCGGCAGCGGCACGGCATCGGGCAGGCCAGCGAGATTGCCGGGCTGCGCCAGTGCCTTCATTGCCGCGTCGAGGTTGGCGGTACCGGCAAAGCGCCAGTACTCGCGCACCCGCTGCGCCCACGCCGCATCGACACCGCGTTCAGCCACCAGAGGAGCGGCGGCGGAGGTCTGCCCCCTGGCCACCAACGCGAACTCGCCGATCAGCACATACGGCGCGGCGCTCTGCGCAATCGTGTCGCCGAAGCGTGCCGCCGCCGCCTGCGCGACGCTGATGTGCGGCGCATCGATGACGAGCAAACGCGCGCCTTCGAGCGCGGCGGCCAGCGTCCCGGGCGAGTTCTGCGACGCCGACACCACCTGCAGCGGCAGCCCCGCCTCGCGCGCCGCGGCCTGCAACCGCACCACGCGCGCCGGAGACACCAGCGACGTGCTCAGCACCACGACGCGGGAAGGAGCCTGCTGCGCCTGGGCCGGCGCGAAGACACCCAGCCCCAGCATCAACAACCAGAAAAGGAATCGCGTCACTTCCCGCCCTGCGCCGGCACCGCATCGGCCGGCACATAGACCATCGTGCCGTCCTTCAGCCGCCATGCCGTGCCGGCCTTCTCGCCGTCGCCCTGCCCCGTCGCGCCGCTGGCCTTGAAGCGCGTGATCTTGCGGCCCTCACGCGTGACGATCTCCATGTTCGGCTGGCCTTCGTTGCGGATGATCGTCACCTTGTCCTGCGCGAAAGGGTTCATCGGGTTGTTGATGACCGCGATCATCAGCATGCCGATCACCACCATGAACACGTCGATCAGGTTGATGGTCGAGAGCACCGGGTCGTCGTCGTCGCTGTCCAGGCTGCTCAGTATGGAAAACTGGCGACGACTGCTCATGACAGCCGGTCCCGCGCATCGAGCACCGCCACCAGCTCGCGCATGAGCCAGCGGCGGCGCACGGTGTAGACCACGAAGGTGATCGAGGCCGAGGCCAGCGCCACGATCACGCTCGCGAACGCGGGCGCCAGGCTCTGCGCCACGCCCTGCGATTCGCCCGAGGCCACGGCCACGAGCGCGGGGCCCATCGGGATCATGGTGGCGATCAGCCCCAGCATCGGCGCCACGCGGCTGCACAGGCGCACGCCTTCGAGCTGCTTGAGCACGACCAGCTCCATTTGCTCCTGGCTGGCCTGCGCGTGGCGCTGCAGCACCAGCGCGCGCAACGGATCGCGGCGCCGCTGCAGATACTCGATGCCGAACGCGCCGAGGCAGTACACGGCATAGACGAAAGACAGCAGCACGCCCAGCGTCACCGGCCAGAGGAACAGGCGCGCGAGCTCGAAGAGAACTGTATCGAAGGCCAGCATCAGGTGGGCTCCACGGCAGGCGGTTGGTCGAAAAGGTCCGAAGGCCGGCCCCAGCCTTCGTCGAACACCAGCGAAGCGAGCGGCTCGCGCTTCGCCCAGCGTTCGCGCTGCAGCATCGGCTCTTCGTAGAAGCCATGCACGGGGCCCAGGCACAGCAGCGCAATGGGCTCGGCGCCTTCGGGCAGGCCGAGCAGCACCGACACCTCTGCCGGATCGAACAGCGACACCCAGCCCATGCCCAGCCCCTCGGCGCGCGCCGCGAGCCAGAGGTTCTGGATGGCGCACGATGCCGAAGCCAGGTCCATCTGCGGCAGCGTGCGCCGGCCGAACACATGCTTCTCGCGGCCGTCGGCCAGCGTCACCGCCAGCAGTTCGGCGGCGTCGAGCAGGCCCTGCACCTTGAGGCGCATGAACTCGTCTTCACGCTCGCCCAGGGCACGGGCCGTGAGCACGCGTTCCTGTTCGACGACACGGTGCAATTTCTGGCGCAGCGCTTCGCCACGAATGCGGATGAAACGCCAGGGCTGCATGAAGCCGACGCTGGGCGCGTGGTGGGCCGCATCGAGCAGCCGGCGCAGCACTTCGGGCTCGACCTGTCCGCCCGCGAAGTGGCGCATGTCGCGGCGCTCGTGGATGGCGCGGTAGACGGCCTGCGCCTCGTCTGTCGAGAAAGCTTGATGCGTCACGTTGCTCATTCGGGGTGTGTGCACAGGCCACCGGGTACTCCCCTCCGCGAATGTCCCCCGCCTTCGGCTCCTCCTTTATTTCGCTGCGGGGAGCACCCGGTGCCCTGTGCACAACCAGCGCTGCTCTTGTGCTGGCCGATCAACAAGTGCTCTGATCGATCACGCTGGCGGGGTGCCTTGCGCAGCGAAATAAAGGAGGAGGCCGAAGGCCGGGGGACATTCGCGGAGCAAGGTACCCCGTCGGCGTGATCACGCCCTGAACGACGACGACAGCTATTCACCTCAGTCCTCGATGCCGCGCTGCGCCGGGATGCCCGCCTTGAAGGCGTGCTTGACCAACGTCATCTCGGTCACGGTATCGGCCAGCTCGATGATCTCCGGCGGGCAGCGCCGCCCCGTGAGCACCACATGCACATGCTTGGGCCGCGCGCGCAGCGTTTCCAGCACGCCTTCGAGCGGCAGCCAGCCATAGATCAGCGGGTAGGTGATTTCGTCGAGCACCACGAGGAAGAGCTCGCCCGACAGGATCGCCGCCTTGGCCTTCTCCCAGCCGTCGCGCGCGAGCTGGCCCGAGCGTTCGAGGTCCTGGCTCTTCCAGCTGAAGCCGTCGCCGAGGCCTTCGATCGGAATGCCGATCTGCTCGAACATGCGGTGCTCGCCAAAGCGCGCCGACGGCACCTTCATGAACTGGTAGATCTTCACGGCCTTGCCGCGGCCGTGCGCGCGCAGCGCGAGGCCGAAGGCTGCGGTGCTCTTGCCTTTGCCGTCGCCGGTGTTGACGATGACGAGGCCGCGGCGTTCGCCTTCGGGCTTCTCGTAGGGCTTCTCGCTGGGAGGGGTTTCTATTTGCATGGGTTCTCTCGTCAGTTTCGGGGCTGCTGTTTCGGGGTGTGAGCGCACCCCGAATAGCGCGCAAAAAGCACAGCACACGTCATAGCGGCAACGCAATCCACTGGTCCGCCACCCGGTGCACACGGATGCGATGGTCGAACACCTGTTCCAGTGCGGCGTGAGTGGTGGGGTCGCCGCAGCCGCCGTGGTGAACCACGCGGCCGCGGTCCATCACGACCAGCTCGTCGGCAGCCAGCGCCATCGGCAGTTCGTGCAGCACGCTGACCACGGTCTTGCCGCCGGCCACGAGCGCGCGCGCAGTCTGCATCCAGTCCGCCTGGTGCGGTGGGTCGAGGTTGGCGAGCGGCTCGTCCATCAGCAGCAGTTCGGCCTCGACCGCGAGGGCGCGCGCCAGCAGCACGCGCTGGCGCTCGCCACCGGAAAGCTGGCCCAGCGGACGATCGCGCCAGTCCCAGGCCTGCGTGCTGCGCAGGGCACGCTCCACGGCCTCGCGGTCGGCCGTGCTGGGCGCAGCCAGCCAGCGCTGGTGCGGCAAGCGGCCGAGCATGGCGACGTCGTAGACCATCAGGTCGTCGGCACTGCCCTCGCCCGTGCCGCTCTGGCCGAGCCACGAGAGGCGTTGGGCGCGGATGCGCGCCGGCACCTTGCCCTGCGGCTCGCCGAAGAGCCGCACCTCGCCGCGGTGTGCGAGCAGGCCCGCGAGCGCCTTGAGCAGCGTCGACTTGCCCGCGCCGTTCGGACCGACGATGCTGGTCCAGCGGGCGGCGGACAGCGCCAGGTCTATGTCGTGCAGCACCTCGGTAGCGCCCAGCGTGGCGCTCACGCGGCGCGCTTCGAGGGCGGGTGTGTGCCGCTCGCTCATGCCACGCCACTCCGCGCGCCGCGCCGGTGCATCAGCCACAGCAGGTAGCTGCCGCCCAGCACCGCCGTGAGCACACCCACCGGCAGTTCCTGCGGCGCGATCAGCCAGCGCGCCAGCAGGTCAGCCGCCATCAGCAGCAGCCCGCCCATCAGCGCCGACAGCACGATCAGCCGCGCGTGCGTGGTCTTGACGACCGAGCGCACGAGATGCGGCGCGGCCAGACCGACGAAGGCGATCAACCCGGTCTGCGCCACCGCCGCACCCGTGGCCAACGCCAGCACCACGACCAGCGCCGCGCGCATCGCGCCGAGCGGCAGGCCGAGGCTGCGCGCCGTGGCCTCGCCGAGCGCGAGCCCGTCGAGCACCGGCGCCAGCGCCCAGGCCTGCAGCAGGCAGACCGCGCCGACCATCGCCATCACCGCGCAGGCGCTCCAGCCGACGAGGCCGGTGCTGCCCAGAATGAAGCCCTGGATCGCCTGGAGGATGTCGGCCGAAGCGATGGTGATGAGGTCTTTCGCGGCGCCGAGCACCACGCCGACGATCACGCCGGCCAGCAGCAGCCGCAGCGTCTGCTGCACGCCGCGCGCCAGCATCAGCGTGAGCATCACCGCCAGCACCGCACCGAGGAAGGCCGCGCCCGTGAGCCCGAGCCGCATCACCCACTGAGCGCTGGCGGCCGAGCCGCCGAACGTCAGCAGCGCCAGTGCCACGCCGAGCGAAGCGCCAGAGGCACTGCCCAGCAGGTACGGATCGGCCAGCGGGTTGCGGAACAGCCCCTGCGCGACCGCACCCGCCAGCCCCAGCAGCGCGCCGGCCAGCCATGCACCGAGCGTGCGCGGCAGGCGGATCTCCCACACGATCTGCAGCGCCACCGGGTCGTGCCGCGCCGCGAACAGGCTTTCGAAACCGGTGCTCCCGATGCCCAGCCCCAGCGCCATCAGCGCCGCGCCGAGTACCAGCAGGCCCGCGCCGAGCAGCAGGACGCGGCGCAGGTGGGCCGTATGCCTGGACGCCGTGTTCACCGCTTGCTGCCCTTGTCGGCCAAGCACTGCGCCATCAGGCGTGCGGCCTCGTCCATGCGCGGGCCGGGGCGCACGAGCACGTCGGACTGTTCCGCGCTGAAGCGGCAGATGCGGCCTTCGCGCACCGCGCGGATGCCGGCCCAGCCGGGGCGCTGCTCCAGCCCCTGCGCACTGCGCACGCTGACCATGATGAGGTCGGGATTCGCGCGCACCACGTACTCGGGGTTGAGCTTGGGAAACGGCCCCAGCGATGCCGGCACGATGTTCTTCGCCCCGAGCCGCTTGAGCGTCTCGCCGATGAACGACGACTCGCCCGCCGCATACGGCGCGCTGTTCACCTCGAAATACACGCGCAGCCCCTTCGCACTCGCGGGCACCGACTGCGCGGCGGCCGACACGCTGGCATCGATCACGCGCCACACCCTCCGCGCTTCATGCGTGCCCAGCACCTGGTCGAGCTTGTCGAGCACGCGCTGCACATCGGCGTGGCTCTTGGGTTCGAGCACCAGCACCTTCATGCCCAGCGCTTCGAGCCGCTGCGTGACGCGCGACGACTTGGCGAGCAGCACCGCGTCGGGCCTGAGCGCGGCGATGGCTTCCACGTTCGGGTCGATGCCGCCGCCGAGCTGCGGCAGCGCCTTCACCTGTCCGGGCGAATTGGAGTAGCGGTCGACGCCTACCAGCCTGTCGCAGGCGCCGAGCGCGCAGACCGATTCGGTCAGCGCCGGCAGCAGCGAGACGATGCGCTGCGGTGATTGCGGCAGGCTCACGGTTACGCCACGTTCGTCGACCACGTCGAGGGCATGCGCGCCAAGCGCGAATAGGGCCAGGCCCAGCGCAGCCAGTGGAATGCGGATCGTCTTCCTCATGCAGCGGGCGCTTTCAGGCTCAACGGCAGGCCGGCCGCCATCAGGGTGACACGGTCGCATGCAGCGGCCACGTCCTGGTTCAGGCGGCCGAGCGCATCGACGAAGGCGCGCGTCTCGCGGCCGAGCGGAATCACGCCCAGCCCGATCTCATTGCCGACCAGCACCACCGGCCCGCGCGCCTCGCGCAGCGCGGCCAGCAGCATCGCGACGTGCGTTGCCGGTGTGCGCGTCACGGGCGGGGCGTCTTCGGAAGGCACGGGCATCAGCAGGTTGGTGAGCCACAGCGTGAGGCAGTCGATCACGACCAGCGTCTCTGGCGTGCTCTGCGTGACGATGGCGCGCGCGAGCTCGATCGGCTCCTCGATGGTGCGCATGCCGGGCACGCGCTCGGCACGGTCGGCCTGGTGGCGCACGATGCGCTCCAGCATCTCGTCGTCGTAGGTCTGCGCGGTGGCGATCAGCACGGCGCGGTGCGTGCGAGGCTCGGCGGCGAGCCAGTCGATGGCGCGCTGCTCGGCCCGGCGCGACTTGCCGCTCTTCTGGCCGCCCAGGATGAATTCGTGCTCGGCGGTCTTCGGCTTACTCGGTTGCGGCATGGCTCTCCCACTCGATGGGCATGGCGCCGAAAAGGCGGGCTGTGGCTTGCGGACTGGAGGCAAACCACGCGTGGAAATAGCTCGCGCGCACCGAGCCGTGCACGTACAGCGCTTCACCGCTGCGCGCGCCCACGGCCTGCGTTGCGCCAGGCCGAGCGGTGTGGGCGGCAGGCGCGAGCGTCGTTTCGCAGCGCGAATAGTGGAAGGTGTGGCCGCGCAAGGTGTCGCTGCCGAGCGTGAGCTGCTGGGGGCCGAGGCCCGCGAGCCGCTTCTGCATCGTCACGCGGCCGGGCAGCAGGCCCCAGAGGCGGTGGACCTGTGCACCGTCTTGCGTGGCCAGTTCGTCGAACAGCGCCATCATGCCGCCGCACTCGGCCCAGACCGGCTTGCCCGATGCGGCATGCGCGGCGAGCGATTCGCGCATCGGCACGCAGGCGGCCAGCGCTTCGGCATGGAGCTCAGGGTAGCCGCCGGGGAGCCAGACGGCGTCGCAGGCCGGCAGGGCATCGCCGGCGAGTGGCGAGAAAAAGGACAGCCGCGCGCCCAGCGCAGTGAGCACGTCGAGGTTCGCGGGATAGATGAACGAGAAGGCCGCATCGCGCGCGATGGCGATGGTGCGCCCCGCCAGCAACGCCGGGATGGCTGCTTCAGGTTCAGTCGCTTCGAAGCGCACCTGCGGCAGCTGACTGGCCTGCATTTGGCCGAGCGGCGTGGCGGCCAGCACATCGGCCACCGCATCGAGCCGCGCCATCGCATCGCCGAGTTCGGTGGCGGCAACGAGGCCCAGGTGCCGCTCGGGCAGCGTGAAGCCTGCGTCGCGCGGCAAGGCGCCGAGCCATTGCGAAGGCTCGCGCAATGCGTCCTTCAGCATGCCCGCATGCCTTTCGCTGGCCACCCGATTCGCCAGCACGCCCGCCCACGGCAATCCTGGCCGGAAATTCTGCAGTCCGTAGGCCAGCGCGCCGAAGGTGCCCGCCATGGCATGCGCATCGATCACCGCGAGCACCGGCAGGCCGAAACGCTCGGCCAGGTCGGCCGCGCTGGGCGTGCCGTCGAACAGACCCATCACGCCTTCGACGATCAGCAGGTCGCATTCGGCCGCCGCGGCGCGCAGGCGCGCGCGGCAATCGGCCTCGCCGGTCATCCACAGGTCGAGCGAATGCACCGGCGCGCCGGTGGCCAGCGCGAGCCAGTGCGGATCGAGGAAGTCGGGCCCGCACTTAAAGGCGCGCACCCGGCGGCCCTGGCGCGCATGCAGCCGCGCCAGGGCCGCCGCGATGGTGGTCTTGCCCTGCCCCGAGGCCGGAGCGGCCACCAGCACGGCGGCGCACGAGCCCGCCTCGGCACCGGCGGCGCCGCTTCGTGGCGAGGGTTGGCTTAGTGAGGCGTCCACTTGAGACCGACGTACGCGGTGCGGCCGGCATTGGCGTACAGCCGCGCGTACTGGTAGTCCTTGTTGCCCACATTGTCGACGCGCGCCACGAGGTTGAGGTCGCGCGTGATCTGCGTGGAGGCCGACAGGTTCAGCACGGTGTATCCGCCCAGCTTCACGCTGTTGGCTGCATCGTCGTAGCGGCGGCTCGATGTCTGCACCTCGGCGCCCAGCGTCCAGCCGGCAATCCGCCAGTCGGCGCCCAGGGTGGCGTGGCGCTGCGCGCGGCGGGCCAGCAGGTTGTGGGTGGCGAGATCGCGCGGGTCCTGGAAGTCGAACGAACTGCGCAGCGTGACGTCGCCGAAGCGCTGGCTGCCCGACAGCGTGACGCCCTGGTAGCGGGCGCGCGCGGTGCTCGAGTAGCAGCCGAACGAGGAGGCGCAGCCCTTGGCCGTTCCATCGAACCCGATCAGGTTCCGCACGCGGCTGCTGTAGACGACGATGCCCGCCTGCGTAGCGCCTTCGGTGTACTGCAGGCCCAGCTCGACGTTGCGGCTCGATTCCGGCTTGAGCGTGGCCAGGCCGAATTCGCTGAAGCGCTGATACAGCGTGGGCACGCGGAAGGCCGTGCCCGCAGAAGCCGTAAAGCGCAGCGATGGCGTGATGGCATAGCCGTAGGCCGCGCTGCCGGTGGTCTTGCCGCCGAACTCGCTGTCCTTGTCGTGGCGCACGTGCAGCTGCAGCGAATGCGGGCCCTGCACGAAGCCGTAGCCGAGCGAAATTGCATCCTGCGAACGGTCGCGCGACAGCAGTTTGGATGTAGTGGTGGGCGCGTTTTCGAGTGCGTCCTCGCGGCGTTCGAGCGTGGCCGTCACCAGGTGCGGGCCGAAGCGGAACTCGTTCTGGAACAGGTAGCCGCGCAGGTTGGTTTCGGTGCGGTAGAACGAAGGCTGCGTCTTGTAGACCGATTGCGAATCGGTCACCTGCACGCGGGTGCTGTAGACGTCGTTCCACTTGGCCGACCAGGTCAGGCCGGCGGTGCGCAGGGTGTTGGTCGACTGGTCGTCGCGGAACAGGACGGGCGGCCTGGTCCTGTAGGACACGGCGGCGTCGTAGCCGGCCTTGATTTCGCTGGTGAGCAGCGTGGCATCGATGCGCTGGTCGGGCGTGATCTGCAAGCCCAGCTTCACGTTGCCCGAGGTGCTGGTGTAGCCGTCGCGGTCGGGGCTGGCGTAGCCGTCCTTGACCACGTTGCGCTTGTCGGCGGGCTGCACGTTGTAGCCCTTGCTTTCTTCATGCGCCACGCCGAACGAATAGTCGAACAGGCCCGACTTGCCGCTCACGCCGCCTTCGATCTTGCGCAGGCCGTTGCTGCCGAAACCGATGCCCGCGTAAGGCGCCACGCCCTCTTCGCCGCGCCTGGTGAAGAGCTGGATCACGCCGCCGATGGCATCCGAGCCATAGACCGCGGCGGCCGGGCCGCGCAGCACTTCGATGCGGTCGATCTGCGAGAGCGGAATGCCTTCCCAGCCGGCGCCGCCGGTCGATTGCGAGTCGATGCGCACACCGTCGAGGTAGACCGCCGTGAAGCGCGTTTCCGCGCCGCGGATAAACACGCTGGTGGCGTTGCCCAAGCCGCCCGAGCGCGAGATCTCGATGCCGGGCAGGCGCGAGAGAACGTCGGCCACGCCGGTCGCGCCGCTGCGCTCGATGGTCTGCCGGTCGACGATGGACACGTCGCCCACGAGGTCCGACAGCGCCTGCGGCGTGCGGTTGGCCGTGACCACCGTTTCGCCGAGCGTGGGGGCCTCCTGTGCATGGGCCAGGCCGCCGAAGGCGGCAGCCAGCGCCAGCGGCAGGCAGGCGTGGCGGAAACGGCGCGCAGGAGCGCGGCCGCGAGAAAAGCAAACGTGGGAAATCATGGAATGAGCCGAACGAACGTCAATACCCCTCGCCGGCCTCCCCGCCGGCGCCTGGGCGCCATGGCCGCCTCATGCATCGATCACGCATGCGGCAGCCGCCTTGTTGGCCGGTATCCGGGCTGGCAGAACGACCCCTGCCGCCTTCCCAGGCGCCTGTTTCAGGGCACCCAGTGGCTTCGATGGAAAGGGGTTGGCGCCTTGCGGCGCCGTCTGCTTGACCGTTGCGGGGGCAGCGCAGGCGGCTTCGGCCTTGTTCCGACCTGATGGGTCGGGGCTTCCACTCCTGCTTCCCGTTGAACCGCGGCGCGTGAACCACGCCGCAGGCACCAACGGGTGGGATTTTAGAGCCTGCCGGCAGCTCGTTAATTCGAAAGTTGCGGTCGCCGCTAACATCGGCGGCCATGATGCGGCCCGCCTCGGTTTTCCTGGATCTTCGTTCGGCGCTGCAGCGTCTCTTCGGTGTCTCGGGCTGGCAGTCGATGCTGCTGTGGTCCATCGGGGCCGGCCTGCTGGGCACGCTGACGACCGAAGTCTTCCGCGCGGCGCTCCTTGCCTTCGAGCACCTGGTGCTCGGGCCGGGCGAAGGGCTGGTGGCGACGGCCAAGCACCTGCCGTGGTGGGCGCGCATTGCCTGCCCCACGCTGGGCGGGCTCGTGGCCGGGCTGCTGCTCGTGCTGGCGAAACGCGTCGCGCAGCGCAGCGCCACCTCCGACTACATGGAAGCCATCGTGCTCGGCGACGGACGCATCCCGGTAGCGCAGACACTGGTGCGCAGCGCGTCGTCGCTGGTGAGCATCGGCAGCGGCGGCTCCATCGGGCGCGAGGGCTCGATGGTGCAGTTGGCGGCGCTGGCGGCTTCGCTGTTGGGGCGGGTGTTCCGCTTTCCGGTCGAGCGGCTGCGGCTGCTGGTGGCCTGCGGCGCGGCGGCGGGCCTGACCGCGGCCTACAACGCCCCCATCGCCGGCGCCTTCTTCGTCGCCGAGATCGTGCTGGGCTCGATCGCAATGGAGAGCGTGGGGCCGATCATCATCGCCTCGGTGGTCGCCAATGTGGCGATGCGGGCGCTGCCCGGCTACCAGCCGCCTTACAAGATGCCGGCGTTCCCGGAGATCCATGGCGCCGAGGTCGTGCTGTTCTGCGTGCTCGGCGTGCTGCTGGGCTTTGCGGCGATCGGCTTCCTGCGTGCGCTGCAGGGCAGCCGCGCGCTGTTCTCGCGGCTGCCGCTGGCGCTGCCGTGGCGGCTGGCCCTGGGCGGGCTGGTGATGGGCGTGGTGTCTGTGCCCGTGCCCGAGGTCTGGGGCAACGGCTACAGCGTGGTCAATGCGGTGCTGCACACGCCCTGGGCGTGGACGCTGATCGCGATGGTGCTGGCCGCCAAGGCCGTCGCCACGCTGGCCACGGCCGGTTCGGGCGCGGTGGGCGGCGTGTTCACGCCGGCGCTGTTCTTCGGCTGCATGGTGGGTGCGCTGTTCGGCCAGGGCGTGCAGGCGCTGTGGCCGGCCGCAAGCTCGGCGCCGTTCGCCTACGCCATCGTCGGCATGGGTGCGTTCCTGGCGGGCGCGACGCAGGCGCCGCTGATGGCGATCCTGATGATCTTCGAGATGACGCTGAGCTACCAGGTCATGCTGCCGCTGATGGCGGCGAGCGTCATCGCGTATTTCGTCGCGCGCTCGGCCAACGCCGGCTCGATGTACGAGATCACCCTGCGCCGCAACGAACAGCGCGACGCGCAGATGCGCCTGCGCGGGCTGCACATGCGCGACCTGGTGCAGCCAGCCGAAACGGTGGTCAGGCCCGAGGCGGACCGCGAGGCGATGAGCAAGCTCTTCCTGCAGCACCCCGTGAAGTATCTGTACGTGGTCGATGCGGACAACCGCTATCTCGGCGTGGTGCCGCTGTCGGCTCTTGGTATGGCACCCATCGAGACGACCGCGGGCGCCCTGCTCTCGCAGGCCATCCTGCCGCTGACCGCCGACACCGGCCTGGGCGAAGCGCTGCAGCGCTTCCTGGAGCACCTGGGCGAGCGGCTGCCGGTGATCGAGAGCGCGGCCAACCCGGTGCTACTGGGCGTTGCAGCGAAGAGCGCGCTGCTCGCCACCTACGTGCGGCTGAGCGAATAGCGCGCCGGCTTCCCCCTTTCTTACTTCTCCGGCTTTTCCGGCTTGGCGCGGCGCACCGCGACCACCTCGATCTCCACCAGGTAGGCCGGATTGGCCAGCGCCGCGACCTGCATGGCCGAGCGCGACGGCAGGTTGGGCTGCGCGGTGGTGCCGAAGAACTGGGTGTAGCCCTCCATGAAGCCGGCGAAGTCCATCTTGTTGTCCTTGGCCGGGTCGCCGACCAGGAACACCTGCATCTTCACCACGTCGCCCATCGTCAGGCCAAGGCCCGTGAGGCTCTTCTCGATGGCCTTGAGCACGCCGACGGTCTGGCCCTTGGTGTCGCCACCGTAGGCTGCCGCGCTGTTCTTCGGTTGCGTCGCGTCCTGCAGCGGCGGCACCTGGCCGGAGAGGTAAACGTTCGTGAAGGAACCCGGTACCTCGACCGCCGCCGAGATCGGGAAGGTGGAGTTCGGAATGCGATGGCGGATGACGTCGTCGGCCGCATGGGCGGCGCCTGCGGCGGCGGTGGACAGGGCGGCGGCGAGCGCCAGCTTCCTTGCGAGGGGGGGCATGGTCATGGGTGTTGTCTCTGCACGGGTGAGTGAAAAAAAGATCTCAAGGCCGCAGCTTCTTGACGGTCTCGGCGGGAATCGCCTCGGGGTACTGGTTGCCGAAATGGGTGCGCGCATAGCCGACCACCGCGGCGATCTGCTCGTCGCTCAGCATCTTGCCGAAGGCCGGCATGCCCTTCTGGCCATTGAGCACCACGTAGAGGGGGTATTCGGGTGCCGCCAGCCTCGGGTTGGAGGCCAGCGCCGGGTAAGTCCCCGCGCCTTTCGCGCCCTGCCCCTGCGCCATGTGGCAGCCCTGACAGGTGGCGCGGTAGATCGACTCGCCCGACAGCTCCTGGAATTTCGGGCCGACCGAGAACGCCGGCTCCGGCGATTGCGCGAGGGCCGTCGCGGCCAGCGCCCCGAGCGAAACGGCGAGCAGCGCGCGCTTGAAAAAACTCATCATGGTCTTGCAGTTGTTCATGGTGGGTATGTCCTTCACTCGGCGGCTACGCGGCAACCGCGCGGGCATGCAGGCGCTGGATGGCGTCCAGCGAGGAGAGCAAGGCCCCTTCCTGCCACGCCGGGATGTAGGACGCGTGTTCACCCGCGAGCGCGATGCGCCCGTCGACCTGGCACAGGTTCTTGTAGTGTTTGGCGCGCGTCTCGTCGGTCCACATGCCGTAGCAGCCATGCGTGCCCGGCACGCGGTGCCAGCCGACGGAGATGCCGTTGTCGAACTCGCTCGCGTACTGCGGATGCAACTGCGTGCCGAACTCGACCGCGCGGCGCACGCGCTCCTCGGGCGCCATGGCGGTGAATTCATAGGAGTTGGGGCCGTCGAACACATAGGCGCCGAGCACCACCGCCTTGCCCTTGGCGCCGTAGCGCGTCGAGGGGTACGAGATGCGCGAGATCGGCAAGTCGGTGTAGCTGATACCGCCGTAGATGTGCTCGTCTTCTTCCCAGAAGCGGCGCTTGAACTGCAGGCCCACTTTCACCGATGCGCCATAGGGCACGGCGTTGATGGCCTCCTGCATCGCGCTGCCGACCTGGATGTCGATCTGGCTGAGTACCGACAGCGGAATGGTGCACAGGCACCAGTCGGCCTTGGCCTGCGTGATTGCGCCGCCCTTGGCCTCGTCGGTGTAGGTGACGGTGACGCCGCGGTCGTTCTGCTCGATCCTGGTGACCTTCGCGCCGTATCGGATGAGGCTGCCGACTTCTTTGGCGAAGGCCTTGGCGATCATGTCCATGCCACCTACGGGCTGGAAGATCGCGCTCTGGAATTCGTAGTCTTGGCCGCTCGCGATGTAACGCCAAAGGTTTGATTGCAGCAGCTCGCTCATGTCCAGCGGCTTCGAGGGCTTGGCCAGCGGCATGAGGCCGCCGCCCGCATCGACTTCGTAGCCGCGGCGGTCGCTGCTGATGGTGCCTTCGCGGTAGCGGAACTGCGTATCGAGCGCGCCCCAGCGGCGCAGGCCCTCGAGCAGCTTCTCCTTGTCTTCCTTCGTCAGCGCCGTGTCGAGGCTGCCCTGCGAGGAGGCCTTGCCGAGCAGTTCGGCCACATAGCCCTGGTAGTCCGCCTGCACATGGCGGTAGCGCTGCGGCTTGCCGCCGTAGGCCTTGCTCGAATGCACGAGCGCGTTGTAGTTGACCTGCACGAAGGGCTCGAGCGCCACGCCCAGCCGCTTGCAGTAGCCGAGCACCGCATGGTGGTGGTAGGGAATGCGCCACGGCCCGGGGTTGAAGTACTCGCCCTCGGCGAAGCCGCAATGCTGCACCGCGCCGCCCAGTTCGGTGAAGGTGTCGCCGCCGCGCAGTGTCCAGCAGCGGCCGCCCGCGCGCTGGCTGAATTCGAGCACCTTGACGGAATACCCGGCATTGCGCAGTTCGAGCGCGGCGGCCATGCCGGCCAGGCCAGCGCCCAGGATCAGCACCGATGCGCCCTTCTTCGCACCGTCGAGCCGGGGCGGCCCCGCGTAGTTGGACTCGGCAGCAAAACCCAGCGAACTCATCGCCTGGTACATCGCACCGCCTCCCGCGGTCTTGCCGATGAGCGTGAGAAGGTCACGCCGGCTGAATAAAGTGTTGCTCTTCGTGGTCATTGGTTGCTTCTGGGAGTTTGAAAGGCAACTGGAAGGCAGCAGAATCCATGCCACGAAGGTGCCGCGCCCGGCCTCGGCGGGACCGCCTCCCCGTGAAACTACAATCGCCAACCATGCCCGCCTCCAGCCCCATCGATCAGATCGCCGAGCGTGTTGAACGACTGCTCGTGCGTCACGAAGAGGTGCAACGCACCAATGCGTTGCTGCAGGAGCAGGTCGATGCGCTCACGCGCGAACGCGACGGCCTGAAATCGCGCCTCGCCGCGGCTCGCACGCGCCTCGACGCCCTGCTCGAACGGCTGCCGGCTGAACCACCTTCCGAAGATTCCCCCGCATGAAGCAGATTGAAGTACAGATCATGGGCCAGAGCTATCTGCTCGGCTGCCCCGATGGCGGCGAGGCGCAGCTACGCGAAGCCGTCGAACGCGTGGACGCGGCCATGTGCAAGATCCGCGATGCGGGAAAAGTCAAGGCCCGCGATCGCATCGCGGTGCTGGCCTCGCTGAACCTGGCGTTCGATCTGGCGGCACAGCAGCAGGCCGCAGCCGTGCCAATGGCGGCGCCCGCCGTTGCCGCCACAGCGGACAGCGGCGACACAGACCCGAAGGCCGCGCAACTCATTCAAAGACTCGATCAGGCCCTGGCCGGCGATGGACATTTACTCTGAATGAATCCCGCAGAGGGACAGACGAAGCGTAAAATCCACTCCGTCTGCAGACTGTGTCGGGCTTAATATTTCCTTGTTCCAATGCTCTCCGGAGCCGGGCTTGGTACATCGCTCGACGGGCGTGATCATCTCGCGTCAGATGAACCCGAAGTCCTGCTGCCCTCGCCCACCTGAACCCTGGTTCAGGATGCGGGTCCGGCACATCACCTGCAGACACCTATTCCTGCCACGGCCCCCTGCATTCACTGCACGGGGCCGTTGCTTTTTCCAAACTCCCCTCGCCTGACCTTCCCGTGAACTTCGCTGCCCTGCTCGACCCCATCCTGATCGCCGAACTCGCCGCCCTGGGCCTGGGCACCGGTTTTCTCGCGGGCCTGCTGGGCATCGGCGGCGGCATGCTGATGGTGCCGTTCATCACGATCATCATGGGCCATCGCGGCGTGCCGGCCGACCTCGCAGTAAAGATGGCGATCGCGACCTCGATGGCGACGATCATCTTCACGTCGGTGTCGAGCGTGCGCGCACATCACAAACGCGGCGCGGTGCGCTGGGACATCGTGCGGCGGCTCGCGCCCGGCATCGTCATCGGCAGCCTCGCGGGCAGCCTCGGCGTGTTCGCGCTGCTCAAGGGCACGGCGCTCGCCATCTTCTTCGCGCTGTTCGTGGGCTTCTCGGCCACGCAGATGTTCCTCGACAAGAAGCCCGCGCCCACGCGGCAGATGCCGGGTGCGGGCGGCCAGCTCGCGGCGGGCGGTGCGATCGGCTTCATCTCGGGCCTCGTGGGCGCGGGCGGCGGCTTCATCAGCGTGCCGTTCATGACGTGGTGCAACGTGTCGATCCACAACGCGGTGGCGACCAGCGCGGCGCTGGGCTTTCCGATCGCGGTGGCGAACGTGCTGGGCTATGCGGTCAGCGGCCAGTCGGTGCAGGGCCTGCCGGCGGGCTCCTTCGGCTACATCTGGCTGCCCGCGCTGGCGGTGATCGCCATTTGCAGCGTGTTCACCGCGCCGCTGGGCGCGAAGGCCGCGCACAGCCTGCCGGTGAGGAAGCTCAAGCGCGTGTTCGCGAGCATCCTGTACCTGCTGGCGGCCTACATGCTCTGGAAGGGGCTGCACGGCTGATCCGTCGGGCGGGCGAAAAGGCCCTTCGCGCCCGAGGTCCGTCCCATTGCGGCGCGCAGGACCGCGCCGTATAACGGCCTCATGAAAATCCTCATCGCCGTCGATGGCAGCGCCTACACCCGCAAGGCGCTCGATTACCTGTTGTCCAACCGGGGCATGTTCGTGGACGGGCATCAGCTGGTGGTGGTGAACGTGTGCACCGGCATCTCGGGCCACGTCTCGCGCCACCTGAGCAAGGAGATCGTCGCGGACTACTACGCGGAGGAAAGTGCAAAGGTGCTCGACCCCGTGAAGGCGCTGTTCGCCGAGAGCGGCGTGAGTAATTACACGGTGGAATCGCGCCACGGCCACGTGGCCGAGGAAATCCTCAAGTCGGCCACTGCAGCGCAAGCGGGGCTGATCGTGCTCGGCACCCACGGCCATGGCATCTTCGGCCGCGCGCTGATGGGCTCGGTCGCCACCAAGGTGATCGCCGAGACGAACACCACGGTGCTGCTGGTGCAGTAGTTTTCTTCGTCGCTACTGCGTGCGCTGCTGCCGCCATTCGCGCGGCGAGCAGCTGAAGCGCTCCTTGAACGCGCGGCTGAAATGCGCCGCGTCGTTGAATCCCCGGCCGTAGGCGATGTCGGCCACGGGGCGGCCCGCGAGGCGCGGCTCCAGCAGGTCGCGGCTGCATGCCTCCAGCCTGCGCTCCCAGATGTACTGCGAGGGCGTGAGCGGCTCGCTCTTGAACACGCGGTGGATGTGGCTCACCGACACGCCCAGCCCGGCTGCCAGCGTGCTCACCGACAGCGATGGGTCGGCCAGCTGCTCGTCGATGCGCCGCTTCACGCGCGCGAGGTGGTAAGCCGCGAGATTGCTCAGCGATGGCGCGCTCGCCGCCGGCAAGGTCTGCAGCCCGGCCACCAGGATGTTCTGCACGCCGTTGGCCACCGCGAGGGCCGAGGCCGGCTGCAGCGTGTCGATGTCCTCACGCAGCGTGCGGATCATGCCCAGCAACAGGTGCCCCGCGCCTTCGCGCCCCGAAACCGTGGTGGCCGTCAGCGCCTCGGTGTCGCGCAACTCGCTGCGCAGGCGCTCGCCGGGCAGCTTGAGCACGATCTGCTCGAAGGACTGGTCGAACAGCAGTTGGTAGGGCCGCGTGCTGTCGTACAGCGCGAAGTCGCCGGCCGACAGCACCGCGTCGCGGCCGTCCTGCCGCACCACGCCCTGGCCGCGCGCCTGGATGCTCACGAGGAAGTAGTCGTCGCTGGAATGCGAGATATGCCCCGGCGTGCGCATCACCTTCTGCGGTCCCGAGGTGACGACCGACACATCGAGCCCGGGCAGCGTGTGCTGGCGGATGCTGCCTTCGAAATCGCCGGCCTCGCCCTCGCGCACCGGGTCGCAACCGAGCTGCACGTAGACGTTGCAGATCATGTCGGTCCAGTAGGCGAGCCGCTGGTCGCGCGGGACGGCGTCGGTGCTGAGCAACTGGGTCATCGGGGGTTCCTCGGAAAGCCTGGCTGCAAAGGCATGCAACGCAGGAACAAGAACGCCGCCAAACCGGGTCAAGGCGTTCCGGCGGCGCGAATCTACGCTTCAAGCAACCCGCATGCCACAGCGCAAACCCGGTGCTTGCGGCCCACGCCCCGTTACTTTCATTGCATCTGGAGAAGCTTCATGCCGACCACCGTCCATCCCAAGCTGCGCGTTGCCGCAGTGCAGGCCGCCCCCGTGTTCCTCGACCTCGACGGCACCATCGACAAGACCATCGATTTGATGACGCAAGCCGCCAGACAGGGCGTGAAGCTCATCGCCTTCCCCGAGACCTGGGTGCCCGGCTACCCGTGGTGGATCTGGCTCGACTCGCCGGCCTGGGGCATGCAGTTCGTGCAGCGCTACCACGACAACTCGCTGGTGGTCGGTTCGGCCGAGTTCGACCGCGTCAAAGAGGCCGCGCGCAAACTCGGGATTTGGGTGTCGCTGGGCTACAGCGAGAAGGCCGCGGGCAGCCTCTACATCGCACAGGCGCTCATCGACGACCAGGGCAACACGGTGCAGACGCGGCGCAAGCTCAAGCCCACGCACGTCGAACGCACGGTGTTCGGGGAAGGCGACGGCTCCGACCTCGCCGTGGTCCAGACGCCGCTGGGCAACATCGGCTCGCTCTCTTGCTGGGAGCACCTGCAGCCGCTGAGCAAGTACGCGATGTATTCGCAGAACGAGCAGATCCACTGCGGCGCATGGCCGAGCTTCTCGCTGTACCGCGGCGCGGCCTACGCGCTGGGCCCCGAGGTCAACAACGCCGCGAGCCAGGTCTATGCGGCCGAGGGCCAGTGCTTCGTGATCGCGCCCTGCGCCACCGTGTCGAAGGCCATGAGCGAACTGATGTGCACCGATGCCGGCAAGCAGCAGATGCTGCGCACCGGCGGCGGCTATGCGCGCATCTACGCACCCGACGGCTCGCCGCTGGGCACGCCCTTGGCGGAAGACGAGGAAGGCCTGGTCGTTGCGGACATCGACCTCGGCATGATCTCGCTCGCCAAGGCTGCCGCCGACCCCAGCGGCCACTACTCGCGGCCCGACGTCACGCAGCTGCTGCTCAACAAGACGCGCCGCGAGCCGGTGGTGGTGCAGCAGGCGTCATCGCCCGAACCCGAACTCAGCGTTCCCGAAGCGGTCGTCGCCTGAATCCCCGGAGGCACGCCATGGAATCCGCTATCGACGAGCACCTGAAGTGCCCCCGCACGCGCCACCGCCGCGTGGAAGACGACTACGTGCCGCCCTACCCCGTGTGGTCGGCGCGGGCCCCGATCTCGGTGAAGCAGGTCGTGATGGGCTACTTCGGCGTGCAGTCGCGCGGCCCCGAAATGCAAGGCCGGGCCTGCGCCGCGCTGATGAAGATCGCGCGCGACTTCGCGCTGCCCGACGGCCCCGGCCATCACGACCTGACGCACCATGTCGATGCCGAAGGCTTCGACAACATGATCGCCATCGCCTACTGGAGCGACCCAGCCGCCTACGCGCGCTGGTGCGCGACGCCCGCGGTCGATGCCTGGTGGCGCTCCGACGAGCGCCTCGCGGAGGGCCTGGGCTACTTCCGCGAAATCGCCTCGCCGCGCGTCGAGCACTTCGAGACCATGTTCAACACACCCGACCGCTTCGAAGGGGTCGGTATGGTGATGGGCGGGGTCAGCGGCGAGCTGCAGGAGCACGGCTACTGGGGTTCGATGCGCGACCGCATTCCACTGTCGCAGACCGACGCGATGGCGCCCTCGGGCACGCGCGCGGTGATCGCGGGCACGCCGGCGCCGGGACAGCGCGTTCGCATCGCGGGCCACGAGAACGTCGCGATGATCCGCTCGGGCCAGGAATGGACCGACACCACCGGCCAGGAACGCACGCTCTACCTGCAGGAGATGGAGCCGGTGCTGCGCGAAGGCATGGACTTCCTGCGCGACCAGGGGTTAGGCATCGGCTGCTACAGCAACCGCTACATGCGCCACCTCGACGCGCAAGGCGCGCCGCTGCAGAAATCATTCGGCCTGAGCTACTGGCGCTCGCTGGCCGACATGGAGCGCTGGGCCGAGTCGCACCCCACGCACGTCGCGATCTTCGGCAGCTTCATGCGCTACGTGCAGGCGCTGAACTTTCAGCTGCAGCTGCGCGTGTACCACGAGGTGTCGGTGCTCAAGGCCGACGAGCAGAGCTACGAGTACGTCAACTGCCACGCGGGTAGCGGGCTGATGAACGGGCTCGCGCCCGCTTCGTAGGCAGTCTCAGGCGGCAAACAGCCCCTTGTGCTCAGCGCGCAGCAGCGCCTTCTGCACCTTGCCCATCGTGTTGCGCGGCAGCTCCGGCACCACGAAGCAGCGCTTGGGGATCTTGAAGTTCGCGAGCTTCGACTTGAGCTCGGCCACGATGGCATCGGCATCGAGCGAGGAGCCTGCCTTGGGAATGACGATGGCCACGCCCACCTCGCCGAAGTCGGGGTGCGGCACGCCGACCACGGCGCTTTCCGCCACGCCGGCCATCTCGTTGATGTAGCCCTCGATCTCCGCCGGGTACACGTTGTAGCCGCCGCTGATGATCAGGTCCTTGCTGCGCCCGACGATGGTGATGTAGCCCCGGCCGTCGATCTTGCCCACGTCGCCGGTCTTGAAGAAGCCGTCGGCGGTGAACTCTTCCTTCGTCTTCTCGGGCATGCGCCAGTAGCCCGCGAACACGTTGGGGCCGCTGACTTCGATGTTGCCGATCTCGTCGGTGGCGCAGCTGCGGCCGCTGTCGTCGCGCACGCGCAGCTGCACGCCCGGCAGCGCAAAGCCGACGGTGCCGCCGCGGCGTTCGCCCTGCTCCGGCCTGTAGGGGTTGGACGTGAGCATGGCCGTCTCGCTCATGCCGTAGCGCTCGAGGATGGTGTGGCCGGTGCGCTCGCGCCATTCGTCGAAGGTCTCGATCAAGAGCGGCGCCGAGCCCGCGACGAACAGCCGCATGTTGCGCACCGCCTCGCGCGTGAGGCCCGGCTCGGCCAGCAGCCGCACGTACAGCGTGGGCACGCCCATGAACACCGTCGCTTCGGGCAGCTTCGCGACGACGCGCTTCGGCTCGAATTTCGAGAACCACAGCATCTTGCTGCCATTGATCAGCGCGCCGTGCAGCGCCACGAACAGGCCATGCACGTGGAAGATGGGCAGCGCGTGGATCAGCACGTCGCCTTCGGTCCAGCCCCAGTAGTCCTTCAGCACCTGGGCGTTCGACAGCAGGTTGCGGTGCGTGAGCATCGCGCCCTTGCTGCGGCCCGTGGTACCGCTGGTGTATAGGATGGCGGCCATGTCGTCGGCCTTGCGCTGCGCCACCGTGTGCCGGTCGCTGCACTGCGCGGCCACTTCGAGCAGCGTGCCGGTGCGGTCGTCGTCCAGCGTGAAGACGTGCTTCGTACCCGCCGCGGTGGCAATCGGCGCGACCCACGAGGCATTGCGGCTGGTGCACACCACCACGGCCGGTTCGGCGTTGCCGATGAAGTATTCGATCTCGGCACTCTGGTAGGCGGTGTTGAGCGGCAGGAACACATAGCCCGCGCGCAGCGTGGCGAGGTACAGCAGCATCGCCTCGACCGACTTCTCGACCTGCACCGCGATGCGTGCGCCCTTCTCCAGGCCCAGCGCGTCGAGCAGGTTCGCGATCATGGCGCTGGCGCGCTCGATGTCGCGCCACGAGTAGAACAGGCCGTTGTCGGTCTCGACGGCGATGCGGTCGAGGTCGGCGGGAAACGCCGCGCGCAAGGCGGCGAACAGGTTGGCGTTGGCGGTCTTCTTCATCGGACGGTTTCTTCTCTTCAGAAATTCGGGGGCCGCTTCGCGAGGAAGGCGGCGATGCCTTCGCGGTGCTCCGCGGAGTCGGCGTAGTCATAGGCACTGGCAAGCAGGCCGTGAGCGGATGGGGCGCCGGCACGCAGCGCGGCAAAGGTCTTCTTGTGCAGGCGTGCGGCCTGGGGGGCGAGCGCGGCGATGCGCGCAGCATGGGATTGCACCGCGAGCGCCACTTCGTTGTCGGGCAGCACCTGCAGCAGAAAGCCCGCGTCGTACAGGCGCTGCGCACCGTGCACGCCGGCGGCCAGCAGCATGTCGCGCGCGAGCACGTCGCCGACGGCGCCATGAACCAGCGCGGCTTCGCGCGGTGCCATCGGAAAACCGAGCCTGGCGATGGGCGCGCCGAACTTCGCCGACGCACCGGCCAGGCGGATGTCGCAGCAGCTCGCGATCTCGACGCCCGCGCCCATGCAGGCGCCCTCGATCTGCGCGACCAGCGGCAGCGGGCAGTCGAGCATGGCCTGCAGCGCGGCCCACACTTCGTTCTCGTGGAACTCGCGCAGGCTCGGCTCTTCGAAGCGGAACGACGGATATTCGGAAATGTCGCCACCCGCGCAGAAGGCTGCGCCCTCGCCGCGCACGACGACGCAGCGCAGGCCATCGTCGTCACCGCCGAGGCCGTCGAACACGGCGCGCAGCTCGCGCCACATGGCGCGCGTCATGGCATTGAGGCGCCCCGGGTTCGACAAAATGACGACCGCGATGGCGCCTTCCCGGCGCAGCGAAATGCAGCTGTCAGTCATTCGAGCTTGGCGCCCGATGCCTTCACCACTGCGGCCCAGCGCTTGATCTCGGCATTGACGAAGCTGCCATAGGCGGTGGTGGTGAGGTTCGGGATCTCGGAGCCGTTCTGGGCCCAGATGGCTTTGAGGTCATCGGTGGCGAGCGCCTTCTTCATGTCGTCGATCGCGCGCGCCTGCGCTTCGGCTGGCGTGCCCTTGGGTGCCCACAGCCCGTACCACGTGGTGACGGTGTAGTCGGGCAGGCCCACCTCGGCGGCGCAGGGCACGTCGGGGAAGGCGGGGTTGCGCTTGCTGCCCGCGACCATCAGCGCCTTGATGCGGCCGCTCTTGATGTGCTGGGCCGAGGAGCCCAGGCCGTCGAACATCAGGTCGACGTTGCCCGAGATCAGGTCGGACAGTGCCGGGCCCGCGCCGCGGTACGGAATATGGGTAATGAAGGTGCCTGTCTGGAGCTTGAACAGCTCGCCCGCGAGATGGTGCGAGGTGCCCGAGCCGGCCGAGCCGTAGTTGAACTTGCCGGGGTTGCGCTTGGCCAGTGCGATGAACTCCTGGACCGTGTTGACCTGCACGCGCTTCGGGTTGATCACCACCACCTGCGGCACGTTGGCCAGCAGCATCAGCGGCACGAAGTCTTTCTCGAGGTCGTAGTCGAGTTTCGGGTAGATCGACGGCGCGATCGCGTGGTGCACCGCGCCCATGAACAGCGTGTAGCCGTCGGCCGGCGCCTTGGCGGCGATGCTCGCGCCCAGCGTGCCCCCTGCCCCACCGCGGTTGTCGATGACCAGCGTCTGCCCCGCGATGCGTGAGAACTGGCCCGAGAGCGGCCGCGCGAACGCATCGGTCCCGCCGCCGGCCGGGAACGGCACGATCATCGTCACCGGCTTCGTCGGCCAGCCCTGCTGGGCCCGGGCAGCACCGCAGAGAACGGCCGCACCGGCGGCAGCCGCGCGCAAGACGTCGCGGCGTTGAAAGCTTGGATTCATTTGTCTCATCTCCAGTTTGTCGTTGTGGATCTTGCCGCCCGATGCGGTGTCCGGCGTACTGTTTGCCACCGGCCTGCGAACGCCATCAGCCTTTTTTGAAGTACAGGCTTTCGATGTCTCCCGATACTGCCACCTTGCCGTCCGCCAGCCAGGTGCGATGTTTGTCCAGGCGTTTGAGGTCGTAGAGATAGTTGACCATGAGCCCGTACGACTGCTTGTGCCCCTTGGGCGACGGGTCCCCGGCCCAGTTCAGGCGCTCCACGCGGGCGCCGTTGCCCAGGTGGAAGCGCGCGACCGGGTCGGCCGGCGTGCCGTCGACCAGCGCGCGGCCGAGGTATTCGGCGGCGGCCTGCATCAGCCATTGGCGCAACGGCGACTTCGCGTCGAAGGTGGCGGCCGAGTCCGCCGCGGCGAGCAGGCGCTCGGCGGTCGGCGGCAGCGAGCCGACGAGGCGGCCGAGCTCGGCTTCGCGCTTCTCGTCCAGGCGCGGCAGCAGGTCGACCACATTCTTCGCGAGCCAGGTGCGAAAGCCCGGAATGGGCGACAACGTGGCGAAGGTCTTCAGGCGCGGCAGTTCGTCCTGCAGCGTCTCGACCACGCGCTTGATGAGCGAGTCGCCGAAGCTCACACCGCGCAGGCCGTTCTGCGTGTTGCTGATCGAATAGAAGATGGCGGTGGTGGCCCTGGCCGGCAGCACGGGCACGGCAGCCTCGTCGAGCAGCGGCGTGATGCCGTCGCTGATGCGGTCGACCAGCGCCACCTCGACGAAGATCAGCGGCTCGTTGGGCAGGCGCGGATGGAAGAAGCCGTAGCAGCGGCGGTCGCTGTCGTCGAGCCGGTTCTTCACGTCGGACCAGCTCTTGATGTCGTGCACCGCCTCGTAGCGGATGAGCTTCTCGATCAGCGAGGCCGGCGAGTCCCAGTCGATGCGGCGCAGTTCGAGGAAGGCCACGTCGAACCAGGTGGAGAACAGGTGCTCCAGCTCGGCATCGAGCGCGAGCAGGCGCTTGTCGGCCTTCAGGCACGGCAGCAGGTCGGCACGCAGATCGACCAGGAAGCGCATGCCTTCAGGCTCGACCGCGAAACGCTGCAGCAGGCGCATGCGCGGCGACACCAGCGCGCGGCGCAGGCGCAGCTCGGCCTGGCCTTCGTCGGGCGTGCCCACGGCAGCCTGGTGCTGGTTGCGGGCGGTCTCGAGCTTTTGCGCGTCGGCAGCGAAATGCTCGCTCATCAGGGCCCAGTAGTCGCGGCGCTCCTCGGGCGTGGCGGCGCGATAGGCGTCGGCGATGGCATGCGCGCGGCGGCCGCCCTCGACCTCGCTCACGCGCGGATCGATCACGGCCTGCAGGTCGGCCAGCACGCGGCGCAGCGCGCGCGGCGACAAGGCTTCGTCGGCCTTGCGCAGCGTGGCCTGCAGGCGCTCGGCTGTGGAACGTGCGCTGGGCTTGGGCGCGCTCTTCGACGCGCCCTTGGCGGCGCCTTCGGACGCCACCGGCACCTTGGACTTTTCGCCAGAACGCAGCCGCGCCTGGAACCATTCGGTCGCACTCATCAGGGCACTCCAATGCTTGAGGGGGCGGGCATGGCGCGTTCGGCGGTCACGGCATTACCCTGGATTTCTGCTGGCGCGCGACTTCACGCAGCGCCTCGCGCTGGCGCGTCATGTGCGTGCGCATGGCGGCGTCGGCGCCTTCGCTGTCGCGCGCCTTGAGCGCCGCGAACACGGCCAGGTGCTCGGACAGGCTCTGGTCGAGCCGCCCCGGCGCATGCAGCTGCTGCAGCCGCGCGAGTTTGAGGATCTTGCGCAGGTCGCCGATCACCTGCGCCAGCCACTTGTTGTCGGCGAGCTTGATGATCGCCTCGTGAATGATGTGGTTGGTGGCGTAGTAGTCGTTGATGCGGCGCGCCCTGGCGTGGCGCACCAGCCGCTCGTGCAGCGCATCGAGTTCGTTCAGCTCGGCGTCGCTGGCGTTGCGCGCGGCCTCGTAGGCACAGCGGCCCTCGAGCAGCGCGATGACGGGAAAGATTTCGTCGAGATCGCGCTCGGTCACCTCGTTGACGAAGCAGCCGCGCCGCGGCTCGTGCCGCAGCAGGCCCTCGGCGGTGAGCACCTTGAGTGCCTCGCGCAACGGGGTACGGGAAATGGAGAGCCGCTCGCACAGCGCCACCTCGTCCACGAAGCTGCCGGGCGCCAGCGTGCCGTCGAAGATCTGCTCGCGCAGCGTGGCAGCGACTTCGTCGTGCAGGGAGTTGGGAACCAGGCGCATGGGAATCGCATAATTTCCTGTAATTACGCGTAATTCTGAGCCTGCCGGGCATTTGGCGCAAGAGCCGCGCACGCCCTGCGCGGTTGGGACTTACCCTGCAAGCTTCCGGCTGAACGACCTCACGCTCGCGCGGTGGCGGTCTTGTTGTTGGCGCGGCCGAACCAGAACCACAGCGCGATGCCGGCGATCACCATCGGCACGCTGAGCCATTGCCCCTGGCTCAGGTTCAGCGCGCGCAGCCCGAGGAAGTCGTCGGGCTCGCGGAAGTACTCGGCCACGAAGCGCAGCACGCCGTAGCCGATGAGGAACACCGCGGCCACCTGCCCCTGCTTGCGCTCCTTGCGCGCATAGAGCCACATCACCACGAAGAGCAACAGCCCCTCGAGCAGGAACTGGTAGACCTGCGAGGGATGGCGCGGCAGCATCGATCCGCTTTGCGGAAACACCATGCCCCAGGGCAGATCGGGGCTGCTGAAGCGGCCCCACAGTTCACCGTTGATGAAGTTGCCCACGCGGCCGGCTGCAAGCCCGGTCGGCACGCAGGGCGAGACGAAGTCCATCACCTGCCAGAACGGCCGCGCACGCGAACGCGAGAACCAGACCATGGCACCGATCACGCCGAGCAGTCCGCCATGGAAGCTCATGCCGCCTTGCCACACGTAAAGGATTTCGAGCGGATGCGTCAGATAGAACTCTGGCTTGTAGAACAGGCAGTAGCCCAGCCGCCCGCCGACGATGACGCCCATCACGCCGAGAAAAAGAATGTCCTCGATGTCCTTGCGCTGCCACACCCCCGCGCCCACCAGCGAGCGGTACGGCTCATGGTGCAGCCGGCGCGTGCCGAGAAAATAGAACAGCGCAAACGCGGCCAGGTAGGTCAGGCCGTACCAGTGGATGGCCACCGGCCCGAGTTGCAGGGCGATGGGATTGATCTGCGGATACATGAGCATCCGCAGATTGTGCCCGCTGCAAATGACTCGCCCCCAGGCTTCGCGCACTTCGTGTCGCTTCTCCTTCCCCCTACCGGGGGCAACACCAGCGGCCCGGCAAAGCCGGTTCCGCGGTGTTCTGCGAATTTGCTGGTCAGCGAGCGGACCCTGCGCCCTGCTTGGCCTCCGCCGTGCGCTCGCGCACGAACGCCACGAACCGCGCCAGCGCCGGATGCGCGGCCTGCGCCGGCCATACGAGGCTCGTCTCACAAGCCGGCAGCGCCACGCGGCGCCGGCCCACGCCCTTGAACTCGCCGGCCTGCCGGTAGACGACGCCTGCGCGCCGGAACTGCATCACGCTGTGCGGCACCCAGGCCACGCCGATGCCGCCCGACACGAGGTTGACGATGGTCTGCATCTGGATCGCCTCCTGTGCCACCTGAGGCACTCGGCCAGCTGCGTGATAGAGGTCGAACACCGCGTCGTGCAGCGACGGCACGATGCGGCGCGGAAAGATCACCAGCGGCTCGGCCAGCACCTCCGCCAGCGGCACGGGCCGTGCGCGGGCAAGCCGGTGCTGCGCCGGCAGGGCCAGCACCAGCCCCTCTTCTTCCACCGGCAGGCGGGACAGGCCGGGCGGCGCCGCGCCGGGCGAATGCAACATCAGCCCGGCATCGATCTCGCCGCGCGCAAAGGCTTCGAGCTGCACGTCGCCGGTGGCCTCGACCAGTTCGAGCGCAACCTCCGGGCACAGCACGCGAAACTCGCGCACCCAGGCCGGCAGCTGCTCGAAGCCGACCGTCGAGACAAAGGCGATGCGCACCCGCCCCACCTGCCCCGCCGCTGCCGCCCGTGCCCGCGCGGGAAGCGCCTGCGCGCGCGCCAGCAGCTCGCGCACGTCGGGCAGCAGGGCCTCGCCGGCGGGCGTGAGCGCCACGCGTCTTCGCGTGCGGTCGAACAGCACCACGCCCAGCGTCTTCTCGAGCTGGGCAATGGCCTGCGTCACCGGAGGCTGTGTCATGTGCAGCCGCAGCGCGGCGCGGCCGAAGTGCAGTTCCTCGGCCACGGCGACGAACTGGCGCCAGGCCCGCAGGTCGATCAGGGCTTCATTCATATGCCGAGCATATCAATCCGTGCTTGAAAATGGATTGGAACCAATCAATCAGAAGTCCGATACTTGGGCTCCCCCCGATCCCCACGACAGAAGAGACACCATGGACACCAAGCCGATCCAGATCAACCGCCGCAGCGCCAACATCGTCGAAGGCAAGAGCCGCGCGCCCAACCGCTCCATGTTCTACGCCATGGGCTACGAGGAAGGCGACTTCAAGAAGCCGATGGTCGGCGTCGCCAACGGCCACAGCACCATCACGCCCTGCAACTCGGGCCTGCAGAAGCTGGCCGACGCTGCCATCGCCGGCATCGAGGAAGCCGGCGGCAACGCACAGGTGTTCGGCACGCCCACCATCTCCGACGGCATGGCCATGGGGACCGAGGGCATGAAGTACTCGCTGGTCAGCCGCGAGGTCATTTCCGACTGCATCGAGACCTGCGTCGGCGGCCAGTGGATGGACGGCGTGCTCGTGGTCGGCGGCTGCGACAAGAACATGCCCGGCGGCCTGATGGGCATGCTGCGCGCCAACGTGCCGGCCATCTACGTGTACGGCGGCACCATCCTCCCCGGCCGCTACAAGGGGCAAGACCTGAACATCGTGAGCGTGTTCGAGGCTGTGGGCCAGAACGCCGCGGGCAACATGAGCGACGAAGACCTGCACGAGATCGAGAAGCGCGCCATTCCCGGCACCGGCTCGTGCGGCGGCATGTACACGGCCAACACCATGTCCAGCGCCTTCGAGGCGCTGGGCATCTCGCTGCCCTACTCGTCGACCATGGCCAATCCGCACGACGAAAAAGCCAACTCGGCCAAGGAATCGGCCAAGGTGCTGATCGAAGCCATCAAGAAAGACCTGAAGCCGCGCGACATCGTGACCAAAAAGGCCATCGAGAACGCAGTGGCCGTGATCATGGCTACCGGCGGCTCGACCAATGCGGTGCTGCACTTCCTGGCGATCGCGCACGCGGCCGAAGTCGAATGGACCATCGACGACTTCGAGCGCATGCGCAAGAAGGTGCCGGTGCTGTGCGACCTGAAGCCCTCGGGCAAGTACCTCGCGGTCGACCTGCACAAGGCGGGCGGCATTCCGCAAGTGATGAAGGTGCTGCTGAACGCAGGCCTGCTGCACGGCGATTGCATCACCATCTCGGGCCAGACGATTGCCGAAGTGCTGAAGGACGTGCCCGACGTGCCACGCGCCGACCAGGACGTGATCCGCCCGATCGACAAGCCGATGTACGCCGAGGGCCACCTCGCCATCCTGAAGGGCAACCTCTCGCCCGAAGGCGCGGTCGCCAAGATCACCGGCCTGAAGAACCCCGTCATCACCGGCCCGGCGCGCGTGTTCGACGACGAGCAGTCGGCGCTGCAGGCCATCCTGGCCGGCAAGATCGTGGCCGGCGACGTGATGGTGCTGCGCTACCTCGGACCCAAGGGCGGCCCGGGCATGCCGGAAATGCTGGCACCCACGGGTGCGTTGATCGGCGCGGGCCTCGGCGAAAGCGTCGGCCTGATCACCGACGGCCGTTTCTCCGGCGGCACCTGGGGCATGGTGGTCGGCCACGTGGCGCCCGAAGCGGCCGCCGGCGGCACCATCGCCTTCGTGAACGAAGGCGACTCGATCACCATCGATGCCCACAAGCTGGTGCTCGAACTGAACGTGCCCGAAGCCGAGATCGCGAAGCGCCGCGAAGGCTGGAAGGCACCGGCACCGCGCTATACGCGCGGCGTGCAGGCGAAGTTCGCGTTCAATGCGTCCAGCGCCAGTTCGGGCGCAGTGCTCGACAAGTTCTGATCGGGGCTGTTGCGTGAAACACCGAGGAACCGGCTGCGCCGGGCCTCGGGTGTTGCCCCCGGCTGGGGGGAAGGCGAAGCGGACGCGAAGTGCCGCGCAGCCAGGGGGCGGGCCCTACTTCCGGCGCTGCCCGTTGCCGGTCTTCATGCCCATGTTGGTCTTCTGGCGGTCGATGCGATCCTGCTTGCGTCGGTCTTCCCGCTCGATCACCCTGCGTTTGGTATAGCCCGACGAATCGGCCCAGGCCCACCATGCGACGGCCATTGCAAACGGCGACAGCACGATCCACCAGCTCCAGCCGGCGACCATGCCCACTTCCAAATACTTGAGGGCCAATCCAAGCAGGCCCAGCGCCAGAAACCACATCGCGAATCCCTCCGGGTTGTATTGGCACGCACCCGTACGACGTGCACGGCGCTACCTACAATCGCGTTGAGTCGAATGTAACTCAGCCCTTACGAAATACGCCCCATGAAAAGAGTCTTGTTGTCGGCAGCCCTCGGCCTCGGCCTTGTCGGACTCGCCGCGCCCGCCTTCGCCGACCTGGCCCTGGCAACCTCGAAGAACTGCATGAGCTGCCACGCGGTCGAGCGCAAGGTGCTCGGCCCGGCATTCAAGGACGTGGCCGCCAAGTACAAGGACGACAAGGGTGCCGTCGACACTCTTGCCAGCAAGATCGTCAAGGGCGGCTCCGGCGTATGGGGGCCGGTGCCGATGCCGGCGAACAATCAGGTCAGCGAAGCCGACGCCCGGAAGCTCGCAGCCTGGGTGCTGTCGACGAAGTAGGTTCCGGGGGTATCACGCCTGCGGGTTGATGTCCACCGGCAGCGGCCGGCGCTCGATGCGGTCTTCGAGTTGGCCGATGTGCGCGGCCACAGTGTTGTCGGTCTGGTCCGAGCGCAGGCGGATTGCGGTTTCGAGCTGCTCCAGGCGCGCCAGCATCGCCGCCTGCCGGTCGGCGTTCTGCGCCATGTGCTTGTTCTCCTGCGCCTCCAGGAAGTTGCGCAGTTCGGTGAAGCGCGAGGCCTCGGCCTTGTCCGCAAGGTCGCGCTGGACCTGCATTTCCTTGGTGTGGCGTTTGGTTTCGATCAGCACCGAGCTGTGCAGGTACAGCACGTAGACGAGGAAGAAGGCAGCCAGCACCACCGTCAGGCCTAGCATGATCAGGCCCAGCGGCGCCGAGACGGTCATGAACCCCAGCCATACGTTGGTGGGTGCGGACAGCGTGCCCCAGTTCAGCGCGGCGAGCGCTGCGATGAACAGCACGATGACAAGAAGAAAAGCAGATCTCACGCCCATGGGGGCCTCCTTCGGAAAGATCGAACACATGGAAACCCGCGCGCTTCGAGGCGCGCGGTGATCCGATAGTTTTACCTCAGCGAAGAGCCCTGTTCGGCGCAAATGGCCGCATAAACGGCCACGTCCTACAGCACTAATGCACTGCTGGTCAGTTCGTCTGCGAGAGCTGCTCCAGAATGGCCGGATTCTCGAGCGTCGAGGTGTCCTGCGTGATCGCCTCGCCCTTGGCGATGCTGCGCAGCAGGCGCCGCATGATCTTGCCGCTGCGCGTCTTGGGCAGGTTGTCGCCGAAGCGGATGTCCTTGGGCTTGGCGATGGGCCCGATCTCCTTGGCCACCCAGTTGCGCAGTTCGTTGGCGATCTGCTTGGCTTCCTCGCCGGTCGGGCGGGCCCGTTTCAGCACGACGAAGGCGCACACGGCCTCGCCTGTCACGTCGTCGGGACGGCCGACCACCGCGGCTTCGGCCACGAGGTCGGTCTTGGACACGAGGGCCGACTCGATCTCCATCGTGCCCAGGCGGTGGCCCGACACGTTCAGCACGTCGTCGATGCGGCCCGTGATGCGGAAGTAGCCGCGGTCGGCGCTGCGCACCGCACCGTCGCCGGCCAGGTAGATGGTGCCGCCCATTTCCTCGGGGAAATAGCTCTTCTTGAAACGCTCGGGATCGTTCCAGATGGTGCGGATCATCGAGGGCCACGGCCGCTTGATGACCAGCATGCCACCGGCGCCGTTGGGCAGGTCCTTGCCGGTCTCGTCGACGATGGCGGCCATGATGCCCGGCAGCGGCAGCGTGCACGAGCCCGGCACCAGCGGCGTGGCGCCCGGCAGCGGCGTGATCACGTGGCCGCCGGTCTCGGTCTGCCAGAAGGTGTCGACGATCGGGCAGCGCTCGCCGCCGATATTGCGGTGGTACCACATCCAGGCCTCGGGATTGATGGGCTCGCCGACCGAACCGAGGATGCGCAGGCTCGTCAGGTCCCAGTTCTTCGGGTGCACCTTCTCGTCGCCCTCGGCCGCCTTGATGAGCGAGCGGATCGCGGTGGGTGCCGTGTAGAACACCGACACCTTGTGCTTCTCGATCATCTGCCAGAAGCGTCCCGCGTGCGGGAAGGTGGGAATGCCCTCGAACACCACCTGCGTGGCGCCGGCCGCGAGCGGGCCGTACGCGACGTAGGTGTGGCCGGTGATCCAGCCGATGTCGGCGGTGCACCAGAACACGTCCTCGGGCTTGATGTCGAAGGTCCAGTCCATCGTGAGCCTGGCCCACAGCAGGTAGCCGCCGGTGGCGTGCTGCACGCCCTTGGGCTTGCCGGTGGAGCCCGAGGTGTAGAGGATGAAGAGCGGGTGCTCGGCATTCACCGGCACCGGGGCGCATTCGGTGCCCTGCCCTTTCAGCGCCTCGGCAAAGGTCTTGTCGCGACCCTCGACGCGCGTCCATGCGGTGGGCGTGCGCTCGTAGACGAACACGGTCTTGATCGATTCGCAGCCGCCCAGCGCGATGCCGTCGTCCACGATGGCCTTGAGCGGCAGTTCCTTGCCGCCGCGCATCTGGTAGTTGGCCGTGATGACCGCCACCGCGCCCGCATCGATGATGCGCTCCTGCAGCGCCTTGGCCGAGAAGCCGCCGAACACCACGCTGTGGGTGGCGCCGATGCGCGCGCAGGCCTGCATGGCGATCACGCCCTCGACCGTCATCGGCATGTAGATGACGACGCGGTCGCCCTTCTGGATGCCCGCGGCCTTCAGCGCGTTGGCGAACTGGCTCACGCGGGCGAGCAGTTCCTTGTAGGTGACGTTGGTGACGGTGCCGTCGTCGGCTTCGAAGATGATGGCGGTCTTGTTCTCGACCGGGGTACCCATGTGCCTGTCGAGGCAGTTGGCGCTGGCGTTGAGTTCGCCGTCGCCGAACCATTCGTAGAACGGGGCCTTCGATTCGTCCAGCGTCTTCGTGAAGGGCTTGGTCCACTGCAGGTTGCCCTTGGCCAGGCGGGTCCAGAACCCTTCGAAGTCCTCCTCGGCCTCCTTGCACAGGGCCTCGTAGGCGGCCATGCCGGAGATGCGGGCGCCTTCGGTGGCGCGGGCATCAGGGGGAAACACACGGTTCTCGACGAGGACGGATTCAATGTTCTTCGATGCGCTGCTCATGCTTTTTGTCTCCTGGAGGGTGCGGCCGTAATGTCGGTGGCCGCACTTACGGGTCACTGACGGGTTCGATGTTAGTTCGCAGGGTTATCACGAGTACGACACAGGGGCACACCTAGAATCCGCGGTCTTTCATCTCTCGCCCGCCAATGTCCGCTACCGATCCTTTCGACACCCGGAACCCGCCCGTACCAGCCCGTGGTTCGCCGCTGCGTCCTCTGCCCAAGCTGATTTTCGCGAGCCGCTGGCTGCAGTTGCCGCTCTACCTGGGCCTGATCGTGGCGCAGGCGGTGTACGTGGTGCACTTCCTGGTCGAACTGCTGCACCTGGTCGAAGCCGCCTTCGGCAGCCAGGATGCGCTGCAGGCGTTGGTCACCAGCATCGGCTACAAGACCACGGCGCCGGTGGGCACGCTCAACGAGACTGTGATCATGCTGGTGGTGCTCGCGCTGATCGACGTGGTGATGATCTCGAACCTGCTGATCATGGTGATCGTGGGCGGCTACGAGACCTTCGTGAGCCGCATGGACCTCGAAGGCCACCGCGACCAGCCCGAATGGCTGAGCCACGTGAACGCCTCGGTGCTCAAGGTGAAGCTGGCCACCGCCATCATCGGCATCAGCTCGATCCACCTGCTGAAGACCTTCATCAACGCGGACAACTACACCGACCGCGTGCTGATCGCGCAGACCGCGATCCACATCGCCTTCCTGTTCTCGGCCATGGCGATCGCCTACACCGACAAGCTGATGAACGAAGCCGCAGCCGCCAACACGCGCCACTAAGGCGTGTCCCAGGCCGGCGTTTCGGTGAAGCGCGCGGCCAGGAAATCGAGCATCGTGCGCAGCGCGGCCGGCATGTGCTTGCGAGAGGCATACACCGCGTACATGCCCACCACCTGCGGCTCGAAATCGCCGAAGAGCCGCACCAGTTCCCCTTCCTGAAGCAGCGGCGCCGCCAGATAGGTCGGCAGCATCGCGATGCCGGCCCCGGCCCGGGCCAGGCACATCAGGCTGGCTGCATCGTTGGCCGAGACATTGCCGCCCACGGCCACCGAGGCCGGCTCCCCCGTGTCCTTGCGCGTGAAGTTCCAGAGGCTGCGCCCGAAGTACGAATGCGTGAGGCAATTGCGCTGCGCCAGTTCTTCCACGCGCAGCGGCTGGCCGTGCTCCTTCAGGTACGCCGGTGACGCGCACACGACCGAGCGGCAGTCGGTGAGCCGGCGCGCGATCAGGTTGGGATCGATCTCCGCGGCCACGCGAATGGCCAGGTCGATGCGTTCGTCGACGAGGTTCACGGCCCTGTCGAGCAGCACCAGGTCGACAGCCACACCCGGGTAGAGCCGCACGTAGTCGGCCACCGCATCGGCCAGTTGCGCCTGGGCGAACGAGGTGCTGGCCGTGATGCGCAACTGCCCGCGCGGCGCCTCGGCCGGATGTCGCACCGCGGCCTGCATGTCGCCGGTGAGCTCGAGCACCTGGCGACAGCGCGGCAGCAGTTCTTCGCCCGCGGCGGTGAGGCTCAGCCGGCGCGTCGTGCGGTGCAGCAGGCGCGCGCCGGTCCATTGCTCCAGCTCGGCCACGTAGCGCGTGACGACCGGCCGGGACAGGTCGAGCTTGTCGGCCGCGGCCGAAAGGCTGCCCGAGTCGACCACGTTCACGAACACGCGCATTGCATTCAATCGATCCATTCGAACGATTTTAGGAATAAACAAGCGCGCAAATCGAGGTATTTCTTTCGAAAACGGAAACCTAAGATGCGGCTCATCCCATCCGATCCTTTCGATCTTTCACAGGAGTCCCTCATGAGCCACATCGCCATCATTGGTGCCACCGGACGCGCCGGCGGCCGCCTTCTCGAAGAAGCCCTGCGCCGCGGCCACACGGTCACGGCCATCGCGCGCAAGGCCAGCGCCAAGCTGGCGGGCCGCGCCAACGTGAAGGCCGTCGACCTCGACGTGCTCGACGGCGCCGCGCTCGAGAAAGCCCTGGCCGGCCATGACGCCGTGTTCAGCGCCGCGCACTTCTCCACCGTGCCGCCTGCGGCCATCATCGAACCCGTGAAGCGCGCGGGCGTGAAGCGCCTGCTGGTGGTCGGCGGCGCCGGCAGCCTGTTCGCGGCACCCGGCCTGAAGGTGATCGATACGCCGAACTTCCCCGACGCCTATCGCGCCGAAGCCTCGGCCGGTGGCGTGTTCCTCGATGCGCTGCGCAACGAGAAGGAACTCGACTGGACCTTCCTGTCGCCCTCCGCCGAGTTCGTCGAAGGCGAGCGCACGGGCAAGTTCCGCCTCGGCAAGGACGACCTGCTGGTGAGCGCCGAAGGCCGCAGCTGGATCACGTTCGAGGACTACGCGATCGCGTTCATCGACGAACTCGAAAAGCCGGCGCACTCGCGCCAGCGCTACACGATCGGATATTGAGGCTCGCCCCCAGGCTGCGCGCACTTCGTGTCGCTTCGCCAACCCCCTACCGGGGGCGGGCCGGCCGCTTCGGGCGGCCGTGCGCGGCGCCCCCACGAAAAGACCGGTGAGGCTCAGCGACCGGTCATGTTCTCCGGCACCACCCATTGGTCGAACTGCTCGGCCGTCAGGTGCCCCGACGCAATCGCCGCCTCGCGCAGGCTCGTGCCTTCCTTGTGCGCCTTCTTCGCGATGTACGCCGACTTGTCGTAGCCGATGTGCGTGTTCAGCGCCGTCACCAGCATCAGCGAGCGCTGCACCAGCTCAGTGATGCGTTCGCGGTTCGGCTCGATGCCCACGGCGCAATGGTCGTTGAAGCTCACCATGCCGTCGGCCAGCAGGCGCACGCTCTGCAGGAAGTTGTGCGCCGCCATTGGGCGGAACACGTTCAGCTCGAAGTTGCCCGAGGCGCCGCCGATGTTGATGGCCACGTCGTTGCCGAACACCTGCGCGGCCAGCATCGTGACGGCTTCGCTCTGGGTGGGGTTGACCTTGCCCGGCATGATCGACGAGCCGGGTTCGTTCTCCGGGATGCTCAGTTCGCCGATGCCGCTGCGCGGGCCGCTCGCGAGCCAGCGCACGTCGTTGGCGATCTTGTTCATGCTGGCGGCCAGCGTCTTGAGCGCGCCGTGCGCGTGCACCAGCGCGTCGACGCTGGCCATGGCTTCGAACTTGTTCGGCGCGGTGACGAAAGGCAGGCCCGTGAGCTTGGCCAACTCGGCGGCCACCTTCTCGGCATAACCCTTGGGCGCATTGAGCCCGGTGCCGACGGCCGTGCCGCCCAGCGCCAGTTCGCACAGGTGCGGCAGCGCGGCACGCACATGCGCTTCGCCGTGCGCCAGTTGCGCCACGTAGCCCGAGAACTCCTGGCCCAGCGTGAGGGGGGTGGCGTCCTGCAGATGGGTGCGGCCGATCTTCACGATGTCCGCAAAGTCCTTGGCCTTCTGGTCGAGCGTGCCGCGCAACTTGGCGATGGCCGGCAGCAGCTTGTGCGTGATCGCCTCGACGGCGGCCACGTGCATGGCGGTCGGGAACACGTCGTTGCTCGACTGGCTGCGGTTGACGTCGTCGTTCGGGTGCACGAGGCGCCCTTCCCCGCGCTCGCCGCCGAGGATTTCGCTCGCCCGGTTGGCCAGCACCTCGTTGACGTTCATGTTGGTCTGCGTGCCCGAGCCGGTCTGCCACACGACCAGGGGGAATTCGCCCGGGTGCTTGCCGGCGATGACTTCATCGGCCGCTGCCACGATGGCGTTCGTCTTCTTCTGGTCCTGCAGGCCCAGCGCATGGTTGACCACGGCCGACGCGCGCTTCACCTGGGCCAGCGCCTTGATGATCTCGCGCGGCTGCTGCTCCCCGGAGATGTCGAAGTTCTGCAGCGAGCGCTGCGTTTGCGCGCCCCACAGCTTGTCGGCCGGCACGTCGATCGGGCCGAAGGTATCGCGCTCGGCACGGGTCTTGGGGGAAGTCGTCATGGTGGAAAAGCTCCGCAGTCTTGGATGGTCGCGCCGCCTGATCGGGCGCGAGCCCGAGTATCGGCCAATAAGAATAGCTCGCATCTGACGGGGCCATTGGGCCGCCGCCGACATTACGTTACGCCCGTTGGGTTGACTCGCGTCATGTCAAAAAGTTATAATCATGGGCTTCAGACGACCAACAAGTCATGTTGATCGGCCCTGCACTACTCGCGGATCTCCGAATCCCGTCGCGGTGCAAGGTTCTCCCCGCCGGGCCCTGCCCGGCAAACCGGCCGGATCGTTTCCGGCCCCACTGCCACGCCACCTTTCGGCGGGCACTGGTTTCGTCGCCACGTCGTCTTCAGTGCCTGTCGGCAGCCCCAGAGGCTCGCCGGGCCATTGCACGCGTTTCCCTCACGCGCTCTCTGTTCGGACAGCCCCATCGGCTGATGGCGTGACCGTTGCCGTCCTCCGGGGCGGTGCTGTGTCCAACCTTCACACAAGGAGCCCCGGCATATGGCCAAAGGAATTCTCATCGACCATGTTTTCAAGGTGTTCGGCGACGCGCCCGAGCAGGCCCTGGAACTCGTGCGGCAAGGTTTTTCGAAGAAGGAAATCCTCGCCGAGACGGGCCAGTCGATCGGCGTGTTCGATGCCACCTTCGAGATCCAGGCCGGCGAGATCTTCGTGATCATGGGCCTCTCGGGATCGGGCAAGTCGACGCTGGTGCGCCTGTTGAACCGGTTGATCGAGCCGACCGCCGGCCGCATCGTGATCGACGGCGCCGACATCAACGAGCACTCCGACGCCAAGCTGCGCGCGCTGCGCCGCAAGGACATCAGCATGGTGTTCCAGTCGTTCGCGCTGATGCCGCACATGACGGTGCGCGAGAACACCGCCTTCGGCCTCGAACTGTCGGGCACGAGCAAGAAGGAGCGTCTCGCACAGGCCGACCTGGCGCTCGCGCAAGTAGGCCTTGCAGGCTGGGGCGACAGCTATCCGGACGAACTCTCCGGCGGCATGCAGCAGCGCGTGGGCCTGGCGCGTGCGCTGGCCTCGGACCCGTCGATCCTTCTGATGGACGAGGCCTTCTCGGCGCTCGACCCGATCATCCGCACCGAGATGCAATCGGAGCTGCTGCGGCTGCAGCAGGCGCAGCGCCGCACCATCGTCTTCATCTCGCACGACCTGGATGAAGCGATGCGCATCGGCGACCGCATCGCGATCATGAAGGACGGCCAGGTGATCCAGGTCGGCACGCCCGACGAGATCCTGCGCAGCCCCGCCGACGACTACGTGCGCAGCTTCGTGCGCGGCGTGGATGCGGCGGCCGTCTTCAAGGCCGCGGACATCGCGCGCAAGTCGCTCACCGTCGTGTGCGAGCACCCGGAGCGCGGTGCGCGCGCGGCGCTCAAGGTGCTGGAAGACCAGGACCGCGACTTCGCCTACGTGACCAGCCCGAACAGGCGCTACTTGGGAGTGGTGTCGGCGGACACGCTGCGCAGCGCACTCGATGGGCATTCGGGTCCGCTGGGGCTGCAGCACGCGTTCCTCGACGACCTGCCGCGCATCGACGCCGAAGCCCCCGTGGCGGGCCTGATCGGCCAGCTCGCGCAGGCACCGTGCGCGCTGCCGGTGGTGGCGAGCGACGGCCGCTTCTGCGGTGCGATCAGCAAGACGACGCTGCTCAAGTTCCTCGACCGCGACACGCCGCCGATCGAGCCCGTCTTGCCCAACGCCGCCCCCGCGCTCGCCGCCGAGCCGCACTGAATTCACGGAGGACCTTGAACGATGAACGACAACACACTTCCTTCCGACCTGGGCACGCCGGTGCTGGACACGCCCGCAGCCCCCACCTTCGTCGATCCGTGGGAAGCACTCTCGGCCGCGCCCGACACCTCCGCCACCAGCGCCTGGCTCGATGCCCCCGTCGACACGGCCCACCAGCTGGCCGGATCGGCCAATGCCGCGACCGACGGCTTCCAGCTACACCGCCTCTGGGACGGTTCCCTGCCCGTCGAATCCTGGATCAACCAGGGCCTCGGCTGGGTGGTGGAACATTTCCGCCCCTTCTTCCAGACCGTGCGCCTGCCCATCGACAGCACGCTGAACTGGGTGCAGGGCCTGCTCACCGGCCTGCCCACGCTGGCGATGATCGCGTTGATCGGCCTCTTCGCCTGGCAGTTCGCCGGCCGCGCGCTGGCCATCGGCACCACGGTCGCGCTGCTGCTCGTGGCGATGCTGGGCATCTGGCCCGAAGCCATGGTGACGCTGTCGCTGGTGCTGACCTCGCTCGTGTTCTGCATGTTCATCGGCCTGCCGCTGGGCGTGCTGCTGGCCAGCAGCGACCGGGCCCAGCGCCTCATGCGCCCGCTGCTCGATGCGATGCAGACCACGCCTGCATTCGTGTACCTCGTGCCGGTGGTGATGCTGTTCGGCATCGGCAACGTGCCGGGCGTGATCGTGACGATCATCTTCGCGCTGGCGCCGCTGGTGCGCCTGACCAGCCTGGGCCTGCGCCAGGTGCGACCCGACCTTATCGAGGCCGCGCGCGCCTACGGCGCTTCGCCATGGCAGATGCTGGTGAAGGTGCAACTGCCGTTGGCCATGCCGTCGATCATGGCGGGCATCAACCAGGCGCTGATGCTGTCGCTGTCGATGGTGGTCATCGCCTCGATGATCGCCGTGGGCGGCCTGGGCCAGATGGTGCTGCGCGGCATCGGTCGGCTCGACATGGGCCTGGCGACGGTCGGCGGCCTGGGCATCGTGCTGCTGGCGATTTCGCTCGACCGGCTGACGCAGGCGATGGGCAAGTCGCGCCGCAGCGCGGGTCGCCGCTGGTGGCACACCGGGCCGGCCGGCTTCTCGCTGCGCGTGCTGCAGCGCTTGCTGGGCACGCCGTCGCGCGGTGCGAACGCGCCTGTTCCCGCCTTGTCCACGCAAGCGCAATGACCCACCACGGAGGAATTCAACGCATGAAGAAAACCACTCTCATCGCACACAGCTTTCTGGCCCTGGGCTTCGTCGCCTTCGGCATGGCCGCGCAAGCCGCCAACGACCTCCCCGGCAAGGGCGTGACCGTGCAGCCGCTCAAGAGCTCGCTCGCCGAAGAAGCGTTCCAGACGCTGCTGGTGATGCGCGCGCTCGAAAAGCTCGGCTACACGGTCGAGCCCATGAAAGACCTGGAGCCCGCCACCGAACACCTCGCCATCGCTAACGGCGACGCCACCTTCATGGCCAACCACTGGAGCCTGCTGCACGCCGATTTCTACAAGAACAGCGGCGGCGACGCCAAGCTGTGGCGCAAGGGCGTGTACTCCGACGGCGCGGTGCAGGGCTACTTGATCGACCGCAAGACGGCCGAGCAATACAACATCACCAACATCGCGCAGCTGAAGGACCCGGCCATTGCGAAGCTGTTCGACACCGACGGCGACGGCCGTGCCGACCTGACAGGCTGCAACCCCGGCTGGGGCTGCGAACTGGCGATCGAAAAACACCTGACGGCCTACCAGCTGCGCGACACCGTCACGCACAAGCAGGGCAGCTATGCCGCGCTGATGGCCGACACCATCGCCCGCTTCAGGCAGGACAAGCCGGTGCTGTACTACACCTGGACGCCCTACTGGGTAAGCGCCGTGCTGCGGCCGGGTGCGGACGTGGTGTGGCTGCAGGTGCCGTCCTCTTCGTCGCAGGGCGACGGCGCCGAAACGCGGCTGCCCAACGGCAAGAACTACGGCTTCCAGGCCAACCAGGAGCAGATCGTCGCCAACCGGGCCTTCGTCGAGAAGAACCCCGCGGCCGGCAAGCTGTTCGAAGTGATGAAGCTGCCGATCGGCGACATCAATGCCCAGAACCTGCGCATGAGCCAGGGCGCCAACACCCAGCAAGACCTGGAGCGCCACACCGATGGTTGGATCAAGGCGCATCGGCCGCTGTTCGACGGCTGGATCGAGGAAGCCCGGGCCTCGGCGAGGTAGGCGCGGCGGCTGAGATAATCGGGGGGCGTTCCACACTCCAAAAAACTCCCCCCACCATGACGACCACGATCCAGCAGGCCGACCTGATCGAATCGATCAGCGCCGCGCTGCAGTACATCAGCTACTACCACCCCGCCGACTACATCGCCCATCTGGCCAAGGCCTACGAGCGCGAGCAGAGCCCAGCGGCCAAGGACGCCATCGCGCAGATCCTGACCAACAGCAAGATGAGCGCCACGGGCCACCGCCCGATCTGCCAGGACACTGGCATCGTCAACGTGTTCCTCAAGGTGGGCATGGACGTGCGCTGGGGCGGCTTCACCGGCAGCCTGGACGACGCCATCAATGAAGGCGTGCGCCGCGGCTACAACCACCCCGACAACACGCTGCGCGCATCGGTCGTGGCCGATCCGCAGTTCGACCGCAAGAACACCAAGGACAACACGCCGGCGGTGATCTTCACGGAGATCGTGCCGGGCAACACCGTCGAGGTGACGGTCGCGGCCAAGGGCGGCGGCAGCGAGAACAAGAGCAAGCTGGCCATGCTGAACCCCGGTGACAGCGTGGTCGACTGGGTGCTCAAGACCGTGCCGACCATGGGCGCCGGCTGGTGCCCGCCGGGCATGCTGGGCATCGGCATCGGCGGCACCGCCGAGAAGGCCGCGCTGATGGCCAAGGAAAGCCTGATGGACGACCTCGACATGCACGAGCTGCAGGCCAAGAAGAAGTCGGGCGCCGAACTCAGCAAAGTCGAAGCGCTGCGCATCGAGCTGTACGAGAAGGTCAACGCGCTGGGCATCGGCGCGCAAGGCCTGGGCGGCCTGGCCACCGTTCTCGACGTCAAGATCCAGATGTACCCGACGCACGCGGCCAGCAAGCCCGTGGCGATGATCCCCAACTGCGCGGCCACCCGCCATGCACACTTCGTGATGGACGGCAGCGGCCCGGTGTACCTCGATCCGCCGTCGCTCGACCTGTGGCCCAACGTCAACTGGGCACCCGACGAAAAGAAGAGCAAGCGCGTCGACCTCGACAAGCTCACGCCCGCCGAAGTGGCGAGCTGGAAGCCTGGCGACACCCTGCTGCTCAACGGCAAGATGCTCACCGGCCGCGATGCCGCGCACAAGCGCATCCAGGACATGCTGGCCAAGGGCGAGAAGCTGCCGGTGGACTTCACCAACCGCGTCATCTACTACGTCGGCCCGGTCGATCCGGTTGGCGATGAAGCCGTGGGCCCCGCCGGCCCCACCACGGCCACGCGCATGGACGGCTTCACCGAGATGATGCTGGCCCAGACCGGCCTGATCGCGATGATCGGCAAGGCCGAGCGCGGCCCGGTCGCCATCGAGGCCATCAAGAAGCACAAGAGCGCCTACCTCATGGCCGTGGGCGGCGCCGCCTACCTCGTGAGCAAGGCCATCAAGACCGCCAAGGTGGTGGGCTTCGCCGACCTGGGCATGGAAGCGATCTATGAGTTCGACGTGGTCGACATGCCCGTGACGGTGGCGGTCGACGCCGGCGGCACCAGCGCGCACATCACCGGCCCGGCCGAGTGGCAAAAGCGCATCGCCAGCGGCGAGTTCAAGACCATCATGATGGAAGAAGCCTGAGTTGAGCCCGATAGGCGTCTTCGACAGCGGGGTCGGCGGCCTCAGCGTGCTGGCCGCGCTGAGGGCCGAGCTGCCGCAGGAGAACTTCGTCTACTTTGCCGATACGGCCTATGCGCCGTACGGCGAGCGCGGGGACGCCTACGTGATCGAGCGCTCGCGCTCGGTGGTCGAGCATCTGCGGCGGGAGCATGCAATCAAGGCGCTCGTTGTGGCTTGCAACACAGCCACCACGGCCGCCATCCACTTGCTTCGGGCCGAGCATCCCGACCTGCCAATCGTGGGGCTGGAACCCGGCCTCAAGCCCGCAGTGTCGGCCAGCCGTACCGGACGCGTGTCGGTGATGGCCACGCGAGGCACCCTGGCCAGTGCCAAGTACGCGGCCCTGCGCGCATCGTTCGCCGGATCGGCAGACGTACGCCCCGTGCCGTGCGACGGGCTCGTGAAGGCCATCGAAGGCTTCGACGCCGAAGGCATCGCGGCGCTGTGCGAGCGCTACATGAAAGAGGCCGGGCCTTTCGGCGACGGCCCCGATGGCGTCGACACCGTGGTGCTGGGCTGTACCCACTACCCGCTCGTGAAAGACGAATTGAGCCGGCATGCGCCGGCGACGCTGCGCTTCATCGACACCGGCGTGCCAGTCGCGCAGCAGGCGCGGCGCCTGCTCGCTTCGGCCGGCCGGCTCGCGGATGGCGGCGTCGGCAGCCTGCTGCTGCAAAGCAGCGGCAACGTCGCCGTGCTCGAAGCGGCGGCCACACGCTGGCTCGGGCTTCCCACGGCCACCGAGGCCTGACCTCGATGCGCCTGCTGCGCCACGCCGCTCTTCTCTTCTGCCTCTCGGCCGCCGGGCTGAGCCACGCGGCCTGTGAAAGCGGACTCGCCGAGCGCATGCATGCCAAGCTGCATCCCCACCGGCCGCTCGACGAGCGGCTCGCGGCCTGCAAGGTCTGGCCGGCTTTTCCGGGGCGCAGCATCGTCGTGCTGCCCATGCCGCGCGAAACGACCGACCACGGCGCCAAGGTCTTCGATCTCGAGATCCTGCTGATCCAGCGCCCCGACAACGGCAACACCGAGCGCGACACCATCATCGCCCGGCTCGTCCAGCCCGAAGCGCTCGACGAGGACGCCACCACTTCGATACAGGACATCCGCATCGACACCGCGCGCTACGTGCTGTCGCCCGAGGCCCGCGCCTTCGGCCTGCGCGTGCGCTACCGCGGCAGCAACGCGCCCGGCAGCCCGCTGGCCAGCGAGACCGTGCGGCTCTACGTGCACCATGGCAAGCAGTTGCGCGAGGTTCTGCAGGAGATCGAGCTGGACCACGACCACGGCGGGTGGGACACCACCTGCACCGGCCACTTCGACAAGCTGCGCACTATGCTGTCCGTCGGCAAGGGCAGCAGCAACGGCTTTGCCGACCTGCAGCTGTCGCGCACGCTGCTGCAGAGCCGCGCGCAGGAGCAGGAAGACCAGGGCTGCGTGGAAAAGGCACTGCCCCCGAAGTTCAACACCGTCACGCTGCGCTACGACGGCGAACGCTTCAAGGTGCCGAAGTCGCTGCGCCAGCAGGTGCCCTGAACGCCTTCAGGCCGGGCTGCGAAGAGCGGCAGCGCGGCCCCGCTCCATGCGGATCGGCAGCAACAGCAGCAACCCCGCCACGAACAGCACCGCCGTCGAGAGAATCGCGATGCGCTGGTTGCCGCCCGTCATCCAGGTGATCGCGCCGAAGCTCAGCGGACCGATGATGCTGGCGAGCCGGGTCGCGAAGGTCCAGAGCCCGAAGAACTCCGCGAGCTGCTGCGGCGGCGCCAGATAGCCCGTCATGGCGCGACCGGCCGACTGGCTCGATCCCATGGCCAGCCCCGCAATGGTGGCCGCCCACCAGAAGCCGCCCTTGGTCGTCACCAGCGCGGCGATCACGCAGACCGCGATCCACGCGGCCAGCGTGGCGGCCAGCGAAATCTTGTGGCCGATGCGGTCCTGGATGTAGCCGAAGCCGAAGGCGCCCAGCGCCGCCGCGATGTTGAGCACGAAGATCAGCACCATGGTCTCGCTCGCGACGAAGCCGATCACCTGCTCCGCATAGATCGCAGCAAGCGTGATGGCGACCGCCACGCCCCCCTGGTAGCACACCGTGCAGGCCAGCAGCCACATGAAGTCGCGGTATGCCCGCGCCTGCCGAAACGTGGCGCGCAGTTGCTGCCAGGCACCGAGTTCGACATCCACTGTTCGAGGCTGCGCGCGCTCGGGCAGCAGCACGAAGGTGGCGCAGGCGGCCGCGCCGTAGATGGCCGCCGTGATCAGCATCGTGACCGGCACGAAGTGCGCCGCCGGCAAGCCCTTCGATTGCGACCACAGCACATAGGCCAGGCAGATGCCCAGGGCCAGCATGCCGCCGACATAGCCGAAGGCCCAGCCCCACCCGCTCACCTTGCCCATGCCCTCGGCGGTGGCGAGTTCGGGCAGGAAGGCGCCCGTGAGGGACTCGCCATAGGAATAGAAGGCGTTGGAGACAATTACCAGTGCCATCGCCAGTGCGACGCCGGAAGTGCCCGAAAAACCGGGCGTGATTGCAAGCGCTGCCGTGGCAAGGACGCAGCCGACGGTCGCGCAGACGAGCACCCGCTTCTTGGCCGCATGCAAGTCGGCCCAGGCGCCGATGGCGGGCATCGTAAGCATCACGATGGCGTAAGACGTGCTGAGTGCAGCTGTCCATGCGAAGGCTGCCCAGGGCGCGCCCCTGGCGATGCCGCCGACGAAGTAGGCGGCGAACACTGCCGTGATGACGACCGTGGTGTAGCCCGAATTGGCGAAGTCGTACATCGCCCAGCCGAACACCTCGCGCTTGCGTACCCCAGGGCGCAGCGCGGAGGCGGGAAACAGGGCCATGAGGCCTTGTCTATGAAGCGCGGATCAATGCAGGTGGCGCGGACGGCGGCCGCCGCCGTGGCCACCGCCGCTGCCGGGACCGCCCGTGCCGCGCGGACGCTTGCCGATCTCGAGCGAGTTCACGAGCGCGTCGAAACGGTCGCTGAAGAGGCGGTCGATCTCGGAGACCACGCCACCCAGTTCGGCGCCGTCGAAGTGGCGCTCCATGAGGTTGACGACGTCTTCCACCAGCAGGTCACGCTGCACCTGCATGATCGCGGCCGGGTTCGGGCCGACGAACAGCATCAGGAAGTCGTCGCGCGATTCTTCCTCGGGGTCGCCCTCTTCCTCGTCGAAGTCGGTGTCGTAGAAGGTGACCTCGATGGCCGCACCGCGCTCGGAGAGCTCGTTCAGGGCCATGCACATCTCGTCGAGGGCCTGGCGGAAGTCTTCATCGCCGGGCACGGTCCAGCACATCTGCAGCGTGTGGTCCTTCTGCTCGAAGCGAATGCCGGGCTCTTCCTCGTAGGTGCTGGTCGCACCGTCGGCCAGCGATTTGGCGCCAGCGTACTTCCAGAGCGGCTTGAGCGCTTCCTGGATCTGGTCGAAGGTCACGTCCGAACGCAGCGGCACGTCGCCGTGCACATGGATCTCAAATGGAGCGTTGTAGCGAGGCATCGAATGCTCCCTTGTAAGTGTGGTACCCGGAACGGGGGTCGAACCCGTATGCCCCGATTAAGGAAGCGGCGGATTTTAAGTCCGATGTGTCTACCAATTTCACCATCCGGGCGTCAGGTTGAACATCGACGATAACCCAAACAAAACAAGCCCCGGCAACGTGGGTTGGCGGAGCTTGGTCGTCGGGGTCGATTCGAGTTGAACGAGAAGGTGGAGGCGCGACCCGGAGTCGAACCGGGCTAGACGGATTTGCAATCCGTTGCATAACCGCTTTGCTATCGCGCCACGCAGAAATACGAAATCGAACTAGCGAAAAAAAGGGAAGCTGCTGCTTCCCTTTTTCAAAACTGGAGCGGGAAAAGAGTCTCGAACTCTCGACCTCAACCTTGGCAAGGTTGCGCTCTACCAACTGAGCTATTCCCGCGTTTCGAGCCTCGAATTATATAACAATTTTTCGAGGCTCCACAAGTTTTGCGATCAACCGGTCAGTGCTTGACCGAACCTTCCACGGCGGGTGCCGCCGCGCGCTGCTTGGCCAGTTCGGCCACGGCAGCAGCAGATGCAGCGACTTCTTCGTCGGACAGCGGCTCGGGCATCTTCTCGAGCGCGATCTCGAGGACCTTGTCGATCCACTTCACGGGCACGATCTCGAGGCCGTTCTTCACGTTCTCGGGGATGTCCTGCAGGTCCTTGGCGTTCTCCTCCGGGATCAGCACGGTCTTGATGCCACCGCGCAGTGCCGCCAGCAGCTTTTCCTTCAGGCCGCCGATGGCGGTGACCTCGCCGCGCAGCGTGATCTCGCCGGTCATCGCGACGTCGCCGCGCACGGGAATGCCCGTGAGCGCCGACACGAAGGCCGTCGTCATCGCCGCGCCCGCGCTCGGGCCATCCTTCGGCGTCGCACCATCGGGCACGTGGATGTGGATGTCGCGCTTCTCGAACACCTCGTCCTTGATGCCCAGGCGGCGCGAGCGGCTGCGCACCACGGTGCGTGCAGCCTCGACCGATTCCTTCATCACGTCGCCCAGCGAACCGGTACGGCTGATCACGCCCTTGCCGGGCATGGTCACGGCTTCGATCGTCAGCAGGTCGCCGCCGACTTCGGTCCACGCAAGGCCGACCACCTGGCCCACCTGGTTCTGCTTCTCCGCGAGGCCGAAGCTGAACTTGCGCACGCCCAGGAACTCGTTGAGGTTCTTGCCGTCGACCGTGACCTTCGGCGCGAGTTGCTTCAGCAGCAGGCCCTTCACCACCTTGCGGCAGATCTTGGACAGTTCGCGCTCGAGCGAACGCACACCCGCTTCACGCGTGTAGTAGCGCACGATGTCGCGCACGGCCTCTTCGGTGACGAAGAGCTCGTCGTCCTTCACGCCGTTGTTCTTCATCTGCTTGGGCAGCAGGTACTTGATGGCGATGTTGGTCTTCTCGTCCTCGGTGTAGCCCGAGAGGCGGATGACTTCCATGCGGTCCAGCAGCGCCGGCGGGATGTTCATCGAGTTCGAGGTGGCGACGAACATCACGTCGCTCAGGTCGAAGTCGACTTCCACATAGTGGTCGCCGAAGGTGTGGTTCTGCTCCGGATCGAGCACTTCGAGCAGCGCGCTCGACGGGTCGCCACGGAAGTCCGTGCCCAGCTTGTCGATTTCGTCGAGCAGGAACAGCGGATTGCGCGTGCCGATCTTGCTCAGGCCCTGCAGCACCTTGCCCGGCAGCGCGCCGATGTAGGTGCGGCGATGGCCGCGGATCTCGGCTTCGTCCCGCATGCCGCCCAGCGCCATGCGGGTGTACTTGCGGCCGGTCGCCTTGGCGATCGACTGCCCGAGCGAGGTCTTGCCCACGCCAGGTGGGCCGACCAGGCACAGGATCGGCGCCTTCACCTTGTCCACGCGTTGCTGCACCGCGAGATATTCCAGGATGCGATCCTTGACCTTCTCGAGGCCATAGTGGTCGGCATTGAGCACCGCCTCGGCATTGGCGAGGTCGTGCTTGATCTTGGTCTTCTTGCTCCACGGCAGGCCGATGAGCACGTCGATGTAGTTGCGCACCACGGTGGCCTCGGCCGACATGGGCGACATGAGCTTGAGCTTCTTGAGCTCGCCCTCGGCCTTCTTCAGGCCTTCCTTGGACATCTTGGCGAGCTTGATCTTCTTCTCGATCTCTTCGATGTCCGCGCCCTCTTCACCTTCGCCGAGCTCCTTCTGGATGGCCTTGACCTGCTCGTTGAGGTAGAAGTCGCGCTGGTTCTTCTCCATCTGGCGCTTCACGCGGCCACGGATCTTCTTGTCGACGTTGAGGATGTCGACCTCGCGCTCGAGTTGGCCGAACAGGTTCTCCAGGCGTGCCTTGACGTCGTCGAGGTCGAGCACGGCCTGCTTGTTGTCGAGCTTGAGCGGCAGATGGGCGGCGATGGTGTCCGCGAGGCGGCCCGGATCGTCGATGCTCGAGATCGAGGTCAGGATCTCGGGCGGGATCTTCTTGTTCAGCTTGACGTACTGGTCGAACTGCTGCATCACCGCGCGGCGCAGCGCCTCGACCTCGGTGCCCTTCTCGCCGCCTTCGGGCACCTCGACGGGCGTCACGTTGGCCGAGAAGTGCGTCTCGCCGTCATCGATGCGGTTCACGCGTGCGCGCTGCTGGCCTTCGACCAGCACCTTCACGGTGCCGTCGGGCAGCTTGAGCATCTGCAGGATGGTCGAGACGCAGCCGACTTCGAACATGTCCTCGACCGAGGGCTCGTCCTTGGCGGCGGCCTTCTGCGCCACCAGCATGATGCGGCGCTCCGCCTCCATGGCAAGTTCGAGCGCCTTGATGCTCTTGGGGCGTCCCACGAAGAGCGGAATCACCATGTGGGGAAACACCACGACGTCGCGCAGCGGCAGCAGCGGCAGGTCGAGGGCTTCGGAAGGCAGAGGGGTGTGGCCAGACATGCAGATCCTTCGCGTCTTTGGCTTTACGCCTTTTTCGCCGCTTCGCGGTACACGAGCAGCGGGGGCTTGTTTTCGTCGATGGTCGATTCCTCGACCACCACCTTGTCGACATTGGTCGCGTTCGGCAATTCGAACATGGTGTCGATCAGCGACTGTTCAAGGATCGAGCGCAGGCCGCGTGCGCCGGTCTTGCGGGCCAGCGCCTTGCGTGCGATCGCCTTGAGCGCCGCCGGACGGATCTCCAGGTCCACGCCTTCCATCTGCAGCAGCTTGGTGAACTGCTTCACCACGGCGTTCTTGGGCTCGGTCAGGATCTGCACCAGCGCGTCCTCGCTGAGTTCCGCGAGCGAGGCGACCACGGGCATCCGGCCCACCAGTTCGGGAATCAGTCCGAACTTGATCAGGTCTTCAGGCTCGACCTCACGGAACACCTCGGTGATGCTGCGCTGCGCCTTGCTCTTGACTGCGGCGCCGAAGCCGATACCCGAGGCCTCGGTGCGGTTTTCGATGACCTTCTCCAGGCCCGCGAACGCACCACCGCAGATGAACAGGATGTTGGTCGTGTCGATCTGCAGGAAGTCCTGGTTCGGGTGCTTGCGCCCGCCTTGCGGCGGCACGCTGGCCATAGTGCCTTCGATGAGCTTCAGCAGCGCCTGCTGCACTCCCTCGCCCGACACGTCGCGCGTGATCGAGGGGTTGTCGGACTTGCGCGAGATCTTGTCGATTTCGTCGATGTAGACGATGCCGCGCTGGGCGCGCTCGACCTCGTAGTTGCAGCTCTGCAGCAGCTTCTGGATGATGTTCTCGACGTCCTCGCCCACGTAGCCGGCTTCGGTCAGGGTGGTGGCGTCGGCCATCACGAAAGGCACGTCGAGCATGCGCGCGAGCGTCTGCGCCAGCAGCGTCTTGCCCGAGCCCGTGGGGCCGATCAGCAGGATGTTGCTCTTGCTGAGTTCGACGTCGTCGCCCTTGGCCTTTTCCTTGTGGCGCAGGCGCTTGTAGTGGTTGTAGACGGCCACCGACAGCATGCGCTTGGCCGGCTCCTGGCCGATCACGTAGTTGTCGAGGTTGGTCTTGATCTCGAGCGGCGTCGGCAGGTCGCTGCGTGCTTCACGCGCTTCTTCGCCCGCGGGGAGCTCATCGCGGATGATCTCGTTGCAAAGGTCGATGCACTCGTCGCAGATGAAGACCGAAGGGCCCGCGATCAGCTTCTTGACCTCGTGCTGGCTCTTGCCGCAGAACGAGCAATAAAGCGTTTTTTCGCTGGAGGAGCCTTTTTTATCGGCCATGGACTTTTGCCTCGTTACAGGGTAGGGACAATGATAACTAAACAAAAACGGCGTTTCCCGTGTGGAAAACGCCGTTTTTCGCCTTTTGCGCCACAGGGCGCCGGGCAGTTTTAACCGCGCTTGGCAACGACCTGGTCGACCAGACCGTATTCCTTGGCCTCGTCGGCCGTCAGGAAATAGTCGCGTTCGGTGTCGGCCTTGACTTTTTCCAGCGGCTGGCCGGTGCGTTCGGCCAGGATGCGGTTCATCTGGTCCTTGGTGCGCAGGATGTCGCGCGCATGGATCTCGATGTCCGTCGCCTGGCCGCGTGCGCCGCCGAGCACCTGGTGGATCATGATCTTCGAGTTGGGCAGCGAGAAGCGCTTGCCCTTCTCGCCGGCCGCCAGCAGGAAGGCGCCCATGCTGGCCGCGAAGCCGAGGCACATGGTCGACACGTCGGGCTTGATGAACTGCATGGTGTCGTAGATCGCCATGCCGGCGCTCACGCTGCCGCCCGGGGAGTTGATGTAGAACGAGATGTCCTTGTCCGGGTTCTCGCTCTCGAGGAACAGCAACTGCGCCACGACGAGGTTGGCCGTCTGGTCGTTGACCTCGCCCACCAGGAAAATGATGCGCTCCTTGAGGAGGCGCGAATAGATGTCGTAGGACCGCTCGCCGCGGCCCGATTGCTCGATGACCATCGGGACCATGCCGAGGCCTTGGATTTCCTGTGCGCTCATGAATTTGCTCTCCGAGAAATGGAATCGTTCGCTGTTTCTGAACTGTACGCCTGAGTGAAATGGGGCTCGTGCCGCAAAGCACAAGCCCCATTGGCGTTACCGGAGCGGCGGATCAACCTTGCTGCTGCGCCATCAGCTCGTCGAACGACACCGACTTTTCGTTGACCTTGGCCTTGCCCAGGACGAAATCGGTCACGTTGTTCTCGATGACCACGGCTTCGACTTCGGCCAGGCGGTTGTTGTCGCTGAAGTACCAGCGCACCACGTCGGCCGGCTTCTCGTAGCTGGCGGCCAGCTCGTCGATGTGGGCCTTGATCTGCTCGGGCTTGGCCTGCAGGTTGTTGGCGCGCACCAGTTCGGCCACCACCAGGCCCAGGCGCACGCGGCGCTCGGCTTGCGGGCGAAACACTTCGTCGGGGATCGGAGCCTTGTCGGCGTCCTTGATGCCGCGCTGCTTCAGTTCGGCGCGGGCGCCTTCGACCATGCGGTTGACTTCCGACTGCACGCTGGCGTTCGGCAGGTCGAGTTCGGCGTTGGCCACCAGAGCGTCCATCACGGCGTTCTTGTTGCGTGCCAGCAGGCGGAACTTCACTTCGCGCTCGAGGTTGCGCTTGATGTCGGCGCGCAGGCCTTCGACGGTGGCTTCGGCGATGCCGAGCGACTTGGCGAGCTGTTCGTTGACTTCGGGCAGATGCGAGGCTTCGATCTTCTTCAGCGTGACCATGAAGTCGGCCTGCTTGCCGGCCACGTCCTTGCCGTGGTAATCGGCCGGGAACGACAGCGGGAAGGTGCGGCTGTCGCCGGCCTTCATGCCGCGCACGGCGTCTTCGAATTCCTTCAGCATCTGGCCTTCGCCGACCACGAACTGGAAGTCTTCGGCCTTGCCGCCCTGGAAGGGCTCGCCGTCGATCTTGCCTTCGAAGTCGACGGTCACGCGATCGTCGTCCTGCGCAACGGCGTCTTGCGCGCGCTGGGCGAAGGTGCGGCGCTGCTTGCGCAGGATGTCGAGCGTCTTGTCGATGGCTTCGTCGCCCACTTCGGCCGAGAGCTTCTCGACTTCGGCGCCGGTCAGGTCGTTGATCTTGACTTCGGGGAACACTTCGAACACCGCGTCGAAGGCCAGCTCGCCTTCGGGCGACTCTTCCTTCTCGGTGATGCGGGGCTGGCCGGCCACGCGCAGCTTGGCTTCGTTGGCCGCTTGCGAGAAGGCCTCGCCGACCTTGTCGTTCATGACTTCGTAGTGCACCGAATAGCCATAGCGCTGGGCCACCACGTTCATCGGCACCTTGCCGGGACGAAAGCCGTCCATCTTGACGGTGCGCGCGAGCTTCTTGAGGCGCGAATCGACTTCGTTCTGGATGGTGCCGACCGGCAGGGTCAGCGTGATCTTGCGTTCGAGCTTCTCGAGAGTTTCAACGGTCACGGTCATGATGTCTTCCTGGTAAGGGGGCCGGTGCGCGGGGCCTGCATCTTTTTTATCAATACAGATCAAGGACTTACACGCGCTGGCGGGATTTATGCGGAGGCACGCGGGTGCCGCCTGCAAAACTGGGCAACCCGAGATTCTAATCCGCCGGGAAAGCGGGTTTTCACGGGGCCCTGGCGCGGCGCGGACGATGGTCAGGCTTGACCAATATTCCAGCCGTAAAGTCAGTTCCGATTCGTCCCCTCTCCACAGGAACGCACAGGAAAAATCATGCTTCAGCGACTGTTCGCCGCCCTCACCTTCACCCTTATCGTGGCATTCGGCATGCCCTCGTTGGCACAGGCCAAGTCCGATTCGCCCGCCCCGGCCGAGCCCACCATCCAGCAGATCTACGAGGCCGCGAACGGCGGCAGGATGGCCGAGGCCGACACCATGATCGCAAAGGTGCTGAAGGACCACCCCAAAAGCGCCAAGGCTCATTTCGTCCAGGCCGAACTGCTCGCGGCGCAAGGCAAGCTCGATGGCGCGCGAAGCGCGCTGGCGCAGGCGAAGGCGCTCGCGCCCGACCTGTCTTTCGACAGGGCCGAGGCCGTCGAGCGGCTGACCAGCAAGCTCGACAAGCCCGCCGCCGCACCGACCCGGACCGAACCCGCGCGCATGAGCACACCAGCCCCGGCCGCGCCGCAGACCGAAGCCAAGAGCGGCTCGACGCCATGGCTGCCGATCGCGCTCTTGGGCTTGCTGGTCGTGGGTTACCTCGCCTTCCGTCGCCGGGTGGCGCCGCCTGTAGCCCAAGCTGTAGCCCAAGCCCCGTCGTACGGCCCTGCAGCGGGCGCACCAGGCGCCGGGTACGGAAGCTACGCGCCGGGCGGCAACTGGACGCCCGCAGCCCCTCCCGCAGCTGCTCCCGGCATGGGCCTGGGCTCGGCGCTGGCCACCGGTGCGGCGGTGGGCGTAGGCGCGGTGGTGGCCCAGGAGGCCGTGCGCCACTGGATGAACAACCGGTCGGACGGCGCCGACCGGAACGACACATCTCACGTCGCCGACAGCGGCAACGCCGAGATGGGGCGCAGCCTCTGGCCTTCTTCCTCGCCCTCCTCCGACCAGGCGCCCGAACGCATCGTCGACAACGACTTCGGCATCACCGATACAGGTTCGTGGGACGACGGGGGCAGCAGCAGCGGCGACGACAACAGCGACTGGTGAAGGCCCGCAAAAAAAGAAAAAGCCCCCGTCTCTCTCGAAACGGGGGCTTCGTCAATGCCCGATGAAACGGGCTACTCGGCAGGCTGGTGCGCGGGGCCGGACTCGAACCGGCACGTTCTTGCGAACGTCAGGACCTAAACCTGGTGCGTCTACCAATTTCGCCACCCGCGCGATGCCAATCTTTCAGGTGAATGCAAAAGCGGACGGCCTCTTTGCGCCGTGGAGCCCCACGGGCCAAAGACCATCCGCTTGAAATCGGTCAGCTCTCGATTTTAAACGCTAATCGGCGCCTCTTTCGGCTCCCGCTTCACACGAAATGCCGCGGCATACATCGCCGGCAAGGCCAGCAGCGTCAGTACCGTCGCGACGATCAGGCCGCCCATGATGGCCACGGCCATCGGCCCCCAGAACACGCTGCGCGACAGCGGGATCATGGCCAGCACCGCCGCTGCGGCCGTCAGCACGATCGGCCGCAACCGCCGCACCGCCGACTCCACGATCGCGTCCCAAGCCGGCACGCCGGCCGCACGGTCGAGCTCGATCTGGTCGATCAGGATCACCGCGTTGCGCTGGATCATGCCCATGAGCGCGATCACGCCCAGCAGCGCCACGAAGCCGAAGGGCCGGTTCAGTACCAGCAGCGCACCGGCCACGCCGGCGATGCCCATCGGGCCGGTGACGAACACCAGCAGCGAGCGGCTGAAGCTGTGCAGCTGCAGCATCAGCAGCGTGAACACGAGGAACAGCATGATCGGCACGCCTGCCACGATCGAGGCCGAGCCCTTGCTGCTTTCTTCCACCGCGCCCGCCACCTCGATGCGGTAGCCGCCCTGCCCGGCCTCTACCCAGCCGGCCTCGAGTTGGCGCAGCTTCGGCAGCAGTTGTGCCGTCACGGTCGCGCCCTGCAGTCCCTCGATCACGTCGCCCTGCACGGTGATGGCGTAGTCGCGGTTCTCGCGCCACATCACGCCCGGCTCCCAGGTGAACACCGGCTTGGCGATCTGCGTGAGCGGAATCGAGCGGCCCGAGGTGGTCGGGATGTAGGCGTTGCCGATGTCCGAGATGGCCTGGCGCTCGTCGGGCGCCTGGCGCAGCACGATGTCGATCAGCAGGTCGTTCTCGCGATACTGGCCCACTGTCGTGCCGCTGAACATGGTCTTCGAGGCCTGCGCAATGGCCTGGCTCGTCACGCCGAGCGCGCGCGCCTTGGCCTGGTCGACTTCGAGGCGGATCACCTTGACCGATTCGTTCCAGTTGTCGTTCACGCCGCGCATGTTGGCGTTCTCGCGCAGCACGGCCTTCACCTCGTCGGCATGGCCACGCAGCTGCGCCGGGTCGGTGCCGATCACGCGGAACTGCACCGGGTACGGCACCGGCGGCCCGTTGGGCAGCAGCTTGACGCGCCCGCGCACCTCCGGAAATTCCTGCGCCAGCACCTGCGGCAGCTTCAGGCGCAGCGTCTCGCGCACCTTCAGGTCCTTGGCGAGCACGATCAGCTGCGACACGTTGGTCTGCGGAAACACCTGGTCCAACGGCAGATAGAAACGCGGCACGCCCGAGCCGATCCAGGTGCTGACCGTCTTCACGCCAGCTTCCTGCATGAAACGCTTCTCGACGCGCTTGGCCACCTCTTCGTTGGCCGCGAACGAGGTGCCCTCGGGGAACCAGATGTCGACCAGGATCTCGGGCCGGCTCGAATCCGGAAAGAACTGCTGCTGCACCTTGCCCATGCCGAAGATGCCGAGCGCGAAGATCAGCACCGTGGCGCCGATGGTCATCCAGCGGTGCTGCACACACCAGTTCACCGCACGGCGGAAGGCGTTGTAGAAGGCCGTGTCGAACAGCTCGTGCGGCGGCGCCTCGGGGTCGTGCGGCTTCACCTTCAGCAAGAGCGTGCCGAGGTAAGGCACGAAGTACACCGAGACGATCCACGACAGCACCAGCGCGATCACCGTCACCGCGAAGATCGCAAAGGTGTACTCGCCCGTCACCGACTTGGCGATGCCGATCGGCAGGAAGCCCGCGGCCGTGATGAGCGTGCCCGTGAGCATCGGCTTGGCCGTGACGTCATAGGCGAAGGTGGCGGCGCGGACCTTGTCGTAGCCCTCTTCCATCTTGCGCACCATCATCTCGACCGCAATGATCGCGTCGTCCACCAGCAGGCCCAGCGCGATGATCAGCGAGCCCAGCGATATCTTGTGCAGCCCGATGCCGAAGTAGTTCATCGCCAGGAAGGTCACGGCCAGCACCAGCGGAATGGTGATCGCCACCACCAGCCCGGGTCGCATGTCGATGTACCAGCCGAAGCGCCCGCCCTTGTGCAGACCGAGCGAAATGATGCTCACGGCCAGCACGATGGCCACGGCTTCGATCAGCACGCCGACGAACTCGTTGACCGAGCTGGCCACCGACACCGGCTGGTCCTGCACCTGCGCCAGCTTCACGCCGGCCGGCAGGCGCTGGTCGATGGTGGCGGTGGTGGCCTTCAGCGCCTTGCCCAGCGCGATGATGTCGCCGCCCTTGGCCATCGACACGCCGAGCGCGATCACTTCCTTGCCCTGGTGGTGCACCTTGACCGCCGGCGGATCGATGTAGCCGCGATGGATGTCGGCGATGTCGCCGAGCTTGATCTGGCTGCCCGAGCTGCCGCGGATGGGCATCTCGCGCAGCTGGTCGACGCTGGTGAACTGGCCGGCCACGCGCACCTGCACCACGTCGAGCGGCGACTGGATCGAGCCCGCGCTCTCGATCGCGTTCTGCGAGCCGAGCTGCGCCAGCACCGCGTTGAAATCGAGCCCCAGCTGCGCCAGGCGCTTCTGCGAGATCTCGATGTAGACCTTCTCGTCCTGCACGCCGAACTGGTCGACCTTGGCCACGTCCTTCACGCGCAGCAGCTGCTGGCGCGTGTCGTCGGCCAGCGTCTTGAGCTCGGCGTAGCTGAAGCCTTCGCTCTCCAGCGCGTAGATCACGCCATAGACATCGCCGAAGTCGTCATTGAAGAACGGCCCCTGCACGCCGGCGGGCAAGGTCGAGCGCATGTCGCCGATCTTCTTGCGCACCGTGTACCAGACGTTGGCCACCTCGGTGGACTTCGACGAGTCCTTGATGTTGAAGATGATCTGCGACTCGCCGGGCTTCGAGTAGCTGCGGATCTTGTCGGCGTACGGCGCTTCCTGCAGCGTGCGTTCGAGCTTGTCGGTGACCTGCTCGGCTACTTGCTGCGCGGTGGCGCCGGGCCAGTAGGTGCGCACCACCATCGCGCGGAAGGTGAACGGCGGGTCCTCGTCCTGGCCGAGCTGGAAGTACGCGAAGGCACCCAGCACCATCAGCACCACCATCAGGTAGCGCGTGAGGGGCGCGTGGTCCAGCGCCCACTTGGAGAGATTGAAGCCGGCGGGCTTTTCAGCGGGGGGAGTTGCTGCGCCGCCGCTCATTTGGCGGCACCCGCTGCGATCGCCTTGTTCGTCGCAGCGACAGCCGCCACGGGCTGTGCCGAGTCCTTCGCACCGGCATTGGCGGCGGCCGCGGCCGCCTCCTTGGACTGGTAGATGGTGACCTTCTGCCCAGGCGACAGCACGTGCACGCCCGCAGCCACGACCATCATGCCGGGGGCGATACCACTTGCAATCACCGCCTCGTTGCCGTCAGCCGTGGCGACCTGCACAGTCTGCGAACGCACCGTCATGGTCTGCTTGTCGAGCACCCACACGGCGGAGCCCTTGCCCTCCTGGCGCAGTGCGCTGGTCGGCAGCTTCATCACCGCGGTGGTGCCATGCGCGAGCGCCTGCGGACGCGCATAGACCGTGGCGCCGAGCGGCGGCGAGGCGGCCGCATCGATGGCGACCTTGACCGAGTAGGTGCGCGTAACCGCGTCGGCGCTGGCCGCCACTTCGCGCACCTCGCCCTGCAGCTCGCTGCCGCCGGACCAGCCGCGCACCGTGACAGGTGACCCCGCCTTGATCAGCGTGGCGCGGTCTTCGGGCACCGCGAACACCACGTCGCGCGCGCCGTCCTGTGCGATGCGCACGACCGGGGTGCCGGCCTGCACCACCTGGCCCGGCTCGGCCTCGATGGCCGTGATGATGCCGGCCACGTCTGCCACCAGCGTCGTGTAGTTGGCCTGGTTGCCCTGCGAGGCGAGCTGCGCCTGCGCTTGTTCGAGCTGAGCCTGCGCGGCCTTCCAGGTCGTTTCGCGGCGCTCGAGCTCGGCGCCGCTGATGAAGTTCTGCTGGCGCAGTTCGGTGTAGCGCTTCAGGTCGGCGGCCGCCAGATCGCGGTTGGTCAGCGCGGCGGCCTGCTGGGCTCGAGCGGCCTCAGCGGCGAGCTTGTAGTCCTGCGGATCGAGCTGGGCCAGCACCTGGCCGGCCTGCACATGCTGGCCGAGTTCGGCCTGGCGCCTGGTGATCTTGCCGGCCACGCGGAAGCCCAGGCGCGATTCGACACGCGCCCGAACCTCGGCCGAGAACTCGGGCTGGGCATCGAATTCGCTCGTGCCCACGGTCACGAACTTGACCGCGCGCACGGGGTCCTCGGCGGCGGGTTTCGGCGAGCAGCCGGCCAGAAAAATGGCGGGAAGCAGCAGCCATGCGGCGCTGCGGACACGGGACGAGAAGAAGGCGGAGGCGGTCATGAGACACCCTGGAAAGGACGAACCGGATCATTAATGACCCACTGGTTAGTAATTTAGGGTAAACGTGAAGCACTGTCAATGACCCGCCGGTCACTAGGTTCGTTGGCCCATCTCCACGAGGCGGTTGTCAGGCAGCTCGAAATAGTCCGAAGCGCGCCCCGCGTTGCGCTGCAGCCAGCCGAACAGGGCACGCCGGATCGGGTTCATGCCAGGCAGGGTTTCCTCGCCGATCGAGGCGCGCGAAACGAAGTAGGAGGTCTTCATCGAATCGATCGCCAGCGTCTTCTGGTAGGCCAGGATGCGGATGAATTCCGGCACGTCGGGCCGCTCCATGAAGCCGTGGCGCGCCGTGACCATCCAGATGCCGTCCATCAGTTGCTCTGCCTCGATGCGGATGCGTGCGTCGACGCGCGGCGTGTCGCAAGGCAGCACGCGCAGCACGATCACCTGCTCGTGCAGCACCTGGTTGTGCTTGAGGTTGTGCAGCAGCGCGTGCGGCACCGCGGTGGCGTCGGGGTTCAGGAATACCGCCGTTCCGCTCACCCGGTGCGGCATGTGCAGCGCCAGCGACTCGACGAACGGCCGCAGCGGCAGGCTCTCGGCCGCGGCCGCCTCCAGCCCCAGGCGACGGCCCTTGGCCCAGGTGGTGAACACCACCATCACCACCACGGCCACCGCCAAGGTGAGCCAGCCGCCCTCGGCGACCTTAAGGCTGTTGGCGATCACGAAGGTCAGGTCGACCACAGCGAAGGCCGCCACGCCGACCACCACCGCCACCTTGTTCCAGCGCCACAGCCCCCAGGCCACGATGCCGGCCAGCAGCGTGGTCGTCACCATCGTGATCGACACCGCGATGCCGTACGCCGCCGACAGCGCGCTCGAGCTGCGGAAGCCCAGCACCAGCAGCAGCACGCCCACCATCAGCATCCAGTTCACGGCTGGCACGTAGATCTGCCCGATGGCCGCACCCGAGGTCTGGATCACCCGCATGCGCGGCAGGTAGCCCATGCGCATCGCATGCGCCGTGAGCGAGAAGGCGCCCGAGATGACCGCCTGCGAGGCGATCACCGTGGCCATCGCGGCCAGCACCACCATCGGCAGCACGCCCCACGAGGGAAAGAGCCGGAAGAAGGGGTTGTCGATGGCGCCGGGGTTGGCCAGCACCAGCGCGCCCTGCCCGAAGTAGTTCAGCACCAGCCCCGGCAGCGCGATGAACAGCCATGCCAGCCGGATCGGCCGCGCACCGAAGTGCCCCATGTCCGCATACAGCGCCTCGCCGCCCGTGAAAGCCAGGAACACCGCGCCCAGCACCGCCAGCGACTGCGCCCGGTGCTCGACGAGAAAGCCCACGGCCCGCCGCGGATCGAGCGCCGCCAGAACCTGCGGCTGCTGCAGCACCTGCCACAGGCCGGCCGCGGCCAGCACCAGGAACCACAGCAGCATGATCGGCCCGAACACCTTGCCGACCACGCCCGTGCCCTTCTTCTGTAGCGCGAACAGCGCGATCAGGATCATGATCGTGATCGGAATCACCACGCGCTGCAGCACCGGCGCCTGCACCTCCAGCCCTTCCACCGCCGAGAGCACCGAGATGGCCGGCGTGATCAGGCTGTCGCCGTAGAACATGGCCGCGCCCACCAGGCCCAGCATGCCGATCACGTTCCACACCCAGGGCTTGGTCTTCGGTCCGGCCACCGCGCTGCGTGCCAGGGCCTGCAACGCCAGGATACCGCCCTCGCCGTCGTGATCGGCGCGCAGCACGAACACCACGTACTTCAGCGTCACCACGAACATCAGCCCCCAGAAGATCAGGGAGAGCAGCCCCAGCACCGAATCGGCCGAGAACGGGATGCCGTGCTCGGGGTTCATCGTTTCCTTGAAGGCATACAGCGGCGAGGTGCCGATGTCGCCGAACACGACGCCCAGGGCCGCGATCATGAGCACCGGGCCTTTCGGGTGCGCCGCCTCGCCGTACGCGGAAACCTGGGGCCCGGAAGCCGGAGCGGATGCTTTCATGAAGCGGGGAATTCAGAGTGGCGACGCTGCGAGCATAGTGCCGGAGCATGGCGTCGTCGCTGACAATCGTGGCGTGTCCGCCACTCCCCACCTTGCCGCGCCGTCCGCGCACTACGAGAACTTTCCGGTCGCCTCTTGGCTGTGTCCGCCGCACCTGCGCCCGCCGATCGCCGCCATCTACCACTTCGCGCGCACCGCCGACGACATCGCCGATGAAGGCATTGCCTCGCCCGGCGAACGCCTGGCCGACCTGAATGCCTACCGCGAGGAACTCGCCGCCGCCGCCCGGGGCGAGGTGCTGCCCGCATCGCGCTGGCCACAGGTGTTCGGGCCGCTGGCCCACAGCATCGCCCGATACGGCCTGCCCGAAGACCTGCTCGCCGACCTGCTGAGCGCCTTCATGCAGGACATCGAGAAGACCCGCGATCGCGGTACATACGCCGACCGCGCCGAGCTGCTCGACTACTGCCGCCGCTCCGCCAACCCGATCGGCCGCCTGCTGCTGCATCTCTACGGCGTGCACGACGCACAGGCCCTCTCTCAGAGCGACGCCATCTGCAGCGCGCTGCAGCTCGTCAATTTCTGGCAGGACCCGAGCGTCGACCTGCCGCGCGACCGCTTCTACTTTCCGCTGGCCGACTGCGAGCGGCGCAGCCTGACACGCGAGAACTTCAAGGTTTTTGCGCCGCTCGCGAGCGGCCCGCCTCCGCAGGAGGCCATCAACCTGATGGCGATCGTGTCGCACTGGGCGCGCGAACTCATGCACGAGGGCGCCCCTCTCGTGCACCGCCTGCCGGGCCGCGCCGGCTGGGAGCTGCGCCTCGTGGTGCAGGGCGGCCTGCGCATCCTCGACAAGATCGAGGCCCTGGGCTTCGACACCTTCTCGCAGCGCCCCACCATCGGCAAATTCGATGCGCCCGTGCTGCTCTGGAAGGCCATGCGGATGCGGAGACAATTGCGGCCCATGAAAGCAGCGCCTCCCCGATGAATCCCGAGCAATACGTACAAGACAAGGCCGCCGCCTCGGGCAGCAGTTTCTATTACGCCTTCCTGTTCCTTCCCAAGCCGCGCCGCGCCGCGATCACGGCCTTCTATGCGTTCTGCCGCGAGGTCGACGACGTGGTCGACGAGGTCTCCGACCCCGGCGTGGCCGCCACCAAGCTCGCCTGGTGGCGCACCGAGGTCGCCCAGTCGTTCGCAGGCACGCCGCGCCATCCAGTGATGCAGGCGTTGATGCCGCATGCCGCGGCCTACGGTATCGAGGCACGCCAGCTCAACGAAGTGATCGACGGCTGCCAGATGGACCTCGAGCAGACCCGGTATCTCGACTTTCCCGGCCTTGCGCGCTACTGCCACCTGGTGGCCGGCGTGGTCGGCGAAGTCGCGGCGCGCATCTTCGGCCAGACCGATCCGCAGACCACCGCTTACGCCCACAAGCTCGGCCTGGCACTCCAGCTCACCAACATCCTGCGCGACGTGGGCGAGGACGCCCTGCGCGGACGCATCTACCTGCCGGTGAACGAGTTGCAGAAGTTCGACGTGAAGGCGCACGAGATCCTCAACCGCGTGCACTCCGATCGCTTCGTCGCGCTGATGAAGTTCCAGTCCGAGCGCGCCCACGCGGCGTACGACGAAGCGCTCGCGCTGCTTCCGCTGGCCGATCGCCGCGCGCAGAAGCCCGGGCTGATGATGGCCAGCATCTACCGCACCTTGCTGCGCGAGATCGAGCGCGACAACTTCCAGGTGCTCAACCAGCGCGTGAGCCTGACGCCGGTGCGCAAGTTCTGGCTGGCCTGGAAGGTTCAGGCGCTGGGGAGGATATGACTCGCCCCCAGGCTTCGCGCACTTCGTGTCGCTTCGCCTCCCCCCTGCCGGGGGCAACACCTGAGGCCCGGCAAAGCCGGTTCCTCGGTGTTTCTGGAAATGGGGCCGGATCACTGTCGTGTCGCGAGGACGGCCACTTCGGCGCCGCAAACCAGTGTCCATGAGAATCGCCGTCATCGGCGCGGGATGGGCCGGCCTCGCCTGCGCGGTGGAGGCCACGCGGCTCGGGCACGCCGTGACGCTGTTCGAGGCCGCGCACATGCCGGGCGGGCGCGCACGTCGGGTCGACAACATGCACGGGCTGGCGCTCGACAACGGCCAGCACATCCTGATCGGCGCGTACACCGCCACGCTGAAGCTCATGCGAGACGTCGGCGTGGACGTCGATGGCGCGCTGCTGCGCATGCCTCTCTCGCTGCGCTTCGCCGATGGCGGCGGGCTCAAGTTGCCGCGGCTGCCTGCGCCGCTCGACCTGCTGGCCGGCATCTTCACGGCGCGCGGCTGGACGTGGCGCGACAAGTCGTCGCTGCTGCGCACCGCGAACCGGTGGCGGCTGGCAGGCTTTCGCTGCGCCAGCAGTACCACGGTCGCAGACCTGTGCGCCGGCCTCACGCCGCGCGTGATGCAGGAATTGATCGAGCCGCTGTGCGTTTCCGCATTGAACACGCCCGTCGCGCAATCGAGCGGCGAGGTGTTCCTGCGCGTGCTGAACGACGCCTTGTTCAGCGGCAGCGGCGGCGCCGACCCGCTGCTGCCATGCGCCGACCTCGGCGCCCTGATGCCCGATGCCGCCATCCAATGGCTGACGGAGCACGGCGCGGCAGTGCGCATCGGCGCCCGTGTGCGTGCCATCGCGCCTGAAGCCGGACAGTGGCGCGTCGACGACGAGGTCTTCGACAAGGTCGTGCTGGCTTGCGCGCCATGGGATGCTGCGCGGCTGGTCCGCGCATCCGGACTGCCGGCCGAGCGCTGGTGCGAAACCACCGAAGCCCTGCGCTTCGAAGCCATCGCCACGGTCTACGTGCGCGGTGCGACGCCGCTCGCCGAACCGATGCTCGCGCTGCGCAGCGATCCGGCCAGCGCACCCGCCCAATTCGCGTTCGATCGGGGCCAGCTCAGCGGCCTGCCCGGAGTGCTCGCCATGGTCGTAAGCGCCAACGAAACGCCGCGCGAAGCGCTGGAAGAACAGGTGATCGCGCAAGCGGTTGCGCAGTTGGGCCAGACGAAGCTGCAGCTCGTGCAGACCGTGGTCGAGAAGCGCGCCACATTCGCCTGCAGCCCCGGGCTGTCGCGGCCGCCCATGGACATTGCCCCCGGCCTGCGAGCCTGCGGCGACTACATCGAAGGCCCCTACCCCGCCACGCTGGAGGGCGCGGTGCTCAGCGGACTGGCAGCGGCGAAGGCATTGAACGCATGACGACCGAACTGCGCTATCTCGACTTCGACTACAGCGAGGACACCGAAGGCCACGGCACCTTCGACGCGATGGCGTCGACCACGCCGGACAAGACACCCGAAGTGCAAGCTGAAATCGCGCAGGTGCTCGACTGGGCCGAAGCCACGTTTCCCCATGCGCGCGGCGCCCTCGACGAAGGCGCGACCTGGGACTACGACCTGCAGCAGACGCACGAAGACAACCCGCGCTTCGACACCCTCACCCTCTCGCTGAGCGGCACCGCCGATTTCTGCGCCGCGCTGCGCGAGCAGTTCGCGCTGGACTGAAAAAGATCAGGCCGCCTTGTTGCGCAGGCGCAGCAGGCTCAGCCCCAGCAGCACGAACGCCCCGCCCGACAACTTGTTGAAAACCCGCGTGCGGCGCGGGTCCGACAGCTGCTTGCGCAGCAGGCGCGCCAGCAGCACATAGAACCCATGCGACAGCACCGCGGCCGTCGCGAAGGTGGTCGTCAACACCGCGAACTGCATGGCGAGCGGCGCGTCCTGCGTAAGGAACTGCGGAAACAGCGCCGAGAAGAAAAGAATGCCCTTCGGGTTCGTGAGCGCCACCGTCAGGCCGTGCCCGAACAGCCGCCAACTGGAGCGCGGCGAACCCTCGGCCGACGTGCCCTGCAGATCGGCGAACACGCTGCCCTGGCTGCGCCACTGCTTGATGCCCAGATAGATCAGGTAAGCCGCGCCGGCCACCTTCAGCACCATGAACGCATTGGCCGAGGTGGAGAGCACCACGCCCAGCCCGGCCATTGACGCGGCGGAGACCATGAACAGCCCCATCGCGTTGCCGAGCGAACCGATCATCGCGCGGCGCGGACCCACGCTCATCGAATTCGAGACGGCGAGCAGCACGGCCGGACCCGGCGTGAACACCACGAGCAGCGTCACGCCGCAGAAGAGAAGCCAGTTGGAGAAATGCATGTGGGGTTTTCCTGGCCGGAGTGCAGCCGCGAGACGTCGAGGCGCAAACTATAGTCAGGCCCATGAATCGCCGCAGACGCGGCGGCAATACCCCCTGACAGCCGGAACAACATTCATGGTCACCTGCTACCTGCGCTACATCGTCGACCCCTACAAGCTCAAGGAGTTCGAGCACTACGGCAGGCTCTGGCTTCCGCTGGTCGAGAAGTTCGGCGGCCAGCACCACGGCTACTTCCTGCCCTCCGAGGGGGCGAACGACGTGGCGCTGGCGATGTTCAGTTTCCCGAGCCTGGCCGCTTACGAGAAATACCGCGCCGACTCGATGCAGGACCCCGAATGCCAGGCCGCGTTCAAGTACGCGCAGGACACGCGCTGCTTTCTCAGCTACGAACGCAGCTTCTTCCGACCGGTCTTCAAGTAGCGCTCAGCCGCCCAGTGCCATGCACAGCGCGTGCAGGTTGGGCACGATCAGCTGCGGCCGCGCGCCATGCACCCAGGGCCGCTCGTCGCGCACCAGCCAGGCCGCCTGCATGCCGGCGTTGAGCGCGCCCACCACGTCGAGCTCGGCGTCGTCGCCGACGTGCAGCACGTCCTTCGGCAACAGGCCGACCGAAGCGGCGGCGGCGCGGAAGATCGGCGCGTGCGGCTTGCCGCTGCCGAAGGCGCGTGCATTGAAGGCGGTGCGAAACCAGCGGCCGACGCCGGTCTTGTGGATGTCTGCATTGCCGTTCGAGACCGCGACCAGCGGATAGCGCTCGCTGAGCCACTTCAGCGCGGGCAGCGCGTCGTCGTACAGCGTCACGCGCTGGCGCTCTGCGAAGAAGGCGTCGAAGGCCGGATCGGCCAGCGCCGGGTCTTCGCCAGCCCGCGTGAGCGCGGTGCGGATCGACTCGCGGCGCAATGCGCTCAGGTCATGCGCGAGGTCGGAGCGCTCCTTGGCTGTGGCTTCGCGCAGCTCGCGCAGGATGCCTGGCGTCATCAGCAGCGACGCCGTCTTCGGCGCCTCGCGCAGCAGCCATGCATGCAGCACGGCCTCGGCGCGTTCGATGGTCGGCCAGATCGGCCACAGGGTGTCGTCGAGGTCGAGAGAGATCGCCGAGATGCGCTTGAGATCGAGGGGCGCGGCGCCCGCAGGCACCGGGGAAGCGGAAGTCATGCCCGAGAATATCGCATGCCTTCGACCCACGAGAACGCCTCTTCGAGTACCCCGCGCACCGCTGTGCTTTGGTGCAACCTGGGTTCGCCCGACGCGCCCACCGCAGCCGCCGTTCGACCCTATCTCGCCGACTTCCTGGGCGACCCGCGCGTGGTCGAAATCCCGAAGGCAATCTGGGCATTGATCCTGCACGGCATCATCCTGCGCACGCGCCCGGCGAAGTCGGCCGCCAAGTACGCGAGCATCTGGATGCCCGAGGGCTCCCCCCTGAAAGTGTTTACGCAGAAGCAGGCCACGCTGCTGGCCGGCTGGCTTGGCGAGCGCGGCCACCGCGTGACGGTGCGCGACGCGATGCGCTATGCCAACCCGTCCATCGCTTCCCGCCTCGACGCACTGCAGGCCGAAGGCGCCACGCGCGTGCTGGTGCTGCAGGCCTACCCGCAATACTCGGCCACCACCACGGCCAGCGTGATCGACGCGGTGAACGACTGGAGCCGCAGGCAGCGCCGCCTGCCGGAGTTCCGCTTCGTCAACGACTACCACGACGACCCGGCCTACATCGAAGCGCTGGCGCAAGGCCTCGAGAAGCACTGGAAGGCCGAAGGCCGCGGCGAAGTGCTGCTGATGAGCTTCCACGGCATTCCCGCGCGCAACATCGCGCTGGGCGATCCGTACCAGTCGCAGTGCCTCGAGACCGCGCGCCTGCTCGCGGCGCGGCTCGGCCTCACGGCCGCCCAGCACCGCGTCACCTTCCAGTCGCGCTTCGGCCGCGCCAAGTGGCTCGAGCCCTACACCGAGCCCACGCTGCGCGAACTCGGTGCCGCCGGCATCAAGCGGGTCGACGTGGTGTGCCCGGGCTTCCCGGCCGATTGCCTGGAGACGCTCGAAGAAATCGCCATGGAAGGCCGCGAAGCCTTCATGCACGCGGGCGGCCAGGCCTTCAGCTATATCCCCTGCCTCAACGACAGCCCGGCATGGATCACTGCGCTCGCGAACATCGCCGAACGCAACCTGGCGGGCTGGCCCACGCAACAGACATCCGTCGCGACATGAAGCGCATCGTCTCGTCGCCGGAATGACCGGTCGCGCTCAACCCGCCGGCCTGCGCGCCAGCAACACCTCGATGGCGGCCTCCATCTCGGCGTACTCCCCTTCGCCGAAGTGCTGCCGCATCACCTGCCCCTTGCTGTCGACCAGATAGAACGCTGGCCAGTACTGGTTGTTGTAGGCCCTCCAGGTGGTGAAGCTGTTGTCCTGCGCCACCGGGTAGCGGATGTTGAAGCGCTCGATCGCGTCCTGCACGTTGCGCGTCGATTTTTCATACGCGAACTCGGGCGAGTGCACGCCCACCACCACGAAGCCCTGTTCCTTGTACTTCTCGTACCAGCGCACCACGTGCGGCAGCGTACGGATGCAGTTGATGCAGGAATAGGTCCAGAAATCGACCAGCACCACCTTGCCGGCCAGCCCCTGAAGCGTGAGAGGCTCCGAGTTGAGCCACTTGTCGATGCCCGCGAACTCGGGCGCCTTGCCGTAGTCGCGCAGGCCCGGCGACGCGGCCAGTGCACTGCGCGCCGGCCACGCGCCGCCTGTTGCCGCGACAAGCGCCGAGGCCCCCACGGCGAACCCCGAGAACGCCCTTCTGGACACCATGCTCTTCATGATCGCAACCTTGTTCGTGTCAGACCGACAGCGGTCAGGCGCGATTGTTTGCGGCGCACGCGCTGCGTGCGCATGTGTCACGGCAATTTGAAGTTTGTCCCGGCGCCGTGAGGGCGCCCGGTCTTCAGAACTTGCCCAGAAAGTCCATCTTGCCGATCGGCATGCCCTTGTGGCGCAGCACGTCGTAGGCCGTGGTCACGTGGAAGAAGAAGTTGGGCAGCGCAAACTGCAGCAGGTAGCGCTGCGCGGTGAAATGCGCCTCGCCCTCGCGGGCCTTGATGGTCACGGGCCGCTCCTCCTGGCCGTCGATCAGCGCCCGGTCCACGCTCGCGAGGAAGTCCTGCGTCTTCGCGATGCGCGCCACCAGGTCGTCCCAGGTATTTTCCTCATCGGGAAAGCTCGGCGCGGTGATGCCCGTGATACGGGCCGTACCCAGCTTCGACGCGTCGCTCGCGCGCTGGATCTGGCCGGCCAGCGTGAGCATGTCGGGCGCGAGGCGCGCCTCGACCAGCGTGGCCGGATCGATGCCGTTGGCCTTGGCATGCACCAGGCTCTTGTCGAGAAAATGGGTGAGTTGTCCGAGTCCGCGGATGAAGACGGGCACGGACAGATCGTACATCGAGAGCGCCATGGTGTTCGAGGCCTTGTGGTTGGAATCGGCGGCGATTGTCACGCCGCCCGAGCCTCAGGATCCGGCCGCGCGAATAAACCCTTCGATCAGCTCCAGTTGTTCCGGCACGTTGAGCGCGGGCGCGTGGCCGCACCCCTGGATTTCGACGACCTTCAGCAACCCGGCGGCGCCCGGCCCTCGCTGCTGCATCTGCTGCGTCACCTCGGGCAGTACGAGGTCCGACTCCGCGCCACGCAGGCACAGCACCGGCACCTCGATGGTGTCGTAGTGCGGCCAGATCAGGTAGTCGTTGTCGTGCGCACTGAACTGGCGGACCATGGCCGGGTCGTAGTGCGGCGTGACGCGGCCGTCGGCCAGCCGGCGCGTGGAGCTTTCGGTCAGGCGCCTCCATTGCGCATCGCTGAGCCAGCCGTAGGGCTTGTAGACCGTGCGGAAGAAGGCCTCCAGCTCGGCCACCGTATCGAACGACGGCGGCTCGCCCGCATAGGCGCGGATGCGCTCGATGGCCGGCTGCGCCAGTTCGGGCGCGTTGTCGTTGAGCACCAGGCTCGCGATGCGTGCCTTCATGCGCGGCTCGAACAGGCCCGACGCGCAGACCGTACCGATGGCGCCGCCCATCGAGGTGCCGACCCAATGCACACGCCCGAGCTGCAGTTCGTCGCACAGCGCATTGGCGATGCGCGCATAGAACGAGAGTTTGTACTCCTCGTCGGGCAGTGGGCTCCACTGGCTCAGGCCGCGGCCGATGGTGTCAGGACAGATCACACGGAAGCCGCGCGAGGCGAAGTGCTGCGCCAGTTCGTCCATGTCGCGGCAGGTGCGCGCCAGGCCGTGCCATGCGATGACCACCGGCGCCTCTGGCGCGCCCCAGTCGAGCCAGTGGATTTCGCGGCCCGCGAGCTGCGCGTAGCGGGAAAGTGGCAAGTTCATTTCTGTGAGTCCCTTTCAGGCGTGCCGCGGAACCGGCTTTGCCGGGCCGCTGGCACGGCCCCCTGCAAGGGGGTGGGAGTAGCGACACGAAGTAGTGCACGAAGCCTGGGGGTGAGCTTCATTTGGCCGCCCTCGCACGCAGTTTTCCGACGATGCCGGTGGGGAAGTAATAGACGGACAGCACGAACAGCACGCCCAGCCACAGAAGCCAGCGGTCGGGCGACAGCAGCGCGGCCAGCCAGGGCAAGCCACTCGCCGCCTCGCTGCCCATGCGCAGCAGGTCCTGCAGGTAGCTCTGCGCCACCACGAACAGCACCGCGCCGATGGCCGCGCCGTAGATCGTGCCCATGCCGCCGATCACCACGATCAGCAGCACGTCGATCATGATTTCAAAACTCAGCGAGGTGTCGGGACCGTTGTAGCGCAGCCAGACCGCGAGCATCGCGCCGGCCAGCGTGGCGAACAACGCCGACAGCACGGCGGCCGTGGTGCGGTACACCACCACGCGGTAGCCGATGGCCTCTGCGCGGAACTCGTTCTCGCGGATGGCCTGCAGCACGCGGCCGAAGGGCGAGTTGACGATGCGCAGTAGCGCGAGCACCAGCACCACGGCGGCCACGAACAGCAGGTAGTAGCACAGCAGCCGGCCGTCGAGCGAGACGCCGAGGAAGGGCTCTTCCGAGAACTCGAAGCTCGGCGAGATCAGCTCGGGCAGCTTGAAGGTCAGGCCGTCTTCGCCGCCGGTGAAGTCCGACAGCTGCGAAGCCAGCGTCTGGAAGGCCGAGGCCACGGCCAGCGTGATCATCGCGAAGAAGATCGCGCGCACCCGCAGCGAGAACAGGCCGATGGCGAACGAGAGCACCAGCGAGATCGCGAGCGATGCACCCAGCCCCACCAGCACCGCACCCCAGTTGGGCCCGAGCCGCGTCGCCGAGATCGCGATGCCGTACGCCCCGATGCCGAAGAACATCGTGTGCGCGAAGCTCACGATGCCGGTGTAGCCCAGCAGCAGGTCGAAGCTCGCGACCAGCACCACGAACACCAGGATCTTGGCCGCGACGCTGAGCGCCTTCACGCCCGGAAAGATGAACGGCGCGAACGCGAGCGCGATGAACAACGCGACCAGCAGCAGCGCGAGCAAGCGGCTGCGCGGCATGTCGTTGGAGAGAAGTCGTTTCAGGAACATGACGTCTTCTTCCTCAGCGGTTTGCCACGGGATACACGCCCTGCGGACGCCACAGCAGCACCGCGACCATCAGGAAGATGCTCGCGAACTGCGTGAGCGTGGGCAACAGGAAGCCGATGTAGTTGGTCATGAGCCCCACCAGCAGCGCGCCGATCAGCGCACCGCCGGTCGAGCCGAGCCCGCCGATGATGATCACGATGAAGATCAGCACGTTGACCTGCGCGCCCATCTGCGGCACGAGGTTCTGCTGGAACAGGCCCCACATCACACCGCCCAGCCCGGCCAGCGCACTGCCCACCACGAACACGCCGACGAAGAGGCGCCCGATGCGATAGCCGAGCGACTCGACCATCTCGCGGTCCTGCACGCCGGCACGGATCAGCAGGCCGATCTTGGTGCGGCCCAGCGTCCACGCGAGCAGGCCGAACACGACCACGCCCACGGCCACCGCAAGCAGCCGGTACTTGCTGATGGCCGCGTCGCCGACCAGCAGCGAGCCGCGCAGCGCGTCGGGCAAGGGCAGCGGCACCTGCCCCGGCCCCCAGATCACCTTGATGAGCTCTTCGCCGATGATCATGCCGCCCATGGTGATGAGGATCTGCTTCAGGTGCTGGCCGTACACCGGCCGCACGATGAAGCGCTCGAAGGCAAGGCCCACCGCGCCGGCAACAGCCATCGCGACCAGCATCGCGGGGAACACGGCCACGAGGTTTCGCCACAGCTCGCCCGAGCCGGTCCAGTCGCCCATCAGGCCGAGCACGCTGCTGGCCACGAAGGCGCCCAGCGCGATGAACACGCCGTGGCCGAAGTTCAGCACATCCATCAGGCCGAACACGAGCGTGAGGCCCGAGGCGATGATGAAGACGATCATGCCCATCGCCAGACCCGCGACGGTGAGCGTGAGCCAGGTGGAGAAGGAGCCGGTGAGGGGCAGCGCAGCCAGCGCGAGGACCGGCGCGAGCAGCAGAGGTTTCCAGTCGAAGTCGATCTTCGTCATGCGCGCGCTCCTTCTTTCTCCTTCCCCCTCTGGGGGAAGGCTGGGATGGGGGCTGGCGGCGCTTGCAAGGCGGCGCTGTATCGAAGGCCGCGAGCCCCCACCCCACCCCTCCCCCAGAGGGGGAGGGAGAAATACATCGAATACTTCATAGAGCCAGTCCAAGCAGCGATTGCTGCAGTTGTGCGTCCTCGGAGAACGCCGCCATCGAGCCGCTATGCACCACGCGGCCGTTGTCCATCACCGCAACGGTGTCGCCCAGGCGCTGGGCGAAGTTGATGTTCTGCTCCACCAGCAGGATGGTCACGCCGCTGCGCTTCAGCTCGTCGAAGGCATCGATCAAGTTGTTGATCATCACGGGCGCAAGACCCTTGCTGGGCTCGTCGATGATGAGCAGCTCGCGCGGCTCCACGATGGCACGCGACACGGCCAGCATCTGCTTCTGCCCGCCCGACAGCTTGCCCGCCGGGTGGTTCCAGAACTTCTCGACCGCGGGGAAGAGCTTGAAGATCCACTTCAGCCGCGTGTCGTCGATCTGCTGCGCGTTCTTGGCGCCGCGCGCGGCCAGCAGCATGTTCTCCTTCACCGTGAGGTCGGAGAAGATGCCCATGTTCTCGGGCACGTAGGCAATACCCAGGCCGGCGATCTGCGGCGTGTGCTGCGCGGTGATCTCCTTGTCCCCGAAGCGCACCCTGCCCTGCGACGCGTGCCACAGGCCCATGATGGTCCGCAGCGTGGTCGTCTTGCCCGCGCCGTTGCGGCCCAGCAGCATCGTGAGCTGGCCCTTCGGCACGGCGAGATCGACGCCGTGCAGGATGTGGTACGCCCCGATGTGCGTGTGCACGCCTTCGAGGGTCAGCAGGTTCTGGGTCATCGGTCTTGCTCCTTCCCCTTCCGGGGGAAGGCTGGGATGGGGGCAAGCGGCGCTGGCGAGGCCGCGGTGATGTGAAGGCCGCGAGCCCCCACCCCTGCCCTCCCCCAGCGGGGGAGGGAGAAATTCATCAACGCCTTCATGCAGCAGCCTCCTTCGCGATGCCCAGGTACGCCTCCTGCACCACCGGCGAGGCGATCACCTCCGCCGGTTCGCCGTCGGCCACCAGCGTGCCGTTGTGCAGCACGATGATGCGGTCCGCGAGTTCGCGCACCACGTCCATCTTGTGTTCGACCAGCAGGATGGTCTTGCTCTTGTCCTGCTTGAGCTTGCGGATCAGGTCGAGGATGACCGGCGCCTCGGCCGCGTTCATGCCTGCGGTCGGCTCGTCGAACATGAAGACTTTCGGCTCCAGCGCCATCAGCAACGCCACTTCGAGCTTGCGCTGGTCGCCGTGCGGCAGGCTCGCCACGGTCGCATGCTCGCGCGATTTCAACGCCACGTCCGCGAGGATCTGGTCCGCGCGCTCGGTCAGCGCCTTGTGGTCGCTCCAGATGCTCCACAGGTTGAGCCCGCGCCGGTGCGCGCCCTCGCGCGTGGCCTGCACCGCGAGGCGCACGTTCTCCAGCACCGTGAGGTTCGGGAACAGGTTGGTCAGCTGGAAGGCCCGCCCCAGCCCCGCATGCGTGCGCGCCGACGGCGACAGGCCCGACAGCGAGTGCCCGTCGAGCGAGACCGTGCCGGCGCTCGCCTTGAGCTGGCCCGAGATCAGGTTGAAGTAAGTGGTCTTGCCCGCCCCATTGGGGCCGACGATGGCCGTCAGCGTGCCCGGCGCGAAGGCGCAGCTCACACCGTTGACGGCCACGTGCCCACCGAAGCGGATGGTCAGGTCCCGGGTCTCAAGCATCGTTGGTCATTGCGAATTGAAAAGAGAAATGAAGACGGACCTCAACAGGTGCCGATCACGTAGTAGTTGGGGCCGGTCTGCTTCAGCGTGGTGGTGACGTAGATGTTCCACAGACCCATCGACTGCCCCGAGCCGTAGGCATAGGTGAGGCCCCACAGTGCATAGGCTCGCCCGGCCACGGTGTGCGTGTAGTTGCTCGCGGTGAAGCACGTTTCGCCGCCGCCGGAGCCCGCGGTGGTGGCGCCCGTGGCTGCGGCCGACATGGCACCTTCCACGTTGCTCGCGTCCAGCGCGGCCACGGTCCAGCTGTACGTGGTCGATGCGGCCAGACCGGTGTCGGTGTAGCTGGTGGCGGCGACGGGAGAGGCGTTGACCTTGCTGCCGCCGCGGTACACGTTGTAGCCGCTGGCGCCCGTGACGCCAGCCCAGCCGATCACCATGCTGCTGCTGGTCGCGCCCGAGGTGCCCACGCCGGTGGGCGCCGGCAGTCCGCTGCCGCCCGCCGAGCCGGTGACGCGGTCGATCATGGCCTTCATCGCCGCCATCTGCGGTCCGGATTTCTTGGAATAGTTGACGCTGTCGTAGCCCCACCAGTCCCAGCAGCTGTTGGTGGCGGCCGTGCTGGTCTGCGGGTAGATCAGCACGATGTTGTTGGTGTCGGCCCAGCGGTTGTAGCCGGTCTTGCGTACGTACTGGTCGCCTACGTCGGTGTAGTTCTGCTTGCAGCCGTGCAGCACCAGGTGCACGCGGCACGAGGTGGTGGTGCAGGCCTGCGGCACGTAGATCCAGCCGGTGGCGGCCATGCCGTGGCCGGTGATGAACTCCGACTGGTTGAACTCGGTGAAGGTGCCGCCCAGCGTGCCGTTGTTGCGTGGGTTCAGCGGCCCGTAGAGCTGCGAGAGGATCTCGCCCGCGAGGTCGAAGCCGCAGTTGTTGATGTAGGGTGCGGCGGTGGTGCTGCAGGCGCCGCCGTAATCGTCGGTGACCATCGCGTGGCCCGCGCCGATGTTGTTCTTGTAGACCGTGTTGGCGGTGGGCACGAAGCTCTGGTAGTAGGTCTTCAGGTCGTCCATCACCGCCTGCTTGACGGTGTTGTCCGAGGTGCCCGAGAACAGGTACACCTTGGAGCCGCTGAGGTTCGACACCGGGTCGATCGCGCCGCTGGCGGACCAGCTGTTGGTGGTGCTCACGAGCGACGACACCGGAATGCTGGTGCTGTGCGTCATGCAGCGCCCGGTGGCGTTGGTCACCGAGCCTTCGGCGCAATAGAACGGCCCGCCCGCCACCACGCCGGCGCCGCGCTTGAAGGTGGCCGAGTAGGCCACGTGCAGTTGCACCGACATGAAGCCGCCCGCCGACAGGCCGGACACGCTCACTTCCACCGGGTTGGCGCCGAGCGCCGGCAGCGGCACCGCCGCCGTGGCGGCATGCGCCGCCACCGCCAATGCCGCGGCCGCGGCGAATCCCTTCCAGTTCATCGATCGCATCGCTGTCTCCTTGTGTTGTCGGTATCGAACGCTTGCTTGCTGACGAATCGGCCGTGGATCACGCTGGCTGCGCAGACGCAGGCTGGCGCTTCGCCCGGCGGCCATCCGGGGCGAAATAGAGAACATTCGAAGAACACCGCGAAACCGGCTTTGCCGGGCCGCGGGTGTTGCCCCCGGTAGGGGGAAGGCGTAGCGACACGAAGTGCGCGCAGCCTGGGGGCGAGCCCTTACCTCTTGTTCTTGATCGGGATGTCCATCTCTTCAGGCTTGATCTCGTGCACCAGCTCCGGCACACCCCAGGCAAACGCCGGGTCGACCTTGATCTTGAAGTGGTACATCGACTGCATCGCCTGGTGGTCTTCCTTGCGGAAGGTCATCTTGCCCTTGGGCGTGTCGAAGCTCATGCCCTCCATGGTGCTGATGAGCTTGTTGGTGTTGGTGTCGCCGTTGGTCTTCTTCAGCGCCGTGACCACCGCCATCGCGGCCGAGAAGCCGCCGGCCGTGAAGAAGTCCGGCGGCGTCTTGAACTGCTTGTAGTGCGCCGACACCATCGCCTCGTTCACCGGGTTCTTCGGAATGCCGAAGTAGTAGTACGCCGCGCCTTCCATGCCCGGCAGGTTCTTGTAGGCCGCCATCGCGGGCAGGATGTTGCCGCCGGTGGCGATCTCGATGCCGTAGCGCTTCAAGTCGAGGTCGACGATCTTGAACGGGTTGCCCGCGCCGGCCCAGACGATCCAGATGACCTTGCGGCCCGGCTGGTCCTTGAGCTTGTCGATCAGGCGCTGCGCGCCGGCCGTGAAGTCGGTGGTGGTGGGCGGCAGGTACTCCTCATGGACCAGCTTGGCCTTCTTGAGCGCTGCGCCGAAGGCCTTCACGCCGTCGCGGCCGAAGGCGTTGTCCTGCGCCAGCGTGGCGACGGTGACGCCCGGCTTGTCGACGGCCACCGCGTTGGAGATGGCGTCCTGGCTCGAATTGCGGCCGGTGCGGAAGATGTACTTGTTCCACTTGTCGCCGGTGATCGAGTCGGCGACCGCCGGCTCCACGATCAGGATCTTCTTGTATTCCTCGGCCACCGGCAGCATCGCCAGCGCCACGCCCGAAGCGGTCGGGCCGACGGCCAGCGCGGCCTTGTCGTCGGAGTACGCAGCCGCCAGCAGCGACTTGCCGAGGTCGGGCTTGCCCTGGTCGTCCTTCTCGATGACCACGAGCTTCTTGCCGTTGACCGTCATCGTGCCGCCGGTGGCGTAGTCCAGGCCCATCATGAAACCGGTCTGGGTCTGCTTGCCGTAGGCTTCCAGCGCGCCCGTCTTGCTGTAGATGTGGGCGATGCGGATTTCGTTGGACTGGGCCCAGGCGGGTGCGGCGGCTGCGCAGGTGGCGAGCGCGGCCAGGACGACGAGGTGGCGACGGTTCATTCTTTGTCTCCTGATGATGGTGACTGAATATTGCACAGTTCGTGCCATTCTCTAAGCCGTTGATTACAAACGCTTCTTTATTCGAGAAGAGCGCCGTTCGGCTGAATTCAGAACACTGTCTATGTCTTTTTTTCAGACATTTGTCTTTTTATTGTTCAGGGTTTTCGCGGAGACCTGGCGCTGCGCGATCCATTGCTTGAACTGGCGCTCGGCCTGCATGCGGAATTCGTTGCGCGCATGGTTGCAGGCCGCGTGCGCGAGCCGCCGGTGCTTGGGCGAGCGCATGCCGCCGAAGGTCGAGTCGACGAGGTGTTCGATGGTGGCGGACTCCGGCCGGCCCGCGGGCTCCTCGAAATCCATAGGCAGCCCGCACCAATGGCAGTTGGGCCCGAAGGTGGAGCGCAGTGCCTTGATGCTCACAGGTTCGCGTACTCCAGGATCTCCTGGCCCATCAGCGTGCAGTCGTTACCCGACACGAAGTAGATGAGCCGCATGCGGTACTCGCCCTTGTAAATGCTGCCCCAGACTTCGAGCACCTTGAACTGCTGCTTCTTGTTGGCTGGGTTGCGGATCGGCGGCAGCTCCTTCACGTCGGGGCTGATGCGGATGCGGTCGTCCTCGCCGAAGTGGAAGGTCAGCAGCTTCTTGGCACGGGCGACGGCCTCGCCGGAACACTGAGGCGCGGCGTTTGCCAAGCTGGCGGCGGCGCAGAGGGCAAGACAGGCAGCGTAGCGGGCAAGGGCCTTCTTCATCGGATGTGGCGTCGGAGTTGTGGGCTGGAGCGGGAGTATCGCTCTCGGCAATCCTGCAGACAGCGGATTCACGTTGGCTGTTCCTGACTCGTCATCCGTTCATACAAGGTCGCCCGCGAAATCCCGAGCAGCCGCGAGGTCGCCAGCTTGTTCCCGCCCGTCGACGCCAGCGCCGCCGCGATCGCCTTGCGCTCCAGCTCGGCCACCTGCTGCGCCAGCGGCCGCAGCAACGCCGCTTCTTCATCCGCATCGTGCGCGCTCTGCAAGGTGGCCGGCAACTCGATCTGCTCCAGCCCCGCCTCGCGCAGGATGCGTTCGAGCTGCGCGGAATCGATGCGCTGCGAGTCGCTGCGCATGGTCACCTGCTCCAGCACGTTGCGCAGCTCGCGGATGTTGCCGCGCCAGTGCTGGCCCGCGAGCAGCGCGAGCGCGTCGGGCGTGAGTTCGGGTGGCGCCTCGCCGCTGCGCAGCGCCATGTCTTCGCCGAGCGCCTCGACCAGTGCGGGAATGTCCGAGCGCCGCTCGCGCAGCGGCGGCACGCGCAGCGGCAGCACGTTGAGGCGGTAGTAGAGGTCTTCGCGGAACAGCCCGCGCCGCACCAGCTCCGGCAGGTCGCGCGAAGTGGCCGCGATCACGCGGGCATCGAAGGGCACGAGCTTGTTGGAGCCCAGCGGCTCGATCTCGCCCTCCTGCAGCGCGCGCAGCAGCTTGGCCTGCAGGCCGAGCGGCATGTCGCCGATCTCGTCGAGGAACAGGCTGCCGCCGTCGGCCAGCTTGAACTTGCCCTCGCGGCCCTTGCGGTCGGCGCCGGTGAAGGCACCGGGTGCGAAACCGAAGAACTCGGCTTCGAGCAGCGTGTCCGGCACGGCCGCGATGTTGACACTGACGAACTGGCCCTTCGCCCGCGCCGACGAGGCATGGATCGCGTGCGCCAGCAGTTCCTTGCCCGTACCGGTTTCGCCCAGCAGCAGCACCGGGCTGGCCGACTGGGCCGCGCGGCGCGCATGCCGCTTCACCTCCACCGCCGCCGGGCTGCTGCCGATGAAGCTCGCGAAGGTGTACTTGGAGCGGCGCTGGCCGTCGGGCGCATGCTGGTAGAGCGGGTTGTTGCGCTGGCTCGCGAGTTCGCGCCGCGCATCGTCGAGGTCGCGCTGCAGCAGCGCGAACTTGCTGATGAGCGGCTGCAGCGTGGTCTCGGGCTGGTCGAACAGCACGATGCCGATGGCGCCGATCACCTCGCCCGCCCCGCCCTCGCGCTCCTGGCGCAGCGGGAGGCGGCTGACCACGAAGGTGCCGGCCTTGTTGGTCAGCAGGTCCACGAGGATCGGCTCGCCGGTCTCGAGCACGCGCCGCATCTGCGTGTTGGGAATCACGTCTTCCACCATGTGCCCCAGGAACTGGTCGATGGACGAAAAGCCCAGCGCCGGCAGGAAGCGCCGGTAGCCCTCGTTCACCCACACGATGCGCCCGCCGCTGTCCACCAGGAACATGCCCTGGCTGATGCTTGAAAACAAATGAAACATCGAGCGCGCGGCCAGCGCGAGGATGCCCTCGGCGTCGAGGGGCAGTGTGGGCGGTGCGGTGGGAGCGACAGGCATGGCGGGATCGTAGCGCGCATCAATCGGCAACAAATCCGGCATCAAAGGCCGCGGGGAAATGCCCAGAATCGAAGTTGCAGACGAAAGCCTTCAGCAGCCCTTAAGTAAATCAATCGTTTGATTTTATGCATGGTTTAATGCAGGGCATGAATGCGAGAGACCCGATCACCCAGGCCCCGCGCCGCGCACCGCGCAGCGACGGCGCCGAGGCACGCCACCGGCTGCTCCACACCGCGCTGCGGCTGTTCGCGCAGAAGGGGTTCTCCAAGACCTCCACGCGCGAGATCGCCCGCGAGGCCGGGGTCAACATCTCGGCCATCAGCTACTACTTCGGCGACAAGGAAGGGCTGTACGCGGCCACCTTCAGCGAACCGATGGGCGGCGACTCCAGCGACCTCGTCGCCGCCTGCAACGTGCCCGGCCAGTCGCTCGAGGACACGCTGCGCATCTGCATGGTGTCGATGATCGATCCGCTCAAGCAGGGCGAAATCGTGCGGCAGTGCATCCAGCTGCACATGCGCGAGATGCTGGAGCCGACGAGCCGCTGGGCCGAGGAGCTGGAGCGCGACATCAAGGGTCCGCACCGCGCCATCGCCGACCTGCTGTGCCGCCACCTGGGGGTGGAGCGCGCCGACGACGACATCCACCGCCTGACCTTCGCGATCACCGGGCTGTCGATGCAGCTCTACGTGAGCCAGGATTTCATCGAGGCCATCCGCCCTTCGCTGCTGCGCACACCGCGCGCCATCGACACCTGGGCCGACCGCCTCACGGGCTATGCGCTGGCGCTGGTCGAGGCCGAAGCGGTCCGCCGGAATGCCGAGAGAAAGCTGAAGAAATGAGAAGACTCCGACTGAAACTGATGACTGCCCTCTGCCTGGGCATCGGCCTGGCGGGCTGTTCGCTGACGCGCCCGCCCGCGCAGGTCGAGGCGCCGTTCCCTGCGCAATGGCACGCCCCCTGCCCCACGGCGGCTCGCTGGCATCGCTGGCCGACTGGTGGCGCCAGCTCGACGATCCGCTGCTGGTCGAACTGATCGCCGCAGCCGAGGCCGCGAGCCCCAACATCGCAAGCGCGGCGGCGCGCGTGGCCGAGGCGCGCTCCACGCGCGTGCAGGCCGGCGCCGCGCTGCTGCCGAGCCTCGACGGCACGGCTTCGGCCAGCCGCGGCCCCGTGGGCCTTTCCAGCGGAGGCTCGGGCACGAGCGGAAGCAGCGGCAGCAGCCTCTCGGCCAGCACGCCGATCACCACGCTGCAGGCGGGCCTGCAGTCGAAATGGGAGATCGACCTGTTCGGCCGCCTGCGCGCCGACCGCGACGCCGCCGAGGCCAAGCAGAACAGCGCCAACGCCAAGTGGCACGACGCGCGCGTGGCGGTGGCGGCCGAGACGGCCAACGCCTATTTCGCCGAGCGTGCCTGCCAGCAGCAGCTGCGGGTCTCCGAATCGGACGCGCGTTCGCGCTCGGAGACGGCGCGGCTCAATGACCTCTCCGCGAAGGCCGGCTTCACCGCACCGGCCGATGCCGCACTGGCCCGCGCCAGCGCCTCCGACGCCTCGGGCCGTCTCACCCAGCAGCGCGCCCAGTGCGCGGTGCAGCGCAAGGCGCTGGTGGCGCTCAGCGGCATCGACGAAACCACGCTCGAGCAGAAGCTCGCCGCCGCGCCGGCACAGCGTGCACTACCAGCCGTAGGCAGCATCGCCAGCGTGCCGGCCGAGGCGATCTCGCAGCGGCCCGACGTGTACGCGGCCGAGCTCGGCGTAGCCTCGGCCAGCGCCGACGTAGGCTCGGCCGAAGCCGAGCGCTACCCAAAGCTCACGCTGTCGGGTTCGATCGGGCGCACGCAATACCGCGTTGGCGGCGTATACCAGTCGCTTGAGACCTGGACAGTGGGCCCGCTGGCGCTGACCGTTCCGCTGCTCGATGGCGGCGCGCGCAGGGCCAACACCGACGCCGCCAAGGCGCGCTACGCCGAGGCCGTGTCGCTCTACCGCGCCAACGTGCGGCAGGCCTTGCGCGAGGTCGAGGAGGAGCTGGTCAACCTCGACGCCACCGACGCCCGCACCACCGACGCCGACGCCGCGGTGAAAAACTACCAGGCCTCCTTCGACGCCACGCAGGCCCGCTACAGCAGCGGCCTCGCGAGCCTGTTCGAGCTGGAGGATTCGCGCCGCACGCTGTTCTCCGCGCAGACAGCGCGCGTCTCGCTGCAGCGCGAGCGCACCGAGGCATGGGTCGCGCTGTACCGCTCGATGGGCGGCGGCTGGAGCCGCTCCGCGCCCTCTTCCGAATCGTCCTCAATGACCACCACCCCGGCCACCCAGGTCGCGACGTCGCCATGAAAACAATGAAGCGTTCCACTCTCGTCATCGCGCTGCTCGCGCTGGTCGTCGTCATTGCGGCGATCTTCTTCGTGGCGCGCGGCAAGCCCTCGGACAAGGCGGCCGAGTCCGCCACCGCCAAGGCAAAGGACGGCGCCTCCGCGCCCAGGCCCGCGCTGACCGTCACCGTCGCCAGGCCGGAGGCCACCGAGCTGATGCTCACGCTCGCAGCCAACGGCAACGTGGCCGCCTGGCAGGAGGCCGTGGTCGGCTCCGAGTCCAACGGCCTGAAGCTGGCCGAGGTGCGCGTGAACGTGGGCGACGTCGTCAGGAAGGGCCAGGTGCTGGCCGTGTTCTCGCCCGAGACGGTGCAGGCCGACATCGCGCAGTCGCGCGCCTCGCTGGCCGAGGCCCGCGCCACCGCGGCCGACGCCGCCGGCAATGCCGCGCGCGCCCGCACGCTGCAGGCCACCGGTGCGCTGAGCCAGCAGCAGATCAACCAGTACCAGACGACCGAGCAGACCGCCAAGGCGCGCGTCGAGGCGGCCGAGGCGGTGCTGGCCGCGCAGCAGGTGCGCGGGCGCAACACGCAGGTGCTGGCGCCCGACGACGGCGTGATTTCGGCGCGCACCGCCACGGTCGGCAGCGTGGTCTCGGCCGGCACCGAGCTGTTCCGCCTGATCCGCCAGGGCCGGCTCGAATGGCGCGCCGAGGTGACCTCGGCGGAGCTGAGCCGCATCGCGGTCGGCACCACCGCCTTCGTGGTCAGCGCCAGCGGCGCGCAAGTGCGGGGCAAAGTACGCAGCATCGCGCCCACGGTCGATCCGCAGACGCGCGCGGCGCTGGTGTACGTCGACCTGCCCAACGTGCAGCAGAACACCGGCATCAAGGCGGGCATGTTCGCGCGCGGTGACTTCGAGCTGGGCCGCAGCTCGGCGCCGACGGTGCCGCAGAGCGCCATCGTGCCGCGCGACGGCTTCAACAACGTCTTCCTGCTCAAGCCCGACAACAAGGTGGCGCAGATGAAGGTGCAGATCGGCCGGCGCCTGAACGACCGCATCGAAATCACCAGCGCGCTGCCCGACGGCGCCCAGGTGGTGGTGCAGGGTGCGGGCTTCCTCAACGACGGCGACCTGGTGCGCGTGGTGGATGCGCCCCCCGCTCCGGGCTCCGCGGCGCAGCCTGCCAGGTCGGCGGCCTCCGCCGCCGCGGCCAAGTAAGCAATTCAAAGGACACGCCCATGAACGTTTCCGCCTGGTCCATACGCAACCCGATTCCGGCGGTGATGCTGTTCGTGCTGCTCACCTTCGGGGGGCTGCTGTCGTTCAACGCGATGAAGGTGCAGAACTTTCCGGACATCGACCTGCCGACCGTGACGGTCTCGGCGTCGCTGCCCGGCGCCGCACCTTCGCAGCTGGAGACCGACGTCGCGCGCAAGCTCGAGAACTCCATCGCCACGGTGCAGGGCCTGAAGCACATCACCACCAAGGTGCAGGACGGCGCCGCCACGCTGATCGTCGAGTTCCGCCTCGAGAAGCCGGTGCAGGAAGCCGTGGACGACGTGCGCTCCGCGGTGCAGCGCGTGCGCGCCGACCTGCCGGCCGACGTGCGCGACCCGGTCGTCACCAAGCTCGACTTCGCGGCCCAGCCGGTGCTGGCCTTCACCATCGCCTCGTCGGCCATGGACGACGAAGCGCTGAGCTGGTTCGTCGACAACGACATCACCAAGAAGCTGCTCGCGCTGCCCGGCGTGGGCGCGGTGAACCGCGTGGGCGGCGTCACGCGCCAGGTGCACGTCGACCTCGACCCGGGCAAGCTGCAGGCGCTGGGCGCCTCGGCGGCTGACATCTCGCGCCAGTTGCGCCAGGTGCAGACCGAGAGCGCGGGCGGCCGCTTCGACCTGGGCGGCAGCGAGCAGCCCGTTCGCACCATGGCCACGGTGCAGTCGGCCGACCAGCTGGCCGACATGCAGATCGTGCTGACCGACGGACGGCGCATCCGCCTCGACCAGGTGGCGCGCATCAGCGACACCATCGCCGAGCCGCGCGCGGCCGCGCTGCTCAACGGCAAGCCGGTGGTGGGCTTCGAAGTGGCCCGCAGCCGCGGCGCCAGCGAGGTGGAAGTGGGCCACGCCGTGCAGAAGGCGCTGGCCGACCTGCGCGCGAAGCGGTCCGACATCGAGCTGACCGAGGCATTCAACTTCGTCGATCCGGTGGACGAGGAATACAACGGCTCGCTGCACCTGCTCTACGAGGGCGCCATCCTGGCCGTGGTGGTGGTGTGGCTGTTCCTGCGCGACTGGCGCGCCACGTTCGTGTCGGCCATCGCGCTGCCGATGTCGGTGATCCCGGCGTTCATCGGCATGTACCTGCTGGGCTTCTCGGTCAACGTGATCTCGCTGCTGGCGCTGTCGCTGGTGGTCGGCATATTGGTGGACGACGCCATCGTGGAGGTCGAGAACATCGTGCGCCACCTGCGCATGGGCAAGACACCTTACCAGGCGGCCATGGAGGCGGCCGACGAGATCGGGCTGGCCGTGATCGCCACCACCTTCACGCTGATCGCGGTGTTCCTGCCCACGGCTTTCATGAGCGGCGTGGCCGGCAAGTTCTTCAAGCAGTTCGGCTGGACGGCCTCGCTCGCGGTGTTCGCGTCACTGGTGGTGGCGCGCGTGCTCACGCCCATGATGGCGGCCTACATCCTCAAGCCGATCGTCGGCGCGGAGAAGGAGCCGGGCTGGCTGCGCTGGTACATGCGCGCGGTGGAATGGAGCACGCACAACCGCTTCAAGACGATGGTGCTGGCCACCCTCTTCTTCTTCGGTTCGCTGGCGATGATCCCGCTGCTCAAGACCGGCTTCATTCCGGCGGACGACAACTCGCAGACGCAGATCTATCTCTCGCTCGCACCCGGCTCCACGCTGGCGCAGACCACGGCCGCTGCCGAGGAAACCCGCAACCGCGTGATGAAGATCGACCACGTGAAGAGCGTCTACACCACGGTGGCGGGCGGCAGCGCGGGTGGCGACCCGTTCGCGAACTTCGGCACGCCCGAGACGCGCAAGGCGACGCTCACCATCAAGCTCGATCCGCGCGGCGACCGCCCGCGCAAGCAGGTGATCGAGAACCGGATCCGCGCCGCGCTCGAAACGCTGCCCGGCGTGCGCAGCACTGTGGGCCTGGGCGGCTCGGGCGAGAAGTACATCCTGGCGCTCACGGGCGAAGACCCGGCGGCGCTGGCCAGCGCCGCCAGCGCGGTCGAGAAAGACCTGCGCACCATTCCCGGCCTGGGCAACATCACCTCCACCGCCAGCCTGATCCGTCCAGAGATCGCCGTGCGGCCCGACTTCGCGCGCGCCGCCGACCTGGGCGTGACCAGCTCGGCCATCGCGGAAACGCTTCGCGTGGCCACCCTGGGCGACTACGACCAGGCGCTGGCCAAGCTCAACCTCGCGCAGCGGCAGGTGCCGATCGTGGTGAAGCTGGAAGACTCGGCACGCAAGGACATCGATCTGCTCGGGCGCCTCTCGGTGCCCGGCGCACGCGGGCCCGTGATGCTGAACCAGGTGGCTTCGCTCACCATGGAAGGCGGCCCGGCCGTGATCGACCGCTACGACCGCTCGCGCAACGTGAACTTCGAGATCGAGCTTTCGGGCGTGGGCCTGGGCGACGCCAAGGCCGCTGTGGAAAAACTGCCCTCGATCCAGAAATTGCCGGCCGGCGTGCGCGTGACCGAAGTGGGCGACGCCGAGGTGATGACCGAGCTGTTCGCCAGCTTCGGTCTCGCCATGCTCACGGGCGTGCTATGCATCTACATCGTGCTGGTGCTGCTGTTCAAGGACTTCCTGCATCCGGTGACGATCCTGTGCGCGCTGCCGCTCGCCTTGGGCGGCGCGTTCGTGGGGCTGCTGATCGGGCAGAAGGCGCTGTCGATGCCCTCGCTGATCGGTCTCATCATGCTGATGGGCATTGCCACCAAGAACTCCATCCTGCTGGTGGAGTACGCCATCGTGGCGCGCCGCGACCACGGCATGAGCCGCTGGGACGCGCTGCGCGACGCCTGCCACAAGCGCGCGCGGCCCATCATCATGACCACGCTGGCCATGGGCGCGGGCATGCTGCCGATTGCGGTGGGCTTCGGCGCGGCCGATTCGAGCTTCCGCTCGCCAATGGCGATGGCGGTGATCGGCGGGCTGATCACCTCGACCGTGCTGAGCCTGCTGGTGGTGCCGGCCGTGTTCACCTACGTGGACGACATCGAGCACTGGATCCGGCGCACCATGCGCAAGCTGCGCGGGCAGCCGGCCGATCCGCACATCGACGACGACCTGGTCGAGACGCCTGCGGCGGGGCGATAAATCCCCGAGCGGAAATGAAAAAAGCTGCGGCAATGCCGCAGCTTTTTTTTGCCTGGCCCTCTAGCGGGCCCCAAGAAGAATCAGGCGTCCAGCTGCGCCAACCGCTTCAGCTTGCGTTCGCTCATGCGCTTGGCAAGGCGCGGCAGCACCAGCACGGCCACCACGATGACGACCAGCGCGATCGACATCGGACGCTGGAAGAACACCGACGCGCTGCCCTCGCCGATCGACATGGCGTTGCGCAGCTGCGCTTCGGCCAGCGGGCCCAGGATCATGCCGACCACCACGGGAGCCGTCGGGAAATCGAAGCGGCGCATCACCACGCCCAGCAGGCCGATGGCGTACAGCAGGAACAGGTCGAACGCGCTCTGGCGCATGCCGTAAGCGCCCACCGTCGCGAAGATCAGGATGCCGGCGTAGAGCTGGGGTTTCGGAATCTTCAGCAGCTTGACCCACAGGCCGACCATCGGCAGGTTCAGCACCAGCAGCATCACGTTGCCGATGTACAGCGATGCGATCAGCGCCCACACCAGCGCGGCGGAGGTGGTGAACAGCTGCGGACCCGGCTGGATACCGTAGTTCTGGAACGCGCCCAGCAGGATGGCGGTGGTGTTCGAGGTCGGAATGCCCAGCGTGAGCAGCGGGATCAGCGCGGCCGTCACCGTGGCGTTGTTGGCGGCCTCGGGGCCGGCCACGCCTTCGATGGCGCCGGTGGTGCCGAACTCGGCCTTGGCGTCCTTGTCCTTGGCGAGCTTCTTCTCGGTCGCGTAGCTCAGGAAGGTCGGGATCTCCGTGCCGCCGGCCGGAATGCAGCCGAACGGCGTGCCGATGGCGGTGCCGCGCAGCCAGGCGGGAATGGAGCGCTTCCAGTCGCGCTTGCTCATGTGCACGCGGCTCAGCTTGTTCTGGGCCTCGACCACCTTGCCCTCGTAGAGCACGGCATAGAGCACCTCGGCCACCGCGAACAGGCCGACCGCGACCAGCACGATCTCGATGCCGTCGAGCAGCTCGGGCACGCCGCCGGTGTAGCGGCCCTGGCCCGAGATCTGGTCGAGGCCGACGCAGCCCGCGGCAAGGCCGACGAACAGCGCCGTCATGCCGCGCAGCGTGCTCTTGCCGAGCACCGCGCTCACCGTGGTGAAGGCCAGCAGCATCAGCAGGAAGTACTCGGGCGGGCCGAGCTTGACCGCGAAGTCGGCCACGAAGGGCGCGAACAGCGTGACGATGACGGTGGCGATGGTGCCGGCCACGAACGAGCCGATGGCAGCCGTGGCGAGCGCTGCGCCCGCACGGCCGCTCTTGGCCATCTTGTTGCCCTCCATCGCCGTCACCATGCTGGCGGTTTCGCCGGGCGTGTTCAGCAGGATGGAGGTGGTCGAGCCGCCGTACATGGCGCCGTAGTAGATGCCCGAGAAGAAGATCATCGAGGCCGTGATGTCGACCTTGCCGGTGATGGGCAGCAGCATGGCCACGGCCACGGCCGGGCCGATGCCGGGCAGCACGCCCACGGCCGTGCCCAGGGCGCAGCCGACCAGGCACCACAGCAGGTTGACGGGGGTGATGGCGGCGGCGAAGCCCGCCATGAGTGCGTTGAAGATATCCATGTCAGATCCACCCGGTGTTGGTGAGGCCAGGCAGGTTGATGGCCAGGAATTGCGTGAACATCCAGAACACCGGGGCCGAGATCAGCGCGCCGGTGACGAAGTCGATGAGCCAGGTGCGCGGCGAGTTGACGCCGCCCTGCCCGCTCGCGCGGCGCAGGCCCTGCACCGCGAGCACGTAGCACATCGTGCAGCTCAGGATGAAGCCGAGCGTGGTGATGAGCGCTGCGTTGAGCAGCAGCCCCGCCGACACCCAGACGAAGCCGGGCCAGTAGGCATGCTCGGCGCCAGTAGGCGCGTCGAGCTCGCGGAAGCCGCCGGTGCGCGCCTCCCACAGGATCCAGGCGCCGCACAGCACGAGCACCACGGACACCAGCCAGGGCAGGAAGTTGGGGCCGACGCCGCCATAGCCGGCTTCGGAAGAAATGCCGATCGCGCCGAAGGCCAGCGCGAGGCCGGTCAGCAGCACGCCGGCGCCGACCAGGGTTTGTGGCCATGTGGCCGAGGGTCGCGGCGAGGCCGAGGAGTCTGGAGTTGTCATTTTTTCTCCCGGGGATGTGGAGCTGGATTTGAAAACGGCACGCTGTCGTCTCTTGCGAGGACAGCGCGCCGTGGGGCGGGCCAGTAACGGTGCGGGCGCCGCAGGGTCAGACCATGCCGGACTTGGTCATGATGGCCCGGAGGCTGGCGAAGTCGTCATCGACGAACTTGGCGAAGGCGTCGCCCGAGAGCACCGCCGGCGTCCAGTCGTTCTTCTTGAGCGACTCGGCCCACGACGGGCTCTTCATCGCGGCCAGCACCATGTCGGTCAGCGCCTTGCGCTGCTCGGCCGAGATGCCGGGCGCGCCGTACACGCCGCGCCAGTTGCCGATCTCGACGTCGATGCCCTGCTCCTTCAGCGTGGGCACGTTGATGCCCGGCAGGCGCTGCGCGGAGGTGACGGCAATGGCCTTCATCTTGCCGGCGGCGATGTATTCGGCGAATTCGCTGTAGCCGCTGCCGCCGACGGTAACGTTGCCGCCCAGGACAGCGGCAGTGGCTTCACCGCCTCCGCGGAAGGCGACGTAGTTGATCTTGGACGGATCTGCGCCCACCTTCTGCGCGATCATGGCCGCGGCGATGTGCTCGGTGGAGCCGCGCGAACCGCCGCCCCACTTGACGCTGCCCGGGTCCTTCTTGAGCTGGTCGACCACGTCCTTCATGCTCTTGAGCGGCGAGTTGGCCGGCAGCACGAACACGTTGTACTCGGTCGTCAGGCGGGCGATGGGCGTGGCCTGCGACAGGTTGACCGGCGGCTTGCCGGTGATGATGCCGCCCAGCATGACCGAGCCCATGACCATCAGCGCGTTGGCGTCGCCCTTGGAGCCGTTCACGAACTGGGCCAGGCCCAGCGCGCCGGCGGCGCCGCCCTTGTTGTCGTAGGTGACGGTGTCGGCCACCTTGGCTTCGGTCAGGGCCTTGCCCAGTGCGCGGCCGGTGGTGTCCCAGCCGCCGCCGGGGTTGGCGGGAATCATCATCTTGACGTTGGCGGCCGCCAGGGCCGACAGTGGCAGGGCCCCGGTGGCGGCCAGCGCGGCCAATGACTTCAGAAAGGTGTCGCGACGCATGCGTGTCTCCTGGAATTGGAAGGAACTTGAAAGGAAGCTGACTTTTAGCTGAGCGCTATCATGCGCCGCCCCGCTGTCAGTTGGCTGTCCGCCAGACTGGGGAAAACACCAAAGTACCCACCCCTGCCGCCACCGTATGAAGCTGCTGCTGGTCGAAGACGATCCCTCGATGCAAATCACCCTGCAGCGCACCCTCGGGCGCCGCCGGATCGACGTGCGCGTCTGCGGCGACGGGGCCGAAGCCGTCGCCCAGTGGCGCGCCATCGAGCCCGACGTGGTCGCCCTCGACCTGAGCCTGCCCAACCTCGACGGCCTGCAGGTGCTGGCCCAGGCCCGGGCCGAAGGCTTGCGCACGCCGGTGCTGCTGCTGACCGCCCGCGGCACGGTCGGCGACCGCATCGTGGGCCTCAACGCCGGCGCCGACGACTACCTGCCCAAGCCCTTCGACCTCGACGAGCTGGAAGCCCGCATCCGCGCGCTGCGCCGGCGCAGCCACGGCGTCGCGGGGCAGGACGCCGGACTCAACCCGCAGGAGATCGGCGGGCTGCGCTTCGAGCCCGACAACGGCGCCATCTACAACCGCGCCGAACTGCTCGAACTCACGCCGCGCGAGCTGGCGCTGCTGAAGGCGCTGATGATGAAGCCCGGCCACGCCGTGACCAAGGAGCGCCTGTTCGAGCTGGTGTTTCCAGGCGAGGCCGACGTGCAGTACGAAGCCATCGAGGTGGTGGTTTACCGCCTGCGCAAGAAGCTCGTGGGCACGGGCGCCGTGCTGATGACCATGCGCGGGCTGGGCTACCTGCTGCGCCCCGAGACATGATTCACCCCCAGGCTGCGCGCACTTCGTGTCGCTTCGCCAACCCCCTTGCAGGGGGCAACGCCTGCGGCCCGGCAAAGCCGGTTCCGCGGCGTTCCCCGAGCTGCAGGCCCATTCGATGACCCGCGCGATCTCGTTGCGCGCACGGCTGCTGCTCGGCATCCTCGCGCCGATTGCGGTGTTCATCGTGATCAACAGCGTGAGCCTGTACCGCCAGAGCCTCGCGGCCGCCACCACGGCCTACGACCGCACATTGCTCGCGTCGGCCAAGACCATCGGCGAACAGCTCGACGTGGAGGGCTACGACGACATGGCGCGGTTGCGGGCCATCGTGCCCTACTCCGCACTGGAGGCCTTCGAGGCCGACAACCGCAGCCGGCTGTTCTACCGGGTCTCGGCGCTCGACGGCAAGCTGATCTCGGGCTTTGCCGAGCTTCCCTTCTGGCGCGGCCGCATTCCGGACCGCGGCGCGTATGCGGCGCTGGTCGACTTCTACGACGCGCAATTCCGCAACCAGCCGGTGCGGGTCGCCGTGCTGCTGCAGCCGGTGGCGAGCGCCACCGGCCGCGGCATGGCCGTGGTGCAGGTGGCCGAGACGCTGGAGCTGCGCGAAACCCTGGTGCGCAAGCTGCTGCTCGACATGCTGTGGCGCCAGCTGCTGCTGATGGGCGTGATCGCGCTGGTCACGGTGTTCGTGGTGCAGCGCGCCACGCGGCCGGTGCGCGAGCTGGGCGAAGCCATCGAGAAGCGCCCGGCCGACGACCTCTCGCCCATCGACGCGCCCGATGCGCCGCGCGAGTTGCGCCCGCTGATCGACGCCACCACGCAGGTCATGGGCCGGCTGCAGCGGCTGCTCGACCATCAGAAGCGCTTCGTGCGCGACAGCGCCCACCAGCTGCGCACGCCGCTGGCCGTGCTGAAGGCCCAGGTGCAGTCGGCGCGGCGCGGCGACGTCGCTCCCGAGCAGGCGTTCGGCGAGATCAGCCACACGGTGGAGCGCGCCACCACGCTGGCCAACCAGATGCTGTCGCTCGCCAAGGTGGAGCAGCTGCGCCAGCAGCCGGAGTCGGTGACGCTCGACTTCGGCGAGGTGGCGCGGCAGATCGCGCTCGACCTGTCGCCGCTGGTGGCCGACAAGGCGCTCGACTTCGAGCTCGCCATCGACGAGCCCGTGCCGGTGCGCGCCCATCATTGGATGCTGCAGGAGCTCACGCGCAACCTGCTGCACAACGCGATCAAGCAGAGCCCCATGGGCGCTGCGCTGTCGGTCTCGGTGCGCGCCGAGGGCGATGACGCGGTGCTCACCGTGCGCGACTGCGGCCCCGGCATCTCGCCCGAGCTGCGGCAGCGCCTGTTCGCGCCCTTCTCCGCCGGCAGCGCGTCGAGCGGTTCGGGGCTGGGACTGGCGATCTGCCGCGAGATCGTGCTGGCGCTCGGCGGGCGCATCAGCCTCGACAACCGCTGCGAGCCGGACGCGCACAACGGGGCCGAACAGGTGATCGGGCTGGACGCGGTCGTGCATCTGCCGCTGTCGGGGCACAATTCCTGACACCCACTCTTCGACATCCATGGACCGTCTGCGCATCGACAAATGGCTCTGGGCCGCCCGCTTCTTCAAGACGCGCTCGCTGGCCGCGGAGGAAATCGGCAAGAACCGCGTGCAGGTGAATGGCGACGTCGCCAAGGCATCGCGCGAGGTCAAGCCCGGCGACACCGTGGCCATGCGCATGGGCCCGCTGACGCGGACCGTGACGGTGCGCGGTCTCAGCGGCCAGCGCGGGCCGGCGCCGGTGGCGCAGCAGCTCTACGAGGAAACCGCCGAGAGCCTCGCGGCGCAGGCCGCCTTCCGGGAGCAGCGCCGCGCGGGCACCGAGCCGGCCCTGGCCATCGAACAGGGCCGCCCCACCAAGCGCGACCGGCGCGAGCTCGACGGCGCCGCGCGCCGGCATGCCGAATGGGACGACCGCTGGAGCGCCTCGCTGCCCCCCGAAGACGACGAGCGCTGATCGATCGCGTACGCTGTCGGCTCTTTTTCTTCACGGAGTCCCGCTTCATGGCCAGCTTCAAGAAATACCGCGCCGGCGGCAAGTTCAAGCTCTCGCACATCGACCCCGACGACACGTCGTTCTGCCATGGCGACGAGGCCTTGCAACGCGCCGAACTCGACGCCCTGGCCGTCGAGCTCGACGAGTTGCAGGACGTGCTGCACGCCGAGGGGCGGCGCAAGCTGCTGCTGGTGCTGCAGGGCATGGACACCAGCGGCAAGGACGGCACCGTGCGCTGGGTGTTCTCGCGCACCTCGCCGCTGGGCGTGCGCGTGACGGCCTTCAAGGCGCCGAACGACGAGGAACGCGCACACGACTACCTCTGGCGCTGCCATGCCGCCGTGCCGCGCACCGGCGAGATCATGGTGTGGAACCGCAGCCACTACGAAGACGTGCTCGTTCCCGTGGTCGAGGGCTGGATCGACAAGGCCGAGGCGAAACGCCGCTACGCCCAGATCAACGACTTCGAGCGGCTGCTGACCGAAACCGGCACGGTGATCGTCAAGTGCATGCTGCACATCGACAAGGACGAGCAGCGGGAGCGCCTGCAGGCCCGGATCGATACGCTCGGCAAGCAATGGAAGTTCAGCATGGACGACCTCGCGGTGCGCACCAAGTGGAGCGCCTACCAGCAGGCCTACGAGACCGCGCTGGGCGCCACATCGACCGATCACGCGCCTTGGTACGTGGTGCCCGCCAACAGCAAGCGGCATCGCAACGTGATGATCGCGCAGCTGCTGGTGAAGACGATGCGGCAGATGAAGCTCAAGCCGCCGCCGCCGGACCCGGCGCTCAAGGGAATGATCGTCAAGTGAGCTTGCCGGCCCCGCGCGGGGCCGTCGAAGCTCAGGAGCGGCGGGTTGGTGCCTGCGCCAGCACGCGGCACTGGCCGAACTCGCAACGCACGGCCCAGGTTCCGCCGTTGTCGCAGGGCACGTTGTAGTTCTCGTAGCCGGGGCCCTTGGCCGTGAGCTCGGCGCGCGGCTGCAGGTTGCAGCGGCCGGCCTTGGCGAGCGTCTCGACGTTGTAGGTGTCGACGCCGGTACGGCGGGGCTTCGCAATGACGCCCGGGGTGAAGGTGTTGCCGTAGAACGATTCGCGCACGTTGGGGTCGAGGTTGCGATAGCCGCGCTTGGCCATGCAATGCACGATCGCGATCTGCTGGTGCTCGGCGATCAGTTCCGGATCAGGGCGGCCGTTCCAGTCGATGACGGCGGCGGTGATGCCGGTGTAAGAGGCTGCAGCGACGATACCCTGCCCGTACACCGTGATCAGCCCGACGCCCAGCGCGCCCCACATGGCGTCGCCGGTTTCGCTGCGGGCCGTGATGCGGGTCGATGCCGTGCGGCATGCCGCCACGTCGTTGTCGTAGCGCGCCTTGTCCACGCCCTCCATGGCGACCATGGGCACATAGGAAGTGCCTGTGCCCGTTCCGGGTTCGGTGGGTGTCGGCGGTGCGCTGGCGCAACCGGCCAGGCCCACGGCGGCGAACACAATGCTCAGCAGCAGCTTCATGCAATCCCTCGTCTTCTTCGCGATAGTTGCGGGATTTAACCATACATATAGTTACTCCTGAATCACCTTGTCGTGAATGCACGACGGCGCACGTCTCGAAGTTGGATTACAAAATGAGAAAATAGGTTACATCTCGTTCGCGTCGGTTCTGAACGCTGCCCATCCGAACTTCCCTTGACCTACCGTCCCGCGCCCTTCTTCGCCAACGTGGTGCTCGTCGTTTCGATGGCATTGCTGGGCGTCATCGGTGTCTTGCTGGTCGGAGCGGTCGGCTCGCAGCAGTCCGATGCGCTGTTGCACCTCACGCGGGCCGACTGGCAGGTCGACGACGCGCCTGGCTTCAGCAATCCAGCGCCTCTTCAGGACAGCAGCACCCTGCCGAACACCTGGAAGCAGGTCGAACTGCCCCTCGCCCTTCCCATTGCGCTGCTGCGACAGGCAGAGGCCACTTCCACAAGGACGACGCGCACGACCTGGATCAGGCTGTCCGTGCGCGGCCTGCCGCCCAACCCCGGGCCGCTTGCGCTGTATGGCATCCGGATCAAGACCGACGGCACCATCGCGGTCTACGCCGATGGCCATCTGGTCCACCGGGCGCAGCAGTCGGGTCCGCTATGGAACAGCACCCGCACTCCGCTGTGGGTCCAGCTGGACGACGGCGCCGGCAGCAAGCCGCCCAGCGAGATCCTCCTGCGCCTGGAGCACACCCGGGGTGCCCAGGTGGCGCTGTCGTCGCTGTGGATCGGCCCCATCGACGCGCTGAGAGGCCGCTACGGCATGCGCCAGTGGCTGCAGCAGGAGCTGCCGGCACTGCTCAGTGCGGCCTTCATGACCGTGGGCGTGTTCGCCCTGTTCGTGTGGTTCAGGCGCCGCGACGAAACGGCCTACCTGCTGTTCTTCAACCTCTCAGCCACCTCTTTCATGCGGGGGCTGCATTTCTACGTGAGCCTGCCGATAGCGAACGACTGGTTCGCCTGGCTGACCGTCAACTCGCTTTTCTGGCTGGTGATGATCGTGCACTTCTTCCTGCGCCAATTGCACGGCCGGCAGCTCAAAGCGCTGACTTGCGGCGTGGTCGTGGCAACCACCGCCATCGGCATCGTCACGATGCCCGGCCTGTCCATCGTGCAGAACACCCCCCGGGTCACGCCGCTGATCTACGCGGTCGCGGCACTGCTGGGCGCGGCGGTCTGCCTGGTGGGCGGCGTCAGCGCATGGCGCCGCTCAAACGAAGGCCGGCTGGTGGCGGTAGGGATCGGCATCTGCGTGCTGCTGGGCCTTACCGACTGGCTTCTGCAGAACAACTTCATCAGCCCCGAGGGTTGGTACATGGGGGCGTACACCAACGCCGTCACTTTCAGCGTATTCGGCGTGCTGATGTACCGCCGCTACATGCACGCCATCGGCGAGGTCGAGCAGCTCAACGCGAGCCTTGCGCAGCGCCTGCAGAAACGCGAGGCCGAACTCGAGCTGAGCCACCAGCGGCTGCGCGAGGTCGAGCGCCTGCAGACCATCAGCGACGAGCGCCAGCGCCTGATGCAGGACATGCACGACGGGCTCGGCTCTTCGCTGATCAGCGCGATCCGCTCGGTCGAGAGCGGCGGCATGAGCGACGACAAGGTCTCGCAGATCCTCAAGAGCTGCCTGGACGACCTGAGGCTCGCGCTCGACTCCCTGGAGCCGGTCGAGGCCGACCTGCTGCTGCTGCTGGCCACGCTGCGCTACCGGCTGGAGCCGCGGCTCGAAGGCACTGGTGTTTCGCTGCGATGGGAAGTGCAGGAGTTGCCGGCCCTGGGCTGGCTCGATCCCTCCAGCGCGCTGCACATCCTGCGCATCGTGCAGGAAAGCATCTCGAACATCTTGCGGCACACGCGCGCTACGGAGATACGCGTTGGCACCTCGCTGGAGGGCGCGGGTGTGCAGGTGACGATCGAGGACAACGGCCAGGGCTTCGACGTCCAGAAGGTGATGGGCAATCCGTCCGCATCCGGACGGGGCCTGCAGAACCAGCGGCGGCGGGCGCAGGCGATCAAGGCTGTGGTCCGTTGGGAATCGAAACCGACGGGAACGCGGTTCGTGCTGTGGCTGCCGCTGCAGCGGGAGCCACACGCGGCATGACGTTCCAGGCAACGGGGTCCGCTGACCACATTCCTACTTCGCCGCGTTCACCAGCTGCGGCCGACTCTGGTACTGGGAAGGAATGGCATCCCTGTAATAGGCCTTGCCAGTGAGATTCTGATTGGCGGAATGGGCTTCCTTGACTGCTTCGGCATTGACGACATCCCGGGACTTTGAAGACCCGAGCGGTGCGATGACTCCGCTCGATGCCGATTCCCTGTAAAGATCTTCCTTCTGCGCGACGGTTGCGGCCTCTGCGTCGACGTCTGCCCGGGAGCGAACGCTGGAACCTTGAAGCACGCCGTCGTAGGTTTCCGCCTGAGCGGCCGAAGCGAAAAGAAGCGCAAGAATGGCGCCTTGAACAATTTGAATTTTCTTCATGTCTGTCCTTGAGAGTTGAGTGTCGATCCTTGCTCGGCTCAAACTTTCACTGCTCTGAAATTTGTTGCCTGCGTGTGCGATTTTCTGGCGCCTTCCCGCCATCTTGGTACGCGCATGCAGCAACGTCGTGTCTTCAAGGCGGAAACTTCGCTTTCTCGCCTTGGCTCAAGTTCTGCGTGGAGACCGCAGAGGACTGATCCGGTCCTCGAGAAAGCTCAGAAAGGCGCGCTGGACCGCGGTACTGTGTCGCCGCTGCAGATAGACCGCAGAGAGCCACATGTCGCTGCGAACGAACTCCGTCAATGCCGGGACGAGGCGGCCGCTCTCGATGTACGGCCTCAGCATCACCGACGGCAGGTACAGGACGCCCGCGCCCCGCAACGCGGCCTGGATCAACGGCCCGGCTTCTGTCGCGTCCAGTCGGCCGCGCACCGCAACCTCCAATGGTTCTCCGTCGACTTGAAATCGCCACTTCGATAGGGGGTTCAGATGGACGCTTACCAGCGCATCGTGATTTGCAAGATCGCCGGGGTGCGCTGGAACTCCTCGGTTTTTCCAGTACATCGGAGACGCGCACACCGTCAGATCCATCAGAAGCAACTTGCGGACGATGAGGTTCTCGTTCGCAGTCGGCCCGAAACGCAGGGCTATGTCGATCCCCTCTGCCGCCAGATCGACCTGGCGATTGGTCAGAACAAGGCTTACGCTGACTTCCGGATAGTGGCCCAAGAAAGTATTGACCAGCGCCGGAAGCTCCGTCTGATCGATGCCATGCGGTGCGGAGATACGCAGGCGCCCACTGGGCGTCAGCGCTCGTTCCTGGAGTTCCGCGCGCGTTATGTCGGCCAGCTCCAACATGGGCTTGCTTCTTTCGAGCAGCAACACGCCGGCATCTGTAAGACTGACAGCGTGGCTGTTCCTGTTCAGCAGCCGGACACCGAAACGCCCCTCGAGCGTCGCGATGTATTTGCTCACGGTTCCTCTCGACATCTCCAGATGCTCGGCGGCGCGCGAGAAGCTGCCTGAAACTGCAACCTCGCTGAAGGTTCGCAAAAGATCCAAGCTGTCCAAAGCATCTCCTTCCTTGCAAGACTTTGCGTGGGATCGGCCGATGGCCGATCCGCCTTTCGATGTTTCAGGCGAGTCCGAGTTTCTTTCTCAAGCTTGCATCGACAGGACCAGCCGGCATGAAGCGACGCAATTTGCTTAGCAAAGATGCCTGGCCCGGTGGAGTCCAACGCATGCGCCACGCGCCAATCGCCGCTTCGACGATCGTGTTTGCCACGCCATCGGGTTCGGGTGCACCGTTGACGCTGCTGGCGATGGAGCGCGCTACGACGTCGCGTTCGCGGTCATAGGCCGCGATCTTTGACTTTGCATGCGGCGAATTGATATCCAGGTTGGTCTTGGTGTAAGACGGCTCGACGAGCGTGACGCGCACGCCGAACTGGCGAACCTCATGGTCCAGCGTTTCGGACAGCCCCTCCACGGCATGCTTGGACGCCGAGTAGAGGCCCATGTACGGAGCCGGAAGAAAGCCGAGCACCGAACTGATGTTGACGATCCTTCCGCGATGCTGTGCCCGCATGTGCGGGAGCACAGCCTGGGTCGTGCGCAGGATACCGAGCACGTTGGTGTCGAGCAGCGCCGCGGCCTCGGCCGTCGCGGTCTCCTCCACCGCGCCGATCATCGTCGTTCCTGCGCTGTTGACGAGCACGTCGATGCGCGCGGTCCGGTCGATGATGGATCGAACTCCAGCCTGGACGGAAGCTTCGTCGCGGACATCCATCTCGACAAGCTCGACGCCGCGCAATTCTGGCGTTTTCGCAAGGTTGCGTACGGTGCCGAATACCTGGCAACCCCGCTCGGCAAACTTCTGTGCGGCGGCGCGTCCGATGCCCGACGACACGCCGGTGACCACGACCACTGTTGAATTCGACATTGCAGTTCCTCGATACAGGTGAATGGGGTGAAGAGCGGATCAGTGCGCAGGCTGGCTGCCGTGGGCGGGTCTGATCCTGAACCAGATGGAGTACATGGCCGGCAGGAACACCAGCGTCAACACCGTTCCCGCCAAAGTGCCACCGATCAGTGTGTAGGCGAGCGCTCCCCAGAACACCGAATGGGTCAGGGGGATGAAGGCCAGGATCGCGGCGAGCGCCGTCAGGACCACCGGCCGCGCACGCTGCACGGTGGCTTCGACGACCGAGCGGAACGGATCGAGCCCCTCTTGCTGGTTGTGGTGGATCTGCCCGATCAGGATCAGCGTGTTGCGCATCAGGATGCCCGACAGCGCCACCAGGCCGACCAGCGCATTGATGCCGAAAGGCTCCCGAAAAAGAATCAGCGTCGGCACCACGCCGATCAAGCCCAGCGGACTGGTCAGGAAGACCATGACCATCGCGGAGAGGGACCGCACCTGCAGGATGATGATGAGCAGCGTGATCGCCAGCATGATCGGGAACAGCGGCAGCATGGCCTTGGTCGCCTTGCCCGATTCCTCGATGGAGCCGGCCTCCTCGATGCGGTAGCCGGCCGGCAGCTTGTCCATGATGGACTGCAGTTGCCTGGTGATGGCCGTCGACACGTCCGGCGGCTGCAAGCCATCGGCGATGTCGCCATGCACGGTGATCGTGGGCATGCGGTCGCGCCGTCGCATGACCGGCTCTTCCATGCGCACGTCGACTTCGCCCACTTGCGACAGCGGGATGCGTTGCCCGTTGGCGCCGGACAGCGTGAAGTCCGCGATCCTCGCCGGATCGAGCCGGGTGGCACCGGCCGAGCGGGCCACGACCTGCACCGTGCGGATGTCCTCGCGCACCGCGGTGACGGGCACGCCGCTCAGGAAGAACTGCAGCTGCTGCGCCACCGCGCTGGAGCTCAGCCCCACGGCCTGCAGCCGGTCCTGGTGCAAGGTGAAGTGCAGCGTGGGCGTGCGCGTTCCCCAGTCGGTGTTGACCGTGCGCATCGTCGGACTGGCATCCATGACCTGCTGCACCTCGGCCGCGATCTGGCGCAGCTTGTCCGGGTCCGGCCCCATGACCCGGTAGGCGACAGGGAACGGCGAATAGGGACCGAACACGAGCTGGGTGACACGCAGGCGCGCTTCGGGGGCCAGGCCATCGGCGATCGCCTGGCGAAGCCGGTGCTTCAGCGCGTCGCGCTCTTCCTGGCTGCCCGTTCGCACCACGATCTTGGCGAACGACGGATCGGGCAGCTCCGGACCCATCGCGAAGTAGAAACGCGGCGCGCCCTGCCCGATGTAGGCTGTGACGATTTGCGCTTCTTTCTGCGTGGCCAGCCATGCCTCCACCTTCGCCGCGGCGTCGCTGGTCTGCGTGATCGAAGTGCCATAAGGCATCTGCACCTCGACCAGGACTTCGGGCCGGTCGGAGATCGGGAAGAACTGCTTCTTGACCAGTCCCATGCCCAGGATGGCCGCGACGAAGAGGCCCACCACCGCGCCGGCGACCAGCCACTTGCGCGCAATGACGCGCCCGAGCACCGCGCGCAGGCGGTTGTAGCGCGGCGTGTCGTAAATGGCGGCATGGCCGCCCTCGACCTTCTTGAAATCAGGCAGCAGCTTGACGCCCAGGTAGGGGGTGAAAACCACGGCGACGACCCAGGACGCGATCAGTGCGATACCGACGATCCAGAACATGTTGCTGGTGTATTCGCCCGCGGTCGATGGCGCGAAGCCGTTGGGCATGAAGCCGACGGCCGTGACCAGCGTGCCCGAGAGCATCGGCGCCGCGGTATGGCTCCAGGCATAGGCGGAGGCAGCGACGCGGCTGTAGCCCTCTTCCATCTTCACCACCATCATCTCGATGGCGATGATGGCGTCGTCCACCAGGAGGCCCAGCGCGAGGATCAGCGACCCGAGCGTGATGCGGTCGAAGTTTTTGCCGGTCGCGGCCATCACCACGAAGACGATCGCCAATGTCAGCGGCACGGCCGCGGCCACCACCAGGCCCGCGCGCCAGCCCATGCTCACGAAACTCACCAGCATGACCACCAGCAGCGCAGCAAAGAACTTGACCATGAACTCGTCGACCGCGGCGCTGATGTTGACGGCCTGGTCCGTGACCTTGGCCAGGCTCATACCCAACGGCAGCCCGGCGTTGATCGCACCCACCTCCCCATCCAGCGCCTTGCCCAGGTCGAGCCCGTTCCAGCCGTCCCGCATGACGACGCCCAGCAGCAGGGCAGGCTCGCCGCCGTTGCGGATCATGAAGGTCGCCGGGTCTTCGTAGCCGCGCTTGACGGTGGCAATGTCCGACAGCTTCAGGGTGCGCCCCTGTGCCACGACCGGCGTGTCGCGGATCTTCTGCAGTTCATCGAAAGAGCCGTCCAGGCGGATGAACACCTGGGGTCCCTTGGTTTCGACGGAGCCCGCCGGCGTCAAGGCATTCTGGCCATTGAGCGCGGCGAACACGTCCTGCGGGCCGATGCCCAGGGTTGCCAGGCGCTCGTGCGAGAACTCGACATAGATTCGCTCGGACTGCTCGCCGGCGATGTTGACCTTCTTCACGCCCGGCACATGCAGGAGGCGCTGGCGCAGCGCCTCCGCGTCGCGCACCAGCAGGCGCTGCGCCTCGCCTTTCGCCTTCAGTGCGTACAGCGCGAAGGTGACGTCCGCGTATTCGTCATTGACCATCGGTCCGATCACGCCGGACGGAAGGTTGCCCGCCTCGTCGCCGACTTTCTTGCGAGCCTGGTAGAACTGCTCCTGCACCTGCGAAGGCGGCGTGCTGTCGAGCAGGGTCAGGGTCGTGAAGGCCAGGCCTGGCCGGGTGTAGGTCTCGGAGCGGTCGTACCAGCGCAGCTCCTGCAGGCGCTTCTCGATCTTCTCGGCCACCTGGTCCTGCATTTCCTGCGCCGTGGCGCCGGGCCAAGCGGTGATGATGGTCATCACCTTCACCGTGAAGGCGGGGTCTTCCGCCCGACCCAACTTGAAGAACGAGACAAGACCCGCGAGCGAGATCAGGAAGATCAGGAACAGGGTGACCGAGCGCTCGCGCACTGCGAGCGCCGACAGGTTGAAGCGGCCTTCGCTCACGGACGGACTCCCTCCGCCGCAGCGGCCTGACCCGCCACACGCACTTGCTCGCCTTCGCGCAGCAGGTGCGCGCCGAGCGCGACGATCCGGTCGCCTTGCTTGAGCGAGCCGGCAACGCGCGCGCCATCGTCATCGAGGTGCTCGACCATGACGGGCCGCCAGTTGACCTTCGCCGGTTCGCCGCTGACGACCCACACGCCCGGCCCCTTGCCCGCGTCGAACAGGGCGCCGATCGGCACCTGCAGGCCGCCTTGCGCGGCGGGAAGCCCGTCCGGAATCCGGATGGTGACCGTGGCCCCCAGCGGGGCATTGGCGAGCTCGCCCTTGAGCACATAACGCGCCTCGAAGGTGCGGGTCAGCCGGTCCGCGGCGTCCGAGAGTTGCCGCAGCGTGGCCGGCACCGCCACGCCCTCCTTGCCGAAGAGCGTGGCCTGCCCGGCGGAACCGACCGCCGGCCGCAGGGTTTCGGGCAACTGGACCACGGCTTCGCGCGCTCCGACGCGGGCCACGCGCACCACGACCTGTCCGCTGGCGACGACCTGACCGGGCTCGACCAGCGTCTCCATGACGACGCCATCGCCGTCCGCCACCAGTTCCGCATAGCGGCTCGCATTGCGGGCCACGTCGGCCTGGGCCTCGGCGGCGCTGAGCTGGGCCTTGGCGGCGTCCGCGGCCGCCAAGGCCTGGTCGTAGGCCGAGGCCGAGATCGCACCGGTACCCCGCAGGTCGCGGTAGCGGGCTTCGTCCTCCGCCGTCTGCCGCGAGCGCGCCCGAGCAGCGGCAACCGCCTCCTGTTGGGCATGGGCCGCGAGCTTCAGGTCGGCGGGGTCGATGCGCATGAGCAACTGGCCGCGCTTGACGGCCTGCCCCGCATCCACCAGGCGCTCCAGCACCTTGCCGGGGACGCGAAAACCCAGGTCGCTCTGGACCCGGGCGGCTACGGTGCCGGTGAAGGCGCGCGATGCGGCGCCGGCCCCCTGGACGGAGGTGACACGCACCTGCGGCGCCTGCGTGCGTGGATCGGAGGGCGTTGCTTCGCCGCAAGCGACCAACGCCAACGGCAATGCGCAGATGACTGCAGAAGTGGCAAGGCGGCGCCAGAGCATGAGAGTCCCAGTGACGAAGTGATCGGGACCGTCATTTTGATACTAGTGACTAATTCAGTCAATAGTCACATCCATCTTTTCCTCAAGGCGACAGGCTGCGCAGCACCAGGCCCGACAGTTGTGCCGGCGCTTCGGCCGTGTGGTCGAAGCTGTGCTGCAGAAGCAGCGGATTGATGTAGGGGTGCATGACGAGATAGATGGCCCCCGCTGCCTCGTCCAGCGGCGTCTTGCGCTCGAACTCCCCCATTTCACGGCCTTCACGCAAGATGTCGTGGAGCAACTGCCGAATGCACTCTTCATGCGTGAGCGCCGACTGCCAGCGCTCGGTCGCCGCAGAAATCGCGATCTCGTAGAGCTTGCGATCCTCGGAGAACAGGCGAAGGCTGGCCTCGACCACCGCCTTGAACATACGGCGCAGCTTCTCGGGAGGGCGATCGGCGCCTTCGACGGCCGCCCGGATCTCGGCCTCGATCTCGCGCAGGCAGTTCGCACAGATCATCTCGCCGATGGCCTGCTTGGACTCGAAGAACTTGTAGATGTAGGCCTTGGAGAAACCGATGGCCTTGGCGAGGTCGGAAACAGTGGTCTTCTCGTAGCCATACCGACTGAAGTGCTCCGTGGCCGCGAGAACGATCTGGTCCCGCACGTCGTGGTCGGCCGGGCCGCGCGCCGAAACGGAAGGAAGGGTGGCTTTGCTCATGCCTGAAGCTTAGCGCCTCCCCTGAAAATCAACAACAAGTGACCATATTGAATTATAGTCACTCAATTGATCACGTTTTTCTTTCCCATCTTCCGGAAGAAGCCATGCTCCAACGCACCCTTGCCACGCTCTTCGTTGCCAGCCTCGCTGCAGGCTGCACAGTCGGCCCCGACTATGCCCGGCCCGAGGCGCCCTTGCCCGAACGCTACATGGGCCAAGCCGCCGTCGATCGACGCCCCGCCACCTCCAATGCCGATCTCACCGCATGGTGGATGGGTTTCGGCGACCCGCAACTGGCCCGGTTCGTCACGCTGGCGCTGGAGCAGAACCTCGACCTCGCGCAGGCGTCCGCGCGCGTGGCCCAGGCGCGTGCAGGACTCGGGGCGGCGAATGCCGCCCTGCTGCCTTCCGGAAATGTCAGCGGCCAGGCGGCCAGGGCCTACCAGTCGGTTGAAACGCCCCTGGGACAGGTGTTGAACTCGAGGCCCGGTTTCGATCGTTACGGCAGCGCCTACGAGGCCAATCTCGGCGCGAGCTGGGAACTGGACGTGTTCGGCGGCCTGCGCCGTGGACGCGAGGCGGCGCAGGCGGATTACCGGGCTTCGGAAGCAGGCGCGGCCGCCACCCGGTTGGCGGTGGCGGCACAGACCGCCGATATCTACATCAGCATCCGGGGGCTGCAGACCCGGCTCGACGTGGCGCGCCGGCAGGTGCGCACGCAGCGGGACCTGCTCTCCACAGTCAATCTTCTCTATGGCAAAGGGCTGACGGCTGAACTTCAGGTGCGGCAGGCCGAAGGTGCGCTTGCCCAGGTCGGCGCCTCCGTCCCGGTCCTGGAGGCAGGCCTGGACGCGGCCATGAACGCGCTGGATGTGATGCTGGGCTCGCCGCCGGGCACGCATCGGGCGGAACTGGCCGAGGCCGGTGCCATTCCGGTCGCCCCGCAGATCAGGGACTCGGGATCGCCGGGCGAGTTGCTCAGGCGACGGCCCGACCTGATCGCGGCCGAGCGCCGCCTCGCCGCAGCGAACGCCCGGATCGGGGTCGCCATCGCGGAGTACTACCCCAAGTTCTCGCTGAGCGGGCTGATCGGCAGTGCGACGTCGGTGTCCGGCGGCCACCTGTTCACCGGCGGTGCCAACCAGGCCGCCGGGGTGCTGGGCCTGCGCTGGCGCCTGTTCGACTTTGGCCGCATCGACGCGCAGATCGACCTCGCCAAGGGACAGGATGCGGAGATGCTCGCCGCGTATCGGCTGGCCGTGCTGCGCGCCACCGAGGACGTGGAAAACGCCTTCTCGGCGCTGGTCAAGCGCGAGGAGCAGGCCAGCACGCTCGCGCAGGGCGTGGATTCGCTCGGCCGCGCGCGAGGCGCTTCATTCGCGGCCTACCAGAAAGGCGTGGTCAGCTTGATCGAAGTGCTGCAGGCAGACGAGAACCTGCTGCGCGCCTCCGATGCACGGGCCCAGGCGCAAACCGAATCGGCACGCGCCGCGGTGACTGCCTTCAAGGCACTGGGCGGGGGTTGGCAACCCGTCAGCAAGTCCGAGGTGGCGGCCATCGAATAGCCCAAGGCCCTTACTCCGCGTGTTCGCGCGCATACAGCCGCAGGCCGTCGACATCCAGCACGTCGATGCTGCCGTAGCGGATGTGAAGCAGGCCCGCGTCCTCGAGTTCGTGCAGCGCGCGGTGGGCGATCTGGCGCGAGATGCCGGCCAGCCGACCGATCTCTTCCTGCGATATGTGCAGCACAGGATTGGTCTGGGGATTGAGCTGGGGGTTGAAGAGTTCGGCTAGGCAGTGCGCCACTCGCGAATTGATGTCATGCATCCGATAGCCTTCAGCGAGGGCGATGAACTGGCCAAGCCTTGCGTTGAGCTGGTCGATCATGAAATGGCAGAAGGTCAGGCTGTTGGCGACCAGGTAGTGGAAGGTCGAGCTCGGCATCAATGCGATGCGGCTGTCTCGTAGCGCCGCAACGCCGTAGGGACGCGACTCTCCCTTCAGCACGGATCCTTCCCCGAGCCAACCTCCATCGGATACCCCGGTCAAAGTGGTGCTTCTGCCATCCGCCGAAAGAACATCCACCTTGACCATGCCTTCGACGACCCCGATCCAATGCGTGGCCGGGCTCGATTTCTGACAGACGATTTCGCCGGCCGAATAGAAACGATCCTGCGTTTCCTGCTCGACGCGCTGAAGCTGTTCTTGCGACAAGCCGCGAGCCCAGGCAGCCGCTCGCAGCATGGCAATGGTCTGCACGTGCTTTGTCATTGGAAAGACTTTCTTCCTCGACCGTAGTGCCTAGCATGCGCTGCGCAGGCGATGGTCCGGGCCGCCTGAGTTTATGTGGCAGTACGAACAGGAGACAAATCATGAAAAACCCTCTCTCGATGGCGCGCTGCACTCTTGCGTGCATCCCCATCATGCTGGCGGCTTGCGGTGGTGGCGGTGGCGGGAGCAACCTGCCGGTGTTGTTCCCCACGCCTGCGCCGACATCGACCCCGCCGCCGGCGCCCGCGCCAGCCCCGGTCGCGTCAGCGCAGGAGAAGTGCACGGCCTTCGCCGGCGCCTCGCTCGCCGGTGCGTCGCTGAAAGACGCCAAGCTCCTCGCCGCAACAGCAGACTCCGCGGAGTACTGCAAGGTCACGGGCACTCTTCATGGCACGCTCAACTTCGAGGTGCACCTCCCCACCGCGTGGAACAACAAGCTCCTGTATTCCGGCGGTGGCGGCTGGGACGGCAGCATCAACATCACGCCCATCTCGCCCAGCGGGTCCACCGCAGGCTACGTGCTCGTGGCCTCGGACGGAGGGCGTCAGGGAGACGCCTTGGACGCCTCGGTTTTCCTGAACAATTCCACGGCACAGGCGGACTTCGGCTATCTCTCGATCCACTCGGTCAATGAGGTCACCAAGGAGATCGTTCGCCAGCGCTATGGCTCGGATGCCGCGTTCAGCTACTTCGAAGGTTGCTCCAACGGCGGCAGAGAGGCGCTGATCCAGGCCACGCGCTTCCCGAACGACTTCGACGGCATCGTCGTGCGTGCACCGGCCTACTCTTTCACCGAACTGTTCCAGGCCTTCGTTGCGAACGGAAAGGCTCTCGCGGCACCCGGTGGGCAGCTCAGCGATGCAAAGGCCTCGCTCATCGGCAACACCGTCACCGCGCAGTGCGATGCGCTTGACGGCATTGCGGACGGCATCGTGAGCAATCAGGCCGCCTGCACCTTCGACCCGGCGGTGTTGCGCTGCACGGCAGGGGATGCGGAAACCTGCCTGACCGACCAGCAGATAGCGACGGCCAAGACGATCTATTCCGAACTCAAGCGTGCGGACAGCACGAGCGTCTATCCCGGCTGGGGGCCCGGCGGCGAGAACCTGGGCTGGCCCCTGTGGGTGACCGGCTCCGCCATCGGCGGCACCGGCCTCCAGTTCATGTTCGGCAGCGGCCTGGTGAAGTACTGGGTCACGGGCGAGCCGGCTTTCAACGTGCTGGGTTTCGATCCGGAGCTCTACTCTCCGGGACTGCGCCTCGCGGCCACCACGCTCGATGCGACGCCCGACCTCCGCTCCTTCTTCGGACAGGGCGGCAAGATGATCCTTGCTCACGGAACGAATGACTGGGCGATCAGCTACAAGGGCTCGATCAAGTACTTCAACGATGTCGCGACCGCGGTTGGTGGCGCATCCACGCGGGATGCCTCGATGGAGTTCTTTCTCCAGCCGGGCGTCCAGCATTGCTCTGGCGGGGTCGGCCCTGACACCGTCGATCTTGTGGACGCTGTCGTGAAATGGCGAGAAGGTGGCGCCAAGCCTTCCGCGCAGAGCATCGTGGCGAAGAAGCTCGATCCGGCGACCAAGGCCGCCACGCTGGCGCGGCCCTTGTGCCGGTACCCGACCTTCCCGAAATACAAGGGCAGCGGCGACGTAAATTCGGCGGACAGCTACAGCTGCCAAGGTTCTTGAGGACTGAGCTTTCCGGAGCATGAAAAAAGCCCCGCCGATCAAACGATCAACGGGGCCTTATCAGCTTGGCGGAACCGGAGGGATTCGAACCCTCGATGAGGCTCTACACCCCATACTCCCTTAGCAGGGGAGCACCTTCGGCCACTCGGTCACAGTTCCTGAAAGAAGCCGAGATTATGCCATCTTTAGGCGCTCGGCTGATCCAGATCGAAGGCTTTGTGCAGTGCACGCACTGCCAATTCCATGTATTTTTCGTCGATCACGACCGAAGTCTTGATTTCGCTGGTCGAGATCATCTGGATGTTGATGCCCTCCTCGCTCAGCACGCGGAACATCTTGCTCGCCACGCCCACGTGGCTGCGCATGCCGATGCCCACGATGCTGACCTTGCAGATCTTGGTGTCGCCGACGATCTCGGTCGCGCCCAGCGAAGGCATGACCTTCGACTGCAGCAGGTCGACCGTCTTCGCGTATTCGTTGCGATGCACGGTGAAGCTGAAATCGGTCTTGCCGTCCTTGCTGAGGTTCTGGATGATCACATCGACTTCGATGTTGGCGTCCGCCACGGCACCGAGGATGTGATACGCGATGCCGGGCTTGTCGGGCACGCCGAGCACCGAGATCTTGGCTTCGTCGCGGTTGAATGCGATGCCGGATACGACGGCTTGTTCCATGTTTTCGTCTTCCTCGAATGTGATCAGCGTGCCGGACTTGGCCTCTTCATTGATGTCGATGTCCCACGGCGTGAAGCTCGAAAGCACACGCAGCGGCACCTTGTACTTGCCGGCGAATTCCACCGAGCGAATCTGCAGCACCTTGGAGCCCAGGCTCGCCATCTCGAGCATCTCTTCGAAGCTCACGGTGGTCAGGCGGCGCGCATCGGGCTCGACGCGCGGGTCGGTCGTGTAGACACCGTCGACGTCGGTATAGATCAGGCATTCGTGCGCCTTCATGGCCGCGGCAATGGCCACGGCCGAGGTGTCGCTGCCGCCACGGCCCAGCGTGGTGATGTTGCCGTCGTCGTCCACGCCCTGGAAGCCGGTGATGACCACCACCTTGCCGGCGTTCAGGTCGGCCATGACGCGCTCGTCGTCGATGCTCTCGATGCGGGCCTTGGTGTACGAGTTATCGGTGCGCACCGAAACCTGCCAGCCCGCGTAGCTCACGGATTCGACGCCCTCGGCCTGCAGCGCGATGGCCAGCAGCGCCGACGACGCCTGCTCGCCGGTCGAGGCCAGCATGTCGAGCTCGCGGCTGTGGGCCACGCCGGGTTTGCTGGGCGCCAGTTCCTTGGCCAGGCCGAGCAGGCGGTTGGTCTCGCCGCTCATGGCACTCGGAACCACGATCATCTGGTGGCCTGCGCGGGCCCATTTGGCGACGCGCTTGGCGACATTCTTGATGCGCTCGGTCGAGCCCATCGACGTACCGCCGTATTTGTGAACGATCAATGCCATGGGTGAAATCAGAGAAAGGGAAAGGGCCGCTTGAAAGGCGGCGCCCTGCAAGCTGTCAGAGCAAAGTCTTCGGCGAGGGCGAAACATTGTACCAATGCAGGAAATCGCCCTGCCGCTCGACGAAACCGGCGGCCACCTTGAGGTGGATGCGGTGGCCGCGCGTCGTGCAGGCGCGGACCTGGTCGAGCAGCTGGTCGAGCTGCGCGGCGCTGGGCGCGCAGCCGTGCGACTGCATCAGCCAGTGGCGCAGCACGTTGGCCTGGCGGGCGCGCGACAGCGTCTGCAGCGTCGCAATGCGCGGCGGGCTGCCCACGGTTTCCAGGTCTTGCGCCGCCAGTTCGGCCAACAGCTGCTGCGCCTGTGCGGCATGGCCAATGCTGCGCGCGAACGTCGTACGGAACTGCGGAAAGGCCTGCTCCAGCGCCGGCATCAGCACTGAGCGAATCCGGTTGCGGGTATAGCGTGCGTCGCCGTTGGTCGGGTCTTCGATCCATGGCAGGCCGCGGCCGGCCAGCCATTCGCGAATGTCGGCGCCAGCAACGGCAAGCAGCGGCCGACGGATGTCGAGCCCGTTGCGTCGCGCCTGCGCTGGCATGGCAGCAAGCCCCGGGAGGCCCGCGCCGCGCGACAACGCCAGCAGCAGGGTTTCGACCTGGTCGTCGGCGTGATGCCCCAGCGCCACGCATTTGACAGCCGCCCTCGCCCCATCCGCGCGTGCCATCTCGGCGAACGCCGCGTAGCGGGCACGGCGGGCGGCGTCTTCCGGACTGTCGCCGGGCGCATGCCGCGCATCGACGCGATGGACGACCAGCGGCACGCCCAGGCGCTCGCATACCGCCCGGCAATGCCGCTCGAAATCGTCAGCCGCGGCCTGCAGCCCGTGATGCACATGAAAGGCGACCACCTGCCCCGGCCAGCGCGATGCGCAGGCGGCCAGCAAGGCGGTTGAATCCGCGCCGCCGCTGAACCCCACCGCCAGCGGCCAATGCGCCGGCTCGAACGCGGCGATGGCGCGTTCGAAAGCGGAGTTCATGACAGCGCCCGCGCGTTATCTGACGCTGTCGGCCTTGGTGTCGTTGAAGCGGCCGTAGCTCTGCAGGCGCTCGTAGCGGCGATCCAGCAGTTCCTTGGTCTTCAGGTCGCTGACCTGGCGGAACGCGTCGTTGAGCGCGCGCTTCAGGAAAGCCGCCATCTGCCGATGGTCGCGATGCGCGCCGCCGACGGGCTCGTTCACGATCTTGTCGACCAGGCCCAGCGCCTTGAGGCGGTGCGCGGTGATGCCCAGTGCATCGGCCGCCTCCTGCGCCTTGTCGCTGGTCTTCCACAGGATGGAAGCGCAGCCCTCGGGGCTGATCACCGAATAGATCGAATACTGCAGCATCACCAACTGGTCGCCGACCGAGATGGCCAGCGCGCCGCCGGAGCCGCCTTCGCCGATGATGGTGACGATGATCGGCACCTCGAGCTGCGCCATCTCGAAGATGTTGCGGCCGATGGCTTCCGACTGGCCGCGTTCCTCGGCGTCGATGCCGGGGTACGCGCCGGGCGTGTCCACGAAGGTGAACACCGGCAGCTTGAACTTCTCGGCCATCTTCATCAGGCGCAAGGCCTTGCGGTAGCCCTCGGGCTTGCTCATGCCGAAGTTGCGCGCTGTGCGCTCCTTCGTGTCGCGGCCCTTCTGGTGGCCGAGCACCATGCAGGGCACGCCGTTGAAGCGCGCAAGGCCGCCCACGATCGACAGGTCGTCGGAAAAGTGCCGGTCGCCGTGCAGTTCGACGAAGTCCGTGAAGATCTCGTTGACGTAGTCGAGCGTGTACGGGCGCTCCGGATGCCGGGCGATCTTGGTGATCTGCCAGGGCGTCAGGTCGCTGTAGATGTCCTTGGTGAGCTGCTGGCTTTTCTTGCCGAGCTGATCGATCTCTTCAGAGATGTCGACCGCGGATTCGGTCTGCACATAGCGCAATTCTTCGATCTTGGTTTCGAGTTCAGCAATGGGCTGCTCGAAGTCGAGGAAGGTTCGTTTCGCCAACGTCTTCTCCTGTTGTTCAATACGCGACTGGAACCGGGTCCAGTGATCGCCAAATATACCAAGTCGCCACGCTGCAATATGGCGCCCAGGCCACGGCGACGTCGCGGGCATCGCTGCGGCTCACGGGATCGCCGGAAAAATAATTGACGCTGATGCCGTTGAGCAGCCCCAGGTCGTCCACGGGCAGCACGTTCGGGCGCATCAGGTGAAAGATCAGGAACATCTCGGCCGTCCAGCGGCCGATGCCGCGGATGGCCACCAGCTCCTCGATGATGAGCTCGTCCGACATGTCCTTCCACGCATCGACGTGGACCATGCCGGAGTCGAAATGCAGGGCCAGGTCGACGAGGTACTCGATCTTGCGCGCCGAGAGCCCTGCTCCGCGCATGTCGTCGACCTTGAGCTTGAGCACGTTGGCCGGGGTGAGCTTGCGCGGCAGCGCGGCGAACTTGTCCCAGACCGACTGCGCGGCCTTCACCGAGATCTGCTGGCCGACCACGCTGCGCGCGAGCGTGGTGAACGCGTCGCCGCGCGACTCGAGACACGCATCGCCAAACTTCGGAATGAGCCGCTTCATGACGCGGTCTTTCCGGGAGAGGTGCTTGCATGCCTCTTCCCAATAGTCCGGCGTATAGATCTGAACGCTGGTCTTCTTGGTGGCGGGCATGGGGTTCGTTGTTCCGTTCACTGCGCAGCCGCCCAGGTCGTGCCTGTGGGCGAATCCTTGAGCACGATGCCCTGCTCGAGGAGTTCCTGGCGGATGCGATCGGCTTCGGCGAAATTCTTCGCGGCCTTGGCGGCGGCGCGCGCGTCGATCCTGCCCTGGATGGTGGCCTCGTCGAGCGTGGCGCCCGCGCGCAGGAAGGCCTTCGGGTCGTCCTGCAGGATCTGCACGCAGCCACCCAATGCCTTCAGCAATCCAGCCTGGGCGGCCGATTGCGTGCGGTTCACTTCGCCCGCCAGGTCGAACAGCACCGCCACGGCTTCGGGCGTTGCGAAGTCTTCGTCCATCGCGGCCTTGAAGCGCGCGGCGTACGGGTCGGTCCAGTCGATCTTCACGTCGGCCGGCGCCACAAGATCGAGCGCCGTGTACAGCCGCTTGAGCGAGGCGCGCGCATCGTCGAGGTGCACGTCGCTGTAGTTGAGCGGGCGCCGGTAGTGCGCGCGCAGCACGAAGAAGCGGATGGTCTCCGCGTCGTACTTCTTGAGCACATCGCGGATCAGGAAGAAGTTGCCCAGGCTCTTGGACATCTTCTCGTTGTCGGTCACGATGAAACCGTTGTGCATCCAGAAGTTGGCCAGCGGCTTGCCGTTGGCACCCTCGCTCTGCGCGATTTCGTTCTCGTGGTGCGGAAACTGCAGGTCTTCGCCGCCGCCGTGGATGTCGAGCGTCTCGCCGAGCAGTTCGCAGGCCATGGCCGAGCACTCGATGTGCCAGCCCGGACGGCCGGCGCCGAATTCGCTGGCCCACTTCACCTCGTCGGGTTCGGTGGCCTTAGCGCTCTTCCAGAGCACCGGGTCGAGCGGATCGTCCTTGCCGTCGAGCACGGCCACGCGCTCGCCCGCATGCAACTCGTCGATCGACTTGCCGCTGAGCTTGCCGTAGCCCGGAAACTTGCGCACCGCGTAGTTCACGTCACCGTTCTCGGCGCGATAGGCCAGGCCCTTCTGCTCGAGCGTGCCGATCATCGACAGCATCTGCGGGATGTAGTCGGTGGCGCGGGGTTCGTGGGTGGGGCGTTCGATGCCCAGCGCGTCGGCGTCCTCGTGCAGCGCGTCGATCATGCGGTCGGTCAGCGCGCGGATGCTCTCGCCGTTTTCCACGGCGCGGCGGATGATCTTGTCGTCGATGTCGGTGATGTTGCGCACATAGGTCACATCGAAGCCGCTCACCTTGAGCCAGCGCTGCACCACGTCGAAGGCGATCATCGAGCGGGCGTGGCCGAGGTGGCAGTAGTCGTAGACCGTCATGCCGCAAACGTACATGCGCACCTGTCCCGGTTGCAATGGGGAGAATTCCTCCAATTCACGCGACAGCGTGTTGTAGATGCGCAGACTCATGAGGCTCGGAAAGCGTCGTTTCGCGCACGTGCGGCACGGGCGAAAGACGGTGTTTTTTCAGGGGTGACGGGGGCTGTGTCGCGAGGGGTTGGACATGGCCCCTCGGCTACAATCCGACCTAGTATAAACGTCTGCCGTCGAGCGGCGTGCGGGTGTTCCCCAAGCCCGCCGAGCCCGCATCTCCCCCATTTCCGCCGAGGCTACATGAAGCACGCCGCATTCTCCAGACTCTTCATTGCCTTCGCGCTGCTCTTCAGCCTGTGGGGCTCCGCAGCGCACGCCAACGAATACGACGACGTGAACCTGATGCTGCGCCAGGGCAAGTCGAACGAGGCGCTCGCCAAGGCCGACACCTACATCGCCGGCAAGCCGCGCGATCCGCAGATGCGCTTCCTGCGCGGCGTGATCCTCACCGAGCAGAACAAGCAGGCCGAGGCCATCGCCGCCTTCACGCAACTCACGCAGGACTTCCCCGAGTTGTCCGAGCCCTACAACAACCTGGCCGCGCTGTACGCGTCACAAAGCAAGTTCGACCAGGCGCGCGCCGCGCTGGAGCAAGCCATCAAGCTCAACCCGAACTACGCCACGGCGCACGAGAACCTCGGCGACGTGTACGCCCGTCTCGCTGCCCAGGAATACGTGCGTGCGCAACAGTTCGCCAGCACCAACGTGAGCGTTGCGCCCAAGCTCGTGCTGATACGCCAGATCTTCACGCCGACGGCCGAAGCCGAGGCGGCCCCCCTGCCCGCACCGCCGGCGGTCATCCGCAAACCGGTCGGCCGCACCAGCAAGTAATCGCCACCGCCGGCATGGGCGCCGCAACGGTGCCTGCCGCGCGGCCCCGTTTCCTCATCCGCACACGGAGCCTCATTTGACGATCCAGTCCCTCTCCCGCTTCAGCCGCCGCAGCGCACTCGCGCTGGCCGCCGCCCTCGCGTTCGCAGCCACGGTCCATGCGCAGACTGCCGCGGCGCCGCACGTCAAGCTGGCCACCTCGGCCGGCGACATCGTGGTCGAGCTCGATGCGGCCAAGGCGCCCAAGTCGGTCGAGAATTTCCTGCAGTACGTCAAGGACAAGCACTACGACGGCACGGTGTTCCACCGCGTGATCGATGGGTTCATGATCCAGGGCGGCGGCTTCACGGCCGACATGCAGCAAAAGCCCACGCGAGCGCCCATTCCGCTGGAAGCGAGCAACGGCCTGAAGAACGACAAATACACGATCGCCATGGCCCGCACCGGCAATCCGAATTCCGCGACCTCGCAGTTCTTCATCAACGTGAAGAACAACGACTCGCTCAACGCGCCCAACCCCGACGGCTACGGCTACACCGTGTTCGGCAAGGTCGTCGCCGGCACCGACGTGGTCGACAAGATCCGCGCGGTGGCCACCGGCAACAAGGGCGGCATGCAGAACGTGCCGCTCGAGGCCGTCACCATCAAGTCCGCCACGCTGGTGGCGAAGTAATTCATTTCCCAAGCAGGAGTCCCCTCATGAGCAACCCCCAAGTCGAACTGCACATCAAGAACTACGGCGTGATCACGCTCGAACTCGACGCCGCCAAGGCGCCGAAGTCGGTCGAGAACTTCCTCTCGTACGTGAAGAAGGGCCACTACGACAACACGGTGTTCCACCGCGTGATCCCCGGCTTCATGGTGCAAGGCGGCGGCTTCGAGCCTGGCATGCAGCAAAAGCCCACCGGCGCCGAGATCGAGAACGAGGCCAACAACGGCCTGAAGAACGCCAACTACACCGTGGCGATGGCCCGCACCAGCGCGCCCCACTCGGCCACCGCGCAGTTCTTCATCAACGTGGCCGACAACGGCTTCCTGAACCACACCGCACCTTCGGCCCAGGGCTGGGGCTATGCCGTGTTCGGCAAGGTCATCAACGGCACCGACGTGGTCGACAAGATCAAGGCCGTGAAGACGGGCCGCAAGGGCTTCCACGACGACGTGCCGCTCGAAGACGTGGTGATCGAGAAGGCCGTCGTCATCGCCGAGTGACTGTGAGCCCGGCGGCGGTCGCAACGACAGTGTTCAAGGAACTGGTGGCGCCGCCTGCGTGGCGTACGGTCGACCTGATTTCCGACCTGCACCTGCAGGCCGGCGAGCCCGCCACCTTCGAAGCCTGGCAGGGTTACCTGCAGACCACACCCGCCGACGCGCTGATCATCCTCGGCGACCTGTTCGAAGTATGGGTCGGCGACGACTCGCTCGACTCCGCTGGTTTCGAGGCACAGTGCGCCGAGCTGCTGCGCCGCGCCGCGCAGCGGCTGCCGGTGTTCTTCGTGCACGGCAACCGCGACTTCCTCGTCGGCCCCGCGTTCGCGGCGCGATGCGGCTTCACGCTGCTCGACGATCCCACGGTGCTCGTGCTGCACGGCCAACGATGGCTGCTGAGCCACGGCGACATCCTCTGCCTCGAGGACACCGAGTACCTCAGGTTTCGCGCGCAGGTTCGCACGCCCGAGTGGCAGGCCGCATTCCTGGCCAGGCCGCTGGAAGAGCGCCGTGCGCTCGCACGTTCCATGCGCGTGCAGAGCGAAGACCGCAAGCGCAACCCCTCGACCATCTGGGCCGACGTCGACACCGCCGCCGCGCGCAACTGGCTGCAGCAGGCGAACGCCCACACGCTGGTGCACGGCCACACGCACCGCCCTGCCGATCACGACTTGGGCGACGGCCTGCGCCGCGTCGTGCTGAGCGACTGGGATGCGGCAGCGCATCCGCCGCGCGCGCAGCTGCTGTGCCTGTCCACCGTCGGCGCGCAGCGCGTCGATCTGCGCTAGCCGCGCCGCCGCCGCCAATGTTCAAGTGGCTGCGCCGCCTGCGCGCCCTGCCCCCGATTCCCGAAGCCGCCTGGCAGTCCGCGCTCAGGCGCTACGCCTTTCTCGGCGCCCTGCCCGCCGCCGACCAGCAACGCCTGCGCACGCTGACGGCCGAGTTCCTGCGCGACAAGGAATTCCACGGCGCCAAGGGCTTCACCATCACCAATGAAGTTGCGCTGGCCATCGCAGCGCAGGCCGTGCTGCCGGTGCTGCATCTCAAGGGCGGGCTGAACTGGTACGACGACTTCGTGGGGATCGTCGTGCACCGCTCAGAGGTGGTGGCGCGCCGCAAGGTTGTCGACGAAGCCCAGGTGGTCCACGAGTACGGCGAAGTCGTGGCCGGCGAAGCCATGGACCGCGGCCCCGTCATGCTGAGCTGGGACGATGTGCTGGCAAGCAGCATCACCAGCGAGCGCGGCTACAACGTCGTGATCCACGAGTTCGCCCACAAGATCGACATGCGCAGCGGCGACGCCAACGGCTGCCCGCCGCTGCCCGCCGGCTTTGCGGGCCAGCGTAGCGCACGTGCGGCTCGCGCGGCATGGCTTGCGGTGCTGCAGCCCGCCTACGAGGATTTTCGCGAGCGGACCATCAAGGCAGAGCGCTTCGGCGCCGCGCCGCCGTGGCTCGACGCCTACGGCGCCACCTCGATCAGCGAGTTCTTCGCGGTGGCGTGCGAGGCCTATTTCGTGAACCGCCCGAACTTCGCCCGGGACTTCCCGGGCGTGCTCGCGCTTTTCGATGAATTCTTTCTACCTAAAAGTCCCTGAACGCTCGCCCACTCTTGTTGGCATGCTATTCATTCAATAGCAACTCCATCGCTACCATAGACGGGTTAACAACTCGTTTAAAAAGGTAAACAACATGAGGGATTGGCTCTATCAGCTCACGGGCAAGGCGTGGCTTGCACTGGTTTTCGGCATCGGCATCCTGGGTTGGGCAGGTTATGCGCAGTTCAAGGCTGGTTCCGACACGCACGGCGCCGCCGTGGAAGACCTCGTTGCCAGGAGCGGCAAGATCGTCAGCGGCAGCGAAGTCACCGAAACCACCAAGCGCCGTCGCGGCGGCAGTACCACGCGCCACTATTTCGTGCTCGACGCCAAGGTTGCCGACGGCAGCACCGAAAAATGGCGCGTCGACTACGCAATCGGCCGCAGCAAGCTCGAGCCGCTGATCGACGAATCCGTCGAAGTACGCATCGATCCCTCGGACAACAACCTTGTCTACGAAGTGAAGCTCAAGGGTCAGCCCGTGGTGAAGCTGGCCGACGTGCAGAAGATCATGGAAAGCAAGGACCAGGCTGCGGCATCGAGTGCCACGGACAAGGGCACGCTGATCGCCGGCGCCGTCGCCCTGCTGCTGGGCATCGGCGGGCTGTTGATCCGGCGCAGGATCGGCGACGGCTACCAGGCCGAGCAGGCTGCCGCCGTGCAGACGCCCGTCATCGGCGAGAAGGTTTGAACGGATCGACATTCGATTCAACCCCCAAAGAAAAAGGCGCCCCCGCGGGGGCGCCTTTTTCGTGGCCCTGACTTTCGGCCGGCCGCTTACTTGCGCAGCAGCGCCTTCAGTGCGTTCTGCAAACGTCGCGCGCTGGAGGCATCGTGCGCCGCGGCCAGAACCTTGCCGGCATCCTGGCCCCAGGTCTGGTCGGGCGCCGGGTCGCCACGCTTCGTGAGCAGCTTGAGCTGCAACGCGCGGCGCGCGTCGAGCTGCTCGGCCGGCGTCGGCACTTCGGCTGCCATTTCGAGGCGCAGCAATGCTTCGGCGGCGTCGGGTGCGGCGGCCGTCGGCGCGGAGCCGATGGCTTGCGACCAGCCACTGCGCACGGCGGGCGTGACTGCGCGGCCCAGCTCCTGAATGCTCGGCAGGCGGCTGGCGTCGCGCTGTTCCCATGCGCCCAGCACCTGGGTCAGCGCTTCGCCATGCGCCTGCGCGGCGAGCTTGCGCAGTGCCATGTCGGCGCGTTCGAGTGCTTCGCGCTGCGCGCGGAAGGCTGCATCGCCCAGGCGCGGGCCCCGGTCTTCGAAACGCGGCGGACGGTCACCGAAACGGCCGGCAGGTGCGCCCCGATCGCCGCGTGCATCGGAGCGCGGAGCACCGCGATCGCTCGAGCGGCCCGGACCGCCAGCGCCTGGCCTGCCGCCTTCGCGCCGATCGCCGAACCGGCCACCTGCACCACGGGCCGCGGGCGCTGCTTCGGCCTTCTTGCTGCTGGGGCGGTCGTCGCCGCGCATCGCCACGACGGGCTTGGGCGCGGGCTTCGGTGCCGCAGCAGGCGCTTCGACAGCGGCAGCTTCGCCAGCGTCATGCGCCGGGCCATCGGCGCGTGCCGAGGCATCGGCACCGTCGGCGGGCGCCACGAGGTCGACCGAAGCGGCAAGCGCCTGGCTTGCGTGCGTACCGGGCGAGGCTTCCGCATCGCTCGGGCTCGGCGCCTGCTCCGCGCTTTCGCCGAATTCAGCGGCGGCCTGACCCGGAGCCTCGATCTCGGTCGCGCCAACCGACGGACCGTCGCTCGCGACAGCGGCCTGCTCGGCCTTCGGTGCGGGCGGCGGTGCTTCACCGCGCATCGCTGCTTCCAGCCGGGCAATGGCGGCGCGGATCTTCTGCACGTCGCCGCCGGCATTGGCTGCGTCGAGTGCCTTGGACGCGTCGAGCACATGGCGGTCGTGCTCGCTCATTGCGGACGACGCCTTTTCGCGCTCGGCCGTCTTGCGGTTGAAGGCTTCGTCGATGGGCGCGCGGAATGCGTCCCACATTTTCTGTTCGTGGCGGCGGTCGAGCGGCACGCTCTGCGCTTCGGCCTGCCAGCGCTGCTGCAGCGCCTTGACGGCATCGATGCGCAGCATCGGCTGGGCACCGAGTTCGATCGCCTCGGCGATCATCGCCTGGCGGCGTTCGACGCTGGCCTTCTGCGCGGCCTCGAACGGTGCGCGGGCTGCGCCAAAGGCTTCGTTCCACTGCGACTGCAGCTCGGCGAACACCTTCTCGCCCACGTGGCCGCCGTCCCGCCAGCGGTCGGCGAACTGGTGCAGCGCGCGGTTGTGCGCCTTCAGGTCGGTGGCGCCGGCATGTTCGGCGGCCCAGGCCTTGACTTCTTCGATCAGCGCGACGCGGTGCGCGCGGTGCTCGGCCGCATCGGCGCGGACCTTCTCGAGCCAGGCTTCGACCACCTTGTGGGCTTCGTTGCAGGCTTCGTCGAAGCGCTTCCAGAGCGCGTGGTTGGGCACACCGCCCTGGTCGGCCTGCTTCCACTGGTCGCGCAGGGCACGCAGGGTTTCCTGCATCTTGCGGCCGCCGAGGGCCTGGCCTTCGGGACGCTTGAGCAGGCCTTCGGCCTTGGCGACGAGGTCTTCGCGCACCTTGTCGGCACTCCAGCGCTGCCACCCTTCGAGTTCGCCGGCGGCCACCAGCGCGGCATGCACGCGGGCTTCGAGCGGCGCCTCGACCAGCTTGCCGTGCTCCTTGAGCACAGCGCGCAGCGCAGCGGCCGCACCGGCGCTGGCCTTGCCATGGCCTTCGGCGGTTTCCTGCTCGAGCTTGGCGAGCGCGGCCTGCACCGCGTCCTGCGCGGCGGCGCGCACGGCCGGGTCGACCTTGGGCGCAGCGGGGCGAGCGGGGGCGGCGGGCTTTGGCGCCACGACCTCGCCGCGCGCAGCGCGCAATTCATCGGCCCACACGGGCACGGGCGGCAGCGGTGCGGCCGCATCGGCCGCGGCCGCGACGGCCTGGGCCAGCGCGCTGTGGAACGCATCGGACACCACCAGCAGTTGCGACTTCGACGATTCGAGCTGCGGCGCGAACTTGGCGTCGAGGCTGGTCCAGTTGGCATCGGCCGTGATCTCGCCCGCCTGCTGCTGCCAGTGGGTCACGTCGGCACGCAGCGATTCCTCGGCGGCCTGGGCGTCCTGCCAGCCCTTGGTGGACAGCACCTCGAAGCGCTGCGCCAGCAGCACGGCGGCTTCGCGGTGCACCTGGGCACGGTGCTGCAGGTCTTCGATGCCCTTGACGCGTTCGGCCAGCTTGGCCTTCAAGCCGGCCAGCGGCTCGCGCGACAGCGGCGCGCCGGCCTTGGCGGCGTCGCGCTGCCAGGCCAGTGCATCGGCGATGTTGAGCTTGGACTGGCCCAGCAGCGCCTCGGCCTTTTGCGCCCATTTGGCGGCAATGGCCTCCTGGCCCTTGGCGCGCTTGAGTTCGTCGAGCTTTTCGCGCAGCAGGCGCGCGGCGCCCTTGTCGCGACCGCTCAGCTCCTTGAAGACCTCCTGCATCAGCTCGGGCGCGGGGTTGCCCGCGAGCCAGTCGCGGATGCGCGCGGCGCGCTCTCCGGAGGTCGGCGCGGTGAAGGCGCCGCCGGTGAGCGTGTCGAGGGCCTGAAGGTCGTGTGGCTTGGAAGAAGTAGAGGTCACTGCGCGAAATCGTTGTCTTGGTAGAGAAAGCGAAGGCGCCGGCAAAGGCCGGCGCACATCGATATTTTCACCCACTTGCGGTTGGCCGCTGAATTCCGTCCTGAAACGGTGGCGAACACGGGTCGTGGGCGGGAGGTGAACGAACTACATATATAGCAAGCTGAAGAAAAAAACCAAGTCCCGCGGACGGATCGCCGCGCCTCACCTCATGGTCAGGCTGAGCTCGGCGCCCGGCTTCCAGTCGCCGCCGCTGGCGCTGGTGCGCACGGCGCCCAGGAACAGGCGCTCGCTCGGCAGCTTCTTCGCGAGCAGGTAGTCGCGCACGGCTGCGCCACGTTCGACCGCGAGCTGGCGCATCGACTCTTCGTCGACCGGCACGCTGGCGAACAGCAGCTTTTCCATGTCCGGAACCGGGAGGTCTTTCGCCAGGCCGACGAGGTTGCGCGGCTTGGTGATGTCGGCGCGCTTGTACACGGCGGTCAGCAGCGCGGGGTATTCGGCATCGGTGACAGGCGGCACCTCGGTGCCGGTCTCCCCGCCGCGCACGGCGACCCGGCGCTTCTCGGCGTAGGCGAGCTGGCGCACGCGCTGGCGCTGGTAGGCGTCGCGCTCCTTCTCGAGGCTGGAGGTGCCGACCACTGTCATCTGCAGCGTGGGCCGGTCGGTCAGCGCCTTGGCGACCTTGTCGAGGCCCTCCTTGGCGGTGGCGCCGAGTTCCGAACTGCCGGGCTCGAAAGTAATGGCGCTCGATTCGTCGCTGCCGCCGCCGAGGCCGCCTGTAAGCAGGCGGAACGGCGCCGTCGCGGCCTTGGCGATCAGGTTGACCACGGCCTTCCAGATCAACGGACCGACGCTGAACTGCGGATCGTTGAGCGACCCGCTGAGCGGCAGGTCGACGTCGATCACGCCGTTGCGGTCGGCCAGCAGCGCCACGGCCAGCTTGACCGGCAAGCTGCTGGTGGAGCCTGCAACTTCGTCGCCGAACTGCAGCTGGTTGAGCACCAGCTTGTTGGTGGCCGTCAGCTGCCCGTCCGGCGCGACCTTGTAGTTGACGTCCATGCTCATCTTGCCGCGCTCGATGCCGTGGCCGGCATAGCGCACCGAGTACGGCGACAGCGGAGCGAGGTCGAGGTCGCGCATCTTGGCGGTGATGTCGAGTTCGAGCGGCTTGGCCAGCGGATTGAGCTTGCCGGTGATTTCCAGCGCCGCGGTCTGCTGCGCCTTGCCGCGCAGTTCGAGGTCGGCCAGCGCGGGGCGCCCGCCCTCGCCCTTGGGCGGGTTCGACGAGAACGAACTGAGCTTGCCTGTCAGCTCGCTGAGGTCGGCCGAGTAGTTGGGCTTGACGAACAGGTCGGTGAAGTCGATCTTGCCGTTGACCAGGCTCATCGGGCCGAAGTTGATGATGGGTGCGGGGCCCGCGTCGGCCGCCGGAGCGGGCGCCGCTGCGGTCGCCACCGGCTTGGCGGATGGAGGTGCGCCGCCGACCATCTCCTCGGCCGACACCGGCGCGCCCCCCGTGGGTTTCTGCACGGGTGCCCGGGCCGTGGTGGTGGAGGTTCCGCCCAGGCCCTTGCGGGTGCTGGCCTCGCCGGCCGCCGCCGCAGCCGCGTTCGCCTCGGCCTCGCCCTTCTTGGTCAGGCTCGACAGGTTGAGCCGGCCGGTCGGGTCGACGATCACGCGGGCGAAGAAGTCGGTCAGCGTGGTTTCGCGCACGTCCACGTTCGGCGGGGCGTTGGGCACCATGCTGACCTGCAGGCCGCGCAGGCTCAGGGTCTTCCAGCTCAGCAACTGGTTGGTGTTGCGGTCGAAACCGGGCGACTGCGTGAGGGACACGCTGTTGGCGCGGAAGTCGTCGAGCGCGGTGTCGCCCGCCAGCTTCAGGCTCATGCCCGCCGGCGACGTGGCATAGCGCACCGTGCCACGGTAGCTTGCGAAGGCGCGCCGGATGTCGACGTTGAGCGCGTCCGCGTAGTAGGCCTTGAAGGTATGCGCGGGGAACGACGCCACCTCGAGCCGGCCCTCGGCCGCGAGCGGCTTGAGCACCACGTTGCCCTTGTAGTCGAAACGGCCCGGCTCGGAGCGACCGGAGCCGATGCGGCCCGAGACTTCCAGCGGCGACGCCGTGCTGGTTTCGGGCGCGATCTTCTGGGCCTGGAGCTTGAAGGCGGTGACTTCCACTGCGACTGGGGTGGCGCCGGCCTTGTCCGCATAGGAAAGCGCACCGTTGTCGATCGCCAGCGTGCCGATGGTCAGCGCCCAGGGCTTGGTGTTGGCGCCGGGCTTCGGCGTCTCGGCGCCCGCGGGCTTGGGCGCGGCGACCTTGGCTACGGCCTCCTTCTCGCCACCGCCGGCCGGCGTCTTGAGCCAGCGCTCGAACATCCAGCGCTTCTCGCTGTCGCGCTCGACGCGCACCTTGGGGTTGGTCGCGGTGAACGAGGCCACGTTCAATGTGTGCTTCGTCATGTCGGCCTCGGCATCGACCAGCTCGAAGCGGCCGACGCTCGCCAGCGCGGTCTTGGCCTGGGTCAGCGCGAGCCCTTCGGCGGACAGGCGGCGCGCCTTGAACTTCAGGTCGGGCTGAGCCCAGGCGACGTCGATCTGTCCGCTGAGCTTGCCGTCCAGCGTGGGCTCCAGGCTTTGTGCCAGATAAGGTGCGGCCAGCGACAGCGGCAGCGCGTCGACCTCGGTCTGCACGTCGGCCACCTTGTCGGTGGCGGTGCCCTTGAACTTGAGCGAGGCGCCGGCGATGGCCGTGCTGCCGTTGAATGCGGCCGGCTTTTCCATCGGCCAGGTGACGCCCGTGACGCCGATGCCCAGGTCGATCAGGTCGACGGCCGCGGCCGGATTGGTCGTTTCATCGCGCCAGCCGATGCGCCCGCCATCCAGCGCCAGCTTGTCGACCTGCACTTTCAAGGCCGGTTTTGGCACCGCCTTGCCGGCCGGAGCGCTCGCCGCAGCAGCCGGCAGCGGCGCCGCCTTCTCGGCCGCGCCAGTGGATGGATCGGTGGCCAGCAGATTGAGCTTGCCGGCCGCATCGCGCGCCACCGCCAGCTGCGGTTTGACCAGCGCGACTTCGCTCAGGTGGAACACCGATTCCAGCGGGCGCACGTCGGCCAGCGCCAGCTTGAGCGAATCGAAGGCCAGCAGGTCGCGGCCGCGCGCATCGGCCACCTTGGCGGTGTGCGCCTCGACCGTGCCGGTGATCCTCAGGCCGGTGGTCTCCGCTTGTTCGAAGCCGATCTTCAGGTCGGCGTCGAGGCTGCCCGCCTGCAGGCGCACCGGCAGGCCGCCGGGGATGTAGCCAAGGTACGGCACCAGGTCGAGCCCCTTGAACTGCACGTGGGCGTCGGTCTTGCGGTTGTTGGCGAAGGGCGTGGTGAAGGCGGCAGAGTCGAACTTGCTGCCGTTGAGCGCGAAGGCCAGCTTGGGCTCGGTGTTGATGTCGCGCTTGGAATCGAGGTTGCTCAGGAACGGCACCTTGAGCACGAAATCGCGCAGTTCGTGCTTGCGCTTGACTGTCTGGTCGTCGAAATCGACCGAGCCGCCATTAATCGCGATGTTGTAGATGGCAAAGCGCGCGGGCTTGGCGTTCGGATCGGGCGGCGGGCCGGCCGAGAGCTTGGCCAGGATGTCGTCGATGTCGTATTTGCCGTCGGTCAGGTGCGTGAGCAGGACGGCGGGGCCGTCGATCGTGACTGCATCGATCACCGGCGCAAGGCGCAGGAGCGACTGCAATTCGGCATCGGCGTAGATGCGGTTGATGGCCACCTGCGGCTTGCTGCCGTCGGCGGTGGCGATGCGCAGATCGCTCAGCGTGAGTTCGAGCGTCCAGGGTTTGAAATCGATCTTTCCTACTGTTACCTGGCGCCCGAGCTTCTCGCTCGCGATCTTCTGGAGCTGGCTTTTGGCAATCGGCGGCACTGCCAGCCAGGCGATGGCCCAGAAGGCCAGCAGACCCAGCACCGCGACGACCCCACGCCGCACCCATTTGTTTTGTTTGATCGAAGCAAAGTCCATCAAGGGAGTGTGCCGCAAACGGATGGCCCATCCAGAAGCAAGAAAGCCCGGCAACGCGACGGAATTGCCTTGTTGCCGGGCTTGATGGCGGGCCCAAAACCCATGCCATCGATTCGCGCGACCGGAAGTCAATGGTTCCTGCCGTGCTGGCAGCAAGAGATTGCCACCATGGATCCTCGGCCGCTGAGCCCTTGACTTGCACCTCGGGCTGCCGGACCTCGGAAAACACCTGAAAACTCAGGCCGATCCAGATTAGGCGTCGCACCCTCGGATTGCAAACGCGTTTTGCCAAGGGGTTTCCCGTAAACCTAAACACCTCTTGCCAGTCGCTTTTTTAACCATTTATTAGCATAAGGAAACAATTTCTTATACTTGACCGGGTATTTAGCCACGCTAGAATCCGCCCTGCTCCGACTGCCCGATGCAGCGGAGCCTCCCTGAATCCGCTGCCGAATTCCCCCGGCTTGATCAGGTCGCCGCGCCCTCAACCCCCTTCACTCCATGCGCGGAGCCTGATTCGTACCAATCCAAGCGCCGTTGCCTTTCATCCATCGCCTCTCCAGGCGTTGCGAGCAGGTGCCGCACAGAAAGGAAGAGCGATGAACAAGGCGTTCCATGCCACAGCCCGCGGGCTACGGACCTTCGTGTCCGACGTGACAGACGGCTTTTTTGAAATCACCCACAACGGGTTTGCGCTGGTCGGACTGGCCATCGTGTTCGCGGCCCTCGCCCTCGTGGCGCGGCCCGACCTGCGCCAGACCGGCGAGGAGCAACTGATGGGCTGGCTGCAGTCGCGCAAGCCCGCGCCTGAAGCCACCGACCTGGAGCCGACCGCCATCGAGCGCACCACGGCCGCGAGCCCCGCCGACCTGCCCAAGCAGCAGGCCGCCGTGGCTTACTGGCTGAGCAAGAAGTACCGCGTGGCCGCCGAGCCGTTGAGCGTGCTCGTGGCCGAGGCCTACGGCATCGGCAAGCGCACCAAGATCGATCCGACCCTGATCCTCGCGATCATGGCCGTCGAGTCCAGCTTCAATCCGTTCGCCCAGAGCCAGGTCGGCGCGCAAGGCCTGATGCAGGTCATGACCCGCGTGCACGGCGACAAGTACGAAAGCGCGGGCGGCACGCTCACCGCCTTCGATCCGGTGACCAACATGCGTGTCGGCGTGAAGGTGCTGCAGGAATGCATCACCCGCGCCGGTTCGCTCGAAGGCGGCCTGCGCTACTACGTGGGCGCGGCCAATCTCGAGGACGACGGCGGCTACGCCAGCAAGGTGATGGCCGAGCACGAGCGCCTGCGGCAGGTGGCCAACGGCCGCGCGCCGTCGACCGTCACGCCGCCGAGCGTGCGCGCGCAGCCGATCCCCGTGGCAGTGCCCCCCAAGCCCGAGGAACGCAGCACCGAACCGGCCAAGGTCGCCCTGCTCTCCTCCGTTTCCTGAGCTTCGCGGGCCGGGTGTGAGCTACACTCGGCCGGTACGCGACTGGCGATAGGCGCAGCATCCGAACAAGGTGCCACGCGCTGACGTGGAACACCACTGGGAAGCGTACCGCCTGGCACCACAGGCGTTCAGCCGTTCGCCTGGGCAGCCCTTGTTTTGGTTGAAGAACAAGGACCTCGTCTTCAAAGGACTGCCATGTACCAACGCAATATCCTGGTCGAACAGACCGATCCCGAAATCTGGGCCGCGATCCAAGCCGAAAACGCGCGCCAGGAACACCACATCGAGCTGATCGCCAGCGAGAACTACGCCTCGCCGGCCGTCATGGCCGCCCAGGGCTCGCAGCTCACCAACAAGTACGCCGAAGGCTACCCGGGCAAGCGCTACTACGGCGGCTGCGAGCATGTCGACGTGGCCGAGCAGCTGGCCATCGACCGCATCAAGCAGATCTTCGGCGCCGACGCCGCCAACGTGCAGCCGCATTGCGGCGCCTCGGCCAACGAAGCAGTGATGCTGGCCTTCCTGAAGCCCGGCGACACCATCATGGGCATGAGCCTGGCCGAAGGCGGCCACCTGACGCACGGCATGCCGCTGAACATGAGCGGCAAGTGGTTCAACGTGGTGAGCTACGGCCTGGACGCCAACGAAGCCATCGACTACGACGCGATGGAACGCAAGGCGCACGAGCACATGCCCAAGCTGATCATCGCGGGCGCCTCGGCCTATTCGCTGCGCATCGATTTCGAGCGCTTCGCCAAGGTGGCCAAGGACGTGGGCGCGATCTTCATGGTCGACATCGCCCACTACGCCGGCCTCGTGGCCGCGGGCGTGTACCCCAACCCGGTGCCGCACGCCGACGTCGTCACCTCGACCACCCACAAGAGCCTGCGCGGCCCGCGCGGCGGCATCATCCTGATGAAGTCGCAGCACGAAAAAGCCATCAACAGTGCGATCTTCCCGGGCCTGCAAGGCGGCCCGCTGATGCACGTGATCGCCGCCAAGGCCGTCGCGTTCAAGGAAGCCATGGCGCCCGAGTTCAAGGCCTACCAGCAACAGGTGGTCAAGAACGCCCAGATCGTGGCCGACACCCTCACCGAGCGCGGCCTGCGCATCGTGAGTGGTCGCACCGAAAGCCACGTCATGCTGGTCGACCTGCGCGCCAAGGGCATCACCGGCAAGGAAGCCGAAGCCGTCCTGGGCGCCGCCCACATGACGATCAACAAGAACGCGATCCCCAACGACCCGGAAAAGCCGATGGTCACCAGCGGCGTGCGCATCGGCACCCCGGCGATGACCACGCGTGGCTTCAAGGACGAAGAGGCTCGCATCACCGCGAACCTGGTGGCCGATGTGCTCGAGAACTCGCGCGATGCGGCGAACATCGACGCGGTGCGCGCCAAGGTGCACGCGCTGACGAGCCGCTTCCCGGTCTACCGCTGATCACCTGGAAGACCTGACCGCATGAAATGCCCTTTTTGCGGTCATCTTGAAACGCAGGTCGTCGAGACCCGCGTTTCGGAAGACGCCGACTTCGTGCGCAGGCGCCGCCAATGCAGCGCCTGCGACAAGCGCTTCACCACCTACGAGCGGCCTGACGTCAACTTCCCCGTGGTGGTCAAGAAGGACGGCAGCCGCGCTGACTTCGACTCGACCAAGGTGCGCGCCTCGATGATGCTGGCGCTGCGCAAGCGTCCGGTGAGCATCGAGCAGATCGACAACGCCTTGCTGCGCATCGAGCAGAAGCTGCTGGCCAGCGGCCTGCGCGAAATCGACTCGACCAAGGTTGGCGAACTCGTGATGCGCGAACTCAAGAAGCTCGACAAGGTCGCCTACGTGCGCTTCGCCTCGGTGTACCGGAGCTTCGAGGACGTGGACGAGTTCAGGCAGTTACTGCGCGACATCTGAGGGCCGGGCGCCGGCCTCTCAACGATTCCAGCAAAGCTGCACCAGCGCATCCGAAGCGTCGGCCTGGCCCGCAGCCAGCCTGACACCCTGCTGGTTCACCGTCAGTGTTCCGCACTCGTCGTTGCGCGATGCGCCCTCCGGCACGGCCTGCAGCGTGTAGGTGGTCGCTGTTCTCGCGGCATAGCCGATGGCGTAGTTCGCCGTACCGGACGACGGCGCCTGCCGCAGCCCTGCCGGCAGCGCGACGGTCGCCGGGGGATACCGGCCATTGACGGTCAGGTACCGCTCCGTCCATTGCGCCGCCTGCAGCAACTGCTGCTTGGCATCGGCCCTCTTGGCCCGCAGCACATAACGCGTATAGCTCGGGTAGGCGATCGCCGCGAGGATGGCGATCACCGCCGTCACGATCATGAGTTCGATCAGCGTGAAGCCGCGCGAGCGGAACCGCTCCTTGGCCTGCGCCTCGGGATGCTTGTCCATGGCCTAGTTCGACGACATCAGGTTGCGCCAGCCGAAGCGCCGGACGATATCCGGCCGCTTCGGCGCATTGCATTCGCCGGCCGCGTTGCAGATGACGTCCTTGCCCTTTTCCCGGTCCTGCGGCTCGAAGGCGATGTCGTCCCTGCCGGAACGATTGCGAAAGCCGAGGTAGCCGCCAGCCGTGCCGGACCCGTTGTAGGCGATGCCGTCAGGGGCCGAGCCGCTGAAGAAGTCGATCACCATCGACCAGCCGTCGTCGCCGGTGCCCGCGGTGCAATCGAGCGGATTGCTGCCGGTGCCGGGAATGGTGGTCGAGAACAAGCCGGCGCTGTTGCTCAGCGCGTCGCCCGGATAGACGATGCGCTCCCTGGCGGCCGGCAGTCGGAGGTACCAGCCGCGCCTGGCGCTGGAACCGCTGTAGCTCACACTGTTGCCCGAAACGGTGCGGAACTCGGCATCACCTTCCCTGACGGCGTCGGTGCCAATGGCCTGCGCCACAAGGTCGGTCAATGCCGCGGTGCCCGTGCTGCCGTTGGCCCGGTCCCGGACGCCGTACAGATACTGGCTGGCGACAGTGCTTTCATCGCCGGCGGCAAACAGGCGACCCGTGCCGAACACCACCATGTAGCCGCCCCGCGGATGGCCGACGACCACCGGCGCCGCCGTGATCGGCTGCGTGGCGCCGGCCGTGAACAGCGGCACGTCGTCGAGGCTCGACGCGGTCGCGCCCGAGCCCATGGTGGCCTTCCATTTGCGGCTGTCGGCATCGCTCAGGTCGAACCGCCACAGGTTGCCGAGCAGGTCGCCGGCGTACGCAAAGTCGACCTTGCCGTCGCCGTTGCGGTCCACCACGCGCGGGGCGGAAAGCCCGTTGCCGGTGCCGCTGCCCTGTGTGGCAGGCGCGGGGATCTTGAGGACCGACTTGTCGCCGTCGAGATACTGGATCCACAGCACCGCTTTCTCGCTCGTGCTGTTGTAGCCATTGCCGAGGATCACGGCCTTGCGGCCGTTGTTCAGCAGCGCCACCTGCAGCGCACGCCTGGAGAAGGAATCGAGCGCGGGTTGCTGGAACTGATGGCCCAGGTCGCTATCGGAAAGCGCGGTCGTATCGATCACCGCCACGCTGGCAGCCCTGGACTCGTCGATGTTCTCGGGCTTGGTCACGTCGAGCACGAAGTAGCCCTTGCCGCCCGCACCCAGCGTGCCCACGAGGAAGGATTTCCACCCAGCCGCTTTCTCGGCGTCAGTGGCTGTGGCCGTGGCAGCCGCCCCCATGTAGATGTCGGCCACGAAGGCGCTGCCGTCGACGTAGTACCTGTGCGAGTAGGCGGTTTCGCTGAGCCGCTTGAGACCGGGTTCGGCCGCCGTGCCGTAGAGGCCTTCGGGCACATAGGCGAACTCTTCCCTGCCGGTTGCCGCATTGAAGGCATGCAGCATGCCGTCGTTGGCGCCCACGTAGACCATGGGCGTGCGAGCGGTGGCGGCGAACGTGGCATATGCATCGTTGGTGAAACCGCTCCTGGGTTGCCCCGCATACCAGACACTGGAACCCACGATGTCACCGAGCACATGGCCGCGCTTGCGCAATTGAAGGCCGGCGCCCTCGTTGCTGCGATCGCCGCGCAGGAAATCGAGCACGGCACGGCCGAGCGCGATGCTCGCGGTGTCTGTGCTGGCGGTTCCCTTGAGCGCGGCCTTCTGCACGTCGCTGAGGCTGGCCCAGCGAAACGGCACGCCTGAGCCCGTGGTTGCGGCACTGGTGGCCGTTGCCGCGGCAGTGCCCGAGAAGCTCAGCACCTTGCGATCGCCGTCGTGCGCGCCCCCTGCGGCTATGCGGGCATCGAGCAGCCCGCGCGCCGACCAGTCGGACGTGGCGGCCAGCCTGCCGTTGGCACCGAACCTGGTGGCGGTGAGCGCGCCCGACCAGTCGGCCGAGTCGTAGCCGGCTCGATAGACCGCCGTGCCGGTCGACACCCTGGAGGCACTCGCCGAAATCGAAGTCAGCGGGATGCTGGTGTTGAGCAGGATCTGCCCGAGGATGGACCTGAAAGCATCGCTGAGCGCCTGCGAATTGGAGGCCGGCGTGAAGGTGCCACGGCTGTTGAGCGCGGCATGCCAGAGGTCCATGCGCACGGCGGCGGCGTTGGCAGCCTTCTCGTGGTAATAGCCATAGGAGCCGCTGCCGGAACGCCAGGGCGGGAATATTCTGGTTCCATTCGACGAGCTGGTCTCGGTTTCCGTCGCCGTGCTCGCCAGCGGGTTCATCCAGGTGGCCGAGCCATCGACCAGGCGCGCATAGTCCCCGCTGTACGTCGGCTGCGCGGTCTCGGCTGAAATGGCCGGTGCGCCCGTCCACGACGAAGCGGCGCCAAAACCGACGGTGTAGGTCGTCAGATGCTGCCAAGTGGCCGGATCGTTCTTGGGATTCCAGTACTCGGGGACGGTCGCCGTGCCTACCGTGACGTTGCCGGCTTCCGCAACGATCTTCCTGAGATTGTTCGGCACGCCCGGCTGCAGGTCGCTGGCCCAGTAGTGAAAGGCCATGTCGGCCAGGGTCGGACGGTATTCCGCGATCGGCCTCCAGTTGCCCGTGGCATCCCTCGCCCAGTTGGCGCTGTCGCTGATGGCGCCGGCATTGTCCTTGTAGGGCGCGCGCGGCAGGTAGTCCACGGAATCGGGCAGCACGCGATTCGTCCCGTCGGCGTTGCCGATGGCCGGCATGCCGAGCGCCGCCGGATCCGGGTTGAATCCGAAGAAGTTGTAGTCGCCGTCGGTCATGAAGATGTGAAAGGACTTGCGGCAACTCGACTGTGCGGCCCCCTCCACGCCCGGGTCGTCCGAGTAAGGGCTGTAGCGCCCGGTGGTCTTCATGTATTCGCCGGCGCGGGTCATCATGGCGTGCAGCGGTGTGCCGCCGCCCGCGGCCAGGGCGTCGACCCAGCTCATGAACGCGGCGCGGTGCGTGCCGCCCAGCGAATTCATCAGGTTCGCATTGGCGAGGCCGTTGATCCGGCAGCCGCCGGCTTGGTAGGTGCCTGGCGAGGTGTCGCCGAAGAACCCGACGCAGCTGTTGTCCTTGTTGTCGTTCATCGCCTGCCAGGAGAGACGAATACGGTCATCGGGAATGTTGGCCACCGAGAAATTGGCGCGGAGCGCGGTCTTCAGCGCTTCCATCCGGTTGGGCGTTCCGGGAGGCGGCGCAGCTTGCCCGTCCGACGCCCGCGAGGACCAGGCCATGCTCCCCGAGTTGTCGACCGACACGATCACGTTCGGCGCCGGTTCATCGACTGTGGTGCTGCGCGGCACCTGTGCCAGCACATATTGCCCGGCGTGGCCGACGGCCTGCACCAGTACCAAGCCGCACACCAGGGCGTTCCTCGAAAACCTGTCGATGTTCATATGCCTCCCTCTCGCAATGCTCAATTCACCTCGGTGACCGGGTCCGGATCGAAGGACACCTGCAATTCGACCCGCGTCCCGCCTGCGGCGCTCGCGCTGCGCGCCCCCGTGGAGACGGCGGTGATTCGGTACAGCGGGTATTTGCTGTTCTTGCGGTCGATGACTTCGATCCAGTACCTGGCGCTGGCCAGCGCCGGATTGCCCGCAGCGGGCGCCCCCGTGAATTGCCCGTACGACGCATGCTTGTTCACATACGCGGTACGGGTCCAGAACCGGTAGGCCTCGCTGCCGGACGCAGCCGCCACCGAATCGGCCGCGGAGAAATAGCAGATGCCTTGCTCGCAACTGTTGGCGCCGTCGGCCATGTAGGCAGTCACCCAGCCGGTTTCCCTGTCGGGGAAGACACGGCCATCGTCGGCCTTGCGGCAGCGCGACGCCGGGAGCGTCGAACAGGCCACGTAGGTCTGGGTTGCGGTGGCAAAAGCCAGTTGCCGGATGTCGCGCTCCGCATCCAGCAGCGCGGCTTCCGCAGCCTCGAAGGCGCGCTGGTGTTCGCGCTGGTTGCCTGCCACCGACTCGAGCAACTGCGCCACTCGCGCGCCGCCCACCGCCAGCAGCGCTGAGAGCAGCAGCATGATCAGCACGATGAAAAGCGAAAACCCACGCTGCGCCAACCAGGCGCCGGAACCACCGCCGAACCGGAGCGCGCGCCTCACAGCGCCCCCAGGTTGTTTCGCAGCGCGAATACCGCCGTGTAGACGCGCCGCAGCCTGCCATCGCCGCTGGCCTGCGACTTGCCGTCGCAATCGGTATAGCCGCCGCTCGGGTTGTTCCTGGAACTGCCCGCAAGTTGCAGGCAGACGCGCACCGTGCGAACGCGGTTGAAGCTCGCCACGTCATCGGCCGTTACGTAGCGCACCACCTGTTCGCTTCCCGCCGCAGCCCCTACGCCGTACGCGACATCGAAGCGCTCGACGCCGTCGATGATCGGCTGCGGCGCGGTATTGCCGCTGCCCTTGCATCTCAGGACGCCGTTCGCCACCGAGAACTCGCTGGTGATCACCCGCACGTTGTCCGGAGCGACAGGAATGGCCGGGTCGTAAACGTCGCCCGCCGCGTTCTTGGCGCCCTGCCCCAGGCAGTCCTTGAAGTAATCGGGATTCGGCGCGTAGCCGATCTTCAGCCTGTCGTGCACCGAACCGCCCGGCGACTCCTCTCCCTTGATCGCGAAGAAGGCCGGCTCGCTCGCAAGATTGGTGTTCCTGTCCGCATTGGCATTGAAGTAGTACAGCGGCTCGGTCGCGTCGATGGGGATGTAGCCGGCCTGCCGGATCTGCTGGCCCAGCAGCCTGAACGCCAATGCCGACGATTGGTGGAGCGCGTTGACGTCGTCGCTCGTCATGGCTGTGTTGCGGGTGCCGAGCATGCTGGCGATGGCAGCCAGCACCACCAGCATGCCGATGATCAGCGCGACGAGGAACTCGACCAGCGTGAAGCCGGCCTGCGGCGGGCGAGGAGCGCGGGCCTTGTCGTTCATGGCTGCGGCACCGCAACGACGACTTCCAGGCAGGCCTTGCCCGTCGGGCAGCTCCAGGCCGGATCCGGCGCGATCGGGTTGACGACGGCAGGCTCGTCCCAGGCGATGTGCATGAACAGCAAGCCGCCGGCCGCCGCCTTGCCCTGCATGTCGGCCAGTCCGCCCGGCAACGCACTTGCTACCGTGCGCTTCCAGTTCCACAGATCGTAGGCCGCGAGCTCGACGGCGCTGCAGCTGGCATCGGCCCCTGCGCATGAACGCTCGGGTGCGGCAGCGCTTGCCGGCGACCAGTCGGCCACATAGGGGCTGTCGGCCGTGGCGCCCGTGACAAGGTTGGCACGGATGCGGTCGGCCATGTCGCCGGCCAGTTGCACGGCCATGTTCAGGTTGCTGGCACCCGCGCTGTCTGCGAGCACGCGCAGCTGGAGGCCGGCCAGCGCCAGCAGGCCGAACGAGAGCACGAGAACGGCCACCATGGCCTCGATCAGCGAAAAGCCCGCCTGGCTCCCGCGCGGCTTGCGAAATGGAACGCTCAGCACGTTGCGCTCCCCTTCACCAGCCGGTCGCGCCCACCGAGCGCCACGCACACTGCGGCGGCATTGGGCGAAGCGTCGTTCCCGGCCGGGCGGAAGCTGAAGCTGGCAACGCCTGCAGAGTGGCCCATGGCATCGAAGGACACGGCACCGAGGGAACTCTTTCCGATCGCGACCCGCGTGTCGGGGTCTTGCCGCCTGAGGGTTTCGACGGTGTCCCCGCTGCTAACCGTCGTGTCCCAGCCGCAGCTCCAATCCCTGCCGCGGCACTCTGCACGCTGCTGGAGGGTCACGGTTTTTCCGCGCCGGGCGGCCTCGGAGCGCGCGTGGCTCAGGCTCGCCATCAAGGCCGAGGCCATGCCCTGTACGCGATACTTTTCGATCAGGCTGCTGAAATTGGGCAGCGCCATGGCCAGCAGGACGGTCATCAGTACGATGACGGTCATCATTTCGACCAGCGTGAAGCCCCGCGCGGACGCGCAGAATCTGTTGTTCATGTCGTGTCGCCCGCCGCCTTGCACCACAGTGCCGGACGGACGCTTCTCCCCTGTTTGCAATAGCCGGAAATTCTATTTTTTCAATTTCTTATTGAAGGCCATTGCGCGACAAGCGGTCAAAGCAAATGGATCAACGGTCAATGGTTTTCAATTGATTACAAATTGCCAATCAAATAAATTCGATTTAACAAAAAGATGACAAAAGAAATTGCGAATTTCATGGCCCATGCACTGGATCTCGCGCGCCAGGCCGGACCCGAGACCGATCCGAATCCGCGTGTCGGCTGCGTCCTGGTGGCCGCGGATGGCGCTGTGATCGGCCAAGGCAGCACCCAGCAGGTCGGCGGCCCGCATGCCGAGATCATGGCGCTGCGCGATGCGGCCGCGCGGGGCCATTCGGTCACGGGCGCAACCGCCTGGGTCACGCTCGAGCCCTGCGCCCACCACGGCCGCACCGGCCCGTGCTGCGATGCGCTGGTCGCGGCGGGCATCGGCCGGGTCGTTGCATCGCTCGCCGACCCCAACCCGCTGGTCGCCGGCCAGGGCTTCGAGCGGCTGCGCGCTGCGGGCGTCGAGGTCGAGGTGGGCCCGGGCGCAGAGGAAGCGCGGGAGCTCAACATCGGCTTCTTCAGCCGCATGGTCCGCAAGACACCCTGGGTGCGGCTCAAGGCCGCAGCTTCGCTGGACGGCAAGACCGGCCTGCACAACGGCGTGAGCCAATGGATCACGTCCGAACCGGCGCGCGCCGACGGCCATGCATGGCGTGCGCGGGCCAGCGCGGTACTGACGGGCGTGGGCACGGTGCTGGAAGACGATCCCCGGCTCGACGTGCGGCTGGTGGAAACCAAGCGCCAGCCGCACGTGGTGGTGATCGACAGCCAATTGCAGACCCCGCCCGACGCAAAGCTCTTCTTGCCCGGCCGCGCCGTCTGGATCTACGCCGCGGCCCAGGACAGCGCGAAGGCCGCCGCCCTGGAAGCGCGCGGCGCCACCATCGCCTTTCTTCCCAATGCGCAGGGCAAGGTCGATCTGGCGGCGATGCTGCGGGATCTCGCCCGGCGCGAGGTCAACGAACTCCACGTCGAGGCCGGCCACAAGCTCAATGGATCGCTGCTGCGCGAAGGCCTGGTCGACGAACTGCTGGTGTATCTGGCGCCGAAACTGATCGGCGATGGCCTCGGCATGGCATCCGGCATTCACACGGGCGGCCTGTTGGCCGACCTGGCGGGCGCGCTACCGCTCGAATTCCGGACCTTCGACCGGGTGGGACCGGACCTGCGGATCGTGGCCCGGGTCGCCGGAAGGGACGCTTTCTAGCGGGCGAATGCGGGCGTCCGACGGCCGGACCCAGGATGTCTGCGAAAATGCGCGGATGTTCACCGGAATCATCACCGGCGTGGGGCGCATCGCCGCCATTCACGACCTCGGCACCTCCTCCTCCTACGGCAAAAGACTCAGCATCGCGGTGCCCGACGGCTACCTCGATGACGTCGGCCTTGGCGACAGCATCGCGCTCAACGGCGCCTGCATGACCGTCACCACGCTCGCCCCCGAGCGACAGCAGTTCACCATCGACATTTCAGCCGAGTCCCTCGACAAGACTGCGGGCCTGACCGACGAAGGCAGCCGCATCAACCTCGAGAAGGCGCTGCGCGCCAGCGACCGCCTCGGCGGGCACATCGTCTCGGGCCACGTGGACGGCATCGGCCGCGTGAGCTTCTTCGAGCCCGTCGGCGAAAGCTGGGAGCTGCGCATCGTTGCGCCGCAGGCGCTGGCCCGCTTCCTGGCGTACAAGGGCTCGATCACCATCAACGGCGTGAGCCTGACGGTCAATAGCGTGAAAGACGTCGCCGAAGGCGCCGAGGTCAGCATCAACCTGATCCCGCACACCGTCGAAAACACCTCGCTCGGCAGCCTGCAGGCCGGCTCGAAGGTCAACCTCGAAATCGATACCGTGGCGCGCTACGTGGAGCGCATGCTCCAGGCCGGCGTGCTGGTGCCGCCCTCCACGTATTCCAAGGACACAGCCGAATGAATGCCTCCGTCACGCCGATCGGCGCCCCCCGCGCCGCGCGCGCTCCTGCCCCCATCTCCCCGGTCGAGGAGATCGTGGCCGAGCTCGCCGCCGGCCGCATGGTGATCCTGGTCGACGAGGAAGACCGCGAGAACGAAGGCGACATCGTCATCGCGGCCGACCACATCACGCCCGAAGCTATCAACTTCATGGCGCGCCATGCACGCGGCCTGATCTGCCTCACGCTCTCGCGCGAAATGTGCGAGCGGCTGCAGTTGCCGCCGATGGTCCAGCGCAACGGCGCCAAGCATTCGACCGCGTTCACCGTGTCCATCGAGGCGGCCGAAGGCGTGACCACCGGCATCTCCGCCGCCGACCGCGCCCGCACCGTGCAGGCCGCCGTGGCGCCCAACGCCGTGGCCGCCGACCTGGTGCAACCGGGCCATATCTTCCCGCTGCAGGCGGTGGACGGCGGCGTACTGATGCGCGCCGGTCATACCGAAGCCGGCTGCGACCTGGCCGCGATGGCCGGCTGCTCGCCCGCCTCGGTGATCTGCGAGGTGATGAACGAAGACGGCACGATGGCCCGCCTGCCCGACCTGCAGATCTTCGCGGCCGAGCACGACATCAAGATCGGCACCATCGCCGCGCTGATCGAGCATCGCAGCCGCGTCGAATCGCTGGTCGAGAAGGTCGGCTGCCGCGAGATCCAGACCAACTGGGGCGCCTTCACCGCCCATGCCTTCCTCGACAAGCCCAGCCGCGGCGTGCACCTCGCGCTGGTGCGCGGCAAGTGGGCGCCGGAAGACACGGTGTCGGTTCGCGTGCACGAGCCGCTGTCGGTGCTCGACGCGCTCGAGATCAACCGCTCGCTGCACTCGTGGAGCCTGGACGCCAGCCTCTCGCACATCGCGAAAGAAGGCAAGGGCGTGGCCGTGCTGCTGAACTGCGGCGAAACCGCCGGCGAATTGCTGGCCCAGTTCGATGGCACCGCGCGTCCCGCGCAAGCCCCCGAACGCGGCCGCATGGACCTGCGCAGTTACGGCATCGGCGCGCAGATCCTGCGCGAATGCGGCGTGCACAAGATGAACCTGCTGGGCACGCCGCGCCGCATGCCCAGCATGGCAGCAGGCTACGGCCTCGAAATCGCCGGCTACCTCACGAAAGACTGAACGACCATGCAAGGTTCAAACAAGGGCGAGACGACGCTCAACGGAAAAGGACTGCGCATCGGCATCGTGCAGGCGCGCTTCAACGCCGACATCACCGACGCGCTGGCCTCGGCCTGCCTCTCGGAGCTCGAGGCACTGGGCGTGGCTGCCAGCGACATCCACCACCTGCAGGTTCCCGGCGCGCTCGAAGTGCCCGTGGCCCTGCAGGCGCTCGCCGAGCGCGGCGGCTACCACGCGCTCATTGCGCTGGGCTGCATCATCCGCGGCGAGACCTACCACTTCGAACTCGTGGCCAACGAATCGGGCGCGAGCGTGAGCCGCGTTGCGCTCGACTACCGCCTGCCTATCGCCAACGCGATCCTCACCACCGAAAACCTCGAGCAGGCCATCGCGCGGCAAACCGACAAGGGCCGCGATGCAGCCCAGGTCGCCATCGAAATGGCGCAACTGCTGGCCACCCTTTCATGACCGAAGACACCTCCAAGCCCCTCAAGCCCGCTGGCGCCAAGCCGCGCCAGTCGCGCGTCGGACTCACCAGCACCGGCGCGCGCAAGGCTTCGGCCAAATCGAACCGCAGCCGCGCGCGCGAGTTCGCGCTGCAGGCGCTCTACCAGCATCTGGTGGGCCGCAACGACCCGACCGACATCGACCATTTCACGCGCGACCTCGCGGGCTTCCACAAGGCCGATGCGCTGCACTACGACGCGCTGCTGCACGGTTCGATCGAAGGCGCCGAGCAGCTCGACGCGCTGATCCGCCCGCTGCTGGACCGCAAGTTCGAAGAGATTTCGCCCATCGAGCACGCCGTGATGTGGATCGGCGTGTACGAGTTCCAGAACTGCCCCGACGTGCCATGGCGCGTGGTGCTCAACGAGTGCATCGAACTCGCCAAGGAATTCGGCGGCACCGACGGCCACAAGTACGTGAACGCCGTGCTGAACGGCCTGGCGCCGCAGCTGCGCCCGCTCGAAGTGGAAGCCGACCGCGCTTCGGGGAAGGCCAAGGCATGAGGATCGCCGCCCGGCCGCCCGAAGGCGCTCGCCCCCTCGCTTGCGAGGGGGGAGGCGAAGACCCGCAGCGCCGCAGCCTGGGGGTGCAATGAGAATCTCGACGCGCGCCCAGCGCATCGAGCCCTTCTACGTGATGGAGGTGGCGAAGGCGGCCGGTGCGTTGGCCCGCGAAGTGGCCCATACCGACCGGCCGATGATCTTCCTGAACATCGGTGAACCCGACTTCACCGCTCCGCCACTGGTGCAGGAAGCCGCGGCCCGCGCCGTGCGCGCCGGCGCCACGCAGTACACGCAGGCCACCGGTCTTGACCATCTGCGCGAACGCATCAGCGGTTGGTACAGGCAGCGCTTCAACGTCGACGTGCCGGCCCGCCGCATCGTCATCACGGCCGGCGCCTCGGCCGCGCTGCAGCTGGCGTGCCTCGCGCTGATCGAATCGGGCGACGAAATTCTCATGCCCGACCCGAGCTATCCGTGCAATCGCCACTTCGTGAGCGCGGCGGACGGCAAGGCCGTGCTGGTGCCGACCACGGCCGAAGAGCGCTTCCAGTTGACGGCCTCCAAGGTCGAGGCCGCGTGGACCGACAGGACGCGCGGCGTGCTGCTGGCGTCGCCCTCCAACCCGACCGGCACCTCGATCGCGCCCGGCGAGCTGCGCCGCATCCACGAGGTGGTGTCGCAGCGCGGCGGCATCACGCTGATCGACGAGATCTACCTCGGCCTTTCGTACGACGACGCATTCGGGCAAACCGCACTGGCCATCGACGACAACGTCATCAGCATCAACAGCTTCAGCAAGTACTTCAACATGACCGGCTGGCGCCTCGGCTGGCTGGTGGTGCCCGAGGCGCTGGTGCCGGTGGTCGAGCGGCTCGCGCAGAACCTCTTCATCTGCGCCAGCACGGTGTCGCAGTACGCGGCGCTCGCCTGCTTCGAGCCCGAGAGCATCGCCGAATACGAACGCCGCCGCGCCGAATTCAAGGCGCGCCGCGACTGGTTCATTCCGCAGCTGAATGCGCTGGGCCTGAACGTGCCCGTGGTGCCCGACGGCGCCTTCTACGCCTGGGCCGACTGCACCGGTTTCGCCGAGAAGCTCGGCATCTCCGGCAGCTGGGACTTCGCCTTCGAAACCATGAAGCGCGCCCACGTCGCCGTCACGCCCGGCCGCGACTTCGGCACGGCGGAGACGGCGAAGTTCGTGCGCTTCTCCACCGCCAGCTCGATGGCGCACCTGCAGGAATCCATCGAGCGTCTGCGGGCGATGGCAGAGAACCGGGCCCAATGAGCTACGCGTTTCCGATCCGCGTCTACTGGGAAGACACCGATGCCGGCGGCATCGTGTTCTACGCCAACTACCTGAAGTTCATGGAACGCGGTCGCACCGAGTGGTTGCGCTCACTGGGCGTCGAGCAGCACAAGCTGCGCGAGGAAACCGGCGGCCAGTTCGTGGTGAGCGAAACGCAGCTCAAATACCATCGCCCCTCGCGGCTGGACGACGAACTGCTCGTTACAGCCGATCTTCAACAATTGGGCACCGCGTCGTTGATAATCGGCCAGCGCGTGCTATCAAAAACAGAGCAAAAGCGGACAGATGCCTCGGCGCCTGTCCTGCTGTGCGAAGGCACGATCCGCATCGGCTGGGTGGACGCCGCCACATTGCGTCCCGCACGCATTCCGAAGCAAGTGACGGGAACCCTCGAGCGCTACAGCGGCTCCATGACACAACCTTTCAAGCCATGAACCAAGACCTCTCCATCATCAATCTCCTGCTCCATGCGAGCTTCGTGGTTCAACTGGTCGTGCTGCTGCTGGTGATCGTCTCGATCGCCAGCTGGGCCGCGATCATCCGCAAGTACTTCGCGCTGCGGCGCATGCGCGCCCTCAACGACGATTTCGAGCGCGAGTTCTGGTCGGGCACCAGCCTGAACGAGCTGTTCGCCTCGGCCGCGCAGAACGCCAAGTTCGCCGGCCCCATGGAACGCATCTTCGCCTCCGGCATGCGCGAGTACCAGAAGCTGCGCGAACGCCACGTGAGCGACGCCGCCACGCTGCTCGACGGTGCCCGCCGCGCCATGCGCGCGAGCTTCCAGCGCGAGCTGGATGCGGCCGAGCAGAACCTCTCGTTCCTGGCCACCGTGGGTTCGGTGTCGCCGTACGTCGGCCTGTTCGGCACGGTCTGGGGGATCATGCATGCCTTCACCGGTCTCGCAGCCCTCGCCCAGGTGACGCTGGCCACCGAGGCCCCCCGCATCGCCGAGGCGCTGGTGGCCACCGCCATCGGCCTGTTCGCCGCCATTCCGGCGGTGGTGGGCTACAACCGCTTCGCCCGCGAGATCGACAAGATCGCCATTGCCCTCGAAACCTACATCGAGGAGTTCTCCAACATCCTGCAGCGCAACCTCTCGGCCAACCCGAATGCGGGCGTTGCATCGTCGGTGGCTCCGGCCAACCGCTGAGCGGAGGCGCAACGCATGCCCGCCGTTTCATCCCGGGGCCGCGGCCGCCGGACGATCAACGAGATCAACATGGTCCCGTTCATCGACGTGATGCTGGTGCTGCTGATCATCTTCATGGTCACCGCGCCGCTCATCACGCCGAGCGTGATCAACCTGCCTTCGGTCGACCGCGCCAACAAGCAGCCCGACAAGCCCATCGAGATCGTCATCAAGAGCGATGACGAGGTACAGATCAAGAAGGACCCGTCCACCGGCACGGGTGGTACGTCCATTCCCATGACGCAGATTGGCTCCGCGGCCAAGACCGCCCAGGGCGGCGACGACCAGCGCCCGGTGGTCATCAGCGCCGACAAGTCGGTGAAGTACGAAACCGTCGTGAAAGCAATGAACCAGCTCAAGAAGAGCGGCGTCGAGCGCGTAGGCCTGTCGGTCACGACCACGGGCGGCAAATAAGGCATGTCGCTCGCACTGGATCGCCCCGAGTTCGCGCCGCCGCCGCAACGCGGCACGCCGCGCGCCGTCGTGCTGGCCCTCATTGCGCATGCGCTGCTGATCGCCGCACTCACCTGGGGCGTGCGCTGGCGCAGCGATGTCGACGAAGGCGCGGTCGATGCAGAGCTGTGGTCGTCCACGGTTCAGCAGGCAGCGCCCCGCCTGCAGGCACCGCCGGCGCCCGCACCGGTTCCCGCGCCGCCGCCGCCCGCCCCCGCACCGCCGCCCCCGCCTGTTGCCAAGGCCCCTGAGCCCGCGCCCGCACCCAAGGCCCCCGACATTGCCCTGGAGCGCGAGAAGAAGCTCAAGGAGCAGAAGGAACAGAAAGAGCGCGAGCTGGAGCAACAGCAGAAGAAAAAAGAGCTCGAAGCCAAGCAACGCGCCGAGGACGAAGCCGAGCGCAAGAAGGAACAGCAGAAGAAGCTGGCCGAGCAGAAGAAGCAGCAGGAAGCCGAGGCCAAGCAGGCCGAAGCCAAGAAGGCCGAGGCCGCCACGAAGCAGGCCGCCGCCGACCGTGCCGCAGCGCTCAAGCGCATGCAGGGCCTGGCCGGTGCGAGCGGCAGCGACGATTCGAAGGGCACGGCCCAGCGCTCTTCGGGGCCTTCGAGTGGCTACGCCGGCCGCATCGCCGCTGCCGTGCGCCCGAACATCACCTTCCCCGATGCCGAAACCGTGAACGGCAACCCGGCGGCCGAGTTCGAGGTGAGCCTCGCGCCCGACGGCACCATCGTCGGCGTCAAGCTGAGCAAATCGAGCGGCCTGCCTGGCTGGGACGACGCGGCCGAGCGCGGCCTGCGCAAGACCGACAAGCTGCCGCGCGACACCGACGGGCGCATCTTCCCGTCGCTGATCGTGTCACTGCGGCCCAAGCGCTGATTCCTGCCGGTTCCGGGCGATCTTCTCCAAGGCCGCCCGGAACTCCTCGGTTGCCGCACTGTCTACCCGCGCACAACAACAGCCGGGTCCACGCCCGCACAAGATGAACCCCAACGGCCGCATCCGCTACGGCAGCAGTCCACTGCTCGCCAGCCCCACACCCGTGTGGCGCAGCAAGTTCATCGTGGCCAGCATCGCCTTCGGCTTCGTGCTGCTGGCAAGCCGGGCCGCCTACGTCCAGATCTTCAACAACGATTTCTTCCAGCACCAAGGCGAGGTGCGCTACCAGCGCACGCTGGAGCTGCCGGCCAACCGCGGCCGCATCCTCGACCGCAACGGGCTGATTCTGGCCTCCGACATTCCGGCGCCCAGCATCTGGGCCATTCCCGAGGACATCGAGCGCGACGACCCTACGGTGCAGGCCAAGCTCAGGCAGGCCGCCAAGCTGCTCGGCATGCCGCAGAAGGATTTCGACAAGAAGCTCGAGGACGAGGACAAGACCTTCGTCTGGATCAAGCGCCAGGTCGATCAGCCGGTCGCCAAGGCGGTCGCCGCGCTCGACATCAAGGGCATCTACCTGCGCCGCGACTATCGCCGCCAGTACCCCGAAGGCGAGGCGGCGGCGCACGTGGCCGGCTTCACCAATGTGGAAGACATCGGGCAGGAAGGCGTGGAACTCGCGTTCAACCAGGAGCTGGCGGGCAAGTCGGGCTCGCGCCACGTCCTCAAGGACCGGCTGGGCCACATCGTCGAGGACACGGAGGACCAGGTGCCGCCGACCGACGGCCATGACATCCAGTTGAGCATCGACGACCGCGTGCAATTTGTGGCCTACGAGAAGCTGCGCGACGCCGTGGTCGCCAACAAGGCGCGCGCGGGCAGCGTGGTGGTGGTCGATGCGCGCACGGGCGAGCTGCTGGCCATGGCCAACTACCCGAGCTACGACCCCAACGACCGCCGCAACCTCACCGGCGAGCAGCTGCGCAACCGCGCCATGACCGACGTGTTCGAGCCCGGCTCGACGATGAAGCCGATCACCGTCGCCACCGCGCTGCAGCTGGGCCGCGTGACGCCCAAAACCATCATCGACACCAACCCGGGGCGCATCACCGTATCGGGCGCGACCATCCACGACGACGAGAACTTCGGCGTGCTGACGGTCGAGGGCGTGATCCAGAAATCGAGCAACGTCGGTGCCACCAAGATCTCGCAACGCATGACGGCGCAGGAGATGTGGAACTCGTTCACCGCCGTGGGCCTGGGCCAGAAGCCGCAGACGCCCTTCCCCGGCGCGGTCAGCGGGCGCCTGCGGCCCTGGAAGTCGTGGCGCCCGATCGAGCAGGCCACCATGTCGTATGGCTACGGCCTTTCGGCGTCGCTCTTCCAGATCGCGCATGCGTACACCGCGTTCGCGCACGGCGGCGAGGTCATTCCTGTGAGCCTCCTGAAAAGCACCGGCACCGAGCCGCCCGGCGTGCAGGTGTTCTCGCCGCAGGTGGCGAGCGAGGTGCGCCAGATGATGCACTTGGCGGCCGCGCCCGGCGGCACCGCGCCGCTCGCGCAGACCGAGGGCTACTCGGTCGGCGGCAAGACCGGCACCGCGCACAAGCAGGTCGGCAAGGGCTACGCGAGCAACAAGTACCGCGCCTGGTACACCGGCATGTCGCCCATCGACAAGCCACGCATCATCGTCGCGGTGATGATCGACGAACCCGGCGCGGGCAAATATTTCGGCGGGTTGGTTGCGGCACCGGTGTTCAGCCAGATCGTGCAGCAGACGCTGCGCGTCATGAACGTGGTGCCGGACCTCGCGGTGGCGTCGATGGCGCATTGATTCGCCACCCTCGTTTAGGATCGCCGGCAACTCATTGCCTGACGCTCCCGACATGGTCGACACCTCTCCTGCCGTTCGCCTCGAAGACCTGCTCCCGCTCCCCTACCAGCAAGCCCTCGCCGCCCATCTGCAGGCGAACGAACCCGAGTTGTGGCGCTGGGCGGCCTCAGCCGAAGCGCGCGAGGAGCACGCCGCGGCCGTCCGCGCCGACCTGCTGCGCAACTCGTACCGGCTCGATGCCGATGCCCACCCCGAGCTGCACGCGCATTGCAATGCGGCGGCGCACCGCATGGGCATCGCGGCGCGCGTCACGCTCTACCAGGCGGGCGACGGCACGATGAACGCCACGCTCTACTTCCTGCCCGGCGAGGCGCACATCGTGCTCTCAGGCCCTCTGATGGAGCGGCTGCAAGGCCCCGAGTTGGAGGCCGTGCTCGGCCACGAACTCGCGCACTACCTGCTGTGGGAGCGCGACGGCGGCAGGTACCACGTGGTCGACCGCATCCTGCAGGCCGCGGCGGCCGATGTCCGCGCCGATGCGAGCCACCTGCATGCGGCACGCCGCTACGGGCTCTACACCGAGGCCTTTGCCGACCGCGGCGCCTGCATCGCCTGCGAGGCGCTCGAACCGGCGGTCACCGCGCTGGTCAAGGTGCAGACGGGCCTGGCGCAGGTCAATGCGGCAAGCTACCTGAGGCAGGCCGACGAAATCTGCGCTGCGCCCGAACTGCAGACGCGCGGCACCAGCCATCCCGAAATCTTCGTGCGGGCGCGGGCTCTGCGCCTGTGGACCGAGCGCCAGCCCGAGGCCGACGATTGGCTGGCCGGCGCGCTCGAAGGCCCGCTGGACATCGCCACGCTCGATTTGCTCGGGCAGCAGCGCGCCGATGCGCTGACGCGCGAAACCATCGCGCAGCTCTTGCAACGCCCGTTCCTCCAGTCCGAATCGCTGCTGGCCCATGCGCGCCGTTTCTTTCCGAACTTCGCGCCACCCGCCGGGCCGATGCCGCCGCCTGCTCCGGTGCCGGCCGGCGTGCGCGATTACCTGGCCAGCGTGCTGGTCGACTTTGTCGCGGCCGATCCCGATCTTGACGACATCACGCTCGCCGCCGCGATCGGCCTGGCCGAAGCCATGGGCTGCGCCGCGCAACTCGAAGAACGCGTCGTCAAGGACATGCGCCTTCCCAAGCGCAGCCTCACGCGTGTGAAGCGCGACGCCGCCACGCTGCTCGAAAAGGCAGCGGCCCAACATCTGCAGGGCGCATCCGCATGACCACACCCGCCATCGCTCCCCTGCTGCAACTGCTGGACACCGCGGACGCCCACGGCGGCCTGCAGACCGACGACGTGCTGAGCCTCGTGCTGCCGCTGCTGCGCGAAGTGTCCGCACTCCACGAGCAAGGCAAGGTCGCCGCGCTCGGCAGCGCGTTCGCCTACCGCGTCTACGACACGCCCGCCCTCATGCTTATGCAGCCCGAAGGCACCGAGCCGCACCAGAACCGCGAAGCCATTGCGCCGCTCGAACAGCCCGCCGCCTCCGTGCTGCGCGTGGTCGGCGAGCACCGCGTGACGCTCGATGCCGACGAGGGCGTCTCCGTCGAGAACCTTGCGCTCATGGCCGATGCCTCGCCCGATGCCCTGCCGACCCGCCCCGTGTACCTGCCCGGCTACACCGCCTGGGAATTGCGCTTTGCGCACCACGACGCACTGAGCGACATCTTCTGCCTCGGCCAGGTGCTCGCCAGCCTTTCGTGCGGGCTCGATCTCACCGACAGCGAGGAACTGGCCCGCTTCGCCGCGAGCCGCGGCAACCTGTTCGCGCTCAACCGCCGCCTGCACCCGGTGGTGGCCGCGGTGATCGGGGAGATGACCGCGCTGGACCGCCACGAGCGCGCACGCGACCTGCCCTCGGTGATCCGCCGGCTCAAAACCTACCGCGACCAGCCGCTGGACCTGGGCCTGGACCGCATCGCACCCGCGAAGGACGGCGCGGGCCAGCGCCGGCAGGCGATCCGCCTGCACCTGCGCGATCGCCTCTTCGACCTCTCGCGCCGCAACCGCCTGCTGCACTTCAAGCCCAGCCAGACGCATGTGAACCTCACGGTGGCGAGCGTGCCCCTGGTGGTGGACATCAAGAACATCCGCATCGACCAGCTCTGCGTGTGGGACGGCCGCTTCGCGAGCGACATCGCCACCTGCGACCCGGTGCCGCTCGCGCGCTGGCTGCGCTTCGAAGACCAGCCCTACCTGCCGGGCGCGCTCGACCGCATCCTGCAGGAGGCGCGGCGAGATCGCTCCGAGTACGGCTTCTCGCAGCTTTCGCTGGTGATGGCCTTCCTGCGCTGGCACAACCTGAAGGAAGGAGAGAGCGAGCGAGCCGAGCGCATTGCCTCGCCGCTGCTGATGCTGTCGGTCGAGCTCACGCGCAAGAAGGGCGTGAAGGACCAGTACCTGCTCGAAGCCGCTTCGAGCGAAGCGCAGGTCAACCCGACGCTGCGCCACCACCTGCGCCAGCTCTACGGCATCGTGCTGCCCGAGACGGTGGACCTGCACGAAACCACCATCGAGCAGTTCCACGCCCAGTTGGCCGCGCAGATCGCGGCGACCGAGCCCGGCGTGCAGCTGCGGCTGGTGAAGCAGCCCGAGATCGAGCTGATCCATCAGCGCGCGCGCCAGCGGCTCGAACAGTTCAAGCGCCGCACCCGTGTGCGCAATCCCGGCGCGCAACCCGTCGCAGCACAGGACTTCAGCTATGCGAAGGACGACTTCCGCCCGCTCGGCCTGCAGCTCTATCACGCCAAGGTGCGGCCGGTTCCGCTGCCGCTGCGCAGCGCGGTGGGCGCACCTCCCATGCCACGCGCGCCGCAGATGGCCGCCACCGCCGCGCAGACCGAACAGCAGACGTACTCGCTGCACGAAAGCACCGGCAACCCCTACCAGTGGGACGTCGACCTCACCTCGGTGACGCTCGGCAACTTCAATCACCGCAAGATGTCTCTTGTGCGCGACTACTCGGCACTGAGCGAATCGGAAATCGCGAGCGACGCCTTCGACCGCGTGTTCTCGCTGCAGCCGCGCCAAGTCGATGCCGAGCCGCCGGCCGCGCTGCCACTGGCCGACCAGTGGCCCGTGGTGCAGGCCGATGCCACGCAGACCGCCGCCGTGGCGCTTGCGCGCACCGGCACCAGCTACATCATCCAGGGGCCGCCGGGCACCGGGAAGTCGCAGACCATCACCAACCTCATCGCCGACTACGTGGGGCGCGGGCAACGCGTGCTCTTCGTCTGCGAGAAGCGCGCCGCCATCGACGTGGTTTTCCACCGCCTGCGGCAGCAGGGACTGGACGAGCTCTGCTGCATGATCCACGACTCGCAGGGCGACAAGAAGGCCTTCGTGCAGAACCTCAAGAAGACCTACGAGCACTGGCTCGCGGCCCCCGAGGAACTGGACGCAGAAACCCGCGAGCGCACGCAGCTCGTCGACACCATGGACGCCGACCTGAAGGCGCTGGAACGCTTCGATGCCGCGATGCGCGAGGCGCCCGAGCACCTGGCCGTGGCGGTGCGCACGCTGATGGCGCGACTGATCGCGCTCAAGCCGCACGATCCCGCGCTCACGCCGCTGCAGGCCGAGGCACTGCCCACCTTTGCGGCCTGGCGCAGGCACGAAGACCTGGTCGCGCGCCTGCATCTCGCCGTCACCGAAAGCCTCGGCGTGCCGTACCTGTCGGCACATGCGTTCGCACAACTCGCCCCGGTGCTGCTGCGACAGGAGCGGCCGCTTGCGCGGCTGGTCGAACTCAGCGACCGCGCGGCTGAACAGATCGGCCCGCATCGCGACGCGTTGGCCGGCGCCTGGCCGCCGCTGGGCGACGATCCCACCCTCTGGGGCGATGCGCTGGCCGTGGTGGCCGACGCGCGCCGCGTGGCCGCGCTGGCCGCGCGCGGGCATCTCTCGCTGCTCGACACCGCGCACCCCACGAGCCTCGCGTTCGGCGAGGCGATGACGCAGCGCCGCGCGCTGCAGCAGGCGCTCGAGGAGGCCCTCGAGCGCACGAACCGCTGGCGCGACAAGCTCTCGCCGAGCGACACCGAAGCTGGCCTCGCCCAGGCCAAGGCGCAGCAAGGCTCGCTGCTGCGCTGGCTCAAGGCGTCGTGGTGGCGGCTGTCGGGCGAACTCAAGCGCCGCTACGACTTCACCGGGCATGCCGTTCGCCCGCAGCCCAGCCAGGTGCTCGATGAACTGCTGGCCGAGCACACGGCCCGCGCAGCCGTCGGCAAACAGGCGATGCAGATCGAGGCCACCTACGGCTGCGCCGATCCCGATGACTTCGTGCAGCAGCTCGACGCCCTGCGCCGCGGCGATGCCACCGGCAACGGCGTGCGCGCAACCTTCCACGCGCACCTGCGCTCCGACGCCGGCGCGAGCCGCAGTGTCGAACGGCTGGCCGCGCTCGGCGAACGCACCGACGCGCTCGACGCCCTGTGGCGCGACCTGCTCGACGACCCCACCGCGCAGCCGCTGGCCTCGCTCGAAACGCTGGCCCGCACGTTGCGCGAACAAGCCGACAGCCTGCCGGCCGCGCTGCCTCACCTGCAGGAGCTTGCCGATGCCGACCCGGCTTTGGCCCGTGCGCTGCGCACGCTGCCGCTGCCGCCCGAGGCCGTCGAGTACGCAGTCGCGCGCGAAGGCCTGGAGCGCGTCTACCGCACCGAGCGCTGGCTGCCGCGCTTCGACAGCGCCGCGCTCGCGCGCCATGCGCAGCGCCTGGCCGACGGAGAGCGCAAGCTGCTCGACCGCAACGCTCGCACCCTTGCCGCCGCAGTGCGCCAGCGCTTTCGCGACCACGTGCAGAAAAGCGCCTTGCCCGCGAGCCAGCTCGACGCCGGCGGCAAGCTCTTCAAGAAGAGCTACAACGCAGGGCGGCGCGAGCTCGAACACGAGTTCGGCAAGACCATGCGCTACAAGGCCATCCGCGAACTCGCCTCGGGCGACACCGGCCAGGTGGTGCGCGACATGAAGCCGATCTGGCTCATGAGCCCGCTCTCGGTGTCCGACACGCTGCCGCTCGCGGCCGACCTCTTCGACGTGGTGATCTTCGACGAGGCGAGCCAGATCCCGGTGGAAGAAGCCGTGCCCGCGCTCTATCGCGCGCCGCAGATCATCGTGGTGGGCGACGAGATGCAGCTGCCGCCGACGAGCTTCTTCTCGTCCGGCCGCGACCCGGAGGACGAGACGGTGTCGGTGGAAGACGAAGGCGACCGCATCGCAGTCGTGCTCGATGCCGACAGCCTGCTGAACCAGGGCGCGCGCAATCTGCCGGCCACGCTGCTGGCCTGGCACTACCGCAGCCGCTACGAATCGCTGATCGGTTTCTCGAACGCGGCCTTCTACGCAGGCAACCTCTTCACCATTCCGGACCGCAGCCTCCCGGCGGACGCGCGCGACGAAATCCTCGTTCAATCGCGCAACCCGACGGACGCATCGGTGGCCGCGAACGTCGACGCCCTGCTTTCGCGCGCCATCAGCTTCCATCGCGTGACCGATGCGGTGTACGAGAACCGCATCAACGACGGCGAGGCGCGCCACATCGCGCAGCTGGTGCGTGAACTGTTGAAACGCGAGACCGGGCGCAGCCTGGGCATCGTCGCGTTCTCCGAAGCGCAGCAGACCGAGATCGAGGCCGAGCTCGATGCGCTTGGCGCCATCGACAGCGACTTCGCCGCGCGGCTCGAAGCCGAGTATGTGCGCGAAGAAGACGACCAGTTCTGCGGCCTCTTCATCAAGAACCTGGAGAACGTGCAGGGCGACGAGCGCGACATCATCATCCTGAGCATCTGCTACGGCCCCAACCCCGAGGGCCGCATGCTGATGAGCTTCGGCCCGATCAACCAGCGCGGCGGCGAGAAGCGGCTCAACGTGATCTTCAGCCGCGCGCGCCACCACATGGCCGTGGTCTCGACGATTCGCCACGAGGCCATCACCAACGACCACAACGAAGGCGCCGCGGCGCTCAAGCAGTTCCTGCGCTATGCGGAGTGCCTGTCGCGCGGTGATTCGGCCACGGCTCGGCGCGTGCTCGAAAGCATGAATCCGCTCACGCGGGGCAGCAGCGCGCAGCATGCGCGTGCCGACGAGGTGACGGCGCAGCTCGCAGCGGCGTTGCGTGCGCGTGGCCATGCGGTCGACGAGCAGGTGGGGCAGTCGCGCTTTCGCTGCGATCTGGCGTTGCGTGCGCCCGGGGGGGGGCACTATGCGCTGGGCATCCTGGTCGATACCGCGACGCACTACGAGAACCGCAACGTGCTGGAGCGCTACGTCTCGCGTCCGCGCGTGCTCGATGCGTTCGGATGGGACGTGGTGCAGGTGCTGGCGAAAGACTGGCTGCACACGCCGCAGGCCGTGCTGGAGCAGATCGAGCAGGCGCTAGCGAAACGCCCCTGACCCCGCCCCAAGCTCAGTCGTAGACGATCAGCGCCTTGCCCGCTTCCGCCTGCGCGGTCCAACTCGCCAGCGCCGCGTCGGTCGGGAAGAACTTGGCGCGCTCGCCCAGCTGCAGCTCGACCTGCGCACCGCCACGCGCCATCGACAACCGCACCGGCAGGCCCTGGATCAGGTCGCCGACCTCGGTTTGCTCGGTGCGCGGCGGAAAGTCTTTCAGCAGGCGCGCGATGTCGGGCGCCTTGCCGTTCACCGCCACGCGCAGGAACTTGCCGAAACGGCAGCGCGCGGTGGCCAGGTCCCACACCTGCTGCACCTGGAAGCGCGCCTCGAAGCCGCCGCGCGCGGGCTGCAACCGGCCGCTGACGATGACCAGCTCGTCGTCCTTCAGCGTGTTGCGGTTGGCGTTGATGAGTGCCTCGTCGGCCGTGGCGTCGATCGAGTCCGACTTGTCGTCGAGCTTGAAGATCGCCAGCCGGCCGCGCTGGCCGTTGATCACGCGGAAGTCGCTCACGATGCCGGCAATGACCTGCTGGTCGCGGCTGTCGAGCAGGTCGCCGATCTCGCGCTTGCAGAAGCGCCGCACCTCGTGCGAGACCTCGTCGAACAGGTGGCCCGACAGGTAGAAGCCCACGGCCGTCTTCTCGAGCGTCAGCCGCTCCTTCACGCCCCAGGGCGTGGCGTCGACGAGGTCGGGCTCGGCGGGGGCCGAGCCGTGCTCCGCGTCACTGAAGATGTCGACCTGCGCCGCATTGGCCGCCGTGGCGTTGGCGAATTCGAAGGCGCGATCGACCGAGGCGATCAGCGACGCGCGGTTCTGCTGGATCGCGTCGAACGCGCCGGCCTTGATGAGCGCCTCGACCGTGCGCTTGTTGATGCGCTGGCGGTCGATGCGCACGCAGAAATCGAACAGGCTCTTGAACGGCCCGCCCTCCTCGCGTGCACGCACCACGGCCTCGACCGCGAGCTGGCCCGTGCCCTTCACCGCGCCCAGGCCGTAACGGATGATCTTGTTCGTGACTGGCTCGAAGCGGTAGTTGCCGCGGTTCACGTCCGGCGGCTCGAAGGTGATGCCGAAGTTCTTCTGGGCGTCCTCGAACAAGAGCTTGAGCTTGTCCGTGTCGTCCATTTCCACGGTCATATTCGCGCAGAAGAACTCGGCCGTGTAGTGGACCTTGAGCCAGCCCGTGTGATACGCCAGCAGCGAATAGGCGGCCGCGTGCGACTTGTTGAAGCCGTAGCCCGCGAACTTCTCCATCAAGTCGAAGATCTCGTCGGCCTTGTCCTGGACGATGCCGTGCGTTGCCAGCGCGCCCGCGCGGAATTTCTCGCGGTGCTCGGCCATCTCCTCGAGCTTCTTCTTGCCCATCGCGCGGCGCAGCAGGTCGGCGCCGCCGAGCGAGTAGCCGCCCAGGATCTGCGCGGTCTGCATCACCTGCTCCTGGTAGACCATGATCCCGTAGGTCTCGGAGAGCATCTCGGCCACCGCCGGGTGCGGGTACTCCACCTCTTCGCGGCCGTGCTTGCGCGCCACGAAGCTGGGAATCAGGTCCATCGGGCCCGGACGGTACAGCGCGTTCAGCGCGATCAGGTCTTCGAGCCGTGTCGGGCGCGCATCCTTCAGCATGCCCTGCATGCCGCGGCTTTCAAACTGGAACACGGCCTCGGTCTTGCCGTCGGAGAAGAGCCGGTAGGTGGCCGCGTCGTTCAGCGGGATGTTCTCGAACGCGAAGTTCTCCTGGCCCTTGTGGCGCTTCATGATGAACTCGCGCGCGATCTCCAGGATCGTCAGCGTGGCAAGACCCAAGAAGTCGAACTTCACGAGGCCGATCGCTTCGACGTCGTCCTTGTCGTACTGGCTCACGGCCGATTCGCTGCCGGGCTGCTGGTAGAGCGGGCAGAAATCGGTGAGCTTGCCCGGCGCAATGAGCACGCCCCCGGCGTGCATGCCGATGTTGCGGGTCATGCCTTCGAGCTTCTGCGCGAGCTCGACCAGCATTCGGACTTCTTCTTCCTTCTCGATGCGCTCCGCGAGCTGCGGCTCCATCTCGATGGCGTAGTTGTTCTTGTCGCCCTCGATCTTCTTTTCGGGCGGGTACTGCAGCGTGACCGACATGCCGGGCTTGTTCGGAATCAGCTTGCTGATGCCGTCGCAGAACATGTAGCTCATGTCGAGCACGCGGCCCACGTCGCGGATGGCCGCGCGCGCGGCCATGGTGCCGAAGGTGGCGATCTGGCTCACGGCGTTGCGGCCGTACTTGTCCTTCACGTAGTCGATCACGCGGTCGCGGTTGCCCTGGCAGAAGTCGATGTCGAAGTCGGGCATCGAGACGCGCTCGGGGTTCAGGAAGCGTTCGAACAGCAGCTTGTATTCGAGCGGGTCGAGGTCGGTGATCTTCAGCGCATAGGCCACCAGCGAGCCGGCACCCGAGCCCCGGCCCGGGCCCACCGGGCAGCCGTTGTTCTTGGCCCACTGGATGAAGTCGCCCACGATCAGGAAGTAGCCCGGGAACCCCATGTTCAGGATCGTGTTGATCTCGAACTCCAGCCGCTCGACGTAGCGCGGGCGTTCGGCCTCGCGCCTGGCCTCGTCGGGAAAGAGATGCTTCAGGCGCTGCTCCAGCCCGGCGAACGATTCCTGGCGGAAGAAATCGTCGATAGGCATGCGCACGCCTTCGCTGATGAAGGGCGTCGGAAAGTCCGGCAGTTGCGGCTTGCCGAGCACCAGCGTCAGGTTGCAGCGCTTGGCGATCTCGACCGTGTTGGCCAGCGCGCTCGGCACGTCGGCGAACAGTGCCTGCATCTCGGCGGTCGACTTGAAGTACTGCTCCTCGGTGAACCGGCGCATCCGGCGCGGGTTGCCAAGAATTTCGCCTTCGGAAATGCACACGCGCGCCTCGTGCGCCTCGTAGTCTTCGCGGGCGGCGAACTGCACGGGGTGCGTGGCGACCACCGGCAGGTGCAGCCGGGCCGCCAGCTGCACGGCAGCGATCACGTGCGGCTCGTCTTCAGGCCGGCCCGCGCGTTGCAGCTCGATGTAGAAGCGATGCGGAAAGATGCCCGCCAGCTTCAGTGCCAGCTCGGCCGCACGCTCGCCCTGCCCCTGCAGCAGCGGCTGTCCCAGCGGCCCCGCCTGGGCGCCGGAGAGTGCGATCAGCCCGCCCGCCAGTTCCTCGACCCATTCCAGCTTGCAGGCCGCCTGCGACTGGCCCCGGCCCACGTTCTGCGTCCAGGCCCGCGCCAGCAGCTCGGACAGGTTCAGGTAGCCCTCCATGTTCTGCACCAGCAGCACGATGCGGGTGAGCACGCCGGGCTCCTTGCCCATCCCTTCCACGAACACTTCAGCGCCGATGATGGGCTTGACGCCCTTGCCGCGGCCCTGCTTGTAGAACTTGACCGCACCGAACAGGTTGTTCAGGTCGGTGATGGCCAGCGCGGGCTGCTTGTCGGCAGCGGCGGCCTTGATGACTTCGTCGATTCGGTTGGTGCCGTCGACGACGGAAAACTCGGTGTGCAGGCGCAGGTGAACAAACATCCTTTCATTGTAGAAAGCGCCGCCTCCACGATGTGGGTTGGCAATCCCTGAAATCGCTCCCGGCCTGCCGGGAAGAGGCCCCGAGTCAGGGAAGCCCCACCGGCGGCACCTAAAATCCCGCCCCGTGCAAGAGATTTTGAATATCGCGGCCTACAAGTTCGTGGCCATCGACGACAGCCCCGTGCTGCGTGAAGACCTGCGCGCCCGCGCGCAGGCCCTGGGACTCATGGGCACCATCCTGCTGGCGCCCGAGGGCATCAACCTGTTCCTGGCCGGCCCCACCGACGGAGTGCGGGCTTTTCTGGCGCATTTGCGCGCCGATGCGCGCTTTACCGACCTCGAGGCCAAGGAAAGCTGGTCCGCCGCGCAGCCCTTCCGCCGCATGCTGGTGAAGCTCAAGCGCGAGATCATCCGCATGGACCATCCGGCCATCCAGCCCGCCGCGGGCCGGGCGCCCGGCGTGGACGCTCCTACGCTCAAGCGCTGGCTCGACCAGGGCCATGACGATGAGGGCCGGGAGATCGCCCTGCTCGACACGCGCAATGCCTTCGAAGTCGATTACGGCAGCTTCGAAGGCGCCATCGACTGGCGCATCGGCAAGTTCACCGAGTTCCCGCCCGCCCTCAAGGCGCATCGCGAGGAGTTCAAGGGCAAGACGGTCGTGAGCTTCTGCACCGGTGGCATCCGCTGCGAGAAGGCCGCGATCCTGATGCGCGAGGAAGGCGTGGAGCACGTGCTCCAGCTCGAAGGCGGCATCCTGAAGTACTTCGAGGAGATCGGCAGCGCGCACTACCAGGGCGACTGCTTCGTGTTCGACGGCCGCGAGGCCCTGGCGCCCGACCTGAGCGCGCGCTCGGCACGCGCCAGTGCCCGCGCATCCGAAGATCCGGATCTCGGCATCAAGAAATAACACGGGCGCCGGATGCGGATCCTCCTGGTGGAAGACGAACTGGACATGGCCTCGTGGCTGGTCCGCGCATTGACCCAGAGCAGCTTCGTGGCCGACCATGCGCCCGATGCGCGCACCGCCGAGGCCTTCATGGCCGGCACCGAATACGACGCCATCGTGCTCGACCTGCGCCTGCCCGACAAGCACGGCCTGAGCGTGCTGGCCGACATGCGCAATGCCGACGACCGCACGCCGGTGCTGATCCTCACCGCGCAGGGTGCCTTGCAGGACCGCGTGCGCGGCCTGAACCTGGGCGCCGACGACTTTCTCACCAAGCCTTTCGAGCTGGCCGAACTCGAAGCGCGCCTGTCGGCCCTGGTGCGCCGCAGCCGCGGCAAGCAGCACCCGCGCCTTCAGTGCGCCTCGCTGTCGTACGACAGCCAGAGCCACGCCTTCACGCTGCGCGGCACGCTGCTGTCGCTCACGCCGCGCGAGCAGGCCGCGCTCACCGCCCTGTTGATGCGCAGCGGCGCGCCGGTCGGCAAGTCGCAGCTCTTTGCCAAGGTGTTCACCAACGACAGCACTGCCGGCCCCGATGCCATCGAGGTGGTGCTGCACCGGCTGCGGCGCAAGCTCGCGGACAGCGACGTGCGCATCGTCACCGTGCGTGGCCTGGGCTATATGCTGGAGAGCATTGCCGATGGATCCTCTGCCCCAGCAGTCCGCCCCGAGCTCCCCGGCGAAGACGACTGAGCCGGCGCCGCAGCAAGCGCAGCGCTTCGGCATCCGCGCGCGGATGCTCGCGCTGCTGCTGCCCGGCATCGTCGCGCTGCTGGCGCTCGACAGTTGGAGCGACTACCAGGCGCTGACCGATTCGCTCGTGGTCGCCTACGACCAAAGCCTGCTCGAGCCGGTGCAGGCGCTGGCCAACGGCATCGTGGTGGCCGGCGACGGCAGCGTGCGGGTGCAGGAGCCGTTTTCGATCCAGGCGATGTTCGAGTCCACGCACCTGCGCTACAAATACCTGCACGTCGGCGTGCAGCGCATTCCGAAGGGCGAGGCGCTCGACGTGAAATCGCCCGAGACCACGCTGATGGGCGTGCCTGCCCTGCCCCGCCCGGCGCAGCGTCCGCCCGACGGCACGCCGGTGTTCTACGACGCGGTGCACGAACAGCATCCGGTGCGCGTGGCCGCGCTGCGGCAGACGGTGTACGACGACGTCCACCCCGGCGTTGCCTACAGCGTGCTGATCCAGGCGGCCGAGGGCATCGGCCCGCGCGCCGCGGCCCAGGCCGAGACACTGCGCCAGGAACTCCTGCGCGACACGCGCATGGTGGTGGTGATGGCGCTGCTGGTGTGGCTCGGCGTGGCCTGGTCGCTGCGCCCGCTGGAGCGCCTGCGCCGCTCGCTGCGCGAACGCTCGCGCGACGACCTGAAGCCGCTCGACGCCAGCGGCGTGCCGCATGAAGTCGTGCCGCTGGTCGACGCGGTGAACCACCACATCGCGGGCCACCGGCGCATGGTGGCCAAGCAATCGCAGTTCCTGGCCGATGCCTCGCACCAGTTGCGCACGCCGTTGAGCATCCTGTCGATCCAGGCGGGCTACGCGGTGCGCGAGACCGATCCGGCACGCATGCGCGAATCGCTGCACGCCATCGTCGCGCAGCTCGCGCGCACGCGCCGCCTGAGCGAACAGTTGCTGGCGCTGGCCCACGCCACCTCCGAAGACGAGGCCGCACCGGCCGAGCCCGCGGTGGCCGACCTCAACGCCATCGCGCGCGCCGTGGTGCTGCAGTACCTGCCGCTCGCGCGCGAGAACGACCAGGACCTGGGCTGGGTCGATGCACGCGGCGACACTGCAAACGGCGTGGCGGACATCGACAGCACCGACGCGGCCGGCGAGGAAGACGACCCACCCGTGCTGCCCGTCGCGGCCAACGCCGCCGAGCTGCACGAGGCGCTCGCCAACCTCGTGCACAACGCCATCAAGTACACGCCGCGCGGCGGCAACATCACCGTGACCGTGCGGCGCGAGGCTTCGTACGCTCTGGCCGAGGTGTGCGACAGCGGGCCGGGCATTGCGCCCGAACGACGCGAACAGGTGTTCGAACGCTTCCATCGCGACCCCTCCGCAGGCGCCGGTCCGGCGCACGGCGCGGGCCTTGGCCTGACCATTGCGCGCAGCTATGCGCGGCGCAACGGCGGCGAGATCGAACTCGACAACGCCGACATGCCGGAGAGCGCCAACGGCGGCGGACTGCGCGCAATCCTGAGGCTGCCGCTGCGCGCCTTCTGAAGTCCTTTTTGCAAGGGTTTCACCGGACATGCCGGTACGTGATTACACGTATTTTGCGGTTCGCAAGGCCGCCAGAGCCTCTTCCGAAAGGGGATTGAAAGTCTCGATTCCTAGACTGCGCTCCTTCCAAACGAAGGAGACTTATGCAGCACCAGCTCGGTGAAGATCCGGCCTCGCACGCGCCCCGGCCCGCTTCAAAATTCAAAAAAAATTACTACGGCGGCGCCCTGCTGATCGTCACTGGACTGGCCGCGGTATACGCCGGCATCGGCTACCGCGTGGGCGAGCTGGCGCACATGGGACCGGGCTTCTTTCCGGTTGCGCTCGGCGGGTTGCTGGCGCTCACCGGCCTGCTCATCGCCATCTCGGCGCGCGGCGAGAAGTCCGCGAGCGGCGCCAGTGAAGAGGCCGCGTCGCACGGCCATCCGGGCGGCATGCCCGACATGCGCGGTTGCATCTGCATCATCCTCGGCATCCTCGCGTTCCTGCTGTTCGGCGAGTACGGCGGCCTGCTGCCGGCGACCTTCGCGATCGTGTTCATCTCGGCGCTCGGCGACCGCGACAACACGCTGACCGAGGCGCTGCTGCTGGCGCTCGCGATGTGCTTCATCGCAGTGGTGGTCTTCTGGTGGGCGCTCAAGCTGCAGCTGCCCCTGTTCCAGTGGGGAGGCTGAGATCATGATCGGTCAATCGCTCCACGACCTCTGGTTCGGCTTCGGCGTTGCGTTCCAGGGCTCCAACCTGCTGTGGTCGTTCTTTGGCGTGCTGGTGGGCAACCTGATCGGCGTGCTGCCGGGCATGGGCGCGCTGCAGGCCATCTCGATCCTGCTGCCGCTCACCTACGCGATGCATCCGGTGCCCGCCATCCTGATGCTGGCCGGCATCTTCTACGGCTCGCAGTACGGCGGCGCCATCGGTGCCATCCTGATGAACATGCCCTCGCACCCGCCGCATGCGGTGACCTGTCTCGACGGGTACCCGATGACCAAGCAGGGCAAGGGGGGCGTCGCGCTCGGGGTGACGATGATCGCCTCGTTCTTCGCGGCGTCCGTCGGCATCATCGTGATGATCTTCGCCTCGCCGCTGCTGGTGCAAATCGCGTTCAAGTTCGGCCCGACCGAGATCTTCTCGATCATGCTGCTGGGCCTGCTCGCCGGCTCCACCATGTCGCGCGGCTCGCCGCTCAAGGGCGTGGCGATGACGCTGTTCGGCCTGCTGTGCGGCGTGGTCGGCACCGACGTGAACAGCGGCAGCTTCCGCTTCGCGTTCGGCCTGCCCGAGCTGAGCGACGGCCTCGAACTCGTGGCGATCTCGATGGGCCTGTTCGGCGTGGCCGACTTCCTGCTCAACGTGAACCGCATGAAGGCCATCGGCGACACCGGCACGCTCAAGCTCAGCGACATGCGCCCGAGCAAGGAAGAACTCAAGCGCGCCTTCCCCGCCATGCTGCGCGGCACGCTGGTGGGCACGGTGTTCGGCGCAATGCCCGGCACGGGCCCGACCATCACCACCTTCATCGCCTATGCGCTGGAGCGCAAGGTGTCGAAGACGCCGAACAAGTTCGGCACCGGCATGATCGAAGGCGTGGCCGGCCCCGAGGCCTCGGCCCATTCGAAGACGCAGGTCGACTTCATCCCGACGATGAGCCTGGGCATTCCGGGCGACGCGGTGATGGCGCTGATCCTGGGTGCGCTGCTGATCCAGGGCATCCAGCCCGGCCCGCAGCTCATCACCGAGCATCCGGACATCTTCTGGGGCCTGATCGCCTCGTTCTGGATCGGCAACGTGATCCTCGTGATCCTGAACGTGCCGATGATCGGCGTGTGGGTGAAGCTGCTGAAGGTGCCCTACAAGTACCTGTTCCCGGCCGCGATGTTCTTCATCGCGACGGGCGTGTACAGCACGCAGAACAGCCTGTTTCAGATCTGGGAAGTGCTGGTGTTCGGCATCGTCGGCGCCGTGCTGATGACGCTCGAATTCTCGGTCGCACCGATCCTGCTGGGCTTCGTGCTCGGCCCGATGGTGGAAGAGAACTTCCGCCGCGCGCTGCTGCTCTCGCGCGGCGACATGTCGGTGTTCGTGACGCGTCCTATCAGCGGCACTTTCATCGGCCTGTGCGCGCTGCTGCTGGCGGGCGTGGGTTACTCGGCGTGGCGCGCTCGTGGAGGCCGCAAGGCCATGGTCGAGCTGCCGAAGGCGCCGGAAGGTTCGCCGCCGGCCGAGGCGGTGTCGCTCAGCGGCGAATAGCCCGCGCGCTTCGCCAATGCATAGGGCCCGTTGAGCGGGCCCTTTTTCATGGCGCTGTGCGTGCGTTCAGGGCGCGATCACGCCGACGCGGTGACCTTTTTCGCGAATGTCCCCCGCCCTTCGGGCTCCTCCTTTATTTCGCGAAAAAGGCCCCCGCATCGACGTGATCGTTCAGAGCACTTGTTGATCGAGCGAAACAACAGCAACGCTCGTTGTGCACAGGGCACCGGGTGCTCCCCGCAGCGAAATAAAGGAGGAGGCCGCAGGCCGGGGGACATTCGCGGAGAGGAGTACCCGGTGCCCTGCGCACGCGCCCTGGACAACGGCCACTCGAGATCAGACCGGCGTAGTGCCCACATCAGGCTCGCGCACGCCAAAAGGCTTGCCTGGCAGCGGAATGAACTCGGTCTCGCCGGGCACATGGCCCATGCGCTGGGCGGCCCAGTCGGAACCGGCTTCAAGGATGCGCTCGCGCCGGCTGGAGACGAAGTTCCAGGTGATGTAGCGCGGTCCGTCGAGCGGTTCGCCGCCGATCACCATCAGGCGCGCGGCGGTGTCGGAAGCCAGCACCGCGCCCTGGCCGTCGGGCAGCACGGCCATGGTGTGCACGGAAACAGGCTCGCCGTTCACGCTGACATCGGCATCGACCGCATAGATGGCCAGCTCGGGCGCCAGCGCGGGCAGCACGAAGCGCCCACCTGCCGGCAACGCGATGTCGAGGTACACGGTCTGCGACAGCGTCTTGACCGGCGAACGCGCACCGAAGGCCTCGCCCACCAACACGCGCACACCGGCGCCCTGCTCTTTCAGCTCGGGGATCGCGTCGGCCGGCGTGTGCTCGAAGCTGGGCTCGATCTCTTCATGCGCCTGCGGCAATGCGACCCACAGTTGCAGACCGTGGTTCACGTAGGTGTCGGCCTTGAGGCGCTCGGGCTTGCGCTCGGAGTGCACGATGCCGCGCCCCGCCGTCATCCAGTTGATGGCGCCGGGCAGGATCTCCTGCACGCTGCCGAGGCTGTCGCGATGCATCATCGCGCCCTTGAAGAGATACGTGACCGTCGAGAGGCCGATGTGCGGATGCGGCCGCACGTCGTGCTCGGTGCCCGGCTGCTCGGTGGCCGGGCCGAAATGGTCGAAGAACACGAACGGGCCGACCGATCGGCGCTGCGCCGCGGGCAGCAGGCGCCGCACCTTGAAGCCACCGCCGAGGTCCTTGTCGTGCGGGTTGAGCAATTGGGTCTCGGGGTTGGTGTCGGTCATCGTGTTCTCCGTGGGGTTGCCGGTTATTCGCGCGATCTTGCCACTGTGCCGATGCGCTCGCCGAACGCGCGGGCGGTGTCGAAGTCGCCTTTCGCCATCTCGGCCGGGCTGGCGTCGGTCGGCGACTGCGTCAGCAGGCCGCCGTAGCCGCCCACGTAGTTCATCGAGTCGCGCGTGGCGGCCTTGTTGTTGGCCGGCAGGATGCCCATGCTGACCCAGATGCCGCCGTGCTGCATCGCGAGCGTCCAGAGGTAGGTCATGGTGGTGACCTTGTCGCCGTTCATGGTCGCGCTGTTGGTGAAGCCGGCGAAGAGCTTGTCCTTCCAGCCCTGCGTGTACCAGACCTTCGACGACGCGTCGGCGAACTTCTTGAACTGCCAGCTCACGCCGCCCATGTAGGTGGGCGAGCCGAAGATGATCGCGTCGGCCGCGGCCAGCAGTTCCCAGCCGCCTTCAGGCAGGTTGCCGTCCGCATCGATGGCGAGCAGTTGGGCGTCAGCGCCATCGGCCACGGCTTGCGCCACGCGCTGGGTGTGGCCGTAGCCGGAATGGAAGACGACGACGATGTTTGCCATGGGATGTTTTCTCCAGTGACGGTGGGTTGTTCGGAGTGCTTTTGTTCGGGGTGCGTGCACAGGCCACCGGGTACTCCCCTCCGCGAATGTCCCCCGGCCTTCGGCCTCCTCCTTTATTTCGCTGCGGGGAGCACCCGGTGCCCTGTGCACGATGGGCACGCTGTTGGTTTGCAGCCGATCAACCAGTGCTCTGAACGATCACGCCGATGGGGTGCCTTGCGCAGCGAAATAAAGGAGGAGGCCGCAGGCCGGGGGACATTCGCGGAGCAAGGTACCCCGTCGGCGTGAGCGCACCCCGAAACAACTCGAAGTGCGCGAAGCCTCCAGGAAGAGCTTACTTTCTATCGATGCTGAAACGACCAGCGCCGAAAGCAGCGATCGCAAGCAGGCCACCGGCAATCGCGATGTTCTTGTTGAAGTTGATCTGCTGCATCATTTTCATCGCGTCGGGCGCGGACCAGTACTTGTGGAAGAACAGCGCCGTGACCACAGAGAAGATCGCCATCACGATGGCGGTCCAGCGGGTCTTGACGCCCAGCAGCAGCGCGATGCCGAGGCCCAGCTCGACGACGATCGCGATGGCCGCCGCCACTTCGGGCAGCGGCAGGCCGGCCGAGGTGATGTAGCCGACTGTGCCGCCGAAGCCCATGAGCTTGCCGATGCCGGCGGGAATGAACAGGTAGGCGACCAGGATGCGGCCGATCAGAGCGAGCGTGTCTTGTGTGGAATTGGCGGTAGTGGTGGTGGTTGTTGCGGTTGCGGTTGCGGTTGCGGTTGCGGTTGCCATGGTTGAAAACTCCTCGGTTGTTGAAAAAGAAAAAAGAGAAAAGAACCGGGCGCACCGAGCGCCCGGCAAGGGGGATCAGGCGGCCAGGTCGAACACCAGCACTTCGGCGTCCTTGCCGGCGCCCAGCGTCAGTTGCGATTCGCCCTGCAGCATCGCGGCGTCGCCGCCCACGAGCTTCTGGCCGTTCACTTCGAGCTCGCCGCGCACCAGGTGCACATAGCTCTTGCGCTGCGGGTCGAGCGCCAGGCTGGCCTTTTCCTCGCCGTCGAGCAGGCCGGCGTACAGGCGGGCATCGGCATGCACCGTCACCGAGCCGTCGCTGCCGTCGGGCGAGGCCACGAGGCGCAGCTTGCCGCGCTTCTCGGCGTCGGTGAACTGCTTCTGTTCGTAGCCCGGCGCAATGCCGCGCACATTCGGCTCGATCCAGATCTGCAGGAAGTGCGTGGTCTCGTCGGCCTTGTGGTTGAACTCGCTGTGCATCACGCCGCGGCCAGCGCTCATGCGCTGCACGTCGCCGGGAGGGATGCTTTCCACGTTGCCCATGCTGTCCTTGTGCGCCAGTTCGCCCGAGAGCACGTAGCTGATGATCTCCATGTCCTTGTGGCCGTGGGTGCCGAAACCGGCGCCCGCCGCCACGCGGTCTTCGTTGATCACCCGCAGGTTGCCGAAGCCCATGTAGGCAGGGTCGTAGTAACCGGCAAAGGAAAAGCTGTGGAACGAGCGCAGCCAGCCATGATCGGCATAACCGCGTTCCTGAGATTTACGGACTTGCAACATCGTAGAACTCCTTTGGCCCTGCCCCTTTGGGGGTATGCGGGCCTCTTTCATATGCCGCGCCGGATGCGCAGCGGATGTAAAGAACTTTAGGTCCGCACCCCATTCGGAAAGACGCCTCGGTTTGATGGCACCATTCAAATAATTTGATCAATGGAGCCCCCATGCCCAGCCCCCGAGACGTGCTGACCCCCGACGCCCTCGCCATGCTCCAGACCGTGGCCGGCACCGGCAGCTTTGCTGCCGCCGCCCGCTCGCTGAATCTCGTGCCGAGCGCGTTGAGCTACCGCGTGCGCCAGATCGAGGACGCGCTCGACGTGCTGCTGTTCGACCGCAGCGCCCGCCAGGCGCGGCTGACCGAGGCCGGAGCCGAACTGCTGCGCGAGGCCGACCGGCTGCTGGCCGAGATCGATGCGGTGGCCAACCGCGTGAAGCGCGTCGCCACGGGCTGGGAGCCGATGCTGACCATCGCGGTCGACAGCGTGATCGCGCGCGACCCGCTGCTCGACCTGGCCACCGCCTTCTTCGCCCTCGAGCCGCCGACGAGGCTCAAGCTGCGCGACGAGACGCTGCTGGGCACCATCGAGGCGCTGACCACCGGCGAGGCCGACCTGGCCATCGGCGCGGTGCTCGATGCGGCGAGCCTGACGTTCACCGCCACCGGCATCCGCAGCCGGCTGATCGGCGAGCTGCGCTTCGTCTACGCCGTGGCGCCGCACCATCCGCTGGCGCGCATGTCCGAGCCGCTGAGCGACGCGGTGATGCGGCAGCACCGCGCGGTGGCCGCAGCCGATTCGGCGCGGCACGGCCCCAGCATGACGGTGAACCTCGTGGGCGGGCAGGACGTGCTCACCGTGCCGAGCATGCAGGCCAAGATCGCGGCGCAGCTGCACGGGCTGGGCGGCGGCTTCCTGCCGGAGCCGATGGCGCGGCCGTACATCGAGGCCGGGCACCTGGTCGAGCTGAAGACAGAGCGCAAGCCGCCGCTTGGAACGATGCATTGCGCATGGCGCGTGCGCAGCGCGGGCAAGCCGGGGAAGGCGCTCGAATGGTGGCTGGCGCAGTTCGAGCATGAAGGCACGCGGCGCGCGTTGCTCGAGCGGCATCGGGGCCGATAAGTATTGCCGAGGAGCGCGCGGCGTCGCTAAGGGTGTGCCCTCAGGCGAAGCCCCTCTCGGACCGATGTAGAGTGCAGACACATCCAACCGCATTCCCACCCAGAAGAAAAGAGTCTGCAATGAGCACTCGCGCAACTGCCAAGCCCTCCGTCCGCCACCGAACCCCAGCCACCCCGCGCCATTACGCCGTCGTCGGCGCTGGCATTGCCGGGGTGGCCTGTGCGCGAACGCTGGTGCAAGCCGGCCACAAGGTCACGCTGTTCGAACGCGAGGCCACGGCCGGCGGACGCATGGCGAGCATCGACACCGCCTTCGGCCGCTTCGACAGCGGCGCGCAGTACTTCACCGTGCGCGACCCGCGCTTTGCGCTGGCGCTGGCAAGCACGCCCAGCCTGTGCAAGCGCTGGAGCGCCAACCTCGTGCGCGTGCTCGACGCCCACGGCCGCGTAGCCGAGGCGGCCCTGCCTTCGCTCGAGCCGCACTGGGTGGCGCAGCCCGGCATGGATGCGCTGGTGGCCCATTGGGCCAAGCCGCTCGGCGACAGCCTCGTCGCCGGCACGCAGGGCACGCAGATCGAGTGCGATGCACTTGCCCCCCAGCGCTGGCAGCTGCGCACCACGGGCACCGACGACTCCCGGCACGTGTATTCGGGCTTCGACGCCGTGCTGCTCGCCGTGCCGCCTTCGCGCGCCCGCGCGCTGCTGGGCGACGGCAAGCTCTCGGCCACGCTCAGCCGCAAGATCGAACCCGTGCGCATCGCGCCCTGCTGGACGCTGATGATCGCCTACCCCCAGGCCAACCAGCCCACCATGTCGCACCTCGGCCCGCAGTGGAACGCTGCGCGCAGCACCCACCACCGCGTGGCATGGCTGGCACGCGAATCCTCCAAGCCCGGCCGCGAGCCCGTCGAACGCTGGACGCTGCAGGCCAGCGCCGCGTGGTCGCAGGAACACGTGCGCGACACGCCCGCGCGCGTCGAGGCCAAGCTGCTGCGTGCCTTCGCCGAGATCACCGGCGTCCATGCCACCCCCGCGCACGCCCAGGCGCTGTGCTGGAGCGAAGCGCAGACGCAGGTGCCGATGGGCACCACCCACCTCTGGGATGCCAAGGCGCACATCGGCGTGGCCGGCGACTGGTGCACCGGCCACCGCGTGGAAGACGCGTTCCTCTCCGGCCTGTCGCTCGCACTCGACGTCATCTGACCGGGAGATGATGAGGGAGACCGGCCGCTTCGCGCCCTCGCCCACCGGCCCGCTGCATGCGGGCTCTCTGGTGGCAGCGCTGGCAAGCTGGCTCGACGTGCGTGCCCGCGGTCCGCAGGCGCGCTGGCTGGTCCGCATCGAAGACGCCGACACCGAGCGCTGCCTGCCCGGCATGGGCGAGCACATCCTCCAGCAGTTGGCTGATTGCAGCCTGCTGCCCGACGAAGCCCCCGTGTGGCAGACACAGCGCACCGCGCGCTACGAAGCCGCACTGGCCAGGCTGCAGGCCAGCGACCTGGCCTACCCCTGCGGCTGCTCGCGCAAGGACATCAACCAGGCGCTCGCGCGCCTCGGCCTGCGGCACGAGCGCCACGGCGAGCGGGTCTATCCTGGCACCTGCCGCGACGGACTGCACGGCAAGCCGGCGCGCGCCTGGCGCTTCGCCACCGGGAAGTTCGAAGCCGACCGGCCGCCCACGCCGGGCGTGCCCTGGGAGGAAGAAGACGCCGACGCCCCGGATGCCGGCAGCGAACTCTGCTGGACCGACCGCCGCCTCGGGCGCCAGTGCCAGAACGTGAGCCGCGATGTCGGCGACTTCGTGCTGCGCCGCGCCGACGGCCCCTGGGCCTATCAGCTCGCCGTGGTGGTCGACGATGCCGAACAGGGCGTGACCGACGTGGTCCGCGGCGAGGACCTCACCGACAACACGGCGCGCCAGATCCTGCTGCAGCGCGCGCTCGGTTTTCCCACGCCGAGCTACCTGCACACGCCGCTGGTGCGCGGCGCCGACGGCGACAAGCTGTCGAAGCAAAACGGCGCGATCTCCATCGACACGGGCACGCCCGAAGCCGCCCTGGCCGCGCTGGACAGCGCCGCACGCGTGCTCGGCCTGCGACCCGCCACGGCCACCGGCTGCGCGGACGCCCTGGCCGGCTGGGTGCCCGAATGGCGCGCTCTCTACAATTCGCAGCCGTAATGAATTCTCCCGACACCGTGTCCAACGACCTCCCGCGCAGCGACGATGCGCCCTCTTCCGACGGCAGCGACGACGACGCGGCCAAGCCGCACCCGCTGCATCGCCGCCTCAAGAGCTTCGTGAAGCGCGCCGGCCGCACCACCGACGGCCAGGCACGCGCCTTTTCCGAACTGGGCCCGCTGTTCCTCCTGCCCTACAAGCCCGAACCGCTCGACCTGACTGCCGCCTTCGGCGGCCGCGCCGGCCCTACGGTACTGGAGATCGGCTTCGGCATGGGCGAGGCCACAGCGCACATCGCCACCGTGCTGCCCGAGACCAACTTCCTCTGCTGCGAAGTGCACGAGCCCGGCGTGGGCGCGCTGCTCAAGCGCATCGGCGAGCAGTCGCTGTCGAACATCCGCATCTGCGCGCACGACGCGGTCGACGTGCTCGACCACATGCTGCAGCCCGGCACCCTGGCCGGCGTGCATGTGTTCTTCCCCGACCCGTGGCACAAGAAGCGCCACAACAAGCGCCGCCTGATCCAGCCCGAGTTCGTGACCAAGCTCGCGCAGCACCTGCGCCCCGGCGGCTACATCCATTGCGCCACCGACTGGCAGCCCTATGCCGAGCAGATGCTCGAAGTGCTGTCGACAGAGCCGCTGCTGCGCAACACGGCCGAAGGCTACGCACCCAAGCCCGGCTACCGCCCGCTCACCAAGTTCGAGAACCGCGGCATCAAGCTGGGGCATGGCGTGTGGGACCTGGTGTTCGAGCGGGTCGCATCGACCTGAGCACGCCCCGTCAGCGGGCTTGAGCGCCCCGGTGGGGCGTGGCACGATCCCGCGGATGACCAGCAAACCCGAAGCAGCGCAGCATCTGCGCGACCTCGCACGGCTGCGCCGCGTTCGCGACCGCATCGACCGGGAATACGCACAGCCGCTGGACGTCGAGGCGCTCGCCTACGGCGTGCACATGTCGGCCGGGCACCTCAGCCGCCAGTTCCGGCTCGCCTACGGCGAGTCGCCCTATTCCTATCTGATGACCCGGCGCATCGAACGCGCGATGGCGCTGCTGCGGCGCGGCGACCTCAGCGTCACCGAGGTCTGCTTCGAGGTCGGCTGCTCGTCGCTGGGCACCTTCAGCACGCGCTTCGCCGAACTGGTCGGCGTGCCGCCCAGCACCTACCGGCGGCAGGCCGCGCATGCGGCCGCGGAAATGCCGGCGTGCGTGGCGAAACAGGTGACCAGACCGATCAGGAATCGAGAAGCGCCGCTCGGCGGTCCGAATCTAGACTGACCGGCCTGACAACACCTGGACCGAACCGAGCACCATGAACATCACCATTCACGCGAGTTTTCTTCCCCACAACGACCCCGAGGCCTCCCTGGCCTTCTACCGCGACCTCCTCGGCTTCGAGGTCCGCAACGACGTCGGATACGGCGGCATGCGCTGGATCACGGTCGGCCCCGCCGGCCAGCCCGGCACGTCCATCGTGCTGGCGCCGCCGGCCGCCTACCCCGGCATCACCGACGACGAGCGCCGCACCATCGCCGAGATGATGGCCAAGGGCACCTACGCCGCCATCCTGCTGGCCACCCCCGATCTCGAGGGCACCTTCGCACGGCTGCAGGCCAGCGACACCGAGATCGTCCAGGAGCCGACCGACCAGCCGTACGGCGTTCGCGACTGCGCCGTACGCGATCCTGCAGGCAGCCTGATCCGCATCCAGCAGCTGTCCTGAGCCGGCCCCTGCGACGAGGGAGGCCGAGCTAACCCGCCTTCCCCCTTGGCCCCGAAATTGCTACACTTTTTTACTAATGTGAAAGAAGGTGTCCAATGAACGGATCACGCAGAAAGTGGTTGGGCAAGGCATGGGGCGCAGTGCTGCTGGGCAGTGGCATCGGCATTGCCCGCCCCGTCATGGCGCAGTCCGCGCGCGCGGCGGCTGGCGCACCGCATGTCGTGCTGCTCGGGCAATCGGTGCCGCTCACGGGCAGTGCCTACGAGATCGGCACCGCCTTCGCTGCCGGCAGCCGCCTCGCGGTGAGCCAGTTCAACGAACGCAACGCCGCCAATGGCCTGCAGCTGAAACTGCTGCAGCTCGACGATGGCTACGACGCGGCCCGCGCGGCCGCCAACGCGCGCACCCTGCTCACCACCCACAAGGCCGACATGCTCTTCGGCTTCGTCGGCACGGCCAGCAGCGAGGCCGGCGCCAACGTTGCGACGCAGCAGGGCAGCCTGCTGTTCGCGCCCTTCGCGGCCTCCGACACGCTGCGCGGCGTCGACCATCCCAACGTGTTCCACGTGCGGCCCGGCATGATCGACGAGGCCCTCAAGATAGTGAAGCAGTGCGCCACCGTGGGGCAGACCCGCGTGGCGCTGGTGGGCGACGACGACGCGATGGGCCGCGCCGGCCTCGCGGCCGTCGAGCAGGCCATCAGCGAACTCAAGCTGACGCCGCTGGTGGCGACGGCACTGGTGCCGCCGACCGGCGACAAGCTCGACGCAGCCTTGAAGACGGTGCAGCAGCAGTCGCCCCAGGCCATCGTTCTGGTGTCGCTCTCGGGCACCACGGCCAACGCCATCCGCAAGCTGCGCAAGAGCGGCTATGCGGGCAACTTCATGGCCTTCTCCATCGTCGGCATCGACCCGCTCTACGCCACGCTCGGCAAGGACATCGGGGGCATCGTGATCTCCCAGGTGGTGCCCTCGCCGCGGCCATCGGCCATTCCGATCGTCAAGGAATACCTTGCGGCCGTCGACAACTCCGACCAGACCGCGTCGTACGAAGGCCTCGAAGGCTTCATCGCGGCCAAGGCGGCCGGCGAGGCCGTGCGCCGCGCGGGCCGCGGCTTCAACACGGCGAGCCTGCTGCGCGTGATGTCCGGCATGACCGACTACGACGTGGGCGGCTTCCGCATCAACCTGCGCCCGGGCCTGCGCGACAACGTGCGCAGCATCGACCTCATCAGCATCTCCGCCGACGGCCGCGTATTGCGCTGACGCCGGCGCACGGGCTCAACCCGTGCTCACCAGCGCCTGCAGCGCATCGATCGACCGCAGCTCGATGCGCCCGTAGCCCAGTGCGACGACGCCCTCGCCTGCCAGCGCATTGAGCTCCTTCGACAGCGTCTGCCGCGTCACGCCCAGCATCATGGCAAGCGCCTCCTGAGGCAGCTGCAGTTGGTGCCGCAGGTGCACCGATTGCGTGGCATCGCCGCGCGCCAGCACCAGCAGCCGGTGCGCCACGCGGGCGCGCAGGCTGCGCAGCATGGCGTCTTCCGTCAGGCCGTAGAGCATGCGCACGCGCGCCGCCAGCATCGCGGCGATGGCGTTGGAGAAGACCACGTCTCGCATCAGCTGCACGAAGGCCGCGGGCGGCACCGCGAGCAGGTCGAGCGCCTCCAGCGCGGTGGCGTCGTGCGTGCGCGGCGAGCCGTCGATCAGCGTGATCTCGCCGAACCAGTTGCCGGGCTCCAGCACCGCGAGGATGGCCTCGCGCCCGTCCTGCCGCAGGGACGAGATCTTGATGGTGCCCGCCACCAGCCCATAGAAGCCGCCGCCGGCCGCGTGAATGGGATCGCCCTGGCGAAACACCATCGCGCCGCGCCGTGCATGGATGAGCTCGGCCGCGCCGAGCAGCGCCTCCCGTTGCGGGCGCGGAATGCTGGTGAACCATGGATTGCCCTCGAGGGCGCCGCGATGCGCGGCAGAGAGGCGGGGTTTGGACGAAGTGGCCATGCGGGCGGGGGTTTACCAGAACCCTGCATTGTCAAATTCTTGACAGTTCCAGGTCAAGCGCAGGCATACAGTGACCGGCACCCACAAGAACGGAGACCTCACGATGAGCAACGCACGCGCAAGTTTCAGGAGCATGCAGGAAAGCACGCGCGAAGACTGGCAGCTGATCGGCGGCGAGTTCATGCAGTTCGCGGGCGGCCTGCCCGCACGCGTGATCAAGCACCTGCAGATCCTCGAAGGCGACTACGGCGGCTTTCCGGTCGACCGCTACACCCATTCGCGGCAGACCGCCACCCGCGCACTGCGCGATGGCCGCGACGAGGAGTACGTGGTGTGCGCGCTGCTGCACGACATCGGCGACACGCTCGGCAGCTTCAACCACCCCGACATCGCCGCCGCCATCCTCAAGCCCTTCGTGAGCGAAGCCAACCACTGGATGGTGCAGCACCACGGCATCTTCCAGGGCCACTACTTCTTCCATCACATCGGGCTGGACCGCGACATGCGCGACAGCTTCAAGGACCATCCGCACTACGAGCGCACGGCCGAGTTCTGCGCGCTCTACGACAACCCCGCTTTCGACCCCAAGGCCGAGACCCTGCCGATCGGCGAATTCGAGCCCATGCTGCGCCGTCTGATGGCGCAGCCGAAGCAAAGCATCTACAAGGCGGCCTTGCAAGAGCCGGCTGCGGCCTGATGCCGAATTCCACAACCTCCAAAGGACACCACACCATGAACGCCGCCACCCAACCCGAAATCCAGAAACTCGTCTCCGCCGAGGAATGGCAGTTGCGCGTCGACCTCGCCGCCTGCTACCGCCTCGTGGCGCTGTACGGCTGGAGCGACCTGGTGTTCACGCACATCAGCGCACGCATCCCCGGTCCGGAGCACCACTTCCTGATCAACCCCTACGGCCTGATGTTCGACGAGATCACCGCGTCGAGCCTGGTGAAGGTCGACCAGCAGTGCAACAAGATCATCGACTCACCCTACCCCGTGAACCCGGCCGGCTTCGTGATCCACAGCGCCGTGCATGCCGCGCGCGAAGACATCCAGTGCGTGCTGCACACCCACACCAAGGCCGGCATTGCCGTGAGTGCGCAGAAAAACGGCGTGCTGCCCATCAGCCAGCAGTCGACCTTCGTGCTGGCCTCGCTGGCCTACCACGACTACGAAGGCGTGGCCTTCCGCGACGACGAGAAGCCGCGCCTGCAGGCCGACATGGGGAGCGCCAACTTCCTCATGCTGCGCAACCATGGCCTGCTGACCTGCGGCAAGACCATCGCCGACGCCTTCCTCTCGATGTACACCTTCGAGAACACTTGCCAGATCCAGATCGCGGCGCAGTCCGGCGGCACCGAACTCACGCAGGTGAACCCCAAGATCGTCGAGGGCGTGGGCCAGGCAATGAAGGTGCAGACCGGCGGCATGGGCGGCCAGTTCGTCTGGCCTTCGCTGATCCGCAAGCTCGACCGCATCGACGACAGCTACAAACAATAAGACGCGCGTCGCCCGCTGTTTTCGCGGCCGACGGCGCCTGCGCGATGATCGGGCGATGGAACTCCGGCAACTGCGCTACTTCGTCAAGGTCTGCGAGCTGCGCAGCATGGGCCGCGCGGCGGTCGAGCTGGGCGTGGTCACGTCGGCTCTGAGCCAGCAGATCAGCCGGCTCGAAAGTGAACTCTCGACGCGGCTGCTGCGCCGCCATTCGACCGGCGTCATGCCCACCGACGCGGGCCTGGCCTTCCTGCACCAGGCGCAGCTCACGTTGCGCCACGCCGACGACGCCGTGCGCGCCGCCCAGCAGGCGCGCCTGTCGGGCCATGTGAGCGTGGGCCTGGCGCCCACCACCGCCACCGTGCTGGGCGTGCCGCTGATGCAGGCCATGCAGGCGCGTTATCCGGAGGTGCGCCTGCACATGGTCGAGGCGCTGTCGGGCCACCTCACGACGATGCTGCACGCGCGCCAGCTCGACCTGGCCGTGCTGTTCCAGACCGACACGCCGCGGCGCTGGAGCGTAGCGCCGCTGCTGGCCGAAAAGCTCTTCGTGATCGCCTCGCCCACGCTGTCACCGCGCCCCACCGGTGCGAAGGTGCGACTGTCGCAGCTGGCCGAGGTGCCGCTGATCCTGCCCAGCGGCAGCCACGGCCTGCGCGCCACGCTGATGGCCGCCTTTGCGCGGGCGCGCGTGGCGCCGCGCATCGTGGCGGAGGTCGACGGCCTCGCGCTGCTGATGGACGCTGTGCGCGCCGGCCACGGCGCCACCATCCAGCCCGGCGCCGCCACGGCGCGGCACGACCGCGACGATCTCGTGCTCACGCAGATTTCCGATGCGCACGTGGGCCGGCGCAACCTGCTCGTGAGCCTGTCAGACGATGAACTCTCGCCCGCCGCGCTGGCCGCGCGCGTGGTGGTGGCCGAGACCGCGCGCACGCTGGTGCGCGAAGGCCGTTGGGCCGGCGCAAGTCTTCTCGATCACTGAACACCTGTTGCTTCTTTCGGCCTTTCGCGTGAAGGCTACGCTCCCTAAAGTCTCCTGCATTCCAAGGAGACCCACGAGTGATAGACGTACTGGTTGTCGGTGGCGGCAATGCCGCGCTGTGCGCCGCGCTGATGGCGCGCGAGGCCGGCGCTTCGGTGCTGCTGCTGGAGGCTTCGCCCAAAGAATGGCGCGGCGGCAATTCGCAGCACACCCGCAACCTGCGCTGCATGCACGACGCGCCGCAGGATGTGCTGGTCGATGCCTACCCTGAAGAGGAGTATTGGCAAGACCTGCTGAAGGTGACCGGCGGCCTCACCGACGAGCACCTGGCGCGGCTGGTGATCCGCGCCTCGTCGAACTGCCGCGACTGGATGCGCAGCCACGGCGTGCATTTCCAGCCGCCGCTGTCGGGCGCGCTGCACGTGGCGCGCACCAATGCCTTCTTCATGGGCGGCGGCAAGGCGCTCGTCAACGCCTACTACCGCAGCGCCGAAAGGCTGGGCGTGCAGATCCGCTACGACACGCCCGTAGCGTCGGTCGAACTCGACGGTGACCGCTTCGTCGCCGTGCGCACCGAAGCCGGCGAGCGGATCGCGGCGAAGAGCTGCGTGCTGGCCTCGGGCGGTTTCGAGTCGAACCGCGAATGGCTGCGCGAAGCGTGGGGCCGAAACGAGCGCGGCGAATGGCCGGCCGACAACTTCCTGATCCGCGGCACGCGCTTCAACCAGGGCGTGCTGCTCAAGCACATGATCGATGCGGGCGCCGACAGCATCGGCGATCCATCACAGGGCCACATGGTGGCCATCGACGCGCGCGCGCCGCTGTACGACGGCGGCATCTGCACGCGCATCGATTGCGTGTCGCTCGGCGTGGTGGTCAACCGCGACGCACAACGCTTCTACGACGAAGGCGAAGACTTCTGGCCCAAGCGCTATGCAATCTGGGGCCGGCTCGTGGCGCAGCAGCCGGGGCAGATCGCTTGGTCCGTCATCGACCAACAGGCGGTGGGCCGCTTCATGCCGCCGGTGTTCAGCGGCACACAGGCGAACTCGCTCGGCGAACTCGCGCAGAAGCTCGGCCTGGACGAAGCCGCCTTCGTTCGCACCGTGCAGGACTACAACGCCGCCTGCCGCGTCGGCCGCTTCGACCACACCGCGCTGGACGACTGCCACACCGAAGGCCTCGCACCCGCCAAGACGCACTGGGCGCGGCCGATCGACACCGCGCCCTTCTACGCCTATCCCGTGCGCCCCGGCATCACCTTCACGTATCTCGGCCTGAAGGTGGACGAGACCGCCGCCGTGCGCTTCGGCGGCCGGCCGAGCCCCAACCTCTTCGTGGCCGGCGAAATGATGGCCGGCAACGTGCTGGGCAAGGGCTACACGGCCGGCGTCGGCATGAGCATCGGCACGGCCTTCGGGCGCATCGCCGGCACGCAGGCGGCGAACGCTGCAAAGAACATTTCAACGCAATCCCCGGAGGCCGCCCTTGCAGCAGCTCACTGACCTTGTTGCACGCGCCCGTGCCGATGCCGACGGCATCGGCGGCAGCCCCGCGTCGCGCGTGATCCCGATCCAGCCCGCCCTGCCGCTGACCGCGTCCGAAGGCGAGGTCGCGCGCATCCTGCAGATCTGCAACGCCTGCCGCTACTGCGAAGGCTTCTGCGCCGTGTTCCCCGCGATGACGCGTCGACTCGAGTTCGGCAAGGCCGACACACACTACCTCGCGAACCTCTGCCACAACTGCGGTTCGTGCCTGCATGCCTGCCAGTACGCGCCGCCGCACGAGTTCGCGGTGAACGTGCCGCAGGCGATGGCGCAGGTGCGACTGCAGACCTACCACGACTACGCCTGGCCGCCCGTGATGGGCGCTCTCTACAAGAAGGCCGGGCTCACCGTCGCGCTCGCACTGGCGGGCGGGCTGGCGCTGTTCCTCGTGCTGGCCGTGGCGATGTCGGGCTCGCTGCTGCACGACCCGCTTGCGGGCAACTTCTACGCGATCTTTCCGCACAACTTCCTCGCCTTGGTGTTCGGCGCGGTGTTCCTCTTCGTGATGTGCGCGCTGGCTATGGGCACGCGCCGCTTCTGGCGCGAGGTGTCGCCCGCGAACGATCCGGGCAATGCCCCCGACCTGCCGGGCGTGCGCCGCGCGGCCGGCGCCGAGGCCGCGCACGACGCGCTGCGCCTGAAGTACCTGGGCGGCGGCCACGGCGAGGGCTGCAACAACGACGACGACCGCTTCACCCTCTGGCGCCGGCGCTTCCATCACTTCACCTTCTACGGCTTCATGCTGTGCTTCGCCTCGACCTGCGTGGCGACGCTCTATCACTACCTGTTCGACCTGCACGCGCCCTACGCGCTCACGAGCCTGCCGGTGCTGCTGGGCACCGCGGGCGGCGTTGGCCTCGCGATCGGCCCCGTCGGCCTGCTGTGGCTGAACCTGCGTCGCCACGCCGCGCACGGCGACGCGGCGCAGCGGCCGATGGACCGCGGCTTCATCGCGCTGCTGCTGCTCACGAGCCTCACCGGCCTGGCATTGCTGGCCTGGCGCGACACCCGCTTCATGGCGCTGCTGCTCGCGGTGCACCTGGGCGTGGTGATGGCGCTCTTTCTCACACTGCCCTACGGCAAGTTCGCGCACGGCATCTTCCGCTGCGCGGCGCTGCTGAAGTTCGCCATCGAGAAGCGCCTGCCGAGCCGGCTGCGGCTGGGCGCGGACTGACCGACCCGACTCCTGCCATTTCACAACAACACCGAGACCTCACGACCATGAACCGACGCACCTTCCTTCGCACCACCATCGCCGCGTTGATGCTCGCCAGCGGCGCGGCATCCGCCGCCGACTGGCCGACGAAACCCATCACGCTCGTCGTTCCCTTCGTGGCCGGGGGTACCACCGACATCGTCGCGCGCACCATCGGCCAGAAGCTCTCCGAATCGCTCAAGCAGCCGGTGATCGTCGACAACCGCGGCGGCGCGGGCGGCACCGTGGGCGCGACCATCGCGTCGAAGGCGCCGGCCGATGGCTACACGCTGTTCCTCGCCACCATTGCACACGCGATCGCGCCGGGCCTCTACAAGAAGCTCGCCTATGACTTCCAGCGCGACTTCGATCCCGTCGCGCTCGCAGCGTCCACGCCCAACGTGCTGATCGTCAACGAGAAGGTGCCCGCCAGGACGGTGGCCGAACTCGTCGCGTACATCAAGGCCAACCCCGGCAAGGTCAACTTCGGCTCGGCCGGCAACGGCAGCACCGAGCACATCTCGGGCGAACTGTTCCGCTCGATGACGAAGACCGACATCGTGCACGTGCCCTACAAGGGCGGCGCGCCGATGATGGCCGATCTGATGGGCGGCCAGATCCAGATGGCCATCGAGACCAGCCCCTCGGCTTCGCCGCATATCCGCGCCGGCAAGGTGCATGCGCTGGCCGTGACAACGAAGACGCGCGCGCCCGCCTACCCCGGCGTGCCCACGCTCGACGAGGCCGGCCTCAAGGGCTACGACATGACGACGTGGTTCGCGCTCATGGCGCCGCACGGCACGCCGCCCGAGATCGTGCAGCGCCTGAACACCGAACTCGCCCGCGCGCTGCAACAGCCCGATGTGATCAAACGTTTCGAGGAACAGGGTGTAACGGCCGGCAACATGAAGCCTACGGAACTGGCCAACTTCATCGGCACCGAGACGACCAAGTGGGTCAAAGTGGCGAAGGAAGCCGGCGCCACCGCCGAGTAAGCGGGCCGGCTCGGACAAGCCCCTACGGCCAGGGCGGAAACCCGCTGGCCGGGGCCGGCGTGCGTTGTCTGCAGAATAGAGGGCCATGCACGTTCGAAAAGCTGCGGTTCCCGCCCTCGTCCTCCTCCTTTCCGCACTCTCCCTCCCCGCCCTGCTTCCCCCCGCCACCGCGGCGGCCGCTCCCAAGGACCTTCAACCCTCCCGCTCGCCCGACGCCGCCGAGGCCCGCATCGAGTCCCTCATCGCCCGCATGACGGTGCAGGAGAAGGCCGGCCAGCTGAGCCTGTACGGCCCGGCTGACATCGACACCCCCAACAACCCGCAGGCCGGCTCGCGCAATGCGCAGCAGGAAACCGCCGACGTGCGCGCCGGCCGCCTCACCGGCCTGTTCAACAACGCTGGCCTCGAGAGCAAGCGGCGGCTGCAGCAGATGGCGGTAAGCGAGTCGCGCCTGGGCATTCCGCTGATCTTCGGCGCCGACGTGATCCACGGCTTTCGCACCATGTTCCCGATGCCGCTGGCCGAGGCGTCGAGCTGGGAGCCCGCGCTCGCCGAGCGCACCGCGCGCGCCGCGGCGGTCGAAGCCACGGCTGACGGCTTCCGCTGGACTTTCGCGCCGATGGTCGATGTCGCGCGCGACGCGCGCTGGGGCCGCGGCCTCGAAGGCGCGGGCGAAGACGCGTATCTCTCCAGGCAGTTCGCCGCCGCGCGCGTGCGCGGCTTCCAGGGCCCCGACCTCTCGCGGCCCGACGCCATGCTGGCCACGCCCAAGCACTTCGCGGCCTACGGCGCGGCCGAGGGCGGACTCGACTACAGCGTGAGCGACATCTCCGAGCGCACGCTGCGCGAGGTGTACCTGCCGCCCTTCCGCGCGGCATTGGACGCGGGCGCGCTGTCGATCATGAGCGCCTTCAACGAGATCGGCGGCGTGCCCTCCACCGCCAACCCCGCGCTGCTCACGGGCGTGCTGCGCGACGAATGGAAGTTCAAGGGCTTCGTGGTGTCCGACTACACGGCCGACGAGGAACTGGTGGAGCACGGCTACGCCGCCAACCCGCGCGAAGCGGCCAGACAGGCCTTCATGGCCGGCACCGACGTGAGCATGCAGAGCGGCCTGTACGCGCGCTACCTGCCCGAGCTGGTGGCTTCGGGCGAAGTGCCGATGGCACGGCTCGACGACGCGGTGCGCCGCGTGCTGCGCGTGAAGCAGAGGCTCGGCCTGTTCGACGACCCCATGCGCGGCCTCGACGGCCCACCTGCCGCGCAACGCACCGAGAACCCCGAATTCATCGCGCTGGCCCGGGAGAGCGCGCGCCGCTCCATCGTGATGCTGAAGAACGAGCGCGCGCTGCTGCCGCTGTCCAAGGCCGGCACGAAGATCGCGCTGATCGGCCCCTTCGCCGAGGGCACTGTCGATCTGATGGGCGCCTGGAGCCTGTCCCCGGGCCAGTCGGCGCCGGTGGGCGTCGACCAGGGCCTGCGCGCGGCACTGGGGGCCGATTCGTCGGTGAACGTCGTGCGCGGCTCGGGCATCGAGTCGGCGCTGCCCGGCGGCATCGACGCCGCGGTGGCCGCCGCGCGCGATGCCGACGTGGTGCTGCTGGCCATCGGCGAGAGCCAGAAGATGTCGGGCGAGGCGCGCTCGCGCACCGACATCGGCTTGCCGCAGGCGCAGCAGGACCTGGCCGAAGCCGTGGCCGCCACCGGCAAGCCGGTGGTCGTGCTGCTGAGCAACGGCCGCGCGATGGCGCTCAAGGGTGCGGTGCGCGATGCGCGCGCCATCCTCGTCACGTGGTTCCTGGGCGTGCAGACCGGCAACGCGATCGCCGACGTGGTGTTCGGCGACTTCAATCCCTCGGGCCGCCTGCCCGTGAGCTTTCCGCAGACGGCGGGACAGGTGCCCTACTACTACGGCCACAAGCGCACCGGCCGCCCCTCGCCCGAGAACGCACCGGGCACGGCCTTCAGGACCCGCTACCTGGACGCGACCAACGAAGCGCTCTACCCCTTCGGCTTCGGCATCGGCTATGCACCGGTGCACTACGACGGCGTGGAGCTGAGTTCGGAGCGCCTGCCGCTGTCGGGCACGCTGCGCGTGCGCGCCACCGTCAGCAACACCGGCCAGCGCGAGGCCGAGGAAGTGGTGCAGCTCTACATCGCCCAGCGCGCCGCCAGCGTGACCCGGCCCGTGCGCGAGCTCAAGGAATTCCGCAAGGTCGACATTGCGCCCGGCGCATCGACGGTCGTCGAGTTCGCACTCACGGCCGACGACCTGGCATTCGTCGGCCGCGACATGAAGCCGGCCGTGGAACCCGGCGATTTCGATCTCTGGGTGGGGCCTTCGGCCGCGGGCGGCATTCGCAAGCAGTTCGCTCTCACGCGGGAGTGAAGCTGTCGACGCCCGTCAGGGGCAGTGCGTCGTGCGGCAGTTTCAGTCAAGCCCGTGGAACACGCTGTCGTCCGGCCCGATGTGCGAGGGCGGCGTCCAGGCGGCGTCGCGCATCGAGCGGCTCACGAGCTTTTCCACGCCCAGCAGCGTGGCGAAGATCGCCATGCGCACCGGGATGCCGTTGTCGGTCTGGCGGAAGATGGCTAGGCGCGGGTCGTTGTTCAGGTCGACGCTGAGGTCGTGCGAGCCGGGGCGGCTGTCGCGCGGCAGCGGGTGCATCACCACCACATCGGGCTTGCAGGCCGACTCGACGAGCGCGCGGTTGATCTCGAAGGCGTTGTCGAAGCCTTCCAGCACTTCGTCGTGCGCGAAGCGTTCCTTCTGGATGCGCGTGGCGTAGATGATGTCGGCGACGGCCAGCGCCTGCGCGGGCGTGGCGGCGGTCTCGACCACGTGGCCGTTGCGGCTCACGGCGTCCACGATTTCCGCCGGCATCGCGAGCGAGGGCGGCGAGATGAGCGTGAACTTCAGCCCCTTGTACAGAGCGAGCAGCTTGATGAGCGAGTGCACGGTTCGCCCGTATTTCAGGTCGCCGACCATGGCGATGTGCGCACCGTCCACCAGCTTGCCCAGGCGCGAGAACTCGCGCTGAATGGTGTACAGGTCTAGCAGCGCCTGGCTCGGATGCTCGCCGGGTCCGTCGCCGCCGTTGATGACCGGCACGTTGGTGGCGCGTGCGAACTCCGCCACCGAGCCCTGCTCCGGATGCCGCACCACGATGGCGTCGACATAGCCGCTGATCACGCGGCTGGTGTCATAGATCGATTCGCCCTTGGCCATCGACGAGAAGGTGAAGCCGGTGGTGTCGCACACCGAGCCGCCCAGCCGGCAGAACGCCGCACCGAAGCTCACACGCGTGCGCGTGCTGGCCTCGAAGAAAAGGTTGGCGAGTACGGCGCCTTCGAGCACGCGGCTGACCTTGCGCCGCCGCGCGATGGGCTGCATGACATCGGCCAGCTGGAACAGCTCGTCGATGGCGTCGCGATTGAACTGGCTGACCGAGAGCAGGTGGTGCGCGCCCTCGACCGCCATCGACTTGCGAAAGGCGCCTTCATATGCGCTTTGCGTATATTCACTGCGTCGACCGTCCGAAGCCAGGATTTCGCTCACGAAGCGGCGAGCGACCTCGGGCATGGCCCTGAATTCGTTGGATTCATCGGGAAGCAGCCAGGCGTCGAGCGCTCTTCTTCGGCTGCCGATGCGCTCGGCGAAAGCGTCGCGCGTCATGTTGAGTTGACGCATCGCGTCGCGGAGGAGCACCTGTTGCGGCATGTTCATGGACCGCAAATATATACTCAATGCGTATACTTGAAAAGCACAGGCGAAAAAAACGGGCCCGAGGCCCGTTTTTGTCTTGCGCACACCCGCAGGTGTCGCGGCTTTGGCTTACAGGCCGGCCTGGCGCGTGAACGACACGCTGGGCTTCTTGTAGGCTTGCGGCACTTCGTCGCGGTAGAACGCGCGGCGATCGAGGCTGGCCAGCGGGTCGTGAGCCTTGGCAACGGCTTCGGCTTGCACGGTCGCGCGGTTGGCGGTCGACGTGAAGGTCTGTGCGCCAGCGCTAGAGGCATCGGCGTACTCGTTGCCAGCGCGTGCGGCGGCAGCGGCTTGCGGTGCGACTTCGGCGCGGCTGACAGAAGAGTTCACGACGTGCACGCCGTCGTAGGTTTCTGCATGGGCTCCGGCAGCGGCCAGGAGCGAGAGAGCAGCAGCAGCGAGGATCTTCGAGGCATTCATTTCAATCTCCTTCAGGTGGTTGGTTGGTGAGGAGAAGTTTGATCCTGAAAAGCCTCGGAAAACGCCGGCAAAAGGAACCACGGCGTTCACGGGATTGAAACAATCGAGCCCTTGAAAAACAGCCGGTCTTCAGTGGCTGATCATCCACGGTCGCCGTGACGGCGCGGACTTGGCCCCGCTCGGCGCCGTCACCGTCGCGCCTCGTTTGCCCGAGCCGCAGCAGCCGCACCCCGCCGGATGCTTGAAGCGCGCATAGTCGCGCGAGCTGCCCGGCTCGTGCCGCGCGCGCTCGTTGGTTTCCATGGCGCGGCGCGTGCCCGAGGCCATCAGCGCGAGCCGCGGCGCGGCCGACAGCACGCGCGGCGAAGCGCATCTGCAATCGGGGCACGCAGCCGGCTCGTCGCGCAGGCCTGAGGGCCGCAACGCCTCGAAGCCGCCGCACTGCCCGCAGGCATAGTCGTAGGTCGGCATGGCTGGCTTCAGCGCAGGTCGTGCGACAGCGGCATGTCGATGCTGCCGTCGATGAACTTTACCGGGCCCGATGCGTTCGGGTTGATGTCGAAGTCGAAGATGCCCGTGGGCAGCCACAGCGTGGCGCACGAGTTGGGCACGTCGACCACCCCGCTGATGTGGCCCTGTACCGGCGCCGTGCCCAGGATCGAATAGGCCTGCGCAGCCGAGTAGCCGAACTTCTTCAGGTACTCGATGGCGTTCAGGCAGGCCTGGCGGTAGGCCACGTTCACGTCGAGGTAGTGCTGCTTGCCGCTCTCGTCGACGGAGATGCCTTCGAAGATCAGGTAGTCGTTGTACTGCGGCGTGATTGGGCTGGGCTTGAAGATCGGGTTCTTGATCCCGTACTTGGCCATGCCGCCCTTGATGAGCGTGACCTTCATGTGCACCCAGCCGGCCATCTCGATGGCACCGCAGAAGGTGATCTCGCCGTCGCCCTGGCTGAAGTGCAGGTCGCCCACGCTCAGGCCCGCGCCGTCGACGTACACGGGGAAGAACACCTTCGAACCGCGCGACAAATCCTTGATGTCGCAGTTGCCGCCGTGCTCGCGTGGCGGCACGGTGCGCGCGCCTTCGGCGGCGGCCTTGGCGCGGGCTTCACCGGTCATCTTGCCCATGTGGGCAGTGCCTGCAAACGGCGGGTTCGCGAGGCCGGGCACGCGCTCCGGATCGGTGGCGATGAGGGCCTTCTCGCGCTCGTTCCACATGTCGAGCATGGGCTTGTCGGGCAGGCAGCCGATCAGGCCGGGGTGGATCAGCCCCGCGAAGTTCACGCCCGGAACGTGGCGCGAACTGGTGAACATGCCCTTGAAGTCCCAGATCGATTTCTGCGCTTCGGGAAAGTGGTCGGTCAGGAAACCGCCGCCGTTCTTCTTCGAGAAGAAACCGTTGAAGCCCCAGAGGCTGTCCTGCTTGGCGCCGATGTCGAGCAGATCGACCACCAGCAGGTCGCCGGGCTCCGCGCCCTTCACGCCCACGGGGCCCGAGAGGTAGTGCACGGTGCTCAGGTCGATGTCGCGCACATCGTCGGCGCTGTCGTTGTTCTTGATGAAGCCGCCGGTCCAGTCGAAAGTCTCGAGGATGAAGTCGTCGCCCGGGTTGACCCAGCAGGCCATCGGAATGTCCGGATGCCAGCGGTTGTGGATGTTCTCGTTCTCGACGGGCGACTTGGTCAGGTCGACCTTGATCAGCGTGTCAGTCATGTGCAGTGGCTCCTGGTTGGGTTGGTGTGGTCAGGTCAAACGGAGAGATAGGCCTTGATGTGGTCGACATCGGTCTTGTCGCGCGCGGTCTCGTGCACTAGCCGGCCGCCTTCGATGACGAAGAGCCTGTCGGCCACATCCATCGCGAAACTGAGCACCTGCTCGGACACGACGATGGTGATGCCGCGCAGCTTGCGGATCTCGTTGAGCGCCTTGGCGATGTCCTTGATGATCGAAGGCTGGATACCTTCCGTGGGCTCGTCGAGCAGCAGCACCTTGGGGTCGGTGACGAGGGCGCGCGCAATCGCCAGCTGCTGCTGCTGGCCGCCGGAGAGGTTGCCGCCTTTGCGGCTCTTCATGTCCCACAGCACGGGGAACAGCGCGTAGATTTCCTCGGGGATGCGGCGGGTCTTCGAGTTCTCCAGGCCGGTCTGGATGTTCTCCTCCACCGTGAGCGTCGGAAAGATCATCCGGCCCTGCGGTACGTAGGCGATGCCCTTGGCGACGCGGCGAAAGCTCTCGTCGCGCGACACGTCCTTGCCTGCTACCTCGATGCGCCCGCTCTTCAAGGGCAAGATTCCCATCAGGCCCTTGAACAGAGTGGTCTTGCCCATGCCGTTGCGGCCCATGATGGCGATGGTTTCGTTGGCATGGCCCTCGAACGAGATGCCGTGCAGGGCCTCGCTCTGGCCATAGGCTACGTGCAGGTCTTCGACCTTCAGCATGATGTTGCTCATGTTTTTTATTTCCGGGTTTTGACGTTCTTGGCGAGTGCGCAGGCCACCGGGTACTCCCCTCCGCGAATGTCCCCCGGCCTTCGGCCTCCTCCTTTATTTCGCTGCGGGGAGCACCCGGCGCCCTGCGCACGATGGACGCAGCGCTTGTGCTGGCCGATCAACGAGTGCTCTGAACGATCACGTCGATGGTGGGCTTCTTTTCTCGAAATAAAGGAGGAGGCCGAAGGCCGGGGGACATTCGAGAAAAGAAGCACGCCGTCGGCGTGATCGCGCCCTGAACAGCGCCCACCGAAAAGACTCGAAAAGCAAACAGCCATCTAGTGCCCCAGATAAACGTCGATGACCTTCGGATCGGCCTGCACCTTCTCCATCGGCCCTTCGGCAAGGATTTTTCCCTGGTGCATCACCGTGACCTTGTGCGCGATCTGCTTCACGAAGGCCATGTCGTGCTCGATGACGATCACCGCGCGGTTCTGGCAGATGCGCTTGAGGAGGTCGGCCGTGAGTTCGCGTTCGCGCGCGCTCATGCCGGCGATGGGCTCGTCGAGCATCAACAGCTCGGGCTCCTGCATCAGCAGCATGCCGATCTCGAGCCACTGCTTCTGGCCGTGGCTCAGCAGGCCGGCCTCGGTGTCGAGCTTGTCGGCAAGGCCGATGTCTTCGGCAATGGCCTGCACCTTGTTCTTGACCTCGTCGTCGCACCTGAAGGCCAGCGCGCCGAACACCGAGCGGCCCTTCGGGAATGAGACCTCCAGGTTCTGGAACACCGAGAGGTTCTCGTAGATCGACGGCGTCTGGAACTTGCGCCCGATACCCAGCCGCACACGCTTGTGTTCGGCCATCTTCGTGAGCTCGGTGTTGTTGAACTTGATGCTGCCGGCGCTTGCACGCGTCTTGCCGCAGATCAGGTCGAGCAGCGTGGTCTTGCCGGCTCCGTTGGGGCCGATGATCACGCGCAGCTCGTTGCGGTCGATGTACAGCGTGAGGTCGTCGATGGCCTTGAAGCCATCGAAGGACACGGTGAGGTCTTCCACGGCGAGCGCGAAGTCGGTGTTGCTCATGAGGGTGTGGCTCCGGGTTCAGGCGCGCTGGCTGCCGACGCCGTCGGGCAGAGTGGGTTCGGATGGTGTTGCTGCGGGTGCCACGGGTGCGGCGACCGCCGGTCGCTTGACTGCCGCATCGCGCAAGGCTTGACGGCGCGATTTCCACCACGGCCGGATCTTTTCTTCCCACAACCCCGCGAGCCCCATCGGGAAGGCCATGGTCACGCCGATGAAGAGCCCCGCCATCAGGAACAGCCACAAGTCCGGAAAGCTCTCCGAGAACAGCGTCTTGCCCGCATTCACCAGCAGCGCGCCATACACCGCGCCCACCAGGCTCATGCGCCCGCCCACCGCACAGAAGATCACCATCTCGATCGAAGGCACGATGCCCACGAAACTCGGCGACATGAAACCCACCTGCAGCGCGAACATCGCACCACCGATGCCCGAAAGCCCGGCTGCCAGGCAGAAGATGAAGACCTTGAAGTTCGACACGTCGTAGCCCGAGAAGCGCACACGGTCTTCCTTGTCGCGCATGGCGAGCAGCAGCGTGCCGAGCTTGCTGGTCTGTATCCAGCGACACAGCACGATGCTCGCCACCAGCAGGCCGACGCAGACGTAATACAGCACGTACTTGGCGCCGTCGGTGCGCGTGTCCCAGCCCAGCATCGTCTTCAGGTCGGTCATGCCGTTCACGCCGCCCGTGTAGCCCTGCTGGCCGATGATGAGCACGGTGCAGATCAGTGCCACCGCCTGCGTGATGATCGCGAAGTACACGCCGCCCACGCGCCGCTTGAACATCGCGAAGCTCACGAGCCAGGCCAGCGCCATCGGTGCCAGCACCACCAGCGCCAGGCTCAGCGGCAGGCTCTTGAAGGGCAGCCACAGCGTGGGCAGTTCGGTGATCTGGTTCCAGTCCATGAAGTCCGGAATGCCGGGCGTGGTCTGGATCTTGGTGGAGACGGGGTCGGAGGCTTCGAGCTTGAGGAACATCGCCATCGCGTAGCCGCCGATGCCGAAGAACACGCCCTGCCCCAGGCTCAGCACGCCGCCGTAGCCCCACACCATCACGAGGCCCACGGCCACGAAAGCGTAGGTGAGGTATTTGCCCACGAGGTTGAGGCGGAAGATGTCGAGCGACAGCGGCAGCACCACCGCCAGCAGCAGCACCAGCAGCAACAGGCTGCCGAGCTGGTAGCGCTGGATCGAGGCCTTGATGAAATTCATCGGAACGTTCTCCAAAACAGGAATCGGGTTCAGCGGCGGACCTTGACTGCGAAGAGGCCCTGCGGCCGCATCATCAAAATCAGCACGATCAGCGACAGCGTCAGCACCTTGGCCATCGAGCCGGTCATGAAGAACTCGGAAATCGACTGCGTCTGCGCAATGCCGAAGGCCGAGACCACCGTGCCCAGCAGGCTGGCCGCACCGCCGAAGGTGACGACCAGGAAGGCGTCGACGATGTAGAGCGAGCCCGAGGTCGGACCGGTGGAGCCGATGGTGGTGAAGGCCGCGCCGGCCATGCCCGCGATGCCGCAGCCGATGGCGAAGGTGAGCCGGTCTGTCTTCTTCGTGTCGATGCCGGTGGCGTTGGCCATGGTGCGGTTGGCGACGGTGGCGCGCACCCTGAGGCCCCAGCGGCTCTTGTGCAGCGCGATCAGCACGCCGCCAGTGACCAGTGCGGTGAGCGCCAGCACGAACAGGCCGTTGATGGGAATGTCGAGGCCTTCATGCGGCGTCCACGAGCCCATGAGCCATTCGGGCAGCGTCGGGCTCACTTCCTTCGGGCCAATGAAGGTGCGGAAAATCTGTTGCAGGCCCAGGCTCACGCCCCAGGTGGCGAGCAGCGTGTCGAGCGGTCGCTTGTAGAGGTGGCGGATGAGCACCCACTCCACGAGCCAGCCGACGATGAAGGCGAAGCCGAAAGCGAGCCCGATGGCGATCGGGAAGTAGTACGGCATGAACTCGGGCGCCAGGCTCTCAGTGACGCGCGCGGCCAGGTAGATCGAGTAGGCGCCGATGGTCATGAACTCGCCATGCGCCATGTTGATCACGCCCATCTGGCCGAAGATGATCGCCAGGCCCAGCCCCATCAGCAGCAGCACCGCGAAGAGGCTCAGCCCCGCGAAGCCCTGCATGAGGCCGATGTTCATCATGTCCGACAGAGTCATGGCAACGAATTCCGGTGGTTGGGGTATTGGCTCCTTCCCCCTCTGGGGGAAGGCTGGGATGGGGGCAGGCAGAGAGCGCCCAGTGGTAACGCCGCTTGCCCCCACCCCTGCCCTCCCCCAGAGGGGGAGGGAGAAAAACGGAGACTTACTGGTAGCCCTTCGGAAACGGATCCGGCTTGATCAACTCAGCCGACTCCGCCACCACCTTGAACGTCCCATCCAGCTGCCCCTGCCCGATGCGCGCCTTGCTCCACAGGTGGTGGTTCGCATCCAGCTTCACGTAGCCTTCCGGCGCCGTCTTCAGCTCGATGCCCGGCGAGCCGGCCACGACCTTGTCCACATCGAAGCTGCCCGCCTTCTCCACCGCCGCCTTCCACAGCCACGGCCCCAGATACCCCGCCTGCGTCACGTCGCCGATCACCGCGTCCTTGCCGTACTTCGCCTTGAAGGCTTCCACGAACTTCTTGTTGTTCGCGTTGTCCAGCGACTGGAAGTACTTCATCGACGAGTAGAAGCCCGCGAAGTTCTCGCCGCCCACGCCAGTCATTTCGTCTTCGGTCACGGCCAGCGTCAGCAGGAACTGCTTGTCGCCCGTGATGCCCGCGGCCTTCAACTGCTTGTAGAAAGCCACGTTCGAGCCGCCCACCACGGCCGCGAAGATGCAGTCGGGCTTGGCCACCTTGATCTTGTTGATCAGCGAGTTGAAGTTGGTGTGGCCCAGCGGGTAGTACTCCTCGCCCTTGACCGAGCCCTTCTGGAAATTCTCGATGTGCTTGCGCGCGATCTTCATCGAGGTGCGCGGCCAGATGTAGTCGGAGCCCACCAGGAAGAAGGTCTTGGCCTTCTTCTCCTTCGCGCCCCAGTCCAGGCCCCAGATGATCTGCTGCGTGGCTTCCTGGCCGGTGTAGATCACGTTCTTGCTCTGCTCCAGGCCTTCGTAGAAAGTCGGGTAGTACAGCAGGCCGTTCTCTTTCTCGAACACCGGCAGCACGGCCTTGCGCGAGGCGCTGGTCCAGCAGCCGAACACGGCGGCGCAGTGGTCGTTGACGAGCAGCTTCTTCGACTTCTCTGCAAAGGTCGGCCAGTCGGAGGCGCCGTCTTCCTTGATGACCTTGATCTTGCGGCCGAGGATGCCGCCCATCGCGTTGATCTGGTCGATGGCGAGCTGCTCGGCCTGGATGGAGCCGGTCTCCGAAATGGCCATGGTGCCGGAGGACGAGTGCAGCTGGCCCACCGTCACCTCGGTGTCGGTCACGGCGAGCTTGGTGGTGTTCACCTTGGCCGTGGGGAACTGTCCCTGGCCGAAGCTCAGGCCGCTCAGGCCCAACACGGGCAACGCTGCGGCGCCCTGCAGCAGACGGCGGCGGCGCAATGCCAGGGCATCGAGAGAAAGATCGGAATCACGCGACATCAGGAAACTCCAGGCAGGTTGTTGGAAAGTAAGGCCGCGCACCATCGAAGTGCATCGGACGGTGCCCCGAGCACCATGGCTGGTACTTTAGAAATCACCTGCGTACTCGCGAATACGTCATTCAACGTAGCGGTGCGCAGGCGCCCTGCCTGCAGACTCGAAGGCACGACATTGGCGGCAATGCAACCAGGGAGCGCTTCTTGCTGTGTCCGCCCTCATGCCACCGCCGCCGCGACAACCCGCCATGCAATCCGTCTCCGGACAGAAGATCTTCCGCATCCGCCGCGACTACAACGCCTGGGTCGCGAACGAAACGCTGGAGGACTACGCGCTGCGCTACACGCCGCGCAGCTTTCGCAAGTGGTCGGAGTTCCGCGTGGCGAACGCGGCCTTCGGCGCCACCTCCTTCCTGGCGCTGGAGGCCATTGGCGGCGCGATCGCCCTGAGCTACGGCTTCTCGAACGCGCTGTGGGCCATCCTCGTCGTCGGGCTCATCACCTTCCTCACCGGGCTGCCGATCTCGTACTACGCGGCGCGCCACGGCGTGGACATGGACCTGCTCACGCGCGGCGCGGGCTTCGGCTACCTGGGCTCCACGCTCACCTCGCTGATCTACGCGAGCTTCACCTTCATCTTCTTCGCGCTGGAGGCAGCCATCCTCGCGCTGGCGCTGCAGATGTACCTCGACTGGCCGCTGTGGCTGCTTTACATGGTGTCGTCGATCGTCATCATTCCGCTGGTGGCGCGGGGCATCACGCTCATCTCGGGGCTGCAGCTGTGGACGCAGCCGATCTGGATCGTGCTGTTCGTCTGCCCCTTCGTCGCGGTGATGGTGAAGAAGCCCGAGCTCTACGCCGACTTCACCGGCCTCGTGGGCCGCACCTCCGACAGCAGCGGCTTCGATCCGCTGATGTTCGGCGCCGCCGCCACGGTGGCCTTCTCGCTGGTGGTGCAGATCGGCGAGCAGGTCGACTACCTGCGCTTCCTGCCCGAGAAGACCGCCGCCAACCGCGTGCGCTGGTGGACGGCGGTGCTCGTCTCCGGGCCGGGTTGGATCGTGCCGGGCATGCTGAAGATGATGGGCGGCGCGTTTCTCGCCTTCCTGGCGCTGCAGCACGAGATACCGGCCAATCATGCGATCGAGCCCACGCAGATGTACCTCACGGGCTTCTCGTACGTGCTGCGCGACCCGGCCTGGGTGCTGGGCATCACGGTGCTTTTCGTGCTGGTGTCGCAGATGAAGATCAACTTGACGAACGCCTACGCGGGCTCGCTCGCGTGGTCGAACTTCTTCGCCCGGCTCACGCACAGCCACCCGGGGCGCGTGGTGTGGCTGGTGTTCAACGTGGTCATCGCCATCCTGCTGATGGCGCTGGGCGTGTTCGCGGCGCTGGAGCACGTGCTGGGCTTCTACAGCAACATCGCCATCGCCTGGGTCGGCGCGCTGGTGGCCGACCTGGTCATCAACAAGCCGCTGGGGTGGAGCCCGAAGACCATCGAATTCAAGCGCGCGCACCTGTACGACATCAACCCGGTCGGGCTGGTGGCGATGCTGGTGGCCGCCGCGCTGGCGATGCTGGCCTACTCCGGCGCGCTGGGCCATTGGGCGAAGGCGTTCTCGCCCTTCATCGCGCTGGCCACCGCCATGGCGCTGTCGCCGCTGCTGGCGTGGCGCACGCGCGGGCGCTATTACCTGGCGCGCCACGACATCGACCGCTGGACGCCCGGACAGAACGTGAAGTGCTCGGTGTGCGACAACAGCTTCGAGTCGGAAGACATGGCGCACTGCCCGGCCTATAGCGCACCGATCTGCTCGCTGTGCTGCACGCTCGAATCGCGCTGCCACGACCGCTGCAAGACCGACTCGCGCGCGGCCGAACAGATGAGCGGCTGGCTGCAGGCGCTGCTGCCGCCGGCGCTGTCGGCGGGGCTCAACTTCCGCGTCGCGCATTACCTGCTGATCGCCACCTCGCTCATTGCATTGCTGGCCACCGTGGTCGGCGTGGTCTATGCGCAGGAGGCGCTGGCGGGCACGAGCGATTCGGTCATGGCCACGGCCTTCCTGAAAGTGTTCGCGCTGCTCTCGGTGGTGGCCGCGGTCGCCGCATGGTGGGTGGTGCTGGGCAGCGAGAGCCGGCAGATGGCGCAGGAAGAATCGATGCGCCACAACAACCTGCTCGCGCTCGAGATCGAGGCGCACCGCCGCACCGACGCCGCACTGCAGACCGCCAAGGAAGCCGCCGAGGCCGCGAACCAGGCCAAGACGCGCTATGTGGCCGGCATGACGCACGAGTTGCGCACGCCGCTCAACAGCATCCTGGGCTACTCGCAGATCCTGCTCAAGGGCGACGCGGTCGCGCCCCCGCGCGAGGCGGTGCAGACCATTCACCGCAGCGGCGAGCACATGCTGGGCCTGATCGACGGGCTGCTCGACCTCGCGCGCATCGAGGCCGGCCGGCTGCAGCTCGAACCCGCGCCGCTCGCGCTGCCCGCCTTTCTCGACCAGCTCGTGCACATGGTGCGCCCGCAGGCCGAGAACAAGGGCCTGGCCTTCGTCTTCACGCATGCGGGGCAGTTGCCGCCGTGGGTGCACGCCGATGCGAAATGGCTGCGGCAGATCCTCATCAACCTGCTGACCAATGCCGTGCGATTCACCGACAGCGGTACGGTCACGCTGCATGTGGATGCGCGGCGCGAGGTGCTGCGCTTCGACGTGGTCGACACCGGCATCGGCGTCGCGCCGCAGGACCACCAGCGCATCTTCCTGCCCTTCGAACGCGGCGCTGCGGGCCGCCGCCGTGGCGAGCCGGGCACGGGACTGGGCCTCACCATCACCGGGCTGCTCACCTCGCTGATGGGCGGCGAGCTCAAGCTGGCGCAGACCTCGTCGCAAGGCAGCACTTTCAGCGTGCGCGTGTACCTGCGCGAGGTGGCCGACCCCGGCCCGCAGGCCAAGGCCGGCGCCTTGCGGCAGCCCGTGTCGGGCTACATCGGCGCGCGCCGCACGCTGCTGGTGGTCGACGACCAGCCCGTGCAGCGCCAGATGCTGGCCGGCATGCTCGCACCGCTGGGCTTCGAGATACGCGAGGCCGCAAGCGGCACCGAATGCCTCGACAGCCTGCGCGAAGAATTGCCCTCGGCCATCCTGCTCGACCTGACGATGGACGACATGGACGGCTGGCAGACCGCCACCTCGGTACGCGCCTCGGGCTTCGGGGACATCCCGATCATCATCGTCTCGGCCAACATGTTCGAGAACAAGAACGAGCGACTGCAAGCCGCAGGCTGCCAGGCCTTTGTGGGCAAGCCAGTGATCGAGTCGGAGCTGATCGCCACGCTGGAGCGCCACCTCGGGCTCGAATGGCTGTCGACCGCCGACGCGCTCTCGCCTCTCGCGGGTGAAGCAGAAGAAGCGCCGCAGCGCCCCCGGCAACTCGCTCTTTCGGAAGACGACCGCGCCGAACTCATGCGCCTCGTGCAAATGGGCCACGTGCGCGGCCTGCACACGGCGCTCGACCGGCTGGCAGCCGCCTCGCCCGCCGCGGCCGCCACCTGCACCTGGCTGCGCGGCATGGTCGTGCGCTTCGAACTCGACAACCTCCGCAATGCACTGGCCGAAGATGCAGACACCCTCGCCCCCTGAATCGTCATCCGAACGGCCCGTGGTGCTGGTGGTGGACGACGCGCCCAGCAGCCTCGGCATGCTGTGCGACACGCTGGAGGCCAGCGGCTACACCGTGCTGGTGGCGGTCGACGGCGAGGCCGCGCTGCAGCGGCTCGAACTCGTGGTGCCCGATGCGATCCTGCTCGACGGCCTGATGCCCGGTCTCTCGGGCTTCGAGACCTGCAGGCGCATCAAGTCCAACCCGGCGCTCGCGCACATCCCGGTGCTGTTCATGACGGGCCTGTCGGAAACCTCGCACGTGGTCGAGGGCTTCGAGTGCGGCGGCGTCGACTACGTGGTGAAGCCGATCCGCGCACAGGAGGTGCTGGCGCGGCTGCACACGCACGCGCGCAACGCCCGCATCACGCGCATGGCGCGCGACGCGGTCGATGTGGCCGGCATGGGCGTGGTGTTCGTCGACACGCGCGGACGCATCGCGTGGCGCTCGCCGCAGGCCGCGCTGTGGCTGCACGCGCTCGAAGACCCGGTGGCGCCGGGCCTGCTGCCCGCGTCGCTGGAACCGGCGCTGGCACCGGGCGCGGCCATTACCATCGGCACCGCCACGGGCATGCGGCTGTCGGTGCGCAACCTCGGCGCCGCGGCGCTCGGCGAGACGATGCTGTTGTTCGCCATCCAGCGTGAAGGCCCGGCGGCCCGGCTGGCCGATGCCGCCCTCACGCCGCGCGAGACCGAGGTGCTCTCCTGGCTCGCCAAGGGCAAGACCAACCGCGACATCGGCGACATCCTCGGCACCAGCCCACGCACGGTGAACAAGCACCTGGAGCACATCTTCGAGAAGCTGGGGGTAGAGACGCGGGCGGCTGCGGCGGCGCTGGCGAGCGGTATGTAACCCCCATGGGGTAACCGCCCCAACGGCACGGGGCTATAGGTCGCGAATACTTTGGTTGCATTCAAAATGAGAGCGCCACCGGAGTCAACAATGCTCTCAAGCCTTCTGCAGTTTCCTCCCCGCGAAAGTGCGTACAGGCGCAAGTTCCTGAACAACACGGACGAGAACCTCTTCATGGGCTCGTTCGAGAGCTTCGCGGCAGCCGAGGCCGGCGCGCCGCCTTCCAAAGCCGTGGGCTACGCCAACGCCGATGCGAGCGATCTCTACAGCCCGCAGATCTATTTCTACGACTATCCCGGCCTCTTCTGGCTGGGCCGCTCCATCGATGCGGGGCTGACGCGCGTGTTCGACCTCGGCGGACACGTCGGCATCAAGTACTACGCATTCCGGCGCGTGCTGACCTACCCCACCACCCTGCAATGGACCGTGTGCGACGTGCCAGGCGTGGTCGAGAGCGGCCGCGCGATGGCCGTGAAGCGGGAAGCCACCGCGCAGCTCGGCTTCACCACCGACTACCGCGATGCGAGCGGCTGCGACGTGCTGTATGTCTCGGGCAGCCTGCAGTACCTGCCGACGCGCATGGACGCGATTCTTTCCGCGCTGGCCGTGAAGCCGAGGCGCATCGTCATGAACACCACGGCCGTGCACCCCGAGCGCACGATCTACACGCTCAACAGCATCGGCGTGGCCGTGTGCGCCTACCGCATCCAGCACCACGACGAACTCCTGGCCGATCTCGCACGCTCGGGCTACAGGAAGCGCGACGTGTGGCGCAACGAGGGCAAGCCGATCGAGGTGCCTTTCGTCGACGGTGGCGACAAGCCGTACTACGCGGGCTGCTGCTTCGACCTCGTCGATTGATGCGCCCACCCGGCCGGGGAACTCCGGTCGGCAGATCCCGGCCGGCGGCTTGGCGCCGCCTCAGGCATCAGCGGCGGCGCAGTGCCGCCAAAAAAATCTTGACCGCCTCCGAAAAGATATTAAAGTGATATCACTTTTAACGGAGGCATCCATGCAAGAGAAGACCCCCAACACCCCCCGGCCGGTGCGAAAGGAGCGCCCCTACCGGTCGATCAACGGATACGGCGTGTGCGCGGTGGTGCTGCTGCTGATCGCCGTCGGCGTGCTGGCGATAGTGCAGCGCCTGATGCCCCTGCCGATCGGCATCCTGCTGATCGTTGTGGGCCTCGTGCTGATCCCCGGCCTCTACATGCTGCAGCCCAACGAGGGCATCATCCTCACGCTGTTCGGCGAGTACCAGGGCACCGACCGCACCGAAGGCCTGCGCTGGACCAACCCGCTGCAGAGCGGCCAGAAGATCTCGCTGCGCGCACGCAACCTCAACACGCCGCCGCTGAAGGTGAACGACAAGCGCGGCAACCCGGTGGAGATCGGCGCGGCGGTGGTGTGGAGGGTCTACGACACGGCGCAGGCCGTGTTCGAGATCGATGACTACAACAGGTTCGTCGCCATCCAGGCCGAAGCCGCGATCCGCCATCTCGCCACCCTCTACGCCTACGACAGCGGCGACGACCTGCAAAGCGAAGAGACCACGCTGCGCGCCGGGCTCGACACGGTGGCCGACGCGCTCAAGGAGGAGCTGAACCAACGCTTCGCCAGCGCAGGCGTCGAAGTGCTCGACGCCAAGCTCACCCACCTCGCGTACGCACCGGAGATCGCGCAGGTGATGCTGCGCCGCCAGCAGGCGGTGGCCATCGTCAGCGCGCGGCACCAGATCGTGGCGGGTGCGGTCGGCATGGTCGAAGCGGCGCTCAAGGGCCTGTCGGAGCGCAACCTCGTGGTACTCGACGACGAACGCAAGGCCTCGATGGTGTCGAACCTGCTGGTGGTGCTGTGCTCGGACCGCGAGACGCAGCCCGTGGTGAACACCGGTACGCTGTACACCTGAAGCCCGCTCCCGATCCCCTCGATGGCAAGTCCCGGAAAAAAATCCTACCCCCTGCGCATCGACCCGGCCCTGTGGGCCGAGATCGAACGCCTGGCGGCGCAGGAGCTGCGAAGCGCGAACGCGCAGGTCGAGTTCTTGCTGCGCGAGGGGCTGGCCAGACGCGGGCGGCTGCCGACCAAGGACGCCGACGCGCCCGACAAGCCCGCATCGCCTCGGTGATAACCCCGAATCCGCTGAGGGCGGAATGACAGCTCCGGCCTCTACGATAGGCAACGACAGGCGGCCTCCAGGCCACTGGCCTTTTCTTCCTCCCGGAGACATCGTGACAAAGCCCCTTCCTTCCCCCTTCCTCGCCCTCACCCGCCGCGCCGCCTTGCCGCTGGTCGCGGCCCTCGCGCTCGCCGGCTGCGGCGTCCTCGGCGGCGGCAACAAGCCTGCGGGCGAAGACATCCACGTCATGACCTCGGGCGGCTTCACCGCCGCCTACAACGACCTGCGCCCGGAGTTCGAGCGCAGCAGCGGCCGCACCGTCAAAACCGCCTATGGCGCCTCGATGGGCAACGCCACCGACTCGATCCCCAGCCGCTTGGCGCGCAACGAGCCGGCCGACGTCGTGATCCTCGCGCGCCCGGCGCTCGATGCGCTGGTGGCGCAGGGCAAGGTGGTGGCGGGCAGCCAGGTCGACCTGGTGCGCTCGCCCATCGGCTTTGCGGTGCGCAAGGGCGCACCCAAGCCGGACATCGGCACGGTCGACGCGCTCAAGCGCACGCTGCTCGCGGCACCGTCGATCGCCTATTCGGCGAGCGCGAGCGGCACCTACTACGAGACCGAGCTGCTCAAGAAGCTGGGCATCGAAGACCAGGTGAAGCCCAAGAGCAAGCGCATCCTGAGCGAGCGCGTGGGCTCGGTGGTGGCGCGTGGCGACGCGGCGCTCGGCCTGCAGCAGGTGAGCGAGCTGCTGCCCATCGAGGGCATCGACTACATCGGTCCGCTGCCCGCCGAGGTGCAGCTCGTGACGGTGTTCTCGGCCGGCGTCGCCACCGCATCGAAGCAGCCCGATGCGGCGCGGCAGCTGATCCGCTATCTCAACTCCCCGGCCGCGGCGCCGCCCATCGCTAAGACGGGGCTGGAGCCGCTGTCGGCGCGCTTAACCGCGAAACCACGGCCCGTAAACTGGCGGCCTTCATTCCTTCCCGAAGAACGGACGCCATGACCACTCGGCCCTCTTCCGCCCTCGTGACCGCCTTTGCGCCCAGCGGCACGCTGCGCGCCTCGATCAACCTCGGCAACCCGATCCTCGCCAACAAGGACGCCGCCACGGGCGAGCCTGTCGGCGTGTCGATCGACCTTGCCCGCGAGTTCGCGCGGCGCCTTGGCGTGGGCATCGAGCTGGTGGTCTTCGAGAAGGCCGCGGCCTCGGTGGACGCGGTGAAGAACGAGAAAGCCGACATCGGCTTCTTCGCAGTCGACCCCGCGCGCAGCGAAGGGCTGCGCTTCACCGCGCCTTATGTGCTGATCGAAGGCAGCTACCTCGTGCCCGAATCGTCGGCACTGACCGACAACGCGCAGGTCGATGCCGAAGGCCATCGCATCTCGGTCGGCTCGGGCAGCGCCTACGACCTGTTCCTCACGCGCGAGATCAAGGCCGCCGAGATCGTGCGCCTCCAGGGCGCGGGGCCCGCGCTCGCTGCATTGCGGGCGGGCCAGGTCGAGGTGGCGGCGGGCATCCGGCAGCTGCTCGAAGGCGAAGCTGCCCGCGCGCCGGGCGTGCGTGTGCTGCCTGGGCGCTTCATGGTGATCCAGCAGGCGATGGGTACGCCGGCCAGCCGGGGCGCCGAGGCGCAGGCGCTGCTCGCCGCCTTTGTCGAGGAGATGAAGGCTTCGGGCTTTGTCGCCGACGCGTTGAAACGCCATCGCATCGAGGGTGCGATCGTTGCGCCGTAGTTGAGCGCTCCTGTTCGGGGCGCGTGCACAGGCCACCGGGTACTTCCCTCCGCGAATCCCCCGCCTTCGGCTCCTCCTTTATTTCGCTGCGGGAAGCACCCGGTGTCCTGCGCACGATGGGCGCAGTCGTGGTGCTGTCCGATCACTCACCGCTCTGAACCGCTCGCGCCGATGAGGTGCCTTGCGCAGCGAAATAAAGGAGGAGGCCGCAGGCCGGGGGACATTCGCGGAGCAAGGTACCTCGTCGGCGTGAGCGGCGCCCTGAACAATCAAAGCTTGTACGCCTCCACAGGCCCCTGTGAGTAAAACAGGAAGTACCCCGTCTGCGTCTTGAAGCCGTTCTTCTGCCACCCAGGAGGCACCTTGAAGATGCCGAGCTGTTCGCTCGAGATGCCGACGAAGGACGTGTTCTCCGTGTCGGTCGTGATGCGGCTCCAGCGCTCGCGCGTCACAGGCTGCATCTGCATCTTCGGCTCGCTCCATTCGGGCGTGCGCACCTTGTCGCGCATCACGTAGCGGTCGCCCTGCCGCTCGATCTTGACCAGTTCCTTGAGCGCGCCGTTCTGCTTCACGGCGTAGACGCCGACCAGTTCGGCCTCCGGCCCGCCATTGCTTGCGCCGCAAGCGCCCAGCAACATGGCGCAAGCGCCCATGGCCAGCCATTTCAATGCTGTGTTCATGATGATCCCGGTGTGATGAGGCGCGCACCGCCCTGCAGGCATGCCGGTCGGTGCGCGCCGGGGTTTCAAACAACGTTCAGCGCTTGAGGTTCTCGCGCAGCTTCAGGCCGCCCTGGAAGCGCAGCGCATGCGGGTACTCCTCCTTCTCCGCACCGGTGGCCACCGCCGCCATCTTCTGCTCGCTGACCTGCGTCTTGGCCAGCAGCGTCGCCGGCAGGTTCAGCACTCCCTTGATCTGGTCGTACTGCGCCTGCGTGATGCGCCCCACGCTCAGCAGCCGGAACGCGTCGCGCTCGATGTTCAGCAGCAGCGGCTTGTTGCCGGCAAAGCTCTGCGCCTTGGCCAGCAGCGCACTCCACGACTGCCCGCTGTAGTTGCTCACGTAGTAGTCCTGCCCGGTCGGCCCGGCCAGCACCGCCGTGCAGCCAGGCAGTTCCACCTGCGTGCTGTTGTTCGACATCACGAAGGTCTTGCGCTGGTCCATCGCGTCGCCGTACGCCAGCGTGACGGGGATGGTCCACGTCGAGGCCGGGTACACGTTCTGGTTGGGGAACGACTCCTGCGTGATGTTCACGTAGGTGCTGTTGCCCGCGCACTGCGCGTCCACCGTGAGCAGCGGTATGCCGGTCTGCCGGATCAGGCTGTCGCCGATCTCGCTGACCTTCTTGTCGGTCGCCTTTTCCAGAGAGCTCCACAGGCGCGAAGGCGTGACGTTGCCGAACGCGTAGTCCTTCAGGTAGATCTGCAGGCCCTTCTGCATCGCTTCTTCGCCGATGTAGTTCTGGATGGTCTCCAGCACGTGGCTGCCCTTGTTGTAGACGAAGATCGACGGGCTGATGAAGCCGAACGAACCCGCATCGTTGAGGTTGCGCTGCACGGGCACCGCGGTGCTCTTCAGGTCGGCCACGATCACGTTGTGCTTGTCCAGCACGTAGTCGGAGAAGCTGTAGTACTCGGGGTGGAACTTGATCGTGGTGCGGCGTTCGAACCAGCGCGCGAACGACTCGTTGAGCCACACGTTGTCCCACCAGTCGAGCGTGACCAAGTCGCCGAACCATTGGTGCGCGACCTCATGGGTCACCACCGTCACCGAGTACAGCGTCGGCGTGTCGCCCGGCTTGGTCAACACGCGGTCGGCAAACTCGAAGATCGAGCCCCAGTTCTCCATGCCGCCGAAGCCGGTGTTGGGCTTGTTGTCGTAGCTGTCGTTGGCTGCGACGGTATCGAACTTCTTGAAGGGCAGCGGGATGCCGGTGTACTTGTAGTAGTAGTCCATCGACACCTTGGTCCACTCCATCGCGAACTTCGCCCAGTCGGAGCGGCCCGGTGGCGTGAACCAGCGCAGCGGCATGTCGCTGCCGTCGAGCGGATTCTTGAAGGTGTCGGCCAGGACGTCGAACTTGCCGCCGCCGAAGAAAGCCAGGTACATCGGCATCGAGGGCGTCTTCTCGAAGGCCACGCGCTGGTAGCCGTCGGGCAGCTTCGTCGCCTCGATCTGCGCGCCGTTCGACACGGTCTTCCAGTCGCCCGGCACCTCGGCCGAGATCTCGAAGGTGTGGCGGAAGGCCGGCTCGTCCCAGCCCGGGAACCACTGGCGCGCATAGTTGGTTTCGCCCTGCGTCACGATGGCGTCGCTGCTCACGCCTTCAGGTGTGGAAAGGCCCACCTTGAAGACGCCGGTGGCGGCCGAGCAGAACGGGTTGCGCGCCACTTCGGCGGGCGGGCAGTACTCGGCATCTGAGAACTGGATCTTGCCGTCCCACTCCATGTGAAGCAGGTACTTGCCCTTGGCGATCTGGCCGTCGTTCAGGCGCAGCTGCACGAAGTCGCCGAGCGTCTGCGGCGTGGGGATCAGCGGGATCGCCTCGCCGGGTTTCGACACCTTGCGCAGCGTGGTGCGGCCCTTGGCGAAGTTCAGGTTGTGCGCTGCAACGACGATGGCATCGACAGGCTTGAGCACCTCGATCTCCACGTCGCCGCGGCCCACGAAGGTCTTGAGCGCCGCATCGGGGCGGAACCACAGCTTGTAGTTGCTCGGCCAGACGGTGTCGGGCAACTCCATGGGCTTGGCCGTGCGGTCGATCGCCGCCGCGGTGGGCGCGCCATCGTCGGGTGCCTTCGCCGTGGGATCGGACGCCGGAGCGGAAGCGACCGGCTCCGACGGCGCACCGAGACCGACGCCTGCGCCACCGAGCGAACCGCCACCACTGTCTCCACCGCCGCCGCATGCCGTCAGCACGGCAAGGGTCACTGCCGTGATGGCAAGATGATTGAAGACGGGTGTACTGAATTTTTTCATGATCGCCTCTAGGTACTCTTGGTAAGAAGAAACATGCGCCGTCCTGCATGCACCGGCGGATAGCCGGCGATGCGCGTGACGCGCGCGGTGATGAGATGAACAACGGGGTTATCTGAAAGAAAAGGGCAACACGATGCCCTCCCGGCGAACGCTTGCGTTCGTCAGGACCACACAGTCATGCAAAGGCACACCGCGCAAAAAGCGGTGGTCCCAGGATGCGGGGCGTAAGAGGTTCCATTCCCGTCGAAACGCGGGGTGATGGGATGCGAACGCGGGCTTGTAGCGCGAAGGCTTGCGTTCAGTGCTCGGATATCGGAGCGGTGCGTTTGCGCGAAGTGCAAACGGCACGGGCCATCTCGGCGATGGCAAGACTGTCTGCGGCTCTTGTCGTTGATTTCACGCGCATTCCCTCGTCCATTGGTGTGCGCTCAGTTTTATCTGATCGCACACGTCCGCTCAACGGATCGCGGAACTTTTCCCTCTCAAAATGTTCGCGCGCGATAGGCCGAATGGAGTCACCGCACATCGCGTGTGCCATGCGGTACGAAGATGGTTCATCGCATACGTCGCCTGCAGCGAATGCTGCGCGCATTCGCTGTGACCTTGCCGCCACAGCATCGGATTTCTGCGGCGGAACAGTTATGAAGCCTGCGACTGAGACACGCCTACCGCCGGTGGCGTACGGTCCCGCAGCCACAGCATGAAGCCGCAGCCGAACACCACCACCTGCGTGCCGATCAGCAGCGCAAAGCCCGCGAAGAAGCCCGAGGCGGAGGCTGCCGAAGCCGCGGCCGCGCCCGATGCGCCCGAACCGTGCGACACCGCGCTGATCACGCCGCCCATCAGCGCCGGCATGAAGCCCGCCACCAGGCTGCCGGCACCATTGGTCACGCCGAACGCACTGGCCGTGTGCTCGGGCCGCGAGCAGTACTGCACCGTGCTCGGAATGGCCGGGCTCTGCAGGCCCCAGAAGAAGTTGGCCGCCACGAGGCAGCACGCCGCCGCATACGGGTCACTCGCGTTGATGGCCATCAGCACCGACAGCGCCACGCCCGCGCTCGCGCCCATGAAGATGAAGGGCACGCGCTCGCGCCCGACCTTGTCGATCAGCACACCGCCCACGAACACCGCGAGCACGGTGGCGTACTGCGGCAGCGAGGCCAGCCAGCCCATCTCGCGCATCGAGAAGCCGCGCGCCTCGCGCAGGTAGGTCGGCAGCCAGTTGCTGCTGCCCCACAGGTAGGCGAGCGCGGCCGAGGTCAGCAGCGTGATGAGGAACAGGTGCCGCGTGTGCAGCGCACCCTTCACGATGCCGCCCACACGCGCCATCGCCTCGCCGAACGACGAAGGCTTGACGCCATCGGCATGAGTGGGCGGCATGCGCACGAAGGCCAGCACCAGCGGAATGCCGAGCACGATGTTCAGCACGCCGAGCACGTGGAACGAGGTGTCCCACGCGAACCGGGTGAGCAGCCCGCCCACCAGCGGATAGCCGATGGCCAGCCCCAGCCCCGTGCCCATGTTGACGAAGGCATTGGGCTTGCCGTTCTCGTCGCTGCGGAAATGTGCCTTGATGTACGACGAGGCCAGCGAGAACAGCGGCCCCTCCGAAACGCCCAGCAGCACGCGCGAGGCCAGCAGCAGGCCGTAGCTGTGGAGCATCGGCGAGGCCCACGTCACCACGCCCCAGAGGACCAGCCCGTAGACCAGGCTGCGCCGCACGCCGAACAAGGCCGAGCAAAACGGCGTGAGCACGAAGGCCGACACGCCATAGCCCAGCATGAAGGCCGTCGCCAGGAAGCCCTGGCTCACGCGGTCGGTGGCCGCGATGCCCACGTGGTTCAGGAACGCGGCATCGGTGATCAGTACTGCGATGTTGATGCGGTCCACGTAGGAGATCGCAACGATCACGAACAGCGTGAGGACGCCGTACCAACGAAAGTTCTTGCTCTGCATGATCTGTCCTGCCGGTGTGAGGGTAATGACGCGCCTGCGCGCCTAGAACATGTGGCGCATGCCGAACTCGGTGCCGCTGGAAGCGCGGTTCGGCATGGTGATCGCGCCCGCCAGGGCCTGCGATGCACCGTTCTTGTTGGTGATGCGCGCGATGGTGGCGTACAGCGCCGTGCGCTTCGACAGGTTGTGCACGTAGCCGATGGCCAGCTTCGACGACGTGGGCTTGAGCGCCGCGTTGGCGGGCTCGAGCTTGTAGCGTGCGTACGAGGCCTTGATCTCTCCCGGCCCGATGGGCAGATGGAAGCCGATGAGTGCGCCCTTGGCGTCGGTGCTGCCCTTCGATTCCTTGTACAGCTCGCTCGTGAGCTTGAGGTTCATGAGCGAGGCATCGAAGGTATAGGCCGCGCCGAGGTTGGTCACGCGCAGGTCGCCGCTCGCATAGCGCGTGCGGCCGGTGGCCAGGGCCACGTTGAGTCCGCCGCTCTGGTAGCCGAAGCGCGCGCCGGTATGCTCGCCGTCGTGCTTGTTCGACACCAGCGTGTTCGGCAGCACCGAGTTGGAAGCGTTCTCGCCCATGGCGTACATCACCTGCCCGTAGAAGCCGCCGAGATTGGCCGGCAGGAAGTAGCCAACGCTGTTCGAGGCGCGCGTGCCGGTGGGTGCCACCAGGCCGCCGAGGCCCGAGAAATAGATCTGGTTGGCGCCGATGCCGCCGCCTGTGCCGAAGGGATCGAAGATGGCCGTGTTCCAGAATGCCGGCACGTAGTCGCGCCCCAGCCGCACTTCGCCGAAGGGGCCTGCAAGGCTCACCGTCGAGCGGCGGTTGAAGCTCAGGATGCCCGCGGTGCCGTTGCCGCTGGCCTGGTTGTTCGAGTTCGACGGAAAGCCCTGCCCGCTGTCGTTCTGCAGGCCCATCTCCATCCAGAAGTTGGCCGAGTAGCCGCCACCCAGGTCTTCGGTGCCGCGAAAGCCCAGGCGGCTGAACATGTTGCCGCTGTTGGTCAGCTGCGTCTTGTGGGCCGAACCGTCGCCGCTGCCCGTGGTGTAGGTGACGGCGGCATCGACCACGCCGAAGAGCGTGACGGAAGATTGGGCCAGCGCTGCGCCAGCCGCGGTGGCCGCAGCCATCGCGATCAAGTACTTTTTCATTGAATGTCTCGGTTGGTTTTTCTCGGCCGTCTTTGGGTTGTGGCCTTGTTCAGATGTCCAGCACCAGCCGCTCGCCCTTGCAGCGAGAGACGCAGATCATCATGGTCTTGTTGGACGCACGTTCGATCTTCGTGAGGATGCCGTCGTGGTGATCGATTTCGCCCTCGATCACAGCGGTCTCGCAAGCGCCGCAGACGCCTTCCTTGCAGCTGTGGTCGGGGTTGAGGCCGGCGTCGATCAGGCTGTCGAGAATCGATTTGCCCGGAGGCACCTCGACACTCTTGCCGCTCTTTGCACACATCACCACGCAGCTCTGCGTGGCGCTGGGCGCCTCCACGTGCACGGCGGCAAAGCGTTCGATGTGCGCGTTGGCGTAGCCGAGTTGCTCGCAGCTCTTTTCAAAAGCGTCGAGCATCGGCGTCGGGCCGCAGCAGTAGTAGTGGCTGGTGGCGCCCTTGCCGGCCAGCAGCGATGCGAGGTCGGGCGGCACGCCCTTCTCGTCGTCGAAATGCCAGGTGAGCTGTACCGACTTTTCCTTCGCCAGCGCCTCGATGGCATCGCAGAAGGCCGCCTCCTTGCGGGTGCGTGCGCAGTACAGGATCTCGACAGGCTTGCCGATGGCCACCAGCCGCTGCAGCATGCACCAGATGGGCGTCACGCCGATGCCGCCGGCCACCAGCACCGAGCGCTCGGCGCCCTCTTCCAGCTTGAAGTTGTTGCGCGGCGCCGAGATGGGCAGCGTCATGCCCACGCGCAGCTGCTGGTGCACGTAGCGGGAGCCGCCTCGGCTCTTGCGGTCGTTGAGCACGCCGACCACGTAGCGCTGGCGGTCGCTCGAAGGGTTGCACAGCGAGTAGCTGCGCACCAGCCCGTTGGGCAGGTGCAGGTCGATGTGGGAGCCGGCCTCGAAGGCGGGAAAGTCCACCGCCGGCGTGGCCGGCCGGAACTCGACGCTGACGATGCCGTCGGCCTCGTAGCGCATGGTGTGCACGAGGGCGTTCAGCGTGGGAGAAGACATGGCGATGCTCGCTTGCTGTTCAGGCCGTGGTGGCGTCGGCCTCGGCCAATTGGGCGACCGCGAGGTTGCGCATGTGGCGGCGCAGGCGGACGATGCCCAGGTCGTGCTGGTACAGGTTCTCGTGCTGGTTGGCGTCGGGCTCCATCTCTTCGAGCATCACGCGGTCCTGCTCCAGCACGTGCCAGTGGCGCGCCTCCAGGCGGTTCTTGTAGAGGAAGCGCCAGGTGTCGCGCTCCCAGCCTGCTGGCAGCTTGCGCACGCGCCAGAAGAAGGTGGCCGTCATGCCCTTCGCGATCGGCGAGAAGGCACCGATGATGATGAAGTTGCCGCCGGGGCCGCCGGTCTTCGGGTACGGGATTTCGAGGCGCATCCAGTGGATACCGGTGTCGGCCCATTCGGTCCAGTCGAAGTTGACGTTGCGCTGGCCTTCCTTCTCGAACACGAAGCCGATGTCGGTCGCGCGAATGCCGAACTTGGCGCTCGAGTCGCCCTCGGCCATCGAGTGCGACTGCTTGTGCAGGTACGTGCCGTGCATCGGGTCCATCACGTTGTCGAGCACGTAGCGGTAGTCGCCCTTCCACTCGGTGTAGCAGAGGAAGCTCGCGTATTCGGCGTCGTCTGTCAGCTGCTCGGGCAGCACCAGCGGCGGCGGCGCGTCGACCGATTCCTTCGAGTTGTAGAGGAACACGGCGCCCGCACGCTCCTGCACATGAAAGTGCCGCGTGGCCTGCGAGCCTTCCAGCTTGCAGCCGGGGCTACCGGGCACGCGCGTGACGACGCCGTCGTGGCGCACCTCGACGCCGTGGTACGGGCACGAAAGGCGGTCGCCGAGCACCACGCCCTGCGACAGCGGCGCGCCGCGGTGCGGGCAGCGGTCTTCCAGCGCATGCAGCACGCCTTCGTTGTCGCGCCACAGCGCGAGCTTGCGGCCGAGGCGACGCAGCGAGATGGGGTTCTCCTTGATGAAGTGCGAGGGGCAGATCGGATACCAGAGATCCTTCAGGCCGATCTCGAGCAGATGGTCCACCGGGTCGGCGGGGACGGGGGTGATGGCGATGGTCATGGTGATGTCTCTCTCTGTCTCTCTGCTCAGGCGCCGAGCGCAGCCATTTCCTTGCGGTACAGCGCTTCAGTCCACGGCTGGCCGCCGGGGGTGGCGAGGCCGCTGTCGTTCAGGCGCTGCACCAGCCCGCCAAGGTCGTGGATGCCATCGGCAAAGGCGCGCTCGATCACGTCGCCCAGCAGGTCTTCGTAGGTGGTCGCGGGGCGCTGGCGCGCCTGGTGCGGTTGGAGATAGCGGTCTTGTTGCATCGTGTGCCTCCGTGGAGTGAGGTGGAATGAATCAGGCGGTGGCGGCCATCGCGGGCGTGCCGAGCGGCGCAGTCCAGGCGTCGTAGCCGTAGACCCAGTCGGCGTTGCCGCCTTCGCGCAGCCAGTTGTTGCCGCGCGAACCGAGCTGCACCTGGCTGGCTCGCTCGATACGGGCGGTCTCGAAGCTCTTCAGCGCGGCCGGAACATCGGCCATGGCCACGCCTTCGAGATGACGCGACAGCACGACCGCGTCTTCGATCGCCATGCCCGCGCCTTGCGCCATGAAGGGCAGCATCGGGTGCGCGGCATCGCCCAGCAGCGCCATGCGGCCTTGCGCCCAGGCGGGCATCGGGTCGCGTTCGTACAGCGCGGTCTTCAGCACCGTGTCGCAGGCGTCGAGCAAGGCGCGCGCCTCGGGGTGGTAGGCCACGTATTGCTCCCGCAGCTCGTCCACGCTGCCGGGCGCGGTCCACGATTCGAGGTGCCAGGTGTCTTGCGGCGTGGTCGCGAAGATGAAGATGTCCCTGCCCCGGTTCAGCGGGAACGTGACGATCTGGCTCTGCGGGGTCGGGCCCCACCACTTGGTGAAGGCGCCGAGGTTCGGCACGCCCGCCACGCGCTCGGCCGGCACCACGGCGCGGTAGGCGACGATGCCGGTGAAGCGCGGGCTCTCGGCGCCGAACATGGCGGTGCGCACGCACGAGTGGATGCCGTCGGCGCCGAGCAGCACGCCGACACGGGCGCTGGTGCCGTCGGCGAACGAGAGGCTCACGCCCTTGTCATCCGCGGCGATCTTCTCCGCGCGCTTGCCGAGGGCCACGCACTCGGCCGGAAACATGTCGGCCAATGCGGCCAGCAGGTCGGCGCGGTGGATGGTGAGCTGCGGCGCGCCGTAGCGTTGCTCCGCCGAATCGGCCATTTCCAGTCGCGAAGTTTCCTCGCCGGTGTCGTAGGTGCGGCTGATGCGGTGCGACGGGCGCGCCGCCGTCACGCGGGCCGCCTCGCCCACGCCCAGGCCGTCGAGCGCGCGCACGGCATTGGGTGTGAGGTTGATGTCGGCGCCGACGCGGGCGAACTGCTTCGCCTGCTCGAACACCACCACGTCATGCCCGGCGCGCCGCAGCGCAATGGCAGCCACCAGGCCACCGATGCCGGCACCGACGATGCCGATGGTGGATTCGCTTGTTGTCTTCATGGGTGTTTCCGCTTTGGTTCTTGCGTGCGGCTCACTCGGCCACGATGTTGCGGGCCTTGATGATCTTGGCCCACACGGCTGTCTCGTCGCGGATGAGCGCAGAGAACTCGGAAGGCTTCATCGCCGCGTCGGTCATGCCCTGCGCCTTCAGGCGCTCGCGCACATCGGGCTGGGCCAGCATCTGCGCCGCGTCCTTCGCGAGCTGCTCGACCACGGCCGGCGGCGTGCCCTTGGGCGCCAGCAGGCCATACCACGAGGTCACGGTCACGCCCTGGATACCCTGTTCGGCGAGCGTCGGGATGTCCGGTGCGGCGGGGCTGCGCTTGGCCTCGGTCACGCCCAATGCGACGAGCTTGCCGTTCTTGATGAAGGGCATGGTCGCGGGCAGGTTGCTGAACATCAGCGGCACCGAGCCGCCGAGCACGTCGTTCAGCGCGGGCGCCGTGCCCTTGTAAGGCACGTGCAGCAGATCGATGCCGGCCTGCTGCTTGAACAGCTCGCCCGCCAGGTGCAGGCCGCTGCCCACGCCCGGCGAGGCGTACGACAGCGTGTTCGGCTTGGCCTTGGCCAGCGCCACCAGTTCCTTCGCGCTCTTGATGCCCGACGACGGCGAGGCCACCAGCACGTTGGGCGCCTTGGCGAGCATGGTGACGGGCACGAAGTCCTTCTCGATGTCGAACGGGAAGTTCGGCATCAGCGTCGGGTTGATCGTGAGATTGCCTGCGGGCACCACGAGCAGCGTGTGGCCGTCGCCCTTTGCACGCTTGACCTTGTCGATGCCGATGTTGCCGGCCGCGCCGACCATGTTCTCGACCACTGCCGCCTGGCCGTAGCGCTTGGCGAGACCGTCGGAGAGAACGCGCGCCAGCGTGTCGACCGGACCGCCGGGCGGGAACGGCGAGACGATGGTGAAGCGCTCGCTGGCGAGTTGCTTCTGCGCATCGCTCTGCGCGTGCACGGGCGAGGCGATGGCGAAGGCCGCCAGCGCTGCGAACAAAAGGGAGAAGGAAAAACGTCGTTGCATGGTGGTCAAGGGATTCATTTCTTCTCGGTGAGAAAGGCACCTTTGGGGCCTTCCGCGTTCTTCTGACGCCGCGTGTTGCCGTCGAGGCCCCCATCGACCGCCCATTCGGCGAACACCGTGGGGCCGGGCTCGAATTCGCGCGGCTGCCATTCGGCGGTGAGCTGGTCTTCGTCGGCGTAGTACTCGATCAATCCGCCGGCCGGGTTCTTGAAGTACCAGAAGTACGCCGAAGACACCGGGTGACGGCCCGGGCCGAGCTGGGTTTCCCAGCCACGGCGCGAGAAATGCAGGCCGCCGCCGAACACCTCGTGGATGTCGCGCACGGTGAAGGCCACGTGGTTGAGCCCGCGCTTGCCCGAAGGAATCTGCAGCAGGAACAGGTCGTGGTGGCCACCCTCCGTCGCGCAGCGCATGAAGGCGCCGCGGTTCGGATAGCTGTCGGACGAGACGAAGCCGAAGCGCTGCGCGTAGAACGCGCTGGTGGCCTTCACGTCGCTCACGAAGAACACGACGTGGCCGACCTCGATGGGCGTCGCGCGTTCGTAGATGGGTGCGGCCTGGTTGATGCGCGGCTTGGCGTTCCAGGTGTTCATGGCGCCGCATTCGACGTCGACGGCGTGCTTGCGGCTGACCTGCAGGCGCACGGCCAGGCCGTTGGGGTCGGTGCAGCCGATGCGGCGTGCGCCGTCGACCCTGCTGTCGGTGAAGGCCGGGTCCTGCGCGATGGCGGCGGCGTAGCGGTCCAGGTCGGCGTCGCTCTCCACGCCCCACACCACTTCGCGCAGCGTCGGGCCCTCTTCCATCGCGCTCGGCAGGCCCGGCTTGTCCAACGCCGCAACGACAACCTTGCAGCCGTTGAGGCACTCGAAGACGAGTTCGTCGGCGGCCTCCGACTTCAATGCAAGGCCCCAGTCCTGGAAGAACTGGCGGCAGGCGGGCAGGTCGTCCGCCCCGTAGGTGATCTGGTCGATGCCAAGTACGCTCATGTCAGTGCCCACGGCAAGGGTTGTTCGTTCGTGCCCCAGTACATGCTCTTCTGCTCCATGTACTGGAAGATGCCTTCGCGGCCCTTCTCGCGGCCCAGGCCGCTGTCGCGCCAGCCGCCGAACGGCGTGGACACGGAGAACTGCTTGTAGGTGTTGACCCAGACCGTGCCGGCCTGCACCGCGCGGCCGAGCTTCCAGGCGCGCTTGAAGTCGCGGCTCCAGATGCCGGCGGCCAGCGCGTAGACGCTGTCGTTGGCCTGCGCGATCAGCGACTCTTCATCGTCGAACGGCATCGCGACGAGCACCGGGCCGAAGATCTCTTCCTGGCTGATGCGCGCGCTGTTGTCGAGGCCCTCGATGATGGTCGGCTTGTAGAAGTAGCCGTTGTCGTAGACGTCGCCATGGGGCCGGACACCGCCGGTGCGGATGCGGCCGCCTTCGGACACGCCCAGGTCCACATAGCGCTCGATGCCCTCGCGGTGCTTCGCCGTGATGAGTGGCCCCATCTGCGTGCGCTCCGAGGCCGGATCGCCCACGCGCAATGCATTGGCACCTTCGGCCAGCCGCGTGAGGAACTCGTCGTAGATGCCGCGCGCCACGAACAGGCGCGAACCCGCAATGCACGACTCGCCCGACGAACTGAAGATGCCGTACAGCACGCCGCTCACCGCATGGTCGAGGTCTGCGTCGTCGAGCACCATGGTGGGCGACTTGCCGCCCAGCTCCAGCGACACCGGCATCATCTTGTCGGCCGCGATGTGCGCGATGTGCTTGCCGGTGGTGGTGCCGCCCGTGAACGACACGCGCTTGACCAGCGGATGCTTGGTGATCGCATCGCCGATGACCGAACCCTTGCCCGGCAGCACGCTCACGATGCCCTTCGGCACGCCGGCCTGCTCGCAGATGCGCGCCAGCTCCAGCGCCATCAGCGGCGTGACTTCGGCGGGCTTCACGACCACCGCGTTGCCGGCGGCGAGCGCGGGCGCGAGCTTCTGGGCTTCGCTCGCAATGGGCGAGTTCCACGGCGTGATGGCCGCGACCACACCCATCGGCTCGTGCACGCTCATCGTGACGAAGGCGCCGCGCGAAGGGGTGATGGTTTCCTCCAGCGTTTCGAGCGCTGCCGCGAAGAACTGGAAGGTGCCCGCGGCGCTGGCCACGAGGTTGCGGGTTTCGCTGATCGGCTTGCCGTTGTCCAGGCGCTGCTTCTGCGCGAGCGACTCGCCCTCTTCGCGGATCAGCTGCGCCACGCGGTGCAGCACGGCGGCGCGCTCGTGCGGCAGGCGCTGGGCCCAGCCGCTGGTGCGGAACGCATGGTCGGCACGGGTGATGGCCTCCTCGACATCGGCGAGGCTCGCGGCCTTCAGGCGCGCGATGGGTTCGCCGGTGGCCGGATAAAGGCTCTCGTACACGTCGCCGCCGCCCAGGCGCCATTCGCCGGCGATGCAGATCGGGAGAAGTTCGGAAGAAATCATGGGGTGACTCAGATGGCGAGCGCGGCGACGCGGTTGCGCAGCGCGCGCACGGCGCTGTACACGGTCAGCGCCGAGGTCTTGGGATTGGCCGCGAGCGGCTTGTTGCGCATGGTCAGCTCGAAGCTGCCGAAGGCGCCTTCGGCTTCGACGGTGTGCACGTTCTCGGTGGTGGCAGGGTCCGCAATGAGGCGCACCAGCGTCTTGTCCAGCCCCAGCCCCGCGAGCGAAACGGTGGCCGCGACGTTGGCGTTCTTCGGATACAGCAAGGCCGCTTCGCGCGCGCTGCCTTCGAAGATCACGGTTTCGTGGGCCAGCGTGTCGAGGTTGCGGCCCTGCTCGGCCGGCGTGCCCTTCCAGGCCTGCGGCGGCTTGCGGCCGGTGTAGCGCACGCTGTCGAGGCCGCCGATGCGGGCCGCGGCAAGCGCGTCGATGGCGCCGATGGCACCGGGAATCAGCTGTACCTCCGTGTTGCCGGCAATGGCGTCGGCCTCGAGCTTCTCGGCGAAGCCTGTGGCCGACAGCGCGCCGACAGACGCCACCACGCAGGGCGTGCCGCGTGCCAGCGCGGGCAGCACGTGCTCTTCGATGGCGGCATGGCCGGCCGTCTCGACCACGAGGTCGATGCCGGCGGCGGGCACGGCGCTGCCCACCTGTGCGTCGGGGGCGGCCTTCTGCGCGGCGGCGATGCCTTCCGCGGGCACGACGATGGCCACAACCTCGAGGGCCGGATCGCCCCGGAGCAGTTCGAGCACCGAAGTGCCGATGGCTCCACAGCCGATGAGTGCAATGCGCGTGATGGCGGGCATGGGAAAGGCTCCGCTCACTTGGCCGCGCCGAGCGCAGGAATCTGCGTGACCGTGTTGGTCGGCGGGCCGGCGAAGGTGGTCTTGAAGCCGCCGATCGACAGCATGTCGATCTCCAGCAGGAACGGGCCGTTGGCGGTCAGCGCCTCGTCCAGTCGGGCCGGCAGATCGGCCAGGTCCTGCACGCGGGCGTGCGGCAGCGCGATCGACTTGCACAGCAGGTCGTAGTCGGGCGTGTGCAGCTCGGCATAGCACTGGCGGCCGCCGTACTGGGCGTCCTGGATGTTCTTGATGACGCCATAGCTCTTGTCGTTCATCAGCACGATCACCATCGGCGCCTTCTCCTGCACCATGCAGGCCAGCTCGCCCAGGTTCAGGATGAAGCCGCCATCGCCGGCCAGGCAGAAGGTCTTGCGGCCCGAGCCCGTCACCGCCGCGCCGATGGCCGCGCCAATGGCGATGGGCATGGCCTGACCGATGCCGCCGCCCGTGGTGTGCTCGGCGGCGCTGGGTTCGAAGACGCGCAGTTCGCGATTGCCCCAGGTGCTGTTGGAAACGGTGACGTCGCGCACCCAGTTGAACTTGCGGCCGGCCACCGACTGGATCTGTCGCACGAGTTCGGCGTACGGGCCGAGGCCGTCGCGCAGCGTGGCAACCGCCTGGTCGTGCGCGGTGCGCAGGTCGACCAGCAGCTGCGGGTCGGCCTTGTACTTGGCGGCTTCGAGGCGGTCGGCCAGGCCGTCGAGGGCCAGCGCGGAATCGCCGCAGACGAAAGCCTCGGACGCGTAGCAACGGCCTTCGGCGGCGGCATCGGCATCGATGCGGTAGAGCGGGTGTGGCAGCTTCAGTTCGTACTTCAGCGTCTCGTTGCCGCGCAGGCGCGAACCGACCACGAGCATCGCATCGCAGGTCTGGTAGAGGGCCTCGACCGGCTTCTGGATGTTGTAGGCGCCGAGCGATCCGGCGTCGTCCTCGGGCACCGTGCCGCGGCCCTGCGTCGTGGTGACAACGCCGAAGCCCAGCTTCTGCAGGCGCTGGATGGCGGCGCGTGCGTGGCGGGCACCGCCGCCGACCCACAGCATCGGGCGCTTGGCAGTGGCGAGGCGCGCGGCCAGCGCGTCGAGCGCGGCGGCCGAGGGCACGGGCCGCTCGATGGGCAGCGGCGACAGGTCGGCCGGCATGGTCGTCAGCGCCGACTGGATGTCGATCGGAATCTCCACGCTGACCGGGCCGGTGGGTGCGGTCAGCGCGAGCTGCACCGCGCGCTTGAGCGTGCCGAGCACCGTCTCGACGCTGCGCACGCGCAGCGCGGCCTTCGACACGGCCTTGAGCATGGTGAGCTGGTCGGGCGCCTCGTGGATGTACGACATGCCCTTGTCCAGGTACGGCGTCTCGATCTGCCCGGTGATGTGCAAGAGCGGTGCGCCGGCCGTCAGCGCCTCGACCATGCTGCCCGCGATGTTGCCCGCGGCCGGGCCGGTGCTGGTGATGCACACGCCCAGGCTGGCGGTGGAGCGCGCATAGGCATCGGCCATGTTGCCCGCACCCGCTTCGCCCCGCGCCGAGATGAAGCGGATCGTGCCGCGCTGCGCGAAGGCATCGAGGATCGGCATGTTGTGGATCGAGATCACGCCAAAGGCTGCCTTGACGCCGCACTGCTCGAGGAAGGCGGCAACGACTGCGCCGACCGTGACGGTTTTGTTGGGGTTATGCATGGCGCGAAAGGCCTCCGGAAATGTCGATGTGGCTGCCCGTCGTGTACGACGCGAGCGGGGAAGCAAGAAAAAGGATCGCGCGCGCGGCTTCGGTCGGAAGCCCCAGGCGACCCAGCGGGATGTGTTTGTTCTTCGCGAGTTGACCGCTCCAGGCGGCCCAGTCCTGCGACTTGTCTTCGCGCGCCTCGAAGCGGCGGCGCCACTGGCCGGACTCGACGAGGCCGATCAGGATGCCGTTGACGCGCACGCCCTGCGGCGCGAACTCGGTGGCCATCGAGCGCACGAGGTTCAGCAGGCCGGCGCGCGCGGCCGAGGTGGCGACCATGTGCGGCTCGGGCTGGCGCGCGAGCAGCGAGTTGGCACAGACGATGGCCGCATCGCCCAGCACCGCGTGCTGCGCCGCGAGCTGCGGCAGGAAGGCACGCGTGGGATTGATGACGGAGAAGAACTTCAGGTTGAGCTCTTCGGTCCAGGCCGCATCGTCGGTGTCGGCAAAGGTGGAGACGCGGCCCTGCCCTGCGTTGTTGACGAGCATCGAGGCCGGCCCGAGCGCGGCCTCGCTGGCGGCGGCAAATGCCTTGACCGATTTGGCGTCGAGCACGTCGCAGGCCTGCGCGAAGAGCTTCGCATCCGGGTGCTGCTTGCGCAGGCCGGCCACGGCCGCGTCGAGCCGTTCGGCATTGCGGCCACACAGCGCGACGGCCGCACCGCAGCCGAGCAGCAGCTCGACGGTCGCGAGGCCGATGCCCGACGAGCCGCCCGTGACCACGGCCACGCGCCCGGCCAATGCGTCGGCGGCAAGGAGGGAAGAAGAATGCGTCGTCATGATCGTCATGCGCTGCGAAGCGGCACCACTTTTGCGGCGCGCGCGGGCGAATAGTTCAGCAGGCCCGAGATCTCGTCGGCCGTGCTGCGCACGCGCAGCACCATCTCGTCCATGCGGCTCTCGTCGATGTGGTCCGAGGTGACGGTGGCTCCCAGCGCCGCCACGATGTGGCCGCTGTGGTCGCGCACCGGCGCGGCGATGCTGGAGATGTTCGATTCGAAGAAGCCCTCGCCCAGCACATAGCCGCGCTGGCGGTCGGCCTGCACCATGTCGAAGAGTTCGTTCACGGTCTTGGGTGTGCTCGGCGAGAAGGTCTCGAGCTTGTCCTCGGGGTAGAGCGCGCGCAGCTGCGGCAGCGTGAGGTCTTCGAGCAGGATGCGGCCGAGCACCGTGGCGTGGGCCGGCAAGCGCGTGCCCACCGTCACCGAGCTCGCGAAAGGCGTAGGCGGCGCGACCTTGGCCACGTAGACGATGGAGCGGCCGTCGCGCACCACCAGGTTGCAGGGCGTGCGCAGCTCGTCGCACAGGCGGTTGAGCAGCGGCGTGCCGAGTTGCGTGAGTTCCAGCGAGGCAAGGTATTCGAAGCCCAGGCGCAGCACGGCAAGGCCCAGGCGGTAGTCGCGCCCGCCCTCGGCGCGTTCCAGAAAGCCCATGTTCTCCAGCGTGGTGAGCAGGCGGAAGACGGTCGAGCGCGGCAGGTCGAAGCGGCGGGCCAGTTCGGGGGCGGAGAGTGTGCGGCTCTCGCGGCTGAACTCGCACAGCACGCGCAGGCCGCGCTCCAGCGCCGGCACGTTGTAGCGGTCGGCGCCCTCTTCCATCGCTTCGTTGTCGTTGGTGGCCATGCCTGTTCTTTCCTTGAATTTCTTGTCTGTGTGTATTGCGGTCAACCGGCGAGCGATTCGCGCAGCAGCGTGGCGACGGCCTGCGGTTGCTCCACATAGCCGGCGTGCCCCGCATCGTCCAACAATTCGAGCGTCACGCCGCACTGGCGCGCGACCTCGGCGCACGACGCCGGCGGCGTGACCACGTCGAGCGCGCCGCAGGCCACACGCACCGGCATCGGCGGCGGCAGGTCGGCCAGCAGGTCGGCGTTGCACAGCAGCTCGACGGCCTGGCGGTAGCCATGGTCGTTGAGGCGGGCCATGTTCCAGCGCACCCACCGGCGGGCGTGGTCGCTCGCCTTGTCGGACACGAGCCGGCCCGCACGCTTCGTGGCCATGCCGGCGATGCCGAGTTCGTCGAGCGTGGCGAGGCGTTCGGTGCGGACCTTGGCGCGGGCTTCCGCGCGGGACGGCGCGCCGTAGCCGATGGCGGGGCTGACGAGCACGAGGCGGCGGATGCGCGAATCGGTGCGTGCGGCCGACGCGGCGGTGATCGCGCCGAGCGAGTGGCCGACGAGCACACACGAATCGATGGCGAGTGCGTCCAGCAAGGCGCTCAGCCGCGCCGCGTAGTCAGCGGCAGTCGGTGCGGCGGCTTCGAGTGGCGTCGATTCGCCATAACCCGGTGCGTCCCACGCGATCAGGCGGGCCTGCGACGCCAGCAGCGCGGCGGTGTCGAGCCACGACGCCGCACCCGAGCCGATGCCGTGCAGGCACACGACCACCGGGCCCCGACCGCATTCGCGCACCGACACGACGGCGCCGCCACCGACCGCGACATTGCGGGCCGGAAAGCGTGCATCGAGCCGCGCCAGCTCAGAGGCCGGCAAGGTCGTCAGGTCGGAAGCGATGGCGTCGTTCATGGCCGGCTCGCTCAGCGCTTGATCTTGGTCAGCGGGTGATCGGCAGGGTACGTCGGCGTCACGGGCTTCTTCGCGCCGAGCATCACGCACATCAGCGCGTCTTCGTCGCCGATGTTGATCTCTTCGCGGTACACGCCGGGCGGCACCGAGATCAGGTCGCGGTCGGTCATGATGGTCTCGAAGCGCTCGCCGTCTTTCTCGATCACCACCTTGAGCTTGCCGCGGATCAGGAAGAACACTTCTTCCACGTCGGTGTGCAGGTGCGGCGGGCCTTCGTGGCCGGCGGGGATCACCATGGTCGAGAAGGTGAAGTGCTCGGCGGGCACGGTGTTGACGTCCTTCGCAACGCCGGTGCCGCCCGTGCCCACGTAGCGCATCTGCGCGCGGCGGAACTTGGGGTCGAAGTCGGCCTGGAACTTCAGCGCATCCCAGTCGTACTTGCGGGTTTCGTAGCGTGCGATGCGGGTGTTCATCCACTCCGCGAGGCTCGCGCCTTCGGGCTGCGCCAGGCTGTTGTTGCCATCGGTGATCTTTTGCTGTTCGGACAGATCGCTCATCAGGTGTACTCCTTGGTCGGAAAAATTCGTTCAGTGCATCGCGAAGCCGCCGTTGACGGCAAGCAGTTGGCCGGTCACGAAGCGCGAGAGGCCGGAAAGCAGGAACAGGGTCGCGCCGCACACGTCGGCGGCCTGCTGCTCGCGCGGGATGGCGCGGCCTTCGAGGTATTTCTGGTGGCGCGCCATCGGCACGTACTCGGTGGCCTCGACCAGCGTGAGGCCGGGTGCCACGGCGTTGACGGTGATGTTGTCGCCGCCCCATTCGCGTGCCAGCGAGCGCGTCATGGCAATGACGGCGCCCTTGCTCGACGCATAGGCCAGCAGGTTGGGCGCGCCCCACAGTGCGGTGTCGGAAGCGAGGTTGACGATGGCGCCGCGGCCGCTTTCGGCCAGCGCGGCCCGGCAGGCGCGGCCCATGAGCCAGCTGCCGCGCACGTTGACGTCCATCACGCGGTCCCACATGTCGATCTCGAGCTGGTGCGCGTCGCGCCCGCCCGAGTTGGTGATGGCGGCGTTGTTCACGAGTCCGTCGAGGCCACCGAGCAGTCGGATGGCCTCGTCGGCGCAGGCCACGATGGAGCCCGGGTCCGACAGGTCGACCGGCAGCGCGTGGGCGATGCGGCCTGCTTTGCGCAGCGCCTGCGCTTCGGTGTCGGCCAGTTCGCCCAGGATGTCGGCCAGCACCACGCTCGCGCCCGCCGCGGCGATGCACTGCGCGAAGGCAAGCCCCAGGCCGCGCGCGCCGCCGGTCACGAGGATGCGGCGGCCCGCCAGCAGGTTGGCGGGCAGTTCGGCCAGCAGTGCCTGCAGGCTCGAAGGATCGGGAATGGTTTTGAGTTCGGACATGGGATGCGTGGTTCAGTCGGCCTGGATGCCGAGCTCCTTGATGACCTTGCCGAAGCGCGTGTAGTCGGCGGCGTTGGTCTTGCCGAGCACGCCGGCCTCGCCGCCCACGGGCGTGGTGCCGAGCACCGCCATGCGCGGGGCGATCTCGGGCATCTTGAGGATTTCGTTGAAGTGGCCGTTGAGCATCTTCACGATCTCGGGCGGCAGGTTGCGCGGGCCCCACAGGCCGTTCCAGGCCGTGACTTCGACGTCCTTGTAGCCCATCTCCGCCAACGTCGGCACGTTGGGCGCGAGCGGCGAGCGCTGGGCCGAGGCCACCGCCAGCGGGCGCAGCTTGCCGTTGGCGATGTACGGCGCCACCGGGCCCAGCGTGATGAAGGTGACGGGCACGTGGCCGCCGAGCACATCGTTGATGGCGGGTGCCACGCCCTTGTACGGCACGTGCGAGAGGCTCGCGCCCGAGGTGCGGGCGAACATCTCGCCGAGGATGTGCATCGGCGAGCCGCTGCCCGGGCTCGCATAGCTCAGCGACTTGCCGTCCTTCGCGGCGGCCACCGCATCCTTCACGCTCGCGAAGCCGCTGCTGCCGGCGGCCACGAGAAACAGCGGCTGGCTGCCCGTCTGCACGATCGGCGTGAAGCCGTTCAGCACGTCGTAGCCCGCGGCGCCGTTTGTCTTCAGCACCAGTTGCGCGATCGAGAAGGTGCTGGGCGCGAGCAGCAGCGTGTAGCCGTCGGGCGCTGCCTTCGACACGTAGGCGCTGCCGATGATGCCGCTGGCACCGGGGCGGTTGTCGACCACCACGGGCTGGCCGACGCGCGTCGACAGCTTTTCGGCGAAAAGCCGCGCCAATGCGTCGGTGTCGCCACCGGCCGGATAGGCAACGACCAGGGTGATTGGCTTGCTCGGGTAGCTGTCTGCCCAGGCGAGTCCGGTGGCGCAAGCGGCCGCCAGGGAAATGGCAGCGGCAAAGGCATGGCGGCGTGTGTGCTTCATCGGGTTCTTTGGATCGCGGTTTTGTTTCACTAAAGAAACAACGATTTATTAATGGAACGCCACGAAGAATACCGAGGAAGACAACTTCACGACTAAGTACAAACCCTGATCCTTGTGACACAACGAAAACAGGGCGGCCTTTGCGGGCCGCCCTGCGGGATTGGAAAGTGCGGTTGCCGCTCAGCCGCCGTAGCGCGCCACCGTGAGGCCTTCCATGTCGATCTCGGGCGCCTTGCCCGCGATCAGGTCGGCCATCACGCGGCCCGTACCGGCCGCCATGGTCCAGCCCAGCGTGCCGTGGCCGGTGCTCAGCATCAGGTTGGGAATGCGGGTGGCGCCGATCACGGGTGTGCCGTCGGGCGTCATGGGACGCAGGCCGGTCCAGAAGGAGGCGTCGCGCACGTTGCCGCCGCGGGGGAACAGGTCCGTCACGACGTGTTCGAGCGTGTCGCGCCGGCGCTCGTTGAGCCGCAGGTCGAAGCCCGAGAGCTGCGCGGTGCCGCCCACGCGGATGCGATCGCCCAGCCGCGTGACCGCGACCTTGAAGGTCTCGTCCATCACCGTCGATTCGGGCGCGCCGCCCGCGTCGGTGATGGGCACGGTGATCGAGAAGCCCTTGACCGGATACACCGGCAGCGGGATGCCCAGCGGCCTGACCTGCGGGGGTGAGTAGCTGCCGAGCGCGACGACGTAGCGCTCGGCGGTGAAGCTGCCGGCGTCGGTGCGCACAGCCGTCACGCCCTTGACGGCATCGTGCTCGAGCGCCTGGATATTCACGCCGAACCTGAACTTCACGCCCTCGGCCTCCGCCAGCTTGGCGAGTGCCTGCGTGAACTTGAAGCAGTCGCCGGTCTCGTCGCCCGGCAGGCGCAGGCCGCCCACGAACTTGTTTTTCACCGATGCAAGCGCGGGCTCGTACTGCACGCAGCCTTCACGGTCGAGCACCTGGTAGGGCACGCCGGAGGCCTTGAGCACTTCGACGTCTTTCGAGGTGCCGTCGAGTTGCTGCTGTGTGCGGAACAACTGCAGCGTGCCCTGCATGCGCTCGTCGTAGGCGATGCCGGTGTCGGCGCGCAGGGCCTTCAGGCAATCGCGGCTGTACTCGGCGAGCCGCACCATGCGGCCCTTGTTGATCTCGTAGCGCGCCTGCGTGCAGTTGCGCAGCATCGCCAGGCCCCAGCGCCACATGGCCGGATCGAGCATCGGCTTGATGACCAGCGGGCTGTGCTGCATGAGCATCCACTTGATGGCCTTGACCGGCACGCCTGGCCCGGCCCACGGCGCCGAGTAGCCGGGCGAGACTTCGCCCGCGTTGCCGAAGCTGGTTTCGAGCGCGGGCGCCGGCTGGCGCTCCAGCACCGTCACCTCGTGCCCGGCACGCGCCAGGTAGTAAGCCATCGAGGTGCCGATGACACCGCTGCCGAGAATCAGAACCTGCATGAGAACAACCCTTTGAAAGCTGCTGCAACGCAGCCGAGGGTACAGGCTAAGCGCTACAGGCCGAGCGCATCCTGCAATTGCCGTGCCGTCCAGCGCTTCGGCTGTTGCGGCCAGGCCTCGAGCAGCGAGACCATGCGCGCATTGCGCGGCGCGCTCAGGCCGTGCTCCTGCGCGAGGCGCACGACCTCGCCGCTGAGCGAGTCGATCTCGGTGCGGCGGCCCAGCGCAAGGTCGTCGGCCATGCTGGAGCGGGCCTTGGCGTCGATGCGCAGCATGCGCGCCGCAACGATGCGAAACAGCCAGTCGGGCAGGCGCAGCAGGCTGACCAGCCGGTGCGCCGGAACGGCAGCGACCTGCGCCGGTGCAATGCCCGCGACCTTGAGGATGTCCAACGCCTCCTCGATCAGCGACGCGAAGCAGCGGCGGTAGCCGCGCAGCATCAGCTCTTCGCGCAGCGGCAGACCCGAGAGCGCGTTGACCGAGTTGTTGAGGTTGAGCATCAGCTTGCCCCACTGCACGGGCAGCAGGTCGGCATGCAGGTCGAGCGGCACGCCGGCGCGCTCGAACACGGGCAGCCAGGGTCGCAGCGCCGCATCGTCTTCCGCGGCCAGCCGGCCACCGGTGCCGCGATGGAAGGCGCCGGGGCCGATCTCGGCCACGTTGTACGGCACCATGCCGGCCCGCACATTCAGCGAGGGGCCAGTCTGCGATGCAGCCGCCGAATTGGAGATGCCGTTCTGCAGCGAGACCACCGTGGTGCCCGCGGGCAATGCAAAAGCCAGCTCGCCGGCCGCCGCGGCAGTGGCGCCGCTCTTCACGCACAGCAGCACCAGCGAAGGCCCCGCACCCACCGGGACCTGGTCGCACAGCCGCAATTTTTCGGCAGGCAGCCGGCGCGTCGCCCCGTCGATGTCGGTGAGCGTCAGGCCATGCGCCGCGAGCTTGTCCAGCATGCGCGGACGGCCGACGAAAGTGACGGGCACGCCGGCCGCCGCAAGGCTGCCGCCGATGAAGCACCCGATGGTGCCCGCCCCCATCACGAGCACTTCACCGGGGGTTGCGTCTGGCATGAAGTGCTTGTGCGGGTCTAGGCGGATGGATGGTCAGGCGCGTTCCGCAACCCAGGCCTGCACCGACTGCAGCGCGACCGCAAGGCCCGCCGCGTTGGTGCCGCCGGCCATGGCCATGTCGGCCTTGCCGCCGCCCTTGCCGCCGACCTGCTGGGCCACGAAGTTGACCAGCTCGCCGGCCTTGACCTTGCCCACGCTGTCGGCCGTGACGCCGGCCGCGATCTGCACCTTGTCGCCGTCGACGGCGGCCAGCACGATGGCGGCCGTCTTGAGCTTGTCCTTGAGCTTGTCCATGGTGTCGCGCAGCGTCTTGGCGTCGGCGCCGTCGAGCTTGGCCGCGAGCACCTTGATGCCGTTGACGTCCACGGCCTGCGACACGAGCTCGTCGCCCTTCGACGACGCGAGCTTGCCCTTGAGCGCGCCCACTTCGCGTTCGAGCGCCCTCACCTGCTCCAGCACCTGCGTGAGCCGGCCCTGCAGCTCGGCCGCCGGCGACTTGAGCGTGGCAGCCACGCTGTGCACGGTCGATTCGAGGTCCTGCAGGTAGGTGAGCGCGTTGGCACCCGTGACCGCTTCGATGCGTCGCACGCCGGCGGCCACGCCGCCTTCGCTGACGATCTTGAAGAGGCCGATGTCGCCCGTGCGGCCCACGTGGGTGCCGCCGCAGAGTTCGCGGCTCGTGCCGATGTCGAGCACGCGCACGGTCTCGCCGTACTTCTCGCCGAACAGCATCATCGCGCCCGTCTTCTGGGCCGACTCCATGTCCATCACGCGGGCCTGGGTCGGCGCGTTGGCGAGGATCTCGGCGTTGACGCGCTTCTCGATCTCGACGATCTGGTCGTGCGAGACCGGCGCGTTGTGCGCGAAGTCGAAGCGCGTCTTGTCGGCGTCGACCAACGAGCCCTTCTGCTGCACGTGGTCGCCCAGCACTTCGCGCAGGGCCTTGTGCATCAGGTGGGTGACCGAGTGGTTGCGCATGGTGGCGGCGCGGCGGGCGGTGTCGACCGCGGCCTTGACCGTATCGCCGACCTTGAGCGTGCCCTGGGCCTGCGTGCCGTGGTGGCCGAACACGTCGGCCTTGATCTTCTGCGTGTCTTCGACGCCGAACTGCACGCCTTCGGCAACGAGGACGCCCTGGTCGCCGACCTGGCCGCCGCTCTCCGAATAGAAAGGCGTGGTGTCGAGCACCACGATGCCGGGCTGGCCTTCCTTCAGTTCCTGAACGGCAGCGCCTTCGAAGTACAGCGCCACGACTTTGGCGTTTTCCTCGAGGTGGTCGTAGCCGGTGAAGGTGTTGCCCGCCCCGGCGTATTCGACGTTGCGGTCCATCTTGAACTTGCCGGCCGCGCGGCCCGCGGCCTTCTGCTTTTCCATGGCGGCGTTGAAGCCGGCCTCGTCGACGCTCACGCCGCGCTCGCGGCACACGTCAGCCGACAGGTCGAGCGGGAAGCCGTAGGTGTCGTGCAGCTTGAAGGCGACCTCGCCCGGCAGCACCTTGGCATCGCCGGCCAGCGCCGCGTCGAGGATTTCCATGCCGTTGGCCAGCGTCTCGAAGAAGCGCTCTTCTTCGGCCTTCAGCGTATCGGTGATGCGCTTTTCATCGGCCACCAGCTTGGGGTACGCATCGCCCATGAGCTTCACGAGGTCGGGCACCAGCTTGTGGAAGAAGGGCTTCTTCTGCCCCAGCTTGTAGCCGTGGCGAATGGCGCGGCGGATGATGCGGCGCTGCACGTAACCGCGGCCTTCGTTCGACGGGATCACGCCGTCGGCCACCAGGAACGAGGTGGCGCGGATGTGGTCGGCAATCACCTTGAGCGAGTTGTTCGCGAGGTCCTGCGTGCCGGTCTCGCGGCCAGCCGCCTTGATGAGCGCGTCGAAGATGTCGATCTCGTAGTTGCTGTGCACGTGCTGCAGGATCGCGGCCAGGCGCTCCAGGCCCATGCCGGTGTCAACGCAGGGTGCGGGCAGTTTCTTGACCGAGCCGTCGGGCTGCATGTCGAACTGCATGAACACGTTGTTCCAGATCTCGATGTAGCGGTCGCCGTCTTCGTCCGGGCTGCCGGGCGGGCCGCCGGGGATCTCGGGGCCGTGGTCGAAGAAGATTTCGGAGCACGGGCCGCAGGGGCCGGTGTCGGCCATCATCCAGAAGTTGTCGGACATGTAGCGGCCGCCCTTGTTGTCGCCGATGCGCACGACGCGCTCAGGCGGCAGGCCGATTTCCTTGGTCCAGATGTCGTAGGCCTCGTCATCCTCGATGTAGACGGTGGCCCAAAGCTTCTCAGCCGGCAGCTTGTAGACCTCGGTCAGCAGCTCGAAGGCCCACTTCAGCGATTCGCGCTTGAAGTAGTCGCCGAAGCTCCAGTTGCCCAGCATCTCGAAGAAGGTGTGGTGGCGCGCGGTGTAGCCCACGTTCTCGAGGTCGTTGTGTTTGCCGCCGGCGCGCAAGCAGGCCTGGACCGAGGCGGCGCGCACGTAGTTGCGCTTGTCTTCGCCCAGGAACACGTCCTTGAACTGGACCATGCCCGAGTTGGTGAACATGAGCGTCGGGTCGTTGCCCGGCACCAGCGAACTCGAGGCCACCACCGTGTGGCCCTTGGAGGCGAAGAAATCGAGAAAGGTCTTGCGGATGTCCGCGACCGTGAATGTGGGCTGGCTCATCTTTGGATTCGTCTTCTGTCGAGGGCGGCGCGGCGATGGCGACCCTCATGTCGAACCCACTGCGGCGAACCGGCCTAACTGCTTGATTTGCTTGAACAAACGATTATAGGTTTGGCCATGCGCCCGCGCCGCCTCGCAAGCTGCACGATCCGGAGGCCACGGCTAATATGTGACTTGGCGCAAAAGAAGAGAACCAAATGCGGCCGGCGCCATCCGTACTTGTACGGACACAAGATCAAGGAGCTCGAATGGCAAGTCAAGAGGCGGATCAGCACTGGAAGATCGAAGACCTGGATTTCTCGCGCATCGCGCTCGACAAGGTACGCCCGGACGAAAATCTCTTCTACCTGGTGACCTCCGCCTCCTTCGTCGAGAGCGGCTCGGACCTCTACACACAAAACCTGGTCGATTTTTTCCGGGGCGACGACGAGGTCACCGACTGGTTGTCGAACCACTGGGAACTCGAGGAACTGCAGCACGGCAGGGCCCTGCGCGCATATGTCCGCCACGTATGGCCGGAGTTCGAATGGGATGTCGCCTACCAGGGCTTCCTGGAGGAATACGCGACCTACTGCAAGGTCGAGTTGCTGGCCCCGACCCGCGCCCTCGAAATGACCGCCCGCTGCGTGGTCGAGACCGGCACCGCCACCTACTACCGCGCCATGGCGCGCTGCACCGACGAGCCCGTGCTGCAGGACCTGGCGACCCGCATCGCGACCGACGAAGTCAACCACTACAAGCACTTCTATCGCTTCTTCCGCCGCTACCGCGAGCAGGAAAAGCTGGGCCGAATGCGCGTGATGGGCACCATCGGCCGGCGCACGCTCGAACTCAAGAGCGAAGACGCCGACTGCGCGATCCGCCACGTGGTGAAGACGCGCTCGCCCGGCCGCGCCACCGACACGGCCTACGTGCAGCAACTGAGCGCGGACATGAACAGCACCATCCGCACCAACCTGAGCCCCGGCCACACGCTCAAGATGCTGATGCGGCCGCTGGAACTACCGGCAAAGGTGCAGACGGTCATCCAGTACCCGATCATGCAGTTCATGCGGCACGTGTTCCTGCGCTGATGGCGGGAAAAATACTGCCAAATAGTTCACGTTTTTATGAGTGTCCTACGGCAACTGCCTATTTCTGACTGACATCCGGGCCCCAGGGAAGCATCGACCATACCGATGCTGTCACGCAACAGGGCCCCATAAAAGAAGAGCTCTCGGTCAGTGCCTGGAGCGCCCCTCCATGGGCTATTCGTACCCGCTTCGGCGGGTATTTTTTGGACTCGCCCCACGCATGGCCCGGAGGCGGCCCCTGACTCAGGTCGCCGAGGTCAGCCCGGGCTTGCGGGTTCCGTCCAGCGAATACAACTGCGGCCGCTCGTCGGTGGCGGCACCCTCGGCGGGCATTCCCTGCGCTACATTCTGCGGCTGGCGATAGAGCTCGTTCTCGAGACGCCTGACACGTTCGGCGTACATCCTGGCGAGGGCGCTGTGATGCTCTGCCGCAGCCTGATGCTCGATGCGCGCCATTTGCGCCTCTTCCAGAAGAGCCGCCGCGCGCCGGAGATACGCGGTGTGACTCGGGCGAAACAAGAAGTCGAACGTCATTTCACGCTCCTTTCCGCGAGGGTGCGGTGGGAAGCCATATTCCTCCGCGCCAGCCTTCAAGTCTGTCGGAACACGCCTACCTTCGGGTTACCTGCTTTTGTTGCGGCACTTCCGCCGTAGCCCATGCCCGTGGCACGTTGTCCGTTCTTTGATCCGATCGCGGTGGAGCTACCCCAAGTCCGACCGCTTGCAATCCAGGACCGTGCTCGTCTCGATCGTTCGCAGCGCGGGCACCTTGCCGACGAACGTCACTCCGGCACGTATCAGGCGCCACTCCCCCGCCTTGAACAGCTTGAAGAGGTGCGTGACTTCGTCACCCGTGGCGGGAATGGCGTTGAACACGTAGACAGGCTCGCCTCCCTGGGCCTCGTCCATGCTCAGCAGCTCGGCCCTCATCTTGCCCATGGTGTCCGTGTCTTTCGTCCTCTGGCGAACGACGTCCATGTTGACGGTGCGAGAGTGCTCGTCGATCGAGATCCTGCGGATCCAGGGAGCGGGCCCTGCGCTGCTCGAAGCCGGCGCGCACACGATCGTTCCAGCGGCGCACGATCCGGCTGCCGCGGCGAGGAGCAGATGGACAGCCAGCCTGGTGGGTTTGAATTTCATGCTCGATATGGTGCCAGCCCCCGCGGTGGGGTGAACATCGAAGGACATGCCACCACAGTTCGAGCGGGAGGAAGCGGCCCCACACAGGCCGGCTTCTTCAGTAGGAGCCGGGCGGCGGCGTGTGCTTGAAACGTCGCGCCGTCGTCATGCTGATGAACTGGGCGCGCGCGGCGCCGAGCCTGGCGCGCCCTGCGCCGACCATGCCGCCGAGGGCCGATTTGACTGCGTCCGCGGTGGGCGATTCCCCCGGATACGAGGGGGACAGGCCGCACTTGCGCATCAGCCGGTTCACCTGATGGATGCGGGCAACCTCGCGCGTGGCAGCGGTGTAGAAGGTCACGCCGATCGAGATCGACAGGCGATCGCCTGGCCCAGTCCCGTCGACCTTGGATCTCGTCATGTGGGGCGAGGTGCTCGGGAAGTAGATGGCATCCCCCGGCTGCGCATTGAACTCCAGCCCGCGCGGCAGGAACGCCTCGTCGAAACGCACTTTCTTGAGCGACTGCGTGACGATGAAGTCCTCCACGGCATCGGCCGGCACGAGGGTGCGATCGCGGTGATCCCAGACGTTGAGGGTCTTGCGCCCATGCAACTGCAGCCAGAAGTTGTTCTCGCGGTCGATGTGAAAGGGCGTGACGGATGGCGGCGCGGAGAAGAAGACGAATCCGTTCACCCTGAAGATGTCCGGCTGCTCGCGCTCGACGAGAGCGCGCATCGAATTCACCACCGACATCAGCAGGGCCTGATAGCGGGGAATGACTTCGATGTTGTAGAAGGAAACCGACGAACCCGGCTCCTCCATGCGCTGGAAGAATTCCTCGATGCTGCGCCCGTCAGGATGCCGGCTGTCGTGCGCGAGCGCGGACGCGACCGTCCTGTCGGGGCTCATGAACCTGCATTGGTCCAGCTTCGAGAGTTCCATCCCGAGCTTCACGAGTTCGGGCACCTGAAACAGGGGATGCTCGTGAAAGTTGTGGTGCATCGGCGTGATCCTCTGGGTGGAAAAGCCGGCAGGGTCGTCCGGCCACACGCGAAACGTCGGTTCCGAAGTCCCGGCCCAATTCAAATTGGTCACGCGCATCGCACCCTCCAGATCGCTTTTTGGGCCCCTGCCCCCTGAAACGAGGTCCGGTGGAGTCCGCGAGCAAAAGTAGTACTTTCGAATTCAATGCTGAATCGTATTCCTGACCTCCACCTGACAATGGAACGCTTATTGGTGAAAGCCCCTATGGCAGCGAAGAGGTGGTTGGGGGAGCGAGCCTTGAGCAGGCGGGGAAAGACATACCGCCTGTACCCGGCGAGTATGTGCGTGCGCTACGGTGATGGCACGGCCTGCGTAGCAGGCATGGAGCGGGTGAAGGGAATCGAACCCTCGTATGAAGCTTGGGAAGCTGCCGTTCTGCCATTGAACTACACCCGCAGCAGGCACGGATTCTACTGGCACTCCTGGGTGCAGCCCGAGGGTGGTTGTCCACTCCGATCTTCTGGAGCAAATGAGTACGAACGAACACCGCAATCGGCAACTCAGTTGTCTTGTGTCAGTGATTTGGCTATCACCCGTTCCGGTGATGTTTGAGCGCCGACGAAAACAGTACCCTCCCCATCTTGCACGTTTAGTTACATTCAACCTGTTTTGGTTGCATATCCATCATTGGGGGAGGTTGGGGCATGAACACTGTGTACCGCAGCATCTGGAACGCCGCGCTCGGCGCCTGGGTCGCCGTTTCAGAGGTTTCGCACCGGTGCGGGCGGCGCGCTTCTTCGGTCACCGCCGCCGTGTGCCTCCTGGCCCTCGCTGGCCTGCCGGCAGGCGCCTGGGCGCAGGCCAGTGGCGGGACTGCATTCGTCGCGGGCGGGGGTACTGGCGGCCGGGGCGGCCCTGGAAATGGCAGTGGCGGCGGCGGCGGCAACATCGGCATGTACCCCACCAGCAACGGATCGTCTCCATCGGGAGGCAATGGCGGAGCCGGCGGTAACGGAGCGGCTGGTGCCGGCGGAGTCGGGGGGCGGTGGGCGCGGCCGACGTTACTGCCTCCGTCGGAGGATTGCCGGGAAGCGGCGGCATTCCCGACCCCGATCCGACCTATGGCGCGGGCGGCGGCGGCGGCGGTGGTGCCGCCGTGTACACCTCCAACACCTCCATTGCCGTGATGGGCGCGACCACGCTGCTGGGAGGCAATGGCGGCGAAGGTGGCAGCGGGCGGCTGGCCGGCGGTGGCGGTGGCGGTGGTGCGGGCCTTCAGGGTGTCGCCGCCAATGCGGTAATCAGCAACGCGAGCCTGGCCGTCATCGGCGGTAATGGCGGCAACGGCGGTATAGGCCAATGGGCCGGCGGTGGCGGTGGCGGCGGAGACGGCATCGTGCTGCAGGGCGGGAGCGCCACCGTCACCAACATCGGCACGGCCACTGGCGGGAACGGCGGGAATGGTGGCGTGGCGACCATCGGCGGCATGGTGGGCGGCGGCGGCGAAGGGGGCGCCGGCCTGGCGCTGGAATCCAGCGGCAACTCGCTGCTCAATACCGGGGCACTGGTGGGCGGCGCGGGCGGTGCCGGCGGAAACAGTGCCGCCAACGGCATCGGGGGCGCAGGCCTGCGCATCCGCGGCAATGCCAACAGCATCGTCAACAGCGGCACCCTGATAGGCGGCATGGGCGGTGACGGCGTCACGCGCGGCGACGCGGTGCGCGTCACCGGCAGCGACAACTCGGTCGAGCTGCAGAACGGTTCGGTGATCAACGGGACCCTGTCGGCCATCGGCACCGGCAACGTGCTGCGCCTGGCGGGCGCGGCGACCGACGGCACCACCTCGCTCGGCGCAGCGACCTATCGCGGCTTCGAGCGCTACGAGAAGATCGGCGCCAACACCTGGACGCTGACCGGCACCACCACCGAGCTCACGCCCTGGACGGTGCTCGGAGGCACGCTCGCCATTGCCGACGATGGCGCGCTCGGCGATTCCTCCGGCAGGCTCACGCTCGACGCCGGCACGCTGCGCTCCACCGGCACGACCACCGCCACGCGCAACATCACCCTCGGAGCGGGCGGTGCAACCTTCGAAGTCGACCTGGTGCGCACGCTGACCCTCAACGGCACGCTTTCCGGTACGGGCAGCCTGCACAAGACCGGCGCCGGCACGCTGGTGCTCGGTGCGGCCAACAACTACGTCGGCGGGACGGCCGTGGAGGCGGGCAGCCTCAATGCAGCCGCCACCGGCGCGCTGGGCAGCGGCCCTGTCTCGGTGGCGGCCAATGCCTCGCTGCTCTTCAGCGGCAATGCAGACGCGAGCGGACTGACCATCACCGCAGCCGAGCGCGGCGCCATCGGCAATGCCGGCTTCGTCCGCTTCGGCGACACCACATCGGCAGGCAATGCCCGTCTCGTCATGAACAACGGCGCGGCGGCCGAGTTTCGCGACAACGCCTCCGCGGGCAATGCCGTCATCGAGAACCACGGCGGGCTGACCAACATCTGGCTCAACGCGACAGCCGGCAACGCGCGCATCACCAACTTCGCAGGCGGCCAGATCAACCTGCTGGACGACGCCAGCGCGGGCCAGGCGACCTTCGTCAACGAAAGCGGCGGCCTGGTCGACATCTTCGACCGCGCGAGTGCCAACCAGGCGACGGTGATCAACAACGCCGGCGGGCGCCTGCGCATCCGCTCGCTTACCACGGCGGGAATCTCCATCGGCGCGCTGTCCGGCGCGGGCGATGTGATCCTCGGCGCCAAGGCGCTGACCACCGGCGGGCTGAACGCCAACACCGAAGTCTCGGGCGCGATCTCGGGCACCGGCGGTTCGCTGGTCAAGATCGGCACCGGCGCACTGACGCTTTCGGGCGCCAATACCTACACAGGCGGCACCGCGCTGCGTCAAGGGCGCCTGAACCTCGGCCACAACCAGGCGCTGGGTACCGGCGCGCTGGCGATGGACGACGACACCACGCTGGGCTTCAGCGCCGATGGGTTGACGATTGCCAACACGATCCAACTGACAGGCAACAACGATCCGGTCATCGACACCGGCAGCTTCAACGAAACGCTGAGCGGCGCGGTCAGTGGCGGCGGCTTCATCACGAAGCAAGGCACGGGCACGCTGACACTCTCAGGCGCCAACACCTATACCGGTGCCACCAATGTGGCGCAGGGCACGCTGAAGGCCGGCGCCGCCAACACCTTCAGTGCAAGCTCCGCGCACAGCGTGGCTTCGGGCGCGACGCTGGATCTTGCAGGCTTCTACCAGACCGTGGCGTCGCTGAGCAACAGCGGCACCGTCTCGCTGGTGGGGGCGGCCGCGGGCACGACGCTGACCGTCAACGGCGCCTACGTAGGCAACAACGGCGTGCTGAGGCTAGGGACTGCCCTTGGCAACTCAGGCTCGTCGGACCGCCTGATCTTCGACGGCGCCGCAGCGGTGGCCAGTGGAAAGACCAGTGTGCAGATCACCAATCTCGGTGGGCTGGGCGCACTGACCAGCGGCAATGGCATCGAAGTGATTTCAGCGCTGAACGGCGGCACCACGACGGCCCAGACCTCCAAGGACGCGTTCTCGCTGGCCGGCGGCCATGTCGATGCAGGTGCGTACGAGTACCGCCTGTACGCAGCCGATGCCAATGGCGCGGGGGAGAACTGGTTCCTGCGATCAAGCATCAATGCGGTCCCACCGGCGGCGCCCCCTGCGGCGGCGCCCGCTGCGCCCGTGATCACTTACCGTCAGGAAGCCTCGCTCTACGCGGCGCTGCCGAGCCAGCTGCGCCAGGGCAATCTCGCGATGCTGGGCGACCTGCGCAAACGCGTGGGGGACGACGACGTCAAGGGCAGCGCGGCGATGCCGAGCGGCTCGGATCGCCGCGCCTGGGCCCGCGTTCTCTCCACCGACATCGACGTGCAGCAAGGTGGCGCCGTCTCCCCCACCGGCAAGGGCCGGCTCACGGGCTTCCAGGCCGGCACTGACCTGCTGGCCGCGCCGAACTGGCGCGCAGGCATCTACGTCGGCCAACTCGATGGCGACGCCCGCGTGCGGGGCTTCGCCAGCGGTATCCAGAACCTGGCCGTGGGCCGCAACGACCTTCGCAACCAGTATGTGGGCGTGTACGGCACCTACACCGGTGATGGCGGGTTCTATGCCGATGCGGTGCTGCAGTCGGGCCGCCACCGCTACACGGTCGAGCCGCTGCTGGGCCAGGGCGTCGGCGGCAAGGGCAACAGCCTGCTGGGCTCGATCGAGGTCGGGCAAACCTTTGCGCTCGGTGGCAGCGGCTGGAGCGTCGAGCCCCAGTTGCAGCTGATCCATCAGCACATGGATCTGAACAACTCCGCCATTGTCGGCGCCGTCGTTCAACCGCAGGCCGACAGCGGCTGGATCGCCCGTGCGGGTGTGCGGGTGAAGGGCCAGGTCGACACCGGCATCGGCATGCTGCAGCCGTACGGCCGCTTCAACGTCTACAAGACCTCCAGCGGCGCGGACATCGCGCGCTTCGTGAACGGAGCGACCACGACCGACATCTCGGCGCCTACCGGCGGCACGAGCACCGAGCTCGCGGGCGGCTTCACGCTGACCCTGGGCGAGTCGACGAGCCTCTACGGAGAAATCGGCAAGCTCTGGGCGAGCGGCGGCAACGCCAAGGTCAAGAGCTCGATCAATGGCTCGGTTGGCGTGCGCGTGAAGTGGTGACCGCCGCATGGGGCCTCGGGTAAGTCCCGAGCATTTGATTAAGCAAGTTAACTATTCTCCCGTTCGAACGACTCGTTTCCTCCAATTTCACGAGGGGAATCGGGTGATGCGGGCTCGGAAATTAGTTAACAACCGGAGACAATCGAATGAGTTCCCCAACCTGGAGGCCGCTGCTGGCCTGTGTCGTCGCGGCAGCCGCCGCAAGCGGATGCGGAGGGAGCGACGGGCCGTCTTCCGCGTTCACCTTGTTGCCGACACCGGCCCCCGCGCCCACTTCACCCCCGCCCCCTCCCGCGCCGGCACCCGTGTCACAGCCCGCGCTGCTCAACACGCCCGACGAGGCCGGCGGCTGTGCTGCGGTCGCGGCACTGGCGGCCGAGCTCTCGGCCGCGGGACGCACCGTGAGCATCACTTCGACCAAGATCGCGAAGACCACCGCGACCGACGCGAGCGGCAATCCGCAAAGCTACTGCGCGGTGGCCGGCACTATCAACGGCGGCCGCAAGGGCCTTCAGGCCGCGGGCCAAACCGACGCGATGTCGACCTATGCGATCACGTTCCAGATCAACCTGCCGACGCGGTGGAACGGCCGCATGTTCATGAGTGGCGGCGGCGGCTCCGATGGCTCGGTGCCAGACACCACGGGCGCCATCAGCAACGGTGAAGCCATCCAGCCACTGCTGTCGGGCTATGCCACCGTCTCGAACGACAGCGGCCACAGCAACGCGACCAACAACGATCCGAACAACGCGGGCACGGCCTCCTTCGGACTCGACCCCGTGGCGCGCGTGGATTTCGGCTACAACGCGATTGGCCAGACCAAGCAGCTCGCCAATCAGCTGGTCGCGCGCTACTACGCCAAGAAGCAGGACTACGCCTATTTCATGGGCTGCTCCGAAGGCGGACGCGAAGCGATGATGGTTTCGCAGCGCTTCGGCGACGAGTTCGACGGCGTGGTCGCCGGAGACCCCGGGTCGGATCTTCCGAAGGCCTGGCTCGCAGAGGCCTGGGACACGCAGCAGTTCGCGGCTGCGGCGCAAGCGCAGGGTTTCCTGGAAACCACGGGCCCCGGCGCCTCGAACGCGACCCCGCTGATGAATGCCGCCTTCCAGCCCGCGCAATGGGCGGCCCTGCAGCAAGCGGTACTGGCCAAGTGCGATGCCGACGACGGACTGGTCGACGGCATGATCAACAAGCGCTCCTGCACCTTCGATGTCAGCACGCTGGCCTGCGGCGCGCCTGGCGCACCAGGCGCGCCGGGCTGCCTCGTGCCGGCCCAGGTCACGGCCATGCAGAAGGTGATGGGCGGCGTGAAAAACAGCGCCGGCGACGCGCTCTACTCGGACTGGCCCTGGGACGCAGGCATCGGCGCCTTCGGCTGGCAGATCTGGAAGACCGGATTCGGCTACCGCACGAGCGGCGCGAACGATGCGATCAACGCCACCCTCGGCGGCGGCGCGGGTCCGCTGATCTTCACCACCCCGCCGACACAAGGCCTGGCGACCGGCAACTCACTGGTGCAGTTCCAGTTGCGCTTCGACTGGGATGCCGACGCGCCGAAGATCAAGGCCACCGACGGAACCTACACCGAGTCGGCCTACAGCTTCATGGGCACGCACTCGACCGACTTGTCCAAGCTCAAGGGCAAGGGTGGCAAGCTGATTCTTTATCACGGCACCAGCGACCCGGTCTTCTCTTTCAACTACACGGCCAAGTGGGTCGATTCGCTGGCCGGGAACACTGCGAACGGCACCGTCAAGGACTTCGTGCGACTGTTCGCGGTGCCCGGCATGAACCACTGCTCGGGCGGCCCCGCCACCGATACCTTCCCGGTATTCAGCGCGGTGGTCGACTGGGTCGAGAAAGGCAACGCGCCCGATCGCCTGATCGCGAGCTCGAAGCCTGGCAATCCCGACACCGCCGGCTGGACGCTGCCCGCGGGAGTGACCTCGCGCGTGCGGCCCCTGTGCCCTTACCCGCAATACGCGCAGTACATCGGGACCACCGGCTCGGCGCCGGCGGCACTGCTGGAACAGAACGATCCCGGCAAGTTCGTCTGCGCGAACTGACGGCGGGCGCTGCCGGCCGCGATGCGGTCGCCCGCCTGCCAGGCGGATGCGATCGGTCCGGCCGGACCGCTACACTGGCCGCCTCCATGACGGCCCGCCCCCCTCCTTCCTCCCATGAACCCGCTCGCCATCCCGACCGCAGCGGACTGGAAGACGAGCGCATGCGCCGGCTGCTGGGCTACAGCCTCGCGCAGGCCACGATCCCCACCTCGACCCTCTACGAGAAGCACGTGGGCGAACCCTTCAACCTGCGGCGGGTCGAGTTCTCGCTGCTCGTGCTGGTCGACTCGAACAGCGATGTAACGCCCAAGCAGCTTGCGCGTGCGCTGTACGTGTCGATGCCTTACCTCACGATCACACTCGATCGGCTCGAAGAACGCGGCCTGCTGAATCGCAGCCGCAGTGAAACCGATCGCCGCTCGGCGCACGTACGGCTCACGCGCAAAGGCAGCGATCTGGTCAAGAAGGCGGAGACCGTCGCGGCGAAGATGGAGGCCGATCTGCTGGCGCACCTGACGCCCGGCGAGCGAGGGATGCTGTTCGAATTGCTCGAACGGGTGGCTGCGCACCGGCGGGTGTGAGCCCCGGGTCTCCCGCTGCAGCCTCTTCGCTCAGCGCAGCGCCTTCGTCGCGAGCGCGCCCAGCGTGCGCAGGCCCTTCTCGATGCGCGCATCCCAGCCGTAGCCGCCGCTCAGACGCATGCAGTGGGCATAGCGCCCGCTCGCCGAGAACACCACGCCGGGCGCGAAGCACACGCCCTTCTTCAACGCCTGAGCGAACAGCGTCCGCGTGTCGAGCGCCTTGGGCAGTTCGAGCCACAGCACGAAATTGCCCGCTGGCCGAGTGATCCTGGTCCCCGGCGGAAAGGCTTCCTCGATCACGCGCGACATGCGCTCCAGCGTGTCGGCGAACTCGCGCCGCAAGCGGCGCAGGTGGCGGTCGTAGTCGCCGTTCGAGAGAAAGTCCGCAAGCGCGGCCTGCGTCAGCACCGGCGTGGCCAGCGTCGAGGCGAACTTGCTCTCGAGCACGCGTGCCATGTGGCGGCCCGGCACGATCCAGCCGATGCGATAGCCCGGCGCCAGCGTCTTCGAGAACGAACCGCAGTAGATGGTGTTGTCGTGGCGGTCGAGCGCGCTGAAGGGAATCGGGCGTTCCTCGCCGAAATGGATGTCGCCGTAGACGTCATCCTCGATCAGCGGCACGCGGTGCTTCGCGAGCAGGCGCAGCACCTCGCGGCGATTCTCGATCGGCATCGTGAAACCCAGCGGATTCTGGAAGCTCGAAGCCAGCACACAGGCGCGCACCTGGCCCGCGGCGAGCACGTCGCGCAGCGAATCGATCACCACGCCGGTACCGGCGTCGGTGGGCAACTCCACCACCCGTAGGCCGCGCATGCGCAGCACCTGCAGCAGGCCGAAGTAAGTCGGCGATTCGATGGCGACCGCATCGCCAGGCTCGGTGACCGCGTCGAGCGCGAGCGCCAACGCTTCGGTGCAGCCGCAGGTGATGGCGATGGCGTCAGGTGACAACGCCTGTCCGAAGCGCATGGCACGGCGCGCGATTTCCATGCGCAGCGACAGCTCGCCGCGCGGCGGTGAGTAGGTGTTGAGCTGCGCGCCCTTCACGCGCGCGGTGCGCGCGAGGATGCGATCGAGCTTGGAGGAGGCAAGGATCCGTGCGCTAGGAATGGCGCAGCCCAGCGGCACGTAGGCCTCGTTCGATGCGTTCTCGAGCAGTTGCAGCATGAGGTTCGACACTGCCACCTTGGTCGGGCGCAGCGGCGGCCGCGTGGGCGCCGGCAGCGGCAGCGCCGCCGGTGCCCGGGCCACGTAGTAGCCCGACTGCGGCCGCACCTCGAGCACGCCGCGGTCCTCGAGCAGCCGATAGGCCTGCACCGCAGTGCTCAGGCTGGTGCGGTGCTGCGCGCTGATCTCGCGCAGCGATGGCGCGCGGCTGCCCGCGGGCAGCGTGCCGCTCTCGACGAGGCCGGCGATGAAATCGGCCAGCTCTTCGTAGCGAAAGCGCGTGGCGGGCTGCGGATCGGCACCGCCGGCGGAATGTATTTCGAGCGTCATGGATTCAACTGTGCTGGTCGCAATTTCAGAAAACTGTGGCTGTTATCTTGAACCTGGAGCTTGCACCATCGAAGGCAGCCACACAAGACGGGTACGAGAAGCCATGGATCGATTTCCGGACAACGACATCATCTCGCTGGTCTCGAGCGCGCCGCGCCACGACCTGGCCGAGAGCGTGGGACCGAACCTCTGGCTCGGCGAACTGCTCGGCCCCAACCAGGCGGAGATCGGGGCGCTTCAGTTGGGCTACGGCACCGCGGCGGGCGGTGCGCAGCTGCGCGCGCAGATCGCCGCACGTCATGGCGTGGATGCCGACGATGTGGTCGTCACGGTCGGCGGCATGCATGCGCTGTTTCTCCTTGCCTTCACGCTCTGCGGGCCAGGCGACGAAGCGGTGATCGCCGAACCGGCCTTTCCGCTCGCGCGCAATACGCTCGGTGCGGTCGGCGCGACCGTGCGCTCGCTGCCGCTGAACTTCGACGCCGGCTACCGGCTCGACCCCGAGGCGCTGCGCGCGCTGCTCTCGCCAAAGACCCGCATCGTGAGCCTCGCTTCGCCGCAGAACCCCTCGGGTGTCGCTATCCCGGCGTCGACGCTGCGCAAAGTAGCCGAGCTGATGCGCACGCATGCGCCCGACGCCTGGCTGATCGTCGACGAGACCTATCGCGAGGCGGCCTATGGCGAAGATTCGACATTGCCCAGCGCCAGTGCGTTGGGGCCTCGGGTGGTCACGGTGGCGTCGCTCTCCAAGTGCCATGGCGCCGCGGGGCTGCGCGTCGGCTGGGCGATCGTGCGCGACGCGGCGCTGCGGCAAACGCTGGTCACGGCAAAGTTCAACACCGTGATCTCGTGCTCGCCACTGGACGAGGCACTGGCGGCCACGGTTCTGAAGCAAGGGGAGCACATCGTCGGCGCGCGGCGGCGGCATCTCGCGCACAACCTGGGAACGCTCGAAGCCTGGGTCGGCCGCCACGCCGCACGGATCGAATGGGTGCGTCCGGACGCCGGCGCGCTGTGCTGCGTGCGGCTGAAGCCGCAGGTGTATGACGATGCGGCGCTGCAGCGCTTTCAGGCGGCACTGCATGAACGCAGCGTTCGGCTGGCGCCGGGCCCCTGGTTCGGCGACGAGCCCCGTGTGTTCCGCCTCGGCTTCGGCCTGGCGACCAACGCCGAGCTCGTCGCCGCGCTGCACTGCGTGGGCCAGGCGCTGGAGTGGGCCTCGGCCTGAGGTCTTGCCCGGCAAGGGCCGCCATGCTATGGCCGCCTGGATCTTCTATGCACTTTTCTTCTGAAATGCCACCCCGAAAGCAAACCCATCGCGATACCGAACCACGTCCCGGGGATGAGTGCGATCGCAAGCGTCGTCATCAACGGAACGGAAACAAGCAACCCGACGGGAATCATCACTACCGAGAAAAAGAAAATGGTTGATGCGCTGTAGGAAAGAACGAATAACGCCCCCCTGAAGGGAACGTGCTTCGTCTCATCCCACAGATTCGGACACAACCAGGTTGCCACACCATCGAAGCTGAAAGGAGTCCAGGGAAGATCGATGTCCGGCTTCATAGGGGGGCTGGCAGATACCTTTGAATTCTTGTCCTGGCCGGGCTTCCTCCCGGCTGCCGGCACAAGACGGCACCGCGCCAAGAACTGACTCATGACGCGGCGCACTCTCACCACTTCATGCGCAGCCCGAGCGAGCCTTGCAGGGAAGTCTTCACATCCGTCGCGCCACCCGAGGCCCACAGCTTGCCGACTTCGCCGTAGATGCTGGTCGTCTGGTTCAGCGCCAGGGTGAGGCCACCGGCCAGCTCGCTGACGGTGGAACCGGTGCGGCCCGTGATGTCGGTCGTGGCGGCGGGTCCGATGAAGCGGGCCACGTCGGCACCGCTGCTCGCCTTGTAGAGGTTGAAGCGGCCGTACGGTTGCAGCGTGCCGAGCGCCGTGGCCATCTCGCCCTTCAGGCGCACGCCGACGCGCGCAATCCAGCCGTCGTCACTGTCCTGCCGCACGTTCGCACCGGAGATCGCGATGTTGTCGAGGCCAATGTGCTGGTGGATCAGCTGGAGCTGCGGCTCGATCTTCCAGCCGCTCTCGCCTAGCGCGAAGGCCTGGCCCACTTCGATGGACGCCATCAGGCTGTCGCCCTTGCCCGCGCTGCGCGAGGTCGAAAACGGCTCGATGGTGTAACGATGCCGCCCGGCCTGCAGCACGGCATCGGCATAGAAGCCCGAATCGGCGGTCCAGGTGCCGTAGGCGCCCAGGTACTGGCTGCGCAGGTCGTTGGAACCGACGGCCAGGTTGGCGATGCCGCTGGCGAAGCCGTTGACCCTGACGCGGCCGTCGAGTTGGCCGACGTACACGCCGGCACGCCAGTTCGAGGTGGCGAAGAGGTCGGTGCCAGCCTGGAAGCCCTTGACGTTGCCCTTGCTGTGCGGGCTGACGGTGCCCTGCTGGCGGATGTCGATGTCGGTGGCGATCACACGGCCCCAGGCACGGCGCCCGGTGCCGTTCGATGCGGGGCCGCCGGCCTTGACGTCGTCGTCGCCGATGCGCTGGTGCAGGTTGCCGATCATGGCCAGGTCCATCTGGCGCACCTGGCTGGGCAATGCGGACAGCAGCGGGACTTCGGCGCGGTAGGTCGGCACTTGCACGGTGATCGGGCCTGTGCTGCCAGTGCCGCCTGTCGCTGGCGTTGCCGTCAATACCGTCGCCGTGGTGGTCGAGCGCAGGTACCAGTTCTCGCCGGCACCGCTCGCGTCGGCGGCATGCAAGCGGTACTCGTAGGCGCCCGCATCGACGTGGCCGCCTGCGAGAGAGAAGGCGTCCTTCGTGGTCTGCGCGGTGGTGGTGGCACCGTTACGCGCCGAGATCACCTCGATGCCGTTGCCCGTGGTCAGTGCGCCCAGGCCACCGAGCTGCGTGATCTGCACGCTGGTGCGGCCGCTGGCCGAGGCGCTCGCGCCGTCGAGCACCAGCCGGTCGCTCACGCTGCTGCTGTCGCCCAGGAAGGTGCCCAGCCGCAGCACGCCGTTGTTGCCGGCATAGGCGCCGGTGACGGTGAGCGTGGTGCCCGGTGCGGTGCCCACTAGCGAGACGGTGCCGCTGTTGGCGAGCGAGGCCACTGTCTGGCTGAAGCCCGCGAGGTCGAGCGTGGCACCGCTTTCCACCGTGTGTGCCGAGGCCGCACTGAAGGTGCCGGTCGCGCCTGCCCTCAGGGTGCCTTCGGCCACGTCGGTCGCGCCGGTGTAGCTGTTGGCGCCCGAGAGCGTGAGGGTGCCGCTGCCCAGCTTGGTGATAAAGCCGCTGCCGCTGATGTTGCCGCTGAGCGCTGCGCTGAAGCTGCCGGTGTCGATGACCGGATCTTCGCTGCCGGTCAGCACGATGGCGTTGGCGAGGTTCAGGCCGTCGGCGGCGAAGCCGAGCGTGGTGCCGTTGTCCATTGCCAGCGCGCCGGTGCCCAGCGCCAGGCTGTTGCCGACGTTCAATCGGCCCTGCTTGAGCGCAGTGCCCCCGCTGTAGCTGTTGGCCGCGGTCAGCGTCGTGGTGCCGGCGCCCTCTTTCACGAGCAAGCCGGTGCCGCTGATCGTGCTCGACAGTGTGAGCGCGTTCGAGCGATTGATGGCCAGCGTCGCGTTGTTCAGGATGTTGCCCACGATGCTGCCCGTGGTGCCGCCGTTGCCGAGCTGCAGCGTTCCCGCACTGATGGTGGTGCCGCCTGCGTAGCTGTTGTCTGCGGTGAGGATCGTGGTGCCCGTGCCGGCCTGCACAAGTGCGCCGGTGCCGCTGATGGTGCCTGATAGCGTCAGCGCGTTCGAGCGCTGGACGGTCAGCGTTGCGTTGTCGACGATGTCGCCCTTCACTGCGCCGGTGGTGCCGCCATTGCCGAGCTGCAGCACACCAGCGCTGACCGTGGTGGTACCTGTGAAGGTCTGGTCCTGCGCCAGCGTGAGCGTGCCCGCGCCGGTCTTCTCGATGCCGCCCGAGCCGCTCACCAGGCCGGCGTAGGTGGCGTTGTCGGGCTGGGCGAAGCGCACGAGTCCGTTGTCGGTGATCGCCGCCGGCGCGAATTGCGCGCTGCTTTGCAGCACGCCACCCGAACCGACCGTCATGCTGCCTGTGTAGGCGCTCGCACTGGCACCGAGGATCAGGGTGCCGCCATTGACGGTCGTGCTGGTGATGCCCGAGGATGGCAGCGCGACGTTGAAGGTCCAGACCCCGGCGTTGCTCTGCAGCGTCTGGAATCCAGCCAGGGAAAGCGGAGCAAACGTCGAGGCGCCACCGTTGTCGCTTTCGAGCGTGAGAAGGTTGGCACCGCCGCCGCCGCTGATGTTGCCGGTGATCGAAGACCCCGTGTAGACATGCAGCGAGTCGTTGCCGTTGGCAAAGTTGAGCGAGCCGATGACGCTGCCCTTGTTGGTGAAATCGACGGAAGAGGTGCCGTTGGCACCGAACACCGTGGCAATGCCTGGGTTGGTGCTGCCTGCTACATAGCCCGCTTCCATCGTGCCAGTGTTGAGGATGGTGTTGTGGCCGGAGTTCGCCTGGAACCAGATCGCCGCGTGGGTCGATCGCACGGTTCCGTGATTGATGATCGTGTTGCCGCTGCCCACGGGATTCACGGCCTCCGAATTGCCGGCAGTTCCATCCGCGAAGACGTTGGCGTTCTGCTCGATAGTGAGGGTGCTGTTGCTGTTGAACTCGATCGTGTTGGCGCCGATGCCGCCCGGGTAAGGACTGTTCCCGTTGGTGGAGACGTTCCGGACCGTGGCGCCGCTTCGGACCGTGATGGTGGCTTGGTTGCCAAGGCTGATCGCGGAACTGTTGCCCGTGTCGATCAGCGCACCCGGCTGCACGTCTACTGAGGTGTTGTCAGCCGTGGCTGGGCCCGTCCCGACGGTCGTGGTCTGGTTTCCCGTGCAATTGATCGCATTGGCATTCGTACCCGTCGTACATGCGGCGGAGGCGGGCAAGGAAGCAGCCGCCAGCAAAGTGGCGGCTAGCAGGGCCACGCCCTGCGTGGCTGAGGTAGATCTTGCGTGGCCACGTCCCAATTCGGAAGCGACGGTCCAAAGGGCGAGTGCGTCGTTCCAGATGACGCGAAAAATCCGGTTCATAACCTGTCTGTCCTGGCAATGCGCTCCGCAAGAACTGCGGGCGCGGGCGCCGGTGTTTCCGGTGCTCAATGCCTCCCTGTGCGAGCCGCGGACTCTAAATAGAAACAATCGTAAATGGAGCTTTCGCCTCAGCCCGAATTATGCATTCACCCGTATAAACGCCAATTTATTCACATTTGTTTTTATTGCATCCTGAATCGATCAAAGGATTACATTGAAATATGAGCGACTGAATTTCATTTATCGTGTCAATTGGAAACAACAGGGTTCGGAACAGGCTTCTTTTTCGCTCCGCAAATAGCCCTTTGGCCGAATTTGATGGATTTGATCAATCAACTGGTGCGGCCCTATAACCCCGCAAAACACCGAGACACGGCCGAGATTCTCATTTAACAAAGTTTGCTTCCATGACGATAGCCCACCGAGCCGACGCGATCGCGATAGTTGATGACGACCTCCGCGTGCGGCAATTGCTAGGCAGCTACCTTTCGCAAGAGGGATTCGAAGTATTCGAGGCCGAGAACGGTGCATCGCTCTCGTCGATCCTGCGTCGCCGCGCGATTGACCTCATCGTGCTCGACTTGCTGCTGCCGGACGAGGATGGCTTTTCGATCTGTCAGCGGCTGCGAGCCAATGGCATCCGGATCCCTATCATCATTCTCAGTGCGCAGGCGCAAGATACCGATCGAATTGCGGGATTGATGATGGGCGCTGACGACTATGTCCGCAAACCATTCAATCCCAGGGAAATACGAGCGCGTATCCAGGCAATTCTGCGGCGCAGCCCTCCGAGGGAGGAGCCGGGCGGTCCTTCGAGCAGAAACGAGGTGGTCCGGTTCGGTCCATTCGAATTCAACCTGGGCACGCGCACGCTTCGCAGGGACGGGCAAATCCTGGGCATCACAACCGTTCAGATCGCGATACTCAAGGTGCTGGTCCGCCATGCGGGGCAGCCGCTTTCGCGGGAAAAACTCGCTCAGGTCGCGCGTGGCCGCGAACTCGGCGCTTTCGAGCGCAGTCTGGATGTGCAAGTCTCCCGGCTTCGAAAGCTATTGCAGAACGGGCCGTTCTCTTACATCCTGACAGTCTGGGGCGTCGGGTATATGTTCGACCCCAGCGGCGAAGGCGGGGTTGTCCGGCCACCCGACCTGGACGCGAAGCTAGTTGGGCATCCTGCCATTGAGCACGTCGCCTGAGCGCGCGGCACTGTGTTCGCGGGATCGAGATGCAGTGCGGAAATCGCGATGATCTGACCCTACCCCGCCGGCAAACCATCGAAAGATGTTGGTTTGCTTTCCCCTTTCTTCGCCGAACCTGACGAAGAGAAAGCCCCGTTCTGCATTGCCCTGCGCGTCAACGGGAATGCCGGCAGCCCGAAGGGCAGTGACCTCTTCGCTGGCATCCAGGTCGAATGGCAGTTTCAAGGTGATGGTCGCGCTGTGGATGGTCCGTCTCGGCATTGCTTCGCTTTCGCATGCTTGCAAATATCCGAGTTGACCCGAAAGGAGCCTCCCCAGGCATCCCGTATTTATAGGAGGTCCCACGCGATCCGCGTGGGGGCGGTCCTTGCCGAGCGGCCGGATCAGCCCGAGGCTTTCACTGCCTCGACCAGAAACCGCACAAAGGCTTTCCCGGCATCGGGCAGCGAGCGCCCCGCCATCGTCTCGACCTCGAGGTGGCGCTCGTTCATCTCGCGGTCCTTGAGCGGAATGGCAACCAGCGCCTTGCTGCGCAACAGCGTGCGCATCGACAGCGCGCCATAGAAGGCAATGCTGCCGCCGGCCGCCGCAAAGCTCAGCAGCGCACTCGCATGGTTGCTGGACATGGCCTGCTCATAGCGCAAACCCTGCCGGATGCAGCTGGCGTCGAGCAGGCGCCGGATCGAGCTGTCTTCCTGCGGCAACCCCAGCGGGTACGCCACCACCTGGCGCAGCGACAACTGCCGCTGCATCGCCAGGGGGTGATCCCTCGCCATCACGGCCAGGATGGGGCTGGGGTGCCGCAGTTCGATCTCGATGCCGGGCTCGGGCACAGCGCTCAAGGTGATGCCCACGTCGGCTTCGCCGTCGCGCACGCGCCTGGAAATGTCGCCCAGCGAACAGACCTCGAGGTGAAAGCGGATGCCCTCGTGCTTTTGCCGGAACTGCGCGATCAGCGTCGGGATGAAGTCGAAGGCAAAACCCTCTGTGCTCGCCACGCGCACATGCCCGCTGCGCAGGCCGCGCAGGCCGGCGATGTCGTTGGTGACCCGCTCGATGTCCTGCTGCGCCCGCTTGGCGTGCGCGGCCAGCATCTCGCCGGCCGCATTGGGCACCATGCCGCGCGCGTGGCGCTCGAACAGGAGCGTGTCGAGCTCGCGCTCCAGCCGCGCCACCTGCCGGCTGACCGCAGAGGGCGCGACGTTGAGCTTGAGCGCGGCGTCCTTCACGGAACCGGTCTTCACAACCTCTAGAAAGTACCGGACCGCGGTTTCCTGCAAGGCGCGAATTGCCATGGATTTCCCCGGTTGGTGCGGCCGCAAGCGGCCTGCATCGATTGCCGAATCGGCAATCCACAATTCTAAACATTGCGCTTGTAGCAGCGCCCCGCCACTCCTAGGATGAACTCATCCCCCTAGCTCCAGGAGTATCCCGATGAACCGTCTCCCGCTCATGGTCGGCATGGCGCTGCTGTCCTGCCTTGGTCTTGCACCGTTGGCCGCCCTCGCCGCGGACACGGGTTTCCCGTCGCGCCCCATCACGCTGGTGATTCCCTTCCCGCCCGGCGGCGCGACGGACGTCAACGGCCGCGTGATTGCGCAGCGGCTCGGCAAGGAGCTGGGCCAGCCCGTCGTCGTCGAGAACCGCGCGGGCGCCGGCACCGTCGTCGGCGCAAGCTATGTGTCGAAGGCAGCGCCCGACGGCTACACGCTGTTGATCAGCTCGGGCTCCACATTCACCGTCAACCCGGCGATCCGCTCCAACCTGCCCTACGACCCGGTGAAGAGCTTCGAGCCGATCGGCATCGCGGGGCGCGTCGCGCTGATCCTGCTGGCCAACAGCGAGGTGCCGGTGCAGACGGTGAAGCAGTTCGTCGACTACGTGAAGGCCGCGCCGGGCAAATACTCGTACGGCTCCTTCGGCACCGGAACGACCGCCCAGTTCGCCGGCGAGACCATGCTGCATGCGACCGGCCTGAAGATGACGCACGTGCCCTACAAGGGCAGCGCCCCCGCAATGACCGACCTGATGGGCGGCCAGATCCCGTTCAGCATCGATACCGTGAGCGCGGCGATCCCCCAGCTCAAGAGCGGCAAGATCAAGGCCATTGCACTGACCACCGCGAAGCGTTCAGCGCTGCTTCCCGACGTGCCCACCTTCGCCGAGAGCGGCTACGCCGGCATCGACATGGACTCGTGGCTGATGGTGGCGGGGCCGAAAGGGCTGCCCGCCGACGTCAAGGCCAAGCTCGAGAAGGCGCTGGCGGTGACCATCGCCGACCCCGACATGCGCACCAAGCTGCTGGGCCAAGGCCTGGAGCCGACCTACAGCAACGCCGCCGCAGCGAGCGAACTGATCACCCGTGAATTGCCCCTGATGCGCGCCGTTGCGGCGCGCGCCAACATCACTGCCGACTGATGAACCACATGAACACCGGCACGGAGCTCGTCGAGAAGTCCGCCGTCGAACTCCGCCGCCTCATCGGCAGCAAGGCGGTCTCGCCCGTCGAACTGCTGGAGGCGTGCATCGCGCGGATCGAGCGCGTGAACCCCTTCGTCAACGCGGTGACCGCCACCTGCTTCGAGCGCGCGCGCGCCGAGGCCAAGGCGGCGGAAAGCGCCGTCCTGCGCGGCGACACGCTCGGCCTGCTGCATGGCCTGCCGCTGGGCGTGAAAGACCTGGAGCCCACCGAGGGCCTGCTCACGACCTGGGGCTCGGCGATCTACCGCGACCACGTGCCGACGGAAGACATCGAGCTCGTGGCCCGGCTGCGCCGCGCGGGCGCCATCGTGGCGGGCAAGACCAACGTGCCCGAGATGGGCGCGGGCGCCAACTCGCGCAACGACGTGTGGGGCGCCACCGGCAACCCCTTCAACCCGAACCTGAATGCCGGCGGTTCCTCCGGCGGCTCGGCGGCCGCGCTGGCCTGCGACATGCTGCCCGTGTGCACGGGCTCCGACACCGGCGGCTCGCTGCGCATTCCGGCGGCCAAATGCGGCGTGGTGGGCTTCCGTCCCTCGCCGGGCATCGTACCGAGCGTGCGCAAGCCGCTGGGCTGGACGCCCATTTCGGTAGTCGGCCCCATGGGCCGCAGCGTGGAAGATGCTTGCCTGCAACTCGCGGCGTCCGCGGGCGCGAACGCCGGCGACCCGCTGAGCTATCCGCTGGACCCGATGTCCTTTCTCGTGCCGGCCCGCGTCGACCTGGCCAACCTGCGCGTGGCGTGGACCGAAGACTTCGGCACCTGCGCGGTGGACGACGGCATCCGCGCCACCTTCCGCCGGAAGATCGAGGCCATGCGGCACCTGTTTCGCCGCTGCGACAAGGTCGAGTTCGACATGGGCGAAGCGCATCGCTGCTTCGACGTGCTGCGCGCCGAGGCCTTCGTGGCGGGCATGCAGGCAGCCTACGAGCGCGACCCGAACAGCCTGGGCCCCAACCCGCGCGCCAACTACGAGATGGGCGCGCGCATGAGCCTGCTCGACAGCGCCTGGGCGCAGGCCGAGCAGACCCGGCTGCTCAAGCGCTTCCAGGCGACCTTCGCCGACTACGACCTGGTGCTGTCGCCGACCACGCCGGTCTCGCCCTTCCCGTGGACGAAGCTGTACGCCGACACCATCAATGGCGAGGCGCAGGCCAACTACTACCGCTGGCTGGCGCTGACCTACGTGGTCACGCTGACGACGCACCCGGCGATTTCGCTGCCCTGCGGCCTCGACCACGCGGGCATGCCGTTCGGGCTGCAGATCGTGGGCGGGTTCAGGGCCGACCACCAGGTGCTCGGTGCGGCGCATGCGATGGAGGCGGCGTTCTCGTCCGACCCGCAGCTGCGCCGTCCGCGTCCCGACCTGGCCTCGCTGCGCGCGGCCGAGCCCGCGCTCACGTCGATCGTCAAGACGCCGCCGATTTTCGACAACCGCGCCGCAGGGTCCGCCGCTGTGTCGGTCGTCTGAGCGAAGGTGCCGCTCCCGGCACCTGCATCACGTAGCATCCGCCCATGAGCTACACAGTGAAACTGGTCGACTTTCCCGACGCCCCGGCCGACGTCATCGCCACCGCGGAGTCGCGCTTCCGCCGTGAACTCGACAAGCTGCTGGGCGACGGCGTCGAACCCGCGCTGAAGGCTTTCGAGAACGCCAGCGAGTCCAGCGCCGACGAACTCACCAAGGACGAACTCGCACTGGCCGCCACCTGGGCCAAGGCCTACGAAGCCGCGAAGACCGCGGGCTTCCGCGCACTGGGCGAAGCCGACGAGGCCTACTTCGAGATCCGCCTCGACTGACCTGCCGTCTTCTTTCGCAACGACTCGGGAGCCGGCCCGCGACTGCCGATGGACCCGGCAGATGAAACAGCCGCGCGGGAGGCGCCCGGCAGCTTCGCCACCCGCTCCGACAGAAAGTCCACCAGCACGCGCACTCGAAGCGGCAGTTGGCGGCGCGGGGCATACAGCAGGTGCGCCTCCTGCGGCGGGCCGGTGTGGCGGCCCAGCACGCGCACCAGCCGGCCTTGCGCGAGCAGATCGGCCACCATCCAGGTGGGCTGCAGCGAAATGCCTGCGCCGCCGAGCACGCTGTCGAGCAAAGCCACCGCGTTGTTCACGCGGTAGCGGCTGCGCACCGGCACCGTGACGGAGCCTTCAGGGCCTTGCAGCAGCACGCCGTCGTCGCCTGACGCGTAGCGCAGGTAGTCGTGCGCCAGCAGGTCCCGCGGCTTGCGCGGCTTGCCGCGCGCCGCGATGTACTCGGGCGAGGCGACCAGCACGCGCGGCCACGTGCCCAGGTGGCGCGCAACGAGGTCGGGCGGCAAGGCGCCGCCGACGCGCAGCGACACGTCGATGCGCTCCTCCAGCGGATCGACGAAGCGGTCGTCGAGCACCAGCTCCAGTTCGATGTCCGGATACAGGCCCAGAAACTCCAGCGCCATCGCATTGAGATGCCGCTGGCCCATCGTCACCGGCGCGCTCACGCGCAGCAGACCGCGCGGCTGCTGGATGCCTTCGCGTGCATCGGACACCGCGTCGCCGTAGTCCTCCAGCATGCGCCGTGCGCGCTCATGAAAGCGCTGCCCCTCCTCCGTCAGGCTCAGGCCGGCCGCCGTGCGCCGCAGCAGGCGCACCCCGAGCGAGCGTTCCAGTCCCGCGACCAGCTTGCTGACGGTCGGCTGCGTGGTGCCGAGCGCGCGGGCCGCGCCCGACAGGCTGCCCATATCCACGCTGTGCACGAAGGCTTCGAGGGCGCGCAGGGTGTCCATGATGTATTCGAATATGGAATGGTCTGCATGCCATTCTGCCGTCTACCCATCCGGATACGCATGAAAGAAAGTCGAGTCCTGGCTTCACCGCTCATCGAAGGACTCCCATGACAACCCCGAAATTCGCATCGATCCTGCGCCACGGCGCCCTCGCACTCACCCTGGCCGGCATGGCGGCCGGCTCGGTGGCCGAACCGGCCGCCGCGCACTGGAGCCCCAGCTGGATGTCCAGCACGCAGCCGATCTGGAACGGCGACTTCGTGCTGCCCACCGGCCTGCCGTTCCAGTTCAACCGGCAGACCGTGCGGCAGGTCGCGCGGCTGAGCATCGGCGGCTCGCGGCTGCGCGTGGCGATCAGCAACGAAGGCGGCGCCACGCCGCTGCACATCGGTGCGGCGCGCGTGGCGCGGCATGCCGAGGGCTCGGCGGTCGTCGAAGGCAGCGACCGGCCGCTGCGCTTCGGCGGGCAGGCCGAAGCCACCATCCCGCCCGGCGCGCGGCTGGTCAGCGACCCGGTGGACATTGCCCTGCCTGCCCTCGCCGAGGTGGCCGTGTCGCTCTACCTGCCGCAGCCCAGCCAGCCCGCGGGCTTTCATTTCGACGCACGCCAGACGGCCTACGTGGCCGACGGCGACCTGAGCGCGGCGCAGCACTTGCCTGCCACGGCCACCGCGTGGAGCACCCGCGTCTACGTGAGCGGCCTCATGGTCGAGACGCCGCGGCCACCCATCACCGTCGTCACCCTCGGCGATTCGCTGACCGACGGCAACGGCTCCACGCCCGGCGCCAACACCCGCTGGCCCGACGCGCTGGCCGAACGGCTGGCGGGCCGCAACGTCGCGGTGCTGAACGCCGGCATCTCCGGTGGCCGCCTGCTGAAGGACGGCATGGGCCGCGCCGGCCTGGAGCGCGCGGGCCGCGACGTGTTCAGCCAGCCCGGCGTGCGCGCCATGGTCGTGCTGCTGGGCACCAACGACATCGGCTGGCCCGGCGGCCCCTTCGCACCGAACGAGCCCGCGGTGAGCGCGCAAGCCGTCATCCAGGGCCTGCGGCAACTGGCCGAGATGGCCCATGCCCACAACGTGCGCATCATGGCCGGCACCATCGCGCCGACCGAGCGCGCGCTGGAGGGCACGCCGCTCGAAGGCCACTATTCGTCCGACAAGGACAAGGTGCGCCAGACCGTGAACCGCTGGATTCGCGAGAGCAAGGCGTTCGACGCGGTGGTCGACTTCGATGCGCTGCTGCGCGACCCGGCCCGCCCCTCGCGGTTGAAGGCGGCAATGGACTCGGGCGACCACCTGCATCCGGGCGATGCCGGCTACAAGGCGATGGCGGCGGCCATCGACCTGGACGCCCTGCTCGGCGTACCCGTCCAGCCCTAGAGAGCCGCCTTCCTCAGGGTTCTCGAGCCCGGAAACATACTGTACACAAACACAGTATTTGCCTAGAATTCGTCGTCTCCAAGAACAACTTCAAGGCGACGCCCATGACCACCGCCAATCCGCCTGCGCCCTCTGCGCAGGTTCTTTTTTTCTCCCGGCTGCACCCGTTGCAGGCCCGCTCCCGCTCTCGCACGGGCCGGATTTCGACCTGGCCCTTCAAGGTAGCCCGCGACAGGGACGACATTCGCGTCCAGGCGGCGCGCGTGATCCGCACGACGGCCGAGAATTGGTGGCCATCCGAATCCTGATGGAGGTGCGCAATGGCTGCTCGCAGACAGCTTCTCATCGGGCTTTTTCCTACCAGGGAAGTCCAGGCCGACATCGAGACTCACCGCAAGGACTGGTTGTGGCCCCGCGGCTGCTCCTTTCCGCCCCCGGAGCGCCTGCACCTGACGCTTCAGTACCTTGACGACCAACAGGAAGACGCCGAGCAACGGCTGCGTGCCGCGCTCGCCGAGGTGTCGACGCAGCCGCTGGAACTCACGCTCGATCGCTCATGCACCTGGCCGAACAATGTCTCGGTGATGCAGCTGTCCGAGCACGAAGGATTGCGACGCCTTCAGCGCGACATCACCCACGTGTTGCTGCGGGCCGGCTTTCCCCTTCTGGTTCACGTGTGGACGCCGCACATCACGATCGCACGGCACTCGGAGCATGCCGCAGGGCCCACATTGCGAACCCCCATCCGCTGGACGGCGACCGAGTTCCGCCTGGTGCGCTCGCATTTCACGTCCCCGTTCCGCCACGAGCTGCTGGGCTCCTATCCCCTGCACTGAACTGCGCAAGGAAACGGCTCAGATCAGCATGTCCTGCGCGTCGTCCTCGAAGCCCTCGACCGGCTGCGCCTTGGCCAGCGCAAGCCACACCGCAAACGGAATGCGATCGAACGCGCGATGCACGGCCGCGCGTGCCACCACGAGACGCTCGCCCTCGAGCACCATCACGCCGCACTCGGCCGGCACCTCCTCGGGCGTGGCGATGCAGCGGCCTTTTGCGTCGTTGCCCAGCACGTACCAGCACTCGCCGCCCAGGTCGAGGTAGGCCGCGCGCTTGTCGGGCTTGCGCAGGTCGCCCAGCAGGTCGGCGCGGCTCACCTTCACCTCGTGCACGATGGGGTGCGCATAGGCCTCGACACTGGTATTGCGGATCGAGAACACATCGGGCCGCGCAACGCACCAGCGCGGCTTGCCGTTCTCTTCCAGCGGCGGCAGGCGGGCCCGCAGGCCGAGGCCGCGCCATGCGATGCGGCCGCCGCGCGTCATCTCGCGCGCCACGCGCTCGACCAATGCTTCGTGCGGCGACAGCGCCGCGCGGTTGATGGTGAGCGTGGTGGCGATGCGCGCAATGCCGGCGTCGGTCACGCGCAGCGTCTCGTGGCCATGCACGGCGCGCACGCGCTCCAGGTAGCCGCCGGCGAGCAGTTCGACCTCGATGGCGTCGCAGCAGGGCCACCCCGCGGATCGGTAGATCTCGCGCAGCCGCCGCGCATGCAGTTTTCCGAACGGCACCTCGCCGGTTCTCTGTATGGGTGGTGGAGGCTCCACCACGGGCGGCGGAAAACCGGGATCGGTGAACGGCGGCTCCACGGGTGGCGGATCTCCCTCGGGCGGAAGTCCGGGCGGCGGTGGGGGCGGCACAGGTATGGGCACGTCGGGCGCGGGCGGCGGCGGGCCGATCGGCGTGTCGACAGCGGAGTCAAGAGCGAGTGCGGACATGGGAGAAACAGGTTAGCGAAAAGTCGAAGGGTGCGCGAGGCATGGAACGATCGGTTGCATTCGCCCTTGCCCGTCAATGGAAATCGCGGCTGGTGTTGCTCTGCGCGAGCCGGCCCATGAGCGGCGTCAGGTCCTTGAAACCGGTGGCGATCAGGTGCTGCACCTTGCCGCCGCTGTCGTCGTCGCGCTGCCACGTGCCCTGCACCGCGAGCAGGTGCGACTTCAGCAGCGGCTCGCGCCAGGCCTCGATGACATGGCTCCAGACGATCACGTTGACGTTGCCGGTCTCGTCCTCCAGCGTGACGAAGATGGTGCCGTTGGCAGTTCCGGGCCGCTGGCGGCCCTTGACGATACCGCAGGCGCGCACGGTCTGGCCGCTGGGCTGCGCACGCAGTTGCTCCGCGCTCAAGAGCTTCATGCGCGCGAGGCGCGGGCGCAGCAGCGCGAGCGGATGGCGGCGCAGCGTGAGGCCGAGCGCGGCGTAGTCGCCGACGATCTCCTCGCCCTCCGGCGCGGCCGGCAGCAGCAGCGCCTGTTCGTGGATCGGTACGCCCTTGAGCAGGGCCGGTGCTCGGCCCCCATGCCGCGGGTGGCAGTGGCGTCCCACACCTGCTGGCGCCGATGGCCCGAGAGCGACATCAGTGCATCGGCTGCGGCCAGCGCGGCCATGTCCTTGCCGTCGAGTTCGGCGCGCAGGGCAAGGTCTTCGGTGCTGGTGAAAGGCGCCTGCGCACGCGCTTCGAGGAGGCGCTCGGCGCCCTGCTTGCTGAGGCTCGATATCCGTTTCAGGCCGAGCCGCACCGCGGGCTGGTTCTCGTTGCCCAGGCGATCGGCGTAGCGCGCATCGGTGCCCGGCGGCATGCGCGGCGCATCGAGCGCGCGGGCTTCGAGCGTGGTGTCCATCTCGCTCTTCGTGACGTCGACCGGACGCACTTCCACGCCATGGCGCCGCGCGTCCTGCACGAGCTGCGAGGGGCTGTAGAAGCCCATCGGCTGCGAATCGAGCAATGCCGCGAGGAAGCAGGCCGGCTCGTAGTTCTTGAGCCAGCTGCTGATCGTGACCAGCAGGGCGAAGCTGGCGGCGTGGCTCTCGGGAAAGCCGTAGTCGCCGAAGCCCATGACCTGCTTGAAGATGGCTTCGGCGAAGCTGGCCTTGTAGCCGTTATCGACCATGCCCCGCACGAGCTTGTCGTGGAACTTGCCCAGGCCGCCCTTGCGCTTCCACGCGGCCATGGCGCGGCGCAATTGATCGGCCTCGTCGGCAGTGAACTTGGCCGCGATCATCGCGATCTGCATCACCTGCTCCTGGAAGATCGGGATGCCCAGCGTGCGCCCCAGCGCCTCGCGCAATTCTTCTTTCTCGTAATGGATCGGCAGATTGTTGCGCACCCGCTCGCGCTGCTTGAGATACGGATGCACCATGCCGCCCTGTATCGGCCCCGGCCGCACGATGGCAACCTCGATCACGAGGTCCTCATAAGTCCGGGGCTTCAGGCGCGGCAGCATCGACATCTGCGCCCGGCTCTCGATCTGGAACACGCCGATGGTGTCGGCATCGCAGATCATGTCGAACACCTTCTGGTCGTCGTTGGGGATGTGATGCATCTCGATCGCCGAGTTGCGCCAGCGGTTCATGTGATCGAGTCCCCGGCGGATCGCGCTGAGCATGCCGAGCGCGAGCACGTCGACCTTGAGCATGCCCATGGCTTCGAGGTCGTCCTTCTCCCACTGGATGACGGAGCGGTCTTTCATCGAGGCCTTCTCGACCGGCACCAGCCGCGTGAGCTTCGTATGCGTGAGCACGAAGCCGCCCACATGCTGGCTCAGGTGGCGCGGAAAGCCCTTGAGCCGCTGCGTCATCTCGATCCATTGCACCAGCTTGAGTTCGTCCTCCTCCACGCCCACGCGCGCGGCCGCCTTGAACAACTGTTCTCCGAGCACGGTGTCGTCGAACCAGTAGTGGTCTTTCGCAAACTCGTCGATCAGCCGCTCGTCGATGCCGATGGCCTTGCCCACGTCGCGCAACGCGCTGCGCGAGCGGTAGCAGATGACGACGGCCGCGATGGCGGCGCGCTCGCGGCCGTATTTGTCGTAGATGTACTGGATGACCTCTTCGCGCCGCTGGTGCTCGAAGTCGACGTCGATGTCGGGCGGCTCGCGGCGGTGGCGGCTCAGGAAGCGCTCGAACAGCAGCGTGCCTTTCTCCGGATCGATGGCGGTGATGCCCAGGCAGAAGCAGACCGCCGAATTGGCCGACGACCCGCGCCCCTGGCAAAGAATGTCCTTCGAGCGGGCGAAGCGCACGATGTCCTCCACGGTGAGGAAGAACATCTCGTACTCAAGGCCGATGATGATGTCGAGCTCTTTCTGGACCTGCGCCCGCACCTTGTCGGGAATGCCGTCGGGATAGCGATTCCGCGCCCCTTCCCACGTCTTGCGCGCCAGCGCCTGCGCCGGCGTCTCGTCGCTGCCCAGGTTTTCCAGCGGGTACTTGTAGTTCTCCCGGATCACATTCGGATCGAAGCTGCACCGCCCTGCCACCACCAGCGTGTTCGTCAGCATCTGCGGCAGATAGAGCTCCGCCAGCCGCACGCGCTGACGCAAGTGCCGCTCGGCATTCGACTGCAACGCGAAGCCGCACTCGGCCACGGTCTTCCCCTCTCGCACGGCCGTCAGCACGTCGTGCAGCGGCTTGCACGAACGCGCATGCATGTGTACGTCGCCGGCCGCCACCAGCGGCACGCCGGCCTCTTCGCCCGCCTGCATCAGCGTGACGAACCAGAGGTCGTCGTCGAGCTCGTTGAACAGCTCCACGGCCAGCCAGAGGTTGTCGTCGTACAGCGCCTTGGCAGCCATCAGGTCTTCGTGCAGCGTCGCCATGTCCATCGCGCCGCCGGGGTTGCGCTGCGGCACGAAAAGAACCTGGCAGTCCCGCAGCGAGGCCACGTCGCTGTCTTCCCAGCTCACGCGGTACTCGCCCTTGGGCAGTTCGGTGTTGCGCGCGGCGGTGATGAACTCGCAGAGATTGCCCCAGCCTTCGGTGCCGTTCGCGATCACCACGAGCCTGAAGCGCTCGAACTGGAACTCGCTGCCGAACAGCAGGCGGAAACCGGGATTGCGCGGAATCGGCGGCTCATCGGGATGTTCGCGCTCGTACTCGTCCAGCTTCGCAGGCAGGTCGCGCAGGGCCACATGCGCGCGCACGATGCCCGCCACCGAGCACTCGTCGGTGATCGCCAGCGCCGTGTAGCCGAGCTGGTAGGCCCGCTCCACCATTTCCTCCGGCGTCGAGGCGCCACGCTGGAAGCTGAAGTGGGTGAGGCAATGCAGCTCGGCGTAGTCGGGCAGCGTGAACGTGGGCTTCCCGCGCAGCGGCAAAGGCAGCGCATGCACCTTCACCGAGTTGCGTCCACGCAGTTGCTTGCCGCTCAGGTCAGGCATAGAACCCCTGCAGGTACCAGCGCACCTCGCCGGACGAAAAACGAGCGGAGGGCCGCTCGCGGAAGATCCACACCAGGCCGGCTTCGGGGCTTTCGGCGACGTAGTAGTCGCGCATGGCGGGCTGGCCGCCGTCTTCCTTGTCGCCCCACCAGCCGGCCTCGACACGCTGCGGCCCGATCAGCCTGCTCAGCGGGCCGCGGTAGCACGGGCGCTCGCCGTCCATCTCGAGCAGCAGCGGCTCGGGCAACAGCCACGGCGGATAGATGGCATCGGGCTGCGAGGCTGCGGTTTTTTCGTCCTTGCGGGCCTTGGCGGGCGCGTTCTCCTTTTGCAGCGCGGGCCGCCACGCCTGCTTGCGCTCGGGCCGGTGGTCGGCCTGCGCCGACGGCACCACCACCTGCTGCGCTCCGAGCCGCACGCTGAGCCGCTCGACCATCTCGTGCAGCCTGTCGCCCTTGCGGTTGTCCTCGGGCAGGAAGCTGGTGCTGGCGCCGGCCCACGCATCGGTTTCGAGCGTGCGCAGCCTGAGCCAGCTCGCGGGCGCCGCGAGCGTGGTGAGGGCGAGCTTTTCCGACAGCAGGCGGCGCAGGTGCGCCATGTCCTGCGTGGGCTCGGCCGTGCGCACGGTGACCTGCTGGTGCGGCGGCAGGTTCACGCCGTTGAAGCGCTTGAGGTCGAGCGTCCATTGCAGCTCGAGCGCGCACGCACCGCGCTGACGGGCGCGCAGCCAGATCTGCAGGGCCGACAGCAGCCGGTTGGCCGACCACATGAGTTCGGGCGCGGTCTCGGCCAGCGCGGGCAGTTCGAGCTTCTGCTCGAACACGTCGGGCAGCGTGAGCCAGGCATGGCTTTCGGGGCGCAGGCCCCAGGCGGCGTCGAGCGCCTCGCGCAAGCCGGTGCCGAAGCGCCGCGTGAGGCCGCCGCGCGGCAGTGCCGCCACATCGCCCCAGGTGCGGCAGCCCAGGCGCGCGAGCAGGTCGAGGTGGTCGCGCGCGGCGCTCAGGGTGTCGAGCGGCAGGCCAGCCGGAATGTCCTGGGGCCTGTTCTCGTCGCGCTCGAACAGGCGCAGCCGCGCCAGCGCGATCAGGCTCGTGGCGCCCTGCGCGCCCAGCATGCGCACATCGGGCGCAGGGTTGGCGGCCAGCAACTGGCGCATCAGCTGCAGCCGCCCGCCCCACAGGCGCTCGCAGGCGGAGACTTCGAGCATCAGCGCTTCGTCCTGCCAGGCGACGTGCGGGGTGTACTGCAGCGCCCACCAGCCCAGCGATTCGGGCGTGGGCAGCGCGGGAGCGTCGGGCATGTCGGCGTCAAGCGACCACTGCAAGGCGATCCAGTGCATCCGGGCCTCCTCCTTTCCACGCGTCGATGCGCACCACGGTCGCCGAAGGCGCTGCCGTCTCGCCGGCCGGCACCGTGCCCGACTGTTGCAACCGCAGCTTGCGCCGCAGCCGGGCGGCGGCCAGCAGCGCGGCCATGCGTTCGTTGCGCGCCGGCAGCATCACCGGCGCAGCCAGCGGCGGGCCGCGGCGCTTGAGGATGTGCAACTCGATCTGCGACGCATCCGATTCGCAGCGTCCGGCGCGGATGCGCAGCCGCGCCGGCGAGGCCGACAGCGCGGCCGATTCGGGCCGGCACACGAACAGCAGCACCTCGTGCTGCGCGGCCGCCAGTTGCAACCGCCGCAATTCGCCCACCCGCGCCTGTGGCAGCCACGCCACGACGGCGGCGATGTCCGCGCAGCGCAGCGCCTGCTCGCAGGCCCACAGCCGCGCAGCCGGAGCCTCGCTCCTGACCCACATCAGGGCTTCCACCGGCAGCCCCTGCGCCGCGAGCGACGGCCCGCAGGGCTCGTAAGGCGCACCGACCAGCACCACCGGCCCGCCGCGCGCCTGCACCGCCTGCGCCAGCGCGGGCAGCAGCAGCCGCCAGACATGGGCCTCGGGTGCGGTTTGCAGCAGTTCCGTCATCGCACCGACCGGCCAGCCGCCGCCCGGCAGCTGCGCATCGAGCGCGGCGTGGCCGGTGGCGGCGACCTGCGCGTCGGCCAAGCCGAGTTCGTCGGCATGCCAGACGCCGCGGCCCGCGGCAGCGGAAAAGGAGTCGAGGAAAGGGAGGCCCATGGGTGAAGACTGTTAACTGTATTTTTATACAGTACTTTCCAGACCGCAACCAAAGACCCGATTTACCTGGCAGGGCCATCGCCTTAAGATGGCATCGCTAACACTAAGTTACCAACATGCACAAAAAGATTCATCTGCTGGCTTCGGCCTTCGTCGCTCTCTCCACTGTCCTGGGGCTTCCGTCTGCGGTGCAGGCGCAGACCAAGCCGCTCCTGATCGGCCAGACCTACGTGCAGACGGGGCCGCTGGCGTCCCTGTCGCCCGAGCCCCTGCTCGGCATCCGTGCCATGTTCGCCGCGGTGAACGCGAACGGCGGCATCAACGGCCGGCCGGTCGAGCTGCGCCAGCTCGACGACGCCTACGACCCCGCCAAGGGCGCCGAGAACGTCAAGACCTTCGTGAAGGACGGCGCCATCGGCGTGCTGATGCCCATCGGCACTTCGTCGTCGATCGGCGCGATCAAGGCGGCCAACGAACTCAAGGTCCCCATCGTCGGGCCCTACACGGGTTCTGGCCCGGTGGTGAAGCCCACCGAATACGGCTTCCCGGTGCGCATCAGCTTCGACGAGGAGTACAGCCGCATCGTGAACCATCTCTTCACGATCGGCCTCTCGCGCATCGCCTTCGCCCACAACGACAACCCGGGCGCACGGTCGGCGCTGGAAAGCACGCAGAAGTTCATTGCCGAGCGCGGCGAGAAGATGGCCGGCAGCGTGGCGATCAAGAACGACGGCTCCGACGCCGCCGAGCGCGCCGCGGAGCTGGCCAAGCTCAAGCCCAAGGCGGTGGTGCTGGCGGCCACCAACGAAGTGGCGGCGAAGTTCATCACGGCCTACCGCGCGACGGGCAACGAGACGGCCTTCTATTCGTTCTCCTTCCTGAACGGGCAGAAGCTGTTCCAGGACATCAAGAAGGACGCTGCCGGCGTGGTCATCTCGCAGGTCGTTCCCTATCCCTGGAACAACGCGATGCCGGTGATCGCCGAGTACCAGGCGGCCATGAAGAAGATCGGCGCGACCGAGTTCGGCTATGCCAGCCTCGAGGGCTACGTCGCTGCGAAGGTCATGGTCGAAGGCCTGAAGCGCGCCGGGGCGAACCCGACGCCGGAATCGCTGCAGAAGGGTTTGGAGTCGTTCAAGACGCTCGACATCGGCGGCATTGCGGTGTCGTACCGGCCCGGCGAGCACCGCGGCCTCACCTTCTCCGAACTGTCGATGCTGAAGGCCGACGGGCGCTACCTGCGCTGAGGACCTTGCCTGCTGCTGGCCCCGACAGGTTCCAAGCCGAAACCTGTCGGCGCAGAATTTCGTCCGTGACGACGCCTTTCACGAACGAGCCCCACATCCCCGCTCTCACGCGCGCCCGGCTGCTGCGTGCGAGCATCGCACTTTGCGCCGGCGCCGCGCTCCCCTCCTTCGCCCAGCAACAAGGCAGGCCTGCGATGAAGATGAACACCCGCCCCATCCCCTCCACCCAGGAGGCCCTGCCCGTGATCGGCTGCGGCACCTGGATCGGCTTCGACCAGCGCCCCGGCAGCGAGGAATACGCGCGCCTGCCCGGCGTGCTCGACGCGCTGTTCGCGGCCGGCGGAACGGTAATCGACAGCTCGCCGATGTACGGCCGCTCCGAGGAAAGCACCGGCGAACTGCTGGCCGCCTCGAAGCAGCAGGGCAAGGCCTTTCTCGCCACCAAGGTCTGGACCTCGGGCCGCGAGGCCGGCATCGCGCAGATGGAGCAGTCCTTCGCGCGGCTGCGCACGCAGCGCATGGACCTGATGCAGGTGCACAACCTCGTCGACTGGCGCACGCACCTCGCCACGCTGCGCGGCTGGAAGGAGCAAGGCCGCGTGCGCTACATCGGCATCACGCACTACACGGCCTCGGCCTACGGTGAGGTGGAAGCGGTGCTGAAGGCCGAGAAGCTCGACTTCCTGCAGATCAACTACTCGCTCGACGCGCGCGAGGCCGAGCAGCGCCTGCTGCCGCTGGCGGCCGAGCGCGGCGTGGCGGTGATCGTCAACATGCCCTTCGGCGGCGGCGGGCTGCTGCGCCGGCTGCGCGACAGGCCGCTGCCCGCCTGGGCCGGCGAGATCGGCTGCACGAGCTGGGCGCAGGTGCTGCTGAAGTTCGTGCTGAGCCATCCGGCCGTGACCTGCGCCATACCGGGCACCAGCCGCCGCGAGCACATGGCGGACAACGCGGCGGCCGGCGCGGGCAGCTTTCCCGACGCGGCCTTCTGGCAGCGAGAAGCCGCCTCTATTCGAACTTGACGTTGTGCTCGCGCACGGTGGCGCCGAAGGCGTCGTACTGTGCGCGGAAGAACTCGGCGAACTTCGCGGGGCTCATGCCGTAGCCCTCGAAGCCCTGCTGCACCAGCTGCGCATGCACCTCGGGGCGCTTCAACGTGTTCTGCAGCTCCTGCGAGAGCCTGTCGGTGATCGCCTGCGGCAGCCCGGGCGGCCCGAAGAAGCCGGCCCATGGCGTGATGGTGAGCTTGCCCAGCCCCAGCTCGCCGCCCGTAGGCACGTCGGGCAACAGTGCGCTGCGCTGCGGCAGCAGCGTCACCAGCGCGCGGATGCGCCCTTCCTTCACGAAGCCCGGCGCCAGCGTGCCGGTGGTGAACATCATCTGGATCTGCCCGCCCAGCAGGTCGGTCATGGCCTGCATGTCGCCCTTGTAGCGCGCGTTGACCACCTTGCGGTCGCCCAGCAGCTGCAGCATCGCGAGCTCCGAGGCGCTGTTGCTCGACGCCGAGTTGAGCGCGCCGGGCTTCGAGGCCACCAGCGCGAGCAGCTCGTTCACGCTCTTCACCGGCAGGCTTGTTGGCACCACCAGGAACATCGAGAACTGACCGGCCGAGCTGATCGGCGTGAAGGCCTTGAAGGGGTCGTAGGGCGGCGTCGGCCGTAGCGTGGGTGCGGCCACCATCGCGGTATTGGTGCCCATCAGCAGCGTGTAGCCGTCGGGTGTGGCCGACGAGGGGGCCTGCGCGGCCAGCACGCCGTCGGCGCCGGGCCGGTTCTCCACGATCACCTGCTGGCCGAGCTGCTTGGCCAGCCCCTCCGCAATGATGCGCGTGAGCACGTCGGCGCCGCCGCCGGCCGCGAAGCCCACGATCAGTTTCAGCGGCTTGTTGGGAAACGCATCGGCGCTCCATGCCGCCGTTCCCGGCAATGCCGTGCCGGCGGCAAGGGCCGCCAGCGTGAATGTCCTGCGTCGCATGTTGAAGGCCCTCCGCTTCAAAAGAGATGGCGCACGCCGAATTCCCATCCGGTCGAGCGCTGCCCGGCCCCCGGCGCCACGCCGCCGCTGACCACGTAGCGCGCCTGCCCGCTGTTCATGAGCCGCGCGTAGGTGCCGTAGAGCGCGGTGCGCTTGGAGAGGTTGTGCACGTAGCCGATGCCGAACTGCCGCGCGTCGTCGCGGTTGCGCGGTATGCCGTTGGCGTTGCGCAGGCTCTCGTCGCTGCGGTCGTCGAGGTAGGCGTAGCTGATGCGGATGCGCCCCACCTCGAAGGCTGGAATGTGCGCGCCGATCTCGGCCGTGTTCTTGCGCACCGTGCCGGCCGCCAGCTTCACCGTCACCTTGTTGTAGAGAGCGAAGAACTTGGCAAAGCCCGCATCCCACGAGCCGCCGATGTTGGCGTGCGTGTAGTTGCCGATGGCGGCGGTGGCGTCGAAATGGGAGCGCGTGACTGCCGCCGCGATGTCGAACGCGCCCGAGGCGAAGCCGAAGCGCGCGCCGGCGAAGTTGCCATCGTGGCGGTTCGCCACGGTGGAATCGTTCTCGCCGGTGCCGGCCATCGCCATGCCGTAGAAACCGCCGAGGTTGGGCGGCAGCCAGTAGCTCACGGTGTTGCTGCCGGTGATGGCCGTGGGCAGCGGCCCGGTGCCCACGCCGGCAAAGGTGAGGTTGCCCGCGCGCGCCACGCCGTTGGCGTTGAAGGGGTCGAAGTAGATGCTGTTGTAGTGCGTGGGAATGAAGTCGTGGCCCAGCCGCACTTCGCCCAGCGTGTCCGACGAGAGGCTCACGAAGGACATGCGGTCGAAGGTGATCGGCCCCGCCGTGCCCGCGCCGCTCGTCCGGTTGTTGCTGTTGCTCGGGCGGCCGGTGCCGGTGTCGGGGTTCAGGCTGCCTTCGAGCCAGAAGCCCGCGCGCAGGCCGCCGCCCAGGTCTTCGGTGCCGCGAAAGCCCAGCCGGCTGGTGGAGAGCCCGCCGTTCGACAGCGCCTTCACCGAGCCGCCACCGACGCCGTTCGTGTACTGGATGCCGAGGTCCATCACGCCGAACACCGTGACGCTCGACTGCGCGTGCGCCACGCCGGTGCCGGCCAGTCCCAGCGCCGACCACATCAAGATTCTCTTCATGGTTTCTTGTCTCCTGCTTCTTCTCTTCGGTTGAAAAACTCGGAATACGCGCAGGGCTGCGCCACCGGGTGCGCTCGGGTGTGCGCACCGGTTGGCGAAGGCCAGGGGTGAAAAAGGTCTAGCTCGAGGGCTCGGGCCGCTCGGTGCGCACGAGCACGGCGCCCTTCGAGAGCGGCCCCACGTTGCGCCGGTACTGCTGCAGCCAGCCGGTGTCATGCGCCGGCGGCGGTGCCTGCCAGTCGTCGCGGCGCGCCTGCAGTTCGGCGTCTGTCAGTTCGATGTCGAGGCGGCGTGCATCGAGATCGATGGTGATGGTGTCGCCGTCGCGCACCAGCCCCAGCGGTCCGCCGAGCGCGGCCTCGGGCGACACCTCGGCCACCACCAGCCCCTTGCAGACCAGGCCCGAGAGATGGCCGTCGGTCAGCAGCGCCACCTGGTCGCCCAGCCCCGCGCCATCGACGGCGAAGACTACGCGCGACGCGCCGCCGCCCATGGCCGGGCCGCCGCAGGCACCGGCGCCGCGCATCACGACGACCTGCCCGGGCACGATCTCGCCCTTCTTCAGCGCAGCGATGGCGGCGTCCGAAGTCCAGAAGCACACGGCCGGGCCGGTGAAGCGCCGCACCTTGCGCTCGGCGATGCCGGTCTTGATGAGGCCCGACTCGGGCGCGAGGTTGCCGCGCAGCAGCACGATGGCCGGCAGCGGTGCCACCGGGCGACCGATGGGGCGGATCACCTCGGCGTCGGCCACTTCGGCATCGCGCAGGTTGTCGGCGACCGTGCCGCCGGTGACGGTGAGCGCGCCTGTGTCGAGCAGCGGCTCGAGCTGCTTCATCAGCGCGCGGCAGCCGCCCGCCGCCTCGAAGGCTTCGATGGAATCGGCACCGATGGGCCGCACGCCGGCCAGCACCGGCGTCGCGGGGCCCAGGCGCTCGAACATGCCGTACACGTCGACGCCGGTCTCGCCCTCGGTCGCCACCGCCTGCAGGTGCTTGGCGGTGTTGAGCGAGCCGCCGATGGAAAGCACCGCGCGCACCGCGTTGGCGAAGGCACCCCGCGTGAGGATGTCGCGCGGCTTCAGGTCGTCCCACACCATCTGCACGATGCGCGTGCCGGCCGCGCGCACGTCGGCCATCATCTTCGGGCTCAGCGCCGCCACGGGGGCGCTGCCGGGCAGCGCCATGCCGAGCGCCTCGCAGACGATGTGCATCGAGTTCGCCGTGCCCAGGCCCGAGCAAACGCCGGGGCCGCGAATGGCCTCGCGGCTCATGCCCACGAGTTCTTCCACCGGCAGGTTGCCAGTGACGGCATGCATCGCGCCGATGAACACCTCCTCGATGTCCATGTGGTGACCCTTGTACTCGCCGCTGGGCTGGTAGCCGCAGGGCACGAGCAGCGTCGGTATGTTCAGCCGCGCGGCCGCCATGAGCTGGCCCGGCACGGTCTTGTCGCACGAGGTGAGGCACACCATGCCGTCGAGCTGCGCGCCTTCGACGGCCACTTCGATGTCGTTGGTGACGAGGTCGCGCGCCGCCAGCATGTAGGCGCCGCGCGCGCCCGCGCCGGTGATGAAGTCGCTGGGTGCGGCCGTGCGGATCTCGAAGGGCACGGCGCCGGCCGCGCGGATGGCGTCCTTGATCTCGGCCGCGACGCGGTCGAGGTGGCTGAAGCAGGCGGCCAGCTCGGAGGAGCTGTTGACGATGGCGATCTTGGGCTTCTCGCAGTCCTCCTCCGGAATGCCGAGCGCGCGCCAGTGCGCGTTGCGCACCGACCAGAGGTAGGAGCCGCGCGGGAAGTTGCTGCGCAGGGGGCGGGTCATGGCTGGGCTCCCCTCTTCTTGGTGATCTCGATCACGCCGCGGTCGGCGTCCACGCGCACCCAGTCTCCGGTCTCGATGCATGCGAGCGGATCGCGCTCGAAGTCGGTCATCGAAGGCGCATGCGTGACCACCGCGCCCAGCGCCATCTTGGTCGTCATCTCGTTGAAGAGGAACGCAGCGGGCGCCGAGTTCATGAGCCGCGTCATGTGGAACATGGCCGACCAGCCCGAGGAGCCCTTGGCGCCGGGGAACACCAGCACCTTGCCCGCGAAGCTCCGGCCGCGCAGCTCGTGCCGCGTCTCGATGACGGTGCCGGTGCGCGGGTCGATGCCGCCCCAGCCCGAGATGCGGTCGCGCGTGACCAGCGCCTCGCCTTCCGCGATGCCGCCCACCACCTTGCGGCCGCGAATGACCAGAGGAACCATGTTGTGTGCGATCGCGCTCATGGTTTTGCTCCTTCCCCCTCTGGGGGAAGGTTGGGATGGGGGCTGGCAGAGCGCTCGATGGGTGCGCCGCATGCCCCCACCCCAGCCCTCCCCCATGAGGGGAGGGAGAAGGTCCGGAGAGCGAGCCTCATTGCATGCCTCCATTCCATCGCCCCGTGCAGGCTGCGTCGATGCATTCGGCGGTGCTGCCGAACCAGGCCTGCACGCCGAGGATGGCGGGCAGGTAATGGGCCTGCTTGGCCGAGTCGAGCGCCACGGTCTTCGTGCCCTTGGGCACGGCGCGGCTCATGGCGGAGCAGCTGTCGCCCATGATGATGCCGCCCGCGTCCTCGATGATCTTCGTGTAGCCGTTGCGGTCGGCCAGCGACTTGATGGCGCGCGGCGTGAAGATCCACAGTTCGCAGTCGGCGTGAACCTTGCGGCCCTCGATGAGTTGCGCGGCCTCCCAGATCTGCTCGATGGTGTAGTGCGGGCAACCAAGCATCACGTACTGCACCTCGGCGTCCTTGCCCGTGATGTTGATCTTCTCGTAGGTGGCGCGGCGCTCGGCCTCGCCGTAGCGCAGCACCTGCGCCGGCGCGCGTCCGCCGAGTGCCTGCTCAAGCGTGAGCGCCTCGGGCGTGACACCCGCGATGTGATACATCTCCACGCCGCCCGAAGACGATGCCGCCGCGCCGAAGTGCTTGAGCCTCGGCAGGTTCGGCACCCGCGATATGCCGCGCCGGCTGTGCACCACCGGCACGCGCTCCTGCACGTGTTCGCCGATGTAGTAGCCGAGCAGGCCCCAGTCCTGCACCGACTCGACCTCGATGTCGAGCTCGACCACGTGCGTGGCATGGCGGTTCTCGTCGAGGTGGTAGCCCCAGTACGGAATGCGCCCGGTCAGCATGGCCGCGCCGGTGCTCTCACGGCCTTCGGTGTTGGTGCGCGCGCCCAGCACCGAATTGCAATAGACCACCGCCGACGATTCCATCCACGCGCAGTGCTCGCCGCGCGTCGGAATGTTGCCCACCTGGTAGGGCGTGCAGGTGTTCATGATCTGCGCGCCGAGGCCGGCGGCGTGGCGTTCGCTCTTCTCGTAGAAGCGCACGATCTCCTCGCTCACGCCCATGCGTTCGGGTTGGCCGGGGTCGAAGCCCAGCTGAAGGTGGCTGGTGAAGACCTTGAACTTCGGTATCTCGACGGTTTCCTGGCTGTCGAGGCTGAATTCGGAGAACACCGCGTCCATGCCGCCGCCCTTGGCGAGCGCGAAGTCGCGCTGGAAGGGCGTGGTCGAGGTGATGGTGGCGCAGACGTTGCGCGTCTCGACCAGTCGCTCGGCGCCGAGGGCTTCGCCGTAGCGCACCAGCAGGTCCATCGCCTTCTGCACGGCCTGGCCGTCGCGCCCGTCGTACATGGCTTTTTCTTCATCGCTCAGGTGCATGACCTGTGTCTCCGTTCTTCTGTGTCGTGGGGAATGAACCCCGGCCGGGCCTGCTAGCCCGGCGAGGGTGTGGGTACGTGGCCGCCGATGTCGCGCGCGATGCTCAGCGCGATGTCGTGCAGGCGCGGCGCGAGTTCGATCCGCAGCCGCACCACGCTGAAGACGAAGCCGGCGCCGCCGCCGTTGAGCGCCATCACCTCGCCGTCGGGCCCGATGAGCGGCACCGACACCGAGTTGATCTCGCGGTGGAACTCGCCGAGCGAGAGGCAGTAGCCCAGCCGCTTCGATTCGCCGATGGCGCGGTTCATGCCGGGCGCGATGCTGTCCCACTCGGGGCCGCGCAGAAGGCGCATCGAATCGATAAGCTGATTGCGCTGCGCCTCGGGCAGCGCCGAAAGGTAGGAGCGGCCGAGCGCGGAGTTGGCCAGCGGCGCGCGCGAGCCCACGTCGAGCCGCGCCGAGAGCATGGACGAGCGCGGGCGGCAGGCTTCGATCAGCACCATCTCCATGCCGTCGCGAATGGCCAGGTAGACCGATGCGCCGACTTCTTCCGCCATCGCCTGCATGCTGGGCCGCGCGGCGGCGCGCACGTCGAGGCTGCCGAGGAACACGCGCGACAGCGACACCACGCCCGGCCCGAGCATGAAGCGGTCGGGCGCCTGCGCCGGCTTGAGCATGCCCAGCGAGAGCAGCGTGGCGACCAGCCGGTTGACGGTGGCGCGAGGAATGCCGGTCATGCGCGCCAGGTCGGCATGGCCGAGCACCGGGCGGTCTTCGCTGAAGCAGCGCAGCACGGAGATGCCGCGCTCCAGCGCGCTCACGGTGTCGGAGCGCTCGCCGCGCGCGTCGGCCGGCTCGGCGGCGGACAGGGAACTGTCGTTTTTTTCAGTGGACATGGAGGAATCCTTCGCAAGACTCTCCAATGTAGAGGCTCGCGAATGCAGAGCTGCCGGGTTCATGGCCTTGCATGTGCGTCAGGCGCCGGCCTCGGCCGTGGCCAGCGGCGCAGCGTCCTGCCCCGCCTCGGCACGCAGGTACACGCCCTGCTCCAGCAGGCCGGACTGCAGCGCGCCCACGTCGATGAAGCGCGGCGCGATGCCGCCGCGCGAGGCCAGCGCTGCCGCCACGCCAGCGGCCTGGCCGGTGATCCAGCACTGCGGAATCTCGCGCATGAAGCCGTGCGAGTTGCGGTCGCACGAGATGTGGCGCCCGCAGGCCAGCAGGCCGTCGAGCTGCTTCGGCACCAGCGCGCCGTAGGGAATGGAGATGTTCGGGAACTTCGGCGATACGGCGGGCGACACGCCGATCTCGTCGGCCAGCGGCACGCCGTCAGGCCACTGGCTGCGCAGCACCGAGCCCACGCCGCTCAGGCGCCGCGCATGGCGCACGCCGATCTGCGGCGCGCTCAGCATCAGGTAGGCGTTCTCGAAGCCCGGCGCATGGGCGCGAAAGTAGTCGAGGTGCGCGGCCATGGCGCGGTGCGAGCGCACTTCCACGGCGGTGAGGTCGTCCACGTCGAGCGCCGAATAGCCCGACTGGCGCGGCCCCATGAAAAGCGCCACGTCGTTGCGCCAGGAGACGAAGGGCCGCTCGAACAGGCCGCACTGCTCGCGCCCGCCGGCCATGAAGGCGGTGAAGGCCTCGGGCTTGCCGGCCTTGAACTCGATCCAGCGGTTCATGTCCACGCCGCCGAAGAGCCAGGAGGTGTTCATGCAGTGATGCACGTCGGCCTCCTCGATGTCGTTCACGTACTCGGCGCCGGCGCGGGCGAACAGGTCGCCGTCGCCGGTGGCGTCGACCACCACGTCGGCCATGATGGCCATGCGGCCTTCCTTGCTCTCGAACACCACGCCCTTCACCGCGCCGTCCTGCACGATGGGAATGGCGGCCCACGAGTGGTAGATGAGCTTGACCTTGCGCTCCAGCACGATTTCCTGCGAGAGCAGCTTCAGCCGCTCGGGGTCGATGGTGGGCGACCAGGTGACGACGCCGTGGTAGGCGGCGGTGCGCTGCGACCAGTGCGCGGCCTTGGCGGCGTCCTGCGAGCCCCAGTCCTCGCGCACGGGGCCGGCGATGGCGTCGGCCGGCAGGCGGTCGAACAGCTCTTCGGCGAAGCCGCGGATCACCAGCTTGCCTTCCCAGTCGGTCATGCGGTCGATCCAGATGACAAGGCCACCGGTGGAAAGGCCGCCCAGGTGGTTGTAGCGCTCCAGCAGCGCCACGTCGGCGCCCGCACGAGCGGCGGCGGCCGCCGCCGCGGTGCCCGAGGGGCCGCCGCCCACCACCAGCACGCCGCAGCGGTGATAGACCGGGATGCTCTTGCCGGGCTCGGCCCAGCTGCCGTGGTCAGGCCGCTTGACGCGGCTGTCGCGGTCGAAGATGTCGGAGGACAGGATGCGCTCGTCGGTACGGACGACAGTTTTCATGAATGCGTTCTCGGCTTGGCTTGTTTCGTCGTATTTTGATTTCACTTTCCATTTTGTCAAACTCAAAGAGTCGATATTTGGGGTATTCCCTAACAAATATGGATTTTTATGGATTTCAAGATCAATATTGAAAAAGCAATCCAACGGAGACAACGATGAGAAAACTTCACGGCACCCGCCGTGCCTTCGGCTCGGCCCTCAGCGCCGCGGCCCTGCTGGGCCTCGCGCCATTGGCGCTGGCGCAGGACTTTCCGGTGCGGGGCAAGCCCATCCGCATCGTCGTGGGCTTCACGGCCGGCGGCGGCACCGACGCGCAGGCGCGCATCGTTGCGCAGAAGCTCGGCGAGGTGCTCGACACCAGCGTGATCGTGGACAACAAGCCCGGCGCCAGCACCATGCTGGCGGCCAACGAGGTGTCGCGCGCCCAGCCCGACGGCTACACGCTGCTGTACGCGCCCTCGTCCACCATGGCGCAGAACCCGCACACCTTCGCGCAGGTGCCCTACGACCCGTTCAAGGACTTCACCGCCATCTCGATGGGCGGGCGCGGGCCGCTGGTGCTGTCGCTGAGCACCACCGTGCCGGTGAACAACGTGAAGGAACTGGTGGCCTACGTGAAGGCGCACCCGGGCAAGGTGAGCTACGCCTCCTTCGGCGCGGGCACCTCCTCGCACATCTACGGCGAGGCCTTCGTGAAGAAGACCGGCATCGACGCGGTGCACATCCCGTACAAGGGCGGCTCCGACGCGGCGAAGGACCTGATCGGCGGGCGCGTGCAGTACATGTTCGACTCGGCCTCCTCGGCCATCATCACCGCCTCCTCCGGCAAGGTGAAGATCCTCGCGGTGGCGGCCAATGCGCGCATTGCCGCGCTGCCCGACGTGCCCACCTTCGCCGAGCAGGGCTATGCCGGGCTCGACCTGCCGAGCTGGCTGGGCTTCTACGGGCCGGCGCGCATGCCGGCGCCGGTGGTCGAGAAGCTCAACACCGCGCTGGCGAAGGTGCTGGCGATGCCGCAGGTGCGCGAGTTCTACCGCAGCGGCGGCTACGAGGCCGGCTCCACCACGCCGGCGGAGTTCGCCAGCATCACGCGCTCGACCTACGACAGCTGGGGCGCGATGGTGCAGCAGGTGGGGTTTGTCAAGCAATGAACGACAGGCCCACCTCTCTTCGCCGCCGCCGCGTTGCCGCCTGGCTCGCGCTCGGCGCGGCCGTGCCTCCGCTGCTTGCGCATGCCGCCGCGCCCTTTCCGGAGAAGGGCCGTACCATCCGCATCGTGCTGGGCCTGGCGGCCGGCGGCGCCTCGGACGCGCAGGCGCGCTTCGTCGCCAACAAGCTCGCCGAGGTGCTGCAGACGCCGGTGATCGTGGAAAACCGGCCGGGTGCGAGCTTCATCCTCGCGACGGAGGAAGTGATCCGCGCCGCGCCCGACGGCTACACCTTCATGTACGCGCCCTCCTCCGTGGTGGCGCAGAACCCGCAGACGCTGGCGCAGGTGCGCTACGACCCGTTCAAGGACCTGACGCCCATCTCGCTCGGCGCGCGCGGCCCGCTGGTGCTGACCGTGCACGCGAGCGTGCCGGCGCGCACGGTGCAGGAGCTGGTGGCGTACATCAAGGCCAACCCGGGGAAGATGAGCTACGCCTCCTTCGGCACCGGCACCTCCTCGCACATCTACGGCGAGGCCTTCGCGCGGCAGGCCGGGCTGGACGTGGTGCACGTGCCGTACAAGGGCGGCGCCGACGCCGCCAAGGACTTCCTCGCGGGCCGCGTGCAGTACTACTTCGACGCGGCGCCCAACGCGATCCAGAACACGGCCACCGGCAAGGTCCGCATGCTGGCCGTGGCGGCGCCGCGCCGCAGCCCGATGCTGCCGGACGTGCCGACGATGACCGAGCAAGGCGTAAGCGGCGTCGACATGGCGAGCTGGCTCGGCTTCTACGGCCCGGCACGCATGCCGGCGCCGGTGGTGGAGAAGCTCAACGCCGCACTGGCGCAGGTGCTGGCCATGCCGGCCACGCGCGACTTCTTCCGACAAGGCGCCTACGAGGCGGAATCGTCGACCCCGCAGCAGCTGGCCGACCTGACGCGCACAACCTACGACCAATGGGCCGAGACCATCCGCAAGCTGGGCCTCACGAAGCAATAGCGCCCGCGGTCAGTCGAGCGAAATGAAAGAGATCTTCGGGCTGATCGCCAAGATCTGGCAGCCTCTTGACCGGTCGGGCTGCCACACCGACATTTTCCGACACGGGAAACAACAGTGTGTGCCACATGACTGCTCTTACTCTTCACTACCATCCGCTTTCGTCCTACTGCCACAAGGTACTCATCGCGCTCGACGAGCTGGGTATCGAGGCAGAAAAGCGCCTGTTGAATCTGGGCGATCCGGCAGAGCGCTCGGCGTTCCTGGCCTTGTGGCCCACGGGCAAGATGCCCCTGCTGATCGATCAGGGGCGGCCCATTCCCGAGACGAGCATCATCATCGAGCACTTGCAGCGCCACCACGCCAACCCCGGCCGGGCGCTCATCCCGCATGATCCGGACGCGGCGCTACAGGTGCGCCTGTGGGACCGCCTCTTCGACCTGTACGTGATGACACCCATGCAGGCTTTCACCGCCAACCTGCTGCGACCGGAAGGTGAGCGCGATGCGCTCGGCGTGGCTCGGACGCGAGAAGGCCTGTCGTCGGCCTATGCGTTGATCGACAACCACCTTGAAGGGCGAACCTGGGTGGCCGACGATGCATTCACCATGGCCGATTGTGCCGCCGCACCGGCCTTGTTCTATGCCGTGACCTATGTGCCCATAGCGCCGCAACAGGGACGCCTGGCCTCCTACTTCGATCGCTTGATGGAACATCCATCGGTAGCGCGCACCATTGACGAAGCGCGGCCCTATTTCAAGTTCTACCCGGGGCGCAACGGCTTGTCTCGTCGATTCTTTGACCCGGAAACCATCTAGGGGATGAAACTCGCCCCAGGCTTCGTGCACTTCGTGTCGCTTTTCCAGAACCTCTGGGTCAGCCGAAGAACGCCAGCAACCGTGCGTTGACCTCGTCGGCGCGCTCGTACTGCGCCCAGTGGCCGGCGCCGTCGATCACCACGCCTTCGCGCGCCGGTCCTTCGACGGCAAGCTGCGCCACCAGCGGGCGCGGATCGGCGGTGACGTCGAACTCGCCCCACAGCAGCAGCGTCGGCACGCCCAAAGTGCCCAGCGCCTGCTGCAGCCCGCCCGACTGCGACACCTCCTTGCTACGAAAGCGCGTGCCGTGGCAGGAGATGTCGTGGATCTCGAAGGCCAGCGCATCGATGGCGGACTTCTCGTGCAGCATCAGCGCGCCCAGGTTGTGTAGCAGCGCGGCGCGTTCGGCTTCGCGGTCGGGGGCGGCGCGCCAGTTGATCATCTGCGCCGTCATGCGCCGCAGCGTGCCGTGGCCGCCGCTGCCGATCAGCGCGAAGCGGCGCACTGCCCCGCGCCCGGCCCCGAAGCGCGCGGCCGTCAGCCCGCCGAAGGAGAAGCCGCCGAGGTCGATGACGCTGCCCGCGCCGACGAGCTGGTCGAGCGTGCCGCCAAGCGCAGCGAGCAGCGGCTGCAGCGGGTCTTCGCCGGGCGCCACGCGGGGCAGCGCGTCGGATTCGTTGAAGCCCGGCATGTCGGGCAGCCACAGCGTGCGGCCGGCCGAGAGCGCCTCGGCGTTGCGCAGCCAGTGCATCCAGCTGCCGTGGCCGCCGTGCAGCAGCACCAGCGGGGGCTTCGTCGTGTCGGTGCCGAAGCGGCGCCAGCGCACGCGCACGCCCTCGTGCACCGGGTCGTGGAGGGTGGAGAGCGCGTCGACGCGCGCGATGAGGTCGCGTGCCCCGGTCCGTGGTGTCGTCATGGCAGCATCCGTTGGAGTTCGGCCTCGCCATCGAGGAACTGGTGCTTGAGCGCACCCAGCACGTGCAGCCCGAAGAGCACGTACAGCACATAGCCCGCCCAGGCGTGCACACCGCCCAGCACGGTGTGCCAGGTTTCCTTCACGGCAGGCTCGATGGCCATGATCCAGCCGATGCGCGGCCATTCGAACAGGCCGAAGAGCTGCATCGGGTGGGTGGCCGCGTCCTTCCAGGCCGAGTCGTGCATCCAGCCCGACAGCGGCAGCAAAATCATCAGCAGGTACAGCGCGCCATGGGCCGCATGCGCCGCGAACCGTTCGAGCGCACCGTACGAGCCCGGCATGGGTGGCGGCTTGTGCGTGGCGCGCCAGAGGAGCCGCAGGATCACAAGGCCCAGCACGGTGATGCCGATCGACTTGTGGGTGTCGACGGCCGGGCGCACCCAGTCGTCGGGGTAGTGGTCGACCAGCAGGATCAGGACGATGTTGGCGATCATGAGCACCGCGACCAGCCAGTGCAGCACGATGGCGGTTCGGGTGTAGCGGGTTTGTGCGAGCATGCGGGGAATTTTCGGGCGTGAGGCGACTCAGTCGAAGGCGCGTGCGATTGTCCCGGCTTTGCCCGGGATTTTCGAAACCGCAGGCCGAGTTTTTGCGTATCGACGAACGACCGACTGTCGCCCCGGGGCACCTTCACTTGAACGATTCTCTCCAACGCGCCTTCGCGGCCGCATCGCCGCGCCTGTCGCCCCCCAATACTCCGCTGCGAAGCTGGCTCATCCATGGCGGCGTGCTCGTGCTGTGGGCGCTGCTCTTCGCCATGGCCTTCAAGTTCGGCAACGTCGCCTCATGGTCTGTGGGCGTGGCCTATGTGCTGTACGACACGGTGCTGCTGCTGTTCGTGGCGTGGATGACGCTGCCGATCCTGCGGCCGCGTCCCCTGCCCGCTGTCACATCCGCGACCCGGCGCAACACGCTGGGCGTGATCGTCGCCTCGCACAACGAGGCGGCCGTGCTGCCTGTGACGCTGGCCGCCCTGCTCGGCCAGACCGACGTGCCCGACCGCATCGTGATCGCCGACGACGGCTCGACCGACGGCACGGCCGAGCTGCTGACCACGCACTACGGGCTCGTCGCGCCGGCCCCGGGCGAACTGAGCGCGCCCAGCGCCACGCATCCTTCTCTCTACTGGCTGCGCCTGCCGCACGGCGGCAAGGCGGTCGCGCTGAACGCGGCCATCCTGTGTATCGACACCGACACCGTGCTCACGGTCGATGGCGACACGCTGCTCGACACGCAGGCCATCGGCGCCGTGCGCCGGGCGTTCTCCGAAGAGCCCAACCTCGTGGCTGCCACCGGCGTCATCATCCCGGTGTGCAGCCGCACACTGGCCGGCCGCTGCTTCCAGTGGTTCCAGACCTACGAGTACATCCGCAACTTCCTCTCGCGCTATGCGTGGATGCGCGTCAACGGCCTGCTGCTGATCTCGGGCGCCTTCGCCGGCTTTCGCACCGACGCGGTGCGCGCCGTGGGCGGCTTCGACACCGACTGCCTGGTGGAAGACTACGAACTCATCCACCGCCTTCATCGCCACGCCCAGGCCCACGGCCTGCCGTGGACGGTGCGCGTGCTGGGCGACGCGCAGGCCCACACCGATGCGCCCAGCAGCACGGGCGCCTTCCTGCGCCAGCGCCGCCGCTGGTTCGGCGGCTTCCTGCAGACGCAGTTCTGGTACCGCGCCATGGTCGGCGACCGGCGCTATGGCTGGCTCGGCGTCGCGATGCTGCCGGTGAAGGCCATCGACACCTTGCAGCCGCTCTACGGCCTTGCGGCCTTCGGGCTGCTGCTGGTGTACCTGGTGCGCGGCAACTTCGGCGTGCTCGCGCCGGTGGCCGGCGTGATCGGCGCGAAGATCGTGCTCGACCTCGTCTTCCACCTGTGGTCGGTGTTCCTGTACCGGCGCTGGATCGGCCACGGCAGCGAAGCCAACATGGTGCAGGCTTTCCTGGCCGCACTGGTCGAGCCCTTCACCTTCCAGATCCTGCGCCACACGGGGGCGGCCTGGGGCTGGTGGATGTTCCTGACCGGGCGCGGCACCTGGGGCCGGCAGACGCGCGTCGGGCTGGTGGACGCCGAGGGTGTGCGGCGGGGCTGAAGCCTCAATCGAAGTTCAGGATCACCTTCATGGACTGCGACCGGTCGGCCGCCAACGCGAAGGCCCGCGCCGAATCGCGGTAGGACAAGGTCGCGGAGATCAGCGGCTTCACGTCGACCAGGCCCTTGTTGAGCAGCTCGACCGCCACCGCGAACTCTTCGTGGAAACGGAACGCCCCGCGCAGGTCGAACTCCTTGGCCACGATGGTGTTGATCGGCAGTGTCATGTCGCCTCCCAAACCCAGTTGCACGATGATGCCGCGCGGCCGCAGCGCGTCGAAGGCGCCGACCAGCGCGCGGGCATTGCCGCTCGCTTCGAACAGCACATCGAAACTGCCCTTGTTCGCTGTGAAGCGCGCCAGACCGTCCGGAGTCTCGGCCACGTTGACGACTTCATCCGCGCCGACCTTGAGCGCCTTGCCCAGCGTGTGCGCGCCGACGTCGGTCGCGACGATGTGGCCCGCCCCCGCACGTCGCGCCGCGATGATCGCCAGCGCACCGATCGGCCCGCAGCCCGTGACCAGCACGCGCTTGCCGAGCAGCGACCCGGCGCGCCTCACTGCGTGCAGCGCCACCGCGAAAGGCTCGGCCATCGAACCCTCGGCATCGCTGAGCGAATCGGCCAGCCGGTGCGCCTGGTGCGTGTCGACCACGATCTGCTGGCGAAAGGCACCCTGCACATGCGGCGTGCGCATCGCGCTGCCGTAGTAGCGCATGTCCAGGCAGTGGTTCTGCAGGCCCTGCTGGCAGTACGTGCAGAGGCCGCACGGACGGCTCGGGCTGATCGCGATGCGTTCGCCCGGCTTGAAGTCCGTGACCCCGGCGCCGACCGCCTCGATCACGCCCGCCACCTCGTGACCGAGCACCATCGGCTCCTTGATGCGGATGGCACCGAAGCCGCCGTGCTGGTAGTAGTGCAGGTCCGACCCGCAGATGCCGCCGCAGCGCACGCGCACCTGCAGTTGGCCGGCACCCAACTCGGCGGTTTCGAACTCCTCGACGCGCAGATCGCCCGGGGCATGAATGACGAGAGCTTCCATGGTGATGGCCCTTTATTTCTTGAGATCTACGCTGTCGAGCAGCGACTTGAAGTAGACGGACTGGCTGTTCATGAAGGCCTGGAACTGCTCACCCTCCATATAGGCCGGCTGCAGGTTGGCCCTGAGCAGCGCATCGCGGAATGCCGAGTCTTCAGCCGCCTTGCGGGTGACATCCCGCAGGTACTTCACGACATCGGGTGGCGTCTTCAACGGCACGCCCAGACCGCGCCAGGTGCCGATGACAAGATCAACGCCCTTCTCCTTGAACGTCGGAACCTTTTCGTAGGGTGCCGGCAGTTGGCGCTCTGCCAACGCGGCCAGTACGCGCACCTTGCCCGCTGCGACGTGCGAGCCGATCTCGGCCGGGCTCACCATGATTGCATCCACGTGCCCTCCGACCAGCGCACCCACGCTCGGTGCCGCACCCTGGAACGGAACGTGGTTGAAGCGCACCCGTGTCTTCTGCTCGACGGCAGCCGCCGCCAGGTGCCAGATGGTGCCGGTACCCGCATTGCCCATCGACACCGCGCCCTCCTGCTTGCGCGCGGCGGCCAGCAGGTCGTCGATGGACTTGTACGGCGACTCGGCACGCACGGCGATCACGCCCGGGTCGCCGTTGAGCCGCGCGATCGGAATGAAGTCGGCGGTCGTCACCTTCGTCATGTTGAGGTGGGGAATGATCGCCAGCTCCGAAATGAGCACGCCAATCTTGTAGCCGTCGGCCGGCGCGCGCTGCGCCTCGGTCATGCCGATGCCGCCGCCCGCGCCGGGCTTGTTGACGACGATCAGAGGCTGCGGCACGCTTTTCTTCACCGCATCGGCGAAGAGCCGGGCCATCACGTCGGTGCCGCCGCCGGCCGAGGAAGGCACGATCACCTCGATCGGCCGCGTGGGGTAGTCCGCTGCATGCACAACAGGCAAGGTCAGCAGCATGCCCGCGAAAGTCGCGGCGGCTGCGCAGGCAAGACGAAAGCGCTTCATGGATGTCTCCTTTTTTTGGGTAATCGTCAGAGCACGGACACCATGCCGCCATCGACATAGATGATCTGCCCGCTCACGTAGTTGGATGCGTCTGACGCGAGGAAGATGGCGGTGCCGATTAGTTCCTCGGGCTTGCCCCAGCGCCCGGCCGGGGTGCGCCCCTTGACCCAGGCGTCGAAGCTCGGGTTGTCGATGAGCGCCTGGTTCATGTCGGTCAGCATGTAGCCCGGTCCGATGGCGTTGGCCTGGATGTTGTGGGCCGCCCACTCGGCGGTCATGGCGCGGGTCAGCATCTTGATGCCGCCCTTGGCGACCGTGTAGGGCGCCACCGTGGCGCGCGCCAGTTCGCTGGTGAGCGAGCCGATGTTGATCACCTTGCCCCGGCCGCGCGGAATCATCCGCCTGGCCGCCTCGCGCCCGACGACGAAGGCGCTGGTGAGGTTGGTCTCGATCACGCGGCGCCAGTCTTCGGTGGCCAGCTCGACCATCGGCTTGCGGTACTGCACGCCGGCGTTGTTGACCAGGATGTCGACGGCAATGCCGGCCGCATCGAGCTTGGCGAAGGCCGCGACGACCGCGGCTTCATCGCACACGTCGAATGCATGGGCATCGACGGTGTAGCCCTTGTCACGCAAGGCGGCGGCCGAGGCCTCGAGCCGGGCGGCGTCGACGCCGTTGAGCACCAGGCGCGCGCCCGCGGCCGCAAGGCCATCCGCAATGGCAAGGCCGAGCCCGCGCGAGGAGCCGGTGACGAGTGCGGTCTTGCCCGCGAGGCTGAAGAGTTGGGTGGACATGATGGATTTCCTCAGGGGGTTTGCAATGTGCCGTCGACCAGGCGCGTCTGCGTCCAGGTGGTCACGACGTTCTCGCAGGGGTACTTGCGCGCCTCGGCCTCGTCGATATCGACGCCGAGGCCCGGCTTGTCGTTGGCGTAGACGTAGCCCGCCTTGAATTCGGGCAACCCGGGGAACACGTCCAGCAGCGCGCCGGGCGGGCCCTTCAGGTCCTGGATCACGAAGTTGGGCGGCTGCACGCCCGACCATTCCTGCACACCGAAATTGCGCGCGGCCAGGTCGATGTGGATGTTGGCCGCATGCGCGACCGGCGACATGTCGCCGGGCCCGTGCCAGGCCGTCTTCACGCCGAACTGCTCGGCAAAGAGCTGCAGCTTGCGCCCGGGTGTGATGCCGCCGATCTGGCTCAGGTGGACGCGGATGAAGTCGATGAGCCGCTCGGTGATGAGCGTCTTCCACTCATAAGGGTTGTTGAAGAGCTCGCCCTGTGCCAGCGGAATCCGCGTCTTCTCGCGCAACTGGCGCAGCCACTTGCCCTCTTCCAGCGGAATAGCGTCTTCCAGGAAGAACAGCTCGAAGCGTTCCATCTCGCAGGCAAACCTGATCGCCTCGATCGGGCTCAGGCGCTCGTGCACGTCGTGGCAGAGCGCCACGTCGAAACCCACCTTGTCGCGGATGCCCTCGAAGAGCTTGAGCGTGTCGCGCATGTAGCTTCGGCTGTCGAGGTAGACGCCATCGGGCGCACCGCGCGGCGCGCTTGCGGGCGCGGCGCCGAAGCCGCCACCGCCGTAGCCGCCGCTCTGGCAGCGGATGTGGGTGATGCCCTGCGCCATGTAGCCCTGGATGTTGTCGCAGAGTTCGGCCAGGTCGCGGCCATCGGCATGCCGGTAGATCGGCACGCCTTCGCGCACCTTGCCGCCGAACAACTGGTAGACCGGCATGCCGGCCATCTTTCCCTTGATGTCCCACAGCGCCATGTCGACGCCCGAGATCGCGTTGTTCTCGGCCGGCCCGTTGCGCCAGTAGGCGTTCTGGTGCATGAGCTGCCAGAGTTCTTCGATCGCGCTCACGTCGCGCCCGACCAGCAGCGGCTTGAGATACTGCTCGACCAGGCATTGAACGACGAGGTGACGGTAGGCGAAGGTCGCGCATCCGAGGCCGTACAGGCCGGGCTGGTTGGTCTCGACCTTCACGACCACGAGGTTGATGCCCTCGGGCGCCGTGAGGATGACCTTCACGTCGGAGATGAGTGTTGCCATGTTTCGGGTTCGTCAGTGCTGGGTGGAAAAGCCCGGGGCCGCATGCGGCGCCTCGGTGGGCAGAGGGATGTCGTTCGAGATGCGCCGGCCCGACTCGGCCGAGAACAGCACGGCCTGCGTCAGGTCGAGCGAGACACGCACCTCGTCGCCGGCCTGCAGCGTGCTGTAGCCCGCCTGCGTGACCATGATCTCGTCACCCACGCCGTCGTCACGGTCGTGCGCGGTGCGGGCCGTGTCGAGGCGAACGGTCACGATCGATTCGGCCCCCACGTGCTCGACCAGCGCCACGGTGCCGGCCATGCCGGGTTGCGCCGGATCGGTGCCGATGGCGAGCGCGTTGGGCCGCACGCCCACCAGCACTTCCGCGCCGCTGCTGGCGCCGCGAACGCCCAGGTGCGCCGGCAGCGGCATCCGCAGCTCGCCGATGGCCAGCCGGCCGCCGTCGATGCGCGCGTGCACCAGGTTCATGGCCGGCGTGCCGATGAAGCGCGCCACGAAGGTGTTGGCGGGGTTGGTGTAGATCTCGCGCGGAGTGCCGATCTGCTGCGCCTCGCCGGCATGCATCAGCACGATGCGCGTGCCCATGGTCATGGCTTCGATCTGGTCGTGTGTGACGTAGACGAAGGTGCCGCCCAGGTCGCGGTGCAGTTTGATGATCTCGGCGCGCATCGACGAGCGCAGCTTGGCGTCGAGGTTCGACAGCGGCTCGTCCATCAGGAACACCTCGGGCTGGCGCACCATGGCGCGGCCCAGCGCCACGCGCTGGCGCTGCCCGCCCGAGAGCGTGCGCGGGTGGCGGTCCATCATCTCGGTGAGCGACAGGATCTTCGCGGTGCGATCGACCAGTTCCCGGACTTCGGGCGAGCTTTCGATCCGGCGCTTGGCCAAATGCCCCAGAACCGGTATGTGAAACCACCACCGGAACTTGCGCATGATCAGCGGGAAGGTGATGTTGCGCCGCACCGTCATGTGCGGATAGAGCGCATACGACTGGAACACGAAGGCCATGTCGCGCGCGCTGGGCGGCAGCGTGTCGACGCGCCGCTGGCCGAGATGGATCTCGCCGCCGCTGACGGTTTCAAGACCCGCCAGCATGCGCAGCAGCGTCGACTTGCCGCAGCCCGAGGGGCCCAGCAGCACCAGGAATTCGCCGGCGGGCACATCGACGTGGATGTTGCCCAGCACCGTCTTTGCGCCGAAGGTCTTGGTGACGTTTTTCAGGGAGATGGATGACACGATGCGATCCTTGCGTTCCGTCAGCCCTTGACGCTGCCGGCGGTCATGCCGGCAACGACATAGCGCTGCACGAGGAGATAGAAGAAGACGGCGGGCAGCGTGTACATCAGCCCGATGGCCATCACCGAATGCAGCGGCGTGCTGAGTTCGCCGACGAAGCCGGCCAGCCCTACCGACGCGGTGTGCAGCTCGGGCGCGCTGACCAGCGTCTGCGCGAACACGTACTCGTTCCAGCCGTGGAAAAAGGCGATCACCGCGGTGGCCGCGAGCGTCGGCGCAATGAGCGGAATCACGACGATGAACACCGTGCCCAGCCGCGAGCAGCCGTCGATGCTGGCGGCCTCCTCGATGTCGATCGGCACGCCGTCGATGGCGCCTTTCAATATCCAGGTGATCACCGGCACCGTGAAGGCGGTGTTCACCAGGATCAGGCCGGTGAGCGTGTTCAGCAGCGAGAGCTGCCCGAAGATCGCGTACAGCGGCACCACCAGCATCGCCTCGGGCAGCATCTGCGTGACGAAGAGCGCGAGCCCCACGATGGCAATGCCGGCGAACTTGAAGCGCGACAGCGCATACGCCGGCAACACCGCGAGCGCCAGGCTCAGCACCGTGGTGCCGACCGCCACGATGGCGCTGTTGAGCAGCCAGGTGCCGACGTCGGTGCTTGTGAACACGTCGCGGAACACATGCCACTGCGCCAGGCCCGGCAGCAGGTGCGGCGAGGTCGAGAACAGATCGGCCGACGACGTGGTCGAGGTGACCAGCATCCAGTAGATCGGAAAGGCCGTGACGCCCAGCATGCCGAGGATCACGATCATCAGCAGCGCCTGGCGCCAGGCGAGGGTTGTGGTCGTTGTTTTCATCAGTGCCCCGCCGCGCGCTCGGCGCGCACCGTCAGCCGGAAATAGACCACCGTGACGACGAGCGCCAGCGACAGGCCGACCATGCCGACCGCGGCGGCCTCGCCCAGTTCGCGGTAGGTGAAGGCCCGCCGGTACAGCTCGATGACGAGCGTGTTGGTGGAGCCGATGGGGCCGCCCTGCGTCATGAGCCAGATCAGGTCGAAGCGGCGCAGCGACCAGATCGTGATGAACAGCGTCAGCAGCATCACGGTAGGCCGGATGGCGGGCCACACGACCGCGCCGAACACGCTCAGGCGGTCGGCGCCGTCGATGATCGCCGCCTCGCGCAGGTCGCTCGACACGCCCTGCAGCGCCGAGAGGATCACCACCGAGGTGAAGGGAAAGATCTGCCACACGGTGGTGAGCAGCACCGCGGGCAATGCTCGCGAGGGGTTGTCGAGCCAGCCTTCCATGCCCGACGACAGGCCGAGGAACTGGAAGACGTGCTGCAGCACGCCGTACTGCCCGTTGAACATCCAGATGAAGATCAACGCGACCGCGACCGGCGGCGCCGCCCACGGAATGGTGATGAGCGAACGCGCGATGCCGCGCCCGCGAAACGGCATGTTGAGCAGCAGCGCCGTCCCCAGGCCGATGCCGATCGCGAACACCACGCAGGCCACCGTGTAGACCCCGGTAATCACCAGCACCTGGGCGAACTCGGGCTGGCCGAACAGGTCCGTGTAGTTGCGCAACCCCACCCAGCCGTGCTGGCTTGGCGACAGCAGCGAAGTCTGCGTGAAGCTCAGGTACAGCTCCTGCACCAGTGGATAGGCCTGAAAGACCAGCAAGTACAGCATGACGGGCGCGCAGAACAGGTAGGGCGCCCACCCCACCCCGCCCGAGGCGGCTTGCTTGTTGATGGCCATTCGGCAGTTCCGGGCCGCTTACTTGCGCAGCACGCGGGCGCTGACGAGGCGCTGGGCGTCGTCCATGGCCTTCTGCGGATCGGCACCGCCCTGCAGCACGCGCAGCACCTGCTCCAGGATCACCTGCTGGATCTCGGGCGTGCGCGCCTCGAAGCCCTGCACCAGCTGCGGCACGCTGTGCGGCGCCTGGTCGTCGTACACCTTGAGCCATGGCTTGGCCTTGAGCTCTTCGGGCGTACGCTCGACCACCGTGGCGACGCTGGCCGCACCGAGGATGGCCTGCAGTTCCTTCTGGTTCTCGGGCTGCATCATCCACTTCATGAAGGTGACGGCAGCAGCCTTGTGCTTCGTGTTGGCGTTGATGGCCAGCGGCGCGAGGATCAGGCCCTGCGCGCGGGTCGGGAACGGCGACGGCGCGGCACCCAGCGGCAGGTCGGGGGCCTGCTGGTTGAAGATGCCGGCCACGCCGCCGTTGTCGATCTCCATCGCCAGCTTCTTTTCCCAGAACATGCGGCGATAGGTGGCTGCGTCAGCGCCCTTGGGCGTGGCGCCCAGGTCGTACATCTTCTTGTAGGCGACCACACCCTCCACCACCTTGGCGCTGTTGATGGTGAGGTTGCCCTTGTCGTCGCTCCAGCGCCCGCCGAAGCCGTAGACGAAATTGCACAGGTCCTGCCAGAAGCCATTGCTCTCGGCCATGGTGGCGCGGTAGGCGAAGCCGAACACGTTGTCGCCGGTGGCGGCCTTGGCGGCGCCCAGGAACTCGTCGAACGTGGCCGGCGGCTTGCCGCCCTTGAGCAGTTGCGGGTTATAGATCAGCTGGTAGTTGCTGATCTCGAACGGCACGCCGTAGCGCTTGCCGCCGATCACCAGGTATTTGTTGGGGTCGGTCAGCCGGTAGTCGCCCGGCTTGATGTCGCCGTCGATGGCCACGATGCGCTGCGCCTGCGCGGCGGCGTAGTAGTCGATCAGGTCGAAGCGGATGAGATCGGGCCCGGCGCCGCCGCCCATCTGTGTGAACACGGTCTTGGCGAGCGTGGAAAAAGGCAGCGCGAGCGGCTGCACTTCAATGGCGGTCTGGCTCTTGTTGAACTTGTCGACCCACTGCTTGAGCTTGTCGCCACGCCCCGATTCCGCAAAGGTCGCCCCGGCGAAGCTCAGTGTTTCCTTGGCTTGTGCGCGGGCGGCGCCGGGCAATGCGAACGCGAACACGGCTGCGGCCGCCAGAGCGACAGCGCTGGCGGAAAGGCGAGGAAGGCTCGAGAGTTTCTTCATGCAGGTCTCCAGGAGGCAGCTCAGTGGCCGCGAGTTCTTCGGTGAAAGGTGCGCAAGAATATCGTGATATTTCACGATATTTATTCGTGATTACCCTGCCTTCCCTCAGAGGAGGAGGATGCACCGTCTTCATTGGAGATTGGGCGTTCAGCCCTGTGATTTCGCTTGCATATCAGATATGCTGAGGCCTCGAAACAAGGAATTTCCATGGCAACCCGTTCCCCTGCCAGGCCCAAGCTGGTTTCCGTCGACACCGCAGCGCCGGGCACCTTGCACAAGAGCCCCGCCAACCAGTCGGATCAGGCCTACGAGCGCATCGAAGAACTGCTGATCTGCTGCAAGCTGGCGCCCGGCCGCTTCCTGGCCACGCACGAGTTGCAAGCCATGGTCGGCTACGGCCGCACGCCGGTGCACCAGGCGCTCAATCGCCTGGCAGCCGACACGCTGGTGCAGATCACGCCGCGGCACGGCATCCGCATCGCCCCCATCGACCTCACGCGCGACCGCCTGCTGCTGCGGCTGCGCCGGGACATGGAGCGCTTTGTCATCCGGCTCGCCACCGAGCGCTCAGGCGCGTCGGAGCGCAACCGCATGCAGCACATCAAGCGGCAACTCGTCGAGCACGGCGCGAACATGACGATCGAGCAGTTCAACGTGGCCGACCGCCTGATCGACCAGCTCTTCCTGGCAGCTGCGCAGGAGCCTTTCGTGGAAGGCACGCTGCGGCCGCTGCACACGATCTTTCGCCGCATCGGCTGGATCTATCACATGCATGCACCGGAGAAGGTCGATCTGCAGGGCACCATCGATGGGCACATTGCGGTGATCGAGGCCGTGGCCAACGGCGACGTCGATGCCGCCATTGCCGCGTCGGATGGCCTGATGGATTTCGTCGACAGCATGTTCGAAGTGCTCGAGCGCGACGTGGCGCCGAACACGCTCGACTGCAGCCTCAATGGCGACGACAGCTATCTGGCGCTGGGCGCCTCCAGCCCGGTCGGCTGAGTCCCGATCAAGCGCCGAAACGGAAGCTCGACACCACCAGGCCGCCCATGAAGGCATCCTCGTGGTACACGCGCTCGCCGGCCTCGCCCTCTGCCGCACCGACGGCCACCATCAGCGGAATCAGGTGCTCTTCACGCGGATGCGCCATGCGCGCCGCCGGAGCTGAAGCCCAGTCGATCAGTTGGGCGCTGCGCCCGGCCGGCGCGCCCTGCACCACCGCTTCGTCGAGCCAGTCGTCGAAAGCCTTCGACACGCCGTGCGCCTGCGGCCCGAAGTTGCGCAGGTTGTGATAACTCAGGCCGCTGCCGACGATGAGCACGTTCTCGTCGCGCAGCGGTGCGAGCGCGCGGCCCAGCGCCAGGTGCTCGGCCGGATCGAGCCCGCGGCGCAGCGACAGCTGCACCACCGGTACGTCGGCCTTCGGGTACATCGCGGCCATCGGCGAGAACATGCCGTGGTCGTAGCCGCGCTCGGGGTCGATCTGCGCCGGCAGGCCCGCCGCGGCGATCAGCGACTGCACGCGCTGCGCGAGTTCGGGCGAACCGGGCGAGTCGTAGTGCACTTCGTAGGTGTGCGCCGGAAAGCCGCCGTAGTCGTAGATCATCGGCGGCTTCGGGTTGCCCTGCACCGTGAAGACGGGCGCTTCCCAGTGTGCCGACACCATGAGGATGGCGCTGGGCGTGCGGCCGATCTGGCGCGGCATGTCGGCCAGCGAGGCGGCGAGCTGGTCGTAGGTCGGGCCCATTTCCTTCTTCATCCAGGGCCAGGGGCCGCCGCCGTGCGAGATGAAGTAGGTGGGCAGGCGCGATGAAGCGCTGGCGTTGTCGTGGGTCAAGTCGATGCTCCTTGAAGGCGTTGCATCGACTGTAGACATTTCCTGCGAGGAAATCGACAGGCTGCGATGCATCGAATCAGTTCTCCACAGGAAAGATTGCCATGGACCGGATGACCAGCCTGCGTGTGTTCCGCGAAGTCGTCGAGGCCGGCAGCTTCGTGGCCGCGGCCGAGCGGCTGGGCCTGTCGCCGCCGATGGCCAGCAAGCACGTGGCACAGCTCGAGAAGTCGCTCGGCGCGCGGCTGCTGCATCGCTCCAGCCGCCACCTGAGCCTGACCGAGGCCGGCACCGCCTGGTACGAGCAGAGCCGACGCGCCCTCGACCTGCTCGATGCGGCCCAAGCCGCCATCGGCCAGGCCCACGACGCGCCGCGCGGCCAGCTCAAGGTGAGCGCGCCCGTGTGGTGCGCCACGCCGCGCTTCGCACGGGTGCTGGCCGACTATCGCGAGAAATACCCCGAGGTGCTGGTCGACATGCATCTGGAGAACCGCAAGGTCGATCTCGCCGCCGACGGCTACGACCTGGCCTTGCGCGCCACGCAGGAGCCCTCGCCCGCGCTGATCGCCCGGCCGCTGTGCCGCGTGCCTTTCTACCTCGCGGGCACGCCGGCCTGTCTGGAGCGCATGGGCGGCGCTCCCGCCTTGCCGGCCGATCTGGCGAAGCTCGGCGCCATCGTGCCGAGCTACGTCAACCTGGAGAACCTCGCGCTCAAGGGACCGGGCGGGCGGATGTTTGCGCTGCGGCTCACGCCGGCCCTGCGCTCCGACGACACCACGCTCACGCTGCACGCGGTGCGCGCGGACATGGGCATCGCCTTCATGCCGCTGTGGCTAATCGACGAGGACATCGCGCAGGGCCGGCTGGTGCGGCTGCTGCCGGAGTTCGAAGCCGAGCCCGTCACGCTGTTCGCGGTGTACACGAGCCGGCAGTACATGTCGCCCAAGCTGCGTACTTTCATCGACTTCCTGGGCGAGCGGCTCGGCAGGGACGCGCCGCGGAGCGCACCTTTGCGGGGCAAGGTCATGCATGCGCGGCTAAAGTCCTGAGTTCTCCGGGAGACTGTTTCCTTGTTCCGCCTCTTCGAAAAACTCCTTCACCCCTACCCCGCCGCCGAACCTGCGTTGCCGCCGCAGGGCTTCGTGGCCTTTCTCTGGGCCTGCACGCACGGCGTGCGCGGCAAGATCGCTGCGATGGCCGCGCTCACTGCCGCCATGTCGATCTTCGAGGCGGCGCTGTTCGCAATCCTCGGGCGCATCGTCGACTGGCTCGGCGGGCTCGAGCCTTCGCGCCTCTGGGTAGAACGCGGCACCACGCTCATGTGGCTTGCCGCGTTCCTGGTGATCAGCATCGGCGTGGTCGCGCTGCAGACCATCGTGAAGCACCAGACGCTCGCGGTGAACCTGCCGATGCGCCTGCGCTGGAACTTCCACCGCCTGATGCTGGGCCAGAGCATGGCCTTCTACCAGGACGAGTTCGCCGGCCGCATCACGGCCAAGGTGATGCAGACCGCACTGGCTGTGCGCGACACCATCTTCGTACTGGCCGACGTACTGGTGGCCATGGGCGTGTACGTGGCCACCATGATCCTGCTGGTGGGCGTGCTCGACGCGCAACTGGCATGGCCCTTCCTGATCTGGCTGGCGCTGTACATCGCCTCGCTGGCCTACTTCGTGCCGCGCCTGGGCAAGATCGGCAAGGCGCAAGCCGACGCCCGCGCGCTCATGACAGGCCGCGTGACCGACGCCTACACCAACATCGCGACCGTCAAGCTGTTCTCGCACACGCAGCGCGAGGCCGGCTTCGCGCGCGACGCGATGCGCGAATTCATGCACACGGGCTACGGCCAGATGCGCCTCGTGAGCGCCTTCGAGATCGTCAACCACACGCTGAGCATGGGTCTCACGGCCGGCATGGCGGGCATGGCGCTGTGGCTGTGGTCGCACGGCGCGGTCGGCGTGGGTGCGGTGGCTGCGGCCACGGCGATGGCGCTGCGGCTGCAGGGCATGTCGCACTGGATCATGTGGGAGATGACCAGCCTGTTCGAGAACATCGGCACGGTGCAGGACGGCATGAAGACGCTGTCGCGACCGCGCACCGTGCTCGACGCAGCTGACGCCGGCACGCTGGAGGTGCCGCGCGGCGAGGTGCGCTTCGAGCACGCGAGCTTCCGCTATGCCGATGCAGGCCGCCGCGTGATCGACGACCTGAACCTCGTGGTGAAGCCTGGCGAGAAGATCGGCCTGGTGGGCCGTTCGGGCGCCGGCAAGTCGACGCTGGTGAACCTGCTGCTGCGCTTCCACGACCTGGAGAGCGGCCGCATCCTGATCGACGGGCAGGATGTCGCGCACGTCACGCAGGACTCGCTGCGCAGCCACATCGGCATGGTCACGCAGGACACCTCGCTGATGCACCGCTCGGTGGCCGACAACATCGCCTACGGGCGGCCCGACGCCACGCACAGACAGATCGAGGCGGCGGCGAAGCGGGCCGAGGCGCACGAATTCATCCAGACGCTCGGCGACGCAACCGGACGGCGCGGCTACGAGGCGCACGTCGGCGAGCGCGGCGTGAAGCTCTCGGGCGGCCAGCGCCAGCGCGTGGCCATTGCGCGCGTGATGCTGAAGGACGCGCCGATCCTGCTGCTCGACGAAGCCACCAGCGCGCTCGACTCCGAGGTCGAGGCCGCCATCCAGCAAAGCCTCTACGCGCTGATGGAAGGCAAGACCGTGATCGCGATCGCGCACCGGCTGTCGACCATCGCGGCCATGGACCGCCTGATCGTGCTCGACGAAGGCCGCGTGGTGGAAGAAGGCGACCACCGCACGCTGATGGCGCAGGGCGGGCTGTATGCACGGCTGTGGGCGCACCAGAGCGGTGGCTTCCTGGGCGACAACCTCGAGGAAGACGAGGCGATGCGCGCCTGACCGGCACCGGTTGCGCCTGCAAACAATCGTCACAAATGAGGCGAGCCGCCACGAGCCCCCGGGGAAATCTCCGGGCGGCGCTTCCCCCGCGCCTACAGCACACGCCGCCCCCTGCCGACAGTGGTGCCACGCGGGCGGCGCAATGCTGGACTCGTCTCAACACAGAGGAGTCCTCGCGTGAATTCCATCATTTACATCGTTGGTCTGATCGTGGTGGTCGTAGCCGTGCTTTCGTTCTTCGGCCTTCGCTGAGACCGGGCACGCGCCATTGCCTCCCGCGAGATGCAGAACGGGGCCGCTTGCGGCCCCGTTTCCTTCGTGGCCGTCCCTGATGCGCCGGGCATAATTCGCGCGCCCCCGCACCCAGCGGGGCGATGACCGATTGGCTGCGAAGGGACCCTGTTGACCAACACCGCGCTGCGCGAAACTGCTTTTCCGGACGCGGTGATCACCGAGGCCATCCGATGGACCGAGCAGACCGGTCCGCTCGACGATGCGCAAGCCCTGCGCACCGCAGCCTCGCACACAGCCGATGCCCACGAGCAGATCGTCGAACGCGCACTCCGGCTCGGCGAACGCATCGGCCTTCAGGCTGAACTCGCACGCACCCGTCATTGGGCACCCTGGGTGCTGCTCGCGCTGGTGGCGCTGATCGTCATGGCCGGCCTCGGGCTGGCGGGCAACGTGGTCGGCGGCGGCGAGCGCCACATCAACGTGATCGTCGCGCTCGCGAGCCTGCTGGGCCTGCATGCGCTCACGCTGCTGCTCTGGCTCGTGGGCCTGTGGGTGCCCTTCGTTTCCTTCAATACTGCATCGCTCGGCTGGATCTGGCTGTCGCTCACAGCCCGCGTGGCCGGCGGCAGGCGCGGCCAGGCGCCGCTGCTGGTGCGCGCCGCCACCGGGTTGCTGTCCCGCGCCAAGCTGCTGCCGTGGGCCTTCGGGCTCGTGAGCCACTGCATCTGGTCGCTGTCGTTCGCCGTGGTGCTGGCCGCGATGCTGTTCGCGCTTGCGTTTCGCAGCTACACGCTGAGCTGGGAGACGACGATCCTCGAGCCGGCCTTCTTCGTGCGGGCCGTGCAGGCGCTGGGCTGGGCGCCGGCGCAGCTCGGCTTTCCCGTGCCCGATGCCGCCGCCGTGCTGGCCGCGGCACCCGGTGCCGCAAACGCTGGCGGCCAGCGCGCCTGGGCGCTGTGGCTTACCGGCTGCATCGTGGTCTACGGCCTGCTGCCGCGCGTGGCGCTCGTGCTGTGGAGCGCGGCCGTGTGGCGCAGCCGCCGCAAGGCGTTGCAGCCCGACTGGAGCGAGCCCTACTACCGCAAGCTGCTGGCCCGCTTCGCCGCGATGGCCCCGGCGGCCATCGTCGATGCCGACCCGGGCCGCACGCGCGGTGCGCTGCCCACGGGCCTGCCGGCCTCGGAACTGCATGACGCGCTCTTCGTCGTCGGCTTCGAACTGCCGCCCGACATGCCCTGGCCCCCAACCGCCCTGCCCGCCGGCATCGCGACGCAGGTGCAGCGCATCGACGGCAGCGCCCCTGCGCGCCGCGCCCTGCTCGACCAGTTGGCCCACGTCCATCCGCGTACCGTGCTGCTGGTCTGCCACGCCGCATCGAGCCCCGACCGCGGCACCGAGCGCTTCCTGCGCGAGTTGCTCGCGCATTGCGGCGAGTGCCGCATCTGGCTGGCCGATGCGCCCCATGCCGGCGCCACGCAGCGCTGGCTCGACTGGCTGCGCGACACCGGGCTGGAGCGCGTAACCGCCAGCGACCGCCTCGACGCCTCCTTGCAGGACAGGGTCGCCGCACCATGACGCCGCAGCCACCCATCCGCATCGCCGTTGTTGGCCACACCAACGCGGGCAAGACCTCGCTGCTGCGCACGCTCACGCGCCGAGTCGGCTTCGGCGAGGTGTCGCAGCGCCCCGGCACCACGCGCCACGTCGAATCGGTCGATCTCGACGTGGACGGCGCAGCCGCCGTGCGCTTCTTCGACACGCCGGGCCTGGAAGACGCGGTCGCGCTGCGCGAGCACCTGGCCGGATTCGACCAGCAGGCCACGCCCCCCGAGCGCATCCGCCGGTTCCTGCAGGGCCCCGAAGCCCATGGCGTGTTCGAGCAGGAGGCCAAGGTGCTGCGCACCATGCTAGACATCGACGCGGCCTTCCTGGTCATCGACGTGCGCGAACCGGTGCTGCCCAAGTTCCGCGACGAGATCGAACTGCTCAACTCCTGTGCGCGCCCCGTGCTGCCGGTGCTGAATTTCGTGCGCGACGCCGCCAGCCGTGAACCAGCGTGGAAAGAGCTGCTCTCGGCCTATGGCCTGCACGTGCAGGTGCGCTTCGACGCGGCGGCCCCCTTCGTCGGCGCCGAACAAGACCTGTACAACGACCTCGCCACGCTGCTGCGCGAGCGCCGCGACCTGCTGCGCGCCGTAGTCGACGCACTGGACGCCGAGGCGGCCCGGCGCCGCCAGTCCGCCTGCACGCGCATCGCCGGCCTGCTCGTCGATGCGGCCGCGGTGCGCCGCACGGTGTCGTCCACCGAGTTCGCCGACGCGGCACGCCGCCAGGCGCTCGTCACGACGCTGCAGAAGGCCGTGTTCGACAAGGCCCAGCGCTGCACCGACGACCTGCTCGCGCTCTACGGCTTCCGCCAGGGCGACGCCGACGAGGCCCCGCTGCCGATGATCGAAGGCCGCTGGACGCTCGACTTCTTCAGCCCCGAAGCCATGAAGGACGCGGGCCTGCGGCTCGGCAAGGGCGCGGTCATCGGCGCGGCCGTGGGCGTGGTGGCCGACCTGGCGGTGGCCGGCATCTCGCTCGGCGCGGGCGCGGCGCTGGGCGGCGCGATCGGCGGTGCGGTGTCGCAGGGCTGGGGGCCGCTCGGCCGCAAGCTGGCCAACAAGCTGCGCGACGTGCACGAACTCACGGTGGAAGACGGCGTGCTGTTCACGCTGGCCGCATGGCAGCTCAAGCTCACGCAGGCCCTGGAACAGCGCGGCCATGCAGCCACGCAGCGCATCGGTGGCGATGCGCCCGAAAACGGCGACGCCCCCACGCGTGCCGCCGCGGCCGCGGTGCGTGGCGTGCAGCCGGCGCGCAACCATCCCGAATGGGAAGCCACGGGCGTGGCCACCCGCGCGTTCTGGCGCCCTTCTCCCCAGCGCGAAGCACTCGTGGCCGACCTCTCGCACGCGCTGCTGCGTGCCTTCGAAGCCGCCTGAAACCGCCGCGTCAGTTCATCAGCGCCTGCAGGCGGGCGTAGTCGCCGGGCCGCGCGCCCATCTGCTCGGGCGTCGAACGCTTCGCGATCCGCTCCAGGAACAGTTGCCGGTTGGCCGGGGACACCGTCATGCCCTTGTCGCGCAGGAACTTCTCGTCCTCGAGCTCGCCGGCGATCACGCCCACGTTGGTCCACTTCGCAGTTTCCGTGAGCACCTTCTCGACCATCGCCTGCTGGGGTGGCGCGAGCTTTGCCCAGGCGGCCTTGCCGACGACGATGCCCAGCGTGTCGTAGACGTGCCCCGTCAGCAGCACGTATTTCTGGACTTCGTAGAGCTTCTTCGACTTGACGATGTCGAGCGGGTTTTCCTGCGCCTCCACCTCGTTCTTCTTGAGCGAGCCGTAGAGGCTCATGAAAGGCAGCGTCACCGGCTTGGCGTCGAGTGCGGTGGCGAACAGCTGGTAGGCCGCGGCGGCGGGCACGTACAGACGCAGGTCGCGGAAGTCCTCGGGCCTGGACAGCGGCCTTGCCGACGTGACCTGCCGCGCGCCGTAGTACACCGAGGCCACCATGCGGTTGCCGCTCTTCTCGTTGTAGCCCTTCATCAGCTCGGCCAGCAGCGGGCTCGCCAGGTACTTGCGCATGTGGTCGAGGTCCTTGAAGGCGAAGGGGTAGGTTCCCAGGCTCAGCGGCGGATAGCCCTCGGCCAGCGTAGCCTGCCCGACGTAGGCGATCTGCACCGAATCGTTCGCCAGCATCAACGGAAAGTCGCCTTCCTGCCCCAGCTTGGAGGAAGGAATGACTTCGATCTTGATCTTGCCGTCTGACTGCTCGGCGATCTTGCGCGCCGCCAGCTCCGCCTGCTGGTGGAAGATGCTCGTGGGCTCGTAGACATGGCCCCACTTGAATTGCAGCACCTGGGCCTGGGCGTGGACAGCGATGACGCCACCCAATGCCATCAGCAGGACGCCCGCGCGGTGCCACGGCAAGAAGCTTTTCATGAACTCTCCCTCGATGAGAAAAGGCAAAACCAGTGCAAATTGCGCGCCAGCGCAAGGGAATGCCAAGAAAACACCCCCCTGGCTCAATCGTAAGGATTTGAAACAAAAGTGGTAATCGGGTTTGCCCGAGCACGGGCATACGATCACGCAAGCAACACAGAGGCTCTTCCATGTCCCCCCTGCCCCTCGAACCCGACGACGACAACAACAGCACGGACCCGGACGGTGCAGGCATGCGCAAGGGCCTGGCCAGCTACGGCGACCGCGGCTTCTCGCTGTTCCTGCGCAAGGCCTTCATCAAGGGCGCGGGCTATACCGATGCCGCACTTGATCGCCCCGTGGTCGGCATCGCCAACACCGGCAGCGCCTACAACCCCTGCCACGGCAATGCGCCGCAGCTCGTCGAGGCCGTCAAGCGCGGCGTGATGCTCGCGGGCGGCCTGCCGATGGACTTTCCGACCATCTCGGTGCACGAGAGCTTCGCCGCGCCCACCAGCATGTACCTGCGCAACCTGATGTCGATGGACACCGAGGAGATGGTGCGCGCGCAGCCCATGGACGCCGTGGTGCTGATCGGCGGCTGCGACAAGACCGTGCCCGCGCAGCTCATGGGCGCGGCCTCGGCGGGCCTGCCGTCGATCCAGCTCATCACCGGTTCGATGCTCACCGGCAGCCACCGCGGCGAGCGCGTGGGCGCCTGCACCGACTGCCGGCGCTACTGGGGCAAGTACCGCGCGGGCGAGATCGACGCCGAGGAAACCGCCGACGTCAACAACCAGCTGGTCGCCAGCGTGGGTACCTGCTCGGTCATGGGCACGGCCAGCACCATGGCCTGCATCGCCGAGGCACTGGGCATGACGGTGCCCGGCGGCGCCTCGCCGCCCGCTGTGACGGCCGACCGCATCCGCATCGCCGAGCAGACCGGCGCGCAGGCCGTGCAGATGGCGCGCGATCGCCTCACCATCGACAAGGTGCTGACCCCCGCCGCCTTCGAGAACGCGATGCGCGTGCTGCTGACCATCGGCGGCTCGACCAACGGCATCGTGCACCTCGCGGCCATTGCCGGGCGCATGGGCCTGGACATCGACCTGCACGCGCTCGACCGCATGGGCCGCGAGACGCCGGTGCTGCTCGACCTGAAGCCCTCGGGCCAGCACTACATGGAAGACTTCCACGCCGCGGGCGGCATGGCCACGCTGCTGCGCGAACTCAGGCCGCTGTTGCATCTCGACGCGCTCACGGTCACGGGCCGCACGCTGGGCGAGGAGCTCGAGCGCGCGGGCCCCGGCTTTCGGCAGGACGTGGTGCGGCCGGCTGCCCGGCCGATCTATCCGCAGGGCGGCATCGCGGTGCTGTGGGGCAACCTGGCGCCGGGCGGCGCGATCATCAAGCAATCGGCCGCCGACCCCGCGCTGATGGAGCACGAAGGCCGCGCGGTGGTGTTCGAGAACGCCGAAGACCTGGTGACCCGCATCGACAGCGACGACCTAGACGTCACGCCGCAAGACGTGCTGGTGCTCAAGAACATCGGCCCCAAGGGCGCGCCGGGCATGCCCGAGGCGGGCTACATCCCCATCCCGCGCAAGCTCGCGCGCGCCGGCGTGAAAGACATCGTGCGCATCTCCGACGGCCGCATGAGCGGCACCGCCTTCGGCACCATCGTGCTGCACGTGACGCCCGAGTCGGCCATCGGCGGGCCTCTGGCCTATGTGCGCAGCGGCGACCGCATTCGGCTCAGCGTGGCGAAGCGCGAGATTTCGCTGCTGGTTGCGGACGAAGAATTGGCGCGCCGAGCGAAGGAAACGACGGTGGTCGAACCCACCGCCGAGCGCGGCTACAAGAAGCTGTTCCTGCAAACCGTGATGCAGGCAGACAAGGGCGTGGACTTCGACTTTCTCCGCGCGCCGAACACGGTGGGGAAGGTGCCGCGGGCATGAGCGCCGATTAGGGCGCATCGGCGGCGCGTTCTTTCGGCCGGTGCTTGTGGGTACACGCGCGTGATGCTTTTCTTCAATGGCTGTTCGTGCACGGAGGCTTGCCGTTCGCCTGCCGCAGGTACGCAATCAGGTCCGCCCGCTCCATGGGGTCCGGCACGCCGTCATAGGTCATGGCGCTTCCGGGCACCATGGCCAGCGGCTTCGCCAGGAAGCGGTCGAGCGTCTTGTCGTTCCACACGATCTTCGAATTCTTCATGGCCTGCGAATAGCTGAAACCGGGCACGCTGCCAGCCAGCCGTCCGAACAGGCCGCAGTGCCTGGGCCCGACCCGGTCGGTCGCCAGCGCATGGCACGCCAGGCAGCGCGCGTAGATCTGCTCGCCGCGCACCGCATCGGGCGCGGCGCCCCATGCGGCCATGCTTGAGAACAGCGCGGCAACCGCCAGAAGCTGCAGGGGCGTCACGACACGAAGGCCGAAGGAACCGGTGCCTCGCCAAGCGCGTGGCGCAGCACGGCCCAATGCATGGCTTCGTCGCCGAGGATGCTCGCCGCCGCCTTCGACAGGTCGCGGTTCGCAAACAGCGGCACGGCCCCCAGGTAGGCACTCACCGCGCCCTGTTCGAGCTTGGCCGCGAACCGCAGCACGTCCGCCTGCGACTTCAGCTGGTCCGCCGGAAAGTCGTACTTCGGCTTTGCCGCAACGGCCTTGCCGCCAAGCTTGGCGATCGTCTGGGCCAGCACCTCCGCATGCGCCTTGTGGTGCCCCTGGAAGGTCACCGCCAGGTCGAGCACCGGCTTCTCGAGCAGCTTGCTTTCGGCACCGAGCTGGTACGCCGCAATGGCTTCCAGCTCCGCGCCCAGCGCGGTATTGAGGATCTGCACATCGTTCCCGGTCGCGCCGCCGGCCTTCGCGGCCAGCACGTCCTTGCCGGCCAGCAGCGCAACCGCGGCGCCGGACAGCACCAGGCCCGAACGGCCCAGGAACATGCGCCGGGCGGCAATGGGGGAAGTCATCTGAAAGAAGGACATTTTGTTTTCCTCGCAGGGGTGAACGTCACGAGCGGGGCGATTCCCGCGCGTCGACAAGGCTCGACAGCACACCCGCCACGATGCGATCGCAACGTGCGCCATCGAATGAGAAGGCGTCGCCCAAAGCGACGTCCATGTCGCAAGACAGGCCCTCGCGCAGCAGGCTGCGTGCGCGAAAGAAGCGCGTGCGCACGGTCGCTTCGGGCAGCGCGAGCGCAATCGCCGTCTGCGCCACGCTCATTTCCTCGACCGCCCGCAGCATGAACACGGTGCGATAGGCATCGGGCAGCCGGTCGATGCGGCGCTCCATCAGAAGGCGGAGTTCTTCACGCATGGCCAGACGTTCGGGTTGCAGGTCGGGATCGTCGGCCACCGCCGACGCCGGGTCCGGGTCCGGGTCCACGTCGGCAACGTGCGCCCCGTCGAGCTGAATCACCTGCGCCCCTCGGCGCCGCAGGCGCCCCAGGGCCTCGTTGATGACGATGCGCACCAGCCAGGTCGAAAGCTGCGCGTCGTCCCGGAAGGTGCCGATGGCCCGCCACGCGCGCAAATAAGCCTCCTGCACGGCGTCCTCCGTCTCGGAGTCGCTCTTGAGCACGCTGCGCGCCGTGCGGAACAGCAGCTGGTTGTGGCGCCGCATGATGGCCTCGAAAGCACGCGTGTCGCCCTGTGCGGAGCGTGCCGCAAGCTCGCGGTCGGATGCACCCTCGGTTGCGAGGGCGGCGTCGGGTGTGGAGGCGGTGTGGGGCATGGTGTGCTGCTTTTCCCATTAGATGGTGCGGGCTCGCGCTGCGTTTCAGTTATTTCTGATGCGCTCGGAACATCGTCTGCCATTCGTTCGCCCCGCGCCCGCTGTCCCGAGGCCTGGGCCTTCGGCCTCGGTCACTGCTGCGTCATGCACCCGACCTAGCATCCGGCGGCTTTCGTTTCTCTTTCGACAAACACTCGAAAATTTCACATGAAAAAGAACGTTCCCGCTCCCGCGCCACGCCCGGTTCGCGCCGCCCTCGCAGCCATCGGCGGCAGCCTCTTGATTGCAGCCTGCGGAGGCGGCAGCGGCGGTGGCATCGCGTTCCCGGTTCTCCCGCCGGCGCCGGCACCTGCCCCCGCACCGCCGGCCCCTGCCCCGGCTCCCGCGCCCCTGGGCACGCTCGACGGCTCGGTCCCGCTGGTCATCGGCCACCGCGGCCTGCCGGGCCTGTACCCCGAGGAAACCAAGGTCGCCTACGAAGCCGCGGCCGACGCCGGCGCCGATTCGCTCGAGACCGACCTGCACCTCACCAAGGACTGCGTGCTCGTCGCGCGGCACAACCCCTGGCTCAGCGACAACACCAACATCGCAGACGTGGCCAAGACCAACACCACCGTCGCGGGCCGCAAGCGCACCGTGCCGGGCGTGCTGGTGAACGTGACGTACCCGCCCGTCGAGGCCAACGGCCCGGCCCAGTACCTGAGCGACCTGACCGACCCGAGCGATCCGAAGTCGGTGCTCAAGTCGCTCGTCGTCGATGGCGAGGACCACACCAACGACTGGTCCATCACCGACTTCACGATGGACGAGCTGCGCCAGTGGATCCGCGGCACCACCTACGACGCCAGGGACCAGCGTCCGACCGACCTCAACGGCAAGCTGCCGATCCTGAGCTTCCAGGAAATCATCGACATCGCCAAGGCCAAGAGCGCAGCCACCGGCCGCACGCTCACCGTGTACCCGGAGACCAAGAACCCGATCTGGAACAACGCCCAGGCCATCGCCAACGGCTGCGGGCCGGCCGGCAGCCATCCGCTGGAAGACGCGCTGCTGAAGATCATGAATTTCAACGACCTGAACCGCAAGGACGCGCCGATCTTCGTGCAGAGCTTCGAGCCCGAGAGCCTGAAGTACCTGCGCTCGGCCGGCATGAAGGCCCGCGCGGTGCAACTGGTGGACGGCAACGACGTCAACTACCAGACCGGCGAGATGATCTACGTCACCAAGGACGTCTACACCTTCGTCGACGGCCGCCCCTACAGCTGGACGCTGGCCGGCAACCCGAAGTGGTTCGGAGAGATGCTCACGCCCGCGGGCCTGGCCGACGTGAAGACCTATGCCGACGGCATCGGCCCGTGGAAGCCACAGGTCATGGCCCACACCATCGTGCCCTTCGTCGCAGGCAAGGGCCTGGCCGATGTGAACACCATCAAGCCCACCAGCCTGATCGCCGATGCGCACAAGGCCGGCCTGTTCGTGCACAGCTACACCTTCCGCAACGAGGCCAAGTACCTGGCAGGCATCTACAAGGGCGACCCGACGGCTGAATACCTCGCGTACTTCCGCGCGGGCATCGACGGCGTGTTCTCCGATTTCGCGAACACGGCGTTCGCGGCGCGCGCGAGCTACCTGAAGGAAACGGGCCGCTGAGGCCGGCAGCGAGCTGCATGTACCCCGGCGAACGGTTCAACGGATACAGCCACCTGCTGGGCCTGCTGCTCGCATTGCTCGCGACAGCCCTGCTGCTCGCCAAGACCCTGCCCACCGGCGACCCCGCGCGCATCGCGGGAGCGCTGGTGTTCTCGCTCTCGGCCGTGGCCCTGTATGCGGCCTCCACCCTCTTCCACAGCACGCGCGGCCGGCTCAAGCGCATGTGGGAGCGCGCCGACCATTGCGCGATCTACCTGCTGATCGCGGGCACCTACACGCCCTTCGCGCTGGTCACGCTGCAAGGCCCATGGGGCTGGCTGCTGCTGGCGACGGTCTGGGGCGCGGCGCTTTTCGGCATCTGGCGCGAGCTGATGCCGGCCGGAGGCAAGGCGTTGGAAAAGCCATCACTGGCGCTGTACATCGGCATGGGCTGGCTCGGCGTGCTGGCCGCCGTGCCGCTGGCCGCGCGGCTCGAAGGCGCGGGGCTGGCATGGCTGCTGATCGGCTGCGTGCTCTATACGGCGGGAACGGTGTTTTACCGCAACCGCCAGGGCTTCCGGCATGCGCACGGGGCCTGGCACCTGTTCGTGCTGGCGGGGACGGCGAGCCACTATGTGGCGGTGGGGTGGTTCGTGCTGTAAGCCCTACTCCCGCGCAATGGCACGGAATTCACCCGGCGCCATGCCCTTGAGCCTGCGGAAGTGCCGGTTGAAATTCGAGATGTTGTTGAACCCCACCTCGTAGCAGATGCTGCTGACGTGCTGGCGCGTGGACAGCAGCAGTCGGCAGGCCTTGTCCACGCGCAGGCCGATCACCACGTCGGTGAAGGTTTGCCCCGTGGCACGGCGAAAGCAGCGCGAGAAGGTGTGCTCGCGCATGCCGACCATGGCGCTGACTTCGGCGAGCGAGAGTTCTTCCGCGTAGTTTTCCCGGATGTGGTCGAGCGCCGTGTGGATACGCGTCGCGCGGCCGTTCTCGTCATGCGCGTCTTCCTGCAGCGACGGCGTGCAAAGAAGACGGTAGTCGTTCCACTGCGCGAGTTCGCTCAGCAGCGCGGTGAATTCCGAGAAGCGTGCGAGCCCCTGCAGCGCGTGGATGCGCCTGAAGCGCCCAATCGTGCCCTCGCCGAGGCCGAGAAATTGCACGCCATGCCGTGCGCGGGCCAGCAGCGGGCCTGCGTCATTGAGTTCGGGAAACAGCTCCATGCCCCGGCGCAGCGGTTCGTCGCCGAAGCGCAGCACCAGGCCACGCGGCTGTTCGGCTGCCCCGGTTGCGCGGTATTCGATGGCCAGCCTGTGCGGCAGCCTGGGGCCCAGAAGAACGACCGCTTCCGGCGGCACCTCCCTGTCCGCGCCGTCGCTCACGCGGATGCGCCCTGGCAAGGCCCCCGTGAGATGCAGTTCGTAGTCGTGCAGGCCGGCCTGCCGGTCGCGGGCTGCGTACTCGGCGCAGTGGATCGAGTTTTTCTTGTCGAACACGTCGGCACCGGGCCGTTGGAGCATCGCGCGGCACAGGGTGTCGGGCATGTGCGGTCGGACGGCGATGGCTGGCGGGATCGTGTTCAACAAGACCGGATCTCCAACTGGAAAGAGAAAGGAATCGCCTCAGTCACCGGTGCGCTGCACCGCCTGCTGCTGGAACTTCGCAAGGGTGCGGTATTCGTCGCCGAGCTTGCGCGGCAGTGAGAGGTACACAGGCAGCAATTGCCGATAGAGCGCCGCGTTCTTCGCATTGGGCGTGTGGCGGTGCGTGGCGCCCACCATGCCCGACACCACGTCCAGGGAATCGACGTGCCCCAGCGCATAGAGCCCGAGGACGGCCGCGCCGAGGCAGGAGCTCTCGAAGCTCTCCGGCACCACCACTTCGCGGTCGAACACGTCGGCCATCATCTGGCGCCACAGCCCCGAGCGTGCAAAACCGCCCGTGGCCTTGATGCTGGTGCTCGTGCCCGCAATCGATTCGACCGCGGGCAGGATGCTGTAGAGATTGAAGATGACGCCCTCGAGCACGGCGCGGATCATGTGCTCCTTGCGGTGATGGATGCCCAGGCCGAAGAAGGAGCCGCGCAGATCCGCATTCCAGTACGGCGCACGTTCGCCGGTCAGGAAGGGATGGAACACCAGCCCTTCGGAGCCGGCCGAGACGCGTTCGGCAATGCGCGTGAGCACCTCATAGGTGTCGATGCCCAGTCGCTTGGCGGTCTCTGCCTCGGCAGAGGCGAACTCGTCGCGCACCCAGCGCAGGATAATGCCGCCGTTGTTCACCGGCCCGCCGACCACCCAGCGCCGGTCGGCCAGCGCATAGCAGAAGGTGCGGCCTTCGGCGTCGGTCATCGGGCGGTCGATCACCGTGCGCATCGCGCCGCTGGTCCCGATGGTCACGGCTACTTCGCCCGGCGCCACCGCGTTCACGCCCAGGTTGGAAAGCACGCCGTCGTTGGCCCCGACGACGAAGGGCGTGTCGCTCGACAGGCCGAGCTGCGCCGCCGTCTCGCCCGCCAATCCCTCCACGTGCCAGGTCGTGGGCACGAGATCCGAAAGCTGCTCGGCGCGCACACCCGCGAGCGCGAGCGCCCCGGCATCCCAGTCGAGCTGCCCGATGTTGAAGAGCCCGGTGGCCGAGGCGATCGAATGATCCACCAGCCAGCGGCCGAACAGCCGGAAGAACACGTACTCCTTGATGCCGACGAAGCGCCGGGCCTGCGCGAAAAGCTCCGGGCGCTCGTGGCGCAGCCACACCAGCTTGGCCAGCGGCGACATGGGATGGATCGGCGTGCCCGTGCGGTGGTAGATCGCGTCGCCCTCCCACTCCGCGCGAATGCGCCCGGCCCAGGCCGCGCTGCGGTGGTCGGCCCAGGTGATGCTGCGCGTCAGCGGCGCGCCGTGCTCGTCCACCAGGATCAAGCTGTGCATGGCCGCGCTGAACGACACGCACAGCACATCGCCCGGCGCCGCCTTGCACTGCCGCACGCAGGAGGCAATGGTCGACAGCACGGCCCGGTAGATCTGCTCCGGGTCCTGCTCCGCGGCCGCGGGTTCGGGCTGCAGCAGGGGGTACTCCACCGCATCGTTCGCCAGCACGCGCCCCGCCGTGGAAAAGGCGACCGCCTTGGTGCTGGTGGTTCCGATGTCGACCCCGATGGCGATGCGGTTCATATGCCTTCTCCTAGACAACCATGCTGAGCAGCATGATGAAGATGATCGCGACAACCGAGATCAGCGTCTCCATCACGGTCCAGGTCTTGAAAGTCTCGGCCACGCTCATGTTGAAGTATTGCTTCACCAGCCAGAAGCCCGCGTCGTTCACGTGCGAAAGAATCAGCGAGCCCGCGCCCGTGGCAAGCACCAGCAGCTCGCGGTTCACGCCCGGCACCATGGTGGCGAGCGGCGCAACGATGCCCGCGCCCGTGATGGTCGCCACCGTGGCCGAGCCGGTCGCGATGCGGATCAGGCCCGCCACGAGCCATGCCAGCAGGATCGGCGATATCTGCGCATGCAGCGCCATCTGCCCGATCGCGTTGCCCACGCCGCTGGCCACCAGCATCTGCTTGAAGCCGCCGCCCGCGCCGATGATGAGCACGATGGCTGCCGTGGGCGCCAGGCTGTCGTCGACGAACTTCATGATCTGCTTCGACGTGAAGCCGCGCGCGGTGCCGAAGGTGTAGAGCGACAGCAGCAGCGCGGCGAGCAGGGCCGTGATCGGATGGCCGATGAAATCCAGCCACTGCCGCACGACGTTCTTCTCGTCGAACGCCACGTCGGCGAAGGTCTTGAGCAGCATCAGCGCCACCGGCAGCAGCACGGTGAGCAGCGTGATGCCGAAGCCCGGCAGCTCGCGCGCCTCGGGCTCGTGCGCCAGTTGCGCCATCAGCTCGGGCGAAGCCTCGCCCGGCACGTACTTCGAGATGAACTTGCCGAAGATCGGGCCCGCGATCATCGCCGTGGGCAGGCCGACGAGCAGGCCGTAGAAGATGGTCTTGCCGATGTCGGCGTTGAACACGCCAATGGCCAGCAGCGGCCCCGGGTGCGGCGGCACGAGGCCGTGCACCACCGAGAGCCCGGCCAGCAGCGGGATGCCGATGCGGATCAGCGATACGCCGGTGCGCCGCGCCACGATGAAGACCAGCGGGATCAGCAGCACGAAGCCGATCTCGAAGAACAGCGGAATGCCGACCAGGAAGGCTGCGAACATCATCGCCCAGTGCACCCGCTCGCGGCCGAAGGCGCCAACCAGCGTGCGCGCGATACGGTCGGCGCCGCCCGACTCGGCCATCATCTTGCCGAGCATGGTGCCCAGGCCCAGAACGATGCCCACGAAGCCCAGCACGCCGCCGAAGCCGTCCTGGAAGGACTTCATCACCAGCGCCACGGGCATGCCCGAGGTCAGGCCCAGGAAGCCCGCGGCCAGCGTCAACGCGATGAAGGGATGCACGCGCCAGCGCGTGATCAGAAGGATGAGCCCGAGGATCGCTGCCAGGGCATCGACCAGCAGGAACACCTCTTTGCTTAAACCGAACATGTTGTCTCCAGGATCCTGGCTGCACGAGGGCCGCCAGGCATTTTTGGGATAGCGCTATCCTCAAAGATCGAAAAAATCAGCCGCAGGGCGATCGAACCGGGTTTGTGCCGATGGCCAAGGGCTGGGATAGCGCTATCCTAGGACTGCGCTGTCCAATTAAATACTGGTATTAACCCCAATAAAAATGACCGACACCTCCGAACGCCCCCGCTCCCGTTCTTCCAGCCGCGTCACGCTCGACGACGTGGCCCGGGTGTCCGGCGTCAGCCCGATCACCGTGTCCCGCGCGCTGCGCGGAGCACGCAACGTGGCGCCGGACCTGCAGGCCCGCGTGCAGGCCGCGGTGGACGAGCTCGGCTACGTGCCCAACGTTGCCGCGCGTGCGCTGGCTTCGGCCCGCAGCTCCCATGTCGCGGTGCTGATCCCGTCGCTGACGAACGCCCTGTTCGTCGATTTGCTCGAGGCGGTGCAGGACACGCTGGCACCTTCGGGTTTCCAGTCGCTGATCGGCGTGACGCACTACGACCTCGCGCAGGAAGAAGCGCTGCTGCGCAGCTATCTCTCGCAGCGCCCCGCCGGGCTGCTGCTGACCGGCCTCGACCGCAGCGCGGCGGCCTCGCGCATGCTGGAAGAAAGCGACGTGCCCTGCGTGCACCTCATGGAAACCTCGCCGGCGCCGGGCACCTACAGCGTGGGGCTCTCCCAGCAGGACGCGGCCCGTGCGCTCACCGAGCACCTGCTGCAGCGCGGCCGCCGGCGCATCGCCTATGCGGCGGGCCAGCTCGATCCGCGCGTGATGCAGCGGCTCGAAGGTTATCGGCAGTCGCTGCGTGCGGCGGGCTGCCACGACCCGCAGCTCGAACTGCTCACGCCGGGTCCGACGTCCATGGCGCTCGGCGGACGGCAGTTCGAAGACCTGCTCGCCCGCCACCCGGACATCGACGCGATCTTCTATTGCAACGACGACCTTGCGCAGGGAGGCCTGCTCGCCGCGCTGCGCACCGGCGTCGCGGTACCGCAGCGCGTGGCGATCGCAGGCTTCAACGACCTCGACGGCAGCGACCAGATGCTGCCGCCCCTGACCAGCGTGCGCACGCCGCGCAAGGAAATCGGCATGCGCGCCGCCTCGATGCTGCTGGCACTGATGCGCGGCGAGCCGGTGAACGAACCGATGGTGGACATGGGGTTCGAACTGATGGTGCGGCAAAGCAGCTGACGGCGCCTCAGCCCGCCAGCGCAGCCACCACGATGCGCGTTGCCGATGCAATGACGTCGCTGCGTCCCTTCGCGTCCTTCTGCGGAAAGGTCAGGTACACCGACAGCACCACCGGGGCACCGGTCGGCGGCCACAGCACGCCGACGTCGTTGGTGCTGCCGTAGGAGCCCGAGCCGGTCTTGTCGCCCACCTTCCAGCCGGCCGGCACGCCCGCCAGGAAACGCTCGGTGCTCGTGGTGTTGCCGAGCAGCCAGTCCTTCAACTGGTCGCGCTGCGCCGTGCCCAGCGCATCGCCCAGCGCCAGCCGCTGCACGCTGTCGGACATCGCCGCAGGCGTGGTGGTGTCGCGCAGGTCGCCGGGAATTGCGGTGTTGAGCTCGGGCTCCGTGCGGTCGAGCCTGAAGGCCTGATCGCCGATGCCGCGCGCAAAGGCAGTGACCGTGGCCGGGCCGCCCAGCATCTTCAGCAGCAGGTTGGCGGCGCCGTTGTCGCTGTACTGCACGGTGGCGGCGCAGAGTTCGGCGACCGTCATGCCGTCGGCCACGTGCTTCTCGGTGATGGGCGACCAGGAGACGAGGTCGGCCTTGCCGTAGCCGATGTGCCGCGCGAGCAGGCTGACGTCTTTCGCGCTGCGTTCGAGCACGGCCGCCGCCAGCATCAGCTTGAAAGTGCTGCACAGCGGAAAGCGCTCGTGCGCCCGGTGCTGGATGCGCGCGCCGCTGCCGGTGTGGAAGCCGGCCACGCCCAGGCGGCCGCCCGAAGCGCGTTCGAGCTCGGCGAGCTGTGCCTCGGCCGAAAACGGCGATCCCGTTCGGGACCACGCGGTGCATGCGCCGGCGAGCGGCAGGACGGAGGCGGCGAGCAACAGGCTGCGGCGCTGGACGGGAGGATTCATTTCGTCTTCTCTTTCATTCGGCGAGTGGATGGGACGAAGCGAATCCTAGGAGCGCCCCTCCCGGCGATCCAGCCGCCCGGCGACGTTCCGCGTCCCGGGTGTATCTGCTGTAACGGCGCCGAGCGGCTTCAGGCCGGTGGCGGCGGCGCGGGCCGAAGGCATGTCTTCGCGATCAGCACTGCTCCCGACACGCAGCACAACGCGAGCATGAGCAGCGCGTACCTCGCGCCCCGGGTGAGCAGCGCAGCATCGAAAGCCGAAAGGCCTGTGCCGCCGTGTCCCAGGATCATTCGCTGCGAGTCCTCGGGCAGTTGCGCCATCGCCACGCCCAGCGTCAACGCTGTGCCCACCATGATTCCCGCGTTCTGGAGCGTCGAGCGCACGCCGTTGGCGATGCCCCGCCGCTGGGGACGCACGCTCTGCAGGATCGACGCGTTGTTGGGCGTCACGAAACTCCCTATGCCGCAGCCGAGCATCAACAGGCACACGGCAAGCTGCCCGGCACCGATCGACGGCTGCAGCAGCGCGGCCAGCAGCGCCAGCGCGCCTGCGGCGAGCAGCATCGCAGCCATGCAGATCGATTCGGGCCTGAAGCGCTGCAGCAGGCCGCCGGCAACGGGCGCGGCCAGCAGCATCCCGAGGGCGACAGGCGCCACGCGCAGCCCGACATCCGAGGCAGACAGGGCCGTGCATGCCTGCAGATACAGCGCAATCAGCAAAAGAGGCGCCGCCTGTGTCATCGACAGCAGCAGGATGCAGATGTAGGCGGTGCGGCGTCGCAGGTCGCCGAAGAGTTCGGGGTCGACCAGCGGACTGGCCACGCGCCGCTGAAGCCGGGCGAACGACAGGATTCCCGCGCCGCCCGCGAGCAGGAAGCCCCACACCGGCATGCTGGCCCAGCCATGGCTCCCGGCCAGCGAGAGCGCATAGGTGACGCATCCGATCCCGGCCAGGGACAACGCGGCGCCGGCCACGTCGAAGCGCTCGGCACGGACCGCCGCCGTCTTCGGGAGGATCCGCCACGACCATGCCAGGACGCACAGGCCGACCGGGACATTGAGCATGAAGAGAACCCGCCATCCCCACCACGACACGATGAAGCCGCCCGCCAGCGGGCCGGCGACCTGGGCCAGCGCGGCCACCATCGCGAGCACACCCAGGGCGAGCCCCATCCTGCGTCGGCCGAACGCATCGCCCACCAGCGCACTGGTGTTGGCCATGACACCCGCGGCGCCCACGGCCTGGCAGATGCGAAAGACAAGCATCGTTTCCGCGCTCGTCGCGACGGCACAGGCTGCACAGGCGATCACGAAGAGGCCCAGCCCCGCCAGGAACAGGTGCCGCCGCCCCCACAGGTCGGCGAGCCTCCCGAAGCTGAGGATGCACACGGTGCTCACGAGCATGTAGGACAGCAGGATCCAGCTCGCCTGGGCGGGCGAGGCCTGCAGGCTGCGCCCCACTGCGGGCAGCACCACGTTGAGCGCGCTGAAGTTCAGGAAGCACAGCAGCGCGCCGAGGCATGCCGCGGCGAGCACGGCCCATCCGGCCCTGTCCTCGTCGTCGGCAGCCGCCTCTGCGCGCGAAGAGCCTGCGATGAATGCGGCCGCCACCGGTTCAGTCTTCGCTCTTGAATCCCGAGGCCTTGACGATGGGGCGCCAGTACTCGCGGTCTTCGTTCATCACCCGGGTCACTTCCGCGCCGGGAAGCCCCGTCGGCTCGAGGCCCATGTGATCGAGTTGCCCGCGCACCCGCGGGTTGCGAATCGCGGCCAGGAACGCGCTTTCGAGCTTTGCCACAACGTCCTTCGGCGTGCCCGCCGGCACGAACGCGGCATAGGCGGCATTGGCCCGGTCGAACGCGTCGTAGCCCGCTTCCTTGATCGTCGGAACCTCGGGCAGCCAGCTCAGCCGCTTCGTTCCTGCGACGCCCAGGATGCGCAGCTTTCCGGAACGGTGCAGCTCGAGCTGGCTGGCCAGCGCGTCGGTGCCGACCGGCACGTGGTCGCCGATGATGTCGGTCGCCAGCGGCGCCCCGCCCCTGTAGGTGACCGCCGTCAGAGGCACGCCGATGGCCTTGGACAGCTGCAGCACGCTGAAGTGAAGCCCGCCCCCGAGGTTGGTCATGCCCACGCTGGCCTGGCCGGGGTTCTTCCTGATCCACGCCACGTATTCGGGAACCGTCCTGTACGGCTGGCCCGCGCCGGTGGAGACGACGCTGGGCACGTTGGCGAGGTGGGCAACGGGAATGAAGTCCTTGTCGACGTCGTAGTTCAGCCGCGCATAAGTCATCGGAAAGAACACGAATGGCGGCGTCGCGCCGATCAGGATCGTGCGCCCGTCAGGCCGCGACGTCTTGACCGCTTCGATGGAAATGCGGGTCGACGCGCCAGGCCGGTTCTCCACCAGCACCGGTTCCTTGAGCGCGGTGCGCAAGTCCTCGGCCACCGAGCGTGCCAGGTTGTCGAGCGCGCCACCCGGTGGAAATCCCACGATCAGCCTGATGGGCGCGTTGTTGTCCGCATGCGCGAAGCTTCCGCCCAGGGCGACCAACGCACTGAGCACGAGTGTCTTTGGAAACGAGGTCATGGTGAGATACCCGCAAGGTTGATTGGCGAAGAACAGGAAGAGAAATGGATGGCGTGCTCAGAAGGCCAGGACCGGCAGCGGATTGGCCGGCCGGTGGCTGGCCTCGAAAGCCGCAGCGGCCTGCAGCAACTGCAGGTCTTCGCGGAAGCCGCCGACGAGCTGCATGCCGATGGGCAGGCCGTCGCGGCCCGCGCCGCACGGCAGGCTGATGGCGGGGTGCCCGGTAAGGTTGAACGGCATCGTCCAGGGGAACCAGTTGGGCCGCAGCTCTGCAAATTCCCTGCCGTCGATCTCGATGCTTCCGAAGAGGTCCTGGTCGATCGGCAGCGCCGTGCGCGAAAGAGTCGGCGTGAAGATGAAGTCGTGCGTCTCCAGTTGCGCCTGGACTTTGCGAAAGAGCGCGGTCCTCGCGAACATGGCCTGCTGGAAGGCGACCCCGTCGACGTGCTCCGCCAGCGCCAGCTGCTGCAGCAGCGACGGACTCAACTGGTCGGCGTGCGCCTCGGCCAGCGGAGCGAACCGGCCGCGCCAGCTCGTGTGGTTGATCACGCGCCACACCGGCTCGACGTCATAGCCCTCGCCCGTCATCTCCTCCAGGTCCGCGCCCATCGACCGCAGGGTTGCGAGGGCGGCCTCGAAAGCGGCGGCGACGTCGGCGGCAATCGGCCGCCCCGCCGGGGTGGCACTGAAAAGGACGCGCTTGCCTCGCAGGTCGCCGCCGGGCTGCAGGTCGTCGAAGTAGCGCCGGGCCGGCACGCCCAGCGACCAGGGGTCCGAACCGTGGGCGTCGGTCATCGCCTGCAGCATGAGCGCCGTGTCGCCGACGTTGCGCGTGGTGGGCGTCACGTAGGTGTAGTTGCCGAACGCGTCCTGCACCTGGCTGTGCGGAACCACGCCCAGGCTCTGCTTCAGCCCGACCACGCCGTTGCACGCCGCGGGAATACGGGTGGAGCCGCCCCCGTCGGTCGCGATGGCCAGCGGCGCGATGCCCGCTGCCATGGAAACGGCGGCTCCGCCGCTGGAGCCGCCGCTGGTGCGCGTCGGATCCCATGCATTGCGCGTGCTGCCGAAGAGCGGCGCGTCGGTCATGCACTTGGCACCGAACTCCGACGAGGTCGTCTTGCCGATGAGGATGCCGCCCGCCTCGCGCAGGCGCGCCACGGCCACGGCGTCGTGCGCGGGCACGTGATCGCGATGCAGCAACGATCCGTAGGTGGTCCTGACGTTCGCGGTGTCGACGATGTCCTTCACGGTGAACGGCAAGCCGTGCAGCGCCCCCACGGTGTCGCCTCTCATGATCGCCTGCTCGGCCTGCCGGGCTTGTTCGGTCGCCTCTTCGTGGCAAAGAGTGATGAAGCAGTTCAGGTGCGGCTGGAGCGCATCGGCGCGGCGCAGCACCTCGTCGACGATCTCAACCGGGGAGAGTTCGCGCTGCGCGACCAGCGTGCGCATCGCCGACGCGGACATCTCGCAGATCTCGGACCTTGGAAGGCGCGGAAAATTCTTCATGCGTAGATGATTGATACGCGGCAACATTGCGTCCAATACTGTTTTCTAGAAAAGGCATATGCACAGCGTATGGCTACACCCGACCTCAGATCACTTCGCTACTTCGTTGCCGTTGCAGAGGAGCGCAGCGTCGGCAAGGCGGCGCGGCGGCTCAACATGGCCCAGCCGCCGCTGTCGGTTCACATCAAGAACCTGGAAGCGGCCATCGGCGCGCCCTTGTTCCGCAGGGCGGCGCGCGGCATGGAAATCACCGACGCGGGAAACGCCCTCTTCCAGCGCGCCAAGGAGGCGTTGCTGCTCGCCAACGAAGGATTCGACGCCGCGCGCGCCGTGGGCTCGGGCAGCAGAGGGCGACTCGCGGTCGGAACCATGGTCGTGCTGTCCTACCTGGTGCTGCCACGGCTGGAAAACGAGCTTCGGCTCAGGCTTCCGGACGTAGAGATCCAGTACGTGGAGCTGAATGCCGTCAACAACGTAAAGGCCATCACCGACTCGGACGTTTCGGTCGCGATCTGCATCCCACCGATTGCCAAGCCAGGCATTGCGGTCGAACGCATCGGCAGCCAGCCGCTGCTGCTTGCCGTGCGATCGGATTCGCCGTTGGCACGGATGTCCAGCATTCCGCTGGCGCGCCTCTCCGGCATGCCCCTGATCGGCCTTCCCGTTCCGGAAGGCGACGTCGACAAATCCGTCGTCACGTCGATGCTGCGCAGGCACGAGGTCAACATGCCGATCGCGCTGCGGGTCGAGACCATGGTGTCCGCATTGGCGCTTGTCCTGGCGGGCAAGGGCGTGGCCATCCTGCCTGCCTGCGCCCAGATCGGCCGCCCCCCGGGCGTGGTGTTCCGCCCCTTTCGCGGCGTCGACGCGACGATGGACATCGCCGCGTGTTGGCGCAGCGATTGGGACAGTCCGCTCATCAAGCCGTTTCTGGCGTGTGCGCGCGCGGCGTTGCGGCGGCCGTGAAAAAGCCGTTGCTATCATCGAACAATGCGGCCACCGGCACCGTGGTGGCGGAGGAAACCAAGTGCGGCTCAAGCTAAGAACGAAGACAGCACTGCTGGTCACATCGCTCGTACTCACGCTGGTCGGTGTGGCTGGCTGGTGGCAATACCGAAGCCTGTCCAGCGAGTACCTCAACCTGATGCGCGAGCAGCAGCAGGCACTGACCGACAGCGCAGCGGCAGATCTCGACTACAAGCTCGAAATCCATCTGGCCGCCTTGGCGCGTGCGGCCCGGGAACTCAGCCTGCACGGCTTTTCAGACCCCGCGGCGCAACAGCGTTTCCTTGCCGACCAGGACCTGCGCACGATGTTCGACAACGCCGCGCTGGCGACACTGGACGGCGCCATCGTCGCCATCGACCCGCCCACCAGCCGGCCTTCGAACGTCGGCGACCGCGACTACTTCAGGCGCGTGCGCGACATGGGCCAGCCCGCGATCTCGGCGCCCCTGCTCACGAAGAGCACCCAACAGCCTGCGGTCGTCATGGCGGTCCCCGTCAAGAGCCCCGACGGCCGCCTCGCCGGTGTGCTCGGCGCGGCGCTGAACCTGCAGCGCGCCAACGTGCTTGGTGATCTCAGCCGCGCCACCATCGGCCGGGGCGGCCACTACATGATCGTCACGCGCGGCCAGTCTCCGCAGGTCGTCATGCACCCTGATGCGAACCTGCTGCTCAAGCCTGCAGCCGCAATCGCCGTCGCCTTCAACGGCGGTACCGAGAGCGACATGGCAACGCGCGCCGCCGTGCCCAGTGCCGACTGGGAACTGCGCCTGATCGTGCCTGCGCACATCGCCTACGCGCCGCTGGAGCAGGCAAGGCGCAACCTGCTGCTGCAATTGATCGGGCTGGGCCTGGGCTGCGCGCTCCTGGTCTGGCTGGGCACTGCGTGGGTCATGCGTCCCCTGGAGGCGCTGAGCGGCGCGATCCGTACCCTGCGCCGTTCGCCGGACAGCGAGGTAAGGCTCGATGTCGTCGCCAACGACGAGCGCGGGGACCTGGCACGCGAGTTCGACGCACTGATGGCCGACCTGCGCGAGCAGCGGCTCGAGATGGCGGCGGTCACCGATGCATCACCCGTGGGATTGTTCCGTTGCGACAGCGACGGGCGCATGACCTACGTGAACGACGAGTACCTGGCGATCCACGGGCTCGAGCGGAAGGACGCGGAAGAAGGCTGGCTCACGCTCGTGCGCGAGGAGATTCGAGAGACGGTTCGCCAGGACTGGGTTCGCGTCGTCAGCACGGCCGCGCCGTTGAGCGCCACACGCCGGCTCCATCGCAGGGATGGAACCCAGGTGCTGGTGGCATTGAGAAGCCGGCCCGTGCTCGCCGAAGGCCGCGTGCTCGGCCACGTGGGAACGGTGACCGACATCACCGAGCGCACGCGCGCCGAACGGGCACTTCGCACGTTGACGGCCATCTTCGACATGACGACCGACTACATCGTCCAGCTCGACGCGGCGGGGCGGCTCATCTACATGAATCCGGCCGCACGCCGCCGCACGGGGCTGGCCCTCGACGCCCCCATCGAACAGTTCAGCGCGGCCGACTTCAATCCGCCGGAGACGATGGAAAGGTTCCGCTCGGAGGTGGTGCCCACCGCGGTCAAGACCGGCGTCTGGGTCGGCGAATCGATGGTGTGGGACGCCGAGCACAACGAGTTTCCGGCCAGCCACATGGTGATCGCGCATCGCGACAAGCACGGCAAGGTGGAGTATTTCTCGGGGTTGATGCGCGACATTTCGGCGGCCAAGGCCGCGGAGCGGGCGCTGCGCGACAGCGAACATCGCCTGCGCATGGTGACGGACCACCTGCCGGCGCTGGTCTCCTACCTGGACCGCGACCTGCGGTTGCGCTTCGTCAACAAGGCCTATCAGGACTGGTTCGACGTCCAGCCCGAACAACTGCTCGGCCTGAGCCTTCGCGACTTCTACGGCAATGAAGCGTGGGCACAGATGGAGCCGCACATGCGCGCGGCACTGGCCGGGCGCCAGGTCACTTACGAGCGCAGGCTGGCGACGCCTGGCGGGCGCCGCGATATCCAGGCCACGCTGGTTCCCGAGCGCGACGAACGCGGCGAAGTGATCGGCCTCTATACGCTGGACAGCGACATCACCGCGCACCACGAGGCGGAGGAAGCCCTCCAGGAAAGCGAGGCGCGCCTGCGCACGGTGGCCGACGCACTGCCGATGCGCGTCGCCTACATCGATGCGGAGGAGCGCTATCGATTCAACAACCTGGCCTACGAGCGCGGGTTCGGGCTCTCCCGCGACCAGATCGAGGGGCACACCGTGAAGGAGCTCCTGGGCGAGCCCGCCTACGAGGCCGTGCAACCGCACATACGCGCGGCCCTGGCCGGCGAGGTCGTCACTTTCCAGAGCGAGGTCGACAAGAGCGACGCCTACTACTGCTACGAGGCCCAGTACATCCCGCAGCCTGCGGTGAACGACGAGGCCATCGTCGGCTTCCATGCCGTGATCACCGACATCACGCGGCAAAAGCTCGAGGAGAAGCGCCTGGTGAACCTGGCGCAGATCGATCCTCTCACCGGTCTTGCCAACCGCGCGGGGTTCGAGGTGCGCCTGGCGGAGGCGATGGAGCGTGCGCGCGGCGCCGGTGCATTGATGGCCCTGATGTACCTGGACATCGATGGATTCAAGCAGATCAACGATCGGTTCGGGCATCAGACGGGAGACGAGCTGCTGCGGGGCTTCGCGGGCAGGTTGTCGCAGGCGCTGCGCTCCAGCGATGTCCGCGCGCGCCTGGGCGGCGACGAGTTTACGGTGATCATGGAGGGCCTGCCCAACGGGGACGCAGCGGTTTCCGCCGCCTCGAAGTTGATCAAGGCCATGCAGGTGCCGTTCACCACCGAACAGCGGACGATCTCCATCAGCACGAGCATCGGCGTGGCGTTCTACCAAGGCGGCACCGCAACGGCTGCCGCGCTCGTCAGGCAGGCCGACGAGATGCTCTACCAGGCCAAGGGGGCGGGCCGCAATAACTTCCAGGTGGCGCCACGGCCCATCGAAGGAAAGCGGATTTGACGCGGCGATAGACCTGCGCATCCAGAGCATCGTGCCCGCAGCTATGCTCGCTCCACATGCCGCCACCCGTCACGATTCATCGCACGCCTCGCCGCTCGTTGGCCGTGCTCGCCTGCGTCCTGTGGCTGGCCTTCGCAAGTCCCGCGTCGGCCGCGCAAGGCTGCCTCGACACCGCCACGCAAGCCCCCTCGCCGTCGCGTGCACTCGCCATGGCCACCTTCGCGCTGCAGGAGCACGAAGCCTTCGGCGGCCAAGCCATGGACGCCGAAGGCCGCATGACCGAAGCCGGTAGCTCCGAGGCCGAAGACACGCGCCCCACCCTGCCGGGCCTGGCGCCATGGCAGCGGGTGCTCGGCTATTGGCAGGCGGTCGACCCGCGGCTGCCGTCGCTCGTGCGCTTCGGCGCGCTGCGCCCCGCCGACCGGCACCTGCTGATGCAGGCGTTGAACGAGGCGACGGCCGGGCGGCTTCAAGGCATGGGCGTAGGCCCCGACGAGGGGCTTGATTCTGGAGAGCTGCGCGCGGTGCAGGTCGCCCTCGCCCGCGTCGCGGTGATCGACACGCCCTGGTCCGCGGCCTTCATCAGCTGGCTGGCGCGACAGGCCGGGCTGGCGGATGACGAGTTCGTTTTCTCCGAAGCGCATGTCGACTATGCGGGCGCCGCCTGGCAAGCCGGCATCGTCGAGGCCGCGGGCCGGCCCACGCGCTACGCCCTTCGAGCCTGCGACCTGAGGCACACGCCGCCGCGCATCGGCGACATCGTCTGCCAGGCGCGCGGCACGGGCGCCGAACTCGACACCTTCGACAAGATCGGTGGAGTGCTGGCCACGCGCGACACGGGCGGCGAGTCTCTGCCCATGCACTGCGACGTGGTGGTGGCCGTGGATGCCACGGGCTTCGACGCGGTAGGCGGCAACGTGCTGCAGTCGGTCACGCGGCGCCGGCTCGACTTTGCGCCGGGCACGCGGTGGCTGGACCCGAGCTACCTGCCCGAGGGATGCACCCTGGGTGCGCCGGGCTGTATCGATCGCCACATGAGCCGCCAGCCCTGGTCGCTGCTGCTGCAGTGGCGCTGAACCGGCTTACTTGTAGAACGCCTCGACCTTGCCTTTCAGCTTGAGCAGCAGGGGCTTGCCCTTGCGGTCGAGGGTCTTGCCGGCGGGCACCTTGACCCAGCCTTCGCTGATGCAGTATTCCTCGACGTCGAGGCGGTCCTTGCCGTTGAAACGGATGCCGATGTCGTGCTCGAACGCGGCGGCCACGTGGTGCGGGCTGCGCGGATCGATGGAGAGATGGTCGGGAAGGGGTGGGCGGGGAGTGGCTTCTGTCATGGCGCGTGATGATAGGGGCTCCGCGCCCTGCCCTAGCGCCGCTTCTTCTTCGGGTGCCGCGCCGGGGGCTTTGGCGCGAAGCCCAGCGCGGCACGGGCCAGTGCGTCGGCCTCGCCGTTTCGGTGGCGCGGGATCCACTGCACGCGTGCGTCGTCGAAGCTTGCGAGCAAGGCGCGGGCATCGTCGAACAACGCGGCCATGCGCGCGATCGGCTTCGCTTCGGACGCGGCCAGCTGCTCGACGAGGATGCTGTTGTCGCTGTAGGCCCGCACTGCCGTCGCGCCGCGTGCGCGCAGCTCCTGCAGGGCCAGCGTCAGCGCCCGCAGCTCGGCTTCGTTGTTGCAGCCGGTGGTGTGCGTGGCCTGCGACAGCGTGTGGCGCGCGCCGTCCGGCGCGGTGATGACGGCACCGATGCCCATGCGGCCCGGGTTGGGCATGGCGCTGCCGTCGCAGTAGACGGTCCACGGAAGAAGGCTGTCGGGCCTGCTGGATTCCCCTGCGCTCATTCAGCAGTTGTTGCGCTTGATGCCCGCGAGGTTCTGGCAGGGCCGCTGGCCCGGCGGCGGCCCCGGGTCGCGCACGTGCGGCGGCGGCCGGCGGATGGGGCGCACGCCGTCGTAGTACGGGTCGGGGCTCAGGATGACGACGGGCGGGTCGGCAGCCGGCTGCTGTTGCTGCAGCTCCTGCATGCCGGCGGGGTAGCGCGGAATGATGGCGGGGCCCGACGGCGGGTTAGCGGCCACCTGGGCAGGCGGCGGGGTGGATGGCGCAGCGCCTTGCGGTGGCGCGTAGTCGGGCCGGCGGTTGGGGACGGGCACCGGCGCTTCCAGGATCTGCACCTGGCGCGACTGCTTGCTACCCGCCGGGCATTCGACGTTGGTGTACGAGATGGCCCCATTGGCATCGGTGCAGCGAATCACTTCCGCGTGCGCGCCTGCCGCGGCGGCGAAGATCGACAGGAAGAGTGCCAGGGAACGCATCGGTGAATGGGCCAGTGAGGTGAGGTCGGGTCGGGTTGCAGGTCGGCTGCGAAAGATGCATCAACTGTAGCCGCACCCTGCCCGCCTTGCGAGCCCCCGGCACCCGCCCACACTCTCGGCGTCGTCATTCCGGCTGGATGCCGGCCGCGCGAATCACCTGGCCCCACTTCTGCGACTCGGCCGCCTGGAACTGCGCGAGCCCCTCGGGCGTGCTGGTCACGGCCTCACCGCTGGTGGTGGTCTGGTAGGCGACCACGGCGGGCGCAGCGGAGACCTTGATCATCATCTCGTTGACCTTGTGCGTCACGGCCGCGGGCGCGCCCGGCGGCAGGTACACGGCCGTCCAGTACGACATGTCGTAGCCCTTCACGCCGGCCTCTTCCACGGTGGGCAGCGCCGGCACGGCGGCAAGTCGCTTGTTGCCGCTGACAGCCAGCGCGCGCAGCTTGCCGCTCTTGACCTGCGGCAGTGCGGTGGGCGCGTCGGCGAACATGAAGTCGACCTGCCCGCCCAGCAGGTCGGTGATAGCCAGCGGGTTGCTCTTGTAGGGCACGTTCACCATGTCGATGCCGGCCATCTGCTTGAGCAGTTCGCTGGCCACGCGGCTCGACGAACTGCCGCTGCCGAAATTGAGCTTGCCGGGCGACTTCTTCGCCGCGGCCACGAGGTCTGCGACCGACTTGATGGGCGACTCGGCATTCACCAGCAGCAGCATGTGGCCCTTGGACAGCAGCGTGACCGGAGTGAAGTCCTTCACCGGGTCGTAGGGCAGCTTCTTGAACAGGTGCTCGTTGGCCGCGTGGGTGGTGTTGGTGGTCATGAGCAGGGTGTAGCCGTCGGGCGCGGCCTTGGCCACGTACTGCGCGGCAATGAAGCCGCTGGCGCCGGCCCGGTTGTCCACGATGACGGGCACCTTGTACTCGGCGCCCAGCGCCTGCGCCATGCTGCGCGCCTGCTGGTCGGTGCCGCTGCCGGCGCCGAAGGGCACGACGATGGTGATGGGCTTGCTCGGGTACGGCTGCGCGTGCACCGGGCCGGCAGCCAGCACGGCCGCACAGAGCGCCGAGGCGGCACAGAGTCGGGAGAAGAAAGTCGGCATGTCGTTGTCTCCTGTGGAATGTTTTGTTCTTCGGCTTGCAAGGTAGCGTGAAGCGCTCAGTGCCGGAACCGGCCCAGCGTGCCGGCCCGCATGAGCTTGCCCGGCAGCGGATGGCCGACGATTTCTTCGGCCAGCTGCGCGCAGCCGATGAGCGCGTCGAGGTCCACGCCGGTCTCGATGCCCATCTCCTCGCACATGAAGGCCAGGTCTTCGGTGCAGATGTTGCCGGCCGCGCCGGTGTGGCCCGCGAACGGGCAGCCGCCCAGGCCGGCGCAGGCGCTGTCGAAGGTGTCGATGCCCATCTGCAGGCCCATCAATGCATTGGCCATGGCGGTGCCGCGCGTGTCGTGCAGGTGCAGGCCCAGCCGCAGCTCGGGCCAGCGCTCGCGCACGGCGCCCACCACCGCGGCAATGGCGTTGGGCTGGGCCCAGCCCACGGTGTCGGCCAGCCGCAATATCGGCAAGCGCAGGCCGAACTCGGCCATGGTGTCGAGCATCTGCGCCACGCGCTCGACCACGGTGGCCGGGGCGATCACGCCTTCGAGGTTGCAGCCGAAGGCCGTGGTGACGATGCCGCGCGTGACCGCAATGCCGTGGTCCACGCAGAACGCCAGCGTTTCGCGCTGGGCCTCGCGCAGCGCGGCCAGGCCCTTGCCGTTGTTGCGCACCGAAAAGGCCTCCGACGCGCTGGTGCCGATGGTGCCTTCGATGTCGAGCTGCGTGCGCATCGCACGCTGCATGCCGCGCAGGTTGAGCCACAGGCCCGAGTAGCGCACGCCGTCGCGCTTGCGGATCGACCGGGCGACCAGTTCGGCGTCGGCCATGCCGGGCACGCGCTCGGGGTTGACGAAGGACACGCATTGCACCTCTTCGAGCCCGCTCTCTGCCAGCGCCTCGATGAGGCGCACCTTGTCGGCCGACGCGATGGGGCCGGCCTCGATCTGGAAGCCCTCGCGCGGGCCTTCCTCGTGCAAGTGAACGCGGCGTGGCAAGTCAGACATGTGCGGCTCCCTGGTCTTTCTGTGGCGGTATGGCGGGCGCGCCGAACTCCGCGTTGTGCTGGCCCAGCCGCGGTGCCACCGCGCGGTGCTGCGGCCGCGCGCCGTCGATCGACAGCGGCAGCGCGGTCAGCCTGAAGTCTTCGCCCGGCACGGCCTGCAACATGCCCAGGGCCTCGACCTGCGGGTGCGCGATGGCCTCGGGCACGGTGTGCACCGGCGCGCAGGGCACGCCGGCCGCGGCGAAGCGCGCAGCCCAGTCGTCGCGGGTGCGTGCGCGCAGCAGCGGCACGATCTGCTCGAACAGTGCAGCCTTGTGGCGCAGCCGCTGGCGGTTGGTGGCAAAGCGCTCGTCGCCGGTCCAGTCGCCGCGGCCGAGTTCGTGTGCGAACTTGGCGAACAGCCGGTCGTTGCCGCAGCACACGAGCAGCGGCGCGTCGGCGGTGTCGAAGGATTCGTAGGGCACGAAGCCCGGGTGGCCCGAGCGGTGGCGATCGGGCAGGCGACCTTCGTTGGCATAGGCGTCGGCCTTCTGACCGGTCCAGACCAGCGCCGTCTCGAGCAGCGAGGCGCTCACCACGCCGCCCTTGCCGGTGACGTGGCGCCGCTGCAGCAGCGCCAGCGCACCGATCACGGCCCACATGCCGGTGCCCTGGTCGCACACCGAGGCGCCGGTGCGCAGGGGCGGGTCTTCGGGCCCGCCGTTGATGCTCGACAACCCGCTGAAGGCCTGTATCAGCGGCTCGTAGCCCGGCTGCATGGCCAACGGCCCGGCGTGGCCGAAGGCGGAGATCTCGCAGTAGACGAGGCGCGGATGGCGCGCACACAACGCCGGTCCGTCGATGCCCATCGATTGCGTGACGCCGGGGCGCAGGTTGTGGATCAGGATGTCGGACTCTCCCGCCAGCCGCTCGAACACCGCCATGCCGTCGGCGCTCTTGAGGTCGATGGCCACCGACTTCTTGCCGCGGTTGAACACATGAAAGTTGAGCGCGTCGCCATGCCGGAACGCCGGGCCCATGTGGCGCGCGTCGTCGCCGCCCTCGGTGCGTTCGAGCTTGACCACGTCGGCCCCCAGGTCCGCGAGGATCGCCCCCGCGAACGGCCCGGCCAGCACCTGTCCGAGTTCGAGCACCCGGATGCCTTCCAGTATTTTTTGCATGTCCCGCGCCTGTTGCCAGGCCCGTTGTCTCGTTTCAGTGGCGCCAGTCTGGGCTTCCCGCATTGATCTGGGAAGACGAATATTTCTATATCTGTGATAACTTGGATGGATCAATCCACAAGAGATGCACCCGTGCGAATCGACATCACGCTGCAGCAGCTGGAGGCCTTCGCCGAAGTGGCGAAGACCTCGAACTTCCGCGCCGCCGCGCTGGCGCTGCATGTGTCGCAGCCCGCGCTGAGCCGCACCATCCGCATCGTCGAAGACCTGGCCGGCGCGCGGCTGTTCGACCGCGACACACGCCACGTGGAACTCACGCCCGCCGGGCGCGAGCTGCTGCCGATTGCGCTGCGCATCCTGGAGAACTTCCACAGCTCGTTCAGCGAGCTGTCGCAGTTTCTCGAAGGCCGAAGCGGCCACCTCACCATTGCGTCGCTGCCGTCCACGGGCGCGGCGCTGCTGCCGAACGCGATCGTGGAATTCCGCCGCAGCCACCCGCAGGTGGAGTTCTCGCTGATCGAAGGGCCGGCGGAGCTGGTGCGCTCGGCCGTGGACGAAGGCCGGGCCGACTTCGGCATCAGCGTGCGCCCCGGGCCTCAGGAACCGATGCTGTACCGCCACCTGATCGACGACCCGTTCATGCTGCTGTGCCGGCGCGACGATCCGCTGGCGGCGCGGACGACGGTGGCGTGGTCGGTGTTCGCGACGCGGCCCTTCATTGCCAGCGGCTTTCGCAGCAGCATCCGACCGATCACCGACGCGGCCTTTCTCCAGCGCGGACTGCAGGTGGTGCCGGCGCTGGAGTACCCGAGCGTGGCCGCGGCCGGCGCGCTGGTGGCCGCGGGCCTGGGCATCACGGCGCTGCCGCGGCTGGCGCTGCAGCTCACGCGCAACGACGACCTGGTGACGGTGCCGCTGCAGCGCCCGGCCATGTCCCGGCCCATCGGGCTCATCACGCGCGCGGGCCGGTCGCCCTCGCCGGTGGGCCGGGCCTTCATGGACCTGCTGCACAGCAGGGAAGCCTCGCGCTGAAACCGCACGTCGAAACCTCGCTTTCGGTCTGCGGCATGATCGCGGGCATGGAAAAAACGCCCCCGAAGCCGCTCGTCATCGTCAAGGTTGGAAGCACCTTCGAAGCCCTTCGCGCAGAGCGCGGCGACTTCGAGAACTGGATTGCCGACGGGCTGGACACGCAGGCGCTGCCGATCCTGGTGATCGACCCGCGCCGCGGCGACACGCTGCCCGACGCGGAAGCGGTCTCCGGCGTGGTGGTGACGGGCTCGCACGCGATGGTGTCGCACCGCGAGCCCTGGAGCGAAACCACCGCCGCGTGGCTCGCGCAGCTGGTGGCGCACGACACGCCGGTGCTCGGCATCTGCTACGGCCACCAGCTGCTCGCGCATGCGCTCGGCGGCGAAGCAGGCAATCATCCGGCGGGCGTGGAGGTCGGCACCGTCACAGTCACCCTCGAGGAGGCGGCCGCCACCGACCCGCTGTTGCGCGGCCTGCCCGCGCAGTTTCCGGCGCACGTGGTGCACTGGCAAAGCGCGCTTCGCCTGCCCGAAGGCGCGGTGCGGCTGGCCGGTAACGACCACGAGCCGGTGCACGCCTTCCGGGTCGGCAAGCACGCCTGGGGCGTGCAGTTCCACCCCGAGTTCGACGCCGAGGCCATGCGCGGCTACATCGACCTGCTGGCCGACGACCTGGCTTCCGCCGGCGTCGATCCGGCCGCGTTGCGCGAGCGCGTAGGCCCTACCGACACGGCGGCCGGGCTGCTCGGGCGCTTCGCGCGGATCGTCGAAGCGCACCACGGCAGCTGAGCTTCGGCGGCCCGAAAGCGCCGCCTGTCCGTCGGACCGCGACTACAGGAAGCGCCGCGCGCTTCGGTTAAGGTGCGGTCCATTCGCCGTTTGCCAACCCTTCTTTCATGACCACTCCTTCCACCGCGCCAGCCCGCAAGCATTTTTCGATGATCCGGGGGTTCCACCTCGCCGATGCGTTCACGCTCGGCAATGCGGCCTGCGGAGTGGGTGCGGTGTTCCTGGCGATGGCCTTCATGGCGAGCCATTCGCTGGCGCAGTTCCTGTGGGCGGCAGCGCTCGCGCCGGCTGCCTTCATCTTCGACGTGCTCGACGGCCGCATCGCGCGCTGGCGCCAGACCCAATCGGCCCTCGGGCGCGAGCTCGACTCGCTCGCCGATGTGATCTCGTTCGGCGTGGCGCCCGCCGCGCTCGGCTTCGCGGCCGGGCTGAACGGCGGCTGGGACTGCGTGATCCTGATCTATTTCGTGGGCTGCGGCGTGAGCCGGCTCGCGCGCTACAACGTCACGGCCGAAGCGCTGTCGGCCGGCGCTGACAAGGTGAAGTACTTCGAGGGCACGCCCATCCCGACCAGCGTGGTGCTGGTGGGCGTGCTGGCGTACGCGGCCTGGCAGGGCCGCATCGGCGACGCCCTGTGGGGCGCCGCCTGGGCCGTCGGCCCGTGGCAACTGCATCCGCTGGTGTTGCTGTTCGCCCTGTCGGGCACGCTCATGATCAGCAAGACGCTGCGCATCCCCAAGTTCTGACCGTTCGAGGCAAAGGAGACAAGCCGATGACGATGAAGTTGTATTTCGACCCGCACAGCCGCTCGCAGGTTGCCAAATGGATGCTTGACGAAGCCGGCGTCGACTACGAGATCGTGACCACGCTCATCAAGGACAAGGCCCACAAGACACCCGAGTTCCTGAAGATCAATCCGGCGGGCAAGCTGCCGGCGCTGGTCGACGGACGCACGCGCGTCTTCGAGAACGCGGCCATCTGCATGTACGTCGCCGAGAAGTTTCCCGGCAAGCGGCTCGCGCCTTTCATCGGTTCGCCGGAGCGCGGCCGCTACCTGTCGCTGATGGTCTACTCGACCTCGCAGCTGGAGCCTGCGATGGGCGACAGCCTGCTGAAGATCCGCAGCAACAACAGAGCGCGCGGCTGGACGGACTTCGAAGCGGCCAAGGACGCGGTCGAGCGCGAACTGGGCGATGGCCCCTACCTGTTCGGCGCGCGGTTCACCGCGGCCGACGTGATGATCGGCTCGATGCTCATCTGGCACCGCGCGTTCGGCGGCATCCTGAACCGGCCCAAGCTCGACGCCTACGTCAACCGGCTGCGGGGCCGCCCCAAGGGCATGAAGTTCGGCTGAAAGCGACACGCCATGTCACAGACCACGTCCGTTCACATCGGCACCGGCGGCCTCGATCAGCTCGTCCGCATCGCCGAGACGCAACCGCTGTCGACCGCCTGCGATCACTTCTACTTCCTGCGCCATGGCCAGACCGGGCGCAATGCGCAGCGCATCTTCCAGGCGGTGGACGAACCCCTGAGCGAGCTCGGCCTGCAGCAGGCCGCGCGCGCTGCCGGGCTGCTGGCGGGCGAGCCCATCCGCACCGTCGTGTGCAGCGATGCGCGGCGCGCGAACGACACCGCCCACGCCGTTGGCACGGCGCTGAAACTGGTGCCGGCCGCGCAGGCCGCGCTGCGCGAGCGCAACTTCGGCGCGCTGATCGGCACCTCGTCCGCCAACATCGACTGGGCCTGCGAGCCCGAGGGCGGAGAGACGCTCACGCAGTTCGTCGCACGCACGCGCGCCGCTCTCGACGAGGCCCTGCGGCTGCCCGCCCCGGTGCTGGTGGTGGCGCACGGCGGCACGCTCTATGCGCTGGCCGCGCTGCTGGGTGTGCCCGTCGACCTCGGCCTGCTCGGCAACGCGCAGCCATTGCGTTTCGAGCGCAGGGGCCCCACATGGGGCGTAACGCCGCTGCTGCGGCAAATCGACGGAAACGCAGCCCTGGCCTGACCGACCCCGGCGCCCCGGGCCCTGATGCCGTCCACACAACGAACTGCCACACACCATGGAATTCAAGGACTACTACAGCGCACTGGGTGTCGACCGCACCGCGTCCGACGACGAAGTGCGCAAGGCCTACCGCAAGCTCGCCCGCAAGTACCACCCCGACGTCAGCAAGGAGGCCGACGCCGAGCAGCGCATGCGCGACATCAACGAGGCCAAGGACGTGCTGGGCGACAAGGAAAAGCGCGTGGCCTACGACGCGCTGGCCGACCGTGTCGCGCGCGGCGGCCACCCCGAGGGCGGCTTCCAGCCGCCGCCGGGCTGGGACCAGGGCTTCGAGTTCCACCGCGGCCCGCGCCAGGGCCCGGCCGACCACGCCGACTTCAGCGAGTTTTTCTCGTCGCTGTTCGGCGAGGCCGAGCGGCGCGACGCGGCGCGGCAGAACTACAAGGCGCGCGGCGAAGACCACCATGCGGCCATCGAGATTGCCCTCGAAGACGCACTCAACGGCGCCGAGCGCGAAATCACGCTGCGCGCCCAGACCGTGGACGCGCAGGGCCACCCGCAGTGGCAGAACCGCACGCTCAGCGTGAAGATCCCGCCAGGCGTGCACCCGGGCCAGTTCATCCGCCTCGCGGGGCAAGGCATGCCCGGCCACGGCGGCGAGCCGCCGGGCGACCTGTACCTCGAAGTGCGCATTGCGCCGCACAAGCTGTACCGCGTGGAAGAGCGCGACCTGTACATGACGCTGCCCGTCACACCCACCGAGGCGGCGCTGGGCACGCAGGTGCAGGTGCCGACGCCGACCGGCGGCGTGGTCGAGGTGACCGTGCCGCGCAATGCGCGCAACGGCCTGAAGCTGCGGCTCAAGGGCCGGGGCCTCGCGGGCAAGACGCCCGGTGACCTGTACCTGCTGCTCGACATCGCCCTGCCCCCCGCCGACAGCGACGATGCGCGCAAGGCCTACGAGCAGCTGGCGCAAGCCACGGCATCGTTCCACCCACGCCAGCATCTGGGAGTCTGAGCATGGTGAACTTCACCCTTACGACCGCCACCGCCATCAGCGCCTCGCAGCCGCTCGCGGCGAGCGAACTGGCGCACGCCGTCGGCGCCGACACCGCCTGGGTCGTGCAACTGGTCGAGGTCGGCATCCTGCAGATCGAAACGGCCGAGACCCAGCCCGAGCGCTGGCAATTTTCCAGCGAAGACCTGCAGCACGCGCTCGAAGTGCGCCGGCTGGAGCGCGACTTCGGCGTGGGGCTCGATGCCGCCGCGCTGATCCTCGACCTGGAGCACGAAGTGCGGCGGCTCAAGGCCCTGCTGCAGGCACACGGCCTGCGCTGACGCTACTGCATCTGCTGCAGGTTGCCGATGCGCACCAGCATCTCGGTGAACATCTGCATGTCGGCGTCGAGGTCGGGCACTTCCTTGTATTCCTTGGCGTTGTGCGCCGTGTACTTCTTGCCTGGCATGGCGGGACCGAAGTTGATGGCGTTGGGCATCAGCTTCGCGGTGGTGCTGCCGGCCGTGGGCACGGGCTTGGCTTCAAGGCCGGTGGTGTCGCCGTAGATGTTGAGCAGCGTCGACAGCCACGCGCCCTTGGGGTCGCGTGCCATCCAGTTGCCCTGATCGTAGACCACATCGAGCTTCACGTTGTTCGCGCTCGCCCAGGCGTTGACCTTCGAGGTGACCTGCGCCTTCAGTTCGTCGGGCGTGCGGCCGCGCGGCATGCGCACGTTGACCGTGACCTCTAGCCTGCCGTCGTTGCCCATGCGCACGAGATTCGGCGACAAGGTCAGCGGGCCCATGAATTCGTCGGCGTAGCCCAGGCCCATCTTCTCGCCGAAGTAGCCGGTGCCGTAGAGCGCGTCGATGTACTTCGCGGCCTTCAGGTACTGGTTGGCGGCCAGCGGCACGCCGGACTCCTCCAGGAACAGCGCAAGGCGCGGCAGCGGATTGACGCCTTCCTCCGGGCGCGAGCCGTGGGCCGAGACGCCTGTCACCTTGAGTTCGATGCTGTCGGCGCCGCGTGCGATGTCGATGGCGAACTTGCCGCCCTGCGCTTCGTACTTCTGCAGGAAGGCCGGCTTTGCTGCTTCGAGCTTTGCGAGCACAGCGGCAAGGTCGCCCCCTTTGAGCGTGGCGGTTGCCGTCTGCGGGATCGCGTTGGCCGACGCGGCGCCGGCCATGGCCGTGATCGCCGTCGATGCGCCATCGGCCGTTTCCGCCGGGAACAGCACCTTCAGCGCGCCCGAGCCCTTCTCGGCCACCACGGCCGGGTACTTGCTGTCGAGCACGATGTTGTAGGCCGGCAGTTGCGTCTTCGCGCGGTAGTACTGCATGGCGTCGCCACCGGTTTCCTCGGTGGTCTCGATCATCAGGCGGATGCTGCGCTCGATGGGCAGGCCGCTGTCCTTCACGGCCTTCATGGCGTAGAGCACGGCGGCGATGGAGCCCTTGTCGTCGATGGTGCCGCGGCCGTAGAGGAAGTCGCCCACGCGGGTCATCCTGAATGGGTCGAGCCGCGTGCCGTCGTCGAGCACCCATTCGGACAGCACCGCAGGCACCACATCGGCATGCGTGAGGATGCCGAACTCCTCCGTGCCCTTGCCTTTGAGGCTGACTTCGAAGATACGGTTGTCGACATTGCGGTAGGCAAGGCCGAAGTCGCCCGCCATCTTCTCGACCAGCTTGCCGAACTCGATGATCGGCGCGCTCTCGTGGGGCGGAACCTGCACGTTGCGCACCGTCGGAATCGCCACCATGGCGCCGATGCTCGCGATCACGGCCTGCTGGTTCTGCAGGCGGTTGTACAGGCCGAGCAGGCGCGCGATGTTGACGAGGTCGTCCCCGGCCAGCGGTTTCTTCGCGCGATAGGCGGCCACGCTGGCTTGCAGCGCGGGGTTGCTCCTGGCTGCCTGCGCGAGGAAGGCATTGAAATCGGCCGGGACCTTGCCGGCTTGCCATGCGGCGGCGAGCTGATCGAGCTGGGGCTTCCTGAGTGCTTCGGCGTGCACGCTCGCACCAAGGCCGAGCACGACCATCGACAGGGCCGACAATGAAAATCGAAAATGCTGCATCAGGGTGACCCCCTCATTCTGAAAAACATTCCCGACGATAGCCGAGCGAAATACCGAACGATGAACGACAGCAACGCCAAGATCCGCTGCGCATGGGCCCAGACCGACCCGCTGCTGGCCGCCTACCACGACGCCGAATGGGGCGTGCCCGAGCGCGACAGCCGTGCGCTGTGGGAAAAGCTGATGCTCGACGGCTTCCAGGCCGGCCTCTCGTGGCTCACCATCCTGCGCAAGCGCGATGCGTTCCGCAAGGCCTTCAAGGGCTTCGTGCCGGAGAAGATCATCAAATTCACCGAGGCCGATGTCGAACGGCTCATGCAGGACACCGGCATCGTGCGTTCGCGCTCGAAGATCGAAGCCACCATCGGCAATGCGCGCGCCTACCTTGCGATGCAGGCGGCGGGCGAAGACTTCTCGGAGTTCATCTGGGGCATGGCTGGCGGCAAGCCCATCGTCAACCGCACTGGCAGCGTGCCGGTGAAGACGCCGCTGTCGGAAGATATTTCGGCTGCGCTCAAGAAGCGCGGCTTCAAGTTCGTCGGCCCCGTCATCGTCTACGCGTGGATGCAGGCCACGGGCATCGTGGACGACCATGCGCACGACTGCCATCGGCACGGGGTCAAGCTGAAATGACGCAATAAAAAAACCGGACCACGCTTTCGCATGGTCCGGTTTTGTCTGGCTGTTAAGTGAAGCGGCTTGCGCCGCGACAAATTACAGGCCGGCTTGGCGCGTGAAGGCCAGGCCCTTGGCTTGCGCGGGGATCACGCTGCCAGCGAAGGTTTCGGGGCGCAGGTTCTGGCCCGGTGCGTGTGCAGCGGCAACAGCTTCATTGCGCACGGCGGCGCGGTCGGCCGAAGCGGTCAGGGCGGGCGTTGCGGTCGAAGCAGCGCCGTCGTTGTCGCCATATGCATTGCCGGCGCGGGCGGCGGCAACTGCCTGGGGCGCCACGTCGGCGCGGCTGTAGCCAGAAGTCAGCGGCTGCACGCCTTCGTAGCTTTCTGCATGGGCGCCAGCGGCGGCGAGCAGAGAAAGAGCAGCGGCGGCGAGGATGTTCGAGGTCTTCATTTCAATTCCTTATTCATTGGGCCTTTGGGTGCCTCAAGTGTGCATCACGATTACTAGGGCAAACCCCTACACAACCGAATCGCAGTGTTCATGAAATCGAAACAATGACGAGGAACTTTCTGACGAGGCTAACTCAAGTGCCCTCTCCGCCATCAAAAACGCGGCTAATTCGCGTACTTTTTCTCTAGCTCATCAAGCAATGGCTTGCCGACCAGGCGCTGCCTTTCAGCAAAAGGTGCTACCAGCGCCGGGTCTTCATCCAGCCGGCGGGTATCGCGCAGAACGGTCAACGCACGTTGCATGCCAGCCACCGCACCCTGCAATGCGGCATTGGCGTAGAGCACGAAGCCATAGCCCAGCGCGCCCAGTTCCTGCGCGCCGAAGGTCGGCGTCCTGCCGCCGATCACCATGTTCATGAGCTGCGGCTTGCCGAGGCGCTGCGGCATGGCGCGCACTTCTTCGGCCAGTGTCACGGCCTCGACGAAGAGGATGTCGGCGCCGGCCTCGCCGAACTTCTGCGCTCGCTCGATGGCGGCCTCGAAGCCATGCACCGCTGCCGCATCGGTGCGGGCCATGACGAGCAGATCGCTGTCCTGCCGCGCATCGACCGCGGCCTTGATCTTGCCGAGCATCTCGCCCGTATCGATCACGGCCTTGCCCGCGAAATGGCCGCAGCGCTTGGGGCTCACCTGGTCTTCGAGCTGGATGCAGTCGGCCCCTGCCCGCTCGAGCACACGCACCGTGTGCCGCACGTTGAGCGCATTGCCGAAGCCGGTGTCGGCATCGACCAGCAGCGGCAGGCTCACCGCGTCGCGAATGCGCGCCGTGTGCTCGGCGATCTCGTGCAGGCCCATGAAGGCCTGGTCGGGCAGGCCGAGGTGCATGTTGGTGACGCCCGCGCCCGTGACGTAGATCGCCTCGAAGCCGAGGTCTTCGATCACGCGGGCCGACATCGCATTGAACGCACCCGGCACCAGCACGCCGCGGCGCGCCTCGGCCAGGCGGCGCAACACCTTCTTCGGGGATTCGTTGTTCGCCGGCATGGTTCAGGCCGCGTACAGGTCGACGTACTCGTGCACCGGCATCGCCTCGAGTTTCTTCGCATCGAGCGACACATCGAGGATGGCCTGCTGCTGCTTCTGCGCGAAGCGGCGTGCAAGGTTGGTGCGGAACTTGGCTTCGAGCGGCGGAATGCCATCGCCGCGGCGGCGCTTGTGGCCGATGGGGTACTCGACCACCACTTCGGCAAGGCTCGTGCCGTCCTTGAACGCCACCGTCAGCGCGTTCGCGATGCTGCGCTTTTCAGGGTCGTGGTAGTCGGCCGTGAAGCGCGGGTCTTCCACGCACACGATCCTGTCGCGTAGCGCGTCGATGCGCGGGTCGTTCGCCACGCTGTCCTCGTAGTCGCCGGCAGTGAGGCGGCCGAAGATCATCGGCACCGCCACCATGTACTGGATGCAGTGGTCGCGGTCGGCCGGATTGTTCAGCGGGCCCTGCTTGTCGATGATGCGGATGCAGGCCTCGTGCGTGCGGATGGTCACCCGCTCGATGTCGTCCACGGTCTTGCCGATCTTGTGCAACTGCGCATGCTGCGCCATGCCAGCCTCCACCGCCGTCTGGCTGTGGAACTCGGCCGGGAAGCTGATCTTGAACAGCACGTTTTCCATCACGTAGCTGCCGTACGAGCGTTGGAATTTGAAGGGTTGCCCCTTGAACAGCACGTCGTAGAAGCCCCAGGTCTTGGCGCTGAGCACGCTCGGGTAGCCCATCTCGCCCGTCTTCGCAATCAGCGCGAGACGCACCGCGCGGCTGGTCGCGTCGCCCGCCGCCCAGCTCTTGCGGCTGCCGGTATTGGGCGCATGGCGGTACGTGCGCAGGCTCTGGCCATCGACCCATGCGAGCGACACGGCGTTGACGATCTCGTCGCGCGTCAGCCCCAGCAGGCGCGCCACCACGGCCGTCGATGCGACCTTGACCAGCACCACGTGATCGAGCCCGACCTTATTGAACGAATTCTCCAGCGCGAGGCAGCCCTGGATCTCGTGCGCCTGGATCATGCCGGTGAGCACGTCGCGCATGGTCAGCGGCTTGCGCCCGGCGGCCACCGCATTGCGGCTGAGCCAGTCGGCCGTGGCGAGGATGCCGCCGAGGTTGTCGCTCGGATGGCCCCACTCCGCCGCGAGCCAGGTGTCGTTGAAGTCGAGCCAGCGGATCATCGTGCCGATGTTGAAGGCCGCCTGCACGGGGTCGAGCTGATACGGCGTGCCCGGCACCTTCGCGCCGTTGGGCACCACCGTGCCCGGCACGATCGGGCCGAGCAGCTTGGTGCAGGCCGGGTATTCGAGCGCCTCGAGGCCGCAGCCGAGCGTGTCGATCAGGCAGTGGCGCGCGGTTTCGTACGCCAGAGCGCTGGTGATCTGCCGGTGGGCAAGCACGTAGTCGACGATGTCGACCAGCACCTGGTCGGGTTCGGGGCGGATGTTGCTGATGTGTGCGGACATGGAGAAAGAGGCTTTCAGCGGTTGGCGATGGGAACGAAGGTCTGGTCTTCAGGACCGGTGTAGTTGGCGCTCGGGCGGATGATCTTGTTGTCCTGCCGCTGCTCGATGATGTGCGCGGCCCAGCCGCTGGTGCGCGCAATGACGAACAGCGGCGTGAACATTGCCGTCGGCACGCCCAGCATGTGGTAGCTCACGGCGCTGAACCAGTCGAGGTTGGGGAACATCTTCTTCGCGTCCCACATCACCGTTTCGAGCCGCTCGGCAATGTCGTACATGCGGGTGGAACCAGCCTCGTCCGACAGCTGCTTCGCCACGCGCTTGATGACCACGTTGCGCGGGTCCGACACGGTGTAGACCGGGTGGCCGAAGCCGATGACCACTTCCTTCGCCTCGACGCGGCGACGGATGTCGGCTTCGGCCTCATCGGGCGTGTCGTAGCGCTTCTGGATCTCGAAGGCGACCTCGTTGGCGCCGCCGTGTTTGGGCCCGCGCAGGGCGCCAATGGCGCCGGTGATGGCCGAGTACACGTCGGAGCCCGTGCCCGCCACCACGCGCGCGGTGAAGGTCGAGGCGTTGAACTCGTGCTCCGCATAGAGGTTGAGCGAGGTGTGCATCGCGCGCTCCCAGCTCGCCGAGGGCGCGCGGCCGTGCAGCAGGTGCAGGAAGTGCGCGCCGATGGAGTCGTCGTCGGTCTCCACCTCGATGCGCCGCCCCTGCGTCGACCAGTGATACCAGTACAGCAGCATCGAGCCGAGCGAGGCCATCAGCCGGTCGGCGATGTCGCGCGCGCCGGGCAGCGAATGGTCGTCCTTCTCGGGCAGCACGCAGCCGAGCGCGGACACACCGGTGCGCATCACGTCCATCGGATGCGCGCTGGCGGGCAGGCGCTCCAGCGCTTCCTTCACGCTCGCGGGCAGGCCGCGCATCGCCTTCAGCCGGCCCTTGTAGGCGCGCAGCTCGGCGCTGCTGGGCAGCTTTCCATGCACCAGCAGGTGCGCGATTTCCTCGAACTTGCAGACGTCGGCGATGTCGAGGATGTCGTAGCCGCGGTAGTGCAGGTCGTTGCCCGTGCGCCCCACGGTGCACAGCGCGGTGTTGCCCGCGGTCACGCCCGAGAGCGCGACGGATTTCTTCGGCTTGAAGCCGGTGGGGCTTGCGGTGTCGGTGGTCATACGGTCTCCTCGGAAATTTCTTCGGCGAGGCGCGCCATGCGCCTCGGGCGTCCGGCGGCGTCGACCGCCACCATCTCGAACTCGCCTTCGAGCACGCACGCAAGCGCCTCGGTCGCCACGTCCTGCACGCAGCCGCGAACGTGCACTGTGAGCGAGCTGCGACCGGCGCGCGAGACGTGCGTGTCGAGCACCAGCGTGCTGCCCAGGCGCACCGGTGCATGGAACATCACCTCGCCGCAGCGCGCCATCACCACGTCGCCGCGCACGAAGCCGCGGCCGCCCAGGAAGGCAGCCTTCGACATCAGCTGCAGCGCCTGGCCGCCGAACAGCGTGCCGTAGTGGTTGGTGTGTTCCGGGAACACCACCTCGATGAGACGGACCGAACCGCGAGTGCCTTGCATGATTCGCAATTTACGCAAGATCGTGCCCATAATGAAGACCTGAATTGGCGAATGATTGCGAAGGAAACGCGATCAGATTTGCGAATCTTGCGAACAACGGACACAGACGATGAAGAAGACCTTCATGGGCGTGCGGCTGCGAAGCCTGCGCGAGGAGCGCGGCCTGAGCCAGCTCGCGCTCGCGCAGCAGCTGGGCCTGTCGCCCAGCTACCTGAACCAGATCGAGCAGAACCAGCGGCCGCTCACGGTGCCGGTACTCCTGCGCCTGCATGCCACGCTGGGCGTCGACATCCAGGCCTTCTCGGAAGACGAGGAAGCGCGGCTCATCGCCAGCCTGCGCGAGGCGCTGGCCGACAACCCGGGCGGCGACGCGGTCGCGCTGGCCGAGCTGCGCGAAGTGGCCACGCAGATGCCGGCCGTGGGCCGCGCGCTGGTGGCGCTGCACCAGCGCCACCGCGATGCGATGGAGCGGCTGGAGGCGCTGGCGGGCGAACTCGGCGACGGCCGCGGCGACCTTGCGCGCTTGCCGCAGGCGCGGCCCATGCCCTTCGAGGAAGTGCGCGACTTCTTCTTCGCGCATCAGAACCACATCGCGCCGCTCGACGATGCGGCCGAAGCCTTCGCTGCGCAATGGCGCCTGCGCGAAGGCAACCCCGGCGACCGCCTCGCGCGCCGGCTGCTCGAAGCGCACGGCGTGCAGGTGGTTCCCGCCGAAGATGGCGAAGCCGGTGCGCTGCGGCGCTACGACCCGGCCTCGCGCGTGTTGCGGCTCTCGCCTCACCTGGAGCCCGGGCAGCATGCATTCCAGCTCGCCACGCAGCTTGCGTTTTTCGAGCTCGGCGACATGCTCGAAGAGCTGGTGGCGACCGCGCCGCTGTCCAGCGACACGGCCCGTTCGCTCGCGCGCATCGGCCTGGCCAACTACTTCGCCGCGGCGCTTCTGCTGCCCTACGGCGAGTTCCTTGAAACCGCCGAGCTGCTGCGCTACGACATCGACCAGCTGGCGCGCCGCTTCGGCGTGGGCTTCGAGACCATCTGCCACCGCCTGAGTTCGCTGCAGCGGCCCGAGGCGCGCGGCGTGCCCTTCTTCCTGATCCGCGTCGACCGCGCGGGAAACATCTCGAAGCGGCAGTCGGCCACGCATTTCCACTTCTCGAAGACAGGCGGCACCTGCCCGCTGTGGAACGTGTACGAGGCCTTCGCACAGCCCGGGCGCGTGCTCACGCAGCTCGCGCGCATGCCCGACGGGCGCGCTTACCTCTGGATCGCGCGCACGGTGTCGCACGGCTACCGCGGCTACGGTTCGCCCAACAAGACCTTCTCCATCGGGCTGGGCTGCGACATCAGCCATGCCACGCGGCTGGTCTACTCGAAGGGCATGGACCTGCGCGACCCCGACGTGCCCACGCCCATCGGCGCGGGCTGCAAGGTGTGCGAACGCGAGACCTGCCCGCAGCGCGCCTTCCCGTTCGTGGGCCGGCCGCTGGCTGTGGACGAGAACCAGAGCCGGTTCATGCCCTATGCGGCAGCACCGGCGGCAGGCGCGATCAGGAGCGCGGCCAGGCGCGCACCAGCGTCCGGAGCGCGACCGCGCCGCTCCCTTGACCTCGGCGCGGTAGGTGCCCACCAGGGCCTCGCGCTCGGCCGCCGCCTGCGGGTCGTTGCGCCAGGCCAGCAAGGCGGCCACGTCCGCATCGGGCAGTGCGGCGAGCTGTGCCTGCGTCACCTGCTTCTCGAACTCGCGCGCCACGATCATCAGGTTGCGTGGGCGCGTCGACGTTACGCCGCGCGACCACAGTGTGTCGAGAGCCATGTCCAGTGTGCGGTCCGGCAGCGAGCTGAGCTGGCCGCCGTTGCCACGCGCGAGCTGCTTGACCACCGCGCTCATCAGCAACTGGCTCGAGAAGTCGACCTCGCGCACCTCTGCCACGGCCATGCGTTCGAGCAGCTCGGTGCGCGCCGGATCGGCAGGCTTGGCGCGTTCGCGGCTGAAGAACTCGGCCTTGCCGGCCTCGGTCATGGCGGCGTAGTCGGTGCGCAGTTTCACGAAATGCGCCACGGCGGCCAGCACCTGCGGGCTGGGAGCAGCACCGCCGTTGCCGGCCAACGCTACTTCCTGCTGGATCGCGGCCACGGAGGCCTTGGTGTTGAACGCACGGCCGGCGGCGGTGTCCAGCGCCTTGAGTGCCTTGTCTGCAATGGCCTGGTCATCGGGCTCCAGCAGTTCCCTCGCACCCCGCGCGACGGCACCGGGCGCATAGGACGCTTCATAGCGCGCCTGCACGCCTTCGAACTGCAGCAGCGCTTCCGCGCGGTTCTGCGCCCAGCCCATCAAGGGGGCCAGGAGCAACAGGAGCAGCAGGGAGAAACGGAACGGGAAGAGACGGTCTGGGCAAAGCATGCCTCCATTATTGGCGCGCCCGCATTGCCCCTCCTCAGCTCAAGCGGGGACCAGTTCCTTGCGCAGCAGCTTCGCTGCAGCCACCATGTTCGACAGCGCCGCCTCGGTCTCGGGCCAGCCGCGGGTCTTGAGGCCGCAGTCGGGGTTGATCCAGAGGTTCTCGTGCGGCACCACGCCCGCAGCCTTGCGCATCAGGCGCACGATCTCGTCGACCGAGGGCACACGCGGCGAGTGGATGTCGTACACGCCCGGGCCGATCTCGTTCGGATAGCGAAAGCCACCCGCGTCGTTCTCGCCGCCGAAGCCGCGCAGCAGCTCCATGTCGGAACGGCTGGTCTCGATGGTGATCACGTCGGCGTCCATTGCCGCGATCTCCGGCAGGATGTCGTTGAACTCCGAATAGCACATGTGCGTGTGGATCTGCGTCTCGTCGCGCACGCCCGAAGCGCTGATGCGGAAGGCACGCGTGGCCGACTTCAGGTACGCGGGCCAGCCGGCGCGGCGCAGCGGCAGTCCTTCGCGAATCGCGGGTTCGTCGATCTGGATGATGCCGATGCCCGCGCCTTCGAGGTCGACCACCTCGTCGCGGATCGCCCAGGCAATCTGCTCGCAGGTGGTGGCGCGCGGCTGGTCGTCGCGCACGAAGGACCACTGCAGGATGGTGACGGGGCCGGTCAGCATGCCCTTCATCGGCAGCTTCGTCAGGCTCTGCGCATAGGCGGTCCACTCCACTGTCATCGCCGCCGGGCGCGCCACGTCGCCGAAGATCACCGGCGGCTTCACGCAGCGCGAGCCGTACGACTGCACCCAGCCGTTGGCGGTGAAGGCGAAGCCGTCGAGCTGCTCGCCGAAGTACTCGACCATGTCGTTGCGCTCGGCTTCGCCATGCACCAGCACGTCGATGCCCAGTTCCTCCTGCTTGCGCACGGCGAGTGCGATCTCGGCGCGCATCTTCTCGCGGTAGCCGGCGGCGTCGAGCTCGCCGCGCTTGAAGGCGGCGCGCGCGGCGCGGATGTCCGGCGTCTGCGGGAACGAGCCGATGGTGGTGGTCGGCAGCGCCGGCAAGGCGAAGCGCGTGCGCTGCACCAGTTGGCGCAGCGCGAAGACCGACACGCGGCTGTCGTCGCCGGCCACGCTGCGCGCCAGGCGCAGGGCCACGTCGGCGCGGTGCACGCGCGGGCTGGCGCGGCGTGCCGACACTGCCGCGCGGGCGGCCGCCAGTTCGGTCGCGACAGAAGCTTCATCGCCGTCAATGGCCGCACGAAGCACGCGCAGCTCGTCGAGCTTCTCGATGGCGAAGGCAAGCCACGACTTGAGCTCAGTGTCGAGCTTCGTCTCGGCCTCGAGGTTGAAAGGCACGTGCAGCAACGAGCACGAAGGCGCTATCCACAGCTCGCCCTTGTGCTTCTCCGCCACTGGCCTGAGCTTGGCCAGCGCGGCATCGACGTCGGTACGCCAGATGTTGCGACCATCGACCACGCCGACAGACAGCACCTTGTGCGCCGGCAGCCAGTCGGCCACGCCCGTCAGTTCCTGCGGCGAACGCACCGCGTCCACGTGCAGGCCCGCCACCGGCAGCTGGCAGGCCAGGCGCAGGTTGTCCGACAGGGGCGAGAAGTACGTGGCCAGCAGCAGCTTCGACGCGCTGCGGGCCAGTTGCCAGTAGGCGCGCTCGAAGGCGTTGCGCCACGCTTCGGGCAGGTCGAGGCCAAGGATGGGTTCGTCGATCTGCACCCATTCCACGCCCTGCTGCTTCAACCGCCGGAGCACCTGTTCGTACACGGGCAGCAGCGAGTCGAGCAGCGAGAAGCGGTCGAAGCCGGCTTCCTTTTCTTTGCCGAGGTACAGGAAGCTCAGTGGCCCGAGCAGCACGGCCTTGACCGCGTGCCCGGCCTGCTGGGCCTGCGCCACTTCGTCGAACAGGCGCGTCGACGCGAGCTTGAACTGCGTGGCCGCATCGAACTCGGGCACGAGGTAGTGATAGTTGGTGTCGAACCACTTCGTCATTTCCAGCGCAAAAGTGCCTTCGGCGCCGTGGTTGCAGCTGTCGTCGTGCACGTGGCCGGCTTCGCTTTCCACGCCGCGCGCCATCGTGAAGTAGCGCGAAAGTTCGGGTTCGTCGCCATGAAAGCCGAAGCGCCCCGGTTCGCAGCCGAGCAGCTGGATATGGTTGGCCACGTGGTCGTAGTATGCAAAGTCGCCGACCGTCACGAAGTCGAGTCCCGCATCGCGCTGGGCCTGCCAGTGGCGCGCGCGCAGTTCTTCGCCGACCGCTTCGAGCGCGGCGCGATCGATCTCGCCACGCCAGTGCTTTTCGAGGGCGAACTTGAGTTCCCGGCGGGCGCCCATGCGCGGAAAGCCGAGGGTGTGGATACGGGTGGTCATTTGCAGGTAGTAATCGCTGATCTTGGGAGCCTGCAATGGTCGGCGTTTGAGGCATATGATTCAAACGAAACCTTTTGCCCATTCGATTGAATAATTTTCATGTTGCAGTCGCCCCTCGAAATACGCCACCTGCGCACGCTCATCGCGCTGCGCGACACCGGCAGCCTGGTGCGCGCAGCGCAGCTGCTCAACCTCACGCAATCGGCGCTGTCGCACCAGATCAAGCTGCTCGAAGACCGCTACGGCGCGCAGCTGTTCGAGCGCAAGTCGGTGCCGCCGCAGTTCAGCACCACCGGCCTGCGGCTGCTGCAGCTGGCCGACACCGCGCTGCCGCTCATCGAGGAAGCCGAGCGCGACGTGGCCCGGCTCGCGCTGGGGCGCAGCGGACAGCTGCGCATCGTGGTCGAGTGCCACACCTGCTTCGACTGGCTGATGCCGGCGATGGACGCGTTCCGCCAGCGCTGGCCCGAGATCGAGCTCGACATCGTCTCGGGCTTTCACCCCGACCCGATCGCGCTGGTGATGCAGAACCGCGCCGAGGTGGCGATCGTGTCCGAGGAAGACCCCGACGAAACCGTCGACTACCACGCGCTGTTTCGCTTCGAGATCATGGCGCTGCTGGCCAACGATCATCCCCTGACAGCCAAGACGCATCTCACGGCGCGCCACTTTGCCAACCAGACGCTCATCACCTACCCCGTGCCCGACGACATGCTCGACATCGTGCGGCAGGTGCTGGCGCCAGCGGGCGTGGAGCCCGCGCACCGCCGCACCACCGAGCTCACGGTGGCGATGCTGCAACTGGTGGCGAGCGGGCGCGGCGTGGCGACGCTGCCGCTGTGGGCAGTGCAGAACTACCTCGATCGCGGCTATGTCACGGCCCGGCGCGTGGGCAGCAAGGGGCTGACGGGGCGGCTCTACATGGCGTGCACGCAGGGCACGTCGGGGCAGCCGTGGCTGGCGGACTTCGTGCGCATCACGCGCGAGAGCTGCTTCAAGAGCCTGCCGGGGATCGAGCTGCTGTAGCAATGGCACTGCAGAATCGCAACTTCGCATCCACACTCGAGGACAGGAAGACCCGATGGCTCTGAAGAAGAAAGGCCGCTACTGGTACGGCGATGGTCCGGAAGACACCCAGGCCGAAATGCAGCGCTACAGCCAGGCCAACGCCTACCCGGCCACGCGGTTCGCGGCGTCGACATGCAACTGCGGCCAACGCGTCTTCAAGCTCGAAACCGACGAGGACACGGGCGCGGCCAGGCGCACCTGTACGGCCTGCGGCAACGTTCACCTGATGGGCGACAGCGCCGAATACGCGGACGAAGCCGAGTTCGAGAACCACGAATGCGTCTGCGGCGCCGAAGCCTTCGAGCTGCTCTCGGGCGTGGCACTCTACGCCGACAGCAGCGACGTGCGCTGGTACTACCTCGGCTGCCGCTGCACCAGCTGCAGCCTCGTCGGTGTCTTTGCCGACTGGAAATGCGAAGGTGGGGACGCCGGCGACTTTCTCGCCGCCGTCTGATCGCGGCGCATCGCCTCGCCGATCCAGGCGCGGAAGGCCGCCACCTTCGGTCGATCGTGGCTGGCCTGCGGGTACACAAGGTAATAGGCGAAGTCTTCCAGCCATGCGGCTCTGAAGAGCCGCACCAGCCGGCCTTCTGCGACTTCGTTCGCCACCAGGGCCGCGGGCAGCAGGCCGACGCCCTGCCCCGCCTGCACCGCGCCCACCAGCAGCCCTGCATCGTCGAACGACGGCCCGCGGGCCGGGCCGGTGTCGGCAATGCCCTGTGCCTCGAACCACAGGCGCCAGCCCTTGCGCTCGGCGTCGTTCACGCGCGGCCACTGCAGCAGGTCGGCCGGCTTCTTCGGCTTGCCGTGCTCGGCAACCAGCGCGGGCGCGGCGACGGGAACCATCTCGACCGTGAGCACGCGCTGGCTGGCAAGCCCGGGGTACTGGCCCATGCCGTGGCGGATGGCGACGTCGACGCCGTCGCGCGAGAAATCGGCAAGCGTGTTGCTGGCCCGCACCTGCAGGTCGATGCCGGGATGCGCTTTCTGGAATGACTTGAGGTGAGGCACGAGCCAGGCGGCAGCGAAGAACGGCGTGGCGCTCACGGTGAGCAGGCCGGTGTCCGCGGGCACGGCGAGCTTCTGCGTGGCGTCGCTGATCTGCCTGAAGGCGTTGCGCACCGGCGGCAGGTAGGCCTGGCCCGCATCGGACAGGAAGATGCCGCGGTTGACGCGGCGGAACAGCTGCACGCCGAGGTGCAGCTCCAGCGTCTTGACGAGCTGGCTCACGGCGCCCGGGGTCACGCACAGTTCGTCCGCAGCGTTCTTCACCGAGAGATGGCGTGCGGCGGCCTCGAAGGCGCGCAGCGCGTTGAGCGGTGGGAGTTGGTGCTCCATGGTTTAGCAAATCTGATCTGAACCGATCAGAAGTTCTGGTTTGCAAAGCGATCCTCGAAGCAGGAATATTGGCACATACAGGGAAAGAAGAGAACCGATCTGCTTCGCTACTCGCAATCATGAATTCAAAAATTCTGATCCATCTACTGGAGGCCATCCGTTGAGCAACATTCCGCCTCCATCGCAAGGCAAGGGCCTCTTCCGCGGCTGGCTGGTGGTCGCGGGCGCCTTTGCCGTGACCTTCGTCGGCTTCGGCTGCGCCTACACCTTCAGCGCCTTTCTCGAATCGCTGCAGAAAGACTTCGGCGCCTCGCGCGGCTCGGTCTCGCTGGTGTTCTCGCTGGCGGGCTTTCTCTACTTCGGCCTGGGCGTGCTGAGCGGGCCGCTGGCCGACCGCTGGGGTTCGCGGCGGCTGGCCATCGCCGGCATGGTGCTGGTCGGGCTGGGGCTGGCCGTTGCGGGGCAGGCGCAGAGCCTGACGCAGATCTACCTGGCCTACGGGCTTGGCGTCGGCCTCGGGGTCGGCGCGTCGTATGTGCCGGTGCTGGGCGCGGTGCAGCGCTGGTTCGTCAGGCGGCGCGGCTTCGCGTCGGGGCTGGCGGTGAGCGGCATCGGCGTGGGCACGCTGGTGATGCCGCCGCTGGCGTCGTTGCTCATCGAAACGCTGGGCTGGCGGCATGCCTACCTGGCGCTCGGCGGACTGGCGGTGGTGGTGGGCGTGGGCATGGCGCTGCTGATAGAGAACGATCCGCGCGACCGGGGGCTCGGCCCCGATGGCGATCCGCCGCAGCCGCTGGCCGCTTCGGCCAGGCCCGAAGGCTTCACGGTGCGCGATGCAGTGCGCTCACGGCGCTTCGCCGGCCTGTACGCGGCCTGCCTCATCAGTTCGTTCGGCCTGTTCGTGCCTTTCGTGCACCTCGTGCCCTACGCGCTGGACCACGGCGTGCCCAATGCCTCCGCGGTGCTGCTGCTGGGCGCCATCGGCGTCGGCAGCACGGCCGGGCGATTCTTCCTCGGTGGGCTGGCCGACCGCATGGGGCGTGCGCAGACCATGCTGCTGATGTCGACGGGCATGGCCCTGTCGCTGCTCGTGTGGGCGGCGTCCAGCAGCTTCCCTGGGCTGGCCGTGTTCGCGTTCTTCTACGGCGCGTTCTACGGCGGTTTCGTCGCGCTGCTGCCGGCGCTGGTCATGGACTACTTCGGCGGCCGCAACATCGGCGCGATCATCGGGGTGCTCTATACCAGCGTGGCCTTCGGCACGCTGGTCGGCCCCGCCGCCGCGGGCTTTGCCTTCGACATCAGCCGCAGCTACATGCTGCCGATCCTGTCCAGCGTGGGCGCCAACCTCGTGGCGGCCGGCATCATGTGGGCGATGTCGCGGATGGACGCTTCTGCAAAGCTCGCCCCGGCCGCCTCGACGCGGGGTACAGTCGGGAATGACCCAACCGCCGCCCGCCGCTCCTAGCCAGCCTCCCGAGGCAGCTCCCGCCGAAATCACGGAGGACCAGGCAGTCATGCGTGCCTGGGCGCTTTTCGCGGTGCTCTTCGTGGTGGTGATCGGCCTGTTGTGGGCCCTGCACTCCCACTACGGCTGATCACAGAGCCCGCTTCAGGAAGCCTTCTGCACCAGCTTCAGCACGCTCGAGAAATCGAGCGCGCCGTGGCCCGCGAGGCTGTGTGCGGCATACAGGCTGCGTGCCAGCCCACCCAGCGGCGTGGCCGCGCGCACGGCGGTCGCGTTCTCTTGCGCCAGGCCCAGGTCCTTGAGCATCAGGTCAGTGCCGAAGCCCCCCGCGTAGTTCTTCGAGGCGGGTGACGTTTCCATCACGCCCGGCATCGGGTTGTACTTTTCCAGTGCCCAGTTACCGCCCGAGCTGCGGCGCATGATCTCCGACAGCACCTTGGGGTCGAGCCCGTTGGCCACGCCCAGCGCCAGCGCTTCCGAGGTGCCGATCATCAGGATGCCGAGCAGCATGTTGTTGCAGATCTTCGCGGTCTGCCCCGCGCCGGCCGCGCCGGCGTGGAAGATGTTGGCGCCCATCTTTTCGAGCACCGGGCGCGCGCGCTCCAGGTCACCCGTCTCGCCGCCGACCATGAAGGTCAGCGTGCCGGCAATCGCACCGCCGGTGCCGCCCGACACGGGCGCGTCGATCATCGCAATGCCCTTGGCGGCAGCGGCTTCGGCCACCTTGCGCGAGGTGGCTGCGGCGATGGTGCTGCTGTCGATCACCAATGTGCCGGCGCGGATGCTGTCGAGCAGGCCGGGTTTGCCGCCACCGCCGAGAAACAGGCCCTCGACGTGCGCGCTGGCCGGCAGCATGCTGATGACGACCTCGGCATCGGCCACCGTCTCGGCCGCCGACTTGGCAATGGGCAGGCCTTCGGCGCCGAACTTCTTGCAGGCCTCGGCCGAGAGGTCGAAGGCGCTGAGCGTATGGCCTGCCTTGAGCAGGTTCATGGCCATCGGGCCGCCCATGTTGCCGAGGCCGATGAATGCGATTTTCATATGTCTTGTCTCCGTTGTTCTGTGCAGGAATCTATGCGTGTGGATCAGACCAGCGACGCCAGCTCGATCGGCATCTCGCCGCGCGGGCGGAGGTGGTCCTCGATGAAGGCTGGCGTGATCTCTTCGAGCGTGGCCGGGCTCCAGCGCGGATTGCGGTCCTTGTCGACCAGCACCGCGCGGATGCCTTCGGCGAAGTCCTTGTGTGCGCAGAAGCCGAGCGAGGCCCAGTATTCGAGACGGAACACCTCGGCCAGCGACATGCGCAGAACGCGCTGCCACAGCTCGAAGCTCAGCGCGGCCGAGCTGGGCGCGCCTTTGGCGAAGGTCTTGGCTGCGGTCTGCAGCCATGTGTCGTCGCTCTGCAGATCGCGCAAACGCCTTGCGATGTCGAGCAGGTCGTCGCCCGCCATCAGCGCGTTGATGGTGTCGTAGTGCTCGCGCACCTTCGATGGCGGCATCTCGGTGCCCTCGCCCGCCTTGGCGAGGATGCGCGACAGCGTGGCGCGGTCGGCCTTGTTCTCGCCGGCCCATTTCGTCGAAGCGATGGCTTCCAGCACCTCGCCCTTGCGCTCCTGCGGGACCAGCACATCGGCCAGCCCGCAGAAGATGGTGTCGGCCGCGTTGATGTTCGCGGCAGTGAGTGCGAGGAACAAGCCCGTGCGGCCCGGCGTGCGGCGCAGGAACCAGCTGCCGCCCACGTCGGGGTACAGGCCGATGTTGATCTCGGGCATGGCGATGCGGCTCTGCAGCGTCATCACGCGGTGCGAGGCGCCGGCCAGCAAGCCCACGCCGCCGCCCATCACGATGCCGTGACCCCAGCACAGGAAAGGCTTGGGGAAGGTGTGGATCAGGTGGTCCAGTTCGTACTCTTCGCGGAAGAAGTCTTCGGCGTAGGTGTTGCGCTCGGGGCCGCAGTCGAGCAGCGTCTGGTAGAGCTGGCGCAGATCGCCGCCTGCGCAGAAGGCTTTTTCACCGGCGGCCTGCATCAGCACGCCGACAATGCCTTCGTCCTTCGCCCATTCGCGCAGCTTGGGCGTGAGCAGGCGAACCATGTCCACGGAAAGTGCATTGAGCGAAGCCGGAGCGTTGAGGGTGGCAACGCCGAAGCGCTGGCCGCCGGCGGTCTTGATTTCGTCGAAGAGAACTACGGAGTCGGTCATTGTCTTGAGAGGTTCTGGATGCGGAAACTTCAGCGGATATCGCTGTCGCCCTCCAGCAATTTTCGCGCAACGATCACACGCATGATCTCGTTGGTGCCTTCGAGGATCTGGTGCACGCGCGCGTCGCGCACCAGCCGCTCCAGCGGAAACTCGCTCAGGTAGCCATAGCCGCCGTGCAGCTGCAGCGCGTCGTTGCAGACGTTGAAGCCCGCATCGGTCGCAAAGCGCTTGGCCATCGCGCAATAGGTGCTGGCGTCGGCATGTCCGGCGTCGAGCTTCGATGCCGCGAGACGCACCATCTGCCGCGCCGCCACCAGCTCGGTCGCCATGTCGGCCAGCTTGAACTGCAGCGCCTGGAAGCTCGCGAGCGGCTTGCCGAACTGCTGGCGCTCGTGCAGGTAGCGGCGGGCCGCGTCGAGCGCGCCCTGCGCCGCGCCCACCGAGCAGGTCGCGATGTTGATGCGCCCGCCGTCGAGCCCCTTCATGGCAATGCGAAAGCCCTCACCCTCCTTGCCCAGCAGGTTCTGCGCGGGAATGCGCACGTTGTCGAAATTGATGCTTCGCGTGGGCTGGCTGTTCCAGCCCATCTTGTGCTCCTTCTTGCCGTAGCTGACACCAGGCGCGTCGGACGACACCGCGAAGGCCGAGATACCGCTCGCGCCCGCGCCGCCCGTGCGCGCCATCAGCACCAGCACATCGGTCGAGCCGGCGCCCGAGATGAAGGCCTTGCCGCCGTTGATGACGTACTCGACGCCCTGCAACTCGGCGCGCGTCTTGAGCGAACCCGCATCGGAGCCCGCGCCCGGTTCGGTCAGGCAGTACGAAGCGAGCTTGCGCCCGCTCGTGAGCTCTTCGCCCCACTGCTGCGCCACCGCATCGGTGGCCCAGGTGCCGAGCATCCACGTCGCCATGTTGTGGATCGTGATGAAGGCCGTGGTCGAGGGATCGACCGCGGCCATCTCCTCGAACACCAGCGCCGCATCGAGCCGCGGCAGCCCGAGGCCGCCGATGCGCTCGGGCGCATAGAGCCCGCAGAAGCCCAGCTCGCCGGCCTTGGCGATGGCCTCCTTCGGGAAGACGGCCTCCGCGTCCCACTGCGCCGCATGCGGCGCGAACTCGGCCTGCGCAAAGTCGCGCGCGCTTTGCGCGAAAGCGCGCTGCTCTTCGGAAAGTTCGAAGTCCATCCGACGGACTTCTTACTTGAGACTGATCGTGGTGTTGACGCCGTGCGAGACGGTGCTGTCGTCGAACCAGCGTGCGGTCACGGTCTTGGTCTGCGTGTAGAACATGATGACCTGCTTGCCGTACGGCCCCAGGTCGCCGAGCTTCGAGGCGCGCGAGCCGGTGAACGAGAACATCGGGACCGGCACCGGAATCGGCACGTTGATGCCGACCTGGCCCACGTCGATGTCTTCCTGGAACCGGCGGGCGGCCGCACCCGACTGCGTGAAGATCGCCGTGCCGTTGCCGTTCGGATTGCTGTTGATCAGCTCGATGGCTTCGTCGATGTCCTCGGCGTCGGCAATGCACAGCACCGGGCCGAACACTTCCTGGTCATAGATCGTCATGCCGGGCTTCACACCGGTGAAGATCGTCGGGCCGACGAAGTTGCCCTTCTCGTAGCCGGGCACCGTGGGCTTGCGGCCGTCGAGCACGAGCTTGGCGCCATCGGCCTCGCCGCGCTCGATGAGCCCGTTCACGCGGTCGTAGGCAGCGCAGGACACCAGAGGCCCCACGTCCACGCCCTTTTCGGTGCCCGCGCCGATCTTCAGCGTCCTGGCCTTCTCGATGAGTTCGGGCACCCAGTTGCGCGCCTCGCCCACCAGCACCGCGACCGACACGGCCATGCAGCGCTGGCCGGCTGCACCGAAGCTGGCGCCAGCCAGTGCGTTGAGCGTCTGCTCCTTGTTCGCGTCGGGCATCACGATGGCGTGGTTCTTCGCACCCATCATGCATTGGGCGCGCTTGCCAGCCAGCGTGGCGCGGTTGTAGACATGCGTGCCGACCTTGGTCGAACCGACGAAGCTGATCGCCTTGATGTCCTTGTGGTCGCAGATGCCGTTGACCACCGCTTCGCCGCCATGCACCACGTTCAGCACGCCGGGCGGAATGCCGGCTTCGAGTGCCAGTTCGCACAGGCGCATGGTGACCATCGGGTCCTGCTCGGAAGGCTTCAGCACGAAGGTGTTGCCGGTGACGATGGCCATCGGGAACATCCACAGCGGGATCATGGCCGGGAAGTTGAAAGGCGTGATGCCGGCGCACACGCCCAGCGGCTGCAGCAGCGTGTAGGTGTCGACGCCGTTGGCCACGTTGTTGGCCAGCTCGCCGAGCTGCAGGTTGCCGATGTTCGATGCATGCTCGACCACTTCGAGGCCGCGGAACACATCCCCCTCCGCATCTGGCAGCGTCTTGCCCTGCTCGGCCGTGAGGATGGCGGCCAGCTCGCCCATGTTCTCGCGGATGAGCTGCTGCAGCTTCAGGAAGATGCGGGCGCGCGCGCCGATGGGGGTCTTGCGCCAGGTCTTGAAGGCTTCCTTGGCGGAGGCCACGGCGGCGTCGAGCTCGGCTTGCGTGGCGAAGGGCACACGGGCCAGCACCTGCTGCGTGGCCGGGTTGACGACATCGCGCCATTCGGTGGTTTTCGATTCGACGAGCTTGCCGCCGATCAGCAGCTTGACGGTGGCGACTTTCGTCGAGGGGGTGGTGGTGGCGTCCATGGGGTTTGTCTCCTGTGAATCTCGGGAAGGCGATGCCGGTCGGGGGCCGGTACAGCGTGCATCCTAGCTTTGCATATTTGCCATGACAATAGACAAATTTGCGCCTTGGTTTTGCATAAATGCAGAATGCGGAAAAGGACGCAGAGGATGCGAACCTCCATCGAGAACCCGAACACACATGGACTGGGACAACCTGCGCTACTTCCTCGAACTCGCCCGCTCCGGGACGCTGATGAGCGCCGCGCGCCGCCTCGAGGTCGACCACACCACGGTCGCGCGCCGCATCCAGGCGCTGGAGAAGGAAGTCGGCGCCCCGCTGTTCTCGCGCGAGGCAGGCGGCCACCGGCTCACCGAAGCGGGCCGCCGGCTGCAGCCGCAGGTCGAGGCGATGGAGAGCGCGTTCCAGGCCGTGGAGAGCACCGCGCCGGCCTCGCAGGAAGGCCTGTCGGGGCTGGTGCGCATAGGCGCCACCGAAGGCTTCGGCACCGTGGTGCTGGCACCGCAGCTCGCGCTGTTCGCGCTGCAGCATCCGAAGCTCACCATCGACCTGCTCGCGATGCCGCGGCTCGTGCACCTGTCGCGGCGCGAGGCCGACATCGTGATCTCGCTCGAACGGCCGGCGCGCGGGCCGGTGGTCGTCACCAAGCTCACCGACTACACGCTGCGGCTCTATGCGTCGAAGAAGTACCTGGCAGCGCACAAGCCCATCAGGACGCGCGAAGACCTCCGCGGCCACACCTTCATCAGCTACGTGGACGACCTGCTGTTCAGCAAGGAGTTGCAGTACCTCGACGAACTGCACCGCCCCGACAGCTTCGCGCTGCGCAGCACCAGCGTGCTCGCGCAGCACAGTGCGGTGGCGGCGGGCGCGGGCATCGCGGTGCTGCCGGCCTTCATCGCCGAGAACGACAGCGCGCTGCGGCCCGTGCTGCCGGGGCAGGCGAACTTCACGCGCACCTTCTGGATGTCGATGCCGGAGGAAACCAAGCACCTGGCACGTATGCAGGCGGTGTGGAGCTTCCTGCGCGAGACGGCGCAGGCCCGGCAGGCGCTGTTGCTCCTGGCCCCGCCCGGCGATGAGAATGGCGCGTCGCAGCAGCGGCCGGCCCGTTCGCGCAGGCCGGCCCCGTAGCAAGCCAACCCCGACACGGAGATTCGCCCCATGCCACGCCACCGCCCCGCACGGCTCGAACACATCGCAGGCATCGGCGTCGACCGCATGGGCGCGATTGCCGACGACGCGGACGGCCCACCGTTCCTGCGGCTGGAAAACCTCGACGTCGACATCCCGCCCGACCCCGAAGCCATCGCGCGCACCGTGCGTGCCGCCACGGAAGACGCCGACAACAGCTACCTCCCATTCGTCGGCCAGTCCCGGTTGCGCGAGATCGCGGCGCGGCATGTGTCGGCGCTCTCGGGCGTTGCTTACGACGCACGCAACTGCGTGATCTCGGCCGGCGGGCTCTCGGGCATCCTCAACGCGCTGCTCGCAACCGTCGAGGTGGGCGACGAAGTGCTGGTGACCGATCCGACCTACGCCGGCCTGCTCAACCGCATCCGGCTCGCCGGCGGCACGCCGAAGTACGTGCCCTTTGCATTCAACCCCGGCGGCGAATGGAAGCTGGACCGCGCCGCGCTGCAAGCGGCCATCGGCCCCCGCGTGCGCGTGATGCTGCTGATGTCGCCGTCGATGCCGACGGGCGGGTACTTCGACGCGGACGACTGGCGCACCATCGCCGCGCTGTGCGTGCGGCACGACCTGACGCTGATCCTCGACACCGCCATGGAACGCCTGCTGTACGACGGCCGCGAGGTCATCCACCCCGCGGGCCTGCCCGGCATGGCCGAACGCACGATCACGGTGGGTTCATCGGCCAAGGAGCTGCGCATGATCGGCTGGCGCGTGGGCTGGACCGTGGCACCCGAGAGCTACATGCCGGACCTCGTGGCCGTGTCGCTCGCGAACGTGGTGGTACCCGTGGGCATTGCGCAGGACGCGGTGGCCACGGCGCTGGCGCAATCGGCGCACACGCTCGCGCCGTATGTGGGCGAGCTGGAGCGGCGTCGCGACACGGTGCTCGATGAACTCAAGGGACTGCCGGTCGGCGTGCCCGCGGGCGGCTGGTCGTTGCTGCTGCGTGCGAGCGACTTCGGCATCGACGGGCAGACGCTGTCGGAGCGTCTGCTGAAGCATCGCGTGTGCGCCACCGCGATGAAGGGCTGGGGCGAAACGCATGGCGCGCAGTACCTGCGCTTCGTGTTTTCCAACGAGCCGGTCGAACGGCTGCGCGGACTGGGCGAGAAGGTGCGGGCTGCGCTGGGCGCCTGACCAGGGACTACGGCCACACCGGCGGATGACTGCCCGGGGGCATCGAAGGCCGCACCCACGCGGCAGGCGTGCGCTGCAACTGTGCGCTGTGGCGCAGCGCGGCCAGCCTGCCGAATCCGGAGTCCGAGCTTTCCACATACGGCTTCAGGTCGGGCTTCGCCGCCGAGAGCCCGCCCGGCACGCGCCCCAGCCCGCGCAGCCACTGCCCCGTCTGCGCCAGCGACACCTGCACATGCCAACTGCCGCCTTCCCGCTGCTGGCGCCAGAGCGCCGCAGCGGCGCCGAAGGCGATCAGGTAGCCGGTGGCCTCGTCGAGGATCTGCATGGGCAGCGGGCGCGGCTTGCCGTCGCCTGCAGCCTCGCCCTCGGCATGGTTGAAGCCCATCGCGGTCTGCACCAGCGAATCGAAGCCGCGCCGATCAGCCCACGGCCCCTGCGTGCCGTAGGCCGTGAGCGAGACGCAGACGATGCCCGGCCGCTCGCGCGCCAGCGCCTCGGGGCCGAAGCCCAGCGCCGCGATGCCGCCGGGACGGTAGCCCTGCACGAAGACGTGTGCGTCGGCGACGAGGCCGTGCAGCACGGCGCGGCCTTCGTCGGTGCGCAGGTCCACGTGCGTCGAGAGCTTGCCACGGCTGGTGTCGGCGATGGCTTCGATGTTCGGCAGTTGCGGCGAATTGACCAGCATCACGTCGGCGCCATAGGCCGCGAGCGCGCGGCCGCCGACCGGTCCCGCGAGGATACGCGTGAGGTCGAGCACACGCAGGCCGCTCAGCGGGCGCTGGTCGCCCCGCAGCGGCGGCAGCGCGCGCGGCGGTGCGTCGCCGATGCGCTCGATGGTGAAGAGCGGTTGCGCCGCCACCGCCTGCCCGTGGGGCGAGGCCTCCCATTCGTCGAAGCGGCGCAGCGCGGTCGCCACCAGGCCTTGCGCGGCGGCGGCCGTTTCGAAATCGACCGCGCGCCAGCCGGCCATCGCGGCCTCGGCGTCGGCGCGGGTGGCGGTGGCCGGGTCCAGCTGCATCAGGCGCAGCGCGCCTTCGCGGTGGTGCTTGAAGTTCGCGTGGATGCGCACCCATCCGTCGGCGCAGCGGTACATGCCCGAGAAGGCGTCCCACAGCTCGGGCACGCGGCCGTCGAGGCTGAACCAGCCGGTGCAGTCGAGTGCCGCATGCTGCATGTCGACGCCGACCTGCTGCCGCGCCGTGCCGCGCCGGTGCCCCAGTTCGCAGGCCGCGAGCGCGGCCGCCGCGATGGTGCTCTGCGCCGCTGTGCCGACCGCGAAGGACGACGGCAGCACTGGGTCGGCACCCGTCAATCGCGCAAACACCAAGGCCTCGGCGGGCAGGCCCGCCTGCTGCCAGATGTCGCCCAGAACTTCGCTTGCATTCATTCCGTCTCTCCAGAAAAAAAGGCAGGGCCCGCTTGCGCGGCCCTGCCCTTTGTCGTCGTTGCGTTCGCAGCCTTGTTACTACTGGATCAGCTTCGCACCCGTCTTGGCCTGCAGCGTGTCGAAGCTCACGCCCGGCGCCAGCTCGACGACCTTCAGGCCTTCGGGCACGACGTCCATCACGGCCAGGTCGGTGATGATGCGGTCGACCACGGCCACGCCGGTCAGCGGCAGCGTGCACTGTTCGAGGATCTTCAGGTCCTCGGTGCCGTCCTTCTTCTTGGCCACGTGCTCCATCAGCACGATCACGCGCTTCACGCCGGCCACGAGGTCCATCGCGCCGCCCATGCCCTTGACCATCTTGCCGGGGATCATCCAGTTGGCGAGGTCGCCCTTGGTGCTGACCTGCATCGCGCCCAGGATCGACAGGTTGATCTTGCCGCCGCGGATCATCGCGAAGCTGTCATGGCTGCCGAAGATGGCCGAGCCGGGCAGCGTGGTGACGGTCTGCTTGCCGGCGTTGATCAGGTCGGCGTCGACGTTGTCCTCGGTCGGGAACGGGCCGATGCCGAGCATGCCGTTCTCGCTCTGCAGCCACACTTCCTTGGTGCCGGTGTGGTTGGCCACCAGCGTCGGGATGCCGATGCCGAGGTTGACGTAGAAGCCGTCTTCGAGTTCTTGTGCGGCGCGGGCCGCCATCTGGTCTTGGGTCCAGGGCATCTCAGGCTCCTTCTTTCTTGTTGACGACCTTGGCTGGCACTTCGCTGCCGGCGGCAGCCTGGGCGATGGCGGTCTGGGCCTCGATCTTGGCGGCGACGGCATCGACCGAGGCGCTCACGGTGCGCTTCTCGATGCGCTTCTCGGGCTTGGCGTTGAGCACGATGCGGTGCACGTAGATGCCCGGCAGGTGGATGTCGTCGGGGGCCAGCTCGCCCACCTCGACGATCTTCTCGACCTCGACGATGCAGATCTTGCCGGCCATGGCGGCGGCCGGGTTGAAGTTGCGCGCCGTGAGGCGAAAGCGCAGGTTGCCCGACTTGTCGGCCACGTGGGCCTTCACGAGTGCCACGTCGGGCACCAGCGAGCGTTCCATCACGTAGGTTTCGCCGTCGAACTCGCGCAGCTCCTTGCCCTCGGCCACCTGCGTGCCCACGCCGGTCTTGGTGAAGAAGGCCGGGATGCCCGCGCCGCCCGCGCGCAGCTTCTCGGCCAGCGTGCCCTGGGGCGTGAATTCGAGGGCCAGTTCGCCCGCGAGGTACTGGCGCTCGAACTCCTTGTTCTCGCCGACGTAGGACGCGATCATTTTCTTGATCTGGCGCGTCTCCAGCAGCTTGCCGAGGCCGAAGCCGTCGACGCCCGCGTTGTTCGACACGACGGTGAGGTTCTGCACGCCGGAGTCCTTCAGCGCGTCGATCAGCGCTTCGGGAATGCCGCACAGGCCGAAGCCGCCGACCGCGAGCATCTGCCCGTCGGCCACGACCCCCTTGAGTGCCGCGTCCGCGGTGGGATAAATCTTGTTCACTCGGGCTCCTTGATGGGTGAATGGAGAGAGGTGGGAAAGCCCTGAACGATACTACCTACTCGCATACGTAGTATTTCGTAATGGTGACCCCCGATGCCCGAGATCGATTACCGGCTGGCCTTTGAACACGCGCCCGTCGGCATGGTGGTGTCGAGCAACCGCACCATCGTGGCCTGCAACGTTCGCGTGTGCGAGATTTTTGGCGCAACGCCCTCCGCATTGGTCGGGCATTCGTTCAGCATCCTGTACCCGAGCGTGGCCGAGTTCGAGCGCATCGGCAAGCGCATGGAGCCCTTCCTGAACGCCAGCGGGCACTACGCGGACAACCGCATGATGAGGCGGCTGGGCGGGTTGCATGGCGCGATCGCCGGCGAGACCTTCTGGTGCCACGTCACGGGCCACGCGCTGAACCGAGCCGCGCCGCACGAGGCCGGCATCTGGACCTTCGAGGACCTGGGCTCGCGCCGCGCCGTGAAAGCCGAGCTCACGCCGCGCGAGCGCGAGGTGGCGGCGCAGGTGATGCGCGGGCTGACCTCGAAGGAGATCGGCAAGGCGCTGGGCATCAGCCACCGCACGGTGGAGCTGCACCGGGCGCGGCTGATGCGCAAGTACGCAGCCGCGACCACTGCCGAGCTGGTGCAGAAGCTGATCGCGGGCTAGGTTTGCCGGCCGTCCGCGTCAATCGGGCTTGATGTCCGCCGACTTGATCACCTTCGACCACGTCGCCAGCTCCTGATCGACGAATTTCGCGAGCGTCGGTGGGTCCATGTAGGTTGCGAAGGCGCCCTGCTCGTCCACCTTCTTGCGGAAGGCTTCGCTCTCCACGATCTTTCGGAGTTCCGCGCTGAGCCTGTTGACGACTTCCGGCGGCGTCTTCGCCGGCGCGAACACCGCGAACCAGGACTCCACCTCGTAGCCCGGCAGCCCCGCCTCGGCCGAGGTCGGCACGTCGGGCATCGACGGATGCCGCTTGCTGCCCGTGTACGCCAGCGGCTTGATGCGCCCGCCTGCGAAATGGCCGATGACCGAGGGCGGCGTGGTGATGAACATGTCGACGTTGCCCGAGATCAGGTCGTTGATCGCCGGTCCCGAGCCCTTGTAGGGCACGTGCGTCATCGCCTGCTTCGCCTGCCGCGACAGCAGCTCGCCCGCGATGTGCTGGATCGAGCCGTTGCCCGAGGAGGCGTAGAAGAGACCGCCTTCCTTCTTCTTCCCGTACTCGATGAGTTCCTTCATCGACTTCACCGGCAGCTTTCCACTCACCGCAACGACGTGCGGCGCGCGCATCACCATCGCCACCGGCACGAAGTCCTTGGTAGGGCTCCACCGGATGTTCGGGTAGAGCGAGGGATTGCCGACGTGGTAGCCCGAGTACTGCATCAGCAGCGTGTAGCCGTCGGGCGCGGCGCGCGCCACGAACTCGGTGCCGATGTTGCCGCTGGCGCCGGGCTTGTTGTCGACCACCACGGGCTGGCCCAGTGCGCGCTGCAGCGGATCGCCGACCAGTCGCGCCATGATGTCAGTGGAGCCGGCCGGCGCGGTCGGCACGATCATGGTGATCGGTTTCGAGGGCCAGGTTTCGCTGGCTGAAGCTGTCAGAGCGCCCAGCGCAAGGCCGACCGCGAGAAGGCGGTGGATGGGTTTCATGGTTTGTCTCCGGTGGTTTTGTATTCGCTTGCCTGCTGTCTTCGGAAGGCGCCTCAGGGCGACAGCTCCGAGATTTCGATCAGGTTCATGTCCGGGTCGCGCACATAGACCGAGCGGATGCGCGAGGTGGCGCCAGTGCGCATCACCGGCCCTTCGAGGATCGGCACGTCCTTCTCGCCGAGCCGCGCGATGACTTCGTCGAGCGGCACGCTGGCGATGAAACACAGGTCCAGCGAGCCGGGCGTCGGCAACTGCGCCTTGGGCTCGAACTCGTGGCCCTTCACATGCAGGTTGATCTTCTGGTTGCCGAAGCGGAAGACCTTGCGCCCGGCGCCGAAGCTCTCCAGCGCCATGCCCATCACATCGACGTAGAAGCTGATGCAGGCTTCCTCGTGCGCGGTGGTCAGCACGAGGTGGTCCAGGTGGTCGATCATGGTTGAAGCTCCTTGCTTGCGTGCTCGCGTTCCCGGGCGCGGGTCACGATGTCGTTGAAATCGGGCGGCGGCGCATGCCGCGTCAACCGGTGGCCGGCGCGCGAGACCTGGGCCGGCAGTTCGTGCTGCACCAGCGCTTCCAGCTCCGCCGCGGCGGCGACCAGGCCCGCCAGGTCCATGCCCGTGTCGTAGCCCATGCACTGCAGCATGTGGACCACGTCCTCTGTCGCCACGTTGCCGGTCGCGCCCGGCGCGTAGGGGCAGCCGCCGATGCCGCCGAGCGACATGTCCAGCCGGCGGATGCCGGCCTCCACGGCAGCCACCGTGTTCACGAGGCCCATGCCGCGTGTGTTGTGGAAATGGGCCGTCCACTCCAGCGCCGCCCGGCTCGCAGTCACGGCTTCGCAGAGTTCACGCACCTGCGTCGGATAGGCCATGCCGGTCGTGTCGCACAGCGTGATGCCCTGCACCTCCAGCGCGGCGAAGCGGTCGATCCAGCCCTGCACCGTCGCCAGCGGCACCTCGCCCTCCATCGGGCAGCCGAACACGCACGACAGCGACACGTTCACCGGCACCTGGGCTTTCTTCGCCAGCGCGATGACCCCGGCCAGTTGCGCGAACGACTGCTCCCGCGTCATGCGCAGGTTGGCGAGGTTGTGCGTCTCGCTCACCGACATGACGATGTTGAACTCGTCGATGCGGCTGTCCAGCGCGCGCTCGGCGCCTCGCACATTGGGCACCAGTGCGGTGTAGACCACGTCGGGGCGGCGAACGATGCGCTGCATCACCTCCTCGCCGTCGCGCAGCGCCGGAATCGCCTTCGCCGAGGTGAAGGAGGTGACTTCGATCTTGGCGTAGCCCAGCCCGCTCAGCCGGTCGACGAGCGCGATCTTGTCGTCGGTGGGAATGAAGCGGCTTTCCATCTGGAAGCCGTCGCGCGTCGCGACCTCGTTGATGAAGAGCCGCGTGCCGTTGCCCGTCTTCATGCCGCCACTCCTTTCACGCGGCGCGCGGGCCAGCCAGCACCACGGAGATCGCCGTCATGCTCGCCCAGCCGCGGCGCGGGGTGCGCGATGCGCCCCGGCGTGGCGCTGAGCTTGGGCACCACGCCAGGCACCTTCAGCGTCGAGCCGTCGGAGGTCGGTGCCTCCACGATCATTTCGCGCGCCTGGTACTGCGGGTCGCTCGCGATGTCGGCCACCGTGTAGATGCGCCCGACCGGCACGCCCGCCGCATCGAGCGCGGCCAGCACATCGTCGCGGCTGCGCTTCAGCGTCCACGCCTCGATGGCGGCATCGATCTCTTCCACGCGCAGCACGCGGCCATCGTTGTGCACGAGCCCGGGGTCGTTCTCCAGATCCTCGCGGCCGATGGCGCGCATCAGCCGGCGGAAGATGCTGTCGCCGTTGCCGGCCACCAGCACGTAGTGCCCGTCTTCGCAGCGGTAGGCATTGGTCGGCGCGATGCCGGGCAGCGCACTGCCGGCGCGCTCGCGCACGGCGCCGAAGGCGTCGTACTCGGGCAGCAGGCTTTCCATCACGTTGAACACCGACTCGTAGAGCGCCACGTCTATGAACTGGCCCTCCCCGCCGTGGGCCGTGCGGTGATGCAGCGCCGTCAGCACGCCGATCACGCCATGCAACGCCGCCAGCGTGTCGCCCAGCGACACTCCCACGCGCACCGGCACCCGGCCCGGCTCGCCGCTCAGGTAGCGCAGCCCACCCATCGATTCGCCGAGCACGCCGAAGCCGGGCTTGTCGCGGTAGGGCCCGGTCTGCCCGTAGCCCGAGATGCGCAGCATGATCAGCCGAGGGTTCAGCGCATGCAGCCGCTCCCACCCCAGGCCCCAGCCTTCGAGCGTGCCGGGCTTGAAGTTCTCGATCAGCACGTCGGCTTCGAGCGCCAATGCACGCACGGCTTCCTGCCCTTCGGCGCTGCGCAGGTCCAGGCACACCGAGCGCTTGTTGCGCGACTGGACCTCCCACCACGCCGAGGTGCCGTCGCGCAGCAGCCGCCATTTGCGCAGCGGATCGCCGACGCCGGCCGGCTCGACCTTGATCACGTCGGCGCCGAACTCCGCCAGCGTCTTGCCGGCGAAGGGGCCGGCGATGAGCTGGCCGAGCTCCAGCACCTTCAGGCCTTCGAGTGCATTCATGTTCGCGTCTGTCTCCAGGTTGGGTTGCAACTACTTTAGGAACAGATCGCATCCAGCGGAATTGCCATGACGGCAGCACCCCTTCGCAAAACGCGAAGGGGCACCCGCCCTCTCCTAGAATCCGCCCATGCCCGACCCCATCAACCCCGCGCGCGTCGACTTCGTGACGCTGCGCCTGTTCTGCGCAGTGGCTCAGTCAGGCAGCATCACCAAGGGCGCGGAGGCATGCCACCTCGCGCTCTCGGCCGCTAGCCGGCGGCTCTCGGACTTCGAAGCGGCGACGGGATCGAAGCTGCTCGAACGCAGCGCCCAGGGCATCGCGCTCACGCCTGCCGGCCATGTAGCGATGCAGCATGCGATGCGGCTCTTCCAGGGCTTCGAGCAGTTCAGCAACGAGATCAACGACTATTCGAGTGGCGTGCGCGGCCATGTGCGGTTGTGGGCCAACATGTCGGCGCTGACCGAGTTCCTGCCCACCACGCTCGCGACCTTTCTTGCACAGCACCCCGACATCCGCGTCGAAGTCGAGGAGCAGCTGAGCGGCGACATCGTGCGCGCACTCGTCGACGGGCTTGCCGACGTCGGCGTGTTCGCAGAGAACACGCCCGCCTACGGTCTCGACGTGCAGACCTTCCAGACCGACGAACTCGTGGTGCTGTGCGCGAAGCAGCATCCACTGGCGCGAAGCCGCGTGAAGCAGACCGACTTCAAGAGCTGCCTCGCGCATGAATTCGTGGGGCTGAACCGCAGCAGCTCGCTGCTCGAACTCACCTCGCGCGCCGCCGAGCAGGCCGGCATCCCGATGCGCCTGCGCGTGCAGGTGCGCAGCTTCGACGCGATGTGCCACATGATCGCAGCCAACCTCGGCATCGGCGTGGTGCCGCTGGCGGCGTGCAAGGCGCAGGTGGCGGCGCTGGACCTGAAGGTGGTTCGGCTCAAGGACGCATGGGCCACGCGGCGGCTGCTGATGGCGACGAAGACGAGTGCCGTCCTCTCGCCTGCTGCGCAGCTGCTGGCCGAACACCTCCTGCGCCAGGCCGGGCCATGAGGCGCGACGCCCTTGTCCGCTTCACTTTGCCTCTTCGGCCTCCAGCACCGCCCACTCCTCTTGCGTGAACAGCCGCGAGCGCGTCAGGAACCGCACGCCCTCCGGCCCTTCCAGCGAGAACATGCCGCCGCGCCCCGGCACCACGTCGATGATCAGCTGCGTGTGCTGCCAGTACTCGAACTGCGGCCCGCTGATATAGAACGGCATGCCGCCGATGTACCCCAGCAGCCGGTCGTAGTCGCCCACGATGAACTCGCCCTGGGCATAGCACATGGGCGCGCTGCCGTCGCAGCAGCCGCCCGACTGATGAAACATCAGCGGGCCGTGCTTTGCGGCGAGCCTGTCGATCAGCGCGAGCGCGGGATCGGTCGCGGTGACGCGCAGGACTTCGCCGGTGGTGCCCATCAGAAGAAGCCCAGCTTGTTCTCGCTGTAGCTCACCAGCAGGTTCTTGGTCTGCTGGTAGTGATCGAGCATCATCTTGTGGTTCTCGCGGCCGATGCCCGACTGCTTGTAGCCACCGAAGGCCGCGTGCGCCGGGTAGTGGTGGTAGCAGTTGGTCCACACGCGGCCGGCCTGGATGCCGCGGCCCATGCGGAAGGCGCGGTTCATGTCGCGGCTCCACACGCCTGCGCCCAGGCCGTAGAGCGTGTCGTTGGCGATGGAAAGCGCCTCTTCCTCGTCCTTGAAAGTGGTGACCGACACCACCGGGCCGAAGATCTCCTCCTGGAAGATGCGCATCTTGTTGTGGCCCCGGAACACGGTCGGCTTCACGTAGTAGCCGTCGGCCAGGTCGCCCTCGAACCGCTGGCGCTCGCCTCCGATCAGCACCTTCGCCCCCTCCTGCCTGCCGATGTCGAGGTACGACAGGATCTTCTCGAGCTGCTCGCCGGAGGCCTGCGCGCCGATCATGGTGGCCATGTCGAGCGGGCTGCCCTGCTTGATGGCTGCCACTCGCTTCAGCGCACGCTCCATGAAGCGGTCGTAGATCGACTCCTGGATGAGCGCGCGCGACGGGCAGGTGCAGACCTCGCCCTGGTTCAGCGCGAACATCGCGAAGCCCTCGAGCGCCTTGTCGAAGAAGCTGTCGTCCTTGTCCATCACGTCGGCGAAAAAGATGTTGGGCGACTTGCCGCCCAGCTCCAGCGTGACCGGAATCAGGTTCTGGCTCGCGTACTGCGAGATCAGCCGGCCGGTGGTGGTTTCGCCGGTGAAGGCGATCTTGCCGATGCGGTTGCTCGACGCCAGCGGCTTGCCCGCCTCCACGCCGAAGCCGTTGACCACGTTCAGCACGCCCGGCGGCAGCAGGTCGCCTATGACCTCCAGCAGCACCAGGATCGACACCGGCGTCTGCTCGGCCGGCTTCAGCACCACGCAGTTGCCGGCAGCCAGCGCGGGCGCCAGCTTCCACACGGCCATCAGGATCGGGAAATTCCACGGAATGATCTGGCCGACCACGCCGATGGGCTCATGGAAGTGATAGGCGAAGGTTTCGTGGTCGATCTCGCTGATGCCGCCTTCCTGCGAGCGCACGCACGAGGCGAAATAGCGGAAGTGGTCGATGGCCAGCGGCAGGTCGGCCGCGGTGGTTTCGCGGATGGGCTTGCCGTTGTCCCAGGTTTCGGCGGCCGCGAGGACGGCCAGGTTCTCCTGCATGCGATCGGCAATCCTGTTGAGGATGTTGGCGCGCTCGGTGGTCGAGGTGCGGCCCCAGGCGCCCTTGGCCTTGTGCGCGGCGTCGAGCGCACGTTCGATGTCGGCCGCGGTGGAGCGCGGCACTTCGCAGAAGACCTTGCCGGTGACGGGCGTGATGTTCTCGAAATACTGGTTGTCCGCCGGCGCAACCCATTCGCCGCCGATGTAGTTGCCGTAGCGCTTCTTGAACGGTACCGCGGTGCCGAATTTGCCCGGTTCGAGCATGTCCATGACTTGTCTCCATTTGCTGCTGGTGGCGCCGCGACATGCGGCGGCCTGCTTGAGCAATCGCAAGCCGCGTACCCGGCCGGATCGGTACATTCCCTGGGTACTTCCTCCTGGGCATTCGCATGCCGCAGGGGGTTTTCATTCGCAATATGCGACATGTCCGCGCGAACATGGCGACTAGGATGTCGCACAAGGCGAAAACCTCTCGGAGACACGCATGAGCGAAGCGCAGTTGCCGTCGATCAAAGTGGCGCAGGCCCGCGAACTGTTCTTTGGACAAGGCCGCGATCCCGCGCCGTGGATCGCCCCGCACATCTCGCGCTCCTGGCAGCGCTGCCGCCCGGTCGGCCACCAGGCCACGGACCCCGAGCCGATGGCGCTGGCCCTGCTGCGCGAACGGCGCGAGCAGGCCATGCGGCTGCTGAACTGCGCGCAACCCGAGCTCGACGCCCTGGCCGAGCATGCGGTCGGCAACGGCTGCGTGGTGATCCTGTCGGACGCCAGCGGCCTGATCCTCGAGGAGGTCGGCAGCGCCGACTTCCTTCCCAAGGCCGAGCGCATCGCGCTGCAGCCCGGCGTGGAATGGTCGGAGCACAACCGGGGCACCAACGCCATCGGCACGGCGCTGGCGGAGCGCGAGGCGCTGATGGTGCTGGGCGCCGAGCACTACCTGGCGCAGAACGGCACGCTCGGATGCGCGGCGGCGCCCATCTTCACCGGGCGCGGCGAACTGGCGGGCGCGCTCGACATCTCGGGCGAGACGGTGCGCGTGAACACGCATGCGCTCGGCCTGGTGCGCATGGCGGCGCAGCAGGTCGAGCACCGCATGATGCTGGCCGAGGCCAACGGCCACGTGCTGCGCTTCCATGCGCGCCCGGCGCTGATCGGCACCGCGCGCGAAGGGCTGATGGTGATCGAGGGCGGGCGCATCGTCGCGGCCAACCGGGTGGCGCTCGAACTGTTCGGGCGCTCGTGGGACGGCCTGCTCGAGCTGGACGCCGAGGCCTTTCTCGGCGCGAACTGGCCGCGCATGGAACACCGGCGCAGCCTGCTGACGCTGCCGGGCGGCCGGCAGATCGCGACGGTGATGGAGCGTTCGAATGCGGCCGGCGGTTCGCGCACGCCCACGCGGCGCGCGGTGGCCGAGCCCGAAACCGACGATGTGCAGCCTCTGCTGCACAAGGCCGTGCGGGTGCTGAACGAAGGCGTCTCCGTGCTGGTCAACGGCGAGACCGGCAGCGGCAAGGAAGTTTTCTCGCGCCGGCTGCACGCCGCGAGTCGCCGCAGCGCGGGCCCCTTCGTGGCGGTGGACTGCGCCTCGCTGCCCGAGACGCTGATCGAGTCCGAACTGTTCGGCTACGAGGAAGGCGCCTTCACCGGCGCGAAGCGCAAGGGCATGGGGGGCCGCATCCGCGAAGCGCATGGCGGGGTGCTGTTCCTCGACGAGATCGCGGAGATCCCGCTGGCCCTGCAGACGCGCCTGCTGCGCGTGCTCGAGGAGCGCGTGGTCACGCCGCTGGGCGGCGGCCAGGGCGTGGCGGTGGACTTCGACCTGGTCTGCGCCACGCACGGCCACCTGCCGGCGCTGGTGGAAGCCGGACGCTTTCGCGCCGACCTGATGTACCGCGTGGCGGGGTTCACCGTCGCCCTGCCTCCCTTGAGCCGGCGCAACGACCGGCACGCTCTGATCGCGCGGCTGTTTCTCGAAGCGGGCGGCGCGGCCAAGCACTTGCAGCTGGGAAACGACGCACTCGAAGTGCTGGCCGCCTACCGCTGGCCGGGCAACGTGCGCGAGCTGCGCAGCACGCTGCGCGCCATCGTGGCACTGGCCGATACGGGCGACTCGGTGACGGCGAGCGCATTGCCCGCGCACCTGCTGGGCGCGCAGCCTACCGTCTTGCCCGACGACCCGCTCGAGTGCGCCCCTGCACACGCCGAGCCGCTGCAGGCCATCACACGCCACGCCATCGACGAGGCGTTGAAGGCCTGCGAGCACGACGTGGCGAAGGCCGCGCGCCGCCTCGGCGTTCACCGCAGCACCATCTACCGCCATCTCGCACGCCAGCGCGGCAAGCCTGCCGGGCACTGACAGGGCGGCCGGCGAAGCCTGCCCGCACAACCAAAGACTGACTTGCCCCGCGATCCCGCAGCGGCCAGACTTTGCGCATGGCCTCGCCCTCGCATTCATGACCACCAGAAAAAAAGCGCGGCGCCTCTCGGCCGTCCCTTCCACCTTGCGGATTCCCCTCGCTGCGCGTGCCTCGGGCGACGCCATCTTTCCGCAGATGGCCGTGCGGGACGCCTACGCCGCCGGCATCCTGGAGCAGATCCGAGACGACGGCAGCGCGCTGCCGGAAGACCGGGCGACCATCTACGGCATCCTCTCGCGCACGCGGCGCTTCCGCAGCCTGGCCCAGGACTTCCTCAAGGAGCACCCCGGAGCACGCGTGGTGAACATGGGCTGCGGCCTGAGCCATTACTTCCAGTGGCTGGACGACGGCAAGTCCCGCATGACCGACGCCGACCTGCCCGAAGTGCTCGAACTGCGCCGCGAGCTGATCCCCGAAGCCAACGAACGCCACGACCTGCGCGAACTCGACCTGACCGCGCCCGGCTGGTGGGAGCAACTGGGCCTGCCGCGCAGGCGCAATGCGCGGCCGGTGTTCCTGTTCACCGAAGGCGTGCTGATGTACCTGAAGCCCGAGCAGGTGGAGGCGGTACTCGCCACCTTCGGCGAACGCGCGCCTGCGGGCTCGATGCTGGTCTTCGACGCCCTGTGCTGGCTCGCGGTGGGCCACGCGAAGCAGCACCCTTCGGTGCGCGCGACCGGCGCGGAATTCCACTGGGGCATCCATCGGCCGGCCGAGCTGACGCAGCCCCATCCGCGCCTGCGACTGGCCGCCACCTACGGCGTGCTGGAAGGCATCGGCCTGCCCTACACGCTGTTCGCGCCGTTGGTGATGCTGTTCCTGGGCGTACCGCTGTATGCGCTCTACGCGTTGAAGGCGGAGAACGAGGCCGATACATAAACGCACAATTTCGTGAATTGCCGGCTTTGTCCGGCCCGGCTTGCGCTGGATGGCTGACGCGGTTCGATCCCGCGCCGGGCGAAGCTTGCCGGCGTTCCCATTCGCGGAAAATGCGCTGTCGTTCCGCCGCTTTCCCTTCTTCCCCCAAAGATTCGCAACCCTCAAGAACCACATGCTTGATCGCCGATCCTTCCTTGCCGCCGGCGGAGCCGCTGCCGCACTCGCCGCCCTCGGACTGCCCGAAGAGGCACTGGCCGCCAACGGACTGCAACTGAGCCAGCCCGCGCCCTTCTCCTTCGACGCGCTGGTCGCGCAAGCGAAGTCGCTCGCCGCAAGGCCCTATGCGGCCGCGGCGCCGCTGGCGCCCGAGGTGCTCGATCGCATCGACTACGACGCGCACGGCAAGATCAAGTTCGACCCCGCCAACGCCCTGTTCCGCGACGGGCCCGGCGCATTCCCGGTCACCTTCTTCCACCTCGGCCGCTTCTTCCAGGCGCCGGTGCGCATGCACGTGCTCGAGAACACCGACGGCGATGCGTTCGCCCGCGAGGTGCTCTACAGCCCCACCTACTTCTCGATGCCACCCGACAGCCCCGCGCGCGCGCTGCCGCCGGGCGCGGGCTTCGCGGGCTTTCGCCTGCAGGAGAGCCGGCTGGGCGACCAGGCCAAGCTCGACTGGCAAAAGAACGACTGGGTCGCGTTCCTCGGCGCCTCGTACTTCCGCGCCATCGGCGAGCTCTACCAGTACGGGCTGTCGGCGCGCGGCATTGCGCTCGACGTGGCGGTGCCCGACAAGCCCGAGGAATTCCCGAGCTTCACGCGCTTCTACTTCGAGACGCCGGCCGCGAACAACACCACCTCGATGACGGTCTACGCGCTGCTCGAAGGGCCGAGCGTGACGGGCGTGTTCAAGTTCGTCATGCAGCGCACCAAGGCCGTGATCATGGACATCGACGCGCGCATGTTCCTGCGCCGCGACGTGTCGCGCCTGGGCCTGGTGCCGCTCACGTCGATGTACTGGTACTCGGAAACCATCAAGCCCACGGCCATCGACTGGCGCCCCGAGGTGCACGACTCCGACGGCCTCGCGATCTGGAACGGCGCGGGCGAGCGCATCTGGCGCCCGCTCAACAACCCGACGCAGACGCGCGCATCCGCGTTCGCGGACACCAAGCCGCGCGGCTTCGGCCTGCTGCAGCGCGACCGCGCGTTCGACCATTACCAGGACGGCGTGGGCTACGAGAAGCGCCCGAGCCTGTGGATCGAGCCACTGGGCGATTGGGGCGAAGGCTCGGTGCAGCTCATCGAGATTCCGACCGACGACGAGATCCACGACAACGTCGTCGCCTTCTGGGTGCCGAAGGCCGATGCCAAGGCGGGCGCGAGCTACAGCCTGCAGTACCGGCTGCACTGGACCGACCAGGAGCCGTTTCCGTCGCCGCTCGCGCGCTGCGTGGCCACGCGCATCGGCCGCGGCGGACAGCCGGGCCAGCCGCGACCGCAGGGCGTGCGCAAGTTCATGGTCGAGTTCGTCGGCCAGCCATTGACCACCGTGCCCTTCGGCGTGAAGCCCGAGGTGGTGCTGACGGCGGCGCGCGGCAAGTTCTCGTACATCTTCGCCGAGGCTGTGCCGAATGGCGTGCCGGGGCACTGGCGTGCGCAGTTCGACTTCACGCCTGAAGGCAACGAGCCGGTCGACATGCGGCTCTACCTGAAAACCGGGGACAAGACGCTTACGGAGACCTGGCTGTATCAGTATCAGCCGGGGGTCTGACTGCGGGCGGGGCTGTCGTTCGGGGCGCGTGCGCAGGCCACCGGGTACTCCCCTCCGCGAATGTCCCCCGGCCTGCGGCCTCCTCCTTTATTTCGCTGCGGGGAGCACCCGATGTCCTGCGCACAGGGCACGCTGCGGGTGAGCAGGCAATCAACGAATGCTCTGAGCGATCACGCCCTGAAGAGAATCAGCGCTTGGTAACCGACACCAGCTCCACTTCGAAGTTGAGCGTGGCGTTCGGCGGAATCACGCCGCCCGCGCCGCGCGAACCGTAGGCAATCGACGGCGGGCAGGTCAGCTTGGCCTTGCCACCCGGCTTCATCTTCTGCACGCCTTCGGTCCAGCACGGGATCACGCCGTTGAGCGGGAACTCGGTGGGCTCACCGCGCTTGTAGGAGCTGTCGAACTCCTTGCCGGTATCGGGGAAGGTGCCGCGGTAGTGCACCTTGACCGTGTCGGTCGCGGCAGGCGAGGCACCGGTGCCTTCCTTGAGCGACTGGTAGACCAGGCCGCTGGGCGTGGTCACCGGCGCGGATTGCGCAAAGGCGGCGGGAGCGGCGAGAACGGACACGAGTGCGGCGCAGAGAAGAGACTTCACGAAAGACCTCGGAGGTTGAAAGTCGTCGATTATGGCCAGCGGCCCGCCGGGCCTGTAAGGGGATATTCGGGACCGATGCGCGCGGTGGAACAGCCCTTGCTTTGCGGAATGTGCACTGTCAACATCCACGAAGAGAGGAAGCCGCATGAACTCCACCGCAGCCGCCAGCACGGGCCCGACGCCCGCCCACTCAGGCACCGGTCACCTGAAGAAAGTGCTCGGTCCCGTCCAGCTCTGGGGCATCGCGGTGGGCCTCGTCATCTCGGGTGAATACTTTGGTTGGAGCTACGGCTGGAACACGGCCGGCACGCTCGGCTTCCTCGTTGCCACGGTGCTGGTGGCAACGATGTACACCACCTTCATCTTCAGCTTCACCGAACTGTCGACTGCCATCCCGCATGCGGGCGGGCCTTTCGCCTATGCGCGGCGCGCCTTCGGTCCCAACGGCGGCTTCGTCGCGGGCTTTGCCACGCTGATCGAATTCGTCTTCGCGCCGCCGGCCATCGCGCTGGCCATCGGTGCGTATCTCAACGTGCAGTTCCCGGGCATCAACCCGAAGTGGTTCGCGCTGGGCGCGTACGTGATCTTCATCGGGCTCAACTGGGTCGGCGTTGGCATCGCGGCGGCATTCGAGCTGTTCGTCACCATCCTGGCCATCGTCGAGCTGCTGGTGTTCATGGGCGTGGTCACGCCGGGCTGGACCATGGCCAACTTCGTGGCCAACGGCTGGGCGGGCGGCAGCGTGCTCAACGGCGCGGCCATCTCGGGCATCTTCGCCTCCATTCCGTTCGCGATCTGGTTCTTCCTCGCCATCGAGGGCGCGGCCATGGCGGCCGAGGAGGCGCGCGATCCGCACCGCACCATTCCCATCGCGTACACCACGGGCATCGTCACGCTGGTGGTGCTGGCCTTCGGCGTGATGATCTTCGCGGGCGGCGTGGGCGACTGGCGCAAGCTCGCCAACATCAACGATCCGCTGCCACAGGCCATGAAGGCTGTGGTCGGCGACAACAGCGGCTGGCTGCACATGCTGGTGTGGATCGGGCTGTTCGGGCTGATTGCCTCGTTCCACGGAATCATCATGGGCTACTCGCGCCAGATCTTCGCGCTGGCGCGCGCGGGCTACCTGCCGCGCTACTTCGCCGGTCTGAGCCCGCGCTTCGACACGCCGCACCGCGCGCTGCTGGCCGGCGGTGTGATCGGCGTGGTCGCGATCTTCAGCGACGAGTGGGTGCAGTTCGGCGGCCAGACGCTCACCGCCAACATCGTGACCATGGCCGTGCTCGGCGCCATCGTGATGTACCTGATCTCGATGGCAGCGCTGTTCAAGCTGCGCCGCACCGAGCCCAACCTGCTGCGCACCTACCGCGCGCCCTTCTACCCCGTGTTCCCGGCCATTGCGCTCGGGCTCGGCGTTGTGTGCCTGGGCGCCATGGTGTGGTTCAACGGCATGCTCACGCTGCTGTTCATCGTGCTGATGGCAGCGGCGTACGGCTACTTCCTGCTGACCTCGGCGCAGCGCAAAGCGGCCGCGCCCGACGAGATGCTGTCTTCCTCGAAGACCGCCGCCTGACAGATGCTGTACCGCACCACCATCGACAGCCATGTCTTCGCCTTCGACGACTTGCGGCAGGTCATGGCCTTCGCGAGCCCGGCGCGTTCGGGCGACTACCTCGCGGGCATCGGCGCGGCCACCGCGCAGCAGCGCATGGCCGCGCGCCACGTGCTGGCCGAGACGCCGCTCAAGCAGTTCCTAACCGAAGCGCTGATTCCGTACGAGAGCGACAACATCACGCGCCTCATCATCGACGGCCACGATGCGCAGGCGTTCGCGCCGGTCGCGCATCTCACGGTCGGCGACTTCCGCAACTGGCTGCTGTCCGAAGCGGCCACCACAGCCACGCTCACCGCGCTGGCGCCGGGCCTCACGCCCGAGATGGTCGCAGCCGTGTCCAAGCTCATGCGCAACCAGGACCTCGTGTCGGTCGCGAAGAAGTGCAGCGTGGTCACGCGCTTTCGCGACACCATCGGGCTGCCCGGCCACTTGGCTGTGCGGCTGCAGCCCAACCATCCGACCGACGACCTTCGCGGCGTGGCGGCCTCCACGCTCGACGGGCTGCTCTACGGTGCGGGCGATGCGGTGATCGGCCTCAACCCCGCTTCCGACAGCATGCCCGTGCTGGGCCAGTTGCTTCGCATGCTCGACGAGGTGATCCAGCGTTTCGAGATTCCCACGCAGAGCTGCGTGCTCACGCACGTGACCAACACGCTCAAGCTCGCCGAGGCCGGCGCGCCGGTGGACCTGGTGTTCCAGTCGATCGCGGGCACCGAGAAGGCCAACCTATCGTTCGGCGTGACGCCCGAGCTGCTCGACGAGGCCTATGCCGCGGCGTTGTCGCTCAAGCGCGGCACCATCGGCGACAACGTCATGTACTTCGAGACTGGCCAAGGCAGCGCGCTCTCGGCCAATGCCAACTTCGGTGTCGACCAGCAGACCTGCGAGGCGCGCGCCTACGCGCTGGCGCGGCGCTACAAACCCTTCCTCATCAACACGGTGGTCGGCTTCATCGGGCCGGAGTACCTGTACGACGGCAAGCAGATCATCCGCGCCGGGCTGGAAGACCACTTCTGCGGCAAGCTGCTGGGCCTGCCCATCGGCTGCGACATCTGCTACACCAACCACGCCGAGGCCGACCAGGACGACATGGACACGCTGCTCGTGCTGCTGGGCACGGCGGGCATCAACTTCATCATGGGCATTCCGGGCGCGGACGACGTGATGCTCAACTACCAGAGCACCTCCTTCCACGACGCGCTCTTCCTGCGCGAAACACTGGGCCTGAAGCGCGCGCCCGAATTCGAGGCCTGGCTGCAGCGCATGCAGATCACCAACGCGGCCGGGCAACTGGCGCCGCCTGCTGCCAACCGGCTGCTGGCCGACATGAGCGGGCTGTCCGCGCTTGCGTCATGAGCGATTCACCAGTCACACCCAACCCCTGGGCGCAATGGCGCTCGGCCACGCCCGCGCGGCTGGCGCTGGGCCGCGTCGGCGCCGGCATGCCGACCGATGAGACGCTGCGCTTCGGCTGGGCGCATGCGATGGCACGCGATGCCATCCATGCCGCGCTCGACGTCGACGCGCTCGAAGCCACCTTGCGCTCGCAGCACTGGGAGGTGGCGCGCGCACGCAGCCGTGCAGCGGATCGCACCGAATACCTGCGCCGCCCCGACCTCGGCCGGCAACTCGACGAGGACGACGCCACGCGCCTGCTCGGCGACCAGCGTTACGGCTGCGACGCCTGCATCGTGATCGGCGACGGGCTCTCTTCGCTCGCCGTCGCCCGCCATGCGGCTCCGCTGCTGGCCGCATTGCGCTCGCAGCTGCCGGCTGACACCAGCTTCGCCCCCGTGGTCATTGCTACGCAAGCGCGCGTGGCGCTGGCCGACGAGGTGGGCGAGCTGTTCGGCGCGGCGCTCTCGGTCATGCTGATCGGCGAGCGCCCCGGCCTGAGCTCGCCCGACAGCCTCGGCATCTACCTCACGCATTCGCCCAAGCGCGGCCGGCACGACGCCGAGCGCAACTGCATCTCCAACGTGCGGCCCGAAGGCCTGTCCTATGAAACCGCCGCGTTCAAGCTGGCATGGCTGATGCGCGAATCCCTGCGCCGCGGGCTGACCGGCGTCGGGCTGAAGGACGAGAGCGATCTCGCAGTGCTGAAGCAACCCGGTGGGGTGAGGCCGGGGTTGCCTGGATAGACGGCCTTCCCATATCTAAAAATACGCAATAAAATGACTCTTAAGCCGTTTAATAGTCATTTTATTGATGTCAAAAAGCAGCCTCAGCCTCTCGGCCCTGCCCTCGCAAACCGTCGAGCCCCTTGAAAGGCTTGGCCTGCGCCTGCGGGCGCACAGGGTCCATCGCGAATGGACGGTCGCCGAAATGGCCGAGCGGCTGCTGTGTTCACCCAACACCCTGCGAGCGCTCGAATCCGGCAAGCCCGGCACCAGCATCGGCCTGATGGCCCATGCGCTCTGGCTGTTCGGCGAAATCGATTCGCTCGACGGCGTGGCCCCGGCCCCCGCCGGGCTGGCCGCGAAGCGCCGAGTGCGCAGGCCGGCCACGCAAGGCGCTGCGGGTGTGATTGCGGAAGGTGAACGTGACTTCTGACAACGCCGACGTCGAGCGGCGCATCTACGTCGGCCTCGCGCACCACACCGGCGAACGGGTGCAGCCGGCCGGCTTGATGAAGGTTGTTCGCCGCGGCGTGGTGGAGTCGGGGGAATTCGCCTACGGCCGGCGTTATCTCGAAGATGCGGCGGCCGCGCCGCTCAACCCCGCGCACCTGCCGCTGCGCGATGCTCCCTTCGTGTTGGCCGAGCGCCGCATCCGCGAGGGCGGGGCCATGCCGCTCACGCTGCGCGATGCGCTGCCCGACAGCTGGGGCCGCAAGGTGCTTGAAATACGCCAAGGCAAGCCCCTCTCCGACATCGATGCATTGCTGCTGACCAACGAGGACCGCATTGGCGCGATGGTCTTCGCCGAATCGCTGCCCATCGAAAGCGAAGAGCCGCCTTCGACACTCCTGTCCCTGGAGGAACTCGCCGAAGCGTCCCGGCGTGTCGAAGCCGGCATGGAGATCGGCCCCGACATGCACCGGCTGCTGCGCGGCGGGAGCCTGGGCGGTGCGCGCCCCAAGGCAGCCTTTGCGAACGAGGGCCGGCGCTGCATCGCCAAGTTCGCATCGCGCGGTGACGACCATGACGTGGAGGTGATCGAAGCGGCCACGCTCTGGCTCGCCGGTGCCTGCGGCATCGAAGTCCCGCCCTTCCGGCTGCAGCCCATCGCTTCGGGGCACGCCTTGCTGGTCGAGCGCTTCGACCGGGCGGGGCCGGTGACCGGCGAGCGGCGCTTTCACTACCTCTCGGCTTCGGCACTGCTCGACGTGCCCTATGAATCGAGCCGAGGCAGCTACGTCGAACTGGCGCAGATGCTGCGGCGCATCTCCCGCCGGCCGCAAGAAGACCTGGCCCAACTGTTCCGCCGCCTGGTGTTCAACCTGGCGGTGGGCAACAGCGACGATCACGTCAAGAACCATGGCGCGCTGCGAGACGAAGACGGACGGTGGCGCTTGGCGCCTGCCTTCGATCTGGTGATGCAACTGGGCGGCCACACGGGCTACCAGGAGCTCGCCATTCTTCCGGGGCAGCACGCCTCGAGCCTCGACCTGGCCCGCGCTGCGGCTTCGCATTTCGGCCTGTCGGCGGCGCAGGCGGACGAAACGATCCGTGCCATCGGGGAGATCGTCGCCGTGCAGGCCGCGGCGAGCGTCGAGGCGGCAGGAGGCAAGCGCGAGCTCGTGCGCCGGGTGGCGGAGTTCATCGAACAGCAGCACGCACGCATCCGCGCCTAGGCGAACCGCCGGGCTGGCACGGCTGATGCGTAGATCGACGCGGAAGTGTCACGGACGCCGCATACGCTCGGCGCCTCCCATCCACACCGCACAACAACAGGGAACGCATGCAACGCCGCCTCATTCTCCTTACCCCCCTCGCCACCGCGCTCGTCGCCACCGGCTGCGCCAGCCTCTCGCCCGCCAAGGGCTTGTCGCCCGGCCACTGGGACGCCTTCAACCGCGCGCAGATCGAAGGCCTGATTGCCGGCCTCGGCAAGGACAGCCCCGGCTACAACGCTGCCAGGCCGCCCTACGTCGTGTTCGACTGGGACAACACCAGCGTCTTCCTCGACATCGAGGAAGCCTCGCTGATCTACCAGCTCGAGAACCTGGTGTTCGGCGCCACGCCCGCGCAGCTCGAGGTGGCATTGCGCAAGAACATCCCGAAGAAAGACTTCCTCCCGCCGTTCAACAACGCGGCCGGCGGGTCGGTCAACATCGACCTGGTGGTGCCCGACATCGTGGCCAGCTACACCTGGCTCTATCAGAACTACGCCGGCCTCAAGGGCAGCCAGCCGCTGGCGGCCGTGAAGCTGAATCCGCACTACATCGCGTTCACCACCAAGGTGCGCTATCTCTACGAAGCCATCGGCGACACCTTCGACCACGACACGGCCTACCCGTGGGTGACCTATCTTTTCGCCGGCATGACCGAGGCGCAGGTGCGCAAGCTCACGGCCGACACGGTGGCATGGCAGCTGAAGGAGCCGGTCGCCAAGGTCAAGTGGACTTCACCGGCCGCGTTGCCGGGCCGCGCGGGCGTGGTGTCGGTGAGCTGGAAGAACGGCCTGCGCCTGCAGCCCGAGATGCAGGCGCTGTACGCCGCCTTCCGCAACGCGGGCTTCGACGTGTGGGTGTGCTCGGCGTCGTTCGTCGATGTCATCAAGGAAATCTCGTCGAACCCCGCCTTCGGCTACAACAACCCGCCCGAGCGCGTGCTCGCGATGGAGCTGGAGCGCGATGCCAATGGCGTGATCCAGCCCGAGTTCCGCCGCGGCTACGACCAGACGCAGGGCCCGGGCAAGACGAAGAACATCCAGCGCTTCCTCGTCGCCAAGTACGGCTACGGCCCGAGCTTCGTGGCCGGCGACAGCGAAGGCGACCAGAACATGATGGCCGACTTCGCCGACACGAAGAAGGTGCTGATCGTGAACCGCCTGCGCGACCCGAAGACCGACATCGGCAAGTTCTCGGCCATGGCGGTGCAGAACTACGGCAAGGCCGACACGCGCTACCTGCTGCAGGGGCGCAACGACAACACCGGCGAGTGGGAGCCGTCGCAATTGCACACGCCGCTGGGCGCGACGCAGGGCAAGGCACTCAAGTAGGAGAAGGAGCGGTTCCACGTCTGCGGTGCGGCTTGCCTATGATGGCTCCATCAAAGCAACCCGCACCGGAGACAACATGGCCGCAGAGCGCTACCCCCTCGCCGAACTGAAAGACTTGCCCGAAGACATCCGCACCGCGATCCTCGCCGTGCAGGAAAAGGCGGGCTTCGTGCCCAACGTGTTCCTCGCCCTCGCGCGCCGGCCGGCCGAGTGGCGCGCCTTCTTCGCGTACCACGATGCGCTGATGCTCAAGGAAGAAGGCTCGCTCACCAAGGGCGACCGCGAGATGATCGTCACCACCACCAGCGCGGCCAACAAGTGCCTGTACTGCGTGGTGGCGCATGGGGCGCTGCTGCGCATCTACGAGAAAAAGCCGCTGGTGGCCGACCAGGTGGCCGTGAACTACCGCAAGGCCGACATCACGCCGCGCCAGCGCGCGATGCTCGACTTTGCGATGAAGGTCTGCGACCGCTCGCACGAGATCGACGACAGCGACTTCCCGCCGCTGCACGCGCACGGCTTCGACGACGAGGACATCTGGGACATCGCGGCCATCACCGCCTTCTTCGGCCTGAGCAACCGGCTGGCGAGCTTCAGCGGCATGCAGCCGAACAACGAGTTCTTCCTGATGGGGCGGTTGCCTCGGGAGAAGAAGGGAGCCTGATTTGATGCGGGGTCTGTTCGGGACGCGTGCACAGGCCACCGGGTACTCCCCTCCGCGAATGTCCCCCGCCTTCGGCTCCTCCTTTATTTCGCTGCGGGGAGCACCCGATGCCCTGTGCACGAGGGCACGCTGCCGGTGAACCGCTGATCAACGACCGCTCTGTCCAACGATCACGCCGATGGGGTGCCTTGCGCAGCGAAATAAAGGAGGAGGCCGAAGGCCGGGGGACATTCGCGGAGCAAGGTACCCCGTCGGCGTGATCGCGCCCCGAATGCCCCCGACATCAACCGCAGGCAAGCCCCGAGAAAGCTCAGCCCTTCCCGCGGCAAGAAGCCAGCGCGTCCAGTGCCGGCTTGTAGGTAGGCGTGGCAACGTCCATCACGCCGAGCACCGTGTGGTACAGGTTGTCGTGCGTGAGCGGCGTGTCGAGCCCCGCCTCCATGCACGAACGCGAGAGCTTGCGCCGTTGGCTCATGCCTTCGCTGAACCACGTGACCATCGGCACGTGCTTCTGCGCCTCGGGCGCGAAGCTGTACGGCACGCCGTGCAGGAACAGGCCATATTCGCCGAGCGACTCGCCGTGGTCGCTCACGTACAGCATCGCCGGGTCGTACTGCTTCGATTGGGCCTTGAGCCAGTCGATGGTCTGGCCGAGGAAGCGGTCGGTCTGCACGATCGAGTTGTCGTACACGTTCATGAGCTCGGCGTGGCCGCACTCGGCCAGCGCATTGGTCTTGCACTCGGGCAGGAAGCGCTTCACGTCAGGCGCCGAGCGCTTGTAGTAGGCCGGGCCGTGGCTGCCCATCTGGTGCATCACCAGCACGACGCCCTTGGCGCGGCGCTCGGCCGGCAGCGCGGCAATGCGCTCGTCGAGGCCCTTGAGCATCACGTCGTCGAGGCATTCGTCGCCGTCGCACAGCGCCTTCTTGGTGGCGGCATCGAGGCCTTCGAAGGCCGAGGCGTTCGGCACGCGGACGCACACACCCTTGCAGCCGGCCTGGTTGTCCAGCCAGAAAACCGCCAGGCCCGCAGCCTGCAGCACGTCGACCAGCGTCTCGTAGTCGTCCTTGCGCGATTCGTAGCCTTCCTTGCCCAGCGGCGAGAACATGCACGGCACGGAGGCCAGCGTGTTGGTGCCGCAGGAACGCACCTCGCGGTAACTCAGCACACCGCGCCTGGCGAGCTCGGGCGTGGTGTCACGCGCATAGCCATTCAAGGCGAAGTGGTCGGCGCGCGCGGTTTCGCCCACCACCACCACGAACAGCGGTGGCTTGGTCTGGGCCGCGTAGCTGGCGCCCAGCGCCGTGCCGGCGGTGATCGGAATCAGCTTGCCGCTGCGCTTGAACAGCGGCTTGATGAACAGCGAGCCCGTGGAATAGAGCATCGCGATGGGGTTCATCATGTAGCGCAGATGAACGTTGTTGCGCATCAGCGGCGCCAGTTCGCGGTTCATGGACACCGCCGCGCCCAGCGCGACGAGCACCGACAGCAGCAGCAGCGCGGCGTTGCGCCAGAGCTTCGACAGAAAGCGCATCGGCGTGACGCGCACCCGCCACAGCAGCCAGGCCGCGGGCAGGACCACCACGCCGACGTTGAAGGCCATGCGCCAGCTCAGCAGGTCGCGCGCTTCGTTCGGATCGGTCTGCAGCGCGTTGGCGATCATGGTCGGGTCCATCACCACGCGGTACTGGAGCATGTAGTGCTGGACCACCGCGGCCAGCACGACCACGGCGAGCCACAGCGGCTTCATCCAGCGCGACCAGGCGGTCAGCGACAGCATGGCCGCCGAGCCGCACAGCGTGAGCAGGCTCATGACCACGATGGTGGACATGTAGGTGCTCGGCGCACCGCCGATACGGGCCAGCTCGTTCCACAGCGGCCAGTTAGTGGTCAGTACGAGGTAGAGGCTGAGCCAAAGAACGAGCACGGCGGCCGAACGCGGCTGCTTCAACCACTGGTTGAAGCGCTCCCACGACGAGACGGAGGCGGGTGAGTGCGGCGTTTTGGGGTCAGAAGTGCTCGCCCGCTGCAGGGGTGCGGGCTCGATTCGCGAAACAGACATGCGGCGAATGTAGCGAGTCCGCCTGAAGCGAGCCTGAATTGCCCCTTCAGTCGGTGTTCAGGCTGGCCCGGCGCAGTCGCATCTTCGCGCGCCTGCGAGCCACGAGCGCGCCGGAAGCGGCCTGGCCCAGCGGCCGGCTGACGCCGCGCTCCACGATGATCGACACCACCGCGCCCAGCACTGCCGCCACGACGACATCGGAGGGGAAATGCAGGCCCAGGAACACCCGGCTCCACGCCACCACCACAGCCACCAGCAGCGCCGCCAGCATGGCTGCGCGGGAAGGCAGGCACCAGAGCGAAAAGGCGGCGGCAAAGGTTCCGGCCGCATGCAGGCTCGGAAAGCCAGGCCGCACGCCCTGGGGCACCCACTGGATGCCAAGGCCATAGAACGCAGGCCGGGGAACCGGCATCAGCGTGCGGATCATGTTCACGATCAGCCACACGGCCAGCACGCTCACCAGCACCGTGAACAGCGCATGGCGCCAGCGCCGGCTGAAAAGCGCGCAGACCCCGATGGCGAGCGTCAGCAGGGCCGGCAGCAGGTTGGAGGAGAACTCGGCGACACGCAGGCTCCAGGCCGGCACCGAAGGGTCCGCGTTGATCAGCCTGAACAGTGCGAAATCAAGATCCTGCATGTGCGGGCATCGCCGGCTTCAGCGTGCGCGATTTGAAGCGAGTCACTGCCGCCTCGATGGCGAAGCCCACCACCCAGCAGACCCATGCGGTCCAGAGGGTGTGGCTCATGTAGTGGGCGCCGCGCAGTTGCTGCGACGCGCCCAGCACGAACCCCGCAACCAAGGACACCCCCAGCCAGATCGCCGCCGCACGGGGCGACACCCGGCGCAGCACGAAGTACCCGCCCACGTAGGCAAAGGCCGCAGACGCATGGCCGGCAGGGAAACACCCGCCCGGCCCGCCATCGTTGACGCCCCACGACCAGTGCGACACATACCGTGCAACGCCGCCGAACTCCTGCAGGTCCCACGGGCAACTGGTCTGGCTGGCATGCTTGAGCACGCTGACGGCGATTACAGAGGCCAGCACCGTGAGCGCCAGCTGGGCGCGCCCCCCGGTGCTCAGGCGGCGCAGGAAGCCGAACGGCCACCGGATCGCGGCGAACAGCGCGACCACGAGCGCCCAGCTCAGATTGCGGGCGCCCTCATGCATCACGTGAACCATGAAAGGGTTGTCGCGCAAGGGAAAACCCGCGTGCGAACCTGCCATGCGCGCCAGCGCCAGATCTGCCCCCGTCGCGTCCCATGCCATCAATGCAACCAGTGCAAAAAGGGTCAGCACCCCCAGGCGAAATAGCGGGAAACGTGTCATGAACGAAGGCAGGACTGAAAAACAGACCCGAGCCTACGTTCGCGGAATGAACCCAGCCTGAAGCAAGATGAACCGAACCTGACTGGCAGGCCCCGTGCAACCGGGCAGCGCTAGACTCCATTTTTTGTTGGAAGGACATGGCGTGCGCATATTGCTGGTCGAAGATGACACTGCGTTGGCAGATGCCGTCTGCAGCTACCTGCTGGCCAAGGCCTTCGTGGTCGACGTGGCTTCGAGCCTGGCCGACGCCCGCGGCGCCCTGCTTTCGGTGCAATACGCGGCTGTGCTGCTCGACCTGCACCTGGGCGACGGCGACGGCCTCTCGCTGCTGCCGCAGGTGCGCGCCCTGCCCGAGCGCCCCATCGTCATCGTGCTGACGGCACGCGACCAGGTGACCGACCGCATCCGCGGCCTGGATGCCGGCGCCGACGACTAACTCATCAAGCCCTACGACCCGGCCGAGCTGCTGGCGCGCCTGCGCGCGGTCGAGCGCCGCCGCAGCGCGAGCAGCGCGCCGGTGCTGCAGCTCGGCACGCTGGAGATCGACCTGGCGCACGACATGGTGCGCAAGGACGGCTCGCCGATCACGCTGACGCAGAAGGAATGGGCGCTGCTGCGCGTCATGGCCACGCGCCCCGAGCGCATCCACACGCGCGAGAACCTTGCCGATGCGCTCTACGGCTTCGGCGACGAGGCCGACAGCAACACGCTCGAGGTCTTCATCAGCCGCCTGCGCCGCAAGCTCGGGCGCAACCACATCCAGACGCTGCGCGGCCTCGGCTATCGCCTGTCGTTCTCGGCGGACGACGACGAATGAGCCTGAACAAGCTCGTGGCCGGCCGCGACACGCTCGCAGGCCGGCTGACCCGCACGTTGATCCTCTGGGTCGGCGGCGTGTGGCTGCTGTGCGTGTTCGCCGTGGTCTGGTATGTGGACCGCGAGATCAACCACAACTTCGACAACGAAATGGTCGAGGTTTCGCACCGCATGTTCGCGATGGCCGTGCAGGAACTGGAAAAGCTGCAGCAACCCAGCCAGGAGCCGCCGCGCGAACCGCTGATCGCGCCCAAGCAGCTGTTCTCCGAGGACGCGGTGATCTACCAGATCGTCGACCTGCACGAACACGTGCTGCTGCGCTCCGCCGAGGCGCCCGCCGACACCTTCGACGTACCGCTGGCCGCCGGCTTCGCGAACAACCCGAGCTGGCGCATCTACACCGTGCGCCATCCGACGCTGGGCCTGTTCTTCCAGGTGGCGGACCCGCTCGACGAACGCCGCCATGCCCTCAACCGCACGCTCTTCGGCCTGATCATTCCGCTCGGCGCGGTGCTGCCGCTGCTCGCGCTGGTGCTGCGCAACGTGGCGCGCGCCGAGCTGCGGGCGCTGCAGGAGCTGGCCGGCGAGATCGAGAAGCGCAGCGGCGCCGACCTGAGCCCGATCGCCCTGCCCGGCCTGCCGAGGGAGCTGCGCACCGTCGGCGACCACGTCAACCGGCTGCTGGAACGGCTGGCGCACTCGCTCGATGTGGAGCGCGCCCTGGCGGCCAACGCCGCGCACGAACTGCGAACACCGCTTGCCGCCGCCCGCCTGCGGCTGCAGACCGCGCTCGAGCACGACCTGCAGCGCAACGATGTACAGGCCGCGCTCGATCCGCTGCGCACCCTCAGCCACCGCACCGAGAAGCTGCTGCAGCTGTCGCGCGCGGAATCGGGCGCCTCGCTCACACGCACGCGGGTCGACCTGGTGCAGCTCGCCGGCGCCGTGGCGCAGGACTTCTGGCAAGACCCGCGCAACACCGAGCGCCTCGTGCTCAAGGTGCCCGACAGCGCCACGCCGCTGGCCCTCGGCGACGTCGACGCGCTCGCGATCGCGCTGCGCAACCTGGTGGAGAACGCGCTGCGCTACGGGGGTGGCCGCGTCGTCGTCGAGGTGACGGCGCCCTGCACCCTTGCCGTGCGGGACTTCGGCCCCGGCGTGAACCCCGCGCAGCTCGAAACCCTGCGCGAGCGCCATGTGCGCCACAGCTCCGACCGCGCCGGCTACGGCCTGGGCATCTCGATCGTGGGCACCATCGTCGAGAAGCACGGCGCGAGGCTCGAACTCTCGTCGCCGCCGGCGGCCGCGGCGCATGGCTTCGAGGCTCGCATCGTGCTGCAGCCGGCCTGAGCTGCGTCAGCGGCTCCTGCTCAGTCGCTCACCAGCGTGCGCAGCCAGTCCGGCAGCGCCAGCGCCTTCTGCTTCGGGAAATCGACCCAGATGGTGGTTGCGCCGCCGGCCGCGCGGACCACGTCGGGCGCGTCTTCGCGGACCATGGTGGCCCAGCTTTCGAAGGTGGTGCGCCCCGGGTCGCTCACGTACATCTTGATCCGCACGTTGCCCGGGTATTCGATCTGCCGGTAGAAGTTGCAGAAGGCGTTGACGATCACCATGCCCTCGCCGCCCGGCGTGGGCTCGACACCGATCGAGCGGATCCAGTCGATGCGCGCGGTTTCGAGATAGCGAAAGTAGGTGCCGTTGTTCAGGTTTATATGCATGACTGACAACGGTTCTGCGAGCATCGCGAATCGGGAAGAAGAATGAGTTTCAGACGATTGATGCAGAAAGAAGGCTCTATACGCCAGCATACGCATACTACTCATCGAGACACCCTGACATGCTAGGTATCGACATCCGAAGCACCGTAAGCGGCTAGAGCCCCTCCTTGAGGACTCAATAGTTCCGCCTAGACGTACATAGAGGCGATTGATCGCCCTATTTAATCTCTCAGCTTCGTTGCCACTCGGCTAAGAGCAATTGTCTGTAAATTCACTCGTTAAGCAGCCTCGCAATCGACGCTTGAAGCAAGTATGTTGCGCCATCGTGACTTTCCATCATAATTCCGTTGCGTCGTGCCATCCATCTATTGCCAACCTTCACCCTGAAGTCGTCCACTCTTGTTAGAACAATGTAATAAACGCCATCGCCATATACCGCAGGCACATGACATAAATTCGTAATGCTGCAATTTGCCCTTATATAACGCGAACCAACACCCATAACCGAATTAAACGTATCGCTATTTTCCTTTTCCAAATCCAACGAGCCAATAGCGTGTTTTCCGGGGGCTATAAGGAGGTCGAGCCAATCTCTTTTGCTTCGTCCCCCTCCGCCATTTCTACTGTAGGTAAAGTACTGTTTCGGCTCACCTTGATATGCATGCAACAGATACCGGGCAGATTCGGACCGTTCATTTGCAATTGAATCCGGAGGCAAAGTACAAAGCCTGACCAAGTCTTTCAAAAGTAGAAGAGTGGATTTCAGGGCAGGGATCGTGATTTTTCCATTGTCATTTAACCTGCAAAATTTTGCCTCCAACCAGTTCGCCTTGTAATAGCCGTACGAAGCTAGTTCGGGCGTGAATATTTTGAGAGCTTCCAAATCAAGATGGAGGTCTGCCCTCCAATTTGGAGCAGCTGGATAATTCACCTCTTCGCGAAGAGCTGCGACTGGGTTCAGTACATTTCTAGAATTTAGCTCTTGCAAAATCGCCATCGAAAACGCGGTGACGATCGTCCCTTCGTATTTATATTTTTTGAACGGCTGCCCAGTGAGAAACTCGGGCAGCGCCATGAATGCTTGTTCAATTAGCATCTTAATTTCGAGATGTAGTTGCGATAGAGATGGCGCGGAAGTTAGGTGCATGCACTGCTATCAATGTACAAGCTCGCGCCAAGTCCGCGATGCTGCTATTCAGCATCATCCAGCATTGCACTAGGCCGGTAAATTCCATCGACCCAGTCATATAGCTGCACCGAACCGATCGCGTTCAAGCGATGTCCGAGTGCCATCGCGAAGAACGATGGTGCTTTCAAGAAGAGATGCAACCGAGCCAGCTTCTGCTCCGACCGGAAGCGCATCAAGGAACATTCGCTGGCTCAAGCAGAAGGGCCGTGGGTGTGGAAAGCCACTCGGTCGAACCGGCACCTAGCGTCTTCGTCAGCGCGTTCTCGATGTCGGACCGGTAGACCGGGACATCCATCTGCTCGCTGACCTCGGCGCCGATCTCCACCAGCGCGTGCCCGTCATGCGCGCACACACGCTCGGCCTCGGGCAGTTCGTGGCGCACGATCTCGCGCGGCAGCGCGGAGTCCAGCGGCTTGCGTCCGCGTTTCTTAAGTTGATGGCCCGCGACCGGCGTCGACTCCTCTTCGTCGATGTCTTCAACCTCGGCCTGCGCGACCGTCACTCTTGCGTCCCACAACCAACCGGCTTCTCAACTCTGCGTACTGCTCTGTCATCTCTACATGTCCATGTTGCTCTACATGGGCACGTAGCCTCACAGCTCATCGTTCACTGAACAAGAGCGTGATTAATTGACCGCGTACAGCGCATCAGCCCCAGCAAGCTGGACGCGTTTGCCGAGAAGCTCGGTGGGTGGCTCAAGAGTGAGACCGCCAAGTCCCGCAAGCAGCGGCGCACGCTCAAGCAGATGCACGCAGATCTGGCGGCGCTAGGCTACCAGGGGTCATACAACCGGGTGGCCGCCTTTGCGCGCGCATGGCATGCGCGCCGCCACGAGGTCCAGCAGACCACCGGGCTCGGCACCTTCGTGCCGCTGGCCTTCGGCCCCGGCGAAGCGTTCCAGTTCGACTGGAGCGAGGACTGGGCGGTCATCCGCCATCGCCCCTGGCTTCCGTGAGCCGGTTTCCGGCTCCAACTCCTGGTCCCGGGTAATCAACCCGCAAAAGGCGATCTCAGCGCTCTTTTTCTTGAAAAATATCATTTTCGATACTAGTATCTTAAACAAAAACAAGGACATGGCTTTAGAAGCCGTTTCCACAATTCATCAATCTGCCGGCGCCGAGCCGTTTCACGTCGTACCAGGAGTCCTGAAGTGGCATCAACTTTCGAATCGACAACGTCCCTGCGGCCCAACGAAGAGGTGTCCAGCTACGCCTGGAAGGCACTGGCCGGATCCGCCATCGGCTATGCGATGGACGGCTTCGACCTGCTGATCCTCGGCTTCATGCTCACGGCCATCTCGGCGGACCTGCATCTCACGCCGGGCCAGGCCGGCTCGCTGGTGAGTTGGACGCTTGTGGGTGCCGTGATTGGAGGCATCGTCTTCGGCTCGCTCAGCGATCACTTCGGGCGCATCCGCGTGATGACCTGGACGATCGTCCTGTTCGCCGTGTTCACCGGGCTTTGCGCCTTTGCGCAGGGCTACTGGGATCTGCTCATCTATCGGACCATCGCTGGCATCGGTTTGGGCGGCGAGTTCGGCATCGGCATGGCGCTGGCTGCCGAAGCTTGGCCCGCCAAGCACCGTGCGCGAGTGTCTTCCTATGTGGCGTTGGGTTGGCAGCTTGGGGTGCTCGGGGCTGCTTTGCTCACGCCGCTGCTGATGCCTCATATCGGTTGGCGTGGAATGTTCCTCGTGGGAGTGTTCCCCGCGATCGTCGCGTGGGTGATTCGAAACAGGCTCCACGAACCTGAGGTCTTCGTCCGCAAACCTAAGACCAAGGGTTCGAAGTTGAAGTCGTTCAAGCTGCTCGTGAAGGATGCGCGCACGACCCGCATTAGTCTGGGCATCGTCGTGCTGTGCGCTGTCCAGAATTTCGGCTACTACGGGATCATGATCTGGATGCCAAGCTTCCTTGCCAACAAGCTTGGGTTCAACCTGACAAAGTCCGCCATGTGGGCGTCGGTGACCATCCTCGGAATGATGGCGGGCATCTTTCTGTTCGGTCAGCTGGCCGATCGCCTTGGACGCAAGCCCAGCTTTCTGCTCTTCCAGGCGGGCGCAGTGGTGATGGTCCTAACGTACTCCCAATTGTCCGACCCCGTGTCACTGCTTTGGGTCGGCGCCATTCTCGGCATGTTCGTCAACGGGATGCTGGGCGGCTATGGCGCCCTGATCTCAGAGGCCTACCCCACGGAAGCACGTGCCACGGCGCAAAACGTCCTGTTCAACATCGGTCGCGGAATAGGAGGCTTCGGGCCTGTGGTGGTCGGCGCTCTCGTCGCAGCCTATTCGTTCCAGATCGCCATTGCCCTGCTCGCTGCGATCTATCTGCTCGACATGGTCGCCACCCTCTTTCTCATCCCCGAACTGAAAGGGAAGGCGCTCGAATGATGCTCGCCTACACCGACAACCAGCCGCCCGCGTTCAAGCTCATGCATCCACCCGTGCCTGGGGCAGAAAGCGCGTGCTTTCAGCGCAACGCCCAGAGCGTCGCCTCATATCGTTGCGAAGTCGCTGAGCACCGCTGGGTGAACGACCGGTATAAGTACCTAAAGCTCTCGGCGACGGCCGACCTGGCGAGCCTCACGAAGCCGGGCCAGTTCTACCAGCTGAAGTGCCCGACTACGAGCGACCTCAAGCCCTTCCTTCTCCGCCCGATGAGCGTCTATGGCATTGGCCCCGAAGAGGGGACGATCGAGTTCCTCTACAACGTGGCCGGCGTCGGGACCCATGCGCTCGCGCATCTGCCCGTCGGTGATCACATGGACATCGTCGGCCCATTGGGAAACACCTTCGCGTTGGAGCCAAGCTTCCGGCGCATCATGGTCGTCGCGCGCGGCGTCGGGCTAGCAACGATGGCGCCCTTGCTGCAGCACGCGGCGAAGGCGGGCATCAAGATCACCGCGGTGATGTCTGCGCGAGCGCCTAGGGATCTGATGCGAGACGAGTTCCTGCGCGGTATCGAGGCCGAAGTGCATTGCATCTATGACTCCGACGGCAGCTCCTCGGTCGAGGCCGCAGACGTCCTTATCCGACGCCTGCTCGACGAAGAGCACCACGACATCATCTACACCTGCGGCTCGCACCGCGTGCTGATGCTGCTACAGCACATCCTTGTCGACTATCCGCACACCCGCGGCGAAGTGGCCATGGAACAGCGCATGGCCTGCGGCATGGGCGTATGCCTGTCCTGCGTGCGGCTTTTCGATCGGGACGGCGACAAGCAATTCCTTCGCGTCTGCCGCGAAGGCCCCGTGTTTCCCATCTGCGACGTCGTCGGGGAGGTGGAGTTTGGCTGATCTGAATGTCAGGGTCGGCGAGGTTTCACTGCGCAACCCAGTGATGCCGGCATCCGGCTGCTTTGCCATCGAATACGCAGAAGCGCTTGATTTCAACAAGCTCGGGGCGCTAGTGATCAAGAGCGTCTCGCCCAAGAGCCGCGCGGGCAATCCGACGCCGCGCGTGTCGGAGGCCTACAGCGGCATGCTGAACGCCATTGGCATTCCCAGCAAGGGACTGGACTACTACCGCGAATCGGTGCTGCCACCGTACACGCGCTTCGATACGCCGGTCGTGGTCTCGATTTCGGCGGACACCGTCGACGAGTTCGCAGACGCCGTGACCAAGATGTCCCTGCCTGAGGTGGCCGTGATAGAGGCCAACATCTCGTGCCCCAACCTCGAGGCCGACGGCATGGCCTTTGCGATGACGCCGGAGACGACATACAAGGTCGTGAGCGCCATCCGCCGCCGCACCCATCATCCCGTCTGGGCGAAGCTCACGCCGAACGCCTCGCACGTTGCGGTCGTCGCCAGGGCTGCGGAAGAGGCCGGTGCGGATGCGCTGGTGATGGGCAACACCGTTCTTGCCATGTCGATCGACGTGCGTACGCGCAAACCCAAGCTCGGCAACGTGATGGGCGGCCTGTCGGGTCCCGCCATCAAGCCGATCGCGCTGCGCATGGTGCATCAGTGCTATCGAAGCGTGCGCATCCCAATCATCGGCTGCGGCGGTATCTCGAACGCGCACGATGCGGTCGAGTACATGCTGGCCGGCGCGAGCGCCGTGCAGGTCGGTACGGCCTCCTTCATCGATCCTGGCGTCATGCAGAAGATCATCGATGGCCTGGTCGCCTACTGCGAAGAGACGGGAGTGAAGAACATCCGCGACCTGACCGGTCAGGTCAAGCTCGACCGACAACTCTCGGACCGCTGGCTGCGCTTCGCACAGCAATCGGGCTAGAAGAAAGGTGAAGTGACCATGAGCCTGCTGGAGCTTCAACCCATGGCCGAGAAGCTCTTCTCGGATGTCCGCGAGCTGACCTTCGACGGGGTGGGCGTAACGCGGCAAAGTTACGGACGCGGCGAATCGGATACCGCTGACTACCTGCGTGCGTTCGCTGCAAGTGAGGGGCTCGAAGTCAAGCCCGACAGGGCTGCGAACCTCGTGTTCGGCCTGCCGGGGACCGCCTCGGTAAGCGCGGTGACTTGGACCGGCTCGCACATCGACTCGGTGCCGCAAGGCGGCAACTTCGACGGCTATGCCGGCGTGGTTGCGGGCCTGCTGTGCCTGGTCGCGCAGAAGGCCAGCGGCAGGTCCTACGATCGGCCGCTCGAGGTCGTCGCCTTTCGCGGCGAAGAAAGCGCTTGGTTCGGAAAGGCGTACATGGGATCGGGCGCGCTTCTCGGCAAGATCAGCGAAAGCGACCTGTCACTGAAGCAGCGCACGACGGGCGAATCCATGGAGACCTGCATGCGCCGATGCGGTGCCGACGTGGATGCGATCCGAACCCAACAACTGCTGCTAGACAAGGTGCGCATCAAGGCCTACATCGAACTGCACATCGAGCAGGGGCCAGTCATGGTCGCCCGGAAACTCCCCCTCGCCGTGGTCTCGGGCATCCGAGGCAACGTGCGCCACAACCGCGTGGTCTGCCACGGTGACGCGCAGCATTCGGGGGTCGTCCCGCGCTGGCTGCGCCACGATGCCATGTTCGCGGTCGCGGACCTGATCATGCGTATCGACGAGCACTGGCGCGTGCTGCTAGAGCGCGGCACCGACCTGGTCGTGACCACGGGCATCGTCAGTACCGACCCCGTCGAGCATTCGATCTCACGAATCCCGGGACAGGTAAGTTTCAGCCTCGAGGCGCGTAGCAAGAGCACCGACACGCTCGAGGCGTTCTACCAGCTCATGCGGGCCGAATGCGCCGCCATCGAGCGCGAGCGCGGTGTTCGCTTCGAGTTCGATGGCCGCATGCTCAGCGAGCCCGCCACGATGGACGGCGAGATCTGCGGCGTACTCGCGAATGCCTGCACCGCGCAAGATGCGGCGTTCGAGGTCATTCCGAGCGGCGCCGGTCACGACGCCTCGCTGTTTGCCAACGCCGGCATCCCGAGCGGCATGCTGTTCGTGCGCAACCAGAACGGCTCGCACAACCCCCACGAGGCGATGGAAATCGACGACTTCATGCTCGGTGTCCGTGCGATGGACGTGGCATTCATGCAATTGAAGTGAGCCTCACCATGACGACCAGGATCACCATCCGCCGCCCAGACGACTGGCACCTGCATCTGCGCGATGGCGCCATGCTGGACACGGTGCTGCCGTATACCGCATCGCGATTCGGCCGGGCGATCGTCATGCCGAACTTGAAGACGCCGGTGACGACCACCGCGCTTGCGCGGGCCTACCGGGGCCGGATCCTGGCTGCACTCCAGCCAGGTGTCGCCTTCGTGCCGCTGATGACGGCCTACCTCTGCGACGAGACGCCGGCCGACGAACTGCGCAGGGGGTTCGAAGAAGGTGTGCTGACCGCAGCAAAGCTGTACCCCGCCGGGGCAACGACCCATTCTGAGTACGGCGTCACGTCGATCGCCAAGATTGCCAAGGTGCTGGAAACGATGCAGACCATCGGAATGCCGTTATTGCTCCACGGAGAGAGCACGGCCCCAGGCGTGGACATCTTTGATCGCGAGGCCGCCTTCATTGAAACGACACTCCGCCCGTTGCTTTGCGACTTTCCCGCACTTAAGGTGGTGATGGAGCACATCACCACCGAGGAGGCCGCAGACTTCGTGGCGGCCGATTCGAGCGGGCGTCTCGGCGCGACGGTTACGCCACAGCATCTGATGTTCAACAGGAACGCGATCTTCGCGGGCGGCATTCGCCCGCACTTCTACTGCCTGCCGGTGCTCAAGCGAGAGCGCCATCGCATCGCCCTGCGCAAGGCTGCAACGTCTGGCGACTCGCGCTTCTTCCTAGGCACGGACTCGGCGCCGCACCTTCGCACTCTGAAGGAAGCGGGCTGTGGCTGCGCCGGCATCTTCAATGCACCCGCCGCGCTGCAGAGCTATTGCACCGTCTTCGACGAGGAGAACGCGCTCGGCCGTCTGGAGGCGTTCGCGAGCCTGAACGGCCCCAGGTTCTATGGCCTGGCACCCAACGCCGCGACGGTGACGCTCGAGCGCGTGCCTTGTAATGTTCCTCAGGACGTGACACTGCCAGACGGCGGAGTGCTGCATCCGTTCTTGGGCGGAAGTAGCCTGCCATGGACCTTGCGCACGGCGCTCGACGGGGCTGCTACAGCGTGACCCCGTTCAGCACTTGGCCCCCCTGCGGTGTCCTTCCTACAGCGATCGGAGTAGCACCCTGCATCGACGAGGGTTCTGTGTGTCGAATTTCGCCTATAGTTTCTTTTTCGATCCATAGGGTGAGAAACGAGATGGAAGCAGCGAATTTGACCTTCAAGTCGTCGATCGACTACGTAGCGCTAGGCAATCGCCTGCGCGCCTACCGGGTCGGCGCCTCACTATTGGCGGAAGACGTGGCGGAGCAACTCGGGATTTCAAGGGCGGTCGTCTACCGGCTCGAGAAGGGAGAGATAGTCAAGATCGAAACCTTGGAGCGACTGGCCAATCTGCTCGACACCTCGCTGGCGTCCTTACTCGGCGTAGAAGTGGAGTACTACTCGACGGCGCTTGGCCTGTTCGAGCGCATGCGCCAGCTTGAGGAATCGTCGGACCGCATCCTCGCACACTTCGAGCCCATCTCCCTGCTGCTGACCTCGGATGACTACCTGCCGGTTTTGCAACAGATGCTCGTCGAGGCTTCGCCAAAGGGCTCGGGGAAGGGCCCCACTTCTGCGGACATCGACAAGATGCTACAGATCATGCTGGAGCGCCGCGCCTACTTCCAGCGGCGGCAGCCTCACATCGTGAGCCTGATAGGGCTGCGTGAGCTCGAGCGCTTCGTCGAGACGGGGCTGGTCGGCCGGATCGATCTGCCCGAGACCGTGCGCGCCGAACGCCGCCTGGCGGCGCGCCGCGAGGTCGAACGGATCGCCGACCTGATGGAAAGCGAACCCATCGACGTACAGATCGGCCTCATCGACGACGCCATGCCGGCAGCGACCTTCCAAGTGTTCTCCGGCCGAGAAGGCAGTGTGCTGGCTGTAAGCCCGTTCCGCCTGGGCGAGCTCCCCAACGTGCGAAACGGCATCGCCACTGTCACCGCTTCGCCGGAAGCTGTGCGGATGTACGAAGCCATGATCGGCAGGCTCTGGAAGGCCGCCTACAAGGGCAAGGCGGGGGCAGTGCACCTGCGCAAACTGCTGGATCGAATTCACTAGCCGAGGCCCACCTCCATGACAACACCTCCCCTCCCGACCGAGACTCGCCTCGCCGTGGCGGCCCACCTCATCGATTCCGGCTGCGTGACACTGCGCACGGACGAGCCTTTTCGGCTGCCTTCCGGATGGGCGACGCCGGTCTACATGGATTGCCGGCGGCTGCTCTCCTTTCCCGAAGCCCGCCGCACTCTCGTCGGCCATGCCGTCGATGCGCTGAAGGCCCAAGGATGTCTTTCAGGTGCCGCATCCGTCGCGGGCGGCGAGTCCAGCGGCATCGCGCTGGCGGCCTGGATCGCGAATGCGCTGGACCTGCCGATGCAGTACGTCAGGAAACGCGCAGCAGGTTCGCGTCAGGTCGAAGGTGTCTTGCGCTCCGGTGAGCGGGTGGTGCTTGTGGACGACATGATGGCCGCCGGCGCATCGAAGATCAGTTTCGTGCAGGCGCTGCGTGCGGCGGGCGCGGAAGTCCATGACGTGCTCGTGCTGTTCGACTACAAAATGTTCGGCGCGGACAGCCTCCTCGCTGCGCTGGGACTGAAGGTGCATGCCTTGGCAACCTGGCACGACATCCGGGCCGTTGCGGTACGTCGAGGCGACTTCACCACCGAAGCGATGGCCGAACTCAATGACTTCCTTCGAGATCCCGTCGCCTGGTCCCAGGCGCACGGCGGCAAGAGTTCCATCACCAGCCACATTGAGAGCAACGCATCATGAACTTCAAAGAAATCAGCGACCGATTTTCAAACGACCTTTCAGGCTCCGACGCCTTCAAGGCGCTGTACCGCGGGGCCTTCGACCTCATGAAAGTCGACGTCGGAAATGCAGGCCTGTACTTCGTCATCGGGGTCGCCGCGCAAGCCTTCGTCCAGAAGTATGAGGACCAGGGGATCACGGCCGAGTTTGCCGACAATGCGAAAGCCACGATGGTCGCCTTGACCACGAAGATCGTCGCCGCACTCGACGCCGAGCCGGCGAAGCGCTTGCGTATGCTCGGTGAAGTGGCGACGGACTACGAGTGGAACGTGACGGTCTTCTGAACACGCCGACTCCTCCTTTACCAACGGAGGGAAGGACGCGGCTCACGCGCGGTCAAGCGCTTGCATCTCGAGATCATGCGCAGAGGCTTAGAGGCGTGCCTTCGCGCGCCATGGCCGGACCTCAGAGATTGAGGATGAGGGGCCGGGAACAGCTGCGCGAAACGCACGGAAGAATTCGATTCCCGGCAGCCTTCTCATCCGCGGTGGGGAACGAGTCGCGATGGTCGGGTCGTCCCTCCAGCACTTCGGTCATGCAGGCTCCGCAATGCCTTCCTCGCAAGACGTCTCGGTGTGGACGCCGTTATTCGCCTATTCGTCGGCACTGCAAGCCAAGAATCAGTCGAAGCTGCTCGTTTCCGCGAACCATCGCGGCGAACTGCTCGGCCGCATCCTGTGCATGAGAAATTCTGAGGCTGCGAGCGCGATCACGGGGCTCGCTAGCACCCTGTGATGCCCCCTGCTGCCGTTAGGCCTGCAGTCGAAGTGGCACGACGGACTGTCGCAGCAAGGCTGTGGCGATGGCCGCACCGAAACACAGCACCGCGCTGAGAGCAAAAGCGCGCCCTCCGAATGCCGCATATAGATGGCTACCGCCGTAGACGGTTACCGCCGTCAGGATACCCACCGTCGCCGCATAGACACCAGTGCCGCTGGAGATGGCCTGAGGCGGCACAGTTGTCTTGATGAACTGGGCTGCACCCAACTGAGTGCAACTGAGCGTAGCCGCCTGCAACAACTGGACGATGATCAGCGTGCTGGGGTGTTGGGCTTCGGCGAGCAGGGCCCAGCGCAGCACACCTCCCAAGCAGGCGCAAAGTATGAGCGTCGGGGCGGACACGCGAGCCAAGATACGGCTGCCGAGCACGAAAGTCAGGATCTCAACCAGCACGCCCAGACTCCACAGGGCGCCGATTGACGACGACGACAGGCCGAGGCTCTTCCAGAGTATCACGTTGTAAGCGTAGAAGAGACCGTGACAGGCTTGGGAAACGGCAGCACCACATAGGAAAAATACGAATCCTGGCAGACGCAACACCTGCACCAAAGAGGCCTTTGTCGCACGACTCGCTACCACGCGCGCGTTTGGTAGCCAAGTAGCCATTGCAGTCTGGATCAGATAGAAAAAAGCCAGTGCCAACACCACGTTATCCAGTCCAATTCGGTCAAGGACCGCGCCCAAGGCTACCGTGACAAACACCACCGACAAGGAGCCGATGCCGCGAAGGCGACCGAAGTCTAGGCCGAAGCGTGTGGTGCTGCTCAGGACTATCGATTCGCTCAAGGGGATGAGAGCGGTAGAGCAGGCCTGCATGGCCATATACGCCGCGAACACCCAAACGGGGCTGCGAGCGTTCAAGAGCAACAAGGCCGCAGCCGACGATCCACCCAGCAGGATCAGTAGCACGCTTCTGCGGCTTCCCCACATGTCGGCGATCAGCCCGACAATGGGATTGATCGCTAGTCCTAGTAATGATCCAAAGGCAAACAATTGACCAACTTGCTGCTCATTCAGGCCGTGCGATTTAATCCACAGCGGAAGAAAGCTGATCGTGATAGCCACAGGCCCATACAGCGTGACGTAGTAAGCGTAGAAAGCAACTCGAGACTGCAACTGGTACCCTTCAGATCGAAACCCGCGTGATCGGTTGTGCAGACGTGCTCTGCTACCAGACGAGGCCACCCTGCACCTTGTTCGAGAGCAGCGGTGGTGCGTGACCTTTGCCGCTGTCAGCATCGCGGCGTTCCTGCCGCGGCTCGTAGAAGACGCGCATCGCGTCCCAGCCTTGTTGCGCGGCGCCGCGAATGTCTGTTTCCAAGCCGTCACCAATTGCCAACACGCGCTTCGGTGGAGACCAAAGTGAACTAGCCACAGCCAACGCTTTCACATAAATGGGTGTGTAGGGCTTGCCGGTGTAGCGCACGCTGCCTCCAAATTCGCGATAGCGAGAGGCCAAAGTTCCCGCGCAGAATACAAACTTGGCCCCATCTGGCGCAATGAGATCGGGGTTCGCACACAACATAGGCACGTTCCGTGCGGCGAGGCGTTTCAGAAGTTCATCAAAGTCTGCCGGCTCACGCCCGCTAGTGCCAGTGCAAACCACCATCTCTGCGCTCTCGGCATTGCACAGGGTTGGCCGAACACCAGTACGACGTTCTACCTCGTCGTAAAGGACGAGGTCACGGTCTGGCCCGAGGTGGAAGAGAGGAATGTGCAACCGCGCGCTTAAAAAGTCGACGCAGACATCTCCCGACGTCACGATGGCGTCCCAGCTATCTCGCGACAAACCCATAGCCTCGAGGTGAGATTGGATGTGGGCGCAGGGCCTGGCGGAGTTAGACAGTAGTACGACTGTTCCCCTTCTCACGGCGCGGTAGCGCTGCAAGGCCGCGACCGCGTCGGGGAACAGCACCACACCATCGTGCAGCGTACCCCAGAGGTCACACATCACGGTGTCGTAATCGCCGGCAAGCTGCGACAGCCCACTGATGTCGCCAGCCACGTATACCTGCGAGGTTATTGAGTGACCAAAGTCCATCGATTGATCCAAAGCCTGAGCAGGGCACCTTGCTGCTACTCGGGGGCTCCAACGTTGAATTGCTTGCGGCTGCGCAGCATCGGCAGGACTTCCGCCGCGAAGAGGTGCATTGAGCGCAGGATGGCATCGCGATCGATGTCTGGAATGTGCATCATCACGTCCACGCGGTCGACACGTGCGGCCTCCATGTAGCTCACCAGCGCGTCGGCCACAGTCCGCGGCGAGCCAGCGATCAGCTCAATCTGACGCATCATTTCAGAGGGGTCATCGGTCGCTGATGTGGCGAGTCGCCCCTCGGCGGCAGCGAGTCGGCCGTAGGCGGAGGTCGTTCGTGCTTGATACATCCGGCGCGCCGCCGTTTCAGCGAAGTGCCAGGCTTCATCGTCACTCTCTGCGACGTGAACCATGCGAACCCCTCGAACCTCTCCCTTGCCTCCGGCAAGGTGGTAGGCGTCTACGAATTCTCGCTGCTTGGATGCTTGCTCCAACTGACCCACCACAAAGTTCAGGCCCAATCCTGCTGCGCAAGCGACTGTCTCTGGCTCGCGTGCAGCAACCCAGATCACGCCACGGTAATTTCGCAGCGGCTCTGGCGTGATCGGCTCCAGCCCCATGCCGACATCCTTGTCAAGCAAGCGCAGTAGCTGCGACAACTGGGCACGGAACTCTGCGCCCCGGTCGTGCGTAGGCGACAACTTGTCACTGCGCATGCTCATGCCGATTCCGAACGAGGCTCGCCCCTTGGTCAGCATATCGAGTACCACGATAGCCTCAGCAAAGCGGCAAGGCGTGTCGAAAGGGAGCACCTTGACACCCGTGCCCAAGCGAATCTTTCGCGTTTCTGCCGCGAGGTGTGCGATGAGCAACTCCGGTTGGGGCATCCGGCCGAAGAGAGGCTTGTCGCGATTGTGATGATGCTCGCCAATCCAGCATGAGTCATATCCGAGCTCGTCGGCGAGGATGATGTCCTTGATTGCGTCTTCTATGCAACGCCGGTCGGTTGTGTCGGCGAACGCCCACATTTGGTGAAACAAACCTACATGCATTGGAATCCCCCTTGCTCATTGTCGTGACGTCTTCTATCCGAAGACGACGTGTTGTCGGTTACCCGTCAGGCGCAGGAATTCAGTTCTGTCGCAGCAAGCTGGACTGAACCGGGGAATGACGACGGGCTCTGACCGCAGCGTCGTGATCATGGTTTGTTGACGAAGAGATTCGACTCGGAAAGGAAGGGGTAATCGATGTAGCCTTCATCGCCGCCCTCGCGATAGAACTCCGGCCTGAGGCGATTCAGCGGTGCCCCCGCGCGAAACCGTTCGACAAGGTCCGGATTGCCAACGTAAAGTGTTCCAAAGGCGATGCAGTCGGCCAGCCCTGCCTCGATGGCGTCCAAGGCGTTTGCGCGTGTGAACCCGCCGCATAGGATCAACGGCCCACCAAACGCTCGTTTCAGTGCGAGCGAAAGGCGGTCGCTGGCGTTCAGCGAAACGTCCTCCACCAGGTGAAGATACGCAATCTGCCTCACGCCCAGCGCATGAGCGACGTAGGAGAAGAGCGCTGTCGGGTCTGAATCGTGCGTGCCGTCGTCCATGGGTGCAGGTGACAGCCGCACCCCGACGCGGCCCTTGCCGACGACACTGGCAACGGCATCGACCACTTCCAACAAAAAGCGGGCGCGACGCTCGATCACACCTCCGTATTGATCGATACGGTGATTGGTCGCGCTGCGCAGGAATTGGTCGATCAGGTAGCCGTTGGCGGCATGAATCTCCACGCCATCGAAGCCGGCGCGGACTGCGAAGCGCGCAGCCTTCTGAAACTCGGCCACGATACCTGGGATCTCGTGAGTCTCAATCTCCCTGGGGACGGAGAACTTGCGCTTCCCGACGGGGGTCATGACTTCCCCACCTGCACAGATGGCCGACGGGGCAAGCGGCGAAGCTCCCCGAGGTAGTTGCTCCGTCGCAGCCTTGCGTCCCACATGGTATATCTGCTGGACGATCAGGCCACCGCGTTCATGCACTGCCCTGGTGACCTGGCGCCACGAATCCATCTGCGCTTCGCTGTGAATCGCTGCCCCGCCAGGCCGGCTGACGCTGTACGGCGACACGTGCGTGGCTTCGCTGACGATCAGACCTGCCGATGCGCGCTGACCGTAATAGATGGCCATCCGGTCCAGCGCCTCACGCGAAGTGGCGTCGGCACGGGCCCGACTGAGGGGCGCCATGACCATTCGATTCGCAAGGTGCAGGTCACCCAAAGCGACTGGAGCAAAGAGACTCATGCCGCAAGCCTCCTGTCCAACGAACTCCAATGCGCTATAGCACTCTTTAATGCTTGGTCTGCGTCAAACAGGATCGTATCCGCGACATAGGGTCGGCTCAAGGCCAATCGGTAGTAAAACGGCCCATCAACTAGGCTGCCCAATGCCACCATGTTCGGAAGAGTTTCCCCCTTCCGCGTAATGACCAAGCGACTATTTCTCTCGACATCCAAAGAGCCGGGGGAATACGACTCAACCCCGTCGGAGATACTCCACTCTCGCACAATACCTTGCAATCGCAAATTTCGATATAGCTCACTATCGCTGAGCGATAAGTTGAATCTGTGAACAATTGCATTCAATCCGACATTCACACAGCCGACCCGGTCACCCAATTTCAAATACAGAGCATCGCTGCGAATTTCCTTGGCTGGATTTCTGCAGAACGACAAATCCACTATGCCTGCATCTGTCAAAGCCAAAATCTTTTTCATGAGTTCCAGCGACGTTCCAACTGCAAGCCGGTTGGTTGCCCGGTACCATTTAGAGAAAAGCTCTTGAGTTCCCAATGGCCCACCAGCGCCCCATTCAACTTGATCCCTGAAGCAAGGCCGGAGATCCCGAATGGCGCCATCAATCGCAGCCTTTATGGGATTGGACAAATTTCCTTGGCTTGCGTTGAGTATGTCGCTCTCCAACCATGAGGCCGCTGTCGCATGCAAGTCGCCAGTTTCGGAACAAAAACGGGCGAGAGGATCCAGAACGTCATTCCAGTCAAACAGGTGTCGCAAGATCGAGTTGTCATGCCCCCACGGCGATTGGCTTTTATTGAGGTGCCTCGCTACTTCCAGAAATTCAAAATTGCTCTTTCCTGCCAACAAATCATCGATTTCCGGACCCAACCGAACCTTGATAAATTGAGAAATCGCCTTACGCTCCGCAAGGCCAGGATGCGGGCTCTTTTCTTCCGGTGTTGTCAGCAGTTTGTGCACGTGCTTCAAGCAATCCTGATACTGCACCTGGGCTGATTGATAAATCTTCCAGATGGCGGGTGCCTCGAAACGCAGGCGACAGCTGCAGATATAACTCTCCAACTGCTTCTTGATGGTTTCCTCAATTGCCTGAACAGCCGCCATCGACAGCAATGTTCGGTAGTACAGCATCATCATTTCCAGCGCGAGTAACGGTATCACTTCGCCGTCGATGACGTGCCTGCCACCCCCACGATTCATTGTAATTTTTCGGAGAGAATCGAACGTGGATTCATTGAATACAATCCCGACGTGACGTCTTTCCTCCACGTTCCCTTTTTCGTTATAAGCACGCGCCCTGACAAACAAGCCGGATTCACTTATCGGAAAGATTTTGCGAGGTTCGAATCCGCTGGGGATGTACTTCAGTTTGTGGGGATTTCGATCCGCCACAAAGTAGCCGCCGCGGCCAGAAGTCAACCAATTGATACAATCGATGGCGGCCAGTCCCATGCCAAAACACGCCAGCATGCTGGAAGGCGGGGCAATTTCATTTGTTATTTTTTCTGTTGGATAAACGCTGTGAACATACTTGAATGAGGACGTCTTTGAATCAGACAGATCCATCATCCTCTCGGCCACAGTTCCGGGTTCAGGCCTATTGGAAGTATGGCCAGTGCATAGAAACACAAAATCTGCCGTGGACGTGTTTTCCGGCACCGGCTCTGCACAAATGATCTTGTACTTGCTTTCGCTTGTTGGAACAAGATTAATGACGTCGGCCGCCACGAGCGTCACGGTTACCTTCAGATCCCTGAGCTCGGCAACCAAGTTATCAAACGTGTCGCTCAGGGCCTCTCCAACCAGCGCGCGATCCACCCATTGTTGGGGTGCTATGTGATAACGAGGATTGTTTGTGGATTTGAATTTCTCTACGGCCCATTGATGCAGCGTTTCAACCCTTCTCTCATAAACCTCTATGTTCAGCTTTTTATGAGTGACGTCCGCACACAATGAAACCTGTTCCGCAGTTCTGTTCAGGTGATTGGTTGTCGGTTGGTCTTTGGAATGAATTCCAGGTCCAAAGCTGCCAGATTTATCGTAAACCGATACCGACAAGCTCGAAGCCGGGATACGCAAGCTGCCGGAACGCAGGCGAGTGACCAACCTCTCCAGACAATAGAGCGTGTTGGGTCCCGCGCCAATGAAACAGATGACGTAGGAACCTGCCGCTGTCGCTTCGCTGCTTGCCCCACCGATGGAAGAGGAAGCTACCAATTGGCTGTAGTTCGGCGTGCATCTCATCATTGCGTAGTCTCTTTGGTACTGTTCCTGCTCAAGCTGGATTCAGACGGACTTCGCCCCAAGGGGTCGGACGGCGGCGATGCGCCGACCGAGCGCGGGAGCGGCATCACATCGTTTGGCCCGTGCGACAGGCACGTACCAACTTCTTGCTGCAGATGAAATCAAGGCAGGATTGGCTTCGCGCAAGCCTGGCTCGTCCAGGCGGGGGCGAAACAATGGGGTGGTGGCGCGCTGCGCAGGCTTGAGGTTCATCGAAATCCCTGGGGAAATTTGCAGGAAAAGGGCTCCTGCGAAACCGCACCTCGCGGATCACACTGCGCGCGCCACTGAAGAACGCAAGACGCATCAAGGACATGCGAGATGTTCAGGGCGGGCTCAATGAAGTGCTGCTGCAGCTTGATTCGATGAAGATCGCCAGCGCCCCGTGATGCACCTCGCCTGTTGTTGGCAGGCTGCTGTCGAGGTGGCGCGAAGGACTGCCGCAACAAGGCGGCGGTGGCGAAAATCAGCACAGCGCTGAGCGCAAAAGCGCCCCCCTCCAATGCCGCATATGGGGGGCTATCGCCATTGAGGGTTGCCGTCGTCAGGATAGCTACCGTCGCTGCATGGACGCCAATGCCGCTGGAGATGGTCTTGGGCAGCACGGCAGGGTCCCCTTCAAAAATTAACGGGCTGCGACGAATTTTTCGTCAGCTGCAGATCACTATGATCCAAGAAGAGCGACAGCCTCTCCCCCTCGGTCTCTGGCAAAAATTCGACCAGCGGCGGAAGGCCCGACCGAAACAACCTGCATCTGATTGCGAACTCTTTAGTCAAATCACGGTGCCATGATTTATAGCCGTCAATCTCCTGTCGAGTAATACGCTCGGAATCCTCTATGCTCATAAAACAGGAGGTGGAGTTCAACAGGCTGCGGCTGGTGGCGTAAAATTCGTCGGACAGATTTATACAATCCAGAATCACCTGTCTCATCTCATGCGCTCCGCCGAGCCCTCTGGAGATCAGCTCGCGATATTTCATGACCATGGGTTGGATTGGGTCCGGCAAACGTTCCAGCGCTCTCAGGATCCATTTCATCTCTGAATTCGTGTTGCCGAACATATTGGTCAATCCTTGCGCTATCCTCGACAAGAAGAATCGCGCACGCTCGCATCCCATCAGCAAATCACCATCGCGCCAGGCACCGACGACATCATTGAAAAGCGGATAATCCAGCGCAACGTTTCTAAATAACAAGTAACAAAATTGATCGCGCGAGAGTCCTGATTTCATCAAATTTTCGAACTCGGCCTTGCCTTTCAACGCATGCGCAGAATAGAGCCTATAAATGGTCCTCTGATCTGACACCGACATTGTGTTGATCAGCATCTTTGTTCGTTGGGAGGCCTGAGAAAATGCGCCCTGAACCGAAGTTTGCAAGGCTCTTAACTGCTCCTTGGTTCTATACTGTGTGTCCAGGATCCTTCCTGTCGAGGGCATATAGTCCGTGACTGAATTCAATATTCCTTGTTGGCATACGTACCTGTGATGTCGATGCACAGGAAATTCTTCAAACCTTGGTGGTTTTTCAGAAATCACGTAGACGTCAAAATCGGAGGTGTTGGAGCCATATCCATCCATCAAACTACCGCCAATCAATACGATATCGTCTTCGCCGAAATGAAGATTTCGCAGCACATCTTCAAATTCGATGGAAATCCTGCCCCCCAGTGCGCTTGCGTGCGTCGAAGAAATGACTACATTTTTCATTCGAAAAAACCCGTTAATTGATACGCGATACACGAGATAGACGTGGCCAAGAAGATGCCGCAAGAAATCGAGCGGCTTGGCTGATTTTCAGCTGCGGCATAAATTCATTGAAAGATTTGCGGCCTTCTCTCATTTTGTTTTTCATGACTCTTGCACGCGCTCGTTTCGCGCATGCTGGCCAACACCTCTTTGATAATCGCAATAATCCTTCCAACGGTGACGGAATCCTTGACAGCAATTCTTACCATGTATTTATTGACGTTGCGGCCCATGCTCGATATGTCTCGAAGATATAAGCCAAACCTTCTACATCTTTGAACGAAGTCACTCGCGACTCCGGATTCTTCAGGAATTTCAATCAACAGAAAATTCGCAACGGAGTTATGAACTTTGAATCCCATCTGCCTTAACCCCGCTGCAAGAATCTCCCGATAACTGTGGGTCTCCTTGTATCTTTCCGAATAGTAATTTAAATCCTGAACTGCAGCGATTGTCGCGATTTGGGCTGGAAGGCTTACCGCCCAAGGTGGTGAAAATGGAGCAAGCCTATCAATAACTTCCCGGCTGGAACACAGATAAGCTGATCGAGCTCCGCTTAAACCGTATATCTTGGAAAGTGACTTGCACACGATAATGTTTTTGTTTTCTGCTGCGTACGCCACCAACGATTGAGATCCATCGGCGTAGTCAATGTAGGTTTCGTCCACCCAAAGCAGCGTTTCTTCCGGAATGGCCTTGTGTAAGTTCTCCAGGTCCATTTTTTTGATGAATGTCCCGGTTGGGCTATTCGGATTCACCAGGACAACCACGTCTGGGCGTTCTTTTTTAATCGTGTCAATCAAGCCCTGAATGTTCAACGAATATGCTCCGTGAGGCTCATACTGAAGCGGCGCTCTTATGTATTCACAACCAATCACTTGTTCGAATACATGAAGATACTCTCCATAGGTTGGATCCAGAGTCAAAGCCTTGCTATGCGCCCCCAGCAATCGCTGCATAGCCAGGAAAATCAGATTCGACGACCCTGCGCCCACGAGCAAATTGGAAGTGGAAACATCAAGTCCTTCGGCCAGAACTTCAAGCAATCCTTCACAGTGAGTGGGCGGAGATGTCCGGAGAATCCATGGCAAGTGCTCCCGAATCGTCGCCACTACCATCGGCGAAGGATCAAACCAGGCGTCCAACACGTCTGCGTTGATACATTTGTTGATCCTCGAAAGATCGTCGAATCGAGACCCGATAAATTCGAAGGACGCCCCACCGTGGAAAGCTTTCGCTCTTGCTATATTGGACATGGACATAGTCTCCCTCCGCCGTTGAATGGATAGTTGAGATTCGCTGGATTTGCCTGAGACTCTGTTGACGAGTCGATTGAATAACCAGGAGATCCGAGCAACGTAGCGCTGAATCAAGGTCCTTACTGACTGGCTCCGAATCCCCGCGGCAAATCCGGCGAGTTATTGCGCCAGGTTCAAAGGACAGGCGTCAAGACCTTCTGCAAGGCACCACATCTGCGCCAAAGGTCGTCACTCACCTCTTGCACTGGCAGAGAACCGTCCACCCGCTCCAGATGAGCGCCCATCTCGCGATAGGTAGAGGTGATGGACTCAATTCTTTCATCAGAACGTTCTTCGAACTTCAGGTTGAGGCCGTCGCGTTCTCGGAGTCGCCTGCTGAGGATCGCCGTCGGCACGTCGAGGTAGAAGGCGTGATCGGGCCGCGGAATTCCGCGGTTGATGGTGGCCAGGAACTCGGCATCCACTCCGCGGTGGATGAAGACTCCGAAGGTTGCATAGACATACCGGTCGCATAGAACCACCTGGCCTTTGCTGAGCGCGGGCAGGATCACTTCTTGAACATGTCGATGCCTGTCGGCGGCGGCGAACAATGAAAGAATCCGAGCACGCTCGCGTGAGCCGCCTGCATCGTGAAATTGCTGTACTGACCCTTCATTACGGTACCAGTCGGTCGGTTGGCGAGTCACAAGTACCTCGTGACCGGCCGTCCTGAATCTTTCGGCCAATGCCTCTATTTGTGTCGTCTTGCCCGATCCATCAAACCCGACGATGGAAATCAAGGCACCTGACCGCTTGGGCCCATCGTTGAAAACACTCTCAAGTTGGTCCGGTGTGATTCGTGGTGCACTCATGGCTATGTTTCTCTCCCCTTGAAGTAAGGATTTGTTCAGGCGTCCAGTTTTGGATTCAAACGTGAGGTGCCTCCCCAGAACAAGCAAATTGCGTATCCGGATGGGTCCCTGTATCGAGCTTCTCTCCATCCCCAGGGTTGATCTTTCGCAGGCTCAACGGGGCCTATGCCGAGACCTTTCAGCCTCTGAACCTCTGAATCGACGTCTGCTACCTCGAAATAGATCGTCGCGCCTGAGGGAGCCACTTCGGTAGCGTCGATCAGCGACAGCGTAGTTTCCAACTCGACACTCCTGAGGCGGGCGTACCCGGGTCCTTCAACCAGCGGGACGAGCCCCAATGATTTGTAGAAGTCAGCGGACAGCTGGACATCTCTTGTAAGCAGTGCCAAGTGGGTGATTTTCATGATTCCTCCTCAATCAGGGATCGGCGGCTCGCTTGCCAGCCTGGGTTCTGCTTCAGGAATGCGGAGAAGTCAAAGTCATCGGCGTGCCCGGAATAATCAGAAGTGTCGGGCGCGGCAAGCGTGTCAAAATGTCGGAGCTTCTCAGCGAAGTACTCGAACAGCGGCTCGCCGTGATGCGAGAGAACAGCCTTGGCGTGCTCTTGCATCAAGCGCATATCCGTACGGAATCGCCGGAGCACAAAGCCGGTTCGAGCCGCCAGTTCCTGTCGCTCAGAAACGTCGAGATCAGCCCGCCCCAAGCCGCTGAACGCCTCGAGAAGCGCGCACTCCGTGTACAGGCCATGTAGGGCTTCGTAAGCTGTACGTCCATCGCGTCTTCCCGTGATGGTCTGAAGGCTCTCGTCCGGCGAAACCTTAAAATACATCTGCCTTTCGAGAGTGGCCTCAGAAAACACCACATGCCCTCCCTGATGCACGAGACCATCCACAAAGAACAGAACAGTAGCCCCGCGCCTGACGTTCAGAAAGATCATTCCATGCATCTGGAGTGCGGCAAAGGAGTTGAGCGTTGGATGCTCAAACAGAAGGATCGCTTGAACACTGCGGCGCAATAGTTCTGCGATCCGCGGTAGATGCTTTTCGACAAGGATCAGGGCACGTGACAGGTTTGCCATGAGTTCTCGCCTGGCGCGCACGATCGTGATTTGCTCGTGACCGCCAATGTTCTGGCTGAGGAACCCCTTCACGACCGCATCCATCTCCTCGATCAGTTCGATGGCAGTCCCGGGAACGTTGCGCCGCTCGGAGAAGGTGCACTGAACGGGCCCGCCCGGTCCGCGGACATCGAATGCGTTCTCTCCCGACCTCCGAGAGAGCCGGAGTCGAGCATTTGGGAGCGCAGTCTCAACACTCCCTATACCTGGCAGTGTGATGGCGCCGGATTCGCCCGATCCGACCTCTATCTCGCGGTTGATGTCATGCGGAAGAATTCGAAACAGCAATTGCTCAATGGGCACGGCTCTGCTTGCGGGTCCGAAGTGCCACCCGATAAGGCGTGGCTCAAGAAGCACGGATTCCGTGAGCGCCTCGGCATCGATGCTGCCGCACGCTGATGCGGTCATGCCCCGAATAGCTTCCGAAAGGGTTCGGCGTCCGCGGGCTCCGTCCTCCAGGAACTGCTGAAAATCAAACGTGATCGGCACGGGGATTCCTTAGGGCCTCACGCCAAGACAGCCGAGTGAGCCTGCTTCTTTGCTGTCATGAACGCCCGAATCCGAGCCAGATCGATCGGGTTTGTCGGGATGCCGTCAACTTTGAAGTAGCTGCCGACAATGAATCCATCGGCGAAGTTGAAGACCTTGCCCAGATTCTCTGGAGTTACCCCGCTGCCGATGAGTACGGGTTTGGAGGTTGAGGCTTTGGCGACACGAAGATCACCAGCATCTGTCTCCACGCCGGTTACTGCACCTGAAACGATGATCGCGTCGGAATGTGGAGTTAGGTCTCGGACTTCGTCGGACAGCTTGGGGTATACCCAAGGATTTGAGTGCTTCACGCCCGCATCCGCAAAGATGGAGACGGATGCTTTCAGGTTCGCCCTGAGCCTCAGAGTGGCGTGGCTGCGCCCTTCTACAACGCCCTGCGCCGCGAGCACTGCTCCAACATGGACATTGACCCGGATAAACGAAGCGTTCGTAGCGGCGGCGATCGCCATCGCCGCTTCGGCGTCGTTGCGGAGAACGGCAACACCCACTGGGACATCGGCGATCCTTATGATCTCCCGCGTGACGCCAGCGAGGGTAGCAACCGTTTCTGCCGGAACCCCCGCAGGGTAAAAGGGCCCATCTCGAAAGTTCTCAACGATGATGGCGTCGACTCCGTGGCTCATGAAGGCACGCGCTTCCGCTACTGCTGAGTCATATATCTGCTCGACATCGCCGTCGTATCTGTGCGACCCGAGTGTTGGGAGGAGGTGAACGCAAGCGATCACGGGCTTTTTTGTGAGGTCAAGCATTGGCGGCCTCTAGTGCGCTGTAGATCTCTGCTATTGCAAGATCGGGGTTCTTTGCGTTCAACACCGAGCGGCCCACGACGAGAAGCCCGGACCCTCCCTTTACTGCGTCTGCATACGTGTAAACACGCTGATGGTCGTCTTTGCCTGACCCCTCGGGTCGGACCCCAGGCGTCACAAGCAGGAAGCCCTGTGGGAGATGCGGCCTGATGAATTCGAGTTCACCAGCCGAGCAAACGATACCGTCCAGCCCGGCGCTTGCCGCTATGCGGGCTTTTCTCAGAACCTCGTCTTCGACGGTCCCTTCAATGCCAACTTCGGCGTTCATCACGCTTCTCCCAATGCTGGTTAGAACCGTGATTCCTATGAGCTTTGGCCTCGGCTTCTTCAGTTGCCCCGCGGCTTGCTTCGCAGAGCGGACAAACTCTTCCAGCATTTCGGAGCCGCCAGAGATGTGTACCGTCACTATGTGCACACCAAGCCGCACCATCGCTTCTCCATAGCCGCTTAAGGTGTTCGGAATGTCGTGCAGTTTGAGGTCGAGAAAAATTTTTCCTCCACGCGCAAGAATCTTCTGGACCAAATCCGGCCCGAACAAGGTGAATGCTGAATTCAACTTGAAGTAGCCCACATGCTCTTTGAACGCGTCTACGGCTGCCAGAATTTGCGCTTCGTCGTTCAGATCGAGCGCGAGGCATATGCGATCTTTGTGCGAGGCGTTTGGCTTTACTTTTGTTGCTGACATAAGTTCTCCATAATGAAAGCGCGTGTAGCGCTTCGGTCACATCTGCTATTCCGAACTGACAAGGATTCTTGAGTAAACGTCGGCAGCTGTGACAACTTCGTCTACGAGAACTCGCTCTCCAGGGCCGTGTGAGTACTTCGCGTCACCAGGCCCAAGTACGAGCGACGAACCTGCCATTTCCGCAAGGAAGCCAGCTTCGCTTCCATACGAAAAAACGTCGGGCTCGCACTTACCGACCGCTGATGCGACTTTTGAGAAGAGCTCCTGGACGAGTGGATCGATGATGGAGCACTGGTTGGACGGGGACGAGAAGTAGGGCTCTTCAAGACGAAAGATATCTCCAACGCGCCCCTCCAGGTACGTTGTCATCTCCGACAAGAAGGACGCTGTGGTGGTACCCGGCACGAGCCTGGCATCGAACCAGACTCGAACGCCTTCGGGCGTCTTGTTCATGTCTCCACCGCTTTCGACCTTCGTCGGCGTCACTGTGGTTGAGCCAAGATCATGATCGGATCTGGTCTCACGCAACGCCCTGTTCCAGTCCTCCATGGCGGAAAGAACTCGGCCCACATTGAACACCGCGTTTTCGGGTCCAGGGTAAGCCGCGTGGTCTACCTGTCCAGAAATGTAAACACTGGCGCGCACGATTCCCTTCTGTGCGTAGATCGGGACAAGGGATGTCGGCTCTCCCGTAATTGCCAGGTGCGGCCTCATGCCATGCGTGCATAGAGTCCGGCAACCACACAGACCGTACTCTTCGTCGATGGATGCGACTACATATGATTCGCGGCGGCTCGGCGACTTCAGCGTGGACACGAATGCAGTAAGCATCGCTGCGAGCGAGCCTTTTGCGTCTGCACTCCCCCTTCCAATGAGGTATCCACCTTCGAGACGCGGACTGAACTCAAGCGCCTCCTCATCAGAGGCTGGGTACGTGTCCATGTGTGCACTAAGCAGGATGATTTTCTCGTCGGATTTCGCTCCGCGCTCTACGTGCCCAATTACGTTATGCCTGCCAGGCGCCACTTGCTGCAGCTCAACGCTGACTCCTCGCTGCGCAAGGAAATCGGCGACATAGTGGGCAACAGCCTGCTCACCGTCAGTGGCGGATGCCCCTGTAAGTTGGGGATTGACGCTCCGAATAGAGACCAAATCTGATAGCAGCTGAGTGATTGTTCCGGCCATTGCGCCTCCATGCCTCAATAGGTTCGAACACACAAACCCATGCAAAGAAAAGGCGACGACTTAAGGCCATCGCATCCTAGGGAGCGCAACAGGCGGATCCATAGGAATTCACATGCAAAAAGCATCCCGCATACCAACACATCGGAACGGGCCTCGGATGGTCTTCGGTCGCCACAGGGTGACGCTTGCTAATTGCAAATCCGAACTACTCGGCGCTTTTAACGCGCCTTCAAACGCTTACTCCGACTTAGGGTCGGTGCAATCGTCGCCACCTTGGCAACCTTGCATAACTGAGCCGCGCTTGAGTTGAGCGATAAGGTCGTTCATAAAAAGCTCCTTCAATTTGCCTTGATGAAAAGGTCCGAAGACCTCACGTTTCCTACCCGAGTGGGAAGGAAAAGTTAGTGTATGGGTGATTAAAAAGAGGCGCAAGGGGATTTGGATAAAAATTTAGACTGGTATTGTTCCGTAAGACAAAAGCTCTCCAGCCGTCCGAGGGGCCCTTCGCATGCCACGTTGCCAGGTGAGCAACCGTTGACCTCGCAGTTGCCTGATCACTGCCCATGACCCGCCTCTTCCTGCCGTAGGCGAATCTGGTTGCCGCCTGCTCTCGGCCCGGCGTGTCGATCGCCTCGGTGGCATTGGCCAATGGCCTCAATGCGAACCTGTTGCGCCGCTGGATCGAGCAAGGCGATCAACGGTTGCCCTCATCGCTGGCGCCGAGCGAGTTGATCGATCCACGCTTCCTGCAACCTAGTTCCTACCTCCAAGGAAACACGGAGGATTTGCCGGAATCTCGCTCCGCGACTGCACATACGTCATGCGCATGGGAAGTCGACGTGCGTAAGCATGCGAGTGCGCTCGGGCGCCAAGTCGTCGGTAGACAGAACTGGCTGTTCGCCGGCAGCTTGCGCGCCGGCCAGCGAGCTGCGGCCGTCATGAGCCTGGTGCACTCGGCGCGTCTGAACGGCCACGAGCCGCACGCGTACCTGAAGGATGTTCTCGAGCGGCTTCCTACGCACCCGGCTAGCCGCATTGCAGAGCTGCTGCCGCATCAGTGGCAGCCAACGAGAGCGCCTACCTAAGGTCATCAGCGCCTTAGGAGGCGCTGGCATACTGCAGGACGGAGAAGCGCTCAGTGAACAAAAAGCCATACCCACCAGTTGAAAGCTGGCAGCGCCGTCTCGGTCGCGTAGAAGCTGAAGCTGAGTTGCGCAAAGAGTCCGATGAACTCGGAATCCCGATCAGTCCTCATTGGCAGGAGCGATGGGACAACTTCCTGCTCAACCTGCAGTCGGAAGACGAACTCTGGTTTTGGGAATACTTCCCGCAGCCCATGACAGGTGGAGCGGGGTACTGCATCGTGCGTAACGGCTCAAGCATCGCGTGGATAGCGACCATGCGCAGCTAGTGCGCCGGAAGTACCCTGACTTCGCCGGACGCATACGTAGAAGCCGGGACTACGGTCGCATGTGCCGCATGCGTGCTTCGCCATTCGTTTCATTTTTTTGGTGGGCCGCACGCACATTCTTGCGACGCACTCCGTCTTCCTTGACGTGAGAGGCTACGGACTAGGCCCACTAACACAATCGACGTCCATCGGCGATCAGCGCGAAGCTGATGGAATCAAGGAACATCACGTCGAGACTCTCAAGTCGCGAGAAGATTTGGCGGTAGCCGTTCAGGCACCGGAACGTACTTCAGAAGCGATCAACTTCTTGCTGTACGTGAAATCGAGGCAGCATCACCCTCAACAGCGCCGATCATGAATTTCGATGGAACTCACAAGACAAGCTTAGTGCACGGGATCATTGCAATGCGGCTGGCCCCTGTTCTCCGAAACTGGGAGTTGTCGGCAACACGCCGCGAAGGATCAATGATTCGCTTCTGAGGAAAAGGCTGGCCCCTGCCGTGAAGGATGCCAGCGCAGCAGATACGATTCGCACCACACAACCGCCGCGTATAAGGCGGAGCCAAGAAGGCATAGGAGCCCGATCACGGCGAGGACGATGGCTGCGTCGCTGTTTTCCAGGCCCATCGCCAGCAGCACGCCAAGACCTGCACTGGCACCGAGTAGTTCACCGATCACGATCGCGGTTATGGCCTGTGTGGCTCCGATCCGCATGCCCGCCAGGGTTCCCGCCAGCGCATAGGGCAGTTCAACATGGAAGAAGCGACTGGCCGCAGACAGGTCCAGCACCTGCGTCAAGTCCGACACTGTGCTCGGTATGGACCGGATCGCTGCCAGCGTCGACGCAATCACCGGCAGAAACACGACAACGCCGACGAGCATGACCTTGGAACTGATTCCAAAACCGAGCCAGAGCACCAGCAAGGGCGCGAGCGCAATTTTCGGCGCGGTTTGGACCAATACGATCAACGGCGACAGCAGCCTCTCGGCGAGTGGCATGTGAGCAAACCAGGAACTCGTCAACGCACCTAGGATGGCCCCCGCGCAGAAACCGGCAAGCAGTTCGATCGCGCTCACTGCCATGTGCGTTCCGAGATCAGCATTGTTCGCAAGGAAGACCACCCGCTCTAACACCGTAGGCGGCGTCGGCAGCAGGTAGGACGGAAGCTGTAGCAATACCGCCGCCGCCCACCAAATACCAACGAAAACAGCTAGAGAGAGAATAGTCCCCGTTACCGGGTGCCGCAACAAACGCGTCATCGGGGCAGTGCGATCACAGGAGCGCGGACGGCTGTACAACGAGATCGGCAGCGGCAAACCGCTTCGGGATCACCTTGTGCTGTGCCAGCACGTCAATGCTCCTTTGCCATGCGACCAAATCCCCCGCCCCCAGACCGTGCGCCTTAGTGTAGGCACTTTGCCAGACCGAGGGAATGAAGGTCTCGCGCAGGGCACGCAGCAGAAGAGCTTCCTGCCCCTTCCAAGTCGGAGTGTACTTGTCGATAGCCAATGCGATTGCCTCCTCGGCGTGGCCGTCGATCGTCCATTGGAACGACTCGGACAACGCTTGAGTGAAAGCCTTGGCGAGCGCCCCCTTCTGCTGAACCAGCCGATCGCTTGCCGCCACCACGTTCCCGTAGGATGGCAAGAAATCGTTTGACAGGATCACCCCGACCTTCACACCGTCGGCCTCCAAGTTGTAGCGACGCAATTCAGAGAACACCACGGCATCAACCTTGTCGGCCTGCAGGGCCTGAACGATAGCGCCGGTGCTGATGACCTCCAACTGGATGTCGTTCATGCTGAGGCCAGCCTCCTTGAGCCCTACCTGCAATTGCAGGTAGTTGGGGCTGCCGATGGTGGTGACGGCGACACGCTTTCCCTTGAGGTCGGCGAATGTCCTAATGCCTGAGGAATGCTTGAAGAGCGTGGCCCCGATGCTGCGCTGATAGCTGCTATGGATCACCTTTATCGGCACATTGCTGGCCCGCGCGGCGAGCACCGCGTCGGCGTTCGGGAAGCCAAAATCGACGTTGCCTGCGGCAACGTTCTTGGCGATTTCCGCAGCACTCGCATACAGCAGCTTTACATTGATGCCACGCTTGGCAAAGTAGCCCTTCTCAATTGCCACGTAGATGGGTGCGTAGAAGGGAACCGCCGCACCGTCGATCTGCAGCGTCACGGCAGTCGGCGCCGACTGGGCACGCACAACCGGAGGGAGCGCGGCAAGTGCAGCACCGGCCTGGAGAAGTTGGCGACGTTTCATTGTAGGCCTCTATAGTGATCGGTTGAGGGAAGGGGTCTCGTGGCGGGCTATCGACGCGAAGCATCGCGCTGCCTCAGCACGTGAACGCCTGCGGCCGCACCTGCGCGCAGGACATTAAGCTGCGTCTGAGAGTAGCTCTCCAGCCAGTCGTCGGTGGGTCGGCTGTTGTGCGCCCCGAGTACTGCACCGGCGGCCACGCCGAGTCGGCGTGCCACCGCCAACACCGTTTCGGTCTCCATTTCCAGGCCATCGGCACCGCGGGCAACCCAGTCAGCAGTGGTGTCTATCCAACTGCCGCCGGCACGGTAGGGGCGGCCCTGGCCGGCATAGTACGAGTCGACCGTGGCGACAACGCCGCAGCGCGCCAGCATCTGCATCTCGCCGGCCTTCAGCAAAAGCGCCTCCACGACGCTTGGATCCGCCAGCACCCGCTCGCGCGGCGAGGCATAGTAAGCCGCTGCGCCAGAGCCGCGAAGCGACTCACGCACGACGAGCAGTTCGCCCAGGCTGATGGTCGGATTGATCGCTCCCATGCCCCCCACGCGGATCGCGATCTCCATCCCGATGTTGGCGAGCTCGACGACGGCGATCTCCGTAGACGGCCCGCCAATACCAGTTGAACACACACCGACCGCCTCACCATCCCAGAAGCCAACGCCGAACCGGAACTCGCGCGTCTGCCCGACGATTTTGAAGTCCTCGAGCGCATTTGCCGCCAGATCTACCCTGGCTGGATCGCCCGGCAGTAGGACAATGCGGGGGACCTCCCCAGGCCCCATTGGCAAATGGGGCGGGCGGCCTTCGCGCCAGGGAAAACGCGCCGAACGGGAAGGTTCTGAACTCTTGTCAGTCACGCTAGATCCTGTGTCGCAACACCCGGACCTCGAGGCTTTCGACCATGAAATAGAGAAGGACTCCAACCAGGACCGTTAACACAACCGCGGCAAAGAGCAGCGGCGTATTGAAGACCGAATTGGCACGGATCATGAGATGGCCGAGGCCAGATTTGCTTGAGATCCACTCGGCCAGTACCGCACCGACGACCGCCTGAAGGCATCCCACGCGAACCCCGGCTAGGATGTCGGCTGCGGCCGCAGGCAGGAAAATCGTCAGCAGCGCCCGCATCCATGAAAGCCTTAGGATGCGCGCGAGATCGATCAGACTCGCATCGCACGACCTGATGCCCAGCATCGTGCCGATCAGGACGGGAAAGAAGACCAAGGACGTGACCAACGCGACTTTGGACGCAATCCCGAGCCCAAACCAGATAAGGAAGAGCGGAGCCAGCGCAATCTTGGGCGCGATCTGTAGAAAGAGCAGCGTGCCATTGAGCCATACACGCAATATGTCGAAGCTGGCCAGGATAGCGCCACCGAGAATGCCAGCCAGAGAGCCTGCGATCAAGCCTAGGAAGATCACAGACAGCGTTGCGCCCAGATGGCTCCAGATATCTCCGTTTGCAAACATCATTTCCAGCGCTTGCCACACCGACACCGGCGTGGGCAGGAGATAGGCTGGCACGCGCTCATCCAGCGTGGCGAACCACCAGGCGAGCACGATGGAGACGGTCGCCAGACCGATGTCGCGGCCACGTCGCAGAAGGTTTTGCGCAGGACTCACCGCAGGTCGCTCCTGAGGTCTGCCATCAGCCGATGAAACCCGGGCAACAGCTTGGTGGTAGCCGACCGCGGATGCGCAAAAGGAACGTCATGGATCTTCTTGATCCGACCAGGCCGAGCCGACATGACGACGACGCGATCAGACAGATAGGCGGCTTCTTCCACGCTATGGGTGACCAGCACGATGGTCTTGCCTGTTTTAGCCCAGATCTCAAGAAGCTTGTCGTTCAGGTCATCGCGAGTGAGCAGATCGAGCGCGCCGAAAGGTTCGTCCATTAGCAGGATCTCGGGATCGTAGGACAGCGCGCGCGCGATCGCAACACGCTGGCGCATTCCACCGGACAGCTGGCTGGGCAACGCATCGGCAAACGACTCCAGGCCCACCAGCGCCAGGAGCCGGCGCGCCTCAGAGCGCGCGGACTCACCCCTTATACCGAACGCCTGCAGCGCGAACACGATATTGCCGAGGGCCGACTTCCAAGGCAGCAACACCGGTTCCTGAAACACGAAGCCCACTGCGCGGCGCCCTGGCCGGCCACCCCACTCAATGTCGCCAGCGCTACTGCGTTCGAGGTCGGCAAGGATCCGCAGCAAGGTGGACTTGCCGCAGCCGGACGGACCGATGATCGACACGAACTCACCCTCGGCGATGCTGAGGTCCACTGGGGACAACGCCTCCACGCCCCCTCTCTCGGAGGCAAAACTCTTTGCTACGCCACGAAGTGACACCATCGGCATTGCCTACGCCCCTTTTCTTTGAAGCCGTGAGACCAGTTGCTTGATCAGCCGGGAGCCGTCGGAACCCTTGGATGCGCGCAACCACCAAGCCTTGAACATGTCCTGATAGAGCGTCACCGCCTCGGGCGAAGCAGTCATCGACGCCACGGCCGAATTGACCTCTGGAATCTCGTGCAGGCGCAGAGGACTCACGCCCACGTAGGACCGGTTCTTCTGGCGAAAGATTTGGAAGTTGACGCCGGGCATCCCGCCCTCGACCACGCCCACCTGAACGCCGATCGATTCGGACTCCAGCAAGCTGATGATGTGTGCAACTTCCGTTTGCACGGCCGCAACACGGCGTTTGCGGACCGCAGGCGAGAACTCTGCGCGGCCCAGGAGCCCAAAACGCAAGAACCCTTCAACCTCGCGCAGGCCAATCAAATTCGTGATGCTGGGGCGGTGCTCGATATAGTGGCGCTTGCGCTCTTGGAACACGCTGATGATGTCGTCGACCTGCTTTTCCCAGCGCTCGCGCGCCGCCCTTCCCTTGGGCACCGCATCCATCAGCCGTTCTCGTAGGTGCACCAAGTAGCCATCGGTGGTCAGGAGAAAGGACACCGGCTCGAAGTGCATCATCAGATGCTTGGAGTCGACCTCCAACTGCCGCATGCGTTCAAAGTAGGCGACAGCGTTGGAGTAGTACTCCATCTCCACGCCCAGCAAGGATGCGGTTGACACTCCCAACAGCGCTGCCAGCCGCACCAGCGTTTCGACCTTCACGATCTCGCCTTTCTCAAGCAGGTAGACAGCCGCGCGTGACAGTCCCAGGGATGCGGCCACGTCTTCGGCCTTCAGCCCGGCGCCTGTGCGATAGGCCCTCAGGCGCTGACCTAGCTCGACAAAATCGATATCAATCGTCCCGTTTCGGAATGCGTTATTCGTATCCACTTGCATAGTTTCATCCAATATTTTAGACTGGTCAATGTTTTCATGACAAAGCCATGAGGCTTGGACATTTTCGACCCTCGCCGCGTACTTGTCAGGCATCTACAGGATGCCAAGTCCAAATGAACCTCAATGAAAGCTTGTTCAAGACGTACGATATTCGAGGCAGCACGCTGGAGGGGCTGTCCGCGGAGCTGGCGCGGGGCATCGGGCGAGCATTCGGCAGCATGGCGTGGACGCGTGGCGAGCGCGTCATCGCAGTGGGACGCGACGGGCGGCTGAGCAGCCCCGAATTGGCACAGGCGCTTCGCGCCGGACTGGGAGAAGCCGGTATGGAGGTCATTGATCTCGGCATGGTGACGACCCCAATGCTCTATTTCGCGACCCATACGATATGCCGCAGCGGCATTGAGGTCACCGGCAGCCATAACCCGGGTCAAGACAATGGCTTCAAAATGGTGCTGGCTGAGGCACCGTTCTTCGGAGACGACGTCCAGACCCTCAAGCGCATTATCCAGAGCGAAGCGTGGGTGCTCCGTTCGCACCGATCGTCTCGCCGTGTAGACATTTTGCCGGCATATCGGCAGCGCATCATCTGCGACATCTGCCTTGCGCGCCCCTTGCGCGTGGTGGTCGACGCCGGCAACGGGATCGCCGGCGCATCGACCCCCTCCATCCTCCGGGCGATCGGCTGTGAGGTGGAGGAGCTTCACACCGAAGTCGACGGGCGGTTTCCGAATCACCACCCCGATCCAAGCAGACCGGAGAATTTACGCGATCTGATCGCTGCGGTACAAAGCGGCGAGGCGGACTTGGGCCTCGCGTTCGACGGCGATGGCGATCGGCTGGGCGTGGTTACGCGCAGCGGGGCAAACATCGTGCCCGATCGGCAGATCATGCTGTTCGCGCGCGATGTTTTGGCGCGGCATGGCGGCGCGACCATCGTGTTCGACGTAAAGTGCTCCCAGCAGCTAGCCCCCTGGATCCACCGCTTCGGTGGCCGCGCCGATATGTACAAATCGGGACATTCTCTCGTGCGCAGCCGGATGATGGAATTGGGCGCACTCCTCGGTGGAGAGATGTCGGGCCATATCTTCTTCAAGGAGCGTTGGTTCGGCTTTGACGACGGCACGTACACCGCCTGCCGCCTTCTTGAAATAGTGAGTGCATACGCAAATGCTGGCGCCGTGCTGGAGACATTGCCCGATGCGCTCTCAACACCGGAGATTCATGTCCCCTGCACGCCAGTCGAAGCCACCGACATCATGCATCGGCTGGTTCAGGGGAGCGACTGCTACGCGCCTGCAGTCGTCACAAATATCGACGGATTGCGCATCGATTGGAGCGACGGGTTTGGCCTCGTGCGCCCATCGAACACCAACCCAGTGCTGGTCCTTCGGTTCGAAGGCGTCACTCAATCGGCGCTAGAGCGGATCGCATCAACCCTGTGGCAGCAGGTTAAGGCGATCAAGCCAAACGCAAAACCGTCGGGTTGGCCAAGCAACCTGCCCCTCGTGGACTGATAGCCAGCACGATCTCTCGCGTCTTCTCATCGAGATCAGCAATGATCTCGCAGACCAGGGTGTGGAGCAATTTCTGGCGCATGCGCTTCGTGACATCGAGGCTGATGTTGCTCCTCGTATTCCAGGCCCGACCTATTCGCAATAAGGCGCCTGGTCAGTCACTGCGGCCTGCTGGCGCCTGAACTCCCGAGGTGAGCGCATTTTCAACGACGAGTGCGGATGCACCCCGTTGAAGTGCTCGCGGGGCGCCGGCAACTGCGCGAGCACGGTCCGTGCGTCGCGCAGGTCCAAGCGCGCCACGTAATCGCGTTTGAAGGTGTTCACGAAGCCCCGGGCCATCCCGTTGTTTTGCGGGCTGCACACGGGCGTTTGACGGGCTTGAGGCCCAGCGAGCGTGCCAGTACCCGCGTGTCAGCAGCGATGTAGGCGCCACCGTTGTCGCCAAGGAACTCCAACTCGTGTCCCGCCGGCACAGCCTCCACGGCGCCAAAGCGTCGCTCCACGACTTCGGTGAGCATCTCGCGCACCGGCTCGCCTGACAAGCCTTTTCCTTCCCATGCTCGCCAAGCGATCACTCCCGGGTCGCAGCAGTCTTTGGTGAACGTGGCCGTTACCGTCTGACCCGAGTCGCACTTGACTTCCGGGCCATCGGAGCACCAGCGCAGGTCGCTGCGCGCAACGCGCGACGCGGCCCTCGTGCGCGCGTGTGGACTGGCGCCTGCGCAGTGCCTTGGGCAACAGCAGGCCCACTGCGGCCATGACGCGGTAGACGCGTTTGGCATTGACCCGTGCGGCGCCCTTGGCGGTGCGCAGACGGTCACCAGAGCACAGGCCCGCCGGTAACGCCGCATGCGAAGGCTACTTCGGCCGGCTGAAATCGGAGTTTTTCTACCCTCGGGACTGGACGACCACAACCATTGAGGAGCTCATTGGGGTAGTTGCTTCCGACATCCACCGGTACAACAGCGCTTGGTCGGCGAAGGGACGGTTCCTGACCGTCAGAACGAGTGTTTGACGCCCAATTCGACGGCGCGCCCATCACGCCCAGCCACCCCCCCCAAGCCTCCGGGATTGATGCCGAACGCGGATGCGGCATTGCGGTTGTCCAAGTACGCAAAGCTCGTGTACAGCGAAGTACGCTTGGATAGCGTGTAAACATAGCCGATGCCCAGCATGATCGCCTTGCGCCCCGCAGCATCGTTGACCCTCAACGAATTCATGGACACCGGGATATAGCCGTTGCCCGCCTTAATCTTGGCACCGACGAGCAGGTTCCCATGCCGGGTTCCTGGCAAGCCGCTGTTGGCTACGTCGTATTGGGCAACCAGCTCGGCGAAGCCAATGTCGTAGGACGCACCAATGTTGGTCATCCGCATGTCTCCGAATGCCAGCACCTTTGACTTCTGCGTGGCGAACGACACATTCAGGGGGCCTTGGCGATAACCGACACGAAAGCCGAAGCCACTCCCGTCATCGCGGTTGGCGGCCGTGCTCGAATTCTCACCGACCCAGGCCATGACCTTGCCATAGAGGCCGTCGTTGTATTGACTGAAACCATCGTCGTTATATAGGTAGGCAATACTGTTCGAGGCACGCACACCGGTAAAACCTGCACCCTGCAGATTCAGGTTGGATGACTGTGCCACGCCATTGGCAAAAAACGGGTCAAACTTGACTAGGCCATAGTTGGCCGGCGTATAGTCGCGCCCCAGCCGCACCTCGCCCCAGCTTCCAAGCAGGCTAACGACCGCGCGTCGATTAAAGGTCATGGCATCGCTGGTGCTCGCTCCGGTGCTCTGGTTATTAGAGTTCGAGGCAATGCCCAATCCACTGTCCGTGTTTATGCCGGTCTCGAGAATGAATTTTGCGGATAGACCTCCACCCAGATCCCCCGTCCCGCGAAACCCCAACTGACTGGGGATCAGCCCCCCCTGGACCATCTTGACCGTCGACGCCACGCCGTTGGAATAGCTTCCGATCGAGGTGTCGACGACCCCGTATACGGTAACGGACGACTGTGCAAAGGCTCCCGTAGTCGCCAGCATTGCTGCACAGGGAAGCGAACTTTTCTTCATGCTCTTCTCCAAAGTTGCGGTCTTTGATACGGAGCATCCGGCTTGCGTCGGCTCGGAAGCCCCCTTGTCACCGAATGATGAAGAGCACCCCCTCCTCGCATTCAGCAATTTGATCGTAGTACATTTTTTTATACTTGGATAATTTTTTGGATAGTTGCGGCTTGGCATTACCAGTGTGACTCCAGGTTCATATCAAAGGGTATGCCTGGGAAAACGTCTATGGATCAGCCTCGCAGGGATTCGGTCAACGCCTTGAAGCGGGCGGCGGCCACAGCCAACGGCGAGAGCCGCAGTCAGGAGATCCGCACAAAGATGAAGAACGCTATGGCCTTGATCGATCAGGAACTTATCGAGCATCGCGATGTGTACCCGTACAACGAAGGGCGCCTAACCTTGGAAGAGATTTGCAAACGCGGGGGAATTGGAAAAGTCACCTTGTACGGCAAGAAGCATCGCGAGCTGAAGACTCAGATTGACGACTGGCTAAGTGCAATCAAGGAAAGAATCCTTAAATCGCGAACTGAAGACAGTGACACAAGGGTCGCAGAACCAGCACCTCGAACCTGGGAAGAAATGTACAAGGAGATTGGCAATGCTTACGCTATCGACGCCCTACGTTGGCGCGAAGACCGCGCCTTGCGCGAAGTCGCCGACCAAAGGATTCTTGAGCTTGAAGCGCTGACGGCCGACCTGAATCTCGCGCTCGAAGGTCTCCGGGTTCAGTTGTCCGCATTTACGGATGGTCGAGTAGTCCCATTGGGGTCTAAGAAGGTGGGAGCCTGACGCCGCGTCCGATGCGCCGTTTTTTTGCCCGCATGCTCGGCTTGATCTGACGCAATCGAGTAGCTTGGTAGGGGTGGAGGCTGGATGCCTGAATGCCATCCGGAACTGAAGTGCCGTACTGACTATCGGCCTGCAACGCCAGGGTGACCGCACGCTGGCCGCTCCAAATTATGCGAGCATCGACTAGGATGTGCGATCTGTGTGCTCAAATAAGAAGCAAGAACTTATCTGAGCATCATCTGGTCGCAGAGCCGCCCCAGTGTTGGGGTTGTGTGCTCGACGAATGCCGCTAACTACATATATGTCGGTGGCCCATGGCGTCCATGTCGCCCCAGCGGATGGGGATCGACATTTCGTACACGAGCTTCTTCTTTTCGGGGATTTCGATTCTCATCGGTGGGCCTTGATGGATGCGAGGATGCCCAGGACGAACAGCAAGGCCGCCAGCCATTCGGTGGCCAGCGGCCAACGGCCGTCCCAGAGGAAGGAATAGAGCAGCGCGAACAGCGTCTCGCTCACGATCAGCTGGCCGCACAGGCTCGCAGACAGCCGCTGGCTCGCGACGTTCCACAGGATGGTCGCGAGCCACGACGAACCGAAGCCGCTCGCCAGCGCGATCCAGATGAACAGCATGCCGTCGGGCTGCGACTGCAGCGTGGCGACATCGCTGCCCGCCGCCGCCCACAGCAGCAAGGCCCCGAGGCCGGTGGCAATGCCGAGCCAGTTGGCCCAGTCGGCCGCGTGCACCTCGCGGTGCCGCTGCAGCCAGGCAGCGTTGAGCAGGCCGTAGACTGTCCAGCTCACCATCGAGCACAGCGCCAGCGCAATGCCCCCGCCGAAGCGCGCGCCACCGACCCCGCCCGCGCCGCCGTGCGCCGACCAGACGCCCCAGATCATGAGTGCCATGCCCGCGCCCGTGAGCAGCAGGCCGGGCAGCAAGGCCCGCATGTGCAGGCCCGCGGGCCGGCCCAGCAGCATCATCCAGACGGGGATCGTGCCGATGACGAGGCTCGGCACCTCGGTGCCGGCAGCCGCGATGCCGAAGGCCAGCAGCAGGTAGTAGCCGCTGAAGCCCAGCACGCTGAGCCCCAGCGCCGCGAGCGCCTGCCGACCGTTCGGCCAGCGCACGGCGGCCGGCCGCGCGAACACCGCAAGCCCCGAGACCGCGCCGAACACGAGAAAGCGCGCAGCGGTGATGTCGACCATGCCGAAGTGGCCCACCATGCGCGGCGCCACGAACACCAGCCCCCAGAGCGCACCCGCGCCCAGGCCGGCGGCAATGCCGGTCCAGGCCCGCGGACTCAGAGCGCGAACCCGTCGTCGGCCGCAATGACGGCACCGTTCACGAAATGGCTCTCGCCGCTGGCCAGCAGCACGATCAGGCCGTCCAGGTCCTCGGGCTTGCCCACGCGCTTGCGCGGCAGCATGCTGACCAGCCTGGCGCCTGCCTCGGTGGTCCAGTGCTCCTCGTTGAGTTCGGTCGCGATGTAGCCCGGGCACAGCGCGTTCACGTTGATGCCGAAGCGGCCCCATTCGAGCGCCATGGCCTTGGTCATCTGCACCACCGCGGCCTTGCTCATGCAATACGTGCCGATCTGCGGCATGACCTTGAGCGCCGCCGACGAGGCGATGTTGATGATCCGCCCACCGATGTAGGTGCCCGGTGCCGTGCCCGTGGCGCGCGCCAGCATGCGCTTGCCGACTTCCTGCGCGACGAAGAAGGAGCCCTTCACGTTGGTGTCGAAGATGTAGTCGTAGTCGTCGGTCGTCACGTCCTGCAGGCGCTGCGTGGTGCTCACGCCCGAGTTGTTGACCAGGATGTCAATGGGGCCGACCTCGGTCTCGGCGCGCGCGACCGCGGCCTTGATGCTGCCGATGTCGGTCACGTCGAGCTCGACCACGTGGGCGTCGCCGCCCTCGCCTTCGATGCGTGCGCGCAGCTCCTTGAGCTTCTCGACGCGGCGGCTGGCCAGCACCACGGCGGCACCGGCACGGGCGAGGGTTTTCGCGAACTGGGCGCCGAGCCCGCTGGAGGCGCCGGTGACGAAGGCCACGCGGCCGGAAAGATCGATGCTGTAAGCCATGAACTGGATCCTGTGGAGTCGCGCAGGTGACGAAACAGACCCGTCCGCGAGTGACACGGACCGCCCGTGGACGCCGCATAAAATGCCCCGCGCCTCGAAAAATCATTATCGACCCAACCCACATGACCCACGACGAAATCCTCGCCCAGTTCGGCCCTCGCGAAGCCATGGAATACGACGTAGTCGTGGTCGGCGGCGGCCCGGCCGGCCTCTCGACCGCGATCCGGCTCAAGCAGTTGGCCGCGCAGCACGAGAAGGAGATCTCGGTCGTGGTGCTCGAAAAGGGCTCGGAGCCCGGCGCGCACATCCTCTCGGGCGCCATCATGGACCCGCGCGCGCTCAACGAGCTGCTGCCCGACTGGGAAGAACTCGGCGCGCCGCTCAACCAGCCCGTGACCGACGACGCGATGGTGTTCCTCGGCGAGAAGTCGGGCCTGCGCACCCCCAACCTGTTCCTGCCGGCCTGCTTCCAGAACCACGGCAACTACATCATCAGCCTCGGCGCCTTCACCAAGTGGCTGGCGCAGCAGGCCGAGAACATGGGCGTCGAAATCTTCCCGGGCTTCCCCGCGGCGGAAGTGCTCTACAACGAAGACGGTTCGGTGCGCGGCGTGGCCACCGGCAACATGGGCGTGGGCAAGGACGGCGAACCGACCGAGAACTTCCAGCTCGGCATGGAGCTGCTGGGCAAGTACACCGTGTTCGCCGAAGGCGCACGCGGCCACCTCGGCCGCCAGCTCATCGCGAAGTACAAGCTCGACGCCGGCAAGGACCCGCAGACCTACGGCCTCGGCGTGAAGGAAGTGTGGGAGATCGACCCCAAGCGCCACCAGCCCGGCTTCGTGCTTCACACCGCCGGCTGGCCGATGAAGAGCGACACCTACGGCGGCGCCTTCCTCTATCACATGGAGGACAACAAGGTCACCATGGGCTTCATCACGGGCCTGGACTACAGCAACCCCTACCTGAGCCCCTTCGAGGAAATGCAGCGCTGGAAGCTGCACCCCAACATCCGCTGGTACCTCGAAGGCGACGAGGCCAAGGGCATCAAGCCGGCCAAGCGCATCGGCTACGGCGCGCGCGCCATCACGGCCGGCGGCCTGATGTCGCTGCCCAAGACGGTGTTCCCGGGCGGCGCGCTGGTCGGCTGCGAAGCCGGCTACCTGAACGTGAGCCGCATCAAGGGCAGCCATGCCGCCATCAAGACCGGCATGCTGTGCGCCGAAGCCGCCTTCGAGGCGGTGCAGGCCGGCCGCCAGCACGACGAGCTCACGGCCTACCCGGCCGCGTTCGAGAAGAGCTGGCTCTACACCGAGCTGAACAAGGCGCGCAACTTCAAGGCCTGGTTCAAGAAGGGCCTGGGCATCGCGACCTTCATGAACGGCGTCGAGCAGTGGCTGCTCAAGGGCCACATTCCATGGACGCTGCGCCGCAACAAGCCCGACCACTTGTACCTGAAGCCCGCGGCGGAGTGCAAGCCCATCGTCTATCCGAAGCCGGATGGCAAGCTCACCTTCGACCGCCTCTCCAGCGTGTTCATCAGCAACACCAACCACGAAGAGCAGCAGCCGGCCCACCTGACGCTGAAGGACGCGACGGTGCCGGTCAACATCAACCTCGCCAAGTTCGCCGGCCCCGAGAGCCGCTACTGCCCGGCCGGCGTGTACGAGTTCGTGGGCACCGAGGACGGCAAGCAGCGCCTGCAGATCAATGCGCAGAACTGCGTGCACTGCAAGACCTGCGACATCAAGGACCCGACGCAGAACATCGTGTGGGTCACGCCTGAGGGCGGCGGCGGGCCGAACTACGTGGGGATGTAAGGCCTCCTTGCCTTGTCGGCGAGCCCTCTTCGGAGGGCTTTTTCATTTCCGCTCCCCGCTGCGCTTCGTGTTGCCGGAGCGTCGCGTATTCTGGCGGCTCACAGGAGACAAAACCCATGCACATCGTCATCACCGGCGGCGCCGGTTTTCTGGGCGCTCGCCTCGCCCGCACGCTGTTGAAGCAAGGCACCCTCTCGCTGGCCGGCGCACCGGCCCGGCCGATCGAGCGCATCACGCTGGTCGACCGCGTGGGCGCGCCCGCCGACCTCGCGTCCGATGCGCGCATCGCCACCGTGACGGGCGATCTCAACGCGCAACTCTCGCCCAGTGCAGACACGACCGTCTGGCGCGAAGCCGATGCCATCTTCCACCTGGCCGCAGCCGTGAGCGGCGAATGCGAGGCCGACTTCGACCTCGGCATGCGCAGCAACTTCGCAGCCACGCATGCGCTGCTCGAACGGGTGCGTGCGCTCGGCACGAAGCCAGTGCTGGTGTTCGCCAGCTCGCTCGCGGTGTTCGGCGATTCGCCCGAGCAGCCGCTGCCGAAGGTCATCGAAGACCACACACTGCCCACGCCGCAGACCAGCTACGGCATCCAGAAATTCATCGGCGAGCAGTTGGTGGCCGACTTCACGCGCAAGGGCTTCGTGCGCGGGCGCAGCGTGCGGCTCATGACGGTGAGCGTGCGCCCCGGCAAGCCCAACGGCGCGGCCTCGGGCTTCTTCAGCGGCATGATCCGCGAGCCGCTGGCCGGCCTGCGCGCGGCCTGCCCCGTGCCCGATTCGACGCCTGTCGCCATCGCGTCACCGGCGCGCACCATCGAGGGCATCATCCGCGCCGCCGAGGCGAGCGACGCGCAGTGGGGTCCGCGCACCGCGCTCAACCTGCCGTCGCTGGCCACCACCGTCGGCGAGATGGCCGCGGCGCTGGAGCGCGTGGCCGGCAAGGCCGCCACCGCCCTGCTCGATCGCACGCCCGACCCGGCGATCATGCGCATCGTGAAGACCTGGCCCGGGCGCATCGAAACGGCGCGCGCGAAGGCGCTGGGCCTGTCGGCGGACCAGAGCTTCGAGACCGTCATCCGCGAGTACGTCCGTGAAAATCCCGACGCGGTGAAGCTCCCCGGTGTTGCATAGTCGAGGTCAAGCGCGCCTGACGCGCTCCTGACCCCAACTCCCCGGAGACACCATGAAATTCGGCCCCATCGCCGCCGCCTGCCTTTCGCTCGCCCTGAGTTCGGTCGCCTTCGCGCAGACGACCATGAAGATCAGCATCTCGACGGCACAGAACTCCCACCAGGGCGTGGCCATCGACACCTTCGCCAAGGAAGTCGAGAAGCGCACGGGGGGCCGCTACAAGGTGCAGACCTTCTACAACGGTTCGCTGGGCGGCGAGCGCGAGTCGATCGAGGCGGTGCAGCTGGGCACGCAGGAACTGGCCTTCTCCTCGACCGGCCCGGTGCCCAACTTCGTGCCCGAGACCAAGATCCTCGACGTGCCCTTCCTGTTCCGCGACAAGGCCCATGCGCGCGCCGTGCTCGACGGCCCCATCGGACAGGACCTGCTGACCAAGTTCGACGCCAAGGGCTTCAAGGCGCTGGCCTGGGCCGAGAACGGCTTTCGCCACATGACCAACAGCAAGCGCGACGTGAAGGCCCCCGAAGACCTCAAGGGCCTGAAGATGCGCACGATGGAGAACCCGGTGCACATCGCGGCCTACAAGGGCTTCGGCATCATCACCACGCCGATGGCCTTCCCCGAGGTGTTCACCGCGCTGCAGCAGGGCACGGTCGACGGCCAGGAAAACCCGCTGCCGGTCATCATCTCGGCCAAGTTCGACCAGGTGCAGAAGCACCTGTCGCTCACGGGCCACGTCTACTCGCCCTGCATCTTCCTGATGAACAAGGCGAGCTTCGACAAGCTCAGCGCCGCCGACAAGCAGGCCTTCCTCGACGCCGCCAAGGAAGGCACCAAGGCCAACCGCGCGCGTGTCGACGAGGACGACGCCAAAGGCGTGGCCGACCTGCGCGCCAAGGGCATGACCGTGATCGACAACGTCGACAAGGCCAAGTTCGTTGCCGCGCTGGCACCGGTGAACGCCCAGTTCGAGAAGGAATTCGGCAAGGCGAATCTCGACAAGATCCGCGACTACAAGTGAAAGAAAAATTCCTCGGCATCGAGCGCTGGACCACCGGCGTCTCGATGGTCCTGGCCTGCGTGATGCTGGTCATTGCATCGGCCCTGGGCGTGTTCCAGATCATCACCCGCTTCGTGCTTGAGCAGCCGGCCGAATGGAGCGAGATCTTGATCCGCGTGAGCCTCATCTGGATGGTGTTCCTCGGCATTCCGATGGCGTTCCGCCAGGGCGCGATGGTGAGCGTGGACGTGCTCTACCGCTGGAGCCCGCCGCGTGTGCGCCGCGTGCTCGACGCGGTGGTGAGCATTGCGGCGCTGGCCCTCATGCTCGTCATCCTCTGGTGGGGCTGGGACTATGCGATGCGCGGGCGCGTGCAATCGATGGCCGGGCTCGAGAGCCTCTCCATGATGTGGTCCTACCTGGCGCTGCCGGTCGGCTCGCTGTTCTGCCTGTTCGGCATCGTCGGCAATTTTCTCGATCCCAAGCGGCTCGAACTGGAGACCGCGCAATGAGTGTCGTGATGGTTGCAACGATGGTGGTGTGCTTCGCACTGTCGATCTCGGTGGCGGTGTCCATCGGGCTGGCGTCGATCCTGGGCATCCAGGTGGCCAACGCCAACATGCTGATCTCCGTGAAGGAGATGTTCAACGCGATCAACAAGTTTCCGCTGGCGGCCATCCCGTTCTTCATCCTGGCCGGCAACCTGATGGAAACCGGCGGCATCTCCCGCCGGCTGGTCGAGTTCGCCAAGAGCATCGTGGGCGGCGTGCAGGGCGGCCTGCCCATGACCTGCGTGCTCACCTGCATGATCTTCGCGGCGGTGTCGGGCTCGTCGGTGGCCACCACCTTCGCGATCGGCGCCATCCTGATCCCGGCGCTCATCAAGCACGGCTACCCCACGGCGTACGCGGCGGCGCTGCAGGCCACCAGCGCCGAGCTGGGCGTGATCATCCCGCCCTCGATCCCGATGATCCTCTACGGCGTGAGCGCCGAGGTGTCCATCGGCGAGCTGTTCATCGCGGGTTTCGGCCCCGGCATTCTCATCAGCGTGGCGCTGATGCTGTTCGTCTGGGCATTCTGCAAGTGGAAGGGCTGGGGCAAGAACGACGGCGACGGCCGCATGCCCTTCGGCCGCGCGCTGTGGCAGGCCGGCTGGGCGCTGCTGATGCCCGTCATCATCCTGGGCGGCATCTACGGCGGCATCTTCACGCCGACCGAGGCCTCGGCGGTGGCGGTGTTCTACGCGCTGGTGGTGGGCATACTGATCTACCGCGAGATCAAGCTGCAGGACCTGTACGCGGTCCTGCGCAAGTCGGTGCTGTCGTCGGCGGTGATCATGTTCATCATCGCCAACGCGGGGTTGTTCGCGTTCCTGATCACGCGCGCGGGCGTACCCGACGCCATCGGCCACTGGCTGCAGGAAGTCCTGAAGTCGCCGGCGATGTTCCTGCTGGGCGTGAATGCGGCGCTGTTCGTCATCGGCATGTTCATCGAGACCAGTGCGGCCATCATCGTGCTCGCGCCGATCCTGGCGCCGGTGGCGGTGCACTTCGGCATCGACCCGGTGCACTTCGGGCTGATCATGGTGGTCAACCTCGCGCTGGGCATGATCACGCCGCCCTTCGGCGTGAACCTGTTCGCGGCCTGTACGGTGGCCCGCATCTCGCTCGATCGGATCGTGAAATACCTGGTGCCCTTCGTGCTGGTGATCCTGGCCTGCCTGATGGTGATCACCTACGTGCCGTGGATCTCGCTCGCGCTGCGGGACCTGGTCTATACCAAGTAGCCGAGGCACGGTCCACGCCGGGCAGCGCGCCAGGCGTGCGGCGGACACGCGGGCCGGCCGGGGCGGCCATTGGCCCTGCGAGGAAAACGGGTAATAAAGATGTCACCGCTTGCAACGATGCTGTGCCCATCGATTCCCCAAAGCTGTGGCTGCCATGTTTCCCACCAAGACCGACAAGGCGCGCGACGAACTCCAGGGCGGACAGCGCACGCTCAGCCAGCGCGAGCGCGCCCTGCTGCTGATGGCCGACGGCCGGCGCTCGCTGACCGACTTCAGCGCGCTGTTCCCCGACCGGCATGAAGCCGAGTTGGCGATCCGGGCGCTGATCCAGAGGGGCTATCTGCAGGGCCTGCAAGCCGCGGGCGCACCGGCACCCGCCCAGCCCGCGCCGATCCCTGCCGACGAACCGATCCGTCTCCCCACCTCGGCCGACACCTTCGACGGCAAGCGCTCGCTGGCCACCACGCGCATGTTCCTGTTCGACATCTGCGAGCGCATGTTCGTGCGGCGCGACCCGAAGTTCGCGCTGCAGATGCGCGACGCGCTGCGCGAGGCGCGCGACCGCGAGGCGATGCTGACCATCGCCGCGCTGATGCTGACCGAGATCGAGAAAACCGCCGGAGTGGAGCGGGCCGAATCGCTGCGCGAGCGCATCGACCGGCTGCTGCCGCCGGCCGAAATCGTTCATTGAAGAGCGCACCACGGGCGCGAACGCGGCCTGTGACACCATCGCGAGGTGAACTCCGCTGCTGAAAAACCGTCCCTGTCCGCCCGGCTTCGCGCCTGGGCCCGGCGCGTCAAGCGCGACGGCGTCACGCTGTGGTTCGCGGGCAGGCATGCATCCACCCCGTGGTATGCCAAGGCACTGGGCATGTTCGTGGTCGCCTACGCGCTCAGCCCGATCGACCTCATTCCCGACTTCATCCCGGTCCTGGGCTACCTCGACGACGTTCTCCTGCTGCCGGGGCTGATCTGGCTTGCGATCCGGCTGATTCCGCCGCCGGTGCTCGCAGAGTGCCGCCGGCAAGCCGACGACTGGATGCAGAAGTCGGGCGCCAGGCCGACCAGCCGGTATGGCGCCGCGCTTGTCGTGGCTGTGTGGATCGCGGTCGGCGTCGCGGCGTGGCGCCTGTGGTCGCGATAGGGACGAGGGGCAAGTCCGGGGCTGCGGGCTGCGCGATCCACTACACTCGCCGGGTCAGGAGAGAGCCCCGCATGCCGGGGCCGCCGAAGGCGCAGGGGATTCCCGAACGCTCAGGCAAAAGGACTGACAAGGCACTGGTGAACACCGGTGTTTCCTTGCTGGAGAGAGGCCGTTGCCAAGCAACGGCCCACCGAAGGAGCAAACCCCGATCGTGGGGCGAATCTCTCAGGTAAAGCGGACAGCAGGGGTGGCCCATGGCGTTGCAGCCATGGATTTCGACTGCCCCTTTGGAGTGCCCCGTGGCTGCTTCTTCCGCTCCCTCCGACGCCCCTCTTCTCAAGACGCCGCTGTACGACCTCCATCTGGAGCTCGGCGCCCGCATGGTGCCTTTCGCCGGCTATTCGATGCCCGTGCAATACCCCGCCGGCCTGATGGCCGAGCACAAGCACACGCGCGATGCGGCCGGCCTGTTCGACATTTCCCACATGGGACAGCTGCGCCTCGTCGGGCCCGATGCGGCAGCCGCCTTCGAAACCCTGATGCCCGTCGACGTGATCGACCTGCCAGCCGGCAAGCAGCGCTACGGCCTGCTGATCAACGACGAGGGCGGCATCCTCGACGACCTGATGTTCTTCAACGAAGGCCACGACTCGATCTTCGTGATCGTGAATGGGGCCTGCAAGGTGGCCGACATCGCGCACATCCAGCAGAAGATCGGCGCCCGCTGCGACGTGCAGCCCCTGCCCGATCACGCCCTGCTCGCACTGCAAGGCCCGCAGGCCGCCGCCACGCTGGCGCGGCTGTCGCCCGGCGTCGAGCGCTTCGTGTTCATGACGGGCGGAGCGGTGCAGATCGGCGGCATTCCCGCCTTCGTCACCCGCAGCGGCTATACCGGCGAGGACGGCTTCGAGATCTCGGTGGCCGCCAAGGACGCCGACGCCCTCGCCCGCCTGCTGCTGGCCCAGCCCGAGGTCAAGCCCATCGGCCTGGGCGCGCGCAATTCGCTGCGGCTCGAGGCCGGCCTTTGCCTGTACGGCCACGACATCGACACCACCACCACGCCGGTCGAGGCCTCGCTCAACTGGGCGATGCAGAAGGTGCGTCGCACCGGCGGCGCGCGCGAAGGCGGCTTTCCGGGCGCCGCGAAGATCCTGGCGCAGCTCACCGCATCCACCGTGGGCGCGGCAGGCCACACCGACCACGACACGCTGAAGCGCAAGCGCGTGGGCCTCGTTGCCCTCGAACGCATTCCGGTGCGCGACGGCACGGTGCTGCAATCGTTCGAAGGCCAGGACATCGGCCTCGTCACCAGCGGCCTGCTCGGCCCCACCGCCGACCGCTGCATCGCCATGGGCTACGTGGCCACCGCCTTCGCCGAGCCGGGCACGCGCATCCAGGCCATCGTGCGCGGAAAGCCGGTGCCGATGGAAGTCTCGACCATGCCTTTCGTGCCCACCCGCTACTACCGCGGCTAGGCTACGCACCCCGATCATCATTTTTTCCACGAGGAGTTTTTCACATGAGCATCAAGTACACCAAGGACCATGAATGGGTCTCGGCCGAAGGCGGCGCGGCCACCGTCGGCATCACCGTGCACGCGCAGGACGCGCTGGGCGATGTGGTGTTCGTCGACCTGCCCGAAGTCGGCAAGACCTTTGCCCAGGGCGAAGTCGCCGGCGTCGTCGAATCGGTCAAGGCCGCGGCCGACGTGTTCATGCCCGTGTCGGGCGAGATCACCGAAGTGAACGAAGCGCTGCGCGCCGACCCCTCGCTCGCCAACAGCGACCCGCTGGCCGGCGGCTGGTTCTTCAAGGTCAAGCTGAGCGAGCCGGCGCAGCTCGACGCGCTGCTCGATGCGGCCTCGTACGACAAGTTCGCCGCCGAGTCTTGATGCGCTGCTGAATACGGACCACCGCTCCCGCCCCTTCCGCCCTACTTCCCCGCCATGTCAAGCCACGCCCTCCCCTCCCTGCAACAACTAGAGAACGCCGAAGAATTCCTCGCCCGCCACATCGGCATCGATGCGGCGGACGAGGCGCGCATGCTGCCCGTGATCGGCTCGGAGACGCGGGCTGAGCTCATCGACGGCATCGTGCCCGCGGCCATTCGCCGCGCGAAGCCGATGCGGCTGCCCGCACCGGCGACCGAAGCCGATGCGCTGGCCGAGCTGAAGGTGATGGCGTCGAAGAACAAGGTGTTCCGCAACTTCATCGGCCAGGGCTACTACGGCACGCACACGCCGGGCGTCATCTTGCGCAACGTGCTCGAGAACCCCGCCTGGTACACCGCCTACACGCCCTACCAGGCCGAGATTTCGCAGGGCCGCATGGAAGCCCTGCTCAACTTCCAGACGATGGTGTGCGACCTCACGGGCATGGCCATCGCCAACGCATCGATGCTCGACGAAGCCACGGCCGCGGCCGAAGCCATGACGCTCGCCAAGCGCAGCGTCAAGAGCAAGAGCAACGTGTTCCTGGTGTCGGGCGACTGCCATCCGCAGACCATCGAAGTCATCAGGACGCGCGCCGCGCCGCTGGGCATCGAGGTGAAGGTGAGCACCGTGTCGGAAACGCTGCCGCACCTGATGGTGAGCGGCGAATTCTTCGGCGTGCTTGCGCAATACCCCGCCACCACCGGCCACGTGCACGACCTGCGCCCGCTCGCGGGCCACGCGCACCAGTGCGACGCCGCCCTCATCGTCGCGGCCGACCTGCTGGCGCTGACGCTGCTGGTCGCGCCCGGCGAGTTCGACGCCGACATCGTCTGCGGCACCACCCAGCGCTTCGGCATGCCGCTGTGCAACGGCGGCCCGCACGCCGCCTACCTGGCCTGCCGCGATTCGTTCAAGCGTTCGCTGCCGGGCCGCCTGGTCGGCGTCAGCGTCGACACGCACGGCCAGCCCGCCTACCGACTCGCGCTGCAGACGCGCGAGCAGCACATCCGCCGCGAGAAGGCCACCTCCAACATCTGCACCGCACAAGTGCTGCCGGCCGTGGTGGCCAGCATGTACGCCGTGTACCACGGGCCCGACGGGCTCACGCGCATCGCGCAGCGCGTGGCGGCGCTCACGGCCATCCTCGCCCGGGGCCTGTCGCAGATGGGCCGCGAGCCGGTCAACACCACGGCCTTCGACTCGCTGACCATCCGCACCGGCGACGACACGGCGGCGATCATCGAGCGCGCGCAGGCGGGCGGCGTCAACCTGCGCCAGCGCCTGCAGCAGCACCTTGGCATCTCGCTCGACGAGACCACCACGCGCGCCGACATCGAGACGCTGTGGGCGCTGTTCGTGCCCGCCGGCACGCCGATGCCGCGCTTCGACGACCTGGCCGCCAACACCGTGCCGCTCATTCCCGAAGACCTGCGCCGCACCAGCGCCTTTCTCACGCACCCGGTGTTCAACACCCACAAGAGCGAGACCGCGATGCTGCGCTACATCCGCAGCCTGTCGGACAAGGACCTCGCGCTCGACCGCAGCATGATCCCGCTGGGTAGCTGCACCATGAAGCTCAACGCGACCAGCGAGATGATCCCCATCACCTGGCCCGAGTTCGCCAACATCCACCCCTTCGCACCGGCCGAGCAGCAGCAGGGCTATGCGCAGCTCGACGCGCAGCTGCGCGCATGGCTGTGCGAAGCCACCGGCTACGCCGGCATCAGCCTGCAGCCCAACGCCGGCTCGCAGGGCGAGTACGCGGGCCTGCTGGCCATCAAGTCCTTCCATGAGGCCAAGGGCCAAGGCCACCGCAACATCTGCCTGATTCCGTCGTCGGCGCACGGCACCAACCCGGCCAGCGCGCAGATGGTGGGCCTGCAGGTGGTGGTGACGGCCTGCGACGCGCAGGGCAACGTCGACATGGACGACCTGAAGCGCGCCTGCGAGAAGCACAGCGCCAACCTGGCCGCCGTGATGATCACCTACCCCAGCACGCACGGCGTGTTCGAAACGCGCGTGAAGGAACTGTGCGAGCTCGTGCACGAGCACGGCGGGCGCGTGTACGTCGACGGCGCCAACATGAACGCACTGGTCGGCGTGGCCGCGCCGGGCGAGTTCGGCGGCGATGTGAGCCACCTGAACCTGCACAAGACCTTCTGCATTCCACACGGTGGCGGCGGCCCGGGCGTGGGCCCGGTCTGCGTGGTCGAAGACCTCGTGCCGTACCTGCCGGGCCATGCGACGGCCGGCGTCGCATCGAACGGCGTCGGTGCGGTTTCCGCAGCGCCGCTCGGCAATGCGGCGGTGCTACCGATCAGCTGGATGTACTGCCGCATGATGGGCGCGAAGGGCCTGCAGGCCGCGACCGAAACGGCCATCCTCAGCGCCAACTACATCAGCGCGCGCCTGAAGGACCACTACCCGACGCTGTACGCGAGCCCCAACGGCCACGTCGCGCACGAGTGCATCCTCGACCTGCGCCCGCTCAAGGACACCAGCGGCGTCACCGCCGAGGACGTGGCCAAGCGCCTGATCGACTACGGCTTCCACGCGCCCACGCTGAGCTTCCCGGTGCCGGGCACGCTGATGGTCGAGCCGACCGAGAGCGAGCCGCTGGCCGAGCTCGACCGCTTCGTCGATGCGATGATCGCCATCCGCGGCGAGATCCGCCGCATCGAGGAAGGCGTCTGGCCGAAGGACGACAACCCGCTCAAGCACGCGCCGCACACGGCTGCGAGCCTGCTCGGCACCGAGTGGCCGCATCCCTACTCGCGCGAACTGGGCGCGTTCCCGCTGGCCGAGCTCAAGCAGGCCAAGTACTGGCCGCCGATCGGTCGCGTCGACAACGTGTACGGCGACCGCAACCTGTTCTGCAGCTGCGTGCCGGTGGGCGAATACCAGGAAACCGAAGAGGCCTGAGAAGGCCCGCAGGCGGGGTCAGCCGCGCCGCGCCGCGGCGCCCTTCTTCGGTGGGGATTCGCGGCGATAGATGGCCCACTTCACGGTCAGGATGTCCGCGGCGATCTTGGCCGCATTGACGCCCGCATAGGCCTCGGACGGGTTGAACTGGAATGCCTCCTGGTATCGCTTGACCTGCGCGTAGTCCTGGTCGAAGGTCATCGGGCCCATGAGTTCGGCAGGATCGGTGCCCGCGGGAAGCGCGAGGAATTTCTCCGGATCGGTGGCACTCTGGTAGAGGTCGACGCTCATCGGGTTCATACGTTTGTCCTCGAGATCTTGGTCTTGGGAACAAATCATCTGCGGCATCCGCGCGGCATGCAATCGGTCCGCGCCTACACGGCGCACCGTGCGGGTCAGGGTTGTTTCTTCTTCGCCAGGCCCGCCGTGGCAATCTGCTCGCGAAAACCGCGCAGGCTGGCCTTCAGCCTGCGTTCGTTTTCGAGCCCCACGCGCACCATGATCTTCTGGCCGGAAGAGAGCGACTCCAACTGCGAATCGGCGTATTCGTAGCGCACCCAGGGCCGCTGCGAAGGAACATTGCCCTTCACCTCGACCAACCGCACCTGCACCGGGCCGGCGGGCTCCGGCGCCTGCAGCAGGTGGTCGATCACGGCAATGAGCCGGTCGTTGAAGTAGCGCCCCGGATAGCCCAGTTCTTCATAGGCTTGCTGGAACAGCGGGTAGAGCCGGGCATACGTCTTGGCCGCCTTCGCCGGATCGACCGATTCGGCAAACAGCACGATGGCGTTGTAGCGCGCGGCGTTGTTGGGCGCGATGACCTGTTTCTCGCCCTGCCCTGCGGTGATGAAGCGCTGCCTGGCCGGCTGCACCGGCCACGCACTCGCGGGCGCCTGCTCGCGCGCGAGGTTGTCGACCGTTGCCACGAAGCGGCGCACGACACCGTCGAACCTCAGGAAGTCGGCCACGTTCTTGCTGCCGAGCAGGTCGACGAGCGCCTTCATCACGCGCGTATCGGAATCGGTGACGGTCGGCAGCCCCGTGTCGGGCACGGCAATGGCGTCGATGGGGTTGCGCGGCTCCAGGGACTCGGGCGCGGGCACGGGTGCCGGTGCGGGCGCGAGCCCATCGTTCGGCGCCGCGGCCACCGGCGGGGCCTCGGGTAGTTGTTGCTGCTGCTGATACCAGCGCCAGCCGACGAAGGCCGTCCCGAGCAACACCAGCATGAAGGCGACGATGGCGCCTATGGGCATTTCGCGGCGTGGCCGGAATTCAGGGGAGTCGTCCCCGGAGCCGGGGGTATCTCGGTCGGACATGGCGGCACTTTCCTTCTGCTAAGGCTGTGTGTGATGCGGAGAGACCGGTCATGTTGCACCAATCGGGCGCTCCATGGCACCACGGCCGCGTAACGCCCTGTGTCGCCCCCGTGCCGTGCAGGCCGCGCGGTCAGGCCGCGTCGGCGGAACCGCTCAGCGATTGCAGCCAGGCAATCGAACCCTGCAGCTCGGCCGGGCGGATCTCGTGCGCGCCCGGAAAGTCCGAGCCCGACAGCGCCAGCGGAAGGCCGCGCGCCAGTTCGCGCGTGGCCTGCGCGGCGCTCGGCGGAATCACGTTGTCGGCGCTGCCATGGCTCACCCACAGCGCCTTGCCCTCGAAGGCCTCCGGCGGCGCGATGTGCGGCACCACCTGCGAGAGCAGCCGGCTGTGCCACACCATCGCGGCACGCACGCTCTGCGGCTTGGTGAGCAGCTGCGACAGCGACATGATGCCGCCCTGGCTGAAGCCGCCGACCACCACGCGTTCGGCCGGCACGCCGAGCTGCTGCGAGGCCGAGGCGATCATCTCGCCGACGAGGAAGCGGCTTTCGCGCTCCTGCTCTTCGTTGATCTGCCGCTCGCCGTTCGGCAGTACCTGGAACTCGAACCACGCGTAGGCGCCGGGCGACAGCACATACGGTGCGCGCAGGCTCAGCACGTGGAACTGCGGCGGCATCAGCCGCGCGAGGCCGAACAGGTCCTGCTCGTTGCTGCCGACGCCATGCATGAGCACCAGCAGCCAGGGTTCGCGGGCCTCCGGCCGGGCCGCGTGTTCGAGGAATTTGAGGGGCAAGTGAAGTTGAGGCATCAATGGTTCTTCAGACGTTTGCGTGAAAGCCTTGCGCGAGCGCGCGGGTAACTTCGGCCGCCGGCACCTCGCGGCAGCCGGTTGCGTTCTGCCCCGACCACAGCGGAGAGAAATCGCCGCTGCCCTGCGCTTCGGCCTTGGCTCGCAGCGGCGCAATGCCCGAGGTGGCCAGCGGAAACTCCGGCACGACCTCGCCGATGGGCCCCAGGTCGCGCATCACGCGGTTCACGATGCCGCGGGCCGGTCGGCCGGTAAAGAGATTGGTCAGCGCCGTGTGTCGCGCTGCCCTGCCCTTGAGCGCCTCGCGGTGCAGCGTGCTGGTCGTCGCCTCGGGCGTCAGCATGTAGGCCGTGCCGACCTGCACGCCCGCCGCGCCCAGCGCCATGGCCGCGGCCACGCCGCCCGCATCCGCGATGCCGCCGGCCGCGATCACCGGCACCTTCACCGCATGCACCACCTGCGGCAGCAGAGCGAAGGTGCCGAGCTGCCTCGTCAGGTCGTGCGACAGGAAATGACCGCGATGCCCACCGGCCTCCAGCCCTTGCGCGATGACCGCATCCACGCCGCGCGCTTCGAGCCACTGCGCCTCTTCGACCGTGGTGGCCGATGCCAGCACCTTCGCACCCCAGCCGTGCACCTGCGCCATCAACGCTTCGGACGGCAACCCGAAATGAAAGCTCACCACCGGCGGACGGAATTCGGCCAGCAAATCGGCCACTTCGGCGCTGAAAGGGTTGCGCCCCGGGCCGGTGGGAATGTTCGCCGCGTCGATGCCGAACTCGGCGTAGTACGGCATCAGCGCGGTACGCCAGGCCGCTTCGCGATCGGCGCTCGGCACCGGCGGCGTGTGGCAGAAGAAATTGACGTTGTAGGGCTTGCTGGTGCCCGCGCGAATGGCGGCGAGTTCGCTGCGCATGACGTCGGGGCTTAGCATGGCTCCAGGCAGCGAGCCCAGGCCACCGGCATTGCTGACAGCGATGGCCAGCGCGCTGCCCTGCACGCCGGCCATGGGAGCCTGAATGAGCGGAAGGTCCGTTCCGATGAGTTGTTGCAGCGTGGTCATTTGGAGCGCTCCTTGTTCGTGTGTCGCCGGTTGCCGGCCATTCTCCTGCCAAGCCGGAGGTTGCGGCGGCGGCGGGGTCATCATCGCCAAATGGCTTCGGCACAATCGCGCGCATGCCCATCCTGAACCCGACGCGGCCCGCTCACTCGCGGCCGCTGCAGCGCACCATTGCTGCTGCCATTGCCACCGCCAGCCTCGTCATGCTCGGCGGCTGCCCGCAGAAAGAAGAAGCCCCCGCTACCACCGCCGACGCGCAGCCGGACGAAGCCGCAGTGGCCGTGGCAACCGCCGAGGCCGTTGCCCCCGCGGCACCGCCAGCATCACCTGCACCACCAGTGCCTCGCCCCACCGCATCTGCCACGCTCAAGCGAGCCGAACTCATGGCGCTGGTGTTCCCCGACTCCCAGGGCCCGGGCGCCTCGCCCCGACAGCCCGACACCGTCTCGCTGCCCGAGAGGGCCAACGAGGGCAAGACAGTGCCCGGCAGCGAGGCCGATCAACAGGCTCAGGTGTCGCCGCGCGAAGTGGTGCGGCTGGACGATACGCACGCCGTCATGCTGACCGAGACCGTGCCGCTCGACGACCGGGGCAAGCCGATGAACGGCCACGTGAACGGCGCATGGCTCGGCGCCTACTTCTTCGAGCAGAGCGCCGAGGGCTGGAAGCTCGCGAGCCGCAGCGACGCTGTCGACTACCTCGGCTTCATGGGCAACCTCGGCACCACCAAGGTCGAGCGCATCGCGCCCCAGCGCTTTGCGCTGACCATTGCCCACGGCAGTTGCTGGCAGGGCTACTGCGGGCAGTGGCTGTCGGTGTATGGGCTCGAAGCGGGCAAGGTGCGCGTGCTGGCAAGGGGCATTGCGCTGTCGGCCACCAATGAAGGCGCCGACGAGTCCTGCGAGAAAGTGCCCAGGCCCGGCAAGCCGGAAGAGCCGCCACGCGGCGCGTGCTTCGACGTCAGCGGCACGCCGAGCTTTACGCTGGGCACTGACGAAGAGCCGGGTGAGATGCGCATCGCGTTCAAGGGCGAAAAAACGAGCGGCACCAAAAACCGCCGCGTGCTCACCATCGACAGCACGCTGGTCTATGCCTGGCGCAATGGCGCCTATGTGCTGACCGAAGGGCACAACCCCGTTCCGTCGTTCTGACGGGCGGGCACTGCGGCACCAACCCCGCCAGTTATTCCTCGCTCGTCCACTCCACCTGCACGCCAAGGCTGCGCAGGTTTTCCACGAAGCGCGGATGGGCTCGGCGAATGGGCGTGGCGTTGCGGATCTCGGAACGCCCTTCGATGCTCGCCGCCACCATGAACAGCGCGATCGCCACCCGGATGATGTACGGGCTCTCGACCACGGCCGGCGTCAGCGGATTGCCACCGAAGGTAATGAGCCGGTGCGGGTCAGACGAGAACACGTGCGCGCCGAACTTCGAAAGCTCGCCCGTCCAGCCCAGCGCCCCGTCGTACACCTTGTTCCAGAACATCGCATTGCCCTGGGCACGCACGCCCAGCGCGATGAAGATCGGCAGCAGGTCCACCGGAAAGTAAGGCCACGGCGCCGCCTCCACCTTGGTCAGCACGTTGCTCGTGAATGGCGTCTGCACCTTCAGCGGGCCGCTGCGGATGGCGCGCGACCAGCCGTCTTCATGCACGATCTGCACGCCGAACTTCGCGAACGTGCGGTCGAGTAGCGGAAAGTTTTCGGGTGCGCTGTTGCGCACGACCACGTCGCCGCCGGTGATAGCGCCCAGCGCCAGGAAGGTCGTGATCTCGTGGAAGTCTTCGTCGAAGCGGAACTCCCCGCCCTTGAGCGTGCCGCCGCCGTGCACCGTCAGCCGCGAGGTACCCATGCCTTCGATGCGCACGCCGATCATCGCCATGAAGCGGCAGAACTCCTGCACATGCGGCTCCGACGCAGCGTTGGTCAGCGTCGACGTACCGCCCGCGGCCGCCGCGCACAGCACGAAGTTCTCGGTGGTCGTGACGGAGGCGTAGTCCAGCCAGTGGTCCGTGGGCGTGAGGCGGCCCGCGCTGCGCACCAGCAGCGAGCCTTCGGTGCGCTCCACCTCGCCGCCGAAGCGCTGGAACACCTCCACGTGCGGATCGATTTCGCGCACGCCCAGGGTGCAGCCCTTGACGTTGTCCTCGAGCCGCGCCACGCCGAAGCGCGCCAGCAGCGGCGGCACCAGCATGATCGACGAGCGCATCTCCTCGGGCAGCCGGTGGCGCGATGCGTCGAAGGCGGTCTCGCGGTGGTGCAGCTCGAGCGTGCCGGTGTCGTGGTCCATGCGCACGTCGCTGCCCAGTGTGCGGAAGATGTCGAGGATCTTGCGCACGTCGGTGATGTCGGGCACGCCGTGCAGGCGCAGCGGCTCCCAGGTGAGCAAGGTGGCACAGAGCACCGGCAGCACGGCGTTCTTGTTGGCGGAGGGGGTGACGCGGCCACGCAGCGGCGTTCCGCCGTGCACGATGAGGTTGGACATGGGGGCGAGCGGGAAAACGGGAGGCGGTGGAAAAAAGGGCCGCGGACGATCCGAAACCGGAGGCGGGAACTTTACCGTCTGGCAGCGCCCTGAGCGGCGCCGAAGTTGTAAGCACTTCAAATGGCGGCCCCGGCATCCAGCCGGCTCGGCGCAGCGACTCACGACGAACTTGTTACTCCCCGCGACACGCGTGCCCCCGCTAGATTGGCTGCACCCGGCCAGATCCGCCGGAAAACACACCTCGAAGGAACAAGGAAATGACCCACCCCTACACCGGCGGCTGCGCATGCGGCGCAGTCCGCTACGAGATTTCAGCCGAGCCCATCTTCCAGAACGACTGCCAGTGCCGCGACTGCCAACGCAAGAGCGGCACCGGCCATGGCTCGTACCTCACCTTCCCGCGCGGCGGCGTGAAGCACAGCGGCCAGGCCACGCTGTGGGACATGGTCGGCGACAGCGGCAACGTCAAGACCCGGGCCTTCTGCCCCGCCTGCGGGTCGCCCGTGTACATGACCTTTGCGGCGATGCCCGACATCTTCACCGTGCACGCCGCGAGCCTCGACGACCCTGGCCGGTACAAGCCGCAGGCGGTCACATATGCCGTGCGCGGGCATCGATGGGACTTTCTGGACCCGGCATTGCCCAAGTTCGACAGGATGCCGCCGATGTGAAGGGCGATCAGCTCGCACATCTGGACCAGCTCGGCGCAGACGGGCGTGGTGCCTCCTGCCGGAACAGACTGCTTCCAGCTGGCCCGGGCGGATCTGGCGGGCTCGCCTCAGACTCCCGAGCGCTTCGATGCGCCACGGATGGCGCGCGAGCGATGCCTGAACCCTCCATGCCGATGGAGTTGCGCGAAGGCCGATGACGGTTCAGCATCCTCATCCCCTCCAAGCCCAACAATCAAACACGGAGACCCGAATGAGAAAGCTCAAGATCATGGAGCACGTGTCGCTCGACGGCGTGATCCAGTCCTCCGGCGAAGACGGCTTTCCGTATGCCGACTGGACGGTGCCCTACCGGACTCCCGCCGGGCGGGACGAGGTGCTCGCCGCGCACGGCGGGCGCTTCGACCTGCTGCTGGGCCGGCGCACCTACGACATGTGGTCGGACTACTGGCCGAAGGCGCCGGCCAGTCCGATGGCTGATGGCTTGAATGCGGCTACCAAGTTCGTCGTCACCCATCGCCCGGAAAGCCTCGCGTGGGGGCCGTTCGAGGGCGTCGGGCCGGACCCGGTCGAGGGCGTGCGGCGCATCAAGTCGCAGGCTGGCCCGGACCTGGTCCTCTGGGGCAGCTCAACGCTGACATCGACGCTGTTCGAACACGGGCTTGCGGACGAAGTCATGCTGATCGTCTATCCGGTGCTGGTAGGTACGGGGAAGCGCCTCTTTGCGGAAGGAACCCCGGGGTGCTCCTTCGAACTCGCCTGCACCAAGACGACGCCGTCCGGCCTCCTCCTCAATACCTACAAGCTCGCCGGGCCGCTGCAGGCCGCGTAGCGAGTTGGACGGCGCGAGCCAACCCGCCCAGGCTGCGCAGCGACACCACAGGCTGGCGCGCGAGCGGCGAATCCTCGTGCAGCACAGCCATCAGCGGCCCGGAGCCGATTGTGCGGCTGCTCACCAGCAGTGCCACGATCGGCGGGAAGCCGAGCGCCACCGACACGCCGGCGTCCAGCACGGCCTTCAGCGCGCTGAAGGCGATGAGCTCGGTGTACTGCAGCTCGATGTCCGGCAGCCCCTTGGCCAGCTGACGCTGCGTTCCTCGGCGACGGCGACGAACTGGCGAAGACTCCTCGGATCGATCTGGCTCATGTGCAGTCCTGAACGCGGTGCGGCGCCGCTTCGACAGCCTCGGGCGCCCCATACGATTCTCGTATGCCTGCCCGGTCAAACGGTATTGGACGAAGTCCTCACCCCAGTTCGATGATTGTTCCGTGACAAGCCATTCGGGCAATTGAGCGCAGACGCACGCGGTGCGTGCACGTGATTCGGGCGCAATCTCTTTGAGCAACGATGGAGACAACGGATGAAAGTTCGATTCCTGTTCTTGTGGATTGCTGCGTCGATGGGCCTGCTCTCTATCTGCATGTCCGGCCATGCAGAGGCGCAGACGCAGGCGAGCGACGCTTCTCAGCGCTCGGCGCGAATCGTCATCGGTTATCCACCGGGTCAATCCGTCGATACGGTGGGGCGATACCTGGCATCCGCCTTGAGCAAAAAACTGGACCGTAATTTCTTTGTCGAGAATGTTTCAGGTCAGAGCGGAAGCATCGCGCTGGGCAACGTTGCCAGATCGACCGGCGACCTGAACACCCTGACCTTCTCCGCATCTTCAGCGCTGGTGATCAATCCGATCCTCTTCAAGGCCGTGAGATACAACACACTGAAGAACTTCGAGCCGGTCGCGACGCTCTACGACACCCCGCTGCTGCTGCTCGTCAATTCCAGGCTGCCGATCGATTCGGTCGAGTCCCTGGTCAGCTATGCAAACAGCCATCCAGGGGAGATCAGTTTTTCGTCACCGGGCGTAGGAAGCGTTTCGCATCTCGCCATGACGGAGTTCCTCCGGCGTACCAAGCTGAAGTTTGTGCACGTCCCCTATCAGGGAGCCGCGCCATCCCTGACGGCCCTTGCCGCAGGCCAGGTTCAGGTGACCTTCGAAGGGGTGGCTGCTGCGACGCCGCTCTTGCAAGGCGGTCGCATCAAGGCCTTGGCAATCAGCAGCGCGAAGCGGCTGCCCAAGCACGAATCGATTCCCACGGTTGCCGAATCGGGGCTTCCGGGATTCGATGTCGTGCCATGGGTCGGCCTGCTGACGCCAAGCGGTGTCGCGCCGGACAAGATCGCGGAGATCTGGAACGCAGTGCAGGCCATCCTGCAAACCGACGAGTACACGGCCTTGATCGAGCAGGTTGGGGGGAGACAAGCGGTTCGATCACCCTCGGAGTTCCGCAAGTTCCTCGAAGCGGAGGTTCCGCGCTGGCAGGAATTCATCAAGGTTTCGGGAGTAACTGCGGAATAAGAGAAGACTGCGCGAATCGAGCCCGGGATTCCGCTCGTTGAATTGCATCAATAGATTGAATGGAGACAAAAATGTCATTAAGCATTGCAGATGAGATGGCTTCGCAGTGGACACCTGTCGAATCGAGCCCGGCCATGAAGCACGCTCTCGAAGGATTGCCCTCGGGCTGGAAGACCCGTCGATTGGCCCCGTCGCTCGGTCTGGAGTTGCAGGACCTGTTTCTGCCGGATCTCGATGACGACGGCATTGCCAGGATTCGCGCGCTGCTGTTGGCTTTCCGAGTGCTGGTCATTCGGCGTCAGCCTGTCTCCGCCGCACAGCATGTGGCGTTCGCTCGAAAGTTCGGCCATCTCGAGACGCAAAATCCGCTGCTGGCCGCCAACGCGGAATTCCCCGAACTTGTTCAACTCAAGTCTTCCCGGGAAAGAAAGGGCGCCGAGAACCTCTTTCACTCCGACACCGCGTTCTACGAGAAGCCTTCGATGGGTTCGATTCTTCGTTGCATCAAGTGCCCGGAAGTTGGAGGAGACACCATCTTCTGCAACATGGTTCAGGCTTACGCCGGGTTGCCGGAGGAGGTCAAGCGGAAGATCGACAGCATGGTGGCCGTCAATGACATCAATGTCGCGTTGTTCAAAAAGATGGATCCGAACGAACGTGCCGCATATCGGGATCGACATCGTTCTGTGGAACATCCGGTGGTCATCACGCATCCTGAAACCGGGGAGCTGATCCTGTACGTGAACGAAATCCACACCACGCACATCGCCAACTACCGGGAAGTTCTGGGCTCGGATTGGGGCATGGATACACCGACCCAGATTCGCGAGTTGTTCGACTTGCTCGTGCGTCAGGCCAAGATTCCGGAATACCAGGTGCGTGTGCACTGGGAGCCGGACACGATCGTCTTCTGGGACAACCGGGCAGTTCAGCACTACGCGGTGTCCGACTACTACCCCTCGGAACGTCACATGATGCGCGCGACCGTCATCGGCGATGTTCCGAAGCGGGTTCGATAGCGGCCATCAATCGCAGGTTCTGCACAGCCGCCCCCGCGGCCCCCTTCCCCAGGTTATCGAGAACCGCGCCCAAGACGATCTGACCTGTGCGCTCATTGCATGCAACGGCCAGACTCAGGTCGTTTGAGCCGTTGTGGACTTGCGGGTCCAGTTCGGTCATCGGCACGGCAGACGACATCGGCTGTACGTGAACGTGCGCCGCATCGCGGTATCGCTGCGCAAGGCATTCGTGGATGCGCATGCCCGAGGCATCAGAGGGAAGCATTCGCTCGTGCAATCCGATGGTGAGCACGATGCCCTGCCGGTAGCTGCCATAGGCCGGCACGAAGATGGGCCGCTCCGCCAAGCCGGCGTAGGCCTCGATTTCCGCCACGTGCTTGTGCTCGAGTGCAAGGCCGTAAACCTTCAACGAATGCGCTCCCGTCCCGGCCTCGTGCGCTTCCGCCCCCGCCCTGCCCTGACCCGAATAGCCTGAGACGGCATGGATGACAAGCGGATAGTCGGCGGGCAAGAGGCCCGCATCCGTCAACGGTCGCAGCAGGGCGACCGCAGCGGTGGGATAGCAGCCTGGATTCGTGACCCGCGCCGCCGAGGCAATGCGTTCGCCTTGCCGTGCATCGAGCTCGGGCAGGCCGTAGACCCAGCCCGGGCTGGTGCGGTGAGCCGAGCTGGCGTCGATAACGCGCACCGAAGGGTTCTCGATCATCGCCACCGCGTCGCGCGCCGCTGCATCGGGCAGGCAAAGGATGGCGATGTCGCACTCGTTGAGAGCGACCCGTCGGGCAGCCGCGTCCTTGCGCAGGTTCGTCGGCAATGTGCGGATGCGGAATTCCCCACCCCGGAGCCGGTTCTGCAAGTCAAGGCCGGTGGTGCCCTGATCGCCGTCGATGAAGATATTGAGGTCCATGGAGCGCGATCGTAGGCATCCGACCTCGATGGCTCCAGCTAAATATATGGAACCCAGGATTAAGAAAAGTTAAATTGGCGCCATGCGAGAACTGAGCCTCGACCATCTACGCACCCTTGTCGCCATCGCCGACCTCGGCTCCCTGGCCAATGCCGCGCGCGCCCTTCACCTGGCGGCGCCCACGGTCACCGTCCAGATCGCGGAACTGGAGTCGCGCCTGGGTGGCCAGTTGCTCGTTCGCGGGCGGGGGCCCGCGCAAGCGACCGCCTTGGGAGAGCGGTTCATCGCGCGTGCCCGCAGGCTGCTGGCCGACGCGGACGACGCAGTGGAGGACGTCCGACGCCAGCTCGCCGGCCAAACGGGCCGCGTCCGGGTTGGTGCCTCGACGGGTGCCATTGCGCATCTGCTGCCGCCCGCGCTCGGGCGCCTTGCCCGCAACCATCCCGGCATCGACGTGAACGTACAGGTGCTGACCTCCAACGAAAGCATGACCCGGCTCGCCGCAGGCGAGCCTGGACCTGGCGGTCGTGGCGCTGCCGCAGACACCCGTGCGGGGCGTCCATGTCACGCCCCTGCGGCGCGAGGCTGTCGTCGCCTTCCTGCCGGCGGACTGGAAGGCACCGAGGCGGCTGACTCCGCAGTGGCTGGCCCAGCAGCCGTTGATCATGAACGACTCCTCCACGCGTCTCTACAGGCTGACCGCGGAATGGTTCTCCGCGGCTGGCGTCCATTGCCGGCCGCGCATCGAGCTCAACTACAACGACGCGATCAGGACACTGGTCGCCGCGGGCTACGGAGCGGCTCTGCTCCCGGAGGAGTCGCACGAGCAGGCGCGCGACCCTCGCATCGCCATGCGTCCGCTCAGCCCGGCTCTATGGCGGCAGCTCGGTCTCGCGGTCAGCGACCGGGGCGCCAGCGGACCGACGCGTTTCGTCATGGACGCCTTGTTGCCTGAAAAGGGTTCAGCTGGCGGCTGAGCTGACCGCCCGATGTGCCTACGTTCAAGGAGGCCGTCGCACGCATCGCCTCAACCCCTGCCGCGGCACAACCCGCCCCGGCCTGCCCTGCAGCTCGCAGTTCATGATTCCCGGCAACGGCTGCTCGGGTTTCTCGGGACAACCTGGAGCGCTCTCTGAAGCCTGAATACCCAGTCAGGCGGGGATAATTCTGAATATCTTTGTACTCACCGTCCGCAACCGCTATCGCCATGCCTTCGGGAATCAAGTTTTCGAACATGCCGGCCACGCTTGACCAGCACCCGAAACGGCAAGGGGGCCGGGGCGCGTAGTTCGGTTCAACCTTGGGCTGCAAATTCAAGCATGAACCTGCGACAGATCGAGGTATTCCGCGCGGTGATGATCACCGGCTCGGTGAGCGGTGCGGCGCGACTGCTCCACGTCTCCATTCCCGCCGTCAGCCGGCTGCTCTCGCATACCGAGAGCCGGCTGGGCTTCCTGCTCTTCGAACGGGTGAAGGGACGCCTGCATGCGACGGCGGAGGCGAAACATCCACACGGGGTCTTCACTCATGACGGCTCACGTGAAAATCGACCCGAGTAGACTCTGCGGCTTTCCGTTCTGCAGAGGAGCGACCCGCGATGGCTGTCTTGGACACCGGCCCTTACTTCCACGGCACGCGAGCGGACCTCCAGGTGGGCGGCTTGCTCACCGCAGGCTTCCGCTCAAACTACGACGGCCGCGTCGTCATGAACCACATCTACTTCACCGCCACGCCAAAAGGTGCCGGGCTGGCCGCCGAAATGGCGAGGGGCGACGGCCGTCGCCGCGTCTACATCGTCGAACCCACGGGCTCCTTCGAGGACGACCCCAACGTCACCGACAAGAAGTTTCCGGGCAATCCCACACGCTCGTACCGCAGCCGGGATCCGCTTCGGATCGTGGGCGAACTGGAGACCTGGGAGCTCTTTGACGCGGAGTACATCCAGCAGCTCAGGGAGCGCATACGCGTAGGCATGGGAGAGATCATTAACTGAATCCCGCCTGCCATGCCGCGCTGGGTAGCGATCGGAAATGGACTGGGTTGTTGAGCGCCTTGGACGCGTCGGCGCGACCGCTGTGCGGCAGAATCCGGCCAAGTGCGGGCATCCAAGTGTGTGAATCCGTTTGGGTCGCAAAGCCACCCAAACGGGTCGGATGCGCCGCAAGACTTCATTCGGACTTCATCAAGCGCGAATCCGCCCGCGATAGCCTGCGGCAGCAATTTCGCACTTTGCACGTAGGCACAACCCAAATGGCAAAAGCTCGACAAGTTGAGGGCAACCGAACGCCGATCTTGGCACGCCTGCTGGAGCCCCTTTGCGTGGCGATCTCTTGGTCCGCTCTGATCCTCGCGGCACCGATTTTTGTCATCGCGTTTTTTGATGCCACGCACCTGACGCATCGAATCAGCCCTTCTGAGCAAGATCACATCGAAATCGTGTCCCGTTACGCACGGACTTTCATCGATCAGAACAAGAGGCTCCCGGACCTCGACGAGTACCAAAATTGGGTGGTCGCCACTGACAAACAGCAAGGGACACGTCTCGATGGGCTCGGGTACTCCTTGCACACGGAATGCGCGAAAGAGGTCAGGGACTTCTGTGTGGGTTTCTTGGTGTTATGTCCGTCGTTGTTCCGGGCCTGCGGTCGCCGGGTGTCCTTTGGACTTTTAGAGCCGACTTGAGAATGCAGCCTGTTCAAGGCCGGGACAAGGCGCAAACAAGATAGGCCGGTTCTCCTTTGTTATCGTGAAGTTACCAAGCACCACGAAGCAACTGAGACCAGCCTATGCAGCGGATTCTAGCGAGCATCACCAGCCTCGAACAACACGCTCAGGCCTTGGCCGAAGGTGGTGAGGCTTACCGCCCGACAGCGTGCCCGCACTGCCGGCATGGCGGGCTGTGGCGACACGGTTGCTATCACCGCAAGGCCGATCGCGGCGCGGGTCGCGGCGAGTCGCTCAATCCGGTGGCGGTGCTGCGCTTCCTGTGCCGGGCATGCGAGCGCACGTGCTCGCGGCTGCCGGCATGCATCGCGCCTCGGCGCTGGTATGACTGGGCCGTGCAGCAGGTGGTGTTGTTGCTCGTGTTGAGTGGCTGCTCGGTGCACCGTTGCGCGGTCTGCACGTGCCGTGATCGCCGCACCGTGCGGCGCTGGAGGGACTGGCTGCGGGGTCGCAGCGAGGGCTTTGCCTTCTTCCTGCGTAGCCGGTTCCCGGAGTTCGGACGATTCGCCGATCACGAATCGTTCTGGCGCAACGTGATCAACAGACTGTCGCTGCAGCAGGCCATGGCCTGGCTGGACCGGGACCTGATCGTCCCGTGATGAGTCGCCCCTGAATCGCGCGCGGACAGCGCAGGCCCCGCCCGGGCGGGGCCCCCACACACTTTGCCCCCTGCCGTCGCAGACGGATCGCCGCTGTCATCGGACCTCCACAACCTGAAGGTGCATGACATGAAGCAAATCGATCCCAAGGCCTTGTTCCGGCTGTCCGTGCTGGGGCCACTGGTCAGCCGCGAACGACTCGAGCGTGGCGAGTTGCAGCAGGTGATCCGCGAACTTGCGCAGCGCGAGTACGCCATTCCCCAGTCGCAGCGCCGCCATCTGGGCGAGAAGACCATCCAGGCTTGGTACTACGCATGGCGCCGCGAGGGCATCAATGGGCTGGAACCCAAGATCCGTGCGGACCGCGGTCAGTCCAAGATCGCGCCGGCGATCCAGGAGGCGGTGCTGGCGGCCAAGCGGGACAATCCGCGGCGCTCGATCCGCCAGATCCTGCGTTTGCTCGAAGTCGCCGGAATCGTGGCGAGCCAGAGTCTGTCGCGCTCGGCGATTCATCGGCTGCTGCACCGGCACGGCCTGTCGCAGATGGCCGGCTCGGCCAGCCTGCCCGAGGAGAAGCGCAGCTTCACAGCCGAGTTCGCCGGCTCGATCTGGTACGGCGACGTGATGCACGGCCCGCGTGTTCCCGTCAAGGGGCAGCTGCGCAAGACCTACATGGTGTCGCTGATCGACGATGCCTCGCGACTGGTCGCGCACAGCGCGTTCTGCCTGGGCGAGACCGCGCTCGATGTCCAAGGGGTGCTCAAGCAAGCGCTGTTGCGTCGTGGAGTGCCAACCAAAATCGTTGTCGACAATGGCGCCGCTTACCGGGCCCACACCCTGCAGGGCTTGTGCGCTCGGCTGGGCATCCATCTCATCTTCTGCCGCCCTTATGCCCCAGAGGGAAAGGGGAAACTCGAGCGCTGGCATCGGACATGTCGGGATCAATTCCTCACGGAGATTGACGAGCGCCACATCACGAGCCTGGGCGATCTCAATGCCCGTCTGTGGGCCTGGCTTGAGCAAATTTACCACCAGACGGCGCACGGCGGCCTCGGTGGCATGACGCCGCTGGCGCGCTACCAGCGCGACCTGCCCAGGATCCGCAGCCTGGGTGCCAAGGCCGCTCATCTCGATGCGCTGTTCCACCACCGGGTGCCGCGCTTCGTGAGGAAGGACGGCACGGTGTCCTATCTGGGCCGGCGCTTCGAGGTGCCCTATGAGCTCTCGGGCAAGACCGTCAGGCTGGTGGTCGATCCGCACGCCGAGCGTGTCGTGGGCGTCGAGGACGAGGCTGGTGCATCGCTGGGCAGCGCCACCGAGCTCGATCAACTCGCCAACCAGCACCGCACCCGGCGCAAGCCCGACCCCGACGTGGCCACAGGCAGTGTGCGCAGTGGTCCCAACCTGGTGGAGATCGCCCTGGCCCAGTACCACGGCACGAAGGAGCAATGACATGTACCTTCAGCACTTCGGCTTGCGCCACCCGCCGCTGGGCAAAGATGTTGCCCAGCCCTGGGATGACGGCGCCCTGGAACAACTCACCCAGCGCTTCAACTGGCTGCTGCAATCGCCGGGCATCGGCCTGCTCACCGGCGAGCCCGGCGTGGGCAAGACTGCCGCCCTGCGCAGCCTCACGCGCGCGCTCAACCCGCACCGCTACCTGGTGCTCTACCAGGCCGAGACCGACTTCGGGCGCGTGGACATCTACCGCGGCCTGGCGCGCGCCCTGGGGATCGAGCCCAGCTACCGGCGCGCCCAGCTCTGGCGCGACATCAAGCAGCGCGTGCACGAACTGGTCGACACCAAGCAGGTGACGCCGTTGTGGATCATCGACGAGGCGCAGAACCTGCCGTGCGAGTTCTTCCGCGACTTCCCCGCGTTCCTGAACTTCGCCTTCGACTCGCGCGACCTCATCACCGTCTGGCTCGTCGGGCATGTGGCATTGGCGCAGATGCTCGAGCGTGCGCCGTATGCCGCGCTGTACAGCCGCATCCAGGCCCGCGTCCAGCTCAAGCCCGTGGTGGAGCGCGAACGCTTCGCCGCGCTCATCGAGCACGCCCTGACGAGTGCCGGTTGCCAGCACACCGTCGTCTCCACCTCGGGCATGGAAATCCTGCGCCAGGCCTCCAAGGGCCTGCCCCGGCAGGCCGGGCGCATCCTGTGCACCGCCATGCGACTGGCCGTGCCCAAGGGGCTCAACCATCTGCCGGACGAGGTCCTGCAACTGGCCATCGCGGAGCTGCAATGAAGAAAGCCTCAACACCAAAGAGGTTCGACGACGTGCCGCTGCCCAGGCTCAGCGACGATGCCGCCGTCGAGATCTACCACTTCCTCGAATACCTCTTCGATCTCTTCGAAGCGCGCTACGGCGATCAGATCAGCCGCTTCTACGAAGACCGCTCCAGGCACAACCTCGTCGAACCAGACCCGAACCTCGAACTCGACGACCCGCCGTTCTGAGGTCCCCGCCAACTTGCTCATCAACGCCGCCAGCTTGACCGCCGGCGGCGTTGCTCATGGTGCCTCGCGAGTGCCTGCGATCACGCCCGACCGGTCGACCGCTGACCACCTTCGTCTCACCTTCCTCGCGGTCCGCGTCCGGGCTATGCGAGCCCGGGACGCCACCCTCCGATCGGCCTCACTTAGCGCGGGACCGGCTCTCGAAACTATCGTGGGACGTAACACTTGGCTGACGATGTCTGGGTGACCTACAGGTCAGGACAGGCAAGCCCTGCGGAGGCGGCGATCGATGGCCGTCTGGGCGAGGCATGGCTCGAAGGAGGTGCCTTTGCGGGACTGCTGGCCATCGCCGTTTTCTTCAGGCGGGCAGCCAGTGTCAGGCGGAGGCCTCCGCAAATTGAATGACTTCTTCAGAGATGCTGCTATGTCTCTTGTGGGCCCACAAGAGACATTGAGCTTTCTCCAAAGCCGACGTTCACGGTTGCTTCAACTCTGAACCCACGGTTCTTGACGCAGGCCTGAAATGTTCTTGTCCCGTGCCAGTTTCCAGAGTCGCAGCGCATCGTCAAAGGTCACGCGATGCAGGTGCAAAGCGGGGACAAGCTCGTCCTCGTAGTCCGCATCAGTCCACTGTTCGAGCACGACATCTCCGTGGCGGTAGACGTAGACAACGAACATCGGCCCCTCGTCGCTTCCGAAGCGAAGGAAGGCGCCACGATGCTCCTCGTAGTCGGCTTCTGTCAGCTGAGGATGGTCTTCGATGAAGACCTGTTTGAGGGCGTCTTCCAAGTCGCCGTCAGATGGGTCGCGAATGTCGCCGCCAAATCGGCGACTGAGGATAAGAAACGATTCACTCAAGCAATGTCTCCTGATGGCCGGATGCGGCCCTGCACCGACACTACACCGACTCCAGATAGCAGCTCAGAATTTGGGCCTTCCGATAAAGGTCAGGCCCCGATACATCTTCCTGAGGTTCATCGAACTCGACCCAGTAGTAGTTCTCTGGCCCCATCACCGTCTGAACCGGTTCCGCTTCACTACAGATGGTCCCCAGGAAGGTGGCCTTCCAGCCGCCGCTGGCAGCCACATAGACGCGAGCATAAAGGTCGAAAACTTTCATCAAAATCCTACTAGGCAGCCGGAGCAACCGTCGTCAACGTCTGTAAGTGACCGACTGTAGGCTGTCCCTCTGCGGTCGTGAGTGAGCCCAATACGATCTTCTTGTCTATAAGACTTCAATCAAGCACCCTCGCGTTCGGCGCGACCGACGTTGGACGGCCTTAATATCAATCTGCTCTGACAGATTTACGACGACGGATTTGAAGAGCCAACACCGCACGGTCGATGCTCAACAATCCAAGAAACATCGCGATCGCGCTCACCACGGTCATGCTCAGCATTGACGGGATGGCATCACCATAGCAATCTCGTTCCAACAGAAACGACATCAGGTGTTCGTATCTCAAAACGATATGTAATGCCCCAATCAAGACGCCGATTGCTAGCAATATCGAAGTGATCGCATACAGGACGACATAGGCAAGGCGACTTGGCCAGCGCCCGCAAAAGGGAAGGCACCAAGAGGACACCCCCAGCCACCCGATTGATCCCAGGATCAATAAAGGAGTGGCTAGGGGGTAAACGAAGTCTTGAGTAGCGGCGCACGGGTCCCGGGATTGTGTGACGCTACCCAGCAGGAACAGATGACAGGCGAATAGCACGGCGGCGCATAAGGGCTTAGTGAGCATGGTCAAAAGATAGTGGCCGGGCTGGATCCTTCGCCGGAAAAGACAAAGCCTCATGATGCGAAAGTGAGGTCAGTAGTTCTGGGTCAACTAGGCGGCCGTTGTCCGACTACCGATGTCTCTAGCAATGACCTTCGCACCGAACATATGTGGCTTGCCCATATGGCTGTTGATGGGCGAAGGGTGGCGAAGTTGTGAGTGTCAGGTTCTGGCCGGTAGCCGCCTCGTGGCTATTTTGACTTTGACGTCTCGGCCCGCGTCTTCACGAACTCGACAATTGCCTTCGAATCGTTGAGGACGCTATCGGGCTTCGACGTAGGCGGCGGCGTGAGCTGTTCAATAACTCGAATGCGGCGCACCACAAGCTCGTCAATCTCCAGCCGGCGGATTCGAGCACGGCCCACAAAGAGTCGACCGATGGACAGGGCTCCGACGGCCAGGGCACCGAGGGCCACAGCACCAATCAGGATGGAGCCCAATGCGGCCGTACCGATGGCGTGTGCGCCCGTTGCGGTCGCCGGCAAGGCTCGTGCAGACTTTGATGGCATCGAGTTCATCGAAACTCCTTGTGGAACGGCGGAGGTTTCAACCCAATTCAACGGTCCGACGCAGCAACACCGATTGCTCCGCACTCGGCCCGACAAGGATCTCCACCTCGCCCGCCTCGAACAAGGGCTGCAGGTCCGGTCCGAGGTAGCGCAGCTCGGCCGCCGGCAACTCCAGTTCGACCGCGCCGGCTTCGCCGGGCATCAATCGCAGCTTCGCGTAGCCCTTGAGTTCCAGCAGCGGCCGGGTGACACGGCTCACCTTGCCGCGCACGAACAGGAAGACGGTCTCTTCAGCCTCGCGCACGCCGACGTTGCTCAGCCTGACGCTGATCTTCAGCGCGTCCTGCTCGCGCACGCGCCGCGGCTCGACCTGGAGCTCGTCGTAGCTGAACCGGCCGTAGGTCAGGCCGTGGCCGAAGGCATACAGCGGCGTGTTGTCGACGTCTTGGTACTTGCTCGTGAAGTAGTCGGCGGGATTCATCGGTCGACCGGTGGGTCGCTGGCCGAAGTGGATCGGCACCTGCCCGACGGCGCGCGGCCAGCTCATCGGCGTGCGGCCGCCGGGCGATGCCCGGCCTGTGACCACATCGGCGATCGCATGGCCGGCTTCGACGCCGAGGAACCACGCAGCCAGCAGCGCATCGACGTGTTCGGACAGCCACGGGACGACGAGCGGACGCCCCGAAAACAGGATCGCGACGACGGGGATGCCGAGCGCGCGTGCACGGGCCGTCACCGCTTCGGCCAGAGCCTGCTGCCGACCGGGAAGCGCGGGCGTGGCGCGGCTCGCCGCCTCGCCGCTCATCGTGGCGCACTCGCCCAGGCACAGCAAAACGGCGTCGGCGCCCTCGCACAGCGCGACAGCAGCTTCGATGCCGCTGTCGTCGTCGCTCTCGATGGCGACGCCCGGTGCGTGGCGTATGTCGGTCTGCGGCAGTGCGGCGCGCAAGCCGGCAAGCACGCTGACGGCCGGCTCGTGTTCGCCGGCACCCCACCACGGGCCTTTCATCTCGGTGTTCGCGTCAGCCAGCGGGCCGAGGACGCACAGCGCCTTGGCCGCCGCAGGCAAGGGCAAGGTGTCACGCTCGTTCTTCAGCATGACGATGGCCTTGCGCGCGGCGTCGCGGGCCACGGCGCGTCGCTCGGCGACAACCACCGCGGGCTCCGGTGTCGCGCCGCGGCGATAGGGGTCGTCGAACAGGCCGAGCTGCTCCTTGAGCCGCAGCACGCGGCGCACGCTGGCGTCGATCTCTTCGATCGTCACCCGCCCCTGCTCGAGCGCGAGCGGCAGGCCCTTGCGGTATGCGTCGGCCATCATGTCGATGTCGACGCCGGCCTTCAGCGCCAGCACCGCGGCATCGACGAGATCGGCGGCAACGCCGTGCTTGATCAATTCCGCGATCGCGTTGTAGTCGCTGACGATGACGCCGTCGAAGCCCATCTCGCCGCGCAGCCAGTCGCGCAGCAAGGGAATGTGCGCCGTCATCGGCACGCCGTTGAGATCGGTGAAGGCGGGCATCAGCGTCGCGACGCCGGCGCGTACGGCCGCCGCGAAACCCGGCAGATGCACTTCGCGCAAGGTGCGCTCGGAGATGTCCACGGCGGCGTACTCCCGCCCCGCGGCGACGCCGCCGTACGCGACGAAATGCTTCGCACAGGCGGCCAGCGATTCGGCCGACGACAGGTCCGTGCCCTGGAAGCCGCGCACCTTGGCCTGCGCGATGCGCGCGTTGAGCCAGGGGTCTTCGCCGGGTCCTTCCGCGGTGCGGCCCCAGCGGGGATCGCGCGATACGTCGAGCATCGGCGCGAAGGTCATCGCCAGGCCTTCGGCAGCGCCTTCGCGCGCGGCCTCGCGCGCCGTGCGCTCCCATAGCTCGTCGTCGAAGGTGCCGGCCTCCGCGAGCGGGATCGGAAAGAGCGTGCGATGGCCATGGATGATGTCCAGGCCGATCAGCAGCGGAATGCCGAGCCGGGACTTCTCGACGGCCAGCCGCTGCATCTCGTGCGTGGGGCCGGCACCGACCATGTTCAGCAGGTTGCCGACGGTGCCGTCGATGATCGACTGCGTGGAGTCTCCCGCAAGCACCGGTCCGGTGACCGTGTAGCTGGAGGCGGTCATCGTCAGTTGACCCAGTTTTTCGGCCAGCGTCATCCGGGCCATGAGGGAATCGATGCGACTCATCATCAGGGATTTCGAATAGAACCCAGGGGCCCTAATGATGGCATGCTGCGGGGGAGCCGTCGGCCGCGTGGCGCCGATGATTCAGTAAAAACCAAACGCGACACCCGGGGCGACAACGAAAGGAGCCGTTCGTGCAGAAGGATGACAGGAACCCGAGGGCACTGGCTGCCCTGCCCGATGAAGCCTTGATCGACGCCGTGCAGCGGCAGACCTTCCGCTATTTCTGGGACGGTGCGGATGCCGCCAGCGGCCTGGCTCTCGACCGCCGCACGCTCGTCGGCGCCACGGGCGAAGACCTGGCCGACGAGAGGGTCGCGATCGGCGGCACGGGCTTCGGCATCATGGCCCTGATCGTCGCGGTGGAGCGCGGCTGGGTCACGCGAGACGCAGCGCTGGAGCGCCTGGGGCGCATGCGCGACGCCCTCTTCCGCGCCAGGCGTTACCACGGCGCCTTCCCGCACTTCATGGACGGGGCGAGCGGCGCGACGATCCCGATGAGCCCGAAGGATGACGCGGGCGATCTGGTCGAGACCTCGTTCCTCTGCATGGGTCTGCTCTGTGCGCGCCAGTACTTCAACGATGACACGGCCATGGCGCGCCGGCTGCGCGCCGACTTCGACACGCTGTGGCACGAGGTCGAGTGGGACTGGTTCACCCATGGCGGGCAGGATGTTCTGTACTGGCACTGGAGCCCGAACCACGGCTGGGCGATGAACCATGAGGTGCATGGCTGGAACGAGTGCCTCATCACCTACTTCCTGGCCGCGGCCTCGCCGAGCCATGCGATCGATCCGCGGGTCTACCACCGCGGCTACGCTTCCGGGCCCGACTTCCTCAACGGCAAGCAGTACTACGGCATCGAGATGCCGCTGGGCTCGGCGTACGGCGGCCCGCTGTTCTTCACGCATTACTCGTTCTGCGGCCTCGATCCGCACGGCCTGAAAGATCGCTACGCCGACTACTGGGACCTGAACACCCGCCACGTACGGATCAACCGCGCGCACTGCATCGCCAATCCCAAGGGCTACCCGGGCTACGGCGAATCGTGCTGGGGCCTGACCGCCAGCGACGACCCCGACGGCTATCTCGCGCACGATCCGAACAACGACAACGGCACCATCTCGCCGACGGCCGCACTGGCCAGCCTGCCGTATGCGCCGGCCGAGGCGATGCAGGTGCTGCGGCATTTCCTCACCGTGCATGGCACGCGCGTGTGGCGGGACTACGGCTTCGTCGATGCGTTCTGCGAGGCGCGTGGCTGGTTCGCAAACACCTTTCTTGCCATCGACCAGGGCCCGATCGTCGTGATGATGGAGAACCATCGCACGGGTCTTCTGTGGAAGCTGTTCATGAGCGTGCCCGAAGTGCAAGCCGGGCTGCGCCGCCTGGACTTCAGCAGCCCGCATCTCGGGTCGTCCGCACTGTGACTGTCGGCATGGCGAGTCGGCAAGACCCGGCGTTCGAGTCCTGGCTCGACGGGCAGCTCTCCCATTCGGCGAGCGCGATGCTGTCCAGCATCTCGCCGGTGTCGATCGTCAAGCATCGCCCAGGCTTCGGCCAGACCATACGACCGGTCGCCGGCGCCATCGTCGCCTCGCCCGTGCTCGGCAATTACGACCCTGACCCGGACTACTTCTTCCATTGGTTCCGGGACTCCGCTGTCGTCATCGATGCGCTGCGCCTGCTCTACGTCGAGCGACGCATCGGCGCCGAAGCCCTGCAGCATCTGCGCGACTTCATCCGCTTCAGCCTTGCCTTGAACGAACTCGACGGCCGCGCGATTGCCGCGGTGCAGGACCGCAGGGCGCGCGTGCCCCCCGAACTCCTGCAGTACCTGCGAGAGGACCATGAGCTCGCGAGCGTCCACGGCGATGCAGTCGCCGCCGAGACGCGGGTGAACCCCGACGGCACACTCGATGTCCTGCGCTGGGCGCGCCCCCAGCACGACGGGCCACCGCTGCGTGCGCTGGCGCTGCTGCGCTGGGTGGCCGGCGGGCACCTCGACGCGGCCCTGCTGGCCGAGGTCGCGCCGCTGATCCGCTTCGACCTCGGCTTCACGCTGCGCCACTGGCGCGAGCCGTCGTTCGACATCTGGGAGGAGGAAAGCGGCCATCACTACTACACGTTGCGCGTCTCGGCAGCCGCGCTGGCCGAAGGCGCGGCATGGCTGGAGGGCCTGGGCGACGCGGCGCAGGCGCGGCGCTGCCGGGAAGAATCGAAGGCCGTGCTGCGCCTGCTCGATGGCTACTGGGTCGATGAGGGAGGCGCGACGCGCGGCTACTACCGTTCGCGCGAGCTGACCGATGGCCGGCCCAGTCCGAAGGCGCTGGACATCGCGGTGATTCTGTCGGTGATCCACAGCCTCGGCACCGAGGCCGCGCACAGCCCGGCCGATGTGCGCATGCAGGCCACGCTGGCGCGGCTCGACGCACTGTTCGATGCGGCCTATCCGATCAACCACGGCGGTGCCGCCGGCCGTGGCACGGCGATGGGCCGGTACGCCGGCGACGTGTACTGCTCGGGCGGCGCGTATTACTTCTCGACGCTCGGCGCCGCCGAGTTCTGTTTTCGCGCCGCGGCGCTGGGCGGCGATGCACGCCATGGGAACCAGTGGATGGAGCGCGGCGACGCCTACCTCGCCACCGTGCGCGCGTACACGCCGGCCGGCGGTGATCTGTCGGAACAGTTCGATCAGAACAGCGGCGCGCAGACCTCGGCTAAGCAACTGGCCTGGAGCCACGCTGCGTTCATTTCGTGTGTCTCGGCGCGCCGCATCGCGCTCGCCGTCTCTCAGGCGCCGCGGTAACGATGAACGCAAGGCCAGGCGACCCTGTCGAACCGGCTGCAAGGGCCGGCGTCTTCCGCCAGGTCGGCGAGCTGCTTGGCGCCTTGCGCGTATCCCCCGTCGCGAAAACGCTTGTGGCGCTGATGGGCGCCATCGTCGTGGTCGTCGCGCTCACGGCGTATGGGCAGATCGAGCTCAACAGCTGGAACAAGCCGTTCTACGACGCGATCTCGCGCCGCGACCTGAGCGAATTCATCGTGCAGGTCGGCGTCTTCGCGGTGATTGCGGGCGTGCTGCTGGTCCTGAACGTCGCGCAGCGGTGGCTCGGCGAAACCCTGCAGCTGAAGCTGCGCGAGGCGGTAGTCAGTGACCTCGTGGGCCTGTGGCTGCAGCCGCGCCGGGCGTTCTGGCTCCAGGCCAGCGGCCCGATGGGTGCCCATCCGGATCAGCGCATGCACGACGACACGCTGAAGCTGTGCGATCTGTCGGTCACCCTCGGCGTGGGCCTGCTGCAGGCCACGATGCTGTTCGGCAGCTTCGCGAGCGTGCTGTGGGTGCTCTCCAAGGACTTCAGCATCTTCTTCGACGGCCAGGACCATGTGTTGCCGGGCTTCATGTTGTGGGCGGCGATTGTCTATGCGGTGGCCGGCTCGCTGGTCACCTACTGGGTCGGCAACGGCCTGATCTCGCGCAACGCCGAGCGCTACGCGCGTGAAGGCGAACTGCGCTTCTCGCTGACGCGCATCAACGAGCATCTGGACGGCATCTCCCTGGCCGGCGGCGAGGCCGATGAGAAGCGTCGCGTCGCCATGCATTTCGGCGACGTGCTGCGCGCCACGTCGCGCGTGGTGCTCGGGCTGACCAACCTGACCTGGGTCACCGCGGGCTTCGGCTGGATCACCATCATCGCGCCGACGCTGGTGGCCGCACCGCTGTATTTCTCGGGCAAGGTTTCGTTCGGTGGCCTGATGATGGCTGCCGCGGCCTTCACGCAGGCGCAATCGTCGCTGCGCTGGTTCGTCGACAACTTCAGCATCATTGCCGACTGGCGCGCCACGCTGCTGCGCGTCACCGACCTGCGCCGGATGCTGGCGTCCGATCTGGAGGCACGGGCGAGCGGCAGTCGCATCGCCTATGAGGAGGGCGAAGGCGGGACGCTCGCGGTCGAAGCGCTGGAGGTTCGCTCCTGGAGCGGCCACGATCGGCTGAACGTCTCGGGCCTGGTCGTGCAGCGCGGCCAGCGCGTGCTGATCCTCGGCACGCCGGGCACCGAGAAGACCTTGCTGTTCCGCTCGCTCGCGGGCCTGTGGCCCTGGGGCTCGGGCACCGTGCGCCGGCCCGGCGGCGAGACGATCCACTACATGCCGCGCGGCACGCCCTACATTCCCCGCGGCACGCTGGCCGAGGTGCTGTCGTATGCGATGGAGCCGACGACCTATCCCAGAGATGCCATGGTGGCCGCGCTGGCGAGCGTGGGCCTCCAGCGCCTGGAAGCCTTGCTCGACAGGACGGGCCGCTGGGAGAGCGAGCTCAGCATGGACGAGCAGCTGCGGCTGGGCTTCGCCCGCGTGGTGCTGCAGGCGCCGCCCTGGCTGGTGATGGACGAGGCCTTCGGCGCATTCGACGACGACACGCTCGAACTCATCATCGGCGTGCTGGGCAAGCTCACCCACACGGGCATCATTCACATAGGCTCGGCCGGCGAGGCGCACGACCGGCTGTTCACGCAGGTGGTTCATCTGGTCAAAGCGCCGCACGCCGTGCCCGAGGAGCAGCGACCATGAGACGCCCCGTGTCAACCGTCAGCCGTGCGCGCCGCGCCCTCATGCGGCTGGCTCTTGCGCTGCCCGCCTGGCCCACCGGGTCGCGGGCGGCTGATTTCGGCTTCCGGCCGCCGCGCGACCCGGACGATGCCGCCGCGGCGGACCTGATGCGGGACTTGGCCGAGCGCATCCTGCCGGTGTACCAGGACGCGGACACCGACTCCTTCCTGGCCAACGTCACCGCCCTGCAGATCGTCAGCGGCGCCTACCGTGCGGCCTACGACAGCAGCCGCGCCCTGCGCGACCGGCGCCAGGGCAAGCCCTTCGACGGCCTGGTCGAGCGTGCGATCCTCGATGGCATCTATGCGAATGCGCGCATGCTCGAGGCGGACGGGCGCCTCGGCTTCGCCGAAGCCTACGCGCGCTCGTTCCATGAGCTGGTGTCGCCGCTCGACAACGCGCAGGCCCAGGCCATCATGGCGAGGCTCGAGATTCCGCCGGCCACGTACAGGGAGCCGCTGCGCCAGGCCTTCGATCTCTGGCGCGCGAAGGGCAGCCTCCCGGAGGCCGAGGCCCTGGCGCTCGTGCGAACCTGGCTTTCGTACCAGTCGCGCCGCAGCTTCAGTGCGCTGCTGCCCGAACTGTTCGCCGCGCAAAACGGCAGCCGCTACGTGGCGGAGGCCGACGTCAGGATTCCCGTGCGGGGCGGCGTCATCCATGCCAGCGTGGTCCGACCCGGCCGCATGGATGGCGCGCTGTCTACGCTGCTGCGCTTCACGCTCGACCCGGCCGAGGACGACGCCAGGCGCAGCGCCGCCAGGGGCTACGTCGGCGTCACGGCCTACGTGCGCGGACGCACGCCCGACGGCAAGGGCGCCGTGTGGCCCTTCATTCGCGACGGCGAAGATGCCGCCGCCGTCATCGACTGGATCGCCCGGCAGGCGTGGAGCGACGGCCGCGTTGCCATGCTCGGCGATGGCTACTCCGGCTACGCCGCGTGGGCCGCCGCGCGCAGGAGGCCGGCGGCACTCAAGGCCATCGCCACCATCGCGCCGATGGCACCGGGCATCGACTTCCCGATGGCCGGACAGATCTTCCGCAACGCCATGGTCCGCTGGGCGCAGGAGCACGCGGATGCCGAGCCCCTGCAGGCCGGCATCGATGCCGACGCCGGCCCGGACGCGGTATGGCAGGCACTCGACGCGCGCTGGTATCGCGGCAATCGCCCCTACTGGGACATCGACCGCGTCCTGCTGGGCAAGCGCAGCAGGCTGATCCGAGCCTGGCTGACGCACCCGAGCCACGACCGCTACTGGCAGAAGTTCCTGCCGTCGGCGGAGCAGTTCGCGCGCATCGACATCCCGGTGCTCAGCTTCGCCGGCTACTACGGCGCCGACGCCGGCGCGCTCTACTTCCACCACGAGCATCTTCGCAACCGGCCGCAGGCCGACACCACGCTGCTGCTCGGCCCCTACGACGCGACCTCGATCCGCCGCGGCACGGCGCCAACGCTGCGCGGCTACACGCTGGACCCCGTCGCGCGCGTCGACCTGCCCGAGCTGCGCTACCAATGGCTCGACCACATTCTGAAGGGCGCGAACAAGCCTGCTCTGCTGCTGGATCGCGTCAACTACCAGCTGATGGACGCGGACCAGTGGCGCCATGTGCCGACGCTGGACGCGCCGGAGCGCACCCGGCTGCGCCTCTATCTCGACACCGATGGGCGCGACGCCCCGCACCGCCTGTTGCCGTCGCCCTCCGAAGGCGGTGGCAGCGCGCGGCTCTCGGTCGACCTCGCCGATCGGCGCGATGTGAGCATGCCGTGGCCCGACGCTCTGCGCGTGAAGGAAGTGCCGACGCGCAACGGCATCAGCTTTGTCAGTGACCCGCTGCCTGCGGACACCGAGATCGCCGGCAGCCTGCGCGGCGTGTTCGACATCACGCCCTCGCGGCAGGACATGGACTTCAACATCTCGCTGTACGAGCAGACGGCAAGCGGCGAATTCCAGCTGCTGTTCGACCCCTACGACTTCCGCGCCAGCTACGCCGGCCATCGCGTGCGCCGCCGGCTTCTTCGGGCCGGCGAGCGTCAGCTGCTGGCCTTCACCACCGAGCGTGTCACCGCTTGCAGGCTTGCGGCGGGCAGCCGCATCGTGCTGGTGATCGGCATCAACAGGCGCCCCGACCGGCAGGTCAACTACGGCAGCGGCAAGGACGTGAACTCGGAAACCATTGCCGACGCGAAGTGGCCCGTGCGCGTGCGCTGGCATGCGCGCAGCTACGTCGAGATCCCGACCGGCAAGCCTTGATTTTTCATCGTGTCGTCGGGCCCTTGTCGTTCGCCGAGCCGATGACGACGCCTTCGCAAGGCGCCAGCACCAGCGGCCCTTCGATCGATTCGGCGCGCACAGGATCGGTCGATGCCAGCACGATCGGCTGGCGCGGCACCAGCGCCGGCGGCACGGGCGCCGGAGTGGCGCCGAAGTTCAGTATCACCACCAGCCGCTGTCCCTCGCTCTCGCGCGCATAAGCGAGCATCTCGTCCCCGGCTTCGAGCGCTTCGTAGCTGCCTCGGTGCAGCGCAGGCTGCGCGCGGCGCAACGCGATGAGGCGCCTGTAGAGCGCCAGCATGGAGTCCGGATCGTGCGACTGCGCTTCGACGTTGTGCATGCGCCAATCGGATGCGAGGCGCAGCCACGGGATTCCCGTCGTGAAGCCGGCGTGCGCCGCGGCGCTCCACTGCATGGGCGTTCTCTCCGGGTCGCGGCCCAGGCCCATGCCAGGCTTGTTCTTCTCGAACGGGTCCTGCACTTCGTCGGCGGGAATGGGGACGTCCATCATGCCGATCTCGTCGCCGTAGTAGAGCGTCGGCGTGCCACGCAGCGTGAGCAGCAGCATGGCCGCGAGCCGCGCCATCCGTGGCCCGACGCGGCTTGCAATGCGGGACCTGTCGTGATTGCCCAGCACCCAGTTCGGCTGCGCGCCGGAGGGCAAGGCGGCTTCGTAGTCGCGCACCACGCGGTCGATGCGCGCGGCCTGCCACTCGGTCCCGATCAGCTGGAAGTTGAAGGGCAGCTGCACGCCCTCGAGCACGCCCATGGCGTTGAGGCCGTAGTAGGCGACCAGGCGCGCGAGCGGCAGGTAGAGCTCGCCGATGAGCACGCGCGACAAGCGCGCATCGCTGAACTCGTCGACCACGCGGCGCATCTCGGCAACGATCGGCTGCACCTCCGGCAGGTCCGTGTTGTGAAGCATCGTCAAGCGCAGGAACGGGTCCTGCCCTTCGACGAAATCCGGATTCGGCGGGTTGTCGCGGAACTGCGCATCCTTGACGATCTGCGAGAGCACGTCGACGCGGAATCCGTCGACGCCGCGCCGAAGCCAGAAGCGCAGCACCTCGTACATCGCGGCGCGCACTTCGGGGTTGCGCCAGTTGAGGTCAGGCTGCTCCTTCAGGAACGAATGAGCGTAGTACTGGCCGGTGACCGCATCGAGGGTCCAGGCGGGGCCGCCGAAATTGCCGAGCCAGTTGTTGGGTGGCCCGCCGTCGGGCGCCGGGTCGCGCCAGATGTACCAGTCGCGCCGCGGATCGCTGCGTGCGCTGCGGCTTTGCACGAACCACGGATGGCGGTCCGACGTGTGGTTGGGCACGAAGTCCAGGATGAGCTTGAGCCCCTTCGCGTGGGCCTCCTGCACCAGTGCATCGAAGCCATCGAGCGTGCCGAAGCACGGATCGATGTCGCAGAAATCTGAGATGTCGTAGCCGAAGTCGGCCATCGGCGAGGGATAGATCGGCGAGATCCAGACGGCATCGACGCCGAGCGAGACCAGATGATCCAGCCGGGCGCGGATTCCGTCGAGGTCTCCGATGCCATCGCCGTTGCTGTCCTGGAACGAACGCGGGTAGACCTGATAGACGATTCCGCACTTCCACCAGTCGTCAGCTGACATCTTGATTCCCTCATGCTTGGCTTCGAGCGGGGCCATTGTCTCCAGAAACCGTGCGGCCCATGGCGAGCGCCAGGCTCAGCCCTCACCGTTTTCCGGCAGCCTCGCAATCACCTTGATCTCGAACTTGAATCCGTAGAGCCACGTCACCCCGATCCCCGTCAGCGTCGGGTGCGGCGCACTGCCCCAGTATTCCGGCACCACCTTCCAGACCGTCTCGAAGTTCGACTCCGGATCGACGATGAACACCGTGACGTCGACCACGTCGTCGAACGTGCAGTTCGCCGCCGCAAGGATCGCATTCAGGTTCTCGAACGCCAGCCGGACCTGCGCCTCCAGATCGGGCTCCGGCGAGCCATCGGGGCGGCTGCCGACCTGCCCCGACACGAACAGGAAACCGTTGGACCGGATCGCCGGCGAGTAGCGATTCTTTTCGTAGAGCGCCTGGCGCCCGGGCGGAAAAACGACGTCGCGCTGAGTCATGGATGGATGGCCTTCTCGAAGAAATAACGATGAAGGGACTTTAGGGAGCCGCGCCTTCCGGATAAACGGGCAAGGCCAACAATCACTGTTTGCAGAACCCAAACAATCCGCGAATCCGCAGGAGCAGCACCCATGGACCGTTTCGATGCAATGCAGGCTTTCGCCCGCGTGGTGGAAGCAGGCAGCTTCACCAAGGCGGCCGAGACGCTTCACATGAGCAAGACCAGCGTGACGCAGCTGGTGCAGCAGCTCGAAGCGAGGTTGCGCGTGAAGCTGCTCAACCGCACGACGCGCAAGGTCAACGTCACGGCCGACGGCGCGGCCTACTACGAGCGCGTGGTGCGCCTGCTGGCCGACATGGACGATGCCGAGACCAGCCTCTCGGGCGCCTCGGCATCGCCCAGGGGCCGGCTGCGCGTGGACGTGCCCAGCCCGCTGGCGCGCACGATCCTGGTGCCGGCGCTGCCCGCCTTCCACGCGCGCTACCCCGACATCCAGCTCGACATGGGCGTGAGCGATCGCATGGTGGACCTGATCGGCGAGAACGTGGACTGCGTGGTGCGCGGCGGCGAACTCACCGACCAGTCGCTCATGGCGCGCCGCGTGGGCGATCTGCAGCTTGGCGTGTATGCGGCGCCGAGCTACCTGGAACTCGCCGGCACGCCCTCGCACCCGAGGGAGCTGGAAGACACGCATCACCGCATCGTGGGCTTCCTGTGGTCGCGCAACGGCAAGACCTTTCCGTACGCCATGCGCCGCGATGGCGAGCACATTGGGGTGCAGGGCCGCTACGTGCTGTCGGTCGACGACGGCAATGCCTACCTCGCGGCCGGCCTGGCCGGACTCGGCATCCTTTGGCTGCCGGACTACTTGGCCAAGGCGCACTTGGCGAACGGCGAGCTGGTACCTCTGTTCGAGGGCTGGCAGCTGGACCCGATGCCGCTGTACATCGCGTTTCCGCCGAACCGGCACGTCAGCGCCAAGCTGCGCGTGTTCATCGATTGGGTGGCCGGGCTGATGGCGCTGCATGCGCCCATCAGCGGCCGGAGCGATTCATGAAAGCGGCATAGCGGACAGCTCGCGCAGCCGCTGATGCGCAGCCCCATCCCATGCAATGGGCTGCTGGTTCTTCGCATTCAGGTAGTGGTGCGTGAAGACCGCGAGGTAGGCCTCCAGCGTTTGCTCGGCGGCGTGTTCACCCGCCAGGTTCATGCACAGCGCGGCCACCTCGCTCGTGCAGAAATGATCGTCGCGGCCGGAGCGGCGCAGCTTGTATTGCGTGATCTGCTCCGGCTGCAGGCTCAGCACGGGCAGCAGGTCGAGGTAAGGGCTCCTGCTGAACATCTTGCGCGCCTCGGCCCAGGTCCCGTCGAACAGGATGAAGAGCGGGCGTTTTGCGGTGCCGCCACGGGCCGGGTCGGGCGACGAGACACTGGCGACCACCCGCTCGGGCGCCGCGTACTGCCCCGGGAACACCACGTACGGTTGCCATTGCGGATCGCTCAGCAAGGCCAGCAGCGCGGGGTCGGTGTCGGTGCGCATCCAGCCGAAGGCGAAGGTATCGGCCACCACATCGGCAATCAGCCAACCCGTGTTGGTCGGCTTGAGCGGCTCGATGTCGGCCATGAGCAGGCACACTCCCGCGCGTGTTGCTACCGACGGGCGCACTGCGCACATGCAGTGGCTGGGCACCAGCCGGCAGCCGGCGCAGCGCTCGCGCTTGAAGCCCCCGCGGGCCAGAAAGGGTTTGGCGCTTCGCGCCAGGCGCGCGGTGCGAAGGAGGGAAACGGCGTTGGGCATGCGGGGATTCTCTGCGGTGACAATGCGGAAATGGCCAAAGGCAAACGAATTTCCGCAGAGATCGGGGGCGACGCTATTCAAGCGATCAAGGAGCTGGGCGCTGCCGCCAAGCTGGCGCGCACGAGTGCCGGCGAGGGCCAGGCCGCCGCTGCCGCACGCCTGGGCGTTCACGTCCAGACCATCGCACGGATCGAGTCGGGCGAGCCAGGCGTCGCCATCGGGCATGTGCTCGGCATGCTGGCTCTTTACGGCATCTCGGCGAAGCTGCAGCACCCGGACGCGGGCGGGTCGGCCTAGCGCCGGTCTTCGGCCTTTCGAAACAGCACCTGCACTTCGGCTGCGCGCGCCCTCAACTGGCCGCATCCGCCGTCGACATCCTGGCCGGCTGAATTGCGCAGCTTCGTCAGGATGCCCCGCTCGTGCAGCGTGCGGGCCATCTGTTCGCAGCGCTCCCACGACGGGCGGCTGAACGCCACGCCATCGACCGCGTTGAAGGGAATCATGTTCAGCACGCCGTACTTGCCGGAGAGCAGTTTGACGATGCCTTCGATCTCGTCCTGCCCGTCGTTGACGCCTTCCAGCAGCGTCCACTGGTACTGGATCGGGTAGCCGGTGGCCCGCGCATAGCGCTCGCCTGCGGCGACCAGCTCTTCGGGCGTCATGTTCGGCGCGCGTGGCAGGAGCTTTCTGCGCAGTTCTGCCTTGGTCGTGTGCAACGAGAGCGCCAGCGCGGGCTTCACGCGTTCTTGGTGCAGCCTCTCGAACGCGCGTGGATCGCCCACGGTGGAGAACACCAGGTTCTTGTGGCCGACGTTGCCCACCGTGCCGAGCAGGTCGATCGCCTCCGTCACGTTGTCGAGGTTGTGGGCCGGTTCGCCCATGCCCATGAACACCACCTTGCGCACCGGCCGGCGCGTGCGCGCGAGGGCGACCTGGGCAATGATCTCGGCGCTTCCCACCTGGCGCAGCAAACCTTCACGGCCCGTCATGCAGAACTGGCACCCGACGGCGCACCCGACCTGCGAGGAGACGCACAGGCCATCGCGGGGCAGCAACACGCTCTCCACGGTCTGGCCGTCCGCGAGGGCGACGAGCAGCCGCTCCGAACCATCGGCACCGGGATGCACCGCGTGGATGCGCGCCAGCCCCGCAAGCTCGGCTTCGATGGACGGCAAGGCAGCCAGCAACGACGACGGGAAGAAGGTCCCCGGCAGGCGTCTGCCGCTGTCCCGGGGCAGCGCGTGGGACCACAGCCGCAGGATGCGTTGTTCGTGGCTGGGGCCGGCTCCGGCTTCGCGCAGTCGGCGTTTCAGTTCGTGGATTCGCATGCTGGGGCAGATTGTGCACGGCAGCCGGTCCGCCGCCGGTCATCGCGCAAGGAACTCAAGCGCCTTGCTCAGGAAGTCGGCGTGGAACTGGAACACCGCGCCGTGGCCCGAATCCGGATAGATGACGAGCTCGCTGTTCGGAAGCCGCTGCGCCAGATCGTACGTGTTCTTGCTCGGAACCATGCGATCGCTGTCGCCGTTGGCGACGAGAACGGGATGGTGGATCTTCGACAGGTCCACGGGCTTCTTCGCGCCCCACCGGCGCAGCGCCTTCAACTGCGCCTGCAGCGCGGCCACGGTGATTTCCTTGTCACGGTTCGCGGAGCGTTCCTTCAAGCGCTGCAGGAACTCCTTGCCGGCACGGATGCCGGCGGGGGTCCTGGTGAAGAACAGGAACTGCTTCGGATCCTGGCGCGTGAGCAAGCCTCGGAGCATGTCGAGGTAAGTCACGCGGGCCACCTTGCCGATGCCTTCGCCGCCGGCGGGGCCTGTGCCCGTGATGATCATCCTGCGCACGAGCCCCGGCTCCATCAGCACGATTTCCTGCGCGATCATTCCGCCCATCGAGAACCCGAAGAGGTCGACCTGTTCGAGCCCCATGGCCTTGATGAAGGTAATGGCGTCCCTGGCCATCTCTTCCATCGAAGACGCCGGCTTGCCGCTGGACGCGCCGACGCCCCGGTTGTCGAACGTGATCACGCGATGCCTTGCCGCGAGCCCGTCGACGACCCGAGGGTCCCAGTTGTCCAGGACAGCCGCCAGGTGGATCAGGCACACGAGCGGCGTACCACCGTTGTCGGCACCGAGCTCCCGGTAGGCGAACTCCACGCCACCTGCAGTGACCGTCCGCGTTGGAACGTCTTTCCAGGTGACTTTCGATGTCTGCGGCGTAGTCATGGTGTCGCCATCAGGCTGCAAGAGCCGGATAGTCGGTATAGCCCTTCGGGCCGGGCGTATAGAACGTCGCCATGTCCACGGCATTCAACGCCGCATCGGCCCGCAGCCGCTCCACCAGATCGGGGTTGGCGAGGAACGGGCGGGCGAAGGCGACGAGATCGGCCTGGCCGGCCTCGAGCGCACTGGCGGCGCTTGCGCGGTCGAAACCGCCCGCAAGAATGAACAGCCCCCGGAACGCAGCGCGAAGCTGCGACTTCAACTCGGCGGGCACCGGCGGCGCACCCATGGCCGAATGGTCGAGCAGGTGCAGGTATTGCAGGCCCAGCTCCGACAGCGCCTGGGTGAGCGCCAGGTATTGGGCTTGCACATCGGCAAAGGCGCCCGTGCTGTTGAACACGCCATGGGGCGACAGCCGGATCCCGACGCGATGAGCACCGATGGCCGCCACCGTCGCTCGGGCAACTTCGAGCGCAAAGCGATTGCGGCCTTCGATGCTGCCGCCATAGGCGTCGGTGCGCTGGTTCACATTGGCGTTGAGGAACTGCTCGATCAGGTAGCCGTTCGCGGCATGCAGTTCGACGCCATCGAATCCCGCCTCGATGGCCAGTTGTGCCGACTTCGCGTATTCGCCTACAGCGTGGTCGATGTCGGCCGCAGACATCGCTCGCGGCGCGCTGTGCGGCTGCATGCCCTGTGCATCGGTGTGCATCTCGCCGGGGCAGGCGTCTGCCGTCGGCCCGAGCACTTCCGCCCCTGCCGGCAGGTTGGCCGCGTGGGTCACGCGGCCGGTGTGCATGAGCTGCACGAAGATCTTGCCGCCCCGGGCGTGGACCGCGTCCGTGACCGCTTTCCAGCCGCGCACCTGCGTATCGTTGAAGAGTCCGGGGATGCGTGCGTAGCCCAGGCCGTTGGGTGACGGCGAGACGCCCTCGGTGACGATCAGGCCCGCCGAAGCGCGCTGGGCGTAGTACTCGGCCATCAACGCGTTGGGGGTGTTGGCTTCGACGGCGCGGCTGCGCGTCATTGGTGCCATGACGATGCGATTGGCGAGTTGGAGCGAAGCGGTAGCCAGGGGTTCGAAAAGCATGGGAATCCTTTGGATGGGTGGGTTGCTCGAGGAATGCCTGCCTCAGGACGCCTGCGGCAGGTAGCTCGGCCGGGCCGCCGTCATCCCTTGTTTGACCTGCTGAGTGAGCTCATCGGCCAGCACTTCGTCGAGGCCCGACTCGAGCCCGTCGAGCGCGCGCTTGACGATTTCCTCCGGGCTGGACTTCGGCACCTCGAACCCGCGTGTCAGATCGGTATCGACGTAGGCCATGTGCAGCCCCAGAACTTGCGTCTTCTGCAGCGCCAGTTCGTTGCGCAGTGCGTTGGTAAGCGACCAGGCCGCGGACTTGCTGGCCGAATAAGCGGCCAGTTCGCCGCCGTTCACCCACGAGGCGACCGACAACACGTTGAGCAACGCGCCGCCGCCGTTGGCCTTGAGGATCGGTGCAATGGCCTTGCTCATGCGCAGCACGGCGAAGAAGTTGGTCTCGAAGATGCGCCGCGCCACGTCTTCGCTGTCGGCTGCGAGAAAGCCGCCGGGCTGTGCAATGCCGGCGTTGTTGATCACGAGCGTCACATCCGTCGCCAGCTCCGCGGCGGCCGCCACGTCCTCCGGCTTGTTGACGTCGAGCCGCAGGGGCTGCACACCGGCTTGCGTGACGGTGACGGGGTCGCGTGCACCGGCGTAGACCTTGCGGGCGCCACGGGCGAGCAACTCGCGTGCAAAGGCCAGGCCAATGCCGCGATTGGCCCCGGTGACGAGGACGACAGCGTTTTCGATCTTCATGGGAGACTCCAAAAAATGAGTTGGTTGGGAATCAGGTTCACTTGACCTTGATGACGACCTTGCCCTTCGCGCGGCCAGACTCGACATAGGCCAGGGCCTCGTTGGTCGCCTCGAAAGGAAAGACCCGGTCCATCACGGGGCGGATGGCCCCGGCCTCGATGAGCCGGGTGATCTCGCGCAGCTGGCCTCCGTTCGCCCTCATGAAGAGGAACGAGTAGCCAATGCCGCGGCTTTTCGCCCTTCGCCTGATGCCCGAGCTCAGCAGCCGCATGACCAGTTTCACGAACCCGGGTGCCGAGACTCCCTTGCTGAATTCGGGGTCCGGCGGTCCGGAGATGGAAATGAGCTTTCCGCCGGGCTTGAGCACGCGAAGAGACTTCTCGAGTGTCTTGCCATCCTGGCTGTTCAGGACCACGTCGTAGTCGCGCAGCACATCCTCGAAGTCCTGCGTCTTGTAGTCGATGACCACGTCTGCGCCCAGGCTCTTCACAAGCGCAACGTTGCCTGCGCTCGTCGTCGTGGCGACGGTTGCGCCCAGATGCTTGGCCAACTGGATGGCGAAAGTGCCTACGCCGCCGGAGCCCGCCTGAATGAAGACCTTCTGCCCCTTCTTCAGCTTGGCCTTCTCGACCAGCGCCTGCCATGCCGTCAGGCCCACCAGGGGGACGGAGGCGGCTTCGACCATCGTGAGGCCCTTGGGCCGGAGCGCAAGCGATGCCTCCTTGACCGCAACGAATTCGGCGAAGGTGCCGATCCGGAAATCATCCGGCCGCGCATACACCTCGTCGCCGGGCCTGAACTGCTGCACGCGCCGGCCCACCTCGACCACCACGCCAGCCACGTCGTGGCCCAGGACGAACGGCAGGCGATAGGGCAGGATGAGCTTGAACTCTCCGTCCCTGATCTTGGCGTCCAGCAGGTTCACGCCGGCGGCATGAACCTCGACCAGGACTTCGTCGTCGCGCAGTTCAGGGATCGGGAATTCTGTCGATTGCAAGGCGCGCTTTTTCCCGTAGCGCTCCAGCACAAATGCTTTCATGGTCTTCCTTGTTTCTCCGTCACTAAACACTGCATTTGGCATTACGGTCATCATATTAAAAGGCGAACAAAAGGGCGACATCCATCCATCAACGGATTCAGCTGCCGACGGAGGTCAGGTGCTTGTGCGCGGCCTTGCGCAGGCTGTCAGACAGCGCAGGCTCGTCGACTGCACGCGCCAGCAGCAAGGCGCCCACCATGGTGGAGAGGGTCACGAGTGCCCGTTCGTGGGCTCCGGGCTGTCCCCAGTCCGGCAACTGGCGGGCGACGAGGTCGATCATTTCCTTGATGTGCCGGGTCGCTACGCGGCGCACTTCGGGCGCCTGCCGCGAGGTCTCGGAACCCAGCGCCGCCAGGGGGCAACCGATGTCGACATTCTCGAGGTGCTCCCTGGAGAGATAGGCGCTCAGCATGGATGCGAGCGCCGTGCCAGGGGGCACGCTGGCCACGACGTCGGCCGCGGCGGCAGCGGACTCCGCACACGCCCTCCCCGCCGCTTCGGCCAGCATGGTCTCGCGCGACGCGAAGTGGGCATAGAAGGCGCCGTGCGTCAGGCCGGCCTCCTTCATGATGTCCGAGACCCCGGTCCCGTCGTAGCCGCTGCGACGGATCGCGCGGGCGGCCACGGACACGATGCGCTCGTGCGTTGCATCCTTGGCGGCAGCTCTGGTGTTGGGCCTGATATTTCGCATGATACGCATCATACAACATTCGTATGCCATGCGCACGCGGCACGGTTTGGAGCCGGCAGATGACCGCCCGGCTGCGGCCGCCTCCTCCCGGTCAGGCCGCGACGGTCACCCCATTCCGCTCGAGCACCTCCAGCAGCTGAGGAATATCAGGCGGCCCCGCCGGAATCTCGCGATCGATCGCGGTGAACAGCTGGGCGGCCAAGGCGCCCTCCCCGGTGATCTCGAGCATCTGCCCGCCGCCCTTGCCGTAGTGAAAGGCATGCACCGTTCCACGCGGTACATGGACGAGCGTGCCGGGCTGGCACATGTGCACGTGGCCGTCGCAGAGAAACTCGACCTCGCCTCCGAGGATGTAGAAGGCTTCGTCCCAGTCGTGGCTGTGCGGCGGTGGCCCCGTGCCTTCGTCACCCCGTTGGAAGGTGATGCCATAGCTCTGCGTCGTCGCATTCGACGCCAGCACCGTCACCTGCGTGCCAAGCACGTTCAAAGGAACTTCACGCCGGTCAGGCGTCAGGACAAAGTACGGAATCGTCATGGTCAATTCCTCCAACGCGGGGCCGTGATTCTGCGCGCCGCATGGAGGGGGCACAAGCTGTCAGGCGGCGCGGAGGGTACCCTCCTGCGTCAGCGCCTCGCACTGGCTTTCGATGCGGGCATGAAGCAGGCCCAGCGACACCGAAAGAAACCGCTGCAGCGCGCTGCGCTGGCATGCGTCGAAAAGCGGCGCGGGGTCTGCGTCGGACAAGGCGGCATCGCGGCGGTCTTCGTCCCAGGCAAGCAGTTGGACCAGCGTGTGTGCGCCTTGCACGGCGTCGCGTGCGTCATTGAGGAATGCGGCTTGGCTTTGTTGCGAGGGGCCGAGCCGCTCGGCTTGTACCCATTCGAAGAATTTGAATTGGGCGGCAGGACGATAGGGCGTGCAGGAGCAGCCGGCGTTTGAAGCATGGGCCATGGGCCTCCAAGGATGTCGATTTGCAATAACCGACGCACCCGCTGTCAAACGAGGGCGGCAGCTCGAACGGGTTGACAGACCGGGACATCCTTGCGGAAACCGGCAGGGCGCGAGCCCTCCCGTTCGAGCCGCCTAAAAAGGAAGCGCGAACGAAAAAGCCGCAGACCAGTGCGGTGGCTGCGGCTTTCGTCGCAGGATGTCAGCGGGCTGTCAAACCCGGCCTCGCTCATCGCGAGGCAGGGGCAATGTACGTGTTCTTTGGAGAGTCCGTCAAGTTGAGAGACCTAGGATGCGGTTGCCGTGACGGCTGTGTGAGAGGCGGTTTTGCGGCGGACGCAGTCGTTCAACAACTAACCAGCGACCGACTAGCCGGGCGCGGGCCAATCCGGCCAATCCGGCCAAGACGGCGGCTCGCTGCCCCATCGGATTGAAACGAGTCTCGAACCCCTCGATACTGCGATTTCCTGTGTTCAGCAGCCATCATTCGATAGCAGCGGAGCCGCCCCTCAGCACGGGATTGGCGAGAATTCGCAAATGACCACAGTACGCACCGACTTCTGCTCGCAAATTCCCATCTTCACCAAGACTGCGTTTGGGGCCACTGGCTTGTCAACGGCAACCGCATTTTTCTATCGGCGGAACGAGAGCATGTACCTGGTTTCGAATTGGCACGTCCTATCCGGCCGGAATGCTCAGACACTCGAACCACTGGACAAGAACTGCGGCATCCCTGACCGAGTTGAATGCTACGCCCTGAAGGCGTCCGATTTCATTGAGCGAGTGTGGCACTCGTTTCCGTTGCTAGACGACGGTGGCAACCCGCGTTGGCTCCATCACCCAAGCTTGCAGAATCAGGTAGACGTAGCGGTGCTGCCGGTTGAGATTCCCGCGTCGCTCAGAACGTGCGCCATGAACGACCTTGCCGAGGCGGAAATGACTCTGCGTGTTTCTCACGACGTGTTCGTTCTTGGGTACCCCCTTGGCATTCAGGACGTTGTAGGTTTGCCTATATGGAAGCGGGCAAGTGTTGCTAGCGAACCGGGGACATCTGCGCCAAGCTTTCTTGTGGACACAGCTACTCGCCAAGGAATGTCGGGTTCGCCGGTGATCTTGCGCTACCGTGGCTTTCACAAGAGTGATCCGACGACACCCGCCGTAAGTGCCGAAGACTGGTTCGGCGAAGGCGATATGTTTGTTGGCGTCTACTCGGGCAGGCTGCTCGGAGCGTCGGAGCTTGAGGCTCAGCTTGGCATCGTCTGGAAGAGCAGAGTCATCGATGAGATCATTGATGGCGGCTCCCGAGCCGAGATCTGAGCCTGATTCCCTTCAACCAGTCTCTACTGGGCGTCTAGGCGTACTGCCCTCAACGACCGCAATCAGTCGAGGCTGTGTGAAAACTCACCACTCTGCTGGTCATGTCGGAAGTCGACCTCTCAGATCGAGTCAGGATCGACGATCGAAGACAAGGGAAGGGTCTGATGGCCCTCAAAAACATGCGCACCGAATGTTTTCACACGGCCTCGGCCAAGAGCATCGGCGCGTCCAAGAGCGTGGCTCTCCGCTCCGTCTGACCAATGCGTGCAGCGCAGGCCTCTGGGTCGGGACCGACTGCGTAGAGAAGCGTGAACTGCACCGAGACGTTCTGTTTGACGAAGCCAAATACCGAGATACTCTGCGCTCGACAAACTGGCCCGATCAGAGAAACGGACGTTCAAGGCGTGCGTCAGAATTACTGGTTGCTACTGATTCTGAATCGTCAAGGTGATCCGTGCACTCAGGTTTCAAAAATGAGGAAGAGATCGTATTCCCTTCGCTATCCTGCGAGCAAAAAACCAACATGAGGAGAATTTTTATGCTGCACCGCCGTGTACTCGCCTGCGCTATTGCCGCCGTGTTCGCACTGTCTGCGAACGCACAATCTTCCAGTGGCCCGGTCGCCCTTTCGGAGCAGCGCGCGGCGCTTGCGATGCGGTACCTTGAGTTAGTCGGCTACAAGGAGACTTGGGCAGAGTCCTCCCAACGATGCCTCAATGATCTGCCATCGAAAGCACGCAAAGCGTTCATAGCGAGCCCAGGCAGTTTTGGAGGTCTGTCTCCACAGTCGGCATACTGGCCCGAGGTCGAACTCATATACGCCAAGAACGAGAGAACGAAATGCGATGCAATAGGCCGCGAAGATTTCTATCGCGACTTTGCCGAAGGCTTCGCTCGAAATCTCAGCGATTCGGACCTGCACGCAGCGATTGCCTTCTACTCCTCCGAAACGGGAAAACGAATTCAACGCGCGACCATTGAAGCGTCCGGCACGGTCTTGACGGAGATGAACAAGAAGTTGACCCTCATTGGTGACCAAGCCGACGTCGAATTTCGCAAGGAATTCAGAGCTCTCACCGCCAAGTATCGCGAGGACCCGAAGTAAGGGACCGACCGGCAAGACACGGCCAAGACCTGCCGTTCGCCTATGCTCCGAAGCGGGCGTTGAATTTGGAGCGAGTCAAGCGGTGTTTGGCCGCATCGGTGGTCTGACGACTGACGCCCTCGTAAACTTTTGCGTACATTCTATTTAACCAATAGAAAGCCATCTTTGAAATTCTCGAATCGTTTCATTAGTATTCGTCGCGTTTGCTTCAAGCCTCTTTTTTCATTGGTTATTGCGGCTTCATTTACCTCAAGCAAAGCCGAATTCATACAAATTATTGCGCCCGTCAATGCTGGCGGAATGACAACAGACATGTACATCGACGCGACGAAGGTTGTCTATGACACGAAAAATCAATTGGTGAAAGTATTGGCCCTATCAAACGTTGGAGATCCTCCCACGATTTCACAGAGATACACGCTAAGTCTAAGTTGCGATGATGGTGGTCAGCAAATAACAAATCGCGTAGTTTTTACCGGACCTATGGCCACTGGAGTAGGACAGGAAATCCCTGATACGGCTGATTCGCTTCTTAAGAGTTACCCGGCGGCGGGCTCAATTAAAGGACATTTGCAAGCAGGCCTCTGTAAAAAGCTTGCCGACAGATCATGAAAAAATGATCTGCTCCCAAGGTCGCCTTTCTTCAACGAAGGTTGGTAAGTCGCTCGGACGTGCTCCCTAGAGGCCACGGTGAATGCGACCATTTGCCCATTTCCGGAGTGATGCGGCTGTCCTTCGTGAGCCTTGCAGCTGGCCGCATCCAAGCCTATGCCGGTCGCCCGACCCCTTCCACTCATCACGACTGCTGCGGAACGCGACTGCACCTTAGCGCGTGGAACCCGCGGCCATTGGTGTTGCTCCGCGGGCGCCATCTGACGTTCCAGCAGTTCGCCGTTGAACCGTCGCACATTGCCACGTCGCGCCATTGGACATTCGCGCGTGCCTCATTCCGACACCGTTAAATCGTCCCGTGAACGCGTGCTTTGGGCCCGATTGCGACATTCAGGCGTCGCGACCTTAGGACGGCACCCAGTCTGAAACTACCCGACGCCCACGTCGTGCGAGTAGCACCCGCAAGCAAACAGGCCCCCTCCAGCCTCACCCCTTCAACACCCGCCGCCGCGCCTTCACAGCCGAAGCCAGCCCCTCAAGCACCGGCACCGTCTGCGCAAACCCAATGCAGGCATCGGTAATCGAAACCCCATGCTTCAGCGCAACCCCAGGCTTCAGATCCTGCCGTCCTTCCTCCAGATGGCTCTCGATCATGAGGCCCGTGATGCGCCGCTCGCCGGCCGCGATCTGCGCTGCCACGTCTTCGGCGACCACGATCTGCCGCTGGTGCTGCTTGCTGCTGTTGCCGTGCGAGACATCGATCATCACCTGCGGCCGCAGGCCATTCGCCAGCAGCGCCTCACAGCTGGCCGCGACATCCGCCACCGAATAGTTGGGGGCCTTGCCGCCGCGCAGAATCACGTGGCAGTCGTCGTTGCCGCGGGTCTCGAAGATCGCCGCCATGCCCATCTTGGTCATGCCCATGAAGGCATGCGGCGCGCGGGCCGCGAGGATGGCGTCGGCCGCGACCTTGACGCTGCCGTCGGTGCCGTTCTTGAAGCCGACCGGGCAGCTCAGGCCCGACGCCAGTTGCCGGTGGCTCTGGCTCTCGGTGGTGCGCGCGCCGATGGCCCCCCAGGCGATCAGGTCGGCAATGAACTGCGGGCTCAGCAGGTCGAGAAACTCGGTGCCGGTCGGCAGGCCCAGGGTGGTCAGTTCGAGCAGCAGGCGCCGCGCGCGCTCCAGCCCTTCGTTGATCGCGAAGCTGCCGTCCAGGTGGGGGTCGTTGATGTAGCCCTTCCAGCCCACGGTGGTGCGCGGCTTCTCGAAGTAGGCGCGCATCACGATGAGCAGGTCGTCCTGCAGCGAATCGGCAACGGTCTTCAGGCGCTGTGCGTATTCGATGGCCTGGTCGTGGTCATGGATGGAGCACGGGCCGACCACGACCACCAGCCGGTCGTCGCGGCCGTGCAGCACGTCGGCAATTTCCGCACGGCTGCGTTCGACCAGCGCCAGCGTGTTGTCGCGCACGGGCACGCGTTCCTGCAGCAGCGCGGGGGTAATGAGCGGACGGACGGCACCGATGCGCACGTCGTCGATGCGCGTAGTGTCGAGCGTGCTGTCGCGGGAGCCGACTTCGGCGTCGTGGAGGGGGTCGTCGAGGCGGGGCATGGTGGTCGTGGCTGTGGTTTCGAATGGAGCTTCCTCGATTGTCCACTCGAAGGCCCCATGGCCGATCCGCCCGTCAGACCAGCTGCAGATCCTTCGGCGCCACCCCGTCGAACACCTTCGCAAGCTGCGCCGGCGACAAGCCATACATCCGCCTGAACAATCCGCCGAACACCGCCCGGTATTCATTGAGCACCGGATAGTCCCGGTTCTCGAACAGCGTCGCCTGCGTCAGCGCCTGCTGCTCGCCCACGACGCGCCCGCCCGCCTGCGCCGACAGCCCGCCACCGAGCACCCAGTACACAGTGCCGTGCCCATGGTCGGTGCCGCGGTTGCCGTTCTCGCGGAAGGTGCGGCCGAACTCGCTGATGACGACGACCACCGTCTGGCGCCACGCGTCCTCGCCCATCTCCTGCGCGAAGCCGGCCACGCCGCGGCCCAGTTCCTCAAAACGGTTGGCAAGGTAGCCGGTGGCGCCGCCCTGCCCCACGTGCGTGTCCCAGCCGCCGACGTCGACGAAGCCCAGGTCGAATCGGTCGCGCATCAGCAGCGCCATGCGGCGCGCCACGAGCTCGAAGCCCTTGGCGCTCATGGCGTTGCGGCTGGCCGCGTCCATCTCGGCCTGCACGGCGCGCATGACTTCGTCGCGCACCTGGAAGCCTTCGGCCACGGGCTGCGCGAGTGCGGTGTTGCGGTACATGGCCGCGATGACCTGGCTCTGCCGCGCGTCGAGGGCCGAGCGCGCGTTGCCCGCGAGCGCCATGTTGGCGGCCTTGGCGTTGCCGCGCAGCGAGATCGGCAGCTGGTCGGTGAAGGCGATGGGCGACACGTCGGTGACGGGCCCCGCGCCGAGCACGCCGGCCAGCCGGTTGAGAAAGCCCGAGCGGTAGTCCCGACGCTTGTCGAGCGCCTGGCCGAGTTCGATGGAGTCCTGCGTCTCGAAGTGGCTGCGCGTGAGGTCGTCGGTGCCCGCGAAGGCGATGAAGGACGCCTGCTTCTGCTGGAACAGCGGCATCACGGTTTGCGCGAGCGCCGGGTGCAGGCCCCAGTTGCCGTCGATCGGCAGCGCGCCGTTGGGTGTGCCGGGCGCGCGATGGCGATGTTGGGTCGCGAGGCGTAGTAGAAGTCGCTGCTGGTCGGCACGAGCAGGTTGCTGCAGTCGTACGCGCCGCGCAGGAACACGACGAGCAGCTTGGTGCCTTCGGCGGCGGGCGCGGCCATCAACTGGCCGGCGGCGCCTGCGAACGGGGCGGCGGCCATGAGCTTCAAGAGTTCTCGACGTTGCATGACGGTGTGTCCTTTCTTTGCCTTGCTCCTTCCCCCTCTGGGGGAAGGTTGGGATGGGGGCAAGCGGCGCTCGATCAGGCCCCGAAGCGGAACCAACGCCGCTTGCCCCCACCCCTGCCCTCCCCCAGCGGGGGAGGGAGAAAAACATCAGCGGCGCATCAGCTCGGGCGAAGCCAGCAGGAAGGTATTCCACTCCTGCGGATTCTTCGCCTGTGCCAGCGCCTCGCGCGTATCCGCACTCAGGCCGCCCTGCATCGCGCGAACCGCTGGCGATTCGGCCAGTGGCGGAAAGGCTGGCTTCTCCAGCGGCGCCTTGTCGTCCACACGAAACAGCACGGCGCCGTTCGCACCGATGGCACGCGCAATTTCGAAGCGCGTGTTCATCTGCCCCGCGCTGGCCCATGCGGCTTCATTGAGCGGATAGCCATCGGGCGTCTCGTGACCGTACAGCTGCTCGCCCATGCGGTTGATCCAGTTGAGCACAGGGTTCACGTTCGACGCCACGCGATCGTCGTACGCGAGCCGCACGCCGGCCATCACGTAGTGCACCGGATCGCGGAACTTGCGGCCCAGCGATGCAGCGAACTCGGGCGATTCGAACAGCGACTTCAGTGTGATGGCGATGTCGCCGTCGCTGCGCGTGAAGGCCGCGGCCATGCGGTCGACCAGCGCGGGCGGTGGATCGTCCGACACGAAGTACACGGCGAGCTTGCGCGAGATGAAGCGCGCGGTGGCTGGCGCGCGCGCGAGGCGGTCGAGCGCCTCGTCGGCCTCGGCCAATCCATGGCTCTGGATGGGTTGGCCCAGCAGCGTCTTCGGCCCGTAGTCGTGCCGGTTCGGGTTGAACTCGAACAGGCCCTTGCGCACGTAGTCGGCACGCACAGCTGGCCGCACGTTGGGCGGTGGCGCATCGAGCGGCTGATAGCTCACGCCCACGCCGGTGAGCACGCGCGCCAGCTCTTGCACGTCGGCCTGCGAATAGCCGCCCCCCACGCCCAGCGTGTGCAGCTCCATCAGCTCGCGCGCGTAGTTCTCGTTGATGCGGTTGGCGCCGTTCTGCGCGTTGTCGAGGTAGCGCAGCATCGCGGGGTGGTGCAGCGTGGCGCCGAGCAGGTCGCGGAGCTTGCCGAGCGCGTGCGGGCGGATGGCGTTCTCTTCGTAGTCGCCCACCATCGCGCGGATGTTGTCCTTGCGCAGGTTGACGTTGAAGTGATTCATCCAGAACCACGTCATCTGCTCCTGCAGCTGGTTGGGCGAGTACAGCGCGCGCAGCACGAAGCGCTGCTGTGCCTCGCGAGCGAGCTGGTTGAGTTGCTGCTGGTAAGCCTGCCGCGCGGCCTTTTTCTGCTCTTCGTCGGGCAGCGCGTCGGCGGCCTTGCGCTGCGCGTCGAGTTCGGAGACGAGCTGGTCGAGCGGCGTGCGCGAGATGGCCATGGCATCGATCTGCGCCTGCGCCGCCGGCGGCAACGGCGCGGGCCGCGGGTTGAGCTGGTCGCGCATCCACAGCGAGAGGCCGCGCTTCGCCAGCTGCGCATCGCTGCTCGCATTGGCACCCCAACTCACGCGGTCGAGCCAGCGCAGGCGCGTGGCTTCGTTCACCGGGGCGGAGGGCAGCGATACCGATACCAGTGGCCGATGGTCTCCCGGCGCGCTCGCGCAGGCCGCGAGCAGCGCCCCCCCACAGGCGCCGAGTAGGCTTTTCTTATTCATCGGAACTCCTGGGCGTGAGCGTGAAGAGAATGCTCCTCTCAACCACTGCTCCGCGCTGCGCGTTGACACTCTTTACCTTCGCAGCGCTGCGCCAGGAGGCGCCTAAGCGTCAGCTAATTCAGGCTACCGACACGCTCGGCGGCGCGGCGCCGGCAATCTGCCGCAGCGCGCGCTCGAACACCTCGACGGGCTGGCCGCCGGAAATGAGGTGCTGGTCGTTGATGATGATCGCGGGCACCGAGTGGATGCCGGCGTCGGTGTACATGCGCTCGCGTTCGCGCGTTTCTTGCGCGAACTCGTCGCTGTCCAGGATCTGGCGCGCACGCACCGGGTCGAGCCCCGCTTCGGTCGCCGCGCGCACCAGCACTTCGGGGTCGGACGGGTTCTGGCTGTCGGTGAAGTAGGCCTTCAGCAGCAGCTTCTTGAGTGCCGCCTGCCGGGCCGGGCTCTCGAGCTCGGCCCAGTGCAGCAGCCGGTGTGCGTTGAAGGTGTTGTAGACGCGCGGGCGGCCTTCGGGGCTGAACTCGAACCCGACGGCAGCGCCGCGCTGGCGGATCATCTCGCGCGACTGGGCTTGTTGCTCGCGCGTGGAGCCGTACTTCTGATTGAGGTGCTCGAAGGTGTCCTGGCCTTCGGGCGGCATCTGCGGGTTCAGCTCGAAGGGCTGGAAGTGCAGTTCCGCGGTGACCCCGGGCGCCACGTTCCTGAGCGCCGCCTCGAGCGAACTCAGGCCGACGGCGCACCAGGGACAGGACACATCGGAGACGAAGTCGATCTTGAGGTGGGAAGAAGAGGTAGTCATGGCGCCATTCTTCACGGCGCCACAACCCTTGGCACGCGAAAGGTCTTCAGGCCGCGGCCTTGGCCATGCGCGCTTCCGCCAGCGTCTTCTCGCGCAGGATGTCGTACTCGGCCTTGTCGACCGGGACCGCGTCGGGCTTGCCCAGGTCGTTCATGTGCACGCGGTAGGTTTCACGGGCACTCCAGGCCGAGATCGCGGCGATGGCGCAGATTGCCAGCGTGATGGCTCCGACGGTCAGCGGGATGTTGGTGGCGCCGGGGGGCGCGACCGCCACGAACAGCGCCGGCAGCAGCGCGGTGATCGCGGTGCCGATGTTCTGCGAGATCGCCATGCCCGAGACGCGGGTGCGCGTGGGGAACATCTCCGGATAGAAGCTCGGGAACACGGCGTTGTAGCCCTGGTAGACCACGCCCCACATCAGGAGCGACATCACGATGGCCAGCGGCACGTTGTGGATGCTGATGGCGTACAGGTAGCCGAACGACAGCAGGCCCGAACCGATGGCACCGATGGCGATCGGCAGGCGGCGGCCGATCTTGTCCGACAGGGTACCGACGAACGGGATCACGATCACGGCCACGATGTTGCCCATCACCGGAATCCAGAGATAGATGTCTTTCTCGAAGTTGATGCCGTAGCCGGGCTGTACCGCGTAGGCGGCGCCGAAGATGGTCGCGACCACCGGGATCACGTTCATCAGCGAGCACAGCAGCACGCGCACCATGTCGGGCCAGCTCTCGGTCACGGCCTGGATCACCGGCGCCTTCGGCACAGCCGCGCTCTTGTCGACTTCGGCGAAGGCGGGCGTCTCGTCCACTTCCTTGCGGATGATGTAGCCGGCCACGATGACGATGAAGCTCAGCAGGAACGGAATGCGCCAGCCCCAGGAGTTGAAGGACTCCTTGTCCATGTAGTGCGCGAGCGGCAGGAACACGGCGGCCGCCATGATCTGGCCGGCCTGCACGCCCTGCAGCGTGAAGCTCGCGAAGAAGCCGCGGCGCCCGAATGGCGCGTGCTCCAGGATCATCGAACTCGCGCCGGAAATCTCGCCGGCCACCGCGAAGCCCTGAATCAGGCGCAGCAGCACCAGCAGCGCGGGCGCCCACAGGCCGACCTGGTCATATGTCGGCAGCAGGCCGACGGCAACGGTGGAAAGGCCCATCAGGAACATGCACAGGATCAGCACGTTCTTGCGGCCGTGCGTGTCGCCCCAGTGGCCCAGCAGCACTGCGCCGATCGGTCGTGCGACGTAGCCCACGCCGTACGTCGCGAGCGACGCGATGATCGCGATCTGCGGATCGCCCTTCGGAAAGAAGATCTGCGGAAAGATCAGCGCCGCCGCGGTGGCGTAGATGAAGAAGTCGTAGTACTCCAGCGCCGAGCCGATCCAGCCGCTCGCGGTGGCCTTCTTCGACTGGTGCTTGCCTTTCGGCTCGTGGGCCGTGGTGGTTGCCATGGTTTGTCTCCGGGTTGACGAAAAAAATCTATTCCTGCGCCTGCGATGCCATGCGCGCGGGTGCGTTGAGCGCGCCGTAAGCGTCGTAGCCTGCGGTGCGCTGTGCCAGTTCGAAGAACAGTCCGCCTTCGATGTTCTCGGTGTAGATGTGCAGGTAGTCGCCGGCCGGCGAACGGTCGAACAGCACGCCCGCTTCGCGCATGCGCGCCAGCAGTTCGGGCGCGATGTCGATGCGCGTGGCCAGGTCGTCGTAGTAGTTGTCGGAGATGGGCACGAAGCGCGTGCCGTTGGCGCGCAGTTTCGCGGCCGAGTCGAAGATATCCGTGCAGCCCAGCGCGATGTGGTGCACCGCGCCGCCGCCGGTCACGCTCAGCGTGCGCGCGGTGCGGGTGCGCTGGCTCAGCGACACGTTGAGCACCAGCCGCACACTGCGGTCCGCATTGGCGACGCCGCGGCTGCGGATCAGGCCGAAGGGATCGGCCAGCTCCAGGCTCTCGCCGGGTTCCAGGCCGAGCACGGCGCGCGTGAACAGCACCCAGGTGTCGAGCTGGTCGACCGCCAGGCCCAGGGCCACGTGGTCGATGCGCTGCAGGCCGGCGTCGTTGGCACCAGCGCCCTCGTCCTGCAGGACGAAGTCGGCCTCGTACAGGCCGTTGGCGCCCAGCGCCTCGGGCACGAAGTGAATGAGGTTGCCGCCCGGCGCGACGATGGCGGGCACGTGCAGCTCGTGAGGGCCGACCGGGCTGTCGTGCCGCTGCGAACGCATGGCGGTGGCACGGTCCACGGCCGCGAGCGGGTCGCCGCAGCGCACGCCCAGCGCGCACACCGAGGTGCCGTGCGCCTCGAAGCGGCTGCGCGCGAACGAATCGGGCTGTGCGTTGACGATCAGGTTGATCTCGCCCTGGCGGTACAGCGTCACGGCCTTGGAGCGATGCCTCCCGATGCGGCGGAAGCCGAGTTGCTTCACCAGTGTGTCCAGCGTTGCGGCCGAAGCCTCGTCGGCCGCGAACTCGATGAACGACAGGCCCGACAGCGCGGACACCGGCGGCGGGTTGAACAGCTCCACCTGCACTGGCTGCATCGGGGCTTCGGCAACCAGCCGCCCGCGCGCTTCGCTTTCGAGGTAGAGCAGCGAGCGCATGGCGTCCACCGCGGTGCGGCGGTTCGGCGTCTCGCGGAAGATGTCGTTGAAGATCTCGAGCGATAGCGGCCCGGTGTAGCCCGCGCGCAGCACCTGCTCGAAGAAGCCGATCACGTCGAAGTCGCCCTGCCCCGGGAACGAGCGGTGGTGGCGCGCCCACTGCAGCACGTCCATCGACAGCAGCGGCGCATCGGCCATCTGCAGGAAGAAGATCTTGTCGCCCGGAATCCTGGCGATGCCGGTCGGGTCGTCCTTCAGCGAGAGCGTGTGGAAGCTGTCGAGGATCAGGCCCAGGTGCGGATGATCGGCGCGCTGCACGATGTCCCAGGCCTGGCCGTACAGCCAGGTGTGGCGGCCCCAGGCCAGTGCCTCGAAGCCCACGCGCAGGTTGCGGCGCGCAGCGCGCTCGGCCAGCTCGTGCAGTTGCGCGGCGGCAAGCGCCGGGTCGTTCACCGACAGCGGCGAGGTGTTCGAGCAGCACAGCACCGTCGGCGCGCCCATGGCTTCCATCAGGTCGAACTTGCGCTCGGCGCGCTCCAGGCTGCGGCGGAACTGCGGCTCGGGCATGCCCTCGAAATCGCGGAACGGCTGGTACAGGTCGATGCTCAGGCCAAGATCGCCTGCAATGCGGCCCAGCTCTGCTGCCGTGCCCTTGAAGTTGATGAAGTCGGCCTCGAACAGCTCGATGCCGTCGAAGCCGGCGGCGGCGACGGCTTCGAGCTTCTGGCGGAGCGTGCCGCTGAGCGAGACGGTGGCGATGGAGCGGTGCATGGGGTGGACTTTAGGAATACCCAGCCCTCGCCACAATCAATTCAGAGGCCAATTGATCGATGATCGATCACATGCGTTCATCATTCGCACGAAATACGGGATACACCTAGGCTCCCGGCTTCGCTGGCAGCCTTCAAAGGCTGCGCCAGAAATCGATCAGCAGCTGCGTGAACTCCACCGGGCGTTCGACCGCGCTCAGGTGCGCGGCGTCGATGGTGACGAGGCGCGCGCCCGGAATGGCCCCGGCCATGGCCTGCGACATCGCCATCGGCGTGGCCTCGTCCTGCAGCCCGCCGATCACCAGCGTGGGCACCGCCATGCGGTGGTTGCTCTCGCGGAAATCGATGGCCGCGACGGCGTTGCAGCTCTCGATGTAGCCCTGCGCGTCGGTGTGCACCAGCACGTCGTGCAGCGTTTTCGCGGCGGCCGCGCCCTCCGGCGTGCCCACGTAGGCCGGCGTGAGCCAGCGCGCCACGGCGCCCGGTGCGATGGCGGCCACGCCCTTGGCGGCCACCGTCTCGACGCGCGCGCGCCAGGGGGACTGATCGGGGTAGTGCGCGGCCGAATTGGCGATCACCACCGTCTTCAGCAATTCGGGGTGCCGCACCGCCAGCGCCTGCGCCGTCATGCCGCCCATCGAGAGGCCGACGAAGTGCACCGGCTCGCCGCCCGCCTCGTGCTCGATGAGCTCGGCCACGTCCTGCGCCAGCGTCTCGACGCGCAACGCGCCGCGCACCACTTCCGACGCGCCGTGGTTGCGGTGGTCGTAGCGCAGCACCGTGTGGGCGCGCGCGAGCTGGGCGGCCACGCCGTTCCACATGCTCAGGTCGCAGCCGAGCGCATGGCTGAGCACGACGATGGGACCATCGCCTTCGCGGACGACATTCAGACGGGTCATGGTGGGGTTTCCTTTTTCGGGTGTTGAAGACGTGGCAGCCAGAAGAACGCGATGGCCACCAGCACGCTGCCGGCCAGCAGCATGGGCACGACCATCGGCCAGGCGCCATGGGAAAAATCGGCGTCGACGAAATGCGAGGCCGCCTGGCCCACGCAGAACGCGACCATCATCATGCCGAAGCCGGACCACGACACGGCCCGGCCCGCCAGATGCGGCAAATCACCCACCGCGCCCGCCTGTCCGCAGGGCTGGTGGATGCCATGGCCGAGGCAATACACGGCATGGCCGAACAGCAGCGGCACGGCACTCAGCGGCATCAGCCAGCAGCCGAGCGCCTGGACGAGCGCCCCCGCCAGGCTCAGCGAAGCGCCCAGCCGCACGGTGCGCACCGGCCCGTAGCGCCGGAGCAGCGTGCGGCACATGGTGGTGCTGAAGATGTAGACCAGCGAGCCGCCGGCCGGGATCCAGCCGTACCACGCGGGCGACCAGCCCAGGTAGCCGATGTAGACCATCGGCGACAGCAGCAGGAAGCAGAACAGCCCGCCCCACGTCGCCGCCGCCAGCGAGGCCCAGGCACGGAAGGACCGGCTCGCGAACACGGCACGCGTGCTGCCGCGCGGCGCGGACGACTCGCCCTCGCCCGGCGGCTTGCGCGTTTCGCCGAACGAGCGCCAGCACAGCGCGAACAGCACCGAGGCATACACCGCCATCGCGACCATCACCCAGCGCCAGCCCGCACCCTGCACCAGCCACGCGCCAAGCAGCGGCGCCGTCAGGCCGACCACGCCCAGCCCGGTCAGGCCGCGCGCCATCACATGCGGACCTTCGTGCGCGGGGTACAGGTCGCGCACCGCTGCGCGCGAGCACACGAGGATCGCCGCCATCGAGAAGCCCTGCAGCGCGCGCCAGCCCGCAAGCAGCGTCACGCTGCCCGCGAGCGCGCCGCCCAATGCCGCGAGCACGTAGCAGCCGAGCCCCGCCAGCAGCACCGGCCGGCGCCCGAAGCGGTCGGCCAGAGGGCCGCACAGCAGCTGCGCGAAGCCGAAGGCCAGCACGAACAGCGTGAGGCTGGTGCTGGCGGAGCCGAGTTCCTTCGCAATGGCCGGCAGCGCCGGCAGGTAGCTGTCGGTGGCCATCGGCTGCGCCGCCAGCAGCAACGGCAGCAGCAAGGTGAAGCTGGCGTCGAACCGCCCCTTCCTGCGGGCGACCGGCGTGCTCACTGGGGCAGCGCAGGCAGCAAGCCCTTCTCGCGCAGGATGCCGGCCGCGATACCGAAGGCATGGTTGGCCACCGGCACGCCGCAGTAGATAGCGGCCATCATGATCACTTCCTTGATGTCCTCGGGCGTGAGGCGCGACTCGGGCGGGCCGTCGAGCGCGGCGCGCACGTGCATGGCGAATTCTTCGTACGCATGGATGCCCAGCATCATCGACAGCACCATGTAGCGGCGCGTCTTGTCGCCCAGCGCGGGGCGGCCCCAGATGTCGTTCCAGGCGTGGCGCGTGATCAGTTCCTGGAACTCGGCGTTGAAGCCGTTGCGGTTGGCGAGCGACTTGTCGACCCAGGCATCGCCGAGCACGCGGCGGCGGTTGACGAGGCCGGCTTCGTAGCCTTCGGCGGGAGTTTCGGGGGCGGTCATTGCGGGAGTTCCTTGTCGTTGAGCCGGGCCTGCAGCGCCTTCACTTCGGCGATTGCGGTCTGTCCGGCGTTGTGGGCGAGCGCGGGGTCGAACCATTCGTCGGCCGCGTCGCGCGGGAGTTCGGCGCGCAGCCGATCGATGTTGGCTCGCATGCGCGCGGCGTCGACCTGCAGGCCGGGCAAGGCGCCCGCCATAGCGCGCACGCTGCCGTGCGCGGACATCAGCAGCTGCGGCCATTCGGCCAGCTCAGCCTGCCAGGCGCCGAGCGCGCGCTCGTGCTGTTGCGGCATGGCGCCGAGCAGTGCGGCCACGCGCTGCGGTGCGCGGTGCGCGGCGGCAATGGCGACCATCGAGGCCACCGGGTTGCGCTTGTGCGGCATGGCCGACGAGCCGCCGCGGCCGGGCTCGCTGGGTTCTGCAACTTCGCCGACTTCGTACTGCCCGAGCAGCGCGATGTCGACCGCGATCTTGCCGAGGCTGCCGGTGACAAGGCCCAGTTCGCAGCCGAGCGCCACCCATTCGTCGCGCTGCGTGTGCCATGTCGCGCCGGGGTCGCCCAAGCCCAGTTCCTTGGCCATGCGCTTGCGCACGGCCGCGCCCTGCCCCTTCATCTGCGCCAGCGTGCCGATGGCGCCGCCGAGCTGCAGCTGCAGCGCGTGCCTCGCGGCGTCGCGCAGGCGGATGCGGCTGCGCACCAGCGGCGCGGCCCAGCCCGCACACTTGAAGCCGAAGCTGGTGACCGAGGCCGGCTGCATCAGCGTGCGCGCGAGCATCGGCGTTTCGGCGTGCGTGACGGCCAGGCGCAGCAGCGCATCGGCGGCCTTGGCGAGGTCGGCTTCGACGAGCGCGACCGCCTCGCGCGTGACCAGCGCCATCGCGCTGTCGATCACGTCCTGGCTGGTGCTGCCGAAATGCACGAAGGGCGCGGCTTCGGCATTGAAGAGGCCCACGGCTTCGCGCAGCGCCTTCACCAGCGGAATCGCGACGCTGCCCGCGCGGCCGCTCTCGCGCACGATCTTGGCAACGTCGAACAGCTCGACCTTGCAGCTGCTGACGATCGAATGCGCGGCGCTCTCGGGGATCAGCCCTTCGGCCGCCTGCGCACGCGCAAGCGCGGCCTCGAAGCGCAGCATGGCGTCGACGAAAGCGCGGTCACTGAAGGCTCCGAGCGTTTCGGACGTGGAGAGGAAACCTTCGAAAATACTCATGGGGTGACCCGGCCTTTCAGTACTTCAGTTGGGCCACGGCGCGCAGCTCTTCCGGCGAGGCTGTGCCGAAGCCGAAGAACTCGAGGTACGCGGGAATCATCTCGAACAGCATGTCGGTGCCGACCTGCACCTGGCAACCTTTGGCCTTGGCCGCCTGCAGCAGCGGCGTGAACTCGGTCTTCATGACGACCTCGCCGACGAAGGTGTTCGGGTCGATGCGGTCCACGTCGAAGGGCAGCGGATCGCCCTCCTTCATGCCGAGCGGCGTGGCGTTGACGACCACGTCGTAGCCGGCCGGGTCCTTCGAACCGGTGGTCACCTTCATCTGCGGGTAGTGCTCGCGCAGCCGCGCGGCCAGTGCGCCGGCCGAAGCCTCGCTCATGTCGAACAGCATCAGTTCGGCAGCGCCTGCCGCGGCAATCGACGCCGCAATGGCCGAGCCCACGCCGCCCGTGCCCGACACCAGCACGCGCGTGCCCTTGAAGAGGCGCCCCTTGCGCTCCACGCCGCGCACGAAGCCCGCGCCGTCGAACTGGTCGCCCAGCAGCGTGCCGTCGGGCCGCTTGAGGATTGCGTTGCAGGCGCCCGCGACGCGCGCCGTGGGCGTCACCTCGTCGACCAGCGCCATCGTCGTGACCTTGTGCGGCATGGTCACCAGCGCGCCGCGGATGTTGCTGAACCTGAATATCTGAGGCAGCGAGGCCGCGTAGTCCTCGGGCTTCACGCCCATGGGCACGACCACGGCGTCGATGCCGTGCTTGTCGAACCAGGGGTTGTAGATCATCGGAGCCTTGAAGGCTTCAGTGGGATAGCCGATGTGGGCGATGAGAGTGGTCTTGCCGGAAATCATGTCGTTCGTGTTTCTGTGGGAAGGCGCGGTCAGGCCACGCTGGGGGAGTGGTAGCGCAGCGGCTGCGCGATTTCGGCGTGCATCGCCGGCGGATAGATGATTTCGCGCAGGAAGTTCGAGTCGGCCTGCATCGCGGCGGCCGCATCCAGATGGCCGAAGTAGCGGAAGTAGTGGGGCATCTGCTGGATCAGCATCTCGAAGCCCGCCTGCGCGTTGAGCCCGCGGTCGCGGGCCGCGCGCACCAGCGGCGTGGGCTGGTTGCGCAGAAGAATGTCGAACAACGCCGCATGGCTTTCCATACGCGCCACATCGACCGGCAATGCATCGCCATCGACCAGCCCGAGCTGCGTGGCATTGATCACGAGGTCGAAGCCTTCGGGGGCGTTGCTGTCCACCGCGGCGACAGTCGCGTCGAAGAATGCATCGAGCTTGGCCGCCACGCCGGCCGCCTTGCCTGCGGCGCTGTCGTAGAACGCGATGTACTCCGCGCCGTTCACCGTGCCGCCCTCGGCCAGCGCCACGCCGATGGCCGCGGCGCTCACGCCCGCACCGAGGATCAGCACGCGCTTGCCGCGGAACGGGATGTTGCAGTGGTCGAGCGCGCCGATCAGGCCTTCGCCGTCGAACAGGTCGCCTTCGAGCTGATCGCCCTCGGTGCGGCGCACCACGTTGACCGAGCCGGCCACGCGGCCGAAGAGGCCGCAGCCGTCGAGCAGGTCGACCACCAGCGGCTTGTGCGGCGGCGCGATCACCATGCCGCGCAAGTTGCGCGCGAGAAAGGCCGACTTGAAGAACACCGCGAAGTCGCGCACCGGCACCTGCATGGGCAGCAGCACGGCATCGATGCCGAAACGCTCGAAGGCGGCATTGAACATGCGCGGCAGCCGCACGTTGCGAACCGGGTCGCCGGGAATCAGGTAAACCTGGGTGCTGCCGCGGATGGAATGGCTCATGTGCATGCTTCCGTTCGTCAATCGCTCTTTTCGAGGCCGGATGCCGAGCTTTATAGTCGCTTCACCGAAGTCTCGCATCTCTTTCACCTGCCAAACGAGCGATCATCGAACTTGAAAAATCGTTTATCGTTCAATTCAAGGGTTTTCACCTGCATTTGATCCAGTCCCCGAACCCTCCCACGAAGGCACACTTCCCGCCATGAGCAAGGACAGCAAGGACGACTCCGCGCCCCCGCCCGGCCTGGACAAGCGCGACTGGATCGCCGGCCTGGAGCGCGGCGTGAGCATCATCGAGGCCTTCGACGACGCCAACCCGCGCCTCACCGCCAGCCAGGCCGGCCAGCGCACGAACATGACCCGCACCGCCGCGCGGCGCTACCTGCTGACCCTGCAGCACATGGGCTACGTGGCCAGCGACGGCAAGCTGTTCTGGCTCACGCCGCGCGTGCTGCGTCTGGGCCAGTCGTACCTGGAGTCAGCGCGGCTGCCGCGCGTGGTGCAGCCCTTTCTGCAGCGGGTGGCCGCCGGCACCAACGAGATCGCCTACCTCAGCGTGATGGACGGCGACGAGGTGGTCTACATCGCGCGCAACGGCCCCAACCGCAGCATGAGCACGGGCTACGTGCTCGGCGCACGCGTGCCGGCGCAGGTCACGGCCTCGGGCATGCTGATGCTGTCTCTGCGCAGCGATGCCGAGCTGAACGAATGGCTGACCACGCGGCAGCTCACGGTGTTCACCTCGCACACGATTGCGAGCATGGAGCGCATGAAGCTCGAACTCGCCCGCATCCGGGCCCAAGGCTGGGCCCTTTCCGAGCAGCAGCTCGACCTGAACTCGCGCGGCATCGCGGTGCCGCTGCGCGACCGGCACGGCACGCTGGTCGGGGCGCTGAACATCACCATGCCGATGGGGCATGAAAGCTCGGAAGACGCGGTGGCGCGCGTGCTGCCGGTGCTGCGCGAGACGGCGCAGGCGATGCGCAACCTGATCTGACTGACAGCATTCCGACAGCAACCGTCGGGCACGATGTGCGCTTTCAATCCAAAAGCGCTGGAGACAAACCATGTCCAACCTCTTCGTTCCCGACGACGCCCGCCTGAACCGCCGCGGCCTGCTGCAAGCCGGCGGGGCCGCGGCCCTCGGCGGCCTGCTCCCTTCCCTGGCCTCGGCGCAGGACACCTGGCCCAGCAAGTCGATCCGCTTCGTCGTGCCCTTCGCGCCGGGCGGCAGCTCGGAAATCGTCGCGCGCTCGACCGCCGCCGAACTCTCGCGCACACTGGGCCAGAGCGTGTTCGTCGACAACAAGCCGGGCGCGGCCGGCAACATCGCCATGAGCGAGGTGGCGCGCAGCACCGACCAGCACACGATCATCCTGGGCCACATCGGCACGCTGGCGGTCAACCCGTACATCTTCGCCAAGCTGCCCTACGACGCGAACAAGGACTTCAAGCCCGTGAGCCTGCTGGCCAAGGTGCCCAGCCTCTACGTGGTGCACCCCGATGTGCCGGCCAAGAACCTCAAGGAGTTCATTGCGTATGCCAAGTCGAAGCCCGGCAAGCTCAGCTACGGCTCGGCGGGCAACGGCAGCGCGGGCCACCTGGCCTTCGAGTATTTGAAGATGACGGCCGAGGTGTTCATGCTGCACGTGCCCTACCGCGGCACTGGCCCGATGGTGACCGACCTGCTCTCGGGCCGGCTCGACGCCTCGGCCATCGGTGCCGCGGCGATCATTCCGTTCATCAAGGCGGGCAAGGTGCGCTGCATCGCGACCGGCTCGGCCAAGCGCCTCGCGCAGCTGCCCGATGTGCCGACCGTGGCCGAGCAGGGCTTTCCGGGTTTCGAGATGACGCAGTGGTACGGCATGCTGGCGCCGGCCAACATCGCGCCTGCCAACCTGGCCAAGCTTTCCGCCGAGACGATGAAGGCCGTGAAGTCGCCCGATTCGATGCAGCGCCTGACGGCCGATGCCGCTGAGGCCATCGGCGGCACGCCCGAGCAGTTCGCGCAGTTCATCGCCTCCGAGCAGGCTCGTTGGCAGAAGGTGATTGCAAGGGCAAACATCAAGCCGGATTGAGCCCTGCCGGCCCTAGCATCGGCCCATGCGCATCCTCCTGGCCGAAGACGAACACACCCTGGGCACCTGGCTGTGCAAGGCGCTGGAGCACGCGGGCATCCAGGTCGAATGGGTGGACGACGGGCGCCTGGCCGACCGGGCGCTGCAGCAGCGCGACCACGACGCGCTGGTGCTCGACCTGGGCCTGCCCGGGCTCGACGGGCACACGGTGCTGCAGCGGCTGCGCGAACGCGACCAGCGGCTGCCGGCGCTGATCCTCACGGCGCGCGACTCGCTGAATGAACGCGTCGCCTCGCTCAACGCGGGCGCCGACGACTTCCTCGCCAAGCCCTTTGCGCTGGCCGAGCTCGAAGCACGGCTGCACGCACTGGTGCGGCGTGCGCGCGGCATCGAGCATCCGCGGCTGGCCTGCGGCCCGCTGGTGTACGACGGCGCGCGCCGGCACTTCACGCTGAACGGCGAGGCGCTGGCGCTCTCGCCGCGCGAACTGGCCGTGCTGCGCGTGCTGGTGCAGCGCAGCGGCGCGCCGCTGTCGAAGCAGCAGATCCTCGAGCGCGTGTTCTCCGATGACGAAGACGTGCATCCCGAGGCGGTAGAGGTTTTCATCTACCGGTTGCGCAAGCGGCTCGACGGCACCGGGGTTCGCATCGTCACGCTGCGCGGGCTGGGCTATGTACTGGAAGCGGACTGAGTGAGCGTGGTGTCCGGCCTGGCAAACCGCCTGCGGCGCGCGAGCCTGTGGCAGCGGCTCGCGTTGCTGCTGTTCCCCGCCCTCCTCATCGTGACGGGCATCGAGCTGTGGATGACCCGGCACGACGCGCTCGCCGCCGCCAACGCGGCCTACGACCGCTCGCTGCTGGGCGCGCTCAAATCCATCGATGCCAACATCTCGACCGCCTCGGGCGGCCTGTCGGTCGAGCTGCCGTACACGATGTTCGAGTTCTTCGAGCTCACGGCGAGCGGGCAGGTGTTCTTTCGCGTATCCACCTCCGACGGGCTGGTCGAGCTCGGCAGCGCGGACCTGCCCGCGCCGCCGGCCGAACTGGCAATGGGCGTGCCGGCCTTCTACGACGCGGCCTACTTCGGAGAATCGGTACGGCTCGCGGCCTACCGGCGCGACCTCGATCGCGCGCCGGCCGGCAGCACCGGGCGCAGCGTGCTGATCCAGGTGGGCGAGAGCACGCGCTCGCGGCAGGAGTTCAGCGCACGCTTCGTGCGCAGCGCGGCGCTGCGCGACGCGCTGGTGCTTGCGATCCTGCTGTGCGGCACCGCCATTGCGCTGGCGGCGGCGCTGCGGCCGCTGTCGCGGCTGGCGCGCGAAGTCCAGGCGCGCACACCGGACGACCTCACGCGCATCGCAGAAACGGATTTGCCCGCCGAAGTGCGCCCACTGGTCGCCGCGGTCAACCAGCAGATGTCGCGCACGCAAGAGCTCGTGACGCAGCAGCGCCAGTTCCTGGACGACGCCTCGCACCAGCTGCGCACGCACCTGACCACGCTGCAGATGCAGGCCGACTACGCGCGGCGCGAGCAGGACCCGGCGCAGGTGCAGGTGGCGCTCGACGCGCTCGGCACCGAGATCGGCCGCGCGACGCGCAGCGCGCAGCAGCTGCTGGCGCTGGGCCGCAGCGACACGGTGTCGGTGGAGCCTGCCGAGTTCGACGTGGCGGCATTGCTGCGCGAGGTGGCGGTCGACCTGCTGCCGCTGGCGCGCGCCAAGCGCATCGACCTGGGCATTCATTCGCCGACGCCGGAGTTCGTTGCGGTGGCTGACCGATCGCTGATGCGCGAGGCGCTGGGCAACCTGGTGGCCAACGCGATCACCTATACGCCCGCAGAAGGCACGATCACGCTCTTTGCCGCAAGCGACGCGGCGGGCTGGAGCCTGAACGTGGAGGACAACGGGCCCGGTATCGGCGACGAGGAGCGCGCCGCACTCGGCCAGCGCTTCCGGCGCGGCGCACGCGCCGGCAAGGGCGGCTTCGGGCTTGGGCTGGCCATTGCGCGCTCCATCGCGCAGCGGCACCGGGGCGAGCTGCGGCTCGAAGCGCGCGAGGCGGGCACGGGGCTGCATGCGATCATCTGGTGGCCCCGCACCCAAGCTGCGGCGGCCACCTGACAAGTCCGCCGCCATGCCCATGCGACCTACCCGCCGCCACGCACTTCGCGCGCTGTCCGCGCTGCTGATGCCTTTGGGCGCGGGCGCTAAGGCTGCTGCCAACGATCCCTCCGAAGACGCTGCCGACTGCGTGATCCCCGCCAAGGCCGGCGGCGGCTTCGCACTGACCTGTGCGCTCGCGCGCGATGCGCTGCAGGCCGTGCGCCCCGCACGCCCGCCGCTCGCCCAGCGCTACCTGCCGGGCGGCATCGGCGCCGTGGCCTTCGACCGAATCGCCACCGGCAAGCTCGGCGGGCCGAGCACGCTGGTGGCGTTCTCGAGCGGCTCGCTGCTCAACCTCGCGCAGGGCCGCTTCGGACCGCATTCGCCCTCGGCCGTGCGCTGGATCGCGACGCTCGGAACCGACTATGGCGTGATCGCCGTGCATCGCGATTCGCCCTACAAACGCCTGCAGGACCTCGTCGCGGCGCTGCGGCAGGACCCGTCGCGCATCGCCTTCGGCGCCGGTGGCACGGTCGGCAGCCAGGACTGGGTGAAGGCCGCGCTGCTGGTGCGCGCCGCGGGGCGCGACCACAAGGCCATGCGCTTCGTGTCTTTCGAGGGCGGCGGCGATGCGCTCGGCGCGCTGCAGGGCAAGCATGTCGACGCCTTTCCGGGCGATGCGGCCGAGGCGCTGCAGGCCATCGCGGGCGGTGCGGCCGTGCGCCTGCTCGCCGTGCTGTCGGAGAACCGGCTCGGCGGCGCGCTCACCGGCGTGCCGACCGCGCGCGAACAAGGCGTCGACGTGGTGTGGCCCACCGTGCGCGGCCTTTACCTGAGCGCTGCCGTGCCGGAATCGGCCGTGCGCGCGTGGACCGCGGCCTTTCGCGAGGCGAGCGCGGCGCCCGGCTTTGCTGCCTTGCGCGAGCAGCACGGCCTGTACCCCTTTGCGCTCACCGGCGCCGCGCTCGACGACTACGTGCAGGCGCAGATCAAGAGTTATCGGCGGCTGGCGGACGAACTGGGCCTGCGGCGCTGGCCTTCCTGAACGCCAAGCAGTCCTGTCAGGCCGCCTTCAGGAACACGTCGTGGTCGGGCGCGAAGTTGGCGTGCAGCGGCAGCATCGCGCCGCCCAGCGCACACGCTTGCGCACCTGCCTTGCCGCCATGCAGCCGGGGCTGCCAGAGGCCTTCCCAGTTGCAGCCGTCCAGCGCGGCGCGGGTCTGGTCGAGCAGCGCCTGCAGCAGCGGGCGCGACATCGAGCCGTCCACCACCACGTCGGGCAGGTCCAGCATGGCGGTGCCGCTCACGATGGCATGCGCCAGCGCCTGCGATGCGCTTTCCAGCCAGGCTTGCGTGGTGGCGGCATAGGGCGGCTGCAGGGCGCGGTCGTCGTAGGCGGCCATGGCGTCGAGGCCCTCGCCGGCCAGGCGCTGCTCCAGCTCCCAGAGCGACGCCTGCGCAACCAGCTGCGGCGGCAGCGCACCGCGGCTACCCGGAGGCTGCATCGGCAATGAAGCGAGCGCGCCTGCGTTGCCGTGCGCACCGGTGTGCAGGTGCGAGTTGATGACCAGTCCGCCGCCCACGAAGGTGTCGACGAAGATGTAGAGGAAGCTCTTCAGGTCGTGCCCTCGCCCACCGACCAGTTCGGCCACGCAGGCCGCGACGGTGTCGCGCGCGAAGCTCACCGGCACGTCGGTGCGCGCACGCACCTCGGCCGCCAGGTCCATCTGGTTCCACAGGTCGGACTGCGCCTTCGACAACCCCAGCGTGCGGTGCCAGCCGCCGAGCTGGAACGGCGCGGCCAGCCCCGCGCCCACGTTGCGCGCGGCCAGCGGCCCCAGCCCGTCGCGCAGCCGGTGGATGTGCTGCGCGATGGCGGGCAGCAGCTCGTCCGCATCGGGAAAGTCGTAGCTGATCGCGTGGCGCTCGCGCACCTGCGCGGCGAAGTCGATCAGCAGCCATTCGGCGCCGCGCCGCCCCACCTTGATGCCGATGGCGAAGGCGCCGTCGGGGTTCAGCGCCAGCGGCACCGACGGCTGCCCGATGCGCCCGCGCACGCGGCTCTGCTTGACGATGAGCCCGTCTTCCTCGAGCCGCGCGGTGATGAGCCCGATGGTCTGCGCGCTGAGCCCCGTCAGCCGCGCGAGGTCGGCCTTGGGCAGGCTGCCGTGGACGCGCAGCGCCTGCAGCACCGTGCGCTCGTTGAACTGGCGCATGCCGACCTGGTTGGAGCCGCGGGGCCGCAACAGGTCAGGCGTGCGTGCAGGCATGTCCGCATCAGGCATGCGCCTCCGCGGGCAACTGGTCGGCCGTCATGGCGCCGGTCATCACGGCGACCGTGTCGCTCATGCTGATCTTCTTCGGGTTGAGCACGGCCGCGCGACGGCCAAGGCGCGCCACGTGGATGCGGTCGGCCACCTCGAACACGTGCGGCATGTTGTGGCTGATGAGCACCACGGGCAGGCCGCGATCGCGCACGCGGCGGATCAGCTCCAGCACCATGTTGCCCTCCTTCACGCCGAGGGCGGCGGTGGGTTCGTCCATGATGACCACGTGCCGCGCGAAGGCCGCGCTGCGCGCCACGGCCACGCACTGGCGCTGCCCGCCCGAGAGCGTCTCGACCGCCTGCGTCATCGACTGGATGCCGACCTTCAGGTCGGCCATGCGGGCGGTGCTTTCCTTCAGCATCTGCTTCTTGTCGAGCATGCGCAGCACGTTGCCCAGGAAGCCGGGGCGGCGCAGCTCGCGGCCGAGGAACAGGTTCTCGTAGATGGTCATGGCCGGGGCCACGGCGAGATCTTGATAGACGGTCTCGATGCCGGCGCGGCGCGCATCCAGCGGATTGCGGAAATGCACTGCCTTGCCGTCGAGCAGGATCTGCCCTTCGTCGGGCACCACCGCGCCCGACAGCGCCTTGATGAGCGACGACTTGCCCGCGCCGTTGTCGCCGATCACCGCAAGGATTTCTCCTTCGCGCAGCTCGAAGTCGACACCGTCGAGCGCCGTGACCTGGCCGTAGCGCTTCACCAGGCCCTTGGCCTGCATCACGATCTTGGGGTTGGCGATGATGTTCATCAGCGGGCTCCCCTGCGCGAGAGTTGGTCGGCTGCGACGGCAAGAATCACGAGCACGCCCGTCACCAGCACCTGGTAGATCGACGACACGCCCATCAGCGTGAGCCCGTTGCGGAACACGCCCACGATCAGCACGCCGATGAGCGAGCCCAGCACGATGCCGCGGCCACCGAACAGGCTGGTGCCACCGAGCACGACGGCCGTGATGGCGTCGAGGTTCTCGGTCTGCCCCGCGTTCGGGTCGCCCACGCCGGTGCGTGCCACCGACAACAGCGAGGCAACGCCGTACAGCACGCCCGCCGCCACGTACACGCCCAGCAGCACGCGCTGCGTCGGAATGCCGACCAGCCGCGTGGCCTCGGCGTTGTTGCCCACCGCATAGATGTGCCGGCCGGCACCCGTCTCGCGCAGCACGAACCAGGCAAGCAGGTACAGCACGAGCATCAGCACCGAACCCCACGCCACTTCGGCATTGCCGATGGCGAAGGTGGTGCCCAGGCCCGTGAGGCCGCCGGGCAAATCGGTGATGGTCTGCGACGACGAATACAGCTGCGTGATCGCAAAGGCGATGTTCAGCGTGCCCAGTGTCACGATGAAAGGCGGCAACTTGATGCGCGTGACCAGCAGCCCGTTGAGCAGGCCGAACAGCGTCGTCACGCCGACGCCGCAGAGGATGGCCACCGGCGCGGGCATGCCCAGTTCGGTCGCGAACTTGCTCATGATGATCCCGCCCAGCGCCATCACCATGCCGCACGACAGGTCGATGCCCGCCGTGAGGATGATCAGCGTCTGGCCGATGGCGATCACGCCGACCACCATCACCTGCTGCAGGATCAGCGAGAGATTGCCGCCGGTGAGAAAGCGATCCGACTGGGTCGCAAAGAAGATGCACGCGCCGAGAAGAGCCAGCCACGGCCCGAGGGCGCCCCACGGAATGTGGTGCGTTGGAGACTTCGCCATGGCTTCGTCCTGATGTTTCCGATTACTTCTTGCCCCAGCACAGCTCGGTGCCGGTCTTGGTGTCCTTGCTGTCGACGCCGGCCACGCTCTTGCCGGCGATCAGCGTCACGCCCGTGTCGACGTAGCCCGAGGCCTTCTTGCCGGTCTTGGCGAACTCCACGCCCGCGGCCACGCCCATGGCGGCCATCTTCAGCGGGTACTGCTGCGAGGTCGCGGCGATGATGCCGGCGGCCGTGTCCTTGATGCCCTGGCAGCCGCCGTCGACCGAGACGATCATCACGCCCTTCTCCTTGCCCGCGCGCTTCAGCGCGTTGTAGGCACCGGCCGCGGCGGGCTCGTTGATGGTGTAGACCAGGTTCACGTCAGGTGCCTTCTGCAGGCAGTTTTCCATCACCGTCTGCGCCTTGGCCTGGTCGCCGTAGCTGTCGGCCATGCAGACGATCTCTGGCGTCTTCGACAGCTCGTTCGACTTGGCGTCGTTGGCGGCAAGCCCGAAGCCCTTCATGAAGCCGTTGTGGCGCTGCGCGCCCACCGGGTGGCCCGGCAGCAGGTCGAGCGCGATGATCTTCGCCGGCTTGCCGGCCATCGCGGCCTTGGCGTATTCGCCGATCAGCACGCCGGCCGTGTAGTTGTTGGTGGCGAAGAGCGCGTCGGTCGCGTCCGGCGGATCGGCCGGGCTGTCGAGCGCGATCACCATCACGCCCTTGTCGCGCGCCTTCTTGATGGCCGGCACGATGGCCTTGGCGTCGCTCGGCGTGATCAGGATGGTCTTGGCGCCGGCGGCAATCATGTTTTCCATCGCCGTGATCTGGCCCGCGTTGTCGCCGTCGGCCTTGCCAGCGCCCGAGAGCAGCTTGGCACCGAGCTTCTTGGCCTCTTCCTGCGCGCCTTCCTTCATCTTGACGAAGAAGGGGTTGGTTTCGGTCTTGGTGACGAGGCCGATAACGGGCTGGTCGGCGGCGAAGGCGGTGGATGCGGCCACTGCGGTGAGGGACATGGCCGCCATGGCCAGGATAGAGCGGGAGCTGAACATGGTTTGTCTCCGTGGGCAGGCGGCGAAGCGCCTGCAGTCTTGTGGAACCGGATCGCTCGGGCCTTGAGGGCTCGGTGTCCGGGCGCAGGGAGACTATCGGCCAGCGGAGGGACTAAATCAAGTGGATTTACTTATCGAAAACCCGGGGTTGCGGCGAAGGGGCGGGACGGTTCGGATCAGTGCGACGATCCGTTCTCGAAGTGCATGTGCTCCTGGGCGGCACTCGAAAATCTGGCGACGAATTCCGGCGTCACATCCTTTACCGATTGCGGCTTGTGATGACCGCGCTCGACAGCCCATTCATAGACTGAAATACCGACCGGATATTTCGTCAGAACCCCTGTCAGGCCACCTTCTTCGATCCACCTCACGGCCTCGGCTTTGTCCCGAAAAACACCCGAAGCGAACTTCGCATTCGCACCGTGAAAAATCCAGACTTCCTGAATCTCAGCCATTTGGGGTCCTTCGGTTTTTACGGCAAAGCCGTGGCTTGCCAGATCGATGCGTCCGTGCCGTGCAACTTCGGATTCAGCCATCAAACTAACTCGCGCTTGCTGGTTTCCAGCATTCAAGCCCCTCCAAAGCACGTTCGATGTCTGTCAGGTCATTGACACCCCGCGTTTCGTCGAAAGCTCCGGACAAGATGGCTCGAATCTTGGCGAGCCGTACGGTTACTTCTCCGTCATCAATGAATTTGGTCGTTTCTGCGTGGTATTCCGATTTTTTCCCGGGAAGATCGGGCGCGTAATAGGAGCCGATCTTGTGCAGGGAAATGAGCACGTACTCGATGTCTCGCAGGACGTGCAATAGCCTCTCCCCATCGATCCGCAATTCCTTGTTCTTGTCGATCATCTACGCTCCCCTAAAACTTGAGATTGCGTGTCAGAGCATCACCCTTAACCGCTAGCTCCTGGCCGTGATACCGAGGATTCTTGACCCCAAATTCTCTAGATCGCATTTTAATTAAGCTTGTCGCATCTTCTCGGCCGCAAGGGGAAATGAATCCAAAACAAACCGCGAAGCCATTTCGATATTCGAAAACTTATTTCGCACACAAGCATCATACAAATCAACGGCATCCTCGTACTTCTCTAGATACTCGTCAAATCCGACCACAATCGTTTTTTTCCATAGCTTGACAAAGCACTCCCAGCGAACCCTTTCGCCGCCTCGCAAATACTCACCTTCAACCCAAAAAACCTTTTTGGATCGCAAAATCGAACCAATTTTTGAAATTATTTCTACGTCATTCATTTCTTTTGGACCAAAGGACGCCCAGGAGAGAGATCAACCCAAATATCAATCGTCTTCCGATGTGACACCCCACCAATCCGATTGGATTTATTTATACCAGTCAATTCAGCCGTCGCGAAAATTCAAATTCGAATTAATTTCATCTAGATTCATTTTCGATATGCATTCGAGGTCCTCTGAATCCAGTACATCAGAAAATCTAGGCACCCCATTCAACGCCCACACGCCGTTTGTTTGGTAGTGCTCTCCTACGAAATAACGAATATTCTGCCGCAGAACTTCGTTACTTAATCCATCATAAACAGCCCGAAGAATCTTCAAAATTCTGGATGCATTGCCAGATGAAAGCAAATCCAGGTCACCGTAAAATCCGTGTGCAGGAAGTGAACTCCCCCATTTCACCATGATATAAACACAAGCGCCAACGACGTCATCGACAGTGATTTCCGAATGCTCCGGCCTGTGTCTTACACAAGACTCGAGGTAACTGCAAACAGATGCCTCGGGTGAAATATCCTCATCATCAAAATAAGAATTCAAACTCTTTCTTGATTTCAAATTTCCAGCAAGAATCTTCGAAGCGTCTATGCCTATCACATCTTGAGGCCGCACCCATACAAATGGCCCAGCGCCCTCGTCTCGCGCCACCAATTCTTCGATAGAAATTCGAGTCGATGGAGTCGCAAAAAGAAATCCGTATTCATTTTTCACTTCACATCACCTTCATCGGGAGCGTAGAGCATCTTTAACAAGGAACGCAAGGTTGCTCAATTTTTTCTTGTCGCAATTCAACATACACAAGATTTATCAGTATCCCTGCGGCGCCCCAAGTGAGCGCACGGGCAAACGCCATCTCCTTTGCGGTGAACGCGCGTGACGTCGCGCGCGCCGCCGTTCCCCCACCAGACCTGCTCGAAATGTCGTAGACAGCGCCTTTGGCCTCCATGAGTCGCCTTCACATCCCGTCGCCTCTTTCAGGCCACGCGGGTGTCTAGCGTATTTGCATCAGCGGCAGGAACGAACCGGCTTCATGGATGTAGTGCACGCTCCAGCCGTGCTCGCCGCCCTCTTCCACCACTGACTTGCTCTGCGTGCTCTCGAACGCGAGCACGTCCCCATCCCAGCCGAAGAGCGTCGTGCTCTCGCCCGAACGCTTGGACAGCCGACGCCCCAGCGCGTCGTAGCTGGAGGCGGTGGTGATGCCGCTCTGATCAGTCGCCGCCTTCATCCGGTTAAAGCCGTCCCAGGCGAAGACGGTGCACCAGCCGTTGCGCACGCGTTCGGTCATGTTGCCGCGTTCGTCGTAGCGGTAGCTGGTGCCCGCGGTTGCTCAGCAGCTTGCAGGCGGGTGCCTAAGAGCGTCGTTGGTTGCCAGAGGGTCAATGATGCTGGTCGCCAGATGAAAGGCGGAGATCTCGCGGCCGACGCGACTGTTCGTCTTCACCAAGCGTCCCACCGGGTCATACCTGATTCAATCTAAATCGTGCGACTCGGGCAACATCATCGTCACCATCCTCAGCTAGATTTTTCACAATATCGGCAGGCGCCTTCTTGTTTGCTGCTATTTTTTTTCGAACCAATGAACTGGAATCTTTCGACAAGAAATCAAAAAGATCAACCGGCAGCCTTCTCTTTTCGGCCAAGATTGACCGAACAAGCTCATCCCCTTGAGTAGCCAAAACCTTCATCACTTCATAAGGAATAGTTCTATTTTGCGCCACATCAATTTGATGAGATCTAAAATTAAGGATCAAATCCTCCCAAACATTCAGAGGCGCCTCATCAGCAAACGATCTGGCAATATCCGATTCGTCCTTCGAATTGCACAGCGATATAAATTCATCAGCAGATTTGATCATGGGCTGGCAGGCCGAGCAGAATCAATTCCACCGCCTTAAAACTAAGAATCAAAAGAGGAAAAATTCAAAAAGAAAACCTGAGTATCGTATCGCCTGCCTTTTCTTGAAACCTCCCAAAACTCCGAGGGACTAAAATCTCCCTCTTTAAGAAATTTTTCCAGCATAAATTCCGCATACTCCAAAGCATCATCGGACATACAAAGAAGGAGTTCATTCCCTTTTATCTCAAGGCTATCTTGGCCATCTCTTTTCATTTTTATTCTTGCCGCATCGACGGAATTACTTGAACGCTTAAAACAATCCAGCACCTCCTCACCATTTTTGCCATCAAAAAGATGAAGGATTGCCGATATGAATTCACGAGCCCCTTTTGCGTCAAATCTAATCGCAAGCTCATCCTTGGACAGTGGGCCAAACTTAAAAACAATCATCAGCGCCCTAAGGAAACGCGCACGTTTTTTGCGACCAAAAAATTTCCCAACGGCTGACTTTTATTTATTTTTTGAGAAAACTTCAGAATGAACATGTGGCACATCCGGGAAATTTTGGACTCCATAAAATGCCTGCTAGATTAATTGCCAAGACTCATTCCGAATTGACGAAATCCATCAATCCCGCTAGAGCATTATTTTCAAGAAAACTCAAAATCCAAACTTGGGAAGCGACACTCCGTGAGTTCGTAAAATCCCAACAGCATCATTCAAAAATTTCAGCGGCAACATCGAATCCTCCCCGTAAGAATCAACGATGCCAATTTCCACCACAAAATCGATCAGCTTAAAAAAATCCTGCCGAATATTCATAGGCACCTTTTCATTTAGTTCCAAAGGCCCAGCATCCCCTCGCCCATTCAAAGGCAAAAGAGCCCCTTCCCTCTCCCATTTTCCAAAATCCGATTGACCCATTTTTCTCAAATGAGCCAACAACATCTCAATTGAAATATCTTCAATTCCAAAATGCCGAATAAAAGCCTCCAAGCAATCCGCTCCATAGATCTGCTTTTCAGATGTCGACAAATCAGAAAAATCATCTCCACTCATAAATCACCTCTCAACCTTTAGTCCAAATTTTTTCACCAATGGATTGCATACACAGCAGGGCGGCTTGTTACTTCCATGAACCCCACACACACTATTTCGCCCACGAACATTGGCAACCGAAATTGTTGCGCCCGTTAGATCAATCCCCTTATTAAGAGCGCGAGATATTGCATTAACCTCGGCACACTCTCCGTTGAATTGATTTGGAGGGATTTCCGCCAGAGCGTCTTGAACCTCCTTATTTTGAACGCCCCCTTGATTCCTACCTACAATGACCCGCCCATCCGAGGCCCTTATTACCGCCACAGTATTTGGCCGTTTGTCTGCCGTCAACGATTGAGCTTTATCCGCCAACCGCTGTGCAGGGTTTTTACCGCTAGATGAAAGTCCTAGGGGATCGATCCATTCAACGGCATTCGGCGCATAGGCATGCAAATTCATGCCTCCCTCCAATGCGATCGGGTCGCTGGATGCGAATCTTCCGCTGGCTGGGTCGTAATATCGATAGCGGTTGTAATGCAGCCCCGTTTCCTCATCGAAATACTGCCCCTGGAACCGAATCGGATTCCTGAACCCCGCCCTTCTCCCAGCCTCGCTGATCGCCTCCCGCGCCTCCCCCCAGGCTTTGTACTGCGCCGACCAGGCCACGCTGCCTTCATGGTCCGTCAGCTCCTGCGGCGTTCCCAGGTGATCGCATTGGTAGAACGCCATTTCCCTCCTGTCGAACGCGCGCGGCGCGCTGCGTCCCTCACCGTTCCACAGCGGATCCTGCTCGATGTCGTAGACGCCGCCATTGGCTTCCATCAACGCCTTCGCATCCGTCGTCTCGCTCAACCCCACCGCCTGCGCCTGACGCACCTGCACCAGCGGCACGAACGAACCGGCCTCATGGATGTAATGCACGCTCCAGCCGCGCTCGCCGCCCTCTTCCACCGCTGACTTGCTCTGCGTGCTCTCGAACGCAAGCACGTCCCCATCCCAGCCGAACAGCGTCGTGCTTTCGCCCGAACGCTTGGACAGCCGACGCCCCAGCGCGTCGTAGCTGAAGGTGGTGGTGATGCCGCTCTGGTCGGTCGCCGCCTTCTTGCGGTTGAAGCCATCCCAGGCGAAGACGGTGCGCCAGCCCTTGCGCACGCGTTCGGTCATGTTGCCGTGCTCGTCGTAGCGGTAGCTCGTGCCCGCCTAGCTGCTCAGCAGGTGCTATGCCTGATCAGGGATAAGCAGGTAGCTACGCGCGTACGCCAAAAATTCCGCTCCCATATCAGAATCGAGTCGCTTGAGGAGAAAAAGGTAGAGAGGAATAGGTGTTCGATCTTCTTCTTTATCGGGCTCCCAACCCTCCTCCTCATAGAAGCAACATACAGCACATCGAACCAGCGCAAACAGAAATGGCTGCTCATATTCGAAACGACTGCAAAGTTTCAGCAACTCTATTCTGCTTGATTTTCTTATCTCATTGCTGTCACTGGTACCAAAATTGGTGATTGCTGTCCGTAGATGCCGAACCAGAAGAGTCACCCCATCAGTCGAATCTACTTTTCGTTCAAACCGCCCGTTCTCGATAAACGCGAGCAAGAACTCCGCATACATTTTCATCATTCGACCATAAGAAACCTCAGCGTCCGTCAACTCCTGCTCAAGTTCTTCGAGATCGTTCTCTTCAGCTTCACTGAATGGCGCATTCATTTTTTTACTCCATCACAAATGCCGAGTCTGTCCATTACATGCCCGCAAGAACTACAAAATGGCAGAGCCATTCCATCGTTTCGCACCGTGGTTGACGTAGCGCCGCGAACTACTTTACTGAGTTCCTCAACATTTGACACATTGTGCTGATTGGCAATTCCGCTAAGTGCATCAGGCTCACCACACCACGAATGTGTTTTTGATTGCTGATCTTCCGGCACAGCGTCGTAGAGTTCTTTGACCACCGGATTGTGTACCCCCTTACCGCCGGCCCGTCCGCTGTACCCGACTGCGGGCTCCGCAAGCTCTCCTCCCTCAATCGTGGTCCGAGTACCCTTATTGTTTGGCGTGATACCTTTTTGTCGCGCTAAGCCAAGTGGATCGATCCATTCCACCGGATTGGGAACGAATCCGTGGAGATTGACCCCCCCGACTAATCCGATCGGATCCTTCGAGACGAACCGTCCCGCCTGCGGGTCGTAATACCGATAGCGGTTGTAATGCAGCCCCGTTTCCTCATCGAAATACTGCCCCTGGAACCGAATCGGATTCCTGAACCCCGCCCTTCTCCCAGCCTCGCTGATCGCCTCCCGCGCCTCCCCCCAGGCTTTGTACTGCGCCGACCAGGCCACGCTGCCTTCATGGTCCGTCAGCTCCTGCGGCGTGCCCAGGTGATCGCATTGATAGAACGCCATTTCCTTCCTGTCGAACGCGCGCGGCGCGCTGCGTCCCTCGCCGTTCCACAGCGGATCCTGCTCGATGTCGTAGACGCCGCCATTGGCTTCCATCAGCGCCTTCGCATCCGTCGTCTCGCTCAGCCCTACCGCCTGCGCCTGGCGCACCTGCACCAGCGGCACGAACGAACCGGCCTCATGGATGTAATGCACGCTCCAGCCGCGCTCGCCGCCCTCGTCGATCGCTGACTTGCTCTGCGTGCTCTCGAACGCGAGCACGTCGCCATCCCAGCCGAACAGCGTCGTGCTCTCGCCCGAACGCTTGGACAGCCGACGCCCTAGCGCGTCGTAGCTGAAGGTGGTCGTGATGCCGCTCTGGTCGGTCGCCGCCGTCATGCGGTTGAAGCCGTCCCATACGAAGACGGTGCGCCAGCCGTTGCGCACGCGTTCGGTCATGTTGCCGCGCTCGTCGTAGCGGTAGCTGGTGCCCGCGTAGTTCCTCAGCAGGTTGTCCAGCAGCTTGTTCGCCGGGTGCCTGAGTGGGTCCTCGGCCTTCGATGGGTCGACGATGTTGCCAGCCGGATCGAAGGCGAACACTTCGCGCCCCACCCGGCTGTTGGCTTCCAGCAGACGCCCCACCGGGTCGTAGCGGTAGCTCAGGTTGCCGCGCCGGCTGTCGCCGATGGCCACGAGTTGGCCGGCCTTGTCGTAGCTGTAGCTGCGCTGGATGCCCACTGCCTCGATGGCGCCGGGCCTGGTGCGCGAGATCTGCTGTTCGAGCAGGCGTCCCGCGGGGTCGTACTTCTGGCGCTGGCTCAGCCCATTGCCCTGCTCGCGCGCGACCTCGCGGTGCAGGTCGTCGCGTTCGAAGCCGAGGATGTCCTGGCCGTCGAGCATCAACCCGTGCACATGGCCTGAGCCGTACGTGAGCCACTGGGTCACATGGCCATCAGGCCGCACCGTGGCAATGCGCTGGTTGAGTTCGTCGTAGCGGTGCTGCCAGACTGCCGTGCGCTTGCGCTCCAGGTAGTGGTGGTGCTCGCGCGTCAGGTTGCCGGCCGGGTCGTAGAACCACTGCAGGCGTGCGTCGCTGTTGGTCGCCTCGAACAGGCGGCCGTTGCGGTCGTAGGCGAAGCGTTCGGACTGCCCACCGGCGCGGCGTTCGCTCAAACGGCCCAGCGGGTCGAATTCGAGTTCGGTGCGGTGGCCCGCTTCGACCACTTCAGCCAGCACGCCGGTGGTCTCTTCGTGGATGTACTGCGTGGTCTTGCGGTCGAAGCCGGTCTCCTCCAGCAAGCGACCCACGGGGTCATAGCGGAAGTCGTAGCGGCTGCCGTTCTCGTTGTGCAACTCGGTGAGGCGGCCCAGCAAGTCCCAGTAGTACTTGAGTGAGCGGCCTGCGGCGTCGGTACGGCCAGAGATCAGGCCCGCGCGCGTGTAGCTGTAGCGTGTGGCGCGACCCAGTGCGTCGGTGTGCGTCAGCAGGCGGCCTTCGGCGTCATGCACGAAGTGCTCGCTGGTCCTGTCGGGCTGTTCGATCTCTTCCAGCTGGCCAGCTGCATAGCGATAGCTGGTGGCATTGCCGGCGGCATCGGTGGCCTTGGCCAGGCGGCCGCGTTCATCGTATTCCCAGCGGCTGGTCTTGGCGGAACAGTCGGTGTAGCTGAGCAGTTGGCCCGACGGGGAATAGGCGAGCACCTTGACGCCACCCTTCGCATCGGTGATGCGCACGGACCTGCCGGCCTTGTCGTAGGCGTATTCGGTCTTGTGGCCCAACGGGTCGATCTCTTCCGTCAGGTGGCCCTGCGCGTCGTAGTCGCGCTTCCACACGCCGCCCTCTGCGTCGAGGATGCCCGTCAGCCGATGCTGCCTGTCGTATTCGAAATGCACGCGGCTGCCGTCTGCGCGCGTGTGCGTCTGAAGGTTGCCGTCTTCGTCGTAGGTGTAGTCGTCGGTCGTGCCGTCGGTGTGCACGTGGCGCGTGATGTTCTTCGCCTCGTCGCGGAAGAACCATTCCTGCAGCTTGTCCGGATGGATGATGCGGTAGGTGTAGCCCTGGATGTCGTAGTAGTGCCAGGTCTCGCCGCCCAGCGCATCGGTCACGTAGGTCAGGCGGATGTTCCGGTCCCACTCCAGCTTCAGCGCGAAGCTGCCGTCGTCGGACCACTCGCGCACGGCCTTGGCATCAGGGCCGGTGCCGTCGTACTCGAGGTTCATGCCCCGGCCGGTGCGGTCGGTGTAGCGGGTCACGAGATGATGCGTGTAGCTGTAGCTCCAGCTCGCACCGTCTTCGTCTTGCGCGGCGACGAGATCGCGCTCGGCATCGTGCGTATAAGCCGCCAGCTGGCGCACGACCTGGCCGTCCTTCAGCTCCCACAGCGACTGGACGAGGCCGGTCTGCGCATCGGGTTTCGTGCCCACGTGTGCCATGACGGCTTCGCCGTGCTTGCTGATGATGTCGCTGAGCACGCGCTCGCCCGTTGCCGCAATCACATGGTCGTAGCGCAGGCCGATGGACATGCCGTCTTTTGCCTGCTGCGCCACGAGCCGGAAGTGGGGCTGCTTGCTGTCGACGTGCTCGTAGATTTCGCGCCACTCGCTCTGCTCGCCCTCGGGGAGGGGCTTGCCGAAGTCCAATGCCAGCAGGCTCTCGCTCAGGCGCGAGACGCGGACTTCCTCGATCGGGTCGAAATACGTCTGGCCCACGGCCAAGACCGGATAGGCGTGGCTGCGGCCATCGGCCGCGTGGTACACCAGACTGGGCTGGCCCTGGCGTGCGCCACGCGTCGGCGTGGTGACGTCCACGCGCATGCTGTAGGGAGTGATCCAGCGTGCGCCCAGGCTGCTCCGATCGAAGGCATCGAGGTCGCTGGCGTAGGTGCGCGCCCATTCGATCGGCAGCGGGGCTGCGAGAACGAAGTCGGTGTGAGTGAAGCTCTCGTTGCCGGTGCTGAGGCTGATGGAAGCGCCCTTGCGTGCTGGTGCGGGGCAGTTCTTGCAGCCCCCGGTTCCCTGGGCGTCGGCCTGCTTGTTGATGTGTCCGAGCGGCGTACCGGGATTCTCTTTCTCCGCCTTGGCCCCCGCCTGCGGCGGCACGATCGCCGCGCGCTTGCCCTTCTTGTGCAGCAACGCATCCCGCAGCTTGTGCAGCAGCCACATGATGCTGGCCTGCGCCTCCTTGTCCGCCAGCCTCGACAGCTGCCCCCTCAGCAGCCGCTTGAAGTCCAGCATCTGCGTGATCACGCCGTTGACCCGGCCTGCGATCCCATCCGGCAGCTGGCTCGCCGCCGTCTTGGCCACGTAGTTCGCCGACTGCTTCGAGTAACGCACCGCCGCACCCCACATCCGGTTCCAGGTGCTTTGCGTCTTCGGGTCGTGCACCTTGGTCTCCGCCGCCGCGGGCGTGCCCACCGTGAACAGGTCCTTCTGTCCCAGCACCCGCCGCAGAATGTCCACCAGGTTGTCGATGATCTTGTCGGCAAGATCTGCGCAGTCTTTCAGGATGCCGTCGAGCTTGGCAATGGCTCCCTCGATGAACTTGTCGAGTTCGCCCATGATGGTGGCGTTCAGGTGCCCCACCAGCGTCGTGACGATCGCCTCGCCCAGGTTCGACGCCGCCGTCTTCAGCTCCTGCTTCACCAGGTGCAGCGTGGGCCGCAGGCTCATGCGTGCCGCCGCCATGCTCGGCGGTATCGGGATCAGCCCGATCAGGTTGATGCCCAGGCTCACCCAGTTCAGGAACGCATCGACCCCGTCCTTGGCCTTCTTCTCCACGATGTTGATGATGTCCAGGAACACATCCACCAGCGCCATGATGTTCCCGACGATCGGGATGCTGCCCAGCACCATCGTCAGGCGCTCCAGCGTCACGTAGCCGCCGCTGAAGGAGCGCAGCCAGTCGTCCACCGCCTTGCTTGCCGCGGCGATGTCTTCCTTCACGATCGTGTTCAGTGGCGCTACTGCCGTCTGCGGTTCGCGCTCCGTTGGCGCCTTGCTTCCTTCCGTCCCTGACATTTTCTGGTTTCCCTCAGTTGATGTTCGCGCCTTGGAATTCGAGTTGCTCGAACGTGCTGCCGGTGAAGTCGACGCTGCGCCCTTGCAGCCCTTGTGCATGCACCACGGTGCCGCTGCAGTTCAGCACGCCGACGTCGTTCCAGCTTCCGCCGGCGAAACTGATGTCGTCCCACTGGCACTGCGAGAAGGTGCTGTTGCCGATGCCGCCGCCATCGAAGTTCGCACGCGTGAAGCTGCAGTTGACGAAAGTGCAGCCGGTGATCGAGATGCCGCTGAAGTCGCACTGCGTGAAGCTGCAGCCGGTGAACTGGCAGCCGCTCCAGCCCGCCTGCTTGAAGCTGGTGGCGGTGAAGCTGGTGCCCGTGAAAGTGGTTGCGGCGAACTGGGCGAGTCCCAGGTCGAGTCCCGCATAGGCGAAGCTGTCGGCTTGGCCCACGAGCCCGGCGGGTGCGCCGCCTGCGCCTTTGCGCCACATGTCGTGGGCGACGATGATGATTTGGGAAGACATTCGGAATCCTTGGAGACGTCGCTGGTTCAGCGGGACCAATGCTTCTGGAAGGTTCCGCCACCGCTCTTGCCGATCCGCAGGCAGAGCTCCGCAAGGCCGGGCAAGGCACCGCGATGGCCTTGCGGCTTGCTCTTCGCCTCCCACGAGACGCTGTACTCGTCGGGCCCTTCGACCATGACGAGTTTGTAGTTTTCGAGATGCAGGCCTGAAGACTTTGCATCGTCACAGGCGATAGCAATCGCTTGGACCGCCAAGCCATCCACTTCGATGGTTTTGTTCATCTTTTCCTCCCTTTGCAAAATTGAAAGCACCGGGTCCGGGCACCGTTACCGGCTCCCTTGTTCCCGGAGTATTTCGCCCGTCGCCCTCGAGGCGATGTACATGACTGACCGCCCCAGTTTGCTGGCGTTGCCAAGCCCCTTCTGTCCCGGAGCGAGCTTGGCTGAGAAAACGATTCCGATGGTGTCGGCTCCACCCTCGTCTTCGACGTTTTCCTTCTTCCTGTCGATGACGTGAAGATCGAAGTTGTTCAGGTCTTGCCCGGTCTTCTCGAACAACCTGTACGCGCTGCTCAGGGCAATAACCGCCGACGCATCGAGCCGCAGCTGACCCTGCGGTTCGACTTCGAAGATCGCAGCGCCAGAGAAACCGGAAGGCATGCAGATCTTTGATACGCAGACGCAATTGCAGGCACAACGCCTCAACCGATGTCTTGATAGATACCCCAGCCCGAAACATCGACACCGAAGTCATCCTCGAAGCTCTCTGAAATTACTTCTATCAAGTTGCCAGACGGATCCAGAACCCTCGCGAAATAAGAAGCCGGGGTGCGCGCGAGCATGGTGAACTCGACGCCCTTCTCCTTCAGCCCCTGGCAGAAGCTCGGAAAATTTCTCTCGATAAAGAACTCATAGAGCGCCCTTCCATCTCTTTCATTCTTCTTTCCGGTCGAGTTGAAGTACTTGAAGCAGACCGCCAAGTCCCGGTGCCCCGGTACCCGCAGGACATCCAGCTCCGCATCTCGCTCGTACCCCAGAATGCCTTCATAGAAAGCATTCATTTCCTCGAGCATCCCCTTCTTTCGAAGCATCGGTATATGAATGGTGAATGGCTTCGTCATTTCCCGTATCGTCCTTTTGCCTTGGGTCGAGAGCTTTCCTTTGAGCCGTCCCTCGCAGCCACGGTTGCGCACTGGTTGGCCTTGTATGTCTTTGCACCTGTCCGGCCCAATGCCTTCTTCTCGGCCGCGTAGAACGGGCTACGGTTGGTTGCTCCGTCAATCCCGATATCGATGAATTCGTAACCCTCTGCAGCACGCTGCCTGATCCAGACAGCATTGCCAGCGACCGCCTTCTGCTCCCACTCCTTGCTTCCGAATTCTTCGCGCGATGCACCGGAAGCCTTGGTCACGGAACTCCAATCCTTCTTGATGGTCCTGAATTCGTCGCACGGGAACTTGAGTCGCATTGCCGCAGCATAGGCTTCCACCGCAGCCTGGCCTTCGCCGACGATCACGTATTTCCTCAGTCCCAGCGGGTCGATGAATCCAGCTGGATTAGGCGCGTAGGCCATCGTGTGAATTCCCCCCGCCAGCCCGATGGGATCTTGCGACACAAACCTGCCGCTGCGCGGATCGAAATATCGATAGCGGTTGTAGTGCAGCCCCGTCTCCTCATCCCAGTACTGCCCCTGGAACCGGATCGGATTCCTGAACCCCGCCCTTCTCCCAGTCTCGCTGATCGCCTCCCGCGCCTCTCCCCACGCCTTGTACTGCGCCGACCAGGCCACACTGCCTTCGTGGTCCGTCAGTTCCTGCGGCGTGCCCAGGTGATCGCACTGGTAGAACGCCATCTCCTTCCTTTCGAACGCCCGAGGCACATGCCTCTGCTCGCCGTTCCACAACGGATCCTGCTCGATGTCGTAGACGCCGCCGTTGGCTTCCATCAGCGCCTTCGCATCCGTCGTCTCGCTCAGAGCCATAGCGCTTGATTGCCGGACCTGCACCAGCGGCACGAACGAGTTCGCCTCGTGGATGTAGTGCACGCTCCAGCCGTGCTCGCCGCCATCCTCTATCGCTGACCTGCTCTGCGTACTCTCGAATGCGAGCACGTCTGCATCCCAGCCGAACAATGTCGTGGTCTCGCCCGAACTCTTCGACAGCCGGCGCCCCAGCGCGTCATAGCTGAAGATGGTTGTCTTGCCGTCGGTGGTCGCGCTGCGCATCCGGTTGTAGCCGTCCCACGCGAACACGGTCTTCTCGCCGTTGCAGGCGCGCTCGATCAGATTGCCGCGCTCATCCCATCTGTAGTGAGTTCCCGCATAGTCCTTCAGAAGGTTGTCCATCAACCGCCCGGCCATGCTGCGGCCATCCCCGTCTAGGCGAACGGCAACGCGATTGGTAATGCGACCCGCCGCATGCGGGTCCGGATGCTCGTCGACAGGAGCACCGATATTTCCGGCCGGATCGAATGCGAACGTCTCGCGCCCCAAGCGACTGTTGGCTTCGAGCAGTCGGCCCACCGGATCGTAGCGGTAGCTCAGGTTGCCGCGCCGGCTGTCGCCGATACCCACCAGCTGGCCCGCCTTGTCGTAGCTGTAACGGCGCTGGATGCCGGTGGTCGATTCGATGGCTCTGGGCCTGGTCCGCGAGACCTGCTGTTCGAGCAACCGCCCGGCCGGGTCGTACTTCTGCCGCTGGCTCAGGCCATTGCCCTGCTCCCGCGCAATCTCCCGGTGCAGGTCGTCCCGCTCGAAGCCCAGGATGTCCTGCCCGTCAACCATCAAGCCGTGCACATGGCCGGAGCCGTAGGTCAGCCACTGGGTGACGTGCCCGTCGGGCCGCACGGTGGCGATACGCTGGTTGAGTTCGTCGTAGCGGTGCTGCCAGACTGCCGTGCGCTTGCGCTCCAGGTAGTGGTGGTGTTCGCGGGTCAGGTTGCCGGCCGGGTCGTAGTACCACTGAAGGCGCGCGTCGCTGTTGGTCGCTTCGAGCAGGCGGCCGTTGCGGTCGTAGGCGAAGCGCTCGGACTGCTCGCCGGCTCGGCGTTCGCTCAGGCGGCCCAGCGGATCGAATTCGAGTTCGGTGCGATGGCCTGCTTCGACCACTTCAGCGAGGATGCCAGTCGTCTCTTCATGGACGTACTGCGTGGCCTTGCGGTCGAAGCCGGTCTCCTCCAGCAGGCGGCCCACGGGGTCGTAGCGGAAGTCGTAGCGGCTACCGTTCTCGTTGTGCAGTTCGGTCAGCCGGCCCAGCAGGTCCCAGTAGTACTTGAGTGAGCGGCCTGCGGCGTCGGTTCGGCCGGCGATCAGGCCGGCACGCGTGTAGCTGTAGCGCGTGGCACGGCCAAGCGCATCCGTGTGCTTCAGCAATCTGCCTTCGGCGTCGTGCTCGAACTGCTCGATCGTCTGGTCCGGTTGCACGATTTCCTCGAGCTGGCCGGCGGTGTAGCGATACCTCGTCACCCGCCCCATCGCGTCGATGGTGCCAATCAAGTGCCCACGGCTGTCGTGCTCCCAGCGGCTGGTCTTTCCGGAACAGTCGGTGTAGCTGGCGAGTTGGCCGTTCGAGGCGTATGTGAGCAGCTTCGCCCCACCCTTGGCATCCGTCACGCACACGGGTCGGCCTGCCTTGTCGTAGGCGTACTCTGTCTTATGGCCCAGCGGGTCGACCTCCTCGACGAGATGCCCCTGTGCGTCGTAGTCGCGCTTCCAGACACCGCCTTCGGCGTCGCGCAAACCCGTCTGGCGATTCAGCCGGTCGTACTCGAAATGAATGCGGCTGCCATCGGCCCTGGTGTGCGCCTGCAGGTTTCCGTCGGCATCGTAGGTGTAGTCGTCGGTACTGCCATCCGTGTGCACGTGGCGAGTGACGTTCTTCGCATCGTCGCGGAAGAACCACTCCTGCAGCTTGTCCGGGTGGATGATGCGATAGGTGTAGCCCTCGATGTCATAGTAGAACCATGTCTCGCCGCCCAGCGCGTCGGTCACGTAGGTCAGGCGGATGTTCCGATCCCACTCGAACTTCAACGCGAAACTGCCATCGTCGGACCACTCTCGCACGGCCTTGGCATCGGGGCCGGTGCTGTCGTATTCGAGGTTCGTACCCCGGTCCGTGCGGTCGGTGTAGCGGGTCACGAGGTGATGGCTGTAGGTGTAGCTCCAGCCGGCACCGTTCTCGTCCTGCGCAGCCACTAGGTCGCGTTCATCGTCGTGCGTGTAGGCGGCCAGCTGTCGAACGACCTGGCCGTCCTTCAGCACCCATAGCGACTTGATCAGACCTGTACGCGCATCGGGCTGCGTGCCGACATGCGCCATGACGGCTTCGCCCTGCTTGCTGATGATGTCGCTCAGCACCTGTTCGCCGGTGCCTGCGATCACGTGGTCGTAGCGCAAGCCGATGGAGGCACCATCTCTCGCCTGCAGGGTCACGAGCCGGTAATGGTGGCCGCCTTCGACCAGCTCGTAGATCTCGCGCCAGTTGCTTTGCTCGCCTACGGGCAGCGGCTTGCCGAAGTCCAGGACCAGCAAGGTCTCGCTCAGGCGCGAGACAGTCACTTCCTCTATGCGGTCGAACCAGGTCTGCCCCACCTCCAGCACCGGATAGGCATGGCTGCGGCCATCTGCTGCGTGATAGACCAGACTTGGCTGCCCCTGGCGCTCGCCCTTGACAGGCGTCACCAGTTCCACGCATGTGCTGTAGGCGGTGATCCACCGCGCGCCCAGCATGCCGTGGTCATAGGCATCGAGCTGGCTGCGATAGGTGCGCGCCCATTCGATCGGCAGCGGCGCAACGAGCACGAAGTCGGTGTGCGTGAAGCTCTCGCAGCCGGTGACGAGGCTGATGGATCCTCCCAGTGAGACAGGTGCCGGGCAATTCTTGCATCCGCCGTCTTTCCGACCGGGCGCCTGCTTGTTGATGTGCCCGAGCGGCGTACCGGGATTCTCTTTCTCCGCCTTGGCCCCCGCCTGCGGCGGCACGATCGCCGCGCGTTTGCCCTTCTTGTGCAGCAACGCATCCCGCAGCTTGTACAGCAGCCACATGATGCTGGCCTGCGCCTCCTTGTCCGCCAGCCTCGACAGCTGCCCCCTCAGCAGCCGCTTGAAGTCCAGCATCTGCGTGATCACACCGTTGACCCGGCCTGCGATCCCATCTGGCAGCTGGCTCGCCGCCGTCTTGGCCACGTAGTTTGCCGATTGCTTCGAGTAGCGCACCGCCGCGCCCCACATCCGGTTCCACGTGCTTTGCGTCTTGGGGTCGTGCACCTTCGTTTCCGCCGCCGCTGGCGTGCCCACCGTGAACAGGTCCTTCTGCCCGAGCACCCGCCGCAGGATGTCCACCAGGTTGTCGATGATCTTGTCGGCAAGATCTGCGCAGTCCTTCAGGATGCCGTCGAGCTTGGCAATGGCTCCCTCGATGAACTTGTCGAGTTCGCCCATGATGGTGGCGTTCAGGTGCCCCACCAGCGTCGTGACGATCGCCTCGCCCAGGTTCGACGCCGCCGTCTTCAGCTCCTGCTTCACCAGGTGCAGCGTGGGCCGCAGGCTCATGCGTGCCGCCGCCATGCTCGGCGGTATCGGGATCAGCCCGATCAGGTTGATGCCCAGGCTCACCCAGTTCAGGAACGCATCGACCCCGTCCTTGGCCTTCTTCTCCACGATGTTGATGATGTCCAGGAACACATCCACCAGCGCCATGATGTTCCCGACGATCGGGATGCTGCCCAGCACCATCGTCAGGCGCTCCAGCGTCACGTAGCCGCCGCTGAAGGAGCGCAGCCAGTCGTCCACCGCCTTGCTTGCCGCGGCGATGTCTTCCTTCACGATCGTGTTCAGTGGCGCTACTGCCGTTTGCGGTTCTCTTTCCGCCGCCTGCGGCTTCGCGCCTGCTTCCTGTTCTGCCATCTTTTTCTTGTTCTCTTAGCGCTTGTGCTTCGGATTGATGAAGTGAGTGCGGCGCGCCGCGCGCGGGTCAGCCCATGAAGCCAGGCGTTCGGCCTGTGGCCACGGGACTGGCGGCAGCAGTTGCAATGCCCTGCTTGATGCCACCGGAAGCCACGCCGCTCATCACGCCGGTGATCGGCACGCCCATAGGCCCGAGCTTGGCCCCCGCTGCCTGGATCGCCATGCCTGTCGCGGCCTGGCTCGCCTGGCCCAGCAGCGCCTTGGCGCCGCCCTGCTGGATGGCCTGCGCCGCACCCACGGCCTGTTGCGCGATGCCGGCCGCCTGTGTGTGCTGGCCCAAAGCGCTCGCAGCCTTGCTGCCCATGCCTGGGACGCCGGCGAGCGCTCCTGCAGCACCGCCGGCCGCGCCGGTCATGCCTGCGAAGCCGCCGGCCAGACCCGAGAATCCGGATACGCCGCCTCCGGCGCCTTCGGAGCCGCCGCCAGTCGCGCCCTTCGCCTTCCAGTCCTCGGGCGTGCCGTAGTAGCTGCCCTCGTCCCATGGGTCGCGTGGGTCCTTGCCGAACGTGACCTTGGCAGAGCCGATGGGAAGGCCCGATACCGTCGCGAAGCCGTTGCGGTCGAAGGTGCCGGCATGCGTGCCGCCTTCCGAATCGACCACGGTGAAGTCGCCTTGCGCCACGCCCTGCCGCTTTTCTCCGCTCGGCTTGATGTACTGGTGATACAGATCGAGCTGGCCCTTGGGCACCTGCGGCGGATTGGGCAGCGCAGGCTTGCCCTCGCTGGCCGGCCCGACCAGACTGTGCACCGCGGCGTGCTCGCGCCAGGTACCGGAGGTGCCGTGCTCGATACCGCCCGAGCTCCAGCGGCTGTAGCTGGAGCCGCCGTTGATCACCACCTCTTCCTTCGCCTGGATGGTGATCTTGTTGGCGGTCTGCGTGATGTTGAGCTTGGCCAGCACGTTGACGCTGTCCTTCAGCGCCTTGATGTCGATGTCGGCGCTGGCCGCCACCAGCCGCATGCCGGCCTTGGCGGCGAACAGGCGGATCGCGCTCTGCACGCTCACCAACAGGCTCTTGCCCGCACTCACGCTGGTGTGGCCGCCGCTGGTGAGCGCGGTGTGCTCGCTGCTCACGATGTGAGTGGAACCTTGCGCCACGGTCTGCAGGCCGCGGGCGCTGGCCAGCGTCAGGTGCGGCTCCTGGAACTCGGGGAAGTCGCCCTGCTCACGGTTGCCGCCCTGACCCCTGATGGCGTCGTTCTGCGCCTTGAGGATCTCCGTGACCTCGTCCTGGTCGCCGGCGTCGTGCGCCTGCGCACCCCGTGCCACTTCGCTCAGGCCTTCGTGCATGTCCCGCGCCTGCGTGAGGCGGCCCACGGTCTCGCCCATGTCCGTCATGTGCGCCTGCGCGTTGGCCCGCGCCTCGGTGGTCACCAGCAATCCTTTGGCCGATCTCACCGCCCCATGCCCATCGGTACGCAGCTCGAAGCCCTGCCCTCGTGGCTCCTTGCGCCCGGCCGTGTCCTCGATGCGCCCGATGTGCCCAACGCTCAACTGGCTGGCCTGGTGATCGCTGCGCAGCTGCGCCTGGATCTTCCCTGCCGTATCGTCGAGCACGATGTGGTTGCCTCGGCCCCCGCCCAACTCGCGGCTGCGGATGCCCGACAGGTGCTTCTGCCCGGGCAGCTCCCACGCGGGCATGGTGTCGGCGTTGTGCACGCAGCCGGTGACGATCGGGTAGTCGGGGTCGCCGTTGAGGAAGTCGACGATGACCTCCATGCCGATGCGCGGCACGCTGGTCATGCCGAAGGTGGCGCCGGCCCACGCGGTGGACACGCGCACCCAGCAGCTGGAGTTCTCGTTGTCCTGGCCGATGCGGTCCCAGTGGAACTGCACCTTGATGCGCCCGTACTGGTCGGTCCAGATCTCCTCGCCCGCTGGACCCACCACCTTGGCCGTCTGCGGGCCGCGTGTGCGCGGCCTGGGGGTGGTGCGCTGCGGGCGCCACGCGTAGCTGGTGGGCTGCGCGTCGAAGGCGAAGCGCTGCACAGAGCCTTCGGTGCCGCCGGCGCCTTCGCTGGCCTGCAGGTTCTCCTGCAGGTGGTAGCTCACGCCCACGAGCAGGTACTGCTGGTTCTGGTCGGCCTTGGGGTGGCCAGTCAGCCGCAGGGTATGGCCGGTGGCCAGCTCGCGCAGGTTGGATCTGCCGGTGACGCGGTTGCGCTGGCTGAGCTGTTCTTCGTTGCGGATGCGCGCATAGGTCTCGCCGTCGCCGTGCTGCACGAAGCCGCCCGGCCATTCGTACTGTTCGTAGGCGTCGTGGTCGTGCCCGGGCGGCATCTGCCGCAGGTGCGACAGCTCGGCCTTGGGCTTCTCGAAGTCGTAGTCGTCGTTGTAGTGATGGCCGGGTCGCACCTCTTCGGCGATCTCCCATGCGTAGATGCGCTCGCGCTGGCCCATGCCGGACTTCTCCAGCGGGTGGTAGCGCACCTCTTCCCCGCCGGGCAGCGGGTTGTGCGAGTTCGCGATGTCGTCTGCGAACACGAGCACGTGCTGCGACGCTTCGTGCCTGAAGTGGAAGTAGATGCCTTCGAGCTCGCACAGGCGCGAGACGAAGTTGAAGTCGCTCTCGTGGTACTGCACGCAGTAGTCCCAGCGCCGGTAGTCGCCGCGCGTGAGCTTCTTCTCGATGGGGTAGCCGTAGCTGCCGAGCACTTCCATCAGGATGTCGGGCACGCTCTTGCCCTGGAAGATGCGGAAGTCGCTGCGCCGCGTGGCCAGCCACAACCAGGGACGCAATTGCAGGCGGTAGAAGGAATGGCGCGCGTCTTCTTGCTGCAGGCCGAACCGGGTGGCGATGCCGCCGAGGTAGCGCACGCCGCCCTCGGTTTCCACCGCCACGGTGGCCGCCTTGCCCAGCAGTGTCTTGGGGTCGATGCCGTTACTGCTGCCCAGCAACTCGATGTCGAACGCGTAGAGCTGGCTCAGTGCCTCGCGGCCCACCAATTGGCGAAATTGCAACGCCTCGCCCAGCGGCGTCTGGATGCTGACGCGGCGGCTCATTGCGCCGCTGCATCTGGCCAATAAGCCAAATTACTCAATTGCAATAAAACGAATAAGAATATTGTTTTAAAAATGAGCGCCATGCTCACCTCCCCGTGAATTACCTTTCCAATTATTCTAAATGGTCAATTTGCGTAAGACCCAATGCAAAAAATGGAGATGCGGCCGACCGACAGCGCAGCCCAATCAAAGGCCTTACTGGCGATCGGCAACTCGAACGGGTTATTGCAGACCCGTGCGGAATAGCAAAAATCCCATGCTCCCGGGATCAGCCCCGCAATTCATCCCCGCAAGAAATCCAACGGCTCATGCCGCCTTGCGCGCCGTCAGCCACTGCGCGGGCGTCAACGCTGACGCCACCACTCGCACCTCGCCGATGTTGCCGAAGAAGCCGTCGGCGCGAGCACCGTCCCATGAGCCGCCGCCCACCACCCACGGCGAGGTGGCCGAGAGCGTGGCCAGGCCCGGGATGGCCGACGCATTGCGCAGCACTGGCGCGCCTTCGACGTACATCGTGGTGTCGTGCGACACCGGGTCGTTCACGATCGCGACGTGCACCCAGCGGTCGGCAATCACTTCGCCCGACCAATTGGCCTTGGGCGCGCGCGTGCCGGCCGGGCTCGGCACCACTTCCCACTGCACCTCGCGCAAGCTCGAAATGGCGAACAGCATCGGCGGGGACTCCGGGTCGCCACCCGAGTAGCCGGCCAGATCGCCGCGGCGACCGTCGCGCGTCATGATGTTCATCCACGCCTGGTTGCCGCTGGTCCAGCTCTTGTCGATCTTGATGAAGGCCTCGACCGTGTAGCCGTTCTCCAGCGTCTGCGCGTTGATCGGCGCCGCCGCGTCGGTGAGGAAGTAGCTCAGCCGCGGCGTGTTCTTGTTGGTGTTGAGGAAGCGCACCGAGCCCGGCGCCGCCGACAGGTAGTGGCGGTCGTCGGTCCACACGATGTCGCCATCGGCGGCGCCGACGATGCCGCCCTGGTTCAGCGCATCGCGGTGCAGCGGGTTGTTGCCCGTGACGTCCGCAACGACGGTGCCCGGCAGCACCGGCTGGTTGACCGCGCCGCCAAAGAAGCGCCAGTGCGCCAGCGTGTTCGGGACCTTCGGGTAGTCGTCCGAATTCGCGGCGGGCCGCTGCTCGACCGTCGCCGGGTCCTTGTAGTTGGCAAGGATCATCGCCCGGGCCTGGTCTACCAGGGAACTGTCGATGGTGGCGCTGCCGGTGCCGAAGCTCTTGTTGAACCCGGCGAAGCGCTGCGCGAAGTCCACATCGATGACGAAGGCCTCGTTGGGGGTGGTGAGCACGGCCTGGTCGAAGGTATTCAGGGTGTCGGCCGGTTTCTGCGGCACCCAAGGCGAGAACGACAGCACCTTGATCTGCTTGTTCGTCAGGTCGAACTCGTAGAGGCGCATCAGGCCGTTGCCGCCTTGGTAGGCCATCTGGTAGTCGACCACCATCTCCTCGACCTTGTGGCCGAAGTCGTTGGTCTTCGTGAGGTGCGCGGCGCCATGATGGTGGCCGTTGAGCGTCATGAAGATCTGGTCGTTGTCGCGGATCAGCTTCTCCCAGAGCATCTTGCCGTAGTCGGTTTCGAGCGGGCTCTTGCCGTCGGCGTCGATATTGAGCAACTGGTGGTTCACCAGAATGACGGGCAACGTCGGGTTCTTCGCAATCACTTGGCGAGCCCAGGCAATGCCCGCGGCGGAGATGCGCCACGACAGCGACAGCACCATGAACTTCTGGCCCTGCGCCTCGAACACGTGGTATTCGTGAAAGCCACTCGGGTCGCGCGCGCCGAAGGTGGCCTGCTTCTTCGCACGCTCGGGGCCGAACCACTGGATGTAAGGCTCCTTGGTGGGATCGCGGTCGGCATCGGTGCCGCCGACGGGGTCGACGCTGTAGTCGAAATCCTTCAGCACGTCGTGGTTGCCGGCGAGCACGCTGTAGGGCAGCTTCGCGTCTTCGAGCACCTTCATGGCGGCATCGGCCACCTTCCACTGGTCGGGCTTGCCGACCTGGTCGACCACGTCGCCGAGATGGATGGTGAACGGGATGTTCAACGCCTTGGCGTTGGCCGCGATCCATTTCGTCTGCGCGGCGAAAGGTGCGCTGCCGAAGCGCTTGTCGTACTGGTCGCTCTCGGCGGCGGTGGCGTAGCGCGCATAGAACTGCGTGTCGGGCATCACGGCGAGCGCGAAGCTGGAGATCTTGGCAGCGGCGGCCGGCGGTGCCGGCGTGGGTGCCGGTGTCGGCGTAGGTGCTGGTGCCGGCGTGGTTGCTGGCGCAGGCAGTGGACCGAAGGCGGGTGAACCGCCGCCGCCACCACCGCAGGCGGCAAGCAAGGCACTGCTGCCGCCGACCGTCAGCAGCGATGCACCCAGCTTGAGCACCTGGCGGCGCGGTGGGGTGCTGTGGTTGTCACCGCCATTCGATGGGGAATTGCTCGGTTCGGCAGGCGCGGCAATGCGCGGCGCGCGGGCGCCGCGCGAATCGTCGGAAACGGACATGGGAAATGAGGAGAAATTGCGAAGCGCGCAGCGTAGGAGGCTGCGATGACACGGGCATGCAAGGCTCGTGTCACTTCGGTGCACCGGTTCGCCTTCAGGCGTTGCGCGCTCGCTCCATCCGATCCAGCTTCATCACCCGCCACGCGCACAGGCTGCCGAGCACCGCCAGCAGCGCCGCCGCGGTGAACATCGTGCGGTAGCCGAAAGCCTGCGCGGCCGCGCCGCCAAGCAGCACACCCAGCACGCCGCCAAAGCCATAGCCGATCACCGTGAACAGCGCCTGGCCACGTCCGCGCAGATGGCCGGGAAAACGGCGCGACACCACCGCGATGCAGGTCGTGTGGTGCGCCGCGAAGCTCAGCGCATGCAGCCACTGCGCCACGACGAGCGCCGCGATCCAGCCGCCGAGCCCTGCTGTCAAACCCAGCCGCGCCACGGCCGCGATGCCGCACACCAGCATCCAGCGCGGCATCGGCATCAGGCCGATGAGCCGGCCCTGCAGGAAGAACCAGACGATCTCCGCCACCACCGACAGCGCCCACAGCAGGCCGATGGTGCTCTTGCCGTAGCCGATCGAATCGAGATACAGCGAGAAGAACGCGTACACCGAGAAGTGCGACATCACCTGAAAGAACAGCGCCGCGAAGAACCATCGCACCGCCGGGTTGCGCAGCACAGGCCCGATGGGCGCTCTCACCGCATCGTGGGCGGCGGGCGGCTCGCGCACGTCCGGCAGCTTCATCGTCGCGAGCAGCACGATGGCCAGCGTGCCGGCCGCCCAGGCCGGAAAGTGCTTCATGCCGAAGCGCTCGAACCACTCGCCCGCCACGAACACCGTGAGCAGGAAGCCGGCCGAGCCGCACAGCCGGATGCGGCCGTAGCGCCCCCAGTCGCCGGCCACCAGCTGCGCCATTGCGGCCTCGGTGAGCGACATCATCGAACTGGTGTGGGTAAACATCACGAGCAGCACCAGCGCGAGCCACCAGGCGCCGCCGTGCCACCACAGCCCGAAGGAACTGAGCAGCGCCACCGCCGCGCTGAAGCGCAGCAGCTTGACGCGCTGCCCCGTGTGGTCGCTGAGCGCGCCCCATGCGTACGGCGCAAACACCCGCGTGATCGACTGCACCGACGCCAGCAGGCTGATGGTGAAGATCGGAAGCCCCAGGTCCTTGAGCCAGAGTGGCAGGTAGGGATTGAAGAAGCCGATGTGCGCGAAATAGCTGGCCGACAGACCAGCGAACGCCAGCAGGTGGCCGCGCCCGGCGGCCACTGGTGGCGGGGCGGACACTACAGGAAGGACGCCTGGGGCGACGTGGCTTCTGGAGCCTGCTGTACATCGCCGCACTGCGCGCGGTTGCGCAGCACGTGATCCATGACCACTAGCGCCAGCAGCGACTCGGCGATAGGCGTCGCGCGGATGCCGACGCACGGGTCATGGCGGCCCTTGGTGACGACCTCGACGGGGTTGTTGTGGATGTCGATGGACTGGCGCGGGCTGATGATCGAGCTGGTCGGCTTGATCGCGATGCTCACCTCGAGGTCCTGTCCCGAGCTGATGCCGCCCAGGATGCCGCCCGCGTTGTTGCTCAGGAAGCCGGTGGGCGTGATCGAGTCGCCGTGCGTGGTGCCGCGCTGCGTGATGCTGTCCCAGCCCGCACCGATCTCCACCGCCTTCACCGCGTTGAGGCCCATCATGGCGTAGGCGATTTCGGCGTCGAGCTTGTCGTACAGCGGTTCGCCCAGCCCGACGGGCACCTTGGTGGCGGTGACGCGGATGCGCGCGCCGCACGAATCGCCGGCCTTGCGCAGGCGGTCCATGTAATCCTCAAGCGCGCTCACATCGGCAACGGGGGCGAAGAAGGGGTTGTTGGGCACGTGGTCCCAGCTCTCGAATGGAATGGCGATTTCGCCGATCTGCGTCATGCAGCCCCGGAACACCATGCCGTACTTCTCGGCCAGCCACTTCTTGGCAACCGCACCGGCCGCCACCGTGGGGGCCGTGAGCCGCGCCGAGGAACGCCCGCCACCGCGCGGGTCGCGGATGCCGTACTTCTTCCAGTAAGTGAAGTCGGCATGGCCGGGGCGGAATTGCTGGGCGATCTGCCCGTAGTCCTTGCTGCGCTGGTCGGTGTTCTGGATCAGCAGCGCGATGGGGGTGCCGGTCGTCTTGCCCTCGTAGACACCGGACAGGATCTGCACCGCGTCGGGTTCTGCGCGCTGCGTGACGTGGCGGCTGGTGCCAGGGCGGCGACGGTCCAGGTCGGCCTGGATGTCGGCCTCGCTGAGTGCCATGCCGGGGGGGCAGCCGTCGATGACGCAGCCGATGGCCGGGCCATGCGACTCGCCGAAATTGGTGACCGCGAAGAGTGTTCCGAAGGTGTTGCCGCTCATGGTCGGGATTATCCCCACAAAGCGGCCGCCCCTCAGTCGGTCGTGTTTTCCAGGCGCTTGGTCAGCGCGCCCACCTGCAGCTCGATGGAGAACAGCCGTTCGTTCAGCACGGCCGTCTGAAGCCGGATCGCCTCGATGATGGCCTTGGTCTGCGGGTCGGAGGTGTTGTCGCAGAGTTCGGCCAGGTCGTGCAGCTTCTTGCGCAGTTCGTTGCTCATGGGAGGCTCCGGTGATTCATCGCGTCGTGGAAGCCCCAGTATGGGGTTTCGTCAGCGCTGCGGCAATGCGGCGCCACCCGGGGCTTCGGGTGCACACGCTTCACGATGGCGGCAGCAGCCAGCCTTCGAGCTTGGCGAGAGCGCCGGTCCAACCGTGGGTGTGGCTGTCGCGCGCGGCCTCGTCGAAGAACTGTTCGTGCAGCAACACCAGTTCGCAGCCCTCGGCATCGGGTTCGATGCGCACGGTGACGCGCGACTCGCGCTCGGGCGTGCTGCGCCATGCCCAGCTGAAGACCAGCTTGCGATGGGGCACCACCTCGAGGTAGGTGCCGCTCACGTCGTGCGTTTCACCGTCGGCCGCCAGCATGGCCACGCGGAAGCGGCCGCCCACGCGCAGGTCGACCTCGGCGATGGGGACCGAGACGATCTCCGCGGGCCCGAACCAGCGCTTCAGCGCTTGCGGGTCGGTCCACGCGCGCCAGACTTTGTCGGGCGCGACGCGGTAGTGCCGGCGGAGCGTGAGCGAGGGGCGTTCGGCGGCGTCTCGGGCGGAAGGGTTCTCCATTCGGTCTCCTCCTGGTGATAGAGAAAGCGCGCCAGTGCATCGAGGCGCCCGGTCCAGAATTTCTCGTAGCGCGACAACCACACAGCAGCCTCCTGCATGGGCAGGGGCGACAGCGCGCAGCGCACGATGCGGCCCTCCTTCGTGCGCGAGATGAGGCCGGCCTCTTCGAGCACGCGCAGGTGCTTCATGAAGCCGGTGAGCGACATGCCGTGCGGCTCGGCCAGTTCGGTCACGCTGAGGCTGCGTTCGCCCAGGGTTTCGAGCACCGCGCGGCGCGTGGAATCGGAGAGCGCGGCGAAGACCGCGTCGAGGGTGCCGGCGTCCGGGAGGGCGATTGAGTGAACCATACGGTTGAGTATCTGGAGGGCCCATGGCCTCGTCAAGCCGTGTTTCAACGACGTGCGTGGCAAGCTCCGACACGTTGCCGCCGCTCACCTTCCCCGGGGCCATATGCTCGACCTCACAACGCCAACACCCGCCAAAGGAGAACCATCGATGCCCGACCTGCACCAGCTGTACCCCCCGATCGAACCCTACGAAACCGGCATGCTCGACGTGGGCGACGGCCACCGCATCCGCTACGAACGCGTGGGCACGCCCGGCGCCAAGCCGGCGGTCTTCCTGCATGGCGGGCCCGGCGGCGGCATCTCGCCCGAGCACCGGCGGCTGTTCGATCCGGCGCGCTACGACCTGATGCTGTTCGACCAGCGCGGCTGCGGCCAGTCGCAGCCGCACGCCGGCCTGGAGGCCAACACCACCTGGCATCTGGTGGCCGACATCGAGCGCCTGCGCGAGCGCGTGGGCGTCGATCGCTGGCTGGTGTTCGGCGGCTCGTGGGGCTCCACGCTCGCCCTCGCCTATGCGCAGAAGCACCCCGAGCGCGTGAGCGAACTGGTGCTGCGCGGCATCTACACCGTGACCCGCGCCGAGCTGCAGTGGTACTACCAGTTCGGCGTGTCGGAGATGTTCCCCGACAAGTGGGAGAAGTTCCAGGCGCCCATTCCCGAGGCCGAACGCGGCGACATGATCGCGGCCTACCGCAAGCGCCTGACCGGCGACGATCCGGTGGCGCGCATCGAGGCGGCTCGCGCCTGGAGCGTGTGGGAGGGCGAGACCATCACCCTGCTGCCGAACCCCGCGCTCGCCGAGACGCATGCCGACGATCATTTCGCGCTGGCCTTCGCGCGGCTGGAGAACCACTACTTCGTGCACGACGCCTGGCTCGAAGACGGCCAGCTGCTGCGCGACGCGCACAAGCTGCACGGCATCCCCGGCGTGATCGTGCACGGCCGCTACGACATGCCCTGCCCCGCGCGCTACGCCTGGGCGCTCCACAAGGCCTGGCCCGAGGCCGAGTTCCACCTGATCGAGGGCGCGGGGCATGCCTACTCGGAGCCCGGCATCCTCGACCGGCTGCTGCGCGCGACCGACAGTTTCGCAGGCCGCTGAATCGCGCCTGGCCGGCCCGACCTGGGAACGCTTTATGCGTGTTGCACCGCAACACCCATCACCTGCGAAGGAGCGCCCCATGCCGGACCGTACCGCCACCCAGTTCTCCCATGTGAAGCCCGGTGACACCGAGTTCGTATCGGGTGGTTTGCGTGACTTTTTTCTCTATCGCGACCTGGGTATTGCCGAAGCCACCAACGGCAAGGTAATCGCGCATCTGGTCAAGGCCAACATGGCACCGGAAACGGGCACGGGCTGGCACCGCCATGAGGCGGACTTCCAGATCGTGATCATGGTCAAGGGCTGGGCCCGCTTCATGTACGAGGACAAGGAAACGCTGGTCGAAGCCGGCGACGTGGTGCACCAGCGGCCAGGCATCCGGCACTTCCTGTTCGACTACTCGCCCGACATGGAGTACCTGGAAATCGTCTCGCCGGCGGACTTCAAGAGCGTCGACGTGGAGCCGGTGTGCGAGATTCCGCCGCCGACGCCCTGGAAGTAGAGCCGCACGGCTACCGGCAGGCGGCTTATACGCCGAACAACCTGTCTACAACCTGACCTCGCACGTAAAGACGGCGGGCTGTCTCCTCGGCCAAACATCGGGCGAGGAAAGCGTCAAACAAGAGTGATTCGCAGTCAGAATCCCGGCCGACGCTTTTGTTTGCGTCCTCCCGAAGGTTCCACGATGACTCCCCCCACCCGCCCGATGCGTCGCCGCACGCCCATCGCACTGGCCCTGCTCGGCCTGTGCGCTTCCTCCCTTCCCTCGGCGTTCGCTCAACAGGTCGCGCAGCCCGCCGCGTCCTCGCCCGCCCCCCAGCCCTCGCCCGCTGCCGGCACCTCCGTGCCCACCACGCTGCGCGAAGTGCAGGTCCAGGATGCGCAGGACAAGACCGGCTTCGGTGCCAACCCCGCCTCGCTCAACCGCCTGCCGGCCGACCTGCGCGATGCGCCGCAGTCCGTCACCGTCATCAACCAGGCCGTGATGCAGTCGCAAGGCGCCACCTCGCTCGCGAGCGCGCTGCGCAACGTGCCGGGCCTGACCATCGGCGGCGCCGAGGGCGGGCAGATCGGCACCAACATCAACCTCAACGGCTTCTCGGCGCGCACCGACGTCTACCTCGACGGCGCCCGCGACCGCGCCCAGTACTACCGCGACACCTTCGCGCTCGAATCGGTCGAGGTGCTGATGGGCCCCTCGTCGATGCTGTTCGGCCGCGGCTCCACCGGCGGCGTGATCAACCAGGTCACGAAGAAGCCTTCGCTCACGCCCGCGGGCGAGGTCTCGGTGTCGGCCAGCACGACGGGCCTCGTGCGTTCGACGATCGACGTCAACCGCCCGCTGTCCGACACCTCGGCCTTCCGCATCGCGGCCATGGGCCAGCAGGGCGACGCCAGCACGCGCGAACAGACGAAGCTGAAGGACTTCGGCCTCGACGCCTCGCTGAAATTCGGCATCAACACGCCGACGCAGGTCACGCTCTCGGCGCTGGTGCAGCACAACCGCGACCAGCCCGACTACGGCGTGCCGCCGCTCAACGGCCGCCCGGCCAAGGTCGACCGCGACACGGCCTACGGCTTCAGCGACGACCGCACGATCTCCGACATCCAGGCCTTCAGCGCCGTGGTCCAGCACAAGCTCACGCCCGACACGTCGATCCGCAACCAGACGCAGTACAACGACGTGACCACCGACGCGCGCGAGACCGCGCCGCAGGGCATCGGCACGCTGTCGACCAAGGGCGTGTTCACGCCGCTGTCCACCGGCACCACGGCCGCGCCCGCGGCCGCGTTCTCGTCGCTGCCGCTGAGCAGCCTGTGGGTGCGCCAGCAAAGCCATGACCGCACGATCCACGACAAGTCGCTGTTCAACCTGACCGAGCTCAACACGAAGTTCACCACCGGCTCGGTCAAGCACACCCTGCTCGCGGGCCTGGAACTGGGCCACGACACCTACGACAACCAGACCTACTACCGCAACGGCACCTGCAACGGCGTGGCGCTGAATCCGGCGGGCGGCACCAGCGGCTACGCGACATGCTCGCCGCTGCTCGCGCCGTACCAGGGCAACACGCCGAGCACCGCGCCCACCCTGGCCGGCAACCTCGCCACAGCCAGCGCCACCACAGTGGCCGGCTACGTCAACGACACCATCGAGCTGAGCCCCCAATGGAAACTGGTGGCCGGCGTGCGGCAGGACCACTACCGCGCAAGCGTCTACAACAGCATCCCGACCGCGACCACGCTCGCCAGCGAAAGCCAGACCGTCGACTTCACCAGCGTGCGCGCCGGCGCGATCTGGCAGCCCACGCCCTCGCAGTCGTACTACGTGTCGTACAGCACCTCGTTCAACCCCTCGCTCGAACAGCTCGTCGCCACCACGGGTGCCACGCAGCCGCTGCCGCCGCAGAAGAACAAGGCCTACGAACTCGGCGGCAAGTGGGACCTGAACGACGGCAACCTCTCGCTGACCGCGGCCGCCTTCCAGATCACCCAGACCAACGCGCGTTCGCAGAACAGCGACGGCACCTACAGCGCGACCGGCACGGTGCGCGTGAACGGCGCGCGCGCCGGTGTCGCGGGCCGGGTGACCGACAAGCTGCAGCTGTTCGGCGCCTACACGCACCTGGACGCCACCATCGTCAACGGCATCGCGCCCGGCACGCTCGGCAAGACGCCCGCCAACACGCCGAAGGACGCGGCCAGCCTGTGGGCCACCTACGCCATCACGCCTGAATGGGAGATCGGCGGCGGCACCACCTACAGCGCGAAGCGCTTCGCGAACAACACCAACCTCGTGCAGGTCGGCGGCTACGCGCGCCTCGACGCGATGGTGGCTTACCATCAGCCCAAGTACGACATCCGGCTGAACCTGTTCAACCTGGCCAACCGCCACTACTACGACGCGCTGATCCCCTCCGACGGCGGCCGTGCGGTGCCGGGCTCGGGCCGCGCCGCCACGCTGTCGCTCACCTACCGCCTTTGAGGCCCTGAAGAAGAAAACGATTCGCCATGCTGGTCTGCATTCCCGGCGTCCTGGACCGCGAAGCGCTCGCGGCAGTTCGAGCGCGCCTCGACGCGGCCGGCGATGCGTGGGTCGACGGCCGCGTCACCGCGGGCCACCAGGGCGCGCCGGTCAAGTTCAACCAGCAGATCGACGAAGGCTCGGCGGTGGCGCACGAATGCCAGTCCATCGTGGCGAGCGCGCTCGAACGCCACCCGACCTTCATCAGCGCGGCACTGCCGAACCTGCTGTACCCGCCGATGTTCAACCGCTACAGCGAAGGCATGCGCTTCGGCCTGCATGTGGACGGCGGCGTGCGCATCGACCCGCGCACCGGCCGCAAGCTGCGCACCGACCTGTCGGCCACGCTGTTCTTGTCGGACGCCGACAGCTACGACGGCGGCGAGCTGCAGATGGAAGACACGCACGGCATGCAGACCGTGAAGCTCGCGGCCGGCGACATGGTGCTCTACCCCGCCACCAGCCTGCATCAGGTAACGCCCATCACGCGCGGCGTGCGCGTCGCGTGTTTCTTCTGGGTGCAGAGCCTCGTGCGCGACGCGGGCGACCGCGCGCTGCTGTTCGACATGGACAACGCGATCCAGCGGCTCAACCAGAGCGGCGCCGACGAATCGGCGCGCCGCACGCTCGTAGGCACGTACCACAACCTGCTTAGAAAGTGGAGCGACACCTAGTTCTTTAAACTCTCCCGGCTCACCAGACATACAACAACCGAGGAGAGAGAACTTGCGTATTCAAACCACCCGCCTGACGGCCGGCGTACTGCTCGCGTGCGCCGCTTTCGTGGCCCACACCGGCCACGCCGCATCGCCGACCAGCACCACCCCGGCCACCCCCGCTTCGACCGCCAGTTCACTGGAAGCCGAGCAGGACGCCGCCTTCAAGGCGGCCAAGGCCGTGCAGAAGGTCGGCCCCGCCGACATCGTGCTGCGCGACCAGGCCCACCTTCAGCTGCCCGCGGGCTATGTGTGGGTGCCTACGCCCGCCGCCGCGCAGTTGATGCGCAGCATGGGCAACCGCACCGACGACACCTTCGTCGGCGCGATCTTCCCCGCCGACGACGCCGACTGGATGGCCGTCGTGAAGTTCGTGAAAGAGGGCTACATCAAGGACGACGACGCGAAGGACTGGAACGCCGACGACCTGCTCAAGAGCCTGAAGGAAGGCACCGAAGCCGCGAACGAGGAGCGCGCCAAGCGCGGCATCCCCGCCATCGAGGTGACGGGCTGGGCGCAGAAGCCGCAGTACGAAGCCGCATCGCACCGCCTCGTGTGGTCGGCCCTGTCCCAGCGCAAGGGCAGCACCGACGGCAGCCAGGGCGTCAACTACAACACCTACGCGCTGGGCCGCGACGGCTACCTGAGCCTGAACCTCATCACCAACGCCAAGGACCTCGACAAGTACAAGCCCGACGCCAGCAAGCTGCTGGCTGCGATCCAGTACGACGACGGCAAGAAGTACGCGGACTTCAATTCATCGACCGACAAGGTCGCCGCCTACGGCCTGGCCGCGCTGGTGGCTGGCGTGGCGGTGAAGAAGCTGGGTCTGTTTGCGATTGCGCTGGCCTTCCTGGCCAAGTTCGCGAAGCTGGCGGTGGTGGCGGGCGGTGCGGCGCTCTGGGGCATTGCGAAGCTGTTCAAGAAGAAGGCCTGAGCGAACGAGCCGCGCCGAAGGACCGCGGAGGCGCCGCCGGATTGAGTTTTCAGAACATCCCGGAATTCCAGCAATCCGGCGCGACAATTCGCGCATGGCCACCTCCTCCGACCTCCCTCCCCTCAACCGCCAGTTCGTCGCGCACTTCGGCGAAATGGGCAGCAAATGGGGCATCAACCGCACCGTCGGGCAGATCTATGCGCTGATCTTCCTGTCGGAGCGCGCGCTCAACGCAGACGAGATCGCCGAGCTGCTCGAGTTCTCACGCTCGAACGTCAGCATGGGCCTGAAGGAATTGCAGGCCTGGCGGCTGGTGCACCTGCGGCATCACGCGGGTGACCGGCGCGAATACTTCGAAGCGCCTTCGGACGTGTGGGAAATCTTTCGCGTGCTGGCCGAGGAGCGCCGCCGCCGCGAGATCGAACCCACGCTCTCGATGCTGCGCAACGCGCTGCTCGAATCACCCACCAGCGACGCCGAACGCCACGCGCAGGAGCGCATGCGCGAGATGCACGACCTGATCGACCGGCTGATGAAATGGTTCGACGACGTGCAGCGGCTCGCGCCCGAGACCGCCATGAAGCTCATGGGCATGGGGGCGACGGTGACGAAGGTGCTGACGCTCAAGGACCGCATCACGGGGAGCTCGGCGAAGAATAAAAAGCCGGCGGGTTGAAGGGAGCTCTGTTCGGGGCGCGCTCACGCCGACGGGGTACCTTGCTCCGCGAATGTCCCCCGGCCTGCGGCCTCCTCCTTTATTTCGCTGCGCAAGGCACCCCATCGGCGTGATCGTTCAGAGCATCGGTTGATCGGCCTGCACAACCGCCGCGCCCATCGTGCACAGGGCACCGGGTGCTCCCCGCAGCGAAATAAAGGAGGAGGCCGAAGGCCGGGGGACATTCGCGGAGGGGAGTACCCGGTGGCCTGTGCACGTACCCCGGACTCTCAAAGCTCAAAGCCGCTCCTGCCCCTGCGGCGCTTCAGGCATCTCGAGCTTCTCCCTGCGGATGGCGTCGTCGTCCATGAGTTCGTACCACATCGCATTGAGTACGGCGAAAGCGGCTGCCAGCGGCAGGCCGAGGATCCAGGCGAAGTACCACATCTTTTTTTCCTCCGTTCAGTAGGCGTGACCGCTCTCGTCGCGGATCGCCTGTTCGTCTACCTTGCCCCACAGCACGTGGTAGACCCAGCTGGTGTAGGCCACGATCAGGGGAATGAAGAAGGCCGTGACCACCAGCATGATGAACAGCGTGAGGTGGCTCGACGACGAGTCCCACACCGTGAGGCTCGCGCGCGGATCGATCGACGACGGCAGGATGAACGGGAACATCGACGCCCCCACGCTGAGGATGATGCCGGCGATGCCGAGCGCCGCAGCCAGCAGCGCGAGCACCGGGCGGCGCAGCGCGAGGCCGAGCAGTGCACCCAGCGCGCCGACGAAGCCCGCAACCGGGGCGGCCCATGTCCACGGATGCGCCGCATAGTTGGCGGTCCATGCACCGGCATGCAGCTCGACAGTCTTCAACATCGGGTTCGACGGTCCTACCGCATCGACCACGCTGCTGATACGGTAGCCGCCGATGTTCGTCGCCAGCAGCACGCCGGCCAGCGCATACAGTGCGATGGTGAGCACCGCGGCGACCATGCCGTAGCTGCGCGCACGCTCGGCCACCGGACCCGCCGTCTTCAGCAGCAGCCACGAAGCGCCGTGCATCACGAGCATCGCCACCGACACCAGGCCGCACAGGACGGCGAACGGATTCAGCAGGCCGAAGAAGCCGCCGTCGTAGAAGATGTGCATATCGCTCCCGAAGCGGAACGGCACGCCCTGCAGCACGTTGCCCACGGCCACGCCGCAGATCAATGCGGGCACGAAGCCGCTGAAGAACAGCACGCCGTCCCAGCGCGCGCGCCATTGCGGCGACTCGCGCTTGCTGCGGAACTTGAAGGCCACGGGCCGCAGGATCAGCGCCGTGAGAATCACGAACATCGCCAGGTAGAAGCCCGAGAACGACACGGCGTACAGCTGCGGCCACGCCGCGAAGATCGCGCCGCCGCCGAGGATCAGCCACACCTGGTTGCCCTCCCACACCGGTCCCACGCTATTGATGACGACGCGGCGCTCGATGTCGTTGCGCGCCGCGAAAGGCAGCAGCATGCCGCTGCCCAGGTCGAAACCGTCGGTCACTGCAAAGCCCACCAGCAGCACGCCGATCAGCAGCCACCAGATGATGCGAAGGGTGTCGTAGTCGAGGAGTGTGTGGAGGATCATGCGGCGCTCCTGGTGGTGGCAACAGCGGCGCTCGCGTGCGCCGGCGGAACATGCGAGCGGGTGTCGCCCTCGTCGGGCGCGTGCTCGGCTTCGGGCCCCTTGCGGATGGCCTTGAGCATCAGCTTCATCTCGATGACGAGCAGCGTGCTGTAGATCGCGATGAAGCCCGCGAGCGTGAGCAGCAGCGTCTTCACCCCGAGGTTCGACACGGCCACCGCGGTCGGCAGCACGCCCTCGATCACCCACGGCTGGCGGCCGAACTCCGCCACCAGCCAGCCCGATTCGATGGCGATCCACGGCAGCGGAATCGCGAACACGGCGAGCTTCAGCAGCCAGCGGTAGCGGTCGAGCCTGCGGCGTGCCGACAGAACGAAGAAGGTGGCGGTCAGCACGATCAGCAGCACGCCGATGCCCACCATCACGCGGAACAGCCAGAACAGCGGCGCCACCTGCGGCACGGTGTCCCACGCGGCCTTGGCGATCTGCTCGTCGGTGGCGGTGCGCGGGTCGTCCACGTAGCGCTTGAGCAGCAGCGCGTAGCCCATGTTGATGCCGTTGTCCTCGAAGTCGCCGCGCACGCCCTGCGTCACCTTGCCTGTGCCGCCGGCTTCGCGGATCTTCTGCAGCGCGTCGTAGGCCTTGAGGCCTTCGCGGATGCGGGCTTCGGCGCGCTTCACCAATTCGTCGATGCCGGGCATCACGGTGTCGAGCGAGCGCGTGCCGATCAGGCCCATCACCGCCGGGACGTGGATGGCGTAGTGCGTCTCGCGCGCCTCCTGGTCGGGAAACCCGATGACTGTGAAGGCGGCGGGCGCGGGCTGCGTTTCCCACATGGCCTCGATGGCGGCCAGCTTCATCTTCTGGTGTTCGCCCGAGAGGTAGCCGCTCTCGTCGCCGAGCACCGCCACCGACAGCGCCGCGGCCAGGCCGAAGGAGGCCGCGACGGTCATCGAGCGCTTCGCGAGTTCGAGATGACGGCCCTTGAGCACATACCAGGCCGACACGCCGAGCACGAACACGGCCGCGCACACGTACCCCGCCGACACGGTGTGCACGAACTTGGCCTGCGCCACCGGGTTGGTCAGCACCGCGGCGAAGTCGGTCACTTCCATGCGCATGGTCTGCGGGTTGAAGGCCGCGCCCACGGGGTTCTGCATCCAGCCGTTGGCGATCAGGATCCACAGCGCCGAGAAGTTCGAGCCGATGGCCACGGCCCAGGTCGCAATGAGGTGGCCCACCTTCGAGAGCTTGTCCCAGCCGAAGAAGAACAGCCCGACGAAGGTGGCCTCCATGAAGAAGGCCATGAGCCCCTCGATGGCCAGCGGCGCGCCGAAGATGTCGCCGACGTAGTGGCTGTAGTAGCTCCAGTTCATGCCGAACTGGAACTCCATCACGATGCCGGTGGCCACGCCCATTGCGAAGTTGATGCCGAACAGCACGCCCCAGAACTTCGTCATGTCGCGCCAGATCGTGCGGCCGGTCATCACGTAGACCGTCTCCATGATGGCAAGGATGATCGAAAGCCCGAGCGTCAGCGGCACGAACAGGAAGTGATACAGCGCCGTGACGGCGAACTGCAGGCGCGATAGCGCGACGATGTCGAGGTCCATGAGTCTTCCTTTGTGTTCCCTGTTTTCCCGTTCTGAAATCAATCCGGCCGCAGGCTGCGCAGCGCAGCGTCGAAGGCACCGCTGCCGCGCCGCAGGTCGGCGGTGATGCAGCCCTGGTTCATGCACACGATGCGGTCGGCCAGCGCGGCTTCGCGGCGCAGGTGCGTGGCGATCAGCAAGGTGCTCCGGCCGGCGTGTTGCGCAAGGCGATGCAGAACGTCGTGCGCGGTCGCGGCATCGAGCGCTTCGGTCGGTTCGTCGAGCAGCCAGAGCGGCACGGGGCGCAGCAGCAGGCGGGCCAGTGCGAGCCGGCGCGACTGCCCGCCCGAGAGGCCGAGGCCACCTTCGCCGAGGCGGGTGCCGAGGCCCGCGGCCATCGCGCGCACGTCGCTCTCGAGACCTGCGGCGCGCAGGGCGGCGTGCAACTGGTCGTCGGTGGCGTCGGGGGCTGCAAGGCGGAGGTTGTCGCGCAGGCTGTCCTGGAACAGTTCGGTGCGCTGCGTGAGCAGGCATGCGGGCTGCGCGCTCGTGCTGCCGGACTGCGGCGTGATCTCGTTGGCGATCGCTGCGAGCAGCGTGGACTTTCCGGCGCCGCTTGCGCCGATCAGTGCGACGCGCTCGCCCGCGTTCAGGGTCAGCGACACGTCGCGCAACACTTGCGTGCGGCTGCCGGGGTGAACCACCGTGACGCCCTTCAGCTGCACTGCGAAGGCCGCGTCGCGCTCGTACGTCGCGGCAACCTCATTACCTTCAGCAGTCATGCGCGGCGCAAGGCGCCGCACCGCCAGCCACGTGCGGCCCGCATCGAGCGCACCACGGCGCAAGGCCGCGAAAGGTTCGGCCGCAGTGAGCGCCACCAGCAACGCCAGCGCCGCGGCGGGCGCGCCGATGACGCCCTCGCCTGCCAGCACGCCGACAGCCAGCAGCACGCCGACGAGGGTCAGGGTGCTTGCGCTGCCATAGGCCAAACCAGCAGCCGCTTCGAGCTTGTTCAGCGCGAGGTCGGCCTTGGCGAGATGCATGTCGGCATTCATCAATGCCTCGCGCTGTGCGCCGACGCGGCCTGCCATCACCAGGTCGGCCTGCCCCGCCACGAGGTCGACCGCGCGTGCGCGCAGCGCTTCCATGGCATGCGCCCGTCGCACGGCCGGCCGGCGCGCGCGCCTTGCGACGAGGAACGCGATGCCCCAGCCGACGACCACGAGCCAGAGCATCAGCGCGATGCCCATGCCGGCGTGCATGAAGCCGAGCACGAGGCCGGCCAGCGATGCGGCGCCCAATGCGGCGGCGGCCGGCACGAACAGGCGAAGGTAGAGCGACTCCAGCGCATCGATGTCGGCCGTCAGGCGAAACAGCAGGCGGGCCGGGCGCATCAGCAGTTCGCGCGCCGCCTCGGCCTTGGCCCAGCCGCGGAACAGGCGAACGCGCAGCGCGGCGAGCACGGCGAAGGTCGCGTCGTGTGTCACCAGCCGCTCGCCGTAGCGCGATGCCGTGCGGCCGAGCGCCAGCAAGCGGATGCCGGCCGACGGCATGAACACGTCGAAGGTGAAGGCGGTGGCTGCATGAAGGCCGGCCAATGCGGTCGCGGTGATGAACCAGCCCGAAAGCCCCAGCAGTGCCATGCCTGCAAGCACGGTGACTGCCGCGAGCAGGCAGCCCAGCAGCAGGGGACGCGGCTGCGCGGCAAAGAATGGGCGCAGCACCAGGCGCAGATCGCTCCAGTTCGAAGCAAAGAGAGGCGACGCCTTCATGCGGCCTTCTCCATCGTTTCGGTGCCAAGGTTCACCGCACGGTCCATGCGCGCAGCCAGCACCGGGTCGTGCGTGGCGACGACGAGGGTCTTGCCGTGCGCCAGCGCCACCAGCGCATCGGCCACGCGCTCGGCCGTTTCGGTGTCGAGGTGGGCCGTCGGTTCGTCCACCAGAAGCAGGTCGGCATGCGGATGCACCGCGATGCGTGCGAGCGCGAGCCGCACGGCTTCTCCGCCGGACAGGCCATGGCCGCCCTCTCCGAGCGTCACGCCGGGATGCGCCTGCGCCACAGCGTCGAGCGATGCGAAGCGCATCGCCTCGACGACCTCCGAGGTGCCCGCCTCCGCGCGCCCCAATGCCACATTGGTCCTGACCGAGCCGGCGAAGACGTGCGGCGCCTGGCCCATCCATGCCATGCGCTGGCGCAGCGCCGCCACCGTGCGATCCGTGAGCACCACGCCGCCGACCGAGATCTCGCCACGCGCCGCGGGCACGAGGCCTGCGAGCAAGGACAGCAAGGCGGTCTTGCCCGAGCCGCTGGGCCCCATCAACGCGACGTGTTCGCCGGCCGCGATGCGAAGCTCGAAGCCTTCGAAGACTTCTTGCGGCTCACCGGGCCAGGAGAAATGCAGGTTGCGGACGGCGACAGCCGGTGCCCCGCCGGTCGGAGACATCGCTGCGCGCGTCAGCGAAGCGTTCGCACCGGGCAGCGGCAGTTCGTTGCGCTGCAACCGGTCGAGCGCCTCCAGCGCCGCTTCGCCTGCAGCCCGGTCATGCCAGACCGCCGACAACTCGCGCAATGGCTCGAAGAATGCCGGCGCCAGCAGCAGCACGAACAGCCCCTCGCCCAGGCTCAGCTGCCGGCCCCAGGTGCCGAAGCCGAGCGTGCCCAACAAGTGAAAACCGACGTACGCGGCCACCATCGCCACACCCAGCGCCGAGAAAAGCTCCAGCACGGCCGACGAGAGAAACGCAATGCGCAGCACCGCCATCGTCCGCCGGCGCAGGGATTGCGCGGCGTCGTCCAGCCGCTGCGCCGTGGCCTCCACCGCATCGAGCGCACGCAGCGTCGCCAGCCCGCGAAGCCGGTCGAGCAGGAACGCATTCATGCCGCCCATCTCCACCATCTGCGCCTCGCTCGCCGCCTTGGCGCGCCAGCCGACGATAGCCATGAAGACCGGAATGAGCGGCGCAGCGACCAGCAGCACCAGCGCGGCCACCCACGAAAAGGCGGCCACCGCGCACAGGATGAAGATCGGCACCACCGTCGCGCGCCAGCGCGCGGGCTGGTAGCGCACGAGGTACGGCACCAGCGCCTCGGCCTGCTCGGCGAGCACGCTGGCGGCCAGCCCGGAAGGCGCGCGGCCGCGATCCAGCGGCGAGCCGCCGGCCAGCGCCGCTGCCGTTTGCGCACGCAGCGCCGTGAGCTGCGCGCGCGCCCGGGCGAAGGTCCGGCGCGCGCCCCAGGCCTCGCAGCCTGCACGCAGCAGCCCGAGCAACAGGATCGCACCGGCGGGCCAGGCCACGGCCGCCAAGCCGCGACCCGACGCCAGCCCCTGCACCGCCATCGCCAGCAGCGCCGCCTGCGGCAGCCAGAACAGCGCCGCGGCGCCCTGCACCATCCCGCCGACGTCGGGCGACGCGAAAGCCCGCAGCGGCGATCGGGGTGGCGAGTGCTTGGTCATTCCTTGTTTTCGTGTATTTTCAGTATTTACTGAAATTTCCACAATCATACCGGAGACGGGAGCGACTGACGAGCCCGCAGACTGCACGCTCCCGCGCCCGAGCGCAACCGATTCAGGAAGATTCGGCCAGTGCGCCTGCGCTGGCGCGCCTGACCTTTAATGAGAAACGACTATTCCGCTGACCAGCAGTGCGGCAAACAGCGCGAAGACCGCGCGCCACGAGGCCGGGCGCGCTTCCACCCAGCGATACAGCAGCGCCGCCGCGGCCACCGACAGGCCGAAGGTCGCCACGAGGCCGGCCGCATCGAACCACGCGCCGTGCGGCCCGGAATTCGCGACCGCCGCATTCATGGCGAGCAGCACCGGGAAGTGGATCAGGAACAGCGAGTAAGACATGCGCCCCAGCCGCAGCAACGGCATGGCCACGGCAGGCCAATGGGGCGGCGACAGCCAGTTCCGGCGCTGCGCGACGGCCAGCAGCAGCGCCGTGACCAGCGCGGTCGCGATGCGGCTGCGCCAGTCGAGGGCGAGCGCGCCCGCTCCCATCAGCGCCATCAGCGCGACGGCGCTCTGCCAGGTGCTGGCGCGCGTGGCGCGGCCGATCCAGAACACCAGCATGCCAAGGCCGTAGGTTCCGAAGAAATAGAAGGCGGTGTCGTCCAGCCCCGCATTGCGGTTGAAGAGCACGAGCGAAGCCACGGCCAGGCCAATCACCAGCGCCACGGGCATCCAGCGCACCTGCGCGCCCGGCGGCGGCAAGCCGCTAGAGCGCTGCAGCATCGAGGGCAAGCCCACCAGCAGCAACGCCAGCGCGAACAGCTGGAAGTCGATGGCGACGTACCAGACACCCGTCGACAGCGACTCGAAGCCCAGCAGGTCCTGCAGCAGCAATCCATGCGCGACCAACTGCCCGAAGGTCGGCGCCGCAGGCACCACCTCCTCGTCGAGCCATGGCCGCACCACCGCCGCGACCAGCACGCAGACCGTGAGCGCAGCAAGGTATGGCATGACCAGCCGCCCATAGCGCTGCAGGATGCGCGTCACCGGCCGCTCCACGCGCAGCAGGCCGTCCGGCGCAAGGCTGGCGGCCGCCAGGAAGCCGGCGATCACGAGGAACACCTGCACCGCCAGCCGACCCTCGTCGGCCAGCCAGGCGAAGAAATCGGGCGCGAGCGCATACGCGCCGGCCGGCATCGGGCCGTAGCGCGAAAGATGGTGTCCAACGATCACCGCACAGGCGATGCCCTTTGCCGCATCGAGCAGCGGCATGCGCCCCACGGATGACGACGGCGCGCCGGCAGCAGGCGCCGCGCCGTTCGCGGCGGAAGTCAAAGCGCGAGCCGTTGCCTTGCTTCCTGGTATTCGCGCTTGAGCTTCTCGATGAAGGCCGCGGCGCTCGCCACTTCGGTCACGGCGCCGATGCCCTGGCCCGAGCCCCAGATGTCCTTCCAGGCCTTGGCCTTGCTGCCATCGCCGCCGCCGAAGTTCATGGTCTTCACGTCGCCCTCGGGCAGGTTGGCCGGGTCCATGCCGGCCTTGACGATGCTGGGCGCGAGGTAGTTGCCGTGCACGCCGGTGAAGAGACTCGAATAGACGATGTCGTCCGAGGTGCCGTCGACGATGGCCTGCTTGTAGTCTTCGCTGGCACGCGCTTCCTCGGTCGCGATGAAGGCGGTGCCGATGTAGGCGAAGTCGGCGCCCATGGCCTGCGCGGCGAGCACCGCACCGCCGTTGGCGATGGAGCCCGACAGCGCGATCGGGCCGTCGAACCACTGGCGGATTTCCTGCACCAGCGCGAACGGGCTCTTCACGCCCGCGTGGCCGCCGGCACCCGCCGCCACGGCGATGATGCCGTCGGCGCCCTTTTCGATCGCCTTCTGCGCGAACTTGTTGTTGATGATGTCGTGCAGCGTCACGCCGCCGTAGCTGTGCACCGCGTCGTTCACGTCGGTGCGTGCGCCCAGCGAGGTGATGACGATCGGCACCTTGTACTTCACGACCATTTCCATGTCGTGCTCGAGGCGGTCATTGCTCTTGTGCACGATCTGGTTGATGGCGAACGGCGCGGCGGGCTTGTCCGGATTGGCCTTGTTGTAGGCCGCGAGCTCCTCGGTGATCTCCGCGAGCCAGTCTTCCAGCTGCGCCGCGGGACGCGCGTTGAGCGCGGGCATCGAGCCGACCACGCCGGCCTTGCATTGCGCAATCACGAGCTTGGGGTTGCTGATGATGAACAGCGGCGAGCCGATGATCGGCAGCGGCAGGTTCGCGAGGACGGGGGGTAGCTTGGACATGTTGTCTCCGGAAATGGATGTCGGTTTTATAAGAGAGAGGAGCCCCTGTCGCCCGTCAGCTGGGCGACACGGGGCGGGGCTCAAAAAGCGTCGAGCGCGAGCGCCGTGACGCTCTCGGCGCCGTCCACGATGCTGTCGCGCATGCCCGGCACCTTGTTGAGGATGTGCTCGGCATAGAAGCGCGCGGTGGCGATCTTCGCCAGCATGAAGTCGGTATCGAAGCTGCGCGAGGCAAGGTCCTGCGCAATGATCAGCGAGCGCGCAAGCTGCCAGCCGGCCACCACGTTGCCAGCGAGCATCAGGTAGGGCACGCTGCCCGCGAATACAGCGTTGGGCGAAGCCTTGGTCTGGCCCGCGACGAAGTCGACCACGTCGATGAACGCCAGTCGCGCGGCCTTCAGGCGCTTGAGCACTGCCGCTGCGGCGGGGCTGTCGCTCTTGGCGAGTTCGGCTTCGGTCTTCTCGATCTGCGCGGCAATCGCCTTCGCGGTCTGGCCGCCGTCGCGCGCCGTCTTGCGGCCCACGAGGTCGTTGGCCTGGATCGCGGTGGTGCCTTCGTAGATCGTGAGGATCTTCGCGTCGCGGTAGTACTGCGCCGCGCCCGTCTCCTCGATGAAGCCCATGCCGCCATGCACCTGCACGCCCAGCGATGCCACTTCGAGGCTCATCTCGGTGCTGTAACCCTTCACGAGCGGCACCATGAATTCGTAGAAGGCCTGGTTCTGCTTGCGCGCATCGGCATCGGGATGGTGGTGCGCGGCATCGTAGGCAGCGGCGGCCACCGAGGCCATCGCGCGGCAGCCTTCGGTGTAGGCGCGCATCGTCATCAGCATGCGCTTCACATCCGGGTGGTGAATGATCGGCGCACTGGCGTTGATGGAGCCGTCGACCGGGCGGCTCTGCACGCGGTCCTTGGCGTAGGCCACGGCGTGCTGGTAGGCGCGCTCGGCAATCGCGATGCCCTGCATGCCCACGGCGTAGCGGGCCGAGTTCATCATGATGAACATGTACTCGAGGCCGCGGTTCTCCTGGCCCACGAGGTAGCCGACGGCACCGCCGTGGTCGCCGTACTGGAGCACGGCGGTGGGCGAGGCCTTGATGCCCATCTTGTGCTCGATGCTCACGCAGTGCACGTCGTTGCGCTCACCGAGCGAGCCGTCCTTGTTCACGAGGAACTTGGGCACGACGAACAGGCTGATGCCCTTCACGCCCTCGGGCGCGCCGCTGACGCGCGCCAGCACGAGGTGCACGATGTTCTCGGCCATGTCGTGCTCACCGTAGGTGATGAAGATCTTGGTGCCGAACACCTTGTAGGTGCCGTCGGGTTGCGGCTCGGCGCGGCTGCGCACCATGGCGAGGTCGCTGCCGGCCTGCGGCTCGGTAAGGTTCATCGTGCCGGTCCACTGGCCGCTCACGAGCTTCTCGAGGTACACCGCCTTCAGTTCGTCGGAGCCGGCCGTGAGCAGCGCCTCGATGGCGCCGTCGCTCAGCAGCGGGCACAGCGCGAAGCTCATGTTGGCCGAGTTGAGCATCTCGCCGCAAGCCGCGCCGATGGTCTTGGGCAGGCCCTGGCCACCGAAGTCCGCCGGATGCTGCAGGCCCTGCCAACCGCCCGACACGTACTGCGCGAAGGCCTCCTTGAAGCCCGGCGTGGTCGTGACCTCGCCGTCCTTGAACGACGAGGGATTGCGGTCGCCCGCCACGTTCAGCGGCGCAACCACATCCTGGTTGAAGCGCGCGCATTCCTCGAGCACGGCCTGCGCGGTTTCGAGGCCGGCGTCTTCGAAGCCCGGCAGCTTGGCGATCTCGCCGATGTTGGCCAGGTGTTCGATGTCGAACAGCATGTCCTTGAGGGGGGCGGTGTAGCTCATGTCTTGTCTCCAGATACAGCGGATACGAAAAGGGCATCGCGAACGATGCCCTCTGGCTCATTGCGCCGGTGCGGTCAGAGCGCCTTCACCAGTTCCGGCACAGCCGTGAACAGGTCGGCCACGAGCCCGTAGTCGGCCACCGAGAAGATCGGCGCTTCTTCGTCCTTGTTGATCGCCACGATCACCTTGGAGTCCTTCATGCCGGCCAGATGCTGGATCGCACCCGAGATGCCGGCTGCGATGTACAGCTGCGGCGCGACGATCTTGCCCGTCTGGCCCACCTGCCAGTCGTTCGGGGCGTAGCCCGCATCGACCGCTGCGCGGCTGGCGCCCAGGCCCGCATTGAGCTTGTCGGCGAGAGGCGCCATCACCTCGGTGAACTTCTCCGCGCTGCCCAGCGCCCGGCCACCCGAGACGATGATCTTGGCGGCCGTCAGCTCGGGGCGTTCGCTCTTCGTGACTTCCCGGCCCACGAAGCTGCTCTTGCCGCTGTCGGCCACGCCTTCGGCCGTTTCGACCGCTGCGCTGCCACCGGTCGCCGCTGCGGCGTCGAAGCCGGTCGTGCGAACGGTGATGACCTTGATCGGGTCTGCGCTCTGCACGGTGGCGATGGCATTGCCCGCGTAGATCGGACGCTCGAAGGTGTCGGGGCTGTCGACCTTGGTGATGTCGCTGATCTGCGCCACGTCGAGCTTGGCGGCCACGCGAGGCGCCACGTTCTTGCCGTTGGCGGTCGAGGGGAACAGGATGTGGCTGTAGCTGGATGCAATCGCCAGCACCTGGGCGGCGACGTTCTCGGCCAGGTTCTCGGCCAGGCTGGGGCTGTCGGCCACGATGACCTTGGCCACGCCCGCGATCTGCGCGGCGGCCTTGCCGGCTTCGGCGGCGTTGGCACCGGCCACGAGCACATGGACGTCGCCGCCGCAGGCCAGCGCCGCGGTCACGGTGTTCAGGGTCGCGGGCTTGACGGTCGCGTGGTCGTGTTCGGCAATAACAAGTGCGGTCATGTCGTTCTCTTCCTCAGATCACTTTGGCTTCGTTCTTCAGCTTGTCCACCAGGGTGGCGACATCGGGCACCTTGATGCCGGCGCCGCGCTTGGGCGGCTCGCTGACCTTGAGGGTCTTCAGGCGGGGCTTGACGTCCACACCCAGGTCCTCGGGCTTGAAGGTGTCGAGCTGCTTCTTCTTGGCCTTCATGATGTTGGGCAGCGTCACGTAGCGCGGCTCGTTCAGGCGCAGGTCGGTGGTGATGACCGCGGGCAGCGTGAGGGAGACCGTTTCCAGGCCGCCGTCGACTTCGCGCGTGACGGTGGCCTTGTCGCCGGCGACTTCGACCTTGGAGGCGAAGGTGGCCTGGGGCAGGTCGGCCAGCGCAGCCAGCATCTGGCCGGTCTGGTTGGCGTCGTCGTCGATGGCCTGCTTGCCCAGGATGATCAGCTGGGGCTGTTCCTTGTCGACCAGGGCCTTGAGCAGCTTGGCGACGGCCAGCGGCTGCAGTTCTTCGGTGGTTTCCACCAGGATGCCGCGGTCGGCGCCGATGGCCATGGCGGTGCGCAGGGTTTCCTGGCACTTGGCGTCACCGCAGGAGACGGCGATGACTTCGGTGACCACGCCCTTTTCCTTCAGGCGCACGGCTTCTTCCACCGCGATCTCGTCGAAGGGGTTCATGCTCATCTTGACGTTGGCAATGTCCACCCCGGTGCCGTCGCTCTTCACGCGCACCTTGACGTTGTAATCGACGACCCGTTTGACAGGTACGAGAACCTTCATTGACTTGACTCCATTGGATTGCAAAAAGGGGGCTTCGAGGGCAACTGGTCATTCTAGGACGCGACCTTTGTCGCCTCTCCATTCTTCTCGTCGGCACGGAGACCAAGAAAAAAGAACGATCGTGCTTTTCCGTGATTATAAAACAGCGTCGGGCGCCTGGACGACTCCCGGCGGTAAAGACTCCACACGCAGCACGCGCTGCGGATAGGGAATGTCAATGCCCGCGCCGCGCAGCCCGTCGAGGATTGCGATGTTGATGGCCGAGCGCAGGTTGTCCTTGCCCTTGTCGGGGTCGGCGACCCAGAAGTTCAGCGTGAACTCCAGGCCGTCGGGCGCGAAGTTCATGAGGAAAGCCACCGGCTCCGGGTCGGACATCACGCGCGGCTGGGCCTTGGCCGCATTGCACAAGATGGACTGCACCTGCGCCACGTCGCTCTCGTAGCCGACCACGATGGTGGTCGTGATGTTGAACTTGCGGTCGGCCAGCGACAGGTTTTCGACCCGGCTGGTGATCAGCGATTCGTTCGGCACGATGGCCTCGCGCCCGTTGCCCGCGCGGATCAGGGTGTAGCGCGTCTTGATGTCGGTGATGCGGCCCTCGAAGGTGTCGACCTTCACGTTGTCGCCGATGCGGATCGAGCGTTCGAGCAGGATCACGAACCCGCTCACGTAGTTGGCCGCCAGCTTCTGCAGGCCGAAACCCAGGCCCACGCCGAGCGCGCCGCCGAGCACCGACAGCGCCGTCAGGTCCACCCCCACCGCCGACAGCGCGAACAGCAGGCCGATCAGCAGCAGGAAGGCACGCACCGCATTCGACGCCACCTTGCGCATCGACAGGTCGGTCACGGCCTCGCGCAGGATGCGCTTCTCGATGGTGCTCGCGATCCACAGCGCGACCACCAGCACCAGCCCCGCCGACAGCACGCCCTGGAAGATGGTCTGCAGGCTCACGCGCGTCTTGCCGAAGGCCAGCGTGATGTCGTCGAGCTCGGCCAGCACCGGCGGCAGCAGCCCGACGATCCAGAGCACCGCCGCAATCCACGCCAGCCAGGAGATCGTGCGCTCGATCAGCCGCACGAGGTTGGACGCGGGAAACACCGCCCGCAGCACCCGCGCGAACAGCCTGATCACCACCAGCGACAGGAACACCGGCACCGCGATGCGCAGCACCAGCACGGTCTGGAAATCGAGCACCACGCGCCGGGCGAGATCGGTGAACACCAGAGCCAGCAGCGGGAACAGCAGCCCGTCGAAGGTGCTCTCGCCGAACCAGATCGAATCCTTGGGCTGGTCGCGGCCGAACCACTTGCAAACGGCCCAGGCCAGCGCCACGCAGACCACCAGCGCGACAAGCTCGATGCCGAGGCCGCGCGCATCGACCTGGCTCAGACGTTGAGTGAAATCGTTGAAATTCATCTACTGAAAGGTAGCGGAGCGCCTTCCGCGCCGGCTGCGTTAGAGGTCCGCGAGAACGCGGATGTGGGCTTCCACGCTGCGCGCGAGCGCATCGAGGTTGTAGCCGCCTTCGAGCATCGAGACGATACGGCCCTTCGCATGGCGCCTCGCAACATCGTGTATGCGGCCCGTGATCCAGGCGAAGTCGTTTTCGTTGAGGCCCAGCTGGCCCAGGTCGTCTTCGCGATGGGCGTCGAAGCCGGCGCTGATGAAGACCATCTGCGGCTTGAACTCCTCCAGCCGCGGCATCCAGGCCGCTTCGATCATCTCCCGCACGTCCATGCCCCTTGTGTAGGCCGGAATCGGCAGGTTCAGCATGTTCGGCGCCGGATGCTCGGTGCCGCTGTACGGGTAGAACGGATGCTGGAAGAACCCGACCATCAGCACGCGCGGATCGTTCGAGAGGATGTTCTCGGTGCCGTTGCCGTGGTGCACGTCGAAATCGACGATGGCCACGCGCTCGATGCCGTGCACCTCGATGGCGTGGCGCGCCGCAATGGCGACGTTGTTGAAGAAGCAGAAGCCCATCGCCTGCTCCCGGCAGGCATGGTGGCCGGGCGGGCGCACCGAGCAGAAGGCGTTTTCCAGGTTGCCGGCAATCACCGCGTCGGTCGCGGCGATCGCGGCGCCGGCGGCGCGGCGCGCGGCCAGCAGGGTGAAGCGGTTGAGCACCGTGTCGGGGTCGACCTGCGCATGGTCGGGGCCGCCGGCGGGTTCGTCGGCCACCAGGCGCTGGTTCAGCGCCTCGAGGTACTCGACGTGCGCCGTGCTGTGCGCCCGGGTGATCTGTTCCAGGGTGGCCAGCGGCACCTCGCAGTGCTCCAGCGCATCGCCCACGCCGGTGAGCAGCAGGCGGTCTTCGATGGCATCCAGCCGACCCGGGCACTCGGGGTGCCCCTCGCCCATGTCGTGCTTCCAGAAGTCGCGGTGTGTGAAGTAGCCTGTCTTGCCCATGTGTCTCTATCGCCACGCCTAGACCTCATTCGGCATGGGGCCGGCGGGTCTTACGGTATCGTTTGCATATGGATACAAATATGGACGTTGCTGCGAAGCTAGCCACTTTGCTGAGTCAGCTTAACACGGTGATCGTGGGCAAAGAGGCCCAGGTGCGCGACTGCGTGGCCTGCCTGCTGGCGGGTGGGCACCTGCTGATCGAGGATGTGCCGGGGGTGGGCAAGACCACCCTCGCCCACGCGCTGTCGCATACCTTCGGGATGCAGTTCTCGCGGGTGCAGTTCACGGCCGACCTGATGCCTGGCGACCTGTCGGGCGTGGCGATCTACGACCGGGGCCAGCAGGCCTTCGTGTTCCACCCCGGGCCGATCTTCGCGCAGGTGCTGCTGGCCGACGAGATCAACCGCGCCAGCCCCAAGACCCAGAGCGCGCTGCTCGAGGCAATGGAGGAAAAGCAGGTCACCGTCGAAGGCGAAACCCGCCCGCTGCCCACGCCCTTCTTCGTGATCGCCACCCAGAACCCGCAGGACCAGCTCGGCACCTTCGCGCTGCCCGAGTCGCAGCTCGACCGCTTCCTGATGCGCATCTCGCTCGGCTACCCCGACCGCGCCGCCGAGCGGCTGCTGCTCGCGGGCGGCGACCGCCGCGAAATGCTGGCCTCCCTGCCCGCCATGCTGACCGCCGGCGAACTCACGGCCCTGCAGCAGCGCGTGCAGCAGGTGCATGCGGCCGAGCCGCTGCTCAACTACCTGCAGGACCTGATCGCGGCCACGCGCTCGGGCCGCTGGTTCCTGCAGGGCCTGTCGCCGCGCGCCGGCATCGCGGTGCTGCGTGCGGCCAAGGCGCAGGCGCTGCTGGCCAACCGCAGCTACGTCGCGCCCGACGACGTGCAGGCCGTGCTGCCGCAAACGATCGCGCACCGCCTCACGCCGGTGGGCGACGCCGGGCGCGGTGCCGTGGAGCAGGTGCGCGCGATGATCGCCGCCGTGCCATTGCCGTGAGCCCTGCAGGCGCCCTTCGCTCGCGCATCGACAGCTGGTTCCTGTCGCGCCGTCCGCCGTCGGACACGCTGGAGCTCACGCAGCGCAATGTCTACATCGTGCCCACGCGGGCCGGATGGACGCTGGGCGCGACGCTGCTGGTGCTGCTGATCGCCTCGATCAACTACCAGCTCAACCTCGGCTACCTGCTGACCTTCCTGCTCGCCGGCAGCGTGGCCGTGGGCATGCACGTATGCCACGGCACGCTGCGCGGGCTGGCGATGCACCTGGTGCCGCCCGATGCCCACTACGCGGGCGCCGCCGCCGTCTTCCGGGTGGTGCTGCACAACACCCGGCGCCGCGTGCGCTACGGCATCGGCATGGCCGTGCGCGGCAGCGGGCAATGGGCCTGGACCGACGTGCCGGCCGAGGGAACCTCCACCGTCGAGATCGCGTTCCAGCCCGAGCGGCGCGGGCTGCACCCGGTGCCGCCGCTCACGGCCGAGACGCGCTTTCCGCTCGGCACGTTCCGCGTGTGGACAGTCTGGCAGCCGGCCGCGCAGATGCTGGTCTACCCCACGCCCGAGGCGCATCCGCCGCCGCTGCCGCCGGGCGAGCCGCTGTCGGGGCCGGCGGCGATGTCCGCCTCGCTGCGGGCGCACAACGCCGGCGAGTACGACGGCGTGCGCGCCTACCGCCGCGGCGATCCGCTGAAGCTCGTGGTCTGGAAGAAGGCCGCGCGCGCACAGGCAGCCGGATCGGAAGAGCTGGTGAGCCGCGACACGCAGCAGACCCAGCGCGAAGAACTCTGGCTCGACGCGCGGAGCACCGGTCTTGCCGATGCCGAAGCCCGCCTCTCGCGCCTGTGCGCGTGGGTGCTGATGGCCGACCGGCTCGGCGTGGACTACGGCATCCGGGTAGAGGGCCGGGTCATGAAGCCGTCGCAAGGCGAAGCCCACCGGCGCGCCTGCCTCGAGGCCTTGGCGCTGTGTTGAACGGAACCGCCGCATGAACCGAGTCATACGGGAACTCGCCGCACTCCCCCGGGACGCGCGGGATACCCTTTTCCTGCTCTGCGTGATCGGTCTGATCCTGCTGCCGCAGATCGAGAACCTGCCCTGGTGGTGCACGGCCATCACGGCCATGGTGCTGCTCTGGCGCGCCTCGTTGTCCGTACAGGGGCGCTCCCTGCCCAGCAAGTGGTGGCGCCTCGCCCTGCTGGCGCTGATCCTCGGCGCCACCTACGCCACGCACCGCACGCTGCTGGGCCGCGACGCGGGCGTCACGCTGATCGTCAGCCTGCTCGCGCTCAAGACGCTGGAACTGCGCGCGCGGCGCGATGCGTTCGTCGTCTTCTTCCTGGGCTTCTTCGCGATGCTCACGAACTTTTTCTATTCGCAGTCGCTGCTGACCGCGTTCACCATGCTGCTGGCGCTGCTGGGCCTTTTGACCGCACTGGTCAACGCGCACATGCCGGTGGGTCGGCCGCCGCTGATGCAGGCCGCACGCATGGCGGGCTGGATGGCGCTGGCGGGCGCGCCGATCATGCTCGCGCTGTTCCTGCTGTTCCCACGCCTCGCGCCGCTGTGGGGCACACCCAGCGACGCCATGGTGGGGCGCAGCGGCCTGTCGAACACCATGCGCGTCGGCACCATCGCCGAACTGGCGCTCGACGACCGCATCGCCGCGCGCATCAAGTTCGACGGTGACCGGGCGCCGCCGCAAAGCCAACTCTATTTCCGCGGACCGGTGCTGGCGCAGTTCGACGGCCGTGAATGGACCGCGCTGCCGTCATGGGCGCGCGGCGCGCAATGGTCCCCCAACCTGCGCGTGAGCGGCGAAGCCGTGCGCTACGAGGTCACGCTCGAAGCCAGCAACCGCCCCTGGCTGCTGACCCTCGACGCGTCGCAGCAACCTCCCGCAGCACCCGGCTTCGAGGTCACGGGCACGCCCGACCTGCAATGGATCGCGAACCGTCCCGTCACCGACCTGGTGCGCTACCGCGCCGAGAGCTACACGCAGTTCCAGAGCGGCCCGTTGAAGCGCACGGGCGGCCAGCTCCAGGCATACCTGGCGCTGCCGCCCGGCACCAACCCGCGCACCGCTGCCCTCGCCGCCGAGATGCGCGCCGACCCCGCGCTGGCCAACGCCAACGCGCAGGCCTTCGTGCAGGCTGCCCTGCGGCGCCTGCGCACCGGCGGCTACAGCTACACGCTGGAGCCGGGCATCTATGGCAACGACACGGCCGACGAGTTCTGGTTCGACCGCAAGGAGGGATTCTGCGAGCACATCGCCTCGGCCTTCGTGGTGCTGATGCGCAACCTGAACGTCCCGGCGCGCATCGTGACGGGCTACCAGGGCGGAGAACTCAACGGCGTCGACAACTACTGGATCGTGCGCCAGAGCGATGCCCATGCATGGGCCGAGATCTGGCAGGAAGGCATCGGCTGGACGCGCGTGGATCCCACGGGCTCGGTGGCCCCGGGGCGCATCGGCCAGACACAGCGGCTCCAGCCGCAACCGGGTCTGATCGCGGGCGCCTTCGGCTCGATGAGCCCCACCCTCGTGCAGAACATCCGCGCGGCGTGGGAAGCCGTCAACAACGGCTGGAACCAGTGGGTGCTCAACTACACCCAGAGCCGCCAGCTCAACCTGCTGAAGAACATCGGCTTCAAGGCGCCGAGCCTCGAAGACCTGGCCTACGTGCTGCTCTACCTGCTGGTGGGCGCGAGCCTGGCTGGCGCCGGCTGGACGCTGTGGGAGCGCAGCCGGCACGACCCATGGCTGCGCCTGCTGGGCCGGGCGCGCGCGCGGCTCGCCAAGGCCGGCCTGCAGGTGCCCGACACTGCCCCGCCGCGCCAGATGGCGCAGGCGGCCGACGCACACTTCGGCCCCGCCGCGCAGGCCGTGCGCGACTGGCTGCTCAAGCTCGAGGCACAGCGCTACGCGCCGGCCACGCCCGACTCGCTCTCCACCCTGCGCGCCGAGTTCCGGCGCATCGCCTGGCCGACCGACCACCCACGCGGCTGAAACCACATGTGTCCCCGAAGAGGGGCCATGTGGGCGGACGGCACAATCAGTCCATGCGATTTTTCCTCCCCACGCCTTCGCGCGCCGCTGCGGCAGCCGCCCTCCTCGCCGCCTGCTGCGCATGGTCCACGGGGGCTGTAGCCCAGAAGTCTTCCAACGGCCGCAGCGCAGCGGCCAGCCCGGTGCGCGGCAGCACGCCCTACGCCACGCGCGACGACGCGATGAAGTTCGCCGACGAAGTGGCCGAGCGCCGCGGCCTCGACCGCGACTGGGTGCGCGCCACCATCGGCAGCGCGCGCTTCCTGCCCAACGTGCCGCGGCTGATGCTGCCGGGCCCGGTCGGCACGGTGAAGAACTGGCAGACCTATCGCAGCCGCTTCATCGACCCGGTGCGCATCGCGGCCGGCGTGCGCTTCTGGCGCGCCAATGCCGACACGCTCGCCCGCGCCGAGCAGGCGTACGGCGTGCCGCCGGAAATCATCGTCGGCATCGTCGGCGTGGAGACCATTTACGGCCGCAACATGGGCAACTTCCGCGTGATCGATGCACTGGCCACGCTCTCGTTCGACTTTCCCGAAGGCCATCCACGCGCAGCCGAGCGCCAGGCCTTCTTCCGCGGAGAGCTCGAAAGCTTCCTGAGCACCGAGAGCCGCACCGCCGACGATCCGCTCACGCCTGTCGGCAGCTATGCCGGCGCCATGGGCATGCCGCAGTTCATGCCCAGCAGCATCGCCAAGTACGCGGTCGACTTCGACGGCGACAGCCGCATCGACCTCGTGAACAACCCGGCCGACGTGATCGGCTCGGTCGCCAACTACTTCAAGGCCTTCGGCTGGAAGGCCGGCATGCCGGCGATCTATCCGGTGCATTTCGAGGAAGCGCGGCTGCAGAAGGCGCTGCTGCTGGCGCCCGACATCCTGCCGACCTTCAGCACCGACAGCTTCGTGGCTGCCGGCGCGGTGCCCGAAGGCGACGGCATCAACCACAAGGGCCTGCTCGCATTGATCGAGCTGCAGAACGGCGCCGATGCGCCACCGACCTACGTGGCCGGCACGCGCAACTTCTACGTGATCACGCGCTACAACTGGAGCAGCTACTACGCCATGTCCGTGCTCGACCTTGGGCAAGAGGTCAAGGCGGCGATGGAGCAATAGCGCCATGACGCCCGAGGCGCTGCGCGCGAACTGGAACGAGGCCTGGCATGCGCTGGGCGTCGAATCGCCCGGCGAAGCGCTGTGCGCCGAACTGCAGCGCCGCTACGGTGAACCGCAACGCCATTACCACACGGTGCAGCACCTGGGCGAATGCCTCGCGTGGTTCGAGCGCGAGAAGGCGCTGGCCGAACGCCCCGGTGAAGTGGCGCTCGCGCTGTGGTTCCACGACGCGATCTACGACGTGCACGCCCACGACAACGAGGCACGCAGCGCCGATTGGGCGCGCGAGGCCCTGCTCGAAGCCGGTGTGGGCAACGCAGCCGCCGCACGGGTGCATGCGCTCGTGATGGCCACGCGCCACGACGCCGTGCCCGAAGGCCGCGATGCCGAGCTGCTGATCGACATCGACCTGTCAATCCTCGGCGCGGAACGTGGGCGTTTCGACGAATACGAGCGGCAGGTGCATGCCGAGTACGCCTTCGTTCCGGACGAGGTGCGCCTGCCGCGCCGCCGCGCGATTCTTCAGCGCTTTCTCGACCGCCAGGCCATCTACGCAACGCCGCGGATGCACGCGCAGCTCGAAGCGCAGGCGCGCCTCAACCTTCAGCGTTCCATCGCGGGCTGACCGGCCTCGTCAGGCGGGCACCAGCCGCCACCATTCGGTGCGTGGCGGCTCGTCATTGCGCTCTTCTTCCACGATGCCGAACAGCAGGCCGTCGCGCGCCGCGCCCAGCTTCGCCAGCTGCAGCGCGCGCGCCGCATCGCGGCACAGCGCAAAGCTGGCGTCGCCTTGCCATTCGAGACAGCGGCCGACCTCGGCCAGCATCAGCGCGGGCTGGCTCTGCATGAAGGTGAAGGGCATCGGCAGGCCCGCATCGAGCTGGGTCAGGCCGGCATGCGTAGCGCCCCATGCGCCGCGTTGGCTGGCGACGCGGATGCGCGCGCCGGCCGGCAATGCGGCCTCGTCCGCCGCGTCGAGGCAGCAGCGTGCGCCGTACATCGCCAGCTCGGTCCACAGGCCGACGCGGCGCGGCCGGCGGCCGATGCGGCGAGCGAGGTCATCGCGCCAGTCGACCGGCGGCGGATGCGCGATGAAATGGGCGGTGGCGTGCCAAGTGCTCATGGGCCGGCATCCTTCAGCACCAGCGAAGCATGCCCACCGCCGAAGCCCACCACGTTGAGCAGGATGTTGCGCAGCTTCCGCGGCGCCTCCTTGCTCAGCGCAATGCCGAGCGATGCATCGAGCGGATAGTCCACCGACGGCCAGACGCCATCCTCGATGCAGCCGACCAGCAAGGCCAGTTCCGCCGCTCCTGCCGCGCCCAGCGTGTGGCCGATCGCCGACTTGAGCGACACCAGCGGCGGCAGCGGATCGAACACCTGCTTCAGCGCTTCCACCTCGATGGCGTCGTTGACCGGGCTGCCGGCCGCCTGCACCTTGATCAGGTCGATGTCGCCGGGCCGCAGGCCGCTCTGCGCCAGCGCGCCGCGGCACATCGCATGCACGGCCGTGGCTTCGGTGCCCGATGGGTTGCGTCCGTCGACCACGTTGGCGCCGCCCGCAACCTGCCAGCGCGCAGGACGCGATGTCAGTCGCAATGCAGCCACCGCTTCGCCGAGCACCAGCCCCTTGCGCTGTGCGCCGAAGGGCTGCGCACGGTCGGGCGCCAGCAACTGCATCGCACCGAAGCCGGCGACCGTGAAGCGGTTGTCGAGTTCGATGCCGATCACCAGTGCCTCGTCGGCTTCTTCGCTGCGGATCAGATCGGCGGCCGCCAGCACCGCGTTCAGCGCCGATGTGCAGGCGGTCGAGACGGTGAACACCGGCCCCTTCCAATCCAGCGCGCGGGCCACGACATCGGCAAAGTCCTGCAGGTCGCCGCCGAGCCGCAGGTCCTGCTTCTCGTGCTCCATGAAGCCGATGTCGAGCGACGACGAAGCCACGAACAGCGGTGCCGTGCGCGGCCCCCAGTCGCCGGTCTGCGCGGCCACGCTACGCACGGTGCGGCACAGTCGCTGCGTCCAGTCGCCTTCGCTCGGCGCCAGCGCGTACACCGGCCAGTGGATTCCCTCTGCCACCGCCACCGGTGTCGGCGGCACGCCGCCGCGCCGCAGCGACGCCAGCACGGACGGAACGTCGTCGCCGAGCACACAGGCCAGGCCCGTGCCGCCCAGGTAGACATCGCTCATGCCTTGCCCGCCAGGGCGAGGTGTTCCGCCAGATGAGCGATGGAAGTCATCGCCCGGCGCGTTTCCTTGCTGTCGGGCATGCGCACGCCGAAGCGCTGCTGGATCGTCATCGACACCTGCAGCGCGTCGAGCGAGTCGAGGTCGAGCCGGGCCTCGGGGCCGAACAGCGGCTCGTCGTCGCCGAGGCCGCCCGGGGGCGCGTCCTTCTCGACGGCTTCGAGCACCATGGCCTTGAGGCTGGCAATGAATTCAGGGGTGACGGTGGTGCTCACGATGCGCGCCTGCGAAACAGAAAAACAGCCAGAAGAAACATCAGCGCCGCGAACACGGCCAGCCGGCCGATCTGCGGCAGCGCATCGGCCACGCCGCCGCCACGCAGCAGCACGGTCAGCAGCGCTTCGAGCCCCCAGTTCATCGGAGAAATCTCGACCAGCCGCTGCATGAAACCCGGCATGACGAACTTGGGCACCATGATGCCGCCCGCCGCCGCCATCAGCACATTGACCATCGGCCCGATGGTGGCGGCCTGCGCGTGGCTGCGCACCAGGCAGGCCAGCGCGAGCGACAGGCTCACCGCGGCGAGGCTCACGGCCGCGAGCGACAGCAGCAGCGCGCCCCAGTGGATGCCCGCGAGCGACAGCGCGTCGCCGCCGACCAGCGGCATGAACCAGATGCCGGCCGCGAGCATCAGCACGGCCTGCAGCGCGTTCACGCCCAGGTACGGCAGCGCCTTCGACATCAGCAGCATGGTGCGCGACACGCCCAGGCCCTGCAGCCGGCCCAAGGCGCCCGAGCTGCGCTCCTGCACGAACAGGCTGGACAGCGAGGCCACCACGAAGAACATGCCGAACACCAGCCAGGCCGGCACGTTCTGCTGCACCGAAGTGGGCCGCGGGCCGGCGGTGGAGAAGCGCTCGGCGCGCACCATCGCCTCGATGGAAGCCTCGGGCGCAGGGCTGGCCGTGCCGGGCACCGCCAGCGCAAGGCGCGCCTTGAGCTCGCCCGAGGCGCCGATGAGTTCGGCGCGCAGTGCGTTGAACAGGTTGGCGTCGATGCCGGGTTCGGTCAGCAGATGGATGTACGCCTTGGTCGACAGCGCAGCCGATTCCAGCTCTTCCGACAGGCCCGGCTCCATCACGATCACGTACTTGAGCGAGCCGTTGCGCAGCCGTGCCTGCCAGTCGTTGCCAAGCGGCTGCGGCGCGCCATGGTTGCGCTGCCAGAGCTGCTTGAGCCACTGCGCGGGCGTGGCCGTGTCTCGCATGTCGATGGCATAGGTCAGCTCCGCCAGGGGTGGACGGTAGATATCCTTCAGCGTGAGCGACATCAGCACGATGAAGACCATCGGCATCAGGAACAGCGCGGCAAGGCCATGCATGTCGCGCACGAGGGCGAGCAGTTCTTTCTTGATGAGCGCGAGGAGCATGGGGTTCTTCAGTCGCGCAACGAGCGGTGGGTGAGCGCCATGAACAGCTGCTCCAGGTCGTGGCGGCCGAATTCGGCGTGGCGCACCTCGATGCCCGCCGCTTCCAAAGCAGCCAGCACCGGCCCCGGACCGCTGCCGGGGTTGAGGTGAATGCGCCAGTGCGCGCCGCCCTGCTCCACCGTACCGAAGCGCGAGAGCATGCCGGCGTCGAGCCCGTCGGCGGCCAGCGTGAGCAGCATCGCGCTCTTCGACAGCAGCTCGTCGAGCGAGCCTTCGCGCAGCACGTGCCCACGGTCGAGGATGGCGACGCGATCTGCAATGGCCTCGATCTCTTCCATGTAGTGCGAGGCGTAGATCACGGCCGCGCCCTGCTGCGCGAGGCTCCGGATGGCGTCGAGGATGAACGCGCGCGATTGCGGATCGACGCCCACGGTGGGCTCGTCGAACAGCATCAGCTCGGGCTCGGGCAGCAAGGCAATCGCAAGGTTGAGCCGGCGCTTGAGGCCGCCCGAGAGCCGCTCGGAGCTCACGCCCGCGAACTGCTCCAGCTGCGCGAATTGCGTGCAGGCTTCGATGCGTTCCTTCTTGCGCGCGCCCGACAGCCTTCCCGCAGCAGCGAACACCGCCAGGTTCTCCGCCACGGTGAGCATCGGATAGAACGCCTGCTCCTGAGGCGCCACCGCGATGCGCGTCGGGGCCTTCGCACGCACCTGCTGCAGTGGCTGGCCGTCGATGCGGATTTCGCCCGACTGCACCGCAAGCGCGCCCGACAAGTGCGAGATCAGCGTGGTTTTGCCTGCGCCGTTGGGGCCCAGCAGGCCCAGCACGCAGCCCCGTGGCACGGCGAGCGACACGTCCACCAGCGCGGGGGCGCCGGCGTTCGGATACCGGTGGCTGAGGGTCTTCAACTCGAGCATGGGTTTGGCCTCGAGTTGCCGGGTGACTGTGGCGTGTGCACAGGCCACCGGGTACTCCCCTCCGCGAATGTCCCCCGGCCTGCGGCCTCCTCCTTTATTTCGCTGCGGGGAGCACCCGGTGCCCTGTGCACTGGACACGCTGCCGGTTTGCGGCCGATCAACCAGTGCTCTGAGCGATCACGCCGATGCGGGGGCCTTTTTCGCGAAATAAAGGAGGAGGCCGAAGGCCGGGGGACATTCGCGAAAAAGGTCACCGTGTCGGCGTGATCGCGCCCCGAACAACGAACATCAAGAAGAAAAGAACAACGCCCCATCTCAGGCCACGGCAGCCTTCAGGTCGCGAAAGAAGTTTTCTTCCTGCTGCGCCTGCTCGTGCAGCTTGGCAGCCAGCGCGGCGGGGTCGACCGCCTCTCGCCCCTTCACCATGCGCGCTGCCTTGAGCGCGAACGCACGCCAGCCGTCGCCGATGGCGATCAGCCGCTCGGACATCTGCTGCAGTTGCGGCTTGTCGAGCAGCTGTGCCGCCTCTTGCAGGAAGCCCGCGTAGATAAAGCGGAAACCCGCCCCGCCCGTGCCGATTTCTTCCTGCATGCGCACCACGTGGCCGATGAAGTCGACGCTGCGCGAATCGGTCGGCGACAGCTTCTGCATGCGCTTGGCCAGCGTGCGCATGCCGCGCACGCCGACGATGGGAATGGGCGCCAGCATGTTGCGCACCGTCTTGCGGATGGCCTTGACCACGGAGGCCGCATCGACCGTCTTGCGATCGATGGCCTGCGGGTAGTACATGAGCCCCTTCGGCGCCAGCACGCCCTTGGCGAAGCGAGCGCGTGCCAGGTCGCCGCTCGGGCAGCGCACGGGCTCTTCGAACACCGGGTCGCTGATCAGGTAGTCGTCGCCGTCCTTGCCGTACACCAGCAGGTTGTGCGCATTGAAGTGGAAGCGCATGTTCGGCGGAAAGTACGGCAGCCAGTAGACCGAGGTCTGCAGGCCCACGAGTTGGCCATCGGCCAGCAAAGCATCGAGCCGCTGCTGTCCGGCCTCGGCGCTGCGAAAGGTCTCGAAGCGGAAGCGCGCGGCCATCGGCGCCAGCAGGCCCTTGATGATGGCCTTGGGCGGCATGCGGTACGAAATGAGTGGCAGGCCCGACAGCTTGATGAAGGGCAGGTACGCGAACGAGATCGCGGACGACAGGCCGAGCGCCATGCTCTCGCTCATCGGTGCGCCGTGGTGGCGCATCAGGCTGGAGATGACGCCGCTTTCGCAGTGCGCCGCCTGTTGGTGTTGGAATTTCACGGCAGGCCTTGCAGGGTGGAGACGGAAAGCCCCAGCGCTTCGCCGTAGCGCGCGAGCTGGGCCGGCGACAGCGCCGCGAAATGGTGCGGCTGCAGGTGGCGCCGCACGCGCCATTGCCAGAAGCCGCTGGTCTGCGAGAGCAGCGCCACGTCCATGCGACGCTCGTACATCCAGTATTCGAGCGGCGAGGCCTGCCCCGCCTTCACGCGCTCCTTCGCGGCCTGCGCCTGCTCGACGAGCACGTCGACCGCATGGCTGGTGACGATCTCCTCCGCCTCCCAGCCGCGCGAAGTGGTGGTGACGACGCGGCCTTGCGCGTCGCGGGCGTACATCAGCTTGGAATGGCCGTCGAGGGTCGCATTTCCCTCCTGCGGTACTGCGTCGAGGTCCATGGCTACACCGCCTCCATGTAGATGAAGCCGCTGGAGAAGCGGCCGCTCTCCGGCACGAACATCAGCAGCTTCTGGCCTGGCTTGATGCGGCCCGAACGGAACAGCTCGTCGAGCATGATGTACGGCGACGCCGAACCTGTATTGCCCTTGCTCGCGAGGTTGCTGAACCAGCGCTCGCGCGGAATGTGCAAGCCGAGCGATTCGAGGCACTGGCTCACCGGTTCGACGAAATACTGCGACGAGAGGTGCGGCAGGAACCAGTCGATGTCCGCCGATTTCAGTCCGCGCCGCTCGATGATGGCCGCGAGCGGCTCGCCCAGCGTGGCGCGCACGATGTTCTCGTTGAGCAGGCGCACGTCCTGCTTCACGGCGAAGGTCGACTCGCTCTGCCATTCGGCGGGCGTCTTGCGCCCCCAGCCGTCGAGGCCGCCTTCGGCATTCTTCTCGGCGCCGGCGTACATGCACACCGGCAGCTCATGCGCAGCCGACGACAGGTCGATCCAATCGACACGCAGCGACAGCGGTCCGCGCGGCTCGCGCTCCAGCAGCACGGCGCCGGCGCCGTCGGACAGCATCCAGCGCAGGAAGTCCTTCTCGAAGGCCAATTCGGGCCGCGCCTCCAGCGCCTCGAGCTTGTGGTCCAGCTCGGCCTCGAAGCGCGAGCCGCGCATCACGGCCGAGGCCAGCTCCGAACCCGTGGCCACCGCACGCCGCGCATCGCCCGCGCGCACCGAGAGCCACGCATGCTTCAGCGCGGTGGCGCCGGCCAGGCAGATGCCCGCGCAGGCCACCACTTCGAGCCGCGGCCAGCCGAGTTCGCCATGCACCATCACCGCGTGGTTGGGCATGAGCTGGTCGGGCAGCGAGGTGCCGGTGACAAGGCAGTCGACCGGGCCGATATCGCCGAGCGCGCGGATGGCCGACGCGGTGAGCTGCGCATTGCTCATGGCCAGCTCGCCGGTGGCGCGGTCGATGGCGTAGTGGCGCGACTGGATGCCGTTGCTGCGAAGAATCAGCCGCCGCGCACGAGAAGCCTTGCCGCCGATGCGGCCGAGGACGTCTTCGATGTCTTCATTGCTGACGGGAGGAAACGGCAGAAAGGCGGCGGTGCGGGTCAGGAAGACATCAGTTGTCATAGAGAGCGGTGCGATCCGTGGCCGAGCCCGACGGGCACTCGAATTGAGCCGTCATTTTAGTCAGCCACCCTCTGAACAAAGGCCGCAGGAGCGCCTGCAGCGTCAGGCTCACCGGCACCACCGTGACGATCAGCGCGATCAGGAACAGCACGTACAGCAGCAGCAGCGGCTTGCGCTGCCATGCACCGGGGCCGCCGGCCGCCATGATCAGCTTGCCCCACAGGTAGAAGCTGCGGGTGCCGGCCTTCTCGCTGATGAGCAGTTTCGCGTCGGCCCGCACGGCGCCCAGGCCGGCCAGCAACGGCTGCGTGCCGCGCTCCTGGCCGCTGTGCAACGCATCGCGCAGGGCACGTCCGAAGCGGGCGGTGCCGCGGATCTGTGCGGTGCTGAGCCCAGCATCGGGCATGCCCCAGAAGCCGCGCTTGCGGCCCCAGATCAGCCAGGCCGGCGTGGTGAAGAAGGTGGCGAGCGTGGGGCCGGGGTCGGTGAGCACCACGTTGTCGATCAGGCGCGCACCCACGTCGTCGAGCATGCCCTTGAGCTTCTCGTGGGCCAGCAGCCACATGTTGCGGCACGCAATGACCGTGACCACGGGTTTGCCCGTGAGCAGCCGCGCCGCCACTGGGTGCTTCAGAAAAGCCGCAACGGGCTGCGAAGGTGCCAGGAACCACACCTGGTACGGCAGCACGATCAGGTCGAAGTCTTCCTCGCCCGTGAGCGACAGCGGCGCGAGCGGCTGCGGCTTCATGTGGGCCGACTCGGGGAAGGCGTCGAAGAAAGTCAGGAAGGGCCAGGGAAAGGGATACGGCTTCTGCGGCCGCAGTGTTTCTTCGTGCACCTGGATCGAGGGGTCGGCGCGCAGCGGGGCGACGATCTGCTCGGCGACCTCGTCGAGCTGGCCGGACTGCGAATAGCGCAGAACCAGGACGCGCTTGACGCTTCGAGGGGCGGCTGCTGGGTCCGTACGTGGGGGGCTGGAAAGGCTGGAGGTCACTGGCGGTGGCGTTTCGGGGGCCGTCGAATGTACGCGAAGCCCGTGCCAAGCGCATCTGCCATTGGTCATGCGTCGCGCCAATCAGACGGCCGGATCGGTCATATGGCCGCAATGCGGGAAAAGAACAAAAAAGGGCCGCACCTCGCGGCACGGCCCCTGTCGCGGCGATCTTTTCAGAACGCGGACGCTGTGCGCAAGGCTCAGCGCACCTTGCCTTCCTTCCAGGCGGTCAGCAGCTTGTTGTAGTCGATGGTCTCGCCCTTCGGCTTTTCGTTGGCCAGCTTCTTCCACGGGGCGTGGTCGTCGCTCAGGTACTTGGCCGGGTCGCCCTTCGGGTTGAGCTTGGGCGCGCAATGGGCCATGCCGGCGCGCTCGAGGCGGGCCATCACGTTGTCCATCTCGTCGGCCAGGTTGTCCATTGCCTTCTGCGGGGTCTTCTCGCCCGTGACGGCCTCGGCCACGTTCTTCCACCAGAGCTGCGCGAGCTTCGGATAGTCGGGCACGTTGGTGCCGGTCGGCGTCCATGCCACGCGTGCCGGGCTGCGATAGAACTCGATCAGGCCACCGTACTTGTTGGCGTTCTGCGTGAAGTAGTCCGCACGGATGTCGCTGTCGCGGATGAACGTCAGCCCGGTGATCGACTTCTTCAGCGAGGTGGTCTTGGCGGTGATGAACTGCGCGTAGAGCCATGCTGCCGCCGTCTTGTTGGCGTCATGGCCCTTGAAGAAGGTCCACGAGCCCACGTCCTGGTAGCCGTTCTGCATGCCCTGCTTCCAGTACGGACCGTTCGGGCCGGGGGCCATGCGCCACTTGGGGGAGCCGTCGTCGTTCACGACCGGCAGGCCCTTCTTGGTCATGTCGGCGGTGAAGGCCGTGTACCAGAAGATCTGCTGCGCGATCTGGCCCTGGGCCGGCACTGGACCGGATTCGCCGAAGGTCATGCCCATGGCTTCCTTGGGCGCGTACTTCTTCATCCAGTCGATGTACTTGGTGAGCGCGTACACGGCGGCTGGCGAGTTCGTGGCACCGCCGCGCGACACCGAGGCGCCGGTAGGCGTGCACTTGTCGTCGGCCACGCGGATACCCCATTCGTCGATCGGCATGCCGTTGGGAATTCCCTTGTCGGCGGAGCCGGCCATCGACAGCCATGCATCGGTGAAGCGCCAGCCGAGCGACGGGTCTTTCTTGCCGTAGTCCATGTGGCCGTAGATCGGCTTGCCGTCGATGGTCTTCACGTCGACGCTGAAGAACTCGGCGATGTCTTCATAGGCGCTCCAGTTCAGCGGCACGCCCAGGTCGTAGCCGTACTTGGCCTTGAACTTGTCCTGCAGGTCCTTGCGCGCGAACAGGTCGGCGCGGAACCAGTACAGGTTGGCGAACTGCTGGTCGGGCAACTGGTAGAGCTGGCCGTCGGGCGCGGTGGTGAAGCTGGTGCCGATGAAGTCCTTCAGGTCGAGGCCGGGGTTGGTGAACTCCTTGCCGGCGCCCTTCATGTAGTCGGTCAGCGACATGATCTTGCCGTAGCGATAGTGCGTGCCGATCAGGTCGGAGTCGGAAATCCAGCCGTCATAGATCGACTTGCCCGACTGCATCGAGGTCTGCAGCTTCTCGACCACGTCGCCTTCCTGGATCAGGTCGTGCTTGACCTTGATGCCGGTGATTTCCTCGAAGGCCTTGGCCAGTGTCTTCGACTCGTATTCGTGGGTGGTCAGGGTTTCGGAGACGACGGACACCTCCTTCACGCCCTTGGCCTGCAGCTTCTTGGCCGCATCGATGAACCATTTCATTTCCTCCATCTGCTTGTCCTTGGACAAGGTCGATGGCTGGAACTCGCTGTCGATCCATTTCTTGGCTTCGGCCTCGCCAGCCGTCGCCGCACCATGCGCGGCGAACATCGCCGCCGCCAGTGCCAATGCCGTGTAGCGCATCTTCATGAAGTTGTCTCCTCGGTTGTTGCTTCCCCGGTGTTGTGTTCGATCACGGCTCCGGGGAGGCGGAGAGCCGGAACGCGTCTGAGAAGACGAAAGGAAATGTTCAGCCCTTGCGCATCACCAGCGCGAGCAGGCCCATCGACAGCACGAAGCTGATCCAGATCGATGGCTCGGCCTCGAGGCTGAACCACTCCTGGAACTTGCCCGCCAGGCCGATGAAGACCAGGTTCACATACGCCGCCGACAGCAGCCCGATGAACAGCCGGTCGCCACGCGTGGTGGCCATCGGCAGCCAGCCGCGCCGCAGCGTGGTGGGCGACTTGAATTCCCACACCGTCATGCCGACCAGCATGAGTGCGATGCAGCTGAAGAAAACGGCCACGGGGGTGGTCCATACCATCCAGTCGAACATGCTCTATCTCCTTGTCTTTTCTTGCTCCTTCCCCTTCCGGGGGAAGGTTGGGATGGGGGCATCGGCGCTCGATGGATGTGCCGCTTGCCCCCACCCCTGCCCTCCCCCGGAAGGGGAGGGAGAGAAACCATCCTTCAAACGCGCCCCATCGCGAAACCCTTCGCGATGTAGTGGCGCACGAACCAGATCACGATCGCGCCCGGCACGATGGTCAGCACGCCGGCCGCTGCCAGCGTGGCCCAGTCCATGCCCGACGCGCTCACGGTGCGCGTCATCGTCGCGACGATGGGTTTGGCGTTCACGCTGGTGAGCGTGCGTGCCAGCAACAGCTCGACCCAGCTGAACATGAAGCAGAAGAACGCCGCCACGCCCACGCCGGCCTTGATGAGCGGCAGGAAGATGGTGAGGAAGAAGCGCGGGAACGAATAGCCGTCGATGTACGCCGTCTCGTCGATCTCGCGCGGAATGCCGCTCATGAAGCCTTCCAGGATCCACACCGCAAGCGGCACGTTGAACAGCAGGTGCGCGAGCGCCACGCCCAGGTGCGTGTCCATCAGGCCGACTGTGCTGTAGAGCTGGAAGAACGGCAGCAGGAACACCGCGGGGGGCGTCATGCGGTTGGTCAGCAGCCAGAAGAACACGTGCTTGTCGCCCAGGAACGAGTAGCGCGAGAACGCATAGGCCGCCGGCAGCGCCACGGTCAGCGAGATCACCGTGTTGATCGCCACGTAGATCAGGCTGTTGATGTAGCCCGAGTACCACGACTCGTCGGTGAAGATGCGCGCGTAGTTGGCCCAGGTGAGCTGCGTCGGGAAGAAGGAGAAGCTCGACAGGATCTCCTCGTTCGTCTTGAAGCTCATGTTGACCATCCAGTAAATGGGCAGCAGCGCGAACAGGATGTACAGCACCAGGAAGATGCTGCGCTTGTGAAATCTCTTCTCGTTCATTTCTCCACCTCCGCTTCCTGCGTACCGACCCGCTGCATCCAGTTGTAGAGCACGAAGCAGAACAGCAGGATGATGAGGAAATAGATCAGCGAGAACGCCGCCGCCGGCCCCAGGTCGAACTGTCCCACGGCCTTCTGCGTGAGGTACTGGCTCAGGAAGGTGGTCGCATTGCCCGGCCCGCCGCCCGTCAGCACGAAGGGCTCGGTGTAGATCATGAAGCTGTCCATGAAGCGCAGCAGCACGGCGATCATCAGCACGCCGCGCATCTTCGGCAGCTGGATGAAGCGGAACACCGCAAACTTGCTCGCGCCGTCGATGCGCGCGGCCTGGTAGTAGGCGTCGGGAATGGAGCGCAGGCCCGCGTAGCACAGCAGTGCCACCAGCGGCGTCCAGTGCCACACGTCCATCACCAGCACGGTGAGCCACGCATCGGCGGCGCTGCCGGTGTAGTTGTATTCGATGCCCAGGGTCTGCAGCGCGTGGCCCAGCAGGCCGATGTCGGCACGCCCGTAGATCTGCCAGATGGTGCCGACCACGTTCCACGGGATGAGCAGCGACAGCGCCACCACCACCAGCACGGCCGACGACTTCCAGCCTTTGGCCGGCATCGACAGCGCCAGGCCGATGCCCAGCGGAATCTCGACCAGCAGCACCGACAGCGAGAAGCCCAGCTGGCGCCACAGCGCCTGGTGCAGCTCGTCGTCGCGCATCACCGAGGCGAACCATTCGGTGCCCACGAACACGCGGCGCTCGGGCGAGATGATGTCCTGCACCGAGTAGTTGACCACCGTCATGAGCGGCACGATGGCCGAGAAGGCGACGCAGATCAGCACCGGCAGCACGAGCCACCAGGCTTTTTGATTGATGGGTTTGTTGGTTGCGTTCATGGCTTGGCTCCTTCCCTCTCTGGAATCAGGTTGTTCATGCCACCAGCTCCTCATCCTTGTAGTAGCAGGTATGCGCATCCAGCACCCGCAGCCACACCGTGTCGCCCACCGATGGTGGTTTTTCGTCCGAGTGCATGCGCACCTTGACCACGCCGCCGTCGACCTCCGCGCTCAGCATCGCGTGCGTGCCCACGTCCTGTACCTGCTTCACCACGCCCGGCACCGCGCCCGGGGCGCCGGCGCTGGACAGGCGCAGGTACTCGGGACGAATACCGATCTTCAGCGCCCCCTGCGGCAATTCACGCGTGGACGCCAGCGGCGTGCCCGCCACTTCGATGGTGCCGTTCGCGCTCGTCGCGGACAGGAAGTTCATGCCCGGCGAGCCGATGAAATGCCCCACGAAGGTGTGGGCCGGCCGCTCGAACAACGCCTCGGCGCTGCCCACCTGCACGGCCTTGCCGCGCGTCATCACCACCACCTCTTCGGCGAAGGTGAGCGCCTCGACCTGGTCGTGCGTCACGTAGATCAGCGTGAGCTTCAGCTCGCGGTGGATCTGCTTGAGCTTGCGGCGCAGCTGCCACTTCAGGTGCGGGTCGATCACGGTGAGCGGCTCGTCGAACAGCACCGCCGACACGTCGCTGCGCACCAGCCCGCGTCCCAGCGAGATCTTCTGCTTGGCGTCGGCCGCGAGGCCTGCAGCGCGCTGGTTGAGCTGCCCGCTCATGTCGAGCATCTCGGCAATCTCGCCGACGCGCTTCTTGATCTGGTCGGCCGGCACCTTGCGGTTGCGCAGCGGGAACGCGAGGTTCTCGGCCACGGTCATGGTGTCGTAGATCACCGGGAACTGGAACACCTGCGCGATGTTGCGCTCCTGCGGCGTGGCCCGCGTCATGTCGCGGCCGTCGAAACTCACCGTGCCCTGCGAAGGCACGAGCAGGCCCGAGATGATGTTCAGCATGGTCGTCTTGCCGCAGCCCGAGGGGCCGAGCAAGGCATAAGCGCCGCCGTCGCGGAAGCTCATCTTCAGCGGGAGCAGCGCGTAGTCGCTGTCCTGCGTGGGGTTCGCGCGGTAGGCGTGGGCCAGGTCGAGATCGATGCGTGCCATCTCAAGCTCCTTTGCGCCATGCGGGCGCCAGCGCCAGTTTTTCACTGGCATCGAACACATAGGCCTGCGACGCGCTGAAGTACAGCGTGATCGGCGCGCCCAGCTCGAAACGATGCACGCCGGTGAGCTGCGCTACCAGTTCGCCCACCGCGGTCTCGACGTGCACGAAGGTGTCGGAGCCCGAGATCTCGGCCAGCTCCACCTTGCCGGGCAAGGCGATGTCGCCCTCACTCGCGCCCACGTTCAATGCGCTCGCGCGCAGGCCGACCGTGACCGCACCCGATACGCCTTCAGGCAAGGCCAGCGCCAGCGCGGGGCCACCAGCGAGTTGCACCTTGCCGGCAGCCGCCGTGCCCTGCAGCAGGTTCATCGGCGGATCGCTGAAGGCTCGCGCCACGCGCAGCGATTGCGGCGCATGGAACACCTCGGCGGTCGGGCCGTACTGCAGCAGTTCGCCGGCGTCCATCACCGCCGTGTAGCCGCCGAGCAGCAAGGCCTCGCCGGGTTCGGTGGTGGCATAAATCACGGTCGAGTCGCCGGTGGCGAAGAGCTGCGTGAGTTCTTCGCGCAGGCCTTCGCGCAGCTTGTAGTCGAGGTTGACCAGCGGCTCGTCGAGCAGCATCAGCGGTGCGTTCTTGGCAAGCGCGCGCGCCAGCGCCACGCGCTGCTGCTGCCCGCCCGAGAGCTCGGCCGGCAAGCGGTCGAGGAACATGCCGATGTGCAGCTTCTCGGCCAGCGCCTTCACCCGCGCCTCGATGTTCGTCTCGCCGCGCAGCTTCAGCGGCGAGGCGATGTTGTCCGACACCTTGAGCGACGGATAGTTGATGAACTGCTGGTAGACCATCGCGACATTGCGTTCGCGCACGGGCATGCCGGTCACGTCCTTGCCGTCGACCAGCACCTTGCCTTCGGTCGGCGTGTCGAGTCCGGCCATCAGCCGCATGAGGCTGGTCTTGCCGGCCTGCGTGGCGCCGAGCAGCACGGTGACCGCGCCGCTTCGGGGCGCGATGCTCTGCTCGTAGAGCCATGTCTGCGCTCCCACCTTCTTGGTGACGCGCTCCAGTGTCAATTGCATTGGCGCTGCTCTCTTTTACGGATCTAGTTGCTCTTGGGATGGGACTGCAGCCAGAGCGCGACCTGCCCGCGCTCTTCGGCCGTGTAGTGCAGCCCCAGCTTGGACCGCCGCCAGAGCACGTCTTCGGCGCTCACGGCCCATTCGTGGTTCTGCAGGAAGCGCAGTTCGCGTTCGTACAGGCCGGGCGCCACTTCGGCGCCCAGGTCGGCAAAGGACTTCGCGTCGCCGAGCAGGTCCGCAATGCGGGCGCCGTAGCCGCGCGCAAGGCGGCGCGTCATTTGGCCGTAGAGCCACGGATACCTGGCCTGCACGGCCGACACGAAGCGCTCGAAATCGTCGTCGGGCCGGCTGGCGGCGCCGATCCAGGCCGACAGGTCGCCGCCCGCGAGGAAGGCGCCGTCGGTCCAGGCCGGGCGTTGCGCGCTCGACTGGCCGAGCATCTTGCCGACCTCGTCGGCCGCGTCTTCGGCCAGCTTGCGGAAGGTGGTGATCTTGCCACCCCACACCGACAGCAGCGGCGCGGCCGTGGTGTTCGATTCGAGCATGTAGTCGCGCGTGACGGCCGAAGGGTCGCCCGAGTCGTCGTCGAGCAGCGGGCGCACGCCCGAGTAGGTCCACACCACGTCGGCCGGCACGATGGGCTTCTCGAAGTAGCGGCTGGCCTGGGTGCAGAGGTAGTCGACCTCTTCCTGCGCGATGCGCGCGGCGCCGGGGTCGTCGCCGGTGAGCTCGATGTCGGTGGTGCCGATCAGCGTGAACTCGTCCTGGTAGGGAATGGCGAAGATGATCCGCTTGTCGGGGTTCTGGAAGATGTAGGCATGGTCGTGCTCGAAGAGGCGCGGCACCACGATGTGGCTGCCCTTCACCAGGCGCAGGCTCTTGGTGGCCAGCGCCTCGCCCTTGGCCGACTGCGCGACGCCGCGCAGGAAGGATTCGGCCCACGGCCCCGCGGCGTTGACCACCGCGCGGGCGCGCAGCGTGCGCTTGCCGCCGTCGGCGCCCTGCAGCGTGGCGGTCCAGCCGTCGGCGTCGCGCTGCGCGTGCACGCAGCGCGTACGGGTCAGCACCTCGGCGCCGCGCGCCTGCGCATCGAGCGCGTTGAGCACGACGAGGCGTGCGTCGTCGACCCAGCCGTCGGAATAGATGAAGCCGCGCTTGTATTGATCCTTCAGCGGCTTGCCGGCCGCGTGCTTGCGCAGATCGACGCTGCGCGAACCCGGCAGCACCTCGCGCCTGGCGAGATGGTCGTACATGAACAGACCGATGCGGATCATCCAGGCCGGGCGCATCGACGGGTCATGCGGCATCACGAAGCGCAGCGGCCACATGATGTGCGGCGCGCTCTTGAGCAGCACCTCGCGCTCCTGCAGCGCCTTGCGCACAAGCGAGAACTCGTAGTACTCGAGGTAGCGCAGCCCGCCGTGGATCAGCTTGGTGGAGGAAGAAGAAGTGTGCGAGGCGAGATCGTCCTTTTCGCACAGCACCACGCGCCAGCCGCGGCCAGCGAGGTCGCGCGCGATGCCACAGCCGTTGATGCCGCCGCCGACGATCAGCACGTCGCAATCGGTGGCAGGCGCGGGCGAACTGGAAGAAAAATCGCTCACAGAAAGGAGTCCGTTGAAGCGTGACGTTGGTCACTGACGGCGGCCATTGTATTTTCGTGTTTTTTCACTTGGGTTCCTTTTAGCGCGATTTTCCTCCGAGTTTTCCCTTACTCGTCTTCGTTTTCGTTCGTTTTAAAGTGGCACGCGCTGTACCCTTGCCCCAGTCTTCCCGCTTTCCACGACGCCTCTGTGAACTCCAACCCGCGCCAGATCAACCTCCTGGACACCGTGCGAACGCGCGGTTCCGTCACCGTCGAACAGCTGGCCGACATGCTCGGCGTCACCCTGCAGACCGTGCGGCGCGACGTGCAGCGGCTGGCCGACGAGGGGTTGCTCACGCGCTTTCACGGCGGCGTGCGCATGCCCAGCTCGACCACGGAAAACATCGGCTACCAGCAGCGCGAGACGCTGCATGCCGAAGGCAAGGCGCGCATCGCCCGCCGCGTGGCGGAGCTGGTGCCCAACGACTGCTCGCTGATCCTCAACATCGGCACCACCACCGAGGCCATCGCCAAGGCGCTGCTGCGCCACACCGGCCTGCGCGTGATCACCAACAACCTGAACGTGGCCACCATCCTGAGCGGTAACACCTCGTGCGAGGTGATCGTGGCGGGCGGCTCGGTGCGCCCCCGCGATCGCGCCATCGTGGGCGAGGCCACCATCGACTTCATCCGCCAGTTCAAGGTCGACATCGCCCTGATCGGCGTGTCGAGCATCGAGGCCGACGGCTCGCTGCGCGACTTCGACCTGCGCGAGGTGAAGGTCGCGCAGACCATCATTGCCCAGGCACGCGAGGTGTGGCTGGCAGCCGATGCGAGCAAGTTCAACCGGCCCGCGATGATCCAGCTGGGCACGCTGTCGCAGATCGACCGGCTGTTCACGGATGCGGAGCCGCCTGCGCCTTTTGCGGACCTGCTGCATGCAGCGCAGGTGCGCCTGGAAATCGCGCGTGAATCATGAGCACGGACTCAGAGAAACATTGACCCTATGACCACCTACCTGCTAGCCCTCGACCAAGGCACCTCCAGCTCGCGCAGCATCGTGTTCGACCGCGAAGGCCACATCGTCGCCATCGCACAGAAGGAACTCACGCAGATCTATCCGCAGCCCGGCTGGGTCGAGCACGACCCGATGGAAATCTGGCGCAGCCAGCTCGCCACCGCGCGCGAAGTGCTGGTGAAGGCCAAGCTCAAGCCCACCGACATCCACGCCATCGGCATCACCAACCAGCGCGAGACCACCGTCCTGTGGAACCGCAAGACCGGCCAGCCGGTGCACCACGCCATCGTCTGGCAGGACCGCCGCGCCGAGCCGCTGTGCGCGCAGCTGCGCGACGCAGGCATGACCGACACCATCCGCGAGAAGACCGGGCTGGTGATCGACGCGTACTTCTCCGGCACCAAGCTGCGCTGGCTGCTCGACAACGTGCCCGGCGCGCGCGCGCAGGCCGAGCGCGGCGAACTGGCCTTCGGCACCGTCGACAGCTGGCTCATGTGGCAGCTCACCGGCGGCAAGGTGCACGTGACGGACGTGAGCAATGCCTCGCGCACCATGCTCTTCAACGTGCACCGGAACGAATGGGACGCCGACCTGCTCGCCGCACTGGAGATCCCGGCCGCGCTCATGCCGAAAGTTCAGCCGTCGAGCTCGCACTTCGCCGATACCGACGCGGCACTGCTGGGTCATACGCTGCCCATCGGCGGCGTGGCCGGCGACCAGCAGAGCGCCCTCTTCGGCCAGGCCTGCTTCGAGGCCGGCATGGCCAAGAACACCTACGGCACCGGCTGCTTTTTGCTGATGCACACGGGCGGCGCGTTCCAGCCCTCGCACAACGGACTGCTCGTGACCAGCGCCGCGCAGACCGACAAGACGCCGCAGTACGCGATGGAGGGCAGCGTGTTCGTCGGCGGCGCGGTGGTGCAGTGGCTGCGCGACGGACTCAAGGCCATCAAGGGCAGCGCCGAGGTGCAGTCGCTCGCCGAGAGCGTGCCCGACGCGGGCGGCGTGATGATGGTGCCGGCCTTCACCGGCCTCGGCGCGCCCTACTGGGACGCAGACGCGCGCGGCACGATCACGGGGCTCACGCGCGGCACCACGGTCGCGCACATCGCGCGCGCCGCGCTCGAAAGCATCGCCTACCAGAGCGCCGCGCTGCTGCAGGCCATGAGCCGCGACGCAGTGGCCGCCGGCGGCAAGCCCGTGGCCGAGCTGCGCGTGGACGGCGGCGCGAGCGTGAACGACCTGCTGATGCAGTTCCAGGCCGACCTGCTGGGCATCCCGGTGGTGCGGCCCGAAGTGATCGAGACCACCGCGCTCGGGGCCGCGTACCTCGCGGGGCTGTCGACCGGCGTCTACACCGACGCGCGCCAGCTGTCGAAGCTGTGGAAGATCGAACGGCGCTTCATGCCCACCATGGGCCGCGCGCAGGCCGAGGAATCGATGGCGCGCTGGGAGCGCGCGGTGCGGCAGGCCACGGCGACCTGATCGCCCCGGAGGCTACCAGCCCCGTGGGCGGCGCAAATACCTCGCCACCATCGGGGCACTGGGGCGCGCAGCGCAGGCCCCGGGGCAGAATGCGCCCGCCCCGACCTCCCGCGCTACCTGCTTGACCACCCGTCCCTCCCCGCCGCGCAATGCCCTGCCCGCCTGCGGCGTAGTAGGTGCAACACTGCTGGCGCTCATCGCGCTGGGCCACGACGGCCGGCGCATCGCGCAGCTCGCGGTGCTTGCAGCGCCCATGGTGCTGTGGCTCGCGTGGCCATTGCGCAGCACGCAGATGCGGCGATTGCGCACCCTGCTGGTCTGGCTCTGGGCCATGGGCTTCGCGCTCGACGGTACAGTGCGCGCCTACCTGCTCGACACCTACCAGGCCGCGCCCGACAGCGCGATGGTGCTCGGCGCCGCAGCCAACACCAACGCGCGCGAAGGCACCGAATACCTGTGGATGCATTGGCGCTCCGCGGCCGTGTGGTGTGCCGTGCTGGCCGTTGCGGGCACGCTCGTGGGCATGTTCGCGCGGCGCGGTGCGATGGCCCCATCTGCCCGGCCCGCGCGATGGGCCGTGGCGCTGCTCGCGCTGCTGCTGCTCGCCGCATGCGCGGCCTATGCAAGCAAGCCCTGGCGCCGGCTGCATCCCGCGATTTTCTGGACGCAGTGGGCGAACTCCGTCCACACGCTGCGCTCCGCCTGGGCTGACCAGCAGACACAGCGCGACCGCCTGATGGCGCAGGCCAGGAGCATCGCGCCCGTCATATCGCAGGCAGGCCCCTCCACCGTCGTGCTGGTCATCACCGACAGCATCAACCGCGACAACATGGCCCTGTACGGCTACGGCCGCCCAACCACGCCGCGCCTGCTGGCGCACAGGGCGCAGACCGGAGGGCAGATGGCGGTGCTGAAGAACGCATGGTCGGTCGACGCCAGCACCCTGCCCACACTGCGCAACATGTTCCGTTTCGGCCTGCCCGACAGCGACAACCCGCCGCATGTGCTGGCGCTGGCGCGCGCCGCGGGCTACAAGGTCTGGTGGATCAGCAACCACGACGACCTCGCCATCGAGCAGCAGCATGCGCGCCTCGCCGACGTGGTGGACATGGTCAACCGCACGCCGGGCCGCGCCAGCGCCTCGCTCGACGGCGAGATCCTCGACTGCGTGCAGGAGGCACTGCAGGATGCGAGCACCGACCGCAAGCTCATCGTCGTTCACCTGATGGGCGCGCATCCGCACTACAGCCTGCGCTTTCCGGAGAACGCCAATCCCTTCGACGACGATGTCGACGCGGTCGAGAACGGCCTCGTGAAAGACGGCCGCTCGGCCTGGGTGCGCCGCTTCCGCCAGGAGTACGACGCTGCGCTGCTGTATCACGACTTCGTGGTGTCGGAGCTGCTGCAGCAAACACGCACCGCGGGCAAACCTGGCGACTACCGCGCGTGGATGTACCTCTCGGATCACGGCCAGGAAGTGGGCCACGTCAGCGACCGCGCCGGCCACAGCCCATCGACCGCATCGGGCTATCGCATTCCGGCCGTGGTGTGGCGCAACCGGCAGCCCTTGCCTACGGCCGAGGCGCAGCAGCAACCGTTTCGCGCGGACTGGACGGGGTGGGCGCTGATGGACCTGCTCCACATCCAGTGGAGCGGGCAAAGGCCCGAGCGCAATGTGCTGGGCGGCGCCTACCGCTGGCAGGCGCCGCAGATACCGGTGGCCGTCGAGTCGTTCTCGCGCTGAGGACGGCCGGGGCCGCGCTCAGTGCGCAGGAACCAGGAAGTCCTGGCTGATGCGCCCGCCCAGCTCGTTCACCCGGTCGAGGAACTGCGTGAGGTACGCGTGCAGCCCGGTCGCCAGGATCTCGTCGACGCGCGCGTACTGCAGGTCGGCCAGCAGCTTGCCGGCGCGGCGCTGGGTTTCGGCGCTCTGCTCGTTCTGCACCTTCGCGAGGTTGTTCACCACCTCGACCAGGCTCGCGTGCAGCGAGCGCGGCATGTCGGCACGAAGAATCAGCAGTTCGGCCACGCGCTCGGGCTTGATCACGTCGCGGTACACCTTGCGGTAGACCTCGAAGGCCGAGACGCTGCGCAGGATCGCGCTCCAGTGATAGAAGTCGTACTCCTGGTCTTCCTCGGTGGCGGTGCCGAAGAACTCGCTGTTGAGTGCGTGGAACTTCACGTCGACCAGGCGCGCGGTGTTGTCGGCGCGCTCCAAAAAGGTGCCCAGGCGCGAGAAATAAAACGCCTCATCCTGGAGCATGGTGCCCAACGTGACGCCGCGCGAGAGGTGCGAGCGGAACTTGACCCATTCGAAGAATTGGCCCGGGTCGCGCTCGAAGTCGCCTGCGCGCAGCATGCGGTTCACTTCGAGCCAGGTGGTGTTCTGCGTTTCCCAGGCTTCGGTGGTGAGCGCGCCGCGCACGGCACGGGCGTTCTCGCGCGCGGCTTTGAGACAGGACACGATCGACGAGGCGTTGCTCTCGTCCTTGACCATGAACTCCATCACTTCCTTGGGCGCGATCTGGTCGTACTTCTTGTTGTACCAGGGCAGCAGCTCGCTGATGGAGAGCACGCCCTGCCAGCCGTACTTGGCGACTTCGGCGGACTGCGGCAGCAGCGAGGTCTGGTAGTTGACGTCCAGCATGCGCGCCGTGTTCTCGGCGCGCTCGGTGTAGCGGGACATCCAGTAGAGATGGTCGGCGGTGCGTGACAGCATCGGTGGTGCTCCTACTACGATTGGCTTTGCGACTGAGCGGGCGCCGCCTTGGGCTTGGGCACGCGGTCGGCTTCGAGAATCCAGGTGTCCTTGGTGCCGCCGCCCTGCGACGAGTTGACCACCAGAGACCCCTCTTTGAGCGCTACGCGCGTGAGGCCACCGGGCACCATCTGCACTTCGCTGCCCGAGAGCACGAAGGGGCGCAGGTCGATGTGGCGCGGCGCGATGCCGGCGTCCACGAAGGTGGGCGAGGTCGACAGGCTCAGCGTGGGCTGGGCGATGTAGCCGTCGGGCTTGGCGATCACGGCCTTCTTGAAGTCCTCGATCTCGGCCTGCGTGGCGGCCGGCCCGATCAGCATGCCGTAGCCGCCGGCACCGTGCACTTCCTTGACGACCAGGTCCTTCATGTTGTCGAGCGTGTACTGCAGCTCGTCCTTGTTGCGGCACATGTAGGTGGGCACGTTCTTCAGGATCGGCTTCTCGCCGAGGTAGAACTCGACCATCTTCGGCACGTACGGGTAGATCGACTTGTCGTCGGCCACGCCGGTGCCCACGGCATTGCAGATGACGACGTTGCCTTCGCGGTAGGCGCGCATCAGGCCGGCGCAGCCGAGCGTGGACGTGGGGCGGAACACCTCGGGGTCGAGGAAGTCGTCGTCCACGCGGCGGTAGATGACGTCGACGCGCTTCGGCCCGCGCGTGGTGCGCATGTAGACGAAGTTGTCCTTGACGAACAGATCCTGCCCCTCGACCAGCTCCACGCCCATCTGCTGCGCGAGGAAGGCGTGCTCGAAGTAGGCGCTGTTGTACATGCCGGGCGTGAGCACCACCACCGTGGGCTCAGCCGTGGCCGGCGGCGCACTGGCGCGCAGGGTCTCGAGCAGCAGGTCGGGGTAGTGCGCGACCGGCGCGATGCGGTTCTGGTTGAACAGCTCGGGGAAGAGCCGCATCATCATCTTGCGGTTCTCGAGCATGTAGCTCACGCCGCTGGGCACGCGCAGGTTGTCTTCGAGCACGTAGTACTCGCCATTGCCCTCGGCATCGGGCGCGCGCACGATGTCGATGCCCGAGATGTTCGAGTAGACGTTGTGCGGCACGTTGACGCCCATCATCTCGGGGCGAAACTGCGCGTTGTTCAGGATCTGCTCGGCCGGGATGATGCCGGCCTTGATGATTTCCTGGTCGTGGTAGACGTCATGAAGAAAGCGGTTGAGCGCCGTGACGCGCTGCACCAGCCCCTTTTCCATGCTCTCCCACTCGTGGGCCGGAATGATGCGAGGCAGCAGGTCGAACGGGATGAGCCGCTCGGTGCCGGAGCCATCTTCATCCTTCGCGCCATACACCGCGAAGGTGATGCCGACCCGGCGGAAAATCATTTCCGCCTCTTCACGCCGCGAACGCATCACCTCACCGGGTTGCTTCGCGAGCCATTGGTCGTAGCGCTTGTAGTGCTGTCGGATCGCAGCCCCCGCATAGGGCAACTGCTCATACATCTCGTCGAATTTGTGCATGGGACGACCAATCTCCTTGAGCTATAGCTTAGCAAGTTCAGGGCCAGTAGAACCCCTTATGCCGAGGCCGCGTACGGGTCGAGCGACTTTTTTTTCGGCCTGGTGCAAGCCCCCCGATGATGGCAGGAACAACGGCCTCCCCCCGAAAATCCTGAGCCGGCTTCAGGGCAGGCTGTGCTGCCAATATCGCGCGTTCCGCTCACGCTCGCAGGCCACGTCCCCGGGGCGCACGCTGCTCCAGTGCGCCGCGCCGCACCGGGTGTTTTCGACCAACTGCCCGCCGCGCTCCAGGTAGCGCGCCGCCACTTCCTGCGCCGGATGGCCGAAGCGGTTGCGGTACCCCGCCTGGACGATGGCGATGCGCGGCTTCACCGCGTCGAGGAACGCCGGGCTCGACGAGGTCTTGCTGCCATGATGCGGCGCCAGCAGCACGTCGGCGCGCAGCAATTCCGGCGTGCGCGTGACGAGCGCTGTCTCCTGCAGCCGCTCGATGTCGCCGGCCAGCAGCGCCACGGCGCGGCCGCTGTCGATGCGCAGCACGCACGACACCGCATTGGGTTTGGTGAAGCCGCGGTAGTCGGTGTCGAACGGATGCAGCACCTCGAAGCGCACGCCGTCCCAGCTCCAGGCCTGCCCCGCCTCGCAACGCCGCGCCGCACGCATCGTCTGCAGCGGGTGGGTGGCCTCGATGGAACTCAGCAGCGCGGCTTGCGGCTGCATCGCGAGCACCGCGGGCGCGCCGCCGGTGTGGTCGAGGTCGCGATGGCTCAGCACCAGCGTGTCGAGGCGCTCGCCATACGCCCGCAGCAACGGCACGAGCACGCGATGGCCGGCATCGCTTTCCAGGCTGTAGCGCGGGCCGGCGTCGTAGAGCAGGCTGTGTGTCGCGGTGTGCACGAGCACCGCGTTGCCCTGGCCGACGTCGGCAGCGAGCAGTTCGAATTCGCCGGCCGCGGGCCGGGGTGCCTGCCACAGCAGCACCGGCAGCAGCAGTGGGATGCCGAGGGTGCGCAGCGACCAGGGCAGCCGCATGGCCAGCAGTGCACCGCCGGCCACGCCGCAGGCGGCCATCCACCAGGGCGGCGCGGCCACCGAGAGCGTGGCATACGGCAGTCCGGCCAGCCATTGCAGCAGCAGCGCCAGCACCTGCACGGCGCGGGCCGCCAGGTCCCAAAGCGGCGCCACGGCCACGCCGAGCATCGCCAGCGGCGTGATCACCAGCGTGACCCAGGGGATCGCCACCGCATTGGCCAGCAGGCCGATCAGCGAAACCTGCTGGAACAGCAGCAGGCTGAGCGGCGTGATCGCGAGCGTGATGACCCACTGCTCGCGCAGGAACTGGAGCAGCCGGAAAGACGCGCCCGTCTTCCGCTCTCCGGGCACCCCGGCATCGGTGGCGAACAGCACGCCCACCGCCACGAAGCTGAGCCAGAAACCGGCCTGCATCAAGGCCCAGGGATCGAGCGCGACCACCACGGCCGCCGTCAACAGCCACACATGCGGCCAGGGCCAGCGCCGGCCCGTGAGGCGCAGCAGCGCGACCGTCGCCAGCATCCAGACCGTGCGCTGCGAAGGCACGCCCCAGCCGCTGAACAGCGCATAGAGCGTGGCGAGCAGGACGCCGCCCACCAGCGCGGCCTGCTGCGCGGGCAAGCGCAGCATCAGCCGGGCGCTGCGCCGCCAGAGCAGGCCGACGACGTGCGCGGCCAGCCAGGCGAACATGGTGACGTGGAGGCCGGAGATCGACATCAGGTGCGCCACGCCCGTGGCGCGGAAGACGTCCCAGCCCGAGCGATCGATGGCGCTCTGGTCGCCGGTGACCAGAGCTGCGATCACGCCTGCCTGGGCGCGGTCGGGCACGCGTTCGAAGACGGCGTCGCGCACGGCTTCGCGTGCGCGCTCGATGGGATGCCGCCACGTAGGCGCAACGAGCGCGGGCGCCGCATCGCGCGCGCCGGTTCGCACGTGTCCGCCGGCATGCAGGCCCTGCTCCCACATCCAGAGTTCGCTGTCGAAGCCGTGGGGGTTGCGGTTGCCGTGCGGCGCCTTCAGGCGCACCGTCAGGCGCCATCGCTCGCCGGCGTGGAGGGGGCCGACGGTGCTGGCCAACGGTGCGCGGCCTTCAGACGCCCGGTCCCACAGGCCTGAGCCTTCCGAATACCAGCCGAGGGCAATGCGATCAGGCACGGTGGGCCGCCCGTCCTCGCCGGGGTCGGCCCAGCCCGCAGACTCGACATCCAGACGGAACCGCGTCCCGCCCTCGCTGCGCTGGGGCATCTCCGACACGACACCGGTGACCTGCAGGTCGCGCCCTTCGAGCGCCGGGTCCAGCGCACCGCCCGCGTAGACGGCGGCGCGCCATCCCGCAAGCCCCGCACCCGCCATTGCGCCGCACACGAGCGAGGCCATCAACAGCCCCCGGCCCGACAGGCGCCGCCACCACAGGCCGGCCCCGGCCACGAGCAGCAAACCCGCATACATCCCTGCCCGCCAAAGCCCCGCCTGCTGCAACTGCAGGACCGCGCCGAGCAGCGAACCGCACAGCGCCGCGAACACCCACGATCTGCCCGCGGCGCCGCCGGACGCGCGAAACGGCGTCAACGAGAAACTCCCGAACCCATGATGCAAACCCTCCCCAAAGTCACGCTCAGTGGCGCGTTAATTGCTTTGCAACTGGGCTAGTATGCGTCTCACAAGAGACATCTTTTCGATGCAATCTCGCAGCACTGCACATAAAAACGCATGTCCATTCACGCCGCTCTCCACCACGTCACCCACTACAAATACGACCGCCCGGTGCAGCTGGGCCCACAGGTCGTGCGCTTGCGGCCCGCGCCGCATTGCCGCAGCAACGTGATCTCGTACTCGCTTCGGGTCGAGCCGGCCGAGCACTTCGTCAACTGGATGCAGGACCCGTTCGCCAACTACCAGGCGCGGCTGGTGTTCCCCGAGAAGACGCGCGAGTTCAAGGTCACGGTCGACCTCGTGGTCGAGATGGCGGTCTACAACCCGTTCGACTTCTTCCTCGAGCCGCAGGCCGAGAACTTCCCCTTCAAGTACACAGCCTCGCAGGCCGAAGAGCTCGCGCCCTACCTCGTGGCCGACCCGGTCACTCCGCTGCTGGAGGCCTACCTCGACAAGGTCGAGCGCAAGGAGCAGCGCACCATCGACTTCCTGGTCGGCATCAACCAGCAGGTGCAGCAGGACGTCAACTACCTGATCCGCATGGAACCCGGCGTGCAGACGCCGGAAGAAACGCTCGCCAGCGGCAGCGGCTCCTGCCGCGACTCGGGCTGGCTGCTGGTGCAGCTGCTGCGCCACTGCGGACTGGCCGCGCGCTTCGTCTCGGGCTACCTGATCCAGCTCACGCCCGACGTGAAAGCGCTCGACGGCCCGAGCGGCACCACGGTCGACTTCACCGACCTGCACGCCTGGTGCGAGGTGTTCCTGCCGGGCGCCGGCTGGATCGGCCTCGACGCCACCTCGGGCCTGCTGGCCGGCGAAGGCCACATTCCGCTGGCCTGCACGCCCACGCCATCGAGCGCGGCGCCCATCGAGGGCGGCGTGGATGAGTCGGAGGTCGAGTTCGGCCATGAAATGAAGGTCACGCGCATCTACGAATCGCCGCGCGTCACCAAGCCCTACACCGAAGAGCAATGGTCCGAAGTGCTGGCCCTGGGCGACGCCGTCGATGCGCGCCTGAAGGCCGGCGACGTGCGCCTCACCATGGGCGGCGAGCCCACCTACGTGGCCACCAGCGACCGCGACGCGCCCGAATGGAACACCGACGCGCTCGGCCCCACCAAGCGCGGCTACGCCACCGAGCTCGTGCACAAGCTGCGCGCCGAGTACGGCAAGGGCGGCTTCCTGCATTTCGGCCAGGGCAAGTGGTACCCGGGCGAGCAGCTGCCGCGCTGGGCGTTGTCGATCTTCTGGCGCGCCGACGGCCAGACGCTGTGGCACGACCCCGAGCTCTTCGCCGACGAGCGCTTTCCCACGCAGTACACGAGCGAGGACGCGCGCCGCTTCACCACCGTGCTGGCGCACAAGCTCGGCCTGACCGAGCGCTACATCCAGCCCGGCTACGAAGACATTTACTACTACCTCTGGCGCGAACGCCGCCTGCCGGTGAACGTCGACCCCTTCGAGTCGAAGCTCGACGACGAACTCGAACGCGTGCGCCTGCGCCGCGTGTTCACGCAGAAGCTCGACGCGGTGATCGGCTACATGCTGCCCATCGAGCCCGGCAACGCGAACAGCGATGCACCCGCGCTCGCCGGCCCCGGTTGGAAGACCGGGCCCTGGTTCCTGCGCGACGACCGGCTCTACTTGATCCCGGGCGACTCGCCCATGGGCTACCGCCTGCCGCTCGACTCGCAGCCGTGGGCGAGCAAAGGCGACTACCCCTACCTGATCGAGCGCGACCCGACCGCGCCGCGCGGTGCGCTGCCGAGCGCGGCCGACTACAGTGCGCGCTATGCCGTGGCGGCAGGCGGTGCGGAGGGTGACCGCGGCGCCGTGCCCTATGCCTTCGGCACGCCACCCGTCGTGCCGGCCTCGCTGCGCATGCAGGCGCCGGGCAGTGCAGGCGAAGGCGACGCAGCCACGGCCGCCGACGAGGCTGCCGACAAGTCGTCCACCACCACGCGCCAGCCGCTGCGCGGCGAATCGGCCCACTGGGTCACGCGCACCGCGCTGTGCGTCGAAGTGCGCGACCCGCGCCGCGCCAACGGCCCCGCGGCCGAGAAGAAGGGCAATGCCTCGGGCGTGCTCTACGTCTTCATGCCGCCGCTCGCGCGCCTGGAGGACTACCTCGACCTCGTCGCGGCCGTCGAAGCCACCGCGCGCGAACTCGGCATGCGCATCGTGATGGAAGGCTATCCGCCGCCGCGCGATCCGCGCCTGAAGATGCTGGCCGTCACGCCCGACCCGGGCGTGATCGAGGTCAACATCCACCCGGCGCACAACTGGAAGGAACTGGTCGATCACACCGAGTTTCTCTACAACGCCGCCTTCGAAACCCGCCTGTCGGCCGAGAAGTTCATGACCGACGGCCGCCACACCGGCACCGGCGGCGGCAACCACTTCGTGATGGGCGGCGCCACGCCGGCCGACAGCCCCTTCCTGCGCCGGCCCGAGCTGCTGGCCAGCCTGCTGCTCTACTGGCACAACCACCCGTCGCTGAGCTATTTGTTCTCGGGCATGTTCATCGGCCCGACCAGCCAGGCGCCGCGCGTGGACGAGGCGCGCAACGACCAGGTCTACGAACTGGAAATCGCGCTGAAGGAGATCGCGAAGAACCGCGAGATCTACGGCGCCAACATGCCCGCATGGCTGGTCGACCGCACGCTGCGCAACATCCTGATCGACGTGTCGGGCAACACGCACCGCAGCGAGTTCTGCATCGACAAGCTCTACTCGCCCGACTCGAGCACCGGCCGCCTCGGCCTGCTGGAGCTGCGCGCCTTCGAGATGCCGCCGCATGCGCGCATGAGCATCGCGCAGCAACTGATGATCCGCGCGCTGGTGGCCCGCTTCTGGGACGAGCCCTACAAGGCGCCCGTCACCCGCTGGGGCACCGAGCTGCACGACCGCTTCCTGCTGCCGACCTTCGTGAAGATGGACTTCGACGACGTCATCAGCGAGATGCGCCAGGCCGGCTACGCCTTCGACGCCGACTGGTTCGCGCCGCATTTCGAGTTCCGCTTCCCGCTCGTGGGCCAGATGCAGGCGATGGGCGTGGAGCTGTCGCTGCGCAACGCGCTGGAGCCCTGGCACGTGATGGGCGAGGAAGGCTCGGCCGGCGGCACGGTGCGCTATGTCGATTCGTCGCTGGAGCGCATCGAGGTGCGCGTGACCGGCCTGAACGAAAGCCGCCATGTCGTCACCGTCAACGGCAAGGTGCTGCCGCTGCAGCCCACAGGCGTTACGGGCGAGTTCGTGGCCGGCGTGCGCTACAAGGCCTGGAACCCGCCCTCGGCGCTGCACCCGAGCATCAAGGCCCATGCGCCGCTGACCTTCGACCTGGTCGACACCTGGATGAAGCGCTCGCTGGGTGGCTGCCAGTACTTCGTCGCCCACCCGGGCGGGCGCAACTACGACACCTTCCCGGTCAACGCCTACGAGGCCGAAAGCCGCCGCCATTCGCGCTTCACCCGCACCGGACACACGCCCGGGCTCATGCGCACGCCCCCGGCGACCATCGAGCTGCCGGGCAGCCGCGAATTCCCGTTCACGCTGGACCTGCGGCGGTAGGGGGTCATCCGGCACACTGCCCAAACGGACACCCCGTGACGGCAGTGTGACAATCCACCCCTGTGGAACCTTTGAACGAATCCCTGTTCGACGCCGAGGCGCTGGAGTTTCCAGCGGCCCTGGCGTCGGCGCTCGCCCCTCCGGCCCTGCCCGGTCATTTCGATGAACTGCGCGGAGCGGCCACGGTGGCTGCGCCCGTGCGGCCGGCGGCGGGAGCCCTGCCTGCCGCCGCTGCGCCGCTCTATGACGCCGCCGGGGAGCGGCCGGTGGCGCCCGGCCAGTCGCAATCGCAGTCCCAGTCCCAAACGCAATCCCAGACGCAGACACAGGCCCCGACCGGCGAACAACCGCCGCTCACGCCCGCCTGGAACGCCTTCTTCGACCAGCTCGGCCCCGACGGCTTCAGCGACCTGCCCCGGCGGGCAGCCAGCCTCGAGCGCCAGATCCGCGACAACGGCGTCACCTACAACGTGTACGCCGACGCCAACGGCCCGCAGCGGCCATGGTCGCTCGACCTGTTCCCGCTGATCGTCTCGCCCGAGAGCTGGAGCCAGATCGAGGCCGGCGTGCTGCAGCGCGTGCGCGTGCTCGACCGCGTGATGGCCGACGTCTACGGTCCGCAGCAACTGCTGGCCGAAGGGCTCATTCCGCCGGCGCTGGTGCGCGGCCACCCCGGCTACCTGCGCGCGCTGCACGGCGTGAAGCCGCCGGGCGACACCTGGCTGCACATCGCGGCCTTCGACCTCGCGCGCGGCCCCGACGGCAACTGGTGGGTGGTCTCGCAGCGCACCCAGGCGCCCTCGGGCCTGGGCTACCTGCTCGAGAACCGTTTGGCCATCACGCGGCAGTTTCCGCAAGCCTTCGAGGCGCTGCACGTGCAGCGCCTGGCCGCCACCTACAGCGCCATGATGGAAGGCCTGCAGCGCATGTGCCCGGCCGGCGTGCCGCCGCACATCGCGCTGCTCACGCCCGGCCCGTACAACGAAACCTATTTCGAGCACGCCTACCTCGCGCGCTACCTGGGCCTCACGCTGGTCGAGGGCAGCGACCTCACGGTGCGCGACCAGCGGCTGTACCTCAAGACGCTGCAGGGCCTGCGTCCGGTGCACGGCCTCATCAAGCGGCTCGACGACCAGTTCCTCGATCCGCTGGAGCTGCGCCCCGATTCCACGCTCGGCGTGCCCGGCCTGCTGCAGGCCATTCGCGCCGGCAATGTGCTGGTGGCCAACATGCCGGGCTCGGCGTTCCTCGAATCGCCCGCGCTGCTCGGCTTTTTGCCGGGGCTGGCGCGCCGCCTGATCGGCGAGAAGCTCAAGCTGCCCGCGCTGCCCACCTGGTGGTGCGGCGAGCGCGCGGCGCTCGAATCGGTGCTGCCGCAACTGGCCGACTGCGCCATCAAGCCCACCTACCCCGGTTTCGACGGCCACGCCAGCTTCGACGCCGTGCTCGGCAGCCAGCTCGGGCGGCGCGAGCTCGACGAATGGGCCGGCCGCATCGTGCGCGAAGGCGACGGCCACACCGTGCAGGGCTATCTGCCGCTGTCGCAGATGCCCACCTGGGCCAACGACATGGGCCCGGGCCACATCGCGCCGCGCGCAGTGCTGCTGCGCGTGTTCGCGGTGAGCGACGGCGCGCAGTCGTGGCGCGTGCTGCCCGGCGGCCTGGCCCGGCTCGCGGGCCCCGACGCGCAGATCGCTTCGATGCAGCGCGGCGGCAGCAGCGCCGACGTGTGGGTGCAGACCCATGGCGAGGTCGACCGCACCACGCTGCTGCAGCCGCACGCCACGCCGGCTTCGCTCGCGCGGCACCGCGCGCCCGTCACCAGCCGCGCCGCGGAGAACATGTTCTGGCTCGGGCGCTACACCGAGCGCGCCGAGAACGCCGTGCGCCTCGCGCGCCTCACGCTCAACCTGCTGGGCAGCGAAGACCAGTCGTCGCGCCCGCTGCTCGAATGGCTGCACCGCATGGCACTGCGCAATGCGCTGGTGCCCGCCGAGGCGCCCAGCGCGCCGAAGTCGCGCCGGGTGTTCGAACGCGCACTGATCGCCGAACTCGGCGACGTGGAGCGCGGCGGCAGCGTGGGCTTCAGCCTGAGGTGCATCCGGCAGGCCGCGGCCGCCGTGCGCGAACGCCTGTCGCAGGACAACTGGAACCAGATCGTGCGCGCCGAAACCGACTTCCTGCGCCGCGCGGCCGAGCAGGCCGGCGAAGGCAACTTTGCCACCGGCGCCGCGCTGCGCGCCCTCGAATCCGCCAGCACCGCGCTGGCCGCCATGACCGGCGCGCAAACCGACCGCATGACGCGCGACGATGCCTGGCGCCTGCTGTCCATCGGCCGCCATATCGAACGCCTGGGCTTCCTGTCGAACGCCCTGGAGGCCGGCTTCGAGAACGGCGCCGTGCACGAGGTCAGCGGCTTCGAGGCGATGGTGGCGCTGTTCGACAGCACCATCACCTTCCATGCCCGCTACCAGCAGCGCCGCGACGTCGCCACCATGGTCGACCTGCTGGTGCTCGACGCCGAGAACCCGCGCTCGCTCGCATGGGTCACGCAGACGCTGCGCGGACGCATCGCGCGGCTGGCCGGCAGTGCGCCCGGCAAGCTGACGGCGCTGTCGTACGAGTTGTCCGATCCGGCCAGCTGGACGCTCGAACACCTCTGCGCCACGGGGCCTCACGGCAACTATCCGGCCCTCGCCGAACTGCTCGCCAACTGCGAGACGGCGGCCTACCATGTGTCGGACGCCATCGGCACACGCTACTTCACGCTGACCTCCGAATCGCTGCGCTCCGTCGGGGCGTGAACAGGCACTCCCCCATGCTTCGCGCACTTCGTGTCGCTACGCACACCCCCTCGCCGGGGGCAACGCCTGCGGCCCGGCAAAGCCGGTTCCGCGGCGTTCCACAATAAGTTCACGGAGAAGCACCGCCATGCCCCACCGCGTCACCATCAACCGCCGCTTCGCACTCACCGCCGCGGGCCTCTTCGCGGCCCTCGCCATCGCCGGCTGCGGCAAGCAGGAGCCGGCATCCGCACCGTCCGCCACCGGTGCACCGGCGGCACCGGCCGCCGCCCGCGTGCTGGTGGTCGGCACCGACGCCGCCTACACGCCCTTCGAATCGCAGAACGACAAGGGCGAGATCGTGGGCTTCGACATCGACGTGGTGAAGGCGGTCGCGCAGAAGGCGGGCTTCGAGGTGAAGTTCGTCAACACGCCGTGGGAAGGCATCTTCAATGCGCTCGACCAGGGCGACCGCGACCTGCTGGTGTCGGCCATCACCATCACCGACGAGCGCCGCCAGACCATGGACTTCTCGCAGCCCTACTTCGACGCCAGGCAGCTGATCGCCGTGAAGATCGACTCGCCCGTCGCGAAATTCGAGGACATCAAGGACATGAAGGTCGGCGTGCAGAACGGCACCACCGGCGACGAGGTCGTGGGCAAGCTGCTGGGCAAATCGAGCACCGCCATCAAGCGCTTCGAATCGACGCCGCTCGCGCTCAAGGAACTCGAGGCCGGCGGCGTGCAGGCCGTGGTGGCAGACAACGGCGTGGTGGTGCACTACATCGCGAACAACACCGCGGGCGGTTTCAAGACCGTGAGCGACGCAGGCTTTCCGGTCGAGAAGTACGGCATTGCCGTGAAGAGGGGCAACGCCGAACTGCTGGCCAGGATCAACCAGGGCCTCGAAGGCATCCGGGCCGACGGCACCTACGCGAAGATCTACGCTTCGCACTTCGGCGCCGAGGCCAAGTAGATCCACGCAACGGGCACTGTCGATCATGCTGCTTCACGTCACCCACGAAACGCGCTACGAGTACTCGCCGCCGGTCGAGACCGCGCAGCACCTCGCCCACCTCAAGCCGCTGGCCACCGAATCGCAGCGGCTCGTGAGCCACCGGCTTGCCATCGAGCCGGCGCCTGCACAGCGCAACGAACTGGCCGACCTGTACGGCAACACGCGCGCCTTCTTCGCACTCGAAGCCACGCACGACCGGCTCGTCGTCACGGCCGAGAGCGTGGTCGAAACCTCGGAGCCCGTGCTGTCGCCCGCCGTGGCGCGCGAGCTGCCATGGGAAGCCGTGCGCGAGCGCTTCCGCTTCCGCAAGGACGCCACCTTCGATGCGGCCTCGGAGTTCGTCTTTCCGTCGCCCTACGTGCCGCGCCACGGCGACTTCGCGGCCTATGCGCGCGCCAGCTTCGTGCCCGGCCGTCCCACCTTCGACGTGGCGATGGACCTCACCGAGCGCATGTACGAGGACTTCGCGTACGACGCCGACAGCACCGAGATCAACACCCCCGCCGTCGAGGCGCTCGCACAGCGCAAGGGCGTGTGTCAGGACTTCGCCCACATCATGATCGCGTGCTTTCGCACCATGGGCCTGCCCGCGCGCTACGTCAGCGGCTATCTGCTGACGCAGCCGCCGCCCGGCCAGCCCCGGCTGGTGGGCGCCGATGCGTCGCACGCCTGGGTGTCGGTGTACTTGCCCGGAAAGGGCGAGGACGACGGTCCCGAGAGCGCGGGCGGCTGGGCCGATTTCGACCCCACCAACGGCCGCCAGCCGGGCGAGGACTACGTCACGCTCGCCATCGGCCGCGACTATTCCGACGTGTCGCCGATGCGCGGCGTACTCCATGGCGGCGCCAGGCACACGCTGCGGGTCGGCGTGACCGTGCAGCCCGTGGGGGAAGTGATCGAGGGCCTGCCGCAAACACAGACACAATCGCCTTCCCAAGACAAGGAGTCTCCATGAGCGTTTACGACAAACTTTCCAGCCTCGGCATCACCCTGCCCCCGGTCGCCGCCCCCGCGGCCGCCTACGTGCCCTTCGTGCAGACCGGCAACCTCGTGTTCCTCTCGGGCCACATTGCGAAGAAGGACGGCAAGGTCTGGGCCGGCCAGCTCGGCGCCAACATCAGCACCGAGGAAGGCAAGCAAGCCGCACGCGCCATCGCCATCGACCTGCTCGGCACGCTGCACGCGGCCGTGGGCGACCTGAACAAGGTCAAGCGCATCGTCAAGGTGATGAGCCTCGTGAACTCGGTCGGCACCTTCACCGAGCAGCACCTCGTGACCAACGGCGCGAGCGAATTCTTCGCCGAAGTCTTCGGCCCCGAAAAGGGCGCGCATGCACGCAGCGCCTTCGGCGTGGCGCAGGTGCCGATGGGAGCCTGCGTGGAGATCGAGCTGATCGCCGAAGTCGGCTGATCCCGCCGATCTTTTTCAGTTGACGCCCGGCGCGGGGCTGCGCGCCTTCTCGCGCGAGACGAACAGCACGATCAGCACCGTCGCCATGCATTCGACCGCCGCGATGATCGTCAGGCCCTGCGCATATTGCCCCGTGCTGCTCTTCAGGTAGCCCAGCAGCTGCGGCGAGAAATACCCCGCCAGGTTGGCCACCGAATTGATGAACGCCAGGCCCACCACCAGCGCCGTGGCAGACAGGTAGCGGCTCGGTATCTGCCAATAGATCGGGATCGAGCCCATCGTGCCGGCCGACGACAACGCCAGCGACACGATCACGCCGGCCATGTTTTTCTGGCCCAGGAAGTAGGCCGTGAGCAGCAGGCCCAGCGCCCCCAGCCCGGCCGCGATGGCCGTGTGCCACTTCACCTCCTTGCGCCGGTCCGAGAGGTAGCCGTTGCCGATCATCCCGATCCAGCCGCAGGCGTAGATGCCCGCCATGACCCAGCCCAGCGTCTTGATGTCGTTCACGCCGACCTCCCGCACGATGCTCGGCCCGTAGTACACCAGCGTGGCATTGCCCGCCACGATGCAGAAGAAGATCAGCGTGAGCACCCAGAGCTGCGGGTTGCGCATCGATGCCAGGAAGCTGTGCTCGCGGTGGCCCAGGCTCCTGGCTTCGAGCGCCAGTTCGCTATCGACATGCGCCTTCTGCCGCGTGCTCAGCCAGCGAGCCTTGGCGGGCGAATCGCTGAGGACGAAGTACGCCGCGGCCCCCGCCACGATCGATGGAATGCCCTCGATCACGAACAGCCACTGCCAGCCGCGAAAGCCACCGACGCCGCCGAGCGCTTCCATCAGGTAGGCGGCGATCGGGCTGCCGAACATCAGCGACAGCGCCGAAGCCGAGACAAAGAACGCGAGCGCCTTGCCGCGCCGGTGCGCGGGCAGCCAGTAGGTCAGGTACAGGATCACGCCGGGCTGCAGGCCTGCCTCGAACGCACCCATGAGGAAGCGCAGCGCATAGAACTGCAGCGGTGTCTTCACCCAGGCCATGAGCACGCATACCACGCCCCAGCCGATGGTGATGCGCATGATGGTCTTCTTGGCACCGAACTTCTGCAGCAGCATGTTGCTCGGCACCTCGAAGAAGAAGTAGCCGATGAAGAACACGCCCGCACCCGCGCCGTAGATGGCGTCGGACCACTGCAGGTCGTTCATCATCGTGAGCTTCGCGAAGCCGACGTTGACGCGGTCGATCCACGCCAGGAACCACACCAGCGTGAGGAAGGGAATCAGGCGCCAGACGATGCGCCTGAAGGTCAGGTCGCGTTCCGCGAGCGAGTCCACGCCCGTGCCGGACGCCGCTGCAGATGCGCCCGGATTTGCCGCCGTGCTCGTGCTCATGTCTTGCTCCTCGTGTTCAGGACGCGACTTCGAGTCGCGCACACAGCTGCCGCATCGCGGCGGAAATCGGTGCGATCACCGGCACGCCGAAGCGCGGTGCCAGCGCCAGCGCGGCCTGGCCCAGCGGGCCGCCGCCGATGATCACGGCCTCCGCGCCGTCTTCGTCGATGCAGCGCTGCACGGCCCGTGCCAGCGCGTCCTCCAGCGCTTGCGGTTCGGCCGCCAGTTCGCGCGGGTCGCCCTGTGTCAGGCGGGTGCCGGCGTACAGGCCGAGCAACCCGAGCGCACGGGCGCGCCGCTCGATGGGTGCCACCAGCTCGGGCGTCACCGTGGCGATGCCGAAGCGCCGATGCCCATCGCTCGCCTCGCGCATCGACGCCTCCGCGATGCCGACCACCGGCACCCTCGCGTTCGCTCGCACGAGGTCGATGCCCGGGTCGCCGAAGGCGCTGACGATCACGCCGTCCCAGCGCGCGGCGCCAGCCTCGCGCCACACTTTCAGCACCTCGGCGGCGGCGGCCTCGAGCTCCTGCTCGTTGACGATCATCGAGGGCCCGCCCATGGCGGTGCGGCCGGTCACGCGGCAGCCCGCGGGGGCCTCGCCGTTGGCGATCTTCGCCATCATCTCCGTGGTGGCGGTCGACGAGTTGGGGTTGATGAGCAGGATGTCCGTCATGCAAGAGGCTTTCTGGAAGTTCAACCCGGCTGCGCGATCTTGGCGGCCGGGGTGGCGTCGGTGGCCGGGCCTTCACCGGGCAGGGGCAGTGCGTCGGGCGACTGGCCATAGGTTTCCGGCACGCTCTGCACGCTGATCACGAAGACCGCGTACATGCCGGCCGCCAGCCCGAACACGCCGACGAGGCCGAAGGCATCGAACAGGCGACCGGCGACGAGCGGCATCAACGCGCCCGCCGCGGTGCCCGTGGCCAGGATGAAGGCGGTGCCGAAAGCCCGCACGCGCGTCGGGTAGAGCTCCGGCGCGAAGATCCAGATGGTCGTGTTCAGCAGCAGCACGAAGAACTGGAACACCGCGCCCGCAACGAGGATCACGGCGATGCTCTTGGCCACGAAGCCGATCGTCAGGGCCGCCAGGCAGGCGCACACGGCGCCGGCCGTCAGCACGCGCTTGCGCGGAAAGTGAAAACCCAGCAGCGACGCCGCAATGGCGCCCAGCAGGCTGCCTCCCTGCATCACCATCGTGAACACCAGGCTCTTCGACATGCTGTAGCCCAGCGTGACGAGGATGGTCGGCATCAGCGTGAGCACCGAGATCTGCGCGCCGTAGGTCATCCAGATCGTGATGCACAGCGGGATGGTGCGCCGCGCCAGCGCACCGCGGAAGATCTCGGTGACGCGCACCTTGACCTTCGCGGGCTGTGCGTCCGCGCCGTCCTCGTTGATGTACTGCTGCTGCGGCACCTTCTTCGCCGAGAGCCGGCCCGACGCCAGCCGCGACAGCACCGCGTTGGTCTCCTTCACGCGGCCCTGCGAGAGCAGGAAGCGCGGCGTTTCCGGGATGTAGCGGCGATAGAACGCGCCGAGCAGCGCCGGCACCATGAGGCAGGCAAAGAGCCAGCGCCACGCGTTGTCGCCCGGGAACATCCAGAACACCAGCAGGCCGAAGCCCGGCGCGAGGAAGTTGCCGAGGCCGCCCGCTCCCACGTTCACCAGCCCCACAGCCGTGCCGCGGAACCTGGTCGAGCAGAACTCGGCCAGCATGGTCACCGCAATGGCAATCTCGCCGCCGAGTCCGAAGCCGACGATGGCGCGCCCGAGCGCCATTACCGTGAAGTTCGGCGCCATCGCGCAGACGCCCGCGCCGAGCGTGAACAGCAGCAGGTCGAGCGACAGCATCACGCGGCGTCCGTAGCGGTCGGCAATGAAGCCCGAGACGATCCGCCCGATCGCCGCACAGGTGAAGGTGACGGTGTTCAGCAGGCCGATGTCGGATGCGCTCAGGCCCCACTGCTGGCGCAGCATGGGCCCCACGATGCCGACGGCGTTCTGCTCGAAGCTGTCGAACAGGCAACCGATCAGGATCAGAAAGATGATCGTGTGATGCGAGCGCGTGACACCGATCTTGTCGAGCGCGCGGTCGAGCTCGGCAACCCGGGGCGAGTCAGGCCCGGAGGAAAGTGCAGGTCCAGCCATTGGAAACCCCTTGAGAAAGGAAGAAGTGCTTGCTCGGTGCTGTCCGGAATCGCCTTTCGCATGCTATCGGCGACCCCGTTGCAATGACATATCGATTTCACCTATATATGTTTCATGAAATCAAAATTTCAGTCACGGGCGAACATGAGCAAGCGCCATGCCCGAACTTTCGGAGAACTACAGGGGAAATTTCAGGCCTGGCGCACCGTGAACGTGCGGGTGCGCACCGTTGGCGTGCGGCTCAGAGCTCGTCGTTTTCCTCGTGGCCGAGCTCGATGGCTGCCAGCCGCTTGCGGCCGGCGGAGCCGGAGGCCTCGATCACCATGGTGGCGAGCAGATCGCACACGCCCATCACCGCGGTGTGGTTGTCCAGCAGCCCCGGGCCGCGGCAATCGCACTGCAGCGACCAGGTGGCACCGGCAAAGTCCGGCGACGCCCGGTCGCTGATGTAGACGATGCGCGCGCCGATGCGGCTCGCGGCCTCCAGCAGGGTGTCCATCTGCCGCGTCTGCCGGCGCGTGCCGAAGACGATCACACAGTCGCGCGTGCCCAGCCCGGCCAGGTGCTCGGCCAGCGTTTCTCCAGGCCCCGGAATGGCGGTGACGCGCGGGACCACCTGGATGATCTGCCAGCGCAGGTACTGCGCGAAGGCGTGGCTGCTGCGGCTGCCGAAGATCAGCACCTGGTTCGCGCCGATGATCGCCTTGACGATCTCTGCCATCTGCCGGTCGTCGAGCCGATCGAAGGTACTGGCCAGGTTGGCCTGCGACTGCTGGAAATGCGTGGCCACCAGGTGGCCGCGCTTGGAAGCCTCGGTGGCGTTCTGGAACAGCGGCGAGCCGGTCTGCTTTTCCTCACGGACCTGCCGCCGGGCCTCCTCGTAGTTCTCGTACCCGATGCGGCGGATGAAGCGGCTTACCGTCGAGGGCGACACGCCCGCAAGCTCCGCCAGTTCGTTACCGGCATAGCTCGCCAGCTCGCCCGGGAACTCCAGCACGAAGTCGGCAAGCTGGCGCTCCGTCGCGGACAGCTGGTCGAGCTGGCTGCGAACGCGGCGAACGAAGGAGTCTGCGGAAGGTGACATGGCGGTCTGGGCACGCGATGATGCCAGCTTCAACTGTTCGCGGATGCTAGAGCGCCCGCGACGAGCCCCGCACCACCAGCTCCCCGGGCAGCAGCAACTGCCGCGGCGCCGCATCCAGTCCCCGCAGCCGCTCGATCAGGCAGCTCGCGGCGGTGCGGCCGATGGCGTCGGTGGGCTGGGCCACGGTGCTCAGGCCGGGGCCGATGAGCGAGGCCCATTCCGGATCATCGAAGCCGACAAAGCCCAGGTCGGTGCCGAACTGCCAGCCCAGCCGCGCCATCGCCTGCGCAATGCGCAGCGTGACCACCGCATTGCCCGCGACCACGGCCGCGCGTCGGCCGCGTTTGGCGCGCTGGCGCAAGGCGCGCAGAGCCTCGTCGAGCGCATCGCTCTCGCCCTCGACCGATTCGAACACCTCGCCCGCCACGCGTGGCTCATGCGCGGCCACGCAAGCGCCGAACGCTGCCGTGCGTTCGCGCCGCGAGCTCACGTCCTTCTGCGGCTCCGTGACGTAGAGCAGATCGCGGTAGCCGCCTTCGACCAGGTGACCGCAGGTGGCCGTCATCGCGGCAGGGTTGTCGAGCGAGACGAAGTCCGTGTGCATGCCCGCGTGGCGGCGGTCGACCAGCACCGCCGGCTTGCCGTGCAGCGTGACCGCATCGACCACGTTGCTGCCCCGACCCAGCGTGTTGAGGATGAAGCCGTCGACCTGGTAGCCCGCCAGCGCATCGATGGCTTCGCGCTCGCGTTCGCTCTCGTTGCCGAGGTTGAACAGCATCACGAGATAGCCGGCGTCCTGGCAGGCCTTCTCGGCGCCGCGCAGCACCGCGACGGAATACGGGTTGGTGATGTCGGCCACGATCAGGCCGATGAGGCGCGAACGTCCATGGCTCAGGGCCTGCGCCATCGGGCTCGGCGAATAGGCCAGCGCGGCGATGGCGACTTCGACGCGCGCGGCGATGTCGGGGCTCAGCAGGCGCTCGCGGTGATTGAGGAAGCGCGAGACGGTGGCCTTGGAGACGCCGGCCGCCGCGGCGACATCGGCGATGGTGGCACGGCCGGTCGGCTTCATGGTCTTGCCCCTTCCCCTCTGGGGCTGAAGGCCGCGGCTCCAGTTCCGCCTGCGCGGAACTGGACGGCCTGAAGAGCGGCAGCCTCTGGCTGCCTGCACCGAGGTGGGGATGGGGGCAGGCAGAGCGCCCGGTGGATGCGCCGCTTGCCCCCACCCCTGCCCTCCCCCAGAGGGGGAGGGAGTAAAGCCCGGCTGAGCTCATGCGGCCGCCGTGTCGTACGGCGCCGTCGGCTTCTCCCCGGCCAGCACCTGCAGCAGATTGGTCGTCGCCAGCTCCGCCATCGCGTGCCGGGTCTCGTGCGTGGCCGAGCCGATGTGCGGCAGCGGCGTCACGCGCGGGTGGGTGCGCAGCGGCGACTCGGCCGGCAGCGGCTCCTTCGCGAACACGTCGAGGCCGGCGGCGCGCAGCGTGCCGTGATCGAGGGCGTGCAGCAGCGCGTCTTCGTTCACGGTGGCGCCTCGGCCGCCGTTGATGAAAGACGCACCGGGCTTCATGCGCGCGAAAAAGGCCGCGTCGATCATGCCGCGCGTCGCATCGGTCAGCGGCAGCATCGCGAGCACGATGTCGGCACGCGCGAGCAGATCGTCGAGCGGCGTGTGCGTGGCGCGGCCTTGCAGTTCGGGCGCCTGCGCAGCCAGGTCGACCGCACGGCGCGAGTGGTACAGCACCGGCATGCCAAAACCCAGTGCGGCGCGCCTTGCCACGGCCTGCCCGATACGGCCGAAGCCCAGGATGCCCAGCGTCTTGCCATGCACGTCGGTGCCGAAGAGCTCTTCGCCGATGTTCCTGGTCCAGCGGCCTTCGCGCACGAGGTTCGAGAGTTCGACCACGCGGCGCTGCGTGGCCATGAGGATCGCGAACACAGTGTCGGCCACCGTCTCGGTCAGCACGTCGGGCGTGTGGCACAGCACGATGCCGCGCTTGTGCAGTTCGGCCAGCGGGTAGTTGTCGACACCGACCGACACGCTCGAAATGACTTGCAGCTGCGGCGCCGCATCGAGCAGCGCGGCATCGACCGTATGGCTCGATCCGATCAACCCGTGCGCGGTGCGCAGCGCGACGGCGAATGCCTCGGGCTCCTTGCGCGGATCGGCCTCGGTGACGTGGTGCGCGGCCTGCAGGCGCGCCAGCTGATCTTCAGGCAGCGGCCGGAAGACGAGGATGTTTTTCTTCTCGGTCATGGTCATCAGAGCCCCGCTTCTTCGAGTTGCGCCCGCGTCGGCAGGCCTTCGGTATCGCCCAGCACCTGAACGGCGCGCGCGCCGATCCACGCGCCGCGGCGCACGGCGTCAGGCACGCTGCGGCCTTCGAGCAGCGCGCTCACCACGCCGGCCGCGAAGCCGTCGCCCGCGCCCACGGTGTCGATCACTTCCTTCACCGGGAAGCCGTCGACGCCGCCGGTGCCGGCCACGTCGCTGTCGTAGTAGGCGCCCTCGGCGCCGAGCTTGACGACCACCAGCTTCGCGCCGCGTTCGCGATAGAACTTCGCGACGTCCTCGGGCTTGTCGTGGCCCGTGAGCAGCAGACCCTCTTCGATGCCGGGCAGCACCCAGTCTGCGCGCGAGGCGAGTTCGTTGACCCAGTGGCGCATGGTCTCGGTGGACGACCACAGCGTCGGGCGCAGGTTGGTGTCGAAGGAGATGGTGCGGCCCGCGGCGCGCATCACGTCCATGGTCTTCAGCGCGGCCTGCAGGCTGGTGTCGGAGATGGCGGCGAAGACGCCCGTGGCGTGCAAATGGCGCGCCGAGCGCAGCCAGGCCTCGTCGACATCGGCCGGGCCCATCTGGCTCGCGGCCGAGCCCTTGCGGTGGTATTCGATCGGCGGGTCGCCGCCATCGGTGACGCGGCCCTTGAACTGGAAGCCGGTGCGCTGCGTCGCATCGGTGATCACGTGCGAGCAGTCGATGCCCTCGGCCCGCATCGCGGCCAGCAGCGCGCGGCCCATCGAGTCGGTGCCCAGGCGGCTGGCCCAGCCGACCTTGAGGCCCAGGCGCGAGAGCCCGATGGCCACGTTGGTCTCGGCGCCGGCGGTGCGCTTGTGGAACGACTGGGCGTCTTCCAGCGGACCGGGCCGGTCGGCCACGAGCAGCAGCATGGCTTCGCCGAACAGGGCGACGTCGAAGGCGGTGGGTTCTGTCATGTGTGTGTCTCCCGATCTACGCGCGCACGGCGCGGATGAAATCGATCTGCGCGCGGGTAACGGCCAGCAGGTCGTCGCCTGCAAGAGGGTATTCGATGGCGTGGGGCACGTCAGCCGGCAATGCACGCAGCACCGCGCGCCACGGCGCGGCCGAATCGCCCAGCGGCACCGCCACCCACTTGTGCGGCAGGCGCTGCACGCCCTTGCAATGCACGTAGCGCACGCGGTGGCCCAGCGCCTGCGCCGCCTGCAGCGGGCATTCGCCGAGCCAGTGCCAGTTGCCCATGTCGAAGGTCATGCCGAGCGGCACGCCGGCGCAGTCGGCCACCTCGAAGAAAGTCTGCAGCGCGGGCAGCGTGCCGGCGCGCGCGGTCTGGTCGTTCTCGATGAGCAGCTCGACGCGGGTTTCGGCCAGCTCCACCTTCAGGCCCCAGAGCGAGCCGTGCGACGAGGCCTGGAAGTCGCCGATGGACATCTTGAGCCGCTTGGCACCTATGCGCGTGGCCGCGGCGATGCCGCGCTTGAGCGCGGCGCTGTCGAGCCAGCCGCCCTGGGCCCACAGGCCCTCGGGGCTGGAGTACACGGAAGCGAGGCCCCTCAGCGCGGGCAGTTCGGCCTCGGCGTCGCGCAGCATCTCGCCGCGCACTTCCACCGAATCGGCGCCAGCCGCCAACGCCAGCTGCGAGCACCAGAGCTGGCCATGCCGCCCCACCTCGGCCGCACCGAAGGACGACAGAGAAATCAGAACGGAAAAGGACATTCAGTGCGCTTGGTGGGAGCTGAGGATCTGGCCGAGGAACTGGCGCGTGCGCTCGTCCTTGGGGTTGCCGAAGAACTCTTCCGGCGGCGCCTGCTCGACGATCTTTCCGTCGGCCATGAAGATCACGCGGTCGGCCACGCTGCGGGCAAAACCCATTTCGTGCGTCACGCAGAGCATGGTCATGCCGTCTTCGGCAAGGCCGATCATGGTGTCGAGCACTTCCTTGACCATCTCGGGGTCGAGCGCGGAAGTAGGCTCGTCGAACAACATGATCTTGGGCGCCATGCACAGCGCGCGGGCAATGGCCACGCGCTGCTGCTGGCCGCCGGAGAGCTGGCTAGGGTACTTGCCGGCCTGCTCGGGAATGCGTACGCGCGTGAGGTACTTCATGGCCACCTCTTCGGCCTGCGCCTTCGTCATGCCGCGCGAGCGCATCGGCGCCAGCGTGCAGTTCTCCAGGATGGTGAGGTGCGGGAACAGGTTGAACTGCTGGAACACCATGCCGACTTCGGCGCGCACGGCATCCACGTTCTTGCCACCGGCCGTGAGGTCGATGCCGTCGACCACGATGCGGCCCTTCTGCACCGTCTCGAGCCGGTTGATGCATCGGATGAGCGTGGACTTGCCCGAGCCCGAAGGCCCGCAGATCACGATGCGCTCGCCCTGGCGCACCGACAGGTCGATGCCGGTCAACACCTGGAATTCACCGTACCACTTGTTGACCGCTTCCATGCGGATGATCGATTCCGTCGTCATGCCAGGATTCCCTTCAAGCGCTTTCGCTTATTGCATCTTCGGCAGGTCAGCCTGCAGCCACTTTTGATAGAGCTTGTTCAGCTCGCCGTTCGCGGTGTTCTTCTGCACGAAGTCGTTCACGGCCTTGTGCAGCTCCTCCTGGCCCGGACGCATTGCGATGCCCATCGACTGCTGCACCAGCGTGAACTTGTTTTCGTAGGTTCCGGCAGGCACGCGCTTGGCGATCTGCGCCGCCACGGTCACCGAGCAGCCGATGGCATCGACCTGGCCCGAGATCAGCGCCTGCATGGCCGAGGCGTCGTCGTCGAAGCGGCGGATCTCGGTGCCTTCGGGTGCGGCCTTGGTCACGGCCACGTCCTGCGTCGAAGCACGGGCCACGCCCACGCGCAGGCCCTTCAGGTCGCCTGCCGCCTTGATGGGGGCCTTGGTCGCGCCATACAGCACGATGGTCGCGGCCGCGTAAGGCTGCGAGAACTGCACCTGCTTGGCACGCTCGGGCGTGATGGCCAGCGAGGCGACCAGCAGGTCGACCTTGTTGGTCAGCAGGAACGGGATGCGGTTGGGGCCCGTGACCGGCACGATGTTGGCCTTGACGCCCCAGTCCTTCGCAAGCAGCTTGGCCACGTCGGCGTCATAGCCGTCGGGCTGGTTCTTCGCATCGGTGGTGCCGTAGGGCGGGAAGTCGACCAGCATGCCGATGGTGATCTCGCCCTTCTTCTTGATGTCGGCCACGCTCTGCGCCGAGGCGAAAGACGTGAACACGGTGAGGGCGGCGCCGAGGCCCAGCGCGGCGAGCGCGGCACGGCGGGTGGTGGTACGGGTCATGGGTGTGTCTCCTGAATAAGAAAGGAAGCGACGAGAAAGAGAAAACGGAAAGGGTCAGCGGGCAAGCGCCCGGGCGCGGCGGCGCTCCATGCGCGCGGCCAGCAGCGACAGCGGCCAGCAGATCGCGAAGTAGATGGCCGCCACCACCGAGAACACGATGAGCGGCTGGAAGGTGGCGTTGTTGACGATCTGCCCGGCGCGCGTGACCTCGACAAAACCGATGATGGCCGCGAGCGACGTCCCCTTGATGATCTGCACCACGTAGCCCACCGTGGGCGCCAGCGCGATCTTGAAGGCCTGCGGCAGCACCACGTCGCGCATGCGGGACGTGTACTTGAGGCTCAGCGCCTCGGCGGCTTCCCACTGGCCGCGCGGAATGGCTTCGATGCAACCGCGCCAGATCTCGCCGAGGAAAGCAGCGCTGTTCAGGATGAGCGCGACACCGGCAGCCACCCACGGATTGATGTCCAGCCCCAGCACCGGCGCGCCGAAGAACACCAGGAACAGCTGCAGCAGCAGCGGCGTGCCCTGGAAGATCTGGATGAAAGTGGTCGACACGCCGCGCGCCCACGTCGACTGCGACGTGCGCATCAACGCGACGATGAGCCCCAGGATCGCGCCGCCCACGAAGGCGATGGCCGACAGCGCGAGCGTCCACTTGGCCGCTTCGAGGATGAAAAGGAATTCGGGAAAGCCGAAGGTGCGCATGGTGTTGTCTCCGTCCGTCGTTTCTTACCGGCGGTCCGGATAGTTGAGCGTGCGCCTGTAGATCAGCTTGAACATCGTCGAGAAGGCCAGCGCCAGCGCGAGGTAGATCGCAGCCACGACGATGTAGATCTCGAAGCTGCGGAAGGTCTGCGACTGCAGGTTGGCGGCCACCGAGGTCAGGTCGTCGGCCGAGATGACCGAGACCACCGCCGAACTCAGCATCAGCAGGATGAACTGACTCGTGAGCGCCGGGTAGATGGCCTTCAGCGCGGGCTTGATGATGACGAAGCGGAAGATTTCCCAGGGCTTGAGGTTGAGCGCCCTGCCCGCCTCGATCTGCCCCTTGGGGATCGACTCGATGCCCGCGCGAATGATCTCGGTCGCATACGCACCGAGATTCACCACCATGGCCACGAGCGCGGCCGTCTGCGGCGACCAGCGCAGCCCGATGGCCGGCAGCGCGAAGAAGAAAAAGAACAGCTGCACGAGGAATGGCGTGTTGCGGATCACCTCGATATAGGCATTCACGATGAAGCGCAGCCAGCCCGGCCCGGAGGTCTTGCCCCAGGCGCAGAAGATGGCGACCACGAGGCCGAGCACCGTGGCCACGAGCGAGAGCTGGACCGTGATCCACGTGCCCTTGAGCAGCAACGGCCAGGCGGCGAAGACGGCGTCGAATTGAAACTGGTAGTTCATGGAGGGGCGAACCCGGAAGGTGCGCGCGTGGCGCGTGCATGCCTCGAAAGCAATGCTCGCAGCTTATCTGAAACCGGTTTCACGATTGCCTAGGGATTCCCCTAGGTGGTCGTTTTGTCTCGCCTTCTGCCTACACTGAGCCATGCTGAACCCACCCGCGGCCACCATGCCCACAGAGGCAACTGCGCTCTCCACAGGCGTCCCCACCGTGCAGCACTTCCGCCAGGCCCTGCTCTGGCCCTTGCGGCTGATGCCTGCGCCGGACGCCGGGCACGCGCACCACCACGCGCCCTGGCATGTGCTGCGCGAGATGGGCGATGCCTCGCCATGGCGCGAAGAGGTCGACGAATACACCGGCGACAGCAGCCGCTTTCACGAGCGGCACTACAACGAGTTCGTGAGCTTCCTGCCGTACGTGCAGCGCTTTCTCTACGGCGAGGGCCGCTCGCGCAACGGCAGCAGCGGCGGCCCGGCCTCCGGCAACGACGGCGATTCACCGATGCGCGTCTTCCGCCGCCACGACATCGCATCGGTGCGCGTGGTGGCCCGCGCGGGCGACGCGCCCGTCACGCTCGACGTGGTGCATTGCGACCTCTACTTCTTCTTCGACATCGACGTGGTCATGGTGAACCTCGAGGTCGGGGCCGACCACCTGAGCCTCGCGCAGGCGCAGGACGTTCTCTACCGCTTCGGCCGCGCCTACCCTTCCGGCTGGGAGGCCGATGGTTCGGCGCTGCATTGCATGGCGAGCGTCGAATGGCTGGGCGCCGACGGCCGCGTCCTCGCAAGCTCCGACGCGCAGCAGCGCGAGAGCTTCCTCTCGCACGTGGCGCAGCACCGCGCGCCGCGCATCTCCTCGCACTGGGCTTACCTCATGCAGCCGCTAGTGAGCGACCATTCGGAAGACCCCGGCGTGCTGCGCTACCGGCAGATCGAGTACTACCGCATGCCGGTCATGGCCTATCTGTCGCTGGACGACCCGCGCCGCCTCACGCGCGACGACTTCGTGCGGCTCGCGCTGGTAACGGGTGCCGGCACCACCGACGCCCACCTGCCCTACGCCGACCACCATCTCGCCGACTTCGAGCACAAGTACTGCTACGACCGCTTCTGGGTCAACGCCGGCGCGGCGCCCAACACGCGCTACCTGTGCAACGGCCACGCCCTCATCGTGGTGGGCGATGCGCACTCCGAGTTCTTCTGCTGCCGCGACCGCGGCGTGCTCGCGCAGTTCAGGCACCAGCACTTCCTGCTGTTCCTCATCGCGCATTTCCAGAAGGCCTCGCTGCTGATGTTCTCCGACCAGCTGGTGGAGGCGCTCAAGCGGCTCGACATCCGCAGCACGCCGAGTGTGAAGCAGTTCAAGCGCGCGATCCGAGCGAGCTTCGAGCGCTTCCTGCGCTTCACGCACCGCTACTGGTTCCACGAGATCTCGGAACAGGCGCAGGTGCGCGCGCTGTCGCACATGTGCGCCACGCACCTCGGGCTCGACCCGCTCTACGACGAGGTCAAGGCGCGCATCGCCGACATGAATACGTATCTCGACGCCGACAGCCTGCGCCGACAGGCCAGCACCGTGGTGCGCCTCACAGTGGTCACGCTGTTCGGCCTGATCGGCACCATCACCACCGGCTTCCTCGGCATGAACCTGCTGGCCGAGGCCGACGCGCCGCTGTGGCGCAAGGCGCTGTGGTTCGGCGTGGTGTTCGTCCTTACGACCTGGCTCACGATCTACACGATGGTGAAGTCGCAGCGGCTGTCGGATTTCATCGACGCACTGTCGAACGACAAGCTGGGCTTCAAGGGGAAGATGGCCGCGCTGGCGCGGGTGTGGCGGCCCGGCGCCGACTGATCAGAACGCGATGCCGGTGCTGTCCACCGCGCGAATCGGCACCCCGAAGCTTGTGATGTCCGACAGCGTGGCGTTGTGGTGCGCACGGATCTGCGCGCCCGTCGCGTGCGGCTTGTCGTGCGAGGTGTGCGCGTCGGCCGCAAGCACCACGTGGTAGCCCAGCGCGGCGGCGCGGCGCACGGTGGTGTCGACGCAGAACTCCGACGAATAGCCGCAGACCACCACGCGCTTCACGCCATGCTCCGACAGCCAGGCTTCGAGTGGCGTGCGCAGGAAGGAGTCGGGCGTGGTCTTGCGGATGCGGACGTCGCGCGAATCGGTGTTCAGCGCGCCGGCGAGCTGCCAGCGCTCGGAATCGAATTCCAGGTCGACCGCGTTCTCGTGCTGGATGAAGGCCACAGGCACTCCGGCTGCACGGGCACGTTCGGTGAGCGCGTTGATGCGCTGCATCACTTGCCCGGCTTCATGGGGGCGCGGCGGATCGTCGCAAAGGCCACGTTGGACATCGATGACGAGGACGGCAGTGTTCATGCGCCCATCGTAGCGGCTCCCCTCAGTTCCAGGCACTCACTTCGAGCCGTACTTTCCCGCTGATGCCGGGCGCCGCCGGTGCGGCACCGAGGCTCGACAGCGGCACCATGAACTGCAGCTTGCCGCTGGCCAGCTGCTTCGGGCTCATCGGCAGCGAAGCCTGCCCCGCCGTGTCGGTCTGCCAGCCGTACTTGACGTTCCACTTCTGCGCCGGATCGCCGGGCGCGGGCGGCGCGATCTCGATGACCAGCGTGTCGCGGAACAGCGAGCTGCCTTCGTAGTGGCCGTCGAGCCAGAACTTGTTGTTGACCTGGTAGTCGGGCACGCGCACGCCCAGCGTCATGGCATAGGCCAGCGTCGGGCGGTCCTGCTTCACGCGGGCCCTGTTGGCGAGGAACACTGTGGAAAGATAGATCGACCGGCGATCCGCCCTGGCCGGGTCGGTCAGTTCCTTGTGCGTGCGGCAGGCGGGCGAATCTTCCTCGGCCACGCGCCGGCTCAGGTACCAGCGCTTGCCGCGCGGTGCGGCGAGCAGCTCGACCTGGTAGAGCGCATCGACGTCGGCGCCCTTGGGCAGGTCGGGCGGCAGCGTGACGCCTTCGACGTCGAACCACAGGTCGACCCGCACGTCGCCGAACAGGAAGCGCACGAGGTTCTGGTAGGCCTCTTCGGAGTTGACGATGCCGAAGAAGCCCGAGTGCGAACGGTAGGTGTAGGCGGTGGCCACCGGCTGCGTCTTGCCCGCCGCGTCGGAGGCCCAGAGCGAGGCGTTCTCGATGCGCACGAGCCCGTCGCTGCCGTGGCCCGCGAACATGCGCGACAGGCCCTTGGCGCTTTCGTAGTCGCCGCGGTTGGTACCGACCATGCAGAAGAAGCGCTCGGCCGGAAAGGCCGTGGCCGGCAGGTAGTCCATGCGGCCGTTGACCGCCGGCGTGGCCATGAACTCCGACATCTTCTCGCGGTTGAAGGTGTTCATCTCGGCCGCCGTGAGCCAGGCCGGCACGTTGATGCCGCCCATGTCGATGCCGTTGTGCGGCGTGGCATAGGTGAACACCTTGTCGACGCACGCACGCGCGGCCGCGTCGCCGAGCTCAGGGTTCTGCAGGAAGGCGCGCACCACCAGGCCGCCCATCGAATGCGCGACGAGGTAGCAGCGGAAATCCGCGGGCGAGGAGCCGGGCCCCTCGCGCAGCGCCACGAGGTCGCGCACGCGCAGGATCAACTGGCTCAGGCCTTGCGCGTACACCTTGATGTCCCTGGCCCGGCCGTCGCCGAGCAGCTCGGAGCCCGAGTCGTAGTAGCGATAGATGATGACCGAGGCCGAGGGAATGCCGTCGACGTCCCTGCCGTTCTCGTCGGGCGAGGGCTTCCAGTCGGGGTCGAGGATGTCCAGGCCGTTCTGGTAGACGCTCTGGTACTGGAAGTCGGCCAGCAGCCGCACCATGGGCGACTCGAAGACGAACTTCCGCGCCGGCGCCTCCTTCTTGACGGTGGCGCGATACACCGTGGAGCCGATGTTGAAACCGCAGAACGGATCGGCGGCGGTGTCGTCGCGCTCCGCTTCGGTCATGGCGTAGCCACGCACGTAGATGATGGGATAGCGATTGGTGCTCATGGATCTGCCGCCTCGTTCCTTGGGATCGATGAAGACTTTCAGTTTGCCCAGGCGTGAAGGGGGGCGCCATATCGCGCATGGCATAGGACTGTTCGTTGTTCGGGGCGTGCTCACGCCGACGGGGTACCTTGCTCCGCGAATGTCCTCCGGCCTTCGGCCTCCCCCTTTATTTCGCTGCGCAAGGCACCCCATCGGCGTGAGCGTTACGCGGAGCGGTTGTTGATCAGCGGTGCACCAGCAGCGTGCCCGCGTGCACAGGGCATCGGGTGCTCCCCGCAGCGAAATAAAGGAGGAGGCCGAAGGCCGGGGGACATTCGCGGAGGGGAGTACCCGGTGGCCTGTGCACGCACCCCGGACAAGCGCCCCAGATACCCCCGCTCCCCAAATGTTTCTACGGCTGAAACCATTGAAACGCGCATCGTCGCTAGTCTCGCGCCATCCGACAAACACAATCCAGAAGGCACTCCCATGGCTGACGATTCAGGTTCGCAGGGCTCCTACCTGCCTCAGCTGCTGCGCCGCGGCACCGCATTGGCGGCCGCCGGCTGCGCGTTCGTGGCGGGCTGCGGCGCCGCCGGCGGTGGCGAAACGCGCTACGACAACTCGCCGCAGTTCCGCGACGGCGGCTTCCACAACATGGCCAACCCCGACCTGCCGGCCCAGGCCAGCGCATGGCGCATCTGGTCGCGCTTCGTCGTGGGCAGCAAGGTCGACACCGTGCCGATCGATGCGATCCCCGTGCAGGCGCTGGACCGCAGCGCGCTCGATGCGCTCGACACCAAGGCCAACCACGTGGTGCGCCTAGGCCACTCGTCGCATCTGCTGAAGCTGCGCGGCAAGTACTGGCTGATCGACCCCGTGTTCAGCGACCGTGCATCGCCGGTGCAGTGGGCCGGACCGAAGCGCTTTCACCAGCCGCCGATCGCGCTCGAACAGCTGCCGCCGATCGAGGGCGTGATCCTTTCGCACGACCACTACGACCACCTCGACGTGGCGACCATCGAGTACCTCTCGAAGAGCGTGCGGCACTACTTCGTGCCGCTCGGCGTGCGCGCGCGGCTCGCCGTGATGGGCGTGCCAGCCGAGCGCGTGAGCGAGCTCGACTGGTGGCAAAGCGGCGAACACGACGGCGTGAAACTCACCGCCACGCCTGCGCAGCATTTCTCGGGCCGCACGCTGAGCGACCGCGACCGCACGCTATGGGCCTCGTGGGTGGTGCAGAGCGGCGAGCAGCGCCTGTTCTACAGCGGGGACTCGGGCTACTTCCCCGGCTTCAAGCAGATCGGCGAACGCTTCGGCGGCTTCGACATCGCGCTGATGGAAAACGGCGCCTACGACAGCATGTGGCCCGCCGTGCACATGACGCCCGAGCAAAGCGTGCAGGCCTTCGAGGACCTGCGCGGCAAGGTGTTCTTCTCGGTGCACAACAGCACCTTCGACCTCTCCTTCCACACCTGGCGCGACCCGCTGGACCGCATCGCGAACCTCGCGGAGGCAAAGAAGATCGAGCTGGCGACGCCGGTGATCGGGGAGGTGGTGACGGTGGGGCAGGCGCGCACGAATGTGCGCTGGTGGACCGGCCTGCGCTGATCGGCCCTGCCGCCCCGTTACCAGCCTACTCGCCGCGCTCCTTGCGCTCCCGCGCCCGGCGCACCTGCCGCGTCTCGTTCGCCTGCGAAGCGATGCGGTCCTTCTCGCGCTTCTTCGCCGCCCGCTTCTCGCGCATGCGCTTACCCAGCACATAGCTGCCGAACCCGGTGACCACGGCAATGAAGAGCCCGATGACGCTGATGTCGATGCCGCCCATCACTGCACCCGCACGATGCTCGACGGCTTGAAGCCGAGGTCGGCCGCCTTGCCCTTGCGCGCACGGCTGCCGCGGGCGTTGTTGAGCGTGCGGATTTCCAGCGTTTCATCGCGCTCCTTGCCGCCGCGGCCGATGCCCTCGATCTTCACGCTTCGCGTGTAGGCCGCGGCGCCGGCCAGGGTGTCCTTGGCCTCGAGGTCGATCAGCGTGAGGCCGCGCCCGCCCTTCGGCAGGCTCTTGAGCTCGGTGATGTCGAAGGTCAGGATGCGGCCGCCGGTCGAGGCGCAGGCCACGTGCGTGGCGGCCGGCATCGGCTCGGCGCCGCTCGCGCCGCCCACCAGCGACGGACGGCACAGCTGCTCGCCCTCGCCCACGTCGATGAAGGCCTTGCCGCCGCGCTGGCGCGACATCATGTTCTCGACCGTGGCGATGAAGCCGTAGCCACCGGTGTTGGCAAGCAGCACGCTGGCGCCGACGGGGCCGGCGAAGAAATGCGTGACGTGCGTGCCGGCATCGAGCTCGATGAGCGTGGTGACCGGCTGGCCGTCGCCGCGCGCACCGGGCAGCGAGGACACGGGCACGGTGTAGACGCGCACGCTCTTGTCCTTGGCACTGCCGAAGACCAGCAGCGTGTCGACGCTGCGGCATTCGAAGGCGCCGTAGAGCGCGTCGCCGGACTTGAAGCTGTATTCGGGCGCTGCGCCCTTCTCTCCGTTCGCACCGTTGCCCGCGGCCTTCTCGCTCGCCCAGCCCTTCTGCGCGCGAACCCAGCCCTTCTGCGACACGATGACGGTGACGGGCTCATCGACCACCTTCACCTCGGCCACGGCGCGCTTCTCGGCCTGGATGAGCGTGCGGCGCGCGTCCTCGAAGGTCTTGGCGTCGGCCTCGATTTCCTTCACGAGCAGGCGGCGCAATGCGGTCGGGCTGCCGAGAATGTCTTCGAGCTTCTTCTGCTCGTCGCGCAGGCCCGAGAGCTCCTGCTCGATCTTGATGGCTTCGAGCCGCGCAAGTTGGCGCAGGCGAATTTCAAGGATGTCCTCGGCCTGCCGTTCGCTGAGGTTGAAACGCGCAATGAGCGCCGCCTTCGGATCTTCCGCCGCGCGGATGATCGCGATCACCTCGTCGATGTTCAGCAGCACCAGCTGCCGACCTTCGAGGATGTGGATGCGTTCCAGCACCTTGTTGAGCCGGTGCCGCGAGCGCTTCTCGACGGTGACCTCGCGGAACGCGATCCACTCGTTGAGCATCTGGCGCAGCGACTTCTGCGTGGGCTTGCCGTCGATGCCGACCATCGTCAGGTTGATCGGCGACGAGGTCTCGAGCGAGGTCTGCGCGAGCAGCGTGGTGATGAACTCGTCCTGGCTGATGCGCGAGGTCTTGGGCTCGAACACGAGGCGCACGGCCGCGTCCTTGCTGGACTCGTCGCGCACCACGTCGAGCACCGACAGCATCGCCGCCTTCAGCTGCGTCTGGTCGGCGCTCAGCGCCTTCTTGCCGGTCTTGACCTTCGGGTTGGTGATTTCCTCGATCTCTTCGAGCACCTTCTGCGTGCTGACGCCCGGCGGCAGTTCGTTGACCACCAACTGCCATTGACCGCGCGCAAGGTCTTCGATCTTCCAGCGCGCGCGCACCTTGAGCGAGCCGCGGCCGGTGCGGTAGGCATCGGCGATGTCGCTCGCGCTGCTGATGATCTGCGCGCCGCCCGGGTAGTCGGGGCCGGGCACGATGGCAAAGAGTTCTTCCTCGCTGAGCTTGCCGTTCGACTTGATCAGCGCCACGCAGGCGTCGGCAATCTCGCGCAGGTTGTGGCTCGGGATCTCGGTGGCGAGGCCGACCGCGATGCCGCTGGCGCCATTGAGCAGCGTGAACGGTAGCCGCGCGGGCAGCAGGCGCGGCTCTTCGGTGCTGCCGTCGTAGTTGGGAATGAAGTCGACCGTGCCTTCATCGATCTCGTCGAGCAGCAGGCTGGTGATGCGCGCCAGGCGCGCTTCGGTGTAGCGCATGGCCGCGGCGCCGTCGCCGTCGCGGCTGCCGAAGTTGCCCTGGCCATCGACCAGCGGATAGCGCTGCGAAAAATCTTGCGCCATACGCACCAGCGCGTCGTACGCGGCCTGGTCGCTGTGCGGATGGAAGCGGCCGAGCACGTCGCCGACCACGCGCGCGCTCTTCACGGGCTTGGCACCCACGGTGCCGTTGGTGCCGCCGAAGCCCAGGCCCATGCGCGACATCGAGTACAGGATCCGGCGCTGCACCGGCTTCTGCCCGTCGGACACATCGGGCAGCGCGCGGCCCTTGACCACGCTGAGCGCGTATTCGAGGTAGGCGGTCTGGGCGTAGTCGGCAAGGGTCAGGGTCGTGTCGCCGTCGGTGGGACCGTGGAGATCGAGCGGAGGTTGGGAGTCGTCCATGAATGAGAGGGAAAGAAAAACAGTTTGTGGTCGCGAGGACGGAGCTTCGACGGTACTTGGCAGTCCCCGGAAGTCAGGACAGCGGGGACGGCGGCGCGGTGGCGCCCGGCTCGGCCGCGCCGGTCGGCACGTCGGGCTGTTCGGGCATCGCCGGCGCGCTGCGCGGCGATTCGGAGGGCATGTTGCCGCGGCCGATCGCGCCGCCCTTGGGCACCGCCATTTCCATGCGGATGCGCCCCGGCATCCTGCCGCCGCCACTGCCACCCCGAAGATTGCCGCCCACCGTCACTGCCGAAGGCTTCAGGTACGCATACAGCTGCAGCACGGTCTGCACATAGTTCTGCGTTTCCTTGTAGTTCGGGATCTTGTTGCCCGCACGCTGCACCGCCCCCTCACCTGCGTTGTAGGCAGCCAGCGCCAGTTCGATCTGACCCGGGAACATCGCGATCAGGTCGCGCAGGTAGCGTGAGCCGGCAGCGATGTTGATGCGCGGGTCGAACAGCTTCTTCTCGATGGTCGCGCGCTTGTCGGCCGACACGCCATAGCGCTGAGCCGTCGCGGGCATCAACTGCATGAGGCCCATGGCGCCCTTGGGCGAGACGGCCTGCGCGTCGAAGCCCGACTCGGTCGCGACCAGGGCCTGGAGCAGTTCGTAGTCGATGTCGTGCTTGTTCGATGCGTCGCGCAGCGCGGACTTGGCGGTCTTGTAGCCGGGCGAGGCCTCGAACATGGCCAACAGCGACTGCGACGCGGCCGGCACCTTGCCATCGAGCTTGCGAGCGCTGCGGCCCAGCGGAGAAAGGCCCTGCGCCGTGTCGAAGCTCTGGCCGCCACGGAAAAAGACCTGGTAGCGCTCGTCGACTTTCTCGGCAGCGAAATGCGCGACGCCCTTGCTGTCGACGTAGCCGTAGATGTCAGCGGCGTGCGCCGCCTCCTGCTGCATGCACAGCAGGAAGGCCGAAAGCAACAACGAACGCTTGAAAGCTGGCATGCGTGGTGGAGAAATCAGACGTCGATGTCGACATCGTCGGCCCGCAACTCCATGAGTTCGCGCCGCGCTGCCGCTTCGCCCTTGCCCATGAGCTTGGTGATCTCGCCCTGGGTGGCCGTGAAGTCGAACCGCCCCAATTGGACCTGCATCAGGCGCCGGGTGTCTGGATTGAGCGTGGTTTCCCACAATTGTTCCGCGCTCATTTCGCCCAGGCCCTTGAAGCGGCTGATGCTCCAGGCGCCTTCGCGAACGCCGTCTTTACGCAATTTGTCGAGCGTGGCGGTCAGTTCGCCCTCGTCCAGCGCATAGACCTTGGAGGCCGGCTTCTTGCCGCGCGCAGGTGCGTCGACCCGAAACAATGGCGGCTTCGCGACATATACGTGGCCGGCTTCGATCAATTTCGGGAAGTGCCGGAAGAACAAGGTGAGCAACAGCACCTGGATGTGCGAGCCGTCCACGTCGGCATCGCTCAGGATGCAGATCTTGCCGTAGCGCAGGCCGCTCATGTCGGGCGAGTCGGCGGGACCGTGCGGGTCGACGCCCACGGCCACCGAGATGTCGTGGATTTCGGTGTTGGCGAAGAGCCGGTCGCGCTCGACTTCCCAGGTATTGAGCACCTTGCCGCGCAGGGGCAGGATCGCCTGGCTTTCCTTGTCGCGGCCCATCTTGGCGCTGCCGCCGGCGGAGTCGCCCTCGACCAGGAAGACTTCGTTGTGGCTGATGTCCTTGCTTTCGCAGTCGGTCAGCTTGCCGGGCAGCACGGCCACGCCGGAGCCCTTGCGCTTCTCGACCTTCTGGCCGGCGCGCTGGCGCGTCTGCGCGGCCTTGATGGCCAGTTCGGCGAGCTTGCGGCCATAGTCGACGTGCTGGTTGAGCCACAGTTCGAGCGCGGGGCGCACGAAGCTCGATACCAAGCGCACGGCGTCGCGCGAGTTCAGGCGCTCCTTGATCTGCCCCTGGAACTGCGGGTCGAGCACCTTGGCGCTGAGCACGTACGAGGCGCGCGCGAACACGTCCTCGGGCAGCAGCTTCACGCCCTTGGGCAGCAGCGAGTGCAGCTCGATGAAGCCCTTGACCGCGGTGAAGAGGCCGTCGCGCAGGCCGCTTTCGTGCGTGCCGCCGGCGCTGGTGGGAATCAGGTTGACATAGCTCTCGCGCACCGGCTGGCCGTCTTCCGTGAAGGCCACGCACCAGTCGGCGCCCTCGCCTTCGGCGAAGTTGTCGGCGTTCTTGTCAGCGTGGCCGCTGCCTTCGAACAGCGGAATGACGGGGTCGCCGTTGAGCGTCTGCATGAGGTAGTCGCTCAGGCCGCCCTTGTAGAGCCACTGCTGGGTTTCCTTGGTCTTCTCATTGACGAGCGTGACGCTCACACCGGGCATCAGCACGGCCTTGCTGCGCAGCAGGTGCGTGAGTTCGCCCATGGGCAGCATCGCGGTCTCGAAATACTTGGCGTCGGGCCAGGCGCGCACGGTGGTGCCCTGGCGGCGCTCGCCGGCTTCGAGCTTGCGGATTTCGAGCGCCTCGATCACGTCGCCGGCGCTGAAGGCCAGCTTGGCGACGGAGCCTTCGCGGTGCGAGGTGACTTCGAGCCGCTTCGACAGCGCATTGGTCACCGACACGCCCACGCCGTGCAGGCCGCCCGAGAAGCTGTAGGCACCGCCCGAGCCCTTGTCGAACTTGCCGCCCGCGTGCAGCCGGGTGTACACGAGCTCGATCACGGGCGCCTTTTCTTCGGGGTGCAGGCCGAACGGAATGCCCCGGCCGTCGTCTTCGATGCTGGCCGAGCCGTCGGCATGCAGCGTGACCTTGATCTTCTTGCCGTAGCCCGCCAGCGCCTCGTCGGCGGCGTTGTCGAGCACTTCCTGGATGATGTGCAGCGGGTTGTCGGTCCGGGTGTACATGCCCGGGCGCTGCTTCACGGGCTCGAGGCCCTTGAGCACGCGGATGGAGCCTTCCGAGTAGCCGGACGATGCGGACGCTGAACTGGGGGGAGTCTTGAGGGGAGTCGCCATGGGGGCGGATTGTAGTCAGTCGCCACCAAATGACTGGATACCCATACAGGAACCTTCAGCCGGAAGCCGAAAGTTTGCACGATGACCGGACTTACTTGGTAATGATGGCCTGGCCGGTATAGGACAGCGAGGCGAGTTCGGGCCTGGCCTTTTCGGACGGCTCGAGGTCGAGAACGATGCTGCCGATCACCAGGCCGAACGATGGCGACATGCGCACGTATTTGGTTTCGCCGGCTTCCAGGGGTATGCCGAGCGTCTTCCTGGGGTCGGTCGTGGTCGCGGCCAGGTAGGTGCCGGCCGGACGGTCCACGTAGAAGAAACCACCGGACTTCGATGCGCCCACCACCACCTTGTTGAGGCGGATGAGGGGCTGCAGTGCCGAGCCGTAGGGTGTCGCGGCGCGGAAGAAGTAGATGCGGCCCTCGCCTGATTTCACGGCGGGAATGGTGCCGGCCATGTCCTGGTGCGTGACGCCCGTGCTGGCGCAGCCTGCGGTGAGGATCGTCAGCACCGCGAGCGCGGCGAACTTCAGGGCGGTTCTTCTCATTGTCTGGATTCCTTGTGGGGCAGTGCGCTGAAAGACAAATGTAACAAATCACACACAAGGGTTTGCGAGGCCCTCACCGGTTTTGATGCGCCGATCGCATCAAAGCCGCCTCGATAAATCATCAATGCCGTCGGCCGACCTGCCGCCTGCCAAAGCCCGCAAGTCGCTACATTCGACGCGATGCAAGCCCCAGCCCCCGCCCTCTCCATCAAGCAAGTCCTGTTCTGCGGGGCCATGATCGTCACGCTGTCGATGGGCATCCGCCACGGCTTCGGGCTCTGGCTGCAGCCGATCACGCAGGCGCAGGACTGGAGCCGGCAGACCTTCTCGTTCGCGCTGGCGGTCCAGAATCTTTCATGGGGCATCTTCGGCGTGTTCGCGGGCATGCTCGCCGACCGCTTCGGCGCGTTCCGGGTGCTGATCGGCGGCTCGGTGTTCTATGCGCTGGGGCTGCTCGGCATGGCGCATTCGCCAACGCCGCTGCTCTTCACGCTGAGCGCGGGCGTGCTGATCGGCGCGGCGCAGGCGGGCTCGACCTATGCGGTGATCTACGGCGTGATCGGTCGGCAGATTCCGGCCGAACGGCGATCGTGGGCGATGGGCGTGGCGGCGGCGGCAGGCTCCTTCGGGCAGTTCCTGATGGCGCCCATCGAGGGGCGATTGATCGGGCACCTCGGCTGGCAGACGGCGCTTGCCGTGGTGGCGGTGCTGGTGCTGGTGATCATCCCGATGGCCTTCGGACTGCGCGAACCGAAGACGTCCGCACTGGCCGGGCACCGCGAACAATCGGTGCTGCAGGCGGTGGGCGAGGCTTTCCGCTATCCGAGCTTCGGGCTGCTCATGGCGGGGTACTTCGTCTGCGGCTTCCAGCTTGCGTTCATCGGCATCCACATGCCGACCTACCTGCGCGACCGGAGCCTGCCGGCCGAAGTGGCGGGCTATGCGCTGGCGCTGATCGGGCTGTTCAATGTGTTCGGCACCTACACGGTGGGGCTGCTGGGGCAGAAGCTGGCCAAGCGCAAGATCCTGGCGGCGATCTATTTCGCACGGGCCGTGTCGATCGCGCTGTTTTTACTGGTGCCGATCTCGCCGCTCAGCGTGTATGTGTTCTCGGCGGCGATGGGCTTCCTGTGGCTGTCCACCGTGCCTGCGACCAACGCGATCGTGGCGGGCATCTTCGGCGTGGCGCACCTGTCGATGCTCAGCGGCTTCGTGTTCCTGAGCCACCAGGTGGGCTCATTCCTGGGCGTGTGGCTCGGCGGCTACCTGTACGACACCACGGGCAGCTACGACATCGTCTGGTACATCGCCATCGCGCTGGGCGTGTTCGCGGCGCTGATCAACCTGCCGGTGAAGGAAAGCGCCATCTCGCGCTCGTCGCCACAGCCGCTGGGGGCCGCGGGCTGATTGCGTATAAACACGGTCATGACTTCGCAAATGCGCCACCACATCGTCCACGCGGGCTGGCTGGCCGCCGCGCTGGCAGCGCTGGGCGGCGTGTTCGCGCTTTACGTGCACCCGGACTTCCTCGTGACGCTGGTCGACCAGATCTGGTCCTGCTTCTGAGGCCCGCCCCGCCATGAAAGATGCCGCACCGATGCACGGCCTGTCCGCGCCTTCCGAATGGATCGTCCGCTGGACGCACCTGCTTGCGTCCGGCGCCACGGTGCTCGACGTGGCCTGCGGCGCCGGACGGCACATGCAGTGGTTCGCGGGCCGCGGGCATCCGGCCACCGGCGTCGACCGCTCGCCTGAAGCCATAGCGGCGGCCGGCGCCTTCGGCCGCACCGTCGCGGCGGACATCGAGTCGGGCCCCTGGCCCTTCGCCGGCCAGGCCTTTGGCGCCGTGATCGTCACCAACTACCTCTGGCGCCCGCGCATGGCCGACATCGTGGCCGCGGTGGCACCGGGCGGCGTGCTGCTCTACGAAACCTTCGCGGCGGGCAACGAGACCGTCGGCAAGCCCTCGCGCCCCGACTTCCTGCTGCAGCCCGGCGAACTGCTGACGGCCTGCGCCGGCCTGCACGTAGTGGCCTACGAGGACGGCTTCATTCCCGAACCGGCGCGCTTCGTGCAGCGCGTTGCCGCCATCCGCCCCGCTGGCACCGACGCCGGCCAGCCGCCCCGGCACCTCCTTGCGGGAAACTGAGGGGGCCGGGGCGGCTGTCTTGCGGCACGCCGGAGTAAGTAGAATCGGCACTTTCGTCCACCGACAAAGAGATTCCCCTTGGAGCAACTGACAGGCAGCATCGTCGCGCTCGTCACGCCGATGCACGACGACGGCAGTGTCGACTACCCCGCCCTGCGGCGGCTCATCGACTGGCACATCGAAGAAGGCACCGACTGCCTTGGCGTGGTCGGCACCACCGGCGAATCGCCGACGGTCGATGTCGAAGAGCACTGCGAAATCATCCGTGTTTCGGTCGAGCAGGCCCGGGGCCGCGTGCCCGTGATGGCCGGCTGTGGCGCGAACTCGACCAAGGAAGCCATCGAGCTCGCCAGGTTCGCCAAGGGCGTCGGCGCCGATTCGCAGCTCCAGGTCGTGCCGTACTACAACAAGCCCACGCAAGAGGGCCAGTACCAGCACTTCAAGGCCATCGCCGAAGCCGTGGGCGACCTGCCCGTCGTGCTCTACAACGTGCCCGGCCGCACCGTCGCCGATATGGCGCACGACACCGTGCTGCGCCTGGCGCAGGTGCCCGGCATCATCGGCATCAAGGAAGCCACGGGCAACATCGAACGCGCCCAGTGGCTCATTCGCGACCTCCCGAAGAGCTTTGCCGTCTATTCCGGCGACGACCCGACCGCGGTCGCGCTCATGCTCTGCGGCGGGCAGGGCAACATCAGCGTCACGGCCAACATCGCACCGCGCAAGATGCACGAACTGTGCGTGGCTGCACTGGCGGGCGACGTCAAGCGCGCCATGCAGATCCAGTTCGAGCTGATGCCGCTGCACCGCAACCTGTTCGTCGAGCCCAACCCGATCCCGCTGAAGTGGGCCATGGCCCGGCTCGGCCTGTGCGGCGGCACGCTGCGCCTGCCGCTCACCGAACTCGGCGAAGCGAGCCGCCTCGCAGTCGAAGGCGCCCTGCGCGCCACCGGCCTGCTGAAGGGCTGAGCACTCTTTCCCCTGGCCGCAGCAAGGTTAAGCAACCTTTTGCCCGAACCGTGCTCTGAGATGGCGGGCACTGCGGCCCCTAGATTGACCGAACCATTCCAACAAGGAAGACGACGTTGAAGAACCTTTCGCGACTTGCACTGCTGGCCCTCGTTGCCAGCCTCGCCGCCTGCTCCGTCCTCGAGAGCGACAAGATCGACTACAAGAGTGCAGGCAAGGCCCCGACGCTCGAAGTCCCACCCGATCTCTCCCAACTCTCGCGCGACAACCGCTACGCCATCCCCGGCGGCGCCGTGACCGCCAATGCCTACCAGGCCGGCATCGCCAACGCCCCGGGCGTGCCCACCGCCGTGAGCAACCTCGGCGACGTGCGCATGGAGCGCTCGGGCACGCAGCGCTGGATCGTCGTCAACCGCACGCCCGACCAGCTGTGGGACCCGGTGAAGGACTTCTGGCAGGAAAGCGGCTTCCTGCTGACCACCGACCAGCGCAACCTGGGCATCATGGAAACCGACTGGGCCGAGAACCGCGCCAAGCTGCCGCAGGACATCATCCGCGGCACGCTGGGCAAGCTGGTCGACTCGGTCTACTCGACCGGCGAACTCGACCGCTTCCGCACCCGCCTGGAACGCACGCCCAACGGCACCGAGATCTTCATCAGCCACCGCGGCATGCAGGAGGTCTACAACAACTCGCGCCAGGACCAGACCGTGTGGCAGCCCCGCCCCAGCGATCCTGAACTCGAGACCGAATTCCTGCGCCGCCTGATGGTCAAGCTCGGCGTCTCGCAAGAGCAGTCGAAGATCCTGGCCGCCACCACCGCGGCGACCAAGACCGCCACCGTCGCCAAGGTCGGCAACCAGCCGGTCGTGCAGATCAGCGAAGGCTTCGAGCGCGCATGGCGCCGCGTCGGCCTCGCGCTCGACCGCACCGGCTTCACCGTGGAAGACCGCGACCGCAGCGCCGGCCTGTACTACGTGCGCTACGTGACCCCGAACCCCGACAAGAAGGAGCCCGGCTTCTTCGGCAAGCTGTTCAGCAGTTCGCCCAAGGACGAAGCACCGATCAAGTTCCGCATCTCGGTCAAGGGACAGGGCGAAGCCACGACGGTGTCCGTGCTCGACGCAGCCGGTGCACCTGAAACCTCGGCCAACGCCGAGCGCATCGTCAAGGTCATTGCAGACGACCTGAAGTAACCCGCATGCTCCGCTTCCGAAGCCTCGGCAGCGGCAGCACGGGCAACGCCGCGCTGGTCGAAGCGACCAGCGCCGGCCGCACCTCCCGCCTCCTGATCGACTGCGGCTTCGGCCTCAAGCAGCTCGATCTGCGGCTGGCCCAGGCAGGCCTTGCCGCCAGCGACATCGATGCGGTCTTCGTCACGCACGAGCACGGCGACCACATCGGCTGCGCCCATTCGCTGTCGCGGCGCAACCGCATTCCCATCTGGATGAGCGAAGGCACGTGGCTCGCAACCGGCGGGCGCGATTTCGAGGGCCTGCTGAACCTTGCGCGCGACGACACGCAGTTCGAGGTTGGCGACATCTGCGTGCAGCCCTTCACCGTGCCCCACGATGCGCGCGAACCGCTGCAGCTTCGCTGCACCGACGGCAACCGCACGCTGGGCGTATTGACCGATCTGGGCCACGCCACGACCCACGTGCTGGCCCGCCTGAGCGGCGTGCATGCGCTGCTGCTGGAGTTCAACCACGACAGCGAGCTGCTGGCGAATTCGGCCTATCCGCCCTTTCTCAAGCACCGTGTCGGCGGCAACTACGGCCACCTGTCGAACACGGCCGCCGCAGAGATTGCGCGCGCGGTGCTGCACGACGGCCTGCGCCATGTGGTCGCGGCGCACCTGAGCGAGCAGAACAACCGGCCCGAGATCGTGCGCCGCCTGATGGCCGAGGCCCTCGGCGGCGACGAGGCCGAGATGCTCACCGCCACGGCATCGCAGGGCTCGCCCTGGCTCGACGTGTGAGCCGCGCCGTCCTCACGCTCTCCTAAGAAAAAAAGCCGCCTCATGGCGGCTTTCATCATGGCGGGTGCCGAGGCCTTGCCTATTGCTTCGGCGCTTCATTCTTCTTCGCTGCCTCGGTGGCTGCGTTCGCGGCATCGAGCGCGGACGATGCGCCGGGTGTCGGCGTTGCCGCGCCAGATGCGGCCGGATCGGTGGCAGGGGCCGGAGCGGGCGCGGGTTCGGTCACGGGCGCAGGAGGCGGCGTCACGACAGCCGGCGCGGCATCCTCCTTCTTTCCGCAGGCGACGAGCGCGGCAGCGGCAATCAGCGAGGCGACCAGGACGGACGATGACTTCTTCATGGAAACTCCTTTGGCAAAGAAGGCTGGAACTAAAAAATTCTAGACCTGCCTCCCTGTCCGAATATGTCTCGCAGCCGCATTCGCGGCATTGGCTTACAAGCCCAATGTCGATGCCGGAAACGCCGGCCGCGCGATACGCCAGCATTCGTCGATCGACTCGCGCAAGGCGCGGCGGGCGGGCGCATCGGTGCCGCTCACGCCGCGACTGCGCTCGGGGTCGATGCGATGCACGAACCATGTGGGCGTCCAGATGGCACTGGGCACTTCGGAGCCCGCGGCCTTGCCCGTCGCGCGGCATTCGATGATGTGGTCCCACATGCGGCGCCACGGCACGAAGCGCGCGTGGCCGCGTTCGAGAACATCGAAGCGCTGCGCGAGCAGCACGAAGCGGCGCCCGCTCGCCGACCAGGCCTGCAGCGCCTCGATGCTCGCGCGCTCGCCCAGCGGCCAGTCGGCAAAGTCGGGGTCGCTGAAGACGATCTCCTTCCAGCCCTCGCGCGCGGCGGCCGACAGTGCGGCGCGCAGGATCGCATCGAAGGCTTCGCGGCCATCGAAGCGGCCTTCGCTCAGCGGCGCTGCAGCGTGGTCATTCGGCATGAAGCCAGCCTGCCTCGCACCATTCGCCGAGCAACGCCAGCGCACCTTCGCTGGCACGGGCCAGTTCGCGGGAGCCCAGCGCGCGCCGGTCGGCAAGGCGGCGCATCAGCGTGGCGTCGGCTCCGCCGGCGCGAAAGCTCTCGCCGTTGATGTAGATGTGCCGCATGTCGTAGAGCATGCGCGTGCGGCGGTCGAGTGCCACGCGCTGCATTGCATCGGGGGCCTCGCCGCCTTCGCCGAACCAGACGTTGGCCTTGGGCTCGGTGAGCGATTCGCCGAGTGCGCGGTCGACGGCATCGGCATCGCGCAGCGCGGCCTCCACGGCCTTGCGCGCGAAGCCCTGCAATGCGGCGGGCATCTGCGCGGGTGCATCGACTGCCGGCTGCGTCGGGTCGCGGTACCGCGCCAGCTCGGCAGGCCCCGCATCTTCCAGGTCTTCGGCGTACGCCTGCGCCATGCGCGCCAGCAGGTCGGCGCCGAGTTCGCCCAATGCGGACGAACGCAGGCCGATGGAACAGGTCATGCAGTCATCGCCCATGGCCACGCCGTCGTGGGCATAGCGCGGCGGCAGGTACAGCATGTCGCCGGGCTCCAGCACGAAGGTCTGCTCGGGCTCGAAGTTCTCGAGGATCTTGAGCGGCACGCCCGGCTGCAGGCGCAGGTCGCTCTGCTTGCCGATGGACCAGCGGCGGCGCCCCTGCGCCTGCAGCAGGAACACGTCGTAGCTGTCGAAATGCGCGCCGACGCCGCCGGTATCGCTGGCGTAGCTGATCATCAGGTCGTCGAGGCGCGCGTCAGGCAGGAAGCGAAACTGCTGCAACAGTTCGTGTGCGCCTTCGTGATGCAGGTCGACGCCCTGCACCAGCAGCGTCCAGGCTGGCTGCTTCAACGGCGGCAAGGCACGCCGGGCCAGCGGCCCATGCTTGAGCGCCCAGCCGGCCTTGCCATGCCGGATGAGCCGCGATTCGACCTCCTCGCGTTCGGCCAGCGCGAACAACGCAGCACGTTCGATCGGTGGCACCATCGCGGGTATCGCCTGTCGGACGAGCAAGGGTTTTTTCTGCCAGTGCCGCCGCATGAACTGCGCGGCACTCAGGCCGCCGAGCAACGGCAGGGGTTGATTGATCTCCATGGGAGAATTCTGCAATGGAAATCTCTGAACAATGCGTGGTCGGCCTGACCTGGACCATGAAAGACACGCTCGGCGACGTGCTGGACGTGCTCGACGAGCCGGTGGAATTCATGGTCGGCGGCGACGACCTCTTCGACGTGATCGAAGCGGCCCTGCAAGGCCATGAGCCCGGCGCCCGGGTGCAGCTGCAGATCGAACCCGAACAGGGCTTCGGCGACTTCAACGACCAGCTGCTCTTCCTGGAGCCGCGCTCGCTCTTCCCCGAAGGCACGGAAGAAGGCATGACCTTCGACGGCTCCGCCCTTCCCCAGGGCGTGAACAGCGACATCCCGAAAGACGCGATCTACACCGTGGCCGAGATCTATCCGGAGCACCTGGTGCTGGACGGCAACCATCCGCTGGCAGGCATCGCGATCCGGCTCGACATCACGGTGCGCTCCGTGCGCGAGGCCACCGAAGAGGAAGTCGGCCGCGGCTCGGCGGGCACGGGCTTCTTCAAGGTCGCGCCGATGGCGCCGGGCAACCATACGCTGCATTGAGGCTCCGTCAGCCAAAGAAAAAGCCGAGCATGCTCGGCTTTTTTGCGTACGGGACCGATGATGGCTACATGCGCGAGATCTGGCCGTTGTCGATGCGCACACGGTCGCCGATGCGCAGGTCGCCGGGGTTTTGCACATCGAAGGCGCGGTAGCCGCCGTTGTCGGTCTGCACCGAGACGCGGTAGGTTTCATAGGCACGTGGCCCGTTCTGCTGAGCCTCGATGGTGTTGCCCAGCAGGGCGCCGCCCACGATGCCCAGCGCGGTGGCCGCCGCACGGCCGTTGCCGCGGCCGAACTGATTGCCCACCACCCCACCGATCACGCCGCCGGCGACAGCGCCGCCGCCGGTGGTGCCGGTGCCGGCTGTTTCGCTGCGCAGCACCTCGATGTTGGCCACGTGGCCGTATTCGACGTAGGAAGCTTCGCGGTACTGGATGGCTTGCGGGGGCGCCTGGTACGGATAGCGCGAGGTCTGGTAGACCGGCGCCGGTGCCACGCATGCCGTGAGCGTGGCCACGGCCAGCACGGAAGCGGTGACGGAAACAAAGCGCATTGAGATCTTCATGTTGGAGGCTCCTCGGATAGAACAGTGCACGAATGATGAATGCATGCACCCTGCGTGTGCCTGACTAACGCCGCAGCGTCCGCCGCGATGACGCCAGAACACACACTGAAACCTTCGAGGCCGCCCGGCCTTCGCCGGTTCCGGTCTTTACCGCCCCGAAACTCAGCTTCCCTTCAGCATTTGCTCAATGTTTGCCCGTGGAGCCGTAGCCGCCCTCGCCGCGTTGCGAAGGTGCAAAGTCTGTGACCACCCGAAACTGCGCCTGCACCACCGGCACGATCACCAACTGCGCGAGCCGCTCCATCGGCTGCAGCACGAAGGGCGTGTCGCTGCGGTTCCAGGCGCTGATCTTCAGTTCGCCCTGGTAGTCGCTGTCGATCAGGCCGACGAGGTTGCCGAGCACGATGCCGTGCTTGTGGCCCAGCCCCGAGCGCGGAAGGATCAGCGCCGCATAGCCCGGGTCGGCCAGGTGGATCGCGATGCCGGTGCCCACCAGCTGCCAGCCGTTGGGCTCCAGTGTGATCGGGGCATCGAGGCAGGCCCGCAGGTCGAGGCCGGCGCTTCCGGGGGTGGCATATGCGGGCAATTGATCCACCATGCGCGGATCGAGGATACGGACGTCGACTTTCACTTTTGCTTGCTGCCTTGCTTCTGTTGCTGTTCTCTTTGCTTGCGGGCCGCCTCTTCCAGCACCTGCTGCCATTTGGCGACGCCGGGGGTGAGCTTCACGCCCTTCAATTTCTTGCCGAACCAGATGGCCACGCCCGCCAGCAGGAGCAGCACGCCGAAAGGCACGCCGGACGCCCACAGCACGAGGAACACCAGCGCGCCGACGGCGCCCAGCACCTTGAGGGTCAGGGGGTCGAAGGAGCCGGGCTCCTTCTTCGGCACTTCGCCGTTCGGCAGTTCCGCGCTGCGCTGCATGGCCGCGCTCACCGGGCCCTGCTGGCCGGGTGACGGGCCCATGCCGACGTCGAGCCCGGGCTCGCCCTCTTTCGCCGCCCGCTTCGGCAGCGCGGCCTGCGCCGACAGCCGCTCGACATAGCGGGCGAAGTCGCCGTTCGGCGGCGTGTTCCACTGGGGATGGGGATTCATCAGGCCCTCCAGTCGGGAAGTCGGGCGGCAATCTCGGCCATGAGTTCGCGCGCCAGCGTGAGCTTGGGCGCACGAGGGAGTTCGCGCACGCCCTTGGTGTCCACCAGCAGCAGCGCGTTGTCGTCCTGTCCGAAGGTCAATGGGCCGATGTTGCCGACCAGCAGCGGAATGCCCTTGCGCTCGCGCTTGGCCTTGGCGTGCTCGGCGAGGTTCTCGCTCTCGGCCGCGAAGCCCACGCAGAAGAGCTTTCGGGCCTGTGCCCGCTCGCTCTTGGCAACGCTGAGGAGGATGTCGGCGTTCTCGACGAACTCGAGCACCGGCGTCTTGCCGCTGCCGTCCTTCTTGATCTTCTGGTCGCTCTGCGTGGCCGGGCGCCAGTCGGCCACGGCGGCAGTAGCTACAAAAATGCTAGCAAACTGCGCGGCACGGGTGGTCGCTTCGAGCATGTCCTGCGCCGACAGCACGTCGACGCGTGTCACGCCGCGCGGGGTCGGCAAATGCACCGGGCCGGCCACCAGCGTGACCTCGGCCCCCGCCTCGCGGGCCGCGCGGGCAATGGCAAAGCCCATCTTGCCGGACGAGTGGTTGGTGATGCCGCGGATCGGGTCGAGCGCCTCGAAGGTCGGGCCGGCCGTGACCAGCACCTTCTGCCCCGCCAGCAGCTTGGGCTGGAAGAAGGCCGTGATGTCCTCGAGCAGCTGGGCAGGTTCGAGCATGCGCCCATCGCCCGTTTCGCCGCAGGCCTGCCAGCCGCTGCCCACGCCCAGCACGGTCGCGCCGTCGGCTGCCACCTGCATCAGGTTGCGCTGGGTGGCCGGGTGGGCCCACATCTCGCGGTTCATGGCCGGCGCGATCAGCAGCGGAACGCGGTCCATCGGGCGGGCCAGGCACATCAGGCTCAGCAGGTCGTCGGCGCGGCCCTGCACCAGGCGAGCGACGAAGTCGGCACTGCAGGGCGCCAGCACGATCGCATCGGCCTCGCGGCTCAGGTTGATGTGCGGCATGTTGTTGGGCTCGCGCGTGTCCCACTGCGAGGTGTAGACGGTGCGGCCCGAGAGCGCCTGCATGGTCACCGGGGTGATGAACTGCTCGGCCGCCTCGGTCATCACGACCTGGACGGTCGCGCCCGCCTTGACGAACAGGCGGCACAACTCGGCCGACTTGTAGCAGGCGATGCCTCCGGTGAGGCCCAGGACGATATGTTTGCCGGCGAGATCTTGCATGGGCCGTATTGTTGCTCATAGGCCATCGAACAAACGGCAACAAGCCCTTGGCGGGGGGGTGTCGCAAAGGGCACATCTATAATCGCAATTTCCCACTGCCCGGATTCACGCATCCGGAACTGGCATGACCAAATTTGTCTTCGTCACCGGTGGTGTCGTATCTTCCCTTGGCAAGGGAATCGCCTCCGCCTCGCTCGCCGCGATCCTCGAATCGCGCGGCCTCCAAGTCACCCTCATCAAGCTCGATCCGTACATCAATGTCGACCCCGGCACGATGTCGCCCTTCCAGCATGGGGAAGTGTTCGTCACCGATGACGGCGCCGAGACCGACCTCGACCTCGGCCACTACGAGCGCTTCATCAACACGCGGATGCGCAAGGCCAACAACTTCACGACCGGCCAGATCTACAAGACCGTTCTCGAGAAGGAACGCCGCGGCGACTACCTCGGCAAGACAGTACAGGTGATCCCGCACATCACCAACGAGATCCAGGAATACATCAAGCGCGGCGCCGGCATCGGCACGGCGCACGAAGTGGACGTGGCCATCGTCGAAATCGGCGGCACCGTGGGCGACATCGAGTCGCTGCCCTTCCTCGAAGCGGTGCGCCAGATGAGCCTGCGCAATGGTCCGAACAACTCGGCCTTCGTGCACCTGAGCTACGTGCCCTGGATCGCCGCCGCCGGCGAGCTCAAGACCAAGCCGACGCAGCACACCGCCAAGGAACTGCGCGCCATCGGCATCCAGGCCGACGTGCTGCTGTGCCGCGCCGACCGCCCGATTCCAGACGACGAGCGCGCCAAGATCTCGCTGTTCTCGAACGTGCCCGAATGGGGCGTCATCTCGATGTGGGACGTCGACACCATCTACAAGGTGCCCCGCATGCTGCACGAACAGGGCCTGGACGGCCTGATCTGCGACAAGCTGCGCATCAACACCCCGCCCGCCAAGCTGCAGCGCTGGGACGACCTGGTCTACGAGGTCGAGCATCCGCAAAAGGAAGTGTCGATCGCCATGGTCGGCAAGTACGTCGACCTGTCGGACAGCTACAAGTCGCTCAACGAGGCCCTGCGCCACGCCGGCATGAAGAACCATGCGCGCGTGAAGATCGACTACATCGACTCCGAGACCATCTCGGCACAAGACGTGTCGCGCCTGGCCAAGTACGACGCCATCCTGGTGCCGGGCGGCTTCGGCCAGCGCGGCGTCGAGGGCAAGATCTCGGCGGCCCGCTTCGCCCGCGAAGGCAAGGTGCCCTACCTCGGCATCTGCCTGGGCATGCAGGTTGCCACCATCGAGTACGCCCGCCACGTGGCCGGCCTGAAGAACGCCAACAGCACCGAGTTCGACCCCGAGACGCCCACCCCCGTGATCGCGCTGATCACCGAGTGGAAGGACCGCGACGGCACCGTGAAGACGCGCGACGAGAAGTCCGACCTCGGCGGCACCATGCGCCTGGGCGCGCAGAGCTCCGACGTCACGCCCGGCACGCTGGCCCACAGCATCTACGGCGACGTGGTCACCGAGCGTCACCGCCACCGCTACGAAGCCAACGTCAACTTCCTCGACGAACTGCGCAACGCCGGCCTGGTGATCTCCGCGCTCACGCAGCGCGAGCACCTGACCGAAATCGTCGAGCTGCCGCAGGACGTGCACCCGTGGTTCATGGGCGTGCAGTTCCACCCCGAGTTCAAGTCGACGCCGTGGGGCGGCCATCCGCTGTTCAACGCCTTCATCAAGGCGGCGCTCGACCACAAGGAAAAAGGCGCGGGCAGCACCAACAAGACGTTGAAGGCTGTCGCATGAGCAGTGGCTACGTCATCGCCCACGTCGAAGTGACCAACCCGACGCAGTACGAGGAATACAAGAAGTGGTCCAGCGCCGCGATGCAGGCGCACGGCGCTGAAGTGTGCGTACGCGGCGGCCAGGTGCAGCCGCTCGAGGGCGACTGGAAGCCCACGCGCGTGGTGATCCTCAAGTTCCCCAGCTTCGAGAAGGCCAAGGCCTTCTACGAGACGCCCGAGTACCTCAAGGCACGCGAGGCGCGTGCCGGCGCCGCGATCATGAACATGATCGCCGTCGAGGGCCTCTGATCCCCATTTATTCATCCGCCAAAGAGACCAGAAAGAGAAAGACAGAAGATGAGTGCAATCGTTGACATCGTCGGCCGCGAAATTCTCGACAGCCGAGGCAACCCCACCGTCGAGTGCGACGTGCTGCTCGAATCGGGCACCATGGGCCGCGCGGCCGTGCCCTCGGGCGCATCGACCGGTTCGCGCGAAGCCATCGAGCTGCGCGACGGCGACAAGAGCCGCTACCTCGGCAAGGGCGTGCTCAAGGCCGTGGAGAACATCAACACCGAGATCTCCGAAGCCGTGCTCGGCCTCGACGCCAGCGAACAGGCCTTCCTCGATCGCACGATGATCGACCTCGACGGCACCGACAACAAGGCCCGCCTGGGCGCCAACGCCACCCTCGCCGTCTCGATGGCCGTGGCTCGCGCCGCGGCCGAGGAATCGGGCCTGCCGCTGTACCGCTACTTCGGCGGCATGGGCGGCATGCAGCTGCCGGTGCCGATGATGAACGTCATCAACGGCGGCGCGCACGCCAACAACAGCCTGGACCTGCAGGAGTTCATGATCATCCCCGTGGGCGCCAAGAGCTTCCGCGAGGCCGTGCGCTACGGCGCCGAAGTGTTCCACGCCCTGAAGAAGATCCTGGGCGATCGCGGCATCAGCACGGCGGTCGGCGACGAAGGCGGCTTCGCCCCCAGCGTCGAAAGCCATGAAGCGGCCATCCAGCTGATCCTGGAAGCCATCGACAAGGCCGGCTACACCGCCGGCGAGCAGATCGCCCTGGGCCTCGATTGCGCGGCCAGCGAGTTCTACAAGGACGGCAAGTACGTACTGTCGGGCGAGAACCTCTCGCTCACGGCCGAAAGCTGGACCGACATGCTCGCGAACTGGGTCGACAAGTACCCGATCATCAGCATCGAAGACGGCATGCACGAAGGCGACTGGGACGGCTGGAAGCACCTGACCGAACGCCTGGGCAAGCGCGTGCAGCTGGTGGGCGACGACCTGTTCGTCACCAACACCAAGATCCTGCAAGAGGGCATCGACAAGGGCATCGCCAACTCGATCCTCATCAAGATCAACCAGATCGGCACGCTGACCGAGACCTTCGCCGCCATCGAGATGGCCAAGCGCGCGGGCTACACCGCCGTCATCTCGCACCGCTCGGGCGAAACCGAGGACAGCACCATCGCCGACATCGCGGTGGGCACCAACGCCGGCCAGATCAAGACCGGCTCGCTGTCGCGTTCGGACCGCATCGCCAAGTACAACCAGCTGCTGCGCATCGAAGAAGACCTGGGCGACATCGCCTTCTACCCGGGCCGCGGCGCGTTCTACAACCTGAAGTAACGCCTCCGCGACACGCCAGGCATGCGCGCCCGTCTCGTTCCTCCCATCGTCCTGCTGCTCCTGTTGGCCATCCTGCAGTGGCAGCTGTGGAACGGGCGCGGCAGCGTGCGCGACGTGGCCCAGCTGCGCACCAAGCTGGCCGACCAGAAAGAAGCCAACGCCAAGGCCACGCTGACCAACGAGCGCCTGACCTCCGAGGTCAACGACCTCAAGAACGGCCTCGAGATGGTCGAGGAGCGTGCGCGCGCCGAGCTCGGCATGGTCAAGCCGAACGAAGTGTTCGTACAAATCGCTCACTAGGATGACCCCCAGTCTTCGCGCACTTCGTGTCGCTTCGCCAACCCCCTTCCAGGGGGCGACACCAGCGGCCCGGCAAAGCCGGTTCCGCGGTGTCCCACGAACAGACCGCGACGGTGCCCTCCGGGGGTGAACCTGATCCCAGAGCTTCTCTCGGCCCCGGCATTCCTGCTCTGGGGCTCTCCTGTCAGCTGGCTCGAACTCGTCGCCGCCTTGCTCGCGCTCGCCATGGTCGGCTGCAACATGCGCGAGATTCACTGGGGATGGCCGCTGGCCATCATCAGTTCGCTGCTCTACGTCGTGGTATTCGCCAGGGCGCGCATCTACGGCGATGCCTCGCTCCAGGTCTTCTTCGCCTTCGTCGCCCTGTGGGGCTGGGCGCAATGGCTGCGCGGCCATCGGGCCGACGGCAGCGCCTTGCATGTCGCCCGGCTCTCGCCGCGCGGCATCGCTTTCACCCTGGCTGCCTGCGCACTGGCATGGCCGGCCGTCGCCCTCTTCCTGCGCCGCTTCACCGACACCGACGTGCCCTGGTGGGACGGCTTCGCCACCGGCCTGAGCCTGGTCGGGCAGTTCCTGCTCGGGCGCAAGTTCATCGAGAACTGGCTGATCTGGCTGGCCGTGAACGTCGTGAGCGTGGTCCTGTTCATCCACAAGGGGTTGTGGCTCACCGTGGGCCTGTATGCAGTGTTCGCCGTGCTCAGCGTGGCCGGCTACGTTGCGTGGCGGCAGCGCATGCCGGCCGAGGCGGTACGCGCATGACGCCCATGCTGCCGACCGGCTGCGTCATCGCACTCGTGGGCGCCGAGAGCACCGGCAAGACCGAGCTGGCCCGCGCCATCGCGCAGCGCCTGAAGGACCGCGGCACGCCGACGGTGCTGGTGAGCGAGTACCTGCGCGAATGGTGCGAACGCGAAGCCCGCACGCCGCGCCCCGACGAGCAACGGGCCATCGCCGAAGAGCAGAGCCGCCGCATCGAGGCCGCAGCCGCCTCCGGCGTGGTGGTGGCCGACACCACGGCGCTCATGACGGCGGTCTACAGCGAGCAGCTGTTCGCCGACACCACGCTCTACGACAGCGCGCTGGCCGCGCAGCGGCGCTACGCCATCACGCTGCTCACCGCGCTCGACCTGCCCTGGGTGGCCGACGACATGCGCGACGGCCCTCATGCGCGCCAGCCCACCGACACGCTGGTGCGCGCCGCGCTCGCAGGCGCGAAGCTCTCGTACGCCGTGGTGCACGGCACGGGCGGCGAGCGGCTCGCCAATGCCTGGAACGCCATCAACTCCATCGCCGGCAGCGAGGGCCGGCCCCGCACGCGCACCCAGTCCGATGCGAAGCCCGCCTCGTGGTCATGGCCTTGCGAGAAGTGTTCCGACCCGGAATGCGAACATAAGCTTTTCAGCGACCTGATCGCGCGCCGCGAGTAGCGCGCCCCATCCCATCACCGGAGACCCGATGCCTCTTCGTTCCGTCGCGCGTGTCGCCCTGATCTGCAGCGCCTTCGCCGCGCTGCTGCCAGCCACCGCAGCCCCCGTCGCCGCCACCGTCGAGAACGGCACCACGACCACCGCCTGCGCAGAGGAAGACAACGTGTCGCTGACGCTGCGCGGTGACGGCATCCGCCGCATGCGCATCGAGGCACTGCAGCCCGACTACCTCGACAAGGTCGGCAACGACGTCACCAAGCCCGACTTCTCGGGCTGCAACTTCGACGGCGGCGCCCACCCGACCGACCCGGCGCACCGCTTCCGCAAACGCACCGTCGTGCTGATGGACAACGCGCAGTGGCGCATCGTGGGCATGACACTGCCCACTTTCTGGCGGCCGCAGCGCGTGCCCGTGCAGGTCGGCAAGCGCAAGGACAGCGGCTTTCACCTGCTGCAGGTGTTCAAGAAGGAGAGCGGCAAGGCGCTCGAAGCGATCGTTCTCTACCCGTCCGATGGCTACTGGCGCATCAAGCCGCTGCCCGAGGCCCGCTTCGGCGACGGGGTGTACGGCTCGTCGTTCCTGCTCGGCCCGGTCGAGGCGGCGGCGCGGCCGGTGGTGAACATCGCGTCGATCCGCATCGTGCCGCGGCCGCTGGCCCTCCAGGTGCGCTTCACCGACGGCGGCAGCGCCGTGGTGCGCGTGGACGAGATCAGCCGCGCACGCACGGCGCTCGACGTGACGCTCTCGAAGCCCACCGCGAGCGCTCAACCCTTCGCGGTACTGCGCTCGATGTACGTCGCGCCCGACAACGCCGACGTGAGCGAGGTGCACTGGCAGTCGTCGCCGCAGGCCGCGGCGCAGGTGCTGCCGTTGCCCGATGTGAAGAGCCTTCAGGCCACGCAGGTGCGCTTCGGGCGCAGCCTGCCGTCGAAGCACAACACCAGCGCGCCGGACATCGCGTTCGGCGGATTCGACGACTCGGCGCGATAAAAAAACGGAGGCGCAAGGCGCGCCCGAGTCCTACTGGACGACCGGGCTGCCCGGGATCTGGTCGCCGAGCGGCGTGAACAGCTGTGCCGCATCGATCGCATCGAAGCGGTACTGCTTGCCGCAGAAGTCGCAGCCCACCTCGATGTCGCCGCGCTCCGCGAGGATGCTCTCGGCCTCTTCCGCGCCCAGCCCGCGAATCATCTGCGCCACGCGCTCACGCCCGCAGGTGCACGCGAAATGCGGGCCTTGCAGGCCGGCCTGCGGCTCGAAGCGCAGCAGCTTTTCTTCCCAGAACAGGCGGCGCAGGATGGTCTCGACGTCGAGCGTGAGCAGTTCGTCGCGTGTCAGGCTCGAGGCGAGGATCGAGATGCGGTTGTAGTCCTCGTTGCGGCCGATCTGGTCTTCGTTGGCCTGGTCGTGGTCCTTGTCCGAGGTGCCGGAAGTGCCCTCGAGGTTGCCCTCGCCCTTCACCGGCAGACGCTGGATCAGCAGGCCGGCCGCGACCTTGTCGTCAGCCGCGAGCACCAGCGTGGTGTCGAGCTGCTCGCTCTGCAGCATGTAGTGCTGCAGCACGTCGCTGAGCTTGCCCAGCTTCTCGCCGTCGTCGCCGAAGAGCGGCACCACACCCTGGTACGGCGTGGCGCCCGGCAGCTTGTCCTTGGGGTCGAGCGTGATGGCGCAGCGGCCCTTGTTGTTCACGTTGACCATGTCGGGCAGGTGCGCATCGGCCGGGAGGTCGCCGATCACCTTGGCGGTGGCGCGCAGGCTCAGGTCGGGCTTGGCCTCGGCCACTGCGACCTTCACGGGGCCGTCGCCGAAGATCTGCAGGATCAGCGCGCCGTTGAACTTGATGTTGGACTGCATCAGCGTGGCTGCGGCCGTCATTTCGCCCAGCAGCTCGGCCACGGGCGGCGGATAGGCCCCGGTGGCGGTGTTGGAGGCGCGCCGCGCCAGGATCTCCTGCCACGCATCTGTCAGGCGCACGATCATGCCGCGCACCGGCAGGCCATCGAACAGGAATTTGTGCAGCTCGCTCAAAACGGATCTTCTTTCTGCTGGGCCTGTGGATCAGGCGATTTTCTTCAGGCCCTTCGCATAGCGAACGGCGTTTTTCACATAGTGCTCGGCACCGTGGCGCAAGCGGGCGGCGTCTTCGTCGCTGATCGTGCGCATGACCTTGGCGGGCGAACCGAAGATCAGCGAGTTGTCGGGAAACTCCTTGCCCTCGGTCACGACGCTGCCGGCGCCAACGATCGAGTTGCGGCCGATCTTCGCGTTATTCAAGACCACCGCCTGGATGCCGATCAGCGAGTTGTCGCCGATGGTGCAGCCGTGCAGCATGACCTGGTGGCCGATGGTGACGTTCTCGCCGATGGTCAGCGGGCTACCGGGATCGGAATGCAGCGTCGACATGTCCTGCACGTTGCTGTTGCGTCCGATGGTCATGGTCTCGTTGTCGCCGCGCAGCACGGCGCCGAACCAGATGCTGGCGTTGTCGCCCAGCCGCACGTCGCCGATGACTTCCGCACTGTCGGCAACCCACGCGCCGGTACCGAGTTGCGGCGCAACGCCGTCGAGTTCATAGAGGGCCATCGTGGAGTCTCCGGGGCAAAAACTAGAATTGTAGGGATGCACCCCCGATTGAGCGCGCTGGCTGCGCTGCGACTGACCGATCCTGAACAAAAGGTGGCTGCAACACGTGCCGCCGCTGCGCTGGCCGCTACCGATTCCATAGCAGCCGCGCCAATCCGCACCGAGGGCGACGATCTCGGCGTGCCGGGCCGCCCCGAACGGCCGCTGCGCGTGGCCGCCACCGCCGTGCAGAAACGCTCGCCCTTCACGCCCGAGGGCCGGGCCGCGCTGATCCATTCGATCTGCCACATCGAGTTCAACGCGATCAACCTCGCGCTCGACGCGGTATGGCGCTACGACGGGATGCCCGAGGCCTACTACCGCGACTGGCTGCGCGTGGCCGATGAAGAAGCATTGCACTTCACGCTGCTGCATGCGCACCTGCAGGACATGGGGTATCGCTACGGCGACTTCCCCGGCCACGACGGGCTCTGGAACATGTGCGAGAAAACGAAGGACGACGTGCTCGCGCGCATGGCGCTCGTGCCGCGCACGCTCGAAGCGCGCGGGCTCGATGCCACGCCGCTGATCCAGGCCAAGCTCAAGCGCGTGAACACGCCCGACGCACTGCGCGCGGTCGAGATCCTCGACATCATCCTGCGCGACGAAGTGGGCCACGTGGCCATCGGCAACCACTGGTACCGCTGGCTGTGCGACGGCGAGGGCCTCGATGCCGAAGCGACCTACCCCGCGCTGGTGGCGCGCTACGACGCGCCGCGGCACAAGCCGCCTTTCAACCTCGAAGCGCGCAGGCGGGCGGGGTTCAGCGCCGAGGAATTGCGCCAGCTCTCGGCAACGGCGCACCCGGACAAGCGCTGAAGGCCCGCGGCCTACGCCGGCCGCGCGTGCACCACCAGCTTCGGCGTGAAGTACTGGAGCACCTCGCCGCGCTGGTTGCGCGTCTGGCAGCGCATCGTCACCATCGCCCGGCCGGGCTTGGAGCGCGAAGGCGTGATGTCGATCACCTCGCTCACCACATGCAGCACGTCGCCGGGCCGCGTCGGCTTGGGCCATTGCAGTTCCCCGCCCGAACCGATGATGCCGTCCGCCAAGGGAATGCCACTCTCGACCAGCAGCTTCATCGTGAGCGCGGCCGTGTGCCAGCCGCTTGCCGCAAGGCCGCCGAAGAAGGTGCTCTTTGCGGCCTCTTCGTCGGTGTGGAAGGGCTGCGGGTCGAACTGCTGCGCGAAGGCCTTGATCTGTGCCACGTCGAGCAGGTGTTCGCCGCTCTGGAAACGGTCACCGACCTTCAGGTCTTCAAGGTACAGCTTGGCCATGGGGGTCTCCTCGTCGTGACGGACCTCTCATTCTCGGACGATCAGACGCGCTCGAGGATGGTCGCGATGCCCTGCCCGCCGCCGATGCATTGCGTGGCCAGCGCATAGCGGCCCTTCTCGCGCGCCAGCAGCGACGCCGCCTTGCCCGTGATGCGTGCGCCGGTCGCGCCGAGCGGATGGCCGATGGACAGGCCGCCGCCGTCGAGGTTGATCTTCGCGGGGTCGAGGCCCAGGTCGCGGATGCAGGCCAGCGCCTGCGACGAGAACGCCTCGTTGATCTCGATCACGTCGAGGTCGGCTGCGCTCAGGCCGGCGCGCGCCAGTGCCTTGCGGGTCGCGGGGATCGGGCCGATGCCCATGATGGCCGGATCGACGCCCACGGCCGCGAACGACCTGATGCGCGCCAGCGCCTGCAGGCCGTGCTTCGCGGCGAAGGCGTCACTGGTGACGAGCACCGCCGCCGCGCCATCGGTCAGCGGCGACGAGGTGCCGGCCGTCACCACGCCGTCGGGACGGAACGCGGGCTTGAGGTTCGCCAGCGCCTCGGCCGAGGTGGTCGGCCGGATGCAGCCATCGGCATCGACGATGTCGCCGGAGGCGAGGCGCACCGGCACGATCTCGCCCGCCAGCCGGCCTTGCGAGCGCGCTTCGGCCGCCTTGCGGTGCGATTCCACCGCGAAGGCTTCCTGGTCGGCACGGCTCACGCTCCAGCGCTGCGCCACGTTCTCGGCCGTCTCGCCCATCGAGATGTAGGCATCGGTGCCCTCCTTCAGCTCGGGGTTGGGCGAGAAGTTGAAGCCGCCCTGCGGCACCATCGTCATCGACTCCACGCCGACGCACAAAAAGGCCTCGCCCATGCCTGCCTCGATCTGCGCGGCGGCAATGTGCACGGCCTGCATCGACGAGCCGCAGAAGCGGTTCACCGTCATGCCGCCCACTTCGTGCGGCAGGCCGGCCAGCAGCCCGACGACCCGCGCAAGGTTGTTGCCCTGCGAGGCTTCAGGGTACGCGCAGCCGAGGATCACGTCTTCGAGCAGTGCAGGGTCGAGGTCCGTGCGCTGCAGCAGGCCGCGCACCACGCCAGCAGCCAGCGTGTCGGGCCGCACCTCAGCGAGAGAGCCCTTCTTCGAGAAATGGAAAGGGGAACGGGCGTAGGCGGAAATGACGGCTTTCATGAAGGTTCTCCAGCAAATTGAAACTACCATCCAATCGGTAGGCATCGAAGTCAAAAAATAAGCACGCCGAGGCGTGCCCGCGTTGGGCCGGGCGGTCAGCCCGGCAATGAACTCCTGAGTTGCGCGACGGCTTCGTCGAAGTCGTCCACGCGGCCCGTCATGCGCGCCGACAGAAGCGCGCCCTGACAGACGGAAAACACATAGGCGGCCAGCGAAGCGACCGAAGTGCCCTTCTTTCGCGCCGGCATCAGTGCGCCCAGCACACCGGTGAGCCACGTCACCTGTGTATTGCGCAACTCCTGCACGGCCTGGCGCAGTTCGTCGTTGATCACGCCCCATCCAGGCGCCAATGCTCCCGCTGGACACATGCCCGAGCCAGCCTTCAGCGTGTTGCGGTACATGCGGAAATACGATTCGAGCGCGTCCTTGGGCTCGCGCGCCCGGGCCGCGTCCCAGTCCTTGAAGCTCTGCGTGGCCCCACGGATCACCGCGATGCCCAGCGCCTCCTTGGTCGGAAAGTGGTGGTACAGGCTGGCCTTGCGAACGCCGACCGCGTCAGCCACGTCCTGGAAGCTGAAGCCCAGGTAGGAGCGCGTTTCGATGAACCCACGCGCCACCGCAAGGATCTGCTCGCGGGTGCTGCCGGTGGCAAGGGCTGTGGCGGAGGACATCTACCGACTATAAGGTAGGGAAATTCAAACCGCAATCCGCAGGGTCAATCTGCCTTGATGGCCGCGGCCTTGATGATGCGTCCGTTGCTTTCGAACTCGCTGGCGATCTCTTTCGCAAACGCAGCCGAAGTGCCGCCGGTCGGCACGTTGTCGGTGGCCGTGAGCCTGGCGCGCAGCTCGGGGCTGGCCAGGGCCTTGTTAATCTCGGCGTTGTACCTGGCAATCAGCGCGGGCGGCGTGGCCGCGGGTGCGAAGACGCCGAACAGCGAATTGATGTTCGCCGCGCTGTAGCCCAGCTCGCCCAACGTGGGCACCTGGGGCAGGCTCTCGAGCCGCGCCGGCGCACCGACGGCCAGCGGACGCAGCTTGCCCGACTGGATGTGGGATGTGAGCGTCGGACTCGCGTTGGTCGAGAGAATCTCGAACTGCCCGCCGATGGCGTCGTTCAGCTGCTGGCCGCCGCCCTTGTACGGCACGTGCGTGATGTCGACGCCCGCCGCCGAGCGCAGCTGCTCCAACACGATATGGCCGAGCGAAGCCGGCCCCGACGTGGCCCAGCGCAGCGCGCCCGGCTGCGCCTTCGCATCGGCGATGAGCGCGCGGAAATCCTTCGCCTTGGTGGCCGGCGTGGCGATCAGCAGCACCGGCGAATACATCACGCTCGCCACCGGCGCGATGTCCTTCAGCGGATCGAAGGGAAGCTTGCCGAGGTGCGGGCTCAGCACCAGCGGGCTGATCGCCGAGAAGCCCAGCGTCGCGCCATCGGGCGCGGCCTTGGCGACGGCGTCCATGCCGATGGCGCCGCTCGCGCCAGCCCGGTTGTCGACGATCACCGTGACGCCCAGTTGCGCGGCGAGCCTGTCGCCGAGCGCACGCGCAACGACGTCGCTGACGCCGCCCGCGGGGTACGCCACGATGAGGCGCACCGTCTTGGGAATGGCCTGTGCGTGCGCACCCGAGGCAGCGCACAGTGCCGCGGCTGCGAGGAGCCGGGTCGCCGTGCGGTGCGAAGGCTTCGAGGAAGCGAGGAAATTCATGAGGGTTCCTGTCGATCGTCTGCGTGGGTTGCATCGGTCCAGCGGCGGCTTGCGCTCGCGAATGAGCCTGGACCCTTCCACCGCATTGTCGACCCTGGCGAATCAGCGATGTTGAAGCAGGCGCGCAAGAGTCATCGCATTGCCGACCGCCTCGCCGCCCGCCGTGTTGTCGAAGATGCACCAGCCCTGCGTGCCGTCCTCGCACGCGAGCAGCAGGCGCTGCGAGAGGCGCCGCAGCAGCCCCTCGTCGTATGCCGACCAGTAGCGGCGCGGCGATCCGTGCAGGCGCAGGTAGACCAGCCCGGGCCATCCTCCCGGCGCGCTCGCGGCATCGAAGAGGACCGGATCGGCCAGCACCCGCCCGAACTCGAAGTGCGACAGCAGCACCTCGGCCGCCGGCGTGAACCAACTGCGGTGGCGCGGCTCGAGCGCCACCGCGCCCGCATGCCTGCGGCGCACTCCGGCGAGGAATGGCCGCACCACGCGCGCATCGAATGCAAGGCTCGGCGGCAGTTGCACGATGAAGCAGCCGAGCTTGCCGCCGAGTCCGGCGACCTGCGAGAGGAATTCGTCGAAGGCCGGCATCGCATCGACCAGCCGTTGTTCGTGCGTGATGGCCTGTGGCAGCTTGACTGCGAAACGGAATCCGGCGGGTGTGCTGGCGGCCCAGCGCTCATAGGTTTCGCGCCGGTGCGGCCGGTAGAAGGAAGTGTCGATCTCCACCGCGCCGAAACGCTGCGCGTACCGCTCCAGGTGCGAGCCTTCGGCCGGGAAGTCGGGCCACGTGGCACGCGGCAGGCTCCAGCCGGCGCAGCCGATGCGCAGCGACGCGGGGAAGACCTGATTCATTGCCGGGCCCCGGGCTTGTGTGGCGCGCTCAGCCGCGCGGATGATGCTGCGCGTGCAATTGCTTCAGCCGCTCGCGCGCCACGTGGGTGTAGATGGTGGTGGTCGAGATGTCGGCATGCCCCAGCAGCAACTGCACCGCGCGCAGGTCGACCCCGTGGTTCAGCAGGTGCGTGGCGAAGGCATGGCGCAGCGTGTGCGGCGACAGCGGGACGTGGATGCCCGCTGCGGTGGCGTGCTTCTTCACGATGATCCAGAACATCACGCGCGTCATGCCGGCGCCGCGCGCGGTCACGAACAGGTCGGGCGTCTGTTGCCCGTCGAGGATGGCGGGGCGCGACTCGTCAAGGTAGCGCTCGATCCAGCGCCGCGCCTCGCCGCCGAAGGGCACGAGCCGTTCCTTGTTGCCCTTGCCCAGCACACGCAGCACGCCGTCGTTGAGGCTCATGTCGATGGCCTTGAGCGCCACCAGCTCGCTCACGCGCAGGCCGCTCGCGTACATCAGCTCGAGCATCGCGCGGTCGCGCAGGCCGAGCGGCGATTCGACGTCGGGCGCGGCCAGCAGGTCGTCGACCTGTTTCTCCGACAGCGTCTTGATCGCGCGCGGCATCTGCCGCGCTGGCGCGAGCCGGATGCTCGGGTCCGCCACGACACGGCGCTCGCGCAGCGCCCAACGGTAGTAGCGCTTGAACACCGTGAGCCGGCGGTTGGCCGAGGTGGCCTTGCCCTTGGTCGACAGGCGTGCGCCCATGTAGGCCTGCAGGTCGGTCTCCTTCGCGGCATCGAGCCCGGCACCGTTGCGCTGCGCATCGAGCCACTGCGCGAACAGCGCGAGGTCGCGGCGGTAGGCGGCCAGCGTGTTCTTCGACAGGCCATCTTCCAGCCAGAGCGCGTCGATGAAGTCGTCGATGTCGGATGTCTGCGTCTTTATCTGCGGAGAGGCCTCGGTCATGCCGTGCAAGATAACAAAAGAAAAAGCCGCCCGGCATGCGAGCGGCTTCGGGGTGCGGGAAAAAAATCTTCAGTCGAGCTTCAGGTTCTGCTTTTTGACGACCTGCTTGTAGACCTCGTACTCGGCCTTGATCTGCGCGGCGAACTGCTCCGGCGTGTTGGCGACGATCAGCGAGCCCGTGTCCTCGATGCGCTTGCGCACCGCCGGCTCTTCCACTGCCTTCTTCACGCCGGCGCTGATCTTGTCGACCACTTCCTTCGGCAGGCCCTTCGGACCGAGGATGCCGTAGTAGGCCATGCGGTTCACCGGCTCCAGGCCCACTTCCTTGAAGGTCGGCACGTTCGGCAGCGCGGCCAGGCGCTGCGGCGCCGACACCACGATCGGGATCAGCCGGCCGCTGGTGATAAAGGGCATGGCCGAGGGGATGTTGTCGAACATGATCGGCACCTGGCCGGCCACCACGTCGTTCAGCGCCGGACCCGCGCCGCGGTACGGGATGTGCGTGATGAAGGTGTTGGTCAGGCTCTTGTACAGCTCCATCAGCAGGTGGCCGATGCCGCCCGTGCCCGACGAGGCGTACGAATACTTGCCGGGATTCTTCTTGATCTCGGCCACGAACTCGGCGTAGTTCTTCGCGGGGAAGCTCGGGTTGACCGCGATGATGTTCGGCGTGGCCGCGATGTTGATGATCGGCGTGAAGTCGTTGATCGGGTCGTACGGCACCTTGGGGTTGATGGCCGGGTTGGCCGCCGTGCTCGACACCGTGGCAACGCCGAGCTTGTAGCCGTCGGGCGTTGCGCGCGCCGTTTCGGCCGCGCCGACGATGCCGCCGCCACCGGCGCGGTTGATCACCACAACCGGCTGGCCGAGCACCTTGCCCAGCGGGTCGGAGATCACGCGCGCCACGATGTCCGTCGTGCCGCCCGGTGCGAACGGAACGCTCAGCTCGACGGGCTTGTTCGGATAGCCCTGCGCAAAGCTCTGGCCCGCCACCGCGACCAGTGCCGCAGCTCCCACCAGCGTGCTCCATTGACGACGTTGCATCGATAACTCCTTGATCTGACTGATGTCGAAAAACGAAAGCCCGGATGCTAGCGGCTCAGGGGCAGTCCTCGTGCTGTGGATTACCCATGGTCAAGCGGGTTTATCCTCGAAGCGGTGAATTACGCTCAGCTGCTTTTCCCCGACTTCTCCCTCATCGCCATCGGTTGGCTCCTGTGCCGCTACACCGCCCTCGACCGCCGCGTGTGGGACCAGGTCGAGAGCCTGGTTTACTACTTTCTTTTTCCCGTGCTGCTGTTCCACTCGATCGTGCGCAGCCCGCTGGATTTTGGTGCCACGTCGAGCCTGCTCACGGCGGGCGTCGGCGTCGGTGTCTGCGGCATCGCGATGGCCTACGCCCTGCCCTTCGTTCCGGGCCTGCGCACCCACATCGACCGGCGCGACCACGCGGCCAGCGCGCAGATCGCCTTCCGCTTCAACTCGTTCATCTGCCTTGCGCTGGCGGAGCGGCTGGCGGGGTCTGAAGGCCTGCTGCTGATCGCGGTGCTCATCGGCGTGTGCGTGCCCATCTTCAACATCGCCGCCGTGTGGCCGATGACACGGCATGCGCAAACCGGCTTCGTGCGGCAGCTCGTGCGCAACCCGCTGATCGTCGCAACGGTGGCCGGCCTGCTCGCGAATGTGCTGGGCCTTGCCGTGCCGACATGGGCGACGCCGACGCTGACGCGCATCGGGGCTGCATCGCTGGCATTGGGACTGCTGGCCGCAGGGGCGGGGATGAAGTTCTCCACGCTGGGGGCAGGCAAGGTGCTGGCCACTTCGGTGTTGGCGATACGGCATCTGCTGCTGCCGCTGGTCGCATGGGGGCTGGCGCTGGCATTGCGGCTGGATGCGACCCAGGCTTCGGTGCTGATGGCTTTTTCGGCAGTACCTACGGCTTCGAGTGCTTATGTGCTGGCTGCGCGCATGGGCTACAACGGGCCCTATGTGGCGGGGCTGGTGACGCTGTCCACCTTGCTGGGTGTCGTGAGCCTGCCGTTTGCCCTGGCGCTACCCCGGTGAGCTCTTTCCCCGGGCACAGGCTCATCCCCGCTGCAACAGGGCAGGCACGGACGAAGCCAGCATGGCCACTCCCGAAGCTGTCAGCAACCCGAGCACCAGCTTGCGGAACGCCACCTCGCTGATCCCGATATACAGCCGCGCACCGAGCAGCACCGGCACCGCGACGGCCAACGCGACCAGCCCCAGCAGCGGCACCACGGAGCGCTCGATGCTCCCGCTGAACACATGCACGGCAAACGCCACCATCAGCATCGACAGATTGAAGTTCTGGATCACTGCGCGCTGCGTGTCGCGCTGAAAGCCGCGCAGCGTGCACCAGAGCGTGGGTATGGCCCCCGAGAACCCACCGATGCCCGCCATCGCACCACCGATGGCACCGGCCACTCCATCAGCCACACGCCCGCCAAACGAAACCTTCGGCAGATGCTGCGACATCAGCATCGCCGGACACCACAGCACCAGCAGCACGCCAAGGCACAGCTTGAAAACGACAAGGTCGAGGTGCGGCAGCAGCCAGACACCGAACGGCACCCCCACCAGCCCGCCCAACACGAAGGGCCAGAGAGTGTTCCTGTCGAAAGAGCGCCGCACGGTCACGGCCGCGATCACCTGCCCCGTGAGCGCCCCGAAAAGCGCAAGCACCGCCGCGAGCTGCGGCTCCAGTGTCCACGCCCAGACCGACATCGCCACCAGCCCGAACGCAAAGCCCGACAGGCCCTGCACGAAGCCCGCCAGCACGGCTCCAGCGATCACGTAGACGTACAAGGCTTGCATGCGGCCGATGATATCGACCGCACTTCAATCAAGAGAAGGTGGCTCAGGCCGAGACCGGCACCAGCGCGGTACGCCGCACGCGGCGCACATTGAACGCGCTGGCGATCAGCACGCCCTGCACCAGCGCCAGCCCCACGATCACGCTCGTGTACTGCCCATGGTCCATCAGCCGCCCGAACACCAGCGGCGCCATCGCCTGCCCGATGTCGAGCCCCGCGTACACCACGCCGTAGACGCGCCCCGTCGCATTGGGCGGCGTCGACCTCTTCACCAGCAGGTCGCGCGACGGCCCGGCGACACCCGAGACGAAACCCATGGCGCCGAACAGCACCGGCACCACGATCGGCGGAAAGCTCGCAAACGCCAGCACCAACGCCAGTGCGGCCGCAATGCCGAAGCCCGCGCCCACGATGCGCTCGCAGCGCGACGGGTCCGACGCCAGGAAGCCGCCCACCACCATGCCGGCCGCGCTCGCGACCATGTAGACCGTGAGGCACACCGCCACCAGCGCCACCGGCACCGCATGCAGGTGCCCGGCGGCCACCGGCGCGAAGGTCTGCACCACGCTGATCACGGCGGCATAGAAGAAGAAGAAACCGAAGCACATCCACACGGCCGGAATGCGCAGGAAGTCGAACTCGCCGCCGACCGGCGCGGGCTCGCCCTGCCCCGTGGCCTTGTGCACGGCCGCCGCGTCGAGCGACAGCACGCTGCGGTACACCCACAGCACCAGCAGCACCACGAGCGCCACGACACCCGCCGAGGCCAGCGCCACGCGCCACGAGTACGCGATGGCGATCGGCACCACGAAGGCCGGCGCCAGCGCCCAGCCCAGGCTGCCGGTGATGCCATGCACGCTGTAGGCATGGCCCAGCCGCGTCGGCGCGACCTTGCGGTTGAACAGCGTGTAGTCCACCGGATGGAACACGCCGTTGCCGATGCCGCCGACCACCGCGCACACCAGCAGCATCCAGTAGCTCTGTGCCGCGGCGTAGCCGAACGCCGCCAGGCCCAGCGCGCCCAGTCCGACAAACAGCACCGGCCGCGGGCCCAGCTTGTCGACGATGAAGCCCGAGGCCGCCTGCACCATGCACGAAACCACGAAGAACACCGTGAGCACCGCGCCCAGCTCGACATAGCTCACATTGAACGCGTCCTTGAGCCACGGGAACAGCGGCGCCAGGATGAGCTGGCTGAAATGGCTGACCGCATGGGCCAGGCCGACCAGCCCGATCAGTTTGGCGTCGGTGCGTAAGGTGGTGGGAGGGGAAGAAATGGCAGTCGTGGACGAAGTGGAAGACATGGATTGCTACAAAAAAACGGGCCGGGCATCGATGCTATGCGCCAGAGACGCGGCAGAATGGCGATACAGCGACAACATTTGTCGAAACTATGCCAAGCGCCGCCTCACCCACCTCCAGGAGCGCCGTGCCCGTCAGGCCGCGCGGCGCAGCCCCTGCCCCGATCACCAGCGTCGCCTCTCTCACGCCGCACCTCTACGCACCCGACGCGGTGCGCCCGCTGCGCGCCAAGGAGCACTTCCTGAGCGCCGACACGCTGGTCGAGCTGCATGAGCACCCGTGGCCGCAGCTCACTTTCTCCACCCGCGGCGTGATTCGCTTGAGCACGCAGGACGGCAGCTACATCGTGCCGCCCTCGCGCGCGCTCTGGGTGCCGGCCAACATGCCGCACAGCATCACGCTGATCGAGGACGCCGAGCTGCGCACCGTCTACTTGCACGCCTGGATCGCCCCCACCTGGGAAAAGTGCGAGGTGCTCGAAATCAGCCCGCTGCTGCGCGCGCTGATGCTCGCGCTCGACACCACGCCCGACGGCCTGCCGCCCGCCGACCCGCATGCGCCGCAGCGCGAACGCATGATCGCGCCGCTGCTGATCGATGAAGTGGAGCGCGCCACGCAGATCCGCATCGACGTGCCGCTGCCCACCGACAAGCGCCTGCGCCAGCTTTGCGAGGCGCTGCTGCGCAACCCGGCCGACCGTGCCACGCTGGCCGAGCGCGCCGCCACCATCGGCGCCAGTGAGCGCACGGTGGCGCGCCTGTTCCGCGACCAGCTCGGCATGAGCTGGCAGCAAAGGCGCCAGCAGGCCGTGATGGAGCATGCGCTGCCGCTGCTGGCACGCGGCATGGCCGTGAGCCAGGTGGCTGCCGCCAGCGGCTATGCCACCGACAGTGCCTTCTGCGCGATGTTCAAGGCGGCCACGGGCCGCTCCCCGACTTCGTTCCAGCACCGCAAGCGCCCCGCCCCCACCTGACACGGCGGGGGCATTGCGGGGGATCGTCATGGCGCTCTGGCAAGATCGGCGGCCGACAACACCATGCACTCACCGATCCCCCTGCACATGGCGCCCGACGCCCGGCCACCCACCTGGACCGCCGAGATCTGGCTGCGCATCCGCCGCCATTTCCTGCTGAAGGCGGTCGGCACCACGGTCTTCACGTGGCTGTTCTTCATCGGCTACTTCCACCTGCTGCGCAACCCGGCCTTTCCGATCGCGGTGATGCCGCTGACGCCGCTGGATCACCTGGTTCCGTTCCAGCCCTACACGCTGGGCGCGTACCTTTCGCTCTGGGTCTATGTGGGCGTCGCGCCGGGCCTGCAGCTCACGTTCCGGGAACTGGTGGTCTACGGACTGTGGATCGGCGCACTCTGCATCACGGGCCTGGGCCTCTTCTACTTCTGGCCGACCCAGATCCCCCCCATGGCCATCGATGCTGCGGGCTACCCCGGCTTCGCGATGCTGCAGGGCGTGGACGCGGCGGGCAACGCCTGCCCCTCGATGCATGTGGCCGTGGCCATCTTCACCGCCATCCGCATCGAGCATGTGTTGCGCGAAGCGCGCACGCCGGCCCTGTGGCGCGTGCTGAACTGGACCTGGTTCGCCGCCATCGCCTACTCGACGCTGGCGGTCAAGCAGCACGTGGCGCTGGACGTGGCGGCCGGCGCGCTGCTGGGCATGGCCTTCGCGCTGCCCTCTCTGCGTTGGCGACCAAAACCGCGTTTGCGAGGGGATGCCCCTCGCGTGGGAGCGGATATCATCGACGCTCACTGACCACACTCACCACTGGCCGACGAGGAAGGGATCGATTCAATGGCACCCGCACAGGGTGACAATCGATCAGCGGCACATGACGACAGGCATTGCACGATGAGTTCGCTGAAGGAATTGCAGGACCTGATCCACGAGAAGTACGACATCGAACCGTCGAAGCTCGACCCCCACGCCTCGATGCGGGAAACCGGCGGACTCGATTCACTCGCCCTCGCGGAATTTCTGTTCGCCATCGAAGACCACTTCGGCATCACCATGCCCGACGAGGACGCGAGCATCGACACCCTGGCCGAACTCGCGCTGCTGGTCGACAAGGTCCGGGCCGCCAAAACCGCCAACACCGCGTGAGCCACGAGGTCGCCGTCACCGGACTGGGAGTCGTGGCGCCGCATGGCGGCGAGCCCGACGCGCTGTTCCAGGCCCTGCTGCAAGGCCGCTCGGCCATCCAGCCCGTCTTTGCGGATCTGCCCAAGCCGGCCGCCGCGGCTACCGTCGCCTTCGATGAAACCCGCTGGTTCACCAAGCTGCAGCTCGCCGGCGTCGACCGCGTGAGCCAGCTGGCCGTGGCCGCCGCCGACGTAGCGATGCGCGACGCGGGCCTCGGCACCGCCGACACCGACCCCGAGCGCATGGGCGTCTTTGCCGGCTGCGGCATGGGCGGCGCCGCGGCGCTCGAAGCGGCCTACCGCGGCAATGGCCGCGTCTCGCCCCTGACCATTCCGGCCTTCATGCCCAACGCGCCGGCCGCCCACGTGGCAATGCGCCAGGGCGTGCAGGGCCCGGTGCTCACCTACTCCGTCGCCTGTGCCTCTTCTTCGGCCGCGATCGCCGAAGCGGCCAAGGCCGTGCAGCGTGGCGAAGTCGACATCGCGATTGCCGGCGGCAGCGAAGCGCTGATCGTGCCGGGCGTGGTCGTGGCCTGGCAGGCCATGCAGACGCTGGCCACCTTCCAGCCCGGCGAAGCGGCCGGCGCGGTGCGGCCCTTCGCCACCGACCGCAGCGGCTTTGCGCTCGGCGAGGGCGCGGCCTTCCTGATTCTCGAATCCGCCGAGCGCGCACGCGCCCGCGGCGCCCGCCGCTACGCCACGCTGGCCGGCTGGGGCCTGAGCAGCGACGCCACCCATCTCACCAAGCCCGACGCCCCGGGCCAGGCCCGCGCACTGCGCGCCGCCCTGCGCCAGGCCGGCCTGCAGCCGCGCGACGTGGGCTACTGCAATGCACACGGCACGGCCACGCGCATCGGCGACGTGGTCGAGCGCAATGCGCTGGCCGATGTGTGGGGCGACCATCTCGACACGCTGCGCGTGAGCTCGACCAAGGCGCTGCACGGCCACATGCTCGGCGCGGCGGGCGCTATCGAAGCGCTCGTCACCGTGCTGGCGCTGCATCAGCGTCAGTTGCCGCCCAATGCAAACTGCCGCGAGATCGATCCGGACTGCAGCCTGAACCTCGTGATGCAGGACGAATCAGCGGCACCCTCGCTCGAGGCCGCCATCAGCAATTCGTTCGCCTTCGGCGGCACGAACTCCGTGCTGCTCTTTCGCCGCGCCTAGGCAGCCGCCGCGCAGAGCCATTCCACGAAAGCGCCGACCAGCGGATCGTCCGTGCGGCTCGGCGCCACGAACACGCTGTAGCCCCGGCTCGACGGCGCCCTGTGCGGGCAGGCCAGCAACAGTTCGCCCGAGCGCAATTCACGCTCGACGAAATACTCGGGCACCAGCCCCACGCCGAGGTCGGCACGCACTGCGGCAACGAGCGAAGAGAACAGATCGAAGCGATGCCCCGCCACCAGGTTCTCGGGCGGCCGCGCATGCGCCGTCTGCCCGAACCATTCCTCCCACGCGCCCATGCGCGTGCGCAGCTGCAGCAGCGGCACCGAGCGGAAGTCACCGCGCGCCATCGCCGGGCGCCCCTTCGCTTTGGGTGAGCACACTGCAACGCAAGACTCGCCCATCAACGGCAACGCATTCGCGCCAGGCCACACCGCGTCGTCGTACTGCACGCCCACGTCGAAGGGCATGTCCTCCATGTAGAGATGCGTCGGGAACACCTGCAGGTGCAGGCTGCAGCCCGGGTGCCGGGCGATGAATTCCGGCAGCCGCGGCGTCAGCCAGCCCTCGGCCAGCACCGGCACCGCGCCTACCAGCAAGCGCAGGCCGTCGGTGCGTTGCGCCATGGCTTCGAGCGTGTGGTTCTGCAGCCGCAGCAGATCGCCCGAAACCTGCCCGTGATAGCGCCGCCCGGCCTCGGTGAGCTCGGTGCCGCGCGCCGTGCGCTGCACCAGCCGCACACCGATCTGTGTCTCCAGCAGGCGCAGCTGCTGGCTCACCGCGCTGTGCGTGAGACACAGCTCCTCCGCAGCCTTGCCCACGCCATGGTGGCGCGCCACCGCGTCGAAGATCAGCAACGCGCGGGTGCTGGGAATGTGGCGGCGCATGGCGGGGCCTCGTTAGAAAAACTGACAACGCCAAAGATTAAACCAGAGCGCATGCCTAACACAGCCATAAGAATCGTCGGCGACGCCGCGCCCGCGTCCCCAACCCGGCTTCACCCCCAAGGACATCCCCGACCATGCCCCGCCCCATGTCACTTCGCCTCGCCCCGCTCGTCCTCGCCCTGGCCTCCGCGGCCGCCGGCCTCGCGCACGCCCAGACCGGCGCCGTCGCCGCCACGCCGACGCAGGTGCGGCCCGAAGTCGACAAGGCCTACACGCAGTTGATGGCATCGCCCGCCATCCAGAAACTGCTCGACGCAGTCAAGGCCGACCACGAGCGCTCGGTCGAAGACCTGAAGATGCTCACCGAGATCGAGGCGCCGCCGTTCAAGGAACAGAAGCGCGCCGAGGCATTCCTCGCGCGCATGAAGGCCCTCGGCCTGGCGGACGCGAAGATCGACGCCGAAGGCAACGTGGTCGGCCTGCGCAAGGGCACGGGCAACGGGCCGAAGCTGCTGATCTCTGCCCACCTCGACACGGTGTTCCCCGCCGGCACCGACGTGAAGGTCAAGGAGCGCGACGGCAAGCTCTACGCGCCCGGCATCTCCGACGACACGCGGGGCCTGTCGGTGCTGCTCTCGTGGCTCAAGGTGCTGAACGACAACAAGATCCAGACTGTGGGCGACCTGCTCATCGTGGGCAACGTGGGCGAGGAAGAGCTCGGCAACCTGCGCGGCATCAAGGCCATCTTCCGGGACAACCTCGACATCGACGGCATGGTCGGCCTCGAGCCCGCGCCCGATGGCTCGGTGCTGATGCTGGGCACCGGCAGCCACCGCTACGAAGTGACTTTCAGGGGTCCCGGTGGCCACAGCTACGGCGCCTTCGGCCAGGTGCCCAGCGCCATCCACGGCATGGGCCGCGCGATCGCGAAGATCGCCGAGATCCGCACGCCGAGCTTCCCGAAGACGACCTTCACCGTCGGCACCGTGGGTGGCGGCACTTCGGTCAACACCATTGCGCCGGACGCGCGCATGGCGGTGGACATCCGCTCCGACGAAATGGCACCGCTGCTGGAGACCGAAAAGAAGATCCTCGCCGCCATCGACGAAGCCGTGGTCGAGGAAAACAAGCGCTGGAACGTCAACACGCTGAGCGTGAGCACCAAGCTCATCGGCGACCGTCCGGGCGGCCGCACGCAGTCGGACACCGTGATCGTCGAGGCCGCCACCCGCTCGAACGCCGCCTTCGGCCACAAGACGCTGCTGACAGGCGCGAGCACCGACGCCAACGTGCCGATGTCGCTGGGCATCCCGGCCATCATCATCGGCGGCGGCGGCAAGACCGGCGGCTTCCACGCGCTGTCAGAGTGGATCGACGTGACCGACGGCTGGAAGGGTGCACAGAACTCGCTGGTGACCGTGCTGGGCCTGGTGGGCGTGCAGGGCACGAGCGCTCCCTTGCTCGAAAAGCGCCCGCCGCGCTCGAAGTAAGAGCGCGCGTGCAGCCGGGGCTTCGCCCCGGCGTCTCCGTTATGCTGGTGGCCGCTTTCCACCACGCTACCGACAGGAGGACATCATGCACGCCCGCTCCACCCTCATCGCCCTCGCGCTGCTCGCTGCAGGCGCCTCGGCCCAGGCCAACGACCTGCTCGACCAGTTGAAGGAAAAGGCTGGCGAGGCCGTCAGTGCCAATCCACAAGGCGGCAACAGCGGTAGTTCTTCGCTCGGCAACCTCGGCTTCAAGATGCCCGCCATCGGCTCCAGCACCGTCGGCAACGCGGCCGGCGTGCTGCAGTACTGCGTCAAGAACAACTACCTGGGCGGCGACGCGGCCTCGGTGAAAGACAAGCTGCTCGCCAAGATCACCGGTCAGAAGCAGCAGGAAACCGGCTTTGCCAGCGGCGCCAAGGGCCTGCTGAAAGGTGGAGACGGCAAGTCGCTGAACTTCAAGCTCCTGTCGTCGAAGGTCAAGACCAAGGCCTGCGACTACGTTCTCAAGAACGCCACCTCGCTCATCTAGACACACCCCCATGCTTCGCGCACTGCGTGTCGCTTCGCACACCCCCTCGCCGGGGGCAATGCCAGCGGCCCGGCAAAGCCGGCTCCGCGGCATTCCCCGACTGGCCGCGTAAGCTCCCTGTGCCCGCGCAGCATTCCAGCGCCATTGCGCGTGCCATCCGTTATTCATGAATCCGGCTACAACTTCTCCTTCCCTGCGCCAGCGCCTCTCCCGCTGGGTCCCGTGCCTGGCCTGGCCCCGCCCTTCCGCCGCATTGCTGCGCAGCGAGGCGATGGCCGGCATCACCGTGGCGCTGATGGTGATCCCGCAAGGCGTGGCGTATGCGGCGCTGGCGGGCATGCCGCTGGTGACGGGGGTGTACGCGGCGCTGTTCCCCGCGCTGATCGCGGTGATGTTCAGTTCGTCGCAGCGGCTGTCGGTCGGGCCCACCGCGCTCACCAGCCTGCTGGTCGGCGCCTCGCTCGCGCCCCTGGCGGTTGCAGGCAGCGCCGAATGGGTGGCGATGGCGGTGTGGCTCACGCTGATGTCGGGCGCCATCCAGATCGTGCTGGGCGCGGGGCGCTTCGGCTGGCTGCTGCGGCTGGTCAATTCGCCGGTGCTTATCGGCTTCACTCAAGGCGCGGCGGTGCTGATCGCCATCTCGCAGCTGCCCGCGCTGCTGGGCTTCACGGGGCGGACCATTGCGCAGGTGCTGCGCGGCGGCCCGCTACCCGACCTCGTGGCCATTGCCTTCGGGCTCGGCAGCATCGCGGTGCTGTGGCTGGGCAAGCGCCTGCTGCCGCGCTTTCCGACCACGATGGCGCTGGTGGCCGGCGCGGCCGCCATCAGCTGGCTCGTCGACTACGCGCTGCGCGGCGGTGCGGTGGTGGGCAGCCTGCCTTCGGGCCTGCCCTCGCTCTACTGGCCGGGCCTGCTGCCCATGAGCACCTTCAGCGCGCTGGTGCTGCCGGCGTTGATGATCACGCTTGTGAGTTTCCTCGAAACCGCGTCGAGCGCCAAGGTCGACAACGCGCGCGCCGGCACGCTGTGGAACGAAAACCAGGATCTGATCGGCCAGGGCCTCGCCAAGCTGGCCTCGGGCTTCACGGGCGCGTTTCCCACCAGCTCGTCGTTCTCGCGCTCGGCCATCACGCTCTATGCAGGCGCGCAGACCGGCTGGGCCACGCTGTTCAGCGTGGCGGTGGTGGCCGGTGCGCTGCTGTGGCTGATGCCGCTGCTGTACCACGTGCCGCAGGCGGTGCTGGCGGCGGTGGTGGTCACGGCCATCCTCGGGCTGGTGAAGCCCGCGAGCTTCACGGCGCTGTGGCGCATCTCGCGCATCGAGGCCGGCATTGCCTTCGGCACCTTCGTGCTGACCATCGCGACCGCCCCCAGCATCTACTGGGGCGTGCTCGGCGGGCTGCTGGCGAGCATGGCGCACTACATGTACCGCCACCTGCATCCGCGCATCATCGAGGTGGGCCTGCACCCCGACGGCAGCCTGCGCGACCGCAACCTCTGGAAGCTGCCGCCGCTGGCGCCGCAGCTCTATGCGCTGCGCATGGACGCCGAGCTCGACTTCGCCTCGGCCTCCACGCTCGAACGCCCGCTCACGGTGGCGCTGGCCGAGCGGCCCGACCTCACCGACGTGTGCCTGTTCGCGCAGCCCATCAATCGCATCGACATCACCGGCGCCGAAGTGTTCGGCTCGATCCGCCGGATGATGGAATCCAAGGGCATCCGCCTGCACCTGAGCGGCCTCAAGCTGCCCGCGATGCAGGTGCTGGAGCGCGCCGGCCTGCTGGCGCCGGGACCGATGCTGTTCAGCTATCGCACCGATGGCGAAGCGCTCGCGGCGCTGATGCCGCGTATCGACGAGTCCGAGGAACAGGAAGCCGCCGCCTGACCTGCCAGCGCCCATGAAGTCCACCATCGAAGAACTGGTCGCGTTCCGCACGGTGGTGGACACGGGCTCGATCACGGCTGCGTCCGAGCAGTTGGCGCAAACGGTCTCGGGCATCAGCCGCGCGTTGAGCCGGCTCGAACAGAAGCTCGACACCACGCTGCTGCGCCGCACCACGCGACGGCTCGAACTCACGGAGGAAGGCGCGGCCTTCCTGCAGCGCACGCGCGCCATCCTCGATGCCATCGACGATGCCGAGGAGCAGATGGCCGCGCGCCGCCAGCAACCGGCCGGGCGGCTGCGCGTGAACGCCGCCTCGCCCTTCATGCTGCACGCCATCGTGCCGCTGGTGCCGGAGTTCCGAAAGCTCTATCCGCAGATCAGCCTCGAACTCGACACCGACGACCTGCCCATCGACCTGCTGGAGCGCCGCACCGACATCGCGATCCGTATCGGCCCGCTGCGCGACTCCACGCTGCATGCGCGCCCGCTCGGCACGCACCGCCTGCGCGTGCTCGCGAGCCCTGCGTACCTCGAGGCACACGGCAAGCCGCGCAAGGTGAGCGACCTCGCCGAACATGTGCTGCTGGGCTTCACCCAACCCGAGTCGCTGAACCGCTGGCCCCTGCGTGGCGTGCATGGCGACGAATGGAACATCGCGCCCACACTGATGGCATCGAGCGGCGAAACGCTGCGCCAGCTGGCGCTGGCCGGTGTGGGCGTCGTCTGCCTGTCGGACTTCATGACGGGTGCCGACCGCGCCAGCGGCGCGCTGGTGCAGGTGCTGGCAAAGGACTCGGCGGACGTGCGCCAGCCGGTCAACGCGGTGTACTACCGCAACACGCAGCTGTCGGCGCGCATCACGTCGTTTCTGGATTTCCTGTCGCAGCGCATGGCCTGAGTGCGCGGGCGGCGGCGCTGCTTACTGCGCCTGCTTCGCGACGAAGCGTTCCACGGACGCCGACTTGATCTCGTAGCCGCTCACGCCCATGTCCGCCGACGAGTAGCGCGCCGCCTTCAGCGTGCCGCTGACGTACACCGTGTCCATCGCGTGCAGGCCCTTCACGGCGGCAGGCGCGATCACGTGCACGATCTGGTTGGCGGGCGGCGGCGGCGTGTGGATGCAGGCGCCGAAATACGGCACCAGCAGGAATTCGCGAATGCCGTCCTGCGCAGCGTCGAGCGGCACGACGAAGCCCGCGAGCTTGGCCGCCTTGCCGTCGAGCGCCACGTTGACCGGGGCGTTGTCCCAGACGGCACGCATCTCGTCGAGCATCTGGATCGCGCGCGGATCGTTGTCGCGCAGCGCTTCGAGGCTGATGTTGCGGTAGCGTTTGGTGGGGTCCCAGCTCTTGGGAATCAGCGCTTCCCACTTGAGTTCAGGGGCCGCGGCCGTGCTCGTGCCCTGCACCGCCGCTGTCCCTGGACCGCAGCCGGTCAGGAGCGCCGCGGCCGACGCAAGCAGAAGCACAGCCAACACGGCGCGCGAAAAGAGCCTTCTCATGATCACGATTCTGCTTGGGAGATGTTTCAGACCCGTAAAGCAGGGCCTTTTGCACTCAATTCGTCCCAGATCAGAGGAATTCAGCGCAACGAAGCCGAATGCGCGCTCAGTCGCGTACCGGCCCGCGCAGGCTCTTGATCTGCGAACGCTGGCTCTTGCCTTCGAGCCGGCGCTGCTTGGAGCCATAGGTCGGCTTGGTCGCGCGCCGCACGCGCGGCGCGGTGGCCACGCTGTCGACCACAGTCTGCAGCCGCGCGAGCGCGTCGGCGCGGTTCATCTCCTGCGTGCGGTGCTGCTGCGCCTTGAGCACGAACACGCCCTCCTGCGTGATGCGGCTGTCGCGCAGCGCGAGCAGCCTCTCTTTCACGTCGGCCGGCAGCGAGCTGGCGTGGATGTCGTAGCGCAGGTGCACCGCGCTCGACACCTTGTTGACGTTCTGCCCGCCCGCGCCCTGCGCCCGGATGGCGCTGAAGTCGACCTCGTCGGGGTCGATCAGGACGGCCGGACGAAGCATGCGCTCAGACCCGTTCGAAGATGGCGGCAATGCCCTGCCCGCCGCCGATGCACATCGTGACCAGCGCATAGCGCCCCTGCACGCGCTGCAGCTCGGCGATCGCCTTCGTCGTGATGATCGCGCCGGTCGCGCCCACCGGGTGACCCAGCGAAATGCCCGATCCGTTCGGGTTCACCTTGGCCGGATCGAACCCCAGCTCCTTGATGACCGCGCAGGCCTGCGCCGCGAAGGCTTCGTTCGACTCGATCACGTCGAAGTCGCTGACCTTCAGGCCAGTGCGCTCCAGCACCTTGCGCGTGGCGGGCACCGGGCCGATGCCCATGTATGCAGGCTCGACACCCGCATGCGCGTAGCCGACGAGGCGCGCCAGCGGCTTGAGCCCCAGCGCCTTCACGCGGCCGCCTTCGGCCAGCACCACGGCTGCGGCGCCGTCGTTGATGCCCGAGGCATTGCCGGCGGTCACGAGGCCGTCCTTCTTGAACGCAGGCTTCATCTTCGACAGCGTCTCGACCGTGGTGTCGGCACGCACGTGCTCGTCGGTGTCGAACAGCACGACGCCCTTGCGCGTCTTCACCTCGACCGGAACGATCTGCTCCTTGAAGCGGCCCGCCGCGATGGCCGCCGCCGCGCGCTGCTGGCTGGTGACGGCCAACTCATCCATCTGCTCGCGTGTGATGCCGTAGCGCGCGGCCACGTTCTCGGCCGTGATGCCCATGTGGATCTTCTCCCACGGGTCGTGCAGGATGCCCAGCATGTAGTCGACCAGCACCGCATCGCCCATGCGCGCGCCGTAGCGCGCCGAGGTGTCGAAGTACGGGCCGCGGCTCATCGATTCCGAGCCGCCGCCGATGGCGATGTCGCAGTCGCCCAGCGCAATGGCCTGCGCGGCCGACACGATGGCCTGCAGGCCCGAGCCGCAGAGGCGGTTGACGTTGAAGGCCGGCGTCTCGATCGGGCAGCCCGCGTCGATAGCGGCCACGCGGCTCAGGTACGCATCCTTCACGTCGGTGGGGATCACGTTGCCCATCACCACATGGCCGATGGCATCGGCGGCCACGCCGCTGCGCTCGATGGCGGCCTTGACGGCGGTGGTGGCCAGCTGGGTATTGGGCACGTCCTTCAGCGCGCCGCCGAAGGTGCCGATGGCGGTGCGGGCAGTGCCGACCACGAAGATGTCGCGCGAGGTCATGGAATGTCTCTCCTGGATGAAAGCGAAAGCCGCGCTCGGCGGCGGCTGCAGGAAGACGATTCTGACGGCGAACGGCGCAACGGGTTGTCGCGCCCGGAATACCGGGGCCTCAGCCGCGCGAAACCGGCTTCGGCGCCACGTCGGTCACGTCGCCGGCGCTGCCGCGGATGCGCACCGGGCGCTCCACCGACTCGCCGCGCGCCCGCGCATTGGCCACGTCCGCGGCTGTCGGTTCGGCCGGCTGTGCCGCATGGCGAAATTTATCGAAGCCCGAGCGCGGCCTGAAGCGCCCGCCCATCGAAGACATCCAGGGCGTCACGGGCTTGCCCGTGAGACGCCCCCAGGCGTAACGCACACCCCACACGGCCGCCAGCAGCATGACCGCCACGGCCAGGCTGGCCGCGAAGACCAGCCCCAGGAGCAGAAGAATGACGCGAAAAATGAAGTTCATCATCCGACTTTAGGCCGAAGCAGCCGCCGTTGGTTCCCCCGCCTTGCCGAAGGAAAACTGTCCGGGCGACCGGATCGGGTCGGTCGTGACCTCGATCGTGTCCTTCGGCCCGAAGCTGCCGTCCAGCAGCAGCTTCGACAGCGGGTTCTCGATGCGCTGCTGAATGGCGCGCTTCAAGGGCCGCGCGCCGAACACCGGGTCGAAGCCGACCTTGGCGATCTCCGCCAGCGCCGCCGGCGAAACCTCCAGCCCCAGGTCCATCTTCGCGAGCCGCGCCTGCAGCACCTTGAGCTGGATCGCGGCGATCGATTCGATGTTCTTCGCGTCCAGCGCATGGAACACGACCGTCTCGTCGATGCGGTTCAGGAACTCGGGGCGGAAGTAGTTCTTCAGCTCGTCCCACACCGCTTCCTTGATCTCTTCCGAGGGCTTGCCCACCATGGCCTGGATGATGGGCGAGCCGATGTTGCTCGTCATCACGATCACGGTGTTCTTGAAGTCCACGGTGCGGCCCTGGCCGTCGGTCAGGCGGCCATCGTCGAGCACCTGCAGCAGCACGTTGAACACGTCAGGGTGGGCCTTCTCGACCTCGTCGAGCAGCACCACGCTGTAGGGCTTGCGGCGCACGGCTTCGGTGAGATAGCCGCCCTCCTCGTAGCCCACGTAGCCCGGTGGCGCGCCGATCAGGCGGGCGACCGAGTGCTTCTCCATGAACTCGCTCATGTCGATGCGGATCAGGTGGTCTTCGCTGTCGAACAGGAAGCCCGCGAGCGCCTTGCACAGCTCGGTCTTGCCCACGCCCGTGGGGCCGAGGAACAGGAACGAGCCCGTGGGGCGGTTCGGGTCGGACAGGCCCGAGCGCGAGCGGCGGATCGCGTTGGCAACCGCACCGATGGCCTCGTCCTGGCCGACGACGCGCTCATGCAGCTTGTCTTCCATCACGAGCAGCTTGTCGCGCTCGCCCTGCATCAGCTTGGCGACCGGGATGCCGGTGGCGCGCGCCACGACCTCGGCGATTTCTTCCGAGCCGACCTGGGTACGCAGCAGCGTGGGCGCACTGGACTTGCCCTTGCTCGCCTCGCTGGCCTCGGCCTCTTTCAGGCGCTTCTCGAGCGCGGGCAGCTGGCCGTACTGGAGTTCGGCAACCTTGTTGAAGTCGCCCTTGCGCTTCCATTCCTCGATCTGGAACTTGATCTTGTCGACGTCTTCGCGCACTTGCGCGCTGCCCTGGGCCTGCGCCTTCTCGGCCTGCCAGATCTCGTCGTAGTCGGCGATTTCCTTCTGCAGCTTCTCGATCTCGCCCTCGATCAAGCCCAGGCGCTTCTGCGAGGCCTCGTCCTTCTCGCGGCGCACGGCTTCGCGCTCGATCTGCAACTGGATCAGCCGGCGGTCGAGCCGGTCCATGACCTCGGGCTTGGAGTCCATCTCGATCTTGATCTTGGCCGCAGCCTCGTCGATCAGGTCGATGGCCTTGTCGGGCAGGAAGCGGTCGGTGATGTAGCGGTCGGACAGCTCGGCCGCGGCCACGATGGCCGGGTCGGTGATCTGCACGCCATGGTGCACTTCGTACTTCTCCTGCAGGCCGCGCAGGATGGCGATGGTGGCTTCGACGCTGGGCTCGCCCACGATGATCTTCTGGAAGCGGCGCTCCAGGGCGGCATCTTTCTCGATGTACTTGCGGTATTCGTCGAGCGTGGTGGCACCCACGCAGTGCAGCTCGCCGCGCGCGAGCGCGGGCTTGAGCATGTTGCCCGCGTCCATGGCGCCTTCGGCCTTGCCGGCACCGACCATGGTGTGCAGCTCGTCGATGAAGACGATGGTCTGGCCTTCGTCCTTCGCGAGTTCATTCAGAACAGTCTTCAGCCGCTCCTCGAACTCACCGCGAAATTTGGCACCAGCCAGCAACGCGGCCATGTCGAGCGACAACACCCTTTTGCCCTTGAGCGACTCGGGCACCTCGCCCGCGACGATGCGCTGGGCCAGGCCTTCGACGATGGCGGTCTTGCCCACGCCGGGTTCGCCGATGAGCACGGGGTTGTTCTTGGTGCGGCGCTGCAGCACCTGGATGGCGCGGCGGATTTCCTCGTCGCGTCCGATGACCGGGTCGAGCTTGCCCAGCCGGGCGCGCTCGGTGAGGTCGAGGCAGTATTTCTTGAGGGCTTCGCGCTGGCCTTCGGCATCGGCGCTGTTCACGCCCTGCCCGCCGCGCACGGCGTCGATGGCGGACTCGAGCGACTTGCGGCTCAGGCCGTTTTCCTTGGCGATCTTGCCGATGTCGGCCTTGCTGTCGGCCAGCGCCAGCAGGAAGAGTTCACCGGCGATGAACTGGTCGTTGCGCTTGATGGCTTCCTTCTCGGTGGCCTGCAGCAGCTTGCCGAGCTCGGGGCCGACCTGCACGATGTCGTGGCCCTGCACCTGCGGCAGCTTCTTGATGGCGGCTTCGGCCGCCTGCGTCAGGCCCGGTACGTTGACGCCGGCACGCTCCAGCAGGGCGCGCGGGCCGTCGTCCTGGCGCAGCATCGCGAGCAGCAGGTGGGCCGGCTCGATGTAGGCGTTGTCGTTGCCCAGCGCGAGCGACTGTGCGTCGCCCAGTGCTTCCTGAAATTTGGTGGTGAGTTTGTCTTGTCGCATGGCTTGATTCCTGCATTCAAAATAGGGCCGTTCGCAGTCCCTTCAAGTGCAAATCCGCTTGCGGGGCTTTTTCAGGTTCTTTTCCCTTCGGCTGTTTTTGGAGTCCATCATGTTCTTTTCAAGGCGCAATGTCGTGTCGCGCGGGGTGCAGCTGCTGCTGGCACTGGGTTTGTCGGGTGCCTTGCTGGCTCCCGCGCAGGCCCAGAGCGGCACGCCGATCCGCCTGCTGGTGGGCTTCCCCGCCGGTGCCGGCAGCGACGCCATTGCACGCACGCTGGGCGAAAAACTCAAGGACGTGCTGGGCGTGCCGGTGGTGGTCGAGAACCGCGCCGGCGCGGGCGGGCAGATCGCGGCGACGGTGCTGAAGTCTTCGCCGGCCGACGGCCACACCCTGTTCCTGTCGCACGACCACACCATATCGATACTGCCGCAGGTGGTGAAGAACCCGGGCTTCAACCCCGCCACCGACTTCGTGCCCGTGGCTGGCTTCGCCACCTTCGCCAACGTGCTGGCGGTGTCGGGCGGCACGCCGGCCAAGAGCATCGACGAGTACGTGAAATGGGTCCGCACGCAGAAGGGCGGCAAGGAAACCATCGGCATCCCGGCGCCGGCCTCGATCCCCGAGTTCCTGGTGAAGATGATCTCGGACAAGTACAAGATCGACGTGCAGCCCGCGCCCTACCGCGGCAGCGCGCCCATGACGGCCGACATGCTGGGCAACCAGATCACCGCGGGCATCGCCTCGGTGCCGGACTTCATCGAGAACCACAAGGCGGGCAAGGTGCGCATCGTGGCCTCCATCGGCGCCAAGCGCCAGGCGGTGATTCCGAACGTGCCGACCTTCACCGAACTGGGCTTTGCGAACCTGGAAGACCTGCCCTACTACGGCATCTTCGCGCCGGTGGGCACGCCGCAGCCGATCATCGACAAGTACGGCGATGCGCTGCAGAAGGTGCTGGCGATGCCCGACGTGAAGCAGAAGCTGACGACGATGGGGCTGACGGTCGGCTACGAGCCGCAGGGCCAGTTCGCGGGCCGCGTGCGCACGTACACGCAGACCTGGGAACGGATCATTCAGTCCAGCGGATTCAAACCCCTCTGACATCTTGCTCCCTCTCCCCTCGGGGTGAGGGCCAGCGGCCTTCGCAAGAGCGAGTTGTCGAATGAGCGCTGCGGCCCCCTCACCCTAACCCTCTCCCCAAGGGGAGAGGGAACAAGACAAGTCAGGCGTTCGGAGCGCTGATGCCCCAGCGCGCCAGCGCCGCGTCGTCGGCCACGCGCGCATCGACCCAGCGGGCGCCTTCGGGCGTCTGCTCTTTCTTCCAGAACGGCGCCTGGGTCTTGAGATAGTCCATCAAGAATTCGCAGGCCTCGAAGCTCTGGCCGCGGTGCGCCGACACCACCGCCACCATCATGATCTGGTCCAGCGGCTGCAACAGGCCCACGCGGTGGATCACGCGCGCGCCCAGGATATCGAAGCGCTTGTGCGCCTCGTCGATCATGGCCTCGATGGCCTTCTCGGTCATGCCGGGGTAGTGCTCCAGCTCCATCGAAGCCACGCTGCTGCCGTCGTTTCGATCTCGCACGGTTCCCACGAAACTGCAGACAGCACCCACGCGCTTGTCGCCGGCACGCAACGCGGCGACCTCCTGGCCCAGGTCGAAATCGGCTGTCTGGATCGAAACACGCGCAACGCTCATCTCCGGATTGTGGCATCGCGATAGACTGCGGCAATGCCTTGCCTCGCCACGCTCTCCTCAGTGCTTTCGCACCCCGAGAGCCGTTGCGCGCGCCAGGGCAGCAACAAAGCCAAAAAACCAAAGCTCGTCTGACCGGAGCCGAGGTTCCGTCGTCGGATGAGCGACGGAACCTGCAAAAGGCTTTGGCCCCTTTCGGGTTGTGCGCGCATCGGGCGATGGTTCATTCCATCGGTCGATTCCTGAAAGGAAGCCCGCGTGCCTCAACAACAACCAAGCTCCACCACCCCTGATTACTCCGGCTTCTGGGTGGCCCTCGTTACCCCGTTCCGCGATGGCGCGGTAGACCATGCCGCCCTCGCCGCGCTGACGCGGCGGCTCGCCGACGATGGCGTGACGGGCTTCGTGCCCTGCGGCTCGACCGGCGAGGCCGCCGCGCTCGATGAAGCCGAGCAACTGGCCGTGCTCGATACCGTGCTGGCCGCGGCCGGCGAACTGCCGGTGATCATGGGCATTTCCGGCTACCACCTGGGCAGGGCCACGGCCTGGGCTCGCAAGCTCTCGGAACGCCCGCTGGCGGGCCTGCTGGTGGCCGCGCCGCACTACGTACGGCCGTCGCAGGCCGGCCTGCTCGAATGGTTCCGCGCCATCGCCGATGCCAGCACGGTGCCGGTGCTGGTCTATGACATTCCCTATCGCACCGGCGTCACCATCGCTCGCGACACGCTGCTGGCGCTGGCCGAACATCCGCGCATCCGCGGCATCAAGGACTGCGGCGGCGACATGGCCAAGACGCGCGCCGTGATCGCCGACGGCCGGCTGCAGGTTCTGACGGGCGAGGACCACCAGATCTTCGGCACCATGGCCGAAGGCGGCGCGGGCGCCATCGCGGCCAGCGGCAATGTGCAGACGCGCCGCTTCGTGCGGCTGGTGCGTTTGCTGGCGGACAACCGCCTGGCCGAGGCGCGCGCCGAATGGCAGGCGCTGCAACCGCTGGTGGAGATGCTCTTTGCCGAACCGAATCCCGGCCCGCTGAAGGCGCTGCTGGCGCATGCGGGCGAAATGCAGGACGAGTTGCGCTCGCCGATGACCCGCGCATCCGACGGCCTGCGCGAGCGCCTGGTGACGCTCGACGCCTCGCTCAACCGCCCGTGACGGGTGGAAAGAAAGCGACTTCGCAGCCTTCGCCCAAGGCGGCGGCTTCGTCGCTCATCGCCTGATCGAGCGCCATGCGCACCGCCTTGCCGCGTGCAAGCGCGGTGGCGTAGGCGCCGCCCCGGGCGATGAGTTCGTCGCGCAGGGCCGAAAGCGTCCCGGCCTTCGTGTCGACGGTTTCGCCGCTGCTGGAAAGGGCTTCGCGCACCGAGGCGAAGTAACGGATCTGGATCTTCATGTGACTCAACCCAGCAACGACGCGAACGGAATGAAGTCGACGGTGTCGCCCGCCTTGATCGTCCGGCCGGCCGGGTTATCGATCAAGCCATCGCCCCAGACCATCGAGGTCAGCACGCCCGAACTCTGGTTGCCGAACAGGTCGAGGCCACCGTCCGCGTTGCGCCGCGTGCGCAGGAACTCGCGGCGCTTGTCGGCGCGCAACCAGTCGAAATCGGCGCGCATCTTCACCGCTTCCGGCGCGACGCGCGTGGCGCCCTGCAGCGCCAACAGGAAGGGCCGCACGAGCATCAGGAAGGTCAGGAAGCTCGACACCGGATTGCCGGGCAGCCCCGTCACATGGCAGGCGCCCTGCCCGTTGCGGCGCGCGATGGAGCCGTAGGCGAAAGGCTTGCCGGGCTTCATCGACAGCGACCAGAGCTGCAACTCGCCCAGCGATTGCAGTGCCGCGCAGATGTGGTCTTCCTCGCCGACGGAGACGCCGCCGGTGGTGATGATCAAGTCGCTCGTCTCCGCCGCATCGCGCAACGCGGCGATGGTGGCTTCGCGGTCGTCGGGCACGATGCCCAGGTCGTTCACTTCGCAGCCCAGGCGGCGCAGCAGGGCCCGCATGAAGAAGCGGTTGGAGTTGTAGATGGCGCCGGGCTTCATCGCGTCGGGCGCGACCTCGCCGGGCATCACCAATTCGTCGCCAGTGGAGAGCATGGCCACGCGCGGCTTGCGGGCCACCTGCAGGCGGTCGAAGCCCACGCTGGCCGCGAGGCCGAGGGCGGCGGGCGTGAGGCGCTCGCCCTTCTTCAGCACGACGTCGCCCGAGGCCACGTCTTCGCCCGCGCGGCGGACCCATTGGCCGGCAGCGGGAACGATGGCGATGCGCACCGAGCCCAGGCTGCCTTCCTGCGGCGTGGCCGTGGTGTCTTCCTGCATCACGACGGCATCGGCGCCTTCGGGGATCTGCGCGCCCGTGAAGATGCGCGCCGCGGTGCCGGCCTCGAGCGGCGTGCCGACGGTACCTGCGGGGATGCGCTGCGTCACCTTCAGTTCGGCGCCCGATGCGGCACAGTCGGCCGCGCGTACGGCGTAGCCGTCCATCGCGCTGTTATCGCGCGGCGGCACGGTGAGGCCGGAGACGAGGTCCTGCGCAAGCACACGGCCGTCGGCGTCGAAGGTACCGACGCTCTCGGCGGGCAGCTTCGGCAATGCCTTCGCGAGCAGGACCGCGATCGCCTCATCGAGCGGCATCAGCGGCGGGCGCGAGGAAGAAGCGGCGAAAGGAACGGGTGAATCAGCCATGGTGATCGGGGTTGTATTCGAAGCGGTCGCCGCTGTCGATCAACCACCTCGCAATGGCCTCGGCGTCGTTGAGGTCGAACAACGGCCGCTCGGTGGGCGACGGCAGGCTGGCGGGCGCATCGGTGGCCACAGCGATGACGAAAGGATCGTCCGCGTACAGCACAGGCCGCGACGGCTCGCCCGCTTCCGGCAGCCGCCAGACCTCGATCTTGAGCACGTCGCTGTGGCGGAAGCCCTCGACCAGCACCCAGTCGGCAGCCGGGTGCACCTCGGCCAGCAGTTGGTGCACGCTGAGTTCGACGGGAGCCTCGAACTCGCGCATCACGGCCAGCCGCTTGTCGGAGGCGACGACCACCTCGAAGGCACCCGCCTCGCGGTGGCGGTAGGTGTCCTTGCCTGGATGGTCGATGTCGAACTTGTGGTGCGCATGCTTGACCACCGACACGCGCTGGCCGAGCTGCTTGAGCGCCGGGATCAGGCGCTCAAGCAGCGTGGTCTTGCCCGCGCCCGAATAGCCGGCGAAACCGACGACTTTCATGTCCCGGCGCGACCGCGATCAGCCACAGTTTTCGGCGATGTAGGCCTTGACGGCCTCGGCATCCGCAGGCAGCTTGACGACGCGCTTGGGCAGCGCCTCGATGCCTTCGAACTTCTTCGGCCGCGCGGGCTCCGCGCCGAGCGCCTCGACCAGCGTGGCCGCGAACTTGATCGGCAGCGCGGTTTCGAGCACCACCATCGGCACGCCGGGCACGAGCTGTTCGCGCGCGGCCTTCAGGCCGTCTGCCGTGTGCGGGTCGACCAGCGTGGCAAAGCGCTTGTCGGTGTCGCGAATGGTGGCCAGGCGGTCGGCGTGCGTGCTGCGGCCGCTCTTGAAGCCGAAGCGTTCGGCGGCCTGCTTGAACGCCGGGTCGGCGCTGAGGTCGAAGCTGCCCTGCAGGCCCAGGTCGTCCACGAACAGCTTGCGCAGCTTGGCCGCATCGCGCCCGACCAGGTCGAACACGAAGCGCTCGAAGTTGCTGGCCTTGCTGATGTCCATCGACGGGCTGGAGGTCTCGTGCGTGTCGACGGCCGCGCGCACGCGGTAGACGCCGGTGCGGAAGAACTCGTCGAGCACGTCGTTCTCGTTGGTGGCGACCACCAGCGTCTGGATGGGCAGGCCCATCGAGCGCGCCACGTGGCCCGCACAGACGTTGCCGAAGTTGCCCGAGGGCACGGTGAAGCTCACCGGCTTGTCGTTGCTCGCCGTGGCCTGGAAATAGCCGGCGAAGTAGTAGACGACCTGCGCCAGCAGTCGCGCCCAGTTGATCGAGTTGACGGTGCCGATGCGGTACTTGCGCTTGAAGCCCAGGTCGTTCGACACGGCCTTGACGATGTCCTGGCAATCGTCGAACACGCCGGTGATGGCGATGTTGTGGATGTTCTCGTCCTGCAGGCTGAACATCTGCGCCTGCTGGAACGGGCTCATGCGGCCGTCGGGCGAGGTCATGAAGACGCGCACGCCCTTCTTGCCGCGCATGGCGTATTCGGCCGCGCTGCCGGTGTCGCCGCTGGTGGCGCCGAGGATGTTGAGCTCCGCGCCGCGGCGGGCCAGCTCGTACTCGAACAAGTTGCCCAGCAGCTGCATCGCCATGTCCTTGAAGGCCAGCGTGGGGCCGTTGGACAGGGCTTCGAGGTACACGCCGTCTTCGAGCTCGCGCAGCGGCACGATCTCGTCGGTGCCGAACACTTCGGCGGTGTAGGTCTTCGCGCAGATCGCCTTCAGGTCGGCCGGCGGAATGTCGTCGATGTAGAGCGAGAGGATCTCGAAGGCCAGTTCGGCGTACGGCAGCGCGCGCCATTTGGCGAGCGTGGCAGTGTCGACCTGCGGATACGCCTCGGGCAGATAGAGGCCTCCATCGGGCGCAAGGCCTTCGAGGAGGATTTCGCAGAAGCGCTTGCGGTCCGGGTGGCCGCGGGTGCTCAGGTAGTTCACTTCAACTCTTCCTTGCGGATGCGCACGATGGGTTCGAGCACGGTCGGCAGTGCTTGCAATTCGGCGATCACGTCGTTGACGGTGCCTTCGCGCGCGTCATGCGTGAGGATGATCAGGTCGGTCTGCGTGGAACCTTCGCCGCCCACCTCGTCGGCTTCGCGCTGCAGCACGGCGTCGATGCTGATGCCGGCGGTGGCCAGCAGGCCCGTGACCTTGGCGAGCACGCCGGCCTGGTCGGCCACGCGCAGGCGCAGGTAGTAGCTGGTGACGACTTCCGACATCGGCAGCACCTTCAGGTCGCTCATTGCGTCGGGATGGAAGGCCAGGTGCGGCACGCGGTGCGCGGCGTCGGCCGTGTGCAGGCGGGTAATGTCGACGAGGTCGGCGATCACGGCGCTGGCGGTCGGCTCGCTGCCCGCGCCCTTGCCGTAGTAGAGCGTGGTGCCCACGGCGTCGCCGTGCACCACCACCGCGTTCATAGCGCCTTCGACGTTGGCAAGCAGGCGCTTGGACGGCACCAGCGACGGGTGCACGCGCAGCTCGATGCCCTTGGCGGTGCGCTTGGTAACGCCCAGCAGCTTGATGCGGTAGCCCAGCTGCTCGGCGTACCTGATGTCCTGCGCGGCGAGCTTGGTGATGCCCTCGATGTGGGCCTTGTCGAACTGCACCGGAATGCCGAAGGCGATGGCGCTCATCAGCGTGACCTTGTGGCCGGCGTCCACGCCCTCGATGTCGAAGGTCGGATCGGCTTCGGCGTAGCCCAGGCGTTGCGCTTCTTTGAGCACGGTCGCGAAGTCCAGGCCCTTGTCGCGCATCTCAGACAGGATGAAGTTGGTGGTGCCGTTGATGATCCCGGCCAGCCACTGGATGCTGTTGGCCGTGAGGCCTTCGCGCAGCGCCTTGATGATCGGGATGCCGCCGGCCACCGCAGCCTCGAAGGCCACCATCACGCCCTTGGCGTGCGCGGCCGCGAAGATCTCGGTGCCGTGCACGGCGAGCAACGCCTTGTTGGCCGTCACCACGTGCTTGCCGGCCGCGATGGCCTCGAGCACCAGCTGCTTGGCGATGCCGTAGCCGCCGATCAGCTCGATGACGATGTCGATGTCGGGGTTGGCGATGACTTCGCGCGCATCGGCAACCACCTTGACGCCCTCGCCGGCCACTTCGCGAGCGCGGGCGGTGTCGAGGTCGGCCACCATGGTGATCTCGATGCCGCGGCCGGCGCGGCGCTTGATCTCTTCCTGGTTGCGTTGCAGCACCTTGAAGGTGCCGCTGCCGACCGTGCCTGCACCGAGCAGGCCTACTTGGATGGGTTTCATTGGGATGGTCGCGTTCATGGTTTCGATGGTGTGGCGGCAGCAGCGATGCAGGCAGGCTTCATGGGCGCGACTTGCGGCGCAGGCGGTACTGCTCCAGGAACCTCGCGATGCGGTTGATGGCCTCGCGCAGGTCGTCCTCATGGGGCAGGAACACGATGCGGAAGTGATCCGGCGTGGCCCAGTTGAAGCCGGTGCCCTGCACCAGCATCACGCGGGTGTCCTTCAGCAGCTCGAGGAAGAACTGGCGGTCGTCGTCGATCGGATAGACCTCCGGATCGAGCTTGGGAAACATATAGAGCGCTGCGCTGGGTTTAACGCAGCTCACGCCCGGAATGGCGGTGATCAGTTCGTAGGCCAGGTCGCGCTGGCGGCGCAGGCGGCCGCCCTCGCACACGAGATCGTTGATGCTCTGGTAGCCGCCGAGCGCGGTCTGAATGGCCCACTGGCCCGGCACGTTGGCGCACAGGCGCATGTTCGAGAGCATGTTCAGGCCCTCGATGTAGTCCTGCGCGCTGCGCTTGTCGCCCGACACCACGAGCCAGCCGGCGCGGTAGCCGCACGAGCGGTAGCTCTTGGAAAGCGAATTGAAGGTGAGCGTGAGCACGTCGCTCGACAGGCTGGCGATGGCGGTGTGCTTGACGCCGTCGTAAAGGACCTTGTCGTAGACCTCGTCGGCGAAGATCACGAGGCTGTGTTCGCGCGCGATGCCCACGATGCTCTTGAGCAGTTCGTCGGAATACAGCGCACCGGTCGGGTTGTTCGGGTTGATGACCACGATGCCCTTGGTGCGCGGCGTGATCTTGGCGCGGATGTCGTCGAGGTTCGGCATCCAGCCGTTGGCCTCGTCGCACAGGTAATGCACCGGCGTGCCGCCCGACAGGCTCGTGGAGGCGGTCCACAGCGGGTAGTCGGGGGCTGGCAGCAGCAGTTCGTCGCCGTCGTTGAGCAGCGCGTTGGTGGACATGGCGATAAGTTCGCTGGCGCCGTTGCCCAGGTAGATGTCGTCGAGGGTGACGCCCGCAATGCCCTGCTTCTGCGTCTCGTGCATCACCGCCTTGCGCGCGGCAAAGACGCCCTTGCTGTCCGAGTAACCGGCCGATGCGGGCAGGTTGCGGATCATGTCCTGCTGGATTTCCTCGGGAGCATCGAAGCCGAACACGGCGAGGTTGCCGATGTTGAGCCTGATGATCTTCTGGCCGTCCTCTTCCATCTGCTTGGCGGCATCCATGATGGGACCGCGGATGTCATAGAGAACGTTGGCCAGCTTGGCCGATTTCTTGAGCTGCTTCAAAGGGCCCTCCCGGGCGCGGATTAACGGGTTGAAACGGGTTGCTTACTCGAAGGCAAAGGCCCTTGCGAGCCCCGTGGCACTAGGGAAAACCTATAATTTGACCACAGTTCCCAGTGCCCAGATGAAGCTCCAGCCCGACAAATCCGACGCCCAGTCCCTTACCGCGCACGGCCCCGGCTGGGTTGCGATCAACAACGAAAAGGTCGAAGGCAGCGTGGTGGTGGGCTCGCGCGGCGAGCGCTTCGAATGGAATTGCTCGAGCTTCGACCAGCTCGGCGCCGAACATTTCGAGCAACTGGCCTCCCTGGGCGCGGAATTGATCATTTTCGGCAGCGGAAACCGCATCCGCTTTCCCCAGCCTGGCTGGCTGAAGCCCCTGATGGCGCAACGCACCGGTGTGGAGACCATGGACACCGCTGCCGCCTGCCGAACCTACAACATCCTGGCTGGAGAAGGCCGGCACGTGATCGCCGCCCTGCTGGTCGAGAGCCCGCCGCGTGGCTGAGAGAGGTGTTTTCGGGGTAAAATACCGGGTTGCGAACAGGCCAGCTACCCCTAAGTTAGCAACGACCAATCCTCCATTCCTTGAGCAAGCCCCGTCCGAAACGGGGCGAGAGGGCTCAGGAGCGGAATCTAACGGAGAAAACAAGTTTCATGGCGATCGTTGTCAACAAACCCATTCCTGAATTCGACGCCAACGCCACGGGCGGCCTCAAGGTCTCGAATACCTCGCATCTCGGCCATGTGCTGGTCATGTATTTTTACCCGAAAGATAACACTCCGGGTTGCACTACCGAAGCCATGCAGTTCCGCGACCGCTATAAGGACTTCGAAAAGGCCGGTGCCACGGTGTTCGGCGTATCCCGCGACAACATGAAGTCGCACGACGAATTCAAGGCCAAGCTCGAGCTGCCCTTCGAACTCATCGCCGACACCGAAGAAAAAATGTGCCACATGTTCGGTGTCGTCAAGAACAAGATCATGTACGGCAAGAAGGTCAAGGGCATCGAGCGCAGCACCTTCCTGATCGGCGCCGACGGCATCCTGAAGGCCGAATGGCGCGGGCTCAAGGTTCCTGGCCATGTCGACGACGTGCTCAAGGCCGTCAAGGCGCTCAAGAAGGCCGCCTGACCGCCTCCCGGCGAGCCGGACGTGCGCTTTTCCGCTCTTGCGTGGGAAATGCCCAACGCAGTGCGTAAAGTGCCCCCGGCGCGTCATCCGCGGTGTGCATAATGGGCTCATGCCGTTGAGCTCCACGACCGCATCCCCCGAACAAAGCCGCCTTGGTCTTCAGGCGGCTTTTTTGTTTTCTGGTTCCCACTTTCTGCGAGCGATCTGACACATGCCATTGCCTCCCGCCCCCACGAAACGCGCTGCATTGCTCTCGCCGGACGCGATCGACGCACCCGCCCGGTCCTCGCACAGGGGTTCGCGCCGCTCCGGCGATTCGCGCGCTGACGAGACCACGGCGCGCAGCCCGCAGCCGCTGGAACTGTTCGACAGCCTCGGCACCGACGGTGCCGGCGGCGGCGAGACCGTGCGTCCGGCACGCCGGGCCAAGTCGAAACCGGCGCCCGCGCCCGTGAGCGCGCCCCAGCCGCAAGCCCTCATCCAGGTTGAGACGAAGGCACCGGTCGTCGCCGTTTCCCCTGCTCCCGCCCCGGCGCCGCAGGCACCGGCGCGGCCCAAACGCAGCAAATCCACCGGCCCCGCCAAGCTGTTCGTGCTCGACACGAACGTGCTGCTGCATGACCCGATGTGCCTGTTCCGCTTCGAGGAGCACGACATCTTCCTGCCGATGATCGTGCTGGAAGAGCTCGACGGCCACAAGAAAGGCACCACCGAAGTCGCGCGCAACGGCCGCCAGACCAGCCGCACGCTCGACGCGCTGGCCGCCGCGCAGGACGCCGACATCGACAGGGGCCTGAAGCTCGACACCACCGGCCACCGCGAGGCCGGCGGCCGGCTGTTCTTCCAGACCGCTCCGCTCGACTACTCGCTGCCGATCAGCCTGCCCCAGGGCAAGGCCGACAACCAGATCCTCGGCGTGGTGCACGCGCTGCGCGACGAGTACGCCAAGGACCGGCCGGGCAAGCCGAAGCAGGAAGTGGTGCTGGTATCGAAAGACATCAACATGCGCGTCAAGGCGCGTGCGCTGGGCCTGGCCGCCGACGACTACCAGAACGACAAGACGCTGGAAGACGGCGACCTGCTCTACGCCGGCTCGCTGGCGCTGCCGCCCGACTTCTGGACCCGCCAGAGCAAGACGGTCGAGAGCTGGCAGAGCGGCAGCAACACCTTCTACCGGATCAGCGGCCCGCTGGTGCCCAACCTGTATATCAACCAGTTCGTGTACTTCGAGGCGCCCGGCGAGCCGAGCATGTACGCCCGCGTCACCGAGATCCGCGACAAGACCGCGGTGCTCAAGACGCTGAAGGACTACAGCTCGGGCAAAAATGCGGTCTGGGGCGTGAACACGCGCAACCGCGAGCAGAACTTCGCGATGAACCTGCTGATGGACCCGGAGATCGACTTCGTCACGCTGACCGGCACCGCCGGCACCGGCAAGACCCTGATGGCGCTGGCCTCCGGCCTCACGCAGGTGCTCGACGACCGCCGCTACACCGAGATCATCATGACCCGCGCGACCGTGAGCGTGGGTGAAGACATCGGCTTCCTGCCCGGCACCGAGGAAGAAAAGATGGGCCCCTGGATGGGCGCGCTCGACGACAACCTCGAATTCCTGGCCAAGGGCGACGGCGGCGGTGCCGGCGAATGGGGCCGCGCGGCCACCAACGAGCTGATTCGCAGCCGCATCAAGGTCAAGAGCATGAACTTCATGCGCGGGCGCACCTTCCTCAACAAGTACGTGATCATCGACGAGGCGCAGAACCTCACGCCCAAGCAGATGAAGACGCTGATCACCCGTGCCGGCCCCGGCACCAAGATCATCTGTATGGGCAATCTTGCGCAGATCGACACACCGTACCTCACGGAAGGCTCCTCGGGCCTCACCTTCGCAGTCGACAAGTTCAAGGGCTGGCCGCACGGCGGGCACATCACGCTGGCGCGCGGCGAACGCTCGCGGCTGGCGGATTTCGCGAGCGACGTGCTCTAAGCCGCGGCTCCTGGCCGACAAGAGCCCGCGTGCCCCAAGGGGCGTCGCGGGCTTTTTTTCGCCTGCGATGACAGCCTGCTGACAAGACGTTGTCAGGAGCCGGTCCGCACCATCGGGGCTCCTTCAACCACACGAAAGAACACCCATGTACAAGCAGAACGCCATCAGCTGGTTCGAGATCCCCGTCGCCGACATGGACCGCGCGCAAACCTTCTACGAAACCGTGCTGGCCCGCAAGCTGCGCCGGGAGAACTTCGGTGGCCAGACGCTGGCCGTGTTCCCCTATGACGATCCCGCTACCGGCGGCGCCCTGCAGGCCGGCGCCAACGCGAGCGCGCGCGCCGGCACCGGCATCCGCATCTACCTCGACTGCATGCCCAGCATCGACGCCGTGCTCGCGCGGGTCGAGGCGGCCGGCGGCCAGATCGTGGCGCCCAAGTCCGCGCTGCCGCCTGGCATGGGCTTCATCGCCCACCTGCGCGACACCGAAGGCAACGAGGTCGGCCTCCACTCCCTGGAGTGATTCCGTCATGACGCAACGCAACTGGATCGCCGTGGCCAGCGCCGTGCATGCTCGGCGCGGCCGCGACCACCGGCCGCTCGGCTTCATGCAGGTCGGCCATGGCAAGCATGCGCCGCTCAAGCGGGTCGCGGCGGGCGACCGCGTCGTCTACTACTCGCCGGCCACGGTGTTCGGCGGCACGGACAAGCTGCAGAGCTTCGTGTCGATCGGCGTCGTGCAGCCCGGCGAGCCTTACGAGTTCGACATGGGCGACGGCTTCGTGCCGTGGCGGCGCGACGTGGCCTACGCGGCCGGGTGCGAGGCGCCGATCGCGCCATTGATCGAGCGCCTGGCCTTCATCGAGAACCCCAGGCAATGGGGCTACAAGTTTCGCTTCGGCATGTTCGACATCACCGATGCCGACATGAAGCTGATCGTCCGGGCCATGAAGGCCGATCCGAAGACGCTGGCACTTTGAGGACAAGCCCTATGGAACCCATCCGCCAACACCAGGACGCCTTCCGCGTCGCGGGCCTCACCGCCCGCACCACCAACCGTGAAGAAAACGCCCCCGCCACGGCCCGCATCGGCGCATTGTGGGATCGGTTCTTCGGCGAACAGACATACGAGTCAACGCCGCACCGCACCACTGACGTCCGCCTCTTCGGTGTCTACTCGGCCTACGAGTCGGACGCCCGCGACGCCTTCGACGTGACGACGGGCGTCGCCGTCTCGGGCGGCGAAGGCAGCCTTGCCATCGAGGCTGGCAACTACCTCGTGTTCACCGGCCAGGGCAAGATGCCGCAGATGATCATCGCCACCTGGCAGCGCATCTGGCAGTATTTCGAAGCTCACCCGGAAATCGCGCGCAGCTACCGCAGCGATTTCGAAGCCTACGAAGGGCCTGACAGGGTGGCGGTCTACATCGGAGTTTCATGAACATCAGGAAAAACCGGCGCGCCCGGCTGGCTGGCTGCCTTCATCTGCCGAACGTCAAGGCGGCCATGCAGCGCGGCAAGCACTGCTTCGTCGAAGGCTTCGCGAAGAAGCTCACCGAAACCCGCTGATGCGCCGCGCCGACCGCCTCTTCCAACTCGTGCAGCTCATCCGCGGACGCCGGCTCACCACGGCTGCGTTCCTGGCGCAGCGCCTCGAGGTGTCGGAGCGCACGGTGTACCGCGACGTGGCCGACCTGCAGCACCAGGGTGTGCCCATCGAGGGCGAGGCCGGCGTGGGTTACCGGCTGGGCGCGGGCTTCGAGCTGCCGCCGCTGATGTTCACGCAGGACGAGGCCTCAGCGCTGATGGCCGCGGCGCGGCTCGCGCAGAGCTGGGTCGATCCGGCACTGGCGCGCGACATCGAGACCGGGCTGGGCAAGATCCTGTCGGTGCTGCCGCCGGCGGCACGCGTCTCGGCCGAGGCGCTGGCACTCTATGCCCCTGCAATGGGCCTGGACGACACGCTGCGCACGCGGCTGCAGACGCTGCGCGAGGCGGTGCAGTCGCACAACAAGCTGCGACTGAGCTACCACGATGTGTCAGGCGATGCGAGCGAACGCACGGTTCGCCCGCTCGGCTGCTTCTATTGGGGCAAGGTCTGGACGCTCTCGACCTGGTGCGAGCTGCGCAACGACTTCCGCGGCTTTCGCCTCGACCGCATGGACACGATCGAAATGCTGCCCGAGCGCTTTCGCGACGAACCCGGCAAGACGCTGGCCGACCTGCTGCGGCAGGTGAAGGCCGAGACGGCGCACGGCAAGGCGATGAAGCAAAAGCCACCGACCTCGCCGCCCTGGTCCGGCAGCAACGCTGGCTGACGCGCTGCGTCAGTACTGGTCGTTGTTGCTGTAGCCCACCAGGTTCTCGAACTTGGTGATCGGCTTCAGGAAGGCCAGTTTGACAGTGCCGGTCGGACCGTTGCGGTGCTTGCTGATGATCACCTCGGCCACGCCCGGCTCCTTCGACTCCTTGTTGTAGTAGTCGTCGCGGTAGATGAACATGATGATGTCCGCGTCCTGCTCGATGGCGCCGGATTCGCGCAGGTCGCTCATCATGGGGCGCTTGTCGGTGCGGCTTTCCACGCCGCGGCTGAGCTGCGACAGCGCGATCACCGGGCACTTGAGTTCCTTGGCCAGCATCTTCAGGCCGCGCGAGATTTCGCCCACGGCCGTGGCGCGGTTCTCGTCGCCCGAACTGCTGGTCGACATCAGCTGCAGGTAGTCGACCACGATCAGGCCAAGGCGCCCGTACTGGCGCGCAAGCCGGCGCGCATTGGCACGCAGTTCGCTGGTCGACAGGCCCGGCGTTTCGTCGATGTGCAGCGACACGGTGCGCAGCTTCTCGATGGCTTCGGTGAGGCGCGGCCATTCCTCGTCGCTGAGCTTGCCGGTGCGCAGGTGGCCCTGGTCGATGCGCCCGATGGAGCCGACGATACGCACCGCGAGTTGCGAGGCACCCATTTCCATCGAGAACACCGCCACCGGCAGCCCCTCCTCGAGCGCCACGTGCTCGGCGATGTTGATCGCGAGCGAGGTCTTGCCCATCGATGGACGCGCGGCCAGCACGATCATGTCGCCCGGCTGCAGACCGGAGGTCATCTTGTCGAAGTCGTGAAAGCCGGTGCGAATGCCCGTGATGTCGTTCGGGTTCTCGGCCATTTCGGTCACGCGGTCGAGCAGGTCAACCACCAGGGCATCCATGCTCTGGAAGCCCTGCTTCATCCGCGTGCCTTCTTCGCCGATGTTGAAGATCTTCTGTTCGGCTTCGTCCAGGATCTTGTCGACCGCCTTGCCCTGCGGGTTGAAGGCGTTGGTCGCAATCTCGTCGCTGGCGGTGACGAGTTTGCGCAGGATCGAGCGCTCGCGCACGATCTCGGCATAGCGGCGGATATTGCTCGCGCTGGGCACGTACTGCGCGAGCGAGTTCAGGTACACGAGCCCGCCGATCTCGTCGGCCTTGCCGAGGTTCTGCAGTTGCTCGTAGACCGTGATCACATCGGCTGGCTTGCTGGCATTGATCAGCCCTCCGATGGCGGCATAGATCAGCTTGTGCTCGTGGCGATAGAAATCACCGTCGACCAGCAGGTCGCCCATTCGGTCCCAGGCGCCGTTGTCGAGCAGCAGGCCGCCGAGCACGCTCGATTCGGCCTCGATGGAGTGAGGCGGAATGCGCAGTTGAGCGACTTGGCGATCGGCCGACGGGTCATTGTCGGCATAGGAGAAAACGGCGGACATGGACTTCCCTTGCAACCCTGCATGCTAAGCCGCGCACGCGGATGCGCGTGTGGACAAGGTTGTGAATAAACAGTGATCTTCCAGTGCAATCGACTGGATAACCCGAGCGCAGAAAAAGAAAAGCCGCCCGAAGGCGGCTTTTGCTGCAGCGCACGGAGGCGCCGTAGACGATCAGGCGGTTTCGCCGTAGACCGTCACGGTGATGTCGACCACCACGTCGGTGTGCAGCGCAACGCTCACGGTGCTGTCGCCAACGACCTTGATCGGGCCATTGGGCAGGCGCACTTGCGACTTGGCAACCTTGTAGCCTTGCTTGCCCAGTTCTTCGGCGATGTCGCCGTTGGTGACCGAGCCGAACAGACGGCCGTCGACGCCAGCCTTTTGCGTCAGCTTGACAGTCGTGCCGCCGAGCTTTTCGCCTTGGGCTTGCGATTCGGCCAGCTTGGCAGCCGCAGCCTTTTCGAGTTCGACGCGCTTGGCTTCGAATTCGGCCTTGTTGGCGGCGGTGGCGCGGCGGGCGCGGCCCGTCGGGATCAGGAAGTTGCGTGCGTAGCCGTCCTTGACCTTGACGATATCGCCCAGGCCGCCGACGTTCAGAACCTTGTCCAGAAGAATGATTTGCATGGTCTCGGCTCCTTAGACGCGGTGCTGGTCGCTGTACGGCACCATGGCCAGGAAGCGCGCGCGCTTGATGGCGGTGTTCAGCTGGCGTTGGTAGATCGCGCGCGTGCCGGTCAGGCGTGCGGGGATGATCTTGCCATTTTCGCTGATGAAATCACGCAGCGTGTCGATGTCCTTGTAGTCGATTTCTTCGACGCCAGCGACGGTGAAGCGGCAGAAGCGCTTGCGCTTGAACAGCAGCGACTGGGTGTTGCGCTTCGGGCGCTTGTCTTTGTTGAATTTCTTGAACGTGGCCATTTGGGGACCTCTTGTCGAAAATTAATCTTGCTGAAAATCCTGGATGTGCAGGACCGGATGCTTGCCGTTGCCCGGTGTCGCCAGGAAGCCCTGAAAACGCCAGAGACTTCCCATCGACTGTCTTGCGAGCCGTTCGGCGATGGCGCCGAAGGCAACGGCCTTGAGGGCCGTCTTCACCTGCCTGGGTTTGCCTGCCTCCTGGAGCGTCGATTCGTGTTCGAGCTTCAGGTCGATGGCGGGCAAGCCGGCTGGCGTGTATCGCAGGGCTCCGAGTTCGGCAACGGAGGCGGTCAGCAGAAGCTGGTTGACCCCGGTTGCCGCAGCGGCAGCAGTCACGCCATCAGTTGTTGTTGGCGGCGTATTCGGCCTGCTGGGCCTTGCGGGCTTCTTCGCGCTCGACCGTCTTCATCATCGACGAAGGACCGGTTTCGGCCTTCTTCTTCTGGACGGTGAGGTGACGCAGCACGGCATCGTTGAACTTGAACGCGTGTTCCAGTTCGCCCATCACGGCTTGTTCAGCTTCGATGTTGACGCACAGGTAGTGAGCCTTGTTGAGCTTGTTGATCTGATAGGCCAGCTGACGGCGGCCCCAGTCTTCAACGCGGTGGACTTTGCCGCCGCCGGCCGTGATCAGGCCCTTGTAGCGCTCCAGCATGGCCGGAACTTGTTCGCTCTGATCCGGGTGGATCAGCAAAATGATTTCGTAGTGACGCATGGCACTCCTTGTGGATTCTTCCGAAGAAGAGGAAAAGCCACCTGCAGCGTCGGGCGCAGTGTGGCAAGGCAAAGCCGGCGATTATAGCCCTGTATCGGCCATCCCGGCAAGTACTCAGTCGTTGAGGGCCTTGTCGAGCGCCGCGGCTTTCTCTGGCCCGACGGCGGCGCGGATCTTCGGCGCCAGCGCAACGAGGTCCTCGTAGCTGGTGGTGCCCTCGACCTGCAGGTTGAGCCGGAAACCCATCAGCCCCAGGCTGCCGGTGAGTTGCGTGGCGATCGGATAGGCGTCCTTGTACCGCTGCTGCTTGCTGCGCCCGGAGCCGGCGGCATCCACAGCCGGCTTCGGAACTTCGGGGGCCACGGCCTCCCCGGCCGGCGCCGCCGCAGGCTTGCCGCCCACCGGCGCCAGCACGCCCAGTTCCACCATCTGATTGATGTCCTCCGCGGTGATGCCCATGCCGGCGGCGATCACGTCATCGACCGAGCGCTTGCCGTCGAACAGGATGAATGCCGATCGCTGGCGCGGCGTGAGCGGCACCGAGCGATCCTTGAGGACCTGCTGGCCGGCGTCTGTCTTTACAAGAATCATGATGGTGTCCCCCGCGAGCTGCCGGGATGCGCCCCGTTAAGCCGCAAGTCTGACATCGGAAACGCATCTTGTTTCAATGACACCAAGCTGACGCGGGAAATCCCCCTGTGGGGATTCCCGAAGTCTGTAGCGCGGCGGGCCCATGGCCCAGTGCCTTTGCGGGTCAGCGCTTGGCGAGCTGCTGCCAGGTGTCGATCACACTGTCGGGATTCAGCGAGATCGATTCGATCCCCTGCTCCGCCAGCCACAGTGCGAAGTCCGGATGGTCGCTGGGGCCCTGGCCGCAGATACCGACGTACTTGCCCTGGTCCTTGCAGGCCTTGATGGCGCGGCTCAGCATCGCCTTGACGGCCGGGTCGCGCTCGTCGAAGTCGGCGGCCAACAGTTCGAGGCCCGAGTCGCGGTCCAGGCCCAGCGTGAGCTGGGTGAGGTCGTTCGAGCCGATCGAGAAGCCGTCGAAGTACTGCAGGAACTCATCCGCCAGGATGGCATTGCTCGGCACCTCGCACATCATGATCAGCTTGAGTTCGTTCTCGCCGCGCTTCAGGCCGTGCTCGGCGAGCAGGCCGGTCACGCGCTCGGCCTGGCCCAGCGTGCGCACGAAGGGCACCATGATCTGAACGTTGGTCAGGCCCATGTCGTTGCGCACTCGCTTGAGCGCTTCGCATTCCATCGCGAAGGCTTCGCCGAAATCAGCGCTCAGGTAGCGCGCGGCGCCGCGGAAGCCCAGCATCGGGTTCTCTTCTTCCGGCTCGTAGCGGCTGCCGCCGATCAGCTTGCGGTACTCGTTCGACTTGAAGTCCGACAGGCGCACGATGACCTTCTTGGGCCAGAAGGCCGCCGCGATGGTCGCGATGCCTTCGGCGACCTTGTCGACATAGAAGGCACGCGGCGAGGCGTGGCCACGGGCCACCGACTCGACGGCCTTCTTCAGGTCGTTGTCGACGTTCGGGTAGTCGAGGATCGCCTTCGGGTGCACACCGATGTTGTTGTTGATGATGAATTCGAGCCGCGCCAGGCCCACGCCGTGGTTCGGCAGTTGCGCGAAGTCGAAGGCGAGCTGGGGGTTGCCCACGTTCATCATCAGCTGGATGTCGATCTCGGGCATCACGCCGCGCTGCACTTCCGTCACTTCGGTCTCGAGCAGGCCGTCGTAGATGAAGCCGGTGTCGCCCTCGGCGCAGCTCACGGTGACCAGCGTGCCGTCCTTCAGCAGGTCGGTTGCGTCACCGCAGCCGACCACGGCCGGAATGCCCAGTTCGCGCGCGATGATGGCCGCATGGCAGGTGCGCCCGCCGCGATTGGTGACGATGGCGGCGGCGCGCTTCATGACCGGTTCCCAGTTGGGGTCGGTCATGTCGGTGACGAGCACGTCACCGGCCTGCACCTTGTCCATCTCGCTGATGTTGTGCACCAGGCGCACAGGGCCGGTGCCGATCTTCTGGCCGATGGCACGGCCTTCGGCGAGCACGGCGCCCTTGCCCAGCAGCTTGTAGCGCTGCTCGGCCTTGCCCTGTTGCTGGCTCTTCACCGTCTCGGGGCGCGCCTGCAGGATGTAGAGCTGGCCGTCGGTGCCGTCCTTGCCCCACTCGATGTCCATCGGACGGCCATAGTGTTCTTCGATGACCAGTGCGTACCTGGCGAGTTGTTCGACGTCAGCGTCGCTCAGCGAATAGCGGTTGCGCTGCTCGGCCTTGACGTCGGTGGTCTTCACCAGCTTTCCGCTCGCCTTTTTCTCTTCGGGCGTGGCGAACTCCATCTGGATCAGCTTGGAGCCGAGGTTGCGGCGGATCACGGCCTTCTTGCCGGCCTTGAGGGTCGGCTTGTGGACGTAGAACTCATCGGGATTCACGGCGCCTTGCACCACCGTTTCGCCGAGGCCGTAGCTGGAGGTGATGAACACCACGTCTTCGAAGCCCGACTCGGTGTCGATGGTGAACATCACGCCGGCAGCGCCGAGGTCGGAACGCACCATGCGCTGCACGCCGGCCGACAGCGCGACCACGTCGTGCTCGAAGCCCTTGTGCACGCGGTAGCTGATGGCACGATCGTTGTAGAGGGAGGCGAACACCTCCTTCATCTTGTGCAGCACGTCGTCGATGCCGACCACGTTCAGGAAGGTTTCCTGCTGGCCGGCGAAAGAGGCGTCGGGCAAGTCTTCGGCGGTGGCCGAGGAACGCACGGCGAACGAGGCGGCGGGGTTACCGGCGCTCAGCGTGGCGAAGGCCTCGCCGATGGCTTTCTGCAGGTCGGCCGGGAAAGGCTGGGCCTCGACCATGGCGCGAATCTCCGCGCCGGCGGCGGCCAGCGCGCGCACGTCTTCGGTGTCGAGCGCGGCGAGGCGCTTGCTGATCTTGTCGGCCAGGCCGTCGTGGGCCAGGAACTGGCGGAATGCGTGGGCCGTGGTCGCGAAACCGGTCGGCACCCGCACGCCCTGCGGCAGCTGCGAGATCATTTCGCCGAGGCTGGCGTTCTTGCCGCCAACCGCCTCGACGTCGGTCATTCTCAGGTTTTCAAACGGTACGACCAGGGCGGTCGCGTCGAAAAGTGCAGACATGGGAAAGCTCCAGAAGTTGAAACCGGTGCCGCATGCAGACGGCGCGGCACGATCGTTGTCGTTGCTTTGGGTGCGGGCGCGGTGTGCATGGAAAGAATTGGGGGTTGGGAAAGCGGATTCCCGATAATGGCCCGGATTGTAGGCGTGGCAAGGTCGCGCGCGCCGCAGGACAAGACCGCAAGACCATGCATACACGCACTGTTTTCTTCATTTCCGACGGCACCGGCATCACCGCCGAGACCTTCGGCAACGCCGTTCTGGCCCAGTTCGAGATGAAACCGCGCCATGTCCGGCTGCCTTTCACCGACACGGTCGACAAGGCACACCAGGCGGTGCGGCAGATCAATCACACCGCCGAAATCGAGGGCGTTCGCCCCATCGTCTTCACCACGCTGGCCAACATGGACGTGCTGGAAGTGATCGAAACCGGCTGCAAGGGCATGCTGCTCGACATGTTCGGCACCTTCGTGCGGCCCCTGGAAATCGAGCTGGCCGTGAAGTCGAACCACCGCATCGGCCGCTTCAGCGACGTCAGCAAGAGCAAGGAATACAACGCCCGCATCGCGGCCATTGACTTCAGCCTGGCGCACGACGATGGCCAGAGCAACCGCGACCTGCAGGGCGCCGACGTGATCCTGGTTGGCGTGAGCCGCAGCGGCAAGACGCCCACCTCGCTCTACCTGGCAATGCAGCACGGCCTCAAGGCCGCCAACTACCCGCTGATTCCGGAGGATTTCGACCGCCGCCAGCTGCCGCCGGCCCTGATGCCGCACCGCAAGAAGATCTTCGGCCTGACGATCCAGCCCGAGCGCCTGAGCGAGATCCGCAACGAGCGGCGCCCCGATTCGCGCTATGCCAGCCTCGAGAACTGCCGCCACGAGGTGAGCGAGGCCGAGGCGATGATGCGACGCGCCGGCATCCGCTGGCTCTCGACCACCACCAAGTCGATCGAGGAGATCGCGACGACGATCCTGCAGGAACTGCGGCCGGAGCGGCTGAACTACTGAGGCTTCAAAGAAAAAGAGGCCATCGACTTGCGATGACCCCTTCTTGCATCGGGCAGCCGGTCAGGCGGCCGCCGGCGCGGCGGGCGCCGAAGTGCGGATCAGGTGGTCGAACGCGCCGAGCGCCGCCTTCGCGCCGTCGCCGGCCGCGATGATGATCTGCTTGAACGGCACGGTCGTCACATCGCCTGCCGCGAACACGCCGGGCACCGAGGTCTGGCCGCGCGCGTCGACTAGGATCTCGCCGTGCTTCGACAGCTCGACCGTGCCCTTGAGCCAGTCGGTGTTGGGCACGAGGCCGATCTGGATGAACACGCCTTCAAGCTCGACCTTCTTCAGCTCGCCCGTCGCACGGTCCTTGTAGACCAGGCCGTTGACCTTCTGATCGCCGGTGATCTCGGTGGTCTGTGCGTTGGTGAAGATGTCGACGTTCTTCAGGCTCTGGAGCTTGCGCTGCAGCACGGCGTCGGCGCGCAGGGCCGTGTCGAACTCGATCAGCGTGACGTGGCCCACGATGCCGGCCAGGTCGATCGCCGCTTCGACGCCCGAGTTGCCGCCGCCGATCACCGCGACGCGCTTGCCCTTGAACAGCGGGCCGTCGCAGTGCGGGCAGTAGGCCACGCCCTTGTTCTTGAACTCGTGCTCGCCAGGCACGTTGATGTTGCGCCAGCGCGCGCCGGTCGAGATGATGACCGACTTGCTCTTGAGCGAGGCGCCGCTTTCGAGCTGCACTTCGATCAGGCCATTGCCGGGCACCAGCGCCTTGGCACGCTGCAGATTCATGATGTCGACGTCGTAGTCGCGCACATGTTCTTCAAGCGCATGCGCGAACTTCGGCCCTTCGGTTTCCTTGATCGAGATGAAGTTCTCGATGCCCAGCGTGTCGAGCACCTGGCCGCCGAAGCGCTCCGAGGCGACGCCGGTGCGGATGCCCTTGCGTGCCGCGTAGACGGCCGCAGCGGCGCCGGCAGGGCCGCCGCCGACGATCAGCACGTCGAACGGATCCTTGGCGGCGATCTTCTTCGCTTCGCGCTCGACGCCGCTGGTGTCGATCTTGGCGAGGATTTCCTCCAGGCTCATGCGGCCCTGGCCGAACTCGGTGCCGTTCAGGAACACGGTCGGCACGGCCATCACTTGCCGTTCCTTCACTTCGTCCTGGAAAGTGCCGCCTTCGATCATCGTGGTGCGGATGCGTGGGTTCTGCACTGCCATCAGGTTCAGCGCCTGGACCACGTCGGGGCAGTTGTGGCAGGTGAGCGAGACGTAGATCTCGAACTCGAAATCGCCGTCGAGCGCCTTGATCTGGTCGAGCACGGCTTGCTCGACCTTCGGGGGATAGCCGCCGATCTGCAGCAAGGCAAGGATCAGCGACGTGAATTCATGGCCCATCGGCAGGCCGGCAAAACGCGGGCCGTGGTTTTCGCTCGGGCGGTTGACCGAGAACGAGGGCTTGCGGTGGTTGTCGTCGCGGCTTTCGGTCAGCTTGACCAGCGGCGAGGCTTCGGCGACATCCTTCAGCAGCGACAGCATCTCGCCCGAGGCCTTGCCGTCGTCGAGCGAGGCGACGATCTCGATCGGCTGCGTGGCGCGTTCGAGGTAACTCTTCAATTGGGCTTTGGTGCTGGCGTCGAGCATGAGGGACTCTCTTTCGATAACTGGAAACTATCAACTGGGGACGAAAAAGCCCGGGGCCTCGTGAGCGCCCGGGCTTTCGCGCGGGGCGCTTAGATCTTGCCGACGAGGTCGAACGACGGTGCGATGGTCTTGTCGCCTTCATTCCACTTGGCAGGGCAGACTTCGTTCGGGTGGGCGGCGGTGTAGACCGCTGCCTTGAGCTTGCGAAGGGTTTCCTTGACGTCGCGGGCGATTTCGTTGGAGTGCACTTCGGCGGTCTTGATGATGCCTTCGGGGTTGATCACGAAGGTGCCGCGCAGTGCCAGGCCTTCTTCGGGGATGTGCACGCCGAAAGCGTTGGTCAGCGTGTGGGTCGGGTCGCCCACCAGCGGGAACTTCGCCTTGCCAACGGCCGGCGAGGTGTCGTGCCAGACCTTGTGCGAGAAGTGCGTGTCGGTGGTCACGATGTAGACCTCGGCACCCAGCTTCTGGAACTCGGGGTAGTTGTCGGCCGCGTCTTCGACTTCGGTCGGGCAGTTGAAGGTGAAGGCCGCCGGCATGAAGATCAGCACGGACCATTTGCCCTTGAGCGTCTCGTCGGACACATCGATGAACTTGCCGTTGAGGTAGGCCTGGGTCTTGAAGGGTTGGACTTGGGTGTTGATCAGGGACATGGTGATTCCTTGGATGCTGCGGGTGGACAAAAATAAGTGCGAGCCATGAGTATAACTACCAAATATGACACTCTCATAGCATTGAGCTATCAATAACATCGGTGCGGCCTATGAAAAACAAAGGCGTCCTCGCCTTCGCTTCCCGCCCGAATACGAACGCCTATCACCCTCGTACGCATGCAGACCGACTGCGCAGGGGAATGCTTGCGCGGGCCCTGCGAGGACCCGGACAATCGCCTCTTTCAGAACAAGGAAAAACGATCATGAAGGGCGACCCCAAGGTCATCGAACATCTGCAGGCGCAGCTCAAGAACGAGCTGACCGCAATCAACCAGTACTTCCTCCACTACCGGATGCTCAAGCACTGGGGCCTGGACAAGCTGGCGAAGAAGGAATACGAGGAATCGATCGGCGAAATGAAACACGCCGACAAGCTGATGGACCGCATCTTCATGCTCGACGGCCTGCCGAACCTGCAGGACCTGGGCAAGCTGAACATCGGCGAAGACGTGCCCGAACTGCTGCGCTGCGACCTCGGCGCCGAAACCGGCGCGCAAGCGACCATCAAGGACGGCATCGCGCATTGCGAATCGGTGCGCGACTATGTCTCGCGCGATCTGCTCCAGGAGATCCTGGACGACACGGAAGAGCACATCGACTTCCTCGAAACCCAGATCGACCTGATCGACAAGGTCGGGGTGCAGAACTACCTGCAGTCGCAGATGGGCGAGCTCGAGTAAGCGAAGCCTTCGCAGCTGTCGATCAACGGGACTTCGGTCCCGTTTTTTATTGCTTTACGTAACTTAACCCGTCACGAATAACAGTCATTCTCATTCGCACGGATAAAATCCGCGCCTTCGATGACTGCCCCCCGCCCCGACAACCGCCGCCGTGCCTACTGGCTCAAGACCCTGCACGAATGGCATTGGGTGAGCTCGGCGATCTGCCTGATCGGCATGATCCTGTTCAGCGTCACGGGCTTCACGCTCAATCACGCGGGGCAGATCGAGGCCCGGCCGGCCGTCACGAAGCTGAGCGGTTCGGTCGATGAAGCCCTGCGCGCGCAACTCGAAAAGCAGTTGCCGGCCGCCAAGGCCCTCAAGGGCAAGGCGCCCTTGCCCGCCGAACTGCAGGCCTGGGTGCGGAAGCAATGGGACGTCGGCACCGCAGGCCGCGAGGCCGAGTGGTCGGACGACGAAATCTACCTCTCGCTCCCCCGCCCTGGCGGCGACGCCTGGCTGCGCCTGAGCCTGGCCGACGGCGAGATCGAATACGAGCGCACCGACCGCGGCTGGCTCTCCTATTTCAACGACCTCCACAAGGGCCGCAACACCGGCGCCGCGTGGAGCTGGTTCATCGACATCTTCGCGGGCGCCGCACTGGTCTTCTCGATCACCGGCCTGTTCATTCTCAAGATGCACGCGGGCAACCGGCCTTTCACGTGGCCGATGGTGGGCATGGGGCTCGTCGTGCCGGTGCTGCTCGCGCTGCTGTTCATTCACTGATTCATTCATCGATCCAGGAAAAGAGGTTTCCCGTGCACGTTCGCTATTCACTCGCGCCGCTGGCCATGTCGGCGCTGTTCGCGGCCCCGGCCTTCGCGTCGGGGCTGGCCGTCAACATCGAGATCCCGCGGCTGAACGTGTCCGAGTACCACCGCCCCTACGTGGCGACCTGGATCGAGCGCGCCGACAACACCGTTGCCGGTACGCTGGCCGTCTGGTACGACGTGCGCACCAAGACCAACAACCCCGAGGGCGAAGGCACGAAGTGGTTGAAGGACATGCGCCAGTGGTGGCGCCGCGGTGGCCGCGAACTCGCGGTGCCGGTCGATGGCGTGACGGGCGCGACCAAGCCGGCCGGCAAGCACCAGCTGAGCTTCACCGAAGGCACGGCGCCCATGCCCAAGCTCGCGCCGGGCGCCTACAAGCTCGTGGTGGAAGCCGCACGCGAAGTCGGCGGACGCGAGGTCGTGAGCATTCCCTTCCAGTGGCCCCCGACGGCAGCGGCGCAGCCGACCGCCACGGGCAAGGAAGAGCTCGGCGAGATCAAGCTCGAACTCAAGCCCTGACCGCCCCCCCCTTTTACCGCCTTACCGCCAGCCCCCATCAAGGAACTGCCATGACCCGCTTCACACTGCGCGCCGCCTCCCTCGCCATTGCCCTGTCGGCTGTCGCCTCGCTCGCCCAGGCGCACAACGCCTGGCTGCTGCCCTCGTCCACCGTGTTCTCCAAGGCCGACACCGTGACCGTCGATGCCGCGGTATCGAACGACCTGTTCGTCGCGAACCACGCGCCGCTGCGGCTCGACGGCCTGCAGATCACCGCGCCCGACGGCAGCACCGTCAAGCCCGAGACCGAAGCCAAGCTCAAGCTGCGCAACGTGTTCGACGTGAACGTGGCACAACCGGGCACCTACCGCATCGCGGTGACCAACGCCGGCGCCTTCGCAAGCTGGAAGGACAAGGCCACGGGCCAGGCCAAGCGCGCGCGCGGCACGGCCGAAACCATCGGCAAGGAGATCCCGGTCGATGCACAGGAGGTGACGATCACCCAATCGTCCGGCCGCATCGAGACCTTCGTGACCGTCGGCAAGCCTTCGGCGCTCAAGCCCGTCGGCCAGGGGCTGGAACTGATCTCCACCGGCAGCCCGACCGACCTGGTCAAGGGCGAGAAGGCCACCTTTACGCTGAACCTCGACGGCCAGCCCGCCAAGGGCCTCGAAGTGACCGTGACCGCAGGCAATACCCAGTACCGCGACAAGCTCGAGGAAATCAAGCTCAAGACCGACGACAAGGGCCAGTTCAGCGTGACCTGGCCCGCCGCCGGGATGTACTGGCTCGACGCCAGCACCAAGGACACCAAGACCACGGTGCCGCAAGCCAAGGAACGCCGCCTGAGCTACGCGGCAACCCTTGAAGTGATGCCCTGACGCGGCAGCCAACCACCGTGGGCCTTTCGTTCAGCACCTGGCGCGCTGGCGGCTACGCCAACGCGGCCGTCCCACGCGCCGCCGATCCCGCCACGCTCCAGCAGTCGGGCGGGCAGACCATGGGCACCACCTGGTCGCTGCGCTTCGACAATCCGCGGATGCTGCCGTTGGCGGAGGTTCGCGCGGCGGTCGAGTCGGCGCTTGGCCGCGTGGTCACGCAGATGAGCAACTGGGAGCCGGACTCCGACATCAGTAGGTTCAACCGGGCGCCAGCCGGGTCACGCCACGTGCTGCCCGCGGAGTTCGCCGAAGTGATGCGCTGTGCGGACCGATGGGCAACGGCCAGCGGTGGCGCGATCGATCCGACGATCGGTCCGCTGGTCGCCTGCTGGGGCTTCGGCCCTGAAGCACACGAAGGCGGCCTGCCTTCTGCGCAGGTCCTGGCCGATGCGCGTGCGTGCGTCGGCTGGCCACGGCTGGCGTTCGATGCGGCCGATGGCTCGCTGCTGCAGCCGGGTGGCGTTGCGCTCGATCTTTCGGGTATCGCCAAGGGCTTCGCGGTCGACTGTGGCGTCGAAGCCTTGCGCGCGCTCGGCCTTACGGACCTTCTCCTTGAAGTCGGCGGTGAACTGCGAGGCATCGGGCGACGCCCCGGTGGCCAGCCTTGGCAGGTGCTCGTCGACGGCGACCCGGCAGTGGCGCAGCGCGTGGCGCTTGCCGACATGGCGATCGCCACTTCGGGCGATCGGTGGCACCGCCGCACGCATCAGGGGCGCAACTGGTCGCACACCATCGATCCACGCACCGGTGAGCCGGCCGCCCATGCATTGGCCAGCGTCACCGTGCTGCACACCGAATGCATGCAGGCCGACGCGCTGGCCACCGTGCTGACGGTACTGGGGCCGGACGAAGGATTCGACTTCGCGCAGCGGCACGACATTGCCGCACTGCTCGTGAGCCATGGCGACGCATCGCCTGCGGTGCGGGCTACGCGCGCGTGGCCCGCACCGGCCGGGGCATGAACGACATTGGCTGGCGCGCACTTGGCGCGGGTTCCACCGTGGCTGCGTATGCGGCGCTCTGCGCATCGGTCTACCTGCGCGAGCGCAGGCGGCAAGCGGCCGCCGTGCGCAATGCGGCAGCGCTTTCGGAAGGCAGCGACGAGCCCCCCGTCCTTGTACTGTTCGCGAGCCAGACCGGCCAGGCCGAAAACATCGCCTGGCAGACCGCACGGCAATTGAGCGCGGCAGGCACGCCGGCACGCGTGATGGAACTCAACGCGCTCGATGCCCCGACGCTGACCGCCGCGCGGCGCGCGCTTTTCATCGCCAGCACCTACGGCGAAGGCGATGCGCCCGATGGGGCCAGCGTGTTCGCCGAGCGCGTCATGCATTCACCGCCCGCGCTGTCCTCGCTGCGCTACGCCGTACTGGCCCTTGGCGACCGTCAATACGCCAACTTCTGCGGCTTCGGTCGCGCGCTCGACGAGTGGCTTCTTGCGACGGGCGCCACGCGCGAGTTCGATCGCATCGAGGTCGACAACAGCGAGCCCGCCGCGCTGGCTGCGTGGCACGCGCAATGGGGCGAAGCGCCGACGGTCAGCATCGAAGGGGCGGCAACCAGCTTCACGCAGTGGCGGCTGATTGCGCGCGAGCGGCTCAATCCGGGCAGCGTCGGCGCACCGGTGTTCCATCTCGGACTGGTTCCGCAGATGGGTGCGATGCCCCATTGGATGTCGGGCGACCTGGCGCAGGTGGCCACGGCGAGCGATCCAGCGCGCCCGCGCGACTACTCGATCGCATCCGTACACGCCGATGGCGAATTGCAGTTGCTCGTCCGGCAGGAGCAGCATCCCGACGGCACGCTGGGAGCAGCATCGGGGCTGCTCACCTCCACCCTCAGCGTTGGCGACACCGTCGCCCTGCGTTTGCGTCCCCATCGAGGTTTCCGCCTGGACGGCAACGAGACGCGACCCCTGATCCTCATCGGCAACGGCACCGGGCTGGCTGGACTGCGCTCCCACCTGCGAGCCCGTGCCGCCGCGGGCAGGCACGACAACTGGCTGGTGTTCGGCGAACGCCAAGCCGCGCACGATTTCCTGTACCGCGAAGAAATCGAAGCCTGGCAGGCCGGCGGCGTGCTGCAGCGGCTCGACATGGTGTTCTCACGCGATCAGGCAGAGCGCTTCTACGTCCAGCACCGGTTGCTGCAGTCGGCCGACACCCTGCTGCAGTGGCTGCACGACGGCGCGGCTGTCTATGTCTGCGGAAGCCTGCAGGGCATGGCGTCCGGTGTCGACGCCGCACTGCGGCAGGTCGCTGGCGAGACGCTGATGAGCGAACTGGCGGCAAGCGGACGCTATCGCCGCGATGTCTACTGAGCCCTCGCTGCCGCACGCACCAGTTGCGTGGCAGCAACAAACCGAGACAACTTTTGAATTAATACGGCTTCGGCTGCGAACTTACGTATTGAGAAGCAATATCATTTGAGGCGATTTACAAGCACTTTGCAAATCGACTCACCCAGCCAGTCTGCCCCGCTTCTCCCGGAGAACGCAGGCCGCCAAGACATCGCCAGTCGAGTCCTGACGCCTGTCCTTTCCGGAGAAAACTTCATGGCCTACATCAAGAGCCGCAAACACACCGTTGTGCGCGCCGTTCCACACCTTTCGAGCGCTGCCGCCGCCACACTGATCGCCATCGCAGCCCCGGCGGCCCTCGCCCAGTCGAGTAGTGCACTGCCTGAAGTCCGGGTGCAGGACAGCACCGCCGCCGACTACAAGGCCGACAACTCGTCGAATCCCAAGTTCACGGCCCCGCTGGTGAACACGCCCCAGACCATCCAGGTCATCAAGGAACAGATCATTCGCGAACAGGGTGCAACCACGCTGACCGAGGCGCTACGCAACACGCCCGGCGTGGGCACCTTCTTCCTCGGGGAGAACGGCAACACCAACACTGGAGACGCCGTCTTCATGCGCGGCTTCGACAGCTCGAGCGCGATCTTCGTGGACGGCATCCGCGACCTGGGCTCCGTGTCGCGGGACGTGTTCAACATCGAACAGCTGGAGGTCGTGAAGGGCCCGTCGGGCACCGACGTGGGCCGCACCTCGCCTACCGGCTACATCAATCTCGTCACGAAGAAGCCCAAGCTCGAAGACAGCTTCCTGGGTTCGATGAGTTTCGGCAGCGCAGACTTCAAGCGCGGCAGCGTCGACTGGAACAAGTCGCTGAGCAGCGCCAACGGCATCGGCGCGGCCTTCCGCCTGAACGCAGTGACCGAAGACGGCGGCGTTGCCGGCCGCGATTTCGTCAAGAACAAGCGCACGGCGATCGCCCCGTCGCTGGCACTCGGGCTGAACAGCCCGACGCGCATCTTCCTCGACTACCTGCACGTCGAGCAGAACAACATTCCCGACGGCGGCGTGCCCACCATCGGACTGCCGGGCTACAGCACGCCGGATGCCACCGCGATCACGCGAGGCCTGGCGCGCCGCACCTACCTGAACTCCGCCGCGCGCGTGGCCTCGAGCAACTTCTACGGCACCAGCTCGGACTTCGACAACGTGAAGGCCGACATGTTCACCGCGCGCATCGAGCACGACCTGACGCCGGACATCACCCTCCGCAACACCACCCGCTACGGCAAGACCTCGCAGGACTACATGCTGACGTCGTTCACGGGCGGCGGCCTCACGGCGTCGGCAAGCGGCGTGGGCCAGCTGCCGGCCGCGAACGCGGGCTTCATCAACACGGTCATCCCGACGATTCCCGCCAGCTGGACCATCACGCGCAACCTGCCCACCAACAAGGACCAGGAAAACACGATCTTCACGAACCAGACGAGCGTGTCGGCCAAGTTCAACACGGGCAGCATCGGCCACTCGTTCAATGGCGGCCTCGAATTCGTCCGCGAGACGCAGCGCGCCAACAACTATTACGCCGCAGGCTACCCGAGCGTGGGCACCACGCTGGCCGCGGCCGGCTCGTGGCCTGCCGCCAACCTGTACAACCCGAATCCGTACGTGAGCGGCTACAACCGCATCGCCAACGGAACGGGTTCCGACGGCAGCACCGACACCATCGGCCTCTACGCCTTCGACACGCTCAAGTTCAACGAGCAGTGGCAGCTGACCGCCGGCCTGCGCTACGACCACTACTTGACCACGTACAACGCCACCGCGCTGACGCTGGCGCGCACCGGCAACGGCCCCCAGACCTCGACGATCACGCCGACCAACCTGAAGCTGTCGGACAACCTGCTGTCCGGCAAGATCGGCCTGGTCTACAAGCCGACCGAGAACAGCAGCATCTACGCGGCCTACGGCACCGCCGCGCAGCCACCGGGCGGCGCCAACTTCCAGCTGGCCGCCGGCGGCACCGGCAACAGCACCGGGCGAACCGACTTCCTGCCGCAGAAGGCGAAGACCTACGAAGTCGGCACCAAGTGGGACGTGATGAACAAGCGCGTGGCGCTGACTGCAGCGCTGTACCGCACCGACGTCAGCAACGAAGTCGTGCAGGACACGGTCTCGCAGCAGTACTTCCAGACCGGCAAGAAGCGCGTGCAGGGCGTCGAGCTGGGCCTGTCGGGCGCCCTGACCGACAACTGGGGCGTGAGCTCGGGCTTCACCACCATGAACACCCGCGTGCTGAGCGGCTCTTCGGTGCTGGCGGATGGATCGACCGCCCTCGCCTACACGCCGAAGAAGGCTTTCACGCTCTGGACCACCTACCAGTTTCCGTTCGGCCTGACCATCGGCGGCGGCGCACGCTACAACGGCAAGCTGCAGCGCGGCACCGACAGCGCGGTGGGAACGCCGGCCTACGTCGATTCATACTGGGTGGTCGATGCAATGGCGTCCTATCGCATCAACAAGAACATCGACATCCAGCTGAACCTGTACAACCTGTTCGACAAGGACTACGTGGCAGCCGTCAACAAGAGCGGCTACCGCTACACGCCGGGCACGCCGCGCTCGGCGAAGATCACCGCGAACTTCGCGTTCTGACGGTCCTGCGTGTTACGTCCCACGATAGTTTCGAGAGCCGGTCCCGCGCTAAGTGAGGCCGATCGGAGGGTGGCGTCCCGGGCTCGCATAGCCCGGACGCGGACCGCGAGGAAGGTGAGACGAAGGTGGTCAGCGGTCGACCGGTCGGGCGTGATCGCAGGCACTCGCGAGGCACCATGAGCAACGCCGCCGGCGGTCAAGCTGGCGGCGTTGATGAGCAAGTTGGCGGGGACCTCAGAACGGCGGGTCGTCGAGTTCGAGGTTCGGGTCTGGTTCGACGAGGTTGTGCCTGGAGCGGTCTTCGTAGAAGCGGCTGATCTGATCGCCGTAGCGCGCTTCGAAGAGATCGAAGAGGTATTCGAGGAAGTGGTAGATCTCGACGGCGGCATCGTCGCTGAGCCTGGGCAGCGGCACGTCGTCGAACCTCTTTGGTGTTGAGGCTTTCTTCATTGCAGCTCCGCGATGGCCAGTTGCAGGACCTCGTCCGGCAGATGGTTGAGCCCCTTGGGCACGGCCAGTCGCATGGCGGTGCACAGGATGCGCCCGGCCTGCCGGGGCAGGCCCTTGGAGGCCTGGCGCAGGATTTCCATGCCCGAGGTGGAGACGACGGTGTGCTGGCAACCGGCACTCGTCAGGGCGTGCTCGATGAGCGCGGCGAAGCGTTCGCGCTCCACCACGGGCTTGAGCTGGACGCGGGCCTGGATGCGGCTGTACAGCGCGGCATACGGCGCACGCTCGAGCATCTGCGCCAATGCCACATGCCCGACGAGCCAGACGGTGATGAGGTCGCGCGAGTCGAAGGCGAAGTTCAGGAACGCGGGGAAGTCGCGGAAGAACTCGCACGGCAGGTTCTGCGCCTCGTCGATGATCCACAACGGCGTCACCTGCTTGGTGTCGACCAGTTCGTGCACGCGCTGCTTGATGTCGCGCCAGAGCTGGGCGCGCCGGTAGCTGGGCTCGATCCCCAGGGCGCGCGCCAGGCCGCGGTAGATGTCCACGCGCCCGAAGTCGGTCTCGGCCTGGTAGAGCACCAGGTAGCGGTGCGGGTTGAGCGCGCGCGTGAGGCTGCGCAGGGCGGCAGTCTTGCCCACGCCGGGCTCGCCGGTGAGCAGGCCGATGCCCGGCGATTGCAGCAGCCAGTTGAAGCGCTGGGTGAGTTGTTCCAGGGCGCCGTCATCCCAGGGCTGGGCAACATCTTTGCCCAGCGGCGGGTGGCGCAAGCCGAAGTGCTGAAGGTACATGTCATTGCTCCTTCGTGCCGTGGTACTGGGCCAGGGCGATCTCCACCAGGTTGGGACCACTGCGCACACTGCCTGTGGCCACGTCGGGGTCGGGCTTGCGCCGGGTGCGGTGCTGGTTGGCGAGTTGATCGAGCTCGGTGGCGCTGCCCAGCGATGCACCAGCCTCGTCCTCGACGCCCACGACACGCTCGGCGTGCGGATCGACCACCAGCCTGACGGTCTTGCCCGAGAGCTCATAGGGCACCTCGAAGCGCCGGCCCAGATAGGACACCGTGCCGTCCTTCCTCACGAAGCGCGGCACCCGGTGGTGGAACAGCGCATCGAGATGAGCGGCCTTGGCACCCAGGCTGCGGATCCTGGGCAGGTCGCGCTGGTAGCGCGCCAGCGGCGTCATGCCACCGAGGCCGCCGTGCGCCGTCTGGTGGTAAATTTGCTCAAGCCAGGCCCACAGACGGGCATTGAGATCGCCCAGGCTCGTGATGTGGCGCTCGTCAATCTCCGTGAGGAATTGATCCCGACATGTCCGATGCCAGCGCTCGAGTTTCCCCTTTCCCTCTGGGGCATAAGGGCGGCAGAAGATGAGATGGATGCCCAGCCGAGCGCACAAGCCCTGCAGGGTGTGGGCCCGGTAAGCGGCGCCATTGTCGACAACGATTTTGGTTGGCACTCCACGACGCAACAGCGCTTGCTTGAGCACCCCTTGGACATCGAGCGCGGTCTCGCCCAGGCAGAACGCGCTGTGCGCGACCAGTCGCGAGGCATCGTCGATCAGCGACACCATGTAGGTCTTGCGCAGCTGCCCCTTGACGGGAACACGCGGGCCGTGCATCACGTCGCCGTACCAGATCGAGCCGGCGAACTCGGCTGTGAAGCTGCGCTTCTCCTCGGGCAGGCTGGCCGAGCCGGCCATCTGCGACAGGCCGTGCCGGTGCAGCAGCCGATGAATCGCCGAGCGCGACAGACTCTGGCTCGCCACGATTCCGGCGACTTCGAGCAAACGCAGGATCTGGCGGATCGAGCGCCGCGGATTGTCCCGCTTGGCCGCCAGCACCGCCTCCTGGATCGCCGGCGCGATCTTGGACTGACCGCGGTCCGCACGGATCTTGGGTTCCAGCCCATTGATGCCCTCGCGGCGCCATGCGTAGTACCAAGCCTGGATGGTCTTCTCGCCCAGATGGCGGCGCTGCGACTGGGGAATGGCGTACTCGCGCTGCGCAAGTTCGCGGATCACCTGCTGCAACTCGCCACGCTCGAGTCGTTCGCGGCTGACCAGTGGCCCCAGCACGGACAGCCGGAACAAGGCCTTGGGATCGATTTGCTTCATGTCATGCACCTTCAGGTTGTGGAGGTCCGATGACAGCGGCGATCCGTCTGCGACGGCAGGGGGCAAAGTGTGTGGGGCCCCGCCCGGGCGGGGCCTGCGCTGTCCGCGCGCGATTCAGGGGCGACTCATCACGGGACGATCAGGTCCCGGTCCAGCCAGGCCATGGCCTGCTGCAGCGACAGTCTGTTGATCACGTTGCGCCAGAACGATTCGTGATCGGCGAATCGTCCGAACTCCGGGAACCGGCTACGCAGGAAGAAGGCAAAGCCCTCGCTGCGACCCCGCAGCCAGTCCCTCCAGCGCCGCACGGTGCGGCGATCACGGCACGTGCAGACCGCGCAACGGTGCACCGAGCAGCCACTCAACACGAGCAACAACACCACCTGCTGCACGGCCCAGTCATACCAGCGCCGAGGCGCGATGCATGCCGGCAGCCGCGAGCACGTGCGCTCGCATGCCCGGCACAGGAAGCGCAGCACCGCCACCGGATTGAGCGACTCGCCGCGACCCGCGCCGCGATCGGCCTTGCGGTGATAGCAACCGTGTCGCCACAGCCCGCCATGCCGGCAGTGCGGGCACGCTGTCGGGCGGTAAGCCTCACCACCTTCGGCCAAGGCCTGAGCGTGTTGTTCGAGGCTGGTGATGCTCGCTAGAATCCGCTGCATAGGCTGGTCTCAGTTGCTTCGTGGTGCTTGGTAACTTCACGATAACAAAGGAGAACCGGCCTATCTTGTTTGCGCCTTGTCCCGGCCTTGAACAGGCTGCATTCTCAAGTCGGCTCTAAAAGTCCAAAGGACACCCGGCGACCGCAGGCCCGGAACAACGACGGACATAACACTGCGCGCGCCGAGGCTTTTCTCATTGCGGAGATCCTGAAAAATGATGCTGCATGTGCCCGATGTGCTGAGTCCCGACCAGGTGCGCGAAATGCGCGCCGCACTCGACGCCACGCAATGGACCGACGGTCGCGAGACGGTCGGTGCACAAGGCGCACAGGTCAAGCGCAACCGCCAGTTGCCGGAGCAGTCCCCGGTGGGCCGGCAACTCGGCAGCACGGTTCTGGCCGCGCTGGCCCGGCACGCGCTGTTCTTCTCGGCCGCGCTGCCGCTGCGCTTCGTGCCGCCGCTGTTCAACCGCTACGAGGGAGGCGAGCACTACGGCGTTCATGTCGACGGTGCGGTGCGGGCCTTGCCCGGCGTCAACCAGCAACTGCGCACCGACCTGTCGTGCACGCTTTTCCTGTGCGACCCCGAGGACTACGAGGGCGGCGAGCTGGAGGTCATCGACACCTATGGCTCGCACGAAGTGAAGCTGCCGGCCGGCGACCTCATTCTTTATCCGGCCAGCAGCCTGCACCGCGTCCGCCCCGTGACCCGGGGGGCGCGGATCTGTTCGTTTTTCTGGCTGCAGAGCATGGTGCGCAGCGACCAGCAGCGCGGCATGCTGTTCGAACTCGACCAGAACATCCAGAAACTTCGTGCGCGCTTCGGCGAGGGCGAGGAAACCGTGGCGCTGACCGGCCACTACCACAACCTGCTTCGGCTCTGGTCCGAGGTCTGAATCCAGGGATCTGGCTCACCTGCATGAATCAGTAACACATGGTTATTGTGAATGCGACGGATTCTTATTTATAATCAAGCAAATCCAACAGCCAGCCAACTGCCGCTTTCACAACCATGATCGTTTGCGTCTGCCGCCGAGTCTCCGACCGAGAAATCGCACGCCACGTGCGGGCCGGCATGACTTTCGACGAGGTTCAGTTCGAACTTGGCGTGGCCACCCAGTGTGGCCAATGTGAAGGGTGCGCGCGAGATATCGTCGCGCAGTGCAGCGCTTCGCATCCGGTCGCAGCACTGAGCTGCGAATCGGGTCCGAGGGCGATCCAGCTTGCCAACTCCATCAAGGAAAGCAAGGCATGGAACTCTTCTCGACACTCGGCGGCAGCCTGATCCTGGTTGCAGGCTCGGTCTGGTGGATCTTTCGCAAGTAGCGCAACTGGCGCAAGTGCTGTCTTCGTAGCGGTTTTGCTGAAATCGGGGCACCTTTCACGGCGCCCGCATTCGAATGGTTGATCGTGTCTGACCGCTTTGCCCCCCCCCCTTCCGTCCTCGGCCTTTCGCGCAATGTCGTCATTGCCGGCGGCGTCATCCTGTTCCATGCGGCTGCGCTCTGGGCGCTGCAGAGCGGGTTGCTACGCCGCGCCGCCGAGGTGGTGATTCCAGTCGAAATACTGGGCCAGTTCGTCGAACCGCCGAAGCCGAAGGCAGATCCGCCTCCGCCGCCCCCACCACCGCCTCAGCCCAAAGCCAAGGCCCCGCCTCCGCCGCGGCCCCAGGCGATCCGCGAGCCGAAGCCCACGCCGGCGCCCCAGGCGCCCGTCGGCACCACCGAACCGCCGCCTCCGGCAACGCCGCCGGCACCTCCCGCTCCGCCGACGCCGCCCGCGCCACCACCTGCACCCCCGGCGCCTCCAGCGGTGCAGATGCCCTCGAGCAACGCCGACTACCTTCAAAACCCCAAGGCAACCTACCCCGCCATGAGCAAGCGGCTCGGCGAGCAAGGCAAGGTCATCGTGCGGGTGCTCGTCGGCGTCGATGGCCTGCCCAAGAGTGCCGAGGTCAAGAAATCCAGCGGCTTCGATCGCCTCGACGAAGCCGCAGTCGAATACATCATGAAATGCCGCTTCGTGCCCGGCAAGATCAACGGCGTGGTGCAGGCCATGTCCTATGACGCCCCCGTCAACTACGTCCTGAACTAATTTTTCTCTGGAGCAACTTCGTATGGATTCCCAATTTGGCCTGATGAACGTCTGGCATCAGGGCGACTTCGTCACCAAGGCCGTCGCGGTACTGTTGATCGGCATGTCGCTCGCGTCGTGGATCGTCATCATCGTCAAGGCGCTCGACGTCATCAAATACAAGCGCCTCGCCAAGCATTCGCAAGACTTCTGGCACAGCGAAGACTTCGCCACCGCGCTGAACAAGCTCGGCAAGGACGACAGCAACCCGTTCCGTGCGCTGGCCCTCGAAGGCCGCGAAGCAGCAGCGCACCACCGCAACACCAAGGCCCATCTGCATGACGCGCTCGACGTGAGCGACTGGATCACGCGCGCCCTGCGCAACGGCATCGACGCCTTCACCGCTCGCCTGCAAACCGGCTTGGCCGTGCTGGCATCGGTGGGCTCGACCGCCCCCTTCATCGGCCTGTTCGGCACGGTCTGGGGCATCTACCACGCGCTCATGAGCATCAGCTCGGTCGGCCAGGCAACCATCGACAAGGTGGCCGGCCCGATCGGTGAAGCGCTGATCATGACGGCCCTGGGCCTGGCCGTGGCCATCCCCGCGGTGCTGGGCTACAACGCCCTGGTGCGCGGCAACAAGTTCGTGCTGACCAAGCTCAACGCCTTCGCGCACGACCTGCATGCCTACTTCGTGACCGGCGCCCGCGTTCAAAGCGGCAGCGACGCCGTCGTGGTTCCGCTCAAGAAGGGCTGAGCACCATGGCCTTCGGTACACAGGACGAACCCGATGAGGTGATGAACGAGATCAACATGACGCCGCTGGTCGACGTCATGCTGGTGCTCCTCATCATCTTCATCATCACCGTGCCGGTGATGAAGCACGCGGTCAACATCGACCTGCCGCGCGCCAGCAGCGAACCCGAGCAGCCGAAGCCGCAGAACATCCTGTTCAGCGTGACGGCCGACGGCTCGTACTACTGGAACGAACAGAAGATCGACGACAGCGAGCTGCCCAACCGCCTCGCCGCCGAAGCCGCCAAGGAACCGCAGCCCGAGCTGCACATCCGCGGCGACAAGGCCGTGCGCTACGAGCGCGTGGCCAAGGCGATGTCGGAGGCTCGCGAAGCCGGCGTGCGCAAGATCGGCTTCATCACGGAGCCCGAAGCGAAGTGATCTGACATCGCAAGTCAAAAAAGTCGATCGCGACGATTGACTTTTTATTGCGAATCATTATCATTAACTCATCGCTTCGATAGGGAAATCCAGATGCCAGCCACACCGAATGCCTTTTCTGTCCTGAACCATCCTTCGCTCGACCAGTCGGGTGGCGGCCATGCGTCCATCCAGGCAATGCGTCCGGCGCCAATGCTCGAGAGCACCGAGCTTCTGAAGGGAAGCAAGACCGTGAGCATCATGCACAACGGCTCCCTCTACCGGCTTCAGGCCACCAAACTCGGCAAGCTGATCCTGACCAAGTAGGTCGTCCAGTCCGCCCTTCGCGCAAGTTTCATCGTGGGGCGACTCGAGGAGATTCATCTCCGAAGGGTCGTTTTTTGCTAGCCAACGGTTCGCCGACTAGCCAAGCTTTTTTTCACGCTGAAGCACCAAAAAGAAAACGCCGACCTCGAAGTCGGCGTTTTGCTTGGTGCGGAAGAAAAACTCAGAGGCCGAGGGCGGCGATGCCTGCCTTGGCGATCTGCGCGTCTTCGTTCGACTTCACGCCGCTCACGCCGACGGCGCCGATCACGTGGCCGTCCTTGACGATCGGCACGCCGCCTTCGAGCAGGCCCTGCACTTCAGGCGCCGTCAGGAACGCCGTGCGGCCGCCGTTGATGATGTCTTCATAGACCTTGCTTTCGCGCCGGCCCATGGCTGCCGTGTGGGCCTTGGCAGGCGCAATGTGCGAAGACAATGCCGCAGCACCATCCAGCCGCTGCAGCCAGAGCAGGTTGCCCGCGTCGTCGGAGATGGCGATGGTCACCGCCCAGTTGTTCTTGAGGGCCTCGGCTTCGGCCGCTGCGGCCACGGCCTTGACGTCGGCAAGTTCGAGGAATGACTTGGTCTTCATGATGGGCTCTGGTTTCGTGAAAACCCGACAGCATAACGGCCCTGCCGCCAGGGGTGTCTTCGGGGCTTGGGAACACCCCGCATACGGTCTTTTCGACTCCCCCTCTTGCAGCCCCCTAGAATGCGCCCAAACTGCGTCACTGCAGCAACCACAGGAGCTCCGGCCATGAACGACCGCGTTACCACCCTAGACACTTCCGCTGGCTATGGCCAGCCGTTGGCGCAGGCTGAACGCCAGCGCGTGCTGCGCAACACCTACTGGCTGCTCGCGCTGAGCATGCTGCCCACCGTGCTGGGCGCATGGATCGGCGTCAGCACCGGCATCACCCGCTCGCTCACGGGCGGGCTGGGCCTCATGGTTTTCCTCGGCGGCGCGTTCGGCTTCATGTTCGCCATCGAAAAGACCAAGAACTCCGCCGCCGGCGTGCCCGTGCTGCTGGGCTTCACCTTCTTCATGGGCCTGATGCTGTCGCGCCTGATCGCGATGGTGCTGGGCTTCAAGAACGGCTCCGAACTCGTCATGACGGCCTTTGGCGGCACCGCTGGCGTGTTCCTCGTGATGGCCTCGCTGGCCACGGTCATCAAGCGCGACCTGTCGGGCATGGGCAAGTTCCTGTTCGTCGGCGCGCTGGTGCTGATGTTCGGCGCCATCATCAACGTGTTCGTCGGTTCGACCACGGGCATGCTGGTCATCTCGGTGGCCGCCATCGGCATCTTCTCGGCCTACATGCTCTATGACCTGAAGCAGATCATGGACGGTGGCGAAACCAACTACATCAGCGCCACGCTCGCGCTGTACCTCGACCTGTTCAACGTGTTCCAGAGCCTGCTGGCACTGCTGGGCATCTTCGGCGGCGAACGCGACTGAGCGAATAACGCGCAGCAAGAAAAAGGGCCCGGAAGGGCCCTTTTTTCATTCCAGCTCGAAGACTGCAATCGACTCGACGTGCGCGGTGTGCGGGAACATGTTGACCACCCCCGCGAAGGTGCAGCGGTAGCCCGCCTGGTGCACCAGCAAGCCGGCATCGCGCGCAAGCGTCGACGGATTGCAGCTCACGTACACGATGCGCTTCGGCGGTGTCCAGCCATCGGTCCGTAGTTCGGGCTGCTGATGAAGGTCGGCCATGGCCTTGGCCAGCGCGAAGGCGCCTTCGCGCGGCGGATCGACCAGCCACTTGTCGGCACTGCCGTCGGCCACGAGCATTGCCGGCGTCATGTCGAACAAGTTGCGCGCCACGAAAGCGGCGGGCGACAGTGCCCGCCGGGCCGACGTCGCAGGCTGATTCCTGTTGAAGTTGTCGGTTGCGCGTGCCACCAGCGTGTCGCTGCCCTCGATGCCCAGCACCTCGCGGGCCCGGCTCGCCAGCGGCAAGGTGAAGTTGCCAAGACCGCAGAACCAGTCGATCACGCGCTCGTCGGGCTGCACGTCGAGCAAACGCAGTGCTTTGCCCACCAGCGCCCGGTTGATGTGCGGATTGACCTGCGTGAAGTCAGTGGGCTTGAACGGCATCGTGACGTCGAACTCGGGCAGCCGGTATGCCAGCGGCGTGCCGCCCTCTTCCAGCAGCTTCACGGTGTCCGGCCCCTTGGCCTGCAGCCACCATTGAACGCCCTCGTTCTTCTCGGCAAAGGCCTTCAGCCGATCAATGTCCGCGCGCGAGAGCGGTTCAAGATGCCGCAGCACCAGCGCGATGGTGCCGAGCCGCGTTGAGTCGGGGGCGTCGCCGCAGGCCAGTTCGATCTGCGGGCAGGTTTCGCGCGCATCCATCGAACCGATGAGCGCGCGCAACGGCATCAGCATCTCGCTGACCTGCTTCGGCAGCACGGGGCACACCTGCATGTCGGCCAGGTAGCGGCTCTTGCGCTCGTGGAAACCGATCAGCACCGTGCCCTTCTTGACCACGTGGCGCACCGAGAGGCGCGCGCGGTAGCGGTAATGCCAGGTCGGCCCTTCGAGCGGCCGCAGCAGGTTCTCGGGCTTGACCTTGCCGAGGTGCCAAAGGTTGTCTTCCAATGCGCGCTGCTTCACGGCCACCTGGGCGGCCGCATCCAGGTGCTGCATCTTGCAGCCGCCGCAGGCGCCCGTGTGCAGGCCGAAATGGGGGCAGCCCGGGCGCACGCGCTGCGACGATTCGCGGCGGATGGCCGTGACCGTACCCTGCTCCCAGTTGTTCTTGCGGCGATGGACATTGAACTGCACTTCCTCGAAAGGCAATGCGCCTTCGATGAACACGACCATGCCGTCGGCCTTGTGCGATACGCCCTGCGCGTCGAGGTCGAGAGACTCGACCTGCAGCCACTCTTCACCGGGATTCGTGGGGACTTTCGCGGGGGCTTTGTTTTCTTCGATGGATTCCGTCATACCCCGATTGTCTCAGCGTGGCCGAGGCAGCTAGAACAGCGCGTCGCGCCCAACGCCGGAGCGGGCCAGTTGGCGGCGCATCTTGGCCAGCGCCTCGTTCTGGATCTGCCTGACGCGCTCGCGCGTGAGGCCGAGGCGCACGCTCAGCACCTCCAGCGTTTCGGGCTCGCGGTCGTGCAGGCCATAGCGCCCCTCCAGCACCTCGCGTTCGCGCGCATCGAGGGCGTGCACCCACTGGTCGAGCAGGCGCTCCACCTCGTGCATGTGCGTCACGTCGGTCGGACTGCCCTGCCCGTCCTCGGAAGCCACGGTGTCGGCCAGCGTGAAGCCCTCGTCCCCACGCGCGTCACCCGCGTCCAGCGAGCGCGGGGCTTCGGACAGGGCCAGCAGGTCGGCCACCGCCTGCACCTCGCGCCCGAGCAGCGCGGCGATGTCTTCCACGCGCACGCCATCGGGCCGATGCGCGAGGAATTCGGCATCGCCTTCGAGTGTGCGGCGGGCCCGCAGCACCTGCTGCAGCTCACGCACCACATGCACCGGCAACCGGATCGCGCGCGCCTGCGTCATGACCGCGCGCTCGACGGACTGGCGGATCCACCAGGTCGCGTAAGTGGAAAAGCGAAAACCGCGTTCGGGCTCGAACTTGGTGATGGCATGCATCAGGCCGAGATTGCCTTCCTCGATGAGGTCCGACATCGGCACGCCACGGCCCAGGTAGCTCTTGGCGATATTGACCACGAGCCGCAGGTTGTGCTCGATCATCGATTGCCGCGCCGCGAAGTCGCCGGCTCGCGCGGCGCATGCGGTCTGGTACTCCTGCGCAGGCGTGAAGAGTTCGGTGCGACGGACCTGGCGCAAGTAGATGGTCAATGCATCCGCGCCCTCGCCGCCGATTTGTTCGCTCGCAGCGCCTGCAGGCAGTACGCCGTCTGCCGTTGGTGGTTCTAAGCCCTCTTCCGGTGGCGGGTGAACGCTCTCACCGTTGAACTCATGACGACCGTTGTCGGAAGAAGGGCTGCCCCTGCCCGCCAACCCGCGCACGGGCAACAGCGTGCGGCGGGGGCGGGAGGCAGCCATGGCATCACCGGCCGGGGAGGTAGCGCGAAGGATCGACGGGCTTGCCCTGGCGGCGGATCTCGAAATGCAGCTTCACGCGATCGGCGTCGCTGTTGCCCATTTCGGCGATCTTCTGGCCCTTCTGAACCGACTGGTCTTCCTTCACGAGCAGCGTCTGGTTGTGGGCATACGCCGTGAGGTAGGTGTTGTTGTGCTTCAGGATGATCAGGTTGCCGTAGCCACGCAGGCCTGCGCCCGCATAGACCACGCGACCGTCGGCGGCGGCCAGCACGGGGTCGCCCGCCTTGCCGCTGATGTCGTAGCCCTTGTTCTTGGCCTCATCGAAGCCCGCGATCAGCGAACCGCTCGCAGGCCAGATCCAGCCGATGTCTTCATCACCCACATTTCCGCTGCCGGGACCGGCCGGCGAAGCCGTGACCGGCGGCTTGGTCGTCGCGCTGCTGGCGGGCACCGAGGGCACCACCGCAGGCTGCGGCGTCACGGGCTTCGTGACCACACCTTCGGGCGAAGCGGCGGGCGGTGTTGCAGGCGCGGCCGCGACGACCGTTCCCGAACCTGCCGGCGGAATCACGCGCAGCACCTGGCCGACCTCGATCAGGTCGGGGTTCTCGATGTTGTTCCAGCGAACGATGTCCTGCCAGCGCTGGCCGGTGTCGGCACCGATGCGGCGAATGGTGTCTCCGGGACGCACGGCGTAGTAGCCGGGCTTGCCATAATTTTCGATGCCGGCGAGCGGCTTGCCGTTGGCGTCGGTGGTGATGGGCGGGCCGCCGGGCACTGCTGCGCCAGGCGCGCGCGACATGGTGCCGCGGTCTTCGACCGGCGCCGGCCCGCGCGGTGTGGAACAGCCCGCGATCACGAGCACAAAGGCCAACGTGACGCCAGCGAACCAACTCCGATTGCCAAAACCCTGCATTTGTTATTCCTTCAAGCGATGCCTGATTTTAGGGGGACAAAGTGAACCGCCTCAAGAATGAGGCGCTCCAGTCCCCGTGGGGTCTTGTCGATGACGACAAGGGCCTGGCCACCACTTGCGGAATGGGTCGGTGCCACGATGCGGCCACCCACCGCGAGCTGCGCAATCCAGGCCTCAGGCACGGCTTCGCCGCCAGCCGCGGCAATGATGCCGGCGTAGGGCGCGCCCTTGGCATAGCCGATCATCCCGTCGCCCAGCATCAGATGAACCGTGGCCAGGCGGAAGTGCCGCAGATTGGCGCGCGCGCGCTCGTGCAGGCCGCGCAGGCGCTCGATGCTGTAGACCTCGGTGGCCACATGATTCAACACCGCAGCCTGATAGCCGCAACCGGTGCCGATCTCGAGCACGCGGCCGAGTTTGTCCTGCGGCTTTCCAGCCAGCGCGGGTGCGCCCATCAGCAGCTCGATCATGCGGGCCACCACGTTGGGCTTCGAAATGGTCTGTCCCAACCCGATCGGCAGGCTCGTGTCTTCGTAGGCCTGGTTGACCAGCGCACTGTCGACAAAGCGATGCCGCTCCACGGCGCCCATTGCGCGCAGCACCCGCGGATCGGAGATGCCCTGCGCCGCGAGCCTCTGCACCATGCGCGCGCGCACGGCATCGGAAGCCATCGAAGGCGTGGACGGCACCATGGGCTTGGCCGGCACGGCGGGCATGCGCCCTCGCGTGGCGGCCGAAGCGGTGGGTGTCAGGCGAACGGGGAAACTCGGCCGCTGCGTGGCCATGTCAATTGCCGAGACGGGCCACCGTCTCGCGCCATTGGCCAAGGTTGGCGTGGTCGGTCAGATCGACCTGCAACGGTGTCAGCGCGACGTGGCCGGCTGCAGCGGCATGGAAGTCGGTGCCTTCGCCGCTGTCCTTGGCGCCGCCTGCGCCGGCGATCCAGTACATGGTTTCGCCTCGCGGGCTGTCCTGGGTGATTACCTTCTCCGCCGCATGGCGGCGGCCGAGCCTGCAGACCTTGACGGGCTTCAGCTCGTCGAAAGGCAGGTTCGGCACGTTCACGTTGAGCAGGAAGGCGGCGCCCCCCAGCATGCGCTCGCGCTCGATCTGCTGCACCAGCCGCCGCGCCACCTGGGCGGCCGCATCCACATGCGCCCAGCCCTTTTCGATCTGCGAGAACGCGATGGCCGGAATGCCGAACAGATAGGCCTCCATCGCCGCGCCGACCGTGCCCGAATAGATGGTGTCGTCGCCCATGTTGGCGCCGTTGTTGATGCCGGAGACCACCAGGTCGGGCCGGTAGTCGAGCAGGCCCTTGAGCGCGATGTGCACGCAGTCGGCCGGCGTGCCCGTCACGTAGCGAAAGCCGTTGTGCGCCTCGCGCACATAGAGCGGTGCCGCCAGGGTCAGCGCGTTCGATTTGGCGCTGTTGTTGTGCTCGGGCGCGACCACCTCGACATCGGCGATGTCCCTGAGCGCGTCGTGCAGTGCGACGATGCCCGGCGCCTGAAAGCCATCGTCGTTGGAAATTAGTATCTTCATGGTGTCCTGGATGCCCGGGATTGTAGGCGCCGGGTGCGTCGCAGCAGGGACAAGCCCACCCTGCCGCGCCGCCTATCATCGCCCGCATTCTTTGGCCCCATCCGACTCACACGAAGGAGACTCGAGCATGCACGCATGGCTTTGCGAAAACCCCACCGGCGTCGACGCGCTGACCTGGAAGGAACTGCCGACCCCGACCCCGGGCCCGGGCCAGGTGCTGATCGAAATCAAGGCTGCGAGCCTGAATTTCCCCGATCTGCTGATCGTGCAGAACAAATACCAGATGAAGCCGCCCCTGCCCTTCGTGCCGGGCTCCGAATACGCTGGCGTGATCCAGGCAGTCGGCGACGGCGTCACACACCTCAAGGTCGGGCAGAACGTGGCCTGCCTGTCGGGCACGGGCGGCTTCGGCACCCACACACTGGCACCCGCGGCCTTGTGCATGCCGTTGCCCGAAGGTTTCGGCCACGTCGATGCCGCGGCTTTCATCATGATCTACGCCACCTCGTGGCACGCACTGATGGACCGAGCGCAACTCAAGGCCGGCGAAACCGTGCTGGTGCTCGGCGCGGCAGGCGGCGTGGGCACGGCGGCCATCCAGATCGCAAAGGCTGCCGGGGCCAGAGTGATTGCAGCAGCCTCCACCGACGAAAAATGCGAGCTTTGCCGTTCCATCGGCGCCGACGCGACGATCAACTACACGACGCATGCACTGCCCAACGGTTTTCGCGATGCCGTCAAGGCCGCCACCGACGGCAAAGGACCGGATGTCATTTACGACCCGGTGGGCGGCGATTTTGCAGAGCCCGCCTTTCGCTCCATTGGGTGGCGCGGCCGTTATTTGGTCGTCGGTTTTGCGTCCGGCCCGATTCCATCACTGCCATTGAACCTGACACTGCTGAAAGGCGCTTCGCTGGTCGGCGTGTTCTGGGGCGATTTCGCCAGGCGCGAGCCCAAGGCCAATGCACAGATGATGGCCGAATTGGCACAGTGGTACGGCCAGGGAAAGATCAAGCCGGTGATCGACAGTACGATGCCCATGGCGGAATTGAAGGCTGCATACGCGCACATGGGCTCGCGCGGCGTCAAAGGAAAACTGGTGATGGTGAACTGAGCGCACCACCCGCGAACACCCAATAAAAAAGCCCGCGCATGCGGGCTTTTTTATTGGGCCACAGCCCGGGGAAGCCAGGGGCGCTTACTTGATCTCGTACTCGGAAAGCGACTTGCCCGCAGCCAATGCCTCGGTCACCCAGCGCGGCTTGCGGCCACGGCCACCCGACCAGGTTTCGCCCGTCGGGCCGCGGTATTTGGCGGCAGCCTTGGCAGGCGCGGCGCCTGCACTGCGCTTGACGGCGCCCGCACGGCCGGTGAGTTTCAGATCGGAGGCCGTCAAACCGTATTCGGCGATCTTCTTGCGCAACTCTTCGACCACGCCCGCGCGTTCCTGGTTGCGCAGGTCTTCGGCCTGCTTGCGCAATTGCGCAATCTGCTCGTCATGCTTCTTGATCTGGGAATTGATATCGGCGAGGGTCGAAGCCATTGTTGGACTCCTGAAAATTGAAAACGGGTGGATTTTAATTCAGTTTACATTTGCCACAAGCGTCCTGCCGGGCGAAAAAAACGGCGGCACATTGCGTTATTGCAACAACTCGCAACATAAAGCCAGCCGCCACGGGCGCTTTATATACGAGCAAGACGAGAAAAAAGAGAGAGGAGAGCGGCGCGCAGGCAGAAGAAGATGCGGCGGCCGGAAATGACAACGCCGGGAAAACCCGGCGTTGCTGTCCTTTTGAGCGCTATTGCGCAATAGCACAAAGGAGATATTTTGGGGTGGCTGATGGGACTCGAACCCACGACGACCAGAATCACAATCTGGGACTCTACCAGCTGAGCTACAGCCACCGTAGAGCCTACGATTGTAGCGTTAAAAATCGCTGTTTTGACGACGGCAATCAATGGCGAGGCTCGAAAGCTACATTTTGCCTCCCCGCCGGGATCGGCGCTGGCGCTTCGATGCCTCTCGCGATCGCGGTGGTCGGCAAAAATTCTCGCCCGCCTGTCCGATCTTCATCGACGGCACCGACAGGCATATCGCTCCGCTATCATCAATGCGACCCGCGCCGACGGGCATGGCTTCTGGCCATCTCCACTTCACCACATCTCAAAGGAATTTCTTCATGAGCATCGTCTGGACCATCCTGATCGGGTTCGTCGTGGGTCTTGTGGCGCGGGCCGTCAAGCCAGGCGATGACTCCGCCGGCTTCATCGTCACGACCATCATCGGCGTTGCCGGTTCGCTGATCGTCACCTACGTCGGCCAATCGCTGGGCTGGTACACCGCCGGCCAGGGCGCGGGGTTCATCGCATCGGTGCTGGGCGCGATCGTGCTGCTCATCATCTACGGCCTGATCAAGCGCAAGAGCTGATGCGAAGAATGGGCCGTGCCGCTTCACGCGCACGGCCATCATGATGCCCCGCAAAGCGCGCACCAAGCATCATGTCTACGTGGTCGAGCTCGATGACCGCGTATGGAACAACCGCCGCTTCAGGCGGGCCAACCCCGACTACCAACTCGGCAAGCCCTTCGTCTACGTCGGCATGACCGGCCTGGACCCCGACATCCGCTTCGACAAGCACAAGGCCGGCATCCAGGCCAACAGCTTCGTTCAGGAGTTCGGCCTGCACCTGCTGCCGGCGCTTTACGAACGCTACAACCCCATGACCTACGAGGACGCGCGCCTGATGGAGGTCGATCTCGGCATCGCGCTGCGCAAGGCCGGCTACGGCGTGTGGCAGGCCTGACGCGACGGCAAGGACTTCAGGAGTAGGTGACCCAACTTTCGTAGGCGGGGCCGTCCAGATGCGGCAGCGTGTTGTAGGTCACGAGCATGTGCCGCTTGGGTGTGAAGGCGAACTCCGTCACCGAGGTGTTGCGAATACGCAGGTTGAGTTCGATCGTCGTCTCCGCGCTCGTCCCCAGCACATGGCCCACCGCAGTGCTGATCGGCCCCCCGCTCGACACCACCAGCACCTTTGCGCCATGGTGCTTGCCGCGCACATGATCGAGCGCCGTCGTCACGCCCGCCATGAAGTCGACATAGCTCGGCATTCCGGCCGGCGTCGTCCTGCCCTGCATCCACGCGCCCAGCCCCTCGCGCAGCAGGCGAAAGTGATGGCGGTACATCTCCGGCGAATCGGGCTTCTCCAGCTTGCCTTCGTGGATGGTGGCGATGACCGCCTCGCTGTCGTATTCGTTGAGGCCGGGCCACGGCAGCACGTCGTCGCGCTCCAGGCCGAGGCCCTTGGCGATGCCCTCCCAAGTCTGGCGATGGCGCTTCAACGTGCCGGTGATGACGGCATCGAACTTCATGCCGCGCTCACGCCAGTACTCGCCGAGGCGAACGGACTGCCGGTGTCCGAGTTCGCTCAGGTTGTCATAGTCGGCAGCGCCAAAACTGGCCTGTCCGTGGCGCACGAGATAGAGGGTTCCCATGCACAGGATTCTGGCAAGAAGCCGAAGCGCAGCTTGTCCCTCGGGCGACCGGCTCATGGGGCCCAAAAAAAAGCCCGAGCGGTCGGCTCGGGCTGTCTGGCAGCGCTGTGTACGTCAGCGGCCGGCGGCGGGCGGCAGCGTCTCCGTCGGCTTCGGCACCAGGATCTCGGCCTTGAAACGGTCTTTCAGCAGGTTGTAGTAGGCGGCATCTTCTGCGGCAGCCACGGACTGGCCGACCTGTGCCTGTTCCTGCTTCGCGAGTTCGGGCGCCGGCGGCGTGCGCGGAACGACCTTGGTCACGCGGACCACGACATAGCCTTGCGCGCCGAGGTCCACGCCCACGAGAGCGGGCAGTTTGGAAGGGTCGGCACGCAACGCGGCATCGATGACCGGCAGGGGCGGCGACTGCGCTTCGCGGCGCGACACGGTCAGGGGCGCGCCGAAGGTCGCACCGTCCGCCTTGGCAGTCCACGCGGCGAGCTTGGCTTCACCCTCGGTCTTGGCCAGCACCGCAGCGCGCTCGGCAATGAGTTGCGCACGGATCTTGTCCTTGACGTCGGCCAGCGGCACCGGATGTGCAGGCGTGTACTTCGTCACTCGGCCCGATGCGAGTTGGCTGGGGCCGACTTCGATCGCCTCGGTGTTCTGCTTGCGTTCAAGCGAATCGGTTGCGAAAAGCGCGCTCAGGAAATTGCGGCTGGCCAGCGGGCCGGTGCTGCCCGGTGCGGGCACGCGCGCAACGTTGTTGGCCGTCTGGATCGTGAGCTTCAGCTTCTCGGCAGCGGGCTTGAGGCTGTCGGGCGACTGGTAGACGGCGTCGGTGAATGCTTCGGCGGCCTTCGCGAACTCCTGCGTGGCCTGCTGCGAGCGCATGTCGTTCTCGATGGTCGCGCGCACCTGCTCGAAAGGCGGCACCACGGCCGGCTTGATGTCGGTCAGGCGAATGATGTGATAGCCGAATTCGGTTTCGACGACGCCGCTGGTCTCACCCTTCTTGAGCGCGAACATCGCGTCTTCGAAAGGCTTGACCATGGCGCCCTTCGTCACGAAGTCGAGGTCGCCGCCCTTCTCCGCCGAACCCGGGTCCTGCGAATTCTTGCGTGCAACTTCGGCGAAGCTGGCAGGCGACTTCTTCACTTCGGCCAGCAACTGCTCGGCCTTGGCCTTGGCCTTTTCGCGATCGGCCGCGGGCATGCTGGACGGCGCGGTGATCAGGATGTGGCTCGCACGGCGCTCTTCCTTGGTGCCGAAGCGCGAGGCATTCTGCTCGTAGTAGGTCTTGAGGTCGGCCTCGTTCACGACGACGTTCTTCTTGGCCGCGTCGAGGTCGAGCACGAGGTATTCGATGCTGGCCTGCTCGGGCGCCTGAAACTGCGCCGTGTGGCCCTTGTAGTAGGCCTCGATGTCGGCATCGCTCACCGTCACCTTCGAGGCGAAGCTGTCGGGGCCGAAGCGCGCCACCTGGATTTCGCGGCTGTCGTAGAAGGCATTGATGGTCGTGGCGGCCAATGCAGGCGGCGTGAAGGCCGTGCCCGAGACACCCAGCAACACCTGCTGCGTTGCCATGTCGGAGCGCACCGAAGCCTCGTACTGCTCCGGCGTGCGGCCGGTCACGCGCTGGAAGGCCTCGCGGTCGAACTTGCCGTCGGGCGTGCGGAATGCGGCCAGTCCCGGGTCCTGCGCGAAGATGCGCGACAGGCGCTCTTCGGACACCGTCATGTTGACCTTGGCCGCCGCGGCGGCCAGCACGCGGTCGCGCACCATGCGCTCCAGCGTGGCGTAGCGCAATGCGTCCGACTCGAGCAAGGTCGGGTCGACGTTGGGCGACTGCTGGCGAATGCGGTCCGTCTCGACGCGGTGCTGCTGATCCCATTCAGGCTTCGTGATGTCGTGCCCTTCGATGCGGGCGACCTTCTCGTCGCGGCCGAATCCCTGATAGCGCTCGACGCCGAAGAACACGAACGAGGGAATGATCAGCAAGAACAAGAAAATCATGACGACCTTGTTGTACTTGCGGAAGGTATCAAACATGCTTGAACACTCTTTTTCGACGGCTGTCGGACGGCAATAAAAAAGGCGAACTTGCGGTTCGCCTTTGCATCGGGTGGGTGGTGGGTGCTGAGGGGCTCGAACCCCCGACCTACGCCTTGTAAGGGCGCCGCTCTACCAACTGAGCTAAGCACCCCACCGGGAATACTTTCCGAGTCTAACGTCTTAGTTCAGCGCGTCTTTCAGCGCCTTGCCCGGACGGAACTTCGGGATCTTGGCTGCCTTGATTTTAATCGCGTCGCCGGTGCGGGGATTTCGGCCAGTGCGGGCCGCGCGCTTGCCTACTGCAAAAGTGCCGAAACCGACGAGCGAAACGGAGCCGCCTTTCTTGAGCGTGGTGCGAATGGCGCCAATAGTGGATTCGAGTGCACGCGTCGCTGCGGCTTTGGAAATATCGGCGTTCTTTGCGATGTGCTCAATCAGTTCGGTCTTGTTCACAAGGGCCCCTTGTAGGAAAAAGTTGGTCGGCTTCCGTCAGCTGCGACCTGGCCGCAAACGATGCGACCCCAGAGCCTGGCAAGACTGACGCCTCGGCAGCGCGCTGCCAGCGAGGATTACAACCACTGGTCTGCAGGGTGTCAATAAGACACAAAGCCATGCCGATCAGCGGAGCGCGCGATTTTAGAGGCCTTTCGTGAAGCCCTTTTTCAGGGCGGCTCAAAGGGCGGCGGCGATCGCCTTGCCCACGTCGCTGGTGCTGCCCGTTCCGCCGATGTCGGGGGTGCGCGGCGCTCCGCTTTGGGGCGCGAGCACCTTTTCGATGGTCGAAAGAATGGCGTCGTGCGCCTGCTTGTGGCCCAGGAACTCCAGCATCATCGCGCCGCACCAGATCTGCCCGATCGGGTTGGCGATGCCCTTGCCGGCGATGTCGGGCGCCGAGCCATGCACCGGCTCGAACAGCGACGGCGCGGTGCGATCGGGATTCAGGTTGGCGCTCGGCGCGATGCCGATGGTGCCGGTGCAGGCCGGCCCCAGGTCCGACAGGATGTCGCCGAACAGGTTGCTCGCCACCACCACGTCGAAGAAGTCGGGCCGCTGCACGAAGTGCGCCGTGAGGATGTCGATGTGGAACTTGTCGAGCTTGATGCCCGGGTAGTTCTTGCCCATCTCCGCCACGCGCTCGTCCCAGTACGGCATGGTGATCGAGATGCCGTTCGACTTGGTAGCGCTGGTCAGGTGCTTCTTCGGCCGCGACTGCGCGAGCTCGAAGGCGAACTTCAGCACCCGGTCGACGCCGATGCGCGACATCACGGTTTCCTGCACCACGATCTCGCGCGGCGTGCCCTGGTACATGCGTCCGCCGATGCTCGAGTATTCGCCCTCGGTGTTCTCGCGCACGATGTACATGTCGATCTCGCCGGGCTCGCGCGGCGTGCCGTCGCGCCGCACCACGGGCGCGATGATGCCGGGCATCAGGCGCGCGGGACGCAGGTTGATGTACTGGTCGAACTCGCGGCGGAACATCAGCAGCGAGCCCCACAGCGAGATGTGGTCGGCGATCTTCTCGGGCCATCCGACCGCGCCGAAGAAGATGGCGTCGTGCCCGCCGATCTGGTCCTTCCAGTTGTCGGGCAGCATCTGGCCATGCTTCTCGTAGTAGTCCCAGCTCGAGAAGTCGAAGTGGTCGAACTTCAGGTCGATGCCGAATTTGCGCGCCGCAGCATCGAGCACGCGCAGGCCCTCGGGCATGGTTTCCTTGCCGATGCCGTCACCGGCGATGACTGCGATTCTGTGGGTGCTCATGGTGTGGCTCCTGCTCGTTCTAGATGGGTGAAAGGCGAAAAGAATGCCTGCGCCTCGGCGAGCAACTCGCCCGGCGCTTCTTCGGGAACGTAATGACCGCACGGCAACGCGCGGCCCGACACTTCTGCCGCGCGTTCGCGCCACAGCGCGAGCACGTCGAAGGCCTTGCCGACCGCACCGTGCTCGCCCCACAGCACGCGCAGCGGCTGTGCCAGGCGCTGGCCGGCGGCGATGTCGGCGCGGTCGTGCACGAGATCGATGGTGGCGGAGGCGCGATAGTCCTCGCAGATGGATTCGGCCGTGCCCGCGATGCCGGCGCAGCGCTCGTACTCGGCCAGCACCTCGGGCGCGAAGGGCGCGAGGCCGGCATGCCGCCCGCCCATCACGCTGCGCACGTAGCGCACGGGGTCGGACGCGATCAGCGCCTCGGGCAATGGCGGCGGCTGGATCAGGAAGAACCAGTGCCAGTAGGCCTTGGCGAAGGCTTCGGAGGTGTGCTCGTACATCGCGAGCGTGGGTGCGATGTCCAGCAGCAGCATCCGCTCGACTGCGGCGGGATGGTCCGCGGCGAGCCGGTGCGCCACGCGCGCGCCGCGGTCATGGGCCAGCACGCCGAAACGTTCGAAGCCGTGGTGCCGCATGGCGGCGAGCGCGTCGAGCGCCATCTCGCGCTTGCTGTAGACGATGTGCTCGGCATCGGCCGCCGGCCGGCCCGAATCTCCATACCCGCGCAGGTCGACGGCGACCACGGTGAACCGCTCGGCCAGCGCCGGAGCCACGCGATGCCAGATCGCATGCGTCTGCGGATGGCCGTGCAGCAGCAGCAACGGAGCGCCGCGCCCGCCGATGCGGCCGTGGATGCGCACGCCATCGCGCTCGATGTCGAAAGTGGGAAAGGAGAGGAAGGAAGCCGTCACGCAAACGATTGTGCGTTGCACCCGGACGATCATCAAGCAACAATCAGCCAATTCATACTTTCCGATATGGCATGAATCCCCTCTCGATGGATCGTGGCGACCTGGCACTGGTGCTGGCCATTCGCGACCAGGGCAGCCTGGCGGGCGCAGCGGCCACGCTCGACGTCGTGCCCTCGGTCATCACCAAGCGGCTGGGTGCGCTGGAGGCGCGCCTGGGCCAGCGCCTTTTCGAGCGCACCACCCGGCGGCTCAGCGTCACGGCCGAGGGCGAGGCGGTCTGCCTGCATGCGCGAGCGCTGCTCGACGGCTTCGCCGCGCTCGAAAGCGAACTCGGGGAACGCCAGAACGAACTGACCGGCACCGTCCGCCTGGCCGCGACCTTCGGCTTCGGCCGCCGCTGGCTGGGGCCGGCGCTGGCCGCTTTCCAGGCGCGGCACCCTGCACTCCAGATCGAACTGCTGCTGACCGAGCAACTGCCCGACCTCGGCGCCGAGGGCTACGACGGCGCAGTCTGGCTCTGGGCGGTGCAGCAGCGCCGTGCGGCCGACTGGATCTCGCGGCGCATCGCGCGCAACCAGCGCGTGCTGGCCGCCTCGCCCGCCTACCTGAAGCGCCGCGGCACGCCGGGCACCGTCGAGGCGCTGGCCTCGCACGACTGCCTGGTCGCGCGCGAGAACGGCGATGCCAGCCAGCGCCAATACGCACTCTGGACCCTGCGTCATGTGCGCGACGGCAGCACGGCGCGCGTGCGTGTGCAGGGGCCGCTGGCCAGCAACTCGGGCGAGATGGTGCGCGACTGGTGCGTGGCCGGGCACGGCGTCATGCTGCGCAGCCTGTGGGACATCGCACCCCAACTCGCGAGCGGCGAACTGGTGCGCGTGCTGCCGCAATACGCGATGACGGAAGCAGACATCCACTGGATCGCGCCCTGGCGGCCGAAGACGCCGCGGCGGGTGCGCCTGCTGGTCGATCACCTGGTGGAACAGTTCCGCGGCGAGCCCTGGAAGCCGGGCAAGGCCGATGCGCGCTGAAGAGAAAAGCGCCGACGTTCAGCGGCCGTTGCGCACCACGAGGCTCACGCCCACCGCGGTGAGCGCAATGCCCAGCACCGTCACCAGCGTGATCGGCTCGGAGAACAACAGCCACGCCATCACGGCCGTGCAGGGCGGCACCAGGTACAGCAGGCTCGTGACGGCCGTGGCCGTGCCGCGCTGGATCAGCATGTAGAGCAGCGAACTGCCACCCAGCGACAGCGCCAGCACCGACCAAGCCATCGCGCCGCCGGAGTGCAGGTTCCACTGGATGCTCTCCGACTCCAGCGCCGCGAAAGGCAATGTAACGAGCAGCGCGGCCGCCATCTGCACCGCGCTTGCACTGCGCACATCGCACGGCGCGACGAAGCGCTTCTGGTACAGCGTGCCCGCCGTGATCGATACCAGCGCCATCAGCGTGAGCCCCATCGTCAGCACGCTCACCTCGCCGCCCTGCCCGAGCTTGCGCAGCACCACGAGCACCAGGCCCGCGAAACCAAGCCCCAGCCCGCCCCACTGCCGCTGCGAGATGCGGCCGCCGTGGAAAGACAGCCAGACCGCCGTCAGCACCGGCTGGATGCCGACCAGCAGCGCCACCAGCCCCGCGCCCATGCCTTCCCGCACGGCGGCCCACACACCGCCCAGGTAGCCGGCCTGCATCAAGATGCCCGTGACCGCCAGGTGCCCCCACTGCGCGCGCTGCTGCGGCCACGCGACCCGCGCGAGCGCGACCCACAGGCCGAAGCAAGCCAGCGACAACGCATAGCGCACGGCCAGGAACTTAAGGGGCGGCGCATACGGCATGCCGTAGCGCGCGACGATGAAGCCGGTACTCCAGATCAACACGAAGACCGCCGGCATCGCCCGCAGCCAGCCCGCGCTGCGGGCCGTGGCCGCTGCGGTCATTTGGTGCGGGCCCGGATTTCCGGAATGGCCTTCTGCAGGTAGTACACCATCGACCAGATCGTGAGCACGGCCGAGATCCAGATCAGCCACTGACCCCAGACGCCGGTGTCGATCACCCGGAACAGGTGCCCGTCAAAAAGCAGGAACGGAATGGCGATCATCTGCACGGTCGTCTTGACCTTGCCGATCATGTGGACCGCCACGCTCTTGCTCGCGCCGATCTGCGCCATCCATTCGCGCAGCGCCGAGATGGCGATCTCGCGGCCGATGATGATCAGCGCCACGAACACGTCGGCCCGGTTCAGATGCACCAGCACCAGCAGCGAGGCGCAGACCAGGAACTTGTCGGCCACAGGATCGAGGAAGGCGCCGAAGGCCGAGGTCTGGTTGAGCCGGCGCGCCAGGAAGCCGTCGAGCCAGTCGGTGGCGGCGAAGACGATGAACATCACCGTGGCGATCAGGTTGCGCATCGGCTCGCTGATCGGAAGGTAGAACACGCCGACGATCAGGGGGATCGCGACGATGCGCGTCCAGGTCATGATGGTCGGCAGGGTCCAGAACATCGCTTGATTGTGTCATGGCGGCATTAACCCCCAGCGGGGTCACGCCCTCAATGCAAGGCCTTGTAGATTTCCTCCGCCAGGTCGGAGGCGATCCCCTCGACCGACGCGATGTCTTCCACGCTCGCCGCCGCCACGCCCCGGATGCCGCCGAAGCGCTGCAGCAGCCGCGCGCGCCGCTTCGGGCCGATGCCCGGAATATCTTCGAGCTGGCTGCCGCCGACCCGCACCTTGGCGCGCTTGGCCCGCATGCCGGTGATGGCGAAGCGATGCGCCTCGTCGCGGATCTGGGCCACCAGCATCAACGCGGCCGAGTCCTTGCCCAGGTAGACCTTCTCGCGGCCGTCGGCGAACACGAGTTCCTCGAGCCCGACCTTGCGGCCCTCGCCCTTCTCGACCCCGACGATCAGCGACAGCGGCAGGCCCAGTTCGCTGAACACCTCGCGCGCCATCGACACCTGCCCCTTGCCGCCGTCGACCAGCACCAGGTCGGGCATGCGCGCGGCCTTGATCTTCACCGGCGCCTCGCTGCCGTCGCTCTCGGCGTCGCCCGGAGGCAGGGCGTCGGTCTCGGCCGCCATCGCCTCGGCCAGCTTGCCGTAGCGGCGGTGCAGCACCTGGCGCATGGCCGCGTAGTCGTCGCCTGGCGTGATGCCCTCGATGTTGTAGCGGCGGTACTCCTTGTTCTGCATGGCGTGGTGCTCGAACACCACGCATGAAGCCTGCGTCGCTTCACCCGCGGTGTGCGAGATGTCGAAGCACTCGACGCGGAAATTGTCGAGGTCGTCCGATGCCAGCTCCAGCGCATCGGCCAGCGCGCGCGTGCGCGCCTGCTGCGAGCCCTCCTCGGCGAGCAGCCGGGCCAGCTGCAGCTTGGCGTTGGTCTCGGCCATTTCGAGCCAGTGCCGGCGCTGCTCGCGCGGCTGGAACACCGCCGTCACGCGCGTGCCGGCCTGCAGCGAAATCGCCTCGATCAGCTCGCGGCCCACCTGCTCGCTCAGCACCAGCGTGGCCGGCACCGGCACGTCGATGTAGTGCTGGGCGATGAAGGCCTCGAGCACCTGCACCTCGATCGGGTCGGCCGCGGCGGGCGGACCACCCTCTTCTTCGTCGTCGAGTTCGCCGTGGTGGATCTGCGCCGCGTCTTCCACATGCACGGGAAAGTACGGCCGGTCGCCCAGGTGCCGGCCGCCGCGCACCATCGCCAGGTTCACGCAGGCCTTGCCGCCCTGCACCTTCACGGCCAGGATGTCCACGTCCTTGTCGGACGCGATCTCGATCGACTGCTGGTGCAACACGCGTGAGATGGCGGACATCTGGTTGCGCAGCTCGGCCGCCTGCTCGAACTCGAGCTTCTCGGCGTGCGCCGTCATGCGCTGTTCGAGCTTGGAGAGGACGAGCTGCGTATCGCCCATCAGGAAGGCCTCGGCGCTGGCCACGTCCTGCGCATAGGCATCGGGCGCGACGTAGCCGACGCACGGCCCGCTGCAGCGCTTGATCTGGTACAGCAGGCAAGGCCGCGTGCGGTTGGCGTACACCGTGTCTTCACAGGTGCGCAGGCGGAACACTTTCTGCAGCAGCTGGATCGATTCCTTCACCGCCCAGGCGCTCGGGTACGGCCCGAAGTAGCGGTGCTTCTTGTCGACCGCGCCGCGGTAGTACGCCAGCCGGGGGAACTGGTGCGACGCGATCTTGAGATAGGGGTAGCTCTTGTCGTCGCGAAACAGGATGTTGTAGCGCGGCTTGAGCGTCTTGATCAGGTTGTTCTCGAGCAGCAGCGCCTCGGCCTCGGAGCGCACCACCGTGGTCTCCATGCGCACGATCTTCGAGATCATGTGGCCGATGCGGGTGCCGCCGTGGTTCTTCTGGAAGTAGTTGGCGACCCGCTTCTTGAGGTTGCGCGCCTTGCCCACATAGAGCACGGCGCCGGCCGCGTCGAAGTAGCGGTAGACGCCCGGCAGCTGCGGCAGGGCCGCAACTTCGCTGAGCAATTGATCGGAATGCACGTCTGACATGGCGGCTATTGTGGCGCGCGGCACGCGGCCCGGCGCCCGCCTGCGCGCAAACCCCGACGCGGCTGGAATGAAACCTGCTGAAGATAGCCACGGGCGCGAGGAGCGCCCGGGTTTTTCAACATACCTATTCGGGAAATCTGCATGAACAAGAACAACAGGCGCGCCTGGTGGGCGCTCTCGCCCATCGCGCTCTCGCTGAGCCTCGCGGGCTGCGGCGGCTCCTCCCGCAATGACGCGCAAGACACGGCAACGACTCTTGCAACCATCGCCGCGATCAACGCGGCCAACCAGCCGGCCACCCAGCCGGCCCAGCAGCCCGCCCCGCCCGCACCCGACAACGGCTGCCTCACCTCGACCGGCAACTCCTCCGTGGTGGTCGGCTCGGGGGATGCCGGCGATCCGGCCGCGCCCGAGGCGGCCTCGGGCTACGCGCCGGGGCACAAGCTGGTCTACGCGAAGAATTACATGGTCGTCGCCAACCACCCGCTGGCCACGCGCGCCGGCTGCGACGTGCTGAAGGCCGGCGGCAGCGCAGTCGATGCGGCGGTGGCCGTGCAGGCCGTGCTGGGGCTGGTCGAGCCGCAATCGAGCGGCCTGGGCGGCGGCGCTTTCATGCTCTATTACGACGCCGCGACGAAGAAGGTGCAGGCCTACGACGGCCGTGAGACCGCGCCCGCCGCGGCCACCGAGAACTACCTGCGCTACGTGGACGACGCCACCGACACCAGCCTGCCCAAGCCCGGCGGCGCGCGCGCCAGCGGCCGCTCGATCGGCACGCCCGGCGCGGTGCGCATGCTCGACATCGCCTACCAGGACCACGGCAAGCTGCCCTGGAAAGACCTCTTCAGCTACGGCATCACGCTGGCCTCCGACGGCTTCCTGATCGGCGGGCGCATGACCGCCGCCATCTCGTCGTCGGCCGCCAGCCTCAAGCGCGACGCCGAGGCCACGGCCTACTTCTTCAACGCCGACGGCACGCCGAAAGCGCTGGGCACCCGCCTGCAGAACCCGGCCTACGCCAAGACGCTGACCACCATCGCGACGCAAGGCGCCAACGCCTTCTACACGGGCGACATCGCCCAGGGCATCGTCGACAAGATCGGCGTCACGGCCGCCGCGAACGACGGCTCGGCCATCACCCCCGGCAAGACCACGCTGGCCGACCTGGCCAACTACAAGGCCAAGCGGCGCGACCCGGTCTGCGGCACCTATCGCGACTACTACGTGTGCAGCATGTCGCCGCCCTCCTCGGGCGGCATCGCGGTGGTGGCGAGCCTGGGCATCCTCGAGACCTTCAACCTGGGCCTGTACAAGCCGACCGCCATCGGCATCGAGGGAGGCAAGCCGACCGTGATGGGCGTGCACCTGGTGAGCGAGGCCGAGCGCCTGGCCTATGCAGACCGCGACAAGTACGTGGCCGACACCGACTTCGTCCCGCTGCCGGGCGGCTCGGTCGACACCTTGATCAACAAGCCCTATCTGCAGAGCCGCGCCAGCCTCATCAGCCTGGCGAAGAGCATGGGCGTTGCCCAGGCGGGCAACCTGGGCGCGGTGCCGCTGGGCATCGACAAGACCGAGGAGCATGGCACCACGCACTTCACCATCGTCGACAAGCAGGGCAACGTGGTGGTGATGACCACCACAGTGGAAAGCACGCTCGGCTCGTTCCACATGACGCAGGGCTTCATGCTGAACAACCAGCTGACCGACTTCTCGGCCAACCCGAACGACACGGTCGATCCGAGCATCAAGGTGGCCAACCGCGTCGCACCGGGCAAGCGCCCGCGCAGCACGATGGCGCCGACGCTGGTATTCAGGAAGCAGGCCGATGGCAACATGGGCGAATTCGTCATGGGCACCGGTTCGCCGGGCGGCGGCACCATCATCCAGTACGTCGTGAAGACGCTGGTCGGTGCGCTCGACTGGGGGCTCGACGCCCAGCAGGCCACGTCACTGGTCGACTTCGGCGCCTCCAACAGCGTGACCACCAATGTCGGCGGCGAGCATCCGAACATCGACGCGACGAACTCGGGCCTCAACGACCCGCTGGTCGCCGGGCTGATCGGACTGGGTCACAAGGTGTCGGTCTCGGCGCAGTCCAGCGGCGTGAGCACCATCATCCGCACCAGCGTGGGCGGCAAGACCGTGCTGACAGGCGGCGCCGACCCGCGGCGCGAAGGCATCGTGCTGGGCGATACCTTCACGCCCTGAGGGCGTTGGCCTGGACGAAGTGGTGCTCGCAGGCGTCGCTCATCGGCGCGCCTACTTCGCCAGCTCCGACACCAGCCGGTACAGGAACTCCCGGCCGTCATAAAGCCGCTGGATCTCGATGCGCTCGTCGAGCCCGTGCGCGCGCGCATCGGACGGCTCCAGAAACATGCCGGTCACGCCGTACATCGGGATGCCCGCGTTGCGCATGAAGCGGCTGTCGGTGGCGCCGGTGCTCATCGCGGGCACCACGGGCACGCCGGGCCACATCTGCTGCGTGAGCGACTCCACGGTCTTCACGAGGTCGCCGTTCAGCGGCGACGCCGGGCTGCGCAGCGGCTTGCCCATGTTGCGCACCACGATCTTGTCGTTGCCGACCGCCTGGGTCAGCAGGCGCTCCACTTCCTCGGGATCGTCGTGCGGCAGGATGCGGCAGTTGACCGTGGCCTTGGCCGATTGCGGCAGCGCGTTCTCGGCATGGCCGGCCTGCACCATAGTCGCGACGCAAGTGGTGCGGAACTGCGCGCTGTAGGCCGGGTTGGCCGACATGCGATCGATGACCGCTGCGTCGGGGTTGCCCGCGCCCACCGCGCGCATGTCGTCGGCCAGCTGGCCGGTGGCGAACGGAGCGCTGCGCGCGAAGTAGGTCTTCGTGACGTCCGCGAGCTTCACCGGGAAGCTGAAGTTGCCCAGCCGCTCCAGGCCGGCGGACAGCGCATAGATCGGGTTGGTCTTGGTCGGCACCGAGCTGTGGCCGCCCACGTCGCGCACCTCCAGCATGTAGGTGGTGTACATCTTCTCGGCCACCTGCATGCGGTGCAGGTTGGGCTTGCCGCCGCGCAGCTCGCCGCCGCCGCCTTCGTTGATGCCGAACTCCGCCTGCAGCAGTTCGGGCTTGTTGTTGATGAGCCAGAAGGCGCCGTTGCTGAGCGCATCGCCGCGCTCTTCGTCGGCCGTCAGCGCCAGGATGATGTCGCGCTTGGGCTTGAAGCCCTCCTGCTTCAGCTGCCCCATCACCGAGACCAGCGCCGAGGCCATCGCCTTGTCGTCGATGGCACCGCGCGCGGTGAAGTAGCCGCCGGTTTCCTGCAGCTTGAAGGGGTCGGTCTTCCAGTCTTCGCGCCGGGCCTCGACCACGTCGATGTGGGCCAGCAGCAGCAGCGGCTTCTTGCTGCCGTCGCCCTTGAAGCGCAGCACCATGTTGCCCTTCTTCGGGAAGGGTTCGAAGATCTGGATGTCGCCGGGCGCGAAGCCTGATTCGATCAAGCGCTTTTCCATGGCGCGCGCGGCCACCGTGTTGTCGCCCACCGAATGGCTGGTGTTGATCTCGATCAACTCCTTATAGATGTCGTGAAAGCGCTGCTGCTGCGGCGTGAGGGCCGCCGGGGTCTGCGTCTGCGCCATGGCAGCGGTCATGCCGCACAGGGCCAGCGAGACAGCGAGCACGGTTCTCGCGGCACGGAAGGTCTTCATCCTCATGGGTTCTCTCTCCGGTGGTGGTTGTGCCGGACAGCATAGCAAGCACCGTCCACGAACACGGGCACACTCGCGCCCATGCAATCGAGGCAATGGGACATCTTCTGCAAGGTCATCGACAACCACGGCGACCTCGGCGTCTGCTGGCGGCTGGCCCGCCAGCTGGCTGCGCTCGGCGAACGCGTGCGGCTGTGGATCGACGATGCGGCGGCGCTGCGCTGGATGGCGCCCGAGGCTCGCACTGGTCGCGACGGCGTGGAGGTGATCGACTGGCTCGACGCCGCTGCACTTCAGGCTGCCGTAGCGGGGCCGGCGCCCGACGTGCTGATAGAAGCCTTCGGCTGCGAGCCGGCGCCGGAGTCGATTGCCCGCTTCGCCGAAAGGCCGGGCCTGGCGTGGATCAATCTCGAGTACCTGTCGGCCGAGCCATACGTGGAGCGGCTGCACGGGCTGCCATCGCCGGTGTTCAGGGGTCCCGGCGCCGGGTTGACCAAGCGCTTTTTCTATCCGGGCTTCACGCCCGTCACGGGCGGGCTGCTGCGCGAGCCCGACCTGATGGAACGCCGGGCACGCTTCGACCGGGTGCAGTGGCTGGCCGAACGGCAGATCCCATGGCGAACCGGCGAACGCCTGCTCTCCCTCTTCTGCTACGAGCCGCCTGCGCTGGCCGCCCTGCTCGCCCGGCTGGCGGAAGGCCCCGAACCCGCGCGCCTGCTGGTGACGGCGGGCCGCGCCACCCAGGCAGTCCAGGCTTGTTTTGGGGGCGCCCCATCGCCCCACGGGCGCGGCGCGCTATCAATTTCATACCTCCCCTATCTCACGCAGCCCGACTTCGATCACCTGCTCTGGGCCTGCGAGCTGAATTTCGTGCGCGGCGAGGATTCGCTGGTGCGCGCCCTCTGGGCCGGCGCGCCGCTGGTCTGGCAGATCTACCCGCAGGACGACGATGCCCACCACGTCAAGCTGAACGCCTGGCTGGACTGGCTCGGCGCCCCGCCCTCGCTGCGGCTTTTCCACCACGCCTGGAACGGCTTCGTCGGCAGTGCCCTGCCGCTGCCTGAAACACAGGGCCCATGGCTCGAAACAGCACTGGACGCCCGCACGCGGCTGCTCGCCCAGGACGATCTGGTCACGCAACTGCGGAAACTGATCGGCCAAAAAAGCTAAAATAGTGGGCTTTGCGGATTTCGGCCCGAATCTCAACGATTCGAGATGCTCTCCGCTAAACCTGCCGCGGGACCTGTACCGCGGGGCCAACAATGCCGGCAAGCGTCGCCGGCAGCCCCGTGCACCGAGCGGCCAACATCCAGAGACCCTGTTATGAAAATCGCTCAAGAAATCCGCGCCGGCAACGTCATCATGCACGGCAAGGACCCGATGGTCGTCCTCAAGACCGAATACAGCCGCGGCGGCCGCAACTCCGCCACCGTGCGCATGAAGATGAAGAGCCTGATCGCCAACTTCAACACCGAAGTGGTCTTCAAGGCCGACGACAAGATCGACCAGATCGTGCTCGAGAAGAAGGATTGCACCTACTCCTACTTCGCCGACCCGATGTACGTCTGCATGGACGCCGACTACAACCAGTACGAAGTCGAAGCCGAAAACATGGGCGACGCCCTGAACTACCTCGAAGACGGCATGGCCGTCGAAGTGGTGTTCTACGACGGCAAGGCCATCTCGGTCGAACTGCCGACCAGCGTCGAGCGCGAAATTACCTGGACTGAGCCCGCCGTCAAGGGCGATACCTCGGGCAAGGTGCTCAAGCCCGCCAAGATCGCCACCGGCTTCGAAGTGCCCGTGCCCCTCTTCGTGTCGCAAGGCGACAAGATCGAAATCGACACGCGCACCGGCGAATACCGCAAGCGCGTCTGAGCCTCCTTCCCGGCTGACCGCCACCCTCGAAAAAAGCTCCGCAAGGAGCTTTTTTTGTTGGTGGGCATGGCAGTTGCAACGCTGCACAATCTCCCAAGGTCCTTCCGTCTGGTTTTCTCATGAACAACACGCACAACATTCACGACAAACGCCTCGCCGATGCCTGGGCCACGCTCCAGTCCCATGCGGACAAAGGCCTGCCGCTCGACCCCGATCCCTCGCGCATCGCCTTCGCCGACCCCGAGTTCCTGCTGCGCCGGGAGACGCGCGGCATCCGCATGCAGCTCGAGCTGATGAAGCCCGATCTCGAGCAGCGCGCCCATGGCATCGAGAACACCGTGGTGGTGTTCGGCAGCGCGCGCTTTCGCAGCGAGGAAGACGCCTCCGCCATGATCGCGCAGGCCGATGCCGCCGGCGACGCCGCGGCATCCGAGCGCTGGCGCCGGCTGGCGCGCAATTCGCACTACTACGAGAAGGCGCGCGCCTTCGGCAAGATGGTCGCGCAGTACAGCAACGACAAGGAGCCGCAGGACAAGCTCTTCGTCTGCACCGGCGGTGGCCCCGGCATCATGCAGGCGGCCAACCGCGGCGCGCACGAAGGCGGCGGCCTCTCGGTCGGCCTGGCCATCGCGCTGCCGATGGAAGAAGAGGCCAACCCGTACGTCACGCCGGCGCTGAGCTTCAAGTTCCACTACTTCGCCATCCGCAAGATGCATTTCATGATGCGTGCGAAGGCGCTGGTGGCGTTTCCGGGCGGCTTCGGCACGCTCGACGAACTGTTCGAGGTGATCACGCTGGTGCAGACGAAGAAGTCGAAGCCGGTGCCGATCGTGCTGTTCGGCTCGGACTACTGGAAGCGGCTGATCGACTTCGACTTTCTGGTCGACGAGGGCGTGATCTCGCCGGGCGACGTGAAGCTCTTCGAATACGTCGACGCGCCCGAAGACGCATGGAGCGCGATCAAGCGCTTCTACAAGCTCTAGACCTTGAGGCCCCAGGTGGCGCGCGCGCCGAGCGCCACCACGCCTCCCACCACCCAGAACACGCCGCCGATGCCGATCAGCGCACCGAGCGAGCCGAACAGCATCGGCATCGCCACGCTCGACGCGTTGATGGTCATGAGCCGCAGGCCCAGCGCCTCGCCGTGGCGGGTGTGCGGCGTGATCTGGTGGAGCATGCTCATCACCATCGGCTGCACCGCGCCCAGCGCAAAGCCGAGCACCACCGAGCACACGCCCATGCTCAGGGCCGAGTCCAGCAGCGGATAGACCGCGAACACCATCGCCGTGACGGCCGTTGAACTCAGGATCACGCTGCGCTCCGAAGCGCGCGAGGCGATCACCGGAAGCACCACGCGAACGACCGCCGCCGCGATCGCGAAGGCGCCGAGGATCGAGCCGATCACCGAGGCGCTGATGCCCCGGTCGTGCCCCAGCACCGGCAGCACGAAGGCGTGCACGTCCCAGCTCGACGACTGCAGCCAGTTCACGAACAGCAGGCGGCGGAACATCGGTTCGCGCAGCAGGTCCCAAGCGCGGGTCGGCGTGGCGCCCGGCACGGGCGCGGCGGGCGGTGGCTCGTGCGCGCCGCGCGCGAGCATCCAGCAGAGGATGGGCAGCGCCGCCATCACCGCGAAGCAAATGCGGAACGCGAGCATGTCCGCGGGCGAGCGGCCCGCATGGTCGATCAGCATGCCGGCCAGGAAGGGCCCGACGAAATTGGCCACGGCCGGCGCAATGGCGAGCCAGCTGAACACGCGCTTGAGCTGCGTCGCGTCGGTGGCCGAGCGGCCGACGTGCCGCTGCAGCGCGATGACCGTCGCACCCGTGGCGCCGCCTGTCAGCAGGGCTGCAATGCACATCACCGGAAAGATCGGAAAGATCACCACGAGCCCCGCGCCGACGACTGCCGCAATGACCGACAGCCACAGCGGCCGCTTGAAACCGTATCGGTCGGCAAAGCGTCCGGCAGGCAATGCAAGGAAGACTTGCGTCAGCGCAAACAGCGAGATCAGCAGGCCGACCGCCGCGGCGCTGTAGCCCTGCTGCAGCGCCAGCAGCGGCGTGGCGAGCCGCATGCCGGCCATGGTCGCGTGCAGGCACACCTGGGCCCCGATCACGCGCAGCAGTTCGGAACCTTTCACGGGGTGTCTTCGGCCTCGCTGTCGGCGGTGGGCAGCAGCAACGCCTGCGACTGCGCCTCGGGCAGCGCCTCGACCTTGCGCAGCGCCAGGCGCATCTGCTTGGCGCGCGTGTCGGCCTTGTCGAGCGTGTCGGAAGCCTTGGCCACCTGCTCCTTGACGCGCGCGACCCATTCGCCGTAACGCTCGAACTCGGTCTTCACTGCGCCCAGCACCTTCCAGACTTCGGAGGCCTGCTGCTCCAGCGCCAGCGTGCGAAAGCCCATGTGCAGGCTGTTGAGCATCGCGAGCAAGGTGGTCGGGCCGGCCAGCGTCACGCGGTGCTGGCGCTGGATGGCATCCATCAGGCCGGGACGGCGCAGCACCTCGGCATAGAGGCTCTCGACCGGGAGGAAGAGGATGGCGAAATCGGTGGTGTGCGGCGCAGCGAGGTAGTTGTCGGCGATCGACCTGGCCTCGGTGCGGATGCGCGCTTCGAGCGCCTTGGCCGCCAGATCGGCACCCACGGCATCGGCGCGTTCGTGCGCGTCGATGAGCCGCTCGTAGTCGTCGCGCGGAAACTTGGCGTCGATGGGCAGCCACACCGGCGCACCGTCCTCGCCTCGCCCCGGAAAGCGGATCGCGAAATCGACACGCTGCCCGCTGCGCGGCTTGGTCTCTATCTGCTTGGCGTACTGGTCGGGCGTGAGCACCTGTTCGAGCAGCGCCTCGAGCTGCACTTCGCCGAACACGCCGCGCGTCTTCACGTTGGTCAGCACGCGCTGCAGGCTGCCGACGCCCACGGCCAGCGTCTGCATTTCACCGAGCCCCTTGTGCACCTGCTCGAGCCGGTCGGCCACCTGCTTGAAGCTTTCGCCGAGGCGCGCCTCGAGCGTGCTCTGCAGCTTCTCGTCGACCGTCTTGCGCATCTCGTCGAGCTTGACGGCGTTGGTCTGCTGCAGCTGCGCGAGCTGCGCTTCCAGGGTCGCGCGCACTTCGGACAGGCGGCGTGCATTCGATTCGCTCAAACCCTGCAGCTGCGTGCTGAGCGTGTCGGCCAGCGTCTTCTGCAGGGACGCGAGCTGCAGGGAGAACGCGTCGAGCTGCGCATTCTGCGTGCGCGTGGCTTCGGCGCCCTGCTGCACCAGCGCCTGCTGGAAAGTGGCGAAGGCCTGCGCGGTTTCCTGCCGCACGCCGCGCGAGCTTTCGCCGATGTCGTGGCGCAGTTCGCGCTCGGTGCGTTCGTTGGCCGAGCCCAGGGCGGCCAGCACGCGCAACACGTCGCTGTGGTCGGACGGGGGCTGCCGGCGGGCCAGCAACCAGATCACCAGCACGAGTTGGATGACCGCGAGCGCGGCCAGTCCGATGAGGATCAGCGAAGCGTCCAAGGTTGCGGTACTGCCTCTGCTTATTTGCCGGCTGGAGGAACGGGCGTCACGGGTGTCAGCGGCCCCTTGCCGCCGAAGTACGCGATGAGGTTGTCGGCCGCGAGATCGGCCATGGCGCGGCGCGTGGGCACGGTGGCGCTGGCGATGTGCGGCGTCAGTACCACGTTGGGCACGGTCAGCAGGTCGGGGTGCACCTTGGGTTCGCCCTCGAACACGTCGAGGCCCGCGGCGGCAATGCGCTTTTCGCGCAGGGCCGTGGCCAGCGCCGCGTCGTCGACGATGCCGCCGCGCGCGATGTTGACGAGCGTGGCGGTCGGCTTCATCAGCGCGATCTCGGCCGCGCCGATGGTGTGGTGCGAGGCCGGCGAATAGGGCACCACCAGCACGACGTGGTCCGCCGTCCTGAGCAACTCTTCCTTGCTCAGGTAGCTGGCCTTGCATTCCGTCTCGAGCGCGGCGTCGAGCTTCGAGCGGTTGTGATAGACCACCTTCATGCCGAAGCCGTGTGCACCGCGCTTCGCGATGCCCTGCCCGATGCGGCCCATGCCGATGATGCCGAGCGTCGAGCCGTGGATGTCCGAGCCCGCGAACATGTCGTAGCTCCACTTCTGCCACTTGCCCGCGCGCAGGAAGTGTTCGCTCTCGGTGATGCGGCGCGCCGTGGCCATCAGCAGCGCGAAGCCGAAGTCGGCCGTGGTCTCGGTCAGCACGTCGGGCGCGTTGGTGCCGAGCACGCCGTGCGCGGCCATCGCGTCGACGTCGAAGTTGTTGTAGCCCACCGCCATGTTGGCGCAGATCTTCAGGCCGGGGCAGGCGTCGAGCACGGCGGCGTCGATGCGCTCGCTGCCGGTGGTGAAGGCGCCCTGCTTGCCCTGCAGCTTCGCGATCAACTGTTCCTTGCTCCAGCTCTCGTCGGACTGGTTCGACTCGACCTCGAAGTGCTGCGAGAGGCGTTCGATGGTTTCGGGAAAGATCGCGCGCGCGACCAGGATCTTGGGCTTGCTCATGATGTTTGCACTCAGCGGAAGAAGATGAAGGTGGAAAGAACGAACAGCGGGACCAGGATGGCCACCGACCACGCCATGTAGCCGAAGAAGCTCGGCATGCGCACGCCGCGGCTCTCGGCGATGGCCTTGACCATCAGGTTGGGCGCGTTGCCGATGTAGGTGTTGGCGCCCATGAACACCGCGCCAGCCGAGATGGCGGCCAGCGTGTTGGCGTAGGTGGTCATCAGCGCCGCCGGGTCGCCGCCCGCGGTGTTGAAGAACACGAGGTAGGTCGGCGCGTTGTCGAGGAAGGAGCTCAGCATGCCCGTGGCCCAGAAATACATCGCCGGGTCGGGTTGGCCGGCGGCGCGCGCCACGGCCGAGACGACGGCGCCGAACGGCCCCTGCGTGCCGGCCTTGAGCATCGCGATCACCGGGATGATGGTCAGGAAGATGCCCGCGAACAGCTTGGCCACTTCGGCCATGGGGCCCCACTCGAACTGGTTGTCGGCGTGCACCTTGGCCGGCGTGATCTTCAGCGAGAGCAGCGTGATGGCGATCAGGCCCGCGTCGCGCACCAGGCCCGGCAGGCCTACCCGGGTGCCGAAGACATCGAAGCCGACGGGCGACTTCCAGAAGCCGCTGAGCAGCACGAACGCGACCACGCCGCCCAGAAGCCAGAAGTTGACGGCGCCGTCGAAGCCGATGCGCTTCGTGTCGGGCGTCGGGTCGACCGGCAGCACGCCCTCCTTGCGGTAGTAGTGGCGGTCGATGGCGTAGAACAGCGCGAGCAGCACGGCCAGGATGAAGAGCGTGTCGGGCAGGATGTTCTTCGCGGTCCAGAAGAAGTCGACGCCCTTCAGGAAGCCGAGGAACAGCGGCGGATCGCCCAGCGGCGTGAGCGAGCCACCCACGTTGGAAACGATGAAGATGAAGAACACGACCACGTGGACCCGGTGCATGCGGTTGTCGTTGGCACGAATGAGCGGCCGGATCAGCAGCATCGACGCGCCCGTGGTTCCCATGAAGCTCGCGAGCACCGCGCCGATGGCGAGCAGCCCGGTGTTGAGGCCGGGCGCGCCGTGCAGGTTGCCCCGGATGTGGATGCCGCCCGCCACGGTGAACAGCGCCGTGAGCAGGATGATGAAGGGGATGTACTCCTCCACCAGCGCATGCACGAGTTGGGCGCCGGCCAGCGAAACGCCGAAGGTGGCGGCAAGGGGCAGCAGGAAGGCCAGCGCCCAGGCCGCCGAAACCTTGCCGTAATGGTGGTGCCAGAAGCCCGGCGCCAGCAGCGGGAACAGCGCGATCGACAGCAGGATGCCGGCGAACGGCACGCCCCACAGCGGCGAGAGCGCGGCGCCGTCGAAGTCGGCGGCCATCGCCAGCGCGGGAAACATCAGCGGCAGCAGCGCGGCCGCCGCAAGGCGAAGGGGTTTTTTCATGGGGCCGTACCGTACCAGAGGGGCCAGTACAGCCTTCACGCCGGGGGTTGCTCGATCTCGAAGACCTGGCGCAGGTAGGCCAGGTATTTTTCGTCCTCGCACATGTTCTTGGATGGCGTGTCCGACAGCTTGGCCACCGGCTGGTCGTTGCAGTGGATCATCTTGATGACGATCTGCAGCGGCTCGTAGCCCAGGTCGTTGGTGAGGTTGGTGCCGATGCCGAAGGCCAACTGGCAGCGGCCGCGGAACTGCTGGTAGAGCTCGATGGTGCGCGGCACCGTGAGGCCGTCGCTGAAGATCAGCGTCTTGGTGCGCGGATCGACCCGGTTGGCGACGTAGTGCGCCAGCATGCGCTCGCCCCACTGGAACGGGTCGCCGCTGTCGTGGCGGGCGCCGTCGAAGAGCTTGCAGAAGTACATGTCGAAGTCGCGCAGGAACGCGTTCATGCCGTACACGTCGGACAGCGCGATGCCCAGGTCGCCGCGGTACTCGCGCGCCCAGCTCTCGAAGCCGAAGATCTGGCTGTCGCGCAGCCGCGGGCCGAGCGCCTGGCAGGCCTGCAGGTATTCGTGGGCCATGGTGCCCAGCGGGATCAGGCCCAGCTTCATGGCGTACAGCACGTTGCTGGTGCCCGCGAGCTGCGGCAGCCGCGTGCCGGGCGGCGCCTGCACCGGCGGCGAGGTGACGGCGCCGAGGCGGGCGGTCAGCGTACGCAGCACCTCTTCGTGCCAGTCCTTGGAAAAGCGGCGGCGCGTGCCGTAGTCGGCGATCTTCAGGTCGGCGAGGCCGGCGTCCTGCAGCTGGGCGATCTTGGTTTCGAGGCGGCGGCGGCCTTCCTCGAAGTCGGGCTTCTTCTGCGTATTGCGGAAGTACACCTCGTTGACGATGGCCAGCACCGGGATCTCGAACAGGATGGTGTGCAGCCACGGCCCCTTGATGCGGATCTCGAGCTCGCCCGAGGGCTGGGGAACGATGTTGATGTACTTCTCGTTGAGCCGGAAGAGCCCGAGGAAGTCGACGAAGTCGCTCTTGATGAAGCGCATCGAGCGCAGGTAGGCCAGCTCGGCGTCGCGGAACTGCAGCGAGCACAGGCTGCGCACCTCGTCCCGGATCTGTCCCGCGAACTGCGCCAGGTCGACGCCGGGGTTGCGGCACTTGAAGCGGTACTCGACCCGGGCCCCGGGGAAGTGATGCAGGACCACCTGCATCATCGTGAACTTGTAGAGGTCGGTGTCGAGCAGGCTGTGAATGATCATGGTGCTGTGCGCGGTGTCTCAAACTTTCGGCGTCCGTTCGATTATCACGGGGTGAGTCGGCCTCTGCCTACGGGGCCTGAACTGCACGTCCTACCGTGAGGGTGAATCCCCCCGATGACAGTGATTCCACGGCGAAGCACACGGCCCGCCGGATCAACCTGGCTCAAAGTCAAAGGAGGTTTGCATGAACAAGGACACCATCGAAGGCAACTGGAAACAGCTCAAGGGCAAAGTCAAGGAGCAATGGGGCAAGCTGACCGACGATGACCTCGACGTCATCGCCGGCAAGCGCGACCAGCTGCTCGGGCGCATCCAGGAGCGCCACGGCATCAGCCGCGAAGAAGCCGAGAAGCAGGTCAAGGACTGGGAATCGCGCGATGGCCGCACGCCGGACGCGCTCTGGTTCGAACGCTATTGAACAGCTCCTGAATTTCATCCACTCCGGAAGGAAAACATCCCATGAAAAAACATCTCCTCATGCTGGCCCTCGCCTCCACCTGCTTCGTGGCCACGCAGGCCAGCGCCATGACCAAGGATGAATACAAGGTCGCCAAGGAAAAGATCGAGGCCGACTACAAGGTCGCGAAGGCCCAGTGCGACACGATGAAGGACAACGCCAAGGACGTCTGCCAGAAGGAAGCCAAGGGCAAGGAAAACGTCGCCAAGGCCGAGCTGGAGCAGCAGTACCAGCCGAGCGACAGCCACGCCCGCAACGTGGCTGAAGAGAAGGTGAAGGCCACCTACGAAGTCGCGAAGGAAAAGTGCGACGACCAGAAGGGCGATGCGAAGGCCGCCTGCGTGAAGCAGGCCAAGGCCGACGAAGCCCAGGGCAAGGCCGACATCAAGGCGATGAAGAAGACCGCAGGAACTTCAGAACGGACCGCGCCGGTCAAGCCTTGAGCGAATCGACCACGCGTTGCAGCGCCTCGGGTAGCGGTACCGGGCGCTGCGTGACGCGGTCCACGTAGACGTGGATGAAGTGGCCCTGTGCCGCAGCGCTGTCCGCGCCCTCGGCGAACAGCGCGATTTCATACCGCACGCTCGACCGGCCCGCCTGGGCCACCCGAATGCCCGCCTCGACGGTTTGCGGGAACGCGATGGGCGCGAAATAGTTGCACTGCGTCTCCACCACGAAGCCGATCGTGGAGCCCTCGTGGATATCGAGCGCGCCGCGCTCGATCAGCAGTGCATTCACCGCGGTGTCGAACCAGCTGTAGTAGACGACGTTGTTGACGTGGCCGTACATGTCGTTGTCGGCCCAGCGCGTCGGAATGCTGCGGAAAGCGCGGTAGCTGCCGCGGGCCTGGGGGATTGGTTTGGTCGGGGCGCTCATCGCGCGGCATTTTGCCCGGGAAGCCGAATTTAGAAGACGGCTTCTAAATTGCTGCATGGCAGCAAAAACCCCTTGATCGCAAAACTCAGCTGCCTATACTTGAGGCCATGCTGCACCGCAACATAGACGGCGAGACAGCGCAACGTGAATCGACCACTCAATCATCCCTTCTGGAGATTTCCCAAATGGCCCTGACCGCTGACCAAATCCTCGCCGCCCAAAAGGCAAACCTCGAAACCCTCTTCGGCCTGACCACCAAGGCTTTCGAAGGCGTCGAGAAGCTCGTCGAACTGAACGTGACCGCCTCGAAGGCTGCCCTGGTCGAAGCCCAGAGCACCGCCCAAGCCGCCCTGAGCGTCAAGGACGCCCAAGAGCTGCTGACGCTGCAAGCCAGCCTGTTCCAGCCCCTGGCTGAAAAGACCGCTGCCTACAGCCGTCACCTGTACGACATCGCCCAAGGCACCGGCGCCGAATTCGGCAAGGCCTTCGAAGCCAAGGCTGCCGAAGCCCAGCAAGCCTTTGTCGGCCTGGTCGACAGCGCCTCCAAGAACGCCCCCGCCGGTTCGGAAACCGCCGTTGCCGTGCTGAAGAGCGCCGTGGCTGCCGCCAACAACGCTTTCGAATCGGTCCAGAAGGCCGTCAAGCAAGCATCGGACGTCGCCGAAGCCAACTTCAATGCCGTGTCCACGCAAGCCGTTGCCGCCGCAAAGACCGCAACCGCTTCGCGCAAGCGCTAAGCTGGCGACCACCACCAGTTGTCTCCTTGGGTCCTCACGGATCCAATTCAGGGCCTCGTCTCACGACGAGGCCTTTTTTTCGTCTGGCGGGCCTCTTCGATAATGCGGGTCTCATTTCAGGAGACTCTCCATGCAGATCGACGGCAAGGTTTTTATCGTGACCGGTGGCGCTTCGGGCCTCGGCGAAGGCACGGCGCGCATGCTGGCGGCCAATGGCGCCAAGGTGGTGATCGCCGACATGCAGGCTGACAAGGGCGAAGCGGTTGCCAGGGAAATCGGCGGCGTGTTCGTCAAGTGCGACGTGAGCCAGGAAGCCGACGGCCAGGCCGCGGTGGCCGCCGCGCTCAAGCTCGGCAAGCTGGTCGGCCTCGTCAATTGCGCCGGCATCGCCCCGGCCGAGAAGACGGTGGGCAAGAACGGCCCGCACGCGCTGGCCGTGTTCAGCAAGACCGTCACGGTCAACCTGATCGGCAGCTTCAACATGATCCGCCTGGCGGCCGACGCCATGGGCAGGAACGAGCCCGAAGCCACCGGCGAGCGCGGCGTGCTGATCTCGACCGCCTCGGTCGCGGCCTACGACGGCCAGATCGGCCAGGCCGCCTACAGCGCCTCGAAGGGCGGCGTGGTCGGCATGACGCTGCCCATTGCCCGCGACCTCGCACGCAGCGGCATCCGCAACATGACCATCGCCCCGGGCATCTTCGGCACGCCCATGCTGTTCGGCATGCCGCAGGAAGTGCAGGATGCCCTGGCCGCCAGCGTGCCCTTCCCTTCCCGCCTGGGCACGCCCGAGGACTACGCCAAGCTGGCGAAGCACATCATCGAGAACGACATGCTCAACGGCGAGGTGATTCGTCTGGACGGAGCGATTCGATTGGCTCCCCGCTGAGAGCGGATTTGGGCGGCTTCGTGCTGCCGGTGCGGTCCAGGCGCTCGTAGTTCGCGATCACCTGGGCGCCCAGCAGCACCAGCGTGGCGGCGATCTCCAGGCTCAGCAGCACCACGATGGCCGTGGTGAGCGAGCCGTAGACCACGTTCACCTGCGACAGCGTCGAGAAATACCAGATCAGCACGCGCCGCGTGGCCTCCCACAGCAGCGCGGCCGTCACGCCGCCCAGCAGCGCATGGCGCAGCGACATGCGCCCGGCCGGCATCACGAGGTAGAGCGAGGTCAGCATGAAGATCTCGCCACCCAGCCCCAGCAGGTACAGCAGCAACCCCGAAACACCCGACAGCGACCAGCTGCGCCCCAGCAGGTCGACGCTTTCCTGCCCCACCAGCTGCAGCGCGCCCGACACCAGCGTGACGAGCAGCAGCCCGACGCACAGGCACAGGATGTAGACATAGGGCATGGCCACCGAAACCAGGAAATGGCGTTTGTGGTCCGCCTTGCGGTGGTGAAAGATCACCGCCATGGCACTTTCGAGCACGCTGAAGGCCAGCGAGCTGAAGAAGATCATCGTCACCAGCAGCACCGGCCCCAGCACGTCGCGATGGTCCAGGAAGCTCGAGAGCTCGCCAACGATGGCTTTCGACTGCCCCGGCAACAGCCATTCGAGGTACCGCCCGATGGTGCGCAGCAGCTCGGCCTGCTCGATGACGTGCGACAGCGCGATCACGCTCACGATCAGCAGCGGCACGATGGACAGCAAGGCGTAGTACGCCACCGCCCCCGCGAGCAGCAGGCCCTGGTTGGCGCGAAATTCCTTGAGCACATCCCAGGCGAACCGCAGGGGGTGGCGCAGCAGCGGCGCAATGTGTTGCAGGGGTTTGGGCATCGTCGTGCGTGGATCCAGTCGCTTTCAGTATGCCGCCGGGCCGCGAGGCTTCACCCGCTTGCGTATCATTTGCCGCTCTTCGCCTACATGACCATCCCCGCTTCATTCATCCAGGAACTCATCGCGCGCGCCGATGTGGTCGAGATCGTCGGCCGCTATGTGCAGCTCAAGAAGGCCGGCGCCAATTTCATGGGCCTGTGCCCGTTCCATGGCGAGAAATCGCCCTCCTTCTCCGTCAGCCCGACCAAGCAGTTCTATCACTGCTTCGGCTGCGGGGTGCATGGCAACGCCATCGGCTTTCTGATGGAGCATGCCGGCATGGGCTTCGTCGAGGCGGTGCACGACCTGGCCGGCCAGTACGGCCTGCAGGTGCCGGAAGACGACGCCTCCCCCGCCGAGCGCGCCCGCGCCGCCAGCCAGCGCCAGAAGCAGGCCACGCTGACCGACGTGCTCGAAAAGGCCGGCGACGCCTACCGCAAGCACCTGCGGCAGGCGCCCGGCGCCATCGAATACCTGAAGGGCCGGGGGGTGTCGGGCGAAGTGGCCAAGCAGTTCGGCATCGGCTATGCACCGGCCGGCTGGCGCGCACTGGCCAGCGTGTTTCCCGACTATGACGACCCGCTGCTCGCCGAGAGCGGGCTGGTGATCGTCAACAACGAGGAAGGCCAGCTCAGCGAGGCCGAGGCGAAGCGCTACGACCGCTTCCGCGACCGCGTGATGTTCCCGATCCGCAACGTGAAGGGCGAATGCATCGGCTTCGGCGGCCGGGTGCTGGGCGACGAGAAGCCCAAGTACCTGAACTCGCCCGAAACGCCCGTTTTCAGCAAGGGCCGCGAGCTCTACGGGCTCTACGAAGCCCGCGCCGCCTTCCGCGACCGCGGCTATGCACTCGTCACCGAGGGCTACATGGACGTGGTGGCGCTGGCGCAGCTCGGTTTTCCGAACGCGGTGGCCACGCTCGGCACGGCCTGCACCACGGAGCATGTGCAGAAGCTCTTCCGCTTCACCGAATCGGTGGTGTTCAGCTTCGACGGCGACGCCGCGGGCCGGCGCGCCGCGCGCAAGGCGCTCGACGGCGCGCTGCCGTACGCCACCGATGTGCGCAGCATCAAGTTCCTGTTCCTGCCGGCCGAGCACGACCCCGACAGCTTCATCCGCGAGCACGGCGCCGAGGCTTTCGCCCGCTTCGTGAACGAGGCAACGCCGCTGTCGCGCTTCATGCTCGAAGCCGCTCGCGAAGGCTGCGACCTGACTTCCGCCGAGGGCCGCGCCCACATGACGAGCAACGTGCGCCCGCTCTGGAGCGCCATGCCCGACGGCGCACTCAAGCGCCAGTTGCTGAGCGAGATCGCAACGCTGGTGCAGCTCGATGCAGCGGCGCTGTCGGACCTCTGGGCCTCCACGCCCGGCCCGCGCAAGGCCGGCGGCGCACCGGCGCCGCAGCGCCACAGCGAGCCCCCGGGCTTCAGCGGTGGCGGCGGCGACGACTACTACCCGGACATGCCTCCGCCCCAGGACTACGAGCCGCCTCGCTATGAAAGCGATAGCAAGCCCAAGTTCCAGCAGCGCAAGTTCACGGGCAAGGGCGGCAAGCGCTGGGGCGGCAAGTTCGAGGAACCCATCGAGCCCCTGCGCGGACGCGGCGCCCCACCCAGCCGCCCCGACGTGGCGGTGCGGCTGCTGCTGTCGAACATGGCGCAGTGGGAAGCCCTGTCGCACGAGCTCCACCTGATGCTCTGCGAACTGCCCGGCCACCACGGTGCCCTCTTCACCTGGCTCGACAGCCAGCTGCACGAGCACGGTGTCCAGCCCTGGGCAGCCCTGCGCGAAGGCCTGCGCGGACTCGGCTTCGAGCCGCTGGCCGAGCGGTTGATGTCCGTCTCCGAAGCCGGGCCCATCCCCGAAGGCGAAGAAGCGCAGCACCTGGCCGACGCCGCCCGCGAACTCGCCAGCGTGCTCGATTTCATGCTCGACGACCGCCTCAAGGCCCAGCAGAGCGAAGCCATCGCGGCCGTCGGGAAAGACCCGAAAGCCCTGGAGCGCTACAAGGCACTGGAAACCCGGCGGCTCGAATTGCGCGCTCGCCTGCGCGCCTCGGGTTCAGAAACTGCTTGAAATTTGCGCAACACGCTATAATGTAGGGCTTCGCAACTGGCGAAATTAGGCAAGAGCGACAGCAGCACCTCCGGGCCGACCCCTAGCGCAACGCACTCCAACGGTAAATTCCGGCGGAAAGGGTCAATAACCGCAAGGACTGCACACCAAATGTTCGCCCGACATCTTGCCTGCTGAGGAATTCATTCCTCTTTCCCAATTGTTTTTAGTCCGTGCCTGTGCACGGGCTGTGGTGGCGCTGTCCTTGTGACGGTGCGCCTGTGATTTCGCTTGTTCTTTCTTGCCGTAACGAGGTCGTATGCCCAGTTCAAAGAAGCCTGCTCCTTCACTTGCCAAAAGCGTCGCCACCAAGCCCGCAGCAGAAAAACCGTTGAAAGCCGGCGCGAAGCCGGCAACCAAGACGGCCGCCGCCGCATCCAGATCGGCAGCCGCAACGAAAGTGAAAACCGTGCCCACGAAATCGACCTCTCTCGACGATCCCAAAAAAGCAGCCGCCCCGGCAGCCAAGAAAGTCGGCCGCCCGCCCAAGGCCGCCGGCGCCGCCACGCCTGCCACCGGCGCCAAGCGCGGCCGCAAGCCCAAGGCTGACAAGGATGCGCCCGAGAACGACATCGACCTGTCGGACATCGAGGAAGATCTGGCCGGCGACGAGCCCGCGGCTGCCACGACCACCGAAGAAAAGGTCAAGCCGCTGCGCATGAAGATCAGCAAGGCGAAGGAACGCGCCTTGATGAAGGAGTTCGGCCTCGACGAGACCGTGCTCTCCGAAGAAGACCTGGCCAAGCGCCGTTCGCGCCTGAAGACCCTTATCACGCTGGGCAAGACCCGCGGCTACCTCACGCACGGCGAAATCTCCGACCACCTGCCCGACAAGCTGGTCGACGCCGAGACCATGGAAGTCGTGGTCACCATGCTCAACGACATGGGCGTGGCGGTGTACGAGCAGACGCCCGACGCCGAAACCCTGCTGCTGAACAACACCGCGCCCACCGCCACCACGGTGGAAGAAGCCGAGGAAGAAGCCGAAGCGGCCCTGTCCACGGTGGACAGCGAATTCGGCCGCACCACCGACCCGGTTCGCATGTACATGCGCGAAATGGGCACGGTCGAGTTGCTGACGCGCGAAGGCGAAATCGAAATCGCCAAGCGCATCGAAGGCGGCCTGATGGCCATGATGGAGGCCATCTCGGCCTCCCCCGCCACCATCGCCGAAATTCTGCGCCTGGCCGCCGAGATCCGCGAAGGCAAGGTCGTCATCTCGACCATCGTCGACGGCTTCTCGAACCCCAACGAGGCCGACGACTACGTGGCCGAAGAAGACTTCGACGAATTCGACGAGGAAGACGACGATGACGGCAAGGGCGGCTCCAAGGCCCTGACCAAGAAGCTCGAGGAACTCAAGCGCGAAGCGCTCGAGCGCTTCGACCGCATCGCCGGAATGTTCGAGAAAGTCCACAAGATCTACGACAAGGAAGGCTACGGCACGCCGGCGTACGTCAAGGCCCAGGAGGCCCTGTCCGCAGAGCTGATGACCATCCGCTTCACGGCCAAGACCATCGAGAAGCTGTGCGACCTGGTGCGCACGCAGGTCGACGACGTGCGCAAGAAGGAGCGCGAGCTGCGCCGCATCATCGTGGACAAGTGCGGCTTCCCGCAGGACGAGTTCATTCGCGACTTCAGCGGCTACGACAAGAACGGCAACCGCATCGCGTCGAACCTGCTGAACCTCAAGTGGGTCGAGAAGCAGGCCGCCGCCGGCAAGCCCTGGAGCGCCGTGCTCGCGCGCAACATTCCGCCGGTGCAGGAACTGCAGCAACGCCTGACCGACATCCAGTCGCGCGTGGTGGTGCCGCTGACCCAGCTCAAGGACATCAACAAGCGCATGAACGAAGGCGAATCGTCTTCGCGCGACGCCAAGAAGGAAATGATCGAGGCCAACCTGCGCCTCGTGATCTCCATCGCCAAGAAGTACACCAACCGCGGCCTGCAGTTCCTCGACCTGATCCAGGAAGGCAACATCGGCCTGATGAAGGCGGTCGACAAGTTCGAATACCGTCGCGGCTACAAGTTCTCGACCTACGCCACGTGGTGGATCCGCCAGGCCATCACCCGCTCGATCGCCGACCAGGCGCGCACCATCCGCATCCCGGTGCACATGATCGAGACGATCAACAAGATGAACCGCATCTCGCGCCAGCACTTGCAGGAGTTCGGCTTCGAGCCCGACGCCGGCATCCTGGCCGCGAAGATGGAGATTCCGGAAGACAAGATCCGCAAGATCATGAAGATCGCGAAGGAGCCGATCTCGATGGAAACCCCCATCGGCGACGACGACGATTCGCACCTGGGCGACTTCATCGAGGACAGCAGCAACACGGCCCCCATCGAGGCCGCCATGCAAGCCGGCCTGCGCGACGTGGTGAAGGACATCCTGGACTCCCTCACGCCGCGCGAAGCCAAGGTGCTGCGCATGCGCTTCGGTATCGAGATGTCGACCGACCACACGCTGGAAGAGGTCGGCAAGCAGTTCGACGTGACGCGTGAGCGCATCCGCCAGATCGAGGCCAAGGCGCTGCGCAAGCTGAAGCACCCGAGCCGCTCCGACAAGCTGCGCAGCTTTATTGATACGCTCTAAGCCGGTCTCCCGGTATTTCTCTGACGAGGAGGCGCCCGCAAGGGCGCTTTCTTTTTTGGCCTTCGCGACAAGAAGAATGGAGCAAACCTCATGAATCCCGATGCAGACAAGCTCTGGCAAGCCCCACGCTGGGCGCTTGCCGTGCTGCTCGCAGTGCTCGGCATGCTCGGGCCCTTCTCCATCGACACCTACATCCCGGCCTTCTCGGGCATCGCGCGCTCCATCGGCGCCACGCCGGCCGAGATGCAGCAGACGCTCTCGGCCTACCTGTTCGGCTTCGCATTCATGAACCTGTTCCACGGCGCGCTGTCGGACAGCTTCGGCCGCCGGCCCGTGGTGCTGTGGGGACTGGCAGTGTTCACGCTCGCCTCGCTGGGCTGCGCGCTGTCGCAGAACATCACGCAGCTCGTGTTGTTCCGAGGGCTGCAGGGCCTCTCGACCGGCGCCGGCATCGTGGTCTCGCGCGCGGTGATCCGCGACATGTTCCCGCCGGCCGAGGCGCAGCGGGTGATGAGCCAGGTCACGATCTACTTCGGCGTGGCCCCGGCCATCGCGCCGATCGTGGGCGGCTTCCTGTTCGTGCACGCGGGCTGGCATGCTGTGTTCTGGTTCCTGGTGGCCGTGGGCGTGGTGCTGTTCGCCGCCAACTACAAGCTGCTGCCCGAGACGCTGCACAAGGACCACCGCCAGCCCTTCCAGGTGCGGTACCTGCTGCGCGGCTACTGGGACCTGTGCTCCGACCCGCGCTTCCTGCTGCTGGCCTTCGCGAGTGGCGTGCCCTTCAACGGCATGTTCCTCTACGTGCTGGCCGCGCCCGCGTTCCTGGGCGACCACCTCGCGCTGCAGCCGCAGCAGTTCTTCTGGTTCTTCCTGCTGACGATCGGCGGCATCATGCTCGGCGCACGTGCCAGCGGCCGCATGGCCGGCAAGGTGGCGCCCAAGCGGCAGATCCGCGACGGCTTCGTCATCATGCTGGCGACTTCGGTGGTCAACGTGGTGGCCAACACCTTCTTCGAGGCGCACGTGGCCTGGGCGCTGTGGCCGCTCGCGGTATTCGCCTTCGGCTGGGCGCTGATGGTGCCGGTGGTCACGCTGCTGGTGCTCGACCTGCACCCGGAGCGCCGCGGCATGGGCTCGTCGCTGCAGGCCGTGATCGGCTCCACCGCCAACGGCATCGTGGCCGGTGCGGTGGCGCCGCTGGTGATGCACTCGACGCTCGCGCTGGCGCTGACCTCCATGGGCATGCTCGGCATCGGCCTGGTCGCATGGGTGTGGCTGCATGGCCGCTGGCCCGAGATCGGGCGCCTGGTGGCTCACGAAGGCTGAGGCCGGAGGCTGCGATGCGGTTCGAGGCACTCTTGAATCACGCGCGCGCCTGGCTGCCGGGCCGCACCACCGTCGATGCGCGCGAACGGCTGCGCGCGGTTGCGGGCGCCGGCCTCGGGCTGCTGGCCACGGCGCTGCTGTGCCGGTGGCTGGCCGGCCCGCTCGCCGCGACCGTCTGGCTGATCGCGCCGCTGGGCGCCAGCGCCGTGCTGGTGTTCGCCGTGCCGGCGAGCCCGCTGGCGCAGCCGTGGTCGGTCATCGGCGGCAACACGCTGTCGGCGCTGGTCGGCATCGCCGCCGCCAACTGGATTCCCGACCCCGCGCTGGCCGCCGCCGTGGCCGTGGCCGGCGCCATCGGCCTGATGTTCAGTGCACGCTGCCTGCACCCGCCCGGCGGCGCCGCGGCGCTGCTGGCGGTGCTGACGCACACCACGCATTTCTCGGCCGCCCTCTTCCCTTTCCTCACCAATTCGCTGCTGCTGGTGCTGGCCGGCGTGGCCTACAACACGCTCACCGGGCGGCGCTATCCGCACGTGCAGGTGGTGCGCCCGCCCGCTGCCGATGCGCGCTTCAGCCAGGCCGACATCGACGCGGTGCTGACGCGCTACAACCAGGTGCTCGACATCAGCCGGGACGACCTCGAATCGCTGATCCGCGAAACCGAGCTCGAGTCGTACAAGCGGCGCCTCGGTACGCTGACCTGCGCCGACATCATGTCCAGCGTGCCCATCTCGGTGGAGTTCGGCACGCCGCTGCAGGAAGCCTGGACGCTGATGCACGAACGACACATCAAGGCCCTGCCCGTCACCGACCGCACACGCCGCGTGGTCGGCATCGTCACGCAGGCCGACTTCTTCCGCCAGCTCGACCTGCAGCACCATGACGGCATCGCCGGCAAGCTGCGCGACCTGATCCGCGCCACGCGCACGGTGATGTCGAACAAGCCGGAGGTGGTCGGCCAGATCATGACGCGCCAGGTGCGCGTGGCCAGTGCGGACCGGCCCGTGGTCGACCTGGTGCCGCTGTTCTCCGAGGGCGGGCATCACCACATTCCGATCATCGACGGCGAGAAGCGGTTGACGGGGATGATCACGCAGTCGGATTTCGTGCGGGCGTTGTACCGCGCGGTCGGGCCTGCTTGATTTTTCTTGCTCCCCTGCCCGGGGGAGGGTCGGAGTGGGGGCACGACGGCATCGGCCGCAACGCAGCGCCTCATCGACGGCCGCCTGCCCCCATCCCAGCCTTCCCCCAGAGGGGGAAGGAGCAAGAACCTTACTCCAGCACCACGTTCGCTTTCTTCACCAGCGCCGCATAGCGCGCGGCCTCGCTGCGGAAGTAGCTCGCGGCCTGCTCGGGCGTCGTGGGCTTGATGACGTTGCCTTGCTTGTCCATCGCTTCGCGCACTTCGGCGCTGGTGAAGGCCGCGGCCACCGCATCGTGCGCGCGCTGCACGTCGGCCGCCTGCATCTTCGGCGGGCCGATCACCGCGAACCAGCCTTCGACCGCGTAGTTCGGCAGCCCCTGCTCCGCGATGGTCGGAATCTCCGGCGCGGCCGGCGAGCGCGTCGCCCCGCACAGGCCGATGGCGCGCAGCGCCCCGCTTCGGATGTGCTGCTGCACGGCCGGCAGCGCGACCACGCCCATCTCGACCTGCCCGCCGATCATGTCGGTCACCATCGGCCCGGTGCCCTTGTAGGGGATGTGCCGTGCCTTCACGCCGGCCTCGTCCATGAACATCTCGCCGGCAAGATGGATGATGGTGCCGTTGCCCGACGAGGCGTAGTTGTAGCCCCCGGGTTTGGCGCGCAGCAGCGCCACCAGTTCCTTCACGTTCTTCGCGGGCACCTTCGGGTTCACCAGCAGCACCAGCGGCGTCGCGCCCACCACGCTGATCGGCGTGACGTCGTTGATCGCGTCGAAGGGCATCTTCTTGAACACCGCCGGATTGATGACGTGATTGTTCGACACCATGCCCAGCGTGAGCCCGTCGGGCGCGGCCTTGACGATGGCCGCCGCGCCGGTGATGCCACCCGCGCCCGGCAGGTTCTCTATCAACACCGGCTGGCCGAAGGCCTTGCCGAGCGCGGGCGCGGCCGCGCGCACGATGGTGTCGACACCCGAGCCGGCACTGATCGGCAGGATGAAGCGGATGGGCTTGTCGGAGCCCTGCGCGAACGCGGGACGCACACCCATCGCGGCCACCGCGGCGGCGCACGCGCCGAGGCCGAGCACCGCGCGGCGGTTCAGGCGATTCAGGTTCGTCGAGGGAAGTGTCTTCGTCATGGTCTTGTCTCTCTTTATGTTTTGGGAAAAGGATCGCAGGCTCAGGCCACCGCCGAATCGGCGTGCAGGGCGTCCACCTGCTCGCGTGCATAGCCCAGCTCGGCCAGCAGTTCGCGCGTGTGCTCGCCGAGCGTGGGCGGATTCAGGCGCACGCCAAGGCGCTCGCCGCCGAGCGTGATCGGGAACAGCGTCGTCTGCGCCGTTTCGCCGGCACGCTCGCCGTCGGGCAGGCGGATGTCCACGAGCCCGCCGGTGGCCTTCAGGTGCGGGTCTTCGTACAGGTCTTCCGGCCGCGTGATCGGCGCGAACGGCAGGCCCCTGGCCTCGAAGATCGCCGACAGTTCCGCCGCCGAACGATCGGCCAGGCGCTGGCGCAGATCGGCCAGCAGCGTGGGCCGCAAGCGCACGCGGTCGTTGTTGGTGCGCAGGGCCGGGTCGGCCTTCAGGTCGTCGAAGCCCAGCGCGTCGCAGAAGGTCTTCCACTGCGCGTCGCTCACCGCGGCCAGGAAGATCTGCTCGCCGTCCTTCACGGTGAACACGTCGTACAGCGCCCACGCCGAGATGCGCTCGGGCATCGGCGCGGCGGCCTGCCCCGTGATGGCGTACTGCAGCATGTGCTGGCCGACCAGGAACACGTTGTTCTCGAACAGCGCGGACTGCACCTCCTGCCCCTTGCCGGTCTCGGCGCGCTGCATCAGCGCGGCGATGGCGCCGATGGCGCCGAACATGCCGCCCATGATGTCGTTCACGCTGGTGCCGGCACGCAGCGGATCGCCGGGGCGGCCGGTCATGTAGGCGAGGCCGCCCATCATCTGCACCACCTCGTCGAGTGCGGTGCGGTGCTCGTACGGGCCGGGCAGGAAGCCGGTGTGGTTCACGTACACGAGGCGCGGGTTGAGCTTGCCGAGCGCGGCATAGCCCAGGCCGTACTTGTCCATGGTGCCGGGCTTGAAGTTCTGCGCCACCACGTCGGCGGTGGCACACAGGCGCAGCGCGGCCTCGATGCCCTCGGGCTTCTTGAGGTCGAGCGCAATGCTCTTCTTGTTGCGGTTGAACATGGGAAAGAAGCCGGCCCCCGCGCCCAGCAGGTGCCGCGTGCGGTCGCCCTCGATCGGCTCGACCTTGATGACTTCCGCGCCCAGGTCCGCGAGCACCATGCCGCAGGTCGGCCCCATGACCATGTGCGTGAACTCGACCACGCGGATGCCGGCGAGCGGCAGGCGCTTTTCTTGGGTGCCGGTCGTGCTCATGCCGTGACCCCCGCCGTGGCCGCGAAGGTCTTCGGGAAGCCCGCGCGCCATACCGTGCCCTGCAGCGTTTCGCCTTCGAGCCAGCCCGCCACGCGCTTGCGCAGCTGGAGCAGCTTCGGCAGATCGACGCCGGTCGCGACGCCCATGCTCTCGAGCATGAAGACGAGATCTTCGGTGTCGACATTGCCGCTGGCCCCGGGCGCATGCGGGCAGCCGCCGATGCCGGCGAGGCAGGCGTCGAAGCGCGTCACGCCGACTTCCAGCGCGGCATAGACATTGGCCAGCCCGAGGCCGCGCGTGTCATGGAAGTGGCCGCACCACAGCCGGTCGCCCGCGATGCGCAGCGCCCGCTCGAACAGGCTGCGGACCATCGCCGGATCGGCATAGCCGACGGTGTCGGCAAGGCTCACGCGGTCGGCCCCCGCGTCGAGCAGCGCCTGCATCAGCCGCAGTACTTCGTCGGCGTCGACGTGGCCCTGGAGCGTGCAGCCGAAGGCCGTGCCCACGCCGCCGTCGATGAGCGTCTTCGAGCCCGCGGCATCGCGCGCGGCGCGGATGCGGCCCACCTCGGCCACCACCTCGTCGGGCGTCTTGCGCAGGTTGGCGAGGCTGTGCGCGTGGCTGGCCGAGAGCGGCACGATCATCAGGTCGGCCTCGCCCGCGATGGCACGCTCCGCGCCCTTCAGGTTGGGCACCAGCACCGACGCGAAGAGGCCCGGCAAGGTCTTCGCATAGGCCAGCAGTTCGGCCGTGTCGGCCAGTTGCGGCAGCAGGTGCGCCGGCACGAAGGAGCCGACTTCGATCTCGCGCTGGCCGGCCGCATGCGCGTCGCGGATCCATTCGAGCTTGCGTTCGGTGGACAGCACGCGGGCGATGCTCTGCAGGCCGTCGCGCAGGCCCACTTCGCGGACGACCGCGCGGGGCGGCAGGAAGGGGTGAATCAAGACTTTGTCTCCGTCGTGAGGGTACGGCGTTGATATTAGAAGTTCCAATTCGACCCAGAAGGTATATTTTGGAAGCCATTTGATTCCAGAACGGAACACCATGAGAGACCTCGACCTCACCACCCTGCGCCTGTTCGTCGCCGTCTGCGAAACGCGCAGCATCGCGCGCGCTGGCGAGCAGGCCAGCATCGTCGGCTCGGCCATCAGCAAGCGGCTGGCCCAGCTCGAAGAAGCGGTGGGCACGCCGCTGTTGCTGCGCAAGCGCCGCGGCGTGGTGCCCACGCCGGCCGGCGAAACCCTGCTGGAGCACGCCCGCGCGATGCTCGGCAGCGTCAACCGCATCGAGCGCGACATGGCCGCCTACGCGGGCGGCGCTCGCGGGCATGTGCGCATCCTGGCCTCGGCGTCGGTCATGGCCGAATCGCTGGCGGAAGACGTGGCGGGCTTTCTGAAGGACCCGGCCCACCGCAACATCCGCGTCGACATGGAAGAGCGCGTGAGCCCCGAGATCGTGCGCGGCATCCGCGAGGGCAGCGCCTCCATCGGCCTGTGCTGGGACGCCGCCGACCTCGACGGCCTGGAGCGGCGCAACTACCGCTCCGACCACCTCGCCATCGTCGCGCACCCGTCGCATCCCGTCGCAAGGCACGAGCACGTGCGCTTCGAGCAGGTGCTCGACCACGAATTCGTCGGCATGCCGGCGTTGAGCGCCGTGCAGCTGATGCTGGCGCGCGAGGCGGCGGTGGCGGGCAAGCCGCTGGTGTACCGCGTGCTGGTTTCCAACTTCGACGCGGCATTGCGGGTGGTGCGGGCCGGGCTCGCGATCAGCGTGGTGCCGGCGGAGGTGGCGCGGCCCTTCACCGATGCCTTCGGCCTGCGGCTGATGCCGCTCACCGACGCGTGGGCGCGTCGGCGTTTCGCGATCTGCTTTCGCGGCGAGGCGGCGCTGTCGCCGTCGGCGCAGCTGCTGGTCGCGCACCTCGAGCGGTGCGCCACGGACTGACGATCCGGAAGCCCATTCGGCCGAAATCCGAAACTATTCGTTGTGAATCATCGGGTTTTTGTTTCGATTTTCGCAACCTAACATTCGGGGCATTCAGCGCTGTCACCTCTTCACATCACACATTCAGAAAGATCGCCGCCATGTTCCGCAGAGCCCTCCTCTCCGCCGCTGCCCTCGCCACCACGCTGAGCCTCGCCCCGCTTGCCGCCCAGGCCGCCCAGCCCCTCAAACTCGACGTCTACAACCCCGGCACGAAATCGATGTTCCCGGTCTCGTCGGAAATCGTCACCGGCCAGACCGATGCCGTGCTGATCGACGCCCAGTTCCAGCGCAACGACGCCGAGGCGCTGGTGCAGAAGATCAAGGCCACGGGCAAGAAGCTCACCACGGTCTACATCAGCCACAGCGATCCCGACTACTACTTCGGCCTCGACGTGATCCAGGCCGCCTTCCCCGACGCGAAGATCGTTGCCACGCCGCAGACCGTGGCCGCGATCCAGGCCTCGAAGGACGGCAAGCTCGCGCACTGGGGCCCGATCCTCAAGGAGAACGCGCCCAAGGCGCTGGTCGTGCCCGAGCCGCTGGCCGGCGACAGCCTCACGCTCGAAGGCCGCAAGATCCAGGTCGTCGGCCTCGACGGCCCCACGCCCGAACGCAGCTTTGGCTGGATTCCTTCGCTGAAGGCCGTGGTCGGCGGCATCCCCGTCTCGGCCAACATCCACGTGTGGGTGGCCGACACGCAGACGCTCGAGTCGCGCCAGGAGTGGATCAAGACGCTGGGCCGCATCGAAGCCCTGCACCCGAAGACCGTGGTGCCCGGCCACTACCTGCCGAACGCCAACGGCTCGGCGCCGTACACGCTGGCCTCTGTGAAGTTCACGCGCAGCTACCTGCAGGCCTTCGAGACCGAAGCCGCCAAGGCCAAGGACTCGGTCGCGCTGATCGCCGCGATGAAGAAGCGCTACCCGAAGCTGGAAGGCGCCTCGTCGCTGGAACTCGGCGCCAAGGTCATCAAGGGAGAAATGAAATGGCCGCAGTGAACGACACCACCACCCTTCACTACATCTTCGACCCGCTGTGCGGCTGGTGCTACGCCGCCGCGCCGCTGGTCGATGCGGCGCGCAACGTGCCGGGCCTGCAGGTCGCGTTCCATGGCGGCGGCATGATGACCGGCGCCAACCGCCGCGCGATCACGCCGCAATGGCGCGAGTACGTGATGCCGCACGACCGGCGCATCGCCGAGATGACGGGCCAGCCCTTCGGCGAAGGCTACTTCGAAGGACTGCTGCGCGACACCGGCGCGGTGATGGATTCCGAGCCGCCGATCACCGCCATCCTCGCGGCCGAATCGCTGCGCTCAGGCGGCGGGCTGGACATGGTGCATCGCCTGCAGCGTGCGCACTATGTCGAAGGCCGCCGCATCGCCGATGCGCAAGTGCTGAAGGCGGTGGCCGCGGAGCTCGGTTTCGATGCCGAAGCCTTTGCTGCAGCCGTCGAGCGCCTGGCGGGAGAAGCGACCGCGCAGCACATCGCCGAAAGCCGCCAGCTGCTGCAACGCGCGGGCGGCCAGGGCTTTCCGACCTTCGTGCTGACGCGGGCCGATGGCAGCGCCAGCCGCATCGACATCGGCCCGTGGCTGGGCCGTGCCGAAGACTGGAAGGCGCGCCTCGCGGAACTCGTCTAGCGCGCGACGCCCAGCAGCCGGTCCAGCACCTGCGGCTGGGTGCGCAGCGCCGCGGCGCTGTCCTTGTGCACGATGGTGCCGTGGTCCAACACCACTGCCTCGTCGGAAATCGCGAGGATCGCCTGCGGATGCTGCTCCACGATGATCGCGGCCAGCCCCTCGTCCTGCGTGATGCGGCGGATGGCGCGCAGCAGCTCCTCCACGATGATCGGCGCGAGCCCTTCGAGCGGCTCGTCGAGCAGCAGCAGCTTGGGGTTCAGCACCAGCGCGCGGCCCACGGCCAGCATCTGCTGCTCGCCGCCCGACAGCTGCGTGCCCAGGTTGGTCTTGCGCTCCGCGAGACGCGGGAACATCTCGTAGACGCGCTGCGGATTCCACTTGCCGGGCCGTTCCACGGCCGTGAGGTTCTCGTGCACCGTGAGCGACTTGAAGATGTTGCGCTCCTGTGGCACCCAGCCGATGCCGGCCGCCGCGCGCTGATGCGGCGCGAGCTTGTGCAGCGCCTGTCCGCTCAGCGTGATGCTGCCGCCATGCTGGCGCGTGGCGCCGGCAAGCGTGTTGATCAGCGTGGTCTTGCCCGTGCCGTTGCGGCCCAGCAGCGCCAGCGTCTGGCCTTCGCCGAGCGCGAACGCCACGTCGTGCAGTACCACGGCCTCGCCGTAGCCGGCACTCAGGTTCTCGGTGCGCAGCAGCTCAGACATGGGCGGTTTCTCCGTGGCCCAGATAGACCTCTTTCACCTTGGGATCGTTGGCGATGGTTTCGGGGTCGCCTTCGGTCAGCAGCGTACCGTTGACCAGCACCGTCATGCGGTCGGCAAAACTGAACACCAGGTCCATGTCGTGCTCGATCAGCAGCACCGACACGTCGGCCGGCAGCGCGGCCACGGTCTGCAACAGCTCCTCACGCTCGCCTGCGGGCACGCCCGCCACCGGCTCGTCGAGCAGCAGCACGCGTGGCTCACAGGCCAGCGCGATGGCGATTTCCAGCAGGCGGCGCTTGCCGTAGGCCAGGTGCTTCACCTGCTGCTGTGCCACGTCGCTCAGGTGAAATTGTTCGAGCAGTTGCGCCGCGCGCTCCGCGATCGCCTTGCTGGCGCCCAGCGGACGCCACCATTGCGCGCCGATGCCCTGGTGCTGCGACACCACGAGCGCCAGCGTTTCGAGCGGCGTCATCGAATCGAACAACTGGTTGATCTGGAAAGTGCGCACCAACCCGCGCGCCACGCGCTTGTGCGGCGCGAGCGTCGTGATGTCTTCGCCGAGCAGCGTGATGCGGCCTTCGGTCGGCGTGAGCACGCCCGTGAGCTGGTTGATCAGCGTGGTCTTGCCCGCGCCGTTGGGGCCGATCAGCGCATGGCGCGCGCCGCGCTTGAGCTCCATCGACACGTTGTTGGTGGCCGTGATGCCGCCGAAGCGCATCACGAGGCCGTGGGTGGAAAGAACGGTGTCGCTCATGCCGCTCCACCCTTCTTCTTGCCGGCGCCGTACCACGTCCAGGGCTTCAGCAGCCGGTCGCGCCCGACCAGCACCAGCAGCACCAGGATCAGGCCGATCCAGAACATCCAGTACTGCGGCGTCACGGCCGACAGCCAGGTCTGCAGCAGCTTGAACACGATCGCGCCCGCCACGCCGCCATAGAGCCAGCCCACGCCGCCGATGACCAGCATCAGCAGCACGTCGGCCGAGCGGTCGAAGGCCAGCACGTCGAGCGAGGCGAAGCCGGTGGTCTGCGCCAGCAGCGCGCCCGCGGCTCCGGCGATGCCGGCTGCCACGGTGTAGATGACCGCAAGGCGCGACACCACCGGGATGCCGATGGCCATGGCGCGCAGCCGGTTGTCGCGAATGGCCTTGAGCGTGGCGCCGAACGGCGAATGCACCAGCCGGCGCATCAGCAGGAAGAGCAGCAGCATCACGGCCAGCGAATACCAGGCGGCCGTGCGGCCGTACAGGTCGAAGTCGAACAGGCCGAGCACCGGCCCCATCACCACGCCCTGCAGGCCGTCGGCACCGCCGGTGAGCCAGTCGAGCTTGTTGGCGAGTTCGAGCAGCAGCAGCGCGGTGCCGAGCGTGACCATCAGGCGCGTGAGGTCGCTGCCGCGCAAGATCGTCACGCTGGCGACGAGGCCCAGCAGCGCGGAGAGCACAGTGGCGACCACGAGCCCCACGGTCGGGTCGGGCATCACGAGCTTGGCGAACAGCGCCGCCGCATACGCGCCGAAGCCGAAGAAGGCGGCATGGCCCAGCGACACGATGCCGGTGTAGCCGAGGATCAGGTCGAGCGACATCGCAAACAGCGCGACGATGGCGATCTCGTTGATCAGCAGCGAGTGCGAAGGCATCACGAGCGGCAGCGCGAAGGCCACGGCCCAGACAACGAACTCGAGCGGGTGCCAGCGCGCCTTGCGCAGCAGGGCCGACTGGAGATCGGTCGCAGAAGAAGGCGTGCTCATTCAGCGCCCCCCTTTGCGGGTGAACAGGCCTTGGGGCCGCCACATCAATATGAGGATCATCAGCAGGTAGACGGTGAACGCACCCATCTTCGGAATGAAGTACTTGCCCGCCACGTCGGCAATGCCCAATAGCAGCGCCGCCGCGAGCGGCCCGGTGATCGACGAGGTGCCGCCGACCGACACCACGATCAGGAAATAGATCATGTACTTGAGCGGAAAGGTCGGGTCGAGCCCGAGGATCTCGGCGCCCAGCGCACCGCCCAGCCCCGCGAGCCCGGAGCCCACGGCGAAGGTCAGCAGGAACACGATGTTCACGTTGATGCCCAGCCCCGCCGCCACGCGCGGATCGTCGACCGCGGCGCGCAGCCGGCTGCCGAAACGCGTCTTCGAGAGGATGAGCTGCAGCACCACCGTGAGCACTGCGCACACGCCGATGATGAAGAGCCGGTAGTGCCCCATGCCCAGCAGCAGCGCGCCGTCGCCGATTTCGGTACGGCCGCGCAGCCACTCGGGCAGCTGCACGTTCTGCTGCGACGATCCCACGAAGTAGTCGATGGCCGCCACGGCCATGAAGGCGAGGCCGATGGAAAAGAGCACCTGGTCGAGGTGCGGCTTGCCGTACATCGGCCGATAGAGCGTGCGTTCGAGCAATGCCCCGGCCAACGCGACGACGATGAACGCGAACGGCAGGCAGGCCAGGAACGGCATGCCCAGCTTCTGCATCGCGAACACCGTGAGGTACCCGCCCGCCATGGCGAAGGCGCCGTGCGCGAGGTTGATGAAGTTCATCAACCCGAGCGTCACGGCCAGGCCGACGGCGAGCACGAAAAGCAGCATGCCGTAGGCGATGCCGTCGAAAAGAATGGTCAACATGTCAGCTATCTATCAGCGTGCTGCACAAAAGCGGCCCGTTCGGGAAACACCGCGGAACCGGCTTCGCCGGGCCGCAGGTGTTGCCCCCGGTAGGGGGAAGGCGAAGCGACACGAAGTGCGCGCAGCCTGGGGGCGAGCATTATTTAGCTTTGCCCGGATCCTTCACGCCCTTGATCACGTCGAACTCGACGTTGTAGAGCTGTCCGTCCTTCTTCTCGACCTTGCGCAGGTACACGTCCTGCACGATGTCGCGCGTCTGCGCATCGATCAGCACCGGGCCGCGCGGGCTCTCGAAGACCTGGCCCTTCATGGCCGCCAGCAGCGCTTCGCCGCCGCCCTGGCCCTTGGTGGTCTTGAGCGCTTCGTAGATCACGCGCATGCCGTCATAGCCGCCCACGGCCATGAAGTTGGGGCGCATCTTGGGGTTGGCCTTCTGGAAGGCCTCGACGAACTTCTTGTTCATCGCCGAGGGGTGCGCGGCCGAGTAGTGGTGCGAGGTGACCACGCCCAGCGCGCCATCGCCCATGTCGTTGAGCTGGTCGTCGTCCGTCACGTCGCCGGTGGCGATCATCTTGATGCCGGCCTTGTCCATGCCGCGCTCGAGGAACTGCTTCATCACGGCCGCGCCCGCGCCCGAAGGCACGAAGACGAACAGCGCGTCGGGCTTGGCGTCGCGCACCTTCTGCAGGAACGGCGCGAAGTCGGGGTTGCGCAGCGGCACGCGCAGCTTCTCGATCACCTTGCCGCCGTTGAGCTGGAAGCGCTCGCTGAAGAACTTCTCGGCGTCGTTGCCGGGACCGTAGTCGGCCACCAGCGTGACGACTGTCTTCACGCCGTTCTTCGGCGCCCAGTCGCCCATGGCCACCGACACCTGCGGCAGCGTGAAGCTCGAACGGATGATGTAGGGCGAGGCTTCGGTGATGCTCGACGTGGCGGCGGCCATCACCACTTCAGGCGTCTTCGACTGCGTGGCGATCGGTGCCACGGCCAGCGCCAGCGGCGTGAGGCCGAAGCCGGCCAGCACATTGACCTTGTCGTTCACCACCAGTTCCTGCGCCAGTCGCTTGGTGACATCGGGCAGGCCGGTGTCGTCCTTGACGATCAGCTCGACCTTCTTGCCGGCCACGGTGTCGCCGTTCTGGGCCATGTAGAGGCGCGCGGCGGCTTCGATCTGGCGGCCGGTGGAGGCCGACTGGCCCGTCATCGGCAGGATCAGGCCGATCTTGAACTTGTTGTCCTGGGCGCTGGCCAGCGACATTGAAAGCGCTAGCGCCGACAGGGCGGCGGTCTGGATGAGATGGCGTCTTTGCATGGTTTTTCCTTTGAGGGGCGGAACGCGGACCCGGGCTATTTTCAACACTTTGCAACACCCGGCGCAGCTGGCAATCACCTAGCGGCCTCCGACGGGATTCTTTGTTGCGCGATAACCAGATGAACCGCGCGATCATCGCGCACGGCAGCTTCTGCCTGCGTGCGCGTCTGCCGTCGGCGCAGTAAGCGGAGCCGGGGCGAGTCGTTTGATTCAAGCCGCCGATGTTTCGAAGGCGATACGATGTTCCGCTCGTTCCCCCATCACGACGGAGTCATCCATGTCACAGCACGCCGCCTTGCCCGCCCGCTACGACCACGTGGGCAGTTTCCTGCGCCCCAAGTACCTGCTCGAAGCGCGCGAGCAGAAGGCCAAGGGCGAGATCACGCCCGAGCAGCTTCGCCTGGTCGAAGACAAGGCCATCACCGAGATCGTCCGCTTCCAGGAAGACATCGGCCTGAAGAGCATCACCGACGGCGAGTTCCGCCGCACCTACTTTCACATCGATTTCCTCGACCAGCTCGGCGGCGTGAAGACCGACATTCCGGTCACCATCCGCAAGCCCGACGGCACCGAGGAACTGGCGCCGCCGGCGATGCGCGTGATCGACAAGGTGCGCCACGTCAAGGACATCCAGCTCGCCGACTTCCAGTACCTCAAGAGCCAGCTGTCGGCAGGCCGCACGCCGAAGGTGACGATCCCCTCGCCGACCATGCTGCACTTCCGCGGCGGCCGCGCCGGCATCAGCAAGGAACACTATCCCGAGCTCGACCCGGTGTTCTACGACGACGTGGCCAACGCCTACGGCGACGAGCTGCGCTCGCTGGCCGACGCCGGCTGCACCTACGTGCAGATGGATGACACCAACCTCGCCTACCTGTGCGACGAGCACATGCGCGAAGCCGCCCGCAAGCGCGGCGACGACCCGAACGAGCTGCCGCATCGCTACGCGGCCTTCATCAACAAGGTGGTCGCACAGAAGCCGCCGGGCATGCTGCTGGCCATGCACCTGTGCCGCGGCAACTTCAAGAGCACGCACGCCGCGGCCGGCAACTACGAGCCCGTGGCCGAGGCGCTGCTGAAAGAGATGGATCTCGACGCCTACTTCATGGAATACGACGACGCCCGCTCGGGCGACTTCAAGCCGCTGCGCTACCTGCCCAAGGGCAAGACCGTGGTGCTCGGCCTCGTGACCACCAAGTTCGGCGAGATGGAGGACAAGGACGAGCTCAAGCGCCGGATCGAAGATGCCGCCAAGTACGCCCCGCTCGAACAGCTCGCACTGTCGCCGCAGTGCGGCTTCTCCAGTACGGTGCACGGCAACAACATCGCGGTGGAAGCGCAGCGCGCCAAGCTGCGCCTCGTGGTGGAGACGGCACAGGAAGTCTGGGGCTCGACCTGAAGCGCCATTTCTGTTGAAGTCGGGGCCCATGACGATTCACATCTACTCCGGCCCCCTCAGCATGTTCGGCGCCAAGGTCGAGATCGCGGCGCGCGAAAAAGGCCTTGCCTTCGAACTGGTCATGGTGCCCTTCATCGAGGGCGACGCCTACGAGCCCAAGCACCCCGAGGTGCTTCGGGTCAACCCCGTCAAGCAGCAGGTACCGGTGCTGGTCGACGACGAGGTTTCGCTCTTCGACTCGACGCAGATCTTCGAATACCTGGAAGACCGTTATCCCAGCCCGGCGCTGTGGCCCGAAGGCATTGCCGACCGGGCTCGCGCGCGGCAGCTGGAACAGAAGTCCGACGAGGTCTTCTTTCCTAACGTCATCAAGCTCTTCGGCCTGCAGGAGGCCATGCAGAGTGCCCCGGCGATCGCAGCCTGCGCCGGCTGCGCGCGCTTCTACGACGAGATGGAAGGCCTGCTCGCCACGCGCGAGTACCTGGCCGGCCCCTACTCCTTTGCCGACATCGCCTTCTACATGGCCTGCGTGTTCGCCGACCGCAAAGGCGCCGGCATGACCGACGCCACGCCGCGCCTGCTGGCCTGGCGCAAACGCGTGGGCGACCGCCCCGCGGTGCGCGCGGTAGTCGACCCGATGATGCGGTTCCTGGCCTCGCAGGGGCGCGGCGTGCCGGCCTTCCTTCAACGCTGAAGGCCGGGCCAAGGCTCCGAGGCATCATCGCTCCATGCCGATCACAAGGTTCGACTGGCTGCCCTCTCCTTCGCAGCATTTCCTCGTCGTCACTTTCGCATTGCTGGTCTACGTCCTGACCACGCGCGCGCGCCGCGAGCAGCGCGCACCCACCACGGCCATCGCCTGGGTCATGGGGCTGGTGTTGATGCCCTACCTCATCCTGCCGATGTACCTGCTGTTCGGCCAGCGCAAGCTGCGTCCCGCTGGCTCGCCGCGGCCGCCGCGCTCGGTGCCGCCGGGCCATTGGGCGGCCGACCTGATCGAGAGCTTCGGCCTCGCGCCGCCGGGGCGCTGCGCGATCCGCATGCACGCCGACGGCGAGGCCGCGCGCGAGGCGCTGTGGCAGGTGATCGACGGCGCGCGCGAGCGCATCGACGTGTGCACCTTCATCATCGGCGACGACCCCCTCGGCCATGCGGTGATCGAGCGGCTCGCCAGGCGGGCGCGCGACGGGCTCAAGGTGCGGGTGCTGCTCGACGGCTTCGGCGCGCTGTCGCTGCCGCGCCATCACTTCGACCGGTTGCGGGCGGCGGGCGGCGAGGTGGCGGTGTTCCGCCCCTTCTTCAGCCTGCGCCGCATCGGGCCGCGCAACCTGCGCAACCACCGCAAGTTCACCATCGCCGACGACAGCTGGCTCTGGTCGGGCGGGCGCAACCTCGCGGGCGAATACTTCACCGGCAGCGACAAGCATCCCGAGGCCTGGCACGACCTGTCGTTCGACCTGCGCGGCAGCGTAGCCGCAGCGGCGGCGCGCCAGTTCGACCACGACTGGACCTCGGTGCGCAGCCGCAAGGCCCGCGCCATCACGTGCGACGACGTTGCCGAGGGCCCGGGCACGGCCATGGCCCAGTTCCTGCCGAGCGGCCCCGACCAGACCGAAGACACGGCGCACGCCTTGCTGATCGACGCGTGCTTCCGCGCCGAGCACCGCATCCTCGCGATCACGCCCTACTTCGTGCCCGGCGACGGCCTGCGCGACGCTCTGCGGCTGGCCGCGCGGCGCGGCGTGCAGGTGACCATCGCGATGCCGGCGAAGTCGAACCACCGCCTGGCCGACTTCGTGCGCGCACGCGCCATGCGCGACCTGGCGCGCGCAGGCGTGAGCTTTTGCATGCTGCCGTTCATGGCGCATGCCAAGGCCGTGGTGGTGGACGACGAACTCGCCATCTGCGGCTCGATCAACCTCGACCTGCGCAGCCTGCTGCTGAACCACGAGGCCGCCGTGGTGTTCTACGGCCAGGACAACATTGACTGGCTGGCCGAGTGGATCGAGACCACCGCCTCGGCCGGCGAACCCTACCGCGCGCGGCGACCGGGGCTGCTGCGCGACGTGGCCGAGGGGCTGCTGCTCACCGTCGCTTTCCAGCTGTAGTCGGCTCGGCGGCCTTGGCTTCCTTCGCCACGGCGTCGAGCCCGGCGAGCACGTAACGCATCAGGTCGTCCGCCAGCGCCTGCGTGTCTTTCAGGGCCGGCAGCACCTTGCTGCTCAGGTCCTTGGGCGCCACCGTCATCACCAGGCACGGCAGCACCGTGAGCAGCAGGCTGCGCTGCACCGAGGGATGGTCGCCGGGCAAGCCCATGATCTCGCCGATGATGCCGCGCAGCAGCTTGGCCTTGGGCAGCACCGCCCGCTGGATCATCGCCGGCATGGCCGGCGACGGCGACAGCGCCTCGCGCAGCACCACCCGGAAGCCCCACGGCGCCTTCGGCTGCGCGCTCATCTCGACCATGTGCGTGAGGAAGGCGCGCAGCTTGAGCCGCGCATCGGTGGACTCCATGGACAGCGCCATCAGCTCGTCGAGGCTCACCAGTTGCCTGTGCGCCTCGATCAGCACCGCTTCGTAGAGCCCGTCGCGGCCGCCGAAGTGGTAGTTGATCGCGGCCATGTTGGTGCCCGCGCGGGTGCAGATTTCCTTGCTGGTGCTCTGCGCGAAACCCTGCGCCGCGAACAGCCGCCCTGCGGTCTCGAGGATGTGCAGGCGCGTGGTGTTGCCGTCGGTGCGCGGAGTGCGGGTTGCCATGCCCCGAGGCTAACCCAAACGAAAAAATACTTCAAATTCAAATTTCAATTTGATAACATCGCATCGGGCCCGGGACAGCAGCAGCCTCGTCAGGACACACGCCATGAACAGGAAACCCCTCATCGCCATCGCCGCCGTGGCAGTCATCGCGGCAGCGGGCGGCTGGTGGTACGCGCATCGCTCGGCCGCGCCCTCCGATCAGCTCGTGCTGTACGGCAACGTCGACCTGCGCCAGGTCTCGCTGGCCTTCAACGCCAACGAGCGCGTGGCCGAGCTGATGGTGCGCGAAGGCGACCGCGTGCGTGCCGGGCAGGTGCTGGGCCGGCTCGACACCCGCTCGCTGGTGCTGCGCGCGGCGCAGTCGCAGGCGCGCATCGGCGTGCAGGAGCAGGCCCTGCTGCGCCTGAAGACCGGCAGCCGCCCCGAGGAAGTGGCGCAGGCCGGCGCCCAGGTGGCCGCCGCGCAAGCCGATGCCGAACTGGCGCAGCAGCAGCTCGCGCGCCTGCAGGCCATCGGCACCACCACGGCCGGCCGCGCGGTGAGCCAGCAGGACCTCGACAGCGCGCAGGCCAGGCGCAAGGTGGCGCTGGCGCAGCTCGACAACGCGCGCAAGGCGCAGCAGTTGGTCGTCACCGGGCCGCGCAAGGAAGACATCGGGCAGGCGCAGGCCCAGCTCGAATCGGCCCGCGCCGAGCTCGCGCTCATGAACCACCAGCTCGCGGAGGCCGAGCTCAAGGCGCCCATCGATGCCGTCGTGCGCGCCCGGCTGCTCGAACCGGGCGACATGGCCTCGCCGCAGCGCCCGGCCTTCACGCTCGCCATCACCGATCCCAAATGGGTGCGCGCCTATGTGGCCGAACCCGACCTCGGCCGCGTGCGCGCCGGGCAGGAGGCCCGCGTGAGCACCGACAGCCAACCCGGCGAAGCCATCGCGGGCAAGGTCGGCTACATCTCGTCGGTGGCCGAGTTCACGCCCAAGACCGTGCAGACGGAGGAGCTGCGCAGCAGCCTCGTCTACGAGATCCGGGTGATGGTCGACGACAAGGAGGACCGGCTGCGGCTCGGCATGCCGGCCACGGTGCGGCTGCAGCTGTCTTCGACGGGCAGGCCCTGAATGACCGTCCTTCTTCCTGCATTGCTCCCTCCCCCTCTGGGGGAGGGCTGGGGTGGGGGCAGACGGCGTACCCATCGAGCGCTCTGCCTGCCCCCATCCCAGCCTTCCCCCAGCGGGGGAAGGAGCAAGACCTCCCACACGGAGGGCTGTTGAATGCAATGCACCGGGCCGGCCGTGGCCGGGCGCTCGCTGCACAAGCGCTTCGTGCCGAAGGCGCCGGCCGCGACCGTGCACGCGCTCGACGACGTGTCGCTCGAAGTACCCGCCGGCACGCTCACCGCGCTGGTCGGTCCCGACGGCGCAGGCAAGACCACGCTGCTGCGCCTCATGGCCGGCCTGATGCGCGCCGACCAGGGCGAGCTGCGCGTGCTCGGCATCGACGTGTCGGCCGACCCGCAGGCGGTGCAGGACCGCATCAGCTACATGCCGCAGCGCTTCGGCCTCTACGACGACCTCAGCGTGCAGGAAAACCTCGACCTCTACGCCGACCTGCACGGCGTGCCGCGCGCGCAGCGGCGCGAGCGCTACGCACGGCTGATGGAAATGACCGACCTCGGCCGCTTCACCAGCCGCCCCGCCGGCAAGCTCTCGGGCGGCATGAAGCAGAAGCTCGGGCTGGCCTGCACGCTGGTGCGCTCGCCCGACCTGCTGCTGCTCGACGAGCCGACCGTGGGCGTGGACCCGCTCTCGCGCCGCGAGCTGTGGGAGATCGTGCAGCAGCTGGTCGACGACGAAAAGCTCTCGGTCATCGTCAGCACCGCCTACCTCGACGAGGCCGAGCGCTGCAGCCATGTGTTCGTGCTGCGCGGCGGCAAGCTGCTGGTGCAGGGCGCGCCCGGCGAACTGCGCGACCGGGCGCGCGGCCTCTGCTTTGTCGCAACGCCGCCCGATGGCGAACCGCCGCGATTGCTTCAGGCCCGCCTGCTCGACGCGCGGCAGGACATCGTCGATGCGGTGCCGCAGGGCGGCGAGGTGCGCTTCATTCGCCGCGAGGAAGCAGACGGCGCGCGGCTCGATGCGTTGCTCGACGGCGCGCACACCGAGCCCGTCGCGCCGCGCCTCGAAGACGGCTTCATGATGCTGCTGCGCACGCAGCCATCGCCCGCCAGCGACACCATTCCGCCAGCGGCCATGGCGACGCCCGACGGCAAACCCGGCGAGGTGGTCATCGAGGTCAAGGACCTCGTGCGCCGCTTCGGTGATTTCGTCGCCGTGGCCAACACCAGCTTCTCGGTGCGGCGCGGCGAAATCTTCGGCCTGCTCGGCCCCAACGGCGCGGGCAAGACCACCACCTTCCGCATGCTCTGCGGCCTGCTGCCCGCCAGCGGCGGCCAGTTGCGCGTGGCCGGCGTCGACCTGCGGCATGCACGCGCACAGGCACGCCAGCGCATCGGCTACGTCTCGCAGAAGTTCGCGCTCTACGGCAACCTCACGGTGCGCGAGAACCTCTCGTTCTTCGGGGGTGCTTACGGCCTGCGCGGCGCGAAGCTGTGCGAGCGCATGGACACGGTGCTGCACCAGTTCGACCTTGCCCAGGCACTCGACACGCCCAGCGGCCAACTGGCCGGCGGCTACAGGCAGCGCCTGGCGATGGCCACCGGCCTGCTGCACGAGCCCGAGATTCTGTTCCTCGACGAGCCCACCAGCGGCGCCGACCCGCTCGCGCGCCGCGAGTTCTGGCGCCGCATCACGGCTCTGTCCGAAGGCGGCACCACGGTCGTCATCACCACGCACTTCATGGAAGAGGCGGAGTACTGCGACCGCATCGTGATCCAGGACGCAGGCAAGGTGCTGGCCATCGGCACGCCGCAGGAGGTGCGCGCGCAGGCGCTGGGCGAGGAAGACGGCGAGAGACGCATCGACATGGAACAGGCCTTCATCGGCATCGTCGAGAAGGCGCGGCACAAGAGCACGGAAGAGGTGGCGGCATGAACGGCTTCCGGTCCCGCCTGGTCTCCCTCACGCGCAAGGAGTTCCGCCAGCTGCTGCGCGACCGCAGCAACCTCGCCATCGGCATCCTGCTGCCGATGGTGCTGATCCTGATCTTCGGCTACGGCATGTCGCTCGACGTGAAGAACGCGCCCGTGGCGGTGGTCATGGAAGACGCCTCGCCGACCGCGCACGAGGCCATTGCCGGGCTGCAGCTCTCGCCCACCATCGCGCCAATACTGCTGGGCTCGATGCACGACGCCGAAGCGTTGATGCAAGAGCGCAAGGTCGACGGCATCGTGCGCGTGCCGGCCGATTTCTCGCGCGCGCTCGCTGCCGGCAATGCTCGCGTGCAGCTCATCGTGCATGGCTCGGACGCGGGGCGCGCGAGCATCATCAAGGCCTATGTGAGCGGCGCCCTCGCGCAAGCGGGCGTGCGGCAGGCGGACCGCAACGGCAACGCTGCCGGCGCCCCACCCGCAGGCAGCGTCGCCATCGAGCAGCGCATGTGGTTCAACGCCGCGAACACCAGCACCTGGTATCTGGTGCCGGGCTTGATCGTGCTCATCATGACGCTGGTCGGCGCCTTCCTCACCGCGCTGGTGATGGCGCGCGAATGGGAGCGCGGCACGCTGGAGGCGCTGTTCGTCACGCCGGTGCGGCCGGTCGAGATCCTGCTGGCCAAGATCATCCCGTACTTCGCGGTCGGCATGCTCGGGCTCACGCTGTGCCTGCTCTCCGCGCGCTACCTGTTCGCGGTGCCGATGTACGGCTCGCTGCTGGTGGTGGTGTTCAGCTCGATGCTGTACCTGATCGTGGCCGTGAGCCTGGGCCTCGTGATCTCGTCGGTCACGCGCAACCAGTTCCTCGCGAGCCAGGTGGCGCTGATCGCGACCTTCATGCCTTCGATGATGCTGTCGGGCTTCCTGTTCGATCTGCGCAACGTGCCCACTGCCGTTCGGGTGGTGGGGCACCTGCTGCCGGCCACCTATTTCATGGACCTGATCAAGACGCTGTTCCTCGCCGGCGACGTGTGGCCGCTGATCTGGCGCAACTGCGCGATCCTGCTGGCGTACGCGGTGGGCCTGCTGCTGGTGGCGCGCGCGGTAACGCGCAAGAGCCTCGACTGAGGGCCGACGCCATGATCGATTTCCTCATGCGCATCGCCAACCTCTGCCGCAAGGAGCTGCTGACGATCCTCAAGGACCCGGCCACGCGCGCCATCCTGGTCGCGCCGGCGTTGCTGCAGAGCCTGGTCTTCGGCTACGGCGCGACCTACGACCTCACCAACGTACCGTACGCGCTGCTCGACCAGAGCCGCAACGGCGCCTCGTCGGAACTCATCGCGCACCTGGACAGCACGGGCGTGTTCCACCGCGTGGCCACGCTGCGCTCGCAGGCCGACATCCGCGAGGTGATCGACACCGAGCAGGCGCTGCTCGTCCTCCAGATTCCCGCCAACTTCGAGCAGCAGCTCAGCGCGGGGCAGACCACGACGATCCAGCTGATCCTCGATGCGCGCAACTCCAACACCGCGGGCTCGGCGGCGGGCTACGTGAGCGCGGTGGTCGAACGCTACAACGCGGAACTGCGCGCGCGCGCGGGCGCCCCGCCGTCGCCGCTGGTCATCGAATCGCGCGCATGGTTCAACCCGAACCTCGAAACGCGCTGGAACCTGCTGCCCGGCATGATCGCTGCGCTCAGCATGCTGCAGACGCTGCTGCTCACCGCGCTGTCGGTGGCGCGCGAACGCGAGCAAGGCACCTTCGACCAGCTGCTGGTCACGCCGATGTCGCCGCTCGAGATCATGATCGGCAAGGCGCTGCCGCCGGTGCTGGTGGGGCTGGTGCAGTCGTCGCTGATCCTGCTGGTGGCGCTGTTCTGGTTCCGCATTCCGATGGCGGGCTCGCTGCTCACGCTGTACACGGGGCTGGTGTTCTTCACGGTCGCGAGCGTGGGCATTGGCCTGTCGATCTCGGCCGTGTCGGCCAACATGCAGCAGGCCATGCTCTACGCATTCGTGCTGCTGATGCCGCTGATGCTGCTGTCGGGCCTGACCACGCCGGTGCGCAACATGCCGCACGCGCTGCAGGTGGCCACGCTGGCCAACCCGCTGCGCTTTGCCATCGATCTCGTGCAGCGCGTGTACCTCGAAGGCGTGGGGCTGGGCACGGTCTGGCACAACCTGATTCCGCTGGCCGTCATCGCCGCCATCACGCTGCCGCTGGCGGCCTGGCTGTTCCGCAACCGTCTTGTCTGAAACCGGGAGCACGCCATGCCTCTTCTGTCCGCTCCTCGCGCCGCGACCGCCTTCGCCTTCTCCCTGTTGCTCGCCGGCTGCGCGGTGGGGCCCGACCACAAGCCGGCCGAGGTGCGCACGCCCGCCGACTGGACTGCCTGGCATGGCGGCTCGCCCGCACTTCTGGGCGCGGAACGGCAAGGCGCTTCCACCGGCGGCATCGCATCCGGCGACTGGAGGGCCTTCAACGATCCGGTGCTGGACCGCCTCGAAGCCATGGTGCTCGCAAGCAACCCCGACCTTCAGACTGCCGCCCTGCGCTTCGCACAAAGCCGCGTACAGCGCACCACCACGGCGGCGCAGCAGGGGCCACAGGTGAATGCGAGCGCCGGCGTCACCCGGCAGCGCCAGAGCGAAAGCGGCGCCGCCACGCGGATGATCGATGCGCTTGGCTCGTCGGTCTCCAACCGCGACCAGCTCATCCGCACGCTCAGCGAGCCCTACAACCTCTACCAGGCCGGCTTCGATGCCTCGTGGGAGATCGACCTGTGGGGCCGCGTGCGCCGGGCCATCGAGGCGGCCGATGCCGACGCGAGCGCCTCGTCCGCGCTGCTGCGGCAGGCCCGGCTCAGTGTGCAGGCCGAGCTGGCGCGCAACTACTTCGAGCTGCGCGGCACGCAGCGCGAACTGCGCATCGCGCGCGCCGACATCGCGGCAGCCGCCGAGTCGCTCGAACTGGTGCAGGCGCGCGCCAACGGCGGCCTCGTCACCGACCTGGACCCCGTACGCCAGCGCGCGCTGGTGGCCGAACTGCGCGCGCGCATTCCCGCGCTGCTGCAGCAGGAAGCCGATGCGATGAACCGCATCACGCTGCTGGCCGGTGCCGCGCCCGGCGCGCTGAACACCGAACTGGCCGACACCGCCACCGGCGACGCACTCGACGCCCCGGCGCTCCCCGCCCTCGCGCTGGGCCAGCCCGCCGAACTCGCGCGCCGCCGCCCCGACATCGCGGCCGCCGAGGCGCAGCTGCATGCAGCCACCGCCCGCATCGGCGTGGCCGTGGCCGACCTCTATCCGCGCGTGACGCTGGGCGTCGGCTTCGGCTACGAATCGGTAGGCAGCGAACGTTTCGGCGAATGGGGCAGCCGGCAGTGGCACGTGGGCCCGTCGATCAGCCTGCCGATCTTCGACAACGGACGCCGCCGCGGCACCGTGGAGCTGCGCGAGCTGCAGCAGCAGGAAGCGGCCATGGCCTTTCAGCAGACCGTGCTCAAGGCCTGGCACGAGATCGACTCGGCGCTCACCGCCTACGCCGCCGAGCGGCAGCGGCAGACCGAACTGGCCGAGCGCGAGCGCCGCAGCCGCGACGCGCTGGTGCTGGCACATGCGCGCCACGCGGGCGGACTCACCGACTTCGGCGTCGAACTCGATGCGCGCCGCACGCTGCTGCAGGCGCAACGCGACCGGGCGCAGAGCGCAAGCCGGCTCGCGGTCGGGCTGGTGGCGGTCTACAAGGCATTGGGTGGTGGCACGCTGGTGCTGGAAGGCCCGCAGACCGAACACCGGTAATGCAGCCCCGGCCTCAAAGCCGGTTCGTGAAGCTCGCGTTGCCCAGCCCCGTGCCGATGGTCAGCACGCCCCAGTGCCGCACGTCGCGCATGAAAGGCAGTTCGCTCAGGCCCTGCACCACCGCGTCGTTGTGCATCAGCGCCAGCGTCGGGCCCGAGCCCATCATCGGCATGCGCTGCCACAGCTGGCTGGGCAGGTGGAAGGCGTGGCTGTCCCAGTCGCCGGGCAGGTTCTGCGCGCCGCGCGCTATGAAGCCGTCCGGCCGGATCAGGCCCGGACAGCCAATGCCGACGAAGGGCGCGAGCCGGATCTTCCTGCGCTCGCTGTAGCGGACCATGTCTTCCAGCATGTCGGCGATGTGTTCGACCATGCCGCCCCGGTCGGGCCCTTCGTCCGCATGGCGCCACTTCTCGCGCCGCACCACCTTCGCGAGCGAGAAGTCGTGCGCCTTGCGGTGGCGCGTCTTCACGATGCCGCAGCGCACGTTGGTGCCGCCGATGTCCACCGCGAGGATCGCGTCGTGCTTCTTCAGCATGGCGCGCGGCACAAGGTGCGCCCAGCCGATCAGCCCGCCGTCGTCCACGTCGTGCGAGAGGCGGCCGATCTGCACCTGCAAGCCCATCTCCTCGAGGATGGCGCCGGTCTGCAGGATGGCGCGCTCGCCCACGTCGCTCTCGGGAAAGCCGCCGCCGACCACGATGCGCTGCACCTTCCGCCACGAGGGCTGGCGCATGAAGCGCTGGATCACCAGGGCCAGCTCCTGCGCGAACTCCTCGATGGCGCCATGCATCACGTCGGAGGCCTCGGTGGCCTTCTTTTCCTGCAGTGCGCGGTCAAGCTCCCCCTTGCCGAGGTCGCGCGAATGCGAAACGCCCAGCGGGTCCTTGCCCTTCCTGCGGCGGCGCTTGCGCCAGCGTTCGAGCAGTTCGCGAAAGGCCGTCTGGCTGGCCTGATCGCCGACAAAACCGTCCTTGTCGCGCAGCTGCAGGCTGTAGCCGTCGACCTGCACGCCCGGCAGCTCGCGCAGGCCGTGGACGTCGGGGCCGGGGAGTTCGTTCTTCGTGGAGCGGCTCTTCATGGCAACCGACTGTGGGCCCGATCAACGAGCCGCCCCATCGGCACCGCGCACCACGGCGTGTAGGAGAGCGGCGGGTGCGCGCCAAACGGAGCGATGTCTATACACTGGCCCGGATGCATCTGCCCCGCAGTTTCTGGCGCGCCGCCCTGCTGTACGCCCTCGCATGGCTTGCCATCGCGCCCGCCCCCGCACAAGCCGCGGACGAGACGCTGCGCGTAGGCTCCAAGCGCTTCACCGAGTCGTACATCCTGGCCGAGCTGCTGGCGCAGACGGCGGCGCCGCACACCGCCTCGGCGCCCATCGTGCGGCAAGGCCTTGGCAACACGGCCATCGTGTACGAGGCGCTGCGCTCGGGCGCCATCGACCTGTACGCCGAATACACCGGCACCATCGCGCTCGAAATCCTCAAGGGCACGCCGGCGGACACGCGCGAAGCCATGAACGCGGCGCTCGCGCCGATGGGCCTGGGCGTGGCCATTCCGCTGGGCTTCAACGACGGCTATGCGCTCGCGGTGCGCGCAGCCGACGCCGAGCGGCTGGGCCTGCGCACGCTGAGCGACCTGGCGAAGCACCCCGAGCTGAAGTTCGGCCTGTCGAACGAATTCATCGGCCGCGCGGACGGCTGGAAGGGCCTGGCCGGGCGCTACGGCTTCACGCAGATGCCCACCGGCCTCGACCACGGGCTGGCCTACGACGCGGTGGCCGCGAAGCAGATCGACGTGATCGACATCTACACCACCGACGCCAAGATCGACCACCTCGGCCTGCGCGTGCTGGAAGACGACAGGAAGTACTTTCCGCGCTACGACGCGGTGGTGCTCTACAAGCTCGACCTGCCCACGCGGCTGCCGCAGGCCTGGGCCGCGCTGAAGACGCTCGAAGGCCGCGTCGACGAGCGCGCGATGATCGCGATGAATGCGCGGGCCGAGCTGCAGAGCGTGCCCTTCGACACCATCGCGCGCGACTTCCTCGCGAGCGCGGGCAAGGGCGCGAAGGCGCAGCCGCAGGAAGCGCGGCGCGGCTTCATGGCCAAGCTGTTCGGGCCGGACCTGTGGAAGCTCGCGCGACAGCATCTGCTGCTGGTGGCGGTGTCGGTCGGCGTCGCGATTCTCATCGGCGTGCCGCTGGCGATCCTGGTGTTTGCGCACGTTCGGTTGCGCGCGGTGGTGCTGGGTTTCGCGAGCCTGCTGCAGACCGTGCCTTCGCTGGCGCTGCTGGCGGTGCTGATCTCGATGCTGGGCGCCATCGGCGCACTGCCGGCGCTGATCGCGCTGACGCTCTATTCGCTGCTGCCGATCATGCGCAACACGGTGACGGGCCTGGCCGAAGTTCCCAACGGCCTGCGGATGGCCGGCACTGCACTCGGCATGACACCGCCGCAGAGCCTTCGGCTGGTGCTGCTGCCGCTGGCACTGCCCACGCTGCTGGCGGGCGTGCGCACCGCGACCTCGATCGCCATCGGCACGGCGACCATCGCGGCCTTCATCGGTGCGGGTGGCTTTGGCGAGCGCATCGTGACGGGGCTGGCGCTCAACGATCGCGAACTGCTCGTTGCGGGCGCATTGCCGGCGGCTGCGCTGGCGTTGCTGAGCGAAGGCCTGTTCGAACTCGTGGAATACCTGATGCGGCGGCGTCGTCGCGTGCCGCCGTCTTCGCTGCCTTCCTGAATCGTTCGTTTCTTTCGGGGCGTGTGCGAAGGGCACCGGGTACTCCCCTCCGCGAATGTCCCCCGGCCTGCGGCCTCCTCCTTTATTTCGCTGCGGGGAGCACCCGATGCCCTTCGCACATGGACGCAGTCGTTGTGCTGGCCGCACAAGCGCTACGTCCATCGATCACGCCGATGGGGTGCCTTGCGCAGCGAAATAAAGGGGGAGGCCGAAGGCCGGAGGACATTCGCGGAGCAAGGTACCCCGTCGGCGTGAGCGCGCCCCGAACACAGCGCGCTCAAAGCCGCAAAAGGATCAGGCCAGCGTGTAAGCCGTCTTCACGGTAGTGAAGAACTCCTGCGCATACTTGCCCTGCTCGCGCGGACCGTAGCTCGAACCCTTGCGGCCGCCGAACGGCACGTGGTAGTCCACACCCGCTGTCGGCAGGTTGACCATCACCATGCCGGCCTGGCTGTGGCGCTTGAAGTGCGTGGCGTACTTCAGGCTCGTGGTCGCAATGCCCGCCGAAAGGCCGAACTCGGTGTCGTTGGCCGTGGCCAGCGCCTCTTCGTAGTTCTTCACGCGGATCACGCTTGCGACCGGCCCGAAGATCTCTTCCTTGTTGATGCGCATCGCGGCGGCCGATTCGCTGAAGAGCGCGGGCGACATGTAGTAGCCGTCGGTGTCGAGCTTCAGCAGCTCGCCGCCGGCCGCCAGCGTGGCGCCTTCGCCCTTGCCGATGGCAACGTATTCCATGTCCTGGTCGAGCTGCGACTTGGACGAGACGGGGCCGATGTCGGTGCCCTGCGCGAGCGCATCGCCGACCTTGATCTTGGCCATGCGCGCCTTCATCGCCTCGATGAACTTGGGGTAGATGCCTTCGGTCACGATGAGGCGGCTCGACGCGGTGCAGCGCTGGCCGGTGGAATAGAACGCGCTCTGCACGCTGAGCTCCACGGCCTGCGCGAGGTCGGCATCATCCAGGATCACCTGCGGGTTCTTGCCGCCCATCTCGAGCTGCACCTTCTTGTGGTTGGTGACGCATTGCACGGCGATGTTGCGGCCCACGCCGACCGAGCCGGTGAAGCTGATCGCATGGATGCCGGGGTGGTTGACCAGCGCGTTGCCGATCACGCTGCCGCGGCCCATCACGAGGTTGAACACACCGGCCGGGATGCCCGAACGGCTGATGATTTCGGCCAGCGCCCAGGCGCAGCCCGGCACGAGGTCGGCAGGCTTCAGGACCACGCAGTTGCCGAAAGCGAGCGCAGGCGCGATCTTCCAGGCCGGGATGGCGATGGGGAAGTTCCACGGCGTGATGAGGCCGACCACGCCGACCGGTTCACGCGTGATTTCGACGCCGATGTTCGGGCGCACCGAAGGCAGCACTTCGCCCGACAGGCGCAGGCATTCGCCGGCGAAGAACTTGAAGATCTGGCCGGCGCGCGTGGCTTCGCCGATGCCTTCGGCGCGGGTCTTGCCTTCTTCACGGGCCAGCAGCGTGCCGAGTTCTTCCTTGCGCGCGAGGATTTCGGTGCCGATCTTGTCGAGCGCGTCGGAGCGCGCCTGGATGCTGCCCGTGGCCCAGGCCGGAAAGGCAGCGGTGGCGGCAGCAACGGCAGCCTCGACGTGCGAAGCGTCGCCCTGCGTGTACTGGCCGAGCACGTCGGACAGGTTGCTGGGGTTGAGGTTGGGGCTGTAGCTTGCGCCGGCACGCCATTCGCCGCCGATCAGGTTGTCGAAGTTTTGCATGAGGGGTTCCTTGCTGCTCGATGGAAAGAAAGAAGCCGGAGCACTGGGTGTCCGGCTGCGGAAATGGAAACGGGAGACTAAACCTTCAACGGACCATGCAAGGTTTTTTGTTGTCGAAAGTCCATCCCGGAATCAAGTATTGCATTGCCTGCGCGTCGTTGCGCGCGCCCAGGCCGTGCTTCAGGTAGAGCTGGTGCGCCTTCTCGACTGCATCCATGTCGAGTTCCACGCCGAGGCCACCGCGCGTGGGCACCTTCACGAAGCCGCCCTCGATCTGCAGCGGCTCTTTCGTCAGGTGCTGGCCGTCCTGCCAGATCCAGTGCGTATCGATCGCGGTGACCTTGCCCGGCGCCGCGGCCGCCACGTGCGTGAACATGGCCAGCGACACGTCGAAGTGGTTGTTCGAATGCGAGCCCCAGGTCAGCCCCCAGGCCTGGCACAGCTGCGCCACGCGCACGGAGCCCTGCAGGGTCCAGAAGTGCGGATCGGCCAGCGGAATGTCGACCGACTGCAACGACAGGCTGTGCACCATCTCGCGCCAGTCGGTTGCCACCATGTTGGTGGCTGTCGGCAGGCCGGTGGCGCGGCGGAATTCGGCCATCACCTCGCGGCCCGAGAACACGCCTTCGGCGCCGCACGGGTCTTCGGCATAGGCCATCACGCCGTGCAGGTCGCGGCACAGGCGAATCGCGTCCTGCAGCAGCCAGCCGCCGTTCGGGTCGAGCGTGACGCGCGCCTGCGGAAAGCGCTCGTGCAGCGCGCGGATCGCCTCGACTTCTTCTTCGCCGCGCAGCACGCCGCCCTTGAGCTTGAAGTCGGTAAAACCATAGCGCGCATGCGTGGCCTCGGCCAGGCGCACGATGGCCTCGGGCGTCATGGCTTCTTCATGGCGCAGGCGGAACCAGTCGTTGTCGGCGCCGGGGTCGCTTTCGTACGGCAGGTCTGTCTTGTTGCGGTCGCCCACGTAGAAAAGGTAGCCGAGCATCTGCACCGCGTCGCGCTGCTGGCCTTCGCCGAGCAGGGCCGCCACGGGCACTTCGAGATGCTGGCCGAGCAGATCGAGCAACGCCGCCTCGACGGCGGTCACTGCATGGATGGTCACGCGCAGGTCGAAGGTCTGCAGGCCGCGGCCGCCGCTGTCGCGGTTGGCGAAGGCGCTGCGCATGCTGTTGAGCACGGCGTTGTGGCGGCCGATGGGCTGGCCGACGATGAGGCCGCGCGCGTCTTCGAGCGTCTGGCGGATCTTCTCGCCGCCCGGCACTTCGCCCACGCCGGTGTGGCCGGCGCTGTCGGTCAGGATCAGCAGGTTGCGCGTGAAGAACGGACCGTGCGCGCCGCTGAGGTTCATCAGCATGCTGTCGTGGCCCGCGACGGGAACCACGCGCATGCCGGTGACGACAGGGGCACCGTTGACGGGAGAAGTGGAATCTGAAGATGTCATTTCGAATCAATCCAAAAACCGCGCCGGCCCCTTCGGGAAACACCGCGGGAACCAGCTCTGCCGGGGCCACTGGTGTTGCTCCGGCAAGGGTGTGCGCGAAGCCTGGGGAGTATTAGATCCTCACGGCCTGGCGGGCGAGCAGCTTCCAGCTTCCGCCCTGCTTCTGCCAGACGCCGAGGATCTTCAGCGCCACCTTGCCGGGCTTGCCCGAATCGTTGGTGTCGGCCGCGAGCGTGTGGCGCACGATGGCGGTCTGGCCGTCGACCACCTTGATGGTCTGGTCGGTGATCGTGATGGCCACGAAGTCCGACTTGCCGTCCACCAGGTCGCCGATGAAGCTGGCCTTGGTGTCGACCTTGCCGCTCGAGTGGCCATAGCTCAGGTCGTCGGCCACCAGCGCGCCGAGCGCGGCGGCGGTCGGATCGATCATGGCGATGCGCAGGCGCTCGGCGGCGGCGGCCACTTCGGGCGAGGCCGATGCCGCATTGCCCGCCGGCATCATCGAGCAGCCGGAGAACGCGGCCACCGCGGCGGCAATCAGGAAGAGCTTCTTGAGGAACATTGCCTTGTCTCCGTGTTGTTGTTGTTCGTGTTCGACAGCTTGCCTGCTTACTGCGGGCCGAGCGCGTCGATCAGCGCCTTGAGCTGTTCCATCTCCGCGGGCTTCAGGTCGGTGAGCGGTGCGCGCACCGGGCCCGCGTCGTGGCCGACGATCTTGGCGCCCGCCTTCACGATGCTCACGGCGTAGCCCGGTGTGCGGTTGCGCAGTTCGAGGTAGGGCATGAAGAAGTTCTTCAGCAGGCGGTGCTGCGTCGGCAGGTCGTCGGCAGCCACGGCCTTGTAGAAGTCCATGGCGGTCTTCGGAATGAAGTTGAAGACAGCCGACGAATACACCGGCGTGCCCATCGCCTTGTAGGCAGCGGCATAGACCTCGGCCGTGGGCAGGCCGCCCAGGTAGGCGAAGCGGTCGCCCATCTTCTGGTAGATGGCGACCATGGCCTCGATGTCGCCGATGCCGTCCTTGAAGCCGACGAGGTTGGGGTTGCGCTCGGCCAGGCCGGCCAGCGTGTCGGGCTTCAGGCGGCTGGTGGCGCGGTTGTAGACGATCACGCCGAACTTCACGCTCTTGCACACGGCCTCGACGTGCGCGGCCAGGCCTTCCTGGCCGGCTTCGGTGAGGTAGTGCGGCAGCAGCAGGATGCCGTGCGCGCCGGCCTTCTCGGCGGCTTGCGCGCACTGGATGGCGAAGCGCGTGGGGCCGCCGGCGCCAGCAATGATCGGCACCACGCCGCGGCAGGTGTCGACGGCCGTCTGGATGATGCCGGGGTATTCGTCGCCGGTCAGCGAGAAGAACTCGCCCGTGCCGCCGGCCGCGAACAGAGCGCTGGCACCGTAGGGGGCGAGCCATTCGAGGCGCTCGACGTAGCCCTTCTTGTTGAAGTCGCCGTTGCTGTCGAAGTCGGTCAACGGGAACGAGAGCAGGCCGGAGCCCATGATGGTCTTGAGTTCTTGCGGGTTCATCGGGAAGAGTCCAGTGAAGATTTGGGGGGAAAGAAAAAGATGTGCGGCAGCCGGTCAGTCGAGCCTGACGTTGGCCTCTTTGATGACTTGCGCCCAGCGCGCGCGCTCCTTGGCGAAGAACTGGTCCTGCTCGGCCACGGTCATGGTCACGACTTCTGCGCCCTGCCCCGCGAGGCGTGCGCGGATGTCGGGCGTGCGGATGATGCGCACCAGTTCCTTGTTGAGCCGGGCGATCACCGCGTCGGGCACGCCGCGCGCCGCGACCACGCCCTGCCAGGTGCCCGACTCGTAGCCGGGGGCGCCCTGCTCCGCGATGGTCGGCACGTTGCCGATCAGCGGCATGCGCGTGGACTTGGACACGGCAATCAGCTTGAGCTTGCCGGACTGCACGTGCGGGTAGGTGGCGAGCATGCCGTTCATCAGCACCTGCGTCTGGCCCGAGACGGTGTCGAGCACGGCCTGCACGCCGCCCTTGTAGGGCACGTATTCCCACTTGGCGCCGACCCTGCGCTGCAGTTCGATGCCGGCGAGGTGCGCCGTGCTGCCGCTGGCGGTCACGGCAAAGTTGAAGTCGCTTTTCTTCGAGAGCTCGACCAGTTCCTTCAGCGTGTTCGCCTGCACCGAGGGGTGCACCACCAACAGGTGCGGCGAGTAGGCCAGCATGGACACGCTGCGCAAATCCTTCGACGGGTCGAACGGCAGCTTGGGGTACAGCGACGGGCTGATGGCCAGCGCGCCGAGGTCGCACAGCATCAGCGTGTAGCCGTCGGCCGGTGCCTTGGCCAGCAGGTCGGCGCCGAGATTGCCGTTGGCGCCGGCCTTGTTGTCGATGATGACCGACTGGCCCAGCGCCTCCGACAGCGGCTGGCTGATGGAGCGCGCAATGATGTCGGATGAGCCGCCCGGCGGGTACGGGACGATGATGCGGATCGGCTTCGAGGGCCAGTTGCCGCCCCCACCCTGCTGCGCGCCCTGCGCGATGGCGCTCAGCGGCAGGCTGGCGGCCAGGGTGGTGGCGAGTGCGGCACCGAGTGCGCCGCGCCGGTTGATGGTCATGTTGCCTCCAGTTGTTCGATGGTCGTCATGGCTTCGCCCATGTCCGAGCGAGTTATCAGTCATCGTACAACTAGAAAAACAACTTGTCCAGCCTGGCCGGCAAGAAAAATTCAGCTGGAGGGAATGTCGTCGGGCGACGGCGCGGCCGTGCCTGCGGCCGCATCGGCCTTCGCCTTCTGCTGCGCGGCCTCCTGCGCCAGGCGCAGCCGCTCGCGGCTGTTGGTCAGGTGGATGCGCATGGCCGCGCGCGCCGACTCGGGGTCGCGCCGCGCGATGGCCGCGTAGATCTCCTCGTGCTCGCGGTTGACCCGATTCAGATAGGGCGCGCCACCCTCGTGCGTGCGGATGGCGCTGATGCGCGTGCGCGGAATGAGCGTGGTGCCCAGGTGCCGCATGATGTCCGCGAAATAGGGGTTGCCGGTCGATTCGGCGATCTGCAGGTGGAAGCGGAAGTCCGGCCCCACGGTGTCGCCCGCCACGACCACGTTGCGCTCGAAGTCGTCGAGCGCCTGGCGCATGGCGACCAGTTGCTCGTCGGTGCGGCGGCTGGCGGCGAGGCCGGCCGATTCGGTTTCCAGGCTGATGCGCAGCTCCAGCACGGCCAGCACGTCGACCGATGCAGCGATCTCGCCGGGATCGAGGCGAAACACCCCGCCCGCCCGCGGCTGCAGCACGAAGGTGCCCACGCCGTGCAGCGTCTCGACCAGCCCGCCGGCCTGCAGCTTCGACAGCGCCTCGCGCACCACGGTGCGGCTCACGCCATAGGCCTGCATGATGGCCGACTCGGTCGGCAGCTTGTCGCCCGGGCGCAGCGACTGGCTGCGGATTTTTTCGCCCAGGTCTTCCACCAGCCCATGCGCGAGGCCGCGTGCGCGCTGGCGCGGTCGCCCCACGAAAGCGGCTCCCGCAGCCGAAGCGGCAGACGCCGTTTCCGTCGGCGTTTGTGATTCCAAGGGATTACCCGCAGTCGACTGAGCCATGGCCACGATGATAATCTCCAACTAGTTGTACGACAACAGATAACTCATCTCACATCTCCTGGCGCCGCCGGCCATTTCGCCTGCGGCTTTCGGCTTCCACGGCACCGACATGCAGCCCTTTGACTTCGCTCCGTCGGCATCGTACCGGCCGCTTTCAGAAAAGCGCCGTGACGGCGGGCCCTCGGAAACCATGACTCCTGAATGTATGGACGCGCAACGATGACAGACAAGAAGATGAACCGCCTCCTCCTGACCGGCGCGGCCGGCGGACTCGGCAAGGTGCTGCGCGAGCGGCTCAAACCCTTTGCCGGCACGCTGCGCCTGTCGGACATCGCTTCGCTTTCGCCGGCCGTGGACGCGAGCGAGGAAGTCGTGCCCTGCGACCTGTCGGACAAGGCGGCAGTGCATGCGCTGGTCGAGGGCTGCGACGCCATCGTCCACCTGGGCGGCGTGTCGGTGGAGCGCCCGTTCGAGGAAATCCTTGAAGCCAACATCAAGGGCGTGTTCAATGTCTACGAAGCCGCGCGCCGCCGCGGCGTGAAGCGCGTGGTGTTCGCGAGCTCGAACCACGTGATCGGCTTCTACAAGCAGAGCGAACACATCGACGCACACGCCGTGCGCCGGCCCGACGGCTACTACGGCCTGTCGAAGTCCTTTGGCGAGGACATGGCGCAGTTCTACTTCGACCGCTGGGGCATCGAGACCGTGAGCATCCGCATCGGCTCCTCGTTCCCGGAGCCCGCCAACCGCCGCATGATGAGCACCTGGCTCAGCTACCGCGACCTGACGACGCTGATCGAGAAGTCGCTGTTCACGCCGGACGTGAAGCACACGGTGGTCTACGGCATGTCGAACAACCGCGACGTGTGGTGGGACAACAGCGCGGCCGCGCACCTGGGCTTCGTGCCGCAAGACAGCTCGGAGGTGTTCCGCGACAAGGTCGAGGCACAACCACCTGTCGCGCCGACCGACCCGAACGCCATCTACCAGGGCGGCGCCTTCACCGCGCAAGGCCCCTTCGGCGATGCAAGCTGAACTGGTTCTCGACGCGCGCAACGGCACCGGCGAAAGCCCGGTGTGGCATGCCGCGCAGCAGGCGCTGTACTGGGTCGACATTCCGGCGCGCACGCTGAACCGCTGGCACGCGAGCGAAGGCCATGCGCAATGGACGGCGAACGAAATGATCGCCTGCATCGCGCCGCGCGCCGACGTGCCCGGCGAATGGATCGCCGGCATGGAAAGCGGCCTGTTCTCGCTGAAGCCGCAGGCCGACGGCACGCTGGCCGCCAGCCCGCTCGCCCCCGTCGCGCATACGGCACCGGCCATGCGCTTCAACGACGGCCGCTGCGACCGCCAGGGCCGCTTCTGGGCCGGCACGATGCTGCTCGACATGGCGGCCGGTGCGCACATCGGCCGCCTCTACAGCTACGGCAAGGGCAGCGACAACGCCGCTGCGCGCCTCGACGATCTCATCGTGCCCAACGGCCTGGCCTTCAGCCCGGACGGCCGCACGATGTACCTCTCGGACTCGCACCCGAGCGTGCAAGCCGTCTGGGCCTTCGACTACGACACGGACACCGGCACGCCCACCAACCGCCGCCTGTTCATCGACATGAAGCCCCTGCCCGGCCGCCCCGACGGCGCCGCCATGGACACCGACGGCTGCTACTGGATCTGCGGCAACGACGCCGGCCTGGTGCACCGCTTCACGCCCGACGGCCGGCTCGACCGCTCGCTCGAAGTACCGGTGAAGAAGCCCGCCATGTGCGCCTTCGGCGGCCCGGACCTCGACACGCTCTTCGTCACCTCCATCCGCCCCGGCGGCATCGACCTGTCGGACCAGCCGCTGGCCGGCGGGGTGTTCGCGCTGCGGCCCGGTGCCGGCATCGCGGGCATGTCCGAGCCGGCCTTCGGCACCTGACCCATTTTTTCGACAACCCCCAAGCAGAGGAAGAGACAAATGAAGTTCCGCAAGACCCTGGTCGCACTTTCCGCGTGCGCCGCAGCCGCGCTGACCACATTGGCTGCACACGCCACCGAGTTCCGCTCGGCCGACATCCATCCCGACGACTACCCCACCGTGACCGCGGTGAAGTTCATGAGCGAACGCCTGAAGGCGCTGTCGGGCGGCAAGCACAGCATCAAGGTGTTCAACAACAGTTCGCTCGGCAGCGAAAAGGACACCATCGAGCAGACCAAGATCGGCGCGCTGCAGATGGTGCGCGTGAACATCGCCCCGATGAACAACATCTGCGCCGAGACGCAGGTGCCGACCATGCCCTTCCTGTTCCGCTCGGTCGACCACCTGCACAAGGTGCTGGACGGCCCGATCGGCGAAGAGATCCTGAAGTCGTGCGAGAAGCAGGGCTTCGTGGGCCTGGCCTACTACGACAGCGGCGCGCGCTCGATGTTCACGGCCAAGAAGCCGGTGCGCAGCTTCGCCGACATGAAGGGCCTGAAGGTGCGCGTGCAGCAGTCGGACCTGTGGGTGTCGATGCTCGAAGCCATGGGCGCCAACGCCACGCCGATGCCCATGGGCGAGGTCTACACGGGCCTGAAGACCGGCCTGATCGACGCCGCCGAGAACAACTACCCCACGTATGAAAGCGCGCGCGCCTTCGAGGTGGCCAAGTACTACAGCAAGACCGAGCATTCGATGGCACCCGAGATGCTGCTGTTCTCCAAGCGCGTGTGGGACAAGCTCTCGGCCGAGGAGCAGGGCTGGATCCGCCAGGCCGCCAAGGAGTCGGTGCCCTACATGCGCAAGCAGTGGGAAGAGCGCGAGATCAAGTCGCTGGCCACGGTGAAGGCCGGGGGCGCCGAGATCATCGAGGTCGACAAGGCCCCGTTCCAGGCCGCGATGAAGCCGGTGTACGACAAGTTCATCACGGACGCGAAGCTCAAGGACCTGGTCAAGCGCGTGCAGGACACGAAGTAAGTCCGTTTCCCCTTCGACTCGACTCGCTCCCCCTCCTTCCCCCTGCGGGGAAGCGCAAAGAAAATTATGTACACCAAACTTTGCCGCACTCTCGCACGTGCCTGCATGTGGTTGGGCATCCTCGGTCTCGTCGCGGTGATCTGCGCCGTGAGCTGGCAGGTGTTCGGCCGCTACGTGCTCAACAACACTCCCACCTGGGCCGAAAGCCTCGCGCTGCTGCTGGTGCTCTACGTCACCATGCTCGGCGTGGCGGTGGGCGTGCGCGACGCGGGCCACATCGGCCTCGAATCGTTCCTCGTGCTCGCGCCCGACTGGCTGCGGCTGAAGATGGAATACCTCATCCACGCGCTGATCCTTCTGTTCGGCATCGCCATGGCCTGGAACTGCGCCTCGCTTGCCGAATCGGTGTGGGACTACAGGCTGCCCACGCTCTGGATCTCCGAGGGCTGGAAATACGTGCCCGCCGCCGTGGCGGGTGTCCTCATCGTGATGTTCTCGATCGAACACATCATCGCTTTGGCCCAGGGCCGCGAAGTCGAACCCGCCTGGGGATAACGAATGCACACCCCCAGGCTTCGCGCACTTCGTGTCGCTTCTCCGCTCCCCTTGCAGGGGGCAATGCCTGCGGCCCGGCAAAGCCGGTTCCGCGGCATTCCACGAACAGTCCATAGCGCCCCCACCACCGGCGAGGCGGCCAGATCATGACCATTCCCCTGTTGATTCTCTGCATCTCGTTCACGCTCTTCCTTTTGCTGGGCGTTCCGGTGGCTTTCTCCATCGGCCTGTCGGCCCTGGCCACGCTGCTCTATGAAGGCCTGCCGCTGGCGGTCGGCTTCCAGCAGATGACCTCCGGCATGGGCATCTTCTCGTTCCTGGCCATTCCGTTCTTCATCTTCGCGGGCGAGCTGATGCTCTACGGCGGCATCGCGGACCGCATCGTCAACCTGGCGCGCGACCTCGTGGGCCACGTGCGCGGCGGCCTCGGCATGTCGAACGTGGTGGCCTGCACCTTGTTCGGCGGCGTCTCGGGCTCGCCTGTGGCCGACGTCTCGGCCATGGGTGCCGTGATGATCCCGATGATGAAGAAGGAGGGCTATCACGCCGACTACGCGGTCAACGTGACGACCCACGCGGCACTGGTGGGCGCGCTGATGCCGACCAGCCACAACCTGATCATCTATTCGCTCGCAGCGGGCGGCAAGGTGTCGATCGCGGCGCTGATCCTGGCCGCGCTGCTGCCGGCGGCGGTGCTCACCATCAGCAACCTCGCGGCCGCCTACCTGGTGGCGGTGAAGCGCGGCTACCCCGCAGGCAGCTTCCCGGGCTGGGCCATCGTGGCGCGCTCGTTCGCGGCCGCCCTGCCGGGCCTGTTCATCGTGATCCTGATCCTGGGCGGCATCCTGTCGGGCGTGTTCACCGCGACCGAATCGGCCGCCGTGGCGGTGCTCTATGCGCTGGCGCTCACGATCTTCGTGTACCGCACGCTGAAGTGGGAGCACTTCGTCAAGGCGGCCTCGAAGGCGGTGCGCACCACGGGCGTGATCCTGCTGCTGATCGGCATCTCGAGCACCTTCGGCTACCTCATCAGCCTGTACGGCGTGGCCGAGCTCACGGGCGAGATGCTGTCGCAGGTGACCAGCACGCCGTGGGTGATCTTCCTGCTGATCAACATCATCCTGTTCGTGCTGGGCACCTTCCTGGACATGGCGGCCACCATCCTGCTGTGCACGCCGATCTTCCTGCCCATTGCACAGCACTACGGCATGACCTCGGTGCAGTTCGGCATCGTGATGCTGATCAACTGCGCGCTGGGCCTGAACACGCCGCCCGTGGGCACGACGCAGTTCGTCGGCTGCGCGATCGGCGGGGTCTCGGTGGGCACGGTGATGAAGACCATCTGGCCGTTCTATGGAGCGCTGATCTTCGCCCTCGGCGTGGTCACCTTCGTTCCCGCCTTCTCGACTTGGCTGCCGAGCATGTTCATGATCGTGAAATGACGGTGTTCCACGAAGGGACCGCGATTTTCCTGCCGCCTTGGAAGCCTGATATGCCTGACACCGCAAGACCTCCGCTCTACATCCGCATCCACGCTGCGGACAACGTCGCCATCGTCGCCAACGACGGCGGCCTGAAAGCCGGCGCGGAATTCGCCGACGGCCTGCGACTGGTCGACAACGTTCCGCAAGGCCACAAGGTCGCGCTGGCCGACCTGGCCGAAGGCGACGCCATCCGCCGCTACGACGTGGTGATCGGCTATGCGCTGAAGGCGCTGCCGCGCGGCAGCTGGGTGCACGAGCGCGTGATGCGCATGCCGGTGGCGCCCGGGCTCGACGGCCTGCCCATCGCGACGGTCAAGCCCCCTGCCCTGCCGCCGCTGGAGGGCTACACCTTCGAGGGCTACCGCAACGCCGACGGTTCGGTGGGCTCGCGCAACATCCTCGCCATCACGCAGACGGTGCAATGCGTGGCCGGCGTGACCGACTTCGCGGTGCAGCGCATCAAGGCCGAGCTGCTGCCCAAGTACCCGAACGTCGACGACGTGGTGGCGCTGGAGCACAGCTACGGCTGCGGCGTGGCCATCGATGCGCCCGATGCCATCGTGCCGATCCGGACGCTGCGCAACATCAGCCTCAACCCGAACTTCGGCGGCGAGGTGATGGTGGTGAGCCTGGGCTGCGAGAAGCTGCAGCCCGAGCGGCTGCTGCCGCCAGGAAGCATTCCGATCGTCGACAAGCGCGGCGAGGCACCTGGCGACACGGAGCTCGACGTGGTTTGCCTGCAGGACGACGAACACATCGGCTTCATGTCGATGATCGACTCGGTCATGCGCCAGGCCGACGAACACCTCGCGCGGCTCAACAGGCGCCGGCGCGAAACCGTACCCGCCAGCGAACTGGTGGTGGGCGTGCAGTGCGGCGGCAGCGACGCCTTCTCGGGCGTCACCGCCAACCCTGCCGTGGGCTTCTGCACCGACCTGCTGGTGCGCGCGGGCGCCACCGTGATGTTCTCGGAAACGACCGAGGTGCGCGACGGCATCGACCAACTCACCTCGCGCGCGTCCACGCCCGAGGTGGCCGAGGCGATGATCCGCGAGATGGCCTGGTACGACGACTATCTGCAGAAGGGCCGCGTCGACCGCAGCGCAAACACCACGCCGGGCAACAAGAAGGGCGGGCTGTCCAACATCGTCGAGAAGGCGATGGGCTCGATCGTCAAGTCGGGCTCGGCGCCGATCAGCGGCGTGCTCGCGCCCGGCGAGAAGGCCATGCAGAAGGGCCTGATCTATACCGCCACGCCGGCCAGCGATTTCATCTGCGGCACGCTGCAGCTGGCGGCCGGCATCAACCTGCATGTGTTCACCACCGGCCGCGGCACACCCTACGGGCTGGCCGAAGTGCCGGTCATCAAGGTCGCCACGCGCAGCGACCTCGCGCGCCGCTGGCACGACCTGATGGACGTGAACGCGGGCCGCATCGCCGACGGCGAGGCCAGCATCGAGGACGTGGGCTGGGAGCTGTTCAGGCTGATGCTCGACGTGGCCAGCGGCCGCAAGAAAACCTGGGCCGAGCACTGGAAGCTGCACAACGCGCTGGTGCTGTTCAACCCGGCACCCGTGACCTGATCCCTTCGTACGGAGCAAAGACATGGAAGACCTCAAGGACAAGACAGCGCTGGTCACCGGCGCCAGCACCGGCATCGGCGCCGCGGTGGCCGTCGCCTTTGCGGCGCGCGGCATGCGCGTGGCGGTGCACTACAACAGCTCGGCCGATGCGGCGAACGGGGTGGTCGACACCATCCGCGCGGCCGGCGGCACCGCATTCGCGCTGAAGGCCGACGTGCGCGACACGGCCGCGATCCGCGAATGCGTGAAGCAGGCCGCGGCGCAGCTGGGACGCATCGACGTGCTCGTCAACAACGCCGGCAGCCTGGTCAAGCGCGTGCCGATCGCCGAGTTCGACGACGCGCTGTTCGACGAGGTGATGCACATCAACGCGCGCTCGGTGCTCGCCTACTGCCGCGAGGTGGTGCCGCTGATGCGCGCGCAGGGCGGCGGCAACATCATCAACGTGACCTCGGTCGCGGCACGCACCGGCGGCGGGCCGGCCGCCTATTTGTACGCGGGCTCGAAGGGCTTCGTGAGCACGGCGACGCACGGGCTCGCGAAGGAGCTGGTGGGCGACCGCATCCGCGTGAACGCGGTGGCGCCCGGTGTGATCCAGACCCCGTTCCAGGACCGCTTCTCGACGCCCGCGATGCTGGAGAACTTCCGCGCCAGCATTCCGATGGGCCGCATCGGCGTGCCCGAGGAATGCGTCGGCGCCTTCCTGTACCTGGCGTCGGAGCAGCTCTCCGGCTACGTCACGGGGCAGGTGATCGAGGTGAACGGCGGCCAGTACATGCCCTGAGGCACGCACGAAGAACACGAGGAGGCCTTCCGCGAGGCCCGGGATCAGATCAACAACGGAGACGACGACACCATGAAAAGAATCCAGCTTGTCCGCGGCATCGCCGCCCTCTCGGCCACGGCCGCGCTCTCGCTCGGGCTGGCCGCGCCGGCCGCGGCGCAAGCCGATTTTCCGAATCGTCCGATCGAGCTGCTGGTGCCCTACCAGCCCGGCGGCGGCACCGATGGCCTGGCTCGCGCTTTTTCCGAGGCGAGCCGCAAGCACATCTCGCAGAGCATCGTGATCGTCAACCGCCCCGGCGCGGGCGGCGCCATCGGCTGGACGGAGGTGATCAACGCCAAGCCCGACGGCTACAAGCTCGCGGTGCTCACGGTCGAGCTGCTGACGCTGCCGCACCTGGGCCTTGCCAAGTTCAACTACGACGACTTCCAGCCGATCGCACAGCTCAACGCCGATCCGGCGGCGATCACCGTGAAGGCCGACGCGCCGTGGAACACCATCGAAGAGTTCCTGGCGGCCGCGAAGAAGTCGCCCGAGAGCGTGCGCGTGGGCAACTCGGGCAACGGCTCGATCTGGCACCTTGCCGCCGCGGCGCTCGAAGACAAGACCGGCGCGAAGTTCGGCCACATCCCGTTCCAGGGCGCGGCGCCGGCGGTGCTGGCGCTGCTCGGCGGACACATCGAGGCCGTGGCGGTGAGCCCGGCGGAAGTCACCACGCACGTCCAGGGCGGCAAGCTCAAGGTGCTGATGGTGATGGCCGACAAGCGCGTGAAGGGCTTCGAGAAGGTGCCCACCGCCAAGGAGCGCGGCATCGACCTGTCGATCGGCACCTGGCGCGGCCTCGGCGCGCCGAAGAACACACCGCCCGAAGTGATGGCGAAGCTGCGCGAGATGACGGCAAAGACCGCCGCCGAGCCGCTGATGCACGAGGTGATGGACAAGCAGAACCTGGGCTACGTCTACACCGACGGCGCCGTGTTCAAGGAGACGCTGGCCAAGGACAACGTGTACTTCAAGCAGCTCATCACCAAACTGAACATCAAACCCTGAACCACAGACCATGAAAAAGAAAACCATCGCGTCGCTGTTGTGGCTGGCCGCCATCGGCCCCGCCTCGGCCGCCACCTGGGTCTACGTGTCCAATGCGGACAGCCAGGAAATCTCGGTGCTCGAGCTCGACCGCGCCCAGGGCGCGCTCAAGCCGGTGCAGACGCTGAACGTGGGCGGCACGGTGATGCCGATGGTGGTGAGCCACGACAAGCGCGTGCTGTATGCCGCGCTGCGCTCGCAGCCGTTTCGCGTGGCCTCGCTGTCGATCGACGGCGCCACCGGCAAGCTGCAGAAGCTCGGCGAGGCGCCGCTGGCCGACAGCATGGCCAACATCGACCTGGACGCGAGCGGCAAGTGGCTCTTCGCGGCCTCCTACCAGGGCGGCAAGATCACGGTCAACTCCATCGGCAAGGACGGCGCCGCGGGCCCCGTCCATCAATTGATCCAGACCGGGCCCAACGCGCACGCCATTCACGCAGACGCGAGCAACCGCTTCGTGCTGGCCACCAGCCTGGGCGGCGACAACGTGTCGAGCTGGCGCTTCGACGCCGAGAAGGGCCTGCTGTCGCCCAACGATCCACCACTGACGACCACATCCGCGAAATCGGGCCCGCGCCACTTCATCTGGGACAAGGCGCAACGCCACGTCTACCTGCTGGACGAACTCGACGCCGCCCTGCACGTGTTCGCATGGGACGCGGTGCGCGGCACGCTCAAGCTCGAACAGAGCACGACCACGCTGCCCGCCGGCTTCACCGGCAAGCCCTGGGCCGCCGACCTGCACCTGACGCCCGACGGGCGCTACCTGTACGCGTCGGAGCGCACTTCGAGCACGCTCTCCGCATTCAAGGTCGATGCGGCCACCGGACAACTGCAGCCGCTGGGCCAGACCCCGACCGAGAAAGTGCCGCGCGGCTTCGCCATCGACTCCAGCGGGCGCTATCTCATCGCCGCCGGACAGGAATCGCACGGCATCTCGCTCTACGCCATCGACGCCGCCACCGGCGCGCTGGGCAAGCCCCAGCACCTGGACGTCGGCAAGAACCCGAACTGGATCGAGATCGTCGACATGCCCTGACGGCCCCGCACCACCCATCACAAGGAGACACCTGCATGCAACGCCGCACACTCATTCGCACCGCCCTCGCCTCTTCGCTCGCCGCCGGCCTTCCGGCCGCCTTCGCACAGGGCGGCGGCAACTGGCCGACGGGCAAGGCCATCACCTACCTCGTGCCCTTTCCCGCCGGCGGCACCACCGACGTGCTGGCCCGCCTGATCGGGCAGAAGCTCGGGCCCGTGCTGGGCACTAGCGTGATCATCGACAACAAGGGCGGCGCCGGCGGCAGCGTGGGCTCCGAGGTCGGTTCGCGCGCCGCGCCCGACGGCTTCACGATGGTCGGCGGCACGATCAGCTCGCACGCGATCAACGTGAGCCTGTATCCGAAGCTGGGCTACGACCCGCAGAAGTCGTTCGCGCCGGTGACGCTGATCGGCACCAACCCGGTGGTGCTGGTGGTGAACCAGGCGAGCCCTTACAAGACGCTGAAGGACGTGATCGCAGCCAGCAAGGCCAAGGCCGGCGGGCTCTCGTCGGCCTCGGCCGGCACGGGCACCTCGCAGCACCTGGCGCTGGAGCTGATGGCCTTCAAGTCGGGCGTGAAGTTCACGCACATTCCGTACAAGGGCAGCGGCCCGGCGATCCAGGACGTGATCGGCGGACAGGTCGACATGATGTTCGACACCACGGTGGTGGCCGGCCCGCACATCCAGAGCGGCAAGCTGCGCGCGATTGCGGTCACCTCGTCGAAGCGGCTGGCCTCGATGCCGGACGTGCCGACGGTGGCCGAGTCGGGCGTGCCCGGCCTGCAGGACTTCGAGGTCGTTTCGTGGCAGGCGATCTTCGTGCCCGCGGGCACGCCGGCGCCGGTGGTCGACCGGCTGCACACCGAGATCCGCAAGATCCTCTCCGCGCCCGAGATGCAGGACAAGCTCAAGGGCTTCGGCATGGAACCGGCCGACCTGAGCACCGCGCAGATCGCGGCGTTCCAGAAGGCCGAGGTGGAGAAGTGGGCGCAGGTGATCAAGGCCGCGGGGATCAAGGCCGACTGACGGCGGGCCCGAACCAAGGGAAGCTTCCTACGCTCCCGGGGAGAAGCGCTTTATAGAATGCCCTTCCGATTTCGCATTCCAGGCCTCTCCCACGTGTCCGACCGCTCCGCTGTACTGCCCCAATACCTGTTCCCCAAGCAGGCCCTGACCAATTTCGCCGGCTGGGTCGCGGGCAAGGAACGGGGCGCCGTCACGACGTGGATCATCCGGCGCTTCGTGGCCAAGTACGGCGTGGACATGGGCGAGGCGCTCGAGTCGGACATCCACCACTACAAGAGCTTCAACCAGTTCTTCACGCGCGAACTCAAGCCCGGCGCGCGGCCGATCGCGCAGGCCGACCTGGTCTGCCCCGTGGACGGCGCGATCAGCCAGTTCGGCGCGATCCGCGGCGACCAGATCTTCCAGGCCAAGGGCCACGACTACACGACCACCGCGCTGGTCGGCGGCGACGCCGCGCTGGCCGCGAAGTTCGCGCACGGCAGCTTCGCGACGCTCTACCTGAGCCCGAAGGACTACCACCGCATCCACATGCCCTGCGACGGGCGGCTGGTGCGCATGATCCACGTGCCGGGCGACCTGTTCTCGGTGAACCCGACCACGGCGCGCGGCGTGCCCGGCCTGTTCGCACGCAACGAGCGCGTGGTGTGCGTCTTCGAATCGGCGCGCGGGCCTTTCGTGCTGGTGCTGGTGGGTGCCACCATCGTCGGCAGCATGGCCACGGTGTGGCACGGCGTGGTCAATCCGCCGCGCGTGGGCGAACTGCGCGAGTGGAGCTACAACGACCGGCAGATCGACATCCGCAAGGGCGACGAGATGGGCCGTTTCTTGCTCGGCTCGACGGTCGTCATGCTCTTCCCGGCGCCTGCGCTGGCCTTCAACCCGGCATGGTCGCCAGGCCGCGCGATCCGGCTGGGCGAAGCCATGGCCAACTACGCCAGTTTGTGAGGCTTTGTCTCACAACCCGCATGCAGCAAGCCCTGGCAGCTATAAAACTAGTAGCATCCTCATCATTTGCGCTATAGTCGCCGGCCAACGAGACGGTCCGTAACCCACCACAAGAACGCGAAGCATCGCCCTGCCCCAAGGTCGACGGCCCGCCCAGCTTCGAGGAGATGATGTCGATGAGTACCAAGGAAAACGCAGCCGTCAGCCAGCTGCTCGCCCTGCTCGAAGCCCGTTATGCACTGCGCGTGCTCTGGGCCCTGCGCGATGGCCACGCGCAGACTTTCCGGCTGCTGCAGGACAGCGTGGGCGGCATCACTCCCAACACGCTCAACACCCGCATCAAGGAACTGCGCGAGGCCGGCATCGTCGGCCACGGCAGCGACGGCTACAGCCTCACGCTGAGCGGGCAAGACCTGCTCAAGCGACTGTCCGACCTGCAGGCCTTTGCAGGCAAGTGGCAACTGGGGCAGCTCAAGAAGGCAGCAGCCCCGGCACCAGCCGCCGCCGCAGTTTCGCCAGCGGCCGCACCCGCTCCCGCCCCTGTGGCAGCCCCTGCTCCCACACCCGCGCCGCCCTCCGACGACACCAGCCAGACCTGAAGGACGACAGGCCGCCCTGCCCGGCCTCGGTAAACTCCGCGCCTTCGATCCATTGATCTCACATCGACGCAAGGAGCGTTTCCCATGCCCACCACCCCCTCCGGCCTGCAATACGAAGACACCGAAGTCGGCACCGGCGCCGAAGCCAAGGCCGGCCAGCATGTGCATGTGCACTACACCGGCTGGCTCTACAACGACGGCACGCAAGGCGCCAAGTTCGACTCCAGCCGCGACCGCAACGACCCCTTCGCGTTCTCGCTGGGCGCCGGCCAGGTCATCAAGGGCTGGGACGAAGGCGTCGCCGGCATGAAGATCGGCGGCAAGCGCACGCTGATCATTCCCGCATCGCTGGGCTACGGTGCCCGCGGCGCCGGCGGCGTGATCCCCCCGAACGCCACCCTGAAGTTCGACGTCGAGCTGCTCGACGCGCATTGAGGCTCGCCCCCAGGCTGCGCGGCACTTCGTGTCCGCTGCGCCAACCCCCTACCGGGGGCGACACCTGAGGCCCGGCGAAGCCGGTTCCTCGGTGTCCCTCGCGAAAACCACTTCGCGACCTGTATTACGGCCCTTTTGGCCGCATTTTTACGCTTGAAAAGCTTTAGAGCAGCCCCATGTGGCTGGCTATCGTTTGTTTTCCGGCGCACGCCGGTTCTTTGAAAAATGTCTGACCCGCAACAATCCGCACAGAATTCCCAAATGCTGCAAGGCGAGCCAAGCCCCGAAGAACTGGAGGCAGCGCAGGCCGCCAATGAAGCCGAGGCGCTCGACGCCCTGGCCGTGGCACAAGGCGAGCTCGCTGCCCTGCAGACCAAGAATGCCGAACTGGCCGACCAGTACCTGCGCGCGCAGGCCGACGTGCAGAACGCCCGCCGCCGCGCCGACGACGAGATCACCAAGGCCCGCAAGTTCGCCGTCGAGGCCTTTGCCGAGAGCCTGCTGCCGGTGACCGACAGCCTCGAAGCCGGCCTGGCCATCAAGGACGCCACGCCCGAGCAGATCCGCGAAGGCGCCGAAGCCACGCTGCGCCAGCTCAAGAGCGCGCTCGAACGCAACAAGGTGATCGAAGTGGCCCCTGCGCCCGGCACCAAGTTCGATCCGCACCAGCACCAGGCCATCTCGGTAGTGCCCGCTCCCGAGCAGGAACCCAACACCGTGGTGACCGTGCTCCAGAAGGGCTACACCATCAACGACCGGGTGCTGCGCCCGGCGCTGGTCACGGTCAGCGCGCCGAAGTAACCGCCAGCGGTCATCGGCACACAAGATTCCCACAGGAAATCCCCGCTTCATACCTTGAATCGCGACGGGTTATCCACAAGTTCATAACAACATATTTTTCAGGCTTTCAGGAGTAAAGAGCATGGCAAAGATCATCGGCATCGACCTCGGCACCACCAACTCGTGCGTGTCGATCATGGAAGGCAACACCACGCGTGTGATCGAGAACTCGGAAGGTGCGCGCACCACGCCGTCGATCGTCGCTTATCAGGAAGACGGTGAAGTGCTGGTCGGTGCCTCGGCCAAGCGCCAGGCAGTCACCAACCCCAAGAACACGCTGTACGCGATCAAGCGCCTGATCGGCCGCAAGTTCGAGGAAAAGGAAGTCCAGAAGGACATCGACCTGATGCCCTACACCATCGCCAAGGCCGACAACGGCGACGCATGGGTGGAAGTGCGCGGCAAGAAGATCGCCCCGCAGCAAGTCAGCGCCGACATCCTGCGCAAGATGAAGAAGACGGCCGAAGACTACCTCGGCGAAACCGTGACCGAAGCCGTGATCACGGTGCCGGCCTACTTCAACGATGCCCAGCGCCAAGCCACGAAAGACGCCGGCCGCATCGCGGGCCTCGACGTGAAGCGCATCATCAACGAACCCACCGCTGCTGCCCTGGCCTTCGGCCTCGACAAGCAGGACAAGGCCGACCGCAAGATCGCCGTGTATGACCTGGGTGGCGGTACCTTCGACGTGTCGATCATCGAGATCGCCGATGTCGATGGCGAGAAGCAGTTCGAAGTGCTGTCGACCAACGGCGACACCTTCCTAGGCGGCGAAGACTTCGACCAGCGCATCATCGACTACATCATTGCCGAGTTCAAGAAAGAGCAAGGCGTCGACCTGAGCAAGGACGTGCTGGCCCTGCAGCGCCTGAAGGAAGCCGCCGAAAAGGCCAAGATCGAGCTGTCGAACAGCGCGCAGACCGACATCAACCTGCCCTACATCACGGCCGATGCCTCGGGTCCGAAGCACCTGAACATCAAGCTCACCCGCGCCAAGCTGGAAAGCCTGGTCGACGAGCTGGTCGAGCGCACCATCGCGCCCTGCCGCCTGGCCATCAAGGACGCCGGCATCAGCGTGAGCGACATCAACGACGTGATCCTGGTCGGCGGCATGACCCGCATGCCCAAGGTGCAGGAAAAGGTGAAGGCCTTCTTCGGCAAGGAACCGCGCAAGGACGTGAACCCCGACGAAGCCGTGGCCGTCGGCGCCGCCATTCAAGGGCAAGTGCTCTCGGGCGATCGCAAGGACGTGCTGCTGCTCGACGTGACCCCGCTGTCGCTCGGCATCGAGACCATGGGCGGCGTGATGACCAAGATGATCACGAAGAACACCACGATCCCGACGAAGTTCGCGCAGACCTTCTCGACGGCCGAAGACAACCAGCCGGCCGTGACGATCAAGGTGTTCCAGGGCGAGCGCGACATCGCAGCGGGCAACAAGGCACTGGGCGAGTTCAACCTCGAAGGCATTCCGCCGGCATCGCGCGGCACGCCCCAGATCGAGGTGAGCTTCGACATCGACGCCAACGGCATCCTGCACGTCGGCGCGAAGGACAAGGGCACCGGCAAGGAAAACAAGATCACCATCAAGGCGAACTCGGGCCTGAGCGAGGACGAGATCCAGAAGATGGTGAAGGACGCCGAGCTCAACGCCGAAGACGACAAGAAGAAGCTCGAAATCGTGCAGGCGCGCAACCAGGGCGAGGCCATGGTGCACAGCGTGAAGAAGTCGCTGGGCGAACATGGTGCGAGCCTCGAAGCTGCCGAGAAGGAAGCGATCGAAGCCGCGATCAAGGATCTGGAAGAAGCCCTCAAGGGTGAAGACAAGTCGGCGATCGAGGAAAAGACCAACACGCTGATGACCGCGAGCCAGAAGCTCGGCGAGAAGATGTATGCCGAATCGCAGGCGGCCGCAGGTGCCTCGGGCGCATCGGGCCCGGCTGGCGCGGAAGCTGCTGCGCACGCGCAGGCCGACGACAACGTGGTCGACGCCGAAGTGAAGGAAGTCAAGAAGGGCTGATCTTCAGTCCATTGACCGAGGCTGGAACACCTGAAAGGGTGCTCCAGCCTTTCTCGCTTCAAGCTACCCGAGTTCCCGCTGCTCCCCTGATCCGCTGATCGACCTGCCATGGCCACCAAACGCGACTACTACGAAACCCTCGGCGTCCCCAAGAACGCGAGCGAGGATGAAATCAAGAAGGCTTATCGCAAGCTCGCGATGAAGCACCACCCCGACCGCAACCACGGCGACACTTCGAAGGAGGCCGAGGCCAAGTTCAAGGAGGTGAAGGAAGCCTACGAAATGCTGTCCGACGGACAGAAGCGCGCGGCCTACGACCAGTACGGCCATGCCGGCGTCGACCCCAACATGCGCGGCGGCCCGGGCGCAGAGGGCTTCGGCGGTTTCGCGGAAGCTTTCGGCGACATCTTCGGCGACGTGTTCGGTGGCGGCGGCCGCGGCCGCACCAGCAGCGGGCGCCAGGTGTTCCGCGGCAGCGACCTGAGCTACGCGATGGAGATCACGCTCGAGGAGGCTGCCGAAGGCAAGACCACCGAGATCCGCATCCCGACCTGGGACGAGTGCGACACCTGCCACGGCTCGGGCGCGAAGCCCGGCACCAAACCCATCACCTGCACCACCTGCCACGGCGCGGGCGCGGTGCAGATGCGCCAGGGCTTCTTCAGCGTGCAGCAGACCTGCCCCACCTGCCACGGCAGCGGCAAGATCATTCCCGAGCCCTGCACCGTGTGCCACGGCCAGGGCAAGATCAAGCGCAACAAGACGCTCGAAGTGAAGATCCGCGCAGGCATCGACGATGGCCAGCGCATGCGCGTGACCGGCAGCGGCGAGCCCGGTGTCAACGGCGGCCCGCCGGGCGACCTGTACATCGAGATCCGGCTCAAGAAGCACGAGATCTTCGAGCGCGACGGCGACAACCTCCACTGCGTCGTGCCTGTGAGCATGACCACGGCAGCGCTTGGCGGCGAGATCAACGTGCCCACGCTCAAGGGCGCGGCGGCCATCGACATTCCCGAAGGCACGCAAAGCGGCAAGCAGTTCCGCCTGCGTGGCAAGGGCATCAAGGGCGTGAACTCGAGCTACCCCGGCGACCTGTACTGCCACGTGCGCGTCGAAACGCCCGTGAAGCTCACCGAGCACCAACGCAAGGTGCTGAAAGAGCTCGACGAGTCGCTCAGGAAGGGCGGCGACAAGCACAGCCCGACCGACAAGGGCTGGTTCGACAAGGCGAAGGAATTCTTCAGTTGATCGCACGGCACACACCAGGCTTCCCCCACAGGAGCCTTGTGTTGTGCTGCGGACTGGCCGGCATGGCCAGTCTCATCTCATAGGCCGGTGAATCGACCGGACCCGCTCGGTTGAGCGGCGAGTACCGCATCGTCGACAAAGCCCGGGAGGGGCAGCCGCCCTCTTGAGCACCGAAGATGTGCAGGCCCTGCTGAAGGGCCAGGATCCCGCATCCGTCGCACTGCAGTGCGGCGCCTCGACCCGCTTTTTTCGTCTGCCATGTAGCACCGGGGACTTCATTCGGCAATGGCTTCATCGCCAGCACCGGTCACTTCCTGACCATTCTTCACACCGGGGTCTTCGAACTGGTGCACACAGGCCCCTGAAGCCGACGGCGAGCACAGGAACGGTGCGCAACACACCTCCGAGGAACATGCCGACTCCTCCCCAAGCCCGGCACCGACGTCAGTTCACGCAAGCCGCCTATCCCAAAGTGGCCCAGGGTTTGCTTTTATATTTTTTTTGGCTGAGCAATAAACCAAACGGCAGATCGCGCGTTATTGCAACAGGAGCGCCTGTTTTTTTTGAGCCTCGAAGCTCAATAGGCGATTTTTTCCCGGAGAAAAGGCAAAAACGGACGATGGCCATCCGGCATAGGTGTTTTCACCCGGAGAGAATTAGGAACGCGAGCCTTTGAATTTAACTGAAATCCGAAAAGTAGTTCCTTGTTTTTTGTGGAACTTTACTTGCCGGTGTGGTTCTGAATTTACAAATGATTTGCCAGGTTCAATCTTTGCTTTATGCTGATTGTTAGCAGATTGTAGTAAGGGAGTTTTCCGCGGCATGCAGCCATGGGCAGGCAACCTTTAAGTGTTGCACAAGGCCTTTGCTGCAAGCCATCGGGCCAAAAGCCCACAGACTTGATGGAGGCGTGACCATGGATGTGATCAGCAACTTTGCCGCCCGCTACGAGCGCACCCGCGAGGAAGTCATCTCGCTGCAGGACTACCTGGACATCTGCAAGCGCGATCCCACGGCCTATGCCACCGCGTCGGAGCGCATGCTCAAGGCCATCGGCGATCCCGAGCTGGTCGACACGCGCAACGACCCCCGCCTTTCGCGCATCTTCGCGAACAAGGTCATCAAGATCTATCCGGCGTTCAAGGAGTTCTATGGCATGGAAGACGCCATAGAACAAGTGGTGTCCTATTTCCGCCACGCCGCCCAGGGGCTGGAAGAAAAGAAGCAAATCCTTTACCTGCTGGGTCCGGTCGGTGGCGGCAAGAGCTCGATCGCCGAGCGCCTGAAGCAGCTCATGGAGCACGTGCCCTTCTACGCGATTCAGGGTTCGCCGGTCAACGAATCCCCGCTCGGCCTCTTCGACTCGATCGAGGACGGCGAGATCCTTGAAAAGGAATACGGCATTCCACGCCGTTACCTGAACCGAATTCTCTCGCCCTGGGCCGTCAAGCGGCTCGAGGAGTACGGTGGCGACATCCGCCAGTTCAAGGTCGTCAAGCGCTTCCCGTCCGTGCTGCGGCAGATCGCCGTCGCCAAGACCGAGCCCGGCGACGAGAACAACCAGGACATCTCCTCGCTGGTCGGCAAGGTCGACATCCGCAAGCTCGAGACCTATGCCCAGGACGATCCGGACGCGTATGCCTACTCCGGCGGCCTGTGCCTCGCGAACCAGGGCCTGCTGGAGTTCGTGGAAATGTTCAAGGCACCCATCAAGGTGCTCCACCCGCTGCTGACCGCCACGCAGGAAAGCAACTTCAAGGGCACGGAAGGCTTCGGCGCCATCCCGTTCGACGGCATCGTGCTCGCGCACAGCAACGAGAGCGAGTGGAAGGCCTTCCGCAACAACAAGAACAACGAGGCTTTCCTCGATCGCATCTACATCGTCAAGGTGCCGTACTGCCTGCGCGCCTCGGAAGAAATCAAGATCTACGAGAAGCTGGTGCGCAACTCGTCGCTGGCCCAGGCGCCCTGCGCCCCCGGAACGCTGCGCATGATGGCCCAGCTCTCGGTGCTCACGCGCCTGAAGGAGCCCGAGAACTCCAGCACCTTCAGCAAGATGCAGGTGTACGACGGCGAGAACCTCAAGGACACCGACCCCAAGGCCAAGTCGATCCAGGAGTACCGCGACTACGCGGGCGTCGACGAGGGCATGAGCGGCGTCTCCACGCGCTTCGCCTTCAAGATCATCTCTAAGGTCTTCAACTTCGACAGCTCCGAAGTGGCCGCGAACCCGGTGCACCTGATGTACGTGCTCGAACAGCAGATCGAGCGCGAGCAGTTCGCGCCGGAGGTCGAGCAGAAGTACATCAGCTACATCAAGGAACTGCTGGCGCCGCGCTATGCCGAGTTCATCGGCAAGGAGATCCAGACTGCCTACCTCGAGAGCTACAGCGAGTATGGCCAGAACATCTTCGACCGGTATGTGACCTACGCCGACTACTGGATCCAGGACCAGGAGTTCCGCGACGTGGACACCGGCGAAGTCTTCGACCGCGCATCGCTCAATGCCGAACTCGAGAAGATCGAGCGGCCGGCAGGCATCGGCAACCCAAAGGACTTCCGCAACGAGATCGTCAACTTCGTACTGCGCGCGCGAGCTGGCAACGCGGGGCGCAACCCGGCGTGGACCAGCTACGAAAAACTGCGTTCGGTGATCGAGAAGAAGATGTTCTCCAATACCGAAGAGCTTCTGCCGGTGATCAGCTTCAATACCAAGAGCAGCGCCGACGAGCAGAAGAAGCACGAAGACTTCGTGACCCGCATGGTCGAGAAGGGCTATACGGCCAAGCAGGTTCGCCTGCTCTGCGAGTGGTACCTGCGAGTGCGCAAGAGTTCATAACGACGACCCTTCGTTCGTCCTCTTTTTGCAAGGAGCTCTGAAACCATCGTGGCCATCCTGCAGCAGATCATCGACCGCCGGCTATCGGGCAAGAACAAGTCCATTGGCAACCGCGAGCGCTTCCTCCGGCGCTACAAGGGGCAGATCCAGGAAGCGGTGAGGCGCGCCGTCAGCGGCCGCAACATCCGCGAACTGGAGCAAGGCGAAGATGTGACCCTGCCGCGCCACGATGTGTCCGAACCGGTGTTCGGGCACGCGCGCGGCGGCGACCGCGAATACGTGCATCCGGGCAACCAGGAGTACCTGAAGGGCGACCGCATCAAGCGCCCCGAAGGAGGGAGCAGCAGCGGCTCCGGCAGCGGCGAGGCCGGCGACAGCGGCGAAGGCGAGGACGATTTCGTCTTCCGCCTGACGCGCGAAGAGTTCATGCGCGTGTTCTTCGACGACCTCGCTCTGCCGCACCTCATCCGCACGCAGATCGCCGACGTGCCCGAGTGGAAGAGCCACCGGGCCGGCTTCACGAGCGACGGCTCGCCCAACAACCTGCACGTGGTGCGCTCGATGCGCGGCGCGCTCGCCCGCCGCATCGCGCTGGGCGGCGAGCCTCGCAAGGAGCTCAAGCGCCTCGAAGCGCACCTCGAACACCTGAAGCAGCACCCGCAGGCCGACCAGGCGCTCATCCAGAAGGAAATACGCGAGACCGAAGAGCAGATAGCCGAGCTGCGCCGCACCATGCGGCACGTGCCCTACATCGACCCCATCGACCTGCGCTACCGCAACCGCGTGAAGACGCCCGTGCCCAGCGCCAAGGCCGTGATGTTCTGCCTGATGGACGTGTCGGGCTCGATGGACGAAGCGCGCAAGGACATGGCCAAGCGCTTCTTCATGCTGCTCTACATGTTTCTCACGCGGCACTACGAGACCATCGACCTCGTGTTCCTGCGCCATCACACGCAGGCGCAGGAGGTGACGGAAGAAGAGTTCTTCCACGCCACGGAAACCGGCGGCACCGTGGTGTCGAGCGCGCTGGTGCTGATGGACGAGATCATCAAGGCACGCTATCCGAGCGGAGAATGGAACGTGTACGGCGCGCAGGCCAGCGACGGCGACAACTGGCACCAGGACAGCGGCCGCTGCCGCGAGCTGCTGGTCAACGACATCCTGCCCGTGGTGCGCTATTACGCCTACGTGCAGGTGGCCGAGACCGAGCAGAACCTGTGGCAGGAATACCAGCAGCTCGAAGGCGTCGAGCCCAACTTTGCGATGCGCAAGGTGTCGGACGCGCAAGACATCTACCCGGTGTTCCGCGACCTGTTCAAGAAGGAAGGGGTGGCATCATGATCACCGAACGAGTGCTAGACCGCCTGCCCAGCCCTTCCGACTGGACCTTCGAACTCATCGAGACCTACCACACCGAGATCGCCCTTACCGCCAAGGGCTACGGCCTCGACGTGTACCCGAACCAGCTCGAAGTCATCACCGCCGAGCAGATGATGGACGCCTACGCCAGCGTGGGCATGCCCATGATCTACCGCCACTGGTCGTACGGCAAACAGTTCATCTCGACCGAGAAGAACTACAAGCGCGGCCACATGGGGTTGGCCTACGAGATCGTCATCAACTCCGATCCGTGCATCGCCTACCTGATGGAAGAGAACACCATGGCCATGCAGGCCCTGGTGATCGCGCACGCGGCCTACGGCCACAACAGTTTCTTCAAGGGCAACTACCTGTTCCGGATGTGGACCGACGCCTCGTCCATCATCGATTACCTGGTATATGCGCGGCACTACATCGCCGAGTGCGAGGAGCGCCACGGCCTCGATGCGGTGGAAGAACTGCTCGACTCCTGCCATGCGCTGATGAACTACGGCGTCGACCGCTATCGGCGTCCGCAGAAGCGTTCGCTGGCGCAGGAAAGCATCCAGCGCGCCGACCGCGAACGCCACATGCAGCAGCAGGTGAACGACCTCTGGCGCACGCTGCCCCGGCGGGCCGAGCAAGCGGCCGAGTCCGATGCAGCGCGGCGCTTTCCGTCGGAGCCGCAGGAGAACCTGCTCTACTTCATCGAGAAGAACGCCGCGCTGCTCGAACCCTGGCAGCGCGAGGTGGTGCGCATCGTGCGCAAGATCGCACAGTACTTCTATCCGCAGCGCCAGACGCAGGTCATGAACGAAGGCTGGGCCACCTTCTGGCACTACACGCTGCTCAACACAATGTACGACCGCGGCCAGCTGGCGGACGGCTTCATGATGGAGTGGCTCAGCTCGCACACGGGCGTGATCTTCCAGCCGCCGGTGGGCCACCGCGCCTACAGTGGCATCAACCCCTATGCCCTCGGCTTCGCGATGATGACCGACCTGCGCCGCGTGTGCGAGAAGCCGACCGAGGAAGACCGCCGCTGGTTCCCCGATTTCGCGGGCACCGACTGGGTCAAGACGCTCGACTACGCGATGCGCAACTTCAAGGACGAGAGCTTCATCGGCCAGTTCCTGAGCCCGAAGACGATGCGCGACTTCCGCCTGTTCTCGATCCGCGACTACCAGAGCGAGGCCGAGCTCGAGGTGTCCGCCATCCACGACGACAGCGGCTACCACGCATTGCGCGAATCGCTCTCACGCCAGTACGACATCAGCAGCCGCGAACCCGACATTCAGGTGTGGAGCGTGGCCACGCGCGGCGACCGCTCGCTGACGCTGCGCCACACGCAGCGCAACAACCTGCCCCTGCACGACGGGGCGGAAGAAGTGCTGAAGCACGTCGCGCGGCTCTGGGGTTTCGACGTGCACCTGGAAAGCATCGACAGCGCCGGGCGCATCAGCCGCAGCTGGAAGGCCGCGGCGCCCAAGCAGCAGTATTAAGCCAACCCCCTTGCAGGGGGCAACACCAGCGGCCTGGCAAAGCCGGTTTCGCGGTGTTCCGCGAAAACTCCCCTCAGGGAACCAAGGCCGCGATAGCAAGCGTGTAGCCCTTCACGCCCAGCCCCACGATGATCCCGCGCGCCGCAGGCGAGATGTACGACTTGTGCCGAAACTCCTCGCGCGCATGCACGTTCGAGATGTGCAGTTCGATCAGCGGCACGCTCGCGCCCTTGATCGCATCGTGCAGCGCGATCGAGGTGTGCGTGTAGGCACCGGGGTTCATCACTACGCCGAGCATGTTGCCGGCAGCAACTTCACGGCCGGCTTCCTGGATCCAGTCGACCAGCACGCCTTCGTGGTTCGACTGGCGGCATTCGATCTCGACGCCGAGCTTCGCGCCCGTGTCCTTGCACAGGCGCTCGACATCGGCCAGCGTGTCGCGTCCGTACTGTTCGGGCTCGCGAGTGCCGAGCAGGTTGAGATTGGGGCCGTTGAGGACGAGTATTTTCTTCATGATGGATGAGGCGTCAGGCGACCTCCATTATGGTCTCGCGACCGCCCGGGGCGGCCTGGCTGCGGACGAGCCGACGTAGTAGTTGTACGAATCGATGTCGACCACGCAGCGCGCCATGAGATCGACGAACGCCCGCAGCTTCTGCCCCATGTAGCGCTGCCGCTGGAAGGCGCAGTAGATGCGCCGCGGCTCCGGCTGCCATTGCGGCAACACCGGCACCAGCACGCCCTGCGCCACTTCGGGCCGGGCGAAAAAGGCTGGCAGCAACGCGATGCCGAAGCCGTCGATGCAGAAGGTCTTCATCACCCAGTGGTCGTTGGTCTCGAAAGCCGGCTCCGGGCGAAACGCATAGCTGCCCGACGCGCCCGACACCAGCAGCACCTGGGATGGCCCTGAGCCCTCCTTCATCACGATCGACCGATGGCGCAGCAGCTCGTCGGGCGCCTGTGGCGTGCCCTGCCGTTCCAGGTACTGCGGGCTCGCATAGAGGCCGTAATTCAGCCGCCCAAGCAGCTTGGCAACGAGGTTCGGCACATCGGGCGGCTCCGAGCAGACATAGCAGTCCACCTCGCCGATCTGCGGCGCGTTCAGGCGGCTCGCCACGTCGAGGTGGCAGCGCACGTTGGGGTGCGATTCGAGGAACAGCTTCACCACATGGCAGACGAAGGAGGTGCTGAACTGGGTATCGGACAGCAGCGACAGGCTGCCCGAGACGCCGGCCGTGATCTCCTGGATTTCGGTGCACGCCGTTTCCAGCCGGCCCGTCACCTCGTCGAGCAGTCCTTCGCAGCGCGCGAAGAACGCGCGCCCCGCCTCGGTCGGCGCGACGCTGCGCGAACTGCGCATCAGCAGTTGCGCACCCAGCAGTTCCTCCAGCCGCGTGAGCTGGCGGCTCAGCGTGGCCTTGGACACGCCCGACAGGCTCTCGGCCTTCGTCAGGCTGCCGCTCTGCACGACGAGCACGAAGGCTTCGATCAGCGCGAGATCGATGCGGCTCATGCGGGCCAGCGTTTCAGGAATGAAAAGTTGCGTCTCGGCATTTGGCTTTCATCAGGGGAACAGAAACGGTAGGTTCGGTGCTTGCTGGCGGCACACCGAATGCTATGCCATCCCCACCGAGCCCCGAGCTCCCACGACTGGAGAAAACCCCGATGCACAGCGCTACCCGACGTACCCTGCTTTCAACCGGGGCAACATGACGAATCCACACGCTTGCACCTGGCATCCAGTGGAACCCTCCGCCGGCGTGCGCGCCGGCGCCAACATCGTCGCCGGCTTCGCGGAAGGCCAGGAACTCGCGCTCTGGCGCTCGGCCGACGGCGCCGCCCAGGCGTGGGAAAACCGGTGCCCGCACCGCAGCGTGCGCCTCACGCTCGGCCGGGTGATCGAAAACCGCCTCTCCTGCGCCTACCACGGCTGGCAGTACGCCGCGGGCAGCGGACAGTGCACCCACATTCCGGCCCACCCGGCCATGCAGGCGCCGCGCAACGTCTGCGCCAAGGTGTTCGCCGCGGTGGATGCCGCGGGCATGCTGTGGGTCAACCTTGCGCAAGACATCTCGGCTGCGCCGCCGTCGCTGGCCGGCGCCGTACCGGCCGGCTGGCACTTTTGCCGCACGCTGACCGTCCGCGCCGGCGCGCAGGCCGTGCGCGAAGCCCTCGCACGGCAGGGCTTCGCCATCGACGCTGGGTCGGGTGCCTGGCAGGGCACGCTCAACGAGGTGAAGACCGTCGCGCTGCTGCTCGAAGCGCAGCCCCGGCTCACCTTCGTCCACCTGTGGACAGAGGCCGCCCCCGGCTCCAGCGCGATGAAGACGCTGCACGCGGCCGCGCGGAACCTGCGCTCCGAGTTCGAAGCACAACCACAAGGCTGAAGGAACCACCATGCCCTTCGTCACAGACGATCCCAACATGCTCGACGACTGGCTGGTCGTCGGGCCTGCCGCGCCCATGCCCCGGACGACCCGCCTGCTGGGCGAAACCGTGCAACTCTGCACCGATGCCGATGGCACGCCTCACTGCCGCCTCGGCGACCGGCCGCTCGCCGCGCAGTCGCGGTACGGCTATCTCTGGGTCTGCCCGAGCGGCCGCCCCGCGCGTCCCCTCTTCGAGTTTCCGGAATACGCCGAGCCCGGCCGCCGCATCGTCGACTGCGGCGGCATCGGCGTGGCGGTGTCGGGGCTGCGCGTGATCGAGAACTTTCTCGACATGGCGCACTTTCCCTTCGTGCACGCCGACTACCTCGGCAAGGTGCCGCACACCGAGGTGGCGCAATACGAGGTGCAGGTCGATCCCGGCACCGGCGAGATCTGGGCCACCGACTGCCGCTTCTGGCAGCCGCGCGCCTCGGCCGCGCACGATTCGGGCAGCGAGGTGTTCTACAAGTACCGCGTGATGCAGCCCTTCTCGGCCATGCTCTACAAGTCGAGTTTTCGCGCGGGCGAACTCGACGCGATCGGCCTCTTCCTGCAGCCCGTCGACGACGAACACGTGATCGCCCACACCGTCCTCGCCTGCTACGACGAAGACTCCACCAATGCCGAGCTCATCGCCTTCCAGCACACCATCTTCGGCCAGGACAAGCCGATCCTCGAGAACCATGCCTTCAAGCGTATGCCGCTCGAAGGCCGCGCCGAGACACCGACGCGCGGCGACACCTCCTCCGTCACCTACCGGCGCTGGTTGCGCGAGCGCGGCATGCGCTTCGGCGTGAGGGCAGCGGCATGACGACGACGATCAAGCTCTACGACTACCCGCTGTCGGGCAACTGCTTCAAGGTGCGGCAGATGCTGGCTTGGCTGGGCATCGCGTACGACACGGTGCCGGTCGATTTCTTTCCGGGACGCGAACACAAGTCCGCCGCGTTCATTGCAAACGTCAACCCGCTCGGCCAGCTCCCGGTGCTCGACGACGACGGCTTCCTGCTGCGCGATGCGCAAGCCATCCTTGTGTACCTCGCAAGCTTCTACGACACGCAAGGCCGGTGGTATCCCTGCGACGCGAAGCTGCGCGGCCAGATCGCGATGTGGCTCGCCACCGCCGACGAGATCACGCGCACGGCATCGGCCGCGCGGCTGCACGATGCGCTCGGCTATCACCACCTCGACATCGAGGCCTGCCGCAGCGGCGCGCGCGCAGTGTTCCGCATGCTCGACGACCATCTCGCCGAACAGGCGAGCGCCGGGCTGCACTGGCTGGCCTCGGCACCCGATCCGACCGTTGCCGACCTTGCCTGCTTCCCGTATGTCGCGCTCGCCGGCGAGGGCGGCATTTCGCTCGACGAGTTTCCCGCGCTGCGAAACTGGGTCTGGGATTTCCGCCACCTGCCCGGGTTCATCGGCATGTCGGGTATCTTCCCTGCTGGCCCTGCCTGAGAATCCTCATCCATCCCCGCTTCTGAAGACCGAACACCATGAAAACCAAAGCCGCCGTCGCCTGGAAATCCGGAGCCCCACTCACCATCGAAACCGTGGACCTCGAAGGCCCGAAGTTCGGCGAGGTGCTCGTCGAGATCAAGGCCACCGGCATCTGCCACACCGACTACTACACCCTCTCGGGCGCCGACCCCGAAGGCATCTTCCCGGCCATCCTCGGCCATGAAGGCGCGGGCATCGTGGTCGACGTGGGCCCCGGCGTCACCACGCTCAAGAAGGGTGACCACGTCATCCCGCTCTACACGCCCGAATGCCGCCAGTGCAAGTTCTGCCTGAGCCGCAAGACCAACCTGTGCCAGCTGATCCGCGGCACGCAGGGCAAGGGCCTGATGCCCGATGCCACCTCGCGCTTCAGCCTCGACGGCAAACCCATCTTCCACTATATGGGCACCTCGACCTTCAGCAACTACACGGTCGCGCCCGAGATCTCGCTGGCCAAGATCCGCGAGGATGCGCCCTTCGACAAGGTCTGCTACATCGGCTGCGGTGTCACCACCGGCATCGGCGCGGTGATCTTCACGGCCAAGGTGGAAGCCGGCGCCAACGTGGTGGTGTTCGGCCTCGGCGGCATCGGGCTGAACGTGATCCAGGGCGCGAAGATGGTGGGCGCCGACAAGATCATCGGCGTCGATCTGAACCCCGAGCGTGAGGCCATGGCGCGCAAGTTCGGCATGACGCACTTCATCAACCCGAAGGACACCGAGAACGTCGTCGACGCCATCGTGCAGCTGACCGACGGCGGCGCCGACTACAGCTTCGAGTGCATCGGCAACACCAAGGTGATGCGCCAGGCGCTCGAGTGCACGCACAAGGGCTGGGGCCGCAGCATCATCATCGGCGTGGCCGAGGCGGGTGCGGAGATCAGCACCCGTCCGTTCCAGCTGGTCACCGGCCGCAAGTGGGAAGGCTCGGCCTTCGGCGGTGCGCGCGGACGCACCGACGTGCCGAAGATCGTCGACTGGTACATGGAAGGCAAGATCGACATCGACAGCCTCATCACGCACACCATGCCGCTGGAAGACATCAACAAGGGCTTCGATCTGATGAAGCGCGGCGAGTCCATCCGCGGCGTCGTCCTTTACTAAGACCGCTGGAGGCACCGGCCATGACCCGCATGGAGCCCTTGCGCAAGATCGAGGCCGGTGTGCTCGAAGTCGCGTACTTCGAAACCGGCCCCGCCGATGGCCCGCCGGTGCTGCTGATGCACGGCTTTCCGTACGACATCCACACGTATGCCGAAGTCGCGCCGATGCTGGCCGACCAGGGCTGCCGCGCGATCGTGCCGTACCTGCGCGGCTACGGCGCCACGCGCTTCCTGAGCGAGGCCACGCCGCGCTCGGGCGAGCAGGCCGCGCTGGGCGCCGACCTGCTCGCGCTGCTCGATGCGCTGAAGATCGAGCGCGCGGTGCTGGCCGGCTACGACTGGGGCGGCCGCGCCGCCTGCGTGGTCGCGGCGCTGTGGCCCGAACGCGTCGCGGGGCTGGTGTCCTTCAACAGCTACAACATCCAGGACATTGCCAAGGCGATGGAGCCAGACACGCCGGCCAACGAGCACAGCCTCTGGTACCAGTACTACTTCCACAGCGAGCGCGGCCGCGCCGGCCTCGGGAAAGACCGCAAGGCGCTCACGAAGCTGCTGTGGAAGCTGTGGTCGCCCACGTGGAAATTCGATGACGCCACTTTCGAGCGCAGCGCCGCCGCCTTCGACCATCCCGACTTCGTGGACGTGGTAATCCAGTCGTACCGCCATCGCTTCGGCCTCGTGCCGGGCGACCCGGCCTATGCGTATATCGAACGCCGCCTGTCGGCCCAACCCACGATCACAGTGCCCACCATCACCTTCGACGGCCTCGACGACGGCGTGCGCCCGCCCGCCGACGCAGCGGCGCACGCGCACCGCTTCAGCGGGCCGCGTTCGCACCGCCTTGTGCCCGGCGTGGGCCACAACATGCCGCAGGAAGCACCGCGCGTCTTTGCCGATGCCGTGCTCGAACTCGTGCCCGCCCTGCGCAGCCAGAACCCGCAATGACCGACAACAGCCCCAAGACCCTTTCCGAACACCATGCCTTCGGCGGCGCGCAAAGCTTCCACGAGCACCGCTCGCATGAAATCGGCCTGCCGATGCGCTTCTCGGTGTACCTGCCGCCGCAGGTCGCACACGAGCGCGTGCCCGCCCTGCTCTACCTCGCGGGCCTGACCTGCAACGAGGAAACCTTCGCGGTGAAGGCCGGCGCACAGCGCATGGCCGCGAGCCTGGGCATCGCGCTGATCGCGCCCGACACCAGCCCGCGCGGCCCTGCCGTCGAATGCGTGCCCGGCGCGAAGGACGACTGGGACTTCGGCATCGGCGCCGGCTTCTACCTCGACGCCACGCGCGAACCCTGGGCCACGCACTGGCGCATGGAAAGCTGGATCGTGCACGAGCTGCTGCCGCTGGTGGCCCGGCACTTCGCCATCGATGGCGAGCGCATCGGCATCTCCGGCCACTCGATGGGCGGCCACGGTGCACTCACGCTGGCGCTGCGGCATCCGGGGCGCTTCAAGTCGCTCTCGGCCTTTGCGCCGATCTGCGCCCCCACGCAGTGCCCATGGGGCGAGAAGGCGTTCGGCGGCTACCTGGGCCGCCCCGGCGCCGACCGCGCCCAGTGGCTGGCGCACGACGCCAGCGCGCTCATGAAATCGCAGGTCGCGGCGCCCTACCCGCAAGGCATCCTCGTCGACCAGGGCCTGGCCGACAAGTTCCTCGCCGAGCAGTTGCACCCCGAGGCGTTCGAGGCCGCCTGCTTCGCAGCCGGCCAGCCGCTCACGCTGCGCCGCCACGCGGGCTACGACCACGGCTACTACTTCATCCAGAGCTTCATGGCCGACCACATCGCGCACCACGCGCAAACGCTGCGCGCGTAAAGCCTCATCGACCGCGGCGGCCTCGCGCCGTATCATGAAACACATGTCCGCCGCCCAAATTCCCGCCTTCCATCTGCGGTCGCGCGAAGGCACCGCCGAAGAGAACATGGTGCTGGCCGGCATCTGGCGCCGCGCGTGGATCGCGGCCAACCGGGGCCTCCCCCATATCGAACCGATCGCCCACTGGCTGCGCCGCGTGCAGACCGAATTCGGGTCGCCCGCCGACGTGGTGCTGGCGGAGCGCGACGGGCAGGTGCTGGCGTTCATGGTGCTGCTGGAGCGCAGCGAGTACGTGGCGCAACTCTTCGTCGAGCCCCACCTGCGCAACCAGGGCTTGGGCAAGGCCTTGCTCGACGAGGCCTGCGTTCGCTTTCCGACCGGCTGGTGGCTGCACGTGGCCGCCACCAACACGCCGGCGCAGCGCTTCTACGAGCGTTATGGCCTCCAGCGCGGCGCGGTCGACCGCCATCCGGCGAGCGGCCGCGAACGCATCGCCTACCATTGGTCGCCCTCGCGCCCGCCATGGCGCATCGGCTGAATCCATTCCAATTTTTCCCCGCTCCATGCGCATCGACCACATCGCACTCTGGACCACCGATCTCGAGCGCTGCAAGCGCTTCTATGTCGACTATTTCGGCGCCACCGCCGGCGCGGGCTACGTCAACCCGGCCAAGGGCTTTGCCTCGTGCTTCCTGAGCCTTGGCGACGGCGCACGCATCGAGGCCATGACGACGAGCACGCTCTCTCCCGTGACGGCGGAGGCCGGGGCACAGCGCATGGGCTGGACGCACCTCGCGATCAGCGTGGGCTCCGACGCGGCAGTCGACGAACTCACGCAACGCCTGAAGACCGACGGCCATCCGCTGCTCGACGGCCCGCGCCGCACCGGCGACGGCTACTACGAAAGCGTGGTGCTGGACCCGGACGGCAACCGCATCGAGATCACGGCATGAGCGATTTCGTCGATAGCCTGCACGAAACCTTCGAGCGCCTGGGCCGCATCCGCACGCGCCGCATGTTCGGCGGCCATGGCGTGTGGCACGAGGACCGCATGATCGCCCTCGTGGCCAACGACACGCTCTACCTCAAGTCGGATGCCGAGAGCGCGCCGTACTTCGACGCGCTCGACCTGCCGCCGTTCACCTACGTGCGCCAGGGCCAGTCGATGCCGATGTCGTACCGGCAAGCCCCGGCGGACCTGTTCGAGGACCGGCACGAAGCCGCACTCTGGGGCCGCCGCGCCTACGAGGCGGCGCTGCGCTCGGGCCAGCCGCCGAAGCCGAAGAAAACACCCGCCAGGAAAGCCGCAGTGAAGAAAAAGACAAGCAAGGCAGCCTCCCGGTGAGCGCCCACAACCCGACGCTCCCGCCCCTTCCCGAACGCGAACAGATCGCGCTGCTCGAACCCTTCGAAGGCCTCGGTCCCAAGGACATCGTCGTCGTCACCACGCTGCAGGAGGCCGAGCGCGCGGCCGCCACGCTGCTGGCAGCCGGCATCGCCGGCTTCGACACCGAATCGAAGCCCACCTTCGCGAAGAACGAGGTATCGGGCGGCCCGCACGTGGTGCAGTTCTCGACGCGCGACACGGCGTGGCTGTTCCAGCTGCACCGCACCGAGTGCAACCCGGTGGTGGCCGCGCTGATCGCCTCGGCCGAGCTGCGCAAGGTCGGCTTCGGCCTCTCGGGCGATCTCACGCTGATCCGCCTGCGGCTCGGCATCGAGCCGAAGGCGGTGTTCGACATCGACACCGAATTCCGCCACCGCGGCTACCGCAAGTCGGTCGGCGTGAAGGCGGCCGTGGCGCTGGTGTTCAACCGCCGCTTCATCAAGTCGCGCAAGGCGACCACGTCGAACTGGGCCAACCGGCAGCTCACCGAGGCGCAGATCCGCTACGCGGCCAACGACGCCTACGCATCCATCCGCGTGTACGACGCGCTCTTCGGCGGCAACTGACTGGGTCAGTCCCGCCCCGCCTCCAGGATCGCCTGCGCGAGCCGCCCTGGATTCGAGAAGAACATCTCGTGGCTGCCGGGGCACTCCACCAAGCGGAACAGGCCCAGCCGCTCCGACAGGCGCGGATGCCACGGCATGCCGTGCGGCATCGCGGTGTCCTGCTGGCAGTTGAGGTACGACTTGCCCAGCGCCAGCGCGGCCAGCGGCTGCCGCAGCCTGATCTTGTCGGTGAAGGTGCGGTACGGATGCGGGTTGAGCTTTTCGTAGGCCGCCTGCGCGGTCGCCAGGTCGGCGTCGTTGATGAAGGCTTCCCGCCAGATCTCGAAAGGCAGGGTCACCGCGTTGGCATTGGCCGCCGCCACGGCGTCGAACATCGCGACGTAGGGCGGCGGCACCATGTCGTTGAGCGACTCGCCATCGAGCGGCACGAAGGCGTTGATGTACACCAGCCGCTTCAGGCGCGGCGCGATGCGGTCCGCCACGCCCGAGATCACCATGCCGCCGTAGCTGTGGCCCGCGAGGCGGACCTCGGTGAGGTTCTTCTCCTCGATGTAGCGCACGGCCGAGGCGATCGCATCTTCCAGCGTGGTGCTGGCGCGGTCGTCGCCGGGGTTGTTGCCCGCGAGCGTGGGGCAGTACGCGGTGTGGCCGGCTGCGCGCAGGCCGTCGGCCACGGCTTCGATCTCGGCGCCGGTATGCCACGCGCCGTGGACCAGAACGTAGGTGTCGGACATGGGTGTCTCTTTCGTTGTTGCGATGGAGAGGAACTTTAGGAACAGGGCGATGCCGCGAATGGCCGATGCCTGCCACGCGGATGGCCGGTTCGCGCCAGTTCAGCGCCGGCGCCGCAGTTCGCCGGGTGTGGAGCCCAGGTGCGCGCGGCATTGGCGAACAAAGTGTGAAGCATCGGCCAGGCCCACGCGATACCCGATTTGGGCGATGCCCAGCCGGTCGAAACGTGCATCAGCGAGCATGCGGCGCGCCGCCGCCATGCGGAAACCGGCCAACGCAACAGCGAAGGTGGTGGAGCTCTCAGCGACACTTTCACCGCCGCCAGCCAGGCAGCGATGCAGGCTGCGCTCCGAAATGCCCAGCCCGCGCGCCACGCTCGCGGCCGTCAGGCCCGGCTCCGCATGCCTCTCCCGCGTGGCGTCGAGCACGCGGCGGCGCAGTGCCGCCCTGCCCTTGTCGGGTGCATCCGCGAAGCCGCTGCCGGTGGCCAGCGCCAGCAGGCCGCCGAGCTGGTCGCTCAGCAGTTCGGCGGGCATCGGCGGCCTGGCCGCCAGCTCCGGCGAGAGCTGCCGCACGAAGCCGCACAGCACGCCACCCCAGCTCGAATGCCCGTCGATGCGCCGCGCCACCTGGTCGCCCGCGTCGGGAATCCACGCATCGACCCAGGCGGTCGGCAGTTCGAGCGAGATGGTGTCCGCCGACTGCAGCAGGTGGAATTCGTAGAGCCGGCGCGAATCGACCAGTACCGCGTCGCCCGGCAGCAGCCGCGCCGAGCGGTCGTCCTGCACGGCCACCCAGGCCGAGTCAGTCTTGCACAGCAGGTAGAAGTAGTTGTTGCGGCTGTGGGCAATGGCGCGGCGCGTGCGGTAGACGTCCTGCGCGCTGCCGCGCACCTGGTTGACGACGATGGGGCCCAGCGGCGCCGATTCCAGCGTGGCGCCGAAGCTGCCCGCCACCGGGCTGGTCACGTCCATCTCCAGGAAGCCCTCGCAGACCGCACCCACCCAGTAGTCCAGCCGCTGCGCGGGCGGCACGGCGTCGGTGGACCAGCGGTGGATGGCAGCGTCGTTCATGCGCGCCAACATACCCAAGCCATGCCCGCTTGCCAAGCGGGAATAAACCGCCCGCGGCCCTGTCCCGGGCCTGACACCGGCAAAATGTGCCGCAAACCAAACCGGTGCGCTGGCATTCCGGCGCACGCACATGAAAGAACGGGCCATGAGCAACAAAAGCGATTTCGGATTGATCGGCCTGGCCGTGATGGGCCAGAACCTTGTGCTGAACGTGGAAAGCCGCGGCTTCCAGGTCAGCGTGTACAACCGCACCGAGGCGACCACCGAAGCCTTCATCGCGGCCAACCCCGGCAAGAAGCTGGTCGGCGCGAAGACGCTCGAGGAGTTCGTGCAGAGCCTGGCCAGGCCCCGCAAGATCCAGATCATGGTGAAAGCCGGCGCGCCGGTCGACCAGGTGATCGAACAGCTCATTCCACTGCTCGACAAGGACGACATCGTCATCGACGGCGGCAACAGCCTCTACACCGACACCGAGCGCCGCGACGCCTACCTTGCAGCCAAGGGCCTGCGTTTCATCGGCGCGGGCGTGTCGGGCGGCGAGGAAGGCGCGCGCAAGGGCCCGTCGATCATGCCGGGCGGTCCGCTTTCCACCTGGGAGGTGATGAAGCCTATCTTCGAGAGCATCGCGGCCAAGGTGGACGGCGAGCCCTGCGTGATCCACATCGGCCCCGGCGGTGCCGGCCACTACGTGAAGATGGTGCACAACGGCATCGAGTACGGCGACATGCAGCTGATCTGCGAGGCCTACAGCCTGTTCAAGGCGGCCGGTTTCAGCACGGACGAGATGGCAGCGATCTTCAACGAATGGAACAACGGCGAGCTGCAGAGCTATCTGATCCAGATCACCGCCAAGGCGCTCGAACAGAAGGACCCGGAAACGGGCAAGCCCATCGTCGACCTCATCCTCGACAAGGCGGGCCAGAAGGGCACGGGCCAGTGGACGCTGATCAACGCGGCCGAGAACGCAGTGGTCATCAGCACCATCAACGCCGCGGTCGAGGCGCGCGTGCTGTCGTCGCAGAAGAAGGCGCGCGTGGCGGCGAGCAAGCTGCTGCAGGGCCCGAAGATCGAACTCTCGCTCGAGAAGAAGGCGCTGGTGGCCAAGGTGCACGACGCGCTGTATGCGTCCAAGGTGATCAGCTACACGCAGGGCTTCGACCTCATCAAGACGATGGGCGACAAGAAGCAATGGAAGCTCGACCTCGGCGGCATCGCCTCCATCTGGCGCGGCGGCTGCATCATCCGCGCGCGCTTCCTCAACCGCATCACCGACGCCTTCCGCACCGACCCGGCGCTGGGCAACCTGATGCTCGATCCGTTCTTCAAGGACCTGCTGAACCGCACGCAGCAGAACTGGCGCGAGGTGGTGGCGCTGGCGGTGAGCAACGGCATTCCGGTGCCTGCGTTCAGCGCCTCGCTGGCCTACTACGACAGCTACCGCACGGAGCGCCTGCCGGCGAACCTGCTGCAGGCGCAGCGCGACTTCTTCGGCGCGCACACGTATGAGCGCACCGACAAGCCCGAAGGACAGTTCTTCCATACGGACTGGCCTGAAGTCATCGGGTGAGTTGGCTCTCGTGGCGCGGCAGGACCGGACCTCCCTCAGAAGTTCCCTCATCCTTCCTTCAGCATGAGGTTCGCAGGCCCAGCCGGCGGCGGATGCCGTTCATGAGACCTATCCCGAAGTCGCGTCGCACTGCCCCGTCGCTGCGCGGCGCGTAGGAAGGCACCGCCGGCCCCACATGCAGTTCAAGCACGCCGGCTGCTTGCAGGGAATGCAGGAATAAAACGCACTGGGAGAACGGAAGCTGGCTGATGCCGGCCAGTTCGCCCGCATTCAATGCACGCCGTGCCAGCAGGCTCGCCATGCGGATGTTGTCGAGGTCGTTGCGCAACAGCAGGGCTGGCGGCCAGCGGCGAAGCATGAAGCGGACCGAATCGGAAACTTCGATCTCCAGGGCGGCTGCGTCGTCCAGCGTCAACCGCGCGGGCGTCGCCTCGCGCAGCGCGTGCTCGGTGCTCTTGAGCCATTGCTGCAGCCTGTCGGCACGTATCGGCCGCTCCAGCGTGTCCGGCTTTCCGCCCGAATGCATGCGCGTGAGCCTGAGCACGGCAGCGGCCATGCCGGCCACCTGCGGGCAACCCTCTTCCACGGCGGCACCATCGACCAGCAGCGCGTCGTACGGCGGCGCATTGACCAGCTGCCACGGGAACGCGGCGTCGCTCGCATACAGCCGCACGATCGTCTGGATCACGACGACTTCGGCAAGCGGCAGCTTGTAGACGCCGAGCCTCAGCGATGGGCATGTCCTGCTTGCAGCGCTCATGTCAGTTCACCACCCGCACTTCGTGCCAATTCGATCAATTTGCATCCACTATCTCCCTTGCTAAATAAAGTTCGACCCATCTTGAAAACGATGAAAATGGATGAATTGGCCTGTGCTGAAAGAGGCGTCCCATTCGAAGCCGTCCGCAAGGACATTCCGCATGAAACAAATCAGCGCATGCGACAATTTTTTACTACTTTATGACTCGTTGCTAGCGCCGCCAGTGAGGTTCAGCCACTCAGTTTTGAGGCAATGGGCATGACATATTGCATGTCATGCACCAAGAAAAAGCTCAATTCCCCAATATGGGTCGCGTCAATTGAGGCCACCCGCCCTCGCTCACGCCGGCTCCGCGCTGGCCAGCGGCAGCCATTCCTGCAGGCAGAGTTTTTCCACCGCCATGTCGACGAATGCCGAAACTGCCAGGGGACGCTGCTGGCGGCTGGGATACACCACGCTCATGCCGCGGCCCGCTCGCATGTACTGCGGCAGCACGGGCACCAGCTGGCCCGTGGCCACTTCCGATGCCGTCAGGACCGCCGGCAACGCGACGATGCCGAGCCCGGCGCAGGCGGCCCTGCGCAGCGCCACCTGCACATTGCTGGTGAAGCGCCCTCTCACTCGCACCTCTTCCTCTGTACCGTCAGGCCCCTGCATGCGCCAGATGGCGTGGCTGCCGGTTTCCGGTGGCTGCGTCAGGCATTCGTGCTCGCTCAGCTCTTGCAGAGTGCCGGGTACACCGTGCGCCGCCAGGTAGGCAGGGCTGGCCAGGAGGCCAGCGTCGCTCGCGAAAATCCTTCGGGAAACGTAGCTCGAGTCCGCCAGTGGGCCAATGCGAAACGCCACGTCGATGCGATCGGCAATGAGATCCGCCGGGACATCGCTGAGAACGAAGTCGAGTTGGACCAAAGGATGTGCATCGAGAAACGCCGTCACCCATTCCATCTCGAAGTATTCGAAGAAGCTGGCCGATGCAGCCACCCGTACCGGGCCGCACGGCTCCTGGCTGCCGGAGACGTGCGATTGCCCCGCTTCGATCAGCTCCTCGACCGCGGGGCCGCATCGTTCGCGAAAGGTTTCTCCCGCGCTGGTCAGCGTCAGTTTGCGGGTCGAGCGCTGCATCAGCCGGGTGCCCAGGCGCGCCTCGAGCTGCTGGATGCGGCGGCTCACCGTTGCCGAGGGCATGCGCAGCTGCCGCGCCGCCTCGGCAAAACTGCCGAAGCGCGCGACTTGGACGAACATTGCGACTTCATTCAGGTCGAGCACGAGATTCTTTCTGTCAATAGGTGATTTCAAATTTGCTTGCGCGCTTCGATTTATCAATTCCGTTTTTGCTATCGATCAATCACTGCTTTGCAATCGATCAAAATCTATCAGGCGCGGATACAATTACAAGAAACTGAGCAGCAACTGACCAATTATCATCGACGGGTGCCTCCGCAAAATAAACTTCAAATAGGCCATCGCCGCGAGCTATTCCGCGCGGCCGCCATTTATAGGGAAATAGCGGATAGTTGATCTAATCCACTATCTCCGCCAAGACGTTTTTTCCGCAATTGGCCTTTTGCCGATTCATATATAAATCTTTGCGGGACAAATGGCCCGGCAGGGCGGGGCCGTGGTCCACCTTGTCCACCGGGCCTCCAGCCCGCACACCTAGAACAAACTGCCCTGCCCCACCGCGCCCGGCGGCCGGAACGCGGTGATGTCCAGCGGAATGCGCTCGCGGTTGAAGCCGAGGCGTTTCGCGGCCTTCTCGAAACGCTGGTGGATCAGGTCGGCCCACAGACCCGAGCCTTTCATGCGCGTGGCGAAGTCGGCGTCGTAGTCCTTGCCGCCGCGCATCTCGTGGATGCGCGCCATGATGCGGTCGGCGCGCTGCGGATAGTGCAGCGCAAGCCATTCCTTGAAGAGCGGCGCCACCTCCCAGGGCAGCCGCACCACCGTGTAGAAGGCGCTGCGCGCGCCGGCCTCCCACGCGGCCTCGAGCACCAGTTCCATGTCTTCGGTCACGAAGGGAATCTGCGGCGCCACGCTCACACCCACCGGCACGCCGGCCGCGGCCAGCGTGCGGATGGTGCGCAGCCGCCGATGCGGCGCTGCGGCGCGCGGCTCCAGTTTGCGGGCGAGTTCGCCGTCGAGCGTGGTCACGGTGACATACACGGCCGCAAGGCGGTCGGCCGCCATGGGCGCGATCAGGTCGAGGTCGCGCTCGATGGCGCTCGACTTGGTGACCAGCGCGAACGGGTGCCGCGTTTCCTTCAGCAGTTCGATGATCGAGCGCGTGAGCCGCAGTTCGCGCTCGATGGGCTGGTAGCAGTCGGTGGCGGTTCCGATGGCGACGTGGCTGGGTCGATAGCTCCTGCGCCCAAGTTCGGCGCGCAGCACCTCGACGATGTTGCGCTTGGCGATGAGCTTGGTCTCGAAGTCGAGGCCCGGAGAGAGATTCAGGTAGCTGTGCGTGGGCCGGGCAAAGCAATAAATGCAGCCATGCTCGCAGCCGCGGTACGGATTGATCGAGCGGTCGAAGGGGACGTCGGGCGAGTCGTTCTCGTTGAGCACCGACTTCACGTCCTCGAAGCGGATCTCGGTGGCGATGGGCTGCAGCTCGTCGGCCTCGGCCACGCTTTCTTCGAGCGTGCCCCAGCCGTCGTCGAAGGCGTTGCGCTCGTCCTTCGAAAAACGATGCGCGAGTTGCGTGACCGCACCGCGGCCCTTGATGACGTGAATGGGAATCCGTGCAGTTGGCATGACAGCTCCTTGGCTTGAATACTGTGTATTCATACAGTATTTCACCGATTCACATTCGTCGCCGATTTTTCTATTTCTCTATTGACAGAAATTTCGTAAATCCTAAACTCGACGCCATGGAACTCACCGACATTCAACGCAAGTTCGTGCTGCACTGGGGTGAAATGGGCTCGATGTGGGGCGTCAATCGCACCGTCTCGCAGATCCACGCGCTGCTCTTCGCGCACGGCAAGCCGATGAACGCGGAGGAACTGAGCGAAACGCTCGGCGTGGCCCGCTCCAACATCAGCAACAGCCTCAAGGAGCTGCAGGCCTGGAACCTCGTGCGCGTGACCCACACGCTGGGCGATCGCCGCGACTATTTCGAGACCAGCGTCGACGTGTGGGAGCTGTTCCGCACCGTCGTGCGCGAGCGCAAGGAACGCGAGTTCGACCCGACCGTGCGCGTGCTGCGCGAACTGGTTTCCAGCCCCGACTTCCAGAAGGAGCCCGCCGATGCGCAGGACCGCATCCGCTCCACCATGGAACTCATGGACAAGCTCGCCACCTGGGCCGACGAAATGCTGCGGCTGTCGCCCGGCACGCTCGACAAGGTGATGACGCTGGGCGCCAGCGTGCAGAAGTTCGTTCGCGGCGAATCGGCGTCGCCCGGCAAGGGCGGCAAGGGCGGCAAGGGCGATGACCCCGACGCGCACCATGCCAGCCTGCCGATGATCTGAGGTCTCTTTTTTTGCCCATTCATTTCTGTTTTGACAGAAATATCGATAACCAAGAACACCATGAGCCGCCCCGCCCTTCCCGCCTACCCGCTCACGATCTACTTCGACGCCAGCTGCGCGATCTGCTCGGCCGAAATGGGCAGCCTCAAGGCGCGCGACGCGGCAGGCCGGCTGCAACTGGTCGACTGCTCGCCAGCGGCGTTCAGCAGCGGTCCGGCCCCGCGCAGCGCGCTGATGGCGGCCATCCACGTATCGGACGCCGAAGGCCGGGTCTTCGTCGGCGTGCCGGCGATCCGCATCTGCCGCACGGCGGTCGGCCTGTCCAGCGGCGGCTTCCTGCTCGACCTGCCTCTGGTCGCGCCACTGGCCGACCGCGCCTATGCGCTGCTGGCGCGCAACCGCTACCGCATTCCGCGCTGGCTGGCCGCAAGGCTGGCGGGGCGCGTCGCGCCCTCCTGCGACGACGGCAACTGCCGCCTCTGAAAACCAACGAACAACCATCTGAGGGAATCGCCATGTCCACTGTTTTCCGGCCCGACCTCCGCACGCCCCACGAAACGACCCTGCGTATGCCGGCGAGCCACGCTAGCGCGCCCATCACGGCCGAGGACACGCAGGACTACTTCACCGAAGTCGCAGTCGACTACAGCGCGTGGAGCCCCAGCTACAACATGCACTTCGGCTTCTGGCGCGCGGGCCTGAACCCGCTGCGGCGCGAAGGCATGCTGGTGGAAATGAACCGCGTGGTCGGCCGCGCGCTGCAGCTCGGCCAGGCACGGCCCGGCAGCGCGGCGCAACGCCGCTGCGTGATCGACCTGGGCTGCGGCGCCGGCGCCACCGCGCGCACGCTGGTCGGCGACAACCCTTCGCTGTATGCCATCACCGTGACCAACGTTGCCGTGCAGAACCGCATCGCCGCGAAGCTCGACGCCGCCGCCGGCGTGGCCGACCGCATGGCGCACCTCGAAGCCGACTACACCCGCACCGGACTGCCCGCCGCACAGGCCGATGGCGCGTGGGCCATCGAGAGCGCCTGCTATGCCGACGGCACCGGCAAGGCCGACTTCATCCGGGAAGCCGCGCGGCTGCTGAAGCCCGGCGCGCGCCTCGCGGTCGTCGACGGTTTCCTGCTTCGCCGCAGCCCCGGTCGCCTCGCGGGCTGGCTGCACCGCCTGTGGGCCGACAGCTGGGCCGTTCCCACACTGGCCGTGCGCGAAGACTTCATCGCTGCGCTGCACGAGCACGGTTTCGACGACGTGGAAGTGAAGTCGCTGCGTTGGCGCGTCGCGCCCAGCGCGCTGCACATCCCGGTGCTGGCCACGCGCTTCACGCTGGCCGAACTCTGGAAGGCGCGCGGCAAGCTCAGCCCATGGCGGCGCAAGCACATCGTGGCCAGCTACTGCGCATTGGCGCTGGGCATGTTCTGGCGCGACTTCGACTACTGCATGGTCACCGCCAGGCGCTGCGCCGACTGAGCGCAACACGAATACAAACAGACAGAGGAGAAGAGGCTTTTCATGCAAAACGATCCCGAAGAAAGCAGGTTCGCCGGGCTGGCCCCCGTCGAACCGCAGCCCGCGATGAGCGAAGAAGCACAGCCCAAGCCCGTTCGCGGCATGCCCTTCGGCTGGTTCTGGCCGATGGCCATCGGCGCCGCGGTCGCGCTCGTGCTGCGCCTCCTTTTCAGCAGCGCCCCCGGCAAGCCCTACTCGGCCATGCTGGCTTCCTTCGTCTACTTCGTGCCCGCGGTGTGCGGCGCGGTCACGGTGTACATGGCCGAGCGCATCGAGCGTCGCAACTGGTGGTACTACATCTGGGCGCCGTGGGTGGCAACCTCGCTCTTCGTCGGCGGAACGCTGCTGGTGTTCATCGAAGGCCTGATCTGCGCCATCGTCATCGTGCCGCTGTTCGCCACCATGGGCAGCGTGGGCGGGCTCGCGATGGGCATCGTGTGCCGCGTCACCAACTGGCCCAAGCAGGCCATCTACAGCTTCGCGATGCTGCCGCTGGTGCTCGGCGCCATCGAGCCCCAGTTGCCCAACCCCGACCGCTTCTCGAACACCTCGCGCGCGCTCTTCATCGCAGCGCCGGCCGAGCGGGTGTGGCACGAGCTCAATGCCGCGAGCGACATCCGCCCCGCCGAGGTCGGCGATGCATGGGCCTACCGCATCGGCGTGCCGATGCCCGTGTCGGGCGTGACGGTCGACACGCCCGAGGGCCGCGTGCGCCAGGTGCAGTGGCAGAAGAACGTGCATTTCGAAGAGGTCATCACCGAGTGGGAGCCCAACCGCCTGCTGAAGTGGCGCTTCCGCTTCTCGCCCGACTCCTTCCCGGCCGGCGCGCTCGACGACCACGTGATGATCGGCGGCCAGTACTTCGACCTGCACGACGCCACCTACACGCTGACACCGCGTGACGGCGGCACCGAGCTGCGCGTGGCGGTGTCGTGGCGGCTGAGCACCAGCTTCAACTGGTATGCCGACCGTGTCATGCACCTGCTGCTGGACGACGCCTCGGAGAACATCCTGCGCTTCTACAAGGCGCGCAGCGAGGCCACGGCAACGGCGGCCATCGCCGGATGACGACGGTGCAGCCCGTATTCCAGCAAGCGCTGGGCCCCGCCTGGCACCGGCTTGGCGACGTCATCCGCCGCCACTACACGATGCGGCCCTTCTCCGACGACCACGTCTGCGTGCGCGGCACCATGGACGAGGTCTGGCATGCGCCCTGGGCCGCGCTGCTGATGCCCTTCGGCCGGCTGTTCGGCGCGCTGGTGCCGCACCAGGGCAAGGAAGTGCCGATCGAGGTGCACTACCGCTGCAGCCCCGGGAACGCCACGCTCTACTGGGACCGCGTCTTCCGCTTCCGCGGCAGGCCTCCCTTCCACTTCCGCTCGCACATGAAGCACGACACGGCTCAAGGCAGCGAGGTGATCGAGTACGTACGCTTCGGCATCGGCATGCGCCTCGCTGTGAGCGCGGAAGAAGGCGCGGTGGTGTTCCGCGACATGGGCTATATCTGGCGCATCGCGGGGTTGCGCATTCCACTGCCGCTCGGCCTCTTTCTCGGCACCGCCTACGTCGAAGAACGGCCCGACCCGACCGATGCCGACCGCTTCACCATGAAGATGCTGCTGCGCCACCGCTGGTTCGGCGACGTGTTCCGCTACAGCGGGCGCTTTCACCTCGGCCCGCGAACGGGATCACAATGAGCGCACCATGCCGCGCCGTCCAGAAAACCTCTACGCCCAGTACCACGCCCACGTCTATTTCGGCCCCGACACGCTCGCGCAGGCCAAGGCCCTCTGCGAACGCGCGGGCCGCGAGCTGATGGTGGTGGTCGGCCGCGTGCACGAGCGGCTGGTTGGGCCGCATCCGCACTGGAGCTGCCAGATCGCCTTCGACGCCGCCGAGTTCGACCAGGTCATCGAATGGCTCGAGGCCAACCGCGACGGGCTCGACGTGTTCATCCATGGCGTGACGGGCGACGACCTCGCCGACCACACGACGCACGCCATGTGGCTGGGCGAGGAAAGCGAGCTCGACCTGCGGATGTTCCGCCACTAGACCTTTTCTTCTTCGGCGCCGGCGCCGTGCACCTTGAAGAAGGTGGCGCCCTCGACCTTCTGGCCGATGGCCTTCTCGTAAGCCGCACGCACATCATCCGGCTGGCCGGCCTGCCCGAAGAAGTCCTTCAGATACGGCCCCAGCAGCGGATGCGCCGCCAGTTCCTTGCGCGGCAGGCCGTTGATCATCTCGTCGCGGCATGCCGAGGGCAGGAAAACGTCACGGTTCTTCCCCGGATCGCAGATCAGCCCCTTGGGCTCGTGCGCCGGGTCGGCCTGCATCGCCTCCAGCTCCTCGAAGAAGCGGCGGCGCATCATCACGATGCCCTTGTCGCTCTGGCCCAGCTTCTCGCGCGTGCGGTCGGTGACGGTGCCCTGCCCCACCCACACCACGAAGTCCTGGTTGGCGACGTGGCTGGTGATCCAGCGGCCCGTCGCCGGGTCCTTGATGGGTCCGTACCAGGAGGGAATGCGCTCCTGCACGTACGGCTCTTGCTCGTTCGGCACGCGGCTCAGCACCCACAGCACGCTGAGCGTATGGTGGTCGTCGATGGGCACACGCCACTCGAAGTGATGGCCCAGGAAGAAGCCGTTGGGCCACAGCGTGACGCGGCCGGTGGTCCACATCACGTTGTCCTCGCGCTCGCCGCCGCGCAGGCGCTTGTAGACGAAGCCGTGCTCGAACTCCTCGAAAGCCAGCTTCAGGTGCGTCGGCACGTAGGGCCCTTCGTCGCCCTGCAGCCGCGTGGTCCAGTTGTTGTGGGTCCACTCAAAGTGCACCGGGTCGATGGAGTTCTCCTGGCACTGGAACCAGTTGCACGGAATCTCCGCGAACACCGCCTGCGCGAAGCCGTTCTTGTAGTTGAACAGCTCCCAGTCAGGCAGCAGCGGCGCGGGCTGCGGGCCCATGTAGGCCCACAGCAGGCCAGCCTTCTCCTGCACCGGGTAGGCCTTGATCTTCGTGTTCATGCGCATGCGCGCGCCGGGGTCCAGCGTTTCCTCGAAGGGCTGGTGCACGCACTGGCCGCTCTGGTCGTATTGCCAGCCGTGGTAGCTGCAGCGCAGGCCGCATTGCTCGACGTAGCCATACGACATGTCCGCGTTGCGGTGCGGGCAGCGGCGGTCGACCAGGCCGTAGTTGCCGCTCAGGTCCTTGTAGAGCACGAGGTCTTCGCCGAGGATGCGCAGCGGCTTCACGGCCTTGCCGTCGAACTCGCTGGCACCTGCGATCGGGTGCCAGTAGCGGCGCAGGTAGTCACCCATCGGCTTGCCGGGGCCCACTTCGGTCAGCAGGCGGTTTTTTTCTTCGCTCAACATTGCTTGGTCTCCTTGCTTGTCGCCTGTCTTCAATCGGCGCGGATGCCGAACTCGCGCACCAGCCGGCCGAAGCGCTGGTCGTCATCCGAGATCTGTTTGGCCAGAACGGCGGGCGCGCCGCCCACGGGTTCGATGCCGAGCGCGGCCATCCTGGCTTGCACGTCGGGCATCTTCAGGATCTCGTTGAAGTGTTTGTTGAGCGCCTGCACCACGTCGGCCGGCATCGCCTTCGGGCCGAGCAGGCCCATCCATGCGCTCACGTCGACGTCCTTGAAGCCCAGCTCGATGAAGGTCGGCACGTCGGGCATCAGCTTCGTGCGCTGGCGCTCCGCGACGGCGAGCGGGAGCAGCTTGCCGGCGGCGATGTGGCCCGCCACCGCGCCGGGCGTGATCCAGCCCACGCTGACGTGGCCGCCCAGCGTGTCGTTCACCACCGGCGCCACGCCGCGATACGGCGCGTGCGTGGCCGAGATGCCCGCGTCCTTGTTGAGCAGCTCGCCCGCGATGTGCATCGGCGAGCCCGCGCCCGGCGTGCCGTAGGTGAAGGTCTTGCCGGCCTTCGCGCCGGCCACGAGCTGCGCCACGCTCTGGATGCCGGTCGCAGGCGCGGTGACCAGCAGCAACGGGATGTTGCCTGTCTTCACGATGGGCGTGAAGTCCTTCACCACGTCATGCGCCACGCCGGGACCGGTCTTCAGCACATGCTGCGCGATCGGAAAGGTGCTGGGCGTGAACAGCAGCGTGTAGCCGTCGGCCTGCGCCTTGGCGACCCACACGTTGCCGATCATGCCGCTCGCGCCGGGCCGGTTGTCGACAAGCACCGGCTGGCCGACGCGCTGCGACAGCTTCTCGGCATAGGTCCGCGCGATGGCGTCGGTGTCACCGCCCGCCGGGTAGGCCACGACGATGGTGATGGGCTTCGTGGGCCAGGCCTGCGCCATGGCCGCCGTGGCGGCGCATAGCGAAAGAACGGCTGCAACAGCGGCACGGGCCGCGTTCCGGGTATGAAACAACATGCTCTTTTTCCTTCTCGGTGGGACGACGTTGGGGTCGAACGCACTGTAGGAACGAGGTCGCGCGGCCAGAAGATATAGTTTCACTGAGTGAACCTTTTTCTGGAGGCCCGCATGTCGGACACCATGGGCACGCAGAGCGTGAAGTCGATCGATGCGCTGCGCCGCGGGCTCGACGTGATGCTGGCCATCCAGCGATCATCGGCCGTGACGCTGCAGGAGCTGCACCGGCAGACCGGCCTGTCGAAGGCCACGCTGCTGCGCATCCTTAAGACGCTGCAGCAGGCGGGCTGGGTCGAGCGCAGCGAGCACGACAAGCGCTATGTGCCCGCGTCGGCCACCGGCCAATCGGGGCCCACGGCGGCATGGCGCACGCGGCTGTCGGCACTGGCGGCGCCCGCGCGCGCCACGCTGCAGCGGCTGGTGCCCTGGCCCATCGACCTGGGCGTGCGCGACGGTACGGCCATGCTCATCCTCGACACCGACCGCCCGCGCAACGGGCTGGCGGTCAACTACCGCGCGCTGGGCTTCCGGCCGCCGATGCTGCTGTCGTCTCTGGGCCGCTGCTACCTGTCGTTCTGCCCCGAGGAAGAGCGGCGCGAGATCCTCGCCGCGCTGGCGCGCTCGCCGAACGACTTCGACCGCGGCGCGCGGCGACCCGAGAACGTCCGCCGCATGGTGGCGCACGCGCGCGACCTGGGCTACGTGGCGCGCGATCCCACCTCGACCAGTCTGGATTCGCCCGACCGCTTCGGCGCGGTGTCGGTGCCGCTGCGGCATGAAGACCAGGTGGTGGGCTGCCTCAGCTGCGCCTGGCTGCCGGCGGTGAAGAGCGAGCGCGAGATCGTGTCCGCCCACCTTGCCGACATGCAGCAGGCCGCGCAGAACATCGAGCGCAAGCTGGCGCAGGCCGGCTTCGCGCCGCCGCCCGCCAATGAATGAAGTGCGAGGCGGGGACGGAGTTCAGAACTCCGCATCCAGCTCGTCGATCTCGTCGGGCTCCTGCTTCGCCGCAGCCACCCATTCCTTCATGGCCGGCAGTTCCATCACCCGCTTGCAGTAGGTCGCGCACACGCTGTCCAGCGCCACGTCGTAGCTCAGGAAACGCGTGACCACCGGCGCGTACATCGCATCGGCCACGCCCGGCTGCTTGCCGAACAGAAAAGGGCCGCCGTAGGCCTTGAAGCATTCGCGCCAGATGGCGACGATGCGGTCGATGTCGGCCTGCGCGCGCGACCACACCTTGAAGTTCTTGAAATGGGCCTTGATGTTCATCGGCAGCGCGCCGCGCATCGATGAAAAGCCCGAATGCATCTCGCCGCAGATGGCGCGGCAGTGGGCACGGGCGGCGATGTCGTCGGGCAGCAGGCCGGCCTTGGGCTTGATCTCGTTGAGGTACTCGCCGATGGCCAGCGTGTCCCACACCTTCACGCCGCCGTGCTGCAGCGAGGGCACCAGCATCGACGAAGACAGCAGCAGCATCTCGGCCTTCATGGCCGGGTCGTCGGGCGGAATGACCTTCTCGCTGAAGTCCAGCCCGGCCAGCCTGCACATCAGCCAGCCGCGCAGCGCCCACGCGCCGTAGTTCTTGCTGCTGATGGTGAGAACGGGTTTGGCCATCGTCTAGCTCCTTGGGCTTTGCGCAGTTGCGTGCAAGCGCCATGCCATGCGGCTGGCCCGCAACTTGCCTGCTCGAGACCCATGCTGTACCGGGCCTACCAGAACCAAGCCGACCTGCTCTCTCCGGCGCGGCTCGCGGCGCAGTACCTGGGCCAGGCCCTTTGGAAGGAAGGCACCGAACGCACCATGATGCGGCGCATGGCCGCGCAGTTCGAGGTGTTCTCGCGCATGCGGCTGACCCACACGCGGCCCGACTACGGCATCCACAGCGTGGTTTCCGATGGCGCCGAGGTGGCCGTGCACGAGGAGAAAGCCCTCGTCTCGCCCTTCGGCACCCTGCTGCACTTCCGCAAGATCACCGATGCGGTGCATCCGCCGGTTCTGCTGGCCGCACCGTTGTCGGGCCATTTCGCCACGCTGCTGCGCGAAACGGTGCGCACCCTGCTGCGCGACCACGACGTGTACCTGACCGACTGGCACAACGCGCGCGACGTGCCGCTGTGGCATGGCGGCTTCGGGCTGGACGACTACACGCTGCAGCTCATCGGCTTCCTGGAGGCCGTGGGCCCGGGCGTGCACATGGTGGCGGTATGCCAGCCCTGCGTGGCCGCGCTGGCCGCCACCGCGCTGATGGCCGAGGACGACAACCCCGCCACGCCGCGCAGCCTGACGCTGATGGCCGGCCCGGTCGATTGCCGCATCAACCCGACCGCCGTGAACAAGCTCGCCACCGACCGGCCCATCGACTGGTTCAGGCGCAACCTCATCAGCCACGTGCCGTGGCCGCACGCCGGCATGATGCGGCGCGTGTACCCGGGCTTCCTGCAGCTCTCGGCCTTCATGAGCATGAACCCCGAGCGGCACAAGAAGCAGTTCCAGGACATGTACAGCCACCTGGTCGAGGGCGACGTCGAGAAGGCCCGCACCATCGGCACCTTCTACGACGAGTACCTGGCGGTGAACGACCTGCCCGCCGAGTTCTACCTGGAGACGGTGGAGCGCGTGTTCCAGACCTACGACCTGCCGCTGGGCAAGCTCACCGTGGGCGAGCGCACCGTGAACCCGGCGGCCATCCGCCGCACCGCGCTGCTCACGGTGGAAGGCGAGCGCGACGACATCTGCGCCGTGGGCCAGACGGTGGCGGCGCAAGACCTGTGCACGGGCATACGGCCCTACCTCAAGGCGCACCACCTGCAGGCCGGCGTCGGGCACTACGGCGTGTTCAGCGGCAGCAAGTGGAACGCGCAGATCTACCCGCGCGTGCGCGAGACGATCCACGCCGCGGCCGAGCTGGGCTGAATTGACTACGGTTGACGCCGCGCCCGCGTGCCCTTGCCGCTCACGCGCCGCACCGTCGCTTCGCCGGCCTGCGGCAGGCGCTCGCGCAGGAAGGCAATGAGTTCCTGCGCCACCACGTTGCGCATCGGCCCCGGCAGGTAGGCCAGCACCACGCGGCGCTCGATGCGCGGCTTCAGCAGCGGCACCACGGCCAGTTCGGGGTCGCGCAGCGACGAGGTGTACAGGCGCGGCATCAGCCCCAGCGCCTGTCCGCTGCGCACCAGCGCATAGAGCGTCTCGGAATAGCTCACCCGATACGGCTCCGCACCCTGCGCGAACTGCGCGCGCGCCGGGTTGCCCAGCGCTGGCATGCTGCCGCTTTCGAACAGCACCAGCCGCTCGCTGCCGATGGCCTCCCAGTTCGCGCCGCCGGCCGCGGCCAGTGCGTGGTCGCGCCGCACCACCAGCACCAGCGGGTCGCGGAACAGGTCGATGCAGGTCAAGCCGCCCGGCGGCTCGGTGATCGCGGCCACCGCCATGTCGATCTGGCCGCTGCGCAGTTCGGCCAGCAGCGTGTTCGAGGGCGCGTCGCGCCAGGCCAGTTCCACCTCGCGCTCGCCGCCACTCTTGAGGAATTCGCTGGCCGCCGCCGCCACGCGCGCGCTGGCCGAGGGAATCACGCCGATGCGCACGAAGGCGCGGCCGCGCTGCACCGTGCTCTCGATGTCGCGCAGTGCCACTTCGAAGGTGTTGACGAGAAAGTCGGTGCGCGCCAGCACTTCGGCGCCCACGGGCGTGAGTTCGAGCCGGTGGGTGGAACGCGTCAGCAGTTCGGCGCCGAGCAGCTTTTCCATCTGCTTGATGGCGTTGCTCAAAGCCGGCTGCGTGATGGCCAGCCTGCGGGCCGCGCGGCCGAACTGGCCTTCTTCCACCAGCACCGAGAAGAACTGCAGCTGGCGCAGCGTGAGCGCACGCAGGGGCAAGGCGGCCATGGGCACTTCCGGTTATTGATTCAGCGAATCAAATTATAGAAATTCAAAATTTTCCTTATGAGGCTGCCGTTACTAGACTGGTCCGCATGACCAGCCCCACCCCTGCCCCGCTCACGCTGGAATCGATGCTCCGCGCCATCCCCAAGGCCGAGCTGCATTGCCACCTGTTCGGCACGGTGCGCCACGAAACATTCAAGCAGCTCAACCAGCGCGCGGGCTCGCCGCTGGCGGCCGACGAGATCGAGGGCTTCTACACGCGCGGCGAAAAACCGGTCGGCGTGCTGCGCGTGCTGCGCGCGCTCGACGCCCAGCTGGTGCGCAGCGCCGGCGACCTCTACCAGCTCACGCTCGAATACCTGCAGGACGCGGCCGCCCACAACGTGCGCTACGCCGAGTTCTTCTGGAACCCGACCGGCACGGTGCACGCCTCGGGCATTGCCTATTCGCTCGCACAAGGCGCCATCGTGCGCGCCATCCACGATGCGCAGCAGGAGTTCGGCATCGTCGGCCGCCTCATCGCAGCCATCGACCGCGAAGCCAGCCCCGAGGCCGCCGTGGAGATGGTCGAATGGGTCAAGGCGCACCGCTGCGAGGAGGTGATCGGCATCGGCATCGACTACCGCGAGGTCGACCGCCCGCCGGAGCTCTTCGCCCAGGCTTATGCCGACGCGAAGAAGGCCGGCCTCAAGACCACCGCCCACGCAGGCGAGTTCGGCATGCCCTGGACCAACGTGCGCACCGCGCTCGACGATCTGAAGGTCGACCGCATCGACCACGGCTACACGGTGGTCGACCAGCCCGACTACGCACGCCGGTGCGCCGAGCGCGGCGTGATCTTCACCGTAGTGCCCACCAACTCGTACTACCTGCGCACGCTGGCGCCCGAGCGCTGGGCGCTGGACCATCCGATCCGCCGCATGCCCGGCCTGGGCCTGCGCATCCACCCCAACACCGACGACCCGACGCTGCACAAGGTCACGCCCACGCAAGCCTGGCTGATGATGGTGCGCGACTTCGGCTTCGGCCTGGACGACCTGCGCGGCTTCATGCACAACGGCCTCGACGGCGCGTGGATCGACGACACGCAGCGCCGCGCATGGCGAGCGCAGTGGAGCGATGAATTCGATTCGCTGCGCGCCCGCCTCGACACAGAACCCACTCCCTCCACCCACGGATGACCCACGCCATGAATACGCCCCGCCGCCTGCTTCTCGCCGTCGCGCTCTGCACCGCCCTGCCCACTGTGGCCCTCGCGCAGGCGTGGCCCTCGGCCAAGCCCATCACGCTGATCGTGCCCTTCACGGCCGGCGGCAGCGTGGACGTGAACGCGCGCCTCGTGGCCCAGCGCCTCGGCGAGCGGCTCAAGCAGTCGGTGGTGGTCGAGAACGTGGCCGGCGCGGGTGGCGCCATCGGCGTGGCCAAGGCCGTGAACGCGGCGCCCGACTGCTACACGCTGGTGGCGGGGCCCGACAGCGCCATCGCCATCGGCAAGCTGGTGAACCCCTCGGCCTTCCGCTTCGATCCGCTGAAAGACCTGGCGCCGGTGGGCCTGCTCAACACCGCGCCGATGGTGCTGGTGGCGCGGCCCGGCCTGGAGGCCCAGACCTTCGGCGACTTCGTGAAGCTCGCGAAGGCCAAGCCCGGCAAGTACAACTACGCGACCTCGGGCGTGGGCACCGTGCTGCAGCTCGCCATGGAGCTGCTGAAGGAACGCAGCGGCATCTTCGTCACGCACGTGCCCTACCGCGGCGGCGCGCAGATCGCCACCGACGTGATCGGCGACCAGGTCGACCTGGCGATGCTGGTCAGCACCAGCGCCATCCCGCACGTGAACGGCAAGCGCCTGAAGGCGCTCGGCATCACCGGCAGCAAGCGGCTGGCCGCGCTGCCCAACGTGCCCACCTTCGACGAGATGCCCGGCCTCAAGGGCTTCGACATGGTGAGCTGGACCGGCATCTTCGCGCCCGCGAAGACACCGCCTGCGGTGGTCGCGCAGATCAACCGCGAGCTCAACGCGGTGCTGCAGGAAGAAGGCGTGCGCAGCAAGCTCGTGGAGCAAGGCGCGCTGCCGGGCAGCGGCACGGCCGAGTCATTCGAGAAGTTCGTGCAGGCCGAGTACGCCCGCAACCAGAAGATCGTGCAGACCGCCAACATCAAGGAATAGGCAGGGCTCGCCCCCAGGCTGCGCGGCACTTCGTGTCCGCTTCGCCTACCCCCCGCCGGGGGCAACACCTGAGGCCCGGCGAAGCCGGTTCCTCGGTGTTCTCGCATGGCACCGGGCGTTGCACCTGGCACCACATCCGAATCAACCGGTCTTGCTCTCGTCTTCCGCGGGCCAGTCGCGGATGTAGGCCTTGAGCATCTTGTTCTCGAAGTTCTGGCTGTCCACCACGGCCTTGGCCACGTCGTAGAAGCTGATCACGCCCATCAGCATGCGCTTGTCCATCACGGGCATGTAGCGCGCGTGGCGCTCCAGCATGATGCGGCGGATTTCGTCGAGGTCGGTTTCCAGGGTGCAGGTAACCGGAGCGTCGTCCATGGCCTTGCGCACGAGCGTGGTGCCGATCTGGCCGCCGTTGTTGACGACGGCAACGATCACTTCGCGAAAGGTGAGCATGCCGACCAGGTCGCCGTGCTCCATGACCACCAGCGAACCGATGTCCTTTTCCGCCATGGTGTTGGCGGCTTCTGCCAGCAGGTCGTCTGGCGTGATGGTGAAGAGCGTATTGCCCTTGACGCGAAGGATGTCGCTGACTTTCATCGTTTGCTCCTCTCGGACTTCTATCTCGGCGGCGTGCCGATTTGAATATAGCCCACAATCGACGCCGACCTGAGCGCCCATGTCGCAGACGCATGAATTGCAGACGTAACGGGGCATTGCCAGGAGACAACGCTCAGCCACAGAAAGGCCCTCATGCCCGGTTATTCCGACCCCGGTTTCGACACCCTCGCGCTGCACGCCGGCGCCGCGCCCGACCCCACGACCGGCGCGCGGGCGGTGCCGATCCACCTGACCACCTCCTTCGTCTTCGAGTCGAGCGACCACGCGGCCGCCCTGTTCAACCTGGAGCGCGCGGGCCATGTGTACTCGCGCATCAGCAACCCGACCAACGCGGTCCTGGAGCAGCGCGTGTCGGCGCTCGAGGGCGGCATCGGCGCCATCGCCACCGCCAGCGGGCAGGCGGCGCTGCACCTGTCGGTGGCCACGCTGATGGGCGCCGGCTCGCACATCGTGGCCAGCACGGCGCTGTACGGCGGCTCGCAGAACCTGCTGCACTACACGATGCGCCGCTTCGGCATAACCACCACCTTCGTGAAGCCCGGCGACCTCGACGCCTGGCGCGCCGCGGTGCGGCCCGAAACCAAGCTGTTCTTCGGCGAGACCGTGGGCAACCCGGGCCTGGACGTGCTCGACATCCCGGCCGTGAGCGACATCGCCCACGAAGCCGGCGTGCCGCTGCTGGTCGACTCCACGCTCACCTCGCCCTATCTCATCAAGCCCTTCGACTGGGGCGCCGACCTGGTCTACCACTCGGCCACCAAGTTCCTGTCGGGCCACGGCACCGTCATCGGCGGCGTGGTGGTGGACGGCGGCAGCTTCGACTGGGAGAAGGCATCACGAAGCGCTGCCGATGGCAGCGCGGGCAAATTCGCCGAGCTGACGCAGGCCTACGACGGCTTTCACAACATGGTGTTCAGCGAGGAAAGCACCGTCGGCGCCTTCCTGCTGCGCGCCCGCCGAGAAGGCCTGCGCGACTTCGGCGCCTCGATGAGCCCGCACACGGCGTGGCTGATCCTGCAGGGCATCGAGACGCTGCCGCTGCGCATGGAGCGCCACATCGACAACACGCAGAAGGTGGTCGAATTTCTTTCGAGCCATCCTTTCGTGTCGCGTGTGGGGCATCCGCTGATCGAATCGCACCCGAGCCATGCGCTTGCGCAAAAGCTGCTGCGCCACGGCGCGAAGGGCGCAGGCGCGGTGTTCAGCTTCGACATCAAGGGCAGCCGCGCGCAGGGCAAGGCCTTCATCGAGGCGCTGAAGCTGTTCAGCCACCTCGCCAACGTGGGCGACTGCCGCAGCCTGGTGATCCACCCGGCGAGCACCACGCACTTCCGCATGACCGACGAGGCGCTGGCGGGCGCGGGCATCTCGCAGGGGACGATCCGGCTGTCGATCGGGCTCGAAGATCCGGCTGACCTGATCGACGACCTGAAGCGTGCACTTAAAGCTGCGGAAAAGGCGGGGACTTGAGATGGGACGCTGTGTTTCGATTCGGCGCGGTTCGGGGGGCGATCACGCCGACGGAGTACCTTGCTCCGCGAATGTCCTCCGGCCTGCGGCCTCCCCCTTTATTTCGCTGCGCAAGGCACCCCATCGGCGTGATCAATGGACGCGGCGGTTGATCGGCCAGCACAAGAGCTGCGCCCATCGTGCACAGGGCATCGGGTGCTCCCCGCAGCGAAATAAAGGAGGAGCCCGAAGGGCGGGGGACATTCGCGGAGGGGAGTACCCGGTGGCCTGTACACGCACCCCGAACCCAGGCGCTCCCAGAACCGAACACCCGGCGGAAAACTGAAATGAACTACACCGTCAACAGCCACACAAGCTACTGCTACACCGGCGGCAAGCCCTTCGATGCAGCCAAGCCCACCGTCGTCTTCATCCACGGCGTACTCAACGATCACAGCGTGTGGATCCTGCAGAGCCGCTGGTTCGCCAACCACGGCTGGAACGTGCTCGCGGTCGACCTGCCCGGCCATTGCAAGAGCGACGGCCCGCCGCCCGCGAGCGTCGAGGACGCTGCGCAGTTCGTTATTGCCCTGCTCGACGCGGCCGGCGTGCAAAAGGCCGCGCTCGTTGGCCACAGCTTCGGCTCGCTGATCGCGCTCGAAACGGCTTCGCGTGCGCCCGAGCGAATCACGCACCTCGCGATGGTCGGCACCGCCTACCCGATGGCGGTGTCGCCTGCGCTACTCGACGGCGCGCTGAACGACCCGCAGCGCGCCATCGCGATGGTCAACACCTTCTCGCATTCGCTGCTCGCCCCCCCGCCCTCCTCGCTCGGCCCCGGCACCTGGCTCTACGGCAGCTCGCGCGCGCTGATGCGGCGCGTGCTCGCGAGCAACCGCGAGGCGAACGTGTTCCACGTCGGCTTCAAGGCCTGCAACGACTACGCCAACGGCGAGGCCGCGATGGAGAAAGTGCAGTGCCCGGTGCTGTTCCTGCTCGGCGATGCCGACCAGATGACGCCGCCGCGCGCCACCAAGGCGCTGGTCGGCAAGGCCCGCAACGCCAAGGTGGTGACGGTGCACGCCGGCCACTCGCTGATGAGCGAGGCGCCCGACGCGGTGCTGTTCGCGCTGCGCGACTTCGCGGCGTCGTAGCGCCGGCCTATTCCGCCGCGATGCCCGCGCGGTGCGCCAGCGCGCGGTAGCGTGAAATCTCGCCCTCCATCTGCGCGCGGAACGCCGCCGCGCCGATGGCCACCGGCTCCATGCCTTGTGCACGCAACTGCGCCTGCAGCGCCGCGTTGCCCATGGCCGCGGTGACGGCGCGGGCGAGCTTGTCGATCACCGGCACCGGAGTGCGTGCCGGCGCGGCAAAGCCGTACCAGGCGTCGAAGGTGGCGTCGGGCAGGCCCAGCTCGGCCAGCGTACGCACCTCGGGCAGCGTGCTGGAGCGTGTCGCGCCCACGATGCCCAGCGCGCGCAGCTTGCCCGAACGCACGTGCGGCGCCACGGCGGCCACGGTGTCGATGGCGATCTCGACCTCGCCACCGATCACCGCCAGCGCGCTCTGGCTGCTGCCCTTGTACGGAATGTCCTGCAGCTGGATGCCCGCAGCCAGCGCGAACAGTTCGCCCGACAGATGCGGCCCCGAGCCCGAGCCGAAGGTGGCGTAGCGAATGCTCCTGGGCTTGGCCTTGGCCGCCGCGACCAGCTCCGGCAGCGATTGCCAGGGCTGGCCCTTGCCCACCACCAGCACCAGCGGCGTGCGCGCCACGATGGCGATGGGCGCGAGATCGCGCACCGTATCGTAGGGCAGCTTGGCGCGCAGGGCCGGGTTCACGCTGAAGCTGGTGGAGCCCGACAGCAGCAGCGTGTAGCCGTCTGGCGCGGCCTTGGCGACCGCGTCGGTGCCGATGATGGTGGAGGCGCCGGGTTTGTTGTCGATCACGATGGGCTGGCCGAGCTGTTCCGACAGCGTCTGCCCCATCGCCCGCGCGACCAGGTCGGTGCCGCCGCCCGGTGGAAAGGGCACCACCAGCCTGATGGGCCGTTCGGGCCAGGTGCCCTGCGCGAAGGCGGGCGTGTGGAGGCCCGCGACGGCGGAAGCGGAAAGCAGCAGGCCGAAGCGGCGACGGGAGATGGCGATGTCCATGGTGCGTGTCAGGAGAGAGTGGAAGCGGATTGCGAAAGCCGGCCGGCGGCCCACGGCGCGAGGCCCGGCTCGCCCAGGTCCCAGTACAGGCCGGCCATGATCTGCAGGCCCTCGCGCGCCAGCGGCGCGAGCAGGTGCTCGTTGGGCGCGTGCTGCGCGCAGGCCGGGTACGAGTGCGGCACCCACAGCGTGGGCAGCCCCAGCAGGTCGGCGAAGACGTCGTTGGGCAGGGAGCCGGCGAGGTTGGGCAGCAGGTCGAGGCGCTGGCCGCTGCTCCTTTCGATGGACTGGCGCGCCCAGCCCACCCACGGGTTCTCGACATCGAGCCGCGTGGCCGCACCGGTCAGCGTGATCTGCACTTCGACCTGGCGGAAGCCGTGTGCATCGAGGTGCGCGCGCACGATCTGCTGCAGGTCCTGCCACGGCGTACCGACCACGAAGCGCAGCTGGCAATGCGCCACGGCCTCCGAGGGAATGGCGTTGACCGGCCGCGTCGCGGAGCCCGCACCGAGTGCCAGCACCTCAATGGTGTTCCAGGCCACCAGCCGCTCGGCCGGGCTCAGGCCGGGCTCGCCCCAGCCCTCGTCGACCTCGGGGTCGTCCGCGCCGCCGCCGATGGCGATGCTGGCCAGCGCATCGCGCACCGCCTGCGTCACGGGCGGCGGGCGCAGCGCCTCGACCAGGATGCGGCCGCGCGCATCCACCAGCGAGGCCACAGCGTGGCTGAGCACCGTGCCCGGGTTGACCAGCACGCCGCCCCAGTTGCCCGAGTGGTAGCCGCGAGGCCGGGCGCGCAGCCGCAGGCTGAAGTTGACCGCGCCACGCGAGCCGAGGAACAGCGTGGGCCGCTGCGCGCTCACGCGCGGGCCGTCGCTGGCGATGAACAGGTCGGCGCGCAGCTTGTCGCGCTCCTGCGCACACACCGCATGCAGGCCGGGCGAGGCGGCCTCTTCGCCCATCTCGACCAGCCACGTCACGTTGTAGCCCAGGCGCCCGCCGCGCGCCTCGATCGCAGCTGCAAGGCCGCCGAGGTTGATGCTGTGCTGGCCCTTGTTGTCGGCCGTGCCGCGGCCGTACCAGCGCTCGCCGCGCACCGTGAGCGCCCATGGCGCCAGGCCTTCTTCCCAGTGCGCGTCCTGCCCGCTGACCACGTCGCCGTGGCCGTAGGTCATCACCGTGAGCAGGGCCGGGTCCTCGATGCGGCGCGCGATGAGGAAGGGCCCGCCGCCGGGTACCGGATTGGCGATCACCTCGCAGGCGAAGCCCAGCGCCGCGAGCGGCGGCACCAGCTCCTCGCGCAGGTAGGCCTCCAGGGCGGGCGTAGCGGCGCCGGTGTCGCTTTCGGTGCGGAAGGCGACGCGGCGCTGGAGGTCGGCGAAGAAGCTGCCTGCGTCGAAGTAGGCGGCGGCAGCGGCCAGGCTGTCTGTGCGTTGCATGAAGGGTTTCCTTGTCTGTCCATCGGGTGCAGCAAGTACAAGGCCTGCGGGCCGATGCTTCCAGCATCGTTTTGGCAAGCTACCATTGCCTTGAAGGCAACACCCCCGGCCGCCATGACGACGCTCCCCCTCCTCAGCATTCCGATGCGCCACTTTCTCGAAGTGGCGCGCCGCCGCTCGGTCAACCAGGCCGCGGCGCGACTGTTCGTCGCGTCGTCGGCGGTGAGCCGGCAGATCGCCAAGCTCGAAGACAGCCTGGGCACGCCGCTGTTCGAGCGGCACGCGCGCGGCATGGCACTGACCGCCGCCGGCGAGCGGCTGGCGGCGCACCTGCGCAATGCGCAGCTCGACATCGAGCAGGTCGTCGAACAGGTGCGCGACCTGGGCGGGCAAGGCGCGCGGCGCATCCGCATGGCCTGCACGGAAGGCTTCGCGGGACACTTCATGCCGCTGGTGATGCGCAGCTTCGAAACCGCGCACCCGGGCTGCCAGCTCGAACTGCACGTGGGCTCGCCCGACGGCGTGAGCGCGCTGCTGGCGCGCGGCGAGACCGACATCGCCCTCAAGTACGTGGTGGCGCCGGAGCCGGGCCTGAAGGTCGAGCACTCGGCCACCGCGCCCGTGTATGCCGTGCTGCGGCCCGACCATCCGCTGGCGCGGCAGCGCGTGGTGTCGGTGGCCGATGCGGTGCGCTACCCGCTGGCCGTGGGCGACAAGGGCGTTACCGCGCGCCAGCTGTTCGACCAGGCCTGCAGCCTGCAGGGGCTGCAGTACCACGCGATCTTCGTGAGCAATTTCTCGTCGGTGCTGCTGCCGCTGCTGCGCACGCCCGACGTGATGCTTTCGGGCCATCTCACGGTGATGCACCTGATCGACGCGGGCACCGTGGTAGCTAGGCCCTTCGCGGAAGCGCCGCTGCAGCAGCGGCAATTGCAGGTGCTGGCGCTCGAAGGCCGCACGCTGCCGCCGCTGGCGCAGGACTTCGTCGAGCACCTGGTAGGCGCGATCACCAGCGCGGGCCGGCGCAAGCTCGGCCGCGCGCGGGCCGCCGCCTGAAGAAGAAGCTCAACCGAGCGCGTTGATGTCCGCCGGGTCGAGCAGCACCTTCGGTGCGCCGTTGCGCGCCACCGCCAGCATCGCGCGGCCGACCTTCTCGGTGGTCGTCACCCGGTTCGGCCACAGGCGATAGGCCAGCCCGAGCACGGGCTTGAGCACGAAGATGGCGGCGTCGTACAGCGGCGTCTTCGAGCGCACGCCATGCATCGGCTGGATCATGCCGGGGCGAAACATGTAGGCCGCCTTGAACGGCAGGCGCAGCAGGGCGTTCTCGGTCGCGCCCTTCACGCGTGCCCACATGCTGCTGCCGCGCTCGCTGCTGTCGGTGCCGGCGCCCGTCACGTAGGTGAAGGTCATGCCCGGGTTGAGCCGCGCGAGCACGGTGGCGGCGGCCAGCGTCAGGTCGTAGGTGATGCGCTTGTACTCGGGCTCCTTCATGCCGACCGACGACACGCCGAGGCAGAAGAAGCAGGCGTCGAAGCCCTGAAGCTGCGACTCGATGGCGGCGTAGTCGTACATATCCTTGTGGACCAGGTCGCGCAACTTCGTGTGCTGCTGCCCCGTGGGGTTGCGACCGATGGCGACGACGCTCTCGACATCGGGCGCGAGCAGGCACTCGCGCAGCACGCCCTGCCCCACCATGCCGGTGGCGCCAAAAATCAGGATCTTCATGGGAGGCTCCGGTCAGACCGCGAAGACAGCCGGCTTCTTGTTCAGCACCGCCAGCAGCAGGTCGACGTCGAGGCTCGAGGGCTTCGGCGGCTGCAGCGCGGAGAGCATGCGCGACAGCGTCTCGGCATGCGGCAGCAGCGGGCCGAGAAAACGTGTGCCGTCGGCACCCGCGACCAGCAGGGTCGGGAAGGTCTCGACGTCGAAGGCATCGGCGATGTCGGCGTGGTCCTCGATGTCGACCCACGCAAAGCGGAACTGCGGATGCGCGCGCGCCACCTGTTCGAGCAGCGGCCGGTAGTCGCGGCAGGTGCCGCACCATTCGGCGCACAGGCACACGACCCACGGCGCATCGCTGGCCGGCTCGGCGGATTCGGGGTTGCTTGGAAGGGCGCTCAAGGCTGATGCGTCGGTGGTGTGATCGGAAGGCCGGGGTGGTACGGCCGGGAGGTCGTGGCTATTATGGACAAAGCCCTCGTCCACGGGACTCGCCGGGGTTCGGGGGCACAGGAGAGTCGCATGATGAACACCTCGGCTGCCACCGGATCTGCCGTCGATCCGCGCCAATTCAAGAGCTTTGCGGAGTTCTACCCGTTCTACCTGAGCGAGCACGCCAACCTCACCTGCCGGCGGCTGCACTTCGCCGGCTCGACCTTGTCGCTGCTGTGCCTGGTGGCGCTGGTGGTCACGCTCAACCCGCTGTGGCTGCTGGCCGGGCTGGTGGCGGGCTACGGCTTCGCCTGGGTCGGGCACTTCGGGTTCGAGAAGAACAAGCCGGCCTCGTTCAAGCGGCCGCTCTATTCCTTCATGGGCGACTGGGCCATGTACCGGGACATCTGGCTGGGGCGCGTGAAGATTTAGATCAGGAGCACGTCGCCCAGCCTCAGCGAGCGCAGCGGCCCCTTCTGCCAGAGGTCTTCCAGCGGCTCGGCCTGCGGCATCAGCAGCTCCTTCAGCAGCGGCTCGACCGGCGTCGAGGGGTCCGCGAGCAGCACGTAGCGCGGGTCTTCGTTGGCGGGCTCTTCGGCGAGCGGCGCGATCCAGTCGAGCGCCACCAGTGTTTCAAGCACCGGCGCGAGCTGCAGCGCGTCGACCCGCATGCGCGTGACCAGTTCGCTCGCGCCCATGCCCTTGGCCGGCATGGCCTGCGCGCGGGCCAAGTGCTGCAACGTTTCCATGGCCAGCTGCAGCGGCCAGCCCGCGGCGCCGCCGCGCCGCGCCACGCCGGTCAGCAGGCTCGGTAGGTAGGCCGCAATGACGGCGCCGAGCAGCACGATCACCCAGGCCACATAGATCCACACGAGCAGGATCGGCACCGTGGCGAAGGCCCCGTACAGCACCGAATAAGTGGGCACGAGGCTCAGGTAGTAGCCCAGCACGCGCTTGGCGATCTCGATGGCGGCCGCCACGAAGATGCCGCCGGCCCATGCATGCGACCAGCGCACGTTGGTGTTGGGCACGTAGTGGTACAGCGAGGCCATGCCGACCGCCAGCAGCATGAATTCGAAGGTGTCGAAGAACAGCTTGACCATGCCGCGCCCCACCACGCCGCTGGTGGCCGAGACGACGTACGAGGTGGTCGACAGGCTCACCGCGAGGATGATCGGCCCCAGCGTGATGGCCGCCCAGTAGATGAGCACCCGCTGCGCGAACGGCCGCGGCGAGCGCACGCGCCAGATGTTGTTGAGCGTCTTGTCGATCGTGAGGATCAGCGCGATGGCGGTGATCAGCAGCACGACCAGGCCCGCGATGCCCAGGCCGCCGGCCTTGCTCGAGAACTGGTTCAGGTAGCCCAGCACCTGCCGCGCGATGTTGTCGGGAATCAGGCTCTCGATGAGCCAGCGCTGCAGCCGGCCCTGCATCTTCGCGAACATCGGGAACACGGTGAACAGCGCCAGCGCCACCGTGAAGAACGGCACCATCGCGATGGTGGTGGTGAAAGTGAGGCTGCTGGCCGTGAGGCCGAGCCGGTCTTCGCGGAAGCGCTCGCCCAGCACCGCTGCGGTGTTGCCCCACGGAAAGCGCGAAAGATCCCTCCAAAGTTGCCTGCGATTCATGGCGGCTATCATAAGAACCAAACTCTCCCCCAGTCTCCGCGCACTTCGTGTCGCTGCGCCAATCCCCTCGCCGGGGGCAACACCGGCGGCCCGGCGAAGCCGGTTCCGCGGTGTTCCGCTCATGCAAACCAACTCGCCGCTCCCGCCCTCCTCCGTTCGCGCCACCCGCTGGGCCGCCGTGGGCAGCCTTGTCGGCCTCATCGTGCTGGGCCTCGCATGGGAGCTGTGGCTGGCGCCGCTGCGTCCGGGCGGCTCGCTGCTGGCGCTGAAGGTGCTGCCGCTCGTCATTCCGCTCGCGGGCCTGTGGAAGAACCGCATGTACACCTACCGCTGGGTCAGCCTGATGGTCTGGCTCTATTTCACCGAGGGCGTGGTGCGCGCCTGGAGCGACATCAACGGCGTGGGGCAAGTGCTCGCGCTGATCGAGGTGCTGCTGTGCCTCGTGCTCTTCGCGGCCTGCGCCTGGCATGTGCGGCTGCGCTTGCGCCACGCCAAAGCTGCTGCTGCCCTTCCACTGGAGACCTCCGCCCAATGACCACTGCCACGTCCCTCATCGAGCAACTGCGCGCCATCGTCGGCGCACCCCACGTGCTGAACGAGGGCGACCTCACCGCCTACGAGCAGGACTGGCGCAAGCGCGCGCGCGGCAAGTCGCTGGCCGTGGTACGGCCGGCCAATGCACAGCAGGTGGCCGACGTGGTGAAGGCCTGCGCCGCGGCCGGCACGGCCGTCATTCCGCAGGGCGGCAACACCGGCCTCGCCGTCGGCGCCATTCCGGATGAAAGCGGCACGCAGGTGGTGCTGAGCCTGCAGCGGCTGAACGCCATCCGCACCGTCGATGGCGCCAACCTCACGATGACCGTCGAGGCCGGCTGCATCCTGCAGACGCTGCAGGAAACCGCCGAAAAGCAGGGCTACCTGTTCCCGCTGAGCCTTGCGGCCGAAGGCAGCTGCACCATCGGCGGCAACCTCGCGACCAACGCAGGCGGCACGCAGGTGGTTCGCTACGGCAACACGCGCGAGCTGTGCCTGGGCCTCGAAGTGGTCACGCCGCAGGGCGAGATCTGGGAAGGCACGAGCGGCCTGCGCAAGGACAACACCGGCTACGACCTGCGCGACCTCTTCATCGGCAGCGAAGGCACCCTCGGCATCATCACGGCCGCCACCATGAAGCTCTACCCCCCGCCGGCCGCGCAGCTCACGGCCTGGGCTGCGGTGCCTTCGCTCGACCACGCGGTCACTTTGCTGGGCCTCGCGCACAAGCACCTGGGCTCGGGCCTCACGGGCTTCGAGGTGATGGGCAAGTTTGCGCTGAGCCTGGTCGACAAGCACATGCCGCAGCTGCGCGTGCCGTTCATCGAGGACGATGCCGTGCCGTACTGCGTGCTGCTGGAAAACTCCGACAGCGAATCCGAGGACCATGCACGCGCGCGCTTCGAGGCGCTGCTCGAAACCGCCTTCGAAGACGGCTGCGTGACCGACGCGGTAGTGGCCGAGAACCTTACGCAGGCGCACCAGCTCTGGCACATCCGCGAGAGCATTCCGCTCGCGCAGGCCGAGGAAGGCCTGAACATCAAGCACGACATTTCCATTCCCGTGTCGCGCATCCCCGCGTTCGTGGCGGAGACCGATGCGCTGCTGGCGCGCGAGATCGCCGGCGTGCGGCTGGTGAACTTCGGCCACCTGGGCGACGGCAACCTGCACTACAACGTGCAGGCGCCGGAGAACATCGACACCAAGGCCTTCCTGAAGAACGAGGAAGAGCGCATCAACACGCTGGTGTACGACGCGGTCGAGAAGTTCGGCGGCTCGTTCTCGGCCGAGCATGGCGTGGGCTCGCTCAAGGTCGACAAGCTGGAAAAGCACAAGTCGCCGGTGGCGCTGGAGATGATGCGGGCGATCAAGCGCGGGCTCGATCCCAAGAACATCCTGAACCCGGGGCGGGTGATCCGGGTCTAGTTCGGGAGGCCGGAGCCGGCAACTCGGTGATACACTCAATAAGAATAATTCTTATTAACTCCCTCCCCCGGGATCACCGAAGCGCAGTACCGGCACCGCCAGTTCGTCGTTCCTTGCAGGAGGCGGCGATCTTGCGGGCATGACCAGCGGCCGGTTCCGGGGCCATGTCGATGCTTGCGAGAAGGCGGCCGGATGCGCGACCTCGTCCAGGAACTTGTAGCTCACTATGCGGACCTGCGCCGGCAGCTCACTCGCGACCTGAGGGATCCTCACTACGCGGCCGACATCGCGCAGTCGAGTTTCGAGCGGGTGTACGCACAGGCCACGAAGTCGCGCGGAGCCGCCCGTATCGATGCGGCGCCGGACGACATGAAGGACAACGGTGGCATCGAATCGCCTCGCGCCCTGCTCTTTCGCGTGGCGCGCAACCTGTGCGTCGATGACGCGCGGCGCCGCAAGGTGGCGCAGGACTGGGCCGGTTCGCATGCAGACGCCGGCATGCACCGGACAGTGCAGTCCAGCGAATACGTCGTCGCCCAGCAGCGGGTGCTGACGCGGGTGGTCGAAACCATGGAACAGCTGCCGCCGCGCCGCCGCGAGGTGTTCCTTCTCTTTCGCGCCTACGGCCACACGCGCGCCGAGATCGCGCAGCGGCTGAACATCACCGAAATGGCCGTGGCCAAGCACCTGTTGCGCGCCACCATCGACTGCTCGCGCGTGTTCGCAGAGCTGCGCTCCGAGCTGATCGAGCCGCAGGTCTTGATGAACCGCCCCGGCTTCGACGCCGCATTGGCCGAAGACTTCTCGTGAACGGCATCGTTGCGGCGAGCGCTCCGCGCGAACGGCTGATCGAGCGCGCGCTGGCGCTGATCGTGGAAGGCGAAATGGCGCCCGGCGAGGCCGCCAGCAGCGCCCGCCTGGCACTCCATCAATGGCGCGGCAAATCGGCGGAGCATGCCGCGGCCGTCCAGGAAGCGCGCCAGCGCTGGGACGCACTCGGCGGCATGGCGAACGGCCTGCGCGCGCATTTCGAAGAGCCCGGCGGCACGTTGATGGCCCATGCGGGAGCCGCGGCGAAGTCACCGCACCGCCAGCAACGCCGCAAGATGCTGCTCTCGGTGGCGGCCCTGCTGGGCACCGGCCTCGTCGCGGGGCGCGGCGTGCAGTGGTACTGGCAGCAGCCGGTGTCCCACGCTACCTACCGGACAGCCACCGCGCAGATGCTGAAGGTGACGCTCGCGGACGGCAGCCGACTCGACCTCGCGCCGCAGAGCTCCGTCGAGGTCACCCTGTACCGCAACCGCCGCCTCGTCGACATGGCTCGCGGCGAGGTGCGCTTCGAGGTCGCACCCGACAAGGACCGCCCGCTGCACGTGCAAACGCGCGCCGCCGTCATCGAGGTGGTCGGCACCGCGTTCACCGTGCGCGACCGCGGCGGGCCGATCACCGTGGGCGTGGAGCACGGCCACGTGCGCGTGGGTGTGGCGCCGCGCCCCGGGTTCGCCGGGGCCGAAGGCGCGGCGATCGACCTGTATGCGGGCGATCGCGTCGAGATCGCCGACGGCCAGGCCGGCCGCGTGCAGCAGGCCGACACGGCCGCGCTGTCCGCGTGGCGCGATGGCTGGCTGGTGTTCGAGAACACGCCGCTGGGCGATGCACTGGCCGCGGTCAACAGCTACCGCACGCGGCCCATCGTCAGCGACAGCCCGCGCATCGACGCGATGCGGCTGTCCGGCCGCTTCCGCGTCAACGACTCCGAAGGGCTGATGGCCGCGCTGCCGACGATCCTGCCGCTCACGGTCGCGCCCCGCCCCGACGGGAGCGTGGCGCTGCTGGCTCGCTGACGAAAAGCCAACGCCCACCGGCCCGCGCCCCGGGCACCGCCGCGCGCTTTGCCCACGGGAGCTCATGCAGCAAGGCTCTCCAGGTGGGCGCGAGGCCGGTCGTCCGCGATGCGGCCCGCGCGCATGGTGATCACGCGGTCGGCCAGGTGGAAGTAGCGATCGTCGTGCGAGATCACGACCAGCAGGTGCCCCTTCGCGCGCAGCTCGGGCAGCAGCTCGGTATAGAACAGGTGGCGGAAGGTCGGGTCCTGGTCGGCAGCCCATTCGTCGAACACCAGCACCGGCCGCCCTTCCAGGTAGGCGTGCACCAGCGCGAGCCGCTTGCGCTGGCCGGTCGACAGGTCGGTGGTGGTGAAGGCGCCGTCCTTCAGGCTCACCTTGTGGGCGATCTCCAGACGCTCCAGGTAGGGCAACGCGCGCTGCGGCAGCACCTGCATGCTGGCTTCGCCGTGCGCTTCGCCCTCGCCGGCGGCCAGGTCCTCGAACAGGTAGAAGTCGGAGAACACGGTGGTGAAGAGCTGGCGGTAGTCGTCGCGGCGCTCGGCGTCCACCGCGGCGCCGTCGATCGCCACGTGGCCCTCGTGCGGCGCGTACAGGCCCAGCAGCAGCTTGACGAGCGTGGTCTTGCCGGAGCCGTTGTCGCCCACCACGAACACCATCTCGCCGCGGCGAAGCCGCAGGTCGATCGGCCCCAGCGCGAAGGCCTCGCCGCCCTCGGGCGCATCGAACGCGTAGCGCACGCCGCGCAGCGCGATCTCGTGTTCGAATTTCAGCTCGCTGCCGGCGCGGCCGACGTGCAGGTGCGGCTCCGGCGTGGCAAAGCGCGCCGACAGGTCGGCGATGCGCCGGAACGCGACCCGCGCGCGCCCCACGGCAGGCAGCGCGCCCGCGATCTGGTCCATCGGCCCCTTGAGGAACAGCAGCACCAGCACGAAGCCGCTGAGCACCGCGGGCTCGGTCGGCCGGAACGAGGCCCAGCCCAGAATCAGCGCGATCAGCAGGAAGAACAGGCCCGAGCCGAACGCGGTGGCCATGACGAAGGTGTTGATCGCACGCCCGTTGACCGCGCGGATGTTGTCGACGATGCGCTCGATCTGCCCGCCGAACATGCGCTGGCGGCGCGCGCGGTGCATGCGCAGTTCCTTGGCGCCCTCGCTGATCGCGCGATAGGCCTTGTGCAGCTGGTCTTCGTGCTCGCGCGCCTTCCAGAAGCCGTTCACGCCGCGGATCTGCGCCATGGCCTGCACCATCGCACCGATCGCCAGCGCCACCACCAGCACGCCGAACAGCGGCAGCGACAGGTAGGCCAGGTAGGCCAGGCAGCCGAGTGCCGTGACGCAGGCGATCAGCGTCGCGGCGAGCGCGAACGCCACGTCGCTGACCATGTCCACGTCCTGCGACAGCACCGGCATCAGCCGGTGGGTGCGGTAGCGCTCCAGGGCATCGATGGGCGCCGAGAGAATCTTCTGCGCCAGGCTCTTGCGGACCAGCGCGACCACCCGCTGGCCGACGAAGTTGGTCGAGACATCGGACACCATGCGCCCGAACAGCGCCGCCGCGCACAGCCCGATGAAGGTCAGCAGCAGACCGCCCGAAAGGCCGCCCTGCCGGTTGAGCACCTGGTTGATGGTGCCCAGCAGCGCGACCGTGGCCGCACCCGCGCCGATGCCGGTGACCGCCGACAGCAGCATCCACGGCAGGAACGGCTTGAGCAGGCGTGCGAACTCGCCGTCGGGACCGAGGGCTGTTGTCATGCAGGAACTCTTTCCGCCCTCGGGCGACTGGGGCCCGGCGGCGCGGACAAGCCTTACCGCCGGACGCGAAACGGAATGACGGCCCGCCGCGCCGACAGGGCTGCGGACGGCAGCGGGCTGCCTGTACCCCACTTGACGGACGGTCCGCGCAAATGTTCACGCAGCGGTTCGAACACGGTGCGCATGAACACCTGCGGGGCCCAACCGTCCTAGCTTCATGCGCCCTGCAAATCGCCGCACCGCCGGTGCCCCCTCCTGCCCGACGAACCCATGATCGCCCTGCTGGAGCCCTTGTTCCAGGGCGACCTGGCGCCGCACGGCGAGGCATTGCAGTGCGCGCCGCAGCCGCCCGCGGGCGCGCTGCACGTCGCCGATCTGGTGCGCTCGCACGGGCTGCTGGGCCGCGTGCTGCGCCTGCACGCATCGCACCTCGGGGTCGAAGGCGAAGACCTGCGCGCCGCGGCGTCGTCCTGGAGCATGGCCTATCTCGGCATGCTGCTGCCACCGGTCGCGGCCGCCGCCAGCGTGCTGCAGCATGGCTTTCCCGTGGCCGCGGAGCAGGTGTGGGTGCACCTCGACCCGCACGCCCGGCCGCTGAGCTTCCACATCCGCGAACTGGGCCGGCCGCAGCGCGGCGCGACCACCGAGGAGCGCTACTCGGCGCTGCTGCGGCAGCACCTGGAGCCGCTGTTCTCGGCGCTGTGCCGCCTGACGGGCATTCCGCCCAAGATCCTGTGGGGCAACGCGGCACGCAACCTCGAGCCGGTGCTCGAGCAAGCGCTTGCGCTGACCGGCGGATCGCCGCCGATCGCCCGCGACAGGCAACGACTGCTGCACGAGCCCGCCTGGCCGGCATGGACCAATCCCCTGCCCGGCCCGCAGCGCGAAGTCCATCTGCGCCTCGAAGGCCGCGACCGGACGATGAAGCTGCACCGCCAGTGCTGCCTTTTCCACCTGCTGCCCCGCGAAGGCCATTGCGGCGCCTGCCCGCTGTCGCCTGCGCACCGCTGACATCACCACATCCCACTTCTTCCACCCACTACCGAGCGCATCACCATGTCCAAGGCAAGACTCGTCTACATCATGTCCCTGAGGAATGCGGCGGCCGACCAGGCCGGCCAGTACATCGACTACAAGGGCGGGCAGCGCTACATGAAGTCCCCGCTGGAGTACCTGGCCGAGGCGCTCGACCGCACACCGCTGGGCGATGCCTACTCGCTGGAGGCCGTGCTGTTCGACGACGACGAGGGCTCGCCGCGCGACCGGCAGGCGCTGCGGGAGTACGGCTTCGGCTTCGATCCCGCCCGCCGCTGGATCCACCCCGGCGAGCTGCAGGTGCAGGGCCGTCGCGTCAACGACATGTTCCACAACGTGCCCTCGACCTACCGGCGGCTGCCATTGGACGCGGCCGCCGAACGCGCCGCCGGCAAGAAGGAGTTCGAGCAGCGCCTGCTCGATCGGCTGCACGCGCTGGAGGCCGACCTCGTCGTGCTCGACGGCCTGCTGGTGATCCTCGACCGGCTGGCCCGGCCGGAAAGCCCGTTCTTCCGCAGGATCGTGAACATCCACCCGGGCATCACGCGGCTGGAGTCGCCCTTCGAGCGCCGAGGCGCCTGGGCCACGCTCGACGCGCTGTATGGCGCCCGCGGCCAGCGGGTGATCGACTGGCAAACGCGCGAGACCGTCGCGGTCGAGCCGGTGCGCAAGACCGGCGCCTCCTTCCACTACGTGGACACCGGCATCGACTCGGGCGAAGTCATCTTCGACGTGCTGGGCACCGACATCGACCCCGAGGACACCATCCTCGAGCTGCGCTGGAACAACTTCAACCACAGCCTCTTTCCCGCGCTCCACCAGGGCCTGGCCCTGATGGCCGAGACGGTGGACGCGTGAACATCGCGCGCCCGCCGAGCGTCCTGTCTTCTTCCACACCGCCCTCCACCACAGGAGTTGATTTCAATGCCACACGTCCATGATCTGGTCGGGATCGGGTTCGGCCCGTCCAACGTCGCCCTGGCCATCGCACTCGAGGAAAAGCGCCACGCCGGCCGGCCGTTCGACACGCTCTTCATCGAGAAGCAGCTGAGCTTCGCCTGGCATCCGCACATGCTGCTGGACCAGGCGCACATGCAGATCTCCTTCATGAAGGACCTGGCGACGCTGCGCAACCCGACCAGTCGCTTCACCTTCATCAACTACCTGCACGAGAAAGGCCGGCTGACCGACTTCGTCAACCTGAAGAGCTTCTTCCCCAGCCGGCACGAGTTCAACGACTACCTCTCGTGGGCCGCCGAGCAGTTCGAGGACGCCTGCGCCTACGGCGAGGAAGTGTTCGAGGTGCTGCCCGAGGAAAGGGGCCGCGAGGTGGCACTGCTGCGCGTGCGCTCGCGCAACCACGCGGGCAAGCTGGTCGAGCGGCTCGCGCGCAACCTCGTGGTCGGCATCGGCGGCGCGGCGAACATCCCCGACGGCTTCCGTGCGCTGCGCAGCGACCCGCGCGTCTTCCATTCGAGCAGCTACCTGCAGGACATCGCGCAGCTGCCGGACGCGCGCCGCATCGCCGTGGTGGGCGCGGGACAGAGCGCGGCCGAGATCTTCATGGACCTGCAGGGCCGCCCCGGCGCGCCGCAGGTCGACCTCATCACGCGTGCCCGCTCGATCCGCCCGGCGGACGACAGCCCCTTCGTGAACGAGATCTTCAATGCCGAGTTCACCGACTACACCTTCAGCCGCTCGGAGGAAGAGCGCGCCGCGCTGCTCGACGAGTTCTGGCACACCAACTACGCGGTGGCCGATCTGGAGCTGATCCAGCAGATCTACAAGGCCTTCTACCAGCAGCGCGTGACCGGCGGCAACCGCCTGCGCTTCCTGCGCCGGCACGACATCCGCAGTGCCACGGCCGACGGCCAGGGCGTGTACCTCGCGCTGTGGGACCAGAACGCCCAGCGCGAGCACACGGTGCGCTACGACGCCGTGGTGCTCGCCACCGGCTATGTGCGCGAGCACCACAAGGCGCTGCTCGCGCCGCTGGCGGGCTACCTCGGCGACTACACGGTCGACCGCCACTACCGCGTGCAGGCCGCGCCCGGCTTCCATCCGGCCATCTACCTGCAAGGCGCCTGCGAGGACTCGCACGGCCTGAGCGACACCCTGCTGTCGGTCACCTCGGTGCGTACCGGCGAAATCGGCAGCGCCCTGCTGGCCGCGCCGGCCGGCACGCCGCTCCACCTGAGGCCGGAACCCGAGGCGGTCCAGACCTGAATCCGGGGTCGCCGGACCGCGACGGCGAAAAAGTCTTAGGACGTGGTGTCTCTGTTTGATGAGTTCGAACGTCTTACTCATAGATGCGCCAGAGACCGGAAATCGGGCCGGCCCCCGCACCTGAATGTGAATGCGTCGTAATTCAAAAAACTGGAGTTGTTCTTCTATGCGTCCCCTGCCTCGCCAACATCTGCTGAACGCCGCGCTTGCCGCGGCGTTCGGTTCCGTTCTCACCGTCTGGGCCCCTGTAGCTTCAGCGCAGGCTTCCGGTCAGGCCGCGGCGCAGGTGTTCGAGGTGAAGGTGCCATCGCAGGCGCTCGGCGCGGCGCTCAACGAGTTCTCGCGCCAGACCGGCGTGCAGGTATTCGCCGCCGGCGAAGTGGTCGCAGGCACCAGCTCGCACGCCGTGGAAGGCAAGCTCACGGTCGACCAGGCCCTGCGCCAGATGCTCGCGGGCACTTCGCTGGAAGCCACGCGCACCGCCAGCGGCGGCCTCGCGATCCGCCGCGCTGCCGACGCTTCCAGCTCGCAGGGCACCCTGCCCGCGGTGCAGGTGGTGGCCAACGCCGAGGAATCGCCCACCGGCCCGGTGTCCGGCTATGTGGCCCGCCGCAGCAGCACGGCCACCAAGACCGACACGCCGCTCATCGAGGTGCCGCAGTCGATCTCCGTCATTGGCCGCGAGGAAATGGATGCGCGCGGCGTACAGGACGTCATGGAGGCCATCCGCTACACGCCGGGCGTCACGACGAACACCTACGGCCCCGACAACCGCGGCTGGGAATACATCCTGCTGCGGGGCTTCAGTACCTCTTCCAACGGTGTCTACAGGGACGGGCTCGCGCAGCCGGCGTTCGGCCCCACCTACTACCTGACCGAGCCCTACGCGCTGGAGCGCGTGGAGGTATTGCGCGGTCCTTCGTCGATGGTGTTCGGCCAGGGAGACGCCGGTGGCATCGTCAACCGCGTGAGCAAGCAGCCGACCGGCGAGCGGATCCGCGAGATCGAACTGCAGTACGGCAGCTACCAGCGCAAGCAGCTGGCATTCGACCTCGGCGACAGGATCGGCAACACCGACCTGAGCTATCGCGTGGTCGGGGTGGGTCTCGACAGCAACGACCAGGACAAGTATCCCGACGGCCACAAGCTGAACCGCACGCGCAGCTACATTGCGCCGTCCGTGCGCTGGCAACCCAATTCGACGACCTCGCTGACCGTCTTCGGGGAGTTTCTCAAGAACAACACGGCCGAAGACCCGTACTACCTCACCCAGGACTACGTTCTCTATCCGGTGAAGGTGGGCGACTACAGCTTCGGCCAGCTCAAGCAGTCGCAGAGCGCCATCGGCTACCGTTTCGAAACGGCCCTGAACGACACCTGGACGCTGCGCCAGAACTTCCGCTACAGCCAGATCGCCCTGGACAGGCGAGCAGTCTGGGCCGGTTCGCTCGGCAATGACGGACACACGCTCTCCCGCGTTGCCAGGACCTGGAACGACCCCGTGAACCTGGCCACGCTGGACACCAGCGTGCAGGGCAAGCTGCAGTACGGCTCCGTCCAGCACACGGTGCTGCTGGGCGTCGACTACAGCGACCAGAAAGGCAAGCAGCGGCGCTTCCGCGGCGCGGCGCCGACCCTGGACATCTGGGCGCCCGTCTACGGCCAGGCCGTGGCGATGCCCACCATCCCGCTGACCGACGTGGCCCAATCGACGCGCCAGACGGGCTTCTACGCCCAGGACCAGATCAAGTTCGGCGACAACTGGGTCGTCACGCTGGGGGGTCGCCACGACGAAGTGCGCCAGCTCACCGACAACTACCTGGCCAGGAGCCATACCCGGCGATCGGACAGTGCGTTCAGTGGCCGGGCAGGCATCAGCTACCTGTTCGGCAACGGCTGGGCTCCCTACATGAGCTACACCACGTCCTTCCTGCCCAACAGCGGCGTCGACGCGAACAACCAACCCTTCAAGCCCAGCAGCGGCAAGCAGGTCGAGGTCGGCGTCAAGTTCCAGCCCGCGGGCTCGCGCACCTCGTACACCGCGGCAGTCTTCGACCTGCGCAAGACCAACGTGGTCACCTACGACCCGACGACCGCCGAGGGGCGCCAGATCGGCAAGCAGCGCTCCCGCGGCCTCGAGCTGGAAGCCAAGGGCGAGCTCGCACCGGGCCTGAACATCTCCGCCGCCTACACCTGGCTGGACATGAAGGTGCTCAACAGCGCCGATGCGGACGAAATCGGCAAGATCCCGCCGCTCGTGCCCAAGCAGACCGCCTCGGTGTGGCTCGACTACACCATGGGCAACGGCCTGGGGTTCGGCGGTGGCGTGCGCTACATCGGCAAGCGCCAGAACGACGAGCACAACACCACGTACGAACGCGGCGTGACGCTCCTCGATGCGGCCGCGCACTACGAGCGCGGCCCGTGGCGCTTCGCGCTCAACATCTCCAACCTGGCGAACAAGCAGTACAACTCGATCTGCTACCACGGACAGTGCTACCAGGGCACTCTCCGCACGGCGACCCTGACCGCCCGGTACAAGTTCTGATCCGATGACTCTCCCCCGCGTGAATGCGGGGGAGAGTCATCTTTCGCTCGCCATCATCGGCGCGCGTCTGCCTTCTCCCTGGCCTGCTGCGCATCGCACATGGCCGCATGCAGATGGCTCAGCAGCGCAGCGTTGCGCACGATGCCCTGATGGTCGGCATTCACCTCGAGCGAAACCTGCGCCTTGCCGCCGAACTGCGACAGGAGCGCGTTCTTCTGGGCAACCGCCCGCCCCTTCTTCCACCAGAAATGCGGCGCCACTTTCACGCGCGGGAATGCGGTGATCTTTTGCGTGATCGCGTTCATGCGCCGGGTGGCGACGATCCCCCGGAAGATGTCGCCCGGCTTCATGCCCATGCCGGCCGCCGCCACGATTTCCTCGACGGCGTCGCGCACGGTCTCGTCGGAGCCCGAGCGGATCGGCTCGAAGCTGTCGAGCATCGCGTCGACGGCCTCGCGGTCCGTGCTGCCGCTCGCGGTGTCCAGGACGAAATCCCGGAAGTCCTGGTACCAGCCGTGCGGATCGAAGCTCTCGTCCAGCAGAAAGCTGTCGACCATGCCGAGGAAGGCGACGTCCACGCCCTGCTGTTCCAGCAGGCTGGCGACATGCACCGCGACAACTGCTCCCAATGACCAGCCGACGATGCCGACGGGCCCCTGTGGCCGCGTCCTGCGGATGACATCGACGTAGTACCGGGCCATCTGCTCGATGGAATCCAGTCCGGCGACGTCGTCCGCGTAGCTCAGGCCGTAGACGGCACGCGAGTCTTCCAGGTGGCGCGCCATCGGCCGGTAGTCGATCGGATGGCGCAGCGCGGGCGGCACGCAGAACAGCGGCATCGCATCCGCCGGCCCGGCATACGCGTTCAGCAACTGGACAGGCTGCGGCGGCGCGCCCATGTCCAGCTGCGCGACCAACCGGGCGATCGTCTGCTTCTCGAGCAGATCCTGCAGGGATATCTGCACGCTCAGCACACGGGACTTGTTGATCCTGGCCAGCAGCCTGAGCGCGACGAGTGAGTCGCCGCCCAGCTCGAAGAAGTTGTCGTGGCGCCCCACGCGCGGCACACCCAGCACCTGGGCCCAGATCGCTGCTAGTGCCGCTTCGAGCACGCCCTGCGCGCCCTCCTTCGGCTGCTCGTCGCACGTCGGTGCACGGCCGAACTCCGGCGCCGGCAACGCCTTGCGGTCCACCTTGCCGTTCGTGTTCAGCGGCAGTGCATCGAGCACCACCAGCACGCTCGGCACCATGTAGTCGGGCAGCTTCTGCCCGAGCTTCTGCCGAAGCTGTGTCGTGTCGATGTCGTGCCCCGACACGTAGCCCACGAGCCGCGTGCCCGTCGGTCCCTCGTTCGCAATGACGACCGCTTCCCTCACCTCGGGCTGCGCCAGCAGCTGCGACTCGATCTCCCCCAGCTCGATGCGGAAGCCCCGCACCTTCACCTGGTGGTCGAGGCGGCCCAGGTACTCCAATTGGCCCTCGTTGCTCCAGCGCACCAGGTCACCGGTGCGGTACAGCCGGTTGCCGTTGTCGGTGGCAATGAAGCGCTCGGCCGTCAGGCCTTCGCGGTTCAGGTAGCCACGCGCGAGCCCAGCGCCCGAGACATACAGCTCGCCCGCCACGCCCACCGGTACCGGGTTGAGTTGCCCATCGAGCACGCGCAATCCGAGGTCCGGAATGGCAAGCCCGACCGGGCTGCGCTGCCCCTCGAGGTCCGCCGCCGTGATCCTCCGGTAGGTCACATGCACCGTGGTCTCGGTGATGCCGTACATGTTGATCAACTGCGGGCTGTCATCGTCATGGTGTTCGATCCATTGGCGCAGGCGCTGCGGGTCGAGTGCTTCGCCGCCGAAGATCACCACGCGCAGCGACAGAGGCTCTTGGTAGGCCTGCGGCAGGCTGATCAACTGGCCGAAGGCCGAAGGCGTCTGGTTGAGCACGGTGACGCGCTCACTGCGCAGCAGCTGCAGAACGTCTTCCGGCGAGCGGCTGACCCAGAACGGTACGACCACCAGCTTGCCGCCGGTGCACAGCGCACCGAATATCTCCCACACGGAGAAGTCGAAGGCGTAGGAGTGGAACATCGTCCACACGTCCTTGGGGCCGAAGCCGAACCAGGCATCGGTGGCGCCGAGCAGCCGTGTCACGTTGCAGTGGCACAGCTGCGCGCCCTTGGGACGGCCGGTGGAGCCCGAGGTGTAGATCACGTAGGCGAGGTTCTCGCCGTGCAGATCGAGCTGCGGATCGTGCGACGGTTCTTCGAACAGGTCGAGCGTGTCCAGGGCCAGGACTTCAAATGCGTCGGTGCCCGGCACCTGCAGGTGGCTCTGCGTAAGCAGCAGCGCGATGCCGCTGTCCTGAACCATGTAGGCCAGCCGGTCCGCGGGGTACTCCGGGTCCAGCGGCACGTAGGCGCCTCCGGCCTTCAGGATCGCCAGGATGCCCACCACCATCTCGATGGAGCGTTCCACCGCGATGCCCACCTTCGTCTCGGGCTTCACGCCCAGGACGATCAGCCGGTGTGCAAGGCGGTTGGCCTGCGCGTTGAGTTCGCCATAGCTCACGGTCCGATCGCCGAAGCACAGCGCCGGCGCCTCGGGGCGCGCACGGACCTGCTTCTCGATCAGCCGATGGATCGGCGTCGCATCCGGAAAGCTCCGCGTGTTCGAACCCCAGGCCGCGAGTTGCGCACGCTCCGCATCGCTCGAAAGATCGATGTCCGAAAAGACCTGCTCCGGATCGACCGTCAACGTCTCGAGCAGGCGCACATACCAGCCCGCCAGCCGCGCCACGGTGGCCTCCCCAAAAAGGTCGGTGTTGTATTCGATCTGCGCGTACGCACGCGTCGGTTCGATGAAGAAATCCAGCGACAGGTCGAACTTGGCGCTCGCGTTGCCGCCCCCAACCTGCTCCGCGCGCACGTCGCCGAACGCGAGGTCGGCAACGCTGTCGCTCATCTGCACGCCGAACATCGCCTGGAACAACGGGTTGCGCGACGCGTCGCGCTTTTCGTTCCGGCCGGCCAGCAGCGCATTGAGGGGAAGGTCCGCATGCTCCAGTGCGGATAGCGAATCGCGCCGCACCCGCCGGCAGATTTCGCGCAACGTGGCGCGCGGTTCGAGCCGCACGCGGAACACCTGGGTCGTGATGAAGAACCCCACCAGATCGCGCACCTCGTCGCGATGGCGGCCGGCATTGGCCACGCCGACGGCAAAGTCGTTCTGGCCGCTGTACCGGCCCAGCAGCATCTGCCACGCCGCGAGCAGGACCACGAAGGGCGTGCATTTCTCCGTGCGGCAGAACTTCTGCAACGCCACCGCCAGCGCCGGCTCCAGCGCGAAGCGATGCACCGCACCGTCGAAGGTCTGCCGCGCAGGGCGTGCCGCGTCGAGCGGCAGTTCCAGCGGTGGCACATCGGCACCCAGGTGGGCGTTCCAGTAGTCCAGTTGCTTCGCCAGGCCCTCGCCCTGCAGGCGCTCGCGCTGCCACAGCGCGTAGTCGGCGTACTGGGCCGGCAAGGCCGGGAGCCGCACGGCCGCACCCGTAGCCGATGCCAGGCGGTAGGCCGAAGCGAGGTCCGCAGCGAGGATGGGGTTGGACCACGCGTCCGACACGATGTGGTGCAGGCAGACCGTCAGCACATGCTCCTGGCCCGACAGCCGGATCAACCTGGCCACCAATGCAGGCGCGGCGTCCAGGTCGAACACATGCAGGGCCGTCTCGCCCGTCAGCGCATCGACGCGCGCCTGCCGCGCGGCCCCGGACTCCAGGGACAGATCGAACCGCTCCAGCATGAACCTCACGTCCCGCACCATCTGCTGCATGGGAACGCCGTCTTTCTCGAAGAAGCGGGTGCGCAGGATGCCGTGGCGATCGATCACGGCCTGGAACGCGCGCTCGAGCGCATCCGCGTCCAGCGGGCCGTGCAGGCGGAACGTCCGCGGCAGGTTGTAGGCCGTCAGCCCCGGCTCCAGGCGCTGCAGGAACCACAGCTGCTCCTGCGCAGGGGACAACGGCACCTCGTCGCCGTCCGACACGCAACGGAGGATTTCGTCGTCGCCATCGTCATCCGCCCATCCGTTCTTCGCTGAAATCCGCCGCGCCGCATTGCTGCTGTTCATCACTGTTCCATCCTGTATGCCGAAACCGATCCCTCGTTCTCCATCGTGCGAAGCGCCGCTGCGAGCGTGGCGACGCTGGGATGGTCGAACACCAGTCCCGGCGCGATGTCGATCCGCAGCTGCTTGCGGATGCGCGCCACCAGCTTGATCACGAGCAGCGAGTGCCCTCCCAGTTCGAAGAAGTCGTCTTCCACGCCGATGGCGTCGCGCTGGAGCAGGCTTGCCATGCACTCGGCCAGCACCGATTCGAGCGCGTCGCGCGGTGCCGCCGCCACCGGCTTGCGGTCATCGCTGCGTGCTGCGGACAGCAGCAGCGACTGCCGGTCGATCTTTCCGTTCGGCAGCCTCGCGAACTCCGCGACGAAGGTACAGCGCGCAGGCACCATGTGCGCGGGCAGCAGCGTGCCCAGCCGTCCTGCCAGAGCCGAGCGGCCGGTCTCCGACGCGAGCGCCCCGTCACCCACGACGAAGGCCCGGAGTTCGGCGTCGCCTCCGCCGCCCGGCACCGCCAGCACCACGGCCTGTCGCACGCAGGGCTGCGACAGCAACACCGCCTCCACCTCGGCCGGCTCGACACGAAAGCCCCGTATCTTGATCTGGTCGTCCGCCCGCCCCGCCAGGCGGATGCCGCCTTCGGGCAGCACGCAGGCCAGGTCGCCCGTGCGGTAGAGCTCTTGCCCCGGCTCGAACGGATCGGCCACGAAGGCGCCTTCCACCTCCCGGTTCAGGTAGCCGCGGCACAGCTGCGCACCGCCGACATACACCGCCCCCAGCGCGCCGCTCGGCACCATGCGCAAGGCTTCGTCCAGCACATGGACGCGGTTGTTCGCCAGCACGCGCGACAGCGGCAGCACCGGGGACGCGGCCTCGCCCGCCGATACGCGGTGCACCATCACGCCCACCGTCGTTTCCGTGGGGCCGTAGTGGTTGTAGATCGCGGTATCCGGTGCAAGCCTGGCGATGCGCTCGATGAGCGAGCGCGGTGCGGCCTCGCCGCCCAGCACCAGCGTGCCGGGCAGCTTCGGCGCCTCGTCCTCGAGCAGGGCCTCCAGGTGGGAGGGCACCATCTTGAGCGCGTCGATCCGGCGTTCGCGCATGAAGCCGGCGAAGGCGCGCGCATCCTTCACGTCGCCCGCTCCCGCCACGACGAGGCAGGCACCGTTGTGGAACGCACCGAAGAGCGCCGTGTTGCCCAGGTCCGCGACGACGGAGCTTGTGAGCGCCCAGCGGCGGCAGCGAGCCAGGTCCATGGCCGATGACACCGCAGCCACGTAGTTGAGCAACTGCCCCTGCCCGATCACCACGCCCTTGGGCGTCCCCGTCGAACCCGAGGTGTAGAGCACATAAGCCAGACCCTGCATCGCGGGTTGGTATGCCGGCGCGCTGTCGGCGACACCGTCGAGGTTCATGTCGTCCAGCGATGCCTGCCGCCACGGCGCATCGCCGGCCGAAGGCACGCCTGCCGCATGGAGCACGAGCGACGGCACGGCGTCTTCCAGCACGGCCTGGCGGCGCGCGGCGGGCCACTCGGGGTCCAGCGGCAGGTAGCCCGCCCCGATGCGCCAGCTCGCCAGCATCGCCACCAGCAGATCGGCCGATCGCGGAAGGTTGAGCGCCACCAGCGTTCCGGCCGCAGCGCCCCGGGCCTGCAGCCAGTGCGCCATCCGGTTGATTCGCGCATCGAATTCGCGATAGCTCAGCCGCACGTCGCCAGCCTCCAGCGCGGGCGCGTCCGGCGTCGTCCGCGCCCAGCGGGCGACCTGCCCGGCCAGCGTGAGGCTTCCGAAATCGGCCGTCGCACCGCGCGCTGCCAGCAGCAGCAATTCGCGCTCGCGCTCACCGACCAGCGCGAGGCTGCCGACCGGCGCGCGAGGCTGCGCCACGGCATCCTCGAGCAAGGTCTGGTACTGCCACAGCAGCCGCTCCACGGCCTGGGACGAATAGCGCGACGCATCCGCATGCACCGACAGCGTGAAAGCCTGCCCGGCCCGGCCGACCTGCATGGCCAGTTCGAAACAAGGCAGCGGCCCGGGCACGGTATCCACGCGCCAGGCCACGGTACCGTGCGAGAGCACCGGCATCTCGTCGAAGCCGAAGCCCACGTCGAGGTGCGCAGAAATCGGCGGCGCATCGATCGCCCAGTACTCCTGGGCCTCGGCGTGCGCCTCGAGCATTTCGCCCAGGCGTGCGATCCAGTCGGAGAAGCGCTCCTCGGGCGCGATGTCCACGACCACGGGCAGGATCTTCTCGAAGACGCCCACCGCTCCCCGCATCACTTCGTAGTCGTGCCGGCAATCGTTCTGCCAGCCGGCGACGAAAGGCCTGTGGCCGGTCAGACGGGCCACGAGCAGCCACCACACGGCCTGCAGGAGCAGGTCGGTGCCGCACCCGAGCTGCCCGGCCGCTTCCTGCGTGCGGGCGGCAAGCGCCGCATCGAGAGGAAGAGAGAGGCTGGCACGCGCCGGCGACGCGACCGCGCGTACCCCGTCCATCCGGGTGTTCAGGCGCGGTGCCTGCAGCACATCGGCGCGGTCGATGCAAGCCTGCCAGTAGCCGCGCCCCTCGGCGGCCTCGTCGCCGCTTTCGAGGTCCTGGCGCCATTCGACGAACTGCGTGTACTGGAAGACCTCGTCCGCATCGACGGCCTGCCCAGTGAGGTAAGCCGTTGCAATCTGATCCAGCAGGCCGTGCAGGCTGCCCTTGTCCGCGGCGAACACGCTCGCAACCAGCACGAGCTTGTGCCGTGTTTCGCCGAGCCGGGCGATCCCGATGCGCAGCGGCGCGCCGCTCGCGACATCCAGCGGCTCCTGCGTGCATGCGGCGATCCAGTCGGCCAGCGCGGCCGCGCTGTCGGCATTGCCGCGAAGGTCGATTTTTTGCCAGCGCAGCGCAGCCGCCGCATCCAGGGCCTGTTGCCTGAGACCCCGGAAGCCGGGAACCTGCAACACCGCCGAGCGCAAGGCCACATGGGCCTGCACGACCGCGCGGGCCGCGGCCTCGAGGCGCGCCGCATCGAGCTCGCCGTCGAGATCGGCCTGCAGCACGAGCTTGGGCGCGCCGGGAGCGGCCTGCTCACCATGCTGCGCCCGGATGGCACGCTGCTCGGGACTGAGCGGCTGCGAGGAAGTCGTGGTTTCGAGAATGGCAGCCATGGCTTCAACCCTCGAACACAGCGGGTTGCCGAGCGGCGCCAGGAGCCTGCGCAAGCGCGGCGCGGTCGCACATCGCTCCCATGGCGACCACGATCTTGCGCAGCCCCTCGTACGGGTCCCGCGCGTGTGCCGCGAGCATGTTGTCGAGCATCACCACGTCGCCCTGGCGCCAGTCGAAGCGCACGGCGCACGCTTCGTAGGCGCGGCCGACGACCGCCATGGTCTCGTCGTCGATCGGCGTGCCGTCGCCGTAGGTCACATGCCGCGGCAGGTACTCCAGGCCGCCGGCCATGGCCAGCAGGTCCTCGCGCACGTCCGCCTCCAGGCAGCTCGCGTGGTGCAGCTGGATCTGGTTGAAGAAGACGCGCTCGCCGGTGACGGGATGCGTGATCACCGCCGGGCAGCGGGTGCGGGTCTGCAGCGTGTCGTCGTCCAGCCAGCGCCAGGCGGTGCCGGCCAGCGCGAGGCGCGTCTCGACCTCGGCCTTGCTCTCGGTCTTGAAGAAGTCCTTCCAGCTCACGTCGAACCGCGGCATGAAGGTGCGCACGTACATCAGCTCCTTGCGCTCGAACTCGGCCACCATGCCGGCCGGCAGGAGGCGCAGCATCTCGCGGCAATCGACGATGGGCGTCGCGCCGCCCACGGGCGACGGCAGCTCGCAGAAGAACCACTGCTTGCGCGGCCAGCGGTCGAGGTGCGAACTCTCGTTGTGATACAGGATCATCTGGCGCTCGGGGTACGGCGTCGAACGGTAGGTGTTGCGCCCACCCTCCTTCTTCGGAAGATCGCCGTAGCCGCCGTAGAGCTCGGGCTCGATCACCTCCGCGAAGGCCTCGAATTCCTGCGGCGTGCGCAGGCCGAAATTGCGCAGCAGGATGCCGCCGTGCTTGCCGAGGCTGGCCTCGATGTACGCGCCCTGCTCCCGAGCCCATGCCACCGCGTCGATGTCGCTGCTCGTGGCCTCGATGACCAGTGGGAAAGTCCGCTGGTCCGACAAGAAGGAGGTGCGCACGGGCGAGCGCGGTGCAGCCTGGACGTCGCGATCCTTGGCGGTGAATTTCTTGAGCTTCTGCAGCTTGCCCAGCGCGGGCGAGGTAGACGGCATGGTGTTTCTTTCCGTGTTGGATGGAATGACGAAGCTCTCCAGCACGCCGTTGGGTGCCGCGACGACCTGCTGCAGGAGATCGCGCCACGCCGTGGATGCGCGCTCGATGGTCTCGCGCAGGTACAGGCTGGAGGCGAAGGTCCACTCGGCCCGCAGGCCGTTTTCGTTCTCGCTCATGACCACCGCGAGATCGAACTTCGATGTCGTCCCGGACCGTGGGATCGGTTCGACGACCACGCCGGGGATCTCGAAGCGTCCCTCGGGCATGTTCTGCATGACGAACAGCACCTGCACCAGCGGGCTGTGCTGGCGGCTGCGGGGCGCGCCGACCAGTTCGACGATCTGGTCGAAGGGCACGTCCTGGTGTTCGAAGGCCGACAGCGTGCTCTCCTTGACCCTCGAGAGCCACTGCACGAAGGGCAGCGCGGGCGCGAGCCGGGAACGCAGCGGCACGACGCCGACGAAGAAGCCGATCAGCTCTTCGAGCGCCGGATGATCGCGCCCGGCGACGTCGGTGCCGATCACCAGGTCGTCCGACGCGGCCTGCCGGTGCAGCACGAGCAGGAAGGCCGACAGCAGCAGCACGTACAGCGAGGTCTTCTGCTCCCGCGCCAGCCCGTGCAGCGCCTGCGCGAGCTCGTGCCCGATCTCGATGCCGACCGTGTCGCCCGCCACCGACGCCACTGGAGGCCGGGCGTGATCGGGCCTGAGCGTGGACACGGCGGGGGCGGCCTCGAGGTAGCCGCGCCAGAACGCGGCGTCCTGCGCAAGGTTCTGCGCGAGCTTGCGGTGATGCCAGTCGGCGTAGTCGGCGTACTGGATCGCGGGCGGCGCAAGGGGTGAGCCGCGCCCTTCCCGCAGCGCCGCATACAGGGCCATGAAGTCCTGGATGAAGACGGCTTCGGACCAACCGTCGAACACGATGTGGTGCACGCACAGCATCAGCACGTGTTCCTCGGGCTGCAGGCGCAGGACGGCTGCCGCGAAGGCCGGGCGGGTGGCCAGGTCGAACGCGGTGCCCGCATGCGCGGCGAGCGCATCGTGCATCGCCCTCGCCTGCACTTCGGCCGGGAGGTGCGAAAGATCCGTCAGCGCAACGACGAGGTCGCTTCCTGGCGCGATGCGAGCCACGGGATCGCCATCGTCGTTCTCGGGAAACCAGGTGCGCAGCACTTCGTGCCGCTGCACGATGGCGTCGAGCGTGGCGCGCACCAGGTCGACATCGAGCGCGCCCGACAAGCGCAGCGCCGCCGAAATGTTGTAGGCCGCGTGCTTGCCGTCCGATGCGTCCGACAGCCGATTCACCAGCCACAGGCGCTGCTGCGCGGGCGAGAGCTTCATGTCGGCCACGCGCTCGACCGGTTGCAGCACCGGCACGCGAGCGGACAACGGGCTCTCGTGCCGCGCCTGCCGGGCGACATTCGCGAGGTCGCGAAGCACCGGGTGCTCGAATATCCTCCGCAGCGGCAGGTCTAATCCGCCATCGACGCGCGCCCTCGACGCGAGTTGTGCCGCCAGCAGCGAATGCCCGCCGAGCTCGAAGAAGCTGTCGTGCCGCCCCACGCGCGGCACGCCCAGCACCTCGGCCCAGATCGCGGCCAGCTTCTCTTCCACCGCGCCTTCGGGTGCCTCGTATGCCCGGTCGCTCGCGAACTCCACCTCCGGCAGCGCCTTGCGGTCGATCTTGCCGTTCCCGTTCAGGGGCAGGCGCTCGAGCACGACGATGGCGGCCGGCACCATGTAGTCGGGCAGTGCCGCAGCGAGGCGGTCGCGCAGCGTCGCCGTGTCTGCCGCCTGCCCTGCCTGCAGTGCGATGTAGGCGGCCAGCGATGCGCCGTTCGCGCTCTCGCGCGCCACCACCACGGCCTCGCGAACCTCGGGTTGCGCCAGCAGCTGCGTCTCGATCTCGCCCAGCTCGATGCGGAAGCCCCGCACCTTCACTTGGTGGTCGATGCGGCCCAGGTACTCCAGCTGGCCTTCCGTGCTCCAGCGCACGAGGTCGCCCGTGCGGTACAGCCGCTGGCCGTCCTGCGCCGCGATGAAACGCTCGGACGTCAGGCCCGCGCGCCGGAAATAGCCCCGTGCCAGGCCGATGCCGCCCAGGAACAGCTCGCCTGGCACGCCCACGGGCGACGGGTTGAGGAAGCCGTCCAGCACGTGCAGCGTCGTGGCCGCGATCGGCCCGCCGATGCGGGGCCTGCCGCGAACCGCGGCCGCCGTCGACCAGATCGTGGTTTCGGTGGGGCCGTACATGTTCCAGAGCTCGACGCCGAGCGCCAGCAGGTCTTGCGCAAGGTCTTCCTGCAGCGCCTCGCCGCCGCACAGGCCCTTGAAGTTCGCGCCCCGGCCGCCATTCCATCCAGCGGCCCGCAAGAGCCGCCAGCCCGCGGGCGTGGACTGGAGCACGGTGGCACCGCACCCGTCCATCAGTTCGCCGAGCGCACTTCCGTTGCGCACCACGTCCCTCGGTGCCAGCACGAGGCGCGCGCCGCTGAGCAGTGGCAGGTACAGCTCCAGCGCGGCGATGTCGAACGACAGGGAGGTGACTGCGACCAGCACGTCGTCCTGCGTCATGCCCGGCGCCTCCATCATGCTCAGCATGAAGTGGCTGAGCGACCGGTGCCGCACCATCACTCCCTTGGGCTTTCCCGTGGAGCCGGAGGTGTAGATGACGTAGGCCAGGTTCTCGCCTCCGAGCGCGACCTGCGGGGCGGCATCGGAGTGGCTGCCGGTGTCCAGCGTGTCCAGCGCCAGCACCTGCAGCGCCTCGGCGCCCGGCACCAGGGCGGCCAGGTGGTTTTGCGTGAGCAGCAATCCGATGCCGCTGTCGGCCACCATGTAGGCGAGACGGTCCACGGGGTACTCCGGGTCGAGCGGCACGTACGCCCCGCCGGCCTTCAGGATCGCCAGGACCCCCACCACCATCTCGATGGAGCGCTCCACCGCGATGCCCACCTTCGTCTCCGGCTTCACGCCAAGGGCAATCAGGCAATGCGCCAGGCGATTGGCCCGTGCGTCGAGTTCCGAATAGCTCAACGCCTCGTCACCGAAGACCAGCGCTGTCGCGTCCGGCCTGAGTGCCGCCTGCCGCTCGATCAGCCGATGCACCGGCTCGTCCTGCGCATACCGCGTGGAGTTTTCGCCCCATGCGGCAAGCTGGCGCCGTTCGTCGCCGGACATCACCTCGAGTTCGCAGGCCAGCCGCTCGGGCTGCCCCGACAGGCCCTGCACGACGGCCTCGACAGCGGCGACCATCAGGCCGCACACGCGAGTGGCATCCACCGCTTCGTGAATCTGCGCGACCAGGTGGAAGCCCTCGCCCAGGTCGTCCACCGACATCTCGATCGGGTAGTTGGTGCGCTCCCTGCTGCCCAGGACCTCCATGCCTTCCCACAGCAGGCCCTTCTCTTTTTCCTTGCCCTGCTGCGCGCCGTAGCGGTAGTTCAGCAGCGCCGTGAACAGCGGCATCCGCTGCGGTAGCGCGCTGCAGCGCTGCGCCAGCGACAGGCTGGCGTACTCGTGATGCATCAGTTCGCTCAGCGCCGTGTGCGTCTGGCGCACGCACGCCTGCACGCTTTGCGTTCCCAGCCGGATGCGCACGGGCAGCGTATTGATGAACATGCCCAGTGCCCGGTCGACATTCGCACCGCCCTGCATGCGGCCGAACAGCACGGTGCCGAACACCACGTCGTCCCTGCCCGTGGTCTTGCCCAGCACCAGCGCCCAGGCCATGTGGAACAGCGCCGCGGCGCTCACGCCGCATCTCTGCGCCTGGCTCCTGACCTGCGATGCGAGCCGTGCATCCAGCGCGAGCGAGGCTTCCCGCACCCGGGTGCCGTCGCCTTGCACGTCGAGCAGGCCGAACGGTGCCGTCGGCTCCTCCACATCGGCGAGCATCTGGCTGAAGAAGGCCTTGTGCCCGGCCTGGCTCAGGTCCAGCCTGGCCTGCCCGACGAAGTGGCGGAACGGTACGGGCGCCGGCAGCCCGGCGCTGCGCCCTTGCTGGATCAGCGCGATTTCCTCGACGACCAGCTCCAGCGTGGTGTGGTCCACCACCAGGTGATGGTTCGCCAGCTGCAGGAGCCAGCGGCCGTTGTCAGCGTCGTGGGCCGCGATCGCCCTCAGCATCGGCGCCTTGCGCACGTCGATGCGGTAGTACGCGGGGTCGACGTGGGCATCGAGCCGCGCTGTCGCGTTCGCGCCGCCCGGCCCGGCATCGGCCAGCCACTGGAGTTCGAGCACGGCCTTGCGATGCACCACCTGCATCGGTTCAGGAAGGTCTTCCCACATCACGGCCGTTCGCAGGATGTCGTGGCGCGCGATCACTTCGTTGAAGCTGGCGACGAAATGCTCGAGCCTTTCGCGGCTTTCGAAGCTCAGGCGGTTCAGCGTGATGTATGCGTCGCCCTCGGCCTGCAGTTGGTGGTGGAAGAGCATCCCCTCCTGCATCGGCACCAGCGGGTAGATGTCCTGGATGTTGGTCGCCCCGCCCGGCACCGCCGCCTCGATGCGCGCGATCTGCCATGCATCCAGGGTCGCCAGCGTCAACATCTCCGGCTGGATCGCCCGGCAATCCGCCGGAATGCCGTTGGGCGGAACGGCCAGCTCCTGCCGCGCAGGCGCTGGTGTCGGAGCCTGCGCGAAGGCGTCGAGCTGGGGCTGCTGGAACAGCGTGCGCACCTGCGTCGACCAGCCCTGGGCGCGCATGCGCTCCAGCAGTCGCAGCGCCAGCAGCGAATGGCCGCCGAGCTCGAAGAAGTTGTCGTTGCGCCCCACGCGCGCCACGCCCAGCACCTCGGCCCAGATGGCGGCCAGCTTTTCTTCCACCTCGCCTGCGGGCGCCTCGTAGGCGCGCTCGCTCGTGAACTCCGGCGCCGGCAGGGCCTTGCGGTCCACCTTGCCGTTCGTGTTCAGCGGCAGTGCGTCGAGCACCACCAGCGCCGCGGGCACCATGTAGTCGGGCAGCTTCTGGCCGAGCTTCTGCCGAAGCTGTGTCGTGTCGATGTCGTGCCCCGACACGTAGCCCACGAGCCGCGTGCCCGTCGGGCCTTCGTCGGCGATGACCACCGCTTCCCTCACCTCTGACTGCGCCTGCAGCTGTGCCTCGATCTCCCCCAGCTCGATGCGGAAGCCCCGCACCTTCACCTGGTGGTCTATGCGGCCCAGGTACTCCAGCTGGCCTTCGTTGCTCCAGCGCACCAGGTCGCCTGTGCGGTACAGGCGCTCTCCGCCTTCCGTCGCAATGAAGCGCTCCGATGTCAGGCCCGCCCTGTTCAGGTAGCCGCGAGCCAGTCCGGCGCCCGAGACGTACAGCTCGCCCGCCACGCCCACCGGTACCGGGTTGAGTTGCCCATCGAGCACGCGCAGTCCGAGGTCGGGGATGGCAAGGCCGACCGGACTGCGCTGCTGGCTCAGGTCCGCCGCCGTGATCCGCTTGTATGTCACATGCACCGTGGTCTCGGTGATGCCGTACATGTTGATCAGCTGCGGGCTGTCGTCGCCGTGGTGCTCGATCCATTGGCGCAGGCGCTGCGGGTCGAGTGCTTCGCCACCGAAGATCACCACGCGCAGAGACAGAGGGTCTTGGTAGGCCTGCGGCAGGCTGATCAATTGGCCGAAGGCCGAAGGCGTCTGGTTGAGCACCGTCACCTTCTGCGCCTGCAGCAGCTGCAGGAAGTCCTCGGGCGAGCGGCTGACCCAAAACGGCACGATGACCAGCTTGCCGCCGGTGCACAGCGCGCCGAAGATCTCCCACACGGAGAAGTCGAAGGCGTAGGAGTGGAACATCGTCCAGACATCACCCGGACCGAAATGGAACCATGTGTCGGTGGCGCCGAGCAGCCGGCTCACGTTGCGGTGGCACAGCTGCGCGCCCTTGGGCCGGCCGGTGGAGCCGGAGGTGTAGATCACGTAGGCGAGGTTCTCTCCGTGCAGGTCGATATCGGGGTTGCTCTCCGGCTCGGTGGACAGATCGAGCGTGTCCAGTGCCAGGACTTCAAGTGCCTCGGTGCCCGGCACCTGCAGGTGGCTTTGCGTGAGCAGCAGCGCGATGCCGCTGTCACGCACCATGTAGGCCAGCCGGTCTGCGGGGTACTCCGGGTCCAGCGGCACGTAGGCGCCTCCGGCCTTCAGGATCGCCAGGATGCCCACCACCATCTCGATGGAGCGCTCCACCGCGATGCCTACCTTCGTCTCGGGCTTCACGCCCAGGGCGATCAACCGGTGTGCAAGGCGGTTGGCCTGCACGTTGAGTTCGCCGTAGCTCACGGTCTGATCGCCGAAGCACAGTGCGGGTGCTTCGGGGCGCGCGCGCACTTGCCGTTCGATCAACCGATGGATCGGTTCGCCCGCTTCGGCTGCCTGCCTGCACGCGCCCCACGATGCCAGTTGCGCGCGTTCGGCTTCACCCAGCAGCGCCACCTCGCCCACCGCCTGTTCGGGGTGGTCCGCCAGCGCCTGCAGCACCGCCAGGTAGTGGTCCGCCATGCGCTCGATCGTCGAGGCCTCGAACAGCTCCGCCGCATAGCTGAACGTCGCATGCAGCCGACCGTCAGGGCTCTCGTCGGTGACCAGCATCAGATCGAACTGCGCGGTCTGCGCTCCCAGGCCATAGGGTTCCAACGCGAGTCCCGGCAGCCCATTCAGTCCCGAGAAATCTCCGCGCTGATGATTGAACAGCACCTGGAACAACGGCTGGATGCCCGGCACACGCTCCGGCTGCAGCGCCTCGACCAATTGCTCGAACGGCAGGTCCTGATGCATCTGCGCACCCAGTGCCGCTTCGTGCGTCCGCGCCAGCACCTGCAGCAGGCTGGCGCGGCTGTCCACCACCGCGCGCAGCACCTGCGTGTTGACGAAAAAACCGACGACGCCTTCGGTCTCCATGCGATGGCGATTCGCGATCGGCACGCCCACGCGAATGTCTTCCTGGCCGCTGTAGCGTCCCAGCAGCACCTGGAAGCCGGCCAGCAGCACCATGAACAGCGTGCCCTCCTGATGCCGAGCCCGCTTCTGCAGGCCCTGAACCAGCGACGCGGGCAATTCGAACCGCTGGGTGGCCGCGCCGTACCGGCCATCGGGCCTGCGGGCGTGGTCGAGCGGCAGTTGCAGCACCGGCTGCGTCCCGCCGAGCTGCGTCTTCCAGTAGGCGAGCTGGCGCTCCTGCTCGCCAGCCTCCAGCCAGTGCCGCTGCCACACCGCGTAGTCGGCATACTGGATCGGCATCGGCTGCAACACCACGGCTTCGCGCTGCACGCAGGCGCGGTACTGCGCCACGAACTCGTCCACGATGATCTGCAGCGAGCCGCCGTCCGAGACGATGTGGTGCATCACCAGCACCAGCACGTGCGTTTCGGGCGCTAGGCGGATCAGCGCCACCCTCATCAGCGGTCCCTGCGTCAGGTCGAAGGGCGTGTTGCCGATGCGTTGTGCCGCTTCGCGGGCCATGGCCTCGCGAGCGTCGGCGTCCGCCAGGCTCAGGTCCAGCAGCGAGAAGTCGAGTTGGCCGTCCTCGCGGATCACCTGCTCGGCAAGTCCGTCGGCATCGGCGCGAAACACCGTGCGCAACGATTCGTGGCGTGCCACCAATGCCTCGAAGCTGGTGCGCACCGCGTCCACGTCCAGCGCTCCCGTGAGCTTGAGTGCATCGCTGATGTGATAGGCCGTGCTCTGCGGATCGAGCTGCCACAGGAACCACTGGCGCAACTGCGCGTAGGAGACATGGCAGCGGTCCTGCGCGGCGTCTTCGCGCGGCAGGATCGGAAACTGGTCGAGCGTCAGGCCCTTGGAACGGATGCCCTCGTACACCACGCGGCGCTGCTCGGCCGGCAACCGGGAGAAGCGCTCGGCGATGCGGCGGGCTGCGGTGGTTTCCATCAAACGGTCTCCATGCTGTCGATCAGCGAATCGATTTCTGAAAGGGCCTGGACCACGGGGCTGTCCCGGAGGGCCCCGGCGATCCGGGCAGCCATGGCGGCCAGGGTCGGGTGCTGGAAGACGTCGCGGATCGTGAGTTCGCTGTGCATGGCGGCATGCAGGCGCGCCACGAGCCGCGCGGACAGCAGCGAATGGCCGCCGAGTTCGAAGAAGTTGTCGTTGCGGCCCACGCGCTGCACGCCCAGCACTTCCGCCCAGATCGCGGCCAGCTTCTCTTCCGTCTCTCCCAGTGGCGTTTCATATGAGTTGCCCGCCGAGAACTCCGGTGCCGGCAGCGCCTTGCGGTCCACCTTGCCGTTCGTGTTCAGCGGCAGTGCATCGAGCACCACCAGCACGCTCGGCACCATGTAGTCGGGCAATGCTTCGCCCAGGCGTTCGCGCAGTGCCGTCGTGTCGAGGTCTTGCCCTGACACGTAGCCCACGAGCCGCGTGCCCGTCGGTCCCTCGTTCGCAATGACGACCGCTTCCCTCACCTCGGGCTGCGCCAGCAGCTGCGACTCGATCTCCCCCAGCTCGATGCGGAAGCCCCGCACCTTCACCTGGTGGTCGAGGCGGCCCAGGTACTCCAATTGGCCCTCGTTGCTCCAGCGCACCAGGTCACCGGTGCGGTACAGCCGCTCTCCGCCTTCCGCCGCAACGAAGCGCTCGGCCGTCAGGCCTTCGCGGTTCAGGTAGCCGCGCGCGAGCCCGGCGCCCGAGACATACAGCTCGCCCGCCACGCCCACCGGCACCGGGTTGAGTTGCCCATCGAGCACGCGCAGTCCGAGGTCGGGGATGGCAAGACCGACCGGACTGCGCTGCTGGCCCAGGTCCTCGGCGGTGATGCGCTTGTAGGTCACGTGCACCGTGGTCTCGGTGATGCCGTACATGTTGATCAGTTGCGGGCTATCGTCGCCGTGGTGCTCAATCCATTGGCGCAGGCGCTGCGGGTCGAGTGCTTCGCCACCGAAGATCACCACGCGCAGAGACAGAGGGTCTTGGTAGGCCTGCGGCAGGCTGATCAATTGGCCGAAGGCCGAAGGCGTCTGGTTGAGCACCGTCACCTTCTGCGCCTGCAGCAGCTGCAGGAAGTCCTCGGGCGAGCGGCTGACCCAAAACGGCACGATGACCAGCTTGCCGCCGGTGCACAGCGCGCCGAAGATCTCCCACACGGAGAAGTCGAAGGCGTAGGAGTGGAACATCGTCCAGACATCACCCGGACCGAAGTGGAACCATGCGTCGGTGGCGTCGAGCAGCCGTGTCACGTTGCGGTGGCACAGCTGCGCGCCCTTGGGACGGCCGGTTGAGCCGGAGGTGTAGATGACGTAGGCGAGGTTCTCGCCGCGCAGGTCGATATCGGGATTGGTATCGGGTTCCGCACTAACGTCGAGGGTGTCGAGCGCCAGCACCTGCAGCGCCTCGGTGCCCGGCACCTGCAGGTGGCTCTGCGTGAACAGCAGCGCGATGCCGCTGTCCTGAACCATGTAGGCCAGCCGGTCCGCGGGGTACTCCGGGTCCAGCGGCACGTAGGCGCCTCCGGCCTTCAGGATCGCCAGGATGCCCACCACCATCTCGATGGAGCGTTCCACCGCGATGCCCACCTTCGTCTCGGGCTTCACGCCCAGGACGATCAGCCGGTGTGCAAGGCGGTTGGCCTGCGCGTTGAGTTCGCCGTAGCTCACGGTCTGATCGCCGAAGCACAGCGCCGGCGCCTCGGGGCGCGCGCGGACCTGCTTCTCGATCAGTCGGTGGATCGGCTCGCCCGCTTCGGCTGCCTGCCTGCAGGCACCCCACGAGGCCAGTTGCGCACGCTCGGCTTCACCCAGCAGCGCCACCTCACCCACCGTCTGCTCGGGGTGGTCGGCCAAGGCGTTCAGCACAGCGAGGTAATGGCCCGCCATGCGCTCCATGGTCCGCGGCTCGAACAGCTCCGCCGCATAGCGCAGGCTCGCGCGCACGCGGCCATCGGCATCCTCGGTGGTTTCCAGCGTCAGTTCGAACTGCGCCGCCTGCGTCCCCAGGTTGCACTCGGTCAACGTCAGACCGGGCATGCCCTGCAGCGCAGCAGCGTCACCCCGCTGATGGTTGAACAGCACCTGGAACAGCGGGTTCGCGCCAGGAACGCGCTCCGGCTGCAGCGCTTCCACCAGTTGCTCGAAGGGCAAGTCCTGATGCGCCTGCGCGCCGAGGGCCGCGTCTTTCGCGCGGGCCAGCACCTGCGACAGGCTCTCGCGGCCGTCCAGCACGTTGCGCAGCACCTGTGTGTTGACGAAGAAGCCGATCACGCCTTCGGTCTCCGCCCGGTGCCGGTTGGCAATGGGCACGCCCACACGAACGTCCGGCTCGCCGGTGTAGCGGTTCAGCAGCACCTGGAAGCCTGCGAGCAGGCCCATGAACAGCGTCGCGCCCTGGGCCTGCAAGCGCTTGTGCAGCTTGCGAACCAGATCGTTCGGCAGTTCGAAGCCGTGCCGTACCGCGGTGTAGCGGCCATCCGCGTTGCGTGCGCGGTCGGCGGGCAGTTGCAGCACGGGCTGACCGGTGCCGAGGTGCTGCTTCCAGTACGCCAGCTGGCGCTCGCGCTCGCCGGCCTCCAGCCAGTCGCGCTGCCATGCGGCGTAATCGGCGTACTGGATCGGCAGTGGCGGCAGTGCTGCGGTCGCGCCTTGCACGTGCGCGCCGTACTGGGCGACGAACTCGTCGACCACGACCTGCATCGACCAGCCGTCGGACACGATGTGGTGCATCACCACGACGAGCATGTGTTCCTCAGGGGCCAGGCGGATCAGGCCGACACGCAGCAGCGGGCCTTCAGCCAGGTCGAAGGGCGTGTGGCTCAGGCGCGAGGCTTCTTCGTTGCTGCGCGCTTCGCGTTCTTGCTCGTTGCGCAACGCCGAGAGATCGACCACCGCGATGTCGAGCGCAGCGGCTTCGCGGATCACCTGCTCGGCCAGGCCTTGCGCGTCGGTGCGGAACACGGTGCGCAGCGACTCGTGGCGCTGCACCAGCGCATCGAAGCTCGCGCGCACGGCGCTCACGTCGAGCGGGCCCGCCAGCTTCAGCGCGCCGCTGATGTGGTACGCCGTGCTCTGCGGGTCGAGCTGCCACAGGAACCATTGGCGCATCTGCGCATGGGACAGCGCCAGCGTGCCGGCACGCTGCGCCGCCGTCAGCACGGGGATCGCTTGCGTTTCCGAAGGCTGGCCGCCCTGCACGGCGCGCGCGATGCGCGACAGGCTCTGGTGTTCGAACACCTGACGCGGGTTCAGCGGCACGCCGGCCCTGGCCGCGCGCGCGGTCACCTTGAGGCTCAGGATGGAATCGCCGCCGAGCTCGAAGAAGTTGTCATGGCGGCCGACGCGGGCCACGCCCAACACGTCGGCCCAGATGACGGCAAGGGCCTGCTCGACTTCGCCCTGAGGCGCTTCGTACGCCTTGTCGCTGTTGAACTCGGGCGCAGGCAGCGCCTTGCGGTCGACCTTGCCATTGGCATTCAGCGGCAGCGCATCGAGCACCATCAGCACGCTGGGCACCATGTAGTCGGGCAACGCTTCACCGAGGCGCTCGCGCAATGCCGCCGTGTCGATGCCTTGGCCCGATACGTAAGCGACCAGTCTGGCACCCGAGGGGCCTTCGTTGGCGACGACCACCGCCTCCCTCACCTCGGGCTGCGCCTGCAGTTGCGCCTCGATCTCTCCCAGCTCGATGCGGAAGCCCCGCACCTTCACCTGGTGGTCGATGCGCCCCAGGTACTCCAGTTGGCCCTCGTTGCTCCAGCGCACCAGATCGCCGGTGCGGTACAGCCGGTTGCCGTTGTCGGTGGCAATGAAGCGCTCGGCCGTCAGGCCGGCTCGGTTCAGGTAACCGCGTGCGAGGTGGATGCCGCCCAGGTACAGCTCGCCTGCCACGCCCACCGGCACTTCGTTCAGGCTCGCGTCCAGCACATGCGCCTGCGTGTCGCTGATCGGCCGTCCGATCGGCACCTGCGTGCTGCCGTCGTCGCGGCACGTCCACTGGGTGACGTGGATGGTGGTCTCGGTCGGGCCGTACAGGTTCTGCAGCGTGGCGCCGCCCAGGCGCTGCAGCGCTTCCTTCTGCGTGGCTGCGGGCATGGCCTCGCCGCCGCAGATGATGTGCTTCAACTTGGTCGTCGCCTCGATGCCCTCGTAGGCCAGGAAGGCCTGCAGCATCGAGGGCACGAAGTTCAGCGTCGTGATCTGGTGCTTTCGGATCAGTTCGACAAGGCGCACCGGGTCGCGGTGGTCGCCGGGGTTGGCGATGACCAGCCGGGCGCCCGAGGTCAGCGGCCAGAACATCTCCCACACGGACACGTCGAAGCCGAAGGGGGCCTTGTGCAGCACGGTGTCTGCGCCTGCGAGCGTGTAGAACTCTTGCATCCAGGCCATGCAGCTGAAGAGTGCCGCGTGGCGGATGGCGGCACCCTTGGGGCGGCCGGTGGAGCCGGAGGTGTAGATGACGTAGGCGAGGTGTTCGCCGTGCAGGGGGACTTGAGGATCGGCTGCGGACTCTGAAGAGGTATCGAGCGTGTCGAGTTCGAGCACCTGGAGTGCTTCGGTGCCGGGGACCAACGAACGCAGGTGGCGCGGGGTGAGCAGCAAGGAGAGGCCGCTGTCTTCGACCATGTAGGCGAGGCGCTCTGCCGGGTACTCGGGGTCCAGGGGCACATAGGCACCACCGGCCTTGAGCACGGCGAGGATGCCCACCAGCATCTCGGTGGAGCGCTCCGCGCAGATCCCGACCAGCGTGTCCTGCCGGACGCCCAGCGAGATCAGGCGATGGGCCAGCCGGTTGGCACGGGCGTTGAGTTCGGCGTAGCTCAGCGCCTCGTCGCCGAAGACCAGTGCGGGTGCCGAAGGCTTCAGCCTCGCATGCGTCTCGATCTGCCGGTGCACGGGCTGTGCGCCTTCGTGGCGGTGCATGTTTTCGCCCCAGGCCGCCAGCTGCGCGCGCTCGGCCGCACCCACCAGCGGCACGTCGCCCACCGCCAGCTCCGGCTGCCCTGCCAACGCCTGCAGCACCGCAAGGTAGTGCCCTGCCATCCGTTCGACTGTCTCCCGATCGAACAACTCGTCCGCATACAGGAAGCTCGCCTCGACCCGTCCGTCCTCGAACTCCATCGTCTGCAGCGTCAGTTCAAACTGCGCGTCTTCTTCCTCGAAGTCCAGCCGCTCGACCGACACGCCCGGCCACTCGGCGAGCGAACGGTGGTCGCGCCGCACGTGGTTGAACATCACCTGGAACAGCGGGTTCGCGCTCAAGCTTCGTTCCGGCCGCAGCGCGCCGACCAGCTGTTCGAACGGCAGGTCCTGGTGCGTCTGCGCGCCGATGGCCGTGTCGCGCGTCTGCACCAGCAGCTGCGCCAGCGTCGTCCTTGCATCGATCTGCGAACGTAGCACCTGCGTGTTGACGAAAAAGCCCACCACGCCCGCCGTGTCCGCGCGGTTGCGGTTGGCAATGGGCACGCCCACGCGCGCATCGGTCTGCCCCGTGTGCCGGAACAGCAATGCGTTGAAGCCCGCGAGCAGGGCCATGAACAGGGTCGCGCCTTCGGACGTCGCGGATTGGCGCAGGCGGGCAAGCGTGTCGCCGGGCAAGGCGACGGTGACGCGCGCCGAGCTGTAGCGGCCGTCGGCGTTGCGCGGTCGGTCGGTGTGCAGCGAGATCACCGGGTGTTCGGTGCCCAGCTGGTCGCGCCACCAGGCGAGCTGCCGTTCGCCCTCGCCGCCGTCGAGCCACTGGTTCTGCCACACGGCGTAGTCGGCGTACTGGACAGGCAGCGCGGGCAGCGCCGCGGCCTGTCCATGCACGCGCGCGGCATACAGCGCGGCCAGCTCGTCGAGCGTGAGCTGCACCGACCACCCGTCCGACACGATGTGGTGCATCACCACCAGCAAGCGATGCGTTCGCGCATCCGTCTTCAGCAGCACGGCGCGCATCAGCGGGTCGCGCGTGAGGTCGAAGGGCTCGGCGCGAATGCGGTGCTCCTCGCGCCGGATCGCGGCGTCGCGCGCGTCGGTGTCGAGCGTGCTCAGGTCAATGCAGGGCAGCGCGACCTCCACCGCTTCCTGGATGACCTGCTCGGCCTCGCCATCGCCCGCCTCGCGGAACACGGTGCGCAGCGACTCGTGGCGATCGACCAGCGCCTGCACGCTCGCGCGCAGGGCGTCGGCGTCGAGCTGCCCGCCGAGCACGAGGCCGCCGCTCAGGTGGTAGGCCGTGCGGGCCGGGTCCAGCTTCCACAGGAACCACTGCCTGCGCTGGGCGAAGGACAGCGGCGCGCGGTCGCGGGGCGGGCGCGGGGGATGGCGCTCGTGCCGGTCTGCTGCTGCATGCCGGCGCTTGCGCCGCGCAATCGCTCCTTCAGCCTGGCGCGCTGTTCCGCGCTCAGGCTGGCGCGGCGCTCGGAGATGTCGTGGAGTTCGGACATGGCGGGTTCTTCAGGCGGTGGCGGGCAGGCGATCCGTGGCCGCGGCGACGGCATCGGCCAAGTCGGCGTTCTCGATCTCTTCGATCAGGCGGGTCTCGACCAGCAGGGCCAGGTCGGCGATGGTGGGCGCCTTGAAGAAGGCGGCCGGATGCAGTTCGATGTCGTAGGCCTTGCGCACGCGCGCCAGGATCTGGATGGCCAGCAGCGAGTCGCCGCCCAGCTCGAACAGGTTGTCGTTCACGCCGATGGCGGTAATGCCCAGCATGTCCTGCCACACGGCCGCCAGGCCGGTTTCGAGATCGCCCTCGGGCGCGACATAGGGCGTGTCGAGCGCGGGGCGCGGGTGGTTGCGGCGCGTGGCGCGCGCGGCGTGGGCCAGGGGGCCGTTCTCGATCAGCGCCAGCATGCCGCTGTCGAGTTCGCCGAGCCGCTGCGCGAGGTCGGTCGTCGAGATCACGACCTGCGCATGCGCCGAGCCATTGACGATGCGCTCCAGCGCCAGCGCGCCTTCGGGGCCGTCCATGCCCACGCCCTCCGGCAGCACCATGCCCGCGGCCATGCCCAGGTCGCGCCAGGCGTCCCAGTTGACCGAGAAGACCGCGTGGCCGGCGCTGCGCCGCGCCTGTGCGGCCAGTGCGTCGAGGTAGGCGTTGGCGGCGGCGTAGTCGCTCATGCCCAGGCCGCCGGCCATGCTGGAGATCGACGAACAGAAGAGCACGAAATCGAGCGGCTCGCCGCGCAATGCTTCCAGCAGGATTTGCGTGCCGCGCACCTTGGGCGCGAACACGGCCTCGACCATGGCGCGCGTGCGCTGGCCGATCATGCCGCTGCTGGCATGGCCCGCCGCGTGGATCACGCCGTGGATGGCGCCGAAGCGCTGCCGGGCCTGCGCGGCCGCAGCCTGCATCTGCGCGGCGTCGGCCACGTCCGCCGACAGCACGAGCACTTCACCACCCAGGGCTTCGAGTTCGAGCAGCTGCAGCAGCTTCTGGCGGAGGGCCGCAGGCTGCTCGGGCGAGGCAGCCAGCGATTCCCACGCGGCGCGCTCGGGCAGCGCCGAGCGGCCGAGCAGCACCAGCCTGGCCTGCCACGACCTGGCGAGATGCCGTGCCACCGACAGGCCCACGCCGCCCAGGCCACCGGTGATCAGGTAAACGCCGTGCGTGCGCAGGCGCTGTTGCGGCCCTGCGCCCTGCGCAGGCAGCGCCAGCGGCTCGTAGCCCTTGACCCAGCGGTGCGGCCCGCGATAGGCCACGAGCGGCTCGTCGCGCATCGGGGGCGCATCCGCCGCAAGCTGCTCCACCAGCCATGCCTCGGCCCGGCTGGCGGCTGCGGGCAGCACCACGTCGACGACGCGGCAGCCGATATGCGGATACTCCTGACCGATCACCTTGGCGAGGCTGAACAGCGTGGCCTTCTCGGGACACAGCGGCTCCAGGCCCGAGACGTCTTCCATCCGGTTGGTGACGACCTGCAGCGACAGCTTGCGCTCGCGCCCGCCCGCCGTGCTGTCCAGCGCCTGCGCCAGGGCCAGCAGGCTGAAGAAGCCGCGCTCCAGCAGCTCGCTCGACGAGGAAGGCACAGCGGACTCGCCGTCCACGCCCCACAGGTGATGGATGTTCGACACCGGGCCGATTTCGGCCTGCACCTTGCGCAGCAGCTGCTCGTGGTCGGTGCGCTCGCCAGGGCGCACGGCGTAGTGACGCGGGCCGATCTCGACGAAGCCCGGGCCCTGCTCCACCCACACGACGGGATGCGCATCGGCGCTTTCGCGCAGATGGCGAACCAGGTGGTCGGCAAGGCTGCCTGCTTCGCCGAACACCAGCGTGCAGGTGCCGGCCGGTGCGGGGCTGCGCACGGCGTGCAGCGGCTCGGTGCGCTTCCAGGCCGGCACGTAGAACACGTCGGCTGCCGGATTCGAAAGCTTCGAGTTGGCGCCGCCCTCGAAGGTGCCCGCCTCCACCCAGTACGACTGGCGCTGGAACGGGTAGCTCGGCAGCGGCACCTGGCGGCGCGGCTGGCCCGCGCGGCAGGCGGCCCAGTCGATCTCGACGCCGGCGCACCAGAGCGCACCGGTCACGCTGGCCAGCTGCCGCTCGTTGCGGGCCTGTTGCTGCGGATGCGCCTGGCTCGACCAGATGCCCACGGCCGAATCGGCTTGCGGATGCTGCCGCGCCAGGCCGGCCAGCGTTTCGCCGGGCCCCACCTCGAGCACGACGCGCCCCTGCACGCGCAGCAGCGCGGCCAGCCCGTCGGCGAAGCGCACCGTGCCGCGCAGATGGCGCCCCCAGTAGGCCGGGTCGATGGCCTGCGCGGCGGTGATCGGCTCGCCCGTGACGTTGGAGATGAACGGAATGCGCGGCGCATGGCGCGGCACCGAGGCAATCACCTTCTGCAGCTCGGCCACGATCGACTCGGTCATGGCCGAATGCGACGCGATGGCGACATGCAGGCGGCGCGGCAGGAGGCCGCTTGCGAGCAGCTGCTTCTCGGCCGCCTCGATGGCCAGCAGCGGCCCCGAAAGCACGCAGAGCTGCTCGCCGTTGACCGCGGCGATGTCACAGCCGGCGCCGAGGAACGGCTTCAGCCCGGCTTCGCTCAGCGCGATGGCCGTCATCGCCCCGGCGGGCATCGACTGCATGAGGCGACCGCGCGCGGCGACGATGCGCAGCGCGTCTTCGAGGCTGAACACGCCGGCCAGGCAGGCAGCCACGTACTCGCCGAGGCTGTGGCCCAGCATCACGGCGGGCCGCACGCCACGCGCCATCCATGCGCGGGCCATCGCGTACTCGACGATGAACAGCGCCGGCTGCGTGTACTCAATGCACGAAAGCTTCTCGTCGGCCGCGGCCTCCGCGCCGGCCGCGGGGTACAGCAGCTGGCGCAGGTCCATCCCCATGGCGTCGTTCAGCAACGCGCAGCAGCGGTCGACCTCGCCGCGGAACACCGGGTCGTCGCGGTACAGCGCGGCGCCCATGTTCGCGTGCTGCGTGCCGCCGCCGGGGAAGAGGAAGGCGAGCTCGGGCGCCGTGGCCGGCGCGCGCATCACCTGCTCGAAACCGCATTCGGGCGAGAGCAGCGCCTGCGCGCCCATCGCTTGGCCGTTGGCGACGATGGCGGCGCGCAGCGGCATCGCGCGGCGGCCGCTTTGGAGCGTATGCGCGATGTCCGCGAGCGATTGATCGGCGGACGCTTCGAGATGAGCGCCCAGCCGCTGGCCGGCCTCCCGCAGCGCGGCGCGGTGCTGCGCCGACAGCGGCAGCACCTGCCAGCCGGAAGAGCTTTCGGCAGGCTTCGCGGCGGGTGCCTCTTCGAGCACCACATGCACGTTGGTGCCACCGATGCCGAACGAGCTCACGCCGGCACGGCGTGGCGTAGGGCCGGCGGGCCAGGGCTTCGTCGCGGCGTTGACGTAGAACGGACTGGCCGCGAAATCGATCTGCGGATTCGGCCGCTCGAAGTGCAGGCTGGCCGGCAGCGTGCGGTGCTTCAGCGCCATCACCGCCTTGATGAGGCCGGTGACGCCGGCAGCCGCGTCGAGGTGGCCGATGTTGGTTTTCACGGAGCCGACGGCGCAGTAGTTCGTGCGGTCGGAGCCGGCCTGGAAGGCCTGCGTCAGCGCGGCCATCTCGATCGGGTCGCCGAGCACCGTGCCCGTGCCATGTGCCTCGACGTAGCCCACCGACGCGGCGCTCACGCCCGCGATCAGCTGCGCCGCGCGGACGACCTCGGCCTGGCCGTTCACGCTGGGTGCGGTGAAGCCGACCTTGTCGGCACCGTCGTTGTTGGCGGCGCTACCCTTGATGACGGCGTGGATGGTGTCCCCGTCGCGCAGCGCGTCGTCCAGGCGCTTGAGCACCACGATGCCGGCGCCGCTGCCGATCACCGTGCCGGCGGCCTTCTCGTCGAAGGCGCGGCAGTGGCCGTCGGGCGAGAGGATGGCGCCCTCCTGGTAGAGGTAGCCGCCGTCCTGCAGCAGGTTGAGCCACACGCCGCCGGCCAGCGCCATGTCGCAGTCGTAGCCCAGCAGCGCCTGGCAGGCGGTGTGCACCGCGGCCAGCGATGTCGAGCACGCGGTCTGCACGGTCACGGCGGGGCCGCGCAGGTCGAGCTTGTAGGCCACGCGGGTGCACAGCGAGCCGCCGGAGTTGCCGCTCATGAGGCCCAGCAGGTCGGCGATGCCGCGGCCGTCGCCCAGGCCGAATGCGGGCAGCAGGTGCCGCATCAGGTACAGGTTGGGGCCTTCGCCCGCATACACGCCGACCTTGCCCGGCCAGCGCTGCGCGTCGCAGCCTGCGTGCTCGAGCGCGGCCCAAGCGCATTCCAGGAAGATGCGCTGCTGCGGGTCGAGGTACTCGGCCTCGCGCGGCGAGTAGCCGAAGAAGCCGGCGTCGAACTGGTCGAAGCCCTTGAACCGGGTGCCGGCCTTCACGTAAGCCGGGTCGTCGAGCAGTTCCTGCGGGACGCCTTGCGCGCGCAGCTGCTCGTCGGTGAAGCTGTCCACGGACTCCACGCCGTCGCGGATGTTGCGCCAGAGCGCATCGACATCATCGGCACCGGGGAAGCGGCCCGCCATGCCGACGATGGCGATCTCGATGCCGGTCGCACCGGGTTGTTCAGGGTGGTCCGGCTGTTCGTCGAGGGTGTGCATCAGTTGACTCTTTCCGCGGATTGGCGGCGTTGAAGCAAGGCGGCGCGCTGGCGCAATGCGCGGTCGTCTCCGGCCGTGGGCGAGGACGCGGGCGCGGCGACGCCGCGTGCCATCCACCGGGCCAGCGAACCGACCGTGGGGTACTTGAAAAGATGAACCAGCGGGACCGTGGCGCGCAGCCTGTCTTCGAGCAGGCGGTGCACGCGGACCAGCAGCAGCGAGTGCCCGCCGAGGTCGAAGAAGTTGTCGTGGATGCCGACTTTGTCGACCTGCAGGACTTCGGCCCAGATGGCAGCAAGGGCCTGTTCGACTTCGCCTTGGGGCGCTTCGTACGCCCTGTCGCTGTTGAACTCGGGCGCAGGCAGCGCCTTGCGATCGACCTTGCCGTTGGCGTTCAGCGGCAGCGCATCGAGCACCATCAGCACGCCGGGCACCATGTAGTCGGGCAACGCTTCGCCCAAGCGCTCGCGCAGTGCCGCCGTGTCGATGCCTTGGCCCGATACGTAAGCGACCAGCCTTGCGCCCGAGGGGCCTTCGTTCGCGACGACCACCGCCTCCCGCACCTCGGGCTGCGCCTGCAGCTGCGCCTCGATCTCTCCCAGCTCGATGCGGAAGCCCCGCACCTTCACCTGGTGGTCGATGCGCCCCAGGTACTCCAGTTGGCCCTCGTTGCTCCAGCGCACCAGATCGCCGGTGCGGTACAGCCTGTTGCCGTTGTCGGTGGCAATGAAGCGCTCGGCCGTCAGGCCGGCTCGGTTCAGATAACCGCGTGCGAGGTGGATGCCGCCCAGGTACAGCTCGCCTGCCACGCCCACCGGCACTTCGTTCAGGCTCGCATCCAGCACATGCGCCTGCGTGTCGCTGATCGGCCGTCCGATCGGCACCTGCGTGCTACCGTCGTCGCGGCACGTCCACTGGGTGACGTGGATGGTGGTCTCGGTCGGGCCGTACAGGTTCTGCAGCGTGGCGCCGCCCAGTCGCTGCAGCGCTTCCTTCTGCGTGGCTGTGGGCATGGCCTCGCCGCCGCAGATGATGTGCTTCAACTTGGTCGTCGCCTCGATGCCCTCGTAGGCCAGGAAGGCCTGCAGCATCGAGGGCACGAAGTTCAGCGTCGTGATCTGGTGTTTCCGGATCAGTTCGACCAGGCGCACCGGGTCGCGATGGTCGCCGGGGTTGGCGATGACCAGCCGGGCGCCCGAGGTCAGCGGCCAGAACATCTCCCAGACGGACACGTCGAAGCCGAAGGGGGCCTTGTGCAGGACCGTATCGACACCTTCGAGCGTGTAGAACGCTTGCATCCAGGCCATGCAGCTGAAGAGTGCCGCGTGGCGGATGGCGGCCCCCTTGGGGCGGCCGGTGGAACCGGAGGTGTAGATGACGTAGGCGAGGTGTTCGCCGTGCAGGGGGACTTGAGGATCGGCTGCGGACTCCGAAAAGGTATCGAGCGTGTCGAGTTCAAGCACCTGGAGGGCTTCGGTGCCGGGGACCAACGAACGCAGATGGCGCTGGGTGAGCAGCAGCGAAAGGCCGCTGTCCCCGACCATGTAGGCTAGGCGCTCTGCGGGGTACTCGGGGTCCAGGGGCACATAAGCACCACCGGCCTTGAGGACGGCGAGGATGCCCACCATCATTTCGGTGGAGCGCTCCGAGCAGATCCCGACCAACGTGTCCCGCCGTACACCCAAGGCGATCAGGCGATGGGCCAGCCGGTTGGCACGGGCGTTGAGTTCGGCATAGCTCAGCGCCTCGTCGCCGAAGACCAGCGCGGGTGCCGAGGGCTTCAGCCTCGCGTGCGCCTCGATCTGCCGGTGCACGGGCTGTGCGCCTTCGTGGCGACGGGTGTTCTCGCCCCACGCCGCCAGCTGCGCGCGCTCGGCCGCACCCATCAGCGGCACGTCGCCTACCGCCAGTTCGGGCTGCCAGGCCAGCGCATGCAGCACCGCCACGTAGTGCCCCGCCATCCGCTCGACCGTCTCACGATCGAACAACTCCGCCGCATAGACGAAGCCCAGCGTCAACTTGCCATCGGGCGTCTCGCGCGCTTCGAGCACCAGCTCGAATTGCGCCTCTCCATCGGGCAGCGCGTAGTGCGCCACTTCGAGCCCCGGCAATTGCGCCAGCGCCCGGTAGTCTTCGGCCAGGTGATTGAACATCACCTGGAACAGCGGACTCTGGCCCAGGCTGCGCTGCGGCTGCAGCGCCTCGACCAGTTGCTCGAAAGGCAGGTCCTGGTGCGTCTGCGCACCCAACACCGCCTCCCGGGCCTGCGCGACGACCTGCGACAGGCGCATGCGCGCGCCGATCGGGTTGCGCAGCACCAGCGTGTTGACGAAGAAGCCGATGACGCTTTCGGCCTCGACCCTGCTGCGGTTGGCCACCGGCGCGCCGACGCGGATGTCCTCGAGCCCCGTATAGCGATGCAGCAGCGCCTGGAACCCGGCCAGCAGCACCATGAAGAGCGTCGCGCCCTCGGACGCCGCGGATTGGCGCAGGCCGGCCAGCAGCGCGGCGAGCACATCGACGCTGTGCCGCGCCGCGCTGTAGCCGATCTGCGCGGTGCGAGGACGGTCGGTCGGCAATGACAGCACAGGGTGCTCGTCGCCGAGCTGCTCGCGCCACCAGGCCAGCTGCCGTTCGGCTTCACCAGCGGCCAGCCAGCCGCGCTGCCACACGGCATGGTCCACGTACTGGACGCGCGCGCCGGCACGGCGCTGCGTGTCGCCCTGCAGCCGCGCGGCATAGCCGGCCGCGAATTCGTCGAGCAGCACCTGCATCGACGCGCTGTCCGAAATGATGTGATGCATCACCACCACGAGCAGATGCGACGTGTCCGACAGGCGCACCAGCGCCACGCGCAGCAGCGGCCCCTGCGTCAGGTCGAAGGGCGTGGCGTGAAGGCGCCGCGCTTCCTCGGCGGCGCGCGCTTCGCGTTCGCCGGGCGGGAGGTGGCGCAGGTCGACAAGGCTCAGCAACGGCTCCCACGACGGACTGATCAGCTGTTCGGCGGCGCCGTCCGCGCCGGCGAGGAACACCGTGCGCAGCGACTCGTGGCGCGCGGCGATGTCTTCGAATGCGGCGTGCATCGCGGCGGCGTCCAGCGCGCCCGACAGGCGAAGCGCACCGCTCATGTGGTACGCGGTGCTTTGCGGCGAGAGCCTCCACAGAAACCACTGGCGTTCCTGCGCATGCGACAGCGGCAGCGGCTGCAGCCGGCGCTCGGCGGACAGCGGCTCGATGGCCGCGCCGGGCGCAGCAGAGACCGGGTTCGCATTGCGACTGCGCACTGCATCCGCGCAGGCATTCAGCCGGGGCTGTTCGAACAGGTCGCGAATGCCGAACTCGATGTTCCAGCGCCGCGCGATGCGCGCGGCCGCCTGCACCGCCGCGAGCGAATTGCCGCCCGAAGTGAAGAAGTGAGCGTCGTGCGCCAGCGTGCGCCCTTCGGGCCACCTGAGCACTTCGCGCCAGATGCCCGCCACCGCCTGCGCGACATCGTCGAACACCCGCGCCTCGGCCGGCACCGGCGCACCGCTCGCGCCGAGCGTGAAGGCCCCGTGCTCGTGGATCGCGTAGGCATCGAGGCTGCGCGCCGCGAGCCCCGCGCGACACGCCTGGCGCTGGAGCTTGCCGCTGGAGGTCTTGGGCAGCGCGCCGGGGTTCAGCAGCGCCACAACGGCCGGCGCTTCGCCGAACACCTCGCTCACGGCGGCGCCGAGCACCTCGACGAGCACATGCGGCGCCACCAGCTTCTGCATGCTGCGCGACACCTCGGCCGCCACGCCGATGCCCTCGCCTTGCGGCCCCGCCACCGCGAACGCGGCGACGCGGCCCTTGCGCACGGCCTCGACCTCGGCTTCGATGGTGCGCTCGATGTCCTGCGGGTAGATGTTGTGGCCGCGCACGATGATCAGGTCCTTGATGCGGCCCGTGACGTAGAGCTGCCCGTCGTGCTGGAAGCCGAGATCGCCGGTGCGCAGCCAGCGCCGCCCTCCATGCTCGGCAAAGGTCTCGCGGGTTTCGGCGGGCTTGCCCCAGTAGCCGGCGCAGATGCTCGGGCCGCTGGCCCAGATCTCGCCGATGCGGCCCGTGCCGAGCGCGGCCAGCGAGGCGGTGTCGGTGATGCGCACTTGGTGGCCTTGCGCGGCGCCGCAGCCGACCAGCAGGGTGCCTTCCGCGCTCTCAACGCCCTCGCCTCTTGCGAGCGCGCTGCTGGAGAAGCTGCGCGCGACCAATCCACCGCCGCGTTGTCCACCAGTGACGAACAGGGTCGCCTCGGCCAGGCCGTAGCAGGGGTACGCCGCGCGGGGATCGAAGCCCACGGGCGCGAACCGCTCGATGAATTCAATTTCGGTGTCGGCGCGCACGGGCTCGGCGCCGGTGTAGGCCACGCGCCAGCTCGACAGGTCGAGCCCCGCGAGCCGCGAGCCCTTCACGCGGTCGAGGCACAGGCGGTAGGCGAAGTCGGGGCCGCCGCTCAGCGTGGCGCGGTGGCGCGAGATGAGTTCGAGCCAGCGCACCGGGCTTTCGAGGAAGTAGCGCGGCGAGGTCAGCACCAGCGGGATACCGCTGTAGAGCGGCTGCATGAGGCCGCCGATCAGGCCCATGTCGTGATACAGCGGCGCCCACGACACGAACTTGTCGTCCGGCCCGATGCCCATGCCCTCGCGGATGGCGCGCTCGTTGGCCATGAGGTTGCGGTGCGTCACGATCACGCCCTTGGGCGCGGAGGTCGAGCCCGAGGTGTACTGCAGGAATGCGGGGTCGTCCTGCGCGGGCGAGAACGGGGTCCATGCGTCGGCGAGAGCGCCGTCCACCGCGTCCACGGCGATCATCGACGCCTGCGCGAACGACTCTGCGGCACTCTTCATTGCAGCCTGCATCGCCGACGAGGTGAGGATGCAGCGGGCCTGCGAATCGTCCGCGATGCCCGTCAGGCGCGCGAGATGCTGGGGCCGCATGGATTCAGGCGGGAACACGGGCACCGCGATCACGCCGGCATAGAAGCATGCCAGCATGCTCACGGCGTAGTGGTCGTCGTTGTCCAGCATGACGAGGGCGCGGTCGCCTTTCGCAAACTGCTGTTGCAGGCGCGCCGCCAGCGCACGCACGCGCGTCTCGAAGACTGCGTAGCTGACGGGCTTCTCGAAGCAGGCGCCGTTCGCTTCTCCGGCCACCGTGAGCCAGACGTCGTCGGGCCGCGCCTGCGCCAATGCCCGCAGGTGTTCCACGAAGTTCGCGGATTCGGGGTGCCCCTGGTTCGGTGCCACCGCGGTTGTCGTTGTGCGTGCCATCTCGCTCACTTCAGATAGTCGGAAAGGGCGCAGCCGGCGTCGGGCCGGCTGCGTTCGGGCAAGGCGTCATGCAACCGCATGGGGTGCATGCCGTCCTCCGGCCATGGCCTGGCCCACGCGCCGCGCCAATGCATCGAGGAAGGCGGTCTCGCGCTGGCGGATGAAGAAGTGGCCGCCGTCGAACCAGTCGAGCGTGAACGCGTCGCCGGCATGCGCCGACCACGCCTCCATGCGCAGGGCGTCGATGTCGTCCTGGTGGCCCGCGAAGACATGCAGGGGCATCGGCAGCGGCGCATCCACCGCATAGGCGAAGCTTTTGCAGACGCGGTAGTCCGCGCCCAGCGTGTCGAGGGTGATGCGCATCAGCTCGGCGCTGGCGAACACTTCTTCGGGGGTGCCGCCCTGCTTGCGCAGTTCGGCGGTCAGCGCGGCGTCGTCATGCGTGTCGGGCAAGCGGCCGGGATCGCGCCGCGATGGCGCCGAACTGCCCGATGCGAGCAACGCCCGCGGCAACGGCCGGCCCAGCGCGCGAAGCCGCTGCGCGACGCCGTAGGCCAGCAACGCACCCATGCTGTGGCCGAAGAGCATGAAGCTGCCCTGCATCGCATCGGCCTGTTCGGCGCAGATGCGCGCGACCTGGGCATCGAAGCTTTCGACGAAGCGCTCGCCCATGCGCATGCCGCGGCCCGGCAGCTCGACGGGCACGATCTCGATCCAGCGCGGCAGCAGGGGCCGCCAGCGCAGGTACATCGTTGCGCTGGCGCCCGCGCACGGCAGGCACAGCAGCGACACCCTCGCCGGCACGGCCATCAGAGCGCGGCAGCCTGCGCGGAAGGCGCACTTTCCTGCGCCGCCATCCAGTCGCGCAGCGACTTCGGACGCATGTCGGCCCAGTTCTTCTCGACGTAGTCGAGCGCCGTCTTCTTGTCGCCCTTGACGCCGTCGACGGCCACCCAGCCGCTGGGCACGGCCTTCCAATGCGGCCAGATGGAATATTGGTCTTCGTGGTTGACCAGGACGATGAAGGTTTCGTCTTCGCGGTCGAAGCAGCTGGTAGACATGGTGCGTCCTTGTGCGGTTATCGGGGAAGCGGCAGGAAAGCGGACGGGCAACCGGACCGGCGGGCGGTCGATTGCTGCGCTTCTGATCAACATGACGGTTCGGGAGCGAATCTGTTCACTCCCCCCGGGGGGGGGCCACACACGTCAATCGTTGATCAGGTGGCGCATGGCGCCGACGGCTTCGTCAGCCTCGGCGATGAGGCGGTTCACGAGCCCGAGCGCACAGCCCATCTGCGCCGCGATGCCGCGCTGCGTGAGGCCTTCGAGGCGGTAGAGCTGGAACGCCGCGCGCGTTCTCGCGGGAAGCCGCGACAGCGCTTGCTCGATCAGGCCGACGGCCTGGCGGTCACGCATCAGGCAGTCCGGCGAAGATGGCCCGGGCACGTCCAACGTCTCGACATCGATGTCGAAGGTGCGGTAGGTGGCCTCGAGCGACTGGCGGCGGCAATGGTCGAGCGCCAGGTTGCGTACCACCTGGCAGCAGTAGCCCATGGGCTTGTCGATCTTGCGGCAGGCGCCGTCGGCGATGCGGAGGTAGGCATCCTGCACCACGTCGTCCGCGAGATCGGTGGTGCGCACGATCCTGCGAGCAACGTGCCAGAGCTGGGCCCGGTTGGCGACGAAGACATCTCCCAGCGATGACTCGGGCGAAGACATGGGCTGCATATTTAAATAAGAATCATTACTATCTATGAAGGGGCGCCACCCAAGATTTGCGATGTGCCCTCACTTCCATAGACGTTTGGGCGCACCAAACAGAGACATCTAAAATCCCGCCCCTTTGCTCGCTTTTCCCGCCGCGTCCCCCTGCCCATGAACATCGTCGTCAACGAAGACCTCAAAGCCTATATCGACCCCCTGACGCCGGAGGAATACGAAGCCCTCGAACGCAGCATCCTCGCCGAGGGCTGCCGCGACGCGCTGGTGCTGTGGGGCGACGTGCTGGTGGATGGCCACAACCGCTACGGCATCTGCCAGAAGCACGGGCTGCCCTTCCAGACGGTGCAGAACACGCGCTTCAAGAGCATCGACGACGTGCACCTCTGGATGATCGATCAGCACCTGGGCCGGCGCAGCATCTCCGACTTCCTGCGCGGCGTGCTCGCGCTGCGCAAGAAGGACATCGTCGATCAGCAGCGCACCCGCGCGGTGGCGCAGCCGGCTTCGCCGCCGGACGCCGCGCACGATCCGTCCGACCCGCCGTTCGACGTCGATCCGCCCGCCGACGGCGCTCCCATGCCTCCGCCCGCCCCGCTGAACAGCCGCGAAGCCATCGCCCGCGCCGCGCGGCTCAGCAGCAGCCAGGTGGGCATGATCGAAAAGATCCAGAAGCAGGCCGCGCCGGAACTGGTGGCGGCCGTGAAGTCGGGCGTGATCTCGATCAACACCGCGGCCGCGGTCGCCACGCTGCCGGCCGAGGAGCAGGTCTCGGCCGCGAACGCCGGCAAGGACGAACTCAAGCAGGCCGCCAAGCGCGTGCGCGAATCGAAGAAGAAGCCGCGCGAAGAGTCCGCCGAAGCGGATGCGCACGACGCGCCTGACACGGTACAGGCGCTGCAGCAGCGCGTGGCCGAACTCACGGCGGAGAACGAAACCCTGCGCCGGCAGGTGGCCGAACTGCAGGCCCAGCTCGGCCATTGAGCGCATCGGCCTGCACAAGCAGGCCGACGCGTTTTCTACAGCTGGATCTCGCTGATCTTCGCGCCCGACAGCGAGACGCCGGCTTCCAGCCCGACGTTCGTCATCACGAAGCCCACCACGGGTTGGCGCAGCGTGTTGGTGTCGATGCTTCCGTTGGCCCCGATGGTGGCGAGCGCCACCGTGGCGTCGGCACCTGCCGTCCAGCCCTTGCTGCTGCGGAACTTGTCCAGCGCCGCCTGCGTGGTGAACACGTAGATCACCGCCTTCGACTGCGCACCTGCCTGGAAGCCCACCGATCCGGCGGTGGTGCTGTAGTAGGACTGCGTGCGGCCGTTCACGCGCAACGCGCCCCGGCCGTACTCGGCGCCCACGCCCATGCTGGCACCCACCACGGCGGGAAACACCAGCACCCCGCTCGACCTGGCGACCAGATCGCGCGAGCCCTTCACGGAGTCATAGAGCTTGGACAACGAGGCATCGACCTGGGCGTCGATGGATGTGCGCGAAGACGCGCTGCTGGCCTGATCCTGCGGCCGCGTGGTGGTGCACCCGACAAAAGCCAGGCTGCACGCCGCCACGGCGGACGAAAGCGCCAGCGTGCGGAGATTCATGGTTTTCATGGCGGATTCCTTTGCAAAAAAACATGGATCGGCAAACAAAGCTCTGCCGTCGGCGGCAGACAAGTTCCATGCTAAATCCGCCAAAGAGGGGCAAATCCGGCTTGCGACATCGGCCTACGCGAAGTCACGGCGTCGGCGAACGGTGGCCCCCCTTCTCGTCAGCGTCCGCTCAGGGCAGAACAGTGATGCGGCCGGTGGCCGGCGGCGCCAGCGGGCTGTTCGCCTTGATGTAGGCCTCCAGGGCGTCCACGTCCTGGTCGCCGCCGAGTGCGTCGGTGCCCTGGTTGAAGACGGTGAAGTTGTCGCCGCCGGTGGCCAGGAAGCTGTTCATCGTCACGCGGTAGCTGGTGGCGTCGGCCATCGCGGTGCCGTTGAGCGCCATGTTGCCGATGCGCGAACCGGCGGGCGCCGAGAGGCTGTAGCTGTAGCTCAGGCTGGCCGACGGCAGCAGCACCTTGGGTGAGGCCACCGTGTTGGAACCGCTGTTGAACTGCTGCTCCAGCACCGCCTTGATCTGCGCGCCGGTCATGGTCTTCACCACCAGGCTGTTGCCGAATGGCTGCACCGCGAAGATCTGGCCGTAGGTCACGCTGCCGTCGCCGGCCGGTGCGAGGTCGGCGCGCACGCCGCCCGGGTTCATGAAGGCGATCTGCGCGGCGCCCTTGCCCGCCGGGCTGGTGGCGGCAAGCTGCGCGTCGGCAATCAGGTTGCCCAGCACGCTTTCCTTCGACGCGGTCTGCGTGCGCGTGGCCGTCGCGGTGAGCGAGCCCCCCACGCGCTGCACCAGCGGCGCGGCGATGGCGAGGTACTGGCCGATGAGCGCGGCCACTTCCTGGTTCTTGCCGAAGGCGGGGTACTGGTCGGTCAGCGCGACGGTGGTGGCGCCGCTGGTGTAGGCCTCGCCCTGCACGATCACGTTGTCGGCGGCCTTGGCCGTGACCTTGCGGGTGCGGGTGTCGATGGTGATATTGATGTCGGTCAGCAGCGTGCCGTACTGGCCGGCGCTGGTCAGCAGGAAGGGCTTGGCCGGATTGGTCTTGCCGTAGTCGCACACATACGAGCGGTGCGTGTGGCCCGAGATCACGACGTCCACCGCGGTGTCGAGCTTGTTAAGGATCGGCAGGATGTCGCCGCTCAGGCCGGCGCAGCTCTTGTCGTTGTAGCCCACGGTGGTGGTGCCGCCCTCGTGCACCACGACGACGATGGCATCCGCGCCCTGCGCCTTCAGCTGCGGGATCAGCGCGTTGGCGGTGTCGGCCTCGTCCTTGAAGCTCAGGCCTGCGACGCCGGCGGGCGTCACGATGTTCGGCGTGCCCTTCAGCGTCATGCCGATGAAGGCGACCTTCACTGTCGCGCCGTCCTTCGTGAAGGTCTTCATGCCGGTGGCGGGGAACAGCGTGTTGCCGTCGCCCTTCACGGTGTTGGCCGCGAGAAAGCCGAAGTTGGCGCCCGGGAAGTTCTTGTTGACGCGGCACGGCTCGAGCGCGGTGTTCTTCGCGCAGCCGCCGTTCTTCATGCGCAGCAGTTCGGTCTGGCCCTTGTCGAACTCGTGGTTGCCGACCGCGTTGAAATCGATCTTCATCGCGTTCACGGCCTCGATGGTCGACTCGTCGAGGAACAGCGCCGACACCAGCGGCGAGGCGCCGATCATGTCGCCGGCCGACAGCACCGCGTTGTTCGGATTCTTCTCCTTGAGCGAGGCGATGGCCGAGGCCATGTAGGCCGCGCCGCCGGCCGGCACCGGCACCGTGCCGCCGCCCTTGGCGGGCGCGTTGATCGACAGCTTCGGCGGTTCGAGGTTGCCATGCAGGTCGTTGAAGGCAATGAGCTTCACGTCCACGGTGCCGGGCACGGCAGGTGCAGGTGCAGGTGCGGGTGCCGGCGGATTGCTGGCCGCGGGTGGCGGCACGAAAGGAACGAAATTGTTCGAACTGCCGCTGCCTCCGCAGGCGGCCAGGGTGGCGGCCACCACGCCCGCGACGGCAAGGTGCTTTAACGATGGATGCATGGACCTCTCCTCTGTTTTGGAATGCAGTCGATGCTGGGGACGGCACATGACGAGACCGTGAAGGCCCCTCGGCTGTGCAAGAAGATCGGCCGCTCAGGGCAACGGCACGAGGCGCACCGCGACCCCGGGGCCGAAGGCGGCCTGCAGCAGCGCCCTCGCCTGCACGCTGCGCTCGTCGGTCAGCGACTGCACCGCGAGCCAGCCTTCGGTCGGCCCGCGCTGCAGGTGCCAGCCCTCCTGCCCGAGGTTGATGAGCCGCGCGAGCGACGCGGCGTCGGCCACGGGCAGCGCTGTGGGCGTGATGTCGAGCCAGTCGGTCACCTGGTCGCTCTCGCCGCCCAGTCGCGCGGCCGCGCCCTCGGCAAGCGCCTGCTGCGTGGCGGCGTCCTGCACCGCGCCCTGCAGCACGATGCCGCCGCCATGCCAGCGGATTTCCAGCGATGGGGTCGCTGCATCGGCCGTTCGGACCTGTGCGTCGCCGCCGGCGGTCGGGTGCCACGCGACGGCGGCCGCCAGGATCGCGAGGCAGGCGATCGACGCCGCGAGAATTCTGCCGAGGGGATTCGTCATTTCGAGGCGCGAGCGTGCCACGCCACGCGTGACGCCGGTGTGACGGCCGCCCCGCCTACACGCATCGCGGCGGCGCGATGACCCCGAGCCGGGCCGGATCCGATACGCTCGAGGTCCGCCTCCCGCATTCCCCAAACATCCCGAGGAACGAACCCATGGCAGCGAACGCGAAAGTCACAGGAAATGTCGAATACCGGGCCGGCGACGGCCCCCTGATCCTCATTCCCCAAGGACCGATCGAGGTCGAGCTGGCACCCGACAGCGCGGTCATCAGCTGGGGCGATGCCGGCAACATTCAGACGACGGCCATTCCGCTTGCCGAATACCAGCGCTATCTGAGCGAGGGCGTGATTCAGACCGACTGAAGCGATGCGCATGTGCACCGCCCATGAAAAACGGCCCCGAGGGGCCGTTCTTCATTGTTCTGCATCCGCAGCGCGAGGCTGCGGTGCATCACTGCCGGTTCTTACTTCTTCTTCGCAGCCACGGCCTTCTTGGCGGGTGCGGCGGCCTTCTTCGCTGCGGGCTTTGCAACCACGGCCTTGTCGGCCTTGCGCTTTGCAGCCTTCGGGTCCACGGCGGCCTTGAAGGCGGCGCCCGGCACGAACTTCGGCACCTTCTGTGCGGCGATCTTGATCTTGGTGCCGGCGCTGGGGTTGAAGCCCGAGCGTGCGGCGCGCGCCACTTGCTTGAAAGTGCCGAAGCCGACGATCTGGACGGGGTCACCCTTCTTCACTGCGGCGACGATCGAGCCCGTGACGGTCTCGAGGATGCGCGCGGCTTCTGCCTTGCTGACGTTATGGGCGGCGGCGATTTTTTCGACGAGTTCGATGCGGTTCAACTGAGTTTCCTGATAGGTTTGATTTCGCCATGTTGCCTATGGCGGCGCAGCACGAATACAAGCTGCAAGCGGGGCGGAGTTTATTCGACTGAGAGAGGCCGGATGTAACGCGGTCGCTTCAGGCCTTCGTCGATCAGCCTTCGATCAGGCCTTCGGCCAGTATCGCGGCGCGAACGGCGGGGCGTTTCGCGATCGATTCCATGTAGCGAACGATCGCCGGCCAGGGGGAAAAATCGAGCCCCGCGTGCCGACCGAGGCGCAGGATCGGGTACAGGTACGCATCCGCGACGGTGAAGTGCTCACCGAGGATGTACGGCCCCGGCTGCACCAGCGAGGCGACACGCTCGAAGGCCCGGGTGTCCGCGACAAGGCCGTGCTTGTAGCTCGCGGGCACGTCGGGATCGAACATCGGCGCGAAGCCCTTGTGCAGCTCGGTGGCCACGAAGCTCAGGGCTTCGGCCAGGCGATGGCGGGCCATGGTGCCGGCCGCCGGCGCGAGCCGCGACGCCGGCACAAGATCGGCGAGGTACTGCAGCACGGCGAGGCCTTCGGTAAGCACCGCCCCGTCGTCGAGTTCGAGCGCGGGCACCTTGCCCATCGGATTGATCGGCAGATAGCTCTGGCCGGTGGCGGGCAGCGTCTTGGTCTCGAGGTCGACGCGGACCATCTCCGCGCTCAGGCCGGCCTCGCGCAGCACGATGTGCGGGGACAATGAAGAAGCGCCGGGGCTGTAGAAGAGTTTCACGAAAGGCTCCTGTGTGTGGTCGGATCGGTTTGCGTCGAAGTGATGTGCACGCCACGAATGGTGGCCGCGAGGGGCTTCATGAAAAAGCGGGTTGAGAGCACAAGATTGATGAACCGGACTCACGAGTTGCCGATCTCGCAGGCCGATGCGCGCGTGTTCGTGACGGTGGCCGACGCGGGCAGCTTCACCGCCGCCGCGGCGCTGCATTCGATGACCCCGTCGGCCGTGAGCAAGGCCATCGGCCGGCTCGAAAGCGACCTCGGCGTGCGGCTGCTGGCGCGCACCACGCGGGCCCTGCACCTGACCGAGGAAGGCATGGCGTTTCACGAACGCTGTGCGCGGGCGTTCGAGCTGCTGGCCGAAGCGGCGGAGGAAGCGAGCGCGGGCACGCGTGCCGTGGCCGGCACGGTGCGCCTGGGGTTGCCGCCGCTGTTCGGCACGTTCCTCGTGGCGCCGCTGCTTCCGGCGCTGCTTGCGCGGCATCCGAAACTGCGCATCGAGATCGTGTCGACCATGCGGCTGTCCGATGTCTTCGACCTTGGACTGGATGTCGCGATTGCAGTGGGCGCCCTGCCCGATTCGAGCCTGGTGGCGCGGCCGCTGGGCTACGGACAGTTCGTCACGGTGGCTGCGCCTGGCTGCTTCGCGAAGCCGGCGACGCGGCCCTCGCGGCCCGACGGCCGCGAGGACCCATGGAATTTCACGACACCCGAAGGCCCGCTGCAGATCGCGGCACGGGCCGACGTGCGTTCGGACGACATGCACCATCTCGCAGCGATGGCAGTGGCCGGACTGGGCGTCGCGCACCTGCCGATGTTCGTGGTGGGCGAGCACCTCGCCAACGGCCGGCTCGAACGATTGCTGCGCGAGTTCGAACCCGCGCCCAAGCTCGCGTCGCTGGTCTATCCGGCAGGCCGATCGATGCCTCGGCGCGTACGCGCCTTCATCGACTTCCTGCTGTCGAGCGAGCAGCATCTTGCAGGTGTGACGCGCCCGGCAGCAGGCTGAGGCAAGCGCCCGGCAATCACATCTCGACGGCAGGGTCGCGGCTGCCGGTTGCCTGCGAGCGACGCCCGACGAAGCGGCGAGCCCGCAGCAGCAGATCGTCGACCAGCGTGAAGACCACCGGCACCACGAGCAGGCTCAGCACCGTCGAAGTCAGGAGGCCGCCGATGACCACGATCGCCATCGGCTGGCGAAAGCTCGGTTCGGCGCCCAGGCCCAGGGCGTTCGGCAGCATGCCGGCGCCCATGGCGATCGTCGTCATCACGATCGGCCGCGCCCGCTTGTGGCAGGCGTCGATCAGCGCCTCGAAGCGTCCGAGGCCCCTCTCGCGCCGCGCCAGGATGGCGTACTCCACGAGCAAGATGGAGTTCTTCGTCACGATCCCCATCAGCATCAGCACGCCGATGACGACCGGCATCGAGAACGGCTGCTGGGTCATCCACAGAGCGAACAACGCACCGGCCAGGGCCAGCGGCAGCGCGGCCAGGATGGTGCCGGGCTGCAGGAAGTCGTGGAACAGCAGGACGAGCACGGCGTAGATGCAGAAGACGCCGATGGCCATCGCCGTGCCGAAGCTGCGGAACAGCTCGCCCATGCGCTGCACCTCGCCCTGGTCGACGCTGCGCACGCCGGCCGGCAGCGAGCGCAGCGCCGGAAGCGCCAGCGCCTCGCGCTGCACGTCGCCGATGGGGCGCCCGTTCAGCTCCACCGACAGCGTGACGTTGCGGGAGCGGTCGAGGCGGTCGATCTGCGAAGGTCCGCTGCCGAGCGCGACCTCGGCCACCGAGCCCAGGCTCACGCTGCCGTTGCTGCCCTGCACCCGCAGGTCGGCCACCCTGTCCAGGTCGCCGCGCAGCGCCGGGTCCATGCGCACGCGGATCGCGATCTGGCGCTGCGGCAGATTCAGCTTGGGCAGCGCGGTCGAATAGTCGCCGTAGGTGGCCAGGCGCACGGCATCGCCGAGCGCCTCGGACGTGACGCCGAACGAGGCAGCCCGCGCGGTGTCGGGCCGCACCTGGATCTCGGGGCGCTGCAGCGCCGCGCTCGACGTCACGTTGCCGATGCCCTTCAGCGCACGCAGCTGCACTTCGGCCTCGGCCGCAGCGCTCGACAGGGTTCCCGGATCGTCGCCGGCGAGCGTGATCTGCAGCGCTTCGCCGCTGTCGCCGCTGCCGACCGTGACGCGTGCGCCCGGGATGCCGCGCAGCACCTCGCGCATCTTCGCCTCCACGCCCGATTGCTTCAGGTGCCTGTCGCCGCGCGGCACGAGATCGACGGTCAAGGTCGCGCTCGTCAGGTCGGCGGCGGACGACGACGAGGTGGGACTGGACGCCGAGGTCGCGGTGCCTGCCGAAACGAAGACGGTGCGCACCTCGGGCAGCGCGCGCAGCAGCTCGGCGGCGCGCCGGCTTGCCGCGGCAGTTGCCTGCAGGGTGCTTCCCGGTGCGAGCTTGATCGTCACGCTGCTCTGTGCCTTGTCCTGCGCCGGAAGGAAGCTGGTCGACAGGAACATGGCGATGCCCAGGGAGGCGAGCACGAAGACGGCCGAGGCCGCGATGACCGCGCGGCGGTGCGACAGCGTGGCGCGTACCCAGCCGAGGTAGCGCGACATCAGCGGGCCGTCGGCCTCGGCCTGCGCACCGGCCTTCGCGGGCTTCAGCATGTAGGCGGCCATCATCGGCGTCAGCAGCCGCGCGACCAGCAGCGACATCAGCACCGCGACCGATGCGGTGATGCCGAACTGGCGGAAGAACTTACCCGGGATGCCGCCCATGAACGCGGTCGGCAGAAACACGGCCACCAGCGTGAAGGTCGTCGCGATGACCGCCAGGCCGATCTCGTCGGCCGCCTCCATCGCCGCCTGGAATGGCGTCTTGCCCATGCGCAGGTGACGCTCGATGTTCTCGATCTCGACGATCGCGTCGTCGACGAGAACGCCGACCACGAGCGACAGCGACAGCAGCGTGATCGTGTTCAGCGAGTAGCCGGCGAGCGCCATCACGCCGAAGGTCGGCACGATCGACAGCGGCAGCGCGGTGGCCGCGACGAAGGTCGCGCGCCAGTTGCGCAGGAAGCACCAGACGACGACGATCGCCAGCAATGCGCCCTCGATCAACAGGTGCATCGAGCCCTCGTAGTTGTCCTGGATCGGAGCGACCGTGTCGCTCGCTTCGGCGATCCGGACCTCGGGATGGGCCTGCGCGAAACGGCCCACCGCGGCGCGCGCCGCGTCGGCGACGCCAACGTCCGAGTAGCCGCGCGAGCGCGTCACCTGGAAGCCGATGACCTTGCGCCCGTCGCGGAATGCGAGCGTCGTGGGGTCCGAGCGTCCGTCGGTGATGCGCGCGATCTGGTCGAGCCGCACATAGCGGCCATCGGCCAGGGCCAGGGTGATCGCGCCGACCTCGGCCGGCGTGCCGACGGTCGCGATCATGCGCGTCGACTGGCGAAGGCCGCCGATGTCGCCCTGCCCGCCCGAGCTTTCCTTCTGTGTCGCCGTCAGCTTCGCAGACACGTCCGACGGCGTCACGCCCAGGCCCGCCATCAGGGTGGGATCGAGGTCGACGTGCACCTCGCGGTCGAGCCCGCCGACGCGGGCGACCGATGCGACGCCCTTCACCGCGAGCAGCGCCTTCGTGACGTCGTTGTCGACGAACCAGGACAGGTCCTGCTCGTCCAGGGTTGCCGATTCGATCGTGTAGGTCAGGAAGGCAGAGCCCGCCGTCGTGAGCTTGGAGACCGTCGGCGAGGCCATGCTCGAGGGCAGCTCGGCGCGCACGCTGTCCACCGCGTTGCGCACTTCGCTCAGCGCCTCCTCGCCGTTCTTGTCGATCTCGAAGCTCACGCTGATCGACACCGAGCCGTCGGTGATCGTCGTCGCGATGTGGTCGAGGCGGCTCAGCGAGGCCAGCTTGTCCTCGATCTTGCGCGCGACCTCGGTCTCGAGCTGCGAAGGCGCCGCGCCTTCCAGCGTGGCCGTGACCTGGACCGTCGGCAGGTCCATGTCGGGAAAATTCTGGATCTGCAGCTGGCGGAAGCCGACGATCCCCAGCACGGTCAGCAGCGCGAAAAGCAGCAGCGCCGGCACCGGGTTGCGGATGGACCATGACGAGAAGTTCATCGGGCCGCCTCCTGCTGCGCACCGGCCGTCTCTTGCGCCGCAGCCACCGTCACCTGCGCACCCTCGGACAGGAAGGCCCCGCCTTCGGCGACGACGCGCGCGCCGGCAGGCAGGCCCTCCACTTCCACGCGCTCGCCTTGCCGGCGTCCGGTCGTCACCGCGAGGCTTGCGACCTTGTTCCCGTTGCCCAGCAGGTAGACATAGGCGCGGCCGTCGCGCAGTGTCACGGCCGTCTGCGGCAGCGTCTGCGCCGGCCGGGGGTCGAGCTCCATGACACCGTTCACGAACATGCCGAGCCGCTGCGGCCCGCCGGTCGGCAGGCTGACGTAGACCGTCGCGCGACCGGTGCTGGTGCTCAGCGTCGGGCCGACCAGCCGCACGCGGCCCTCGGCCCGCTCGCCGTTCGGCAAGCTCACGTACGCCTTCTGACCAACCCGCAGGCGCGACACCTGCCGGGCATCGAGTTCCGGGCGCCATTCCACGCGGCCCTGGCGCACCAGCCGGAACATCTCGGCGCCCGCGCTGACGACGTTGCCGAGCACCGCCGACTTCGACGACACCACGCCGTCGTCGACGGCGACGATGCGCGTCTGCCGCAGCTTGAGCCGGATGCTGTCGAGCTCGGCCTCGGCCGACGCGAGCGATGCACGCGACGTCGCCTCGGTGATGCGGTAGTCCTCGACCTTCTGCGCCGAGAGCGAGCCGCTGCTTTCGACATCCCGGGCTCGCCGCAGGTTCGACGCGGCCTGCTCCAGCGTGGCGCGTGCCTGCGCAACGGAGGCCTCCTGCTTGCGCAGGTCGGCCTGCAGGCTTTCGTTGGCCAGCCGCGCGAGCACATCGCCGCGCTTGACGCTCGCGCCCACGTCGACCAGGAGCTCGGCGATGCGCAGTCCCCCGGTCTCGGGGCTGACGATGATTTCCTGCCAGGCAGCCAGCGGGCCGCTGCCTTGAACGACCTCCGGCCAGGCCTCGGTCTTCGGCGTGACGGCAACCACGGTCAGCACGCTGGGCGTTTTTGCATCGGACGCGGATGCCGGGGCCTTGCTCCAGACGACGGCGCCGCCCGCCAAAGCGATGGCCAGCGCCACCGCAGCGGCGCGCAGGGATTTGTTCAACGGAATTCTCATGAGTTTGTCTTGTTCGAAGCTTCGGTGGGCGTGTCGCCGGATGCCGCTGCCGGCGTGCCCGGCTGCCAGCCTCCGCCGAGCGCCTTGTAGAGCGCAATCCAGTATTCGATGCGATCGCGCCGCAGCGTGATCAGGCTGATTTCCGCCGACAGCGCGGAGCGGCGCGCTTCTTCCAGCGTCAGCAGGCTTTCGAGGCCCGCGCGCCAGTTCACCTGCGTGGCCTGGAAGTAGTGCCGGTAGTTCTGGTCCGCACGCTCGGCCTCTTCGACGCGGCGCGCCGTGCTGTCCAGGTTGACGAGCGAGCGTTCGACCTCCTTCACCGCGGTGCGCACGCCTTGCCGATAGCTGGCGAGCGCCATCTGGTAGCTGGCTTGCGCGGTGACCACCGCGGCGCGGCGCTTGCCGCCGTCGAACAGCGGGATCGACAGTGACGGGCCGAGCGACCACGTCGTCAAGGCCGAGGTGCCCGGCGTGGCCGAGATCGAGACCGAGCCCGACAGCGACAGGCTGGGGTACAGGTCGGCCTGCGCAGCGCCGATCTCGGCGCTGCTCGCGGCCAGCTCGCGCTCCAGCGAGGCGAGGTCGGGCCGCTGCCGCAGCGCATTGGCCGGCACGCTCTGCACCTCCAGGCCCGCGGGCTCGGGCAGGCGGCCGTCGGCGGCCTTGCCGACGGTCAACAACGTGCGCAGCGCGGGCTCGTCGCGCCCGGTCAGGTCGACCAGGGACTTGACGAGCAGATCGCACTGCGCGCGCTGCGAGATCAGCGTCGAGGCCGCGCTCGCGAGGCTCGCGCGCGCCAGGGCGGCATCGGACTGCGCACTGAAGCCCGCCCGCACCGATGCAGCCGTCGCCCGTTCGGTCTGCTGCGTCGACGCCTGCTCGCGCTCGTAGGCATCGGCCAGCAGCTCGCAGGCGCGATATTGCACGTACGTGTCGGCCACCTCGGCCGCGAGCGACACGCGCGCGTCGTGCCAGTCCGCCACGCGTGCATCGGCGCGCGCCTCGGCCGCCTCGGCATTGCGCCGCACCTTGGAGAACAGGTCGACCTCCCATGCCGCGTCGAGGCCCGCGCTGCGCGTGGTGTCCGTGGCCAGGGCGCCCGACATGGATTGCTGGCGCGCCCGGGAAAGCGATGCGCTGCCGTCGAGGCTCGGCAAGCCGCTTGCACGCGCGGTGGTCAGCGTTGCGCGCGCCTTCTCGATACCCGCCCATGCCTTCGCGAGGCTGGGGCTGTTCGCATCCGCGAGCGTGTCCAACTGCGCGACGGTGGGGTCGTCGAACTGCCGCCACCAGTCGCGCATCGCGCCGGCATTGCCGCCGTGAGGCCGCACGGCCTGCCAGGCGACTGGAGTCGCGGGCGCCGGCTCCGAATAGGTGGGCCCGACGGCACAACCCGCGAGCACGAGGCTCGCGAGGGGCAGCACCAGGACGACGGCAAGACGGGTTGGAAAGAAGGAACGCATGGTGTCGATGGGAGTTCAGGCATCGTAGGAATGCCCTCCGTTCGCCACGGTTCGGCGGCGTTAAGTTGGGTAAAAAGAACAGGCACCGGCGGGAGCCCTGCGTCCAACGGCGCGATACTCCGGGCCGTATTCACGACCGATCCATGCCCCGCGTACTCCTTGTCGACGACGACGTAGACCTGACCGAGATGCTGTCGATGTACCTCGTGCGCGAGGGCTTCGACGTGCATGTGGTGCGCGACGGCGAAAGCGGCGTCGCGGAAGCGGCGCGCGGCGTCTATGCGATCGTCGTGCTCGACATCATGATGCCGCGCATGTCGGGCATCGAGGCGCTGCGGCGCATTCGCGCCACGAGCCAGGTGCCGGTGCTGATGCTGACCGCCCGCGGCGAGAACATCGACCGCATCGTCGGGCTCGACATGGGCGCGGACGACTATGTACCCAAGCCCTGCACGCCCGGCGAACTGGCCGCGCGCATCCGCGCGATCCTGCGGCGAACCGAAACGCGCGAGCCGACCAGCACCGCGGCGAATCCGCGCATGCTGCAGGTGGGAGAGCTCGCGCTGTGGCCCGGCAGCCGGCGTGCGCTGTGGCGCGGCCACCCCCTGGAGCTGACAGGCACCGAGTTCGTCCTGCTCGACGTGCTGGCGCGCCACGCCGGGCAGCTCGTCAGCAAGGAAACCATCTCGCAGCAGGCCTTCGGCAAGCCTCTGGCGCGCTTCGACCGCCGGATCGACGTGCACATCAGCAGCATCCGCCAGAAGCTCGGCATGCGGCCGGACGGCGAATCGTGGATCCAGAGCGTGCGCGGCAGGGGCTATCAATTGCTCGAGGACTAGCCGTGAGAAGCGAACGCCGGCTCGGCAGCCTCTTCTGGAAGTTGCTGTTCGCCATCGTCATGAGCATGGTGCTGGCGATCGGCGCCATGACGGGCTACCTGTATCTCACCGGCCACGAGGCACCGCCGCCGCCCGAAGGCCTGCCGATGTGGGGCCCGGTGCCGGTGGTGCCGTTCCTGGCGGTCACCGGTGCCGTGCTGTTGATCAGCCTGCTGTTCGCGTGGTATCTGTCGCGCCCGCTGCATCACCTGAGCTGGGCGATGGACCGCTTCGCGGAGGGCCGCCTCGATACTCGGGTCGGACCGCTGATGAGCGGCCGGCGCGACGAGATCGCCGACCTTGCGCACGACTTCGACCGCATGGCCGCGCGGATCGAGCAGCTGGCGCAGGCCAACCGCGCGCTGATGCACGATATCTCCCACGAGTTGCGCTCGCCGCTGACCCGGCTCCAGGCGGCGATCGGCTTGCTGCAACAGGACCCGGCGCAGGCGGTCGCGATGATCGAGCGCATCATGCTCGAGAGCGAGCGGCTGGACATGCTGATCGAGGAGCTGCTGACCCTGCACCGCCTGGATGCCGGGCCAAATGGCGTGCCGCAGCAGCGCATCGACGTCATCGAGCTGCTGCAGGCCATTGCCGACGACGCGGACTTCGAGGCCCGCGCATCGCAGCGCACGCTGTGCCTGGACGCGTCGGGCAGCTTCGTCATCGTGGCGCACGGCGAGCTCGTCTACCGGGCTTTCGAGAACGTCATCCGCAACGCCCTGAAGTTCAGCCCGCCCGGCAGCCGAATCGAGGTGGACGCGCGCATCGCCGAAGGCGGCAGGATGCTCGTCACCACCGTGCAGGACCGCGGCCCCGGCGTGCCTGCGGGAATGCTGCAGGCCATCTTCGAGCCGTTCACGCGAGTCGAGGGCAGCGAATCGGTGAGCGGCACGGGCCTCGGCCTCGCGATCGCGCGGCGCGCGATGCTGCTGCATGGCGGCACCGTGGAGGCCACCCTGCGCGAAGGGGGCGGGCTCGTCGTCACGCTGGCGCTGCCGGTGCGCAACTGAAGGCGCGGCGGACGCGGCTGCAAGGCTGCGCCGGCCTTTGCAGTTCTTGACGTATCCGGAGGTCCCTTTACGGCGCGGTCCGCGACATTCGAGCCATACCCGTCCGTCCTCACGCACGAGGATACGGGCAGCTCGGAAGAGGCGAACATGAACGAAACGGATGCGTACTGGACAGGCGGGCAACCTCCGGATGGAGACCGTTGGTCCTGCGCCGACTTCGGCGCGGTGCTGGACGATGCCGAGACGAGGCTGGCGCTGTTCCGCATGTACGGGCGCTACGTCAGGCGATGGAACGACATCGAACCCGGCATCCATCAGGTACATGGCGCGAAGGTTCTCGCCGCCGACGGCCGCTTCGTACTGCACGGCCGGCCGGACAGCCGGTCCCACTGGATACTGGAGATCGTCTTTGCACGCGGCTTCAGGGTCTTCCATCCGTGCAGCATGGGCCGCAACGCCATGCGCTCCACCGCGGACATGCGAAGCGTCCACCTGCACTGGTCCGGCAGCGGCAGGCAGGCATTCGGGCACTGGATGAGCGCAGAACAGGCTCCTCGCTCCCGCTGGCCTGCCCGATGGGCCGGCCGATGGTGCGCGCGGACCTGAGGCTTTGCACTTCTTGACGCACGTGGACGCCGCTTGACGGTCGAGCCGTCCGCCCCGGCGGAACGAATGGCTTCAGTGCTCCACGACCACGTCTGCCATGGGCCTGCGCCACTTGGCATCGATCCTTGCCTCCACGGCCCGGTAGCCCAGTGCGATGACCACCGGGATGACCGTCGCGCGAGGCAGCCCGAGGATTCCGGCGACCTTCGGGGCCGAGAAGCCTTCCATCGGACAGGAGTCGATCCCGCTGGCCGATGCAGCCAGCATGAGCGTCTGAGCTGCAAAGGCGGCATTGCGGGCAGCCCAGGCGCGGCTGCCCAGGTGTCCGATGGGCAGCAGCGAGAGGCTGGGCTTGAGGAGCGCGGCAATCGACACGAGCGGCGTCCAGATCGGCCAGGAGCCCAGCCCGAGGACGCGATCGAACATCCGCATCTGGCCGCGGTGATAGTTCTTGCCGCGCTCGGTGAAGTCGCTCGATCCCTCGATGTGAGCCCGTTGCAGGGCCGCGGTGCCGAGCGCGATCTCGCGACCCGCCTCGATGACCACCAGCGTCGGCGCCGAGCTGGCCGCGCGCTGGCCATTGCAGGCGGCGGCGATCCTTGCCTTCACGCCCGGGTCCCGGACCCAGTGCAGCCTGTAGGGCTGCAGGTTGCCGCTGGAGGGCGCCTGGGTGGCCTCGGACAGCAGGGCCCTGACCTGTTCCTCGGGGATCGGGTTGCCATCGAAGTCCCTGATGGCTCGGCGACGGCGGTTCAGGTCCTGGAACGCGGCCCACGATAAAGAAATGTCTTGCTTCTGCATGGAGAAATACTAAGCTTTTGCTTTGTTATTCGATACTCGCATTCGGAGCCGCGCTTGAAAACGAAGAAGCCATCGGTGACTCCCCGGAAAACACCGCGCCAGGAGCGTTCGCGCGCCACGGTGGACGCCATAACGCAAGCTGCTACTTACATTCTGGTGAAGCGCGGATGGGACAAGCTGAGCACCAATGCGATCGCGGAGCGCGCCGGCGTCAACATCAGCTCGCTCTACCAGTACTTCCCGAACAAGGAGGCCATCGTCGCCGAGCTGGAGCGCCGCCACGTGGCCCAGGCACGGCAAACGCTGGCGAACGCGCTCTCGCAGCTACCCGTCCAGCGCTCGCTGCGCGATGCGCTCGGCGTCCTCGTGCAGTCGATGGTGGACGAGCACAAGATCGCTCCAGCCGTCCACCGGGCGATCGCCGAGGAACTGCCGCGATCGGTCAGGTGCGTGCGGCGCGATGGCAGCCCCGTTGACCAGCGGCTGCTGCAAGCGCTGCGCCCCTACATGAAGAACGTTCCGGATCCCGAATTCGCACTCCAGATCGGGCTCGTGGCGGCGCACGCCGTGATCCACGAGAACGCCTCGCACCGGCCCGAAGTTCTGGCGCGGGCGGATTTCGTGCAGGAGATCGTGGCGCTCCTGGAGGGATACCTCGCGCGTCGGCGCTGAGGCGCGTTCGGGCGCTGCGCACCGAGGTCGCCGGCAAGGTGCGTTCCAAACCTCGCGGGGAGGCTGCTCCTGGCATAGGTGCGGGATCGACTTCGCCTGAGCCTCAGTCGTGCATCAGTTCCTGCACCAGGGCACGCAGGATCCCTATCGCCGGCGCCTCGGTGCGCCGGCGCAGCGTCACGATGCCGAAGCGGGCCACGCCCAGGAGCGATGGCTCCATCTTCAGCTCGACGAGGTCGGGCGCCGCGGCGCGGATGGACAGCAGCACCGCATCGCTGCGACGAGCCACTTCGACCAGGCTCGGAATCTCCTCGCACTGAACGTTGACGCAATGCGCGGGATGCGCCTGCGGCCCATAGGCCTCGACCAGCATGCGGGCGACCTCGTCGCTCAAGGGAATGGAGGCGATCGGATAGCGCTGCACGGCCTCGAAGCTCACGCCCTTGCGCAGCCGCGTGAGCGGATGGCCGCGGCGGCACATGAAGGTTCCGCGCATCTCGCTCACCAGGCTCACGTTCAGGTCGGGCGCGGGCTTGAGCGAGCGCGCATCCACCACCAGCGCATCGAGCGTGCGCTCGCGCAATGCCTGGGCCAGCAGATCGGTGCCGCCGCGCGCCACCGCTACGCGCATCTTCGGATGCCGCGTCGCCATATGCAGGAGGAACGGTGTCATCAGCATGGCGCCCGGCCCCGAGCCCAGTCCGATACGGAACACGCCGCTCTCCCCCTCGCGCAGCCTGCGGCCGCTGTCGCGCAGTTCGTCGGCCTCGAACACCAGCTCGCGCGCGCGCTCAAGCACCTCGCGCCCGAAGGCCGTGAGCTCGTTGCGCCGGCCGATGCGGTCGACCAGCGGCATGCCCAGTTCGTCCTCGAGCGCACGCACGCTGCGGCTGAGCGCCGGCTGCGTCAGGTGCAGGTCCAGCGCGGACTTGCTGAAGGAACCGGTCTGCGCCAGGGAGATCAGGTGTCGGAGCTGGACCAGTTTCACGGCGCGCGCCCTCGGGATGGATGCATTGCATTCATGCTAATGCATCCAACAATGCATTGGACGTTCGATTTGCCGGCTCCTAGGATTCGTCCGCATCCGGCCTACCGCGCCGGCATCCCTTCAGGAGTTCCGATGGCCTCGTTGTACCGACGTCCGCTTCTTCTCTGTTGCGCCCTGCTGATGGCCGCCGGCCTTGCAAGCGCCCAGGGCTACCCGACCAAACCCGTCAACCTGATGGTTCCCTATCCGGCCGGTGGTCCGTCGGACGCTGCGGCGCGCATCTTCACCACGCCACTGGGCAAGGAACTGGGCCAGCAGGTGATCGTGGAAAACCTGGGCGGCGTGAGCGGCGCCATGGGGGCGCAGAAGGTGCTGGCGGCGCCGGCCGACGGCTACTACATCTTCCAGGGCTCGCCCAACGAGGTGATCCTCGCGCCGCTGGCCAACGCGGCGGTCAAGCTCAAGACCGAGGACTTCCGCCTGGTGCATCCGGTGTCCGACGCTGTGATGGTCTTCGTCGCCCGCAAGGATCTGCCGGCCGACAGCGTGGACGAGCTGATCGCGCTGGCCCGCAAGTCGGCCGACAAGCCGCTCTCGTATGGCAGCGTGGGCATCGGCTCGCTCTACCACCTGATTCTTGAAAAGGTGCAGCAGGACGCCGGCATCAAGCTGGTGCACGCGCCCTACAAGGGCAACGCGCCGCTGCTGCAAGACATTGGTGGGGGCCAGGTCGACTTCGCGGTGCTGGTCTACAGCGCCGCCATGGGCGCGCTGGCCGAGCAGGGCCGGCTCAAGGTCATCGGCCAGCTCGGTGCGCAGCGCTCGGAGCTGCTGAAGAACGTGCCGACCGCGAGCGAAGGCAAGGAACTCAAGAACTTCGCATACAAGATCTGGAGCGGCTTCATGGTGCCGAAGAACACGCCTGAAGAGGTGGTGCAGAAACTGCACAAGGCCATCGGTGCGACCTTGAAGGACCCGGGCGTGCGCACGCAGCTCGCGGCCCAGACCCAGGTCGTCGCGGCGCCGATGACGCTGGCCGAGTCGGCGAGGTTCTTCGAGGCGGAGACCGCGCGCTACCGCGAGATCGCCAAGTCCATCCACCTGCAACCCCAGTGAAGCGACACCCATGAACACCACCCTCCTCGACGATCTGCACGCGCAGGCCGATGCGTTCATCGACATCCGGCGCGACATCCATCGCCATCCCGAGCTCGGCTTCGACGAACACCGCACCTCGGCCCTGGTCGCCGAGCGGCTGGAGGCCTGGGGCTATGCGGTGGAACGCGGCCTCGGCGGCACCGGCGTGGTCGGCCGGCTGGTGCGCGGCAACGGCGAGCGCCGCCTTGGCCTGCGTGCCGACATGGATGCACTGCCCATCGACGAAGCCACCGGGCTCGACTACGCGAGCGAGCACGGCGGCGTGATGCATGCCTGCGGCCACGACGGCCATACTGCCATGCTGCTCGCCGCTGCGCATCACCTGGCCGAGCGCGGCCGCTTCGACGGCACGCTGAACCTGATCTTCCAGCCGGCCGAAGAAGGCGGCGGCGGCGCGTTGCGCATGATCGAACAGGGCCTGTTCGACAAGTACCCCTGCGACGCCATCTTCGCGATGCACAACATGCCGGGCCTGCCGCAGGGCCGTCTGGCGTTGCGCGAGGGCGCGGCGATGGCGTCGTCCGACTACGCGACGATCACGCTCACCGGCATCGGCGGCCACGGCGCCATGCCGCATCGGGCGGCCGATCCGATCGTGGCCGCGGCCAGCATCGTGATGGCGCTGCAGACCGTCGTGTCGCGCAACATCGATCCGCTGCAGATGGCGGTGGTGACGGTGGGGGCGGTGCACGCCGGCAAGGCCAACAACGTGATCCCGCAGAGCGCCACGCTCGAACTCAGCGTGCGCGCACTCGATCGCGGCGTCCGCCAGCACCTGGAAGAGCGCATCAAGGCCCTGATCGCGGCGCAGGCCGAAAGCTTTGGCGTGAAGGCGCAGATCGACTGGCGCGCGGGCTACGCGGTGCTGGTCAACACGCCCAAGGAAACCGCCTTCGCGCGCGAGGTCGCGCTGGAACTGCTGGGCCCGGAACGCGTCACGCTGCAGGCCCCGGCGGTGCCCGGCAGCGAGGATTTCGCTTTCATGCTGGAGCGCGTGCCTGGCAGCTACCTGCTGATCGGCAACGGCGAGGGCGACAGCCACGGTGCATGCATGGTGCACAACCCCGGCTATGACTTCAACGACGGCAACGTCGCGGTCGGTGCGGCTTACTGGGTGCTGCTGACCGAGCGCTTCTTGAACTAACGGCAGACCGCGCTCGTTGTTGCCCTGGACCGCTTGGACATGGGGTTGGCCGAGGAAGGCGCGCCACTGCACCGAACCGGGGCCCACGAAGGCGTGGCATGAGAGGAGCACGAGCGCCCACCCAGGTACGCAGGCAGAGCATTGGGCTGCCACCAAAACTGCTAGCGCCACCAAAGAAAAAGCCCTTGCAAGTCATTGACTCGCAAGGGCTTCTAAGCTTGGCGGAGTGGACGGGACTCGAACCCGCGACCCCCGGCGTGACAGGCCGGTATTCTAACCAACTGAACTACCACTCCTGGTAGACAACGTTCACTCCTTGCGGAGCCGAGTGTTGACGACTCGTGCCTGCTTCACTTGCATGAAACTGGCGACCCTACGGGGATTCGAACCCCGGTAGCCACCGTGAAAGGGTGGTGTCCTAGGCCTCTAGACGATAGGGTCAAAACCTTGGACGTGCTGCGATCAGCATCTCTAACCTTCTCGACACTTTGATGGTGGAGGTAAACGGGATCGAACCGATGACCTCTTGCATGCCATGCAAGCGCTCTCCCAGCTGAGCTATACCCCCGTGTGGGTGTCGAGCCTCGAATTATAGCCCGATTTTTCAGGCCTTTTTCAATCGCTCGATAACTTTTTCGCGGGAAAAAATTTCGAGCACTGAATCGAGGGACGGTGTCTGCGATGTTCCCATCACAAGCACTCGTACTGGCATCGCCAACACCGGCATTTTCAATGCATGTGCGGCGAGAACTTCCTTGATGGTAACTGCGATTGAGGCCTTATCCCAGGTCACGCCCATCAATTTTTCAACGAGTGTTGCAATCGCGGGCTTCACTGCATCGGTGATGTGCTGCGCGCGATCGGCTTCGGTCACGTCGATGTCCGCATAGAACGCGGCAGCCCACCCCGCCAGCGCCACCGTGGTGTCGCAACGGTCCTTGAACAGCGCGCAGATCGCAGGCAAACGTTCATCGGCAACGATGCCGCGCTTTTGCAACTGTGCTGCAACAAGCGGGGCGAGCTCGTCGCCGCTCTTCGCCTTGATGTACTGCGCATTCACCCAGGCAAGCTTTGCCGCGTCCCACTGCGCGGGGCTCTTCGACAAGTGCGAACCGTCGAACCAGCTCACCATCTGTTCGCGCGTGAAGAGCTCGTCGTCGCCGTGGCTCCAGCCGAGGCGCGCGAGGTAGTTGAGCATGGCCTCGGGCAGGTAGCCGTTCTCTTCGTAGGCCGTGACACTCACCGCGCCGCGGCGCTTCGAGAGCTTCTGTCCATCGTCGCCCAGGATCACGGGCACATGGCCGAACTGGGGCAGCGGTGCACCGAGTGCGCGGAAGATGTTGATCTGCCACGGCGTGTTGTTGATGTGCTCGTCGCCGCGGAACACGTGGGTGATGTTCATGTCCCAGTCGTCGACCACCACCGCGAAGTTGTAGGTCGGCACACCGTCGGGCCGCAGGATGATGAGGTCGTCGATCTCGCGATTGTTGATGGTGATCTCGCCCTTCACGAGGTCGTTCCACGTCACGTCGCCTTCGGGCGGATTGCAGAAACGCACCACCGGCGGCACGCCTTCGGGCACGGGCGGCAGCACCTTGCCCGGCTCGGGGCGCCAACGGCGGTCATACAGCGTCTTCTCGCCGCGCGCGCGTTGCGCTTCGCGCATCTCGTCGAGTTCGGCGGGCGTGCAGTAGCAGTGGTAGGCGGTGCCGGCCGCGAGCATCTGTGCGATGACTTCGCGGTAGCGCTCGAGGCGCTGCATCTGGTAGATCGGGCCTTCGTCGTAGTCGAGGCCGAGCCAGTGCATCGACGCGAGGATCTGGTCGGTCGAGTCCTGCGTGGAGCGGGCCACGTCGGTGTCCTCGATGCGCAGCACGAACTCGCCGCCATGGTGGCGCGCATAGGCCCACGAGTAGAGGGCCGTGCGTGCCGTGCCCAGATGAAGGAAACCCGTGGGGGATGGTGCGATGCGGGTGCGTACTTTGCCGGTCATTTCGTTATCGTGGATTCAGGGTGCTCAGGCCGCGCGCAATGTCGGCCTTGATGTCGTCGGCGTGCTCGAGGCCGACCGCGAGGCGGATCAGCCCCTGGCCGATGCCGGCCGCCTGGCGCTGCGCTTCGGTGAGGCGGCCATGCGAGGTGGTGCCGGGGTGCGTGATGATGGTCTTCACGTCACCGAGGTTGGTGGCAAGGCTCACCACGCGCGTGCTGTTCATGACATGGAAGGCATTGGCGCGCGCCGTCTCGGGCGAGTCGCCGACCACGTCGAACGACACCACCGCGCCGCCCTGCCCCGACTGCTGCTGCATCGCCAGCTCGTGCTGCGAATGCGAGGCGAGCCCGGGATAGTAGACGCGTGCAACGCCCGGCTGCTTCTCGAGCCATTGAGCGATGTCCATCGCGTTCGCGCAATGCGCCTTCATGCGGATGCCGAGCGTCTCGATACCCTTGAGCACGACCCACGCATTGAACGGCGCCAGCGCCATGCCGGCGGTGCGCACGATGGGCCCGAACACGTCGACGATGAGCTTCGAGGGACCGCAGATCGCGCCCGCCATCACGCGGCCCTGGCCGTCGAGGTGCTTGGTGCCCGAGTGGATGACGAGGTCGGCGCCCAGCGCCGCCGGACGCTGCAGGATCGGCGTGCAGAAGCAGTTGTCGACCGCCAGCAGCGCGCCCGCCGCATGCGCCACATCGGCCAGCGCGCGGATGTCGCAGACCTCGGTCAGCGGGTTGGTCGGCGTCTCGGCAAACAACAGCTTGGTATTGGGCTTCACGGCTGCGCGCCATTCGGCCACGTCGGTCTGCGACACGAAGGTGGTCTCGACGCCGAACTTGGCGAACTCCTTGCCGAACAGGTTCAGCGTGGAGCCGAACACCGAGCGCGAGCAGACCACATGGTCGCCGGCCTTCAGCAGGCCCATGCACATCATGAGGATCGCGCCCATGCCGGTCGAAGCGCCGATCGCCGCTTCCGTACCTTCGAGCGCCGCGATACGCTGCTCGAAACTGGTCACGGTCGGATTCGAGGTGCGCGAGTAGGTGAAGCCCGGCTCGGTGCCCGCGAAACGGCGCATCGAGGTTTCGGCGTCGGGCTGCACGAAGCCGCTGGTCAGGAAAAGCGCGTCGGAATGCTCGCCGTACTGGCTCGGCGCGAGCCCGGTGCGCAGTGCGAGCGTCTCCGGATGCAGCCCGGGCGGCAGTGTTCGTTCTTCGTCGGTCACTTCGTCTGCTCTCACTCGCTGAGGTTGGGAAGCGCGAGGCGCGAAGAATCTTCTTCGGTCTCTTCGATGCGGGGACGGTTGCCGTTCATGCGCGAGATGGCCTCGGTGTCGATGTCGCCGGTCACGTACACGCCGTCGAAGCACGATGCGTCGAAGCCGTCGAGCTTGGGGTTGAGCGAGCCGATCGCGCGCTTCATGGCATCGACGTCCTGGTAGATCAGCGCGTCGCAGCCGATAAGTTCGCGGATCTGCTCGACCGTGCGGTCGTGCGCCACCAGTTCGCCCTTGGTCGGCATGTCGATGCCGTAGACGTTGGGGTAGCGCACCGGCGGCGCGGCGCTGGCCAGGTAGACCTTGCGCGCGCCGGCGTCACGCGCCATCTGCACGATTTCCTGGCTGGTGGTGCCGCGCACGATCGAGTCGTCGACCAGCAGCACGTTGCGGCCCTTGAATTCGCTGGCGATCACGTTGAGCTTCTGGCGCACCGACTTCTTGCGCACGCCCTGCCCCGGCATGATGAAGGTGCGGCCCACGTAGCGGTTCTTCACGAAGCCTTCGCGGTACGGCACGCCCAGCAGGTGCGCGAGCTGCGTGGCGCTCGGGCGGCTCGACTCGGGGATCGGGATGATCACATCGATCTGGTTCGGCGGCACGGTCGAGACCACGCGCTTGGCCAGCGTTTCGCCGAGGTTCAGGCGCGCCTGGTAGACCGAGATCCCGTCGAGCACGGAGTCCGGGCGCGCGAGGTACACGAATTCGAAGATGCAGGGGTTCAGCGTGGGCGACTCGGCGCACTGCATCGAGTGCACCTTGCCTTCGAGGTCGATGAACACGGCTTCGCCCGGGGCGATGTCACGCTCGAACACATGGCCCGAGCCTTCGAGCGCGACCGATTCGCTGGCCACCATCACGGCGCCGTCGGCGCTGCGGCCCATGCACAGCGGGCGAATGCCGTAGGGGTCGCGGAAGGCGAGCAGGCCGTGGCCGGCAATGAGCGACACCACGGCGTACGAGCCGCGCAGGCGCTTGTGCATGTTCTTGACCGCGGCGAACACTTCGGCCGGGTGCAGCGGCACGCCGCGCGAAGAGCGCTCCAGCTCGTGCGCCAGCACGTTGAGCAGCACCTCGGAGTCGCTCTCGGTGTTGGTGTGGCGGTGGTCGGTGGAAAACAGCTCCGCGCGCAGCGCATGCGCGTTGGTCAGGTTGCCGTTGTGCACCAGCACGATGCCGAAGGGCGCGTTCACGTAGAAGGGCTGCGCCTCTTCCTCGCTGTAGGCATTGCCGGCGGTCGGATAGCGCACCTGGCCCAGGCCCACGCTGCCCGGCAGCGCGCGCATGTTGCGCGTGCGGAACACGTCGCGGACCATGCCCTTGGCCTTGTGCATGAAGAACTTGCGCTCGAGCAAGGTCACGATGCCGGCCGCATCCTGGCCACGGTGCTGCAACAGCAGCATCGCGTCATAGAGCAGCTGATTGACGGGTGCGTTGCTGACAACGCCGACGATTCCACACATGAACGATTCCTCTCAGGGCAGGTAGCTTGCCAACTTTTCAGGCAGCGCGGGTTTCAGGCCCTGCAATGCCGCATCGAGAACAATGGCGCTGCGCGATTCGTGCCACCAGGCACTGTCGCTCAACACCAGCAAATGAACAACGACGGCCAGCACGAGCAGGGCCACCGCACCCCGCGCCGCACCGAACGCCGCTCCCAGAATCCGGTCCACCGGCCGCAGACCCACGACCGTGATCAACTTGCGCGTGAGCGCTGCCACCAGGCCCACGCCGAACACCACCGCCACGAAGACCAGCACGAAGGCCAGCGGATAACGCCACGCCCCCTGCGGATCGCCGAACGGCAGCCATGCCGCCACGCCGGAAGCCAGCCACTGGGCGGCAATGAAAGCCGCCACCCAGCCGATCAGCGAAATCACTTCGAACACCAGCCCGCGCATCAGGCCGAACAGCATCGACACCCCGATGAGCGCGACGGCGATCCAGTCGAGCAAGGCCACGGCAACAGCAGGCGACAGCTCTTACAACGTGAGGATCGCAGCCGCCAAAGACAAGCCCTTGACCTTTTCCGCCGCGCGGTCGGCCTCGGCACGCGAACCGAAGGGGCCCACACGCACACGCGTGCGCTGCTCGCCGTCGGCCGTCTTGGCCACGTGCACGTAGGTCTTGAGGCCGGCCTTCTCGAGCTTCTGGCGCACTTCGCGCGCCTTGTCGGCATCGGCGAAAGCGCCGACCTGCACCACGAAGCGGCCGCTTTCATCGGCGGCGGGCTTCGGCGCGGCAGCCGTCGCGACGGGCTTGCCTTCGAGCAGCGCGCGGGCACGGGCAGCATCGCCCGAGTCGGCCGGCTTGGGCTTCGCTTCGGGCTTGGGTTCGGGCTTCGGCTTGGGCTCGGGTTTGGGTTCCGGCTTGTGTTCGGGCTTGGCCTCCGGCTTGTGTTCAGGTTTGGCCTCGGGCTTGGGCTCCGGCTTGGGCTTCGGCTCCGGCTTGGGCTCGGCGGCCGCGACGGGCGGCGTGCTGGGCACGGGCCTGCCGGATTCGATCACCGTGCCGTCGGCGGTCTCGGTGATCATGCCGCCGGACGACGCCGAAGCCACGCGCGAACTGCTGCCGCTGTCGGGCGCTGCCGGCGCGCTGCTCGTGGTGGGCGCCGGTGCAGCGGGCACGGGCAGTGGCTTGACCTTGTTGCGGTCGGGAATCTCGATGGGAATGTCGACCGACACGGGGCGCGGCTGCGTATCGAACAGCAGCGGAAAACCGATCACGCCGAGCAGCACCAGCACCGCTGCGCCGAGCAACCGGTGGCGTGCACGCCGACGCATGGTTTCGACACTTTCCGCGGGGACGGCGGCTGGGGCGCTGCGTCCTTCGTTGCCTTGCGGGCCGCGCGTGCGGAACTTGAAAAACGCCATGAAGTTCGATCCCTGAAGGAGTGCAGCGAGGTGGTGCCAGATGGTGTGGACAGCCCGACGATCAGCCGCCTGGCAGCAGGTGTTTGGCTTGCAGCCGGGGGGTGCCGTTTTCGAGCACGCCACCCACGGTGAAGAACGATCCGAAGACCACGATTCTATCAGCGGGCCCCGCCTGCTCGATGGCTGCGCGCAACGCTTCCATCGGGCCCGCGTGCACGCTGCCCGAGGCGTCGGTGCGCGTGTTCTGCGCCTGCCAGCTGGCCAGCAGGTCGGCGGCCTTGGCGGCGCGCGGCGTGGGCAGGTCGGTGAAGTACCAGCGGTCGATCAGCGGCCCGATGCGCGCGAGGATCGGTGCGAGGTCCTTGTCGGCCATCACGCCGAATACGCCGTGCGTGGTGGGATAGAAGCCCATCGCGTCGAGGTTCTCGGCCAGCGCGGCCACGGCATGGGCGTTGTGCGCCACGTCGAGCACCAGCGCGGGCTCGCCCGGCACGATCTGGAAGCGGCCCGGCAACTCGACCATCGCGAGCCCGTTGCGCACGGCCTGCGCGGTGATCGGCAACTGCGGCCGCAGGGCTTCGAGCGCCGCGAGCACGCCGGCCGCATTGATGAGCTGGTTGGCCCCGCGCAGCGCCGGGTAGGCCAGCCCGCTGTAGCGCCGGCCACGACCCGACCAGCCCCACTGCTGCTTGTCGCCCGACACGTTGAAGTCGGTCCCGAAGCGCCAGAGGTCGGCGCCGATCGCGTTCGCATGGTCGATCACGCTCTGCGGCGGCATCGGGTCGCTCACGATGGCGGGCTTGCCCGGCCGCATGATGCCGGCCTTCTCGAAGCCGATGCTTTCGCGGTCGGGCCCGAGGTATTCCATGTGGTCGAGGTCGATGCTGGTGATGACCGCGCAGTCGGTGTCGATGATGTTGACCACGTCGAGCCGCCCTCCCAGGCCGACCTCGAGAATCGCCACGTCGGGCTTTTCCTCGGTCATGCAATGCAGGATGCCGAGCGTCGTGAACTCGAAGTAGGTCAGGCTCATGTCGCCGCGCGCCTTTTCCACCACTTCGAAACTTGCTATCAGTTTGGAAGCATCGACGGCTTCGCCCTTGAGCCGCAGGCGCTCTTCGAAGCGCACGAGGTGCGGCGAGGTGAACACCGCCGTGCGATAGCCCGCGTGCGTCAAGATCGATTCGAGCATGGCGCAGGTCGAGCCCTTGCCGTTCGTGCCCGCCACCGTGATCACGGGGCAGCCGAAGCGCAGGCCGAGGCGCTGCGCCATTTCCTTGGCGCGCTCGAGCCCGAGTTCAATGTTCTTGGGATGGAGGTGCTCGGCGCGCGCGAGCCAGTCGTTAAGGGTTTCCATGGAGGCCGGCATTGTCGCCGACTGGCCGCCCAGGGCATCATCGCGGGCATGACAACCCTATACGGCATTCCGAACTGCGACACCGTCAAGCGCGCCCGCGCCTGGCTCGATGAACATGGCGTGGCCTACACCTTCCACGATTTCAAGAAACAGGGCGTGCCCGAGGCCGAGCTCGACCAGTGGCTGAAAAAGCCCGGATGGGAGGCCCTGGTCAACCGCAAGGGCACTACCTGGCGCAAGCTGGACGACGCCACCCGCGAGGGCGTGGTCGATGCCGGCTCGGCCCGCGCCGTGCTGCTGGCCAACCCCAGCCTGATCAAGCGGCCGGTGGTCAACTGGGGGGCGAAAAAACCCGTTACGACAGGGTTCGACGCCGACGCCTGGGCTGTCAACGCCGTGTAAACGCCGGAACCCGGCCTGCTGCCCGGCCTCCAACCCCGATCCGCAGGAGAAACACACCATGAACACGCACGTTTTTCGCACCCTCGCCGGCATTTCCGTGGCCGCAACCTTGGCCGCCGGCACCGGGCTCGTGCACGCCCAGCAGAACCAGATGGTCCAGGCCCGCGTGATCTCCGCCACGCCGATCCGCGAAACGACCGGCAGCGACGTCAACTACAACGTCACGTATGAATACAACGGCCGCCAGTACACCACCCGCATGAACAGCCGGCCCGGCGCGACCATTTCGATCCAGGCCAGCGCCTACGGCGTGACGACCTCACCGGTGGCGCCACAGCCGCAGTTGCAGCCCTATCCGGTCGAGGCCGACAACGGCTATCCGCAGTACGGCGGCTCGCCATGGGACAACGTGGTGCCCGAGCCGGGCGTGGTCGTCTCCAACGCCCCCGCGCCGGTCTACCAGCCGGCACCGGTGTATGCCGCCCCCGTCTACGTGCAGCCGGCCTACCCGTACCCCTATGCCTATCCCTACGTCTATCCGCCGGTCGGCTTCTCGCTGAACCTCGGCTATTCGCGCGGCTGGGGCGGTGGCTACTACCGCGGCTGGGGTGGCGGATACCGCGGCTGGCACCGCTGAGCCGCTGGCCGGCGGCCCATGCCGCCCGAGCCCCTAAAATCGAGGACTTTTCCAACCCTTGACGGGTGCGCCGCTGGTGCGGTGCGTCCTCGATTTGCCGACCGCTCCCGCGCCGGCGCCATCCAATGACGACGACTACCGACACTCTCAACAGCGCCGCAGTGGCCACCAAGGCCAATGTGTACTTCGACGGCAAATGCGTGAGCCACAGCCTCACGCTGGCGGACGGCACGAAGAAATCGGTCGGCGTGATCCTGCCGTCCACCCTCACTTTCAACACCGGCGCGCCTGAAATCATGGAAGGCACCGGCGGCAGCTGCGAGTACCAGCTCGCGGGCAGCACCGAATGGATTGCCTCGGGTCCGGGCCAGAAGTTCAACGTGCCGGGCAACTCGAGCTTCCAGATCCGCGTGACTGGCGAGCCCTACAGCTACATCTGCCACTTCGGCTGAAACCGGACCTCCTGACATGTCGACCATCCTCCAAAACGTACCCGCCGGCCAGAAGGTCGGCATCGCCTTCTCGGGCGGCCTGGACACCAGCGCAGCGCTGCACTGGATGAAGCTGAAGGGCGCCGTCCCCTACGCCTACACCGCCAACCTCGGCCAGCCCGACGAGCCCGACTACGACGAGATCCCGCGCAAGGCGATGCTCTACGGCGCCGAGAACGCCCGCCTGATCGACTGCCGCGTGCAACTCGCCAACGAAGGCATCGCCGCGCTGCAGGCCGGCGCCTTCCACGTGACCACCGCCGGCGTCACCTACTTCAACACCACGCCGCTGGGCCGTGCCGTCACCGGCACGATGCTGGTGTCGGCCATGAAGGAAGACGACGTCCACATCTGGGGCGACGGCAGCACCTACAAGGGCAACGACATCGAACGTTTCTACCGCTACGGCCTGCTCACCAACCCCAACCTGAAGATCTACAAGCCCTGGCTCGACCAGGTCTTCATCGACGAGCTGGGCGGCCGCGCCGAGATGTCAGCGTTCATGCAGAAGGCCGGCTTCGCCTACAAGATGTCGGCCGAGAAGGCCTACTCGACCGACTCGAACATGCTCGGCGCGACGCACGAGGCCAAGGACCTCGAGCACCTGAACAGCGGCATCCAGATCGTGCAGCCCATCATGGGCGTGGCCTTCTGGAAGGACGAAGTCGAAGTGAAGCGCGAGACCGTCTCGGTGCGCTTCGAAGAAGGCGTACCCGTTGCGCTAAACGGCGTGCGCTATTCGAACCTGGTCGACCTGATCCTCGAAGCCAACCGCATCGGCGGCCGCCACGGCCTGGGCATGAGCGACCAGATCGAGAACCGCATCATCGAAGCCAAGAGCCGCGGCATCTACGAGGCGCCCGGCCTCGCGCTGCTGTTCATCGCCTACGAGCGCCTCGTCACCGGCATCCACAACGAAGACACCATCGAGCAGTACCGCGACAACGGCCGCAAGCTCGGCCGCCTGCTCTACCAGGGCCGCTGGTTCGACCCGCAGGCCATCATGCTGCGCGAGACGGCGCAACGCTGGGTGGCACGCGCCATCACCGGCGAGGTGACGATCGAGCTGCGCCGCGGCAACGACTACTCGATCATGAACACCGAGTCGGCCAACCTCACGTACAAGCCCGAGCGCCTGAGCATGGAAAAGGTCGAGGGCGCGTTCACGCCGCTGGACCGCATCGGCCAGCTCACGATGCGCAACCTCGACATCGTCGACACGCGCGAGAAGCTCGCGATCTACACGCAGGTCGGCCTGCTGTCGTCGAGCGAAGGCGCTTCGCTGCCGAAGCTGGCCAACGACGGCGACGCGAACTGATCGCCGCGCCCTGCCTCCCCCGGGGGCAGAAACGCCAACGGGCCCTTTCGGGCCCGTTTTTCTTTGGTGCGCGCTGACAGGGTATCAGTCGCCGCCGCCTCCACCACAGCCGCCGCCACAACCGCCTCCGCCGTCGGACGAGCCACCGCCATCGCTGGAGCCGCCATCGCCGCCACTGCTGCTCGATTCGCTGCCGCCGAACCCGCCGGCATCGCCCGCACTGCCGCCATCCGACGATGACGATTCCCCGAAGCTGGTGCCGCATTGGGCGTCGGAACCGATGTGCCGCTCGACCGCACGGCAGTCGGGCACATAGTGGAAGCCGCCCGCAATGGCGAACTTGATGTCCAGCGCAAACAGCAGCGGCAGCCGAGCCGGCTTGCGCGGATCGATGCTCTCCTCCTTGCAGGCCCAGTACCAGGTGCGGCGCAGGCCGTCGTTGCGCCGGGCGTCCTTGCCCAGCACCTCGGCCGGACTGTGGTGCAGCATGGCGCCGAAGGCCGCCTTGCACCAGTTCTGGTAGCCCTGCGTGTGCAGGATGAACTCGTGCCACGCCGTGTCGACCACCTTCGATGGCATGGCGACGAACTTGCGGTCGCTGCGCAGGTGCGACATGAAGAACTGGCGCAGGCCGCGCAGCACCAGCTCGGCGTCGCGCCGGCTCAGTTGCGGATGCGCCTCGCGCAGCTTGCCGATGAGGAACGGCGGCAGCCGGGCCTCGCGGATGAACTGGCGGCGCAGGCTGGTTTCGAGGAACTTGAGCACCGCCGAGAACAGCAGCGCCACCACGATCACGGCCACCACCGAGCCCCAGCGGCGCGAACCCAGGAACACGGCGGCCAGCGCGACGAGCGGCACCGCGCGCCGGGCCCACACGAGGGCGCCGATGCGGCGGCGGAAATTCAGGTGCAGGAAATCGAGATCCATGCCGTCAGACCACCACCGGTTCCGGCTCCAGCCGGATGCCGAAGCGCTCGTACACGCTGGTCTGGATGGCCTTGGCCAGGGTCATCACCTCGCCGCCCGTCACCGGGTTCTCGCGGCCGCCGCGGTTGACCAGCACCCGCGCCTGCCGCGCGTACACGCCGGCGTTGCCCACCGACTTGCCTTTCCAGCCGCAGGCGTCGATGAGCCAGCCGGCCGCAAGCTTGATGCTGCCGTCGGCCATCGGGTAGTGCACGATCTTCGGGTCACGCGCAATGATGTCGGCGCACTGCTCGGGTGTGACCGTCGGGTTCTTGAAGAAGCTGCCGGCGTTGCCCAGCACGCGCCAGTCGGGCAGCTTGGCGCGGCGGATGGCGCAGATCCAGTCGAAGATGTCCTGGGCGTCCGGCGTGAAGTTGCCGGTTTCTTCCATCTTGCGCTCCAGGTCGAGGTAGCCGACCACGGCCTTCCACGGCTTGGGCAAACGGAATCGCACCCGGGTGATCACCGCCCGGCCTGCCAGTCCGAAGTCGTTCGGGCCGCTGCGCACGTGCTTGAACACCGAATCGCGATAGCCGAAGGCGCACTGCGCGGCGTCGAGCACGAAGCTGCGACCGGTTTCCAGGTCGTAGGCGTCGAGCGACTCGAAGCGGTCCTGCAGTTCGACCCCGTAGGCGCCGATGTTCTGCACCGGCGAGCCGCCCACCGTGCCCGGAATCAGCGCCAGGTTTTCGAGCCCCGGGTAGCCGCTGCGCACCATCCATTCGACGGCGTCGTGCCAGTTCTCGCCGGCACCGGCCTCGACGATCCAGGCGCGCGGGGTTTCTTCCACCAGCCGCAGGCCCTTGATCTCGATCTTCAGCACCAGCGGCTTGACGTCGCCCGTGAGCACGATGTTGCTGCCGCCGCCCAGCACGAAGCGGGGCGCATCGCGCCATGCCTCGTCGGCATGCAGCGCGACCAGGTCGGCCTTGCTGGCGATGCGCACCAGATGCTGCGCACGCGCGACGATGCCGAAGCTGTTGTAGGGCTGCAGCGGGACGTTGGACTCCACGATCATGGGAGAATTGTCGCATCCAGCACAAGTGAATTCAGGAGAGAGTCCATGCCGTCCTTCGATACCGTCTGCGAGCCCAACCTGCCCGAAGTGAAGAACGCGGTCGAGAACACCGCCAAGGAAATCGCAACGCGCTTCGATTTCAAGGGCACGGCCGCCGCCGTCGAGCTCAAGGACAAGGAGATCACCATGATCGGCGACGCCGAGTTCCAGCTCGTGCAGGTCGAAGACATCCTGCGCAGCAAGCTCACCAAGCGCAGCGTCGACGTGCGCTTCCTCGACAAGGGCGACGTCCAGAAGATGGGCGGCGACAAGGTCAAGCAGGTCATCAAGATCAAGAGCGGCATCGAGAGCGAGCAGGCCAAGAAAATCACCCGCATCGTCAAGGACAGCAAGCTCAAGGTGCAGGCCGCGATCCAGGGCGACGCGGTGCGCATCACCGGCGCCAAGCGCGACGATCTCCAGGCCGCGATGGCGCTCATCAAGAAGGACGTGCCGGACATGCCGCTCACGTTCAACAACTTCCGCGACTGAGCCCGCCCGCATGAAAGCGCTCGTCGTCGCAGCGCAGCTGCTGGCTGCCGCTGCCGTGGCGCATGCCGCCGGCTCGGTCACCCTGACCGGCAGCATCGGCAGCCGCGCCATCCTGATCGTGAACGGCAACCCGCCCAAGACCGTCGCGGTTGGCGAGAGCTACCAGGGCGTGAAACTGGTGTCGCTGCAGGCCGAGCAGGCCGTGGTCGAACTCGATGGCAAGCGCGTCAATCTGCGCATGGACACGCCGGTCAGCATCGGTGGCGGGGGCGGAACGGGCGGTGGGGGCAGCCGCGTCGTGCTGTCGGCCGACAGCCGCGGGCATTTCATGACACAGGGCGCCATCAACGGCCGGCCCGTCACCTTCATGCTCGACACGGGCGCCACGTCGATCGCACTGTCGGCCGACGATGCCCTGCGCATCGGGCTCGACTACAGCAAGGGCCAGCGCGTCGTGATGAACACCGCCAACGGGCAGGCGCAGGGCTACCGGCTGCGCCTGCAATCGGTGCGCGTGGGCGACGTCGAGGTCTACGACATCGACGCCATCGTCTCGCCGCAGGCCATGCCCTTCGTGCTGCTGGGCAACAGCTTCATCAATCGCTTCTCGATGCGGCGCGACGCGGACCAGATGGTCCTCGAAAAACGCTATTGAAGCCCCGGTGTCAGGCCTGCGCGGCCGTGACGACGATCTCGATCTTGTAGGCCGCATTGGCCATCTTGGCCTGCACGGTCGCACGCGGCGGCGTATTGCCGGCCGGAATCCACGCGTCCCACACCTCGTTCATGGCGGTGATGTCGGTGATGTCCGCCAGGAAGATCTGCGTCATGAGGATGCGCGACTTGTCGCTGCCGGCCTCGGCCAGCAGGCGGTCGACCATGCCCAACACCTGCGCGGTCTGGCCGCGGATGTCCTGCGTGGTGTCGTCGGGCACCTGGCCCGCGAGGTAGACGGTACCGTTGTGCACTGCCGTCTCGGAGAGGCGGGGGCCGACGTGGAAGCGAGTGATGGAAGCCATGGTGTTTTCAAGCCTTTTTCTTCGAGCCGAGTTTCGACTCCGTGCCGGCCGCGAGCCGGCGGATGTTTTCGCGGTGCCGCCAGATCAGCAGCAGACTCATGACGATGATCGCGATCAGCACCGTGCGGTCGAGTGGCCACGCGATGCCGCCGCCGATCAGATAGTAGGCCGGCGCAAAGAAGGCGGCCGCCAGCGACGACAGCGACGAGTAACGAAAGAAGACCGCGACGATCAGCCATGTGGCGCCCGTCGCCAACCCCAGCCAGGGCGCGATGCCCACCAGCACGCCCGCCGCGGTGGCCACGCCCTTGCCGCCCTGGAAGCCGAAGAACACCGGATACAGGTGGCCGAGGAACGCAGCCAGGCCGGCCAGCGCGGCAACCCCCTCCCCCAGCCCCCATTGCGCGCCGAATCGGTGAATGAAGAACACCGGCACCCAGCCCTTGACCGCATCGAGCAGCAGAGTGGCCAACGCCGCGCCTTTGTTGCCCGAGCGCAGCACGTTGGTGGCGCCCGGGTTCTTGCTGCCATAGCTGCGCGGATCGGCCATGCCGAGCGCCTTGCTCACGATGACCGCGAAGGACAGCGAGCCGATCAGGTACGACGCCACGATGGCGATGAGGGAAGGCAAGTTGAAACTCAAGGCGGCGCTCCGCGGAGATGGTTGTTGTTCTATCCGGCGACGACCGCCGCCGGCTATTCTGCCAGCGCACACTGCACGGGCTTCGCGCCCAGCAGCGCCACGCACACCTGCGGATCGATGCCGATCAGGTAGCCCCGGCGCCCGCCGTTGAGCACGATCTTCTGCAGCTCGAGAACGGTGGCCTCCACGTACACCGGCATCTCGCGCCGCGTGCCGAACGGCGACGTGCCGCCCACCATGTAGCCGCTGTGCCGCTGGGCCACCTCGGGCTTGCAGGGCTCGACCGACTTGGCGCCGATCTGCCGCGCGAGGTTCTTGGTAGACACCGTGCGGTTGCCGTGCATCAGCACGATCAGCGGCCTGGCGTCCTGGTCCTGCATCACCAGCGTCTTGATGACGGTGAACGGGTCGAGCCCGAGCATCTCGGCGCCCCGCTGCGCACCGCCGTGCTCGACGTACTCGTAGGGATGCTCCGTGAACGCGACCTTGTGCGTCCGCAACAGCTGCGTTGCGGGCGTTTCGGACACGTGGGTCTTCTTGCTCACGCCGCCGGATCGCGGATTTCCCAGCGGATCTTGTCGATCTCCGCCAGGATCTCGGGCGACAGCGTGGTGCCGTACGCGTCCAGTTCTTCTTCCAGCTGCGCCAGCGAGGTCACGCCGATGATCGTGCTCGCCACCTGCCACTTCGTGTAGCAGAAGGCCAGCGCCAGTCGGGTCGGCGTCAGGCCGTTGTCGCGCGCCAGCTGGTTGTAGCGCCTGGCCGCGCGCAGCGAATCGGGACGGCCCCAACGCTGCTTGCGCACCGATTCATAACTCGAAATCCGCGCGCCCTTGGGCGCATCGGGCCCCTCGATGCCGCTCTGGTCGTACTTGCCCGTCAACAGGCCGAAGGCCAGCGGCGAATACGCCAGCAGCGACACGCCCAGCCGGTGCATCGTCTCGTCCAGCGCGTTCTCGTGGCCCCGGCTGATGAGGCTGTACACGTTCTGCACCGTCGCCACGCGCGGCAGCCCGTGCTGCTCGGCCAGCCGCACGAACTCGTGCACGCCGTAGGGCGTTTCGTTCGACAGGCCGATGGCGCGCACCTTGCCCGCCTTCACCAGCCTGCCCAGCGCTTCGAGCTGCTCCTGGATCGGGGTCTGCGATGTTTCCTTCGCCGGGTCGTAGTAGACGTTGCCGAACATCGGCACGTGGCGTTCCGGCCAGTGGATCTGGTAGAGGTCGATGACGTCCGTCTGCAGCCGCTTCAGGCTGGCGTTGCACGAGGCCTCGATGTCGGCCGCCGTCATGCCGCTGCCCTCGCGCACCCAGGGCATGCCGCGCGACGGGCCGGCCACCTTGGTCGCAACCACCAGCTTCTGGCGCGCACCGGGGTTGGCGGCGAACCAGTTGCCGATGATGGTTTCGGTGACGCTGTAGGTTTCCTTGCGCGCGGGCACCGAATACATCTCGGCGGTGTCGATGAAGTCGACGCCGCGCTCGAGCGAGCGACTCAGGATGGCGTGGGAGGTGGGCTCGTCGACCTGTTCGCCGAAGGTCATCGTGCCGAGGCAGATCGGGGTGACGTGCAGGTCGCTTTGACCGAGTTGGATCTTTTTCATGCGCGGGATGCTACCGCCCCGACCCGCAACCCGCTGGCCGCTGCGCCAAAACCCGAGCAATCCGTGACGGCCGGCTGTCGTGCGCCGGACTGCGTCATCACAAAGGCCTCCTTATCATCGGCGCCCATGTACCAAGTCCTCCGCCCCTCCCGCAGCGAATTCGTGCCCGTGCGCAACCTCAGCTACCACGTGCGCCTCTGGGGCCAGCCCTCCGATGCGCGACCGCCGCTGGTGCTGGTGCATGGCTGGATGGACGTGGCGGCGTCGTGGCAGTTCGTGGTCGATGCAATGGAGCAGGACCGCTTCATCATCGCTCCCGACTGGCGCGGCTTCGGCCTGACCGACGGCGGCGGCGTCGACAACTACTGGCTCGCCGACTACCTGGCCGACCTCGAATGGCTGCTCGACCACTACGCTGGCGAGGGCGACAACGCACGGCAGGTCGACCTCGTCGGCCACAGCATGGGCGGCAACGTCGTCATGCACTATGCCGGTGTGCGGCCTCAGCGCATCCGCCGCCTCGTCAACCTCGAAGGCTTCGGCATGCCCGCGCGCAAGCCCGAGGAAGCCCCCGCGCGCTACGGCCAGTGGATCGACGAGCTCAAGCGCCTGCACCGCGGCGAAATGGCGCTGGCCGGCTACTCGGCCGTGGACGGCGTGGCGCGCCGCCTCATGAAGACCAACCCGCGCCTCACGCCCGACAAGGCCCAGTGGCTCGCCAGCCACTGGTCGGCCAACCAGGCGCAGCCCGATGGCAGCGAACGCTGGCAGATCCTCGGCGAGGCGGCCCACAAGATCGTCAACGCCCACATCTTCCGGGTCGACGAAACGCTGGCGCTGTATGCGCGCATCACCGCGCCGCTGCTGATGGTCGAGGCCGCGGACGACAGCCTGCAAGGCTGGTGGAAGAACCGCTACACGCTAGAAGAATTCCACGAGCGGCTGAAGTCGGTCGGCAACAGCCGCATCGAGCGCCTCGAAGACGCGGGCCACATGCTGCACCACGACCAGCCGCAGCGCGTGGCGCGGATGATCGAAGCGTTCCTGGCATCCTGAGGGGACGGGGGGCGCTGTTCAGGGCGCGCTCACGCCGACGGGGTACCTTGCTCCGCGAATGTCCCCCGGCCTGCGGCCTCCTCCTTTATTTCGCTGCGCAAGGCACCCCGCCGTCGTGATCGTTCAGAGCACTTGTCGATCGGCCGCACACCAGCAGCGTGCCCTGTGCACGCGCCCTGAACAGGAGCACCCGCTCTTTACTCTTCGTCTGCGTCGTTGCCCGTCAGCGAGAGAACTTCTTCGACGAAAGCCTCGAAGAGCGGCAACGAAGCAGGCAAGGCGTCGAACGACTCAACCTCGCCCGCATCGAAGAAATGCGGCTTGCCGTCCGGCACCGACACCCATTCGCCGGCCTCGACAAGCAGCCCCAGGTAGCCGTCGGCGGTCGGCACATAAAACAGCCCAGCGCTCTCCAGCACGCGCTGCCCCTTCTTCTTGCCACGCCCCCAACTCACGCCCTGCCCGGCCAGGTGCTCGGTGATCCAGCCGTCGCACACATGCGTGTCGCGCCAGCTTCCTTGGGCATCGAATACGGCGAGCACGGGCATGGGGCGTCCTTTGTTGTCTGCGAAGTTACTGCAGGAAGCTGGGCTTGGCATAGCCCTGGAACTTGCTGTCGACCACCGCCTTGAACTCCTTCGAGCGGTAGGCCTCGGCGATGTCCTTGGCCCACTGGGTGTTCTTGTCGGCGGTCTTCACGGCCACCACATTCAGGTAGTAGTCCGGCGTTTTTTCCAGCACCACGGCCTCGGTGAGCTTCAGGCCCGACGAGATCGCGAAATTGCCGTTGACGATGGCGTACTCGGTGTCGCCCAGCGAACGCGGCAGTTGCGCGGCGTCGAGCGGAATGAACTTCAGCTTCTTCGGGTTCTCGGCCACGTCCTTTTCCGTCGAGCGCAACGCGTCGATGCCGGGCTTGAGCGTGATCAGCTTGTTCTGCTCCAGCAGCACGAGCGCTCGGGCCAGGTTGCTCGGGTCGTTCGGCAGCGTCACGCGGTCGCCTTCCTTCACGTCGGCCAGCGTCTTGCGCTTGGTCGAATACACGCCCATCGGCGCGATCGGGCCCTGCACCAGTTCGGCCAGGTCGAGCTTCTGGTCGGCCGCGAACTTCTTCAGGTAGACCTGATGCTGGAAGAAATTGGCGTCGAGCGAACCCTGGGCCAGCGCGAGGTTGGGCTGCACGTAGTCGTTGAACTCGACCAGCTTCACCTTGTAGCCCTTCTTCTCGAGGATGGGCACGATGCCGGCCTTGAGCTGGTCGGCGTTGGAGCCGGCGGTGCCGCCGATCACGAGGTTCTTCTTGGCGGGGTCTTGCGCGTGGGCCTGCAGCGAGAGGCCGCCGAGCGAGACGGCAGCCAGGGACAGGGCGAGAACGGAACGACGCAGGAATACGGTCTTCATGGGAAAGGGAGAGCTAGGGGGAAAAAGAAGGAATCAACGCTTGTCGAGCCTGCTTGCCGTGGTGTTGCCCACGAATTGCAGGATCTGTACCAGCACCACGAGCAGCGCCACGGTGAGCACCATCACGTCGGTCTGGAAACGGTAGTAGCCGTAGCGGATGGCCAGGTCGCCGATGCCGCCGCCGCCCACCACGCCGGCCACGGCCGAGTACGAGAGAAAGCTCACGGCCAGCACGGTCAGCGCCAGCACCAGGCCCGAGCGGGCCTCGACCAGCAGCACGCGCCAGACGATCTGCAGCTCGGTCGCGCCCATGGCATGCGCCGCCTCGATCACGCCGCGCGGCACTTCGCGCAGGCACTGGTCGACCAGCCGCGCCAGGTAGGGAATGGCCGCAAACGACAGCGGCACCGCTGCTGCCAGCGGCCCGATCGACGTGCCCGCAATCACCCGCGTGAACGGCACCAAGGCCACCAGCAGGATGATGAATGGGAACGAACGCACCGTGTTCACGAGCCAGTTGAGCACCAGGAACGCGGGCTTGTTCTCCAGCGACTGGCCGGGGCCCAGCAGGAACAGCAGGATGCCGAGCGGCCCGCCGATGAGCACCGCGGCCGAGAGGCCGATGGCCAGCATCATGAAGGTCTGGCCGGTGGCGACCCACAGCTCGGGGAGGATGGGGGCGATGTTCTCAAACATAGGCCGCCTCCAGCACGTTGCGCTGTACCGAAGCCGGACGCGGCTCGACCGGCAGGCGCGCCTCGCGTTCGCGGCGACGCACCAGCTCGTCGATCTCGCGACCCAGTGCGGTCTTGCGCTCTTCGCTCGGTGCATCGACCGCGAACTGCTCCACGAGCCGGCCCTTCTCGAGAATGGCCACGTTGCGGCACAGCACTTCGACCACCGACAGCTCGTGCGTGACGATCACGATGGTCACGCCGATCTTCTGGTTGATCTCGCGCAGCGTTTCGAGCAGCGAGCGCGTGGTTTCGGAGTCGAGCGCCGAGGTGGGCTCGTCGCACAGCAGCACCTGCGGGCGCGGCGCCAGCGCGCGGGCAATGGCCACGCGCTGCTTCTGGCCGCCGGAGAGCTGGGCCGGGTAGGTGTCGATCTTCTCGGCCAGGCCGACCAGGGCCAGGCACTCGCGCACACGGGCATCGATCTCGGCCTTCGAGTGGCGGCCGTGAATCTTCAGTGGGAAGGCCACGTTGTCGAACACCGTGGCGTTCTGCAGCAGGTTGAACTGCTGGAAGATCATGCCGATGTTCTGGCGCGTGTCGCGCAGTTCGCGGCGCGAGAGCGTGGTGAGGTCGCGCCCGCCGACAAGCACCTTGCCCGCGTCGGGCCGCTCCAGCAGGTTGATGAGGCGCAGCAGCGTGGACTTGCCGGCGCCGCTCTTGCCGATCAGGCCGAACACGTCGCCCTGCTGGATGTCGAGCGACAGCGATTGCACGGCGTCGAACACCTCGCCGTTGGGCAAGGCGAAGGACTTCTGCACCGATTGAAGACGGATGACTGGCGCCGCGTGAATGTCGCGGCCCGAGTCAGGCGTGGGTTGGGTCATGGAGAAAAGCGCGGCCCGCGCAGCGCGCAGGTCGCGGAGGTTCGCGAAAAGGTGTCGAGTATGAAAAGAAAGGCAACGAAAGGGAACGAACAAATCGGCGCTTGCTTATGCCTCAGAACACATAAGGGCACGAACGTGTAAACCAATGCGCCATATAGATATGCGCATTGGTTCGTTTCCAAACGGCGTCCGCAATGCCACATTCGCGCCTTCATTTTTTGATTTCGCACAACGACATGCACAGCACTTTCCGCCGCCGCACCCTCGCCCTGGCCGCGCTCGCCGCCACCCTCCTCGCCGGCAATACCGCCTTCGCGCAGGACAAGAACACGCTCAAGGTCGGCGTCTCCGTCGGCAACGGCGAGCAGATCTTCGAGGTGGTCAAGAAGGTCGCCGCCAAGGACGGCCTGAACATCCAGGTCGTGGTGTTCAACGACTACCAGCTGCCCAATGCGGCGCTGGCCTCGGGCGACCTCGACGCCAACGCCTTCCAGCACCTGCCCTTCCTCGACAACCAGAACAAGGCGCGCGGCTTCGACATCGTGCCGGTGGGCCTGACCATCACCGCGCCTCTGGGCTTCTACTCGCGCAAGATCAAATCGATCGACCAGCTGCCCGATGGGGCGGCGGTCGGCATTCAGAACGATCCGTCGAACGGCAACCGCGCGCTGTTGCTGCTGCAGACCGCCGGCCTCATCACGCTGAAGCCCGAGGCGGTGAAGAACAACACCGCCACGCCGCTCGACGTGGTGACCAACCCGAAAAAGCTGAAGCTGGTGGCGCTCGACGCAGCCCAGCTGCCGCGTTCGCTCGACGACCTGACCATCGCCGCCATCAACAACGACTACGCCGAGAAGGCCGGCCTGTCGCTGAACAAGGACGCCGTCATCAAGGAAGCCGCCAAGAGCCCGTACGCCAACCTGATCGCCGTGCGCCGCGCCGACAAGGACAAGCCCTGGGCCAAGCGCCTCGTGGCGGCGTACCAGTCGCCGGAGGTGAAGAGCTTCATCGAGACGCAGTTCAAGGGTTCGCTGATCCCCGCGTTCTGATTTCGGGGTATTTCCCCCTCCCCCGCTGGGGGAGGGCTGGGGTGGGGGTACGGCGGCGCTCGAACCTGAGCCGCGCCGAATGCGGGAGCCGCCCCCATCCCAGCCTTCCCCCAGAGGGGGAAGGAGCAATACAGGGCCTCGGCAGGGCGGGTTTTCGGAGCGTGAGAAAATGTCGGGTTCCCCCGAACACCAACCCTCACAGTCAGGACACCCCATGGACGCAGAACAGATCAACCAAATCGGCGCAATGCTCGCGGACCTGAGCGTCCGTACGGTCGATTTACGGAGGTATCTTTGACTACGATGCCAAAGCTGAACGACTGAGGACAGTCAACGCATCGCTCGAAGACCCGAACGTCTGGAACGACCCGAAGAAGGCCCAGGAACTGGGCAAGGAAAAGAAGTCGCTCGACGACGTGGTCGTCACGCTCGACCGGCTCACCAACGGGCTCTCGGACAACACCGAGCTCTACGAGATGTCGAAGGAAGAAGGCGACATTGACGGCCTGCAGGCCATTGCCGATGACGCCGCCACGCTCGAAGCCGACATCAAGCAGCTCGAATTCCGCCGGATGTTCAACAACCCGGCCGACCCGCTCAACGCCTTCGTCGACATCCAGGCCGGCGCCGGCGGCACCGAGGCCTGCGACTGGGCCAGCATGCTGCTGCGCCAGTACCTGAAGTACGCCGAGCGCAAGGGCTTCAAGACGCAGATCGAAGACGAAACGCCCGGCGACACCGCCGGCATCAAGGGCGCGACCATCAAGGTCGAGGGCGACTACGCCTTCGGCCTGCTGCGCACCGAGACCGGCGTGCACCGCCTGGTGCGCAAGTCGCCCTTCGACTCGTCGGGCGGTCGCCACACCAGCTTCGCCAGCATCTTCGTGTACCCGGAGATCGACGACTCCATCGAGATCGAGATCAACCCTTCCGACGTGCGCACCGACACCTTCCGCGCCAGCGGCGCCGGCGGCCAGCACATCAACAAGACCGACTCGGCCGTGCGGCTGACGCACATCCCGACCGGTATCGTGGTGCAGTGCCAGGACGGCCGCAGCCAGCACAGCAACCGCGACGTGGCGTGGAAGCGCCTGCGCTCGCGCCTGTACGACCACGAGATGCGCAAGCGCCAGGAAGAGCAGCAGAAGCTCGAGGACAGCAAGACCGACGTGGGCTGGGGCCACCAGATCCGCAGCTACGTGCTGGACAACAGCCGCATCAAGGACCTGCGCACCAACGTCGAAGTGTCGGCCACGCAGAAGGTGCTGGACGGCGATCTCGACGTGTTCATCGAAGCCTCTCTGAAGCAAGGCGTCTGATGAAGGTCGAAGCGCTGATCTTCGACATGGACGGCACCATGATCGACTCCATGCCCTGGCATGCGCGGTCGTGGGTGGAGTTCGTGGCGCGCCACGGGCTGAAGCTCGACGTGAGCGACATCCTCGCGCGCACCACGGGCCGCACCGGCACCGAGTGCATGCGCGAGCTGTTCGAGCGCGACCTCTCCGACGCCGAGTGCCAGGTGCTGGTGCACGAGAAGGAAGAAATCTACCGCGCCATGTTCAGCGACAACTTCGCCGAAGTGGCGGGCTTCTCCGCCTTCGCCAAGGCGGCCGTCGCGCGCGGGCTGAAGGTGGCGGTCGGCACGGCCGGCGACAGGCACAACATCGAGTTCGCCATGTCGCGCCTGAAGATGGATCCGTTGCCGCTGGCCATAGTGGGCGGCGACGAAGGCTTCAGCGGCAAGCCCACACCCGCCATTTTTCTCGAAGCTGCACGCCGCATCGGCGTTGCGCCCGAACGCTGCATCGTTTTTGAAGACGCGCCCTTCGGCATCGAAGCCGCCCGCCGCGGCGGTATGCGTGCCGTGGCCGTATGCAGCACCCATACCGCCGCCGAGCTTGCCGGCCCCCATGTGATTGCCGCGGTTCGCGACTACGACGAACTCGCCCATTCGAATTTTCTGGAGACACTCGATGATGTTGCGTGACGCTCAAGGGCAACCGATTGCCATTCGCCGCGAAGACTATGCCGCTCCGGCCTACTGGATCGACACCGTCGACCTCACCTTCGACCTCGACCCCGCCAAGACCCGCGTGCTCAACCGCATGCAGATGCGCCGCAACCCCGAGGTGCCGCTGGAACCGCTGCGCCTGCACGGCGACGAACTGAACCTGGCGCGCGTGCTCGTCAATGGCCAGGGCGCGTCGTTCCGCATGGAGGGCGACCAGCTCGTCATCGATGGCCTGCCCGACGCATTCGAGCTCGAAATCTTCACCACCTGCTGCCCCATCAAGAACACCAAGCTGATGGGCCTGTTCGTGAGCGAAGACACCTTCTTCACGCAGTGCGAGGCCGAGGGCTTCCGCCGCATCACCTACTTCCTCGACCGTCCGGACGTGATGGCGATGTACACCGTGACGCTGCGCGCCGCCAAGGCTGCCTACCCGGTGCTGCTGTCGAACGGCAACCTCGTCGAGCAGGGCGAACTGCCCGAAGGCCGCCACTTCGCGAAGTGGGTCGACCCCTTCAAGAAGCCCAGCTACCTGTTCGCCCTGGTGGCCGGCAAGCTGGTGGCACGCGAGCAGCGCATCAAGGCGCGCAGCGGCAAGGAACACCTGCTGCAGGTGTACGTGCGCGCCGGCGACCTCGACAAGACCGAGCACGCGATGAACTCGCTCATCAACTCGGTGCTATGGGACGAAGCCCGCTTCGGCCTGCCGCTGGACCTCGACCGCTTCATGATCGTCGCCACCAGCGACTTCAACATGGGCGCCATGGAGAACAAGGGCCTGAACATCTTCAACACGAAGTACGTTCTGGCCAACCAGGCCACCGCCACCGACGCCGACTACAGCAACATCGAGAGCGTGGTCGGCCACGAGTACTTCCACAACTGGACCGGCGACCGCGTGACCTGCCGCGACTGGTTCCAGCTCTCGCTGAAGGAAGGCCTCACCGTCTTCCGCGACCAGGAATTCAGCCAGGACCTGTGCGCCGATGCATCGGCCCGCGCCGTCAAGCGCATCGAAGACGTGCGCGTGCTGCGCACCGCCCAGTTCCCCGAGGATGCCGGCCCCATGGCCCACCCGGTGCGGCCCGACAGCTACATCGAGATCAGCAACTTCTACACCGTCACCATCTACGAGAAGGGTGCCGAGGTGGTGCGCATGATGCAGACGCTGGTCGGCCGCAAGGGCTTCGAGCGCGGCATCACGCTCTACTTCGAGCGCCATGACGGCCAGGCCGTGACCTGCGACGACTTTGCGCAGGCCATTGCCGACGCCAACCCCGACTCGGAACTGGCCCGCCTGCTGCCCCAGTTCAAGCGCTGGTACAGCCAGGCCGGCACGCCGCGCCTCGCGGCCCACGGCGTGTACGACGCGCAGAACCGCAGCTACACCCTGAGCGTGGTGCAGAGCTGCCCACCCACGCCGGGCCAGCCGACCAAGGAGCCCTTCGTCATTCCGCTGAACGTGGGCCTGCTCGACGCGAGCAGCGGCCGCGAACTGCCGCTGCAGCTCGAAGGCGAGAGCGAAGCGACGCAGGGCACGCGCACCGTGGTGCTGTCGCGCGCCGGCGAGCAGATCACCTTCACCGGCCTCGACGCCGAGCCCGTGCCTTCCATCCTGCGCGGCTTCAGCGCGCCGGTGATCCTCGACTTCGAGTACACCGACGCCCAACTGCTCACCCTGCTGGCCAACGACCCCGACCCGTTCAATCGCTGGGAAGCCGGCCAGCGCGGCAATGCCCTGCAGCGCTGGCCACCGACACCACGCCGGTACTGAACGACGCGTACATCGACGCCATGCGCAGCGTGCTGCGCAACCCGCAGCTCGACGCCGCCTTCAAGGAACTGGTGCTCACGCTGCCGTCGGAAACCTACATCGCCGAGCAGCTCGACGTGGTCGACCCGCAGCGTGTGCACCTCGTACGCGAAGCCATGCGCGCCCAGCTGGCCACCGCCCTCTTCGCCGACTGGCAGTGGGCCTATGAAGAGCACCACGACACCGGCGCCTACAGCCCCGACCCGACCTCGTCGGGCCGCCGCGCGCTGGCCGGCATGGCGCTCAACTTTTTGTGCCTGGCGGCGCGCGCCTCGGGCGACGCCGTGTGGCCGGGCAAGACGCTGCAGCGCTTCAAGGACGCGGGCAACATGACCGACCGCTTCAACGCGCTCAACGCGCTGGTGTCGTCGGGCCACACGCTGGCGGCGCAGGCGCTCGCGCGCTTCCACGCCATCTTCAAGGACGAGGCGCTGGTCATCGACAAGTGGTTCTCGCTGCAGGCCGGCGCCAGCGACCGCGGCGGCGACATCCTGCCGCTGGTGAAGCAGCTGATGAAGCACCCCGACTTCTCGCTGAAGAACCCGAACCGCGCGCGCAGCGTGATCTTCAGTTATTGCAGCGCCAACCCCGGCGCCTTCCACCGCCCCGACGCGGCCGGCTACGTGTTCTGGAGCGAGCGCGTGATCGAGCTCGACGCCATCAACCCCCAGGTCGCCGCCCGCCTCGCGCGTGCGCTCGATCGTTGGAGCAAGCTGGCCGAACCGTACCGCAGCGCCGCGCGCGAAGCCATCGCCCGCGTGGCCTCCAAGCCCGACCTGAGCAAGGACACACATGAAGTGGTGACCCGCGCTCTCGCAGGCAACTGAAGAAGAAACCCGAACCCGGAAAACACATGGCTCAAAAGATTTCCCTCACCCGCTACCTCGTCGAACAACAACGCGCCGACGGCCTCATCCCCGGCCAGCTGCGCCTGCTGCTCGAAGTGGTCGCGCGCGCCTGCAAGAGCATCAGCCAGGCCGTCAACAAGGGCGCGCTGGGCGGCGTGCTCGGCACCGCCGAGAGCGAGAACGTGCAGGGCGAGATCCAGAAGAAGCTGGACATCATCGCCAACGAAGTGCTCATCGAGGCCAACGAATGGGGCGGCCACCTCGCGGCCATGGCCAGCGAGGAAATGGACAGCATCTACGTGGTGCCCAACCGCTACCCGCAGGGCGAATACCTGCTCATGTTCGACCCGCTCGACGGCAGCAGCAACATCGACGTGAACGTCAGCATCGGCACCATCTTCAGCGTGCTGAAGAAGCCCGACGACCACCCCGGCGTGCAGGAAAGCGACTTTCTGCAGCCCGGCACCCAGCAGGTGGCCGCCGGCTACTGCATCTACGGCCCGCAGACGACGCTGGTGCTGACCGTGGGCAACGGCGTGGCCATGTTCACCCTCGACCGCGAGCAAGGCAGCTTCGTGCTGACGCAGGAAGACATCCAGATTCCGGCCGACACCAAGGAATTCGCGATCAACATGAGCAACATGCGCCACTGGGACGAGCCCATGAAGCGCTACATCGACGAATGCCTGGCCGGCAAGGAAGGCCCGCGCGGCAAGGACTTCAACATGCGCTGGATCGCCAGCATGGTGGCCGACGTGCACCGCATCCTGATGCGCGGCGGCGTCTTCATGTACCCGTGGGACAAGCGCGAGCCCGAAAAGGCCGGCAAGCTGCGCCTGATGTACGAGGCCAACCCCATGAGCTGGCTGGTCGAGCAGGCCGGCGGCGCCGCGACCAACGGCAAGCAGCGCATCCTGGACCTGCAGCCCACGAAACTGCATGAGCGGGTGAGCGTGATGTTGGGTTCGCGTAACGAAGTTGAGCGGTTGACGCAGTACCACGCCGAGAAGCCTTGATTTCTTGGCTATAATCTGAGGCTTCGCCGGTGTAGCTCAGTCGGTAGAGCAGCTCATTCGTAATGAGAAGGTCGGGTGTTCGATTCATCTCTCCGGCACCAAAACTAAAAGCCCGCTATCCAAAAAGGTAGCGGGCTTTTTCGTTATGCGGAATTTGGCCCGCCATCGAACGATGGCGGGCCTTTTGGTTTGCCGCGTCGAGTTCAGCTACGAAGCCGCCGACACCTCGCTCAACCATTTCAGGGCCAGCGCAGGCACGACCTCCGTCGCCCTGCCCTGCAGGAAAGTGAAGCCATGCGGCACCTCTTCCATGTCGAGCGCAACCAGCACCTTCTGCGCGGTGCGGTCCGCGTATCGAACAAGAGATGCAGCCGGATGGACCGTGAGCGACGTGCCCACCACCAGCACGCGCGCTGCGGTGGCCACGTGCTCTTCGGCTTCCTCGAAGTGCTGCACGGCTTCGCCAAACCAGACGATGTCGGGCCGCAGTTGCGTGCCGTCTTCGCACAGCTGACCCATTGCGATGGGATCGCTGTCGATGCGATAGCGCTTCGGGTCGGACTCGGGCGTTCCGCGCGCATACGCGAGTTGCCCGTGCAGATGCAGCACGTTGCGCGAGCCCGCGCGCTCGTGCAAGGCGTCGACGTTCTGCGTGACGATCACCACCTCATACGCTGGCTCGAGTGAGGCGATCGCGATGTGCGCGGCATTCGGCTGTGCCTGCCATGCCTTCTCACGCCGCTCGTTGTAGAAGGCAAGCACCGCCTCCGGGTGCCGCTGCCAGCCGTCCGGGCTTGCGAGCTCCTGCCACGAGTAGCTGTTCCACAAGCCCTTGGCATCGCGGAACGTGGGCAGGCCGCTCTCGGCGCTCACGCCGGAGCCCGAGAGCACGACGATCTTGTTCGGCTGGACCCGGGATTTCATGCTTCGGCACTCCTTTGGCTTTGCTGTTGAATTATTGGCTCCCCGAACACGGATCGAACGTGTGACCTGCGCATTAACAGTGCGCCGCATCTACCAGCTGAGCTATCGGGGAAAAATGGATTGAAGAATGTGATGTGAATGGAGGCGCGGACCGGAGTCGAACCGGTCTGGACGGATTTGCAATCCGCTGCACAGCCGCTTTGCTACCGCGCCGAAAACTGCTGCTGATTTGTGGAGGGAAGAAGATGGTGGATCGTCTTCGAGTCGAACGAAGTATTCCAAAGGAGGCGGGGTTACAGCCCGCTGCAGTCGCCAGTGCTGCTCACGATCCGCGAAGAGACGAGTTGATGAATGGCGTTCCGCAGGGGAGTCGAACCCCTGGCTTCCTCCTGGACAGGGAGGCACTCTGGCCACTGAGTTAGCGGAACGAGGAAGAAAAAGAGTGACTGGCGCGCGCGGAAGGAGTCGAACCTTCAACCGTTGGGTTTGGAGTCCAGTGCTCTGCCAATTGAGCTACACACGCGAAGAGAAAAAATAGATGGTCTGAGTGGCAGGATTTGAACCTGCAGCCTCCTGCTTCCAAGGCAGGCCGTCTACCAGATTGACACTACACCCAGAGAAATCTGTTCGAGAAAATTGGTGCCCCGGGGGAGACTCGAACTCCCAGAATTCCGCTTCTAAGGCGGACACGTTTGCCAGTTTCGTCACCAGGGCTGAATAGGTGATGTGAGGCGACGATCCGTTCCAGTGGCCGGTCTCGCCTCGTTGCTTGCGAATTTTTAAAGAGCGTTCACGGGGCTGGAGCCCGATGTCATGCAGCACGATCGCTGCCTGAAAAGATTGAGTGAGGCAAAAACAAAGAGACCCGGAACCTTGCGGTGTCCGGGCCTCTGCTTGAGAGAGCTTGGGAGGTCTGCGTCTACACGCATCCTCCACCCGGTTGCACCTGATCCTTGCAATCGCTCGGCCACAGATTGGCCTGCGGCTCTTGCATGGGGTACGGGTATTGATCGAGTTGCTGCAACGACGGCAGCAGACCAAAGCCAAGGCCGTCACGCGACGCGACACGCACGAACACATTGCCCGATGCGGGGCAGGTGCTGTAGATGCGGATCTGTGCGGCTTTCACGATATGTCCTGTTGGCGTTGAGTGGATTGGACTGTAAATAGTCTTTACACAATCGTCAACAACTTTGATCGACTTTTTTTGAAGTCCCGTGGTGGCCACACAGCCCACGCGACAAGCTCATCAAGGCAGCCACTATCGCGCACCAGCCACGATCGCAATCCCCCGAATCTGCCCTGCCCCCGGCGCACGCTCCGGCTTCGCATAGTGCGCCGGTGCAAACCGGTGCAGCAGCTCCGCCTCCTGCACCTTCGCGGCTTCGAGGTTCGCGAGCTTGACGTGGCCGAAGCCGCGAATCGACAGCGGCAGTGCCGCGATGCGCGCGGCCGTTGCCTGGTTGCCGGCCGAGAGTTCGCCGGCCATCGCATCGAACAGCCCGTCGAAATGCGCGATCAGCTCGCGCTCCGTACGCCGCTCGCCGGTGCGGCCGAACGGATCGAACGCCGTGCCGCGCAACCGCTTGCCCTGCGCCAGCCAGCGCATGGCGGGCAGCATCCAGCCGCCGATGCGGATCTTGGCGGGCGCATGCCCGTTCGCGGCGCGCGAGACCAGCGGGGGCGCCATGTGGAATTCGAGCTTCAGGTCGCCTTCGAACTGCTCCGACAGCTTCTTCACGAACTCGCCGTCGGTGTAGAGCCGCGCCACCTCGTACTCGTCCTTGTAGCTCATGAGCTTGAGCAGGCTGCGCGCCGCGTTGCGCGTGAAAGGCAGGCTCGCATCGCCGCCCGCCAGTGCAGCCTCGCGCGCACGCAGGCTGCGGATGCGCGCCTCGAAACGGTCTGCCCACGCGGCGTTCTGGTAGCCCGTCAGGTGGCGGCGTGCATCGGCGATCAGCACGTCGAGCGGGCGCTCGTCGGCCTGCGAAGCGTGTGCGTCCGTGGGCGCTGCGCGCAACTGGTCGAGCGCCGCAGGGTCGCCCGCCGCGAGCCGCCCCAGCGAGAACGCCGATTGATTGGCCGCCACGGCCACGCCGTTCAGCTCGATCGCATGCATCAGCGCCTCAAGGCTCAGCGGCACCAAGCCGCGCTGCCATGCATAGCCCGCCGCCACGATGTTCGCCGCCAGCGTGTCGCCGAGGAATTCTTCCGCGAGGCTTTGCGCGTCGAAGGTCTCGACCTGCTCCTCTCCGGCGACGAAGCGCATCTTCTCCAGCAGCAGGTCCACATGCAGATCGGCATCGGGGTTGCGCAGCGACTCGGCCACCGGAATCTCGTGGATGTTCGCCAGCACGCGCGTGCGTCCGTGCCGCACGGTCTGCAGCGCATCGGCCGACGCGCCGACCACCACGTCGCAGGCGAGGATGGCGTCGGCCTGCTGCGTGTCGATGCGCACCTGGTGCAGCCGCTCGCGCGAATCGGCCAGCCGCACGAAGCTCAGCACCGAGCCGCCTTTCTGCGCGAAGCCCATGAAGTCGAGCACGCTCGCGGCCTTGGCTTCGAGGTGCGCGGCCATCGCGATCACCGAGCCGACGGTCACCACGCCGGTGCCGCCCACGCCGGTCACGAGCAGGTCGTACGGCGCGGCCCACACATGCTCTGCGGGGTGCGGCAGTGCGGCCACGCGATGCAGGAAGGCGTCGCGCCCAGCGGCCAGCGCGCCGCTCTTGCGGCGCAGCTTGCCGCCTGTCACGCCCACGAAGCTGGGGCAGAAGCCTTTGGCGCAGGAATAGTCCTTGTTGCAGCTGGTCTGGTCGATCTTGCGCTTGCGGCCCATCGGCGTTTCGTGCGGCAGCACGGCCACGCAGTTGCTCTGCACGGCGCAGTCGCCGCAGCCTTCGCACACGGCTTCGTTGATAAACAGGCGCTTGGGCGGATCGGCCAGCTCGCCCTTCTTGCGGCGGCGGCGCTTCTCGGCCGCGCAGGTCTGTTCGTAGATGAGCACGGTCACGCCGGCCATTTCGCGCAGGCGGCGCTGCACGTCGTCGAGCGCGGCGCGGTCGTGGAACTCGGTGCCTTTGGGAAAGCGGTCCTTGATGTCGTCGTACTTGCCGATGGCATCGCTGACGACGACGACTTTGCTCACGCCTTCGGACTCGACCTGCCGCGCGATGGCGTCCACGCTGATCGCGCCGTCGACAGGCTGGCCACCGGTCATCGCCACCGCGTCGTTGAACAGGATCTTGTAGGTGAGCGTCGCCTTGGCCGCCACGGCCTGCCGGATCGCGAGATAGCCCGAGTGGTAGTAGGTGCCGTCGCCCAGGTTCTGGAACACGTGCGGCGTCTTCGTGAACATGGCGTGCGAGATCCAGTCGACGCCCTCCCCGCCCATCTGGATCAGCCCTGCCGTGCTGCGGTCCATCCAGTTGGCCATGAAGTGGCAGCCGATGCCGGCGCGCGCAGTCGAGCCTTCGGGCACCTTGGTGCTGGTGTTGTGCGGGCAGCCGGCGCAGAAGTACGGCACGCGCTTGACGGCGTCGCTCGCGTTGCCGAGCAGCTCGGGCGGCGTGAAGTCGCGCACGTGCTGCAGGTGGTCGCCCAGGTCGTGGTTGTCGGGGAAGTGCACGGCCAGCCAGTGCGCGACCAGCTCGATGAGCCGCGACGGGCGCAGTTCGCCGAGCGCCGACACCAGCGGCTGGCCTTCGCGGTCGTGCTTGCCCACGAGCAGGGGCCGCGCATTGGCCGGTGCGTTGTAGAAGATGTCGCGCAGCTGCGTCTCGACGACCGCGCCCTTCTCCTCGACGACGAGGATTTCTTCGAGCCCCTGCGCAAAGGCCTTGATGCGCGTCTGCTCCACCGGAAAGCTCAGGCCGATCTTGTAGAGCCGCACACCGGCGCGGGCCAGTTGCTCCGGCGACAGTTCGAGCCGGCGCAGCACCTCCATCAAGTCGTGATGCGCCTTGCCGCAGGTGACGATGCCCACCTTCGCGTGCTCGCTCACGATGACGTAGCGGTCGATGCTGTTGCGCTTGGTGAATGCGGCCACGGCCGCGAGCTTGTCTTCGAGCCGCGACTCGATGCGCAGCGAAGGCAGGTCGGGCCAGCGGTAGTGCAGACCGTCCGCTGGCGCGCGATGGCCGGTGGCGGCGCGCACGGTGTCGGCGTCTTCCCAGGCCTCGACGCGCGCGTTGACCACGTCCAGGTCCACGGTGCCCGCGCTTTCGACCACCTCCGACAGCGCCGCCATGCCGACCCACGCCCCTGAGTAGCGCGACAGCTCGTAGCCGTACAGGCCGAACTCCAGGTACTCGGCGATGCACGAGGGCTGCATCACCGGCATGCGCCAGGCCATGAAGGCGTGGTCGCTCTGGTGCGGCATCGACGACGACACGCAGCCGTGGTCGTCGCCCGCCACCACCAGCACGCCGCCATGCGGCGACGAGCCGTACGCGTTGCCGTGCTTGAGCGCATCGCCCGCGCGGTCCACGCCCGGGCCCTTGCCGTACCACATGGCGAACACGCCTTCGACGGTGCGCTCGGGGTCGGACTCGACGCGCTGCGTGCCCAGCACCTGCGTGGCCGCCAGCTCTTCATTGACGGCCGGCACGAAGCGGATGCCCGTTTCCTTGAACCGTTCGCCGGCCTTCCAGATCGCCAGGTCGACCATCCCCAGCGGCGAGCCGCGGTAGCCGCTGACGAAGCCCTGCGTGTGCAGGCCGCGCTGCACATCGCGTCGGCCCTGCATCACCAGCACGCGGATCAGTGCCTGCGTGCCGGTGAGGAAGACCGAGCCCGACGGGGCCCAGAGGTTGTCGGAGAGCTGGTAGCCGGGCCGCCTGAGTGCGGTCGCGTTGTGTGGGGCGTTCATGCCCGGAATTGTTCTGCGATGCCCCGCGGAAGTGCTTCTTCAATACACTGGCGCCAACCCTTGTTTGAAGAATAATCTTCTCGGAGTTCGCCATGAACGTCGATTCTCTTTCTCTTGACGAGCATTGCCTCAAGATTCTTTCTGCACTGCAGCATGACGGCCGCCAGACGGTGCAGCAGATTTCAGAGACCGTAGGCCTGTCGCCCACGCCCTGCTGGAAGCGCATCAAGGACATGGAGGCGGCCGGCGTCATCCGCGGCTACACGGCGCTGGTCGACCCCGAACTGGTGGGCCTGCACGTGTCGGCCGTGGCCGAGGTGAACCTCGACCGCCATAGCGAGGCGATGGTGCAGCGCTTCGAGGAGGCCGTGGCCGCGAGCCCGCAGATCATCCGCTGCGTGTCGGCCACCGGACCGGCGGACTACATCCTCAACGTGACCGTGCCGGACATGAAGCACTACGAACGCTTCCTGCACGAGGTGCTGTTCAGCCTGCCCGGCGTGACGCACGTGCGCTCGAGCATCGTGCTGCGCGAGATCAAGTCGGAGACAGCGCTGCCGCTCGACCACCTGCTGCCTGGCAAGGCACGCGCCGCTGGGCCGCGGCGAAGCTAGGGCTGCATGGCTACGCCATCTTCCCCGCGTCATGAGCCTGGCAGTAGGCCTTCCAGTCGCTCTCGACTTGCGTTGCGCACTGGTGCGCAGCGTCCAGCAGGTCGCGGCGCCACGACTTGGCCGAGGTGCCGAAGTCGATCAGCGCGTCTGCGATGGCCGAGCCCTGGCGCCCCGAACTGCGCAGGTGCGCCCAGGCCATGAGTTGCCCCATCTCTTCGATCACGCCGCTGACCTGGCCCAGTCCGGTGCGGCGCACGTCGAGGCTCACCCGGTCCTCGCTGGGCTGCAAGTCGCGCAGCACATAGGAAGAGTTGCCATCGACGATCGGGTGCAGGAAGGCCATCGACACAGCCTGCATGCGGCGCTGGATTGCCACCACGCGATGCGCCTGCGATGGCCACGCGGGCTGCCTGATCTTCAGGTGCGGCACGAGCGACGACGACGTTGCCTGCTTCAGGTCGAGCAGGTAGTTGCCGTCGGGCGAGCCCTTGCCTTCGACCAGGACGACGTAGCGCTCCATTCCCAGGCTGCCGGTGCCGGCGATGCGCCGCGCCACGTCGAGCACCCTGAAGAAGCCCGGGTTGTCCTGCGACGCCGCGAATGCGTCGATCAGCCTGGCCGCCCGGTCGCGCCCGTCCTTGTCAGCTCGCAGCGCGTGCTCGCCGTCGCGGCGAATGCGCCGGCCGCCGTTCTTCCGTTCGGTGCGTTTGTCGAGAAAGGCGGCGCGCGTGCGGGCCTTGAGCGTCGCGAGCAGTTCATGAATGAGGCCGCTGGCGGTGTCGCGCTCCACCCAACGGGCTTTGCCGAGCGCCAATGCATCGGCATAGCCTTGGAGAAACACCTTGCACAGCGCGTTCGAATCGTCGGGGGTGGCGCGCAGGCTGCCGCCGGCCACCAGGATGCTCGACAGGAAGCGCACCAGTTCCCACGTCACAGGCGCCAGTGCCGACTCGTCGAAGTCGTTGAGATCGAAGTAGGCGAGCCGGTTGTCGCCCTTGTAGCTGCCGAAGTTCTCCAGATGGGCATCGCCGCACAGCCAGGCCGCTGGCGCCTTGGTGAACAGCGCATCGGCCGGCAGGCGGTCGTAGAACAGGTGGCAGGTGCCGCGCAGGAAGACGAAGGGATTGGCGCGCAGATTGGCGTACTTCATCACCAGGCGCTCGGGGTCGCGCCCGGCGTTGAAGTTGCGGATGATCTTGGCGACGTTCAGCATGGCGTTGTTCGTTTCCCGCTTGAATGAGCGGCAGATTCTCGGCCAACGCGTGCCGATACCCGGCTTTGCCTGCCGGGCGCGCTTTTTTCAGGGCATGTCGGGCCTGCCCATGCCGAGCGAGCGCAGCACGGCCGCCGTGCGCGTCTCGACGCCCAGCTTCACGTAGACGTGCTCCAGGTGCTTGTGCACGGTGCGCGGGCTGATCGCCAGCAGGGCGGCGATCTCGGCGTCGGTCTTGCCGCGCGAGAGCCACTGCATGACCTCGCCCTCGCGGGGCGTGAGGCCGGGGGGCGGTGCGTTCATGGCCGGCCCATCGGGCAACGGCGGCTCGGTGCGGTGGGCCAGCCGGTATAGCAAGGCCACCGCCACCGCATGCTCCAGCCCCACGCGCCGGCAGTAGTCGGCCTGCAGTTCGGCTTGGCGAAATTCGCGCCGGCCCGGTGCCTTGGCGACGTGCAGGGTCGTGCGCAAGCCATTGCTGCCGGCCTCGCGATGCCGCACGGGCGAATGCCCGGACTCCAGCTGCTCCAGCAGGCGAAGTGCGCTTGCGCAGTCGTTGCGCGTCAGGTGCGTCATGGCATGCCCCTTTCACGGCACATACGCATTGCTGCGTATGGCGCCTGCATGCATCGAGACGCAGGATGCTCGCAGGCCCTTGCCGCCGACTCAGTATAGGCAGGCAAGCGCCGCGTATGCCGACGGCGGGCGAAGGGGATACACATGGCTATCGACGAAACACGGCTTAACGCGTTCATGGGTAACTTCGTCCATGACATCGGTGCCGTGATGCACGCAGCCACCATCGTCGTAGGCGACCAGTTGGGCCTGTACAAGGCGCTGGCCGAAGGCCCCGCCACCGCCGAGGCGCTGGCCCGCCGCACCCAGACCGACCCGCGCTACCTGCGCGAATGGCTCTCGGCACAGGCCGCCAGCGGCTATGTGCAGTACGAACCGAAGGGCGAGTTGTTCTCGCTGTCCGAGGAGCAGGCCTTCGCGCTCGCGGAGGAAGGCAGCCCGGCCTTCGTACCCGGCGCCTTCCAGATCGCCGTGGCGCAGTTCAAGGCTATTCCCAAGATGGTCCAGGCCATGCGCACGGGCCTGGGCATCGGCTGGCACGAACACGACCCCGCCCTCTTCAACGGCACCGAGCGTTTCTTCCGGCCCGGCTATGCGGCCAACCTGGTGAGCCAGTGGATTCCGGCGCTCGAAGGTGTCGGCCCGCTGCTGGAGCGCGGCGCGCGCGTGGCCGACGTTGGCTGCGGGCACGGTGCATCGACGCTGCTGATGGCGCAGGCCTATCCGGAGTCCAGCTTCGTCGGCTTCGACTACCACGCACCTTCGATCGAACGCGCGCGCGAAACGGCGCGCAAGGCCGGCATCGACGATGCGAAGCGCCTGCGCTTCGAGGTCGCGAGCGCGAAGGACTTTCCCGGCGAAGACTACGACCTGGTTGCGTTCTTCGACTGCCTGCACGACATGGGCGACCCCGTCGGCGCAGCGGCGCACGTGCGGCGAAGCCTCAAGCCGCAGGGCACGTGGATGCTCGTGGAGCCGTTCGCCAACGACCGGCTGGAGGACAACATCAACCCCGTGGGGCGCGTGTTCTATTCAGCGTCGAACTTCATCTGCACGCCGGCCTCGCGCTCGCAGGAGGTGGGTCTTTGCCTCGGTGCGCAGGCGGGCGAGGCGCGCCTGCGCGACGTCGTCACGCAAGGCGGATTCACGCATTTCCGCCGCGCCAGCGAGACGCCATTCAACCTGATTTTCGAAGCACGTCCGTGAGGACATTCCAGGAGCTGCCATGTCACGCCAATACATCGACTGCCGCGAGTATCCGAGCACGATGAACTGCAGTGTCGCGCTGTCCGCAGACAGCGAGAGCGAACTGCTCGATGCCGCCGTCCAGCACGCCGTGGCCGTCCACGGCCACACCGACACGCCCGAATTGCGCAAGCAACTGGCGAGCATGTTCAAGACCGGCACGCCGCCGGTGCAAGCGCCCGCACAGAAGGCTCCCGCCTGAGACGATCCTGCGCGGACCCGAGCGCCGTTTCGCACGGCGATGAATACCTTCGGGTGCTTGCAATGAGCACCCGCCGATGAAATCCGAGCAGCCCGCTTGAGTGCTGCCTTGCCCGCCGAGCGCGCTTTCCGAAGTCGCGCTATGGTTCGCTGCCACCACGGCGAACCAGACAAGAAGGCGGGTCCATGATCGATCTCAACATCAACGGCCAGTCCGTTGCCCTCAACGCTCCCGACGACATGCCGCTGCTCTGGGCACTGCGCGACGTCGTCGGCCTCACCGGCACCAAGTTCGGTTGCGGCATCGCGCAGTGCGGCGCCTGCACCGTGCACCTCGACGGCCAGCCCGTGCGTTCATGCGTGCTGCCGATCGGCACCATCGGCAAGAAGGCCGTCACCACCATCGAAGCCGTTTCGCAGACACCGGCCGGCAAGAGCATCCAGAAGGCGTGGCTCGACGTCGACGTGGTGCAGTGCGGCTACTGTCAGTCCGGCCAGATCATGTCCGCGACCGCGCTGCTAAAGCGCACGCCCAACCCGAGCGACGCCGACATCGACATGGCCATGTCGGGCAACATCTGCCGATGCTGCACCTACTCGCGCATTCGCGCGGCCATCAAGCAGGCCGCCACCGGCAAGGCCGAGGTGCTGCAGTCAGTCGTCGCGATGCCTGTCAGGAGCGCATCGTGAAGCCGGCCGCCGTGGGTGCCGTGGGTATCAGCCGGCGCGGCGCACTGCAGGCCGGTGGCCTTGCGCTGGCCTTCACCTGGGTCGGCGGGAGCAAGGCGTTTGCCGCCATCAGCCCGCGGCAGCAGCCCGCCGACGCGGCCGCTGCGCTGGCGGATGGCAACCCCGCCTTCGCGCCGAACGCGTTCATTCGCATCGACGCCGATGGCGGCGTGCGCCTCGTGATGCCGATGGCCGAGATGGGCCAGGCCATCTACACCGGCTCGGCGATGCTGCTGGCCGAGGAGCTCGGCGTCGAGCTCGACCAGGTGCGCGTGGAGCACTCGCCGCCGAACGAGGCGCTGTACGGCATGCCGCTGCTCGGCGGCCAGATCACCGGCGGCTCGACCAGTACGCGCGGCACCTACGGCGTGCTGCGCGAGGCCGGCGCCGTGGCGCGCACGCTGCTGGTGAGCGCTGCCGCCGCGCAGTGGAAGGTCGATGCTGCGAGCTGCACGGTCGCGCGCGGCGTGGTGAGCCACGCGCCGTCGAACCGGCAACTCGGCTTCGGCGCGCTCGCCGGTGCGGCCGCCAAGCTGCCGATGCCCGCCAAGGTGACGCTGAAGGAACCGAAGGATTTCAAGCTCATCGGCCAGCCGCTGCGGCGCGTCGACTCGGCCGGCAAGGTCGACGGCAGCACGCAGTTCGGCATCGACGTGCGCCTGCCGGGCATGAAGGTGGCGACGGTCAAGGCCTGCCCCACGCTCGGCGGCGTGCTGGCCTCGGTGGACGACAAGGCCGCGCGTGCGATTCCGGGCGTGATCGACGTGCTCCGCATCAAGGACGCGGTTGCGGTGGTGGGTGAGCATTTCTGGGCCGCGAAGCGGGGTCTCGATGCATTGAACGTGCAGTGGACGCCGGGACAGAACGCCGCGCTCACCACGCAGCAGCTGCGCGCGGCGCTGGCCGGTGCGCTGGCGAAGGACAAGGCGATGGGCGGCAAGGAAACGGGCAAGCGGCCCGAAGGCACGCTGGTTCAGGCGACCTACGACCTGCCGATGCTGGCCCACGCAACGATGGAACCGCTCAACACCACGGTGCACGTGCGGCCCGGCGAGTGCGAGATCTGGGTCGGCACGCAGGTGCCAACGCGCTGCGTGAGCGCCGCGGCCAAGGTCACCGGCCTTGCGGAAGACAAGGTCGTGCTGCACAACCAGTACCTGGGCGGCGGCTTCGGCCGCCGGCTCGAGACCGATTCGGTCGAGCAGGCCGTGGCCTTCGCCAAGCAGGTGCCCTACCCGCTCAAGGTGGTGTGGACGCGCGAGGAAGACATTCGCCACGACATCGTGCGGCCTATGTACCACGACGACATCTCGGCTGTGGTCGACGGCGACGGCCAGATCCTCTGGTTCGGCGACCGCATTGCGGGCGGCACGGTGCTGGGCCGATGGGCTCCGGCCTTCATGGGCAAGGACGGCATGGACAGCGATCTGATCGAATGCGTGGCCGAGCCCTGCTACGACCTGCCGAACCTCAAGGTCGAGTGGGTGCGGCACGACATGCCGCCCGGTTTGAACGTCGGCTGGTGGCGCGGCGTGGGGCCGACGCACAACCTCTTCGTGATGGAGAGCTTCATCGACGAACTGGCGCAGCGCGCGAAGAAAGACCCCGTGACCTATCGGCGCGCGATGCTGAAGAAGAACCCGCGCACGCTCGCGGTGCTCGACCTGGCCGCCGACAAGATCGGCTGGGGCAAGGGCACGCTGCCGGCCCGCGTCGGGCGCGGCGTGGCCGTGGGCGATGCATTCGGCAGCCGCGTGTGCGCCATCGTCGAGGTCGAGGTCACGCCGCAGGGCGAGGTGCGCATGCGGCGCGCGGTGGTCGGGCTCGACTGCGGCATTGCCGTGAACGCGAGCTCCATCGAGGCGCAGATCCAGGGCGGCCTGCTGTTCGGCCTGAGCGCCGCGCTCTTCAGCGAGATCACGCTGCGCGAAGGCGCCATCGAGCAGAGCAACTTCCACGACTACCGGATGCTGCGCATCAACGAGGCGCCGCCGGTCGAGGTCCATACCGTCAAGAGCGGCGAGGCGCCCGGCGGGCTCGGCGAGGTCGGCACCGCCATTGCGGCGCCCGCACTCGCCAACGCGATCTTCGCGGCCACGGGCGTGCGGCTGCGCGCGCTGCCGGTGAACCGTGCGCTGCTGGCGCAGGACAAGGAGGCGCTGAAGAAAAAGATCGCCGATGCCGGGCACGGCGCAAGGAGCGCGGCATGAAGCGGTTCCTCAAGGTGCTGGTCGTGCTGTTCGTCGTTGGCGCGGCGCTGTATTTCTTCCTGAACCGCACCGACGGTTCCGAGGGCGAGGCGCCGGTGCTGGCCGGTGCGCCGGCCGATGCGGCGCTGCTGGTGCGCGGCGAATACCTCACCAAGGCCGCCGACTGCATCGCCTGCCACACGGTGCCCGGCAAGGGGCAGCCCTTTGCGGGCGGCCTGCCCTTTGTACTGCCCTTCGGCACGATCTACTCGTCGAACATCACCGCGGACCCGGCCACGGGCATCGGCAACTGGAGCGACGACCAGTTCGTGCGCGCGCTGCACGACGGCGTGGGCGAGGACGGCAAGCGCCTGTACCCGGCGTTCCCGTACACCTCGTACACCGCGCTGAGCCGCAAGGACATCCTCGCGATCAAGGCGTACATCTTCAGCCTGCCCAAGGTGAACCAGCCGAACAGGGAGGCCGACCTGGGCTTTCCGTTCAACCAGCGCTGGGCCATGGGTTTCTGGAATGCGGCCTTCTTCAAGAGCACCCGTTTCGAGGCCGATGCGTCCAAGCCGCCGGCATGGAACCAGGGCAAGTACCTCGCGACGGCGCTCGGCCACTGCGCGGAATGCCATACGCCGCGCAACTTCGCCTTCGCGATGGAAAGGGGCAACGACCTCGCGGGCGAGTCGGTCCAGGGCTGGCGCGCATACAACATCACGTCGGATGCGAAGAACGGCATCGGCGCATGGAGCGATGCCGAGCTTGCCTCGTACCTCACGACCGGGTATGCCGAGGGCCGAGGCTCGGCTTCAGGGCCCATGGGCGAGGCAGTGGAACACAGCCTGCAATACCTGAAGCCGGAGGACGCCTCGGCGCTCGTGAGCTACCTGCGCACGGTGCCGGCGAAGTCGGGCAAGGCGCCGATCGAGGTCGATGCGAAGGCACCGTGGGCCGTTGCGGCGAGTGCGGCGGCACCGGCCGCCAACACGGCCGAGGGCCACGAGCAAGGGCTCAGGCTCTTTGCTGCGGCATGCGCGAGCTGCCACCAGTGGAACGGGCAAGGCCAGCAGACGGCCAACGCATCGCTGCTGGGAACGCGCGGTGTGAACGACCCCGATGGCTCCAACGTCACGCAGATGATCCTGCAGGGCGTGAGGATGCGCGTGCACGACAAGGAGGTCTACATGCCGGCCTTCGGCAAGGCCTACACGGACACCGAAGTCGCGGCGCTCGCCAACTACGTGATCGCGCAATTCGGCAACAAGCAGGGCACGGTGACGCCGGAGTTCGTCGCGAAGCAGCGCATGCAGTGACGCCCCCTCCCCCGGGGGAGGACCGGATCGGCCGCAACGGCCGCAACGGCCGAACAGTGCTGTATCCGGCACGAAACATCGGTTACTTTAAGACACAGTTCGAAGGAGTTCCGCGGCAGTCGGCGCTCCGCCCCTGACGCCTGCGGCCCTCGAGATCGGCCCCAAGAGGCCCGCGCCGTCGCGCCGCGAGCCATGCCGAGAGGTCACGGCCCCGGCTGCATGCTCCCACGCACTCCCCGTCGGCCTCCTCAGGGGTACCCGGTTCCGGGCATATCGCCGCCCCATACGCGTACTTACATTTTGTCTTGCAAACAGAAACCAAGACATCTGCATGCGCAAGAAGAGAGTGCTCCGGCGCACGGGAGCCTGCCCGCCAGGTAACGAACGGACGATTGAAGCCATGAACAAGATTTTTCGAACCCTGTGGAATCCAACGCTCGGCACTTGGGTCGCCGCCCCCGAAACCTCGCGCGGCCACGCGCGGTCAGCGCGGCTGGGCGAACTGGGGGCCGTGGCCGTGGCGGTGCTGCTCCTGGGCGCCGGGCCGGCGTTGGCGGCTGGCGGCGCCGGCGGCCAGCCCGTCGGCGACCCGACGCTGCACGCCGGTAGCGGCGGCAGCAACGGCAGCGGTGGCAGCGGCGGGCTCAACGACACCACGGTGGGCGCCAGCGGAGGAGCCGGTGGGTCGTCGACCGATACCGGCGTCACGGCGGGCTCCAACGCGAACATCGGCTCCTTCGGCGGCGCCACCGCCGGCACGGGCGGCGCGGCAGGAACCACCAGCAACGTCGTCGGCCCGGGCGTGATGCAGGGCGACAACGGCGGCGCGGGCCAGTCCCAGACCGGCGACTTCAGCAACGGCAACGGATACGGCGGCGGCGGCGGGGGTGGCTTCCAGGGCGCGTCGATCGGCAGCGGCGTCTCTTCCTCCTCGGACAGCTACACGGGCGGCACCGGGGGCGCGGGCGGCAACGGCTTTTGGGCGGCCGGCGGCGGCGGCGCGGGAGGCTATGGGTCCATCCTCATCGGCCCGCTCGGCAACTACACGGCCTCCGGCAGTTCGACGGGCGGCGCGGGCGGCCAGGGCGGCGGCGCCTTCTCGCAAAGCGGTGGCGGCGGCAGCGGCGGCGGCGGGTTCTTCCTGAACGCCACGACGCCGGGCCTCACGTTCACCAACAGCGGCACCATCGCGGGCGGGGCCGGCGGCGCAGGCGGGTCCGAATTGCTGCCGGCGCGCAGCAACGCCTCGGGCGGCGGCGGCGGCGCCGGCGGCAACGGCATCACGCTGACCGGCAGCGTCGTGACCGTGGTCAACACCGGCGCAGTCACGGCTGGCGCCGGGGGTGCTGGCGGAGCCGGCGGCGGCGGCGCGGGAGGCACCGGCGCGCCGGGCGCTGGCGGCGACGGCGGCATCGGCCTGGGGGCCACGGGCGCCGGGGCAACGATCACCAACAGCGGCTCCATCGCCGGTGGCGCCGGCGGCATCGGCGGCGCCAACAGCAACGGGGGCGCGAGCGGCGCGAACGGTGCAGGCGGCGTGGGCGTGATGGGCGCCAACCTCGCCATCAGCAGCAGCGGCGCCATCTCCGGCGGACTGGGCGGCGATGGCATCACCCGCGCGTCGGCCGTGCAGTTCACTGGCGGCAGCAACAGCCTCACCTTGAACACCGGCGCGGCGCTGTCGGGCGCCGTTGCCATCGACAGCGGCGCCACGGCCAGCATCATCGCCGGCGCGGGTGGCCTGAGCCTGGGCAATGCCCTGCTGCTGGGCGTCACGGGCACCTTCAACACCAACGGCCACGACATGGGCTGGACGGGCCCGATCTCGGGCGCCGGCAGCCTCGTGAAGGACGGCGCGGGCACCCTCACCCTGAGCGGCGCCAACATCTACACCGGCGCCACCAACGTCGCCGCCGGCACCTTGCGCGCCGGCGCTGCCAGCACCTTCAGCAGCATCAGCGCCTTCACGTTCGCCTCGGGCGCGACGCTGGACCTGGCCGGCCAGAGCCAGACCATCGCATCCATGGCCAACGGCGGCACCGTCTCGCTGCTGGGCGGCGCGCCCGGCACCATCCTCACGGTCACAGGACCGTGGGTGGGCAACGGCGGCACGCTGCGCCTGGGCACGGCGCTGGGCGACAGCACCAGCGCGAGCGACCGGCTGGTCCTCAGCGGCAGCACCGCCATTGCCAGCGGCACGACCAACGTGCAGATCACCAACCTGGGAGGCCTGGGTGCGCTGACCGCCGGCAACGGCATCGAAGTCGTCAGCGCGCTGAACGGCGCCACGACCACCGCGCAGACCACGAAGAGCGCCTTCGCCCTGGCGGGCGGCCACGTCGATGCCGGCGCCTTCGAGTACCGGCTGTACGCCGCCGACGCGACCGGCGCAGGCGAGAACTGGTACCTGCGCTCCAGCGCCGTCATCGTCCCGCCGGCCGGTGGCGGGAACGGTGGCGGTACTGGCGGCGGCACTGGGGGTGGTACTGGCGGCAATGGTGGCGGCGTGATCGTGCCAACTTACCGCGCCGAAGTGCCGCTGTACGCGGCGCTGCCCGAGCAGCTGCGCCAATCCAACCTGGCGATGCTGGGCAACATGCACCAGCGCGTGGGCGACGACGGCCCGGCCGGTGCCAACACGGCCACGCCGGACCAGGGCTACCGCCAGACCTGGGCGCGCCTCATCAGCACGAACCGCACCATCGACCAGAGCGGCACGGTCAGCCCCGCGAGCAACGGGCGCCTCACGGGCTTCCAGGCCGGCACCGACCTGTGGGCCGACGCCAACTGGCGCGCCGGCGTCTATATCGGCGAACTCGACGGCGACGTGCGCGTGACCGGCTTCGCCCGCGGCCTTGCGAACTACGCGGCCGGTTCCAACGACCTGCAGAACCAGTACCTGGGCGCCTATGCCACCTGGAAGAACGGCAGCGGCCTGTACGTGGACGGCGTGCTGCAGGCCGGCCGCCACCGCTACACGGCGGCACCCACGCTGGGCTTCGGCAGTTCCGGCAGCGGCAACAGCCTGCTGGCCTCCATCGAGGTGGGCCAGGCCTTCCCCATCGCGCCGAACTGGACCCTCGAGCCCCAGCTGCAGCTGGTGCACCAGCGCGTGAGCCTGCACGACACGGGCATCCCGGGCGCCCTGGTGCAGCAGGACAGCCACAGCGGCTGGCTGGCGCGCGCGGGCGTGCGGGTCAAGGGCGAGATCACCACCTCCGCCGGCCTGCTGCAGCCCTACGTGCGGGTCAACGTCTACCGCAGCGGCGGCGGCACCGACCTCACCCGTTTCATCGGCCCCGCGGCGTACACCGACATCGCCACGCGCACCGGCGGCACCAGCACCGAGCTGGCGGCAGGCGCCACGCTGCAGCTGACGCCGAACATGAGCCTGTACGCGGAGCTGGGCAAGCTGTGGGCCTCGGGCGGCGCCACGCGCACGAAGAGCAGCATCGACGCCAGCGTGGGCGTGAAGGTCCGCTGGTAAGGCACTGCCGCTGCGTCAGTGCGGCGCGGCGCCGAGATCCGCGCGAACCGCCGCGACGACGGACAGCACCGCGTCGATCACCGCATCCGGGTCGTCGAACTGGATGTCGTGACCGGCGTTCGGCAACAGCACCTGCCTGCCTCGCGAGGACCATGTCGCCTCGTCCTCGTGCAGCTGCTTCCAGATGGCCTGTACCTGCGTGCCCTGCGCGGGCGTGATCTTCATCCCCCGGAGCTCCGCCTCGGTGTACGGTGCCATCGCGGTGAGCACCACCAGCGGGCGGTTGCCCAGGTCGCGGAAGGCGCCGGCCTCGGCGAGCATCGCGTCGGTCGCATCGCTTTCCACCAACTGCGTGCCCAACGACTTCGGCGCAAAGGCGCGGATCGCCTGCGCATCGCGCGCAGCCTGGTTCCGCGCCTGCGGCAGCAGCGAGGGAGCCGCCGCGCGCAGCAGGCCGGACCACGCAAGCGACACGGCGATGCGCGAGCGCAACGACCGCGTCTCCGTCATGAAGTCCGCGACGCGCGCGACCTGGTCCGGATGCGAAGGGTCGACGAGAACCAGCCCCGCCACCTCGGCGCCGAAGTGCCTCGTGAAGCTCGTGGCGAAGAGGCCGCCCAGCGACTGGCCGACCAGCACGTAGGGGCCTTGCTCGCCCGCACGGGCGAGTGCCGCGTGAAGATCGTGCGCCACCTGCCTTGCGCTGTGAGGCGCCTCCGAAGGATCGCTCCACATCAGCCCCGCGCGGCTGTATGAGCAGGCGCGTGTGTGCGCTGCGATCTTCGGCTGGACGGCCGACCAGCTCAACGAACCGTCGGCGCTCAGGCCTGCTTCGAACACGACGGTCGGCGAGCCGGAGCCTCGGCAATCCAGCTGGATTCTTCGCCCGCCGATGTCGACCATCTTCCCGGGCGCGGGGAAGTCGCGCGCCGCGCGGTAGCGGCCGGCCTGCTCGTACACGACGCCCATGAGGATGGCCAGGGCGACGATTGCAGCGCTCCAAAGGATCATGCGCATCACCAGAAGTTTCGACGAGTGCTTCACTGATCCCGATGGTGCCACCACCGGCGTTCTCTCACGACGGCTTTCCATGGTCGTCCATCGACAACGCAGATTTGCCGTACGCGTACTTTCCGCTTCAGCTTATCGACCGCACCCTTTGTGCAATCGATCTTTCGCTGTCGGCGCGCAGCCTTTTGGCTATCTTGAAAAAACCTGCCTGGAATGCGCTACTCCATGCACGCCAAAAGGGAATGAAATTTTCGCTGGCGCAGTGCGAGCCACGGGGCAGATGTGACGGGAAACACAGTTGGGAAGCGAAAGCGCTGTCAACTACCGTTGCAATCCGTAGCATCCGGAAGGTTCATAAAACGAAATGTTCGAAGGAGGATCAGATGGTCGCCCTCTCACCACAGACTCCGTGGTCCGTCGCATGGGCTCCACGCACAGCGGCGGAAGGCCGCGTGCACGGGGAGCATGCCGAGCGAAGCGCGCGGGCCGCGCCATCTGTTGCAACCGACGCCGCACCCGCCCTGCAAACTGCGCCGCGCAGGCCCTGCGCCTATGTGTTCATCGCGAACCTGCCGCACCTCATTGAAGCCTACGGGCAGGATTTCGGAGCCGCCGCCAGCCTGGAAATACAGCGCCGCCTGTGCGCCCACTTCCTCACCTCGGCCGCCACCGACATGGCCCGGCTGCGCGACGACTGCTTCCTGCTGTGGGCCAACGACGCGTTCGTCTGCGGCGCGCGCAACATCCGTGAGCTGCCGCACGACGTGCGCCACCGGAGCCGCCCCATCGAGACGCTGCTTGCCGTGCTTGGCGCCGAACCGGTGCGTGCGAAGGGCATCGCCGCGATGGTGCAGTTGCATGCCGACTGGATCGAGGTGCGTCCGCCCGAGCAGCTCGGCACGTCGGAGATCGAGTTCGCCCTGTGGACTGCGCAACCGTTTCCGGATTTGCGCGAGAACAGGGCCGACGAATGGTGCCAGCGCTACCGCTCCGACATGGAAGTCGCCGTGCGCGTCAGCGAAGCGCTGCGCACCGAGGCGCTCTCCTTCGAATGGCAGCCTGTGGTGCACGCTGGCGGCAATGCCAGCACCTTCTACCTCGCAGGGCGCGTGCGTCTGCCGCCGAGCCGCAGCGAACCGGCGCTTCTTGCACAGGAGGTGTTCTTGCCGTGCCTGCAGCGGCTGGGGCTGGCTCGCGCGTTCGATCGCATCGCGGTGCGCCAGGCCTTGGCGGAACTGCGGTCGCAAACCTCCGCGCACATCGGCGTGGGCATCTGCGCGCAGAGCACCAAGCTCGACCACTGGTGGGCCTCGCTGTGCTCGGCACTCGACGAAGAGCCCGCGCTGGCCTCGCGCCTCGTGATCGAGATCGTGGGCAGCGCCACGCTAGCCGATCTCGAGGCCGCCCACGACTTCTGCGTGCAGATGCAATTGCGCGGTTGCCGCATCGCCGTGCGGGACATCGGCGGCGGCAACGACAACCTCGCCGCGCTGCAGTCCTGCGGGCCTGACATCGTGAAGCTCGACGCGTCGCTGCTGCGGCGTGCGCGCGACGACACCTTCGGCATCGAGTGCCTGCAGGGCATGATTTCCCTTTGCACGCACTTCGCGGCCCAGGTCGTGGTCGACGGCATCGAGCGCGAAGACGACATGCACATCGCTTCGCGCGTGGGCGCGCGGTGGCTGCAGGGCTACGGCGTGCGTGGCACCGAGCCGGCCGCCAGGCCTGCTGCTGTCGCTCCCGGGCATCCTTTCGGGTGACTCGATCCCCGGCACGGATTTTCTTCAACCATGTACCTGAACCCTCTCTTCGCCAACGTGTCGCAGGCCGAACGCGTTGCGCTGGTCCAGAGCAGCCAGCTGCGCTCCTACCGGCGCAATGAAGTGGTGCTCGCGGCCGGCAGCTCGAGCGATTGCGTCTATTGCGTGGCCAGCGGACTGCTGCGCGTGGTGGAGCATGGCAAGGGCCGCGCCCATGCCACCAATGTCACGACCGACTTCATCCGCCAGAACGAGTTCTTCATCGGTCCGTCTCTTTCCGAGGACACCTACCAGGCCAAGCACACGCTGGTCGCCGCGTTGCCCGCGGCAGTGCACCTCATCCCCGTCGTGGCGTTGCGCAAGATCTGCAGTTCGTACCCCGAGGTGGCCATCAGGCTGCTGGAACTCGCGATCGAACGCATGGCCGTCATGCGCAACCAGCTGCGGCGCATGTCGGCGCTGTCCACCGAAGACGTCGTGAGCCGCGTGCTGCACCAGCTGACCGTGCTGGCCCCCTCGAGCATGGGGGCGTTCGACAAGCGCATCTCCCAATCGGTGATCGCCTCTTACTCGGGTCTGTCGCGCGAAGTGGTCAACAAGACCATGCGCGACATGGAACAACGCGGCCTCGTGCGACGCGACGATCAAGGCGTGCACGTGCCCGCCAATTTCGCGTCCACCGACTTCGGCAGCCTCTTGCCCGCCGAGGAAAACCTGGCGCGTACCGAGCCGAACCAGGTCGAACCGATCTTCTTCGAGAGCTTCCCGGACCCGGCGAGCGCCCCATCTGGGCGCAAACCCGAGGACGATTGATCGCACTGCGCTATTTGAAGGCATCGATGTCCAAAGAAAAGAGCATGCGGATTGCCACGCGGCCCGAACAAGGCTCGCGGGAATCATCGTCCGTGCACACGGCCGGTTCCAACGGCGGCGAGCCGCGCATGGACGGGATCAGCAATGGAGTGCCACAAATCGATTCGTCGACTTCCTCAACCGCCGCTGCCCTGCTGTTCGCCAAAGCGGCTCAGCGGGAACTCGTCCTTCTGATGCGCCTGATTGCCGAGGGCGATTCGGCCACGGCGATGCGGATCGCGTGGTGCATCGTGGAACGGGGGCGTGCGGTCCTGGGGCCTGAACTACCGCCTTCGGCTTCGTTGCCGGCACAAGCGAAGGTCCCGTTGCAACCAGAGGAAACGCGCCTCCCGCCATCGGCGAGCTCGGGCACTGGAGGCCGCGCGCTCTCGCGTCGCGAACTCGACGTGCTTCGGATGATTTCTCAAGGCCTGAGCAACCGCCAGATTGCCGAACTGAGCCATCGCTCGCTGCACACGGTGGATGCGCATGCGAAGAGCATCTATCGCAAGCTGGCAGTGAAGTCGCGTGCCCAGGCGGTGCGCGATGCCATGCAGAAGGGCTTGATCGATCTGGAGGCCTGCGAATAGAAATAGCTGCCGCGGCGCGATGGGATGCTGTAGTAAGGAATCCCTAATTCGGGTGATTGCGTTTCGACCTGCCGGCTTTCATCATCGCAGCGTGCACCTGCATCCATTGATTGCCCGCTTGCCGCTGGTGGAACGTTCGGCCATCGGGCAGCTTTGCGAGCTGCGTTCATACGCTCGCAACGAGACCATCCTTGCGTCGAACGAATGGACGCGTTCGTTCTACTGCGTGGAAAGCGGCCTGGTGCGCGTGGTTGCCCAAGGCCGTGACGGCGCGCAGGAAGATACGGAAGTGACCACGGATTTCATTCGCCGGCACGACTTCTATCTTGGCGGCTCACTGAGCGAACCGCAGTATCTGGCTCCGCACAGATTGATCGCGGTGCTTCCCAGCACGATATACCTCGTTCCCGTGCCGGCGATCAGGGCGCTTTGCGAGCGGCATCACGGCATCGCACTGGAATTGCTTGGTGCAGAGGCTGCCCGCATGAATGTCCTGCGCCGTCAGATCAGGCGCATCTCTTCGCTTTCTTCGGAAGAGATGGTCGGCCGTGTACTCCACAAGATGACCCAGATAGCTCCCGCTGGCCACGAGGCCTACGACAAGCGCGTCACGCAGGGTGTCATCGCCTCCTACGCCGGCGTTTCTCGCGAGGTCGTCAACAGGACGATGCGGGAGATGGAAAGGCGCGGCGTGTTGCTGCGCGATTCGCAGGGCGTGCATGTTCCCCAGGACTTCGCGGGGACAGACTTCGGCTTGCCGCCTTCCACGCCGTAGCCGAACACACAAGAGCGAAAAAATAGCTGGAACCGGTGAGTTGCATTCGCCAGGGGGAGGCGGAAGAATCGAACAAAGATTTCATCCCGTTGTTTCTACACAGACATTCCATGCCTCACCTGTTCGTCGCTTGTCCGTGCAGCATCGCGCACCTTGGGCGCATTCATCGCAGTGGGTGGATGCGCCTGCTGCCCTGGCTGCGTCTTTATCGGTGTGCGAATTGTGGAAGACGCCAGCTTCGCTCCGAACGAGCGGTGGATGATGCGCGTGCGCGGGAGGCGAGCGCTGTGGGGTATACGGGACAGTGATGCGGGTCGGGTAATACGCTTCCGTATCGCTCGTTGGCAAGACAGGCGCCGTACAGCCACATGGCAGGTGGTATGTCCCTACGCCCACGGCCTCATCTCCGATGCTGGAACAATGCGTCCACCCATGGACGGCCTCGATCTCATCAAAACATTCCGCGAAGTCGCGTTCCGGCGCAGCTTCTCCCGCGCAGCGATCTCGCTGGGCATGTCCAAAGCCACGGTCAGCCGCTACGTGGCGGAGCTCGAAACCCGCAGCGGCGTGCGCCTGCTGAACCGCTCCACCCGCTCCCTGAGCCTGACCGACGCCGGCCAGGTGCTGCTCGACCGCAGCACCGAGCTGGTGACCATGGCCGAGAACACCCTGAACGACCTGCAGGCCCACGGCTCGCACCCGCGCGGACGCCTGCGCATGAGCGCGCCGCATGGGCTGATCGCCGGCTGGCTCTCGGACGTGATCGCCGAGTTCATCAAGCGCTACCCCGACGTGTACGTGAGCCTGGTGTTCACCAACGACGACCTCGACCTGATCGAGGAAGGCATCGACGTGCACCTGACCGGCGGACGCATCGACGACATGAACCTGATCGTGCGCCGGCTGGTGCAGTTCGACATGGTGGTCTGCGCCACGCCGGCCTACTGGGCGCAGCGCGGCATGCCGCAGACGCCCGAGGATCTGAGCCGCCACGAGGTGCTGAGCTACTCGGCGAAGCCGACCACCCACCTCCCCTTCGAGACCGACGGCAGGCAGTACGACGTGCCCGTGCACAGCCGCATGGAAGCCAACGACGCGGTCGCGCTGATCGAGCTGGCGCTGCGCAGTGTGGGCGTGGCCTACGTGCCCGAGCCGCTGGCGCAGTCGCACCTGGAGCGCGGAGCGCTGGTGCCGGTGCTGCGCGAGCACATGCCGCGCGACCATTGGCTGTACGCGGCCTACTCGCAGCGCCGCCACAACAGCGCCGCGATGCGCGCGATGCTCGACTTCCTGGAGCAATCGATGGGCGCCCTGACCGAGGGTCCGGCGCTGCCGCCCGCGCTACCGGTGGCGGTGATGCCGCCTGGATGCACCCGTTCCAAGGCGCAGGAGCAGGTCGGCAGTAGCCAATAGCGCCGAGCTGACCGAAGCTTGGGAGCGGCACGCGTTGTGTTGCAATCGCATTTTTTAAGATGCAGGCAGCACACGCGATGAGTACGCCCCTCCAGATCCGCCCTCCCACACCCGACGACTACGCGGCATGGAAGCCGCTGTGGGACGGCTACAACGCCTTCTACGGACGCGAGGGCGCGACCGCGCTTGCCGACGAGATCACGCAGGCCACCTGGCAGCGCTTCTTCGATGCCTACGAGCCGGTGCATGCGCTGGTCGCCGAGCGCGACGGGCAACTGGTCGGGCTCACCCACTACCTGTTTCACCGAAGCACCACGCGGCTCGAGCCGACCTGCTATCTGCAGGACCTGTTCACGCTGCCCTCAGAACGCGGCCGCGGCGTGGGCCGCCAGCTGATCCAGGGCGTTTACGAGCGCGCGAAGCACGCGGGCGTACGCCGCGTGTACTGGCAGACCCATGTGACCAACACGGCCGGCCGCACGCTGTACGACAAGGTCGCGACGCACGACGGCTTCATCGTCTACGGCACGCTGGTCTGAGCCTGCGAAAAATAGGCGATTTATCTTTTTCCTGCAACGCCGTAGAGTCAACGCCAGGGCACCAGCGACAGGAGAAACACATGAACCGCGATGAAGTGATCAAGGCAGGTCAGCTCGAAATTCGCTATCTGGTCGATGGCACCGCGACAGGGAGCATGGGGGTGTTCGAACTCACCCTGCCGCCGGGCGCCAACGTGCCGCCACCGCACAGCCATCGGGACAACGAGGAGTTCTTCTATGTCGTGGAAGGCGCGGTCACCTATTCGGTCGATGCCGAAACGCGCGAGCTGACACCCGGCGAATGGATGTCGACGCCGCGCGGCTCGGTGCACGGCTTTCGCAATGTCGGATCGCAGACGGCGCGCGCGATCGTCGTGCTCACGCCGGACATCGGCGCGCAGTACTTTCGCGAGGTCGCGGCCGTGGTCAATGCGGGCGGACCGCCCGACAAGGCGAAGCTGGTCGCGGTGATGTCGCGCTACGGGCTGACGCCGGCGCTGCCCGCGCAGCCTGCTGCGTAGGTCCGACAAAACCTTCTGACGCGCGCGCGGCCCTCCTGTCAGTACCTGAAGGTAATGCCGGCCTTCACGCCGTTGTTGGCCTTGCCGTCCGACTGAACACCGCCCGAGAGCGACAGATTGCCGCCGGTGCTCGCACCCAGCGAGTAGGTGGGCCGTGGCGTGGAGGTGTCGGTGCCGATGTAGGTGCCGCTGCCGTCCGGCCGCAGCACGCCGAAACTCGCCCCCTTGACGGTGGCCGAGGTTTCGGTCGGGTTCACGTTGGGGGCCACGTAGACGGTGCCCTTCTCATCGCTGTCGACGGGCACCTTGACGGGCTCGGCCTGCACCGCTGCGGCGGCAGCGACCAGCACCAGGGTTGTCGCAAGAATCAATTGACGCATCGCCGACATGCTAGGCGGGTGGCAGGCGGTCCGCGTAGGACAAAAGGAGATTCAGGGTTCGGGCCCTGACATGAGAACTTGCGTACTCACAAGTTGAAGTGATGGCAAGCGCATGAATCCCGCTCTACGATGCAGTGTCCGAAACCAGACAGGAAATCGCCCATGCCCGCCAACGAAGTCGTCATGCCCGAGCAGCTCCTGAGCGCACTCGAAGCCCAGAGCCGCACGCCGATCGCACGGATCGGCGAAGCGCTGATTTCGCTGGGCATGATCACCGAGGATCAGCTTCGCTCGGGGCTGGCGCGGCAACAGCTCGAGCCCACGGTGCCGCTGGGCCAGATGCTGGTGCGCATGGGCATCGTCAGCAAGGGCCAGCTCCAGACCGCGCTGGTGCGCAAGATGGGCTATCCCCTCGTCAACCTGCACCTGTTCCCTGCGGCGGCCGACGCGTTGCGCAAGTTGCCGTACGCAGTGGCCCAGCGCCTGCAGGTCATGCCGCTGAAGCTGCACGAGGGGCGCCTCGTGGTTGCGATCGACGACCCGACCAGCCGGCATTCGGCCCTGGACGAGGTGGAGTTCATCGCGCAGATGAAGGTCACCCCGGTCGTCGGGCAATGCATCGACCTCGACAACGTGCTGCACGCAGCCTACGAAAAAATCGGCGAGTCGACGACCCCCGCTCCCGGCGTCTTTTCGTCGAACCTCGATCCCAGCCGGCCCCTCGAATTCGACATGGCCGGCACCAGCGAACTGTTGCAGACGCTCGAGAAGGAAGGCCCCGCCGCGCCCGCCCCCGAGGCGCCCATCGAGCAGTCGGACAACTCCCTGGTGCGGATGATCAACAGCATGATCCTGGAGGCGCACCGAGACGGAGCGTCGGACATCCACATCGAAAGCTATCCCGGCCAGGAAAAGACCCGCATCCGCTTTCGCCGCGACGGCCTGCTCTACACCTACCTGGAGCTGCCGCCAAGCTACCGCAACGCCATCGTCGCGCGCGTGAAGATCATGTGCGACCTGGACATCAGCGAAAAGCGCAACCCGCAGGACGGCAAGATCAACTTCGCCAAGTACTCGCCGCAGCACCGCATCGAACTGCGCGTGGCGACCATCCCTACCAACAACGGCCTCGAAGACGTGGTGATGCGCATCCTGGCGTCGGCCAGGCCCATTCCCATGGACAAGCTGGGCCTCTCGCCGAACAACCTCGCGGAGTTGACCAAGGCCGTCGAGCGCCCCTACGGCATGGTGCTGTGCGTGGGCCCCACGGGCTCGGGCAAGACCACCACGCTGCACTCGGCGCTGATGCACATCAACACGCCGGAGCGAAAGATCTGGACCGCCGAAGACCCGATCGAAATCACGCAGACCGGGCTGCGCCAGGTGCAGATCAACCCGCGCATCGAGTGGACCTTTGCAAAGGCGCTGCGGGCCTTCGTGCGCGCCGATCCGGACGTGATCATGGTCGGCGAGATCCGCGACGAGGAAACCGCGAAGACCGCCATCGAGGCTTCGCTGACCGGCCACCTCGTGCTGTCGACGCTGCACACCAACAGCGCACCAGAAACCGTGACCCGCCTGCTCGACATGGGCATGGACCCGTTCAACTTCGCGGACTCGCTGCTGGCCGTGCTGGCGCAGCGGCTGGTGCGCCGCCTTTGCACCCGCTGCACCAGCAGCACGCCCGCGAGCCCGGAGACGGTCGACGAACTGCTGAACGACTACATGCACGCATTCGGCACGCAGCAAAACGACGCGGTCCAGCGCAAGACGGTGCAGGACGACTGGATGCAGCGCTACGGCCGCGACGGCCACCTGCACAGCTACACCAGCACCGGGTGCAAGCATTGCGGCGACACCGGCTTCAAGGGGCGCGTGGGCATCCATGAGCTGATGACGATGTCCAGAACGCTGCGCCGCCAGGTGCAGACCGGCGCGCGTGCGGAAGAACTCCAGCAGACGGCGCTGCAGGAGGGCATGCGCACGCTGCGGCAGGACGGCATCGAGAAGGTGCTGGCCGGGCACACCACCATCGAGGAAGTGCGCGCGACCAGCAACGTGTGAGCGAGGCACGACGGTCCGGCGGCCCGAGCCTGCGAATGCCCCACCCCATGACCACGCGCCCGGCCCCGAACCTCGACGCTTCCGCGCTGGCGCTGATCGATGCCTGTGCGCGGGCCTCGCTCGAACTGCTGGGAGGCAACCTCACGCCGCATGGCATCCTGGCCGCCAGCCGTACTAAGGCCGCCGTGGCGCGGCGCTACACGCGCATCTTCGGCCGCGACGCCGCCATCTGCGTCATGGCCATGTGCGGCAGCGGCGTGCCCGCGCTGGAGCAAGGCGCCGTGGCCAGCCTCGACGCGCTCGCGTCGCAGCAGGCGGCCAACGGGCAGATTCCGAAGTACGTCGATCCCGAGGGCCAGGACGCCGACTTCTGGTACCTGGGCTGCATCGACGCCACCCTGTGGTGGCTCATCGCGGTGGACCACGTGCGCAGGCACGGCAGTGTGGGCGCCATGCACTGGCGCGCCGAAGTCGAACGCGCGATCCACTGGCTGCTCGCGCAGGAGCATCAGCACTTCCGCCTGCTGCAGCAGAACGAGGCCAGCGACTGGGCCGACATCATGCCGCGCTCGGGCTACGTGCTGTACACCAACGCGCTGTGGTTCGACGTGAAGCGCCGCTTCGCGCTCGAGCACGCCGAGGAAACGCGGCACCATTTCAATCACCTGTTCAATCCGTTCCAGCGCGACCTGCCCGAGTACCACCGCGCTAGGCTGCTGCGGCACTATGCGCGGCGCGGCCGGCGCGACCCGGGGCTGTACCTGAGCTTCGTCAATCTCGCGGTGGTCGGCGACGAAGGCGACGTGTTCGGCAACGTGCTGGCGATTCAGAGCGGACTGGCCGATGCGGCGATGGCGCAGCGCATCGTGCGGACCATCGACGCGGCGCATGCATCGCAGCCCTACCCGTTGCGCGTGGTGCTGCATCCGCTGTCTCAGCAGCATGAGCTGTGGCGGGCCTACATGGGGCGGCATCGACAGAACATCGTGCACCAGTACCACAACGGGGGAATCTGGCCGTTCGTCGGCGGGTTCTGGGTGATGGCGCTGGCGCGGCTGGGGCTGCAGCAGCAGGCGTGGACCGAGCTTGCGCGGCTGGCGCAAGCGAACGCGCAGGACGACTGGCGGTTCACGGAGTGGTTCCATGGGCGCACGCTCGCGCCGATGGGGATGGCGGGGCAGAGCTGGATTGCGGCCGCGTTTTTGCTGGCGCGGCGGGAGTTGCTGGGGTATGGGGTGGCCTGGTGAATGAGGGCGGCCGGCCCGTCAGGCCGCCGCCGGCCTCGACATCGCCCCGTCGCCCCTCAAGAAAGCCGCTCCCACACCTGCACCACCCCCACCAGATGCACGATGCCGAACCCCAGGCAGATCATCGAGCTCCATACCCAGAAGGCGGTCAACCGCCGCCGGGCGAACACGAACATCGCCGGTGCCACCAGGCCCCGCACCAGGTACACGGCCGTGATCGCGGGCAGCACGAACCCCAGCAGCGGCAGCGGCTGCAACACCCCGGCCCCTGACAACGCATAGGCCGCCCACCCCCCAGCACGCAGGCGATGCCCGCCGTGACGATGGGCGGATACAGATGCCCGGCCGCCGCGCCCGCCGCCATGCGTTCGCCCGCGCCGAAGAAGCGGTACCACGCCGGTCCGCCGAAGATGATGCAGATGTGCAGCAGCGCGGCAATGGCACTCGATGCGGCGCCGACGATCAAGGGAATGTTGTAGCTCACGAAGTCTCTCAAGGAAGATGCTTGCGGTCGCGCACGGTTTCGCGCGTCGGGCCGAAAGCGCCGAAGCGCACGGGCAAGCCGCTCGTTGCCTCGGCGTACGCCACCCATGCATGCGGGCTTGCGACGGCGTGCGGCTCATAGATCGGCTCGGCGCCTTGCAGCAGTCGGGTCAATGCATGCTGATGGTCGAGATCGCGCACGCCGCCGAGCGGTAGCGACGCGAGGCGGCCCGCCTCCGCCGTGCGGTAACCGGCGCACCAGCGCAGCCCCGCGCCTTCGACCGCATCGAGGTGGCTCACCACCAGCCCGTCGAGCGTGCCTGCCGCATCCAGCGCGTACCGCAGCAGCACCGCATCGGGGTGGCCCCTGCGGAACACGCCCTGCCAGCCTTCGTCCGCGTTGTGCGGCTCGCGCAACCGCGCGTCGAGCGCCCGGTCGTGCGTGGGCAGCGGTCCCGGGCCATGGCGCGTGAGATAGCTGCGCAGCACGCCGAGGTGCTGCACGGGTGCGTCGATGCCCACGTCGCGCAGCACGGCCTCGACCGCCGCCGTGGAGATGGTGCTCCACGTGGTGTGCGGATGGAACCCGCGCCACTCGTCGAGCAGCACGCCCTGCGCGCCCTCGAAGACCACGGCGCCGGGCAGCGCAAGACGCTCGGCGATGCGGTCCGCCCCCGCAGGCGGTGACTGCGCCAGGCACGGCGCGGCGGCATCGAGCCAGCGCTGTGCAAGCGAGTCGTCATGGAGCATCGCGAGTTCCTGCGCTGCATCGGCATGCGCGGAGGCCGCGTTCGTGGCGAACTCACGCAGCAGCGCGGTGCGCGACGCTTCCAGCTTGTCGAGCGCGCGGACGGGGTGCAGCAGATCGCCGTAGTGCAGAGCTTCATCAGGCGCGGCGAGTGCATGCCGCACGGTTTCGCCAACGCCTACACCGCAGCTGCCGTGCGCCCCCTCCCCCGCGTCCATTCGCGCAAACGGCCTGCCGCCTGATGGAAGGGCGTGGTCACGCGGCAGCGCGCATCGATCAGCAGGCGCGAGAACGCATCTTCCACGCCCACCCGCCGCAATGCCGCTTCCTCGACGCGCAGCGCCGTCGGATGCACCACCACCGGACTCGCAAGCACGGTGCCCACGCCCGCATGAAAACTGCCGGCGCCGAACTGAGAAAAGGTGTGATGTCGCCCATCCGCCAGCACCACGTTGTGCCCGGCCTGCGCGCCGCCGTTGAAGCGAACGACAGTGTGGGCCTGCAGCGCGCCGCACAGGTGGTCGGTGAAGAGCCCCTTGCCGCAGTCCCCGAAGCCGAGGCCGAGCAGCGAGACGTAGCGCGTGGCCGCCGCTGCGGTGCTGGAGCTCACTCGGTCATCAGCCGAAGAGCCGCTTCCACCACGAGGAGCGCGGGCCTGCCGCGCCCATGGCCACGGCCGGCGGCGCGCGGCGCGGCGCAGTCGGATCGAGCAGCGCGGCATAGCCCTCGAGCGCGTGCATCACGCCACCCACGCGTTCCCTTGCCATGCCGGTGCCGCCCATCACGCCGGCCAGCGCGTCGAGGCTGGGCACGGCTTTTTCGGTGAGGGCGACGATGCCGGCGGCCACGGCGCAGGCGTCGTCCGGCGAATCCATGCAGATGACGTGATCGCCCAGCAGTTCGCGCCAGCGCGGCTCGCAGCGGCGGCGACGCTGGGCATCGGGAATCAGGAAGAACAGGTTCGTCGTTTCGGCCGCGGCGGCGATGACCTCCTCGATGGGAATGTCCTCGTCGAGCTTCTCGCCGATGAGGCCTTCGATCTGGTGGCGCGAGACGGCGGGGTACGGCAGTTCGTCGCCGGTGACGAACAGGTAGCCGCGCTTCTTGCGCTTGACCCAGCAGTCCATGTCGGTGTGCTGGGCCATGACGTAGAAGGCGAGCTCGTAGCTCTCTTCGCCCGAGCCGCCGCCACCGCCTTCGAGATAGCTCCAGGTGAGCCACTGGTCCATGAGATTGGCGGTCGATTCGAACTGGCCGACCTGCAGCGGCGCGTGGTCGGAGGTGGCATCGCCGATGGCCATGAACATGAGCTGCGGGTCTGCCACGCCGCAGTCGGTCAGCAGCTTCATGAACGTGGGCAGCTCCTTGCGCGCCAGCGTCTGCGGAATATCGCCCATGGAGCCAGTGACATCGAGCGCGAAGACGATGCCCAGCGAGTTCGGATGATCGGCGTTGTCGCGCGACTCGCGCACCTTCAGCCCTTGCGGGTTCATCAGCGGATGGGTGGAGCGCTGGGTGAAGACCTCGGCGCCCGGCTTGGTGGCACGGTCGGCGATGAGTGCCGTGTGGGCGGCATGCGAGTAGTTTCCGTAGCCCATGAAGTGACTCCTAGCTTGGTGCGTATGTGCGGTTCAGGCGCCGGTGCGGTGCGTCGGCGCGGGATCGAAATGAACGAACTGCGGCGCGCCGAAGGCTTCGCGCGACGCGGTGGAGAGCGCTTGCTCGATGCCCTGCGCGCCAAGGCGCTGGCAGGCGGCACTGTCTTCACTGCACTGGCGCAGCAAGGCCACGAGCGGCGCAGGTGTGTGAGCGCCGAAACCTGGCTCGCCGGCCGCACCGCCGTGCAGCACGGCGCGCACGGTCCAGGCGGCTTGCATCAGGTCGCGTGCGGCGGCGGCATTGTGGGCCGCGCCGCTCGCATGTTGCGCGCGCGACCAGCCGATGACGAGCACACCATGGTCGCGCGGATGCACGAGCGCATGCGCGGGCGACAGGTCGCGGTGCGTCCAGCCGGCACCGTGCACGAAGGCCAGCACTTCGAGCATGCGGCGCCAGATCCACACGGCGTGGCGCGGATCGATGCCTTGGGCGTTGGCCTGCTGCACGTCTTGCAGGCTGCCCCAGAAGCCTGCCGGGTGGCGCAGCACCAGCGCCTGGCGGGCACCGTCGCCCAGGCCTTCGGCAATGCCCAGGCCCAGCGGCTGCGGCAGGCGGCGGGTGAAATAGGCAGCGCCCGGCACCGGCAGGTCTTGCAGCGACTGGAGCACCGCGCCTTCGCGCACCAGCACGCTGTTGGCGGCGCTGTCTCGCGCGAGCTTGAGCGTGACGCGCTCGGGCAGTGCACCGAGGCGTTCGGCGAACAGCACTTCGCTGTGCTCCCCGGTGGCCAGCGGTGCGAGCACGCGGTAGCGTGCGCCGCGCCATGTGAGGATGCGGCCGCCGGGCACGTCGGCATTGGCCCGGCGCAGCGCGGCGCGGAAGCTCTCGCGCTCGACGGTTTCCGTGCCTCGGGTGACGGTGGTGCCGCAGTAGCTGCAGTTGACGGTGCGCCAGCGGGCAGCGCGCGGCAACGGCGCGGAGCATTGGGGGCAGCTGAGAGCCAGCAAAGACAGCATGGCCGGCCCCCGCCTCAATCTTCCTTGGGCGGCGCCGTCGGGTCGGGCGACGCCAGCACCCGGTCGATGCGGCGGCCTTCGAGCGCGACGATATCGAAGCACCAGCCGGCGCAGTCGATGCGCTCGCCCACCTCGGGCAGGTGGCCCGACACGGACATCAGCAAACCGGCGACGGTGTTGTAGCGCCCGCGCTCTTCATCGGGCAATTCGCGGATGCCCAGGCGTGCGCGCAGCTCCGACACGGGCATGAGGCCGTCGAGCTCCCACACGCCGTCGGCCCGCTCGCGCGCCCAGGCGTCGGTCTGCATGCCGGGCTGCAGTTCGCCGGTGATGGCTTCGAGCAGGTCGCGCGGGGTCATGAGGCCCTGCACCACGCCGTACTCGTCGACCACGAACACGAGGCGGCCGGCGCGGGCGCGGAACTGCTCCAGCAGCTCCATGCCGGTGAGGGTCTCGGGCACGAACACGGCGGGCGTCGCCTCCTGGCCCAGCACGCCGCGATGCGCCGAGCCCAGGCGCAGCAGTTGCGCCACGCTGACGACGCCGACCACGTCGTCGAGCGAGTTGCGGCACACGGGGTACCAGGAATGAACGAGGTTGAGCTCGGCCGCGTCGGCAACCTGCTGCAGCGCCTGCTCCACGGTGAACGAAGCATCGAGCCATTCGATGTCGGCGCGCGGGATCATCAGCGACGACAGGCGCCTGTCGTCGAGGTGGAACACATTGCGCACCATCTGGTGCTCGTGCTGTTCGATGACGCCGGCGTCCACGCCTTCTTCGAGGCTGGCCGAGATTTCTTCCTCGGTGACAGAACGGGCCGCGTTGGCGTCGATGCGCAGCACCTTCAGCATGGTGGCCGTGGCGCCCGCCAGCAGCCACACGAAAGGCTTGGCGCCCTTGGCCAGCCCGCGCATGGGGCGCGACACCCATCGCGCCACCGGCTCGGGGTAGAGCTGGCCGATGCGCTTGGGCACCAGCTCGCCGAAGATGATGGTGAAGAAGGTGATGCAGGTGACAACCACCGCGGTGGACGCGACGCTGGCGGTGCCGCGTCCCATGCCGACGCCTTCCATCCAGACCGCGAGCGGCTCGGCAAAGGCGGCTTCGCCGACGATGCCGCTGAGCATGCCGATGGAGGTGATGCCGATCTGCACCGTCGAGAGGAATTGCGTGGGCGACTCCATCAGCTTCAGCGCGGCCACCGCGCCGGTGTCTCCCGTTTCGGCCAGTGCCGCGAGGCGTGCGCGCCGGCTGGTGGAAAGGGCCATTTCGGACATTGCGAACAACGCGTTGAGCGTGGTCAGCAAGGCCAGGAGGAAGACATCCATGAACTGAGGGAGAGAATGAGGGAATGTCACTTTACTTGATTGGCGACCTGCAAGGCTGCGACGCCCCCCTCGGCCGGCTGCTGCAGAAGATCGATTTCTCCCCCAGCCGCGACACCATCGTGCTGCTGGGCGATCTGGTCAACCGGGGCCCCGATTCACTCGCGGTGCTGCGCCGCGTGCAGGGCTACGGCGCCTCGGCGATGAGCCTGCTCGGCAACCACGACCTGCACCTGCTGGGCGTGGCGCACGGCGCACGCAAGGCCGGCCGCAAGGACACGCTGGCCCAAGTGCTGGCCGCGCCCGACAGCGAGGCGCTGCTCGAATGGGTGCGCCGCCAGCACATGGCGCTGCACATGCGCATTGGCGACGGCGACCTGCTGATGCTGCATGCGGGCGTGCTGCCGCAGTGGACGGTGGGCGACACGCTGGCGCTGGCGTCCGAGGTCGAGTCGGTGCTGCGCGGGCCGGCGCTGGGCGAGTTCCTGATGTCGATGTACGGCAACGAGCCGGCGCAATGGCACGACACGCTCACGGGCAGCGCTCGGCTGCGCGCCATCGTCAATGCGCTGACGCGGTTGCGCTTCTGCACACCTGAAGGCGTGATGGAGTTCGAGGCCAAAGACAGCGCGGCCGCCCCGCCCGCAGGCTACATGCCGTGGTTCGACGTGCCCGGGCGCAAGACGGCCAAGGCCACGATCGCCTGCGGCCACTGGTCGACGCTGGGCTGGCTGTCGCGGCCCGACCTGCTCTCGATCGACACCGGCTGCGTGTGGGGCGGCTGCCTGAGCGCGGTGCGCATCGGCGCGACGCTGGACGAGCGCGAGCTGATCCAGGTCGATTGCGAGCAGTCGCAGAAGCCGGGCAAATAACTGGCAGGGCCGTCAGGCGGAAGCCAGCCGGAACTTGTCGAGCGACATGCGCTGCCGCCCCTGCGCGTCGAAGTTGCCGGGCGCCAGCCAGCGCTCGAACGCGGTGCGCAACGCGGGCCACTCGCTGTCGATGATCGAGAACCACGCGGTGTCGCGGCCCCGGCCCTTGTAGATCACCGCCTGGCGGAACAGTCCCTCGTACTTGAAGCCCAGCCGCAGCGCCGCGCGCTTCGATGGCTCGTTGAAGTTGTCGCACTTCCACTCGTAGCGGCGGTAGCCGAGTTCGTCGAAGGCGAGCTTCATCAGCAGGTACTGCGCTTCGGTGGACATCGGCGTGTTCTTGAGCAGCGGCGAGAAATTGACGGTGCCCACTTCGATAGCCCCGTTGGCCGGGTCGATGCGCATCAGCGCCAGCGAGCCCACGGCGCGGCCGCTTTGCCTGTCGATGACGGCGAAGTGCAGCGGGTCGGTGCTCTTCGCGATGCGCTCGATGTAGGCGCGGGTGCCTTCCGCTTCGGCGGGGCGCTCGATGCCGAGGTAGGTCCAGTCGCGCCCATCGGGGGCCTGCGCGTAGGCGGCGTGCAGATCGTTGGCGTGCTTCGAGGCATCGATCGGTTCGAGCCTGCAGAAACGGCCTTCGACCAGGCGGCGCGGCGGCTGGGCGCGCGGCGTCCATTCGGGAAGATCGGGACCGATGGACTGGCCGAACTCGTTTTGGCGGGCGGACATGGGTGAAGGCACTTTCATTGGATGAAGAGGTGAACGGCTGGGCCGAAGACCGCTAAAGTACCCCCAACGTGGCGCCACGGAAAGTGCCATGAAAGAGAAATTTCATGGTGCCACGATCTACCCGCCCTTCTCTCTCGTCCGCTCTGCTCGACTCCCCGCTCTCGCGCGAACCCGAGGCCGGCCCGATGCAACGCCAGTTGCACGACCGGCTCACGAGCGCCATCCTCGATGGCAGCCTCGCGCCCGGCAGCCACCTGCCGGGTTCGCGCGCCTTGGCCGAGGCGCTGGGTATCTCGCGCAACACGGTCACCGCGACTTACGAGCATCTGGCAGCCGAAGGCTATGTGCGGCCCGACCGGCAGGGCACGCGCGTGACCGAGCTTTCGTCGCCGGCGCCATCGAAACGCGAGCGTGAGCGATCAGCCGGGCCGCCCGGCGAGCCGGCCACCGCGCAGCGGCTCGCGAAGATCGCGCCGAGCTTTTCGCGCGCCGACACGGGCGCCGCGCTGCGCCCCGGCGTACCCGCGCTGTCGCACTTTCCGCTGGCCGCATGGCGGCGCTCGCTCGACCGCGCGATCCGCCTCGGCGGCTCCCTGGCACTGGGCTACGGCGACCCGCTGGGCGAACCGCCGCTGCGCGCGGCCATCGCGCGGCACCTATCGGTGGCGCGCGGCGTGCGCTGCGAGCCGCAACAGGTCGTCGTCGCCGAAGGCGCGCAGGAGGCCATCTCGCTGTGCGTGCGGCTGCTGGCCAACCCGGGCGAGACCGGTTGGGTCGAAGACCCTGGCTACCGCGGCGTGAAGGCCGCCATGCATGCGGGCGACCTGCGCATCGTGCCGGTGCGGGTCGACGCCGAAGGCCTGTGCGTGAACGAGCGCGACTGGCAAAAGCACCCGCCCCGGCTGATCTACACCACGCCCTCGCACCAGTACCCGGGCGGCTCGGTGCTGAGCATCGCGCGCAGGCTCGCGCTGATCGCGCAAGCCCGCCAGCACGGCGCGTGGATCATCGAGGACGACTACGACAGCGAGTTCCGCCACACGGGCGAGCCCATCGGCGCGATGCAGGGGCTGGTGGACGACGCGCCCGTGCTCTACGTCGGCACCTTCAGCAAGACGATGTTTCCGTCGCTGCGGCTGGGCTTTCTCGTGCTGCCCGCGCAGCTGCTGCCGGCCGTGCAGGCACCGCTGAAAGAAATGCTGCGCGGCGGGCATCGCTACGAGCAGCTGGCCATGGCCGACTTCATCGAGAGCGGGCAGTTCAGCCGGCACCTTGGCCGCATGCGGCGGCTGTACCGCGGCCGGCAGCAGGCGCTGCGGCTCGCGCTGAACAGGCATTTCAAGGTGCCGCACGAAATCGACGGCGGCTACTGCGGGCTGCATCTGACGGTGCGGTTGCCCGCGCGCATCGATGACCGCCGGATCGCGGCCGAGGCGCTGCGACATGGCATCGCGCCGTTTCCGCTGTCGGGGTTTGCAATGCGGCCGACGCCATCGGACAACGGGTTGGTACTGGGCTACGGGAACACGCCCATGGAGCTGATCGAGCCGCTGGTCAAACGCTTGTCACAGTTCGCGCGCGCAGCTGCATCGCAGGATTAGCCAGCATCACACGGCTCAAGAGTCCTTTCGTTTAAACAAAGAAGGGGCTCGGAGACCATTGACTACATCCGTCGTAAGCAAGCGTTGATTTGGCATGTCAACTTGTTGGCATACCTGCCACAAGAATCCCTACGCCAAAAGGCAAAACCTGCGCGTTGCCGAACATTGGAATCACATAATTGCAATCGCTTGAAGCGTCCTGTCGCAGTGCACGACGACGCATCGAGAGCTGGCCATTCGCTCTCACAGGCAAGCAGCAATCAATAACGACAGCAGGGAGAGTGCGTGACTCACGCCATTGCGACAACATTCGTCGCGTCCCCGGTGATCTTGCCGATCCCGTGGGGGCGCCATCCGTGAACCGACGCGTCACGATCCAGACGCCCTTGGGCACAGCACTGCAATTTCGCCGCCTCGTCGGTCGAGAGACGCTCAGCCAGGCTTACGTCTTTGAAGTCGATCTGCTGGGCAACAGCAACGCCATCGATCCCAAGACCCTGCTGGGCAAGGCCGCCACCGTCGCGATGAAAACCGAGAGCGGCGCCCTGCGCTACCTTGCCGGCATCGTCACGCGCTTCGGTCTTTCGCAGGAAGATGCGCGACAGTCGTTCTACAAGATGCGGTTGCGCCCATGGCTATGGCTCGCCACCCGCCGAAGCGACTTCCGCATCTTCCAGGACCAGACCGTTCCGGACATCCTGAGCGCTGTGCTCAGCCGCTACGGCTATCCCCTCGAACAGAAGCTCAGCCGCAGTTACCGCACCTGGAACTACTGCGTTCAATACCACGAGAGCGACTTCGATTTTGTCTCGCGCCTGTGCGAGCACGAAGGCATCTACTACTACTTCCGGCACGAGGCCGAGCAGCACGTGCTGGTCTTTGCCGACGACATCGCCTGCTCACACGGCCCCTTGCCCAGCGGCGAGACGGTGCGCTACCACCCCCACGAAAACTCGGGCATGACGGGAGGCCTGGAGCCCAGCGAGCGCATTCATGCATGGGAGCAGGCTGAAGAGATTCGCTCCGGCCACCACTACACCGACGACTACGACTTCGAAAAGCCGAGGGCCGACCTGGCGAGCCGCCAGCAAATGCCGCCCGGCCATGACCACGACAGCCACGAAGCCTACGAGTGGCCGGGTGGTTTCATTCAGCACGGCGACGGCGAGGACTACGCGCGCCTCCGCACGGAGGAACAACTGAGCGAGCGCAGCCGGGCCAGGGGCCGCTCCAACCTGCGCGAACTGGCGCCGGGCTACACCTTCCGCCTCGCCGGCCACCCGCGCGACGACCAGAACCGGCAGTACCTGCTGCTCGGTGTCGGCTATCACCTGCAAGAGACCATCCAGGCCAGTGAAGGACAAAACGGCGCCGAGGGCTCCGTGCAGCGCTTCACCTTCGATGCACAGCCCGCGAGCTTCGCCTGGCGCCCGCGGCGCACGACACCCAAGCCGCGCACGCAAGGCCCGCAGACCGCCGTCGTGGTGGGACCGGCCGGCGAAGAAATCTGGACCGACCGGTACGGCCGCATCAAGGTCCAGTTCCACTGGGACCGCATCGGCGAGGACAACGAGCACTCCAGCTGTTGGGTGCGCGTGTCGACGGCCTGGGCTGGTTCGACCTTCGGCATGGCGGCGCTACCGCGCATCGGGCAGGAGGTCATCATCGACTTCCTCAATGGCGATCCGGACTGCCCCATCGTCACCGGCCGTGTGCACAACGCCGACGAGATGCCGGCCTGGCAGCTGCCCGATCAGAAGCACCTTTCGGGCATCCGCAGCCGGGAACTGGGCGGCGGGCGCAGCAACCATCTCGCACTCGATGATTCGAGCGGCAAGGTCCAGGCCCAGCTCAAGAGCGACCATCAAAGCTCCAGCCTGAGCCTGGGGTACATCGCGCGCATCGAGGACGTGGCAGGCCGCAAGGACGACCGGGGCCAGGGCTTCGAACTGCGCACCGACGGGCATGGTGCGGTGCGGGCCGCGAACGGCCTGCTGCTGAGCACCGAGGCACGCCACAACGCGCAGGCCCACGTTACCGACATGGGCGAGACGGTGGCGCGGCTTACGCAGGGGCGCGACCTGCACGAGGGATTGAGTCAGGCTGCGCAGGAGGCCAAGGCGCACCAGGCAGGCGACCAGGACGAGGTAGCCAAGGCGCTCAAGGAACAGAACGACGACATCAAGGGCCATGGCAGCGACCCGGCCCACGGCATCTTCCCCGAATTCCAGGAGCCGCACCTGACGCTGGCCAGCCCCGCGGGCATCCAGGCCACGGCCGCCGGCAGCACGCACATCGTGAGTGGCGAGCACACGGCCATCACCAGCGGCGCGCATGCCAGCATCGGCGCCGGCAAGAGCCTGCTGGTCAGTGCGAAGGAGGCCGTGCGCATGTTCGCCCACAAGGCGGGCATGAAACTCACCTCCGGCAGTTCCGACATCGACATCAGGGCGCTGAAGGCCAGCGTCAATGTGCTGGCCAAGATGAACATCAAGCTGGAGGCCAACCGCATCACGATCACCGCCAGGGACGAAGTGCTGATCAACGGCGGCTCGAGCTACACGCGCTGGAACGCGAATGGCATCGAGCACGGCACGATGGGCATCTGGCGCGAGCATGCGGCGAGCCACAGCCTGGTCGGGCCAGCCAGCCTGCCGGTCAAGCCGCACAGCGAATCGGACTGCAAGCTCAGGGAAAACGGCGCGGCCAACGAAGGCTCGGGCTCCTTGGCACGTTGACCCGATGACGCTTCCCGACAACACACCTTCGGACCCACGCTGCGTTGCGCTGGTCCGGCAACTGCGATCGGCATTCAACGCAGCAGCTCGAGTGTCCGACGCTGCCGGAAGGCGCCCCTTGCGCGCCTATCTCGTGCTCGAGAACTGGCACGCCGGCGCATTGACCGCCGCCCTCGAAGAACACTACCCCGGCATGGCCGAGGAACGCGTGGCCGTGCCCGACCGCCACTTCAAGCACCGCGAGGAAGACGCGCCCTGCCTGCTGCAGTTGCCGGAGCATTGGGCCGATTCATCCCCGCACCCAGCGCTCGCACGCCTGGTCGCCAATGATCTGCCCGGATGGCTCGTGCAAGCCTGGGTGCAGGCCGAACAGCGCCAGATGCGGCAACCCCTGTGCGGCGTCCTCTTCAGCGAATTTATCGCCGTGGCCATTGCCGATCATTGGGCGGTGCTGGGCGATCAGCTGTCGCCTGCCGATGGCAGCGCGCGCCTCTTCCGCTATCAGGACCCGCGCGTGCTGCAGCGCGCATGGCCCGTGCTGTCCGACGCGCAGCGGCAACAGTGGCTCGGCCCCGTGCGGCGCTGGTGGACGCTGGAGCAGCCGTGGGGACCATGGTCCTTGGCCGACTTGGTGCAGCAGGACGTCCTAGCCACCTCTCGCGAGCCCGAGTGGTTCCAGGCATCCGCCAGGCCCGACGGCAACGCCGAAGCGCTGTCGTCGTCATCCGTCGGCCGCCTGGGTTTCGACCTGCCCCAATGGCAGGCTGCGCATTCTGCGCCGGCGGGCCATCGCGTTTGGGCGCGCCTTGCGGGCAATGGCGTGCCCGTCGACCGGCAACCCGACGGCGCCGCAATGAGCCACCTGCTGGCCCAAGGCCAGAGCCTCGGCCTGAACGACGACAACCTGGAAGATTTCGTCGACCTCACCTGGCGAGCACATCCGACCCAAGGGGCGAACCGCGAGGCCTTCTGGCAGTCGCCAAGCGAAGCCGCCCTGCTCGCCCGGATCCTGGACGCGTTGCGCCGCCAGCCGGACCTGCGTTTTGGCACCGCATACGCCGACGCCGTTTCTGCGAGATAAGAAAAGAAAGAAAGCCCCGATGCCCTGCGCCACACCTTGCAAGAACTGCGACCGCAAAGGCCTGCCCATACTCTTTGTCCGCTATGCGGCGGCCTACAGCGCGCAAACCAAAGGCATGAACGCCCTCAAGCCGCTGCAACCCATGGGCCAGTTGCAAGCCCGACCCGGAGGCGTCTCGATGCAGACGGCGCTGTACAACGTGCGCATGCTGCGCGCGGGCTATCTTTACGTGCGCATCGAGCGAAAGGGCGTCCCCCCGAATGGCAGGGCTACATCGTGCATCCGCACGGCTACCTGGGCGAGTTTCCGGTGACATTGCCGCAGGCGGCCGAGTCTCATCCGGCGTGCGAAATGGAGTTCCGCGGGGCCAACAGCTCGATGGTGTGGGTGCGTGACGCAAAGAACGTCACAAAGCTCGACTACATGTTCCACCCGGACCCCATCGACTACGAACACTTGAAGAAAGAGATCGAGCCGAACCTGGGCAAGTACATGCAAGGCTTCGACGTTGCGGGATGGGCGGGCGGGAGCACGAGCCAGAAGGACACGCTGCAGCCCGGGCAGCTCAATGGGCAGGTGGTGGAGTTCAGTGCGTTGAGCACCGAAGCAGTTCGCGATGCCTGCGAGCCGCAGATGTACGGACTGATGGGAAGCAATGCGCAGGAGCGGGGCTGGGGCGACTATGAGGAGCAAGTGGAAGTCCGAACACCGGGGGTGACGGCCATGGGTGACTTCACCGGAACCGACGACGTGTCCTACGACACCCGAAAACGCACCGGCCCGACCTATGACAACGCCCATGGCAAGCGGCTGAGGAAGATGGCCGAGTTCCTGCAAGTTCACAAGGGAGCGGTGGTGGCCTGCAACGATGCCATCGGCATCTGTCAGGAGTTGGGACATCTGCAATCCGAGGTGCAGGTCACCTATGCCCATTGGCAGGTGCATCGGGCAGCTGGCTTCGCCACGGGCGTCACGAACGAGTGGGTACTCCAAACGGCGATCGGCGCGCAAAGCCTCCGCGACCTGATCAAGAAAGGGGCCGCGATATCCGTGAACAAGGGCTATGAGGAGTCCAAGATGTTCTACGCCCCGCTGCCAAACGATCCACGTGAGCGCGCGTCGGCACTTGCTACGCGCAACGAGAACCGGGAATACAACAAGAAGAGACAGTTGGACGAATCCATCAAGGAGATAGACGGAAAATTTTCAGAGCTGTTCGATGCCACCGCTGCAGAGGCCTTCTTGGAACACGCGCACAAGCCTGCGTACGATCGCCTTTCAGCCTTGCGCGACAAGCTTGGGCACGACCAAGGCAATTGGCTGGCCAGCGAGGAAATCTGGAAAGCTATCGATCGCTATAGCGGTAAAGACGACAGGATCGACAAGCTGGGCGGCGGTGCCAGCTTGAGTTTGCAGCTGGCGCAATGCATGGTGAATCTGGAGAGCCACACATGGGGACGAACCTGGCTGCAGAAAATCGCCGTCTGGGACAACCATGCCCTGTCTCGCATGCTGTGCTTCAACAGCGCCACGCTCAAGGCCACCTACAAGGAAATCGACAGTGCCCCGAAGCCTCTGCCGGCACCGAACCCCGAAACTGCGCTGGCCGACGGGCTGGCCAACACCCTCAAACTCGTCGCGGGCCGGTTGGCACTGGGCGACAAGGCATTGGCTTTCATCGAGCAAGCGGGCCGACACGATGCGCCCGCCTTGTTGCGCAGGTCGGCTTGGGCCGGTCAGGTTTTCTCCCTGCTGAGCGCGCGTGCGATGACAGGCATCAACGCGCTGCCTGCCTCCGCCGTGGGCGCGCGGCTGACGCAGCATTTGGCGCTTGCAGGCATGAGCACCATGGGCAATACCGTGCAGAGTGAAATCGCGCAACTCAAGAGCGACGTAGCCGAAAACATCAAGCGTATCGAGCTGCGCGCCAAAAAACTGCAGGGTATCGCCGACCCGGTCACCCGAGCGGACAAGGCAAAGGCGCTACAGCGCGCGCGCAGGGCCGCACCTGGCACGCGCGCAGCCATGCTGGGCGGACTGTTCGATGTAGCCAGCGCCATCATCAAGGGCAACCAGTTTGGCAATAAGCTCGACGCGCGCAGCGGCGTCGACATGATGGGACAGACCCTGCAAGGCATCGGCAGTCTGTACGACTGGCGGGCCAAGGCCTATGAGGACACCATCTACAAGGGGGTGAAGGGTGCAGACATCTACAAGTACAAGGCCTTGGAGCAAGGGCTGGACTCGATCAAGGCTGCGCACTTGAGTAGCCTCCGGTTGACGGCTTTCAAGTTCCTGGGGCCCGCAGCAGCCGTATCGGCGGTGTTGGATGCGATGGATGCGTGGAAGTCGAGAGAAAGAGGACAAATTGGCTTGGCAGCGTTTCAAGTCGCCAGCGCAGTCGGTACTCTATTCACAATCGCAGGAACAGCGGCAGGAGTCTTTGCAGTTGGAGCAGGTGCCGGCGCTGCTGGATGGGCCATTGCAGCCGCCGTGTTTGGACTAGTTGGCGCCGTACTTGTCATCGGTGCAGCCATTGCAATTCTTCTGCTGAGCGAAGACAGCTGGATCGCATGGCTCCGCGATATCCCTTTGAACAAGGATCGGAGTGGGAAAAAACCAATTCATGAGAACCTGCAAGAAACCCTGCAGACGCTAAGCAACGTGCAGGCTGAGTTGCAGCCTGCATAAGGAACGGACATGTTTGTACGAGAAGAGGGTTACGCGCATTTGCGTCGCTCGGGAATAAGTCAAGGTCGAGCACATATCAATCTGGAAGGCCAGAAGCACTGGTCGATCAACCGCTCCGGGGCACGAGGCGTCGAGATGCCCAGTCGGACTGCCTATGCCCAGAACGACACGTACCTGGAACTGTGCAATCCCGGCTGGGATTTGCAATGGCGTGCCGGCATCGGCAATCTCTTTGTTATCTTGCCTGCGCTTTTAGTTATCTGGTGCTGGTATGGTTTCGCGGTTCACCCGGCGCTGTTTGGAAAGATTATTTTCTTCTTTCCTGTAGTCGACTATCAGCCAAGAGATTGGCCATTTTTGCTAATGGGTTGGATAGTGCTTTTTCCGCTGGCGATAGGCAGTTCCTTTTTGATCTACATGTGGCTCTATCGAATGGGAATGCGCTCATGCTTTTTCTCTTATGCAAGGGGCCGCATCCGCTTCAACCGACTGACTCGCAAAGTGTATGTACTGCGCCCCGACTATTGCGGCGGCAATGTTGTATTGGAATGGGGGCGACTCATCGCCCTCTTTGATCCGCAAAGCACCAATCGTTGGGATAAACAAAGCATTGCCATGCTCGCGCTCTACCACCCGCCCTTCGACCCGGCCGATCCGAGTGCGAAGGGTGAAGATTGCATCTTCGTCGGCCCGGGCCTTTCGGGCCCGCAAGAAGCAGCGCATCTATGGGAGTACATCCGCCAGTACATGGAGGTCGGCCTTACGGTCGATCACCTTCCCGCCGACGCATCTTCCACCTACAAGGGCATCGCCCGCTACCTGCACCCGGACTACACCACCTATTGCGGCAAGCCCGATGCTCGCCAGTACAGGCTGGAGCAAAAGCCGGGCTTCATGGAGACCAGCTTTCACATGATGAGCCAGATCACCTGCTCATGGCCGGCATTCCCGAAGGAATGGCAAAGCGACTCGGGCATTGGCGAACCGGAAGACAAGCCTGTGCAAACGGGTGCGGTGATGACAGCGCTCGTCTATCGGGCACAAGGCAAGCTGAGCAAGGCCGACGAGATCGAGTTCTTGCAGCACTGGGGAACAGCAGAGGCGCTGCAGGAAGCAATGTCACACAAGGAGTGAAAGCGACTGCAAATAGCCAGCGGCGATGTCGCTGTCTCTGTGTAGAGGGAGGAGAGTGAATCAACTAGCCAGCAGGCTGTCCGTTCAACAATAAGAGGAAGACGCTGATTCACGCCAATCTGCGGGAGCCCTCCCAGAAGTTCGCCAACGTCCAGGCTGAGCTCCAGTCGGCCAACTGATCGAAGTCCGATGTTTGCATTTGAAAACTTCTACCGAATTGTTCGCCAGCGCTCATTGGTCGAAAGCCGCCGTTGTGCGCACGCGGATGAGACCGACAGGTTGTGGCGAGTTAACGAACGCGCCGACGCTGCAGCCGAGTTCCCTGCCCGGTCTGTGTATGCGCAAAATGATCGGTACCTGGAACTGTGCAATCCGGGTTGGTCAGAACAATGGATGGCCGTCCCCATGTTGCTTTTTGTGGGAACTGCAGTTTTTCTGACGCTATGGATGTTCTATGGACTTGCAATACACCCACTGCTCACTGGAAACATACTTTTTCTCTGGTTTGGTTCACTTGAGGCACGCGCGATCTATATCTGGTTCGGCTGGCTCTTCCTGTCTCCATGCGCGGCATTGATGTATGCCTATTGGCACCTCTCCGTATTCCCTGGAGTCATCAGGCCATCATTCTTCACCTTCGCTCGCGGCCGAATTCGATTCAATCGTGTTACACGCAAGGTCTACGTACTGCGGCCGAAGTTCGCCGGTGGGAACGTCGTGCTCGATTGGGATCGCATATGCGCGGTATTGGACTGGACGATTTACGACACGATCTTCCGGCGCCGTGAGAACACCCGCTTGCAACGGCGTGCGCTGGTGCTTTACTGCAAGCCCATCGATATCAACGACCCCCGAGGCCTTGGCGAAGACTGCTTGTTCGTCGGCCCCAGCCTATCCGCTTCGAGTGAAGCTGCTCCACTGTGGGAATACATCCGCCGCTATATGGCGCACGGCCCGGGCCAAGCAAGCATTCCCGAACGCATTGGCCAGGAACAAACCACCTACTGCGGCAAACTCAGTGCCGAGCAGTACAAACTTGAGCAACGTCCAGGTTTCATGGAGACAGGCTTCCACATGATGAGCCAGGTCACCTGCTCATGGCCGGTATTCCCAAAGGAGTGGCAAAGCGACTCTGGCATTGGCGAACCGGAAGACAAGCCGGTGCAAACGGGTGCGGTGATGACAGCGCTCGTCTATCGGGCACAAGGCAAGCTGAGCAAGGCCGACGAAATCGAGTTCCTACGACACTGGGGAACTTCCGAGGCGCTACAGGAAGCAACGTCGCGCAAGGCATGAGCCCGACGATCAATAGCCGAGCATCTGCGGGTGTACGCAAGGCTTCGACTTTGCGGGCCAAACTGCAATCGATCTGAGGCTTTGCAGGCCGAGCCACAACCGAACTGAGGAGTTCATGTTCGTTCGCGAAAACAGCTACCGGTTGGCCCGGCACCGCTCCCCTGGAAAAAGCCGCGCCCATATCAACCTTGAGGGACAAAAATACTGGCCGACTCACCGCTCCGGCGCACGCGGCATCGAGATGCCAGGCCGAGCGGCCTATGCCCAGAACGATGCGTACCTGGAACTATGCAATCCGGGATGGGATTTGCAGTGGCGTGCAGGGATGGGGAACCTTTACGTCGTCTTGCCGGCTGCCGTGCTGATCTGGATGTGGTACGGATTGGCAGTTCATCCTTTGCTTTTCGGGCAGATCATTTTCTTCTTCATGATCAGCGACCGTGTTTCGTCAACGGATCTGTGGCTCGGCTGGCTCCTGTTGCTTCCCCTCGCCCTGGCCAGCGCCTTCATGATCTTCGCGTGGTTCCACTACATGGGCATGCGAACCTGCTTCTTCACTGACGCACGCGGACGCATTCGCTTCAACCGGCTCACCCGCAAGGTGTACGTGCTGCGACCCGGCTATTGCGGAGGCAATGTGGTGCTTGACTGGGAGCGTCTGGTGGCGCTTTTCGAACCCGAAGGTGCCAGCGCGGGCGCCAAGCAGACCATCAAGGCGTTGGCGCTCTACCACCCGCCCTTCGACCCGGCCGATCCGAGTGCGAAGGGTGAAGACTGCATCTTCGTCGGCCCGGGCCTTTCGGGCACGCAGAACGCGGCGTATCTGTGGGAGTACATCCGCCAGTACATGGAGGTCGGCCCCACGGTCGATCACCTTCCCGCCGACGCCTCTTCCACCTACAAGGGCATTGCCCGCTACCTGCATCCGGACTACACCACCTATTGCGGCAAGCCCGACGCTCGCCAGTACAGGCTGGAGCAAAAGCCGGGCTTCATGGAGACCAGCTTTCACATGATGAGCCAGCTCACCTGCTCCTGGCCGGCATTCCCAAAGGAGTGGCAAAGCGACTCGGGCATTGGCGAGCCGGAAGACAAGCCTGTGCAAACGGGTGCGGTGATGACAGCGCTCGTCTATCGGTCGCATGGCAAGCTGAGCAAGGCCGACGAGATCGAGTTCTTGCAGCACTGGGGAACGGCAGAGGCGCTGCAGAAAGCAATGTCGCGCAAGGCATGAGTGCGACTCCATGCGTGGCCGCCGGCGCCCGCAATCCATCCGGCACGAATCACCCCCGCGTACTCACCACATGCTCACGCCGAAAGCTCCTCGGCGTGTTCCCCACCCACTGCCGGAACCGCCGGTTGAAATAGGCCTCGTCCGCAAACCCGCACTGGTGCGCAATCTCCCGCACCAGCAGCGAGGTGGAGGACAGCAGTTCTTTCGCCCGCTCGATGCGCCGCTCGGTCACCAGGTCGGTGAATGTTCGATCGGTTTCCTTGCGCAGCAGGTTTGCAAGGTAGTTGGGCGAGAGAAACGCGGCGGCCGCGGCATCGGTCAGCGACAGTGGCTTGTCGAGGTTGTCGCGCACGTAGCGCACCACGCGTTGCAACGCGTCTCGCTGCGAGGTCTTGCCGTTGTGCTGCAGCGAAAGGCGCATCAGCGCCTGCTCCTGCCGCATGCAGGCCAGGGCGATGATCTGCTGCACGATGCCGCGCATCGCGATCTTGGCACCGAAGCTGCGGCCCGCGTTCAGCGCGTGCAACTCGTCGAGCCAGCCGCGGACGCGGGCGAAGTCGGCCTCGTCGAAGGCGAAGTCGACGTACTCCTGGAACAGGAAGGGCGCGAGGTCGGGGTAGCGCGCGAGCGACACGTCATCGAGGTCGAGCGCATCGACCTCGAGCTCGGGCCACAGGAAGCGCTGGTCGAAGTTGACGATGCAGTACAGCGCATCGGGCGGATGTGGAATCACGTGCACCCGGTACGGCAGCACGAAGCTCAGGTGGCGCGGGCCGAAGGGGCGCACCTCGCCGCCGATGGCCTGCTGCGAACTGCCCTCGATGCCGATCTGGATCTGGAAGTACGCGTGCCGGTGCGGCAGCGTGAGCTCGTTGCGCGCACCCTGGAAGCGGATGTCGAAGTCGAGGTGGTCGGCACGCTCGTGCATGCCGTAGGTGCGGACGGACGTGGAGGGAGAGGTGCGCATCGGAAAACGGGCGGGTCGGCAGGCGTCTGCCCGCGAGGGTACGCCAACTCGCGGCCCGGAAGGCCGGCCCGGCTCGATGCGCGGGCCGTCCTCGAGCTCAGACGACCGCGACTTCCAGCGCGCCCACGCCCGCCACCGTGCCGCGCATGCGGTCGCCGCGCTGCACGGCCGCGACGCCGGCCGGGGTGCCCGTGAAGATCAGGTCGCCGGGCTGCAGCGTGAACAGTGTCGACAGGTAGGAGATGGTGTCGGGCACGTTCCAGATCATGTCGGCGAGGTCGCCGACCTGGCGCTGCGTGCCGTTGACTTCGAGGCGGATCTCGCCCGTCGAGGGGTGGCCGGCCTTTGCCACGGGCACGAGTTCGCCGCAGGGCGCGGAGCCGTCGAAGGCCTTGCCGGTGTCCCAGGGGCGGCCCATTTTCTTGGCCTCGCCCTGCAGGTCGCGGCGGGTCATGTCGAGGCCGACGGCGTAGCCATACACATGGCTCAGCGCGTCCGCAGCGGCGATGTTCGACCCGCCGGTCTTGAGCGCGACCACGAGTTCGATCTCGTGGTGCACGTCGTTCGACAGCGTCGGGTACGCGAACTCGCCGCCATCGGCCACGATGGCGCTGGCCGGCTTCATGAAAAAGAACGGCGGTTCGCGGTCGGGGTTGTGGCCCATCTCGCGGGCGTGCTCGGAGTAGTTGCGGCCCACGCAGAAGATGCGGTTGACCGGGAAGCGCGCGCGTTCGCCCTGGATGGGCAGCGAATGAACGGGCGCGGGGGGAATGGCGTAAGGAGTGTCGGTGGTCATTCGACGACTCTAGCCACCACCGCCCTGCGCCCTGGGGACGCATTTATGCGAGTCTTGGACTCAGCTACGGTTTCATCTCGGTTTTTTTCCGGGGTGCGTGCACAGGCCACCGGGTACTCCCCTCCGCGAATGTCCCCCGGCCTGCGGCCTCCTCCTTTATTTCGCTGCGGGGAGCACCCGGTGTCCTGAGCACGAGGGCACGCTGCTGGTGAACCGCTGATCAACGACCGCTCTGTCCAACGATCACGCCGATGGGGTGCCTTGCGCAGCGAAATAAAGGAGGAGGCCGAAGGCCGGGGGACATTCGCGGAGCAAGGCACCCCGTCGGCGGGATCGCGCCCTGAACAGCTGCTGCACGAATTGCTAGCCAGCCACACCGAACCCCGTATCGAAGGTGCCCTTCACATCGAGCGGCTGCTTGATAAGCCCGACCTGCCGGTAAAAGTCCGCCGTGCCCTGCTGGTCGGCGATGACCTGCGCGTCGATGGCCACCCACTTCTGCTGGCGGCGTTCGAACTGCAGCTTCGCCGCCTCGGGAGGAATGCCGATGATGCGCGCCAACGCGGCCGAGTAGGCGTCGACGTTGCGGTACGACCAGAGCTGCGCCTTCACCACGCGCTGCAGAAAGTCCTGCAGCACGGGCCGCTTGGCCGCGATGGCGCTGTCGGTGGCCGCGAGATAGCTGAGCCCCGGCAGCAGGCCGCGCCCGCTGACGAGCACGCGCGCATGGTGGCTGACCTCGGCCAATGCGGTGTATGGCTCCCACGTGGCCCAGGCATCGACCGAACCCTGCGTGAGCGCAAGCTTGGCGTCGGCGGGCGCGAGGAACCGGATGTTCACGTCCTCGGGTTTGAGGCCGGCCGAGGTGATGGCCTTCAGCGTGACGTAGTGGCCGATGGAGCCGCGGTTCGTCGCGATGCTCTTGCCCTTGAGGTCGGCGGCGGTCTTCAGCGGTGAGTCGGGCCGCACCAGCACGGCCGTGCCGTAGGAGTCGGAGCGGTTCGCGCCTATGGCCTTGACGCGCGTGCCCGCCGCCAGCGCAAAGATCAGCGGCGCGTCGCCGATCGGGCCCGAATCGACCGCAGCGGCATTGAGTGCTTCGGCCAGCGGTGCCGCGGCCGGGAACTCCGACCACTGGATGTCGTAGCCGAGCCCCTCGAGCCCGCCCGCCGCTTCGAGCAACGCGCGCAGGCCGCCCTTCTGGTCGCCGGCCTTGAGCACCGGACGGCCCTGTGCGGCAACCGCTCCCGGCAGGGCGACAGCGGCGGCAACCGATGCGCCCTGGACGAGAAACCGGCGGCGGGAACCGGGGGCAATGGATGTGCTGAAGTTCATGACATTGCCCGTCGTCACAGCAGGAGTTCGGGCTCGGTTTCGAGCAGACCTTCGTAGAGGCTGTCGAAGGAATGGATGGCACCTTCGGGTCCACCGATCTGGCTGTGCGTGTGGCGCGCGGTTTCTTCGTCGATCGGCTGCGGCTTGCCGGCGGCTTCGGCGAGCAGTTGCGTGTGGCAGGCGTTGTCGAGCGCGATGTACCACCACGCAGCGGCTTCCACCGTAGGCCCGGCCGTCAGGATGCCGTGGTTCTTCAGGATGGCGCCCTTCCTGTCGCCCAGCGCCCGGGCGATGCGCTCGCCCTCGCTGGTGTCGACCACCATGCCGGTGAAGTCGTCGAACAACGCCACGTCCTCGTGGAACACGCAGCTGTCCTGCGTGAGGGTGTCGAGCTTGCGGCCCAGCGTGGACCAGGCCTTGCCGGAGGTCGAATGCGTGTGGGCGGCGGCAACGATCTTCGGGTTGTGCTCATGGATCGCGGCGTGGATGGCAAAGGCGGCCTTATTGAGCGGCCTTTCGCCGATGACGGTCTCGCCCTTCGAATTGACGAGCAGCAGGTCGGACACCTTGATGCGCGAGAAATGAATGCCGAGCGGGTTGACCCAGAAGTGGTCGCTCAGCTCGGGGTCGCGCGCGGTGATATGGCCGGCCAGGCCCTGCGCAAAGCCAAAGCGCGCGAACAGGCGGAAGGCGCCGGCCAGGCGCTCCTGACGATGGCGGCGCTCGGCCTGGACGGTGGGGCGCGCAGGAATGGGGTCGAACCAGTATTTCTGTTGCGGGTTCGGGTTGAGCTTCAGCGACGCGTGGCGGTCGATGGAAAGAACGGCACTCATGGGCACTCCAGGTATTCGGTTTTTGCTCCTTCCCCCTCTGGGGGAAGGTTGGGATGGGGGCTCGACGGCTTCAAAGCCATGACGGTGTTGAACGCCGCTTGCCCCCACCCCTGCCCTCCCCCAGAGGGGGAGGGAGAAATTCATGACTCACGCAGCTTTGCGGATGGACGCAGCGCGCTGCGCCACCAACTCCCGCGTGCGCGGAATCAGCTCGCGCCCATAGTCCAGCGCATCCTCCAGCGGATCGAAGCCGCGGATCAGGAAGGTCGTCACGCCCAGGTCGTAGTAGTCGAGCAGCGCATCGGCCACCTGCTCCGGCGTGCCGACCAGCGCGGTGCTGTTCGAGCGGCCGCCGATCTCCTGTGCCACCGCGGTCCACAGCCGCTTGTCGAGCCGGGAGCCCTTCTCGGCCGCAGCCAGCAAACGCTTCGCGCCTTCGCTCTGCTGCGGACCGCCGCGGTTGTAGCCCTGCACCACGCGCAGGCGCTTGGTCTCCGCAAGGATGTTCTCGGCGCGCGCCCACGCGGCCTCTTCGGTCTCCGCCAGGATCGGACGGAACGACACCGAGAAGCGCACGCCGCGCCCATGCTTCGCCGCCTCGGCGCGCACTCGCGTGGTGAGCTCGCGCGCCTGGTCGAGCGACTCGCCCCACAGCGCGTACACGTCGGCGTACTTGCCCGCGACCGGAATCGCGGCCTCGGAAGCCCCGCCGAAATACACCGGCACATGCGGCTTGCCGCCGCGCGTCTGCACCGGCTTGACTTCGGAGAAGGCGTTCTGGAAGCGGTAGTGCGCGCCTTCGTGATCGAAGGGCTTGTCGGCCGTCCATACCTTGTGCAGCACCTCGAGGTATTCGTCGGTGCGGGCGTAGCGCTGGTCGTGATCGAGCCAGTCGCCGTCGCGGCGCTGTTCCTCGTCGGAGCCGCCCGAGATGTAGTGCACGCCAAGCCGGCCGCCGCTGAACTGGTCGAGCGAGGCAAACTGCCGCGCGGCCAGCGTGGGCGCGACGAAGCCGGGGCGGTGCGCAAGCATGAAGTGGATGCGCTCGGTGACCGAGGCGGCGTACGCCACCGTGAGCGTGGCGTCGGGACTGGTCGAGTGGTGCGGCACGAGCACGCGGTCGAAGCCGGCCTTCTCGTGGGCTTGCGCGAAGGCGCGCACGTAGTCGCGGTCGATCGACGGCCCTTTGGCGGCATGGATCTCCGAGACCTTCTGGCCCTGGATCATGCCGATGAATTCGACGCCGTCCTGGTGTTGCTGGCTCATGGTTCTTGTCCTCGTGAATGGAAAGTGGATGTCAGGCGGCGGGCAGGCGCAGCACGTTCTCGAAGCTGCGGTCCCACAGCGGTTTGACGTCAGCCGGACCGTCGAGCACGCCGATCTTCAGAAAGGTGTCGGCCACGTCCTGGTGGCTGCGCACGACCGCATCGCTGACGGGGCCGAGGCTGTACTCGCCGCTGCGGCGGTTGAAGAGCTCGACGATGTCGCCCACGGGCACGCGCGTTTCGGCCGACTGCGCGCGGGCGTAGGCCAGGAAGTTGCCGTTGATCCACGCGAACGAGCGTTGCAGTCGCTGCAGCAGGTCGCCCAGCGCAGCACGGCGCAATGCATCGTCGAGCGCACGCGGATTGGCGTAGATGGGGAAGTTGCCCGAGAGATACCCCACGCCGGTCTTGATGACCCGCGCGCCGTACTGCGTGCGCGCCAACTGGCCGTTGTAGCCATAGATGGCCCAGGCATCGAGATCGCCGCGCGCGAAGGCCGAGAGGCCGTCCGACGGCGTGAGGCTCACGGCCTGGATGTCGCTGAACGACAGGCCCGCTTCGGCCAATTGCCTGGCGAGGTAGTAGTGCGAAGTGGTGGCGCGCACGTAGCCCACGCGCTTGCCCTTGAAGTCGGCGATGCTGCGGATGGGTGCATCCTTGCGCGCCAGCGTGGCCTGGTTGTTCAGGTCTTCGTGCGTCACGGCCACCAGCTTCACGCTGGACTTCTGCCGCGCCGCGAACACCGGCGGAATCTCGCTGCCCGAGCCCAGGTCGAGCGCGTCGCCGTTGATGGCCTCGATGTGCAGCACGCCGTTGTTGAGCTCGCGCCAGTCGATCTTGTAGGGCGTGTCGGCCTGGCCCGAAGCGGCGAGCAGCGGCCGCCAGAGGCCCTTGTAGGTGCCCACGCGCAGCGTGACGCCCGACAGGTCGCGCGAGGGCGACGCAGCCTGGGCCAGGCCCGCTGCTCCGGCGGTTGCAGCCGTGCCCCACGCGGCGGCGGCTTGCAGCAGGCGGCGCCGGTCAAGAAGGAAGTCTGTTTTCATCCACCGGACCGTAACCAGACAGGCAGCGGAAGCGAACGCAGAAAAACGAGTTTGCATATGCGGGATGCGTCGTTTTCCGGCGCCAGGCGGCCCGCTAACGTCTGGGCACCATGAGTGCACTCCCCTTGCGCCGCGCGCCGGCCACGCCTGAAGAACCATCGCCTCCCCCGCCCGCCAACGTCGATGCCGCGGTGCTGGCGCGGCTGTCGGTGCAGTTCGCCGCCACCGCAGCCGACCATGACCGCAGTGGCGCCTTTCCGCGCGAGAACTTCGCGGCGCTGCAGGCGCACGGGCTCATCGGGCTCGTCGCTCCCGCCGAACACGGCGGCGGCGGCGCCACGCTGGCAACGGCACGGCGCGTGATCGCGGCCGTGGCGCGCGGCGAGCCAGCCACGGCGCTGATCCTCACGATGACCTATCTGCAGCACCACGCACTGACGCGCACCGACAGCCGCTGGCCGCCGCAGCTGCGCGAACGCGTGGCGCGCGATGCGGTGGCGCGCGGCGCGCTGATCAATGCGCTGCGGGTGGAGCCCGTGCTGGGTTCGCCCGCCCGCGGCGGCTTGCCCGGCACGGTCGCGCGGCGCGAGGGTAGCGGCTGGAAGATCGATGGCCACAAGCTCTATACGACCGGCATCGACGGCCTGAGCTGGCTCGCGGTGTGGGCCCGCACCGACGAGGCCACGCCGCGCACCGGCGTGTTCCTGGTGCCGCGCGAAGCACCCGGCGTGCGCGTGATTCCCAGCTGGGACCACCTGGGCCTGCGCGCCTCGGGCAGCCACGAGGTGGTGTTCGAGAACGTCGCCATCGGCCTCGACCATGCAGCAGACCTGCGCGCGCCGGCCGACTGGGCGGCCGACGCGGGCAGCCAGACCGACATTGACGCCCGTGCCACGCAACAGGCATGGATGACGGTGCTGCTCGGCAGCCTCTACGACGCGGTAGCGACGGCCGCGCGCGACTGGCTGGTGGGCTTCCTGAACCAGCGCGCGCCCGGCAGCCTCGGCGCGCCGCTGGCGAGCCTGCCGCGCGCGCAGGAGCATGTGGGCGAGATCGAGGCGCTGCTGCGAACCGACCGCGTGCTGCTCGACGAGGCGGCCACCGCTGTCGATGACGGCCATCCACCGCCGGCCGCCGACAGCGGCCTGCTCAAGTACACGGTAACGGGCAACGCGGTCCGCGCGGTCGAGCTGGCCCTTCAGCTGAGCGGCAACCACGGCCTCACGCGGCAGAACCCGCTGGAGCGGCACTACCGCGACGTGCTGTGCAGCCGCATCCACACGCCGCAGAACGACGCAATCCTGGTCGCGGCGGGCAAGCGTGCGCTGCTGTCGCCGGGAGTCGCCGCATGACATCCCGTTTCTTCCCGAAAACTTCGCGCCGCGATTGGTTCAAGCAAGGCGCCGCACTCTCATTGGCTGCAGCCGGTTCGCTGCGCGCCTTTGCACAGCCACAAGCCACGCTGGTGCTCGGCGACCAGGCCGGCGGCCTGCGCTCGCTGTTCGAGGCCTCGCGCACGCTCGAAGGCGCCCCCTTCGCCTACCGCTGGGCCAACTTCCAGGGCGCGGCGCCGTTGTTCGAGGCGCAGCGCAGCGCGGCGGTCGACACGGCCATGGCCGGCGACCTGCCCGTGCTGGCGGCGGCCGTCGGAAAGACGCCGCTGAAGATCGTCGCCACGCGCGTCGGCAAGGCCGATTCGCTGGGCATCGTGGTGCAGCCTGATTCGCCGCTGCGAAGCGTGGCCGACTTGCGCGGCAAGACGGTGATCGTCTCGTCGGCGCGCGGCAGCATCTCGCAGTACCAGCTGTACGGTGCGCTCGAAGAAGCCGGCGTGCCGCGCAGCGAGGTGACGGTGAAGTTCGTGCTGCCTACCGATGCGGCAGCCGCCTTCGCGTCGAAGCAGATCGATGCGTGGGCCATCTTCGATCCGTACTACACGATTGCCTTGCAGCAGGGCGGGCGCATCCTGCGCGACGGGCGCGGCATCAATACCGCCCTGGGCTTCATCACCGCGAGCGAACATTCGCTGGCAGATCCGGCCCGGCGCACGGCCATCGTGCAGTTTCTGGACCGGCTGGCCCGCGCGGGCGACTGGGCGCTGGCCAACCCCGAGGCCTACGCGCAGGCCTACAGCCAGCTCACGCGGCTTCCGATCGAGTCCTCTCGCATCATCACGGCGCGGGCGTCCGTGGCGGGCCGGCCGGTGAGCGAGGCGGACATCGTCGCGCTGCAGGCCGTGGCCGACCGCTCGGCGCGCGACGGCATCCTGCCAGTACGCGTCGACGTTCGCGCGATCACGGACACCAACGTCTGGAAGCGCGCGGCGTGATCGCGCCGTTGCGCGAATTCGTCGGCGCTTTCGGCCGGCTGCTCGACAGCGCGCCCGACGAGCCCCGCATTCTTTCGGAAGGCGGCGCGCTGCTGCGCACGCTGGTGGCGCGCGACGACTGGCTGCCCGAGGCCTTTGCACAACCCGACCCGGTGCGCTATCAGCAATTCCTGCTGCACGCGGACAGCACCGAGCGCTTCTCGGTCGTGAGCTTCGTGTGGGGACCAGGGCAGGCCACGCCGGTGCACGACCACACGGTGTGGGGACTGATCGGCATGCTGCGCGGCGCGGAGTACAGCCAGGGCCATGTGCTCGACGCGCAGGGCCGCGCGCAGCCGCAAGGCGAAGCGGTGCGGCTCGATGCCGGTGACGTGGAAGCCGTGTCGCCCACCGTCGGCGATCTGCACCGCGTTCACAACGCGCATGCGGACCGCGTATCGATCAGCATCCACGTCTACGGCGCGAACATCGGCGCCGTGCGGCGGCATACTTACCCGGCGCAGGGCGGCCGCAAGCCCTTCGTCTCCGGATACTCCAATGCGCTGCTGCCCAACCTGTGGGACCGCTGCGCCGAACTCGGATCTTCTTCGACAACCGCATGACGACTGCCTCCTTTCCCACCCTGCCCTTCGCCGCCGTGCGCGCGCGGCTCATCGCACGCGAAGAAACCGCCCTGCTCGACGTGCGCGAGGAAGATCCGTTCGCACAGGAACACCCGCTGTGGGCAGCGAACCTGCCGCTCTCGCGCATCGAGATCGAGGCCTGGCGGCGCATTCCGCGGCTCGACACGCTGATCGTGCTGTACGGCGAGCACGACGACGCCGACCTTGCCCCGTTGGCCGCGAACACGCTGGCCGCGCTGGGCTACACGAACGTGCACCTGCTCGAAGGCGGCCTCGAGGGCTGGCGCAAGGCGGGCGGCGAACTGTTCCGCGACGTGAACGTGCCGAGCAAGTCGTTCGGCGAACTGGTCGCGCACGAGCGGCACACGCCCTCGCTCTCTGCACCCGAGGTGAAAGCGCTGGTCGATGCGAAGGCCAACGTGGTGGTGCTCGACGCGCGCCGCTTCGACGAATACCAGACGATGAGCATTCCCTCGGCCACCAGCGTGCCGGGCGCGGAGCTGGTGCTGCGCGTGCGCGAGCTGGCGCCCGATCCGGCCACGCAGGTGATCGTGAATTGCGCGGGGCGCACGCGCAGCATCATCGGCACGCAGTCGCTGGTGAATGCGGGCATTCCGAACCCGGTGGCGGCGCTTCGCAATGGCACGATCGGATGGAAGCTCGCGGGGCAGGTGCTGGACCATGGCGCGGACCGGCAGGCGCCCCTTGCGGTGTCGCCGGCGCATCGCGCGCAAGCGCAGGCCGATGCAAGGCGCGTGGCCGATCTGGCCAGCGTGCGCCGCATTGCACTCGACGCACTGCAAACGCTCGAAGCGCCGGGACGCACCGTGTATCGCTTCGACGTGCGCACACCTGAGGAATATGCGGCCGGCCACCTGCCCGGCTTTGCCAGCGCACCCGGCGGACAACTGGTGCAGGAAACGGATCACCAGGTGCCGGTGCGCGGCGCGCGCATCGTGCTGGTGGACGACGATGGCGTGCGCGCTTCGATGAGCGCCTCATGGCTCGCGCAGATGGGGTGGGAGGCCTACGTGCCGGAAGTGGTGCCGACGGCTGCGGCGTTCACCGAAACGGCGGCACCGGCGAGCGCCTATCCACCTGTCGCCACTGCCGTGGGCGAGATCGCACCGAAGGACCTCGCGGTGCTGCTGCAGCAGCAAACCGGCACGGCGGTGATCGACGTGACCTCCAGCGCGAACTACGTGAAGCGCCACATTCCGGGCGCCTGGTACGCGATCCGCGCACAACTCGCGCAGGCGCTCGACGCCGTCATGCCACCCGCGCAGCGCTACGTGCTGACCTGCGGCAGCAGCCTGCTCGCACGCTATGCCGCAGCCGACCTGCGCGCCCTGCTCGATGCGCGCGGCAAGGGCGACATCGAGGTGCGTGTGCTGGCGGGTGGCAACGCGGCCTGGTTCGCAGCAGGCCTCGAAGCGGAGACCGGCGAGACGCGCCTCGCGACCGCCCGCACCGACCGCTACCGCCGCCCCTACGAGGGCACTGAGGCCCCCACCGAAGCGATGCAGGCCTACCTCGATTGGGAGTACGGCCTGGTCGCACAGCTGGGACGCGACGGCACGCATCACTTCAACGTGATCTGACACGCGAGAAAGCATTTTGAAAGGATTTCGACACGCTGGTGACACTGTGTCGCCAGGGTAAAGGCCGTCATCCGGCTAAGCGGCAAGGCGTTGGAGATTCATATCGACAACAACTCGTTCCAGGAGCTTTGCCATGAGATTTCCCGTTCTTACCCTGTCCGCTGCCGCGCTGGCAGCCACCCTGACCGGCTGCGTGGTTGCGCCGGCTCAACCCGTCTATGCGGCGCCTCCGGGCGTGGCCTACGTCGCTCCGACGTACGTGTCGCCAGGCGTCGGGTTCACATGGGCCTACCACCCGCGCTACGGCTGGGGCTGGCGCCACCCGCAATACGGCTGGCACCGCGGATGGCGCTGAGCTGCGGCGGCTGACGCCGCTGCGCAGCCAGGCCAGCTAGCTCGGTTCGGCGCTCTTGAACAGCGCCGCAACCTTGCGCTTGGATTTGATGTTGCTGGAGATGCCGCGCGCGGGCGTAGCTGCCTTGGCGGCAGCTTCCCAGGCGGGCGTGGCGTCCGGCTCGCCGGGCTCGTAGGGCTTGTCGAAGAACGGATCGCGCGGCGCCGACGGCGCGCGGTGCGGGCGTCCACCGCCGCGGCGGGCTTCGGCTTCGCGGCGCTCGCGCGGCTGGTCGAGCACATCGCGTGCATCACCGGCTTCGCCTTCTTCGCGCCAGTGGCGGCGTCCGTCGTTGATGCGGCCGCGCGGGCGGTCTTCCTCGAATTCGACCGGCTCAAGTTCGATCTTCTTCTTGATCAGTTTCTCGATGTCGGCCACCAGGCGCGCGTCGTTGCCACCGCTGGCAAAGCTCACGGCGAGGCCCGAAGCGCCGGCGCGGCCGGTGCGGCCGATGCGGTGCACGTAGTCTTCGGCGTTGAACGGCACGTCGAAGTTGAAGACCGCCGGCACGTCCTTGATGTCGAGGCCGCGTGCCGCGACGTCGGTGCACACCAGCAGATCGACTTCGCCGGCCTTGAACGCGGCGAGCGCCTTCAGGCGTTCGTCCTGGCTCTTGTCGCCGTGCAGTGCGGTGGTACGCAGGCCATCGCGCTCCAGCGAGCGTGCGAGGCGCGCGCAACCGAGCTTGCTGTTGACGAACACGAAGGCCTGCGTGATGCCGCGCTGCTTCACGATCTGCTTGAGCGCACGGCGCTTGTCGTCGTCGCCCACGCTGTAGAAATGCTGCTCGACGGTGGAAGCCGTTTCGTTCGGCCGCGCCACTTCGATGGTGACGGGGTTCTGCAGGTAGCTGCTGGCGAGGCGCTTGATTTCAGGCGAGAACGTCGCCGAGAACAGCAGCGTGGTGCGCTGCTTGGGCAGGTAGCTCAGGATGCGCTGCAGGTCGGGCAGGAAGCCGATGTCCAGCATGCGATCGGCTTCGTCGAGCACAACGTATTCGACCTGGTTGAGCACCGCGTTCTTGGCTTCGATGTGATCGAGCAGCCGGCCCGGCGTGGCCACCAGCACTTCGACGCCCTTCTTCAGTTCCAGCGTCTGCGGCTTCATGTCGATGCCGCCGAACACGACCGTGCTGCGTAGGTTGGTGTACTTGGCGTACAGCTTGACCTGTTGCGCGACCTGGTCCGCCAGTTCGCGCGTGGGCAGCAGCACGAGGGCCCGGACCGGGTGCCGCGCCGGCGAGGTCGAGGCGTTTTCATGCTTGAGCATGCGCTGCAGCAGCGGGAGCGAAAACGCCGCCGTCTTGCCGGTGCCTGTCTGGGCGGCGCCCATCACATCCTGGCCCGAGAGCACGACCGGAATGGCCTGCTCCTGGATCGGTGTCATGGTCTCGTAGCCCATTTCGGCCACGGCGCGCGCCAGCGGTTCCGCCAGCATTAGATTGGAGAAGGAGCTTGTCATTGAGCCCGCTATTGTCGCATCGCCGCAAAAAACGGCAGTGACTTCGGCATGACAACGCCCGCGCCCATGGAATTGCTATTTATTCAATAGCAATCCAGCCAGCACTTACGAGGCATTCGGAGGCATGCAGCTCAAAGGCTGCGTGCATTGAAAGTGTCGCAGGCCTTGATGTCGCCGCTTTGATAGCCCGAGCCGAACCACCGTTGGCGCTGCGCGCTCGATCCGTGGGTGAAGCTGTCGGGCACCACCGCACGGCCCGCGGAACGCTGCAAAGCGTCGTCGCCGATCTTCTGTGCAGCGTTCATCGCGGCCTCGATGTCGCCCGGGTCGAGCCATTTCTTCGACTCCTGCGAATGGTGGGCCCACACGCCCGCGAAGCAGTCGGCCTGCAGCTCGACGCGCACGCTCATCGCGTTGTTCTGCGTCTGGCTGAGTCGGCCGCGCATGCCGTCGACCTTGGCGGTGATGCCGAGTTCGTCCTGCACGTGATGGCCGACCTCGTGCGCAATGACGTACGCCTGCGCGAACTCGCCCGGCGCGCCGAGCTGGTTCTTCAGCGTGTCGTAGAAGCCGAGATCGATGTAGACCTTCTGGTCGCCCGGGCAGTAGAACGGCCCCATGGCCGACTGCCCCGTGCCGCAGGCCGTGGGCGTGGCATCGCGGAACAGCACGAGGCGCGGTGCGTGGTAGGTGCCCCCGTTCTGCCGGAATACGGCCGTCCACACGACTTCGGTGTTCTTGAGCACCGTCGAGACGAACGCCGCTTCGCGGTCGCCGGACGGCGGCTTGGGCGCGGGTCCCTGTTGTTGTTGCTGTACCTGGGCCGGACCGCCACCGCCGCTGAGCAGGCTCAGTACCGTGAGGGGGTTGATGCCGAAGACCCAGCCCGCGATCAGCGCGACCGCGATGGTCCCGATGCCGATGCTGCGCCCGCCGATGAAGCCACCCCCACCGCCACCACCTTCACCGCGGCGGTCTTCGACGTTGTCCGATTGTTCGTTGCCTTCCCATCTCATCGCAGTCTCCTTGCCGGCCATTGCAGGAGGATTTGCCGGCGTTCGCAGGATGGTACTTGCCCCGGCGCCCCCCAGGGTAACCGGCCGTCAGCGGCCGGCTGGCAATACGTCAGGTTTTTGGCAGAGTGACGCCGCGCTGGCCCTGGTACTTGCCGCCGCGGTCCTTGTAGCTGGTCTCGCAGACCTCGTCGCTCTCGAAGAACAGCACCTGCGCACAGCCCTCGCCCGCGTAGATCTTGGCGGGCAGCGGCGTGGTGTTGCTGAATTCGAGCGTCACGTAGCCTTCCCATTCGGGCTCGAACGGCGTGACGTTGACGATGATCCCGCAGCGCGCGTACGTGCTCTTGCCCAGGCAGATGGTCAGCACGTTGCGCGGGATGCGGAAGTACTCGACGGTGCGCGCCAGCGCGAAGCTGTTGGGCGGGATGATGCAGTAGTCGCCGTGCATGTCGACGAAGCTCTTCTCGTCGAAGTTCTTCGGGTCGACGACCGTGCTATGGATATTGGTGAAGACCTTGAATTCAGGCGCGCACCGGATGTCGTAGCCATAGCTCGAGGTGCCGTAGCTGATGATCTTGTGGCCTGCGGCCTCGCGCACCTGGCCGGGCTCGAAGGGCTCGATCATGCCGTTCTGCTCGGCCATGCGCCGGATCCATTTGTCGCTCTTGATGCTCATTTGCTGTCGCTGCTGCGGGGGGAGATGGCGCGAATTGTGGCATGCGCCACCACCCTCCCAGCGGCCCCGGGTGCTACAGCGCCTGCGAAATCACCGTGCGCTCGACCAACCGGTCGTCGCCCAGCACGATCATCGCGAAGAGCATTTCTTCCAGCGTGTTCGCCAGCTTCGTCTTGCGCGCCAGCAACGGCGTGGCCGAAGGGTTGAGCACCAGGAAGTCGGCTTCGCAGCCCGGCTGCAGGTTGCCGACCACGCCGTCGAGCCCCAACGCGCGCGCCGCGCCGCCGGTGTGGCGCCACCAGAGTTCGGAAGGCGCGATGCTCAGGCCGGCCTTGGTCTGGCCCTCGCGGCCGACGTAGTAGGCCGCCATCATGGTGTGGAAGGGGCTGAAGCTGGTGCCGCCGCCCACGTCGCTGGCCAGGCCATAGGGATAGCCCACGCGGTCGGCCGCGCCGAAGTCGAAGAAGCCGCTGCCGAGGAACAGGTTGCTGGTCGGGCTCACGGCCGCGGCCGTCTTCGTCTCGCGCAGCAGTTCGCGGTCGGCCTCGTCGAGGTAGATGCAGTGCGCGTACACGGCGCGCTCGCGCATCAGGCCGAAGCCGGCGTACACGTCGAGGTAGGAGCGCGCCTTCGGGTACAGCTCGCGCACCCAGTTCACTTCGTCGCGGTTCTCCGCCACGTGCGACTGGACCCAGGTGTCGGCGTACTTCGCGGCCAGTTCGCCCGCGCCGCGCAACTGGGCTTCGGTGCTCGCGGGCGCGAAGCGCGGCGTGATGGCATAGCCCAGGCGGTCGACGTTGTGCCATTTGCGGATCAGTGCCTCGGTATCGATCAGGCTTTGCTCGGTTTCATCGCGCACGCCGTCGGGCGAGTTGCGGTCCTGCAGCACCTTGCCCGTGATCATGCGCAGGCCGCGGCGCTGGGCGCCTTCGAAGAAGGCGTCGACCGAGGCCACGTGCGAAGTCGCGAAGGTCAGCGAGGTGGTGACGCCGTTGCGCAGCAGTTCGTCGAAGAACACCTCGGCCACTTCGTTCGAATGCGCAGGGTCGACGAACTTGCTTTCGGCGGGGAAGGTGTAGTTCTCGAGCCAGGGGAGCAACCCCGGCGAGGGCGAACCGATGATGTCGGTCTGCGGAAAGTGGATGTGCATGTCCACGAAGCCCGGCGCGAGGATGCGCCCGGGCAGGTGGGTCGTGTGCGCATCGGGGTGGCGCGGCGCAACGGCGGCATGGCTGCCGGCGTCGAGCACGCGCTGGCGGCCGGTGACGTCAGGGGCGACGACCAGCAGCCCGTCTTCATCGAAAACGGGCTGGCCGGCGGCATCGAATCGCAGGAGGGAGGCGCGGTAGGCTTTTTTCATCGTGGGTAGGGAGGGTAATCCAGCCCCGCCGGCCCACGATTTCCACTCGCGTATGAGTGCTATATGCGGAATGCACTCAGCGTGCTGGCAGTTCGCGCGACTGGATGTCGAAGGGCACGCCGGTCGGCACAGGCCCATCGCCGTCCTTGCGTTTGGTCAGCAGCGAATACTTCGACTCGATGAAATAGACGCGGTTGCCCCACACCGCACCGGACGACGGGTCGTTGAGCCCCGCCACCACCGTCTGCAGGCCGAGCTTGGTGCCGTCGATGCGCGCCACGGTGACCTGGCCGCCATAGGGGCCGTCGCCGAAGGCATTGCTTTCGAACAGCACGAGCCGGCCCGGCTTCCAGGCGCGGATCGCGTCGACGTTCTTCAGCACGCGCGGAGCTTCGATGCGCGTGACCTCGCCCGCATGGCCGTCGGTGCCCAGGCCGATGCGCAGCACGTAGGAAGCTGCCGCCACGAGACTCACGTAGACATCGCGCCCGCCGTCGATGGCGATGCCGTTCAGCCCCTTGTAGGGACCCGGACCGGACAGCACCGGGTCTTCCTTCCAGACCGCGAGTGCGGCAGCACCCGGTGCGAGCTTCAGCACGCGCGGGTGGTAGGAGTCGGTCACGTAGAGATTGCCGCGCGCGTCCTGCGCAAGGTCGTTGCAGTAGCCGTTGTCGGGCATCGCATAGCTGGCACGCGGTGCGCCGGTGACCAGGTCGTAACGCTTGAGCGCGCTCGGCGTCTGCGGCACGGTGGTGAAGCCGCTGTTGCCCGAGCAGATCCACAGCGCCCGCTGCTTCGCATCGACCAGCACGCCCTGCCCGTTCGCAAGCCCGTTGGCGCCGGGCTTCACCAGCACTTCGGCCTTCGGGGCGACGCCCGGCTTCAGCCGCGCGACCGCGCCCTCGCGCCAGCTGCCGACGTAGAACGTACCGTCGGGGCCGATGGCGACGCTTTCCGGATACCAGTCGTCAGGCAGGGCCTGTACGGCGGGCGGCGCGGCCGAGGCCGTCGCCGCGACGTACGCGAGCGACGCTCCGAGCAGCAGTGCGCGCGCCCTCCTCATTGCCACACGCGAAAAACGCGCCCCGTCAGCGGACCTTCGACGCTGCGCACGTAGGCCAGCGCCACGCGCGCGGCCGATACCGTTTCAACGCCCGGGAAGAGCGCGCCGTACGCCGCCACCGATTCGGTCAGCAGCGTCGGGCTCACGGCGTTGATGCGCAGGCCGCGCGACAGCTCGATCGCCGCGCCCTTCACGAAACCCTCGACCGCCGCATTCACGGCAGCCGCATTGCCTCCGCCGCGAACCGGATCGTCGGCCGCGACACCCGTGGTCAGCGTGATCGACCCACCGTCGCGCAGCACATGCTGGCCCAGCAGCGCGAGCCGCACCTGGCCGAGCAGCTTGTCCTGCAGGCCGACATTGAAGTCGGCCGGCCGCATCTCGTTCAGCGGCCCGAAGAACAGCCCGCCCGCCGCCGACACGATGGCATCGACCCGACCGACCGCCGCATACAGCGCCTCGACGCTCGCGTCGCTCGTGATGTCGACCTGGTGCTCGCCACGCGTGCGGCCTGCGCGAATCACCTCGTGGTGGCGCTCGGCCAGTGCCTGCGCCACCGCACTGCCGATGGCGCCTGTCGCGCCCACAACCAGAACTCTCATGAAAACCTCGCCGGATTGAATGAACAGGTGGCCATTGTTTTGCGAACCATCAATTTGATAAATTGCCATCCGGTTCGGTCATTCGAAACTTTGGGTTTTCAATATGGACAAGCTGCGCGCCATGGAAGTCTTCGTTGCCACGGTGGATGCGGGCAGCTTCGCTGCCGCCGCGGAGGCGCTCGACCTGTCGGCCGTGATGGTCGGCAAGCACATCCGCGCGCTCGAAGAACAGCTCGGCGCGCGCCTGCTGGAGCGCACCACGCGCCGCCATTCGCTCACGGAAATCGGCGCTGCCTATCTCGAGCGTTGCCGCGACGTGCTCTCCAGCGTGCACATCGCCGACGGCGTGGCCGAGTCGCTGCGCGCCATGCCGCAGGGCGTGCTGCGCGTGACCGCGCCGGTGGCGTATGGCGCGCACCGGCTCACGCCCGTGATCGGCGAGTACATCGCCGCCTATCCGCAGGTGAAGGTGGAGCTGAGCCTCAACGACCGCGTGGTCGATCTCGCGGAGGAAGGCTTCGACTGCGGCATCCGCTCGGGCGCCGCGGTCGACGAACGGCTCATTGCGAGGCCGCTGGCGCTGTCGCGCATGTACGCGGTGGCCAGCCCCGAATGGGTCGCGCGCCACGGGCAACCCAAGCACCCATCCGAGCTGGAGGCCTTCCCGCTGCTGGGCTTCGCGACCTGGGGGCCGGACCATGCATGGCGCTTCACGCGCAAGGGCAAGACGGTGCATGTGCCCGTGCGCGGCCCGCTCACCACCAACAACGGCCAGGCCCTGCTGGCCGCAGCCATGGCCGGCGTAGGCGTGATCGTGCAGGCCGACGCGCTGCTCGGGCCCGCCATCGCTTCGGGCCAGGTGGTGCGGCTGTTGCCCGGGTGGGAACTTCCCACGCGGCAGGTGCACATCATGCGGCTGCCGGAGGCGCGGCCGAGTGCCAAGCTGCGGACCTTCGTGGACTTTGTGGTCGAGCGGCTGGGCTGAAGATCCGCGTTCCACTGATAAATGACGCCTGCGCTGCTTCGCCAGCGAATCAAGACCCTGTTGCGCCGAAGCTCCATCGCCACGGGCAAAGCCGTCGGCCCGCAAGCCCGTTAACGGGCCACCCGCCCCTGCACACCCTCGACCAGCCAGTTCATCTTCAGGATCTGCTCGTCATTGAGCTGCGCACCCTTGGCGATCACGACGTGGCCTTCGTTGTCGCGCACGTCGGCGGCCACCGCACGAAACGGCTGCAGCTTGCCGGCCGCGATGTCCTTCTGCCGCGCCAGCACCTCGTCCTGCACGGCCTTGGGCACCTTGGTGCCGAAGTCGCCGACGCGGATCATTCCTTCCTTCACGCCGCCCCAGAGGTTGCTGCTCTTCCAGCTGCCTTCGAGCACGGCCTTCGCGCGCTGCGTGTAGTAGCCGCCCCACTGGTGCGTGACCGCGACGATCTGGGCGTCGGGGGCGATCTTGCGCATGTCGGAGTGATAGGCGACGGCCATCCTGCCGCGCTCCTGCGCCGCGGCCATCACGGCGGTGGAGCCGGTGTGGAAGGCCACCACGTCGGCGTTCCGGTCGAACAGCGCCATCGCGGCGTCGCGCTCCTTCGGCGGATCGAACCACTCGTTGAGCCACACCACGTGGACCTTCGCAGCCGGATTCACCGAGCGCATGCCGAGCGCGAAGGCGTTGATGCCCTGCAGCACCTCGGGAATCGGGAAGCCCGCGACGTAGCCGGCGATGTTGGTCTTCGTCATGCGGCCGGCCGCGATGCCCGCGAGGTAGCGGCCCTCGTAGTAGCGCGCATTGGCGGTCGCGACGTTGGGCGCGGTCTTGTAGCCGGTGATCGATTCGAACTTCACCTCGGGGAAGTCTTTCGCCACCTTCAGCGTCGGCTCCATGTAGCCGAAGCTCGGCGTGAAGATGAGCGTGTTGCCCTGCTGCGCGAGGTCGCGGATCACGCGCTCGGCGTCGGCGCCTTCGGCCACGTTCTCGACGTAGGTGGTCTGGACCTTGCCGCCCAGCGCCGCGTCGACGGCCTTGCGGCCTTCCTCGTGCTGGCGCACCCAGCCGGCATCGGTGACGGGCGTGACGTAGACGAAGCCGATCTTCAGCGGCGCCTTGGGCGGCTGCGTCTGCGAGAAGGCGGGAGAAAAGAAAAAGCAAGCGGCAACGCACGCCAGAACGGCGCGGCCCGCGAGGTTTTTGTACATGGTGTTCCTCTACATGGCCCCGGAAAAGCACAACCCGCAACCGGCCGGGACGCCCGGCTGCGGGGTTCGGATTTTAGTGCGGCCTTCCCGGCACCGCGATGGGTGCCGCCGCCAAACGGCAGGCGCGCAACGGGGTCGCCGTCCGTCGTTCGGCCGTTTTTCTACTCGAGCTGCACATGCTGGCGCACAGCCTCCAGCAACAGCGTGGCCAGCCGGCTCGCCGGGGCCTCGGAGTGGGCCTGCGCGCGATAGAGCACGAGCGAAATCTGCGGCAGCGGCGGCAGGGACAGCGTCGCGCGATCGATGGCGCGCACGTGCGAGGGCAGCCCGAAGGGCGTGCGCACCGTCAGACCCAGTCCGGCCGATGCGGCAGCCCACAGCGCCGCGAGGCTGGCACTGCCGAAAGCCCGGCGCCACGGCACGCCGGCGCGGTCGAGCGCGGTGATCACGATCTCGCGCAACGGGCACGGGGCGTCGAGCATGATCAGCGGCAGCGGCTCCTTGCTCCTGGCCTGGCGCGTCCCGGCGCCGCGGCTCTCGCGCTCCGTCCACCAGGGTGCTTCGACCCTGTCGGGCGTCTTCGGGCCGATCCACAACAGCGGCAGGCGCGCGACGCGTTCGGCGTAGGGCGACAGGGGCTGGTCGCCCGCGTCCCACGCCAGTGCCAGGTCGAGCTGGCCGAGTTCGAGCCGCTCGCGCAGTTCGCCGCTGCGCGCCACGCAGGCCTCGATGCGCACCTTGGGGTGGGCGCGCGCGAAGCGGCCAAGCACGGCGGGCAGCAGCGTCTCGCCGAAGTCTTCCTGCAGGCCCAGGCGCACCCAGCCCTGCAGGTCGGTGCCGCGCATGGCGGCGCCGGCTTCTTCATTCAGTTCGAGCATGCGGTGGGCATAGGTCAGCAGCGTCTCGCCTGCATCGGTGAGCTCCAACCCGCGGCCGGCCTTGCGGAACAGCACGGTGCCGGCCTGCGACTCCAGCTTCTTCAGCTGCGCGCTCACCGCCGAGGTCGAGCGGCCCAGCCTGTCGGCCGCGCGCGCATAGCTGCCGAGCGCGATGCCGGTGGAGAAGGTGCGCAGCACGTCGAGATCGAACATCACCTGGCTCATGTCGGGTCCTTTTCTTATCGTCCTGATTTTCGGGACGATGGGCTCATTATTTTCTGATTTTCAAAACCTTTGCAGCAGCCGACACTGCCCTGCAACATGACCCCTTCACCCCACTCCTCTTCGTTTTCGCCGCGCCACCGCTGGAAGGTGCTGGCTGCAGGCGTGGCTGCCAACGCGGCCTTTTCCGTGGCCTTCAGCGGCATTCCCATGACCGCCGTGCTGATGCGCACCGGCTACCAGCTCGACAACGCCACGCTCGGGCTGGTGCTGGGCGTCATGGGGCTGGGCATTGCCGTGAGCGAGCTGCCGTGGGGCCTGTTGACCGACCGCTGGGGCGACCGCCCCGTGCTGCTGACGGGCCTGGGCAGCACGGCCATCGCGCTGGTGGCGATGGCGCTGTGGGCCGCGCCGGGCGCAGGGCACATTCCCGGCCTCGGCTGGCTCGGCGCCGGGCTGCTGCTGGTCGGCCTGCTGGGCGGCAGCGTCAACGGTGCCAGCGGCCGCGCGGTGATGACCTGGTTCGAGGCCGGCGAGCGCGGCCTTGCAATGAGCATCCGGCAGACGGCCGTGCCGCTGGGCGGCGGGATCGGCGCGCTGGTGCTGCCCTTCGTCGCGCTGCACTTCGGCTTTGCCGCGCTCTACGGCCTGCTGGCCTTGCTGTGCGCATTGAGCGCGGCCATGAGCTGGGCCTGGGTGCACGAGCCGCCCATTGCGCCCCGTACCAAGGCCACGGCCGAAGCGCGTGCCATGCCGAAGAGCGGCCCGCTGAGCGACGCCCGCGTGTGGCGCATCGTGCTGGGCATCGGCATTCTCTGCGCGCCGCAGTTCGCGGTGCTGTCCTTCGGCACTGTGTTCCTGCACGACTTCGGACACGCGGGCCTGGCGACGATCACCGCCACGATGGTCTTCACGCAGGTCGGTGCGATGGTGATGCGCGTGTGGAGCGGTCGCTGGACCGACCGCCGCCGCAACCGGCCGGCCTACCTGCGCGCCTGCAGCGCGCTCAGCGTGCTGCTGTTCGCTGCACTCGCGGTGCTGGTGATGGCCGCCGGTACACATGTCGCCGATTCACTGGCGCTGCGCATCGCGCTGGTCGGGCTGCTGGGTGTGAGCGGTGTCTGCGTGTCGGCATGGCACGGCGTGGCCTACACCGAGCTCGCCACGCTGGCCGGTGCGGCACGCGCCGGCACGGCCCTGGGTATGGCGAACACCAGCGTGTTCCTGGTGTGCTTCATCACGCCCTTCTCTATTCCGCACCTGCTGGCGCTGCAAGGCTGGCCGCTGGTGTCGCTCACGGCCAGCGCCTGTGCACTGGTGGCAATGCCACTGCTGGTGCCGCCCAATACCGCAGCCACTGCCGATCAGAAGGTCGCGAAGACCGCGTTGAGCCGGTCGACGTAGGCGCGCTTTGCGGCCGCGTCGATGAAGCTGCCCTCGAAGCTGTTCGCCGCGAGTTGCCAGGCCTGCTGCGCGTTGAGCCCCGTGGCCGCGAAGGTCTGCGTGAAGTTCTGGTTCATGTAGCCGCCGAAGTAGGCCGGGTCGTCCGAGTTGACAGTGGCGACCAGGCCCGCGTCGAGCAGCGCGCCCAGGTTGTGCTGCGACAGGTCGGGAAACACGCAGAGCTTGAGGTTCGACAGCGGGCACACGGTGAGCGGGATGCGGTCTTGTGCGAGCCGCTTCATCAGCGCCGGGTCTTTGGTGCTTTGCACGCCGTGGTCGACGCGCTCGACCTTGAGCACGTCGAGCGCGCTCCAGACGTACTCGGGCGGGCCTTCTTCGCCCGCGTGCGCGACGAGGTGAAAACCCAGCTCGCGGCAGCGCGCGAACACGCGCGCGAACTTTTCCGGAGGGTGGCCGACTTCGCTCGAATCGAGCCCCACGCCGATGAACTTGTCCCGAAACGGCAGCGCCTGCTCCAGGGTCTCGAAAGCCTCTTCCTCGCTCAGGTGGCGCAGGAAGCACAGGATGAGAGCCGCGCTCACCCCCAGCTTCGGCCGCGCATCGACGCATGCGCGGTGCAGGCCGTTGACGACGGTTTCCATCGCCACGCCGCGCGCGGTGTGCGTCTGCGGGTCGAAGAACATCTCGGTGTGCACCACGTTGTCGGCCGCGGCGCGCTCCAGGTAGGCCCAGGCCATGTCGTAGAAATCTTGTTCCTTCAGCAGCACGCTGGCGCCGGCGTAGTAGATGTCGAGAAAGCTCTGCAGGTTGGTGAAGGCGTAGGCGCGGCGCAACTCCTCGACGCTGGCGTACGGAATGGACACGCCGTTGCGCTGCGCGAGCGCGAAGATGAGTTCGGGTTCGAGCGAACCCTCGATGTGCATGTGCAGCTCGGCCTTGGGCATGGCGCGCAGCAGCTCGGGCAGGCGCTCGGCGGCGATGCGGTCGAAGCTCTTGTCGAAAGAGGGGCGGAAATCGGTCATGGTGGGGACTGCTGCTGCGTTGTGATCCCTCGCAGCATAAAGCCAGCCACCGCCGGCGCGATGCCCGAAACCGTATAGGTGTCAGTCGATGCTGCGTGCCGAGCTGGTCAGCGCGGGGCAGAAGACGCCGGCCGCGCAGTCGCATAGGCGCGCCCGATGCCTTGCCATGCCGTGTGCGAGTACGTCAAATGTCGGCATTTCCACCGCCCCTTCAGGAGACACATGCCCATCGACACCCTCGCCACCTGGCACCGGCTCGTCAAGGAACGCGATGCGGCGGGGCTCGATGCCCTGCTCGACGACGACGCCGTCTTCCATTCGCCGGTGGTGCACAAGCCCCAGGTCGGGAAGGCCATCACGCAGAAGTATCTGGCGGCGGCGTTCCAGGTCTTCTTCAACGAGAGCTTCCGCTATGTGCGCGAACTCAGGTCAGAGCGCGATGCGGTGCTCGAATTCGCGCTCGAGCTGGATGGCATCCAGATCAACGGCGTCGACATGATGAAGTGGAACGACGCAGGCAGGATCACCGAGTTCAAGGTGATGCTGCGCCCGCTGAATGCCGTGAACCTGATCCACCAGAAGATGGCGGCGCAGCTCCAGCCCCCGCAATCCTGACAGTGCCAATGCGCCCGGCACGCCCAGAGCGTCGAACCAGCGCGGCCCCTTCGCGAGACACCGCGGAACCGGCTCCGCCGGGCCGCAGGTGTCGCCCCCGGCGAGGGGGTTGGCGCAGCGACACGAAGTGCGCGTAGCCTGGGGGAGTGTTTATTCAGCGACGACGTGCAGGCTGCCCTGCACGCTGTACGCCCGCACGCACATCCGGGTCAGCTGCACGAGAAACCGGAACACGGCCGGCTCGCTCAGGCAATCCGGGGTGATCGCCATGATGTCCTTGCGGAACTCCATCAGCCCGTTGCCGGACATCGCCATTTCGGCGGAGGTGCCGTAGTAGTGCTTCCAGAAGTCCTGCAGCGGGCCGCGCTTCACTTCGTCAATCACGAGCGTATAGCCGCGCTCCCAGACCTCCTCGTCCATGGCCAGGCAATCGACGTTGGGGTCCTGCAGACGGGCACCTGGGGGCACCAGGAACACGCGCCGCGTCGCTACCCGCTCAACGGCGGCTTGCTGTGGGCGCATTGCCTGACTCCCCAAGCTCGATTGAAGCGGCTGGCGAGGTGCAAGAAACGGTGAAAGGATGTTCTGCAGCATGGCGTGTGCTTCTCATGATGGGTGCCTCGAGGGAACCAGGAGGTGTGACAGCTGAAAATTCAAACCGCGAGCAGCCGCAGGCGGCTCGCGTTGGAATGGGCCAGGCTCTTTGGCTGGTCCCAGGTTCCATCGGCGTTCAATGTGGTGGTCAGCGCATAGACGCCGGCCGGATACGACAACTCGAGTGGGTTGTTGATCGCGCTGACGTCGATCACATCGCCTTCCTCGTAGTCGCCATAGGCGATGAAGTAGCGGGGGCGCGGCGAGAAGGCCAGGTTCTGGTTGGGGCGTGCCTGCGCCGCATACACCGTGCTGCCTCCCATGGTCACGCCCACGGCAGCCGCGGACCTGCCCGGGACGCTGGCCGACTCGGCGAGATAGAACCGCGACCGATCGGGTCCCGGGATCGGGTTCACGAACCGGTAGGCACGGTCGTAGTCGAGCGTGATCTTGTTGTTCAGGCCGGTCGCGTCGTAGGTTTCCGTGGCGGTGAACTGGGTGCCGGGCTGCAGTTCGCCAGTTTCAGCCCAGGAGAAGCCGGTGTCGACGCTCCACTGGAACTTGACGCGCGAACTCGGGCCCGGGTTCGAGAACTCGGCGAACCAGGCCAGCGACAGCGCATTCGGCGCCCATTGCGTCGGGTCGTTCTGGAACACCATGAAATAAGCCGAATGACTTGCATGGTTGTTGACCGTGACTGAATAGATCATCCCCATGGCAACTCTCTTCCGGAAGTGATGGATCGGGCAGCTGGTGCCGCAACGGCACCGAACTGGACCTCACTCTAGGGATCGCCGGGGGAGAATGAAATTACAGGCGATTACACGCGCTGTGCGCCGCCCTGGATCTCGAAGGGATAGTTGCCGAGGCGCACGTTTCCGCGCCGCCGCTCGACCAGCGGCGGCTCGGCCAGCCGGGGCGCCAACGCATTGAGGATCTGGTGCTTCGCCCTGAAGATCTGGATGTTCACGTACGAGGGCTCCACGCCCAGCATGCGCGAGAGTTCGTCCAGCCCGATCCAGCCCTGGCTCTGCGGCGCTACGCCTCTTTGCGCGTCCTGCTGCCGCACGCGGGCCAGCGTGACGAGGGTGTAGTGATGGATGCGTTCGCCGAGCGACACCGATTTGCCGTCCGCCACCACGCTCAGGCTCGTGTGCTCCTCGTTCTGGCTGACGTTGAAGTGCAGTGAAACCTCCGCCGAGGCCGGCGCCGAGGCTGCGATCGGGTTCTCGGACGTGGACGCCAGGTCGTCGCCCAGCACGAACTCCCAGGTGCTGCCTGAGGTGCGCACCACGGTGCCATCGCTCAGGTACTCGATGCCGCCGATGTGCTCGAGCATCCATTTGCCTTCGTGGAAATACACGTTCACTTCAGGCTGCTGCTCGTCCGGCAGCAGGTTTTCGCGGAGGTTCAGCACCACGGCGGCGCCGCGCCCCTCGCTCGGAAAAAGGCAGGTGGCCGGCGGCGCGAGGTCGTCCGCGATCCAGACCGTTTCATCGCCCACGCCCATGCGGACTTCGGCCCCCGCGGGCAAGACGGTCCAGCGGCCGCCCGGCAGCCGCTCGCCGTTCAACGTGGTGCCGTTGCGGCTCTGGTCGACGATCTCCCATGCGCGGCTGTTCCACCGGACCAGCGCATGGACCTGTGACACGTCCGGCGCCTTCAGCACCGTCTGGCACGCCGAGGCGCGGCGGCCGAAGGCATGCACGGGCCGCAGCATGGTGGCGCGCCCGTCGAGCTTGTTCCTGAAAATAGCCATCGGTGCATTCTCTCTCGCGAGGTCAGACGTAGAGCGCCTGTGGATTGAGGTCGCCCTCGCTCATCGGAGTGTCGCGCCATCCCATGGCGACGGGCACCTTGTACAGGCGCGGGTTGCCCAGCTCCGGCCAGATGTGGCACAGGCCGGGCACGACCACCTTCACCGTGCACAGCGGGATGTCGGGGCGCGTGTGGTCGAGGACGATGGTCTCCAAGCCGAGGGCAGCGGCAATGCAGACGCATCGCCTGATTTCTTCGGCGATATCCGTCTGCGCGGCCGGCGCCGGCACGGCGTCGCTCACCTTCGACGGCATGAGAAAGCCGGCGCGCTGCATTGCGAAGGTCTTGCCGGCCGCGATCAGCTGGCTCATTTCCGTGAGCGCGCGTTCGCAGGCCAGCGCGCGGTCGGTGCTGCAGCCGAAGCCGATGGCCCACTCGCCCGTTTGCCCATGCCGGCCGACGGCAACCGCCACCGGGATGCCGAAGTCATGGGTGATGTCGAGCACCCAGCGCTCCCACTCCGGGCCGCAGGTGCGCTCGACGCGCTGGCGGATTTCGGCGCACAGGCCGCCCAGGTCGATGGCCGGCCTGCGGATCTCGCCGTACCACCAGATGGCTGCGGCATCGCGCTCCACCAGTTCCAGAAAGCCCTGCAGGATGGCTTCCTCGCGCGTGTTCCCGGCGGCGCATCCGTTCGATGTCCAGTTGACGTGGCACTGGCTTGGCACCGGCGCATTCGCGAAGCAGAAAGCCAGCGGCAGGTAGCAGCGGGCATCGGAAGTCAGCGACCAGGCGGGCGTCCACCACGCGGGCTGCCCCGGCGCGGCGGACGAGCTCGCCACGGCGTGCGGTGGCTTCTCCGTGTCGAACCGCGCGCGTTGCCGATCGCTGAAGAGCGCCAGCGCCTGCGGCTGGACGCAGCGCGCGTCGAGGTCGGCGGCGAGCGCGACGACCGAGGCCTCGTCGCCCTGGTAGAAGGCGGCGTGGCGTTCGACCGCCTCGCACAAAGCGCTGGCGCGGGACTGCGTCAGCGACATGCCTTTGCCGAGGCAAACCTGGGTCAGCGGGCCGGGCAGCGCGTCGCCGCCGGCCGGTGCAGTCCTGAAGATCTCGCTGCGATAGACCGTCAGCGCGTCGTCGGATTCGGCGTTGAGCGGCCGCACCTGCGCGATCACCCCGCACAGCGGACTGACGTGGCGCGCCAGCCGCTCCACCGTGGCCGAGGCAGGTACCGTGCGCCAGCCGCCATCGCGCCGGGCGGTGGGAAGGCCAGGCGCCAGCGCGATGCGTTCGCGTTGCCGCTGCGCCATGAGTCCCGGCGTTCCGCACTGCGGGCACTGGGGACGGCCGAAGACGAAATGCGGCTGCAGTGAATCCAGCGTGCGCACCTGCGCATCGGCGTGCGCGACGAGTTGCGTGGCGATGGGGAGCAGTCGATCGAGGCGTTCGCCGACAAGCCCGTCGCCGGCGCGCACGGGCAGGCCGATGACCATGCCGCCGTGACGGTCCTGCCACCAGGCGCGCGCCGGCCGGTTCCCGAGCCACCGATGCGCGAGGCAATGCCAGCAGGGGCCGGCCGGCTTCGCGCGCGGCCTGAAGACCGGGCCGGCCATGGCCTGCTCGCCGGTCGGCTTGACCAGCAGCCACGGACGCCCCGAAGCGCGCTGCTGCGCATCGATCACGCCGAGCCGCGGGTCCAGGTAGTCGTCGCAGAACACGAGGGTGAGGCCGGCGTCGCCCGCCTCGGCGATCCCCTGCCCCCAGTGCCGTGCCGCATCGTCGTTCACGGCCTGCGACAGCACGACGAAATCGACGTGATCGGAGACGGCCGCGCGCACGGGCTCCACCGAGAAATCGGGCACGAGGTACGGCTCGCCGCCGTCCATCGCAGCGGGTCGCACGAGGCCCTGGCGCGCCAATGCTTCGAGCGCATGCAGCATTTCCGCGAGCGGCGCCGCCGCGCCTTCGCTGCGGCAATGCGCCGCGAGGCTGACACGCTCGCGCAGCACCTGCTCGAGGGCAATGACGCCCGGCGAGCCGAGCACGAGCAGCTCGTTCTCGCTCAACAGCAGCAGGTTGTCCTTCAGCACGACCGGCGGCAGGTGCTTCTCATGCCACCGGAAAACGTCGCCGAAGAAATCCGGTGCCGCGGCGCTACGCATCGTCTTGCGGGCCCAGTGCAAGGCGCACGACGGCATAGGGCCAGGCACCTGTCGCAGCCTGGAACGCCGCTTCGAACAGCCGATGCTGTTCGGAGAATTGGGCATAGATGTGGTCTTCGGACAGCACCCGCATCGACGGATGCAGACGCGCGATCTGCACGGCATCTTCGAAGCCCGACACCACCGGCAGCCGCTTGCCGCCCACCGCCATGGGCTGGCGCGCGAGCACCGGATGCACATGGTCGAGCACGACGGTGCACGGCGTCGCGCCGTGCTCGAAGCGCCCGGCCAACCGGCGCAGCAGGGCCTCCAGCGGCGCCTGCGGCAGGTAGGGGCAGACGCCCTCCAGCATCGCGAGCACGGGCCGCTCGCCGGGCAGGCCGGCGGCGTCGAGCCACGCGTCGTCGAGGATCGAGCATGCGAGGTCGGTCTCGCCTTCGCCGCGCGCCATGTGCTGCGCCCGCAGGCCGATGGCCTCAGGCAGATCGATGTTCAACCAGCGGGAGCCTGCCGCCACGGCGGCCCCGAGCCGGCTGCGCCGCGTGCACAGCCCCGCGCCCAACGTGATGCACAGGCCGCCCGGATGGGTTGCGAGGAACTCGGCCGCAAAACGGTCGAACAGCGCGGCACGCAGGACCACGCTCCTGACGAATGCCGCGTCCATCGCATAGGCCGAGAGGTCGAAGGGCAGCGACGCCGCGATGCGCTGCGCCTCGGGATCGGAGAACGCCTGCGCATCGCCGCGCAGGCGACTGGCCTCGGCGCGCGCGGCCAGCGTCAGCAGGAGCGTGGCCGTGGCGCCTTGCAGCGCGCCCGTGGCCAGCCCCCGGTCGACCGCGGACTCAGCAGGTGAAGGGATAGGGGTCGCCCGTGTTGTTGTACGAGGTGAGCGCGATCGCCCGCATGCCCTCTTCCACCGGCGCGTTCGGGTAGTTGAGCAGGAGGCCGTTCTTGATCGGCGAGCCGTCGGCATTCTCCAGGTTCCATTCGCCGCGCGCCGTGTCCCACGTGAAGGCGGAATTGGTCGTGAACAGGATCTTGAAATTGAACGGATTGTTGTAGCCCAGCCATTGGCTCAGCACCGGCGCCTTGTCGGTGTCGGGGTCGCGCGTCAGGTCGAAAAGGAACTCCGGCGATTGCCATGCGAGCGCGATCGCGCGCAGCACCAGGCCGCCGAACGCCAGCAGCGAACCTTCGCCGCCGCCGGGGATGCCCAGGCCCGTGGGCAGCGCGGCTTTCATCAGGCCGGGGGTGGACGCTTCGGGCGCTTCGAAGGCGACGGCGCCGCCCATGAAGTTCGGGAACACCTGGTAGTAGGCGGCCAGCGCCTCCGCGGCATGCGAGGACGGCGCCTGCGGCAGCACGATGATGAAGGAATCGTCGGGGCCGACCCAGCCGGAGGTCTGCATCGGCTTCCATTCGGCGCGCATGTCCGGATCCGGATTCTGGAAGAGCCTGATGTCGACTTGCGGCCACATCGTCGGCAGGCCGAAGTCGCGGCGCAGCATGGGCTGGATGTCCTGCTGGTCGAGCAGTTCGCGGCGGTAGGCATCGTCCTGCCACGATCGGGCAACGCCTCGGAGATAGGCAAGGCGGAATTCGAGCAGCGGTTCGGCGCTTTGGCGTTGAGGGGTCATGGTCACTTCATCCTTGGTTCAAGAAACAGATGCATGCAGGGGCATGCGTGCAGACAACTCCGACCGCAGGCCGGCCAGTTCCTCCAGGCGTGCGGCCACGTCGGGGCTTTCTGGTGCCAGCGCCTGCAACGCCGCCAGGGCCTCGTACTCGGTCCTGTGCTTGGCCCCCTCGCGCGCCACGTCGGCGGCCTGCGCGAAGCACGCAGCCACCGCCTCACGCTCACCGCCGGAGGCCTGCAGGTAGCGGGCCTTCTGCAGATGGAGCTCGGATCTGTAGAGCCCTTCCTTGAGCTCATCCGCCATGCGCAGGCACTCGTCGATGCGCTCGAGCGCTTCGCTCCAGCGCTGGTTGGCGGCCAGCGTGTCGGCGGCGAAGGCGCGGTAGTAGGTCTGGCAATAGCGGCAGCCCATGCCCCACAGCGCCTGCACCCAGGCGTCGGCTTGCGCGATGCTGTCGACGTCGCCGGTGGCCCAGCAGCGGATGATTTCCGCATACCCCTGGAACGCCGGCAGGCCATAGCGCGCGGTGATGCCGAGCAGTTCGCCCGTGCTGACCAGCGCCCGCGCCTTGTCGTTGCGGGCCTGGTGGCCCAGGCTCTGGTACAGCAGGGCCATGCTCAGCGACGGAATGTGCGACATCTCCCGCGCCCACCGGACGGCGTTCGCGGCGTCGGTGCGGGCGGCCGCGTCGTGGCCCGCGAACCAGCGCACCAGCGCGCGCCCCGTGGTGGCCCATACGCGGGTGTCGAAGCCGAAGTCGGCGGCATGGTGCGCGTGCGCTTCGGGGCTGTAGCGCTCGATGGCGTCGGTCAGCGACTGCTCGCCGAGTTCGAACTGGCCGTCGGAATAGTGCGCGAGCCCAAGATAGGTCTGTGCCGCTACGAACACGCCCTGGTCCTGCTGCTGCACGGCATGGTCGAGCAGCCGCTGGCTCAGCCGCTGCACCTCGGCGCGGTTGCTCGCGACGTGGTGGAAGGTGATCAGCGTCCACAGGTGCTGCACCTGCTTCTCGCGGGGCACGTTGTCGTCGAGCAGTTCCTGCGACAGGGCGATGCGGTCCACCACCTGCGCATGCGCCCAGCCGTACTTGTTCATCATCGCCTGCGTGACGTAGCTGTTCACGTCGAGGCGCGCCTCGCGCTGCGCGGCGCCATCGAGGCGCGCCATCCAGCCGTCGATGTGCTGGGCGTAGGAAATGGTTTCGTCGTTCAGCGAGCGGTGCTGGGTAATGCGCAGCTGCTGCACCGCCAGCGCCATGGCCTGCGCGTGCTCGCCCGCATCCGCCCAGTGCTGGGCCACGCTGCCCGGCTCGTCCGCCACGCGCTGCGGCTGGCTGTCCAGCAGCGTCTGCGCCACGTTGCGGTGTTGCTGCTGGCGCTGCGCGACGAGCATGCACTCGTAGGCGGTGTCGCGGATCAGCGCGTGGCGGAAGATGAAGGCGCCCGGCGGCCCGGCCGGCGCAACGAGGCCCGCGTCGTGCAGCACGGCCATGTCCTTGTCCATGGCTTCGGGAGGCTTGCCCGAACAGGCGCACAGCAGCTCGGCATCGAACTGCCGCCCGATGGTGGCGGCCAGCTGCAGCAGGCCCTTGACGGGGCCCAGCCGGTCGAAGCGGCTGACCAGCGAGTCGCGCAGCGTGACCGGAATGGCCGCCGGCTGCGCGGTGTCCTTGAAGACCCAGACGCCGTCCTTCTCCACCAGGTAGGCGTCGAGCAGCATGCGCGCCATTTCCTGGATGAACAGCGGCACGCCGTCGGTGCGCGCGACCACGTTGTCGATCACCTGCGGCGCAGCGACCCTCGGCGCCAGCGCCTGCCGGGCCAGCTCGGCCGCCTGCGCGTCTTCCAGACGGCGCACCTCGATGCACGCCGCCTGCAGTTCCGGCGGCTTCTCCCATTCCGGCCGCGCGGTCAGCACCAGCAGTACGCGCCGCTGCGGCAGCTGCGCAACCAGCTGCTCGAGAAACTCGATGCTCGTGGGGTCGGCCCAATGCACGTCCTCGAGCAGGAGCAGCAGCGGCGCCGCCTCGGCCATGTGCAGCAGCCACTGCGCGATCGACTGCAGCAACAGCGCCTTCTGCATCGGGGGAGACATCTGGCTGGGCGCGCTGTCGCCCAGCGGCAGGGAAAGCCATGCGCAGAAGATCGGCAGCACCACCTCGCCGTCGCAGCCGGCCGCATGCAGGGCCTCGCGCAGCCGCTCGCGCCGGGCGTCTGGCGTGGCGGCGTCGGGCGCTGCGTCGAGCCGCTGGCGCAGCAGTGCCAGGAACGGCGTCAGCGCGTTGTTCTGACTTTCGGGCTGGCACTGCGCACTGACGGTCTGCCAGCCTTCCTGCGCCACTTGCTCGCGCAACATGTCGGCGAGACACGACTTGCCGATGCCGGGCTCGCCGCGAATCCACACCGCGCCGCCTTGGCCTTGCCGGGCCTGGGCCCACGCCTCGCGCAGCTGCTGCAGTTCGGGCTCGCGGCCAATGCACGCCTCGTGCAGTGCCTGTTCCGCCGACTCGTGCAGCATGGACGCCTGCCGCTTGCTGCTGAGGCAATAGGTCTGGATGCCGCCGGACTGCCCCGGCAGGGCCACGCTACCGGCCTTGTCGAAGCGCGCATGGCGCCCCAGCAGCCGGTAGCTGCTTTCGCTCGCCAGCAGCGTGCCGGTTTCGGCAACGCCCTCGAGCCGCACCGCAACGTTGACGGCATGGCCCGACGGGATTTCTCCGGCGGCCACCACCGCCATGCCGGTGTGCATGCCCATGCGGATGCCCAGATGCACGCCGTGCGCCTGCTCGATGGCAGCCGAGCGCTGGCGGCTCAATGCAATCAACTCCAGCGCCGTCATGCCGGCCTGCCGCGCATCGGTGTCGCTGGCGTGCGGATAGCCGAACAGCACGATCATCCGGTCGCCCAGCGTGCCCGCCAGCAATCCGCCGCGCCGCGTGGCGGTCTCCGCGAACAGGGTGAGCTCGTTGCGCTGCAGCAGCTCCAGTTTTTCGATGTCCGAGGGCAAGGCATCGTCGGCGCCCTCGGCGTCGGCGTCCGGCCAGACCGAGACGCTGCAGCACAGCACCGTGAGCTGCCGCTTCTCGGAGAAGCCGCGCGTCGTCACCACGGTATGGGCCAGCGCCTCGTCCTGCGCCTGCTTGGCCGAGCGCAGCACGCCCACGAGGTCGTCCAGCCGCAGGCGCCCGAGTTCGGCCAGCAGCGTGGCCGCGGAATCGCAGCGGTCGGCGGCCTTCTTCCTCAATGCCTGCCGTAGCACGGAGGCCACCGGATGGCTGGCGATTTCCGAGGGCAGCGGCACTTCCTGCGGGCTCAGTTGCTGATGAAGAATCTCCGCCGCCGATGCGCCGCGGATGGCGGGCACGCCGGTCAGGCATTCGATGAACATCAGGCCCCAGGCATACAGATCGGACTTGACGCCGGGCGGTTCGCCGCGCAGCTGCTCGGGTGCGCTGTAGGCCGGCGTGCCCAGGGACTCTTCCGTCATCGTGAGCGTCAGGAATTCGGCGCCCCTGTTCGTGGGAATGACGGTGCTGATGCCGAAGTCCAGCACCTTCGCATGCGGGACGGCGCCGGTGAACGTGACCATCACGTTGTCTGGCTTCAGGTCGCGATGCACGATGCCCGCGGCATGCGCGCAGTCCAGCGCATCCAGCACTTCCGCCATGAGGTGGGCGGTTTCGGGGGCGGTCAAAGCGCCCTTGCGCCGGATCAGGCTGGTGAGCGTTTCTCCCGGCACGTACTCGAAGACGCCATAGACGCAGGCGCCCTGCTCGCCCTTGTCGAGCAGCTGAACGATGTGCGGATGGTGCAGCGCGGCACAGAGCTTGGTCTCGCGGTGGAAACGCGCAACGCGCTGGCTGCCGACCTGCAGCTTGACGACCTTGATCGCGACCACGGTGCCCGTGCGCTGCTGCAGCGCACGATAGACGGTGCCGTAGCCGCCTGCGCCCAGCTCCTCCAACAGGTCGTAGCCCGGAATCTCCAGCGGTTCCGGCAATTGCGGTTGCAACGCTGCGTGCGTGGGGTTGGTGGCGACATCCTGCATTTCAGCCTCGTCGTGATGGAACGTTGATGGTCCTCCGGGACCTGCCTCGGCCGCGTCCCGCGCTGCCACGGTACGCAATAGTGACACTAATTGTTACTGTAGCGGACACAAAGACTTTTCAGGCGGGCAACACTCCAAAAAAAGAAAACCCGCAACAAGTGCGGGTTGTTAGAACTTTTCGGTGTATATGCTGCCGCCCGGCGCAGCCCGGGCCCCTTCGCGAACACCGCGGAACCGGCTTTGCCGGGCCGCAGGTGTTGCCCCCGGTAGGGGGAAGGCGCAGCGACACGAAGTGCGCGCAGCCTGGGGGCGAGCCTATTTCTTGTCGCCGCCCGGCACCTTGCCTTCGACGCCCTTGACGTAGAAGTTCACGCCCGAGAGGAACTTGTCGTCGGCCACCGCGTCCTTGGCGACCACTTCCTTGCCGTCCTGGCCGAGGATCGGGCCCTTCCAGATCACGAAGCTGCCGTCCTTCAGGCCCTTCTTCACTTCCTCGACCTTGGCCTTGGTTTCGGCCGGCACGTCATCGGCGATCGACACGAGGTCGATGGCGCCTTCCTTCACGCCCCACCAGCTCTGGCCGGTGGTCCACTTGCCGTCCAGGGCTTCCTGGGTGGCCTTGATGTAGTACGGCGCCCAGTTGATGGTGGCCGAGGCCAGGTGGGCCTTGGGACCATAGGCGGTCATGTCGGAGTCCCAGCCGAAGGCGCGCTTGCCCTTTTCCTGCGCGGTCTTGAGCACGGCAGGCGAGTCGGTGTTCTGGAACAGCACGTCGGCGCCGCCGTTGATGAGGGCGGTGGCGGCCTCGGTTTCCTTGGGCGGGCTGAACCACTCGTTGACCCACACGACCTTGGTCGTGATCTTCGGGTTGACCGACTGCGCGCCCAGCGTGAAGCTGTTGATGTTGCGCAGCACTTCGGGGATCGGCACCGAGCCGACCACGCCCAGCGTGTTGCTCTTGGTCATGGCGCCGGCAATGACGCCTGCCATGTACGCGCCTTCGTACGTGCGGCTGTCGTAGGTGCGCATGTTGTCGGAGGTCTTGTAGCCGGTGGCGTGCTCGAACTTCACGTCCTTGCTGTCGGCGGCGACCTTGAGCATCGGCTCCATGTAGCCGAAGGTGGTGCCGAAGATCAGCTTGTTGCCCTGGCCGACCATGTCGCGGAACACGCGCTCGGCGTCGGCGCCCTCGGGCACGCTTTCGACGAAGGTGGTCTTGATCTTGTCGCCGAATTCCTTTTCGAGCGCCTTGCGCGCGTTGTCGTGCGCGAAGGTCCAGCCGCCGTCGCCCACGGGTCCGACATAGGCGAATGCGATGTTCAGCGGCGCTGCCGGAGCCGGTGCGGCAGCGGCGGGTGCCGGGGCCGGCGGGGGCGCTGGGGCCGGTGCTGCCGCTTCTTCTTTCTTGCCGCAGCCGATCAGGGCCGCCGAAGCGACCGCCGTGAGGGCGGCCAGCTTGAGCAGGGAGCGCTTGTTCAGATCATTCATTGTCGGAAATCCTCAAAAGGACAGGTTGGCGGAAAAACGAAACACGATTATGAGCCGGGGTAGAACGGTTTCCCGATGGAGGCCGGCATGTTGGCGCGAATGAACGCCGGGTTGCGCGAGATCAGCGCAAGCACCACGATGGGCGCGATGTACTGCAGCATGCTGAGGAACTGCGCCGGCACGTCGACGCCGCTGCTCTGCAGGTGAAAGCCCAGCATCGACACGCCGCCGAACAGGTACGCGCCCAGCAGCACGCGCACCGGCCGCCAGGTGGCGAAGGTGGTGAGCGCCAGCGCGATCCAGCCGCGCCCTGCCACCATGCCCTCGACCCACAGCGGCGTGTACACCGTCGAGAGGTAGGCGCCCGCGAGTCCGCACAGCGCGCCGCCCGCAATCACCGCCATGAAGCGGATGCGCCGCACCGGATAGCCCAGCGCATGCGCCGACTCGGGCGACTCGCCGACCGAGCGCAGCACCAGGCCGGCACGCGTGCGGTAGAGAAACCAGATCAGCGCGACGGTCAGCACCACCGCGAAATACACCATCGGGTGATGGCGGAACAGCGCCGGGCCGACGAGCGGGATGTCGCCCAGCACGGGGATGGCGTAGCTCACGCTCGCGGGCAGCTTGGCCTGCACGAAGTTGATGCCGGCAAAGGCCGAGAAGCCGACGCCGAACAGGCTGAGCGCGAGGCCGGTCGCGTACTGGTTGGTGTTGAGCCAGATCACCAGCACGCCGAAGAAGGCCGAGAGCAGCGCGCCGGCCGCCATGCCGGCGAGGAAGCCGAGCCAGGGGTTGTGCGTGGTGACCACCGTCGCGAAGCCGGCGATGGCGGCGCAGAGCATCAGGCCCTCGGCGCCGAGGTTGACGATGCCGGCCTTCTCGTTGATCAACAGGCCCAGCGCCGCGATGGCGAGGACCGTTCCGGCGCTCAGGGTGGAGCCCAGGAGGAGTGCGTAGCTGTCCATGTCAGTTGCTCCGGCGCGGGTTGCTTGTGTTCGAGGGCTGTTGTTCGGGGCGTGTGCTCAGGGCACCGGGTACTCCCCTCCGCGAATGTCCCCCGCCTTCGGCTCCTCCTTTATTTCGCTGCGGGGAGCACCCGGTGCCCTGAGCACGATGGGCGCGGCTGTGGTGCGGGCTGATCAACGACGGCTCTGTCCAACGCTCACGCCGGCGGGGTGCCTTGCGCAGCGAAATAAAGGAGGAGGCCGCAGGCCGGGGGACATTCGCGGAGCAAGGTACCCCGTCGGCGTGAGCGCCCCACGACACACGCGGCACTCGAATCGAAGCCAAGGCCTTCATTCAAAGCGCTCCTTCGCTCGGCCGCGCGACAGGCGCAGTGAGCGGTGTGCTCGCCTGCAGAGAACTTGTCGTCAAGCCAGCAGCCTTGACAGCCGCCTTGCGGCGAATGCGATAGGCAATGAGCGTGTCGCATGCCAGCAGCGTGAAGAGCAAGAGCCCCTGGAACACACCGGTCAACGACTTCGGCAGGCCGAGCCGCGACTGCGCCAGTTCGCCGCCGATGTAGAACATGCTCATGAGGAGGGCCGAGAAGATCATGCCCACCGGATGCAGCCGCCCGACGAAGGCCACGATGATCGCCGCGAAGCCGTAGCCCGCCGGCACATAGGGCGTGAGCTGGCCGAGCGGCCCCGCCACTTCGAGCGCACCGGCGAGGCCGGCCGCGCCGCCTGAGGTCAGCAGCGCGATCCACACCGCGCGCCGCGCCGAGAAGCCTGCGTAGCGCGAGGCTGCCGGCGCCAGCCCGCCGACCTGCTGCGCAAAGCCCGCGCGCGTGCGGAACAGGAACACCCACAGCGCCCCGGCACCCACCAGCGCGATGACCAGCCCGATGCTCACGCGCGAGCCCTTGAACAGGCGCGGAATCTGCGTGACCGCCTCGAAGGTCTTGGTCTGCGGGAAGTTGTAGCCGTTCGGATCCTTCCACGGCCCATAGACCATGTAGCCCAGCAGCAGCGTCGCCACGTAGACCAGCATCAGGCTCACCAGGATCTCGTTGGCGTTGCACTTGTCGCGCAGGAACGCGACTATGCCCGCCCACACCATGCCGCCGAGGACGCCCGCGACCAGGATGGCGGCCACGATCCACTGGCCGGTGGTCTTGTCAGCCAGCAGCGCCACGCCACCGGCCGCGATGGCGCCGAACACGAACTGCCCTTCGGCGCCGATGTTCCACACGTTCGAGCGAAAGCACACGGCCAGCCCCAGCGCGATGATGAGCAGCGGCGTGGCCTTGACCATCAGCTCGCCGATGGCGTAGCCGCTCTTGATGGGTTCGTAGAAGAACACCAGCAGGCCCTTGACCGGGTCCTTGCCGAGCGCCGCGAACAGCGCCACGCCGATCAGCACGGTGATCGCCAGCGCCAATATCGGCGAGGCATAGCTCCAGAAGCGCGAAAGCTCCGGACGGGGTTCGAGCTTAAACATGGGCCGCCTCCTTCTTCCACAGGCCGCTCATCCATTCGCCGATCTGCGGCAGCGTCGCGGCCGCGCGGTCGATGGAAGGCGACAGCCGGCCCTTGGCGATCACGTGCAGCCGGTCGCAGATGTTGAACAGCTCGTCGAGCTCCTCGCTGATCACCAGCACCGCACAGCCGGCATCGCGCAGCGCGAGGATCTCGGCATGGATCAGCGCGGCCGCGCCCACGTCCACGCCCCAGGTCGGCTGCGAGACGATGAAGAGCTTCGGGTTGGCGTCGATCTCGCGCCCGACGATGAATTTCTGCAGGTTGCCACCCGACAGCGACCGCGCCGCCGCGCGCGGGCCGCCGGCCTTGACCTTGAAACGCTCGATGATGGCTTTCGCCTGCCGCTCGAGCGCGCCGGTGCGGATCCATCCGCCCCGGCCCACCGCATCGCCGCGCGTGAGCAGCAGGTTGTGCGCGAGCCCCAGCGTGGGCACCGCCCCGCGGCCCAGCCGCTCTTCGGGCACGAAGTGCAGGCCGAGCGCGCGGCGCGCGCGCGGGCGCAGCCGGCCGGCGGGCTGGTCGAACACCCGGACCATCGGCGCATCGGCGCGCACGTCCTCGCCCGACAGCGTATAGAGCAGCTCCCGCTGGCCATTGCCGGAGACACCGGCGATGCCGACCACTTCACCCGCGCGGACCTCGAACGAAATTCCCTCGAGGTCCATGCCGAACTGGTCTTCGCGCGCCAGCGACAGCCCGTCGACGCGCAGCGCCACCGCGCCCGCATGCACCGGCCGGTGCTGCAGCGGCGGCGGCTCGCTGCCGATCATCAGCCGCGACAGCGACTGCGTGCTTTCGTTCTGCGGATTGCATACGCCCGTGACCTTGCCGCCGCGCAGCACGGTGCAGGCGCTGCACAGCTCCTGGATCTCGTGCAGCTTGTGGCTGATGTAGAGAATGCTGCAGCCCTCGGACGACAGCTTCTTCAGCACGGCGAACAGCTTGATGACCGCCTGCGGCGTCAGCACCGAGGTCGGCTCGTCGAGGATCAGCAGCTTGGGGTTGGTGAGCAGCGCGCGGATGATTTCGACCCGCTGCATCTCGCCCACCGACAGCGTATGCACCGGCCGCGCCGGGTCGATGTCGAGCCCGTATTCGCTCGCCTTGGCCGTGATGCTGCGCGCCACCTCGGCCAGTTGCAGCGACTTGTCGAGTCCCAGCCAGACGTTCTCGGCCACCGTGAGCGTATCGAACAGGCTGAAGTGCTGGAACACCATGCTGATGCCCAGCGCCCTCGCCTGCTGCGGGTTGCGCAGGTTCACGGCATGGCCGTCGAACATGACGGTGCCTTCGTCGGGCTTGACCGAGCCGTAGATGATCTTCATCAGGGTCGATTTGCCGGCACCGTTCTCGCCGAGCACGGCGTGGATCTCGCCGGGCTGCACGGCCAGGGAAATGTCGCTGTTGGCGACCACCGCGGGATATCGCTTGGTGATGTTCGCCAGTTGGAGTCTTGGGGTTGTCATGCCGGGTTTCGTGGATTTTTGTCTCGTCAACAGCAACAAAGCGGAAACAGCTATCAGTTTAATAACGTCCCCGCGACCATCGGCGCCCGACGGCGCTTTGCTCAGTTCAAGTCAGTGTCCGCCGATATAGGCGAACTTGAACATGAACACGGCGGCGATGACCCAGACCATTGCATGCACTTCCCGTGCCCGGCCGGTGCAGAGCTTCAGCACGGCGTATGTGATGAAGCCGAAGGCCAGGCCGTTGGCGATGGAATAGGTGAAGGGCATCGTGAGCGCGGTGACAGCGGCAGGGATCACCTCGGTCGTGTCTTCCCAGTCGAGCTCGACCAGGTCGCGCAGCATCAGGCAGCCCACGAAGAGCAGCGCCGGCGCGGTGGCGTAGGCCGGCACCGATCCCGCGAGCGGCGAGATCATCAGGCAGGCCAGGAACAGCAGCGCCACCACAACGGCCGTGAGGCCGGTGCGTCCGCCCGCTTGCACGCCGGCCGCGCTCTCCACATAGGCCGTGGTGCTCGAGGTGCCGAGCAGCGAGCCCGCGAAGATCGCACCGCTGTCGGCCAGCAGCGCCTTGTTCATACGCTCCATCTTGCCCGGCACCAGCAGGCCGGCGCGCTTGGCCACGCCCATCAGCGTGCCGGTGGCGTCGAACATCTCGACCAGGAAGAACACCAGCACCACGTTCAGGATGCCGCCCTTGAGCGCGCCCAGGATGTCGAGCTGCATGAAGGTCGGCGCGATGGACGGCGGCGCGTCGAACACGCCGTGGAACTTGTTGCCGCCGAAGAAGAACGACAGCACCGTCACCGTGACGATGCCGATCAGGATCGCGCCGCGCACCTTGAGCTTGTCGAGCGCCACGATGATGAGGAAGCCCAGCGTAGCCAGGATCACCGGCGCCGAGTGCAGGTCGCCCAGCGTGACGAAGGTGGCGGGCGAAGCCGCGACGACGCCCGCGCTCTTCAATGCGATGAGCGCCAGGAACATGCCGATGCCCACCGTGATCGCCGTTCGCAGCGACTGCGGTATGCCCTGTATGAACAGCTCCCGCAGCCCCGTGACCGTGACGATCAGGAACAGGCAACCCGAGATGAACACCGCGCCCAGCGCGACCTGCCACGTGTAGCCCATGCCGAGCACCACCACATAGGCGAAGTAGGCGTTCAGCCCCATGCCCGGCGCCATGGCGATCGGGTAGTTGGCGTACAGGCCCATGATCAGCGTGCCCAGCGCCGCAATGAGGCAGGTGGCCACGAAGACCGAGCCCTTCGGCATGCCCGCGTCGCCCAGGATCGAGGGGTTCACGAAGATGATGTAGGCCATCGTCAGGAAGGTGGTGAGCCCCGCGATGACTTCGGTGCGCACCGTGGTGTTGTGCGCGCTGAGCTTGAACACGCGTTCAAGCAGGCCAGGGCCGCTTGCGCCGCTCACGGCCGCACGCGCACGGGCGGACTCGACATGCCCCGGCGCGCGGGGATCGGCGCCCTGCGGCGCCTGTTCGAACGTACTCATTTCGCTTGTCTCCAGCTGTTGTAGTGGCGGTTGCTTCATCGTTGCCCCCGCTCACGACGCCGGCGCGAACGGGGATCTCTCAGGGATCGAAGGTTTCAGGCGCTGCGGGCAGGCGCGCCGCGGCGCCCGGTATCGCGGAAACCGTTGGACGCAGCGACGCCGCCACGTCCTTGATGCATTCGCGCAGCCAGCGCGCCGAGCTCGACGAATGGGTGCGTTCGTGCCAGAGCTGGTAGTACATGAGGCGCGGCAGCGCCACGGGGCAATCGAGAATCTTCAGCGGCAGCCGCGACGCGAAGCGCTCGCAGTACTGGCGCCCGGTGGTCAGCACCAGCAGGCTCGAGGCCACCATGTCCGGAATGAGGCTGAAGTGCGCGCAGCGCGCCGTGATGTTGCGCTGCCGCCCCAGCTCGTCGAGCATCTGGTCGATGATGCCGCGCCCACCCGGGTGCATGGGCGTGGGCGCGATGTGCTCGGCCGCGAGCCAGGTCTCCAGGTCCCAGCCGCGGCGCACCGCCGGATGGTCCTTGTTGACCAGAGACACCACCTCGTCGCCGAACAGCCGCGCCATGTGCAGGTCTTCCGGCGGCTTGAGCCAGTTGCCGATCACGAGGTCGACCTGGCCGAGCGCGAGGTGGCCGTGGTAGTCCGAGTCGGGTGAGAGCGCATGGATCTCGATCTGGCACAGCGGCGCCTCGCGCTTCACATGCGCCACCAGCATCGGCAGGAACAGCGGGTCCATGTAGTCGCTGGCCGCGATGCGGAAGGTGGTGGCGGCCGACTGCGGCTCGAAGCCGCGCGCGTCGGAGAACAGCATCTCGGCCGCGCGCAGGATGCTGGCGGCGGGCTCGATCATGCGCAGCCCCGCATCGGTCGGCACCATGCCCGAGCCCGAGCGCACCAGCAGCGGGTCGCCCGACAGCTCGCGCAGGCGCTTCAGCGCGGCCGAAACGGCCGGCTGGTACATGCCCAGGCGAATGGCGGCGCGCGAGACGCTGCGGTCGGTCAGCACGGTGTGAAGCACCCGGATCAGATGGAGATCGATCTTGTCGAAAAGCGCTTGGTCACGCATGTGGCGCCCCCCCAGTCTTCGCGCACTTCGTGTCGCTTCGCCAACCCCCTGCCGGGGGCAACACCAGCGGCCCGGCGAAGCCGGTTCCGCGGTGTTTCGCGAAGGGGATCAGGAGGTAGGGCATTGGGAGGACTTTGGACATGCGCCAAAGTCTACGAGTGACTATGCGGACTGGACAGCGGTAATGGCACGAAGGATCGACTCGCTCGTGGCCGGCGCCTTCAGCGGCGGATCGATGCGGTGGCCGCCCGCGGCAGACACCGCATCGCGGATCGCGAAGAACACCGAGAACGGCAGCAAGAGCGGCGGCTCGCCCACAGCCTTGCTGCGGTGGATCGAGTCCTCGAAGTTCTGGCCTTCGAACAGACGCACGTTGAATACCGGCGGGCAGTCGTTGGCCGTCGGAATCTTGTAGGTGCTGGGCGCGTGCGTGGTGAGCATGCCGCTTTGCGGATGCCACACCAGCTCCTCGGTGGTAAGCCAGCCCATGCCCTGGATGAAGGCGCCTTCGACCTGGCCGATGTCCACCGCCGGGTTCAGCGACTTGCCCGCGTCGTGCAGGATGTCGGCGCGCAACAACTTCCACTCGCCGGTGAGCGTGTCGACGATCACCTCGCTCACGGCCGCGCCGTAGGCGTAGTAGTAGAACGGGCGGCCCTGCATCCTGTCCTTGTCCCAGCTCAGGCCGGGCGTAGCGTAGAAGCCATCGGACCACAGCTGCTTGCGGTCGAGGTACGCCTCGCCCACCACGGTGCTGAAGGCCAGCGAGCGGCCATTGACCTCGACCTTGTCGTTCGCGAAGCGCACCTCGCCGGCCTTGCCGCCATGGCGCTCGGCCGCGCATTCGGCTAGGCGCTCGCGGATCTGCCGTGCCGCGTCCTGCGCGGCCTTGCCGTTCAGGTCGGCGCCGGTCGATGCTGCCGTGGCCGAGGTGTTCGCCACCTTGGTGGTGTCGGTGGCGGTCACGCGCACGCGCTCGAAGCTCACGCCCAGCTCGTGCGCCACCACCTGCGCCACCTTGGTGTTCAGGCCCTGCCCCATCTCGGTGCCGCCGTGGTTCACGAGGATCGAGCCGTCGGTGTACACGTGCACCAGCGCGCCGGCCTGGTTGAAGTGCTTCACGTTGAACGAGATGCCGAACTTCAGCGGCGCCAGCGCGAGGCCGCGCTTGAGCACCACGCTCGTCTTGTTGAAGGCCGCGATGTCTTCGCGCCGCGCGCGGTAGTCGCTGCTGGCTTCCAGCTCGGCCACGAGTTCATGGACGATGTTGTCGGTCACGGTCTGGCGGTACGGCGTGACGTTGTTGTCGGTCTTGCCGTAGAAGTTGACGCGCCGCACGTCGAGCGGGTCGCACTTCAGTTCGCGCGCCACCGAGTCCATGATGTTCTCGATGGCGATGGCGCCCTGCGGGCCGCCGAAGCCGCGGAACGCCGTGTTGCTCTGCGTATTGGTCTTGCCCGAGAAGCCGTGCATGGCCACGTTGGGCAGCCAGTAGGCGTTGTCGAAGTGGCACAGCGCGCGCGTCATCACCGGACCCGACAGGTCGGCCGAGTGGCCGGCGCGCGAGACCATGGTGATCTCGGCGCCGAGGATGCGGCCCTCGTCGTCGTAGCCGACCTCGTACTCGTACCAGAAGCAGTGGCGCCGGCCGGTGATCATGAAGTCGTCGTCGCGGTCGAGCCGCAGCTTGACCGGGCGCTGCAGCTGCCGCGCAGCGATGGCCGCCACGCAGGCGAACAGCGCCGACTGAGACTCCTTGCCGCCGAAGCCGCCGCCCATGCGCCGGCATTCGACATGCACTTCGTTCGACTGCAGGTGCAGCGCATGCGCCACCAGGTGCTGCATTTCGCTCGGGTGCTGCGTCGAGCAGTGGATGTGCAGCGCGCCGCCTTCCTTCGGAATGGCGTAGCTGATCTGGCCTTCGAGGTAGAACTGTTCCTGGCCGCCCACGTCGAGCGTGGCCTTGTGGCGGTGCGGCGCCTTGGCGATGGCGGCGCGCACAGCGGCCTCGTCGCCCTCGTTGGCGCTGCCTCCACTGCGCACGATGTGCATCGGCGGCACCACGTACTGGCCGCGTTCGTGCGCTGCCTGCGGCGTGAGCACCGGCGGCTGCGCCTCGATGGTCATCGCGTCCTTGGCTTTCGCAGCGGCGCGGCGCGCGGCATCGCGCGTCTCGGCGATCACGGCGAACACGGGTTGTCCGAGGTAGCGGATCTCGCCGCCGTGGTTCACGGGCAGCAGGATCGGGTCGTCGTGGACGATCGAGCCGCAGTCGTTGCTGCCGGGAATGTCGTCGGCCGTGAGCACCGCGACCACGCCGGGCATCGCGCGGATCGCGTCGAGCGACAGCGCCGTGACCCGGCCGTTAGCGGCCGGCGACAGGCCCAGCGCGCAGTGCAGCGTGCCGGCGAGTTCGGGAATGTCGTCGATGTAGGTCGCTTCGCCGGCCACGTGCAGGTGGGCCGACTCGTGCGGCCGGCTGATGCCGACACGCGCGCCAAGATCGTGCGCGAGCGCTTCGGCACCGACGTCGATGCGCGCGGCGGTGTTGGCCAGGTAATCGGCAAAGGCCTCGGCGGGCTGCAGCAGGCGGGCGTCGATGGGTTTGTTCATGGTCAGACTCCTTCGGCGGCGGCCTTGGTGGCATGGGGCATCACGCTCCAGACACTGGTTTCTTCCAGCGACAGGGCGTCTTCGGCGCGGGTCTCGAGCCAGAGCCGCTGGATCAGGTTCTGCGCCACCTGCAGCCGGTAGTCGGCCGAGGCGCGCATGTCCGACAGCGGCTTGAAGTCCTGTGCCAGCGCGAGCTTGGCGGTGGCAACGCTGGCCTGCGTCCATGGCTTGCCGAGCAAGGCCGCCTCTGCGTTCGCAGCGCGCTTGACGATGGCGGCCATGCCGCCGAAGGCCAGGCGCACGGCCTTGACCGTGTCGCTGCCGGCTTCGAGTTCGATGGCGAAGCCCGCGCACAGCGCCGAGATGTCGCAGTCGAAGCGCTTGCTGATCTTGTAGGCGCGCACCTGGCGGCGCAGCGCAGCGTGCGGAACGGCCAGCCCCTGGACAAACTCGCCCGGTTGCAGCTGGTTCTTCATGTAGTCGAGATAGAACTCTGACAGCGGCATGCGGCGCACCGCATCGCCGCGGCGCAACTCGATCTGCGCATCGAGCGACATCAGCACCGGCGGCGAATCGCCGATGGGCGAGCCGTTGGCGACGTTGCCGCCCATGGTGCCGGCATGGCGGATCGGCGGGGAGGCGAAGCGCAGCCATACGTCGGAGAGGCTCGGCACGCGCTCGACCAGCGCGGCAAAAGCGGATTCGAGCGAGGCGCCGGCGCCGATGTAGAGCTCGTCCTTGCGGTCTTCGATGGTCTTCATTTCGGCCACGTCGCCCACGTAGATGATGTCGCCCAGGTCGCGGAACTGCTTGTTGACCCAGAGGCCGACGTCGGTCGAGCCGGCCAGCAGCTGGGCACGCGGTTTTTGCTCGCGCAGCGCGGCGAGCTGGGCCAGTGTCTTCGGCGCATGGAAGTGGTCGATGCGCGCGCCGAGCGGCGCGGCATAGTCGAGGCCGTCGTTATGCAGCGCGGTGAGGGCCGCGACCACCGGTTTCGTGTCGAGCCGCACGGCCGGCAGGTCGAACATGCGCTGCCCGGCATCGAGGATCGGGCGGTAGCCGGTGCAGCGGCACAGGTTGCCCGAGAGTTCGTCGGCCAGCTGCTGGCGGGTGGGCTGCGTGCCTTCGGCCTGGTGGTGCTCGTAGGCGGACCAGAGCGACATCACGAAGCCGGGCGTGCAGAAGCCGCACTGGGAGCCGTGGCAGTCGACCAGGGCCTGCTGGACGGGGTGCAGTGTGTGCACGGCATGCTGCTTCTTTTCAGCGGTCTTCCCGGTCTTGCATTGGCTTTTCAGGTCCTCGACCGTGAACAGCGCCTTGCCATGCAGCGTGGGAAGAAACTGGATGCAGGCGTTCATGGTCTGCAGGTTCAGCCCGTCGATGGTGCCTTCGGCGTCGGGATCGGTGGCGAGTTCGCCGATGACGACGGTGCAGGCGCCGCAGTCACCCTCGTTGCAGCCTTCCTTGGTGCCGGTGCAGCGGGCGTCCTCGCGCAACCAGTCGAGCACGGAGCGGGTCGGGTGGACGCCGGTGACGTCGACGATCCTTCCGCGATGAAAGAAGCGGATCGGTTGAATCTGGCTGCTGGTGCTGCTGTCGGTGCTCATGCTTTTGGGCTCGTGGGAGACCCGTCGTGGGTCAGTCATGGACGTTAGCGGCTTGTCCGGGGTCCTGCATACGGGGGCGCCCATAACGCGTATGTGGGGGTCGGTATGCCACGTACGGGGAAACCCTTGCGCGCATGCTGCAATTCCCGGGCCACGCGAAGGCCCCGTCGGCGGTCAGCTGTGCGCGATGGCCACCCACGCCGTGGCGACCAGCGTGGAACCCGCCGCCGCGAGCAGGCCGCCGACCAGCCATTTGAGCGTGCGCGGCTGCAGCCTGTTCGGCAGCCGGTGGTGCAGCCGCGTCGCGCCGTAGACGACCGGCATCGCGCAGCCGGCCAGCAGCGCCGCGCGCCACGAGAAGTGCCCCGTCGGCACCACGATCACGAGCCGCACCAGCGAGTTGAACGCGAACATCAGCAGCAGCGCGCGGCGCACCAGCTCGCGGTCCAGCGGCTGGCGGTACATGTGGAAGACGATGGGCGGCCCCGAGCTCGAGAACAGCCCGCCCAGCACGCCCGACAACCCGCCGACGACGGCGAAGCTCGCGCGGCCGGACACCGCCGGCCGCGGCCTGGCCTGCAGCACCAGCAGCACCGCGCAGCCCAGGATCGACACGCCCAGCAGTCCGCGCAGCCAGTCGACCGCGTCGCCGCTGAGCCAGTTCAGCAGCACGAGCCCGACGATCACGCCGACCGTGCTGCCATTGAGCGCCGGCTTCATGAGCTGCCAGGGCACCACGCCGGGCCGGGCGCGGAAGTACGTCCATGCGTTGATCAGGCTCAGCACCGTGGCGGCGTTGGCGGTGTCGCTCACGCTGGCGACGTGGAGCACCGACACCAGCCCGAGCAGGATCAGGCTGAATGCAAAGCCCGTGAGGTTCTGCGCGTAGGTGGCGAGCGCGACGCAGGCCATGAAGACCAGCACCGGGCCGGCCCCCGAAAGAATCGCTTGCACGGGTCCGGTCTCAGCGCATCATGTCCCAGCCCATCATCAGGGCCGCGAATCCCATCAGGGCGGTGCCGCCCCAGCCGAGCCACCGGGTCCGGCGCCCGGAGGTGAACACGCCCATCACCTTCTCGCGCGTCACCAGGATCATCATGGCCGCCATGATCGGAACCGCTACCACCCCGTTGATGACCGCGCTCCAATAAAGCGCCTTCATGGGGTCGATGGGCGTGAAGTCGAGCGCCGTGCCGACCAGCGTGGCCACTGCGATGATTCCGTAGAACTCCTTGGCCTCGCGCCAGTGCCGCTCCAGCCCTTCTCCCCAGCCGAAAGCCTCGGCCACCGCATAAGCCGCGGAAGACGCGAGCACGGGCACGGCCAGCAGGCCGGTGGCGATGATGCCGCCGGCAAACAGCCAGAAGGCGAAATCGCCGGCCAGCGGGCGCAGCGCCTCGGCCGCCTGCGCCGCGGAGGTCACGTCGTGCACCCCGGCCGTGTACAGCACCGATGCGCCCACCACCATCACGAAGAAGGCGATGAGGTTGGAGAAGGTCATGCCCACCCAGGTGTCCAGGCGCACGCGCCGCAGGTCGTGCCGCACCTCCTCGTCCGTTCCGCGCCGCCCGCCCTTGAGCCGAAGCTCCTCGACTTCCTGCGACGCCTGCCAGAAGAACAGGTAGGGCGAGATCGTGGTGCCCAGGAGCGCCACGATCATCATCCAGTAGTCGCCGCTCCATTGCAGCCTGGGCACCACGAGGTCGTGCAGCACCCGCTCCCATTCCACCTGCACCGCGAACACCGCGGCAACGTAGGCGAACAGAGTGAGCGTCAGCCACTTGAGGATGTGGGCCAGCTTGCGGTAGGGCACGAACACCTGCAGCAGCACCGTCACCACGCCGAAGACCAGCGCGTGGAAATGCGCCCCGCCTCCCACCACCAGCTGCAGAGCCTCCCCCATCGCCGCAATGTCGGCCGCGATGTTGATGGTGTTCGCCACCACCAGCAGGAAGACCAGCACGACCAGGAAGCTGCGCGGCATGTGCTCGCGCAGGTTGGCCGCCACGCCCTTGCCGGTCACGCGCCCGATGCGCGCCGACACCAGCTGGATCGCCACCATGAACGGCAGCGACAGGAACACCGTCCACAGCAGCCCGGTGCCGAACTGCGCGCCGGCCTGGGTGTAGGTCGCGATGCCGGACGGATCGTCGTCGGCCGCGCCGGTGACGACGCCCGGGCCGACGTGGCGCAGGAAGGAGGGAATGCGTTTCTTCATGTTCGCCCGATGGTGGCATGCCGAGCCTGACCAGTACATGAATCGCGCGCGGGCTCATGGCTTCTCATGACGCCTTCTCCGAGAACAGCGCCGTAATGACCTGCCGCAGCCAGCGGTTGCCCGGGTCGGCCTCGAAGCGCTTGCTCCAGTGCAGCGACACCGTGAAGTCGCGCAGCGGAAACGGCGGCTCGACGATGGCATGGCCGCCCTCCCCGGCAAAGCCGCGCGCGATGTTGCGCGGCATCACCACCGCCAGGTCGGTCGCGCGCACGATGGCCGGCAGCACCATGAAGTGCTCGGTCGTCAGCCGGACCCGGTCCTCGAGGTTCAGCAGCTGCAGGATGCGCAGGGTGTCGGCGTGCGTGCGCACGGCCACGTAGTCGAGCTCCTGCAGCGCATCGAGCAATGCCTGGCCGCTGCGCCGGCGCTTCAGGAAGGGATGGTCCTTGCGCAGCAGCACGATGTAGCGGTCCTTCAGCAGCTGGGCGCGCTGCGTGTCCTTCACGTGGGGCAAAAAACCGAAAGCAAAGTCGACCTTGCCGCTGTCCAGCGCGGTGGTGATCTCGCCCGCCGCCAGCGGCTTGGTCTCGACCCGCAGGCCCGGTGCCAGCTCGCGCAGCCGCGCCATCAACGGCGGCAGGAAGCGCCCCTCGCCGATGTCGCTCATGTGGATGCGGAACAGCTTGCGCGAGGCCGCCGGATCGAAGCGCTCGGGCTCGCTCAGCGCCTGCTGCAGCGTGGCCAGCGCCGACTGCACCGACACCGCCAGCCGCTCGGCGCGCGGCGTCGGCGCCACACCGCCGGGGGTGCGCGTAAAGAGCGCATCGCCCAGCAGCAGGCGCAGCCGGGTCAGGCCGTGGCTGGCGGCCGGCTGCGTCAGGCCCAGGGCCTCTGCCGCGCGGCTCACGTTGCGGGTCCGGTAGACCGCATCGAAGAGCCGCAGCAGGTTGAGGTCCACCTCGTCGATATGCACCGAGTTCATATTGGATAGCTGGATTATTTTATTGAAGTATGGCGCCGCACCCACCACACTGCCGCGTTCCCCCCTCAAGACCAGAACACGGCGAGACACGATGGAAGTTTCATTCAGCAAGGAAGTGGAGATGCTGCGCCTCGGCGCAGGCGACACCTTCCACGGCGAGGGCATCCTCGCGATCACCAAGGGCCTGCTGCAGTCGGGCGTGGCCTACGTCGGCGGTTACCAGGGGGCGCCGGTGTCGCACCTGCTCGACGTCATGGTCCAGGGCAAGGCCTACATGGACGAGCTGGGCGTGCACGTGGAAGCCTGCTCGAACGAGGCCTCGGCCGCGGCCATGCTCGGCGCCTCCATCCACTACCCGCTGCGCGGCGCGGTCACCTGGAAATCGATAGTCGGCACCAACGTGGCGGCCGATGCGCTCTCCAACCTCTCTTCGCCGGGCGTCACGGGCGGCGTACTGGTCGTGGTGGGCGAGGACTACGGCGAAGGCGCCAGCGTGATCCAGGAACGCACGCATGCCTATGCGCTCAAGTCGAGCATGTGCCTGCTCGATCCGCGGCCCGACCTCGGCGTGATGGTGCGCATGGTGGAGGAAGGCTTCCGCCTGTCCGAAAGCTCGAACATGCCCTGCCTGATGGAGCTGCGCATCCGCACCTGCCACGTGCGCGGCAGCTTCGAGTGCAAGGACAACATCGCGCCCGCCGTCTCGACCCGCGCGCTGATGACCGAGCCCGCGGGCTTCGACTACATGCGGCTCGCACACCCGCCCGTCACCTTCCGCCACGAGAAGCTCAAGGGCGACGAACGCATGCCGGCGGCGCGCCGCTACATCGTCGAGCACGGCCTCAACGAGCTGATGCCCGGCGGGCGCCACGCGGACCTCGGCATCGTGGTGCAGGGCGGGCTTTACAACGCGCTGATCCGCAGCCTGCAGCAACAGGGGCTGGCCGACGCCTTCGGCGAGACGGACATCCCGATCCTCGTGCTCAACGTGACCTATCCGCTGGTGCCGGAGCAGGTTGCCGACTTCTGCGTGGGCAAGCGCGCGGTGCTGGTGGTGGAGGAAGGCCAGCCCGAATACATCGAGCAGGACATCGCCACGCTGCTGCGCCGGCGCGACATCCAGACGCCGCTGCACGGCAAGGACATGCTGCCTTCGGCGGGCGAGTACGGCGTCGAAGTGCTGTCGGGCGGTATCGGCAAATTCGCCGCGCAGTACATCGCGGCGAGCGAGGCCCTGTCTTCCGCGCAGGCCTGGCTGGCAGGCAATCGCGAACGCCGCGAAGCGGTGGCGCGGCAGCTGGCCACACCGCTGCCCAACCGGCCACCGAGCTTCTGCATCGGCTGCCCCGAGCGGCCCGTGTTCTCGGCGCTCAAGCTCGCGCAGCAGGAGACCGGCCCGGTGCACATTGCAGCCGACATCGGCTGCCATGCCTTCGGCACTTTCGAGCCCTTCTCGATGGGCCACTCGATCCTCGGCTACGGCATGAGCCTCGCGAGCCGCGCGGGCGTGGCGCCGATGATGAACCGCCGCACGCTCTCGATCATGGGCGACGGCGGCTTCTGGCACAACGGCCTGCTCACCGGCGTGCAGAGCGCGCTGTTCAACGGCGACGACGCGGTGCTGCTGATCTTCAAGAACGGCTACACCTCGGCCACCGGTACGCAGGACATCATCTCCACGCCCGACGACGAGATCAAGGAGCGCGCCGTCGACAAGCAGCAGAGCCTGGTCGACAAGAACCAGACCATCGAGGACACGCTCAAGGGCCTGGGCGTGAAATGGATGCGCACCGTCACCACCTACGACGTGGAGCGCATGCGCAAGACGCTCACCGAAGCGCTCACCAGCGACTTCAACGGCCTGAAGGTGGTGATCGCCGAGGGTGAATGCCAGCTCGAGCGCCAGCGCCGCATCAAGCCGTGGCTCGCCGGCCTGCTTCAACGCGGCGAGCGCGTGGTGCGCGTGAAGTACGGCGTCGACGAGGACGTGTGCAACGGCGACCACGCCTGCATCCGCCTGTCGGGCTGCCCGACGCTCACGCTCAAGGACAACCCCGATCCGCTCAAGGTCGACCCCGTGGCCACCGTGATCGACGGCTGCGTGGGCTGCGGGCTGTGCGGCGCCAATGCGCACGCGGCCACGTTGTGCCCGAGCTTCTACCGGGCCGAGGTGGTGCAGAACCCGAAGTGGCATGAACGCCTGCTGCACGGGTTGCGCGGCGCGGTCGTGCGTGCACTTCAACCGGCATGAGGAGCGAAGGCATGGAGAACAACCGCCCCATCACCCTGCTCGTCTGCGCCCTCGGCGGCGAAGGCGGCGGCGTGCTCACCGAATGGCTGGTCGACATCGCGCGCCACGCCGGCTACGCCGCGCAGAGCACGTCGATTCCCGACGTGGCGCAGCGCACGGGCGCCACCACCTACTACATCGAGGTGTTTCCCGTGCCGCTCGCGCAGCTTGGCGGCAGGCGCCCGGTGTTCAGCCTGAGCCCGGTGCCGGGCACGCTCGACGCGATCGTGTCGTCCGAGCTGCTCGAGACCGCGCGCCAGATCGGCAACGGCATGAGCGCGCCGCTGCGCACGCTGGTCATCAGTTCGTCGGCGCGCATCCTCACGACGGCCGAACGCATGGAGCCCGGCGACGGCCGCGCCGATGCGCAGCGCCTCGTCGACGTGGTGAAGGCCTTCAGCCGCGAGCACCACGTGTTCGACATGAATGCCATCGCGCGCGACAGCGGCACGGTGGTCAGCGCGGTGATGCTCGGCGCCATCGCGGGCAGCGGGTTGTTCCCGTTCCCGCGTGGGGCCTATGAACACGTGGTGCGTGGCGGCGATACCAGCGCACCCGGCAAGCTCGGCAAGATGGCGGCCGCCAGCCTGCGCGGCTTTGCGGCGGCTTTCGACGCGGTGAGTGCGCCGCGCGTGCAGGCTGCGTTCGTCAGCAGCGTGCTCGCCGGCGACACCCACGACGCGCCTCCGCCGGCCGGCGCCCTGCCCGCCGACCTCGCACGGCGCTTCCCGCCCGCCGTGCACGACATGCTCACGCTCGGCCATGCCCGCGTGCTCGACTACCAGGACGCCGCCTACGCCGCGCTCTATGCCGAGCGGCTGGCCCGCGTGCTCGACGCCGAGCGCGCAGCCGATCCGGCCGGTACGCAGGGTTTCGCCATCACCCGGGAGATGGCGCGCTGGCTCGCGCTGTGGATGGCCTTCGACGACATCGTGCGCGTTGCCGCGCTCAAGGGCCGCGCGAGCCGCGCACAGCGGGTGCGGCAAGAGGTGCGGGCCGCCGACGACGACATCGTGAAGGTCTACGACCACTTCAAGCCCGGCGCCGCAGAGTTCGCGGCGCTGCTGCCTCCTGCGCTGTCACGCCGCGTGACGGCCTGGGACCGGGGCCGGCAGGCGCGCGGCCTCGCGCCGTGGGCGCTGCCGCTGAAGGTGGGCAGCCATTCGGTGTTCGGCATGGCCTCGCTGCGGCTGCTGGCTTCGCTGCGCTGGCTGCGCCGCCGCGGCAGCCGCTTTGCCGAGGAGCAGGCGTTGATCGAACGCTGGCTCGCCGCCGTGGAGGCGGGCACGCGCGAAGCGTGGGCCCTGGGCCACGAGCTGGCGCTGTGCGGGCGGCTCATCAAGGGTTACGGCAGCACCAACGAACGCGGCAAGGAGAACCTGCTGCACATGACGGACCACCTCGCCGCGCAGCCCGGCATTGCGCCGGCCGAGCGCGCGCGGGCCGTCGCCGCCGCGCGCACGGCCGCACTGGCCGACGACGCAGGCAAGGCACTCGATGCGGCGCTGGTGGAACACGGCGCGCCCGCCCGCCCCGTCAAGGCGCAGCCCATCCGCTGGATGAAGCGCAAGCCCGCCGGCAGCGCCTGAGACAGAAAGGAAGGCCCCCGCGATGGCACTGCTGCTCAATGTCGAGGACTACCGGCGCCGCGCCCGGCACGTGCTGCCGCGCCTGGTGTTCGACTATGTCGACGGCGGCGCGGAAGACGAACGCTGCCTCCGGCGCAACCGCGATGCGCTGGAAGCATTGCCGCTGATCCCGGAGTGTCTGCGCGACACGAGCATGCTGGACATCGGCATCGAACTCTTCGGCAGCCGCTGGCGCGCGCCGTTCGCGGTCGCGCCTATCGGGCTGGCCGGCATCGTGCGCCCGCATGCCGATGCGTTGCTGGCCCGCGCCGCGCAGGCCGCGCGCGTGCCCTTCATCCTCTCGACCGCATCGAACACCCGCATCGAGGACGTGCGCACCGCCGCCCCCGATGCCACGCTGTGGATGCAGCTCTACGTGATGGGCGAGCGGGCCATCGCCGAGCGCATCGTGCACCGTGCGCGCGCGGCCGGCTTCGAGGCATTGGTGCTCACGGTGGACGTGCCCGTCGGCGGCCTGCGCGAACGCGACCTGCGCCACGGCTTCCGCGTGCCGATGCGGCTCACGCCCGGTACGCTGCTCGACATGGCGCGGCGCCCCGCATGGCTGCTGCGGCTCGCGCGCAGTGGCATGCCGCGGTTCGCCAACCTGCTGCCCGACGACGACGGCACCCCCATCTCCCCGCAAGCCCAGGCCGCGCTGCTCTCGCGCACCATGGACCGCACGCTGACCTGGGAAAGCCTGGCGTGGCTGCGCCGGCTCTGGGACGGCCCACTGCTCGTCAAGGGCCTGCTGGGCGCGGAAGACGCCCGGCGTGCCGTGCGGCACGGCGCGGACGGCATCGTGGTCTCGAACCACGGCGGACGCCAGCTCGACGCGGCACCGGCCAGCATCGCAGCGCTGCCCGCCATTGCCGATGCGGTCGGCGGCCGCATTCCCGTGCTCATGGATGGAGGCATCCGGCGCGGCAGCGACGTCGTGAAGGCGCTCGCACTGGGCGCTCGCGCGGTCCTCCTTGGCCGCGCGCCGCTCTATGGACTGGCCTGCGACGGCGAGCAGGGCGCGCTGTCGGTGCTGCAGTTGCTGGCGCAGGAGACCGAACGCACGATGACGCTGCTCGGCGCGGCGCATGCGTGCGAGCTCGGGCCGCGCCACGTCGACCAGCCCGCACCGCGTTCGCCCGACGCACAGAACGGCTTCGCGCAACGGCCGCTGGAAGGCACGCGCGGGAAACCCTCCATTTACCCCGCACACGCGCCTGCCTAGGCTCACCTCAGTTCGACGATTCACGCCACCCATAACGAAGGAGACCATGAAAACCAATCGCCATCCCCGCCGCCGCGGCACGCGCCCGCAACGCATCGCCGGCATCCGCCCGCTCGCCCTGCTCGCAGCCTGCGCCGCGCTCGTCGCGGGCACGCCCGCCGTGCAGGCGCAAGACAAGCCGGTGCAGCTCAAGCTGTCGAGCTGGGTGCCCGCGCAACACCCGCTCAACCCCGCGCTGCAGGCCTGGGCCGACGACATCAAGAAGGAATCGGGCGGCACCATCACCGCGATCCTGTTTCCGTCGGAACAGCTCGGCAAGGCCTTCGACCACTACGACATGGCGCGCGACGGCATCGCCGACTTCTCGTACGTGAACCCCGGCTACCAGCCCGGCCGCTTCCCGGTGATGGCGGGTGCGTCGCTGCCCTTCCTGTTCGCCAACGGCAAGGAGGGCTCGGCCTCCATCGACGCCTGGTACCGCAACTACGCGGCCAAGGAGATGAAGGACGTCAAGTACTGCTTCGCGTTCGTGCACGACCCCGGCACCTTCCATTCGCGCAAGAAGATCACCATGCCCACCGACATCAAGGGCATGAAGGTGCGCCCGGCCACCAGCACCGTGGGCCAGCTCATCACCTCGCTGGGCGGCACCAACGTGCAGGCCTCCGCGCCCGAGTCGCGCGACATGCTGGAGCGCGGCGTGGCCGACGCCATCACCTTCCCGTGGGGCTCCATCGGCCTGTTCGGCATCGACAAGGTGGTGAAGTACCACATGGACGTGCCGCTCTACGTCACGCCCTTCGTGTGGGTGATGAACAAGGGCAAGTACGACGCCATGTCCACCGCACAGAAGAAGGTGATCGACGGCCATTGCACCAGCGAATGGGCACAGAAGGTGGCCGGTCCGTGGGCGGACTTCGAGTTCGCGGGGCACGCCAAGATGGCCGCGCTGCCGGGCCACGAGATCTACAAGCTCACGCCGGAGCAGCTCGATGCATGGCGCAAGGCGGCGGCGCCGTCGGAAGCGCAATGGGCCGAGAGCGTGAAGAAAGTGGGCGAAGACCCGAAGGCGGTGATGGATGCGCTGAAAGCCAGCCTCGCCAAGAACAAGTCGGCGCTCTGAACGATGGCTGCCCGGTCCGTCCGCTACATGGACCGCGCGATCAACACGATCGAATGGCTCGCCGCCATCTTCGTTGGGATCGTCGCGCTCAACATCTTCGTGGCCGTGGTGCTGCGCAAGTTCTTCGACACCTCGATTCCCGATGCGTACGACTTCGGCCGCATGCTGCTGGGCATCCTGATCTTCTGGGGCATCGCGGCCACCAGCTACCGGGGCGGCCACATCACCGTCGACCTGGTGTGGACGGCGGCGAGCCCGCGCATGAAGCGCGTGATCGACGTGTTCGCCACGCTGGTTCTGCTGTTCGTGGTAGCGGTGCAGACCATCATGCTGTTCGACAAGGTGCGCGGCACCTACGTCGACAACGTGCAGACCTACGACCTCAACATCCCGACCTGGCCCTTCTACGCCGTGGCCTGGACGGGCGACGTGTGCGCGGTGCTGCTGATCGCCATCCGCACCTACCGGCTGATCTTCCATCCGGAGCAGCTCGAAGAAGTCCACGCTGAACAGAAGGCCGACGAATGAGTCCCGATGCAGTTGCAGTCCTGGGCTTCGTCGCCCTCTTTGTCCTGATGCTGTTGCGCGTGCCGGTCGGCATGGCGATGGGGCTGGTGGGCGTCACCGGCTACAGCTACCTCGTCGGCCCCGGCCCCGCGCTGAAGCTGGTCGGCCAGACCTCCATGCGCACCGTGACCGACTACACCTTCGGCGTGATCCCGATGTTCATGCTGATGGGCGCGCTGGTGTCGGTCTCGGGCGTGAGCCGCGAGCTCTTCAAGGCCGCCAACTCGATGATCGGCCACCTGCGCGGCGGGCTCGGCGTGGCCACCGTGGTGGCGTGCGGCGGCTTCGCGGCGATCTGCGGATCGTCGGTGGCCACGGCCGCGACCTTCTCGGCGGTGGCGTACCCGGAGATGCGGCGCTTCAACTACCCGCAGTCGTTCTCCACCGGCGTGATTGCCGCGGGCGGCACACTGGGCGCGATATTGCCGCCATCGACGGTGCTGGCGGTGTACGCCATCCTCACGCAGCAGGACATCGGCAAGCTCTTCATGGCGGGCATCGTGCCCGGCGTTCTCGCGATGGCGATGTACGTGATGACCATTGCCATCATCGTCAAGCTGCGGCCCGACTGGCTCCCTGGCGGCGAGGTCAAGCCGTGGTCGGAGCGCTTCAAGGACCTGAAGAACGTGTGGGCGCCGCTGGTGCTGTTCGTGTTCGTGATCGGTGGCCTGTATGGCGGCTTCTTCACGCCGACCGAAGCGGGCGGCGTGGGCGCGAGCGGCGCATTCATCCTCGGGCTGGTGCGGCGCAAGCTCGACGGCCCGAAGATCCGCGAGGCCCTGCTCTCGGCCACGCGCACGGCGGCGGCGGTGTTTACCGTGCTGATCGGCGCGCTGCTGTTCGGCTACTTCCTCACCATCACGCAAAGCCCGCAGAAGCTCACCGAGTTCCTCACCGGCCTGGGCATCGGCCGCTACGGCGTGCTGGCGCTCATCATGCTGATGTACCTGGTGCTCGGCTGCCTGATGGACGCGATGGCCATGATCATCCTGACCGTGCCCATCATCTATCCGGTGATCGTGCACCTGGGCTTCGACCCGATCTGGTTCGGCGTGATCATCGTGATGACGGTGGAGCTGGGGCTGATCCATCCGCCGGTGGGCATGAACGTGTTCGTCATCAAGAGCGTGGTGAAGGACGTGAGCTTCACCACCATCTTCAAGGGCGTGCTGCCGTTCATCGTGACCGACATCGTGCGGCTGGTGATCCTGATCGCCTTTCCCATCATTGCCCTGTGGCTGCCGACGAGAATGGGCTGATGAGCAACAGCGACAAAGAAATCGTCTACACCGTGCGCATCGAATTCGGCGACTGCGACCCGGCCGGCATCGTCTGGTTTCCCAACTTCTTCCGCTGGATCGATGCGGCCTCGCGGCATTTCTTTGCCGAATGCGGCGTGCCGCGCTGGGAAGAAGCGACGGGCACGCTCGGCGTGATCGGCACGCCGCTGGTCGACACGCACACGCGCTTCGTGAAGGCGGCGACCTACGGCGACACGCTGCACATTGCGGTGCGCATCACCGAGTGGCGCGAGAAGAGCTTCGTGCAGACGTACCGGGCGACGCGCGGGGACGACCTGATCCTCGAATGCGAAGAGGTGCGGATCTTCGCTGCGAAGCGCGAGGGCGGCGGCATCCGCGCGGTGCAGATTCCGCCATCGATTCGCGCGCTCTGCGAATAGGTCGCGTCGCGAGAAGACCTTGCACCGCATCATGGAACGCCGTCCCAAGGGTTGACTCGCCGCATGCCGCAGTGCAACAATCCGGAATCTTCATTTCGGAGCCCCGTGCGTGGACAGTGCCAGTTGGATCAGTGACAAGACGCGTGCCTCGGCAGGCGTGACACACCCGGCTCTCTAGCGCAGGCTCCCCCCGCGCTGCGTGCCGGTGTGCACACAGCGTGACTCTCTTGCCTTGCGGCAAGCGGCTCCCTCCTCCCGATTCCCGTCGTTCTCGTTACTGACTTTTTCAGTCAGCTTGCGTGCGTCCGTGCGCGAGGCCCTTCAACGCGAAGGAGCCTTGTCATGCGTCACTTTCATCTTCGTCGTCAGCCGCACGAACAGCGCGTTCGCTCGTCTGCGCAGGAGCCTGCGCGCACCGTCGATGCTGCCGCAGCGCCGGCCGTCGATGCGGCGCTGGACCAGGCCGCCGCGTTGTGGACCACGCGCCGCATCCGCAGCTTTCTCGTGCTCCAGCCGACCTGCACGCGCCGCCGCTGAGCCGCTCCACGCGCCCGTCCTTCCTCGACCTGCCAGCAACACAGGAGCACTCCATGGACCCAGCCTCTCGTTGGCGCCGTAGCGCGCCCCCTTCGCTTCGATCGATTGCAGCAATAACAACGCGGCCCGCCGCCGCGCTTCGCAAAGGGTTGCCCCTGGCTCGTTGAGGCCGGTGGTTCTCCCCGGGGCGGGCGGCGGCCGCCCCGAAGGAGAACCCCATGAAAAACGTCCTGAAGTCTTTCTTCGAAAGCTTCCTGCGCAGCCGCCACATGCTGCATCACTTCGAGCGCTGGCAGACGCTGCTGGGCTCGAAGCCCGTCGGCACCGGCTCCGCCAGCATGCCGCCGGACATCGCCAGGGCGCTTAGCGCCGCTTCGCGCACCGATGCGGGCGACATGCTCGCCAGGCTCGACAGCTCGCCTCGGGGCCTCAGCGAAGGCCACGCGCAAGTGCTGCGCAAGCGCCTCGGCAGCAACGAGGTGCGCCACGAGCAGCCGCTGCCCTGGTGGCAGCACCTGTGGCAGTGCTATCGCAACCCGTTCAACCTTCTGCTGACGGTGCTGGCGCTGGTCTCGTACGTCACCGAGGACATGAAGGCAACGCTCGTGATCGGCAGCATGGTGGTGCTGTCGACCGTGCTGCGCTTCCTGCAGGAGTCGCGCTCCAACAAGGCGGCCGACCGGCTCAAGGCGATGGTGAGCAACACCTCGACCGTGCTGCGCCCCGCACCGGGCTACAAGGCGGGCGTGGCCGCCACCGAGGGCTTCGACGCCACGCACGCCGGCACGGTGCGCGTCGAGGTGCCGATGCGCGACCTGGTGCCGGGCGAAGTCATCGCGCTGTCGGCCGGCGACATGATTCCGGCCGACTGCCGCCTGCTCACCGCCAAGGACCTGTTTATCAGCCAGTCCGCGCTGACGGGCGAGGCCATGCCGGTGGAGAAATTCGTCGTCGACCGCGGCGACCACGCGGCGGGCGTGCTCGAGCGCGAGAACCTGCTCTTCATGGGCACCAACGTGATCAGCGGCACAGCCACCGCGCTGATCGTGCACACCGGCGACCGCACCTTCTTCGGCGCCCTCGCCCAGCGCGTGACGGCCACCGACCACGGCACCAGCGCCTTCCAGGCCGGCATCAACCGCGTGAGCTGGGTGCTGATCCGCTTCATGCTGGTGATGGCGCCGCTGGTGCTGGTGATCAACGGCGTGGCCAAGGGCGACTGGTGGGAGGCGGCGCTGTTCGCGCTGTCGATCGCGGTCGGTCTCACGCCCGAGATGCTGCCGATGATCGTGACCGCCACGCTGGCCAAGGGCGCGGTGGTGATGTCGCGGCAGAAGGTGATCGTGAAGCGGCTCGAGGCGATTCACAACTTCGGCGCGATGGATGTGCTGTGCACCGACAAGACCGGCACGCTGACGCAGGACCGCATCGTGCTCGAGCGCCACACCAACGCCTGGGGCGAGGAGTCGGACCATGTGCTGCAGCTGGCCTACCTGAACAGCTTTCACCAGACGGGGCTGAAGAACCTGCTCGACAAGGCCGTGCTGAGCCACGCCGAGATGCAGCTCGAGACCCGCCTGCAGACAGCCTGGCGCAAGATCGACGAAGTGCCCTTCGACTTCTCGCGCCGCCGCATGTCGGTGGTGGTGGCCAATGGCGGCAGCGAGCACCTGCTGATCTGCAAGGGTGCGCTGGAGGAGATCCTGTCGGTGTGCACCTCGGTCGAGCGCGGCGCCGAGGTGCTGGCGCTCGATGCCGAGGTGTTGGCGCGCATCCATCGCGTGGCGTCGGAGCTCAATGCCCAGGGCCTGCGCGTGGTGGCCGTGGCCAGCCGTGCGCTGGCGGCCGGGGCGCAGAAGCCAGCCTATGGCGTGGCCGACGAATCGGGACTCACGCTGCTGGGCTACGTGGCCTTTCTCGATCCGCCGAAGGAATCGACCGCACCGGCGCTGCGCGCGCTGGCCGAGCATGGCGTGTCGGTGAAGGTGCTGACGGGCGACAACGAACTGGTCACGCGCAAGGTCTGCGCCGACGTGGGGCTGGAGGTCGGCCGCATGGTGCTCGGCCGCGAGGTCGAGGAGCTGGACGACGCCCACCTGCGCATCTTCGTGGAACAGCACCAGGTGTTCGCCAAGCTCACGCCCGCGCACAAGGAGCGCATCGTGCACGCGCTGCATGCCAACGGGCATGTGGTCGGCTTCATGGGCGACGGCATCAACGACGCGCCCGCGCTGCGCGCCGCGGACATCGGCATCTCGGTGGACGGCGCGGTGGACGTGGCCAAGGAGTCGGCCGACATCATCCTGCTGGAGAAGAGCCTGATGGTGCTGGAGCAAGGCGTGGTGCAGGGGCGCCGTACTTTCGCGAACATGCTCAAGTACATCAAGCTCACGGCGAGCTCGAACTTCGGCAATGTGTTCTCGGTGCTGGTGGCGAGCGCGTTCCTTCCGTTCCTGCCGATGCTGCCGCTGCATCTGCTGGTGCAGAACCTGCTGTACGACGTGTCGCAGATCGCGATTCCGTTCGACAACGTGGACGATGAATTCCTGAAGGCGCCGCAGCGCTGGAACCCGGCGGACCTGGGGCGCTTCATGGTGTTCTTCGGGCCGCTGAGCTCGGTGTTCGACATCCTCACGTTCACGGTGATGTGGTTCGTGTTCGCAGCCAACACGGTGGGCCACCAGACGCTCTTTCAGTCAGGCTGGTTCGTCGAAGGACTGCTGTCGCAGACGCTGATCGTGCACCTGATCCGCACGCGCAAGATCCCGTTCCTGCAAAGCCGTGCGGCGTGGCCGCTGCTGATCATGGGCTCGGCGATCGCGGCCGTGGGCATCTGGCTGCCGATGGGGCCGCTGGCGCACTACTTCAAGCTGCAGGCACTGCCGTTGATGTACTTCCCTTGGCTGGTCGCGATGCTGCTCGGGTATGCGCTGCTGACGCAGGGTGTGAAGGGATGGTACACGCGGCGGTATGGGTGGCAGTGATCTTTCCGTTGAGTGTTCGGGGCGTGTGCACAGGCCGCCGGGTACTCCCCTCCGCGAATGTCCTCCGGCCTGCGGCCTCCTCCTTTATTTCGCTGCGGGGAGCACCCGACGCCCTGTGCACGATGGACGCTGCGGTTGTGCCGGCCGATCAACGACCGCTCTGATCGCTCACGCCGACGGGGTGCCTTGCGCAGCGAAATAAAGGAGGAGGCCGAAGGCCGGGGGACATTCGCGGAGCAAGGTACCCCGTCGGCGTGAGCACACCCCGAACAGCAACCTTCCGAACGCCCCGTGACACGCACATGACACCCGGCCCCCACAAACTGCACACCGAAATCACAACAAGAAAGGAATCCATCCAATGCAAGCCATCCAGAACATCAACTTCCACTCGCTGCTCGACACCTTCGTCAGCGTGGCGGCGGCCTTCATCCTCGGCTCGCTGATCGGCCTGGAGCGGCAGGTTCGGCAACGCACCGCAGGCCTGCGAACGAACACACTGGTGGCGGTAGGTGCTGCGGTATTCGTCGATCTGGCGAACCGGCTCGACGGCAGCGGCGGCGCAGTGCGCGTGGTGGCCTACGTGGTGTCGGGCATTGGCTTCCTGGGCGCGGGCGCGATCATGAAGGAAGGCGCCAACGTCACGGGGCTAAACACGGCGGCCACGCTGTGGGGGTCGGCCGCGGTGGGCGCCTGCGCGGGCGCGAACCTGCTGGGAGAAGCACTGATCGCAGCGCTGTTCGTGCTGGCGAGCAACACGCTGCTGCGGCCCGTGGTGAACCGCATCAACCGGCAGCCGATCAGCGAGGAAGCGAGCGAGGCGACGTATGTGGTGCGCGTGATCTGTTCACGCGCGGCACGGCCCGAGGTGATGGACCAGCTGCTGCTGTTGCTCGAAGCCGCGAACTATCCGGTACGCGATGTCGACCAGCATCCGTTCGGGCCGGCCGACACCGAGATCGGTGCGACGCTTTATGCAACGGCGGTCGAGCCCGCGGAGCTCGACCGTGTCATTGAAGATCTCGAATCGCTCGACGGCGTGCAGCAAGCCTTCTGGAATGCCACCGCCGAGGAGTGAATGAGTCGGGGCCGACTCAAACGCCGAGGATCGAAACAGCCTTGGTGTTCAGGTAGGCCTCGAGCGCTTCCGGGCCGCCTTCCGAACCGTAGCCCGAATCCTTCACGCCGCCGAACGGCATTTCCGGCGAAGGCGTGGCGGGCTGGTTGATCCACAGCATGCCGAGCTCGAGCTTCTGGCTCAGCAGGTGCGCGCTCTTGATCGACTTGGTGAAGGCATAGCCGGCCAGGCCGAACGGCAGGCGGTTGGCTTCGGCAATCGCTTCTTCGAGCGTGTCGAAGCCGCGGATGGCGGCGATGGGGCCGAAGGGTTCGTTGTTGAACACGTCGGCGTCCAGCGGCACGTCGGTCAGCACGGTGGGGGCGAAGAAGTTGCCCGTGTCGCCGATGCGTTCGCCGCCTGCGGCCACGGTGGCGCCCTTCTTGCGCGCGTCTTCCAGCACATGGGCCATCGCAGTGAGGCGACGCGCGTTGGCGAGCGGGCCGATGGTCGTGCCTTCGGCGAGGCCGTCGCCGAGCTTCAGGCCTTCGGTGTACTTGACCAGCGTGCGGGCGAATTCTTCGCGCAGGCTGTTGTGCACCAGGAAGCGGGTCGGCGAAATGCAGACCTGGCCTGCATTGCGGAACTTGGCGGCGCCCGCGGCCTTGACGGCCAGCGCCACGTCGGCGTCTTCGGCCACGATCACCGGAGCGTGGCCGCCCAGTTCCATCGTGACGCGCTTCATGTGCGAACCGGCCAGCGCGGCCAGCTGCTTGCCGACCGGGGTGGAGCCGGTGAACGTGACCTTGCGGATGATCGGGTGCGAGATCAGGTAGTTCGAGATCTCGGCGGGGTTGCCGAACACGAGGCCGACGGTGCCGGGCGGGATGCCGGCGTCGACAAAAGCCTGCAGCAGCGCGGCGGGCGATGCGGGAGTTTCTTCAGGCGCTTTCACCAGGAACGAGCAGCCGGTCGCCAGGGCGGCGCCGAGCTTGCGTACGATCTGGTTGATCGGGAAGTTCCACGGCGTGAATGCTGCGACGGGGCCGAGCGGCTCCTTCAGCACGAGCTGCTGCGCGGCAAGGTTGCGCGAGGGGACGATGCGGCCGTACACGCGGCGGCCTTCGTCGGCGAACCACTCGATGATGTCGGCGGCGGCCAGCGTTTCGCCCTTGGCTTCGGCCAGCGGCTTGCCCTGCTCTTGCGTCAGCAGCTTGGCGATGTCGCCGGCGCGTTCGCGGATCAGGCCGGCAGCGCGGCGCATCACGGCAGCGCGCTCGTTGGCGGGGGTGTTGCGCCACTTGTCGAAGCCGCGCTGGGCGGCGGCCAGGGCGCGGTCCAGGTCGGCGATGCTGGCATGCGCCACCTTGCCGATGGCCTTGCCGGTGGCCGGATTCACGACGTCCAGCGTCTTGCCGCCGGTGGCGTCGACCCATTCGTTGTCGATCAGCAGGCGGGTGTCGGTGTAGGTGGCGGTCATGGCGAACTTTTCCTTCGGGACTGGATGATGAAAGGAGGAATGGGAAATCTGGATGTGCGACGCGGCACCCGGAAGGGTGCGCCGGCGACAACGGCAGCCACAGGCCGCCGGGGGGCATAGATTAACCCGAGTTCGCAAACCCCGCCCACCACCGGTCACGGGCCGGGCATGGGGCCGTCATGCGCGCCGAACATAATCCCCGCCAAACCAACACACAGAGGACCGAGGGAAATCCATGCACGCAGCGCTCAGCAACAACCTGTTCTTCATCAAGGAACACGTCGGCATCTTCAAGGCCGCCAACAACTACGACATCTTCGATCCGCACTCGCAGCAGAAGATCCTGGAATGCCGCGAGCCGAACCTCGGCTTCTTCAGCAAGCTGCTGCGCTTCACCGACTACAAGCGCTTCACGCCGTTCGACGTGGTCGTGTCCACGCCCGAGGGGCAGAAGGTGCTGTCAGTCAAGCGCGGCGTGTCCATCTTCCTGTCGAAGGTGCAGGTGCTCGACGGCAACGACCGGGTCGTCGGCTCGTTCAAGCAGAAGCTCTTCTCCATCGGCGGCAAGTTCGACGTGCTCGACGCACAGGAGCGGATCGCCTGCACGCTCAGGGGCAAGTGGACCAGCTGGGATTTCCGCTTTGTGCAGGGCAGCACCGAGTTCGCCGCCGTGTCCAAGAAGTGGGCCGGGCTGGGCAAGGAACTGTTCACCACCGCCGACAACTACATGCTGTCGATCGATCCGGGCGTGCCGTCCAACGACGCCCGCCGCCTGCTGATCGTGGCGGCGGTGATGTGCATCGACATGGTCCTCAAGGAGTGAGGCGCTTCCGGCCTACAGCACCAGCAGCGCGCGGAAGTCGTTGACGTTGGTGTGCGTCGGGCCCGTCACGAACAGGTCGCCGATGGCGTCGAAATAGCCGTACGCATCGTTGCGGTCGAGGTGGTCCGACAGCTTCTTGCCGGCCGCCGCGGCGCGCGCCAGCGTGTCGGGCGTGACGAAGGCGCCGGCGTTGTCTTCCACGCCGTCGATGCCGTCGGTGTCGGCGGCCAGCGCCCACACCTGCGGCTGACCCATGAGCGCGCCGGCCAGCCCCATGCAGAACTCGCCGGCCCGGCCGCCGCGGCCCTTGGCCTGGCCGGGCTGGCGCGGGCGGATCGTGACCGTGGTCTCGCCGCCCGAAAGGATGACGCAGGGCCGCGCGAACGGCTCGCTGCGGTGCGCCACGGCGCGGGCCAATGCGGCATGTACCTTGCCGACCTCGCGCGACTCGCCTTCCATCTCGTCGCTGAGGATGTGCGCCTCGATACCGGCCTCGCGGGCCGCCCTGGCCGCTGCTTCGAGCGACTGCTGCGGCGTCGCGATCATGTGGGTTGCGTGACCGTGGAACACGGCATCGTCCGGCTTGGGCGTTTCGAGTTCGCCGCTTTCGAGCCGGGCGCGCACCGGCGCAGGCACCTCGATGCCGTAGCGGTCGAGGATCGCGAGCGCGTCGGCGCAGGTGGTGGCGTCGGGCACGGTCGGGCCGCTCGCAATGACGGCCGCGTCATCGCCGGGCACGTCGCTGATCGTCAATGTCACCACGCGCGCCGGCGCGCATGCAGCCGCCAGCCGGCCGCCCTTGATGCGCGACAGGTGCTTGCGCACGCAGTTCATCTCGCCGATGCCCGCGCCGCTTTCGAGCAGTTGCTTGTTGATTCGCTGCTTGTCGGCCAGCGTCAGGCCCTCGGCCGGCAGCACCAGCAGCGACGAGCCGCCGCCCGAGATCAGGCACAGCACGAGGTCGTCGGCCGTCAGGCCCTGCGTCAGCGCGAGGATGCGTTCGGCGGCCTGCTGGCCGGCCGCGTCGGGCACGGGGTGCGCGGCCTCGACGATCTCGATGCGTTGCGGCACGCCTTCGGGCCGCGGCGGAATGTGGTCGTAGCGCGTGACGACGAGCCCCGACAGCGGCGCATCGGCCGGCCACAGGGCTTCGAGCGCCTGCACCATCGAGCCGCCGGCCTTGCCGGCGCCCAGCACCAGCGTGCGGCCCTTGGGCGGGGGCGGCAGGTGGGCGCCCAAGGTGGACAGCGGCAGTGCCCGATCCACCGCCACGCGGTAGATGTGTTCGAGGAAGGCGCGCGGGGCCTCGCGCGGATCGGGGGCGGGGCCGAAGGATGGATTCGATGCGGTCATGGCTTGCTTGTCTCCAACCGGCGATTGTGCAGGGCACGGCGCCCCGCACTCTTGATCCCGGTCTAGTTTGTCTTGGCGCCAGCCTGGAACCAGCGGCTGACGAGGGCCCGCTCTTCGTCGGTAATGCCCGTGGCGTTGTTCATAGGCATGATCTTCGTGACCACCACCTGCTGGTAGATCGCCTGCGCATTCGCGGCCACCTGTTCGGGCGAATCGACGCGCACGTTCTTCATCTGCGTGGCCGCGCCGTGGCACATGTAGCAGCGCTGCTCGAGCACCTTCTGCACGTCCTTGAACGGCACAACGGGCGCAGCGGCAGCCACGGCGGTCGCGGCCGCGGGTTCGGGCTTCATCCAGACGATGGTCAGGCCCAGCACCACGATGCCGATCAGCGCATAGGGCAGCGGGTTGCCCGCGTTGCCCAGCTTGAAGCGGTGGCGCACCACGAAGAACTGCCGGATCGCCGCGCCGCCGAGCATGATCAGCAGCAGCACGATCCAGTTGTACTTGTGCGTGTAGGTGAAGCTGTAGTGGTTGCTCAGCATCGCGAACAGCACCGGCAGCGTGAAGTAGGTGTTGTGCACGCTGCGCTGCTTGCCGCGCTGGCCGTGCACCGGGTCTACCGGGCGGCCCTCGCGCAGGGCCTGCACGTTCTTGCGCTGGCCGGGAATGATCCAGAAGAACACGTTGCCGCTCATGGTCGTGGCCATCATGGCGCCCACCAGCAGGAAGGCCGCGCGGCCCGCGAACCACTGGCAGGCCAGCCAGGTCGCGAAGACGATGAAGAGAGCGATCAGCACGCCGACGATGGTGTCGCCGTTCTTGCGCCGGCCGAAGACCTGGCAAATGCCGTCGTAGACCATCCAGAACACGACGAAGAAGGCCAGCGCCACGCCGATGGCGGCGCCGGGCTGCCAGTCCATCTTCGATTTGTCGATCAGGTAGGTGCTCGCATTCCACAGGTACGACATGGTGAAGAGCGAGAAACCCGTGATCCAGGTCGAATAGCTCTCCCAGTACGACCAGTGCAGGTGGTCCGGCAGCTTCTTCGGCGCCAGCGCGTACTTCTGCATGTTGTAGAAGCCGCCGCCGTGCACGGCCCACTGTTCGCCGCCCACGCCCTTGTCGAGCGATTCCTGGTCTTGCGGCTTCTCGAGGCTGTTGTCCAGCATCACGAAGTAGAAGGAGGCGCCGATCCAGGCGATGGCGGTGATGACGTGGACCCAGCGCAGCAGCAGGTTGGCCCAGTCGAGGTAGTAGCTTTCCATGTGCTCTCTCTCAGCCCTTTCGGCGCGTGGGGACGCCGCCAAAGGGTTTCAGCCTGCTCACCACCGCGGGCGCTGTAAGCAGAGAAAGTGCCGCGAACGCAGGCGCCATGAAATGGGCCTCGCTCCGCTGCGGCTTGTTGTGGACCGAAAGTGTATACAGTTTTGACACAAGGCGGGATGGTTTTTTGAGCGTCGCCGCCGGGGAAAACCCTGTTCAGCCCAGCGACTGCAACAACTGTGCCGCCACTGCGACGGCAATCACCTCGGGCTCCTTGCCGGTGATGCCGGGCACGCCGATGGGGCAGGTGATGCGCGCCAGTTCGTCGGCCGTGAAGCCGCGCGCCTCGAGCCGGTGGCTGAAGGTGGCCCACTTGGTCTTGCTGCCGATCAGGCCGATGTACGGCAGGTCATTGCGCTCGCGCAGGCGCTTGAGGCAGGCGATGACGATGTCGAGGTCTTCGGCATGGCTGAAGCTCATGATCAGCACGCGGCTGCCCGGCGCGAGCGCGGCCACGGCGTCCTGCACGGGCTCGGAATGCTCGGTGTCGATCTGTGCCGGCAGCTCTTCGGGGAAGACGCCGTCGCGGCTGTCGATCCAGCGCACCGCGAACGGCAGCGCGGCCAGCAGCCGAGCCAAGGCGGCGCCCACGTGACCGCCGCCGAACAGCGCCACGGGCTTGAGTTGCGCAACCAGTTCGCGCTGCAGCCTCGGCGCATCGGCCGCCGTGATGCGCTGGTACGACAGGAACATCACGCCGCCGCAGCACTGCCCCAGGCTGGGCCCGAGCGGATAGCGCTGGATGCCGTCGAAGGGGGCGCGCGTGCCCGCCAGCAGCTCGCGCGCTTCCTTCGTGGCCTGGAATTCGAGCTGCCCGCCGCCGATGGTGGCCGTGAGCGCGTCGGCCCACACCGCCATCCAGGTGCCGGCCTCGCGCGGCGCCGAGCCCTGCGTCGACTCGACGCGCACCAGCACCGCGTCTTCGCGGGCAAGACGGGCCAGCAGCTGATCGACCATGCCGTTCATTTCCGACACCTTCGGTTGCGGGGTTGCACGAGACTCACGGTATAAACCTGCGATGAACCGTCAGCTTACGCCGCGCCACCTTGCCCTGGTGGCATCCGTCATTTCCGCACTCTGGCTCGCCGGCTGCGGGAGCCCCGGGACCGTTCCCGGCCAGTTGAGCGCGGCCAAGGTCGAACAGAGTGCGGCCGCCCCGGTGTCGCACGGATCGAATGCGGCCAATGCGCGAGACTACCGTCGCGACGCAGCGCGCCATATCTACGACGCCAACAAGTCGCGCATCTACAGTGGCCAGCTGCCGCCGATGCTCTATGCGGTCGGCACGCTGCAGGTCCACATCGATGCCGGCGGCAAGGTGCTGTCGATGCACTGGCTGCGCGCGCCCAAGCATGCACCCGAGGTCATTGCCGAGATCGAGCGCATGGTGCTGAAGGCCGCGCCCTTCCCCGCCGCCCCCCGCCTCGGCGCGGTCACATGGACCGACACCTGGCTGTGGGACAAGAGCGGGCGCTTCCAGCTCGACACCCTGACTGAAGGCCAACAGCAAGGGGACTGAAGACACACCCGGAGGCATTTGCGCGGGGGCCGCCGCGCACGGCCGCCCGAAGCGGCCGGCCCGCCCCCGGTAGGGGGTTGGCGAAGCGACACGAAGTGCGCGAAGCCTGGGGGCGAGCATCAAGACCCGCGGTAGGTCGAGTAGCTCCACGGGCTCACCAGCAGCGGCACGTGGTAGTGCTGGTCGGTGTGCGCCACGCCGAAGTCCAGCGACACCTTGTTCAGGAAGTTCGGCTCGGGCAGCTTCACACCGCGGGCCTTGAAGTAGCCCGCCACGTCGAACACCAGCCGGTAGGTGCCGGCCTTGAGCGAGTTGTTGTCGTACAGCGGCCCGTCGCTGCGGCCGTCCGAATTCAGCGTGAAGCGCTTCACCAGCGTGGCGGCGTCGCCGTCGGTGGTGTACAGCGCCACCTCCATGCCGGCCGCCGGGCCGCCGTGCATCGTGTCCAGTACGTGAGTGCTCAGGCCCATGGGGCGCTCCTTCAAAGATGGAATCGGGTGCGGGAAATTCCGGTGGACAAAAGTGTATACAGTTACCGGCTTTGGGTCTATCATGAAAAACATGGAGTCCTCCACCACCCGTTCGATCGTCGATGCCCTCACGAAGGCCATCGTCGAGCACCGGCTTCAGCCCGGCACCAAGCTGGCCGAGCAGAAGCTGGCCGATCATTTCGGCGTGTCGCGCACGCTGGTACGGCAGGCGCTGTTCCAGCTGTCGCAGAACAAGCTCATTCGGCTCGAACCCGCGCGCGGCGCCTTCGTGGCCGCGCCCGCGGTCGACGAGGCCAGGCAGGTGTTCGCCGTGCGCCGCATGCTCGAGGCCGAGATGACGCGCGAGTTCGTGCGCACCGTCACGCCGGCCAAGATCAAGGCGCTGAAGGAACACGTCGCGCTCGAAAAATCCGCCGTCTCGGGCGAGGACATCTCGGGCCGCACCGAACTGCTCGGCGACTTCCACGTGCGCATGGCCGAGCTCATGGGCAACCAGGTGCTGGCGCAGATCCTCGGCGAACTCATCTCGCGCTGCGCCCTCATCACGCTGATGTACCAGAGCGCCAGCGCGGCCGAGCACTCCAACGACGAGCACGCCGACATCGTGAAGGCGCTGGCCGCGCGCGACGAGGAGCGCGCCGTGCGCCTCATGACCGAACACCTGGAGCACGTAGAGGCCAACCTCACGTTCGACCGCAAGGTTCCCACCAACGACATCTCGCTCGCCCTGGCCTGAACATCCATGACCGTCTACGACACCACCCTGCCCTACCCGCGCGACCTCGTCGGCTACGGCCGCAACCCGCCGCACGCCCAGTGGCCGGGCGGCGCGCGCATCGCGGTGCAGTTCGTCCTCAACTACGAAGAGGGCGGCGAGAACGCCACGCTGCACGGCGATGCGGGCTCCGAACAGTTCCTCTCCGAGATGTTCAACCCGGCGAGCTTTCCCGACCGGCACATCAGCATGGAAGGCATCTACGAATACGGCTCGCGCGCCGGCGTGTGGCGCATCCTGCGCGAGTTCGAGAAGCGCGGCCTGCCGCTGACCGTGTTCGGCGTGGGCATGGCGCTGGAGCGCTACCCCGAGCTCACGGCTGCCTTCAAGGAACTCGGCCACGAGATCGCCTGCCACGGCTGGCGCTGGATTCATTACCAGAACCTCGACGAAGCCACCGAGCGCGAGCACATGCGCCTGGGCATGGAAGCCATCGAGAAGCTCACCGGCGAGCGGGCGCTTGGCTGGTACACCGGCCGCGACAGCCCGAGAACGCGCCGCCTCGTGGCCGACTACGGCGGCTTCGAATACGACAGCGACTACTACGGCGACGACCTGCCCTTCTGGATGAAGGTGCAGAAGACCGACGGCAGCGTGGTGCCCCAGCTCATCGTGCCCTACACGCTCGACTGCAACGACATGCGCTTCGCGCTGCCGCAGGGTTACTCGCACGCCGATCCGTTCTTCCAGTACATGAAGGACAGCTTCGATGCGCTCTATGCCGAGGGCGACCCGAACGGCGACAACAGCCCGAAGATGATGAGCATCGGCATGCACTGCCGGCTGCTCGGGCGGCCCGGCCGCATCACGGCGCTGCAGCGCTTTCTCGATCACATCGCGCAGCACGACCGCGTGTGGGTCTGCCGGCGGTTGGACATCGCGCGCCACTGGATGAAGACTCATCCGTTCGATGCCGCCTTGCCGGGTGCCTGACATGGTCCGCCACTTTGCGAGCGCCGCGTGCCCCCACCCCAACCCTCCCCCGAAAGGGGAGGGAGAAAGACAAGGAACGACATGAGCCTCACCATCGCCCAACTCAACGCCGCGGTGCCGGCCGAAGCCGTCGCACTGCTCGACGGCATCTACGAGCACTCGCCCTGGATCGCGCAGCGCGCGCTGGCCGCGCGCCCCTTCCGCTCGCTCGCGCACCTCAAGCACGCGCTGGTGCAGGCGCTGGCCGCGTCGTCGGCCGACGAGCAGATCGGCCTGATCCGCGCCCACCCCGAGCTCGCGGGCAAGGCCATGGTCAGCAAGACGCTGACGGCCGAATCGACCAACGAGCAGAGCAAGGCCGGCCTGACCGACTGCACGCCCGAGGAGTTCGCGAAGATCCAGCAGCTCAACGCCGATTACAACGCGAAGTTCGGCTTTCCGTTCATCCTCGCGGTGCGCGGCCCGCGCGGCACGGGGCTGGCCAAGCGCGAAATCATCGACACCTTCGAGCGCCGGCTGTACAACCACCCGGGGTTCGAACTCGGCGAGGCGCTGCGCAACATCCATCGCATCGCCGAGATCCGCCTGGACGACAAGTTCGCCGCCGACGTCACGCTCGGCAACGACGTGTGGGACTGGCAGGAACAGCTCGCGGTGCACACCGACCCGGGCTACGCCGAGAAGGGCCAGCTCACCGTCACCTACCTGACGGATGCGCACCGTGCCTGCGCCGCGCAGATCTCCACGTGGATGCGCGAGTGCGGCTTCGACTCGGTGCACATCGATGCGGTCGGCAACGTGGTGGGTCGCTATGAAGGCAGCACGCCCGACGCGAAGACGCTGCTCACCGGTTCGCACTACGACACCGTGCGCAACGGCGGCAAGTACGACGGCCGCCTCGGCATCTTCGTGCCTATGGCCTGCGTGCGCGAACTCAAGCGGCAAGGCAGGCGCCTGCCCTTCGCCTTCGAGGTGGTGGGTTTCGCGGAAGAAGAAGGCCAGCGCTACAAGGCGACCTTCCTGGGCTCCGGCGCGCTCATCGGCCATTTCGACCCGCGCTGGCTCGACCAGAAGGACGCCGACGGCATAACCATGCGGGAGGCCATGCAGCACGCGGGCCTGAAGCAGGAAGACATTCCGAAGATCCAGCGCGACCCGGTCCGCTACCTCGGCTTCGTCGAAGTGCACATCGAGCAGGGCCCGGTGCTGACCGAGCTCGACCTGCCGCTGGGCATCGTCACCTCCATCAACGGCAGCGTGCGCTACGTGGGCGAGGTCATCGGCATGGCCAGCCACGCCGGCACCACGCCGATGGACCGCCGCCGCGACGCCGCCGCCGCCGTCGCCGAACTGATCCTCTACACCGAGCAGCGCGCGGCGAAGGACGGCGACTCGGTCGGCACCGTCGGCATGCTCGAAGTGCCCAGCGGCTCCATCAACGTGGTGCCGGGGCGCTGCAAGTTCAGCCTCGACCTGCGCGCGCCCAACAACGCGCAGCGCGACGCGCTGGCCAACGACGTGGTCAACGCACTGAAGGACATCTGCGAGCGCCGCGGCGTTCGCTACGAGCTCGAGGAGACGATGCGCGCCGCCGCCGCCCCGAGCGCGCCGGCCTGGCAGCAGCGCTGGGAAAAAGCGGTCGATGCCCTCGGCATTCCGCTCTTCCGCATGCCCAGCGGCGCCGGCCACGACGCGATGAAGCTGCACGAGGTGATGCCGCAGGCCATGCTCTTCGTGCGCGGCATCAACTCGGGCATCAGCCACAACCCGCTCGAATCGAGCACCAACGACGATATTCAATTGGCGGTGCAAGCATTCCAGCTCCTGCTGGACAACCTCGCCACCGAGCAAGCCCACTGACCGACCACAGAAGAACAACCATGACCGACTACGCCAAACTCGACGCCTGGATCGACGCCCACTTCGACGAAGAAGTGCAGTTCCTGCAGCAACTGGTGCGCGTGCCCACCGACACGCCGCCCGGTAACAACGCGCCGCACGCCGAACGCACCGCCGAACTGCTGAAGGACTTCGGCCTCGACGCCGAGAAGCACGCCGTGCCCGTGCAGGACGTGAAGGAGTACGGCCTCGAATCGATCACCAACCTGATCGTGCGCCGCAAGTACGGCAACGAAGGCCGCACCGTGGCGCTCAATGCCCACGGCGACGTGGTTCCCCCGGGCGAAGGCTGGACGCACGACCCGTACGGTGGCGAGATCGCCGACGGCAGCCTCTACGGCCGCGCCGCCGCGGTCAGCAAGAGCGACTTCGCGAGCTTCACCTTCGCGCTGCGCGCGCTCGAAGCGGTAGCGAAACCGACCAAGGGCAGCGTCGAGCTGCACTTCACCTACGACGAAGAATTCGGCGGCATCCTCGGCCCGGGCTGGCTGCTCAAGAACGGCCTGACCAAGCCCGACCTGATGATCGCGGCCGGCTTCAGCTATGAAGTGGTCACCGCGCATAACGGCTGCCTGCAGATGGAAGTGACGGTGCACGGCAAGATGGCACATGCCGCCATTCCGACCACCGGCGTCGATGCGCTGCAGGGCGCCACGAAGATCCTCAACGCGCTCTATGCGCAGAACACGCTCTACCAGCAGGTGACGTCGAAGGTCGAGGGCATCACGCACCCGTACCTGAACGTGGGCCGCATCGAGGGCGGCACCAACACCAACGTGGTGCCCGGCAAGGTGGTGTTCAAGCTCGACCGCCGCATGATCCCCGAGGAAAACCCGGTCGAGGTCGAGGCCACGATCCGCAAGGTGATCGCCGATGCCGCCGCCGAAAGCGCGGGCATCACGGTGGACATCAAGCGCCTGCTGCTCGCCAATTCGATGCAGCCGCTGGCCGGCAACAAGCCGCTGGTCGATGCCATCCAGAAGCACGGCGGCGAACTGTTCGGCGAGCCTATCAAGGCCATGGGCACCCCGCTGTACACCGACGTGCGCCTGTATGTCGAAGCCGGCATTCCGGGCGTGATCTACGGCGCCGGCCCGCGCACCGTGCTCGAGTCGCATGCCAAGCGCAGCGACGAGCGCGTGGTGCTCGAAGACCTGCGCCGCGCCACCAAGGTGATCGCGCGCACGCTCTGCGACCTGCTGGCCTGATCCGGCTCAGGCGCCCTTGGCGAGCGCCGGCAGCGCCACCCGCGAAGCCGCCCACGCCATCAGTTCGGCCAGCGGCGCGGGCCGCGCCAGGTGGTAGCCCTGCACCAGCTTGCAGCCCAGCGCGCGCAGGGCCTCGAGCTCGTCCTGCGTTTCCACGCCTTCGGCCACGACCTGGATGTTCAGCGAGCGGCCGAGCTGGACGATGGCATCCACCAACACCACGTTGCCCGGCGAGGACGACAGGCCGAGGGTGAAGCTGCGGTCGATCTTCACCTGCCGCACGTGCTCGCTGCGCAGCGACGCCAGCGACGAATAGCCCACGCCGAAGTCGTCGACCACGATCGCCACGCCCGCGGCCGACAGCGTGCTCAACCGGCCGCGCGTGGCATGGGTGTCGAGCGCCACCTCTTCCGTGATCTCGATCTGCAGCCGGCGCGGCGCGATGCCGCGCTCCTTCAGCATGCCCAGCACGATGTCGTCGACCGCGAGCTGCGCCATCTCGCGTGGAGAGACGTTGATGGCGACCGGCGCGGCAGCCAGGCTGGAGCCCGCGGCCTCGAGCTGGCGCATGGCCAGGCAGACCTCGTCGACCAGGTGCCGCAGCAGCGGCTCCGCCACGCCGGTGCTCGCAGCCGCGTAGATCACCTCCTCGGGAGCGATCTGGCCGTGGCGCGGATGGTTCCAGCGCATCAGCGCCTCGAGGCTGTGGACCTCGCAGCCTTCGCTGTTCATGATCGGCTGGAACCACACGCCGATGTCGCGCGCCTCGATGGCGCGCAGCAGGTCGCGCTCCACGTCCCGCCGCGTGGCCAGCCGCTGGTTGAGCGCCTTGTCGAAGAGCTGGCAGCGGTTGCGCCCAAGGCGCTTGGCCTCGTAGAGCGCCTCGTCGGCGAAGCTGATCATGTCGGCGATCTCGGCCTCGCCCGACACCGAGATGCCGATGCTCACGCCCAGGTGGCCGCCGTAGTGCGCCGTGGCGAAGGAGACCGAACGGATCAGCCCCTGCGCGATGGCCGCGGGCGCCTGCCGCTCGCCCCCCAGGCTGTAGAGCAGCGCGAATTCATCGCCGCCCCAACGCCCGAGGATGGCCTCCATGTCTGCAGTTTCCCGCTGCAGCCAGCGGGCCACGTCCTGCAGCACGCGGTCGCCGGCCTTGTGGCCGAAGGCGTCGTTCACCGCCTTGAAGCCATCGAGGTCCAGCAGCAGCAGGCCGTGCTGGCGGCCATCGGTCGTGGCGATGCGCAGCGTCGCGGCCTCGGTGAAGCCCTCGCGGTTGAACAGGCCGGTAAGAGAATCGTGCGAGGCCCGGAAGGCCAGTTGCTGCGTTGCATCCAGCGAGAGCGCGTGCGCCAGCCGCAGCTGGGCGGCCATGGCGGTGGCTTCGTTGCGGATGCGGCTGCCTTCGCGGAAGGCCTTGTCGCTGTGCAGCGCGCCGCGCGTCAGCGCCCCGAGGTACAGCAGCACCAGCGCCGCCAGGCACAGGTTGTCGAAGCCGCCCGCATACACCAGGCAGCCCGCCACCGACAGCAGCGCCGGCGCGATGAAGCCGATGGGCACGAGCGCATAGGCGATGCCATAGGTGACCGCCCCCGCGCAGATGCCGCACACCACCGTCAGGTAGAACACCGCCTGCGGCGAGGAGTAGCCGTCGCACAGCAGCGGAATGAGCGCCCACACACAGCCCGACACCGCGGCCAGGCCGGCCGTCAACCGCAGGTGCCATTCGACCGGACGGGCGCTCGGCGATGTGGCGACGCTGCTGTCGGGCGTGGTGCCCGGCGACGGTGCGAACGGCCAGCGGCAGATGTAGCTGCGTACTCCGCTCACCATGAGGGACAGCAGCAGCCAGCACAGCCCTGCGAACGCGCGGCCGGCGTTGACGGCGATCAGCGCCGCCGCGCAGCTCAGCACCACGTTGATCGGAAGGGCCCGCAGCACGCTGCGGCGTATCGCCACGAGCTGGTCGGTGCGCACCGTGCGAGACAGCACCTGGTCGTCGACGGACGCAGTGAGCTCGGGGGAAGGCGCGCGGGGAATCATGGAAGGGGCACAGTTTAGGGCGTGGGCCACGCCGGCGCCCCGACTGGTGCGCGGTAACAACGAACTTTCGTTCGACTTTCACCCGGATGTCATGGCCCCATCCCAGACTCGCGGCTTTCGCAGAGACGCGCACTCCAGGTGCGCGTCGCTTTTTTCAAGCCCGCCATGCCCACCTTCCCGACTGCTCTCCCAACCACCCTGCCCTTCCGCCGCAGCCTGTTCTCCACACTCGCCATCGGCACGCTCGCGCTTGCCGGTTGCGGTGGCGGAGGCGGCTCCAGCGCCCCGGCCTTCTTCCCCACGACACCCAGCAGCCCGACTGCCGTTGCACCCGCACCCGCGCCCGCCCCGGCCCCAGCCCCTGCGCAGCCGGCCGATCCCGCTCCGTCCGTGCCGCCCGGGCGCTGGACCGTCGGCGACCTGCACATCCACACGATGCAGTCGGACGACACCCAGCAGATCTCCACGCTCGACCAGGTGCTGGCCAAGGCCTTCGACCAGTTCGGGCTCGACTGGGCGGCGCTGTCCGACCACCTGCGCCTGTCTTCCTACGACAACGACGGCAACAAGCTGGCCGCGCAGATTCCGTTTTCGGAAGGCATGGCCAAGTACCAGGTGCCACGCATCAAGGCGCTGCAGGCCAGCGGCAAGTACGCCGACAAGACGATCTTCACGGCCTTCGAATGGGACATGCCCTCGCACGACCACGGCAACGTCGGCATCCTGACCGACAACCCCATGTCGGGCGCCGCGCTCAAGGCGGCGAACCAGTTCGAGTACCTCTTCACCAACCGCGACCCCGCCCTCTTCCCGGCCGCCGACGTCGCCGCATGGGGTCCGAAGGCCGGCACCGGCTACAACACGCACGCCGAGACGCTCGCGGCCATCGCCTGGCTCAAGAAGAACTACCCCGACACCAGCTACCTGCAGATCAACCACCCGTCGCGCAACCCTGGCAAGTACACGATCGCCCAGTTGCGCGAGATGAACGACCTCGCGCCGAACATCGTGTTCTCGCTCGAAGGCATGGTCGGCAACCAGATGGAGCCCGACCGTGGCGGCTACAACAGCGCCTATATCGCGGCCAACCTGCCCTCGCGCACCTACGGCGGCGTCGACTACCTCGTCGCCAAACTGGGTGGCACCTGGGACGCGCTGCTTTCCGAAGGCCGCCACATCTGGAACGTGGCCGACTCCGACTACCACTTCACCGTCTCGCAGGGCCAGTACAGCAGCGGCTACGCGCCCGGCGAGTACGCCAGGAACCACCTGTGGGGAGACATCAAGGACCCGAAGTCGCTGCTCGCGGCCATGCGCACGGGCAAGCTCTTCGCTGTGAACGGCGGCCTGATCGACGCGCTCGACTTCAAGGTGCAAGGCGCCAAGGGCACGGGCGAAATGGGCTCGGAGCTGGGCGCGAACTCGGGTGAAGACCTGAAGATCACCATCCGCTTCAAGAGCCCCGAGCGCAACAACTTCGAGTATCAGCTCGGCAGCGGCCGCTTCGCCAACGTGAAGCCGGTGGTCGACCACATCGACCTGATCGCGGGCGACGTGACCGGCCCCGAGCTGCCGGGCACGCCGGGCTACTCGCGCGACACCAACCCGTCGACGCGCGTGCTCAAGCGCTTCACCCGCAGCGACTGGAAGCTCGACGCCGACGGCTACTTCACCGTGAGCTACACGGTGAAGGCCGGCAACAACCAGTACTTCCGCCTGCGCGGCACCAACCTGGGCACCGACGTGCCCAACGAAACCGCCGGCGGCGAGCCGCTGCCCGATGCGCAGACCACGGGCACCGACAACGTGGCGCGCTTCAACGCGATCAACGCGCGCAACTACAGCGACCTCTGGTTCTATTCGAACCCGGTGTTCGTGAAGGTCGCCGCACAGTAGGCAGTCGCTGCCGGTCAGCTCTTCGGGGCGCGCGCCTCGGGCATCGCCGACGAGTGGTGATGCGCGATCAGCCACTGGCCGTTCACCCATTCGTAGACGTAGGTGTAGCGCGCGTGCACCGTGCCGCCGTCCTTGAAGCGGAAGGTGTAGGTGCCGACGTCCTGCGCCACGTTGCAGCCGATCTTGATGACGCGCTGGTCGATCTTTCCTTGCGGCTCGCCCTTGAGGAATTTGACGAAGTAGTCGCGGATCTCGGCCGGGTTGGTGCGCGGCTGGTTCGACACGGTCGGCAGCAGCACGCCGTCGGCGGCGTAGTTGGCGACCACCTTGTCGGGGTCCAGCGTGCGCAGCGAGTTGTTCCAGCGGTCGAACAGGGCGCTGACCTGCGCCGCATCCACCGGCGTGCAGACGGCCGTACCCGATCCCTGGGCCAGCGCGCCGGTGGCGAGCGTGAGAGAGAGGACGCCGAGGGCGGCACTGGCGACGAGACTTTTCTTCACGGAGATGATTCCTTGTTGTGGAAGTTGTTGAAGCACCGGTTTCGGCCGGCGCTGCACCGCATTCGCGAGGCAGGAATCAAGTCTGTGGCGCGCTCATGAACACGACCCGTGTCGGGCCATGAATGCGAGTTGAAGCGCAGATGAACAACGGATGAACGGGCGCCCCCGCGCGCGCTCAGGCCTCCTGCGCGTCGAGCCGGTAGCCGAAGCCGCGCACGGTCTTGAGCAGCGCGAGCGGATGACCCTCGTCGATCTTGGCGCGCAACCGGCGCACGTACACGTCGACCACGTTGGTCAGCGGGTCCTCGTTGGTGCCCCACACGTTCGAGAGGATGCGCTCGCGGCTGTACACGCGCCCGGGTGCGCTCATCAGCAGTTCCAGGAAAGCCAGCTCCTTCGCGGTCAGCGCGATCGGCTGGCCGGCCCGCGTGACCTGCATGCGCTCGCGGTCCAGCACGAGGTCGGCCACCTGCAGGCTGCTCGCCTTCACGCGCTGCTCGCGCCCGCGCCGCAGCAGCGCCTCGATGCGCGCGAGCAGTTCCTCGAAAGCGAAAGGCTTGGTGAGGTAGTCGTCCGCGCCCAGCCGCAGGCCGTTGACCTTGGCCTCCAGCGAGCTCATGGCCGTGAGCATCAGCACGGGCACATGGTGGCCTTCGGCGCGCATCGTCTGGCAGAGCTCCAGGCCGCTGAGGCCGGGCAGCATCAGGTCGAGGATGAGCAGCGCGGGCTCGCCGCTGCGCGCCAGCGCCAGGCCCTCGGTTCCGGTGCGGGCCAGCTGCACGCCATAGCCTTCGGCGCGCAGGCCGCGCTGCAGGAAGTCGGCCACGCGCGGATCGTCTTCGACCACCAGGATGTTGTTCATGCGGCCTCCGGCGCCGTGGGGAAATCGGTGCCGTCGAAACGGGGCAGCCGGATGCGGACCGTCGTGCCCACGAACGGCTCGCTCTCGATGTCGATGCGGCCTTCGTGCGCGGAAACGATCACCTGCGCGATCGACAGGCCGATGCCGGTGCCGTCGACGCGGTGTGCCCGGGCGCGCTGGCCACGCGTGAAGCGCTGGAACACCGTGGGCAGCTCGTCGGCGTCGATGCCGATGCCCTGGTCACGCACGGCGATTTCCACGCCTCCGTCGAGCTCGCGCCAACCGATGCGAACCGCGCCGCCCGGGCGCGAATAGCGCACCGCGTTGTCCAGCACGATCATCAGGGCCTGGCGCAGCCGATCGGCATCGGCGTGCACGTGGACAAGCGCCGGCTGCGCGTCGTGCGGCGCATCGAGGCGCACCCCCACCCCATGCAGCGCACCCAGCGCCTCGGCCTGCTCGGCCGCATCGCCGACCAGCAGGCCCAGGTCCACCCGGTCCTGCCGAATGACGAGCTGGTCGGCCTCGGCGCGTGCGATCAGCATCAGGTCGTCGATCACCCGCGCGAGCTGCTCCACGCCGCCGACGATGCGCGACAGCGTCAGCTTGTATTCGGCCGGCGGCTTGTCGGCGCCGCGCAGTGCGATCTCGTCCTCGCCGCGGATGGCGGTGGCCGGCGTGCGCAGTTCGTGGCTCAAGTCGGCGAACAGCTGACGGCGGCGCTGGTCGATGTTCTGCAGCGTGACGTGGGCGGACTGCAGCTCGGCCGTGCGCGCGTCCACCGCCGCTTCGAGCTTGTGCCGCGCGGCTTCGGCATCGCTTCGGCGCTGCTGCAGCTCAGCGGCCATGGCATTGAAATGCTCCGCCACCTGGCCGAACTCGTCCCTCGACCCGACCTCCAGGCGGTGGTCCATGCGGCCGGCCTGCAGGGCCTGCGTGCCGGCCAGCAGGCCGGCGATGGGCGCCTGCAGCCGCCGATTCAGGCGAATGGCGATCAGCACCGCGGCCACCAGGGTCAGCACTGCGAGGCCGATGGCCTGCAGGCGCAGCACCTCGACGGCGCGTTCCGTGGCCTTGCGTGCCACCGGCACGGCCTCGCGCTGGCGCGCGATCGCACCGTTGACGAGTTCGCGCAGGTCGCGCCCGCGCGTCACGTCGAACACCTGGTTGAGCTGCTGCCACACCGATGAAAACTCCGCGCCCTGCTCCAACGGCTCCAGCCGCAGCAGGCGGGCCTGGACTTCGGCGATGTTGGCGTCGAGCAGGTCGATGCTGGCCGCCAGCTGGGTCGCCGCCTCGGGCACCGGCGTGCCGCGCGCCGAGGAAGCCTGGGTCCACCAGTCCAGGTCGCGCTGCGTCAGGTCGCGCAGGCTGGCCGCGCTGGTCCGCATGCCGGCCAGCCAGCGGTCGCGTGCCTCGATCGGTGCGTCGCCATTCATCAGCCGCTGCGAGGCCCAGACCCGCAGCCGCTGCTTGTTGGTGGACAGCTCCAGCAGATCGGACAGGATGTCGCTCGCAAGCCGGCTGTGCTGCTTGGCGAAAGTAACGCGCTCGGAACCCAGGTAGATGAAGCCGGCCTGGATGCACACCAGCGCAACGAGCGTTGCGAAGGCCAGCGAGAGCCGCGTGCGGAATTTGATGGAAGGCATCGATCGGTGCGGCGCGCTGGCGAACACTCGTTTTGAAGGGTTCGAAGAATAGCCCATGCCGCTCGACGGGTCGGCATCGATCACCTGCGATGATGCTTGGTTGACCCGAGCATCGATGTTTGCGATGCTTCCAGGGTGATCAACGAACTCAAGACCTTCATTGCGGTGTGCAAGCTCGGCACCTTCGCGGCGGCCGGCGATCGAATCGGGCTTACTCAATCGGCGGTGAGCAGCCAGATGAAGCGACTCGAAGAAGCCCTGGGGTTCGAGCTCTTCGACAGAACAGGCCGATCGGCCACCTTGAATGTCGCAGGCCAGACGACCTTGCCGCGGGCAGAAGAAATCTGCGCGCTGTTCGCCAAGCTCGGGGAGCTTCCTCACGACAACGCCACCCAGGGGCTTCTTCGCGTAGGTTCGATTGCCTCGGCGCAGCCCACGCTGCTGGCGCGTGCGCTTGAGCAACTGCGCAAATCCTTTCCTCTCGTGCGTGTCCATGTGTCGCCTGGCGTCTCGATGCGCCTGATGGACGACCTGGACGCCGGAAAGATCGATGCCGCAGTGATCATCCGCCCTCCGTTCGGCATGCCTGCCGACCTGACGTGGCAGCCACTGGTGCACGAGCCCTACGTGCTGGTGGTGCCCAAGGCCCTGCCGGCAACGAAGAATTGGCGCACGCTGATCCAGGAACAGCCATTCCTGCGCTATGACAGGGCTTCGTTCGGAGGGCGGATGGTCGAGGGGTTTCTGCGTCGGGAAGGCCTGGCGGTCAACGATGCGATCGAGGTCGACGAGATTCCCGGATTGATCCACTTGGCCTCCAGGGGCCTGGGCGTGGCGCTCGTGCCGCTGGTCGAGGCGCATCTGCCCTTGCCTGCGCAGGTGCGCATCGTCTCCTTGGGCGCGGTCACTTTCCACCGCGAGATCGGCCTGCTCCAGCGAAAGCCCCGGGCCAGCCCGCCCATGGTTGCGCACTTCGCCCAATGCCTGCGCGATGCGGCTGAAGCGAAGCCGAACACATCGCCTGCGCGGAATGCCAGCCGCGCAAGGGCATCGATCCCGCGCCGTACCTGAAGCCGGGGAGCGCCGCTCGATCGCCTCGCATGCGGGCCGGACTCGGAACCGCTGGTTCTGCCGACTTTCCGCGCACCATCGGCAGTCAATGGGACTCGTAAGACTCCATCGGCTTGTCCGTGGGGTCGGCCCAGCCAGCCTTTGTCATGGCGTTTGCCGGCAGCCCAACCCTGGCGTTGTGAGGCGGAATCGGCTGCATGAACCACTTGTCGTAGATCCGTGCGACTTCGCCGCTCCTGGCCAATGCCACGACGCTGTCGTCGACCAGCTTCTTGAATGCAGGATCTCCCGTGCGGAACATGATCGCGAGCGGCTCGACGCTGAGAACCTGGTCCAGGAGCCTGTATTTTTCCGGCTCCTTGCTCTTCGAGATCAACGTCGCGAGGATCTGCCCGTCGGCGACGAATCCTTCGGCGCGGCCCGCCTCGAGGAGCAGGAATCCTTCGCTGTTGTCCTTGGCGAGCACCTCCTCGATACCGTTCGCGCCCTCACGCTTGAGTTTTCTCAGCGCCGGCACGGACGTGCTTCCTGTCGTGGCCGCCACGGTCTTGCCGGCCAGCTGCGCGGGGCGCGTGATGCCCGACGTGGCCTTGACCGCGATGCGAACGCCTTCGACATAGAGCGTCGGTGCAAAGGCAACCTCCTTCTGCCGCGCTGCATTGTTGGTCGTCGTGCCGCATTCGATATCCACCGTACCGTTTTGAACCAGGGGAATCCGGTTCTGTGGCGTCACGAGCTGGTACCTCACGCCGATCCTGTCGAGTTGAACCGCCTTCCTGATGTCGGCAATGATCCGCTCGCAGATCTCCACGTGAAAGCCGGTGTACCTGTTGGGACCCAGGGTGAACGACATGGCACCCGACGCATCGCGGACACCCACGGAAATCGAGCCCGACTCCTTGACCTTCTTCAAGGTGTCGGTTTGCGCCGCCGCAGCCCCGCAGACGACGGCAAGCGCCGCTGCGAAGGCAAGGCTCCTTTTGCTGCTCTTGGCCATGCAGTTCTTTCAGCGTGCGAAGAGCGAGCTCAAGTCGGCGAACGACTTCATCTCGATCGCGTTGCCCGAGGGGTCCAGAAAGAACATCGTCGCTTGCTCGCCGGGCTCTCCCTTGAACCGGATGTAGGGCTCGATGACGAACTTTGTCTGGCGAGCCACGAGCTTGTCGGCCATGGCCTGCCATTGATCCATCGGAACGATCGCGCCGAAGTGGCGCACGGGTACGTCGTGACCGTCGACCGAACTGCTCTGGCGGTGGCCGCATTCGTCGGGTGCCAGGTGCGCCACGATCTGGTGGCCGTAGAAATCGAAGTCGACCCATTCAGGCGCGCTGCGGCCTTCAGGGCATCCAAGCAAGTCGCCGTAGAACGCGCGCGCCTCGGCGATGTCTCGCACCGGGAACGCAAGATGAAACGGAATGCGGGTGGCTGTGTTGCTCATGGGGCTTTCCATCGGGAGAGTGGGGATGGACCCGACTCTAAGCAGCACCTCTCACAATGGAAAACGATATATTTTCCATCTGAGCGACAAGAATTTCGATCAATCGCCCATGGAGGTCCGGCGACCTGCCACCGTCGTGCCTGTGCGCCGTGGCCCAGCCGAACAACAGCGCCACACACATCAGGGAATCTACGGATATATGATTCCTCGAATGGTCTTGATTGAGTGCAATTTTTGTATACAAATAACGCATCCGAAAAACCGGCGCGAAATTTGCGTCAAAACGGATTCCAATCCACCACCCGCACGAGGAATGACCATGAGCACAGTCGTCAGCCAGGCCCCCGCGGGGGCAAGCGAAGCCGGCATTGCGCCGCACGCGGAATCGAACGCCGTCATCAAGCCGGGCTACCACCCGCGCCTGACCAACGAAGACCTCGCCCCGCTGAAGAAACAGACCTGGGGCCAATACAACATCTTTGCCTTCTGGATGTCCGACGTGCACAGCGTGGGCGGCTACATCACGGCCGGCAGCCTGTTCGCGCTGGGCCTGTCGAGCTGGCAGGTGCTGGTGTCGCTGCTGGTCGGCATCGTGATCGTGCAGTTCTTCTGCAACCTCGTGGCCAAGCCCAGCCAGGTGACGGGCGTGCCCTACCCGGTGGTGTGCCGCGCGCCCTTCGGCGTACTGGGCGCCAACATCCCGGCCATCATCCGCGGGCTGATCGCCGTGGCCTGGTACGGCGTGCAGACGTACCTCGCGTCGGCGGCGTTCATGGTGCTGGCGCTGCACATGGCGCCGGGCCTGGCGCCGTATGCCGATGTTGCGCAGCACGGCTTCGTCGGCCTGTCGGCCCTCGGCTGGGTCGCGTTCATGGTCATGTGGGTGCTGCAGGCCTTCGTGTTCTGGCATGGCATGGACGCCATCCGCAAGTTCATCGACTGGGCCGGCCCGGCGGTGTACGTGGTCATGGCCGTTCTGTGCGGCTGGCTGGTGTGGAAGGCGGGCTGGAGCAAGATCGACCTGAACCTGGGCGGCATCAAGTTCCAGGGCTGGGACGCGCTGCCCGTGATGCTCTCGGCCATTGCACTGGTGGTGAGCTACTTCAGCGGCCCGATGCTCAACTTCGGCGACTTCTCGCGCTACGGCAAGAGCTTCGATGCGGTGAAGAAGGGCAACTTCTGGGGCCTGCCGGTGAACTTCGTATTCTTCTCGCTGCTGACGGTCATCACCACCGCCGCCACGCTGCCCGTCTTTGGGGAACTGATCACCGATCCGGTGCACACCGTGGGCAAGATCGACAGCACCACCGCCGTCGTGCTGGGCGCGCTGACCTTCATGATCGCGACCATCGGCATCAACATCGTGGCCAACTTCGTCTCGCCGGCCTTCGACTTCTCGAACGTGGCCCCGCAGCACATCAGCTGGCGCACGGGCGGCATGATCGCCGCGGTGGGCTCGGTGTTTCTTACACCATGGAACCTGTACAACAGCCCCGAGGTCATTCACTACACGCTCGACGTGCTGGGTTCGTTCATCGGGCCGCTGTTCGGCATTCTGATTGCCGACTACTACATCGTGCGCAAGCAGCGCATCGACGTGGACGCGCTCTACAGCATGAGCCCGAAGGGCGAGTACTGGTACAGCAGCGGCTACAACCCGAAGGCGATCCAGGCGCTGGTGCCGGCGGCCATCGTGCCCATCCTGTGCGTGATGGTGCCGACGCTGCGCGGTGGCGCGAACTATGCGTGGTTCATCGGCATGGGCCTGGGCTTCGTGCTCTATGCCGTGCTGAACCGCAACAACAAGACTTGAACTGAAGAGAAAGGGAGCGCCGTGCGCATCAAGATCATCAACCCCAACACCACCTGGAGCATGACCGAGAAGATCGGTGCCTGCGCCCGCGCGGTGGCGCACTCCGGCACCGAGATCGTCGCCGTGAGCCCGGCCATGGGGCCGGTCTCCATCGAGAGTCACTACGACGAGGCGCTGGCCGTGCCGGGCCTGCTGCAGGAGATCGCGGCGGGCGAACGCGAGGGCGACATCGACGGCTACGTGATCGCCTGCTTCGGCGACCCGGGCCTGAAGGCCGCGCGCGAACTGGCGCGCGGACCGGTGGTGGGCATCGCCGAAGCCGCGATGCACCTGGCCAGCATGGTGGGCAGCCGCTTCAGCGTAGTGACGACGCTGGGCCGCACCATGGGCCAGGCCTGGCACCTGGCCGAGATCTACGGCATGGAGCGCTTTTGCGCCAACGTGCGCGCCTGCGAGCTGCCGGTGCTCGAACTCGAGGAGCCCGGCTCGCGTGCGCGCGAACGCATCGTCGACGAATGCCGGCGCGCACTCGAGAAAGACGGCTCCGACTGCATCGTGCTGGGCTGCGCCGGCATGACCGACCTGTGCGCGCACATCGAGCAAGTGCTCGGCGTGCCCGTGATCGACGGCGTGGCCGCGGGCACCAAGCTCATCGAGTCGCTCGTCGCCCTGAAGCTGCGCACCAGCAAGCGCGGGGAGCTGGCGAAGCCCTTGCCCAAGCCCATCGTTGGCGCACTGGAAGGCTTTACGCTTTCGAGCTAGGCCACAATCCGCGCATGCCCCGCGCCAGTTCCAAATCTTCCGTACCCCCCGCCATCGCCGTTCCAGCCGAGAACGGCGCGGCCGCAGCCGACAAGAATAGCTCCATCGAAAGCATCGCCAACGACATCGCCACCGCGATCGTCGAGAAGCGCCTGCCGCCCGGCACCTGGCTGCGAGAAGAGGCGCTGGGCCGGGTCTATTCGGTGAGCCGCACCAAGGTGCGCGCCGCATTGCTGATGCTGTCGAAGGACAAGCTCATCGAGATGATTCCCGACAAGGGCGCGTTCGTCTGCCAGCCGACGGTGGAAGAGGCCCGCGAGGTGTTCGCGGTGCGCCGCATTCTCGAAAGCGAGGTGGTGCGCCTGTTCGTCGCGGCCGCACGGACGCGCGACTACCAAGTGCTGGAGCAGCACATCAAGTTCGAACGCACAGCGCTGCGCCAGACCACCACCACGGGCACCGTGCGCGAGAAGCTGCTGGGCGACTTCCATGTGGCGCTGGCCGAGGCCACGGGCAACCGCACGCTGGCCGAGCTGGTGCGCGAACTGGTGGCGCGCAGCTCGCTGATCGCCATGCTGTACCACTCGTCGAACGACCCGCACTGCTCGTCGGACGAGCACGCCGATTTCCTGCGCCTGTGCCGCAAGGGCGATGCCGAGGCCGCCGTGAAGAGCATGAATGACCATCTGGAGCGCATCGAGGCGAGCCTCGAACTGGGCACCGAGAAGCCCGACCGGCAGCTCGATCTGGTGAAGGCGCTGCTCGCCTAGGAAGGGTCAGCAGGACAGACACCTCGAAGGTGCCCTGGGCACCCGGGTGCGATTCAGCGCCGAGCTTTCTTCGCAGCGTGCTTCTTAGGCGCGCGCGAAGAGGAGTCGGCCGGTGCGACAGCTGCAGTTCCCCGGCATTCCGCACTTGCGATTAGTCCGCGCAGGAACACCATGATCAGCCGGCCCGAGGGATCCGGGCGCGTGCTCATCCGCTGCAGTGCCAGCCCATGCGAGAGTGCCATGAAGGCCGCGGCCAGTTCGTCCGGTGCGGCAGGGGGCGAGCGCCCGAGCTTGTCGAACAACAGGCCGATCACGCCGCCGATCTCGGAGCGGTGTTTGTCCCACACCTTCCGGTACTCCGCAGCGAACGTCGGGCTGCGGTTGGCATGCAACTGCAGTTCGATGGAAAGCATGCACCAGTCGGCATCGTGATTGAGCGTGGAAGCCCAGGCTTCCAGTTCGGCCAGCATCTGTTCGGGCTGTTGCGCGTCGTTGCCCAAGACCGTGGAAAGCTGCGTCGCTTCCGCTTCCATGTGCCGTCGCAGCAACTCCAGCAGGACGTCTTCCTTGCTCGAGAAGTTCGAATAGAAGGCGCCTTGGGAGTAGCCCGCCTTGTCCGCGATGTCGCGGATCGACGCGCCCCCATAGCCGTTCGACACGAACAGGTGCTGCGCGGTGTCGATCAGACGCTCGCGAGTCTGCGCCCGGCTTTCCTCACGGGTCAGGCGCCTTCTTGCTGTCGTGGGACTCATGCCTCAAAAGATATCACATGAACTTTGGATATCGACCGGCGGTCGCGTGCTTCCGTAGGCAAGGCTGCACACCGCCTCAGATATCACTTGATATTTCAAAATGCCGAAGATACATTCAAAGCTCACTTGATCTTTGAAACTCAATCGATATGGAAAAACCCAAGAGCCCGAGGTTCGCGTTTGTCACCGGCGCCACCGGCCTTCTCGGCAACAACCTTGTGCGCGAGCTGGTCGCGCGCGGGGTCTCCGTCAAGGCCCTCGCCCGCTCGAAGACCAAAGGTCAGCAGCAGTTTGCGGGGGTGAAAGGCGTCGAATTGGTGCTGGGCGACATGGCGGATGTACCCGCTTTCTCCAGGGCACTGCAAGGATGCGACGTGGTGTTCCACACCGCCGCCTTCTTCCGGGACAACTTCAAGGGCGGCAGCCACTGGGAAGAGCTCAAACGCATCAATGTGGACGGCACGCAGCAGCTCATCGAGCGGGCATACGACGCCGGCATCCGGCGCTTCGTTCAGACCTCATCCATCGCGGTGCTGAATGGCGAGCCGGGCATGCCCATCGACGAGACCTGTCTGCGTGACCTGGCAGATGCCGACGACGACTACTACCGCAGCAAGATACTGGCCGATCAAGTCGTGTCGGCCTTTCTTGCAGCGCACCCGGACATGCACGCGAGCTTTGTCTTGCCAGGGTGGATGTGGGGGCCAGCCGATATCGGCCCCACCTCGTCAGGGCAATTTGTCAACGATGTGGTGCTTGGGAAATTGCCTGGGTTGCTGCCTGGAAGCTTTTCCGTTGTCGATGCCCGCGATGTAGCGAGGGCGCAGATTTCGGCCGCGGAGCACGGGCAGCGCGGCGAACGCTATCTGGCTGCCGGCCGCCACATGACGATGCAGGAATTGGTGCCCTTGCTGGGGAAGATCGCGGGCATCAAGACGCCGACACGCAACTTGCCCTTCCCGCTCCTGTATCTCCTGGCGGCGGCACAGGAGCTCTACGCGCGGATCAGCGGCAAGCCCATCCTGCTCAGCCTGGCGACGGTGCGGCTGATGCGCAAGGAGGCGGGGCGCAGTCATTTCAACCACACGAAGAGCGAGCAGAAGCTTCAACTGAAGTTTCGCCCGATCGAGCAAACCGTTGCCGATACGGTCGCCTGGTACCGCGGCAATGGCTGGCTGCCCAGTGCGTCGCCCCAATAAAGGAAAGACCGTGACGAACAAATCGATCTTGAAACTTTTGACGGCCTTCGGAGCCGTCCTTCTTGTCGCGGCAGCGCCGCACGAATCCGCGGCGCAGGGCATCCCCTCGCTCAGGGCGGCGGACAGCATGGCCGAGTTCTGCAGGAAAGGACAGGCGGAGTACCCGGGAGGCATCGCTCGCATGCATCCTTCGTTCAAATTCAACATCTGTTGGTGGCTCGAGGATGCCGGCATCGAAGCAAGCACGTTCGACGACGTCGTTGGAACGCTGCCGGAACATGCCGGGCCGTCGCAGGCAGCCTGGCAAGCGACATTCAGCAAGCCCGCCCAGGTGCATCTGGAACGAGCCCGCGTGGCCGAAGAGCGGGGCGACAGCGCAGCCGCATCGGCCGAATACAAGAAGGCCGCCTTCTATCTGCGGATGAATCGGCTGCCCAAGCGTGCCCCCACTGCGGATCTGCAGGCGACCGAACGAGCCTACGCGGTCCTGGGAAAACCGTTCCAGCGGATCACGTTCAAGACCGGAGAGAAAGAATTCATTGGCTACCTCCGAGCCCCGTCGGCACGACGCGGCAGCAACGAAAAGCTGCCGGTGCTGGTCGTTCTCGGCGGCCTCGACAACCTGAAGACGGAGATGATCCGGCACAGCGACTACTTCATGGGCCGCGGGTTCGCAACCCTCATTGTGGAAAATCCGGACACCGGGGAGAACCAGTTGGGATTCCGTCCGGAGTCCTCCGCGATGCTCGACGCGGTTGCGGACTACATCAAGACCCGCAGCGATCTGGACGCAAGCCGAGTGGCCGTGTACGGCTGGAGCATGGGGGGCTACTTGGGAACGCTTGGCGGGCTTAAGAACGACTTCTACAAAGCGATCGTCAACATAGGCGGCCCCAGCGACTCGAGCTTCGGACAAGCGCATTGCAAGACAGCGCCTGCATGGATCGTCGCGCCCTACACCGTGTTTGCCAACATGAATCCGCAGACGACGCCTCGTCAGGCGATGTGCGAATACTACGAGGCCTTCCAACTCTCACGTCAATTGAAGATGCCAACCGCGGTGCAGTTGCACAAACCCATTCTCATGGTGAACGGCGCCCGCGAAGACCTCGTCTCCAGAGATGAACCTGCATCTCTTGCGGCTCTTGGCTTCAATGTGACGCAACTGGTATTTGGGGATGATGGCCACACGGCGGAGTCGAACATGCGAGAGCACTTCGAGTTCACCGCGAACTGGCTCATGCGGCGGCTGAAATTGGAAAACTGATCGTCTTCGCCCGGCGCCCGCGATGCGGGTTTTCCTGCATCCGGATTGCCGCATAAATTGTATACAGTTTGGCGTACACACTAGGTGGACGCCACGGAACACCGCGCCGTTCACGCCTCTCTCCCCTTGCTGCGCCAGGAGATACACGATGACGGCCGAGACCTCTTCCACTGTTCCAACAGTCCATCCCGTGGACCAGCGCCTGCCTTCAGGCAAGCTCGCGGCCCTAGGCCTGCAGCACGTGCTGGTGATGTATGCGGGCGCGGTCGCGGTGCCGCTCATCGTCGGCCGAGCGCTCAAGCTCTCGCCCGACGAGGTCGCGCTGCTGATCTCGGCCGACCTGTTCTGCTGCGGTATCGCCACGCTGATCCAGGCGCTGGGTGCCACGCAGTTCTTCGGCATCAAGCTGCCCGTGATGATGGGCGTGACCTTCGCGTCGGTGGCGCCAATGGTCGCCATCGCCAACGCCAACCCGGGCCAGAACGGCGCGCAGCTGCTGTTCGGCGCCATCATCGGCGCGGGTGTGGTGTCGATACTGATCGCGCCGCTGGTGAGCCGCATGCTGCGCTTCTTTCCGCCGGTGGTCACGGGCACCATCATCACGGTCATCGGCATCAGCCTGATGCGCGTGGGCATCAACTGGATCTTCGGCAACCCCGTGGGCCCGACGGCGCCCGCGCTGGTCGACCCGGTGTATGCGAAGTGGCTGGCCGAGGTCACCTCGCCCGGCAGCTCCATTCCCGCGGTGCCCAAGGGCTTTGCGATCATGCCCACCGTGCCCAACCCCAAGTACGCGGACCTCTCTGGCTTCGGCGTGGCTGCGCTGGTGCTCGTGTCGATCCTGCTGATCGTCAAGTACGCCAAGGGTTTCATCGCCAACATCTCGGTGCTGCTGGGCATCGTGATCGGTGCGGTGGTGGCCTCGGTCACCGGCCTCATGACCTATGAGAAGGTGGGCAAGGCCGCGTGGGTGGACGTGGTGCTGCCCTTTCACTTCGGCATGCCGCAGTTCGACCCGATCCTGATCCTCACCATGACGCTGATCATGATCGTGGTGATGATCGAATCGACCGGCATGTTCCTCGCGCTCGGTGAAATGACCGACCGCAAGATCAGCCAGAAGGACCTGGCGCGCGGCCTGCGCACCGACGGCCTGGGCACGCTGATCGGCGGCATCTTCAACACCTTCCCGTACACCAGCTTCTCGCAGAACGTGGGCCTCGTGGCCGTCACGGGCATCAAGAGCCGCTACGTGTGCGTGGCCGGCGGCGCGATCCTGATCGTGCTGGGCCTGCTGCCGAAAATGGCCGCGCTGGTCGAATCGCTACCCACCGTGGTGCTCGGCGGCGCGGGCCTCGTGATGTTCGGCATGGTGGCGGCCACGGGCATCCGCATCCTCTCGGGCGTGGACTTCAAGACCAACCGCCACAACGCGATGATCGTCGCGGTGGCTATCGGCGTGGGCATGATTCCGCTGATCGCACCCAACTTCAAGCAATGGATGCCGCACGCGATCCACTCGCTGATCGAGTCGGGCATTCTGCTGGCGTCGATTGCGGCCGTGCTGCTCAACCTGTTCCTCAACGGCGCGAAGCACGACGAGCAGGCTGTGATCGCCGCGGCCAAGCAGGCCGAGGCGCACTGATCCGTCTTTCTTCTTCTCAGATCATCGCCAGCGGCGTCTTGCGCCGCGGCGGTGGATGCAGGCGGTCCAGCTCGGCCAGGGTCGCCGCATCGAGCTGAAGATCGGCGGCGGCCAGGTTCTCCTTCAGGTGCGCGCTGCGCACTGCCTTCGGAATCGCGGCCACGCCGGGCCGTGCGACGACGGCGGCCAATGCAAGCTGCGCAGCCGTCACGCCGAGCCGGCCGGCCAGTTCGCCCAGCCCATCGTCTTCGGCCAGCGCCCCCTGGTCGATCGGGCTGTAGGCCATCAGCGGCATGCCGCGTTCGCACTGCCAGGGCAGCAGGCTGAACTCGGGGCCGCGCTCGCCGAGCGACAGGTACACCTGGTTCGCCGCACAGCCCGGCCCGTCGCCCACGGCCTGCATCAGCTCTTCCATGTCGTCGGTGTCGAAGTTGCTCACGCCCCAGTGGCCGATGCGCCCGTCGGCCGCCAGCGACTGCATCGCGGCGACCGTCTCGCGCAGCGGATGGCTGCCGCGCCAGTGCAGCAGGTAGAGGTCGATGGCGTCGAGGCCCAGCCGCTTCAGGCTGCGCTCGCACGCGTCGCGCGTGCCGTGTCGGCTGGCGTTGTGCGGATAGACCTTGCTGACGACGAAGAGCTCTTCGCGCCGAGCGTCGCCCGCGCGCAGGGCCTCGGCAATGGCCTGGCCCACCACCGTTTCGGCCCCGCCTTCGCCGTACATCTCGGCGGTGTCGATGAGCCGGTAGCCGAGGGCGATGGCCTCGCGCACGGCCTTCACCTCCGCCGCGCGATGACCCGCGTTTTCGCCCATCCGCCATGTGCCCAGGCCGAGGACGGGCATCTCGCCGCCGGTGGGAAGTTGGAGTGTTCGCATCGGGCCATGGTACGGGGGACACAAGGCCGTGTCAGCCCTCCGGCGACGACTGTCCCGGTGCTCCGTGCAGCAGCACGGCGTTCGCCCAGGGCGCCTCCAGCCTTCTAATTTTTCGAAATCGAAGTCGATTCCGTGACAGTGGATTGACGAGCTCCTCTCTGAAACCTCGACGCTTCGCCTTCTGATCTTGTCAATGCGGTTTGAGTGCCAACCCCCACCGCACCCCCACCCCTCGCTCCTAGAATTTTTCAACAGCCCAGCGTCGCAGGCGCCGGCCCCCGAACGCAACGAACTTGGAACAGGTTGAGTCAATGCAGAAGAAGCACAGGATTGCCGTCATTCCCGGAGACGGCATCGGCGTCGAGGTCATGCCCGAAGGGTTGCGCGTGCTCGACGCGGTGGGTCGCCGCTTCGGCATCGACTTCTCCTACGACCATTTCGACTGGGGTTCCGATCACTACGTGCGCACCGGCCTGATGATGCCGGCCGACTGGGCCGACAAGATCCAGGGCCACGACGCCATCTACTTCGGCGCGGTGGGCGCCCCCGACAAGGTGCCCGACCACATCGCCGTGTGGGGCCTGCTCATCAAGATCCGCCGCGACTTCGACCAGTACGTCAACCTGCGCCCCGTGCGCCTGATGCCCGGCGTGCCCGGGCCGCTGGCGCACCGCAAGCCCGGCGACATCGACTTCCTGGTGGTGCGCGAGAACACCGAGGGCGAATACACCTCCGTGGGCGGCCGCCTGTTCGAAGGCACGCCGCGCGAAATGGCGATCCAGGAAGCCGTGTTCACCCGCACCGGCGTGGACCGCATCATCGACTACGCGTTCAAGCTCGCCAGCCGCCGCAAGCGCAAGAGCCTGACGGCCGCCACCAAGTCAAACGGCATCTCGATCACCATGCCCTACTGGGACGAACGCCTGGCCGAGATCGCCACGCGCTACCCCGACGTGGCGACGAACAAGTTCCACATCGACATCCTCTGCGCGCACTTCGTGCAGCACCCCGACTGGTTCGACGTGGTCGTGGCCTCCAACCTCTTCGGCGACATCCTGTCCGACCTGGGCCCGGCCTGCACCGGCACCATCGGCATCGCGCCCTCGGCCAACCTGAACCCCGAGCGCAAGTTCCCGTCGCTGTTCGAGCCCGTGCATGGCTCGGCGCCCGACATCGCAGGCAAGGGCATCGCCAATCCCATCGGCCAGATCTGGTCGGCCGCATTGATGCTGGACCACCTCGGCGGCGACGATCCCGTCTACGCGCAGGCTTCCGCCGCCGTGCTGTCGGCCATCGAGACTGTACTGAGCGAAGGTCCGCGCACCCGCGACATGGGCGGCACGGCCAACACCATGGACGTGGGCCGCGCGATTGCCGAGTGCATTTCTGCATGACGCATCTGGAAGCCAGGGGTCGGTACGGGGTGCGTCGTTCGGGGTGCGCTCACGCCGACGGGGTACCTTGCTCCGCGAATGTCCTCCGGCCTTCGGCCTCCTCCTTTATTTCGCTGCGCAAGGCACCCCGTCGGCGTGAGCGTTGGACAGAGCAGTCGTTGATCAGCCGTGCACCCAGAGCGTGCCCTCGTGCACAGGACACCGGGTGCTCCCCGCAGCGAAATAAAGGAGGAGGCCGCAGGCCGGGGGACATTCGCGGAGGGGAGTACCCGGTGGCCTGTGCACGCACCCCGAACACACCGCAACACAACACCACGCAGCGGAGTCACTGACATGGGCCTCTTCCTGCTCAAGCGCACGCTGACGCTGATCGGCACGCTGATCGGCGCCTCGGTCATCGTGTTCCTCGTTCTGGAAATTCTTCCGGGCAACGCAGCGCAGATGCTCATGGGGCCGGACGCCTCGCCCGAAGCCGTCGCCGCCCTGGCCACCAAGCTCGGTCTCGACCAGCCCGCATGGACGCGCTACTGGCACTGGATCGGCGGCCTGCTGACCGGCAACCTCGGCGACAGCTACGCCTACAGCTCGCCCGTGCTCGACCTGATCCTCGAACGCCTCGCGCTCACCGTGCCGCTGGCCATGATGGCGATGGCCCTGACCGTCGTCATCGCGCTGCTGGTGGGCGTGACGGCTGCCGCACGCCACAACAAGCTCGGCGACGTCGGGCTGATGGGCATGGCCCAGGTCGGCATCGCGATCCCGAACTTCTGGTTCGCCATCCTGCTGATCCTCGTGTTCTCGGTGCAGCTGCAGTGGTTCTCCGCTGGCGGCTTCGAGGGCTGGGGCGAGGGCTTCTTCGCGGGCATCAAGTCGCTGCTGCTGCCTGCGCTGTCGCTGGCGGTGGTGCAGGCCGCGATCCTCGCGCGCATCACGCGTTCGGCAGTGCTGGAGGTGATGCGCGAGGACTTCGTGCGCACGGCGCGCGCCAAGGGTGTCTCACAGCGTGCCGTGCTGTGGACCCACGTGCTGCGCAACGCCATGATCCCGGTCATCACGGTCATGGGCATGCAGTTCTCCGAGCTGCTGGCCGGCACCATCGTGGTGGAGAACGTGTTCTACCTGCCGGGCCTGGGCCGCCTGATCTTCCAAGCCATCAGCAACCGCGACCTGATCGTGGTGCGCAACTGCGTGATGCTGCTGGCGGCCATGGTGGTGATCGTGAACTTCGTGGTCGACGTGCTGTACGCAGTGATCGATCCGCGCATCAAGGCCAGCGACATATGAGCTCCGTCATCACCGCCCCAAGTGCTGCGCCGCTCATCAAGCTCCCCGGCTTCTGGCGCCGCGCGCTGAAACACCGCAGCTTCGTCATCGGCGGCGTGCTGGCCGCGCTGCTGCTCGTCGCCGCCCTGGTCTCGTTCGTGTGGACGCCGTGGTCGCCGTATGCGATGGACATGGCGAACAAGATGCAGGCGCCCTCCGCATCGCATTGGCTCGGAACCGACGCGTTCGGGCGCGACGTGGCTTCACTGCTGCTGGTCGGCGCGCGCGCGTCGATCCTTGTCGGCGTGATCGCGGTCGGCATCGGCCTTGTGGTCGGTACGGCGCTGGGCCTGCTGGCCGCCGCAAAGCGCGGCTGGGTCGAGGAAGCAGTGATGCGGCTGTCGGATTTCACGCTGGCCTTTCCCGCGATCCTCTCGGCCATCATGATGACCGCCGTGTTCGGCGCGGGCATCGTGAATGCCATCGTGGCCATCGGCATCTACAACATCCCGACCTTCGCGCGCATCACGCGCGCCTCGGCCAACGCCATCTGGTCGCGCGAGTACGTGGCCGCCGCGCGCGCCTGCGGCAAGGGCAGTTTCGCGATCACGATGCAGCATGTGCTGCCGAACATCTCGGCCGTGCTGATCGTTCAGATCACGATCCGCTTCGCCATCGCCATCCTGGCCGAGGCCGCCCTCTCCTACCTGGGCCTGGGCACGCAGCCACCGCAGCCTTCGTGGGGCCGCATGCTCAGCGAGGCGCAGACCCTCATGTTCCAGCAGCCGCTGCTGGCCGTCTTCCCCGGCATGGCGATCGCCTTCGCTGTGCTCGGGCTGAACCTCCTGGGCGACGGGTTGCGCGACTTGCTCGACCCGCGCCTGGCCAGAGCCCGGTAAGCGCCATGCCCCTCCTCGAAGTCAACAACCTCCAGATAGGCCTGCAGACCCAGCGCGGGCCGGCGCAGGCCGTGCGCGGCATTTCGTTCTCGCTGGAGCGCGGCGAAACGCTGGGCATCGTCGGCGAATCGGGCTGCGGCAAGTCGATCACCGTGATGTCGCTCATGGGCCTGCTGCCGTCGAGCGCCAAGGTCGCAGGCAGCATCAAGCTCGATGGGAAGGAACTCGTCGGCCTGCCCGAGAAGCAGATGTGCCATATCCGCGGCAACCGCATCGGCATGATCTTCCAGGAGCCGATGACGGCGCTGAACCCGGTGCACACCATCGCGCGCCAGGTCGGCGAGCCGCTGCGGCTGCACCGCGGCCTGACCAAGGAACAGGCCCGCAAGGAGGCGTTGAACCTGCTCGACCGCGTGGGCATTCCCGACGCGGCCTCGCGCCTCGACGCCTATCCGCACCAATTCTCCGGCGGCCAGCGCCAGCGCATCGGCATCGCGATGGCGCTCGCTTGCGGGCCCGACCTGCTGATTGCCGACGAACCGACCACCGCGCTCGACGTCACCATCCAGAAGCAGGTGCTCGACCTGATCCAGGGCCTGGTCAAGGAAATGGGCATGGCGCTGATCCTGATCTCGCACGACCTCGGCGTGATTTCCAACAGCGTGCAGCGCATGCTCGTGATGTATGGCGGCAGCGCGGTCGAGAGCGGCCCGACGGACGTGGTCTTTGCCGGTCGCGCCCATCCCTACACGCGCGGCCTGTTCGCGGCGCGCCCCGCCATTGGCGCGGTGCGCGCAGGCCGGCTGCCGACCATCCAGGGCAGCGTGCCCGAGCTGGTCGACATGCCCCGGGGCTGCGCCTTCGCGGGCCGCTGCGCCCATAGCATCGACCTCTGCCAGAGCACGCGGCCACGCGCCACGATGCTGCCGAACGACCATGCCGTGAGCTGCCTGCGGCTGGGCGAGATCGCCGCGTCGAACGCCAGGGCGGCCACCGCATGAGCCAGCCACCCAGCACCACCGCCGGCCAGCCCTTGCTGGCCGTGAGCAACCTCTACCGCCACTACGCGCTGCCGCGCGAAAAGCTCTTCGGCCCGCCGCCGACCGTGAAGGCGCTCAATGGCGTGAGCTTCGAGGTGCGCGCCGGCAAGAGCGTCGGCATCGTGGGCGAATCGGGCTCGGGCAAGTCGACCATCGCGCGCCTCGTGATGGCGCTGGACACGCCGACTTCGGGCAGCGTACGCCTCGAAGGCCGCGACCTGCACACGCTGCCGAAAGCCGAGCTGCGCACCGCGCGGCGCGATTTCCAGATGGTGTTCCAGGACCCCTACGGCTCGCTCGACCCGCGCCAGACCGTCGCGCGCATCGTCGCCGAGCCGCTCGAGGCGCTGGCCGAAACGAGCCGCGCCGTGCAGCGCGAGCGTGCCTCCGAAGCGCTCGCCGCAGTCGGCCTGCGCACCACCGACATGGACAAGTACCCGCACGAGTTCTCGGGCGGCCAGCGCCAGCGCATAGCGATCGCGCGCGCTCTCATCACGCGGCCCAAGCTCATCGTGGCCGACGAGCCCGTCAGCGCGCTCGATGTGTCGGTGCAGGCCCAGGTGCTCAACCTCATGCAGGACCTGCAGCAGCAGTTCGGCATCAGCTACCTGCTCATCAGCCACGACCTCGCGGTGGTCAACCACCTGTGCGATGAAGTGTGCGTGGTCTTCAAGGGCCGCATCGTCGAGCGAGGTCGCCCGGCCGACCTGTTCCGGCACGCGCAGCACGAGTACACGCGCACCCTGCTTTCCGCCGTTCTGCACACGCCGTCCCGCTAGCCGGGCAGTCGTTCTTTCTTTCCACCACCCTCACCTCCAGGAACTACCGAATGTTGAAGCGACGCACACTCATGACTTCCGCCATGGCCGCGGCAATCCCGGGTGTCTTCCTGCCCCAGGCGCGCGCGCAGGCCGGCAAGAACACGCTGACGATCGGCATGCCGCTCGAACCGCCGGGCCTGGACCCGACGACCGGCGCCGCATCGGCCATCGCGGAGATCACGCAGTACAACATCTTCGAGACGCTCACCAAGGTGAACGCCGACGGCTCGGTCACGCCGATGCTGGCCGAGAGCTGGACCTCGTCGCCCGACATGAAGACCTTCGTCTTCAAGCTGCGCAAGGGCGTGCGCTTCGAGAACGGCCAGCCCTTCAACGCATCGGTCGTGAAGTTCTCGTTCGACCGCGCGGGCGGCGCCAAGAGCACCAACAAGGACAAGCGCTTCTTCAGCGAGATCGGCACCGTGGTGCTCGACGAGTACATGGTCGGCGTGAACAGCACGCTGCCCAACCCGGACCTGCCTTTCATGCTCGGCCAGTCGACCGCCTGCATCGTGGAGCCCAAGAGCGCCGAGACCAACGCCACCGCGCCGGTGGGCACCGGCCCGTACAAGTTGAGCGCCTGGCAGCGCGGCGCCTCGTGCACGCTGGTGAAGTCGCCAACGTACCGCGACCCGAACCTCGCGAAGACCGAGAAGTTCGTTTTCCGCTTCATGTCGGACACCGCCGCGCAGACCGCCGCGCTGCTGTCGAACGACATCGACATCTTCCCGCGCGCCGGCACGCGCTCGGTGAGCCAGTTCAAGGGCAACCCGCGCTTCCAGGTGATCGAGGTCGGTACGCGCGGCAAGGTGATCCTCACCATCAACAACCGCAAGAAGCCGCTGGACGACGTGCGCGTGCGCCGGGCGATCCTGGCGGCCATCGACCGCAACGCGATCGTCCAGGGCGCGGCAGATGGCTTCGGCAAGCCCATCGGCAGCCACTACGCGCTCGGCGCGCCAGGCTTCATCGACACCACGGCGTTGAACCCCTACGACGTAGAGAAGGCGAAGAAGCTGCTGGCCGAGGCCGGCGTGAAGACGCCGCTCGAACTGCGCCTGCAGCTGCCCCCGCCCTCGTATGCGCGGCAAGGCGGCGAGATGATTGCAGCCCAGCTCGCGCAGGTCGGCATCAACGTGAAGATCCAGAACGTCGAATGGGCCCAGTGGCTCAGCGGCACCTTCGGCGGTGCGCACGACTTCGACCTGACGATGGTCGCGCACGTGGAGCCCTTCGACCTCGTGAAGTACACCGAGCCCGACTACTACTGGGGCTACGACTCGAAGAAGTTCCGCGACCTGTTCGCCGCCATCCAGAACGAAGAGAACAAGAAGCGCCGCGCCGACCTGCTGGCCGAGGCGCAGCGCGAGCTGGCCACCGACGCGGTCAACGGCTTCCTGTACCAGGCGGTGTTCCCGACCATCGCGCGCAAGGAAGTGAAGGGCCTGTGGCCGAGCATGCCGATCGTCGTGAACGACCTGGCCGCGATCTCGTGGAGCTGATGCGATGACGACCAAGCCCTTGTATTCCCTGAGCGTGCAGGAGCTGCATGCAGCTTACGCCGCCAAGGAACTCTCGCCGGTCGAAGTGGCACGCTCGGTCAACGAGCGCATCGCCGCGTACGAGCCCGAGCTGCATGCCACGTGGCTGTTTCGCCCCGAACTGGCGCTCGAACAGGCGCGCGCCTCCGAAGCACGCTGGCTGGCCGGCCAGCCGCGCGGCACGCTCGACGGCGTGCCCGTGACCATCAAGGACAACCTCGCGACCGAAGGCGACCCGATGCCGCTGGGCACCGCGGCCTACGACCTCGTGCCGATGCTGCAAGACTCGCCACCCGCCGCGCGCCTGAAGGAAGACGGCACGGTGCTGGTCGCCAAGACCACCATGCCCGACCTGGGCATGCTGTCGTCGGGCCTGTCGAGCTTTCATGAGCTCTCGCGCAACCCGTGGGACCTGTCGCGCACGCCCGGTGGCTCCAGCGCAGGTGCGGGTGCGGCGGCTGCCGCCGGCTACGGCCCGCTGCACGTGGGCACCGACATCGGCGGCTCGCTGCGCCTGCCGGCGAGCTGGTGCGGCATCTACACGCTCAAGCCCAGCTTCGGCCGCATTCCGCTGAGCACGCCCTACATGGGCCGCTGCGCCGGGCCGATGACGCGCACGGTGGCCGACTCGGCGCTGATGATGGCGTCGATCGCGCAGCCCGACGACCGCGATTACTCGGAACTACCGCCACCGGCGATCGACTGGAGCGCCTTCGAGGTCGACCCGTCGTTCCTCAAGAGCAAGCGCGTGGCGCTGCACATGGACGCGGGTTGCGGCCTGCCGCTCGATCCGCGGATTGCCGAGGCCGTGCGCCGCGCCGCGAAGCGCATCGAGGCGGCCGGCGCGCATGTGGAGGAAATCGGTGCCTTCATGACGCCGAAGATGCTGCAGGGCATGGACCACTTCTGGCGCATGCGCTCGTGCATCGACATGCAGGCGATGGCTGCGGAAAAGCGCGCGAAGATCCTGCCGTACATCCGCGAGTGGGCCGAGAGTGCCGCCGGCTTTTCGGGCGCGCACATCTTCGACGCCTACAGCCAGTTCGTCGCCACGCGCGCGGCCACCGTCGCTGCCACCAAGGCCTACGACTTCGTGATCTCGCCCGTGTCGCCCAACATGCCCGCGCCCGCGGACCACGCCTCGCCGACCAACGACCCGATGCTGCCGCTGGAGCACATCGGCTTCACGGTGCCCTACAACATGTCGGAGCAGCCTGCTGCTTCGATCAACTGCGGCTATTCAGCCGAGGGCTTGCCCATCGGCCTGCAGATCGCCGGGCGCCGCTTCGACGACCTGGGCGTGCTGCAGTTCAGCCGCGCCTTCGAGCAGATCCGCGAAGCCCAACACCCCTGGCCCGAACCCAAGTGATCGGCCGCAAGGAGACAACCTCATGAACGCCACCCACTACATCGACGGCCGCCACGTACCGTCCGAAGGCAACGCCACCATCGACGTGATCGACCCGAGCGACGGCCAGAAATTCGGCGAGATCGCGCGCGGCACGGCTGCCGACGTCGACACCGCCGTGCGCGCCGCACGCCAGGCCATGGGCGAGAACTTCGACGGCCCCTGGGGCGGCATGACCGCGCTGCAGCGCGGCCGCCTGCTCGCCAAGCTCGGTGCCGCCGTCTTGGAACACCACGAGGAGCTGGCCCAGCTGGAAGCGCGCGACACCGGCAAGGCGCTGCGCGTGGCGCGCAACGACGCGACCGCGCTGGCCCGCTACTTCGAGTACTACGCCGGCGCCTGCGACAAGCTGCATGGCGACACCCTGCCCTACGAGCGCGGCTACACCGTGCTGACCGTGCGCATCCCGCACGGCGTGACGGGGCACATCATTCCCTGGAACTACCCGATGCAGATCGCGGGCCGCAGCGTGGGCGCATCGCTCGCGGCGGGCAACGCCTGCGTGGTGAAGCCGGCAGAAGACGCGAGCCTGTCGCTGCTGCGCCTGGCCGAGATCGCGACCGAGGTGGGCTTTCCGGCCGGCGCGCTCAACGTGGTGACGGGCTACGGCAAGGAAGCCGGCGCGGCACTGTGCGCGCACCCGGGCATCGACCACATCTCGTTCACCGGCTCGACGATGACGGGCCGCAGCGTGGGCCTGGCCGCGGCCGAGCGCCATTGCCCGGTGACGCTGGAGCTGGGCGGCAAGTCGCCGCAGATCGTGTTCGCCGACGCCGACCTCGACGCGGCCGAGCCGGTGCTGCTCAACGCCATCATCCAGAACGCCGGCCAGACCTGCTCGGCGGGCAGCCGCGTGCTGGTGGAGCAGTCGGTGTACGAAGAGGTGGTGCAGCGCCTCGCGAAGCGCTTCGCGGCCGTTCGCGCAGGCACGCCCGCCGAAGACCTGGACATGGGTCCGCTCATCAACGAGAAGCAGTTTCGCCAGGTGCGCGACATGGTCGCGACCGCCGAGGCCAGCGGCCTGAAGGTGGCGGCACGCGGCGCGGTGTCGCCCAACGCATCAGCCACCGGCTTCTACCAGGAGGCCGTGCTGTTCCGCGACGTGCCGCACGACAGCGACCTGGCGCAGCGCGAGGTCTTCGGCCCCGTGCTGGCCGTGACACCCTTCGCCGACGAGGCCGAGGCGGTGCGCCTGGCCAACGGCACGGACTTCGGCCTGGTGGCCGGCGTGTGGACGCGCGACGGCGCGCGCCAGCTGCGCATGGCGCACAAGCTGCATTGCGGGCAGGTCTTCGTGAACAATTACGGTGCGGCGGGTGGTGTAGAACTGCCTTTCGGCGGCGTGAAATCGAGTGGCTTCGGCCGCGAGAAGGGCTTCGAGGCCCTGCTCGGATTCACGACCCTCAAGACCATCGCCATCAAGCACGGATGAACAATTCATGACCACCACTGAACAGCAAGCCCCACGCAAAGTCGGCCTCGTCGGCGTCGGCCTGATGGGCCACGGCATCGCAAGCAACATCGTCAAGCACGGCCACCAGCTGACCGTGCTGGAACACGCGGGCAACCAGCCGATCGACGGCCTGCTGAAGGCCGGCGCCACCTCGGTGAAGGACGTAGCCGCGCTGGCCGCGCAAGTCGACGTGCTGATCCTCTGCGTCACCGGCACGCCGCAGGTAGAGGCGGTGATGCTCGGCGACAAGGGTGCATTGACTGCCCTGCGTCCCGGCACGGTGGTGATCGACTGCTCGACGGCCGTGCCCGCCTCCACCGCGAATGTGGCGCAAGCGGTGGGCGCCAAGGGCGGCAGGTTCATCGACGCGCCCATGACGCGCACCGCGAAGGAAGCCGCCGAGGGCCGGCTGAACCTGCTGGTGGGTGGCGACGCCGAGGTGCTGGCTTCGTGCCTGCCGCTGCTGCGCTGCTTTGCCGAGAACGTCACGCACGTGGGCGGCATCGGCGCCGGTCATGCGATGAAGCTGCTGCACAACTTCGTGTCGCTCGGCACGGTCGCGCTGCTGTGCGAAGCGGCTGCCTGCGCGCAGCGCGCGGGCGTGGCGCCGGATGTGTTCGTGGATGTGCTCGCCAAAGGCGGCGGCAACGGCGTGGCGCTGGAACGCGTCAAGCCCAAGCTGCTGACGGGCAGCACCGACTCGTTGAAGTTCTCGATGGCCAATGCCAAGAAGGATCTCGGGTACTACAACGACATGGCGGAGCAGTCGTCTTCCAGCCATGGCATTGCGCAGGCTGTAGATGCGCTGCTGACCCAGGGTGTCGAGAAATTCGGGCCGGACCGGATGGTGCTCGATCTGGTCGAAGCGCTGCGCTGATTCTTTTTGCTCTTGCTCTTTGTGGCGCCGTTGTTCGGGGCGCGTGCACAGGGCACCGGGTACTCCCCTCCGCGAATGTCCCCCGGCCTGCGGCCTCCTCCTTTATTTCGCTGCGGGGAGCACCCGATGCCCTGCGCACGATGAGCGCGGCTGTGGCGTTGGCGGTTCGAGCGCTGCGGCGGATTGCAGGTGGACATGCTCGGGCGCACCACTGAGCTTTTGTGAGAGACGGGCACTGGACAAGCAGAACTCCGAAGGGCCCGGCGTCGGCCACGGTCGACACTGGCATGACTGCGTTCAATGCTCGCTTCGGTTAAGGGTTGTCCAACACCTGCCCTCAAGCCGTCCTCATGCTCGGCGTCGTCCTCTCACATGGGCAGGTGTTGGACAACCCTTAACCGAAGCGGCTGTACGGCTTTCTCCAAAGCGGAAGTTCGTCGCGGAGGAAATCAGCCGGCCAGCTATACGGCTAAATCGCCTTGGGGTGTGCACGCGCGAACCTCTCAACCCACTCGGCCTGCTCCACAGTGTCAGGAACGGCCACGCCGCGAGAGCGGCTGAGCACGTGAAAGATGTCCTTGCCAGGTACGCCAAGCAAATGAAGCAGACAGCCAGCTACCAATCCAGTGCGACCGATACCTGCGCGGCAATGGATGGCGACTGCTTCGCCTTGCACAAGCTCGGAGTGCAATTGACTAAGCAAGACGGATAGCTCGCGTGTCGATGCCGGTGTGCCGCGGTCGGCAATGGGGAAGGACCGGAACTCAATGCCGTATTCGGAACACAGAGAGGCTTCCGACTCAAGCTCCAGTTCGCGAACCTCATGAGACTCGAGCAGAGAGACGACCCATCCGACTTTTGCGCCGCGCCATGCTTCGACCTCTTCACGGAGCCATTCACCACCACGTGGACGCGGCATTAGGGCTAAGCGATGAGGATTAATGCCACTAACCCAGCGAAGCGACGGCTCAAACATGAATAGACGTTTCAACGTGTTGTAGGGAACCGGTCCATCTCGGGGGTCAGCCGCTTCTGGCCGCCAACTGCTCCTATTTGGGGTTGACAGACATCGACTTTATAGAGCCATCATCACCAACGACGATGGATATCTGGCCGCCGAGTTGTGATTGCCGAGCACCGACGTGCCATTCGCCAGTCTTTCGGCTGATAGAAAAAGCAGGAGCCCATCGCACCTCTTCTCGCAGGGCATGATTTCTGGCTATGCGAAAGGCAGTCACCGCATCCAAACCATTGGTATCGTCAACAAATTGGCCGTCGCTCTGGCGAAATCGGAACGTCACTTCAGAGTCAAAAGTCACGTGCCATTCCTTGTCTTCAAGATCCCACCAGAAGGTCGGTAGGATAGCGCCCCAGCGTGGACGTCCCATCTCGATGGTCTTCGACAGCGCTTCTACTTCGTCCATAGTGACTCTCCGCTCTTGCCCCGATTGTGCCCTTGCAGCAAATGACTGGTTGTAGCCGGATGGCGTCAGCGTTTGGCAGCCGCAGCTTCGACCCAGACGACCTCATCCGGGTGGTGCTGGTGGACGGTATCGAGCGCGTCAGCCAATACGAGCGGATCGCGCGACTCCAATTGGTAGTCGAAGCGCGTCAGGCCTCCCACTTTTAAAGTGTCGAAGTCTTCTTCTGAGACAGCATCTGCACCGCACCAAACTGTGGCACCAGATCTTGCCGCTTCACGCAGTGCGTCCTTCAGGCCGCTGGGCGTAATTGCTAGGAAGATCATGTTCTTTTCCGAAGTGATTTGCAGGGATGGCTGAGTGGCTGGTTCTGGCCGCATCCTGCCACACCGAAATGGCTTGGAAGTTGCCGCTATGCCGTGTTGAAGGCGTACTGCTCGGCTACAGGGACGGGGCGTCTCGAGCTGGTCTGCGTCGACCCCTGCTCGCTGCACAGGAATGGATAGAAATTAAAGCACTGATCTCCCGGAAGCTTCTCGACCTCTTCCTCCCAGCCGGCCCAGCGCATGCCAGCATAGAAGGTATGAAGCCGCTTGGTGAATGCCCACTGCGTGAATGCGGCGTGACCAACCCCCAAGCTCTCCCACTTGAGGGTCTCGGGCGCAAAGTAGTACACCGAACCTCGGTCGTCGCCGAATGCGCCACCATTAAGCGCAAAAAAACCACCAACGGCATCGTCCGCCACAAGACAAAACCCGTTAGACCGCCCGCTGTTCCACGTCGCTATGTTGCGGGTCAGTCTTTGATGCCCAGAGCCAAGCATTCTTAGCCATCCACCGTCTACCAGGATGCCGCCCGTCCCATGGGTGATGGCGCCCAGGACGGACCGAGTGGTCACTTGCAATTCGACGAGGACATCATTGCAGTGTGAGGAAGGGGGCAGTATCTCGACGGGCAGTTCGGCATTCGCAGCCCACTCCTCAACCAGGGGCAACGCTGGCTCTTCGACTTCCACAAGCTCATTTAGCGAACGCAATTTTCATCCCTCAACGTCTAGTTCTAGGAATTCAGCCGCACAGGTGAACGTCCGGTTGTAGCCGACTGCAGCCGGCCGGTCCGTTCGCCGACGCACCTTCATGCGTCTTCAGACACCGAGGCATGACACGCAACGCAGAACTTGTTTCCGTCAGGGTCGCGAAAGTAGGCGCCATAGTATTGGGCGTGGTATTGCGGGCGAAGCCCTGGAGCACCTTCGCTGGTGCCACCGTTCTCCAAGGCGGCTTGATATGCCGTTCGGACCACCTCTCTGTTGGCTGCCTCGAAGGCAATCATCTGCCCATTTCCAGGACTGTGCGGTCGTCCGTCGTAAGGTTTGCAAATGACGAAGAATGGGCGCGTGCTATTTTCGCTGTGCCAGCCAGCCCAGGGCTTGCCTCGCTCGCAGAAGCGTAACTGCACACCAAGGCTTTCCATCACCGCACTGTGGAAGCGCAAGGCACGCTCGAAGTCACTGACGCTCACAAAGATATGAGAAAACACATTGGCTCCTCTAGAGATTGGAGGGTAGCTCCAAACGTCCGCTTGTGGCCGACTGTAGCCGGTCGCGCTACCGTCGCGAAAGGGCCCCAAGCGATCCTCGCTATTGCCAAATAGCGGACGCTCAGAAGCGGCGTGTTGCGCTGAATCCTAAGTCAATCAGACTGGGTGACATGCTCTTTAAGGTTGGGTTAGACAGTGCCGTCGTACTTCTCCTTCAACTCGAAGTACACCCTCTTGCAATGCTCGTAGTAATCCCGCTCGTCATCCGCTCTTTGCCGAGCTGGTTCTCCACTTTGGACAGGATCTGCTGCAGCGGCTTCGATGACCTCCAAGAACACCTTGTCACCCGGCTTGAGGTCGTGGGCCTCAAACCAGACCAGATGATCGTCTTGGATTCCGGGGCCTCGCGAAGTAAGCCCACCAAGACGGAGGTGAATGTCAACGTCCTCGATGGCTCTGTGAGGGCGGCTTGCAGACCCAAGCTTGCCAACAGCTGTGATGGTTGTCGTCAGCACGCCCAAATCGTCCGCTCCTCCAATTGCTGGCTGCTGATCGTTGAGTTGGACTCGAAATGCAAGCATGCTGTGCCTTGTTAACGATGTAAAAAGTCGGCTTTTGGGCGAATGTAGCCACTATCGCGGTACTTCGGAAGTTGCGTGAACATTGTGAGCCTCACCTGAAATCTCTGGTTGGATCATTACGAAATTGATTGAGCTCAAATTTTTCAATGGAACTGTCAAATGTCCAATCGACGATAGGCTCCAAGACGCCATCCGTTAAGCGATGAACCCACTCGATGGCTGGGCGCCATTCAAATTTCTGCGCACCAATGTAAGCGCCGTCGAAGTGAACAACGGCCTTCTCCCAGTAGAGCTGACGTAGCAGCGCTTCGAACTTATCGAGCCAGTCGCGCAATTCGAAGTCGACCTCTTTGAGTGACGCGGCGAAGTGGATCAGGCGAGTCCTGAAGTTGATCATCGATGCATCCAACGGTGGGCATGCAAACATGTGCCTGCTTACAGGGGGCCACTTGTCTTCAAGGGGCAACATTTGAAGCTTCCCTTCGTTGTGCTTCTCGATAGACCGCGTGTTGTCTAGAAGGAGTTGTCGGCGAACGGCCGAGCCATCAGCCCTGGCTCCTGGCCATGCCTCTTCGATGTAACCATACAGAAAGCTTTTCATCCCCATCGAATCACCTTGGCAGTTTCGACGAAATCGACCGAACGTCCGGTTCTGGGCAAATTGTGCCGTGGCGTCGACCGACCGGTCTTGGCCGGCAGGCGTCAAACCCAACGGCCCGTCCGCTGCTCATTGACTGCCTTCGAGGATCTCTATGTATGGAAGGACTCGCGGATGGGCCTGAACCCACTGCGCGCCCAAATACGTAGATACGGGGCCCGGGCCGATGACACTCTCGATTGACCCGAGCTTGGACGCGGCTTGCAGCAGTTTGTGCGCCGCATGCATGGCATTTTCGCTTGCAGCCGATTCCGGCTCGCCAGCCTCATTGCCCCATTCCTTCTGAATCGCCGCAATGAGCTTGCCGACGGCGGCCTCTAGAGGTTTTCGTGAACGCGTCATGGGCCCGAATCTAACCCACCGTCAAAGGTCCGTTAGTTGCCGAATTCTGCCGTAGGAGCACACGTACCTGGGTTCAAGCAACCTGCTTTTCGGCGCTTCGCGCCAACACGACCTCTCGAATCGTTGACCAATACTCTTCTTGAACGTCAACGTCCACGACGGGCTGAATGGTGGTGCGTAGACCCGGTCATTAGCACTCCAGGACAGACTGAAGAGGCATTGGGCGTTGATACCGCGTCCCAGCCAACTGTGTCGTCCGCCGCGGAAGAGACTATTTCGCAGGCGAGAAAGAGGTTGGCGCCAAGAACGAGTTGTCCATCTTCGCAACAATTGGTCCGGCTGCCTCGCTCGCTTTTCTGACCTCGACCCATTCGGGATCGACGACAAACTTGCCCCACTTGACCTCACGATCGGCCAGGCTCTCCCAGACAAGCATGTAGGTAAGCGCGTTGCTGTCAGGCCCGATTGCAGTCGTCCAATATCCGAGTTGACGAATTCCCAGCCGGTTCCAGATGCCCGCGGTGTGATCGCGAAATCTGGCAAGAACGTCGGGTAGCCGGCCAGGCATTGCGGTATAGATGCGTAGTTCGTAGATCATCGACATCAGTCCTTAAGAAAAGCTGTTGCAAGTTGACGAGGCGGCGGGCGTGACCGCCAAGCTCACATTGTGCTGCCAGAGGTCCATCCGCCGTCAAAGGAGATGAACAGTCTCAGGCATTCCGCGTCGCGCCTTCTCGCTCACCTGAAACAGCTCCCCAGCCTTGCGAGCGAGTTCAGCCGCAAGCCAAAGCAGGTTGTTCAGTTGTCGAGGCCCATCCCCGCTGCACCAGTCGATGTCTTCCCCGTGGCACACCCACAGAAGAGCTTCGAGTTGAGAGAGTGTGTTTTCGAGAAGATCCGCCGGGTCTTGGGCGTTTTCTTCGGAAGCTACCGGCGTGCGAGGCCGGGCTATAGTCTTGGTAGCCATTTTTGTGCGTTTCCTCCAAGGTAGTTGCACGAACTTGGTTAGACGGTCGGGGTGCTGATAACACCTCGGCCGTCGCCTTTTGATACCTCGCATCTGCATCGCTGCTTTCGCACCGACAACCTGCCGCGAGGCAAGCAGCCTTCAAACATCTCGGTGGCTTGGTTTGTTGCGCCTTCCTTGTTCCCTTGTTGGGGTATGGAGTGACAGGGGCATCCACTGTAGAGAAGAACCCAGCGAAGCAGCCATTCCAGACGGCACGAAGTCTCGGCAACCGCCAACAAATGCAGCTTCCGCAATGCGCCGCGCGCGGACCTCATGGGCCAGTGCCGTGTCAGTCAGCAGCGGTTCTGAACGCTCACGTCGATGGGGTGCCTTGCGCAGCGAAATAAAGGAGGAGGCCGCAGGCCGGGGGACATTCGCGGAGCAAGGTACCCCGTCGGCGTGAGCGTCGCCCCGAATGACCCCGAGCGCGAGCTCTAAGGCATCCCGCGCGCCAGCAAGTGATCGACCAGCCGTCGCTGCGGAAAGCTCAACGCCTCCTGCCGCGTGCACAAGTACATCCGCCGTGAAGCCCATGCATCGGTGAGATTGATGAAACGCAGCTTCATCTCCTTGCGGTAAGTCACAGCAGCACCCTCGGGCAGGATGCCCACGCCCATGCCCGCTTCGATCATCCGGCACACCGCCTCGAAGCTCTTCACCCGCACGCGCAGGCGCAGCACCTTGCGCGCGCTCATGGCGGCGTCTTCCATCGTGCGGGAGATGGCGGAATCGTCTTCGAGCCCCACGAAATCGAAATCGAGCAGTTCCTCGAACGATACCTCGCGCCCGCGCCACGGATGCTTCTGCCGCACGATGGCCACCAGCCGGTCGGTGCGGTAGGGAATGAAGTTGAGCGCCGGGTCGGCCGCCTCGCTGGTGATGACGCCCACGTCAGCCTGCCGGTCGCGGATGGCCTGCACGATGTAGACGCTCCGGTGCTCCTCCACGCTCACGCGGATCTCCGGGTAGCGCTGGCGGAAGCTCGCCACGTCGTCGGGCAGGAACTGGCCCATGGCCGACGCGTTGGCATGCAGCCGCACGCGGCCGGTGGCGCCCTGCGCGTAGTCGGACAGGTCGGCGCGCATGCGGTCGACGTCGCGCAGGATCTGGCGCGCATGCATGGCGAGCGATTCGCCGGCACCGGTGGGCGTCACGCCCTTCGACGTGCGATTGAGCAGCGCGACGCCAAGTTGGCCTTCGAGAATGGCGAGGCGGCGGCTCGCGGCCGACAGCACCATGTGGCTCTCGGCGGCGGCCTTCGACAGGCTGCCGTGCTCAATGGCACGCAGGAAAAGCGCCAGCGAATCGAGGTCGGGTCTCATGGGTTCGGGTCGATCTGGGAGGCTGGCATTGTCGCGCCCGCGAGGGCGGGCGCAGGCGCAAGGATGAGGGCAAAATCCCCCGGGCCGCGCCGATCGGCCCCATCCCCCGTGCCGTCCATGCCGCCCCCGCCGCCCATCACGCCCGAAACACCTCCGCCCTCCCCGCCCCGCCCGCGCCACCGCGCGCTGGCCGGCTGGATCGCCGCGGGCGTATTGGCACTGCTGCTGATCGGCGTGGCGGGCCAGTGGGCCGCGAGGCGCGAGGCGAACTTCCAGGCCGACTCGATCCGCCGCGCCATGGAAGTCCACGTGCTGGGCCTGCGCGACGCCGCCGGCAAGTACAGCTACCTGCCATTCACTGCAAGCCTGCATCCGGACGTGCTGGCCGCGCTGGCCCATCCCCAGGACGCGGCCGTGAAGCAGCGCGCCAACCGCTACATCGAAGAGGTGAACCGGCAGGCGGGCTCCGACGCGCTCTACCTCATCGACCTGCAGGGCCTTACGCTGGCGGCCAGCAACTGGGCAACGCCGCAGAGCTTCGTCGGCGAGTCGTATGCCAACCGCCCCTACTTCCGCGACGCGCGCGCGGGGCGCAACGGCCTGTTCTACGGCGTGGGCCAGACCACCGGCGAGCCGGGGCTCTTCATCTCCGCGCCGGTGCGGCCCGACGGCGGCGCCGTGCTGGGCGTGGTGGCGGTGAAGGTCAGCCTGCGCCAGCTGCAGGAAGCCTGGACCTTCTCGCGCGACCCGATCCTGCTGACCGACGCGCGCGGCATCGTGTTCCTGAGCTCGGTGCCGTCGTGGATGTACCAGGCCACGCGCGCGCTGGGCGCCGCGGAACTCGACGGCATGCAGCGCGACCAGCAGTACGGCGCGCGCACCAGCTTCGCGGCACTGCCGTGGAAAGTGGAACGTGCCGAAGGCGAGCCCGGCTACCTCGTGCGCACCGACATCGGCGGCCAGCCGCGCCGCTTCCTCGCAGTGGACGAGCCGCTGCCCGACCTGGGCTGGACGCTGACGGTGATGGCCGACCACGCCGAAGTCACCCGCGCACGCGAGCGCACCTGGATGCTGGGCCTGCTGTGCGCGGGCGTGCTGCTGCTGGGCGGCCTGTACTGGCAGCTGCGCGAACGCCGCTTCGCCGAGCAGCGCGATGCACGGCGCGACCTGGAGCTGCGCGTGCGCGAACGCACCCACGAGCTCGACGAGGCCCACGCGTTCCGCAAGGCGATGGAAGACTCGCTGCTTGTGGGCATGCGCGCACGCGACCTGGAGGGCCGCATCATCTACGTCAACCCGGCCTTCTGCGAGATGACCGGCTACGACGCCGACGAACTGCTCGGCAAGCTGCCGCCCTACCCTTACTGGCACCCCGACGACGTGGCGCAGCACTGGCGCCAGTACGACGCCATGATGAGCGGCCAGCCCGCGCGCTCGGGCTTCGAGTCGCGCCTGCGGCACCGCGACGGGCACGACGTGATCACCATGGTCTACACCGCCGCGCTGATCGACGCCGACGGCCAGCACAGCGGCTGGATGAGCTCGGTGGTGGACATCACCGAGCAGAAGCGCGCCGAGCTGCGCCAGCGCCAGAACGACGAGCAGCTGCAGCACGCCCAGCGTTTGGCCAGCCTCGGCGAGATGGCCTCCACGCTGGCCCACGAACTGAACCAGCCGCTGATGGCGCTGAGCAATTTCGCGAGCGCGGCCAAGGCCTTCGCGGAACAGGGCAACCAGCAGCTGCTGGTCAGCAGCCTCGACGAGACCATGGCGCAGGCCCAGCGCAGCGCCGAGATCGTGCGGCGCATCCGCGGCTTCGTGCGCCAGCGCACCGTCGGCACCGAGGACTGCGCCGTGGCGGCGCTGGTGGCGAACGCGCTGGCACTGCTGCAGGGCGAGATGCGGATGCGGCAGGCGCGCGCCGAAGTCCGTATTCCGGCGGGGCTGCCCGAGGTGCGCGGCGACCGCGTGCTGCTCGAGCAGGTGTTGCTGAACCTGCTGTCCAACAGCTTGCAGGCGATGCAGGCCACGCCGCCGGAACAGCGGCTCGTGGAGGTCGAGGCCGAGGTGCTGGCAGGACGCATGCACATCCGCGTGGCCGACCGCGGGCCGGGCATCGACGCAGCGCTGGCCGAGCAGGTGTTCGCGCCCTTCTTCACCACCAAGACCGGCGGACTGGGACTGGGCCTGAACATCTGCCGCACCATCGTCGAGGCCCATCGCGGCCGGCTGTCCTTTGCCAACCGGGACGGCGGTGGCACGGTTTTCACCCTCGAGCTGGAGATCTCACCCCCATGAACGCTCTTGCCAACAACCTGTGCGTGGTGGACGACGACGAGGCCGTGCGCCGCTCGCTGGGCCTCCTGCTGCTGTCGCGCGGCTACGCGGTGCAGACCTTTGCCTCGGGCGAGGCCTTCCTGGCTGGCGCCGACCTGCAGCGCGCGGGCTGCGTGATCCTCGACCTGCGCATGGAGGGCGTGAGCGGGCTGCAGGTGTTCGATGCATTGCGCGCACAGGACAGCCCGCTGGTCGTGATCTTCCTGTCCGGCCACGGCGACATCCCCATGGCCGTCGAGGCGGTGCAGAACGGCGCCTTCGGCTGGCTCGAGAAGCCTTGCAATGACGAGCGCCTGCTCGACAGCATCGCCCGGGCCCTGCAGCGCGCCGGCGAAATCGCCGTGCGCCGACAGGCCCGCCAAGCCGCGCAGGCGCTGTGGGACAAGCTCACGCCGCGCGAAATGCAGGTCGCCCGGCTGGTGGCCGAAGGCAAGCCCAACAAGCAGATCGCCCTGGAGCTCGCGCCGCTGGAGCAGCGCACGGTGGAAACCCACCGCGCCCACGTGTTCGCCAAGCTGGGGCTCGCGAACAGCCACCAGCTCGACCGGTTCCTGCGGGAACACGGGCTGTAGTTCTTTCTAGGTATTTACCCTTGCGTACCGATACGTAGCCGCCGGGGGGGCGGCTACGGACGACAGCGCGGCGGCGGCCGGACAGACTTGCCGGTACGGTTTCGCGCGGCTTTGCGGCGAGCCGCAGCCAGAGACAAGGACACCTTTCCATGACCACCATCGCCAGTGCGAGCGTCGGCGCCTCCGGCCCGGACGCGACCGCCAACAACACGCCGTATACCTTCGAAGAAAAGCGCAAGCGCATCTTCGCCATCTTTGCCGCCTCGTCGGGCAACCTGGTGGAATGGTTCGACTTCTACGTCTACGCCTTCTGCGCCATCTATTTCGCGCCGGCTTTCTTCCCCAAGTCGGACCCGACCGTGCAGCTGCTGAACACCGCCGGCGTGTTCGCCGCCGGCTTCCTGATGCGTCCGATCGGCGGCTGGCTGTTCGGCCGCCTGGCCGACCGCAAGGGCCGCAAGACATCGATGGTCACTTCGGTGGTCATGATGTGCGTGGGCTCGCTGGTCATCGCCTGCCTGCCCACCTACGCGCAGATCGGCGCCGCCGCGCCCGCGCTGCTGCTGGCGGCGCGGCTGCTGCAGGGCCTGTCGGTCGGTGGCGAATACGGCACCACCGCCACCTACATGAGCGAAGTGGCCATGCGCGGCCAGCGCGGCTTCTTCTCGTCGTTCCAGTACGTCACGCTGATCGGCGGCCAGCTGCTGGCCGTGGTGGTGGTCGTGGTGCTGCAGCAGATGCTCGACGAGACCGAGCTCAAAAGCTGGGGCTGGCGCGTTCCTTTCGTGCTCGGCGCCGTGGCTGCCGTGGTGGCCCTCATGCTGCGCCGCACGCTGACCGAGACCGCCAGCACCAAGACCCGCGCCGCCAAGGGCGCCGGCACCATGCGCGAGCTGTTCACCAACCACAAGCGCGCCTTCTTCGTGGTGCTGGGCTACACGGCCGGCGGCTCGCTCATCTTCTACACCTTCACCACCTACATGCAGAAGTACCTGGTGAATTCGGCGGGCATGTCGATCAAGACCGCCAGCAACGTGATGACGGCCTGCCTGTTCATCTACATGTGCATGCAGCCGGTGTTCGGCGCGCTGTCCGACCGCATCGGCCGGCGCAACAACATGCTGCTGTTCGGCGCGCTGGGTGCGCTGATGACGGTGCCGGTGCTGAGCAACCTGCAGAGCGTCGGCAGCCCGATGGTGGCGGGCGTGCTCATCACGCTCGCGCTGGCGGTGGTGAGCTTCTACACCTCGATCAGCGGCATCGTGAAGGCCGAGATGTTCCCGCCCGAGATCCGCGCGCTGGGCGTGGGGCTGTCCTACGCGGTGGGCAATGCGATCTTCGGCGGCAGCGCGGAGTACGTGGCGCTGGGGCTGAAGTCGATCGGGCACGAGTCGTACTTCTACTGGTACGTGACGGCGATGATGGGCGTGGTGTTCCTGGTGAGCCTGCTGCTGCCGAAGCAGGCGACGTACCTGCATCACGACAAGTAAACAGTGCTTCAGGAAGCGGCGCCCTGCGCGGCCAGCGCCAGGGTCCGCTTCGCGATGTTGACCAGGTGGATCTGGCTCGTTCCCTCGTAGAGGCGGAACAGCCGAACGTCGCGGTAGAAGCGCTCGGCCACGTTGCCGGCAATGAAGCCGCTGCCGCCGAAGACCTGCACGGCCCGGTCGGCGACCCGGCCGCACATCTCGGAGGCGAACAGCTTGCACATCGACGCTTCCATCGTCACGTCGATGCCCTCGTCCCTCTTGCGCGCCGTCTCCAGCACCAGCGCGCGCGCCGCATGCACCTCGGTGTTGCTCTCGGCAATCATCTGCTGCACCAGCTGGAAGTCGCCGATGGGCTGGCCGAACTGCCGGCGCGACTGCGCCTGCCGCGCCATTTCCTCCACCAGCCGGATAGCAGGGCCGATGCACAGCGCGGCCAGGTTGATGCGCTGCTTGTTCAGCGTTTTCATCGCCGTGCGAAAGCCCTGCCCCTCGACACCGCCGACGATGGCCGAGGCCGGCACGCGCACACCTTCCAGCCTGACCTCGCCCACCGGCGAGCCATGCTGGCCCATCTTGCGGTAGGGCTGCGAGGTCGACAGGCCGGGCACGCCGCGCTCGACCAGGAAGGCGCTGATGCCGGCCGCGCCCTTCGCGTTCGGGTCGGTCCGGGCGAACACGGTGAACAGGTTCGCGATCGGCGCGTTGGTGATGAAGCACTTCTGCCCGGTGATGACGAAGCTGTCGCCGTCGCGCACCGCCACCGTCTTCTGCGCCGTGGCGTCCGATCCGGCCTCGGGCTCGGTGAGTGCGAAGCAGCCGGTCAGCTCGCCGCTGGCCAGCCGCGGCAGGTAATGGCGCTGCTGCTCGGGCGTGCCGTCGACCACGAGCGACTCCGATGCGATGCCGGTGTTGCCGCCGAAGCGCGCACGGAATGCGGTCGCGACCTGCGACACCTCGAGGTTCACCAGCGTCAGTTCCTCGGTGGTCAGGCCGGCGCCGCCGAAGGCCTCGGGGATGCTGTGGCCGAACAGGCCGATCTCGCGCATGCGCTGGACGACCGGTTCGGGAATCAGGTCGTCGCGGTCGACCTGCTCCTCCAGCGGCAGGCATTCGTCATGAATGAACCCGCGCACCTCGGCGAGCATGGCCTGGAATTTCTCGCTGTCTCTGATCATGGCTTCGCCTCGTTGTCCGCCGCGCGCACATCCCGCAGCAGCGCATAAAGCATGTCGTTCGGCGCCGCGCAGCCGGCCGGCTGGCGCGCGCCGAACAGCACGGCGTCGCTGCGTGTGAGCTCGGGCCGTTCGCGCTCCTCGATCCAGTCGTACACCACCGTGCGCGCGGCAATGCGCCATTCGCCCTGGCGGCGCTCGAAGCGGTCGAGGTAGCGTCCGCACAGCAGGGTGCGCTTCGCGGGCGCATCGGCAGGGGCCTGCAGTGCGAAGAAGCCGCTCTCCACCGCAGCCACGTCGCCATGCAGCTCGATCGCGATGTTGTTCACCTGGTGCACGCGCCGCCCGCCCTGGCGCAGCCGCTGCAGCGCTTGCGTGATGAAGCCTTCGGCGCTGCCGTTCCAGGCGCCGTGGCAGTCGGTGGCGTCTTCCCAGTAGGCCGAGCGCAGGGCCTCTTCGTCGACGCGGTCGATGCCGCGGCAGTAGCGGTAGAGGCACTCGCGGATCGCCTCGCGATCGAGCAGCGCCTGCAGCGGTGCGCGCGGGTTCATGCCGCCGGGGCCGTTGGCGCTGCGGCGCGTTTGAACAGCTGCACCACGTTGCCTTCCGGGTCGCGCAGCGACATCACCGCGCCGTGCGCGCCCATGTCGCGCGTGCCGATCACCTCGCCGCCCGCGCCGGTGATGCGCTCCTGCGCACCGGCGAAGTCGCCCACCTCGAACACCATCACCACGCCGGAGGTCGCCGGTGCGGCCTCTTCGGTGCAGGCCAGTGCCACGCTGGTGTTTCCCACGCCGTACTGGAACCAGCGGTCCTTGTCGCGGAACTTGAGCTTCAGCCCCAGTGCCGATTCGTAGAAGGCATGCAGCTCGGCCGGGCGTTGCGCCACCACGTACACGTTCTGCAGGCGCTGGGGAGAAATGCCCTCGGCGCTCACAGCGAAGTCTCCGATGCGCCGCCGTCCAGTCGGATCACCTCCGCGTTGACGAAGCGCGAGCCGTCGCCGGCCAGGAAGCAGATGGCGTCGGCGATGTCTTCCACGGTGCCGAGCCGGCCCAGCGGCGTGCGCGCGATGCGCTTCGCGTCGAGCTCGGCGTTGCGGTGCTTGGCCGTGCCTTCGGTCGGCACTGCGCCGGGCGCCACGGCGTTCACGCGGATGCGGCGCGCGCCCAGGTCGGCCGCCGCGGCACGGGTGATGCCGAGCACGCCGGCCTTCAGGCCGCTGTACACCACCGATCGCGCGGGCGACTTGAAGCCGGCGACGGAGGCCACGTTGATGATGGCGCCGCCGCGTTCCGGGTCCATCGCCTCGGCCGCGGCCTGGATGCCCCAGATCACCGACTTGAAGCCGATGTCGACCATGCGGTCCATCACCTCGGGCGTGATTTCCATCAGCGGCTGGTAGCGCACCCAGGCCGCGTTGTTGACCATCACGTCGAGCCGGCCCGCCTCGCCGGCAAGGCGCTGCACCGCCAGGCGCATGCCTTCGCGGCTCGACACGTCCTGCGGCACCGCCACGGCCTTGCCGCCAAGGCGGCGGATCTCCGCGACGGTGTCTTCCACGAACTCGGCCTTGAGGTCGTTCACGCCGACCGTCGCGCCCAGCCGGGCGAAGGCCAGCGCGGTGGCTCGGCCGATGCCGTGGCCCGCGCCGCTGATGAAGGCCACGCGGCCTTCGAGGGACTGTGATGCATTCATGGCTTGTCTTTCGTTTCCGGCACCAGCAGCGCGTCGAGCGCGAAGGCACCGTGCCCGTGGTCGAGGACCACCAGCGGGTTGATGTCGATCTCGGCGACGCTGCGCGCATGCCGCGCGGCGAACTGCGAAAGTGCCGCGACGGCGCGCGCCGCGGCCGCCACGTCGGCCTTCGGCCGGCCGCGTGCGCCGTCGAACAGCGCAAAGGCCTTGAGCGAGCGAAGCATCTGCATGGCCTGCGCCTCGGTCACCGGCGCCACCTGCAGCGCCACGTCGCGCAGCACCTCGGCATAGATGCCGCCCAGGCCCACCATCACGACCGGGCCGAAGACCGGATCCTTGGTGGTGCCGAGGATCAGCTCGGTGCCGCCCTGCGCCATCTGCGCCACCAGCACGCCGGCGATGCGCGCCTGCGGTGCCTTCTGCGCGACGCGCGCCAGCAGGCTGTCGTATTCGTCGCGCAGCTGCGCCTCGGAGCGCACATCGGTCACCACGCCGCCGACCTCGGTCTTGTGCGGGATGTCGGGCGAGACGATCTTCAGCACCACCGGAAAACCGATGTCGCGCGCCGCGGCCAGTGCCTCGTACCAACCGCTGGCCGTGACTTCCTTCAGCACCGGGATGCCGGCCTGCGCGAGCACGGCCTTGGCACTGGCCTCGTTGGCGAAGGCTTCGGACGGCAGCGCCTCGGACGAAGGCAGCGTGGTCGCCACCTCGGCCTGGTCGCCGCGCGTGCCCAGGCGCACCAGCGCCGCCAGCGTGGCGCACGCGGCATCGATGGTCTCCACCGTCGGAAAGCCCATCTCGTTCAGCTGCGCCATGGTGTCGGGGGGTGCCTTGCAGCACAGCAGGACGAGCCGCGACGGATGCGCGCGGCGCACCTGCTCCAGCGCCGCGATGTAAATGTCGCGCAGCCGCGGCATCTGGAAGGCGTATGCCGACTGCAGGATCACCGCGTCGCAGCTCGCGTCTTGCGCCACCGCCGACAGCACCTGCACCAGCAGCTCGGGCCGGCTCGACACCTGCGCCGTCATGTCGACGGGATTGCCCGGCGATGCGTAGGGCAGCGCGGCCACGATGCGCTCCTGCGTGGCGGCCGAGAGCTTCGGCAGTTCCAGCCCCTGTGCGCTGGCGGCGTCCGCCATCAGCACGCCGAAGCCGCCCGATGCCGTGACCAGCGCCACGCGCGGCCCCTTCGGCGCACGCGCCGTGCCGACCACCGACACGGCATGGCCCACTTCGAGCAGCTGCTCGATGCTGGGCACGCGAATGGCGCCGGCATTGCGCAGCACCACGTCGAACACCGCGTCCGAACCGGCGAGTGCACCGGTGTGCGAGGCAGCCGCTTCGCTGCCGGCCGACGACACGCCCACCTTCAGCACCACGACCGGCTTGCCCGCCTCGCGCGCCATGGCCAGTGCACGCACCAGCTTGGCCGCGTCGCGGCAAGTTTCCATGCAGCACAGGATGACCGAAGTGGCCGGGTCGGTCGCCAGCGAGGCGATGCCGTCGGCAATGTCGACGTCGCATTCGTTGCCCGTGGTCAGCAGGCGGCTGATGCCGATGCCGCGCTCGACGGCCAGGCGCATCGTGTAGCTGCCGAGGTTGCCGCTCTGCGACACGATGCCCACCGGGCCCGCCGTCGGGAACGACGACTCCAGCGCCACCGAGAAGGTGGCGATGCTCCTGTCCGCCACGCCGATGGAGCCCAGGCAGTTCGGCCCCACTACGCGCATGCCCGATGCCCTGGCGACTTCGCCGATGGCCGCCTGCAGCCGGCTGCCCTCTTCGCCCATCTCCGAGAAGCCCGAAGACAGGATGACGGCCGCGCGCACGCCGCGCGCGGCGCAGTCTTTCACCGCTTCGAGTACCGCATCGGGCGGCACCGCCATCACGGCCAGGTCGGGCACCGACGGCAGCTCGGCAACGTTCGCATAGGCGGGCAGCGACTGCACCGTGCCGCCCTTGCGGTTGACCGGATAGATCGCACCGCGGTAGCCGTATTTCTGCAGGAACTGCAGCGGCCGCCCGCCGATCTTGGTCACGTCGTCCGACGCACCGAAGATCGCGATCGAGCGCGGCTTGAAGAGCGCCTCCAGCCCCTTGCCCACTTCGACTTCGACTGTCGCCATCGCTCAGCGCCCCTTGAACACGGGCGGGCGCTTTTCCAGGAAGGCCTGGCGCGCTTCCTTGGCGTCCTCGGTGCGCGACAGCGCCATGGTGATGTTCTGCTCGAAGCGGTAGCCGTCGCGCTGCGGCATCACGTCCATCATGTTGGCGGCCTGCTTGGCATAGGCCAGCGCGATCGGGCTCTTGGAGGCCATCTCCTGCGCAAGGCGCAGCGCGGCGGGCATGAGCTCTTCCGCCGGAACCACCTCGTCGAGCACGCCGCGGCGGTACAGCTCGGCAGCCGGCACGCGCATGCCGGTGAAGAACATGTGGCGCGTGAACGAGCGCCCGAACATGGTCCGCAGCATCGAGACGCCGCCGGCCAGGCCCACGTTGATCTCGGGCATCGCGAAGCTCGCGTCGTCGGAGGCCAGGAAGATGTCGCACGCGGCCATCAGGCCGAAGCCCGCGCCCAGTGCCGGGCCGTTGACGGCCGCGATGACGGGCTTGGCGCATTCGCGGATGGCGTTGCCGGTCTCGCGGGTCCAGCGGTTGTGGTCGAGGAAGTCGCCGGGCTTGTCGGCCGAGGGGCGGTCCTTCAGGTCGGCGCCGGAGCAGAAGAACTTGCCGGTGCCGGTGAGGATGGCCACGCGGATGTCGTCGCGCTCGGAGATCTCGTCGAACACCTGGATCAGGCGGTGGCGCGTGTCGCGGCTCAGCGCATTGACGGGCGGCTTGTCCAGCCGCACGACGGCGACGAACTCGGAAACTTCAAGACTGACGCTCATGACGAACTCCTGGCAACGTGGGACATGCCGCAGGCCGCCGCATCGGCAGCGGCGGCTTCGGTCGGGGAATACAGCAGCCGCGACGCATGCGCCATGCGGTCGCCGTAGCGGAACTCGGAGGCGAGCAGGCGCTGCGCCATGCGGGTGGCCAGCACCTCTTCGCTGACGCCCATGCCGCCGTGCATCTGGATCGCGCCTTCGGCGCACAGCCGGGCCGTCTCGGCCAGCGAGACTTTCATCAGGCGCAGCGTGCGGCGCAGGTCAGCGGCGCCGCGCTCGTGTTCCTGGAAGGCGTGCATCAGCAGGCCCTTGGCGCAGAGATAGCGCACATACATGTCCGCCGTGCGGTGCCGCAGCACCTGGAACGACGCCAGCGCCACGCCGAACTGGCGGCGCTCCTGCAGGTGCTTCACGGTCTGCTCGATCAGCGTGGCGAGCGCGGCCACGGTATCTGCCGCGGTGAGCAGCAGCGCGGCGTTGTCGGCTTGCTCGATGGCCGCGTCCACCGCGGCGCCGCGTGCGATGCACGCCACCGCCGGCACCGTCAGGCCGTCGAGCCTGAAGTCGGCGCTGCGCCGGCCTTCCATGGTGCGATAGGTGGCGCTGGGTGCGGGCATGTGTTCGTGATCGACCAGGAAAAGCGCCGTTTCGCCGCTGCCTTGCAGCGTGGCGGGCACCAGGTGGTGCGTGGCCGCCAGCGACACGTCCACGCCCTTCACCTCGCCGGTCAACGCGTAGCCGATGTCCAGCTGCTTCGCCGTCAGGGCGACCTCGTCGAGCGAGGCCGAGAGCGAGGTCAGCGGCGCGATCTTCGCGCTGCCTTCGCACACCGCTTCGAGCCAGCGCGCGGAGGTGTCGGCATTGGCCGCTTGCAACAGCAGCGGCGCGACCGCGCAGGTTTCGATCACGGGCAGGTGCACGCCGTGCGTGGCGAGCCCGACGACGATGGAGGCCAGGTCGGACAGCGTGCCGCCGACGCCGCCTGCTTCCTCGGGCACCAGCGTGCAGGTCCAGCCCATCTCGCGCACGGGGTCGGTGCCGGCGAAGTCCTTGGTGGTCTCGTTGTCCTGCGCGAAGCGCGCCGCGGCGTCCAGCAGCATGCCGGGGAACAAAGGGGTGAATGACGTCGACACTTTTCAGGCTCCCAGCAATTCATTGGCAACGACGTTGCGCTGCACTTCCGAGGTACCGCCGGCAATCGTGCGGGCGCGGGTGAACAGGTAGTTCTGCACCCAGGCGGCACCGGGCTCGCCCTCGCCCTGCTCCACCAGGAAGCGGTGCGCGGCGTCGGGGCCGACCGCGTCGAGCGCGATGGTGGTCAGGCGCTGGGCCACGTCGGCGCAGGTCATCTTGATGGCCGAGGGCTGCACGCCCAGCGGGCGCTGGTGGATCAGGTCGTCGGTGGCCTGGGCCATCATCACGCGCGCGCCCTTCACGTCGGCCTCCGCCAGCAGCAGGCGGTAGCGCAGGCTGCCGAAATCGCGGCGTCCCGCTGCAGCCTTGGCGGCCTGTTCGACCAGTTGCGTGACCTGCCGGCGCACCAGCTCCAGCCGCGCCACGTTGGCCGGGGGCAGGCGCTCGCGCTCGAGCAGGAACTTGGCGCAGGTCCAGCCCTTGCCGGGTTCGCCGATCAGGTTGTCGGCGCGCACGCGCACTTCGTCGAAGAACACTTCGTTCAGGTGATGCCAGCCGTCGATGGTGTGGATCGGCCGCACGGTGATGCCGGGCGTGTCCATGGGCACCAGGACCAGCGAGATGCCGTCCTGCTTCTTCGCTTCCTTCGAGGTGCGCACGAGCATGTAGATCATGCTGGCTTCGTGCGCGTGCGAGGTCCAGATCTTCTGGCCGTTGATGACGTACTCGTCGCCGTCCAGCCGCGCGCTGGTGCTGAGCGAGGCCAGGTCGGAGCCCGAGCCCGGCTCGGAGTAGCCCTGGCACCACCAGTCGCTGCCGTCGAGGATGCGCGGCAGGAAGCGCGCCTTCTGCTCGGGCGTGCCGAAGCGGATGATGACAGGGCCGATGTGGCCCAGGCCATGGTGGTACAGCGGCGGGCAGTCGGCCTCGGCCATCACCTCCTCGAAGATCAGCCGCTGCATGATGTCCCAGCCGGTGCCGCCGTGCTCGCGCGGCCAGCTGGGCGCGCCCCAGCCCCTGGCGGTGAGGATCTTCTGCCAGCCGAGGTATTCGCGCTTGGTGATCTTCTGGCCCGCGGCCACGACGGCGCGGATCTCCGGGGGGCATGCGCTGCGCGCGAAGTCCTCGAGCTCGCGGCGGAAGTCCGCGTAGGCGTGCGCCTCGCCGCTGGCAGCGGTGGCGGCGGGGGTGTCGGTGTTCGACATGTTCGTTGTCTCCTGTCCTGTGGTCCATGCGCGGCGCCTTGCCGCGCCAATCGGTGCTAGGCGGCCGCGGGGGCGTCCTTGCGCAGCCTGGTGATCAGTTCGTCGAGCGCGGCCACGGCGCCGCCGGCGTCGCGCCGGCGCAGGCACCGCGCCACTTCGCGCCGCAGCGGAAACAGGTCGGGCCGCGGCAGCACGGGAACGACATGCGTCATGCGTTCGCGCAGGATGGCGGTCATGGTCTGCGCCATCAGCATGAGCGCCTCGTTGTGTCCCGCGTCCGCGATGGCGCAGAAGAAGCGGCTGGCCGATTCGATGCGCTGTGCGATCGTGTCGGCGGGCTGGTGGCGTTCGATGGCATCGACGGCCTGCTCGACCGCTTCGAGTTCGGCTTCGCTCGCGCGTTCGCAGGCCAGGCGCAGCAGCGTGCCGTACAGCGTGCGGTAGGCCTCGTCGAGATCGGCCGAGCCCAGCCGCCCCTGGATCACCAGCGTGCGCAGCGACTCCGCCAGCATCATGTAGGCGCCCTTGTAGAACACCAGCGCATGGTCGGCGCCGCCGCCGCCCATGTGCTTCACTTCGCCGATGAAGATGTGGTGGTCGCCCGCCTCGTGGCAGGCATGCACGCTGCACTCGAAGCTGGCCAGGCAGTCGTCGATCACCGGCATGCCCAGCGGGCCGGCGCGCCATGCCACGCCTTCGAACTTGTCGGCGATCTTGCTGGAGGCGAAGCGGCCCGACAGCGCGTCCTGGCTCTGCGAGAGGATGTTGATGGCAAAGCCCTCGGCCTCGCTGAACGCGCCCACCAGGCTGCTGGCCTTGCGCAGGCTGAACAGCACCAGCGGCGGCTCCAGCGACACCGAGCTGAACGAGTTGCAGGTCAGGCCGACCGGCCGCCCGTTCGCGTCGCGCGTCGTGATGACGGCCACGCCGGTCGGGAAGCAGCCGAGCAGCTGGCGGAACAGCATCGGCTCGATCGGCGGGGCCTGAGTCACGTCGGACAGGGCATGGGTCATGGCTTTCCCCTCGGATGAGTCACCGGGCCGCGCCGTTTCAGGCGGCTGCGAGTTCGGGCACGACCTGCGCGACGTGCGGCGGGTCGTTGGCAATCTCGCGCTGCACCGCGGGCATGATCACCTTGGCCCACAGCTCCAGCTGGCGCAGCATGGTGGGGTGGTCGAAGTCGCCCATCTGCGTCTGGAACGCGTAGTGGCAGGGCTTGAGCGTGCGGATTTCCTTCACCACGCGCTCGATTACCTGGTCCACCGAGCCCACCGGCAGGTTGGCGCGCATTTCCTCGAGCGTGGCCTCGCCTTCGACGATGCCTTCCTCGACCTGGTAGTCGTCGGCCACCTGGGCGGTGCGGCGCTTCAGGCTCACGGCAATGCGGCGCTGGAAGCGTGCGCAGTCGAGGTAGCGCTCGACCTCGTCCTTGTTGTCGCTGGCGTAGGCCGCGCGCAGCACGCCGACCTGCACCTGGGCCGGGTCCTTGCCTTCGGCGAGCGCGACCTTGTCGATCAGGTTGCGGGTCTGGCGCAGCTTTTCCACGCCGCCGTCGCCGCCCGAGACGAACACATGGTGGCCGCCGCGCACCGCGCGGGTCACGAAGGTCGGGTCGACGCTGGTGATCCACATCGGCGGCATCGGCTGCTGCACCGCGCGCTGGCTGATGGCGCTCATGGGCTGCTGGTAGAACTCGCCGTCATAGCTGAACTTGGGCTGCTTCAGGCCCAGCTCGAGCATGTCGAGCATCTCCAGCGTGCGCGCCTTGGCGGTGTCGAGCGAGACGCCGAAGCGCTCGAATTCGAAATGCTGGTAGCCCGAACCGATGCCCAGGTTGAGACGGCCGTTGGACAGCTGGTCGACCATGGCCACATCGGCGATCAGGCGCGCGGGCTGGTACAGCGGTGCGACGACAATGCCGGTTCCCAGCCGGATGTTGCGGGTGACCGCGGCGCAATGCGCGATCATGGTCAGCGGCGACGAGCACAGGCCGTAGTTGCTGAAGTGGTGCTCGGCATACCACGCGGCACCGAAGCCCAGCTCGTCGGCCAGGCGCGTCTGTTCCACCGCGTCGCGCAGGATCTGGTGCGACGTCTTGTGCTTGTTTCGCTGCTGCATCAATATGAAGATTCCGAAATCCATTGCTGGTCTCCTTGTGGGCTTGGTTACGTGCCTTGATCGTAGGAGTGGGGTCCCCGCCCGGCTCACCACGCTTCGCACAGCTTCTTTGCGCTTATTGAAATGAAGGCCCTCGATTCGCTGCGGATCTTCGTCATCGTCCAGAGGAAGGGCAGCCTCTCGGCGGCCGGCCGCAGCCTGAGCCTGTCGCCCGCCACCATCTCTCGGCGCATCAGCGCGCTGGAGGAAGAACTCGGCGTGCAACTGGTCGACCGCACCAGCCGCAACCTCAAGGTGACCGAGGCGGGCCAGGCCTTCCTGGAGCATGCGGAGGTGGTGCTGGAGGCCATGGCACGGGCCGAGGAAGCGGCGCGCAATTCGAAGCTGCTGCCCGAGGGGCGCCTGCGCATCCACTCGCGCACGCAGATCGGCCTGCGCGTCATCGGGCCGCTGCTGCCGGGCTTCGCGCAGCGCCACCCCGACATCCGGCTCGAACTGGAGCTGTCGGAGCACCCGGTGAACCTGGTGGAGCAGGACTTCGACATCGACATCCGCACCGGCGAATCGAACGACTCCAACTTCGTCATCAAGCGGCTGCTCAGCAGCGACGAGGTGCTGGTGGCGAGCCCCGCCTTCATGAAGGTGCACAAGCGCATCCGCCACCCGAATGACCTGCTGCAGGTGCGCTGCCTCACCTACAAGCGCGAGCACGAGGCGGTCACCTGGAAGTACATCGACGAACAGGGCGTGCAGCAGGAGCTGGCCGTTCAGGGCGTGCTGAACTCGAACAACGGCGAGCTGCTGCGGCTGGCCGCCATGGGCGGCATGGGCATCGCGCTGCTGTCGGAGCCCACGGTGCGCGGCTGCATCCAGGACGGCACGCTGGTACGCCTGCTGCCCGAATACCGCTTCGCGGTGCGCGCGTTCTCGAACGGTGTCTACGCGGTGTTCCGCCAGAGCCGCACGCTGCCGCTGAAGGTGCGCGCCTTCGTCGACTTCATGGCCGAGGCGCTGCGCGAAAACGACGGCGCCTGAAGAAGGCGTCAGCCGCCGAAGCGGTGCGGCGGCAGGCCGGGGGCGGGTAATCCGCTCACTTCGAACAGCGCCCCGTCCTGCGGGCGGTCGCCCGAGAGGTTGGTGCTCTTCGAGAGCGAAGTGACGAAGGCCCTGTCGAGCCCGGGCCCTCCGAAGCACAGGCTGGTCGGATGCGTTGCGGGCAGTTCGACGACGCGGTCCACGCGGCCATCGGGCGCAAAGCGCGCCATCCTGCCGACACGTGGCAGCACGCTCCACACGAAGCCTTCCGCGTCCACGGTCGCGCCGTCGGGGCCGGAGCCGAAGCTGTCGGTCTGCGCAAAGGCACGCTTGTTGGCGAGCGGCCCGTGCGGTGAATAGTCGTAGGCCCAGATCGTGCGCAGCGGGCTGTCGGCCACGTAGAAGGTTCGGCCGTCCGGGCTGAAGCAGGGGCCGTTGGTCAATGCGAAGCCGTCCGCCAGCAGTTCGACGTCGCCACCGGGCCGTAACCGGTACAGCCCACCGCCGATGGGCTCGCCGGGCTGGCGATGCACGTGCAGCGTGCCCGCCACGAAGTTGCCCCACGGGTCGCACTTGCCGTCGTTGAGGCGCACGTCCGGGCGGTCGGTGTCGATCAGCGCGATGGTCTGCAGCGTGCGCGTGCTCAGGTCGTAGTGCGCAAAGCCGTGCTTCAACGCCACGAGCACCGCGCCGCTTTCGCACAACGCAATCGAGCCGACGGGCGCGGGCAGGCTGTGCTGCTCCGACTCCCCGCTGCCGGGCCAGTGGCGGTGCAGCGTGCCCGCCAGCGAATCGATCCAGCAGACGGCGCCCGAGCGCGTATCCCAGCAGGGGCTTTCGCCCAGCAGGTCCCGGGTCGTGCCGAGTTCCCGAACAGTGAATGCATCCATGGGACCGCAGTGTGGCAACGCACGGCGCACGGCCGGCGGCGCATCGTGAAAACCAGCTTTGCGCGTCGTGCTCTCCCATGGCGGCCGCACGCTCCTAGAGTCCGGCAGATGAACGAACCCACCGCTCCACCGCCCCTGCAGGGCATTCGCGTCGTCGAGCTCGGCAACTACATCGCGGGCCCCGGCACGGCGATGTCGCTGGGCGACCTCGGCGCCGAGATGCTGAAGATCGAATCGATGGAAGGCGACATGGCGCGCCACACCGGGCACTTCGGCCACGCGATGCTGCGCGCCTACAACCGCAGCAAGAAGTCGATTGCGCTCGACCTGCGCCAGCCCCGCGGGCTGGAGGTGGCGCGCCGCCTGATCGCCGGCGCCGACGTGATGGTGCAGAACCTTCGCCCCGGCGCCGCCGACGCGCTGGGCCTGGGCGCCGAAGCGCTGCGCGCGGCGCACCCGGGCCTCGTGCACGTCTCGATCAGCGGCTTCCCGGCCGATGCGCCCTCGCGCGACCGGCCCGGCTACGACATCGCGGCGCAGGCCGAGAGCGGCCTCATGTCCGTGACCGGCGAGCCGCAGGGCCTGCCGCAGAAGGTGGGCGCCACCATCATCGACACGGCCAGCGTGCAGGTGGCGACGCAGGCCATCCTGGCCGCGCTGTTCCGCCGCGAGCGCACCGGCCGCGGCGAGACCATCCGCGTGTCGCTGCTGGAGGTGGCGCTGAACCTGCAGCTGGCCAACTGGAGCGACTACATGGTGCGCGGCGTGGAGCCCACGCGCAGCGGCGACGGCCAGCCGCTGAGCGCGCCGGCGGCCGACACCTTCCGCACGCGCGACGGCATGGTGGTGATCTCGGCCTACGTGCAGGCGCACTGGGTGCGGCTGTGCGAGACCATCGGCTGCCCCGAGCTCGCGACGGACGCGCGCTTTCTCACCAACGAGTTGCGCGTGACCAACCGCCCCGCCATGAAGGCGGCCGTGAGCGAGCGGCTCGCGCACTACGGTACCGGCGAGTGCGTCGAACTGCTCACGCGCAACAACATCGTGGTGGGCGTGGTGCGCAGCTATGCCGATGCGCTCGCGGGAGCGGACTTCCGCGCCAGCGGCATGGTCATCGAGGCCGCGCCCAACGGCGACGTGCCGGGCTACGCCAGCTTCGGCCTGCCCTACGAGCTGTGCGACACGCCGCGCCGCCGGACCCAGGCCGCGCCGGCACACGGCGCGCACACCGAGGAACTGCTGCGCGAGGCGGGCTACGGCGCCGCCGAGATCGAGGCACTGCGCGAAGCCGGCGTCGTCAAGGGGGCGAACCCGCCCGTGCCGGTGCGCAACCTACAAAGCAGCTTTTCACACCCTGCAGCACCTTGAGCCGGCCCCGTCGATAGACTGCCTCGACTGGACTGGCGGCAGCCATTCACCCCCTAAAAGAGATCGGAGACAAAGTGATTTATCGAAAACTCATCGCCCCGCTGTTGCTCGGGCTGGCCGTGGTTTCAGGCGCGGCGCAGGCACAGCAACCCATCCGCCTGGTCGTGCCCTTCGCAGCCGGCGGCGGCACCGACCAATACGTGCGCCTGCTGGCTTCCGAGCTCACGAAGAAGGGCACGCAGGTCATCGTGGAGAACAAGCCCGGCGCCAGCGGCATCATCGCCGCCGACTACGTGGCCCGCTCGCGCCCCGACGGGCTCACGGTGCTGGTCTCGTCGCTCGGCACGTTGGCCAACAACACCGTGCTGTACGACAAGCTGCCCTACGACCCGAAGAAGGACTTCGCGCCCGTCTCGCAGATCGGCTACCAGCCAGCGATCATCGTCGGCCGCATCGACCTGCCCTACAAGAACATCAAGGAGATGGTCGCCTACGCCAAGGCCCATCCGGGCAAGATCAACCGCGGCTCGCCGGGCGAGGCCATCCTGACCAACCTTGCGCCGCTGAGCTTCGAGCGCAACAACGGCTTCAGCACGACGCACGTGCCCTTCAACGGCGATGCACCGGCCGTGCAGGCGCTGCTGAGCAACACCATCGACATCCACGGCACCTCGCTGACCGGTTCGCTGTCGCTGATCCAGGCCGGCAAGCTGCGCGTGCTGGGCGTGATGGACAGCCAGCGCCTGCCGCAGGTACCCGACGCCCAGACCTTCAAGGAGCAGGGTTACGACTTCGAGGCCGTGCTGTGGTATTCGCTCTCGGTACCGTCCGGCACGCCGGGCGAATCGATCCGCCGCCTGAACAAGGCCGTGAACGAGGTGATCGCGCAGCCCGACTTCGTCACTCGCGCGCGCGCCATGGGCATGGAGCCGCGCGGCGGCACGCCTGAAGAGCTGGCGAAGTTCGTGCAGACCGAGTTCGAGCGCTGGGTGCCGATGCTCAAGAGCCTGAACCTGCCGAAGCAGTCGCACTGAGCCGGGCGCGGCGCGCGCCGTGGGTCGTCAGGCAGACGGCCTGGCCAGCGTCGCCAACTTCTTCCTGGCCGCCTGCAAGAGGCCACCTCGTTCGACGGGCAGCGCTGCCTTGGTATCCCCCAGCGCGACGATCTCATGCACGGTGGCTGCCGAGATCCTGGATGACAACGGATCGCGCGGTGACATGTCGTTGAATCTCCCGAGCGGGATGACGTGCACCTTGAGGTGCCGGCCCATGGTTTTCGACAGCTTCTGGCAAGCCGCCGCCATGGCGGCTTCGTCCGGGACCAGCTGGCCGTGCACGACGAGCAGTTCCACGGTGCCCTGCGCGTCCTCTCCCAGCACGAACGCGCGCACCACCGAGTCCTTGAACCTGGACCGCAGCATGGAGCGGATCGGCTCTGCCGCGGCGAACGATCTCAGCGCGATGCTCCGGAGTTCGTCGTGGAAGACGAAGGAGCGATCGACCTGGACCGTCTCGGCCTGGTCTGCCTTCGCCGCCTGCCGCCTCACGATGCCGCTGCGAACGAGATGCTCAACGGTGAGGGCGGCCTCGGCCTCGGCCAGCTTCGAGCGCCGTGCAAGCTCATTCGTCGGGAACTGTTGATCGGGGGCCGCGTACAACACCGTGAGGAGCTTCTGCACTTCGGGGGAGAAAAGGAAATCCGCGGCGCTCATCCTTGCCTTGCTGCTGATACGAAGGGCGCCATTATCCGGATGGGTCAAGGCGCATGGCGGCGCCCGTGCGGCGGCAGGCTCACTTCCATGCCTGTGCTTTCCTGCTGTTCATGCAGCCACTGCACGACGCGTTCGGCGCGCCTGACGCCGATGCCGCGCACCGGATACCACCACGTCATGCCCGCATCGTTGATGCGCCGCACCAGCTGCCTCAGCGTGCCGAAGCCCGCCTGTGAAAGTCTTTCGGACAGCAGCGGTTCGAACCAGGCTGCAACGCTGTCGTGGGCTTGCGGCGCATTTCGGCGCGCTTGCGGTGTGTCCATGGGGTCTTCTTCTTCCTGCGCAACGTGTACCGGCCCCCTGCGCGAATGCGAACCCGTGCGTCGCAGCGAGCGCACTGGCCGGGGTGGATCGGATGGGCTTCCGCTGTACTTTGCACGGGGCGTGCCAACCGCCAAGGCGTTGATCCGCAAGGGATTTCTGAATGGCCGGCTGGGTGATGCAAGTCATTCAGACAAATTGCGTGTCCGATTCTTGGACATGTGTCTGGTAGACGATCAGGGTTTACCGCAGAAGAGCCTGTTGCTCCTCCTTATTGCCCACGGGGAACAAACCGGAGGCCCCAAAGACACGCAAACCGTTGATCAGCCAAGCCTGCGGAAGCTGGCGTTGCGAGAACCTCGATATCGAGGCGAGTCGGACTCGCAAACTACCAAGCACCACGACTATTCGGATGTGGTCGCGACAAGCGAATCGATCAGCGCCCTCGATGCAGACGACAGCCGCCGATGCGGTGCATAGATTACCGAAAACGGCCGCGAACGACCACGCGCCGGTGCCAGGACCTCGACGGCTCGCCCTTGCGCAATGAGATCCTGCGCGATGAAGTCATAGGTCTGGCATATGCCAAGGCCGCTTTGGGCGAGCGTGACCACGCCCAGCACATCGTCTGATACCTGCAAGCCGCCTTGCGGCACCCAATCGACGTCGCGTCCATCCGCCCGCAGGATCCACGGCGACACCCGCCCGGTGCTGGGCATCACGAAAGCCAGGCAGCTATGCCGCGCCAAGTCGCCGATGCCTGCCGGCGCCCCGGCGCGGGCGATATAGCTCGGTGCGGCGATCAGGCACATGGCCGCGTCCTCGAGCTTGCGCGCGACCAGTCCGCTGTCCGGCAGGCTGCCCATCCGGATGGCCAGGTCGTAGCCTTCCGCCACGAGGTCTACGTTGCGGTTGGTGATGTTCAACTCGATGCGCACCTGTGGATGCTGTGCCGAGAAGCGCTGCAGCAACGCAGGCAATCGATGATGGGCATAGGTGGTGGGGGCACTCAACCGTACGCTGCCCTTCAACTCATCGCCCTGTCCCTGCATCGTGCGCTCGGCCTCGTCGATCAGCGCGAAGGCCGCGCGCGACTGCTCCAGGTACAGCCGCCCCTGCTCGGTCAGGCTCAGGCGCCGGGTGGTTCGCCGCAGCAATTGCACGCCCAAGCGCGCCTCGAGGCGCGTGATCGCCCGGCTCAGCACTGATGGCGTCGTGGCCAGCGCGACCGCGGCCGTCGTCATCGATCCCTTCTCGACCACTGTGACGAAGGTCTCCACATCACCGAGGTGACCGAATCTGCGACTCATTTGGTCCTTTCGAGAATAAATATTTTCCTCGAAGGCCAGTTTATCCCCACGAGTGCAATCAATACATTCAAGTCATCGCTGCGACCGCGAGCGCGTCACCGGCCATAACCAACAACCAACAGGAACCCACCATGGACATGCAACTCAAGGGCAAGACCGCCATCGTCACCGGCGCGACGGCCGGCATCGGACTGGCCATCGCCCGCTCCCTGGCGCGCGAAGGCGTGTCGGTCACGATCACCGGACGCAGCCGCGACAAGCTCGATGCGGCAGCCGCCGAAATCGTTGGCGCGGCGCCAGGCAGCGAGGTGAAGACCGTCGTCGCCGACCAGAGCACCACCGAAGGGGTGGCTGCATTGATCGGCGCACAGCCGGACACGGACATCCTCGTGAACAACCTCGGCTACTACGAGGCCAAGCCCTTTGCCGACATCACCGACGAAGACTGGCTTCGGATGCTCGACGTCAACGTGATGTCGGGCGTGCGCCTGTCGCGCCACTATTTCCCGCGCATGCTCCAGAAGAACTGGGGCCGCGTGATCTTCATGTCGAGCGAGGTCGGCGCCTTCACGCCCCCGGACATGGTGCACTACGGCGTCAGCAAGTCGGCGCAGCTCGCGGTGTCGCGCGGCATGGCCGAGCTGACCAAGGGCACCGGGGTCACCGTCAACAGCGTGCTGCCTTCCGCCACCCGCTCGGAAGGCATCGTGGATTACCTGCGGCAGACGGCGCCGCGCGCCGGCATGACCGACGCCGAGATCGAGGCCCACTTCTTCCAGACCTACCGGCCCAGTTCCCTGATCGCACGAATGATCGAAGCGGATGAGATCGCGGCCATGGTGACGCTGCTTGCGAGCCCCTTGGGTGCGGCGTCGAACGGCGCCGCCGTGCGCGTCGAAGGCGGGACCTTCCGCTCGATCCTTTGAACAGGAAATCCAGCATGCCCAACGATCTCGTCATCGTCGCACTCGTTCAAGCCAAGCCAGGTCACGAAAAGGCGCTGGTCCAGGCCCAGGCGAAGCTGGTCCAGGTTGTACGCGAGCAGCCGGGCTGCATCAGCTATGAACTGCATGAGGCCATCGATCAGCCTGGAAAGGTCGTGTTCTTCGAACGGTGGCTCGACCGGACATCCTGGGAGCGCCATATGCGCGGAGCCCACATGGACGCATTTCGCGCCAATGCGGGTCCCTTGATCGGGGCCTTTGAACTTCTGCAGTTGCGCCAGGTGGCTTGACCGCGGCTCGCCTGGCCATTTCTTTTCACATCAGGTTTTTTCATCATGCGCCATCGTTCATTTCAACTCGCGGCCCTCGCGTTGGCCGCCCTCCTCCATCACCAGCAAGCCGCCAACGCGGCGGACAGCCTTCCACTCGAGCGCTGGCGCAGCTATGCCGGCGTGAGTTGGGAGCCCTCGAAGGACGGCAAGGACCCGGCCCCGTTCGCCTCCTCGGTCAGCGCGCCCATCGCAGGGCTGCACTTCGATGCACGAGGCACCGCCTACGTGAGCACGCCACGCCTCGTGTCGGCGTCTGCGCCCGCAACACTCAGCAGGCTCGACACCCGGGCGGAGACCGGTCCCGCGCGGCTGACCGCATTTCCTTCGATTTCGGGCAACGCCGTGGCTGCCGCGCCGCAGGACAGCCTGCGCAACGTGCTCGGCTTCCATGTCGACCGCAGGAACGGCTGGCTGTGGGCGCTCGACATGGGTTTCGTCGCCGGCGAGACCGAGGCTCCCGCGGGTGCCCAGAAAGTGCTGGTACTTGATCTGAAGTCGGGGCGCACCGTGAAGCGCATCGCGCTGGACGGCGTGGCCGACCGCAAGGGCAGCTTCCTCAACGACATCGCCGTGGACGAGCGCCGCCGCATCGCCTACATCTCCGACAGCGGCATGCGCAGCGCACCCGCCAACATGGTGGGCCTGATCGTCGTGGACTTCGCCTCGGGTGTGGCCCGACGCGTACTCGACAGGCACCCGAGCCTGCAGATCGAACCCGGCGTCAAGGTCGTCTCCCACGGCGCGGAAGTCTGGCCGGGCAACCCGCTGCTGCTCGGCATCAACGGCATCGCGCTGTCGCCCGATGCGCGCACGCTGTACTGGACCGTGACGACAGGAACGCGCGCCCGCTCGGTCCCGACATCGGTCTTGCGCAATGCGGTGTCGAGCGATGAACAGATCGCCGCAGCCATCCGCGATCTCGGCGCGGTAGGCGGCAACACGGACGGGATCGTGACCGACACCAAGGGCAAGCTCTACATCACGGACGTCACCCGCAACGGCATCGTGAAGTACGACCCGCGCACCCGGGCGATGTCGCTGATCGCATCCGACGACGGCGTTCAGTGGCCCGATACGCCCGCGATCCTTCCGGGCGGCGATCTGGTTTTCACGTCGAGCGCGCTGAACAACCACTTCGCGGGTTCGGTCAAGAGTGGCGAGGAGCGCTATGAGTTGTGGCGTCTGCCGCTCGACGGCCGGAAGACCAAGGCCAACTGAAAGTACGGGGGCATGGAGGGGTTGTCACCCGCTTCCTGGCGATGACCCGTCCCACGGCGGGCCAATATTGAATACTTTTTATTGCTTCTCGCACACCCAAGGAATAAGCTGCGCACTCGTCTGACGACGAACAAAAATAAAGGAGCAGCGATGATCAGCGTTCCATCGCCGCGCGCCGCGCGCGGGCTTGCATATGCATCCCTGGTGTTCCTGGTGGGGTCCGGCGGCGACGGAGGAGGCGGCGCCAGAGCGCAGGGCCACGATCCGGCGCTGGCGAGCACGTCCGCATCGGCCAACAAGCCGGTGCCGCCGGACGGACAGCCGGCGACCCTCACCAGCCCGTCCCCCGGCACCAAGTTCGCCAGCCGCAGCGCGACCTTCGTCTGGAGCAACACGGGCGCCAACCAGTACGGCTTGACGATCCTGTCGGCCTCTTCGACGACACCCGTGGTGGACACAACGACAAGCGCGACAACGCTGACGGTGACAAACCTTCCCATCGACGGCGCGGGACTCGTGGTCAGGCTGCGCTCCCGATTCAAGGGGAAGTGGCTGCCGGCCAACGAGTACCCGTTCACGGCCGCCGGGTACACGGCAGCGCAATCGACCGCCGCAGTGAAGCCCTGGTCCGATCCGATCGCGCTGCCGCTCGTGCCCGCGTCGGCCGCCAACCTGCCGGACGGCAAGCTTTTGATGTGGGCGGCCCGCTCGCCCACCAGCTTCAGCACGAACAGCAACGAGGCCTACACCTACACCTCGGTGTTCGACCCCGTCACGCGAAGCGCCAGCCCGCTGATGGTCACGGCCACGGGCCACCAGATGTTCTGCCCCGGCCTGAGCATGCTGGGCGATGGCAGCGTGCTGGTCAGCGGCGGCAGCGACGCGGCGAAGACCTCGATCTACAACCCGGCGCTGGGCGGCTGGGTGGCAGGTGCGCAACTCGGTATCACACGTGCCTACCAGGCGAGCACGACGATGTCCGACGGCTCCGTGTTCACAGTCGGGGGGTCGTGGAACGGTGGGCAGGGCGGCAAGTACGGCGAGGTGTGGTCGGCCGTCACCCAGACCTGGCGCACGCTGTCCGGCGTGCCGGCCAACATGCCCGACGCGAGCAATGTCTCGGACCCGCCGCTGGCCGGCCCGGACGCGGCCGGGGTCTACCGGGGCGACAACCACATGTGGCTGTTCGGCGCCGCCAACGGCTGGGTGTTCCACGCCGGTCCCGCGGCAGCGATGCATTGGATCGACACGCGCGGCAGCGGCGCCATCCTGCAGGCCGGTCCACGCAGCGACGACCCCTATGCCATGACGGCCAGCGCCGTGATGTACGACATCGGCAAGATCCTCAAGCTCGGCGGCGCGCCCAACCACGACAGCGGAGACGCCTTCAAGACCGCATACATCATCGACATCAGCGCGGGCGCGCCGACGCCGCCCACGGTGCGCAAGCTCTCGCCGATGGCCTATGGCCGAACCTTTGTCAACAGCGTGGTGTTGCCCAACGGCGAGGTGTTCGTGATCGGCGGGCAGACGCAGCCCGTTCCGTTCTCCGACTCCTACAGCGTGCTGGCGGCCGAGCTGTGGAGCCCGGGGCTCGAGAGCTTCATCACGCTGCCGCCGATGCAGAAACCGCGCAACTATCACAGCGTGGCCTTGCTGCTGATGGACGGACGCGTGCTGGCGGGCGGCGGCGGGCTGTGCGACTGCGCGGGCGACCACCCCGATGCGGAGATCTACACGCCACCCTACCTGCTGACGAGCGACGGTTCGCCGGCACCCCGCCCGGCCATCACGGCCGCGCCGGCCAGCGCCACGTGGGGGAGCCAGATCGCCGTGGCGACCGACCGCGCGGCGGCCCGCTTTGCACTGGTGCGCATGGCATCCGCCACGCACTCGGTCAACACCGACCAGCGTCGCATCCCGCTGTCGTTCACGGGCACGGCAGGCAACTACCAGCTGGCGATTCCGGCCGATCGCGGCACGGTGCTGCCGGGCAACTACATGCTGTTCGCGCTCGACGACGGCGGCGTGCCGAGCGTGGCGCGCACCATCAACATCCGGTAGCAGTGGCCGGCACGCTTCGCAAGCCGAGGCTTTCGATGACGCTGGCGCTGGCGCTCGGAACCGCACTGGCCGCCGGCCAGGCATGGCCCGGCGAGCGTGAGGCCGGCGGGCATTCCTCCGCGGCGCGTGGTGCGCGCCTGTTCGATGGCACCGAGCCACTCGCCGGCACGCTGTCCGGCCACAGCGCGCCGCTGCCGGGCGCAGCGACACGCTGCATCCAGTGCCATGCGGGCCCCGGCAAGTCCACTGCCGCGGTCTCCGGCTTCGCGCCGCCGCTCGACCGGCGCCAACTGCGCGAAGTCTTTCCGCGGCGCGGCGGCCCGCCCGTCGCGTACGACAGCGCATCCTTCTGCCGCACGCTGCGCACCGGCGTCGACCCGGCCCACGTCACGCTGCCCCGAGCCATGCCGCGCTTCGATGCCGACCAGGGCCAGTGCGCGGCCTTGTGGGACTACCTCACGCAGGCCCTTCCCGAATGAACGCGCGTGGCCCCCTCATACCCGCCCGGGCTGCACCCCTCGGGCGCCGGCGCCTGATTGCCGCCGGTGCAATGGCTTGGCTGGGTGTGCCTGCGGCCCGTGCAAACGCCAGCGTCGGCCCCGTGATGCCGGCGGTGTCGGCGCCGGCCTTGCCGCTGCGGCGCCACGACGGCGCCACGCCGGTGCTCGCGGCGCAGTTGCGGGGCGGCCCGACCGCCGTTCAATTGATGTTCACCGGTTGCAGCACCGTCTGCCCGATCCAGGGGGCCTTGTTCTCGACGCTGCAGGCGGCATTGCTGGCCGAGCGCCACACGGCGGTGCGCCTGCTGTCGCTGAGCATCGACCCGCTCGCCGACGACCCCGCCGCACTGAGCGCCTGGTTGCGGCGTTTCGGCGCCAGGCCAACATGGAGTGCGGCGGCGCCGGCCCCCGAGGCGCTCGAGTCGATGTTCTCGCTGTTCACGGGAGGCGCGGCGGCGGGCGACCGCCATACCGGCCAGGTTTACCTGTTCGATCGCCATGCCCGCCTGGTCTGGCGTACCAGCGAACTGCCGCCGGCCGAAGAGGTCATGGCCGGGCTGCGGCAGATCGGTTAGGTTGCAGTTCGCATTCGCGCCCGCGGTCGCGTGGTCCCGCGCGCCAATGCTGACAAGCGAAAGGCGCTCAAAGGCGGCCGCGCTCGGCGTCACGATCACCCGTGCCCGGGAATACCCTCTGTCTCCTCCGAAGTCTTCTTGCCTACAGTTCTTGTATGCAAGACAAGCGTTTGCTTGCATGCAAACCTCAGGCAAAGACAGACAGGAGACTCCATGCCCCGCTTCGCCAAATCGCTTTTCGGTCAGGTGGTCATCGCGCTGGTGCTCGGCGTGCTCGCGGGGCTCCTGGCGCCCGAGTACGCCGTCAAGCTCAAGCCGCTCGGTGACGGTTTCATCAAGCTGATCAAGATGATCATCCCGGTGCTGGTGTTCTGCGTGGTGGTGCATGGCATCGCCGGCGCGGGAGACCTCAAGCGCGTGGGCCGGGTGGGCGTGAAGTCGCTCATCTACTTCGAGGTGCTGACTACCATCGCGCTGGCCATGGGCCTGGTGCTGGCCTTCGTGTTCCAGCCCGGCGCGGGCATGAACGTCGACCCCTCCAAGCTCGATGCGACCGCGATGAGTGCCTATGCGTCGAACGCCGACAAGCTCACGAGCGGCGGCACGATCGACTTCCTGATGAAGCTCATTCCGACCACGGTGGTCAATGCCTTCGCCACCGGCGACGTGCTGCAGGTGCTGCTGTTCGCGGTGCTGTTCGGCTGCGCGCTCACGCTGCTGGGCGATCGCGGCAAGCCGGTGGCGGTGGTGGTCGACGTGCTTTCGCTGGTGCTGTTCAAGATCATGGGGATCATCATCAAGCTGGCGCCGCTGGGCGTGCTGGGCGCCATCGCGTTCACCGTGGGGCAGTACGGCATCGGTTCGCTCAAGCAGCTGGGCATGCTGGTCGCGCTCTTCTACGGCGCGGTGCTGATCTTCGTGTTCGTGGTGCTCGGGCTGGTGATGCGCATGTCGGGCTTCAGCCTGATCAAGCTGCTGCGCTACCTGCGCGAAGAGCTCACCATCGTGTTCGCCACCACCTCGTCGGACAGCGTGCTGCCGCAGATCATGGCCAAGCTGCGCCGCATGGGCATCCGCGATTCGACCGTGGGCCTCGTGATCCCGACCGGCTACTCGTTCAACCTCGACGCCTTCTCGATCTATATCACGCTGGCGGCCGTGTTCATCGCACAGGCCACCAACACACCGATCTCGATGGCCGACCTGCTGACGATCCTCGCGATCGCGCTGGTCACCTCCAAGGGCGCGCACGGCGTGCCGGGCTCGGCCATCGTGGTGCTGGCTGCTACGCTGCATGCCATTCCCGCAATTCCCGCCATCGGCCTCGTGCTGGTGCTGTCGGTCGACTGGTTCATGGGCATCGCCCGCGCGCTGGGCAACCTGATCGGCAACTGCGTGGCGACCGTGGCCATTGCCGCCTGGGAAGGGGACATCGACCGCGAACGCGCGCATGCGGTGCTCAACGGCAGCTATTCGCCCGACGACGAGCCGCTGGCCGAAGCCGGGTCCGTGGTAAACGCTGGCACCGGTACCGCCTCCAGCGCCCACTGAAAAAAGACATGCCTGCCGACGTCAGCCCCACCGTCATTGCCGAACGCGTCGTCGAGGCCATCCTCGCGCAGAAGCTCGCACCGGGCGAGCGGCTCGGCGAGCAGGCGCTGGCGGAGAACTTCTCGGTGAGCCGCACGATGGTGCGCGAGGCGCTGATGCAGCTGCAGGCGCGCGGTTTCGTCGAAGTGCAATCGCGCCGCGGCTGGTACGTGGTGGAGCCCTCGGCCGAAGAGGCGCGCGATGCGTTCTCGGCACGGCGCATCGTCGAGGCGGGCATCCTGGAAGCGAGCGCGGGGCGGCCGCTGTCGAAGGTGATCCGCAAGCTGCGCGACCACATCGCCGACGAGCAGCGCGCCATCGACGGCGCCGACGCCGCCACCCGCGCCTTCCTGCTGGCCGACTTCCACGTCTGCCTGGCCGAGCAGATGGGGCACCAGCTGCTGGTCGACGTGCTGCGCGACCTCACGGCGCGCACCACGCTGGCGGCCACGCTCTACCAGTCGAAGCACGAAGCGGGACAGTCGTGCACGGAGCATCGCGCCATCGTGGCGGCGCTCGAAGCGGGCGACACGGCCAAGGCGCGCCTGCTGATGCTCGATCACATCGGCAATGTCGAGCGTGCACTCGAAGTGGATGCTGCCGCCGAAGCGGACGCGCCAAGCCGCTTGCGCGCCACGCTGGCGCCCGTGGCGCTGCCGCGCACCAAGCGCTGAAGTTGTGCACTATTGCCGCGAAACGCTCTTTATTCGATAGCAGGCAACAACCAGCCCGCCATCGTTTGGGGCGAATCCCGCCCTCGAGTCTGTTGCACTGCGCAAGGGCGCGCCGGCTGACACGGCCGCGGGTTCCCGCTCGGCTACAGTCCGGGACACCTATGAACTCACCCCAACTCCAGCGCGGCGTGTTCCTCGCCCTTCTCGCCGCCGTGACCGTCGCCTTCCTCTGGGTGCTGATGCCGTTCTTCGGCGCGGTGCTGTGGGGCGTGGCGCTGGCGATCCTGTTCACGCCGCTCTACAAATGGCTGCTGAAGAAGATGCGCGGCAAACCCAATTTCGCGGCGCTGTCGACGCTGGCCATCTGCCTGTTCATCGTGATCCTGCCGCTGGCCATGGTGGGCGTTTCGCTGGTGCAGGAGATCGCGCTGGTCACGCAGAACATCCGTTCGGGCCAGATCAACTTCGCGGCCTACTTCCAGCAGATCCTCGATGCCTCGCCGCAATGGCTGCTGAACCTGGTCGAGCGCTTCGACCTCGGCGACATGGCGGCATGGCAGGCGCGCATCTCGGCCATCGCCGGGCAGGCCAGCCAGATCATCGCAAGCCAGGCGCTCGCCATCGGCCAGAACACCTTCGACTTCGTGGTCAGCTTCTTCGTGATGCTGTACCTGCTGTACTTCCTGGTGCGCGACGGCGCGACGCTGTCGAAGACCATGCGCGACGCCGTGCCGCTGGCCAAGCCGCACACGCACTACCTGCTGAACAAGTTCACCACCGTGATCCGCGCGACGGTGAAGGGCAACGTGGCAGTGGCCATCGCGCAGGGCACCATCGGCGGGCTGGCCTTCTGGTTCCTCGGCGTGCAGGGCGCGCTGCTGTGGGCGGTGCTGATGGCCTTCCTGTCGCTGCTGCCCGCCGTGGGCGCAGCGCTGATCTGGGGGCCGGTGGCCATCTACTTCCTGGCCACGGGGCATTTCTGGCAGGGCGGCGTGCTGATCTTCGTGGGCGTGTTCGTGATCGGCCTGGTCGACAACATCCTGCGCCCCGTGCTGGTGGGCAAGGACACGCAGATGCCCGACTACATCGTGCTGATGTCGACCATCGGCGGCATGGCGATCTTCGGCATCAACGGCTTCGTGATCGGGCCGGTGATCGCGGCGCTGTTCATGGCGGCGTGGAGTCTGTTCGCGGACTCGGGGCACGTGGGCGTGGAGCACGAACCGGCCGAAAGTTCAGAACGCGCGGAAAGCCTCAAGGACAGGAAAAGGGGCTGAGGCACGGGCGGGTGCGAGCCCGCCTGCTCCCCGCCGCGTGCATTTCGCGCGCGCAATCCTGCATTCCGTCGCATGGCGCTGGGCACAGCGGGTGGCCTGCGAGATCGTCGGGCCTCCAACTTCCAGAGGCCCCGCCATGCAACCTCCCGCCCTCCTGTCCCGCCCGGCCGTGCGCGTACTGTGCACCGCCGCGATCCTTGCGCCTTTCTCGCCATTGGGCGCCCTTGCCGCCGACCTGAGCCTGAGCGTCGCCGACGGCCCCGCCGCCGATGCCACGCTCTACGTCGCGCTGTACAGCGACGCCGCCGGCTACGCCGACAGCAAGTCGGTGGCCGCGCAGACCGTGCCGATGCAGGCCGGCAAGGCCCGCCTCGTGTTCGCGGGCCTGGCACCGGGCCGCTACGCCTTGCGGGCATTCGCCGACGAGAACGGCAACGGCAAGCTCGACACCAATCTCATGGGCATGCCGACCGAGCGCTACGGCTTCTCGAACGATGCCAAGGGCAACCGCGCCGCGCCTGATTTCGAGGCCGCTGCGATCCGGGTCGACGCCGATCTCCAAACCATCATTCACCTGCGCTGAGGCAAGCATGGAACGACGCGAACTCCTGCGCCTGCTCGCATCCGCCGGCGCCCTTCCGCTTCTGGCACCGCTGGCGCGCGCCGCGGGCACCGACGACTGGCAAGCCCAGTACGAAGCCTCCGGCGCCCCCTGGAAGATCGGCTTCGCCACGCCGCCAGACGACATGCCGCTCACCCGCGCCACGGTGCGCGGTCGCTTTCCCGACGCCGTGGCCGGCACGCTGTTCCGCATCGGTCCGGCCGGGCACGACCTGGGCGGCGAGCGCTACCACCACTGGTTCGACGGCGACGGCATGGTGCATCGCCTCGCGATCGAAGGGACCGACGTGCGGCACCAGGGCCGCTATGTCGCCACGCCCAAGCGCGTGGCCGAGGTGAAAGCCGGCCGCCGGCTGTTCGAGGCCTTCGGCACCATGCCGCCGGGCGTCGAGCCGCCGACCTCGGCCGACAGCATCAACGTCGCCAACACCAGTGTGCTGCCGATGCAGGGCGAGGTGCTGGCGCTCTGGGAAGGCGGCTCGGCCACGCGCATCGACGCGCGAACGCTGGAAACGCTGGGCCTGAAAACCTGGCGCGCCGACCTCGCGGGCATGCCCTTCTCGGCCCACCCCAAGGTGGACTCGGACGGCACGGTCTGGAACTTCGGCGTCAGCTCCGGCCAGGGCCTGTTGGCGCTGTACGAGATCAGCTCCGAGGGCACGTTGCGGCGCGCTGCCGTGGTGCCGGTGGCCGACATGCCGATGGTCCACGACTTCGCCGTGACCGAGCGGCATCTCGTGTTCCTGATGCCGCCACTGGTCTACGACGGCAAGCGCAAGGAGGCCGGTGCGAGCTTTCTCGATGCCCACGTCTGGCGGCCCGAGCTCGGCATGCGCGTGCTGGTCGTCGACAAGCAGAACTGGGAGCGGCGCCAGCTGCTGACGCTGCCTGCCGGCTTCCTGTTCCACGTCGGCAACGCCTGGGAAGAAGTCACGCCGCGCGGCACGCTGATCCACGTCGACTATGTGCGCTCGGACAACGCCGACTCGGTGTTCACGAGCAGCCGCGAAGTGATGCGCGGGCGCCGCGTGAAAAGCACCGAGCCGTATCTGACCGTCGCCACGCTGAACCTGAGCACGGGCCAGGCCACGCAAACGGCGCTGGCGCAGGACGCCGAGTTCCCGCGCATCGATCCACGCCGCGTGGGCCTGCGCCACCGCCATGTGGTCCATGCCACGCAGATCCGGCGCGATCTGCCGGGCTTCGGCGCAATTGCACGCACCGATGTCGAGACCGGCCGCAGCCAGCGCTTCAGCTACGGCGCGCAGGCCATCGTGGAAGAACACGTCTTCGTGCCGGACGGCTCGAAGCCGGGCTGGGTGCTGGGCACGGCGCTCGACTTCGGCCGGCAGAAAACCGTGCTGTCGTGCTTGGCGGCGGATCACCTCGGGGCAGGGCCGGTGGCACAGGCCACGCTGCCCTACGCACTGCCGTTGGGTTTGCACGGGGCCTTCGTGCCTGCCTGACGAGGGATGTGCTGTCTATAGTCCTTTGTGGCCGCACGTCGTGATTGTTCGGGGTGCGATCACGCCGACGGGGTACCTTGCTCCGCGAATGTCCCCCGGCCTGCGGCCTCCTCCTTTATTTCGCTGCGCAAGGCACCCCATCGGCGTGATCGTTGGACAGAGCGGTCGTTGATCGGCTGTACACCAGCAGCGCGTCCAGTGCTCAGGGCACCGGGTGCTCCCCGCAGCGAAATAAAGGAGGAGGCCGAAGGCCGGGGGACATTCGCGGAGGGGAGTACCCGGTGGCCTGTGCACGCGCCCTGAACAGCCCGCGAAACAACGCCTCAGCTCGCCCACCATCCTTCGTCGAAGCGCCCTTGCAGGAAGGCAACAAAGCCCGACACCTTGCCCGGCACCAATTTGGGCGAAGGAAAGACGGCATGAATCTCCTGCTCGGGCAGCGCATGGTCGCCAAGCACTTCGCGCACCTTGCCCGTGGCGAGCGAGTCGCTGGCCACGTAGCGCGGCATCAGCGCAATGCCCAGCCCGTCGCGCGCCGCGGCCAGCACGGCCGAGAGGTTGTTCGAGCGGAAACGGCCCGACACCGGCACCGTGACCGGCTCGCCCCTGGGCGTGTGCATGCGCCAGAACTCGTCGCCCACCACGCTGCTGTAGATCAGCGCCACATGCGCGCTCAAGTCCTGCGCGCGCTTGGGCGTGCCGTGCTTCTTCAGGTAGGCCGGCGACGCCACCATCGCCCAAGGATTGACGCCCAGGTAGCGCGCGCCCAATGACGAATCGGCCAGCTTGCCCATGCGGATCGCGACGTCGATGCCCTGCGCAATCAGGTCCACGTAGCGGTCCTCGAAGCTCAGGTCGAGCTGGACCTGCGGATGCCGGCTCATGTATTCGAGCGCCAGCGGCACCACCACGCGCCGCCCGAACGCCACCGACGTGCCCACGCGCAACAGCCCCTGCGCCTGGTTCTGCAGCAATTGCACGATGCTGTCGGCCTCCTCGGCCTCGCGCACGATGGTCTTGCATTTCTCGTAGTAGAGCGCGCCCGGCTCGGTGAGGCTCACGCCGCGCGTGTTGCGGTTGAGCAGCCGCACCTTCAGCCGCTCCTCGGTGGCGGCGATCTGCTTGGTCACGGTGGGCTGGGTGGTGTTGAACTCGCGCGCGGCCTTCGAGAAGCTGCCGGTCTCGACCACGCGAACGAACATTTCCATTGCAAGCAATCTGTCCATGGGCCGGATGGTAGTCACTTATTCCAACCTGGAATAGGTTATATGGTCCGCAGCCGTCTTCTTGGAATTCGCCCCGCTTCCTACAGTGAGCGCATCCCAAAGGAGACTTAGATGGCAAAGATGACAGCGGTCCAGGCCGCGGTTCTGGTGATGGAGAAGGAAGGCGTGACGCAGGCCTTCGGCGTGCCGGGTGCGGCGATCAACCCGATGTATTCGGCGCTGCGCCAGCGCGGCAGCATCGCGCACATCCTCGCGCGCCATGTCGAGGGCGCCTCGCACATGGCCGAGGGCTACACGCGGGCCGTGGCCGGCAACATCGGCGTGTGCATCGGCACCTCGGGCCCGGCGGGCACGGACATGATCACGGGCCTGTACTCGGCCTGGGCGGATTCGATTCCCATCCTCTGCATCACCGGCCAGGCGCCGCGCGCACGGCTCTACAAGGAAGACTTCCAGGCGGTCGACATCGAGTCGATCTCCAAGCCCGTCACCAAGTGGTCGGTCACGGTGCGCGAGCCGGGCCAGGTGCCGCAGGTGTTCCAGCAGGCCTTCCACCTGATGCGCTCGGGCCGTCCGGGCCCGGTGCTGATCGACCTGCCCTTCGACGTGCAGATGGCGCAAATCGAGTTCGACATCGACAGCTACGAACCGCTCAAGCCCTACAAGCCCGCCGCCACGCGCGCGCAGATCGAGAAGGCCATCACGATGCTCAACGCGGCGGAGCGCCCGTTGATCGTGGCCGGCGGCGGCGTCATCAACGCCGATGCGTCCGACCTGCTGGTGCGCTTCGCCGAAGCCACCGGCGTGCCGGTGATTCCCACGCTGATGGCCTGGGGCGCGATTCCCGACGACCACCCGCTGATGGCCGGCATGTGCGGCCTGCAGACCAGCCACCGCTACGGCAACGCGACGATGCTCGCGAGCGACTTCGTGCTCGGCATCGGCAACCGCTGGGCCAACCGCCACACGGGCTCGGTCGATGTCTACACCAAGGGGCGCAAGTTCGTGCACGTGGACATCGAGCCCACGCAGATCGGCCGCGTGTTCACGCCCGACTTCGGCATCGTCTCGGACGCCAAGGCCGCGCTGCAGTTGTTCGTCGAAGTGGCCGAGGAAATGAAGGCCGCAGGCCGCCTGCCCGACCGCCGCGACTGGGCCAGGCAATGCATCGAGCGCAAGAAGACCATGCTGCGCAAGACCAACTTCGACGACGTGCCGATGAAGCCGCAGCGCGTGTACCAGTGCATGAACAACAACTTCAGCAACGACACCTGCTACGTGAGCACCATCGGGCTCTCGCAGATCGCGGCCGCGCAGTTCCTGCACGTGTACAACCCGCGCCACTGGATCAACTGCGGCCAGGCCGGCCCGCTGGGCTGGACCATTCCGGCCGCGCTCGGCGTGCGCGCCGCCGCCCCGACGCGCAAGATCGTCGCGCTCTCGGGCGACTACGACTTCCAGTTCATGATCGAGGAGCTGGCCGTGGGTGCGCAGTTCAAGCTGCCGTACATCCACATCGTGGTCAACAACTCCTACCTCGGCCTGATCCGCCAGGCGCAGCGCGGCTTCGAGATGGACTACTGCGTGCAGCTCGCGTTCGACAACATCAACGCCGGCCCGGACGCCGGCATCGAGAGCAGCTACGGCGTGGACCACCTCAAAGTGGTCGAAGGCCTGGGCTGCAAGGCGATCCGCGTGAACAGGCAGGAAGAGATCGCACCGGCCATCCGCCGCGCCGAAGCGCTGATGGCGGAGTTCAGCGTGCCGGTGGTGATCGAGGTGATGCTGGAGCGCGTGACCAACATCGCGATGGGCACCGAGATCGACAACATCACCGAGTTCGAGCCGCTGGCCGAGACGCTGGCCGATGCGCCGACTGCCGTCGCGGCCCTGCTCGATTGAAGAGAAAGAAAGAAGGGAACCGACATGCCCAAGTTCGCAGCCAACCTCACGATGCTCTTCACCGAGCTTCCCTTCATGCAACGCTTCGAGGCCGCCGCCAAGGCGGGTTTCGAAGGCGTGGAGTACCTCTTCCCCTACCCCTTCGAGAAGAAGGAACTCGCTGCCGCCCTGCGCGACAACGGCCTGCAGCAGGTGCTGCACAACCTGCCCGCCGGCGACTGGGACAAGGGCGAGCGCGGCATCGCCTGCCACCCCGACCGCACGGGCGAGTTCGCCGAAGGCATCGCCATGGCGATCGACTACGCGACGGCGCTCGGCTGCCCGCAGGTCAACTGCCTCGTCGGCAAGGTGCCCGCGGGCGTGACCACCGAGGCCGCGCACAAGACGGTGGTCGCGAACCTGCGCCTCGCCGCACGCGAACTCGAAACGGCCGACCTGCGCCTGCTGATCGAGCCCATCAACACCTTCGACATTCCGGGCTTCTTCCTCACACGCACCGACCAGGCGCTGGCGCTGATCGACGAAGTCGGTTCGGCCAACCTGCGCGTGCAGTACGACATCTACCACGCGCAGCGCATGGAAGGCGAACTGGGCAACACGCTCACGAAGCAGCTGGCGCGCATCGGCCACATCCAGCTGGCCGACAACCCGGGCCGCGGCGAGCCGGGCACGGGCGAGATCAACTACCCGTGGCTCTTCCGGCACATCGATTCGCTCGGCTACGACGGCTGGATCGGGTGCGAATACAAGCCCCGCGCCTCCACGGTCGAAGGCCTGGGATGGCGCCAGGCGCTCACCCAACAGCAATAAGCATCGAACAAGGAAACAGAGACATGACAACCCAGCAAAAAATCGGATTCATCGGCCTCGGCATCATGGGCGCGCCCATGGCGGGCCACCTGCTCGACGCGGGCTATCAGCTGTTCGTGAACACGCAGGGCAACACGCCCGAGCCCTTCATCTCGAAGGCCACAATCTGCGCCTCGGCAGCCGAAGTGGCGCGCCAGGCCGACGTGATCTTCATCATGGTGCCCGACACGCCCGACGTGGAAAAGGTGCTGTTCGGCGAGCCGGGAACGCACGGCGTGGCCGAAGGCCTGAAGGATTCGCGCGGCAAGATCGTGGTGGACTGCAGCTCCATCGACCCGATTGCCACCAAGGGCTTCGCCAAACGCATCGTCGCGCTCGGCGCCGGCTACATCGACGCGCCGGTCTCGGGCGGCGAAGTGGGCGCCAAGGCCGCCAGCCTCACGATCATGTGCGGCGGCGACGAAGGCACCTTCGAGCGCGTGAAGCCGCTGCTCGACAGGATGGGCAAGAACGTGACGCTGGTGGGCGGCGCGGGCGACGGCCAGGTCTGCAAGGTGGCCAACCAGATCATCGTGGCGCTGAACATCGCGGCCGTGGGCGAGGCACTGGTGTTCGCCTCCAAAGCCGGCGCCGATCCCGCCAAGGTGCGGCAGGCGCTGATGGGCGGCTTCGCCAGCTCGCGCATCCTCGAAGTGCACGGCGAGCGGATGATCAAGCGCACCTTCGCGCCGGGCTTTCGCATCGCGCTGCACCAGAAGGACCTGAACCTCGCGATGCAGAGCGCGCGCTCGCTGGGCGTGGCGCTGCCGCAGACGGCGAACGCGGCGCAGCTGATGAACGCCTGTGCGGCCATGGGCTACGGCCAGCTGGACCACTCGGCGCTGGTGCGCGCGCTCGAAGCGCTCGCGCAGCACACGGTGACCCCGGACTGACCAGGCACTCCCCCAGGCTTCGCGCACTTCGTGTCGCTTCTCCTTCCCCCTCGCCGGGGGCAACACCTGCGGCCCGGCAAAGCCGGTTCCGCGGTGTTCCTCGGAAAGAATCAGGTCTTGGCGGCTTCGAGCGACTCTTTCAGGTTGCGTCGGCGCCATGCCCAGGTCTTGAAGGCCTGCGGCAGGATGCCGAGGCACGACGCGTAGTAGGTCACCTTGAAGCCCCAGAAGCGCGGCCCGATGGGCGTGTCGCGGAACAGGTCGCCGGCCAGGATGGACAGCATCGCCTCCTGCATGCGCCAGACGTTGCGCGGGTTCATGAACAGGCGGCGGATGGCCGGCGAGGTGATGCGGTAGATGAACCACGAGAACATCCTGGGTCCGCGCTTCATCACCTTCTCGTAGTGGCGGAAGGCCTTCTCGGCCTCCTTCGCCTCGCCCTTGAGCCAGTGGTCGGCCGCGGTGGCGGCCTCGAAGCCGCTGTTCATCGCCAGGTACACGCCCGAGGAGAACATCGGGTCGACGAAGGCATAGGCGTCGCCCACCATCATGAAGCGGTCGCCGCGGCAGAACTTGGAGTCGTAGGCGTAGTTGCCGGTGGAGGTGGCGCCTTCCATCAGCGTGGCGTTCTTCAGGCGCGCGGCCAGCTTGGGCGCGAGCGCGATGGTTTCCATCAGGAACTCTTCGAGCGAGCCCTTGCGGCGCTTGAAGTAGGCCGGCGAAGCCACTGCGCCAACGCTCACGGTACCGTCCTTCAGCGGGATGTACCAGAACCAGCCGTGGTCGAACCAGAACAGCGTGATGTTGCCCTCGAAGCGGCCCGGCCGGCGCTCGGCGTTGGCGAAGTGGCCGTACAGGGCCGCGCTGGCGTGCTTGCGGTTGCGCTGCTTCGCGTCGAACTGGTTCGACAGCAGGGTGTCGCGCCCGCTGGCGTCGATCACGAAACGCGGGCGCCAGGTGGTTTCGGTGCCGTCGTCGGCCTTGACCTTGACCAGCGGGCGCTTCTCGCCGCCGGTGTCGGCGTCCATGTCCACGCCGGTGACGCGCCGGCCCTCGAAGGTGCGTGCGCCGCGCGCGGCGGCGTGGCGGAACAGCAGCTCGTCGAACTCCGAGCGGCGCACGTGCACCGCGTACGGAAAGCTCTTGTCCATCGCCTCGCCGAAGTTGAAGTGGCTGCTGTGGTCGTGCCAGGGCGAAACGAACTCGGCGCCGTGCTTGCGAATGCCGATGGCCTCGACCTCTGTGCGCACGCCCAGCCGGTCGAACAGCGGCATGTTCATCGGCAGCAGCGACTCGCCGATGTGAAAGCGCGGATGCTGCGCCTTCTCGATCAGCACCACGTCGTGGCCCTTGTCCGCGAGCAAGGCGGCCACAGTGGAGCCCGAAGGGCCCCCGCCAATGACCACGACATCGGGGTCGTTGCCGGTGAAAGGTCCTGATGTCATGCGTTGTTGCCCCTCGTTGTGGTTTTATCGCTGTTGGCGCTACCCCGGGGCCAGCACCAGCCAATCGCAAGCCGTGAGCCCCCGCAGGTAACGATCGCGCAGTTTAGCCAACCGGCCGGCCAACTCCATCACGCCGAAGATATGGATTCAGGCGTTTTCGGCATTCCCCCTGTACAAAGGGGCCGCGCTTTTGCGGTAGCCTCATTGCCCGTCAGAAACAAGGAGACTTTCATGGCTGCACCCCTTTCCCCCGCAGAAGAAGCACTTCGCGAGGCAGCGCGCGAATACCACCGCTCACCCGTCAAGGGCAAGATCTCGATCACCCCGACCAAGCCCCTGCTGAACCAGCGCGACCTGTCGCTGGCCTATTCGCCGGGCGTGGCCTATCCGTGTCTCGACATCGCCGCAGACCCCGCCACGGCCTCCGAATACACGGCGCGCGGCAACCTGGTGGGCGTCATCACCAACGGCACCGCCGTGCTCGGCCTGGGCGACATCGGCCCGCTGGCCGCCAAGCCGGTGATGGAAGGCAAGGGCTGCCTGTTCAAGAAATTCGCCGGCATCGACGTGTTCGACATCGAGCTGGCCGAGCGCGACCCCGACAAGCTGGTCGAGATCATCGCGGCGCTGGAGCCCACGCTGGGCGGCATCAACCTCGAGGACATCAAGGCGCCCGAGTGCTTCTACATCGAGAGGAAGCTGCGCGAGCGCATGAACATCCCGGTGTTCCACGACGACCAGCACGGCACGGCCATCATCTCGGCCGCAGCCCTCCTCAACGGGCTGGAGCTGGTCGGCAAGAAGATCGAGGACGTGAAAATCGCCGTCTCGGGCGCGGGCGCCGCAGCCATCGCCTGCCTCGACGTGATGGTCGGCCTGGGCGCCAAGCCGGCCAACATCCACGCCTGCGACTCCAAGGGCCTGATCTACATGGGCCGCGCGGGCGGTTTCGACGAATCCAAGGCGCGCTACGCCCAGAAAGACACCGGTGCCCGCACCTTGGCCGACGTGGTGAAGGACGCCGATGTGTTCCTGGGCTGCTCGGCCCCCGGCGTCATGAGCGCCGAGATGGTCAAGACCATGGGCACGCAGCCCATCATCCTGGCGCTGGCCAACCCCGAGCCCGAGATCCGCCCCGAGCTGGCCAAGGCCGTGCGGCCGGACTGCATCATCGCCACGGGCCGTTCGGACTACCCGAACCAGGTCAACAACGTGCTGTGCTTCCCGTACATCTTCCGCGGCGCGCTCGACTGCGGCGCCAGCAAGATCACCGAAGAGATGAAGCTGGCCTGCGTGCGCGAGATCGCCGAGCTGACCAAGGCCGACATCAGCGAGGAAGTGGCCACCGCCTACGCCGGCCAGGAGCTGGCCTTCGGCCCCGACTACATCATTCCGAAGCCCTTCGACTCGCGCCTGATCCTGCGCATCGCGCCGGCCGTGGCCAAGGCCGCCGCCGCCTCGGGTGTCGCGACGCGCCCGATCGAGGACATGGACGCCTACCGCCAGCACCTGACGCGCTTCGTCTACCAGACCGGCATGTTCATGCGCCCGGTGTTCAGCGCCGCCAAGATCGCCACCGCCAAGCGCGTGGCCTACGCGGAAGGCGAAGACGAGCGCGTGCTGCGCGCCGCGCAGTGGGCGGTGGACGAAGGCGTGGCCCAGCCGATCCTGGTGGGCCGCCCTGCCGTGATCGAGGCGCGCATCAAGAAGGCGGGCCTGCACATCCGCGCGGGCACCGACTTCGAGATCGTCAACCCCGAGGACGATCCGCGCTTCCGCACCTACTGGGAGAGCTTCCACAAGATCATGGGCCGCCGCGGCGTGACGCCGGAGGCCGCCAAGACCATGGTGCGCCGCTCGAACACCACCATCGCCGCGCTGATGCTGCACCTGGGCGACGCCGACGCGATGATCTGCGGCCTGGTCGGGCGCTTCGACGTGCACCTGGAGCACATCCGCAACCTGATCGGCCTGAAGCGCGACGCGCCCGGCTTCGCCACGCTGAACGCGCTGACGCTCGACAAGGGCACGATCTTCATCACCGACACCAACGTGAACGAAGACCCGAGCGCCGAGATGCTGGCGAGCATCGCGGTGATGGCCGCCGAGGAAGTGCGCCGCTTCGGCCTGCCGCCGAAGGTGGCCTTCCTGTCGCACTCGAACTACGGCACCTCCAGCCGCGCCTCGGCCCGCAAGATGCGGCTGGCGCGCGACCTGTTCGCGCAGTTGGCGCCCGACATCGAATGCGACGGCGAGATGCACGGCGACGCGGCGCTGTCGGAAGACGTCCGCCGCACCGCCCTGCCCGAGACCACGCTGAGCGGCGAAGCCAACCTGCTGGTGTGCCCGAACCTCGATTCGGCGCACATCCTCTACAACGTGCTGAAGATGACCGGTGCCAACGGCATCACGGTCGGCCCGGTGCTGCTGGGCGCCGCGAGCTCGGCGCACGTGCTCACGCCGTCGTCGACGGTGCGCCGCATCATCAACATGACGGCGCTGGCGGTGGCGAAAGTGACCGTCGACAAGTAACCACCGGGCCATCCGGCGGGCGAACTGCCCGCCTTCGGTGCCAAAAACGCGGCAATGCCGCGTTTTTGCATTTGGGAGGTGCAGATGGCGCACCGCATCGATCCACCGGGAGGGTTCGCACCAATCGCGTGCGGGCACCGTTTTTGCTTGAATGCCGAAGCATTCACATCACGGATACCGCATGAACAAGCGCCAACTGCTCCAGTCCTTCCTCGCCGCTTCGGCCCTCAGCTTCGGCCTCTCACCGGCCCTTGCCCAGAGCCCGACGCCGATCAAGTTCCAGCTCGACTGGCGCTTCGAAGGACCGGCCGCGCTGTTCCTGCATCCCGCCGCCAAGGGCTACTTCAAGGCCGCCGGGCTCGACGTGAGCATCGACGCGGGCAACGGCTCGGGCGGCACCGTCACGCGCGTGGCCTCGGGCGCCTACGACATGGGCTTTGCCGACCTCGCGGCGCTGATGGAGTTCCACGCCAACAACCCCGACAGCCCCAACAAGCCGGTCGCGGTGATGATGGTCTACAACAACACGCCGGCCTCGGTCATGGCGCTCAAGAAGAGCGGCATCACCAAGCCCGCCGACCTCGCCGGCAAGAAGCTCGGCGCGCCGGTGTTCGATGCCGGCCGCCGCGCCTTCCCGATCTTCGCGAAGGCCAACAACATCGGTCCCGTCAACTGGACCGCCATGGACCCGACGCTGCGCGAGACCATGCTGATGCGCGGCGACATCGACGCCATCACCGGCTTCACCTTCACCTCGCTGCTCAACCTCGAGGCGCGCGGCGCCAAGGCAGCCGACATCGTCGTGCTGCCCTACCCCGACTACGGCGTGAAGCTGTACGGCAACGTGATCATCGCGTCGCCCAAGCTCATCAAGGAGAACCCGGAAGCGGTGAAGAAATTCCTCTCGGCCTTTGCCAAGGGCGCGAAGGAAGTCGTCGCCAACCCGGCCGTGGCCATCGAATCGGTGAAGGCGCGCGACGGCATCATCGACAGCAAGCTCGAAACGCGCCGCCTGCAGCTGGCCATCGACACCGTCATCAACAGCGCCGACGCGCGCGCCGAAGGCTTCGGCACGGTCAACGCGGGCCGCATGTCGCTGATGGCCTCGCAGGTGTCGGACGCGTTCGGCACCAAGACGCGCGTGAGTCCCGACGCGGTGTGGACCGCCTCGCTGCTGCCGCCGGCGGCCGAACTGAACATCCTGTCGAAGAAGTGATGGTGGACGCATCGCAGGACGCGACCGCACCCTTCGTCGACTTCCAGGACGTCTGGCTCGCCTACAACGAGGAGCTTCTTCGCGCCAACCACTTCGCGGTCGAGGCCATCGATCTGAAGGTCAAGCGCGGCGAGTTCATCGCCATCGTCGGCCCCTCGGGTTGCGGCAAGTCGACCTTCATGAAGCTCACGACCGGGCTGAAGATGCCGTCAATGGGCAAGATCCGCATCGACGGACAGAACGTGACCGGGCCGCTGAAGATCTCGGGCATGGCCTTCCAGGCGCCGTCGCTGCTGCCGTGGCGCACCACGGTCGACAACGTGCTGCTGCCGCTGGAGATCGTCGAGCCCTACCGCTCGAACTTCAAGGCCAAGCGCAAGGAGTACGTCGAGCGCGCACGCAAGCTGCTGCAGAAGGTGGGCCTCGCGGGCTATGAAGACAAGTTTCCGTGGCAGCTCTCGGGCGGCATGCAGCAGCGCGCGAGCATCTGCCGCGCACTCATCCACGAGCCCAAGATGCTGCTGCTCGACGAGCCCTTCGGCGCGCTCGATGCCTTCACGCGCGAAGAGCTGTGGTGCATCCTGCGCGACCTCTGGACCGAGCAGCAGTTCAACGTGATCCTGGTGACGCACGACCTGCGCGAATCGGTGTTCCTGGCCGACACCGTGTACGTGATGAGCAAGAGCCCGGGGCGCTTCGTGGTGAAGCGCAACATCGAGCTGCCGCGTCCGCGCGAGCTCGAACTCACCTACACCAAGGAGTTCACCGACATCGTGCTGGAGCTGCGCGGGCACATCGGCGCGATCCGCGGCAATGCCGCCGGCGCCACGGCGGCGGCGCACTGAGGAACGCGCCATGAAGAACACCAAGCAAATCGAACGCTGGTCGCCATGGCTGCTGCTCGTGACGGTGATCCTGCTGTGGCAGGTGATCTGCGCGGGCTTCGAGGTTTCGGACTTCATCTTTCCGAGCCCGCTGCGCATCTGGAGCCAGTTCTGGGAATTCAAGGAAATCATCGCGGGCCACGCGTGGCGCACCTTCTGGGTCACGATGGCGGGCTTCGGCCTGGCGATCGTGGTGGGCGTGCTGCTGGGCTTCGTGATCGGCAGCTCGCGCATCGCGTATGCGGCGATCTACCCGCTGATGACGGCCTTCAACGCGCTGCCCAAGGCGGCCTTCGTGCCCATCCTCGTGGTGTGGTTCGGCATCGGCGCGGGGCCGGCGATCCTCACGGCCTTTTTGATCAGCTTCTTCCCGATCATGGTGAACATCGCGACCGGCCTCGCCACGCTCGAGCCCGAGCTGGAAGACGTGCTGCGCGTGCTGGGCGCCAAGCGCTGGGACGTGCTCATGAAGATCGGCCTGCCGCGCTCCATGCCGTACTTCTTCGGCTCGCTGAAGGTCGCCATCACGCTGGCCTTCGTGGGCACCACGGTGAGCGAGATGACGGCGGCCAACGAAGGCATCGGCTACCTGCTGATCTCGGCCGGCTCGGCCATGCAGATGGGCCTGGCCTTTGCGGGCCTGATGGTGGTGGGCGCGATGGCCATGCTGATGTACGAACTGTTCAGCGTGATCGAGAAGCACACCACAGGCTGGGCACACCGCGGGTCGCAGAACCAGTAGGCCGCGCCGGATCAGGCGAGGTGCCAGCGTCGGCTGTGCTGCCCCTGCTTCGCGAACACATGGGCGAGGTGCTTCTTGACCGTGTTGACACTGATGCCGAGTCGCTCGGCGATCTGCTTGTTGGTCATGTCACGGTACATCAGCGACAGCACCTCGTTCTCTCGTGCGGTCAGTGTCATTGCAGGCGATATCGCACAGGACGCCGGCCGCCCGCCGGATGCCTTCAATCGCAGCACGGACAGATAAAGTGCCTGCAACACCGGCCCCGGGAAGCCCAGGGTGCCTGCCAGCACGGCATCCAGCGATTGCGCGAACTGCTCTGCGCTCGCGGCCCACTCGACGCAGCCGCGCGCCTGACTTCGGATCGCTGCATCCAGCCCGAGCATTGAGGGCTCCTCCCAGCCGAGGAGCCAGTCGGTGGCGGGAAAGCGTCGGCGCAGATCGTCCAATTTGTTGACTCTTTCCGGCGCAATCAACGCGATGTCCACCAGCAGCAGACGGGGCGCCTGCTGCAGGCAGCGCGCTTCCAGCTCGGAGATGCTGTTCATTTCCGCGTGCTCGATCCGGTACATCCGTCCGGCCGAGTGCCTCGAGGCCAACAGGACCAGCCCGAACAGCGTCGATGCGCGGCCCAGGCAGGTTGCGACGAGAACCGGAACACGGCTTTCGACCGCAGGGTACGGCGCAGGAGATGGAATCTCCAGGCAAGCTGGCTGAAAACAGCTCGATGTCCACAGCGCGGGTGGTGCAAATGGCGACAGCGGGCGGAAGTCTTGCGTGAACGGCCGCGAATCTACGTTCCACACAGGTTCCAGCCCAGCAGACGACTGTGGGGCTTCTGCCATGGCTTCCTCCGAAGCGCTTGTTTTGGAGGTATCCGGGAGGTAATGATAAAGACCGCGTCATCGTGCAGATAGGTCCGCGGCCCTCGCAAGGTATCAAAAGGTTAGGGGCATGACGGGCGCACGCCCGACACAGCGCGTCATCCTTTGGGTGACAACTTTTATCCTATGGACAGCGCGCCGCCTCGCGGTTCAGCATCCCTCCCTGCTGATACATGGACCTGACTGATTGCCAGCGAATGCGCATCGATCGGGTGCATCGACCTGTCGGCATTTTTTTCCAAACCGAGGAGTGTTTATGCCCGCGCTAAATCTGACGGCCGGCTCGACCGTCACTCTGGACGAATCCGCCAATTTGCAGAACCTTGCCGCTACTCCCGCTCCTGCCGGCGACAGTAACGACAATGACATCTCCGCAAGCTCGCTGCCGACGGCCTTCAGCAGCCGCCTGGCGGCCCAAAGTGTCGGCACCGCCATCAACGCCGCCTTGAGCGGCTATAACGGGACCAATACCGGCACCAACGCATTCACGTTCAGCATATCCGGCACAGTCACCGATATCTCCTTCACGGACGCGAACGGCGCTCCGCTCAATGGCTTCGACAGCGGTCTCAACACCGCTGACGGCGAAGACATCTTCCTGTACACCGATCCGACCAACAACAACATCGTTTACGGAAAGACGGCCCTCAATGTCGTCGTGTTCGCCGCCTACCTGGAGGAGACGGGAACCCCGGTGACCGGCGCCAAGATGTGGATGGTCCAGTATGAAGCGATAGCGAACCCCGATGCGACCAATCCCGACGATGCGGTCAACCTCCTGAACAAGGTCTTCGTCAGCGTCAGCCAGGATACGGAGTTCAACCTCGCAAACGCGCCATCCGGCCAGAACCTGTTCCTGATGTTCACGAAAGACAACCCGACGATCGTCAACGGCCGGATTTCCGACGTGTCGATCATCGCGACGGGCAAGGACCCGGCAAATCAGTCAGGCCCCAACCCCAACAGCACCGCCGACGACATCAACATCACGACCGGCGACACGATCAACACCAGCCAGGCCGGCGGGCCGACCACGTTCGGCACCAACAGCCAGATGATCACCGAGCAGGAAGGCATCCGCTTCACGTTCGTGACCGGCGCCAGGGCGGATGTCACCATTCCGAACCTGGACCAGAACGAGGCCGATCTGGAGTCGAACATCGACTTCACCGGCATGTTCGGAGCCAGGACCGCCGATTTCGACGTCGTGCAGTTGCAAAGCGGAAAGAGTGCCCAGGTCAAGGTCACCGCATACAGCACGGCAGTCGAGTCCGGCAACAGCTTCATCGACGGCTATGCGAACGACGCGATGATTTCGATCACGAGCGTGCGCGTGCTCGACTCCGTCACCGGAGCGGTTCTCGAAACCTTCTCGGGCGGCACCGAGGGCGGACAGAGTTCGACCATCGCCATCAGCATCACCAACGGCGTCGCGATGATCACCGGCGTCAAGGCCGGCTACTCGATCGAATACACGACCTCGGCGGACCACAACCGCGTACTCGTCGAAAACGGGGCGGCCCTCAATGCCTCGGGCAACACCCACGCCGACTTCGACATCGGGGGTTTCCGGCTGCTGCAGGTTTCCAATGCAACGGCAGAAGTCGGCTCCATGATGAACTTCGAGGACGACGGCCCGTCCATCGTGCTGGCGACGCCCACCGACACCGCGCTGCTCAACACGCAGGACGCCGACACCATCGGAACCAACACCGACTCCGCCACCCAGAACTTCGCGACCGCCTTCGGCACGACTTCGAGCAGCTTCGGCACCGACGGGGCGGGAACGACCGACTCGAGCTTCGCGCTCGGCGTGAAGACGCAAGGGGGAGATTCCGGACTCAAGAGCGATGGCGCGACCATCTACCTGTACCTGCTGGGCGGCAAGGTCATCGGTTCGACTTCCGCCACCGAGGCCGGCGTCGCAGCGGCCAATACCATCTTCGACCTGGCCGTGAGCACAACCGGTTCGGTCACGCTGCAGCAGTTCGCCGAAATCGACCACGCGCTGCCGGGTGCTTCATCGAACTACGCGGCGCAGCAGGCCACGCTGGCCGACGATCTGGTCACCCTGACCGATTCCGTGACGCTCACCGATCGCGATGGCGACACCGCCACCGATTCCAAGGTGCTCAACATCGGCGCGAACATCAAGTTCGACGACGACGGCCCGACGATCGTGCTGGCAACGCCCACCGACACGGCGCTGCTCAATACCCAGGACGCCCAGACCATCGCAGCGGCCACCGACTCCGCCACCCAGAACTTCTCGACGGCCTTCGGCGTGACGTCGAGCAGCTATGGCGCCGATGGAGCGGGCAGCACCACATCGACCTATGCGCTCGGCGTGGCAACGCAAGGGGGAGCTTCGGGGCTCTCGAGCGACGGTGCAAGCATCAAGCTGTACCTGATTGGCACGACGGTCGTCGGATCGTCCTCCGCCACCGCGGCCGGCATCACGGCGGCCAACACCATCTTCGACCTCACGGTGAGCGGGACCGGTTCGGTGACGCTGCAGCAGTTTGCCGAGATCGACCACGCGCTGCCGGGTTCTTCGTCGAATTACGCGGCCCAGCAGGCCACGCTGGTCGACACGTTGATCACCCTGACCAATGCCGTGACGCTCACCGACGGTGATGGCGATACCGCGACCGATTCCAAGGTGCTCAATATCGGCGCCAACATCAAGTTCGACGACGACGGCCCGACGGTGACCTCCATCTCCGACCTCAACGGAACGAACAACGCCCAGCCCATTGCGGGGACCTACAACATCTCCGTTGGCGCCGACGACGTGGACAACGCGTCGACCGACGGCATCGTGCTGAACAGCCTGACCGGAACGACCGGCGGCGGGCGGCCCATCACCGATGCAACCGTCTCGCACTTCGCCGAAGACGCCACGACGGTCACCTACAAGTTCGGCTTCAACTACTACCCCGGGCCGACGTCGACGACGACGCAGGCGGCAACGGGCACGGTCGTCTTCAACAAGACGGACGGCACCTTCTCCTTCGACCTGGATCAGGTCTTCGGAGGACAAACGACGTTCTCCACGAGTGCGCCGCTGGCATCCTTCAACTACGACACGGAAGGCAACAACTCGCCGGAGATCGTGGTCCAGAAATACAGCAACGACTTCTTCGGCGTGCTTTCGGCCAGGGCGTCCACGCCTCCGAGCGACTCCAGCGATCTGTTGGCGGGCAACAATCACGCGTTTGCGGCGGGTGAAACCTTCACCAGCGAGAGTGCCGGTTTCGTCAACGTCGCAACCAACACCCTCGGCGTGAACTCCGATACCGTCCAATCCGGCGAGTTGCTGAACTTCGACTTCTACAAGTCGAATCCGGTGAGCAACCCCAATCTGACGAGTCCACCGCAGCGCCCAGGGGCGGCCATCGTCGGTACGGACACGGCCTACGCCGACGCGATCAACATCACGATCGACCAGATCACGGACGGCGAGGATGTGGTTGTTCTGCTGAAGCTGTTCAAGGCGTCGGACAACACCACCACGACCAGGCTCCTGGTCGCCAACTCCGCGGCGGACTATCAATCGGCCGGAGGAGGCTTGAAGGTGGTCAGCATCGGCGAGGACGACTACGACAGCGCCAACTACCAGATCACGGGCGTGCAGGTCCTGAGCAGCACCGAAGAAATCACCGGCACGGGCATCAGCCTAACCGGGCATAACACGGTGAATCTGACCGCGACCGGCTCGAACTATGCCGATACGGCGGACAACGATGTGTTCAAGATCATCAAGATCGATGTGATCACATCGACGACGATCAATTCGGACGTGGACCTGAACTTCGTGGGTCAGGTGATCGATGGCGATGCCGACTTCGCGGGCTTCAACTTCGATGTCCACCTGGAGATCGACGGCGTGGCCAACCTGATAGGCACGACCCAGCAAACGGAAGCGATTGCGTAGCGAGTCCTGGCGCAAGGGGGCAGCAGAAATGCCGCCCCCTTCTCACCTGGCCTGTGCTCAGGCGTACTGATGTCGAACCTGCGAGGTGGTATGAAGCCTCAGGAAAAGTCTGGCGAATTGCGGCAGGCGGTGACAACGCTCCGCGCCTACTTCGTGCGGGCGGCCTGGTTCAGTGTTTGCTCCGGCCTTTTGCTGCTGGCTCCGAGCGGGTACATGCTGGAGGTGTATGGGCGAGTGGTGAACAGCCGCAGCACGCTCACGCTGGCCATGCTGACATTGCTGGTCCTGGCCGCTTACTGCCTGATGGAAATACTCGACTGGGCACGCGCGGAGGTGATGTACCAGGCCGGGCAGAAACTGGATCGGAAGATGCGGGACCGCGTGTTCTGCGCCATCTTCGAAGCGGGTCTCAAGCGGCTGCCGGGCGGGACCGTGCAGCCGCTCAATGACCTTCGAACCTTGCGGGAGTTCCTGTATTCACCGCCGTTGCTGGCGTTGATGGAAGCGCCGGTTTCGCTGGTCTTCGTGGGGCTGATGTTCGCCATCAGCCCTGTGCTGGGCCTGTCGGCCGTCGTGGGCTCGCTGCTGCAGGTGTTCGTCGGGTGGATCAACGACCGGAGCACGCGGCCGCCGCTGGTGTCGGCCAATCGCAGCGCGATCGAAGCGCAGCAGTATGCGGACGCCGCGCTCCGAAACTCGCAGGTCATCGAGTCGATGGGCATGCTGCCGGACGTCCATCGCCGCTGGATGGGCAAGCGACGCGACTTCCTGCAGCGCGAGGCCATCGCTTCGGACCGTGCCGGGGCCTATCAGGCCGTCAGCAAGTTCCTGCAGGTCGCCATGGGTTCCCTGCTGCTCGGCCTGGGTGCCTGGCTGCTGCTGAAGAACCAGCTCAACGGCGGCGCCGGAATGATGGTCGTCGGCTCGATCCTCGGCGGCCGGGCCCTGGCGCCGCTGGTGCAGCTCGTGACGCAATGGCGCGCGGTGGTGAATGCCTGCGATGCATGGCAGCGCCTGAACAGCCTGTTGGGCGTCATCGCCCAAAGACCGGACACGATGTCCTTGCCGCCGCCCAAAGGCGCGCTGCAAGTCGAAAGCCTCGTTGCCGGCGCTCCGGGCAGCGGTCCGGCCATTCTGAAGAACGTGGCCTTCGGCCTGGTGCCCGGCGAGGTGCTTGCCGTCGTGGGTCCTTCTGCCGCGGGGAAGACGACCCTGGCACGCCTGATCGTCGGCCTTTGGCCCGCGACGAGCGGCAAGGTGCGGCTGGACGGCGCAGACGTGTTCGCGTGGGACAAGAGCGAACTCGGCCCGCACATCGGCTATCTGCCCCAGGACGTGGAACTGCTCGAGGGCACGGTGGCCGAGAACATCGCGCGCTTCGGGGAGGTGCGGCCCGCGAAGGTCGAAGCGGCAGCCTTGGCCGTCGACCTGCACGCCTGCATCGCGAGCCTTCCGCTGGGCTACGACAGCCCGATCGGCCCCGAAGGGACCGTGCTGTCGGGCGGGCAGCGGCAGCGGGTCGCATTGGCACGCGCGATCTACGGCGAGCCCGCGCTGGTGGTGCTCGATGAACCGAATTCGAGCCTCGACGACGCCGGCGACGCCGCATTGGCGGCTGTCATTTCGAAGCTCAAGGCGCGCGGCACGACATTCGTCGTCATGACGCACCGCACCAGCGTGCTGGCCGTGGCGGACAAGATGCTGGTGCTGTGCGACGGCGCAATGCAGGCATTCGGCGCACGCGACGAGGTCCTGGCTGCGCTGCGGCAAGCCGGCGAGCAGGCGGTGGACCGGATGCGCAAGGCGGCCAACAGCCCCGTACCGAAGCCGCGCGATGCCGCAACCGCTGCGAGCGCCGCGCTTCAGGCGAGTCCACTGCCATGAAGAAACCTCCGCTCTTCAACCGCAGCGAACTGGGGCGCGCGCTCTGGGGTTTCCGCAGGGAGTTCCTGCTGGTCGGAATGCTGAGCTTCCTGACCAATCTGCTCATGCTCGCGCCGACCATCTACATGCTGCAGCTGTTCGACCGCGTGCTGGCCAGTCAAAGCGAACTGACCCTGCTCGCGGTTTCCTTGATCACGATGTTCCTTTTCTGTGCGCTGGCCTTGTCGGAATGGCTGCGCTCGCGCCTGCTGGTGCGGGCCAGCCTGCGCTTCGACCGGCAACTGAGCACCCGGGTGTTCAACGGGAGCTTTCAGGCCTACCTCGGCCAGTCGGCATCCACAGCGTCCAGGCCGTTCGCAGACCTGAACCAGATCCGCCAGTTCCTGACCGGCCTGGGCGTCTTTGCGCTCTTCGATGCACCTTGGGCGCCGATCTACATCGCGGTGATCTTCTTTCTTCATCCCTGGCTCGGCGTCCTGGCGCTTGGGTTCGCCCTGGTCCAGGCCGCACTGGCCTGGTTCGGCCAGAGGAAGACCGTCGCGCCATCGGAAGCGGCCCTGAAAGCCGCGAGCGAGACGATGAGCGACCTGCAGAGCAAGCTTCGGAACATCGAGGTGCTCGAATCGATGGGCATGGTCACCAACCTGCAAGAGCGCTGGAATCGCCAGCACGCGGCCTGCATGGACAAGAGCGCGTCCGCGCACGGCTTTGTCAATCGCGTCGCCGGCTGGAGCAAATTCATACGCTACAGCCAACAGTCGCTCGCGCTGGGGGCGGGCGCGCTGCTGGTGATCGATGGCCAGTTGTCGGCAGGCGCCATGATTGCGGCGAATGTGCTGATGGGCCGTGCCCTCGCGCCCATCGACCAGCTGCTCGGCGCGTGGCGAGGGTTTGTCTCCTGCCGTGCCGCACTCGAACGTCTTGAGAAACTGCTGGCCGACTTCCCCGAGCAGGCGCCTGTCCCTGCCCGAGCCGCGCCCACCGGCGAGATCAGCCTGCAAGGCGTCTTTGCGGAGGCCGCAGGGCGCATGGCCCCGATCCTGAAGAACATTTCATTCGCGGTCCCCGCGGGAACCGTGGTCGCGGTGTTGGGACCTTCCGGCTCGGGCAAGTCCACGCTGGTGAAGGTGATGGTCGGAATCTGGACGGCGTCCCGTGGCGCGGTGCTGCTCGACGGCGTGCCGGTCCGGGGCTGGAATCGCCTCGAGCTGGGCCCGCATCTTGGCTATTTGCCGCAGGACGTCGAATTGTTCGGGGGCTCCATTGCCGAGAACATCGCGCGGCTCGGCGAGGTCGATTCGCGCAAGGTCATCGAGGCGGCATCCAGCGCCGGCCTGCACGAGACGATCCTGCGCTTTCCCAAAGGCTACGACACCCCCATCGGGGACGCGGGGCGCCTGCTTTCCGGGGGACAGAGGCAGCGCATCGGGCTGGCCCGGGCGCTCTATGGCGCCCCATCGCTCATTGTTCTGGACGAGCCGAATGCCAATCTGGACGATGCCGGGGAAGCAGCGCTGCTGCGAGCCATACGGGAGCTGAAGGCCAAGGGGACAACAGTGTTCCTGGTGACCCACCGTCAGGGCGCGGTGGCCGTGGCCGACCGCCTCATGGTTCTGGGCGATGGCGAATTGACGGCGGACGGACCACGCGATGCCGTGCTCGCGTCTTTTCGTCGCCCTCGGCCCGACGTGCGACCGGCGGCCTTGGTGCAGTCGGCCTGATCCGGCGCCGTCCTGTCCTCGATTCATCTCGCAGGGAGTTCCAAATGGCCAAACCGAATCTTCTCAGAGACGTGAGTTCCGTCCCCTCGCCGATCGAGGACGATCGATCGCAAGATGCCAATGGACTCGGAAACGAGCTTGGACGCGCAGGGCGAATCGGCGCATGGGCCTTGGTCGCAGGGTTCGGCGGGTTTCTGCTGTGGGCCGCATTTGCTCCGCTGGACGAGGGCGTGCCGAGCCAGGGGCAGGTCGCCATCGACACGAAGCGCAAGGCGGTCCAGCACCAGATCGGAGGCATCCTCAAGGAGGTGCGGGTCGGCGAAGGCGATCAAGTCCAGGAAGGCCAGTTGCTGTTCAAGCTCGACGACGCCGCGGCCAGGGCGAGCTTCGAAACCGTGCGGCAGCGCTACCTGGGGTTTCGCGCCATACAAGGCCGCCTGCTGGCCGAGCAGGGGGGACAGGACATCATCGAATTCCATCCGGACTTGCAGGCGGCTGCCACGGACCCGCTGATCCGGCAACAGATGTTCAACCAGGAGCAATTGCTCAGGTCGCGCCGCGCCGCCTTGCGCGCCGACCTGCAATCGATCGAAGAGAACATCCAGGGCCAGCAAGCGTTGTCCCAAGCCTACGCGAGCATGTTGAGCAGCCGCCGAACCCAGCTTTCGCTTCTCGACGAGGAACTGACCCAGACACGCAAGATGGTTGCCGAAGGCTATGTCCCGCGCACTCGCCAGCTGGAGATGGAACGCCAGGCAGCGGAATCGAGCACCTTCATTGCCGAGCTCATCGGCAACATGGGCCGGGCCCGGCGGTCGGTCGCGGAGCTTCGCCAGCGTGCCATCGCCAGGCAGCAGGAGTACCACAAGGAAGTGGAGACGCAGCAGGCGGAAGTCAGCCGCGAGGTGCTTGGAGACTTCGAGAAGTTCCTCGCCTTGCGGGACGAACTGGGCCGCACCGAGATCCGCTCGCCCGCTTCGGGCCAGGTGGTGGCGCTGGTGGCGCAGACCGTGGGCGGCGTGATCGCGCCGGGGCAAAAGCTGATGGATGTGGTGCCTGCCAACGAGCCCTTGCTGCTTGAAACAAGAGTGCCACCCCATCTGATCGACCGCGTCCACGCCGGCATACCGGTGGACGTGCGTTTCTCGACGTTTGCCCATTCTCCGCAGCTCGTGGTGCAGGGCCGGCTGGTTTCGGTATCCGGCGATCTATTGACGGACCCACAGACCAACACGAGCTATTTCCTCGCGCGGGTGGCGGTGACGCAGGAGGGCCTGAGGAAGCTGGGCAAACGCTCGCTGCAGCCGGGTATGCCGGTCGAGGTGGTCTTCAAGACGGGGGAACGCTCGCTGCTCGTCTACCTCCTGCACCCGCTCACCAAGCGCGTCGCAGCCTCCATGAAGGAAGAATGACCAGTAAAGAAAACACGGCTTCCGGGTCACCGCACAGGTGGCCCTGGACTACTGTTCAATCGTTCACGTGCGGCTTGGCACGAGGCTGCCGCGAACCAGTTGCTCGCTCGTGCAAGGAGAGTCGCGATGGCAAGTCCAATGAACGTCAGCAAGCTTCAGACGAAATCCCATGACGAACCGGACGAGGTTCGGCAGCCCGACAAGACCCGCGTCGAAGTGGTCCGTCTCGAGGGCTACACGCTCGGACGCTTCAGGTTCGAGCCCGGGTGGCGCTGGTCGAAATGCATCAAGCCGGTCGTGGGCACGGACAGTTGCCAGGTGGCTCACGTCGGGTACGCAGTGTCCGGGCGGATCACCGTGCAAATGAATGACGGCTCGCAGACCGTCATCGAGGAAGGCATGTCGTACACCATTCCGCCGGGTCACGACGCGTGGGTCGAAGGCAACGACTCGTTCGTCGGCCTCGAGGTGATGAGCGCAGAGGAATACGCAAAGCCCAAGAGCTGACCCGACGTGGTTGTATTGGCGAGCATGTTCTACCTCGCTTCCGCGACGCTGCCGGTTCCCGATGAATAGTTGTCAAGTGCCACTCGACAGCATGTTTTCCTGGTGTTCCAGTACCGCCCTCCATGCCTCGTCATGGCGCCGCATGGAGGCCTCGTTCGGAAAGCCGGAATGCGTCAGGCGGACAAGTGCCCCGGAACCATTCGGCGCGATGTCGACAGTGACCACCGTCTCGGCGCCTTCGGTGCCGCCTGCGCCGGTCAACCACGTGACTTCGACCAGTCGATCGGGCATGAGGCGGAGGAATCGACCATAGTGGGGATGCCGTTGTTCGCCATGCCGGGTTTCGAAGAAGAACGGCGCGTCCACCTTCGGCGCCATCAACACGGTGCCCGGTGCGGCGAACCAGCGATCGAATTGCTGCGTCCAGGCCAGGAAGATCGCGTGCGGGGCACAGGCCATCCTGCGCTCGACGACGCAATGAATGGGGCGGGCGGAAAGGTCGGGTTCTGCAATTGTCATGACGTTCTCGTTCGACCTCTTGCGCATTGGTCGGAACCATCGTGGGTGCATTGCGGACTCGTAACCGTCAGCGGAAATCTGCCGGCCGGGTAGGACACCCGCAAAGTCCTCCGGCGCACCGGCCTGATCGATGTCCTGTCCGGCAGGGAGAGCGCCCCTTGCCGCGGCCAGAGGCGCCATGCCTGAGCCTTCAATCGAGCAGCAGCGAGGCCTCGTCGCGCCAGTAGGCCACGGCGGCAAGCCAGCCCTCCCACACACAGCCGTTGCAGCCGCGGCCGCTGCAGGTGGTGGGCTCGGGCGGCGGCGCGCGCATGGCGATCCCCTGGGCATCGAGCACCGCCTGCACGCGGGCAATCAACGCTTGCGCGCCGGCAAGGTTCGTGGGCTCGGGCAGCCGGTCGATGAGATTCATGGCGGCGAGGTTCTCACACATCCAGATTCAACTCGAGCCCCATCTTCGCGCCGCCCGATTCGCTCGACCCGATGGTCAGCCGCCCGCGATGCAGCCGAGTGACCTGGGCCACGAGGTGAAGACCCAGCCCCCGCGCCCCGCCCGCGCAGGTTGGTGAGCGCGTGTTCGAGCGACGGTGCATCGCCGCGCACCATGAGCGCGTGCGGATCGCGCGGTCAGAGCGCCTCCGCGCCCACGGCCGCCACCTGCGCATCCTGCGTCGACTGCATGCCCGAGACGCCGATGGCGCCGACGAGGCAGCCTTGGTGCATCAGCGGCAAGCCGCCTTCGAGCGGGCATGCGCCCTCGGTGGCCAAAAGCCGCAGGTTCAGCCCGCCCGCGGCCAGTGCCTCTTCGAACACGCGCGTCGGCCGCTTGAAGCGCACGGTGCTGCGCGCCTTGGCCTGTGCGATCTCGACGCTGCCGGTCTGCGCGTGGTCCATCTTGTGCAGCACCACGAGGTTGGCGGCGCTGTCCATCACCGCGATGACCATCGGCCAGCCGTTGGCGCGCGCCTCGGCTTCGGCGGCCGCGGCCACGCGCCGGGCGGTGTCGAGGGAGACGGGCGGGCCGTAGGAAACGAAGCTTTGTTGCGCGGTGCTCATGGCGAATCCTGTGAAGTGACGAACGATGCACAGGACGATATCGGCGGGCAGAATGATTGGCCATTCCCCAAAACTTCGCATCCGTTGTGCACGAATCGCCAGCTCACCGCCCCGATGCCTCCGCGCCCGCTTCCCTTGCGTCCCTTGCGTGGGACGACATTCGCTTCTTCGTGGCCGTGGCGCGCGAGGGCAGCCTCTCGGGTGCCGCGCGGCAGTTGCGCGTGGAGCATTCGACGGTCGCGCGCCGCGTCGGCGCATTGGAGTCGCACATCGGCGTGCGCCTCTTCGACCGCCTGCCGCGAAGCTGGGCGCTGACGGACGAAGGTGAAGCGCTGCTCGCACCCGCCGAGCGGCTCGAGCAGGAAGTGCTCGCCTTCGCGCGTGTCGCCGCGGCGAACACGGCGGACCAAGGCACGGTGCGCGTCTCGGCGCCGCCGGCCTTTGCCAGGCACTTTATCGTGCCGCTGTGGGCCGCGCAGGCTGACCGGTGGCCCGGCATCGCGCTCGACATCGTCGGCGAACTCCGCAGCGCCAACCTGCAGCGCCGCGACGCGGACATCGCGGTCCGCTTCATGCGCCCGACCGAGCCCGGCCTCGCCGCACGCAAGCTCGGCGAATTGGCCTTCCGCCTCTACGCAGCGCCGGTGTGGCTCACGCGCGCGGAGGCTGCCTGGCGCTTTCTGGGCTACAGCGATTCGCCCGGCAACGTGCCGCACCAGCAGTTGCTGATCGAGCTTGCCGGCACGCGTCCTTTCGTCTTCCGCAGCAACGACCTCACGGCCCTGCACAACGCTTGCCGCTGCGGCTTGGGCCTCGCGATGCTGCCGGACTTCATGGCGCGCGACGATGCCGCACTTATCGAAGTGCCGGGCGAAGTCCGGCCTGTGATGCGGGAGGTGTGGAGCGTGGTGCACCCCGACGTGAGGCGCTCGCCGCGCGTCAGGACCGTGGCCGACGCGCTGGCGGAAATGGTCGGCGCCCACGCCGGGCGCCTTGCGTGATTACCAGAAGATCCAGAGCGCCAGGCCGCCGAAGATGGCCCACTTCACGAGGTAGTACGCCCGCTTGTCCCATGCCTTCAGGCGCTTGCCGATCACGCGGATCTGATAGATGTACTTGAAGGCGCGGTTGATGCCGCCGGTCTTGTCGCTGGCATCGTTGGGCGACGCGGCGGCGGCCAGCAGGTTCTTCGCGAACCACCGGTTCACGGCGCTGGCCCACCGGTACTTCAGCGGACGCTCGATGTCGCAGAACAGGATCACGCGGTCGTGGTCGGTCGTGTTCTCGGCGTAGTGGATGAAGGTCTCGTCGAACACCACGGCCTCGCCGTCGCGCCAGTGGTAGCGCTGGCCGTCCACGTCGATGTAGCAGCCTTCGACGCCCGGCGTCCACAGGCCCAGGTGGTAGCGCAGCGAGCCGGCGAACGGGTCGCGGTGGCGCACCAGGCGGCTGCCCGGGGGCAGCTCGGCGAACATGGCGGCCTTGATGGTGCCGATGCCTTTCAGCAGCTCGGTGGTGCGCGGGCACAGCACGGCGGCCGAGGGGTGCGCCTCGTCGTACCACTTCAGGTAGAAGCGCTTCCAGCCGCTCTTGAAGAAGGAGTTGAAACCCACGTCGTTGAACTGGCTCGACGCCTTGATGCTGCCGCCATTGCGCATGGCCAGCGCTTCCTCGCGAATGACCTTCCAGTTCTCTTCGAGCACGCGCATCTCGGGGAACTGCGCGGGCGACAGGTACGGTGTACCCGGCACCTTCGAGAAAAGGTACATGAAGACGTTCAGCGGAGCGAGGAAGGTCGAGTGGTCGGAGAGCTGCCTGAAGAAGCGATGCCGCACCTGGCCGCGGAAATGAACGTAGAGCGCACTGAGCGCGAAGATGGCAAGAATGACCCACTTCATTGTTGAAAGTGTCCTGTAAACGGCACCGGCTAGTGTAAATCCTTGCTCCAAAACGGACCTGACCACGCCTTTTGGCCGTGCGGCACCTGGCGCTCAGTCCGCCCAGCCGGTCTCGATCTCGGTCTTCACCTCGGTCATGAGCTTGTGCACCGGGCACTTGCCCGCCACGCGCAGCAGTTCGTCGCGCTGCGCTTCGCTCAGCTCGCCGCTCAGGCGCAGGCCCGACTTGAGGCGGTAGACGCCCTTGCGCTCTTCGCTGGCGTCGCGGTCGACCACGACCTCGATGTCTTCCACCGGAATGCCCTTGCGGCGCGCGTAGATCAGCACCGTGAGCGCCTTGCATGCGGCGAGCGAAGCGTCGTACAGGTCATGCGGCTCGGGGCCCGCGTCGCTGCCGCCGCCCGCGGGCGAGGCGTCGACCGGAATCTCGTGGTTGCGGATCTTGAGGATGTGGCGCGTACCGGTGGTGCCGTCGCGGCGAATCGAAATGGTCATGCCTGTCCTTGAATGATGCGTGTGCTCAGCGGTCGACCGCCAGCATCAGCGTTTCCTTGATTTCTTCCATCACCACGTAGCTGTGCGACTCGGCCGCCACCGGCAGCTTCTTCAGGATGTCGCCCAGCAGGTGCCGGTACTCGCTCATGCCGCTCAGGCGCGCCTTCACGAGGTAGTCGAAGCTGCCCGACACCAGATGGCATTCGAGCACCTCGGGCATGTGCAGCAACTCCTTGCGCACCTTGTCGAACACGTCGCCCGACTTGGCCGAGAGCTTGATCTCGACGAACACCAGCAGCGTCTTGCCCAGTGCCTCGGGCGACACGTGCGCGTGATAGCCGGTGATGACGCCGTCGCGCTCCATGCGCTTCACGCGCTCGGCGCAGGGCGAGGCCGACAGGCCGATGTGCTCGGCCAACTCGGTCATGGAAACGCGGCCCTGGCGTTGCAAAAGATCGAGGATGCGGCGGTCGATTCGGTCGAGTTCGGGCATTTCACTTCTGGCGCGGCATTGGACGATGAGTCTCAGTGAATTTCACTGTCAATTCACTGAAAACAATGGAATCCACTGCATTGTGCACTTTAGATTCCACTCATTCCATCTGAATCGGCGAATACACCATGAAAGTCATCGTTCTCGGCGGCGGCGTGATCGGCACCACCACGGCCTACTACCTCGCACGCTCGGGCGCCGAGGTCACCCTGCTCGACCGGCAGGCCGGCCCCGCCGAGGAAACCAGCTTCGGCAACGCCGGCCAGGTGTCGCCGGGCTACTCCACGCCGTGGGCCGCGCCGGGCATTCCGCTGAAGGCGATCAAGTGGATGTTCAAGAAGCACGCGCCGTTGTCGATCCGCCCCGACGGCACGCTGTTCCAGCTGCGCTGGATGGCCGCGATGCTGCGCAACTGCTCGCCCGAGGCCTATGCGGTGAACAAGGAACGCATGATGCGCGTGGCCGAATACAGCCGCGGCTGCCTGCAGCAGCTGCGCGCCGACACCGGCCTGCAGTACGAGCAGCGCACCGGCGGCACGCTGCAACTCTTTCGCACGCAGGCCCAGCTCGACGCGGTGCAGCGCGACATCGCGGTGCTCGAGGAATGCGGCGTGCCCTACGAACTGCTCGACCGCGATGCGCTCGCCCGCGTCGAGCCCGCATTGGCCGGCGCGCGCGACCGCCTCACGGGTGGCCTGCGCCTGCCCAACGATGAAACCGGCGACTGCCATCTGTTCACGCGCGGCCTCGCCGAGATCGCACGCGGCCTGGGCGTCGACTTCCGCTTCGGCCAGACCATCGACGGCCTCGAAACCGACGGCGGCCGCATCACCGGCGTGCGCACCACCGCCGGCAAGATCCTCACGGCCGACCGCTACGTGATGGCCTTCGGCAGCTACTCGCGCGCCGCCATCGCCTCGCTGGGCCTCGACATTCCGGTGTACCCGGTCAAGGGCTACTCGCTGACCGTACCGCTGCTCGACGAGTCGCTCGCGCCGCAATCGACCGTGCTCGACGAGACCTACAAGGTCGCAGTCACGCGCTTCGACAACCGCATCCGCGTGGGCGGCATGGCCGAGCTCGGCGGCTTCGATCTGCGCCTGAACCCTGCCCGCCGTGCCACGCTCGAGAAAGTGGTGACCGACCTGTTCCCCGGCGGCGACGTGCCGCGCGCCAGCTTCTGGACCGGCCTGCGCCCGATGACGCCCGACAGCACGCCCATCGTCGGCGGCACGCGCTATGCCAACCTGTTCCTCAACACCGGCCACGGCACGCTGGGCTGGACCATGGCCTGCGGCTCGGGCAAGCTGATCTCCGACATGGTGATGGGCCAGCGCCCGGAGATCCGCACCGATGGCCTTGCGATGGACCGCTACGAACAGGGCTCGTCGCACGCTTCGCGCCCGAACCCCGCGACTGCTGCTGCCTGACACTGGCGCTGTCGTTCGGGGCGTGTGCACAGGGCACCGGGTACTCCCCTCCGCGAATGTCCCCCGGCCTTCGGCCTCCTCCTTTATTTCGCTGCGGGGAGCACCCGGCACCCTGTGCACGATGGGCGCTCTGCTTATGCCGGCAGTTCAACCACCGCGCTGATCGATCACGACGGCGGGGTGCCTTGCGCAGCGAAATAAAGGAGGAGGCCGCAGGCCGGGGGACATTCGCGGAGCAAGGTACCCCGTCGGCGTGAGCGCGCCCTGAACAGCGCGCACACACAAACCGAAGACAGGTCTTCAAGCAACCTTGGCAATCGGAATCACCGCGTTGCTCATGCCGCGATAAACCTCCGCCTCGCCATGCTTCGCCAGCAGCTGCATCAGGTGCTTGCGGATCAGCATGCCGGGCCGGTCCGACTCCATCGAATACTCCACGCCACGCCGCCGCGTATCGACCAGCGCATCGGGGTCGGTCGATTCGAGGATGTCCTTGTCCTCGCGCGTCACCGCGTCGTCGAAGTCGATCAGCATCTGCGCCGTGCAGTCGGCCTCGGTGTCGTTGCGGAACAGCCATTGGCACAGCTGCATGCGGCCGTCGTCGATGGGCGTGAAGCAGTTGATGATGATGTGGCGCACGCCGCTCGGGTACTCGATGTCGAGCCGGCGCGAGAACGGCAGGTAATACGCGTTGCGCATGTGGCGCGTGGTGATCGGGTCGGTCACGCCGCTGATCGCGTGGAACTTCACCGGGTTGGCCGCATCGATGACCGTCTCCGCATAGAAGCCCGATTCGTTCTCCACCAGTTCGTACTTGCTCGGCTTCGGGCTCGCGGCCACGCCGAAGGTGGCACGGTGCACAAAACTGAAGTGCGAGTTGTCGAAGGAGTTCTCCAGCGCGCGCATGGGGCTGGTCTGCCACTCTTCGTAGAACTGGAAGATGGTGCGGTAGCCCGGGTCGTCGAACTCCGCAATGGCCGGGATGTCGGCGATGGGCTCCTCCAGCGCCACCCATGCATAGCCGTAGCGCGCGGTACAGCGGTAGGCCGTGGTGCGGTACTCGGGCGAGATCTTGCGGTCGGCCTCGTACTGCGGAATGCGGATGACCTGGCCACTGCGGTCGTAGGTCCAGCCGTGGTAGCCGCACTGGATGGCGCCGGTGCCGCAGGCCCGGCCTTCGCCGTCCACGCACCAGCCTTTCGAGAGCTTCGCGGTTCGGTGACAGCAGCGGTCGCGCAACGCGGCTGGCTGGCCGTCGGCGTCGATGAAGAGAACGATGTCTTCGCCCAGCAGCCTGAAAGGCTTCGGGCCGTTGGCCAATTCGGTAAGCGGCATGACGGCATGCCAGAACTTGCGGAAGGCGGGTTGTTGGGTGACGAGCATGCGCGGACTCCTTCGGTGGTCGTGTGGGGGACGAACTGAAAGAGCAATTTCCTGCCATCGACGGGAACCGTCGCCTGGCTGAACGCTTCTACTCTGCGTAATCTGCCTTGCAAATTGCGCGCCCGGATTGTGGCGCGGCTTCCTGGTCGGTGCACGTTTTCCCTTGCAATGCCCGAGCGAAATCCCTTGGCATGCGTCGTGCATGACCCACCGCAAGAGTAGAAGCGTTCAGCAGCGCACGCACCACGAACGTGCGCCCGCCCGGAAATTGCTCTTGAAACGCCCGTCGCATTTTTGCGGAGGGATTCAAGAACCGAAGCTTCCGAGGCCCCACATGCAACGTCGATCCTTCCTCGCGGCCAGCGCCGCCACCCTTGCCGCTCCCGCCGTCTTCGCGCAGGGCGGCGCCAGGCTCACCCCGCTCAAGTTCACGCTCGACTTCCGCATCAACGGCCAGACCGCGCCCTTCTTCCTCGCGCAGACCAAGGGCTACTACAGGGACGAGGGGCTCGACGTGAGCATCGACACCGGCGCCGGCTCGGTCGCCTCCATCACCCGCATCGCCAGCGGTGTCTACCAGCTCGGCCTGGGCGACATCAGTTCGCTGGTCGAGTTCAACGCGCAGAACCCCGGCACGCCGATGGTGCAGGCCGTTTACCAGTACTACAACCGCGCACCGTTCGCGATCATCGGCCGCAAGGACCGCGGCGTGACCGGGGATTTCAAGAGCCTCGCGGGCAAGAAGGTGGCCGCCGCCGCCGTCGAATCGACCCGCCGTGCATGGCCCCTGGTCGCGCGCAAGCAGGGCATGCGCGCCGACGCCTTCCAGTGGCAGACCACCGACTTCAGCGCGCGCGACAACGTGATGGTGCGCGGCGACGTCGATGCCGCCACCTACTTCCACGACTCGGCCGTGTCGCTGTTCGCGCGCATGAAGCCCGAGGAACTGTCGGTGCTCAAGTACGCCGACGCGGGTGTCAATCTGTACGGCAACGCGATCCTCGCGGGCAGCAACCTCATCGCGCAGAACCCGAAGGTGGTTGCGGCCTTCCTGCGCGCGAGCAACCGCGCCATCGTCGAGACTTTTTCCAATCCGGCGCCGAGCATCGCGGCCATGCGCCAGCGCGAGCCCATCCTCGATGAGAAAATCGAACTCGAGCGCTGGGGCATCACCGCGCAGTACGTGGGCGCGGCCGACACGCGCGACCATGGCCTCGGCGACATCCGGAAGCTCTTGCTCGAACAGCAGGTCGACGAAGTGGCCGATGTCTTCGGCCTCAAGATCAAGCCCGCGTCCGACGCCATCTTCAATACTTCGATGCTCCCATTGCGCAGCGAACGCTCCCTTCCCAAAGCATGAATTTCCACAGCGACACCCACACCGTCAACTATCCCGCCGAAACAGCACTCGATGAACGCGACGGCCGCTACCTGCGCAAGGCCATCGTCTGGTCGCACGCGGCACGCCGCCGGGGCAACCGCCCCTTCGGCTCCGTGATCGTCTCGGCCGCCGGCGAGGTGCTGGCCGAGGCTGGCAACAGCAATGCCGAGACCGGCGACTGCACGGCGCATGCAGAGATCAATGCGCTGCGCGCACTGGCCGAGCGCAAGCTCTCGCGCGAGGAACTCGCTGGCGCCACGATCTACGCCTCGGGCGAGCCCTGCGTGATGTGCGCGGGCGCGATCTTCTGGTCGAACATCGGCCGCGTGGTGTTCGGCATCGATGCCGAGCGACTGCGCGTGTTCCGCGGCGAGCGGCAGGACCAGCGCGATGCAGAGCTGTCGTGCCGCGACGTCTTCCGCGCCTCGCCGCATCCGATCGAATGCATCGGACCGGCGCTGATCGACGAAGCGAGTGCCGCGCACGACGGCGCCTGGAAATAGGACTCGCCCCCAGACTGCGCGCACTCCGTTTCGCTGGCCAACCCCCTACCGGGGGCAACACCTGCGGCCCGGCAAAGCCGGTTCCGCGGTGTTCCACGAAAAATCCGATTGGCCGACACGCTCTAGACTCTCTCGATGCCCTGGCACGCCCGTCTCCATCTCGACTACAAACAAGAAGCCGCCCGCACCGTCGCCCGCTTTCGCCATGACGGCCCGCTGCGCATCCTGCAGAGCCTGTACCCCGAGGGCGATGCCGTCTGCCACAACGTGCTGGTGCATCCGCCGGGCGGGCTGGTGGGCGGCGACACGCTGGACATCGACATCGAAGGCACCGACGGCAGCCACGGGCTCATCACCACGCCGGGCGCCTCGCGCTTCTACCGCAGCGAGGGCGAGCTGGCGCTGCAGCGCACGCGCATCCGCCTCGCGGCCGGCGCGCGGCTCGAATGGCTGCCGCTCGAAGCCATCTGCTACAGCGGCTGCCAGGCGGAGAACCGGCTTTCCATCGAGCTCGAGCCCGGCGCCGAGCTGATCGGCTGGGACATCACCGCGCTCGGCCTGCCGAATGCCAACCAGCCCTTCGAGCGCGGCAGCTACCTGCAGCACATCGAGGTGCCCGGCGTGTGGCTGGAGCGCGGGCGCATCGACGCGGCCGACCACCGGCTGCTGCAAAGCCACATCGGACTCGGCGGCCATCGCTGCCTGGCCTCGCTGTTCTTCGTCGCGGGCTCGCCGGTGGCGCGCGCCCGGCGCGACGCCCTGCTGGCGCACGCACGCACATTGCTCGAAGCAAGCCCCCTGTCCGGCAGCGCCGGTGCCACAAGCCCGCATGCCGAAGTGGTCGTACTGCGCGTGCTCGCGCCCGTGGTCGAGCCCGCGATGCAGCTGCTGCGGCAGGTCTGGCAGGCATGGCGCGGCGAGCTGTGGCAGCTGCCCGCGGCCACGCCGCGCATCTGGGCGACCTGAGCCCCATCTTCGGCCCTGGGGGCCAATCTGTAGGCGCCGTCTGACGGACAGCCGCTTTGCAAAGGCGCACGCTGCCTCTTTTGCCCAGCGGATGACGAGGATCGGCCATGTCTCCAGACGACGCCCCGAACGCCCACACCCACGCGGAAACGCAGCTTCATCGGCATCTGGCGCACTTCAACGCCGCACGGCTGAAGTTCGGCCGCCCGTCGCCCCACTGGCAGGACGAACTCGCCCGCGAGCATGAATGCCGCCTGATCGAAGGCAGGTACCTCGAAGCCCTGCGCACCACGGTGCAGGTGGCGGCATCGGCCTCGGCCGGCAATGCGGACCATTTCGCCAACTGGTTCGAGTCGCTCTCGCGCACGGGCCCCGGCCAGCATCACCCGCTGTTCGACTGGCTGGCTCAAGAGGCCGCGCTGCCGCAGATGCGCTGGTTCCTCACGCAGGAGGCCGCGGGCGAGGCGGGCTTCGAAGACCTGCTGGCCTGCACCCAGGTCAAGCTGCCGCCGCAGCCCAAGCTCGAATGCGCGCGCAACTTCTGGGACGAGATGGGCCACGGCAAGCGCAGCGCCATGCACGGCCAGATGCTGGAGCACATGGTGCGCGAACTCGACCTGCATCCGGCCATCGACACCACCGTGTGGGAGTCGCTCGCGCTCGCCAACACCATGGTCGGGCTGGCGACCACGCGCCGCTATGCGTACCACGCCATCGGCGCGCTCGGCGTCATCGAGCTCACGGCGCCCGGGCGCGTGAAGCAGGTGGCGGCCGGCATGCGCCGCCTGGGCCTGAGCGGCCGTGCGCGCGCCTACTTCGACCTGCATGCGGCGCTCGACGTGTCGCACTCGCGCGCGTGGATACGCGAGGTGATCCGGCCGCTGGTCGAGGCCGATCCGTCCTGCGGGCAGTTCATCGCCGAAGGCGCTCTGATGCGGCTCGTTTGCGGCGAACGCTGCTTCGCGCGCTACACCGCCGAACTGCCCGAACTGCAACAGACCGAGGAGGTCGCCGCATGATGAACGCGGCCGGCGTGCTGCGCCAGGTGGCGGCCACGGACTATCGCTTCACGACCGTCACGCCCTTGACCCACCAGCGCGTGCTCGCGCGGCGCGGGCGCGAACCGGGTGCAACGCTGCGCGACATCTTCGGCTGGAACCTGCCGTTCGAAGCGGGCGCCGTGCCGCCGGAACTGCTGGCCGGCATGGAGCAGGCCGGCATCGTGCGGCACACGGGGTCGCTGCTGCGCAGCACGGTGCGCATCGCCAGCCTCGGCGACGACCTGTTCTTTCACTCGGCCTACCCGACGGTCGAGGAGAACGCCGTGTTCTTCGGACCTGACACGCATCGCTTCGGGCGTTTCATCCGCGATACGCTGAACCCGCGCAAGACGAAGCAGCCCCTGCGCGTGCTCGACGTGGGCTGCGGCAGCGGCGCGGGCGGCATTGCCGTGGCGCGGGCGCTGGCGGCGATGGACGCGCCCTGCACGATCGTGATGAATGACATCAACCCGCTGGCGCTGGAGTACACAGCCGTCAATGCAGAGGCCGCCGGCATCCCTGTGACGCTCGCGCAGGGCGATGCGCTGTCGGCGGTCGAAGGCGACTTCGACCTCATCGTGTCGAACCCGCCCTACCTCGACGATGCCGCGCAGCGCGCCTACCGCCACGGCGGCGCGCGGCTCGGGCGGGCACTCGGCGTACGCATCGCGGCCGAGTCGCTGAAGCGGCTGGCGCCGGGCGGGCAGCTGCTGCTCTACACCGGCGTGGCGATGGTCGATGGCGAAGACCCGTTCCTTGCCGAGATACGGCCGCTGCTCACCGCGTCGGGTTTCGAGTGGTCCTATGCCGAGATCGACCCCGACGTGTTCGGCGAGGAACTGGAACGCCCGGTGTATGCGCACATCGACCGCATCGCCGCCGTCGGGCTCGTTGCCACGCGCACAGCGGAGGCCGCGTGATGGCCGCCGGACTCGACCTCGGCGCCGACACCGCGCGGCTCGCCGTGGTGCGCGAATGCAGTGTGCTGGAGCGCATGCCCAAGTGGCTCATCTGCGTGCCGCTGGTGGTGCAGTGGCTGTGGCTGTCGCTGCGCTACGGTGGCGCCACCCTGCCGTCGGCGGCCAACCCGCATCTCACCTCGGGCGGGCTGGTGGGCGAAGGCAAGCTCGAATACTTCCGCGGCATGGGGCCGCTGGCGCGCTCGCTCACGGCCGACTACTGCGCGGTGTTCAACGATGGCACGGCGAACGAAGACGCCTTGCGGCAAACCATGGCTGAGAACGGCCTCGCATTTCCCATCGTCGCCAAGCCCGACCTCGGCCTGTGCGGCTACGGCGTTCGTCTGCTGTCCGACATGGCTGCGCTGCGAGCGTACCTGGCCGTCTTTCCTTCCGGCGAAACGGTCGTGCTGCAACGCTACCTGCCGCAGGAAGGCGAGGCGGGCATCTTCTACGCACGCGATCCCGTCACCGGCGAGGGCCGCATCATCGGCCTCGCGCTGCGCTACTTCCCGCGCGTGACGGGCGACGGCCGAAGCACCGTGGCCCAGCTCGTAGCGGCCGACGTGCGCGCGCGCCGCATCGCGCGCTCGCCGCGCCACGAATGCAGCGTGCCATCCGAGAGCGTGCCGGCGGCTGGCCAGCAGGTTCGGCTGGCCACCATCGGCTCGACCCGCGTCGGCGGGCTGTACCGCGACGGCGCGGCGCTCATCACGTCCGATCTGGTGCGCGCCATCGACGCCATCGCGCGCGACATGCCCGACTTCCATTTCGGACGCTTCGACGTGCGCTACGAGAGCCTGCGCGAACTCGGCGCCGGGCGCGGCTTCACCATCATGGAAATCAACGGCGCGGGCTCCGAAGCCATCGAGGCCTGGGACCCCGACATCGGCGTGCTGCAGGGCTTTCGCATGGTCTTCGCCAAGCAGCGGCTGCTGTTCGCCATCGGCGCCGCGCAGCGCAAGGCCGGCGTACAGCCCATTGGCCTGCTCGCCCTCGCACGGCTCAACCGGCGGCAGAACCGTCTGGTCGACCGCTATCCGCCATCCAACTGAATCGTTGCCACATGCACATGGACATCACCGCTTCGCACGCCCTGCCCCGCCGTTCGCTCGCGCCGCTTGCTACCGCGGCGCCCGTGCTGGAAACCCGCTGGGCCGATTGCGAAGAGGACGTGCGCGACGCCCAGCGCCTGCGCTTTCGCGTGTTCGCGCAGGAAATGGGCGCCCATCTCACGCCGCCCGAAGGCACGCCGCCAGGACTCGATGCCGACCGCTTCGACGCCTTCTGCGACCACCTGCTGGTGCATGCAGTGGACCCGGTGCACGGCCGCGGCCCGCTCATCGGCACCTACCGCGTGCTGACTCCGGAAGCAGCGCGCCGCGCAGGCGGCTTCTACACCGACACCGAGTTCGACCTGGCGCCGCTCGCGCCGCTGCGTGCGCGGGCGCTGGAGCTGGGCCGCTCGTGCGTGGATGCAGACTGGCGCTCGGGCAGCGTGATCATGGCGCTGTGGGCCGCGCTGGGGCAGTACATGGTCGACCACGCACTCGACACCATGATCGGCTGCGCCAGCATCGGGCTCGACGACCAGGGCCTGACTGCCGCGCGGCTGTGGCACCGGCTGTGCCGCACGCACCTGGTCGAGCAGCGCTGGCGCGTGGAGCCGCGCATCGCACTGCCGCTGGACACCGACGCGGAAGCCGATGCCGACAGCGACACCGCGCCTCCCGCCGCGCCGCCGCTCATCAAGGGCTACCTGCGCTGCGGCGCGCGCCTGCTCGGACCGCCCGCGCTCGATGTCGCGTTCAACACCGCCGACCTGCCGATGATGCTGCGCGTGGACGACGTGGCGCCGCGCTACCGCCAGCACTTCTTCGGCGTCGCCGCGTGACGTTGCGGGCGCGATCACGGCGCGCACTCGCCTCGGTGGTGGCGGCGCAGTTCTTCAGCTCGCTGGCCGACAACGCGTTGCTGATCGTCGCCATCGGCCTGCTCATGCAGCGCCACGCGCCCGGCTGGATGACGCCCGCGCTGCGGCTGTTCTTCTACCTCTCCTACGTGCTGCTGGCCGCCTTCGCGGGCGCGGTGGCCGATGCGGCACCGAAGGGTCGCGTGCTGATGGCCACCAACCTCGTCAAGCTCGGCGGCTGTGCCCTGCTGCTGTGGCACGTGCAGCCGCTGGTGGCCTACGCACTGGTCGGCCTGGGCGCGGCGGCTTACTCGCCGGCCAAGTACGGCATCCTGCCGGAGCTGATGCCGCGGGACGAGCTGGTCGCCGCCAACGGCTGGATCGAGGCGGGCACGGTGCTGTCGATCCTGCTCGGCGTGGCGCTGGGCAGCACGCTGGTCGACAGGGGCCTGGCCCTGCCCGCCATCGGTGCGATGTACCTGCTGGCCGCCGCCTGCACGCTCGCGATTCCGCACAACCCGGCGCGCGATCGCGCGGCGCTGGCGCATCCGGGCCGGCTGCTGCGGGATTTCGGACGCTCGCTGATGCTGCTGTGGCGCGATGTCGACGCACGCATCTCATTGGCCGTCACCAGCCTGTTCTGGGCCGCGTCGGCCACGCTGCAGTTCCTGGTGCTGCGCTGGGCCGCCGAGCGGCTGGGGCTGGCGCTGTCGCAGGGCGCGCTGCTGCAGATCGCGGTGGCCATCGGCATGGCGGGCGGTGCCATGGGTGCGTCCCGCTGGTTTCCGCTCGAACGCGCGTTGCGTGCGCTGCCGCTGGGCATCGCGCTGGGTGCCATGGTGTTGCTGATGACGCTGGTGACGCAGCCCGCCATCGCCGCCGCGCTGCTGGTGGTGATCGGCGCGCTCGCGGGCCTGCTGCTGGTGCCGATGAACGCGCTGCTGCAAAGCCGCGGCCTGCTGCGCATGAACCCGGGCCAGTCGATCGCGGTGCAGAACTTCAACGAGAGCCTGGCCTCGCTGGCCATGCTCGGGATGTACGGTGCGCTGATCTACTTCGAGGCGCCGCTGTTGCCCACGCTGGCGGGATTCGCTGGCTTCCTGGTGCTGGCCATGGGCGGCATCTTCGCCTGGTCGCGTCGGCTGCGGCCGGCACGCGACGCGCTCGCATCCCAGAACGTGTAGCCCGCAAGGGTGCCTGCCAGGAGGCATCCGTGAGGGGGCGCATGGGCGCTTGGGATACAGTCCCGCACCTACCGCCCCACGCCCAGCCGCCAGAGTGAACTTCAGAAAATCTGCCAACAGCCTGGTTGTTCGACTGCTCATGATGGGCCTTTTGATGGCGGTGGTGGGAACCGCCGGCAGCTACATCCAGCTCAGCCGCTTCCTGCGGGAGGAGCTGACCCGATCGGTGGCGGTACAGCAAACGGCGCTGGCCGCCTACGTGGCGCGCAACGTCGACAACTACCTGGGCGAGCGGTTGTCGTTCCTCGAACGCCTGGCGGCCACCCTGCCGCCGGAACTCCTGACGCAGCCCGACCGGCTGCGGGCATGGCTGGCGGAGCGCAGCACGCTGAGCCCCGTCTTTCCGCTCGGCCTGATGGTCGCGGACGCCACCGGCAAGCGGCTCGACGGCACGGGGCAGCTCGCAACGGACGGTTCGGAATTCGCGTCCGCGCGCGCGGGGCAGTCCGCGCCGGGCCGTCCGTGGGCCACAGCCTCCCGACACTCGGTCTTGCCCATGGCCGTGCCCGTGCGCAACGCAGCCGGGCAGGTGGCCGCCGTGTTGCTCGGCACGGCGGACCTCTCGGCCGACGGCCTGCTCGACCATCTGCAACAGGGGCGCGTGGGCGAAGCCGGCGGCATCCTGGTGGTGTCACCGCGCGACCGCATCTTCGTGGCCTCGACGGACGTCTCGATGTCCCTCACGCCCACCCCGCCCGACGGTGTGAACCCTCTGCACGACCGCGCCATGGCGGGCTATCGCGGCAGCGGGACGACGCGCAATGCCAAGGGCATCGACGAGATCTCCGCCATCGCATCGGTGCCGAACAGCGGCTGGTTCGTGGTGGCTCGGCTGCCCGTTTCGGAAGCGCTGGCCCCGGTGGGGCGCATGCAGACCTTCATCCTGCAGCAACGCGCGCCCGCCGTGGCAGCGGTACTCATCGTGATCGGGCTGATCATGGCGTGGCTGCTGCGGCCGCTGCTGCGCGCCGCCGACCAGGCCGACCGGATGACCCGCGGCGAACTCGCGCTGACGCCGCTGCGGGTGGTGCGCGACGACGAGATCGGGCACCTGACGCAGGCCTTCAACCGGCTGCTGGCCAAGCTGCTCGACAACCAGGAGGCCCTGGCGCGCCTGGCCCACCACGACAGCCTGACCGGCCTGCCCAACCGCAAGCTGCTCGACGAACGGCTCCAGCAGGCGCTGGCACGGGCCAAGCGGCATGCGCGCCAGATGGCCGTGCTCTACCTCGACCTCGACGGATTCAAGAAACTCAACGACACGCTCGGCCACGAGGCGGGCGACAAGGCGCTGCTGGAAATCGCGCAACGGCTGCAGGGCCTGGTACGGCAGACCGACACGGTGGCGCGCATCGGGGGCGACGAATTCGTGCTGCTGGCCGCCGACTTCGAAAGCTCCGCGGAACAGGGCGCGACGACCCTGGCCCAGCGCTGCATCGACGCGATCGCCCGGCCGCTGCAACTGGGGATGGGGCATTGCGACACGGTCATCGGCGTATCGATCGGCATCGCGCTGGGCAACGGCGACGAAACGCCGCGAGACCTGCTCGCCGCGGCCGACGCGGCCATGTACCGGGCCAAGCAGAGCGGACACGGCAACTATGCGGTGACGCCGACGCCGCGCTGAGCGCGACCTCGTCCGCTGCCGCGGCCCCTACGCCGGCATGTCGGTCCGAGGCAGCCGCAGGTGCTTCTTCAACGTCTCGAACACCTGCCGCGTGACCGGATTCACCACGTGGCTGCGCACGTAGAGGTAGTACGCCAGGTCGGGCAGCCGCGGCATGCCGTCGCCCGCGCCGAGCACTCGCAGGCCCGCGTCGAGCTGCTCCACGCCGCGGGCCGTCACGCCCAGCCCCGCACGCAGCGCAGCCTTGATGCCGATCAGGCTCGACGAGGTGTAGCGCGGCGTCCAGGCCACGCCCGCCGCGTCGAGCGCCTCGTGGCCAATGCGGCGGAAGATGCTGGGCCCGTCCGCCATGATGAGCGGCACCGGCTTGGCCGGGTCGTGCACGTAGCCCGCGGCGCACAGCCACACGGTGGGCGAGTTGCGCAGCACCACGCCCTCGAACTGCGACTGCGCATCGGCGCGGTTGGAGATGATCATGTCGACCTCGCCGCTCTTGAGCGAGGTCATCAGGTAGGGACTGCGGCCGATGTGGATGTCCAGCTGCAGCAGCGGCGACGTGCGCGCCACCTCGGCCAGCAGCAGCGGCAGCATGGTCTCGGCCACGTCGTGCGGCGCGCCGATGCGCAGGTTGCCTTCGAGCTGCCCCTGCCGCAGGCTGCGCAGCGCCTCGTCGTTCACCGCGAGCATGTGGTGCGCGTAGGTGAGCAGCCTCTCGCCGTGCTGCGTGAGCCGCTTCTGCCGGCCCTGCTTGGCGAACAGCGGGTGGCCGATCTGCTCCTCCAGCCGCTGCATCTGCTGCGTGATGGCCGACTGCGTGCGCCCCAGGTGCACAGCGGCGGCGGCAAAGCTCTGGTGGCTGACGACGGCCGCGAAGGAGCGCAGCAGTTCGAGATCGAGCGTGGGCATGTATTAATTTTATTGAAGTGTTTCCTGCGCCAGCTGGATTGTTGCGTCACGCCCCCGTCACTACAGTGGATGCACACCGAACAGGCAACCCCACTGGAGAAAACCGCATGAGCACCCCATCCGAGCAACGCAGCCGGGCCGTCGAGGCGTCCATCGCCGACATGAAGAAGGCCATAGCCGGCGCTGAAGCCACCCGGGAAAAGCTCGACGCGGTGCTCGATTCGCTTCAAGGCCTGGCCGCGCACACCGAATACTGGGGCGCCGCCGACTTCCCGCCGCCCGAGGCCGGCGAGCACCAGGCCCGCTACCTGATCGCCGAAGACCCGGACCAGAGCTATGCGCTGTACCTGAACGTGATGCGCCCGGGCAAGAAGATCGTGCCGCACAACCACACGACCTGGGCCTGCATCGCGGCCGTGGAAGGCACCGAGCACAACCGCGTGTACGAGCGCACCGACGACGGCAGCGTGCCGGGCGTGGGCAAGCTGAAGCAGACGGAGTTGGTGGTCGTCGCGCCGGGCAAGGGCATCGCGCTGATGCCCGAGGACATCCACTCGGTCGAGATCCAGGGCGAGCAGGTCATCCGCCACCTGCACATGTACGGCCGCGCGCTCGAAACGCTGAACCAGCGCACCGCCTACGACCTCGACGCGGGCACGTACCAGACCATGGGCATCGGCGTGCAGACGCGCCGCTAACCGCATCTTTTTTTCGCTTCGCCTTCATGCGGGCCGCGCAGCGTGGTCTCGCAGGATTCCATTCGTCCCGACGACTCGCCTCATGACTTCTTCCATCGACCCGAAGACCCTCAAATCCTGGCTGCACGACGGCGGCGAGATCGCGCTGCTCGACGTGCGCGAGCACGGCCAGTACGGCGAGGCCCATCTCTTCTACGGCATTCCCCTGCCCTTCAGCCGGCTGGAGATCGATGCGCCGCGCCTCGTGCCGCGCCGCGGCGTGCGCGTGGTGGTGTACGACGAAGGCGATGCCGACGTGGCCGAACGCGCCGCCGCGCGCCTCGCCGTGCTGGGCTACGGCAACGTGCACGTGCTGCAAGGCGGCGCCCGCGCCTGGAAGGCCGCGGGCTACGTGCTCTTCGCGGGCGTCAATCTGCCCTCGAAGACCTTCGGCGAACTGGCCGAGGAGGTCTATCACACGCCCCGCGTCAGCGCCGGCCAGCTCGCGGAGATGCTGGCTCGCAAGGACAAGGTCGTGGTGCTCGACGGCCGCCCCGCCAGCGAGTTCCACAAGATGAACATCCCGAGCGCCACCTGCTGCCCCAACGGCGAGCTGGCCTACCGCGTGCGCCGGCTGGTGCCCGACACCACCACGCCCATCGTCATCAACTGCGCGGGCCGCACGCGCAGCATCATCGGCGCGCAGACGCTCATCAACCTGGGGCTGCCCAACCCCGTCTATGCACTTGAGAACGGCACGCAGGGCTGGTATTTGGCCGATCACACGCTGGAGCACGGCGGCACGCGGCGCTACGCGGACGACAGCGGCAACACCGACCTGCGTCCCGCCGCCAGGGCGCTGGCCGCCCGCTTCGACGTGCCGATGGTGAACGCGCAGGCCGTGCGGCAGTGGGCCGACGACGCCGAGCGCAGCCTGTTCCTGTGCGACGTGCGCACGCCGGAAGAATTCGCGGCCGGCAGCCTGCCCGGAGCGCAGCACACGCCGGGCGGACAGCTGATGCAGGCCGGTGACCAGTACGTCGGCGTGCGCGGCGCGCGGCTCGTGCTGTTCGACAACGACGGCGTGCGCGCACCGACCATCGCGAGCTGGCTGCGGCAGATGGGGCACGACGCGAGCGTGCTCGAAGGCGGGCTGGCGAGCGGGCTGTCGCTCGCGCCTGCCGCCCCGCCCCGCGCGCCCGCACTGGCCACCATCGATGCGCAGGCGCTCGCCGCGCGCATCGAGCGCAACGAGGTGGCGGTAGTCGATCTGCGCGCCAGCATGCAGTTTCGCGCCGGCCACATCGCGCAGGCCCGCTGGTCGATCCGCCCCCGCCTCGCCCGCGACGCGAACACCGAGACGCGCCAGCTCGTGCTGGTTGCCGACGACGCCGCACTCGCGGCATGGGCCGCGGCCTCCGAGCTCGCGGGCTTGCCGAGCGCCCCGCTGCTGCTGGCGGGCGGCATGGCCGCATGGCGCGCCGCCGGCCTGCCCGTCGAGGCCACGCCCGCGCTGCCCGCCGACGTCGACTGCATCGACTACCTGTTCTTCGTGCACGACCGCCACGACGGCAACAAGGAAGCCGCGCGCCGCTACCTCGCATGGGAGACAGGCCTCGTCGCGCAGCTCGATGCGCAGGAGCGCGCCGCCTTCCGTCTGCCCGCCGCCGCATCGCACGGCTGACATCCCCGGTTCCGCTTTCCGTTCGTCCTTGTCCGTTCCTATTCCAGGAGTTCCGTCATGTCGTTCGCCAGCCGCATCCCGCACATCGCCCGTTATGCCGTCGCCGCCGCATGGCTCGCGGCGCTCGCCCTGCAGCCAGCCGCCGCCGAACCGCTGGCGCCACGCAACGGCTTCCCCTCGCAGACGGTGAAGTTCATCTCGCCCTTTCCGCCCGGTGGCGGCAACGATGCAACGGCGCGCCTCGTCACCACGCGCCTGCCGGAAATCATGGGGCAGGCGGCAGTGGTCGACAACCGCGGCGGCGCGGGCGGCAACATCGGCGCCAAGGCCGTGGCCGACGCCAAGCCCGACGGCTACACCGTGCTCACCTCGCAGGTGTCGATCATGGCCGTGAATCCCACGCTGTATGCGGCGCCGGGCTTCGATCCGATCAAGAGCTTCATTCCCATCACGCAGATCAACGCCGCACCGCTCGCGCTGGTGGTGGACGCCAACTCGCCCCTCAAGAGCTTCGCCGACCTCGCGACGAAGGCCAAGGCCAGCCCCGGCAAGGTGACCTATGCGACGCCCGGCAACGGCACGCTGTCGCACCTCGTCGGCGTGGTGCTGGCCAAGGACAACGGCGTGGAGATGACGCACGTGCCCTACAAGGGCGCCGGCCCTGCGCTGACCGACCTGCTCGGCGGACAGGTGGACGTGCTGGTCACGTCAACCGCCTCGGTCGCCGGCTTCGTGCAGAGCGGCAAGCTGCGCGTGCTGGCCGTGACCAGCCCGCGCCGCATCGGCGTGTTCTCGAAGGTGCCGACACTGGAGGAACTGGGCTATGCCGGCGCACGCTTCGAAGACTGGTACGGCTTCTTCGCGCCCGCCGGCACGCCGCCGGAACGCGTGGCCTACCTGAACGAAGCCATCGTGCGCACGCTGCATCTGCCCGAAGTGAGCAAGCTCGTGACCGACGGCGGCAGCGAGGTGGTGGCCAATTCGCCGGACGCCTTCGCGGCGCAGCTGCGCCAGGACATCGACCGCTGGTCGCGCATCGTCAAGCTTTCGGGTGCACGCGCCGATTGAATGATTGGCGCAACATAGCGGCCCGACCTCCTTTCGCCCTCTCCTCACCATGTCCGACTCGCACACCGTCCCCGCCGACCTGACGCTCGACACCCGGCTCACACGCACCGGCAAGACGCCGTCATACGCCGGCGGATCGCCCGTCAACACGCCCCTGGTGCGCGCGAGCACCGTGCTGTTCGACAGCGTGGGCGTGATGCGCGACGCGCGTGCACGGCGCGATGACGAACGCATCTTCAGCTATGGCGCACGCGGCACGCCGACCACCTTCGCGCTCGAGGATGCGGTGAGCGAACTCGAAGGCGCCTACCGCACCCGGCTCTTTCCGACAGGCCTTGCCGCCATCGGCATGGTGCTGCTGTCGTACCTGAAGCCGGGCGACCACGTGCTGATGTCGGACAGCGTGTACGAGCCCACGCGCAATCTCGTGCATTCGTTCCTCGAGCCGTACGGCATCCGCAGTTCGTTCTTCGCGGCGGATGGCAGCGGCATCGAGGAACTGTTCGAGCCGAACACCCGGCTCGTGTATGCGGAGTGCCCCGGCTCGCTGGTTTACGAGATGTGCGACCTGCCCAAGCTCGCGGAACTGACGCATGCGCGCGGCGCGCTGCTCGCGGCGGACAACACCTGGGGATCGGGCGTCCAGTACCGCCCGCTCGCGCTGGGCGCGGACATCTCGACGATGGCCGCGACCAAGTACCTTTCGGGCCACTCCGACGTGATGATGGGCACCGTCGCCACGACCGAAGCCGCATGGCGCCCGCTCAACGAACGCTGCGATGCATTCGGCATGACCGTGAGCCCCGACGACGCATGGCTGGTGCTGCGCGGCATGCGCACGCTGTCGGCACGGCTGCAGATGCACGAGCGGCATGCGCTGGAGGTGGCGCATTGGCTGCAGGAGCGGCCCGAGGTGGCGACCGTGTTCTGCCCGGCACTGCCACAGCATCCGGGGCACGACCTCTGGAAACGGGATTGCAAGGGCACGAACGGGCTGCTGTCCATCGAGCTGCAGCCAGGCATCGAAAGCGCTGCAGTCGAGCGCTTCGTCGATGCACTCACGCTGTTCGGGCGTGGCTCGTCATGGGGCGGCTATGAAAGCCTGGTGGCGTGGACCAACATGCGTGCGGCGCGCAGCGTGACGGACTGGAGCGGGCGCGGGGCGGTGGTGCGGTTGCACATCGGGTTGGAGGCGCCCTCGGATCTGATGGCCGATCTGGAGCGCGGGTTTGCTGCAATGCAAACTCAGCAGCACGGCGCGGACGCTCAGGCCCGGTCCGGGCGCTTCGCGTAGACCAGGGCCAGCGCGAGCCCCACCACCGCCGCGGCGCCCAGCAGCTTCACGGGACTGCTCGTCAGGCTGCGCACGGCGCGCCCGCACGCGGCGCCCCAGCCATCGCGCGCGGGAAACAGCAAGGCGCGCTCATGCGGCGTGAGTGCGCGCAGGGCGCTGGGGTTCTCCTCGTCCTCGAGAACGGCCTGGGACACATCGAGTTGCGTGACGTCCTCGGGATGGCGTGGGAGAGTCGTCGGCTTGCGCATGGTGAAGATCCTTGTAGCGGAATGGTCGAGCCTTGAGCTTGCGCTGCCCCGCGGCCTTCGCCCATGCGCGGGCGCAGACGCTGCGAGTAGGCCAACTTCCCGCCTGCAGCGGCGAAATCTTCGCGAGCCCGGCGAACGAAGACGCCTTCATTCGCAGGCGCGCTTCCCCGCAGGCGAGGCGCGCAGCCGGTTCAGGAAGGTCAGCTGCACCTTCGCCGTCTCGCTGCCCTGCATTGCCGCGCGGCGCATCCACGCCCCTGCCTCGCAGCGGTCGGCCTTCACGGCCGTGCCGTACAGCGTCGGGCCGGTAAGCAGCACCATGCCGAGCATCTCCTGCGCCTCGGCATGGCCTTCGGTGGCGGCCTGACGCAGCTGTACGAGCATCGTGCGGTAGTCGCGATCGGCCTCTGCTTCGAGGGCCAGCTGGAAGCGTTGCTCCGCATGCAGCTCGACGCCCGCATCCGACGGATGCGCGGCGCTGAGCGCGGCCACCAGCAACAGCACGCCCGACAGCAGCACGCGAAAGCGCAGCGACAGGCCGGTCATCAGGTTGAGTTCGGATGGCATCGATGTTCTCCACGAATAGTGTTGTCGTGGAGGCATCGTCGCGCGGCCGCGCCGAACGGAGAAGCCGGATTTCGCGCAGGCCGCCTCAGCCGGAGACTGAGCCTGCGCCCGCGCCTCAGAACTTCGCGGTCAGCATCACCTGCAATTCGCGCCCGGGCCCCGGCATGATCAGGTTGTCCACGCTGCCATGCCCCGACACGTAGTACTTGCGGTTCGTGATGTTCTTCAGGTTCGCCGAAATCTCGTAGCGACCGGTCTTGTAGCTCGCGGCCAGGTCTGCCGTGACATAGGAAGGCAGGGTGACGAGGTTGCTCAGCGACGCATAGCGCGCGGCCACGTAGTTGACGCCGCCGCCCGCGCTCAGGCCGTTGCCCAGGTCCTTCATGAGCCACACGAAAGCCGAGTGCCGCGGCGTGAGGGGCGCGATCTTGCCCTGCACCGGCATCGCCGCACCCACCGGCAACTGCAGCGAACTCACCGTGGCCAGCGACTTGGTCATGCGGCCGTCGAGGTACGCATAGCCCGCGCTGATGTCCCAGCGCCCCGGCAGCTTGCCGGCCAGCGCCAGCTCCATGCCGTTGGTGCGCTGCGTGCCCACGTTGATCTGCCGTGCGGGATTGGTCGGGTCGGTGTTCTTGATGCCCGAGCGCTCCAGATTGAACACCGCCGCAGTGAGGTTGAGCGCGCCGTCCAGGAAGTCGAGCTTGGCGCCGATCTCCTTGTTCACCGTGATCTCGGGGTCGTTGGCGGTGTTGCTGGCCGACAGCGCGAAGGTCTCGGCCGAAGGCTGGAACGAGCGGCTGTACGACACGTAGTACGACTGCGTTTCGCTCGGCTGCCAGACCACGCCCGCGCGCGGGCTGAACTTGCGATCGGTGCGCGACAGCGGCGCCAGCGTGCGTTCGAACGAGGTGTCCTGCCCGAAAACGTCGTAGCGCCCGCCGATCAGCGCCTTCCACTGCGGTGCCAGGGTGATCTGGTCCTGCGCGTAGAGCGCGGCGGTCTTGAAGCGCGTGTTGCTCGGGATCGCACTGCTGGCCAGGTAGCTCGCGAGCGGGATCGGCGCGGGTGCGGCCGCCGGATTCAGGATGCTCACGCGTTCGAAGCCGGTGGCCGACGACACGGAATACGCCCGCTTCTCCTGCTGGCCGAACTCCGCACCCAGCAGCCATTCCTGCTTGAAGCCGCCGAGCTCGTTGCGCCATGTGAGGTCGGTCTGGTTGAACCAACTGCTCTCGTCGCGCAGGATGAAGCCGCGCGTGCGGCCCACGGTCAGGCGAACGGGGTCGGTGGTGCCGCTGGGCAGCGTGTTGTAGCGGTCGAGCTCGTAGCTGGAATAGCGCGTGGTGTTGCGCAGGCTCAGCGTGTCGCTGAAGCGGTGGTTCAGCGTGGCGGTGAACGACTGCACCTTCGTCGTGGTCGTGTCGTCGCGCTTGCCGAAGGCCGAGCCGTAGTAGGTGCCGATGGGCACGTTCACCGGGCGGCCGTTGAGCGCCGGAATGCCGAAGTCGGTGAGCCGCTGGTCGTAGGCGTTGGTGTACTGCAGCAGCAGGTCGGTCTGCGGGCTGAACTTGATGGCCAGCGATGGCGCGATGTTGTAGCGGTCGATGAACTGCTGGTCGCGGTAGCTGCCCGACTTCTCGCGCGCGACGTTGAGGCGAAACGCCATGTTCTCGCCGATGGGCGTGTTGAGGTCGGTGGTGAGCCGCTTGAAGTCGTGCGTGCCGAGGCCGAGCGAGACTTCGCCAAAGGTGCGGTCGAAGACCGGCTTCTTGGTCACGCGGTTAACCAGGCCGCCCGAGGAGCCGCGACCGTACAGCACCGCGGCCGGCCCCTTCAGCACCTCGATGCGCTCGGTGTCCGAGAGGTCGCGGAAGTACAGCGCGTCGTCGCGCACGCCGTCGACGAACCAGTCGGCGATGGCGGTGAAGCCGCGGATCACCACCTGGTCGCGCTGGCCGTCGCCCGCGTTGAACGACACGCCGGGCGCGTTGCGCAGCGCGTCCTGCATCGAGGTCGCGCCCTGATCACGCAGCAGCTGCGCCGGCACCACATTGACCGCCTGCGGAATGTCGCGCAGGGGCGCGGAACCCTTGGTGGCAGTGCTGCCGATGGACGGTGCATAGCCGACGTCCTGCTCGGAGCTGACGGTCACTTCCTTGAGCGTGCTGCCTTCATTGGGGGCGCTCTGGGCCTGGGCCTGTGCCGCGCAGTGAGCGGCGGCCAGGGCGGCAACGAACAGGGACGGATGGCGCAGGCGAAAACGCGGCGCGCGAGAACGGACGGACATGGCGAAATTCCCTCAGGGCGATTTGTTCTTGAAATCGCGAAGCGCCACACCGGCTCCCCATCGCTCGGATGGAGAAACCGTGTACGCCCTGCCTGGAGAAAATCTGGGTTGGGTGCCTTCGCCAGCTCGCACCGGCTCGGTGGCCAGGGCTTTGGGCGAAGGGATCGCGTCGCGCGACCGCAGGATTCTAGATGCAGCGACGCGTCAGCAGCAACGCCCCTTGCCGGCCCCGTAGCGTGCCTCCAGCCGCTCGCGGAAGAAGGCCTCGTAGCTCATCGGCGCGCGGTCCGCGTGGGTGGCCGCCATGTGCGTCAGGTAGGCGTCGTAGTCGGGCAGCCCGACCATGAGCCGCAGAGACTGCTTGAGCGAGCGCGCAAAGTAGCGCCCGGCTTCCGGCAATGCGAGGCCCATGGCGTCAGTGCGCGGCCGTTGCGGCGGCGGCGCCCACCGGCTCGAACGGCGTCTCTTTGGTGGTCGGCCGGTTGGCCGCGCGCGCCGCGAGGCAGGCCTTGATGCTGTAGACCAGCACGCTCAGCACCACGAAGATGAAGAGCGCACACAGCGCCGCGTCGAGGCGGTCGTTGAAGACGATCCGCGACATGGCCTCGGGCGTCTTGGCCGGCGCCACCAGCACGCCGTTGGCGATGCCGTCGGTGTACTTCGCGGCGTGCGAGAGGAAGCCGATCTTCGGGTCGGCCGAGAAGATCTTCTGCCAGCCCGCCGTGAGCGTGCACGCCAGCAGCCACGCGGCCGGCGCAATGGCCACCCACGCATAACGCTCGCGCTTCATGCGGAACAGCACGACCACGCCCAGCATCAGCGCCACCGCGGCCAGCATCTGGTTGGAGATGCCGAACAGCGGCCACAGCGTGTTGATGCCGCCCAGCGGATCGACCACGCCCTGGTACAGGAAGTAACCCCAGGCCGCGACGCACAGCGCCGTGGCGACGAGGTTGGCCGGCAGCGAATCGGTGCGCTTGAGCGCGGGCACGAAGCTGCCCAGCAGGTCCTGCAGCATGAAGCGGCCGGCGCGCGTGCCGGCATCGACGGCCGTGAGGATGAACAGCGCCTCGAACAGAATCGCGAAGTGGTACCAGAAGGCCATCATGGCCTGCCCGCCGATCACCTGATGGAGGATGTGGGCCATGCCCACGGCCAGCGTCGGCGCACCGCCTGCGCGGCCGAGGATCGTCGTCTCGCCCACGTCCTTGGCGGTCTGCAGCAGCATCTCGGGCGTGATCACGAAGCCCCAGCTCGACACCGTGGCCGCCACCTGCTGCGCGGTCGTACCGACCAGCGCGCCGGGGCTGTTCATCGCGAAGTAGATGCCGGGCTCGATGCACGAGGCCGCGACCAGCGCCATCACCGCGACGAAGGATTCGGCCAGCATGCCGCCATAGCCGATGAAGCGCGCATGGCGCTCGTTGTCGAGCATCTTGGGCGTGGTGCCCGAAGAGATCAGCGCATGGAAGCCCGAGACGGCGCCGCAGGCGATGGTGATGAACAAGAACGGGAACAGGCTGCCCGCCCACACCGGGCCGTTGCCCTGCGCGAACTGCGTGACGGACGGCATCTGCAGCGTCGGCATCACGAACACGATGCCGATGGCCAGCGCGATGATGGTGCCGATCTTCAGGAAGGTCGACAGGTAGTCGCGCGGCGCCAGCAGCAGCCACACCGGCAGGCTCGCAGCGATGAAGCCGTAGCCCACCAGCATCCACGTGAGCGCCTTGCCGTCGAAGGTGAAGAGCGGCGCCCACTCGGGGTTCTGGCTCACGGCCTGGCCGCCGAAGATGGCCAGCATCAGCAGCACGAAGCCGATCAGCGACACCTCGCCGATGCGCCCCGGGCGGATGTAGCGCAGGTACACGCCCATGAACAGCGCCACCGGAATCGTCGCGGCCACCGTGAAGGTGCCCCACGGCGATTCGGCCAGCGCCTTCACCACGATCAGCGCCAGCACCGCCAGGATGATGATCATGATCATGAAGGTGCCGAACAGCGCGATCATGCCGGGCACCGCGCCCATCTCCTGCTTGACGAGGTCGCCGAGCGAGCGGCCGTCGCGCCGCGTGGAGATGAACAGAATGATGAAGTCCTGCACCGCACCGGCGAACACCACGCCCGCCAGGATCCACAGCAGCCCGGGCAGGTAGCCCATCTGCGCCGCGAGCACCGGGCCCACCAGCGGACCCGCGCCCGCGATGGCCGCGAAGTGGTGGCCGAACAGCACGTTCTTGTCGGTCGGCACGTAGTCCAGGCCGTCGTTGTGGCGGTGTGCCGGCGTCTTGCGGTTGCCGTCCAGCCCCAGCACCTTGTCGGCGATGAACAGGCTGTAGTAGCGGTAGGCGATCAGGTAGGTGCAGATCGCGGCGGCCACCACCCAGAGGGCGTTGACGCTTTCGCCTCGGGTCAGGGCCACGGTGCCGAGCGCGAATGCGCCGACCACGGCCACGACCAGCCACACCAGATGGCGTCGGATGCTGTGCATGCGGATGTCTCCTCTATATTGAACCCGAGGAGTTTTGCCGGGCTGCGGCGCGGGCGCATCCGTCGGACTGCGCGGAGTGCATGCGTGGCTTTGCGTAATGGAAAACCCGGGTACGGCAAGCGCCGTCCCGCAGTGCAATGCCTGCGGGCCTACACGCAGGAACCGGACCAGGCGCGAACATGTGAGCCCTCATCAGGACGCGATCAGGGGGCGAAAGAATCGAAGCCATGGACACACAACCACGCTGCTGCATCGCAGGTGGCGGTCCTGCCGGCATGGTGCTGGGCCTTCTGCTGGCCCGGGCCGGCGTGCCCGTCGTCGTGCTGGAAAAGCATCTCGACTTCCTGCGCGACTTTCGCGGCGACACCGTGCACCCGTCAACGCTCGAGATCCTGCACGAGCTGGGCCTGCTCGACGCCTTCCTGCAGCGCCCGCACGACCGCATCGAGGAACTGCGCGTCACCTTCGAAGGCCGCAGCATCCCGGTGGCCGATTTCACGCACCTGCCCGCGCACGGCAAGTTCCTGGTGTTGATGCCGCAATGGGAGTTCCTCGATTTCATGTGCGACGAGGCCCGGCGCTACCCGGGCTTCGAGCTGTGGACCGATGCCGAGGTCATCGGCCTGCTGCAGGACAAGGGACGCGTCAACGGTGTGAAGGTACGGCGCAGCGGCCGCGCGGGCCAGCCGCAGGATGTCGAGCTGCACGCCTCGCTGGTGGTGGCAGCCGATGGCCGGCACTCCGCGCTGCGCGATGCCGCGGCGCTGCCGCACATCAGCTACGGCGCACCCATCGACGCGCTGTGGATGGCCATTCCCAAGCAGGCCGGCGACCCTTCCACCACCGGGGGCTACATCGCGCGCGGGCGCTTCCTGGCGATGCTGAACCGCGGCGACTACTGGCAATGCGCCTTCGTGATTCCCAAGGGCGGCCACGCCGCGCTGCAGGCCCGGGGCATCGGGGCGTTCCATGAAGAGATCGGAACGGTCGCCCCCTTTCTCGCCGCCCGGCTGCCATCGGCACTGCCCGGCTGGGACGCGGTGAAGCTGCTCGAGGTGACGGTCGACCGCCTCGAGGCCTGGTCGTGCCGAGGGCTGCTGTGCATCGGCGACGCGGCGCATGCGATGTCGCCGGTGGGCGGCGTCGGCATCAATCTCGCCGTGCAGGATGCCGGGGCCGCCGCCAACCTGCTGGCCCAGGCCTTGGCCGGCGCTGCGAGCGAGAAGGAAATCGACGCCCTGCTGCCCCAGCTCCAGCGCCGCAGGGAATGGCCGGTGCGCGTGACGCAGGCGGCGCAGCGTCTGGTACAGGACCGCGTGCTGGTGCCCGTGCTCGGCGGCGAGTTGGCGTCCGGTTCCGGGCACCTGCCCTGGCCGCTGCGGCTGCTGGCGCGCTGGCCGCTGCTGCGCAGGCTGCCGGCGCGGACCGTGGGCATGGGCGTGCGGCCCGAGCACGTGAAGTCGCCACGGGCGTGATGGAACTGGCATTTCGTTACACAGCCGGGGCCTGGGGAGGCCGCCGGGCAGGCCTCTGCGAGAGGTCGCTGTTGTAGACTGCCAGGTTTTTCGATCAGGCGCGTTCAAGCGGTATGGGGCAAGTTTTCAGGCGCACAAGTTTCAACGGCTCGGCGCTCATTCGCTTGCTTTCCCGACTGGCCGACATCGATGCTCGCGAACCCGCACAACCCACCGCCGACCGACTGAGCCAGTGGTTCGGATGGACCGATGCCATCTCGCTGTCCGCGGCGCTCGATGGCGCACCGGCAACGACGGCACAGCCCGGCACCCGAGCTCCCCGCAACACCGAAGAAGGCGAATGCCAACGCGTGAGAGCCGCCCTGGCGAATGCCATCGCCGAGGACAGCACCTTCGGCACCAGCAAGGACGCGACGCCAGAGTTCACCCCGTACCGCCGGCGCTACCTCGCCCGGCAACAGGCGATGGAGGCCGGTGTCGGTTCGCTGCGCAGCCGGCTGCGCTCGGCGCTGGCGGCCAAATCGCCGGCCATGGCCCGGCTGGCGTCGGTGGACGTGGTCATGGCGCAGGTGCTGGAGGCGCGCGAGCACAGCCTGCTGTCGGCCGTGCCCGGGATGCTCGAAAAGCACTTCGAGCGCTTGCGCAAGGCCGCCGAGACGCCTGACGAAGCAGAGACAGACAGCGGCACCCAGCCCACCGACGCGTGGCTGGACGTGTTCCGCAAAGACGCCCAGGACGTGCTGCTCGCCGAACTGGACTTTCGATTTCAACCGGTCGAAGGGCTGCTCGAAGCACTTCGCACCCAGGCCACCAGGACCCCATGACCCGCTTCCTTCAATATGCCGTCTTTGTCGCAGGCCTGGCCGTCGTCGGCTGGGTGGGCGCCGGATACATCGGCACGAACCCGCTGGCGCTGGCCGTCACCGCGATCATCGGCGCGTCCTACCTCATGGGCGCGCTGGAACTGCATCGCTTCCAGCAGGCCACCTCCACATTGACGCAGGCCGTGGCGGACCTCTCCGCCCCGCCCGACAACCTCGGCGCATGGCTCGGCCGGCTGCATCCTTCGCTGCAGAACGCGGTGCGCCTGCGCATCGAGGGCGAACGCGTCGGCCTGCCCGGCCCGGCGATGACGCCGTACCTCGCCGGCTTTCTCGTGCTGCTGGGCATGCTCGGCACCTTCGTCGGCATGGTGGTCACGCTCAAGGGCACCGGCCTCGCGCTGGAAAGCTCGACCGATCTGCAGACCATCCGCGACTCGCTGTCCGCTCCCGTGAAGGGCCTCGGACTGGCTTTCGGCACCTCGGTGGCCGGCGTGGCCGCATCGGCGATGCTGGGCCTGGCCTCGGCGCTGAGCCGGCGCGAGCGGCTGCAGGCCGGGCAATTGCTCGACACCCAGATCGCGACCACCCTGCGCGTCTTCTCGCTCACGCATCAGCGTGAGGAATCGTTCAAGCTGCTGCAGCAGCAGGCCCACGCCATGCCCGAGCTGGTCGGCCAGCTGCAGGCCATGATGCTGGCGATGGAACGCCAGAGCCACGCGCTGAACGAACGCCTCGCCACCAGCCAGGACCACTTCCACAGCAAGGCCGAGGCCGTGTACGGCAGCCTCGCCGCTTCCGTCGACCAGTCGCTGAAGCAGAGCCTGACCGAGAGCGCACGCGTCGCCGGCGCGGCGATCCAGCCGGTGGTCGAAGCCACCATGGCCGGCATCGCGCGCGAAACGGCCACGCTGCACGACACCATCTCGCAGACCGTGCAGCAGCAGCTCGACGGCCTGTCGACCCGCTTCGAGGCCACCACCACCCGCGTGGCCGATACCTGGAGGACAGCGCTCGCTGAACACCAGCGCACGAGCGAAGCCTTGTCGAAGGACATGCGCGGCTCGCACGACCAGTTCGCGCAGACCTTCGAGCAACGCTCGGCCGCGCTGGTGGACACCGTCTCCGCCCGCCTCGAAAGCGCCGTGGGCAACGTGTCGGACACCTGGGGCAATGCGCTTGCGCAGCATCAGCGCGTGAGCGAAAAACTCTCGGGCGATACGCACCAGGCCCTGTCGTCGGCCGCCGCCGCCTTCGCGCAGCACACCGCGTCGCTGCTGCACACGGTCGATGGCGCACATGCGAAGCTGCAGACCGACATGGCATCGCGCGACGAGCAACGCCTCGCGGCCTGGACGCAATCGCTCACGGCCATGGCCGCCTCGCTGCAAAAGGAATGGCAGCAAGCCAGCGCACACAACGCGAGCCAGCAACAACAGCTGCTCGACACCATGGCGCAGGCCGCGCGCGACATGTCGGCCCAGACCGAAGCGCACGCGAAGAGCACCGTCGCCGAGATCGCACAGTTGCTGCAGGCGGCTTCGGAAGCGCCACGGGCCGCGGCCGAGATCGTGTCCGAGATGGCATCGCGCGACGAACAACGCCTCTTGGCGTGGACGCAATCGCTGACCACCATGGCTGCCTCGCTGCAGCAGGAATGGCAGCAGGCCGGCGCACACAACGCGAGCCAGCAACAGCAGCTGATCGACGCCATGGCGCAAACCGCGCGGGACATGTCGGCCCAGACCGAGGCGCATGCGAAGAACACCGTTGCCGAGATCGCGCAGCTGCTGCAAGCCGCAGCGGAAGCACCGCGCGCCGCAGCCGAGGTTGTCACCGAGCTGCGCCAGAAACTCGCCGACAGCATGACCCGCGACAACGCGATGCTGGAAGAGCGCAGCCGCATCCTCGAAACGCTGGCCACCCTGCTCGACGCCGTGAACCATGCCTCCACCGAACAGCGCACGGCCATCGACACGCTGGTGTCCGCATCGGCGGACCTGCTGGAGCGCGTGGGCAGCCGCTTCACCGAGAAGGCCGACGCCGAGTCCGAGAAGATGGCCGCCGTTGCCGCGCAGATCACCGGCAGCGCCGTCGAAGTGGCGAGCCTCGGCGAAGCCTTCGGCCTTGCCGTGCAGTTGTTCAGCCAGTCGAACGACAAGCTCGTGGGCCACCTGCAGCGCATCGAAGGCGCGCTGGGCAAGTCCATCGCGCGCAGCGACGAGCAATTGGCCTACTACGTCGCGCAGGCGCGCGAAGTCATCGACCTGAGCATCATGTCGCAGAAGCAGATCGTCGAAGACATGCAGCAGATCGCCAGCCGCCAGCAACAGCAGGCACCGGTGGACAGCGAAGCATGATGCGCGAAGACCTCGACGCCGGCTTCGACGAACCGGGCGTGCCGGTGTGGGCGGTGTTCGGCGACCTGATGGCGGGCCTGCTCGGGGCCTTTGTGCTGATCCTGGTGTGCGCGATCGGCATGCAACTGGAGCTCGCGTCCAAGCTGGAGACCGAGGTCAAGCAGCGGCAGGCCGAGGCCAAGCGACGGCAAACGCTGGAGCAGGCTCTCGCGGGGCCGCTCGCGGCCGGCCGCGTGACGCTGAACAACGGCCGCATCGGCATCAGCGGCAGCGTGCTGTTTGCCTTCAACTCCGCGGAGCTTCAGCCCGAAGGCCGGCAACTGCTCAAGAGCCTGGCCGCGCCGCTGAGCGCGTACCTCAAGTCGCGCGACGAGATCCTGATGGTGAGCGGCTTCACCGACGACCGGCAGATGCGCGACAACGCGCGACAGTTTGCAGACAACTGGGAGCTGTCGGCGCAGCGTGCCTTGACGGTGACGCGGGCGCTGATCGAATCGGGCATTCCGTCGTCGTCGATCTTCGCGGCGGCGTTCGGGTCTGAGCAGGCGGTGGCCTCGAATGCGGATGCCGAGGGGCGCTCGAAGAACAGGCGCGTGGAAATGGCGCCCACGCCGAGGCCCTCCAACAATGCCGGCGCAAAGCCCCGTGACTGATCACGAGACTTGCCTCGACACCGCCGCGATGGTCGCCGCGTCGATCAAGCGCGGCGATCATCGCTTCGATCCCGTGCGCTTTCGTGTCATCGAGGCGATGGCCAGGCGCGCGGCCGCGTACAGCGGCGAGGCCCGGCGCATTCTGGACGACAAGGTGCTCACGCTGCTTGCTGCGTACGGAGAGGATCTGGAGAAGGCGCGGCCCGCGGATGCGGCGAAACAGGAAGCCGCACCGGAGCGCGGGGCGCTTGCCGGCCTCGTCGATCACATTGCCCGGCATGCACCAGTGCTTGGCGATAGCTCGCCCCCCGCTGCGGGCAATGCGGCACGCGGCCTCCCTGCCTCTTCGCCTTCCACCGAACTAAAGTCGATCCGCTACTTCAAGAGCACATGGTCCAAGCTCAGCGCGGATCGGCGCTTGACGCAATCGCTGGCGAAGGTGCCGGAAAACGCAGGCCCCCTCAACTCGCATCACCTCGTGCACCGTTCGCTCAAGCTGATGCGCGACCTGTCGCCGGAATACCTCAACCGGTTCATGTCGTATGTCGATGCGTTGTCGTGGGTCGATCAGTTGAACGGCAGCAGTGCCGCGGCGGGTGCGGCGAGCCCGCGCGCCGAAGGCCCTGCCAAGAAGAGCGGTCGCGGCAAGTCCGCCTGACCCCTCAGGGCCGCCGCGCCTGCATCGGCTGGCGCGACCAATACACGCCATCGAGCCTGTCGAGCCGCACCTCGCCGCCGGTCGACGGCGCATGCACGAAGCGACCTCCGCCCACGTAGATGCCGGCATGCGTCGGTGCGAACGAACCGAAGAGCACGAGGTCGCCGGTGCGAACGTCGGACATTGCGACCGGACTGCCGAAGGCCGCCATCCGCGCCACCGTGCGCGGCGGCGACTGCCCCACGCTGTTGAGATAGACGTAGCCGATGAGGCCGCTGCAGTCGAAGCCGCCGTCCGGCGTGTTGCCGCCATAGCGGTACGGCGTGCCGACCAGCCCCAGTGCGTGGATCGCGATGCTGTTGGTTTGTTCGGCCGTCAGCGTGCTGGTGACGGCGGCTCCCGGCCTTGGCCCGGTAGGGCCTGCGCAGCCCAGAACCAGAAGACAGGCCCCTATCGGAAGGAGCCGAAGCAGCCACTGCAGCAGCGGCAGCAAGAGCGCGTGGGAACGTGGCGTTGGCACAGGTGCGTCGGGCATGTCGGATGGCTGAGCTTGTGAACGTGCACGGACTCTAGCGCGGAACGCGACGGCGACCTGAAGATGGCCCCTCCGCAGGCCGTGCGCTGCTGCGCCGGCGCCACGGAGGAAGGAAAGAAGCTCTTACTGGCCTGCGGCGGGCGCGTTGACCGCGTCCTTCAGCGCCTTGCCGGCGGTGAACTTGGGCGCCTTGCTGGCCTTGATGGTCATCGGCTCGCCGGTCGACGGATTGCGGCCCGTGCGCTCGGGGCGGCTTGCCACGGCGAAGGTGCCGAAGCCGATCAGTTGCACCGTGTCGCCGCCGGCCAGGGCGCGCGACAGGTTTTCGATGGTGGAGTCGAGCGCGCGGGCGGCGTCGGCCTTGCTGAGGTTGGTGTCGGCGGCGATGGCCGTGATGAGGTCGGTCTTGTTCAAGATGAGGTTCTTTCTTTGATCGGACGGTTGAAGGGAAATGAGTGGCGCAGAGCGCACCGGGCTCGAACTTTATACGCCCCGCCGAAGGAGCGGGACACGCGCGCGTTTCAAAAGTGAAACATCGTGATCGATGCACGCTGGCGCGGGAAGAATCTCCCGCGCAACGGACTGCACCCCGTATTCACCGGAAGCCGAAGACCAGCAGCAGGTTGTTCGCAGGCATTACATGCCGCTCGCGCAGCACGAGGCCTGCTCGGTGCGCCTCTGCCGTCACGTCTTCCAGGCGGCGAATGCCCCATGCGGAATTTCGGGCACGCAAGTCTTCGTCGAACGCGAGGTTGCCCGGCGCCGTTGGAACTTCATCTTCCAAATACGGCCCGTACGTGATCAACACGCCGCCAGGAAGCAGATGCCGCGCGGCCCCGTGCATCAAGGCAGCGCATGTGGTCCAAGGCGCGATGTGCAGCATGTTGGCGCAGTAGATCGCGTCGAACTTCTTTTCTTCTTCAGCGGATGCGGAACCCTGCAATGGCCATTGAGGGGCCATCACGTCGAGCAGGAGCGGCGGGCGGAGATTGGGCTGCGCAGCTTCTGCGACTCGGCTTGCAATCGCGGGGAGCATGCGGGCATCTGCGTCGGTGGGTTGCCATACCCATTGAGTCATGGCTGCCGCGAACCAGGCAGCGTGCTGCCCCGTACCGGACGCGATCTCCAGCACAGTGCCACGCTCGCCGAGGATGCGGGTCAGCGCATCCAGAATGGGCTGTTTGTTGCGGTCGGCGGCGGGGCTGTGGGGAAGGTCGGGCATTCGGGGGGACTTTGATGAGGTGGTTTGAAAGACATCGGGGCAAGGGTATTTCAATGTTGCCATGAAGGCCCAGCTACCGCGCATCGAGCGCCAACCCGCAAATGAAAAAGCCCCGCCGAGGCGGGGCCGTGCAACGGGCTCGATGCCGATTCAGTGGAACTCGTAGAGCGCCACCTTCTTGCTCACCTCCAGCTGGCGGGACGTGCGTGCCCAGAGCTCGAAGTTGTTGACCGACGTGCCTGCGGCGTACTGCAGCCCGAGGCTGTTGTCGCAGTGCAGATCGTTCACGGTCTGCGTCGAGCAGCGCAGGACCACCGAGCGTGCCTGGCTCGCAACGCCCGTGCTGTCGTTGAAGCGCGCGCCCTGCTGGCCCGGGCCGGGGCTCGGTGCGCGCCCGTACGCCGTGAACGACGTGGGGGGAAGCGCGCCTTGCGGCACGGTCCATGCGTCCAGGTTGCCGTCGGCGCTGAAGTCGATGAGGTTCGGATCGTTCTGGCTTGGCGCGCCGAAGACGATGTTGCCCGTGGCCGAGCTTGCCGAGATCAGCTGCGAGCGCATCGCCGCCGTCAGGCCGACGAAGGCGACCTGACGGATCTCCCCGATGCTCTGCGCCCGCGACAGCGTGCGGTAGGACTGCGTCACGTTGCCGGGATTACCGACAGCGCCACCCACCGGCACGAACTCGAGCTTCCAGACGCTCTGGTCGTTCAGCGCGCTGATCTGCGCGTCGCTGTACTGCGGGCTCAGGAAGAACAGGCTGCTCTCCCTGTCGCTGGGGTTGCCCGCCGTCGCGGTGTTCTGGTACTCGCCGCGCAGGCGGAAGACGCTGCCGGACGTCGGCGTCACGCCATCGTCCTTCGCGGCGACGAGATAGGACAGCCCCGCGGTCGGCAGGTAGACCCGCGTCGAGCCGGTGGGGGTCGTCAGCACCACCTGGCTGAAGATCGAATTGCCGTTGCCGTCCGTCTTGTTGTCGATGTTGACGTTGTAGCCCGTCGTGTAGTAGCTGAAGTCCGGCGTATTGATCAGCTCGCGATGTTCGGAATAAGGCCGCACGCGGGCGGCGTAGGTATAGCCGTTGCCCGACAGCTTGAGCGTGCCGTTCACGTTGCGCGCGACGATGGTGTCGTAGTCGACGTTGCCGGACACGTCCGTCGTGCGGTAGCTCAGGAGCAGGTCGCCGTTCGCGCGGACATGCTCGAAGTTGCCGCGGTCCCACTTGAGGCCGGTGGTGCCGGGCCTGAACAGGCCCGCGAAGGCGCCGGCGTTGCTGCTGTCGCGCCCCACGTACGAGCCGTTCTGGTAGTAGGTGCCGGGGTCGTCGCCGACGAACATCGTGCGGCAGGCAGGCGCGATCACGTCGGTGGCCGTACCCGTCACGGCCGACGTGTCGTTCGGCGCGTTGACGCGCTGCGACAGCGGCAGTGCAAAGCATGCCGTGACCTTGTCGAACAGCGCCGCGACCGCCGCGGGCGACGGCACCTGCGCCAGATCGCCGGCCGCGATCGGAGGCAGCGTCGGCGTGTTGCTGTCGCTGGAACGGAAAGTGATCGAAACGGGCGCGCTGCCCTCGGTCGCGGGGACGGTCTTGACCGTGATCTCGATGTTGGCGGCGGTGCCGTCGGGGCGCACGCTCACCGAGATGGCGTCGAGCACCTTGTCCGGGCCGGTGCCGTCGGCCACGAAGACGCCGGAGACCGGATCGAGCGTCCCCTGGCCCAGCGTGCTCAGCAGCGGCTGGAGTGCGGCGACCAGGCTCGTCACCTGCTGCTGGATCGAGGCTGCGGTCAGGGCGCCGGGGTTCGCCTGGATGGCACCGGCCAGGCTGGCGGGGTTGCCGTCCGGCGACAGCCGGGAAACGATGATGGTGGTCAACGGCGAGACGTTGGCCGTGCCCCCCGTAGTGCTGGCGGTCGTGCTGTAGAGCGTCAGGTCGTCGCGCTGGGCCGTGATCACGAACGGGGCCTTGGCACTGGCGGGCAGGGCACAGGCGTAGGCCCCTGCGCTGTCGGTCTGCGTCGTGCACACGGTGGCGCCGGTCTGGTCGACGACGACGATGTTGGCGCCCGCGAAGGGCGCGCCGGTGGCGGCCACGCCGGACAACTGCGATGAGGTCTGCGGCGGGTTCGAGGCTGGCGGCGCCGATGGGGGCGTCGACGGCGGGGCCGCTGGCGGCGACCCGGCAATGGGGAACAGGGCAGCGCCGCTGCCCCCGCCGCCGCCACCACCACAAGCGGCCAACAGCACCAAGCTGGTACTTGCCGCAGTCGCGCACAGCGTTTTCTTGAAAGATGTCATGTCGGGAGGTCCTCGTAAAAAAGCAGAGCCGGATGTCACAAAATGTGGAGCGCAGTGTGCGAAAGAAGGCTGAAGGCCGCCTCCCCTGATCGCGGGATACGCGGCCTGTGCAAAGCAGGCAAAGCTCGCGCATCGGAAGCCCACGCGCGCATGCGTGCGGGCCTGTCACTCACCGGTTCCCAGGAAAGAGACCTGAATGAAAACTGTGCTCGCGACACCCCCTGCGGCCGCGCTGTGCAATGACCGCCGTTGACCGCGTCCGCGTCGCGCTGGTCGAGGACGAGGCCGGCACGCGCGAGCGCCTGTGCAGCGCGGTGGCCCAGAGCCCGGCGCTGGAACTGGTGTTCACGGCGGCCACGGCCGGCGAGATCCGCGCATGGCTGCGCGAGGGGCGGCCCGATGTGCTGCTGGTCGATCTCGGCCTGCCCGACGGCTCGGGCTTCGAGGTCATCGAGTGGTGCCGCCAGCTCGCGCCGAAGGCCGAGACGATGGTGATCACGATGTTCGGCGACGAGGCCAACATGATCCGGGCCTTCGAGGCCGGCGCGCGCGGCTACCTGCTCAAGGATGGCACCGAGGACGATCTGTCGCGCCACGTGCTGCAGCTGCACGCCGGCGGCTCGCCCATGTCGCCGATCATTGCGCGCCAGCTGCTGACCCGCATGGCGCCCGGCGCGGCCGCACCGGTCGCACCGGTCGCACCGGTCGCTGCGGCCGCGCCCGGGCCAGCCCAGGCGCCCGCCGCCGCCTCGCTGTCGCCGCGCGAGACCGAAGTCCTCGCCCTGGTTTCCCGCGGCTACACCTACCCCGAACTGACGAGCCTGCTCGGCATTTCGCTCAGCACCATCCAGACCCATGTCAAGAGCATCTACAGCAAACTTGCCGTGCATTCGAAAACCGAGGCGGTCTTCGAGGCCCGTCAACTGGGCTTGCTGGATCGCTAGCCTGGCGCTCGCGCTGCTGCTGGCCGTGCCAAGCGCCGAGGCGGGCAATGCCGGCGATGCGGGCGGTGGGGCCGACGCGGGCTTCGTGCAGATCGACCGCGCGCTCGTCACGCTCTGGCCCGATGGAAGCCCGGCCGAGCCGCCTGTCGAGCGCGCCCTGCCGCATCGGTGGGACATCGACCACCCTCACGGCGGCGGCAGGGCCCGCTATCAGCTCATGCTGCCGCCGGTCCGCGGTGAGGAGCCATACGCGCTTTTTTTTCCGCGCATCGGCAACCAGGTCGAGGTGCGCGTCGGCGGCCATCTGGTGGCCAAGCTGGGCAAGCTGGGCGACGAGTCGACGGACATGGCCAAACTACCGGTCCTGATGACCGTGCCGGCAGCCCTGCTCTCGCATGACGCCCCCACCGAACTGCAGGTGGATGCGGCGGTGCAGCCCGCCCGCTGGGGCGGACTCAGCGCGGTCATCTTCGGCGTCCAGTCGGTGGTGGTCCCGATGTATCGCACCAATGAATTCTGGCGCCAGTCCGCGCCCACCGCGATCACCTGGGCACTGGTGTTCATGGGGCTGATTGCGGGCGGCCTGTGGTGGCAGCACCGGGAGGGCCTGTATGGCATCTTCGCGCTGATCTCGCTTTTCGGGGTGACGACCATCTCCGGCCGGCTGCTGATCACGCCGCCGCTGCCGTGGCCGGCGTGGGGCGCGGTCGGCGGCATCGCGCTCTGCGTGCTCCTGCTGCTGATGGCGCGCTTCGTCATGGTGGCGATCGCCGAGCTGCGCCCCTGGATGCGGGTTGCCTTCTGGGTGTACCTCGGGCTGTGCGTATGCGCCGTAACGGCCAGCTTTCTGTGGCGCCAGCCGTTGATCTACACCTTGGTGCTCGGCAGCCTGCAACTACCGGCGACGGTGATGGTGTACAGCATCGTGCGCAAGATGTGGCTGGCGCCAACATGGGAGTCGACGCTGATGTGCCTGGCCGGCGTCGCGGCGATCGTCGCCGGTGCGCGCGACCTCATGGTGGTCCGCGTTCCCGAGTCGGGCTCGATGTCCTACGCCATGCTGCCGCTGGCCGTGTTCTTCCTGGTGTTGGCAATGGGCGGGACAGTCGCGGGGCACTACGTTCGTCAGGTGGCCGCATACAGGGAGCTCAATGCCTCGCTGGTGCGGCGCATCGCCGAGCGGGAAGCCGAGCTCGGCGTGTCTCATCGACTGCAGCAGCGCCAGAGCGAGGAGCAGGCCGCGCTGCAGGAGCGCCAACGCATCATGCGCGACATCCATGACGGCGTGGGCGCACATCTGGTAGGACTGCTCAGCATGATGAAGAAAGGCGGCGCCGCTGCCGAGGCGCTACAGGAACAGGCTCACGCGGCGCTCGACGAACTGCGCATTGCGGTCGATTCGCTGCAGCCGGTGAACGGCGACCTCGCCACGGTCCTCGCCACGCTGCGCTATCGGCTGCAGCCGCGGCTGCAGGCCGCGGGGCTGCGGGTCGAATGGGAGGTGGCGGCGCTGCCCGAGATGCACGGCCTGACGCCGACCACGGTGCTCAACGTCCAACGCATCCTGCTCGAAGCCTTCACCAACGTGCTGAAGCACGCAGCGGCCACCACCGTGCGCGTGACGGCAAGGCGGGTCGAAGGCCCCGACCGGCTCGAACTGCGCGTGCAAGACGACGGAACCGGTATTTCCGCGGAACAGGGCCGCGTGTCCGGCCACGGCCTGGGCAACATGCGGGCACGGGCGCAGTCCATCGGCGCGGCCCTTGTCATCCAGCATGCGCAGCCGCACGGCACCATCGTCGAGCTGAGTTTGCCCATGGCTTAGGCACCAAGCGCATAGGAAGACGGCCGGACGCGGCCAGGAGCCGACGCTCGCCGTCATCGTCCAGTTCGCCTTCGTTTAAGCTCCACCGACCAAGCTTCCCGAGGTTTCCCCATGCTTCAAATGCGTCCTGGGTGTGAGTGCTGCGACCGAGATTTGCCGCCGGATTCAGCGGATGCCCGTATCTGTTCCTTCGAATGCACGTTTTGCAGCGATTGCTCCATCCAGCGCCTCGCCGGGACATGCCCAAACTGCGGCGGGGAGTTGCTCCCGCGCCCGTCGCGGTCGGCTGCCAAGCTTGAGAAGTACCCGGGCTCGACCGCGCGGGTGTTCAAGCCCGGGGGTTGCGCGGCAGCAACCTGACTTCACTTCGCTGGCTCAGTTATGCCGCCGACTTGTCGCGGCCACACGCGGACGCTTGGAGGGCGCGATCAGTTCGCCCCGAAGCCGATTTCAAATGGAGGGCTCAGAGCTCATGGCTGCCATCTTCGCTTTCAAATGCAGTTGCTGTGGTGACGTCCACGAAGGCTCCCCCAGCTTCGCCTTTCGAGCACCGGACCACTATGCATGCCTCTCTCATGCCCCTTGAACTCTTGGCCAAGTGCCAGTGCGGTCTGCTCTCCGTAAATTTACCGGGGCCGAGCTCCTCGGTTGTCGCTTGTCATTGCCACGACTGTCAGCGGCGAAGCGGGTCACCCTTCGGCGTATTGGCCTACTACGCCGATGAGAGCGTCAAGATCACAGGCGAAGCGACTCGCTACGAGAGGGCGACCGCAACAGGTGGCACATTCGAAACCTTTTTCTGCCCGACTTGCGGATCTACCGTCTATGCCCGCGCCGGGCGGCATCCCGCGTTGATTGGCATCGCTGTTGGCGCAATCTGCGATCCAACATACCCGGCGCCCGTTCGGTCGGTTTGGGAGGAGCGCAAGCACGATTGGGTTGTGATTCCTGAGCCTGTTCAACACTTTCCGCGAGGACGGTCGTAGAGGCAAGAATCGGCAAGAACCGGTCTCTGGAGGTCAAGGCTGAATCGGGCTAAAGCGGAACTAGAAAAGCACGCATGACCAATGAAGACCATTCTTGATCGTGGAATCGCCGGCGTAGCATTTGCCATTCACCTCACATTGGTTCATCGATGAAGAAGTTGCTGCCGCTGGTCCTGTCCGCCCTGCTTGCCCTGTTCGCTTGTCAGGCCTACGCCACACCACGCTTTCCGTATCCGGCAGACGAAGCACGAGCGTTGCTCACGCATCTCGGCGCCCATGTGATGGTCCTCAATTCCGACATGACGCTGATCAAGAAGAAGCCGGCGAGCGAGTTCGACCTGTTGACCTACTACCCGCTGCCCAAGGCCAAGGTCGACGAGTACAAGCGGAACGGTCACATCGTCAGCAGAAACGACGACATCGCCGAATTCGTCACCTACAGGGTCAAGGACTACGAACTAACCAACGAGAAGCACGAAAAGCTCCGGATGAAGGACGACATCAGGGCTGCGTCGCTGCAGGACTTTGCACTCTGGACCTACGACAACGTCCTGTGCAGTCAACGAGGCTTCCAGGTGAAGTTGGACAAGACCTTCGAACGCGTCAAAGGGCACATCACGCTGATGTTCGAGATGCCCGGGAACGTCACGCGCGAGATCCGGGTTCCGATCGATCTCTCCATCGCAGATAAGGATCCGCGGCCCGCCATCTAAGGTTCGGACTGTTCGATAGGCACCCCGGCGCTCACCGCCAACCGACCGCCTCCAGCGCACCGACTTCTTGTAAGCGGCTGCCCCACTTCCTACCAGAGGTGCGGAATGAGACGATGACGTACACGGCTTGCGTATTCGTTGTACCCGGGAAGATCGCGGCGCAAGATTTTTTCCTCATCGAGAAGCCGCCAGAGAAGCACCGGCAGGATGAGCGGGACGAGACAGATCGTGAGCCACGAGCCGAGCGCAAGCGGCATGCCGATGAAAAGCCAGAGCGCGCCAGCGTACATGGGATGACGCACATAAGCGTAGGGGCCGCTGTCGATCACTTTTTGATCTTCCGCGACACTGATGTTGGCTGCTGCAAAACTATTGACCTTCAGCACCCAGAAAATAAAGAGGAACGACAAGACGATCACGATGTTCCCGACAAGGGACAGGTATGCGGGCACCGGCGAGACGCCGAATCGATAGTCGAGTGAAGGCAGGATGATGAAAATAAAAAACGCGAGGATGATGAGCGACACGATGATCTTCTGCGACCACTCTTTCTCATGCTGTGGCCCGGCATTCATGCGGCGTTCGAGAAGCGGCCTGTCGTGGAGGGTGAGATAGACGGTGAAGCCGATGGTCGAGGCGGAAAAGACTGCGATGAAGAGCCAGCCTTGCCAGTATTGCCACGTGCCCGCGGGCAAGAAAATGAAGACGACGAATACGGCCATCCCCGCAACCCCTTGCGCGATGGCTTTCTTGTAGAGCGGGTCCATAAACGAGTGAATGGTATATCCGAGGCCCCGCTCCGCAACAAGCGGCCCAAGTGCGAGATTTCCGATGCCCGCTCTGGAGGGCGAAAACCGGCAACTCAGGGGCCTTCGCGCCGACCGCTCCTGCGGCTACAGTCGGCCAGAATTGACGACAAGCCCCAGTCCGGCGGGCCTTCGTCCTGCGCCCATCTCTTTCACAAGGACCCGATATGACCATCGAAACACAAGACGACGTCGTAGCCCTGAAGCGAATCGGCCGCATCGTTTCACTGACGCTGCAGCGGATGCTCGATGCCGCAGAACCCGGCATGACCACGCGCGAGCTCGACCTGATCGGCGAGCGGCTGCTGGAGGAGCACGGTGCACGGTCAGCGCCTAAGTTCACGTACAACTTTCCGGGCACGACCTGCATCAGCATCAACGAAGAGGCCGCGCACGGCATTCCCGGAGACCGGATCATCCGGGCCGGGGACGTGCTGAACGTCGATGTGTCGGCCGAGCTCGGCGGCTACTTCGCCGACACCGGCGGAACCACCGTGGTGCCGCCGACCACGCCACAGAAGACCCGCCTCTGCCACGCCACCCGCACCGCCCTCGCCGAAGCGATGAAGACCGCCAGGGCCGGGCAGCCGATCAACAGGATCGGCGCCGCCATCGAGCGCACTGCAAAGGCCTACGGCTTCAAGATCATCGAGAACCTCGCGAGCCACGGCGTCGGCCGCGCGCTGCATGAGGAGCCCGAGCACATTCCCGGCTACTTCGATCCTTCGGACATGCGCACGCTGCACGAAGGCATGGTCATCACCATCGAGCCCTTCCTGTCGACCAAGAGCCGCATCGTCACCGAGGCTTCCGACGGCTGGACGCTTGCGGGCGTGAACGGCAACCTGTCTGCGCAGTACGAGCACACGATGATCATCACGAAGGGTGCGCCCATCGTTGTCACGATGCATTGATCGATCGACCGGCTTCGCGCAGAAGCCGGCCTGGGCTCTTCAACCGGACGCTGAAGACAGCGCCCTCACCTCCGGCTCTACCCCGTCGCCACGATCACATGCGCCTGGATTTTGCCGGCCACCGGGCCTTCGCCATGGCGGCTGGCGATGAGCTGCGCCGGCCAGTCCGTCGCCGCCTGAAGCGCATTGGCATCGCGCGCCTCGATCTCGCTGCGTAGCGGCGTTCCCTGGCAGTAGGCGCCTTCACCGCTTGAGTCTAGTGATTGCTCCTTGCGTGCGCCTGATCACGGAGAAATTCGCGGGCTCGATCATCTTCGCTGACGGAGGCTGCATATCTCGCAGATATTCCCTCCACGCTCACTCGAAGTGCGTGAAGTTCTCCCATTGCCTTCTCAAGCTGTTGCAACGTCGACTTGGAATAGTCAACATTCAGATCGTCGACCGACTCGTTTATCGTTGCTAGAGACTCTTCGTCAGCCGCAAGTTGCCGCAACCATTTCTCACGAGCGCCGGACATATACATTCCGGTCGCTGCTGCAACAGCATCTCTAGACCGTTTAGCACGATTGAGAAGAGCGCCAAGGTCGTCTGCCTTCTGGAACACCTCGACGCCAACCTTCGTGAGCTCCAGACGTAACTCAAGCGACTTGATCACTCCTGCTTTGCGATAGCTAAGGTAGCCCATGATGGCTCCGGAGATGCCAGTAACAGAGCCAATCACGCCTGTGATTGCGCCCAAATAGGACAACAATTCGGTGTTAGTCATAGAGAACGACAAGAGCAGGCCTAGGTCTTTGAAGACCTAATGTCTCCAGCGACGGTAAGTTGAAATATTTTTACCTAATTCTTCCGCAGTAAAGAAGGGCCTCTCCAGAGTAATAGCGACCGCCTCAATTGCGTGAAAACCAACCTCATGCTTAAAAAACAAGATGAAGTTCAGATTCAATCCGAGAAGATAGTTCGTTCGCCGTCAACTCTGCCTGGAACGAGATTGAACGAACGCCTTGATCTGAGAATGCGATTGCCAACTGGGGGACCGAAAAATCGAAGCCATGTTTGAGTCTGTCGAGCTTAAGGTGAACTCGATTCGCTTGACAAGACAGCACCCACGGGTGTTTGATTCCCCCGGGCATCGGGCCTCCGTGCAAGCGCGGTGCCACGAGATTCACGCCACCTAACGGACCAAAAGCATGCTTCGGCACCTCGGGCGCCACTGGACTTTTGGGGGGCTCTGGGATCTTCGAAGCTTGCAGAATTTTCACTCCCTCCGGGAACGTGAAGATCGCGTCGACATCAGTCGCAGGCGTTGTGCCTGCATTCGTCAGCCTGAGGTCGAATAGGAAGCATCGTTGAATGGCGCGAGACCATGCATCAAACTTTTCCAAGTACCTTTCGTACTCCGAAAAGAAGTCCTCCAATTGCTTGTTATAGAGCTCAACCACATACCCAGTTGGTGCGCTAAACATCTTCACAAAGTCTCCGATGGAACCGGGAGACGGAGTCTGCTCTACAGCCGCCATGGGTCGGTACAGCAATTTCACCTGCTCTAGGCTGTACGGGACTGCTGGCACGGGAACTAGTTTGGGCTTGAAGTGCAGATTCCCATCCACAAAGCCAGCAGACAGCTTTGGCACCTTGACTCTGAGCTGCTGCAGTTCGTGACGAAGCTCGGAGAGCTCTTTATCTTTCGGATCAGACTCCTCAGCTAGTCGTTCGCTCTCCGGCGGAACATGAAGCTTAAACCCCCGCTGCTTGGCCTTGACGCGAAGTCCCATGTCGGCAGTACACAAGACGGGGGCGGATGACAGCCGATTCACTAGGTCTATCAGCGAAGCGACAACTTGATCATCTTGAACTTCGCGAACCAAGTTATGGATCGCGAAGTCCAACTGTGGCTCGTCGCCGATAAAACGGAGAGCGACGCCTGGTCTGAGTGGAACTTCTTGCCCGTCATCAAGAAGATGTGCGAGCCATGACACCATCTTGCCCGCCCGTTGCTTCACACGCAGATTTGCACCAAGCGCTTTTGTCTTCTCGAGTTCTCTCAAAACAATGGGTAAGACAAGCAGTACGACATCGTCGCCGACGGGGGTCCAGTCCATCTGGTCCGGCTGCCTGAAGTGAAGCAGCAGGTTTGTATCGAGGACGACAAAGGTCTGGTTAGAGATTGTGCTCACCAAGAAACTCCTGAGGCCTATTGCGGTCGACCGAGCAGGCGGGAAATCCGAGCCAACTAGCGAAGACCGTGCACATCCATCGAGATCTTGAAGAATAGTTCTTCAGTGGATAGGTCTTGGCCAGACGCCGAGCTCTGCCGCAGACGTGCGGGATCATTTCCCGCCCGGATGCCGAAGTTTGGCACGAACCCACCAGAAGACCGCAACTGCTGCGAAGCGGAAGCTCGCTGTAGAAACCGAAGTGCCACATCGAGCGCCAAGCCATCTTCGAAGACTTGGCGCCCAGAGCCCTCACCCAGCCGGGCTCATCTCCTGATACAACTCCACCGCCTCCCGCGCCAAATCAGAAGCAATCCAAAGCAGATTCTCCCGATGTGCCTCCCCCGCATCCTGGAACCATCCGTCTCCGGCGCCGTAGAAGCACCAAAGCAGTGAGTTCAACTGCTCCAACTTGTTCTCAAGAAGATCGGACGCATCGGGTGTCGTGGTCGCGTCCGCAGATGCCGGCCTCGCAGGCCCGGCCATAATTCGTTCAGCCATTGGTGTGCCCTTCCATAGTTCAGCACGTCACTTGGTTAGACGGTCAGGGTGTTCGCGCACCTTGGCCGTCGCCTTTTGTGCCCCACGTTCGCGTCGATGCATGCCGCATCAACAGCCCGCCGTGAGGCGAAGCGGTTCGTTCATTGGTGCAAAAAGAAGTAGTGCCCTCCATGCCCACTTGGTGGGTCGTTCGACCACAGGGGCATTCACTGTATAGAAGGCCAGCCTCGCACAGAAAGAACTTCTGTTGAAGATTCCTCGATTCCTTCGAGTAATCGCCAATCGGCAGCGTCGGTACACAAAGCGCTGACAGTCAACAAAGCAGGCAAGCGCGACTCAGGAGCCCTGCCCAAACTCCCGCGCATGCTCCACCGCGTACTTGATGAGCTCGGCCTGCCCTTCGATCCCCAGCCGCCGCTTGATGCTCTGCCGGTGCGCCTCCACCGTGCGCACGCTCAGGCCCAGGTCACGCGCAATCTGCTTGCTCGATTCCCCTCGCCCCAGCGCAGAAAGAATCTCGCTCTCGCGCGGGGTGAGCAAGGGCCTCGGCTCCTGCGTGCGGAACAGCTTCTTCGACACGGCCGGGCTCAGGAACGTACCGCCCGCCGACACGGCCTCGATGGCCGCGACGATCTCGGCCGCGGGCGCGTCTTTCAGCACATAGCCGCGCGCGCCCACCTGCAGGGCCTTCTGCACGTACTCGGGGTTGTCGTACATGCTGAGCATCACGATGTGCGGCGCGCCCTGGCGTTGCAGCAGCAGTGCCGCGAGCTCGATGCCGTTCATGTCCTTCATGCCGACATCCATCAGCATGAGGTCGGGCCGCACGCTTTCCACCAGCTCCAGCGCTTCGGCGGCGCTGCCGGCCTCGCCGACGATCTGCAGGTTGGGCATGGAGCCGAGCCGGGCGCGCAGGCCGTCGCGCACCAGCGGGTGGTCGTCGACAAGAAAAAGCCGGATGGTCTTCGTCGTCATCATGTTGTCGTGGATGCGGGTGCTTCGGCCTTCGCGCTGCGGGCCGGCACCTCGGCCTCGATGGAGGTGCGCCCCGCGTTGGAGTTCATGGTGAGCCGCCCGCCGATGGCCTCCATGCGCTCGCGCATGTTGCGCAGGCCGATGCCGCGCCGCGGGTCGAGCTGCACGGCCTGAATGTCGAAGCCGGTGCCGTCGTCGCTCACTTCCAGTCGCACGCCCTCTTCGTCGTCGAAGTTCAGCGCTATGTGCACGTGCTGTGCGTGCGCGTGCTTGCGCACGTTGGTCAATGCTTCCTGCGTCAGGCGGAAGAGCGCGGTCTTCACTTCGGGCTGCAGCTCGAAGGATTCGCCGCCGACCATCATCGACGCATCGACGCCGCCCTCTTCCCTGAACTCGTCGACCAGCCGCTCCAGCGCGGCGGGCAGGCCCAGTGTGTCGAGCAAGGCTGGGCGCAGGCGGTGCGAGATGCGGCGCACCTCGATCAGCGAATCGTTGAGCCGCTGCAGCGCCTTGGCCAGCGCGGGCGGCGTGGTGGTGTGCTGCTGGCGGTCGAGCGACTCCACGGCGGACTCGATCAGCAGCTTGGCCGACACCAGCGTCTGACTGGTGCCGTCGTGCAGCTCGCGCGCGAGGTGGCCGCGTTCTTCTTCCTGCGACTGCACCACGCGCCGCGCGAGCAAGCGCAGCTTGGCCTCTGCCGTGCGGTGCTCGCTGAGGTTCAACAAGAGGCCGGCGGCGCTGACCACGCCGAGGCACAGCGCAGCGATGCCGGCAATCCACAGCAGCGTGGCGGTGACGTTGGCGTTCATCTGCCGGTCGAGGGTGTCCATGGTCGACTGGATGTCGTCGAGGTACAGGCCGGTGCCGACCATCCAGTTCCAGCGCGGCAGCGCCGTAACGTAGCCGAGCTTGGGCGCCATCTGCGCGCTCGATGGCTTGCGCCACTCGTATTCGATGTAGCCGCCGCCGTTTTCCTTCGCGCCCTTGATCAGTTCCTGGATGGTGTAGCGGCCGCGCGAGTCGCGCAGCTCCCAGAGGTTCTTGCCGACCAGCTCGGGCTGGCGCGAGTGCATGAGCGAGTTGCCCTCGAGGTCGTAGACGAAGAAGTAGCCGTCGTCGCCGTAGTTGAGCGCGGCGAGGCGGCGCAGGGCCTCGTTGCGGGTGGCTTCGTCGTCCTGGCCGGATTCGTACAGCGGAAGCAGGTTGCTCACGGCCAGGTCGACGTAGCTGCGCAGTTCGCTGCGGCGCTGGTCCATGTAGCTGCGCTCGATGAGGGCGCGCTCGCGCTGGGCGAGGTCATGCTCCTGGTGGCGCACCGCGAGGGCCACGAGCACCAGTGCGATGAGCAAGGGTGCCACGGCGAGCGCAACGATCTTGGTGCGGAGGTTCATCGGGGGGCAAGGCTACCACCGCCGCCTGGCCGGCCTTTCAGAACTCGGGGTTCGTCAGCGGCAGCAGGCCGCGGTCGTCCAGGGCGTCGAGCAGCGCGTCCTGGTCGGCGCCGCCTTCGAGGATCAGGTCGAGCCCCTTCCCCGACTCCGGACGAATGGCGAGGAAGGTGAACTCGTAGCCGATGCCGCTCACACGGCGGCGGCTGATGCGGTCCCGGCGCAGGTCGAACTGCCATTCGCCGTCGGTGCTGTGCAGCCGTGTGCCATCAAGCTCGAAGGCGCGCACCCGCGAAGGCGAGAAGGTGCTGATCTGCGAGATGGGAATGGCCCAGACCAGCCACGCGACCAGCGGCATGAGCACGCAAAGGCCCACCGCAGTCTTCACGAAGCCCGCATCCCCCGCATTGAGGAGCAGCGCAATGCCCACCGCGCCCGCGAGCGCGTACCCCGCCCAGATCCAGGCCCTGAAGCACCGCCAGCAGAAAACCATGGCGCGGCTTTGCCGCTTGCCCCAGCGCGTTGCCTCGATGCTGCTCCTGAGGGCAAGGTAGTGGCTGATGACCGGGGCCAGTTCGTCGACGCACACGGTCAGCAGCAGCTTCCTGAACGGCCGGGTGTGAACGATCAGGTAGTTGTCGCTGTCGGGAATGCCTTCGATGGCCAGCACGTCGATCCAGTCGACATGGCCCAGGCCCTGCACGCAGAAGCCGCCTTCACCGGCGTCGACCTGCGTGCGTCCGCTGAACAGCTTTGCGCGGCGCTTGCCCGATGGCAGCCAATGCGCTTCGACCCAGAGCCAAGCACGCACGACGACCACCAGGCCCACAAGCCACAGCACGAAGAGCACGAGCATGGCCGCCATGTCGCGCGCAATGCGCCAGCCCGTCGCGTCGGGGTCGAGAAGCCATACGGTCCCCGCGAACATCAGGACGGAGTAGGCCGTGCAAAGCAGCAGGATGGGCCAGATGCCGCTGGCATCGATCTGCGTGACCTGGATGGACCGCGAAAAAGCCGGAGAACTCATTGAAGGCAATTGAACGCAAAAGCGGGCGAGTCTACGGGCGCATGCGTCGGCTGCCGGCTACCACCGGCTACTGGCCCACGGCTGCGGGTAAAGGCTGCCGGCGGAACTCGGTCGCGTAATGCAGCAGCGCCACCAGCACATACCCGCCGCCCAGCAGGCACAGCCCGCTCCATCCATGAAAGGCGTACACGGCGGCCGCAATGCCCGAGGCCACGGCCGCGCAGATGAAGATGAAGGTCATGAACAGGCCGTTGAGCCGGCCGCGCAGCTCCGGCGCGAGCATGAAGAGGCTGCGGAAGTTGAGCACCTGACACAGCTGCACCGCGCCGTCGAGCAGGATGCCGGCCGCGACCAGCCCCGCCAGCGAGCGGTAGTGCATGGCGACGGCGCCCAGCACGAAGGAGAACAGCGCAACGGCAATGGCGGCGCCGGTGGCCGGACGGGTCAGGCCACGGTCGGCCAGCCGGCCGGCGATGGGGGCCATCAGCGCACCGGCGGCGCCGGCCAGCGCAAAGGCCGCGATGCCGCCCTGGCCCATGCCGAATTCATGCGCCAGCGCCAGCGGCGCGGCCGTCCAGAAGGCCTGGAAGCCGGAGAACATCATTCCCTGGTACAGCCCGCGCCGGCGCAGCACGGGCGTGTGCCAGACGATGCCCGGCAGCGAGGCCATGGTGCGCGCATAGCCCACCGACGCATGCGGCCGGCGCTGCGGCAGCGCGCGCCACAGCACGGCGATGAGCGTGGCCATCAGCACGGCCGACACCCAGAACACCGCGCGCCAGCCGAGCGCGGAAGCCACCACGCTGGCAAAGGGACGTGCCAGCATGATCCCGCCCAGCAGGCCGGCCATGATGTTGCCGACCACCTTGCCGCGCGTGGCCTCGGGCGCGAGGTGCGAGGCGAAGGGCAGCAGCACCTGCGCCGCGACCGCGCAAGCCCCCACCACGAAGGAAGCGGCCAGGAAGGTGATGGCCGAGTCAGACAACGCGATGCCCACCAGCCCGATCACCGCGCCGAACAGCGCGCCCACGATGAGCCGGCGGTTCTCGACCACGTCGGCCAGCGGCACCAGCAGCAGCAGGCCGGCGCCGTAGCCGAGCTGGGTGAGCGTCATGATGAGCCCGGCCAGGCCGGTGTGCAGCTGCAGCGTGTCGGAGATGGGGCCGATGAGCGGCTGCGCGTAGTAGATGTTGGCCACGCACAGGCCGCATGCGACGGCGAAGACCAGCGTGAGGGCCGGGCTGAGGCCGGGCGCTTGCGCGCCGGAAGAAAGTGGAGCTTGAGGAGATGGCACGAGGAGCCTCTTTGGCTGGCGGGGGAGGTGTCGGGCAGCGGGGTCAACACAAGGGTTAACCCGGAGCGCGGCACCTTAGCACGGGCGCCTGGTCTCTGCAGGCGAAGGGGCTGACCCTTCTTCGCTCAGCTGCCTCGGTCAGTCCGTGCTGGTGGGCCGGCCGGAGGCCACCCACGCATCGAGCCCGCCCGTCAGCGGCAGGGCCCGCCGCGCACCACGCGCCAACAGCACGCGCGCGGCCTGCGCGGCCGACACCTCGTTGGGGCAATTGCAGTACAGCACCACGTCGCGCCCTGCCGCGTGCGACAGGTCGAGGCTGCGCTGCTGCAGCGCCTTGAGCGTGTACGACTGAGCACCCGGAATGCGGCGCGGATCGACCTGCACGCCGGCCTGGCCGCGCACGTCGATCACCAGCGGCGGCTCTTCGCCGTTCAGCAGTTCGTGCAGCTCTTCCACCGAGATGCGCGGCATGCCCGTGAGCCGCATGAAAGCGCGCCGGCGCCAGTAGCGCACCGCGAGGATCACCAGCAGCACAACGGCCACTGCCGCGGTGGCGATGCCGCCGGCCTGCGCCAGCACGGCCAGCACTTCCTGGATCTGGTTGCGGAACACCCAGCCCAGCCCGAGGAACAGCCCCGTCCAGACCAGCGCCGCGCCCACGTCGAAGCCGATGAAGCGCCGCACCGACATGCCCAGCGCCCCGGCCATCGGCGGCGCCACCACCGACACGCCCGGCACGAACTTGGCAGCCACGAGCGAGAGGCCGCCCCAATCGGTGATGAGCGATTCGCCGCGCCGCACGCAGGTGTCGGGCGACAGCGAGATGCGGCACAGCATGCGCATGAAGCGGTAGCCGAAGCGCCGCCCGGCATAGAACCACGCACCGTCGCCCAGCAGATTGGCGATGACCGCAGCCATCACCACGCCGGGCACCGAGACATCGCCGGCGGCCAGCAGCGCGCCGGTGAGCACCAGCACCGCGGCCGCCGGCACGGGTAGCCCGAGGCGCGCGGCGAAGCTGGCGGCGAACACCACCAGGATCGCGTTCTGCACGAGCAGGGACATCAGCTGCGCCATGGCTGCCCTTGTCGTGGCCCGGATGGGGGTGGAAATTGCGGAGGTTGCGTGCTGTTCATGCCGGCAGCGATTCTCCGGCATGGCCCAAGAACGTACCGGGCACAGGCCATTGCAGGATGGCTTCAGCCAGCAAGCTTTCCCGAAGCGCGCGATACGCTGAAGCCGAAGGTATTTAGGCCGCCTTCGCTGGCTGCGCACACCTGCCCGCCGTGCATGCTCGCCACCGCCTTCACGATGGCCAGCCCCAGCCCGTGGCCGTGGTGCTCGCCGCCGTCGTTGCGCGCCTCGTCGACGCGGTAGAACCGGTCGAAGAGGTGCTGCAGATGGTGCCCGCCGATGGGCTCGCCCGGGTTCGACACGGTGATCCACGTCGCAGCCGCTTCCTCGCGCAGCGTGACCGCGATCTGCGCACCCGGCTTCGAATGCTCGATGGCGTTCTGCAGCAGGTTCGACATCGCGCGGCGGAAGAGCGCGCTTTCCAGCCGCGCCTCGGCCAACACGTCGCCCTCGATGACCACTTGTGCGTGAGTCTCGTCCAGCACGAACTCGAAGAACTCGATGGTCTTGCGCACTTCCTGCGCCACCGGCGTGAGCACCAGTCCGGTGGCCACTTCGCCGCGGTCGGCGCGCGCGAGGAACAGCATGTCGTTGACGATGGAGCGCACCCGCTCCAGGTCTTCGAGGTTGGCCTGCAGCACCTCCTGGAACTCGCCCGCACTGCGCTGGCGCGACAGCGCCACCTGCGTGCTGCCGATGAGGTTGGCCAGCGGCGTGCGCAGCTCGTGCGCCACGTCGGCGTTGAAGGCCTCGAGCTGGCCGTAGGCTTCCTCCAGCCGGGCGAGCGCGCCATTGAAGGCCTCGGCCAGCGCCGAGAGCTCGACCGGCAAAGACTGCGACTGCAGCCGCTGCGACAAGGTCTTGGGCCGCAGCGCCTGCGCCTCTTTTGACAGCCGCTCCAGCGGCCTCAGCCCCACGCGCGCGATCCAGTAGCCCGCGACGGCCACCACCAGCACCGCGCCCAGCCCGAGCGCGACCAGCGCGGTCAGAAAGGCCTGGCGCGTGCGCGCATAAGGCTCGGTGTTGCGCCCGACGATCAGCCGCACGGCCGGCCGCTGCTCGAAGGCGTCGATGTGCACGGACAGCGTGCGAAACGGCCGCTCCTGCCCCGGCAGCACGATGCTGCCGGTGTGGCCGTTGGCCTCGCGCGCAAGGCCGTCGATTTCGGCCAGGCCCTTACCGTACTGAAAGCGCGGATCGTCGCTGAGCACCCAGAAGCGCACGCTGCCGTCCTCGGGCGTGAGCGTGTCCATGCGCGCCTGCACGCGACTCCAGCGCTCGGGGGTGCCGATGGTCCTGATCCAGAACTGCAGGCTCTTGAGCGTGGTGTCGAGTTCTTCGTACTGATGCCGCTCCAGCTCGCGGGCCAACACGTTGTGCAGTGCGAACCCGATCAGCGCAAAGGTCGCGAGCGCCGCCGCGGCGAACATGATGACCAGCCGCGCGGTGATTGAGCGCTTCACGGCGCCGCGCCCTCCCCCTGCGCTGCGTTCTCGCCGTCGCGCACTTCCATCACATAGCCCATGCCCCGGATGGTGTGCAGCAGCTTCGGGCTGAAGGGCACGTCGATCTTGTCGCGCAACCGCTTGATGGCGACCTCGACCACGTTGGTGTTGCTGTCGAAGTTCATGTCCCACACCAGCTCGGCGATGGCGGTCTTCGAGAGGATCTCGCCCTGGCGGCGCGCCAGCACGGCCAGCAGCGCGAACTCCTTGGCCGTGAGGTCGATGCGCGTGCTGCCGCCGCCGATGCCACGAGAAGCCTTGCGTGCCAGCAGGTCGATCTGCAGGTCGGCAATGCGCAGCTGCATCGGCTCCTGCTTGCGGCCGCGCCGGTTGAGCGCCTGCAGCCGCGCCAGCAGTTCGAGAAAGGAGAAAGGTTTGACGAGATAGTCGTCCGCGCCCTCGTGCAGGCCCTTGATGCGGTCTTCGACTCGATCGCGCGCGGTGAGCATGATGACCGGCGTCTGCTTCACGGCGCGCAATGCGCGCAGCACCGAAAAGCCGTCCTGCCCCGGCAGCATCACGTCGAGCACGATCACGTCGTATTCGTGCGTGAGCGCCAGGTGCTGGCCGTCGATGCCGTTGTGCGCCATGTCGACCGCGCAGCCCTGCTCGGTCAACCCCTTGGAGAGGTAGTCCGCGGTTCTCAGTTCGTCTTCGACAATCAGGATCTTCATGGCTTGGGTTAGCGCTGCGTCAACCGGTGGCGCTCATCCGTGCTGCACCGCGGCGGCCGACTGGGCCTTGCCTTCCTTCCGGGCCTTGCGCGCTTCCTTGCGGCGCATGTACCAGTAGTGGGCGCGGTCGAGGTACAGGTAGACCACCGGGGTCGTGAACAGCGTGAGCGCCTGCGAGAGTATCAGCCCGCCGACCATCGCGTAGCCCAGCGGCCGGCGCAGCTCCGAGCCCGAGCCGTGGCCCAGCATCAGCGGCAGGCCCGAGAGCAGCGCGCACATGGTGGTCATCATGATCGGGCGAAAGCGCAACAGGCAGGCCTGGTAGATGGCGTCGTGCGGCGTCATGCCCTGCTCGCGCTCGGCCTTGAGCGCGAAGTCGATCATCATGATGCCGTTCTTCTTCACGATGCCGATGAGCAGGATGATGCCGATCAGCGCGATCACGCTCAGGTCGTAGCCGCCCGCCATCAGTATCAGCAGTGCACCCACGCCGGCCGAGGGCAGCGTCGAGAGAATGGTCAGCGGGTGGATGTAGCTCTCGTACAGCAGGCCCAGCACGATGTACACCGCCACCAGCGCCGCCGCGATCAGGTAGGGCTGAGAGGACAGCGAATCCTGAAAGGCCTGCGCCGTGCCCTGGAACGAACCGGTGAGCGACTGCGGCAGCCCCATGTCGGCCTGCGCCTTGTTGATGGCGTTCACCGCGTCGCCCAGCGCATGGCCCGGCGCGAGGTTGAACGAGATGGTCACGGCCGGGAACTGGCCCTGGTGGCTGATCGAGAGATAGGCCGTCTTGCTGGTGTCCACCTTCACGAAGGTCGACAGCGGCACCTGCTGGCCGGTGAGGGGCGAGTTGAGGTACAGCTTGCTGAAGAGCGCCGGGTCTTGCTGCAGCTCGGGCGTCACTTCCAGCACCACGTGATAGCTGTTGAGCTGCGTGAAGTACTGCGCCACCTGCCGCTGGCCGATGGCGTCGTACAGCGTGGCGTCGATGGCGGCCGGCGAAATGCCGAAGCTCGATGCGCGGTCGCGGTCGATGGTGAGCACGGCCGAGGCCGCGGCGTTCTGCTGGTCGGTGGCCAGGTCGGTGATCTCGGGCAGCTGCTTGAAGCGCTCCAGCAGCTTGGGCGCCCAGGTGTTGAGCTCGTCGAGGTTGGCGTCGGTCACCGTGTACTGGTACTGCGTGCGCGATGCCCGGCCGCCCACGCGGATATCCTGCCCGGCCTGCAGGAACAGGTTCACGCCCTGCACCTTGGCCAGTTGCGGTCGCAGCCGCGCGATGACCTCGTCGGCGCTGGCGGTGCGGCCCTCGTCCTTCGGTTTCAGGCTGATGTAGAAGTTGCCGGTGTTGTAGGTGGACGAGCTGCCGTTCATGCCGAAGCCGGTCACGTCCGGGTCCTTGCGCACCACGTCGGCCAGCTCGACCATGCGGGCGTTCATCGACGCGAAGGAAGCGTCCTGCGCCGATTCTGCAAAGCCCGAGATGAAGCCCGTGTCCTGCTGCGGAAAGAAGCCCTTGGGAATGAACACGAACAGCACGCCCGTGGCCGCGACCGTGGCGATGAAGGTCATGAGCGTGATGAACTGGTGGTCGAGCACCACGTGCAGCCCGCGCTTGTAGGCGCCGAGCATGGCGTCGAAGCCTCGCTCGAAGAGCTGGTAGAGCCGACCGTGCTGGTTGCCGTGCTCGTTCTTCAGGAAGCGCGAACACAGCATGGGCGTGAGCGTGAGCGAGATCACGACGCTCACCACGATGGTGAGCGTGACCGTCACCGCGAACTCGCGAAACAGCCGCCCGACGATGCCGCCCATGAGCAGCAGCGGAATGAACACCGCCACCAGCGACACCGAGATGGAGATGATGGTGAAGCCGATCTCGCCCGCGCCCTTGTACGCGGCCTCCACCGCCGACATGCCCTCTTCGACGTAGCGGTAGATGTTCTCCAGCATCACGATGGCGTCGTCCACCACGAAGCCGACCGCGATGGTCAGCGCCATGAGCGAGAGGTTGTCCAGGCTGTAGCCCAGCAGGTACATCACCGCCACCGTGCCCAGCAGTGCCAGCGGCACCGTCACGCTGGGAATGAGCGTGGCCGGCACGTTGCGCAGGAACACGAAGATCACGGCCACCACCAGCGCGATGGTCAGCAGCAGCGTGAACTCCACGTCCTTCACCGAGGCGCGGATGGTCTGGGTGCGGTCGATGATGGCGTTGACGTCCACCGTCGGCGGGATCGACGCCTTCAGCCTCGGCAGCGCTGCGTTGATGCGGTCCACCGTCTCGATGACGTTCGCGCCGGGCTGCTTGGTGATGGCCAGCACGATGGAGCGGCCGTTCTGCACGTTGCTGCCCTCGGGCGCTGCGGCGCCCGCGTAGGCCCAGCCGGCGATCTTCGCGTTCTCGGGCCCGTCCACCGCCACGCCCAGGTCGCTCACGCGGATGGGCGCGCCGTTGCGGTAGGCCAGCACCACGTCGTTCCACGGCTTGGCCTTGAGCAGCTGGTCGTTCGTGTAGACGGTGAAGCTCTGGTTGGGCCCGTCGATGGTGCCCTTGGGCGCGTTGACGGTGGCCGATGCGAGCACGGTGCGCACGTCTTCCAGGCTCAGGCCCAGCGCGGCGAGCTTGGCCGGGTCGAGCTGCACTCGCACCGCTGGCTTCTGCGCCCCGCCGATGTTGACCAGGCCCACGCCCGATATCTGCGAGATCTGCTGCGCGAGGATGTTGTCGGCGTAGTCGTTCACCTCGGTGAGCGGCAGCGTCTTCGACTGCACCGAAAGAATGAGGATGGGCGCGTCGGCCGGGTTCACCTTGCGGAAGGTGGGCGGGCTCGGCAGGTTGGCGGGCAGCTGGCCGGTCGATGCATTGATGGCGGCCTGCACGTCGAGCGCGGCGGCGTCGATGCTGCGGTCGAGGTCGAACTGCAGCGTGATCTGGGTGGAGCCCAGGCCGCTGGTCGAGGTCATCTGAGAAAGCCCGGCGATCAGCGAGAACTGCCGCTCCAGCGGCTGCGCCACGTTCGACGCCATGGTCTCGGGGCTGGCGCCCGGCAGATTGGCCGAGACCTGGATGGTCGGAAAGTCGACCTGCGGCAGCGGCGCCACCGGCAGCAGCGGAAACACCGCCGCGCCGACCAGCAGGATGGCCAGCGCCAGCAGCGTGGTGCCGATGGGGCGCTTGATGAATGCGGCGGAGATGCTCAATTGCGGCTCCCGCTGCTGCTGGCGACCTTCGCTGCGTCCTTCACCGCGTCTTTCACGGCAGTCTTCGCCGCGGGCGGCGGCTCGACGATGGTGGCGCCGGGCTTGAGCTTGTACTGGCCATCGATCACCACGCGCTGGCCGGCCTCCAGGCCCTTGTCGATCACCGCCGTGCCGTCGGCGATCTGCACCACGTGCACCGGTACGTTGGCGACCTTGTTCTCGGCATCGACCGTCCAGACGTAGGTGCTGTCCTGTCCGCGCTGCACGGCGGCGGCGGGCAAGGTGAGCGAGTCGGGCCTGCGGTCGAGCTGCAGCCGCACGTTGACGTACTGGCCGGGCCACAGCGTGTGCTGCGGGTTGGCGAAGTTGCCCTTGAGCTGCACGGTGCCGCTGGTGGTGTCGATCTGGTTGTTCAGCAATATCAGCTTGCCGGTGCCCAGCATCTGCGTGCCAGCGCGGTCATAGGCCACCACCGAGAGCGGCTGGCTGCTCTGCTGCTGCACGCGGTTGATGTCCTGCACAGCGTCCTCGGGCAGCGTGAACTGCACGGCGATGGGGTCGATCTGGTTGATGACGACCAGCCCGCCGGTGTCGGCTGCATGGACGATGTTGCCCGGGTCCACCAGCCGCGCGCCCACCCGGCCGTTCATGGGCGAAGAGATGCGCGTGAAGCTGAGCTGCACCTCGGCGTACTGCACCTGGGCGGCGTCGTTCTGCACGGCGGCTTCGAGCTGGTTGACCAGGGCCTTCTGCGTGTCGACCTGCTGCTGCGTCGCGGCGTCCTGCGAGAGCAGCGTGGTGTAGCGCTTGAGGTCGGCACGCGCATTCGCCAGCGTGGCCTGGTCCTTGGCCCGGGTGGCCTGCGCCTGCGCGAGCTGCGCCTGCAGCGTGCGCGGGTCGAGCTGGGCGAGCAGCTGGCCGGCCTTCACGTCCTGCCCTTCAACGAAGCCGACCTTGTCGAGCTGGCCGTCGATGCGCGCCTTGACGGTCACGGTGGCCATCGAGGCGACGGTGCCGATGCCCGAGCGGTAGACCTGCACCGTCTGCGGCGTGACGCGCGCGGTGGTCACCTGCACGGGCGGCGTCTTGGGTGCATCGGGCTTGGCGGCGTTGGCGGTGTGATGGGTGAGCGCCCAGGCGCCGCCGCCGAGCACGAGCACCAGGGTGGCAGTCGCGAGCCAGGTGGAGCGGCGCTGGAACAAGGGGGGCGTGGTGGTTTCTGCGGTCGTCGTCATGGCATCAATTCCCGGAAGTCGTTTCTGCGGCGCTCCAGCCGCCGCCCGTGGCGGCGATCAGCGAGACGCTGGCGGCCAGCTGGCGGCCGAGCACCTGCGCGGCCGTGCGCTGGTTGGTGAGCGAAAGCGTCTGCGCCGTCACCACGCTGAGGTAGGTGGCAGTGCCCGCGCGGTACTGGCTCAGCGCCAGGCGCTCGGCGAGCTGCGCGGCGCGCACGGCGTCGGCCTGCAGCGTCGATTCGTTGTTGAGCACGCGCAGGGTGGCGAGGTTGTCTTCGACCTGCTGGAAGCCGGCGAGCACGGTCTGCTTGTATTGCGCAACCGAGGCGTCGTAGGCAGCCACGGCCTGGTCGGTGTGTGCCTTGCGCAGGCCGCCGTCGAACACGGTCTGCGCCAACGCCGCGCCCAGTGACCACACGCGGCTGGGCGTGTTGAACAGCGTGCCCAGCGTGGCCGCGCTGAAGCCGCCGCTGGCGCTGAGCACGATCTGCGGGTAGTAGGCGGCCTTGGCCACGCCGATGTTGGCGTTGGCCGCCTGCACGCGGCGCTCGGCGCCGGCGATGTCGGGGCGGCGCTCAAGCAGCGCCGAAGGCAGGCCGGCGGGCGTCACGGGCAGCTGCAGGTGCAGCGCGGCGGCCGACGAGAGCGATTCGGCGGTGGGCGGATTCGACGATGTTTCGAGCGGCGGAAGCGTGAATGACGCGGGCGCCTGCCCGGTCAGCACTGCGATGGCGTGTTCGAGCTGGCTGCGCTGGGCTTCGAGATCGACCGCCTGCGCCTGCGCGGTCTTGAGCTGGCTCTCGGCCAGCGCCACGTCGGAGCGCAGCACGGTGCCGGCCGCGTACTGGTGCTGCGTGAGCTCGAGCGCCTTGGCGTAGGCGGCGGTGGTGCTGGCGTACAGGCTGCGCTGCAGGTCGATCACGCGGATCTGCAGGTAGTCCTGCGCGAGCGCGGTCTGGATGCTGAGCCGCGCGCCGGCCAGGTCGTCGGCGCTGGCCTGCGCGCCGGCATTGCCGGCCTCGACCGAGCGGCGCACCGCGCCCCAGATGTCGGGCTCCCAGCTCGCGCCGAGGCCCAAGGTGTCGGTGGTGCCGAGCTTGACGGTGCCGGTGCTGTTGGTCTGGGCCCGCGTGGCGCCGGCATTCAGGCCCACCGAGGGGAAGAAGCCGGCGCGCGCTGCCGCGGTGATGGCCTGTGCCTGCCGGTACTGCGCCTCGGCCACGCGGATGTTCTGGTTGGCCGCGTTGGCCTGCACGATCAGCGCACTCAAGGTGCTGTCGCCGTAGGCGTCCCACCAGGGATGGTCGGCGTCGATGGTCTGTGGGGCGGCCGTCTTCCAGGGGCCGCCGGTTTCCTTGAACGCGGCGGGCACATCCAGCTGCGGGCGGACGTAGTCGGGGCCGACGGCGCAGCCCGCGAGGAGCAAGGCGGCCAGCGCGAGGGCTGCGCGCGGGAGATGAGGTATGTCGGAAAGAACCATGATGAGGGCACTCTAGGCACCCCCATCAAACCCCTCGCTGTCGACTAACTGACAGTTTTGACAGTTTCGGTTTTGCTCCCTCCCCCGCTGGGGGAGGGTTGGGGTGGGGGCACGACGGCGATCGAAAAAGCGCGGCACCTGCGCGACGGCCTGCCCCCATCCCGGCCTTCCCCCAGAGGGGGAAGGAGCAAGACAAACTCAGCGCGGGGCGTCGCCCTTGCGGTATTCGGCAGTCAGCTCGTCGAGCTTCTGCTTCAGCGCCGGATCAAGCTTGTATTCGGCGGCGGCCAGCGTCGCATCCAGCTGATCGGGCCGGCTCGCACCCAGCAGCGGCGCGGTGATCAGCGGATTCGCCATCACCCACGCCACGGCCAGCGTGGCCAGCGGCACGCCGGCCTCGTCCGCCAGCTTGTGCAGCCGCGTCACGGTGTTGAAGCTGCGCTCGTTCCAGTAGCGGTCCTGGTACACGCCGCCGGCGGTGCCGAGCGTGAAGCGGGTGTTCTCCTCCGGCTTCGCACCGGGCTTGTACTTGCCGGTCAGCAGCCCGCCGGCCAGCGGGTTGTAGGGAATCACGCCCAGGCCTTCTTCCGCGGCCAGCGGCAGCAGCTCGCGCTCGATCTCGCGAAACAGCAGGCTGTAGCGCGGCTGCACCGACACGTAGCGCGTGAGCTTGTGCAGCTCGGCCTTGCCCAGCGCGCGCGCCAGCCGGTAGGCCAGGAAGTTCGACACGCCGATGTAGCGCGCCCGCCCCGACTTCACGATCACGTCGAGCGCCTCCAGGCTCTCTTCGAGCGGCGTCTCGCGGTCGTCGCTGTGCAGCTGGTACAGGTCGACGTGGTCGGTCTGCAGCCGCTTGAGCGAAGCGTCGATGGCGTCCAGCAGGTGCTTGCGCGACGCGCCCTGGTCCCAGCTGTTCGGGCCGACCTTGCCGACCGCCTTGGTGGCGACGACGAAGCGGCGGCGGCCCGCGGGCCCCTGCTTCTGCAGCCAGCGGCCGATGATTTCCTCGGTGCGGCCGGTGGTCTCGACCGTGCCGCCGAGCGGGTACACGTCGGCAGTGTCGAGGAAGTTGATGCCGCCTTCGGCCGCCTTGTCGAGGATCTGGTGCGACACCGTCTCGTCGGTCTGCAGGCCGAAGGTCATGGTGCCGAGGGCGAGCCGCGACACGGTGAGGCCGGTGCGGCCGAGGCGGATGGTGGGAATGCTCATGGGGTCTCGCTCCGAGGAAAGAGAGGGATGAAGAATGGCGGCGGCCATCATAGGCACGGGCGCGCGATCCTGCAGGCGGCGGAGATTCAGGTGGTTTCGAGATGCACGCCGGGCGCGCCCCGGGCCACCGAGAAGCGGGCCATGGGCGCCACGGCCGACTCGGCGTTCTTCTCGTCCTCCACCGCGCGGAACTCGACTTCGCAGCCGCGTGCATCGAGCGTCACGAGCGCGTAGCCGCGCTTGTCGCCGCGGCCGTAGCGCAGGTGCTCGTTCTTCGCGAGCATGTTCGCCACGTTGGCGGCGCTCGGCCCTTCGGAGGTGATGGCGCCGCCGACGAATTCGGTCGCCACCGCCTGCCCTTGCGCCTCGCGCCGCAGGTCGGCGGCCCAGAAGGCATGCACGTCGCCGCTCGCGACCAGCGCGTTGCCGCCGCGCGCCTTGTGTGCGGCCAGCCCGTCGAGCAGGCGCGCGCGGGCGGCGACGTAGCCGTCACATCCGTCCATGCAGTATCCGTGCTCGGGGCCGCGCTTGCGATCGGCCTCGGCGAGCAGCGTGGGCTGCGCGAGCACGGTCCAGCGCGCGGGCGGCGCCGCGAGTTCGCGCGCGAGCCAGGCCTCCTGCGCCGCGCCGAAGAAGCTGCGTTCGGGCGCGAGCCGGTCGGGGCAGTCGGCCAGCGGCGACGCGCTGCGGCCCGCGAGGCAGGCGTGGCGCGAGCGGTACTGGCGTCCGTCGGTCAACAGCACGTCGAGCATGCGGCCGAAGCGATGGCGGCCGTAGATGGTGGCATCGGGCCCGCGCGGGCGCATGCTGGCGGGCACCGGCATGTGCTCGTACCAGGCCTGGTAGGCGGCCGCGCGGATCGCGAGGAACTGTGCGGGATCGACGGTGCGCGGCGATACGTCGTTCGCGTAGTCGTTGGCCACCTCGTGGTCGTCCCAGGTCACGAGCCAGGGAAAGGCGGCGTGCGCGGCCTGCAGGTGCGGATCGGTCTTGTAGAGCGCGTAGCGGTCGCGGAACCCGGCCAGCTGGGTCGGAATGCCGCCCTCGTGGCGCCGCACGTGGCGCGAGCCCCAGGAGCTTTCGTAGATGTAGTCGCCGAGATGCACGACGAAGTCCAGCGGCTGCGCGGCCATGTCGCGGTAGGCCGCGTAGAAGCCTTGCTCGTACTGCTGGCAGGAGGCGAAGGCGAAGCGCAGCGGTTGCGCGGACTCATCGCCTTCGGCAGGCGCGGTGCGCGTGCGGCCGATGGGGCTGCGCGCGCCGGCTGCGGTGAAGCGATACCAGTACGGGCGCCCCGGCAGCAGGCCCTGCACCTCGACATGCACAGAGTGGGCGAGCTCAGCTGCCGCAGTGGCCGAGCCCTTCGCCACGACGCGCCCGAAGCCCTCGTCGGCAGCGACTTCCCATCGCACTTCGACGGGCGCATCGCCCATGCTGCCGCCCTGCAGCGGATCGGGCGCCAGCCGCGTCCAGAGCACGAAGCCATCGGGGCGCGGCACGCCCGAGGCCACGCCCAGCGTGAACAGTTCGCGCGAGGCCTGCTGCGCATTCAGCCTCAGGAAGGGATGCGCCAGCGACGCGGCCGCCAGCCCGCCGCGCAACAGGCGACGGCGAGAAAGTTGCGCCACCTTCATTCCAGGCACGCGACGATGTCTACACAGATCATTCGCCGCACTGTCGTTCGCTTCGCTCGCAGCTGTCAACCGGTGCCGTCACGACCGGGACTGCGCCCCCACCACGGTGACGCGCGCCGTCATGTACGGATGCACAGAGCAGGCGTACTCGTACACACCCGGCTTGTCGAAGCTGCGCGCGAAGGCCTTGCCGGGCAGCAGCAGGTCGATGCCGCTCGAACCGTCCTTGAAGACCACGCCGTGCGGCGCGCCGTCGTCGTTCTGCCAGGTCAGCGTCTGGCCGACCTTGACGGTGATCTGCGCGGGCTCGAAGGCGAAGTTGCGGATGGCCACGTGCGCCGAACCCCCTGCATGCGCGCCTTCCGAAGCGCCCGTGCGCTGCACGGCGATCTTGCGCGGCGCATTGCCCACCGCCACCGTGTGCATCGGGCCGCCCGCGAGGTCAACCACGCTGACATCGTTCGAGCCCTCGTTGCTCACCCACAGCTTCTTTCCGTCCGCCGACAGGTCCAGCCAGTGCGGCTGCTTGCCCACGCCGATGCTGCGCACCGACGCACGCGTGGCGGGGTCGAACAGCAACACCTCGCCAGGCCCCTGCACCACCACCACGCCGCTCGCCATTGCGGCGAAGTGCTGCGCGATGTGCGGCGACACCCCCGTGGGAACCGGCGCGCCGCACTGGTTGGTGGCGGGGTCGAGCACCTGCACCGCGGCCACGCCGGCCAGCGTGAGATACAGCGCCTTGCCGTCGGCATCGAACTCCAGGTCGCGCGGCGGCTTGTCGAGTGGAATCTGCGTGACCACGGCCCGGGTCGCCATGTCGATCACGACCAGCGCGAAGTGGCCGGGCTCCTGCGACGCCACGTAGGCCTGCCGCCCGTCGGGCCGGATGGCGATGGTGTGCGGCTTGGGCACCGGCACCGTGGCGCTCACGCCGTGGGCCGAGGTGTCGACGAAAGCCACGCGGTCGTCGCCGTTGACGGCCACCAGCAGCCACTTGCCGTCCGCCGTCATGGCCAGGCCCTGCGGGCCCTTGCCGACGTCGATGCTGCGCGCGACGCGGTCGGTGGCCGCGTCGATCTCGCTCACGGCCGAGGCGCCGGAGCCGCTGACGAACACGCTGCGCCCGTCCGGCCCAATGACGATGCCGTCGGGCCCCGCCGCGACGGGCACGGTCGCGACGACGCGCTCGGTGCCTGTGTCGATCACGCTGACGGTGCTGTCCTTGAAGTTGCCGACGTAGGCCTTGGGCCCGGCCGCGAGCGCGGGTGCGGCCGAGGCCGCGAGGGCCGAGAGCAGGACGAGGATGCGTGCAAAACCGGGCGTGGCGATCATGGTGGAAAACCTCCTGATGAAGAGAGCGCGAACAAGCAGAATCCGTACAGGGCATGACGCATGACGTGCCCTGCTTATTCCAGGCAGGTCGTTGAAAAAAGATGGAATAAAGCGCCGGGCCGCCCCGTCATGCAGGAAGAAGGAGCCCCTTGAGCCTGTTGACGACCGATCGCACACGCCAGTTCGAAGCCGCCGCACTGCCGCACCTCGATGCGGCCTGGAACCTTGCGCGCTGGCTGCTGCGCGACGACCAGCTCGCCGACGACGCGGTGCAGGAGGCCTACCTGCGCGCGTTCCGCTTCTTCGAAAGCCTGCGCGGCGAGAGCGCGCGGCCGTGGCTGCTGGGCATCGTGCGCAATGCCTGCTACGACTGGATGCGGCAGAACCGGCAGTTGGCCGACCAGGTGGAGTTCGACGAGTTGCGCGACAGCGAGGCTGCCGACTTCCCCTCGCCTGCCGACGCGGGCGATCCGGCGCGGCAGTGGGAGCAGCGCACGCAGGGCGAGCGCGTCAACGCCGCCATCGACGCACTGCCCCCGGTGTACCGCGAGGTCGTGGTGCTGCGCGAGCTGGAAGAAATGCGCTACGAGGACATCGCGCGCATCGCAGGCGTGCCGCTGGGCACGGTGATGTCGCGGCTGTCGCGCGCGCGGGCGCTGCTGCGCGAGAGCCTGCGCGACGAACGCCCCGGCGGGCACGGGGATGAAGGAGGAAAGACACGCCATGTCAATGTCTGAGGACGAACTGGGCATGCTGATCCGGCGCCACGCCGCACGGCATGCGCCGCCCGGCGGACTCGCCGAACGGATCACGCGCGCGGTGCGGGCCGAAACCGTAGCCGCCCCCTCGTCGCGCGCGCGCGAAAGCCGCACCTGGTGGCACGGGCTGGCCTGGTTCGCCACCGGTGCCGCCACGGCCTGGGGCGTGGCGCTGGCGTTGCTCGTGACGCCCCTGCCCTCCGCTTCGGATGCGCTCGCCGAAGCCGTCACCGCCAACCACGTGCGTTCGCTGATGGCCTCGCACCTGGCCGACGTGGCCTCGTCCGACCAGCACACGGTCAAGCCGTGGTTCGCGGGCAAGCTCGACTTTTCGCCACCGGTGATCGACCTGGCCGCCGAAGGCTTTCCGTTGACGGGCGGGCGGCTCGACTATCTCGACGGGCGCACCGTGGCGGCGCTGGTGTACCGCTCGGGGCCGCATGTGATCAATGTGTTTGTCTGGCCGAGCCGGAAGGCGCAAGCAGAGGCGCCGGTGCCTTCCACGCGGCAGGGCTACCAGCTGGAGCGCTGGGCGCGGGGCGGCATGCAGCTTTGGGCGGTGTCGGACCTGAACGCAGCGGAACTGGCCCGCTTCGCGGCGCTGCTGCGCGAACGCAGCGCCCCCTGAAACGCCGGCCGAAGGCCGCTCCTCAGCAGGCGACCGTTTCCGGCCGGCGCGCAGCGGCGCGCGCGCTCGCAACCGCCCAGCCGAAGATGCCCATGCCGGCGAGCGCCAGCAGCGCGCCGACCCAGCCGGTCGAAGTCCAGCCCAGGCCCGCCGCAATGGCCACGCCGCCGAGCCATGCGCCGAGCGCGTTGGCCATGTTGAAGGCCGAGTGGTTGAGCGCGGCGGCAAGGGTCTGCGCATCGCCGGCCACGTCCATCAGACGGATCTGCAGCGCCGGGCCGATGGCCACCGTGGTGCCGATGAGGAACACGTTGATCGATGCCGCCACCACGTTGTGCGCCGCGAAGGTGAACACGGCGAGCACCAGCGCCGCATAGACCATCACGCCGCCGATGGTGCGCATCACCGATCTGTCGGCCAGCCGCGCGCCCACGAGGTTGCCCACCACCATGCCGAGGCCGAACAGCGCAAGCACGAAGGGCACGCCGCCGATGGACATGCCGGCCACCTCGATCAGCGTGGGCTTGATGTAGCTGAACACCGCAAACATGCCGCCGAAGCCGATGGCGGCGATGCCGAGCGTGAACCACACCTGCTTGCGCCTGAGCGCGCCGAGCTCGCGCCAGGGGCTGGCGCCCGCGGGCGGCGCAAGGTCGGGGATGTCGCGGCGAAGCAGCGCGATGGCCACCAGCGCGATGAGGCCGACGAACACGAAGGCCGCGCGCCAGCCGAAGTACTGGCCCAGCCACGCCGCGATGGGCACGCCGACCAGCGTGGCGCCAGTGAGCCCCAGCATGACGAGCCCCACGGCCCGCGCGCGGCGCCCCGGCGGCGCGAGCGTGGCGGCCACGAGCGCGGCCACGCCGAAGTAGGTGCCGTGCGGCAGGCCGGTGGCAAAGCGCAGCAGGTTCAGCAGCAGGTAGTTGGGGGCCGCGGCGCTGGCGAAATTGCCGGCCGCGAACACGGCCATGAGCGCGATCAGCAGCGCGCGGCGGCGCCAGCCGGCGGCGAGCACCGCGAGCACGGGGGCGCCGATGACCACGCCGAGCGCATAGGCGCTGATGACGTGGCCGGCCTGCGGGATGCTCACGTCGATGTCCTTCGCCACTTCGGGCAGCAGGCCCATGATGACGAACTCGCCGGTGCCGATGGCGAAGCCGCCGACGCCGAGCGCGAGCACGGCCCGCAGGAAGTTGACGCGCGGCGCAGGCGAAGAGGAAGAAGCGGAAATGTCGGTGTCCGCGCTGTCCAGCGCGGGTGGGGAGGCGTTCAAGGCCAGGCTCCTGGAGGTGCCCGGCGGCGACGGGCAGAAGCCGAATTTTAGGGTAAACCCTGAATTTGCACCGATACGGAGATGCCGAAGGCCCGGTACTCACAGGGCCCCGCCGGGTGCTCAGACGGTGTGAAGGAACCGTCGCGAGCGCCCCGAGCTTGCATCGAGAACCGGAACCGTACTCGCGTACGGTGAGAACCGCAGATGCAAGATCGGGAGGCGCAGCAGGTTCATTCAGACCTTCTCAGCGCACCGATGGTCCAGAAGGACAGCCAGAGTGTTCCAGCACAGGGCTCTCCCAACCTGGTGTCTGATCCCGTACCCGGATATCAGGCAGTGTGGACCTCAGTTCTTGGATGGTTTGGGCTCGCGGCTTTCTCGCAGCGCTTTGAGCCGTGGTTCTGCCTGATCTGGTGGAATCTGACCTTCTGCCTCTAGCCGCTTGAGTCGCCGCTCATCTGCCCGGTTCAGAGCGTCTTTGAGCCGTGCCATCTTGCGATGATTGCAGGGCTCGCAGTCGTAATAGCTTCCAGGATCAGTCGTGGGCTCAAGTTCCTCGCCCAACTCCGCAGTGCTGATTCTCCCCGTAGGCTCAATGCCAATAGCGAGCGTCTTTCCGTTCTTGAAGGTAATGAGTGCGCTGCCCTCGCATCCAGTTTCTTGCGCCTGCGGCCTGAGATACGACCTCTTTGAGACCCTGCGCATATGACGTAGCGCGTAAAGCACATCTTCGTCAGTCAAAACAACATCTTGACAGTCTAGAAAATCCTTGTTCTCCCACGCTGTTTTCCCCGACGGCTCGTCGATCTTGATCGACTTTACAAAGGTTGCCGGATAGCGTTTATCTGCCGCGTGAGCCGACAAGGCCATAGCGACGGTAACCAGCGTTACCGCAAAAATGTTGACCTTTCTCATGGCGTCGGGATGGGCAGGTTCCAATTTGCACCTTGCGCCTCTGTCGTATTTTTTCTGCTGGCCTCTGGATGTCGAAAGACCTCACTCGGTGCGATCTGCATGGAGTCCTCAAGCGCCCTGACAAGCCACGAGAGCGCTTGGTTCTGGGCGGCGTTCGGTGTGTCGTATACGCCGTACCTTCCTCTCAACTCGTCCGCGGAGAGTTTGTTGTTTCTTGGCGGTTGGAAACCTGCTGGCAGCCTGGCTCTGCCCACCATCTCAATACCAATGGCTTCCATGTTGCTTGGGTACCGGTCGCCAGTTGCCCTGCGCATCTCGACGCGATGCATTGGGTCCACCGCGTTCACTCCCGCAGGGTAATCTCGCGGAGAGCACTTCCCAGTGATCAGGCATCTCGCCTTCAACGGCCCGACATGGTTCGTACGCTGGTAGATCGCCGCTGTCTGGTAAATGGTCCCATCGGTGTCGATGAGAAAGTGCGCGCCATTGGCCTTTGGGCGTGTGTAGCTGTTCAATGAGGATGCCGAAGTATCCGCATCGGTCTGGTGCACGACGATGCCTGCGATCGTGCTGGCGCGTCTGCCGCGTTCGATGGCAGGGCTGCGAGCATTGCGGACTCTGGCGTGAATGATCATTCCGTCTGTATCAATTTGAACTGTCATGCGGCCTCCTGAAGAATTATTTATCGCCCGTTGGCGTGCGGTGCGCAGAACATGCCAAGTCAACTAACGATGGGGTTTGCTTCGACGCGCCCGTGTGATCTGGGCTCCGAGCACGGCGCCTGTGCTACGGAATTCGTGTTCGTTGACATGAGTTCTCTCCCTATTCGACCGCCCGAACGGGCGATCCCGCGGCATCTTATCGACTCGGGCATAGGCACCAGTCAACCAAAAGACTACGGTGATTGCGTCCCAGGCTATCTCCGGCGCGGATGAAGATTTGTACGCGGGGCGCGAGACGTTTCATCGCCGAGCGCAGCCAGCGCCCGTGGGCAGAGCGGCAATTTGTCACGCCCCGTGCCGCTTTTCTCCGCCTGACGAACTGCCGGACTCAGAGCAACCCCGCCGGCTCGGCCTCCCGATCCCAGTTGCAAATGATCAGTTCCTGCCGCTCCGCCCGGTTGGCCCCGCCGCCCACCGTGTAGTCGATGGCCATGCAAATCGGTGGCCGAGCAGATCAGCCGCCTGTCGCAGGCTTTCGAGCTGATGCCCGGCGACATCATCTAGTCGGGCAAGCCCGAGAACGTGAGTCCGGTGGTGCGCGGTGACCTAGTCGAGATCCACATCGACGGCCTGCCGAACCTCTCCGTGCGCATCGTCTGAAGGACGACGCGTGGCGTGTTCAGATCGCCACGAGCTGGCGCACGCCCTGCGCCTCCATGTCCTTGCCGAGGCCGCGCGCGATGACTTCGCCGCGCTCCATCACGAGGTAGTCGTCGGCCAATTCCTGGGCGAAGTCGTAGTACTGCTCGCACAGCACGATGGCCATGTCGCCGCGGTCGGCCAGCATGCGGATGACGCGGCCGATGTCCTTGATGATGCTCGGCTGGATGCCTTCGGTGGGCTCGTCGAGGATCAGGAGCCTGGGCTTGGGGGCCAGCGCGCGCGCGATGGCGAGCTGCTGCTGCTGGCCGCCGGAGAGGTCGCCGCCTCGTCTGTTGATCATCTGCTTGAGGACGGGGAACAGCTCGAACAGTTCCTGCGGGATGGGCGTGCTGCCGCTCTTGTAGGCGAGGCCCATGCGCAGGTTTTCTTCCACCGTGAGCCTGGCGAAGATTTCGCGGCCTTGAGGGACGAAGCCGATGCCGGCCCTGGCCCTGTCGTAGGGCGTGGCCTTTTGGATCGGCTTGCCTTCGAGTTCGATGCTGCCGCTCTTGATGGGGACGAGGCCCATCAGCGACTTGAGCAGCGTGGTCTTGCCTACGCCGTTGCGGCCGAGCAGCACGGTGACCTTGCCCAGCGTGGCCTCGAAGCTCACGTCGCGCAGGATGTGGGAGCCGCCGTAGTACTGGTGGATGTTCTTGACTGTGAGCATGGGTTCGGTTCCTCAGCGGCCGAGATAGACCTCGATCACGCGCTCGTCGGCCTGCACTTCGTCCAGCGTGCCCTGCGCAAGCACGGAGCCGTCGCACAGCACGGTGACGATTTCGGAGATCGTGCGGATGAAGCTCATGTCGTGCTCCACCACCATCAGCGAATGCTTGCCCTTGAGCGTGAGGAACAACTCCGCCGTGCGCGCCGTTTCCTCGTCGGTCATGCCGGCCACGGGCTCGTCGAGCAACAGCAGCTTCGGGTCCTGCATCAGCAGCATGCCGATTTCGAGCCACTGCTTCTGGCCGTGGCTCAGGTTCCCGGCCAGGCGCGACACGCTGTCGGCAAGGTGGATGGTCTGCAGCACTTCGGCCAGCCGGTCGCTCTGCGCCGAGTCGAGCCTGAACAGCATCGACGCGCGCACGCCCTTGTCGGTCTTCAGCGCGAGCTCGAGGTTCTCGAACACGGTCAGGTGCTCGAACACGGTGGGCTTTTGGAACTTGCGGCCGATGCCCAGCTGCGCGATGTCGGCTTCGCGGTGGCGCAGCAGGTCGATGGTGCTGCCGAAGAACACGGTGCCCGAGTCGGGCCGCGTCTTGCCGGTGATGATGTCCATCATCGTGGTCTTGCCCGCACCGTTGGGGCCGATGATGCAGCGCAGTTCGCCGGGCGCAATGTCGAGCGACAGCTTGTTGATGGCCTTGAAGCCGTCGAAGCTCACGCTCACGTCTTCGAGGTAGAGGATACGGCCGTGCGTGACGTCGACCTCGCCCGGCGTGACGTGGCGGCCGAAGTCGGCGGCGCGGCCACCCGATTCGGTGCTGCCGCTGTCGTACGGCAGGCCATGGGCCCGTGCGGCGCGCTCGGCGCCGGCTTCCATCAGGTCGGGAGTCATTGAGAAACCTCCGCGCTTCGCGCTGCGGTATTCGCCTGGGGAGCGGCCCGGCGGCTCATGCGCGTGCTCCCTTCGCATCGACGGGCAACGATGCAAGAGCATCGGGCTCGACGCCCTGCTCTGCCGCAACGGCGCGGCGTGCATCCTGCACGTGTTCTGGCTGCGCCTGCTTCTTCTCCCTCGACAACCACTTGCGCACCAGCCCCACGATGCCGTTCGGAAGGAACAGCGTGACAGCAATGAACAAGGCGCCCAGGAAGTACAGCCAGTACTCGGGGTACGCCACCGTGAGCCAGCTCTTCGCGCCGTTGACGATGAAGGCGCCGATGATCGGCCCGATCAACGTCGCGCGCCCGCCCACCGCGGCCCAGATCGCGATCTCGATGGAGTTGGCCGCGCTCATCTCGCCGGGGTTGATGATGCCGACCTGCGGCACGTACAGCGCGCCGGCCACGCCGCACATGATGGCGGAGATGACCCAGATCGTGAGCTTGTACGGCAGCGGGTTGTAGCCCGAGAACATCACGCGCGTCTCGGCGTCGCGAATGGCCTGCAGCACGCGGCCGAACTTGCTGCCGATGAGCCACTTCGCGAACAGGAAGAAGCCCAGCAGCGTGAGGCCGGTGAGCGCGAACAGCGTCATGCGCATTTCCTGCGTGGCGATCGGGATGTTCAGGATGCGCTTGAAATCGGTAAAGCCGTTGTTGCCGCCGAAGCCCGTCTCGTTGCGGAAGAACAGCAGCATCGCCGCGAAGGTCATGGCCTGCGTGATGATCGAGAAGTACACGCCCTTGATGCGCGAGCGGAAGGCGAAGAAGCCGAACACGAAGGAGATGAGGCCGGGCACCGCGACGATGAGCAGCAGCGTCAGCGGGAAGCTGCCGCTGAAGGTCCAGTGCCAGGGCAGCTCCTTCCAGTCGAGGAACACCATGAAGTCGGGCAGGTCGCTCTTGTAGTTGCCGTCGCGGCCGATCTGGCGCATGAGGTACATGCCCATCATGTAGCCGCCGAGCGCGAAGAACAGGCCATGGCCCAGCGAGAGGATGCCGGTGTAGCCCCAGATCAGGTCCATGGCCAGCGCGCAGATGGCGTAGCACATGATCTTGCCGACCAGCGCCACGGCGTAGTCGCTCATGTGCAGCGGGCTGTCCGCGGGCACCCACATGTTGAGCACCGGCGCGACCGCGCACACGACGATCAGCGCGACGAAGAAGGCCGTCCAGCCCTTTCCGCTCAGCAGCGGACCCTTGGTTGGCAACGTGACCTTGCTCATGCTTCCGCGCTCCGGCCCTTCATCGCGAAGATGCCCTGGGGCCGCTTCTGGATGAAGATGATGATGAAGACAAGCACCGCGATCTTCGCGAGCACCGCGCCAGCCCAGCCTTCGATGAACTTGTTGAGAATGCCCAGCCCCAGCGCCGCGTACACGGTGCCTGCGAGCTGGCCGACGCCGCCCATCACGACCACCATGAAGCTGTCGACGATGTAGCTCTGGCCGAGATCAGGGCCGACGTTGCCGATCTGGCTCAGCGCACAGCCCGCGAGGCCCGCGATGCCGGAGCCGAGCGCGAAAGCGTAGGTGTCGATGCGTGCCGTGTTCACGCCCATGCACGAGGCGATCGGACGGTTCTGCGTGACGCCGCGCACGAACAGGCCCAGCCGCGTCTTGCCGATGAGCCAGCCCATCGCGATCAATACCAGCGCCGCAAAAATAATGATGCAGATGCGGTTCCACGGCAGCGTCACGTTGCTCAGCATCGAAAAGCCGCCGCTCATCCAGCCGGGGTTTTCCACGCCGACGTTCTGCGCGCCGAACAGCGTGCGCACGAGCTGCTGCAGCATCAGGCTGATGCCCCAGGTAGCGAGCAGCGTCTCGAGCGGGCGGCCGTAGAGGAAGCGGATCACGCCGCGTTCGAGCACCGCGCCGACCAGCGCCGATGCGAGGAACGACACCGGGATCGCAGCGACGAGGTACAGCCCGAACATCGACTCGGGCAGGTACTTCTGGAAGATGCCCTGCATCACGTAGGTGGCGTAGGCGCCGATCATCATCAGCTCGCCGTGCGCCATGTTGATGACGCCCATCAGCCCGTAGGTGATGGCGAGGCCCAGCGCGGCGAGCAGCAGCACCGAGCCCAGGCTGATGCCGCTGAACACGGCGTTGATGCGGTCGCCCCAGACCAGCGAGCCGTCGATGCTGGCGATGGACGCGACGATGGCGGCCTTGACGTCCGCTTCGGTTTCGTCGGTCAGGCGCTGGTTGAGCAGCAGCTTGGTGTCGGGGTTGCGGTTGTTGCCCAGTTCCTTCGCGGCCACGAGGCGCTTGGCCTTGTCGGCGCTGGTGAGCATGCTGGCGGCGCGCACCAGTTCGAGTTGCGCCTTGATCTTCGGGTTGGTCTCGGCGGCCAGCGCCTTCTCGACCATCGGGATGCGCGATTCGTCGGGCTCCTTGAACAGGGCCTGTGCGGCTTCGGCGCGCACCGCGTCGTCCTTGCTCGTGAGCTTGAGCGCGGCCTGCGCGGCATCGAGCGCGCCGCGCATGAGGTTGTTGTTGACGACGTCTTCGGCGGTGTCGGGCACTTTCAGCTCGGCGCCGGTGACGGGGTCGAAGCCCTTGTCGTCCTTCATCAGGAAGACCTTGTCTTCGGTGTACTTGACTGCGTCGTCGGACATCGCCTGGATGAAGGCGGCGGTCTTCTCGTCGGCCGTGAGCACGGCCTTGTTGAGCGCGGCGATGCGGGCTTCGGATTCGCCGGAGGCGATGGCCTTTGCTTCGTCGGCGGTCAGCGCGTGAACAGGCGCCGCCGCCAGCAGCAGCAGCGCCGTCGCACAGAAGGAAATTGAGCGCAGTAATGAATGCACAGCGGTTCTCTCATTCGGGAACACCGAGGAACCGGCTTTGCCGGGCCTCAGGTGTTGCCCCCGGTAGGGGGAAGGCGAAGCGACACGAAGTGCGCGCAGCCTGGGGGCGAGCCCAGTTACATCGACTTGCCAGCAGGCTGATCCGGCTTCTTGTCGTTGCCTTCGATGTACGGGCTCCAAGGCTTCGCCTTCACCGGACCCGGCGTCTTCCACACCACGTTGAACTGACCATCGGCCTTGATCTCGCCGATGAACACGCTCTTGTGCAGGTGGTGGTTCTTCTCGTCCATCTTCGAGACGATGCCCGAGGGCGCCGTGAAGGTCTGGCCGGCCATGGCGGCGATCACCTTGTCGGTGTCGGTCGACTTGGCCTTCTCGACCGCCTGCTTCCACATGTGGATGCCGATCCAGGTGGCTTCCATCGGGTCGTTGGTGAGCGGCTTGTCCTTGTGGCCGGCGATGTTCTTGGCCTTGGCGTACTCGCTCCACTGCTTGATGAAAGCCGTGTTGGTCGGGTTCTTGATCGACATGAAGTAGTTCCATGCGGCCAGGTGGCCCACCAGCGGCTTGGTGTCCACGCCGCGCAGTTCTTCTTCACCCACCGAGAAGGCGACGACCGGCACGTCCTTGGCCTTCAGGCCGGCGTTGCCCAGTTCCTTGTAGAAGGGCACGTTGGAGTCGCCATTGATGGTCGAGACCACCGCCGTCTTGCCGCCGGCCGAGAACTTCTTGATGTCGGCAACGATGGTCTGGTAGTCGCTGTGGCCGAACGGCGTGTACTTCTCGTCGATGTCGGTGTCCTTCACGCCCTTGCTCTTCAGGTAGGCGCGCAAGATCTTGTTGGTGGTGCGGGGGTACACGTAGTCGGTGCCCAGCAGCACCCAGCGCTTGGCGCCGCCGCCTTCCTTGCTCATCAAGTAGTCGACGGCCGGAATGGCTTGCTGGTTGGGCGCGGCGCCCGTGTAGAACACGTTCTTCGAGAGTTCTTCACCCTCGTACTGCACGGGGTAGAACAGCAGGCCGTTCATTTCCTCGACCACTGGCAGCACCGATTTGCGCGACACCGAGGTCCAGCAGCCGAAGATCACCGAGACCTTGTCCTGGCCGAGCAGCTGCTTGGTCTTCTCGGCGAACAGGGGCCAGTTGGAAGCCGGATCGACCACCACGGGCTCGAGCTGCTTGCCCAGCACGCCGCCCTTCTTGTTGATGTCGTCGATGGCCATCAGAACGGTGTCCTTCAACACGGTTTCCGAGATAGCCATCGTGCCCGACAGCGAGTGCAGCACGCCGACCTTGATGGTGTCGGCGGCAAATGCGGGCGCAGCAGAAATGCTGGCCAGCGCGACGGCGGCGGTGAGCGCCTTGAGTGTGAAACGACGTTGCATGTGGACTCCTGCTCCGGGGTTGGTTGACCTTGGCGCCAGCGCTGTGCTGGCGTGGGAGGGAGTTTGCGGAATGCACCAGGACGGGGAAATACGCCGGGTGGCGTACACGGAGGTACTCAGGCGGACGGCGGCGGTGCCGGGTACTTCCGGGCGTTGACCAGCATCTTGCTTCTTGCCGCTTCCATCAGATCGATGCCGAGCTTGTCGGCGAGCTGGAGCAGGTAGAGGAAGACGTCGGCGATCTCCGTGCCGATCTCGGCGCGCTTGTCGGCCGGCAGCGAGCGGCTCTGCGCTTCGGTGAGCCACTGGAAATGTTCGAGCAGCTCGGCGGCTTCGACCGAGAGCGCCGACGCGAGGTTCTTGGGGGAGTGGAACTGCTCCCAGTTGCGGGCCTGGGCGAAGTCGCGCAAGGCTTGGGTGAGTGAGGTCAGATCGGATTCCATGGCACACCAGTCGTCGGGCGGCGAGTGTGGCACGGCTCCAGGGAAGAAACCCAATCTGGGCATGCAAATACCCAGATTGGGCAAGACGTCACAACCGGGGCGCCGAGGGCCGGGTGCCTCGCCAGTGGAACATCGCGACGAGAAGAGCCGACACCATCAGGTACACCAGCGCCACCCCGAATGCGCCCGAATACGCAGCGGTGTCCGCCGCATCTCCCAGCCTCCCATAGAACAGGATCCCGATCAACGCCACCCCCAGAGCGTTGCTCGCCTGCTGCACCATCGACAGCACGCCCGAGGCCACGCCCGCATGCTGCGGCGGCAGGCCGGCCAGCACGGTGGACACCAGCGGCGCCATCACCATGCCGAGGCCCGCGCCCTGCACCAGCAGCAGCGGGACCATCCAGGCGACCACGTGCGAATGGCCCGCCCATCCCGCCACGTTGACGAACTGCAGCGCATGCCCCGCCGCCAGCACGAGGGCGCCGAGCGCGATGGGCGGCTTGCCGCCGAAACGCCGTGCGAGGCGCGCACCGGCCATCGACGTCGCGAAGAAACCGACCGCGAGCGAAGTGAAGACCATGCCCGACGTCAACGGGCCCAGCGCCAGGCCCTGCTGCAGGTACAGCGCCAGCACGAAGTACAGCGAGGCGTTGCCCACGTAGAAGGCCAGCGTGGTGAGCAGGCCGGTGACGAAGCGGCCGTTGGCCAGCAGCGCCGGCGCCACCAGCGGCGCACCGCCGCGCACGGCGAGCCGGCGCTGCTGAAAAGCGAATGCGGCGAGCAACGGCAGCGCAGCCGCAAGGCACAGCCAGCTCCACAGCGGCCAGCCCTGCTCGCGGCCTTCCACCAGCGGCAGCACCACGGCCACCGAGCCCGCGGCCGCCAGCAGCATGCCGGCGAGGTCGAGCCTGCTGTTGCCGTGGTTCGCCAGCGGCGGAATGACGCGCGGCGCGAGCACCAATGCCAGCAACCCGATGGGCACGTTGATGAGGAAACAGCTGCGCCAGCCCAGCCCCGCCGGATCGGCGTGGATCAGCAGGCCGCCGACCAGTTGCCCGAGCGTGGCACCGAGCCCCAGCGTGAGCCCGTAGGCCGCGAAGGCGCGCGCCCGGCCTTCGCCGGTGTAGGCCAGGCCGATCATCGCCAGCACCTGCGGCTGCAGCAGCGCGCCGGCCAGGCCCTGCAGCACGCGCGCGGACACCAGCAGCTCGGCATTCGGCGCGAAGCCGCAGGCCGCGGAGGCCAGCGTGAACAGCAACAGGCCCAGCATGAACATGCGGCGCCGGCCGAACAGGTCGCCGAGCCGTCCGCCGGTGATCAGTCCCGCCGCGGTGGCCAGTCCGTAGCCCGCCACCACCAGTTGCAAGGTGCCGGCGCTTGCCAGCAGTTCGCGCTGCATCGACGGCAGCGCGACGTTGACGATGAAGAAGTCCAGCACCACCAGGAAGGTGCCGCTGAGCATGACCCACAGGCCGAGCCGGCCGGGCCCGGTCGCGCCTGCGCTCTGCTGGCCGCCCGATGGAGAAAGCGATGCTGCCGAGGCAGCGATGTTCGACTGAGTCATGGTGGTAACCAGTGTTGGGAGAAAGGGGCGCGACGACAATGACCTGCGAGGTCATGGCCGATGCGCCGGCCGCTCAGACGGAAGGCGTCGGCAGGATGAATTGGTAGTCGACGGCGATGCGGCCGTCCCCGGCCAGCACCAGGAACTCCAGCCCCAGCGCTGCCACGGGACCACCGGCAGTCGGGACCATGTGCCAATGGAACATCACCGCGTCGCGCAGGAACTGGGCATCGCCCGCGCGGACGAAGCGAAAGCCCGCATCGCGCACGTTCTTCTCGTGCGAGCCGGTGACGCGCTGGTGCAGCGCCTCGTAGCCTTTGGCCTGCTGCGTGCGCACGTAGTGCTCGCCCTCGGGCACCCAGAGGCCGGCGATTGCAGTGCGGCGTACGGTGGCGTCGGGCTCGTTCCAGGCGGCGACGTAGCGCTCGGCGAGTTCTTCGGCGGATTCATTGCTTTCATTCATGGTCTGCTCCGGTGTTCTGCAAGAGTGAAGCCGCAGTTTCGGCCTCGACAGTTGGACAGTGAATGCCTGAAAATCCGCCCTTCTTGTCCATTCGTCCAACACCACAGGAGCCGCCCATGGACCCGCTCGACGATGTCTTTGCCGCGATGCGCGTGCGAAGCGCCTTGTATGCCCGCCTCGAGGCCGGTGCGCCGTGGGGCCTGAGCCTGGCCGGCGGCGAGAGCGCGCGCTTCGGGCTCGTGGTGCGCGGCGGCTGCCTGCTCGAGGTCGAGGGCGTGGCGCAGCCGGTGGCGCTGGCGGCGGGCGACTGCTATGTGCTGGCGCACGGCACGCCCTACATCCTGCGCGACCATCCGAACACGCCCACGGTGAGCTGCACCTCCGTCGTGCGCGACCGTATCGGCGGGCTGGTGGAACTGGGCGGCACGGGCACCGCCGCTTCGGTGATCTGCGGCTGGTTTCATTTCGACCAGCGCGCAGCGCAGCCGCTGCTGGCGCTGTTGCCGGTGCTGCTGCACGTGAAGATGGAGCAGGCACGCGCCCTGGCGCTGCAGGGCACGCTGCAGCTGCTGGCGATGGAAACAGGCGAGCCGGGTCTCGGCTCCAGCCTGCTCGTGAGCCGGCTGGCCGACATCGTGTTCGTGCAGGCGGTGCGCGCGCACGTCGCGGCCAATGGCGAATCGCAGACGGGCTGGCTGGCCGCGCTGGCCGACGCGCGCATCGGCCCGGCCCTGCGCGCGATGCACAAGGACATCGCACGCGGCTGGACGGTGGAGGCGCTGGCCGGCGCTGCGAGCCTGTCGCGCTCCGCCTTCGCGCAGCGCTTTCGCGAGCGCGTGGGGCAGTCGCCGCTGGAGTACCTCACGCAATGGCGCATGTTCAAGGCCGGCAACATGCTCGGCCAGGGCGATGCCGCGGTGGGTGCGATCGCAAGCGCGGTGGGCTACGAATCGGAGGCCGCGTTCAGCAAGGCCTTCAAGCGCGAGAAGGGCATTGCGCCCGGTGCGTGGCGGGCCGCCGCGCGCGAAGGCGCCACGGCGTAGCGCCTTCCTTTCTTCAGGCCTTCACTACGGCACTGCGGCCTTGAACTGCGCCGCCGCGAAGGCCCAGGCCATGCGCGTGGCATCGGGCCCCTCGGGGTCGCTGAACAGCAGCTTCGGCGCGCCACCGCTCCACGAATGGCCCAGCCCCGCGATCTCGCACAGCGTGACGAGCGCGCGGCCCTTGCGCCTGAAGTCGGTCACGCGCATCGCGCGGCGCTTACCGCGCTGCATGTCGCGCGGCAGTCCGGGCCGCGCGCCCACGGCCGTGGCCCACACCGCGGCGCTGCTGACGGCATTGCTCGGCGCGACCACTGCGTCGGCATCGCCGTGCAGCACCAGCATCGGCGGCAAGGTGGTGAAGACAGCCGCGGCGCCCATCGCCTTGCCGACCGCCGTGGCGGGCATCGGCGGCACGTTCTGTCCGCGCATGGCGCCGAGGGCGGTGGCCGACGACTTCGCTGCGCCGGGCGCCACACCCGAATGCATGACGACGGCGCGGAAGCGGTTCGGATAGCGCGTCGCAAGCAGGGCCGCCATGCTCGCGCCGGCCGAGAGACCGGCAAGCGCCACGCGGTCGCGGTCCACGGGATACAGCATGCAGGCCTGGTCGATGGCGGCCATCAGCGTCGCGGCTTCGGCGTCGGCCTTGCCGGAGCGGCGCTCGTACCAGTTCCAGCAGCCCTGCGGATGGGCGATGCGGTCCTGCTCGGGGTAGAGCACCAGGAAGCGCTGGCGCACGGCCAGCGCGTTCATGCGCGTGCTCGCGGCAAAGTCGCGCCCGGTCTGGCCACAGCCGTGCAGCATGACCATGAGCGGCAGTTTCTCACCGGGCTGCAGTTGCAGGTCGGCCGGACGGAACAGGTGATAGCCGCGCGCGCCGCCCGGCCCCATCGCCATGCCGCTGAGCCAGTCGCCACGGCCCGGCGGCGGCTTGAGCCGCTTGGCGGTGGCGCGCTGCACCTGCCCCGCCACGCGCTTGCTGTTGCTCAGCGTGATCTTGGTGAGTGCCTTGAGGTTGCGCTCGTAGGCACGGGCGAAGACGGAAGCGGTGGAACGACGGGCCATGGCGCGCAGTGTGAAGGCAAAGCGCCGGGCGGCCAAACGGCGGCCCTCCCGCCATCCGGAGCCTCAGTAGATCTCCGGCACGATCATGTTGGCCGGCACGGGCTGGCGCAGGTAGTCCGCATGGCGCACGCGCTCCGGCAGCTCCACCGGCGGATGCGGCACCTCGTTGTAGGGCAGCTGGCCCAGCAGGTGGCTGATGCAGTTCAGCCGCGCCTTCTTCTTGTCGACCGCCTGCACCACCCACCACGGCGCCTCGGGGATGTGGGTGCGCTCGAGCATGATTTCCTTCGCCTTGGTGTATTCCTCCCAGCGGCGGCGGCTTTCGAGGTCCATCGGGCTCAGCTTCCACTGCTTGAGCGGATCGTGGATGCGGCCGAGAAAGCGCATGTGCTGCTCGTCGTCGGTGATGGAGAACCAGTACTTGATGAGCTTGATGCCCGAGCGCACCAGCATCTTCTCGAACTCGGGCACGGTGCGGAAGAACTCCTCGTACTCGTCGTCCGTGCAGAAGCCCATCACGCGCTCGACGCCGGCGCGGTTGTACCAGCTGCGGTCGAACAGCACCATCTCGCCCGCGGCAGGCAGGTGCGCGGCGTAGCGCTGGAAGTACCACTGCGTGCGTTCGCGGTCGTTGGGCGCGGGCAATGCGGCGACACGGGCCACGCGCGGATTCAGGCGCTGCGTGATGCGCTTGATGACGCCGCCCTTGCCCGCCGCATCGCGGCCTTCGAACAGGATGACGACTTTCTGCTTGCTGTGCTGCACCCAGTCCTGCAGCTTGACCAGTTCGCCCTGCAGGCGGAACAGCTCCTTGAAGTAGGCCTGGCGGGCGGCTTTGTCGGCGGACGCGGTGGCTGACGGATCGAGGCCGTCGATGTTGCGGTCCTCGATCTCCAGTTCGAGCTCTTCGTCGTAGCTGTCGATCAGGTCGCGGGCGATGCGTTGCATCAGGTCTTCGTGGTCGGGAAGTGCGCTCGTCAGCATGGTGGGCAAGAAGAAAGTGAAAGGGTCGGAAAAAGCATGCTGCTCGCCCCATATGACGGCTGCGTGACGGTTCGAGGCCGACTGACACGCCGTTGTCACACGGCGCGAACACCATCTGGAGCCATTCCAACACCCCAGAATCGTCCATGAACACGCTCGCAGCCCCGCATGCCGAGTTGCCGCCGGCGTCCGCCGCGCACCGGCCCAAGCTCGACGCCAAGCCCGGCCCGCTCACGCTGATCACCTTCGTGGGCCTGCTGGCCGCCGGCCTGCTCTTCACGGCCTGGAGCCTGGTCGGCGACGTCACGGCCTCGGGTGCGCCGGTCACCACCTGGGTGCCCTACATCCTGCTGGGCGTGGCCTTGCTGATTGCACTGGGCTTCGAGTTCGTCAACGGCTTCCACGACACGGCCAACGCGGTGGCCACAGTGATCTACACGCACTCGCTGCCGCCCAACTTCGCGGTGGTGTGGTCGGGCTTCTTCAACTTCCTGGGCGTGCTGGTGTCCAGCGGTGCGGTGGCCTTCGGCATCATCGCGCTGCTGCCGGTGGAACTGATCCTGCAGGTGGGCTCGGGCGCGGGCTTCGCAATGGTGTTCGCGCTGCTGATCGCCGCCATCATCTGGAACCTGGGCACGTGGTGGCTGGGGCTGCCGGCTTCTTCGTCGCACACGCTGATCGGCTCGATCATCGGCGTGGGCGTGGCCAATGCGCTGATGCATGGCCGCGACGGCACCAGCGGTGTCGACTGGGCGCAGGCCACCAAGGTGGGCTACTCGCTGCTGCTGTCGCCGATGGTCGGCTTCGGCTGCGCCGCCCTTCTGCTGCTGGCGCTGCGCGCCTTCGTGAAGAACCGCGCACTGTATGAAGAGCCCAAGGGCAGCGAGCCGCCGCCGTGGTGGATCCGCGGCCTGCTGATCCTGACCTGCACGGGCGTGTCGTTCGCGCACGGCTCCAACGACGGCCAGAAGGGCATGGGACTGATCATGCTGATCCTCGTGGGCACGGTGCCGATGGCCTATGCGCTGAACCGCGCGATGCCCGCCAACGAGACCGTGAAGTTCGTGGCCGTGGCCGAGATGGCGCAGAACGCGCTGAGCCGCAGCGTGCCCGGTTCGCTGCCCGCCCAGCAGGCGGCGCCGCAACCCGCCGCTGCGCGCGAGACGCTTTCCACTTACGTGCGCACGCGCGAATTCAGTCCTGCCGTCGTGCCCGCGCTGGCCGCGACCGCGGGCAGCATCGGCGAGCAGGTGCGCAGGCACGGCTCGCTCGCAGCGGTGCCCGCCGAGGCCGTCGCCAACGTGCGCAACGACATGTACCTGGCCTCCGAAGCCATCCGCCACCTCGACAAGAGCGGCGCCGCCAAGTTCGACGGCGAGACGAAGCTGCGCGTGGGCGCGTTCCGCCAGGAACTCGACGATGCGACGCGCTTCATCCCGCTGTGGGTCAAGGTTGCGGTCGCCATCGCATTGGGGCTGGGCACGATGATCGGCTGGAAGCGCATCGTCGTCACGGTGGGCGAGAAGATCGGCAAGACGCACCTGAGCTACGCGCAAGGCGCCTCGGCCGAGGTGGTGGCGATGATCACCATCGGTGCGGCCGACATGTACGGGCTGCCTGTGTCGACCACGCACGTGCTGTCCTCCGGCGTGGCCGGCACCATGACGGCGAGCGGCTCGGGCCTGCAGATGTCCACGCTGCGCAACCTCGCACTGGCCTGGGTGCTCACGCTGCCGGTGGCGATGCTGCTGTCGGGGTCGCTCTACTGGCTGTTCACCCGCATTTTCTGACCACGCATCTTGTCGGCACTCCATGACCTCGCCGCCCAGTCCTATGGCGGCGACGAAGCCGGGCTGATCTCCGGCTATCTCTTCGACGCCTCGGCGCCAGAGCCCGCGCGGGCCATCGACTCGGCGCAGGCCGCCGCATGGCTGGCCGAAGAGCGCGACCGTGAATGCACCGAGGAAAACCCCGCGTACGTCTGGCTCCACTTCAACCTGAGCCACGCGCATGCGGAGCGCTGGCTGTTGCGGCACGCGAACCTGTCCGACACCTTCTACGAGACGCTGCACGAAGGCCTGCCTTCCACGCGCATCGAGCGCGACGACGACTCGCTGATCGCCGTCATCAACGACGTGCACTTCGAGTTCAGCTTCGAGCCTTCGGACATCTCCACGCTGTGGATCAGCGTGGGCCCGCGCCTCGTGGTCACCGCGCGCACCAAGCCGCTGCGCTCGGTCGACACGCTGCGCACGGCCGTGAAGGCGGGCGACGCGCCGCGCTCGAGCACCGAGCTGCTCGAGCACCTGCTGCGCGCGCAGGCCGATGTATTGGTGAAGATCGTGCGCGGCGTCACCTCGCGCATCGACCGCATCGAGGACGAACTGCTCGCCGGCCGCCTCGACCACAAGCGCGCGCGGCTGGGCGTGCTGCGCCGGCTGCTGGTGCGGCTGCAGCGGCTGCTGGCGCCCGAGCCGGCCGCCCTCTTCCGCCTGCTGCAGGGGCCTCCCGCGTGGATGGCCGAGCCCGACGCGCAGGCGCTGCGCGGCTCGACCGAGGAGTTCTCGGTGGTGCTGCGCGACATGCAGGCGCTGCAGGAGCGCATCAAGCTGCTGCAGGAAGAAATTGCCGCCAACGTCAACGAGGACAACAACCGCAGCCTGTTCGTGCTGACGGTGGTCACGGTGCTGGCGCTGCCGATCAACATCCTGGCGGGCCTGTTCGGCATGAACGTGGGCGGCATTCCGCTGGCGGACCACAAGCACGGCTTCTGGATCGTGGTGGCGATCGTCGCGAGCTTCACCGCGGTGGCGGCCTGGGCGGCTTTCCGCAAGAAGCGCTGAGCCCCGCGCCACGGCGCAGTAATGCTATTTATTTAGTAGCGTCTCGCGCAGCATCCATGCGCCCGCATCGATGTTCCAGACCCCCTAGAATGGCGGGGTGTCCTCCATCCTCAATGCCGATCTTCACTGCCACTCCGTGGTCTCCGACGGCACACTGACGCCCGAAGAACTGGCCGCGCGCGCAGCCGCCAACGGGGTCGAACTCTGGGCCCTCACCGACCACGACGAGGTCGGCGGCCAGCATCGCGCCGCCGCCGCGGCCCGTGCCAATGGCATGCGCTACCTCACCGGCACCGAGATCTCCGTGACCTTCGCGGGCGAAACGGTGCACATCGTCGGCCTGGGCTTCGATGCCGACGACGCGGCCATGTCGCAAGGCCTCTACGACACGCGCGGCGGCCGCGGCAAGCGCGCACAGGAAATGTCCGAGGGGCTGGCGAAGGTCGGCATCCACGGCGCGTACGAAGGTGCGCTCAAGTTCGTCGGCAACCCCGAACTCATTTCGCGCACGCACTTCGCGCGCTTCCTCGTCGAGAAGGGCCACTGCCGCGACACGCCCGAGGTGTTCCGCAAGTTCCTCACCGAAGGCAAGCCCGGCTACGTGCCGCATCGCTGGGCCACGCTGAAGGACGCGGTGCAATGGATCACCGGCGCCAGGGGCATGGCCGTGATCGCGCACCCGGGCCGCTACAAGTTCACGGCCAACGAGGAGTACGCGCTGTTCCTCGAATTCAAGGCGCACGGCGGCAAGGCGATCGAGGTCGTCACCGGCAGCCACACGCCGGCCGAGTTCGTCGAGTACGCCGACAAGGCGCTCGAGTTCGATTTCGCCGCCTCGCGCGGCAGCGATTTCCACAGCCCCGACGAGAGCCACTGCGACCTCGGCAAGCTGCCGCCGTTGCCCGGTGCGCTCACTCCTGTGTGGGAACTGCTCGGCGATCGCATCCAGCAGTGAGGCAGAGCTCCGGGCCCGGTATCGACAACGCGGCTACTGTTGCGCTGGCGAATGCACGCGTGGCGCAGCAGCGCAGCCGCAGCAAGGAATCGGAACGCATCCTCGCGGGCATCGGCATGGTGCTGGTCGCGAGCGCCTGCTTCGCCACGCTCGACACCGCCACCAAGTTCTCGACCGCCGGCGTGCCCATCTTGATGGCCGTCTGGTTTCGCTATGCCTTCCAGGCGGTGGCAACCACGGCGGTGCTGCTCCCGCTGCACGGCGCGGCGCTGCTGCGCACGCGGCACCCGCGCTACCAGGTGCTGCGCGGCGCATTGCTGCTGGTGTCGAGCACGCTGGCCTTCCTGAGCCTGCGCTACATGCCGCTGGCCGAGTTCACTTCGATCGTGCTGATCGCGCCGCTGGTGATCACGCTGCTGGCGGCCACCGTGCTCAAGGAGCAGGTCTCGCCGCTGCGCTGGATGCTGGTGGCGGGCGGCTTCATCGGCACGCTCGTCATCCTGCGCCCGGGCGGCGAGGCTTTTGGCTGGGCGGTCCTGCTGCCCATCGGGCTGGTGCTGACCAACGCGTGGTTCCAGGTGCTCACGAGCAAATTGGCGCAGACCGAGAACCCGCTCACCATGCACTTCTACACGGGCTGGGTCGGCACGCTGCTCGCGTCGCTTGCGCTGCCTTTCGTATGGGCCACGCTGCCTTCGTGGGAATGGTGGGCGCTGCTGTGCCTGATGGGCTTCATGGGCACGGTGGGCCACTTCATCCTGATCCTGGCTTACCAGCGCGCGCCGGCTTCCACGCTCACGCCGTACCTCTATGCCCAGATCGCCTTTGCCATGCTGGGCGGCTGGCTCGTTTTTTCACAGATGCCCGACCGCTATTCGCTCATCGGCATGGCGCTGATCGCAGTCTGCGGCGCGGCCGGTGCGTGGCTCACGGTGCGCGAGCGCCGCGTGCCGATCGAACCCACCGAATCCTGATCAGGAGATTGTTCTTTCATGGCCCAGTACTTCGAAGTCCACCCCGAGAACCCGCAGCAGCGGCTGCTGAAGCAGGCCGCCGCGCTGCTGGGGCGCGGCGAGATCGTGGCCGTGCCTACCGACTCCAGCTACGCGCTGGCCTGCCACCTCGACGACAAGGACGCGGTCGACCAGCTGCGCCGCATCCGCCAGGTCGACGAGAAGCACCACCTCACCCTGCTGTGCCGCGACCTCAGCGAGCTGGCCAACTACGCACGCGTCGACAACAAGCAGTACCGCCTGCTGAAGGCGGCCACGCCCGGCCCCTACACCTTCCTGCTCGAAGCGACCAAGGAAGTGCCGCGCCGCGTGAGCCATCCGCAGCGCAAGACCATCGGCCTGCGCGTGCCCGACCACAAGGTGCTGCTGGAGCTGCTTGCGCTGCACGGCGCGCCGCTGCTGGCCACCACGCTGATCGCACCGGGCGAGACCGAAGCGCTGAACGACGCGCAGACGATTCGAGAACGCTTCGAGAAGCAGATCGCTGCGGTCATCGATGCCGGCGCCTGCCCTTCGCAACCGACCACCGTGGTCGACCTCACGCCCATGGGCACGGGCGATGACCCGGTCGTGGTGCGGCAAGGGCGCGGCGCATTGGCCGTGCTCGGCCTCTGAAATCGGGCTGATAACCACTCCCATCTGACACAATCGCCCAGTGGATTCCAACCTGATACAGACCATCCTGATCTACGCGCTGCCGGTGATCTTCGCGATCACAGTGCACGAGGCGGCACACGGCTATGTAGCCCGCCATTTCGGCGACGACACGGCCGAGGTCATGGGACGCGTCACCCTCAACCCGATGAAGCACATCGATCCCATCGGGACCATCCTGATGCCGTTGATGCTGTACTTCGCAACCTCGGGCGCCTTCCTGTTCGGCTATGCCAAGCCGGTGCCTGTCAACTTCGGGCGGCTGCGCCACCCGAAGCGCGACATGATCTGGGTGGCGCTGGCGGGGCCCGTCTCCAATTTCATCCAGGCGATCCTGTGGGCCGTGCTGTTCATAGTGCTGGTCGCGGCCGGCTTCGACAGTAAACACTTTTTCATTCAGATGGCGCAAGGCGGCATCCTGGTCAACCTCGTGATGTGGGCCTTCAACCTGTTTCCGCTGCCCCCGCTCGACGGCGGGCGCGTGCTGGCGGGCCTGCTGCCCAGCGGGCAGGCCCAGATGTTCCTGGCGCGCATCGAGCCGTACGGCTTCTTCATCGTGATGGGCCTCGTCATCGCGGGCGTCGTCAGCACCTACTGGCTGCGCCCGCTGATGGACGTGGGCTACTTCGTCATCAACCTGCTCATCACGCCGCTCAAGGCATTGCTGCTCTAAGTCCTGTTCGTCCCATGGCCCCGTCCTCCAAAGCTCCCCTGCGCGTCCTGACCGGCATCACGCCCTCGGGCACGCCGCACCTCGGCAACTACGTCGGCTCGATCCGCCACTCGGTGCGGCAAAGCGTCGCGACTGGCGTGCAGAGCTTCTTCTTCCTGGCCGACTACCACGCACTCATCAAGGTGCAGGAGCCGGCGCTGATCCAGCGCTCCACCCTCGAGATCGCCGCCAGCTGGCTGGCCTGCGGGCTCGACCCCGAGCGCGTCACCTTCTACCGCCAGTCGGACATCGTCGAGATCCCCGAGCTGACCTGGTTCCTCACCTGCGTCACCGGCAAGGGCGTGCTCAACCGCGCGCACGCCTACAAGGCGCAGCTCGACAAGAACGTGGCCAAGGGCGAGGACCCCGACGCCGACGTGACGGCCGGCCTCTTCATGTACCCGGTGCTCATGGGCGCCGACATCCTGATGTTCAACGCCCACAAGGTGCCCGTGGGCCGCGACCAGGTACAGCACATCGAGATGGCGCGCGACATGGCGCAGCGCTTCAACCACCAGTACGGCGAACACTTCACGCTGCCCGAAGCCGAGATCGACGACGCCGTCGCCACCCTGCCCGGCCTCGACGGCCGCAAGATGAGCAAGAGCTACGGCAACACGATCCCCCTGTTCGCGCCGCGCGCGCAGCTGCAAAAGCAGATCGCCAGCATCGTGACCGACTCGCGCGCGCCCGGCGAGCCCAAGGACACCGAGGGCTCGGCCCTGTTCCAGATCTACCAGGCCTTTGCCAGCGCCGAGGAAACCGAGTCGCTTCGCAAGGCATATGCCGGCGGCATCGGCTGGGGCGACGCCAAGCAGCTGCTGTTCGAGCGCATCGACCAGGAAGTGGCACCGCTGCGCGCACGCTACGACGCGCTCATGAACGACCCGGCCCAAATCGAGCGCATCCTGCTCGCCGGCGCCGCGAAGGCGCAGGCCCTGTCGAAGCCCTTCATGGCCAGCCTGCGCCATGCGGTCGGCCTGCGCAATCTCGCGGCCGGCAAGGACTCCGGGCAAGCCCGGGCGGCCAAGGTCGCGAAGCCCAGCTTCAAGCAGTACCGTGAGAAGGCGGACGGGCTTTTCTATTTCAAGCTGTTGGATGCGCGCGGCGAAACCCTGCTGCAGAGCCGTGGATTCACGTCGCCGCAGGAAGCGGGCCGTACCATCGCGCTCTTGCAGGCGCAGCGCGGCCAGACGCTGACCACGCTGGCCGCGTTGGCCGGCCAGCTGGAACCCATCGGGACAGAAGAAACACGCGCCGTCACCGAGGCGCTTGAGGCACTGGCGGAGGCAACACCCACGACCAGCGGGAGTTGATCCGGCAAACCCATCGGCTTACCTGCCGGTGAGCAGGACGAGAGAAGACGGTGCGATCACAAAGGAAGAAAACATGAGCATTTATGTCATCGACGACCACCCCCTGATGCGCGACGCGATCGTGATGGTCTTGCGGCGCTTGCGCCCGGCCGAGAACATCGTCGAGCTCGAGCGCCTCGACAAGCTCGCAGGCTCTGTGCAGCAGCGTGGCGCGCCGACCCTCTTCTGCCTGGACCTGAAGCTCCCGGACACCAATGGCGTGTCGGGCGTGATCGCGGTCAAGCAGGTCTATCCGAACGTGCCGATCGCCGTGTATTCGGCGGCGCCGTCCGCGGACATGGAGGACGCCTGCATCGAGGCCGGCGCCGACACCTACATCGAGAAGTCGGCCAGCTCCAACGAGCTGGCGGCGGCCTTGCGCGGCCTGCTGATGGCAGGCTCGGAAGATGAAGCCGACGAGATGCCGGCCGCCAACAGCGGCAAGCTCTCGAAGCGCCAGACGCAGCTGATCGCCATGCTCGACAAGGGCATGAGCAACCGCGACATCGCCACTGACCTGGAGATCAGCGAGCACACGGTGAAGGTGCATCTGTGGCGCCTGTTCCGCAGGCTGGGCGTGAAGAGCCGTACGCAGGCGCTGCACTACGCGCGCACGAACGGTTTGTTGTCTGGTTGACCCCCAGGCTTCGCGCACTTCGTGTCGCTGCGCCAACCCCCTTGCAGGGGGCAACACCTGAGGCCCGGCGGAGCCGGTTCCTCGGTGTTTCTGGAAATGAAAAACCGCGCATCTGCGCGGTTTTTTTATGGGCGGCACAAGGGCGCTGGAGGACGATTGCTCAACCACCCGACGCACTCACCCGCGCCTGTGCCACCGCCTCGTCGGCGTCGTGCAGCGCCACCCGGAACACGCTGCCGCGGCCCAGGCGCGAACGCACGCTGACAGGGTGGCCCAGCACGTGCGACAGCCGCGCGACGATGGCCAGCCCGAGGCCGAAGCCGTCGGAGGTGCCGGCATGGTCTGCCACCTTGTAGAACTCCAGGAACACATCGCGCAGGTGCTCGGGCGCGATGCCGATGCCGGTGTCCCACACCTCCACGCGCAGGCCGTCGCGCGTCTGCCGCGCAGCCAGCAGCACGCCGCCTTCCGTCGTGTACTTGATCGCATTGGCCAGCAGGTTGCCGATCATGCGGCGCACGCGGATCGGGTCGGTCAGGAACGAGCCTTCGCACACGTGCACGCGGAAGTCCAGCCCGCGGCTCTCGGCTACCGGGCGGTATTGCAGTTCGAGGTCGTGCAGTAGCTCGGACATGTCGACCCGCTCGACGTGCAGGCGCACCTGGCCCGAATCGATGCGCGCCAGGTCGAACATCGAGTCGAACAACGCATTCACTGCGTGCGTGGCGCGCACGATCTTGGGCGCGAGCTCCAGCACCAGTTCAGGCTCGTTGCGCAGCCAATCCGCATACAACGAAAGTGCCAGTACCGGCTGGCGCATGTCGTGCGCAGCGCTGGCCAGGAAGCGGTTCTTCATGGCCACGGCCGATACCGCCGCTTGCCGCTGCTGGGTCAGCGACTTGATCAGGATATGGTTATGGAACAGCAGCTCCAGGCTGTTGCGCGCCGTCTCGTGGATGTGCCTCCCCGCCCGCAGCAGCAGGAACCAGTGCAGCACCGGCAGCACCGGCATCAGGTAGCCGAACTGGAACTGCGGATGCTGCAGCGTGATGGACACCAGCCGGATCAGCACCGCGCCCAGCATCGTGATGAACAGCGTGTTGACGTAGCGCTTGAGCAGCGGCGGATGCAGCGCCAGCCCGTTCAGTGGAAAGGTGCCCACGCCGGCCACGATGAGCCAGCTCATGAACTGGTTGACCTGCGGCGTGCGCTCGAAGAACAGCAGCACCGAGAGGCCCCACACCACCGCGCTGGTGCTCCAGACGAAGCCATAGCGTTCGGTGAACTGCTGCTGCGCCGCCGCACTGCGCCCGGCATAGCGCACCGCGTAGACCTGTGCGCCCCAGGCACGGCATGCAGTGGCGAGCAAGCCTGCCATCAGCCAGGTGAGCAGCTCCCAGCGGGGCACGTAGGCCCAGCTCAGGCCGACCATCGCCGGCATCAGCGCACCCGAAACGAAATACGAGCCCTTCGCAGAGCGCATGAGGCTGCGAATGAGTTCGCCGCGCACCCATGATTCGGCTTCGTCGGCCGAAGCCGGGGCGGGGGTCATGCTGGCGATAGACGCATTGGCCATAAGACCGGGGATCTTAACGGGCCGCCCGACATCGTTTCACCACGTAACCTTCGAAAACGGCACCCGCCAATCCGGCCCTTAAGCAGGAAGAGTTCATGCCCTTGCCGGTGGACGGGGTGGGCACGGGCACCCGGCTAACATGGCATCTGCTTGTGCAACCCGAACCCCATGCTGAACAACCTGACCCCCTTCCTCATCCACTGGGCCATCACCGCCCTCTCTCTGTGGGTGGCCAGCCACCTCTTTCGCGGGCTCAAGTTCGACAGCACCGGTGCGCTGGTGGTCTCGGCGCTGCTGCTGGGCCTGGCCAACGCGATCGTCAAGCCGCTGCTGATCGTGCTCACGCTGCCGCTGACGCTGGTGACCTTCGGCCTCTTCCTGCTGGTCATCAATGCGCTGATGATCCTGCTGGTGGCCGCGCTGGTGAAAGGCTTCCGGGTGTCGGGCTTCTGGACCGCGCTGTTCGCGAGCATCTTCATCTCGCTGCTGAGCATCTTCATCGGCTCGTTCGTCACGGGCAGCGACCCGGCCGAGAAGGTGCAGATGCCGCAGAGCGGCAACTGGCTCTGAGCGCCTTCGCGCTCAGGCGAAAGACATCGAGCGACGCGCCCTACTTGCCCCAGACGGCCTTGTACTTGTCGCGGTACCCGTTGTCCGGATCGAACACGTTCTTCGGCCCGCCGTCCTTGCCCACGTTGCCCACCGTCACGAGGTGCACCTTGGGCACGTAGCCCGACCACTTCTCCTTGGCGAAGGCGCGGTTCAGCTCATCGACGATCTGCCAGCCCTGCATGTTCAGCGGCTCCGGCACGGTGCCGGCCTGGAAGCGCTGCGTGCGGATGCGCTGGTACGCGGCCTCGGAGCCGTCGCCGGCCGACACGGCCTTCGGGTTGGCGTCGCCCTTCTTGCCGGCCGCCGTGAGCGACGGGCCCATGAAGTCGAAATACAGGTCGTTGATGGCCAGCGAGTGCGTCCACTTGTCGCCGAAGCGCTGCAGCAGCGAGGTGGTGAGCTGCGGCATGCGGGTGGAGCTTTCGGCAATCGGGCTGTCCTCGAAGCTCAGCACGGTGCAGCCGCCGCACTTCTTGATGACGGCCTCCATCGCCCGCGCCTTGTAGAGCGCAATCGCGTACTGCGAGTCGGTGAAGATCACCACGCCGGCCTTGCCGTTGGAGTCGGCCACCACCCACGAGGCGGCAACGTCGGCCACGTCGTCGGTCACAGTGGTCACGTTGGCGAACAGGCCCGCCTTGTCGTTCGGGCCGGGCTGCTCGCCCGAGTGCCAGCCGACCAGCGGAATGCCCGACTTGGCCGCGCCCGAGAACGCGGCCTTCTGCTCGGTGGTGTCGAAGCCGCCGACCACGATGCCCGCAGGCTTCACGGCCAGCGCCTGGTTGAGCGCGGCGGTGCGACCGCTCACAGTGCCCTGCCCGTCGATGACGCGCACCGTCCAGCCGATGGCGCGGGCCGCTTCTTCCACGCCCTTGCTGACGCCGACGATGCCGCCGTTCTTCATGTCGCCCGCGACGAAGACGATGGTCTTGCCGGCGGCGGCCTTCGGGCCGGCGGTGGGGCCGTCCCATTTCTCCTTGGTCATGGTCGCGACCTCGACCTTCTGTTTCGCCGCTGCGAGAAAGTCGTCGGCCATCGCCTTATGCGCCAGCGTGGCGGCGCACAGGGCCAGCACGGCGGCGGCCGTGCGCGCGAGAACACTCTTCTTCATGCTTTGTCTCCGGTGGTTGTGATGGGAACGGGCTGCGCGTGGTCGAGCTGGCGCTCGGCGATGCGCCGCTTGATCGAACGGTTGCGCCGCTGCTGCGCCCAACCCGCGATGCCGATGGACACCAGCAGCGTCAGGCCGTTGAACAGTGGCTCCACATAGAAGGCGCCGCCGAACTGCTGGATGCCCGAGATGCCGATGGCAAGAATGGCCACGCCGACCAGCGTGCCCCACACGTTCACGCGGCCCGGCCGGATGGTGGTGGAGCCGAGGAAGGCGCCGACCAGCGCCGGCAGCAGGAATTCGAGCCCCACGCTCGCCTGCCCGATCTGCAGCCGCGAGGCCAGCAGCACGCCCGCGAAGCCCGACAGCAGCCCCGAGGCGACGAACGCGCCCATCACATGCCTGCGCACCGAAATGCCGTTGAGCTGCGCCGCCTTCGGGTTCGCGCCGATCACGTACAGCGCGCGGCCCAGCGGCGTGAACTCGGTGACGATCCACAGCGTGACGCTCACCGCGAGCACATAGAACGCGCCCACCGGCAGCCCCAGCAGGCTGCCGCCCGCGATGCCCACGAAGCCGTCGGGCAGTTCGCCCACCACCTGCCGACCGCCGCTGTGCCACATGGCCACCGCGTAGATCACGGTGCCGGTGCCCAGCGTGGCGATGAACGAATCGATCTGCGCGAGCTCGACCAGCAGCCCGTTGAGCACGCCGAACAGCGCCGCGCACAGCAGCACGACGAGCACCGCCGCCGGCCACGGCAGGCCGAGCTGCGTCTGCAGGCTGATCGCGAGGATGTGCCACAGCACGATGCCGTAGCCCACCGTGAGGTCGATCTTGCCGGTGATCATCGGGATGGTCGCGGCCAGCGCCAGCAGCGCGATCACCGACTTGTCGGCCAGGATCGCGCGCAGGTTGAACAGCGTCGGGAAGGTGTCGGGCAGCAGCAGCGAGAACAGCAGCGCCAGCGCCACCATCAGCACCACCAGCCCGTAGACCGGCATCGCGCGGCCGATGCTCTGCGCGAGGGAGATGGCTTCGCCGTCGAGGGACTTGTCGGGCTCCAGCGCCGTGGACTTGATCGAACTGCTCATGCTGATATTTCCTCGCGCGTTGCCGCGCCTGCTGCCAATGCCAGGAGTCTTTCGACCGTGATCGCCTCGCCCGCGAGTTCGGCGGCGATCAGGCCGTCGCGGAACACGAGCACGCGCGTGCACACAGTCGCGATTTCCTCGAAGTCGGTGGAGACGACGACCAGCGCCGTGCCGGCCTCTGCGCGCTCGCGCAGCACGCCGTAGATCTGCCGCTTGGCGCCGACGTCCACGCCGGCAGTCGGCTCCTCGAGCACCACCAGCGGCTTGTCGAGATGGAACCAGCGCGCCAGCACCACCTTCTGCTGGTTGCCGCCGGAGAGCTGCTGCACTTCGGCCGAAGGCGCGGGCGGGTTGATGTCGAAGCGCGCGATGAGCGAGAGCGCGTGGCCGTTCTCGCGGCGCGGGCGGTCGAAGGCCAGGCCGCGGTCGCCGTGCAACGCGGCGTTGGGGAAGAGGTTCTCGAGCACGGTCATCGAGCCGGCGAGGTTCTCCTCGAGCCGTTCGCCCGCAACGTAGGCCACGCCCGCTCGAATGGCGTCCGCCGGGCAGGTGAAATCGCATGCATTGCCGAGCAGCTGCATGCGGCCGGCCGACAGCGGCTCGCGGCCGAAGATCGCGCGGCTGATGGCCTCGTGGCCCGCACCTCGCAGGCCGACGAGGCCCAGCACCTCGCCGCGGTGCACCGCGAGGCTCAATGGTCCGGCGTTGCCGCTGGCCGCGCCATCGAGCTGCAGCACGGGCTCGCGCCGCGCCGGAGCCTTCGCCTTCTGCACCGAAGCCGACAGCGCCTTGCCGACGATCAGCCCGACAAGCTCGCCCTCGTTCGTCTGCGCCGTGGTCTTCACGGCCACCAGCTTGCCGTCGCGCATCACGGCCGCGCGGTCTGAAATCGCCATCACCTCGTCGAGCCTGTGCGACACGTACAGCATCGCCATGCCCTGGCGGCGCAGTTCGCGCAGCACGCCGAACATGCGCTCCACGTCGCTCATCGGCAGGCTGGCCGAGGGCTCGTCGAGCACCAGCAGCCGCGCCTTCACCTCGAGCGCGCGCCCGATGGCGAGCAGCGATTTCTCGGCGCGCGTGAGCGAGAACACACGGCGGCCGGGGTCGATGTCGCAACCCACGCGCGCCATCACGCGGCGCGCCGTGTCGTTCGCGGCGGACCAGTCGATGAGCCCGAAGCGGCGCGGATAGCCGGTGCCCAGGCCCACGTTCTCGGCGACCGTCATCCATTCGACGAGGCCCAGGTCCTGGTGGATGAAGGCGACCGGCTGCTCGCGCCGGTCGCTGCGCCGCCAGTCGGCCTGCGGCTTGCCGTCGAAAAGAATCTCGCCCTGGTCGGCGGGATAGATGCCGGCGAGCAGCTTGATGAGCGTCGACTTGCCCGCGCCGTTCTCGCCGAGCAGCGCGATGATTTCTCCGGCGCGCACGTCGAGCGTGACGCTGTCGACGGCCTGCGTGCCGCCGAAGCGCTTGCTGATCGACTGGAACTGCAGCAGTGGAGAGGCGGTGCTCATGCGCCGGCCGCCCCGCGGGTGTTCAGGCGGATGCGGTAGAGCGAGGTCGAGGCGCACACGTACAGCTCGTCGCCGTCGCTGCCGCCGAAGGTCAGGTTGCCCACCTTCTCCGGCACCGCGATGCGCGCCATGCGCGTGCCGTCGGGGTGGTAGACCTGCACGCTGTCGGCGCTGCTCGTGTAGACGAAGCCGTGCACGTCGACGCGAAAGCCATCCGCGAGCCCCGGCGCCACGACCGCGAACACGCGCGGGTTGCCGAGGTCCTGCCCGCCGATCACGTCGAAGGCGACGATGTGGTGATGCCCCGAGCCGTCGGTGCGCAACGCGGCCGACGTGTCGCTCACGTAGAGCAGGCTTTCGTCGGGCGAGAAGGCCAGGCCGTTGGGCTCCTCGACGAAGTCGCTCACCGAGCGCAGCGCGCCGCTCGCGGGATCGAAGCGGAACACATGGTTTCGGCCCAGCTCGCTTTGTGCCTTGTGCCCTTCATGGTCGGACACGATGCCGTACGGCGGATCGGTGAACCAGATGCTGCCGTCGCGCTTCACGACGATGTCGTTGGGCGAGTTGAGGCGGCGGCCCTGGTAACGGTCGACCACCACCTCGTCGTCCTGCGGCAGCAGCCCCGAGCCGAAGCGCGTGCGCACGATGGCGCGCCGGCCGTGCGAGCAGTGCAGCAGGGCGCCATCGGCTTCGCGCGTGTGGCCGTTGGTGAACTCCACGCCCTCGCGCCACACGCTCATGCCGGCCTCGGCATGCCAGCGCAGCATGCGGTTGTTGGGGATGTCGCTCCACAGCACCGCGCCGTCTTCGCGCATCCACACCGGGCCTTCGCTCCAGGCAGCGCCGGTGCACAGGCGCTCGAGCGGGCCGGCATCGCGGGCAACGGAGGCAAAACGGGAGTCGAAGACTTCGATGGTCATGGCCACAGCGCTGGTTTCCCTGAACTTGGGGCTCGCAGTGTGGCACTCAAAAAGATACCGGTAACTTAGGCTTTTCCCGTATGCCTGTTGCGCCTTTTTCACTCTTGGAAAATCCTGATTCGCCGTATTCTTTTGTGCATCGATTTCTGCACGTCATTGGTTATCGGTATCTGATTACACGTCGCTCTTGCGTCGCATATCCTCGAACCCGCATTTCCGAGAGAGAAAGAAGCCCCTTGCCTCCAAACAAAGCCACCGCCGCCCCCCTCGCCCGTCCTGCGACGATGGCCGACGTGGCCGCGCGCGTCGGCGTGTCGAAGATGACGGTGTCGCGCGCGCTCAACCGGGGCGCGAGCAGCGACCGCGTGACCTCCGAGGCGCTGCGCCAGCGCATCCTGCAGGCCTGCGAGGAAATGGGCTACGTCATCGACCAGACGGCGCGCACCTTCTCCAGCAAGCGCTCGGGCTTCATCGCGGTGCTGATCCCCTCGCTCAACAACTCCAACTTTTCGGAAACCGCACAGGGCATCACCGCGGCCGTGGAAGCGCGCGGCCTCCAGGTGCTGCTGGGCTACACCGATTACCGCGTGGAAACCGAAGAGCGCCTGCTGCGCGCCATGCTCGCGCGCCGGCCCGAGGGCGTGATCCTCACGGGCGGCTCGCACACGCCCGCCGCACGCGCGATGCTGCAGGCGGCCGGCGTGCCGGTGGTCGAGACCTGGGACCTGCCCGCCACGCCGATCGAGCACACGGTCGGCTTCTCGAACGCGGAGGCAGCGGCCTCGATGGTGCGGCATCTGCACAGCAAGGGCTACCGGCGCATCGCCTTCATCGGCGGCACCTCGAACCGCGACACGCGTGGCGCCGACCGGCAGCGTGGCTACGCGCAGGCGATCCGCGAACTGGGTCTGCCCGACGGCCACGTCATCAGCTTCGGCCAGCCGCCCATTTCGATGGCACAAGGCGGCGAGGCGGTGGCGCAGCTGATCCGGCAGTGGCCCGACGTGGATGCCGTGATCTGCGTGTCCGACCTCTCGGCCTTCGGTGCACTCATGGAATGCCAGCGCCGCGGCTGGGACGTGCCGGGCCGCATCGCGATCGCGGGCTTCGGCGATTTCGAGGTGGCGCGCGCCTGCCATCCGCGCATCACCACCGTGGCGGTGGATTGCGTGGGCATCGGCAAGGCGGCCGGCGAGCTGCTGCTGCGCGTGATCGACGGTGCGCGCGAAGGGCATCGGCCGCCTGCGGAGACGGTGCTGATTCCGTTCCACATCGAGCAGCGGGAGAGTTCGTAGGCCCAGCGCTCTCGCAGCGCGCAGACCTGTACCAGGTCCATCACTTCCCTCGCGAATTCGACCGACCGGTCTTCTAGCCGTTCAGTACGAGAGACCCCTCCGGATATCGCCCGCACATGAATTCGACAAACGCGCGGACCTTCGGCGCGGGAAGCCGTCGCGATGTATGCAGGACCCAGAGCGCGACCTCCACGCCCGAAACCGTGCCCCACTGAACCAGATCTCCGCGAGTCAGTTGGTTCCACGCGATGGACTGCGGCATCAGGGCGGCGCCCGCACCCGCAATCGCAGCGTCGCGAATCATCAGGAACGAGGAAAGTCTCAGCCTCGGGATCGGCTCCAGGACAAGGCGTCCGTCGTCGAGCGTCCAATTCGTGGGTTGAAAGCTTGTTGAAACGACGCTGGGAACAGGGCTGACCTTGCCTTTGCCTGGCTTGGGCATGGGCACGGATGGCGCGGCCACGACCACCAGCCGGTCCTTCGCGAAGCACCGACCTACGAGGCTGCTGTCAGGGCTTGGATTGATCCGGATCGCGGCGTCGAACTGCTCCTCGACGAGGTCGACCAGGCGATCGTCCGCCACCACCTCGCACGTGACGTCGGGGTAAGCCGCGCAGAACTCGGCGGAAATGCGCCCCATCGCAAGCTGGGAGAACAGCACCGGCGAAGCAACGCGCAGGCGTCCGCGCGGTATCGACAAGCCCTCGCGAGCGGACGTCATGGCGTCGGCCACCTCGTGCATCGGCCCTTCGGTGCGATCCATCAGCATCTGGCCGGCTTCCGTGAGCTTGAGCCCGCGGGCGCTGCGCTCGATGAGCCGCACACCGAGCTGCTCTTCCAGGTCCGCGATGCGCCGGGACAGGGTGGCCTTCGATCTTCCGCTCGCACGGCTTGCCTTTCCGAGGCCTCCATTCGCTGCGACGAGTGCGAAGTCGGTCAATGCGTTCAGGTCCATGTGTTCCGAATTTGAGACGAGGTGTCTTCATTTTCGCGTCTTCGTTTTGCCGATGCAACGGCCTATCTTCTCCTCATCGCAACTTCGAGATGAGGAAATTGAAATGACCACCACCACGCAACGCGCTGTGCTGATCCGGGCCTATGGCGGTGCTGCCGCTGCCGAGATCGCCGAGATCGCGCGGCCCGCAGCCGGACCGGGCCAGGTCCTGGTCCGCGTTCGAGCCGCCGGCGTGAACGGCATCGACTGGAAGGTTCGTGAAGGCTTCGTCCGGGAGGCATTCCCGCTTCAGCTGCCCGCCGTGCTGGGTATCGAACTCGCGGGCGCCGTCGAGGCGCTCGGCCCGGGCACCTCGCGCTTTCGCGTGGGCGATCGCGTCATGGGGCCATTGGGCGGCCTCGGTGCCTATACCGATGTCGTGGCCGTCGACGAGGCGAACCTGGTGCGCACGCCCCAAGGCATGGATGACATCCATGCGGCCGCCGTCCCGGTAGCGGCCGTGGCAGCCTGGCAAAGCCTGCACCACGCGGGCCCGATCGCCGCAGGCCAGCGGATCCTGATCCACGGTGCGGCGGGCGGGCTGGGCGGCTATGCCGTGCAGTACGCCAAGCAGGCAGGCGCCGAAGTCTTCGCAACGGCGTCGACCGCACACGTCGAATATGTGCGCAGCCTGGGCGCGGACCACGTCATCGACTACCGGACCCAACGCTTCGAGTCGATCGCTCGGGACATCGATCTGGTGCTCGACTATGTCGGCGGCGAAGTGCTCGATCGCTCGTGGCAGGTGCTGACGAAGGACGGCGCGATCGTCGGCACGACCTCGCCCGACATCCTTGCACGCACGCCTCCTGGCCGCCGCGGACTGTGGTTCATGAACAAGCCGGACACCGCCCTCCTGGAGCGGCTGGGGGCGGAAATCGCCCAAGGCACGCTGATCTCGAAGCTCGGCGAAGTCGTGGGCTTCGACGACATCCCCGCGGCCATCGAACGCAATCGCACAGACCCTCGCATCGGCAAGGTCGTCGCGGACTTTTCACTTTGATTTACCCCCGACCACCCCTGGAGACTTCCATGAGCATTCTCGTCACCGGTGCCACCGGCACCATCGGTTCCCTCGTTGTCCAAGGCCTGGCCGCCGCCGGCGCCGAAGTCAGTGCGTTCGTTCGCACGTCCGGAAAGCAAAGCTTTCCGGCGGGCGTCAAGGAGATCGTCGGCGACCTGACCGACGTGGCCTCATTGCGCGCGGCACTGTCGTCGGTGCGCACGCTGTTCTTGCTGAACGCCGTCACGCCCGACGAAGTGACGCAAGCCCTCGTCGCGCTGAACCTGGCGCGCGAGGCCGGTATCGAGCGCGTCGTCTACCTGTCGGTCATCCACGCGGACAAGTTCACCAACGTACCGCACTTCACCGGCAAGCACACGGTCGAACGAATGATCGAGAGCCTCGACATTCCGGCGACCATTCTTCGCCCTGCCTACTTCATGCAGAACGATCGCATGGTCCAGCAGGTGATCCAGGGCTACGGCGTCTACCCGATGCCGATCGGCTCGGCAGGCGTCGCGATGATCGATGCACGAGACATCGCGGACGTCGCTGTTGCCGAACTGCTGCGCCGCGACCGCGCCCCCGCGCCGCTGCCACGTGCGACGCTGGAGCTGGTCGGGCCCGAGCGGCTGACCGGAGAGTCGGTGGCCAGGATCTGGAGTGCCGCGCTCGGTCGCGAAGTGACTTATGGCGGAGACGACGTGGCGGCCTTCGAAGGACAGATGGCCTCGATGGCGCCGTCCTGGCTTGCCTACGACATGCGCTTGATGATGGCGGGGATTCAGAAGTTCGGCATGCATGGCGCGGACGGCGCAGCGGATCGCCTGCAGGCCATGCTCGGCCGTCCTCTGCGCAAATACGCCGACTTCGTCAAGCAGGCCATTGCCGCGTCGTAGCCCGGCCTCGACCCAGTCGGAAATCTGTGGAGTTGAAACGAGTTCAACCCACAGGTTTACGGCAGTTGGTCATCTTGGATCGATGACGTCGAACTCGAACTGCACCGGGGCGGAGCCTTCGACGTAGGCGCTGATCAGGTAGTGGCCGGGAGGGTCGCCGTTGGCCACGCTCCAAGACTTCGAAATGGTGCCGTCGTAGATGGTCAGGGTCACGTCCAGCGAAAGAGTCTTCCGATCCGTTGACATGCCATAAGGCTGGCCACCGGCGCCCCATGTCTTCGGGGTTTCCGGCAATGTCATGCGTTCGAGAACGCGGACCTTGCCAGTCTTCTGGTTGAGTTTCAGGATCCAACCGTAGCTCTGGTTGACGACCCGAGGGACGGTGTTCGAAACCTTGAAGTCCAGCACGTCGTTGTTCGGCGCGAGCTTGAAGAGGCCGAAGACCGCATCGAGCGGACACGCTCCATTCGCTTTCGGAGCGACGGCGCAAGCTTTGAACACTGCGGCATTGGATTCAGAAATGGATCCATGCGACGCGGCGCCCGTCGTTTGGGCGCCAATGTGGGTGCACGCGACCGCGGCGAAAAGAACAAGAAGGTGGCGAATATATTTCATGGTGAATGAGGCTCAGCAAGCGACTCTCAAGAAACTGGCTTTGACCGACTCTTTCCGCCTGATGCGCCGAGCAACGCGTGTTCCGTCCCTGCAGCGATCTGGTCCGCGAAGGCGCCGCCCCCAACGGCACGTGCGAGCGTGACAGCGCCCGCCAGCGAAGAGAGGGCGGCGCAAGCGGCTCCGATATCCCGCGGCGCAGCGGGTGAGGCGGGACCATCGACGATCGCCTGCGCAACATCGCGCAAAGCCTTCTCAAACGTTGTACGGGAGGCTTCGTCCGATCGCGCCACTTCCGCCGGCATCGTCTGCAGCGTGCAACTCTCTGACAAGTCACAGGTGCGCTTCGCACTGAGATAGAAGCGTACAAACTCCGCCCACCAAGCGCGTCCGTGCTTTTCCTGAAAGTACAGCACGCCACCCCGCAATTCGGCCATGCCTTGTGCGACCGATTCTCGGAATGCGTCGGCCTTCGAGTCGAAATGAACGTAGAAGGCACCCGATGTCAGGCCTGCCTCCTTCGCCAGGCCGTCCACCCCGATCCCGCCGAATCCAGCTTTGCGAAACCCGCGACCTGCGCCCTCAAGGATGCGTTGCCGCGTCTGCACCTTCTGTTCGGACCTTGACACGAGGAGCTCCTTCGACATGTGAAGTCGACGATTGTAGTTGTTCAAAACACGATCGTTATGTATTATCGAATAACGGTCGTTACTTGAAATGCCCTGCAGATCGCAGCGTGTGAGTCGACGCCGTTCCTTCTACTTGGAGTACCCATGCCACTTACGCTCACCCTCACCGAGGGCGTTCTCCCGAAAGGCCAGGAGAAAGTCGCGTTCAGCCGCCTGTCCGATGCCATGCTCAAGTGGCACGGCCTCGCAGGAAACAAGGCGTTGACGCCCAACATCGTTGGCTCGATCCACGTCTTGCCGAAGGAGCACACCTACTCCGGATCAAAGGAGGCCTCCGTGGCCTTCGTCGAATGGAAGGTCCCATCCTTTGCGTTCGCCAGTCGGGATGTGCAAGTCGGCTACATCGAAGAGGCCACGAGCATCATTCATGAGCTGTCTGGCGCGCGCCACCCGAAGGAGCGCATATGGGTCAACGTGGTGCACGCGGTGGACGGGGCCTGGGGCATTGCCGGGATGGCCCTCACCAATGCGCAGCTCGGCGAAGGGGCCGCTTCGGCCTGACACATCCGGGGGGGCAGCAACGCGGTCTCCCTACTGGTGCGGACCTTGTCGTAGCCCCACTCACATCAACTACGCCATCATGCAACTCTCGAACTATCTGTTCTTCACCACAACCTGCGATCAGGCCCTGTCTTTCTATGCGCAATGCGGTCTTGGCCGTGTCGTCGAGGTGCTTCGCTACGGAGTCGATGGCATGCCCGTGAAGAACGAGGCCATGCGCGGCAAGGTCATGCACGCCAAGTTTGAGGGGCCAGGCCTGCTCTTCTATGCCTCAGACAACGAAGACGCCGAGCCGATGCGGGGCTCCGCGCACTTGCTCGCGATGGACGACCGAGATTCCACGAACAAGCTCTTCCTGGCCCTGGGTGCTGGCGGGACAATCACAACCCCCTTGGGCATCCAGCCCTGGGGCGACTACTACGGCAAATTGACCGATCGTTTCGGTGTTCAGTGGATGCTGAACTGCGCTGAGTGAGATCATTGGCAGCGCACCTGTTGGGCACGGTCTTCTTCGAGACGGGGGCCGTTCCGCTGCAACAGATCCTGCGGCCAGGCCGGCCGCAGGCGGAGTCACTGGCGGAAGTGTTGACGGAGGCCGCCCGGACGTTCGAGGCATCCTTACCGATAGTGACGTGGCAAGATCGAACTGTGCGCCGCAGCATCGGGCTGGTAGGCGAACCAACAGTCAAATCTTCAATGAAGTTCGGATACACCATCATCTACGTGCCAAACGTCAAGGCTTCGCTTCAATTCTTTGAGCAGGCATTTGGCTTCTCCAAGCGCTTCCTGCATGAATCCGGCACGTATGGTGAATTGGAGAGTGGGGGGACGACCCTTGCATTTGCCGCACACGAGTTGGCGTCCGCGAACTTCGAAGGCGGTCATGTTTCCGCTTCGGAATCGACGAAGCCTTTGGGGATGGAGCTTGGTTTTGTCACCGACGATGTTGAATCTGCGCATTCGCGAGCGCTGGCGGCTGGTGCAATAGAACTGGCCCCGCCTCGTACTAAGCCCTGGGGACAGGTCGTGTCTTACTTGCGCTGCCCGGATGGTGCACTTGTTGAGCTTTGCTCGCCCATCGGCGCTTGAACCGGACCTTCCCAACAACGGCGCAGTCACGCAAGTTTTCACGAGGAGCAGGGATGCTAGTTCGCAGCATTGCCCCTGCCGATTTCGACACAGTCCATCGCTTGCTGGTGAGCAACGGGTGGGCCCATCGGGTCGGTGACGTTGAGGATCTCGGCCGACTGATATCGGCGTCGCAGCGAGCGCTGGTTGCGGTGGCAGATGACCAAATTGTCGGCTTCGCCCGCGCAATCACCGATGGAATTTCCAATGGGTACTTGTCTATGGTGGTGGTCGCTGAGTCGCATCGCACGCGAGGCATCGGACGGGCACTCGTCGAGCGGCTCGTCGGGTCTGAACCGAGCATCACATGGGTGCTTCGAGCAGGAAGAGAAGGTGCCGCCGAGTTCTTCGCGAAGCTAGGCTTCAGCGCTTCAACGACCGCCATGGAGCGCCCGCGATGTTGATGTGGGATGAAGCGTCCGACGGGCAGAATGCGGCCGCCCCGAAGCTCGGCGATAGATGGCTTCGCGAACTGCCGCCGCTATTTCTTCTTCGCTCCGGCCGCCGCTAATGGCGACTCCAGAACCGAAATCAAAGTGAGGGACAGATCGGATGCCCGCAGCGGCGCCCGTGGCGACTTCTTCTTCGACCTGTTTGCGCGCCGCAGGATCGAGCGTGACCGCACGGGCTTCCTGGCGATCGAATCCATGGTGTACGGCAACGTCCGCGAGGACATCGACGTCGCCGATGTTGCGCGCATCGAGGAAGTAGGCGTCGGTGATGGCGATCGCGAGTTGATGCTGAGTCCCCCGCTCAGCGGCGGCAAGGATGAGGGCGTGAGCCGGCTGGGTCGGATATGTCCACAACTGTCGACTGAGTTCGAGGCCGAAGCCGGAGGCGCGCGCCGCGGCCTCGGGTCGCGCAAACGCCGTCTTCGGATCGGTCACACCATAGCGCGAATGAAGCAATTCGGGAATGTAGAGTCCCGTGGCGGGTGCGTCGGGCAGCAGCACGACCGGACGATGCCGGATGGCCACGCGGACATCGCAGAAGTGCTCCTGCAGTACCTTGTCGAGCCGATGGAGGCCGACGAAACACCACGGGCACGTGATCTCGGCGTAGAGGTCGATGTGAAGCATGATTGCCTTTCCTTCTCAGTGGTCCGCGATGCCAGGGGCCGAGCGAATGAACCGGGTGTCGTCGACCTGGTCGACCAGAAACTTGGCCAGGTTGCCTCGCGACAGCTTCATGCCGAGCCCGGTCTTGCCGTACCAACCGATGTCGATCGCGCCCGCCTCGGGGCCGTCCTTGAGGTTCGGGATCCGCACCAGCGTCCATTCGAGGTCCGACTGCGCGATCAGTTCGGCGGTGGCCCTGATGTCCTCGAAGCCTTTGCGGGCGATGACCTTGAACAGCAGCGCGAAGGCGCGCACGTTGAAGGCGAATCCGTCTTTCGGGTCGCGATAGGCCGCGGTGGAGATCTGGATCAGGCGGCGGATGTTCGACTGCTTCATGGCCGCGATGATGTTGGACAGGCCGTGCATCACGGGCCGGTCGCCCTGCACCTTGAGGCCGTTGGGGCCAAGCGCGCTTATGACAGCGTCGCCACCGTGCACGCACCTGGCGATCGCGCCCTTGTCTTGCAGATCGCCCACGACAACGTCGATTCGCCCGTTGAACGCCTGAAGCTTGCTGCCGTCGCGCGTGTAGACCGACAGGCTGTGCCCCTGTCGCAACGCTTCCTCGATCACGAACTTGCCGGTGGGCCCGGTCGCGCCAAAGAGGGCGATCCTCATCGCGTCGCCTCCACGCGGTCGGGATGTGCGGTCAACGGGCAGCCGCGTTCGGTGCCAAGGGTCGCGCTAGTTTTCAGGCCGGGCATCTGCGCGGTCCAGGGTCCGATCCGCCATGCCCGAGATGCGGAGGGGGGCAGGCTGATCAATCGAACGTTCGGCATGGGGTGCTCCGGGTCAGGCGGCCTGCTTGAGCAGGGATTGCAAGGCGTCGTCCGCCGAAGCAAGGGCGGCCTGGGCCGCCTCGGGCCCGTAGGCCATGCCCTCGACGCGCAGGTGCTCGATGTCGGTCAAGCCGATGAAGCCGAGCAGGTGCTTGAGATAGCCGGATTGGTAGTCCCAGGCGGCGAGTGGCGCTTTGGAGAAGTCGCCCCCGCTGGCAGTGACCAGGTAGACCTTCTTGCCCTTGAGCAGGCCTTCGACCGAACCGCCCGCGTATCGAAAGGTGACACCGGGCCAGGTCACGTAGTCGAACCAGGCCTTCAAGGGCGTGGGCGGCCCGAAGTTGATCATGGCCGAGCCGATCACGATGGTGTCCGCTGCAGCCAGTTCGGCGACCAGGCTTTCGGCCAACTGGACGGCCTCAGCCTGCGACGCCGTTCGGGCGTCGGGAGGCGTGGCGCGGCCCACCACGTAGGCCTCGCCGATGTGGTTCAGCGGGGCCGCTGCCAGGTCGCGGACGGTGAGCGTGGTGCCTGGGCGCCGCGCTGCAAGCTGCTTCGCCAATTGGGTCGCGTACCGAGTGGACAGGGCCTCCGAGCCGCGGGGGCTGGAGATGACGAGAAGGATGTGACTCATGAACTTCTTGAGGGCTAAAAAAGGAACCAGATAATCAAGAAGAACTTGATTACCCATCGGTACAAAGGATGGTATGGTTCCTACCGAAGCTCCACAAGAAGGTACAAATATGTCACCGAGTCACATCGACCTCTCCGAGATTCCCAAGCCTTCCGATCGCGCATGCGAGACAACGCGCGAAATCCTGGACCGCATCGGCGACAAGTGGAGCCTGTACATCATCGCCACGCTGCGCAGCGGAACCCGACGGTTCAATGAACTGCGACGCGAGATCGAGGGCATCTCCCAGCGCATGCTGACGCTGACATTGCGTGGGCTCGAGCGCGACGGCCTGGTCACCCGGACGATGTTTCCGACCATTCCGCCGCGCGTGGACTACCAGCTTACGGAGCTGGGAGAGACGCTTCTGGAGCCGGTGATGGCGCTGGTGGTCTGGGCAGAGCAGAACAAGTCGACCATCGCGGAATCGCAGAAGCGCTTCGACGAGGCGCCCGAAGGGCAGGCTGCAGGGCAATATCCGGCTTACCGGCAGCGTTGAATAGGCCAGGCCGCCCGTCGGCCGACTGGTGCGCAGCGGTACAGAAATGTGTGCATAAACAGCGGCTCCTCCGATCCGAGGCGCAGTTGACGGCTCACGCTGGAGAAGCGGTTTGAAATAAGCAGCGCAGGTTGGGCATTAGTCGCGAGCGAGCGCTCCGCGCGCCAAAGTCTCCGACGGCCGCTCCCCAAAGCGCGCACGGTACTGCGCAGCGAAATGGCCCAGGTGCAGAAAGCCGTATTTCTCCGCCGCTTCGCGCACACCGCCGTCATTGCTTGCCGCCGACACGAGCAGTTCGGCCCGCACCCTGTCGAGCCTGAGCTCCCGCAGGAATTCCATCGGCCCCTGGTCCGCGTGCTGGCGAAACGCCAGCTGCAACGCACGCGCGCTGCAGCCGACTTCGCGGCACACGTCGGCCAGCGACACGGGCTGCTCGGCATGCGCCGCCATGAATTCCTGCGCCCTTCGCACGACGCGCGGCAGCAGGCTGCGCTGCGCATCGCTGGCCAGGGCGCGCGAGTGGTTGTGGCCCGCCGACATCAGCAGGCTGGACATCAGGTATTCCTCGGCGTGCTCCGCAAGGCGGTTGCCCGCCTGTAGCGCATTGCCGCCAGCGTCGAGCGTGAGCCGCAGGTAGTCGATGAAGTGCACCAGCGGCGCGAGCGCGGGGTTGTCGAGCGGCACGCCGAGGTCGAACACCAGCGCCTGCCGCACAGGCGCCTGCAGCAGCGACTCGAGCCGCGACAGCAGTGCCGCCCGGGCCAGCCGCACGATCAGGTGCGGGCTGTCGTCGGCCCAGCGCATGGAGAGCGGCTCGGTCGGCGACGGCAGCGAGGCGAGGCTCGGCGTTGCGTCGACCTGCTGCGCACCGCAGCGGATTTCGGCGCCGCCGCGCAACGGAATCTGCAACAGGAAGAAATCCTGCAGATAGCCCGGCTCGATCTGCACGCCCGGGCCGTACTGCACATAGTTCAGGCTCACGTCGCGGTGCAGGCGCGCGCTGTGGTGGCAGGCGTCGAGCTCGGTGCGGGGCCGCAGCATGGTCAGGCCATGCGGGCAGAACACGCGGGCCACGCTTTCGCGCGCCTCGTCCATGTCGTGGCTCTCGAACAATCGATAGCGCTGCAGCGGCAGCCGGGGGGTCATGGCAGCGGTTTCCATGGGGCCAGGTCACCCTAGCAAAAAGCATCCCAGCCCACAATTCGGATCGCCCCTCGGCAAAAACATGCGCGCCAGGGACAGGGCCTGCGCTTGCGGGATGCGCCGGCGCCCCCTCGCCTCCTAAGGTACGACCCACGGGCCAGCCCGGCCCGGTCGATCCACCAAGGAGAGCAAGCGTCATGTTCAAGGGACTCGAAGGCAGGAGCGCCATCGTCACCGGTGGCTCCACATTGATAGGGGCCGGCGTGGTGCGTGCGCTGCACGCGGCCGGCGTGAAGGTCGTGATCGCGGACATCGACGCCGCCAACGGACAGGCGCTGGCCGATTCGCTCGGCACTGGCGCGCGTTTCGTGCACACCGACATCACCGACGACGCGCAGGTGGCGGCGTGCGTGGCACAGGCGGTGCAGCGGCACGGCGGCGTGCACTTTCTCGTGAACCTCGCGTGCTCGTACGTGGACGACGGCTTCAAGTCGCCGCGCGCCGACTGGCTCACATCGTTCAACGTGAATGTGGCGAGCGCGGTGGCGATGCTGCAGGCGGTGCATCCGCACATGGTCGCGGCGGGCGGCGGCGCGGTGGTCAATTTCACGAGCATCTCGTCGCGCGTGGCGCAGACGGGGCGATGGCTCTACCCGGTCAGCAAGGCCGCGATGGCGCAGCTCACCCGCAACATGGCGATGGACCTTGCGCCCGACCGCATCCGCGTGAACAGCGTGTCGCCGGGCTGGACGTGGTCGGCCGTGATGGACCGGCTCACCGGCGGCGACCGGGCCAAGACCGATCGCGTGGCCGCGCCCTATCACCTGCTGGGGCGCGTCGGCGATCCGGACGAGGTGGCGCAGGTGGTGCTGTTCCTGTGCTCGGACCACGCGAGCTTCGTGACCGGCGCCGACTACGCGGTGGACGGCGGCTACGCCGCCATGGGCCCGGAGCAGGCCGTGCCCGCCATTCCCAGGTTGATGGACTGACCGGCAAGCAAGCAAGCAAGCAAACAGACAAGGAGCAAGGCAATGAAGCGAATCGCAATCGTCGGCGCGGGCCAGTCGGGCCTGCAACTGGGGCTAGGCCTGCTGGGCGCGGGCTACGAGGTCACGATGTTCAGCAACCGCACGGGCGACGACATACGCCACGGCAAGGTGATGTCGAGCCAGTGCATGTTCCATACCTCGCTGCAGATCGAGCGCGACCTGGGGCTGGACCATTGGGCGAAGGAATGCCCCACGGTGGACGGCATCGGCCTGGCCGTGCCGCATCCCGAGCAGAAGGGAGCCAAGGCCATCGACTGGGCGGCCCGGCTGAATTCGAGCGCGCAGTCGGTCGACCAGCGCGTGAAGATCCCGGCGTGGATGGCGGAGTTCCAGCGCAAGGGCGGCGAACTGGTCTTCAAGGACGCGGGCATCGACGAGCTCGAGACCTGCGCGCAAAGCCACGACCTCACGCTGGTAGCGAGCGGCAAGGGCGACATCTCGAAGCTGTTCGAGCGCGATGCCCACAAGTCGCCCTACGACAAGCCGCAGCGCGCGCTGGCGCTGACCTACGTGAAGGGCATGGCGCCGCGCGATCCGTTCTCGGCCGTCTGCTTCAACCTGATTCCCGGCGTCGGCGAGTACTTCGTGTTCCCTGCGCTGACCACCACGGGGCCCTGCGAGATCATGGTGTTCGAAGGCGTGCCCGGCGGGCCGATGGACTGCTGGGCGGACGTGAAGACGCCGCAGGAGCACCTCGCGCGCAGCAAGTGGATCGTCGACACCTTCACACCGTGGGAGGCCGCGCGCTGCAGCGACATCGAGCTGACCGACGACAACGGCATCCTCGCAGGCCGCTTCGCGCCCACCGTGCGCAAGCCGGTGGCCACCCTGCCCTCGGGGCGCAAGGTACTGGGCCTGGCCGACGTGGTGGTGCTCAACGACCCGATCACCGGACAGGGCTCGAACAACGCGGCCAAGTGCGCCGACTCTTACCTGAAGAGCATCCTCGCGCGCGGCGACGGTCCCGGCGATGCGGCGTGGATGCAGCAGACCTTCGACCGCTACTGGTTCGGCTACTCGCAATGGGTCACGCAGTGGACCAACATGCTGCTCGCGCCGCCGCCGCCCCACGTGCTCAAGCTGCTAGGCAGCGCCGGTGCAATGCCACCGCTGGCCAGCGCGATCGCCAACGGCTTCGACGATCCGCGCACCTTCTTCCCGTGGTTCGCGGACTCGGTGGAGGCGGACCGCTACATCGAGACCTGGGCGGCCGCCGCCTGACGCGGGTACAGCGTATGACAAGACGCGTGGCCATCGTCGGCGCCGGACAGTCCGGCATGCAACTCGCGCTGGGCCTGCAGCGGGCCGGGCACGAGGTGACGGTTTTCTCGAACCGCACGGCGCGGGAGATCTTCGAAGGGCCGGTCATGTCCAGCCAGTGCATGTTCGAAACCGCACTGCAGACCGAGCGCGAGCTCGGGCTGGACTTCTGGGCCGGTGAATGCCCGTGCGTGGAAGGCATCGGCATGACGGTGCGCAATCCGCAGGGCGGCAAGGCCATCGAATGGAGCGCGAGGCTCGACGGGCCGGCGCAGTCGGTCGACCAGCGCATCAAGATCCCCGGATGGATGAACGAGTTCGAGCAACGCGGCGGCCGCCTCGTGCTGCAGGATGTGGGCCTCGGCGACCTGGAGGCATGCGCGCAGACGCACGACCTCGTGGTCGTGGCCAGCGGCAAGGGCGAGATCTCGAAGCTGTTCGAGCGCGATGCCGAGCGCTCCCCGTTCGACGCACCGCAGCGCGTGCTGGCCCTCACCTACGTCAAGGGCATGCTGCCGGCGCAGCCGTATGCGCGGGTGTGCTTCAACCTGATTCCCGGTGTCGGCGAGTACTTCGTGTTCCCTGCGCTGACCACCACCGGTCCGTGCGAGATCATGGTGTTCGAAGGCGTGCGGGGCGGTCCGATGGATTGCTGGGCGGATGTGAAGACGCCGCAGGAGCACCTCGCGCGCAGCAAGTGGATCCTCGACACCTTCCTGCCCTGGGAAGCCGAGCGTTGCCGGCACATCGAACTGGCCGACGACAACGGCGTGCTCGTCGGCAGCTTCGCACCGACGGTGCGCAAGCCGGTGGCCACGCTGCCTTCCGGGCGCAAGGTGCTGGGCCTGGCCGACGTGGTGGTGCTCAACGACCCGATCACCGGGCAGGGCTCGAACAACGCGGCCAAGAGCGCCGACATCTATCTCAAGCGCATCCTCGAGCACGGCCACGCGCCATTCGATGCCGAGTGGATGCAGCAGACCTTCGACCGCTACTGGGAAGGCTACGCACGCTGGGCCACCGCATGGACCCACAGCCTGCTCGCGCCGCCCCTGCCCCACGTGCACAAGCTGCTGCAGAGCGCGACGCACATGCCCCCGGTGGCGAGCACGCTGGTCAACGGCTTCGACGATCCGCGCACCTTCGCGCCCTGGTGGTTCGATGCCGCGGAGGCCGACCGCTTCCTGGAAGCCAGGGCCCGCGAGGCGGCAGTCGACCGGTTCGACCGCCGCGACTTCCGCAAGGCGCTGGGCCAGTTCTCGACCGGCGTGACCGTCATCACCACGCGCGCCATCGACGGGCGCCGCGTGGGCATGACGGCCAACTCGTTCTCGTCGGTGTCGCTCGACCCGCCACTCGTGCTGTGGAGCCTGGCCCGCAACGCACCGAGCGTGGCGGATTTCACCGGCGCCAGCCATTTCGCGATCAACGTGCTGGCGGCGCACCAGCATCACCTGTCGCGCCAGTTCTCGACGCCGCAGGCCGACAAGTTCGGCGGCGTGGATTGCTGCGAGGGCACGGCAGGCGTGCCGCTGCTCAACGACGTCATCGCACGATTCGTCTGCCGCAACGTGCGGCAGTACGATGGAGGCGACCACCTCATCTTCATCGGCGAAGTAGAGCGCTACGACCGCTTCGACGGCGAGCCGCTGGTCTTTCACTCGGGCTACTACCAGGTGACGACGCGGCACCCGGAATGTTTGCAATAGAACGCACACGGAGAACCACATGCAAGAGAGAGCTCAGGCTTCAGGCCAATACATCGAAATGAAAGCCGCCGACGGCGGCGGCACCTTCCGCGGCTACCTCGCGCTGCCCGCGGCGGGCACTGGCCCGGGCCTGGTGATCGCCCAGGAAATCTTCGGCATCAACCACACCATGCGCGAGGTGGCCGACTACTACGCCGAGGAAGGCTACGTGGCGCTGGTGCCCGACCTGTTCTGGCGGCAGGAGCCGAACGTGGAGCTCGGCTACAGCGAGGCCGACTGGCAGCGCGCCTTCGCGCTCTACGGCGGCTTCGACGAGGCCAAGGGCATGGAAGACATGCAGACCGCCATCGATGCGCTGCGCGCGCGCGCCGAGGTGCCCGGCAAGAAGGTCGGCGTGCTCGGCTTCTGCCTTGGCGGCAAGCTCGCGTACCTGGCCGCATGCCGCACCGACGCGGACGCGGCGGTCGGCTACTACGGCGTGGGCATCGACGCCGCGCTCGGCGAGGCCGACCGAATCAAGCGGCCGCTCACGCTGCACATCGCCGAGCTCGACAAGTTCTGCCCGCCCGAGGCGCGCGACCGCATCGTCGCCACGCTCAAGGGCCGCCCCGGCGTTTCCCTGTACGTGTATCCGGGCATGGACCACGCCTTCGCGCGCGCCGGCGGCGAGCACTTCCACAAGCCTTCCGCGCTGATGGCGCACGAGCGCAGCATCGCCACGCTGAAGGACGCCATCGGCCCGCACTACGACCTCTCGGCGCTGTGGGACAAGCACTGCGAATACGAGTTCGCCACGCGCAACGTCGACGACACGATGAGCACCATGGTGGCCGAGCCGTACGTCAATCACATTCCCACGATGACCGGCGGCGTGGGCTACAAGGCGCTGCATGCGTTCTATACGAACCACTTCGTCAACAGCAATCCGCCCGACACCTCTCTGGTGCCCATCTCGCGCACGGTGGGCGCCACGCAGGTGGTCGACGAGATGCTGTTCTGCTTCACGCACACCACCGAGATCCCGTGGATGCTGCCGGGGGTCAAGCCGACCGGAAAGCGCGTGGAGATACCGCTGCTCGCCGTCATCAAGTTCCGCGGCAACAAGCTCTATCACGAGCACATCTATTGGGACCAGGCCAGCGTGCTGGTGCAGGTCGGCCTGCTCGACGCCAAGCTGCTGCCGGTGGCGGGCATCGAGACGGCGCGCAAGCTGCTGGACGAGACGCTGCCGTCGAATACGTTGATGACCCGTTAGAGGGCGACCGGGGCTCGAAGGGGCGCCGCGGCACTTCAAGCCTCACTGTGCAATGTCGGCTGCGATTTTCTCCAGCACCTCGCGCGGTCGTTCGGCGATCACGTCGCCATGGCTCACCACGATACGCGCCAGCGCCGGCTCGGCCGCCCAGGCACGCAGTGCAGCCGCCAGCGCCGCATGGTCCTTGACGAACATCTTTTCGCCCACCCAGGGCATCTGCGGTTCCTTGACGCCAAAGCCCATGAGGCGCGCCATCACCTTGGCGCCCAGGCCGTCGGGATGGTGCACGTTGGCGATGATGTCGTTGACGACCAGCGAGGTGCCGTCCGCGCGCCGGATGACCAGGGCGGCCTCCTTGTCGCCGACGCCCGGCACGGTCTGGAACGCCACAGTCGGGTCGTCGAGCACGTCCGTGGTCGCATCCACCGGCGCGGCCTCGGCCACGGCTTCGCGCGCGCCGGGCGGGCAGACAACCTTCGCGTTCGGATAGCGCCGCTTCCAGGCCTTGAGATCGAGGCGGTGCGATGCGCCGGGCACGATCAGAAAGTCGACCGACCCCAGCGCTTCAAGTTGCGCCATCTGCGGCTCGCTCAGCGCAATGGCGCTCCACACGGCGAGTCGCCGGCCCCGCAATGTGAGCACGGTCATCCGGCGTGGAAAATGGCCGAGCGGCATGACGATTTCGCCCGCCACGGTGTGCAAGCCTTCGCCGAGCATTTCGAGCGGGCCGTGCTTCTCGACCTTCCATTCGTCGTTGAGTCTGGACATCTGCATACCTCCGTTTTGTTGAACGTCGATATGCAGCAACCTGAGCCTGCGGTTCGCACCGCGCCGCCGGCCTCTTGCGCCAGTTCACGTAGGAATAGCGATGCCCGAAACAACTTCCTCCAGGATTTCAGCGGAAGAGCCCCGTCAGGCCGCAGCAGCTTCGGCGCCCGCATCCCTCATCGCGCAGCGCAGGTCAGTGCCGTTGGCCCGTTGCGGATGACGCAGGCTGGGCATAGAGCTGGAGCAGTATCTCCACGGGATGCCGAAGCTGCCGGCCTTCCATTCGCTTGGCTTGGCTGCGACAGGAGTAGCCCGTGGCCAGGAACTCCGTCTTCCGCGTCTCCCCGTCCTTCAGTATTGGCTCCCAGGATAGGGAGTAGATATGGCGGGAAGTCTCGACGTTCACGCTCTCATGGCCGTAGGTACCCGACATACCGCAGCAGCCGCTGGCTTGCGGCTGGAGCTTCAATCCGGCGCGGGCGAACACCTCGGGCCACAACGCCGCGGCTGCAGGGGCGTTCGTCCTTTCGGTGCAATGACCCAGAAGCCGGAAGTCTCCCGATGCGGGTTCCGGATTCCTCCGGGGCAGGACATCCAGTAGCCACTCCTGCGGAAGCAGCACGGCGGGAGGCTTTTCCAGCGAGGGAAGCTTCGCGTATTCCTGTCGATACGCGAGCGTCATGGCAGGGTCGAGGCCGACGAGCGGCACGCCGCACGACGCCAACTCGTCGAGCATCGCCGCGTTCTTGAGCGCCGCACGGCCGAACCCCTGCAGAAACCCCAGTACATGAAGCGGCTTGCCGTTGGGCATGAAGGGCGCCAGCCACACCGAGTACCCCAGCCGTGAAGCGAGCTCGATGAGGGCCGAGAACACATGCGTATCGAAATAGCGCGTAAAGGCATCCTGCACGAGGACGACGGATCTGCCCCGTTCCGCATCCGTCAGCGCTGCCAGCGATCGCGCAGTGGCCCTGCGTATGCCCCAGCGACGCAGCGTGGCCTGGAAGTCGAAGCGGCTCAGCAGCGGACTGTCGACCATGCCCGCATAGCGCTCGAGCATGCGGCGCAACAGGGCCGAAGACATCGCGCCGTTGTAGAGCCACGGAACCCGCGCGAAGAACGGCACGCTGAATTCGAGCGAGCCGATCAGGTAGTCCTTCATCGGTCGCGAGTAGCGGGAGTGATAGAGCTCCAGGAAGCGCGAGCGGAAATCCGGGACATTGACCTTGACAGGGCACTGCCCCGCGCACGACTTGCAGGCCAGGCAGCCGCTCATCGCTTCGTAGACCTCGTGGGAAAAATCATCGGAACCATTGCCGGCCGCCATGCGCCCACGGCCGCTCTTCCAGCGGCTGACGAATCCGGCGACGAACGAAGGCCGTTGCGCGGCCACCCCGAGTACGTCGACCCCCGCATTGCCCTGCAAACGCAGCCACTCCCGCATCAGGGCCGCACGGCCCTTCGGCGAATGCCTGCGTTCACGCGTGGCCTTCCATGACGGGCACATCGCATCGTCGGGGTCGAAGTTGTAGCAGGCGCCGTTGCCATTGCAGCGAACCGCACTTGCATGGCTTTGCCAGACGCGCTCGTCGATCTGGCGATCGGCGTCGGCACGCAAAGGGACCTCGTCGATGCGCAGCAACCGCGCCGGCTGCCCCGCGGGAGTGGCGATCTTTCCCGGATTCAACTGGTTGTACGGATCGAACGCAGCCTTGAGTTCCTGCAGTGCCGGATACAGCGGACCGAAATACTTGGGTGCGTACTCGGAGCGGACTCCCTTTCCGTGCTCCCCCCACAACACGCCGCCGTACTTCAGCGTCAACCTGGCGACCTCGTCGGAGATCGTGCGGATCAACGCCGCGTGGGCTGGGTTTCTCAGGTCCAGCGCCGGCCGGACATGCAGCACACCCGCATCCACATGGCCGAACATGCCGTAGCTCAGCCCATGCCCATCGAGCAACGACCTGAACTCTTCGATGTAGTCGGCAAGCTTCTCCGGCGGCACTGCGGTGTCTTCGACGAAAGGCTGAGGTCGGGCCTCCCCCGGCACGTTGCCCAGCAATCCGACAGCGCGCTTGCGCATGGCGTAGACCTTCTCGACGCATGCCTTGCCCGAAGCGACCGTGTGGCCGATGCGAGCTGTAGCGGCGTCGTCGGCCAGACGATCGACGAAGGCGGCCACGCGTGCGCGCAGTTCCTCCTCCGAGTCGCCACAGAATTCGATCAGGTTGATCCCACGGGTCGGCAGCCTGTCGCCATCGACGGGGAAATACTCCGCCACGTCCTGCCACACGATGTCGCCCATCGCCAGGCTCAACATCTGCGAATCGACGGTTTCGATCGACAGCGGGCGATGCTGCATCAGGAATCGTGCGTCCCGCAGCGCATCCATGAAGCCGGCGTATCGCACGTTGACCAACATCGAATGCCGGGGAATGGGGAGCAGCCCGATTTCGGCCTCGACGACGAATCCCAGGGACCCCTCGGCGCCGCACAGGACGCTGTTGAGATTGAAGCGTTCGCCGGGTTCCTTGAGGTGCGCCAGGTCATAGCCGGTGAGGCAGCGATTCAGGGGAGGAAAGCGTGCGGCGATCAAGTCGGCGTGCCGAGTGGCGATCCGGTGTGCACAGCGCCAGGCGGCGCCCACCGGCCCGTCTTGCTGCAGCTGCCTCTGCAGTTCGCCGGCATCGACAGACCTGCTCGAGAAGCGAATGCCGCCCAGCATGACGACGTCCAGTTCGAGCACATGGTCACGAGTCTTGCCGTAGGTGCAACTTCCCTGGCCGCTCGCGTCCGTGTTGATCATCCCGCCTATCGTGGCGCGGTTGGAGGTCGACAGCTCCGGGGCAAAGAAGAGCCCGTGCTCCTGCAACGCCGCGTTGAGCTGGTCCTTGACCACGCCCGCCTGCACCCTCGCCACTCGCCGGACGGGATCGATCCAGAGAATCCGATTGAGATGCCGGGAAAGGTCCACCACGATGCCGTCCGTCAGTGACTGCCCGTTGGTGCCCGTCCCGCCGCCTCGCGCGGAAACGACCACCTGCCGATGCTCCGGCGCGGCGAGCAGCCTTGTGAGCGTTTCGACGTCCGCCGCATCCAGCGGAAAGACCACGGCCTGGGGCAGGCGCTGGTAGATCGAATTGTCCGTGGCGAGGACGGTGCGGTCGGCGTATCGCGGCGATATCTCGCCCCGGAAGCTTGCCGCGGCCAATGCATGAAGAAAGCGCCGGTAGCCGCTTTGCAGCGCGACTGGGGCGGGAATGATCTCAATCAATTTCGGGGTCCCACGGTTGCGAGGGGCAGTCGGCCGGCCCGCCTGTGCTTGCAAGGTCGCGGCCGGGAAAGCCGCAAGAGCCTGCGCCAACCGGCAGCGCCCGCACGGCCGCTTTCCTTCCAAGAAGTCATGCGCCTCGCGATCCTCGCGCCAGGCGATCCGGTGCCGATCAGTCGGACTTCAGGCGTCCCTGCTTGACCATCTGCGCAGCCAGGGCCTCCTCGGCGCTGACCAGCTTCTGGAGTGCAGCGCCGGTGCCTCCCACGGGCTCGCTGCCCAGGTCTCTGATCACGTTGGAAAACTCCGGCTGGGCCACGGCCTTGGCGGCCCAGTCCTGCAGGCTGGCGACGCTGGCGGCGGGCGCGCCACGGGGCACGAACAATCCGACGAAGGTGGTTGCGTCGAACACCGGCAGGCCCAGTTGAGCAAGTGTCGGGACGTTGGCGAGAAGCCCGCCGCCCTGAGGGCCCAGCACGATGAGAGCACGCAACGCGCCGCTCTTGATGTGCGGGGTGGAGCTTGTGATCTGGTCGACCACGGCGTCGATCTGGCCGCCCATCAGATCGACCAGGGCGGGGCCCGAACCCTTGTAGGGCACGGCATTGACTTGCGCCTTGGCGGAATCCTCGAATTGGAGCAGCGCCAGGTGGTTGGGAGAGCCGGGGCCTGCGTGACCGACCGTCACACTCTGGTTGGCAGCCTTGGCGACTTTGAGGAAGTCCGCAGCGGTCTTGAACCGTGCGTCGTTGGCGCGCACGACCACGACGACGGGCGTACGGCTGAGCAAAGCAACCGGCGTCAGACTGTCGGCCTTGTAGGGCAGCCTGATGATCTCCGGAAGGGTTCCCAATTGACCGGGCGTCGCTACCAGCAGGGTGTGCCCGTCGGGCTCGGCTCTCGCAACCGCGCCCGTTCCCACGGCGCCGCCGCCGCCGGCACGGTTGTCGATGATCACGGACTGGCCGACCAGCCTGATCAGCGGCACGCTCAGCGACCGGGCGACGATGTCCACGTTCCCTCCAGGCGCGAAGGGAACCACCAGGATGATCGGCTTCGAGGGAAAACGGCTCTGTGAAACGGCCGGATGTATCGCTGCGCAGGCAGCGAGCGACGCTGCACCCTGCAAGAAGTTTCTGCGGCTGGACTTTTGATTGAACATGGATGTCTCCTTTTAGAAATCAGTCTTTCCAATAGAGCCGGGTCGGGTTTTCGACCAAGGCCCTGTGTCTGATTTCCTCGGGAAACCAGCGGGTGATCAGGTTTGCCAGCTCGATGCTGGCGGTCGATTTGGCGTCGATGCCGGGGTGAGGCCAGTCCGATCCCCAGAGGATGCGATCGGGATTCGCCTCTGCCAGGCTGTGCGCGAGCGGCAGCACGGCGGGATCGACACCCGAAGCCGTCGCAGACAGCCGGTAGGCGCCCGAGAACTTGACCCAGGCGCATCCCTCGCGAAGCAGGCTGCGAAGGCTCCTGACGCCCCTGCCCTCGGCATCGCTGCAGTTCGATGGATGGCCGAAGTGATCCACCACGACGGTCGTGCCCATCTCGCACAGGCGCTGGACTAGGCTGATGTCCACATCGACGTTAACGAGCAACTGGATATGCCACCCGAACTGCTTCACCCGGTCTGCGATCGACAGCAGGCTGGCGGCCGACACCCCGCCATTGAACAGCGCGTTGCATCGGGCGCCGCGGACTCCGGTTCGATGCAGCTCCTCCAGCTCGTCGTCGGGCGTGTCTTCGAAGATCACGGCCACGCCGCGCATGCTGCCCTCGGCGGCCTGGCGCAATGTCCGCTTCAGGAGCGAGTGGTCGCGGCCGTACACGCTCGGCTGGACGAGAACGCACCGATCGACGCCGAGAGGCCGATAGGCGGCCCAGTACTGCTCGATCGTGGCCGGCGCCGGGGTGTACGAACGCTCGGGGATCAGCGGAAATTCTTCTGCAGATCCGAAGACATGCAGGTGCGTATCGCAGGCCCCCTTCGCGAAGATTCGTTCTTGTTCACGGGCTGATGCCTGTGACGCGGAGCCGCCCTGACCTGTGATTTCCATCGTTTCCAACCGCCTGTTTCAAATGCAGAGCGATTGTTTTGGCCGCGCAGGAGGTTAGTCAAATTCATTGTTATCATCATTAAAATGAATAACATTCAGCATTCCGAGAGCAAAGATCGCGCCGGCATCAACCTTCGGAAGATCGATCTCAACCTCTTGGTGATGTTCGAAGCGCTGGTCGAAGAGCGGAGCGTGACCAGGGCAGCGGCCCGCCTCAACTTGACGTCTTCGGCAGTGAGCCACGCACTTCGCCGCCTCCGGGAGCAGTTCGCAGACCCGTTGATGCTGCGAACCGCGGAAGGCATGGTTCCAACGCCGGAAGCCGTTCGCCTCGCGAAGAGCTTTCGAAAGGCCTTCAGCGAAATCGAGAACGCGATCGGCGTCGCAGGAGACTTCGATCCCGGTACGGCACGAAGAACCTTCCTCCTGCGCGTGTCGGACTACGTCGGCGTCCTGCTGCTGCCGCGTCTGTGCACCGAGCTGCGCCACGTGGCGCCGGGCGTCAGTCTGTCGGTGCAATCGTTCGAGATGCGCCAGCCCACGGACCGTGTGGAATACGAAGGGGTCGAAATCAGGCTCTCGGTTTCGCGGGGGCAGTCCGTGCTTTCCGCCTCGCGACGAATACTCGATGACCGATGGATGGTGTTGATGAGGAAGGACCATCCTGCTGCGTCGGCTCCGCTGACCCTCGAGAGATACCTCGAACTGGGGCACCTGAAGGTTTCGGGCGTGGGCAGCAGCATCATCGACGAGTTGCTGGCGGAACGCGGACTGGCACGCCGGGTCATGATCCAGGTGCCCACCTGGCAAGGCATGGTGCCGGTGATCGAATCCACCGACCTGGTGGCCGCCATGCCGGCCCACTGGATGGGCAGCGTGCTTTCAGGCTCGGGCTGCGTCGCCTTTCCGTTCCCGCTGCCTGAACTGGCGCTGTCCATCGACGCCGTCTGGCATCCACGCAACGACCAGGACGCCGGCCATAAATGGTTCAGGGAGCTGATCCATCGGATCTTTCAGGATGCCCATCGCCAATCCCAGGTCCAGGACTGACGACGGATCGATGAGCGGGGCAAAAGCCCTTCCCCGGCCTTTGCATTCCTCGCGACTCAGGCCGCGGCAGCCTCCGCGCTTTCCGCACCCGCATCCGCGAAATCGATCAGCACCTTCATCGCCTTCTGCCGATCGCTCGCCAGCTCGAAGGCCTGGCGCGCCTGCAGCATCGGGAAGGTGTGCGTCACCACCGGCGACAGGTCGACGCGCCCTTCGTTGATGAGCCGCACCGCGAGCGCAAACTCCGCATGGAAGCGGAACGAGCCGCAGATGCTGAGTTCCTTGGCCACCACCATGTTCTGCGGAATGCTCACATCGCCGCCCAGCCCCAGCTGCACGACCACGCCGCGCGGGCGCATCACCTCGAGCCCGTCGCGCAGTGCGCGCTCGTTGCCCGAGCATTCGAGCATCACGTCGAAGGTGCCCTTGTCGGCCGAATGGCGCGACACCCAGGCCTTTTCCTTCGCGACGTTGATGACGTTGTCGGCACCCATGGCCCGCGCGATGGCCAACGGCTCGTCGACCACGTCGGTGGCAGTGATCTCGGCCGCGCCGTGCGCGCGCGCCGCCGCGATGGCCAGCACGCCGATGGGCCCGCAGCCCGACACCAGCACGCGCTTGCCCAGCAGCGGGCCGGCACGCGACACGCCGTGCAGCCCGACCGAGAACGGCTCGGCCAGCGCAGCCAGGCGCAGCGGCACGTGCTCGGCCACCTTCACGCACTGCGTGGCCTCGCACAGCAGCATGTTGCGGAACGCGCCCTGCACGTGCGGCGTGCGCATTGCGCTGCCGTAGAAGCGCATGTCGAGGCACTGGTTGGGCAGGCCCTCGAGGCAGAACTTGCAGGCGCCGCACGGGCGGCTCGGGTTGACGGCCACCTTGTCGCCGATGCGCACGCTCTCCACGCCGGGCGCCACCGCCACCACGGTGCCGGCCACTTCATGGCCCAGCACCATCGGCTCCTTGATGCGCACGGTGCCGAAGCCGCCGTTGTGAAAGTAGTGCAGGTCGGAGCCGCAGATGCCGCCCATGCCGACCTTCACCAGCACCTGGCCCGGGCCGATCTCGCCGGCGTCCTGTTCGTCCAGGCGCAGGTCGTCGGGGGCGTGGATCACGAGGCACATACAACGCAAACGCATGATGTTTCTTCCTTCAGGCAACGGGAGTGACCAGGGGCTGGCCCGCGAAGTGGGCCTCGAGGTTGCGGCGCACGAGTTCGCCCATGGCGCGGCGCGTCTGTTCGGTGCCGCTGCCATGGTGCGGGTGCAGCACCACGTTGTCGAGCGCGGCAAAGCGCGGGTCGATGCGCGGTTCGTTGAGGAACACGTCGAGCGCGGCGCCGGCAATGGCGCGCGCCTCCAGCGCCTGCAGCAGCGCGCCTTCGTCGACGGTGGTGCCGCGCGACACGTTCACCAGCCAGCCCTTGGGGCCCAGCGCCTGCAGCACCTCGGCATTGACGATGCCGCGCGTGGCTTCGCCGCCCGGCAGGATGACGATGAGCACGTCGCACCAGTCGGCCATGGCGGGCAAGCTGGCGAAGTGACGATGCTGACTGTCCTGCTTCGGCGTGCGGCTGAAGTAGCCCAGCTCCACGTCGAAACCCGAGAGCCGGCGCGCGATGGTGCTGCCGATGCGGCCAAAGCCCGCGATGCCGATGCGCTGGCCGAAAACGCGCCTGGTCAGCGGCATGCCGCCGTTGGCCCATGCGCCGCTGCGCACGAACCGGTCGCCCGCCGGAATGCGGCGCTGCAGCGCGAGCGTGAGCCCCACGGCGAGGTCGGCCACGTCGCCGTTGAGCACGTCGGGCGTGTTGCTCACGCGGATGCCGCGTGCACGGCAGGCGGCGAGGTCGATGCCGTCGGTGCCCACGCCGTAGCAGGCGATCAGCTCCAGCTTCGGCAGCGCGGCGATCAGCTCGGCATTCGCGCCCAGTTCGCCACGCGTGGCGACCGCGCGGATGTGCGGCGCGTGCTCGGCGATGAAAGCCTGCCGGTCGGGCGCTTCCCACAGGCGGTGCAGCGTGTAAGCGGCCTGCATCGGCGCCATGTCCCATTCCGGGTAGGCGCCGGGCATCAGCACGTGCGGGGATGTAGCGGTAGCGTTCAAACGGGTCTCTCCTGCGGGTGTCGATTCAATTAGATACCGGTAACTTTAATCGCCCGCAAGAGATAACGCCAGCGCAGGTTTTACCCATTGACGACTCCAAAAGATACCGGTAACTTCTCCGGCTGTCATGGACCAGGAGCCTCCCTTGAAACTGTTCGACCTTTCCGGGCGCACCGCCCTCATCACCGGCTCCAGCAAGGGCATCGGCTTCGCGCTGGCCGCGGCGCTGGGCAACGCCGGGGCGCGCGTGGTGCTCAATGCACGCGACGCAGCGGCGCTCACCGCCGCCCGCGACGCCCTGCGCGCCAAGGGCATTGCGGCAGAGGCCATGGCCTTCGACGTGACCGACGCCGCCGCGGTGGAGGCGGGCGTGGCCGCCATCGAGGCCGACATCGGCGCCATCGACATCCTCGTCAACAACGCCGGCATGCAGCACCGCGGCGCGTTCGCCGAATTCCCGGTCGATGCCTGGCACAAGATAGTCACCACCAACATCGACAGCGTGTTCCTGGTCGGCCGCTTCGTGGCCCAGCGCATGATCGAGCGCAAGCGCGGCAAGATCATCAACGTGTGCTCGGTGCAGAGCGAGCTGGGCCGCCCGGGCATTGCGCCCTACGCCGCCACCAAGGGCGCAGTGAAGATGCTCACCAAGGGCATGGCGATCGACCTCGGCAAGCACGGCATCCAGGTCAACGGCCTCGGGCCGGGCTACTTCAAGACCGAACTCACGCAGGCGCTGGTGGCCGACGAGGCCTTCACGGCGTGGCTCTCGGGCCGCACGCCCGCCGGCCGCTGGGGCGACGTGGAAGAGCTGGGCGGCGCGGCCATCTTCCTGGCTTCGGAGGCGTCGAGCTTCGTCAACGGCCACATCCTGTATGTGGATGGCGGCATCACCGCGAGCCTGTAGCACCGTGCACTGCATGATGAAAGCCTCCGCATGACGACCGCACCTGCCCCCAGCCAGCGCGTCGCCGTGATCGGCGTGGGCATCATGGGCACGGCCATCGCGCGCCGGCTGCTCGAATGCGGGCACCGGGTGAACGTGTTCGATCTCGATACGGCCAAGGTCGCGGCGCTGCAGGCGCATGGCGCGCAGGCCGCCGGCACCGCGCAGGCGGCAGCAGCGGCCAGCGACTTCGTGATCACCAGCCTCAACTCGGCGGCGGTGGTGGAGCGCGCGATCTTCGGCGAGGCCGGCATCGCCACTGCGCCGGTCGATGCGAAGCGGCTGCTGATCGACATGTCGTCCATCGACCCGCCGTCCACGCGCCGGCTCGCGCAGTCGCTGCGCGAGCGCACGGGCATGGGCTTCGTCGACGCACCGCTCTCCGGCGGCGCGCCCAAGGCGCTGCTCGGGCAGCTCACGGTGATGGCCGGCGGCAGCGCCGAAGACGTGCAGCGCGCATGCGCCGTGATGGACAGCCTGTGCGCCAACTACACCCGCATGGGCGACAGCGGCGCGGGCCAGACCACCAAGCTCGTCAACCAGCTGCTCTGCGCCATCGGCTTCCAGGCCGTGGCCGAGGCGGTGCGGCTGGCCGAGGCCGGCGGCGTCGATGCCTCGAAGCTGCCCGCCGCGCTGGCCGGCGGCCGCGCCGACAGCCAGATTCTGCGCGAGTTCGGCCCCAAGATGGCCGCGCGCGACTACACGCCTACCGGGCGCATCGACAACATGCTGAAGGACCTCGAGGCGGTGCAGGCCTTCTCGCAGGGCCAGCGCCTGCCGATGCCGCTGGCGGGCGCCGTCTCGGAACTGCACCGCAGCTTCGTTGCGGCCGGGCTCGGTGCCGAAGACACGGCGGCCATGATGCGGCAGTTCGACGGCTACGCCCGCGGCTGAAACGGCCGCACCCACGGATTTCAACCAGGAAAGAAGAAAACCCATGTTCATCCGCTGCGCGTTTTTCAGGGGCCGGGTCAAGGCCGGCATGGAAGAAGCATTCGACCGCCACGTGCACGAAAAGCTCGTGCCGCTGTGGACCCGCTTCCCCGGCGCGCTCGAGGTGCGCGTGCTGCGCCAGCTCGAAAGCGACGTGAGCGATCCCGAACTGGCAATGGTGCTGTCGATCCGCTATGCGAGCCGCGAGGACATCGCCATCGCGCTCGATTCGCCCGTGCGCTACGAGAGCCGCGAGGTCTCGAAGAAGCTCTTCGAGATGTTCGACGGCACGGTCTTCCACACCGTGTTCAGCGCCGAGGAGTTCGCGCTCGCGGCCGCCTGAGCGGCGTCTTCTTCCTCGCCGTCTTGTTTGGCTTCTTCGGCTGCGCCTTGCCGTCGAGGTCCGCCAACTCCCACACGCCGCCGGCCGCCGACACCAGCGCATGCGCGCTGTTGATCAGCCCGATGTGCGAGAACGCCTGCGGAAAATTGCCGAGCTGCCGCTGTGCGACGGGGTCGTACTCCTCGGCGAACAGGCCCAGGTCGTTGCCCAGCGCCAGCAGGCGCTTGAACAGCGCCCGCGCCTTGCGCATCCTGCCCATGGCCACGTACACGTTCGACAACCAGAAGCTGCACGCGAGGAAAGCGCCCTCCCCGCCTTCGAGGCCGTCCACGCCCTTCTCGGTGCGGTAGCGGTACACCAGCCCGTTGAAGATCAGCTCCTTCTCGATGCGCGCGATGGTGCCCTGCACGCGCTCGTCGTGAATGGGCAGGAAGCCGATCAGCGGCATCCACAGCAGCGCCGCGTCCACCGTGTCAGCGCCGTAGAACTGCACGAAAGAATTGCGCCCGGCGTCGTAGCCGCGTGCGCAGACTTCGGCGTGGATCTCGTCGCGCACCTCGCGCCAGCGCTCGACAGGGCCTTCGAGCCCGTATTCCGTCGCGCTCGCGATCATCCGGTCGAAGGCCAGCCAGCACATGATCTTGGAGTGCACGAAGTGGCGCGGCTCGCCGCGCACTTCCCAGAGGCCGCAGTCGGGCTCCTTCCACAGCGCCGTCAGCTGCTTCGCGACGGCGCGCTCCAGCGGCCACACCTTGTCCATGTCCGCCAGCCCGGCCTTGCGCGCCGCATGGAAGGCCGCGATGACCGAGCCGTACACGTCGAGCTGCCGCTGTCCGTGCGCGCCATTGCCGATGCGCACCGGCCGGCTGTTCTCGTAGCCCGGCAGCCAGCCGAGCTCGAGCTCGGTGAGCGAGCGTTCGCCGTGCAGGCCGTACATCACCTGCAGCTCCTCGGGCGAGCCACCCACCGCCCGCATCAGCCACCAGCGCCATGCGCTGGCCTCCTCGACGTAGCCCGAGCCAATCAGCGCGTAGAGCGTGAGCGCCGCGTCGCGCAGCCAGCAGAAGCGGTAGTCCCAGTTGCGCTCGCCGCCGGGCCGCTCGGGCAGCGAAGTGCTCGGCGCGGCGACGATGCCGCCGGTGGGCTCGTAGGTGAGCGCCTTGAGCGTGAGCAGCGAGCGCATCACAGGCTCGTGGAATTCGCCGCCGTAGCCGCAGCGCCCGGTCCATGCGCTCCACTCGATCACGGTGCGCGCCAGCAGCGCGCTGGCGTCGCGCGTCACCGGCGGCTTCAGGTGCGACGGAAACCAGTCGAGGCTGAACGCGATCGACTGCCCCGCCGAGACGGAGAAGTCGGCAAAGCTCGCGAAGTTCTCGTTGGTCAGCGGCACGCCGGAGCTGATGCGCACCGAGTCGGGCCCGGCGGTGGCGAACACCGCGCCGTCACGCCGCTCCATCCACGGGCACCACTCGCCGTAGTTGAAGCGGATGCGGAACTCGGTGTGCATGGCGACGATGCCGCGCACGCCCCGCACGATGCGCACCACCTCGTGCGTGCCGTCGATGGCGGGGCGGGGCATGAAGTCGGTGACGATGGCCACGCCCTTGGCCGTGCGGATCGTGGTCTCGAGCACCACGGTGCCGGGCAGGTAGCGCCGGGTGATGCGCGCATTGCGGTCCTTGGCACGCATCGTCCAGTGCCCGTTGCGCTCGTCGCCGAGCAGGCTGGCGAACATGGCCGCGGAATCGAAGCGCGGCAGGCACAGCCATTCGATGTCGCCGCCGCGGTGCACCAGCGCCGCGCTGTGGGTCGAGCCGATGAGCGCGTAGTCGCCGATGAGGCGGTCGGCATGGAGCCGTCCGGAGGGGTGCTTGGAGGTCTTTGGCAAGAGCCCGAGTCTTTTCGCGCGCGCGGGCGGGGTGCGCCAGCGGCAGGCGCGGATTGCTGACGGACAACGCCTTTCCGCGGGCGTGTCAGGCCTGAGGATCACGCCCCCCAGGGCGGGTCATCCATTCGTCCACGAAAAACCGTGCACGGAACCTGACCCGTTCGAGCGCGGCTTCGCGCGAAGGCTGCTGCGCCAGCACGAACACGCAGCGCTGCACCCGCCCCTGGCGGAGTTCGGCCTTGCCGGCGCAGGTGCCTTCCGGGGCCTTCTTGAGGTCCACTTGGCAAGTCCAGCCTTCGGGGAGATCGAAGTCGGAGAATTTGTGGGCCATGGCAGATCGAAGAATAGTTCTCCGGGAGCCGCGGCTCAATGTTCCAGCCAGCGGTGCCAAGGGCCTTTTCCTGAAAATGTGACGATCGCCGGCCTCGAGGAACCACCCCCAATGGGTGGGTGCCTGAGCGACCTCTACCAACGCCAGCAGACCGTCGACACCAGTATGGGCGGGCCACCTTAAGCCCAGCTGAAGAACCCGCCGGACGAGTTGAAAAATCAAGCAAGAATTGCGAATGCAACTGCAGATCGACTCGCGCCAGGTCCACCTGTGGCACCTGTACGTTCCCGAACAGGACGACCCCGCCCACGAAGAAGGCATGGCCCTGCTGACGCCCGAGGAGCGCGAAAAGCACGGGCGCTTCCACTTCGCCCGCGACAGGCGCCGGTACCTCATGACGCGGTGGCTGATCCGCTCGCTGCTCTCCCGCTACGCACCCATCGCGCCGCGCGACTGGCGGTTCGAAACCAACGCCTATGGGCGCCCGCGGATCGCCAATGCGCTGCCGCAGGCGCAGCGTCTTCGCTTCAACATTTCGCACAGCGCCTCGCTCATCGTGGTGGCGCTGACGGTCGAGCGCGAAGTGGGCGTGGACGTCGAGCACACGGCCAGGGCCGCCCCGCTGGAGGTTGCGCAGCAGTTCTTTTCCGCCCACGAGGCGCAGGCGCTGCAGCAGCTTCCGGCCGAGCTTCAGCCCTCCCGGTTCTGGGATCTCTGGACGCTCAAGGAAAGCTACATCAAGGCGCGCGGCATGGGGTTGTCGCTTCCGCTGGACCGGTTCTCCTTCGGTTTCGAAGGCGCGCATGAGGTGGCAATCGGCTTCGAGGACGACCTCGACGATTCAGCTGCGCGCTGGCAGTTCTGGCAGCTCCAGCCGGACAACGCGCATGCCGTCGCCCTCTGCCTGGAGCGCATGCAACCGGAGGAAGGCGTGCAACTCGTGTGCTGGAAGGCATCGCCGCTGCTTGCCTCGGTCGAAGAGTTCCAGAGCGCGGTGACGCGCCGGTCGCCGGTCGGTTGACTCCCCGGGGCGGAACGGTCTTCCAAATTTCGCACGAGGCCGATCGCGGGCCTTGTCAAGCGGCATGACTGCCATGGAACATCGTTTCCATAAATATCTCGCAAGTAGAACGATGCACTAAAAAGAGCTATCGGTTCCTTTTCTCCTGCGAGAAACAGATATTCATTACCACCAAAATCTACGATTGACAAAGGAAGTTTCCATGGTAAACATTCAATTCTTTAGTAACTTGTTATTACTATTAATAAATAATCTGCGTTTGAAAATTTAAATCAATTCGACAAACTGCCTCCTAAAAGCGACAAGGCAGATTGCAATCGCCCACCCTCCAATTAACATTTGTTTGCAATAACTAACAAATAGTGCGCAGGGACAAGGTCCTAGGACCGATCACTGTTTTTTTAATTGGATGGATGGGGTCATGAATAGAACTTATCGCTCACTCTGGAATGAATCCCTTGGCGCCTGGGTCGCCGCGTCGGAAAACACACGGGCCTGTGGCAAGCGCAGCGGGAGTTCCGTGGCGGCCGCCGGCGCGACCGGCGCGCTGACATCGCCCGCATCGGGACACTTGAGGGCCGGGATCGTGAGCGCGCTGCTGGCGCTAGGCGGGATCGGGTGGTCTTCGCTGGCGCTGGCACAGTCGGTGACTTGCACTCCAGCGCCTTACAACGCGTACAACAGCACCGCCTCATGCATGGGCTTTGGCGCCGCGGCATCGGGGATCGGAGCCACCGCGCTGGGTGCTAGCGCGCAAGCCCAATTGCTCGGCGGGCTCGCAGTGGGATATGCCTCCCTGAGCTCCGGACAGAATTCCATTTCCCTGGGCTTTCAGGCTTATTCCTCGGCCATCAACTCCATCTATCTGGGCGCTCGTACCGGACCCACGACAGGTGCACTCGCCGGCGGCGCCATCGGAATTGGCACGGACGTGACCGCCAGCGGCGGCAATGCCGTTGCAATGGGCACGCTTGCGGTTGCCAGCGGGGCCAACGCCGTCTCCTTGGGCGCAGGCTCAAGTGCGGCCGGATTGCGCAGCGTCGCCCTGGGGTACCAGGTGAACGCGGCCGCATTGGATACCGTCGCCCAAGGTACTTCCGCCACCGCGACAGCCCAGAATGCCGTTGCCATCGGCTTCCAGTCGATCGCGACCCAGCTGAATTCGCTCTACCTCGGCTCGCGCACGGTTGCGGGCACGGGGGCCACAGGGGTCGGTGCCGTTGCCATCGGCACCGACGTGACGGCATCCCAGACCAACACTACCGCCCTCGGCTTCCAGAGCAGAGCAACCGCGGCGAATTCGGCAGCTCTCGGCCCGAACGCCGCGGCTTCGGGCGCCGCAGCAGTGGCGCTTGGCTCCGGCACAGTCGCGAGCAACACCAACGCAGTCGCGCTTGGCGCCGCCGCGCAAGCTACTGCTGCCGGCGCCAGCGCCCTGGGCACCTTCGCCAATGCCGCTGGCACGAACTCCACCGCGGTCGGCGTCAGCTCGACGGCCACCGGTGCGCGTGCGTTCGCCGGCGGCTGGGGAGTTCAGGCGGGAGGCACCGATTCCGCGGCCATCGGCACACGGGCCAACGCGGCAGGCATCAGTTCAGCAGCGCTCGGCAACCTCGCCAATGCCTCGGCCGACTTCTCGCTGGCCATGGGCAATCAGGCTGTTTCGGGTGGCGTGGGTTCGGTCGCGGCAGGGTCGGGGGCCAATGCCGCGGCCGACGGCACCGTGGCAATGGGCAACAACGCCACGGCGACTGTCGCACGCGCAACCGCGTTGGGGTTCGGCACACTGGCGTCCGACCAGAACGCCACCGCACTGGGCGCGCTCGCCAGTGCAACTGCAGCGCAGGCGATCGCGATCGGCAGCAGCGCCAAGGCCTCGGCGCTCAATGCGATCGCCATGGGCAACGGCGCGATCGCCAATTCCGGCGATGCAGTCTCGATCGGCACCGGCTCGACGGCCACCGGCGGCAGAGCAGTGGCCATCGGCGCCGGCAACGTTGCCAACGGCAATGGCGCCGTGGCGATCGGCGACCCGAACACCGCCACCGGCAACGGCGCGATTGCGAATGGCCTGGACAACACAGCCACGGGCGACGGCTCCGTGGCCATGGGCAACACCAACATGGTCGGCGGCGGCGGCCAGGCGGTCGGCACTGCCGGCACGGCGGCGCGCGGCGCGGTGGGCATCGGCTTCCAGAACATCGTGGTCGGCCAGGGCAGCGTCGCGCTCGGCAGCACCAGCAAGGCGCTGGCGGCGGGCGCCGTCGCCCTCGGCGATACGGCCATTGCCAACAATGCAAGGGACGTGGCGCTGGGCTCGGGCTCCGTGACGGCCGCTGCGGTGGGCACGGCCAGCGCGGTGATCGGCGGTACCACCTACAACTTCGCCGGCACTACGCCAACCAGCACGATCAGCGTGGGCAGCGGGGGCAACGAGCGGACCATCACCAACGTGGCGGCGGGGCGGATCTCGTCGAGTTCGACCGATGCCATCAACGGCTCGCAGCTCTACGCCACCAACCAGGCGGTGCAGGCCATCGCGGCCAGCACGCCCACCCACTACTACAGCGTGAACGACGGCGGCACGCAGCAGGCGAACTACACGAACAACGGCGCGACCGGAGCGAATTCGTTGGCAGCGGGCGTCGCCGCGTCGGCTTCGGGCGATCAGTCCGTGGCGCAGGGCTTTCAGTCGAGCGCATCGGCCGGCGACGCCATTGCGATCGGCACCGGCACCAAGGCGTCGGCGGTCAGCAGCACCGCGATTGGCGTCAACGCCGTGGCATCGGGCGTCAGCGGCTCCACGGCGGTGGGCGCCTTCTCCACCGCCAGCGCCACCAACAGCCTGGCGGTCGGCGAATTTGCCAGCGCATCCGGCGTGAACGCCTCGGCCGTCGGCCCCGGCGCGAACGCCGCGGCAGCGCGTGCCACGGCGCTCGGCAATGCCTCGTCCGTCGCGGCTGCGGGCGGCGTCGCCGTGGGCGACACGGCCAGCGCCAAGGCGGCGGACAGCGTGGCGCTGGGCTCGAATTCGGTCGCCAACAATGCAGGCGACGTGGCACTGGGCTCCGGCTCGACCACGACTGCGGCCGTCGGCACGGCCAGCGCCGTGATCAACGGCAAGACGTACAACTTCCAGGGCACCACGCCAGCTTCGACGGTGAGCGTGGGCGCGGTGGGCGCCGAGCGCACGATCACCAACGTTGCGGCCGGCCGGATCTCCGGCACCAGCACCGACGCGATCAACGGCAGCCAGCTGTTCGCCACCAACGCCGCGATCGATGACGTGGCCGCCACGGCCAACAAGGGTTGGAACGTGACCACAGGCCAGACGGGCACCGGCACAGTCACGGGCACCAGCGTGCAGAACATCGCCCCGGGCGGTACCGCCACCTACACGGCGGGCAACAACATCGCCATCACGCAGAACGGTGCGGAGGTGCAGATCGCCACCAGCGCCACGCCCAACTTCACCAGCGTGACCACCGGCGGCACGGTGCTGAACAACAACGGCCTCACGATCACGGGCGGGCCGAGCGTGACCAATACCGGCATCAATGCCGGCAACACTTTCATCACCAACGTGGCCCCCGGCGTGGCGCCCACCGATGCGGTGAACGTGACCCAGCTGACCAGCACGGTGGCGGCCAACAAGACCAAGTACTACAGCGTGAACTCCACCGGCGGCGGCAACGAGGACAACCTCGGCGCCACGGGCACCGATGCCATTGCATCGGGCAAGAACGCGACGGCGGCGGGGAACTCGGCAGTGGCCATCGGCCTGGGCGCGACGGCTGCGAACGCCAACAGCGTGGCACTGGGCTCCGGCTCCGCGACGGCCGCTGCGGTCGGCACGGCCAGCACCGTGATCAACGGCAAGACCTACAACTTCCAGGGCACCACGCCGGCTTCGACGGTGAGCGTGGGCACGGTGGGCGCCGAGCGCACCATCACCAACGTCGCGGCCGGCCGAATCTCCGGCACCAGCACCGACGCGATCAACGGCAGCCAGCTGTTCGCCACCAACGCCGCGATCGACGACGTGGCCACCACGGCCAACAAGGGCTGGAACGTGACCACAGGCCAGACGGGCACCGGCACGGTCACCGGCACCAGCGTGCAGAACATCGCCCCGGGCGGCACCGCCACCTACACGGCGGGCAACAACATCGCCATCACGCAGAACGGTGCAGAGGTGCAGATCGCCACCAGCGCCACACCCAGCTTCACCAGCGTGACCACCGGCGGCACCGTGCTGAACAACAACGGCCTCACGATCACGGGCGGGCCGAGCGTGACGAACACCGGCATCAATGCCGGCAACACGGTGATCACCAACGTGGCGCCCGGCGTGGCACCCACCGATGCGGTGAACGTGACCCAGCTGACCAGCACGGTGGCAGCCAGCAAGACCAAGTACTACAGCGTGAACGACAACGGGGTGGCCGGTGCCAACGTGAACAACGACGGCGCACTGGGCATCAACTCCATCGCCGCGGGCGTGGGCGCGAGCACCACCAAGGCAGCCACCGGCAGCGTGGCCATGGGCAATAGCGCCGCGGCCAGCGTCGTCAACGGGGTGGCACTGGGCACCGGCGCGTCGGCGGGCACCAACGCGGGCGACGTGGCACTGGGCTCGGGCTCGGTCACGGCGGCCGTGGTCAACACACCTAGCGCGACCGTCAACGGCACGGTCCACACCTTCCAGGGCACCGCCGCGACGAGCACTGTGAGCGTGGGCGCAGTGGGCGCCGAGCGCACGATCACCAACGTCGCGGCCGGCCGGATCTCCGGTACCAGCACCGACGCGATCAACGGCAGCCAGCTGTTCGCCACCAACGCCGAGCTGGCCAACATCGGCTCCACGGCCAGCAAGGGCTGGAACATGACCACGGCCCGGACGGGCACGGGCACGGCGACGGGCACCAGCGTGCAGAACATCGCACCGGGCGGCACCGCCACCTACACGGCGGGAGACAACGTCGCCATCACGCAGAACGGCTCGGAGGTGCAGATCGCCACCAGCGCAACGCCCAACTTCACCAGCGTGACCACCGGCGGCACGGTGCTGAACAACAACGGCCTCACGATCACGGGCGGACCGAGCGTGACCAATACCGGCATCAATGCCGGCAACACGGTCATCACCAACGTGGCGCCCGGCGTGGCGCCCACCGATGCGGTGAACGTGACCCAGCTGACCACGCAGGTGAATGCGTCCAAGATCCACTACTACAGCGTGAACGACAACGGCACGCAGCAGGGGAACTATGCGAACGACGGCGCCACGGGCATCAATGCCCTGGCTGCCGGCGTGAACGCCCTGGCCGCGGGTGCAAGCGGTATTGCCATGGGCAACGGCGCGCGCGCCAGCGCCGCGGACACCATCGCCATCGGCAGCACTGCGACGGCCGATTCGGCGGAGGCGGTGGCCATCGGCAAGAACGCGAAGGCCACGGGCGGCAAGGCCATCTCGATCGGCTCGGGCAACACGGCCTACGGCGACGGGGCGGTTGCCATCGGCGATCCGAGCTATGCCAGCGGTACCGGGGCCTTCACCGGCGGTGCCAACAACATCGCCAACAGCGACGGCACGGCCTCGGCCACCGCGGCCAACCAGGCCAACGGTGCAGTCGCCATCGGCAATGGCAACAAGGCGATCGGCCAGGGCTCGGTGGCACTGGGCAACGGCTCCACGGCCGGCAAGGCCGGCAGCGTGGCCATCGGCGATGCAGCGACGGCGACTGCCAGTGCGGGCGATGTGGCGCTGGGCTCCGGCTCGATCACCACGGCGGCCGTCGGCACGGCCAGTGCGACCATCAACGGCAAGACCTACAACTTCCAGGGCACCACGCCGACTTCGACGGTGAGCGTGGGTGCGGTGGGCGCAGAGCGCACGATCACCAACGTGGCCGCCGGCCGGATCTCCAACACCAGCACCGATGCGATCAACGGCTCGCAGCTGTTCGCCACCAACCAGTCGATCGAAGACCTCAGCACGACGGTCACGACCAACAAGACCAAGTACTACAGCGTCAACTCCACCGGCGGCACCAACGAAGACAACCTCGGCGCCACCGGCACCAACGCCATCGCGTCGGGCAAGAACGCGGCGGCGGGTGGCGCTTCGGCGGTGGCCATCGGCCTGGGGGCCACGGCCGCGGACGCCAACAGCGTGGCGCTGGGCGCGGGTTCGGCCACGGCCGCTGCCGTGGGGACTGCAAGCACGACGATCAACGGCACGACCTACAACTTCCAGGGCACCACCCCGGTGGGCACGGTCAGCGTGGGCACGGTCGGTGCCGAACGCACCATCACCAACGTGGCGGCCGGTCGGATCTCCGGCACCAGCACCGATGCCATCAACGGCTCGCAGCTGTTCGCCACCAACCAGTCGATCGAGAACCTCAGCACCACGGTCACGGCCAACAAGATCAGGTACTACAGCGTCAACTCCACCGGCGGCGGCAACGAAGACAACCTCGGTGCGACGGGTGCCGATGCCATCGCGTCGGGCAAGGATGCGAGCGCAACGGTTGCCGGTGCAGTGGCCATCGGTTCGGGTGCCGTCTCCGACCGGGCGGTCGCGCCTTCCACCGGCAGCATTCCGGCCGGCAGTTCGCTGATTTCCTACAACACCACCGACCGCACCCTGCTGGGCGCACTGTCGGTCGGCAGTGCAACCACCTACCGCCAGATCACCAACGTGGCCGACGGCACGCAAGCGCAGGACGCGGTCACGGTGCGGCAGCTGTCGGGCGCGCTGACGTCCTTCGCGGTGACGCCGACGCTGTACTTCCACGCCAACTCCGCCGCGGCGGACTCGCTGGCCATCGGCGCGGAGTCGGTGGCCGTGGGCCCGCAGACGGTGGTCAACGGCAACAACGGCGTGGGCATCGGCAACGGCGCGGTGGTGCAGCAAAGCGCGCCGGGCGGCATTGCGATCGGCCAGGGCGCGACCTCGCACATGGCCGACTCCATCGCGCTGGGCACGCAGTCGTCGGCCGCCGCCGTGCAAGGCGTGGCGCTGGGCGCGGGCACCAGCGTGACGCAGGCCGGCGGTGTGGCGCTGGGCGCGGGCTCGGTGGCCTCCACCGCCGCGGGCGTGGCCGGCTACATCCCGCCCACCGCCACTGCCGCGCAGCGCATTGCCATCGGCGCGACCACCAGCACGCTGGCGGCGGTATCGGTGGGCAATGCAGCCAGCGGCCAGTTCCGGCAGATCAGCGGCGTGGCCGCGGGCACGGCCGACAGCGATGCGGTCAACGTCTCGCAGCTGCGGGGTGTACAGGGCACGGTCGCTGCGATCGACCAGTCGGCGGTCAAGTACGACAGCAACGCGGACGGCACGATCAACCACAACAGCGTGACGATGGGCGGCAGCAACGCCACCGGCCCGGTCACGGTGCACAACGTGGCGCCGGGCGTGGCGGGCACCGACGCCGTCAACGTGAACCAGTTGAACGCGGTCAGCGGCGGCCTGAACAACCGCATCGATGCGACCAACAGCCGCATCGACAACGTCGAGAAGAACGCCTATGCCGGGGTTGCCGCGGCCATGGCCCTGCAAATGCCTGCGAGCTACGTTCCGGGCAAGACGGTCATGCGCATCGGCGCGGGCTCCTTCAAGGGCCAGGGCGCGGTGGGCATCAGTTTCCGGCGCACCTCCGAGAACAACGCCTGGAGCATCACCGGCGGCGTGGCCACCAGCCGTGCCGGGGTGGGCGCCACCGTTGGCGCGGAATGGGTCTTCAACTGATCGCCATACGGATGAACTGGACGAACTCCATCATGAACAAGCCTCTTCAAGCCAAGACTTTCTTCACGGTCCGTACCGCACCGCTCGCCGCACTCTGCCTCGCGGCACTCGTGGCCGGCGGCTGCGCCAGCCCGAGCTACACCATCACGCCGGAGATGCAGGCCAGGGCCGCTTCGGAGAACCCGGCACCGCCGAAGGACGAGGACTTCCCCGCGCTGGACTCGGCCAAATGGCAGCAAGGCGCCTTTCCGAGCCCCGAGGCCCTGCGCGCCATGCGCACCGGCATGGGCAAGGACCAGGTGCGCGAGCTGCTGGGCTTTCCGCACTTTCGCGAAGGCCTGGGCGGCGTGCGCGAGTGGAACTACATCTTCCACTTCCGCACCGGCGCCGGCCCGGAATACATCACCTGCCAGTACATGGTCCGCTTCAATGCAGACGTGCTGACCGACGGCATGTACTGGAAGGGACCGGGCTGCGCGGACCTGCTCAAGCCGATGTCCGCGGCGAAGCCGGCCGCTACCGTCCAGCAGGTGGTTCTGCCTGCAAAGACGACGCTCGGCGCCGACGGCCTGTTCCGCTTCGACGGCCGCTCGCTGGCCGACCTGCTTCCCGAGGGACGGCGCAAGCTGGACGCACTGGCACGCGACCTCAGGAACAGCGCCAGGCCGGTGGACTCGATCAGGGTGACCGGGCATACCGACCGGCTCGGCAGCAACAGCTACAACCAGGCGCTCTCGCTGGCGCGCGCCAACACCGTGCGCGACTACCTGGTGCAGGCCGGCGTGCCGGCGCAGGCCGTGCAGGTGCAGGGCAAGGGCGAATCGGAGCCGAAGGTGCATTGCGCGCAGACGAGGCGCTCGGACCTGATCGACTGCCTCGCCCCGAACCGCCGCGTGGAGATCGAGGTGTCTGCGCAGCGGTGAACTCCGTGGCGGGCCATGCCGAACGCACGGCCCGCCGGCAGTTTCGACCGTAAGATGGCGCCGCGCCGCCGCAGAGCGGTGTCTGGAGACACGATGCCCCATTTCACCCTCCGTGCCTTCGCTCACGCCGCCCTCGCCGCGGCCGGGCTCTCGCTGACGGCTTGCGGCACCGTGCCGCCGACCGCCGAGCAGTTGGCAACTTCCTGTGCGTCACTGGCACGCCATGTCATCGAACCGGGCGCCATCGGCTTGCCCAGCGGCAGGGCCTCGGTCACCTCCGCCGTGCTGGCGCCCGCCACGGCAGGAGCGGACAACGCCGGTGCATTTGTGCCGGCCCTTCCCCGGTTCTGCAAGGTCACGGGCACGATCGCATCGCGTGACCCTGCCGCGCAAGTCATCAACTTCCAGCTGAACCTTCCGACCGAATGGAACGGAAAGGCCCTGCAATACGGCGGCGGTGGCTTCAACGGCGTGTTGATCACCGGCCTCGCGCCCTTGCGCGACGCCGCGCCGGGCGACCCGCTGCCCATCGCGCGGGGCTATGCGACCTTTGGCCAGGACTCGGGCCACCAGGCGAGCGCCTTCCCTCCCGGCGAGCCAGGCGCCTTTGCGCTGAACGACGAGATGCTCGAGAACTTCGCGTTCGCTTCGTACAAGAAGGTGAAGGACGCGGCCGTGGACCTCATGCGCGCCTACTACGCACGACCGCCGCAGCGCACGTACTACTTCGGCGGCTCGGAGGGCGGGCGCGAAGGAATGATGATGGCGCAGCGGTTCCCGGCCGACTACGACGGCATCGTCAGCGTGGTGCCCGTCATCAACTGGACCGGCCTGTTCCATGCATTCGTGCGCAACCAGGTGCCGCAGCACGACGACTGGCTCCAGGCCGGCAAGGTCCCGCTGATCGCGAAAGCCACCTCCGATGCCTGCGACGCGCTCGACGGGCTGGCCGACGGCGTCGTCAACAACTACATGGCTTGCCAGGCCCGCGTCGACCTGCAGGCGCTGCGCTGCCCCGGCGGCGGCGATGCAGGCTTGCAATGCCTGTCGGACGCGCAGCTGCGGCTGGTCCGCGGCATCCACTCGCCGTATGTTTTTCCCTTTCCCATCGCCAACGGGCTCACCACCTACCCGCAGTGGTTGTACGGCCATGAGGACAGCCTCGACGGTCCCTCCGCCCTGAACATGGTGCGCTGGGTCTCCGGCACGGCGGCGCCCATTGCTCCTCCGGATGCGGCGCGCCATTCGACGCAGTGGATCTACGGCAGCAACTGGATCCGCTACGCCGTCGCCCGCGACAAGGACTACGACGTGCGCCGCTATCGTCCCCAGGAGTTCCAGGCGCAGGTCCAGAAGACCTCCGCGATGATCGACGCCACCGACCCGGACCTTTCGGCATTCTTCGCTCGCGGCGGCAAGCTGATCGTGCGCGAGAACGCCGCCGACCGCGCACAGAGCCCCCTCATGGGAATCCAGTACCACGGTGCGCTCGTGGCGCGCATGGGAGCACCGGCCGTGGAAAGATCCGTGCGGCTGTATGTTTCACCGGGCTCGACACACAGCGGCAATTCCCGGGCGGTCGGAGGCGGCGCGCCGGTGCCGACGATGGTGGACCTCCTGGATCCGCTGGACCGATGGGTGAGCACGGGCGCTGCGCCCGCAGACGCGCTGGTGCAAACGGTCAACGCGCCGCTGCCGCCGTTTGCCGTTCAGGCGTCTCGACCGATGTGCCGCTACCCCGCGTACCCGCACTACGCAGGTGGCGACCGCATGCAGGCGTCGAGCTACCAGTGCCGCGCGGCGACGCCTTGAGCAGGCTCCATCAAAGGAACCCGATGGAGAGCCACGGCACCGCGGCGACCAGCACCGTGCCGACCAGCAGCGCAAGCATGTAGCCGACGATGGGCCGGATGCCCTTGTCCGGATGCACCCGCCCGATCGCGCACGCCGCGTAGTAGCCCACGCCCAGCGGCGGCGCGAACAGCCCCAGTCCCATCGACAGCACGACGACCATGGCGTAGTGCACCTCGTGGATGCCGAGCTGGCGGGCGATCGGGAACAGCAGCGGGCCGAACAGCACGATGGCCGGGATGCCCTCGAGCACCGAGCCGAGCACCACGAAGGTGACCAGCGAAACGGCCAGGAACATCGGCGCGCCACCCGGCAGCCCGGTCATGGCCTGCGCCAGCGAGCTGGAGAAGCCCGACTGCGTCAGTCCCCAGGCCATTCCCGTCGCGGTGCCGATGATCAGCAGGATCGCGCCCGACAGCGATGCCGTCGCCACCAGCATCGGCCCGACGCGCTTCCAGTCGAACTGGCGGTACACCAGCAGGCCCGACAGCACGGCATAGACGATGCCGATGGTCGAGACCTCGGTGGCCGTGGCCACGCCTTCGACGACAGCCGCGCGGATGATGAAGGGCAATGCCAGCGCCGGCACTGCAATCGCCGCCAGCTTGGCCACTTGCCGCCGCGAGGGGCGCTCCACATGGCTGAGATCCTCGCCCCGCGCCCTCAGCCAGACAACGACGCACAGCGTGAGCCCCAGCACCACGGCCGGCAGGAGCCCGCCGGTGAACAGCGCCGCAATCGAGACGCCCGTGACCGATCCGATGGTGATCAGCACCAGGCTCGGCGGCACGGTCTCGGTCTGCGCGCCGGTGGCCGAGAGCAGCGCCACCAGGTCGCCCTCGCTGGCGCCGCGCTTCTTCATTTCCGGAAAGAGCGCCGGCGCCACCGCGGCCATGTCGGCGGCCTTCGACCCCGAGATGCCGGAGACGAGGTACATCGCCCCGACCAGCACGAACTGCAGGCCGCCGCGCACGTGGCCCAGCAGGCCCGCGAGGAAGGCGATCATGGCCTTGGCCATGCCGGTCATTTCGATGAGCAGCCCCAGGAACACGAACAGGGGCACGGCCAGCAGGATCAGGTGCGACATGCCCTCGTCCATGCGGCCGATGATCACCGGCAGCGCGGTGTCCGTTCCCAGCGCCAGGTAGCCGATGGTCCCCAGGCCGAACGCAAAGGCAATGGGAATGCCGCTGAACACGCTTGCCCCGACCACGCCCACGAAGAAGATCAGCAGGTTGTAGCGCCCCAGGTCTTCGAAGACGCCGCGGCCCAGCGCGAAGGCGCCGATCACGATGGCCACGGCGGCGAAGGCCTTGGTGCCCGTGCGCCAGTCGGCCTCCTTGAACAGCCGCAGCACCGAGAACAGCATCATCAGGGCGATGCCGCAAGGCAGCGCCGCAGCGCGCCATGCATTCGAGATCTCGAGAGCCGGCGTGGTGATGAAGCGCTCCTCCGAGGCGTATTCCCACGCCGGCCAGGCCACCATCGCGAGGAAGGCCAGCGACGCGCACACGCTGATGGCCTCGAGCAACTGCTGGCGCGCTGGCGCCTGGCGCGAGACCAGCGCCGTCATGCGCATGTGCTCGCCGCGCCGCAGGGCGACCACGGCACCGAGCATCGCCAGCCAGATGAAGAGCATCGAGGCGAGTTCGTCGGACCAGACCAGCGGCCTGTGGAACGCGAAGCGCGCCACGACGCCGGCCAGCAGCACGGCGATGTCCGCCAGCACGAGCGCACCGGCGGACGCTTCGACGATGAACCCGAGAACGCGGTCGATGCGCGCCGCCGGCGAAGCGGGGCTCACCGCCGGCGACGCCTGCACGCCGTGGCCGGTGGGGCTCATCGCGCTCATGCCAGCTTGCCGACGGAGCGTTCCAGGAGGGCCCATGCCTCGTCGCCGTACTTGCCCTTCCATTCGCCATAGAAGCCGGCCTTGCGAAGCTGGTCGCGGAAGGCGGCGGCATCCGGCTGGTTGAAGGCCAGGCCCTTGCCGGCCAGTTCCGTCTGCAGCCCGGCGTTGAGCTGCGCCACGTCGTCGCGCTCCTTCAGGCCGGCCGCGTCGATGTGCTTGGCAACGATGGCGCGCAGGTCGGCCGGCAGCTTCTCCCAGGCGCGGCGGTTGGCCAGGAACCAGAAGCCGTCCCACATGTGGTTGGACAGCGAGCAGTACTTCTGCACCTCGAAGAGCTTGGCCGTCGAGATGATGGCCAGCGGGTTCTCCTGCCCGTCGACGATCTTCGTCTGCAGCGCGGAATAGACCTCGGCGAAGTTGATCGACGCCGGCGCCGCATCGAGGGCCTTGAACATCGAGGTCCACAGCGGCGACACCGGCACGCGGATCTTGAAGCCCTTCAGGTCGGCGGGCGTCGCGATGGGCCTGGACGACGAGGTGATCTGGCGAAAGCCGTTGTCCCAGATCTTTTCCATCGGCACGATGCCGGCCTTGGCGATCTGCGCGCGGATGTAGGCGCCCAGTTCGCCATCCATCGCCTTCCACACGCTCGGGTAGTCCTTGAACGCAAAGCCGACGCCGCTGATCGATGCCGCCGGCACCAGCGTCGAGAGGATCAAGCCCGAGAGGGTGAAGAACTCGACGCCACCCGAACGCAGCTGGCTCAGCACATCCGTGTCGGAGCCGAGCTGGTTGTTCGGGAAGATCTGGATGTTGACGCGGCCGTTGGTCTCGGTGCGGATCGCATCGGCCATCTCCTTGGCGCGCAGGTTCATCGGATGCGTCACCGGCAGGTTGTTCGCGTACTTGTAGGTGAACTCGGCCTTGGTTTGCGCGAAGGCGCTGCCCGCGGGGGCGGCGACAACGGCGGCCGCGGCGGCGCTGCGAAGAATGGTGCGACGGGAAATGCTCATGGTTTGTCTCCTTGGTGGTTCGTAATTGTGATCGGTGGCTCAGCCGTGCATGGCCGGCTGCGATTCTCCGTGCTCGACGAGGCGCGTTCGAATGTCGTTCTTGGTGAGCTTGCCGAAGCGCGTGTGGCCCCAGCCGATGATGTACGGCAGTTTCGTTATGCCTTGGCCCCTGGCAGTTCCGCCCCGGCTTCGGCCTTGCGGCGGCGAAGGGTTGGCAGGCCGACGCCCGCCGCGTCGAAGCCGCCGTCGACGGCCACGACCTGGCCGTTGATGAAGCTCGCTTCGGGGCTGCACAGGAAGCCGATGACATTCGCCATCTCCTCGGTGGTGCCGTAGCGGTTCAGCGGAATCGCGTCGTAGTAGTCGGAGCGGATCGCCACGCTGTGCACGAGCTTGGCCATTTCGGTTTCTACCGGGCCGGGGGCGATGACGTTCACGCGCACGCCGGCATCGCCGAGTTCGACCGCATGCTGCTTCGTCATGTGGATGAGCGCGGCCTTGCTGGTGCCATAGGCCACGCGCAGCGTGCTGGCCCGCAGCCCGGAGATCGAGGCGACGTTGACGATGGCACCGCCGCCGTTGCCGGCCATCACCGCGCCGAACGCCTGGGTACAGAGGAAGGCGCCATCGAGGTTGGTGGCCATCACCGTGCGCCATTCCTTGAAGGAGGTTTCCAGCACCGGCTTGAAGATGGCCACACCGGCGTTGTTGACCAGCGCGTCCACGCGGCCGAACTTTGCAACGACGGCCGCCACGGCGCGGTCGACCTGCGCCGGATCGGACACGTCGCAATGGATGCCGAGCAGATCGCCGGGGCGGGCGATCTCCGAGATCGTGCTGTCAAGCGTTGCGCTGTCGCAGTCGAGCAAGGCGACCTTGCAGCCGTGGCGAAGAAACCATTCGCCGACGGCGCGGCCGATGCCGCGGGCGCCTCCGGTGACGACGGCGATGCGGGCTGGTGATGTGGTGCTCATGATGTGGTGCGTTGGGTTGAAGGGAAAAAAGGAACTCGGGATCCGGAAGCCGGCAGCCATTCCTCGAGCCTGACCTCGAAGGTCACGTGCGGGCCGGGCAGAAGCTTAGTGCTTCGGGGCCGCCGCGACGCACGCGCCGTGCTGGCCGCCGGCCGACACCATGCGCAAGCGTGCTTCATGGGTTCGCTGCCGCTCGGCTTCATCAGCCTGCCGGCCTATTCATTCTTGCCGCCGATGCTGCGCGCCTTCACGAGGACTACCAGCATGAAGGGCGAGAAGACCATCGTCGAGACCGTCGCCATCTGGCGCAAGTCCGACGATTCGCCGCAGGTGAAGGCGCTGCTGTCGTGCTTGCCGAAGATCCGGCAGCGGGGCGGCTGAGTGAATGCCTCGATCTACGACGCATCGAAGGTGGGCCTTGCCGAAAGGCGTCAGCTGCAGGCCTCAAAATCGCATGCAGCGGCTTGTCCGTCCGCGAAGCCAGCCGCCCCCTCCTCTTTCAGCGATACATGTTCACTCTGACCCGCCTGACGATCCACCGCGCCAGGAAAGAACGCCTGCCCCAGGTCGCCGGAAGCCTGACATTCACGACCTTGCTGTCCATCGTGCCCTTGCTGGCGACGAGTTTCGCGCTGTTCACGCGATTCCCGATCTTCAAGCGATTCAAAGACGCGATTCATGAGTTCCTGCTGAGCAGGCTGCTGCCGCCAGACATCGCGCGCACGGTCCTCAAGTATCTGGACCAGTTCGCCGCTAATGCCAGCAGCCTGACCTGGGTCGGCTCGCTCTTCCTGCTGGGAACCGCCGTCGCGATGTTGCTGACCGTGGAGAACGCGTTGAACCAGATGTGGGAAGTGAGGAGGAATCGGCCCTTCTTCAGAAGGGTCGGCCTGTACCTGCTGATGTTGGCCGTCGGGCCACCCGTGATGGGTCTGAGTCTGTGGGCAACGTCGTACGTGCTGGGCGTTTCCCTGGGTCTGATCGGCGCCTTGCCACCATCGCTCGCCTTCGTGCTCGACCTCGGGCCGCTCGTGCTCGGCGTGACCGCGCTGACGAGCATGTTCTATTTCGTTCCGAACACGAAGGTGCGGCTACGCGACGCCATCGCGGGCGGCTTGATCGCCAGCGCGGCTTTCGAGCTGGGCAAACGGGGCTTCGCCACCTACCTCGTCAAGGTGCCGACCTACAAGGCGCTGTACGGGGCGTTCGCGGCATTTCCGATCTTCTTGCTGTGGGTGTACTTCTCGTGGCTGATCACGCTGGTCGCGGCCATGATCACGGCCAACCTGGCTCTTGCGCGACGGCGACAGCCGGGGAAGGCAGCTCGGACCGGGCAGCGAAGTCAACGGGAAGTCATGCAGCGGCCCTAGTCTCCGCCCCGAGCGCCCTTTGGGCGTTCTTTGCCAACAGCGAAGAATGCGGATGGAAACAACGGTTCAGAAAATAAAAAAGCGCCCCGAAAGGCGCTTGTTTATTGACTTCTTGGAGGAGAGGGAGGGATTCGAACCCTCGGTACTATCGCTAGTACGCCTGATTTCGAGTCAGGTACATTCGACCACTCTGCCACCTCTCCGGTGCTGTCGAGCCTCAGATTATAGCCGAGAAAAACGAGTCTTCGAGGCCTCGCGTCTCAGCCGCGCAAAACTTCGAGCCCACCGAGGTACGGACGCAACGCCGCGGGCACGTTGATGGAGCCGTCTTCGTTCTGGTGGTTTTCCAGCACGGCTACCAGCGCGCGGCCCACCGCCAGGCCGGAGCCGTTGAGGGTGTGCACAAGTTCGTTCTTGCCCTGCGCGTTCTTGAAACGGGCCTGCAAACGGCGCGCCTGGAAGGCTTCGCAGTTCGAGACCGAGCTGATCTCGCGGTAGGTGTCCTGCGCCGGCAGCCACACCTCGAGGTCGTAGGTCTTGGCGGCCGTGAAGCCCATGTCGCCGGTGCACAGCAGCACCACACGGTACGGCAGTTCCAGCGCCTGCAGCACGGCTTCGGCGTGGTCGGTCATCTGCTCGAGCGCGTCGTAGCTCTTCTCAGGATGCACGACCTGCACCATCTCGACCTTGTCGAACTGGTGCTGGCGGATCATGCCGCGCGTGTCGCGCCCGGCGCTGCCGGCCTCGGAGCGGAAGCATGGCGTATGGGCCGTGAGCTTGATGGGCAGCTGCGCCTCGGGCACGACCTCGTCGCGCACGAAGTTGGTCAGCGGCACTTCGCTGGTCGGGATGAGGTACAGCGCCGAATGGTCGGGCGCGGGCTCGCCGTCCTGGCCGCCCTTCTTCGCGGCGAACAGGTCGCCTTCGAACTTGGGCAGCTGGCCGGTGCCGCTGAGCGTGGCGGCGTTGACCACGTAGGGCACGTAGCACTCGGTATAGCCGTGCTGTTCGGTCTGCAGGTCGACCATGAACTGCGCGAGCGCGCGATGCAGGCGGGCGATCGGACCCTTCATGACGGAGAAGCGTGAGCCCGAGAGCTTGGCGCCCATCTCGAAGTCGAGGCCCAGCGGCGCGCCGAGGTCGACGTGGTCCTTGGGCGCGAAGCCCAGCAGCGTGGCGCTGGCGCCGGCGCCGCCCTTCGGGGCCCAGCGGCGCATCTCGACGTTGCCGGCCTCGTCTTCGCCCACCGGCACGCTGGCGTGCGGCAGGTTGGGCACCGCGAGCAGCAGCGCATGCAGCGCGGGCTGGATCTCTTCGAGGCGCCTGGACTGCGATTCCTGCTCGGCCTTGAGCGCGTTGACTTCGGCCATCAGCGCATCGACCGATTCGCCCTTGGCCTTGAGCGGGCCGATCTGCTTGTTCAGCGTGTTGCGGCGCGCCTGGATTTCCTCGGTGCGGGTTTGCAGCGTCTTGCGCTCGGCCTCGAGCGCGGTGAACGCCGACACGTCGAGGTACGGCTGGTTCTTCTTGCGTTTTTCGAGGCCGGCCACGGCGGAGGCCAGGTCTTTGCGGAGCAGGGTGATGTCAAGCATGGGGGGATTTTAGGTGGGCGTAGCATCGCGATCCCACTCACCCACCTCGAAGGGGAAAACGATGGAAGCCTATCTGACATTCAACGGCAATGCCGCCGAAGCGCTCGCCTTCTATGCCAAGGCGCTGGACGGCAAGGTCGCCTTCAGCATGACCTTCGGCGAGAGCCCGATGGGCGCCCAGACGCCGGCCAGCCACAAGGACAAGATCATGCACGCCACCCTCGAGGCCCGCGGCCACAAGCTGATGGCCTCGGACGCCCCGCCGGAGTGGCCTTTCGAAGGCTACAAGGGTTTCTCGCTCTCGGTGCAGGCGAACAGCGTGGACGAAGGCAAGAAGCTGTTCGACGCGCTGGCCGAAGGCGGCAAGGTCACGATGCCCTACGGCCCGCAGTTCTGGGCCAAGGGCTTCGGCATGCTCACCGACAAGTTCGGCGTGGCGTGGATGGTGAACTGCGAAAAATGAAGGCCCCCCGGCTTTTCACTGCGCTTCGCTCCGTGTAATTCGCCACCCCCCAAGGGGGAGGCGCGGCTCGCCTTGGGGCGGCCCGGCGGCGGCGGCCTTCGACTCTCAGGCGACCGTCGCGGGGTCGACGTTCGCCCCGCAGATGATCAGGCACACCTTCTCGCCCGCACTCGGCACGTAGGCACCGGTCTGCAGCGCGGCCAGCGGCAGCGCTGCGGCCGGCTCCACCGCCAGCTTCAGCTCTTTCCACAGCCACTGCTGGGCGGCGCGGATGGATTCATCGGACAGCAGGAGGGCGTGCCGCACCTGCTGTTGCGTGATCTCCCACGAAATGGCGCCGAGGCGGCGCGCCCCGAGCGAATCGGCCGCGATGCCGCCCACCTCCACGTCGACCGGCTCGCCGGCCTCGCGAGCGCGAAACAGCGTGGGCGCTTTTTCGGGTTCGAGCGCCACCACACGGGCGCGCTGCTCGAACCAACCAGCGAGGCCGCCGATCAGCCCACCGCCGCCGACGCTCACGAGCACCGCATCGGGAAGACCGCCCTGCTCTTCGATCTCGCGGCCGAGCGTGCCCGCGCCGGCCACCACTTCGGGCTGGTCGTAGGCGTGGGTGAGCAAGGCGCCGGATTCCTTCTGACGCGTCAGGCAGGCGGCCAGCGCATCGGGGTAGAGCTCGCCGACGACGACCACTTCCGCACCCAGCGCACGCAGCCGCGCGCGCTTGGCCTCAGGCGACACGCCCGGCAGGAACACCTGGCAAGGCACGCCCAGCGCGCGCGCCGCGGCCGCCGTGGCAATGCCCGCATTGCCACCCGAGGCCACAACCACGCCGCTGTCGGGAATGTCGTTGGCCAGCAGCCGGTTCATCATGCCGCGCGCCTTGAAGCTGCCGCTGACCTGCATGTGCTCGAGCTTCAGCCAGATCTCGGCGCCCGGCGCCGCGACGCCGAAGGCGGCCGCGGGCAGCTTCCATAGCGGGGTTTCGCGCAAAAAGTGGCCAGCACGCTCGCTCAGCCTGCGGGAGGCGCTATCTATTTCAGAGCGCCAGTCGGGGGTTTTCTTGTCGTTCAAGAGATGTGTCCTGGAGGCGGAATGTCGTCGAGCTTGAGCCCCTTGGGCAGCGGAAACTTGATGGTTTCCTCGATGCCGTCCATCTTGCGGACCGACACCGCGCCGAACGCGCGCACGCGCTCGATCACCTCGCGCACCAGCACCTCGGGGGCCGAGGCGCCGGCGGTGAGGCCGATGCGCGTCTTGCCCTCGAACCACTCGGGCTTGAGCTCTTCGGCCGAATCGACCATGTAGCTCTCGGTGCCCAGCCGCTGCGCCAGTTCGCGCAGCCGGTTGCTGTTGGAACTGGTGGGGCTGCCGACCACGATCACGAGGTCGACCTGCGGGCTCATGATCTTCACCGCGTCCTGGCGGTTCTGGGTGGCATAGCAGATGTCCTGCTGCTTGGGCTCTCGCACGGCCGGAAAGCGCGTGCGCACGGCGGCGGCGATCTCGGCCGCGTCGTCCACGCTCAGCGTGGTCTGCGTAACCACCGCGAGCTTCTCGGTCTGCGAGGGCGAGACCTTCGCCACGTCGGCCACGTCTTCGACGAGGTGAATGCCGCTGCTGAGCTGGCCCATCGTGCCCTCGACCTCGGGGTGCCCCTTGTGGCCGATCATGATGAACTCGAAGCCCTCCTTCGCGAGCTTGGCGACCTCGACGTGCACCTTGGTCACCAGCGGGCAGGTGGCGTCGAAGATCTCGAAGCCGCGGTCGCGCGCCTCCTGCTCCACCGCCTTGCTCACGCCGTGTGCGCTGAACACCAGCGTGGCGCCGGGCGGCACGTCGGACAGTTCCTCGATGAAGATCGCGCCCTTGGCCTTGAGCTCGTTCACCACGTAGGTGTTGTGCACGATCTCGTGGCGCACGTAGATCGGTGCGCCGAACTTGGCAATGGCGCGCTCGACGATCTCGATGGCGCGATCGACACCCGCACAGAAGCCGCGCGGTTCGGCAAGGATGACTTCCGAGATATCGGGGTTCATAGCACGCCGATCAGCTTCACTTCGAAGGTGACGGGCTGGCCGGCCAGCGGATGGTTGAAGTCGAAGCGCACCGCCGTGTCATTCGATTCGATCACCGCGCCCGCATAGCTGCCCGTGCCGTCGGGCGTGGGGAACTGCACGACGTCGCCCGTGGCGTATTGCTCGTCGGGGTCGCCCATCTGCGCGAGCAGCTTCCTGGCCACCCACTGCTGCATGTCGGGGTTGCGCTCGCCGAAGGCCTCGCCGGCGGGCAGCTCGAAGGTGGCATGCGTGCCTTCTTCCAGGCCCATCAGGCGCTGCTCCATGGCTGGAGAAAGCTCGCCGGTGCCGAGCGACAGGGTCGCGGGCTTGTCGGCGAAGGTGTTGATGATGTCGCCCGCCGGGCCGGCCAGCCGGTAGTGCAGGGTCAGGAAGGAGCCGGAAGTCACGAGTTGGGACATGGGGGCAACGGAGGTGGGCAAAGACAAGGTGGGTGTCCCGATAAACTGGACCTCATTTTAAGGACCGGGGCTTCACCCGGCTCCGCCAAGGTTTCACCCCAGGGTTTCATGGCATTCAAGGATCTCCCTCTCGACGCCCGTCCCCGCGAAAAACTCATCTCGCGAGGGGCATCCGCGCTGGCCGACGCCGAGCTGCTGGCCCTGCTGCTGCGCACCGGCGTGGCGGGCATGAACGTGCTGCAGCTGGCGCAGCAGCTGCTCGAGCGCTTCGGCGGCCTCTCGGGCCTGCTGCATACCGGCGCCGAAGAGCTCAAGACCATCAAGGGCATGGGCGGCAGCGCCAAGCGCTCCGAACTGATCGCGGTGCTCGAACTGGCGCGCCGCGCCATGGGTGAAAGGCTCCGGGAGCGCACGGTGTTCGACTCGCCCGACGCGGTCAAGCAGTACCTGCAGCTGCACATCGGCTCGCGCCCCTACGAAGTGTTCGCGGTGGTGTTCCTCGACGTGCAGCACCGCATGATCGCGCTGGAGGAAATGTTCCGCGGCACGCTCACGCAGACCAGCGTCTATCCGCGCGAGGTCGTCACGCGCGCCATCCACCACCAGGCCGCGGCCGTGGTGCTGGCGCACAACCACCCCAGCGGCAACATCGAGCCCTCGCGCGCCGACGAGTCGCTCACGCAGACGCTGCGCGCCGCGCTGGCGCTGGTGGACGTGCGGGTGCTCGACCACATCATCGTGAGCCCCGGACAGAGCTTCTCGATGGCCGAGAAGGGCGTGCTCTGATGGCCGCACGCGCCCCGTCTCTCAAGAACCTCGCCGACCTCAAGCAGGTGCAGCGCACGCTCGCCGAAACCCGCGAGCGCGAAGCCGCCGAGGCGGCCGCAAAGGCCGCGGCCGAACGCAAGCTCGCCGCCGAGAAAGACCTCTTTGCCCGTGCCATCGGCGCCACCGAGCCGCTGCGCCGCAAGGCCGCAGTGCCGCTTGCGCCGCTGCCGCCAGCACCGATCCCGGTGCAGCACCAGCTCGACGAACAGCGCGTGCTGCGCGAGTCGCTCTCCGACGAGTTCGACGTGACCACGCTGCTCGACGTGGACGACGCCATGAGCTTCCGCCGACCCGGCATCGGCACCGACGTGACGGCGCGGCTGCGCAAGGGCGAATGGGCGATCCAGGGGCAGGTCGACCTGCACGGGCTGCGCAGCGACGAGGCGCGCGAGGCGCTCGGCGGCTTCATCCGCAATGCCAGCAAGCAGGGGCTGCGCTGCGTGCGCGTGGTGCACGGCAAGGGCCTGGGCTCGCCAGGCAGGCAGCCGGTGCTGAAGACCAAGGCGCAGCGCTGGCTGATCCAGAAGAACGAGGTGATCGCGTTCGTGCAGGCGAAGCCGGCGGAAGGCGGCGCCGGGGCCCTCGTCGTGCTGCTGGCGCCCACGCGGCGCTGACGCGTTCTGCCTTGCTCCTTCCCCTTCCGGGGGAAGGCTGGGATGGGGTCTTGCCGCCTTTGCACGGGCCGCGCCTCATCCACCGCCGTTGTGCCCCCACCCCTACCCTCCCCCAGCGGGGGAGGGAGCAAGACACGCAGGCGGCTTAAGCCAAATGGTTCTTCAAGGGAACCGCCGCATCCGCCACCGCCGCAGCATCAGGGCTACGCCCCGCTTCAAGCAGCTTGCGGCTCATCATGTGGTCGACCGGCGCGTTCACCGATTCCACGCACACGAGCTGCCCATCGACATAGTGGAACAGCGAGAACGCATCGGGCTTCGGCCCTGGCCGGCGCACGCTGCTCAGGCCCGGCGTGCCTTCGGCCGGCATCAGGCCCACCATCTGCAGTCGCATGCCGCCCTGGTCGGACCAGAACCACGCGACCGCGTCGTGCGCACGCGCCGCGCCGGTCAGCGTGGCCACCGCGGTGCGCGCCTGGTCGTTGGCGTTCTGCACCGATTCGAGCCGCAGCGCGCGGCCCGCGCGGCGATCGGGGAAGCGCGTGCAGTCGCCCACCGCGAGCACACCGGCCGCGCTAGTCTGCATGTGGCCGTCGACCACGATGCCGTCGGCGCACTCGATGCCGGCCGCCTGTGCGAGCGCCGTCTCGGGCACGGCGCCGATACCGAGCAGCAGGAGGTCGACCGGCTGCTTCACGCCGTTGACCTGGATCGACACCAGCCGGTCGCCTTCGACTTCGAAGGCACCGGTCTGCGCGCCGAGCACGATGTCGATGCCGGCCGCGCGATGAGTGGCGAGCACATGCGCCGACAGCTCGGGCGACACGGCGCGGCCCAGCAGGCGCGGCGCGCTTTCGATCACCTGCACTGACTTGCCGAGCGCCTTGGCGGTGGCCGCCACCTCGAGCCCGATGAAGCCGCCGCCGAGCACGGTCACCTTCTCGGCCGATGCAAGCCGCTCGCGCAGGCGGTGCGCTTCATTGGCAGCACGCAGGCTCGCGACGTTTTCGAGGCCCGGCTTCAGATCGGGCATCTGGCGTGCGCGCGTGCCGGTGGCCAGCACCAGGCGCTCCCACGGCAGCACCGCGCCCGAACGCAGCGTGACGGTGCGCGCCTCGCGGTCGATCGCCACGGCGGCGTCGCCCAGGTGCAGCGTGATGCCCGCTTCGCGGTACCAGTCGGCGGCCTTGTGCAGTTGCGTGGTTTCCTCCGCGCTCTTGAGGAAGGCCTTGGACAGCGGCGGGCGGTGGTAGGGCTCGCACGCCTCTTCGCACACGAGCTGCACGCGCGCGCCCTGCCCGGCTTCAGCGAGGCCGACGCAGAGCTGGGCCGCGGCATGGCCGCCGCCGATGATGACGATGGAATTCATGATGAGAGAAACGTCTTTCGGAATCGTTGTGGGGTCGGTCACTCGCCGCGGTTGCGCATCCAGTCGGCGGTCTTGAAGAAGGAGTCGCGCAGCCTTGCGCGCAAGTCCTCGGGCACACCCGTCTCGCCCATGGCCTGGTCCATGCAGGCCAGCCATTGGTCGCGCTCCTTGATGCCGATGGTGTGGCCGCCGATGCTCTGCGGCAGGTGGCGCGCGCGCAGCATCGGATGGCCGAAGCGGTCGGTGTAGTGCTGCGGCCCGCCGAGCCAGCCGCAGAGGAACCAGAACAGGCGCTGGCGCGCGTTGTCGAGGCTGGTGCCGTGCACGGCGCGCAATTGCGCATACGCGGGCTCGAGGTCCATCAGGTCGTAGAAGCGCTCGACCAGCGCCTCCACCTTCGGTTCGCCGCCGATCCAGTCGAACGGCGTGCCGGCGGGCGGCTTTTCTTGAATCTGCATGGGCGGGAGTATCCCTCCGGTCGCTTCCTAGACCTGCACGAGGCCCGGAATGTCCACATCCGGGTTCACGTCGGCCTCGTAGTCCACGCCCTCCACCGCGAAGCCGAAGAGGCGCAGGAACTCGGTCTTGTAGCCGGCGAAATCGGTGAGCTCGTAGAGGTTGTCGTTGGTCACCTGTGACCACTGCGCCTGCACCAGCGACTGCACCTGCGGCGCCAGCTCCTTGTAGTCCGCGCGCAGGCGGCCTTCCTCGTCGAGGTGCGGCGCGCTGCCGTAGAGGCTGTCGGCATAGAGCCCGTGCACCTGCTCGATGCAACCTTCATGCGTGCCCTGTGCCTTCATCACCTTGAACAGCAGCGACAGGTACAGCGGCATCATCGGAATGGCCGAGCTCGCCTGCGTGACCACCGCCTTCAGCACCGACACGCGCGCGTCGCCACCCTTGGCGGCCAGCTGTGCGCGAATGCCCAGCACCTTCTGGTCGAGATCCTTCTTGGCGGCGCCGATGGAGCCGTTCCAGTAGATGTCGTGCGTGATCTGCTCGCCCAGGTAGGTGAAGGCCGTGGTCTTCGCGCCGTCGGCCAGCACACCGGCCTGCTGTAGTGCGTCGATCCACATCTGCCAGTCTTCGCCGCCCATCACGGCCACGGTGTTGTCGATCTCTTCCTGTGTCGCGGCTTCGAGCACCGTTTCCTTGATGGTCTCGTTGTCGGTGTCGAGGCCGCGCAGGTTCACCGACTTGCCGACCGGCTTGAGCACCGAGTTGAAGACCTGGCCCGTCTTCGGGTGCGTGCGGCGCGGCGCAGCCAGGCTGTAGACGACGAGGTCGACCTGGCCGAGGTCCGCGCGGATCGTGTCGATGGCCTGCTGCTTCACCGCATCGGAAAAACCGTCGCCGTTGATGCTCTTCGCATAGCGGCCTTCGGCGGCCGCTGCGCGGTGGAAGGCGGCGGTGTTGTACCAGCCGGGCGAGCCGGGCTTGCTCTGGCTGCCCGCGCGCTCGAAGAACACGCCGAGCGTGTCGGCGCCGCAGCCGAAGGCTGCCGTGATGCGCGCGGCCAGGCCATAGCCCGTCGATGCGCCGATCACCAGCACCCTCTTCGGACCGCCCGCGATGGGGCCCTGGGCCTTGACGTAGTCGATCTGCTGCCTGACGTTGGCTTCGCAGCCGGTGGGATGGGTCGTGACGCAGATGAAGCCGCGCACGCGGGGTTTGATGATCATGGGGATCTCGCTGGATGAGATGCGGGAAGAAGACGGTGGACGCGCGCTTTTTGGGCCGCGAATTTAACCCAGCCTGCAACGAACGTATTCAGCTTACCCATATGCATATGTCGATTGAAGATTTATGGTTCCAGGGCTTTGTTGATATGGTTCGGCCCTGAATTTCCTCCAGGAGAGAGACAACCCATGCGCCACACCCTGCTCGCCGCGGCCGTCGCCGCTTCCACCTTCATGCTCGGTACCCTCGCCCACGCCGACCAGCTGGCCGACATCAAGAAAAAGGGCGAGCTGGTCGTCGGCGTGCTCGGCACCGACGAGCCCGCGACCTTCGTCGACCCCAAGACGCGCCAGATCGTCGGCTACGAAGTCGACCTGGTGAACGCCATTGCAAAGAAAATCGGCGTGAAGCCGGTGCTCAAGCAGATCGCGGTGGCCGCGCGCATTCCCGAGCTGCAGCAGGGCCACGTGGACCTGGTCGCCGCCGGCCTCACGCACAACAAGGAGCGCGAGGCGCAAATCGACTTCTCGCTCACCACCTTCGTGACCGGCCAGAAGGCCATCGTGAAGAAGGACAGCGGCATCACCGAGGTGCCGCAGCTCGCCGGCAAGAAGGTGCTGACCATCCGCGGCGGCACGCAGGAACCCAACATCCGCAAGGCCGTGCCCAACGTCGAGGTCGTGACCTTCGACACGAGCCAGCAGGCCTTCCAGGCGCTGCAGCAGGGCAAGGGCGTGGGCTATGTGGACGACGAGGCCGCGCTGCTGCGCAGCTACGCCAAGCTCGGCCCGCAGAAGGCGCAGTACGTGGTGCTCAAGCAGAACCTGAGCACCGAGGCGCTGGCCATCGGCATCAAGAAGGGCGAGAGCGGCCTGAAGGCCGTGGTGGACGACACGCTGCGCGAGCTCGAGAAGTCGGGCGAGGCGCAGAAGATCTTCATCAAGTGGTACGGCCCGAACACGGCCTCGGGCTTCCAGTCGCGCGACTTCAAGCTCGACAGCGACAAGATCGACTGAGCCCGGTCTTCGGTCTTTCTCCTTCCCCCGCTGGGGGAAGGCCGGGATGGGGGCAAGCGGCCTCAGCACAGGCCATGACGTTTCGATCGCCGTCGTGCCCCCACCCCAACCCTCCCCCAGCGGGGGAGGGAGCAAATTCCCTCTGCGACGGTGATACTGTCGCCCCCCATGCCCCTGTTCGACTATTCCTTGCTGCTCACCGGCAAGTACCACGACATGCTGGTCGCGGGCCTGCTGCTGTCGCTGCAGCTGCTCGCGGCCGCGCTGGTGCTGGCGCTCCCCCTCGCGCTGGTGGTCGCGCTGCTGCGCCTTTCGCCCTTCGCACCGCTGCGCTGGCTCGGCTTCGCGTACGTCGAGTCGATCCGCAACATCCCGCTGCTCGCGCACATGCTGTTCTGGTACTTCGGCGCGCCCGAGCTGCTGCCCGAGGACATCAAGCAATGGCTCTACGCGGGGCACATCGAGGCCTACAGCGCGGTCATCGCGCTGTCGCTGTACACGGCGGCCTTCATGGCCGAGGACATCCGCAGCGGCATCCGCGCGATCCCCACGGTGCAGTTCGAGGCCGGCCGCGCGATGGGCTTCAGCTACCTCGCCACCATGCGCCGCGTGGTGCTGCCGCAGGCGCTGCGCGTGACGGTGCCGCCGCTGATCTCGCAGACGCTGAGCCTCTGGAAGAACACCTCCATCGCCACTGTGATCGGTGTGGCCGAGCTGATGTACCAGGCTAGCCAGGTCGAGAGCGCGACCTTCCGCAGCTTCGAGTCTTTCGCTTTCGCGAGCGCGGCCTACCTGACGGTGTCGCTGGCGATCACGGGGCTGGCGACCTGGTATCACCACCGCTTTCCGGTGAGAACCATATGAAGGCAGCCCGCTGATGCTCGACATCATCAACGACTACTGGGTCTACTTCCTCATCGGGCAGTACCCCAACGGCCCGCTCGGCGGACTGGTGCTCACGCTGCTGCTGGCCTCCTGCGGGCTGGTGCTCGCCTTGCCGCTGGGCATCGTGCTCGGGCTGGCGCGCGTCAGCCCATGGCGCTGGCTGCGCTGGCCGGTCACGGGCTTCGTGTTCGTGGTGCGCGGCCTGCCGCTGCTGATGGTGATCTTCTGGGCCTACTTCTTCCTGCCGAGCGTCACGGGCGTGAAGACCGACCAGTTCACCACCATGCTGATCGCGCTGGTGATATTCGACGCCGCCTACCTCGCGGAGATCGTGCGCGCCGGCATCCAGGGCCTGCCGCGCGGGCAGATGGAAACCGCCCGCGCGCTCGGCCTGGGCTATGGCCGCGCGATGCGCCTCGTGGTGCTGCCGCAGGCGCTGCGCAGCATGCTGCCCTCGCTGGTGAACCAGTTCGTCTCGACCATCAAGGAGACCTCGCTGGGCTACATCATCGGCTTGGCCGAGGTGTCGTTCATCGCGACGCAGATCAACACCCAGGTGTTCACCAAGCCCGCGCAGATCTACCTCATATTGGGCGGCACGTACTTCATCCTCTGCTTCGGCCTGTCGCGCTTCGCCTACTGGCTCGAACGCCGGCTCGCGCGCCGCGGCATGTCCACCGTCGCACCCAAGGTGTCCGCATGATCGAACTCGAAAAAGTCAACAAGTGGTACGGCAGCTACCACGCGCTGGTCGATATCACCGAGACCATCCACAAGGGCGAAGTCGTCGTGGTGTGCGGGCCCTCGGGCTCGGGCAAGTCGACGCTGATCCGCACCTTCAACCGGCTGGAGCCGATCCAGTCGGGCCGCATCGCGGTGGACGGCCAGGACATCCATGCGCCCGGCCTGGATGTGAACGCCTTCCGCTCGCGCATCGGCTTCGTGTTCCAGCAGTTCAACCTCTTTCCGCACCTCACGGTGCTGCAGAACTGCACCATGGCGCCGATGCAGCTGCGCGGGCTCACGCGCAAGGAGGCCGAGGAGCGCGCGATGGCGCTGCTGCAGCGCGTGGGCCTGTCGAACAAGGCGAACGCGTGGCCCAGCGAACTGTCGGGCGGCCAGCAGCAGCGTGTGGCGATTGCCCGCGCGCTGGCCATGCAGCCGCCGCTGATGCTGTTCGACGAACCCACCAGCGCGCTCGACCCCGAGATGGTCGGTGAGGTGCTGCTGGTGATGCGCGACCTCACGCGCGACGGCATGACGATGGTCTGCGTGACGCACGAGATGGGCTTCGCGCGCGAGGTGGCCGACCGCGTGCTGTTCATGGACGAGGGCAAGGTGCTCGAACGCGCCACGCCCGATGATTTCTTCAACCGCCCTCAGCACCCACGCGCGCAGCAGTTTCTTTCGGACATCCGCTCGCCGTTCGCGCGGGACGCGTGACATGCTTTCGACGACGATGTCCACATCCGAATCCCTTCTCTCGCTGCCCGTGATCGACGTCTCGCCCCTCGTGGCCGGTGCGCCCGAACGCGATGGCGTGGCCGCGCAGATTGGCGCCGCCTGCCGCGCGCACGGCTTCTTCTACGTGACCGGCCACGGCGTCGACGCCGCGCTGGTGCAGCGGCTCGAAGACCTGAGCCACCGCTTCTTCGACCTGCCTGAAGAAGCCAAGATGCAGTGGCGCATGGCGCTCGGCGGGCGCGCCTGGCGCGGCTTCTTCCCGCTGGGCGGCGAGCTGACCTCGGGCCGGCCCGACTGGAAGGAAGGCCTCTACCTCGGCACCGAGCTGCCCGCCACACATCCGCTGGTGCAGGCGAAGACACCGGTGCACGGGCCGAACCTGTTCCCCGATGTGCCGGGCTTTCGCGAGACCATCCTCGACTACATGGCGGCCGTCACGCAGCTCGGCCACCGGCTGATGGAAGGCATCGCGCTGAGCCTGGGCCTGCCCGCGAGCTACTTCGCCGAACGCTACACGGCCGACCCGCTGATCCTGTTCCGCCTCTTCAACTACCCCTCGCAGCCAGTGCCCGAAGGGCTCGACGTGCAATGGGGCGTGGGCGAGCACACCGACTACGGGCTGCTCACCATCCTGCACCAGGACACCGTAGGCGGCCTCGCCGTGCACACGCCGGACGGATGGATCGACGCGCCGCCGATTCCCGGCTCCTTCGTCTGCAACATCGGCGACATGCTCGACCGCATGACCGGCGGGCTCTACAAGTCGACGCCGCACCGCGTGAAGCGCAACACCTCGGGGCACGACCGGCTGTCGTTCCCGCTGTTCTTCGATCCGAACTTCGAGGCTCGCGTGCAGCGCATCGACGGCCTTGCAGGTGCCGAAGCGCGCGACGACAGCGCCGAGCGCTGGGACCGTGCCAACGTGCACGCCTTCAGCGGGCGCTATGGCGACTACCTGCTGGCGAAGGTATCGAAGGTCTTTCCGCAGCTGCGCGACGAGGTGCTCTGAGGAGCAGGCGCAGGCAGGAGGCCGGGCTCTTCGAGGAAGACGTCCTCCCAGCGCTCGACTTCGGCGTCGGGGTCGGAAATGGGCACGAGCTTGTCGCTGCGGCAGTAGAAGGTCCAGCCCTCGAACAGCACGTCGTAGTAGGTGCCGGGCAGGTAGCGCTCGCTGGGCGCTTCGTAGGGCGCGGACACCACTTCCACAATCCGGCCCACGGCACGCTCGGTGAAAGGCGACGCCAGGCAGCTGTCGACCACGTGGCAGAGCGTGCCGATCTTGATCATGCGGGTTGCGCCTTCTGCGCCGCCTGTTGCGGAAACCAGCGCGGCAGGTGCCCCAGCGCGTCGTGCAACGAATCGAGCACGTGGAAGGCCTGCTCGACGATGGACTCGGGCGGATGCTTGAGATCGGGCACCACAACCACCCGCAGGCCGGCCGCCAGCGCCGCCTTGGCGCCGTTCTCGCTGTCCTCGAAGGCGATGCAGTCCGCCGGGTCCACGCCCAGGCGCTCGGCCGCGAGCAGGTAGAGCGCCGGATCGGGCTTGGCGCGCGCCACCTCGTCGCCGCCCGCGAAGGCCTCGAAGTGATGGAGCACGTCGAGGCTGCCGAGACAGGCCTGGATCTGCCCGCTGGTCGACGACGAGGCCACGGCGCAGCGCGTGCCGCGCTCGCGCAGCGCCGCCAGGAATTCGCCCGCACCGGGCTTGATGGGAAACAGCGGCGTGCCGTCGGAACGCGCCAGCTGCAGCCGCTGGCGCACATGGCCGATGGCATGGCGGTAGGCCTCCGGGCCGCCGAGCAGCGACGCGAGGATGCGTTCGGACTCGGCGGTGGCCAGGCCCACGACCTGCAGGTACTCGCTATGCGAAAGCTCGATGCCGAGCGTGCGGGCGGCCTCGATCCAGGCGGCCATGATGGGGCGCTCCGAATCGATCAGCAGCCCGTCCATGTCGAAAATTGCGGCGGCGAACATCGGAGCATCCTAATTAAAACGGGGCCTAACCGCCCCCTTTTGTAAGAAACGGCTGCGCAGCGGGTCAGTCGCGCGCCAGCGCCCGGTTCAGCCCCAGCGCCGCGAGCGTGGCGACCGCGCCCGACAGCAGGTAGACGCTGACGTACGCCAGGCCGAAGTGGGCCGACAGGCCCAACGCGACCAGCGGCGCGAACGCCGCGCCGATCAGCCAGGCCAGGTCGGCCGTCAGGGCCGCGCCGACGTAGCGGTACTTGGGCGCGAAGTTCGAGGTCACGGCGCCGGCCGCCTGGCCGTACGACAGGCCCAGGATCACGAAGCCCACCAGGATGAAGATGTCCTGGCCGAGACGGCCACCGTCGAGCAGCGTGGGGGCGAAGCCGCTGAATGCGGCAATCACGGCAGCCAGGCCGCCCAGCGTGAAGCGGCGGCCGATACGGTCGGCCAGCAGGCCCGAGGCCACGATGCCGGCTGCGGCCAGCACCGCGCCGATCATCTGCACGACCAGGAATTCGCTGACCGACTGATCGGAGTACAGCGTGATCCACGACAGCGGGAACACGGTGATCAGGTGGAACAGCGCATAGCTGGCCAGCGCGGCGAAGGCGCCGATCAGCAGGTTGGCGCCCTGCGAGCGGACCAGCTCGGTCACGCTGGTGGGCTCCAGTTCGCGTTCCTCGAGCAGGCGCGAGTATTCGTCGGTGGCCACCAGGCGCAGGCGGGCGAACAGCGCCACCACGTTGATCGCGAAGGCCACGTAGAAGGAATAGCGCCAGCCCCAGTCGAGGAAGTCCTCGGACGGCAGGCTCGAATACAGATAGGCGAACAGCGCGCTGGCAATGAAGAAGCCGATGGGCGCACCCAGCTGGCCCAGCATCGCGTACCAGCCGCGGCGGTTGGCGGGCGCATTCAGCGCCAGCAGCGAAGGCAGGCCGTCCCACGAGCCGCCCAGTGCCAGGCCCTGGCCGAAGCGAAACACCGACAGCAACACGATGGCCGTGAAGCCGAGGCTCGCGTAGCCCGGAAGGAAGGCGATGCCGGCGGTGGAGGTGCCCAGCACGAAAAGCGCCAGCGTGAGCTTGGCCTCGCGCCCGAAACGTCGCTGGATCATCATCGAGATGACAGTTCCGAACGGACGCGCGATGAAGGCGAAGGAGAAGATCAGGAACGAGTACAGAACACCTTCGAGGTGTTGCTCGAAGGGGAAGAAGACCGCCGGGAACACCAGCACCGAGGCGATGCCGTAGACGAAGAAGTCGAAATATTCGGAGGCGCGGCCGATGATCACGCCGACCGCGATCTCGCCGGGGGCGATGTGCGAGTGGTCGTCGCCCTGCCGGGCGCCGCCTTGCTCGGGCGAGTTCGGCAGCGGCTGTGCGCCTTGCGGACTGATGCTGGACGTCGTCATTGCTTGCTGTAATTCAGGTGTCACGCCTGGACGCGACACATAAGACCATGGAGAACCTAGAGCGTCGCACCGAAACACATTTACCGCCATAGGACAAAACGTCCAATAGGCGAAACCCGTCTTCGAGCGTAGATTGTGGGGTCTTTTTGCGTCGCCCCTGCACCTCTTTTCCCCCGGCATGCACATCCTCAAGAACCTTCGCCGATCACTCCTGCTGCTTTCCGCCATGCTCCTGGCGGGCTGCAACACGGTGTTGATGAACCCCTCCGGCGACATCGCCAATCAGCAGGGACGCCTCATCGTCGTCTCCACCGTGCTGATGCTGATCATCATCATCCCGGTGATCGCCCTGACCATCTTCTTTGCCTGGCGCTATCGCCAGTCGAACAAGGAGGCCACCTACAGCCCCGACTGGGACCACTCGACCCAGCTCGAGCTGGCGATCTGGGCGGCACCGCTGCTCATCATCATCGCGCTGGGCGCCATCACCTGGATCAGCACCCACACGCTCGACCCCTACCAGCCGCTGCGCCGCCTCGACGCGCAACGCGCAATCCCGGCCGAAGCCAAGCCGCTGGTGGTCGAAGTGGTGGCACTCGACTGGAAGTGGCTCTTCATCTACCCCGAGCAGGGCATCGCCACGGTGAACGAGCTGGCCGCCCCGGTGGACCGCCCGATCAGCTTCAAGATCACGGCCTCCTCGGTCATGAACTCCTTCTTCATCCCCGCGCTGGCCGGCCAGATCTACGCCATGCCGGGCATGGAGACCAAGCTGCACGCGGTGATCAACAAGCCGGGCGAGTTCGAAGGCTTCTCCGCCAACTACAGCGGCGCCGGCTTCTCGGGCATGCGCTTCAAGTTCCACGGCCTGAGCAACGGCGACTTCGACCAGTGGGTGCAGAAGGTCAAGGCCGGCAAGGACGGTGAACTCACGCGCGAGCTCTACCAGAAGAAGCTCGAAGTGCCGAGCGAGCGCGAGCCCGTGCGCCACTACGCATCGGTGGACCCCGCGCTGTACGACGCCATCCTCAACCTGTGCGTCGACCGCAACAAGATGTGCATGAAGGAAATGATGGCCATCGACGCCGACGGCGGCCTGGGCAAGCCCGGTGCCTTCAACGTCGCCACCAAGCAGGCCTGGCAGGCCGACTCCCTCGATTCGCCCAAGCGCAAGTACGTCACCGCGATGTGCACCACCGAAGAATAAGATGTTGCAGAACCTAGACCTGACGAAGCTCGTCTTCGGCCGCCTCTCCTGGGAGGCGATTCCCTTCCACGAACCCATCCTGCTCGCGACCTTCGCCGGCGTGGTGCTGGGCGGCATCGCCGTGCTGGGCGCACTGACCTACTTCAAGCTGTGGGGCATGCTGTGGCGCGACTGGATCACCAGCATCGACCACAAGAAGATCGGCATCATGTACATCATCCTGGGCCTGGTGATGCTGCTGCGCGGCTTCGCCGACGCCCTGATGATGCGGGCCCAGCAGGCCATGGCCTTCGGCGACAACGCCGGCTTCCTGCCGCCGCACCACTACGACCAGGTCTTCACCGCCCACGGCGTGATCATGATCTTCTTCGTGGCGATGCCGCTGGTCACGGGCCTCATGAACTTCGTGGTGCCGCTGCAGATCGGCGCGCGCGACGTGGCCTTCCCGTTCCTGAACAACTTCAGCTTCTGGATGACCACCTTCGGCGCCGGCCTCGTAATGGCGTCGCTGTTCGTCGGTGAGTTCGCCAAGACGGGCTGGCTGGCCTACCCGCCGCTGTCGGGCATCCTCTTCAGCCCCGACGTGGGGGTGGACTACTACATATGGTCATTGCAGATAGCGGGGGTGGGCACGTTGCTGTCCGGCGTGAACCTGCTGGCGACCATCGTGAAGATGCGCGCGCCCGGCATGACCATGATGAAGATGCCCGTCTTCACCTGGACCGCCCTGTGCACCAACGTGCTGATCGTCGCCGCCTTCCCGGTGCTGACCGCCGTGCTGGCCCTGCTGTCGCTCGACCGCTACGTCGGCACCAACTTCTTCACGAACGACCTCGGCGGCAACGCCATGATGTACGTGAACCTGATCTGGATCTGGGGCCACCCCGAGGTGTACATCCTGATCCTGCCGGCCTTCGGCATCTTCTCGGAAGTGGTCTCGACCTTCTCCGGCAAGCGCCTGTTCGGCTACGCCTCGATGGTGTACGCCACGGTCGTGATCACGATCCTGTCGTACCTCGTGTGGCTGCACCACTTCTTCACCATGGGCTCGGGCGCCAGCGTGAACTCGTTCTTCGGCATCACGACGATGATCATCTCGATCCCGACGGGCGCGAAGATCTTCAACTGGCTCTTCACCATGTACCGCGGCCGCATCCGCTTCGAACTGCCCATGATGTGGACCATCGGCTTCATGATCACCTTCGTGATCGGCGGCATGACCGGCGTGCTGCTGGCCGTTCCCCCGGCCGACTTCGTGCTGCACAACAGCCTGTTCCTGATCGCCCACTTCCACAACGTGATCATCGGCGGCGTGCTGTTCGGCATGCTCGCAGGCATCACCTACTGGTTCCCGAAGGCCTTCGGCTACAAGCTCGATCCGTTCTGGGGCAAGTGCTCGTTCTGGTTCTGGATCGTCGGCTTCTGGTTCGCCTTCATGCCGCTGTACATCCTGGGCCTGATGGGCGTCACGCGCCGCATGAACCACTTCCAGGACATGTCGCTGCAGATCTGGTTCCAGGTCGCCGCCTTCGGCGCCGTGCTGATCGCGCTGGGCATCGGCTCGTTCATCATCCAGCTGGTGGTGAGCTACATCCGCCGCGAGTCGCTGCGCGACACCACGGGCGACCCGTGGAACGGCCGCACGCTGGAGTGGTCGACCTCGTCGCCGCCGCCGGCCTACAACTTCGCGTTCACGCCGCGCATCCATGACAACGACGCCTGGTCCGACATGAAGGCCCGCGGCTACGAGCGTCCGGTGGAAGGCTTCAGCCCGATCCACATGCCCAAGAACACGGCCGCCGGCTTCATCATCGCCGCGCTGGCGGCGGTGTGCGGCTTCGCGCTGATCTGGCAGATGTGGCTCGTGGCCGGCATCGGCTTCTTCTCCATGCTCGCCGCCGTGATCATCCATACCTTCAACTACAAGCGCGACTACCACATCCCGGCGGATGAAGTCGTTCGCACCGAAGACGCGCGCACGCGCCTGCTGGCCGCCCATGCTTAACAGTACCGCCCTCCCCTCCAGCCACGCGAACACCGTGGGCAACGCCTCGAGCGTGCCCACCTTCGAGGTGTTCAACGTCCGCAACGAAGACCACCACCCCGAGAACGGCACGCTGCTCGGGTTCTGGCTCTACCTGATGAGCGACTGCCTGGTCTTCGCCTGCCTGTTCGCGGTGTATGGCGTGCTGGGCCGCAGCTACGCAGCCGGCCCCTCGGGCGCCGACCTGTTCGACCTGCCGCTGGTGGCGATCAACACCTCGCTGCTGCTGTTCTCGTCCATCACCTACGGCTTCGCTGTGCTCCAGATGCAGCAGCGCCGCATGGGCGGCGTGCTGGTCTGGCTGGCCATCACCGGCCTGCTGGGCGCGGGCTTCATCGGCCTGGAGCTGTACGAGTTCGCGCACCTGATCCACGAAGGCGCCGGCCCGCAGCGCAGCGCCTTCCTGTCGTCGTTCTTCGCGCTGGTGGGCACCCACGGGCTGCACGTGACCTTCGGCATCGTCTGGCTCATTGTGCTGATGATCCAGCTGCCCAAGCACGGCTTCACCGCCGCCAACCGCCGCCGCCTGATGTGCCTGTCGATGTTCTGGCACTTCCTGGACGTGGTCTGGATCGGCGTCTTCACCTTCGTGTACCTGATGGGATCGCTGCAATGAGCGCGCATATCGAAACCGCCGGCCATGGCGCCCATGGCCATGACGACCACGGCCACGACGACGGCCCGGTGAGCCACAGCACCTTCAAGGGCTACATGACCGGCTTCGTGCTGGCCGTGATCCTCACCGCCATTCCGTTCTGGATCGTGATGGGCAAGGTCTTCGACAAGCCCGGCACCACCGCGCTGGTCATCCTGGCCTTTGCCGTGGTGCAGATCGTGGTGCACATGGTGTACTTCCTGCACATGGACGCCAAGTCCGAAGGCGGCTGGAACATGCTGGCGCTGATCTTCACGCTGGTGCTCGTGGTCATCACGCTGGCCGGTTCGCTGTGGGTCATGTACCACATGAACACCAACATGATGCCGCACTCGATGCACGACATGAAGAACATGCCCTGATGGCGCAGCAGGCCGCGTGCCAGCGCTCCGATACCTCGCGGGTGGCGCGGGTAGCGCTGGCGGTCTGCGCCGCACTCGCCTTTGCCGGCTTCTTCGCGCTCGGCACCTGGCAGGTCGAGCGCAGGGCCTGGAAGCTCGATCTCATCGCCCGCGTCGACCAGCGCGTGCATGCCCCGGCCGCCACGGCTCCAGGGCGAACCGAATGGCCCACGGTCAACGCGGCCAACGACGAATACCGGCATGTCCGCCTCGCCGGCACCTTCCTCCACGACAAGGAAACGCTGGTGCAGGCCAGCACGAAGCTCGGCGCGGGCTTCTGGGTGCTGACCCCGCTGCGCACGACCGAAGGCACCGTGGTGCTGGTCAATCGCGGCTTCGTGCCACCCGAGGCGCGCGAGCGCCCGGCCCGCACCGCGCCCGAGCCGCAGGGCGAAACCACCGTCGCCGGCCTGTTGCGCCTGACCGAGCCCAAGGGCGGCTTCCTGCGCAAGAACGATCCGGCTAGCAACCGCTGGTTCTCGCGCGACGTGCAGGCCATCGCCGCGGCGCGCGGCCTGAACGACGTCGCGCCCTACTTCGTCGATGCCGAGGCGCCCCCCGCGCAAGCCATGGCCAACGCCGACACCCCCGCGTGGCCCGCTGCCGGCCTCACGGTCATCGCCTTCCCCAACAGCCATCTCGTCTATGCCCTGACCTGGTATGGCCTGGCGCTGATGGTGCTGATCGCCGCCTGGTTCGTGCGGCGCAGCGAAAATGCGGCCCATGCCGACACCCGCCCCGCCGAAGATGCCCGCCGCGATTGAGGCGATCGCAGGGGAGCTGCACGCCCCCCGCGCCGGTGTCGCGAGCCTCGACAACGCCACCGGCCACCAGAACATGCAGCAGCTGATCCAGCTGCGCTGGTTCGCCGTGGTCGGGCAGGTAGTCACCATCCTGGTGGTGCACTACGGCTTCGCGATCCGCCTGCCGCTGGACCACATGCTGCAGGTGCTGGCCTGCCTGGCGCTCTTCAACATGGTCAGCCTGCTGCGCTCGCGCAACCACCGGCGCGTGGCGAACGGCGAGCTGTTCCTCGCGCTGCTGGTCGACGTGGCCACGCTCACCGCGCAGCTCTACCTGAGCGGCGGCGCCACCAACCCCTTCGTGTTTTTGTTCCTGCTGCAGGTGACGCTGGGCGCGGTGCTGCTGAAGCCATGGTCGACCTGGACCATCGTGGTCATCACCAGCATCTGCTTCGCCGGGCTGGCGCTGTTCTCGCGCCCGCTCGCGCTGCCGCTGGACCACGACCGCGGCCTCTGGAGCCCCTTCGTCCAGGGCATGCTGGTGTGCTTCGCGCTGAACGCGGCGCTGCTCGTGATCTTCATCACCCGCATCAGCCGCAACCTGCGCGCGCGCGACGCGCGGCTGGCCGACCTGCGCCAGCGCGCCTCGGAGGAAGAACACATCGTGCGCATGGGCCTGCTGGCCTCGGGCGCGGCGCACGAGCTGGGCACACCGCTGGCGACGCTGGCCGTGATCCTCGGCGACTGGCGCCGGCTGCCGCACTTCAGCTCCGACCCCGAGCTGCTGACCGAGGTGGCCGAGATGGAGCTGCAGATCCAGCGCTGCAAGAGCATCGTGAGCGGCATCCTGCTGTCGGCCGGCGAGGCGCGCGGCGAGTCTTCCGAGGAAACCACCGTCAGCACCTTCCTCGACGACCTGATCGAAGAGTGGCGCACCACCCGCCCGGTGGAAGATTTCGAATACGACAACCGCTTCGGCCGCGACCTGCCCATGGTCTCGGACTCGGCGCTGAAGCAGATGATCTGCAACGTGCTCGACAATGCGCTGGAGGCGTCGCCGCACTGGCTGCGCCTCGAGGCGGCGCATGACGCCGACGCGCTGACGATCACGGTCACCGACGCGGGCCCCGGCTTCCTGCCGGCCATCCTGAAGGAGTTCGGGAAGCCCTACCAGTCGAGCAAGGGACGCCCCGGCGGCGGGCTGGGGCTGTTCCTGGTCGTCAACGTGGCGCGCACCGTGGGCGGCCGCGTCGCGGCGGCCAACCGGCCCGAGGGCGGCGCGATCGTGACGATCACGCTGCCGCTCGCGGCCATCGTGCTGGAAGAAGAGGAAGCAGAGGACGAAGAAGTCCTCGCCGGCGAGACCATCGAAACGGAAGGCCATGACCGAAACCGGAGCTGAGCGCCAGTTGCTGATCGTCGAGGACGACGACGCCTTCGCGCGCACGCTCGGCCGCTCCTTCGAGCGGCGCGGCTATGCCGTGGCGCTCGCCAGCAACCTCGCAGACGTCGAGGCGCTGCTCGCCACCTCATCGCCGGGCTACGCGGTGGTCGATCTCAAGCTCAACGGCGAGGCCTCGGGCCTGGCCTGCGTGCAGATGCTGCACCGGCACAACCCCAAGATGCTGATCGTGGTGCTGACGGGCTTCGCCAGCATCGCCACCGCGGTGGAAGCAATCAAGCTCGGCGCCTGCCACTATCTTGCCAAGCCGTCGAACACCGACGACATCGAGGCCGCCTTCGGCCGCGCCACCGGCACCACCGAGGTGGAGTTGACCAACCGCTCCACCTCGATCAAGACGCTTGAATGGGAGCGCATCCACGAGACGCTGGCCGAAACCGGCTTCAACATCTCGGAGACCGCGCGCAGGCTCGGCATGCACCGGCGCACGCTGGCGCGCAAGCTGGGCAAGCAGCAGGTCAAGTAGCCGAGCAGCCCAACCATCCAACTCGCATGAGGTCCCGATGACAGCCCTTTCCCGGACGCAAACTTCGCCACGCACCTCCGCCCTGGCGGCACGCAACCAGACGGCGATGGAGGAGCTCTTCAACGCCCTGAGCCACGGCCTGGGCCTGGCGCTGGCCATCGCCGCGCTGCCCATCCTGGTCTACAGCGCGGCGCAGAAGGGGCAGGCCGCGGGCATAGTCGGCGCCTGCCTGTTCGCGGGCACGGCCATCGTGCTGTACCTGATCTCCACGCTGTACCACGCACTGCCCATGGGTCGCGCCAAGGCCTGGTTCAACCGGCTGGACCACGCGGCCATCTACCTGTTCATCGCGGGCAGCTACATGCCCTTCGTGTTCGGCGTGCTGCGCGGTCCGCTGGGGTGGACCCTGTTCGGCGCCATCTGCGCGGCGGCCGTGCTGGGCGTGAGCGCCAAGCTGTTCAACCGGCTCCAGCATCCACTGTGGTCGACCGGGCTCTATGTGGCAATGGGGTGGATGGCGCTGATGGCGGCGGTGCCGCTGTACGAGCGCATGTCGCCGGCGGGGCTGGGCTGGCTCGTGGCCGGCGGGCTCTTCTATACGGCTGGGGCCGTGGTCTTCTTGTTTGACAACAAGGTGCGCTTCGCCCATTCGGTGTGGCACCTGTTCGTGCTGGCCGGCAGCACCTGCCATTTCTTCGCCGTGCTCTGGCACTCGCACGGCTGACCTGCCTTCAATAGTGCGGCGGCAGCTCGTCGCGCGGGTTGCGCGCCGAGCCATCCTGCGCCACGTTCTGGCTCTGCTCCCGGAGCTGGGTGACTTGCAGGATCAGCCGGTCGATCTGCTGCTGCTGGCGGTAGATCGTCATGTTCAACTGGTCGAGCAGGTCTTCGGCGTAGCTCGACTTGATTTCGAGTTCGGTCAGGCGTTCCGCAAGGTCGTGGGGTGGGTTTTCCATGGCGCTATTGGACAGGAAGAGCGTACAAAGCTCCGGCGCGATGAGTCGGACTGAATTCGGACCATAATGAGTCCGATCGACAACGGCACCGGGATGACGCGCCATGAATCTTTCAACTCAAGTCAAGCCCATCAGCTATCTCAAGAGCCACGCCGCGGACATCGTGAAGACTCTCTCCGATACCCGCGAACCCTTGCTCATTACCCAGAATGGTGAAGCCAAGCTCGTCGTGATGGACGTTCGCTCCTACGAAGAGCAAGAAGCCACGCTCGCGCTTCTCAAGGTCCTGGCACTCGGCAACAGGGAAATCGAACAGGGCCAGTTCCGGTCCGCAACGGACGTATTTGCCGATCTGGACCAAGAAGACGCAGCAGACGCGCAATGAAAGTTGTGTTCCTGCGCTCCGCAGAAACCGACCTGAAGGACCTGAGGCGCTACGTAATCAAGAATTTCGGCACGGAGGCCTGGGCGTCCAGCTACGGGAAGATCAGGAAGTCCGTCGCGATGATCGAAGCACATCCGCAGGCAGGCCGGATTCCCGAAGAGCTCGAAAACCTGAACGCGGCCCAATACCGGCAAGTCATCGCGGGCATGAATCGCATCATTTACGAAGTGAGAGCAGACACTGCCTACATCCACGTCGTCTGCGATACACGAAGAGATTTGAAAGGCCTGCTCATGCGACGCTTGGTCGCAGGCGCTTGAGCAGGCGGCCGGTGCCTGTTAGGCAGCCTCTTCATTCATGGTGCTGGCCGGCGCTTCGGAGCGTTCGACGCGCGCCTCCTGCGGCGGCGCCTTCGCGGGCTCGCTCCGCATCCGGCCCAGCGCCAGTGCGGCCTGCAGCGGAAACAACGTTCGCGCATCCCCCTGCGCGGTGTTGCTCACCGTCGTGCCGGTGGCTTCGTCCAGGCTGGCCGTGCGCACCGCGTCGAGCCGGTGCACGGGCACCATGAACGGCGAGTGCGTGGTGTAGACGATCTGGTTGCCGAAGTCCTTCTCGAAATGCGCGAGCAGATCCGCCTGCGAATGGGCATGCAGGTGCAGGCCCGGCTCGTCCAGCAGCAGGATCGCGTCTTCCGCACGGCCGCCCCGGGTGTCGGCGAAGAACGCGATGTAGAACGAGAAGAACCACTGGAAGCCGCGGCTGCGCTCCTCCAGGTTCACTTCGACTTCGTAGGCGCCGTTCGGGTCCGACACCAGCGTGTCGAGATACTGCCCGTCGAGGTTGAAGCGCACCTTCAGCGCCCGGTCTTTCCACAGGCGGCGGATCTCGGCGGTCACCACCGAGCCGGCGCGGTTGACGAGCTGGTTGCGCGTGGCCTGGTCGTTCTTCTCCAGCAGGGCCTGCAGCTGCCGCAGGTCGAGCCCCGCGACCTTGCACAGCCTGCCGAAGCTCTGCTGCTCGGGCGTGAGCTGGCCCCAGCCCTCGCGCCCCAGGTACTCGGCGATGTTCTGGCGGCCGGGCAGCGTCGGGTATTCGTCGACGTAGATGAAGCGCGGCAGCTTCTCGAGCACCCAGGCCTGCGCGCGGGCGAGCGCGGGCGCGTCGTTGGCGATGGACAGGGCCATGTCCTCGAGCTCGGCCAGCATCTGCTCCTGCTTGTCGCTGAGTTCGGCGCGCGCCACGGCCAGCGCCTTGCGCAAGGCCTGCGCCGCCTGCACCGCGCCAGCCGACCACTTGATGTAGTCGGGGCTCATGATCATCGCGGCGTCGAAGGTGTCGGCCTCCTGCTCCAGCGTCGCCTTCGCTTCCTCGGCGACCTTCTCGGCGGCGGCCTTGACGGCCGGCACGATCTTGCGGACCTTGCCCTTGATGTCGCTCACGTCGAGCGACAGCGCACTGAGCCCTTCGAGCCCGGCCCGGCGCACGGTGGCATAGCCGCGGGCCGCCGTGACGTAGCGCACGCCTGACGCGCGCGGGAGGATCCCGGCCAGTTCAGCCTGCTCGCTTTCGTCGAGGCGCCAGCGCGTGAAGACGACCGGCGTATCGCCAGTGCACTCCTCAAGCCGCCGGTGGCGCGGAAAGTCCTTGATGGGGCTGAGTTCGGCCAGGCCCTCTGCCGGGTTCAGGCTGTGGAGTGCGCGCAGCAGGTTCGATTTGCCGCTGTCATTCCGTCCGAGGATCGCCGTGATCTGCTGTGTGGAATCGATGAGGCCGCTGTCGTTGATCGAGCGAAAGTTGGTGATCTGGAATGACGCCAAGCGCATGTAGAAAGCTTCTTCTGAATTGAATACGGGGCCGGGGAATGTATTGCATTCCCCGGCCCCGTCCGGCCCGCATCCGAAGAAAAAGTTTGCTACTCGGCAGCGCGGCGCAGCGTGTCGACCACCGGGCGGCGCAGCACGTCGCGCAGGCCCCACCATCCGGCTCCCAGCGCGAGCACCGCGCCGGCCAGCGCACCGGCCACCGGCACGATGGGCGAGGCCCTCCACGTGAACTCGAACACATAGCGCGCCAGCGCCCAGCCGATCGCCGAGGCCACGATGCTCGCAAGAAAACCCGCGAGCAGCCCGACACCCGCCAGCTCTGCGCGCTGCACCTGCCGCAGCAGGCTGGCGCGCGCGCCCACCGCGCGCATCACCGCGAACTCGCGCGCGCGCTCCTCGCGCGTGGCCGTGACAGCCGCGAACAGCACCACCAGCCCGGCCGCGAGCGTGAAGCCGAACAGGAATTCGACCGCGCGGATCACCTGGTCGAGCACGCGCTGCACCTGGTTGATGGTGGCGCTCATGTCCACGTTGGTGACGTTCGGATAGCTGCGCACCAGCGCGTTGTCGAAGCCTCGCGTCTCGGGCGCGCGGAAGGCGCCCATGTAGGTGGTGGGCACGTCGGCCAGCGAAGCCACCGTGTACATGACGAAGAAGTTGGCATGCATCGAACCCCAGTCGACCTTGCGCAGCGAGGTGATCCGCGCCTCGCTCTGCATGCCGCCGATGTCGAAGCGCAGCGAGTCGCCGAGCTTCAGGCCCAGCGTCTCGGCCAGGCCCTCTTCCACGCTCACCTCGCCGGTCGCGTCGGGCGTCCACCTGCCGGCCGTGATGCTGTTGTGCGCGGGCGCGGCCACGCTGTTGCTGAGGTTGAACTCGCGGTCCACCAGCCGCTTGGCGCGGTCCTCGGCGTAGTCGTCGGGCGACACCGGCTTGTCGTTGATGGCCACGAGGCGGCCGCGGATCATGGGATACCAGTCGAACTTGCGCACGCCCGCGTCGCGCAGCGACTTCTGGAAGGCGTCGCTCTGGTCAGGCATGACGTTGATGACGAAGCGGTTCGGCGCGTCGGGCGGCGTGGCCTGGCGCCAGCTCGCGACGAGGTCGGTGCGCAGCAGCACCAGCAGCACCAGCGCCAGCAGCCCCACCGACAGCGCACTGACCTGCACCACCGCATACGCCGGCCGCGCCGAGATCTGCCGCGTGGCCAGCACCAGCCAGCGCGGCGCGGTGGTTTCGTTGACGCTGCGGCGCAGCACCTTCACAGCGAGCCAGCTCAGCAGCGCGAACACGGCCACCGCGCCCGCGAAGCCGCCGACGGCAATGAGGCCCAGCTTGATGTCGCTGCTCGCCGCCATCAGCAGCGCCGCGAATCCCGCGACGCCGACACCCAGCACCGCGAGCGAAGCGGGCTTGAGGCCGCCCACGTCGCGCCGGATCACGCGCAGCGGCGGCACGCGGGCCAGCTGCAGCACCGGCGGCAGGCCGAAGGCGAACAACAGCGTGAGCCCCATGCCCAGCCCGAAGGCCACCGGCCACGCTGTGGCCGCGGGCAGCGCGGTTTCGACCAACCCGGCCAGCAGCAGCACGAAAACGTAGTGCACCGCGAAGCCGATCGCCACGCCCAGCGCGCTGGCCACGATGCCGATCACCGCGAACTCGAAGGCATAGGCGACGGCGATGGTGCGCTGGCTCTGGCCCAGCACGCGCAGCATCGCGCAGTCGTCGAGGTGGCTGGCCGCAAAGCCGCGCGCGGCCAGCGCCACGGCCACGGCCGACAACAGCGCGGCGAGCAGCGCGACCAGGCTCAGGAATTTCTCGGCGCGATCCAGCGTCTGGCGCATCTCGGGCCGGCCGCTCTCGAAGGAATCGAGCCGCACGCCGCGCAGCTCGCCCTTCTTGATGGTGGCGTCGGCCCAGTCGGAAAAGCGCTTCACCGCCGCGTCGCTGCCCGCCACCGCATAGCGGTAGCCGACGCGGCTGGCCGGCTGCACGAGTGCGGTGCGCGCGACGTCGGCCTGGTTGATCATCACGCGCGGCGAGAAGCTCATGAAGCCGGCGCCGCGGTCGGGTTCCAGCGTGATGACGCGGCCGACGCGCAGGCCGGCATCGCCGAGCAGCAGCGTGTCGCCGACCTTGAGCGCGAGCGCGTCGAGCAGCGAGGCATCGACCCACACCTCGCCCGGCAGTGGGATGTCTCGCGTGGCCTTGCCAGGGCCTTCGAGGGTGGCCGAGGTCAAAAGGCTGCCGCGCAGCGGATAACCCGCGGCCACGGCCTTGAGCGCCACCAGCTTGCTGGCGCCGCCCTGCGCGTCTTCGGCCCGGGCCATGGTCGGAAAGCCGTAGGTGCCGGAACCTTCCAGGCCGAGCGCCCTGGCCTGCGCCACGAAGGCCGCGGGGGTCGGGTTGTCGCTGACGATCACCGCATCGCCGCCCAGCAACTGGCGCGCATCGCGCTTCAGCCCACCCTGCAGCCGGTCGGCGAAGAAGCCGACGGCCGTGAGCGCAGCCACGGCCAGCAGCACGGCGACGATCAACAGGCGCAACTCGCCGGCGCGCAGGTCGCGCCAGAGCGTGCGCCAACCCAGGCGAAGGGAGGCATTCATGGCGCGAACGATAGCCGACAGTCGGGGGCACGGCCGGCTCCAAGGGTTATTGCGCCCTTGCGCCCCTTGATCCCGACAGGATGCTGCCGCATGATGCGGCAAACACGCCCCGTTCTGTCGCAAACCGGGCATTCGGCGAGCGACGGACGAGGCAAGAAAAACAGCCTGTTTGTTTGTCGGACCATCCTTTCTCAAGGAGTGTCTATGCCACGATGCCAGCGCTTGCAGATCGTCGGCCTGTGCCTGGTTGCAGGTGTGCTGGCCAGTGCCTGCGATCCCAAACCCCCCGCACCGAAGGTGACCGGCGCGAGCCCGGCGGGCATCAGGCCCGCCGACTCCGGTGTCGGCGGCATGAGCGGCCCGAATGGCGGCAGTTCCTCCGGCGGCGCGGCACCCGCGCCGAGCGGCGGCGACGCTGCGGCGCCCAAGTAGCGCCGGCCGCCAGATCCGGTTATCGAGCGCCGCTTGCCCCACCCCTGCCCCCCCGGAAGGGGAGGGAGAAATGCCGGGGCCTACGAAATCACGCGCAACGAGGGTTCGCCAGCCTCCACACGGCCTATGACTGCCGCTCGCGCAAAGCCTTCGTCGCGGAAGATCTTCAGCACTGCATCGACCGCTTCCGGCGCACAGCTCACGAGCAGGCCGCCCGATGTCTGCGGATCGCTCAGCAAGTTCTGCGCAGTGGCCGGCAGGCCGGCTGCGAGTTCGACCTCGGTGCCATAGCCCGCCCAGTTGCGCCCCGAGGCGCCAGTCACGAATCCCGCGCCAGCCATCGCCACCACGTTGTCGAGCAACGGCACCTTCGACCACTCGACCACTGCCGTCAGCTTCGCGCCTCGCGCCAGTTCGAGCGTGTGGCCCGCCAGCCCGAAGCCCGTGACGTCGGTCAGTGCGTGCACGCCGTCGAGCGCCGACAGCGCGATGCCCGGCGTGTTGAGCTTCGTCGTGTTCTCGATCAGCTGGCGGTAGCCCGTCTCGGAGAGCTGCTCCTTCTTGAGCGCGGCCGACAACACGCCCACGCCCAGCGGCTTGCCCAGCACCAGCACGTCGCCCGCCTTCGCATCGGCGTTGCGCCGCACGCGATCCGGGTGCACCAGCCCCATTGCGACGAGGCCGTAGATCGGCTCGACCGAATCGATGGTGTGGCCGCCCGCGATCGGGATGCCGGCCGCGCGGCACACGTCCTGCCCGCCGCGCACGATCTCCGCGATGACTTCCACCGGCAGCTGGTTGATCGGCATGGCCACCAGGGCCAGCGCCATGATCGGCCGGCCGCCCATCGCGTACACGTCGCTGATGGCGTTGGTCGCGGCGATGCGGCCGAACTCGTAGGGGTCGTCCACGATGGGCATGAAGAAGTCGGTGGTCGCGATCAGTGCCTGCTGGTCGTTGAGCCTGTAGACGGCCGCGTCGTCGGCGGTCTCGATGCCCACCATGAGTTCGGGCGGAATCATGCCGCCGGCGTGGTTCTTCAGGATCTGCGACAGCACGCCGGGCGCGATCTTGCAGCCGCAGCCGCCACCATGCGAAAAGCTCGTGAGGCGCAAGGGCGCGAGCGGGTTCATGAGCGTTGGGTTCATGGGCCGATTATCGAAGCGGCCCCGCTTTCTACAATCCCGTCCTTACCTTTCCCGCACCCGCTGCACGTTTTCGAGGCACATCCATGAAGAAGACAACTCTCACCCAGCTGGCGCTCGCGCTCGCCGTTTCCGTCGCCAGCTTCGGCGCGCTCGCCCAGGGCGTGCTGCGCGTCTCGGCCATTCCCGACGAGGCGCCCACCGAGCTGCAGCGCAAGTTCACGCCGCTGGGCGACTACCTCAAGAAGGAAACCGGCATGGACGTGCAGTTCACGCCCGTGACCGACTACGCCGCAGTGGTCGAAGGCCTGGCCACCAACAAGATCGACCTGGCCTGGCTCGGCGGCTTCACCTTCGTGCAGGCGCGCATCCGCACCAACGGCGGCGCGGTGCCGATCGTGCAGCGCGCGGAAGACGAGGTGTTCACCAGCAAGTTCATCGTGCCGGTGGACAGCACCGCGAAGACCCTGGCAGACCTGAAGGGCAAGACCTTCGCCTTCGGCGCGCCCTCGTCGACCTCGGGCAGCCTGATGCCGCGCTACTTCCTGCTGCAGGCCGGCATCAACCCCGAGAAGGACTTCAAGACCGTCGCGTTCTCGGGCGCGCACGACGCCACCGTGGCCTTCGTGGCCGCGTCGCGCGCCGAAGCGGGCGTGCTCAACGCGTCGGTGTGGGACAAGCTGGTCGAATCGAAGAACCCCAATGCCGCCAAGGTGCGCGTGCTGGCGACCACGCCGACCTACTACGACTACAACTGGACGGTGCGCCCGGGCATGGACGCCACGCTGCAGAAGAAGCTGACCGACGCGTTCCTGAAGCTCGATCCGGCGAACCCCGCGCACAAGGAAATCATGGCGCTGCAGCGCGCGAGCAAGTTCATCCCGACGAAGGCGTCGAACTACGACGGGATCGAGACGGCGGGGAAGTCGGCGGGTTTGATCAAGTGAGTTTGTGGAAGGCGGGGGCGCCCCCCGAAAGCCCCACAGCGTGAGCTTCTCCCTCGATGCCATCGGCGTGGTCCACGCCAACGGCCAGCGCGCGTTGGTCGGAGTGACGCTCGCCGCGCAGGACGGCGAACGCATCGCCGTCATCGGCCCTTCGGGCGCCGGCAAGACCACGCTGCTGCGCGTACTCGGTGCGGCGCTGCGGCCGACGGAGGGCGCAGTGCAGGCATTGGGCGCACAGCCCTGGCAGTTGCCGGCCGCAGCGCTGAAGAAGCTGCGCACCCGCATCGGCACCGTGCACCAGGCGCCGCCGATCGCGCCGCGCCTGCGCGTGGTCACCGCGGTGCTCGCGGGCCGGCTCGGCGAATGGTCCACGCTGCGCGCGCTGGGCTCGCTGTTCTATCCGTCGGACATTGCCGGCGCACACGAAGCGCTGTCGCGGCTGGCCATGGAAGACCGCCTGTTCGACCGCTGCGACCGCCTCTCGGGCGGGCAGCTGCAGCGCGTCGGCATCGCGCGCGCCCTGTACCAGCGCCCCGCCCTGCTGCTGGCCGATGAACCCGTGTCCGCGCTCGACCCCACGCTGGCCGATGCCGCCGTCGGCCAGCTCGTTGCGCAAAGCGAATCGACAGGGGCCACGCTGGTGGCCTCGCTGCATGCGGTGGACCTGGCGCTGCGCTGGTTCCCGCGCATCGTCGGCATGCGCAACGGGCAGGTGATGTTCGACCTGCCTGCCACGCAGGTCACGGCCGCGATGCTCGACGCGCTGTATGCGAGCGAAGGCGGCATCGCCACGCAGCGGCCGCTGCCGGCGGGCGCTGCGATGGAGGCGGCCTTCCACCGGCCGGACTGCCCTTGACCTCGAACGCCATCGCGCAGCGCGACCCGCATGCGGCGCGCCGGCTGGCCGGATGGCTCGCCGCGCTCGTCATCGCGTGGCCGATGCTGGCGCTGTCGGAGTTCAAGCCGTGGGCACTGTTCGGCAGCGGCAACCTCGCCGTCATCGGCGGATTCCTGGCGGGCTTCTTTCCGCCCGAAGGCTCGCCCGCATTCCTCGCGATGCTCTTCAAGGCCACGCTCGAAACGCTGGCCATGGCCACGGCCGGCACCGCACTGGCGCTGCTGATCGGTGCGCCGCTCGGCTTCGTGACGACGCGCGCGCTTTCGATCTCGCGCATCGGCCCCGGGCCCGGCCGCGTGCAGGCGGGCATCGTGCGGCAGGCCGCGCGCTGGCTGCTGATGGTGCTGCGCGCCATTCCGGAAATCGTCTGGGCGCTGCTGTTCGTGCGCGCGCTCGGGCTCGGCCCGGCCTCGGGCGTGCTGGCGCTGGCCATCACCTACGGCGGCATGCTGGGCAAGGTCTACGCGGAGATCCTCGAATCGACCGACACGCGCCCCGCGCGCGCCCTGCTCGAAAGCGGCAGCGGCCGGGTCGTGGCGCTGTGCTACGGCCTGCTGCCGAACACAGCGCAGGAACTGGCTTCGTACACCGTCTACCGCTGGGAATGCGCCGTGCGCGCCTCGGTGGTGATGGGCTTCGTGGGCGCTGGCGGGCTGGGGCAGCTGATGGACCAGTCGATGAAGATGCTCAACGGCGGCGAGGCCAGCAGCATCCTGCTGGTGTTCCTCGCGCTGGTGCTGCTGGCCGACCTGCTGAGCAATGCGTTGCGGAGGCTGCTGGCATGACCGCGCCGCTGCCCCCGCGCCCGCCGCCGTGCTGGCGCTGCCGCATCGCGCTGCTGCTGATCGGCGCGGCGGTGGTCGCGAGCTTTGTCTACCTGGGCATCGACTACCGCGCGCTCGGCTCGTCGGAGTCGCTCCGGCTCATGGGCAAGTTCATCGCCGAGTTCTTCCCGCCCGACCACTCGCCGGACTTCCTCGCCAAGGTGGGCAACGGTGCCTTGCAGACGCTGGCGGTGTCGGCCCTAGGCACGGTGCTGGCGGCCATTGCGGGAGCGGTGCTTGCGCTGCCTGCATCGGGCCGCACCGGCTGGCTGCCAAGCCACGTGGCGCGCTTCGTCCTGAACTTCCTGCGCAGCGTGCCCGAACTCGTGTGGGCCGCGCTGATGGTGCTGGCCGCGGGCATCGGCCCATTCGCCGGCGCGCTGGCCCTGTCGCTGCACACCACGGGTGTGCTGGGCCGCCTGTTCGCCGAAGCACTGGAAAACGCGCCGCGCGAGCCCGAGCATGCGCTGACGCTCTCGGGCGCCAACGCGGTCACCGCCTTCAGCTACGCCAGCCTGCCCATCGTGCTGCCGCAATGGGTGGCCTACACGCTCTACCGATGGGAGATGAACATCCGCATGGCGGCCGTGCTGGGCTTCGTGGGCGGCGGCGGGCTGGGGCAGCTGCTGTACTTTCACCTGTCGATCTTCCAGCAGCAGCAGGCGATGACGGTGCTCATCGCGATGTTCGTGCTGGTCACCTTTGTCGACCTTGCCAGCGCTCGGTTGCGCAAGGGACTGGGGCCTGCTTACGCTTGATGTGCTCCCGGTCAGGGGTGCGATCACGCCGACGGGGTACCTTGCTCCGCGAATGTCCCCCGGCCTGCGGCCTCCTCCTTTATTTCGCTGCGCAAGGCACCCCGCCGGCGTGATCGTTCAGAGCACTGATTGATCGGCCGCAAACCAGCAGCGTGCCCTCGTGCACAGGACACCGGGTGCTCCCCGCAGCGAAATAAAGGAGGAGCCCGAAGGGCGGGGGACATTCGCGGAGGGGAGCACCCGGTGGCCTGTGCAAGCGCCCCGAACAGCAAGACCGACAATCGACACCATGAGGTTCCAGCCATGAGTCACCGCCAGCCCGTACGAGTCGCCGACCGCCACGCCTTCGACACGCTGATCGACGCCCGCTCGCCGGCCGAGTTCGCGCTCGACCACATTCCCGGCGCCATCAACTGCCCCGTGCTCGACGACGAGGAGCGCCACATCGTCGGCACCGTCTATGTGCAGACCGGCGCCTTCGAGGCCCGGCGCATCGGCGGAGCGATGGTCGCGGCCAACATCGCCAGGCACCTGCGCGAGACGCTGGCCGACCGGCCCGAGAACTGGAAGCCGCTGGTCTACTGTTGGCGTGGCGGCATGCGCAGCGGCTCGATGGTCACGTGGCTTCGTCTCGTCGGCTGGGACGCACAGCAACTCGCGGGCGGCTACAAGAGTTTTCGCCGCCACGTGATCTCGCAAATCGACACACTAACGCCCAAGCTCGACCTGCGCGTGATCTGCGGCGCCACCGGCAGCGCCAAGACCCGCGTGCTGCATGCGCTGGCCGCGCGCGGTGCGCAGGTGCTCGACCTCGAAGATTTCGCCAGCCACAAGGGCTCGCTGCTGGGTTCGCTGCCGGGCGTACCGCAGCCGTCGCAAAAGCATTTCGAGACGCGCATCGCGGCCGTGCTCGAAACCATCGACCTGTCGCGCCCGCTGTACGTCGAGGGCGAGAGCATCCGCATCGGGCGGCTGTCGCTGCCGTTGTCGCTGGTGGCGCAGATGCGCGCGGCGCCGTGCATCGAGGTGTCCGCCACGCCCGAGGCACGCCTGGCCTACCTGCTGCGCGACTACGCCTACCTGGGCGACGACCGCAACGCGCTGGCCGACAAGCTCGGCGTGCTGAAGGAACTGCAGGGCAAGGAAACGGTGGCGCGCTGGCAGCAGTGGGCACACGAGGCCGACCTGCCGCACCTGTTCGCGGAACTGATGGCGCTGCACTACGACCCGCACTACCAGAAATCGCAGGAGCTGCACTTCCGCGCCTGGGCGCAGCGCCAGCGCGTGGCGGCGCCCGACCTGTCGGATCAGGGCATCGAGGCGGTGGCCGATGCGGTGCTGGCGCTCGGCGAACCCGCGAGCCCGTCGGCATAGAGCACGCCGCGCGGTGCGCGGCACAGGCCCCAGAAACGCAGACCGCTGAGCTCGGCCATGCGCACGCCCATCGAGGTCGGCGCAGAGATGGTCGCCATCGCCGCAATGCCCAGGCGCGCGCACTTGCGCACAAGCTCGTGGCTGCCGCGGCTGGACATCAGCACGAAACCCGGCTCCTCGAGGCGGCCCGCCAGCGCGAGCTTGCCGAGCAGCTTGTCGAGCGCGTTGTGGCGGCCGACGTCTTCCATCAGGTCGGTGAGTTCACCGCCGACCGTGGCCCACGCGGCAGCGTGGATCGCGCCGGCTTCGGCGTTGAGGATCTGGCGCGGCGGCATGGCGGCGAAGGCGCGCAGCACGGTGGCCAGATCGATGCGCTCGATCCAGTCGCGCTGCGGCACGCGCTGCGGCGTGAGGTCCAGCCCCGCGAAACTCTCGACACCGCACACGCCGCAGCCGGTACGGCCCGCGAGGCTGCGGCGGCGGTCTTTCAGGCGCTCGAAGCTGCGCGTGGAAATCTCGAGCTGCACCTCGATGCCGGGCATGCCTTCGGGCAGCCCCGCGTCGGTGGCATCGACCGTGCGCACCTCGATGCCGCGGCAATCGGCCGCGGTGTCGAGGATGCCTTCGCTCAGTGCGAAGCCGAGCGCGAAGGCTTCGAGGTCTTGCGGCGTGGCCATCATCACCGCGTGCGAGACGCCGTTGAACACCAGCGCCACCGGCACTTCGGCCGCCAGCGTGTCGTCGCGCACCACGCCTTCGGGCGCAACGCCGCGCTCACCGAAGACATGCACGGCATGCCGCGAGAGCGGCGGCAGGGTGTCTTCGGGATCGGCGAGATTGGCGAGGTCTGGCTTCGACATGGTGGCTCCGGGTGGGCCTGCCATTGTCTGCTCAGTCGCGGTTTTCGTCCGCAAGGGGCGGCAGCGTTTGCACCTGGGCCCGTCCGGGCGCCTGGAGGTGTGCCACCCAGCGGTCGTCGTGCTGCACCACGCGCACCCAGCCGGGGCCGCGCACGCCGCCAATGGCCGCATCGCCCATCAGCGTGAGCCGGCGCATCAGCACGCTCGCGCCCTGCCCGAGCCGCTTGCCCAGGCGCGGCAGCGAGACGCCAGCGTCGTCCGGCGCCTGCGCGAGCATGCGCAGGATCGCCACGGACAGGCTGTCTTCGAGCAATGCGCTCATTCGAGCGCCTCCGCAGCGGCCTCGTCCTCCGCCAGTTTCTGGATCGGCAGTTCGTGCGGCACCAGCACCACGGGAATGGACTTGGAAGTCGGCGTGCCCGCGTTCTCCGCCACCGACGACAGCGGCACCAGCGGGTTCGTTTCGGGGTAGTACGCCGCGAGGTTGCCGCGCGGGATGTCGTAGGCCACCAGCCTGAAGCGGTCGGCGCGGCGCTCCTGGCCGTCGTTCCACACCGTCTGCAGATCGACCCAGTCGCCGTCCTTCATGCCCAGCGCCCGAATGTCCTCGGCGTTGATGAAGACCACGCGACGCTGGCCGAACACGCCGCGGTAGCGGTCGTCCATTCCGTAGATGGTGGTGTTGTACTGGTCGTGCGAACGCGTGGTCAGCAGCGTGAAGACGATGGTGTCGCCCTTCTTCGCAAAGCGCGCGCGGGCGCGGTGCGAATGGGTGTCCAGCGGCACGGCGTGCGTGAAGAACACGGCCTTCTTCGATGCGGTGTTCCACACCCGCTCGCTCGCGGTGTTGCGCAGGCGGAAGCCGCCGGGGTGCGCGACACGCGCGTTGAAATCCTTGAAGTCGTCGAACACGGCTTCGATCTTGTCGCGGATGCGCGCGTAGTCTTCGATCAGCGACAGCCACGGCGTGCCGCTGCGCGCGCCGAGGGTGGCCGCGGCGAGCCGTGCCACGATGGCCGGCTCGGACAGCAGGTGCTCCGATGCGGGCGGGTTGATGCCCATCGAGATGTGCACCATGCTCATCGAGTCTTCCACCGTCACGCCCTGGGGGCCGCCGGCCTGCATGTCGATCTCGGTGCGTCCCAGGCACGGCAGGATCAGCGCCTCGCGCCCGTGGATCACGTGGCTGCGGTTGAGCTTGGTGGTCACGTGCACCGTGAGATCGCACTTCTGCAGGCCCTTCCAGGTCTGGTAGGTGTCGGGCGTGGCCGCCGCGAAGTTGCCGCCGAGCGCGAAGAACACCTTGCCCTTGCCCTCGAGCATGAGCTGTATGGCCTCGACCGTGTCGACGCCATTGCGGCGCGGCGGCTCGAAACCGAACACCTGCTGCAGCCGGTCGAGCAGCGCGGCAGGCGGCTTTTCCCAGATGCCCATGGTGCGGTCGCCCTGCACGTTGCTGTGGCCGCGCACCGGGCAGGCGCCCGCGCCTTCGCGCCCCATGTGGCCGCACAGCATGAGCCAGTTGCCGATCATCTGGATGGTGGCCACCGAATGCTGGTGCTGCGTGATGCCCATGCCCCAGCAGGCGATGACCCTCTTCGCACCCAGGTACACGTCGGCCGCGGCGCGGATCTGCGCTTCGCTCAGGCCCGACTCCTGCACCAGGATGTCCCACGACTCGGCACGCAGGTCGGCCGCCAGCGCTTCGAAGCCGGTGGTGTGCGTGGCGATGAATTCATGGTCGAGCACCGGAGGCTCGCCGCGCGCCATGGCTTCGTCCTCGCGCTCGATGACGTGCTTCATCATCCCCTTGACGGCGGCGAAGTCTCCGCCCACGCGCAGCTGGAAGTAGTGCGTGCTGATGGGCGTGGAGCCCATGGTGGCCATCTCGAGCTTGTCCTGCGGATCGGCAAAGCGCTCCAGCCCGCGCTCGCGCAGCGGGTTGAAGCTCACGATGCGCGCGCCGCGCTTCGAGGCCGCGCGCAGCTCGCCGAGCATGCGCGGATGGTTGGTGCCGGGGTTCTGGCCGAAGATGAAGATCGCGTCGGCCTTCTCGAAGTCATCGAGCGTGACCGTGCCCTTGCCCACGCCGAACTGCGGGCGCATGCCGCTGCCGCTGGGCTCGTGGCACATGTTCGAGCAGTCGGGAAAATTGTTGGTGCCGTACTCGCGCACGAACAGCTGGTAGAGAAAGGCGGCCTCGTTGCTCGCGCGGCCCGAGGTATAGAAGATGGCCTGGTCCGGGTCGGGCAGCGCGTTCAGGTGCTTCGCAATGCGCGCGAAGGCGTCGTCCCATTCGATCGGCACGTACTTGTCGCTGGCCGCGTCGTAGGCCATCGGGTGCGTGAGGCGGCCCTGGTCTTCGAGCCAGAAATCGCTCTGCTCGGCCAGTTGCGCCACGGTGTGCTTTGCAAAGAGTTCCGGGCCGGCACGCCGCGCGGTGGCTTCGGCGGCCACGGCCTTGACGCCGTTCTCGCAGAACTCGAACGTGGAGGCATGGTTGCGGTCGGGCCATGCGCAGCCGGGGCAGTCGAAACCGTCGGGCTGGTTGGCCGAGAGCAGCGTCTTCGCGCCCTTGATGGGAATGTCCTGCCGCAGCAGCGCGTTGGTCACGCTGCGCAACGCGCCCCAACCGCCCGCGGGGCCCTTGTAAAACTCGATCTTCTGCTCACTGCTCATGGCAGCGAGTGTTCGCCGTGGGCCTTCAGAGCGTCAAATTGAATCGGGACATGCGGTGATTCAAAAAGGAAATGAAGGGCACCGCCGCAGCGGCATGCATCCTCGCTCAGTGGTAGTCGTCTTCTCGCTGGTGCCTGACAGCGGCGACGACGATCGAGTCGTTCGCCTCAATTTCGAACAATGCAACGTAACCGCTTCCGCCGAATGGAATCACGAGTTCGCGAATGAATGGGCTGTCGCCCGCCTTGCGGCAAGTAAATGGTGAAAAACTGAGCGCGGCAATGCCGTTTTCGATGGCCTCGAGGGCGCGGGCGGCCAATGCCAGATCACCACCCCTGGCGAGCTCCCGCTCGATCACGAAGTCGTACAGGCGTTCAAGGTCTTCGGCCGCCTCCCGGGTAAACCGGACCGCATAACTCACCGGCGCGCCTGACTCTGCTGCTTCTTCGCCGAATCGAGTTTTGTCTTGAGGCGACGCATCACCTCGCCTGCATCGAAGTATTCATCGCTGCGGCGCGCGCTGGCCAGCGATTTCATGCCGCGCGCAATGAATTCGGCCTGACTCTTTCGCTGCGAAACGCAAGCGCGCACCGCAGCCTCGACAAACTGCGACAAGGACTCGCCCTCGCCGAGTACCTGCTCGACTTCGTCCCGAAACTCGGGCTCCACACGCACAGAAGGGATGGTGGCGGTTTTCATCGCCAAATTGTATCGCGTATGCGATACACGATCGTCAACCGCGTGCGTCCTGCATCAGCAGTCTGCGCAACTTGCTGCGCAGCGGCGTGTCTTCGGCATCCTGCACACCAGCGATATCCCGCAACGCAAAGTCGCGGCTCTGGGCGTTGTGCAAGTCGATCTCGCGCACCACCTGCCCGTCCTTGTAGACGAAGGCCACGTCAGCCAGTGCGAGCACGTCCTCGATGTCGTGCGTGATCATCAGCACGGGAATGCCCCATTGCCTGCGCACTTGCGCGAGTTCGTTACGCAACTCCGCGCGCAGCATGGGGTTGAGTGCGGCGAAGGGTTCGTCGAGCAGCAGCACCTGCGGCTCGCAGGCCAGCGCGCGCGCGAGCGCCACGCGCTGCTGCTGGCCGCCCGAGAGGTTCTGCGGCCGGCTGTCGGCCAGTGCGGCGAGGCCGAAGCTTTCGAGCAGGGCCTGTACGCGCTCGGCGTCTTGCGCGGCCGGCTTGCGACGGTGCCATGCGGTCAAGCCGAAGCCCACGTTTTCGCGCACGCTCAGGTGCGGGAACAGTGCGTAGTGCTGGAACAGGTAGCCGATTCGCCGCGCCGGCGCGGGCACGTCGATGCCCTGGGCCGCGTCGTACAGCGTGCGGCCGTCGAGCCGCACGTGGCCGGCACTGGGATGCAGCAGGCCGGCAATGGCCTGCAGGGTCAGCGACTTGCCTGCACCCGAAGGGCCGTAGAGCGCGGCGAAGGGCACGTCCGTTGCGAAACGCACGGCCAGATCGAAGCGTCGACTGCCGTCGGCTACCGTGAGCTTCAGGTCGACATCGATCATCCTTGCTGCTCCATTGTTCTGGGGCACGGTACCTGTTTCGTTCCGGGATGCGTGCACAGGCCACCGGGTACTCCCCTCCGCGAATGTCCCCCGCCTTCGGCTCCTCCTTTATTTCGCTGCGGGGAGCACCCGACGCCCTGTGCACGATGGACGCGGCGCTTGTGCCGGCCGTTCGACCGCTCCGCTGAACGCTCACGCCGGCGGGGTGCCTTGCGCAGCGAAATAAAGGAGGAGGCCGAAGGCCGGGGGACATTCGCGGAGCAAGGTACCCCGTCGGCGTGAGCGCACCCCGAAGCCCCCACAACGCGACGCATGAAGCAACAGGATCTCATCTCGGGAGTCACGGCTTCCCGAACCCGTAACGCGTAAGCACTTCCTGCGCGGCAGGCGTCGAAAGAAAGGCAATGAAGTCACCGGCCAGAGCCTTCTGCCTGCTCTCGGCCACCACGGCGATGGGATACGTCACAGGCGTGTGGCCGTTGGGCGTGAAGGCGATCTTCACCTTGTCGCCGGCCACGGCTGCATCGGTGCGGTAGACGAAACCGGCCTCGACCTCGCCGCGGCTCACGTAGTCGAGCACCTGGCGCACGCTGTCGGCCTGCACGAACTTCGGTTCGAGCGCGGTCCAGAGGTTGGCGTTGTCCAGCACCTGCTTGGTGTAGCGGCCGACCGGGACGGTGGCGACCTTGCCGATGGCGATCTTCTTCACGTTCGCGCCGCCCAGGTCCTGCAGCGTCTTGACGCCCACGCCCTCCTTGGCGGGCTCGATGAGCACCAGGCTGTTGGTGACGAAGTCCTTGCGCGTGGCGGCGTCGACGGCCTTCTGCTCGACACCGCGGTTCATCGTTTCCTGGTCGGCGCTGGCGAACACGTCCACCGGCGCGCCCTGGCCTATCTGCTGCAGCAGCACGCCCGACGCGGCGAAGTTGAAGCGCACCGTGGCGCCGGCCTTGGAAGCTTCGAACCTCGGCCCGATTTCCTTGAACGCGTCGGTCAGGCTCGCGGCGGCGGACACGGTGATCTGCTGCGCGCCTGCAGCCAGCGGCAGGGCGAGTGCGAGAACCAACGACAGAAGGCGGAACGGACGCATGAAGAACTCCAGAATGATGGAAACGAAATCAGCGAAGCGAGAAGAAGCGGCTCGACAGCACCAGCACAGTGATCGACAGCAGCGAGGTCACGACGACCAGCAGCAGCGCGAGGTCGTCGTGACCGGCCTGCACAGCGTCGTAGATGGCCATCGACAGCGTCTGGGTCTGTTTGGGAATGGAGCCTGCCACCATCAGCGACGCGCCGAATTCGCCCATCGCGCGTGCGAACGCGAGCAGCGTGCCGGCCAGGATGCCGGGCCATGCCAGCGGCAGCGTGACGCGCAGGAAAACCGACAGCGGCGACTGACGCAGCGTGCTGGCCGCGGCTTCGAGCGAACGGTCGACGCCCGAGAATGCCGCGCTGGCCGACTTGAGCACCAGCGGCAGCGCCACCACGGCCGAGGCCACCACGGCGCCGTGCCAGCTGAAGATGATGGTGTAGTCGAGGTGCTCGCGCAGCCACGCACCCAGAGGGCTGCGGCGCCCGGCCGCCACAAGGATGGCGTAGCCGATCACCGTGGGCGGCAGCACCAGAGGCAGCATGAACACGGCTTCGAGCACGGTGGCACCGAAGAACTTCTTGCGTGCGAACACCCAGCCCAGCGCCACGCCCGCAATCAGCGCCAGCACGGTCGCGACCGCGGCGACCTTGAGCGACAGCGCCAGGGGTGACCAGTCGGTCGAGGCGATGAAGGCATTCGTCGTATTCATTGGGATACGACGGGATTGTTGCACGACGGACGCTGCCACACCGCAAAGATGCACGGCGTGAGCTGCCCCATATACCGATCGATATAGCGTTACGGTGCCAGCAGCCGCGTCAGCGCACGGATGTCCGCAGCCGTGGCCAGCTTCGCCGCGTTTTCGATGGCGCGGTAGTGCCTGACGACTTCCTCGCCCACCGGCGTGAGCGCGGTGCCGCCGCCGCGCGAGCCGCCGGCCGCGGTGTTCACGGCGGGCGAGACCAGTGCCTGGTTCATCTCGTCGATCAGCATCCACGCCCTGCGGTACGACATGCCCAGCAGGCGGGCCGCCGCCGAGATCGAACCGGTCTCGGCCACCGCTTCGAGCACGGCGATCTTGCCGGGGCCGATGGCGATGGCGTCGTCTCGATAGACGCGCAGACGGAACTGGACTTTGGATTTCATTTGGCGCGAAGGGTAAACCATGCCGCAAGGCTCGGTTCCCTTCGCAAAGCCCCGGGAAAGCGTTCCTAGTTGAAGAACTTCGCCGCGCTCACCAGCGTCTTGTAGACGCCCCAAGCCAGCGGAATACCCACTGCCACCCACGCCAGCGCCACGACCGCAGGGCTCACCGTGTCGGCGCGGCCAGAGCCGCTGCCCACTTCGGCCGCAGAGGCCTTTTCATGCGCCAGCTTCTTCTCGACGGCCAGCTCGGCGTCGGTCATGAAGTGCTTGTCGGCCACCGGGCGCACCAGCAGGTTGGCGATGAAGCCGATCACCAGCATGCCCACGAGGATGTACATGGTCTGGTTGTAGACCTGCTCGCGCGGCAGGCCCAGGCCCAGCTGGTATTCGCGCATGTAGTTCACCACCACCGGGCCGAGGATGCCGGCCGTGGCCCACGCGGTGAGCAGGCGGCCATGGATGGCGCCCACGAACTGCGTGCCGAACAGGTCGGCGAGGTACGCCGGCACCGTGGCGAAACCGCCGCCGTACATCGACACGATCACGCAGCAGGCGCCCACGAACAGCAGCTTGCTGCCCGCGCCGGCCGACGAGGGAATGCTCGCGTACAGGATGCCGCCGAGCACGAAGAACACCGTGTAGGTGAGCTTGCGGCCCAGCTTGTCCGACAGGCTGGCCCACACGAAGCGCCCGCCGATGTTGAACAGCGACAGCAGCGCCGTGAAGCCGCCCGCCACCACCGCGATGGCCGCGAGTTGCGTCTTGTCGAGCTGGCCGTACTTGGCCGGCAGGTCGATCAGCGCGCCGCCGAACACTTCCTGCAGCATCGGCGAGGCCATGCCGATCACGCCGATGCCGGCGCTCACGTTCATGCACAGCACCAGCCACACGAGCCAGAACTGCGGAATGCCCCAGACCTTCTTCACGTGCACGTGGCGCTGCGTGATCATGGTGTTGGTGGTCTGCGCCGGAGGTGGGGTCCAGCCTTCGGGCTTCCAGCCCGAGGGCGGCACGCGGTAGCCCAGCGCGCCAGCCATCATGAACACGAAGTAGCCGAGCGCCATCACGACGAAGGTCTGCATCACGCCCACGTCGGTAGCGGTGCTGAAGCGCTTCATCAGGTCGACCGCCAGCGGCGAGCCGATCATCGCGCCGCCGCCGAAGCCCATGATGGCCATGCCGGTGGCCATGCCGCGGCGGTCGGGGAACCACTTGATCAGCGTGCTCACCGGCGAGATGTAGCCGAGCCCGAGGCCGATGCCACCGATCACGCCCGAGCCGAGGATCATCAGCCAGAACTGGTGCAGGTGGATGCCCAGCGCCGACAACAGCATGCCGCCGCACCAGCACAGCGCCGACACCACGCCGGCCTTGCGAGGACCGGCGCGCTCGAGCCAGCCGCCCCACAGGGCCGCCGAGCAGCCGAGGAAGACGAAGAACAGCGTGTACATCCAGCCGAGGGTGGCCACGCGCCAGTCGCAGTTGGTGGCGAAGAGCTCGGCGAAGAAGCTCATGTCCTTGGCGCAGGCCTGGGCGCCGGTGCCGGCCGTGCCGAGCGCCTTCGACAGCGGCAGCCAGAACACCGAGAAGCCATACGCCATGCCGATGCACAGGTGAATGGCCAGTGCGGCGGGGGGCACCAGCCAGCGGTTGAAGCCAGGGCCCGCGATGATGCGTTCCTTTTCCAGGAAGCCAGGTTGCGGTTGCGCCCCTCCTCCGACGATGCGATCTCCATCGAGAACGCCTGCAGTTGAGCCTGCCATATTTCTCCTTGTTGGCCGGATTTGTAACTCTTGTGTTTGAATCCGGGCCGCGGAGTGTGTCAGAACGTTTCACACTCCGTCAAATTCGTTCGGCGCATCGGCCGATTCAATAATTAAATGCCCAGCCAGTGCTCAGTCGCCGAGCGCCCCGCTGTGGATGCGCACCTGCTCACGCCACTCGGCGGTTTGCAGGAAGGCCAGCGCGGCTTCGAGCGCACGCGAGGAGCGCACGCCGTCCTGCGTCATGAAGCCGATCGGCGTGAGCACTTCGGGCGCCACCAGCGGCAGCGCCTCCAGCTCGCGATGGCTGCGCACGGCCGCGACCATGGCGCCCGGAAGCACGCTGCTGACCGTGCCCGCGCTGACCGCGAGCGCGAGCGCAAGCACGGAGTTGGTCTCGATGGCGGGCGCCACCGGAACGCCGGCTTCGCGCAGCGCCTGGTCCATGATGGCGCGGTTGTGCATGTCGGTCGTGAGCAGGCACAGCGGCAGCTTGCCGGCCTCGGCCCAGGTGACGGGCTGGCCGATGCGCAGTTCGTCCACCGAGGGCGTTTCGGCACGCCGCAGCAGGAAGTAGTGCTCGACGCTCTGCGGCCAGGCAGTGAGCTTGATGCCCGGCAGGTGCATGCGCTCCGTGTAGCCGAGCGCAAGGTCGATCGACAGGCTTTCGAGCCCCGTCTCCAGTTCCTGCGAGCTCATCGACAGCACGACCGGCAGGATGCCCGGATGCCGCTGGTTCAGCATGGCCGCGAAGCGCGAGAGCATCGGAATGGCGGTGGGCACCGCGGCCATGCGCAGGCGCCCGTGCGGGTTGTCCACGTCGCTGCGCAGCTCCTGCAGCAGCACTTCGTTGTCGCGCAGCATGCGCTGCGCCGTGGCCAGCACGCGCTCGCCTTCGTGTGTGAGGCCGACATAGACGCGCGCGCGCTTGACGATGACCACGCCGAACTCGGTTTCGAGCGCACGCAGCGCGTTCGACAGCGCCGGCTGCGTGATGTGGCAGGCCTGCGCGGCGCGGCCGAAGTGCTTGTGCTCGTTGAGCGCCACCAGATAGCGCATCGAGGCGAGCAGGTTCATGCCTGTGGCTCCGGCGCGTGTCGTGTCGCGGGGTGCTTGTGTTTCTGAGGCTCTTGTCCGGGGCGCGTGCACAGGCCACCGGGTACTCCCCTCCGCGAATGTCCCCCGCCTTCGGCTCCTCCTTTATTTCGCTGCGGGCAGCACCCGGTGCCCTGTGCACAACCAGCGCTGCTCTTGTGCTGGCCGATCAACAAGTGCTCTGATCGATCACGCCGGCGGGGTGCCTTGCGCAGCGAAATAAAGGAGGAGGCCGCAGGCCGGGGGACATTCGCGGAGCAAGGTACCCCGTCGGCGTGAGCGCGCCCCGAACAACGACACACATCACGCGCAACGCACCCAATCGAAAAGCAGGGCTTCATCCCTCAGGTGTTCTTGCTGATCGAGATCGTCGGAAACTTGGAGGAAAAATCCTTCGCCTTCTCGGCGATGCCCACGGCCACGCGGCGTGCAACCGCCTTGTAGATGCCGGCCACATCGCCGTCCGGATCGGACACCACGGTGGGCGCGCCGCTGTCGGCCTGCAGGCGGATCTTGATGTCCAGCGGCAATGCGCCCAGGTACTCCATCTGGTACTCGGCCGCCATCTTCCTGCCGCCGTCCGCGCCGAAGATGTGCTCCGCATGGCCGCAGTTCGAGCAGATGTGCACCGCCATGTTCTCGACGATGCCGAGGATCGGCACGCCGACCTTCTCGAACATCTTGATGCCCTTCTTCGCGTCGAGCAGCGCGATGTCCTGCGGCGTGGTGACGATCACCGCGCCGGTCATCGGCACGCGCTGGCTGAGCGTGAGCTGGATGTCGCCGGTGCCCGGGGGCATGTCGACGATCAGGTAGTCGAGGTCTTTCCAGTTGGTCTGGCGCAGCAGCTGCTCCAGCGCTTGGGTGGCCATGGGGCCGCGCCAGACCATGGCCTGGTCGGGGTCGACCAGGAAGCCGATGGACATCACCTGCACGCCGTGGCGCTCCATGGGCTCCATGGTCTTGCCGTCGGCGCTTTCGGGGCGGCCTTCGATACCCATCATCATGGGCTGGCTCGGGCCGTAGATGTCGGCGTCGAGCAGGCCGACCGTGGCGCCCTCGGACGCCAGCGCCAGCGCCAGGTTGGCCGCCGTGGTGCTCTTGCCCACGCCGCCCTTGCCCGAGGCCACCGCGACGATGTTCTTGACGTTGGGCATCAGCTGCACGCCGCGCTGCACCGCATGGCTGATGACCTTGGTGACGACGTTGACCGACACGTTCTCCACGCCCGGTACCGCTTTGGCTGCCGCCACCAGCGCCTTGCGGATGGCCGCGTGCTGGCTCTTCGCCGGATAACCGAGTTCGAGGTCGAACGAGACGTCGCCCTCCGCTATCTGCAGGTTCTTGAGCGACCGGCTCGCCGCGAATTCCTTGCCGGTGTTAGGGTCCGTGACGGCCTTGAGCGCGTCCATGAGCCCTTCTGGGGTGAGTGCCATTGATCAAACTCCTGAATGGCCGGTAGTCTAGTGGCTCGCCCCCAGGCTTCGCGCACTTCGTGTCGCTTCTCCCGCCCCCTACCGGGGGCAACACCAGCGGCCCGGCAAAGCCGGTTCCGCGGTGTTCCGCAAGAAAACGGGGAATCCAGGTCTTCTTTCAATGGCTCATGGCAACGACAAAATGACAGAGACCAGTCCCGCCACCGGCCTCCTGCTCACCGGGGGCGGCGCCCGGGCCGCCTACCAGGTCGGCGTGCTCGAAGCCATTGCCGATATCCGCCGCGCGGCCGGACCGGCGGCCACCGGCACCGGCAATCCCTTCGACGTCATCACCGGCACCTCCGCCGGCGCCATCAACGCGGCCGCGCTGGCCTGCGGCGCCGACGACTTCGACCAGGTGGTGGCGAACATCGCCGAGGTCTGGAGCCGGTTCCGCGCCGAGCAGGTGTACCGTGCCGATTCGCTCTCGGTGATCGGCAGCGGAACGCGCTGGCGCATGCTGCTCGGGTTCGGGCGCTTCGCGGCCAACTGGATGCGCATCAAGCCGAAGTCGCTGCTCGACAACGCGCCGTTGGCCGAGCTTCTGCAGCGCATGGTGCCGCTCGAGCGGCTGCCGCAGCTCATGAAGGACGGCCACCTGCAGGCGCTGGCCGTGACCGCATCGAGCTACAGCTCGGGCGAGCACGTCACCTTCTTCGAGGCCGCCGTACCGATGGAGCCGTGGGTGCGATCGCAGCGCTTGTCGGTGCGCGACCGCATCACGCATGCGCACCTGCTGGCGTCGTCGGCCATTCCGTTCGTGTTTCCGGCCACGGCCCTGCCGATGCAAGGCCATACCGAATACTTCGGCGACGGTTCGATGCGCCAGTCGGCGCCCATCGCGGCAGCGATCCACCTCGGCGCGCAGCGCATCGTGGTAATCGGCGCGGGCCGCATGCACGAGCCGCGCGACACCACGGCGCCCAACACCCACAGCGGCTATCCGACGATGGCGCAGATCGCGGGCCATGCGCTGTCGAGCATCTTTCTCGATGCGCTGGCCGTGGACATCGAGCGCCTGCGCCGCATCAACCACACGCTGGGGCTGGTTCCCGAAGAGGCGCGCGCGGCGAGCACGCTGCGCCCGCTCGACCTGCTGGTGATCTCGCCCTCGGAACGGCTGGACGTGATCGCTGCGCGCCACGTCGATGCATTGCCCGGCGCGGTGCGGCACCTGCTGGGCGGCTCGAAGGTTGCAGCCGACGTGAAGGGCGGCGCGCTCGCGAGCTACCTGCTGTTCGACTCGGCGTACACGCGCGACCTGATGGCGCTCGGACGCGCCGATGCGATGCGGCAGCGCGACGAAGTGCTCCGGTTCTTCGGGTGGGAGACGCTCGCCGCGACGTGAGCCCCGCTTCCCGGCTGTCTGGCGGGCGTGCTCAGCCCCCTTCGGAAATACCCAGCTCGGAACACACTCGCCCCAGCAGCGCCTTCAGCGATGCCACCTCGGCTTCGAGGCGTGCCACATTGGCCTTCAGCGCCGCGACCTCGCCGAGCGACACATCGTGACCGGCGTGCGATGCCTCGGACGCCGGCCCTGCCACCTCTTCGGCCGGCGCACCGCTCAACAGATGCGCCCAGCGGCTTTCTCGCGCGCCGGGCAGGCGCGCCAGCTTCACCACCAGCGCGCCGGCCGGGCGCTCCGCCAGCTCGTCGAGGAAGCCTTCCACCGACGAGATGTCGGCGAAGTTGTGCATGCGGTCGCAGGCGATACGCAGTTCGCCCGCCGTCTGCGGCCCGCGCAGCATCAGCACGGTGAGCAGGATGACCGACTGCGACGGAATGCGCAGCACGCGGTCGACGTTGTGCTCGTAGCGGAAGGCGCGCCCGCCGCTGGTTTCGGCGACGAGGCTGTAGCCCTTCAGGCTGTCGATGGCGGCCTGCACCTGCGACTCGGTGAGCTCGAGCACCGGGTTGCGGCTGGTCTTCTGGTTGCAGCCCGACACCAGCGAATTGAGCGTGAGCGGGTAGCTGTCGGGCACGGTGCGCTGCTTTTCGGCGAGCACGCCGAGCACGCGGGTTTCGAGGAGGGACAGGACGGGCAGCGATGGGGTGGACATGGCTCAGGCAAGGATCGAGGGTGAAAACGCGAAGGGCGGCAACCGCATTCAAGGCGACGCGATGCCGAGCATAGGCCCCAGCTCCCGCACGAAGTCGCTCCGGTGCAGCGCTGCCGAATGCAGGGCCGAGACCGTGCCGTCGAGGTACAGCGCATCGCGGCAGTGGAGCACGTCGCGAAAGTACAGCGCGAACTCGTGGAAATTCACCGGCTTTTCGCTGATCACGAAGATGGCCGTGTGGCCGATCACGCCGACGCCGTTGCGGATCTTGCGCGAATCGGAATGGGGAATGAAGGCGGGATGCACGACCCCATGGCGCAGCAGCAGCGGACCCGACTGCGTCGCGAGGCGCACGCCCTTGGCCAGCGCCGGATATTCCGACGACTCGACCACCCGCGGCCCCGCGTCCGACACGAGGAACACACCGTTGGGCTTGAGGAAGAAGTTACCCGCGCCATCCGCCAGGTTGAGCGGCGCTTCTTCGCGGCCGTCGCGCACCAGCAGGCCGACCGGGGAAAAGTCCTCGTGGTACATGCCGGCGTTCACCGCGAAGTCCAGTTGCCGGTGGTGCTCCTTCAGCCAGGCATCGAGCCGGTCGAAGCGCTTGAACGGCACGCCTGCGTCGTCGCGCAGGAACAGCTCGAGCCGCTCGGTGCGCAGGTCGACCCTCACCACGGTGAAGCCCCGGTCCGCCGCCGCGAGTCCTGCAAACAGCAGGGCCGCCAGGAGCAGCAGAAGCCGTTTCATACAGCGTCTGCGAGCCCTGCGCCGCTCAACCGCCGTTGATGCGGCTGACCAGCGCCGTCGTGAACGCCGCCGTGCCCGCCGTACCGCCCAGGTCGCCCGTGCGCACCTTGTCGATGTTCAGCGTCTCGTCGATGGCCTTGCGCAGGCGCGTGGCCAGCTCGGGCAGCTTCACGTGGTCGAGCATCAGCGCGGCGGCCAGCAGCAGCGCGGTCGGGTTGGCGATGCCCTTGCCGGCGATGTCGGGCGCGGAGCCGTGCACCGCCTCGAAGATCGCCGCGTCGGTGCCGATGTTGGCGCCGGGCGCCATGCCCAGGCCGCCGACCAGGCCCGCCACGAGATCGGACAGGATGTCGCCGAACAGGTTGGTGGTGACCAGCATGTCGAACTGCCAGGGGTTGAGCACCAGCTTCATCGCGCAGGCGTCGATGATGACCGTGTCGAGCTCGAACTTGCCCTTGTACTTCTTCTCGTAGAGGTCGAGGCCGGTCTCCAGGAAGATGCCCGTGAGCGCCTTCATGATGTTGGCCTTGTGCACGATCGTGACCTTCTTGCGGCCCGTTGCCACGGCGGTGTCGAAGGCGTACTCCAGCAGGCGGCGGCTGCCCTGGCGGGTGTTGATACCGGTGGCCATGGCCACGGCGTGCGGGTCGCCGTCGATGGGCACGTAGTGCTCGTGGCCGATGTAGAGGCCTTCGAGGTTCTCGCGCACGACCACGAGGTCGATCTTGTCGAAGCGGCCGCCGGGAATGATGGTGCGCGCCGGGCGCAGGTTGGCATACAGCTGGAACTCCTCGCGCAGCCGCACGTTCGACGAGCGGTAGCCACCGCCCGAAGGCGTCTCCAGCGGGCCCTTCAGGGCGAGGCGGGTGCGGCGAATGCTGTCGAGCGTGGCCTGTGGCAGCGGATCGCCCGAAGCCTTGACGCCGCCGAGGCCGGCGATCTGGGTGTCCCAGGCAAAGGGGGCCTTCAGCGCATCGAGCGCGGCCAGCGTGGCGTCGACGATTTCGGGGCCGATGCCGTCGCCGGGGATGAGGGTTGCGGGAATGGAAGTGGTCATCGGCTGCGTCTCGCGTTGTGTATCGGGGGCTGGAGCATACGTCGCGCACGAGACAGTGCCGAGTGGCCCGGTGCTCAAGACGGTTTTTGCTTGAGGTGTTTGTGGTACGCGAAAGTGCCGTCAAACACACCGGTCGACGCCGCCACCTAAAATGCGCGGTTCTCCCGTCAGCCACTCCCGAAAGCGCCCTCCCCGATGTCCGCCCCGCGCAAGCTCTTCGTCACCACCGCCCTGCCGTACGCCAACGGCAAGTTCCACATCGGCCACATGATGGAGTACATCCAGGCCGACATCTGGGTGCGGAACCAGCGAATGAACGGCGCCGAGGTCAACTTCGTCTGCGCCGACGACGCGCACGGCGCGGCCATCACCATCGCGGCCGACAAGGCCGGCGTGACGCCGCAGGCCTTCGTGGCCGAGATCGCCGCGGGCCGCAAGCCCTACCTCGACGGCTACTTCATCTCGTTCGACAACTGGCACTCGACCGACGCGCCCGAGAACCACCAGCTCGCGCAGGACATCTACCGCGACCTGCGCGCCAACGGCCTCATCGAGACCAAGAGCGTCGAGCAGTTCTACGACCCCGAAAAGGGCATGTTCCTGGCCGACCGCTTCATCAAGGGCGAGTGCCCCAACTGCCACTCGAAGGACCAGTACGGCGACAACTGCGAGGTGTGCGGCGCCGTGTACGCGCCCACCGAGCTGATCAACCCCTACTCGGCACTGTCGGGCGCCAAGCCCGAGCTGCGCAGCTCCGACCACTTCTTCTTCAAGCTCTCGGACCCGCGCTGCGAGGCCTACCTGAAGGAATGGACCGCGGCCGCCGGCCACGTGCAGAGCGAAGTACAGAACAAGATCCGCGAGTGGCTCTACAAGGACGACGAAGGCAAGGGCGGCCTCGGCGACTGGGACATCAGCCGCGACGCGCCCTACTTCGGCATCGAGATCCCCGATGCGCCGGGCAAGTACTTCTACGTGTGGCTGGACGCGCCCGTGGGCTACCTGGCTTCGCTCAAGAACCTGCTCGACAAGCGCTGCATCGAGCTCGGCGGCGACGGCATCTCGTACACCGAGTACATGGCCGACCCCGAGCTGGAGCAGGTGCACTTCATCGGCAAGGACATCATCACCTTCCACACGCTGTTCTGGCCCGCGATGCTGCACTTCAGCGGCCGCAAGGCGCCCGACGCCGTGTACGTGCACGGCCACCTCACGGTGAGCGGCGAGAAGATGAGCAAGAGCCGCGGCACGGGCATCGACCCGCTGAAGTACCTGTCGATCGGGCTCGACCCCGAATGGCTGCGCTACTACATCGCGGCCAAGCTCAATGGCCGCAACGAGGACATCGACTTCAACCCCGAGGATTTCGTCGCGCGCGTCAACAGCGACCTCGTGGGCAAGTACATCAACATCGCGAGCCGCGCGGCCGGCTTCATCGGCAAGCGCTTCGGCGGCCAGCTCGGCGAGGTGTCGGCCGACGGCGACGCGCTGCTGTTCGCGCTGCGCGACGCGGCTTCGCAACTGCATTCGCTGTACGACGGCCGCGACTACGCCCGCGCGCTGCGCGAGGTGATGGCGCTGGCCGACAAGGTGAACGAGTACGTCGACCAGAACAAGCCCTGGGAGCTGGCCAAGAAGGAAGGCGCCGAGGCACGGCTGCACGACGTGTGCACGGTCTGCATCGAGGCTTTCCGCCTGCTCACGCTGTACCTGAAGCCGGTGCTGCCGGCGCTGGCCGTGAACGTCGAAGCCTTCCTGAAGATCTCGCCGCTGGCCTGGACGGACGCCGCGCAGTCGCTGCCGGCGGGCCACGCCATCGGCGAGTACAAGCACCTGATGCAGCGCGCCGACGCCAAGGTGGTCGACAAGCTGTTCGACGCGCCCGAACCCGCACCGGCCGCTGCCGCCTCCTCGGAAGGCGCACTGCCAGGCGGTGAAGCCATCGCGCCCACCATCACCATCGACGACTTCGCGAAGATCGACCTGCGCATCGCGAAGATCGTGGCCTGCGAGAAGGTCGAGGGCTCGACCAAGCTGCTGCGCCTGACGCTCGACGCCGGCGAAGGCAAGACGCGCAACGTGTTCAGCGGCATTGCTTCTGCCTACCAGCCGGAGCAGCTCGTGGGCAAGCTCACGGTGCTGGTCGCCAACCTGGCGCCGCGCAAGATGAAGTTCGGCATCAGCGAAGGCATGGTGCTGGCCGCCAGCCACGGCGACGAGAAGGCCCATCCGGGCATCCACGTGCTGGAACCGTGGCCTGGCGCAACGCCGGGCATGCGGGTTCGCTGATCGCAAAGGACATCGCCATGGCCACGCTGCTGCATCGCGCCCTTCTGCTTCTCCCGCTTTCCGCCCTGTTGAGCGGCTGCGCCGTGGTGTCGGTGGCGAGCACCGCAGTGAGCGTGGGCGCCGGCGTGGTGGGCCTCGCAGCCGACGCGGCCATCGGCACCGCGCGCATCACCGGCAAGGCCGTGGGCGCGGCGGCCGATGCGGTGATTCCCGACAGCGAGTAGGCGGGAACTCGGTCAGTCCGCCAGGCCCAGCCGGGCCAGGTGCGGCGGCGTGTGCGGCGCCTTCTCCTTGCGCACGAAGGCGGACCTCAGCCCCCGCATGCGGCTCGCGGGCATCGAAGAAATTGGATAAGTTAATCGAAAGTTCGCACGGGAACGGCAGTCCACAATGGGCATCCCATGCAATCCCCGCTAAACCTCACCCGTTTCCGCCCACGCCTGATGGACTCGCTCACGGGGTACAACCGCGAGCGCTTCTTCAAGGACCTGGGCGCGGGCGCCACGGTCGGCATCGTGGCGCTGCCGCTGGCCATGGCCTTCGCCATCGCCTCGGGGCTGAAGCCCGAGGCGGGCATCTGGACGGCGATCATCGCGGGCTTCCTGATCTCGCTGCTGGGCGGCTCGGCGGTGCAGATCGGCGGGCCGGCGGGAGCGTTCATCGTGATCGTCTACGGCATCGTCGAGCGCTACGGCGTGGCGAACCTGCTGATCTCGACCGCCTGCGCAGGCGTGCTGTTGTTCATGGCGGGGCTGTTCGGGCTCGGGCGGCTGGTGCGCTTCGTGCCGCTGTCGATCGTGGTGGGCTTCACCAACGGCATCGCGGTGCTGATCCTGCTGTCGCAATTGAAAGACCTGCTCGGGCTGACGGTGGCGAAGATGCCGGCCGACGTGTTCTCGCAGCTGCATGCAATGGCGCTGCAGATCGGCACCTTCAACCCTTATGCCTTCGCGCTCGGCGTGACCTGCGTGGCCGGGCTGGCGCTGTGGCCGCTGCTGCTGAGCGGCGACTCGAAGGTGGGCACCGCGGTGCTGCGCGTCGCGGGCCGCGTGGCGCGCACGCGCGCCGTGCAGGTGGGTGCACGCATGCCAGGGCCCATCGTGGCGCTGGTCACGCTGACGCTGGTGTCGTGGGGCTTCGCGCTGCCGGTGGAAACCATCGGCACGCGCTTCGGCGGCATTCCCGAAGGCGTACCGGGCTTCGCGCTGCCCGACTTCTCGTGGGAAACGGTGAAGCAGCTCGTGACGCCCACGCTCACCATCGCGCTGCTCGGCGCCATCGAGTCGCTGCTGTGCGCACGCGTGTCGGACCAGCTCAGCGGCCAGCCGCGCCACGACCCCAACCAGGAGCTGATGGCGCAGGGCATCGCGAACGTCGTCACGCCCTTCTTCGGCGGCATGCCGGCCACCGGCACCATCGCGCGCACCGTGACGAACATCCGCTCGGGCGGCACCTCGCCGATCGCGGGCATCGTGCATGCGCTCACGCTGCTCGCCGTGGTGCTGCTGGCCGCGCCGCTGGCGCGCCACGTGCCGCTCGCGGTGCTGGCGGGCATCCTGGTGTTCGTGGGACTGAATATGGGCGAATGGCGCGAGTTCACGCCCACCCAGCTGCGGCATTTCAGCCGGCACTACCGGCTGCTGATGCTCGGCACCTTCTTCCTCACCGTGGTGTTCGACCTGACGGTGGCGGTGCAGGCAGGCATCGTGCTGGCCTGCGCGCTCTTCATCCGGCGCATGAGCGGGCTGTTCGGCGTCGAGCTGGTGACGCTGCAGCCGCCGGTGATCACCTACCGCCTCTACGGCGCGATGTTCTTCGGTGCAGCCGCGAAGCTCGACGAGGCGGTGAACGCCGCCGAGCGCGCGCCGCGCGGCATGACGCTGGTGCTGGACGCCACGCACCTGATCTACATCGATGCCACGGGCGTCGATGCGCTGCGGCAGCTGCACCGCGCGGTGCTGGCGCGCGATGGGCAGTTGCGCATCGAGTCGCTGCAGCCGCAGCCGCTGGAAGTGCTGGAGCGCTCGGGTTTCGCCGAGGAACTGACGACCGGCCGGCCCGGCGCGGGCCACGGCGCCTGAACGCTACGGCGCCTCGGTGCCGCGGTCGGGCGAGGAGCCGCTGCGCACCACGCGCTGGTCGTCGTTCAGCGTGGCGGTGAAGACCATGGCCGAGTTCGGCGGCTGCACCCAGCGCCATTCCCATTCGGTCTCGCGCTTGAGCGCATAGGGCGTGATCTTGGCGGGCTTGCCGAGCAGCTTGCGCAGGTCTTCCATCATCATCCCGGGCTGCACCTTGGCGAAGTTCTGTGGCGTGAGCACCTGGCGCAGCGCGCTCATCTTGCCGTCGGCGCCGATGGTGATCATGTAGTTCTTCTGGCCCTGCGGCTGGCGGTTGTACTCGAGGACGCGGCCGTTCGGCACGTCCCAGATGTTCTCGGGCTCGCCGAACCGGGCGCGCACGTCGGCCTCGGTGGAGACGCCCTCTTCAAGTTCGCTGATGTTCTTCGGGTCGCATGCCGCGAGCCCGATCACCGCTGCCAGAAACCCTGTTGCCATGCCGATCCGCCACCCTTGCCGTTGCTTCATGCCGTCCCCGGTAAAATTCGCGCCATAAAGGTCCAGTCTATGTCCATCTTCCGCCGCCCCCACTACACCTCCGAGATCACGAACTTCATCGAGGAGATGAAGGAAAAGAAGCCGACGCTGGAGGCCGAACAGCGCGCCGGCCGCGCCCTGCTCTGGGACAAGCACCTCGACCGCAGCCTGCTCGAGGAGTACAGCGAAGCCCGCATCCCGATGCAACCCTACGTCTACCAGACGCAATCCAAGTAATCTTCTTGATGCCGAATTGGCAGCAAATGCCCGTCCGCATTGCGTCGGTCGCTATTAAAACAATAGTGATCGACCGATGAGCGAAGACGAGGACAACGGCACGCTGGTGGTCGCCATGCCCGATGTGGTCGACCAGGTCGCGCTCGCGAGGCTCTATGGCGAGCCGCTGTTCGCGATGCCGAAGGATCTGTACATCCCGCCCGAGGCGTTGCAGGTGTTCCTGGAGGCCTTCGAAGGCCCGCTGGACTTGCTGCTCTACCTGATCCGCAAGCAGAACTTCAACATCCTCGACATCCCGATGGCGGGGCTCACGCGCCAGTACCTGAGCTACGTCGACGAGATTCGCCAGACGAACCTCGAACTCGCGGCCGAGTACCTGCTGATGGCCGCGATGCTGATCGAGATCAAGTCGCGCATGCTGCTGCCGCCCAAGAAGGTGGCCGACGGCGAGGAGGCCGAAGACCCGCGCGCCGAACTCGTGCGCCGCCTGCTCGAGTACGAGCAGACCAAGCTGCAGGCCGCCGCCATCAGCGCCATGCCGACCTACGGCCGCGACTTCTGGAAGGCACAGGTCTACATCGAGCAGTCACTGAAGCCGCGCTTCCCCGACGTGGACGTGGTCGAGCTGCGTGACGCGTGGGCCGACATCATGAAGCGCGCCAAGCTCGTGCAGCACCACAAGATCTCGCGCGAGGAGCTCAACGTGCGCGAGCATATGAGCATCGTGCTGCGCCACCTGCAGGGGCAGCGCTTCGTGGAGTTCGAGAAGCTGTTCGACGTGTCGCGCGGCACGCCGGTGCTGATCGTCACCTTCATCGCGATGCTCGAGCTCGCGAAGGAGACGTTGATCGACATCACGCAGGCGGAAGCCTTCGCCCCTATTTACGTTCGACTGGCCTACTCGCCGGCCTGACCCAACCAATTCCCACGCCTGTGACTTCCGCCGTTCGCGACTTCGATGTCCTCATTGTCGGCAGCGGCCTCGCCGGTCTTTCTGCCGCGCTGCACCTGGCCCCCACGCACCGCGTGGCCGTGCTGACCAAGCGCGCGCTGAACGATGGCTCCAGTGCCTGGGCGCAGGGCGGCATCGCGGCGGTGCTGGCGGCTGGCGACAGCTTCGACGCGCACGTGGAAGACACGCTGGTGGCCGGCGCCGGCCTGTGCGACCCCGGAGCCACGCGCTTCGTCGTCGAGCATGCGCCCGAGGCCATCGGCTGGCTGCGCGAACTCGGCGTGCCGTTCTCGGAAGAAGGCGGCGACCTGCACCTGACGCGCGAAGGCGGCCACAGCCAGCGCCGCATCGTGCACGTGACCGACGCCACCGGCGCGGCCGTGCAGCAGGTGCTGATCGAGCGCGTGCGCCGCACGCCCAACATCACGCTGTTCGAGCACCACACGCTGGTCGACCTCGTCACCGGCACCAAGCTCGGTCTGGACGATCCGTCGTGCCAGGGGCTGTACGCGCTGGACGACAAGACCGACGAGGTGCTGGCCTTCCGCGCGCCGCACACCATCCTGGCGACGGGCGGCGCGGGCAAGGTGTACCTGTACACCACCAACCCCGACACCGCCACCGGCGACGGCATTGCCGCCGCGTGGCGCGCGGGCTGCCGGGTGTCGAACATGGAGTTCATCCAGTTCCACCCGACCTGCCTGTACCACCCGCACGCCAAGTCCTTCCTGATCAGCGAGGCGGTGCGCGGCGAAGGCGGGCTGCTCAAGCTGCCCGATGGCACGCGCTTCATGCCGAAGCACGACGAGCGCGCCGAACTCGCGCCGCGCGACGTGGTGGCCCGCGCCATCGACTTCGAGATGAAGAAGCACGGCCTCGACTGCGTTTACCTCGACATCTCGCACCAGCCGGCCGCCTTCCTCAAGGAACACTTCCCCAACATCCTGGCGCGCTGCCTGGAGCTGGGCATCGACATCACGCGCGAGCCCATCCCCGTGGTGCCGGCCGCGCACTACACCTGCGGCGGCGTGCTCAGCGACCTGAGCGGGCGCACCGACATCCCGGGCCTCTACGCCATCGGCGAGACCGCCTGCACCGGCCTGCACGGCGCCAACCGCCTCGCGAGCAACTCGCTGGTCGAGTGCATGGTGTTCGCGCGCGCGGCGGCCGGCGCCATTGCCGCGACTCCGGTGCGCGAACGCACCGAGCTGCCCGCGTGGGACGAGAGCCGCGTCACCGATGCCGACGAAGCCGTGGTCATCTCGCACAACTGGGACGAGCTGCGCCGCTTCATGTGGGACTACGTCGGCATCGTGCGCACCAACAAGCGCCTGGAGCGCGCGAGCCACCGCATCGCGCTGCTGCAGGCCGAGATCCAGGAGTTCTACGCGAACTTCCACGTCACGCGCGACCTGCTCGAACTGCGCAACCTGGTGCAGGTGGCCGAGCTGATCGTGCGTTCCGCGCAGGCCCGGCACGAGAGCCGTGGCCTGCATTTCAGCCGCGACTATCCTTCGCTCGCCGAGCCCACCGCGCCCACGGTGCTGGTGCCGCCGGCCGACTGATCGACCCACCCGCTTCGTTGTCTTCTTCACTCAAGGATGCCCGGCCACCGACGCCCGCAGGGAGAAACCCAACCATGTCGAACACCACACCCCCCGCACCCGAGGCACCACCGTCCTCGCCCTACGGCACGCTGCCGCCGGCCTCCCCGCTCGCCTCGCGCAAGCCCGTGAGCCTGCCGCGCCTGGCCGACATGCATGCACGCGGCGAGAAGATCGCGATGCTCACGGCCTACGACGCCACCTTCGCGGCCATGGCCGATGCAGCGGGCATCGACTGCCTGCTGGTCGGCGATTCGCTCGGCATGGTCTGCCAGGGCCTGAACAGCACGGTGGGCGTGAGCCTGGACACCATGCGTTATCACACCGACAGCGTCTCGCGCGGCCTGCGCCGCGTGCAGGGCACGACCTGGCTGATCGCCGACCTGCCCTTCGGCAGCTACCAGGAGTCGCGCGAACAGGCCCTGCGCAGCGCCACGGTGCTGATGCAGGCCGGCGCGCACATGGTCAAGCTCGAAGGCGGCGGCTGGACGACCGAGACCGTGCGCTTCCTGGTCGAGCGCGGCATCCCGGTGTGCGCGCACCTCGGCCTGACGCCGCAGACCGTGCATGCGCTGGGCGGCTACCGCGTCCAGGGCAAGGGCGACGCCGCCGGCGCACTGCTGAAGCAGCAGGCCCATGCGCTGCAGGACGCGGGCGCCGCGATGCTGGTGCTGGAGATGGTTCCGGCCGCGCTGGCCGCCGAACTCACCGCCGAACTGCAGCACTGCGCCACCATCGGCATCGGCGCCGGCAAGGCCACCGCCGGCCAGGTGCTGGTGTTGCACGACATGCTGGGCATCAACCTCGGCAAGATGCCGAAGTTCGTGCGCAACTTCATGGCCGATGCGCCGGGCGTGCTGCCCGCGCTCAAGGCCTATGTGCAGGCCGTCAAGGACGGCAGCTTCCCCGACGACCGACGCCACGCCTGGTAAGGAACCGCTCATGTACATCGCACACACCGTCGCCGAACTGCGCGACCACCTCGCCGCCTTCAAGCGCCCTGCCTTCGTTCCCACCATGGGCAACCTGCACGACGGCCACCTGGCCCTGGTGAAGCAGGCGAAACCGCTGGGCGACGTGACGGTGGCGAGCATCTTCGTGAACCGCCTGCAGTTCCTGCCGCACGAAGACTTCGACACCTACCCGCGCACCTGGGACAGCGACTGCGAGAAGCTGCGCGCCGCCGGCTGCGACGTGCTGTTCGCGCCCGACGAAAGGGCGCTCTACCCCGAACCACAGACCTGCAAGGTGCACCCCGACCCTGCCCTGGCCGACATCCTCGAAGGGCACTTTCGCCCCGGCTTCTTCATCGGCGTGTGCACCGTGGTGATGAAGCTCTTTCAGTGCGTACAGCCGCGCGTGGCCGTGTTCGGCAAGAAGGACTACCAGCAACTGATGATGATCCGTCACATGGTGCGGCAGTTCGCGCTACCCATCGAGATCGTGGGCGGCGAGACCTTCCGCGCGGAGGACGGGCTCGCACTGTCGTCGCGCAACGGCTACCTGAGCAAGGACGAGCGCGCGGAGGCGGTGCAGCTGTCGAAGGCGCTGAAGGCCATGGCCGAGGCGGTGCGATCGGGCGAACGCGACCTGGCCGCGATCGAAGCGCGGGCCATGCAAACGCTCACGCAGCGCGGCTGGCAGCCGGACTATCTGGTGCTGCGGCGCCGCTCAGACCTGCAGGCACCGGCCGTCAGCGAACCGCTCGTGGCGCTGGCCGCTGCGCGCCTGGGCACCACGCGGCTGATCGACAACCTGGAAATCGAAGCTCCCTCCGCCTTATGACTTACAGCGTCAAGGAAATCTTCTACACCCTGCAGGGCGAAGGTGGCCAGGCCGGCATGCCGGCCGTGTTCTGTCGCTTTGCGGGCTGCAACCTGTGGACCGGCCGCGAGGAAGATCGAGCTTCGGCCATCTGCCGTTTCTGCGACACCGACTTCGTGGGCACCGACGGCACGCTGGGCGGCAAGTTCAAGAATGCCGACCAGCTCGCCGACACCATCGCCGCGCAATGGCCGGCGAACGACGCCGAGCATCGCCTCGTGGTGCTGACCGGCGGCGAGCCGCTGCTGCAGGTCGATACGGCGCTGGTCGATGCGCTGCATGCGCGGCGCTTCCGCATCGCGGTCGAGAGCAACGGCACCGTCGAGGCGCCCGAGGGCATCGACTGGCTGTGCATTAGCCCCAAGGCCGGTGCGCCGTGGGTGCAGCAGCGCGGCCAGGAACTGAAACTGGTGTGGCCGCAGACCGAGTTCGACCTCGACACGATGGCACGCACCGGCGAGTTCACGCACCGCTTCCTGCAACCCATGGACGACCCCGACCGGGTCGCGAACACCGAGCTTTGCATTGCCGAATGCATGAAGCAACCCGTGTGGCGGCTCAGCGTCCAGACGCACAAGATCACTGGCATCCGCTGAGTGACGGCCCTTATTTTTGAGTTTCCTTTTTGACGATGCGCTTCACCATCAGCCAACGCTTTTTCTTCGACGCCGCCCACACGCTGAAGCGCGAGATCGAAATCGAAGGCAGCCGCCGTATCCACGGCCACACGTACCACGCCGAGGTCTGGCTCGCGGGGGAACGCGATCCCGTGACGGGGATGGTGATCGATCTTGGGTTGCTGCGCCGTCGGCTGGAAGACGTGCGCGAGCAGTTGGACCATCACCTGCTGGACGACGTGCCGGGGCTGCATCCGCCGACGCTGGAGAACCTGTGCGTGTTCATCGCGGATGCGCTGCCGGACCTGCGGCCGTCGCTGGCGCGCGTGAAGGTGTGGCGGGAGGCGCTGGGCGACTCCTGCACCGTGGATTTCTAGGTTTTTCTCCCTCCCCCGCTGGGGGAGGGCCGGGGTGGGGGCAAGCGGCGTCACCATCGAGCGCTCTGCCTGCCCCCATCCCGACCTTCCCCCAGAGGGGGAAGGAGCAAGACGGGGTCAAGCCGCGCCGATGCCGGCAACCAAGCTGCCCGGGGCCTGGCCGTTCTTCAGCCCGGCAGTAAACGCCAGCATGCGGTCGATCGGCACACGCGCCCGCAAGCCCAGCGCCGGATCGACATGGATCTCGCCCGCACCGCTCTCCAACGCATTCGCCAGCTCCACCAGCCCGTTCATCGCCATCCACGGGCAATGCGCGCAACTCTTGCAGGTGCCACCGTTGCCGGCGGTTGGCGCCTCGATGAAGGTCTTGCCGGGGTTCAGCGTGCGCAGCTTGTGCAGCATGCCGGTGTCCGTGGCGACAATGAATTCGCTGGCGTCCATGCGCCGCGCGGCATTCAGGATGGCCGAGGTGGAACCCACCGCATCCGCCAGCGCGATCACGTCCGACGGCGATTCCGGGTGCACCAGCACCTTCGCCTTCGGGTGCTCCTTCATGAGCAGCTCGAGCTCCAGCGCCTTGAATTCGTCATGCACGATGCAGGCACCGTTCCAGCTGACCATGTCCGCGCCAGTCTGGCGCTGGATGTAGTCGCCTAGGTGGCGGTCGGGCCCCCAGAGGATCTTCTGGCCCGCCGCGTGCAGGGCACTCACCACGTCGAGCGCGCAGCTCGACGTGACGAGCCAGTCGGCGCGCGCCTTCACGGCCGCGCTGGTGTTGGCGTAGACGACCACGGTGCGGTCGGGGTGCTGGTCGCACAAGGCGCTGAACTGCTCGACCGGGCAGCCCAGGTCGAGCGAGCAGTTCGCGTCCAGGTCAGGCATCAGCACGCGCTTTTCGGGCGACAGGATCTTCGAGGTCTCGCCCATGAAGCGCACGCCCGACACCACCAGCGTCTGCGCGGCATGGTCGCGGCCGAAGCGCGCCATCTCGAGCGAATCGCTCACGATGCCGCCGGTTTCCTCGGCCAGGTCCTGCAGGTCGGGATGCACGTAGAAGTGCGAAACCATCACCGCGTTGCGTTCGCGCAGCAGGCGGCGAATGCGCTCCTTCAGCGCGATGCGCTCGTGGGACGAAGGTTCGGGCGGCACGCGGGCCCAGGCGTGGCGCGTGTCGCAGGCCGAGCCTTGCGGCGCGGGCTGTTCGTAGTCGATGTCGATGACCGGAGACGACATGGGCGGATCAGCCTTCCTGGAAACGCATCGAATAGTCGATGGCTTTGACATCCTTGGTCAACGCGCCCACCGATATCCGGTCGACACCGGTTTCGGCCAGGGCGCGCAGGCCGTCCAGCGTGACGCCGCCGGAGATTTCCAGCACGGCCTTGCGGCCTTCGCCCGCTTCGTCGTTGATGCGCACGGCTTCGCGCAGCGTGGGCAAATCCATGTTGTCGAGCAGCACCATGCGCGCGCCGGCGTCCAGCGCCTCGTGCAGTTGGGCCAGCGTTTCGACCTCGACCTCGACGAAGGCGGCCTGTGCAGCCACCGGCGCCACGGCGCGCAGGGCGGCCGCCACGCCGCCAGCTGCGGCGATGTGGTTTTCCTTGATGAGCACCGCGTCGTACAGGCCGATGCGGTGATTCAGGCCACCGCCGGTGCGCACGGCGTATTTCTGAGCGAGGCGCAGGCCCGGAATCGTCTTGCGGGTGTCGACGATGCGGGCGCGCGTGCCACGCACGGCGTCGGCATACAGGGCGGTCTTGGTGGCAACCCCGCTCAGCAATTGCAGGAAATTGAGCGCGGTGCGCTCGGCCGTCAGCAGTGCGCGGGCAGAGCCTTCGATCTCGAGCACGGTCTGGTCGGCCGCGCAACGCTCGCCTTCGGCGCAAAGCCAGTGGATGCGCACGCCGGGGTCGAGCTGGCGCAGCGTGGCCTCGACCCAGGGCGCGCCGCACACGACGGCGGATTCGCGCGCCAGCACGCGGGCGCGGGCGGTGCGGACGGGATCGACCAGCGACGCGGTGAGGTCGCCGTCGGCAACGTCATCCTGCAATGCGCGGGTGGCATCGGACAGGGCCAGCGCGGCCACGGCCGACGCTGAAAAATCGAAGCGAAGGCTCATGGCTCTTTGTCTCTGCGTTTTTTCTTCAGGAGGATTGACGAGGGGAAGCCTCGGCGCCTGGCTGGACCGATTCCGGCACCGGGTCGCGGCCCGTCAGGGCGGCCACGGCGTCCTGCGGGCTCACGCGGCCGTCGAGCAGGGCGACCACGCCCTCGGCGATCGGCATCTCGACACCAAGGCCGCGCGCGCGCTGCACCACGGTGCGGGCGCAATACACGCCTTCGGCCACATGGCCCAGCGAATCGACGGCCTGCGCCAGCGTGCGGCCCTGGGCCAGCAGCAGGCCGACCTTGCGGTTGCGCGACAGGTCGCCGGTGGAGGTCAGCACGAGGTCGCCCAGGCCCGAAAGGCCCATGAAGGTCTCGGCGCGGGCGCCCAGCGCGAGGCCGAAGCGGGTCATTTCGGCGAGGCCGCGGGTGATGAGTGCCGCGCGGGCGTTGAGCCCCAGCGCGAGGCCGTCGCACAGCCCGGTGGCGATGGCCAGCACATTCTTGACCGCGCCGCCCACTTCCACGCCCACGATGTCCTCGTTGGCGTAGACGCGCAGCGCGGGTCCGTGGAAGGCGTCGACCAGTGTGTCGCGCACGGCGGCATGCGGGCTGGCGGCCACCAGCGCGGTCGGCCGCCCTTCGGCAACCTCCTGCGCGAAGCTGGGGCCGCTGAGCACGCCCGCTCTCAAATCAGGAGCAACCTGCGCCCATATTTCGTGGGCCAGCAGGCCAAAGGATTCGGGAGAGCTGTCGAGCGCGGGCTCGACGCCCTTGCACAGCCACGCCACCGCCGCGGTGGTACCGCGCAGCGCGACGAGCTGTTCGCGCAGGGCGGCCATGGGCGTGGCCACGATGACGAGGTCGGCGCCGGCCTGCGCCTGGCCGATGTCGCCCGCGCGCACGGCGAGCGAGGCCGGCAAAGCCAGCCCGGGCAGGTAGCGGGTATTTTCGCGCGCGGCCGACATGGCGTCGGCCTGGGCGGCATCGCGCGCCCAGAGCGTGACCTCGTGGCGAGCCGCCGCGTTGACGGCGACTGCCGTGCCCCAGGCACCGGCGCCATGAACGCAGATCTTCATCGGCGTTGGCGGCGTCTGTGCCGGTTTACTGCGCGAGGGTCGGCGCGGCTTGGCCGGCGGCCTGCGCCTGCTGCTGTTCGTACATCGCCTGGAAGTTGATCTCGGCGAGGTGTACGGGCGGGAAGCCGCCGCGCTGGATCACGTCAGCAACGTTGCCGCGCAGGTACGGGTAGACGATCTGCGGGCAGGCGATGCCCAGGATCGCGCCCATCTGGTCTTCCGGCAGGTTGCGGATCTCGAAGATGCCGGCCTGCTTGGCCTCGACCAGGAACACGGTCTTGTCGCCGATCTTGGTCTGCACGGTGGCCGAGACGGTGATCTCGAAGATGCCGTCAGTCACGGGCTGGGCGTCCACGCCGAGCTGGATGTCGACCGTGGGCTGTTCCTGTTCCAGCAGGATCGCGGGCGAATTGGGTTGCTCGAGCGACAGGTCCTTGAGGTAGACGCGCTGGATCTGGAACACGGGATCTTGGGCTTGCTGGTCGGCCATGACTGAACTTTCGAGGATCAAAACAATGCCCGCCGGGGAGAGGTTCCCGCAGCGGGCTGCAGATGAATGGACTCAAGATTATCGCCCCACGATGAGGCTCATCCGTGAAACACCGCGGAACCGGCTTTGCCGGGCCGCTGGTGTTGCCCCCGGTAGGGGGTTGGAGAAGCGACACGAAGTGCGCGAAGCCTGGGGGAGAGCAGCCTATTTACGCGCCCTGCAGCAGGGGCACGAGGCCGCCGCGGCCGTCGAGGGCCATCAGGTCGTCGCAGCCGCCCACATGGGTGTCGCCAATGAAGATCTGCGGCACCGTGCGGCGCTGGGTGATCTCCATCATGGTGTTGCGGGCCTGCGGGTCGGAGTCGATGCGGATCTCCTCGATCTGCTCGACCCCCTTGGACTTCAGGATTTGCTTCGCACGAATGCAGTAGGGGCAGACGGCGGTGGTGTACATCTTGACGGCTTGCATGCTCTCTACCTTGGGAAGACTCAGGCTTTTTCAACCGGCAGGTTAGCGTCTTTCCAGGCTTTGAGTCCGCCAGCCACGGCTTGGGCCTGCTCGTAGCCCAGCTTCCTGGCCATGGCCACGGCACGCTGGGCGCGGGTGCCGGTGGCGCATACCAGCAGCAGCGGCACGGTCTTGTTCTTGACAGCACCCGTCAGCTTTTCCTCGAGCTGGTTCAGGGGCACGTTCTTGGCGCCGATCATGTGGCCGGTGGCGAATTCTTCCGGCTCGCGCACGTCGACCAGCACCGCGCGCTCGCGGTTGATGAGCTGCACGGCGCCCTGGGCCGTGAGCGTTCCGCCGCCCGCACCCCGTACCAGCGGCCAGGCCAGCATGGCGCCGGAGCTGAGCGCGATCAGGATCAGCATCCAGTTCGCGGTGACGAATTCGATCAATTTCACGGGGGTTCCTTGAATGGCAAACCGGGGATTTTAGAATGCGAGGTTTCGCAAGCGCAGCCAAAGGCCTCCCACATGCACAAACTGGTATTGATCCGTCACGGCGAATCGACCTGGAATCTCGAAAACCGCTTCACCGGATGGACCGACGTCGACCTGACGGAAACCGGCGTCGAGCAGGCCAAGCAGGCCGGCCGGCTGCTCAAAGCAGAAGGTTACGACTTCGACGTCGCCTACACCAGCGTCCTCAAACGCGCCACCCGCACCCTGTGGCACACGCTCGACGAGCTCGACCGCACATGGCTGCCGGTGGTCCATTCCTGGCGCCTGAACGAGCGCCACTATGGCGGCCTGCAGGGCCTGAACAAGGCCGAAACCGCCAAGAAGTACGGCGACGAGCAGGTGCTGGTCTGGCGCCGCAGCTACAACACCCCGCCCCCGCCGCTGGAAGCCGACGACCCGCGCAGCGAGCGCAGCGACGTGCGCTACGCCAAGCTGTCGCCCGAGCAGATCCCGCTGACCGAGTGCCTGAAGGACACGGTGGCGCGCGTGCTGCCGTTCTGGAACGAATCGATGGCGCCGGCCATCCGCACCGGGCGCCGCCTGGTCGTCGCGGCCCACGGCAACTCGATCCGGGCGCTGGTGAAATACCTCGACGGCATCTCCGACGACGCCATCGTCGGCCTGAACATCCCGAACGGCATCCCGCTGGTCTACGAGCTCGACGACGACCTCAAGCCCATGCGCCACTACTACCTGGGCGATGCCGCGGCCGCCGAAAAGGCCGCCGCCGCGGTGGCTTCGCAAGGTAAAGGCTGAAGAAACCCTTTTCTGCCGGTCCCTACGTGGAACCCCGGCAGGCAAATTGCTTCCAAGCTGTGTATATTGGTTTGACAGCCGCCGACAAGGACAACCACTCATGATGGGCCAGAAACTGAAGATCACCGGCTGGGTCGCCGCCGGCGCCGTTGCCGGCGTCCTGACCACCGTCTCGTTGCAGACCGTCGCACGCGGATCGCTTGCGCCGCTGCCGCTCGAGGAATTGCAGCAACTCGCTGCCGTCTTCGGCATGGTCAAGAGCGACTACGTCGAGCCGGTCGACGAGAAAAAGCTCATCTCCGACGCCATTTCGGGCATGGTCGCCGGTCTCGACCCGCATTCCCAGTACTTCGACAAGAAGTCCTTCAAGGAATTCCGAGAGGGCACCACCGGCCGCTTCGTCGGCGTGGGCATCGAGATTTCGCAGGAAGACGGCCTGATCAAGGTCGTCTCGCCCATCGAAGGATCCCCGGCCTTCCGCGCCGGACTGAAGCCCAACGACCTGATCACCAAGATCGACGACACCGCCGTGCGCGGCCTGTCGCTGAACGAGGCGGTCAAGCGCATGCGCGGCGAAGCCAACACCAAGGTGCTGCTGACCATCTTCCGCAAGGACGAGAGCCGCACCTTCCCGGTCACGATCACGCGCGAGGAAATCCGCACGCAATCGGTCCGCGGCAAGATCATCGAGCCCGGCTACGGCTGGATCCGCCTGTCGCAGTTCCAGGAACGCACCGTCGACGACTTCGTGAAGAAGATCGACGAGATGTACAAGGAAGATCCGAACCTCAAGGGCCTGGTGCTCGACCTGCGCAACGACCCGGGCGGCCTGCTCGACGCGGCGGTGGCGGTGTCGTCGGCCTTCCTGCCCGAGAACGTCACGGTGGTCACCACCGACGGCCAGCTGGCCGAAAGCAAGTCGGTCTACAAGGCGGCGCCGGAGTTCTACCAGCGCCGCTCCGGAAGCGACCCGCTGCGCAGCCTGCCGGCCGCGCTGAAGAACGTGCCGCTGGTGGTGCTGGTGAACGAAGGCTCGGCCTCGGCCAGCGAAATCGTGGCCGGCGCGCTGCAGGACCACAAGCGCGCGACCGTCATGGGCAGCCAGACCTTCGGCAAGGGCTCCGTGCAGACGGTGCGCCCGCTGGGCCCCGACACCGGCCTGAAGATCACCACGGCGCGCTACTACACGCCGAGCGGCACCTCCATCCAGGCCAAGGGCATCGTGCCCAACGTGCTGATCGACGAAAGCGCCGAAGGCAGCCCGTTTGCCGCCCTGCGCATGCGCGAAGCCGACCTCGAGAAGCACCTGGCCAGCGGCCAGGGCCCCGAAGTCAAGGACCCGGAACGTGAAAAGGCCCGCGACGAAGCCCGCAAGCGCCTCGAGGAAGAAGCCAAGAAGCCGCCGCAGGACCGCAAGGTGCCCGAATTCGGCACCGACAAGGACTTCCCGCTGGTGCAGGCGCTCAACCGCCTGAAGGGCCAGCCGGTGCTCGTGAGCAAGACGCAGGTCATCGTCGACAACAAGGAAGAAAAGAAAGAGAACTGAGCCGGGCGGCGCATGGAAGATAGCGATCTGCTGCGCTACTCGCGCCACATCCTTCTGGAGGAGTTCGGCATCGACGGGCAGGCGCGCGTCAGTGCCGGGCGAGTTCTTGTCATAGGTGCCGGCGGGCTGGGCTCGCCGGTTGCCCTTTACCTTGCGGCAGCAGGCGTCGGCCACATCGCGCTGGTCGACGACGACGAAGTCGATCTCACCAATCTCCAGCGCCAGGTCGCCCACACCCATGCGCGGGTGGGCCTCGCCAAGGTCGAATCGGCCGCGCAGGCCATGCGCGACATCAACCCCGACATCGCCATCGAAACCCACGCCCTGCGCGCCGACGAGGCGCTGCTGTCGCGCCTGGTGGCCGAGGCTGACGTGGTGGTCGACTGCTGCGACAACTTTGCCACGCGGCATGCCGTCAACCGCGCCTGCGTGGCCCATGGCAGGCCGCTGGTGGCCGGTGCGGCGATCCGCTTCGACGGGCAGTTGAGCGTCTACGACACGCGTGACGCCGCCTCGCCCTGCTACGCCTGCCTGTTTCCGCCCGATGCGGCCTTCGAGGAAACGCGCTGCGCCGTCCTGGGTGTGTTCGGCCCCGTGGTCGGGACTATCGGCACGCTGCAGGCCAGCGAAACGCTGAAGCTGCTGGCCGGCATCGGGCCGTCGCTGGCGGGCAGGCTGCTGATGTTCGACGGACGCAGCACCTCATTCGACACGCTGCGCGTGGCGCGCGACCCGCACTGCAGCGTCTGCGCGCAGCGCCCCGCCCTACCCGTCCACGGCGTCATCTAGGGCTGCTTTGCGCCCTTCGCGCGGGCTGCACCCTTGGCGGGCGCCCCGGCCGCGGGGGTGTTCGCCTGAGCCAGCACGCCTTTGCAATCGGAATCCGCGCCCGGACCGGTTTCGACGGTCGCGGCCAGTGCCAGCAGCGGATTGACGGCGCCCAGCGCCAGCGCGGCCAGACCGCGTCCCGCCAACGGCCCCGCCTGCAGGCCGCCCCTCGGCGCTCCGAAGGTGCCATTCAATACCAGCGGCGTGCGGATCGACAGGATGTTCTTGCTCTTGGGCTCCGGGTGGATCACGAAGTCGAGCCCCTCGGTTGCCAGGTTGGCCTGGCCGGTGGCGATGAACACGGCGTTGGTCGTGTCCACCATCATCGTGCGCCCCGTCATCAGCCCCTTGTTCACGTCGAAGGCCAACGCCGCGCAGCGCAGCTCGACGTTGCGGTCGCCGCGCAGCACGAACTTGATGATGTCACCGCCCACCAGCGTCGCGAACACCGGCAGCAGGTTGCCGAACTGGCCGCGCCCCGACATGACCGCCACGTCGCCCGACACGCCCCCGAGCCAGTTGGCCACGGTACTGCCGGAGCCCGACAGGTTGATGCGCCCGTCCAGCCGCCCCACGCTGTTGCCCGTCGTTTCGAGCTTGGGAAAGAGGCGGGCCAGCTGCATCGCCCGCACGTCGAGCGAGGCGCGGATATCCGCCGGGTTCTTCGAGGCATCGATGCGGATCGCGCCGGCGAACCTGCCGCCAGCCATGCCGAGGTCGAGCGGATCGAGCGTGAGCACGCCGTTGGCCAGCTTGACCTGCACGCTGCCGCGCTCGAGCGGGATGTCGCGCACGTTGCGGATGCGGTCGGCCGTGTACTTCACGTCGGCGTTCATCGCGCGCACGCGCTCGAAGTCAAGCGGGGTCGCGGGGAGCACCTTGCCACCCGGGCGCCTGACCTGCGTGATGGTCGGGGGCGGGGCCACGCCTTCCACGGCGTTGGCAGTGCGCGCCGTGGGCTGCAGGCCGATCAACGGGCCGAGGTCGTCCATGTCCATCACGCGCGACCGCAGCTCGCCCGCCAGGTACGGCAACTGGCCGGCCTGGTCGAAGCGCATGTCGCCGGCGATGTCGGACAGTCCCAGCCTGCCGTTGAGGCCGGTGGCCTGCCACAGCTTGCCGCGCTTGCCCAGCTTGCCGCTCAGGACATAGGGCGAAGTCTGCGGCAGCGCGATGCCGAGCAGCGGGTACAGCGCGCCCAGCGTCTGGCCCTTGATCTCGAACTTGGCGTCGATGCCGTCGAGCCCCGACAGCTCGGCCATGGTGCCGGCGGCCTTCAGCTGGGTCTGGCCGGCGGCCGCATTGATTTCCATCGGGAATGGCGGCGCACCCGCGGCATTGATCTGCAGCACGTTGCCGGTGCGGCCACTGGCGGTCAGCGGTTGGCCCTTGTAGCGGCCCTTGATGCGGTAGTCGAGCGGCATTTCGCCGCGGCTGCTGTCGTAGCTCAGGTCGGCATGCAGGTCGACGGCCAGGTGCTTGGCAAGGAAGTCGACCACGCCGGTATCGACCTGGATGAGGCCGATGTCGGGCACCGTGCCGGGGTCGGAGGTGTCCTTGCCGAGCGCCCAGGTTCGGCGCCCGTCGGCCTCCATCTGCAACCCGAGCGTGGGCGAAAACAGCAACAGCCGCGGAATGACGACCTTGCTCCTGATCAGCGGCCAGACGCGGATGTCGAACTCGGCGCGGTCCGCCTTGACCAGGTACGGGTCGCGCGCCCAGGAGGGATTGGCAAACTCGATGCCGTCCAGCTTGACCGTCGCCTGCCCCCAGCCAAGGCCCACGTCGAGCCGCCGCGTGATCTCGAACTTGCGCCCCGTTTGCTCGCTGACATAGCGGCTGACCGGTCCGCGCAGCGTGTCCCAAGGAAAGAAGACGAGCGCGATGAGCAGCGCCGCGAACAGCAGCACGACGAATGCGAGCAGCTTCTGCCAGAGAGGCCGGTTGCGAAGGATCATCGTTGCCATGGGTCATTGTCACTCCGGGCATCGCGTCGTCCGGGTCGGCGGCGGGCCGCAAAAACCGTGAGGCGCCGCCTACGAAGGTGCGTTGCAGACTTGGGCGGGTGTACGCGTCGGAACCCGCCTACAACAGCCGCACGCCGAAGCTTGCATGATGGGGCGACAGAAGCGTCCCACACTCGATATGCAGGCGGTCATGGAGCTAGGCGCCGCGAATGCGCCTGCCAACCTCAGAGGAAGCGCGGTTCGGCATGCATTCCAGATTGCAGACCTACGTCGTCGAAGACAACCTCACGATCCGTGAAAACCTCATTGGTACGCTCGAAGAACTTACCTGCACCACGGTGGTTGGCTTCGCCGAAACCGAAAGCGGCGCCCGCGCATGGCTGCTCGGCCACGATGGCGAGTGGGACCTCGTCATCGTCGATCTCTTTCTCAAGCAAGGCAGCGGCCTGGGGGTGCTCCAGGCCTGCCAGTCGCGCAAGCCCGTGCAGAAGGTAGTGGTTCTCAGCAACTATGCGACGCCCGACATCAGGCGGCGTTGCGCCGAGTTCGGGGTCGATGCGGTGTTCGACAAGTCGAACGAAATCGACGCGCTGGTCGACTTCTGCATCGGGCAGGCCAAGGCGCTGCATTCCTCGTCCGGAACGGGTTGAAGAAGGAGCCGCTGCATGGGGCCCCTTCCCGCTCGCTGGCCGATCTCAATCGATCAGCTTGTTCTTCAGTGCGTAGTACGTGAGGTCGCTGTTGGAGGAGAGGTTCATCTTCTCCATCAGGCGCGTGCGGTAGGTGCTCACGGTCTTTACCGACAGCGACAGCGTCTTGGCGATGTCGCCGGCGGTCTCGCCCTTGGCGAGCTTCAGGAACACCTGGAACTCGCGCTCCGAGAGCTGCTCGTGCGGCGCGGCGTCGTCCTTGCGGTCGAGCTGGCGGGCCAGCAGTTCGGCCACAGCGGGCGTGATGTAGCGCCGGCCCAGCGAAATGGTGCGAATGGCGTTGACGATCTCGATGGGATCGCATTCCTTGTTCAGGTAACCGCTCGCACCCTGCCGGATCAGGTTCATCGCGTAGTGCTCTTCAGGGTAGCCGCTGAGGATCAGGATGCCCACGTCCGGCGCCTTGGCGCGAATCATCGCGAGCGCGTCAATCCCGCTCTGCCCCGGCATCGAAAGATCCATGACCAGCACGTCCAGCTCCGTGGTGCGCACCAGTTCGATGGCCTCGCGCCCGCTGGCCGCTTCACCCGCCACGCGCAGGTCCACGTGCTCGGAGAAGAACTGCCGGAGGCCCGATCGCACGATGGCGTGGTCGTCCACAATTCCGATTTTGATCATCTGTTACTTTCGTCGTTGTGTTGCGGGCATGCGGGTCGCAACATACCGGTCCCTGATTGTTATCAATTATTCACGAACTTGCGCGTCAAGCGACCTTGAAAGTTTCATGCACTGGTTAGCCCCTCCACGAATGGCCGTGAGCCTGCTGCTCGCGGCGCTGGCTGCACTGGCCCTCGTCGGCATCAACGAGGCCGGCTACCGGCAGTCGAGCCGCGCCCTGGCCGACATCGACGAGGCGCAGCAGGTGCGCGGAACGCTCAACCAGATCCTGCAGAACATGCTGGATGCCGAAACCGGCCAGCGAGGGTACCTGCTGACCGGCGAGGCGAGCTACCGAAAGCCCTACGACGACGCGGTCAAGCAGGTCGACGGCCATCTCGCCACGCTGCGCCGGCTGTACGCCGCCAAGCCGGCCGAACTCACCCAGCAGGCCGAACTGTCGAAGCACGTGCTGCGCAAGGTGGCCGAGATGGACATGAGCGTGCGGCTGCGCCAGGACGGCAAGGACGACGCCTGGAAATTCGTCATCACCACCGACGTCGGCCGCGAAGAGATGGACGCCATCCGCACGACAGCGAGCGAACTGGTGAAGGCCAGCAACAACACCCTGCAGCGAAGCCAGCAGCAGGTGCTGCGCTCGCTTCAGCTGGCGCGCATCGGCACCGCCATCGTGGCGCTGGCGGCGCTGATCGCCTTCTTCCTGTACCTGCGCCAGACGCATGCGCTGCGCTCCATCGGCGAGCGCCAGCAGGAGGCCCTGCAGCGCGAGCGCAATGCGCTGGAAGACGAAGTGCTCGAACGCACCGCCTCGCTGGCTGAACTGGCTACCCACCTGCAGGATGTGCGCGAAACCGAGCGCGGCTACCTCGCGCGCGAGCTGCACGACGAACTGGGCTCGCTGCTCACCGCCGCCAAGCTGGACGTGGCGCGGCTGAAGTCGCGGCTGACGGACGCACCCGACGCCACCCAGCGGCTGCAGCATCTGACCGAGCTGCTCAACAGCGGCATCGCGCTCAAGCGCCGCATCATCGAAGACCTGCGGCCGTCGTCGCTCTCGAACCTGGGGCTGGTCGCATCGCTGGAGATCCTGGGGCGCGAATTCGGGGAGCGCTCGGGCCTGCAGATCGAGATGGCGCTGGAGCCGGTGACCATGGATGAATCGCGCCAGCTCACCATCTACCGCATGGTGCAGGAGAGCCTCACCAACATCGGCAAGTACGCCGAGGCCAGCGAAGCCACCATCGTGCTGAAGAACTATGAAAACCACGTGATCGTGGAAGTGGCGGACAACGGCAAGGGCTTCGACACGCAGCGCATGCGGCCATCGACGCACGGCCTCGCGGGCATGCGGCATCGGGTGGAGGCGGCGCGCGGCAAGCTCACGGTGTCGTCGACGCCGGGCAGGGGCACGCGCCTGAGTGCCATGCTGCCCATCGTCAAACCCGTTTGAGACGCCGGACAGCGGTACTCCTTCACACATCGGCGCAGGGCGACTCGGCCATCTCCTACGCACCCCGCCCCCGGCCGCTGACAGGTCTGCGGCAGTGCCCCACTTAAGGTTGCACCTGTGCCATCCGGTACTTCCTCCGCGGGGTCCGGCATGCGCCGCTTACAACACAACGAGGGCAGCCTCGAAGGAGTTCCGCATGTTGCATTACGCCGTGGTGTTTCTGGTCATCGCGTTGATCGCGGCCCTGTTCGGGTTCGGTGGCATCGCCGCCAGCGCGGTCGGCATTGCCAAGATCCTTTTCGTGATCTTCGCGATCCTCGCGATTGCGAGCTTCCTTGCCGGCTTGCTACGACGCAAGTAGCGTCGTTACGATCAACAGGCTTGCGCATTTCATTTTTCCGGAAAGGACTTTCACATGAACACGACGACCAAGACTCCCTCGCAACTCGCCGACGACGCCCGCCAGACCGCGCGCGAAGCGGTCGAAACGACCCGCGCCTATGCACAGAACGCGGTGAATGCGGCGGGCGAAAAGGTCCGCGACCTGCAACGCGATGCCGAACCCGCCGTCGAGCAGTTGGCTGCCCGCGTGCAGCAGGCCGTTCAGCGCGGGCTGGACGCCGCGTCCACCACCAGCGCACGTGCGCAGCGCCGACTCGAACAGGCTGCCGACGTCACGGGCCGCTACATCTCCGACCAGCCGGTGCGCTCGGTGCTTCTGGCCGCAGCCGCCGGCGCGGCCATCACTGCGCTCATCGTGCTGGCCAGCCGCCGCAGCCGGGACGACTACTGATCCGCCGACCTTTTTCGCTCCACCCATCCCGGCACCATGCTTCATCCGATTTTCTCCACGGTGCTCGGGCATCCGGAACTGGTCGCTGAACACCTCGCCAACTACGCCGCCCTCGTGCGCCAGGAATCCGCGCAGGCGGGGCGCGGGCTCGTCGCCCGCATCGTCGCAGGCGTGCTGGCTGCGGCCTGCGCCGCGCTGACCCTTGGACTGACGGGGGTAGCCGTGCTGCTGGGCGTGATGCACGGCAGCTTTCATTGGGTGCTCGTGGCCGTGCCGGGCGTGGCGCTGGTGATAGCGGCCATCTGTACGTGGTACGCGATGAAGTCCGTTCCGAGCTACGGTTTCGACGATCTGCGCTCGCAGCTCGGTGCCGACCTGCAGGCCTTGCGCGACGCCGGAGCTGCCCATGAACAGCGATGAACGCTCCCCCCTCACCCCGCAGCAGCGCCTGGCCCTCTCGCGGCGCGCGCTGGTGCGGCAGCTGAACGGCGATGCGGACGCCGCGAACGACGACGCACAACCCCGGGCGGAACGCGGCCGCGAGCCCGAGGACGAACTGGAATACGCGTTCGACGACACATCGGCCGCCGCGCCGCGACGCAACCGGCACCTGCAAAACCCGCGGCGGGGACGAAACAACGTGTGGCTCTCGATGGGCCGCGGCGTGGTGGAACGCTGGTGGCGCCGGCATCCGGCACACGCGGTCGGCCAACTGGCCCGCCCGCTGCTCGAACACTACGCTCGCAAGGAGCCGGCCAAGCTGATGGCCGCGGCCGCGGCCACAGGCGCGGTGCTGGTACTCGTGAAGCCGTGGCGCCTGCTGTCGACCACGGCCGTGCTTGCAGCGGTACTGAAGACATCCGACGTGGCCGACCTCGTCAACACGTTGATGCGCAAGACCACAAGCCCCCCACGAAAGGACCCTCCATGAAAGTCGATGTTTCCTCATCCTCCAAGGCGGCTCAGCACAAGCACCTGGTGCTGGACCAGGGCGGCCTGGACGCCGCGCGCAACAGCCTCGACGAAGGCGCCGTCACGCCCAGCTATGGCCCCTGGCGCGACGACGTCGTCAAGCTGCTGAACGACGCCCTCGCCACCGAGCTGGTCTGCGTGCTGCGCTACAAGCGCCACTACTTCACCGCCAACGGCGTGGAGTCGCCCGCCATTGCAGACGAGTTTCTCGTGCATGCCAACGCCGAGTCGGCACACGCCGACCGCATCGCCGAGCGCATCGTGCAATTGGGCGGCGAGCCCGACTTCGCACCCGGCCACCTGCTGGACCGCAGCCATGCGGCCTACGACGAGTCGACCGACCTGCAATCGATGGTGCGCGCCAACCTCGTCGCCGAACGCATCGCGGTGGAGGCGTACCGCCAGATGATCACCCTGATCGGCGACAAGGACCCGACCACGCGCCGCATGCTCGAGGACATCCTCTCGGAAGAAGAAGAGCATGCCGACGAGTTGAAGGACTGGCTCGGCCATTGAGCCATCGAGCCGAGGGCCTGGAGGGCTCTCGCCAAAGAAAAAGCCCGGCAGAGACCGGGCTTCTTCATTTTTGCGGCTGGCGCACGATGGCGATCAGCCCTTCACTTCGAGCTGGTTGTTCACCGATGTCACGCCCCGCACGCCCTTGGCGATCTCCTCGGCGCGCGCCTTGGCCGCAGCGGTGGGTGCGGGTCCCTTCAGGCTCACGGCGCCGCCCTTCGTGTCGACGTCGATCTTGATCGCGCTGAGGTCCGGGTCCTTGGCCAGGCCTGCGGACACGGAGGCCGTGATGGCGGCATCGTCCACCGTCGCGCTCATTGCGGCGCCGGCGTCCTTGGCGGCTTGCTTGGCATTGGCCATGCCTTCCTTCACCTCGGCCGTGGTGCTGGACGACTCGACCTTGGCCTTGGCATCCCTGACGGCCTCGCCGGTCTTGGCCGCCGCGGTATCGGCGGCCTTCTCGGTCTTGCTCACCGCACTGTCAAGCTTCTCGCCCGCCGTGCGGTTGTCGGACTTGTCGCAGCCGACCAGCGTCAGCGCAGCGCCGGCCACGAGCACGGCGAGCCACACGCGCGAATGCGGCATGGTGATGGGGGTAGTGTGTTTGTTCATATGGAAATCCTCCTGTCCGTCGCTCGATTGCGCACGGGAAATGGGCGTCACAGCTTGTTGGCGCCCGACTTGATGGCGTCCTTGGCCCGCTCCTTGACGTCGCCGTAGGTCTTCTGCACCTTGCCGGCGGCCTGTTCGGCAATGCCCTTGCCTTCGAGCTTTTCGCTGCCAATGGCCTTGCCGGCCACTTCCTTCAACTTGCCCTTGGCTTCTTCTACGCGGCCTGCCAATTGGTCCTTGTTCATGTCGCTTCCTTCCTGATCGGGTGATGAAATGCGTGGGCCGGAACGACCCGCCGATTTCAATCTAGGCTTTGGCCGACGGTCGCGAACGCCGACGGAAGCCCGAAGCGGTGTAGGACAACGAGGCTCAGGCGGTGACGATCCATCCTTCAAGCGGATCGAAATCCCGCGGCAGGCCATGGCCGGGCCCGGGGCTTTGCGCGCGCTGCAGGGCCCAGGCCGCCTGCACGAGGCACAGCACCGCGTCGATGTCGTCGCCGCGGGCATCGGCCAGCAGTTCGGCGCGCTGCGGCGCGGTGACGCCAAGCCGCAGGCCGAGGCGCGAGGTGCCGGCTTCGAGCGCGGCCAGCAGATCGGTGCGTGCGGCGAGCCGTTCGGGCGTCTGCTTCGGCAGCTCGTCGCTCTTGTAGCTGCGGCGCCCGATGAGTTCGCGCGCCAGCAGGCCGGGATAGGCCTCCAGCGCAATGCGGTCCGCGCCAGGGCCGGCGTGCAGGCCGGGAATGCGTGCACCGGCCGCCAGCAGACGCGGCACGCCTGCGTGGAGCATGTAGGCTACCGGCGGATTGACCCATTTCATCGACGGGCTTGAACCTGCGGGCCCATCGGTCGCACGGCGGGCGAACTTGCCGCCGACGGGACGCGCCGCACAGAATGCGGCGAAGGTCTCGCGGATTTCGGCGCGGCTCAGGCTGGCGTAATGGGCCATCAACGGCTCCCATTGCACCGGCCATCCAAGATGCTCGACGAGTTCGCGCGGCAGGCTGAATGGAAAGTCGAAACCGCCGGTCCAGGCGGGCGTGGCGCACAGCCATTCGCCCCATGCCCCGAGAGTCGAGAAGCGCTGCAAGCCAGTCAGCACGACGCGATTGCCATCGGCGAGTTCACCGGCAGCCACCACGATCGGCTTGCGTGCCGTCGGCGCGCTGGAAAAATCGCAGCCGAACAGCACCACGGCCTCAGCCCATCGCGAGCGCCACGACACCGGCGGCGATGAACAGCGCGCCCAGCAGCCGCAAGAGCCGGTCGCCTTCGCGCAGCAGGTGGCCGCCGATCAGCGCGGCGAACAGCATCGACACCTCGCGCGCCGGCGCGACGTGCGAGATCGGCGCCTGCTGCACCGCGTAGAGCACGAGCACATACGACACGGGGCTGAACACCGCCACCAGCAGCGCATACTTCCACTGCGAGCGCCACATGCGCGCGGTCGCGGCGCGGTCCTTCAGCGCGACCGGCAGCAGCAGCACGATGCGCGCGAGGTTGCCGAAGTAGTCGAGCAGGATCGGCGACATGACGAGGAACTTGACCGCATAGCTGTCAGCCACCGTGTAGGCTGCGATGAAGCCGCCGGTCAGCACGCCATAGCGAATGCCCTTGTGCACCCGTTCGCGCTGCACCGGGTCGTGCGCCTTGCGCCACAGCTTCGGGCCGCCCGCCACCAGGAACACGCCGAGCACCACGCCTGCGATGCCGGCCACGCCGAAAAGGCTGATCTTCTCGCCGAGAAAAAGCACCGCCACCAGCGACGACAGCAGCGGCCCCGAACCACGCGCGAGCGGATAGACCACGGTCAGGTCCGACCTGCGGTAGCCGCGCAGCAGCACGATGAAATAGAAGACGTGCAGCACGCCGCTGAGCACGACGAAGCCCCATTCGGCCATGCCCCAGCCGGGCACCACGTTCCAGCCCAGCGTGATGCCCACGGGGGCCCAGACCAGCATGTTGAACACGCTGGCCTGGAAACTGAAGCGCGCATCGCCGTTCGCCTTCTTGGCGACGATGTTCCAGCCTGCATGGATGATCCCGGCGAGCAGGATCAGTGCGAACGCGGAAAGCGGCACCCCTGGATCAGTGGCGGCCGACGATGGCCGCGGTGGCCATCAGTTCCTCTAGCAGCGCCAGCGAAACCTTGCCCGAGACCGCATACGGGTTGAGCTCGGGTTTCTCGGAATACTTCAGCAGCGTCGAGGCATTGAGCTTCGACAGGTTGACCTGCCCCATCGTCCAGCCGCCGAAGCGGCGCTCGGAAATCTCCTCGTAGTGCAGCAGCACCACGTCCTTGTGGCGCCCGTCGCGCTGGATGTGGCCGTAGAGCTCGCTGATCGCCGTGCGGCCGCCTTCGATGGCCTGCAGGAAGGTGCCCGCGCCGTAGCAGAGGATGCCGGTGATGCCGCATGTCGTGTTGTGCGAGCGCGATTGCGCAAGGATCGCCTCGATGGCCTCGGGGCTGGTGTCGACGGCGCGGCTGGCGTAGAGAAGTCGGACCAGCATGGCTCAGCCCTTTCTTGGCAGGAGAGAGAGGAATTCGCGGCGCAGGCTCGGATCTTTCAGGAACACGCCGCGCATCACGGAATTGATCATCTTGCTGTCCATTTCCTTCACGCCGCGCCAGGCCATGCAGAAATGCTCGGCTTCCATGACCAGCGCGAGGCCGTCGGGCTGCGTCTTTTCCTGGATCAGGTCGGCCAGCTGCACCACGGCTTCTTCCTGGATCTGCGGACGGCCCATGACCCACTCGGCCAGGCGCGCGTACTTCGACAGGCCGATCACGTTGGTGTGCTCGTTGGGCATCACGCCGATCCACAGCTTGCCGATGATCGGGCAGAAGTGGTGCGAGCAGGCGCTGCGCACGGTGATCGGGCCGACGATCATCAGCTCGTTCAGGTGCTCGGCGTTGGGAAACTCGGTGAGCGAGGGTGGCGCCACGTAGCGGCCCTTGAACACCTCGTTGAGGTACATCTTGGCGACGCGGCGCGCGGTGTTGTCGGTGTTGTGGTCGTTCTCGACGTCGATGACCAGGCTTTCGAGCACGCCCTTCATCTTGACCTCGACCTCGTCGAGCAAGGTCTCCAGCTCGCCGGGCTCGATGAACTCGGCGATGTTGTCGTTGGCGTTGAAGCGCTTGCGCGCTGCGGTGATGCGCTCGCGGATCTTCACGGAGACGGGCGTGCCCTCGTCATCGTCGTTTCGATCGGGGCGCGGGTCGACGTCGGTTTTCCTCAGCATGGCGGGGATCGTACCAGTGAATGGCTCCAGACATTCGGGCCCGCAACGCCCGTCCCTTCTTGGAGCAATGCTATCAATTGAGGAGCGAGAAATCAGCCACCAGCGGCAAGTGGTCGGACATGCGGGCCCAGATCGGCCCACGCGGCACCGTGCAGGCCTGCGGCTCCAACCTGCGCCCGTAGACGAAGTCGAGCTGCGCCACCGGCAGGCGCGAGGGGTAAGTGAGCGTGCGCGCACCGCGCAGATCGCTGGTGTCGCGCAGTCCCATGGCGTTCATGGCGTAGCGCATGCGGGCACCCCAGTCGTTGAAGTCTCCCGCGACCACCACGGCCTCCTCGGGCGGCACCTCTCGGTCGATGAACTCGCGCAGGCGCGCGACCTGCCGCACCCGGCTGCCCCTGATGAGCCCCAGGTGCACCACGATGGCGTGCACCCTGCGGCCCTCGACGTCGATCACCACGTGCAGCAGCCCGCGTTGCTCGAAGCGGTGGTCGGAGATGTCCTGGTGGCTGGTGCGCAGCACCGGCCAGCGCGTGAGCAGCGCATTGCCGTGCTCGCCGTGGCGCGTGACGGCATTGGTCTCGTAGACCGCGGTGTAGCCCTCTGGCGCGAGGAAGTCGGCCTGCGGCAGTTCGGGCCAGTGCGCGAAGCGCGTGGCGGCCTGCCGGTTCATCTTGCGCACCTCCTGCAGGCAGACGATGTCGGCGTCGAGCTGCTCGATCGCGTGGCCCAGGTTGTGGATTTCGAGCCGTCGCGCGGGCCCGATGCCCTGCACACCCTTGTGGATGTTGTAGGTCGCGACCCGGAGGTTCTGCGCTGATGTGGCTGCCGGCTGGTTCATCGCGCAAATTCTGGCAGCAACAGGATGGCTTCGGCGTTCGACGGGGAAAAGCAGGCGTCCGCCGCTTCGCGGTACGGCAGCCACTTCCAGTCGGTGTGTTCGCGCGGATCGAGCGTGGGCGTCAGGCGATCGGGTACGCAGAGGCCGAACAGGTGCTCGGTGTTGTGCGTCACGCCGGGCGCATAGCGGGCGCGCCACCGTGGATAAATTTCGTAGACATTGCGCAGCTGCCAGTCGGCCAGCTGCGGGGCGAGCGCAGTGCCCTCGCCGCACCGGATGCCGGTTTCCTCGGCCACCTCTCGCGCCGCGGTGAGCGCGAGGGGCTCGTCGGCGGCGTCCTTGCTACCGGTGACCGACTGCCAGAAGTCGGTCTCGGCATCCGCACGCCGGATCAGCAGCACATCGAGCGCCGGCGTGTGGATCACGACCAGCACCGACTCCGGGATCTTCCAGGGTCGGGGGCTGGTCGTCATGGCCGTATCAGGCTGCCTGGGGCGTGTTGCGCAGCTTGATGTGCAGCTCGCGCAGCTGCTTCTCGTCGACCGGGCTCGGCGCCTGCGTCAGCAGGTCTTGCGCGCGCTGGGTCTTGGGGAAGGCGATCACGTCGCGGATCGACTCGGCGCCGGTCATGAGCATGACGAGGCGGTCCAGGCCGATGGCGATGCCGCCGTGCGGCGGCGCGCCGTACTGCAGCGCGTCGAGCAGGAAGCCGAACTTGAGCTGCGCGTCCTCGGCGCTGATCTTGAGCGCGCGGAACACCTTGCTCTGCACTTCCTCGCGATGGATACGCACCGAGCCACCACCCATCTCGATGCCGTTGAGCACCATGTCGTAGGCCTTGGCGATGCACTTCTCGGGCGCGGTGTCCATGAGGTCTTCATGGCCGTCCTTCGGTGCGGTGAACGGATGGTGCACGGCGCTCCAGCGCTGGCCTTCCTCGTCGAACTCGAACATCGGGAAGTCGACCACCCACAGCGGCGCCCAACGGTCGTCGAAGAGGCCCGCCTTCTTGCCGAAGGCGCTGTGGCCGATCTTCACGCGCAGCGCGCCGATGGCGTCGTTGACGACCTTTTCCTTGTCGGCACCGAAGAACAGGATGTCGCCGTTGCGCGCGCCCGTGCGGGCGATGATCTCGGCCAGCGAGCTGTCGTCGAGGTTCTTCACGATCGGGCTCTGCAGGCCTTCGCGGCCGGCGGCTGCGTCGTTGACCTTGATGTAGGCCAGGCCCTTGGCACCGTAGATCTTCACGAACTCCTGGTACGCATCGATTTCACCGCGCGACAGGCCGCCTTCGGCACCGCCGCCAGGCACGCGCAGCGCGACCACGCGGCCGCCCTTCATGGTGGCGGCATTCGAGAACACCTTGAATTCCACGCGCTTCATCAGTTCGGTGAGCTCGGTGAACTCGAGCTTCACGCGCAGGTCGGGCTTGTCCGAGCCGTACTTGAACATCGCGTCGCCGTACGTCATGGTCGGGAACACCGGCAGGTCGATGCCCGCGGCGTTGCGGAACACGTTGCGGATCATGCCTTCGAACATCTCGCGGATTTCTTCTTCGGCGAGGAACGAGGTCTCGATGTCGATCTGCGTGAATTCGGGCTGGCGGTCGGCGCGCAGGTCTTCGTCGCGGAAGCACTTCACGATCTGGTAGTAGCGGTCATAGCCGGCCACCATCAAGAGCTGCTTGAAGAGCTGGGGCGACTGCGGCAGCGCGAAGAAGCTGCCGTCGTGCACGCGGCTGGGCACGAGGTAGTCGCGCGCGCCTTCGGGCGTGGACTTGCCCAGCATCGGCGTCTCGATGTCGATGAAGCCGTTGGCATCGAGGAACTTGCGCGTTTCCATCGTCACCTTGTAGCGCAGCATCATGTTGCGCTGCATGGCCGGGCGGCGCAGGTCGAGCACGCGGTGCGTGAGGCGAGTGGTTTCCGACAGGTTGTCGTCGTCCAGCAGGAACGGGGGCGTGACCGAGGGGTTCAGCACCTTGAGTTCATGGCACAGCACTTCGATCTTGCCGCTCTTGAGCTGGTCGTTGGTCGTGCCTTCGGGACGTGCGCGCACGAGGCCGGTGATCTGCACGCAGAACTCGTTGCGCAGGTTCTCGGCGACGGCGAAGGTCGAGGCGCGGTCGGGGTCGCACACCACCTGCACGTAGCCTTCGCGGTCGCGCACGTCGATGAAGATCACGCCGCCATGGTCGCGGCGGCGGTTGACCCAGCCGCACAGGGTGACGGTCTGGCCCAGCAGGGCTTCGGTCACGAGACCGCAATAGTGAGTACGCATGGCCATAAGAATCTATTCCGGCGCCTTGTGGGCGCGTTCGTTTTTATGAGTTGGAAGACTTCACCGCCACCGTGGCGGGGCCGCCTGGAACGACCACCCCCATCGAGACGATGTACTTGAGCGCTTCGTCCACGCTCATCTTCAGTTCGATGCAGTCGCTGCGCTTGAGCATCACGAAGTAGCCACCCGTGGGGTTGGGCGTGGTCGGCACGTAGACGCTGAGGAATTCCCCTTCGCCGAGGTGTTCAGCGACTTCGTTGCCGGGCGCGCCGGTCACGAAGGCGATGGTCCACACGCCTTCGCGCGGCCACTGCACCAGCACCGCCGTGCGGAAGGCATTGCCGTTCTCGGAGAACAGCGTGTCCGACACCTGCTTGACGCTGGAGTAGATCGAGCGCACCACCGGAATGCGGCGCACCACGGCGTCGCCCCACCCGAGCAGGCGCTTGCCGACGAAGTTGCTGGCCGTGGCGCCCACCACCAGCAGGATGGCCAGCGTGAGCAGCACGCCCAGGCCGCGCACCTTGTGGTCGCTGAGCCAGGTCTGCCACTGCGCGGGCAGCAGCCACAGCGTCTGGTCGAGCGTGCCGATGATCCAGTTCAGCACGCCGAGCGTGATGACCAGCGGCACGATGACCAGCAGGCCGGACAGCAACCATTTGCGCAGGGCGAGCATGGCGGTCGGGATCGATCAGTCGCCGCTGGCCGCGGCCGGCGCGGGGGCCGGTGCGGCGGGCGCCGGAGCGGGGCTCGGCGCGACGACGGTTGTGGAAGAGGAAGACTCGGCGGACTTGCCGCCGTCGCTGGACGCGGGCGCCGTGGACGGTTCGGACTTCTTGCCGCCGCCCTCACGGAAATCGGTCACGTACCAGCCCGAGCCCTTGAGCTGGAAGCCGGCGGCCGTGACCTGTTTTTCGAACGCACTCGCGCCGCACGCCGGACACACCGTGAGGGGCGCGTCGGACATCTTCTGCAAAGCGTCTTTGGCAAAGCCGCAGGCACTGCACTTGTAGGCGTAGATGGGCATGGGAAATGAGGTCAAAAAAGCGGCGCAGCTGCCGCTCGCAAAGCCCTCGATTATAGGGCTGCCCCCTGCTTCAGGCCGGTTCCGTCGTCAAAGGCCGGTGCGGCGTGTGAGTGTTCGCCAACCATTGCGGCAGCAGCGATCCGGCCACCATGCCCGCGAACGAGCACAGCACCCCTGCCAGCTGGGCCGGAAACGCACTGCCCCAGGGCATCCACAGGAACAGCAGCCATATGCCGATGCCCAGGACGATCGAGGCGATGGCGCCCTGGGTGGTGGCACGGCGCCAGTACAGGCCGCACACCAGCGGCACGAAGGCGCCGACCAGCGGCACCTGGTAGGCGCCCGACACCAGTTCGTAGATCGGCGTGCCCTGCATGCGGATGGCGTAGGCAAGCACCGCGGCGCTGAACAGCAGGACCGTGATGCGCATCGTCATGAGGTTCTGGCGGTCGGTGCCGGCGGGGCGGAACTGGCGCCAGATGTTCTCGGTGAAGGTGACGCTGGGCGCCAGCAGCGTGGCCGAGGCGGTCGACTTGATGGCCGACAGCAGCGCACCGAAGAACAGCACCTGCATCACGAACGGCATCTTCTGCAGCACCAGCGTGGGCAGCACCTTCTGCGGATCTTCCTTCAGCAGGGTGGCGGTCTGCTCCGGCATGATCAGCAGCGCGCTGGCCACCAGGAACATCGGCACGAAGGCGAACAGGATGTACGCCAGGCCGCCGATCACCGGCCCGCGCTGCGCCGCCTTGGCACTGTTGGCGGACATCACGCGCTGGAAAACGTCCTGCTGCGGGATGGAGCCCAGCATCATGGTGATGGCGGCCGCGAGGAAGAACACCATGTCGTGCCAGTTGGGTTCGGGCCAGAACTTGAAGAGGTCCTTGCTGACCGCGAAGGCCACCACCTTGTCGGCGCCGCCGGCCATGTTGCCCGCGAACATCGCGATCACGGCAAGGCCGGCCACCAGGATGATCATCTGGATGAAGTCGGTGACGGCCACCGACCACATGCCGCCGAACAGCGTGTACGCCAGGATCGAGATCACGCCGATCACCATGCCCATGGGAATGCTGATGACGCCGCCCGACAGCAGGTTGAACACCAGCCCCAGCGCCGTGACCTGCGCCGACACCCAGCCCAGGTAGCTCAGCATGATGATGAGCGAGCAGGCCACCTCGACGCCGCGGCCGTAGCGCTCGCGGTAGTAGTCGCTGATGGTCAGCAGCGTCATGCGGTAGAGCTTGCCCGCGAAGAACAGGCCCACCAGGATCAGGCAGGTGCCCGCGCCGAATGGGTCCTCGATCACGCCGTTGAGCCCGCCCTCGATGAACTTGGCCGGAATGCCGAGCACCGTTTCGGAGCCGAACCAGGTCGCGAAGGTGGTCGTGACGATCATGTAGAGCGGCAGGTGCCGCCCGGCGATGGCGAAGTCGGTGGTGTTCTTCACCCGCTTGGCGGCATAAAGACCGATCGCGATGGTGACCAGCAAATAGACGATGACCAGCGTCAGCAACACGGCAGAAACTCCTCTAGAACAGACGCACGCGCACCAGCAATTGCATGGCGAGCAACCCCAATACAAAACCTATGCCACCGTAGACGATGGTCTGCAGCAGCCGGTTGGTCCGCTTCTGCTCGGCCAGTAGTTCGAGCAGCTCGCGGCGGTTGTCGGCGGGGCGATTCTCCAGGAAATCGTGCAGCAGGCGCGGCAATTGGGGCAGCAGTTTGGCGTACCGCGGCGCCTCGGCCTTGAGCTGCTGGAACAGCTTCTTGGGGCCGATCTGGTCGACCATCCACTTCTCGAGAAAGGGCTTGGCCGTGGCCCAGAGGTCGAGTTCGGGGTCGATGTTGCGGCCCAGGCCCTCGATGTTCAGCAGCGTCTTCTGCAGCAGCACCAGCTGCGGCTGGATCTCGACGTGGAAGCGCCGCGAGGTCTGGAACAGGCGCATCAGCACCATGCCCAGCGAGATTTCCTTCAGCGGCCGGTCGAAGTACGGCTCGCAGACGGTGCGGATGGCCGCCTCCAGCTCGTCGATGCGGGTGCCCACCGGCACCCAGCCGCTTTCGAGGTGCAGCTCGGCCACGCGCTTGTAGTCGCGCCGGAAGAAGGCCACGAAGTTCTGCGCCAGGTATTCCTTGTCCGACTCGGTCAGCGTGCCGATGATCCCGAAATCCAGCGAGATGTAGCGCCCGAAGGTCTCGGGCGCCAGGCTCACCTGGATGTTGCCGGGGTGCATGTCGGCGTGGAAGAAGCCGTCGCGGAACACCTGCGTGAAGAAGATCGTGACGCCGTCGCGCGCCAGCTTGGGAATGTCGACGCCGGCCGCGCGCAGGCGGTCCATCTGCGCAATGGGCACGCCCTTCATGCGCTCCATCACGATGACTTCGGGATGGCAGAAGTCCCAGAACATCTCGGGGATCAGCACCAGGTCGAGCGCGGCCATGTTGCGGCGCAGCTGGGCCGCGTTGGCGGCCTCGCGCACTAGGTCGAGCTCGTCGTGCAGGTACTTGTCGAACTCGCCGACCACCTCGCGCGGCTTCAGGCGCTTGCCGTCGGCCGAGAGGTTCTCGATCCAGCCGGCCATCATGGCCATCAGCGCCAGGTCTTTCTCGATCACGCCGCGCATGTTGGGACGCAGCACCTTGACCGCCACTTCGCGCTCCTCACCCTGGTTGGTGCGGATGGTCGCGAAGTGCACCTGTGCGATCGACGCGCTGGCGATGGGTGTTTCGTCGAACTGCACGAACACGTCGCCCACCGGACGGCGGAACGCACGCTCGATGGTGGCGATGGCCACCGCCGACGGGAACGGCGGCACGCGGTCCTGCAGGAAAGCCAGTTCGTCGGCGATGTCGGGCGGCAGCAGGTCGCGCCGGGTCGACAGCACCTGGCCGAACTTCACGAAGATGGGGCCGAGCCGCTCGAGCGCCTCACGCAGGCGCTGGCCGCGCGGCGCGTCGAGGTTGCGCCCGAACGAGACCACACGCGCCACCACGCGCAGCCAGGGCTTCTGGAAGCTCGTGAGCACGAGCTCGTCGAGGCCGTAGCGCAGTGCGACCCAGACGATGAACAGGCCGCGGTAGAAGCGCCTCATTCGGCCGCGCTCGCCGAGCCGCCAGCCTTGGCCGAGCGATCGCCGACGAACTGGCGCAGCGCGCCCACGACGCGCCGCACGCCGTTGCCGAGCGTGTGCGGGCACGTCGCCGATCAGGCGGGCCAGGTCGTCCTCGACGTCCCAGCGCACGTGGTCGACCAGCCAGTTGACCTCGGCGGCCAGCTGCACGTCGCCGATGATCTGCACGGCCGGCTTGTCGCCGCGCAGCGTGGCGCGGGCGATCTCGAAGGGGGATTCGTCGATGACGGTGAGCGTCAGTTCGGGCACCGAGCCCTCAGGCGCCAGGTCGAGCAGGCCGGCCGGCGTGGCCACCAGCTCCATCGTCACGAAGCGCCACTGGAAACGCACTACCCGCCCCTGCTGGCGCAGCAGCCGCTGCTGAGCCTCGGGCTCCTGCTGCAGCACGTGGTTCAGGAACAGGACCGCGCGATGCTGGATCTCGTGGACCGCCCAGTCCGGGGGCTGCAGACGCTCGCCGATGCGGTTGAAAAGGTCGCCGAGAAAAGAAAATGGGGACGATGGTGTGGCCATGTCCCCATTATCCCGTCACTGTAGCGCCCTGCGACTCATGGACCGCATGCCCTTTTCCAGAAACACCGCAGAACCGGCTTTGCCGGGCTGCTGGTGTTGCCCCCGGTAGGGGGTAGGAGAAGCGACACGAAGTGCGCGAAGCCTGGGGGCGCGCCTTTATTTACTGCAGGGCCTGCACGCCGGCCACCAGCCAGCCACCGTTGCCGCTGGTCGGCTTGGTCATGTTCCAGACTTCGCGGAACGGGCCCGGGCCGGCCGAGGCGTCTTCGCGGATCATGCCGGAGAACTCCACGCTGGCCATGTAGGCGTCGGGCAATTCCTCGATGCCGAGCAGCTTGGCGTCGAGCATCACGACTTCGGTCTTGTTCGAGGCGCCGCCCGTGTGGCTGGCGCGGTCGGCCAGCTGGGTACGGATCTCGTCCACCATGCCGTCGGTCATCATCGAACGCAGCATCGACACGTCGGCGCGGTCCCAGGCGTCCTGCAGCGTCACGAAGTTGCGCTTGGCGGCGCCGAGGAAGCCGTCGACGTCGAAGCCCGCGGGGATGCCCCAGGACTGCGAACCGCCGAGCGCCGAGCCGATCATGCTGCCACCGGCCGCGGCACCCGCTGCCGAGAGACTGCTGCCGTGCGGCGCGTCGTTCGACGGGGTGGCGTCGAAGGCGGCGGCATTGCGCTCCCATGGACGTGCCGATGCGTCGTTGCCCACGTTGGCCGGGCTGTATTGCGCCGGCGCGCTGGCGTTGCTCGGGCTGGCGCCCGCGCCCTGGAAGGCGAAGCCGCCCTGGCCGTTGCCGGCAGGCTGCGAGCGCGACTTGATCATGCGCCACACCACCACTGCAGCGAGCACGAGCAGGCCGATCAGCAGGATGTTGCCGAACCCGGCGCCGAGGCCGAGCGAATGCGCGAGCCATGCGAGGCCCAGGCCGGCGGCCAGGCCGCCGAGCATGGCGCCCCACGGACGCTTCGGCGCGGCTGCCGCGGGTGCGGGTGTTGCGGGCTTCGCCGCTGCAGCGTTGGTCGCGCTCTGCGCGGGGGCGCCGGGCGCTGCCGACGGGGCGGCCTCGCGCTGCGTCACGTTGGACGACTGCCGTCCGACGGACTTGCCACCGCCCAAGCGGGCAGCCTCGGCCTGGACACTGACCAGCACCAATGCAGCTGCCAAAAACAAAGAACCCAAACTCTTCATGTCGTCTCCTCTTGAGCGAAAGATTCGCGTCATCAACACTTGATTCCAACATGGAGGGCGGCGATTCCCCCAGTCATGTTGTGATAGTCCACATGTCCGAAACCGCCCTCTTTCATGAGGGTCTTGAGCTCCTCTTGCGAGGGATGCATCCGGATCGATTCGGCGAGGTAGCGATAGCTCGCGTCGTCGCCGGCCACGAGCTTGCCCAGGCGTGGCAGCACGTTGAAGGAGTACCAGTCGTAGGCCTTGGCCAGCGGCTTCGCGACCTTCGAGAACTCGAGCACGAGCAGCTTGCCGCGAGGCTTGAGCACGCGGTTCATTTCCTTGAGCGCGATGTCCTTGTGCGTCATGTTGCGCAGGCCGAAGGCCACCGTCACCACGTCGAAGTGATCGTCGGGAAAGGGCAGCTTCTCGGCGTCGCAGACCATGGTGGGCAGCGACACGCCGGCGTCGAGCAGACGGTCGCGGCCGGTGCGCAGCATGGCCTCGTTGATGTCGGTGTGGACCACCTGGCCGCTGGCGCCGACCTTCTTCGCGAAGGCGAGCGCGAGGTCGCCGGTGCCGCCTGCGATGTCGAGCACGCGCGAGCCTTCGCCCACGTTCGCGACCATCACGGTGTATGCCTTCCAGGCGCGGTGCAGTCCGGCCGACATCAGGTCGTTCATGACGTCGTAGCGCGAGGCGACCGAATCGAAGACGCCGCGCACGCGGCGCGCCTTCTCGCTTTCGTCGACCGTTTCAAAGCCGAAGTGTGTGGTACTCATGCAACCGATGTTAGGCCGGAAGCCTTCACATCAAGCCGACGACCCCGCGCGTACGGCGGACATTTGTTGCTTTTTCCGCCCGTCCTTCCTGGGCGCGGGGCTATCTTTTCAAGAGCACCGCGCGGATTCGCGGCTCAGTGGCTGCCGCAGGCGTGGCCGCCCTTGTCGAGCATCGGCGCGTCGCGCTCGACGCCCGCTTCGGCCAGCCGTCGCTCGTAGGCAGCCCACAGCTCGGCCTGCTTCGCGCCCAGTTCGTAGAGCAGGTCCCACGAGTAGATGCCGGTGCTGTGGCCGTCGCTGAAGGTCGGCTGCACGGCGTAGTTGCCGACCGCTTGGAGGTCGACGAGTTCGACGTCGCGCTTGCCCGTCTGCAGGATTTCCTGGCCCGGGCCGTGGCCCTGCACTTCGGCCGACGGCGAGTAGATGCGCATCAGCTCGAAGGGAATGCGGAAGGTCGCGCCATCCGAGAAGCCCACTTCGAGCACGCGCGACTGACCGTGCACGGTGATCGACTGCGGCGTCGGTGCGCCCTGTTTCAAGCCTGCCATCAGAAGCTCCTTGTACCCAGGCGTTCGATCATCGCAGCCTCGACGGCCGGCAGACGCGCAGCGACATGCGCCTCGTGCGCGGTATTCCGCGCGCGCTGCACGGGTGCCCATACCGAGCCCGGGAAATGGCTGTCATCGGCGAAACGCGCGATCACATGCCAGTGCAGGTGCGGCACCATGTTGCCGAGCGCGGCGATGTTCATCTTGGCGGGATGCAGGTGCTCGCGCAGGCACTGCTCCACCGCCACCACCGCGTCCATGCACAGCGCGCGGTCGGCTGCGTCGAGGTCCGAGAACTCCGGCGCATGCGCGCGCCAGACCACGCGATAGAAGGCCGGGAAACCCGCCTCTTCCGCGTGGATGACGCGCAGCTTCACGCCCTCGAACACGACGCGTCCGCCATGGCCTTCGCAGAGCGGGCAGCCTTGCACCGTCATACCAGCACCCGCTCTATCCCGCCCTGGTTGGCCGCGGCCACGTACTCCGGCATCCAGTCCTTGCCGAGGAGCTTGTTGGCCATCTCGACCACGATGTAGTCGGCTTCGAGCAGGCCGTTGTTCAGGTCGTTGCCGTAGCGCGAGAGGCCCTGCAGGCAGCTCGGGCAGCTGGTGAGGATCTTCACGTTGTCCTTCTCGCCGACCTTGCCGCTGTCGCGCAGCGCGGCTTCGCCCTTCTTCAGTTCCTCTTCCTTGCGGAAGCGGATCTGCGTCGAGATGTCGGGCCGCGACACGCCCAGCGTGCCCGACTCGCCACAGCAGCGGTCGTTCTTGAGCACGTTGTCGCCGACCAGCGCCTTCACGGTCTTCATCGGGTCCTGCTGCTTCATCGGCGAATGGCACGGGTCGTGATAGAGGTAGCCGCCACCGCCGGCATCGGCCAGCGTGATGCCCTTCTCCAGCAGGTACTCGTGGATGTCGATGATGCGGCAGCCCGGGAAGATCTTGTCGAACTGGTAGCCCTGCAGCTGGTCGTAGCAGGTGCCGCAGCTCACCACCACCGTCTTGATGTCGAGGTAGTTGAGCGTGTTGGCCACGCGGTGGAAGAGCACGCGGTTGTCCGTGATCATCTTCTCCGCCTTGTCGTACTGCCCGCTGCCGCGCTGCGGATAGCCGCAGCACAGGTAGCCCGGCGGCAACACCGTCTGCACCCCCGCATGCCACAGCATGGCCTGCGTGGCAAGGCCGACCTGCGAGAACAGGCGCTCCGACCCGCATCCCGGGAAGTAGAAGACCGCCTCGGTTTCCGACGTGGTCGCCTTCGGGTTGCGGATGATCGGCACGTAGTCCGCATCCTCGATGTCGAGCAGCGCGCGCGCCGTCTTCTTCGGCAGGTTGCCCGGCATCTTCTTGTTGATGAAGTGGATCACCTGTTCCTTGACCGGTGCCGGGCCGAGCGTGGCCGGCGGCGCCGCGGTCTGCTTCTTCGCGAGGCCGCGCAGCAGGTCGTTGGCCAGGCGCTGCGCCTTGAAGCCCACGCCCACCATGCCCGCGCGCACCGCCTTGATGGTCTGCGGATTGGTCGCGTTGAGGAAGAACATCGCGGCCGCGTTGCCGGGACGGAAGCTCTTCTGTCCCATCTTGCGCAGCAGGTTGCGCATGTTCATCGACACGTCGCCGAAATCGATCTTCACCGGGCACGGCGTGAGGCACTTGTGGCACACGGTGCAGTGGTCGGCCACGTCCTCGAACTCTTCCCAGTGCTTGATGCTGATGCCGCGCCGCGTCTGCTCTTCATACAGGAAGGCCTCCACCAGCAGCGAAGTCGCGAGGATCTTGTTGCGCGGGCTGTAGAGCAGGTTGGCGCGCGGCACGTGCGTGGCGCACACCGGCTTGCACTTGCCGCAGCGCAGGCAGTCCTTCACGCTGTCGGCAATGGCGCCGATGTCGCTCTGCTGCATGATCAGCGACTCGTGCCCCATGAGGCCGAAGCTCGGCGTGTAGGCGTTGGTCAGGTCGGCGTGCAGCGTCTGAGCCTGGCCTGCCGGCGCACGCAGCAGCTTGCCCTTGTTGAAGCGGCCTTCGGGGTCGACTTTGGCCTTGTATTCGGTGAACGGACGCAGCTCCTCGTCGCTCAGGAATTCGAGCTTGGTGATGCCGATGCCGTGCTCGCCCGAGATCACGCCGTCGAGGCTGCGCGCCAGCGCCATGATGCGCACCACCGCGGCATGCGCGGTCTGCAGCATGTCGTAGTTGTCGCTGTTGACGGGGATATTGGTGTGCACATTGCCGTCGCCCGCGTGCATGTGCAGCGCAACCCACACGCGGCCCTTGAGCACCTGCTTGTGGATGGCCGCGCACTCGGCAACGATGGGAGCGAACTCCACGCCGCTGAAGATTTCCTGCAGCGGCTGGCGCAGCTGGGTCTTCCAGCTGGCGCGCAGGGTGTGGTCCTGCAGCTGCGGGAACAGCGTGTCGACGTCGCGCAGCCATTCGGCCCAGAGCGCACGCACGCCCTGCACCAGCGCGACGGCCTGAGCCACGCGGTCTTCGAGCAGCTCGGCCGCCGGGATTTCATGCGCGTCGTCGGTCTTGCCCAGCGGCAGGTTGCCGCGCAGCAGGAAGGCTTCGAGTTCGTCGGTGAGCGCGAGCTTGTTCTGCAGCGAGAGCTCGATGTTGATGCGCTCGATGCCGTCGCTGTACTCGGCCATGCGCGGCAGCGGGATCACCACGTCCTCGTTGATCTTGAAGGCGTTGGTGTGCTTGCTGATGGCGGCCGTGCGCTTGCGGTCGAGCCAGAACTTCTTGCGCGCCTCGGGGCTGATGGCGATGAAGCCTTCGCCGCTGCGCGAGTTGGCGATGCGCACCACCTCGGAGGTGACGCGGGCCACGTCATCGGCGTCGTCGCCGGCGATGTCGCCGAACAGCACCATCTTCGGCAGGCCGCCGTGCTTCTTCGACTTGGTGGCGTAGCCCACGGCCTTCAGGTAGCGGTCGTCCAGGTGTTCGAGGCCGGCCAGCAGCACGCCCGAGCGCTTCTGCTCGGCGAACATGAAGTCCTTGATCTCGACGATGCTGGGCACGGCGTCCTTGGCGTTGCCGAAGAACTCCAGGCACACGGTGCGCGTGTGCGCAGGCATCTTGTGCACCACCCAGCGGCAGCTGGTGATGAGGCCGTCGCAGCCCTCCTTCTGGATGCCCGGCAGGCCCGAGAGGAACTTGTCGGTCACGTCCTTGCCGAGGCCTTCCTTGCGGAAGGTGCGGCCCGGAATGTCGAGGCGCTCGGTGCGCAGCTTCGTCTTGCCGTCGGCCGCGTAGTACTGCAGCTCGAACACGGCGCTTTCGGCGTCATGGATCTTGCCGAGGTTGTGGCCAATGCGAGTGACTTCGAGCCATTCGGCCTGCGGCGTCACCATGCGCCACGAGGCGAGGTTGTCGAGCGCGGTGCCCCAGAGCACGGCTTTTTTGCCGCCGGCGTTCATGGCGACGTTGCCGCCGACGCACGAGGCCTCGGCCGAGGTCGGATCGACCGCGAACACGAAGCCGGCGCGCTCGGCCGTATCGGCCACGCGCTGCGTGACCACGCCGGCCTCGGTCCAGATGGTGGGCACGGGGTCGGCCAGGCCGGGCAGCGACATGTGCTCGACCTCGGTCATCGCCTCGAGCTTCTCGGTGTTGATGACCACGCTCTTCCATGTCAGCGGGATGGCGCCGCCGGTGTAGCCGGTGCCGCCGCCGCGCGGGATGATGGTCAGGCCCAGCTCGATGCAGCCCTTCACCAGCAGCGCCATCTCGGCCTCGGTGTCGGGGCACAGCACCACGAACGGGTACTCCACGCGCCAGTCGGTGGCGTCGGTCACGTGCGAGACGCGCGACAGGCCGTCGAACTTGATGTTGTCCTTGGCCGTGAGCCGGCGCAGCGCACGCGTGGCCTTGCGGCGCAGGGCGGCGACGTCGCGGAACTTGGTGTCGAAGGCCGCCACCGCCTCGCCCACGAGGCCGGTGAGTTCACCCACGAGCTGGTCGCGCGGCAGGTCGCTGTCGGGTGTGCGGCGCTTCTGCACCTCGGCCAGGCGGTGCCGCAGGGCGTCGACCAGCTGGCCTCGGCGGCGCGGGTTGTCGAGCAGGTCGTCGACGAGGTAGGGGTTGCGCTGGACGACCCAGATGTCGCCGAGCACCTCGTAGAGCATGCGCGCCGATCGGCCGGTGCGGCGCTCGGCGCGCAGGGTCTGGAGCAGTTCCCAGCCGCGCTCGCCCAGCAGGCGAATCACGATCTCTCGGTCGGAGAAGCTGGTGTAGTTGTACGGGATCTCGCGCAGTCGTACGGGCTCTGCGGCCTGTGACAACAGCGTATTCAACGCGGTCGGAGCATTCATCGGGTGGGGCGCCTCGGCCGGGCGCTGCGCGCCCATAGCCGGGCTGGGGATTTTAGGTCAGGGGACGGGTCCCTGCCTCGGTACCGGTATTGTTCCCTCCCCCGCTGGGGGAGGGTTGGGGTGGGGGCACGACGGCGCTCGCAAATGCATGGCGTCCAGTTGGGAGATGCCCCCATCCCGCCCATACCCCCGCGGGGGAAGGAGAAAGACCTTCAGAACAGCACGCGGCTGCGGATCGTCCCGCTCACCTTCGCCAGCTTCTCCAGCGCCAGGTCGGAAGAAGCCGCGTCGATGTCCATCACCACGTAGCCGATCTTCTCGTTCGTCTGCAGGAACTGCGAGGAGATGTTGATGTTGTTGTCCGAGAAGATCTTGTTGATCTCGGACAGCACGCCCGGCACGTTGCGGTGGACGTGCAGCAGGCGGTGCTTGCCCGGGTGCGCCGGCAGCGCCACCTCGGGAAAGTTGACCGAAGAAGTCGAGGTGCCGTTGTCGCTGTACTTGACCAGCTTCTCGGCCACTTCCAGCCCGATGTTGGCCTGCGCCTCCATCGTCGATCCGCCGATGTGCGGCGTCAGGATCACGTTGTCCAGCCCCCGCAGCGGCGACAGGAACTCGTCCTTGTTGGTACGCGGCTCCACCGGGAACACGTCGATGGCGGCGCCCAGCAGCTTCTTGCTCTTCAGGGCCTCGGCCAGAGGCTCGATCTCGACCACCGTGCCGCGCGAGGCGTTCAGCAAGATGGCTCCCGGCTTCATCGCGGCGATCTCGGCCGCGCCGATCATCCATTGCGTGGCCTGGGTCTCGGGCACGTGCAGCGTCACGATGTCGCTCTGCGCCAGCAGCTGGTGCAGCTCGCGCACCTGGCGCGCATTGCCCAGCGGCAGCTTGGTGACCACGTCGAAGAAGGCCACATGCATGCCCAGCGCCTCGGCCAGCACCGACAGCTGCGCGCCGATCGAGCCGTAGCCCACGATGCCCAGCGTCTTGCCGCGGATTTCGAACGCGTTGTCGGCCGACTTGAGCCAGCCGCCGCGATGCGCCACCGCGCTCTTCTCGGGCACGCCGCGCAGCAGCAGGATGGCTTCGGCCAGCACCAGCTCGGCCACCGAGCGGGTGTTGGAGTACGGGGCGTTGAAAACGGCCACGCCATGCTCGCGCGCCGCTTCGAGGTCGACCTGGTTGGTGCCGATGCAGAAGCACCCGGCGGCCACCAGCTTGTGGGCGGCGGCGAACACCTCGGCCGTCAGCTGGGTGCGCGAACGGATGCCCAGGAAGTGAACGTCGGCGATCTTGGCCTTGAGTTCGGCGTCGGGCAGCGCGCCCGGCAGCGACTCGATGTTGGTGTAGCCGGCGGCGCGCAGCACCTCCACGGCCGAGGGGTGGATGCCTTCGAGCAAGAGGAACTTGATCCTGCTTTTGTCGAGGGAGGTTTTGCTGCTCATGGCGGTCTCGCGGAAGCCCCGGCCATGGCGACAAGCTAGGCCAGAAAAAGGGAGGGCGATGCTAGCATGGTGCAGCGCAGCATGCAGGGCCGCCGCCCGCGCCGGGCATGAGGCCAAAGGGGTTTCCCTGATTGGAAGAAAGCGGCGCTCCGTGCGCCAATGTGACGCGGCTGTGTCATGCACATGCCCTAGCATCCGCGCTTTCCATTTTTCCCTTCAGGAGTCTTCATGCGATTCAAGACGCTCGCGCTGGCATCGGCGTTGGCCGCCACCACGCTGTTCAACGTGGCGCAGGCCCAGACCGAGATCCAGTGGTGGCACTCGATGACCGCCGTCAACAACGAGTGGGTCAACGACCTGGCCAAGCAGTTCAACGAGAGCCAGAAGGAATACAAGGTCATCCCGACCTTCAAGGGCACGTACGACGAATCGATGACGGCGTCCATCGCGGCTTTCCGTGCCGGCAACGCGCCGCACATCCTGCAGGTGTTCGAAGTGGGCACCGCCACCATGATGGCCAGCAAGGGCGCGATCGTGCCGGTGGGCCAGGTCATGAAGGACGCGGGCGAGAAGTTCGACCCGGCCGCCTACATCCCCGCCGTGGCCGGCTACTACACCGCCCCCAACGGCCAGATGCTGAGCTTCCCGTTCAACAGCTCGACCACCATCTTCTATTTCAACAAGGACGCCTTCAAGGCCGCCGGCCTGCCCACCGACAAGGCCCCGTCGACCTGGCCGGAAGTCGTAGCCGCCGCCGCCAAGCTCAAGGCCAGCGGCCACAAGTGCCCGTTCACCACGGCCTGGCAGAACTGGACGCAGGTCGAGAGCTTCTCGGCCTGGCACAACGTGGAGTTCGCGAGCAAGGCCAACGGCCTGCAGGGCCTGGACGCGCGCCTGAAGGTGAACTCGCCGCTGCACCAGCGCCACATCGAGAACCTGGCCAGCATGGCCAAGCAGGGCCTGTTCATCTACAAGGGCCGCGGCAACGTGCCTGAAGCCTCGTTCGTCTCTGGCGAGTGCGCCATGATCAACACGTCCTCGGGCTTCTACGGCAACGTGGCGAAGAACGCCAAGTTCGCCTACGGCCTGGCTCCCCTGCCCTACTACCCGGACGTGCCGGGCGCACCGCAGAACACCGTGATCGGCGGCGCCAGCCTGTGGGTCATGTCGGGCAAGAAACCGGCCGAGTACAAGGGCGTGGCCAAGTTCTTCAGCTTCATCTCGACGCCTGAAGTGCAGTCGGCCAGCCACAAGCGCACCGGCTACCTGCCGGTGACCACTGCCTCGTACAAGCTCACCGAGGAATCGGGCTTCTACAAGCAGAACCCCGGCACCGACGTGGCCGTGACGCAGATGATCCGCAAGGTCACCGACAAGAGTCGCGGCATCCGCCTGGGCAACTACGTGCAGATCCGCGCCATCGAGGACGAAGAGCTCGAACAGGTCTGGAACGGCAAGAAAACCGCCAAGGAAGCCCTCGACGCCATCGTGACCCGCGGCAACGAGCAGTTGGAACGCTTCCAGAAGGCCAACAAGAGCTGACGATCGACGACCGGACCCCTCGCGTGTCCGGCTAACATCGCCCGCCCCCGTCCGCTCTTGCGCAAGAGTGGGCTGGGCGGGATTTTTTATGTAGAGGGTTCATGGAAAAACGCGTTTTCTTTCGCTCGGGCTGGTTGCCCTGGCTTTTGCTGGCACCGCAGATGGCGGTGATCCTCGTGTTTTTCTTCTGGCCGGCAGGGCAAGCCATCCTGCAATCGCTCCAGCAGCAGGACGCATTCGGCACATCCGTCGACTTCGTCGGGCTGCAGAACTTCAAGGACCTGTTCGACGACCCGGCCTATGGCGAGTCGTTCAAGACCACCGCCGTCTTCTCGGTGCTGGTGGCCACCATAGGCCTGAGCCTGTCGCTGACGCTGGCCGTCTTTGCCGATCGCATCGTGAGCGGCGGCATGTTCTACAAGACCATGCTGATCCTGCCCTACGCCGTGGCGCCCGCCGTGGCAGCCGTGCTCTGGGTCTTCATGTTCTCCCCCTCGCTGGGCGTGGTCGCCTACGCGCTCGGCAAGATCGGCATCGACTGGAACCACCTGCTCAATTCGAAGCACGCGATGACGCTGATCGTGATGGCCGCGGTGTGGAAGCAGATCTCGTACAACTTCCTGTTCTTCCTGGCCGGCCTGCAGTCCATTCCCAAGTCGCTGATCGAGGCGGCGGCCATCGACGGCGCGCGCCCATGGCGCCGCTTCTGGACGGTGCAGTTCCCGCTGCTGTCGCCCACCACCTTCTTCCTGCTGGTGATGAACGTGGTCTACGCGTTCTTCGACACCTTCGCCATCGTTCACGCGGCCACCGAAGGCGGTCCGGGCAAGGACACGGAAATCCTCGTCTACAAGGTCTATCACGACGGCTTCAAGGCGCTGGACCTGGGTGGCTCGGCCGCGCAGTCGGTCGTGCTGATGGTGATCGTGATCGCGCTCACCATCGTGCAATTCCGCTACGTCGAGAAAAAGGTGCAGTACTGACATGGTTGAAAGAAGAAGCACTCAGGGCGTCCTGGCCCACGTGGTGATGATCCTCGGCGTCCTGATCGTCGCCTTCCCCATCTACCTCGCCTTCGTGGCGTCCACCCACACCGCGCAGGAAATCGTGCAGCGGCCGATGCCGCTGCTGCCAGGCTCGAACATGCTCGACAGCTACAAGGGCGCGCTCTTCGGCCGCGCGAGCAGCGCAGGCTCCAACGCCCCGGTGGCCCACATGATGTGGGTCAGCCTGGTAACGGCACTGGTCATCGCCATCGGCAAGATCGCCATTTCGCTGCTGTCAGCCTTCGCCATCGTCTACTTCCGCTTCCCCTTCAAGAAGATCTGCTTCTGGGCGATCTTCGTGACACTGATGCTGCCGGTGGAAGTGCGCATCCTGCCCACCTACAAGGTGCTGTCGGACCTGAGCATGCTGAACAGCTACGCGGGCCTCACGGTGCCGCTGATCGCGTCGGCCACGGCCACCTTCCTGTTCCGCCAGTTCTTCCTGACCGTGCCCGAGGAACTCACCGAGGCCTCGCGAATGGATGGCGCGAGCCCGATGCGCTTCTTCTTCGACGTGCTGCTGCCGCTGTCGAAGACCAGCATTGCCGCGCTTTTCGTGATCCAGTTCATCTACGGCTGGAACCAGTACCTGTGGCCGCTGCTGGCGGTCACCAACGAGGACATGTACCCGATCGTGGTCGGCATCAAGCGACTCATCGCCGGCGGTGACGGCCAGAACGAATGGAACGTCGTGATGGCCACCGCCATCCTCGCCATGCTGCCGCCCGCGCTGGTGGTTGTGCTGATGCAAAAGTGGTTCGTCAAGGGCCTTGTTGATACAGAGAAATAGGCTCGCCCCCAGGCTTCGCGCACTTCGTGTCGCTACGCCTTCCCCCTGCCGGGGGCACCACCAGCGGCCCGGCAAAGCCGGTTCCGCGGTGGTTTTGGAAATAACAGCGCCTCGTGGTCGAGGCCGAAATCGAGAAGAACATGGCTGCACTTTCCCTACGCAACGTCATCAAGCGCTACGGCCACGGGCCGAAAGCCAACCAGGTCATCCACGGCGTGAGCGCCGAGATCGCCAACCATGAATTCATCGTGATCGTGGGCCCTTCGGGCTGCGGCAAGTCCACGCTGCTGCGCATGGTGGCCGGCCTGGAGGAAATCTCGGCCGGCGAGATCGCCATCGGCGGCAAGGTGGTGAACCAGCTCGAGCCCTCCGAGCGCGACATCGCCATGGTGTTCCAGAACTACGCGCTGTACCCGCACATGAGCGTGTTCGCGAACATGGCCTACGGCCTGAAGATCGCCAAGGTACCGGTCGACGAGATCAAGGTGCGCGTCGACAAGGCCGCGAAGATCCTCGAACTCGGCCACCTGCTGGAGCGCAAGCCGCGCGAACTCTCCGGCGGCCAGCGCCAGCGCGTGGCCATGGGCCGCGCCATCGTGCGCCAGCCGCAGGTTTTCCTGTTCGACGAGCCGCTGTCGAACCTCGACGCCAAGCTGCGCGCGCAGACGCGCCTCGAAATCCAGAAGCTGCACCGCGAACTCGGCATCACCTCGCTGTTCGTCACGCACGACCAGGTCGAAGCGATGACGCTGGCGCAGCGCATCATCGTGATGAACGGCGGCGTGATGGACCAGTTCGCGACGCCCGAAGAGGTGTACTCCAAACCGGCCACCACCTTCGTGGCGAGCTTCATCGGCTCGCCGCCGATGAACCTGCTGAAGCACGCGCCGGGCGTGCGCCCGGGCCAGATCCTGGGCATTCGCCCCGAGCATCTGAAGCTGGACGAGAGCGGCTGGACGGTGCAGGTCGAGCAGGTCGAGCTGCTGGGCGCCGAGCGCCTGGTGTACGGCCGCATCGGTGATGAGCAGATCATCATGCGCACTGACGAAGGCGACCATCCGCCGGTGGCAGGCGACACGGTGAAGATCGCCGCGCGCGAAGACAAGCTGCACTGGTTCGACGCCGGCTCCGGCAAGCGCGCGGATTAATGCTCGCCCCCAGGCTTCGCGCACTTCGTGTCGCTTCTCCTACCCCCTACCGGGGGCGACACCAGCGGCCCGGCAAAGCCGGTTCCGCGGTGTCCCACGAAGAAGCCGAAAGCCAACTCAAGAAATGCTCATGAAACCCTGGCCCTACCCCCGCTGGGTCGCTCACCGCGGCGCCGGCAAGCTGGCTCCCGAGAACACGCTTGCCGCGTTCCGGCTTGGCGCGGCATACGGCTACCGCATGTTCGAGTGCGACGCCAAGCTCAGCGCCGACGGCGTTGTCTTCCTGATGCACGACGCCACGCTCGACCGCACTACCAGCGGCCATGGCACCGGCGGCGCGCAGCCCTGGAGCGCGCTGGCGCACCTCGATGCGGGCAGCTGGCACTCACGCGCCCATGCGGGCGAGCCGCTGCCCACGCTGGAGAACCTCGCGCGCTACTGCCTGGCGAACGGCCACCTGCTGAACATCGAGATCAAACCCACGCCGGGCGTCGAGCGCGAAACCGGCGAGGTGGTGGCGCGTGAGGCTGCGCGCCTGTGGCAAGGCGCTGCCGTGCCGCCGCTGCTCACGTCCTTCGAGGTCGAATCGCTGAAAGGCGCGCAAGCGGTGCAGCCAGAGCTGCCGCGCGGCCTGCTGCTCGACACGCTGTGGAACGGCTGGCTCGAAGCCGCGCAGCAGTTGGGTTGCGTGGCCATCGTCTGCAACCACGCGCTGTGGGACGCCGCAGTGGTGGCGCAGGTGCACGGCGCCGGCATGCGCGCGCTGAGCTACACGGTGAACGACGAATGGGCGGCGCAGCGGCTGATCGGCCTGGGTACCGACGGCATCATCACCGACCGGGTCGACCTCTTCAGCCCGGCCGGCTGAGGCGCACGCTTCTTACAGGCTCTTACCTCATGGCCGCTTCTATGATGCGGCCATGAATCGGACCTCTCGCCTGGCGGGCTTCGGCCTCGCCATCCTGCTGGCCCTGTCGGTGTGCGGCGCGTTCGCGCAGCCCGAGGCCAGCATGAACGCCGGCACCGGCAATCCCAACAACAGCGCCAACACCGCCGCCGCGGCAGCCCCGCGCCCACCGTGGCCGAGCTGCGGGCGCAATTCAACAAGCTCACCGCCGACCCGGGCAAGGGCGGCGACGCCGAGGACGACCCGCGCAAGCAAATCGGGCAGATCAACGACATCGGCGCGCAGGCGGACAAATTCGTCGCCGCGCGCACCGGCGACCTCGCAGACCTCAACGCACGCCTGGGCGAGCTCGGCAACCCGCCCGCTGCCGGCACCACCGAAGACCCCGGCATCACGCGCCAGCGCGCGCAGCTGACGAAGGAGCGCAACGCGCTCGACGCCGATATCCGGCTTGCGAAGCTTCTGTCTATCGACGTGCGCCAGCGCGGCGCCGACCTGGTCACGCAGCGGCGCGCGCTGTTCGAGGCGCAGCTCACCGAGCGCGCGGCCTCGCCGCTCACCGAGGCCTTCTGGAACGACCTGCAGGAGGCCTGGCCCGATGACCTGGCGCGGCTGCAGGCCATGGGCACGGCCCTCGGCGACGGCATCGAACAGGCGCTGGCACCCGCGTCGCGCACGGCGGTGATCGCCGCGCTGATCGGCGCCCTGCTGCTGGCCTTCCTGGGCGTCTGGGGCGCCGAGCACCTGCTGGCGCGGCTCTCCATGCGGGTGCTGCCGGCCGGCCGGCTGCGCCGCTCGTTGCTGGTGATCGCCATCGTCGCGAGCCACGTGCTGCTGGTGGCGGTGGCCGCGCACGGCTTCGTGGAAGTGCTCAAGACCTATGCCACCTGGGACCCGCAGGCGCGCAAGGCGCTGCAATCGGCGGCGCAGGCGCTGACCTTCATGGCCTTCGTCATCGGCCTGGGCCGCGCGCTGCTGGCCACTTCGCGCCCCTCGTGGCGGCTGCCGCCGATCCCCGACGCCACGGCCAGCCGGCTTGCCGCGCTGCCCTGGCTGGTGGCGCTGGTGGCGGCACTGGCCTGGACGCCGGCCGAGATCAATGCGCTGATCGACGCCAGCTTCGCCGCCGTGGTGACCACGCATGTGCTGACGGCGCTGGTGCTGACCGCCCTGGTGGGCACGGTGATCTACCGGCTCAAGGCGCTGCGCGCCGACGCGCCCGAGGCCGGCCTGCCCGAGCGGCCGATGTGGGTCGGCCTGCTGGTGGCGCTGATCGGCATGCTGATGATCGCCATCTGGGTGCTGGTGGCGCTGGGCTACGTGGCGCTGGGCAGCTTCCTGGCCTCGCAGCTGACCTGGAGCGGCATCGTGGCCGCTGCCTTCTACGTGCTGTTCAAGTTCGCCGACGATGTGTTCATGGCCAGCGTGGCCTCGCGCAGCACCTTCGGCCAGAAGCTGCAGAAGAGCTTCGGCCTCGCACCGCAGACGCTGGACCAGGCGGCCACGGTGCTGTCGGGCATCAGCCGCGTGGCGCTGTTCGTCTACATGCTGATCGCTCTGGCCGCGCCGCTGGGCACATCTCCGAGCGAAGTGTTCCAGCGCAGCGGCAAGCTCGGAACCGGCGTGAAGGTGGGCGAGTTCCAGCTGGTTCCGGGCGCGATCCTGAGCGCGATCACGGTTGCGGTGGTGGGCTTGATCGTGCTGCGCATCTTCAAGCGCTGGCTCACGCGCAGCTACCTGCCGAACACGCAGTTCGAACCAGGCATGCAGAGCTCGATCTCCACGCTGCTGGGCTACGTAGGCGGCATTCTGGTGATCGCGTTCTCCCTGTCGGCACTGGGCATCGGCATCGAGCGCATCGCGTGGGTGGCGAGCGCACTGTCGGTGGGCATCGGCTTCGGCCTGCAGGCGATCGTGCAGAACTTCATCTCCGGGCTGATCCTGCTGGCGGAGCAGCCGGTGAAGGTGGGCGACTGGGTGGTGCTGGGCACGGCCGAGGGCGACGTGCGGCGCATCAATGTGCGCGCCACCGAGATCCAGCTGGGCGACCGTTCGACACTCATCGTGCCGAACTCGGAGTTCATCACCAAGACGGTTCGCAACATGACGCTGGCCAATGCCGAGGGCCGCGTACTGATCCGCCTGCCGATGCCGCTGACCACCGACGCGCAGCGCGTGCGCGATCTGATCCTCGCGGCCTGCAGGGGGCACGAAGGCGTGCTGGAAACGCCGGCGCCATCGCTCACGCTCGAGGGCATCGAGAACGGGCTGCTGATCTTCCAGGCGATCGCCTATGTGGCGAGCCCCCGGCTTGCGGGCGGCGTGCGCAGCGACCTGCTGTTCGTGATCCTCGACGAGCTCAGGAAGGCCGCGCTGCCGATGGCGACGCCGACCACATTCATGATGGCCCCCTCCGAGCCGGCCGCGGCAGCGCCGGCGCCCGCGACGTCCAACTCGCCGATCCCCGGCATGCCGACCTGAGCCTCGCTGCGGCGGCAGCGCGCCAAGGCAGGCCAGGTTCGGGGCTGGCTGGCCCTCAGCGGCGCCAGCCGCGCATCGCCAGCCACTGGACGGTGCCGCAGGCCGCCACGAGCGCAGCGTAGGTCGCCATCATCCCGTCGCGCCCGAACACCACGAGGCCGATCACCGACACGCCCACACCCACGGCAAAGGTCAGCGCCCACTGCACCCACCAGCGCGGGACGCCGGTGCGCCCGCTGCCCAGGAACCGGCCGGCAAGAGCCAGCACCAGGGCCAGGAAGGCCGCAGGAGCGACAAAATTGAGCAGGTGATCGAGGAGGGCCAGCAGGTCCATCGGAGGGGATTGCGCATGCGCCGGGATATGCGGCGAAGGATATGGCTGTCATAGGGAAAGCCATTTGTCCCTCCGCAAAGCTCATGCGGCTGCTGATTTTATAATCACGGCCATGTCAGTCTGGGCTCTCGGCTTGAACCATACGACCGCGCCGCTCGACCTGCGCGGTCGCTTCGCGTTCGCGCTCGACCAGATCGCCCCCACGCTGCAGAGCCTGCGCAGTTCCTTTGCCCCCGGCCGCCACCCCCAGGTCGAGGCCGCGATCATCTCCACCTGCAACCGCACCGAGATCTATTGCGCCTCGGAACACGCCGCACTCGACCACACTTTCGGCTGGCTGGCGCAAAGCGGCGGCGTGGCCCCGGCCCTGCTGCGATCGCACGCCTACACGCTTCAGGACGACGAAGCCGCCCGCCATGCCTTCCGCGTGGCCAGCGGGCTCGACTCGATGGTGCTCGGCGAAGCGCAGATCCTCGGCCAGATGAAAGACGCCGTGCGCGCGGCCGAAACCGCCGGCGCGCTCGGCAGCACGCTGAACCAGCTGTTCCAGCGCTCCTTTGCGGTGGCCAAGGAAGTCCGCACGGCCACCGAGATCGGCGCGCACTCCATCAGCATGGCCGCCGCAGCGGTCCGGCTCGCTGGCCAGCTCTTCGAAGACATTCATCAAACGCGCGTGCTGTTCGTCGGCGCAGGCGAAATGATCGACCTCGCGGCCACGCACTTCGCGGCCAAGGAACCCAGGTCGATCGCCATTGCCAACCGCACGCTCGAGCGCGGCGAAAAACTGGCTTCGCGCTTCGGCGCCGAAGCGATGCGTCTGGCCGACCTGCCGTCGCGGCTCGCCGAGTTCGACATCATCGTAAGCTGCACGGCGAGCACGCTGCCGATCATCGGCCTGGGCGCCGTGGAGCGCGCGCTCAAGGCACGCAAGCACCGCCCGATGTTCATGGTCGACCTGGCCGTGCCGCGCGACATCGAGCCCGAAGTGAAGGCGCTCGAGGACATCTATCTCTACACCGTCGACGACCTCGCCCAGGTCGTGCAACAGGGCCAGGCCAACCGCCAGGCGGCCGTCGCGCAGGCCGAAGTCATCATCGACGCGGGCGTGCAGAGCTTCATGCACTGGCTGGGCCAGCGCGGCACCGTGCCGCTGATCCAGCAGCTCAACGCGCAAGCCGACGAATGGCGTGCCGCCGAAATGGCGCGCGCGCGCAAGCTGCTGGCCAGGGGCGAATCGGTCGATGCCGTGCTCGAGGCCATGTCGCGCGGGCTCACGCAGAAGATGATGCACGGCGCCATGGCCGAGCTGCACGCGGGCGATGCCGCCTCGCGCGAACAGACGGCGCAGGCCATCTCGCGCCTGTTCCTGCGCAAAGAGCGTTAGCGGCGCTCGTCGTCGCCAGGCCCGATCGGCCGCGGTCTTCATGCGCGCTGCCCTTTTGCGGCAGCACCTCCCCATTTTTTCGAGCCCCGTTCCTCCGTGAAATCCTTTCTGCGCCACCAACTCGAACGCTACGCCCAACGCCTGGGCGAGCTCGACTTCCTGCTCTCGCGCGAAGACATCATGAGCGACATGGCGCAGTACCGCACCATCTCGCGCGAGCATGCCGAGGTCACGCAGATCGCCGGCCGCTACGAGCGCTACAGGCAGCGCGAGGCTGACATCGCCGGTGCCACGGAAATGCTCGACGACCCCGACATGGCCGAGATGGCGAAGGAAGAAATCGCGGGCGCCGAAGCCGAGCTGGTGCAGCTCGAGGAAGAACTGCAGCGCCTGCTGCTGCCGAAGGACCCCGACGACGCGCGCAACGCCTTCCTCGAAATCCGCGCCGGCACCGGCGGCGACGAATCGGCCCTGTTCGCGGGCGACCTGCTGCGCATGTACACACGCTACTGCGAGCGTGCCGGCTGGCGCTGCGAGGTGGTGAGCGAAAGCGAAAGCGAACTCGGCGGCTACAAGGAAGTGGTGATCCGCATCATCGGCGACGAGGTGTTCGGCCACCTGCGCTTCGAATCGGGCGGCCACCGCGTGCAGCGCGTGCCGGCGACCGAAACGCAAGGCCGCATCCACACCAGCGCCTGCACGGTCGCCGTGCTGGCCGAGCCCGACGAAACCGTGGCCGTGCAGATCAACCCGGCCGACCTGCGCATCGACACCTACCGAGCGAGCGGCGCGGGCGGACAGCACATCAACAAGACCGACTCGGCCGTGCGCATCACGCACATCCCGACCGGCATCGTGGCCGAGTGCCAGGACGACCGCAGCCAGCACCGCAACAAGGCGAAGGCGCTGCAGGTGCTGTCGGCGCGCATCCAGGAGAAGGACCGCAGCGAGCGAGCGGCCAAGGACGCGGCCATGCGCAAGGGCCTGATCGGCAGCGGCGACCGCTCGGACCGCATCCGCACCTACAACTTTCCGCAGGGGCGGCTCACCGACCACCGCATCAACCTCACGCTCTACAAGCTGCTCGCGATCATGGAAGGCGACCTTGGCGACGTGCTCGACGCGCTGCGCGCCGCGCGTGAGGCCGAACAGCTGGTCGAGCTGGAATCGAGCCTGCCAGCGTGATGACCGCCGACGACCCGAAGCCGTCCACCGTGGCGCAGGCGCTGGCCGCGGCCGTCGCGCTGGGCGTGGAGCGGCTCGACGCGCAGTTGCTGCTGCTGCACGCGCTGGGCCGGGCGCCGCATGACCGCGCCTGGCTGCTGGCGCACGACACCGATGCGATGCCCGACGCGGCGTGGTCCGCGCTCTCCGCGCAGTTGTCACGCCGCCTCGCGGGCGAGCCGGTCGCCTACCTGCTCGGCGAGAAGGAGTTCCACGGCCTCGCCCTGCAGGTCGATCCACGCGTGCTGGTGCCGCGGCCCGACACCGAGGCGTTGGTCGAATGGGCGCTGCAGTGCCTCGAAGGTCATGTCGCCCCGCGCGTGCTTGATCTGGGCACGGGCAGCGGTGCGATCGCGCTGGCCCTGCAACATGCCCGCCGCGATGCGCAAGTCGACGCGGTCGACGCCAGCGCCGACGCATTGGCGGTCGCCCAGGCCAACGCGCAGCGCCTCGGCCTGCCGGTGTGCTTCACCGAAGCGAGCTGGCTCGACGGCGCCAGCAGCGGCTACACGGTGATCGCAAGCAACCCGCCGTACATCGCCGCCGGCGACCCGCACCTGCCCGCCCTGCGCCACGAACCCGTTTCCGCATTGGTCGCGGGCGCCGACGGCCTCGACGACATCCGCCAGATCGTGCAGAACGCTCCCGGCCACCTCGCCGAAGGCGGCTGGCTGCTGCTCGAGCACGGCCACGACCAGGCCGCGGCCGTGCGTCAACTGCTCGCCGCGCGCGGTTTCGCCGAAGTGCAAAGCCGCGACGACCTCGCCGGCATCCAGCGCTGCTCCGGCGGAATCTGGCGCACGGTGAAATAATCCCCCCAGCCCACTTTTCAGGAGTCCCCATGTCCGACGCCCAGCAACGCATCGACGACCTCGTCAAAACCAACGACCTCGTGCTCTTCATGAAGGGCAACGCAAGCTTTCCGATGTGCGGTTTCTCGGGCCGCGCGATCCAGATCCTGAAGGCGGTCGGTGTCGACACGAAGACGCTCAAGACCGTCAACGTGCTCGAAGACGACGGCATCCGCCAGGGCATCAAGGAATACAGCAACTGGCCCACGATTCCGCAGCTCTACGTGAAGGGCGAATTCGTCGGCGGCTCGGACATCATGATGGAGATGTACGAATCGGGCGAACTGCAGCAAGTCATCGGCGGCGACGCCGCGGCCTGATTCCACGGGGCCCGCAATGAGCCACGATCACGCGGATCACGGCCATTCGCATGAAGAAGGCGACCAGGCCTGGAAGCACGACGGCGTGCGCGTGATCGCGGCCAACCAGCTCGACGCCAACACCGCCCAGACGCCCGGCATGAACCGGGCAGCGGCCATCAACTTCGCCCGTGTGGGCGCGCAGAAGCTCTGGGCCGGCACCGTGACCATTCACGCCGATGCCAAGACCGGCGCCCATCACCACGGGCACCTCGAATCGGTGATCTACGTGGTGCGCGGCAGGGCCCGCATGCGCTGGGGCGAGAAGCTCGAGTTCACGGCCGAGGCCGGACCGGGCGACTTCATCTACGTGCCGCCCTACGTGCCGCACCAGGAGATCAACGCCAGCGCGACCGAGACGCTTGAATGCGTGCTGTGCCGCAGCGATGGCGAAGCGGTGGCGGTCAACCTCGACATCGAACCCGTCGAAAAACCCGAATCGGTCCTCTGGGTCGACCCCACGCATCCGCAGGGCGGGGTCTGAGCACTTTTCGGGTGCCGAGTCATGGCACCATGGTGGCCGTCTTCGACGTGCCACCATGACCCTGACCCAAAGCCTGCTCATCATCGCCTTGCTGATCGCGATGAGCGCGTTCTTCTCCCTTGCCGAAATCACCCTGGCCGCCTCGCGCCGCCTGCGCCTGCGCCAGATGGCCGACGAGGGCGACCCCCGGGCCGAGAAGGTGCTGCGCGTGCAGGAGCAACCCGGCCATTACTTCACCGTGGTGCAGATCGGCCTGAACGCGGTGGCGATCCTCGGCGGTGTCGTGGGCGAGGGCTCGCTCAGCCCGTATTTCGCGGTCTTCTTCGAGAAATGGCTGAGTGCCGAGGCCTCCACCAACGCGGCCTTCCTGTGCTCGTTCGTCATCATCATCGCGGTGTTCCTGGTGTTCGCCGACCTGTTCCCCAAGCGGCTGGGCATGAGCAACCCCGAGCAACTGGCGGTGCGCATGGTCGGACCGATGCAGGTGCTGATCACCACCTTCAAGCCGCTGGTGTGGTTCTTCACGCGCTGCACCGACCTGCTGTTCAAAGTGCTCGGCATGCCGATGGCGCGCGACGACAAGATCACCTCGGCCGACATCCTCGCGATGACCGAGGCCGGCGCACGGGCCGGCGTGCTCGCGGTGCGCGAGCAGCAGGTGATCGCCAACGTGTTCGAGCTGGAGACGCGCCTGGTCAGCAGTGTGATGACGGCGCGCGACAGCATCGCCTGGTTCCTGCACGACGACCCCGAGACGGTGCTGCGTGCGCGCATCGTGGCCGAGCCCTTCTCGGCGTACCCGGTGTGCGATGGCGACATCGACCACGTGCTCGGCTACGTCGATGCCAAGGACATGTTCCAGCGTGTGCTCAGCGGCCAGCCGCTGGCCTTCGACCAGGGCCTGCCGCTGCACAAGGCGCTGGTGATTCCCGATCGCCTGTCGCTCACCGAAGTGCTCGAGCAGTTCCAGCAGGCGCACGAGGACTTCGCGATCATCGTCAACGAATACAGCCTCGTGGTGGGCGTGATCACCCTCAACGATGTGATGAGTACGGTGATGGGCGACCTCGTCTCCATGCCGGACGAGGAGCAGATCGTGCAGCGCGACGAGAACTCGTGGCTGATCGACGGCGTCACGCCCATCCAGGACGTGCAGCGCGCGCTGCACATCGACGAACTGCCTCACTCGGAAGAGTACGAGACGCTGGCCGGCTTCCTGATGGTGATGCTGCGCCGCGTACCCAAGCGCACCGACAACGTCACCTGGGGCGGCTACACCTTCGAGGTGATGGACGTGGACAGCTACCGCATCGACCAGGTGATGGTCACGAAGGGCTCGGCCACCGCCAAGGCGCCGGCCGGCTGACGGAGGCTCAGCCTGCGGAGGCGGGGTCCTTCTCGCGCTCCCTGTCGTTGAACACCCAGAGCCGCTGGTTCGCGAACACCGCGTTCGGGTATGGCGACTTGCCGCGGCTGCCGTTGTAGCGGCCCAGCGTCATGTACAGGTCGCCGTTCTCGCGGTCGAGATAGTGGCGAAGAATGACGCAGCCGAAGCGCAGGTTGGTCTGCATGTGGAACAGCTTGGCCGGGTCGGCGTCGCCGATCACGCGCGTCCAGAACGGCATGACCTGCATGTAGCCACGCGCACCGGCGCTCGACACGGCGAACTTGCGGAAATTGCTCTCGACCTGGACCAGCCCGAGCACCAGGCTCACGTCGAGCCCCGAGCGCTTGGCTTCGTACCAGGCGGTCTGGAGGAATTCGATGCGCGACGGCGCATCGGCAACCTTCTTGCGCAGCCGCTCGCTCATCTCGCCCAGCCAGCGCAGGTAGGCGAGCCGGGCCTCGGTGTTCGCGAACTGGGGCACCGGCGGTGCCTTGTTGTGGATGGCCGAACTGAGCGCGGTGCGCACCGAGTCGATCAGCGGCTCCTCGATCTGCGCACCGGCCAGGGCGGTCTGAGGCAGCGACAGCATGGCGAGGGCGCTTGCCGTCACGGCGCCGCCCAGGCACTGGCGTCGCGAGAGGCCGCCCTCCACGCTCATTTCGCGAGCTTGCCGGTGATGAACTCCGCGATGCCGGCCGCAGGCACCTTGGTGGCCGCCGTGTCACGGCGGTGCTGGTATTCGAGCTGGCCTTCCTTCAGGCCGCGGTCCGAGATCACCACGCGGTGCGGCACACCGATGAGCTCCCAGTCGGCGAACATCGCGCCGGGGCGCTCGCCGCGGTCGTCGAGCAGCACGTCGACGCCGGCAGCGAGCAGTTGCTCATACAGCGCTTCGGCCGCCACCTTGACCTCGGGGCTGCGGTCCATGCCGATCGGGCAGACCACCACCGTGAACGGGGCCAGCGCGTCGGGCCAGATGATGCCGCGCTCGTCGTGGTTCTGTTCGATGGCCGCCGCCGGCAGGCGCGTGATGCCGATGCCGTAGCAGCCCATCTCGAGGAACTGCGGCTTGCCGCCTTCGTCGAGGTAGGTGGCGTTCATGTCCTTGCTGTACTTGGTGCCGAGCACGAACACGTGGCCGACCTCGATACCGCGTTCGATGGCCAGCACGCCCTTGCTGTCGGGCGAAGCGTCGCCGGCGACCACGTTGCGCAGGTCGGCGACCAGGTCGGGCTCGGGCAGGTCGCGGCCCCAGTTGACGCCGGTCATGTGGAAGTCGATCTCGTTGGCGCCCGTGATCCAGTCGGCCATGACAGCCACCTCGCGGTCGGCCACCATCCTGACGGGCTTCTTGAGGTTCAGCGGGCCAAGGTAGCCCGGCTTGCAGCCGAAGTGCTCGTCGATCTCGGCCAGGGTCGCGAAGCGAAAGCCCTTGTCCAGGCCCGGCAGCTTGCCGACCTTGATCTCGTTCATCTCGTGGTCGCCGCGCAGCAGCAGCAGCCAGACCTGCGAGCCCTTGAGGTTGCCTGCGTCGTCGACGATGTCGGTGGCCAGCACGAGCGACTTGACTGTGGTCGACAGCGGCACGCCGAGCAGCACTGCAACGTCTTCGCAGGTGGCCTTGCCCGGAGTGGGCGTCTTCTCGAGCGCCTTGGCGGCGGCGGGGCGCGGGCCGGCCGGGGCCAGGGCCTCGGCCTTTTCCATGTTGGCGGCGTAATTGCTGTCGGGGCAATAGACGATGGCGTCTTCACCCGTGGCGGCGATCACCTGGAACTCTTCGCTCAGGTCGCCGCCGATGGCACCGCTGTCGGCCGCCACGGCGCGATAGCGCAGGCCGAAGCGGTCGAAGATGTTGCGGTAGGCCTGCGCCATGACCTGGTAGCTGGCCTTGGCGGCGTCGAGGTCGCGGTCGAAGCTGTAGGCGTCCTTCATGATGAATTCGCGCCCGCGCATCAGGCCGAAGCGCGGACGGCGCTCGTCGCGGAACTTGGTCTGGATCTGGTAGAAATTCTTCGGCAGCTGCTTGTAGCTGCGGATTTCCTGGCGCGCGATGTCCGTCACCACCTCTTCGCTGGTCGGCTGGATCACGAAGTCGCGGTCGTGCCGATCCTTGATGCGCAGCAGCTCGGGGCCCATCTTCTCGAAGCGGCCGGTCTCCTGCCAGAACTCGGCCGGCTGCACCACGGGCATCGTCATCTCGACGGCGCCGGCGCGGTTCATCTCCTCGCGCACGATGGCTTCGACCTTGCGGATCACGCGCAGTCCCATGGGCATGTAGGTGTAAATGCCCGTGCCGAGCTTCTTGATCATGCCGGCGCGCATCATGAGCCGGTGGCTCGCGACCTCGGCGTCAGCGGGCGCTTCCTTGAGGGTGGAGACAAAAAATCGGGAAGCTTTCATCGGGATTGCGGTGATGGATTCGCTGGATTCGAAGTTTGGAAGTGGGGGACTGCTCCCCCGGAGAGACCCTGAGAGCCTGGCATCGGCAGCTTGCCGAGGGCAACCCGGCATGCATAATCGACTCAGTTCAAAAATTGGGGTTTGATTATGCTCGACCGGGACGGCTTCAGGCCCAACGTCGGCATCATCCTGCTCAACCAGAGAAACCAGGTTTTCTGGGGCAAACGCATACGCACGCATTCCTGGCAGTTTCCGCAAGGCGGCATCGACCGCGGCGAAAGTCCCGAGCAAGCCATGTTCCGGGAACTGCACGAGGAAGTGGGGCTCCATCCGGAGCATGTGCGCATCGTGGCCCGTACCCGCGACTGGTTGCGCTACGAGGTGCCGGATCGGTTCATCCGCCGTGACGCACGGGGCCACTACAAGGGCCAGAAACAAATCTGGTATTTGCTGCAACTCACCGGCCACGACTGGGATCTCAACCTGCGTGCCACCGACCATCCCGAATTCGACGCCTGGCGCTGGCATGACTACTGGGTGCCGCTCGACGTGGTCGTCGAGTTCAAGCGCGGCGTCTATGAGATGGCGCTGACCGAGCTTGCTCGCTACCTGCCACGGCAGGATTTCCGCAACCGCTTCCTGCGCAGCAACGTGCGCGCCCGAGAATTCGAGCGCCATTCGCTGGACGCCGGGGCGCCTCCCGGACTGGACCTGCCGCCCGGCGGCAGTTTCGATCCGCATCCCGACATTCCTTCTGCGAGCGATGAACCTCCTGTCCACGACAACAAAGCGCCGTTCCTTCCGACGCAACGCTGAACGCGCCCTTCTTTTGGCCTGCTTCGGCATCCTTGCAGGATGCGCCTCGGGGCCGCACGACACGGACAATGCCGATTGGGCCCAGGCAGGCATGCCGCCGCCGCCCAAGCGCTACGAGACGGATAAAGAGTGGGAGGAAACCGCAACGCCCCCACCACCGGCCTTCAGCGAAAGCCGCCTGCTGCCGATCGAAATGCCGCCGTACATGAGCTTGAAGTTCGGCATCGACCCGAACACGATTGCGATCACGGGCGACGGCATCGTGCGCTACGTGGTGGTGGCACACAACCGCAATGGCGGCGCCGTCAATGCCTTCTATGAAGGCGTACGCTGCTCGACCGCGGAAATGAAGAGCTATGCGCGCTACAACAACGGCGCCTGGCAAGACGTCGCCAAGCCCGAGTGGAAGCGCCTGAGCGACCTGAATTCGAGCTACACCCGGGCGCTGTCGCGCCAGGCCCTGTGCCGCGGCAATGCGCCGCGCGCCTCGATCGGGGAAATGGTCCAGAACATACGCAACCCGATACGGGAAGTGCAGTAGTCAATCCATCAACGGGGCCTTGCGCCCCGTTGTTGTTTTCATCAGCTGGGCATCAGCACCATGTTGTCGCGATGGACCATCTCGGGTTCCGCGACATAGCCCAGCAGGCGCTCGAATTCGCTCGAGGGCTTGCGGCACAGCAGGCGTGCTTCCACGCTCGAATAGTTGGCCAGGCCCCGGGCCAGTTCGACGCCATCGACGTCGCGCACCGCAATCACGTCGCCGCGCGAGAACTCGCCCGAGACACTGGTCATGCCGATCGGCAGCAGGCTCTTGCCTTCGGCACGCACCTTGGCGGCAGCGCCCGCGTCGACGACGACGGCGCCGCGCAGCTGCAGGTGATCGGCCATCCAGCGCTTGCGGGCCTGGTGCTTGGCGGTCTGCGCCACCAGCAGCGTACCGATGGATTCGCCTTGCGCCAGGCGCAGCAGGGCATCGGACTCGCGCCCCCAGGCGATGACGGTGGAGGCGCCCGAGCCGGCCGCACGCTTGGCCGCAAGAATCTTGGTGATCATTCCGCCGCGGCCGATGCTGGAGCCGGCGCCACCCGCCATGGCCTCGAGCGCCGGGTCGCCCGCGGCGGCTTCGTGCACGAACTTCGCGTCGGCGTCCTTGCGCGGGTCGGCCGTGTACAGGCCCTTCTGGTCCGTGAGGATGACCAGCGCGTCGGCCTCGACGAGGTTCGCCACGAGCGCACCGAGCGTGTCGTTGTCGCCGAACTTGATTTCGTCGTTGACGACGGTGTCGTTCTCGTTGATGACCGGCACCACGCCCAGCTTGAGCAGCGTGACGAGCGTCGAACGGGCATTGAGGTAGCGCTCGCGATCGGCCAGGTCGGCATGGGTCAGCAGCACCTGCGCACTGCCGATCTCGTTTTCGCGCAGCTTGGTTTCGTACATCTGGGCCAGGCCCATCTGGCCGACGGCCGCGGCGGCCTGCAGTTCATGGACCTCGTGCGGCCGGGTGCGCCAGCCAAGGCGCTTCATGCCTTCGGCGATCGCCCCGCTCGACACCATGACGACCTCGCGACCCTCGCGCACCAGCGCGGCCAGTTGCCGGCACCACTCGCCGATGGCTGCCTCGTCGAGGCCGCGTCCCTCGTTGGTCACGAGGCTGGAGCCCACCTTGACGACGATACGGCGGGCATCCCGCAAGGCTGTGGATCCGGAGTTCGAGGTCATTTTGCGGTGAAGGCTGCGAGGTTGCTTTTGTCTGTCTATCTGTCCGTTGGCAGCATCACGGGCAATGCTGCGGTGCCGCTCAAGCGCCCTCGGGAGGCAGCGGCGTGAAGCGCGGGTCGACGACCACCGGCGCATGCTCGGCCACCTGCTGCGCCTTGACCTGCTGATAGATGGCCTGCACCAGATGTTCGCAGCCTTCGCGCGTGAGCGCCGAGATTTCGAACACCGGCCCCTTGAAACGCAGGCGCTTCACGAAGTCCTTGACGCGCGCTGCGCGTTCTTCGGCCGGCACCATGTCGAGCTTGTTGAGCACGAGCCAGCGCGGCTTTTCGTAGAGCGCCGCGTCGTACTTCTTGAGCTCGCCGACGATGGCCTTGGCCTGTGCGACCGGGTCGACGTTGTCGTCGAACGGCGCCATGTCGATCACATGCAGCAGCAGGCGCGTGCGCTGCAGGTGCCGCAGGAAGAGATGGCCCAGGCCAGCGCCTTCGGAAGCGCCTTCGATCAGGCCGGGAAGGTCGGCCACCACGAAGCTCTGCTCCGGACCGACGCGCACGACACCCAGGTTCGGGTGCAGCGTGGTGAAGGGATAGTCCGCGATGCGCGGGCGGGCGTTCGAAATCGCGCTGATCAGCGTCGACTTGCCCGCGTTCGGCATGCCGAGCAGGCCGACATCGGCCAGCACCTTGAGTTCGAGCTTGAGGCTGCGCTTCTCGCCCGGCCAGCCCGGGGTCTTCTGGCGCGGCGCGCGGTTGATGGCGCTCTTGAAGCGCATGTTTCCGAAGCCGCCGTCGCCGCCCTTGGCGATGGTGATAACGTCGCCTTCCTTCAGCAGTTCGAACAGCACTTCGCCCGTTTCGGCGTCGGAGATGATCGTGCCGACCGGCATCTTGAGCGTGATGTCGTCGCCCGCGGCACCGAACATGTCGGAGCCCATGCCGTGCTCGCCGCGCTTGGCTTCGTGCCGGCGCGAGTAGCGAAAGTCGACCAGGGTGTTGAGGTTCGAATCGGCCACCGCGAAGACGTGGCCGCCGCGGCCACCGTCGCCGCCGTTGGGGCCGCCGAATTCCTTGTACTTCTCATGACGGAACGACACGCAGCCGTTGCCGCCATCGCCCGCGGCGATGTCGATGAAGGCTTCGTCGACGAACTTCATGGGATGTCCAGTTTACAAATGAAGAAGCCCCGGCAATGCGGGGCCTCGGGCAGGTCGAAGTGACTCGAGGCTTACGCCGCGGGGGTCACGTTGACCGTGTGCTTGTTGAGTGCACCCTTGTGACCGAACGACACGTGGCCGTCGACCAGGGCAAACAGCGTGTGGTCCTTGCCCACCCCGACGTTCACGCCGGGGTGGAACTGGGTGCCGCGCTGGCGCACGATGATCGAGCCTGCGCTGATCAGTTCGCCGCCGAAAGCCTTCACGCCGAGCATCTTGGGCTTGGAATCGCGCCCGTTTCGCGTTGAGCCGCCGCCTTTTTTCTGTGCCATGGAATGTGCTCCTTAGCCGGCGATCGCGCCGATTTGCAGTTCGGTGAACTGCTGGCGATGGCCTTGACGTTTCTGATAGTGCTTGCGACGACGCATCTTGAAGATGTGCACCTTGTCGTGCTTGCCGTGTGACAGTACCGTGACTGTCACCGTTGCGCCGGACACCAGGGGCGTGCCAACCTTGATTTCAGCGCCGTTTCCGACGGCCAGAACCTGGTCGATCACGATTTCCTGGCCTACGTCCGCAGCAATCTGTTCTACTTTAATTTTTTCGCCGGAAGCAACGCGATACTGCTTGCCGCCGGTTTTTATGACCGCGTACATGTAAACCTCTTAGAAATGAGTCTCCGCAGCGAATTCCGCAGAGCCCAAGATTATAGCGCGGTTTGTGCTTGCTAACCACTCCCAGCCCAAAGCGCTCCCGGCAAACCGTGGCGGCTCCCTATAATTTGCGCCTTCCGGCCCTTCCCCAGCCTGGGTCGCCCTCATCCTCCGCAGCGCTCCGCGCCTCCGCTTTGCCAGTTCCCGCCGCCGACACCTCCCCCACCGCCACCGTGCTGGACCTGATTGCCGGCGACATGGTCGAAGTCGACCGTGTGATCGCCCGCCGCCTCGACACGGGCGTGCCGCTGGTCAGCCAGGTTTCCAAATACATCATCTCGGCTGGCGGCAAGCGCCTGCGGCCGGCGCTCCTGCTGCTGATGTCGGGCGCCTTGGGCTATACGGGCGAGCAGCGCTTCAATCTGGCGGCTGTCGTGGAGTTCATTCACACAGCCACCCTGCTGCACGACGACGTGGTCGATGAATCGACCCTCCGGCGCGGCCGGGCGACTGCCAACGAATCGTTCGGCAACCCGGCCAGCGTGCTGGTCGGCGACTTTCTCTATTCGCGCGCGTTCCAGATGATGTTGGATGCCAACAACATGCGCGTCATGCAGATCCTGGCCGAAGCAACCAATGTGATCGCCGAGGGCGAGGTGCTTCAGCTGATGAACATGCACGACGCATCGCTGGACGAGGCCGCCTATCTGCGCGTGATCCGCTCCAAGACCGCGAAGCTGTTTGAAGCCAGCACCCGCCTGGCGGCCGTGCTGGCGGGCGCCACCCCCGAAGTGGAGGAAGCCTGCGCCACCTACGGACAGGCGCTCGGCACCGCCTTCCAGGTGATCGACGACGTACTGGACTACGCGGGCGATGCCAACGAGACAGGAAAGAACGTCGGCGACGACCTGCGCGAAGGCAAGACCACACTGCCGCTCATCTTCGCGATGCAGCACGGAACCCCGGCGCAGAGCGAACTGGTGCGCGCCGCCATCGAAGCGGGCGACACCACCCAGCTGGGCAAGGTCGTCGAGATCGTGCGCGAAACCGGCGCCCTTGCTGCCTCGCGCGCCGCCGCCGCCGCCGAAGCACAGCGAGCAATTCATGCATTGAAGGACCTCCCGTCCAATTTGCACGCTTCAGGTTTGCTACAATTGGCGGCTCAGTTGCTTGAGCGACGTGCCTGAACACCTCACCTGAGTTGGCATCTAGGACGATTTCTTTTTTCTTGCAACCATCGGGGTGTAGCTTAGCCTGGTAGAGCGCTACGTTCGGGACGTAGAGGCCGGAGGTTCGAATCCTCTCACCCCGACCAGCCATTGGCTGGCATAAATAAATGGCCATGCCTGTTGCTGTGTAGCGATTTACAGCAAAGGCCTGTTCAGCGATGATCGTGAAGCATTTTTTCACATCTTTTTCATTCGTTGAATGGCCGCAGCCGAACTTCCAGTTAAAGAAACCTCGCAGATTGCCCTCCCCGGGCTTGCTCGCGCCCTGGTGTCGGCAGGCAAGCTTCCTGCCAGGGCGGCCGAGGACATCTACCAGAAGTCCCTGAGCGGCCGCACCAGCTTCATCGCGGAGCTGACCGGCTCTGGCGCCGTCTCGGCCGCCGATCTCGCCCACACCCTTTCCACCGCCTTCGGCGCCCCGCTGCTCGACCTCGACGCAATCGATCCCCAGCGCCTGCCCAAGGACCTGCTCGACCCGAAGCTGTGCCACGCGTACCGCATCGTCGTCCTCAGCAAGCGCAACAACCGTCTGATTGTTGCAACAGCCGACCCCTCGGACCAACAGGCGGCAGAGAAGATCAAGTTCGCTTCCCAGATGGGCGTCGACTGGGTCATCGCGGAATACGACAAGCTGTCGCGAATGATCGAAGCCGCCGCCGTCAGTGCAGCGGAAACGATCAACAACATCGTCGGCAGCGAGTTCGAGTTCGATGACGTCACGGCCGACACCTCGGGCGACAGCAACGAGCAGGCGGTCGCCGAAGTCGAAGACGCACCGGTCGTGCGTTTTCTCCACAAGATGCTGCTCGACGCGATCGGCATGCGCGCATCGGACATCCATTTCGAGCCCTACGAGCACCAGTACCGCGTGCGGTTCCGGATCGACGGCGAGCTGCGCGAAATCGCCAGCCCGCCCACCGTCATCAAGGACAAGCTGGCCTCGCGCATCAAGGTCATCTCTCGGCTCGACATCTCGGAAAAGCGCGTGCCGCAGGACGGCCGCATGAAGCTCAAGATCGGGCCCGATCGCGTCATCGACTTCCGCGTGAGCACCTTGCCCACGCTGTTCGGCGAGAAGATCGTCATTCGTGTCCTTGACCCCAGCAGCGCGCGCCTGGGCATCGACGCTCTGGGCTACGACGCAGACGAAAAGGCACGGCTCCTTCACGCCATCGGCCGGCCCTACGGCATGGTCCTGGTGACCGGCCCCACGGGCTCCGGCAAGACGGTGTCGCTCTACACCTGCCTGAACCTGCTGAACCAGCCGGGCGTCAACATCGCGACGGCGGAAGATCCGTCGGAAATCAACCTGCCCGGGGTCAACCAGGTCAACGTCAACGAACGGGCGGGCCTGACCTTCGCGGCCGCGCTGCGCGCCTTCCTGCGGCAGGATCCGGACATCATCATGGTCGGCGAAATTCGCGACCTCGAAACCGCCGACATCTCGATCAAGGCGGCGCAAACGGGCCACCTGGTGCTCTCCACGCTGCACACCAACGACGCGCCGACGACGCTCACGCGGATGCGCAACATGGGTATCGCGCCGTTCAACATCGCATCGAGCGTGATCCTGATCACCGCACAGCGCCTGACCCGGCGGCTGTGCACCCTCTGCCGCATGCCGGCCGACGTTCCGCGCGAAACGCTGCTCGACGCAGGGTTCAGGGAAGAAGATCTGGACGGCACCTGGAAGCCCTACCGCCCCGTCGGCTGCTCCGCCTGCAACGGCGGCTACAAGGGCCGCGTGGGCATCTACCAGGTGATGCCGATCTCGGAAGCCATCCAGGAAATCATCCTGCGCGACGGTAGCGCGCTCGACATCGCTCAGCAGTCCGAAAAAGAAGGCGTGCGTTCGCTGCGCCAGTCGGGTCTGCGAAAAGTCATGCAAGGTCTCACTTCGCTGGAAGAAGTGGTGGCCTGCACCAACGAATAACGAACACACACTGAGAACCGGAGATCGAATGGCAACAGTGGCATCCACCCGCTCCCAGCCCACGCACAAGGAATTTGTCTTCGAATGGGAAGGCAAGGACCGCAACGGCAAGGCGGTGCGCGGCGAACTTCGGGCCGCCGGCGAAAACCAGGTACAGGCCGCACTGCGCCGCCAGGGCGTGCTCGCCTCCAAGATCAAGAAGCGCCGCATGCGCTCCGGCAAGGCGATCAAGCCCAAGGACATCGCCATCTTCACGCGCCAGCTGGCGACCATGATGAAGGCCGGCGTGCCCTTGATGCAGTCCTTCGACATCGTCGGGCGCGGCAATGCGAACGCGAGCGTGGCCAAGCTCCTCAACGACATCCGCAGCGACGTGGAAACCGGCACCTCGCTGTCGGCCGCCTTCCGCAAGTTCCCGAAGTATTTCGACAATCTCTACTGCAACCTGGTGGAGGCCGGCGAAGCGGCCGGTATTCTGGAAGACCTGCTGGACCGCCTTGCCACGTACATGGAGAAGACCGAGGCGATCAAATCCAAGATCAAGTCGGCGTTGATGTACCCGACCTCGGTGGTGGTCGTGGCCTTCGTGGTGGTCGCGATCATCATGATCTTCGTGATTCCTGCGTTCAAGCAGGTGTTCACTTCGTTCGGAGCCGACCTTCCTGCGCCAACGCTGTTCGTGATGGCCATGAGCGAATTCTTCGTCTCGTACTGGTGGCTGATCTTCGGCGGCATCGGCGGCGGCCTCTACTTCTTCATGCAGGCGTGGAAGCGCAACGAGCGCGTGCAGAAGGTCATGGACCGCCTGCTGCTGCGCATTCCAATCTTCGGTACCTTGATCGAGAAATCCTGCGTGGCACGCTGGACCCGCACGCTGGCCACCATGTTCGCGGCAGGCGTCCCCCTCGTCGAAGCCCTCGACTCGGTGGGCGGCGCCTCGGGCAACAGCGTCTATGGCGACGCCACGGCGAAAATCCAGCAGGAGGTTTCCACAGGCACCAGCCTCACCTCGGCCATGACCAACGCCAATCTGTTCCCCTCCATGGTGATCCAGATGACCGCCATCGGCGAAGAGTCGGGCTCCATCGACCACATGCTGGGCAAGGCCGCCGACTTCTACGAATCCGAAGTGGACGACATGGTCGCGGGCCTCTCGAGCCTGATGGAGCCCATCATCATCGTGTTCCTCGGCACCATCATCGGCGGCATCGTGGTGTCGATGTACCTGCCCATCTTCAAGCTCGGCCAGGTCGTCTGATGCTCGTTTCGAGGGAGTTCGACACCGCGTTCGCCGGTGTGCTGGGGCTATTGATCGGCAGTTTCATGAACGTCGTCATCTACCGCACGCCGGTGATGATGTATCGCGACTGGCTCGCCGATGCCGTTGCCAACCTCATGCCGTCGAAGGATGCGCCCTCGCTGTGGTCGCTGGCCTTCGGTCCGAAAGTGTCGCCTCCCGCGGGGCTGGAAGCGGCGGCCGACAAGGCCGCCGCGGTCCTCGAAGCGCAGCCCCCTTTCGACCTCACGCGCCCCGCATCGCGCTGCGGAAACTGCGGGCACAAGATCCGCTGGTACGAGAACATTCCCGTGCTGAGCTATCTGGTGCTGCGCGGGCGTTGCGCGTCTTGCAAGACTTCGATCAGTCCTCGCTACCCGCTGGTCGAGCTGGTCACGGGCGCGCTGTTCGCGCTCTGCGCCTGGCGTTTCGGCATCACGCCGGCCGGGGTGCTCTGGGCCGCATTCGGCGCCCTGCTGATCTGTCAGTTCCTGATCGATTTCGACACCCAGTTCCTGCCCGACTCGCTCAACTACCCCCTGCTCTGGCTCGGCCTGGTCGGTGCGGCCATGGGCTGGACCGGCGTGCCGCTGAACTCTGCCGTCTGGGGTGCCGTGTTCGGCTACCTGAGCCTCTGGCTTGTGTACCATGGCTTTCGCCTGGTCACGGGCAAGGAAGGCATGGGCTATGGAGACTTCAAATTGCTTGCCGCGCTGGGCGCCTGGCTCGGCGCCGACTATCTCATCGCGATCATCCTCGTCTCTTCGCTGGTGGGCGCGGTGATCGGCGTGACGCTGCGCGTCGCCGGCAAACTGGCGCACAAGGACATTCCCATCGCCTTCGGCCCCTTCCTGGCCGGCGCGGGCCTCGTCTGCCTCGTGGCGGGCCCCGAAATCGTGAGGCAATGGATTCCGTTCGCCTTTCCCCTCGGCGCACTGATCCATTGACACACCGCATGGTGCGGCGCATCGGCCTGACGGGCGGCATCGGCAGCGGCAAGAGTACCGTCGCGGGGCTGTTGGTGGCCCAGGGGGCGGTGCTGGTGGACACCGACGCCATCGCGCGGGCCATCGCGCTCCCGGGCGGCATCGCCATGCCGGCCCTCGAAGCCGCTTTCGGCGCCGAAATCATCGCCTCCGATGGGGGCCTGGACAGGGCCGCCATGCGGCAGATCGTGTTCGCGGATGCAGGTGCCAAGGCCCGCCTCGAATCCATCCTCCACCCCTTGATCGGCGCCGAAACCCAGCGCCTGGCCGCGGCGGCCGGCGAGGACGCTGTCGTCGTGTTCGATGTTCCCCTGCTCGTCGAATCCGGCCGCTGGCGCACCCTCGTCGACCGGGTGCTGGTGGTCGACGCCACCGAGGAAACGCAGCTGAAACGCGTCGTCGCGCGCTCGGGCTGGGCCCCCGAAGCGGTCAAGGCGGTGATTGCCCAGCAGGCCACGCGCCCGGCGCGCCGGGCCGCCGCCGATGCGGTCATTTTCAACGAGTCCCTGACGCTGGAGGAACTCGGCCAGCAGGTTCAGGGTCTCTGGGAACGGTGGATCCGGGCAGGCACGCGATAATTTGGGGTTGACGCCGCGACGGCTACACGACGACCACGTCAAACGGCGCACGCCTCAGCGCCCCTCACGATGCTTTTCAATTCGTATCCCTTCATCTTCGTTTTCTTCCCGCTGGTCCTGATCGGCTTCTTCCTGATCGGTACGCGCAGCCCCCGGTCGGCGGCGGGTTTCCTGGCACTGGCGTCACTGTTCTTCTACGGGTGGTGGAGCGTCAAGGCACTGCCCCTCCTGCTGGGATCGATCTGCATCAACTACTGGTTCGGACTGCGGCTGACGCCTTCTCCGGGCCGCGAGGACAAGCATCGCAAGGCCTTGCTGATCATCGCGCTGGTGGTCAACCTCGGTGTGCTGGCCGTCTTCAAGTACGCCAACTTCTTCCTGGAAAACGTCGATGCCGGGCTGGCGGCCGCGGGCTTCTCGCAGATCGACCTGGTGCACATCGTGCTGCCGATCGGCATTTCGTTCTACACCTTCACGCAGATCGCCTTCCTGGTCGACTGCTGGCAGGGCAAGGTGCATGAGCGCAGCTTCGTCCACTACGCGCTGTTCGTGACCTACTTCCCGCACCTGATCGCGGGCCCGGTGCTGCATCACGCGCAGATGATGCCGCAGTTCAACAATCCGGCCACCTACCGGTTCAACGCGAACAACGTGGCGCTCGGACTGGGCATCTTCGTCTTCGGCCTGGCCAAGAAGATGCTGATCGCCGACCCGCTGGGACAGTACGCCGACATGATGTTCAAGGGCGTGCACGAAGGCGTGATGCCCTCGCTGTACACGGCCTGGTTCGGTGTTCTGGCCTACACGCTGCAGATCTATTTCGACTTCTCGGGCTACTCCGACATGGCGGTGGGCCTGTCGCTGTGCGTGGGCGTGCAGCTGCCGCTCAATTTCAGGTCGCCCTACAAGTCGACCAACATGATCGAGTTCTGGCGGCGCTGGCACATCTCGCTGTCGACTTTCCTGCGCGACTACCTCTACGTGCCGCTCGGCGGCAACCGCAAGGGCCCGGCGCGGCGCTACATCAATCTCTTTCTCACGATGCTGCTGGGCGGCCTGTGGCACGGCGCGGCCTGGACCTTCGTCATCTGGGGCGCGCTGCACGGCGCGTACCTGATGGTCAACCACTTCTGGAACGCCAAGGTGCGCCGCGGCAACACCAAGACCACTTGGTACGGCCGCGTGATCGGCTGGTTCATCACCTTCCTGTGCGTGATGATCGCCTGGGTGGTGTTCCGGGCCGACAGCATGACGGCCGCGGTCGAGATCTACAAGGGCATGCTGGGCCTGCACGGCGCGCCCGTGTCGGCCTTCAGCGAATTCCGCGTGCCGTTCCGCAAGCCCGAGTTCTTCCAGACCGTCTTCGCCGGCTTGGTGATCTGCCTGGCGCTGCCGCCCACCATCACGCTCGACCGCTGGATTCCCAACGTCGCGGGCCTGGCCGGACGCCCCCGCCTGCAGCGCCTGGCCACCTGGGTCACGGGCCTGGGTTGCGTCTATCTTTTTGGCCTGTGCGTGTCGAAGTTCGGCAGCTACAGCCCCTTCCTCTATTTCCAGTTCTGACATGGAAGACACGAAATCGGCCAGGACCTGGCTTCGCATCTTCGCCGCGGGCTACCTGGTGTGCTGCGCGCTGCTGGTCGCCAGCCTCTTCACCCCCGTTCCCTACGGCGACCTGACCCGCATCGGGCGCATCTCGGAGCGCGAGTTCGGCTGGCAGGTGCCACCGCCGCCGATTCCCGATGCCGACGTCAAGACCTGGCCAATCAACGAATCCGACATCCTGGTGATCGGCGACAGCTTCTCCGTGCGCTACGCCTGGCAGGCGTCCCTCGTGGGCGCAGGCTACAAGATGACGACCACCCATTGGGACAATCTCGGCGGCACGCTGTGCGACGACTTCCCGAGCTGGCTCGAGAAGTCGGGCTTCAAGGGCAAGGTCGTGATCGTCGAGAGCATCGAGCGCCTGCTGCAGGACCGCATCGAGAAGTCCGAGAGCTGCAAGACGATGAAGCACGCCTTCAAGCCGACGCCGCCGCCGTTCGAGAACCCGGCCAGGCCCGCGCCCGGCTTCCAGCTCAACTGGGACGCCCAGCTGCTCAGCGGCTGGTTCACGTACCACAACACCAAGGAGATCCTGGCCTCCGACAGCTGGACCAACACGCCCGAGCGCTGGGGTCCGCTGATCGACGCGCGCGTGGTGCCCGATGGCTGCAAGCAGTTCAGCCACCGCGCTTGCAACAAGCTGCTGATGACCGCCGAAGACCGCGTCAACGAGGCTCTGACGGCCGAGTCCGCGCAATTCATGAAGCGCTTCGAGCGCACGGCCGCCCCCTACAAGGTGGTGTGGATGGTCGTGCCCAACAAGACCACCGTGTATTTGCAACAAAACCATGCCGATGCATTCCGCGCCGCATTCAACCCGCAAAATATCGGGCCGGACCTGTTTGCGCTGGCCGAGCAGAACCGATTCAAGGTGAAGGATCTTTTCCCCGCCAACGAGACCCACGTTTCGACCCGGGGTTACATTCTTTTCGGCCAGCGTATGCTGGAGGCTGTGCGCGAGGTGTTGCCCGCACCGGCGGCCAGATCGCAATGAGCCCGAACCCGACGTGAAAAAACGAAACGCGTGATCCTCTACGAGTACCCCTTCAACGAGCGCATCCGCACGTATCTGCGGCTGGAGCACCTGTTTCGCCGCCTCGGCGAACTGGTGCCCGCTGAATCGCCGCTGTCCCATCACTACGCCCTGGTCACGATCTTCGAGATCATGGACGTCGCCGCGCGCGCCGACCTCAAGGCCGACGTGCTGCGCGACCTCGACAAGCACAAGAACGTCTTCAACAGCTATCGGGGCAATCCGGCCATCGCCGAGGCCGTGCTCGACCAGGTCGTCGGCCAGCTCGAAGGCAACTTCACCGCCCTCAACAGCGTGGCCGGCAAGGCCGGCCAGGCGCTGACGGAGAACGAGTGGCTCATGAGCATTCGCAGCCGCGCCGGCATTCCGGGCGGCACCTGCGAGTTCGACCTGCCCGCCTACTACGCCTGGCAGCACCGCCCCGCCGCCAGCCGCCGCGCCGATCTCGAACGCTGGTCGAACACGCTCTCGCCCCTGGCCTCGTCGATCTACCTGCTACTCAAGCTGCTGCGCGATGCCGACGTGCCCTACAAGGTGATCGCCAGCAACGGCCAGTTCCAGCAGAACCTGCCGCAGGGCCGCAGCTTCCAGCTGCTGCGCCTGCGCATCGATCCCAAGCTGGGCCTGATCCCTGAAATCAGCGGCAACCGCCTCATGGTCTCGGTGCGCCTGATGCGCCACGACGCGGACGATCGCCTTCACCAAAGCTCGGACGACGCGCCCTTCGAGCTGACCCTCTGCGCATGACAACGCGGTTGAACAGCAAGGGCGAGCGGATCGTCCGCTGCCCCACGTGCGGCGGCGACAGCATATACGCGCCGAGCAACGCCTACAGGCCCTTCTGCAGCGCACGCTGCAAGGGCGTCGACCTGGGCGCCTGGGCCAGCGAAGAATTCCGCATGCCGGCCGAAGCGCCGCCGGACGACGAGCCTTTCGGCGACCCGAAGATCCAGTAGGCGGCCGCAGGGCTACTTGCCGCCGGCGTCCTCGTCGAGCAATGCAGGGTCGATGTAGGTCGCGAAGCTGCGTGCGTACCTGGGCCGGAGGTGGCCGATGTCCTTGTAGGCCGGCGAACCGTCATCGGGCATGCTGCGAATGCACTGGCCGTCGGCGCACAGGCTCGCAAAAGGCTCGATGACCCGCGCGCCGTTGGCCTCGGCCACCTGCTTCAGCCGCGCATTGAGCACGGCCTGGTCTTGCGGCATCGGGGCCTTGAGCTGTCCGCCGGCGGCCGTCATGCCCCCGAGTCGGCTGCCCTGGATCTGCTTGAGCGGATCGAAATCCATCCCGACCGGATTGCCGAGCACGAGGTAGACCGTCTTGTGCGCCGACAGGCGCTTCAGCACCTCGCCCAGCGACTTCAGCGACAGCTCGATGCCGTCCCCGTTGAGGAACGGGTGCACGGCCTTCCTGTCGTCCAGGAAGTAGTTCACCGTGGGCCCCGCGCCAGTGAAGTAGCAGCTCCAGCAGCCCCCGATCACCACCGAATCGATGTCCGGCTTGAGCGCCAGGTCGAGCACGGCCTGGCGCCGTTCCTCGCACCCCGTGTCGGCGCTGCTGAACAGGCCGGGCACGGGCGGGCACGAGCCCTTGGTCGCAAAGTACACCGTGCGGGCCTTGCCGGGCTGCGTGCGCACCAGCTCGAGCGCGCGCGGTGCGTATTGCTCGACGTGGCTGTCGCCGATCAGCAGCACGTTGTGCCTGCCGCTGCCGGTGCGGTAGACGAACTGCCCGCCCAGCGCGGTCTCCTCGAAGCCGCCGTAGTAGTTGTCTTCGCGCGTTGCGTCGGCCACCGCCTGCAGGGCCTGGCTGTCGTTGCGCGGAGGAGGCGTACCCAGGAAGACCAGCGCGCCGGCCAGCGCCAGCGCCGCGCCGCTGCCCGCCAGTCCGCGCAGCATGCCTTGCGAGAGATGAAGCTTGACGAAGCGCTCCAGGAAACGATAAGTGGCCCAGGCCAGCACCACCGCAGCCGCCACCAGCACGATGCGCACCTGCAGCGGCGGCTCCCCGCCCGCCACGATGCGCGCATACGAAAGCAGCGGCCAGTGCCAGAGGTACAGCGGATAGCTGATCAGCCCGATCCACACCATGACGCGGTTCGACAGCAGATACCGGTTGAGCACGCCGTTGGGGCCGGCGGCGATGCAGCTCACGGCGCCCAGCACCGGCAGCAGCGCCCACCAGCCCGGAAACGCCTTGGTGCTGCGCGTCATGAAGAGGCCGAGCACGATCAGGCCCATGCCGACGACGGACTGCACATGCTTCGTCCACGGACGCTGCTGCGCCGAACCATTGCTGGCGGCCTTCAGCCGCATCGCCGCCAGCAGGCCGCCGGCCATCAGCTCCCACGCACGCGACAGCGGCGAATAGAACGCCGCCGCGCGGTGCGGCTGCACGGTCAGCACGTTGACCAGGAACGAGATCACCGCCACCGCCAGCGTCACGCGCAGCATCGGCCAGCGCCTGCGCCAGGCCAGCCCCAGCAGCAAGGGCCAGAAGATATAGAACTGCTCCTCGATGCCCAGCGACCACAGGTGCAACAGCGGCTTGGTCTCCGCCGTGGCGTCGAAGTAGCCCGCCTCGCCCAGGAAGACGAGGTTGGCGAAGAAGGCAGCCCCGCCGGTGGTCTGCTTGCCGAGCTGCGAGAACTCGCCCGGCAGCAGCACGTACCAGCCGAAAGCCAGCGTCGCGAGCAGCACGAGCACCAGCGCCGGAAAGATGCGCCGGATGCGCCGTGCATAGAAATCGCCGTAGCTGAAATCGCCCGCAGCCAGGCTCTGCAAAAGAATGGTCGTGATCAGGAAGCCCGAGATCACGAAAAAGATGTCGACCCCGATGAAGCCGCCCGGCAGCAGGCTCGGAAAGGCGTGGTACGCCAGCACCGAGCCCACCGCGATGGCACGCAGGCCGTCGATGTCGGGGCGGTACTTGGGATGCATGGTTGGCGAGAGCCCGCTCAGCGCGACGGCTGCTGTGCGGCAGGCGCGGTGCGCACCGTGCGGTCGAAGTAGCTCGCCTCTTCCCGGGTGTAGCGCGGGCGCAGGTGGTCGGCGTCCTTGTAGGCGGGCGAACCGTCGGGCATCGTGCGCAGGCACTGGTCGTCCTTGCACAGCACCGCCATCGCGTCGATGGCTTCGGCCCCGCTCGCGGCCGCGATCGCGCGCAGCCGGTCATTGAGCTGCTTCTGGTCGGCCGGCAGCGGCGCCGTCGGCGTCGAGGTCATGACCTCCATGTGCGTCAGGCGGCTGCCCTCGATCAGGCGCTTCGGCGAAAACTCGGTGCCGGCAGGGTTGTCGAGCAGCAGGTAGACCTTCTTGTGGCGCGCCAGCTCGCGCAGCGTGAACTCCATCGAAGCCAGCGAACGCTCGATGCCGTCGCCGTTCTGGAACGAGTGGATCTTGTTGCTGCTGTCGCGGAAGTAGTAGTCGGTGGCGCCCTGGCCGACGAAGTAGCAGTTCCAGCAGCCGCCGATCACCACCGAGTCGACCTCGGGGCCCAGCGCATAGGCCAGCATCGCGTCGCGCCGCTCGGCGCAGCCGATGTTCTTGTCCGCGTACACGCCGGGCACCGCGGGGCAGGCGCCCTGGGTCGCGAACCAGGCCGACTTGCCTTCCATCGCCAGCGTGCGTGCGAGCTCCATCACGCGCGGCGCGTACTGCTGCACGTGGCTGTCGCCCAGGAACAGCACCCGCTTGGGCCCGCCACCGACCTTGTAGATCAGTTGCTCGCCGATCTGGTCGAGCTTGAAGCCCCCGTAGTAATCGGCGTCCAGCGTGGCGTTGGCCACCGTCTGCAGCTTGGGGCTGCTGTTGCGCGGCTCGGGCACGCCCAGGAAGATCGCGGCGCCCGCCACGGCCACCAGCACCATGCCGGCGCCCAGCGCCTTCAACGTGCCTGCCCCCGGGCGATTCCTCGCGAAGCGCTCCACGAAGCGGTACGTGGCCCACGCGAGCAGCACGCTCGCCACCATCGCGGCAGCGCGGTAGGCCGGCACCGGATGCAGCGGATCGGCTTCCACGATGCGCACGAACGCCAGCAGCGGCCAGTGCCACAGGTACAGCGGGTAGCTGATGAGCCCGACCCACACCATCACCCGGTTCGACAGCAGGTACCTGTTCAGCACCCCGGCCGGCCCCGCGGCGATGCAGCTCACCGCGCCCAGCGTGGGCAACAGCGCCCACCAGCCCGGGAACGCCTTGTTGCTGCGGATCATCACCAGGCCGAGCACGATCAACCCGACGCCCAGCACCGACTGCACATGGCTGCGCCATGCGCTCGGCGCCGGCGGCTTCAGCCGCATGCAGGCCAGGATGCCGCCGACCATCAGCTCCCAGAAACGGGAGGCCGGCGAGTAGAACGACGCCGCCGGCAGCGGATGCACCGTCGCCACGTTCACCACGAACGAGACCGCCGCCACCGCCAGCACCATGCGCACGATCGGCCAGCGCTTGCGCCATGCGAACCCGAGCAGCAGCGGCCAGAAGATGTAGAACTGCTCCTCGATGCCCAGCGACCACAGGTGCAGCAGCGGCTTGGTTTCAGCGGCCGTGTCGAAATAGCCCGCTTCACCCCAGAACACCAGGTTGGCGACGAACGCCGTGCCGCCCACGGTCTGCTTGCCCAACTCGGCGAACTCGTCTGACAGCAGCAGGTACCAGCCGGCAAGCAGCGTCGCCAGCAGCACCACGATCAGTGCCGGAAAGATCCGCCGGATGCGCCGCTCGTAGAAGTCGCGGTACGTGAAGTCGCCCGCCGCGAGGCTCTGGAGAATGATGGTCGTGATCAGGAAACCCGAGATCACGAAGAAGATGTCGACCCCGACGAAACCGCCCATCAGCGCCTTCGGGAAGGCGTGATAGACCAGCACGGAGCCCACCGCGATCGCGCGCAGCCCGTCGATGTCCGGACGGTACTTGGGGTGCATCAATCAGGAAGCCGGCGCGACAACCGGCGGCGCCACGAACGGCAGGCCACGCTCTTCGCACAGCCACTGCAGCACCGGGAAGGCACCCGGCAGCACCGGCGCCACCTCCAGCGGCAGCTGTTGCCAGGCCATCTGCTGGCCCTCGCGCATCTCGAACTCGCCGCTCCAGGCCGTGACCTTGCACCAGTGCAGGCGCACCAGCGCATGCGGGTAGTCGTGCTCCGTGACCTTCCAGACTTCGGCGCCGTCGATGGTGATGCCGAGTTCTTCATGCAGCTCGCGCCGCAATGCCTGTTCGACCGTCTCGCCCGCCTCGATCTTGCCGCCGGGAAACTCCCAGTAGCCCGGATAGGCCTTGCCTTCGGGCCGGGTCGAGAGCAGCAGTGCGTCGTCGGACAGGCGGATCAGCACGCCGACCGCGACCTCGGTGTGCTTGCGCGCTTCGGTCACGCGTTGCTCCGGCCTGCGTAGTCGCGCGCGAACTGGTAGGCCACGCGGCCGCTGCGCGAGCCGCGCTCCAGCGCCCAGACCAGCGCCTCGGGCCGCGCGGCCTCGATCGCAGCCTTGTCCACGTCGAACGACGAGAGCCACTGCGCGACGATCGCCAGGTACTCGTTCTGGCTGAAGGGATAGAAACTCACCCAGAGGCCGAAGCGCTCCGACAGGGAGATCTTTTCCTCGATCACTTCACCTGGATGCACCTCGCCATCCTCGGTGTGGGTGTACGAGAGGTTGTCCTTCATGTACTCGGGCAGCAGGTGGCGCCGGTTGCTGGTCGCGTAGATCAGCACGTTGGGCGTCGACGCCGCAATCGAGCCGTCGAGGATCGACTTCAGCGCCTTGTATCCCGGCTCGCCCTCGTCGAAGCTCAGGTCGTCGCTGAACACGATGAACTTCTCGGGCCGCTGCGAGACCACCTCGACGATGTCGGGCAGATCGGTCAGCTCGGCCTTGTCGACCTCGATCAACCGCAGGCCCTGCGGCGCGTAGGCCTGCAGGCAGGCGCGGATCAGCGACGACTTGCCCGTGCCACGCGCGCCTGTCAGCAGCACGTTGTTGGCCGGCTTGCCTTCGACGAACTGGCGCGTGTTGCGCTCGATCTTTTCCTTCTGGACGTCGATTTCCTTCAGGCTGTCGAGCGCCATCGCGGCCACGTGCTTCACGGGCTCGAGCACGCCATGGCCCGAGCTGCGGCGGCGGTAACGCCAGGCGATCGACGCGTTCCAGTCGGCGGGGGCCGACAGCGGCTGCGGCAGGATCGACTCGATGCGGCCGATCAGCTGTTCGGCGCGCTCGAGCAGCTTCTGGAACTGCTCGTTCATGACCGGTAATCGGCGTTGATCGTCACGTATTCGTGGCTGAAGTCGCAGGTCCACACGGTTTCGCTGGCATTGCCGCGGCCCAGGCCGATACGCACCGTGATCTCGCTCTGCTTCATCACTCGCTGGCCGTCTTCCTCACGGTACGACGGGTTGCGCCCGCCCTTGACCGCCACGTGCACGTCGTCGAGGAACAGGTCGATGCCGGTCTGGTCGAGGTCGGCGATGCCCGCATAGCCGACGGCCGCGAGGATGCGGCCCAGGTTCGGGTCGCTGGCATAGAAGGCCGTCTTGACCAGCGGCGAATGCGCCACGGCGTACGCCACCTGCCTGCACTCGGCAGCGTCCTTGCCGCCATCGACCTGGATGGTGATGAACTTGGTCGCGCCTTCGCCGTCGCGCACGATGGCTTGCGCCAGCTGGCGCGCCACGTTCTGCATCGCGGCCACCAGCGCATGGCCATCGGCCGAGTCGAGCGAGGTGATGGGGGCGTGCGCCGCCTTCTGCGTGGCGATGACCACGAACGAGTCGTTGGTCGAGGTGTCGCCGTCGATGGTCACGCGGTTGAACGAGGCGTCGGCCAACAGCCTGGCCAACGGCTGGATCAGCGAGGGATCGATCTTCGCGTCGGTCGCCATGAAGCCCAGCATGGTCGCCATATTCGGACGGATCATGCCGGCGCCCTTGCTGATGCCGGTGATGGTGGCCGTGGCATCGCCGATCTGCACCCGCTGGCTGAAGGCCTTGGGGATCGTGTCGGTGGTCATGATACCCTCGGCCGCGCGCGCCCAGTGGTTCGCATCGGCATCGGCCAGTGCAGCAGGCAGGCCCGCCTCGATGCGGTCGACGGGCAGCGGCTCCATGATCACGCCGGTGGAAAACGGCAGGATCTGCTCAGGCGCGATTTCCAGCTTGCGCGCGAGCGCAATGCAGGTGGAGCGCGTGCGCATCAGGCCGTCTTCGCCCGTGCCGGCGTTCGCATTGCCGGTGTTGATCACCATCGCGCGGATGCCGTAGTTCGCGGCCAGATGGTCGCGGCAGACCTGCACCGGCGCGGCGCAGAAACGGTTCTGGGTGAACACCCCGCCGACCGCCGAGCCCTCGTCGATCAGCACGACCGTCAGGTCCTTGCGGTTGGCTTTTCGCACGCCCGCTTCGGCCACGCCGATGCGGACGCCGGGCACCGCGAACAAGGCGGCAGGATCGGGGGCGGACAGATTCACTGGCATGGCGATTTCTCTAACGAATGGGTTGCGGGGTCAGCTGAGCTTGCCGTGGCACTGCTTGTACTTCTTGCCACTGCCGCAGGGGCACGGATCGTTGCGGCCGACGCGCGCGAAAGCCGCGGCCTCCGCGCTGAGCGCGCCCAGGCCGGCAGCCGCGATGCGGCGCTGGTTTTCCTCGTCGACGCGGACCTCGACCTCGCCCGTCTCGGTCGGTGCCGAGTAGGTGATGTTCGAGACGTTCTCGCCGCGGCTTTCCATCGCTTCCGCGGCTTCCTCGAGCTGCTCGCCCGACTGCACGCGCACCGTCATCAGCTGGCGCGTGACTTCGTTCTTCACCGAGTCGAGCAGCTGGCCGAAGAGCTCGAAGGCTTCGCGCTTGTACTCCTGCTTGGGCTGCTTCTGCGCATAGCCGCGCAGGTGGATGCCCTGGCGCAGGTAGTCGAGCGAGGCCAGGTGTTCGCGCCAGTGGGTGTCGATGCTCTGCAACAGCACCATGCGCTCGAACTGGGTGAAGTTCTCCTGGCCGATCAATGCGACCTTGGCGTCGAAGGTTTCGTTGGCATTCTTGAGCACCTTCTCGACGATGTCCTCGTCGGCGATGGCGTCCGAGGCTTCGACTTCCTTCTTGAGCGGCATGTCGATGCCCCACTCGTTGAACAGGCTCTTCTCGAGCCCGTCCAGGTCCCACTGCTCTTCGACCGATTCGCTGGGCACGTACTGGCGCACGAGGTCGGTGAAGCAGCCTTCACGCAGCGCCGCGATCTGCGCCGTGAGGTCGCCCGCGTCGAGGATGTCGTTGCGCTGCTGGTAGATCACCTTGCGCTGGTCGTTCGACACGTCGTCGTATTCGAGCAGCTGCTTGCGGATGTCGAAGTTGCGCGCCTCGACCTTGCGCTGCGCGCTCTCGATGCTGCGCGTGACGATGCCGGCCTCGATGGCTTCGCCGTCGGGCATCTTCAGGCGGTTCATGATCGCCTTCACGCGGTCGCCCGCGAAGATGCGCATCAGCGGATCGTCCAGGCTCAGATAGAAGCGCGAGGAGCCCGGGTCACCCTGGCGGCCCGAACGGCCGCGCAGCTGGTTGTCGATGCGGCGCGATTCATGGCGTTCGGTCGCGATGATGCGCAGGCCACCGAGCGACTTGACGAACTCGTGGTCCTTGGTCCACTCGGCACGCACGTGCGCGATGTCGGCCTGCTTGGTGGCTTCATCGCGGCCTTCGTCGGCCTCGATGGCCTCGATCATCTTCTCGATGTTGCCGCCCAGCACGATGTCGGTGCCGCGGCCGGCCATGTTGGTCGCGATGGTGATCATCTTCGTGCGGCCGGCCTGCGCCACGATGTCGGCTTCGCGCGCATGCTGCTTGGCATTCAGCACCTGGTGCGGCAGGCCCACCTGCGTGAGCAGGCCGTCGATGATTTCCGAGTTTTCGATGGACGAGGTGCCCACCAGCACCGGCTGGCCGCGCTCGTAGCATTCGCGGATGTCCTGGATGGCCGCCTCGTACTTCTCGCGCGTCGTCTTGTAGACGCGGTCGAGCTGGTCTTCGCGCTTGCTCACGCGGTTGGGCGGGATGATGACGGTCTCGAGGCCGTAGATCTCCTGGAACTCGTAGGCTTCGGTGTCGGCCGTGCCGGTCATGCCGGCCAGCTTGCCGTATAGGCGGAAGTAGTTCTGGAAGGTAATGGAAGCCAGCGTCTGGTTCTCGGCCTGGATCTCCACGCCTTCCTTGGCTTCCACGGCCTGGTGCAGGCCATCGCTCCAGCGGCGGCCCGTCATCAGGCGGCCGGTGAATTCGTCGACGATGACCACCTCGCCCTGCTGCACCACGTAGTGCTGGTCGCGGTGGTACAGGTGGCGTGCACGCAGCGCCGCATTCAGGTGATGCATCAGCGTGATGTTGGCCGGGTCGTAGAGCGACGCGCCCTCGGGAATCAGCTTCAGTTCGCCCAGGATGCGCTCGGCGTTCTCGTGGCCGTCTTCGGTCAGGAACACCTGGTGCGTCTTCTCGTCGACCGTGAAGTCGCCGGGCACCGTGACGCCCTCGCCCGTGCGCGGATCGGCTTCGCCTTCCTGCTTGGTGAGCAACGGCACCACCTTGTTGATGGCCAGGTAGAGGTCGGTGTGGTCTTCGGCCTGGCCGCTGATGATCAGCGGTGTGCGGGCCTCGTCGATCAGGATCGAGTCCACTTCGTCGACGATCGCGTAGTTCAGCCCGCGCTGGACCCGGTCGCCGGGCTCGTAGACCATGTTGTCGCGCAGGTAGTCGAAGCCGTATTCGTTGTTCGTGCCGTACGTGATGTCGCTGCGGTAGGCCTCCTGCTTTTCCTCGCGCGGCATCTGCGGCAGGTTGATGCCCACCGAGAGGCCGAGGAAGTTGTAGAGGCGGCCCATCCAGGTCGCGTCGCGGTTGGCCAGGTAGTCGTTCACCGTGACCACGTGCACGCCCTGGCCCGACAGCGCATTCAGGTACACCGGCAGCGTGGCGGTCAGCGTCTTGCCTTCACCGGTGCGCATTTCGGAGATCTTGCCGTTATGCAGCGCCATGCCGCCGAGCAGCTGGACGTCGAAGTGGCGCATCTTCATGACGCGCTTGGAGCCTTCGCGCACGGTGGCGAAGGCTTCCGGCAGCAGGTCGTCGAGCGTTTCGCCCTTGGCGATGCGGTCCTTGAACTCCTGTGTCTTGGCGCGCAGCGCATCGTCGCTGAGCTTCTCGAACTCGGGTTCGAGCGCATTGATGCGTTCCACCGTCTTGCGATACTGCTTGAGGAGCCGGTCGTTGCGACTGCCGAAGATCTGGGTCAGGAAGTTGGTTGCCATTGGGTGGAGATGGGCGGGCGCCTGATACGGCAGGCACTGCGACCGGATTCCCTAAGATATGGTGAAAGCAGTTGGGCGCACCCGCTTCAAAATCAAGCTTGAAGCAAGCGGCCTTTTTCCGGCGCGAACGCCGGCAAACCGGGCATTTTAGCTGTCTTGTTTCTAACCCCTGGATTACCCATGTATCGCCGCACGCCCCCTCCCATCTCGCTGCAGGACGCAGCGGAAGGCTCGCCCACCCTGGGCAGCCTGATGGCGCGCGCACGCGACGCTGCGGAGCGGCTCAAGGCTGTCGAGGGATTGATCCCGCCGGCCATGCGCAGCGCCATCCAGGCCGGACCGGCGGAGGGCGACGTCTGGTGCCTGCTGGTCAAGGGCAGCGCCGCGGCCGCCAAGCTGCGCCAGCTGTCGCCGATGCTGGTGACGCGGCTCAAGAACCGGGGATGGGACGTGGCGACCATCCGGATCAAGGTTCACACCGGACGCTGACAGTCGGTCAATGCGTCGAAGTTTGATGTTTTGTCTGGAAGTAGATAATATTTCCAGATGACATCCGCGATCGCGCCTTCCAATGCCCAGCTCCTGCTGCTCGACAAGCACCAGGTCGACACCCTCCTCTCCCCCGACGATGTGCTGCAGGCCGTGCGCGAGGCCTTCGTGCTGCACAGCGAGCGCGAGGGCCGCGTCTTTCCGGTCGTGCGCGAGCCGCTGCGCACGGGCGGGGTGTTCGGCATCAAGTCCGGCGACGTGCAGGCCCAGGGCCTGCTCGGCTTCAAGGCCGCGGGCTTCTGGCCTGCCAACCGGCAGCGCGGCGGCGAGCCGCATCAGGCGACGATCCTGCTGATCGACCCCGCGACCGGCCGGCCGCTGTGCGTCATCGACGGCAACACGGTGACGACCGTGCGCACCGGCGCGGCAGGCGGGCTCGGCCTGCAGCAGCTCGCACGCGCCGACAGCACGCGGCTGTGCCTCTTCGGCACCGGCGTGCAGGCGCGCATCCAGCTCGACTTCGCGCTGCGGCTGATGCCCTTGCTGCGCGAGGTTCTTTATGTGAGCGCGAATGGCCAGCGCAATGCGGCGTTCGAGGCGCATTTCGCCGGCCGCTGCAACATCGTGCCGGCCACCGACCGCAACGCTGCAGTCGCCCGGAGCGACATCGTGATCACCGCCACCCCGGGCGGCGGCGCGCTCTTCGATCTCGAAGCCGTTCAGCCCGGCACGCACCTGAACTGCGTCGGCGCGGACACCCGGGGCAAGCGCGAACTTCCTGACGGCCTGCTGCCGCGCGTGCGGCTGTTCGTCGACGACCGGACGCAGGCGCAGCAGATCGGCGAAACCCAATGGGCGCCCGACACGGCATGCATCGAACTGGGCGACCTGCTGAGCGGCAAGACGCCCTTCGAGCGGGGCCCTGCCGACATCACCGTCTTCGACATGACCGGCCTCGCGCTGCAGGACCTGACCGTCGCGCGCCTGCTGCATGCGCGCGCCGACGAAACGGGTACGGGCACACGCATCGCGTGGCCCTGGTAGCTGGCTACACGGCGACGGCGCTGCCGAACAGCTCGGTCATGAACTGCGTCGATTTCAGGCCGGTGCCGGTCAGCAACGCGACCGTCGTCTCGCTGGCCTTGATGTCACCGCGCTGCGCCAGCACCTCGATGGCCGCCGCGGCCGAGGCGGACGTCGGCTCCGCGTAAAGCCCGCTCGCTGCCAGCCGGCGCACCGCCGCCGCGATCTGCTCTTCGGTCAGCGCCACCGTCTTGCCATCCGTCTCGCGCAGCGCCTGCAGGATTTCCCGCAGCCGCACGGGCCGCTTGATCGCCGTGCCTTCGGCAATCGTCGGCCGCACGATGCGCTCCACCAGCGTGTCGGCCCCCGCCAGGAAGCTCGCATCGATCGGCGAGCAATTCAGCGGCTGCGCCACGAAGATGCGGGGCAGCTTCGCGATCTGCCCCGCCGCCAGCAGTTCCTTGAAGCCGATCCAGCAGCCGAGCACATTGCTGCCCGCGCCGGTCGGAATCACGACGTTGTCGGGCGCGGTGAAGCCCAGGTCTTCCCACAGCTCGTAGGCCAGCGTCTTCGTGCCCTGCAGGAAGAACGGATGCCAGTTGTGGCTCGCATAGAAGATCGATTCCGACTGGCGCACCGCCTCGTATTCGGACTCTTCGCGCGGCCCCGGCACCAGCTGCACCTCGGCGCCGAAGGCGCGGATCTGCGCCACCTTCGGCGCGGGCGTGTAGCTCGGTGCGAGCACCTTCACGCGCATGCCCGCCGCCGCGCCGGCCGCGGCGATGGCCGCCCCACCGTTGCCCGAGCTGTCTTCCAGCACCGCATCGACACCGATCTGCCGCAGGAAAGACATCATCACCGCCGCGCCGCGGTCCTTGAAGCTGCAGGTCGGGTTGAACCACTCGAGCTTGAAGTAGGGCTCGAAGCCGCCCCAGCGCTTCTGCACCAGCGGCGTGCAGCCTTCGCCCATGCTCGCGGGCTGGTCGATCGCCACGGGCAGCGCCGCGCGATAGCGCCACAGCGAGCGGACGCGCGAATCGATGTCGTCGCGCCCGATGCCGGGCAGCGGCGTGACCATCATCGGGTGGCCGTCGTCGGAGCGCCATCGGCGTTCGGACAGGTCGTAGTGCCTGCCGGTGCGGGGATCGACATAGCGTGCGCGTTCTCTCGCGGTCATTCGCGGGCTCCAGTACAAAACTGGATAATACATCCAACACTGTACTTTTTGTATGAATTGGATTGTCCGTCCAGAGCTGGATACATTCCACGGCATGAAGAAGAAGCCGAACAAGCAGCTCCTGGACATGCTGCGCAACATGGCCGAAGGCCTGGGCCAGACCTTTGCGCCCTTCTGCGAAGTGGTGGTGCACGACCTGAGCAACCCGAAGAACGCGATCTACGCCATCGAGAACAGCCTGAGCGGCCGCGAGGTCGGCCAGCCGGTCACCGAGCTGGGCCTCGCGCGCATCCGCGACCCGGAGTTTCCGGCGGTGATCGCGAACTACGCCAACACCTTTCCCGACGGGCGCAAGGTCAAGAGCACGTCCATCGGCATCAAGGACGACAGCGGCGAATACGTGGCCGCGCTCTGCCTCAACGTCGACCTCACGCTGTTCCAGAGCTTCCAGGGCGCGATCTCGCAGTTCACGAAGATCGACGACAAGGATGTGCACGAGCACCTCGAGACCGGCGGCAACCACTCGGACCGCATCCATGCGCGCATCGACGAGTTCGCGGCATCGCGCGCGACCACCTCGCGCTCACTGAAGCCCGCCGACCGCAAGCAGCTGGTGCAGGAACTGAAGAAGGCCGGCCTGCTGGAGGTCCGCCGCGGCGCCGAGATTGCCGCGGCGCACATGGGCGTGTCGCGCGCCACGGTCTATAGCGACGCGAAGTAAGGCGCTCGCCGTCTACTGCGGCTGCAGGCCGAAGGCTAGACAGGACGGTCGGGCCAGCTCGGATCGCCGGCCGCGCTGGCGGTCAGCATCAGCACCACATGCGCGTCGGCCGCGACGGCGTTGCTCTCTCGCAGCTGCCGCAGGGCGGCCAGGCCGCCGGCCGCGCACAGCTCGGCGCTGATGCCGGAGGCCGAGAGCAGCCGCCGCGCGGCGCGCGCTTCGTTGTCGCCCACGACCACCGCGCCGCCGCCCGTCGCGGCGGCGGCCTGCCATTGCAGGTAGGTGACGGTGGCTCCGGCGGTGGAGAACTGCGCGGTGTGGCCCGGGTAGCTGTCGTTGAGGGGGCCGCCCGCGAGCACGCGCGCCAGGCGCGGGAACGGCTCCACGAGCCAGAGCCTCGGCAGGCGTGCGATGCGCCCCGCGGCCAGCAGGTCGCGAAAGCCCGCGTAGATGCCCCAGGCCAGGTCGCCGCGCGCGGTGGGAATCACGATGTGGTCCGGCAACCCGCCATCGGCCACGCATTCGAGCGCGATCGGCTTGTAGCCTTCGATCGCCAGCGGCGCGCTGCCCAGCGCGGGCAGGCGGTAGTTGGTCAGCGCGAAGTAGCCGGGGTGCTGCGCACGCTCGCGCACGAAGGCCCAGCGGCCCGCGTTGTCGGCGAACACATAGCGCCGCGCGCCGAGTGCGTCGAGCTGCCGCGCATAGGTGGCCGGCATGCCTTCGTAGGTGGCCACTTCGCAGCCCAGGCCCGCGGCCCATGCATAGTGCGCCGCCGACACGGCCGCGTTGCCCGACGAGGCCAGCACCAGCGTGTGGGCGTCGAAATCGAGCGCCTGCGCCACGCCCACCGCGGTCATGCGGTCCTTGTGCGAGCCGGTGGGGTTGCAGGACTCGTCCTTGATGGCCAGCCGCCCCACGTCGAACTGCTGCGCCAGCTCGGGCACGTCCTGCAGCGGCGTCTGCCCTTCGCCCAGCGCGAAGCCGGAGGTGTAGGGCATGGGCATCGCTTCGGCGCCGCCGGGCAGGTAGCTGGCGCGCAGCGCGACGTGAAGGCCTCCGCGCCTGCACGCGGGACATCCGTCGTGCGCCAGCGCGAGGGGGAAGAGCGCATCGCACCGCAGGCACTGCAGGCCGCGCAGGTTCGGGTTGCGCACGGGCCTGGGTGTCCGGTTGCGCGCCGCCATGCCCAAGGGGTTGCCCGAAGGATGAGCCGCGGAATCGAGGGGAGGAGCGGCGAACTTGAAGTCCAGCACGGGCGATGTCGTCACGGGATCAGGCATGGGAGGTTGTCACCAAATCTTTTGCAGTCGGAATCAAAAATTGCGCAGGGCCGGATACGCGATCGACAACCAGGCTCATCGATGCGATTCGCGGAAATCGGATACAGCGCCTCCGGCGGCAGGCACTCGCCGCTCACTTCCAGGTGAATTCGTGGTTCAGCCCGATCGCGAAGCCGCGCACGCCCTGCGGCCCGGTGCGCGACGCGCTCACGTCCACGCTGATCAGCGGCGTGAGGCTGAAGCGCCCGCCGATGCGCGAAGTCCAGACGCCCGCCGCGCGGTTGCGTTCCGCGATGAGCGACACGGTGTCGTTCAGCGCCCATTCGACGCCCGCGCCGCCGCGCGGCGTGCGAAGGCCGGTGCCCTGCGCCCAGTCGGCACCGAGGTTGACGTGCACCTGCAGGCTGCTGGCCGGGCGCCACGTCACCGGCACGACGAACTGCCCGCCCATGCGGCCGCCGCGCCGCAGGTCCGACACGATGCCGGCCGACACGGCGGCGCTGAACGGCGCATCCGCCGCCTGTCCGTAGAAATTCCATTTGACCTGCGGCCCGCCGGTGACCGAGTGCACGCCCTGCACCGAGGTGCGGTCGAAGTTCAGGCCCAGCTCGACGGGACCGACCCGGCAGGCGGGCCCGAGGTGGAACCCCGTGACCGGCTCCGTGCCCGTGCGGCTCCACCAGGTCTCGTACTGGCATTGGCCCGGGTCGAGGGTGCTGGCGTCGTCCACGTCGAAATGGCCGGCGGCCCGTGCGCCAGGACTCGTGCCCAGATTCACGAACAGGCAGGAAGCAGCGAGCATCCAGCCGCGGCATGGCGGTCGGGGTGTTGTCCTGTTGTGCCTGTTGTTCTTCATCGCGCGTGTCCCGTGGCCCTCGAGCCATTCTAGGGACGCTGCAAGGAGGCGCCATGACACAGCGCAGGGAACCGTCGGCCATGGAACCTCAGAGCTCGAACTGCGGCTGCAACTCGCGGATGCGCTTGATGGCCACGCCGGCCGCGGCCGTGCGCGTCTCGACGCCGAGCTTCACGTACACCCGCTCGAGATGCTTCTTGGCGGTGGCCGGGCTGCTGCCGAGGATCTCGCCGATGTCCTTGTTGGTCTTGCCCTTGACCACCCAGTACAGCACCTCGGCCTCGCGCGCCGTGAGCTTCAGGCTCAGGCTCATGGCCTCGATCACGGCGGTGTCGGACACCTCGCGCATGACGATCATCCACTCGTCGCCTTCGTCGTCGCTGCTGGTCTGCTGGTGCAGCCGCAGGGTGAGGCTGCTCGCGCCCTGCACGATGGACAGCGCCGGCGGCTCGATGCCGCGCTGGCGCGCATCGGGCGTGTGGCTGCGCAGCCATTCGAGCACCGCGGGCGGCGTCTCGGGCGCGCGCGTGTCGCAGTAGCGCTGCAGCAGGTCGCGTGCGAGCGCCGTCTGCCAGATCAGCCGGCCTTCGGGCAGGCGCACGGTGATGCTCGCGTAGCCGAAGGCATCGAGCGCATTGCGCGCCTGCCCGGCCTGCCGCGCGTCCTGCCGCGCGCGGTGCGCGCTCTGCAGGTGCACGTTCATGCGCGCGAGCACTTCCTTGGGCTTGATGGGCTTGGTGACGTAGTCGACGCCCCCGGCTTCCAGCGCGGCCACGAGGTGCTCGGTCTCGGTGAGCCCGGTCATGAACACGATGGGAATGTGCGCCGTGGCCGCATCGGCCTTGAGCCGGCGCGCCACCTCGAAGCCGTCGATGCCCGGCATCATCGCGTCGAGCAGCACGATGTCGGGCCGCGCCTGCGCGGCGCGCTGCAGCGCCTGTTCGCCGTTGGTGGCGATGAGCACGGTGTAGCCCGATTCGTCGAGCGCGTCGTGCAGCACCGCGAGGTTGTCGGGCACGTCGTCGACGATCAGCACGAGGTCGCTGTTGGCGCCCTGCTGCTCGCGCAGCGTCCTGGCGAGCGGCGATGTTTCCACGGCGGGGGGTGGCGTCTGTGTCATGCGGCGCTTTCGAGGGCGTCGGCGAGCGCGCGGCTCATGGCTTCGAACTGGAACTGGCGGGCCAGCGTGCGCTGGGCCTCGGTCCATGTACTGCATTCGGGCTGCGCCGCGTCGATGGCGTCGAGCTGGTTCATGATGCCGCGGAAGTAGCCCAGCCCCACCGCTTCCTCGAGTGCGCGCAGGCGCTCCAGCGAAGGTGGCAGCAGCGGGCGCGCAACGGCAACGGGCGCAGGCCCGGCGGCGGTGTCGGTCCATTGCAGCCCGAGCCGGCGTTCGAGCCAGTCGAGCAGTTCGGTGTGGCGCACGGGCTTCACGAAGAAGTCTTCGGGCGCAATGCCCACGTCGTTGTCGAGCCCCTTGTCGAACGCATTGGCCGAGACGATGGCCACCGAGGCCTCGGTCAGCCCGAGCTTGCGCGCGCGGCGGATCGTCTCCCAGCCGTCGATGCCGGGCATCGCGAGGTCGACGAACATCGCGTCGGGCCGGTAGCCGGCGGCGATGAGGTCCAGCGCATCGTGCCCGCTGGCCGCGCTGCGCAGTTCGAAGCCCAGCGGCGCGAGCACATGCCCCAGCAGGTCGCGGTCGGCCTCCTCGTTGTCGACCACCAGCAGGCGGCGGCGCGGGCCTTCGTAGCCGCGCCGCGCGCGCTGCACCGGCAGCGGTCGGCCGGTGCCGGCCATGGCGTCGTGCACGCGCGGCAGGAACAGGCGCACGCAGAACAGCGAGCCCACGCCCGGCGTGCTCTGCACCTTCATCTCGCCGCCCATCAGGTCGGTGAGCATCTTGGCGATGGTGAGCCCCAGGCCCGCGCCCGGCGCGGCCGATGCGCCCGCTGCATTCCCGCGCGCAAACGGCTCGAAGATCCGCTCGATGTCCTCGGCCGGCATGCCCGGTCCCGTGTCCTCGATCTCCACCGACGCGAACTCGCGCGCATAGGCCAGCCGCAGCGTGACCTGCCCGGCCGCCGTGAACTTGATCGCGTTGCCCAGCAGGTTAATGAGGATCTGGCACACGCGCTTTTCATCCGCGCGCACCACCTCGGGCAACGCGCCTGCAGCATCGAAGTGGAACTGCAGCCCCTTCTCCGCCGCCTGCAGCTCGAACATGTCGGCCAGCTCGCGCATCGTGTCGGCGAAGCGCATCGGCCGCGCATGCAGCGTGAGCTTGCCGGCCTCGATGTGCGCGATGGCCAGCGTACCTTCGATGAGCGACAGCAGATGCTCGCCGCCGCGCTTGATGACCGCCACCGCCTGCTGGCGGTGCGGCGGCACCGAATGGTCTTCGCCCATCAGCTGCGCATAGCCGAGGATGCTGTTGAGTGGCGTGCGCAGCTCGTGGCTGATGGCGCTGATGTAGCGGCTCTTGGCCTGGTTGGCCTGGTCGGCGGCGCGCTGGGCCTGCTCGGCCACGGCCCTCGCCTCTTCGGCGATCTGTTTTGCGGCTTGCAACGCACGGTCGGTCTCGCGGTGCAGTTCGATCTCGCGCACCAGCAGATGGGTCTGGCGGTTCGATTCTTCCTGCGCCACCTTGCGGCTCTGGTGCGCCAGCACCAGCCACCACGCGACGATGCCGGCGATGACCAGCAAGGCCATGTACGCCTTGAGGAAGCCCGAGCGCAGCGACAGCTTCTGCACACCCATGAGCGCCGCGGCCACGTCGGCCTCGGAGGCCAGCTCCAGCGCGCCTTCGCCGAACGCACGCAGCTCCTGCTGGTACAGCACGCCGAACACCACGGCCAGCAGCGGCACGATGACCAGCATCAGCAGCAGGAAGTGGCCGAGCCCGGTGTCGAGGTAGCGCCAGCTGCGGCGCGGCAGCAGCCAGCGCAGCACGCCGGACCACTGCGACGAGAGGCTCGCATGCGGCTTGCACAGGTCGCCGCAGCGCGCATCGAGCGTGCAGCACAGCGAGCAGATCGCGCCCTGGTAGGCGGGGCAATGCGCCATGTCCGGCCCTTCGTACTCGCGCTCGCAGATCACGCAGTGCTGCACCTTCAGGCGCTGGTAGCTGCCGGTCTCGACCTTGGCCCAGCGCACCGCGCGCGGACCTTCGGCGGGCGCGAAGGCCACCGCGCCGTGGTGTTCATCGGAGCCGCGCGCCAGGTAGTACTTGCCCCCCGTCGCCCAGGCCAGCAGCGGCGACGCCACCAGCGCCGTGCCGAGTGCGATCAGCGCCGAGAAGGCCTGCGCCAGCGGGCCGAACATGCCCAGGTGCGCGGTGATCGACAGCACCGAGGCCAGCGCCATCGCGCCCACGCCCACCGGGTTGATGTCCCACAGGTGCGCGCGCTTGAACTCGATGCCCGGCGGCGACAGCCCCAGCGGCTTGTTGATGACGAGGTCGGCCACCACGGCCATCATCCAGGCGATGGCGATGTTGGCGAACAGACCGAGCACGTCGCCCAGCGCCTCGAACACGTTCATCTCCATCAGCATGAAGGCGATCAGCGCGTTGAACACCACCCACACCACGCGCCCCGGATGGCTGTGCGCCACGCGCGAGAAGAAGTTGCTCCAGGCCAGCGAGCCGGCATAGGCGTTCGTCACGTTGATCTTGAGCTGCGAGATCACCACGAACAGCGCCGTGGCCGCCACCGCCCACCCGTAGTGCGGAAACACGTATTCGTAGGCCGCGAGGTACATCTGGTTCGGATCGACCGCCCGGTCGGCCGGCACCATGTGCGTGAGCGCCAGGTAGGCCAGCAGCGCCCCGCCCAGCATCTTGAGCACGCCCAGCACCACCCAGCCCGGCCCTCCGGCCAGCACCCCGGCCCACCAGCGGCGCGCCGTGGTCGCGGTGCGCGCGGGCATGAAGCGCAGGTAGTCGGCCTGCTCGCCCATCTGCGTGATCAGCGCGATGCCGACCGTGAGCGCGGCGCCAAACAGGTGCAGATTGAAGCCATTCGTGCCCGAGCGAACCCCGTTGTAGTGCACGATGCCCGCGAATGCACCAGGATCGCGCACCAGTACATAGGCAAAAGGCACCACCAGCATCAGCAGCCACAACGGCTGCGTCCACAGCTGCAGCCGGCTGATGGCCGACACGCCATGCGTGACCAGCGGGATCACCACCAGCGCGCACACCAGGTAGCCCCACACAGGCGGGATGCCCAGCGCCAGTTCCAGCGCATAGGCCATCACTGCCGCCTCGAGCGCGAAGAAGATGAAGGTGAAGCTCGCATAGATCAGCGAGGTGAGCGTCGAGCCGATGTAGCCGAAACCCGCGCCGCGCGTGAGCAAATCCATGTCGACGCCATAGCGCGCCGCATACACGCTGATCGGCACGCCCGCCAGGAAGATGATGAGCCCCGTCGCCAGGATCGCCCAGAAGGCGTTGGCAAAGCCGTACTGCACCAGCAGCGTGGCGCCCACCGCTTCCAGGATCAGGAACGACGCCGCCCCGAAGGCCGTGTTGGCCACCCGCCATTCGGACCACTTGCGAAAGCGCTGCGGCGTGTAGCGCAGCGCGTAGTCTTCCAGCGTCTCGCTGGCCACCCAGCTGTTGTAGTCGCGCCGCACCTTGACGATGCGCTGCGGCGCGTCGTCGGGGGTGGTGGGTGTGTTGGCAGCGTTCACACCGTTTCGGTGCATCTTTCGTGCCACACGTACGACTTTTGGCGAACAGGGCACGACTGTTGCAAAGAAGCCGGCTTGCCCATAATGGCCGCCACCCTCCGCCACCCGATGCCGATCCCATGGAACTGACCCCGCGCGAAAAAGACAAGCTGCTGATCTTCACCGCGGCGCTGCTGGCTGAACGCCGCAAGGCCCGCGGCCTCAAGCTCAACTACCCCGAAGCCATCGCCCTGATTTCCGCCGCCGTGATGGAAGGCGCTCGCGACGGCAAGAGCGTCGCCGAGCTCATGAGCGACGGGCGCGGCGTGCTGACCCGCGCCGACGTGATGGACGGCATCGCCGAGATGATCCCGGACATCCAGATCGAAGCCACCTTCCCCGACGGCACCAAGCTGGTAACCGTCCACCAGCCGATCGTCTGACACACCCAGAACAAGAAGGATTTTTTCCATGCGCAAGACCACTGCTTCCAGAAGCCTCGCACTGTTCGCCGCCCTCGTGCTGCCCCTCGCAGCCAGCGCCCACACCGGCGTCGACGGCGGCCTGCATCACGGCTTCACCACCGGCTTCCTGCATCCGCTGACCGGTGCCGACCACCTCGCCGCCATGGTCGCGGTCGGCCTCTGGAGCGCGCTGGCCGCGCGCCGCGCCTGGCCCGATCTGCTCTGGGCGCCGCTGGCCTTCGCCGGCATGCTGCTGGTGGGCGCGCTGATGGGCCTGGCCGGCGTGCAGTTGCCGGCGGTCGAGCCGATGATCGCGGCCTCGCTGCTGGTGCTGGGCCTGCTGGTGGCCACGCGCGTTCACCTGCCGGCCGTGGTCGCCATGACGGTGGTCGGCGTGTTCGCCGTTTTCCATGGCGTGGCCCACGGCCACGAACTGGCGAGCGAAGAAGGCGCGGCCCTTACGCTGGCCGGCATGGTCGGTGCGACCGTGCTGCTGCACCTCGCGGGCATCGCGGTGGGCTGGGCGCTGCGCCACGCCAACGCATGGCTGCCGCGCGTGGCCGGCGCCGCGGTGGTGGTGCTCGGTGCGTCGCTGCTGGCACAGGCCGTCTGAACATGATCCCCGGCGAACTCCTCACCGACGACGGCGAGCACACGCTCAACCCCGGCCGCCGCACCCTCACGCTGGTGGTGCAGAACACCGCCGACCGGCCGATCCAGGTCGGCTCGCACTACCACTTCGCCGAGACCAACGGCGCGCTCGGCTTCGATCGCGAGGCCGCGCGCGGCATGCGGCTGAACATCGCATCGGGCGCCGCGGTGCGCTTCGAACCGGGCCAGCAGCGCACGGTCGAGCTGGTCGATTTTTCGGGCGATCGCATCGTCTACGGCTTTCGCGGCCTGGTTCAAGGGAAGCTCTAAACATGGCCACCATCGGGCGACGCGCCTACGCAGAAATCTTCGGCCCCACCGTGGGCGACCGGGTCCGTCTTGCTGACACCGGCCTGCTGATCGAAGTCGAGGCTGACTACACCTTGCGCGCCGGCGGCTACGGCGAAGAGGTGAAGTTCGGCGGCGGCAAGACGATTCGCGACGGCATGGCGCAATCGCAGCGCACGCGTGCGCAGGGCGCCGTCGACACGGTGCTGACCAACGCGCTCATCCTCGACCACTGGGGCATCGTCAAGGCCGACATCGGCCTGAAGGACGGCCGCATCGCCGCCATCGGCAAGGCCGGCAACCCCGACGTGCAGCCGGGCGTCGATATCGTCATCGGCCCCGGCACCGAGATCATCAGCTGCGAGGGCAACATCGTCACCGCCGGCGGCATCGACAGCCACATTCACTTCATCTGTCCGCAGCAGATCGAGGAGGCGCTGACCTCCGGCGTCACCACCATGCTCGGCGGCGGCACCGGCCCCGCCACCGGCACCTTCGCGACCACCGCCACGCCCGGCCCCTGGCACATCGAGCGCATGCTGCAGGCGGCCGATGCGTTCCCGATGAACCTGGGCTTCCTCGGCAAGGGCAATGCAAGCCTGCCGCACGCGCTGCACGAGCAGATCGAAGCCGGCGTCATCGGCCTGAAGCTGCATGAAGACTGGGGCACCACGCCCGCGGCCATCAGCAACTGCCTCGACGTGGCCGACGCCACCGACACGCAGGTGGCCATCCACAGCGACACGCTCAACGAATCGGGCTTTGTCGAGAACACCATCGCGGCCGTGGGCGGGCGCGCCATCTGCGCCTTCCACACCGAAGGCGCGGGCGGCGGCCATGCGCCCGACATCCTGCGCGTGGTGGGCGAGGCCAACTTCCTGCCGTCGTCCACCAACCCCACGATGCCCTACACCGTGAACACGCTCGACGAGCACGTCGACATGCTCATGGTGTGCCACCACCTCGACGCCGGCATCGCCGAAGACCTGGCCTTTGCCGAATCGCGCATCCGCAAGGAAACGATTGCCGCCGAAGACGTGCTGCACGACCTCGGCGCGATCAGCATGTTCAGCTCCGACAGCCAGGCCATGGGCCGCGTCGGCGAAGTCATCATCCGCACCTGGCAGACCGCGCACAAGATGAAGCTGCAGCGCGGCACGCTGCCCGAAGACAACGAGCGCAACGACAACTTCCGCGCCAGGCGCTACGTTGCCAAGTACACGATCAACCCGGCCATCGCGCACGGCATCGCGCACGAGGTCGGATCGCTCGAAGTCGGCAAGTGGGCCGACATCGTGATCTGGAAGCCCGCCTTCTTCGGCGTGAAGCCCTTCACCATCCTGAAGGGCGGCACCATCGCAATGGCTGCGATGGGCGACCCGAACGCGTCGATCCCCACGCCGCAGCCGGTGCACTACCGGCCGATGTTCGGCGCGTACGGCGGCTCGCTCGCGAAGAGCTCGCTGACCTTCGTCTCGCAGGCCGGCCTGGCCTCGGGCATCAAGGAACGCTACGGCCTGAGCAAGAACCTCAGCGCGGTGAAGAACATCCGCAACGTGCGCAAGAAGGATCTGATCCACAACGGCTACACGCCGAAGATGGAGATCGATGCGCAGACCTACGCGGTGCGCGCCGACGGGCACCTGCTGACCTGCGAGCCGGCGAAGCTGCTGCCGATGGCGCAGCGGTATTTCCTGTTTTGAATGTCAGGGGCTGCGCGGTGCGAGGTTCTCGCGAATCCATTGGGCAAAGGAGGCTTCGTCGATCTCCCCCGCCGCGAGGCCGAGCGTCTTCAGTACGCAGTCCTCGTCGGACGCGAGGAGCTCGAATCCGTTGAGATCGAGGAAAGTTTCCATCGCAACGAATGCGGTTCTCTTGTTGCCGTCCACGAACGGGTGGTTGCGGGCGATGCCGAATGCGTAGCTCGCGGCCAGCGTGGCCGCATCGGGAGATTCGTACATCGCGCGGCTCTGCGGTCGGCCCATGGCGGATGCAAGCATTCCCTCGTCACGCACACCGGCGGGACCACCATGCTCGGCGAGCTGTTCTTCATGGACCAACTGGATCACACTCAGGTTCAGCCAGACCCAGTGTTGGTTGGCGGCGCTCACTTGGCAAGCTCGCGCAGAACATTGCGCCGCTTCTTCATGACGCGGCGCGCCGCCTCCATCTGCCGCTCGAACTCGTCGTCGTACGGCGTGATCGTGACCCCGCCGTTGGCGGCCTGCGTGAGGTAGACGGTGTCGCCCTTGCCCACGTTCATGCTCGCCAGCACTTCCTTGGGCAGGATGATGCCGACAGAGTTACCGATCTGAGTCAGTTTGAGGGCGGACATTGGACGCTCCGTTGAACAGAAGTTATAACGAACGTTATATTAGCCCGCCTCATTTGGAGCCGCAAGCCACCATGCTCACCGCCAACAAACTCATGCCCCTGGGCCGCGGCCTTGCGCCCGTGCTGCTCAAGCGCGCCGCCACCATCGAACTCGACTGGGACATCCGTCAGAAAAGCCGCTTCGACGCCACCGACTCGCAGGGCCGCCAGATCGGCGTGTTCCTGCCACGCGGCACCGCCGTGCGGGGCGGCGATGTGCTGGTGGCCGAAGACGGCTCGCTGGTCCGCGTCATCGCCGCGCCGCAGCCGGTTCTGCGCATCACGCATTGCACGGCCCACGGCACGCCCTTCGACCTGACGCGCGCGGCCTACCACCTGGGCAACCGCCATGTGCCGATCGAGCTCCGACCCGACCACCTGAAGATCGAGCCCGATCATGTGCTGGCCGACATGCTGCGTTCGATGCACCTGATCGTCGTCGCGGTGGAAGAAGCCTTCGAGCCCGAGAGCGGCGCCTATGGTTCGCATGAGCATTCGCACGGCGGGGGTCACAGCCATGACCATGGGCACTCGCATAGCGGCAGCAAAGGGCCGAAGCCGCTCGTGCTCGCGCCGGAACTGCTCGACGATCATGGCCATGCGTGATCCGGGGCGCGCTCACGCCGACGGGGTACCTTGCTCCGCGAATGTCCCCCGGCCTGCGGCCTCCTCCTTTATTTCGCTGCGCAAGGCACCCCGCCGTCGTGATCGTTCAGAGCACTTGTTGATCGAGCGAAACAACGGCAGCGCCCATCGTGCACAGGGCACCGGGTGCTCCCCGCAGCGAAATAAAGGAGGAGCCGAAGGCGGGGGACATTCGCGGAGGGGAGTACCCGGTGGCCTGTGCACGCACCCCGAACAAAGCCGCCCGGTGCAAAACTGACATGCCCAACCCAGTCAGCGCCAACAGCTTGCTGCAGCTCATCTGGCTCGCCTCCCCGGCCCTGCCGGTGGGCGGCTTCTCGTATTCCGAAGGCATAGAGGCGGCGGTGGAATGGGCCGGCGTCGACTCGGAGGCCAAGGCCGCCGAATGGATCGCAGACCAATTGCACCTGAGCTTCGCGCGTGGCGATCTCGCCGCCTTCGCGCAGGCCATCGCGGCCTGGCGCGCCAACGACCTGCCGCGCATCCGCGAACTCAATCAGTGGGTGATAAGCACCCGCGAATCGGCCGAATTTTTCCTGCAGACCGAACAGATGGGCCGCTCCTTCGTCGAGTGGCTCAAGCTGCACCATGCCGACACCGCCGACGTCTTCGCCGACCTGCCTGCAAGCTACCCCATCGCCTTCGCGTTCGCAGTTGGCCGCACCGGCGCCACGGTGCACGACGGCTGCCTGGCCTTCGCCTTCGGCTGGGCCGAGAACATGGTCGCCGCCGCCGTCAAGGCCGTGCCGCTCGGCCAGAGCGCGGGCCAGCGCATCCTCGGGCGGCTGGCGCAGGAAATCCCGGATGCCGTGACCCGCGCCATGGCCCTCGGCGACGACCAGCGCCAGGCCTTCGCGCCCCTGCTGGCGGTGTTGTCGGCCCGCCATGAAACACAATATTCCCGCCTCTTCCGAAGCTGAACCGGACACACCCTCCATGACCTCCGCCCTGCACCACATCCCCCATCGCACCAAGAGACTGCCCCCGCTGCGCGTAGGCATCGGCGGCCCGGTCGGCTCGGGCAAGACCACGCTGCTCGAAATGCTCTGCAAGGCGATGCGCGACAAGTACGACCTGATCGCCATCACCAACGACATCTACACCAAGGAAGACCAGCGCCTGCTGACGGTGGCTGGTGCGCTGCCGGCCGAACGCATCATGGGCGTCGAGACGGGCGGTTGCCCGCACACCGCCATCCGCGAGGACGCGTCGATCAACCTCGAAGCCATCGACCGCATGCTCGAGGATTTTCCGGACGCCGACATCGTGTTCGTCGAATCGGGCGGCGACAATCTCGCGGCCACCTTCAGCCCCGAGCTGTCGGACCTCACGATCTATGTGATCGACGTGGCGGCCGGCGAAAAAATTCCGCGCAAGGGCGGCCCCGGCATCACCAAGAGCGACCTGTTCGTCATCAACAAGACCGACCTCGCCCCCTACGTGGGCGCCAACCTCGACGTGATGGAGCAGGACACGCAGCGCATGCGCCGCCAGCGGCCCTACGTGATGACGAACCTCAAGACGCTCACCGGCGTGGCCGAGGTGGTCGCGTTCATCGAGGAACGGGGCATGCTGGCCGCCGCCTGAAGCAGCGCGGCTGCAGCCGCTTCAGGGCAACCCGAGGTAGACGCGCAGATCGTCCCTGCGCGTGCCGGCAGACGCCACGGCCGTGCGCAGGCGAGCCTCGGTCACGCCGAACCATTTTGTCCAGTAGTCGACCTCTTTCAGGTCGGTGACATCGATCTGCTCATCGTCCTGCGGAATGCGGACCTCGCTGGCCTCGGGCATCGTCGTCTCCATGAAGAATTTGGAGACGGCAGTCTCTCCGCCGGCCGGGCGCCGCCGGCCAGACAGATTCGAATCGGCTTGCAGGACAACTTCCCATGGTGCGGCGAAGCTCAAAGTTCGCTGCCGTCGCGCAGCTGCCGCGCCTTGTAGACCAGCCGCACGCTCGCGCGGCGCGGATCGCCGGCCTGCTGCTGCACGTAGACGTCGGTGTCGTTGCTCACCCATGCGGCGTACGCGCTGCCCGGGTCGCGCGATGCGAGCTCATTGCCGAACACCCCTCGGCCCCATCGCACGAGCGCCGCGAAGGCGGCCGCGCCGTTGTCGGGCGTGACCTGTACCGCTGCCACGTATTCGACGCGGCGCAGCTCCGAGGCGGCGAAGAAGAAGGTCGGCTCGAACAGCAGCCCCGCCATCTCGACCGGGGCCGCGCGCCAGCTGCCGGCCAGCCCGCCGCTCAGCCGCTGCGGGCGCTGCACGCGCTCGGCCGCGGGCAGCACGGCCCGCAGTTCCTCGGCCGACATGCCAAGGTGCACGCCCGCCGGCAAGGCCTGCGCATGCAGCGCACCGGCGGCGAGAAGGGCCGCGCTCGCGGCGAACGCGCGGAGAAAAGAGGTCGGGGAAGCAATGGATCGCACGTTCGGCATCGGGGAAGAAAGGCGGCGGCACCGTGGGACCGCGAGTATCGCGCGGAGTTCCAGGAGGCCCGTTCCGGCCGGCCGGCGTCGATCAGTCAGCCGTTCAGCCGGCCAACCCCAGAACGCGCTCGCCGGCCAGCAGCGGCAGGCGCAGCGTCAGCCCCAGCACGCCTCCTGCATGCGGCGCCGAGTAGATGCGTCCGCCATGGCGGCTGGCGATGCGCTCGCAGGCCCGGGCGCTGGCGTCGGCTGCCGCCGCATGGGCGTTGTCGAAGAACCTCGCCAGCGGCGGCCGCACGTCGACGGCATCGAGGTCGCGCCAGTGGATCACCGCCTGCCCGCCCTCCGCCTGGGCGGAAACCTGCAGCGTCGCGCCTGCGCGCATCACGCTGGCCGCATATGCCGCGACCTTGGCGAGCAGCTCACGCAGCTCGGCCTCTATCGCCAGCACGGGAACGGCCTCTGGCGGCAATTGGATGTCGAGGCGGATGTCCCGGCAGGCCGGGGCGGCATCGAGCAGCGGCCGCAGGTCTTGCACGCGGCTCGCGCCCAGCCTTTGCTGCGCCTCGCCGCGGGCCTGCGCCGCGAGCTCGCGCGCCCTCGCGCCCTGCCGCAGGTTGGTGACGAACAGCGAAATCATCATGCAGGCCACGCCGGCCATGCCGAGGAGAATCACGCCGGCGATGATCGTGCCGAGGTTGCCGGAGTGCAGTTGCGCCCCGGTCATCAACGGGCTCCTGGAGCCTGGCCGTCGGGTTGGCCCGGCATGCCGCGCATGCAGCCGTCCCGCGCGCCGTCGCAGGCTTCCCAGCCGGGCGGCGGCGGCCTGCGTGCGCCGTAGTTCATCGGTGGCCCTTCGCCGCGAAAGCCCGGCGCGGGACCATGGAGCATGGGTGGAGGGGGCGGAGGCAGCATGATGCAGCCGGCCAAGCCGCCGGCCATCAGCACGCTCGCGAAGAGTCGGATTCGGTCCATTGGAAATCTCACTGCTGACTGAAAAACAAAAGCCGTGCGGGAGAAAAGAGCACGCGCCCTTTTGTCCCGCGCGGCGCGCGCCCTGCATCAGAACGCGTGACGGATACCGAAGTCGTAGCCGGTGGAAGAACGCGGCAGGCCCGTGTAGCTCACGCCCGCGCTGCCGTAGCCCGTGGTGCTGGCCGACACCAGGCTGCCCGTGTAGTTCACGTCGTTGCGGTTGTTCACGCGCGCCACCGTCGCATACAGCGCCGTGCGCTTGGACAGGTTGTGCACATAGCCGACCGCGAACTTGCGCGCCAGCGGGTCCTCGCCCGTGATGCCGGCCGTGCCTTCGTTGTAGCGCACCTGCGAGTACGCCACGCGGATCAGGCCCGCACCCACCGGCACGGTCGCGCCGATCAGGTAGCCGTTGTAGGTGTCGTGCGTGTCGGCCGCTGCCGCGTAGTCGAACTTGTTCTTCACGTTCGACAGCTCACCGAACAGCTTCACCGGACCGAAGTCGTACGAAGCGCCCAGGTTGATGGTCTGCACCTTGCGCTCCAGCGCGGTGGTGTCCACCACCGTGCTCCGGCCCACGCTCAGTGCCACGTCCAGGGGACCGTTGGCGTAGCCGAAGCGCCCGCCGACGTAGCGCCCGGCGGTACTGCTGGAAGCAGCCGTGGTGCTGGTCGCGTCGGTGCTGGCGTTCTCGTGCAGGCTGTACTGCACCTGGCCATAGAAGCCGCCCAGGTTCGGCGGCAGGAAGTAGCCCACCGAGTTGCTGGCGCGCACGTAGTTGGCGTTGTTGATGGTGGTGTTGCCGCTGACGGTGCTGATGACGTTGGTGCCCGAGCCGTTGGTGCCGAACGGGTCGAACACGGTGTCGTTCCAGAAGGTGGGCGTGTAGTCGCGGCCCAGGCGCAGCTCGCCGAAGCCACCCGACAGGCTCACGGTGGAGCGGCGGGCGAAGGTGGCGATGCCGGTGGCGCCGTCGTCGTTGGTGATGGGCGCTTCGAGCCAGAAGCTCGCGGCCAGGCCGCCGCCGAGGTCTTCGGTGCCGCGAAAGCCGATGCGGCTGGAGTTGTAGCCGGAGTTGGCCAGGCTGGTCTTGCTGGACTTCACCGATGCGCCGGTGGTCGCGTCGCGCGAGGTCGCCGACTGGTAGGTCAGGCCCGCGTCGACGACGCCGAACAACGTGACGGAGGATTGGGCAGAGGCCAGCCCGCAGACGGCCAGGGCAGCGAATGCCGTGAGGGTTTTCTTCATTCAGGGTTCTCCAGTTGCAGCGGCTCTCCATCGAGCAGCCGGCACGCATCGTCTCGTTCAAATTCGGAGGAATCTTGTGAATGCCTCCTGCTTTGCACGGACTGTTGTTTGCCTGCACGCCACCGCAGGAAACACCTTGCACAAGAAGTCTCCCCAAAGCCGCGCGATGCTCGATGGCCGAAGGAGTCCTCCATGACCATTGCCTTGCAAAGCACCATTGCCACCTCGCTGGGCGTGCAGCAACTCGCCAGCGCATTCAGCCCCGCCTTTTCCTACCTGCGCATTCTTCGCAACCTCATCATCCCGATGCCCGAGGGGCACGCGGTGCCCACCGCGCGCATCGACGCCGTGCTGGTCTGCGAGACCGGCATCTACCTGTTCGAGATCAAGGCCTGGCGCAATGCCTTCGTCTATCGCAAGAAATCGGACCAGTCCCCGCCGCGCTGGTTCCTGCGCCTGAACGGCTGCAAGAGCGCTCGCGAGGTGAAAGACCCCGCATGGCAGGGCGGGCGCAAGACCACGCAGCTGCGCAGCCTGTTGCCTGACGACCTGCGGCTGCAGTACTTCGTGCTGCTGCCGTGCGAAGGGATCGAGCTCGAAGGCGTGATGCCGGCCGCCGTCATCACGCAGCGGGACCTGCCCTACATCGCGCGCCTCGTGCGCAACAACGGCCGCACCGCGCGCACCTGCCGGCTGCTCGATGCCGAAGGTATCGACCGCACGGTGGAGCGCCTGCTGGAGATACAGGGCGGCCTGTCGCTCGAAGACCATCTGCAGAACTGCCGCGAAAAAATCAGCCAGGCTGCCGGCACCGAAACCGTGCCGGCGTGGATGACCACAAACGCCATGGGGTTGCAGTAAGGTAAAGACCCCGAGCACCCCGGGGCAGCCGGAGAAAAGTCCCAAATTTCTCCGACATTGGCAAGGACCATGCGGCGATGCACTTACCGAAGTCTCTCGCAGCGGCATCCGCGCTGCTCGCCTCGCTCGCCGCTTTCCCCGCCTGGGCCGTCGAGCCGTTCACCGTCAAGGACATCCGCCTCGAAGGCCTGCAGCGCGTCGAACCCGGCACCGTTTTCGCCACCATGGGCCTGCGCACCGGCGATACCTACAGCGACGAACGCGGCAGCGCCGCCATCCGTGAGCTTTTCAAACTCGGCCTCTTCAAGGACGTGCGCATCGACGTCAACGGCAGCGTGCTGGTGGTGATCGTGGAAGAACGCCCCTCGATCGCCGATGTCGACTTCGTGGGCACCAAGGAGTTCGACAAGGCCGCACTGCAGAAGGCGCTGCGCGAGGTCGGCCTCGCCGAAGGCCAGGCCTACGACAAGGCGCTGACCGACCGCGCCGAGCAGGAGCTCAAGCGGCAGTACATCAGCCGCAGCCTCTACAACGCGCAGGTCGTCACCACCGTCACGCCGCTGGAGAGGAACCGCGTGAACATCACCTTCACCGTGACCGAGGGCGAGAGCGCGCGCATCAAGGAAGTGCACGTGGTCGGCAACAAGGATTTCAGCGAGAGCACACTGCTCGATCTGTTCGACCAGGACACGGGCGGCTGGCTCGACTGGTACACGAAGTCCAACCAGTACTCGCGCACCAAGTTCAACGGCGACCTGGAGACGCTGCGCTCTTACTACATCACGCGCGGCTACCTGGAGTTCCGCATCGAGTCGACGCAGGTCGCCATTTCGCCCGACCGGCAGACGCTGACCCTCACGATCAACATCACCGAGGGCGAGAAGTTCGTGGTGGCCGGCGTGAAGCTCGCGGGCGACTACATGGGCCACGAGGACGAGTTCAAGACCCTGGTCACCATCCGCCCCGGCAAGCCCTACAACGGCGAGGACGTGGCGGCCACCACCAAGGCCTTCACCGACTACTTCGGCACCTTCGGCTACGCCTTCGCGCGCGTAAAGGCCGAGCCCGAGATCGACCGCACGAACAACCGCGTCACGCTGGTGCTGAAGGCCGAGGCCTCGCGGCGCGCGTATGTGCGCCGCATCAACATCGGCGGCAACGCCCGCACGCGCGACGAGGTGATCCGCCGCGAGTTTCGCCAGTACGAAGGCGCCTGGTACGACGGCAACAAGATCCGCGCCTCGCGCGACCGGGTCGACCGCCTGGGCTTTTTCACCGAGGTGAACGTCGACACCGTCGACGTGCCCGGCTCGCCCGACCAGGTCGACCTGGTGGTAAACGTGACCGAGAAACCCACCGGCTCGCTGCAGCTGGGCGCGGGCTACTCGTCGACCGACAAGATCTCGCTGACTTTCGGCATCACGCAGGAGAACGTGTTCGGCAGCGGCAACTACCTGGGGCTGAGCGTGAACACCAGTTCGTACAACCGCACCATCTCGCTCACGGCCACCGATCCGTACTTCACCAAGGACGGCATCTCGCGCACGCTGAACGTATTCCACACCACCACGCGGCCCTACTACGAGGCTGATGGCAACTACAAGCTCGCGAGCGATGGCGGCTCGGTCCGCTTCGGCTTCCCGGTGGGCGAGCAGGACACCGTGTTCCTCGGCATCGGCCTGGAGCGCTGGTCGTTCACGCCCGGCACCAACGGCACCTACACGCTGGTCAACGGCTCCTATGTCTACACCGCCACGCCGCAGGCGTACCTCGACTACTTCAAGTGCACGGGCACCGTGCCGAGCGTGACCTGCGCCAATTCGAGCGTGGTGGGTATCCCGGCCACGCTGGGCTGGTCGCGCGACGACCGCGACAGCGCGTTGGTCCCCACGCGCGGCAAGCTGCAGAGCGCCAACCTCGAAATGGGCGTGGGCAGCGAACTGCGCTACCTGAAGACCAACTACCAGTACCAGCAGTACTTCCCGCTGTCGAAGCAGTACACGCTGGCCATCAACGGCCAGCTAGGCTATGCGCGCGCGCTGGGCAGCAGCACCTACCCGATCTTCAAGAACTTCTACGCCGGCGGCCTGGGCTCGATCCGCGGTTTCGAGCAGAACTCGCTCGGCCCGGTCGACTCGGTCACGGGCGGCGCGCTCGGCGGCACGCGCAAGGCGATCTTCAACATGGAGTTCAGCACGCCCTTCCCGGGCGCGGGCAACGACAAGACGCTGCGCCTGTACAGCTTCTTCGATGCAGGCAACGTGTTCGCCGACCGCACCGCCAGCATGACGGACGCGCAATGGAAGGCGCAGAACCGCCTGCGAGCCTCCGCCGGCATCGGCATCAGCTGGATCTCCCCGCTGGGCCCGCTGCGGCTGGCCTATGCGGTGCCGCTGCTCTACCAGAAGGCCGACACCGCCAACGGCATCGCGGCCGACCGCACGCAGCGCTTCCAGTTCCAGATCGGAACCTCCTTCTGAGCACCAGGGTCCTGAGCATGAGCCGCATCCTGCTGGTGGAAGACGGGCGCGACAGCGCGCCGCTGCTGCTGGGCCACCTGCAGGGCGCGGGCCATGAGGTCGAGCAGATCGAAGACGGCGCGGCGGCGCTGGAGCGCATCCTGAGCGCGCCGCCGGCGCTCACCCTGCTCGACGTGGTGCTGCCGCGCATCGACGGCATCCAGGTGCTGGAGAAGGTGCGCTCGCACGGCAACCACCCGATCATCATGCTGACGGCGCGCACGCAGGAGGCTGACCGGCTGCTGGCGCTCGACCTGGGCGCCGACGACTATGTCTGCAAGCCCTTCTCGCCGCGCGAGGTGGTGGCGCGCATCCACACGGTGCTGCGCCGGCACGCGCAGTGGCGCGAAGCCGCCATGCCCTCGGCCGCGGTGCGCTTCGACGACCCGCGCGGCAACGCCTGCCTGGAAGGGCGCGCGCTGAGGCCGACGCGCCGCGAGCTGTTGCTGTTGCGTGCGCTTTCGCGCGACCCCGGCCGGGTGTTCACGCGCTCCAAGCTGCTCGAAGCGGCCTTTCCGGAAGCGTTCGACGTGAACGAGCGCGCGGTCGACGGGCACATCAAGAACCTGCGCAGGAAGCTCGCTGACGCCGTGCCGTCGCACGACTGGATCCGCTCGGTCTATGGCGTGGGCTTCTGCTTCGCGGAGCGGCCGGCCTGAGGCGGCGCGCCGTCGCGACTCCGCGTGCGCATGTGGCTGGCGAGGCTCAGCCTTCGGCGCGCGGCGGCACCATCGCGCGGATGCGCGCGGAGCCTTCCAGAGCGCGGGGCCGCGGTGGACGGGCACCAGGGAGCGGCGTCGAACCGGGAAATGGGCTACCCGGGGGCAGACCGCCCGGCCTCGGAGGCCGGTCGATCACCGGGACCGCCGCCGGGTCCACCACCAGCGCAAGCGTGGCAACATAGCGCTGACGCTCCTCGCGCACCGCACCAAGCACCGTCCCGCCGGCCTTCAGCGCGATGCCGTCGACGCTGTTCAGCGTGTCGCGCATTCGCGCACGCTGGTACAGCGGCACCTGCGTATAGAGAAACTCGCTCAGCGCATCGGGCAGAAAGAACTGCGAGGTGAGCACGACATGCGCGCCATTGATCACCTTGAAATGGATGTGCGTGGTGCGGCCCGCATACCAGCCCGGGTACACGGTGCCGAAGGAGACGATGCCTTCGCGGTCGGTGCGCTGGCTGCCGCGCAGGAAGGTCTTGCCCTCGAACGACTGCGCACGGTCGTCGCCCTGCTCGCCGAAGCCCGAGTAGCGCCCCTGCATGTCGCAGTGCCACAGGTCCACGCGCAGCTTCGGCAGCGGCCGGCCGGCGGTGTCGCACACGGTGAAGCGCACGTCCAGCGGCACGCCTTCAAGCCCTTCGGTGATGTCGCTGCGGTCCAACGCAAGGTCGAGGTAGTACGGTCCCTCGGTGGTCTGCGCGGTCAGCGGCAACCGGCGCTGCGCGGCCGGCGCCGGGCGTGCCGATGCCGAAAGGCCCGCCGCACCGAGGGCGGCCAGCAGGCCGCGGCGCCCGAGGGGAAGTTGTGAATCGGGGGGTGTCATGGCTTCTTATCCTTCCTGATCGGCCCAGGACGCGGCGCGACGGGCGCCGAGGGCCGCGTGGCGCCTTCTTCCGCCCAAAAGACGAGCAGCGTCCATGCCTGCGCGACCAGCCAGAAAAACACCGTGATCGCCAGCAGCAGCGGCAGGTCCATGCGAGGGCTCATGGGCTCCATCGTGCGGCTCGATTCGGGAGAAATGTGGGAGAACCTCTCTCCCAATTTCCTCCACATTCGACCCCGATGATCAACCGCTTGCCCATGAAGCCCCCCAACGCCTGCCCGCAGTGCATGTCGCAGAATGCGGCCATGCCTTCCCCGAGCCCATGCCTCACCTGACCCTTTCCAGAAAGATCTTCCTGGCGCTGGCCGCCTTGTTGATCGTGCTGCTGATCAGCTTCGCGGGCCTCTCGATCATTGCGCTGCAGCGCGGCCTGGGCTCCTACGTGGCCGAGATCGAGATCCGGCGCATGGACTGGCTCTCGCAGCTGCTGCTGAAGCACTACGTCGCCAATGGCGACTGGAAGAGCCTGCACGACAACGACGACGCCTGGCGCCGCCTGCAGATGGGCCGGCTGGCTGCCGTGCTCGACGGCGCCGCGGGCAACGGCAACGCAGACGAGCGGCGGTTGCCCCCTGGTACGAACACCGCGCCATGCGCGGCGATGCCCCGCCCGACAACGGCGCCGACGGCGGCCCGCCGCCCCTGCCGCCGCAGCAACTCGACCTGTTGCCGCGCCGGGGGCCGGCCATGCCGCCGCCGTGGCCCTTCCCGGATCTGCGCGAGATGCCGGACTCCATCTTCCAGCGGCTGGCCGTGCTCGACGCGCACGGCGCGCGCGTGGTGGGCGCCAACGTCGATCTGGAAAACGCCGCGCGCACGCCGATCCGGCGCGACCGGACGGTCATCGGCTACCTCGCGCTCACGCCGATGCGGGGCCTCGAGAGCGAAGCCGACCGCGCCTTCGTCGCCCGGCGGTCGGGCGTGATCGTGCTCACCGGCCTGTGCGGCCTCGGCTTCGCGCTGATGCTGTCGTGGTTGCTGGCGCGCCGCTGGTTCAGGCCCATCGACGAGCTCACGCAGGCTGCGCAGGACCTGGCGCGCGGGCGGCTGTCCACCCGCGTCGCGGTGCAGGGCTCGGACGAGCTGGCGCTGCTCGGGCGGACCTTCAACGACATGGCGCAGCGCCTCGACACGGTGGAAGCCTCGCGCCGCGCCTGGCTGGCCGACGCGGCGCACGAGCTGCGCACGCCGCTGGCGGCCATGCGTGCCGAGATCGAGGCGCTGCAGGACGGCGTTCGCACCTTCGACGAACGCACCGCGCTGCGGCTGCACCGGCAGGTGATCCGCCTCGGCCAGCTGGTCGACGACCTGCGCAGCAGCATGCGTGAACCGCAGAGCGACCTGCTCACTACCACGGTGTTCCCGCTGTCGCTGCTGAAGGAGGCGCTCGACCACACGCGCGACCGCTTCGCCAGGCGCGCCATCGCGGTGGACCGGCGCGCCATCGACCTCATCGGCGCCTCCGCGCAGCCGACCATCGACGGCGACGCGCACCGGCTGCACCAGGTCTTCATGAACCTGCTGGAGAACACGCTGGCCTACACCAACGACGGCGGCACGCTGCGCATCGACGTCACGGTCGAAGGCGCATGGACCGGCAACTGCCTCACCCTGCTGTTCGATGACAGCGCGCCCGGCGTACCCGAGGCCGAGCTGCCGCGCTTGTTCGACCGCCTGTTCCGCGGCGAGAGCTCGCGCAGCCGCGAACACGGCGGCTCCGGGCTCGGTCTCTCGATCTGCCGCGCGACCATCGAGGCGCACGGCGGCACCATCGACGCGTCGGCCTCGCCCTTGGGCGGGCTGCGCGTGACCATCACACTTCCATTGGCGGCACCGTCATGACACGCATCGTCATCGTCGAAGACGAAATCGACATCGCCTCGGTGGTGCAGGACTACCTGCGCCACGCGGGCTACGAAACCGAGCACTTCACCGACGGGCACAGCGCGCTGGAAAGCATCGTCGCCACGCCGCCCGACCTCACGCTGCTCGACATCATGCTGCCGCGGCTCGACGGCATCGAGGTGCTGCGCCGCGCGCGCGAGCACACGGCGCACCCGATCATCATGCTGACCGCGCGCATCGAGGAGGTCGACCGGCTGCTGGGCCTGGAGCTGGGCGCCGACGACTACGTGTGCAAGCCTTTCTCGCCGCGCGAACTGGTGGCGCGCGTGCGCGCCGTGCTGCGGCGCACCGCACCGGGCCTGCAGGGCTCGGCGTCGCAGAGCGAGGCGCCGGGGCTGGTGCTCGACGACGTGCACTGGCGCGCGTCGCTCGAAGGCACGCCGCTGAACCTCACGCGGCGCGAATTCGGGCTGCTGCAGGTGCTGTCGCGGCATCCGGGGCGCATCTTCTCGCGCGCCCGCCTGCTGGAGCTGGCCTACGACGACACGGTGGACGTGACGGAACGCGCCATCGACAGCCACGTGAAGAACCTGCGCCGCAAGCTCGGCGCGGTGACGCCCGAATACGACTGGATCCGGTCGGTGTACGGCGTCGGCTTCGCGTGGGAGGCGCCGGCCGACGCCGCGCGCTGAGCGCCTTTCGCGCTCCTCCTCTTCTTACTGGTAGGCCGCCAGCTCCTGCTTCGCAATCGCGTTGCGGTGCACCTCGTCGGGGCCGTCGGCCACGCGCAGGTGGCGCTCGTAGGCGTAGAAGTGGGTGAGCAGCGTGTCCTGGCTCAGGCCCATCGCGCCGAAGGCCTGCATCGCCCAGTCGATCACCTTCACGCAGTTGTTGGGCGTGAGCACCTTGATCATCGCGATCTCCTTGGCGGCGACCTTGTTGCCCACGGTGTCCATGCGGTAGGCCGCGTTGAGCACCATCCAGCGCGACTGCTCGATGAGCATGCGCGACTCGGCAACGCGCTCGCGCCACACGCCCTGCTCCGACAGCGGCTTGTGGAAGGCGGTGCGCGACACGAGGCGCCGGCACATCATCTCGAGCGCGGACTCGGCCATGCCGATGGCGCGCATGCAATGGTGGATGCGCCCGGGGCCGAGGCGGCCCTGCGCGATCTCGAAGCCGCGGCCTTCGCCGAGCAGGATGTTCTCCGCCGGCACGCGCACGTTGTCGAACACGATCTCGGGGTGGCCGAACGGCGGGTCGTACATGCCGAGCAGCTGCATGTCGCGCACGATGGTGATGCCCGGCGTGTTCTTCGGCACGAGGATCATCGACTGCTGCCTGTGGCGGTCGGCGTTGTCGGGGTCGGTCTTGCCCATCAGAATGAAGATCTCGCAGCGCTCGTTCATCGCGCCGGTGATGTACCACTTGCGGCCGTTGATGACGTACTCGTTGCCTTCGCGGCGAATGCTGCAGCGGATGTTGGTGGCGTCGCTCGATGCGACTTCAGGCTCGGTCATCGCGAACGACGAGCGGATCTCACCCGCGAGCAGCGGCGTGAGCCAACGCTCCTGCTGCGCCTTGGTGCCGTAGCGGGCCAGCACTTCCATGTTGCCGGTGTCGGGTGCGGAACAGTTGAAGATTTCCGCGCACCAGTAGCGCCGGCCCATGATCTCGCACAGCGGCGCGTACTCGACGTTGGTGAGGCCGGGGCCATGCTCGGCCTCGGGCAGGAACAGGTTCCACAGCCCGCGCTCGCGCGCCTTGGCCTTGAGGCCGGCCATCATCGGCAGTTCGGCATAGGGGCGGCCGGCGCGGGCGTTGGCGGCCAGCTCTTCCTCGCGGCGTTTCTCGTTCGGGTAGACGAACTCGTCCATGAACTTGAGCAGCTCGTCGCGCAGCGCGATCGCCCGGGGGGTGAATTCGAAATGCATGGTGCGTCCTTCAACAGTCGATGTGCATTGAAGGTACGCGGCGCATGGTGTTTCGCACGGTCGTTCATGCGACAGCCGAGGGCCTGTGCTGTCGCCTTCGCAGCAGCCGCCGGCGCGACAATGTGCGCATGACCGCCAGCACCTCCGACGCCACGCCACGCCCCGCTTCGCCGCGCCCCGTGCGCTCGGCCGCCACCCTCATCGTCCTGCGCGACGGCAGCCATGGGCTCGAGGTACTGATGCTGCGGCGGGCCGAGAAGGCCGACGACCAGAACAGCGGCGCCAGCGTGTTCCCGGGCGGCGTGATCGACGCCCACGACCGCAGCCTGCACGGGCACTGCGGCGGCCTGGACGACAGCGCCGCGAGCGAACGCCTCGCGGTGCCGGAGGGCGGCCTCGACTACTACGCGGCCGCGATCCGCGAATGCTTCGAGGAAGCCGGCGTGCTGTTCGCGACCGACGGCACGGGCCGGCCGGTGGCGCTCGACAAGCTGCCGCCCGCGCAACTCGCCGCCATGCGCGACGAGGCCGAGCAAGGCACCGACGCGCTGATTTCGCTGTGCGACCGGCACGGCTGGCAGCTCGCGGCCGACCGGCTCGCCTACTTCAGCCACTGGCTCACGCCGCCGGGCATGCCGCGCCGCTTCGACACGCGCTTCTTTCTCGCGCCGATGCCAGAGGCGCAAAACGTGCGGCCCGACGGGCGCGAGACGGTCGAGCACATGTGGCTGCGGCCGGCCGAGGCCGTGGCGCCCGCGCGCGGGCTCAAGCTGATGAACGTGACGCGCCGCATCCTCGAACAGCTCGCGCAGTTCGCAAGCACAGCCGAGCTCATGGCCCATGCGCGCGGCCTGGCGCACATCCCGCGCGTCATGCCGCGGCTGGCGGACGGTCCGGCGGGCCGGCGGCCGGTGAACATGGAAGAGCCGGCGTACGAGGAAGTCGGGCACGTCGATCCGGATGGCAAGGGCGGCGGCCGTTATGCGCACGAGGCCGGTCTGGTGATGCGGCTGTCGGCGCGGGTCTTGCGGGTCACGGGCGAGGCCGATGCATCGGGCGCGCTGACGCACAGCTATTTCGTGGGCATCGCGGGCGGCGATTGCGCACTGATCGACGCGCTGCCCGCGAGCCCCGGGCACCTCGCGGCCCTCGTCGCGGCGGCACCTGGCCGGGTGCGATGGCTCCTGTCGACGCAGGCAACGACCGAAGAAGAGACGCGCGCCTTGCGCGAGGCCTGGCCCGATGCATCCACCGCATCGCCCGCACCGGGCGAGCAGATCGATCTCGGCGATGCCAAGTTGCGCGTGCTGCCCGGCACCGGCGGCGCGCCGTCCCGCCAGTTCCTGCAGGTCGAAGACCGGATGGTGCTCGCGGGCCTCGGCGCCGGCCCAGCAGCTGACGACGGCCAGGCCAGGTGGATCGCTCTGCGCCACGGCTTCCTGCGCAGCCTACCGGCCTCCTAGCCGCATGACGGTGGCACGCATCGTGCAAGATCGGCGCCCATGCCTCCCCTGTCTCCCGACGCGCTGCGCCAGCGGCTGCGGTCCTTCGCTTCCCGCGCGCAGCCCGTGCGCATCCTTCTCACCCTCGGCAGCCTCATGGCGGGCTGCGCCTGGACCGGCCATCCCGATGCGGTGATCCCGCTGTTCCTCGGCGCCATCGCCAGCGCGCTCGCCGAGACCGATGACAGCTGGCGCGGCCGGCTGCGCGCGCAGGTGGTCACGCTGGGCTGCTTCGCCGCCATCGCGTTCGCGGTCGAGGCGGCGTTCAGCCTTCCGCTGCTGTTCATCGCCGGGCTGGCGCTCGCGGCCTTCTGCCTCACGATGCTCGGTGCGGTGGGAGCGCGCTACAAGGCGATCGCATACGCGACGCTGATCCTCGCGATGTACGCCACGCTCGGCATCGAGAACCTGGGCTCGCACGGCGTGGTGCAGCGCGGGCGCGAGCCCCTGCTGCTGTTGGCCGGCGCGGCCTGGTACGGCGTGTTCTCGGTGCTGTGGTGCGCGGCCTTTCCGGCGCAGCCCGTGCAGGCGCGGCTGGTGACGCTGTTCACGGTGCTGGGCAACTTCGTGCGCTTCAAGGCTTCGCTGTTCGAGCCGCTGCGCGGCATCGACATCGAGCGCAAGCGGCTCGCGCTCGCGCAGCTCAATGCCGAGGTGGTGGCGGAGCTCAACGCCGCGAAGGAAAGCATCTTCCTGCGCATCGGCGCGCGCGCCCCGACCGGGCGCCTCTCGCGCTACCGCGGGCTCTACCTGATCGCGCAGGACGTGCACGAGCGCGCCAGCTCCTCGCACGACGACTACAACGCGCTGGCCGATGCCTTCTTCCACAGCGACCTGCTCTACCGCTGCCAGCGCGTGCTGGGCCTGCAGGGGCTGGCCTGCCAGCGGCTGGCCGACTCGATCGCGCGGCGCGAGCCCTTCGAGGTCGGTCCCGAGACCGTGCAGGCGCTGGCCGACCTGCGCAGTGCCATCGAGCACGAGCGCGCGCGGGCCGACACGCCCGCGCGGCTGGCGCTGCTGGCATCGGTCGAGGCGCTGGCGCGCAACCTCGCGCTGCTCGACGGCCAGCTCTCGGGTGCCAGCCAGCCGTCGGCGCGCGCGGGCCGCACCGAGATGGGCCTGTTCGACCGCTCGCCACGCTCGTGGCGCGATGCGGTCGAGCGCGTGCGGCGGCAGCTCACCACGCGCTCTGCGCTGTTTCGCCACGCGCTGCGGCTGTCGATCGCGCTGGTTGCGGGCTACGGGGTGATGCGGGCCATTCACCCGGCGCAGGGCTACTGGATCCTGCTGACCACGCTGTTCGTCTGCCAGCAGACCTACGGCGACACCATTTCGCGCATGGGGCAGCGCATCGCCGGCACCGCGCTCGGCGTGGTGGCCGGATGGGCGCTGCTGCAGCTGTTTCCGCAGCCGCTGGTGCAGTCGGTGATCGCGGTGGCGGCCGGCGTGCTGTTCTTCGCGACCCGCGCCACGCGCTACCTGCTGGCCACCGCATCGATGACGCTGCTGGTGCTGATGTGCTTCAACCAGGTCGGCGACAGCGGCGTGCTGCTGGTGCCGCGGCTGGTCGACACCGCGATCGGCAGCGCGATCGCCGGGCTGGCCGTGCTGCTGGTGCTGCCGCACTGGCAGGCGCGGCGCATCAACGAGCTGGCCGCGGCCGCGATGCGCGGCCATGCCGGCTACCTGCGGCAGATCGTCGGCCAGTACCGCACCGGCGCGCGCGACCACCTCGACTACCGGCTGGCGCGGCGCAACGACCACAACGCGGACGCGGCGCTGTCCACGGCGGTGTCGGACATGTTCCGCGAGCCGGGCTACGTGCGGCCGCGCGCGGGGGTGGCGCTGCGCTTTCTGATCCGCTCGCACACGCTGCTGAGCTACCTCTCGGCCCTGGGCGCCCACCGTGCGGCGCTGCCCGACTCGGCGCAGATGGCACTGCTGCAAACGGCGGCCGAAGGAGCGATCGCGGCCCTCGAAGGGCTGGCGGCCGGGCTGGAAAAGGGCCTGATCGAGGCGCCGGGCGATGCCGCCGCGGAGCCGGCGGCTCGGGCCGCACTGGCGCAGGCCGTCGCCACCAGCAACGACCCGCAGGCGCGAACCCTTCACACCGAACTCGGCCTGATCTGGCTGCAGATCGACGCCCTGCGCACCCACGCACGCGAATGGCTGCAGTCCGAAGGCAGCGAAACCGCGGCCGCGCCAGCCTGACGAACATCCATGCGATCCGGTCGGTTGAAACCCCCGTGGCGAGCGCCGCAAACCGCGGCAGGTAAAATTGCCCCTACATGTCCCGCTGGTTTGCCGCTGCTGTCCTCTCCATCATGTTGTCCTGCTACGGCTTTGCCGTGCTTGCGCACAGCATGATCGGTGCCGGCCATTCGCACGGGGAGCCGCAGGCCGCCACGCTGGTCGTCAGCGTGGCCCTCTCCGACGCTCCGGCAGGCGCTGCCGATGAGGCGTCGGACGATGCCCTTTCCCTCGACGAAGCCGGCGCCGAACACGCCGAGCTGGTCAACGCGCGCAACGACGCCCCCGCACTGCTGCGCTTCACGGAACAGCCGCCGAAGCTCGGCCTGACCACCACCGTCTCGCCATTCCTCGCGCGACCCAAGCGGCCACCCCGGGCCGCTGCCTTCGTCGCCTAGGCCCCCAAAGCCTGCGCGACCGGGAGCCGCCACGGCTCCCGCCCTTGCGATCCGGGGCCGCCCCCATGCGGTACCCGCATCGCGGCAACGACACCTCTCATTTTCAGGCCCTGCGCCGCCACTGCACGCGCCATTGCGCGCAGCCGGCAACAGGTCCAGCTTCAAGGAATCCACGCAATGAACAACAGCCCTACCGCCTATCACGACAGCATCGGTCTGCCCCTCGCATCGCCGCAGGAGCGCAACCGCGTCCTGCGCAACACCTACTGGCTGCTCGCGCTGTCGATGGTGCCCACCGTTCTCGGCGCCTGGATCGGCGTTGCCACCGGCTTGTCGCGCGCGATGTCGCCGGGCGTCGGCCTGATGGTGTTCCTCGGCGGCGCCTTCGGCTTCATGTACGCCATCGAGAAGACCAAGGAATCGGCCGCCGGCGTGCCGGTGCTGCTGGCCTTCACCTTCTTCATGGGACTGATGCTGTCGCGCCTGGTCGGCTCGGTGCTCGGCCTGGCCAACGGCGCGAGCCTGGTGATGACGGCGTTCGCCGGCACCGGCGCGATCTTCTTCGGCATGGCCACGCTGTCGTCGGTCATCAAGCGCGACCTGTCTTCCATGGGCAAGTGGCTCTTCATCGGCGCGATCGGGCTGCTGGTGGCGGGCATCGCCAACTTCTTCATCCAGTCGAGCGCGCTGATGATGACGCTGTCGGTCCTGGCCATCGGCATCTTCTCGGCCTTCATCCTGCACGACCTCAAGCGCGTGAAGGACGGCCTGGAAACCAACTACATCTCCGCCACGCTCGGTGTGTATCTCAGCATCTACAACGTCTTCCAGTCGCTGCTGGCCCTGCTGGGCATCGCTGGCGGCCGCGACGAGTAATCCCCCGAAAAGGAGAACTGGCATGCGCCTCACCACCAAGGGCCGCTTCGCGGTCACCGCGATGATCGACATCGCACTGCACGGCCGTTCGGGCCCCGTCACGCTGGCCTCGATCAGCCTGCGCCAGCGCGTGTCGCTGTCCTACCTGGAGCTGCTGTTCGGCAAGCTGCGCCGCGCCGACCTCGTCGAATCGACCCGTGGCCCGGGCGGCGGCTATTCGCTCAGCCGCAAGGCGACGGAGATTTCCGTGGCCGACATCGTCCTCTCGATCGAGGAACACGATGCGGAATCTTCCCGCCGGCGCAACGCCGACGCGCCGGGCGAGGTCGGCCGCTGCGAAATCGACGAGCTCTGGGCCACCGTGAACCTGCGGGCGGTCGAGTTCCTCAGGTCGATCTCGCTGCAAAGCCTTGTCGACGAGCAGAAGGCCAAGGGCGTGCAGGCCGCGGCACGCAGCGACAGCCGGCGCACGCCGTCCGGCCAGCCGGCCACGCGCAAGCCTTTTGTCGTCGACGCGCCGAACTCGGTGTTCGCACTGGGACGGCGCCAACAAGGCGCCAGCTAGCGGCGTCGCGGCGGCTTCCCGGTTCAGCGCTCTTCGGCAGCTGGCAATCGCCGCGGCAGGCCCGGCAGGGTCCATCCGAAGGTCATGCCCGCCGCCGCGATCAAAATGGCCGCCGCGCCCACCAGCTGCAGCGCGCCCAGCCGCTGGCCGAAGGCGGCGTAGTCGACGCCAATGGCCACCAGCGGATAGATGAACGACAGCGCGCCCGCCACCGGCGTCGAGAGCTTCTGCAGCGCGCCGTACAGCAGCACGAACACCAGCCCCGTGTAGACCACGCCCATCGTCAGGTGCACGCCCCAGGTGGCGGCGTCGGCGGGCAGCGCCTTCAGGTGCGCGAAGGGTGCGAGCAGCAAGATGCCCACGCAGACCTGGATCAGTGCGATGAGGTGCGGCGCGATGCCGTCGAGCTTCTTCGCGACGATGGCGGCCACCGCGTAGCAGAAGGCCGCGCCCAGCGCCATGAGCACGCCGATCAAGTAAGAGGAACCGTCGGCACCACCGCCGGACTTGGCCTGCGCCACCAGCACCACGCCGGCGAATGCGATGCACAGCCAGATTGCCTTCATCGCGGTCAGCCGCTCCGACAGCAGCAGCGCGCCGAGCGCGACCAGCATGAAGGGCTGCGTGTTGTAGACCGCCGTGGCGATCGAGATCGACGCATGCGAGAAGGCCGCGAAGATCAGCACCCAGTTGACGACCAGCGCCACGCCGCCGAATGCAGCCAGAGCAAAGCTGCGCAGCGTCAGGCCGCGCCGCAGCAGGCCCAGCGCGAGACACACGACCAGCAGCGTCGCCGCGCCGAACACGCAGCGCCAGAACAGCAGGTCGGGCAATGGCTGGCCCGAGCGCACGACGAACCATCCGATGGTTCCGGAAATCACCATGGCCACGCTCATCTCCAGCGCGCCGCGCAACTGCGTCTGCATGTCTCGGTTTCGAACGGTAGAAAAGAAGGAGCAAGCGTGCCACGTCCAGCGTGGATTGGATATGCTTTTAATAAGGCAACAGCCGCCATTGGCCTTTGAAAAAAAGCCGTCAACACTCATTCATCACCGGAGATCGGAAAATGCTCGACGCAACAGACGAAGCCATCGTGCAGGCCCTCGCGGCCGATGCGCGGATGTCCCTGAAGGAGTTGGCCCACCGCGTGGGGCTGTCGTCGCCCAGCGTGTCCGAGCGGCTGCGCCGGCTCGAGGAGCGCGACGTGATCCGGGGCTATACGCTGGATGTGAATCCGAAGGCGCTCGGCTACCAGTTCCAGGCCATCGTGCGCATCCGCCCGCTGCCCGGGCAGCTGCAGGCGGTGCAGAAGCTGATCGAGGGCACGCCCGAGTTCTGCGAGTGCGACAAGGTCACGGGCGAAGACTGCTTCGTCGCGCGGCTCTTCCTGCAATCGCTCGACCAGCTCGACGGCATTCTCGACCACATCGCGAACAAGGCCGAGACCAATACATCCATCGTGAAGGCGCAGACGATCCGGAGGCGCTTGCCGCCCTTCTCGGCGCCATGAACCACCGCTGCGCCGGGACGCCATGCGGTGGAGTGGGTTCTGTCCTGTTTTTGCGTAGATGCGGACGGTCGCGCGCCGGTTCGCCATCCCAGAATCGATCGACCGTGAAGGCACGGCACCTGCATTCCATAAAACCAAGGAGACGCTCATGATCACTTCCCGTCGCGGCCTGCTGGCCGGTTACGCCGCCATGGCCACGGGCGCCATCGCCGGCTGTGCATTGCCCGCAGGCGCAGGCCGCGCGCCCTCGACACCGTTCGACGTCGCCGCATCGGCCATCCCAATCGCCGGCAGCGAGCAGGTCTTTCCGGTGCGCCGCATCTACTGCATCGGCCGCAACTACGAGGCGCATGCGCGCGAGATGGGTTCGGACCCGAGCCGCGAGCCGCCCTTCTTCTTCCAGAAGCCGGCCGACGCGATCCAGGTCGTGACGCCCGGCGTGGTGGCCGACCACCCCTACCCCACGCTCACGAAGAACTACCACTACGAAGTGGAGCTGGTGGTGACGCTGGGCAAGGGCGGGCGCAACATCCCGGCGAGTTCGGCGCTGGACCACGTGTACGGCTATTCGCTGGGCCTCGACATGACGCGCCGCGACCTGCAGCGAGAGATGGGCGACCAGAAGAAGCCTTGGGAAATCGGCAAGAGCTTCGACCACTCGGCACCCGTCGGGCCGATCCACCCGGTGGCGAAGGTCGGGCACTTCACCGATGGCGCGATCTGGCTCAAGGTGAACGGGCAGACGAAGCAGAACGCCACGCTCAGGCACATGATCTGGTCGGTGGCCGAGCAGATCAGCCGGCTGTCGCAGGCCTTCGAGTTGAGGCCGGGCGACATCATCTACTCGGGCACGCCGGAGAACGTCGGGCCGGTGGTGCGCGGTGACCTGATCGAGATCCACATCGACCGGCTGCCGGAGCTGTCGGTGCGGATCGTCTGAGGGCGCGGGACCATTTTTCCTACCAGATTGATGCGGATCATCGGGGCTCCCGCATCTCCCGAGCCGCCATGTCCCAGCCTCCGCAAGCCACCTACATCGACGACCTGCACGCCCCGCAGGTGTTCGCGGACGAAGTCTCGGGCTACTGGGTCAACGCGGGCTGCGTCCACATCACCTTCGACGCCAGCCGCGTCGACCACAGTTCCGACCGGTGCCCGGTGCAGCGGGCCGCGGTGTTGCGTGTCACGCTGCCGATTCCCATTGCGCAGGTGCTCGCTGTCAGCCTCTACGACTTCCTGAAGCAGCGCGGGCTGGCGCCGTCGCCGGGCAACGGGCACTGAAGGGAAGAAGCCACTCCCGGCAGCAGGGCCGGCCTTCAAGATTTCTGCCAGATTCGTCTTTAAAATGAGAATAATTCTTATTTACAAAGTGAGTCAACGTTGAGCTCTGGACGCCAGAACACCGCCGCCATCGTCGCGCACCCCTCTCCGATTTCATACAGGCGCAGCACATTCGGCCCGCCCGCACGCGCCACACTGCTGGTGCTGTGGGCCGCCGCCCAGGTGGGCCGCGCGCATGCACAGGAGGCGCAGGGTAAGGAATCCGCATCGCTGCCGACCGTGACGGTCACGGCCGAATCGCAGGACGACACGCCGCAGCATCTCGGCGCCAAGGTGAGTAGCGGCGCGCTCGGTGCGCGCTCGCAACTGGAAACGCCCTTCTCCACCACCGTGGTGCGCGGCGAGGACATGGCCGAGCGCCAGGTGTCGAAGCTGGGCGACGTGTTCGCGCTCGACGCCTCGGTGAGCGACAACAGCGGCGCCTACAGCGCTTGGGCCAGCTACATCACGGTGCGGGGCTTGCCGCTGGACTGGCAGAACGGCTACCGCATCAACGGCCAGCCCTTTCTCAGCTACGCCATCACCCTGCCCTACGAGCACTTCGAGCAGATCGAACTGCTCAAGGGATCGTCGGGCTTCATGTACGGCTTCGGCGCGCCGGGCGGCATCGTCAACTACGTGACGAAGAAGCCGACCGACGAGCCGGTGCGCAGCATCGAGGTCGGCTACAAGACCGCCGGCATCTGGAGCGAGCACGTCGACCTGGGCGGGCGCTTCGGCGCCGACGGCCGCTTCGGCTACCGGCTCAACGCCACGCACGAGGAAGGCAAGACCTACAACGATGGCAACGTGCGGCGCAACTCGATGTCGCTCGGGCTCGACGCGAAGCTCACCGACAAGCTCACCTGGACCTTCGACTCGCTCTACCAGAAGCGCAACTCCACCGGCCAGACGCCGTCGATCTTCACGGGCAGCTACACGGGCACGCAGCTGCCCCGGACCATCGACGCCGACAACCAGGGACTCGTGGGCGCGGGGCAGCACCTGGCCACGGACTTCAGGCTCTACTCGACCGGCCTGCAGTACCAGCTGTCGCCCGACTGGGCGCTGAGCACCAGCTACAGCCACAGCAGCGCCACGCGCCGCCGCAACGAAGGCATCGCCTACCTACAGGACGCCGGCGGCAGCTACAACGACTACCGCTCCGACAGCGCGGAAGGCCATCGCTTCAACCAGTGGCAGGCCATGGCCACGGGCAAGCTGCGCACCGGCGGCCTCGAGCACCAGGTGACGCTGGGTGCATCGTGGCAGAAGCAGGTCAACTACTACAGCAGCAACAGCATCTACCAGCTGATTGGCACCGGCAGCATCTTCGGGCAGAACACCAACAGCTACGCCAGCGCCACCGACTTCACGACCTACCGCAACAGCGACATCGCGCAGCGCGCGGTGTTCGCGAGCGACACGATGAAGCTGTCGGAGAAGTGGTCGGTGCTGGCCGGCCTGCGCAGCACCACCTACGAACAGAACGGCTACGGCACCACGGGAGCGCAGACCTCGAGCTATCGCAAGAGCGGCGTGGTCACGCCCACGCTGGCGCTGATGTTCAAGCCCGCGCCCGACACCACGCTGTACACCAGCTACGTCGAGTCGCTGGAGGCCGGCAGCACGGTGGGCACTCTCTACGCCAACAACGGGGAGCTGCTCAAGCCGCTGAAGAGCAAGCAGTACGAACTGGGCCTGAAGACCGAACGCGAGCGCTGGAGCGCCACGGCCGCGCTGTTCCGCATCGAGCGCGGCGCCGAGTACGCCAACAGCGCCAACGTGCTGGTGCAGGACGGCCAATCGATCTACCAGGGCCTGGAACTCGGCGCCTCCACGCGGCTGGGCTCGCAATGGCAGATCGGCGGCAACCTGATGCTGCTCGACAGCTCGTACGAACGCGGCAGCAACTACGTCGGCAACCGCGTGGCGGGTGCGCCGAAGCTGGTGGCGACCGCGCAGGTGTCTTACGAGGTGGCGCGGGTGCCCGGCCTCAAGCTGTCGGCCGACATGAAGTACACGGGCGGCACGATGCTCAATGCGTCGAACCAGCTGAGCCTGCCCGGCTACACCATCGCCAACATCGGCGCGAGCTACACGACGCGCATCGCCGGGCGCAACACCACCTTCCGCGCGGCCATCAACAACGTGGCGAACCGGCGCTACTGGGAATACCAGTACGACAACTACATCAAGCCCGGCGACCCGCGCACCTTCAGCCTGAGCGCCAAGCTGGATTTCTAGGCCCTCATGCAATTGAAGCCGCTGCTCCATCGCATCGCCGCGGCCACTGGCGCGCTGTGCCTGTGCGTTGCGTTCGGCAGCACGGCGAGTGCCGCGCCGCAGGCCCGCGTGGTGTCGAGCACATGGCTTCCAGGCGGCAAGTACGCGCTGGTCTGCGAGTTCGAAGGGGCCGAGTACATGATGCTCACCGCGGACCCGCCCGGCGCGTGGATCGAGATGCCAGCCGCCGCCCTCGACGGCGTGCCGGCGCCTGCGCCCGCATCACCTCGGCCGGCGCCCATGGCCTCGCATTCCGAGGTCTTTCCCACATCGTCGACCTACGTCGGCGGCTTCTTCGTCGACCCGATCTCGGCCGCGCTGCGTGCGACGGGGCTGGGCCTGCTCCTGAGCGGCGACTGGCCGCATGGACCGCGCCGCGCGGGCCCCTGAAGCACGCGGCCACCATCGAGCGCCGCCGTCCAATTTTTCTCCTGTTTTGAAGCTCACGATACCGGCCATGAACAGTCCCCGGCATCGCAACTCGAACGACGCATCGCACGCGCTGCGCTTCAGCAGCCTGCCGGCGTGGGCGCATGCAAATGGCCATCCCCCGGAGTTCGAGATGCAAGCACGATGGAACAAGACGCAGCCCGCCTTCGTCGCCATGCCGCAGCTCGGCAGATCCTTCAGGACATCGTGTCTTATGGGCCTGGTGGCCTTCGGCGCGCTGGCGCTCGGCATCTTCGTGGCCGCCGGCGAGACGTGCGCCGCGCACGAAGCCGGTACCCCGGGCAACTACAGCCGATCGACCCTCGCGCCGATCACGGCCACCGGCAACGAGGCGCCGCGCAACGGCAGCTGCAAGCGCAAGCACGCGCCCGGCCGCCTCGGGCATTCGAAGGCGATGCTCTAGGGCGCCCGCGCGCATACGGCGTCCACTTCAGCAAGGAAAGCACATCCGTGTTCGATCCCAAGTTCCTTGATGCCGCCTCGCGAGTGCTCCAGCCAAAGCCGTTCTTCGGTGCACTGGTCGTGGAGAGCGACCCCACCGTCGCGAGCCGCATGCGGCGCATTCTCGGCATGCTCGCACCGGGGCGGCGCGTGGTGCTCGTGTCCACGCGCGCGGAAGCCGAGGAAATGCTGGCCGCGCTGTCCTTCGACCTGGTGTTCGTCGACATGCAGCTTTATCCGATCGGCGACGGTGCATCGCTGATCGCCGATGTATGCGCGAGGCTGCCGCGTGCCCAGATCGTCGCCATGTCGGACACGGACGACCAGGAACGGGTGCTCTGCGCGTTCGCCTCGGGCGCAACGGGCTACCTGATGAGCGAGGCGGAAGACGCCGAGATCGCCTACGCACTGCGCGCATTGACGAACGGCGGCGCCGTGCTGGATCCGCGCGCGGCCCGCCACATGCTGGCCATGCTCGCCGAGACGCTGTGCACCTATAGCAAGCTCGAGCTCAGGTCCCGGATCCAGGCGACTCCCGAGTGAACACGCCACGGTCTTCGGGATTGACATGAAGACGCTTCGCCAGCGGCAGCTCATGCCTGGTGCCGCATCGCCGTGCCAGAAACGCCAGGCGCCTGGCATCCCAGGCCAGGAACATCGCCAGCAGCACGACGTCACCCACGGCCAGCACGCTCAGGGTGCGCCAGTCACACAGCCAGTCGAACAATGTCATGGGTCGGTCAAGGTGATGAATGCGAAGCCCCGAGATTGAGCCCGCCGCATTGCCCGCGGATTTCACCGTGTTGCGGCCCGGCTGCCGCAGCGGGGCCTGCGGGCTCAGGCCTCGCGCGTGCGTGTGACGGCGGGCACGAACATGTAGCCCTCGTTGCGCACGGTGCGGATCAGGTCGGCGCGCACCTCGCCCTGCGCCAGCTTGCGGCGCAGGCGGCTGATCTGCACGTCGATCGCGCGGTCGTACGAATCGCTTTCCGTGCCCAGCGCGTACTGCACCAGCTGGTCGCGCGTGAGCACCCGCCGCGGATGCTGCACCAGCGCGCGCAGCAGGCGGAACTCGCCGTCGGAGAGGTCCACCGGCCGGTCTTGCGGGTCGTGCAGCTGCCAGGCCTCGAAGTCCATGCGCCAGCCCGCGAAGTACAGCACCTTGGGTTGCGCCTCGGCCGCGCCGGAGGCCGGCGCCGACGGCACGGCCTGCGCCCCGGGGACGGCCGCATGCGCAGTGCGGCGCAGCACGGTGCGGATGCGTGCCAGCAGCTCGCGCGGATTGCAGGGCTTGGCAAGGTAGTCTTCCGCGCCGATCTCCAGGCCCACGATGCGGTCGATGTCGGTGCCCACGGCCGACAGCATGATGACGGGTGGCCCGCCGATGCGCTGCAGCTCGCGCAGCGCGCTCAGCCCGTCTTCGCCGGGCATCATCACGTCGAGCACGATCAGCGCGTACTCGGCCTGCGCGAGCCGCTCGCGCATCTCTGCCGGGTGGCCGGCCGCGTCGACCTGGAAGCCGTGCTTTTCCAGGAAGGACGCCACCAGGCTGCGGATGCCGGCGTCATCGTCGACGATGAGGATTCGGGTGGACAGGTAGTTCACGTTACGGCGGATCGGGTAGCGGATCATAGGTCGGACACCGCCTTGGTCCGAAGCCTCACAGACGATGAAATGAATTGCAATGCAGTGAAATCCGGCCGCAACATCCGGTTCACAAACTCGGCGCCTGAAAGCTGGGAGAAAAAATGGGAACGCAAAGATCGAGCCACGCTGGCGTGACACCGCATCCCGTCCGTGCCAGCATCGGCGCATGAACTCCCGAGGTACCGCACGCCGCTGGCCGGGCCCGCCGCTGGCGTGGCAAATCATGGGCCTGCTGCTGGGCGGACTGGTCGTTGCGCAGGCCGTGACGCTGGCACTCACCGTGCTGCTGCCGCCGCAACCCCAACGCCAATGGGAGCTGGGCGAGATCGCGCACATGCTGTCGGGCCGCAACGCCCAGGGCCGCAATGCGAAGCTGCTTCAACGCTCGCTGCAGGTGAACGCGCCCCAGCCCAAGGGGCAGGGCTGGCTGACATCCGAACGCTCTCGGCGCGACCTGGCGCAGCTGCTAGGGCGCGACGTGGCCGAGGTGCGGCTGTACTTCTTCACGCCGCTGCCGTTCGCGGGCACCACGGGTCCGGTTGCCGCGGCAGGAGAAGGGCGTGACGCTGCGCAATCCGCGCCGCGCCGCATCGCTGGCACGTTCGCCGGAGCAGGCTTCTTGCGAGTCCAGGGAAGGGGCCCAGGCGGACCCGGCGGCCCGGGGGGCGGAATGGGATTTCCGGGCGGTGGGGGTGGGGGCGGCTTTGGCGGCGGCTTCGGCCCGGGTCCAAGTCCGGGCGGAAACACGGCCGGCGCTCCGCAGCCGCCGCCCAGCGCCGCGACGAATCCCCCGGCCGGCAATGCGCCAGCCGCTCCCCCACCCACGGCTGGAAGCCCACCAGGCAGTTCATCGGCGGGCGCGCCCGCAGGCGCCCCTCCCGATGCCGCCAGTTCGCCGCCGCCGCCGTCGCCCGGATCGGCAGCGCCCAACACGGCGGGCGCGCCAGGCGCAGCAGCGCCGCCTTCAGCGCCCCCGGGGCCTTCGCCCGCTGCACCGCCCGGCCCCGCGCCCTCTTTCGCGCAGCCGGGCAGCACCACGCGAGGCCTGCCGCCAGCCGTCGTGAGTCCGCCGCACCGCGAGGCGCCTGCAAAGGCCGAGGCGCCCGTTGCGCACACACCCACGCCATCGCAACAGCCTGCCGAGCCCGCCGCGCGACCGCCTTCGACCGGCACGGCCCCGGCGGCGCCCCCGCCGGCAACCCCGCCGCCGCCCGTTCGCGCCGAGCCACCCCGTGCGCCCGAAAGCACCGGCTCGCCGCCCGTTGCAACCGCCGACATCGAGCGCCCCGTCGCGCGCGGGCTCTTCGGGCTCGCGCCCGCGCCGTTCGTCGAGGGCGACTTCATCGCCGCGGCGTATACGCCCGAAGGCAGCTGGGTGGTGGTGCAGCCGACACCCGAGTCCTTTCCGAATGCCTGGCAGCGCCGCGTGCTGCTGTGGTTCCTGATCGCGGCGGCCATCGTCGCCCCGGCGTGCTGGCTGTTCTCGCGCCGGTTGGTGCGGCCGATCGCCGGCTTCGCGCGCGCGGCCGACCAGTTGGGCCGCGACCCGTCGGCGCCGGTGCTGGCACTGGAGGGCCCCGCCGAGATCGGCCGCGCCGCACAAGCCTTCAACCGCATGCAGGCGCGGCTGCGCAGCTTCGTCGACGACCGCACGGTAATGATCGGCGCCATCAGCCACGACCTGCGCACGCCCCTCACGCGGCTGCGCTTTCGCATCGAGGACGTGCCCGACGACGTGCGCAGCGGCATGCTCGAGGACGTCCAGGAGATGGAGTTGATGATCGGCTCCGTGCTCAGCTTCATCCGCGATGCTTCGGTGGTGGGCGCGCGCGAACGCATGGACCTCGCGAGCCTGGTCGAGGACGTGGTCGAGCAGGCCGTGTTCGTCGGCAAGGACGTTCAGCTCCGGCGCGTCGAGCGCGCGCAGGTGGAGGTCGACCCGATCGGCATGCGGCGCGTGCTCGACAACCTGATCGAGAACGCCGTCAAGTACGGGCACCTGGCGCGCGTGCGCCTGCTCATCGACGGGCACGACGCCGTGGTCGAGATCGGCGACCGCGGGCCGGGGCTGCCCGCGAGTGAGCTGGAGCATGTGTTCAAGCCGTTCTATCGCACGGCGCGCGCCCGCTCTTCGAGCGCGCCAGGCAGCGGCCTCGGCCTGGCCGTGTGCCGCTCCATCGCGCGTGCGCACGGCGGCGATGTGGTGCTCAGGTCAGGCTCGCACGGGCTGCTTGCGCAGGTTCGGGTGCCGCTGGCGCTCGAGGCGGGGCGGATGCCGTCGCTGCAGACATCGGCCGCGCACTGAACGAAGAGCATCGCGCCACCGGCTGCCGCGCCGTCATTTCCCAGGCGCGGCGCCAGCAGGCGGCGGCCGCCGCTCGCCGCCTTGCACGGGCTTGGTGAAGCCCGCCTTGGTCATGCAGGCAGTCATCGCCGTCTGGTCGGGGCCGCCGCCGGCATCCTTGGCCACGCTGGCCGCGCAAGTCTTCAGCGCGGCATCGACTGCCGCGTTGCCGCCTGAGTTGCCGGTGCCGCTTTCGGTGGCCGTCGACGCCGCCAGCGCGGTGGCTGAACAGCCCACCAGGAACGCCAGCACGAAGGGCTGCAACTTCTTCTTCAACATCATCGATCACTTCTCCTGAACATCGGTCGATCCGATGCAGGCGGAATGCTCGGGGACAAAGTCGGAGGAACCTCGGATGCAGCGCGCAGCAGCGCACACAAACCACAACGCATCAGCCAGCTTTCTCCCAAATTGCATGTTCGACTCGGCGTCCAGGAAGCTTCTGATTGCTTCCGGCACATGAGGAGAAGAACCGACATGAAACGGCTGCAGAAGAAGCCTCACGGGCTTCGCGCGCGAACGCGCGGCTTCACCCTGATCGAGCTGATGGTGACCGTGGCCATCGTCGCGATCCTCGCGGCCATCGCCTATCCCTCGTACCGCGACTACGTGCTGCGCGGGCGCATCGTCGACGCCACCAACGGCCTGTCGACGATGCGCGCGAACATGGAGCGCTACTTCCAGGACAACCGCACCTACCTGTCCACCGGCAGCTACACCTCGCCATGCCTGGTGTCGTCCACGCTGCGCATGTCGGGCACCTTCACGCTATCGTGCGACGGCACGTACGGCGCCGTGACCGCCACCAGCTACACGCTGGTGGCCACGGGCAGCGACAGCACCGTGGGCTTCGTGTTCACCGTCGACCAGGCCAACAACCGCGCGACGGTCGGCGTGCCCACGGGCTGGACGACCTGCAGCACCGACTGGGTGTCGAAGCGGGGGGCCTGCTGATGAAGCGCGCCGCGCCGGCCAGGGGCTTCACGCTGATCGAGCTCGCGGTGACGCTGGCGGTGATGGCCGTGCTCATGGCGCTGGCGATGCCGGCGGTATTCGCATGGATCGCCAACACCCGCGTGCGCACGGTGAGCGATGTGCTGCAGAACGGCCTGCGCCAGGCACAGGCCGAGGCGGTTCGCCGCAGCCGCACGGCCGTGTTCTCGCTGACCAACGACACCGCCCCGAAGACCAGCCTGACCGCCACGGCCAACGGCAGCAACTGGTCGATCAACTTCGTCGCGTCGTCGACGCTGGACACGGCAGGCATCGCCACCTTCGTCGAAGCCGGCGTGCTGACCGTTGCCGGCGCGGGCGTGAACATCAGCGGGCCGGCTGCCATCTGCTTCAGCCCGCTGGGCCGGCTGGCGGCCAACAGCAGCACCGGCGTCGCGGGCGCCACCTGCAGCCTGAGCTCGACGCCCACCTACAACATCACGATGACTTCGGCCGACCGCCCTCTGCGCGTAGTCGTGAACCTGGGCGGCCAGGTGCACATGTGCGATCCGGCCAAGACGCTGTCGTCCAGCACACCCGACGGCTGCCCGAGCTGAGAACATGAAAACACCCACCCACGGCCGCGCGCACGCCGCGTCCGGCTTCGCGATGATCGAAGTGCTCGTCTCGCTGCTGATCTTCTCGTTCGGCCTGCTCGGCATGGCGGGCATGCTGGCGCGCTCGCTCACGGTGTCCATCGACGCCGAGGACCGCAACCGCGCCGCGCTGCTCGCCAACGAGATCGCCAGCACGATGTGGCTGAAAAACTCCATCTCGGTCGACACCACCGCATGGCAGACGCGCGTGAGCGCCCTGACCAGCGGCGGCCTGCCCAATGCCACGCTGACGGTGACTGCCGTCTCGGGCGCGACCAACAGCGCGGGCACGGCCAATGCCGCCGATATCGTGATCGCCTGGCGCGCCGTGACGCGCGAGTCCACCGCGGCCAATGCCGCCAGCAAGCTCGTCACGCGCGTGGTGCTGCCATGAGGCACCGCGTGCAACGACGGCAACACGGCGTCACGCTGATCGAGCTGATGGTGGCGATCGTCATCGGCCTGGTGGTGACGCTGGCCGCCACCAGCCTGCTGATCTTCGGCGAATCGAGCAAGCGCACCACCGCCGCCACCAACGACATGGGGCAGACCGGCGCCTATGCCGCCTATGTACTGGACCGCGCCGTGCGCACCGCCGGCTCGGGCTTCACGCAGTCGTGGACCCTTGCGGGCGCCTTCGGCTGCCTGCTGAATGCAACGCTCCCGAGCACGCCCAACCTGCCGCGCAGTTCGGCCTTTCCCGCTCCCTTCGCCACCGCCTTTCTCGGCGGCGCGAGCGGCAGCGCTAATCTGCGCGTGGCGCCGGTGCTGATCGGCAAGAGCCAGTCCGACGCGGGCTCCGACGTGCTGGTGGTAATGGGCGGCACGGCTGCCTCGGGCGACGTGCCGCGGCTCATTCTCTCGAGCGGCAAGTCGACCAGCATCCTGCGCCTGGACAGCACCGTGGGCCTGGCCGAAGGCGATCTGGGCCTGGTGAGCGCCAGCGGCACCACCGACTGCCTGCTGGAGCAGGTGCACTCGAGCACAGCCTTCGCCGACAGCGCCGGCAACGACGCACTTCCGCTGGGCAGCACCTACTACACCGCCTCGGGCTCGTCGACCAGCCTGTCGACGCTTGCGGCCAGCGGCAGCGCCTACTTCACGCCGCTGGGCAACGTCAACGCGGGCAACACGCAGTTCCAGATGTTCGGGGTAGGCAGCAACAACACGCTTTACAGCTACGACCTGCTGATGGCCAACGGCACCGATGCATCGCAGGCTGTCGCCGACGGCGTGTCGGAGATGCACGCGCTCTACGGCCTGGACACCAACTCCGACGGCGTGCTCGACACCTGGATGGATCCGGGCGCCACCGGCTACGACATCGCCACCATGATGACCACGCCCGCCACCGCACGGCAGGTGGTCGCCATCCGCATCGCGCTGGTGCTGCGCAGCGCAAACCCCGAGCGGGCGAACGACAACGGCGAGCTGCCCTCGCCTGCCTCGCTCACGTTGTTCAGTGACCTCGCCACCTCGCTGCAGCAGACGATCAGCTTCAGCACCAGCGAGCAGCACTTCCGTCACCGCATCGTCGAGTCGACGATCCCTATTCGCAACGTGCTGCTGCTGCCCACGTCATGACACCCGTTGTTCTTTTCCGTGCTTCGCGCGGCCTGCGCCAGCGCGGCGTCGTGCTGCTGTTCTGCCTGATCGTGCTCGTCATCCTGCTGATCGGCGGTGTGGCCGTGATGCGCTCCACTCACACCTCGCTGGCGAGCGCGGGCAACCTCGCGTTCCGGCGCGACCTCGCCAGCCAGGGCGAGCAGGCAGCCTCCAACGTGCTCACGGCATTCAAGAGCGGCGTGCTGAAGACTGCCACGCTCTCGGCGGCCAGCATTCCCTCGGCCAACTACAGCGCGGTCGAGCTGACGGCCAACGACCAGGGCATTCCGCTGGTGCTGCTGTCCAGCAGCAGCTCGCCCAGCGGCACCGACTTCGCCGGATCCACCTTCAGCCCGACGGCGTCGGACCTGGCGGGGGCGACCTCCGACATCGCGATCCGCTACGTCATCGACCGCCTGTGCCGCGCCGCCGGCACGGCGAGCACGAGCACCTGCGTGTATGCGCCGTCGAGCAGCAACGTCACCGGCGGCAGCAGCCAGCTGCCGGCGAGCCAGCGGCCGGCGTCGACCATCTCGCCGGTCTACCGCCTCAGCGTGCGCGTCACCGGAGCGCGTTCGACGCAGGTGTTTCTCCAGACTTCGTTCACCCGGCCCGAGTAACTCCGATGAACCGTTCCCGCGTCATTTCCATCGCACTGACCGCCGCCGCCCTGCTGCTGGGCGTACAACCCTCCCCCGCCGTGACACTGGCCGACCAGCCGGTCTTCGCGAGCGCGGACGTCCCGGGCAATCTGGCGCTCACGCTGTCGGTCGAGTACCCGACCGCCATCAGCGTGGCCAACCTCGGCAACTACGCGGACAGCTCGACCTACCTCGGCTACTTCGATCCGCTGAAGTGCTACACGTACACGCTGAACTCCACTACACCGGCGAGCAGCTACTTCCAGCCGGCCGGCCTCTCGACCGGCACCAACCTGCACACCTGCTCCGGCAAGTGGAGCGGCAACTTCATGAACTGGGCCACGATGCAGACCATCGACCCGTTCCGCTGGGCGCTCACCGGCGGCTACCGCAGCGTGGACTCGACGACCCAGACCATCCTCGAAAAAGCCTGGGGATCGAGCCAGGGCTCGCAGACCAACTTCCCGCTGCGCGGCACCAGCCAGACAACCTCCACCGGCCACAACATCGCGTCCTCGCTGATCTCGTCGGTGACGCCCCTGAGCTGGACCTCGTTCAACACCAGCATCTGGAAGCGCGGCAACACGATGGTGTTCTCCGGCACCGGCAGCAGCTACAGCAACACCAGCGTGAGCGGCACCGACTGGGTGAGCGCCTCGTCGTCGAACAATGCGGCCAGCACCTATCGCGTGTACATCCGCGTGCTGGTCTGCGACTCGAGCAGTTCATCGGGCGGCGTGGAATCCAACTGCGTGCTGTACCCCAACGGCCAGTACAAGCCCGAAGGGCTGATGCAGAGCTACGCCAACAAGATCCGCTACAGCGCCTTCTCCTACCTCAACGGCAGCGGCGCCACCAACCAGGGCGCGGTGCTGCGCGCACCGATGGGCTACATCGGCCCGACCTACCCGACGCCGCTGTCGACCACCGTCACCACCAACAGCAAGGCCGAGTGGAGCTCGACGACCGGCATCATGGTGACCAACCCCGACAGCGCCACCGCGACCGCAACCACCAGCACCAGCGGCGTCACCATCAGCAACAGCGGCGTGATGAACTACCTCAACAAGTTCGGCACAGCCGCCTCGTCGTACATGACCTACGACAACGTCAGCGAGCTCTACTACGCCGCGGTGCGCTACTTCGAGAACCTGGGCAACGTGTCGACGTGGACCAGCTACATAACGCCGGCCACCACCTCGTCGAGCACCACGCGCAGCACCCTGCTCGACGGCTTTCCGGCCGTCACCACCTGGACCGACCCGGTGCTGTACGCCTGCCAGAAGAACTTCATCCTGGGCATCGGCGACACCAACACGCACTACGACTACAACGTGGGCGGCGGCACGCTGACCAGCACCCGTTCCAAGCCCACGGCCGTGAGCAGCGACACGCTCAACCTCGCGCGCACCTACACCAACAACCTGCTCACGCTCGAGGGGCTGAGCTCCAAGGTCGATGCGTGGTGGAACAGCTCCTACGCCACCTACTACATGGCGGGGCTGGCCTACCAGGCCCACACCAACGACATCCGCTCCGACCTGACGGGCACGCAGACCATCTCGACCTACTGGATGGACGTGATGGAGTACCAGACCGCAGCCGACAAGAACCCCTACTGGCTCGCGGCCAAGTACGGCGGCTTCACCGTGCCATCGAGCTACGACCCGACCCAGACCACGACCGCGCTCACGCAGAGCTGGTGGAACAGCAGCAGCGAGACCATCACGATGGGCACCGCCACCGAGTACCGGCCCGACAACTACTTCTTGGCCGGCAGCGCGAGCCAGATGGTCTCGGGCCTCACCAAGGCTTTTTCCGCCATCGCCACGGCCGTCAGCGCCTACACCACCTCGCTCTCGCTGTCGTCCGCCCAGGTGAGCGATTCGGGCAGCGCCTCGTATGCCGCGCAGTACGCATCGAAGAACTGGAGCGGCGTGCTCACCGCCAGCAGCGTGACCATCGGCACCGACCTGACCACCACCTCGACCACGATGTGGACCTCCACCGCCAAGCTCGCCACGCAACTCGCCAGCACCGGCTGGAGCACGTCGCGGCGCGTCGCGACCTGGGATGGCAGCAGCGGCCAGCCCTTCCGCTACGCGAACCTCACGACCAGCCAGAAGGCCGCGCTGGTCACGTCCTACCGCGGCAGCGACGCCTCCGACTACCTGAACTACCTGCGCGGCGACCAGACCCAGGAGGTCGGCTCCACCACCAGCGGCAGCAGCCTGGCCTACCGCGCACGCACGGTGCTGCTGGGCGACATCGTGGGCTCCAAGGTGACGGCGGTGGGAGTGCCCAGCCTCACGTATTCCGATTCGATCAACCCCGGCTACGCGAGCTTCAAGAGCACCTGGTCGAGCCGGCCCACGATGGTCTTCGTGGGCGCGAACGACGGCATGCTGCACGCCTTCAACGGCACGCTGTCGGGCACCGACGCGGGCACCGAGATATTCGCCTACGTACCGAGCGCGCTGTTTCAGGGCCCGAGCGGCACGCCCAACACATCCGCCTCCGACGGCCTCACCGCGCTGGGCAACCCCAGCTACACCCACCACTCCTACGTCGACGCAACGCCGCTGACCTTCGACGTCGACTTCAACTACGCGGGCGGCTCCCTCACCACCACCTCGACCGCCACCTCCGACTGGCGCACCATCCTCGTCGGCGGGCTCGGCAAGGGCGGCAAGAGCTTCTACGCGATCGACGTCACCAATCCGGCGGGCATGACCACCGAATCGATCGTCGCGGGCAAGGTGCTGTGGGAGTTCACCGACTCGACCATGGGCTACAGCTACGGCGAGCCCGTGGTGGTGAAGACCGCCAAGTACGGCTGGGTGGTGGTGCTGACCTCGGGCTACAACAACACCGACGGCTACGGCTACATCTATTTCGTCAATCCGAAGACCGGCGCGCTGCTGGAAAAGGTCAAGACCGGCAGCACCGCCGCCGGCCTCACGCACGCCACCGCCTATGTGCGCGACTTCACCGACGGCACGGCCGACGCCATCTACGCCGGCGACCTCAGCGGGCAGGTCTGGCGCTTCGACGTCACCGGCACTTCGACCTACAGCTCGCCCCTGCTGATGGCCAAGCTCACGGACGCCAGCGGCAATGCGCAGCCTGTCACCACGCAGCCGCTGGTCGAGGTGCATCCGACCACGAAGAAGCGCTACGTGCTGCTGGGCACCGGCCAGCTGCTGTCCTCCAGCGACGTCAGCTCCACGGCGGCGCAGGACTTCTACGCACTGCTCGACGGCACGGCCTCCGCCTTCAACACCTCTTCCGCATTGCCTTCGGGCGTGAGCTTTCCGCTGGCGCGAAGCAACCTCACCGCGCTGACCGACCTGAGCTCCACCACCACCCTGGGCAGCAGCTCGATGGGCTGGTACGTGGACCTCGGCACCGACAGCAGCACTGGCATTGCCTGGCGCATGATCACCAGTACCACAACCACCGGCGGCGTGGTGGCATTTGCCTCCACGCTCACCACGGCCGATGCATGTAGTCCCTCGGGCACCAGCCGGGTGTACGCCATCAACTTCGGAACAGGGCAGTCGGCACTGGATAGCAACGCCGCCTACATCTCCGAGTCGTACGCGGTGACGGACCTGCGCTTCACCAGCAGCACCAACGGCGGCACCACGCTGTCGGTAGGCTCCAACACCGGCACCGTGACGAACCTCAAGGTGTCGCTGTCGTCCAGCTTGAGCTTGCGGCTGTTGAACTGGCGCGAAGTGCCAGTGGTCGAATAAGGACGCCCCTCGCCGCCACGGCGGATGGCGATCCGGCCGGCTCGATCCGGCTCGGCCCGCCCAGATATCTCCCACATCGCCGCGCAGACTCGCCGGCATGTCTCCCCTGCCCTCTCGCCCACGGATTCGCCTGCGCTGGCGGCTGCCGTGCGTCGGCCTGTTCGGGCACCCCGTCGAGGGTCACTGGCTGTGGGAGCCGGATACACCCCCTGTACGCGCCGCATTCCAGGCAGCCGTGGAGGCCGGAAACAGGGCCCATGGCGACGGGACACACTGGGTTGAGCAAGAGAAAGTCGAGCTGCTCCGCAGCTCGGCTGAAGCGATGACCATACCCGTGCGCCATTCGACCTGAGGCAACGCGGGGCTATCGGCCTCCACGGAACTGCCTGCGGCTCAGGAAAAAGAATAGGCCAAGGGCTCTCGCCCTCGGCCTCGAACAGTCGCGCTGCCCTTGTATCTATCGACCGCTCACCGCGCCGCGTTCCTGTCCGAAATCATCTTCGGGCTGATGAAGATCAGCATCTCGGTCTTGTTGTTGACCCGGCTGCGCGTGCGGAACAGCGCGCCGACCATCGGCAGTTCGCCCAGCACCGGCACGCGCGATTCCGAACTGGTGTCCGTCAGCTCGAAGACCCCGCCGATGACGACCGTGCCGCCGTTCTCCACCAGCACTTCGGTCTGGATGTGCTTGGTGTTGATGGCGTAGCCCGCGGTGGTCGACTGGCCCACCGTGTCCTTGTTGACGTCGAGCGCCAGGATGATGTTGCCCTCGGGCGTGATCTGCGGCGTCACCTCCAGCTTGAGGTTGGCCTTGCGGAACGCGATGGACGTGGCGCCGCTCGAAGTCGCGACCTGGTAGGGCAGTTCGGTGCCCTGCTCGATCAGCGCCTTGGTCTGGTCGGCCGTCACCACGCGCGGGCTCGACACCACTTTGCCCTTGCCGTCCGCTTCCAGCGCGGAGATCTCGAGGTTGAGCATCTTCGTCAAGCCCGAGTTGAACAGCGACAGCGCGAAGGTGCCGACCGCATCGCCGGTGGTGCTGGTCGCCGGCAGGTTGACGAAGCTGGTGCTCGAGTAGGTGTTGGTGCTGGTGGTGGTGGTCACCCCACTGGCGGTGCTCGTACTGACGGACGGCGTCACGCCGACCGACGAGTTCGCGTTGACGAAACCGCCGCCCAGCTTTGCGCCCAGCGACTTGCTGAAGGTGTCGGTCGCCTCGACGAAGCGCGCCTCGATCAGCACCTGCCGCACCGGCACGTCGAGCTTCTGGAGGAGGTCTGCCACCTGCGAGAGGCGCGAGGGAATGTCGGTCACGAAGAGCTGGTTGGTGCGCACCTCGGCCAGCACGCTGCCGCGCGCGCTCAGGATGCGAGTCGCGCCGCCCGAGCTGCCGCCGCCTCCACCGGCGCGGGCGCCGGTGCCCGAGAGCCCCTGCGCCACCGTGGCCGCCTTCGCATAGTTGAGCTGGAAGGACTGCGTGCGCAGCTGCTCCAGCCCCTGCAACGTGGCCTGGGCCTCGGCCTTGATCTTGTCCTTGGCGTTGAGCTCGTCTTCCGGCGCGATGCGCAGCACGCTGCCGTTCTTGCGCATGCCGAGGTTCTTCGCCTCCAGGATGATGTCCAGCGCCTGGTCCCAGGGCACGTCCTTCAGCCGCAGCGTGAGCGTGCCGTTGACCGAGTCGGAAGTGACGATGTTGAAGTTGGTGAAGTCCGCGATCACCTGCAGCAGCGAGCGGATCTCGATGTTCTGGAAGTTCAGCGACAGCTTCTCGCCGTTGTAGCCCGTGCCTTGCGTCAGCTTGGTCGGGTCGACCTTGCGCGGACGCACCTCCACCACGAACTGGCTGTTGCTCTGGTAGGCGCTGTGTTCCCAATCGCCACGCGGCTCGATCACCATGCGCACGCGATCGCCGGACTGCTGCATGCTCACCGATTGAACCGGCGTGCCGAAGTCGGCCACGTCCATCTTGCGGTTCATGCCCTCGGGCAGCGACGATTTGGTGAACTCGACCACGAGGCCCTTGCCCTGCTGGCGGATGTCCACGCCGACCTGGTCATTGGGCAGACTCACGATCACGCGGCCGGCGCCTTCGGTGCCCAGGCGGAAATCGACGTCGCGCAGGGGCAGCACGTCGCGGTTGCGGTTCTCCGCAAACTCGAAGGGCGTGGACGCGACCAGTGCGGCGCCGGCCACGGGTTCGAGCGACACGAGAAGCGACTTGCCCTGGAGCTGTGTCCGGAACGCCGTCGCCTGCTTCAGGTTCATGACGAGGCGCGTGCGCTCGCCCGCCTGCACTACGTTGACGGAACGCAGGTTGCCCTGGTTCACGTCGATGGCTGCACGGCCCAGGCTGCTGGCCATGCCCGGAAAGTCGAGCGCGATGCGCGCGGGAGACTGTATGGCGAAGCCTGCAGGCACAGCGGCCAGCGGCTCCGAGAAATCGATGCGCAGCACTTCCGTGCCGGCTTGCATGGAGCCGGTGACCGACTCGATGCGGTTCTGTGCCTGTGCCGCTGCAAGCGATCCGAGGGACACAAGCAAGAAGACGCACGCACGCAACCAGCGCGCGAACGCGAATGTCTGTTTTTTCATTTGACCTGCCTTGAAACTGCGGCTTCACCTCCTCGCTGCCTTTGGGCTCCCTCGTGAGCGCAGCGGGCCAGGCAGCGGGGCCCCCCGGCGGCGCTGCCCCCTCATCACATCGTCAAACCGTCATCAAAACGCGTGACGGATACCGAAGTCGTAGCCGGTGGAAGAACGCGGCAGGCCCGTGTAGCTCACGCCCGCGCTGCCGTAGCCCGTGGTGCTGGCCGACACCAGGCTGCCCGTGTAGTTCACGTCGTTGCGGTTGTTCACGCGCGCCACCGTCGCATACAGCGCCGTGCGCTTGGACAGGTTGTGCACATAGCCGACCGCGAACTTGCGCGCCAGCGGGTCCTCGCCCGTGATGCCGGCCGTGCCTTCGTTGTAGCGCACCTGCGAGTACGCCACGCGGATCAGGCCCGCACCCACCGGCACGGTCGCGCCGATCAGGTAGCCGTTGTAGGTGTCGTGCGTGTCGGCCGCTGCCGCGTAGTCGAACTTGTTCTTCACGTTCGACAGCTCACCGAACAGCTTCACCGGACCGAAGTCGTACGAAGCGCCCAGGTTGATGGTCTGCACCTTGCGCTCCAGCGCGGTGGTGTCCACCACCGTGCTCCGGCCCACGCTCAGTGCCACGTCCAGGGGACCGTTGGCGTAGCCGAAGCGCCCGCCGACGTAGCGCCCGGCGGTACTGCTGGAAGCAGCCGTGGTGCTGGTCGCGTCGGTGCTGGCGTTCTCGTGCAGGCTGTACTGCACCTGGCCATAGAAGCCGCCCAGGTTCGGCGGCAGGAAGTAGCCCACCGAGTTGCTGGCGCGCACGTAGTTGGCGTTGTTGATGGTGGTGTTGCCGCTGACGGTGCTGATGACGTTGGTGCCCGAGCCGTTGGTGCCGAACGGGTCGAACACGGTGTCGTTCCAGAAGGTGGGCGTGTAGTCGCGGCCCAGGCGCAGCTCGCCGAAGCCACCCGACAGGCTCACGGTGGAGCGGCGGGCGAAGGTGGCGATGCCGGTGGCGCCGTCGTCGTTGGTGATGGGCGCTTCGAGCCAGAAGCTCGCGGCCAGGCCGCCGCCGAGGTCTTCGGTGCCGCGAAAGCCGATGCGGCTGGAGTTGTAGCCGGAGTTGGCCAGGCTGGTCTTGCTGGACTTCACCGATGCGCCGGTGGTCGCGTCGCGCGAGGTCGCCGACTGGTAGGTCAGGCCCGCGTCGACGACGCCGAACAACGTGACGGAGGATTGGGCAGAGGCCAGCCCGCAGACGGCCAGGGCAGCGAATGCCGTGAGGGTTTTCTTCATTCAGGGTTCTCCAGTTTCAGGTCTGATGCGGCCGTTCGGTATCGACCGGCTGTACGCATGGTTTCGTCCAAATCGGGAGGAATTTGGTGGATCGGTTCTCTGCCGCATCGAGTGTTGTGCGCGCACATCACACCGTGCGCGAATCGCGCGGCAGGCCGATCCGGAGGTCCTTCAAATTTCTCCCAATTCGCCTGAAAAGATCCACGCATGACGAAGCTGGAGACTCACAGGTGAAGCGTTCACGAATCCTGATGGCGGCGATGTGCGGTGCATTGGCCATCGCATGCGCCAGCACGAGCATCGCGATGGTTCACTCCACCTCGGTGCTCGCGGCGGGCATGTTCGTCGACCACAAGGCGCGTGCGCAAACACAAACGCAGGCGAGCGCGCAGCCTTGGTGGGCCGGCTTCGAGGACATCGCGATGAACCGGCTGATGGCCGCATCGCAGGGCGCCACCGAATCCGGCGTGGCCGCGGCCTACATCGCACTCAAGGTGAAGACGCTCGAGTTGCTCTATCTGGAGAACACGCACGCCGCAGTCGTGCGGCAGTCTGCGCTCATCCAGGGCAGCACGCTGCCGCACGACGACTTTGCGAAGCAGCTCGCAGCACGGCAGGCCAGCGCAGAGACAACCATCGGCAAGCTGAAGGCGCAGCGCGCCAACTACATCACGTACCTGGCCGCGCAATGCCGCATGTCGGAAGCCTCAATGAATGAAATGCTCGCCGACGCATTGCACGACAAGTCGCTGCCCCGCTTCGCGGCCGAGGTGCCGCGCGAACTTCCGATGTCCGTGCTGGCCAACAGGAACGACATCAACCTGGCCGCTGCTCTTTACGGTGCGGACCCGGCCGCGATGCCCGCAGGCGTCATCGACGCGACGGAAGAAGCGCAGGACATCGAAGTGCCCGGCGAGCCTCCCTACGCGCACGCGGTCGTGCAGGCACGCGAGCAGGTCGCCGGGGCGCTGCACCGCCTGCAGATGCAGAGCGACATCGCGAACACCGCGTACGCGCGCGTCATGAACGCAAGGGCCGGCTTCGAGGCGTCGAAGCAGCATCGCGACCGCGGCGACATCTCCGAAGTGCAGCTGATGGAGGACTTCCAGGGCCTGTTGCTCGACCTGCACGTGCTTGCTGCGGCCAATGGCGAGCTGGCGCTCGCATGGGTCGTCCTCATGGGAAGCATCGGAAACGGCGCATCGATCGATGCGGTTGCGGGCGCGCGATCGGCGCAGGCCGAGCAATTGCCGTTTCTGCACAAAGTCTCCCGAAAGTTGCGCAATCCTTGAAGTTCGAAGGAGCCTTACATGACCACTGCCTTGCACAAAGTTTCCGCCCGTCCGCTGCTTACGCTGGCCGGCCATGGACATCAGAAGCCGGACACCGCCGCGCTCGCACGCCGCGTGTGCGCTCCGGACGGCGAGCCGGCGAGCAGCATGGCAACCACGCTCGGCATGCAGCAGCTCACCAGCGCATTCCAGCCCGCGTTCGGGCGGCTGCACGTGCTGCGGGACCTCGTCATTCCCATGTACGAAGGCAGCGCCGTGCCCACGGCCCGCTTCGACGTGGCGCTGGTGTGCGAGGCTGGCGTGTACCTGTTCGAGGTAAAGGGCTGGCGCAACGCGGTGGTGTACCGCAAGACCTCGGCCCAGGCGCTGCCGCGCTGGTTCCTGCGCCAGCATGGGCATTCGCTGGCGCGCGAGGTGAAAGACCCGGCCTGGCAGTGCGGCCGCAAGACCACGCACCTGCGCAGCCTGATGCCGCCCGACCTGCGCGTGCAGTACTTCGTGCTGCTGCCGTTCGAGGGCGTCGAGCTCGAAGGCGTGATGCCGTCCGTCGTCATCACGCCGCAGGACCTGCCCTACATCGCGCGCGTGGCGCGCAACAACGGGCGCACCGAGCAGGGCTACCCGCTGCTCGACGACGCCGCCATCGACCGCACGCTGCGGCTGCTGACCAACCTGCAGGGCGACCTGACGGTCGACGACCACATGAAGAACTGCCGCGACAGGAGCACGCAGGCCCCGGCCAGGGCGGCGCATCCGGGCGTCCTGAAACTTCAGTGACGCGATGAGCCGCATCCTGCTGGTGGAGGAAGGGCGCGAGGCCGCGTCGGTGCTGCTGGACGAGCTGCATCGCGCCGGGCACGAGGTCGACCACATCGACGACGGCGCGGTCGCGCTGCATCGCGTCCTGACCTCGCCGCCGGCACTCACCCTGCTCGACGTCGAACTGCCGCATGTCAGCGGCCTGCAGATCCTGGAGAAGGTCCGTGCACGCAGCGACCACCCGATCATCATGCTGACGGCGCGCGGCGACGAAGCCGACCGGCTGCGCGGCTTCGAGCTGGGTGCGGACGACTACGTGTGCAAGCCCTTTTCCCCGAAGGAAGTCGCGGTGCGCATCCACGTGGTGCTGCGGCGCTATGCGCAGCGCCGCAGCGTCGTTCGCCCTTCCGTGCCGATCACCTTCGGGGCGGTGCGCGGCTGCGCGATTCTCGACGGGCACTACCTGCCGCTGACGCGTCGCGAGTCGCTCCTGTTGCGCGCGCTTTCGCAGGAGCCCGGGCGGGTGCTGACGCGGTCGAAGCTGCTGGAAGCCGCCTTCCCGGAGGCGCTCGACGTCAACGAACGCGTGGTCGACACCCACATCAAGAACCTCAGGAAGAAGCTGGCCACCGTCTCGACCGCGCACGACTGGATCCGCTCGGTCTACGGCGTGGGCTTTGCATGGGATTCGCAGGCCAGGCAAGGCGCCTGACCCGGCGCCGGCTTCCAAGAAATCTTCTCTCATGAAACTACGCTGGCGCGGTTTTCCGCTGCCGCCGATGGTGTTGCTGTCGCTGCTCCTGCTGCGCCCGCAGGCGGCCTCGGCACAGGACACATGGACCGAGGCGCCGATGATGCTGCGCCGCACGCCGCAGCTCGCGGAGACCATCGCACCGGCCGAGCGCGGCATGCGCCCGAGCCTTGTCGACGGCGACAGGCTCAGCGGGCGCCCGGACCTCGAAGTGGTGGTCGAAGGCAACGCCTCGCTGCGGCGCGGCGACACGCGCATCACGGCCGACCGGCTCGAATACCAGCCGCCAGGCGACCTCGCCACGGCCATCGGCAGCGTGCACCTGAACCAGGCCGGCAACGTGTACGAAGGCCCCGAGCTGCACCTGAAGGTCGAGAGCTTCGAGGGCTTCTTCGATCACGTGCGCTACACGCTGCTGGCCAACGGCGCGCACGGCGAGGCCGAGCGCATCGACTTCGTCGACCCCAAGGTGTCTGTGGCGCGGCACGCCACCTACACCACCTGCCTGCGCGAGAACTACGCGGGCTGGATGCCCGCGTGGATGCTCACCGCCGTCACGCTGACCACCGACACCGAGAGCAACGTCGCAATCGCGACCGATGCGCAGATCAACTTCCTCGGCGTGACGACGCCCTCGCTGCCATCGGTGAGCTTTCCGCTCAACAACGCGCGCAAGAGCGGCCTGCTGCCGCCGGTGATCGGCTTCGACAGCACCAATGGCTTCGAGTACCTGCAGCCCTGGTACTGGAACATCGCACCGAACCGCGACCTCACGCTGTACCCCGAGATCATGAGCAGCCGGGGCGTGAACCTCGGCACCGAGTTCCGCTACCTCGAGAAGACCTACAGCGGCCAGATCCGCATCGACGAAATGCCCAGCGACAGCCTGCGCGGCATCAACCGCTGGGGCCTGTGGGCCAAGCACAACCAGCAGTTCGACCCCAAGCCCTTCGGGCTCGACTCGCTGAGCACCTCGTTCAACATCAATCGCGTGAGCGACGACGACTACTGGCGCGACTTCTCGCACACGCCCACGCTGACCTCGCGCACGCTCACGAACGAGGCCGACCTCAACTGGAGCAAGGGCGACTGGAGCGGCCAGGCGCGCACCCTCTCCTACCAGACGCTGCAGTACGCGGCCTCGCCGATCACGCCCTCGTACAACCGCGTGCCGCAGATCACGGCCAACTACAACAAGTACGACTGGCACGGCCTCGACGTGTCGGGCACGCTCGACTACACGCGCTTCGAGGTCGATTCGGCCTACTCGCCCACGCTCAACGGCATCAAGCAGCCCAACGGAGAGCGCGTGGTCGGCAACCTGCAGATCAGCCGCCCGTGGGTCACGCCGGGCGGCTACATCATTCCGAAGCTGCTGCTGCACACGGCCGCCTACCAGCTCGATTCGCCGCTGGCCAGCGGCGCGACCTCCATCAGCAGCGTGGTGCCGACCGTGAGCCTGGACAGCGGCCTGGTGTTCGAGCGCGATGCCAGCCTGTTCGGCCGCGCCTGGCGGCAGACGCTGGAGCCGCGCGCCTTCTACGTGCACACGCCCTACCGCGACCAGAGCCAGCTGCCGGTGTACGACACTGCCGCCAACGACATCAGCTTTGCCACGCTCTACACCGAGAACGCGTTCTCGGGCAACGACCGCATCTCCGACACGAACACGCTGACCACGGGCGTGAGCACGCGCCTGATCGACCCGGCCACGGGCGCCGAGTCGGCGCGCTTCGGCATCGCGCAGCGCTTTCGCTTCAGCGACCAGAACGTCACGCTGCCGAGCGGCACCGCCGTGACCGACCGCACGGGCGACTTCATCGTCGGCGGGCTGGTGCACTGGAACCCGAAGTGGAGCATCGACGGCGTCGCGCAATACAACATGGACACCGGCAAGAGCTCGCGCGACGCGCTCACCCTGCGCTACACGCCCGCGCCGTATCACACGCTCACCGCAGCCTACCGCTACCAGGCGGACAGCAGCACGACCGCGAACGACGGCACGAAGACGATCGACTTCAACTGGCAATGGCCGCTGAGCGAGCTGACGAGAGGGCTCTTCGGCGAAAGAAAACCCGGCGACCCGGGGCGCTGGTATGCGGTGGGGCGGCTGAGCTACAGCCTGCACGACCGCGCGATGTCGGACAGCCTGATCGGCGCGGAGTACAACGCCTGCTGCTGGGTCGGGCGCGTCGTGCTCGAACGGCTGGTGTCGGGCCGCACGACGCCGGACACGCGGCTGATGTTCCAGATCCAGTTCAACGGCTTCGGCAACGTCGGCTCGAACCCGACGAGCACGCTGCTGCAGAACATTCAGGGCTACCAGCCGCTGAATCCGCAGACGCAGGAACCGAGCCGTTTCACCAACTACGACTGAGTGCTCTTGTGGTCTTGTTCAGGGCGTGTGCACAGGCCACCGGGTACTCCCCTCCGCGAATGTCCCCCGGCCTGCGGCCTCCTCCTTTATTTCGCTGCGGGGAGCACCCGGTGTCCTGTGCACTGGACACGCTGCTGGTTTGCGGCCGATCAACCAGTGCTCTGATCGATCACGCCGATGGGGTGCCTTGCGCAGCGAAATAAAGGAGGAGGCCGCAGGCCGGGGGACATTCGCGGAGCAAGGTACCCCGTCGGCGTGAGCGCGCCCCTAAACCCTCGCGGCTTCGATCAAGGCAGCAGTTCGAACTTCAGGTCAGCCAGCGGCGTGACCTTCTCTTCGCGCACCATCTTGTATTCAGTGTTCGGCCCCAGCCACTTGGCCCAGATGCGGTCGAGCTCGCCCGACTTCTCCAGCGCATAGAGCGCGCCGTTCACCTTGGCCAGCAGCGCGGGCTCGTCCTTCTTCATGCCGATGCCGATGGGCTGCAGCACCATCGGGTCCTTGATCATCTTCAGCGCCACGCCTTCGGTCTTCGATTGGTTCACCAGCTTGGTGATGGTCATGGTGTTGGCGACCATGCCGACCGACTTGTTCTGCTGTACCGCCATGAAGGCCGAGCCCGTGTCCTGGAAGGTCACCGGCTCCGAGCCGTTCATCTTGATCGACAGCTCGGAGGTGGAGCCCTTGGTCGAGCTCAGGCGCTTGCCCTTGAAGTCGGCCTTGGCCGTGCCGGGGTCGGAGGCCTTCACGGCCAGCATTTCCTTGGCCACGTAGTACGGGTCGCTGAACTGGATCTGCTCGCCACGGCTCTTGGTGTAGGCCAGGTTGGCGATGGTCACGTCGACGCGGCCGAGCTTCACCTCGGGCACGCGCGCTTCCACCGACAGCGGCGTGACCTTGGCGGTGAGGCCGAGCTCCTTGGCCACGGCATGGCACAGGTCGACGTCGTGGCCCACCATCTCGCGCGTCTTCGGGTCGGGTGCGGCGAACGGGGGCACGTCGGCGAAGGTGCCGCACTTGAGTTCCTTGCGCTGGGCAATGTCGCTCCACTGGTCGGCATGCGCCAGCAGGGACGACGCAGCAAGGCAGGCGCCGATGGCGGCGAGGCGGAAGACGGTCTTGTTCGACATGGTGGACTCCTGGGAGATTGCGAAGGGAAACGCGGGTGGGGATTCAGTGCGCGCGCAGATCCGACAGGAAGCGCTGCGCGCGCGGATGCTGCGGACTGCCGAAGAAGGTGGCGGGGTCGGCCGTTTCGAGGATGCGCCCCGCGTCCATGAACCAGACGCGGTCGGCCACCTCGCGGGCGAAGTTCATCTCGTGCGTGACGCACATCATCGTCATGCCGTCGTGCGCCAGCCCGCGCATCACCGACAGCACCTCGCCGACCATCTCGGGGTCGAGCGCGCTGGTGGGCTCGTCGAACAGCATGGCGGGCGGCTCCATCGCCAGCGCACGGGCAATCGCCACGCGCTGCTGCTGGCCGCCCGACAGCTGCGCCGGGTACGCGCCCGCCTTGTTCGACAGGCCGACGCGTTCGAGCAGCTGCCCGGCCTTGGCCTTCGCGTCGGCGCGCTTCACGCCGAGCACGCGCATCGGCGACAGCATGATGTTCTCCAGCACCGAGAGGTGCGGGAACAGGTTGAAACTCTGGAACACGAAGCCGATGCGGCTGCGCAGCTTGTTCAGGGCCTTGCTGCTCATGGGCGCATGGATGTCGTGGCCGTCGAACAGCAGCTTCCCCGACTTCACTTCCTCCAGCCGGTTCACGGTGCGGATCAGTGTCGACTTGCCGGAGCCCGAGGGCCCGCAGACCACCACGACCTCGCCCTTCTTCACCTCGGCGTTGATGTCGGCCAGCGCCTGGTAGTCGCCGTACCACTTGTTGATGTTCGAGAACAGGATCATGGTGTCGTCCTTGGCGGGCACTGGTTGCCCTGCGGGGTGTGGAACGGGCGTCATGGCTGCGTCACCACCGGGGTCGGGAGCGGCGCGCCGTCTTCGGCGGACTTCACCGCCGCGGCGCCGAGCCGCTTGTACGCAATGCGCCGCTCCAGCCATTGCGCGAGCTGCGTCAGGCTGAAGCAGACGACGTAGTAGGTCATCGCCAGAATGAAGAACACCTGGAACGGCTTGGTCAGCAGCTGGTTGTTGATCTGGTTGGCCGCGAAGGTAAGTTCCTGCACGTTGATCACGTAGCCCAGCGTGGTCTCCTTGATGGTGGAGATGAACTGGCTCAGCATGCTCGGCAGCATGTTGTAAAGCGCCTGCGGCAGGATCACGTACCACATAGTGCCCAGGTGGCTGTGGCCCAGCGCGCGCGCCGCCTCGCCCTGGCCCTTGGGCAGCGACTGGATGCCGGCGCGCACCACCTCCGAGAGGTAGGCGCCTTCGTAGATCACCAGCGTGCACAGCATGGTGGTGAAGCCCGACACGTCCCGCCCGATAAGGATCGGCACGAGAAAGTAGACCCACAGGATCACCATCAGCAGCGGCACGCCGCGCACCACGTACACCAGCACGGCAGCGGGCCAGTTCAGCAACCGCCAGGGCGATAGCCGCGCCAGCGCGAGCAGCACCGACAGCGGAAAGGCCAGCACGATGCCCAGCACCGAGAGGATCAGCGTGGCGACGATGCCGCCGAGCGGGCCGGTGGGGTACTGCCCGACCAGCAGCAGCAGCCAGTTGTCGCGAAGAATTTCGTAAACGCTGTACATGGGATGCCTCGCTTACCTTGCGCCGGCTATGCGGTAGCGCCGCGCCAGCCAGCCGCCCACGGCCATGATGATCAGCGAGCACAGCAGGTACAGCACCGTCGCCACGCTGTAGGCCTCGAAGGTGCGAAAGCTCTGGCTCTCGATTTCCTTCACCGCGTGCGTCAGCTCGGCCACGCCGATGGCCATGGCCAGGCTGCTGTTCTTGAAGAGCGACACGCTGTGGTTGACCAGCGCCGGCACCGCATTGCGGATGGCCTGCGGCAGCATCACGTGGCGCATCGAGCCGATGTAGCCGTGGCCCAGCGCACGCGCCGCCTCGGTCTGCCCTGCGGGAATGGCGCGCAGGCCGGAGCGCATGTCTTCGCTGAAGTACGCCGCCTGGCACAGCCCGAGCGCGACGATCGACAGCAGCCGCTCGGCGTTGTGCACCGACAGCCAGCCCTGCAGCGCGTCGGGCAGCAGGCTGAAGATGCCGAAGTACCAGAACATGAGCTGCACCAGCGTGGGCACGTTGCGGTGGTAGGAGACGTAGCCGGCCACCACTCGCTCTGCGATGCGGTTCGGCGTGAGCCGCACCACCAGCAGCACGATGGCCATGGTCATGGCGAGCAGCCACGAGCCCGCCGCGATCTTCAGCGTCTCCTGCAGGCCGTGCAGCAGCATGGCGCCGAACTCCGGTTTCAGCAGGATCGCCAGCAGGTCGAAGTCCTTCATGGGCTGTTCCTTTGCGTGGCTGCCGGGGCTGCTGCCGCTCAGGCCTGCGGCGCTTCCGGCCGGGTGGTCGACAGGCCGCCGGGCACCTGCAGCGTGGGCGTGATTTCCATGTGGCCCACATTCACCGCGATGGGCGCCGCGATGGCGAAGGCGATGGCGTTGGCGATGTCCTCTGCCTGCGGCAGCTCGAAGCCCTCCACGAAGCGCTTGTAGGTGTCCTCGGAGTCGCCGTGCACGTGCGCGAAGATGTCGGTGGCCACGCGCCCCGGGCAGATCTCGGTGACGCGCACGCGCTTGCCGAAGCAGTCGATGCGCAGCTGGCGCGACAGCATGCTCACCGCCGCCTTGGTCGCGTGGTAGGTGCTGTTGCCGCCGAAGTTGTAGGCCGCGGCGATGGAGCTGATGTTGACCACGTGCCCGCGGTCGCGCGCCGCCATGCCGGGCACTACGAGCCGGCACAGGTGCAGCACGGCGCGCAGGTTGACGTCCACCAGCAGGTCGATGCCTTCGGCGTCGGCCTTGAGGATGGAGCCGGGGCGGTCCACGCCGGCGTTGTTGACCAGCACGTCGAATTCGATTTCCCTGGTCAGCCGCGTGACCGCCTCGAGGTCGCTCACGTCGATGGCGTGCGGCACGCAGCCGGTGCGCGCGGCCAGGTCGGCCAATTTGTCGGCGCTGCGCGCCAGCGCATGCACCTGCAGGCCTTCCTTGCTGAGGCGCTCGACGACGGCGGCGCCGATGCCCGACGAGGCTCCCGTCACCAGCGCGGTCTTGTAGTCGGAAAACGGCATGTTGTGTTCTTTCGTTGAGTCGACAGACGTCTGCCTGGAATTCACTGTAGCCAGCGCCCGCGCGCGGCGCCAAGACGGAATGGCTGTGGAGAGATAAGCCGCCCTTATGTCGCCCGGCATCCGTGCATATGACTAAGGGTAAGCACCATGTTCGTGCCCTTGTGCCTCGTCAGATCGATTGCCTGGAGATCGGCACCACGCGCCCCGCCTGCTCGACCACGCCGCGCACGGCGCGCGCCAGCTCCACCGCGCCGGGGGTATCGCCGTGCAGCAGGATCGAATGCACGCGCATCGGGATCTTCTTGCCGGTGACGCTGGTGACGGTGCCCTCTTCGAGAAGCTGGCGCACGCGCACCAGCACCGCGTCGCGGTCGTGGATGACGGCACCGGGCAGCTTGCGCGGCACCAGCAGGCCGTCGTCGCCGCAGGCGCGGTCGGCCAGGAAGGTGGTGCGCACGCGCAGGCCGCAGCGTTCGGCGGCCCCTTCGATGGCGCGGCTGGCTGAGGTGCTGACGGTGAGCGTGGGGTCGAAGTCGGCCACGGCGCGCACCAGCGGATCGGCCAGCGCGGCGTCGGCGGCGGCCATGTTGCCGAGCGCGCCGTGGAAGCTCATGTGCGTCATGCGGTGGCCGGCGGTGCGGGCCATGCCATCGAGCGCGCTGAGCTGGTAGAGCACATAGGCCACCAGTTCCTTCGTCTCGATCTGCATCTGCCGGCGGCCGAAACCCAGCAGGTCGGGAAAGCCCACGTGCGCGCCCACATCGACGCCGCGCTGGAGCGCCATGCGGACGGTGCGGTCCATGATGACCGGGTCGCCCGCGTGGAAGCCGCAGGCCACGTTGGCGGAGGAGACGATGTCCAGCAGGGCTTCGTCCTCGCCCATGCGCCAGGGGCCGAAGCCTTCGCCGAGGTCTGCGTTCAGGTCGATGTCCATGGGTGTGTCCTTCTCTTCTTTTCAGAGGGGGTGCAGGTCGACCAGCGGCGTGCCGTAGCCGACGGTGGCGGCATCGTCCACACGGATGTTTTCGACAATGCCGGGCTGCGGCGCGGTCACGGGCAGCAGCAGCGGGCCGATCTTCAGCAGGCCGACGGTCTGACCGGCCTCCACGCGCTGGCCGATGCGAACCAGCGGCGCGGCGGCCAGCGGGTGGCTGTGCAGGAATACGCCGAGCGAGGGGGCGTGGATCGGCAGGAGTTCGGGCTCCTCCGCTTCTTCCACCGGCAGTTCAACGATGCCGTCGCCCAGCCGGCCGAGGCGCAGCGTGCCCTCGGGCGTACGCAGTTCGAGCAGGCCGATGTCGGTGCCGGACAGCCAAGCGGCCAGCTGCGGGATGCGGAATGCCGTGTCCTGCATGTCAGTTCCTTTCGGGGTGCGTGCACAGGCCACCGGGTACTCCCCTCCGCGAATGTCCCCCGCCTTCGGCTCCTCCTTTATTTCGCTGCGGGGAGCACCCGGTGCCCTGTGCACGATGGGCGCAGCTCTTGTGCTGGCTGATCAACCAGTGCTCCGATTGCTCACGCCGGCGGGGTGCCTTGCGCAGCGAAATAAAGGAGGAGGCCGCAGGCCGGGGGACATTCGCGGAGCAAGGTACCCCGTCGGCGTGAGCGAGCCCCGAACAAACAGAACGACGAACAGAAAGACAGCTTTTCATCGAGGCGCACTCCGATGCAGCGCCACCACACGCGCCACCTTGTCGAGCCACGCGCGCACTTCGTCGAGCGCCTCCAGCGCCTCGTCCCACGTGGTTTCGATGAAGCGCATGCGGCTGCCGATGGGCGCCTGGCCGAGGCGCCACATGTCGGCCTCGATCACTGTGCCGAACTTGGGGTAGCCGCCTGACGGTTGGGCATCGCGCATCTGGATGATCGGCTGGCCGCTGTGAGGCACCTGGATGACGCCGGGGACGATGCCGTGCGAGCGCAGTTCCATCGGCGCGATGGGGCGCAGCGGCTCGCCTTCGAGGCGGTAGCCGTAGCGGTCGCTCTGCGGGGTGATTTTCCATTCGCCGGCCCAGAAGGCGTGGCGCGAAGCCGGCTCGAAGGCCATGTACTCGGCGGCGGGCAGCACGCGCACGGCCGCGACGCCGTCGCGCTGCAGTGGCAACGCGAGAGCGGGCGGCACGAGGCCGAAGCCGGTGCGGCAGGCGCTGCCCGCACCGGCGGCGCGAAGCACGTCGCCCTTGCGCAGCGCGCGCCCTTCGTGCCCACCGAAGGCACCGCGCAGCTGCGTGCTGCGCGACCCCAGTACCTCGGGCACGTCGATGCCCCCAGCCACGCACAGCACGGCGCGGCTGCCGCGCTGCGCGCCGCCTTGCGGCAGGCCCAGCGTGAGCACCTGGCCGGCGCGCGCCTGGTGCACCCACCAGGGCAGCAGCGGCTGCTCGTCGAGGCGGGCGGCGCAGTCGGCGCCCGTGAGTGCGAACGCGCAGTCTTCGGCGAAACGGACCTTGAACGGGAACACCGGCACCTCGATCGCGGCGGCGCCCAGTTCGTTGCCCAGCAGCAGGTTGCCGGCGGCCAGCGCCAGGTTGTCCATGGCGCCGGAGGTGCCGACGCCCCAGCGCAGGCTGCCGGTGCGCCCCAGGTCCTGCACGGTGGCGAGCGCGGCCGAGGAAAGGATTTCGATCATCGGACGATGCCCTCCACGCGGAAGCGGATCATGTCGCCCGGCTGCAGCATGGCGGGCGGGTCCCGCGCCGGATCGAAGAACACCATCGAGGTGCTGCCGATGGTGTTCCAGCCGCTGGGGCCGGCCGAAGCCGACACGCCGGTCTGCGCGCCGCCGATCGACACCGCGCCGCCCGGGATGCTCAGCACCGGCACCTTGCGACGCGGCGTGGCGATGCGCGGGTCCATGCCGCCCAGGTAGCAGTAGCCGGGGTGGCTGCCGAGCGCATACACCGGGTAGAGCGGCGCGCTGTGCAGTTCGACGATGGCATCGATGCCCAGGCCCGTATGCGCCATCACGTCGGCCATGTGCGGGCCGCCTTCGCCGCCGTAGACCACCGGGAGTTCGACCACGCGGCCTTCGCGCGGCATGGCCGTAGCGGAGTCCCAGGCGTCGTACAGGCGCGTGCGCAGCGCATCGAGGTGACGCGGCGCACGCGTGAAGGTGAGCATCAGGTTGTTCATGCCGGGCACGGCCTCGCGCACCTCGGGCCAGGTCTCGGCCTCGTGGGCCAGCACCCAGATGCGCTGCTGCGAAGGCAGGCTCATGTCGCCGGGCGCTTCGAACAGCAGCGCGGTGGTGCCCAGCAGGCTGGTGGACGGTGAGGTCGAAGATGTCTGTGCGCTCACGCCGCGCTCCTTTGCTGCAGCCAGCGTTCGAGATGGTGGATGTCGACGCCGCCCGCGGCAAAGCCCTCGTCGCGCAACAGCGCGCGGTGCAGCGGCACGTTGGTGGCAATGCCTTCGATGCGCGTCTCGGCCAGCGCCAGGCGCATGCGGTCGAGCGCATCGGCGCGGGTGTCGCCGTGCACGATGAGCTTGGCGATCATCGAGTCGTAGTACGGCGGCACGCGGTAGCCGGCGCCCGCGTGCGAATCGACGCGCACGCCGAAGCCACCGGGCACCTGCCAGCCGGTGATGCGGCCGGGCGCGGGCGCGAAGGTGTCGGGGTTCTCGGCGTTGATGCGGCACTCGATGGCGTGGCCCTGGCAGCGCACGTCAGCCTGCGCGAGCGACAGGCGCTCGCCGCGCGCCATGCGCAGCTGCTGCTGCACGATGTCGATGCCTGTGGTCATCTCGGTCACCGGATGCTCGACCTGCAGGCGGGTGTTCATCTCGATGAAATAGAAGGCGCCCTTCTCGTAGAGAAACTCGAAGGTGCCCACGCCGCAATAGCCGATCTGCCGGCATGCGGCCGCACAGCGCTCGCCCACTTCGGCCATCAGCGCGTCATCGATACCGGGCGCGGGCGCCTCCTCGATCACCTTCTGGTGGCGGCGCTGCAGCGAACAGTCTCGGCTGCCCAGCCACACGGCGTTGCCATGGCTGTCGGCCAGCACCTGGATCTCGACGTGGCGCGGGTGCAGCAAGAACTTCTCGATGTAGACCTCGGGGTTGCCGAAGGCCTGGCGCGCTTCCTCGCGCGTGAGGGCCATGGCGTCGAGCAGCGCGGCTTCTTCGTGCACCACGCGCATGCCGCGGCCGCCACCGCCGCCCGCGGCCTTCACGATCACCGGGTAGCCGATGCCGCGTGCCAGGGCGAGCACGGCGACCGGGTCCTCGGGCAGCCCTTCGTCGGGACCGGGCACGCAGGGCACGCCGGCCTTGCGCATCGCACGCTTGGCCGAGACCTTGTCGCCCATCGTGCGGATGCAGGCGGCACTGGGCCCGACGAACACGAGGCCCGCTTCCTCGACGCGTGCGGCGAAGCCCGCGTTCTCCGCAAGAAAGCCGTAGCCGGGATGGATCGCCTGCGCGCCACTCACCTCGGCCGCGAACAGGATGGCGGACTGGCTCAGGTAGCTCAGGCCCGGCGCCGCCGGCCCGATGCACAGCGCCTGGTCGGCCTGCGCGACATACATCGCATCGCGGTCGGCCTCGGAGTGCACGGCCACCGTGCGCAGGCCGAGGCCGCGGCAGGCGCGCTGGATGCGCAGGGCGATCTCGCCGCGGTTGGCGATGAGCACGGTATCGAACATCGCGCGTGCCTCCTCATTCGAAGCGGAACAGGGGCTGCCCCGCTTCCACTTCCTCGCCCGATCGCACGAGCACCTGGCGCACGGTGCCCTCGCGCTCGGCGCGGACCTCGTTGAACATCTTCATCGCCTCGATCACGCACAGCAGCTGGCCCGCTTCCACGGCTTGCCCAGGCTGCACGAAGGGCGGTTCGCCGGGCGCGGGCTGCAGGTGCACCACGCCGTGCAAGGGGGCGAGGCATTCGGCAGCGTCGAGCGGCGCTGCTTCTTCGGGGAGTGCCTCGGCGACCTGCGCGCGGCAGGCTGCCTCGGCGCAGCGGACGCGCCCGCCAGCGCCGACAGCTTCACCAGCCGCAGCGTGCTGCCGTTCTCGCTGAATTCCAACTCCGCCAGGTCCGATGCGGCCAAAGCGTCGATGAGCGTCTTGATCTGTTCCTGCTTCATGCCGGGGCTGTGGTGGCCGACGCGTTCCGCGAACGCGTGACGGCATGCATGAAAGGTAACGGGCCATGGGCACAAAGCCCAAGACGGAATGGCTGTGCCGGGATAAGGCCGGCTTATGACAGCGCGGCAAGCTCGGGTTCGGGCGTCGACGCAACCTTGCCGGCCAGGTCGACCACGAGTTCGAGCAGGATGTCCTTCACGGCCTGCGCGGGTTCGGACAGCGGCAGATGGTCGGACTGGCACAGCGCCAGCGGCGCCTCGATGACCGGGTCGACGATAGGGAATTGCCAGGCCCCGCAGCTCGCGACCACCTCGCGCGCCATCGACGCGGGCAGGATGGTGGCGCCCAGCCCGTCGGCGATGGCGGCGGTGAGCGTGAAGGCCGATTCGATCTCCGCCACCACGCGCGGCACCATGCCCGCGCGCACGAAGGCCGCGTCGACCAGCTTGCGCACCACGTTGTACGGGCGCGGCAGAAAGAGCTCGATGTCACGCAGGTCGGCCAGCTTCACCGGCTGCGAGGGCGCCGGCATCGCGGCCGGCCCGACCAGGAACAGCGGCTCCTTGAGCAGCGGCACGAAGGTGAGGCCATGGATGGCCTTGTCGCCATAGAGCACGGCCAGGTCCATGCGGCCGTTCATGATGAGTTCGCTCAGCGTGGTGCCGTAGTTCTCGTTCAGGTACAGCAGGATGCCCGGATGTCGCGCACGCACGGTGCGCAGCAATGGCAACGACAGTGCAGATGCGGCCGTGCCGGGCGCGAGTCCCACCGACACCTGGCCCGACAGCCCTTCGCCGGCTGCCTCCATGTCGACACGGGCCTGCTCGCATTGGCGCAGGATGATCTGCGCATGGCGGTACAGCACCTTGCCGGCTTCGGTGGGCGTCACGCCGCGCTTGGTGCGCACCAGCAGTTGCTGGCGCACCTCACCCTCGAGCGTGGCCAGTTGCTGGCTCAGCGCGGGCTGGGCAATGAAAAGGACTTCGGCGGCCTGCGTGAGGCTGCCGATGTCCACGATCTTCACGAAATATTTGAGGCGTCGCAGGTTCACGCCTTGTCCCCAAGCAAAAGCCAAGCCTAGCACCGCCCCTGCGCGGCCGGTAGGGGGACTCACCATAAGCTGCGCCTATACGACCAGTGAAAAGTCGTCTTGGCCTCGCCGGTTCGATGTGCGTACCGTTCGGTCCATGCAAGCCACCACCTCCCACGTTGCCTCCCGCATTGCCGCCCGCGTACGGCGCATCAAGCCCTCGCCCAGCACCTCGGCCGCCGACCGCGCCAACGAACTGCGCAGGCAGGGCAAGTCGATCGTGAACCTCGTGGTGGGCGAGCCCGACTTCGACACGCCACCCCACATCCGCCAGGCCGCGGCCGCTGCCATCGAGCGCGGCGCCACGCGCTACACGCTGATGGCGGGCACGGTGGAGCTGCGCGAAGCCATCGCCGCCAAGCTCGAGCGCGAGAACGGCCTGCGCTATGCGATGAACGAGATCATCGCCACCAGCGGCGCGAAGAGCGCGATCTACAACGCCTTCGCCATCACGCTGGAGCCGGGCGACGAGGTGATCATTCCCGCGCCCTACTGGGTGTCGTACCCCGACATGGTGCTGGCCTGCGAGGGCACGCCCGTCACCGTGGCCTGCCCCGAGGCAAACGGCTTCAAGCTGACGCCCGCGCAGCTGGAGGCGGCCATCACGCCGCGCACGCGCTGGCTGCTGATCAACTCGCCGAGCAACCCGACCGGCGCCAGCTACACGGCCGCCGAATACCGCGCACTGGCCGAGGTGCTGATGCGCCATCCGCAGGTGATGGTGATGACCGACGAGATCTACGAGCACATCCGCTTCGACGGCGAGACGACGCCCCACATCCTCGTGGAGGCGCCTGCGCTGCGCGACCGCACGCTGATCGTGAACGGCGTCTCCAAGACCTACGCGATGACGGGCTGGCGCATAGGCTATGCGGCCGGGCCAGTGGACCTGATCAAGGCACTGGACACCCTGCTGTCACAGTCCACCGGCAACTGCTGCTCGGTGAGCCAGGCAGCCGCCGCGGCCGCGCTGAACGGCGACCAGAGCTTCGTGGCCGAGAGCGTGGCCGTGTACAGGCAGCGGCGCGACCGCACGCTGGCGCTCATCAACGCCATTCCCGGCCTGGGCTGCGCCACGCCGCCCGGCGCCTTCTACCTCTACATCAACTGCGGCGGCCTGATCGGCAAGACCACGCCCGAGGGCAAGCGCCTGGCAGAAGACGGCGACGTGGTGATGTACCTGCTCGAAAGCGAGGGCGTGGCCGTGGTCGCGGGCACCGCATACGGCCTGTCGCCGTACTTCCGCCTGTCCATCGCCACGTCGATCGAGACGCTCGAAGAAGGCTGCAAGCGCATCGCGCGCGCCGTGGCTGCACTGCACTGAATTCACAAGGACGAACCCATGCCCTACAAAGCCATCCGCAAGAACCCGTCGGCCCCGCAGGTGGCGCCGCACATCATCGCCGCGCTGCACGACATCCCGGTGGCCGCGCTCAGCGACAACATGCACCGCAACATCGGCAGCGTGGGCCTGCAGCCGTACCACCGCCCCGGGCACAAGACCATGGCGGGCACGGCTGTGACCGTGAAGACGCGCGGCGGCGACAACCTCACGCCGATGCGCGCCTTCGAGTTCTGCCGGCCCGGCGACGTGCTGGTGATCGACGCGGGCGGCGACGTCACGAACGCAGTGATCGGCGGCATCCTGTCGTTCTATGCCGCGACCATCGGCACCGTGGGCCTGGTGCTCGACGGCGCCGTGCGCGACGTGGCCGAGATCCGCGAGCGCGACTACCCGGTGTATGCGCGCGGCGTGAACCACCGCGGCCCCTACAAGGATGGCCCCGGCGAGATCAACGTGCCGGTGTCGGTGGGCGGCATGATCGTGAACCCGGGCGACATCGTGGTGGGCGACCAGGACGGGCTGATGGCCTTCTCGCCCGACGAGGCCGAGCTGCTGATCGAGAAAGCCCGCGCGCACCTGGAGACGGAAGCGCGCACGATCCAGGCGATGAAGGAGGGCCGCTGGGACCGTTCCTTCCTCGACGCGCTCGAGGCGCGCTGCGCCAACTGAAACGGACTGATCAGCCGCCCTCGCTGACCAGCCCCCACAACGCCTCGGCCACCGGCGCCATCTGCGCCTGCTGGCGGTACAGGCGGATATCCACCGGCACGCGCCAGCCGCCCGCGCCGGCATCGACCAGCGCGCCGCTGCGCAGGTCTTCCGCCACCAGGCTCATCGGCAGCCACGCGAGGCCGCGGCCCTCGAGTGCCATGGTGCGCAGCAGCGCGGCATGGTGGGCCGTGAAGACCACCGACAGCGACGCGGCGAAGTCCTTGCCGAACTCGCTGTCCTGGATCGCTCGCATGATCCGCCCCAGGCCCGAGGCCTCGCTGTAGGCCAGCACGGCGGGCGACCGGTCCGTGCCGAGCACGTGCAGCGGCGCGCCCTTCGCGTCCGCCGCGGACACCGGCACCAGCACGTCTTCGCTCAACCGCTGCACCGGGTACTGCGCCTCGTCGAGCCGCCCCGGCGCGCCCGCATGGCCGTGGCACAGCACGAACTGCACGCGGCGCTGCAGCATCAGGTCTTCGCAGGCGTACGAACTGTCGGAGACGGTCTGGATCGGGCCCGTGTGCAGGCGCGATTCGACAGTGCCGAGCCAGCGCGGGAAGAAGGTCAGCGACAGCACGTGCGTGGCTGCAAAGCTCAGGCTGGCTGCGTCGAGGTCGTGCGCGGCGCGGGCCTTGATGCGCGCGGCCTGCAGGCCGGCCAGCACTTCCTGCAACAAGGGCTGAAAGCGTTTGCCCGCCGCCGTGAGCGCGGTCGGGTGCGCGCTGCGATCGAACAGGTCGACGCCGACCCACTCCTCCAGCGAGCGGATGTGCCGGCTGAACGCGGGCTGCGCGATGGAGCGCGCCTGTGCGGCACGCGAGAAATTGCCGGACTCGGCCAGGGCCAGGAAATCTTCCAGCCATTCCAGGTCGAGCGGTCGGTTGCCGGGTCCCATGCGCAGCGCGGTCGGTTGAATAGTTGTATGCAATTCGAGTATTGGACGGCCCACGCCCCGCCGGCAAAAGATGCACCCCATTCCTGCACCTTGAACCACCACGGAGACACAGCATGCCTTCCATCGCGAATTATCGCGGGATCATTCCCGCCATTTCCTGCCCATTCACAGCCGACCACCGCATCGACGAACCCGCGCTGCGCAAGCTGGCCTCGTGGCTCGCGGGGCATGACGGCGTGGTGGCGATCATGACCAACGGCCACACCGGCGAAGTGTTCTCGCTGACGCCATCCGAACGAGCCGAAGTGACGCGCATCGTGGCCGACGAGCTGCGCGGCCGCATGCCGGTGATCTCGTCGATCGTGTGCGAAGGCCTGGTCGAGGCCGCCGAGCATGCCCGCGCCGCGCAGGCCGCAGGCGCCGTGGCGCTCGACGTGATGCCGCCGCACCACTGGCTGCGCTTCGGCTTCACGCCCGGCCACGCGCTGCAGTACTTCGAGGCCATCCACCGCGCCGCACCGGAGCTGGACCTGGTCTGCCACGTGTACCCGGCGTGGACGCGCGCCTCGTACTCGTCGCATCTGCTGGCGGAGCTGGCCCGCCTGCCCTACCTGCAGGCCTTCAAGGTGGGCCAGCGCGACATGAACAAGTACGCCCGCGACATCCAGGCGATCCGCGAGGCCGATGCGTCGAAGGCCATCCTGACCTGCCACGACGAGTATCTGCTGGCCTCGATGGTGCAAGGCGTGGATGGCGCGCTGGTCGGCTTCGCGACCTTCATCCCGCAACTCATCATCGACCTGTGGAACGCGGTGAAGGCCGGTGACCTGAAGAAGGCGATGGCGGTGCAGGCGCTCATCACGCCGCTGAAGGACGCGGTGTACGGCGGCGGCGAGCCGACCGGCGAGGCGCATGCGCGCATGAAGGGCGGCATGTTCCTGGCCGGCGTGCTCGACAACGCCACCGTGCGCCCGCCGACAGAGGCGCCGAACGCACGCGAGATGGATGCGTTGCGCGCCGCCGTCGAGCAGGCGGGCCTCTCGAAGCGCTGAGCCCACGGGGCCGCGGTGCCCCGATGAAAACCACAAGGAGACAAGAGACATGCAACGCAATCATTTCCTGCGCACCGCGCTGGCCGCCCTCGCGCTGGCCGCCGCATCCACCACCGGCTTCGCGCAGACCTGGCCCAGCCGGCCGGTGCGCATGGTGATCCCGTTTCCGCCGGGCGGCACGCTCGACACCATCGGCCGCCTGCTGGCGCAGAAGCTCGGCGAGCAGACGGGCCAGAGCTTCATCGTGGAGAACCGCGCCGGGGGCAACGGCATCATCGGCGCCGACGTGGTGTCGAAGGCGCCGGCCGACGGCTACACGCTGCTGTTCAACGCCTCGACCTTCACCACCGCGCCGATGACCATGAAGTCCGTGCCCTACGACGTGGTGAAGGACTTCACGCCGGTGGCGCTGGTGGCGAAGGCGCCGCTGTCGGTGGCCGTGAACAAGAACCTGCCGGTGAGCGACGTGAAGTCGCTCATCGCGTATGCCAAGGCGCACCCCGGCAAGATGACCTTCGCGGTGGGCTCGATCGGATCGGCGGGCCACCTGTCGACCGAGCTGCTCAAGCGCGCGGGCGGCGGGCTCGACTACCTGATCGTGCCGTACAAGGGCACCGCGCCTGCGTTCCAGGACCTGATCGGCGGGCAGATCGACGGCTTCATCGACCCCATCCTCGGTTCGCTGCAGTACCACAAGAGCGGCATGCTGAAGGTGATCGCCGTCACCTCGGCCGCGCGCGCCGCGAGCCTGCCGAACGTGCCCACAGTGGGCGAAAGCATCCCGGGCTACGAGTTCTACAGCTGGTACGGCCTGTGGGGTCCGGCGAAGCTGCCGGCCGCCGTCACGCAGCGGCTGAACGCCGAGGTCAACAAGGCGCTGGGCACCGACATGCGCGAGACGCTGAACGCGCAGGGCCTGCTGCTCACGCCGGGCAGCGTGGACGATTTCGTCAAGTTCCAGCAGGCCGACATGGAACGCTCGAAGAAGATCATCGTGGAGGGCAACATCCATGTCGAATGAGGCCGCCCCGTCCTTGCCTCCACACGCTGTGGTGACGGGCAGCAGCGGCGGCATCGGCCGCGCCATCGCCTCGCGGCTGCTCGAAGAAGGCTGGCGCGTTAGCGGGCTCGACCTGGCCGATCCCACGCTGTCTCACGCGAGCTTCGCGCATGTAGCGGTCGACCTGTGCGATGCCGGCGCCATCGCCCGTGCGACGGGCGACTTGCAAGACGCACAAGCGCTGGTGCACGCGGCCGGCGTGCTGCGCGTCGGCCCGCTGGGCGCGCTCGACCACGCAGGCGGCGAGCTGATGTGGCGCCTGCATGTCGACGCGGCCACGCGGCTGGCCGACGCGCTCGTGCCCGCGATGGCCGCGCGCGGTCGCGGCCGCGTGGTGTTCGTCGGCAGCCGCGTCGCGCAGGGCCTGCCCGGCCGCGGCCAGTACGCAGCCACCAAGGCAGCGCTGATCGCGCTCGCGCGCAGCTGGGCCGCGGAGGTCGCGGCGCAGGGCGTGACCGTGAACGTGGTGTCGCCCGGCGCCACGCAGACCTCGATGCTGCAGGACCCCGCCCGCGCGGGCAGCGCGCCGCGCCTGCCGCCCATCGGCCGGCTGATCCAGCCCGAGGAAATCGCCGCGCTCGCGGCCTTCCTGCTGTCGCCGCACGCGGCGGCCATCACGGGGCAGGACATCGCGATCTGCGGCGGCTCGTCGCTGCACCGCTGACCTGTCTCCTCTTTCTTCTCCAGAACCACCGACCATGAAAATCGTCAACATCCTCGAGTCCACGCGTCCCATCAAGTCGGACATCCGCAACGCCTACATCGACTTCTCGAAGATGACCCTGAGCCTCGTGGCCGTGGTCACCGACGTGATCCGCGACGGCAAGCCCGTCATCGGCTACGGCTTCAACTCCAACGGGCGCTACGGCCAGGGCGGGCTGATCCGCGAGCGCTTCCTGCCGCGCCTGCTGGAGGCCGAGCCCGCGTCGCTGCTCGACGAGACCGGCGACAACCTCGATCCGCACAGGATCTGGGCCCGCATGATGATCAACGAGAAGCCCGGCGGCCACGGCGAGCGCTCGGTGGCCGTGGGCACCATCGACATGGCCGTGTGGGACGCCACCGCCAAGATCGCCGGCAAGCCGCTGTACCAATTGCTCGCGGACCGCTACGGCACCGGCACGCCGGACCCGCGCGTGTTCGTGTACGCGGCGGGCGGCTACTACTACCCCGGCAAGGGCCTGGAAGGCCTGCAGCGCGAGATGACCAGCTACCTGGAGCGCGGCTACTCGGTGGTGAAGATGAAGATCGGCGGCGCCACGCTGGCCGAAGATTGCGAACGCATCGAGTCGGTGCTGAAGATCCTCGGCCCCGGCCAGCAGCTGGCGGTGGACGCCAACGGCCGCTTCGACCTGCAAACGGCCGTCGACTACGGCCGCGCGCTGTCGCAGTACCCGCTGTTCTGGTACGAGGAGGCCGGCGACCCGCTCGACTACGAACTGCAGGCCAAGCTCGGCGAGGTATACGCCGGCCCCATGGCCACGGGCGAGAACCTGTTCTCGATGCAGGACGCGCGCAACCTCATCCGCCACGGCGGCATGCGGCCCGACCGGGACTGGCTGCAGTTCGACTGCGCGCTGAGCTACGGCCTCGTCGAATACCTGCGCACGCTCGAGATGCTCAAGGCATACGGCTGGTCGCCCTCGCGCTGCATTCCCCACGGCGGCCACCAGATGTCGCTGGCCATCGCGGCCGGCCTCGGCCTCGGCGGCAACGAGAGCTACCCCGACCTGTTCCAGCCCTACGGCGGCTTCCCCGACGGCGTGAAGGTGGACAACGGCTACGTCACGCTGCCGCCGCTGCCGGGCATCGGCTTCGAGGGCAAGGCGGACCTCATCGCCGAGATGCGCGCACTAGCAGCCTGAAAGCAAGCACGGCCGGTCTGTTCGTGGGGCACCGCGGAACCGGCTTTGCCGGGCCGCAGGTGTCGCCCCCGGCGAGGGGGTAGGCGAAGCGACACGAAGTGCGCGAAGCCTGGGGGAGTATCAAGGATGAAAGCCGGAGCGGCGCACGACCGGTTCCCATTGCTGGCGATAGTTCTTGAGCATCTGCGCGGTCTCGGCCGCGTTGCTGACCACGGACGTGATGTAGAGCGCGTCGGCCGCCTTCTGCAGCCCCGGGTCTTTCATGACGTCGCGGATCGCGTTGGCCAGCACTTGCACCTTGGCAGGCGCCATCGTGCTGGGCGCGAAGAAGGTGTTCCAGCCGTCGGCATCGATCTTCATGCCGGCTTCGCGGAAGGTGGGAACGTTGGGCGCGAAGCTCGCGCGCTTCTTGCCTGACGTGGCCAGGATGCGGATCTTGCCGGCCACGTGCTGCGGATAGAGCGAGTCGAGCGTGTCGATCGCGATCGGCAGGCTGCCGCCGCTCAGGTCGGCCGACAGCGGCGCCGAGCCGCCATAGCCCTTGATCTCGGGCTGCACGCTCAGCGCATCGCCCACCATCAGGCCGAAGAAGTGGGGCAGGCTGCCGGTGGCCGGCACGCCGAAGACCGCCTCTTCAGGGTGCGCCCAGAGTCGGCCCACGAGGAACATCGCGCGGTCGAGCTGGAGCTTGTTGCCGACCGCCAGTGCAAAGTCGTAGCTGCTGACTTGCGAGACGGGCACGAAGTCCTTGTCGGGGTCGTAGCCCGCGTCCTTGAACACCAGCGGCGCGACCACCATCACGGCCGGGTTGCCGAGCATCAGCACGTTCTGCCCCGCGGGGGCGCGCTTCACTTCCCTGGCCGCGAGCCGGCCGCCCTCGCCCGGACGGTTTTCCACGCTCACCTGGATGCCGAGCTTCGGCGTCAGCCGCTCGGCGATCAGCCGCGCGATGCGGTCGGTGCTGCCGCCCGCGGCGTAGCCGACCACGAGCGTGAGCGGTCCGCCCTCCAGCGCGGCGGGCGCCTGGGCGTGGACCAAGGGAGCGCAAGCGGCCAGGGCGACGCCCCACGCCATGATGAGCTTGCGCCTGGAAAGAAATGCGGGCATCGGTTCTCCTGCGGGCAGTTGTCGTGAACGGGGGCGCGTGCGGCTTTCACGGCGAAAATCGCGCGCCTGGACTGTTTCCATTCGTTCAAATTTGTTACCGGTTTATACGCATACACAAACAGTTGATCTAATTCACCATCCGTCCGCCGAGGCGGGCGAACCACATTTCCTGCCCCTTCTCCCTTCCGTCATTCCTATGCAACAAGCTTTTCCCGATGCAGCAGCGTTGCGCTCGCCCCGCTCCCTGGACGATCTGCTGCTGTACCGGCTGTCGCGCGCCGTGCGCGCGGGCAGCGGCATGGCGACCCGCCTGGTCGAGGGGGCTTCGGCATCACGCGCCGCGAGTGGGGCATGGTCGCCACGCTCGCGCAGGAGGGCGAGATGACCTCGTCGACGCTCGCCATGCACCTGCACCTGGACCGGGTGCGCACCTCGCGCGGACTGCGCAGCCTGGTCGAGAAGAAGCTGGTGGAGCGGCGGCAGGACGCGCAGGACCGGCGCGAGGTGCATGTGCAGCTGAGCGCTTCGGGCCGGCAGCTGTTCGGCCGGCTGTTTCCGCGGATCGCGCAGCTGAACACGGAACTGCTGGAAGGCATCGAGCCTGCGCACCTCGACATCTTCCTGCAGTGCCTGCGGCATCTGGAACAGCGTGGGGTGCAGTTGCTTGCACAGGGGGTGGTCGCGGAGAAGGCGGACCGCCGTTCGGGAGGGACTCGGCATCGGTGGCCGGAGCGCGGGGGCTGACGGCGCCCTTGCATGGCCGCAATCGCGAACTAGACTGGACCATGAGGGCACCCGCGGTGCCGGGGGCCAAGGAGCGTGCCATGTACAAGCGTGTTCTTGTCCCGACCGACGGCTCCGCGCTGTCGGAGCAAGCGGTCAACACCGCCATCGAGCTGGCCTTGTTGACCAATGCGGAACTGGTGGGCGTCACCGTCGCGCACATCGAGCCCGTCGGCTACTTCGAAGGCTCGATGATGCTGAGCCAGCGGGACATCCAGGCCTCGCAAGCGCAAACCGACCAGGCCGCGCAGCACCTGGTCGACAGGGTCGCGGCCCTCGCGCTCGGCAAGGGGGTTCGCAACGCGCAAGCCATCGTCATGAAGTCGAACCAGGTCGCCGAAGCCATCATCGCGACCGCGAAGAACCAGCAGTGCGACCTGATCGTGATGGCCTCGCACGGGCGGCGCAGCCTGGCGCGCCTGCTGATGGGCAGCGAGACGCTGCATGTGCTGACGCACTCGCACGTTCCGGTGCTGGTGCTGCGATAGGCAGCTCGCCGCTGGCGGCGCCCGTTCAGGCCAGGCTCGGTTCGCCGCCTGCCTGGGGCTCCCGAGCCTCCTGATCCAGCCATTGCAATTCACTCAGGAGGTACGGCCTGGAAAGAGTCATTCCGTCCAGCCGGACGCGCACGGCCAGGCCATACACCTTGGTGATCGTTCCCGGCTTCCCCTGAAATTCCACCCGCGCCCCTCTTCGAACGGGGACCCTGAACTGGGCGTAGATTTCCTCGATATTCATCGCAAGGGCTCCTGTGAGCACTCCTGCCGAGGTACCGCGGTGGTTGTTGTGTGGTCTGGTCATTTCGTAGGGGGCAAGCAGCCGGTGGCTGCATCGCGGGGGCGTCATTCCGGATTCGGTTCCGCAGACGATGGGTCGCGGGGAGGACGCGAGCATGAAGACGTTTGAGGCTGAGCCACCGGCTCCTCATGCTCGGCAGCGCATTCCGCGTGTCCGACCGCGCATTCACGCTCGCCATCGGCCATGACCGCGCTCGGCGCCATGCCGAAACGAGTTCGAAAACGCCGAGAGAAATGCGCAGCCGATACAAAGCCGCAGCGGGCGCAGATCTCGCCGATCGTGGCGCTGCCGCGCCGGGCTCCTCGCAACAGGCCATGGGCCCGCTCCAGCCTGTGCGCCATCAGCTCGGCGCCGAAAGTCGTTCCGTCCTGGGCCATCCGCGCATGCAGGCTGCGCACCGAGATGCCCAGCCTCTCGGCGACGACCTGGGGATTCAGGGCGGGATCGGCATACATCTGCTCGACGACCTGCCGCACCTTGCGCCTGAAGAAGCTGCGCTCCCTGCGAACCGTCGTCAGCTCCCCTTCCCTTGCGCCAAGAAGAACGGCGTGCACGGCCCCGACGAGCAGATCGGACAACCTCTCGGATTCGGCCTTTTCGAACGCATGCGGCCACGCGCTGAGCATGCGCATCTGGCCGGCCAGAAGGTGGAGTGCGGCGTTTTGCGGCTGGGGGCGGGCAATCAGGCTTTCAATGGCACTCGCGTGAGGACCCAGCGCCGCAAAGGGCACGGCCAATGCGAGCATGCTGACCGACTGCCGATGGTCGAGCCGGTATTCACGCCTGCCGTCGATCAGGAACGGCTGCCCCGGCGCCGCCTGCATGCCTCGTTCGAGTTGCAGAACGTCGCCTTTCCCCGAGGTATAGAGATCGATGAAGAGAAACGGCCGTTCGAGGCGCGCCAGGTCCGAGGGCGTGCACTCGACGTCGTGCGGCGAGCAGACCTGCACATGGTTGAGCGCCAGCTCCTCGAAGCCGCGCGTCGTGAGCGTGGCTTCGAAATCGTCGGGCCACGGCACGTTCGGGGTCACCGGCGTCTTCGCCTTCTGGCTCGCCTCGCGCCAGAATTCCGCTCGGCGCTTCGGCTCGATGTGCAGCGTCGACCATCGGTTGAAAATCATCGCGCGGCAGGGCGACCGAGGTCCGCGATCTGTTTTCGATCCGGCATCGGAATCACAGCCATTGCAGGGTGTGCCCGATGTTTCCTCTTTCGCCCCGCCCTCCCTTCACTCGGTTTTTGGGCGAGAGAATAATCACAAAATCGATTTTTCCTCGATGGACTTGCCTATAAGCGCAGGAAAAATTGACTCTTGGCGCAGATCGGCACGCCGAGGAAGGCGTCGGTATCGCGGTCATATCCATGGGGCTGGCCATTCACTCCACCGTGCTGCGGCGGTCGATCTTGCGGCTCAGCACGATGGAGGTGTGCGTCTGGTTGATGCCGTCGATCTGGCCCATCTGGTCGAGGAGCTTGTCGAGCTGTTCGGGGGTGCCGCACCGCAGCAGGACCATGTAGTCGAACTGGCCGCTCACGGCCCAGACTTCCTCCACCTCGGGCAGCCGCTCGAGCGCCTTGATGGTCGCGGAGGCGCTCTTCGCATTGACGCTGAGGCCGCAGAAGGCTCGCACCGCGGCCTGTTCGAGCCGCTGGCCAAGGCGCACGCCGTACCCCGAGACGATGCCCTCGCGCTCCAGCCGAGCAATGCGTGCGACCACGGTGGTCCGTGCGATCTTGAGCTTGCGCGCGAGGTTGGCGGCCGGCTCGCGGGCGTTGGCTTGGAGCAGCGTCAACAGATGGCGGTCCAGGTCGTCGAGTCGTAGGTCCATGGCGGCCCCTGCAGCGGAAATGAGTGGATTGTGACCCGGGCGAAGCGGATGCCCGGGCGCCGGCGTCAGGCGCGTCGCCATCGTCAATGCAGCGATCGATGGACAGCGAAAAGCCGGAACGGTTTCATGTCAAACTGGAATCAACGCAGGCCATCACGCGCCACCTTTCATTCAAGAATGCCGCCAGCGATCTTACGTTTTGGTCATCATGCTCAGACGCGAATTTCTTCCCCCCATGGGCCAGCTGCTGGCCTTCGAAAGCGCGGCGCGCCACGCCAGCATTTCGCGAGCCGCGCAGGAACTCCACCTGACGCAGAGCGCCATTTCGCGGCAGATCAAGCTGCTGGAAGAGCAACTGGGCACGGCGCTTTTTCATCGCGTGCGGCAGCGCGTGGTGCTCACCGACGCCGGCCGCGTGTATGCGGCCGAGCTTCGCGGCGGCCTGGACAGCGTGTCCAACGCCACCCAGCGCGTAGTGACCATGGGCGGCATGGGAGAGGTGCTCAACCTCGCGGTGCTCCCGACATTCGCAACGCGATGGCTGATTCCGCGCATGAAGCGTTTTGCCGCGTTGCATCCGGGCGTGACGGTCAACTTCGCAGCGCGGACCGAGCCCTTCGATTTCGCGCGCGAGCCCTTCGATGCGGCGATTCACTTCGGCGCCGATTTCTGGCCAGGCGCTTCTTGCGACTATCTGCTCGGGGAGAGCGTGGTCCCGGTGTGCAGCCCCGAGTTCAAGCGCCGCAGCGGCATCCACACGCGCGAGGACCTTGCGGGCCAGTGCCTTCTTCATCAGTCGTCGCGCCCCATGCAGTGGTCGGAGTGGTTCGAGCAGGTCAAGGTGAGCGCCGCGCACGCGATGCGCGGCCCGCGCTTCGAGCACTTCGCCATGCTCGCGCAAGCGGCGGCGAATGGCCTCGGCGTTGCGCTGGTGCCGAAGTTCCTCATCGAAGAAGAGCTGGCCTCCGACCGGCTGGTGGTGCTGTTCCGCGAGGCGCTGCTGACGCAGCGGGCCTACTACGTGGTGGTGCCGGAAGTCGCCGCCGAAAACCGCCTGGTGCTGGCGTTTCGCGACTGGCTGGTGGCCGAGGCGGCCGCGTCGCGGCCGTCGGGTGCCTCGCCGAAATCGCGCACCCCGCCTGCGGCCGCCAGACGTTGAACCGCCTCCAGCAGCGGCTGGGCAAACAGGATCGCAAGAAGCACGCATTCGAGATCGGGATTGGAGGCACCCAACCTGACGAACCGCGTCGTCGAAACGACGAAGCGCACAGCCCTTTCGCCGATCTGCTCTCTACCATCCGTCAAGACTCGCTTCTACAGTTCTTTTCACCGGGCAACGGTGCCCCGCAGGAGAGACGAAATGACGAAAGTGAAGATCGAAAATGTGCTGGTCCTGGGTGCCGGCAAGGTCGGCGGCACCGTGGCCGACATGATCGCGGAGTACCACCGTCTGCCCGTGACGCTGGCCGACGTGAGGCCGGGCCGCGGCGATGAAAGCGATCCGCTGGTGCGGCGCATTGCGCTCGACGTCGAAAGCACCGAGGACCTGCGCACGGCGCTGCGCGCGCACTCGGTGGTGATCAACTGCCTGCCGTTTTTCCTCGCGCAGCGCGTGGCCACCGAAGCGGCGGCATGCGGTGTCCACTATTTCGACCTCACCGAGGACGTGGCGGCGACCAAGGCCATCCGCGAAATCTCGAAGACGGCCACCTCGGTCCTCATGCCCCAGAGCGGCCTGGCGCCCGGCGTGATCGGCATGCTCGGCGGCTACCTCGCCAGCCGCTTCGACGAGCTCTACGACCTGCGCCTGCGCGTGGGCGCCCTCACGCGCAATGCCACCAACAGCCTGCGCTACAACTTTACCTGGAGCATCGACGGCGTCATCAACGAGTACTGCAACCCGTGCGACGCCATCGTGAACGGCCAGCTGGTGTCGGTGCAGCCGATGGAAGGGCACGAGACCTTCACGCTCGACGCCGAGGCCTTCGAAGCCTTCAACACCTCCGGCGGCCTGGGCACGCTGTGCGAGACGCTCGCGGGCAAGGTGCGCAACCTCGACTACAAGACCATCCGCTATCCCGGCCATTGCGACGCGATGAACTTCCTGCTGCACGACCTGCGCCTGATCGAGCGCCGCGACCTGCTGCGCCAGGTGCTGGAGCATGCCGTTCCGCACAGCCGCGAAGACGTGGTGATCCTGTTCGCCTCGGCCTCGGGCCGGCGCGACGGCCGCTTCGAGCAGGAGACGCGCGTCGGGCGGGTGTTCGGAGCGCCGCTGCGCGGCAAGGACCGCACCGCCATCGAGCTGACCACGGCCGCCGGCGTCGTCGGCGTGTTCGAGCTGCTGCGGCAAGGCAAGCTCCCCACGCGCGGCTTCGTCGGCCAGGAGCAGGCGCCGCTCGGGCAGTTCCTCGCCACCAAGGTCGGCCACTACTACCAGGGGCTCGGCGTGGCGTCGCCCGCACCTGCGCCCAGGCCCAAGAGCGAGCCCGCGCACGCCTGACCGGCTCTCTGGCCGACCTCATGCCACCGGTGTGTTCCCGGCTTGGCGGGTTGTCGCTTTGCGCCGTTACTCAAACCGTATCTCGGCCACCGTAGGCGCGTTCGGCTCCCTGGTGTTGGCATTCGCGAGGGCGCCGTCCTTTTCGATCCTGAACCAGTAACGGCACCCGGTTCGCGAAATCATCGTCACGCACATCGCACCATCGGGGTTGAGAAACCATTTGCCCGACGCTCGGCCGGGGCCGCTTCGATTGGCGAAGTCCACACGGCCGTCGGGGTAGAACTGCCAGCTCGAGACCATGCCGGTCGCAAGATTGTTTGAAACGATGGGTTTGCCGATCAAGGTGCTCTCGATCTCGGTCTTGCTCAGAAACACGCGATCATGGGTGGGCGCCGAGTCATCGGAGATCGCGGGGACGGCAGCAACGCAAAGCAGCGTGCGGATGGCGTAACGTGTGAACATGACATGCCCTTCTGACGTCGCCGGAAACGTCACTGGGAGAGGGGCAAGCTCGGCCAAAATGTTGGCCCGTCGCGCTGAGGTGCGCGCGGTGGCGAAGTTGTTCTTCGACAAGTCTGCTCAGTTAAATCATTTCCTCTAGTAGTGGTTGGCTGTCATCCAGCCATGTTCGATTGAATGCATGCGTGAATGCATTCATGTGCGGTTGCATGCGGGAGCTGGCGCCCTCGGTGCGTGCACCGCTTGATCAATGAACGTTCTCGTTTTGCGGCCGGCAATCCAGGAAGGCGACACGCATCGCGATGCGAACCATCGACTTCAATGGCGTTACAGGGCATTAACCAAAAAGTGTCCTTGTCCCGTGCGTCGGGTGAGACCGATGTGCAGGAATATGGCTTGCTTTTTTCTGCTTTCCACAGCCTCTCGGGGCGGTTGTGGCCAGAAAGCGGATCGACAAAGGCGGTGTTCGTTTTCAGCAATGACACAACGGTGCTCCGATTGCCCTTCGGTGAGTGACCGAAGAGCGGCCTGAGTTGGCGGTCGGGGGCGACTTCGCAAGGCGCCGGAGATCGCGGGAAAGCACTATGAAGGCGACTTCGATCTTGCTTGTATTTCGTTGTGTCGTATGTACTACGCTTGTAGCACTCATGAACTGGCTGCCCTGGTCGGTGTCGAATATCTCCGCGACCTCCGAGGCCGTGCGACGCAGCCGCCTGACGCTTTTCGCCAATCGCCGGGAGCAGTGCCGCCATTGCCGCGATGCTGCGCACCGCCTAGATTGCTGCCCACATGACCTCTTCCCCCGAATCCCCTGCGAGCACGTCCAAGGGTGCGCCGCTCGCCGGCGTACGCGTGCTCGATCTCACCCGCCTGCTGCCCGGGCCGCTCGGCGCCATGCACCTGGCCGACCTCGGCGCCGACGTCGTCAAGATCGAGGACACCGGCGCTGGCGACTATGCGAGCCCCGCCGTGCGCGCGCTCGTCAACCGCAACAAGCGCGCGATCCGCATCGACCTGAAGCAGGCGCAGCAGCGTGGCCACGCCCTGCGCCTGTGCCGCGAGGCCGACGTGCTGGTCGAGGGCTTCCGGCCCGGCGTGATGCAGCGGCTGGGCGTCGGCTATGAAGCGGTGGCGGCCGTAAACCCGCGCATCGTCTACTGCAGCATCAGCGGCTTCGGCCAGACCGGGCCGCTGTGCGAGACGCCGGGGCACGACCTGAACTACGCGGCGCTCGCCGGCGTGGCCGACCAGATCGGCAATGCCGCGGGTCCGGCGCTGTCGAACCTGCCCGTGGCCGACCTGCTGGGCGGCACCATGAGCGCGGTGGCCGGCATCCTGGCCGCGCTGTTCGATGCCGCGCGAAGCGGGCACGGGCGGCATGTCGACATCGCGATGGCCGATGGCGTGCTGGCCCATGCGGTGCTGCCCCTGGCCGGCCTGCACCAGCATGGCGAGGTGCCGCGCATCGGCCACGGCGCGCTGACGGGCGCGCTCGCCTGCTATGGCTTCTACCGCACCGCCGACGACAGGCAGCTTGCCATCGGCGCGCTGGAGCCGAAGTTCTGGAACGAGTTGTGCCGCCTGCTCGAGCGCCCCGATCTCGCGCCCCTGCACCGCAGCGGCGATGCCGCCACCGAGGAACGCCTGCGCGCGGAGCTCGCCGCCATCTTCGGCGCGCGTCCGCTCGCGCACTGGCGCGGCCTGTTCCACGACGGCGCCGGCTGCGTGACGCCGGTGCTGCGCATCGACGAGGCGCTGGCGCATCCGCATTTCCGCGCGCGCGGCATGCGCATGGCGGCCGATGCCGCGGCGGCGCCGCAGCTCGGCTGTCCCATCAAGATGACCGGCTTCGAACCGTGCGCCGCACGCCCTGCCCCGCGCGCCGGCGAGCACACCGACGAGATCCTGCGGCAGGCCGGACTCGACGCCTCGGCCGTGGCCGCGCTGCGGGCGGCCGGCGCCATCGGCTGAAGCGCCCGGCGCAGGGTCGCTGCCTACAATCCCACCGGCCGGGTCGCAGCGGCCGCCATCGATGACGCCCACCCACCACACCGTTGCCATCCAGCAGGTGCACAGCATCCTGATGGGCGCGCGCCATCGCGGCGTCGATGCGGCGCGCGTGCTGGCCTGGGCGGGCATCGCGCCCTCGCTGCTGGAATCGCCGCTGGCGCGCATCTCGCAGCGCCAGTACGCGCTGCTGATCCGCGCGCTGCGGCGCGAACTGCGCGACGAGATCTGGGGCCTCCTGAGCTGCCCGCTGCCTCCGGGCAGCTTCGGCCAATGCATGCGCCGGCTCGTGCGCAGCGCCACGCTCGGCGAGGCGCTGCGCGAAGGCTTCGCTTCCTACCACCTGCTGCTGCACGACTTCGTGCCGCGTCTCACGGTGAAAGGCGGCGGCGCGCATGTGCAGTTCGTGCTGCGGCGCGCTTCCGATGCACGGCTGGACTACGCGGTGAAGGCCTTCATGCTGTTCGCCTTCAATGCCTCGTCGTGGCTGGTGGCACGCCGCATCCCGCTGCTCGAAGTCGGCTACACGGCCGAACAGACCAACACCGAAACCTCGCGCGTCTACCAGGTGCCGATCCGCTACGGGCAGGCCCACGTCGGCATGTCGTTCGAGGCGCGCTGGCTCGACCTGCCGGTGGTGCAGTCGCCGCAGAGCCTGCGCGAATTCCTCGCCGGATCGCCGGCTAACCTGATCGTGAAGTACCGCGACACCAGCAGCCTGACCGAGCGCATCCGCCGGCTCTTGCGCAAGGGGCTGGGCAGCGAACTGCCGTCGCTGGAGGAAGTGGGCGAGGCGCTCGCGGTAACGCCGCAGACGCTGCGCCGGCGCCTGCGCGACGAAGGCCGTGGCTTCCAGCAGATCAAGGACGAGCTGCGGCGCGACGCCGCCATCGACTACCTGCTGCACACGCCGCTGCCGCTGCTCGACATCGCCAACCGCGTGGGCTTCTCGGAAGCCAGCACCTTCCACCGCGCCTTCAAGCAGTGGACCGGCGTGGCGCCCGGCGAATACCGGCTGACGCACGGTCCGGAGCGCTGAGCGGTTTCGCCAAGCCCTTTGGCGCTTCCCGCCATGGGTGCGAGACGCGGTGCCGCCTAAGCTGTGCCGCATCTTCGCAACCAGCCGGCGGATTCATCGTGTACCTGACCCAAGGCCTGCATCGCGCGCTCCAGCGCCATCCCGACATGACGGCGCTCACCCACCTGAGCGAGACCAGCGTGCGCCGACAGACGCATGCGCAGATGGCGAACGGCGTCGCGCGCCAGGCCGCCGCGCTGGCCCGGCGCGGCATCGCGCGCGGCGACCGCGTGGCGCTGCTCGCGCCCAACAGCGACCAGCTGGTGCGCGCCATCCTCGCGTGCTGGTGGCTGGGCGCGGTCGCCTGTCCCCTGAACGTCCGCTGGAGCACGCCCGAGCTCGCGCATGCGCTGCAGGACAGCGAGGCCTCGCTGCTGCTCGTCGATGAAACCCTGCAGGCGCTGGCACCGCCCGACGCGCCCGCGCTCGCGCGCCTGGGCACGCTCGAAGACGAAGGTGCGGCGCTGGAGCCATTGCCCGACACGCGCACCGGCGGCGACGCGCTTGCCGCCATCCTCTACACCGGCGGCACCACCGGCCGCTCCAAAGGCGTGATGCTGAGCCACGCGAACTTCTGGACCGCATCGATGACCCGCGGCGCCGAGCTCAACAACGCGCCGGACTCGGTGTCGCTGCTGGTGGCGCCGCTGTTCCATGTCGCCGGCCTCGGCCGCCTGGTGGGCCAGCTGATCGTTGGCGGCAGCTGCGTGACGATGGCGCAGTTCCGGCCCGCCGCCGTGATCGAGGCCATCGCGGCGCACCGCATCGGCGACATCGTCGTGGTGCCCAGCATGCTGCAGTCGCTGCTCGACGATCCCTCGTTCACGCCTGAGCGCGTGCGCAGCCTCACGCGCATCGCCTTCGGTGCCGCGCCGATGCCGCCCGACCTGCTCGACCGCGCGCTGGCGGCATGGCCGCATGCCGAGTTCTTCCAGGCCTACGGCCTCACCGAAACCGCGGGCGCCGTGTGCATCAACCTGCCTTCGAATCACCGGCCCGATGCGCGCGTGCTCGGCCGGCTGAACTCGGTGGGCCGCGCCGGCCTGGGCGCCGAGATCATCGTCGCGGACGAGAGCGGCCGCGAACTTCCGCGCGGCGAGGTCGGCGAGGTACTGGCACGCGGGCCGATGGTGATGCAGGGCTACTGGCGCAACCCCGAGGCCACGGTCGCGGCGCTGAAGGACGGCTGGCTGCACACCGGCGATGCCGGCCGCATGCTGGCCGACGGGCACCTGTTCATCGTCGACCGCCTGAAGGACATGATCATCAGCGGCGGCGAGAACGTCTACTGCGCCGAAGTGGAAGCCGCGCTGCGCAGCCATCCCCAGGTGAAGCAGGCGGCGGTCATCGGCGTGCCCGACGCGCGCTGGGGCGAGGCGGTGCATGCGGCGGTCGTGCTGGCCGACGATGCCCGTGCCGATGCCGACGAACTGCGCGCCTGGTGCCGCGGGCGCCTGGCAGGCTACAAGTGCCCGCGCGGCATCAGCTTCCTGCGCGAGCTGCCGCTGTCGGCCGCCGGCAAGGTGCTGAAGAACGTGCTGCGCGAACGGGTGCGGGCATGACGCCCGTCACGGGCGCGGACCGCCGCAACCTGTTCGGCCAGGTGCCGTTCATGCGGCTGCTGGAGGCGCGCCGCGAATTCTCCGAAGGCGGCCGCGCACGCCTCGTGATCGACGAGCGGCCCGAGCTCGGCAACGTCATCGGCGCGGTGCATGGCGGCGTGCTGGCCACGCTGCTCGACGTGGCCATGGCAAGCGCCGCGGTGTCGCTGTTCGACTTTGCGCGCACCGCCGTCACGCTCAGCCTCAACACCAGCTTCCACGCACCGGGCCGCGGCCGCCTCACGGCCGACGGCGAAGTGGTGCAGCACGACGCCGGCATCGCCTGGTGCCGCGCCTCGGTCACCGACGACGCCGGCCGCGTGGTCGCGTGTGCGCAGGGTTCCTTTCGCTACCTGCCGCTGCCGCAGGCCGCCTGAACCGCGAATTCAAACGACAGGAGACACCACACCATGAATCGCACTTTCCGCTCGCTCGGCCGGCGCGGCGCGCTTGGCGCACTGATCGCCCTCGCCGCCAGCACGGCCACCCCGGCCTTCGCCGCCGACCCTTACCCGAACAAGCCGATCCTGCTCGTGCTGCCATTTCCGCCGGGCGGTTCCTTCGACCCGATCTTCCGCACGCTGGCCGAGGCCGCCTCCAGGGACCTGGGCCAGCCCATCGTGCTGATGCACAAGCCGGGTGCGGGCGGCGTCACCGGCACCGCATCGCTGGCGACCATGCACGAGGCCGACGGCTACACGATCGCGGTCATGCACAACTCGGTGATCCGCGCACCGCTGGTGCAGAAGGTGAGCTGGGACCCGCTCAAGGACTTCAGCTACCTGATCGGACTGGCCGGCCTCACCACCGGCATCGTGGTGGCCGCCGATGCGCCCTGGAAGTCGCTGCCCGAGCTGCTGGCCGACGCCAGGAGGCGTCCCGGCGCCGTCAGCTGGGGCAACGTGGGCGCGATCAGCATCAACCGCATCTACGCCGAGCGGCTTGCCAGGCAGGCGGGCACCTCCTTCAACCTGGTGCCCTACAAGGGCGGCAGCGAAGCCTTCCAGGCGGTGATCGGCCGCCATCTCGACGTCTATGGCGACCCCGGCTTCGGGCCCCAGGTGCAGGGCGGCAAGGTGCGCCTGCTCGCCACCTTCACCGCCGAGCGCCTGAAGCGCTACGACGCGCCGACCGTGAAGGAGCTGGGCCATGACATGGTGATCGAGTCGCCGGTGGGCCTGGTGGCGCCGAAGAACCTCGATCCGAAGATCGCCGCCAGGCTGCACGCGGCCTTCGGCAAGGCCGCAGCGGACCCGGCCTACCTACAGCAGCTGGAGCTGTTCGACATGCAGCCCAAGCTGATGACTGGCGAGAGCTATGCCGACTACGCCCGTACGCAGTTCGAGCGCGAACGCAGGATGCTGGCCGAGATCGGCTTCAAGCCGGAGTGATCACAGCGATGAACCCCATGGACTTTTCCGCATTCGATTTCACGGGCCGCCACGTGGCCGTGGCAGGTGGCTCCAGCGGCATCAACTTCGGCATCGCGCAGGCCTTCGCGCGCGCCGGTGCGCGCCTCACGGTGCTCAGCCGCTCGGCCGACAAGGTGGCCGCGGCCGCGCAGCAGCTCGAAGCGCTCGGCACGCAGGCACTGGGCATTCCGGCCGACGTGCGCCAGCCCGAAGCGCTGGAGTGCGCCTTCGCGCAGGGCGCCGAGCGCTTCGGCCCCATCGACGTGCTGGTCTCGGGCGCCGCAGGCAACTTCCTCGCGAGCGCGCTCGACATGTCGCCCAACGCCTTCAAGACGGTGGTCGACATCGACCTCCTGGGCAGCTTCAACGTCGCCCGGCTGGCGCATGCGCACCTGCGCCAGCCCGGTGCCTGCGTGGTCCAGATCTCCGCCGGACAGGCCTTCACGCCGACGCCGTTCCAGGCGCATGTGTGCGCGGCCAAGGCCGGCGTCGACATGCTGACGCGGGTGCTGGCGCTGGAGTGGGGTCCGCAGGGCATCCGCATCAACTCCATCGTGCCCGGGCCGATCGCCGGCACCGAGGGCCTGAAGCGGCTCGCGCCCACCGGCGACACCATGGCTGCGATGGCCGAGCGCGTGCCGCTCAAGCGCCTGGGCTGCATCGAGGACATCAGCCGCATGGCGATGATGCTCGCGAGCGACTGGGGTTCGTACGTCACGGGCGCGGTCATCCCGGTCGATGGCGGCCTTGCGCTGACGGGGCCGCGCGACTTCACGGCGGCCGCCGCCGCGTCGAAGCGGGGGCCACGCCATGAGCCTGCACCTCGCGAGCGCACCGCCAGAAGGCGACGACCGGCCGCGCAGCGGACCGCAGCGCCACGTGCCCTTCTCCGAGCACCTGGGCCTGCGCCTCGAGCGTGCCGAAGACGGCGAATCGGTGGTGTCGGTGACGCTGCGCCCCGAACTGCTGAACAACCACGCCAGCGGCCACGGCGGCGTGCTGATGACGCTGCTCGACAGCGCCATGGCGCATGCCGCGCTCTCGCGCGTGGGCTATGCGCGGGAGGTCGTCACGGTCGACATGCACATCGCCTTCATGCGGCCCGCGGGCGGGCTGCTGCAGGCCCAGGGGCGCGCCACCGGCGGCGGCCGCTCGGTGTGTTTTTGCGAAGCCACCGTCACCGACGCCGGTGGCGCCGTGGCGGCGCGCGCGATGGGCACCTTCCGCTACCGCGACCCGGCGTGAGCGCAGCGCCAAGGGTGCGCCGGTGAACGTTTCGGCCAATCGTTTTGGGCCGATCCGCGATTGTTGAAGCCGGCGCGCCGGCCGAGACTTCATCCCATCGACACAGCGCCCCACAGGAGTTTCCATGACACGTATGCAGCGCCCCGTCCATGTGGTCGGCGTGGGCATGATCCCCTTCACCAAGCCCGGCGCCAGCGCCCCGTACACCGTGATGGGGGCGCGCGCCGCCAAGCTCGCGCTCGACGATGCCGGCGTCGACTACGCACAGGTGCAGCAGGCCTACGTCGGCTATGTCTACGGCGACTCCACGGCCGGGCAGGCCGCCATCTACGGCGTGGGCTTGAGCGGCATTCCGGTGTTCAACCTCAACAACAACTGTTCCACCGGCTCCAGCGCGCTGTTCCTCGCGCGCCAGGCGGTCGAGAGCGGCATGGTCGAGTGCGCCATCGCGCTCGGCTTCGAGCAGATGCAGCCCGGCGCACTCAAGGGCGCCTACGACGACCGCCCCTCGCCGATGGCGCGCTTCGCCGAAGTGATGGCCGACAAGCAGGGCTTCGTTCCCGAGGCGCCGCGCGCCGCGCAGTTCTTCGGCGGCGCCGGCCGCGACTACATGGCGCAGCACGGCATCCGCCGCGACACCTTCGGCCGTATCTCGGTGAAGGCGCGCCAGCATGCCGCGCGCAACCCGCTCGCAGTGTTCCGACAGACGCTGACCCTGGACGAGGTGATGGCCTCGCCGCTGGTGTTCGATCCGCTCACGCGCTTCCAGTGCTGCCCGCCCACCTGCGGCGCGGCCGCGGCCGTCGTCTGCTCGGCCGGGTTCGCGCAGAAGCACGGGCTCGACACGCGCGTGGCGATCGCTGCGCAGGCGATGACCACCGACACGCCCTCTACCTTCGAGAGCCGGGACATGCGCCAGCTGGTGGGCTACGACATGACCGCCGCCGCGGCCCGGCAGGTGTACGAGGACGCCGGCATCGGCCCCGAGGAACTCGACGTGGTGGAGCTGCACGACTGCTTCACCGCCAACGAACTCATCACCTACGAGGCGCTCGGGCTCACGCCCGAGGGCACGGCCGAGCGCTTCATCGTCGAGGGCGACAACACCTATGGCGGACGCGTGGTGACCAACCCCTCGGGCGGCCTCTTGTCCAAGGGCCATCCGCTCGGCGCCACCGGCCTCGCGCAATGCGCGGAGCTGGTGTGGCAGCTGCGCGGCCGGGCCGAGCAGCGCCAGGTGGAGGGCGCGCGCCTCGCGCTGCAGCACAACCTGGGCCTGGGCGGCGCCTGCGTGGTCACCCTGTACCAGGCCGTTTGACATGCTGACCCCCACGCTTGTCGCTTCGCGTACTGCGCTGCCCCCCAAGGGGGCTCCAGCCGCCTTGGGGCGGCCCGGCGGTGGCTGGGCATGATCGACCGCCGCCACATCGGCCACACGCTGCCGCCGTTCCAGGTGCCAGTGGAAAAAGGCCGCCTGCGCTTCTTCGCCAAGGCCACGGGCCAGACCGACCCGGTCTACATCGACGAGGCCGCCGCGCGCGACGCCGGGTACCCGGGCCTGCCGGTGCCGCCCACCTTCTTCTTCTGCCTGGAGATGGAAGCGCCGAACCCCGCCGCCATCCGCGAGTTGCTGGGCATGGACTACCGCCGTCTGTTGCACGGTGAGCAGGGCTTCAGCTACCACGCGATGGCCCATGCCGGCGACACGCTGACCTTCCGGCAGCGCATCGACGACATCTACGACAAGAAGAACGGCGCACTCGAATTCGTCGTGCGCAAGACCGACGTGCGCAACCAGCAGGGCGTGCTCGTGGCCGAGCTGCGCTGCGTGACCGTGCTGCGAAACCCATGACCGGAAGCCCCGCTATGACGACCGCCCCCCTCCCCGACTGGACAGCGCTGCGACCCGGCGACGCCCTGCCCCCGCTCGAGCTGCCGCCGATCAGCCGCCTCGACCTGGCGCTGTACTGCGGCGCCTCGGGCGACCACAACCCGATCCATGTCGACATCGACTTCGCGAAATCCGCCGGCATGCCCGACGTGTTCGCGCACGGCATGCTGTCGGCGGCCTGGCTCGCGCGGCTGCTGACGAACTGGGTGCCGCAATCGGCGATCCGCTCGCTCGACGTGCGCTTTGCCGCCCTCACCCATGTGGGCGAGCGCATCGCCTGCACCGGCACGGTGGCCGAGAAGCTCGAACACGAAGGCCGGCGCAGCCTGCGGCTGAAGCTCGTGACGGCCAACCGCGAAGGCATCGCCAAACTGAGCGCCGAGGCCCTCGTCGCCTGGCCCTGACACCCCCGAGGAGACAACCCATGAACAGCAGCAGCAACAGAAAACTCGAAGGCAAGGTCGCCATCGTCTCCGGCTCCGGCCGCGGTATCGGGCGCGAGATCGCGCTCAAGCTCGCGAGCGAGGGCGCGCGCGTGGTCATCAACGACCTGGACGCCGAGCCGGCCGCGCAGACCGTCAACGACATCGTGGCTGCGGGCGGCAGCGCCATCGCCTGCCCCGGCAGCGTGACGGACAGCGGCTTTGCCGACCGCTTCGTGCGCACCGCGGTCGACAGCTACGGCGGCCTGGACATCGTCGTCAACAACGCCGGCTACACCTGGGACAACGTGGTGCAGAAGATGAGCGACGAGCAGTGGGAAGCCATGCTGGCCGTGCACCTGACCGCGCCCTTCCGCATCCTGCGCGCCGCCTCCGACTTCATCCGCGACGCGGCCAGGCGCGAGGCCGACGAAGGCCGCGAAGTGTTCCGCAAGGTGGTCAACATCTCGTCCACCTCCGGCGTGTACGGCAACGCGGGCCAGGCCAACTACGCGGCCGCCAAGGCCGGCATCAACGGCCTGACCAAGGCGATGGCCAAGGAATGGGGCCGCTACAAGGTCACGGTCAACAGCGTCGCCTTCGGCCTGATCAAGACCCGGCTGACCGAGGCCGACGCCAGCGCGGGCGCGAGCATCGACATAGAGGGCCGGCAGATCAGGGTCGGCGTCAACCCGCAGATCCTGAAGAACGCCGAGGCGCTGATTCCCCTCGGCCGCGGCGGCACACCGCAGGAAGCGGCCGGCGCGGTCTACCTGTTCTGCATTCCGGAGTCGAACTACGTGAGCGGCCAGGTGCTGGTCTGCGGGGGCGGGCGGCCGTGAGCCGCCGGGCCGCTCCCAAGGCGAACAGCACCGCAGCGTGCAGCGCGGAGGTTTTCGTATGAACGCTACCCGGCCGTGGATGAATGAAGAACTCGAGATGCTGCGTGACAGCGCGCGCCGCTTCTTCGAGCGCGAGTGCGTACCCCACGAGCCGCGCTGGCGCGCACAGCATCACGCCGACCGCGAGATCTGGACGAAAGCCGGCCAGGCCGGTCTGCTGTGCGCCAGCATCCCGGAGGAATACGGCGGCGGCGGCGGCAGCTTCCTGCACGAGGCGGTGATCTGCGAGGAGCAGATGCGCGCCATGGCGCAGAGCTTCAGCAACAACGTGCACAGCGGCATCGTCGCCCACTACCTGCTGGCCTACGGCACCGAGGCGCAGAAGCGCCGCTGGCTGCCGCGCATGGCCAGCGGCGAGCTGGTGGCGGCCATCGCGATGACCGAGCCCGGCGCCGGCACTGACCTGCAGCGCATCAAGACGCAGGCGCGGCGCGACGGCGGGCACTGGCGCATCAGCGGCAGCAAGACCTTCATCACCAACGGCATGCATGCGGGCCTCGTCTGCGTCGCGGCCAGGACCGATACGGCGGCCGGCGGCAAGGGCATCTCGCTGCTGATGGTGGAGACCGAAGGCACGCCGGGCTTCCGGCGCGGGCCGCTGCTCGACAAGATGGGCCAGAAGACGCTGGATACCACCGAGCTGTTCTTCGACGACGTGCGCGTGCCGGCCGACAACCTGCTGGGCGGCGAGGAAGGGCGCGGCTTCGCGCAGCTCATGCAGCAGCTGCCGCGCGAGCGCCTGCTGATCGCCGTCGGCGCGGTGGCGACCATGCAGCGCGCCATCGGCGACACGCTCGGCTACGTGCGCGAGCGCCAGGTGTTCGGCGAGCCGCTCCTGAAGATGCAGAACACCCGCTTCAAGCTCGCCGAATGCGAGACGCAGGCGCAGGTGGCGCGCGCCTTCGTGGACGACTGCATCGCGCGCCTGATGCGCGGCGAGCTCGACGTGCCCACCGCCGCCATGGCCAAGTGGTGGACCACCGACGCCTGCTGCCGCATCGTCGACGAATGCCTGCAGCTGCACGGCGGCTACGGCTTCATGAACGAATACCCGATCGCGCGGCTCTATGCCGACGTGCGCGTGGGCCGCATCTACGGCGGCGCCAACGAGGTGATGAAGGAGATCATCGCGCGGGCGCTGGAGAAGCGATGAGCGCCGCCCGGCCACCGCATTTCCGCTTCTGGCCCAAGGGCGTGGCGCGCACCCTGCGCGTGCCGCGCGCCACGTTGCCAGACTACCTGGACACATCCGCGCGCCGCTACCCGGACAAGCCGGCCATCGCCTACTGCGGCGCGACCCTCGCCTATGCGCAGCTGCGCCAGCGCGTCGATGCGCTGGCCGGCTACCTGCAGCAGCGCCTCGGCGTCGAACCGGGCGACCGCGTGCTGCTCGCGAGCCAGAACTGCCCGCAGTTCGTGACCGCCTTCTACGCCGTGCTGCGCGCGGGCGCGGTGGTGGTGCCGGTGAATCCGATGAGCAAGGCGGCCGAGGTGCGCCACTGCGCGCTCGACAGCGGCGCGCGCGTGGCCTGCGTCGCGCAAGACCTGCTGTCCACGCTCGCCCTCGGCGAAGGCGAGGGCGAGCTGCGCGCCGTGCTCGTCCACGCCTACGCCGACGCCATCGACGCCACCGCGAGCGACGACGCGTTGCCCGACTGGGTCACGGCGCCGCGCGCTGCCCTCGACGACGCGCGCCTGCACGGCTTCGAGCAGGCCATCGCGCTCGGCCTCGCGCCCGCCGCGCTGCCCCTGTCACCGGACGACCTCGCGGTGCTCCCCTACACCTCGGGCACCACCGGCCATCCCAAGGGCTGCATGCACACGCATGCGACGCTGTCGGCCTCGCTGGCCAGTTCGGCGGTGTGGAAGCAGCTGCACGTGGAGACCGTGACGCTGGCCGTCGCGCCGCTGTTCCACATGCTGGGCCTGCAAAACGGCATGAACCTGCCGATGTTCCTCGGCGCCACCGCGGTGATGATGCCGCGCTGGGACCCCGCGATGGCCGCGCGCCTGATCGAGCGCCATGCGGTCACCGCCTGGTCGGCGCCGCCGGCCATGGTGATCGACCTGTTCTCCCATCCCGAAGCCGAGCGGCGCGATCTCTCCAGCCTCGCGCTGCTGTCGGGCGGCGGCGCAGCGATGCCCGAGGCCGTGGCCGCGATGCTCGCGCAGCGCCACGGCCTCTCGTACAACGAAGGCTATGGCCTGACCGAGACCGCCTCGTTCCTGCACGCCAACCCGCCCGCGCGCGGCAAGCGCCAGTGCCTGGGCATGCCGACGCAGGGTGTCGATTCGCGCATCGTCGACCCGGTCAGCTTCGAGGAACTGCCGCCCGGCGAGACGGGCGAGCTGGTGACGCGCGGCCCGCAGGTCATGAAGGGCTACTGGCGCAACCCCGAGGCCGACCGCGAGGCCTTCGTCGAGATCGGCGGCCAGCGTTTCCTGCGCACCGGCGACCTCGCGTCGATGGACGAGGAGGGCTATTTCTTCCTGCGCGACCGGCTCAAGCGAATGATCAACGCCTCCGGCTACAAGGTCTGGCCCACCGAGGTGGAGAACGCGATGTACGAGCATCCGGCCATCCACGAGGCCTGCGTGATCGCGGTGCCCGACGGCAGGCGCGGCGAATCGGTGAAGGCGCTGGTGGTGCTGAAGCCGCAGCAGCGCGGCCGCGTCGGCGAGGAGGAGATCGTCGCGTGGTGCCGCGAGCGCATGGCCGTCTACAAGGCGCCGCGCGTGGTCGAGTTCCTCGACAGCCTGCCGAAGTCCGGCACCGGAAAGATTCTTTGGCGCGCGCTGCAGGACGCGCATCGCGCCGCCGCCCCGGAGCACGACCGATGAACGATTTTTCCGCGTTGCGCTGCGAGCGCCACGGCACCACCGCGCTGCTGACGCTGGACACGCCCGCCAACCGCAATGCCTTCACCCCCGCCCTGCGCGACGAGCTCGCGCGGGCCATCGCGCAGGTGCGCGGCGATGCCGGCGTGCGCGCACTGGTGCTCGCGGGCGCCGACGGCCAGTTCTGCTCGGGCGGCGACCTGCGCGGCATCGCCGATGCGAAGCTCGACAACGCCGGCTGGCGCGAGCGCATGCAGGCCACGCAGCGCTGGTTCAGCGAGCTGATCCTGCTCGACAAGCCCGTGATCGCTGCAGTCGATGGCCCCGCTTACGGCGCGGGTTTCAGCCTGGCGCTTGCGGCCGACTTCGTGCTCGCGAGTCCGCGCGCGCGCTTCTGCATGTCGTTCCTGAAGCTGGGGCTGGTGCCGGACTGCGGTGCCTTCTACAGCCTGCCGCGCGTGGTGGGCGCGCAGCGCGCACGCGAGCTGATGCTGTCGGCACGCGAGGTCGGCGCCGCCGAGGCGATCGAGCTCGGCATCGCGATGGAGCTGCACGAACCCGGGCAGCTGCTGCCGCGCGCGCTGGCGCTGGCCGCGAGCTTTGCCGGCGCCTCGCCGCTGGCCGTGAGCCTGGTGAAGCGCGCCACCGGCGATGCAGGCGCGCTGGCCACACTGCTCGACACCGAGGCGAACGCGCAGGCGCTCGCCTTCGGCAGCGCCGAGCACCGCGAGGCGGTGAACCGTTTCCTCGACAAGAAGCCACTGGCGTTCCAGTGGCCCGCGAACAAGGAGCAAGGATGAGCACGAACGAATCGGCGATGCCGCAAGCAGGCGCCCTCGGCGTCCAGGCCTTTCACCAGCGGGAGCTGGACGCCGGCCGCTTCCTCATCCAGCGCTGCGGCGACTGCAGCCGCCAGGTGTACTACCCGCGCGAGAGCTGCCCGCACTGCGGCGGCATGGCGCTCGAATGGAAGGCACCGAGCGGCCTGGGCACCGTGCATGCCGTGACGACCGTGCGGCGCAAGCCGGCCGATGGCGGCGACCTCGACGTGAGCCTCATCGAGCTCGACGAAGGCGTGCGCCTCATGAGTCGCATCGAAAACCTCGCGCCCGCCGCGGTGCGCATCGGCCAGCGCGTGCGCGCGCGGGTGCAGCTGAAGGACGGCCGCGGGCTCGTGCTGTTCGATGCCGTCGAAGGAGCCGCCCGATGAACGCGGAACTGAAGGCCTTGCGCGGCAGCGCGGCCATTGCCGGGGCCGCCACCTTCGGCTGCGGCGAGGCGCCGGGCTTCACCGACATGGAACTGCTGGCCCGCGCCGCACACGCGGCCGTGGCGGATGCGGGCCTGCGGATGCGCGACATCGACGGGCTGTGCACCGCGAGTGCCTCGGCCGCGATGTGGGCCCTGCCGGTAGTCGAATACCTGGGCCTCAACCCGCGCTACATCGACGGCACCATGCTGGGCGGCAGCAGCTTCATCGCGCACCTGCTGCCCGCGATGCAGGCCATCCGGTCCGGCCAGTGCAGCGCGGTGCTCATCTGCTACGGCAGCGCGCAGCGCAGCGCTGCCTTCGGCCGGCGCGAGATCGTGGCGGCGCGCCGTTTTCTCGATCCGCAGCCCTACGAGCATCCCTACGAACCGATGCTGCCGGTGTCGGCCTACGCGCTGGCGGCTTCCCGCCACATGCACGCGTTCGGCACCACGCGCGAGCAGCTGGCCGACGTGGCGGTCGCGGCGCGCGCCTGGGCCGCGCTCAACCCCGAAGCCTTCATGCGCGAGCCGCTCACGCGCGACGACGTGCTGGGCTCCCGCATGGTGTCGGACCCGCTGACCGTGCGCGACTGCTGCCTGGTCACCGACGGCGGCGGCGCCTGTGTGCTGGTGAGCGCCGATCGCGCGCGGGACCTGCCGGGGAAGCCGGTCTATGTGCTGGGCAATGCCACCGCGGTGTGGAACCGGCAGATCTCCTCGATGGCGGACCTCACCGTCACGGCGGCCAGCCAGTCGGGCCGCGAGGCCTTCGCGATGGCCGGGCTCGGCCCCGGGGACATGGACGTGGTGCAGCTGTACGACGCCTTCACGATCAACACGCTGCTCTTCCTCGAGGACCTGGGCTTTTGCCCCAAGGGCGAAGGCGGCCGCTTCGTGGCGGGCGGCGCCATCGCACCGGGCGGGCGGCTGCCCGTGAACACCAACGGCGGCGGGCTGTCCTGCGTGCACCCCGGCATGTACGGCATCTTCGCGCTCATCGAGGCCGTGCGGCAGCTGCGCGGCGAATGCGGCGAGCGCCAGGTGAAGAACGCGCACACCGCGCTCGCGCATGGCAACGGCGGCATGTTGTCGAGCCAGGCCACCGCGATCCTGGGCACGGCCGAGGCGTTGCGTTGAGTTTTCCCACCCCCGAAGAGGAGACAAGCCCATGAAGACGACATCGATGCTGGTGCGCCGGCTCTGCGCGGCCGCAGGCCTGGCGGCTCTGCTCGCCGCGCCGGCGCTGGCGCAGACGGCCTATCCCAGCCAGCCGCTCAAGCTGATCGTGCCCTACCCCGCCGGCGGCGCCACCGACACGCTGGCGCGCACCATCGGGCAGAAGCTCCAGGAAGTCTGGGGCCAGCCCGCGCTGGTGGAGAACCGCCCCGGCGCCGGCGGCACCATCGGCAACGGCTTTGTCGCCAGGGCCCCGGCCGATGGCCACACCGTGCTCATCGCCATCACCGCGCTGATCCAGCAGCCGCCGCTCATGGACAAGCTCAGCTACGACCCTCTGAAGGACTTCGCGCCCGTCACGATGATCGCGCGCAGCCCCAGCATGCTGGCCGTGCCGCTGGACTCGCCCGCGAAGAGTCTCAAGGACTTCATCGCGATGGTGAAGCAGAGCCCCGGCAAGTACAACTTCGGCAGCTACGGCGCCGGCACCTCGTCGCACATCCAGGGTGCGCTCCTGAACATGCAGGCCGGCATCGACCTGGTGCACGTGCCGTTCCAGGGCGCCGCCCCGCTGGTCACCAACCTGGTGGGCGGCCAGCTCGCCTCGGCCTTCATCGACAGCGCCACCGCGCGGCCGCACCTCAAGTCGATGCGCCCGCTGGCCGTGACCGGCACGCAGCGCATGCCCGGCCTGCCCGACGTGCCCACCTTCGCCGAGCTGGGCTACCACTCCTTCGACCCCTACGGCTGGTTCGGCGTGTTCCTGCCCGCCGCGACGCCCGCACCGGTGGTGCAGAAGCTCTCGGACGAGATCGACCGCATCGTGCACCTGCCCGACGTGAGCGCCAAGATCGAGGCGCTGGGCCTGCAGGTGGCCGGCGGCAAGCCCGAAGCGTTCCAGAAGATGGTGCGCGCGGATGCCGCCATCTACGCGAAGATCATCAAGGACGCGAACATCCGCCTGGCACCCTGAAGCCGCGCCTCCGCTGTGCGCCAGTGCCGCGCACATGGACACTCGCCGCAGGCAGCCGGAGGTCGGCTTCCGCTGCAAAGCCGCCCTCCGCTTCCCGCACGAGCTGAGGATCAGTTCTGCGCCGGCGTCGCAGCGGAAACGGCTGCGCGCAACCCCAACTCATAACTGTCGACGCCGAAACCGCAGATCTGTCCCCGCACGATCTCTGCGAAGACCGAGTGGTGGCGGAACGCCTCCCGCGCATGGATGTTCGACATGTGCAGCTCCACCACGGGCACCGTCAGAATTGCCAGCGCATCGCGGATTCCGTAGCTGTAGTGCGTCCATGCACCGGCATTGATGAGCACTGCGTCCACGCCCTCCGAGAAGGCACGATGGATGCGCTCGCACATCTCGCCCTCGCTGTTGGTCTGAAAGCTCTCGATCTCGGCACCCAGCGCCTTGCCCAGAGCTTGCAGCCGCTGGTCGATTTCTTGGAGGGTTGTCGTGCCGTACTGCTTCGGATCGCGCTTGCCGAACATGTTGTGGTTGATGCCGTGAAGCATGAGGATCTTCATGATGCGTCTCCGAAATGAGCTGTCAGACCAAGGGAATGGTCATGCGGTCGATCACGGCGCGGGTGTCGGGGCGAACGCCGCGCCACCATGCGAAGGCTTCCGCGGCCTGCTCGACCAGCATGCCGACACCGTCGGCCAGCCTTGGCACGCCGGCGTTTTGCGCCAAGCGCAGGAAGGGAGTGAGCCCTTTGCCGTAGGCCAATTCATACGCCAGGCGTGCGCCCTGCAGGGCCTCAACCGGCAAGGGCGGCAACTCGCCCCTGAGACTGGCCGAAGTGCCGTTGATGACGATGTCGAATTTTTCACCCGAGAGATCGCCGTAGGCGCATCCCTCGATCTTGCCGTGAGCCGCGAACTGCCTTGCAAGGTCGTCCGCCTTGCCCTGCGTACGGTTCGCGAGCACCAGCACCGCGGGTTGCTGTTCGAGAAACGGAAGCAGTGCGCCACGGACTGCACCACCTGCGCCGAGCACCAACATGCGCGCCCCCTTGAGCGCGAAGCCAAGGTTGCGTTGGATGTCGTTGGTGAGCCCCAGGCCATCGAAGTTGTCGGCCACGATGCGGTCGCCCTCGAATTTGAGTGCATTGGTCGCGCCTGCCAGTTGCGCGCGCTCAAGCCTTTCCGTGGCCAAGGCAAAGGCCTGAAGCTTGAACGGCGCGGTCACGTTCATGCCGCGTCCGCCAGCGTTGCGAAATGCATGCAGATCATCAGCGAAGTGATCGAGAGAGCCTTCGATCGCGCTGTAGTCGATATCCTGTCCGGTCGAGGCTGCAAAACTGCCGTGGATGTAGGGCGACTTCGTGTGCCCGATGGGGTTGCCGATGACGGCGTACTTGTCGGTCATCTCGAGAAGCTCCTTATGCGCTGTAGAGCACGCCGTCGGCCTGCATGTCTGCGATCTGTGCGGCGTCGAAACCCAGGCTGGCTGCGATTTCTGCGTTGTGTTCGCCCAGTTCGGGCGCGACCTGCGTGATCGAGGTATCGCAGCCCGACATGTGGAAAGGCAGGTTCGGCAGGCGGATCTTTCCGAGCACCGGGTGGTCTTGCTCGACCACCATTCCGCGCGCCTGGATCTGCGGGTCGGCCAGCACCTCGTCGATGCGCTGGACCTTGGCGGCCGGCACGTCGATGCCGTCCAGCATCTTCAGCAGTTCCGCGACCGGCCTTGCCGAGACCCAGGGCTTCACCACTTCGAGGATGCCAGCGCGCTGTGCATTGCGACCCGCCGAGGTGTGCAGCAGCGTGTCGGTGCCGAAGCCTGCCGGGCCACCTGTCTGTTCTACCAACGCAGCGAATCTCTTCCAGGCATCGTCGACTTGCGCCGCGATGACGACGTCGCCGTCCTGCGCGCGGAACACGCCGTAGAGCGTCGAGTTGGGCATGTCGTGCCCGGTCTGCACCGGTACTTCCTTGCCTCCTGACAGCGTGTAGCACTGCACCGCGTACTCGTGCATCGACACCAGCGTGTCGTACAGCGCCATGTCGATGTGCTGCCCGCGCCCGGACTTCACCCGACCGAGAAGGGCCGCATTGATGGCCGCCACCGCGTGGATGCCGGTGTACATGTCGCCCAGCGAGATCCGCAGCAGAGGCGGCGCTTCGCCGGGATTGCCGACCATCTGCATGATCCCGCTCTTGGCTTCGGCGATGAGGCCGAAACCGGCGCGGTGCGAGTCGGGGCCGGTATGGCCGTAGGCCGAAATCGAGCAGTAGACGAGGCCGGGGTTGGTCTCGGCCAGTTCGGCATACCCCAGGCCGAGCTTGTCGAGTGCTCCGGGCCGGTAGTTCTCGACGAACACGTCGGCACTGTCGACGAGCTTCTTCATCAGTGCGCGACCGCGGGGATCCTTGGTGTTGACGCTCAACCCCTTCTTGCCCATGTTCTGCTGCAGGAAGTAGCCGCTGTGGTCACCGACGAACCAGGCATGCTGGCGGCCTGCGTCGCCCGACCCCGGACGCTCGACCTTGATGACTTCCGCACCTAGTGCAGCGAGGCAGCGACCCACATACGGACCGGCCAGGAAGTGGCTGTAGTCGATGACGCGCATGCCAGCCAGCGGCAGCGCTTGTTGCGATGACGCGCTCATGCCGGCCTCCTTGGCACCATCACGCGGTGCTCGCCCTTCTGCACCACCTCATCGTGCTGGTTGATCAGTTCGGACGGCAGCACGAGGATGCCCCAGCCCGGCTTGCTCTTCGATTCGCGCTTGGTGCCCACGTGGAACCTCACTCGCACCGTGTCGCCCAGCTTGATCGGGGCAACGAAGCTCCATTCCCAGCCCAGCGACATGCCGGGCATGAAGCGCATGTCGCTCCTGGTCTTCAACCCGTCGGCGATCGACAGGCCGAACAGGCCGTGTGCCACGCGGGTGCCGAACGGCGTCGTGCGGGCATAAGCCTCGTCTGTATGTACGGGGGTGTGGTCGCCGCTGAGGTCGGCGTAAGCCATCACGCGCGCCTCCGTCACTTCGTAGGGCGGGCTGACGCAGGTGGCGCCGACGACGGCGTCGTCCCAATACTTGTCTTCGATGGTCAGTGATGTCATGAGTGTCTCTCTTGGATTGAAAGGTTCAGGCGCGTGGATCGATGGCAAGCGCGCGGGCCACGGTGCCTGCGCTGGCCTGGATGAATTCGACGGCCAGGCCATCCGGCAGGCGCAGCCAGTTGCGGCCTTGCGGCATCTCGGTGACGCCGAAGGCTTGGGCCGCGGCGAGTGCGGCCTCGAGGTCTTCGCACATCACGCCGATGTGGCCGAGGCGGCCCTCGGGTCCGGCGTAGCCAGGCTTGGCCATGAACTGCATGCCGCCGAGCGTCCAGTATTGGATGGGCTCCTCGACGGTGCCTTGCACCTCACGCATCGTCATGCCGCAGACCTCGTGAAAGAACCGGATGTGCCAGTGGATGTCTGCCACCCAGATGGCGACATGTTCGACGTAAGCGCGCGGACGGGTCATTTCGCCTCCATACGGCGTTCGATGCCCTTGATGGCAGCGACCAGCGTCTGATTCACGGGGGTCGGCACGCCGTGTTTCAGGCCCGCGCGCACAACGGCGCCGTTGATGAAGTCGATCTCGGTGATGGAACCCTTCTCCAGGCTTTGCAGCATCGAGGTCTTGAACTCGTAAGGAAGCCCTTCGGCAGCCATCATCCAGGCGTCGCGCGGCGTGGCGATGGACAACTTCACGCCCCTTGCTTCAGCAACAGCCATTGCTTCGCCCACCGCTGCAAGGGCTGCAGCTTCGATCTCCGGCACCGAGTAAAGGCTGCCGTACACCTGCCCCGTGATCGCACTCAATGCGCCCGTGGACACGTTGATGAGCAGCTTGTCCCAGATCACGCCCATGATGTTGTCGCTGACCTCGCACGGCAGCGCAGCGCGTTCGAATTCGGCGGCAATTGCTGCCGCCCGTGCGCTGATGCGGCCATCGAGCTCGCCGATCACCGTGCGCTTGTTGCGTGTGCCCGCGATGATGCGGCCCGGCCCGAGGAACACGCCGCCGACATAGGTCTTGCCGGCCAGCACATGCTCCGCGCCGGCGACCTCCGCCAGGATGTCTTCATGCCCCATGCCGTTCTGCAACGACATCACGGCGGTGTCCGGACCGACGACGGACAACGCGCCTTCGATGGCTGCACGCGTATGGAAGGACTTGACCAGCACGATCACCAGATCGGCCGGAGGCAAGCCTTCGACGCTGGTGACCGCATGCACATTCACCGTGCGCTCGTTGTCGCCGTCCTTCATGCGCAGGCCATCGCGTTGGATGGCGTCGACGTGGGCCTGGAACGGATCGATGAGCGTCACATCGGAGCCGCCCGCGGCGAGGGTGCCCCCGATGGCGCATCCGAGGGCGCCTGCGCCCAGAAAGTAGATCTTCATGCGTGTCTCCTGATGGAATGACGCAACGATAGTTTTTTCAGTTCATATCGCCAATGACATGGATGAAATGATCTACATTTCGTTTTGAAATGGAAACGGACGACTACTCGACGGATGCGGGGACCGGCATGGTGAGCGTCAAGCTGCTGTGCCTGTTCGACCTCATCTACAGCACACGCAGCGTGACGCGCGCGGGTGAGCAGATGGGTCAGAGCCAGCCGACCGTGAGCAATTGGTTGGGCCGCTTGAGAAAGCAACTCGGGGACGAACTCTTCGTGCGCACGGTCGACGGCATGCAGCCAACGCCACGCGCGACGGAACTCATCGTTCCTGTACGCGAAGCCCTGTCGGCATTGCGTCGTGTCGCTGCGCCCGAGCCGGCCTTCGAGCCGGCCAGCGCCACGCGGCGCTTCCGCATCTGCATGACCGATGCGAGCCACATTACATTGCTGCCGCAACTGCTGGCGCACGTGCGCGCGGTTGCGCCGGGCATCGTCCTGGAGGCAGCACGCATCGACGAGCAGACCGGGCCGGCGTTGCAATCGGGCCAAGCCGACCTGGCCATCGGCCTTGTGCCTTGGCTCGAGTCGGGTTTCTTCCAGCAGGTGCTCTATCCGCAGGACTGGGTGTGCCTGGTCAACGCCAAGCATCCGCGTGTGAACGGCAAGCGCATGGGCTTGCGCGAATACCGGGCCGAAGCGCACGTCGGCATCTCGGGTGGAACCGGCGTTCAGTTGCTGGAAGCGGCGCTGCAGCGTCACCGCGTGGTGCGACGCATCTTGCTGGAACTCCCGGGATTTCTCGGGCTGGCTGCGATCGTGTCGACCACCGACTTGATCGCCACGGTGCCGCGACAGATCGGCGAGACGCTGGCACGGACAACCGGCCTTTCGGTGTTCGATTGCCCTGTGCCCGTGCCGCCTTTCACGGTCAAGCAGCACTGGCACGCCCGATACAACCAGGATCCGGCGAACCGTTGGCTGCGAGGCTTGTGCGAGCACTTGTTCGCGCGAGATATGCGAAAGGCTCGGTGAACTATCCCCCAATGGCAACGAGTGCCTGCTTCAGACTGGATGCCTCGACTCAACGTGTTTGACTTAGAGGGAAAGCGTTTGCAGACCCGTTAGGCCTCATACCCATCTGCGTACCCGCCCTTTGTAAGCCTCGTACTCTGCCCCAAATAGAGACGCCAAAACGCGCTCTTCCGGGATGATTTGGAACCGGGTGATGTACAGCACGTACACGACAACCCACAGGACAGCGAGCGGATTCGCCAGAAACACTGCCCACGCCAACAGGGTAAGCAAGAGCCCGACATACATGGGGTTGCGCGTATAGCGGTACACGCCTCGTATGACCAACGAGGACGCCAGGCTTGCCTTGATCGGGTTCACGGTGGTCTTGGCGCGCCGAAACGCAACCATTCCGGCGATGCTGATGCCTTGGCCGACGCACACCAGAACGACGGCGCAAAGCACACGGGCCGGATAGGGAATCTGCACGAGGCCCGCGACGGCTGGCGTCAGCCACATGAGAAGCGCCAGGACAAGCGCCACGATGGGGGGAGGAACCTTCAGTTCAAGCACGCTCATAACACTCCATGATGAGGCCTGGCGCCCGGCATGACCCGCCACGCACACGCCTCACTAGTGGCAAGTCTTGCGGATCGCCCTCGCCGGGATCGCCCCTCTGGCGATAGCCCGCGGCAACCGGAGAAGGGAATCCATGCCCTCAAACCAGCATCGATTGCTGGGCGAAGATGCCCGCCATCGCGCCCTGCGACGATGCCTGGGTGACCGAGGGCAAGAAGGTCGTGGCGAGGTCGCCGGCGGCGTAGATGCCGGGCATGCTGGTTTGGCGGCGCTCGTCGACCTTGAGGACGATGCCGGTAGGCGTATCCCCCGTGGCGAGGCCCAGTGATTCATGCAGGCTTGCGGACGGCTTGTTGCGCGGCTGGGCGAACAGGATGTCGACCGCCACATTGCGCCCGGTATCGAGATTGACAGTGCTGATTTGGCCCTTGCGATGGGCGATCTCGATGATCCGGCCATCAACGACAGGTACTTTGCGGCGCGCCAGATCGGCCCGGATATCGGGCGCAATGTCGTGACCATCGGCGAAGACAGTCAACTTGTCGGTCCAATCGTGGAACAGCCTGGCAGATTGGTGCGACTGCGGACCGGACCAGACGAGGCCCCAATGCTGGCCGGCGACTTCAAAGCCGTCGCAATAGGGGCAGGGCACGATGGACGTGCCCCAGCTTTCGGCGAAGCCCGGAACATCAGGCATCTGGTCGGCGACGCCGTAGCTCAGGATCACGCGGCGCGCCCCGAGGCTTTCGCCATCGCCAGTGAGGACGGAGAAATCGTCGATGGCGCCGGAAACGCTGTCGGCCCGGGCATTGACCAGCCTGATCGTGGGATACCGCGCCAGCTGCTGCCGCGCCTCGGCCAGGATGTCCAGCGGTGGCTTGTGATCGTGGCCGAGCAGGCCATGCGAGTGGCCGGCGAAGCGATTGCGCGGCAGGCCGGTATCGAGAACGGTGACCTTGCGGCGGGCACGGCCGAGCTGCAGGGCGGCGGCGAGGCCGGCAAAGCTGCCGCCGATGATGATGACGTCATTCATGGTGATGGGCTCCGTGTGGGTCGGCTGATTACTGGACTATCAAGTACAGTAATGTGAGGCAGATATAGTAAACTGTCAAGTCCACTAAATCTGCCCATGACCCGCCTCACAGTTCCTGCTCCCAAGCCCCAACGCGGGCGGCCCCGTGATCCCGAGCGGGGCCGGCGCATCCTGGAAGCGGCACAAAGGCACTTCGACGAGCATGGTCTGGAGCGTGCCAGCGTGGATGCCATCGCTGCGGACGCAGGTGTTTCAAAGATGACCGTGTACAGCAACTTCGGCTCCAAGGAGGGGCTGTTCCAGGCGGTCGTGCGCGACAGGACGGCAGCCGTGGTGGCTGGCTTCCCGGGCGCCGGGACGCTGGACCCGGACCAGCCGGAGAAGGTGCTGCTGGCGATCGGCACTCGGTTTCTCGCACTGGCGCGCGGGGACGCGCTGGGCGCGTTGCGCGCTGTCTATGGCGTCGCGGGGGCGCAGCCGGAAGTCTGCCGTGCGTTATACAAGGAGGGCCCGGAGCGTGTGAACGACGAGCTGGCTGCATACCTGCGCCGTGCCAACTCGGCGGGCACGCTGAAGGTGCGGAACCCGCTTCAGGCAGCGGACCTGTTCCTGTCGATGTTCCTGGGCTCCGGGCACATCCGCGGACTGCTGAAGCTCGAGATGCCGGATACCCGGGAAAACAGGACTCTTCTGCGCGAGGCCGTTCGGGTCTTCATGGCGGCATACGGCGCGTAGGCTCCACAAAGCGGCCTGAGGTCGCGAGCATGCGGCGATCTCGAGCCCGTCAATCACCAATACCCGCTTCGGATCGGGACTTCCAATTCACGCAGAGAGGAAGCGGTTGCTCACGCGGTGAGGGCCAAGACCTAGGAGGGCTACGGCCGCACTACCTCGGCGAGCAGCAGTCTTCGACGTCGGCGAGATGACGTGTCCATGAAACGTAGTGTGTTGACCGCGAAGCGGGATACAGGCGCATACGCAACGCCTCGGGACAGGAAAAAAACCGCAGAACATCGGTGCACACAGTCGCCTGGCCGGCTTTGCATCCGGCTGGCATTTCATTCCCAACCAACATCGCTCCCCATGAAAAGTCCCCACACGCATCAGGTTCCCAGTGCGGATGCCACGAAGGAATCTTTTTCCCACAAGGCCGGGCTGGCGAAGCGCACCGGCCTCGGCGCCCTCGCATTTGCAGCGGCCTTCAGCATCTTCGCGGTGGCCGCCAACGCGGCCGAGGAAACCGGCAGTGCCGCCAAGAACCCGAACGCTTCGCCGATCTATGGCGTCGTCCTTCCCAAGGGCTACCGGCAGTGGCAGTTGATTGCGCCCGCCATCGAGGCGGAGCCGCTGAACGAATTGCGCGTCGTGCTCGGCAACGCCAAGGCGATCCAGGCCTACGACCAGGACACGCTGCCGTTCCCCGACGGCACCGTGCTCGTCAAGCTGGCATGGAAGCATGTGCAGTCGCCGGAGTTTGCGCCCGCGTCCATTCCGGGTGCGGCCACCACTGTGCAAGTGATGGTGAAAGACTCGAAGAAATACCCCACCACCGGCGGTTGGGGATTCGGTCGCTTCGTCGACGGCAAACCTGTCGACCTGGCACAGCACCAGACCTGCTTCTCCTGTCACCAGGCGCTGGTGAAGAACCACGACTACGTGTTCACTCGGCTCGCGCGCTGACTCGCGGCGTTGGCAAAAAAATGGGCGCCCAGTCGAGGCTGGGCGCCCGCGTCGGTAAAGTGGCGCCTCCGGTCGCCGCTCGGCTCGCTCAGCGATCCAGCGCCGCCGCCGCCTCGACAATCACCTTTGTCACGGCATCGGGCTGCGACGTCATCACCACGTGCGACGCCCCCTTGATCACCACGGTCTTCACGGCCTTCGCACGCTCGGCCATGAAGGCCATCGCTGCGGGCGGAATGTTCTTGTCGCGATCACCGTAGATGAACCACGACGGCACCGATTTCCAGGCCGGCGCCTCGGCCGGTTCGTTCAGCGCGGCTTCAGAAATGGGGCGCTGCCCGACGGCCATCAGGCGTGCCTTTTCGAGGGGCACGTCGGCCGCGAACTGGGCTGGAAACTTGTCCTGCTGGATGTACAGGTCCTTGCCGCCGTCGGCCAGCGACACCGCCGGGGCAAGCGCCGGGCCGAGCGTGCTGCCCGGAAATTTCCCGGTGAGGCCGATCGCCGTCTCGCCGGCCTCCGGCGCGAATGCCGCCACGAACACCAGCGCCTTGACATTGGTCTTTCCGCTGGCGGCCTCCGAGATCACCGAGCCTCCATACGAATGGCCGACGAGAACGACCGGCCCCTTGACCGAATCGACGCCGCTGGCGACGGCGGCGGCATCGAACTTGGGCCCACGCAGCGGGTTCGCGGCGGCGATGACCGGGTAATGCCGAGTCTTCAGGTCGCGCACCACGCCGTCCCAACTGGACGAATCCGCGAACGCCCCGTGCACGAGCACGATCGTTGGCTTGGATGGATGCGCTGCCGCACCCGACTGCGCGGCGGCTTGCAATGGCGCAAGGATGGCCAGGCCGACAGAACTGGCAACCAGAGCTATGCCGATGCGGCGAGAGAACTTTGTCATGACGATTTCCTTGATTCGACGTTGAGAAAAAACTAAGTCGGATGGAGCCGACGACGGCGAATTTAGGAGCGGCCCGCAGATCGCGAGCCTTCTCTGTATGCGCATGTGTACGAGGCTTGCCTTGCGACATTACTTTGCAAACGACCGGCCTGTGCGAATGCTCCGATTGAAATTTAGTGTTGACGAAGCCGGCCCAGATACACAGGCATACGCAAACCGGGCGCCAGGCGCTCCGCGCGCCGAACAATCTCCCCATCAGTTCGGAAGGCGCGTGCGATCCGGCTGACCACCACTCCGGTGCTCATCAATCACTTCGGATTCAAGGAAATTTCAAAATGACCGATTCCTCTCAGTTGCCCCGTCGCTCTTTCCTGGCCAAGGCGGTGCTCGGCGTGGCTGCCGTCCAGCTGACTTCGATCGTGCCCGCCTTCGCCCAATCTGCCGGCACAGGCGCCGTCAGGCGCCTCGAGCCGCTCAAGAGCATCGACGCCGGCAGCCTCAACATCGGATATTTCGAAGCAGGTCCGGCCAACGGCGCGCCGGTGATTCTTCTTCACGGCTGGCCCTACGACATCCACATGTTCGTCGACGTCGCACCACAGCTGGCCGCCGCTGGATTCCGCGTGATCGTGCCGTACCTGCGCGGCTATGGCACCACGCGGTTCCTGTCGGCCGACACCCCGCGCAACGGCCAGCAGTCGGTCGTTGCCGTGGACATCATCGCGCTGATGGATGCGCTGAAGATTCAGTCAGCCACCGTTGCCGGCTGCGACTGGGGCGCACGCACGGCATGCATCATGGCCGCGCTGTGGCCGGAGCGCGTGAAGGCGCTGGTGTCGGTCAGCGGCTACCTCATCGGCAGCCAGGAGGCCGGCAAGATCCCCCTGCCGCCGCAGGCCGAGTTGCAATGGTGGTACCAGTACTACTTCGCGACCGAGCGCGGCCGCGCGGGCTACGAGAAGAACCGCCACGACTTCGCCAAGCTCATCTGGCAGACCGCATCGCCCAAGTGGAACTTCGATGCGGCCACCTTCGATCGCAGCGCCGTCGCGTTCGAGAACCCCGACCACGTGGCCATCACCGTGCACAACTACCGCTGGCGCCTGGGCCTGGCCGACGGCGAGGCGAAGTACCAGGCACTGGAAGACCGGCTCGCCAAGGCACCCGTGATCGGCGTGCCGACCATCACGCTGGAGGGCGACGCCAACGGCGCGCCGCACCCCGAGCCCAGCGCCTATGCGAAGAAGTTCTCGGGGCGCTACGAGCACCGGCTGGTGAGCGGCGGCATCGGCCACAACCTGCCGCAGGAAGCGCCCGAGGCCTTCGCAAAGGCCGTGATCGACGTCGCGCGCGGGTGAGTCGCGTCCGTCGTCGGGCAATCACTTCCAAGGCACAGGAATACAAGCCATGTGGGACATCCATCAGGCATACATCGATGGGGCCTTCGTGCCCGTGCAGGGCAGCGAGCGGCTGGAGATAGTCAATCCCGCCACCGAGCAGGTCATCGGCACAGTGACCTTGGCGAACCGCGACGATGCGAAGCGAGCGATCGATGCGGCGAATCGGGCACAACCGGGGCTGGCCGGCAGCACCAAGGCACAGCGCATCGAGATGCTCAAACGCCTCGAGGCCGCCGTGCTGGCGCGCACCGACCAGATCTGCGAGGCCACGATCGAGGAGTACGGCGGCCCCTTGGCCCGTTCGCAATGGGTCAGCAACTACGCCTCGCAATGCTTCGCCAGCACGGCACGGATGCTGCAAGACTACGTCTTCGAACGCCGCCTGGGCGACGCCACCGTGGTGATGGAGCCCGTCGGCGTCGCCGGCCTCATCGCCCCCTGGAACAGCACGGCCGGAAGCATTTGCAGCAAGTTGGCATCGGCCATCGCTGCAGGCTGTGCCTCGGTCGTCAAGCCCAGCGAGCTGGGCCCGCTGCAGGCGCAGGTCGTGACCGAGGCATTGCATGACGCGGGCCTGCCAGCCGGCGTCGTCAATGTACTGCTCGGGCGCGGCGGCGATGTCGGCGACGAGATCTCCACCAGCCCGGGAATCGCAAAGATCTCGTTCACCGGTTCCACGCAGACCGGCAAGCTCATTGCGCGCGCGGGCCTGGATACCATGAAGCGCGTGAGCCTGGCGCTTTCGGGCAAGTCGGCCACCGTGATACTGGACGACGCCGACATGGCCGCCGTGTTGCCCATGGCGCTGAACGCGGCCTTCATGAACAACGGCCAGGCCTGCGTGGCCGGCACGCGACTCCTGATCCCGAACGTGCACATGACGCAGGCCATCGAACGCCTGCAGGCCATGGTGGCCGCCATGCGCGTGGGCGATCCGCGCGACGCCGCCACCGCCGTCGGGCCGCTCGCGAGCAAGGCGCAGTTCGAGCGCGTGCAGCATTTCATCCGCCGCGGTCTGGCGCAGGGCGCGACGCTCGTGGCCGGCGGCGAGGGCCGCCCGGACGGTCTTGACAAGGGCTGGTTCGTGCGGCCCACCGTATTCGCCGGCGTGCGCAACGACATGGACATCGCACGCGAGGAGATCTTCGGGCCGGTGCTCTCGGTGATCGGCTATGACGACGAGGATGAAGCCGTTGCCATCGCGAATGACTCCGTGTACGGCTTGCAGGCCTACGTCTTTTCGTCGCAGCCGACGCGCGCCCTCGGTGTGGCCTCGCGGTTGCGCGCCGGCACGGTGCTGGTCAATCGCATCACGCCCGAGTTGATCGCGCCATTCGGCGGCGTCAAGCAGTCGGGCATCGGCAGGGAGTTTGGCATCTTCGGCATGGAAGCATTCCTGGAGCCCAAGACCATTGCCATCCCGAACGGCCTTGTGCAGCCCCGTCAGGCAGCTTGAGCACGATCGCTTGCCGGCTGGGTTCACGGCCCCGCGCCCCGGGGCACGCTCTACGTCGTCGAGTCTCTCAGCAACCGTTGGGCTGCTTGCAGATCCGCCGTCTCGAAGCCTTCGGTGTAGCGGGCGAGGACGCCAGCGAGCAGGTCTCGGCCCTCCTGTCCGCGCTCGCCCTTTTCCCAAAGGCGCGCCAAGTCCGTTGCAACGCGAAGTTCCCAGGAACGGGCGCCCTGCTGCCTGCTGATTGCCAGCGCCTCGAGCAATGATTCCTCGGCATGTGCAATGCGCGGCGGCACGGCGTGCGAGAGGGCTAGTGCCTTCAGACGAAGAAGCTCCGGAAGGTTGTAGAGGTCACCCTTGGCATGCACGAGCGCGAGGGTGTCGTTCATCAACTCCAGCGCGTCGTCGTTCTTGCCAACGGCGTTCAGGCCTTCGGCGAGCGTGATGTTGAACGACGTGGTGAGCAGCTCGTAGCGTGATTCGCGAAGCTCGATCAGGGCCCCCTGAATCGCCTGGACGCCTCGTGCGGCATCGCCGCGCTTGACGGCGAGCTCGCCCTTGACGCCGCGGCCCACCGCCAGGTAAGGCGTCAGCGAATGCGATTCGGCATAGGCGATGAACCTGTCGATGTCCTGCTCGGCCTGCGCGAGATCGCCGACCCACATGTACACGGACACGGCCCATATCAGGGCAATGCACAGCGTCACCGGGTGGTTCAGGTGCCGGGCCTCCTCGACGGCACGCTGCGCGACGACAACGGCTTGCGAGGGATGCCCCTGCAGCCACAAGGTCCTGGCCAGCGCGATGCACGCGCGATTGTGAAAGTCGAAGCCGGAGTAGATGCTGCTGTGCTGCCGCGAAACCGCAGCACCCGCTATCGCGGCTTCCAGGAAGTGCCGTGCACGAGGTTGGTCTCCTACCAGATGATGGCAAAGACCCACCAGCGAGTTGGCCGTCGCCTGCGCCGTTTCATCGTTGATGGAAGCCGCCACGGCGGCGCAGCGCTTGGCATGGCTGAGCGACTCGACGAAGTCTCCTATCCGCTCATGAAAGATCTGCAGGCGCCCCAGCAACTCGACTTGGCTGCGGGCGTCGCCGAGCTCTTCGGCCACCTCGAGGCTGCGTTCGAGCGCATGGCGCACCTGGTCGCTGTGCCCTCGGGTGAACATCTGCGACAGGCCGACAGCCGCCTGGAGATGCATTTCCGCGGGGCTGCCGCGCGTGGCAGCCGTCAGTTCGCCGAGCGCGCGCCTGGACCAGTCGTGGCACTCCGCAAGCAAGGACATCGCCATGAAGGCCGGCACAGCCGCCACCGCCAGAGAAACGCCCAGCTCCCTGGCATCGGTGCGGTGGAAGCACCACGCGAGAGCCGCCCTCACGTTGCCCAGGTCCGCGAGATCCGACGCACGAGCCGTGTCGCGTGAAAACGCATCGTCCTTCGTGGCCATCTGCTCCAGTCGCTGTCGGAAGTAGATCGCATGGCGCCGCGCGGCTGCGTCTGCCAGGTCCGTCCCCGCCTTGGAATGCGCGTACGCGCGTGTGCTCTCGAGGAGCCGGTATTGGGCCGACGCGGCGGAGCGCCGGATGGAGAGCAGCGACTTCTCCGCAAGGCTCGCAATGGCGTCGACCACCTGCGCCTGCGTCAGGTCTTGCCCCCCTGCCACTTCGCGGGCAGCCTCCAGCGAGAAATGGCCCACGAAGACCGACAACCGGCAAAGCACGGTGCGCTCCGGCATGTCGAGAAGCTCATAGCTCCAGTCCAGCGTGGCCTGCAAGGTCTGGTGCCGGGGCTGCGCAGTGCGTTGCCCCGGCCACGAAAGCGCCAGGCGCTCGTCGAGAAGGGTGGCTGTCTGGTGCAGTCCGTAGGCGGCAACGCGGCGGGCCGCGAGCTCGATGGCCAGTGCGACGCCATCGAGCTTTCTGCAGATCTTCGCGATGACGGGAGCATCTGCGTCGTTCAGGTCCGGCATCGCGCCACTGGCGCCGGCGCGCTCGACGAACAGACGTGTGGCGGGATACATGAGGATGTCGCGCGCGACGAGCCCGGGCTGGTCGGGCGGGTTGGCCAACGGATCGAGCAGGTGAATGTGCTCGCCTTGGACGCGCAGCGCTTCGCGACTCGTGGCGAGCATGTGGACATGGGGCGCAGCCTGGAAGATGCGCTCGGCCAGCGATGCGGCCGCCGCGATCACGTGCTCGCAGTTGTCCAGTATCAGCAGCATCCGCCTTTCCCGCAGATAGGCGATCAGGCTGGGCACCGGATCGGCGGAGCGCACCGAAAGCCGCAGCATCGACGCGATGGCGGTCGGCACCAGGCCGGGGTCCATCAGCATGGAAAGGTCCACGAACACGACGGCCCCGCCGAAGTCGCGCAGCAGATCCTGCCCCACGCGCAGCGCGACCGTCGTCTTGCCCACGCCGCCCGAACCCACGATGGTGACGAACCGTCCCTTGAGCAGTTGTGTCGAGATCGCGGCCAGGTCCTTGGCGCGGCCGACCAGCTCCACCGGCTGTGCGGGAAGACCTGGTTCGAGCGGATTTTCTTCGGCGCTCGGCTGCGCATCGGGGCCTGCAACCGCCTTGGTGATGGGGGCGACGAAGCAATAGCCACGGCCGACGACGTTCGACAGATACCGCGCGCCGTCCCGCCCGTCGTCGAGTGCCTGCCGCAGCATCGTGATCTGGTAGCGCAGGCTTCCGTCGGAGACGACCATGCCGGGCCAGGCCTGCGCCATGAGTTCCTGCTTGCTCACGATCACATTGGCTTTGGCGATCAGGGCGAGGAGGACGTCCATTGCTCGTCCCCCAAGATCCACAGGCACCCCGTCGCGCTCCAGGAGCCGCTGCGCAACGCGCAGCGTGAAGGGTCCGAAGAAGATGGGGTCAGCGGTCTGGAGGAAGCTTTCGTCGCTCATGACGGATCGGGAAATGCGGCGTGCTGCACAGGCGGCGGAATCGGGCAAGCCGCATCCTCGGCGGCGCGGGCGGACGGGAGCATAACCGAGGGACCAGGCGGGCGATCCGAAGTTTGCCGGGGTCGCTACGCCGGCCTGTTTGTATAGGTGTTTATCTGCGCACGCGCGAGGTACCTGCATACACGATTCGGGCGATTCCTCACACATGCCAGATACATCCTCCAACTTCAATGAAGCGGTTCCAACTTCATTGAGATCCAACATGAGCGTCCTTCATCCTTCCCTCTCACGCCGCCACCTGCTCGCCGCGTCGATGGCCTTCAGCGCGGCCTCCGTCGCCACTGGCGCCTTTGCCATGCTGCGCCCCGAAAGGGCCAGCCCCGACGACACCTCGGTACGGCCTTTCCGCGTGAATGTCGACCGCGAAGCGCTCATCGACCTGCGCCGACGACTCGCCGCGACCCGATGGCCGACCGCCGAGACCGTCGCCGACGAATCGCAAGGGGTGCGGCTTGCGACGCTGCGCTCGCTGGTGCGCTACTGGTCCACCGACTACGACTGGCGCAAGGGCGAGGCACGACTCAACGCCGTGCCGCAGTTCGTGACCAACATCGACGGCCTCGATATCCAGTTCGCGCACATCCGCTCGCGCCACGCCAATGCGATGCCGCTGGTCATGACGCACGGCTGGCCGGGCTCGATCTTCGAGTTGCTCAAGGTCGTGGGCCCGCTGACCGACCCGACCGCCCACGGCGGCCGCGCGGAGGACGCATTCCACCTGGTGCTGCCCTCGCTGCCCGGCTTCGGCTTCTCGGGCCAGCCCGAGGCCACCGGCTGGGACTCCAACCACATCGCGCGCGCCTGGGGCGTGTTGATGGCGCGCCTGGGCTACACGCAGTTCGTGTCGCAGGGCGGCGATTGCGGCTCGGTGATATCGCACCGAATGGCGATGCAGAAGGTGCCGGGCCTGATCGGCATTCACGTCAACATGCCGGGCACGGTGCCCGCCGAGATCGCCGCGATCCTCGCCGCGGGCCGCCCCGCGCCCGCCGGGCTGTCCACGAAGGAACGCGCGGCCTTCGACAAACTCGACGACTTCTACAAGAACAGTTCCGGCTACTCCGCGATGATGGTCACGCGCCCGCAGACGCTGGGCTATGCCCTGGCCGACTCGCCCGCGGGCCAGGCTGCGTGGATCTACGACAAGTTCGCCACCTGGACCTATTCGGGCGGCGTGCCCGAGCGCGTGCTGCCACGCGACGAAATGCTCGACGACATCTCGTTGTACTGGCTGACCAACAGCGCAACCTCGGCGGCGCAGATCTACTGGGAGGATCACTCGAACAACTTCAACGCGGTGGACATCTCGCTGCCGGCTGCCGTGACCGTGTTTCCTGGCGAGATCTACCAAGCCCCGCGCAGCTGGGCGGAGCGCGCGTACCACAACCTCGTGTACTGGAACGAGGTCGACAATGGCGGCCACTTCGCCGCGTGGGAGCAGCCGCAGTTGTTCAGCCAGGAAGTACGTGCGGCGTTCAGGTCGCTGCGCTGAGCAAGGACGTTCACGGGCCTGCGTTCGCGGGCCCGTCCGCACCGGATGCTGCCGCGGCGCTCGCGGCATTGAGTCGGCGTCATGCGACCACGAGCGGCAGCGTGAGCCGAGCCTCGAGACCGCCGCCACGACGGTTCTCCAGCTGCAGGTCACCGTGCATCGATCGCGCCAGGCGCTGTGCGATCGCAAGGCCCAGACCTGACCCCGGCTTGCCCTTCTGCCCTTGTTGCGCGCGGATCCACGGCGCGAAAACAGCGTCCATCTGCGCCGCCCGGATGCCCGGGCCCGAGTCCTGCACGGCCAGCACCAGGCTCTTCGCATCGACGCGAGCGCAGATCCGCACGTCGCTGCCGTAGCGCAGCGCGTTGTCGATCAGGTTGGCGAGCACGCGGCGCAGCGCGAGCGGGCAGGCCACCACCGGCTGCCCGATGCGGCCGTCGAGCACGATCGCGCGGCCCGCTTCGCGGTAGTCGCGCATCAGGTTGCCGAGCAGGCCATCGGCATCGATGCGCTGCAGTGGCTCGGCCACGTTGCGCTGCATCCGCGCGCTGGCGACGCTGGCCTCGACCAGTTCGCGCATCTGCGCGAGATCGCGCTCCATGGCTTCGCGGAGCGCGTCGTCCTCCAGCATCTCGCAGCGCAGTCCCATGCGGGTCAGCGGCGTGCGCAGGTCGTGTGCGTAGGCAGCCTGCACATCCAGATGCTCCGCCTCGCGCTCGGCCTGGCGACAGCGAACAGTGTTGATCGCGCGTGCCAGCCGCGCGATCGAGCGCGGCCCGCTCTCGGCGAGCTCGGGCATGCGCGCGTTGCCGCTGTGACGTTCCATGGCGCGTGCCAGGCGCGCCGCACCGGCGTGGTGGTCCGTTGCCTCGATCCAGAGGAAGACCGAGAGCAGCATGAAGCCAACGAGCATGGACACGCACAAGACCCACAGCATGCCGTCATCGAGCGGGCAGGCCAGCGGCGCAAGCGTCGCGGCATGGGCGTTCTGTCCGAACGAGGCGACCGCGATCGCGCGCGCCCCGATCAACGCCAGGCTGTGGGAGCGACGGCCCGGTGCAACGGAATCCGGAACGGCTCCGGCGAGCGCTTCGGATGTGTCCACCGGATGGACGGGGCTGATGGACGTTGCGGGCTTCTTTGTCATTCGCTTTCTCCTGTCGCCGATGCAAGTGTCGGCATGAGGGAGATGACATCACGCGGGACAAGGTGCGCACCATCGCACCAGCGTTTGCAGTACCCCTACGAAGGTTTGCCTGCCCCATGCATCGGGGTAGCGCGAGGCCCCCCATGGGCTCAGCCGCGGCCGAGCGCGCGGCCGATCCAGACCTCGAGTTCGGCGGCGTCGATCGGCTTCTCGATCAGGCACAGCGCCGGGCTGGCTTGCACGCGCTCGCGCGTACGGGCTGTGGCGAAGGCACTGATGAAGAGCGTAGGCACGCGCAGGCCTTCGCGTTCAAGGCACTCCAGCAGCTCGATGCCGTCCATGGCCGGCATCTGGATGTCGCAGATGAGGCAGCGCGTGCGGCTCGGCACGCCGGAGGCCAGGAAGTCGCTGGCCGACGCGAATGTGCGCGCCTCCCATCCGATCGAGCGCACGAGACTGCACGTCGCCGCGCGCACGAAAGGATCGTCGTCGACGATGGAAACGAGTTCGATGGCTGACTGGGACAAGGAGGAATCCCGTTCTCTACCGCGGGTACTCTGGTGAAGGCGCGGGACCGTTCCCGCCATTGCCCAAGATTGCAGGATACCGGCGCCAGCGCGCTGCGCCATCATCTCTACGTATGGCGCGCGGCGCAGTCTCAGCGCGCGCTTTCCACGACACCGAGCGCCTCCATCTTGCGCACGAGTTCGGCAACCGAGCGCGAGTTCATCTTGCGCATTGCCTGGCCGCGGTGGATCTTCGCCGTGATCTCCGCGATGCCCATGCGGCCAGCAATCTGTTTGTTCATCAGGCCGCCGGCCACGTGCTGCACCACCTCCCGCTCGCGCGGCGTCAGCGACTCCCAGCAGTCGCGCGTCGCCTGCTGCATTCGCGCGGTCTCGAGGCGACGGGCGTCGCGGTCCAACGCGGCAATGACCGCATCAATCATGTCCTGGTCGCGGAAAGGCTTCGCGAGAAAGTCCACGGCCCCGGCTTTCATCGCCTTCACGGTCATGGCAATGTCGCCGTGGCCGGTCATGAACACGATCGGCATGTGGGGCTGGCCGAGCTCGAGCAGCGATTGCTGGAAGGCAAGGCCGCTCTGCCCGCGCAGGCGTACATCGAGGACCAAGCAAGAAGGCCCGTCGGCGCGCGGCGCGGCCAGGAAAGCCTCGGTTGTGGCGAAGGTCCGCACCGTCAGGTCGATCGAGCGCAGAAGGCTGCCCAGTGCATTGCGCACCAGCTCGTCATCGTCGACGATGAACACGCAACGCATGGCCTGGACATCCGGCGCGGCGCCCGGAAGGGGGCTGCGCAGGGGCATGGGTGTGGACATTGGAAGGGACATCGGGTCGTCGTCCTTTTTATCGGCAAGAGCTGCTCAGCTCGCGGCAAGGCCTGGCCGCGGCAGGCTGAAGACGGCACGCGTGCCGGCGGTCTCGCGCTGTCCCAGGGCGAGCGTTCCGCCGTGTGCATCGAGGATCGACTTGCAGATCGCCAGCCCCATGCCCATGCCGTTCGACTTGGTGGTGAACAGGGGTTTGAGCAGATGCTCCGCCGCGTCGGGGTCGATGCCCAGGCCGGCATCGTCCACGACGATGCGCACATGGCTCTCGTCGTTCACGCAGGCCAGCAGCAGCGGCCGCGGGCCGTGCGGGAGAGAGGCCATCGACTCGGCCGCGTTCATCAGCAGATTGACCGCCACCTGCTGCAACTGAACGCGATCGCCGTGCACGGGAACCGGCGCGTCCAGGCCCTTCATCTCGAGTGTCACGCCCATGGTGTCGAGCGCACCCGCGACCAGGGCAGCCGCCTCGTGCAGGGCCTCGCCGAGATCGAATGCGGCGAACTGCGGCTCCGCGTTGCGCGCCTTGGCACGAAGACCCTGGATGATGGTGCGGGCGCGCAGCGCGCTCTTGCTGATGTGCGTGAGCATCTCGCGGGCTTCGCCGATGTTGGGCGGGCTGCGGTCAAGCCAGCGCAGTGCGGCGCTGGCCGAGGTATCGACCGCCGCGATCGGCTGGCCGACCTCGTGCACGATCGAGGCCACCAGCTCGCCCATCGCCTTCAGGCGGCTCGCGCGCTCGAGCTCGGTCAGCGTGCTGCGCAGTTGTTCCTCGGCATGCGCACGCTGGTGGTTCTGGTCGATCAGCTCCTCGTAAAGCCGGGCGTTCTCCAACGCGAAGGCCGCCTGCGAGGCGATCACCTCCAGCACTTCGGCCTTGGCGGGCGTGAACACATGCGAGGCGAGGTTGTTCTCCAGATAAAGCGCGCCGATGAGCGTGGCATGGCGCATCAGCGGCACGCACAGGATCGAGCGCGGACGCCGGTGGCGGATGTAGTTGTCCTGTGCGAGCGACGTGCTTTCGCGCGCATCGTCCACCACGACGTGCTGCTGCGTGCGCGCGACGGCCTGGACGATCGACACCGGCAGCGCCTGCGCATCGAAAGCGACGCCCGCCTGCGTGAGCGCGATGGCACCGTCGAGCACCCGCGCCTGGGCGCGCACCTGCCAGACCTCGTGCCGCAGCAGCGCCAGCGTGCCGAGCTCGGCGCCAGCGTTTTCGAGTGCGGTGCGCAGCAGGATTTCGACCAGGCGAGCGGGGACGATTTCGCTGGCGAGTGCCGTCGAGATGCGCAGCACGGCCTGCGCGTCCAGCGCCTGCATGCGCCGCGTACTCGCGGCAGAGTCCTCGGTCTCGAAGAGCCCCGGATGCGCCGACTGCAACTGCCGCACCTTGGCCATGGCACCCCAGCGCTGCCACGCGCCGCGGGCATGGCGCAGGTTGCCGTGCGCGGACAGGTCGTCGCCGCGGCCGGCATGAAAGGCCGCGGCGCGCTCGGCTGCCAGGGCCTCGACCTGGGTGAAGCCATGTCGCCGCGCGTGCGTCACCGCCCGCGCATAGGCCTCCACCGCCGCCAGCGGATCGCCATCGATGCGGCACAACTCCGCCCGCTACCAGCTGGTAGCGGGCCAGGAAGTTGGCCGGACAGGCCAGGACCCAGGTCTGGAGCTGCTGCACGTCCCGCTGGAGCGCCGCCTGCTGGGGTGCATCGCGCGTGGGCAATGCGAGCAGCGCCAGCGCGCCGTAGAACGGCAGGTCGCCGCTTTCGGCGAAGGTGCGGCCCGAGGCCGCGCAGGCCTCGGCCCGGCGGCGTGCGTCGATCGCCTCGGTCAATCTGCCGCCGATCAGCGCCGCCTGCAGCTTGTACACCCAATAGGCGAAGTCCACGAGCGTTGCAGGCTCGCCTTCCTGCGGTGTGCGCGGCTGGGCGTCGCGATCGCCCTCGGTGCCGTCCTGCAACTGCGCCAGCAGCGCCTTCTGGGCCAGCAGCGCGTCGATCACGAGCTGGAAGTTCGCGTCGCGGGCGATGGCCAGGCCACGTTCGACCGTGTCCCGCACGTCGCCCAGGTACTCCCCGGCGAACAGCATTCCCGTCGCCTGGTTGCGGCCGCAATAGATCGCGAAAGTGTGGTCGCCGCTCGCCACGGCGACGTCGTAGGCGCGCCGGATGTAGTCGCGCGCCGCGCGCGCCGGCTGCGTCCATGGAACCACCAGGGTCCCGAAGGCCATGTAGACCCGGCCGCGGTACCGGGCGAGGCCGCGCTCGTCGACCAGGTGCAGCGCGAGTGCGCCGAATTCGCGGGCGGCGGCGTAGTTGCCGTAGCGCACGCCAAAGACCTGTGTCATGCAGACGTAACCGTCCGCCGAGGCGTCGGCGTGGCCTTGCGCGATGCCGATGCGGATCATGCGCAGGAGGATGAAGTCGACCAGGTTGTGGTCGGTGTACAGCGCCGGCGGAATGAGGTCGGCGAAGATGTCGGTGATGGCGCGGCGCAGCGGATCGGCCACGATGGGCAACTGCCGCAAGGCGCCGATGCCATGGCGATCGATCCATGCCTGCAGTGTGGCGTGCTCCCGGTCGACCGCGGCATCGTCGGGCCGCCTGGGCATGTCGATGCCGGATTTGCACAGGAAGGCGAGGCCGACATCCAGCGCCTGGTCGAACCTGCCGAGCGTGGTGTACAGCGCCGCCCGCAGGCGCGCGAGATCGGACCCGAAGATGCCATCTCCCGCGACCTCCTCCAGCGCCGACAGGCGGGCCTCGGCGGCTTCCAGCGACCCCGTCATGAACTCGGCCTCGCCGCAAAGCGCGCGCGCGTTCAGGCCGTCGTCGCTGCAATCTTCTTCACCCAGAAAGGCGAGCGCAGCGCGGAAGAAGCCGAGCGCCGAATGATGGGCTGTCGCGGCCTTCGCCTGGCGGCCGGCTTCCAGGTTGAGGCGCGCGAAGTCGCGTCGCTCCTGGGGCGCGTCGACGGCCGGGCGGGCAAGGCTGGCCTGCGCGGCGAGCGCGAACACCTGGGCGGGGTCGGTCGCGTGCAGGATGTGGCGCCGCACGATCTGCAGGTGCATTCGCGGCCTCTCCTCGGGCGGGATCGAGCCATAGGCGGCCTCGCGAATGCGGTCATGCCGGAAAACCCAGCCGTTGCCATCGCGCAGGATGCTGCCGGCCTCGCGTGCGTCGTCCAGCGCCGCTCGCAGGCGCCCGGCCGCATCGGTCCCGGGCCTCACGTTCATGGCGAGCGCGAGCGCGGTGTCGGATGCCCGGTGGCCGAGGCACGCCATCAGACGCAACACGGCCTGCGTTGACGCGGGCAACTGCTCGAACCGGCGCGCCATCAGGTCGTCGACGTTGTCGGCACCAGGGTGCGCCACGAGCCTTTCGACGCTCCAGCGCCACGAGGCGGCTTCCGCATCGTAGACAAGCAGCCCTTCGTCGGCCAGCAGGTGGAGCAGATGCCGTGCGAAGAACGGGTTTCGTTCCGTCTTTTGGCCGATGACCTCGGCCAGTTCTCCGATGGCGCTCACGTCCTGTTGCAGCGTCGCCGCAACCATTTCGCGCAGGGCGCCTTCGTCCAGCGGCCCGAGTTCGATGCGGACGGCCTCTGGCACTTCGGCAAGCCGGCCTGCGCGCAGCGGATGGTCCGCAGCCACCTCGTTGTCGCGGAAGGTGCCGACCAGCAGCAAGGCTGCGTCGTCATGCTGGTACAGCAGGCGTTCGAGCACCTGCAGCGTTTCGAAGTCGGCCCATTGCAGGTCATCCAGCAGCAATACGAGCGGCCGGGCGGGCGTTGCGAAGCAGGCGATCAGCCGCGCCATGCCCTGCAGTACGCGCTCGCGTTCGATTGCGGGGGCCGCGTCAGGCGCGTCGGCAGGCGCGGGCTGTCCAGGCTGCAGGCCGGCGATCGTGCCCAGGGCTGGCAACAGGGCGGCCAAGGTCCGCTCCACGGGTTTTGCCGCGGCGGCGATGCGGCTGCGCCAGAGCGCGAATTCTTCTTCGGCGCAACCGAGCACGTATTGCAGCAGCGGATCGAGCGCCTCCACCAGCAATGCATACGGCCTGCCACGGCCGCCCTCTTCACTTTTGGCTGTGGCCAGAAGCGGCGCGCCGGAAGGCTGCACGCGCGCCATCGCCTCGCGCAGAAGCGTCGATTTGCCGATCCCGGACGGGCCCGAGACCCAGGCTGCGCGCGAACGAGCGTTGTCCGCGACCGTGCGGTAGAGCGCCAGCAGCGTCTCGAGTTCGGCATTGCGCCCCAGCACCCGATCCGCAGCGCGGGGCCTGCGCAGGGCCGAATGAGCATCGAGTGCAAAACCCGGAACGCGTCCGTGCTGGCGCAGCAGGGCCTCGCAGCGCCGCAGATCGGCCAGCACGCCGGCGGCGTCCGCATAGCGCTGCCCGGGGGCTTTCTCGAGCAGCTTCATGACCAGCAGCGAGAGTTGCTCGGGAACGCCTTCCACCAAGTCGCACGGCGCACGGGCGGTCTGGGTCGCGTGCGCGTGAACGCGAGCGGCGGCATCGGCGCCATGAAACGGAAGCCTTCCGACCAGTAGTTCGTAGAAGATGCAGCCGAGCGCGTAGAGGTCGGCACGCACATCCACTCGCAGGTTCATGCGCGCGCCCAGCTCCGGCGCCATGTAGTTGAAGCTGTCCTCGTCCCAGGCGAGCTGATCGTCGCCCACGGCCTTGGCTTCGCGGGCGACGTTGGTGGCATGGCCGAAGCCGGTGAGATGAACGTGCCCGTCATCGGCAAGCAGCATGCGGTCCGGCGTGAGTGCGCGGTGCAGGACGCCGGCAACGTGCATCGCGCCGACGGCAGCGGTGAGGCGCTGTGCGAGCGCAAGGAAGGCAGCCGTATCGGCGGTGGGCGCCGCGCCGCGACGAAGCGTCTCGCCGCCGGGGTCGTTCAGTATCAGAAGGGAGCTTTCTCCGTGCGGCACCAACGCGATCGGAACCGCCGCCCATTCGTCGCGAAGCGCATGGCGAAACGCGTACTCGCGTTGAAGCATCGCGGCAGTGGCCGGCGCGGTCTGGCCACGCCCGGCCACGAGCGACGAGACCGCGCCACGGGCGCGTGCGCGCTCCAGGCGCGGCGTGCCGGCACTCAGTTCGCGAAAGTCCCGGTATTGCATTACCGAAGTCCCGTGCCCCTCGACAGCGGAGGCATCCGGCAAGGCTGCCTGTTCTTGTCTGGTGAGTTCCTGGTGTTGCATGGATGTAGGCCTTTTTTTGACTGCCCGGGCTGCGAAATGCGTGGGCTCAGTCCGGATGCCGCCGTTCTTTTCTCCCCGTATTCAGACGCGTTCGTCCGCAAGACACCATTGGAACTCCGCGGGTCGCGAGATAGGCGCCGAAAGCGTTGGGTGGTGTTAGGCGTTGTTAGGCGTGAGGCGCGCGCCGCTGCAACCCGGACGCAATGGCCTCGGCTTCGGACCGTCAATGCATGCGCAGGTCTTCATTTCTCTGACCGCCCGTTCCAGACTCGCTTGCACAATCACGCGATGAAACGGCGCAATCGTCGCAAGATTGAGACGTCCCACCCTCAGGTCGAATCGGACCGAGGCGTACGAGATCGTCGCTCGACAGGTGAAGCACGGAAGCATTGCCTCAGCGCTGCTGGCGATGATTGCTTGCCCGCGAGCAGACCGAACGCTGATGGATCTAGCTGCGTGCATGAGCAGATGCTCTCACGGCCATTTGTTCAACAGTTCAGCGCCGCGGCAAGCTCCACCAAGTTCCTGGAGTGGACCGTGTTGTCCGGATGGGGCGACACGTCCTTCTGCTGCGAAGGGCCGTACTCCAGTGGCCGTTCGACGTAAGCGGTCTTCAGCCCGCACGCACGCGCATGTGCCAGGTCGTCCTGGTGGGCCGCCACCATCATGACCTCGCCGGGTTCGACGCCGAAGACCTTGGCAACGCCCAGGTAAGTCGCCGGATCGGGCTTGTACTTGCGAAAGATCTCTGCGGAGAGGATGCAGTCCCACGGCAGACGGGCGTTCTTCGCCATGTTGGCCAGCAAACCGATGTTGCCGTTCGACATGGTGCAGATCGTGTAGCGCGATTTCAGCCGGGTCAGCCCTTCCACGCTATCGGCCCACGGATCCAGCCGGTGCCAGACACCGTTCAGCTTCCGCTTTTCTTCTTCCTTCAGATGGGTCACCTGGAAGGTCTCCAGAAGTGCGTCCAGGATCATCCGATGAAGGTCGTCGATCAAGGTCCAGTCGAGTTCGCCGTACATGACTTTCCGGATCGCCGGCATGTACCCGGCTCGCCAGGCTAGCGCGAACTGATCGCCATCCACGTCGAGTTTCATCGACTGGACCTCTCGCATGATGCTCTTGTGCCAATCGACCACCGTTCCGAAGACATCGAAGGCCAGGACCTTGACGTGCGCCGCTCCTTGGGGGTTCACGTGTTCCATCAGACGTCGTAGCCCGGATTGGTGCGATTTAGCTTGCGCAACAGCGCAGGCCATACGAAGCGGCCACCGATGCCACCGGTCTGTGCCCGCGCATCGGCTTCCGCGGTCGCCTGGATGGACTCGTCGAGCATGGTCAACGGACCGCCTGCCTGCGCCGCGATCTGGATCTGGCAAGCACTCTCGAAGATGTACATGGCCAGGAAGGCATCGGCGATCGTAGTACCCGCCGTGAGCAGGCCGTGGTTACGCAGCATCAGATAGTTCGCCTTGCCCAGGTCCGCCTGCAATCTCGGCTTTTCCTCGTCGCGCAGCGCAATGCCTTCGTAGTCGTGATATGCCAGCGAACCCTGGATCACCATTGACTGCTGCGATATGGGCAACACGCCGCCCTGCTGCGCGCTGACGCCGACGCCTGCACGGGTGTGGGTGTGCAACACACACTGGATGTCCGGCCGGGCAGCATGGATGGCGCTATGGATGACGAAGCCGGCGCGATTCACCGTGAAAGGCGATTCGGTGAGCTGATTGCCGTCCGCGTCGACGCGGAGGAGCGAGGACGCCGTGATTTCGTCGAACAGCAGGCCGTACGGATTGATCAGGAAGTCATGGGCGTCGCCGGGCAAGCGCGCACTGATGTGCGTGAATACCAGGTCGGTCCAGCCGTGCAGCGCCACGAGGCGGTAGCAGGCGGCCAGATCGCAACGCAGTTGCCATTCTTCGGCACTGACGACTTCTTTGAGAGATGGAATATGCACGAAAGACTCCTTCGAATGGGGGATGGTCGGGTTGTGCGGAACGCTCCGGTTACACGGCACCTTCGATCTGCGCCTGCTGCGCCCGCATCAGTTTCTTGTCCAGCTTGCCCACACTGGTTTTGGGCAGGCTGTCGACGAAGGTCACCTCCTGCGGGATCGCGAACCTCGAGATGGCGCCAGCGTCCGCAAACTGCTTGACGTGGGCACGGATGGCGTCCGCATCGGGAACGGCATCCGCCGTGAGAACCACGATGGCAGCAGGACGCTCGCTCCAGCGCGGGTCGGGAATTCCGATGACTGCGGCTTCCCGCACCTGGGGATGCTTCAACAGAATGTCCTCCAACTGCAGCGAGGAGACCCATTCGCCACCGGTCTTGATCACGTCCTTCAGGCGGTCAACGATCCGAACACAGCCATCCGGGTCCATCACCGCGATGTCGCCCGTGTGCAACCATCCGCCACGCCACAGAGCCTGGCTGGCTTGCGGGTCGCCAAGATAAGACTGTGTAAGCCACGGCGAACGGGCCACGAGCTCGCCGGCCGAACTTCCATTACGCGGCAGGTCTTTCATCGCTTCGTCGACCACGCGCAACTGGACGAACGGAATCGCCCAACCCGCATGGCAGCGGGCCGTGACCTCCTCGTCGGTCGGCGCTCCGGAATTTGCTGAGCGGGGTTGCGCCAGCGTCAAGATGGGACCGGTTTCCGACATTCCGTAGCCGGCGAACACGTCGACGCCGCGGCCCATGGCGGCCTTTGCCAGCGATTGGGCGAGCGCTGCTCCGCCGATGACCACCGTCCAGCCGTCCAGGCGCTGGCCCCTCGCCGCCGCCGAGTCCAACATCATCTGCAAAATGGTCGGCACACAGTGAGAAAACGTGACCTTCTCGCGCTCGAACAGCGCCAGCAGGCGGTCGGGAACATAGCGCCCCGGATAGACCTGCTTGACTCCCAACATCGTGGCCAAGTAGGGCAGGCCCCAGGCATGCACGTGGAACATGGGCGTGACCGGCATGTACACGTCGTCGTGATTGAAGCGGCCCGCGCCCGGCCCTGCCAGAGCAGCGCGGCTGGCCAGGGTGTGCAGCACGAGCTGACGATGACTGAAATACACCGCCTTGGGCAGGCCTGTGGTGCCGGTTGTATAGAAGGTCGTGGCCCGCGTCGACTCGTCCAGATCAGACCATGCGGTCACCGGATTCGAGCCCCCGAGTAAAGCCTCGTACTCGGCAGCGATAGGCAAGCGCGTCTCCCGCGGGCTTGCCGCGTCCGATAGGAGCACCAGCTGCTTACCCGGATCCACCCGATCCCAGATAGCCTCAAGCATCGGCAGGAACTCGGTATTGACGAGGATGAAGTCGTCCTTGGCATGGTTGATTGTGTAGAGCAGCTGCTCGACCGAGAGCCGCACGTTGACCGTGTGCAGCACCATGCCCGCCATTGGCACCGCGAAGAAACACTCCAGATAGCGGTGGGTGTCCCAGTCCATGACTGCGACGGTGTCGCCCGGACGCGCACCAAGCGATGCCAGCCCGGCCGCCAGACGGCCGATGCGCCGGTTCAGCTCGGTGTAGTCGAAGCGCACGGCATCGCCGTACACGATCTCTTCTGAAGGGCTGCGGGACAGCCCGGCTTCCAGCAGTTGCTTGATCAGCAGCGTGTTTGCGCCGAAGGCGTCCGGCGCGGGGTTCGATTCCATGGTTACAGATTTCATTTCAGCGGCCTGTTTTGAGAAAGTCGAGGAGAGCAGCATTGACCGCCTCCGGTTGTTCTTGTTGCACCCAATGACCGGCGTCGGCGATGAACCGGGTCGAGACCCAACGCGTGCATGCATCGTTCTGCATTGCGTCGAGTGCCCCGGGCAGCATGTGGACGCCCCAGTCCATTTCTCCGGCGATGAAGCAGCTGGGCACGTCGACGGTCAGTCCGGCGTAGATCTGCAGCTCCTGCTGCAACCCGCGAGTTGTGGCGGCCCGATACCACAGCAGCCCCCCTTGGAAGCCGGTGCGGCCGAACTCATCGCTGTACACGTTCAGCGACTCTTCAGACAGCCATCGGCTCGGTTGCATCTCGCGCTGCGCCATGCTTCGCGCCACGGTGTCGGCCATGCCCAGGTCCGCATCCATCACGTAATAGGTCGGAAGCCCGGCCAGCGACGCCGCACTCAGGTCGGGCAAAGGCGCGGGCCGCTTGTCGGCGCCTTCCGCGCTCTTGAGGTGGTAGTAGCCCCGAAGGAACTCGCGCAGGCCCTGGCTTGCGCCGTGCATCTCGGCGTTGGCTTCGAGACCTGAGTAGTACAGCTGATAGTGCTTTCGCGGGCGCTCCAGGGTGGACAGGCCGGCAAGCGCTTCTGCGAGCTGTCGGGCGCGCGGGTCCGGCGTGTCGGCAGCACCCAGCGGCATTGCCGGCGGCCCGGTGAACGGCGTGGCCAGCATGGCCAGCGAACGGAAGATATCGGGGCGGATCAGCGCGCACCAGGCCGCGACGTGCGAGCCGAAGTCGTGGCCGACCACGGCGTGCACCGACTTCTTCCCAAGCACATGGATCAGCCCCAGAACATCGCGCACCAGGTTGTCCATGCGAAAGGCACGTGGGTCGGTATCGACATTGGCGGTCCAGCCCGTGGTGCGGCCGTAACCGCGCTGGACAGGAGCCACCACGTGGAAGCCGGCCTGCGCGAGCGCGAGCAGCTGGTGACGCCAGCTGAACGCCAGCTCGGGGAAACCATGCAGCAGCACGACCATTGGCGTCTCGGGACTTGCATCGCCCGCTTCAAGCCAATGCATGTGGAGGCCGTTTCCGTTATCGGCCTGGCGTGGGCGCACGCCAGGGCCCAGCGGCAAGAGGGTCAAGGCGTCTTCCTCGGCCAAGGGTCAGCGCGCGTAGGCGTCCGGCATCTTCTCGATCAGCGCAGGGCGGAGCGCGGCGGCACCGCGCCGGATCGAACCACTGCCGACCATCACGAGGGAACCCATCAGCATGACGCCGGCGATGATCAGGAGGCCGCCCGTCAGGCTGCCGGTGGACTGCTTGATCACGCCCAGGATGTAAGGGCACGCCAGTCCAGCCAGATTGCCCAGGCTTGTGATGATCGCGATGCCGGCGGCGGTCGATTGCCGCGACAGCTGCGTCGTCGCGACTGCCCAGAACACCGGCAGCGAAGAAACAGAGCCCGCGATTGCGATCGCGATCAGCGCCACCGACAGCCACATGTAGGCAGCGGTCCAGCTCGTAAGCGCAAGCCCTGCCCCACCAATGGCCACTGCCACCGCGTAGTGCCAGCGGCGTTCGCCACGCTTGTCCGAGTGGCGGCCGTACAGGATCATCGCCAGCGCACCAAACGCGTAGGGCACGGCAGAAATCAGGCCGATCGTCTGCATGCTCTTGACGCCGAGGCTCTGGATCATCGTGGGCATCCAGAAGCTCAGGGTGGTGCCACCGCAAACAGCCGCGAAGTACAGAAACGACAGCAGGTAGACCTTTGGGTCGCGCAGGGCGTCAAGTGCGGCTTCCACAGGAGGTGTGGACGCGTGGGGTGCCGTCTCCTTGGGCAGGTCGATACGGATCATGCGCTTCTCGTCCTCGGAGAGCCACCGAGCCTCGTCGGGCGAGTTGGACAGGCAGGCATAGACCACGAAGCCCAATGCCGCGGCCGGCACACCTTCGAGCAAGAACATCCACTGCCAGCCACGCAGGCCGTGCCAGCCATCGAGGTTCTGCAGGATCCAGCCGGACATCGGACCCGCAACGAGCCCGCCCACCACCACCGCGCTCATGAGCAAGGCGAGGATGCGCGCTCTGCGTGCCGCCGGAAACCAGAAGGTCAGGTACAGCACGATGCCGGGAAAAAACCCGGCCTCGAAGGCCCCGAGCAGGAAGCGGGCAATGTAGAACTGCATCGGCGTGGTGATGAACATCGTCGCCGCCGAGACCAAACCCCAGCACACCATGATGCGCATGATCGTCAGGCGTGCACCAATGCGCATCAGGAGCACGTTGCTGGGAACCTCGAAGAGCGCATACCCGACGAAGAAGATGCCCGCGCCGAGTCCATAGATGGCATCGGTCAGATGCAGGTCCGAGCTCATCTGAAGCTTGGCGTAGCCAACGTTGATGCGATCGATGTAGGAAACCACGTAGGCAAGGAACAGCAGCGGGATAAGCCGCCAGGTGATCTTGCGGTACATCGCGTCTCTGCGCGCATCGTCATGTGGTCTTGCCGCGGCGGGGCCTGTCGCTCGATTCATCGTGTGTCTCCAACTTTTTCTTGCGTTTGCACATCTTTTGGCTTGGCGCGGCCGCGCACGCAGCCGCTGTGGAATGCGAGGGACCGGCGAAGGCCCACTCGCACCGTTCCGTCAGACCTCTGCCATCGAGGCAGTCTTCTTGTAGATGCTGTTGACCGGATGCTGGAACAGCCGGCGCACCATGGGCTCGAACTCCGACAGCGGCAGCGTCTCGGCTTTCGGGTCGAACGCCGGACTGTCATACAGCTCGCAGAATTCCGCGGTGCGGTCATAGTGCGGATTCCCGACGAACTGCTCGCGCATATCGCGATCCATGCCGAGGTGATGAAAGAAGTAATACCCTTGGAAGATCCCGTGGTTCTGCACCATCCAATGATCCGCTTCGCTCACGAACGGCTTCAGCACCGCTGCGGCGATGTCGGGGTGATTGAATGTTCCCAGCGTGTCGCCGATGTCATGCAGCAAGGCACAGCACACGTAAGCCTCATCACGGCCATCGCGCAAGGCCAGGGTTGCCGTTTGCAAGGAGTGATCGAGGCGGTCGATGGGGAAACCTCCGAAGTCGCCGCGCAGCAGACTCAGGTGATGAAGGACACGGTCGGCCAGACCTTTGGAAAAGGCTTGGAACTCGCCCGCGATCACCTTCCAATCTTGGGCCGTGCTTTCTTGAAAACTACGAAATTTCGCGCGATCGGTCATGGGAGTAGGCTCTTCTGATGAATGACGCACGATGGTAGGAATCAGTGCCTCCACACGAATGCATGCCAGCTGACATTCCGCGGGTAAGTCCCGAGGCCCACGCCCGGCAGCCGGGCGTCGCCGTCCCGTATTCAGACCTCGCTGAGTGCGCTCAGCGTTTGCTCCGACTCGATGGCGATGCGGCCGTACGACAGCGACAGCGCACCCGTCGCAGCCAAGGCCTTGAGTTCAAGCGACAAGGTCTGACGGGTGATGCCCAACATCATCGAGAGGGTCTCGTGTGTGATGGGAATCACGCGCCGGGAACGAGGCAAGGCCGAAGCATCGCCGCGCGCCAGCCTCAGTAGCCGGCGCGCGACACGGGCCCGCGTGCTGCGCAGCGCCGCATCCTCGAAGAAGCCGAACATGGTTCGGATGCGTGCCGTCTGCAGGACTGCAATCGCCCGCACAAAACTGGCATCCTGCATCAACCGCTCGAACAGAGGCGGCGAGATGTGCAGCAATTCGGAGTTCCGCAAGGCATGGATGTCATGCGTGCGCGGCAGTCCGTCCAGCGACGATGCCTCACCGCACCAATCTCCAGGCTCCAGCAAGCCGAAGATCATTTGTCGCCCGTCTTCGAGTAACGAGGACGCGGCGAGAACACCACTGACCACGCCGAAGAGACCATTGGCCGTGTCGCCTTTGCGCACGACGAATTCACGGCTTCGAACGTGAATGGAGCGTCCTTGCGTCAGCAATAACTCTTGTGACGCGGGCTCAACCGATTCGAACCACGCGTCGCCAAATATGCGCAGCAGTTCTTTGTGCGATGTCGACATATCCAGGATGCGGCCGTTGCCTGGTGGCAGATCACGCGGGCGATGTGCCGCCCTCCTCGGCCGACGTCCATTCCGGGCTGTATCCGCCCAAGGTGGGGTGATACATCTCATCGGCCGAATGCTGAGTGAACTCAACGTTCAATCGATCTTTGCGCAAGCCCAGGATCTCCGTGCAGTCTTCGCATAGCGTCTTGGCCACGGCGAGGCGAAGTTCAGCGCTGCGACCCCGTCGAATGTCACACATCAGCACGGCGGCTTCGACCGCCTCGCCATCGACCATGCGCCAGACAGCGCCCTCCCCCAGTTCTCTGATGGCAATGCTGATACGCCGCATGTCCACGCTCATCATCCGGGCGTAGGTTTCCGCAAGCGCATTCGCAAGGCGCTGCTTGTCCGCGATTGCGTAGCTTCCATTCACGTCGAGCTGGAGATAGGGCATGTTCGATCTCTTGATGACCTTCAAACCGGCATAGTCAGTGTTTCAGGCTTCGAGGAAGGACAAGGCCTTTGACGCGAAGTCTGCATGGGCGTGGTTCCGCGTCGCGATCCGCTTTTCGCTCCCAGCTCACTTTCGGATCTTGCTGAACGCTCATGACATGGCTCCTTGATAGTCGACGGACCGTACAGCTCAGTCCGCAAGTACCGGGTAGTCGGTGTAGCCCTTGGCACCCGGGGTGTAGAAGGTTTCGGGGTCCAGCACGTTGAGCGCGGCGTCAGTACGCATGCGTGCGACCAGGTCCGGATTGGCGATGAAGGGCCGGGCGAAGGCAATGAGGTCTGCCTGACCGGCTTCGAGCGCGCGCTCGGCGCTGGCCTGATCGAATCCGCCGGCGAGGATGAACAGGCCCTTGAAGGCGGCGCGAAGACGAGTCTTCAGCTCGGCAGGCACCGCGGGAGCTCCCATCGCCGAGTGATCGAGAACGTGGACGTAAAGCAGGCCCAGCTCCGACAGCTGCTGCGTCAACGCCAGGTACTGCGCGTCCACGTCGGCAAAAGGTCCAGTACTGTTGAACACGCCATAAGGCGAGAGCCGAATGCCCACGCGCTGTGGGCCGATGGCCGCCGCGGTGGCACGGGCGATCTCGATTGCAAAGCGGTTGCGACCGTCGATGCCGGTGCCGTATTGGTCGGTGCGCTGGTTCACATTGGCGTTGAGGAACTGCTCGATCAGGTAGCCATTCGCGGCGTGCAATTCGACTCCGTCGAATCCTGCTTCGATCGCGAGTTGCGCCGACTGGACGTATTCGTCGACGGCATGCGCAATGTCGTCCTGGCTCATGGCCCGTGGGCGGCTGTGCGGCTGCATGCCCTTCGCATCGGTATGCATCTGACCGGGACAGGCATCGGCGGTGGGCCCCAGGACCTCGGCTGCGACCGGCAGGTTCAACACATGGGTCACGCGTCCGGTGTGCATCAGTTGGATGAAGATATTGCCGCCCCTGGCGTGGACGGCGTCGGTGACCCGCCGCCATCCCTGCACCTGCGCCTGGTTGAAGAGCCCGGGGATGCGTGCATAGCCCAGGCCGTTCGGAGACGGCGATGTGCCTTCCGTGATGACCAGGCCGGCTGCAGCTCGCTGTCCGTAGTACTCGGCCATCAGGTCGTTCGGCGTGTTGGCCTCCACGGCCCGGCTGCGTGTCATCGGCGCCATCACGATGCGGTTGGCGAGTTGCAGCGAAGGCGTGGCAAGAGGTTCAAAAAGCATGATGGTCCTTGATGGAAAAACGAGGTGTTGAAAATGCGGGCGTGCCGCCACGGCTGCGGATCGTGGCGATGACGACGGGCTACTTGATACGAACGACGACCTTTCCCTTGGCTCGTCCTTGCGCCAGGTAGTCGAGAGCCTCTTTGGCCTGCTCGAAGGGGAACACTTTGTCGATCACCGGCCGAATGCGTTCGGACTTGAGCAGTTCACCGATCTCCCCGAGTTGCTTCCCGTCGGGGCGCATGAACAGGAATGAGTAGTTGACGTCCCGTTTTCTCGCGAGGCGCAAGATCTTGCGGCTCATCAATCCCAACACAAACCTCAGGATGAGGTTCAAGCCCTTCGCGCGCGCGAACGCAGCGTCGAGTGGGCCGATGAGGGAGACGATCCTGGCGCCCGGATTGAGGATGTCGACGGATTTCGCGATGGCATCTCCCCGGACGGTGCCGAGCACGGCGTCATAGCCCCGAAGTACCTTCTCGAACTCCTGCTTCTTGTAGTCGACGACTTCGTCGGCACCGAGCTTGCTAACCAGTTCGACATTGCCCGTGCTGACGGTGGTGCCCACCTTGGCGCCAAGGTGGTGAGCCAGTTGGATCGCGAACGTACCGATGCCGCCGGAGCCCGCCGGGATGAACACCTTCTGGCCTCGACGCAGACCTGCCCGCTCCTTCAGTGCTTGCCACGAGGTAAGTCCGACCATCGGAATCGACGCAGCTTGAACGAAGTCCAGGTTGTGCGGCTTCAAGGCGGCGGCGCTCTCCGGCACCGCCGCGAACTCTGCAAGAGATCCTTTGCCGAGGTCGAAGAGGCTGGCGAAGACTTCGTCGCCAGGCTTGAAGCGGGTTACGCGGCTGCCCACCTCGACCACCACGCCTGCCAGATCACTGCCCAACGTCGCGGGCAAGTCGAAGCGCAGGACGAGCTTGAACGTTCCCACAGGGACCATGTTGTCGATGGGGTTCACCCCCGCGGCATGGACCTGCACCAGCATTTCGTCTGGTTTCAACGAGGGGCTGGCAATCTCGGCAAAGCCGATGCCGGGCGACTTGCCGTAGCGCTTGAACGTGAGTGCTTTCAATGTCTTCGTCCTTTGTCATGGCGGAGCCAGGTGGGTGTGTCGTCGGGGCGTTGGTGCGCCGCGGGGTTTCGGGGTTATGCAGTGCAGCGCCAGGGCGCTCAATGCGCGCGGTCATGCATAAGTCATCTCGGCGAGGAAATCAGGTGCTCGCGTACTGCGTTCAGCACCGATTCGGATAACGCCGCTTCGTCGATCGCCCGTGCCAGAACCAGCGCCCCGACGATGGTGGCGGTGATCACCAGAGCTCGGTCGTGCGCGCCCGGCAGCCCGAAGTCGGATGACTCGCGCGAGACCAGATCGATCATCTCCTTGATGCGGCGGGTGACCGCGCGCCGAATTGGCGGCGCCTGTCGCGGCATTTCCGTGCCCAGCGCGGCGATCGGGCAGCCAATCTCAGGCTGCCTCAAATGCTCTTCGCAGAGATAGGTGCTCAGAAGCGCCCGCAGCGATTGCGCGGGCGGCGCCTCCTCCGCGACGCGCGCGAAGATGGCGATGGCGTCGGCGCCGGCTCGGTCTGACAACTCGACCAGCATGGCCTCGCGTGAAGGGAAGTGGGCGTAGAACCCGCCATGCGTGAGACTCGCCTCCTTCATGATGTCAGCGATGCTGACGCCGCCGTACCCGCTGCGGCGAATCGCCCGCGCGCCGGCCGCGGCGATGCGGTCGTGCGAAGCGTTCTTGGATCCAGCCCTGGTGCGCGTCATTTGGTAGTCAGCAATGCCTGCTTGTGCGAGGAGCACGCTCAACCGCGCGCGCGCAGGCGACGTGTGCGAAACGTTCCCCAACCACTAATGAGCGCTGACTTCAGGAAGGCAGACAGCCCACCTTCCCTCGGCTGTGGGTCTCTACCCTTGGCAATGCGCCCGAGTTGGCGCGTGTACCAAAGCACCTCCATGATTCCCATGCGATCCACGACCTTGAGACCGGTGTTGATCGGGCGAACGCGTTGAAGGCTGTCGCGACCTCGGAGTAGTGCGGCAGGCGCGTCGGGGTCGATCGCCAGCAAGCGCGCCAGGCCCACCACATCGAGCGCGCCCGTTCGCAGCGCGGCTTCCATGCCGGCCGCAGTGCGGAATCCGCCTGTGACCATCAGGGGCACCTGGACAGCGGAACGAACCTTCCCGGCGAAGTCGAGGAAATACGCTTCACGAGCCGCGGTGGATGCCCTTGCCTGTTCCTGCATCGTGCCACTCATGGCGGGCGCTTCGTAGGTCCCGCCGGAGATCTCGATCAAGTCGATTCCTGCCTCGGCCAGCGCGCGGATCGTGGCCAACGATTCTTCTTCGGTGAAGCCGCCACGCTGGAAGTCGGCCGAGTTGAGCTTGATGCCGATCGGGAACTCCGGACCGACTTGTCGGCGGATCTCCGCATAGACGGCCATCAGGAAGCGTCGCCGTTTCTCGAGGGTTCCCCCCCACTGGTCGTCGCGACGGTTGTGATGCGCAGACAGGAACTGATTGACCAGGTAGCCGTGGGCACCATGGATCTGAACGCCACTGAAGCCGGCTTTCTTGACGATGGCCGCGCTGCGCCCGAAACGCTCGATGATGTCGTGGATCTCGGACCCGGTGGCTTCACGTGGAGTCTCGAAGAAGGCTGCCATGTCCTCGCGGAAGGGGACGGCCGAAGGCGCGAGGTTGAAGGCATTCAAGCCCTTGGTGGACTGCTTGCCGGGATGGTTGAGTTGCGCCCAGATGGCGGCGCCCTGCGCCGTCGCCGCCTTTGCCCACTGGCGCAAGACGGTCAGGTCGGATTCGTCCTCGACGGCGACGTTGCCGGGCTCGCCCAGAGCGCGGCGGTCGATCATCATGTTGCCCGTCACGATCAGGCCCAGGCCCGAGGCGCCCCAACGTTCATATAGCCGAACGAGGCTGGGCGTCGGCCGGTTGTCGTAGGTGCCGAGTGTCTCGCTCATGGCGGCCTTGGCCAACCGGTTACGCAGGACCGTGCCGTTGGGCAATGTCAGGGGCTGGTTCAGAAGCTGGTGGCTGGCGTTGGATGTCTTGGGCATGGGCATGTCGCTGCGTGATGTGTCGTGAACGGGGTTGGGAGATGACTTGGCCGGGATGTGGGACATGGCGAGCTCCGTCATCGCCGCGATGGTCAGGCTCGGGTTCACGCCCAGGTTGGCGCTGAGCATGGAGCCGTCGCAGATCAGCATGTTCTGGTAGCCGAACACGCGGTTGCGGGCGTCCATCACGCCGTGCTCGGCGGTCTGTGCCATCGCACAACCGCCCATGCAATGGGCCGTTGTGGGAACGTTGAACAGGGTTTCGGTGAGCAGCGACATGGGAAGGCCGCCGAGGGCCTTGGCCGCACGTTCGACGAAGGCGTTCGCCTCTGGAATGTGGGCGGGAATCGGCGCCCCCTCGGTGCTCAGTTGTTTGCCGAACGGCCAGTACCAGGGGCGACGCAGGCGCAGGTCGATGTGGCCTTCCTTGTTCTGCATGACCACGAAGAGCATGGTCTGGCGCGCAAAGCCGATCGGGTTGTGGACCCGCAGCGCCTGGAGCGGATGGCGCAGCATGCGCCAGAGCCACGCCGGGATGCGTCTCCAGCCCGATGCGGCGCCGCGCATCACCGTCATCAGCAGGCTGGTGCCATCCATGCCCTCTGCGTAGCGCACGACGCCGACATGGGTATGCCGGTCGAGGTAGAGGGCGGCACCGCCTGCGATGCCCGGTGACATGCTGGGCTCGCGCCCGGGGAAGCGCAGACCGAGGAGAGATTCCGCGTTGGTGCGGATGCGCTTGCCCAGATCATCGCTGAGTCGCGGCAGCGAGCCACCTTCCTTCAGCCTCAGCAGCAGTTCCACCGTACCCAGCGACGACGCGGCAAACAACACGGTGCGGCAGCGAAAGACGCGCCGCCGCTTGTCGAAGAGCGCGGTCGACGACTCGGTGTGAATTTCGTAGCCGTCGCTGCCATCGGGCTTGCCGTTCAGTGGACGAACATCGACCACCCGCGTCTCCGCAAAGACCTGGGCGCCGCGCCGCTCGGCGAGGTAGAGGTAGTTCTTGTCGAGCGAGTTCTTGGCGTTGTGCCTACAGCCCACCAGGCAGCCACCGCAGCCAATGCAGGTACTGCGCTCCGGGCCTTCGCCGCCGAAGTACGGGTCAGGGTAGGTCTTGCCACCGCGTTCGCCGGGGGGCGGAAAGAAGGTGCCCGAACGGCCGGCGTAATAGCTGTCCCCTACTCCGGCCAAGCGCGCAAGTTTTTCGAGCCGCCGGTCGGCCTCGCCCAGCAGCGTGTTGTCGGCCACACCGAGCATGCGTTCGGCGGTGGCGTAGTGCGCTGGCATGAGCCGCTTCCAATCCTGCAGGCCGGCCCAGGAGCCCTGGTCCCACACCTCCGGCGATGGTTTGAGCAAGGCGCTGGCATACGCGATCGAGCCGCCGCCGACAGCGTTGCCGCACATCACCACGACGTGGCGGAACAGCCGCATGTTGAAGAAGCCGAACATGCGAAGACCCGGCCGCCAGAAATAGCGTCGTGCATCCCAGTTCGACTTGGGGAAGTCTTCAGGCTTCCAGCGTCGCCCCATTTCCATGACGCCCACGGTGTAGCCCTTCTCCGACAGCCGCAGGGCAGAGACGCTGCCACCGAAGCCCGAGCCGATCACGATGTGGTCGAAGTCATAGGGCGCTGTGTCTGCATGCGCGGCGTGCAGCATGGGGTCGGGCACGGCAGCTCCCGGCGATGTCGTCATGGTTTGTCTCCGTTTGTTGTTGTGTTGCCGGCCTGGCGCGTGCGTGCGCGCCAGGTCCAGCGGCTGTCAGAACGGGCTGCGCTCCCAGGGCGTGACGACCTTGGGCGGCTGCAGGTAGGCGGTCAGACCTTGGAACCACATCACTTCGCGGAAGTCGCCGCTCACGACCAGATCCTTGCTACCCACCCCGCGCAGAAACGCGAGCTGTGCGTCCTTGGCCGACAGGATCTCGAAGCCCTTGGCCGCATTCGAGAAGGTGAACGTGAACGCCGCGTTGTCGGCCAGGCCGGCGAAGGAGCGAACGGTGCCGTTCTGAATGACGTACCAGCGGCCAGCGCCTGAGGCTGTGCGGATCTGGAAGACGAGCTTCCTGTCGCCGAGGTAGCGGGCGCACTCTGCGTTGCTGCGGATCTTTCGCTGCAGCAGTTGTGCAAAGGCCCACAACAGGAACTTGAACTTGAACATGGCGTTCTCTCTTCGAAGAAGGTGGTTGACATCAAGCGACGCTGGGGGCGGCGGCGGCGCTGGCCGTCATTCGCTCAGGAACTGCACCGCGTGCTGCAGGAACCGCTGCGGGTACTGGAACTGAGGCCCATGGCCGGCATCGGGGTAGATGAACAACTGCGCGTTGGGCAGGTTGCGCGCCATGTAGAACGAGTTGATGGTCGGCACCATCACGTCGTGCACGCCATTGAGGATGAACGTGGGCTGGTGGATGCCGCGCAGGTAGGCGAAAGGGTCGTCCTCTTGCAGCCGGGGCAGGTACAGCACGTTGGCCTCGATCTGGCCCTGCATCAGCGCCAAAGAGCTCGGCGGGTCCTGATCCACCCGCTGGTGACGCCGCTCCCAGAACGCCCGAGCGGCGTGTTCAGCCTGGTCCGACCGGCCGAAGAACAGGTAGCGAAAGTCCTCGAAGGTGGGCGTCGGGTTGACGGCCGTGGTCAGCACACGCTCTTCCATTTCGGGGTTGCCTCCGCGCGGCCCGGTGCCCAGCAGCATCAGCTTGCGCACCAGGTCGGGGTGGCGCCACGTGAGGTCCAGGGCCTGGAAGCCGCCCAGCGAAAAGCCCAGCACGTCGACCTGGCGCAAGCCCAGGGCCCGGATCACCGCCGCGGCGTCATCGGCCATATCCTCGATCCGGGTGCGCGGCGCCCCGGTGGACGAGGCAAGACCTCGGCCGTTGTACAAGATCACCTCACGCCCGGTGGCCAGGCCGTCGGTCATCAACGGGTCCCAGTGATCCATGCCACCGCGGAAGTGCTGCAGGAACAGCATCGGAGGCTGCGAAGCAGCTCCATTGCCCCAGCGGCGATAGGCGAATCGGGTGCCGCCGACTTCCACGAAGCGCGTGGGTGCGGTCAGGTGCGTGTCAGTCATGTGCTTGCCTTTGAAACCAGGAGATTTGCGCCGTGAGTGCGCTTGCGTACCTTCTCGCCCGGAGGTTCAGTTCGCGAGAAAGGCCAGGGCCTTGGGCACGAAGTCTTCCTGGTACTGGAAGACGCCGCCGTGGCCAGCATCGGGATAGATGATCAGCTGGCTGTTGGGCAGGCGCCGTGCAAGGTCGTGCGAGTTGGGGGTCGGAACCATTCGATCCGCATCGCCGTTGACCACCAGGACGGGTTGCTTCACGACCGAGAGGTCTGCCGGCGCCTTTTGCCCCCACGCGCTGAGCGCCTGGAGCTGCGCGACATAGGCGCCGATCGCGATCTCCGCGTCACGGTTGTACGTACGCTCCTGCAGGCGCTTCAGGAAGGCCTTCCCGGCCTCGATACCGTTGGGCGTGCGCGTGAAGAACAGGTACTGCTTCGGGTCTTGCCCGGTGAGCTTCGCGCGCATCAGGTCGTAGTTCGCCACGCCCGCCACCGTGCTAATGCCCTCGCCGCCGGCCGGACCGGTGCCCGCAAGAATCATCCTGCGCACCAGCTGCGGCTCCTTCAGCACGATCTCCTGCGAGATCATCCCGCCCATCGAGAAGCCGAAGAGGTCGACTTGCTTGAATCCCCTGGCCTTGATGAACGTGATGGCGTCGTCGGCCATCTGTTCCATCGTGTTGGCCGGCTTGCCGCTCGACGATCCGATGCCGCGATTGTCGAAGGCGATCACGTGGTGTTTCGCGGCCAGGCCATCCACCACGCGCGGATCCCAGTTGTCCATGACAGCGGCCAGGTGGACGAGCAGCACGACGGGGACGCCGCCGTTGCGCTGACCGAGTTCCCGGTACGCGAAGTCCACGCCGCCTGCAGAGACGAACTGCGTCGGGACCTCTTTCCAGGTCACCGGCCGAACACCCATGGCCCTCGAAGGGCTCGCATCCGTTGAGAGGGCGCCGTTGGCCTCGGCATGCGGCGACACAAGCACGGCACAAAGCGCCAGGGCGTAGAGGCTGGATCTCAGCGGAGATGAAGTCATGGCAGTTTTGCAGGGTTGGATGGGGTGGGAGGCGGTCAGCTTTGCGAGCGATAGCGTTCGGCCACCTGCGCCTGGCGAATGTCCGAGAGCAAGCCTTGGCGAGCGGCATCCAGCGCGTCCCAGCGACCGGCGACTTGCAATGGCGGGATCGTGACCAGTTCGCGGCGATCGAAGCCGACGAGGGCCGCATCGACCAGGTCGCCCACTTCCATCAGGTCGGTGAGCGAATTGACGTCGATCCCGGCACGCTCCCAGATCTCCGTGCGGGTCCCCGCGGGCAGTACCGCCTGCACGTACACGCCCTTGGATGAAAGCTCGAGGTTCAGGCCTTGCGACAGGAACAGGACGAACGCCTTGGTCGCCCCGTAGATCGACATGGCGAATTCAGGGGCGAAGCCGACGACCGAGCCGATGTTGACGATGGAGCCCGTGCCGGACTGCGCAAAGCGCGGGGCAACGGCGGCCGCGAGACGCGTCAGCGCGGTGATGTTGAGCGCGATGAGGCGGTCGACGCCGTCAGCGTTCTGCTGCAGGAAGCCGCCTGATTGCGCCATGCCGGCGTTGTTGATGAGGATCCCGATGCGGGCATCGTCGCGCAGCCGGGCTTCCACCGCGGCCAGGTCGGCTTGCTGCGTCAGGTCGGCCGGCATCAGGTCGACTGCGATGTGGTGCTGGGTGCGAAGGCGGGCGGCGAGCGCCTCCAGCCGCGATCTGTCGCGGGCAACGAGCACGAGGTCGTGGCCGCGCTGCGCGAAGCGCTCGGCGTAGGTGGCGCCGATGCCCGTGGAGGCGCCGGTGATGAGGACGGTAGGGAGGATGGACATGATCGGTTTCCTGCTGGAAGGGGGCCGCAAGCGCGGGCGCAACGCTTCGAAGTTCCTGCTGTCGAGTCCGAGAGCCGAGCGAGCTGGCTCTGGCGCGAGGGCTGGAAACTGTCGATGGCTCAATGATGATGATCATAATCCAACATGTCAAGTATTGGATGATGATCGACATCAATGTATAGTGGGCTTGTTCAGGAACGAACTCACAGTTGTCGAAGAATGAAGGTCACCAAGGCACAGGCTCAGGCAAACCGGGCGCACGTCGTCGAGACGGCGTCCACGCTGTTTCGTGAGCACGGATACGACGGGGTTGGCGTGGCCGACCTGATGGCGGCTGCGGGGTTCACCCATGGCGGCTTCTACAAGCAGTTCGAATCCAAGGCCGACCTGATTGCGGAATCGACGGCGTGCGGCATCGCGCAGACCGTTGCGATGACCGATGGTGTTGGCCCGGTGGAGTTCGTGGAGCAATACCTCTCGCGAGAGCACCGAGACTCACGGGCTACCGGCTGCACGATGGCGGCCCTTGGAGGGGATACCGCACGCCAGCCCGAGACCGTGAGAATCGCGTTTGCGGCCGGCGTCGAAGACCTCGTCGCCGCACTGACCAGCCAGCGCGCGGCGTCGGGTTCAGCAGATGCTGGCCAGGCGCGAGCCAAGACCCTGGACGCGCTGGCGCATGCCGTGGGCGCCATCGTCATGTCGCGAGCGTGTCCCGACGACTCGCCTCTGGCCGATGAATTCCTGGCGGTTTGCCGCGACGCACTCCTTGCGTCCGCGGCACCGAAGGTCGCTGGACGCAAGAACAAGACTAGCCGCCGTTCCTGAGGCTCGCGGACACGTTTGCACCACCAGTCAGGTTCTCGGGTGACGGCGTCGTCGAGATCGTCGTCACCGGCCTGGTTACTGAGCGATCGCGTACTGCTACGCGTGGCTAGGCAGGCCGCTCCCATGAGCGCTGCCAATTAGCTCACATGATCGAACAGTTCAAAGGTGTCGATCGCGCCGCTGAACCTCGAGCGTGAGCATGAAGGCACGCCTGTCGAAAGCAGCTGCGGGTGCTCGTCAGTCGTCGGCGCCTTCGACGGCGCCATCCGCAGGCTCGCCACCCGCGATGGAGAGGTCGAACCGTTTCTTTGCTGCCTCGATTTCCTGCGCGTTCGCAACCGACCACTGGAACAGCGCTTGGAACGGCGCCTTCAGTGATTCTCCGAGGGGGACGCTGTATTCGACCTGTTGAATTCCGCCGATCAGAGCTCGGCGGATTCCAACACCTGCGCCTGAAGCATCCTCTTCAGATACTCGTCATGTTGAAGCATGGTGAACGCGCCGCTCTGAGGCAGGAGCCCAGGCCTTCCGTCGTTGGGCCGGAAATACTTTCGATCCGGACGGCTACATCGCCGAGAGCTGCCGCGCCCTGAGGTGAGCGCTCTCCACGGCAGCGCAAACTGCGTCGTGCACTCCTGCGGAGCTCAATACATCGATCGCCGCTGCCGTGGTGCCCCCTTTGGATGTCACCTGACCGCGAAGTTCAGAGATCTCCTCATTCGAACTTCGCGCCAGCACACCGGTGCCGACGACCGTGGCAATCGCAAGCCGGCGGGCCACCTCTTTCGGAAGCCCGATTCTTACGCCGCCGTCGATGACAGCCTCGATGACGTAGAGAAGGTACGCCGGCCCAGACCCCGAGATTGCCGTCACGCGGTCCAGATCCGCGTCTGAGTTGAGCCAAAGAACCTCCCCCGTTGGCCGCAGCAGATCGTCGGCGACTCGTCGATCGGACTCTGACGCTTCCCCAGCAGCAATGCACCCGGCAATCCCCGCTCCGACGGCCGCTGGCGTATTCGGCATACAGCGAATGACGCGACCCGAACCCAACTGGCTCTGAAGGGATTCGACTCCCAGCCCTGCGATGACGCTGATGTGCAGCGGTTCAGCGAGATATTTGAGGACAGGCGCGCTCGCCTCCGCAAAGGCTTGAGGCTTGACGGCCCACAGCACGGCGGTGCAGCTCTTCAATCTGCCACTTGGCTCGGCGTCAGCAGAGATCCCAAGCTCCGTACCGAGCCGCGCACGCGCGTCGCCATGGGGCTCCACGACTGTCACCTGCGCTGGATCCAGGCCATTCCGCAGGAGCCCCCCAAGGATAGCCCGCGCCATATTGCCTCCTCCGATGATGCCCAGGCGAAGGCCTGCGTATGGAGAAGGTTGAGCGCGGGCGTACGGGTCGGTGGTCATGGGCTAGTGTTGTCGATTCGGATGTTCTTGGCCTTGATGAGGCTGGTCCAGCGCGCTTCTTCGTCACTCAGGAACCGCGAGAACTGGGCGGCAGATTGCGGCGTGATCACCATCGTGCGATCGCGCAGCTCTTTCAGCACGGCGGGTTCCTGCAGAACTGCCAGAATCTCCTTGGCCAAGTAGTCCTTGATGGCCGCCGGCGTATTTGCGGGACCGACCGCTTGTTGCGGCTCTCGTTGAGCCACTGCACGGAGGCGCCGGGATCAGTCCCCCTCGTTCCGAAGCGCCGCAGCGGATCCCCGGAGCACGGGTGTTCGATCTTGATCACTTGAGCGCCGAACTCCGAGAGGATCGCCGCGCTCAACGCCGCCGCAATGTAGATGGCCGCATCGAGAACGAGAACACCCTCCAAGACAGAGGCGTTAGGCAATGACATACGTTGTGGGTTTCGAGGAAGATCGCCACCTCGCGATCTTTTGATCGGAGTGCCAATCACTCTGGCGCGGGTTGAGCTTAGGCTGGCAATTCGCAGACCTACTAGCCACTTATGGCTTTCGGACGGTGCCACTTTGCGAGACGGCATCTGCGGGCGATGCACCTCTTGAAACACCCGACCGGCTCTTTCGCGTCTTGCGTCAGGCAACGAGCTGGTTGGCGACAACCAGTCTGGTCCGGACGCCGTTGCTCGACGTTGGGGAAGCGCCCATCGTCGGACCAATGCACCAGGCGTCTTCGCGTTGATTCACTCATCGCGCGCCAGTTGTCCGAATAGCGTTGATGGTCCGGAACCGCTGCTTGGTTCCGATAGTCAAGCGGCGCCCTTGTCGAGGCGGCGGCCGGGCGCCGGGGCACGCCGGCGCAGCGGACCTCCGTACGCCGCGAATGCACATGCTGGTCCTTGTGCGCGGTAAGCGAAACCGCGATTAGCCCCTGCCGCGTTGGTAGTTCAGCGCGTAATCCGGAGTCCTGATGCCCGGCCGCAGATCCGGCGCATTGACCGGTGCTCCGGCCACGACGCGCAACGGTATCGTGCCGGCCCACAAGTCCAGTTCCAGGTCCTCTTCGTAGTCGCGCACGCCGAGGTCGCGGACTTTTGCAGAGACCTCGACTATTGGGAAGCGCAGCACCATCGTGGCGTCGAGCTCCTTTTGCTTTGGCGCACGCACCCGATGACCCGGCACGACCGACTGAATCACGCTGTCGACGATCTCCGCCTTGTGCGGTCCCTCCACGAGTTGCCCGCTGGAGTAGATGATGGCGGATCGATAGTCCACGCTGCAACCGAACCCGGACCGCCCCGCCACAACAGCATCGATGTGGGTGACGGCGATGGCAGCCGGTACACCTTGAGCGAGGACGCACAGCATTCGATTCGTCGGGCTGCCGTGGAGATAGATGTCTTCATCGATGCGAAGGATCGTCGTCGGAATGATGCACGGCTCCCCTTCGTAAAGGAAGCTCACGTGACAGACGATCGCTTCGTCGATGATCGAGTGAACCAGCTCGCGGTCGTAGCTGGCCCGCTCCGGCCGACGTCGAACTTGGGTACGCGGCGTTGGCCCGTACTCAGAGGCTTGGCTCGCGTTGGCCATGTTCACGCCACAGCCTTCGCCGGCTTTCCGCGCAGCAGATCATCGCCTTCGTAGGCATTTTCCTGCCGCACGTAGGTGCCCGTGCTGAACAGCTTCAGCGTGTCGTACAGCGACTTCGGCACGGTGACGCCCTCCACTGCCGTACGTGCGCGAGCTTCATACCGCCGCTGCGACGGCAGGCGCGTTCCCTCCTGCTCGAGGATCTTGCTGAACAGTCGCTCCCCATGTTCCAACTGCGCCTTGCGGTTGCCGTTCTTGAGGCATCGAACGGGGTCGATGGCAATGATCAGCTCGCCGCCGCATGGCGCGCCGGTGTTCGCGGCATCCTTCTCGCCGGACTCGTAGCTCAGCAGATCACCGACCAGCGGACCTGCGAGCAACTCGACCATCATCGCGATGGAAGCGCCCTTGACACCGCCGAACGGCAGCTGGGCGCCGGCAAGAGCGGCCTTCGGGTCCGTTGTCGGCTTCCCGTCCGGGCCTACCGCCCAGCCTTCGGGCAGCGGCTTGCCATCACGCAGACGAACCTGGATTTCGCCACGCGCGCTTGCACTTGAAGCTTGGTCGAAGACCATCGGCGGTTTGTTGAGTCGAGGCCAGGCGAAGGCCATAGGATTGGTGCCGTAAAGCGGCTTGGTGCCGCCATGCGGCGCAACGTAGGGCGCTGCGGCGACAAACGCGAACGCGACCAAGCCACGGTTCGCCAGGCGCTCGACCTCTGGCCACAAGGCCGCCACGTTGAGGGCGTTGTTGACGGCCAGTGCAGCGATGCCCGTCTCCTGCGCCCGCTTGGCGAGGAGCTCATCGCCGACTTCCAGCGCCAGTGGTGAAAAGCCATAGTGGGCATCGACTCGCACCACGGCTGGTGCAAGGTCGTCGACTGTCGGCTCCGCATCACCGGAAGCTTGCCCAGCGCGCAACGCATTGACGTAGAAGGGAATGCGGAACAAGCCGTGATGGCGGCACTCGTCGCGCTCGGCCGCAGTCACCGTGTTGGCGATGGCGTTGGCGTGGGCTTGGTTGAAGCCCTGGGCGAGCAACAGCGTTGTTGCGAGCTCGTGGACCTCGTCGAGTTTCATTCGGATGGAATCGCTCACTTTTTTCTCCTTGGAACGGGTTGGAAACTGATTACTTCTTGACCAGCGGGCACGCACTGGCACCGAGCGGCTGGAACGCTTGCTCCGCAGGGACGGTGGCAACCACCTTGTAGTAGTCCCAGGAGGACCGCGGTGGCGAACCGTCACTCACTGCTCGGGGATACTCGTACCACCTCATGAGTGGAGAGCTCATCGATCAGCAGATGAGCGCTTTTGAACTGGTCTACCCGGTCGGCGAGCCGATGAACCCGGAGGTCCTGACGCACGCAGGCGAGGAAATGCTGTACCTGTTGGACGGGCGGTTTGAATTCCGAATCGGCGACAAAATGCTGGTGCTCGAGCCAGGCGACTGTGTCCACTTCTCTTGCGAACAGCCACACAGCGGCAAGAACGTGGGCCTTCACCCGCGCGGCTCTTCGTGATAGTGACGCCGGTCAACTCCTTCGGGTGACCTCCATCCGCGCTATTCCGCCTATGAGCCGTCTGGCATTGGGCCCCTCGAACCCGAGCATCGGTTTCTGCCGGAAAACGGCCATCCGGATCGACCAATCGATCGACTCGCGATCGAGCGCTCCCTGAGCGTCAACACGGCAGCGGCCGGCGGCGCCACGCGGCCGAACTGAAGCGGCAAGTGCTGGCCGCATGCGCAGAGCCCGGGCGTCCGTGGCTCAAGTGGCGCTGGCCCATCGACGGCAGTGCGTCGTGATCTCCAACGCAGTCTCGCTTCGGCTCGTCCACGATGCACACGGCGCCGCCACAGCCAACATAAACCTTAAATGTTGTCTTTCCCACAATAGTGGAATTCGGTTTTGAGAAGAGGAAAACTCTGCGGCAGGTCTTAATCCAATACGTCGCGCTGTGGGAGCGCTTTATAAATTTCTGCCAAACCGGGCTGCGAGGTGGCGCTGAAAATTGCTTTTTGAACGCGAAGATTCGGAATGGACGCCCCAGCCTGAGCCAGCTCAATGACATAGTCGACGCATTATCGTTCGAGTCCTCTTGCTGACATCGAGGCGGAAGAGGCGAACAATTACTGTGCATACTGCGACGAACTGAAAATCAGAGATGTCCGTCCCATCATGCCAGCTCGGCAAAGGCAGTTTCACGCATGGCGACTACGGTGACGATGCCGATCAACGCGAATACCGCGACCAGTATTGTGGGCGCAATTGCCGAGCCCGTGACACCGATGAGCCACGTAGCAATCATCGGTGCAAATCCCCCGGCGATCGCGACAGATACACCGTAGACAGACGACATCCAGCCGGCCCTAAGTTCGGTCGGAAAGATCTCAGTCATCGTGGCTGTGCCTGGCCCACAAAAGAGAGACAGCATCAACGCCAGAATGACTTGGACGATCACCGCATCTCGAAAGTCGACTCCTGCCAACAAATACGAAAACAAGAAATAAGGTAATAGCGTAAAGGCGAGACAGCCCACGAACAATACGGGGCGACGCCCCACTCGATCCGACAGCGCCCCCATTATCGGAGTCGATAGACACAAAGCAACAATCCCGATGCTTGTAATCCAGAATGTGTCTGATGCAGAAATCTTCACTTGCTTCTGGAGGAACGTGGGCATAAAGCTCATCACGATGTAAAAAAGGAGTGCCCAGCACGCGGCCAAACAGAACGTTACAGCGGAACCTTTCAGCTTACGCGACTGATTCGCTCCAGCGACTGGTTTCTTGCCCGAAGCGCGCTCCGCCTTCATTTTTTCGAAGACGGGTGTTTCTCCAATCCGTTTTCGAATGAATACGGCAATCGGACCGATCAATGCGGCAAAGAAAAACGGGACTCGCCATCCCCAAGACGTCAGCGCTTCCTGGGTCAGGACCGAGCTGAGTACCGCTACGGTGACTGAACCGAGCAGGAGCCCTAGCGCCCCGGACACCTGATTCAAGCTTCCGAAGAACCCGCGTTTCGACTCCGGTGCCCACTCGACCATATACATGGCGGCCGCGGCCCACTCGCCACCGAGAGAAAAGCCCTGAATCAGGCGCAGCGCAACGAGCAATCCAGGCGCAAAAAGCCCGATGCTGTCGTAAGTTGGCAAGCAGCCAATCGCAAAGGTTGCGACTGCCATTGTCCACATCGTCATGACAAGCAATGAGCGCCGCCCTAAGCGATTGCCGAGTTGTCCCAAAACGATGCCGCCGAGTGGGCGTGCGACAAACCCGACGCCGAACGTCGCAAGGGAAAGCAACAGCGAGGTGCCCTCCGAAGCGAAATGAAAGAAGTTTTTTGAAAAGATTACTGCTAGATAGCCGTACGTCGCGAATTCGAACCACTCCAAGAAGTGACCAATTCCGCTTGCCAATACAGCCCTGTATCGTGCCCGTTCAATAGGAACACTTTCGTAATTAACTTGGTCAATTAGTATCGCGTTATTCATACATTCTCCTGCTAATCGAACGTGGCCACGCGTGCACAGGCTGCTGTTACGGCCTGACAGGGGGCGCTAAAGCACTTTGCTCAGACGCATAGCTGACTGAGCGCGAAATTGTTGTCAATGGCCGGTCTTGGGAGAGCCACACAGAATCAGAGAGCTGGCACTGATTGAGGTAACAAAGCCAACGTCGTCATACGCTCTCAGCGGCACGTGCCGCCTGCGCGAGCTCTTGCATTTTTGCCCCTGCTTCCAATGACTCGCAAAATCCGTTTTCGGTCACCGCCGCAAAGCGCGCCTTGGTTATTGAGAACGTGCTTTGTGGTTTTTTTGCCAGCGACAATGCGCTGGAGACACTGGTCGAAACCAAATCGCTCGGGTCGACAATTCCTGATACAAGTTCACGATGTACGCATTGCTGAGCTGACAGGCTCGTGCCGCTGAGCACAATCTGATGTGCAAGTGCCGGGGGTAGGAAGAGCCCTAGCAGCCAAGGTCCGAGTGCTGTAACAAGCCCTCGGTCAATCTCCGGAAAACCGAGTTCGAACTGAGGGGTCGCGAGGCGCGCGTCGGAGAAAAGCGCCAGCGCCGCGCCGCCACCGAGGGCAAGTCCGTTGAGGGCAGTGACCAAGGGTTTCGGGTAGGCGCGCAAAGCGCGGTATAGGTCACCGATCTCCAGCATGATGGCGTTCGCTGCGGATGGTGAGAGGGCCAATAGCTCCTTGACGTCGTGCCCGGCACAAAACGCTCTGCCATTGCCGGTCAGCACGACAGCCGCGATATCACGATCGCGCCGCGTTTCGTCGAGCGTTTGGCGCAGCTCGTCCCGCATCGTGCGGTTGATCGCGTTAAGCGCCTCAGGACGATTGAGTGCCACCACCATCACACCGTCGCAACGGCGAAGTTCGAGCGTGGAACGCCGATAAAAAAGCGAACTCATATGACTTTTTTTGACCGCAAGTCGGCAAGCTGCGAGTCGCTCAGTCCAAGCAATCGTTGCAAGATCTCGCTAGTCGCTTCACCTAGCGATGGACCCGATGTGACAACACGCCCAGGTGTTCGCGACAGTTTGGGAACAGGTGCTTGCATCGTGACCGTACCGCCGGCGCCGTCTGGACGCGTCACGAAGTTTTCACGGGCTGCTACTTGGGGGTGAGCCGCGACTTCTGCTATGTCTAGGATCGGCGCGCAAGGAACATCGCGCTCCTGAAGCAGGCGGATCACTGCGTCGCGATCATGCGACTGTACCCAGGTGCGCACGATGCCCTCTATCTCGTCCCTGTGCTCGACTCGCAGCGCGTTGGTGGCGAATTTAGAGTTGCTGTCCGCCAGATGCGGCGCGCACATCGCGGTGGAAAGGCGCGCGAACATCTTGTCGTCCGGTACGCCAATGGTGACAAAGCGGCCGTCAGCGCACTCATAGTTCGCAGTTGGCGCAACAGTGGCAACTTGCGATCCGAATCGTTGACGCACGAACCCGGTGCGGTTGAACACGGCAAATGCTTCGTCCATCGTCTTAAGCATGGGCTCATAGAGCGCCAAGTCCACGACTTGCCCAAGTCCAGAGCGCTCCCGCTCGAACAGCGCCAGCATCAGTCCTAGTGCACCATAGACCCCTGCCACGTAATCTGCGAGCGAGGTAGGCCCGGGGTTTGCCGGTGGGCGGTCCACTTCGCCGCTAATGGACAGGACGCCGCTGAATGCATGCGCAATGCGTGCGAGTCCGATGTGTTCTCTTAGGGGACCATTCTGACCAAACGCCGAAAGACGCAGCATCACCAGACGCCGGTTGGCCGCGTGCAGCGTTTCCCAATCTAAGCCCCAGCGCTCAAAGGTGCCGGGGCGGAAGTTCTCGACCACTACATCTGCTCGCTGCGCAAGGGCGATGAACAGATCGCGGCCTTCCGGCTTGCTCAGATCCAGAGTGACGGAGCGTTTGTTGCGATTCTCATTGAGCCACTGCATGGAGGCACTGGGATCAGTCCCCTTTGTCCCAAATTGCCGTAGCGGATCCCCAGAACGCGGATGTTCGATCTTTATGACTTGTGCACCGAATTCCGAAAGGATCGACGCGCTCAACGGCGCCGCAATGTAAGTGGCCGCGTCGAGAACTAGCACTCCCTCCAAGACTGACTCGTTAGGCATTGACATCATTTGTTGGTCTCGAATCCGGTCGGCACCTCGGGAGCTCTTGATTGGGTGCCAATCACGCTGGTGCGGGTTGAGATTAAGTTGAAAGTTGGCCGACTTAATAGCCACTTATGGTTTTTGGGCCACGCCACTTTGCGATGACGTATCAGAAGACAAGGCACCTCAGAAACACCCCATCGGCACTGCAGCGTGTTGCGTCGAGGTTCAGGCGGGTCCGCACCGAAGTAGCGTGAGCACGCGACGTCTAAGTGAGAACTAAGGGGGGAGCGCCGCGGTAATCGTCGGCTGTGGTGGGTGTACGTCTTGCCCTGAACTGCCCGTAACTGCGACGTGGAAGTAATGGGCTACATGCAGCCGACGGATCCTGCCAATCTTGTCCATGGCCGTCCGGATTGGTAACCCATGATCGAGCGATCCCCAGCAAAACACGGCAGCGGCTGGCGCCATCGCGTTCTGTATGGCTGGACGGCAATCAGCAGAGTTACTAGGGGCTCAGCAAAAATCGGTCTTGCACGAGCACTCGGCGACGGCTGGTCTTGCTCTTAGCTGCGTGGCCCCAGGAAAAAACGGTAGGAAGGAGCTGATGTCAGTTCCTCATGCGGATAGCTCACGCTCTCTAAAACACTACGGAAATCGTCCTCGGCTAGGCTAGGCGCCTGTAGGCCAACCAACACCCGGCCATAGTCGGCGCCTTGGTCGCGGTAGTGAAACATCGTGATGTTCCAGTTAAACGGCAAAGAGGAGAGAAATTGCATTAAGGCACCCGGACGCTCTGGAAAGACAAACTGCAGCACACGCTCACCCGTAGCGAGCGGCGAGCGCCCTCCAACCATGTGACGCATGTGCTCCTTGGCCATTTCATCGTGCGTCAGATCTTGAGCGTAGAAGCCAGCCTGCATTAGGACTTCTGCAACGCGTGTGGTTTCCCCTGCGGAGTGGATCGTCAACCCGACCAGCACCGAGGCCTCCTTGGCGTCGCATACACGGTACTTAAGTTCTTTGATGCTGCGGGCGGGGCCGGACAGGGTGTCGATGGTCTTGCACAAGCGCAACAGGCTTCCAGGTGATTCGGGAAGCGTGACCGCGAGCAGGCCCTCCCGCTCTTCACCGATCTCCGCCCGTTCCGCAACGAACCGAAGCCTGTCGAAGTTCATGTTGGCGCCGCTGAGAATGGCTACATACGTCTCTCCGCGCGTCTTTCGCTGCTTGACGTACTGCTTCACGGCGGCCACTGCCAGCGCCCCGGCCGGTTCCACGATGCTGCGAGTGTCCGTGAATACATCCTTGATCGCCGCGCAGATGGAGTCCGTATCCACCGTCACATAGTCGTCCACAAGGCTGCTGGCGATGCGAAAGGTCTCCGCGCCCACGTGCTTCACGGCCGTTCCATCCGAGAACAAGCCCACGTCGCCCAGTGTGACGCGTTTGCGAGCTAGAGCCGATCGCGCCATGGCATCCGAGTCGACGGTCTGCACCCCGATCACTTGAACCTCCGGGCGGAGCGCCTTGACGTACGCAGCGACGCCAGCGATCAACCCGCCACCGCCGACTGGCACGAACACGGCTTGCAGCGGCGCTTGATGCTGCCTCAGGATCTCCATCCCTACCGTGCCTTGCCCGGCGATCACATCGGGGTCGTCGAACGGATGCACAAACGTCAACCCGCCTGCCTCCTGTAGTTCCAGGGCATGAGCGTATGCCTCGGAGTAGCTCTCCCCGTGCAGCACCACGGTGCCCCCCAGTCCCTTGACCGCCTCGATCTTGACGCGCGGCGCCGTAAAAGGCATGACGACGACTGCGGTCGCGCCCAAGCGCCGCGCGGCAAGTGCGACACCTTGAGCATGGTTGCCCGCAGAGGCACAGATCACTCCGCGACGCATCTCCTCGGGCGACAACTGTGCGATCTTGTTGTAGGCGCCGCGGAGCTTGAAGCTGAACACGGCTTGCTGGTCTTCGCGCTTCAGGAGAACCTGATTGCCGAGCCGGCTCGACAACTCTCTGGCAGGCTGCAAAGGAGTTTCCACGGCCACGTCGTACACACGGGCCGTGAGGATCCTATTCAAGTATTCGTTGAGGTCGAGCATCAGAGGTGACGGTGTTCTCACGAATGAAGGTGCGGCGGCGAAGCATGTCGCAAGAGGCGGGAACTCCGTCGGAGGACGCCTGCCACGGCTAGTCTGCGTAGAGGCGCCCGAGCGAGCTCTGGAACTTCTTGATGCCGGCAAGCTTCTGCATGTGCCACGCCAGCGCATGATTGCTTGAAGTCGCGGGCTTGCCCGTGAGGCGCTCGATGATCGGAATGGCATTGAAGGTCGGCAGCGTGGTGCATGAGATGAAGACACCATCGACGTCCGACTTCACTCCACTGCCCGCATGGACGGCGGCCTCGACAACGCTGTTCGTGGAAATCCCGCCCACCTTCAGATCATCGGGCTCTTCGAAAGAGACCACGGAGTCCACGTCCAGCCCGCGGGCGCGCAGTCCGTCCACAATTTTCCGGTTCACCGTACTCTCGTACGGAGTGACCAGCTTGATCTTCTTCATGCCCAGAGACCTACATGCTGCAATACAAGCAGTAACTGGTTCGGTCACCTCCACGCCTGGATGCGCTTGGCGAATGATGCTTGCGACCCGTTGCTCTCCCAGAAGCATCGTGGCCGACGTGCAGCCGTAAGCCACCACATGCGGCTTGAACTCGGCGGGGATCAAGGCCGCCGTCGGCTGCAGCAGGTCCGACATGGCTTCCAAAGTCGCGGCAGAGATCTCGAAGTCGTTGTAGATGCGGCTGTGGTACAGAGAGGTGGGCTGCGAGGTCGGAAGGCTTGATCGCACTTCGCCCTCGATGGTGCGGTCCGTGCGTAGCACGATCAGCGCTAGGCGGCGTGCCTCTGTGTCATCTTGAGCAAGTTCGTAGCCAATTCGAGTCTGAAGCATAAGCTGTTCCCTTCGTGATCCGAGAAGCGTATGCACCGAAGGCCTCCTGCTGCAGGCCACTTCGCGCCAGTTTCTCAGACCAGTTAAGCAGCAGTCGATGCGCCTTGGCCCCAGACCACTTCGAGCCGGTCGATGGCCGCCTTCATCTGAGCCTCGTTGCTTGAAGCAAAGCCAAACTGAAACCCACATTGCGGTTCCACATGGACGAAGTACTGAGACAGGGGCGGACAGACGATATTCGCATTGCGAGCACGGCGTGAGAGGGCCACGTCGTCCATCGGGCGCTTCGCGACCGCCGCGAGGTTCAGTCCAGCCGGATCCGAGATGACCGACAGCATCAGTCCCATCCTCTGGGAGATCAGCTCGCACAGCAGCGAGTGGCGTGCTGTGTAGATCTCTCGCAACCGACGGATGTGCGAGTAAAAAGCTCCCCGCTCGATGAACTGGAGCATGGCAGCCTGGATCACGCCCGGAGGACAGCCGTCCGACCAGGTTCGGATACCCAGGAAAACATCAACGAGTTCTTCCGGGACGACGAGGTAACCCAGCCTCAGGGACGGAAACATGATCTTGTTGAACGTTCCAGCGTAGATCACCCGGCTGTACTCGTCAGCCCCCTGCAGGGAGGGCAAAGGCTTGCCGTCATACCGAAATTCGCTGCTGTAGTCGTCTTCAAAGATGAAGCAGGATGTCCGGCGCGCCCACTCGAGGAGTGCCCGGCGGCGCGCGAGGCTCATGGTCCTACCCATCGGATACTGGTGCGACGGGGTGGTGTAGAGCAGCTTGGCGCCGCCGTTGTCATCCGGCACCATGACACCTTCTTCATCCAGCGGGATGCCTCTCAGATTCAAGCCTGCCGACAACATCGCATTTCTGGCGCCAAGAAATCCGGGATCCTCGATTAGCACCCGGTCACCCGGCTGCGTCAGCACGCGCAAGGTCAGGTCGAACGCGTGTTGAGCACCAGACACAATGATGATCTGGTCCGCTGTACAACGTACTCCACGAGCACTCGCAAGGTAGCCAGATAGCGCCTCCCGAAGCGGCCTGTAGCCGGCCGGGTCGCGAGTTTCCAGCATGGCGGACGTTGCGTGCTTCCAGGCCTTTGCACAGAAGTCGCTCCAGGAGTGATACGGGAACTGATCAATTGCCGGCATCCCTGGAGCGAAAGGCGTAGCCACCGACAGGCTTTGCAAATCCATCAAACTGGTACTGCGCGAGACATGCTTTGGCAAGGTGTCCAGCAAGGCAACCTGCTGCTGGATGGCCACGGCGCCCGGCACATGGCTGCGCTTGAGCACGCTTGGCGCGGGCGCGGCACTCCCGGTCAACAAGTCGGCCGATCGCTCGCGCACTCGGGAGCCAGAGCCGACGCGGGTCTCGACGAACCCCTCCGCGCTGAGCCTGGCGATGACGCTGAGCGCAGTGGCCCTGCCGATGTCCAGCGTTCGGGCGAGCTCGCGCGTCGACGGCAGGAGGTCGCCTGATTTCAGGCCGCCGGTGACGATCAGGTGTTCAATTCCGGTGGCAACCTGGTCCACCACGGTCACCGGGCTTTGCCGGTTGATCACCAGGGTCTCGAGCAGGCGTGCCCTGGATGCCCGCGCTCGCCGTCGCCGGGGCTTGGGCTGTGCACCGAAGTGGTTCGATTCATCGATTGAAAGTGGCCCGTTCATCGCGCTGTTCACCGTTAAGAATGCGCCAAGAGGCTTCGGCATGTTGCCGAGTGTGGCTCGCTGATGACGCAAGTGGCATGCCACTTATATGACGGACGACGTTAAGTGGCTCGACGTGGGGGGATTCTGTTATGCGCCCTGCCGCGATCCAAGGAGAAATGATGAGTGAAACCGCCTCCGTGAGGCCTGCCTTGACCGACCTGACGGCCTCCGAACTCGCCGATGGCCTGCGGCGCCGGTCGTTCTCTTGCCGCGAGCTGATGCAGGCCACGGTCGATCGCATTCATGCGCTCAACCCCATCTTCAACACCATCGTAAACATGGCTCCGGTCGAGAAGCTATTGGCTGAAGCCGATGCTGCCGACGTCGAACTGGCCAGCGGCGAGGTGCGGGGCTGGCTGCATGGCATCCCCGTGGCCGTTAAGGATTTCGCAGACGTCGTTGGCTTCCCCACCACGAAAGGTTGCGAGCTACTGGCCCGCAATATGCCGACGAGCGACTCCATCCTGACTGCACGCATGAAGGCCGCAGGCTGCATCGTGATCGGCAAGACGACGACGCCTGAGTTCGGACTGGGCTCGCATACGTTCAGCACTCTGTGGGGTGTGACCCGCAATGCATGGGATCCGGCAGTGAGCGCCGGCGGCAGCAGCGGAGGCGCGGCCGTTTCCCTGGCGCAGCGCATGCTCCCGGTCGCGGACGGGTCAGACGGAATGGGTTCACTGCGGAACCCGGCAGGCTGGAACCATGTTTTCGGTATGCGCCCGTCGCAAGGAAGGGTGCCCCAGGCTGGAATGTCGGACGTGTGGATCGACCTGCTCTCGAACGAGGGTCCCATGGGCCGTAGCATCCGCGATGTGGGGCGGCTTTTGACCACACAAAGCGGTTTCGATCCGCGCTCGCCGCTTTCCATGCAGATGCCTTTGGGCTGTAACGAAAACGAGGCCGTCGATCCGGGGATTCTCAGGGGCATGCGCATAGGCTGGCTGGGCGACCTTGGCGGCCACCTCGCCATGGAAACCGGGGTGCTGGACGCCTGTCGCGAAGCGCTGCATCACCTCGAAGCGGCGGGCGCCGTGGTCGAAGAGGTGCCATTGGGGTTCGATCCCAAGCAGCTGTGGGAATGCTGGCTGACTTGGCGCCGCGCAGGCGCGGGGCCACGTGTCGGGGCGCTCATGCAACTGCCGGGTGCCAAGGAGAAGATCAAGCCGGAGGCTCAGTGGGAGTACGAGTGCTCGCTCGGCATGAGCTTCACCGATTTCCGTCAGGCAAGCCAGGTTCGCACGAATTACTACCAGCACATGCGCACCATGCTGGATCGGTGGGACCTGCTCGTGCTGCCCTCCGCGCAGTGTTGGCCGTTCAACGCGGGGGAGCGCTGGCCCAGACAGATCGCAGGACGAGAGATGGACACCTACCACCGCTGGATGGAGGTCGCAATCTATGCCACCCTGGGCGGCTTGCCGGCCTTGGTGGTACCCGCCGGCTTCCATCCGAACGGCCGTTGGCCCATGGGCATCCAGCTGATCGGACGGTACGGCGGCGACGCCAAGGTGCTGCGTGCAGGAGCGGCATACGAGCAGATCCGCGGGGATTTCATCGCGAGGCGACCGGCATAGGTCAGACCCGCGAAGTAGATTGAGGCTTGAGGCGGCCGTGCAGCATGCACGCTCCCAAAGTGGCCTGCAGCAATGCCGCGAAGTGGCCCGACAGTGACACTTAGATCCGTCAAGAATATTTAGCAAGACACTTTTTCGCACCCCGCGCTCCAGGGGAAGAGCCCCGCAATCCGAAGGAAAGTCGATGACTGAGACGTATGAAGTGACAGAACGGACGAAGTTAACCCGTCGTCCGCACCGTGGGATCTACGACAAGGAGGCCATCCGCGCCATCCTGGACGAAGGGTTCATGTGCAATGTGGCCTACGTCCACGAAGGCGCGCCCCGCGTGTTGCCGACTGGCTACGGCCGGATTGGTGACTACATCTACATTCACGGCTCCAACCAGAGCACCATGCTCAGCGCGGCGCTGAGTGGGGAGGTGTGCGTCCTTGTCACTCATGTGGATGGCCTGGTTTTGGCACGCGCACTTTACAACCACTCCGTTAACTACCGTTCCGTGGTGGTGTTCGGGCGTCCAGAAGAAGTGACGGATCCACAGGAGAAAGTCGCCTCCTTCGAGGCCTACGCGCGCCACGTCCTGAAAGGCCGTTTTGCCGATGTGAGGCCTCCGAACTCCAAGGAGTTGAACAGCACGACGGTGATGCGCATTCCCATTGCCGAGGCTGTGGCAAAGATGCGGTCGGGTCCGCCCACGGATTTCGAGTTCGATCTGGACCGCGATTGCTGGGCCGGTGAACTGCTGATTAAGCAGGTCTTCGCGGGTGCCATCCGCGATCCCCAAGGGCGGCAGGACGTCCCGGTGCCGCGGTACATCGAGGAGTACGAGAAGCTGCCCAGCGTGGAACGGCAGGAGGTCGATAACACTCCGGACGCGTGACGCTCCGATAGCACACTCCGCCCGGAGAAGCGGCAGCGGCCATCGGCGCCGTGGGCTCAACTTGATACAAGAGTCGACATGAGCAGCAAAGGAATGGTGAGCTGTCCGCAGCCTGAAGCGGCCGAGTCGGGCGTTGAAATCCTGCGGGCAGGCGGGAGCGCGGTCGACGCAGCAGTCGCCTGCGCCCTTGTGCAAACCGTGGTGGATCCGCTGATGTGCAGCATTGGCGGCTTCGGCACGGCCGTCGTACACCGCCCAGAAGCCGGCATTCACGAGTATGTGGACTTCCACGCTCCCGCGCCGCTTGGCGCTCGCGCAGACATGTGGGAGCACTTGCTGGAGGGTGAGACGCGCGACGGTTTCGGCTTCAGCATCAAGGGCCGCTTGAACGACATCGGCTACCAGGCCATCGCCGTTCCGGGAACGCTCAGCGGGCTGGAGCGCCTGCACGAGCGGCATGGCCGCCTTCCGTGGCGAGAAGTGGTCGCGCCAGCCATTGCATGGGCCCGGGACGGGTTCATGGTACGGCCGGCAATGTATGCGTTCTGGATCGACGAGCCGCTCGCTGGTCGAGCAAGCAACAGAGATCGGCTCCTCTACTCGGCCTCCGGTCGGGAACTTTTCTGCCGGCCGGACGGCACTCCTAAGACCATCGGCACACCGCTGCGAAACCCGGACTACGCGAACACGCTGGAAACGATCGCGCGTGATGGAGCAGCGTCCTTCTACCGCGGTGAGCTCGCCCACCGTATGGTGGAGGACTTTGCTACCCACGGTGGCCTGCTGTCTTTGCAAGATCTCGCGACTTACGCACCACGCGAGAACGCTCCGCTGGTAGGAATCTACAGGGACCGGCGCATCACCACCAACCAGCCCCCCGGTGGCGGCGCGATGCTGCTCCAGATGCTCAACATTCTGGAGCAGTTCGACCTGAAGGCGTTCGGGCACAACACGCCGGAATACATCCGCATCGTATGTGAGGCCATGAAGCGCGCCACCATCGACAAAGACCGTCATCTCGGCGATCCGGCGTTTCTAGAGGTGCCGCTGGATCGCCTGCTCTCAAAAGCCTACGCGGCGCAGGCTGCTGCCGCCATCAAAGCCGGCGAGAAGGCCGACGTGCCCCGTCTCAACTTGGGGGCAACTGTTCCCAAGGACACGACGCACCTGTCCGTGGTGGATGGGGAACGCAATTGTGCCGCCATCACGCATTCGCTCGCGATGCCATCCGGTGTGATGACGCCCGGCCTTGGCTTCATGTACAACGGCTGCATGGGTGTTTTCGACCCGCGACCAGGCAGAACGGGCAGCATCGCACCCGGAAAAGCAAGATTCACTTCGGCCTGTCCCACCATTGTGTTCCGCGGAGACGAGCCCGAAATTGTGCTCGGCGCGCCGGGCGGAACGCAGATCGCGATGGGAGTACTGCAGGTAATCCTGAACGTTGCGGATCATGGGATGAACATGCAAGAAGCCGTATCTGCTCCACGCTTCTCGTCCACGAGCAACATCATCGATATTTCGAATCGCATTCCACGCTCTGTGTCCCGGCCGCTTGAGAGTCTGGGCTACGAAGTGGTTCGGAACCCCTTCGGGTACACGATTGCATCTGTGCACGGGATCCGCATCAACGGCGAACGGCTCGAGGGTGGCGCCGACCCTGGCCGCGACGGCGTGGCTTACGAGGCTTGATCGTCAGGCGACCTGATTCCACCTTTATTTACCGGAGATATTCCCATGACCGATTGGAAGAGCTATCAAGACGGCTGTGCAGCCCTCGATGCGGAGACCGCACAGAATTGGCTGAATCAAGTGGTGGCGACCTGCAGCACCCTGGATCCTGATCTCATCCTAGATATCTTCACGGATGACGTTATCGCCGACCTCGGCGCAGTCCTCCTTACCGGCAAGGAGCAGCTGCGTCCGATCATCCGTGATCGGTATTCGAGATACACCCACTACGACCTTCGCAAGACTGTTCGCGCAGTCGCCGGCGACCTGGTTATCTGTGACGCGCGATTGCGCTGGAAGTCGCCTGAACACTCAACGCTGCAGCACACTCGAGCCATCGAGATTCTTCAAGTCCGCGATGGCCGAATTGCACGCTGGGACAATGCGAGTTCGTCGTGGTCTGCCACTGAGGGTGAGGGTGTTCACCTGGCGCCTGATGACGCAGTTGCGTGACCTTGTGCACGCGCGCCCTCCTCTGACCCTCCGGCTTGAAAAATCCAGGACCTGCGTGTCCTGCGGCGCGCGGCACCTTTGGGCCCGCGATAAGTAGTGCATCCGAAAGTCCGTAACCGGTCTTTCCCTTTCCGACAAAGTGGCATGCGGGGCAGAAATCGATCCAACTAGATTTGGAACGTCACTACCTAGGAACCCACCATGTCTTTCCGCAATCTCGCATTCGGCGCCCTGCTGGCGGCCATCCTTCTGCCGGCTTCCGCACAGACCGACAAGTTCCCATCCCGACCAATCAGGCTGGTCGTACCTTGGAGCGCAGGGGGCAACACGGACGGTATCGCACGGCTGATGGCCTTGAAGCTTTCGGCGCGAATAAATCAACAGGTGGTGGTAGACAACAAGCCCGGCGCGAACGGAATCATCGGCACGACGGCCGTCGCTCATGCGCAGCCTGACGGCTATACCCTCATGTTGGCGCTGCCGGAGACTAACGTGCTGAACCCGATGGTGTACAAAAACACCGGCTATTCCTCGAAGGATCTCGACCCAGTGGCATTCATAGGCGTCATGCCTTTTGCGCTCGTTGCCAACCCGAGCTCGAAGGCGGCCACTGTTCCGGATCTCGTTCGCGCGGCAAAGCAACAGCCCGGCTCAGTGTCGGCAGCAAGCTGGGGGGTTGGAAGCACTGCGCACGCCGCTATCGCATTGATGGAGCAGACCGCACGCGTGGAACTCCTGCACGTTCCCTTTCCGGGAACGGCTCCTGCGATGGCTCAAGTATTCAGTGGACAGATCGATCTCATGTTCCTGTCGGCGCTGAGTGCCGTTGAGTTCGAAAAATCGGGCAAGGTGAAAATTCTGGGGGTGACAGTAGATAAGCGGATGGACGCCTTCCCCAACGTCCCAACCCTTGCAGAACAGGGCCTTCCTGGAATCGATGTCTCACTTTGGTATGGCATCACGGCGCCCGCCAAGACGCCCTCTGCCATCAAGGATTACCTGGCGAAGGAAATCCTAGAAGTCTTGAAGGACCCCACGGTGCTGCAAGACCTGCGAGGCCGGGGCATGGTGGTCCAGCCAAAAAATGCCGACGAGTTCTCTCGCTTCATGGCGGCCGAAGAAGGTCGGTGGTCCGGGCTGATCAAGGCGAAGAACATTCGCATCGACAACTGAGGCCAACTCGCATGGTGATCGATTACCTACTCATCGGCGGCCAGGTTGTCGCCAGCGAGGGCCAAGCGGAGCCCTTCATAGGCACGGTGGCAATCGCAGGAGAACGAATCGTGTGGGTGCAGCAAGGCATCGTTGACACACCTGCGCGTCAGAGGATCGACTGTTCTGGCCTGATCGTTGCACCTGGGTTCATCGATATTCATACCCACTCGGATGCTGCATTTCTCAAGGATTCGGGTGGCCAGAGTCAGATCACTCAGGGAGTCACGACCGAGATTGCCGGCAACTGCGGTCATAGCTGTGCACCTTGCGCCGACCCTATTTTGCTGAGGAAGCACCTTCTCGCGGTGCAAGATTCGACAGAGATCACCTGGAGCACGTTCGCCGAGTACCTCGACGTGCTACAGGCCACGCGCCCCGTATTGAACGTCGCTTCATACGTTGGCCACGGTACCGTTCGCCTTGCTGTTAAGGGAACAGCTAGTTCCGCAGCCGGTGCGGACGAACTCTCAGCGATGGGGAAGTATCTGCGCCAAGCTCTAGACGACGGCGCGATTGGTATCTCCACTGGGCTGGAGTACGCGCCAGGCATGCACGCGAGCGCCGTGGAGCTCTTGGAGGCAGGTGCGATTGCGGCGGAGTTCGACGTGGTGTACGCCAGTCACGTCCGCAACCGCGACTGGTTGATCGAAATGGGAGTCGGTGAAGCGCTCGGCGTCGCTCGCACGACCCGGTCCAAACTCCAGCTGTCTCACATAGCTCCGAAGTACGGTGCGCCGCAGGGCGCGGCGGATCGTCTGCTGGAGATGGTGCGCTGGGCGCGCGAGGATGGCGCCGATGTGGGCTTCGATGTCATTCCCGATGAATGGGGGCCCACGAAAGTCGTTGCGTCTCTCCCGGCTTGGGCACTTGAGCTGCCAAGCGACGAACTGCGGTCCCTACTGCGACCCGGACCTTCCCGTGCGCGCTTGCAGGAGAACGCATTTCCCAACTGGAAGTTGCTCGCCGACCACCGGTGGGACTGGCTGGTTCTCTACCATTGCGGAGCGAACCCGTCTTACATGGGAAAAACCATTCAGCAGATTGCCGTCGAGCGGCAATCCACGCCTTGGGATTGCATCTGCGACCTCCTCCTGGAAGAAGGTGCCGAGATGTCTCGCTTGATGTGGTGCGGGCGGGTATCGAGCCAAGCAGACATTGACACATTGATCCGGCAGCCCGACTGCATGGTGATTTCCGATGGCGTGTCCGTCAGTGAAGTGGGCGCTTTGAAAGACCTGCGGTTCTCGCCGATCGCTTTCTCGTGGGCAGCGTCGTTCCTTCAGAAGTACGTGAGAGATCAGCGCGTTCTGGATATTGTCGAGGCGGTAGGACGCCTGACCTGGACTCCAGCACGGCGTTTCCAGCTGGAGCATCGGGGAGAACTCCGGGCTGGATATTACGCGGACCTAGCAGTCTTCGATCTCGATCGAATCCACTGTCACTCCACGTTGGAAAACCCGAACGTCAGGTCGACAGGTGTGACTCACGTTTTTGTCAACGGCGCGGCCGTGATGCGCGACGCCGCGATGACTGAAGCGCGACCCGGCAAGGTCCTGCGGCGCGGGGCGTAGCAAGCCCGCACCATGGTCATCGCAAAAGCGCTGAGCTTCATTCTGCGAGTGGGGGCGTTTCGCGCCGCCAGCGCAGGGCTGTCGAAGGAGGGCGTCCGTTGGCGGCTCGGACTATCGCTTCTATCTGCTGCACTGATTTCGAATCGCATTCCACGCTCCGTGTCCGGGCCGCTTGAGAGTCTGGGCTACGAAGTGGTTCGGAATCCGTTCGGGTATGCACTCGGACGCCGCACTCCTGGAAGACTCGCGCGTCCAGAGCCAGATCAGCCAGGGCGTCACCACCGAAATCGCAGGCAACTCCGAGGCTAGCTGCGCGCCGTGCACGGACCCTGCACTGCTTCGCAGGCACGTCGCACCCCTTGCTCCAGAGCGGAGAGCGCACAGGCTTTGGTGACCTGGTCGACCATCAACACGACGAACGCAAGGGAGGTCAGCAAGCCAAGCCGGGATCGATGCGCCGGAATGGATTTGCGTGCGGCGGACGGCTCGGACGTGATTGGCTCGGGGCGCGGGTTGCTCGGCAACGGACAGAAGTTTCCCCCCGCCTCGTCGCTGCATAGGCAGCGGGAGTGCGGCTCTCGGTAGACGATGAAAGCCTTGGGCTGAACGCGCCAGTCCTAGCTGCCGTCAAGATGGAACGGGCGGCGGCGTTCGCCGTTCGTCACATCAGGCGAGCAGCATACTCACCACTCCTCCATGCGGCACGGTGCTGCGGCCAACATCCGCGCTGCCCGCAGAAATGCTACCGGCCCGACCCAGCTGACGTTCCAATTGCCCGCGACCGGCACTTGGCGCTTGTGCGCGATCACCATATCGCGTTTCGGCACCACGAGGATGTACTGGCCATGCACGCCCCACGCCATGTACGCGCCGTTCAGCTGCGAGTCTTGCGGCTCTTCAAACAGCCACCACAGGTAGCCGTACCCGAAGCCGCGTCGTGCCGTGTGCGGCGGGTGCATCTGTGCAGCGGGCGTCGTCTGGCTCGTCACTTGTTTGACCCAGTCGGCCGGCACGAGTTGCTGGCCACGCCAATTGCCCTGGCGTAGCATCAAGTAGCCCAGACGCGCCATGTCGCGTGTGGACAGGTAGAAGGGGTAGGCCAAGTGCTGCGAGCGCCGCGCGTCGCCGCTGCGTGCATGGCGGGCCAGGTCGAGATCCTCGAGCTGCAGAGGTGTAGCCAGATCGTCTGCGAAAGCCCGGTAGATGTCGCGCCCGGTCAGGCGTTCAAAGACGGTGCCCGCGGCGTTGAAGTCCCAGTTGTTGTACAAGAAGTAGCTGCCGGGCATATGTGATCCACGGGGGGCGCTGCCGCCGCGTCATCACCGCCATTTGCAGCTGCGTGGTAGACCCCCGAACGCGCGGCGAGCAGGTCGCGAAGCTTGGCCTGTCGCTCGATGGGCAGCAGGCCGCCCACGTCGTCGATGTTCAGGTCGGCCAGCGTGCTATCGAGGTCGATGGTGCCGTTGGCCACGTACTTGCCGTACATCATCGAGAGCACGCTCTTGCGCACCGAGAACACGATGCTGACGCTCTGGACCGGCCCCTCACTGAACAGCACACGGCCATCCTGTACCGCCATGAGAGCGGTTGTATCCAGCGTTCGCAGGTAGCTGCGGGTGGCGTCAAGTTCGCGGCGGCAGGCGCTGCCTGGTTCAGGCTCGGGTGCCGCCGCCCAGGATGCGCCGGGGAAGACCGCTGTCGCGGCAGGCGTTGAGGGTGTTGCCGTGGCGCATCCTCCGGGGAGCACGCACACCGCCGCAAACATGGCCGAGCACCTTGCTGCGAACAGGATCTGCGAAACGAAGCCGGAGCTGCACTTGAAGAATTTCACTGCGAATTTCCAACGGGTCATACGCCAGCTGAAAGCCGGCAAAAGATCACCTTGATTTGACACTCGTTCAGCGGGGCACACGGCCAATGCTGCGTTCGAAGACTTTCGCGTCCACGTTGCCGCCCGAGAGAATCGTCAACACGCCCGAAGCATCCGCTGGGAAGCGACGAAACATCGCGGCTGCCAGACCGGCCGCCCCGCCAGGTTCCACAGAGGCCGGGCCGTCCTCGGTGGTGACTGTTGAGAAACCACGAATGGCGCTGACCAGACTATGCACGCAATTTGACATTGCCCTTCTCGCAAGCTGATACAGCGTCGCAGCGGCTTCGGCACGGCCGGATTCACACAGCATGAACCCGAGGTTCAGATAGGCATGGGCGTAGGAAGGATCGTCAGCCAGGATTCGGCGATACAGCGCTTCGGCGGTCTGCGGCTTCGAGTCGCGGGGCGAACTGGGTCACCCACTCTTCGCCCGATGCAATCTGGAGGTCGAGAACGAGCGTGAATCTCGTTCAGGTACAGACGTGTGATCGCTCTCCCGCCAAGCCCTTCACGATCGGTTCACACGCAGCGTCGTCAGGCCTTCTTTGCCCAAGCGCTGCACCAGCCTTTGGCATTCACTTGTTTCCCTGCAAACAACGCGCAATTTCCCTGCGCGTCCGCCGGCTTCGATTGCCAAAGCGCGCAGCCGTTGCAGAGCTGGGCGTTGTCATGCTTTGGAAATTTCTTCGCATCGGCCTTCGCCGAATCGGCAACGTACCCCAGGGCCGCGGCCTGCGGATCTTTTTCGTCGAGCCGGGCCTGCGCGAACGCTCCCGTGACGGAGGCTGCGGCCCCTGTCGCGGCAATGGTCAGCATGAAGATGCGGCGGTTGGATTTCATCGTGGATCTTTCGTCGTGTGTGAGATGAGTGCCAGACTGCCCGGCGCGGCGTTGCGCTCACTCAGCTCCGCCAACACGAGAACACCTGTGGCCAGGAGCGTTCCGATACAGAACCCGACAACTTGCAGGGCTGCATTCAATGTGATGTTCATGGGGTGACCTCGTGATGGGCGTTTTTGGAATGGCCTGCGGTCATTCTTGAGCGAGCGGCTGCAAGCGATCTTGCGCAGGATCAATCCCGGAGAGGTTGCGCGATCCCGGCACCGCGTCGACCGGACCGACCTCATAGAGCAACTGCCCATGAATGGCGGCCAGCGAGAGCGCCTGCGTCAGCACGGTGACAAGACTTGGGGCGCAGAACCGGGACAGCTGCTCGAATGCAACCCAGCGGAACCCTTCCATCTCGGGGCGCTGTCTTCCGTGGCGATCCGTGTAGAAGCTTGAACACACGCAGGATTTCGCCTCGAAATGTCTCACCAGCACCGCAAAGAGCCAAAGATCCTTTTCCTTGCGGTAACGGAAAAGTCCGATCTCCCTCAATTGCGCGGGCGACAGCCGCAACCCGCATTCCTCGAACGCTTCGCGCACGGCCGTCTGGGCGCCCTGCTCCCGCGCGTCGCGTCCGCCCTTGGGGATGTCCCAATACCGACTGTCGCTTGCATGGCATAGCAGCAACTGCCCAGTTGCATCGAGCACCAGAACGCCGCAACTGGTCGACTTTTCCATCGCGCAGGACTCAGGGCGTCAACGTGGCGGCGTCGCCTGCGTGCCGAGTCCCCGGCGCGCGCTGCGAGTTGCGAGGAAGAATCGGCACATAGTTTCGAACCGATCCGCGCATGACCAGCAGCGCCACCGTATCGGTTTCTCGAACGGACCTGATCGCCGAATCGAAATCCGCCAGCCTGGCCACTTCCACATCGTTGACCGCGATAAGTACATCTCCAAAGCGCAATCCCGCCAGTTGGGCCGATCCCGAGACCGACTCCACATAGAGCCCGGGCGCTGGCAGGCTGATGCCCAGTACGCCCTTGCGCTCCACCAGTTCGAGCCCGAACCGCGTCTCTCCCGCCACGGCACGCGCGGCCGGCCTGGGTACGGTATCCGGTGGGTTCTCGGCCACGCCCACCAACATCGTCAGCGGTGCCTTGTGACGCCAGACCTTCAGCGTGATCTGGCTGCCCTTGCGGGCTGCCGCCACGCGGTTCTGGATCTCGGCATAGCTCATCACGGCAGCTGTGCCGACGGCCAGCACCACGTCGCCGCTGCGAAGTCCCGCCTCATCGGCCGGACTGTTTGCATCGACTCTCACCACCAGGGCTCCCAGTGCGGCATCGAGGCCGAAGGCTGGCGCCAGCTCGGCGGTCAAGGGCTGAGTACGCGCGCCGATGTGGCCCCTCGTCACCCGCCCGCTGGTGCGGAGTTCGTCCGCGATGTGCATCGCCGTGTCGATGGGCAAGCTGAACGACACGCCGAAGTACCCGCCATCGGGAGAGTAGATCATCGAGTTCATGCCCACCACCTCGCCCCGTTCGTCGAACAACGGTCCACCCGAGTTGCCCGGGTTCAGCGCGACGTCGGTCTGTATCAGCGGCACCCCGCTTCCACCAGGTAAATAGCGGGGATTGGCGCTCACGATGCCGGCGGTCACGCTGCGTTCGAAGCCGAACGGAGCGCCCATTGCGGCAACCCACTCGCCCGGGCACAGCTCGCCGCTGCGGCCCAGAACGACGACCGGCAGGCCGGTCGCAGCGACTCTGAGCAGCGCGACATCGGTCGGGCGGTCGATCCCCACCACCTCGGCGTCGAAGCGGCGCTGGTCGGCCGTGGTGACGTGGATCGCCTGGGCGCCGCTCACCACGTGCGCGCTGGTAAGGACGTAGCCGTCGCTGCCGATGACGAATCCCGATGCGAAGCCGCGTCCCACACCCTGCCCCCATGGCATAGCGGGCCGCAGGTCACTCGCAGCGGCCCGGTCGTTGCCAGGGCCCGTGACCATGACGCTCACCACCGCAGGCGATTGCCGCGCTGCGGCCGCCGAGAAATCGGCGGCTTGTGACGCCGACCGCACTCGCTCCAGGCAAGAGCGCGTCTGCGACCAGGCATTCGTTCCGCCCGCCAGCGCGAATGCGCCGAAGAAGGCGGCGACGATCGCGCCCCGCGCGAAGGTGACGGCGTTCATTCAGCGCACCAGCAACACCGGCACCGTGCACGCGGCCAGCACCTTGGTGGCAACCGAGCCCAGCACCAGGTTCGCCAGAGCGCCATGGCCTCGCGAACCCATGACCACGAGATCGAACTCGCCCCTCTGCGCGAGTGCGGCAATCTCCTCGGCGGGGTGGCCGATCCGGTGTTCGAAGCGGGCCTCGATGCCGCTCCCGGCCAGCAGGGCGCGTACGGGCTCGATGACCACCCGCGCGTCGTCTTCGTAGTAGCCGTGCACGATGTCCGGTCCCGCGAAGGCCGCGGCGCGATGCGGCACGGGCAGCACGACGTGGAACACCGTGAATGCGTGGCCCGCATTCGCCCATTCCTTGTGCCTGGTCAGGTAAGACAGCATGCGAGTCGTGTAGTCGCTGCCGTCGACGGCAAGCAGGATTTTCATGATGATTTCCTTCAGGGCGGGATGTTCCCCGGTGCTTCGATGGTCGTTGCACAACTCGTGCGAGCCCTTGCGCCAAATCAAGAATCCCGACGGCTCGCAGCGTGCTGCGACAACACCCTCACCTCTTGATTTGGCGCAAGTCCGCGCCCCCCCACGCTGCCTACATTGACTGCCATGAACGCAGCAGAGGCAGCCATGAACAACATCCTTGTGATCGTCTATTCCTACACCGGCACTTCTCGCCGGGTCGCTGAACTCCTGTGCAACCAGCAGAACTGGCACATCGCGAACGTCACCGACGTGCGTCCTCGCAGCGGTGCCCTGGGCAGCTTGCGCTGCATGCTCGACTCCTTCTTCCGCCGACAGCCTGCCATCCGCTATGACGGTCCGCCGCCCGGTGACTTCGACGCCGTGGTGCTGGTGTCGCCGATCTGGATGCTGAGGCTGGCCGGTCCCATGCGCAGCTTCGTCGCCCGCCAGCGCAGCCGACTGCCTGACGTTGCCGTGCTCTCGGTCATGGGTGGCCAGGGGGCGCCGAACGCGGCTGCCGAAATCGGCGACATCCTGAAGCGTGCCCCCATCCTGAGTTCCTCGGTCACGATGCGCGAGGTGGACGACGGCAGTTGCGCGGCGCGTCTTCAGGCCTTCGGCACCGCCGTCAGGAGTGCGGAAGATTCGCAAGCCGTGGCGCGCCCCGTCATGCTGTCGCCGCAATCGATCTGAAGGCCGGGACCGGATCGACGTGACAGCCCTCTTCCTTCATGCGGGTGCGATGCAACGCACCACCCGCCTCGCCGGTTCGTTCATCGCGGGCCTCTTCCTTCTCTGCGCCTGCGCCGCGACGGGGCCGGCGTCGGTGACCCGGTCTGCACCAGTGCCCCCCGTGGCCGGCTTTTCATCCCTGGTCGCGAGCCGCAGTGCATCCGTGGTCGACATCAGCACGCTGCGCATCGGACGTGACGAGAGCCCGGAGGACATCGAACTGGAAATCGCCCCGGAACACGACTTCGCCGACCGGCTGGCCTGGCCTCTGCCGGCGAGCACGCGGATCAGCCAGATCCGCGACCTCGCCTCGGGCCTGATCATTCGCAGCGACGGCCTGATTCTCACGAGCGCCCACGTGATCGCGAACATTGACGAGGTGCAGGTGCAGTTGGACGACGGCCGCCGCTTCACGGCTCGCGTGATGGGCGTCGACAAGCGCACCGACGTCGGACTGCTGAAGATCGATGCGACGGCCCTGCCAGTGGCCGTCATCGGCGACTCGTCGGCGCTCGGCCCCGGCGACTGGGTGGCTGCGATCAGCTCGCCTTTCGGCTTCCACGGCAGCGTGACGGCGGGCGTCGTCAGCGCCGTTGGCCGTGTCATGGGCGGTACGGGCGAGATCCCCTTCATCCAGACCGACGTGGCCATCAATCCGGGCAGCTCGGGCAGCCCACTGTTCAACAGCCGCGGCGAGGTCGTGGGCATCAATTCGATGATCTACAGCGGCAGCGGCGGCTACATGGGCCTGTCCTTCGCGGTGCCGATCGACCTGTCGCTGCGCATCGCCGGCGAACTCCAGGAACACGGCTCGGTGCGCCGGTCCTACCTGGGCGCCGAGTTCCAGGAAATGACGCAGGCCTTGGCCCAGTCCTTCGGCCTGCCAGCAAAGACTGGTGGCCTGGTCGTCCGCGTCGAGGCCGGCAGTCCCGCGGAAGCTGCAGGGCTCGCGCAAGGCGACGCGGTGCTGGCCCTCGACGGCAAGCCAATCGCGCACTTCATCGACCTTCCGCAACAGATCACGCAACGCCCGCCCGGCAGCCGCATGCAGCTCGAGGTGTGGCGGCAGGGCAAGGCCCGCATCCTCCAAGTGGCGCTGGCAATGCAGGCCTCCGCAGGCACGTCCTTCACAGCCGCGACGCCCGAATGGAACGACGGCCTGGGCCTGAGCCTGGGGGAACTTTCTGCGGCGCAGCGACTGCAACTGCGCATCGACAGCGGCCTGATGGTACGGGAGGCCGGCGGCCTCGCCCGCAGCGAAGGCATCCGCGCGGGCGACGTGGTCGTGGCCGTGAACACGACGAAGCTCTATCGCATCGAAGACCTCAAGCGGGCGCTCTGGCAGGTACCGCCCGGGAACACGGTCGCGCTGCTGATGATGCGCGACCGCCGGCTCGCCTATGTGGCGGTCCGCCTTCCGGCCTCGCGCCGCGGCAGCACCTGACGCCGGCGCGAAGCCCCGCTTACAGCTCCATTCATCGCAAGGACACGCCATGAAACACCTCGACACCGCCGACCGCCGTGCACTTCATCGGCAGCTCGACATGCTGAAGCGCCAGGTCCTCGACGAACTCCGCGCCTCGGCGCCCACGGCCCAGTTCCTGGAATCGGGCGGCAATCGGGACGTGACGACCCATGCCGACGAGGCCGAGGCGGAGCGCGCCACCGACGTGAAGCTGGCTGAGATCGAGATCGATCGCACCAGGCTCGAGGAGATCGACCTTGCGCTCGCGCGCCTGGCGGACGGGCGCTACGGTGTCTGCGAAGACTGCGGCGCGGAAATTCCGCGCGCGCGGCTGTTCGCGCAGCCCACCGCCATCCGGTGCGCCGCGTGCCAGACAGCGTTGGAAGCAAGCCACCGGCACTGAAATGGGAAGGCGACGTCACTCGTCATCGTCATCCTTGGGCTGCTGGCGGTCCGCGCTGTGGAGCAGCGCGGAAAGCCGGTCTAGAGGGCCGGGCCCAGCCCGATGGGCGCGGGAACGATGTTGACGATGCGCGTGAAGAGCGCGTTGTATTCGAGGTCGGGCGCATGCCCGGTCATCGGATCGCGGTTCTGAGCAAAAGCCTCGTCCAGGTCGTGCCAGTCGTCTTCGGTCAGCACGCGCTCGGCGAGCGGCAGGATCTCGCGCTCCTCGAGCGCCATGTGGTCCAGATAGAAGTCGACGTACTCGCCGACCGTGCGCTCGAAGTCCTCGCGCCGCGACTCTCCGAGCATCTCGAACGCGAGAAGCGCGTGCTCCACGTTCCGGATCCTGCGTTCGCCCTTTGCATGGTCGCCGTCGAGCTTGTCCAGCAGATCCCGCGAGATCGGCGTCCTTGCGCGAAGCTTGGGAAACAGCAGCTCGGTCTCCTTGCGGTGGTGGCGCTTCTCGGGAAATTCGTCCACGTAGAAGAGCATGGCCCGGAGCGTCGCGAAGTCGGGCAATGTGCCTTTCTTGCGGTGCTGCTCGAGCAGCATGACGATGGAGCGAAGCATGGCGGCGAGCGCGGCGTGCTCCTGGCGAATGATGCGAACGGTGGCGTGGGGCATGAGTTTCTTCCTGTGCATGTCCCGAGGGTCGCGCTTTCATGGCGCGCGGGCTTGTTCCAGATCAAACCCCGTTCGGCCACGGACTTCGCGTTTGATCGATATCAAGCCGTGCCGCGGAGCCCGTCCGGATACTGGAGCGATCCAATCAACAAACCGGAGTCGTGCCATGTACCAGCGAATTCTTGTTCCCATCGACGGCAGTTCCACGTCCGCCCGTGGCCTGGCCGAAGCCATCCAGCTCGCAAAGCTCACGGGTGGTCGCCTGCGCGTGGCGCACGTCATCGACGAGCTGTCGTTCGCGCTGGCCATGGATGCCTACGCGGGCTATGCCGGCAATTGGCTCCAAGAGCTGCGCGGCAACGCTGCGAAGCTTCTCGATGACGCACGGGCCAAGGCGGCCGGGGAAGGCGTCGAGGCGGACGTCGCGCTGCTCGACAGCTTCAAGGGCACCGTGTACGACCAGATCATCGCCGAAGCACAGGCTTCGAAGGCCGAGCTGATCGTCATCGGCACCCATGGCCGACGGGGGGTCGGCCGCTGGGTCATGGGCAGCAGCGCCGAGCACATCCTGCGCATGTCGCCCGTACCGGTGCTGCTTGTTCGTGCACCCGAGAGCGCCAAGACTGAACACGAGCGCTTCACGCTGCCGAGCGGGGTACTCGCCAGTCAGTGAGGATTCAGCGCAACACGGTCGAGGCGCACCAGCGCGCCTCGACCAGTTCAATGTCCACACCCTCTTCCGTGGACACCTCGATCGCCGCAGCACGTTCGTCGGCTTCCAGTGGGTCGTGCCCTTCCAGTTGGCGCTCCAGCACTTCGAGCCTCGCTTCCGAGGCGTCCGCGCGAGCCGCATCGCGAGCGACCACGCGGCGGCGCAGCGTGGCCGGCGAGGCGCTGCAATCCAGGATCGCGAAAGGCACGCGCAGCTCCGTCGCCAGGGCCTCGAAGCTGCGTCGCCCGGCGACGCGCAGGAAGGCCGCATCCACGATCACCGGGTACCCCGCCAGCAGCGCGTCGCGGGCGCAGGCGCGCAGCCTGTCGAAGGTTCGGCGGGTCGCCTCCGCGCCGTAGATGTCGACGCCAAGGGCAGCCGAGCGCGCCAGCGGATCGAGCCCGTACAGGCGCTTGCGCTCCACGTCCGAACGCAGGCGAATGGCTCCCGCGGCACACAGCAGTTGCGAGGCGATGCTGGATTTCCCCGAGCCCGAGAAGCCATGCGTGATCATCAGGCGGGCTCCTCCTTCAGGCTGCGCCGCCAGCCGCATCGCGCACGCCATGTAGTCGGGCCGTGTGTCTCCGTCCGCTCGCCCTGGCCCCAGTCCCGAGGCCACGGCCCGCACCAGCGCCCGATAGACCTCGTAGAAGCGCAGTACCTGCAGTCCCGGATAGTCGCCGCTGTGCTGCAGCCAGGCATCCAGGAAGCGGAACGCGAGATCGCCGCGACCGTGGGCCTTCAGGTCCATGGAGAGGAACGCGACGTCGTTCATGATGTCGATCCAGCGCAGTGCCGGGTCGAACTCGATGCAGTCGAAAGGCGTGAGTGCGCCGTCGACCAGGGCCACGTTGGCCGCGTGTAGGTCTCCATGGCATTCGCGTACGGCCCCACTCTGCTGGCGGGCGATCCAGGCCATGCGCAGCGCCTGGTTTTGCTCTTGAACCCACGTGCCCAGCGCGGCAAGGTGAGCTTCGTCGCCCTGCCCTTGCGACTGCAAGGTGGCCAGCACGTCCGTCGCGGCGCGGGCGATCAGGTCGGGGCTGCCGAAGCCGGACGTCGGCGTCGCCCGTTCCGCGGCTCCATGCAGGGCCGCCAACCGCTGGGCGAAGCCGTCGAGCAGTCCGTACTCCAACCGCCCCGCCGGCAGCAAATCACGCAGCAGCGACGACTCCGGAAATCGCCGCATCCGGACCACGTGGTCGATCGGCACTCCGGCGCCGCCGATGCGCGGCGAATCGCTCGTGCCGCAGACCGGCGCCACGTCCAGATAGAGCGCCGGTGCAAAGCGCCGGTTCAGCCGCAGTTCTTCCTGGCAGAAATGCCTGCGGGCCTCGACGCTGCTGAAATCCACGAACGGCAGGTGCACCGGTTTCTTGAGCTTGAAGGCCATCGTCTGCGTCAGCAGCACCCAGGAAATGTGCGTCTCGACCAGCGCCACCGGCTGCCCGGTCTCCCGCTGGAGTGCTTCTCGCAGTGCGCAGACCAGCGTGGTGTCCATATGGCGTCTTTTCGATTCAATGGCCTTAAGAAATTACGAGAAGGCGCCATGACGCCCGGGTATATCAGTGCGCCATCAGGACCGGCACTGTCATCTGCGCAAGGATCTGCCGCGTCACGCCGCCCAGAATGCGCTCGCGCAGGCGCGAATGGCTGTAGCCGCCCATTACCAGCAAGTCTGCGCCCAGGTCCGAGACCCGCGACAGCAGCGCGTCCGCGATGTCGATCTCGGTCACCTCGGACTCGGCACACGCCCGCACGCCGTGACGCAGCAGGTACTGGATCATGTCCGACACCAGCAACCGCTGCGCGTTGTCCTCGTCGCGCGGATGGCGCAGCGACACCAGCGTGACGCGTCGTGCACCGCGCAACGCGGGCAATGCCGCCCGGAGGGCCATGGCGGCTTCGCGCGAACCGTCCCAGGCCGCGACGATGTTCTTCGGTACATCAGGGAAGATGCCGGCCGAAGGAACGAGCAGCACCGGCCGCCCCACTTCCATCAACACCTGCTCGGCGAGCCCCCGTCCCGTGGTGTCCTTTCCGTTCGAGTCATCGCTCTGTCCGAGCACCAACAGATCGCTCGCATGCCCGTACCGCACCACTGCATCCATCGTGACGCCATCGACCAACCGCACCTCGTACGACAAGGGACCCGCCCCGGCAATGCCTTCCCTGAACTCCCGTGCGATGGCTTCGGCCCGCCGCCGCAGATAGTCGGCCGACTCGGCGATGTAGTCGGCCATGCCGGTGGCGATGGCGTCGGCGGGAATCACGCCGTCGTACAAGCCCGTGGGCACGAGCCCGATCAAGTGGCTCTCGTGCGCCCGGGCCCACCGGGAGGCCATGGCGGCGCGCGCAGGACTTCGGTTCGAGTGGTCCAGGTGGACGAGGATGGTCTTGAAATTCATGAATGCCTCCGCAAGGCTCCTACGCTTCGATGATCACCTTGAGAGCGCGCGTCTCGGCAGCGCGTCCGAAGGTGTCGTAGGCATCGAGAACCTGGTCGAGCCGGAACCTGTGCGTGATCAGCCGGGCCGGGTCTACCTTGCGGGACTGCACCGTCTTCAGCAGCATCGGCGTCGACACGGTGTCGACCAGCCGCGTGGTGATCGCGATGTTCTGCGACCACAGCCGCTCCAAATGCAGATCGGCCGGATGCCCGTGAACGCCGATGTTCGCGATGGTGCCGCCAGGCGCCACGATGTCCTGGCACAGCACGAAGGTGGCGGGTATGCCGACTGCCTCGATCGACACGTCCACGCCGCGCCCGGCGGTCAGCGCGAGCACCGCCTCGGCTGCCTTCCCGTCGGTGCTGTTGATCGTGTGCGTCGCGCCGAAGCGGCGCGCAACCTCGAGCCGGCCGTCGTCAAGATCGATCAGGATGATCTGCGACGGCGAATAGAACTGGGCCGTCAGCAGCGTAGCCAGGCCGATCGGTCCTGCTCCCACGATGGCCACCGTGCTGCCGGGCGCGACCTTGCCGTTGAGCACGCCGCACTCGAAACCGGTCGGCAGGATGTCGCTGAGCATCACCAGCGCCTCCTCGTCCACTCCGGGCGGCACAGGGTACAGGCTGGTGTCCGCATGCGGGATGCGCACGTATTCGGCCTGCGTGCCGTCGATGGTATTGCCCAGGATCCAGCCGCCGGTGACGCAGTGCGAATACATGCCGCGGCGGCAGTTCTCGCACTTGCCGCACGAGGAGATGCACGAGATCAGCACATGGTCGCCTGGCCGAAAGGCCGTCACGCCCGCGCCGACGGCCTCGACCACGCCCACACCCTCGTGCCCGAGGATGCGGCCCGGCGTACAGGTCGGCACATCGCCCTTGAGGATGTGCAGGTCGGTGCCGCAAATGGTCGTCTTGAGAATCCGCACGATCGCATCGCCCGGGGCCTGGATTTCCGGTTTGGGACGGTCTTCGAGCGACTTGAGGCCGGGGCCTTGGTAGACGAGTGCTTTCATGCCGCCACGTTATGCGCGTGCGCCCGTTCGCCATTTGAGATAGCGCAAGGAATCCCCGCATCGCTGTGCAGGACGGCCTCTACCTGCCCTCGCGCCCCAGGACCGCGAAGTGGCGCAGCCAATGCCCGCGCTGGGCGTCGTCCATGCCCTCGACCAGGCCGACCAGTGTTTCGTTGACTGGCGAAATGCCCACGAAACCGAGGATGTTCCGCTCCAGCGCCTTGAGACTGTGGGCGCGGAAATACCAGCGATAGACCAGCGCCGGCATTCCCATCGTCACGACGATGCGCGCCGAACGCCCCTTGAGCAGCTTCGCACTCATGCTGCCTTCCGATGAACGTGCGAGCGCAAACCCCGGGCGAAGCACCTGCTCGAGAAAACCCCTGGTGATGGCCGGCATCCCGCCGAGCCACAAGGGAAAGAACAGCACGATGTGCTCGGCCCGCAGAATCGCATCCTGCGCTGGCTGCAACATCGGTGGCATGGCCTCGGTGTCCCACGCCGCCTTGCTGCGCAGCAGTGGAAATTCCAGGTCCGCGACCCGGATGATCCGGACTTCATGGCCGGCGGCCCGCGCGGCTCGCGCGTAGGCCTCGGCGAGCGAGTGGCCGAAATGCACGGCTGACGCATCGGGGTGGCCTTGCAGCAAGAGGATTTTTCTGGACATGGTGTTCGGCGGAACGGAGACGGAACCATCCTCGGCACCACCCGGTGTTCCCGGCTTGCGGAAGATCAAGCCCGCGTGATCTCGTGCAGGGCCCGGCGGCTGCGGAGTCTTGACGCGACGCCGCCCGGGGCGACACTGAAGGCATGAACACCACCAGCCCATCGACTGCGATCGTCGGGCTCGCCGTGGCGTTGGGCATCGGCCTCATCGTCGGCGTCGAGCGCGAGCGCCGCAAGGGTGACGGCGACCGGCGCGCGGCCGCGGGATTGCGCACCTTCGCCATCGTGGCGCTGGCTGGGGCCATCGCGCAGATCCTGCCCGTCCTGACGCTCGTTCCGATCGGGGGAGCGCTCGTCGCCATCCTGGCAGCCGTGTCGCACTGGAAGAGCCGCTCGCAAGACCCGGGCATGACCACCGAGATCGCCCTGTTCGCCACGTACCTGATCGGCGTGCTGTGCGTCATCGAGCCCTCGCTGGGTGCGGCCTGTGGAACCGGCTTGGCGCTGTTGCTGGCGGCGCGCCGCAGGCTTCACCGGTTTGCGACGGAACTGCTCGGCGAGCAGGAGCTCCACGACGGCGTTCTGCTGGCAGCGCTCGCCCTCATCGCGCTACCGCTCATCCCCTCCCGGCCCATCGAGATGCTCGGCGGCATCAATCCGCGGCCGCTGGCTTCCATGGTGCTGCTGATCATGGCGATACAGGCCGCGGGACAGGCCGCGGTGCGATGGCTTGGCGTGCGCGGCGGCCTGCTGGGCGCGGGCTTTGCGTCAGGGTTCGTGTCGAGCACGGCCACCGTGGCCTCGTTCGGCAACCGTGCGCGCGATCAGCCGCTGCACACCGGCCTGCTGGCCGGCGCCGCGGCCTTGTCGGCGGTGGCCACGTGGGTGCTGGCCCTGGCGATGACCGCCGCGTTGTCGCCGCAGGCCGGGCTCGCGCTGTTGCCGATGGCACTTGCCGGCGCGGCAGGCGCTGCGGCCGCGGGCCTGTTGCCGCTTCTGTTTTCCCGACCATCCGCGGCGATCGAGCCGCCCGCCAGCACGCGCAGCGCGCTGCGCCCTCGCGAAGCACTGGCCGTCGCTCTGGCGCTGGCGCTCGTTGCGCTCCTGGTCGGCACGGCGCAGCGACACTTCGGCGACACCGGTCTGCAGGTCGGCATCGCACTCGCGGCGCTGGTCGACGCGCACGCGCCCGTGGCCTCGCTCGCCTCGTTGCATGCGGCCGGCGCCTTGTCCGCGGATCAGTTCGTCCGCGGCGTGCTCGTGGCGGTCGGAGCCAACACGCTCACACGCTGCGCAGTGGCGCTGGCTGCCGGCGGCAGGGCTTATGCGCTGCGCGTGGCGGCCGCGCTGGCGGCGAGCCTGGCCTGCGCTTGCGTAGCGGCCTGGCTCGGGGGGTGAGAAGCTTCATGCCCTTCCGGCACCTTGATCCAACGCAAGACGCCGGGCTCGGCAGACATCTAGAGTTCCCCTGATTCACCAAATACATCCGCATCGCGCGACGCGGTACCGACACGGGCCGCAGATTCAGGAGAAGAATCCATGGCACGTCGTTACCCGATTACCGACATCACCATCCGGATCCCGTTCGGGACCACGGAACCGGGGCGCACCGCCCTGCTCCAGGCCACTGGCATTCCGCTGGAAGCGGGCTTGGCGGACACCGAACGCATGTCCGCTGCGCATGGTTCCTGAAATGAACACACTGCGCTCAATCCTCGTTCACCTGGACGGCACGGACCGCGCCGAAGTACGGCTGCGGCTTGCGCACCGGCTCGCTGCCATGCACGAGTCGGCATTGACCGCGCTATTCGCCGTATCCCCGTCCGTGCTGGCGGTGCTGCCGTTGATGGGCGGGATTCCGTCGATGCCGATGGCCGGAGAGATCGATCCCGACCACCGCGCCCATGCCGCAGCGGTGTTCGAGCGCCTTCTGCAAGACCACGCCAACCGCAGCGACTGGCGCGAACTGCGCGGCGAACCCGTCATCGAGAGCTTCGTCCGCCGCGCGCTCACCTGCGACCTCATGGTTCTGGGGCAACGCAATCCGCGGGACGCGGCCGGCTTCGATGTGCCCGGCGACTTCGTCGAGGCAGTCATGCTCGGCAGCGGCAAGCCTGCGCTGATCGTTCCCTTTGCCGGCAGGGTGTCCCCGAAGCCGGAGAAGGTGCTGGTCGCCTGGCGCCCGACACGCGAGTCCGCCCACGCACTCACCACGGCCCTGCCCGTGCTGCAGGCGGCGAAGGAGGTCCACCTGGTGGCTTCTGCAGACAGCGAAGACCCCGTGCCGCCGATGTCCCGGCTGCGGGATTACCTGCGCCTGCACGGCATTGGGCAGGTGCAGGAGCACCGGGCCCTGGAAGACAGCAGGCACTCTGGCGAAGCGCTGCTGTCGCTGGCGGGGAAGATCGGCGCCGGATTGATCGTCATGGGCGGCTATGGCCATAGCCGTGCGCGCGAACTCGTGCTCGGAGGCGCCACCCGCGCGATGCTGGAATCGGCCACGGTCCCGGTCTGGATGGCGCACTGAGCGGCTGCGCCCGCCAAAACTTCGTCCAGCGCCTTTCCAGCAGACTGGTGCAGGCCGCACTCTTCTCGTCGAACTGCACCTCGAAGTTAGGGTGCACCAGCACATCGCCGGCGGCTTGATGGTCGAAGTAGCGCGCGCGTGCGCCGTCATCGAGCAGGCGCAGCAGGTCACCGCGATTGCGCTGCATCGAGATGTCGAACACGTTGACTTCGTCGCCGGCTTGTCCCTGAACACGGCCGAGCAGCGCGATATCGCGCTTGAGCCCCGTTACGAGTTCAGCCGGCCCGGGCTCGTGCAACCGCCACTGCACGACGGCGCAGAGGCCGTCGGCGTCGCCATTGCAGACATCGAATCGCCGGACCACGGCTCGGTCCCCTGTCCTCGTGCCTCAGCCCGGGATGCGCCAGGCCCCATCGGCCTGCCGGCACGCGCTGCCGCCGATGCTGTCGGACCGCCCGCCGACCGACACTTCCAGCTTGAAGTTGCGGCACCGGGCGCCGCGCTGGTCGAAGCTGCGCGTGGGCGTGAACACGAAGCTGTCGCCCGTCTCGCGATTGCGCCAGACAGAGGACTCGCCGTTCGCCAGCGTTTCAAGTGCGCTCGCCGCGCGGCGGCGGTCGTTGTCGTCCATCGCCCTGGCCGCCACGCTGCCGGGCGCCGTACCCGCGAGAGTTCCGGTGAGCATGCTGCCGGCTGGTGTGCGCCCGGGAAAGCTGCCGCAGGCGGCCAGCGCCAGTGCAACGCACGAAGCGGAAAGCACCGGCGCAAGTTTCATTTGCATCTCCTGGGCGCAGGGCCGTTCAGGCGTAGGAACGCAGGCGCCGCGAAAAATCCGCCAGCGGCGCGATGCCGCTCACCTCGGCGCGCTGGCACCAGTCCTGCAATTGCCGGGCGAGCTGCTCGCCGGTGGTCGTGGAACGGCTCCACAAGGCGGTCAGTTCCCCACGCATCGAGTACATCGTAGCCAGCGCTTGCGATGTGTTCAATGCCTGCATCACCTGCTGGTAACGCGACGGGCCGAGCAGGCCCTGGTCCTTGCCCAGCAATGGCTTCACCGCCTTGAGGGCACGCGCGGCTTCAGGCGACATGCGGCGCAGTCGATCGAGCTCCACTGCGCAGGCCTTCTTCAGCGAGCGCGTGTAGTTCGACAGCACGTCGTAGTGGCAGCGGATGACTGCCTGCACCGTGGCGAGATCGACATTTGCCTTGGGCGCAACAAGGCGCGGCGTGGGTGCCACGTGCTTCACCGTCGCCAGCCCCAGGGCCTGCAACGTGCGGATGTAGAGCCAGCCAATGTCAAACTCGAACCACTTGCTCGAGAGCTTGGCCGAGCTGGGAAAGGCGTGGTGGTTGTTGTGCAGCTCCTCCCCGCCGATCAGGATGCCGATCGGCGAAATGTTCGTGCTGGCGTCACGGGCGGGCCAGTTGCGGTAGCCCCAGTAGTGGCCGATGCCGTTGACCACGCCGGCCGCCCAGAACGGGATCCACGCAATCTGCGTGAGCAAGACCAGGCCGCCCGGCACCACGCCGAAGAGTGCCATGTCCACGATGCCCATCAGCACGATGCCGAGGATCTTGTGCTTCGAATAGAGATTGCGCTCCAGCCAGTCGTCGGGCGTGCCGTGGCCGTAGCGCTCGAGCGTTTCCGCATGCCCCGCTTCGCGCACGTAGAGGAACACACCGCCCCACAGCACCCTGTTGAGCCCGTACACCTGCGGACTGTGCGGGTCTTCAGGTGTTTCACACTTGGCGTGGTGCTTGCGGTGCACCGCGGCCCACTCTTTCGTCACCATGCCGGTGGTCAGCCACAACCAGAAGCGGAAGAAATGGCTCGCCGCCGGATGCAGGTCGAGAGCGCGATGCGCCTGGTGGCGGTGCAGGAAGATGGTGACCGAAGCGATGGTGACGTGCGTGAGCGCCAGCGCGGCCAGCACCACGCCCCACCAGGAAAGATCGAGAGCGCCGGAATAAAGCAGGGATTGCATTCGTACCTCGTGAATAGTGCGGACGATTTTGCGGACTGCACTGGCTCCGGGCTTTGATGCAGGTCAACACGCCTGACTCCCATCGCCCACCTGCGAGATCACCCGTCGGGTCTTGCCGCTGCGCCCACAATCCGCGCCTTGTGCAGGGTCCGTCCGGTCTGCGCGCCCTCGGGTTGACGTGCATCAAGCCCAAGGCCGGCGCTGCGTCGCACCATGGACGATCACTTCGGAGCCTCCCTTGAGCATTCGCCACCTCGACCGCCTGCTGTCGCCGGCCTCCGTAGCCGTGTTCGGCGCTTCCAATCGACCAGGCAGCGTCGGCGCCACGGTCTGGCGCAACCTGCGCGCCGGCAGCTTCGCGGGGCCGGTGTACGGCGTGAACCCGAAGCACGGCTCGCTCGATGGCGTGCCCATCTTCTCCAGCGCGGTGCATCTTCCCGCCGCGCCCGACCTGGCGTTGATCTGCACGCCGCCGGCCACTGTGGTGCCATTGATCGCGGAACTCGGCGCGCTCGGCACCCGCGCGGTGGTGATCGTCACGGCAGGGTTGAGCGCGCAGCAGAAACAGGCCGCGCTGGAGGCGGCGCGCCCCTTCACGCTGCGGCTGCTCGGCCCCAACTGCCTTGGGCTGCTCAGTCCCCACATTGGCCTGAACGCGAGCTTCGCGCACACCGATGCGCTGGCGGGCGACGTGGCCTTTGTCTCGCAGTCGGGTGCACTGGTCACGGCCGTGCTCGACTGGACGCGTAGCCGCGGCGTCGGCCTGTCTCACCTGATCTCGCTGGGCGACCATTGCGACGTCGACTTCGGCGACCTGCTCGACCACCTGGCCAGCGATGCGCGCACGCGGTCGATCCTGCTGTACGTGGAGGCGATCGAATCGCCGCGCAAGTTCATGTCGGCCGCACGGGCGGCCGCGCGCAACAAGCCGGTGATCGTGGTGAAGGCCGGACGCGCGGGCAACGGCATGAAGGCCGCGGCCTCGCACACGGGCGCGCTGGCGGGTTCCGACACCGTCTACGACGCCGCCATCCGGCGAGCCGGCATGCTGCGCGTCGATACCTTGCAGGAGCTTTTCATCGCCGCGGAAACGTTGTCGCGCTTTCGCGGCAACCGGCACAGCACGCTCACGGTCATGACCAACGGCGGCGGCGCCGGCGTGATGGCCGCCGATGCCGCCGCGCGTGAAGGAGTCACGCTCGCCGACCCGAGTACGAACTTGCTGGCCCGTCTCGACGCGGTGCTGCCCGCGAACTGGTCACATGTCAACCCGATCGACATCATCGGAGACGCACCGGTCGAGCGTTATGCCCAAACACTCTCAGCCCTGCTGGCTGATGAATCGGCCGGCGCGGTGCTCTTCATGCATGCGCCGACGGCCATTGTGCGCAGCGAGGACATTGCGCGCGCCTGCCTGCCGCTGGTGCGCAGCCACGCTTCGCGCGTGATGAGCACCTGGCTCGGCGACAACGCGGTGGCGCAGGCGCGCAAGCTCTTCGAGGACGCGGGCGTGGCCGACTACGCCACACCGGAAGAGGCGGTGCACGCCTTCGCGATGCTGCAGACCTACCGGCGCAACCAGCAGACCCTGATGGAAACGCCGAGCGCCAGCCGCAACGCCGCGCCGGACGGCGCATCGGTGCGGGCAACGCTCGCCGCCGCCATGGCCGAGGGGCGCGAGTGGCTGGGCGAGCAGGAGGCAAAGGCGCTGCTGCAAGCCTACGGAATCGAAACGGTGCCCACGTTGGCAGTGGCAGCGACCGCCGAGGCGGCCGTCGAGGCGGCTCGCGGGCTGGGCTACCCGGTGGCGCTCAAGATCCTCTCGCGCGACATCACCCACAAGTCGGACGTGGGCGGCGTGCGGCTCGGGTTGTGCGATGAAGCTGCCCTGGGCAAAGCCGCCTGCGAGATGCTCGACACGGTGCGAACCGCCAGGCCGCTGGCGCGGATCGATGGCTTCACCGTGCAACGGACAGTGCACCGACCACATGCGCAGGAAGTCATCGTCGGCGCGAGCATAGACAGAGTTTTCGGCCCCGTGATCCTCTGCGGCCAAGGGGGCACGGCGGTCGAGGTGGTCGACGACACGGCCATCGCGCTGCCGCCCCTGAACCGCGCGCTCGCGCACGAACTGGTGTCGCGCACGCGCGTGGCACGTCTTCTTGCGGGCTTTCGCGACCATCCGCCGGCCCGGCTCGATGCGCTGTACGACGTGCTCATCGCGGTGTCGCAGATGCTGGCCGATCTGCCGCAGCTGGCCGAGCTGGACATCAACCCGCTCTGGGTCGACGAGGACGGCGCGCTGGCGCTCGACGCGCGCGTGCGGCTTTCGCCCACGCCGGTGAGCGGCGCGGAGCGCTTCGCCATCCTGCCTTACCCCGCGCAGTGGGTGCGCGCGCAGACCTGGAATGGTCGTGCGATCGTGGTCAGGCCGATCCGGCCCGAGGACGAGGCGCAGCACCGGCGCTTTCTCGAGTCGCTGGATGCGGAAGACATCCGCATGCGTTTCTTCACCACCCGCAAGGGACTGCCGCGCAGCGAGCTCGCGCGCCTGACTCAGATCGACTACGACCGCGAAATGGCCTTTATTGCCGAGGCCACCGACGCACAGGGCGGCGCTGAGACACTGGGCGTGGCCCGCACGGTGAGCGACCCCGACAATGTGGAGGCCGAGTTCGCGATCATCGTGCGCTCCGACCTCAAAGGCCGAGGGCTGGGCGCCATGCTGTTCGAATGCTTGATCGAGCATGCGCGCCGCCGAGGCATCGAGCGGCTGGTCGGCCTCGTGCTGCGCGAGAACATCCGCATGCTGAAGCTTTCGGCTGCGATGGGCTTCAAGGCCGATCCGGCTGAGCCGCCCGCATCGGGCCTGCGGCGGATGGTGTTGGAGCTGAAGACTTCAGCAAGCCCACCGCCTTTGTCGGCGTGAACCCGTAGAAGCGCCCGTTGAGGTTGCGCGCAACCTCAACGATGTCTTCGTCGCGCCAGCCGAACGAAGAGGCCAGCAGCCAGCGCCGCCGCCAGCATGAGCCCGACGGTCAGGCGAGGTTTGACGGTCTTCCACAGGCGTGCGGGCCATGCGGCCCGCCGTGATTCAGGCGGCGGTTGCGACAGAGGCTTCTGCCGGCGCGAGGTCGGCTTCCTCTGCATGCGAGGCATGCACCAGCAGCACGGGAATCGGGGAACCGTCGCGCAATACATGCAGATGACCGGAAGTCTCCACGCGCCATGGCGCACCGGTTCGGCACGCATCAAGCCGCCAGCGAGTTGGAACGATGTTGATGTGGCGCAAGACCGGCATCACCGCGCGGCGGGAGAATTCGCCTGCCCGGCCGGCTCCGAGAAAAAAGGACACCCGCCCTGCCCTGATCTTCAAGAAAGGATTGCCATGAACCCGGACATTCAACTCAGACACGATGTCTTCGCCCAGCTCAACTGGGATCCGGCCGTCAACGCCTGCGATGTCGACGTGCGCGTGACCAATGGCGTGGTGACCCTGGTTGGCAGGGTGGCCGACGAGGCCCAGCGGGCAGCCGCGGAACGCGCCGCACGCCGCACCGTGGGCATGACGACGCTGCTGAACGGGCTTACCGTCCGGCCTGCAGCGGAGATCGCGCGGTGATCGCGGCCATCGACCGGGGGCTGCTGTAGCCGCGCGCGTCAGTGCGCCATCAACAGGGGAATTCCGGCCTGCATCAGCATGTCGCGCGTCACGCCGCCCAGCAACTGCTCCCGCACGCGGGCATGGCCATACCCCCCCATCACGAGCAATTCGCAGCCCAACGCCTCGGCGCGATCCAGCAGGACGTCGGCAAAGCGCAGCGATGTGGTCAGGCGCTCGACGTTGGCCTGGACGCCGTGCCGCAGCAGCCAGCCGCTCATCTCCACCGGGTTCAGCGCATCCGCCGGATTCGCGTCACCGTCCCGAAGGAGAGATACCAGCGTGACGTGAGCTGCCTTGCGCAGCAGTGGCATCGCACCGCGCAGCGATATCGACGCCTCCCTGCTCCCGTCCCAGGCCACCAGGATCCTGTCCAGGCCTTCCTTGACGCAGCCCGTGCTCGGAACGATGAGAACGGGCCGGCCCGCGTTCAGCATGACTTCCTCGGGCAGCCGACGCTCCGCGCTGCCCACGGCCGCGGCCTCGTCCGCCTGCCCCACCACGACCAGGTCGCTGGCCCTGGCGAGATGGACGACAGCCTGTACAGGCTCGCCGTCCACCAGCCGCGCATCGCAGGACAACGGGGTGGGCCTCAGCCGACTACGAAACACGTGCGCAACGGTTTCGGCCCGCCTACGCAGGTACAGGGAGGCCTCGACGAGGGCACTGCCGGCCGGCTCTTCCGAGCAAGGACGTGAAGGCGCCGGGGTGCACCCGGTCGGCACGATGCCCATGAGGTGGCTGCGATGCAGTCTTGCGATCCTCGCCGCAAGCAGGGTACGAGCCTCGCACCGCTCGGTGTGGTCGAGGTGCACGGAGATGGTCGAGAGCGTCACGCTCGGCCTCGCGTCGCGGTGGCCTTGCGACCGGCATGCCGCTGGCGTACGGAGGGTGTCCTGGCCAGCGCGACGTGGAGGGTGCGCAACGCATCGCTCACCGCGGTTCGCCGGGATGGTGGCGTTTCGACCACCGGCGAAGCGCAGGCAACCCCGTCCGTATCCGGGCACTGCAACGCGCGCATCGGCGCCATGGCCAGCGCGTGCCAGTCCTCGGCGCGCGTGACGGCATCAGCCTCCGCGCGGGTCAGCGCAATGCCGTCCTGCAGCAGGCGCGATCCGATCGTCTCGAACATCTCGAGCGAGTGCAGCCAGATGCTGCATTGCGCCTTGCACAGCGCCAGCGGAAAAGTGAAGTCGGTGCTCATGGTGTGTCCTCTCGCCCGAAGGGCGCTCACACGAATGCTGACGCGGCGCCGCCCCGCCCGGCTTGCGCGGGATCAAGGCAACACAAGACCGCGCGCCCTGTATCGGTTGTTATCGCCTTGAGCGACATCAACCCGGTGGGCGCTCGCACGCCCATACTGGCGCGTCCCTACCCAGAAAGCAGTTCGACATGGCTTCCTCCCCTGCCACGGCAAATCCGGACGACTTCACGCTGCTTGACGCGTGGTGGCGCGCTGCCAACTACCTCTCGGCGGGCCAGATCTACCTGATGGACAACCCGCTGCTGCGCGAGAAGCTCGCGCTGGCGCATATCAAGCCGCGCCTGCTCGGGCACTGGGGCACGACGCCGGGCTTGAACTTCATCTATGCGCACATGAACCGCGCCATCAACGCGCGGGATCTCGACGCGATCTTCATCGCGGGCCCGGGCCACGGCGGACCGGGCGTGATCGCCAACACCTGGCTCGAAGGCACCTACAGCGAGGTATACCCGGCCATCGGGCAGGACGCCGACGGCATGCGACGCCTGTTTACGCAGTTCTCGTTCCCCGGCGGCATTCCGAGCCACGTGGCGCCGGAGACGCCCGGCTCCATCCACGAGGGCGGCGAACTGGGCTACTCGCTATTGCATGCCTATGGCGCTGTGTTCGACAACCCCTCGCTGCTGGCCTGCTGTGTGATCGGCGACGGCGAGGCCGAGACGGGGGCGCTGGCGGCAAGCTGGCATTCCAACAAGTTCCTGAATCCGGAACGCGACGGCGCAGTGCTGCCGATCCTGCATCTGAACGGCTACAAGATCGCCGGCCCCACGGTGCTCTCCCGCATTGGCGAGGAAGAACTGACGCAACTACTGCGCGGCTACGGCCACGAACCGTACTTTGTCGTGGGCGAGCAGCCCGCCGAGATGCACAGGCAGATGGCGGCCGTGCTCGACACGGCGCTGGACAGCATCCGCGCCATCCAGACGAACGCCCGCAAGGACGGCTTTCGCACGCGGCCGCGCTGGCCCATGATCGTGCTGCGTTCTCCCAAGGGCTGGACCGGGCCGCGCCACGTGGACGGCGTGCAGGTCGAAGGCACCTTCCGCGCGCACCAGGTGCCGCTCACCGATTTTGCCGCCAGGCCGGGGCACGTCGAGCTGCTTGAACAATGGCTGCGCAGCTACCGGCCCGAGGAACTGTTCGATGCGCGCGGCGCCCTGCGCCCCGAGATCGCCGCACTCGCTCCTACGGGCCGGCGCCGCATGAGCGCCAATCCGCATGCCAACGGCGGGCTGCTGCTGAAGGACCTGGCGATACCGCCCTTCCGCACGCATGCCGTGCCGATGGCGACTCCGGGCTCGATCGATGCCGAGGCCACGCGCGTCGCGGGCAACTTCCTGCGCGAGGTCATGCGGGCAAATGAGCACCAGCGCAACTTCCGGGTGGTGGGGCCGGACGAAACCGCATCGAACCGGCTCGGAGCACTGTTCGAGGTGACCGGGCGGACCACGACCGCCCAGATATGGCCGGGCGACGACCACCTCTCGCCCAACGGCCGCGTGATGGAGGTGCTGAGCGAACACCTCTGCCAGGGCTGGCTCGAAGGCTACCTGCTGACGGGGCGGCACGGCTTCTTCTCTTGCTACGAGGCCTTCATCCATATCGTCGACTCCATGTTCAACCAGCACGCCAAGTGGCTCAAGGTGTCGCGCGGTATCGGTTGGCGGCGACCGATCGCGTCATTGAACTACCTGCTCACGAGCCACGTCTGGCGACAGGACCACAACGGCTTCAGCCACCAGGATCCCGGCTTTCTCGATCACGTGGTCAACAAGAAGGCTGAGGTCGTGCGCGTGTACCTGCCGCCGGACGCCAACACCCTGCTCTCAGTGACCGACCATTGCCTGCGCAGCCGCAACTATGTAAACGTCATCGTGGCCGGCAAGCAGCCCGCGCCCCAATGGCTGGACATCGAAGCTGCAACGCGCCATTGCACCGCGGGCCTCGGCATCTGGGAATGGGCGAGCAACGATGAAGGCGGCGCGCCTGACGTGGTGATGGCATGCGCCGGCGACGTGCCCACGCTCGAGACGATGGCGGCTGTCGACCTGCTGCGCGAAAAGGTGCCGGATCTGAAGGTGCGGGTAGTGAACGTGGTTGACCTGATGGCGCTGCAATCGCCCGCGGCGCATCCCCACGGCATCTCAGACGAGGACTTCGACGCCATCTTCACCATGGACAGGCCCGTGATCTTCGCGTTCCACGGCTACCCGGCACTGATCCACCGGTTGATCTACAAGCGGCGCAACCATCCCGGCTTCCACGTCCACGGCTACTGCGAGGAAGGCACGACCACCACGCCCTTCGACATGACGGTGCTCAACCGGCTCGACCGCTTCCATCTCGCCGCCGATGCCATCGCGCGCGTGCCGAGGCTGTGCGACAGCGCGGGCCACGTGCAGCAGCAACTGCGCGACAGGCTCTTGGAGCACCGGGCCTACATCACGCGCCACGGCCGGGACATGCCCGAGATCGAGAACTGGCGCTGGACGCGATAGCCGACAGCGGTGCTTGCGGACCCAGCAAGCGCTTGCGTGCTACGCTCATATCGATTCAGAATGCCCAAGAAATTCGTGCTCTATTCCCTTGCCAGCGCATGAAACCCGCACCCCACATTGCCGTCCTCGATGACGAAGTCGATATCACGCTGCTGCTGGCCAACTACCTGCAGGGCCACGGGTTTCGTGTCACCCAAGTCCACAACGGTCGCAGCCTCATGACGCTGATGGACGCCGATCCCGCCGACCTCGTACTGCTCGATCTCGGCCTGCCCGGCGAAGACGGCTTTTCCATCGCGCGCCGCATTCGCGAGAACTGGCGTTGCGGCCTCGTCATCGTCACCGGCCGGGGTGATGCGGTCGACAAGGTGGTGGGCCTCGAAGTGGGTGCCGACGACTACGTGACCAAGCCCTTCGACCTGCGCGAACTGGTGGCGCGTGTGAAGGCCGTGCTGCGCCGGCTGATGCCGGAGACGCCCGCGGCCGCCACGGCCTCCCCGGACAAGCTGCACTTCGCGGGCTGGCAACTCGACACCGCCGCGCGCAACCTCAGAAACCCACAAGGCGGGGAAGTGCCGTTGACCGGTGGCGAGTTCGACCTGTTGCAGGCCTTTGCCCGTCACCCGGGCCGCGTGCTGTCGCGCGATTTCCTGCTCGAGCAGACGCGTGGACGCGAAGCCGCCCCCTTCGACCGCACGATCGACGTGCAGGTCGGCAGGTTGCGCAAGAAGATCGAGGCGGACGCAGACGATCCGCAGCTCATCAAATCGGTGAGAGGCGCGGGCTACATCCTGGTGCCACCGGTTTCCCATGGTTGACGCTGCGAACAACCCGCCCTTCCTGCCCGATGCGACCGCCCCCGGCTCGCTCTCGGATTTCGACGAAGGCAGCGTGTTCCGTTCGCTCTTCGTCGCCTACCCCGATTCGCTGCTGCTGGTGGACCAGTCGGGCAGCATCCTGCTCGCCAACCCTTCGGCGGCTGCACTGCTGGGCTACGCGGTGGACGAGCTGGTGGGCCTGAACGTCGACGTGCTGGTGCCCGACAGCATCCGCCCGCGCCACGCCTCGTACCGCGAAGCCTATGGCCGCGCGCCCCGCCCTCGCCCCATGGGCACGCACATGGAGCTGGTGGCCAAGCGCAAGGACGGCAGCGAGGTCATGGTCGAGATCGCGCTGAGCCCGCTGCAGAGCCATGGCCTGCCCTTCGTGGTGGCCGCCATCCGCGACATCGGTGCCTACCCGCGCGTGAAGCAGGCGCTGCAACGCGCCCGCTACAGCGAGCACCTGGCCCAGTTGGGTCGCCTCGCCGTGGACACTCGCGACCTGCAGGTAGTGCTCGAGCACGTGCCGAAGATCATCGCAACGGCCTTGCAGGTCGAGGTCGCGATGGTGTGGCTGCTCGACAGCAACCGGCTCGAATTCCGGGTGGCCAGCGGCGTCGGCCTGGTCGCCGGCGAGGAGATCGGAACACGCGTCGCCAACCGGCCCAACACGCCGCCCGGCTTCGTGTTGGCCCACGGCCGGCCGGTCGTGGTGCCCGACTACCGTCTGGAGCACCGCTTCGCCGTGCCCCGGGGCTATCTCGATGCCGGCCTGGTCAGCGCGCTGGCCGTGCCGCTGAGCGATCGCGGCCGCGTGATCGGCATGCTGTCTGTGCGCTCGAAGGAGTCCAAGCGCTTCGGCGACGAGGAAGTGCGCTTTCTCGAGTCGCTGTCCAGCCTGCTCGCCACCAGCTTGCAGCGCGTGCAGACCGAAGAGGCGCTCAACCACGCGCAGCGCCTGGAAAGCGTCGGCCAACTCACAGGCGGCATCGCGCACGACTTCAACAACCTGCTCACCGTCATCCAGGGCAACCTCCAGGTGCTGGAAGAATTGCCTGCGCTGGCGCAGGACAGCTATGCGCAGCAACTTCTGGGTGCCGCCATCCGCGCTTCGCGGCGCAGCGCCGAGCTCACCGGCAAGCTGCTGGCGTTTTCACGCCGACAGGTGCTGCAGCCGAGCGCTGTCGACACGCATGCGCTGCTGCACTCGCTGGCCGACATGCTGCGTCGGACGCTGGACCAGCGCATCCGCATCGAAATCGACACCGCACCGGGCTGTCCGCCCCTGGTGGCGGACCCCGGTCAGCTGGAATCCGCGCTGCTGAACATCGCCATCAATGCGCGCGACGCCATGCCCGAGGGTGGCACGCTGCGCTTTCGCACCGAGGTGTGCGGTGCGCTGCCGACGGCCCTGCACGGCCAGCGCAACGACCTACACGGCGATGCCTTCGCGCGCTTCGTCGCGGTTTCCATCGCTGACAGCGGCACGGGTATGTCCGAGGAGGTGAAAGAGCGCGCCTTCGAGCCCTTCTTCACCACCAAGGAAGCCGGCCGTGGCACCGGCTTGGGCCTGAGCACGGTGTACGGCTTCGTCAATCAGTCCCGGGGCGCAGTCTCGATCGACAGCAAGGTCGGACAGGGCACTACCGTGACGCTCTATCTGCCGCAGCTGGAAGAAGCCGCGGCCACGCCCATCGATGAGGATGAACTCACCGACGAAACAATTCCGCCCGGCCTGCGGGTGATGCTGGTCGAGGACGACGCAGACGTCCGCAAAGTCGTGCACACCTTCCTGACCACGCTGGGCTGTGAAGTCTTCACCGCTGCCACGGCCGAGCAGGCGTTGTCGGCACTGGATGCAGGCGCCGGGCCCTTCGATCTGCTGCTGAGCGACATCGCCTTGGGCGCCGGCATGCGCGGCACGCGGCTCGCAACAGAGGTGCAGCAGCGCTTTCCGCAGCTGGCGGTGCTCTTGATGTCTGGCTTCTCGTCGGAATTGCTGGATGCCGACCGCGAAGTGCCGCAGAGCTGGGAACTGTTGCGCAAGCCCTATACGCGCTCCGAACTTGCAAGGGCCATGGCAAAGTTGCTGGCCGGCCGTGCCTGAAGGCGTGCTTGCGGCGATCCTTACTGGAGCATTGCAGGCGCCGGCGCCAGGCAGCGCTGCACGAAGGCCGACAGTGCACCCACATCGGGAATCTGCACGTCGCGACGCCCCTTCGTTGCGAACCCGATGACTTTGTCGCGCGCCAGCCGCGACAGCGCGCGGCTCACGCTCTCCAGCGTCATGCCCAGGTAGTTGCCGATCTCGGCGCGCGTCATGCGCAGCGTGATCTCGTCGGTGCGCATGCCGCGCTCGGCCAGCGTCTCGGCCCAGTAGCGCAGGAAGTCGGCCACGCGGGCATCGGCGGGCAGCGTGCAGACGGACATCAGGGAGTCCCGGTCGTGCGCGATCTCGCGGCTCATGGCGGCATGCAGCACCTGCAGCAAAGCGGGCTGCGTGGCGCAAGCGGCCAGCAGGGCCTCATACGACACGACCCAGATCTCGCCGGTGTCCATGGCCACCGCATCGCACGAGTAGCGCCCGCTGGAAATGCCGTCGAAGCCGAGCCAGTCGCCTCGGAACTTGAGGCCCACCACCTGCTCGCGCCCGTCGGCCGAAAGATTCACGATCTTGAAGAAGCCCGAATTCAGGATGTAGAGGTTGCCGAAGCGCTCGCCCGCCTGGTAGATCGTGTCGCCCGTGTGCACGACACGGCGCTGCGGCTTGAGCTGCTCGCAGAGAAGTTTCAGTGTGTCTGCCGTGCTGTGCTGTCCCGGGCACTCCCGGCCGATGCTGGGCGCGACCGCGGCGGTCATCGAGGGGGTGGCGGTATTGAGCATCTGGGACTCCTTGGTTGTCTGTCGCGTGTCGATGGATGGATGCTAGGAAGCCCGCGGCAATGCAATGACAACGGCCGGAATCGATGGGTAACGCTCGGTGAATGCAATGTGTCCGGCGTGTATCAAGGACATGCGGCGCGTAGCAAGTCGAACGTGCCCGCCCCGCACCTTGACTTGCATCAAACCCCGGAGGGCCCGGCGCACTTAGTCTTGGCAGGTCACATATGACCATTCCCATGCCCCTTGCCAATCAGGCCTGCGCTCTCGAAGCTGCGCCGTCATCGCTCTCGCCGCTGGAGGTGACGAGTCTGCTGTGCCGCGCGCGGTTGCTTCAGCGCGCCGCGCTGGACGGGAACACGCCTAGGCTGCTGCGCGGCAAGAACCTGGGACTGCTGTGCGAAACGGCGCCCGATGAGTCGCAGGCGCTGTTCCGCAGCGCCGCCGAGGAGCTGGGGGCGCACGTGGCCGTCATGCGCCCGGGCCTGTCGCTCGCGAGCGCACCGCAGCAAGTGCAACACACGGCCCGCATGCTCGGCCGTCTCTACGACGCAGTGGAATGCCAGGGCCTCGACCCCGTGCTGGTGCAGCGCATCGGCCAGCACGCCGGCATACCGGTCTTCGATGGAGCCGCCACGAAGGCCCATCCGGCCGACCAGCTCGCCGAGCTGCTGGGCGACAAGACACCTCTAGCGGACAACCGGCGCTTCGTGCTTCAGGCCCTGCTGCTGGACGCCATCGCCTGAGCCGCCGGGCACACTCCGCGCGCTCCTTGATCCAGCGCAATACGGGCCGTCCGCGCGCTTCCTACAGTGGATTCCACGGTTGCCCCCGCTTTTGGGCGCCGACCGCTTCTCTCCTCCGTTCATCCACTGCAAGGAATCTCCCATGAAGACCGATACCCAACTGCGCGACGACATCCAGGCCGAGTTGAACTGGGCGCCAGACGTCAAGACCTCCGACATCGGGGTGATCGTCAAGGACGGCGTGGTCACCCTCACAGGCCACCTGGCCAGCTACGCCGAGAAGTACGCCGTCGAGCGCGCCGCGCAGCGCGTGCATGGCGTCAAGGCACTGGCTGTCGAACTGACGGTGAAGCTGCCCTTCGACAACCAGCGCACCGATGCCGACATCGCGCTGGCAGCCGAACGTGCGCTCGAATGGAACGTGCTCGTGCCCGACGACAAGATCCGCCCCATGGTGGAGAAAGGCTGGCTTTCGCTCACCGGTGAAGTCGAGTGGGAATACCAGCGCAGCGCCGCCGAGATCGCCGTGCGCAACCTGATGGGCGTGACCGGCGTGTCGAACCTCGTGAAGGTCAAGCCCAAGGTGAGTGCCGCCGACGTCGAGAAGAAGATTCACGACGCGCTCTCGCGTCAGGCCGACCGCGAAGCCCACAAGCTCTCCATCCTGGTCGATGGCTCGCACGTCACGCTGCGCGGCACCGTCCACTCGTGGACCGAGCGCGACGCGGTGCAAGGCGCTGCGTGGGCCACACCCGGCGTCTCCGTGGTGGTCAACGACCTGCTCGTGGACGCCTGAGCATGCGCGTCGCACTCGTCAGCGAGTCCTGCCATGCATACGACCTCTGCGATGCAAATCGCCCGCGACCCCTTCCCTAGCGGCACGCCGACCATGCGCGCCATGATGCTGAACGCCGCGCTGCTGCCGCTGGAGATGGAGCGGCGCAACATCCCGGAACCCGGCCCGGGCGAGTTGCGCCTGCGCGTGCTGGCCTGCGCCGTTTGCCGCACCGACTTGCACGTCGTCGACGGTGAACTACCGCTGCCCGTGCTGCCGATCGTGCCGGGGCACGAGATTGTGGGCGTGGTGGAAGCAATCGGCTCCGGGGAAACTGGGTACAGGCTGGGCGACCGCGTGGGCGTGCCGTGGCTGGGTCACAGCTGCGGCTGCTGCTCGTTTTGTGAGGACGGCCACGAGAACCTCTGCGACGCACCACGCTTCACCGGCTACCACCGCGACGGCGGCTTCGCGAGCCACGTGATCGCCGAGGCGGCCTTCTGCCTGCCGCTGGGCATGCCCGAGACCGACGCCGTGCACATCGCCCCCCTGCTCTGTGCGGGCCTGATCGGCTGGCGCAGCCTGAAGGCGGCTGGCGAAAACTCGCATCGTCTGGGCATCTTCGGTTTCGGCGCCGCGGCGCACCTGGTGGCGCAAGCCGCCATCGCACAGGGGCGCGAGGTCTTCGCATTCACTCGCCCGGGGGACCTGAAGACGCAGGACTTCGCACGCCGACTGGGCGCCGAGTGGGCTGGAGGCTCGAACGAGCGGCCGCCCGAATCGCTGGATGCGGCCATCGTCTTCGCGCCCGCCGGCGACCTGGTGCCCGCCGCGTTGTGCGTCCTGCGCAAGGGCGGCCGGGTGGTGTGCGGCGGCATCCACATGAGCGACATTCCGGCCTTTCCGTATCGGCTGCTGTGGGAAGAGCGCAGCGTGATCTCGGTGGCGAACCTCACGCGCGCCGATGCCAGGGAGTTCCTGGATTTTGCGCAGGAGCACCCCATGCAGGTGCACGTCAGGACCTATCCGCTCGCACAGGCCAACGAGGCGCTGGACGACCTGCGCGCAGGTCGCATCGAGGGCGCGGCAGTGCTTGTCCCCTGAGACCGTGTGCTGAACCGGGACCAGACTTGATCCGCATCAAGCGCGAGAGCGTTGTCCAGGCGCAGTCTTGCCCGCAGGCCACCGTCCCGGCGGCTGAGACAAATGGAGAAGCCACAAGCGCGCCGGGCTTCAGAGCTCGCGCGACTCGCGGTAGTCGGGCACGGTGCACGGCCAGCCGTGGCGCTCCTCGATGGCCAGTCGCAAGGCATCGGCTGCCGCAGGCTCCCCGTGGGTCACAAACACCCTGCGAGGTGCCTGCTGGGCATCGAGCCAGGCGAGCAGTTCATCGCGGTCGGCATGGGCCGACAGTGTCTCCAGGTTTGCAACTTCCGCTCGCACCGGCACGTAGGCGCCGTGGATCTTGACCGCATCGGCGCCAGCCACCATGGCCGCACCGCGCGTGCCCGCCGCCTGGAAGCCCGCAAACAGGATGGTGTTCCGGGCATCGGGCGCATAGGCCTTCAGATGGTGCAGCACCCGCCCGCCGGTTGCCATGCCGCTGGCCGACACAATGATCGACGGAAAGTCCAGGAAGTTCAGCCGTCGCGATTCCTCGATCGTGTTGACGATGATGGTCTTCCCTTGCATCGCGGCGCACTGTTCGGCGTTCAACCGGTGCTCGTCCATGTGCTTGCGATAGATGCGCGTGGCGTCCGCCGCCATCGGGCTGTTCAGGTACACCGGCATTTCGGGAATGCGCCGCGCCTGCTTGAGCAGCTGGATGCAATGCAGCAGCGTCTGTGCGCGCCCAATGGCGAAGGCTGGAATGAGCACGATGCCGCCGCGCGCGGCCGTGCGGTTGATCACGCCCGCCAGTTCGACCAGCGTATCCGTCGCCGGATGCTTTCGGTTGCCGTAGGTCGACTCCACCACCACGTAGTCCGCTGGTTCGGCGCTTTCGGGCGGACGCATCAGCAGGTCGTCGCCGCGCCCCAGGTCGCCCGAGAACAGGATGCTCCCGCCGTCCCAGCCCACACGCAGGCTGCCGGCGCCGAGTATGTGGCCCGCCCTGCGCAACTGCCACGACCAGCCCGGCCACGGCGAGCACTCCTGGCCGAACGGGATGGCCTCGAAACGCTTGAGGGCGACCCGCGCATCCTGCTCGGTGTACAGCGGCAGCGCGGGCTTGTGCTTCGAGTGCCCGTGGCGGTTGGCGAAGTCGGCATCCTCTTCCTGCAGGCGGCCGGAGTCGGGCAGCAGCAGGTCGCAGAGTTCGCGGGTGGCCGACGTGCAATACGCCTTGCCCTTGAACCCAAGCTGGACAAGGCGCGGCACGAATCCGCTGTGGTCCATGTGCGCGTGGGTCAGCAGCACGGCATCGATGGTGGATGGATCGACCGGCAATGCATCCCAGTTGCGCAGGCGCAATTGCTTCAACCCCTGGAAGAGTCCGCAATCGACCAGCAGCCGCTTGTCGTTGTGGGTCAGCAGGTACTTCGAGCCGGTGACGGTACCCGTGCCGCCGAGGAAATCGATGCGCACGGGGTGCCTCAGTGCGACATCAACACGGGCAGCGTCATCCACTGGAGCATGGACAGCGTGGCGCCACCCATCACCCATTCGCGCGCCCGGCTGTGTCCATAGCAGCCCATCACGAGCAGGTCGGAACTCAGGTCGGCGGCGAAGGACAGCAGCTTGTTGCCGACGTCGTCGTCCTTCTCCCCACCGGAATGCAGGGCAAGGTTCTGGATGCCCTGCATCCGCAGGTAGTCCTGCAATCTCTGCAGGGACGCTTCCGCGTCCTCGCCGTAGGCAACGGCATGCACTCGCGCCGCCTTGCGCAGCCACGGCAGCGCGGCAGTCACGGCCCGCGCGGACTCGCGCGTTTCCTTCCATGCCACCAGCACGTTGTGGCCGATGGGGCCGATCGGGCCCGTGTAGGGCAGCATCAGCGCCGGCCGGCCGCTTTGCACCAGCACGCTCGGCAGGAAATCGCCGGGCAGTTCGCTGTCCATCGGGTCGTTCCGGTCACGCTGGCCGAGGATGAGCAGGTCGGCATAGAGCGCGCGCCGCGCGAATCCCCACGGGCCGTCGCTCTCCGGTTCGGCCCAGTGCAGGCGCTGTGAGCCCGCGCCGTGCGTCATGAAGGTAGCGTGCATCTTGTCGCGTGCATCCTTGTCGATCTCCTGCATGATCGCGACCGCTTCCGCCGCGGCCTCGATGGCGTACGGGTAGCGCATGAGTGCGGACAGAGTGCACGGCCGGGCGGTCACTTCGGCATCGAAAGTCTCGGCGAGCTGGCGCGCCAGCTTGATGCGCTCCGCCGTGCGGGGGGAACCGTCGAGGTGGAGCAGGATGGATTTCGGGGTCTGCATGAAGGATCTCCTTGGGCTGGCGGGACGTGATGGGGGCGACCTTAGGCCCCTTCGTCCTGCGCGGCCTTGCGCTGCATCAACCGCTCTAGAGCCCGAACCCGACAGCGCCAAAGCTTGATCCGGCGCAAGACCGAGCCGGCCATGCGTGCCTAGCCTACGGCTTCATGTCACGGCCTCATACCTCCGTGCACCGCTTCACTCACCCGCTAGAAAAAAGGCACCACAACATGACTTCGTTCCAACAGGCCTGCATCGTCGGCAGCGGCATCGGCGCCCTTTCCGCAGCCGTGCTTCTGATCCGCGACGCCGGCATGCCCGGATCGCGCATCCGCATCCTCGAGGAAGCACCGACGCCGGGCGGCGCGCTCGATGGCAGTGGCAATGCCATCCAGGGCTACGTGACACGCGGCGGGCGCATGTTCACCGACGAGACCTACACATGTCTGTGGAACGTGCTGCAGAGCATTCCCTCGTCCCGCTCGCCGAACCGCACGGTACGCGACGAGATACAGGCTTTCAATGCGCTTTGGCGCTCCGACGCGCACGCCCGGCTGATCGACCGGAATCGCCGCATCCTCGACGCCAACGACCTGGGCTTCAATTTCCAGGACCGGGCGGAACTGATGCGCCTGCTGGCCACACCGGAGCGCGTGCTGGGAACCCGGCGCATCGAGGAATGCTTTTCCACGCACTTTCTCGACACCCATTTCTGGGCCATGTGGCGCACGACATTCGCGTTCCAGAACTGGCACAGCGCCGTCGAGCTGAAGCGCTACATGCTGCGCTTCCTGCAGGAGCTGCCGCGCATCCACACGCTGGGTGGCGTGCGGCGCACCGAATTCAACCAGTACGACACCATCGTGCGCCCGATGGTGAAGTGGCTGCTGGATCGCGGGGTGCGGTTCGAATACGGCGTGCGCGTAGCCGATGCGGACTTCGTCACCGGCGCAGACGGCCTGCGGCTCGAGACCCTGCATTGCATCAAGCAAGGCCGACCCCTGGCGTATCGCCTAGGCGAGGATGAATGCGCCTTCGTCACCATCGGCTCGATGACCGCCGACTCGCGCAACGGCAACGACCAGCAGGCGCCCGAACTCGTACGCGGCCTGAGCGACGGGGCCTGGACCCTGTGGCGCAACATGGCACGCAAGGCGCCGGGCCTCGGCCGGCCGGAGACCTTCTGCGGCAACGTGGACGAGAGCAAGTGGGAGTCGTTCACGCTCACGATGCGCAGCCCCCTGCTGATCCGGCGCATTCAGGCTTTCTCGGGCAATCCGCCCGGCACCGGCGGACTCATGACCTTCAAGGATTCGAGTTGGCTGATGTCGATCGTCGTGCCGCACGCGCCGCACTTCGAGGACCAACCCGAGGGGGTCTACACGCTGTGGGGTTACGGGCTTCTCATCGACACCCAGGGCAACCACGTCGACAAGACGATGGCTCAGGCCAGCGGCCAGGAAATTCTCACGGAGCTGATGCATCACCTTGGCTTCGAGGACATCCTCGAAGAGGTGCGGAACACCACGACCGTAGTGCCGGTGATGATGCCCTACATCACCAGCGAGTTCGCATGCCGCAGCGCGTCGGACCGCCCGCCCGTCATCCCGGCCGGCGCGAAGAACTTCGCATTGCTGGGCCAGTACGTGGAGATTCCGGAAGACGTCGTCTTCACGGTCGAGTACTCGGTGCGCGGCGCGATGCACGGGGTCTACGGGCTCATGGACCTGGATCTCGAAGTGCCGCCCATCTACCACGGCATCGCCGATCCGAAGGTGGCGCTTGCGAGCCTGCGCACGCTGATGGGTTGACGCCGGGAAAGACCCTCGCCGCCGATGCGCCCCCAAAGGAGGCCTCGCGGCTCATCGGCACCAGGCGTCGATCTGGCGAACAAGATCCGACCACAGGGCATGCACCGCCACGGCGGCCAGCAGCGCGCCGGCCACCCTTGCCCCCCAGGTCTGGCGCCCCGCGCCACCGGCCAGGCGCAAACGCTGCCAGAGCCATGGCCCGACCAGCAGCGAAAGGCCGCTCCCGACAGCGAACAGCGCCATCAGCGCCGCCCCCTGCAGGGGCCCGCTGCCCAACCCGGCCAGCATCAGCGCCGAGTAGAGCAGCCCGCAAGGCAGCGCAACCCACAGCAGTCCTGTCGCAAGCACACCCACCCACGTACCGCCGACGTGGGGGCGAAGACGCGATTCGACCGAGCGGCCGACGCGCTGCGCCCACCGCGGCTGTCGTCCCGTGGCGGCCAGCATCGCGCCCCACGCGAACACGAACACGTGCAGCAGCACCCACAGCGGCCGCAAGGCGGCAACCTGGGTGCTGGCCAGCGCCAGGCTGTCGACGCTGGCGGCCGCGACGGCGCCAGCCATCGCGTAGCTCGCGATGCGGCCAAGATGGAAGGCACCCGGCGCCGCGAGCGCAGGCATCGCGCCCTGACCCGCCGGCGCGAGCGGCACGATCCGTATCACCGCCGACGAAGCTGCGCCGCACATCGCTACGCAATGCGGCCCTCCGGCCAGACCCATGAGAAGCGCGGCACCGGCGAGCGCGAGCTGCATGGTCAGACCACGCGGGAAAAGCGGGTGCGGTTCGCGCGGCAGTACCGGTCGAACACCATGGCGACTGCCCGTACGAGGAACCAGCCCTGCTCGGTCACGACGAGATCGTGGTCGCTCAACCGCACCAGGCCGTTGGCGACCAGCGAGCCGAGCGCCGCAAACTCGACGGCGAAGTAGCGCCGGAAGTCGATGGCAAACGCATCCCCCATGGCGTTGAAGTCGATCCGGCCCCGGCACATCAGCGCCATGATCACCTCGCGCCGCAGCAGGTCGTCGCGCGACAGCGCGAGACCCCGGACCACGGGCAAGCGCCCCTGATCGAGGAGATCGCGGTATTCATCCAGGCTCTTGGCGTTCTGGCTGTAGGTGGCGCCCACGCGGCCGATGCCCGAGACGCCGAGCGCAATCAGGTCACCTTCGGGCCGGGTGCCGTAGCCCTGAAAGTCGCGCTGCAGCCGCCCTTCCCTCTTGGCGATCGCGAGAGGGTCGTCAGGCAGCGCGAAATGGTCCATGCCGATGTAGACATAGCCCGCTTCGGTGAGCCGCGCGATCGCGCTTGCAAGCATGCGCACCCGCGCGGCGGCATCCGGCAGTTCCTCGGCCGCGATTCGCCGTTGTGGCTTGAAGCGTTCGGGCAGGTGCGCATAGGCGTAGAGCGCAATGCGGTCGGGCCGCAGCTCGCGAATCTGGGCCAGTGTGCGCTCGAAGGACGCGTCGTTCTGCCGAGGCAACCCGTAGATCAGGTCCACGTTGATCGATCCGAAGCCGAGCGCGCGCGCCGCATCCATCAATGCAAAGACCTGCTGCGCCGGCTGGATGCGATGCACGGCCTGCTGCACGGCGGGGTCGAAGTCCTGTACGCCGAAACTGAGGCGGTTGAAGCCCAGCGCGGCCAGGTTCGCAAGGCGCTGCGCATCGACCGTGCGCGGATCGATCTCGATGGAGCGCTCGCCGCCAGGCACGAAGGCGAAGGAACGGTGCAGCAACTCCATGAGCTCGCCAAGTTCGGCATCGTCGAGAAAGGTGGGAGAGCCACCGCCGAGATGCAGATGGCCAACGGTGGCGCCGCGGCCCAGTTGGGCGGCCTGGAGTCCGGCTTCCCGCGCCAGGTCGGACAGATACTGCCGGCCTCGCTCATGATGCCGGGTGACGATCTTGTTGCAGGCGCAGTAGTAGCACAGCGACTCGCAGAATGGGACATGGACGTAGAGCGACAGTGGCGGCGCCTGCGCGCCCGCCTCGCGCCGGCGGCGCAGCGCTTGTGCATAGTCTTCGGCCCCGAAGGCGTCGACGAACCGGTCCGCGGTGGGATAGGAGGTGTAGCGCGGCCCGGGAACGTCGAACTGGCGCAGCAGGTCGACGGGCAACGAAATCTCCCCGGACGCAGGAGTAAAAGCGGCGTGAGTCATTGCGAAGGCGTCCGCTGGGGTGCATCCGAAAATTCCGGAGCAGACGGCATGGCGAGCAATGCCGTGCAGGCGCTCGAAGCCGCCGCCATCAGCCAGAAGATAAAGAAGGCAGCGGTATAGACGCCCTGGCGCGACATACGCAGCGCGTCGGCGCCGCAGAACGCGTGGACCGGATCGACGAGCGCGAACACCAGCACCTCCATGGCACAGGCCACCAGGAAAGATGGCCACAAGACGCCGGCGAGCTGGCGCAACCCGTTCATGGCGCCGCCTTCCGGGCCGGCTGCGGCATGTCGTCCGCTGGCGTGGTCGCATGGTTGCGGCCGGCCAGCGCGGGCAGCAGCTTCTTCGCGGCCAGGGTCTTGTTGATCTCGATGCCCTCGCGGTAGTAGTCCTCGGACACCAGCGCATCGGGGCTGCGCCAGGCCAGCCAGAAAGTCGCGAAGCTCGCGATCATCACGGCCACCGGACCGCCGATCACCATCCAGAGCAGCGGATAGCGCCACCAAGGCCCGGCCGCCTGCTCGTTCGTTGTTGCCGTTGTCGTTGTTGCCGTTGTCGTTGTTGCGTTCATGTCGACCTTTCAGCGCGGCACCAGGAAGGCCGCCTTTTCCGAAACCTGCGTTCCGCCGTCCTCGTCGCGAATACGGAAATGCACCGTGTGCGACCCGGCCGGCACGGCGCCATAGGGCACCTGCAGCCGTACCGCAACCCAGCGCGACCCGGCCGCATCGACCGTCACCGGCTCGTCGGGCGAGACGCTGAGGCCGTCCAGCCCAACGGCGGCGATGCGGTAGTGCCTCGGCTGCTCGGTGGCGTTCATGATCTGGAGCCGGTAGACGTTCTCGAGCCGGCCGCCCTCTGCGATGCGGGCCAGCGAGGCCCGATCGCGCACCACGTCGACCTTGAACGGCGCACGCACGACAAGGCTGGCCAGAAGCCCGATCACAAGCACCGCCAGGATCGTCGTGTAGACCAGCACGCGCGGTCGCAGTACGCGCCGCAGCAACTGGCGGCGCGACCACCCGGCTTCCATGCCGTTCTGCGTGTCATAGCGGATCAATCGCGGCGGGTAGGCCATCTTCTGCATGACGGTGTCGCAGGCATCCACGCAAAGGCCGCAGCCGATGCATTCGTACTGCAGGCCCTGGCGAATGTCGATGCCGGTCGGGCAAACCTGCACGCACAGGCCGCAGTCGATGCAGTCGCCCAGCGCCATGGTGCGCGGATCTGGGCCCTTGCGGCGCGGTGCTCGCGGCTCGCCACGCCGGGGGTCGTAGGTGACGATGAGCGTGTCGCGATCGAACATGGCGCTCTGGAAGCGCGCGTAGGGGCACATGTACTTGCAGACCTGCTCGCGCATGAAACCGGCATTGCCATAAGTGGCAAAGCCGTAGAAGAAGACCCAGAACACCTCCCACGACCCCATCTGCGTCTGCAGGAAGGCCATGCCGAGGTCGCGGATGGGCGTGAAGTAACCCACGAAGGTGAAGCCGGTCCATAGCGCGATGCCGATCCAGACAATGTGCTTGAACCACTTCTTCACCAGCTTCTCGAGCGACATGGGCTCGGCATCGAGCCGCATGCGCGCCGTGCGGTTGCCTTCGATCTTGTGCTCGACCCACATGAAGATCTCTGTGTAGACGGTCTGCGGACAGGCGTAGCCGCACCACAGCCGCCCGGCCACCGCGGTGAACAGGAAGAGCGACAGCGCGCTGATGACCAACAGGCCCGAGAGATAGATCAGGTCCTGCGGGTACAGCACCAGCCCGAAGATGTAGAAGCGGCGAGCAGCCAGGTCGAACAGCACCATCTGCCGACCTCCCCATTCCACCCATGGCAGTCCGTAGAAAAACAGCTGGGTGAGAAAGACCATGGCCCAGCGCCAGCGCGCGAAAGTGCCGCGCACGGTGCGGGGGTAGACCTTCTTCGTCGCCTCGTAGAGGCCGACTTCGTCGCTGCCGGCATTGACGATGGGAATGATCTTCCGTGTCATGGTCAGCCGCCGGTGTCAGGGCGTGGCCGTGGTCGTGCTGTTGGAGAACCCCCAGACATACGACGCGAGCATCCGGATCTGCGCCTCGGTGAGCCGGCCTTCCTGCGCAGGCATCTCGTTGTGCTTGCCCGAATTGATCATCTGAATGATGGCGGCCTCGCCATAGCCATGAAGCCAGATCTTGTCGCTGAGATTGGGTGCGCCGAGGGCCTGGTTGCCTACGCCGCCGATGCCGTGGCATGCCGCGCAGGCCGTGAACTTCGACTTTCCGAGGCCGGCGCGCACCGAGTCGTGTGGCTCGCCCGACAGGCTCAGCACGTAGTTGGCCACGTTCTTCACGTCGTCCGGCGTGCCGACGGCCGCCGCCATCGGCGGCATCACGCCCACGCGGCCTTTCGTGATGCTCTCGATGACCTTCTCGGGCGCGCCACCGTGCAGCCAGTCCTTGTCGGTCAGGTTGGGAAAGCCCTTGCTGCCTCGTGCGTCGGAGCCGTGGCACTGGGCGCAGTTGTTCATGAAGAGCCGCTCGCCGATGGCCTTGGCCTGCGGGTCCTGCGCTATTTCCTCGACAGGCATGGCTGCGTACTTCGCGTAGACGGGCGCGAGCTCCTGCGTGGCTTTGGCTACTTCCGCTTGGTACTGCTCCTGCGAACTCCAACCGGACTGGCCGCGAAAACTGCCCAGCCCCGGAAAGACTGCCAGGTAACCCAGCCCGAAGACGATGGTCAGCACGAACAGGCCGATCCACCACATGGGCAGCGGATTGTTGGCTTCGCGAAGATCCTCGTCCCAGACGTGGCCAGTTGTGTTGTCCGCGCTGGACGCGACCCGCTTGCGCGCGGTGAACCACAACAGCAGCACGCAGCCGATGATGCTCAGCAACGAGATCGCGGCAACGTAGCCGGACCAGAAATGGCCGATGAAATCGCTCATGGTCGTGCGCTCCTCAGTCCTGCTCGAAAGGCAAGCGGGCCGCGTCCTGGAAGTCGCGCGCGTTGCGACGCGAATAGGCCCAGATCACGATGCCGATGAAAAGCGCGAAGCAGACGACGGTGGCTGCAATGCGCAAGGTGGTGATGTCGATCATGGTTTCGGTCCCTTGTTGCCTACTTCAGCGCCAGGCCCAGCGATTGCAGGTAGGCCACCGTGGCCTCCATCTCGGTCTTGCCCGTGACCTCTTCCGTGGCCTTGGCGATCTCGCCATCGGTGTAGGGCACGCCGACGCGGCGCAACGCGCGCATGTGGTCCGGCAGGGCCAACGCGTCGACCGGCGTCTTTTCCAGCCATGTGTAGGCCGGCATGTTCGATTCGGGCACCAGGTCGCGCGGGTTGTTCAGGTGGATGCGGTGCCACTCGTCGCTGTACTTGCCGCCCACTCGGTGCAGGTCGGGGCCGGTGCGCTTGCTGCCCCACTGGAACGGATGGTCGTAGACGAACTCGCCCGCCACCGAGTAGTGGCCGTAGCGCAGCGTCTCCGAGCGGAAGGGCCGGATCATCTGCGAGTGGCAGTTGTAGCAACCCTCGCGCAGGTAGATGTCGCGGCCGGCCAGTTGCAGCGGCGTGAGCGGCTTGACGCCCTCCACCGCCTCGGTGGTCGACTTCTGGAAGAAGAGCGGCACGATCTCGACGAGGCCGCCGACGGCCACCACGACAAGGATCAGCACGATCATCAGCAGGTTGTTGGTCTCGACCCTCTCGTGGGAGAAGCCCGTGGCTTTTTCAGTGTTCTGGTTCATGGTGCGTCCTCAGGCATGGGCCATGGCAGTGGGCGGGATCTCGGCGCGTACCGACCGGCCCGAAATGACGGTCATCCAGACGTTCCAGGCCATCAGCAGCATCCCGCCGAGGTAGAGCAAGCCGCCTATCACGCGCACCAGGTAGAACGGGAAAGTGGCCTTCACGCCCTCCACGAAGGTGTAGGTGAGCGTGCCGTCGGGATTGATCGCGCGCCACATGAGGCCTTGCATCACGCCGGCGATCCACATGGCCGCGATGTACAGGACGATGCCGATGGTGGCGACCCAGAAGTGGACATCGATGGCCTTCACGCTGTACATCTGCGTGCGGCCGTACATGCGCGGAATCAGGTAGTAGAGCGAGCCCATGGTGATGAAGCCCACCCAGCCGAGCGCGCCGGAGTGCACGTGGCCGATGGTCCAGTCGGTGTAGTGGCTCAGGGCGTTGACGGTCTTGATGGACATCATGGGCCCCTCGAAGGTCGACATGCCGTAGAACGACAGCGCGACGATCAGGAAGCGCAGGATCGGGTCGGTGCGCAGCTTGTGCCAGGCGCCCGAGAGCGTCATCACGCCGTTGATCATGCCGCCCCAGCTCGGCGCCAGCAGGATCAGCGAGAACACCATGCCGAGCGACTGGGTCCAGTCCGGCAGCGCGGTGTAGTGCAGGTGGTGCGGGCCCGCCCACATGTATGTGAAGATAAGCGCCCAGAAGTGGACGATGGACAGCCGGTACGAATACACCGGTCGGCCGGCCTGCTTGGGAATGTAGTAATACATCATCCCCAGGAAACCGGCGGTGAGGAAGAAGCCGACGGCGTTGTGGCCGTACCACCACTGCACCATCGCATCCTGCACGCCGGCGTAGGCCGAATAGCTCTTCATCCAGCCGGCCGGAATCGCCGCGCCATTCACGATGTGCAGCAGCGCGACCGCGATGATGAAGGCGCCGTAGAACCAGTTGGCGACGTAGATGTGGCGGACCTTTCGCCTGCCGATGGTGCCGAAGAACACGATGGCGTAAGCGACCCAGACCACGGCGATCAGGATGCCGATCGGCCATTCGAGCTCGGCGTACTCCTTGCCCCGGGTGTAGCCCATCGGAAGGCTGATGGCGGCCGCCACGATCACGGCCTGCCAGCCCCAGAACACGAAGGACGCCAGCTTCGGCGCGAAGAGGCGCACCTGGCAGGTGCGCTGCACCACGTGGAAGCTGGTGGCCATCAACGCGCAACCCCCGAAGGCGAAGATGACCGCGTTGGTGTGCAGCGGCCGCAGGCGCCCGTAGCTCAGCCAGGGAATGCCGAGGTTGAGTTCGGGCCACGTCAGTTGGGAAGCGATGATCACGCCGACCAGCATGCCGACCACGCCCCAGACCACGGACATCAGCGCGAACTGCCGCACGACGGTGTCGTCGTATGCCGCAGCGGGTGGATTCGGTTGTTGCATCGTCGTGCCCTTGAATGAGTTGCGGGCAGTTTCCGTGGGGCCCTGCCTTGTGGGCTTGATGCAAATCAATCGCCGTGCAGGATGCGGTCGCCTTCGATCTCGACGTCGTCGAACTGGCCACGCTCGATGGCCCACCAGAGCCCGCCAAGGATCGCGAGGACCAGCACCACGGACAGCGGAATGAGCAGGAAGAGGATGTCCATCAGCGCCACTTCTTCCCGGCGGCCGCGAGCCGCGCCGCATTGAGGACTACCACGAGCGAACTCGCGGCCATGCCGAGGCCGGCGAGCCACGCCGGCAACCAGCCCGCGACGGCGAGCGGCACGCACAGCGCGTTGTAGCCCGCGGCCCAAAAGAGGTTCTGGCGCACCACGCGCAGCGTCTTGCGGGCCTGTGCGATGGCTTGCGGAATGGTGGCGAGCCTGTCGCCCAGCACTACTAAATGGGCGTGCGCGCGCGACAGCGGCACGGAACGGCCGAACGCGAACGAAGCGTTCGCGCGCGCCAGCGAAGGGCCGTCATTGAGGCCATCGCCCACCATCGCGATCTGCCTTCCCTCCGCCTGCAGCCGCCAGAGCACGTCGAGCTTGTCCTCCGGTGTGCAGCCGCCCTCTGCGAAATCGACGCCGCAGCGTGAGCCGATTTCCTTTGCGGCGCTGCGGCGGTCGCCCGAGAGCAGCCGCACGGTCAGGCCCTGTGCACGCAACGCAGCCACTGCAGCGGCGGCATCGGCGCGCAGCTCTTCCATGAGAACGAAGCTGGCGACCCATCCCCGCTCGTCGGCCAGGTGGACTTGTGCCGCGTCCACCCCCAGCGGACTCACGCCGCAGAAGCTCGACGAGCCGAGGCGCGTGCGCTGGCCCGTCCCCGAGCCCGCGCGCGTCCGCCGCATCAGGCCCTCGAGCCCGAGCCCCACGGCTTCTACGCCCTGTTCCACCGTCCAGCCGGGCGGAGAGCGGAACTGGGCATTCCACGCATTCACCAGTGCCTGCGCGACGGGGTGCAGTGACTGCGCGGCGAGGGCTGCCGCCATCTCGAGCGCATCGCCGGGCCGCAGGCCCTGCCGGCAATAGATGCGCTCGAGGCGCGGGATGTCGCCCGTCAATGTGCCAGTCTTGTCGAACACCACCGTATCGACCGATGCCAGCGCCTCCAGCGCCTGCAGGTTGGAGGTCAGCACGCCATCGCGCGCCAGGGCGCCGGCGCTGGCGAGCATGGCGGCCGGTGTCGCGAGCGACAGTGCACACGGGCAGGTCACGATGAGCACCGCGACCGCCACCATCAGCGCCTTGCCCGGGTCCGCGTGCCACCAGAACACCGCCGCCAACGCGGCCGATGCGAGTACTGCAACGAGAAACGGCCTCGCCACCCGGTCCGCCAGCAGTGCCAAGCGCGGCTTGCGCGAGGCAGCGCTTTCCATCAGCCGGACGATCTGGGAAAAACGCGTGCCCTCGCCCACCGATTCGATCCGCACCCGGACCACCGCCGAGAGGTTGTGGCTGCCGGCCAGCACGCGGTCGCCACAGGGCCGCGGCACAGGGCGGGATTCGCCGGTCAGCAGAGCCTCGTCGGCGCTGGTGTCGCCTTCGATCACCACGCCGTCGGCGGGGAAGGCTTCGCCCGGGCGCACCCGCACCACATCTCCCACGGCGAGCCGGCGCACCGCCACCCGCCTCCAGCTGCCGTCGGCGGCAAGGCGATCGACGCCATCCGGCAGCCGGTTCATCAAGGCATCGAGGGAGCCGGCGGTGCGCTCGCGCAGCCGTGCCTCCAGCCAGCGGCCGGTGAGCAGGAAGAACACAAACATCGTCAGCGAGTCGAAGTAGACCTCGTGGCCGAGCGAGCCACCGGCGTCGAAGGTGGCGGCGCTGCTGACCGCGAAGGTCACGAACACGCCGAAGGCCACGGGAAGATCCATGCCGACTCGGCCCATGCGCAGGTCACGCCAGGCGCTGCGAAAGAAGGGACCGCAGGAGAAGAGCACGACGGGCAGGGTGAGCACCCAGGAGGCCCAGCGCAGCAGTTGCGCCGCATCGGCCGTCATGTCGCCCGGCCTGGCGACATAGGCCGGGTAGGCGTACATCATCACTTGCATCATGCAGAAGCCCGAGACCAGCCAGCGCCACAAGGCCAGCCGTGATTCGCGCCGGCGCAGTTCCCTGGCGGAGCGGTCGCTGCCGGGCAGGAGCCGGTAGCCGGACTTCGCGGCGGCCTCGAACCACCGTGAGGGCCGCGTCTGCGCGGGCGACCAGACCACGCGCGCGCCCCGGCTCGCCGCGTTGACTTGTGCTTCGCTCACGCCGGGTACCTGCCGCAGCGCGGCCTCGACGGTGAAGGCGCAGGCCGCGCAGTGCATGCCCTCGACCACGACCTGAGACTCCCAATGGCCTCCATCGGCGGAATCCAGTTCACGGCCGAAGGCGGCCCATTCGGCCGGATCGTCCAGCACCTGCCAGGCCTCTTCGCTGGCTGCGGCGGGGAGTACGGGGATCGCGATCCGATCGGGGGCAAGCGTGGCATTCATCGGCCGAGCCTAAGAGCTTGGCCTTGCGAAGCGCTTGATCTGAATCAAGCCGCATCGCCCGGAGCGCGCCTAAGCTCGGCTGCCGCACGCTATGTGGAGATCCTCATGTTCAAACGCATCCTCGTCGCCACCGACGGCACCGCCCTTTCGAAGAAGGCCGTCGACAGCGCCATCTCGCTGGCGGTGCAGAACGACTCGGACCTGGTCGCCTTGACCGTCGTTCCCCGATACCCGAAGAGCTATTTCGAAGGCTCGATGACCTTCTCGGCCGAAGACATCGGCCGCATTGAAAAGCAGTGGGCCGAGAAGGCACAGGACATGCTCGACAAGGTGCGGGATCGCGCACGGGAACGTGGCGTACGGATCAAGACGGCGCAAGCCAGTTCGGACCTGGTCGCCGAATCGATCATCGCGGCAGCAAAGAAGCACAAGAGCGATCTGATCGTGATGGCCTCGCACGGACGCAAGGGCCTGAAGCGCCTGCTGCTGGGGAGCGAGACGCAGCAGGTTCTGGTGCGCTCGTCGCTGCCGGTTCTGGTGCTGCGGTAGCGGTCTGGCGTCATGTGCAGTGCGCCTCGCCCTCCGGTTGATTGCGACGAACTTCTGCATAGCGCAGCTCAACTCCAACCAAAGGTCTGCCGGTCGCATCGGTATCCAAGCAAAGAGCCTGCGCTTGAGATTCCATTGCGAAGAGAGCCGAGACCACCCAGGCGCGGGCAACTCTCGACATGAGCCGCGCCGAAGGCGATCTGAACAAGGCGAAGACCACCATGGTCTATGCGATGGGGCGCCGTCTGGTGCGTCGGTGAACGTAGTTCCCCTTGAGCCACCAAAAGCTGAAGAGTTGAGGTCGTCGCTTGCGAGCCGGCTTATGCGAAGCAAGCGCATTCGCTGTGTGTCGGAGTGGCGCTTGGCGAGTGACAGCATGGTTACTCAGGCGGTCGTCATAAAAAAGGCGCAAAGCGCAAGCACAAACCGTGTCGAAAGAGCAGCGTCATGCGCTGAAGGCAATCTTTGGATACTTAATCGACATCCCATATTCTGGCGATGTCGGTGGTGGTTGCGACCCCCTACGCTCAAGGCGGCCTGCGAGCGTTGGTTTGATGACGCGCGTTTGGCCCCGCGAGAATTCCTGAGAGAGTCGAAGGCTCGAGCGCGGTACCCCGTCATAAATCCCAACCATGATCGAAACAGAGACGTTGCCCGACGAGGAATTGGGCACGCGGGCCATTGAATGGCGCCGACGAGCGCTACAGGGTGAACTGCACGCTCGCGGCATAGCGCATCAACTGGAGGCGGAGCTACGGCGACGCGCTGGTGCGCCCCATCTTGACCACGACACCCTGGACCTGAGGCCTCTTAAGCATCGGCAGGAACGGCGCCGTTGGTGGAAGCCTTGGTAAGTCGACCGTTCGCGCGCAGCGGCGTGTGAAGGGCCTGCTATTTCTTGTTCAACAGGTGGCGGTCTCCGACTGTTCTCCAATCGAGCTATGGCTGCATCTGCCAGCAACGCGGAACACCCACGCTCGGGCTCGGCCTGAGATCGCGACGCGATGACGCGCTCTTACCGTCCACGATAAGCGCGCCGGTGCCCCGAATCAGTGGCGGGAAGGAGGCAAAGGAGGAGTGCCCGGGGGAAATCAGAGTCGATCGCCGAGGCATCGATGATTTCAAACGCCGTCTCCGACAATGACCTTTGCCTGCCGAACCGACGCGAGCGAATCCGCTGGAGCAACCGAATGCACCGCGACCAACCCTCTTTGGATTTGACCCGTGGTTTCTCACGAATGCGCCAACCACCGATAAGTGGGCGTTTACGAAGTTTGCACGTAGGTGCAGCCGCGTTTGCTCATGCTGCAATGATTGCTACCGGTCCCTTTCGGACCTCGAGGTTACGTCTCCGGCACAATTGCGGTCATTCGCCCGGAGCTCTGTTGGTGAGCATATCTTTGTCCGGGTCGTTGAGCGACACAGCGTAAGCGGCTCGGCGTCCCACCTTGATGGCAGTTGGTGGAGCCTCGTATGCGTTTTGCCGATCAGGCTGCGGGTCGCCAGTTGTGTGGAAGCTGCGGACGTCTTTGAGGTAAGTCCACGGATCGTGGCCATGCATCTTGGGCGACCGCACGAGACTCATCACGGCCGCAGCACGTTGACCAGCCAGTTCGCTGCCCTACTGCTACGGCGGCCGCATGCTCAAACCTGAGCCGCCTGCATAGCCCTCCTCCGAGTCACGCAGGCTGATCGCTCGACGTCGTCGCCTCAGACTTCCGTCACGAACTGGTCACGCGGCCGGCGCACCTTGGTGAGGTTGACCAGCCAGTCTTCGTCCGCCACGCGGTAGCCCACGGGCAGGATGGCGACGCTGCGCAAGCCGCGTGCGCGCAGGCCCAGGATGTCGTCGAGCGCCGCGGGGTCGAAGCCCTCCATGGGGGTGCTGTCCACTTCTTCGTGCGCCGCTGCAATCAGTGCCGCGGCCAGCCCGATGTAAGCCTGGCGGGCCGCATGCGCGAAGTTGACCTCGCTGCCGCGCTGCGGGTAGCTGCCGAGCAGCATGGCACGGTAGTTTTCCCAACCTTCGTTCTTCGTGCCGCGCACGGTGTTGGTCAGGTCGAACATGTGGTTGATGCGCTCAGCGGTGTAGTCGTCCCAGGCAGCGAAGACGAGCAGGTGCGAGCAATCGACGACTTGGCCCTGGTTCCAAGCGATTGGCTTGATGCGTTCGCGAACCGCCGCGTCGGTAACCACGAAGATCTCGAACGGCTGAAGGCCGCTGGACGTCGGCGCCAGGCGGGCGGCCTCGAGGATGCGCTCAAGCTTTTCCTTCGGGACCTTGCGCGTTGCATCCATTTTCTTGGTCGCATAGCGCCACTGCAAGGTGGCGAGCAGTTGGGCTGCATTGGGTTCGTCGGTGGCGGGTTTGGTAGAAGAATTGGACATGAATCGTTCGGTCTGATTGGAAGGTTGGGCACGCACAATACGCCCCCTCCGGATTTTCAAAGTCTTTGCATGGGGCGCTGGGCGCGCCGGAGCGTTACTCAGTTTCCGCGGTGGAAACAATCGTGGCCCAGCCCGAGCCCGCTCAGAGCATGCCGAGTTGGTCGTAGAAGATGCGATGCGTCAGGATTGACCGTGGGAGCTCCCCAGCGCATGCACCACGTGTGCGAGCAAAAGCTCGGCGCCACAGCGCATGTCCACCAGCTTCGTGCATAGCCATAGCGCGTCGCTGCAAAGGGGTCCAAAAAAGCCCACCTGAGCGCAAAAAGAAAAAGGGGGGGTAAGTGCCTACCCCACCTGCAAACCCGCATGGATACTGGGTTGCTGGCGGAGAGTGTGGCCCCGCATTCTAACTACAGGGCCGTGCAAGGGCAACCAACAAGGTACAAAAACTGTTTAAAAACAGCCACTTAGCCGGCAGCCATAGTGCAGCAAGATGCAGCAAAAATCAGGGCAGTGCAACATAAAAAAGGGGGTAATATTGGGGGTACAGCCAGTTCGGATGCGGATTCTGGCTATACCACTTTTGTATGCGCCACAACCTGCTGACCGACGCTGCCGTAAAAAGCAAAAACAAACCACCTGGCTACTACCTCGACGGCCGTGGCTTGTACCTACAGATAGCGCCCAGGGGCGGCCGGTCATGGTTGCTGCGGTACAGCCTAAACGGCAAATCGCGAGAGATGGGGTTGGGCTCCGTTTATGACGTGGGATTGGCACGCGCACGGGAGCTGGCGCAGCAGCAGCGTGAGCTAATAAACCAGGGCATCGACCCCATCTCCCATCGCTCAGCTGCCCTCGTGCAGCGAAAAGCTGCGGAGGTTAAAGCGGCGCAAACCAGCGTGACCTTCGAGGCATGCGCCCGCGAGTACCACAAGGCCCACGCGGACAACTGGAAGAACGCCAAGCACGGCGACCAGTGGATCAACACCTTAACAACGTACATTTTTCCGGTATGCGGCAAGCTTCCGATTGGCGCAGTGGGCAAAGCGGAGATTCACAAGGCACTCTCGCCCATCTGGAAGAAGAAGGCAGAAACGGCGAGCCGCATATTTCAGCGGATTCGCACCGTTCTCAATTACGGCGCCGCCAAGGACTACTGCACCGGCCTCGACCAAGAATTCTGGGAGCAACTGAAGCTGGCGCTAGGAGCCAATGATCGCGCGCGGAAAGTCGAGCACCACGCCTCGTGCCCGCATGCTGAAGTTGCCGCTCTGCTGTCCAAGGTCAAAGCCGGCACCGCCACACCTGCGGTCAAGCTGGCTTTCGAATTCATCGTGCTCACAGGGGCCCGCAGCGGGGAAGCTCGTGGCGCTCGGTGGTCCGAATTCGACGCCAGTTTTTCAACCTGGATCGTGCCAGGCGAGCGCATGAAGGCCGGTCGTGAGCACCGGGTGCCATTGTCAACGCGCGCTCGAGAAGTCCTGCTCGAAACGCGTAAGCTGCAAGGCATCGCAGATGACCAGGCATCCAATGGCTTGGTGTTTTCCAATCCCAAGAGCAAACCCTACAGCGACATGGTGTTCACCCAGCTAATGCGCCGCATGGAACTGGACTACACGATGCACGGATTCAGAGCCAGCTTTCGTACTTGGGGAATGGAAGCCACTAATTACCCGGATGAGCTTCTGGAGTTTGCACTGGCACACGTCGTTGGTGACCAAACAGTACGCGCCTACGCGCGTAGCGACATGGTGGAAAAGCGCAAGCAGCTAATGGAGGACTGGGCTAATTACCTTCAAGGGAAGTGAAGTCAAACTTGGGAGCGAAGCTCCTGACTCCCAAACTTCTGGTTCAGACGGTAAACCAAGGCCTCCCTTGTTTGCGCTCCCTTGGCACTCACTAGAGGGCAATCCACGATAAGGCCATTCTTTGAAGACGAGGAACACTCCGGCTTGCTGATGGTCGCACCAAGGCGCAGTCGCCTCGGCCGTCGCATCGAACTAGGCGACGGGCGCCCTCACCCGGTCGGAGCCGGTCTGCGCTTCGCGTGGGCCGGCTTTTTTCGTGGAGCTGCCCCTGTGCCAGGGCGGTTTTTCATTGACTCCAGTTCAGCCGAGCATAAAGCGGTCAACGTCACGCGTTGTGCGCAGGACGCTCGAGGCCTCAATGCCATAGGTACGCGCCAATGTCGCGCTGGCTTCCAGGATGCCTGCGTTCAGGCCCACGTCAAACGCAGCCACAGTGAGTTCGCCCAGGCGCGCGAAGCGCGTGAGCAGGGCGTCCATGACCTGCTTCTGTTGGAGGTCGAGGGAGGCGGTGTACCCGGCCACCCGCGCCGCAATGGCCTGGGTGCTTTCCTGGACTTGTCTCGCAAGGATGCTGGAGAGCACCTGTCCAGCAATCGAACCGATGAGTGCGCCAAGAACAGGCACCGGAATCACGGCCTGGCCGATGGCGGTCGCAGCAGCAACCATGCCGACCTCGGCGCACACCATGCAGCCAGTATCCACCAGCTGTTCCAGCGTGAGGTCGCCCGCGCGATATCCCTGCACTAGAGGCGCCAGTCCCTTGACCGCGGACACCACGGCGCCTGCCAAAGGGGCGGACATGCTGGCGCAGTTCGTCATCAAATAAAGCGCCCCACCGGTCGCGCCACCAATGGCTGCGCCCTGGGCGGTATCCAAGCCGACGTCTTGCCAGTCCTCGGCGGTAAATTCGCCCTTGAAGATGTTCTTGCCTTCCCGGTACTTGCCGAAGGACGCTCGCACGAACGACACACCCGCACCGACCCCCGCGGCAATCGCGGTCGTCTTGAGGCCTTCCTGCCACGAAGGCGCGTATTCGGCCTGGATGTCTTCCACGCGCTTCTCATTGGCGCGCGAGAGCTCATCCTGTCTTTCGTCCAGGGTCTCATCGATGCGCCCCAACTGAACTTCCTTGTAGCCAAAGGAGGCAGGGCGGACCGCATCATCGAATTCGCGGCCTGTCAGCGCTTCGATGTTCTGGACCGATTCCTTCAGCCGCTCGATGGACATGGGGCTCAGTTCGGTGGCTTCGCCGCGAAGCGCCTTCTGCAAGAGTTCGTACTGGTCTTTGGGAATGAGGTAGTGGCTCGTCCCTTCGGGGAAGTCGGGGTACTTCTCCAGGTGCTCGGTCACGCCACCGAGGGTGTTGCGAATCCCGTTGTAGAACTTGGATTGCACATCGGACTCTCCCAGGATGATGTCCACTGGGCCAATCCGGTCGGGATGCGAGCTTGCCGAAGGGGTCAACCCGCTCAAGACGTCCCAGGCGTTGCGCACGCCCACTTCTGCGACCTCCGCGATTTCGCCGTGCTTGGTCGCGGGCGAACCGAGGATGTTGCCAGGCTTGTCGATGAACTCCCGAACGGTGTCGATGTAGATGCTAGCCTGCTCGAATAGGAGGTTCTGCGCATCCACCTTGGCGGCGCCGGCCGCGTCGCGCGCGGTATTGGCCAGCTGCACCAGCGAGGCCATTGTCTGGTCGAACAGCGAGTCGGTTTTCACAGTGGTTGTGTCAGCCATGTCAGGGTCTTGCCGGCGCCGGAGGCACGCTTGGGTTGGATGCAAGGGTCAACTTCTATCGTCGAAGGCCATGCCCGGTAGCCCGCCTTCGTGCGGGACCTCGCCGTCGCTCAGTCGAATGAATCTTTGGAGCTCGCGCACTTCACATAAAGCTGGGCAACCACAACGGACGCGACCCCGGCAAGGAACGCAATGATGTGGGTCTTGAGGTATTCGGTCGGACTTGGGATGAGCATGGAGAGTCTCCTTTGATGGGGGGGCGGTGTTCAAGCGGGCTGCGGCGTCGGCTCGGATTGACGGCCATTCATCTGCGCTTTCTTGCGCATGTACGCGATTTGGACCACACAGGGCACCGTCACGCGATAGGCCGGACTCGCCATGTCTGCAAGCGCCCATGCACCCGTTACAGCCCATCCAATAGGACCCGCCAGAACTGCGATGGGCCGGGCAATCACGGAAGTTGCGCCAATGGCCAGGCCTCGGCCGAGCAGCGCTTGAACCGAAGCAGCCGCCACCGAACGCGAGAGGTGGTATGCCATGACCGAGCTGAGTGCTGCCGCTGCGATTCCTGCGCTGATGGCCGCAGCGCTGCGCTGCGCAAGGTCTGCCGCGCCGGGAATGCCGAGGTCATTCAAAATCAGTTCGCGCTGGTCGGGCTTCATTTTCTCGAAGGACGCGGCCAACAGAGCGTTCATGATGCCGTCTTCAACTTCGGGCGTGCTGGCGTATTTGTCGAATTCCACCTTCAGATGCTCGGCCACATCGCGAACGATTTCGTCGTAGGGCACTGTCGCCGCTTGAGTCGACGAGGACCCGGACGCCGAGGAGGTGAGACTGCCGAGCAAACCGCGCATGTTGCGCATCAGGTTTGCGACCGTGTTGCCACCAAACTGGCGCAGCTCGCTTTCAATCAGCATCCGCTCATTCGGACCGTAGGCCTGCGCGGATTTAGCGCGCACCAGCTGTGCGCAAACATCGTTGTCCAGTGCCATACGGCCTTTTCCAGAGTCGGTGATGTAGTCGACCAGAACGTCGAGGTCGCCGGTGTCGGCCCCGCGAAGGATTTCGGCCAGGGGGGCCGGGGAGAGAGAGCGAGCCATGTTCAATTCCTTGCAATGGTGGTCCCGACGATGCCGCACAGGGTCAGCAAGACGGGAAGATGTTCTTTGGAGACGCCGTCAAAGCGGAAGGGTATAGATGCGGCGATTGCAGCCGTGGAGACCTTGGCAGCGTGACGAAACTCCCGAACCTCGGTCGCCAGGTTTTCGTCCTCGTCGTCTTCGACGGTGTTCAGGAGCAATCCCAGCTTGACTGCCTCATTGGCGACTTCCAGGGAGTTCGTCGTTTTCATTGCCTGCAGGTCAGAAACCCTCTCCCCGAACTGTCTGGCTGGCAGTGCCTGAAGGAAGGTCAGCGTGCTGGTGGCAAGGCTGGCCCAATCCTTCGGCCGCATGAGCAGGAAGGCGGGCGGCACCCCAAGTGCATCCGCGAGTCGGCAGACCACATCCAAGGTCGGGTTCGGCGCAGGGTCCTCTGGTCCCGTCCCAAGATACTTGGCCAGTGTCGAGCGCCCCATGTCGGCCCGTGCAGCCAAGTCCGTCTGCGTCAGAGAGCCTAGATTCCCCTCCTCACCCTCCCCCGCAACGCGCATCGCGCGCCGCACGGCATCGGCAAAGCTGCGCGATACGGCCTCGAAAAGCCGAGACTCCCCAGCGGCTAGTTCATTCACGTTGGAACCTTCTTTTGTTGGAATGGCCGGCAGTTTACGAACTACCTGTCCATCCGCCGAAGTCCGACTGTCCAGCATGCAAGACATTGCGAGCTTGCGGGCGCTCAGCCGTTCTGCTACCAGCAACCAGTGGCGCGTTTCCAGCATGACAGCACATGCAAACAACCCAAGCAAGTGTGTCCACTATCGTAGACAAAGCGCGAGCACCCACGGGTCTTTTGCCATCAGTGCTGGGCATACTTTGCCGGTCCCGAACAACCAATCCACAACCGAGGAGCCAACGTGCTGAAATTTTCTGAAGCTGCCGAGATGAGAGACCGTGTTGTCAAAGCCGAGGGTGACCTCAGCGCGTCTCGCGACGAGTTGGTCCAGCAATGCACCCAGCTCCACACCCTGCGCTCGGAGGTGGGACGCACGCTGGTGGCCGACGTCGAAGCTTATGTGAACACGCTGGCGCGCCACCCCAAGACCTATGACAGGACCTTTGAGTTGTATCACCTGCACCTGCAGCAGTTCGATGATTCGAGCCAGATGTTCAGCGAAGGCTTCAGCCAGGATATTCGTGATGCCGCAACCGTCGGTAGCGCAACGGCGGGCCTGGGTGCCGCCGCGGGCGCGGCCACTGCCTTCGGAGCGCCCACTGCCGCACTCGCCATTGCCACGACTTTTGGGACCGCATCGACCGGGACTGCAATTTCGGCGCTCACCGGTGCCGCGGCGACCAATGCAGCGCTGGCGTGGCTTGGGGGCGGTACGCTTGCCGTAGGCGGTGGGGGGATGGCGGCCGGCAATGCGCTACTCGCAATGGCCGGCCCGGTGGGCATCGCTCTCGCCGGTACATCGCTGATTGCGGGTGTCGGCTGGGCGGCCTACAAGAATCGTTGCACCATTGAGGAAGCCACCGAGCGCTTGCAGCAGCTCTCGGAGACCCACGCAGCTGTCCAGCGGCAATCCATGGAGGTTTCCGGACTGTATGCCCTGACGGTTGAGCACACGCACAAACTGCGTCAACTGCTCAGTGACTTCGCAGCGGATGCCTCGAAGGATTACCTGGCGTTCACCGACCGCCAGAAGGAGCTGTTGGGCGCCATGCACAACAACGTGCTGGCACTGACCCGATTGCTCAAGCTGAAGCCCGGCGAGATGGCAGACTTGACCGAACCTGTTGAGGAGTCGGAGCTTGCGGCCGCGCGCGATGGCATTGTCAAAGAGGCCTACACGCCGAACTTCGTCATGCACCCTGCCGCCGAGCCTACGGGAAATGCGCTGAACAGTCTGGCTTCAGCGGCAGGGCCGCTTGCATCACTCAAGCGAATGTTTGCATAAGGCGGACTTGCGAAATCTCAAGTCTCTCGCTTTGCGAGGCAGGGTGGCAAGGATTGGTTCAAGGGCCATGTGAGCCAGGGAGTGACCTTCGATGTTCGCATCTGCGGAAAAGGCACTTTGCGTGCCGCGCCGGTTGTCGCTTCCCTACGACCGGTGCGGCAACATGGTGCCTTGATGCCTTCACAATCGGCTTCAATCCACGAGAAGCAAAAAAATGCCAGCGATCCACTTTGTCGAGCGTCTGGGAAACACCCACAAGGTTAGCGATGCACAACATCCGCACGAGTACGACTGTGGATACTGGGTCGTCGCGGTGAGCACCGCCGAACGGCTTGTCGCAGAGCAAGCCGACCTCTACCTCCACGACGGACAGGCGGCGCCTTCGAGGTTTGGCGGCACGATTCTCGGCTTCCGCGTGCACCAGGGTGGCCCGGAGAACGGCCGCATCGTCTTCCGCATTCAGGCGACTCCGGCACACCGCGGGGTCACAACCGGCCGGGAAGGCTGGGGGAACGAAAAGAAAATCGTTTGGTGACAAGGCGGCGCGTCTGCGCCTGGTGGAAAGCCAACTGCCGCTACGACTGCCAATCCTTCTCGCCGGTCTTGACCAGAATCAAGCCGCCCAGCAACGTTCCAATGGGGAAACCCAAAAGCAAGATGACGCCGAGGATTCTCGACACTACCTTGCCCCAGTCGGCTCCCCTTCTTGCGCCTTGCGCCGCACAGAGGTGCAGGCCAATCGGGACGGCGGCAATGGCGCCTAGTATCCAAAGACCGGCCAGGTTGCTGGTCGACCTCGTGACCACCGCGTAGACGATGAAGAGGAAGACGCACAGATAGCACACGGCAATGCCCACATGCATGCGCACCAACGAGACATTTCGCATTTTTCCCCTCCTCACAGCCACTCCATATCGCACTTGCCGATTGTTCCTGAAGGCAGGTTTGTATGCACGCGCTTCAGAAGCCGCGACCTCCTAAGCAGCGGCAAACTGTTGTGCGCGCACCGCGAATGCCTGCTGCTGGGGCGTAGCCAAGCAGCCGGTCTTGGGTAAAGTGAGCGCCCGAAAGTCCAGCGTCCACCTCCGCCGTCTGTCTCAAACATGCTCCTTTCGCGCACCGCACTCCCGCTCAAGGCCACTCAGGTTGCGCACGCACAGACGGCCCAGAGTCCGTTGCCGCCATCAGCTCTCGGCCAGAGGAACACCTGATGTCTCGAGACTGCGAAAGGGCCCGCGAGGCCAGGAAGTCGCTACTGGAGGGGGAAGCCCTGTTAGCAAAGCCGGGCGGTCGCCACCACAAGTCGATGCGGCGCTTCGTCCTGAGGCACGCGAAGCTGCAGGAAGGGCTGACCTGGTTCCATCTCGTGTATTGCAACGACGAGGGCTACAGCCCGGCACAGCTTGAGGTCATTGATGCCTTGGCTCGGGTCCTGATGTCTGCCGCCGTCCTTGAGGGGCTCGAACTGGGCCTTGAGGTCGAGCAAGTCGAGCGTGACGAGGCGCGCCAGGACAAAGGCCGCCTCGTCATGGAATCAGCCTGGACTTCAGTGCCGCCAGAGACCGCGTCCATGGACGAGCTTCGGCAGCTCGCCTCCTTCGTCGTGGCGAAGTTCCGAGGATTGCTGGCATTCCTCGACCAGCGCAGCGAGCTCTTCGAGTCGTGCCCCGATTACCAGATTCGAGGGCTGGAGATACCGCCGCCTGCGAAGTCCTGGGTCGTGGTGGCCGAGGACAAACGGACGGGTTGGCCGCTGTGGGAATACTGCACGGACCACGCTGATGCCAAGGAACGTCGAGCACTGATGAAAGCCCATGCCTATCGTTTCAGCAAGTTCGAGATTCTTGACCCGCGGGCGCTGAAAGACTTGAGTGCCTCGTTGTTCGCAAGCTCGACTTCGCCAGCCAATCCCTGGCCCTTCCCGCCGGACCCATCCGCCCCCTCGGCTGCTTGCGAGTAGACGGCAACTGCCGTGGTCCCCGGCCGCACTGCCGCTCCTTGCCGACTCTAAGCTTTCGCCAACGACTTCAGATGCCTGCACTGATAAGAGACCGAATTGCGGTCGCTTCATTAATCTTACGTGCCTCGAACTTTCCATACACGGAAAAGTGAAGATGGCTATAAACGGTCTTCGCTTGCTGGCGATACAGGATGCCGAGGGGACCAAATTGTTCCGACGGTCTCTTCAAAAGCCACGCGAAGCGGCCTGTCGCATGCATCAGGCGAGCTACGGCTTGTGGCACGAAGATGTGCTGCGCCGTGCCAGCCAAGACAATCTGGGAGAGCTTGGATAGGTGCTCCTCGTTCAAATCTGCTGGCACAAGACTGCTTCGCCCGACAGTCGGAAGGTGCAGCAGCTCTATGAACGAGACTTGGTTCGCGTGCTCCGGGGTAAAGCCAATGCGGGCGAAGCTGCGGTGATAGAAGCGGCCGTCCCCTGAGTACTGAGGCAGCAGAAACGGGTGATGCACTTGGTGGCTGCGCCAGAAGGCGGCCCCGTCCTTGTGATACTCCCGCAGCTTCGCGAAAATTGGCTTGGCATCTATCTGCGCTTCATAGTTTGCGTCAAGGCCAATGAACAGGAACTTGGCCTCCTCCGGATTCACGCCTTGGTAGGGCTTATCGCGAAATAGCGAGTTCAGGGCCTGGCTTGGATGCTCGATGAACATACACAAGGCATCAAATGTTGGCGTTATGCCGATGGCTCGAACGGGCCGAGCTGGGCAACGACTTCGCCGGCGCGAAAGTCGCGAACCCGAAAAGGGACAGTGGCCGCTCGAGCCTCAACGGTGCGCGACCTACCGACCACTGAATGGCACCCCAAAGCGATACGGGTCATCCTCGTAAATGCGAAGGGCTCCACTGTCGGTCAGGCACTTCGTCGCTACGAGCGCGTCGACAGCCTCCATGACACGGCGTTCAGCTTCAGCGGGCATACGGGCCATGCCTATCAGGCGGCACACCGCCCTCGCGGTATCGGGTCGAGAAGGCCACCCCGCTTCGCGAACCACATGCAATACCAGGGCTGCTACCTCCTCGATGCAGACTTCGGTAACGTGCCGTTTGGACCCTTCGGTCACGTCGGCGATGCGGAAACCGTTCCAGGTCTTCGGTTCGGCGTCGGCTGGCCAATAGAAGGTCTCATGGACTTCTTCCGTCCGCGGCAAACTGGCCGGGACCAGGGACCTGAGACGCTCGACAATCTTGGCGCCCGTGCGTTCAAGGCCCCACGCCCTCGCGACCCGCTTGAGCAGGGTCGACTCGGGAATCGGGCCCTCGGTTTCCACAATGAGCTGAAGCTGGTCCGCAAGTCGGCTGTTCGAATGGGACTCATAAAAAGCAAGCGGGTTGCCGGGTTCGACAATAGCCGGTGCGTAGACAGGCAAGCCGCTTCCTTGCGACCCATCGGGGACCACCTGAGCTGCTGCTCGAATCGTCTCGGGCACTTCTGTTGCGCCCCGTGCTTCAGGGCTAGCGTCGGCAACCTCTGTGTCGAGCGACGCCTCCGGCGTTGGCGAGTATTCGTTCGGCGCGCCCCCCGCGTCGTCATCGTCCCCTACTTCTTCCACCAGCGACTGAAGCAATGCCGATAGCTTCTGAACCTCGCCCTCGGGATTGACCCACCAGTCCGTGGACCAGATGCGGTGAATTTTCCAGCCAAGGCCCTCAAGGACCAGCTGGCGCAAGCGGTCGCGGTCACGCGCCGTGGCTCCAGAATGGTATGCGCGGCCATCGCACTCGATTCCGACCAGGTAGCGGCCCGGGGCACGCGGGTCCACGACGGCGAGGTCGATGCGGTAGCCCGAGCAGCCCACCTGAGGATGCACCGTCCACCCCAGGTCGCGCAGGACCTTGATGACCGCAAGTTCGAATGGACTCTCGGGCTCCAAGCCGGTCGGGGAGCTCTGCTCGACCAGCGCCCGCGCACCGCGGATGGCGAACTCGAGATAGTGCTTCAGGTCGCGCACGCCGGCGGCGCGCACCCTTGCGAGGTCGATTTGCTCTGGCATCAGCGTGCTGTAGATGACCACCGCTTCACGCGCTCGAGAGATGGCGACATTCAGGCGACGGTGACCCCCTTCGCCATTCAGTGGCCCGAAGTTCATGGTCGTCTTGCCTGCGGCGTCGGGCCCGTAGGTAATGGAGAAGAAGATGACGTCGCGCTCGTCGCCCTGAACGTTCTCGAGGTTCTTGACGAACAGTTTCTCGCGCGTCTGCGCCGCAATGGCGCGGTCCAGGTCCGAATTCGCGCGGCGCCGGGCATCCAGCAACGTGTCGATGAGCGACTGCTGCGTCTGGTTGAACGTGACAACACCGAGGGTCAGGTCACGCTTCTTTGGATTCAGAAAGTGCTCTTCAATGCCCGCCACGATGGCTTCCGCCTCTGCGCGGTTCGTCCTGCTGCCCCCGCGGTCGTAGACACCTGCGACGCGCTGGAACTTGACGGCCAGGTCGTCGGTCACCGGAGACGGGAAGGTCACCAGCGAATCGTCGTAGTAGCGATGGTTGCTGAACGTGATGAGGCTTTCGTGGCGGCTGCGGTAGTGCCACTTGAGGCTGAGCTTGTTCATACCCGCCCCAAGGCACTCGTCCAGGATGCTCTCGAGGTCCTCGACCCGTTCTTCGTCGCCAGAGCTGCCCTCTTCGCTGTCGGAGGACTTATTGAAGAAGTTGGTGGGAGGCAGCTGCTTGGGGTCGCCAACGACCACCACCTGCTTGCCGCGTGCAATCACGCCCACCGCATCCCACACCGGAATCTGAGATGCTTCGTCAAAGATGACCAGGTCGAACTGCGAGAAGCCAGCGTCGAGGTACTGCGATACCGAAAGCGGTGACATCAGCAGGCATGGCTTGAGCTTGGGAAGGAGGGTGGGCATAGCCTGAACCAGCTGGCGCACAGGCATGTGCGCGCGCTGCTTCTGGCGCTCGCGCAGGAGACGCCCCATTTCCGGGTTTGCCTTTGCCGCGACGCCCGCTGCGGAAGGGACTCTCCCCGCCAGGGTGGCAGCAAGGTAGCGTTCCGTGAGCTTCTGGAAGCTCGCATCGGCGGCCCGGAACTCCCGAATCTTGCGTTCATGCTCGGCGCTCGCAAAGTTGCGAAGGATGGGGTCCGCATCGATGGCCTTCTTCGCCCACCAATTGCGGTAGCTGAACTCGAAGTGCTCGTCGACCTCGCTCAAGCCGATGACGCCGCGCTCAAGGTCCGACACGAGGCCTTGGAGCCCTTGCGCAATGGCGTGGTCACGCACATTCCGCCACAGGCACCATGCTTGCAAACGCTGCTTGGACGACTGCCAGCCGGCGATGACGCCTTGGATGCGATCCAAAGCCCCATCGGCGTGGCCCGGTCCAGCCATCGGCGCAATCGGCTTCGCAGCGTCGTTCACCGCGTCGAGTTTCTGGCGCATGTCGCGCAGAGCGCCGCGGAACTCGAGGAGCGCCTGTCCAACCTTGCCGTTGGCCTCAAGCGCGACGCGGTTCTCCGCGACCAGCGGCTGCAAGGCACTTCGCAGGGCCTGTGCGCGCGCATCGTCGCCTTCAGTGACTCGCGCCACCGCCTGCGTGAACTGCTTTGCCCAATCATCGTGAGCCGCCACCGCGCTCCAATCGGTTTTCAGGCCGTCGTAGGCGTCATCGAGCAAGGCCTGTGCATCGGCGTGCATTGACCGCAGCACTTGGTCTTCCTCGTTCAGCTCCATCAAGGGCTGGAGCATCGCGTCGACCTGGGCCGCCGTGGGGCGCTTCTTGTCTTCGCGGAAGGCGGCCAGCTTCGCCGTGATGGCACGTTTGCCCAGTATCGCCTTCAGCCACCAGGATGCGTTCGCCTGTGACCAGTTTGAAAGGAGTTCGGCGCCATTAAGCTTCGCCAGCTGCGGCGTCCATCCGGACCCGGCGCTTTCCCAGTGGGCGGCCCGCGCGGTGCCGTGCTTCACCAGCGCCTGGAGGCGTGCATGTGTCGCGGGTTCGTGGGCTTGCCGCGCAACCGCAACGGGCACCTTGGGTGCCGCAAGCAATATGTCGGCAAGCGTGTCCATGTTCCCAAGGGTGTCCATGCTCGACCCCGCCAGGCTCAGCCCAAGGAGTGCCTCGAGTGTTTGTGCCTTGGCATGGAGTACCGTGGTCACGCGGGCCAGGTCCTGGCAAACGACAAGAAGGTTGTCCCCCCAGGTGTTACTCCATTGCGTCATGCCAATGAGGCTGAGCGGGTGACCATGCAATCCACCGATGGAGCCCGCCAGCGTGGCCATGCTGCGCGAGGTTTCCCTGAGCTTGTCGAGCTCGTCGCGCGTGTGCGTCATGGCATCGGCCCACGGCATCGAGGACGGCTCTTTGGCGCTCTTGCCGATGCAGGTGCCGATGGCATCGAAGACCGTGAGACCGTTGGGGTAGGCCTGATGCAACGAGCCGACGAGACCATTCAGTTCCTGGCGCAGCTGCGCGAGGCGCTCCGCCTCCCGCGACCAGTCGTCAGCCGTGCGCTGGCCGGCCATGTCCAGCGCGCTGCCCAACTGCTGCAAGACTTCCGATTTCTTCGATTTCGATGAATGAAGCTCCAGGCAGAATGGCCCCAGCCCGATGGCTTCGAGCCGCCGATGCACGACCGAGAGCGCCGCCATCTTCTCGGACACGAAAAGAACAGTTTTTCCGCGCCCAAGCGTGTGGGCAATGAGGTTGGTGATGGTTTGGCTCTTACCGGTGCCCGGCGGCCCCTCGAGCACCAGGTCGCGACCCGTGTCGACGGAGCAGATGGCTTTCAGCTGCGACGAGTCGGACAGAAGCGGCGCAAGGATGTCTTGAGGTCTGTGGCTCTGGTCCAACTGCTCGAATTCCCCGACCTCGCCATCCCGTTCAAAAGCCTGACCTGGGTTGTCGATGAGGTGCTTCACCACACGATTGGCCTTGAGCTGCTCGGTGCGGTCCTGCAGGTCCTTCCACATCAGGTACTTCGTGAAGGAGAAAAGGCCCAGGTGGGCCTCCTCGCGGACTTCCCAGTGCTTGATTTCAGCGACGGCCAGGCGAAAGGCCTGCAGCACGCGGGCCACGTCGATGCCCTTCTCGTCATTGGGCATGACCTCCAGCCCGGGAACACGAAGTTCAAAGTTCGCCTTGAGGAACTGCAGGAGCGTCGGATTGACGATGGCCTCATCGTCGTGCCTCGCCAGCCTGAAGCCGGAACGCACGGACTGGCGTTGGAGCGTGACAGGGACCAGAAGAATCGGAGCGAGGTTCCGGCGCTCCGACTTCTCATCCTCCGTCCACCGCAACAGGCCGATGGCCAGGTACAGCGTGTTGGCGCCGCCTTCCTCCAAGCCCGTGCGCGCGGCGGTATGGATGGCCAGCAGGCGTCCATCCAGTTCGTCCGCTTTCACTTCGGCAAGCAAATCTCTGTTCGCCAATGCGTCGAGCGCCATGTCATCCAGCGGAGAGCTGCCGCTGCGGCCGGCGTGGACCTGGGCCATGCGCGGGTCGGCACCCTCCATGATGGCGGGCAGCGGCCGGACCTTGAAGTCCTTGCCATCAGACAACACGTCTTCAAGGCGCGCCAGGTCCGGGGCAATCAGCTTCAGCGTCGTCCTCGTGGCTTTGAAGTTCAGGAGCTTGTTGCGCAGCGTCAAGTCCAGGAGACGGGATTTCCACTTTGACAGGCGTCCCTCTGGCGTGTCGTCATAGGGAAGGTCCAGTGGGGTGAGCGCGGCCACGTCCAGGTCTGGCAGCCGCGGGGTCGGCTCGATAGCAACCGGCGGTTCGTCCTCTACGGTTTCTGCTCGCCGGACGTGCGCCGCCCTGGATGGCAGAGGCTTGATTTGGACTTCGCGCGCACGGTGAATGTCCACCGCGTACCGGAAAGACTCCTCGTCAAGCAGATGGCCGTTGCCCTGCTCCATCGCGATTCGCAAGGTGGGATGATGGCTGTGGTGCAGTGCAATGCCCGTGGTCTCGAAGACCAGGAGCTCCCCGCTGTCGACGCGCTTGCGCACGGCCTGCACGTCATCGGTCAGGGGGTCCGGAAAGCTCGCCTGGTGGAGCCACACGCCCACCCAGGCATGGCCCTCCTTGAACAGGACCACCGGCCGCAGGCCGGCCTGCTCAAAGCAGGACGCGAACAGCATCGCCAGGTCGAGGCACGTGGCGACCCCGGCGTCAAGGATGCGGTCCGGCGTGCGAATCTTCTGGCCATCGGTTCCGAACGATGCAGGCGGCTCCGAGTAGTGCAGCCCGGCGGCCGCGATGGTGCTGTAAACGGCGGATATCTGCTTCCAGACGACGTCCCGATTCTTGGACTGGTAGCCATTCATCGACAGCTCGCTGTGAGCGGACCTCAGGAGCCCAGATGCTTTGTGAATCAGTACATCGATGGCCGGATTGTTCGGCATGCAGAAGGCTGCGAGCAGTTCCGGCAGCGCCCGGGTGCCGGCCCACTGGTCGTAGGCGAGGACCTCGACCGCCTGTGTCTTGCGCGCCAGTTCCGTACTTCCCGCCGTGACCGCCACCGCAATCGTTGCCCGGGCGGCTTCCTGAAGGTCGGCCAGGAAGGAGTGGTCCGGGCGCAGGTCGATGGGCGAGATTCGGCGCGACTCGCTGGGTGCCAAGCGGTCGAACCGCAGCCTGGCCCCTTCGGCGAATCGCGGATTGCAGCTCAACAGTACCTCGAGGCTTTCGAGAGCCACAGGCCCGTTGTTGGTCAGTCGCAAGGACCGGATGACCGGCACGGCGTTCTGAATCGAGGCATACCCCAGCGTCCCATCCGCTTCGATGTCAATGAGGACCACTTCAAGTGGAACGCTTGGCTCTGTGCTCTCTTTGGAACCAATCGGCAAGGCTTCATCGTTTTTTAGGACGTCCAACTTTCACTCCTCCAGAGGAAAAGCCATTTTGCGCCGGTGCAACGAGTCTTGGCGCACACGTCCGGGTTGCCGCCTACTTTTTCCAAGAAGATCTACTGCGCACCCAGTCGACTGCGCGTCGATCGAGCGAGATCGGTAGCGCCGGGTCCTGAGCTCGCCATCCGGCGAGCCAATAGGGAAAGTGAGTCGCACGCAGTTTGCGTACGCCGCTCGCACTCGACTGACGATAAGTGGGCGTTTACGAAGCTGACGCGATTGCACCCCAGCAATGAAAGCCCGCCCAGTCAGCTATCGAAAATGTGGCTTATGGGGAACTCAACTCACCGGCCCCCCTAATCATTCGCAACTTCGCTCGCCGATTCAACGCTGAGGATCGAGTGACTAAGCAGTGCGTATCCATCTTGCAGCGATTGCCGTCGTCGGACTCCAAGTCACCGATGTCTGCATTGAGGCCGATATCCGACGACCAGGTCCGAGAGTACGGCTGCCGGACTCAGTGCTATAGCCCTGGCTACTCTGAAATTTCAGCGCGTCGCCTACTCGATTCCCAGATACCGGACAGTACTTTCCCGCTTCGTATGCGCTACCGATGAGCGAGTACGACCCAGGTGAGCGTTGCCACCGCGAAGCTCCGTCGAGCGGCTTTCATGGCTTTTCCGCGTTCGCGATTTCGGCAGCCATCTGGTAGCTCCCGCCCAGCCAGCGGTTTGACAGCCGATCGATGGTGCCATTGGCTCGCATGTCCTTCACCGCCTCGCTCACGACTGGCTGGTTTTTCGCCATGGCCAAGCCGAGAGCTGACAGGTGAGGATGGCACCGACCCCCTTGATCCGCGGCTTGTTCACTTTGACGTACTTCATGCCGACCGCAAGTCAGCGCTCAAAGAATTTCCTTGGGTTGATCGAAGACTAGTTGAGAACTGTCGCGGGCGGTCATATGGCCGCCGCCCTCCAAACGCTGGACGGGTTCGACATGGCCATGCGAATCGCCCCGAGAACCAGGTCAACACACGCTGATGCCCGATGACGATGCCTGTGCGGCTGACCAGCAGCCCCCAATGCTCAGGACCATCACCTTCTCGCCAGGCGGCAGCACGCAGCGTCGCTGGCAGTTCCCGACCGAGAAGGAAATTGAAAGCCGTCGCACCACGTGCTGTGACTTGTCCGCGATGCGGCCTCTCCCGTTCGGACATCCAGAGACACCCAGGTACTGCGAGAGTTTCAAAGGTGTTTGTGCTGGCGGCGCCCCCTTGCCTTCGGTCATTGCTCAGGCCCTCGCCGTCTCGCCTTGCACCGGTTAACACAAGACTGTCACCCCACCATCGACGATCCAGGTGTTTTGGTGCGTATCAGGCACCACTGTGCGTCCGTTTTCGAGCCTACCGCTCACCTCCCTCGCTATCTACGATGAACAGCACGCGGCCTTCTGCCGTGATCCGTGCCTGACAACCCTTGGGAGTTGAACGGCAACTTGCTGCCAGTCGCCTGGCAGGCCAGGCCCGCGCAATCGGGCCGCCCTTTTGGAGATCCCGCCATGTCCCCCACAGATGACACCTTGCAACCCACGAGCGAGAAGCCCAAAGATCTGGTGCCTTCCCGTTACGCCCTACGCATCGGCGATATCGACGCGCTGGTGGTCAGCGACGGCGTGCTGCCGCTGCCGACCTCGACGATGGCCACCAACGTCGACCCGGCGGACCTGGCGAGTTGGCTGGACCAGATGTTCATGCCGCCCGACAAGTACGACTGGCCGCTGAACGTGATGGTGGCCCGCAGCGGCAAGCAGACCATCCTCATCGACGCGGGTCTGGGTGGCCAGTTCCCGGGCTTTCCGCGCGCCGGGCAGTTCCCTCAGCGTCTGGCCGCGGCCGGCATCGAGCTCGAGTCCGTCACCGACGTGATCGTCACCCATATGCACATGGACCACGTGGGCGGGCTGCTCGTTCCCGGCATCAAGGAACGCCTGCGCCCGGACGTGCGCATCCACGTGGCCAAGGCCGAAGTCGATTTCTGGATCTCGCCCGATTTCTCCCAGACAGTGATGCCGAATCCGGTGCCGGAGGTGCTCCGCTCGACGGCCACGAGCTTCTACAACGAATACCGCGACCGGCTGCAGACCTTCGAGGAGCGGCGCGAGGTGGCACCGGGTGTGGTGGTCCGCCGTACCGGCGGCCACACCCCGGGACACAGCGTGGTCGACCTGGTGTCGGGCGGCGAGCGCCTGATGTTCGCCGGCGACGCGATGTTCCCGGTCGCGTTCGACCATCCCGACTGGCAAAACGGCTTCGAACACGACCCCGAGAAAGCGGCTCGCGTTCGCATCGGCCTCTTCCGCGAACTGGCGCAAACCCGCGGACTGCTGGTGGCAGCTCACCTGCCCTTCCCATCCATCGGCCGGGTAGCAATCGACGGTGACATCTTTCGCTGGGTTCCGATCATCTGGGACTACTGAACGCAGTCCGCGGCGCGCGAGCAGCAGGCCGCTGGCCCGTTGCGCCGCATCGTCACGCCCAGGCTTTTTCTTTTTCCCCCGCGGTCCTCGCGAACGGGTACCTCAGCCGCTCTGAGGCCGGAGCCACACATGACCCATCGTCTCAACTACATCAAGCAATCGCCCGAGCTCTTCAAGAAGCTGATCGAGTTCAGCACGCTCGTGGACAGCGGCACTATCGAGCAAACGACTCGGGACCTCGTCTCGATCCGCGCATCGCAGATCAACGGCTGCGCGTTCTGCCTCGACATGCACATCAAGGAGGCCAAGATCCACGGCGAGCGTGAACTGCGCATCCACCACCTGGCCGCATGGCGTGAATCGACGCTTTTCGTTCCGCGTGAGCGTGCGGCCCTGGCCTGGACCGAAGCACTGACCAAGCTGCCTGAACTCGGCGTGCCCGACGACATCTACGAGCGCGTGCGCACGCAGCTGTCGGAGAAAGAGCTCTCGGACCTGACCTTCAGCGTCATGGCCATCAATGCATGGAACCGCGTGAACGTCGCATTCCAGACCGTGCCCGGATCGTCCGACAAGGCCTTCGGCCTCGACAAGGCGAACCTCTCCTGAGTTCCTGCAGCAGGCGCAGGCACCGCCTCCGGCGGTGCCTGCTTGCCGTGTTCGTGCGCAGCGGTGTTCTTCGCGCCGCAGTTCGTGGCGCTGTCAGCGCAGCCTCCCGCCTCGCCATCGGTGACCGCGCATCGCGTTCAGTGCGCCCTTCTGATCGATGCGTCTGCACGAACTCTGCCACTCCAAGAAAGACCTCCATGTTTCTGAATGACCGAGAGCCGCCCGCGCGGCGTCTCTTCCTGCGCCAGATCGGCGGCGCCTCCGGTGCTGCGGCGCTCGCGGCGCCAGCACTGCTGGGTGGCCTCGCCCCTGCGCCGAAGCGGGCGCAGGGCGTCGCAGCCCACCCGGCCGACAGTGTCCGCCCTTCGGGCTACCTGTCGCTAGGCCCGCAGGAAGCCGCCTGCGTCGAGGCCGTCGTCAACGTGATGTGTCCGGCGGACACGATGACGCCGAACGGGGTCGACTGCGGCTTGCATCTGTACATCGATCGGCAGCTGGCCGGTGCCTGGGGGCGCGGTGACCAGCTCTACCGACAGGGCCCCTGGCACCCCGGCAAACCGCAGCACGGCTACCAGTCGCCCCTCACGCCGGAGCAGCACTTCAAGGCAGGCCTCGCAATGCTTCGCCGCGAGGTTCAACGACGTACCGGCAAGGCCATCGAGCAGCTCGAAGACGACCGGCTCGATGCCCTGCTGCAGGAGGTCGCTGTCGGCGGGATGGACGACGAGCGCTATGCGCTCGGTGCGTGGTTCAACGACTTTTTCTATCCGCTGTTCGTCCAGGCCTGCTTTGCCGACCCGATGTACGGCGGCAACCGCGACAAGTCCTTCTGGCGCGCCGTCGGCTTCCCCGGCCTGCCCGCCTTTCACGCGCGCAACGTGGTCCAGTACCGCGGCCTGCCCTTCCCCGGCGCGGCCAAGCCGCAGTCGATCGAGGACTTCAGCTGAAGGCATTCCCCATGACTCAAAAACTCCCCAAGCGCTCCGTCGTCTTCGTCGGCGGCGGCCTCACCGCCGGCCTGGCGGCACGGCAGATGATGAACTCCGGCATCGACGTGCTGGTGCTCGAGCGCGGTGGCGATCTCGCCGGCAGTGCGGCCGCCACGCTGCCCAACCAGCGCGACGAATTGCGCTGGGGCGTGCGCAACGGCCTGGTGCAGAACTGGGCCAACGAGACCTACACGCTGCGTCATGCAATCAGCGAGAGCGCGCTGCCCGTGCGCCGCATGGAGGCGTTCCTCCCTGGCGAAGGCATGGGCGGCGCGGCCAATCATTGGAACGGGCAAACCTGGCGCTGGGCCGAGTACGACCCCGCTCTGCGCACCCGCCTCGAATCCCGCTACGGCAAGGCCGCGATTCCACGCGAGATGACGGTGCAGGACTGGGGCGTCAGCTACGCAGAGATGGAGCCGTACCACGACCTGTTCGAACAACTTTTCGGCATCGCGGGGCGGGCCGGCAATGTCGGCGGGCGACTGATCGAGGGCGGCAACCCTTTCGAGGCGCCCCGAAAACGCGATTTTCCGCAGCCACCGCTCGAGATCCTCGAGTCGGGCCGGATCTTCAAGGCCGCCGCGCAAAGCCTTGGCTACAAGCCGTTCCCGCTGCCCGCGGCCAACTCTCCGCGCGCCTACACCAACCCGGACGGCGCGAGCCTTGCGCCGTGCCAGTATTGCGGCCATTGCGAGCGCTTCATCTGCGAAGCCAATGCAAAGGCCAGCCCGGCGGTGCTGCTGTATCCCTTGCTGCAGAAGCAGCGCAATTTCGAGATTCGTCTTCACTCGCAGGTCACCGGCCTCGTCTATGACAAGCACGCCAGGCGCGTGACGGCCGTGCAGTTCATCGACCTGCAGACCGCGCAAACGTACGAGCAGCCGGCCGATGTCGTCGTGCTGTCCGGCTTCACCATGACCAACACCAAGCTGCTGCTCACGAGCGGCATCGGGCGCCCCTACGACCCGAAGACGGGCAAGGGCGTGGTCGGCAAGAACTTCTGCTATCAGGTGATGTCCTCGGTGCCGGTGTTCTTCAAGGATCGCTTCATCAACCCGTTCATGGCGTCGGGCGCCTCGCAGATGGTGGTGGACGAATTCAATGGCGACAACTTCGACCACGCCGGGCTCGGCTTCTTCGGCGGCGGCTACATCTACTCGAACGTGACGAACGGCCGCCCCATCAATGCCCGGCTCCATCCGGCCGGGACGCCGCGCTGGGGGTCGGCATGGAAGCAGGCGAACGCCGACTGGTACGCGCACGCCTTCAACGTCGCGGTGCACGGCAGCAACTACCCGCACAGCCAGAACTACCTCGACCTCGATCCGACGTACCGGGACGCCTACGGCTCGCCGCTGCTGCGCATGACCTTCAATTTCCACGAGAACGACCACCGGATGAGCGAGTACGTCACGAACAAGGCCGCCGGGATCGCGCGCGCCATGGGGGCCACCACGGTCGGAACCCCGCAACCCCGGCGAGGCGACTTCGATGCGCGCCAGTACCAGACAACGCACACCACGGGTGGAACGATCATGGGGGCCGATCCCGCAACGAGCGTGGTGTCGCCGCGGCTTCAGCACTGGGATGCGCAGAACCTCTTCGTGGTCGGCGCCTCGGTCTATGCGCACAACGCGGGATACAACCCGACCGGTCCGCTCGCGGCACTGGCGCTGCGCCTGGGCGACGACCTGGTGCGCTATGCAAAGCAGCCGCGCATGCTTTGAGGGGACTGAAATGCGAACACTCCTTCTCGCAGCCTGCGCTGCAGCTTTCATGAACCTGGCGCAGGCTCAACCGGCCGTGCAGCCGCCCAAGACATGGACCACCTGCGCGGCATGCCACGCGGCGCAAGGCGCGGGCGCCATCGGGCCGCCACTCGTCGGCGTGGTGGGCCGAAAGGCCGGCTCGTCGCCGGGGTTTGGCTACAGCCGAGCCATGAAGAACGCACAGATCACCTGGGACGACAAATCCCTGGCGGCCTTCCTCAGCGATCCACAGCAGGCGGTGCCGGGCAACCGGATGCCTTTTGGGGGCGTTCCAGATCCCGGCGAAGTTGCGGAACTCGTCAGGTACCTGAAGACGCTGCGATAGCGGGAAGCTGCCGGGCGGCCTATGCATTGCACGCCCGGCCGCCCGCGGGGCTTCGACTTTTCTCCTTTGATCGCCACCCTCATTCACCGGTGGCTTCGGGCTACATGGCGCGACGAGCCATGGGCAACAAGGCCTGGCCCGATGTCGCGCAGTCCGGGCTACGATCAGACAGATACTTGAGTCTCAGCCCATGGAAACCGCCGAACCGATCCGCCTTCCCAGTCGAGCACCTTGCGCCGCTTATGCCTGGCTCGCGGCGACATGAGGCGGCCGTTCACAGACCCGATCATGCAAGCGCAGCCCGAGGAGCCATCTGGCCTGGCATCGGCGGAAGTCCGGTGGTATTTCGGCGCTTTCGTTGTCTGGGAAGCGCAGCGCCGACTCGAGCGGGCCGGCGAGGCCGTGCGGCTGGGGCCACGCTCTTTCGATCTGCTGCTGCAACTGATCAAGCGAGCCGGCGAATTCGTGAGCAAGGACGATCTGCTCGCGGCAGTCTGGGCTGGCGTCGTGGTCGAAGAGGCCAGCGTGCGTGTCCACATGTCCACGCTCCGCAAGGCGCTGGGGGAGCCGGGCGAGACCGACGAATGCAAGGAGTGGATCTCCAATATTCCGCTGCGCGGCTACCGCTTCAATGGGCGTGTCCGGCGTGAGGCGACCGGCATCCCGACCCGGCTCGTGGCACCACTGCACAGTCCCGGCTTCACCCCGCTGCCGGTTCGGCTGACCGAACTTGTCGGTCGCGAAGCCGATGTGGCGAGCGTTCTCGAATCGCTCGAAACCCGCCGGCTGGTCACGATCGTGGGCACGGGCGGCATCGGCAAGACCCGGCTTGCAATCCACGTGGCGGAGAACCATCAGCAAAGGCACGGCACGGAGATCGCCTTCATCGATCTGTCGTCGCTGATTTCCCAGGATCACGTGCTCGGCACATTGGCGCGCGCCGTGGGGGTGCCCGCCGACCTGCCCGAGATCGTCGGGGCCATCACGCAACGCCTGATGGGGCGCGCCGTGCTGCTGCTGATCGACAACTGCGAGCACGTGGTGGATTCCTTGGCGCTGCCGATCACCGGCTTGCTTTCCGTCCTGCCGGATCTGCGCATCCTGGCAACCAGCCGCGAGGCGCTTCGCGTGACGGGCGAGTATGTCCTCCGGTTGCCAGCGCTTGCGATCCCGGACGCCGGGCAGGTCTCGCTTACGCAGGCGCTGCACTGGCCGTCCGTGGAATTGCTCGTCGAGCGAGCCAAGGCCGCGGGTGCGGGTGCGTTCGACGAATCGCATGGCCCCCTGCTGGCCCAGATAACCAGGCAGGTCGACGGCATCCCCCTGGCGATCGAACTGGTGGCCGCGCGCCTGGGCGTGCAGCCGATCGTCGATCTGGCGCACAGGCTGGACGACCACATGCGCCTCTATGCCTTCAGCCGTGCCGCGCTCGCACGGCACCGAACGCTGGCCGCGGCGCTGGACTGGAGCATTGCGCTGCTGAGCGACACGGAACTGCGGCTCTTTCGCTGGTTGTCGGTGTTCCGCGGCCGGTTCGATGTGGAGTCCGCGCTAGGCGTGAGCGCGGGCGGCATGGACACCGAGGCGGCATTCGACGCACTGATTTCCCTGGTCAACAAGTCGCTTGTCTTCTTCGACAGCAACGACGCTGTTGCGCCCTACCGGCTGCTGGACACGACGCGAAGCTATGCCGCTGCGCTTCTCGCGCAGAGCGATGAACGCCCGGCATTGCTGCGGCGCCATGCGGTGCTCATGCGCGATCTCATGAAGGCAGCGGCGGCGGAGCTGTCCGATCTGACCGAGCAGGCCTGGACCGACCGTCACGCACACCGCCTGGACGACGTGCGCTTTGCACTCGAGGTCTGCCTGACGCAGCAGCCCGACGCGAAGATGGCCGCCTCGCTGGTGACGGCTTCCGCGCCACTGTGGTTTCACCTGGCCCAGGTGGTGGAATACCGCGATCGGATCGTCGCGGCGCTGGAACTGGTCGATCGGCAACCCACGCGCGACACCGAAACGGCGACCTGGCTGAACACGGCCCTGGTCAGCGCCCTGCTCCACACCGGCAGGTCCACACCCGAGTTGGGTGCCGCCGCGGACCAGGCCCTGGCCGGCGCGCTGGCCGTCAAGATTCCCGTGCTGGAACTGCAAGCCCGCTGGGGGCGGTGCACGCACGACATGTTCCGCGGCGAGTATTCGGTGGCCCTGGATCAGGCGCAGACGCTGATGGCGGCCGCGCAATCCTGGTCCGATCCCGCCGCGCTCAACCTCGCTCACCGGGTGATGGCGATGGCCAACCACTTTTGCGGCCACTTCGATGTTGCGAGGGTGCACAGCGAAGCTGCCGTGCGCGTGGGTGGCGGCCTCGGTCATGCCCGGGCCAACATGGTGGGGGTCAACGCCATCGTTGCGGCGAAAGCCATGCTGAGCCGAACACTCTGGGTGCAAGGGGAGACGGCCAAGGCCCTGGAAGAAGCGAGCGACGCGGTGGACCGCGCGCAAGCCGCAGGAAAATCGGTCTCGCTGTGCTCCGCGCTGTACGGCGCCTGCCCGGTCGCGCTGTGGGCCGGCGAACTCGAGCTTGCCGCCGGATGGATTCAATTGATGACGGACGAAGCACAGCGCAAGGGACTGGTGGGCTGGCTGCGCTATGCCGAATGGTTCTCGCAGGGCCTGCAGCTGAGCATCGCGCCGGACAGGGGCCGCTACGTCCGCGAAGTGGCCAGCCAGCTCGCGACCTATGACGCACCCCACAGGGAGATGCTCGCGACCTTCTGCATCGACTGGGTCGACGACGAGATGATCGAGCGCGTCTCGCGCGGAGAGAGCCCCTGGGTCGCAGCCGAGGTCTGGCGTGCCGCCGGCTGGCGCGCGGAGCAAAACGCTGCCGCCGATGAGGCAGAGGCCTTCTACCAGCGGGCCAGCGAGACCGCCAGGCGACAAGGCGCCGTCGCCTGGGAGCGGCGCGCCGCAGCGGCACGGGCCCGCCGCCCAGGCGCGCAGACGGTTCATCGCTGACTCGTCCTGGCGCGCAATCCTTCCAGCGCACCCGCAGCACGCAGTTCCCAGGCGAATGCGCCCTGCGAGTGCGCAAGGGCTTGGGCCTGCAGATAAAGCGCCTCGGCTTCGGCGTCGCTGCCTCGCAGTTCCTTGCGCCGCCCGGCAGCGCGGCAAACCTCGGCTGCACTCCATTGCCCTTCGCCTCGCATTGCGCGGGCAACCAGGTCATCGTCTATCCACCGGTCGCAAAACGTGACCATCATTTCCCTGCGGGGCTCATCCATGGCCAGGACCTTTGCCGCGACGGCATCGATGTGCGCGCCGGCGTCATCGACCTCGTCGAGCTTCATGGCGTCGTCGTAACAAAGGGCCCAGTCATGCCAGTAGGCGAAGCCCTTGGACTGGGTCTGCTGCAGCATCGTGTCGATCCAGGCGCGGGCTGCTCGTTGTTCACCAGCCCACAGGGCCATGGGGCAGATCCAGAAAAGGGCAACGCACAGGGACAGCGCATGCCCCAGCGCCTCGGCCTCCTCCATGCACCTTATGGCAGTCGCCATCGCAAGACGGCTCTCGCCCTGGATCCACAGCGTCCTTGCAAGAATGGCCATCGCGGTGGTGCGCGCGTCGGGCTGGAACGCGTTGGCATGGTTGCGCCGGATCGCGTCGTCCACGTCCGCCGCTGCTTCGGCATGCGCCCTGGCTTCGGCGAACGCGCCGCAGAAGTGACTGGCGAGCGCCAGCATCCGGTGCGACAGGTTGCGCGTCACGGCGTTGGTCGAGTGGTTCGCGAACTCGCGGAGGATCTCGGCATGCCGCAACGCCGGTGTGTACGCGCCGCGCGTGATGTTCAGCGCGCAAAGGCCCCACCGAGCCTGGAATTCGAGCGTCTTCACCTTGAATTCGAGTGCGCAGGCCAGCGCCCGCTCGCACGCCTGTGTCATCTCCGCAACCGTGCCGCCGGTGTGCCACAACGCGTTGTAGAGCGCGATCTCCAAGCGCCCGGCCATCAGGCGGTCGGGCACCTTCAGGGCATCGACATGGTCCAGCGCCGCGCGAACGCGATCCCGGTATTCGCTGACCTCGGACAAGCGGAACCAGAGCGGCGCCGATGCGACAGCGAGCGCGCCCGCGATCGTCATGTCGTCGTGGTGGCCGATGCAGGCATCCAGAGCCGCACGAACGTCGTCGAGGCAGCCACGGTAGCGCTGCGTCCAGGCATCGGCGTCCAGCGCAGCGAGGTCCGCGCTGGCAATGCCCATGAGGTCCAGCATGAAAAGGGCATGGCTTTTAGATACCGCGTCTGTCTCGCCCGCCTGCTCGAGCAGAAGATGCGCATAGCTGCGAGTGGTGTCGAGCAGGCGATATGGCGAATCCGCGGCCTGATCGGTGTCGTACACGACGAGCGACTTGCTGGCCAGGTTCAGCAACGCGTCGGACGCCACGTCTGGGTCCAGCGCACTGGCCGCCACGCTCAGCGCCGCCGCGATGCCGAAGTAAGCGCGAAACACCGACAACCTGCGAAACAGCAGCAGTTCGGCGTCGCCAAGCAGGCCGACGCTCCAGTCCAGCGTCGCAGCCAGCGTGCGGTGTCTTGCCAGCGCGGCCCGCCTGGCCGTCGAATGCAGGCGCATGTGATCGTCGAGCCTGAATGCGAGGTCGCTCACGGGTTGGGCCCCCAGGCGGGCCGCCACCAACTCGATCGCCAGCGGGATGCCGTCCACCTGCTGGCAGATCCTGGTCAGCGGGCCGCTGCTCGCGTCGTCGAATCCTCGGGCGCCCGCAGCCTCGGCTCTCTCGACAAGCAGTTGCACCGCCGGCGAGAGCAACGCATGCGCCAGGGAACCAGGCGCGGCCTGCTGAACCGCCAGGGGCATCAAGCGAAAGACATGCTCGCCTCCCACGCGAAGCACCTCGCGACTGGTTGCAAGGACCTGCAGTCCGGGCAATGCCGCCAGGAACCTGCCCAGCAGCGGCGACAGCCGCTCGATGACATGTTCGCAGTTGTCCACGAGCAGCAGCATCGCCTGGCCTTCGAGGCGCTGGACGATGGCTTCTTCGATGTCCGACACACCGCCTCGCACGCCGACGGCGCGCGCCATCGTCGTCAGCACGTGATCCTGCGATGTCAGGGGTGCGAGATCGACGAAACCGACCTGGGCTTGCAGCCGTTCCCGATAGCGCGCGGCGACGCAGATGGCAACGCTGGTCTTTCCCACGCCGCCGGGCCCCGCGACCGTGACCAGCCTGTTCGCCGCGAGCATGCCGAGCAGGCGCTCGATTTCCACTTCGCGCCCCACGAGCCTGGAGAAGCGAGCGGGCAACCCGGTGGGCGTATCCCGCGACACGTGTGTCACTTGCGCCGAGACGGCCGAGGGCACGAACTCGCAGTGCACACGCCCCAGGAAGCGATAGCCGCGCAGGGGGATGTTGGCGATCCACTCCAGGCACCCGTCCTGCGCGCCGGGTGGACCCAGGGCCTTGCGCAGGATCGACATGTGGACGCGAACGCTCGCCTCCTCGACCACCGTGTCCGGCCAGACCGCCGCGAGCAGTTCGTCCTTGCTGATCACTTCGCCGGCGCGACCCACGAGGGCGACCAGCAGGCCCATGGCGCGCGATCCGAGCCGCACCGGCTGCCCGTCGTGCTCGAGCCTGGGCCCCGCTTCCCACAGCGCGAAGGCGCCGAAGTGCCACCGGCGAACCTCAGACACGGACCAGCCCGCGCTGCGTTGCCTTCACGGCCACCTGCACCCTCGAGTCGACATGCAGCTTCTCACGGATCCTGGCGACGCGCGTCCTGACGGTCGAGGCCGAAATGTCCAGCTTGCGGGCGATTCCCTTGTTGCAATCGCCTCTCACCAGCAAACGCAGCACGTCCTCCTCCCGGGCAGTGAGACCCGTGCGCGGCATGCCGTGCCCGAAAAGCGTCTTCATGCGCTGGCAGAGATAGAGAGAGCCTCCCCGAGCCACGTGGCGAATGGCATCCATCAGCTCGGCCGGATTCGCTTCCTGACAGACATAGCCGTGCGCCCCGCCGGCGATCGCCTGCATGACCTCCCCCTCCCTGTCCCGCCGCGTCACGACGATGACGCGCGGCACACGAAAGCCGCCTGCCACGCCCGGCTGATCCAGTGCCGAAGCCGAAGCGAGCAGGCTCAGCGCGCAGGCGTGGTCAGCCACGACCACGTCCACGATGCCCTCGCCGGGCTCGGTCCCCGCCTGCACCTGGAAACCCGGTTCCTGGCCGATGAGCGAGACGAGACCGGCCATGGCAAGCGGATCGCCATGACACACACGCACGCACAGATCGATGGAGCCGGTCATGGCGATACCTCCAGAAGCAGTCCGCGGCGAAAGGCTTCGCCGATGGCGGCAATCCGCGTCGGCTTCTGGAGCTTGCGCAGGATCGTCTTCACATGGGTCTGGACGGTGCCTTCGCCGATGCTCAGGCGCCAACCGATCTCCTTGTTGGCCAGCCCCTCCGCCATGAGCTGGAGCACTTCGAGTTCGCGGTCGGTCGGCACGGCGGCCGAAAAGTTGTCCAGCAACTGGTCGGCCACCGGGCAGGACAAGTACCTGCGGCCCTCTGCAACGCAGCGCACCGCGTGCGACAGTTCCTCGGCCGAACAGTCGTGCAGAAGGTAGCCGCGCACGCCCGCGTCCATGGCCCGACGTATCTGCCATCCGGTGCTCTGGTCCGTGACCACGAGGACAGATTTGGACGCGGAGCCACTCCGGCCGGGCTGGACATCCGTCGCCTTGCGAACGCCGGTTGCGTAGTCCGTGACGAACACGTCGACGGTGTCGCCATCGCCATTGGCATCGGGGAGGCCGGATCGAACGACGAAGTCGGCGCGGGAGCGCAGCAGCGATGCGATGCCGGCAGCCATGTACGGGTCGCGGTGCGCCACCGCGACGTGTATCGGCCTGGCCTGGGTCGGCGCGGTCATGGGCTCAAGTCCTTCTGGGAGTCATGGGTGGAAGTCTGTGCATTCGGCGGACCCGTCGCCAGTTAAACCGTGTCAAGCCTTGTTAAGGGTCCAGATGCGCCAAGGGCTGCACCGCCGCCTCGCGGGGGACGGATGTCTCCGCATTCACCGCGCTTCGGCAACTCCCGACCGCGCCCAGGAGCACGACGATGGCGTTGCCGGGCATGGGCTGCTGCGACTCGGAAGCGGCGATCACCGCGCCGGCGCCGAGTGCCATCGCCACAACGGCGGCGCTGGCAACCTGCTTGAGCCATTCCATCCAGGCGTGGCGAGGAGGCAGCAAGACCTTCATGGGTGCGAGGCTTCAGGACGCAAGTGGCGCAGCCTCAGGGCTTTGCCGTCGCGGCGGCATCGGCGGCTTCGGCGATCAGCCGGGCCACCAGCTTCGGCCGCGAGATCATGACCACGTGCGAAGCGCCCTTGACCACGACCGTTTTCATCGACTTTGCACGCTCGGCCATGAACGCCAGCGCGGCAGGCGGAATGTTCTTGTCGCGGTCGCCGTAGATGAACCACGAGGGCAGATTTTTCCAGGCGGCGGCAGGTGCTGCTTCGCCCAGCGCGCCCTCGGTGATGGGGCGCTGCGACACGGCCATCAACCGCGCCAGCGCCGGCGGCACGTCTGCGGCGAATTGATTGACGAACTTGTCCTGCTGGATGTAAAGGTCCTTGGCGCCGCCCGGCAGGAGCACTGGCGAGGCCAGCGTGGGGCCGAGCGTGCTGCCGGGAAACTTGCCCGACAGGTCGGCCGCCGATTCGCCCACTTCGGGGGCGAACGCCGCAACGAAGACCAGCGCCTGGACATTGGGCTTTCCGATCGCCGCAGCGGAAATCACCGAACCTCCATACGAATGCCCGACCAGCACGACCGGCCCGGGGATCGAACCCACGATGGCGGCCACATAGTCCGCGTCGGACTTCACGCCGCGAAGCGGATTGGCGGCCGCAACAACGGGAAAGCTGTGCGCACGAAGGTCGCGCGCCACATCGTTCCAGCTGGCCGATTCGGCGAACGCACCGTGAACCAGCACGACGGTGGGCTTTGCCGGCCGTGCGTCCGACGTGGCCGCGCTTGCGGGTGCCCAGAGGTGCAGCGCCAGGATGCCGATGGCTGTGAATGCGCGTGCGAGGCGGGAGAGATTCTTCATGCTGATTTCCGTTGGTGAATGAATGGACTGATTTGAAAATTTCGCATCCCCTTCGGGATGCATCGCGAGCGACAGGTACAGGCAATTGGCCTTCGGCGACTCAACATGCGCCAGAGGCGCCGTTCCCATGCGAAGAGGCGCTGGCGCACGCCTGCGCAGACAAGCTGGCATACGGGGCGGCGCCCGCGGAGCAGATGTCTTGCACGGGCGGCGTCGCACGGATGGCCACGGTGGCAAATCGGAGTTCCGCGTGGGCCGTCTCACCGCCTGCGACCACGCAGGCCGCCGCGATGGCCAGCAGCGAGACGGTCATGTAGCCCACGGTCCAGACGCGATCCATCGCGCCGCGTGGCGCGGCGTCGGCGGCCGCCTGCCAGGCCTGCTCCCGTGCCCTGCGCGTACGGCGTGGTGCGCCGGGTTGCGCGAGGGATTGAATGCGCTGCTTCATGGTGACTCCTCGAGGGCGCCATGGCCCTGGCCTCAGGACGGCTGGGCTCCGGTTCGCGAACATCGCGGCATGGCTCGAATGCTAGTTTTGGCATCCCGGTTGCGGTAGTCATGCGGCAGGTACTGCCGTGTTGCATGCCTGGCATCAATGTGCGGCGCACCGTCAGGCGCGTCGTTGAAGAGGAAGCCACACGTTGAACTCGGCGCCGCATCCCCGCCCCGCGGAGCTCGCCTTCACGAAACCGCCGTGGGCGACCGCAAGGCCGTGAACCAGTGCCAGCCCAATGCCCAGCCCTTCGCGCGAGCCGCCCTCCCCTGTGCCGGCCTGGCTGAACAGGCCGAAGACATGCGGCAGGAACTCGCGCGCAATGCCGCAGCCCTTGTCCGCAACGGCAAGCCGGGCGAAGCCATCCTCGGAGGAAAGGCGCACCTGAACCTCGGCGCCGGCGGGCGAGAACTTCATCGCGTTGTCCAGCAGGTTGCCGACGACCTGCTCCAAGCGCACCGGGTCCGCATGGCAGATCAACGGATCGGCCGCCTGCATCTGCGCGCGCAAGCGCCCCGAAGGCCAGCGCGCACCGAATGCGGCGACAAGGTCCAGCGCGAGCGCGCCGAAGTCGACCTCCGCGCGGCGCAGCGCCAGCTTGCCTGTTCGCAGGCGCGAGAAATCGAGCAGGTCGTCGATAAGCCGCGACTGGCTCTCGATGGCGCGCTGGATCGCCTGGGCGATGCCTTGCAGCTGCACCGGCACCGCAGATGCGGGCAGGCGCTGCAGCAGGCTAGCGTTCATCTGGATGACATTCAGGGGCTGCCTGAGTTCGTGCGAGATGACGGCCAGCGCCCGGTCCCGGGTCGCGCAGCGTAAGCTCGTTGCGCCACGGGAATCGCGTGGGGTCTGAAGGGCGGATTGCGCGCCCCCGGTGTGATAAAGGTTCACGAGGATCCGTGCTTCTTGATGCGGCCGCCCCGGATTCATCGCGAAAAGGGGGCCTCGGTGACGAACGACGTTGTTCTCTGGTTCTCGCGATGGAACCGATCGTAGGCAGCCGCGCACCCTCGCAGAAGGCCGCTGCGGTGGCGCACCGTGTTGCCGGCCAAACACCAATCGCCAGGGGTCGGCCGCGACACATCGTTCGCAATCTTCGGACTCTTCGTTCAAGCGAGCGGGGTTCCTGAACGGCCCCTCGTCGCATCCAATGGCTCGACATCGCCGACGGCGGCGATTGCTGCCCGTGGAAGGCGCAAATCGCGATCCCTGTCACAAAACCCCGTGCCCGGCCGTCTTGCATCTCGAAGGGGCGCGTCCCCCGGCCCGCAGGCAGGCAGTTCCTCCCCCGCATCGTGCGGCCCGAACAGCTGCGGCCTTCATCTTCTTGACTGGATCGTCGAATGAAAAAATCTGCGCTCGAGGCATTTCCCATCGTGGGCTGGCGGATCGTCGTTGTCCGACGTCGCGCGGGCCTGCCCGCAGCGCAAGCATTGCGAGGGCTGACGAGTGGGTGACATGTACGACATCGCGGCTCGTTCCACGCCATCGCAGGCGCATGCCGGCGCGGCGCAGGGGCCGAGCGAGGTCCACTGGCGCTTTGGCGCATTCATCCTCTGGGAGGCCCAGCGCCGGCTCGAAAGACTCGGGCATAGCGTGCGCCTGGGCTCCCGCTCGTTCGAGTTGCTCCTGCAGCTGCTCAGGCGCACGGGTGAGGTCGTGAGCAAGGACGAGCTGCTCGCCACCGTCTGGGCCGGCGTGGTCGTCGAGGAGTCCAGTGTCCGGGTCCACATCTCCGCACTTCGCAAGGCCTTGGGCGAACCGCAAGAAGGAGACAACTGCAAGGAATGGATCTCGAACATGCCCCTGCGCGGCTACCGGTTCAATGGCAGCGTTCTTCGCGAGCCGGTCGGCATGCCGACCGAGGATCGGTCGCGGGCGATCGCCCTGCCCGAACTGTCTTTCGCGAAGCTGCCGGAGCGCCTCACCCGGCTCGTGGGCCGCGACGCCGACATGGAGCGCGTGATGGCGGCACTCGCCACGCGCCGGCTGGTCACCATCGCCGGCACCGGCGGCATCGGGAAGACCCGTGTCGCCATTCATGCGGCCGAATGCCATGCAGAACGCACGGACATCCAGCTGGCCTTCATCGACCTCTCGTCGCTGGTCTCGCAGGCCCATCTGGCGAGCACGGTGGCCCGCTCGCTCGGCGCACCGGCGGACACCCCCGACACGACACGGGCCATCCTCCAGCGGCTGGCGGACCGCGATGTGCTGCTTCTGATCGACAACTGCGAGCACATGCTTGACTCGCTGGCGCTGCTCGTCACCAAACTGCTCGGCGCCCTGCCCGGCTTGCGCATCCTCGCAACCAGCCGGGAGGCCATTCGCATCGAGGGAGAACACATCGAGCGGCTGTCGCCGCTCGCGGTGCCCGGCACCGAATGTGCCGACCTGGCCGAAGCCATGGCATCGCCAGCGGTCGAACTCCTGATCGAGCGTGCAAAGGCCGTGGGTGCTCGCGCGTTCGAGGATTCGGACGGCCGGTTGCTTGCAACGATCGCCCGGCAGGTGGATGGCATTCCGCTGGCCATCGAATTGGTGGCAGCACGCCTGGGCGTCCAGCCGGTCGGCGACCTTGCGTTCCGGCTGAACGACCACATGCGGCTCTACTCCGCGGGCTGCAGGGCCGCCGTGCCCAGGCACAGCACGCTCGCGGCGGCGCTGGACTGGAGCATCGCACTGCTGGACGACGCGGAGCTGCGGCTCTTCCGGCGGCTCTCGGTCTTTCGGGGGCGCTTCGACGTCGAGTCCGCGCTGAGCGTCACCCGCGCGGACATGGACCCCGAAGTAGCCTTCGATGCATTGATCTCGCTGGCCAACAAGTCGCTGGTGTCGTTCGACAACAGCGACGCCATCGCACCCTACCGGCTGCTCGACACGACGCGAAGCTACGCCGCGGCACTTCTCGCGCAAACCGATGAAGGCCCGGCGCTGCGAAGGCGCCATGCGCTCTTCATGCGCGAGCTGATGAGCGCCGCGACGTCGGATTCAGGCGAACTCACCGTGCACGCCTGGAACGCGCGCTACTCGCACCGGCTGGACGACGTGCGCAGTGCACTGGACGCCTGCCTCGCACAACCGGACGACTGGCAGACCGGCGCGGAACTCACCATCGCTTCGGCGCCCTTGTGGTTTCACGTCTCGCAGGTCGAGGAATACCGCGACCGGGTCATCGCCGCGCTCGGGTGCCTCGCGAAACAGCCAGGCACGGGCACGGAGACGGAGGCCTGGCTGCAGATCGCACTGGGCAATGCGCTGTGGCACACCCGGGGACCAGTCCCGGAAATGGGCGCCGCCTGCGAGCGCGCGCTTGCTGTCGCCATGTCGGTCAGGTCGGTCGTGCTGGAGCTGCAGGCCCGCTGGGGCATCTGCGTGCTTCATGCGATTCGCGGCGAATACGCGGTCGCGCGGCACCAGTCGCAGGTGCTGTCCGAATTCGCGCAATCGACCGCCGACCCTGCCGCGCTCAATCTCGCGCACCGAATGACCGCGCTGGCGAGCCACTTCTGCGGGGATCTTTCCGCCGCGAATGCCGGCGCCCAGGCGGCGATCCTTGTGGGCGACACCGTGCGCCAGACGCCCGTCAACCTGTTCCAGGTCGATGCCGCCGTCGCATCGAACGCCTTGCTGGCCCGCACGCTCTGGCTCCAGGGCGATGCGGCGAAGGCCATGGCCACCGCCACCCGCGCAGTGGCTCTTGCCGAGGCCGGGGGCAATGCGCTGTCGCTGTGCTTCGCGTTGTTCGGAACATGCCCAGTCGCCCTGTGGTCGGGCGAGCTGGAACTGGCGCGCAAATGGGTTCGCATGCTGCTGGACGAGGCCCAGCGCAGAGGCCTGGTGTACTGGCACCAGTGGGCGCACTGCTATGCGCTGGGCCTGCAGACGCGCACCGCGGACGACCGGGACCGCCATGTTCGCCAGGTCGCGCGGCAACTCGACGAGTTCGACGCGCCCCGCAAGGAAATGCTCGTGACCTTCTGCGCCGACTGGATCGACGACGAGACGATCGCGCGGGCCGGCGCCGGACACGGCCAATGGAGCGCCGCCGAGATCTGGCGCGCCGCGGGGCTGCGTTGCGAGCAGCGCGGCCTCGACGATGAGGCCGAGGCGTTCTACCGGCGCGCCATCGACACGGCCAGGCAACAAGGCGCGTTGGGATGGGAGTTCCGCGCGGCGATCAGCACTGCCAGGCTGTGGGTTCGCCTGGGCAAGGCGAAGGACGCCCTCGAACTGCTGGACGAGATTTGCGGGCGCGCCGCGCCTCGCGGCGAGCACCCCGGCCTTGCGCACGCCCGCGCGCTGCGCAACGAACTCTTGCGGAGCTGAAAGACTCCGCGTCGCATCCGGCGCATGCGTGCGGCGCCGGATGGCCGGCCATAACAAACATTGACAGGGCTTAACTGGCCCCGGCGTGGCTTTGCGCGCAGAGTGGCCGCTTCGCTTTCATGGAGGGATTCAGGACACCCGATCCCTCGAACCGAGAAGCCGACTCATGACAACCCCCGCCTTCCCTTCGCCCTCTTCCATCCCCCTCGCGCCACGCGCGGACCCGCTGGCCTCCAGCTTCGCCACCAGTTATGCAGGGGTGGTCGCCTTCATTGCCGTCGTCACGGAAGGCAGCTTCGCACGGGCCGCCGATCGCCTGGGCATCGGCCGTTCCGCCGTGAGCCGCAGCGTCCAGAAGCTGGAGGACCAGCTGAACGTCCGGCTCTTCCTGCGCACCACGCGAAGCACCACGCTCACGCGCGAAGGCGACCTCTTCTACGCCAACTGCCACACCGGGGTCGACCGGATCGTCCAGGCCGTGGAAGAAATGCGGGACCTGCGGCAAGGCCCGCCCCGCGGGCACCTGCGCATCAACGCCGCGGTCGGATTCGGCCGCCGGGTCGTTGCGCCCCTACTGGGCGAATTTCGCGCCACCTACCCGGAGGTCACCATCGACCTGTTGCTCAACGACAAGCCGACCGACTTCACCTCGGACCGCGTGGACATCGCGTTTCGCAACGGCCGCATGGAAGACGCCCAGATCATCGCCAAGCAGATCATCCCCATGCAGTTGCTTCTCTGCGCCTCTCCCGCCTACCAGGCAACCCACGGCCTGCCCGCCAGCGTGGAAGCGCTGGCGCAGCACGAGTGCATCAACTTCCGCTTTTCATCCGGTCGCATCTTCGAGTGGGAGTTCAAGGTGGGGGGCCAGCCACGCAAGCTGGTGCCACAGGCCAAGCTCACCTACAACGACGCGGACCTGGTGCTGCAGGCCGTGCTCGACGGCCATGGCATCGCCCAGCTGCCGGGCTACCTGGCCTGCGAGTCGCTGAGAACGGGTGCGCTGGTCCCGTGCCTCCCCCAGTACGCACCCGACGACAGCGGCCACTACATCTGCTACCTGAGCCGGCAGCACCTGCCTTCGCGCATGCGCGTGTTCATCGACTTCATGACCTCGAAGATCCGGAGCGCCGACCTGGACTGCCTCGCCGACCTCAGCCCGAAGCTGCAGGCCGACACCGGGATTGGTGCCGCCGCGACAACAGCGTGAGTCCTTGCGCGGGCCTACCCCCTCGCCCTTGGCGGACCTAGCATTTGAACCATTCCACGGCCTCCTTGGCAGCGCTCGAACACCGTGGTCCGCCGTTCCAATTTCAACCGCAGAAAACCATGAAGACCGCACAGAACCCTTCGCGCCGTCACCTGATTGCAACCGGCGCTGCCGTCGCCGCCGGAACCCTCGCGTTCGGCATGCAGGACGCAGCCGACGCGGCAACCCGCAACCGTTCGACCCAACCCCGGAGCCCTTCGAGGACAGGCAACACCATCACCACCCCCGACGGCACGCAGATCTACTACAAGGACTGGGGTGACGGCCCCGTCGTCACCTTCTCCCATGGCTGGCCGCTCAACGCGGACGCATGGGACGGACAGATGCACTTCCTCGCGCGCAACGGCTTTCGCGTCATCGCGCACGACCGGCGCGGGCATGGCCGCTCGAGCCAGTCTTCGTCGGGCAACGACATGAACGGCTATGCCGATGACCTCGCAGTTCTCTTCGAGGCGCTCGATCTGAAGAAGGCCACGATGGTCGGCCACTCCACCGGCGGCGGCGAGGTGGCGCGCTACATCGGCCGCCATGGCAGCAAGCGCGTGGCCAAGGCCGTGCTCATCGGCGCGGTGCCGCCGGTCATGGTGAAGTCAGCGGCGAACCCCGAAGGCCTTCCGATCGAGGTGTTCGACGGCCTTCGCGCCGGCGTAGCCGGCGACCGCTCGCAGTTCTACAAGGACTTTTCCCTCCCGTTCTTCGGCGCCAACCGCCCGGGCGCGAAGGTGTCGCAAGGCATCCTCGACCAGTTCTGGCTCTGGAGCATGCAATGCGGCCAGAAGAACTCCTACGAGTGCATCAAGGCCTTCTCCGAGACCGACTTCACCGAAGACCTGAAGAAGATCGATGTGCCCACCCTGATCATGCACGGCGAGGACGACCAGATCGTGCCCATCCACGATTCGGCGAAGAAGTCCGTGCAGCTCGTCAAGGGCGCCAGGGCGATCTACTACCCCGGCGCGCCGCACGGGCTCACCGCCACGATGCAGGACAAGGTCAATGCGGACCTGCTTGCCTTCCTCAAGAGCTGAACGCGAACATGACTGACCTCGAACCTGCACCATGCTGAATCTATTGTTGCAAACCACGATCGAAGGAGACCCGGACGACTGGAACATCGCGCGCTTCAGTCGCCTGGGTTCGTTTCTCTCGCAGCTGCAGGACGACGACGGTCGGCCCGCTTTCCAGGTGACCGCGCGCAACCGCACGCCACGCGCGGCCCCAGACCCCGTGCTGTCGACGCTGGATGAATCGGACTTCGACCAGCTCTGGCTCTTTGCCGTCGATACCGGCGACGGCCTGACACCGGAAGATTGCGCGAGCATCAGCCGATTCCGCCGTCGCGGCGGCGGCCTCATGGTCACGCGCGACCACATGGACCTGGGCAGTTCGATCTGCAACCTGAGCGGCGTGGGCGCCGCGCACCACTTCCATACCCGCAACTGCGAGCCCGATACGAATCGCCAATGCGCCGACAACCCGTTCTCGGCCCCCATCTCATGGCCCAACTACCACTCGGGCGCGAATGGCGACTACCAGCGCATCCGTTCGGTCGGCAGCATTCACCCGGTGATGCGCGACAGGCGCTCGGCCACGGGCGTGATCCAGTACCTGCCCGCGCATCCGCATGAAGGCACGGTCAGCGTCCCTCCAGGCGATTCGAGTTGCCGCGTCGTCATGGAAGGCCAGAGCTCGATGTCCGGCAGGCGCTACAACATCGCGGTCGCGTTCGAGCACTCCGAGCACGGTGGCCGGGCCATCGCGCAATCGACCTTTCATCATTTCGCAGACTACAACTGGGACCCATCGGCCGGCTGTCCTTCCTTCGTGACCGAACCGGCCGGCGATGGCATCGTCCGCTTCTCCGAAGCGCTTCGCTCGACGAAGCAGTACGTGCGCAACGTGGCCTTCTGGCTCAGCGCCTGAACGGAGGTTCGAGACACGTCCGACGGCAGCTTCCTGCGCTGCATCTGCGCGGGGGCCGAGGCGCGCGAGGCCGTTGGCGGCATCGCCTTCTGCGGTGAAAATCGGCGGCCGGGCCTTCGGGCCCCGCCCGATCTTCCGGCCGCGGGCCTCACTTGATGGAGTCAACCATGCTGCGTCTCTACGACAGTCGTCTATCGGGCAACTCCTGGAAGATCCGCATCCTGCTGAGCCAGCTGGGCCTGGACTACGACCGGGTCACGCTCGATCTGCAGAAAGGCGAGGCGCGCGAACTCGCGTTTGGCCAAATCAGCCGGTTCGCACGCGTGCCGGTCCTCGTGCTGGAAGACGGCCGCCCGATCGTCGAATCGGGCGCGATCCTGCTGCATCTTGCCCAAGGCACCCCCTACCTTCCCGACGATCCCTACCTGCGAACGGAGGTCACGAGCTGGCTCTTCTTCGAGCAGGCCGACCTCCAGAAAGCCATTGCCGTCCCGCGCGTGCTTCACCTGCACGGCCATGCGCAGGATCGGCGGCAGGACATCGAGCGGCTCCACGTCGACGGGTACGCAGGCCTCGAAAAACTCGAGCAGTGGCTGCGCGGCCGCACATGGCTGGTGGGCGAGCACTACACCGTCGCCGACCTCGCACTGTCCGCCTACGTGTCACTGGCCGGGCAGGGCGGCTACGACATGGCGCGCTTTGCCGGCATCCGCGACTGGCTGGTGCGCGTGCACGGCCAGCGCGGCTGGGTGCCGCTGATTCCCGAAGCCGGCCAGGCAGCCGGACGCTGAACCGCGCCTTCGATCGTTCGACATTCCGGGACCGTGCGTACAAGGTCCGACGCCTTCTCAATCACCCACCGCTTCCCTACGATTTGCCTGCGTTCATCCTGAGCCGGATCGAACGAAAAGCTGCTCATTGATTGTTGGTTGGTGTGCCTGCCGCGCAGGCGGATGAGGAATGTGATGACGAGTCGTGCCTCCCTGATCGAAATGACCGCCGCCGCGCGCGCCGCCGTTGCGGACCCCGCCCGCATCACCCTGGTGGGCAGCTCCCCGGAGCCGCGCTTCGAGCTGTTCCATGCGGCGAGCTCGCTGTGCTCGCAGAAAGTGCGCACGGTGCTGCACGAGAAGGCGCTGGCCTACCGCTCCAACGACATGCGGATCCTTGGCGCCATGGGCAGCGAAGGGCTGGTTCCGGCCGAACACTACGACCCCGCCTACATCCGCCTGCGCCTGGTCGCCGGGCGCACCCTGAAGCGCGACTACGTGAGCGGCTACAGCGGACGGACTTCGGTCGAGTCGGAAGGCTTCGACCCCTGCGTCGTGCCGCTGCTCGTCGACCGCGAGGCCGGCCGCGTGATCGCCGATTCGCAGCGCATCTGCGTCTACCTGGACGAGGTCTCGCGCGAGCCGGCGCAGCTCTTGCCAGACGCGCCCGACGCGCGCGCCGAGGTGATGCGCCAGGTCGGCATCGTCGACAGGATTCCGAACGGCGCCCTCCTCTACGGCTTCCATCCGGATGCGGACCTGCGGCCCGACGCGCTCAAGGAGGCGATGCGCACGGTCTATGACTACAAGCTCATGGCGCTGCAGCGCCTGATCGACGACAACGCGGACGATCCCGAACTGGTGGCCGCCTACCGGGCCAAGATCGCGAAGGAAAGCGGCGGCAAGAAGGTGTGCCAGGACCCCGAGTTCCAGCGCGCCGCGCGCCTTCAGACAGCGCAGCTGCTGGCCGACCTGGAGCGCGACCTGGCCGCGGGCACGTTCGGCTTCTCGAACGGGCGCGCCTTCTCGCTCGCGGACGTGCTGTGGGGCGTGAACCTCGTGCGCCTGAACTACCTCGGCCTGGCGTCGATGTGGGATGCGCTGCCCCATGTCACGCACTATTTCGAGCTCCTGGCCAAGCGGCCTTCGCTGTGCAGGGAAGCGATTCGGGCCTCGCTCGATTCGATGCCGCCCTCCCGCTGGATGGAGGCCGTGGCGAACTGCCAGGCCGAAGCCCTGGCCTGATTTTTCCCGCGCGTCGCGAAGCAGCACGCCGCCCCTTTCCGCCAGCGATCCTGTCGCCCGTCGCTTCGTGACGGCGGGCGCGTTCGCCCCATGACACCCATCCGACACGGAGGCAAGCATTGAACGCCGTTCGCCAACCCATCCGCGTGGTCCCGCGCGCGCCCGGCCTTCGCCGCGCGCTCGAGGCGCTGGCCACGGGGCGCATCTCGGTCGGCGGCCTGGTCGAGCAGGCGCTCGATGCCGCCGAGGCCGGCCAGCGCGAGTTGCACGCCTTCCCCACCATCGACTGGGACGGCGCGCTGCGGGCCGTGGTGGAAAGCGAGCGGCGCTATGCCCAGGGCCGCCAGCGCCCGCTGGAGGGGCTGGCCATCGGCGTCAAGGACCTGATCGACACCCGGGACATCGAGACCCGCTACGGGTCGGCCGCCTACCTGGGACATGTGCCGGCCGCCAACGCCGACGTGGTGCAGGCGCTGGTCGATCGCGGCGCCATTACCATCGGCAAGACGGCCACGCACGAGTTCGCATGGGGCGTGACGACGGCCAGCGAGGTTTTCGGCGACACGTTGAACCCGCTGGACCGCACACGCATTCCCGGCGGCTCCAGCGGCGGCGGCGCCGCGGCCATCGCCTACGGGGCCGTGGCCGCAGGCCTGGGCACGGACACCGGCGGATCGGTGCGAATCCCGGCCGCGCTGTGCGGGGTCGTCGGGTTCAAGCCCACCTTCGGCGCACTGTCCACGCGCGGCATCTTTCCGCTGGCGCCGACGCTGGACCATCCGGGCCTGCTGGGTGAGACGGTGGACGACGTCGCGATCCTCGCGGCTGCCCTCGGCATCGAGGCGCCGCGGGACTTCGAACACCCGCACGCACGCATGGGCGTCGTGCGCGAGGTCGCGCCCGTGCCGCCGAGCGCCGAGGTCGCCACGGCGTTCGATGCCGCTGTTGCACGGCTCGACGAGGTCTTCGCGTGCGGGGCGCTCGACGAGCCGGGGTTGTTCGACGGCGTCTTCGAGGCCTTTGCGCACATCGTGCTCACCGAAGGCGGCGCAGAGCACTTCCGGCGCAACGACGCCGACCGCATCGCGGCCCACTACGGGCGCGAGACCATCGACCGGCTCGAACGCGCCAGGACCGTGACGCTGGGCGACTACGCACGCGCGCTGCAGGTGCGGCGCGACTTCACCGCCAGGCTGCATTGCGCCATGTCGGTGGTCGACTTTCTGGTTCTGCCGACCTGCCCCTGCACCGCACCGCGGGTGGGCCAGCCATCGATCGACATCGGCCATTGGTCGGGCACGGTACGCGAGGCGCTGATGACCTACACGGCGCCTTTCAATGTCGCGGGATTCCCCGCCATCTCGATTCCCCTCGCCGCACGCGACGGCCTGCTGCCCGCCGGGATGCAGATCGTGGCCAAGCCGGGCCGCGACGGCGCCCTGCTGCAGATGGCACAGCGGATCGAACGCCTGCTGCACGCCGGCGCATCGACGCATTACCCCACCACCAGGAGCACACCATGAACGACACCCCCACCCCTCGGACCATCGAACGTCCTGCGTCCGGCCAGACACCCTACAGCGCATGGATACAGACCGACGCGCTGCACTCGCTGCAGCGCACGGTCAGCGACCATCCGGGCGAGCACGCCTGGATCGTGCATGTGCAGGTGTCGGAGCTCTACTGGATGCTCATCATCAAGGAGATCCAGACGGCCCAGGCCTTCCTGCGCGCGGACGACCTGCCGCAGGCCTGGCGCACGCTGAAGCGGGTCGTGGCGCACCACGCGCCGCTGGACGCCATCTGGCGCTCGATCGACTGGATGACGCCGAACGACCTGCTGGCGATCCTCTCGCGCGCGGTCGCCACGCATGGCAAGGACACTGCGCTGCAGGGCTGGACCTACCGGCACATGGTCTATCTGCTGGGCATCAAGCAGGCCGAGCATCTGCAGCACTTCGAGCCGCAGCCGCATCGCCGCGAACAACTCGGGAAGGCACTGGCCGAACCCAGCCTCTACGACGACGTGCTCGCTTTTCTCCGGCGCAGGGGCATGAACGTGCCGGCGCATCTGTTCGCGCGCGACCTCAGCGCGCCCTACACCCCCAGCAAGGAGGTCGAGCAGGTCTGGCGCGAGGTCTATGCCGACCCCGGCGCCAACGTCGAACTCCAGCAGCTCGGCGAGACGCTGGCCGACATTGCCGAAGGATTCTGCAACTGGAAATTCCGCCACCTGATGGCGACGCGGCGCACCTTCGGCGCAAGGCCGGCGTACTTCGGCACCGAAGGCGTCGCGTGGCTCGCGCCCACGATGGACGAGATTCCGTTCCCCGAACTCTGGTCGGCGCGCACCTTCATCGGAGACCCGCCGCCCGTGTGCCCGCACATGGCCCGGCAGGGGAAGTGAACACCCTGATCGTTCGCGATTGTCGGATCGTGCGTGCAAGAAGCGACGTCTTCTCAGGCGCCAGCCGTCTCCCTACGATTTCCCCGGCGTTCACGAGATCCCGTGAGCTCGACAACAAGACTTCAAGACACCGCAATGTCAACCAACCTACTGATGGAGATTCTGGAAATGAATTCGGCACCTTTCATCGATAACCTCATCCGGGATCGACGCAGCAAGCGTGGCTTTCTCGACCGGCCCGTTCCGATCGACACAGTGAAAGACATCCTGTCGGCCGCGAGCCATGCGCCCAGCTCGAGCAACACGCAACCGTGGCGCTGCTATGTCGTGACCGGAGAAGCCCGCGACCGCGTCACCCGGGCTGCCGTGGCGGAGTTCCGTGCCAACCATGCCACGCTGGCCCCGGAATACCCCTTCTTCCCCCAGCCGCTGCACGAACCGTACGGCACCCGCTTCAACACCTTCCGCGGCCAGCTCGGCGATGCGCAGGGCGTTCATCGCAGCGACAAGACCGGACGCCTGCGCGACGTGGAGCGCCAGTTCCTGTTCTTCGATGCACCGGTCGGGATCATCTTCACGATGGATCGCCGTCTCGAATGGGCCAGCTTCCTCTGCTACGGCTGCTTCCTGCAGAACATCATGCTGGCCGCCAGGGGCCGGGGCCTGGACACCTGCCCGCAGCAGATCTGGTCGCTGCAACACCATGTCCTGCGCGCAGAACTGGGCATCCCGCAGGACGAGATGGTGATTGCCGGCATGTCGCTGGGCTGGGCCAACAACGGCATGCCGGAGAACCGCATGACCTTGCAGAAAACGCCGGTCGAACAATTCGCCTCGTTCACTCACTAGCCACCCACCGCACTCACACAAGGGCACACACATGTCGATCATCAAGGGCTTTCATCACCTGACCGCGTGCGTCAGCGGCGCACAGGAAGACGTCGATTTCTACGTGAAGCTGCTGGGCCAGAGCCTGGTCAAGAAAACGGTGCTGCTGGACGGCGAAGAGCCGGTCTACCACCTCTACTACGGCAACGCGCAGGGCGACGCCGGCACGCTGGTCACGTCCTTCCCTTTCAAGCAGAAGGGAGTGAAGGGGCGCCGTGGCTCGGGCCAGATCAAGGTCATCAACTACTCGGTGCCGGCGGGCTCGCTGGATTTCTGGCGTGAGCGCTTCAGCGCCCGTGGCGTGACCTTCGACAAGGCCGTCGTCGAGCGCTTCGGCGAGCAACGCCAACGCTTCCAGCACCCCTGCGGCATCGAGTTCGACCTCGTGGCCTCCGAACACGACACGCGTCCGCCCTGCATCGCGGACGGCATCCCCGCGGAATTCGCGATCCGGGGCGTGCACAGCATCACGCTGTCGCTGCGCGAGGTCGACGAATCCATCATCTTCATGAAGGAGGCGCTGGACTTCCACTACGCCGGCCAATCCGGCCCTCACCACCGCTTCGAAACCGCCGACGGCAAGCCCGGCACCATCGTCGAATTCGTGCACGAGCCCGACCGCCTGCAAGGCTCGTCGATCTACGGCGAGGGCACGATCCACCACGTGGCCTTCGCGGTGGACAACGTCGAGCAGCAGATGCAGATCAAGGAGAAGCTGATGTCGATGGGGCACATCGACACCTCCGAATCGGTCAACCGCAACTACTTCCGCTCGATGTATTTCAAGATGCCTGGCGGCGTGATGTTCGAGGCGGCGACCACCGACATCGGCTTTGCCATCGACGAGGAGCCCGGCCACTTCGGCGCGGAGTTCCAGCTGCCACCATGGCTGCGCGACCGCAAGGACGAACTGCTCGCGCGCCTGGAGCCCATTGCCGTCTGAAGGCGCGCAAGACACCTTTCTGCCTTCTTTTCTCTTTGATTCCCACACAGGTCAACCCATGTCCAAACCCAAGGTCCTCATCGCTTTCTATTCCCGCAACAGCTCCACCGAGCTTCTTGCCAAGGCCGTCGCGCAAGGCGCAATGGCCGAAGGCGCGGAAGTCCGGCTCCGCCGCGCGCGGGAATTCGTCGCGCCCGAGGTCATGCGCCAGGTGCCCGAGTGGTCCGAGCGGGCCAGCGAGATGAACGCCAAGTACGAAGCCCCGACCGAGGCCGACGCCGAATGGGCAGATGCCATCGTCTTCGGTACGCCGACGCGCTTCGGCTCCGTCGCCGCCGAGCTCAAGGCCTACATCGACTCGCTCGGCGGCCTGTGGTTCCAGGGCAAGCTGAACGGCAAGGCCGGCTCGGTGTTCGGCTCGACCTCTTCCAGGCACGGCGGCAACGAGGCGACGCTGCTGTCGCTCTACGGCCCGATGGCGCATCTGGGCCTGATCATCGTTCCGCTCGGCTATGCCGATCCAGCGATGTTCGCGGCAGGTACGCCCTACGGCGCAACCCACGTCTCCAACCGCGACTCGGTGATGCCCGGCGCCGAAGACCTCGCCGTCGCAACCTACCAGGGCCGACGCGTCGCCTCGGTGGCACGGTCGCTGCGCGTGGCGCAGCCGGTGGCCGAAGCCGCCTGAGACAGGGATAGCGAGCGAGGAGTTGCAGCGCTATCCTCGGCGGCAGCGCTGTCGCTGCGTATGCTGCGCGGGCTGCCTGCTCTCTCACCAGGATTGCGATGCTGGATCTGAAGGATGTCTTCTATTTCGTCCAAGTCGTCGACCGCGGAGGCTTCACGGCCGCCGGGTCGGCCCTTCGCCTGCCGAAGTCGACGCTGAGCCACCGCGTCCAGGAGCTCGAGGGGTACCTGGGCGTGCGCCTGCTCAACAGGACGTCACGCCAGTTCGGCATGACCGACATCGGCAAGGAGTTCTACCAGTACGCGGTCGCGATGCTGCACAGCTCCGACGTGGCCGAAGAGGCGGTGCGCCAGCGTCTGGCCGAACCCAGCGGCGTCATCCGCCTGACCACGGCCGTGGAGATTGCGCAGTTCGCGCTGCGCGAGATTCTTCCTGTCTTCCTGAACCGCTACCCGAAGGTGCGCATCGTCGAGATCGCGACCGACCGGTACGTGGACATCGTGGGCGAAGGCTTCGACCTTGCGATACGCGGGCACACGGCGCCGCTGCAGAACTCCACCCTGGTGCAGCGCGCGCTGGCCGATGTGCCCTGGTACCTGTTCGCGAGCCCGGGGTACCTCGCGCAAAACGGCGTGCCCGAGAGCCCCGCGGACATTGCCCGGCACGCGAGCATCGCGATGGTGCGCAACGGGCCGCTGCAATGGCAGCTGAAGGGGCCGAACGACGAAGAACTCGTCATGCCCATCGACCCGCGCTTTCAAAGCAACAACATGGTCGCCTTGAAAGAAGCGGCCTGCGCCAACCTGGGCATCGCGGCGCTGCCGGGGTATATCTGCAGGTCGGAGTTGCGGGACGGGACCCTGCAGCAACTGCTGCCCGACTGGTCGGCGGCGGATGCCCGCATCTCGGCACTGATCCCGTTTCGCACCGGATTGCTTCCCGCAGTGCGTTCGCTGGTCGATTTCCTCGCGGTGGAAATGCCGGTCGTCACGGCCTTCGATCACCCGCGCAGCTTCGAGTGAAGCGCCCGCGCAGCGCGGCTGCGTCGTCCACGAACATGGACGCTGTGTCTGGCGAAGAGCGGCTTGTGAGCGGTGGGTGAAGGACCTATCTTTTCGGCCTTGACTTCCACAAGGCCGATCGAGATGAATCATTTGAATTGCTTGCCGCAAGACGGCATCTTCTGGGGCCAGCACATCCTGCAGGGCGCGGTGGCGCGGCTCGGCGAGCACGGCATCCATCGGCCGATGACGTTCACCGTCCAACCGCTGACGAAGCTCTACCAGGAGTGCGTGCGGCCCAACCTGAAGCAGGCCGTGGGCAGCTTCATGGAATTGCCGGCGCACGTGCCGGACGTGGCAGTGCAGGCCGGCCTCGATGCCTGCCTGCAGGCCGGTGCCGAATCGATCGTGGCGCTGGGCGGCGGCTCGGTGCTCGATGCGGCCAAGGCCGTGTCGCACCTGCACCATGAAAAGACCGGGCGCTACCTGCCCATCGCGGCCCTGCCGACAACGCTGTCGGGCTCCGAGTTCTCTCACTACTTCGGCATCACCGAGACGGACGGTCCGGAGAAATTCAAGCGCAGCTATGCGGTGCGCGAAACGGTGCCCAAGGCGGTCGTGATCGATCCGGTGCTCGTGTCCGACACGCCGCGCGCGCTGCTGCTCGCCTCGGCCGTCAAGGGAATGGACCATGCGGTGGAAGGCATGCGCAAAGTCACGAGGGAGCATCCCCACGCGATCATGGCGGCCAGCGGGCTGGCACGGTTTCTCCGCGTCCTGCAGAAGTGGCCGAAGACCGTGGAAACACGCACGGCGCTCGAGCAGGGGCTGGTGACGACCGACGACCTGCTGCAGTTGCAACTCGCGGCGTGGCAATGCTACTTCTCACCGGCGTCGGTCATCTACGGCCTGAGCCACCGCATCGGCCACATCCTGGGCGGCACCTTCGGCCTGCCGCACAGCGCGACCTCGTGCATCACGCTGGCACCGGTGATTCGCGCCTGTGCGGATTTCTACGGCGACAAGCTCGGCATCTTCACCGCGGACAACGGCGGCGCTTCACGCGACGAGGATGCCGCAACGCACCTGGCTGACCGGATCTCGCAAGTGGTGAGGTCGCTCGGCCTGCCCGAGCGCATCGGCGCTTTCGACCTCGACCGGGCCAAGCTCCCCGAGGTCGCACGCCTGCTGAAGAAGAACTACCCCAACGAGGTGGCCGACCTCGGCAACAACGCGAGCGTCAAGCTCGACGCGCTGCTCGAGAGCCTCTGGTGAGCGCCTGGTGATCGCCCGGCCCCCGGCGCATTGGTGCGTTGCGGACAACGCCGTGGTCCCTGCCGCATGCCTACCGCCGATGGCCGGCCGTTCCTAGGATCGTTGGGGTCCATCCCACCCTTCCAGGAGCTCTCCATGCGTCTCTGTGCCACCGCCACCGTCCTCGCCTGCTGCCTCGGTGCTTCCGTCAGCGCCGCCGCGGCGGATGTGAAATCCATCTCCCGGCTCGCCGCGGGTCCCGGCAACATCCTTTTCATCGCCGACTGGAAAGCCGCCCGCGTCCATGCGATCTCGCTGCCGGCGGCGCAGCAGCAGCCGGCAGGCACCGCCTTCAACATCCTCGACCTCGAGACGCTGCTCTCCGCCCAGGTCGGCGGCGCCAAGGTCACTGTCGAGGACATGGTGGTGCGGCCCGGCACCGCACAGGTGTACGTGGCGGTGAGCTACGGCGCCGCGAAGGCGCCGGCGCTCATCCTCGTCACCAGCGACAAGAAGGCGCGCCGTGTCGACCTGAAAGCGGCGGCCTCCACCTCGGTTGCGCTGCGCGACGCCCCCACCTCGGACTACAGCTTCTGGAAGGAAACGCCGGAGCGCAGCTTCACCGTCACCGACATGAAGTGGCGCGAAGGCGAGCTGTTCGTGGCGGGTCTTTCCAACCAGGACTTCGCCTCGACGCTGCGCCGGGTCAAGTACCCGTTCGACACGAAACAGTCGGTCACCTCGGTGGAGATCTACCACGCGGGCCACAACCTGATCGAGACGCGCGCGCCGATCCGCGCGATGAGCTTCGCGAGCTGGGGCGGCAAGCCCTACCTGGTGGCCGCCTACACCTGCACCCCGCTCGTGACGATCCCGCTGGACGACCTGAAGGACGGCGCGCACATCCGCGGCAAGACGGTCGCCGAACTCGGCTACGGCAACACACCGGCCGACATGATCTCCTACTCGCGCACCGAACAGGGCAAGACCGAAGACTTCCTGCTGCTGGCCAATTTCGACCGCGTGTCGAACGTCATTCCCGTGTCGCAGCTGGAGGCCACGGGCTCCCGGCCCGGCATCGAGAAGCAGGTGCCCTTCGGGCAGCTCGCGGGCGTCGAGGTGATACAGGCGCCGCTGGCCGGCACGCTGCGGCTGGACAACCTGGACGAGAAGTCGTTCGTGGTCGTGCGCCGCCGGCTCGAGAAGGACGCGCTGCAGCTCGTTTCCATCGGCAAGGAGCTCAGCTTCCGGCTGACCGACCACGTCTCGGAGTACGCCTTCGCGGAGTACAGCTTCAAGGGCAACGACTTCCAGCTGCAGAACATCAAGCCCCGGCAAGACATGCTGCTGAAGGACGAAGGCTTTGCGGATCTGATCAAGGCGTCGGAGTAAGCCGTGCGTCTTCGCCGACTGTGCGGCGCCGCAGTGCTTGCCGCGGCGCTGGGCGCTTCGCATGCCGCACCGCCCGCACGGGTGGTGCGCGTCCAGCCATCTGCCGAGCAGGTGCCCGCCAACCTGCTGCGCCTGTCCATCGAGTTCGGGACACGGATCGAAGGCCCGGTGCTGCCGAGGCTCGCTCTGCTGCGCCCCGACGGAAAGCCGCTCGCGCAACCGTTTCTCGAGCAGGAACTCTGGTCGCCCAGCGGCCGGATCCTGACCGTGCTGATGCATCCGGGCCGCGTCAAGACCGGCCTGAATGCGCGCGAGGCCCTGGGGCCGATCCTGGTCGACGGCGACGATGTGACCTTGACGCTTGACGACCGTCCCATCCAGCACTGGCGCGTCGGGCCCGCGGACACGAGCGGCCCGGCGGTCTCGGCATGGCGCCTGTCGTCGGTGCGCGCGGCATCGAGACAAGCGCTCGTCGTAACGCTGGACGGCCCCATCGATGGCCGGGAGGCCGACTACCTCGCGATCGCAGACCCGCACGGCCGGCGCGTGAGCGGCCAAGCCCTGCTGAAAAACGGCGAGAGCACCTGGGCGTTCACGCCGCATGCGCCATGGCGCGCAGGCGAATACCGGCTCATCGCGCGTGGCACCCTCGAAGACCCGGCCGGCAATCGCCTCGGCGGACGCTTCGAAACGCCCGCCGATACGCCAGCGGCTGCACCCGCCGATGCCGCGCTGGCATTCACCGTGGGCTCGACACCTCTGAGCCGGCGGCGGTAGGTGCCATGGCGTGACTGCAGTGTTGCCCTGCGCGCATCAATGCTCAGAGCACCGACACCACGATTGATGCGCTCGCGACAACACGGTGCACCCCGACACATGCCTACCGCCGCTGCGCACGCCTGCCTAGCATTGAATCGTTCGCAAGCCTCTCCTTCACAACGCGAAGCCGACGTCCCGCCGAAAGCGATGGACTCCCTTCAACCCAACGGATATCTCATGAAGCTCTATCACATGCCCGGCGCATGCTCCCTCGCCGACCTGATCGTTCTCCAGTGGATCGGCGCAGACCACGAACCGGTGCGCATGAGCCTGGAAAGCATCAAGTCGCCGGACTACCTTGCCATCAACGCGGGCGGCACGGTGCCGCTGCTGGCGCATGGCGACCTCTCGCTTACCGAGAACGTCGCCATCCTCGGCTACCTGGCCGACCTGTACCCCGAAGCGCGCCTGCTGGGCGACGGCTCGCCGCGCGCCCGCGCCGAAGTCATGCGCTGGCTGGGCTTTCTCAACTCGGATGTGCACAAGGCGTTCAAGCCGATCTTCACGCCGCAGCGTTTCCTGAAAGACGCGGCGATGGCGCCCGTGCTGGCCGACAACGCGCGCGGCCATGTGCGCGAATACCTCGCGCGGCTCGACGGTCAACTCGATGGACGCGATTGGCTGACAGGCGAGCGGTCCATCGCGGACCCGTACCTGTTCGTGCTCTCGCGATGGTCGGCGGCCAAGAAGGTCGACATGCACGGCCTGGACAACCTCGCACGCTTCGTCCGGATGATGGACGGCGACGCCGGTGTGCAAGCCGCGCTGGACGCCGAGCGCGGCATGCCTCAGTCGGCCGGCACGCCATGAGACTCTCGCTGGCATCTTCCCTCGAAGCCCCCGAACCGCGCTGCGCCGCGTCGAGCGCTCTCGCCCGCTGGTACGCCGAGCAGCCCGCCGTTCGTCGCCTGTGGGCCATCCAGGCGACGGACGAACCCGTGCTGCGCGTCATCGTGATGCTGGAACCCTCGCCGGACGGCGACGAGATCAGTCCCGCCTGGATGGCACACGGCAGCCGATGGGCGCGTGACCTGCGCGAGCGGCTGGCCGGCACCGTGCAACTGGAACGCATCGACGGGCCGCTGCCCGACGAGTTCGAGATCGACGGTGAAGGCGCCGTTCTCACGGCGCTGTGCTGGCGCGACTCGACCGCGTTCGACGCCTGAGCAAGCCCGTCGACTTGGCAGGCATCCCGATCCGTACGCATCTGCTTCAGACACAGGAAATCGCCCCGTGCCCACTCGCCCCTTCGAACTTCTCAATGCCCATGGACACCGCCTGTCGGGCAGCCTCGAAATGCCCGAGGGTATCCAGCGGGGTTGGGCGCTTTTCGCACACTGCTTCACCTGCGGCAAGAACAACCTCGCGGCTGTGCGCATCGCTCGCGCGCTGGCCAGCGTGGGTATCGGGGTGCTTCGTTTTGATTTCACCGGACTGGGCGACAGCGAGGGCAGCTTCGCCGACGCGAGCTTCTCGCTGAACGTGCAGGACCTTGTGTCTGCCGCCGACGCCATGGAGGCCGCCGGAATGCCGCCGCACCTGCTCATCGGTCACAGCCTCGGCGGCTCCGCCATGCTCGCCGCCGCAAGCCGCATCGCGAGCGCGCGTGCCGTCGCGACCATCGCCGCGCCATTCGACGTGGCACAGGTGCTGCACCTGCTGGACCCGGCGGGTCTTGCGCGCCTCGAGACCGAGGGGCAGGCGCTGGTCCAGGTGGTCGGACGGCCCATGGCGGTCGGCAAGGTCTTCGTGGACGACTTGCGCGCACACGACCCGGGTGCACGCATCGCGGCCCTTCGCCGGCCACTGCTGCTGCTCCATGCGCCGCAGGACCGGACGGTCGAGATCGAGAACGCCACGCGCATCTTTCTGGCGGCGAGGCATCCCAAGAGTTTTCTCTCGCTCGACGATGCGGACCACCTGCTGTCGAAGCGCGAAGACGCCGAACAGGTCGCACACCTCATCGCGACCTGGGCGGCCCCCTACCTGCCCGAGCCGCCCGCCGGACATCCGGTCGCGGCGGACGCCGAGGCCGAAGAAACGGGGTTGGGAAAATTCCAGCTCGCGCTGCGCTCGGGCGGCTCGCGCTGGCTCGCTGACGAGCCCGCAACGGTGGGAGGACTCGGTTCGGGGCCCACGCCCTACAACCTCCTGTCGTCGGCGCTCGCCGCCTGCACGACCATGACGCTGCGCCACTATGCCGACAGCAAGGGCTGGCCGGTCACGCGCATCCGCACCGCGGTGAGCCACCGGAAAGACAAGGAGGCATCCCCGCCCGATGCCTTCAGCCGACGGGTGTCCATCGACGGCGCCATCACGCAGGCGCAACGCGCGCTGCTGCTGGAGATGGCGCAACGATGCCCCGTTCACCGAACGCTCGAAGGAGGAGCGCGCTTCGAGCCTGTGGAAGGCGAGCCACCGGAATGAGCGCCGCGCCGAGCCGCCCCCTAGCAAGCTCGCACCGCAGTGCGAAGCACGAAGGTACTTCAATGAGCCCGCCAGTCCCCCATGAAGCCGCCGACCTCATTCATCGGCGTGTCGAGCGGAGCGGCCTTTGCCTCGGCTTGGTCGGGCTGGCCAAGTTGCGTGTCGCCCAGGTTCACGGATGCGACGCGCGCATCGACGCTCACTTCCTGTCGCTCATCGATGCGGGCTTTTCGATCGAGAAGTTGGTGCTGGTGGCGGACTGGCGCGAAGCCGGTGCGGCCCTCCGGCCGCAGAAGCAGGCCGTGCTCGCGTGGGCGGAGGCGCTGTCCCCGCGGGGCTCGACATCCACTCCCGACACGCTTTGCCAGGAAGTCCTCACCCTGATAGGGCAAGAGGCGCTGGTGGGTCTCAGCCTTGCCATCGCTTTGGAGAACGCCCTGAGCCAGTCAACCCGGATGCCTGTGCAGGCCACGCGATGACGCAGGTCGCGAGCGCCCGAACGATCCGGCTGCCGCGGGGCATCGGATTGGTGCCTTGCGGACAACACCATGATCCGTCGCACAGGCCTACCGCGCCCCGGCACCCGATCCTACGATTCACCCATCGCATCAACGAAGGCAAGACCATGATCAAGATTGCAAGAAGCCTCGGGCTGACATTTCTGTTCGCCGCAGGCGCCGCAATGGCACAGCACACCGCATCGCACGGCGGGCCCAAGGACGCCAAGGTGACGCCGCTTCTGACCCAGGAGATGAAGGACATCCCCGGCAAGGAAGTGCTGATGATCACGGTGGACTATCCGCCAGGCGCTGCCGATCCCGTGCATCGCCACGATGCCCACAGCTACGTCTACGTGCTCGAAGGCTCGATCGTGATGGGCGTGAAGGGCGGCAAGGAGGTGACGCTGAAAGCCGGCGACACCTTCTACGAAGGCCCCGATGACATTCACACCGTCGGACGCAACGCGAGCAAGACCAAGCCCGCGAAGTTCGTGGTCATGCTCGTGAAGAACAAGGGTGCCGATTTCTTCATCCCGGTCAAATAACCCACGGTTTGCATTCCGCCCGCCGCAACGAAGATGACGGGTGTCAGATCGCCGAGGCGGCTGTAATGAGGCGTGCACTTTCCACCCGTTCGTGCACGGGACAGACTCACGTCGGCGCGGTGTCCCCGCGTAAATCCGACCAGCAACACGGCGACGCGGCGGGCGGAAGGCATTCCTTGTTTCCTGCAACAGGAAGCCGGCACAAGCACACAGGACCCACGCCATGAAACTCTTCTACATGCCCGGCGCCAGCGCGCTGGCCGACCACATCGTGCTCGAATGGTCGGGTCAGCCGTACGAGACGGTCCGCATGGACCGTCACAGCATCAAGACGCCGGAGTACCTGGCGCTCAACCCGACCGGCGTGGTTCCGCTGCTCGCACATGGCGACTTCATACTGACCGAGAACGTGGCCATCCTCGGCTACCTCGCGGACCTGCATCCGCATTTGCAGCTGGCGGGCGACGGCTCGCCACGCTCGCGGGCGGAGGTGATGCGCTGGCTCGGCTTCCTGAACTCCGACGTGCACAAGGCGTTCAGGCCGATCTTCTTTCCCGAGCGCTACCTGCCGGACGACGGCCTGGCGGCACAACTTGCCGCCACGGCGCGCGGCCACGTGCGCGAGTACCTTCGGCGGCTCGATGCGCAACTCGCCGGGCGCGACTGGCTCACGGGCCAGCGCTCCATCGCCGACGCCTACCACTTCGTGATGCTGCGTTGGGCCATCGGCACGAAGGTCGGCCTGAACGGCTTCGAGCACCTGACGGCCTTCGTTCGCCGGATGCATGCCGATGAAGGCGTGCATGCGGCACTCGTGATGGAGGAAGGCCTGGCGCCGCGTACCGAACCTGCGCGCAGCGCCGCCGATCAGTTGATGCGCTTGAACGAACGGATCCGCGACAACCTGGCCACCACGCTCAACGCCGAAGTTGTCGGGATGGTGGAGTACAGCGAAGGCGACGGCGCCGAGCTCGAAGTGCGCCGCGGCCTCGTGGAGATCGAAGTCTCCCGGATGGACACGGTCTTCAGCTGGCAAGACGAGAACTACCGCGGACAGGCGGCCATTCCGTTCCAGAACTTCTCGCGCTATGTCAGCAGTGGCGCGATCCGGCTCGATCTGTAGACGCCGCGCCCATGACCGCTGCGCCCGCCTCATCCGCACCGCCCGCATCGCCCTTCCCCGGGCCGCGCGAGTCGATGGACTACGACGTCGTCATCGTGGGCGGCGGCCCCGCCGGCATGGCGGCCGCCATCCGGATCAAGCAGATCGATGCCGGCCTCTCGGTCGCGGTGCTCGAAAAAGGCAGCGAGCCCGGAGCGCACACGCTCTCGGGCGCGGTGATGGACCCTCGCGCCATCGATGAGCTACTGCCCGACTGGCGCGCGCTGGGTGCCCCCTTGAGCCAGCCCGTCACGCGCGACGAATTCCTGTTCCTCGGCAAGAAACGCGCGATGCGCACGCCGGACTTTCTGGTGCCGCAGTGCTTTCGCAACGAGGGCAACTACGTCGTGCGCCTCGGCCTGCTGGTCAAGTGGCTGGGCGCGCATGCAGAGAGCCTTGGCGTCGAAATCTTCGCGGGCTTCGCCGCAACCGAGATCCTGTACGACCCGCAAGGACGCGTCTCGGGCGTGGCCACCGGCAACGTGGGTGTGGGCCGCAACGGCGAGCCGACGGCTGCCTTCCAGCCCAGTGTCGAGCTTCGCGGCAAGTACACGGTTTTTGCCGAAGGCGCACGCGGGCAGCTCGGGCGGCAATTGATCGCGAGGTTCGGGCTCGACGCGGGGCGTGATGCGGCCAGCTACGCCATCGGCCTCAAGGAACTGTGGGACATCGACCCCTCGCGGGCCGAACCGGGCCTGGTCGTGCACACCGCCGGCTGGCCCATGGACCGCGAGACCTTCGGCGGCGGCTTTCTTTATCACCTCGATGGCCACCAGGTGGCACTGGGCTTTGTCGTCGGCCTCGACTACCGCAACCCCTGGCTGAGCCCGTTCGAGGAGTTTCAGCGCTGGAAGACGCACCCTCCGATTCGCAGGCACCTCGATGGAGGCACGCGCATCGGCTACGGTGCACGCGCCATCAACAACGGTTTACCGCAGAGCCTGCCGCGCACCGTGTTCCCCGGCGGAGTCCTGGTCGGTTGCGACGCGGGCTACCTGAACGCCGCACGCATCAAGGGCAGTCATGCGGCCATCAAGACTGGCATGCTGGCCGCGGAAGCCGCCTGCGCAGCGCTGCATGCGGGGCGCTCGGGAGACGAACTCGTGGACTATCCACACGCCTTCGAAGGCAGCTGGTTGCACGCGGAATTGCATCAGTCCCGCAACTTCAAGCTGTGGTTCAAGAAGGGTTCTCTCGCCGGCACGCTGATGACAGGCGTCGAGCAGTGGCTGATGCCCAGGCTGGGCATCGCGGCGCCGCCATGGACGCTGCACAACACGCGCCCGGACCATGAAAGCCTGCGGCACGCGGACCAATGCGAGCCCATCGCCTATCCGAAGCCGGACGGCGTGCGCAGCTTCGACCGCCTGAGCTCGGTCTACCTGAGCAACACGCACCACGCGGAAGACCAGCCGGTGCATCTGACGCTGCGCGATGCGGCGGTACCGGTCGACGTCAATCTGCGCGTGTACGCCGGCCCCGAAAGCCGCTACTGCCCCGCCGGCGTCTACGAGTTCCTCCAGAACGACAAGGGCGAAGACAGGCTGCAGATCAATGCGCAGAACTGCATCCATTGCAAGACCTGCGACATCAAGGACCCGACCCAGAACATCGTGTGGATCGCGCCCGAAGGCGGCGACGGTCCCACCTATGCATCTATGTAGATCGACCCGTTCGCCGCTGGCGAACGCCAAGGAGCCAATGCCATGAAGATTTTCATCCCCTCGCCTTCACTGCCACCTTCCCACGCACAGGTGCACGCATGACCGCCGGCTGCACGCACCTGAACCAGGTTCGCCCGGTCGCGCCGACCACCAACGGGTGCGAGGAATGCCTGCGGTCCGGCAGCCGCTGGGTTCACCTGCGCATGTGCCTGACCTGCGGCCACGTCGGATGTTGTGACTCGTCGCAGGGAAAGCACGCGACTGGTCACTTCCACGAGACCGGCCACGCGGTCGTGCAATCAGCGGAACCCGGCGAATCCTGGCGATGGTGCTATGTCGATGAGAAGCTCGTCTGAGGCTCGGGTGCGATGCAGCGGCGTGCACTAGACGATCGACTTCCCCCAATTTTTTGAAGCCCTGCCATGAGCCCGCAATTTTCAGCCTTCGACCACAACGACGCCGCCGATGCGGTGTTCGATGCCACGGGCATCGCTGCCCGCGCCAAGCGCGCCGGCGACCTTGCGCCTGACGCGACATTGCCGGACGGGTCCGGCCGTCCGGTTCGCCTGTCGGAGGTGTGGCGCAAGGGACCGCTCGTGCTGGTCTTCTACCGTGGCGGCTGGTGCGGTTACTGCAGCCTCCAGTTGCGAGCCTGGCACCAGCGAGCGGAAGACCTGGCAAGGCTCGGCGCCACACTCCTGGCGATCTCGCCGCAGACGCCTGGCCATTCGATGCGCACGGCAGAGGACAACCAGTTCGCGTTCACCGTACTCAGCGATTCCAACCTCGACGCTGCGAATGGCTTCGAGCTGGCCTTCACGCTTCCTCCCGAACTCGTGAGCTTCTACGGTTCAGTGGGCACCGACATTCCCGTCCTGAATGGAAACGGCCTCTGGGTGTTGCCGGTGCCCGCGACCTATGTGATCGACGAGGAAGGCCGTATCCGTTTCGCTCACATCGAGGAGGACATCAGAAAGCGCGCGGAGCCGGCCGATGTTCTGCGCGTGATCGAAGACCTGGTCCGTGGCCGTTCCCTTGCGGCGGTGAGCAGCAGCTGACGCCCGCAGGCACCCCATGCGACGAAGCCCGCCAGTGACTGGCGGGCTTCGTCGCATGGGGCTCAGCAGTTCGCGGCTCACATGCCGAGTCCCCGGCCGGACTGTTGCGCATCGGGCAACACCATGAGGCCTCGTGCGTGGCTACCGGCCGCGACCTCCCGAACCTACGCTATGTGCTGTCTACGCGATCTTCGCAAACGGATGACTCAGCCGCTTCTGAGTCCAGGCATTCGCCACCCATTCAAGGAATTGGTCATGACCCAACGTGTCAACTATGTCGAGCAATCGCCCGAACTCTTCAAGAAGTTCGTCGAGTTCCTCAACGCCATCAAGGAGGGCGCAATCGAAGAGCCGCTGCGCAACCTCGTGTCGATCCGCACGTCGCAGCTCAACGGCTGCACCTTCTGCCTGGATATGCACGTCAAGCAGGCCAAGCTCCAGGGCGAGCGCGAGCTGCGCCTGTACCACCTGGCCGCATGGCGCGAGTCGACGCTGTTCATTCCGCGCGAGCGCGCGGCACTGGCCTGGACCGAAGTGCTGACCAAGCTGCCCGAGCAAGGCGTGCCCGACGAAATCTACGAGCGCGTGCGCACGCAGCTGTCGGAAAAGGAAATCTCCGACCTCACCTTCCTCGTCATGTCGACCAATGCATGGAGCCGCCTGAACATCGGCTTCAAGAGCGTGCCCGGCGCCTCCGACAAGGTCTTCGGTCTGGACAAGGCGAAGCTCGCCTGACCCCGCTGCCAGGAATCGTCCCCGTCATCCAACCGGCCCCTTGCGGGCTACAAGGAAATCATCATGAAGATCGTTGTCATCGGCGGCTCGGGCCTCATCGGCTCGAAGGTCGTCAGCAAGCTGCGCGACTCCGGCCATGAGGTCGTTGCCGCATCGCCCGCCTCGGGCGTCAACACCATCACCGGCGAAGGCCTGGCCGAGGTCCTTCAGGGCACGCAGGTGGTGCTGGACGTGGCGAACTCGCCCTCGTTCGAGGACAAGGCCGTGCTCGAATTCTTCGAGACCTCGGGGCGCAACCTGCTGGCTGCGGAAGCGGTTGCCGGCGTGAAGCACCACGTCGCGCTGTCGGTGGTCGGCACCGACCGCCTCTCCGAAAGCGGCTACTTCCGCGGCAAGATCGCGCAGGAAAAGCTGATCCGCGAATCGAAGATTCCGTACACCATCGTTCATTCGACGCAGTTCTTCGAGTTCCTCGGCGGCATTGCGCAGTCGGCCACCGACGGTGACACCGTGCACCTCTCGCCGGCCTTCGTACAGCCGATCGCGTCGGATGATGTCGCGGCCGCCGTGGCGGACTACACACTGGGCAGCCCGGTGAATGGCGTGGTCGAAATTGCTGGCCCCGAGCGCGTTCGCTTGTCCGATCTCGTGCAGCGTTTTCTTGCCAAGACCAACGATCCGCGCAAGGTCGTCCAGGACGTGCACGCACGCTACTTCGGCGCGGAGCTGAAGGACGACACACTGGTGCCGGGCGCCAACCCACGCATCGGCGCCCTCGGCTTCGAGGCCTGGTTCGCACTGCCCAAGCCGGCACGCTGACAGGAAGCCCCTCCCGGCCGCTTCCCGATGCGGCCGGGGGCTCCTGCCCCAAGGCCTCTCTCCCAATCCTTGTGAACCCCATGCCCGACAGCTCCCCACTCTCCACCTCCGCCGCGTCGAACCTGGCCGACGTCAGCCGCGGGCGCTACGTCATCGATCCTGTGCATTCGCATGTGCTGTTCAGCGTGTCGCATTTCGGCATCTCGACCTATCACGGCGAGTTCACCGCGCCCGGCGGCACGCTCGACATTCCGCTGTCAGCCAGCAGCAGCCACACGCGCCTTGCGGTGTCCGTACCGGTCGTCAACGTGAAAACGACGAGCCGGATCCTGGACGACGAACTCAGGAGCCGCGACTGGCTGGATGCCGAGCGGTTTCCATCGATCGCCTTCGACTTCGCCGCGCCTCTTTCCCTTGCCGAGAATTCGTTTCAGGTGACCGGCGCGCTCGCCTTGCACGGCGTGACGCGCAACGTCACGTTCGACGTGAGCTTCGTCGGCGCCGGCATGAATCCAGCCAAGCAGGTCTACACGATCGGATTCGACATTCGGGGCCGCATCCGCCGCAGCGAGTATGGCGTCACTGCCGCGCTCCCGATGATCGGCGACGAACTCGGTCTCGTCATCAGCGCAGCCTTCGAACTCGAAGTCTCAGCCGCCTGAGCGCACCGTTCCTCCTCATTGAACGGAAGCCTGGAATGCCCACGCAGAAAGATACAGCCACCGACTCCGCAGCCGAAGCCGCGCAATCAGGACCATTGCACCCGCCACCCATCGCACTGCTCGACAAGTACAAGGGGCAGGAATTCGAATCGATCTATTCGACCGTCGTCACGGTGAGCGGCGGCGAAGCGGAACACGGACGGGCCTCGGGCGTGGCGCGCTCCGACGACGGCAACCTGAACGTGCAGTTGCGGCTTCCCACCGCACTCGGCGGTGGCGGTGGCGGCACCAACCCGGAGCAGTTGTTCGCAGCGGCCTATGCCGCGTGCTTCCATGGGGCCCTGAACCTGCTGGCAGCGAAAAGGAAGATTCCGGTTCACGACGCCAACGTGCAGATGTCCGTCGTTTTCGGACGCGACCCCGTCGACGGGCTCTTCATGCTCACGGCCGATGTCCGGATTCACTTGCCCGATGTCGAGAAAAGCGTGGCCGAAGAACTGGTGCGGAGCACCGAACGATTCTGCCCCTACGAAAAGATGGCTCGCAACGGCATCACCAGCATCGTGGCGCTAGCGAGCTAGGAAGCCGCACAGAAGCTGGCCAACCTGAACCGCGAGATCGCCACTACCGAAGTGCACATGGGCAACCCGGGTTGAAGACCTCCCTCTCTCGTTAAACAAGGAAAGGCATCATGCAAAAACTCTCCGGCAAAGTCGCCGTGATCACCGGCGGCAACAGCGGCATCGGCCTGGCATGCGCACAGGCTTTCGCGGCGGAAGGCGCCCGCGTCGTCATCGTGGGACGCCGTCAGGACGCCGTGGATGCGGCGTTGGCAAGCATCGGACCGGACGCGATGGGCTTCGTCGGCGATGTGGCCGACCTGGCAATGCACGACCGTCTGCTCGCTGCGGTGAAAGCGCGGTTCGGCGCCATCGACATCTACGTGGCGAATGCGGGAACGGCCATTCTCGAGCCGTCTGCCGCCGTCACCGTGGACAACTACGACCTGCAGTTCGCCACCAACACGCGCGCGGTGTTCTTCGGCGTGACCAAGGCACTGGCGTTCATGCGCGATGGCGGCTCGATCATCCTCACGAGTTCGATCGCCGGCAGCAAGGTGATGGACAACCACGCGGTCTACGCAGGCAGCAAGGCGGCCGTCGAGGCCTTCGCACGCAACTGGGCACTCGAACTCAAGGATCGCCGCATCCGGGTCAATGTGTTGAGCCCGGGGCCGGTCGACACGCCGATCCTGGCGAAGCTGGGCATCACGGAATCCGCGCGGCCGGAGTTCGACAGGAGCATGGCGGCAGCGATCCCGTTGGGACGCCTGGGCCAACCGAATGAGCTCGCGCAAGCAGCGCTTTTCCTGGCGAGCGACGACAGCGTGTTCGTCACGGGCGTCAACCTGAAGGTCGACGGCGGCATGGCGCTGACCTGAAAAGCTGCTGCGCGCTCATGCGGTACTGCGGGCCTCCAGCCACGCCTTCCGGCGCCATCTCTTCAGGGGCGTGTCCACCAGATGCAGGCAGATCGCGGCCATACCGAACGAGAACGCCAGGGTCACGCTCAGCGTGATCCACAACGGCTGTGTACCGCGCAGCAGCAGCACCAATGGGAAATGCCAGAGATAGATGCCATAGGACAGTCTGCCGATGTAGATCATGGGCCGCGACGCGAGGAACCTCGCCTTCCCGTGTTCCGCGGCAAAGCAGATCAGCACGAAGGCGGACAACTCCGCCAATGTGATGCGCAGCGTGACAGCCTCGGCCTGGTTGCTCGTCGGCAGCGAAGGCAGGGCCATGAGGACCAGCAACGCCATGCAAGCCATCGCGAGCGCGCGCTTCGACACCCTGCAATGGGTCAGCGCCGCGATGGCCCCGAGCAGGATGCCGCTCATTCGCGTGTCGAAGCGGAAATACGCCTGCTGCCAAGGCCAGTTCAGGGCCACGAAGTACCGCCATGCAGTCACGACAAGGAATGCAGACACCAGCCAGCGGGCAGGATGTCGCGTTCGCAAGAGGAACGGCAATACAAGAGGCCACAGTAGGTAGAACTTTTCCTCCACGCCCAGGGACCATGTGTGGCCGATGGTGTAGGTCAGCTTCCAGAACGCCTGCGCATAGTCGTAGACGTAGAGCGCGGCCAGAACGGCGGAAAGCCAGCGGTCGTCCGCCGGCCAGAGGATCGGGGCCAGCCCCACATAGACCGCGATCATGAGCAGCAGCGTCGGGTACAACCGCAGCGCCCGGCGGGCGTAGAAGCGGCCGATCTCGATGCCGCCATGACGGTGCTCCGCCGTCAACAGCGAAGTGATGAGGTAGCCCGAAAGAACGAAGAAGATGTCCAGCCCGATGAAGCCGCCTCGCGCACCGGGGACTTCGCAGTGGAACAGGACGACAGCGAGGATCGACAGCGCGCGAACACCATCGAGCGCCGGGTTGTATGGCATGGGCATCCGTGCGCGCTCAGCGGATCGACAGCGGATCCGGCCGGCACGGCTGCAGGATCGTCTCACCGCATGCGGGGTAGCTTGCCGGTCCCTCGACGTCCTTCAGCACGCCGAGCCGCACCACCGAGTCGTACCTGACGTTGTGCAGCACATGGAGGCGCTGCTTCTGCGTGAAGGTGTCGAACACCAGGCCGCCCGTTTGGGCGGGCGTGTCGATCCAGATCCGCAGCCTCGAGCCGCTGCGAAAGTAGTGGCCCATCTTGTGGATCTCGACGCGGGCGAGGACCGGCCGGTCCGGCAGCAGCGGCATCGGCTGATCCGGCCGTTCGAGCCGAACGGGCAACAACGGCGTCGAACGCGCAGGGTCCAGAGCGCGGTTCGACAAGCGCAGCCAGCCACGCTGGACATAAGTCTCCTGCCCATCCGGTCGGAGCTCGGTGACAGTGACCTGCAGGTCGGCGTCTCCGGCGCTGGCCGTGACCCAGAGGTCGGCGCTGCCCGGCCCGTAGACTATCATGTCTTCGCCCAACGGCGGTGATGTGTAGGCGACCCCCGTGGTCTTCCAGTCTCCGGGCAACGGGCCCCAGAAACTCCTTCCCGCAATGTCGTTGACGACCACACCGGCGCCCGGGTAGTCGAGGCCATCGGCGGCTCCGGAGCCAGGCGCGTCGGCCAGGGTCTGGCCCGCCCCCAGGTGGAACGCCTTGACGGACAGGTCATCACTGCGGATCTGTCCTCTTTTCACCACCCAGCGGGCCTTGGGAGAAACACGCCGCTGGAGCGCGCTGCCGCCGCTCGTTTCGGCGGTTTCCATCCATACGGTGGTGCGTGGTGTGTCGCGCTCGAAGCCGTTGTCCTCGCCCTTGACGAAGCGGTCCAGAAAACGCGCAGCCATCGCCTGGAAATCCGAGGCCAGGTACATGTCGTGCCGGCCGTTCGTCTGCACCGACCACAGCTTGGCCGGATCGAGCCGGGACTGGTAGTAGCCGCTGCGCGGCGTGATGGCCTGGTCCTGGAATGCTTCGAGAGATAGCACGGGAACCTGCACGCGGTCGGCATGCGGCGCCAGGTCGAAGCTCTTCATGCGATCGTCCCGCAAGGGATGCGACAGGAACAGGTGCATCACGGAATTCGTGTCTTCGGCCGCGAGGTTCTTCGGGATCTGCGCCAGGCAGGCGGCGTCGCCTTCTTCCCTTGCTGTCTGCGCGACCACCTTCTCCCAGTAGGCGCGCATGGACCTGCGCAGCGGCGTGATGAAACCGGGCGCCGGCACGCCGCCGGGCATCAAGGCGTCACGGAAGTCCGTCAGCACCATGCCGGGCACGATGGCGCGAAGATGCGGCGGCCGGTGCTGCGCCGTCGCCAGTTGGGAAGAGCCACCGTACGACCAGTTGACCATGCCCACCTTGGCGTCGGACCACGGTTGCGACGCCGCGAATTCGACGGCTTCGGCACCGTGTCTTCCGAGTTGTGGCCGCGTGTACTCCAGCGGACCTTCGGAACATCCGCTGCCCGCGGCGTTGACGCCCATCACCGCATAGCCGGCCTCGACAAGCCGCTTGTCGAGTTCGATCGACATCGATGTCTTGTAATGGAGGTAGGGCGTTCCCCCGATCGAGCCGGCGTCGTAACCGTTGATGCTCAAGATGACGGGAAACCTGCCCGATGCCTTCGGCAGGAGCACGCTGTAGCGCAGCCTGATCCCGTCGGAAGTCGTGAAGTAGCCGGTGAGCCGCTTCGCCCAGAAGGGTGCGACCGGTCCCTGCTCGGGGAAATCGAAAGGCCGCGACGCCGGCAGGCCCGTGTCGGGGTCCAGCGGGACATCCTGCCCATGTGCCGCGAGCGAGGTGACGAACGCCGTGGTGAGTGTGATGACGACGGCGATGCACTTCTTCATGGTTCCTGTACTCGGGGGCTTGGCAGATCGGCGGCGGGTGGCGATGTTAGGGCATCGCTGCATTGTCGGCAGTCCTGCGCACGACAAACCCTGCCTCCACAAAGTACACACCGATGACGCTGTCGCGCGGTGCGGTCATCGACTCTGCATCACGCCATCGAACCGATTGATGTCCATCGCTCAACAGGGTGAGTCCTTGCGCATGGCTAGTGGCCGGCCCCGCCTGAACCTACGATCGATGCGGCCTTCAAGGTTCCCACACACGCACGACGGATGTCCTGGTCCAGACCATCGGCTTCATGTGCGACTCGACAACGGAAAGATTCAGATGACGGATTCGGTGACCCCGATGAAAGGCGCGTGCCGGGAGGTCGGATGCGCGACTGCGTACCACTGCGACAGTGGCGAGGCGAGCCCGGCATGAACGATCGCATGGACTTCCTCCGGCGCGGCCTGCTGCGTGGCGCCGTGGCGGGTGCGGGCCTCGCCGGACTGAACCTGGCCCTGGGCGGCGGGGTGGCATCCGCAAAGAGCATGGGATCACCAGCCCTTGCCACGGCACACCTGAAGAACGTCGATGCCGGCGTCTTGAACATCGCTTACTACGAAGCAGGCCCAACCGATGGCCCTGCGGTGGTGCTTCTGCACGGGTTCCCGTACGACATCGAGGCGTACGCCGAAGTCGCCCCCATCCTGGGGGCCGCGGGTTGCCGGGTGATCGTTCCCTATCTGCGCGGCTTCGGCCCCACACGCTTCCTGAACGCAGGCACGCTTCGTTCGGGTGAGTTTGCGGCGTTCGGCGCGGATCTGCTGGCCCTTCTCGACGCACTGGCATTGCCGCGCGCGGTGCTGGCGGGATACGACTGGGGCGGCAAGGCGGCCAGCGCCGTCGCTGCCCTCTGGCCCGAGCGCTGCGCGGGGCTGGTGTCGGGCAACGGCTACGCATTCGCGGACCCATCCGCGGCATTGATTCCAGCGAAGCCCGAAAGCGAGGTTCCGCTCTGGTGGCAGTTCTACTTCCAGACCGAGAGAGGACGTGCCGGCTACGCAAAGTACCGCCGCGAGTTGAACCGGATTTTCTGGAAGCAGTGGTCACCGACCTGGCGCTTCGACGACGCAACCTTCGCCCGCACCGCCCCATCGTTCGACAACCCCGATCACGTCGATGTCTCGATACATTCGTTCCGCCACCGATTCGGTGCAGTCAAGGGAGACCCGGCCTATGCCGAGATCGATCGCAAGCTTGCGTCGCTGCCTGCGATACCGGTGCGCACGGTGACGCTGGATGGCGGCGACGATGGCGCCCATGGACCTACCGACGGTTCGACCCAGGCGGCGAAGTTCACGGGACCACGTACGCATCGCGTGATACCAGGCGCCGGACACAACCTGCCGCAAGAGGCGCCGAGCGCGTTTGCGGACGCGGTGCTGGAGCTCGTTCGCGCAGACCGTCGCGCACGTTGAGCTTAAGAAACGTTGTGGATGGCGTGCCCGCCTTTCGCTAGCGGCTTCGCACGGCCCCGAGGGCTGCACTTGATTCGAGAGGTCGTCGAATCTGTATTTTTCAGAACAAGAAAATATTGATTTCCCCGTGACTGCCTTCACGCTATACCCACCCCCCGCTCTCGTCATACTGCCACGAAGTTCTGATAGCGATTGACGCGTTGGGCATCGAAGTAGAAAAGCGGCTGCTCAACCTGGGAGACCCCGAAGCGGCGCGTCGTCTTCGCCTACGACATCCAGCCCGACGCGCGCGTACCCTCGGTTTCGCTCGTAATCGTCGAATTCTTTGCTCACAAGCGCGGCACTTGCATGGTCTACAACGAGCAGATCACTTACCTGAACGGGCATGAAGACCGCGCTCAGCTTCTACGAGGAGCGCAAGAGAGCTTTGATCGGCTCGAGCTGGAAGTAATCCGACTCTAGAATTTGTGCGAGCTTCCGAGGCAGGTAGTCATTCGGGCTCGAAATCTAAGCGACTGCATCCAGTCCGCAGTCGTCATGCGCGGTCCTACGCGTGCAGATTTCAAACCAAGGATGCAGCCACTCCGCCAAAACTTCCAACCTACTGCTGCACATGCTCATGTCCCGATAAACGGGGGTTTACGACACCCACGATAACGTGCGGGGACCGTGCGGACAGCCGCTATTGATTGGCGCCCAGGGGCTACGCTAGACTACGCGGCGGGTGCCAACCTTACTTGCGCGCGAGTAGAAAAGGGTCGTTTCTCCATCTCTTCGTTTCAACGCAGATCTTCTTCCGACGCTTGTCGTCCTCGGGCACTTAAACGCACGCTCCGTTTCCGAGGCGACGTGTCGACAACGAAGGAGTTTCGAATGACGTTGAAAGAACTGGCGTATGTTGCGCAGTCTCGTCTCCAGGCGCGCACCGGCTCGCCAATCAAGCGTGGGCACGTGCTCGAACTGTTTGCCGCGGCGGCGGGGTTCCGATCGTGGGCCGCCTTTGATGCGGCCGCGTTACTGGCAGACGCGGGGACCGACGGTGAGGGCCTGCAGGGTTACGCGCTGATAGTGGGCCGAGCGATTCAGCTGGAGTATTCGATAGCGGACGCGGAGCTTTTGGCAGCCTCGCTGATTGAGCTGGTTGGTGAGCTGCAGCTGTCGTTTGTCCAATGGCAAACGCTCGTAGCTGCGTTGCACGCGTCTTCTTCACGCTCGCGGGAGAGCTTCGATGACGAGGACGAACTGGCGGACGAAGACCTGGAAGACGACGAATGGGAGACCGAGTCCCGCTCTACTACCCACCGTCAGTCGCAAGGTCCGGCGCTGCCAACCAGGTCTCCCCTCCTCCTCGCTGGCCTCGAGCGCGCGGTTCAGCTTCGCCCGGACGATCCCGTTGCGCACTATGCGCTGGCGGCGTTCTATCGCGGTGGGCGGCCGAGCCCATATTTGTATGAAGAGTCGCTGAAGGGCCGAAAGCTCTCCTTGATCGAGCAGGGCTGGGTCGAGGGTTACCTGCGCGCCGCGCCGCTGTACGAAAAGTACGTGCGTCATCTCAAGGCCGCCGCGTCACTGGGCGATCGGATGGCCGCCCTGGAATGCGCAGAGTTGCTGGGCGGCAGAGCGCTATATGAGGTGGTCGACAAGATGGAAGGGCCCGTGAGCGCGCTGCGCATGGCGGAGCTTGCACCCGACGACACCCAGCGCTTGAAGTGGCTCCGCATCGCTGCGGCCGAGGGTGCACCTGACGCCCTGGCCGTACTTGCACGACGAGGCGACCCAACCGCATTGACGCAAATGGCCGCACGTGGTGACGTGGACGCGATTCGGACACTTGCGACCGAAGCGCTGGATTCGGGCAACGCGATGGACGCTTGGCAATGGCAGCAGTTAGCGTTGCTGCATGGGCACGACCTCACCGCCTCGACCATGCGCGCGTACCACGATGGAGGGGAACGAGACGGGCAGTTCTACGACAGCGACTTTGGCGGAGGACTGTATGCGGCCGGCGACGAAGGGCTCGAGCTCCCCAGCATCAGCAAAGCCCAGGCGGCCGAGGCGGCGAAGCGAGCGCGAGACATTTACCAATCGGCTGCGTCGCGCCGCTAACGGTTGAACCGCCGCATGCCCGCCCGTTGATGAACATGAGCGGGATTGCCACTCGGGCATCCCCGGATGACAGTCTTGCTACTTGACCAGCAGGTCGTCGGCGGACTTGCCGGCCTCGAGCGCGGCTTTGAACCACGCGGGACGAGGACCACGGCCGCTCCACACGTTGCCCTGGTCGTCTTGGAACTTCGGCACTGCTGCAGCGGGCGCTGCGGCGGCCTTCTTGCCCTTCCGGGTCTTCTTGGCGGCGACGCCAGCCTTGGCAGCAGGACGCCCAGCAGCCTTGCCAAAGTCAAGGTCAGCCGCAGTGAAACCATACACCGCGATTGCCTCTTTGATGCGGCTGAGCACGCCATCCGCTTCTTTCTTGCGCAGTTGTTCAGCTTCACGCTGGAGTTCTTCGATCTGCTTTTGCACCTGAAGGAAAGTCTTTGCCATGAATAAGCCCTATATCGGAAGAAGGTACAAGATTAAACCCGAATCGAACCACCTCTCGTCAAAACTCACGGCAATGCACATTGCTGCCGTCTCGCCAGTCGGGTATGTGAAGCACAGTACGATCGAGCACCATCCAGTGCAATCTGGAAAATTACTTCACCCACATTCACGAGATGTCGCTGCACGTCAACTCCCCAGGTTACAAACTCCGCCTCGAAGGCCTCGGCATTCCGACGCACGACGAACTACTGGCCAGCGAAACCTCGCGCTCCTGGCAGTACGTGCCACACAATCATGACGCGCTCGAAGAGATTGCCAACCGGCTTGGCGTGGCAGCACGCGAGAAAAGAACCTTGACGTATGGCGCACTCGTCAAGAACGTCACTTTCTGCATCGCATCCGTCAACGAAGGGCGTCCGTACCAGCCCAATATGGACGTGGACGGCGGTAACGTGATTCGGCAACACGATCTGGAAGTCGCGGACGAATTTCTTACCTATCTGAGCCTTCATTCTTACAAAGGTGCAGATCTCATTGCTTCCGCGCTGGTAACGGGGCCAGCCATAGGAAAGCCCAATACGGAATTTCTTCGGCTGGCCCGCAAACTGCGCCGTTCGTCACCTCGATTGACGGCGGACGCAGAACTCTGGGATCGAGAACTGCAACTCAACTTCGGCTACTTCGCCAAGCTCAAATAGCTTCCCATCCCTATCGGGGCTTCGTCAATTTGAGCGGTAGCCCGGAGCGGATGGTCCCATGGTCCGATCTGATGGGCGACCCCACCAACCTCGGCGCTCCGTTGAGCAGCGAAAGAGGCTCGAGTCCACTCACCCTTTTACCGAAGGCGACGGTATCGCCAACGGATCGCTGGTTGTTGCCGCTGGGTCGCCAACGATCGCAACTGCGTCAAGCGCTGCTCATCCATCTCGTAAAGTTGCAGCGAGGGCCGAAGCGCAGCGTGATCAGCAGCCGACGATGACGACGTCAATGCCAGCTCGAACCTGCGAGGATCATTGTTGAGCCTTCCGCAAAAGCGCGAGCCGTCTACCGCGAACGGATTGAGCGCACTGCAGGTGTTGACGAATTCAATAGAGTCATCAGCAAGGTCGAGCACTTCCACCGACTTGCGTAGTGCGCGCGCCTTTGCACCGAGTACTTCGAGGTTCCAGAAGGCGAGGAGGCATGAACGGTCGGCCCGCTGCAGGAGGCACAAAACTTCATTTGATTGACTCCTGTTCGCCGCATAGGCGACCAGCATTTTTTCTGGCCTTAGGTTTTGGTCACTTCTCATAGTTGAAAGCAGGTGCGACACCGGCGAAGAAGTAAAGACTGCGAACACTGGTTTCAACGTCAAGATCGCGATTGGCCCTCGCGCTATAGCGTCATCATGGTTTGCGAAGAGCTTTTCTTTCTGGTTTTGGCTTGGTTTGATACTCATAATTTTCTACTTGAATTCTGTTATGCCGGGTGTCTTATCGGTTTTGAGGCTTCTTGAACGCACCCTTCGGGAAGATCCCGGACTGCTTCAACGCCTTGATGCCGCGCTCCCAAATCCCCTCAGGCTGCCACCAATCAGCCGATTGCGAGGTTGCCTTCTTCAGCATCTTGTGCTCGGGGGTTCCCTCGTAGTGAGCGATGGCCGCCCGCAAACCCGTATCGCGCACGAGTGCCAAGAAGTTAACGCGCGTGAAGTCATCGAGTTGATCGAGATTCTTGACCTCGGACAGGTGGAATCGCTCGAACCGTTCGACGTTCAACTTCTTGAGTTCAAAGACGGGTACGCCCATCTTTTTGCCGCGCACCTCGAAACGCACTGTCGGTGGAAGATCTCGTGCTTCCTTCACTTGACGCACCAGGTTCGCCTTCAGATCGTCCGACTCGGCCCTCTTGTCGAGCAGTCGTTCGATCGCCTGATGCACGCGCTCTTCGTTCTTTCCATACATGGAGGTCAAATAATCACTACTGACGCTGCCGAAGTTCATGGTGTTATGTCCGTCGTTGTTCCGGGCCTGCGGTCGCCGGGTGTCCTTTGGACTTTTAGAGCCGACTTGAGAATGCAGCCTGTTCAAGGCCGGGACAAGGCGCAAACAAGATAGGCCGGTTCTCCTTTGTTATCGTGAAGTTACCAAGCACCACGAAGCAACTGAGACCAGCCTATGCAGCGGATTCTAGCGAGCATCACCAGCCTCGAACAACACGCTCAGGCCTTGGCCGAAGGTGGTGAGGCTTACCGCCCGACAGCGTGCCCGCACTGCCGGCATGGCGGGCTGTGGCGACACGGTTGCTATCACCGCAAGGCCGATCGCGGCGCGGGTCGCGGCGAGTCGCTCAATCCGGTGGCGGTGCTGCGCTTCCTGTGCCGGGCATGCGAGCGCACGTGCTCGCGGCTGCCGGCATGCATCGCGCCTCGGCGCTGGTATGACTGGGCCGTGCAGCAGGTGGTGTTGTTGCTCGTGTTGAGTGGCTGCTCGGTGCACCGTTGCGCGGTCTGCACGTGCCGTGATCGCCGCACCGTGCGGCGCTGGAGGGACTGGCTGCGGGGTCGCAGCGAGGGCTTTGCCTTCTTCCTGCGTAGCCGGTTCCCGGAGTTCGGACGATTCGCCGATCACGAATCGTTCTGGCGCAACGTGATCAACAGACTGTCGCTGCAGCAGGCCATGGCCTGGCTGGACCGGGACCTGATCGTCCCGTGATGAGTCGCCCCTGAATCGCGCGCGGACAGCGCAGGCCCCGCCCGGGCGGGGCCCCCACACACTTTGCCCCCTGCCGTCGCAGACGGATCGCCGCTGTCATCGGACCTCCACAACCTGAAGGTGCATGACATGAAGCAAATCGATCCCAAGGCCTTGTTCCGGCTGTCCGTGCTGGGGCCACTGGTCAGCCGCGAACGACTCGAGCGTGGCGAGTTGCAGCAGGTGATCCGCGAACTTGCGCAGCGCGAGTACGCCATTCCCCAGTCGCAGCGCCGCCATCTGGGCGAGAAGACCATCCAGGCTTGGTACTACGCATGGCGCCGCGAGGGCATCAATGGGCTGGAACCCAAGATCCGTGCGGACCGCGGTCAGTCCAAGATCGCGCCGGCGATCCAGGAGGCGGTGCTGGCGGCCAAGCGGGACAATCCGCGGCGCTCGATCCGCCAGATCCTGCGTTTGCTCGAAGTCGCCGGAATCGTGGCGAGCCAGAGTCTGTCGCGCTCGGCGATTCATCGGCTGCTGCACCGGCACGGCCTGTCGCAGATGGCCGGCTCGGCCAGCCTGCCCGAGGAGAAGCGCAGCTTCACAGCCGAGTTCGCCGGCTCGATCTGGTACGGCGACGTGATGCACGGCCCGCGTGTTCCCGTCAAGGGGCAGCTGCGCAAGACCTACATGGTGTCGCTGATCGACGATGCCTCGCGACTGGTCGCGCACAGCGCGTTCTGCCTGGGCGAGACCGCGCTCGATGTCCAAGGGGTGCTCAAGCAAGCGCTGTTGCGTCGTGGAGTGCCAACCAAAATCGTTGTCGACAATGGCGCCGCTTACCGGGCCCACACCCTGCAGGGCTTGTGCGCTCGGCTGGGCATCCATCTCATCTTCTGCCGCCCTTATGCCCCAGAGGGAAAGGGGAAACTCGAGCGCTGGCATCGGACATGTCGGGATCAATTCCTCACGGAGATTGACGAGCGCCACATCACGAGCCTGGGCGATCTCAATGCCCGTCTGTGGGCCTGGCTTGAGCAAATTTACCACCAGACGGCGCACGGCGGCCTCGGTGGCATGACGCCGCTGGCGCGCTACCAGCGCGACCTGCCCAGGATCCGCAGCCTGGGTGCCAAGGCCGCTCATCTCGATGCGCTGTTCCACCACCGGGTGCCGCGCTTCGTGAGGAAGGACGGCACGGTGTCCTATCTGGGCCGGCGCTTCGAGGTGCCCTATGAGCTCTCGGGCAAGACCGTCAGGCTGGTGGTCGATCCGCACGCCGAGCGTGTCGTGGGCGTCGAGGACGAGGCTGGTGCATCGCTGGGCAGCGCCACCGAGCTCGATCAACTCGCCAACCAGCACCGCACCCGGCGCAAGCCCGACCCCGACGTGGCCACAGGCAGTGTGCGCAGTGGTCCCAACCTGGTGGAGATCGCCCTGGCCCAGTACCACGGCACGAAGGAGCAATGACATGTACCTTCAGCACTTCGGCTTGCGCCACCCGCCGCTGGGCAAAGATGTTGCCCAGCCCTGGGATGACGGCGCCCTGGAACAACTCACCCAGCGCTTCAACTGGCTGCTGCAATCGCCGGGCATCGGCCTGCTCACCGGCGAGCCCGGCGTGGGCAAGACTGCCGCCCTGCGCAGCCTCACGCGCGCGCTCAACCCGCACCGCTACCTGGTGCTCTACCAGGCCGAGACCGACTTCGGGCGCGTGGACATCTACCGCGGCCTGGCGCGCGCCCTGGGGATCGAGCCCAGCTACCGGCGCGCCCAGCTCTGGCGCGACATCAAGCAGCGCGTGCACGAACTGGTCGACACCAAGCAGGTGACGCCGTTGTGGATCATCGACGAGGCGCAGAACCTGCCGTGCGAGTTCTTCCGCGACTTCCCCGCGTTCCTGAACTTCGCCTTCGACTCGCGCGACCTCATCACCGTCTGGCTCGTCGGGCATGTGGCATTGGCGCAGATGCTCGAGCGTGCGCCGTATGCCGCGCTGTACAGCCGCATCCAGGCCCGCGTCCAGCTCAAGCCCGTGGTGGAGCGCGAACGCTTCGCCGCGCTCATCGAGCACGCCCTGACGAGTGCCGGTTGCCAGCACACCGTCGTCTCCACCTCGGGCATGGAAATCCTGCGCCAGGCCTCCAAGGGCCTGCCCCGGCAGGCCGGGCGCATCCTGTGCACCGCCATGCGACTGGCCGTGCCCAAGGGGCTCAACCATCTGCCGGACGAGGTCCTGCAACTGGCCATCGCGGAGCTGCAATGAAGAAAGCCTCAACACCAAAGAGGTTCGACGACGTGCCGCTGCCCAGGCTCAGCGACGATGCCGCCGTCGAGATCTACCACTTCCTCGAATACCTCTTCGATCTCTTCGAAGCGCGCTACGGCGATCAGATCAGCCGCTTCTACGAAGACCGCTCCAGGCACAACCTCGTCGAACCAGACCCGAACCTCGAACTCGACGACCCGCCGTTCTGAGGTCCCCGCCAACTTGCTCATCAACGCCGCCAGCTTGACCGCCGGCGGCGTTGCTCATGGTGCCTCGCGAGTGCCTGCGATCACGCCCGACCGGTCGACCGCTGACCACCTTCGTCTCACCTTCCTCGCGGTCCGCGTCCGGGCTATGCGAGCCCGGGACGCCACCCTCCGATCGGCCTCACTTAGCGCGGGACCGGCTCTCGAAACTATCGTGGGACGTAACACATGGTCTCGACCTTGTTCTTCTTCACCCGCTTGCCAAACATCGTCGTCTCGTGCGCGCCCTTGTAGTCGACGAGCAGATCACCGAGCAAAACGTTCTCCACATCGATTGCCATGTCCAGACGGTTGACGATCGCATCCAGCAAGTGGGTGTCGTAGGACTTGCCAATCGCGCGGCGGATGAATGCATGCAGGTATTCGATGTCCCCTGCCTCCAGCTTGCTGGGGTTGAAGTCGACGCGAACTGCACCTTTCTGATTCAATGGGTCCTTGGCACCAAACTCGACGAGCACCTTTGCTCCACCAGGCAGCGTCACACGCGTCCGGACACGGTAGCGACTCCCCGCGTCGCGCCACATCTTGCACAGCCCCTCCTGGGTCATCTCCTCGAGGCGAGCTTGCACGGGCTCGAACGCATCGCCTTCCTCGTCACCGCGCAAGTACTTGGGCCCGACGCCCCAAGGGGCGACGAAGGTCAACCAATCGATGATCGGCTCGTGCACGATTGGGATAACAACCTTCTTCTCTTTTTTCGACTTAGCCATATCTATTTTCCTTTCTTTAGTTCGGTGTCTTTGGGCAAGGATCTGCCCCGAGTGCCACGCAGGGCACTCCACTACATTTACAAGTTGTGCCCCAACAGCGAGGCATTGAAGGGGATCCTTCGCAACAGGATCCAGACGAATCATTTCGGCGTCCATTAGGGATTCGGGAACGGCGGGGAGGAGCTATGGAGTGCATAGACCCTTCCCGCCCTTCACCCTTGCCCGCCTGCCTGTATTCACCCCTACCTAGACCTACTGTCTACTGTTATTACCCTGTTATTACAGCCACCCCGGTTTGGTTTGCGTTTGCGGTGTTTTCATTGCAATTTCTCACAGAGCAATTTTTTCAAGAAGAACACCTCCTGAACAGCGACTGATACTTGCTGGCGTGCGCACCGTGCGTCGTTTTTCCGAATCACGCGCACGGTGCGCACGCTCGCAAGTGCTGCACGGCACTCAACCGTGCATGAGAGAGGAGCTACTCTCGACCTTGGTCCTCCTCTCCAGTTCCTTCACTGCCACGGCCTTCCTTCCGCGCCTGATTCAGAGGGCTCTCAGCATCAAGAAGCATCCGATAGGCCTCCTCCCAATCGTCAGGAAGATCAAGCTCTTGCTTGCCCGGCATACCGCTCAGGCGACGGCTCACCGCGGATCGACTCAGCTTGAACCGTTCCCCGATCTTCTCCATGCGCATGCCTGCGCAATAGAGCATCCACATGTAGCGGTTCTCCACCGTCGCTGCGATGAACGGCGAGGACTTGAAGCGATAGCGCCCCTTGTGAATCTGAAAGCTGCACATCGCAGCCCCCATACCCAACGCATGAAGACTTTCAAACGCTGGGCAGGTGATCGAGAATGCACCAAGGCCGCCGGGATCCGGCTCACACGCTCTCACGTCAACGCGTTGGTCGCAGTAGTCCCGCAATGGGAATGCCGTAGGCAAAGTAGTGCCGTTAACGAACAGCATCGTCCGCACCTGAGACCGAACACTGAGAGCTCGGAGACGGTCGAGCCCAATACTGGCTTGCGGCGCACCAAGCGGAAAGCCGCCGTCCGAAACGCTGACCCAAGAGCCCTTCGCGAGCCTAATCGGCACTCCAAGCAGACCCAGCCCTTCTTCGAGCAGCGGATCTATGGACCGATTCAGACCAAATACCTCGAAGTGATGGTCAACATCGGTTTCAACAAGCGCTGGAGAACTGGCAAGTGCTTGGGCCTCTGCTAGCTCCACCGAGGTGCTATAGATCGACGTGAGCGACAACGGCCCTGGCATAGATATGCCGGCGCTCGAGAGACCGCGCAAGGCCTGGCGCTCCAATACCCGGCGAACCAGGGCAAAGTAGTGCGCGGCGTAGATCACCACCACCATCAAGCCGTATCCCATCGGGGACAGCGCAAAAGGAGTTTTGCTCTTACTCATTGCCCCCTCCCTTACGGTCACGCTCTTCGACAAGTTGCGCGATCCAATTCCGAACCTCAGATTCGAGGAATCGGACAGACCGCAAGCTGGTCTCTACCGGGCGAACGAACTCCCCCGCTCGCAGCTTGTTGTACAGCGTACTGCGCGACATGGCCGTAATCTCTAGTACCTCAGACATAGGCATGAGGCGTTCGGTCGAAGGACCAGCACGCCGCGGCTTTACCGGCCCGCTGGCTGGCTGAAGATCATGGGCAGTCGACGGAACTTCTCTTTCTTCAGGGCTGAAGGGATACTTTTTCGTCGGAAGAATTTTTTCTCTCTGATTCATTGGTAGTCATAAGAATCTCTACGTTTGAAGAGCTCGACTCCGGGCGGGCCGTTCCTACGTGGTTAAAGAAGCAAGTTTTACGGGAGTTGTGATTGCACAAGATCGATGGCATCTCTGCTGCTTGCGCTAGTGCATCTAGATTTCTCTACGCTTCGTTGAATCTCCTTCTGTTTCGATGGAGGTATTGCACCCCGCAGGGAGATTTCGTTGTCGGAAACTATTTGCCGCCCGCTGCGTTCCGAAACGGTTCAGATAAATCGAAAGGTCATTTGGAGACCTGGGCAAATTGGATGCAGGACAATCCCTAGCGCACGGAACGATCACGTCCATCGACGCGTTACTGGAGAGAGAGGAGCGCTTCCGCTGCACCCTCGCGGCATCGTCCCAGTAGGTTTGCCGAGCTGTAGACTTGCGGTCGCCGCTGATCGAGCAGCACTTGGAAAATTGCCACCGTGAACGATGTGACATCTGATCTGACAAATGCTCAATGGGCGTGGGAATACCTGCGTCGCAATCAGAGCTACCGTTGCTCGTATAGGGAATGGCGCCAAGCCTTCGACGACGATGGGGAGTTGTCGCTAGCAGAACGCGATCAGATAAATACATCTCTCGAGCTCTTAGGCCCCTGGAAGCGACGCTATGCGCCCTGGGTTCAGGCCTGCCTACAAACCGGCCGCCCATTCATTCATCGACGCGAAGTCAACCAGGGCCGACTGGAAGGCCACTACTTCGAGGCGAAGCACTACCTCGACCCAATGGCGTTCCTGCTTACTGAGTGGCTTGATCCAGGCACTGCCATACCCGCAGACTGTCAGCCATTTGATCAAGTGGGTAGCCTAAACCTTGCCATTGCAGATGAACACAGCACAGAATTTCAGGCAGCGCTTCGACTGGGTTTGATCAACGTTTTCACGCCGACGCGGAGAAGCAGGCCTTTGCCCGGGGAGCGGGATTCTGAGTTACCCAAACTCGATGAACTACCTCGCAAGCTCAACATCGAGGAATACCCATTGGGCTCGGTCGTTGGCCATACTCCGATGTACGGGTGGCCTCGACCGCCTTTTGCCAACGAAATTGAACTGGCACGCGACTATCCGGAATTTGCGTTCGATATGGAGCGGGAGCGAGAGCTACGTTCGCGGCTAGGCTCTCCAAAGGCGATCTACCACTCCGTCCATCAAGTTAGAGGACCCAACGGCATGGAAAGAGTAGATGGCCACTTCAACATCCAGTTTGATCTGACCCAACCCCTAAATGCTCAGCTTGCCGCAGCTCGAGAACTTCTGATCCCTCAGCAGAAGCGCTTGAGCACCTCGGCGTCAATGACTGTCCCTCTTCCCGGCGAGATTGAAGTGTCTGGCGTCCTATCGACCTATGAGCGAGGTCTCGAGTTGCTGGACGCCTACGATTCCCTCGGAGACATGCCTCAACATGGTCGCATCGCACAGGCGATCCGAATCGTTCTCAAGGATCCAAGGGTCAAGTCCAAGGACTCGGAGTACGAACGACTCGAGAAGGCCTTTCGACGCGCAGACATGCTGCGCAATGTGGGCTACAGGTCGTTGGCATTCCTCAAGGACACGAATCGCAGACCGACGATAACGACAGGCACGTAAACACCCAGTTATCGGTGGTTAGGGCAAGCTGCCCAATCCCTCGGTTCGGTTGCTGCGCATCTGGTGCGCGCCATGCCGTCCCAGCCGCATGGCGGATTAAATACGTATTGGGCGGCCGCAAAGCGCTGGGGGACCGGGTCCTGCTACGTAGCAACCATCCTCGATACGTACAGCCGCAAGGTGGCGATGATCCGATCCTCGTCACGGCCATCGGAAAACCGACTCACGCTTTTCCATGAATGCGTTTCTCCCAGCCAGAACCAGACGCTCACACCCCAGCCCCGTTTCGCTCATCAGGAGTCATAAGTGCTGGATCAAATGCCCCCAAAACTACTGTATATTCATACAGGCGTGCTGCGAAGTGAGCTGCTCGAGGGGCAAGAGCTTTCGAGCAAGGGAGGCGGTGAAGCGTATGCGCGGCCTGGTCACTGCCCCACAAGGAGGGCCGCCCGTACCAGGTCCACTTGCCTCGTGCAGTCCATTTTCACCATCATTGTTGCCACCTGCTTGCGCACGGTGTGGATGGACACGCCACGGCGCAGCGCATAGTCGTTCAACGAAACACCGGTGGCCAGCGCATGCAGCACGCGCGCTTCGGCCAGCGTGATGTCGAGCGCCTGCGACAACAGGTCCGGGCTTGCCAGGAGGCCCGTGGCCGCGCGCCGCAGCCGGATGAAGACCATCGGTTCCCTGCCGAAGCGCAGCGCGGGATTGGCGCACAGCAACTCGAGGTGCAGCGGGCCGGCGCAGCGGCTGTCCCTGAAAGCGAGCCGCTCGACCTGGCCGGCCCTTGCGGCGCGCAGCACCGCCGCCAGCAATCGTTCGCGCTCCCTGGCATTCGGATGAGAGAGCCGCGCCCCCTGAACGACGACGCTTCCACGCGTGTCGAAGATGGCTTTCGCGGCTGGAGAAGCGTGCACCACCTGGCCCGTGCCATGGACAAGGCAGCTGGCTTCGTCCAATGCGTCGAAGGCGCTGTCGGTCGCGGCGAGCCAGGAAGCCGCGTGCGCCCGGCGCCGTTCCGCCGCCAGCCGGACCGCCTGGCTGTAGGTGCGAATTCGCTCGCTCGCGAGAAAGGAAGACAGCCCGTCCCACGCCGATGCGCGCTGGAATCCAAAACTCGTTCTTCTGTCCGGACCGTTCTCGATGATGAACGAGTAGAGCTGCCTCATGCGGTGCTTGCACATGAAGTCGACGTAGTAGGCATTGCGCTCGCGCAGGGGCTTCGGAAGCAGCGCCTGCGTATCCAGCCAAGAGCCCTCGGGCTTCGCCACGTTCGGCTTGGTCATGACGTCTTCCGTATGGAAGTGCTCCGCGTAGTCGCGCACCGCGGCCGAATCGGCACCCGACTGCTGAACGTCGACCACGCCGGTGCCCTCGAAGACGATCAACACGGCCGCATCGCTTCCCACCAGCCGGTTGGCCGTAGAAAGGATGGCGGACCACGGAGGGTCGGGATCCGAGAGGTGATGAACTGCCTCGAGCGCATTGCACAGTTCGGGGTCGGACTGCATGGGCTTTCCTCCTGAACGCAATAGTGGGTCGACCTGCGCGCCTGCGCCACCAAGCCAGCCCGCACATGGGAATGTCGTGGAATTAGCGTCACGTAGCCATCACTCATTTTAGTGATGACAGCTGGTGGAGATGCCACGACGATGCAGGCCAAACAAGGCATCTCGACGGCGGCAAGGAGTGCAAGTAGCGAGGCCCCAACTCGCACTATCGTGCACCGCAACATGCGGCAGCCAGTGGAATGCATGTATTCGTCTTGTATGCCGGCTCAACCCAATTGATGATTCCAAGTGCAATGGAATTTTGTACAAGCAACACATCTACTGGAGGGATCCCAATGAACCGAGGACTAACCACGACGGCCTTGCTCAGCGTGGTAACGCTCCTCGCCGCCTGCGCATCCGGCCCGCCCTCGACTCAACAAATTTTTGTCCCGCCGGCTGCGGCTGTGCCTCCACCGCCACCCGCGCCGCCAGCTCCACCGGCAGCAGCTTCAGTTTTGCCAGCAGCGGGACCGGCGCAATCGCCCGCTGCGTCTCCTTCAACACCACCCGATGCTGCAGGCCAGGCCAAGGAAGGGGCGAAAGGTCTAGCCGATTCGTCTCAGGGGACGACTGCGGGGGGTAAGGGGCAAGAGGCGACCACGACCAAGGAGTACGTGAAACTCACCAACTTCCTTGTGATCAATCCGAAGGCGAGCGATGCCGCAGATCGCAAAGGGAGGATTGCGGGAACGTATACGAGGCTGATGGTGCGCGGTGATCTCGAGTCCAATGCAAAGCCAGACGTCACCGGAAAACTCGCCGCGCCCGAGGGTGGGAGGCCGATGAAGTACGAGCCGCGCTATTGGATTACTCGCGCTATCTGGGGCAAGGAGACGGCGACCAATTTTTCCCTCACGTTCAAGGTTGAGACCCATGAACAGGTCGCGTCTCTGGTGACAACCGGGTGGCAAAGCAACACCAACGGCGAGAAGTGGGAGCGGGTCATCTCCCACAGTGACTACTCCTTCCCCTACTTCCTGGTTCGAAACGACGGGAGTTCCAGCGTCCCGAAGCTCACCTTCAAGCTCAAGTCGGACAATACCTACCAATCCCAAGGTTTCGCTGCTGCGCTCTCGGTGGCGCTACAGGTCGCCGACAAGCTAGTCAAGGAGCCGACCGTCGTCAACACGCTTGCCAGCCAGGCGTCCCGCGAGAAAGCGCAGGCAGCCGACGCGGCCATATCTCAGCTTTTCGGCACCTCGATCGTGGAGCAGCTCACCACTGAGCGCGACTTGGCACCCACGCGAAATTCGCATCCTTTCGCCCTTGGCGACGCGGGCGTGGAGGTCCGGCTGCTATTGCCAGTCGAGGAAGGCGACTACAGGGCAGAGCCCAAACCCGTGGGGAGCTGGTATGTCGGCTTCGACGATCCGAAGCCATCGATTTTCAGTCCGGTGCGCATCTGCGCGCCCGCCAGCACTGCCGGGTCCGACTACTGCGCCGAAGATGTCATCAAGGGAGAGCAGCGCGTCGCGAGCGGGCTTAGAGCGTCAGAGGTCCTTGCCTTCCTGCTGACCCCACCGCCTGGCGCTGCCATCACGGTTGAAGCGTATCTGCGTAGCCGCCCCTATGTGCAAAGCTCGATTCCGCTGTTCGGGAGTACAGATGCTGCGATCAAGCTGCGCGCCTACGACACTCTTTGCCACAACGTGGTGAACGACATCGTCAAACTGGGCTTGAACGACTTCGACGGGCGTATTGTGCTATGGGCGCTCGCCAAAGGAATGCCCGACGTGGTCAGCATGAGCGCCATTCCGGCAAACAGCAGTTGCAAGCTCATGCTGGTTGGATTGCCAGCTTAGCTCAGCGACCTCGGGCGAGGCGATCAGCGTCGCCGGCGAGCAAACCGCTGCGAAAGTGGCCAGCATGGACGAGTCGCGATCACTCCGTGCCAGGCGACAGGGTACTGGGAATGCGTGGAGATCCCGGCGGTCGGGATTCACTTGTTTGACTGGACTTTTGAGCGCTCGAAAGGCGATTGAGCCGCCGCCGTCGTGAGTGCAGTCAACATCAATTCGGGTGGTGCGGCCACGCAGCATCCGAAATAGGCTTTAGGCCAGCGAGGAGGTGTACAGCGATGTTTAAGTGTCTCGTACGCGCGGTATGCGCAGGCGCCGTCATCATCGCGGCGCCTGCAGCACTGGCCCATGACGTCCAAGGCCTTCTGATCGATCCCCACTTGCCCAAGGAGACGGTCCGGCTGCTCAAGGAGCGGCAGACGCTGCGCGAGCCGCAGGTGGCACAGGCGCTCAAGGATGCGGCGAACCTTCCTCCGGCGCAACGCCAAGCGGTCCTGAAGGCCAACGGCATCCGTAGCACGAACTTCGAGAGCTCACTGGAATCAGTCTTCTCCAAGTCGCTGTGGCCCGACAAGACGCTCCTGGAGGTGTGCTTCCTTAACGGAAGCGAAGATGCGCGATCCCGCGTGATCGCGGTCTTCACCGAGCTTGCCAACGAAACAAATCTGGGGATCAAGCAAAGCACCAAGACCTGCCAGTCCAAGACGTCGCAGATCCGGGTGAGCTTTCGCGACAAGGGATACAGCTCCTACGTGGGAACAGACGCGCTGTTGATCCCTTACCCGTTGCCCACCATGAAGCTGCAGAACCTCGATGTATCCGATGCCTGGACTCCCAGTCAGCGGGCGGTCGTCATGCACGAGGTGCTCCACGCGTACGGTGCGCTGCACGAACACCAGCACCCATCGCTGAACTGCCAGAACGAGTTTGATCTGCCCCGGATCCAGACGGCACTGAAGTGGACCGATCTAGAAATGAAGACCAACTTCGGCCAGTTCACATTCGGCCAAGTCGGTGCGACTTCCGATCCGGACAACACGTCGCTGATGTTCTATCAGTTCGCTCCTGAGTATTTCAAGCGCGGTGCGACGTCGCCGTGCTATCTCTCTGCACAGAACACAGCGCCATCGAAGGCGGATTTGACATTGCTGCGCGCCCAATATCCCAAGTAGGAGAACGCTTATGAAGACTTCTTCACTGTTGCTCGCTGCGTTCGCATGTGCGGCGACGCTCGGCGTCTCGACCGCCTTGGCCCAGTCGTCCAATATGCGCGGCTCATCCGATCCACGCAATCAGCGGCCGGTTCAACCGAAGCCATCCGGCGGTTGCTTGGAGGACAAGACCTGCGAGCCCGTCCAAGGCGCTCGGGTACAGAGTCAGAATGCACCTGCGATTGTCGTGGGTAAGGACGGCAAGCAGGACGCGCCGGTTCCGCCTGGAAGACCGGGGGGATGTGCAGGATCTAGAGACTGCTCGGTACAGCAACTCTCTCCGGCCGCAAAGCCCAGCGTCCAGAAGCGCGGGAGCTCGAGCTTCAAAGGCTCGTCGATCCGGGAGTTTGATCCCAGCAGGATCTATCCGACTGCCCAGCTAGGGTGTTTGCTCGACCTCAACTGCCGCGATAGGGGTTTTTTTTTTTGAATCAGACCCTCCGCGCGTAGGTCTGGATCCGTCGGAGATTCGAGACCGCAGCAGCTTCTCGACCCTGCACGTCGTTCGCGAAACTTCGGCGGCGCAGCTGGGTCTGACGCCACAGATAGCTGCCGAGGTCGGCGCGCTGTACGCCGCCAGGGTAGAGAAGCTCGCCTACATGGGCGACCTCAAAAGGTCTTTGCTCACGGTACAGCAGCAGCGGCGGCTGAAGGTCGGAAAGCGCCTGCCTCCGCGTCCCGAGGAAATGCTGGAGCAGGTCCGTGTCTACCGGACAAGCGGTCGAATGGCGAGTTGCCAAGCCGGGTATGAGGTAATCAACGAACTGCTGAACTCCACTCGGTGGTCACCGGGAGATCGGGCGCTGGCGGTAATTGAGGCCAACTCCATCTTGTTGGACAGCTGCTTGTCCAGGCCCACGGCGGATTTGCCGCTCGCCTCGCTCGTATTCCTTACCGTCAAGGATCCGTCGGGCGAGTCGCCATTGGAGATCTATTGCCTTGGCTTCAACTTCCGCGACAACCTGGTGCTGACCGCAAAGCACTGTGTTGTGGATCCGCGCGCATTGGATGTGCAGACCAATATGGCCAAGGCGGGAAACCGCACGACGCCGATCCCGCTGGCCGTGCGCAGGAACACGCGGGCCTTCCTCCTGGATGGAAGCACACGCATGTACGGCGTGCACTTTCCCGTTACTGCGCAGGCCCAGACTGACTCGTTCGACGTCGTTCACCCAGAAGACGACGTCGCGATCGTGGCGCTCAGTGATTTCGACGCCTCCGGACGCAAGAGCTTTACCTTTGAGGTTGCAGGCACCTGGGAGCAACTGAACTTCGTGTGGCCCAACATTTCCGGGCAATCGATCCAGGAGTTCGTCGAAGGCAGGATTTCAGCGCAGGATTTTAAGAGGGTCTTGCGTCAGACCATGTATGTGGACGATTCGTTCAAATGCCGCGTGGCCAGTCAGGAGAACAAGTGCCTGTCGCACGCATGTGATTCACAGGGAGGCTTGAGCGGCTCCCCACTGCTGGCCGTTCGAGGCAATTCTTTCAATTTGGTTGGCGTGCATACCGGATCCATAGGCGCAGGGCGGCCGCCTTGCGATCTGGCACGCACCGAGTACTTTCCGAACTATGGCTTAGCCCTGCCAAGGCCGTGACATCAAGACGACCTAATAAGTGGGCAGTTCCCGACTGTCGACGGTAGCGCAGCGATTGCCGCCCCTTGATCTGTCATCCCGACTGGTTGCATTGCATGCATGACTACGCATTCTGTCCCTGCCACGGCAATCCAGTCGCCCACCGGATTGTTGGCATCGAGTGCATCAAGGTATTCGCGCACCGCGCGGTTGCACTGGGTGCCCTGGCGCCATTGGGCAATGTCGGAAGCTGGAACGTTGCGCCCGCGATTGGCGTCGGCCTTGATGATGCTGGCATCGACGGCGAATCCTTCGCCTTGAACCAAGCCTTCGGTCATGCAACGGCGCAGCACTGTCTCGAAGACGAAGCGCAACCCGTCGCTCGGGCGGAAGCGGCCGTGGCGGTTCTTGGAGAAGGTCGAGTGATCGGGCACCCCGTTCTCGAGGCCGAGGCGACAGAACCAACGATAGGCCAGATTGAGATGGATTTCCTCGCACAGCCGGCGCTCAGATCGGATGCCCAGGCAGTAGCCGATGACGAGCATGCGGATCATGAGTTCGGGATCGATCGAGGGCCGGCCAGTGTGGCTGTAAAACGGAGCAAGATGTTGGCGCAATTCGCCGAGATCGAGGAAGCGATCAACGCCTCTTAGCAGGTGATCGCGTGGGACGCGGTCTTCCAGGTTGAATGCGTAGAACAACTGGTCTTGAACAGTGCTCTGACCCATCATGATGCGTACCTCCATCGATGACGAAAGGCATGCAAACTGCGAGCCAGTTCCTAGAATTCAGCGGAGTTTTTCAACACAATCAGTCTGAAGCAGCCGCCTAGTACGCGCGAGATTCCGTGTGTCGGTTTGTGGAGCCATGCCCTGCCCCGCCCTATCGAAGCGCCTCCGATACGAACCACATTCGCTCCAACGATGAGGTCGGCCTCCCAACCGACGATAACCACAAGCACGTCAACACCGTTTTATCGTCAGTTAGATCAGTCGCCGCCCTCAACTCACAAGAATGCGACCATGGCCGCCAGCGTTAGCACAGCGAGCGCAAACACCTCATTGCTGATGAGTGCTCGATCAGCTCGAAATTGCGTAACTCGCGAGATGCCAAACTTTCGCGAGTCGGGTGTGCGTCGCAAAGCGGCAGGATGCTGCACCGGGTGCCGGTACCGTCCCAGAAGAGACATACGCGCTAGCAACCGCTGGTGCGACTGCAGCCATTACCATGCTGGCCTCTTGAAGAGCGGCGCCACACTTAGACATCTCGAACACTCACGTCGTCCCACGACGCTTGCGGCATGAGTTGAACGAAAATCTTCGACGAGGGCAGCGATTGCCGCCGCTTACCTTCCCGTGGACGCGGATAGCACTGCGACCAGATGATGAAGCCGACCAGCAAATCACCAACTCCCCACTCAACACTACACTGAAGCGGCCGCTATGCCAGTTCCCAAAAGCACCTAGCTGGACGACTGGCTGACTTTCGACTCAGTCGGTTGATTATCGAAACGAAACTCCAAGGCTTCGGCCTTGTCGACGCCCGTGAGGGTCAAATCCCCACGGATCCTCACTTCCAGGTTGGCCAGGGGGTCGAAGATAAAGCGGACGCGTAGCTGACCCGCGCCGTCCTCGAGGCCGCTTACGATTGCGAGAAAGAAGTCCTCGTCGTTTCGCGCGGCCTCCACCTCACTGGCGGTCAGCGTCACGTCGCTGGGCATGCTAGATCCCGAACTCATCTTGATCTCGTAGCACTGCCTGAGCTCATCAATTGCGTCGACCCCAATGCCCCTGGCCGCTCGTAGGTCGTTGAACTGCTTCACGTCCAACCGTAGCGCACGCCGGACGGCATCCAGTGCCATCCGCTCGCGGTCGCTACTCGGTGGTAGCACCGTCCGCACCCGAGGCGCGCCGAACTGCTCAGACTTGCTTTCGCCATCGGTGAACACGCGCGGCTTGGCCGCCCGGCGCTTCGCGAAGACCATCCCGCCCGAGGGCTTGGCACCCTCATTCACGATCTCGCCCGCGGACGGCTCCAGGCTCTCCAGCTCCCGCAGCCTCCGCACCTGGACTGGCTGTTTGCCGACCGGCTTCGGAGCTTCGCTTTTACTTGCCCCTTGCTTCGGCTTCGTGCGCTGCGCAGCCTGTTTAGCGAGCCTCTCGAGACGCTCCTTGCCATCGCCACGCTCCTCCCGCGTCTTCGGCATCACCGCACCCTCGGCCTGCTCACCGGCGACCGCGCGCGGCCATACCGACGCCCATGCCCATGCCGCTTTCTGGCGGTCGCCGGAAAATAGGGATGCGACCGCAGCGCCGGCGCCTTCGGCAGTCGGAAGATCGGCCGGACCTCGCACGATAAGGCGCAACGGCTCACGCCCCATGTGGGCACGGGCCGGCAGGACGACTTGGCCGGAGGACAGGTTAGCGACGATCGACAACTGCGGGTCGATCACGACAGGCGCGGCGAGCAGCTCGTCCCAATCGAGGGAGAGCGAGTCGAGCAAAAGCTGATCTGCCCTGACGAGCTCCTGCCGGAGGAGAGAGATGGCACAGGCGAAGATCGGGCGATGCGACTCGCCCTCGGCCAGCCCGTAGGCAGGTGTCGATGCCGCGTGGAAGTCCATCGGGGTGAGCCGTACGACGCCGAGCGGCTCCAGCAACGCCTCGACCGCCGAGAAGGAGGTGATGCCCGCCTGCCAGACGCGCATCTGCGGAGGTGCGCTCGCAAGAAGCGCCTCACCCTCGAGCGCGTAGACCGGCCGATCGGTTACCCAGGCGCCTCCAGTCCAGAGCGGCAGCCGCTTCAGGGTAGTGCGCAGCTGGGATGACATCTCCCCGATCTCTGTCGCGATCAGCGTATAGGCGCGAATGGCGATGCCGAGATCAGCGAAGGACGGCCGGCCTACCGCCATCTCCTTGAGAACGGCGATCGCGTCGGCCGCAGTCGGCAGGCCGACACCCAGCACCTTCCAGAGCGGTTCGAGGCCTTCGACGTGCGGCGCGAACGCGCGCCGTGCCCCGAACAACGCGGGCCCCCGGAACACCTGCTCCGGAGAGTTCCATTGGCCGTCGACCAACAGGAGCCCCTGGCCGTCGATCCCCGCGCGAAATGCGTTCCTCAGCTGCGCCGCGGTCATGCGCTCGTCCGGAACCCCCTCGCCCCCATCCCGTAGTGACGCCGCTAGCAACTGATAGGTTGCAGTGGCTTCCTCGCTGACGGACCTTGTGACCTCCGCCTTGCGCAGCGCCTGCAGTCTGGCGACAAGATCCCGCTGCGTCGGGCCGGCCTTTACCCCGAGCGCGACGAGAACACCCGAACGCAATATGTGGCTGTCGAACTTGGCGACCGTTGTCGATCGCTCCAAGGGGCGAGGCGGGCTGCCCGGCACCTGGAGCTGAAGGTCTGCGGGCCGCTGGAGGCCGTTCGCGGCATCCGGCATCCACTTCACGCCGGCGAGCCGAGCAAGCCATGTCGCGCGGACCTCGGTGCTGCGCTGCCAGTAGCCGTTGTATGCGGAAGCCGGGATCGCCGTCGCGGCTTCGGAGTAGCGCCGCTCCCATCCACGACTGAGCGTGGCAAGGAACGCCACCGCCCGCTTGCGTCTCAACTTTATGGGCGACTTCGCGATGTCGGCGACCACGATGTCGGCATCGGGCGACCAGTGGTCGTCGATCAGGTGGGTGTTCCTACCTGCCCGGATGGCCTGCAGTTGCTCCGGCGTCTGCATATCTCCTACCGAACTCGCCGGAGTCGTGTCACGAGCCCAGCGGGGCCGCTCGTCGGCGGGCTTAACGAGCCGCGGCTCGCGCGCGACGCCCCACGCCGCGAGAAGCCGCTGAGCACCGATGGCTGAGCGGCCGGCCTGTTGCTTGAGCAGCCGGGCATATTCGGGGTCGACCCACTTTAGGCCCGGCGCGCGGCCGGCTGCCTTGGCGAAACTGTCGACCTCGCGATCGATAGCAGCGGGAAGGTAGGTCTCAATAGGCCGGGCCCAGCCCGTCGCACGCTTGCCGTCGGCCCCATACCACATGACCTTGAGCTCGATGCTGCGCCCAATCCTCGGACCTAGTGCCGCGTGCTGGTCGCGAGCAAGGTGGGCCCAGGCGCCTCGAAGTGCGATCAGGTCGTCGTTCTCCAGTCTCACCGGTACGTCCAGCCCGGAGCCGGTCGCGGGACTACGGCCGAGTATCGCGAAGACATCGTCACCCGCGTCGCGATCATCGAACAGGACTCCGAGCTTCTCGAGCTTCGAGAGGAACGCCGTCGTTGGCGCCTCAGAGTCGAGGTAAGCCGGATGGATGCGTCGGACCAGACCGAGCCGCGTCGCGAGAGCATCGAACGATGATCGCCTGACGAGGACCCAAGGATCGCCTTGCTGAGGCCGGGCCGTCGCCACACCGTTGTCGAGCAAGATGCCGGGACGAGCCGAGAACTCGTCCGTCAACCGATGCCGTTCTGCAAGTGCCGCGAACGACACGTACCAATCTGGCCCACGCTCACCGCCCCCATCGATCACGTCGAGCGCGTCGCTGACCCCGACAACCTCGCACTGGCTCAGCTCGTCTAGCACCTGTCGCCATCGCCCTTTGGCATCTCGGCCGGCGCGAGGCATCGCGACACTATTCGGTCGAAGCCGCTCGACGTCGGTTTCCGTTAGCAGTGCTTCGAGATCCTCATGCTCGTAAGCTATATCGGCGAGGGCCGTCGTACCCGTGCCAGTGCGGATAAGCAGCTGCTCGCGGAGATCGCTATGGCACGACGCGACAAGCGCTCGGACCTGCACCTCTGTCCAGCCTTCTCCGTCATTGGCCTCGGCCTCGAGCGGGACGTGGTTCCACGACGAAGCGCTCCCTTCGGAGAACTCCTTCAGCGCGGCCCAGGTGACCAAGCGACCGAGATCGGTAAAGCGCGCAATGTTCCAGTCGTTGGGCTGCAGCGTGGACCTGGCTGAATCCGGATCGAACTGAGCGTTGAGGCCAATTGGCAGTCCAGTCCGGACCGGCAGCGGCATCCGATCATAGAGCCGCAGCGGCCGCGCCGTCGCCAGCGGCACGCAGATCTCGATCGGCGTGCTTGATCCCGTCGCCTTGTTGGATCGCGTCTCATCGGGGCCAACAGAACGTCTGGTGGAGTAGCGTCGGTATCGTGTCCGCTCTGCCTCTGAGGCCGGCGCGAGAACCCTGACCTCAGTCACGTCCACCTGGGTTGCTTCGCCCTGGAAGTCGATCTCTCTGCTCCCACCCGGCGTCATCTCGACGGCGAAATCCAGGTCCTCGGAAGGATTCTCGAGGTTCCGGAAGTAAAGCCCGCGGATGCTCTTCAGGAAGATCAAAGAGTCGACGTTCAGCTCGCTCACAGCTGAGGCGATCGCCATGGCGGACACGGTCGAGAACAGGGGGATGACGAGCATGGTGTGGCGCTGCGCCGCGTCGTAGACATTTTCGACGTCGGCTGCGGGCTCGCACTGCCCCGGGCCATCGTCTCTCATGACGAAATGGAATGGCGGAGCGTGCATTTCGATGGGGCCGCCCAACGAGCTGAGCGTACGCTGGCCGATACCGAAGCGGCCGGACGCCTCGGGATCATCATCCTTGGTCGACAGCCATGGAAGCAGCATCGCGCCGACGTTCGCCAACGTGACCGGCGATCCGTCATGGGCGATCAGAAGTTCGGGGCGGGGAGACGTCCGATAGGCAACCCGTAGGGAGACCGCACCGAGGTCGTCTGCATTCTGGAGGCACTCCACCAACCCCTGGAACGGACGCGGGCTTAATGAGCTCGCGCCCTTGCCGGCGCCACGCATACTAGCGCGTAGCATCGACGGCTGCGCAGCAATTATCTCGCCGAGCCGCCCGATGGCGGCCCGCGCCCATTCCGCCGAGGGGTCGAGTGGCATCCATCCGCGGTCGTTCCATTCGTTGGCCAACCGGTCCGCCGCAGCCCTCCCGTCGATCTCCTCCCCGCCAATCTCAACCGTTGTCATGATGACCTGGCCTCCTTCTAGCGGAGCTTATCTCGACCGTTTGCTGGAACGCAATCTCACACGCGCCGCAGAGCGTGGTACTTGTCCCGATGCCAAAAACTAGAGACCTTATCGCCGATGCTCTCGTCAATCGTTTGGTGAAGGACAAAATAATCCTGGGAACGTCACTAAGGGACTGCCGCAAAGCAGCCAGAGACAAAGTGCCGCTTACGGCCGGCACCTCCGTTGGCCTGCGCCGAACACCGGCCTTTCGCGCGGCTGCGCTCAATTGCCTCAACTTTCTGTCTGTTCGGAGAGTTCCAGAGCATCGTCAACTTCGCCGCCGAGTCCCTCACTGTCGATTCCAGCTCGGAGTATCCAAGAGGCAACTGCTTGGCGCGAAGGTTCTTCCTGCACCGTAGATTAACGTCGCCATTGTCCTTTACATCAAAGGTGTCCCGTACGGCGCGGTCCGATCCGATCCGATCCGAGTTCATTGACACCTGTTCCATGATCTCCGCGTACTGAGGGGATATCCAAGGCCCGAAGCCATTGGCATCGAATAGTTTAAGAAAACGAAGGTCCTGAGAACACGCGTCTACCCCGGGGCGGAGCCTGCCTAGTGTCAACTCACGAGAAGCAGCCGTTTACGAAGGCGAGCTCTGGTGAACAGCTAGGTCAGAACCACGCCGTTGATGAGTGCTTGACCAAGTTGCGATAACCTGAGTCCCGAGAATGCCTCGTTATCGGTGATTGGTGCAATCTCACCTCTCGAGCTGAGATAGACAAGTCACAGGCGCGCCCTCTCACATCTGCAGACTCACACCTGCCTCGAGGCGTTAGAAACATTGACCGCGCCCCAGCGATTGCGCAGTTGATCTAATGCAAAGCCGGCCAACCGTGCAGATAAGTTATCGAGCTCGTACATCCACTTCCCTTCGCTTCTCGCGGGTCAGCCATACTTAGGCGCAATCCCGTATTTGCGATGTTTATGCGGAAGCCGGCCCACATGCTCCTCCTTCAATACGAGCCTTCGAGAAAATGAGGGTCTATTCTCATCTGCGAGCGCTAACTGCGGCCTGCAGCGCGCTGTACATCTCTGCCTCCATTGCGGCTACCGGCGCTCAACCACCAACCGCTCCAGCCCGCACCGATTCAACAATTCGATCGCTAGAAACGGCCGACTCAGTCATCAGCGACATCCGTGCTAGCGATCGCACCCACCCCTTCTTGCCCGGCGAAAAGCTGTTGTACTTCACAAACATCAAGAATGGCGACCAGGTCAAGTCGCCCTTTCGCGTGGCATTCGTGGTTTCCGGAATGGGTGTCTCCCCGGTGATCGCGGGTGACATTAGAAACACCGGCCACCACCACATCCTGATCAACATGCCGCTGCCGGTCGACATCAAGGCTCCGATTCCCTTCGACAAGCCAGGCGAGTACCTGCATCAACACTGCAAGCACTACGGCAATGGCGAAACGGATGCCGTGCTCGACCTACCGCCCGGAAAGCACAAGTTGCGCCTGCTCTTCGCCAACCACGAGCACGTGCCGTACTACGTGGCCAGCCGCGAGATTGAGGTCACCGTGCTTTCCAAGGTCAACTAGCGTCTGCCAGTATCTCAAGCACATGCGGCTGCGCCTCGCATCCCCAGTCTTAGTGATGACGACGTGGTCGGCTGCCAGTATTTTCGGAACGATGAGCACGCCCGAAAGGCAACCGTAGCCATCGGCGCACAACGAGGAGAAGAGGCATGGCACCCGCAAGGAAAAACACCCCCAACGCCGCCGCTCCGGAGACGCAGGAGCGAATGAAGTCTTCTTCAGACAGACTTGTCATTCCGACTCAAAGCCGCCACACGGCTTCGCGCAAGCAAGCTCCGCTGGACGTTGCAGTTGAGACCGGTGCACTCCTCGACAGCCTCGCGAAAATGAGTCAATTGCTCACCACTCCGGTCGCGGGCAAGGAAATTCTTCAGCCCGTTCAAGCGGCCACCCTTGCAAGACTGGCACATCTACACGGCGTATCTCAGCAGCGGCCCGATTGGGAGTCATGTCGTGACGCTGGGCATCAGTTTGCAGGGACCTGGACAGCAGAGACTGCGCGCGCGCCAGATCTGACGCTGGGTGAAAAGGTACCAGCAAAGAGTGAGGTGGACGCCAGCGGCGCGATCAGGAAAAAGATCGGGCGCACAGACCCGGAGTTCGCCAATCTAGTCTCGAACGCGAATACCGCCATCATCTTCAAGGACGAAGAGAAGACTGGCGCTGACCGGATGATGACCGCGCGCATGAAGCAAGGACTCGACGCCGTGGCAATAGCCGTCGCGACCGAATGGCCAGGCGTTAGGCTGCGTGTGACCGAGGCCTGGGACGAAAACAATGAGCATGCGGGCAATAGCCTGCACTATGAGGGCCGGGCGGCTGACCTGACCACCAGCGACCTAGACAGAGCAAAGCTGGGACGCCTCGGTCGTCTCGCGGTCGAAGCGGGGTTCGATTGGGTCTGGTACGAAAACCGGGCACACATTCACGTCTCCGTGAAAGCCTAGCAATGGGCCTGCATGAAGGTTCAGGCGTTGTTGCCGCGTCGAACAAATTCGAATTCACCCATGGTCATTGATCGACAAAGAGAGCTCTCCCCCAAAAAAAGAACTGCTGGATACGAGCATTGACCATAGGCAGCTTGTCGGCCACTCGCTTGCTTGAAATGCTGCTAGCTGCCATGACGCCGCCAAGAATGCTAGGAGGAAGGATGCACCTAATACCGCCCGCCATCATGCTCAAGTGCGTATTTATGGTCTTCGCTCTTGCCACGGCCAGTTGCACCCACTTGGCAATGGAGCCTTGTGAGGACGACGACGTGAAGGTCCTAGGCAACAACACGCCCGGGACTGCGCGCATCCGCACATCCCACCACCGCGCGCTGCTCTCGCGCCCTGATGAAGTAGCCGGCCGTTTGTTGCCATATGCGCTCATGTCAGCCTACGCGTACTACATGCGCCCAGGCTGCAACGACGCGGGGAACCCTGTGCGGGTCAGTGCGGACCGTGCGGAGAAGCTGAGAGAGATGCTGGCAAGTACAACAGACGCGGCGTCGTCATGGACGCAAGACGAGTCTATAGGAGCTGTTTCCCCCGCTAATCCTTCACTGCCTGGCTGTGAGGACGACCAGGGGCTGATGCTACACATCTGGCAGCGAAAATTGGATAACCAAACCTTGGTAGCAGTGGTTTTCCGCGGCACGTCCGGCGATGGTGACTGGGCGCACGCCAACGGCTGGTGGTTTACGCGTTTCTTTAACAGTGACAACCAATACTCCCGCGCTCGTGCTCACATGCAGAAGATTATTGAAACTTTCGACCAGCGCGCGACGACTAAAGGCGAACGCAAGCCGCGCTTCGTCGCTACAGGGCACTCGCTCGGCGGTGGCCTAGCTCAGCACGCTCTCTACGCCTTCCCTAACCGCGTCGAACAGGCGATTGTGTTCGACCCCACGTCAGTTACCGGATTCGCTGACGTCGATCCCGAGCAGCAAGCGCAGGCATGCGCGTGCACGACGGCTGAGCTCGCGTCCCTCGGCGTCGACCATGGAGCAGAGGCGCGGATTCTGCGCGTTTACGAGACAAACGAGGTGCTGGTAAACCTGCGCATCTTCCATAAGGTCTTCTTTGCGCCCGAACGCCATGTACAGGAACTGCGCTTCCCGCTCAATGAGTCGAGCAATGTGATTGCCAAGCATGGCATGCAGACTCTGGCCGACAACCTCTATGAGCTGGCGGCCGACCAACGACGCTATGAGAAGGGGTCGGCGTGGCTGGCTAGCAAGAATGCCGCCTGCACGAACCGGCTGATAGAGAGCCAGGCGCTCAGCTGCAAGGCCACCAGCGGCGCGGTTTGCCCGCGGTAGCTTCGCCGATCCCCAGAAGGCGTCACGTAGCAGGGCGTCAAGGGCGGTCGTAGGCCTAGGTATCTCCCCCCCGTGATAGCGGTGACATCAAAAACACCGCTCCTTCCCATCAACTTTTAACTGGAGCGATGCAATGGCAAAACTGGGCGACTGGTCGAATCACGACAACAAGAGATACATCGGCAAGATAGACCGAATCTATGTTTCCATGACCGAAAGATACGAGGTCGAGTATTTCATTGACCACTATCTTCAGAGTCGTGGCTATACGCTGGACAACGCCGGCAGAGACGTCATCACTGGCGCACTTGAGCAATATCCGGGCAAGGCGCCCTTCAAGCGGGACGACCTCATTACGTTCTTGGATGGGCGCATCACGAAGAAGAAGTAAGCGTAAACGCCTCATTGAACCAGAGCGTCGGATGGGGCGGCGCTTACTCACACCACTAGAAACAGAATTGGGGCGGCGGCCCGCAGGGTCCATACAGCGTCGGTCGAGGACTGTCGCTGCTGATCTCTTCGGACGGGCCGGCCACGCTAGAGTTGCGCCATCTTTTTCACCGCGCCGATCAATCCCATGAGGCGGATGACCACACGGTGGTTTAACGAATACAGGAGTGAAGGCATACCCAATGTCAATGACAGCGACTCAAGATGAGCTATTCACTACATTTCTGCGTGACAAGGCGAACGAAGCCTTCCGAGTCGTAAAGCCTTGGCCTGGTCACTTCCTTCGGATGCTCGAGTCAAAGGGCGGATACCAGACCGCGCTCGACTTAATTGCAAAGAGCGGCGCGTCGGATGGCTTCACCCGCCTGTGGGAGGCTGGGCGTCTAGACCTGAGTGTGGAAGCACTGGTTGTCGAAAGCCAATGGCGAGCGTACTTCGATCCTCAGCTGGTGCAGATGGCAGAAAAGGTGCTGAGGCGCGCTGGCTACGAGCCGACACTGCCCAAAGCGCCCACCATGGATGGGCCAGACATCGGTGCGGGCCAGGATAGAGCTCGGCGCTCACCTTTTCCGTTCGAGCTCGGTAGCAACTACGCCAGATCGGACGTGTTCAGAATCCTAGGGTTCGCCCAGGAGCCAAAGGGCGGCCCTTGGTTTACAGGGTACGCCGAGCACGATGGCGACTGGTTTGTCTTCTGCAACGTTGGAGCCCCCGGTAGAACAGGACACGACTACCAAAACCACTTTGAGGGCGATCGACTGGTGTGGTTCGGTAAGGGGCCGTCACGGCTGGGCCACGAACAGATTCAGCGGCTGTTGTTGTCCCACGGCTATGTCTATATCTTCTTTCGACTTGCTGATCGCGATCCTTTCACTTTCGCTGGCGTCGCCAAACCTTTTCAGGTGTATGACCAAGCGCCCGTGAAGGTGGTATGGGAGTTTTACACGCCGACCGCCGCAGCGCCTCAACAAGCCGCGACAGGCGACAAGGTAGTCGAAGGGACCCCCAAGGTTAGGCAGGTCAAAGTGTACGAGCGCGACCGCGGCGCGCGCCTTAAATGCATCGGCAGGTGGGGCTGGACCTGCGCTGTGTGCACATTCGACTTCGCCGACGTCTACGGCGAGTTGGGCATGGACTTCATCCACGTTCATCACGTGAAACCGCTGTCGGAGATCGGAGAGGCATATGAGCTTGACCCTATCGAAGACCTGCGCCCCGTGTGCCCGAACTGCCACGCGATGCTCCACCGCAGAACCCCGGCGCTAGGAGTTGACGAGCTGAGAGACAGACTTCGGCAGGCCAGTAGCGTGCAGGTACAGTCGACCGGTGCCGACCTACAACCCATTGCAGGTGCAATGCCACCCACGAGAGTGCCGGAGCGCTAGACACGGCACAGACTGAACCACACGGCAATAGCCGGTCTCACGACACATTGATGAAGCCGCTCGCTGCACGCATGGTGCGCCGGACTGGGTTGCAACTGTGCCCCCACCAAGGGCGTGTGGGCGGCCGTTCTCCCAAGATACGATAACCAAAGGCACGTAGACGCCCAATTACCGGCGGTTGGCCATAAGCGTGAAACTGCTGAAATCCCAGGTTAACGCCGCATTGCCGTCGCATGTCGAGCATGGACGCGTCGCCTTGCAGATCAGCATTTGAGATCGAAGAATCTCTTGCGAATCTGATAGAGCCTTACTTCTGCCTCTGCTCGTGCCTTGGCGTCCGAAGTGCTAGTTCCGCCTTCGAGCACAGGCATTTGGCGGTCAAGCCGTGCGCATTCCGCTTGATCCTGAGGCGGCAGCCGCACTCGATGGCGTAGCACCTCCATCTCGCCACGCGACTTCCCGGTCAACGGCTTCAGAGCGTCGTCAAACGCATTGTTCGTCTCTGCGCGCTGCACTTCTGCTCCCTTGCGAGACTGCCCCGACATTTTGTCCACGCCCTGGTTCGGCGTCGCGTCAATGACTTTGGCGCCCACGCAAGGAGCATCCGAGTAGGCGACACGACCATCCGTCTCGCAGCGGTAGACCAGTGGCGCCGCTGATGCAATGCAAGAAGCGCAAAGACATGAGAGGGCGACCAGCCGGCTCATGGTGCAGCTGGAACCCACGTCAAGCTATCGGCCGGACACCCCGGCACGACGGATACTGAGAACACCCCCAAAACTGCCCGCCAGCATTCGCACCCTTCTTGGCGGTGCGCTTGACCATCGCCGAGCCGCATGCAGGGCACGCGGCTCGGCTGGGCGCGCCGCCGGGTGCAATGGGTGGCTCGACAGGGGGGACCCTGTCGGCGGTTTCGATACGCGAGGACAGCGATTGCCGTGCTTGTTTGATCAGCCCGAACAGTCGATGCCCATCCACGAGCTTGACGTTGCGGCCATCGGCAAAGGCCTTGGCATCCTCGCTGAAGCTGCCGGAAGTCACCACGAATCCACCTGTCGCTCCCTTCGCCGCCATCACGCCGTACAGCTCACGCACCACGTCGACCCCGACCTTGTAGGCCTTCCACTGCTTGCACTGGACGAGGAATTTTTCTGTTCCCTTCGAGAGCACGAGGTCCACGCCACCGTCGGCTCCGCCACCACCGGTTTCGAAGACGCTGAAGCCTTGCAGACGAAAGGCCTCGCCGACCAACATCTCGAACTCACGCCACGACATGCCATCAAGCACGTCGGCTCCCCTCGCCTGTGCGGTATTCGAGATCAGCGTTCGGCGTCGATGACGTCGCCACGCCGAGACTCCCGCACCACTGAGGCAGATCAGCGGCACCACATACTGGCCGAAGCCAGCCAGCACCGCCCCCATCGAGCGGACGATCAAATCACCGACCTGGCCCGTCTGGAGCGAGGCGACCGCTGGGGGGACCGCCAGCCGGTGCAAAAGCACGTAGCTGATCACTGCCAGGACCACGCCGGCCCACCACGGCAGCAAGGACACCAGATCCATCAGATCCTCTGCAGGACTCGTCTTCTTTCTAGCCAAGATTCCCTCCATTGGCAGCCGATTTTCTTGTTGCAGATCGCTCCGCGACAAACGATCTGTTGGTACCGCCGGTACTGTACCGGCTTCGTAACGCTTTGGCCGAGTCATCAGCGACGAGCGTGGGCCCGCCACGCGGCCTGTTGCATTCAGGAAATGCAGATCATGTGCGGATGCACATACCGTCCATTTAGCGCTCTTCTGGATCAGTTAGGTAAGCCCGACCCGTCGCCTGAGACTCTTTGGATTCCACGCCCGGGTGAAATGGAATACGTGGTTTGCCGCCGTGACATTCACCCCCGCGCCAGCAGCCAAAGTCGACAAGATGATCACGTCGAACCCAGGTTTTTCTGAGAACTTGTTGATGAAACCTTGTCGACCCAGCGTGTGACCGTTGATGATGAACGGACGAATTCCGAGCGTCTCCTTGAGGAAGTAGTAAAGAGCGGCTTGGGCTTCGCGAAGCTCGGTGAAGATGATGGCCTTCTCGTTCGCCTGCTTGACGTCGGCCAAACGAGCAAGCAGCCATCCAAGCTTTGGCGAGTTCTGCAAATGGACTTCGCGTCCGAACTTGTCAACAAGGAACTTCGTGCCTGGCAGGCAATACGGCTCACGGAAGGAGCTGCAGCTGGATTCGCCTCGTAGTACCAAGCCATGACGCTCAATAGCTGGAGCGTCTTCCCCAAGCCCATGTCGTCCGCAAGAAGAGCTCCTCTGCATTCAGAGAGAGCCCTGGATAGCGCCTTGCGTACCGGCTCAGAGATGACGACTCGAACCCGCCCCTCGCCCCTGGTCAGGTCATAGTGCGGCTGGACCGAATTGAAACCGTCGAAGGCTGTCAACCACCCGTCGGGCGTACCATCAAACGTCGGCGCGACCGTCAGGACACGGCCGAACGGTGTGTCTTGCTTCGACAGAGGCATCCGCAAGGTGTCAGGGGTCACGACGTAGGTAGTCTCTAGGTAGGGCGTTGCATACAGTGCGCCCGCCCGGTCGGCCAAGCGCCGGATCCGTCCCCACGCAAGCTCGTGAAAGTGTTGGGTGTGGTCTTCCGGCTTGCGGCGGCCGAATGCAGCCACTTCAGCGGCGGCGGCCCATGCAGCCGAGCTGAGCATCTGCGGCTTTCCGTTGGCCTGCTCACCCGGCAACCTGCGGCGACGGCAAGAAAAGCCTCCCACCAAGGCCTCCTCCGTGGCGCTGCTGGACCCCATGTGTTGGCTAGAGCAAACCCCTCCGGCTGGACCAACGGGCAAATTTGACCTGATACGCTGACCGGGCCTTCAACCAGGAGAAGGTCATGCCATCAAGAGGTCCATGCCAGCTCTACGCACCGAAGTTCAAGATTCAGCTGGCCGACATCCACGGTCAGCCGCGTTCTGGCACGAGCGAGTATGTCCAAGATGAGCGATCTTGAGCCCCTCGAGGCCGTCGTGCGCTACAAGCATGAGGCACCCGGGGATCTGCTTCACATCGACACCAAGAAGCTCGGGCGCATCGTGCGGCCCAGCCACCGCGTCACAGGCAACCGACGCGACTCACGTCGATGGCGCACCCGGGGCCAGCATTCCCGACGTCGGCAGCTTCACACAGTCCCGGCCATCACTAGAGCAGACCACGAATGCAGCTTTGCGCTACAGCCGCCGCCTTCCCCGCGAATCTGAACGCTCGCAACCAGTCTAAGCCGGCCTATCGAAAGGCAGCTGCGCAGCGGTTGCTGGCACTCGTGAACTGCGGCGGTGTTCACGCTTTCGAACGCTAAGCAGTCTCTCGAATCTCTTCTAGCACGAAGATCCGATTCGAACTTCCACCACGACACGTTCTGACGATTGGCAGAGGCACCCAGCCTCCTACGAGCCGAAGTCCCGGGTTTTGTGAGCATCGAAGCTACACGACGAAAGCCCGTGAGCGGTAAGCTGGCTCGGCTTTGTTACATTCCTACATTGAAGGGCAAACTGTTGGGCTAGGTTCCTGGAGCCCAAAGCAAATAGGTTAGCAATAATGCATCTGCAGCATCCCCCCGCGCCCGGCGCCCGCGCGCTGATCCGCGACGAGGAGTGGATCATCCAGAACGCCGATGTCTGCCAGCTCGGCGGCTGGCAGCTCAGCTGCATCGGCATCTCCGAGACGGTGCGTAACCACCGTGCCTTATTCCTGTCGCACCTCGAACAAGTCACCCTCATCGACCCCGGCAAGACCGAGCTGGTGGCCGACGACTCGCCCCAGTTCATCGCCACGCGCCTTGCCATCGAGGCGCGGCTGCGTCAATCGGCGGTGCAGGGCGGCGACACCATAGAGTCCGTCGTCCAGGGCCAGCACGCCGTGATGGACACCTTGCCTTTCCAACTCGTGCCCGCGCACCAGGTGCTGCGCCAGTTGCGGCCTCGTCTGCTAATCGCCGACACCGTGGGTTTGGGCAAGACACTGGAGGCTGGCATCCTCACCGCCGAACTCATGCGCCGTGGCCGTGCCCGGCGCGTGCTGGTGGTCACCACCAAAAGCATGATGTTGCAGTTCCAGCAGGAGTTCTGGAGTCGCTTCACCATCGCCCTCACACGGCTGGACTCGGCCGGCATCCAGCGCATCCGGCGCGAGATTCCGTCCAACCACAACCCCTTCAACCACTTCGACCGCACCATCATCTCGGTCGACACGCTCAAGCGCGACAGCGAATACCGCCACTATCTGGAAAAGGCCTGGTGGGACCTGATCATCATCGACGAGGCCCACAACGTTTCCTACAAGGGCAATCGCACGCAGAGCAATCGCCTGGCCGGTCTGCTGGCCACCCGGTCCGACGCCCTGGTGCTGCTTACCGCGACGCCGCACAACGGCAAGCGCGACAGCTTCGCCAGCCTGATGCGCATGCTCGACCCCACGGTGCTACCGCCGGGTGCCGACTACACGCGCGACGATGTGGCCCACCTGTTCGTGCGCCGTTTCAAGAAGGACGTGAAAGACCAGATGCGGCAGGACTTCCCCGAGCGCGAGGTCTTCCGCCTGCCGCGCGAGGCCAGCGCCGCCGAGAACGCTGCCTTCGATTGCCTGGGCGAGCTGCGCCTGGCCTCCGACGCCGGCCAGCCGCGCGATGGCGCAATGCTAGTGCGCACTACCATCGAAAAGGCGCTGTTTTCCTCACCCGCCGCTTGCCTGCAGACGCTGAAAGAGCGGCTGCGCAAGCTGCACGCCCGCGACGCCGCGCATCCCGACATCGGTGCGCTGCAAGAGCTTCAGGCGCTGGTCGCCGCCATCGCCCCTGCACAGTTCAGCAAGTTCCAACACTTGCTGGAGCAGTTGCGCACCGGCAAGCACTGGCAATGGACCGGCCGGGACCCGGCCGACCGCCTGGTGCTGTTCACCGAACGCATCGAGACGCTGAAGTTCCTGCAGGCCGAACTGTCCGCTGCGCTGGACCTGCCGGCCTCCGCCGTGGCCGTGCTGCACGGCCAGTTGCCCGACGTGGAGATCCAGACCACCGTCAAGGACTTCGGCAGCGCACACAGTCCGCTGCGTCTGCTGATCGCGTCCGACGTGGCGTCCGAAGGCCTGAATCTGCATTACCAGGCGCACCGGCTCATCCACTTCGACATTTCCTGGTCACTGATGGTCTTCCAGCAGCGCAACGGCCGCGTCGACCGTTATGGTCAGCTGCGCGCGGCGCGCATCGGCTACCTGCTCACCGAGCCACGGCACACGCGCATCCGGGGCGACTTGCGCTACTTGGAAATCTTGATCGACAAGGACGAACAGGCAGCCCGCAACATCGGTGACCCCAGCGCCTTCATGGGCCTGTACGACGAAGAGCTGGAAGTCGCGCACGTGGCCAGCGCCATGCAGGCCAACATCACTGCCGAAGCATTTGCCGCCCAACTGGCCCAGGGCGACGTGGACCCGTTCGAGGCCCTGTGGGCCGCCGCTCAGACCAGTACCGTGCCGGCCGTGCATGACGCCACACTGCACGATACGCTGGAAAAACCCGGCACTACCACGCCGCCCTACGCGCCCGCGCCCACCACCGCACCCACCGCCAAGCTCCCCAGCCTGTTCGCCGACGACTACCGCTACGTGCGCGACGCGCGCACCTGGCTGCGCCATGACGCTCCGCGCAGCCACCACCCTGTGCAGGGCGACGACGCCACCCGCACGCTCAGCTTCCAACCCAACGCCGATCTGGCCCCACTGCTGCGGCGCGAGTTGGCCAGTGAGATGTGGCCCGCCGACAATCAGTTCGCCATGAGCGCCGACCAGGCCCTGGTGCAAACGGCCATTGCCCAGGCGCGCGACAGCAACACCTGGCCGCAACTGCACTATCTGTGGCCGCTGCACCCCATCGTGCAGTGGCTGGACCTGAAACTCATGGGCCTGTTCAAGCGTCTCAGCGCCCCGGTTGTTCGCGTGGCGAAAGGGTTGACGCCTGGCGCCGCCATCGTGCTGGTCCTGGCCCAGGCCCCGAACCGGCGCGGCCAGACCATGTTGACCCACTGGCTGGGTGTTCCCGTCGACGCCCACGGCAGGCCCGGCGACGTGCTCGGCCTGCCTGCCGTGCTGCAGACCACCGGTCTAGCCGATACGCCCCTGGCCAACGATGGCCAGCCGATGGATGTGGCCCATATTCAGGCCGCGCTGCCCGCCGTGGTGGCCAAGGCGCAAGCCCACCTGCAACCCCTCAAGCAAGCCTTCGACGCCGATTGCCGCGCACGCATGGGCCGCGAACTTGACAAGCTGCAAGCGCTACAGCGCAAGCACTTGGTGCAGCTGGAGCTGGACTTCGCGCGTGGCATCGAACAGGTCAACGCCACGCGCCGCAAGCAACGCGAGAGCGAAACCATCGACCTATTCCAGAGCACCCAGCAGTGGATCCGCGACACGCTGGAGCTGGACGACCGCGCCCAGCTCACCATCGTCGCTGTGCTGGCTGCCTGACCTTCCTGCCCCTTCGAAAAAGCCACCATGAGCTTCGCCATCACCGGGCTGGACAACGTCAACGCCTTCTACAGTCAGCACTACCTCGACGACATCGTCGAGCGCGATCTCAAACCCCTGTTCGAGCAGTGGAAGGCGCAGGGGGCTGCCAGCCCCGTGGCCCGCCTGCGCGGCGCAGGCGGTGCGGCCTACTTCCGCGCACGTGAACGCATGCTGGCCGAGCGCAAGGCCGCCGACCGCCTGCCGCTACTGATCGATCTGGCCCATCCCCTGCTGCAGGCTTTGGGTTACGACATCGCGCCCGAAACCTTGCCGCTGGCTGGTGCTCCCACCGATGCCGGCCTGCCTGTGTTGGCCGTCTACCGCGATGCCAAAGCCCACCCGCTGCTGGTGATCGCCGTGGCAGTGCCCACCCCGGGCGACGATGACGCCAGCCCCCTGCAATGCCTGCCGCTGCCCGCTGTACAGCCCGATGGCAAACCCGCCCGTGCCACCGCTGCCTCCATGGTGGACTGGGAAGACTCCCTCACCAAGTCCATCTTCAGTGACGACACCCCGCCGCGCTGGGTGCTGCTGGTACATCACGACAACTGGCTGCTCATCGAACGCAGCAAGTGGGGCCGCAAGGCGATGCTCAGCTTCCACCTGCCCGAGCTGTTCGGCCCGCGCGACGAGCGCCAGTTCCGCGCCTTCGCCGCTCTGGCCGGCGCTGCATCCGTGTTGCCTGGCGACGGTGGCACCGCATTGCTCGACAGGCTAGACGACAGCTCGCACAAACACGCCTTCGAGGTCTCCACCGACCTCAAGTACGCGCTGCGCGAATGCATCGAACTCATCGGCAACGAGACCATCCGCTACAAGCGCGAGGTCGCCAAGCAGAAGGTCTTCGACCGCAACGACACCGACCTGGCCGACCAGCTCAGCCGCGAGTGCCTGCGCACCATGTACCGGCTGCTGTTCCTGTTCTACATCGAGGCCAGGCCTGATCTGGGCTACGCGCCCATCACTGCCGAGACCTATCTCAAGGGCTACAGCCTGGAGCATCTGCGTGAGCTGGTCGACAAACCGCTCACCACCACCGAGGCGCAGGATGGCACCTACTTCCACGACAGCCTGCAGCAGCTCTTCGGCCTGATTTGGCAGGGCTTTCCGCACCGCGATACGCAGGCCGCCGCCCAAGAGGAACTGCTGGCCAGCCCCGACCTGGTGCTGGACACCGGCTTCACCATCGCCCCGTTGCAAGGCCATCTGTTCGACCCGCAGCACACGCCGCTGCTGGGCAGCGTGAAGCTGCGCAACCGTGTGCTGCAGCGCGTGGTGCAGCTCATGTCGTTGTCGCGCCAAGGTGGCAAGGGCAGCAGGGGCCGCATCAGCTACGCCACGCTGGGCATCAACCAGCTTGGCGCGGTGTACGAGTCGCTGCTGTCGTTTCGCGGCTTCTTCGCCGAGGAAGACCTGTACGAAGTGCGGCCCGACCCGCAGCGCAAGAAGGACACAGCGCCCGACGATTCGGATGCGGAGGGCGACGCATATGCCGAAGCGGATGAAACCGACGCAGCCGACACCGCGCACGACACACCACCCGCAGAAGACGCAGCAGCGCCTGGCCCCAGCTCCGCCGAACGAAGGAGAGACGCCGAAATCGACGCGCTGGCCGCCGCCTACTTCGTGCCCGCGGGCCAGATCGCCAACTACACGGACGCCGAGCGCCTGTTCGGCGGCGAGCCTCGCCAGTACAAGAAGGGCACTTTCATCTACCGTTTGGCCGGCCGCGCACGCGAAAAATCCGCCAGCTACTACACGCCCGAGGTGCTGACCCAATGCCTGGTTGAACACGCGCTCAAGGAGCTGCTGCCGGCGTGCTCCAATGCCGACGCCATCCTGCAGCTCACCGTCTGCGAGCCCGCTATGGGCAGCGCCGCCTTTTTGAACGAAGCCATCAACCAGTTGGCCGAGGCCTACCTACAGGCCAAGCAGAAAGAGCTGGGCCAGACCATTGCCCACGACCGCTACACCGAGGAAAAGCAGCGGGTCAAGATGTACATCGCCGACCGCAACGTCTTCGGCGTGGACCTGAACCCCGTGGCCGTGGAGCTGGCCGAAGTCTCGCTGTGGCTCAATGCCATCTTCAAGGGCAGCCACGTGCCCTGGTTCGGTATGCAGTTGCGCAGCGGCAATTCACTGGTGGGCGCGCGGCGCGATGTGTTTAGCACCGCCCAGCTCAGCCCAGGCCGGGGTGAGAACGGCATGCCGGAGCGCGACTGGCGGGCCGCCATACCGCGAGCCGTGGCCATGACCGGCACGCCGGTCCAGACGGACGTTTTCCACTTCCTGCTGCCGGCCGACGGCATGGCCAATTGCAGCGACAAGGTGGTCAAGGCGCTGGAGCCGGCGGCAGTGGAGGCCTTCAAGAAGTGGCGCAAGACCTTCTGCGCCGCCCTCACGCCCGACGAGGTGCGCCGCGTGCAAAGCTTGAGCACCGCCGCTGAAGCCCTATGGCAACAACACGCGTTGGAGCTGGCCCGTGTGCGCAAGGCCACCAGCGACGATCTGCATGTGTGGCCTGACCCGGCCCCCAACCGCGCGCCCACCAGCACCGCGCAGAAAGATGCCACGTACCAGCGCGAGATGTTGTCCGAGCAGGTCAAGAACGCATCCCCTTACCGGCGCCTGAAGCTGGCCATGGACCTGTGGTGCGCGCTGTGGTTTTGGCCGCTGGACGCAGCTGACCACCTGCCAACGCGCGAGGAATGGTGGTTCGTGCTGGAGACTCTGCTGTTGGGAAACGCACCGCTGGTGGAGCCGCCGCTGGGGGGCGACATGTTCCCCGAGACGCTGCCGCAGACGGCGCTGGACTTCACGCCTGAGCGCGACCGGTATGGCCAGGTGGACATCGACGCCCTGGTGGCCGCGCTGCCCGCGCTGCAGGCAGCGCAACGGGTGGCGGGGCAGCAGCGCTTCTTCCATTGGGAGCTGGAGTTCGCCGACCAGTTCCGGGCGCGCAAGGGTTTCGACTTAGTGCTGGGCAATCCGCCGTGGATCAAAGTGGAGTGGAACGAGCAGGCTCTGTTGTCTGATTTCGATCCGCGGTTTGCGATCCGCAGGCTAGGTGCGAAGGAGACGGCGGACCAGCGTGGGGCCGTGTTTGCTGAGTCACCCTCTGTGCAGGGCGACTACGTTGCTGAATGTGTAGCCACCGAAGGGATGGCGGCGTTCTTGAATGCAGTGCAGAACTATCCATTGCTGCTGGGGCAGAAGGCCAATCTGTACAAGTGCTTCTTGCCAGTTGTATGGCGAATCGGCGGAGGCATTCAAGGGCTCCTGCATCCGGAAGGGGTGTACGACGATAGTAGTGGCGGCGCATTGCGTGCAGCGATCTACCCACGCTTGCGCACCCACTACCAATTTGAGAACCAGCTGACTCTTTTCGCCGAAGTCCACCACAACACAAAGTTCAGCATAAATCTTTACGGTCAGGTGAAAGATTCGATTGAGTTTCGCCACACGGCCAATTTATTCGCGCCGAGCACGATAGTCGCGAGTCTTATCCATAGTGGAGGAGGTGCGACGCCTGGCATCAAGCGCGACGGAGGCGGTTGGAACATTGACGGGCATGCGAGTCGCGTCATCAGCGTCGATGCTTCGGTACTCGCGACTTTTGCAAAGCTGTATGACGCGCCAGGAACGCCTCCAGAGCAGGCTCGCTTACCTGTGGTCCACACCCGAGAACTGGCTTCGGTGCTGGGCAAGATTGGCCAAGTTCCCCGCCGGCTTGGCGATCTTGGCGTGGACTACGCGCCGGTCATTGGCTTTGACGAAACTCTATCTCAGCGGATTGGCGTCCTTCGCCGGCAGACCGGATTCGTTTCAGCGCCGGGTGAATTCGTACTGTCCGGCCCGCACTTGTTTGTCGGTAACCCTCTTAACAAGACGCCAAGAGCGGTTTGCACGCAGAACAGCCATTACGACGTGATCGACTTGGCTACGTTGCCAGACAGTTATCTCCCTCGCAGCAACTTCGTTCCGCCAGCGCTGGGGCATACAGCCTATCTCGCGCGTGTTCCTCGCGTCGGTTGGCACGAGGCCGATGACGCCGAGCCCAAGGCCGTTACCGCCTATACCCGTGTCGCATGCCGGCGCGGCGCGCATCCTGGAGACGAGCGATCAGTGCGGCCAGTGCTCTTGCCGCCAGGATTTGCGCACATCGATGGGGTCTTCTCCATTGTTATGAAGGACTCACGAGAACTGGTGCCAGCCGCAGGTTATTGGGCTTCGCTGCCGTTTGACTTCTTTGTGCGTGTCTCTGGAAAAAAAGACTTTCGAGACGCCACTGCCAGCCTGATGCCTCTGCTGCCAGGCACCCCCGCTCTCGCCGTACGCACCTTGGCACTGAACTGCTTGACCACACACTCGGCGCCGCTCTGGGCCAGCGAGTGGCAGGCCGCGTTCCAGGGCGAGCGATGGGCAGCCGCCGATCCCCGTCTGTCCGCCACCTTCTTCGCCCAACTCACCCCCCACTGGCAACGCCACAACGCGCTGCGCACCGACTACGCCCGCCGCCAGGCCCTGGTTGAAATCGACGTGCTCGCCGCCCAGGCCCTGGGCCTCACGCTGGACGAACTGCTCACCATCTACCGCGTGCAGTTCCCCGTGATGCGCCAGTACGAGCGCGACACCTGGTACGACGTACGTGGTCGCATCGTCTTCACCGCCAGCAAGGGCCTTGTCGGCGTAGGCCTGCCGCGCAAGGCCGGCCGCAACGACGCCCCCTGTACGGTGCACTACCCCGACGGCCGCACCGAGACCCGCCGCCTGGGCTGGGACGACCTGCTTCCCGGCGCCGACGGCCAGCCCCGTGTACCCGACGGCACCGTCGTCACCCGCACGGTGCGCGATAGCACCCAGCCCAGCCCGCCGCAAGACCGCCAGATCCAGTACATCGCCCCCTACGCCCTAGCCGACCGCGAGGCCGATTACCGCGTGGCATGGGCGCATTTCGCGGTGCGGGCCGCCACCGATCCTTTGCCAAACTGAAAGGGCCTCCCTTTGTCATACGCCGGAATCTCTGTTCGCGAAGCGCTGAACAAGCTCAACGCACCATTGGGTGGTTGGTTTCTTCCACAGGTGCAGCGGCAATATGTCTGGGGCGACCGTCACGAGTCGGAAGACTATGTGTGCCTGCTGCTCGATTCCTTGGTCAAACGCTATCCCATTGGTGGCGTGGTGCTGTGGGAGACGACTGCGACCGTGCCGTATCGTGCTTTCGTCGAGAACTACAAGCCAAGACACTATGCCCATCAGGTCGACAAAGGACGTTGGGGTGCTGCCAAGTCGCTGGTGTACGACGGTCAGCAGCGGCTCCAGACGCTGTTCTCCGTGCTGTACCACAGCTTCAACAGCCGGGTCTTGCACTTCAATGTGCTTTTCGATGTCGCAACGGCCGAGTCGGACGAAACTGGCTTTCTGTTCCGTGATTCGGACTCTCCGGCGGAAGTGGCGTACCTGCGGTTGAGCGAACTGGCCACCACAGCCTGCACGCCGAAAAACAAGGTGGCGTTGGAGTCGCGACTGCGCGCAGCTGCCGGCGGCGACGCGTCCAAGGAGCTTTTGGTCCTCGAGAACTTCAGTGCCTTGTGGGACATCTTTGTGGATACCAATGTCAAGTCGATTGCCTACTTCTCAGTGCAAGCCGAGACGGCTGCCGAGGTCAACGAGATCTTCCGGCGGCTGAACACTGGTGGCATGGCACTGACGCAGCTGGAACTGGTGCTTGGCAAGATCAAGGCCGTGCAGTCGGACTACGAAGAAGGGCTGTGGAAGCTGGCTGAGCGGATCAGGTCCGTGAGCGGGGGGATCGAGTTTTCCTCGACGAGCATCCTGCAGTTCATTCACCTGATGGTCAAAAAAACCATCCGCATCGACGAAGAGCGGATGACGACATCGGATGTGGCGGCGTTTCAAAGCGCGCTGGTGCAGGATGCCGACGCATTGGCCGAAGTTTTCCAGTGCTACCTGTCGGGGCTGTTCCACATCAACCATGCTTCCATCGTTCCACGATGGCTTGCCGTACTGCCCATCGCTGCATTTCTGGTAGCGCGCAAGCGCGCTCGTCACGAGTGGCGTATCCGCGCATTGACGCAAAATGAGCTGGAGTTGATCCATCGCTATTTCCTGTTGTCGCAGTTCTGCGACTGGAATACACAGACCATGGTCAACGCCTTCGCGCGACTAGCCATGGAAGCTGGCATGGCTGGCCTGCCGTTCCCATTCGATGCCATACAGAAGGTGGCAGTGGAGAAGAACCGCACGCCGGAGCTGCATGACTTCCAGCTGCAAAGCCAGCGCTGGTTTGCCGCAAAAGTATTGATGCCGCGTCGTGCTTACGTGTTCCACGAGCGCAAACCTCAGGTCGACCACATCTTCCCGCTGAATCTGGAGGGTGGCGATGAGGACTATCGGACCTGTGTCGACACTCTGTGGAATTTCCAGCCAGTGCCTGACGAGGTGAACAACTACAAGCGAGCTCGGCATCCACAGGAGTTCTTCAGCAGTGACGATGGTCGCAAGTACTGGGACAAGTACGACTTCATCCCTGCAAGCGACTCGCCAATCTGGAGCGACTACCGGGTTTTCCTGTCAGACCGCGAAGCCAGAATGCGGGAGCAATTGCAGTTGTTGTACGGCTTGACGCTGGTGTCGAAGTCGGAATCTGTTGCCACCTGACCCGTACCGCATGCAACCGCTCATCGTCTCCCACCAGGTCACTCAGGGCGTGGCCGATTTTCTGCGCGCCACCTTCCCCTCCACCACGCCCGGATTCGTCGGTTTGCTGGACCGCTTTTTGGATCAGCGCGACAACCTGTTCAAGGGACCTTACCTCTCTGTGCCTTTGCCGTTTCGCACCGGGGGCGATACGCAGTGCCCGGTTTTCGACTGGCTGCCCGCCGGCTTCATGCCGCATGCGCACCAAACCCGGGCCTTTGCGCGGCTGGCCGGTGCGGGGGCACGCTCGACGCTGGTGGCCACGGGCACGGGCTCGGGCAAGACGGAGTGTTTTCTGTTCCCGCTGCTCGAGCATTGCAGGCAGGCGCGTGCGATGGGGCAACGCGGCATCAAAGCGGTGATCCTGTACCCGATGAACGCGCTGGCGACCGACCAGGCTGGGCGTCTGGCCAAGCTGTTGGTGGGAACGCCCGCACTGGCCGGCCTGCGTGCGGGGCTGTATGTGGGCGATGTGCCGGCCGAAACCTCGGATCAGGTGCGCCGGGTGGATGACACCACCTGCACCCTGATCACCGACCGCGACGCGCTGCGGGCCGACCCGCCCGACATCCTGCTGACCAATTACAAGATGCTGGACTTTCTGCTGCTGCGCGCGGCAGACGCCCCGCTGTGGGCGCAGCAGCAGCCCGACACGCTGCGCTACCTGGTGGTGGACGAACTGCACAGCTTCGATGGCGCGCAGGGCACCGACCTGGCCTGTCTGGTGCGGCGGCTGAAGGGGCGGCTGGGCGCGGCGCCGGGTCAACTGGTGTGCGTGGGCACGTCGGCCACTTTGGGTGATGGAGGCGGCGAAAGCCTATTGGGTTTTGCGCGCGACATCTTCGGTGAGGCCATGGATGCCGATGCCGTGATCGGCGAAGACCGCATGGGTGTGGGCGACTACCTGGCCGACGCGGTGGTGGAACACACCGCCAGCCCGCAGTTGGCCGACCTGCCCGTACTCGACCCGTCGCTGCATGTCAGCCTGGACGCCTACCTTGCGGCCCAGGTGCCGCTGTGGCTAGGCCAGGCTTGCGCGCCAGCGCAGGTGCGCGACATGGCCTGGCGCTGCGCACTGGGCGAGCAGCTGAAATGCCACTTCGCGTTTCAGAACCTGCTTCGCGACTTGGATCGGCTGGGCCCCCGCTCAGTCCTGGTGGACGATCTGCTGGCTCTGCTGCGGCGGCGCCTGCCGCAGGCGCGTGACGGAACCGCGGACGAACGCTTCGTGCTGCTGTGGCTCAGCAGCCTGCTGGCGCTGGTGGCCCATGCGCGCAAGGCGGGCCACCAGGACTTCTTTCTGCAGGTGAAGGTGGAGATCTGGCAGCGCGAGCTGCGCCGCATGGTGGCGCGGGTGGATGCCACACCCGTCCTGCGCGCCCACGACGATTTGGGCCGGGCCGAGCAGGGGCAGTTGCATCTTCCGGTGATCCACTGCCGCGACTGTCACGCCACGGGCTGGGGCGCAACGCTGCCTAAGACCAGCCCGCACCAGTTGCAGAGCGACCTGCGGGCGTTCTACACGGCCTTCTTCGCGGAAGACGTGTCTACGCGTTTTCTGTTTCCTGCCACCGAGCATGCAGACCGCAGCCAGTTCGAGCGAAAGAAGGTCTGCCCCGCGTGCGGCAGCCTGCATGCGGTGGCTCAGGGGGGCTGCACGCATTGCGGACACGACACGCTGCTGGCAGTGGACATCACGCAGAACCTGAAGCACGGCACGCGCAACGGCGCCAAGTACACGCGGTCGCACCACCACTGCCCCTACTGCGGCGGTCACAACACCTTGTCCATCCTGGGCTCGCAGGCTGCCAGCCTGGCGGCGGTGATGCTGGGCCAGCTGTTCGGCAGCAGCTTCAACCAGGACAAGAAGCTGATCGCATTCTCCGATTCTGTGCAGGACGCCGCGCACCGCGCCGGCTTTCTGGCAGCGCGCACCTGGCGGTTGAACCTGCGGCCCGCACTGGCGCAGACGATTGCGGCGGCCGAAGCAGCGGGCGAGTCGCTGACACTGGCCGACCTGCCCGGTGCCTTTGAGGCCCGCTGGCTGGCCGCGCTGGGCGAGGGCCACTATGTAGCCAATTTCTTGCCGCCCAAGCTGCACTGGATGCGCGACTTCACCACGCTGATGGACCAGGGCGCGCTGCCTGCCGGCAGCAGCCTGCCGGCAGATCTGTCCAAGCTCTTGCCCTGGGTGCTGAACGCTGAGTTCGGACAGGATGCGCATGTGGGTCGCACGTTGGTGGCCACCGGAACTGCCTATGCCACCGCACAGCCGCAGCGCCTTGCCTCTGCCGTGGCCTGGCTGGCGGAGCGCCTGGGCGAGCAGGTGGACGTACTGCGCGGTGTGACGGCGGGCCAGATCGGCGTGTTTCTGCACGGGCTCGTGCAGGCGCTGCAGCGCATGGGCGCCTGGCGCGACCCCGAGTTGGCGTTCTACGCGCGCATCGGCTGCCGGCCCTATGGCCAGCGCAAGCACGGCTGGCAGGCGCAGATGGTGGCCGGACCCCGGCCGCCGCGCTTCTTGACGCTGCCCGCTTTCCAGTTGTGCGCCAGCATCGAGGGAGACGAGGCACCGTGGTTTCGCGACTGGGCCTTCAAGGCGCTGCCGGGGCTGCACACATTGGCACTGGGGGCCGAGCCCGTGCTGCGCGAGGTGTACCGCCTGGGTTTGCAGGCCTTGGCCAGCGCCGGCCTGGCGGGCCATGAGCAGGCGCAAGACAAGCCCGAGGTCAGCGTCTGGGGGCTGGAGCCGGCGGCGTTTGGCGTGGCGCTGGGCGGCCAGCGCTGGCGCTGCGGCCATTGCCACAACGAGACGCTGTCTGGCGCGCACGAAGATTTTGCCGGCCAGCCCTGCCGGCGTGTCCGTTGCCAGGGCACGCTGCAGGCGCACATGGGCTGGGGCGCCTTCTACCGCCGGCTGTACCTCACGGCCGAGATCCAGCGCGTGGTGGCGCACGAGCACACCGGCCTGCTGCCACGCGAAATGCGCGAGCGGGTAGAGCGCGACTTCAAGGAAGGCGGCGAGCGGCCCGGTGGCATCAACGTGTTGTCGGCCACGCCCACGCTGGAGATGGGCATCGACATCGGTGACCTGTCGGCCACGCTGTTATGCTCTGTGCCGCCTAAGCAGGCCAACTACATCCAACGCGCCGGCCGTGCCGGGCGCAGCACTGGCAATGCGTTGTTGATGACGATGGCGGCGAGCCGGCCGCATGACCTGTACTTCTGGTCCGACCCGCGCGAGATGCTGGCGGGCAGCGTGCAGGCGCCGGGGGTGTTTCTCAATGCATCGGCCGTGCTAGAGCGGCAGTTGACTGCCTACACGCTGGACTGCTGGGTGCGCGAGTCGGGGCGCGCGGCCGTCATCCCGGCCGAGGTGCGTGCGGTGTTTAGCGCCATCCGCGGGCAGGCGCTGACCAAGTTTCCCTACCCCTGGCTGCAGTACGTGGAGCAGCACCGGGGCACGTTGCTCGAGCGCTTCGTGCGGCTGTTCAACCAGGGGGGGCAGCAATCGTTGACCGAGGATACGCAGCGCTGGCTGTCTGCCTTTATCCACGGTGGGCAGGATGAACGCGGCTCACTAGGCTGGAAGATCATCGACCGGCTACAGGGCATTGCCAAGGATGTGGACGAGTTGCGCCGTCAGCGCGAGCGCACGATCAAGGAGATCGACAAGCTGCAGGCGTTGCCGGTGCGCGGCGAGGAGCAGGAGGAAGAGCTGTTGCGTCTAACACAGGAGCGCACGGCACTGGCGCGGCTGATGGCCAGCATCGAGGGCAAGGCCACGCTGAATGTGCTGACCGACGAGGGGCTGCTGCCCAACTACGCCTTCCCGGAACAGGGCGTATTGCTCCGCTCGATCATCGTGCGCGATGCCCGACCTGGCGTTGGCGCACCCGACCCGTTGACTTTCGAATATGAGCGGCCCAGTGCGTCGGCCATCACCGAGCTGGCACCCAACAACACCTTCTATGCCGAGGGTCGCCGCGTAATGGTGAACCAGGTAGACGTGTCGAAGGTCAAACCCGAGGCCTGGCGCTTTTGCCGGCAGTGCGCGTATAGCGAGCCGCTGGCCCTGGGTGACCACCACGCCTATTGCCCGCGCTGCGGCGACAGCCTGTGGCGCGACAGTGGCCGCGTGCGCGAGATGCTCAAGCTGACGACCGTGTTTGCGCGCACGCTGGACCGCGAGAGCCGTATTGCCGATGACTCAGACGAGCGCCAGCGCGGCTTTTACGTGCGCCAGGCGCTAGTGGACTGCTCGCCCGATGCGGTGCACCAGGCTTATGTGATAGCCAAACCGGAGTTCCCGTTCGGCTTCGAGTTTCTGGACAAGGTCAACTTTCGCGAGGTGAACTTTGGCGAGCAAGCGCCCGATGCGTCACCAATGCAGATTGCCGGTGCCGAGCTGAACCGCCCTGGCTTCAGCATCTGCCCGGAGTGCGGCACGATCCAGCGCAAACGCAAGGCCGAGGATCTGTTCCGCAACCATGCGCCGTATTGCTCCAGGCGCAAGGACGCGGAGGCGTCGACGCAGCAGTGCGTGTTTCTCTACCGCGAGTTCACGAGCGAGGGCATCCGGCTGTTTCTGCCGGAAGCGGGACAGGGCAGCACTGATGCGCAGTTGTTGAGTTTCGTGGCGGCGCTTGAGTTGGGGCTGGCCCGGCGCTTCCACGGCGCGGTGGACCATCTGCGCATCGCGTTGGACGTGCGCATGGCTGCCGGCTCGGACACGCCGCGCTGCTACCTCGTGTTGTACGACAGTGTTCCCGGTGGCACCGGCTACCTGAAAGACCTGATGCGGGCACCCGAGCCGTTGCTAGAAGTCCTGGAACTGGCACTAGGTGCACTCAACGCGTGCGCGTGCAACCAGGATCCGGCGGCCGATGGCTGCTACCGCTGCGTGTTTGGCTATCACAACAGCTACGACCGCAAGTCGATCTCGCGCCGCCTGGCCCAGCGCATGCTGGGTGAGGTGGTGCAGCACAAAGCGGCGCTGAAGGCTGTTCCCAGCCTGGCAGGCGCGGGCGCTGGCGCTGGCAACAGCCTGTTCGACAGCCCGCTGGAGCAGCGGCTGGTAGAGGCGCTCCGGCGCACGTATGCGGGCCTGGTTTTTGAGGTCGTGGAGCTGTTGTTCAAAGGCAAGTCAGGCTACCAGGTGCAGGCCGGCGCCCGACGCTGGCGGCTGGAGCCGCAGGTGGCGCTGGGTGAGAAAGACGGCGTGGTGGTGCCGTGCAAGCCGGATTTCGTGTTCTGGCCTGACGACGGCGCAGACGATCTGCCGGTGTGCGTTTTCATGGATGGCTGGCAGGACCACCAGCACAGCGTGCTGGAAGACCTGGCCAAGCGCTTAGCTGTGGCGCGCAGCGGGAAGTTCTCGGTGTGGACGCTGACCTGGGCCGACATGGATGCCGTGCTGCTGGACAAGCCTGCCACCACGCCATCGCCCTGGCCCACGCTGCTGGCCGACGGTGCCGCGCCGGTGGTGCAGAAGATTTTGGAGGCGCAGGGCATGACGGCGTGGGCGGGATTGAAGACCTTGTCGCCTTTCCTGCAACTGCACCGCCGCCTGCAGGCGGGCCGCCACGACGACATGCGCCGGGTGGCCGCTGCGCTTGCGCTGGGGCTGGATCTGCCGGCGGGCGATGCGGCGGTGCTGCAGGCCGTGCGCGGGGGGGCGTTCTGGCAGCAAATTGACGAACTGGGGCTGCTGCCTGCCACAGCCCACCACCGCATGGGCGTTCGGCAACTGGGCGACGGGCTGCACTGGGTGGCGGGTGCGCACCCCGACCAGTTGACGCAGCTGATGCAGGGTATTGGCGCAGTCGGGAACGAGCCTTTCGTCGTGGCGCAATGGGAACCGGACCTACTGCCTGGTGCACAGACCGAGGCGGAGCGACAGGCTCGCTGGCAGCAGTTGTGGCAGGTGCTGAACTTGCTGCTGCCGCTGCGCGCCTGCTGGGCGGGCGCAGCTGGGATGGCCGGGTTGGCGGCCTTGCAACACGCGCCGGGCATGCGCGAATTGCCGTCAGCCTGGTCACCAGCCTGGGTGGCCGTGCTGGACGAGGTGCTGCCGGAGATGCAGTTCTGGGCGCAGACGCTCGCCAGCCTGAAAGTGGCTACGCCGGTCGTGGGCTACGAGCTGATGGATGCCAAAGGTCGTTGCGTGGCGACGGCCGAGCTGGCCTGGGCCGACGTGCGGTTGTCCGTGGTGGTGCCGACGTCGCAGGCGGGGGGAATGAAACCGCCGCATGCGGATGCGGCGGCGCCGTTCGAAGCGGCTGGCTGGCGCTGCTTCGTACTGTTGCCGGGCGCGGTGCCCGACGCCCTGATCGATCACTTGAAGGAGAGCGCAGCATGAGCCTCGCACCCAAGATTGCCATGTCCGACGACTTTTTGAAGTCGTTTGCCGCTGTGCCGCGCGACCAGCAGCAAGCGGTGTTGACCTTTGTGGCCAAATTTCGGCAGAACCCGATGGCCCCGGGCATCAACTATGAGCGAATCCGCGATGCGGGCGACGCGAACATGCGCTCAGTGCGTATCAACGATGGCGTGCGCGGCATCGTGCTGAAGCCGGACAAGGGCAACGTGTATTGCCTGTTGTGGGTGGACCGGCACGACGACGCCTATCAATGGGCGCGCCGCCATCGCGTGGCGATCCACCCGGACGTGGGTAGCATTCAGATTTACGCGGTGGAGCAGGTGGCGGCAGCGGATGCGCCGTCTGCTGTGCCAGCGACTGCCTCGGCGCCGGCCGGACTGTTCGCGGCGCTGAAAGACCGCGAAATTCGCCGGCTGGGCGTGCCCGACGAACTGCTGGCCGCCGTGCGCGCCATCACAGACGAGGCGGCCCTGGATGCGCTGGACAAGCAGTTGCCGGACGAGGCGTCCGAAGCGCTGTACCTCTACGCGGCAGGGGAGAATTACGACAAGATCATCTCGGACCAAGCGGCCCCTGCCGTGGTGGACCCGGCCGACTTCAACGCAGCGCTGGAGCGCGATACGTCCAGGCGCCATTTTGTGGTGCTGACGGATGATAGCGACCTGGCCGCCTTGCTGGCCGCGCCACTGGAGCGCTGGCGCGTGTTTCTGCACCCTAGCCAGCGCAAGCTGGTCGAGCGCGACTGGGCGGGGCCCGTGAAGGTGACGGGCGGCGCGGGTACTGGCAAGACGGTGGTGGCCATGCACCGTGCGGCGCGGCTGGCACGGCAGTACGTTGACCTGCCGGGCAAGCCGGTGCTATTCACGACCTTCACCAAGACGCTCGCCGATGACATTCGCCACCAGCTGGCGCTGCTGTGCACGCCGCAGGAGTTGGACAAGATCCAGGTGCAGCACATGGACCAATGGATGGTGGGCCTGCTGCGGCGCTACGGGTCCAAGCCTGAGCCGCTGTACGACGACAAGGCGCGCCGCCAGTATTGGCAGGAAGCCATGGCGGCGCTGCCGGCGGCGGTGGACCTGTCGCTGCAGTTTCTACGCGCGGAGTACGAGCGCGTGGTGTTGCCACAGGGCTGCGAAACGGCCGAAGACTACCTGCGGGCCAGCCGTGTCGGACGAGGCGGGCAGCTCAGTCGCAGCCTACGCCAGTCGATCTGGCCCGTGTTCGCCGAGTACCGCGCCCGGCTGCTGGCTGCAAATGTGCGCGAGCCCGAAGAGGCCTTCCGCGACGCGCGCCGCCTGCTGGCGCTGCAGCCGGCCGAGCTTGGCATCCGCGCCATGGTGGTGGACGAAGCGCAGGACATCAGCCCTGCCGCATGGGAGCTGGTACGCGCGGCAGTGCCAGCGGCAGAGAACGACTTGTTCTTGGTGGGCGATGCACACCAGCGGATCTATCGCCACAAGGTCGTGCTGAGCCGACTGGGCATCGAGGTACGCGGCCGCAGCCGAAACCTGCGCGTTAACTACCGCACCACGGACGAGATCCGACGTTGGGCGTGTGCGCAATTGGAGGGTTGCGAGATCGATGACCTGGATGGCAACGCAGATTCGTTGCGGGGCTACCGGTCGCTGACGCACGGGGAGCAACCGGATGTCGGTATGTCAGCTTCTTACCAAGACGATGTCCGACTCGTGAAGGCCAAATTGCAGCAACTGGAAGAAAGCGGGATGGCCCTCCGGGAAGTCTGCGTCGCGGCACGGACGAACGACGAGGTGGATGCGTTGGCGAACGGTTTGCGGGACAGTGGTATTCAAGTGCTCCGCTTGGAACGTTCGACACCAGATGACGTGACGGTTCCCGGCGTGCGTGTTGCAACAATGCATCGCATCAAGGGGCTTGAGTTCAATGTGGTTGTCATCGCCGCCTACAAGGGTGTGCGCCAGTACGCGACACAGTTCTCTCGCGGTGAAGATGCCGGGGTCTCAGTAGAAACGGAAGCGGTTGAGAGGTCCTTGCTACACGTGGCTGCGACACGGGCGAAACGGCATCTCGTTGTTCTTGATCGTCCGGGCGCTTAGGGATAATCTGCACACAGTGCCTTCAGGAGCCGCTGTTGACGCCTCCTCGGCTAGGTGCTATCGCGTTGCCTCGCTCGAGCTGTCGCTCGCCCATGTTGAGGTGATGGTGTAGGGGCGACCAGGCCCGGTTGGCTCGAATCCACAGCACAGCCCCGTCACAGCCTTTCAGATCTCGGTTTGCTCGGAAATCTCGAGGGCGTCATCGACTTCGATGCCGAGATAGCGGACGGTCGACTCGAGCTTGGAGTGACCGAGCAACAACTGCACGGCCCGAAGGTTCTTGGGTCTGCGGTAGATGAGTGTCGCCTTCATGCGCCGCATGGAGTGTGTCCCGTAGTCTGCCGGCTCCAAGCCAAGCTGTACGACCTAGCGTTCCAGGATTCGTGCGTACTGGCGAGTGCCAAGATGCGGAGAGTCATGCAGCCTGCTGGGGAACAGGAAGCTGTCGGACTTCAGGCTCGCGGCCTTGATCCATTTCTGAAGCGCCTCGCGCGTGGTGGCTGTGATCTCAAACTGCACGGGGCGCTGCGTCTTGTGTTGCATGACGACTGCTCGAGAGGCAACTTGGTCGCCGTGGCAGACATCGCGGACCTTGAGGGCAACCAAGTCGCATCCGCGCAGCTTACTGTCGATCCCGAGGTTGAGCAACGCGAGCTCTCGTATTCGGTTTTTCATCTGAAGGCGCACGCGCAGCGCCCAGATTTCTTTCGGCTTGAACGGTGCTTTCTGTCCGACGATCTTGCCTTTATTCCAGGGCTCGCGGTGAACGAGCAGGGCAGCGGTTTCCATGATGGCCTCCCATCGAGTGGATTGATCACAACGGTGCGCCTTCTCGATACAGCTGTCCACCAGTGACCACGCTGGTGGTGTCACGTCTTGATGGTGGGAACACCTCCGCCGGTTTCGACTGCCTGCTCTGCCAAGCAGCCGTCATTCACTGTTGGTGGGATGAACGGTCGCTATCAGTCGAGGCCGTGTGCAAACACTCGGTGCGCGTGTTTTTGAGGGTCATCAGACCCTTCCCTTGTCTTCGATCGTCGATCCTGGCTCGATCTGAGAGGTCGACTTCCGACATGACCAGCAGAGCGGTGAGTTTTCACACAGCCTCTGTCTGAAGTAGACGTTGCTGATCCGACTCTGAATCGCCCAAGTCTGCCGTTCTAGGCCTTGATCAGAGAATCGAAGGCATTCCGTTCGAACGGAGAGAGACCTCTTATGTAGCGTTGCACCGTGCTCTCCGAACGATGCCCTGTTTGCCTTTGGATGGCCCAGGTCGGCACACCAGCCTTGGCAGCAGCAGTTACCAGTCCCGAACGCAAGCTGTGCGCCGAAAAGCCACTCGGATCGAGCCCGCAATCGCGCATGCGCCGTCGCATCACTCCGCCGACCGCTGCCCCGCTCAGCCCGTTTCCAAGCTTTCCATACCGATCCACCCTCCGAAACAATGGTTTTGCGTCGACCTCTTCCGGGTCCACCCTGCGCACCAGCTCAATCCAGCTTTTCAGCAGGTTGGCCGGACACATCCGCCCTGGCCCCTGCGGCAGCGCGACCACCCTGCCCTTGCCCTGCTGGTCTGTCTTCGAGCGCACCAGTGTCACCGTCACCCCCTGGGTGTCGAACACCAGATTCTCGAACTTGAGCCTTGCCAGTTCCGATCTTCGAAACCCTCCCGCAAACCCCACCACTAGCAAGGCGCGGTCCCGCAGGTCACGTACCGGATCCAAGTGCCTCTGCGGCTTGGCGAGCAGACGCAGCATCTCGATGCTGATGGGCTTGGCCTGCCTCTGTGCCGACCCGTGGATTCGCCGAATCCCCCGCATCGTGGTCTGCACCAGCTCCGACCGCGTGGGCGACGGCTTGCCCAGCACTGTATGGGCGCAGGCAATCGCGGCCAAACGCCGGTTTAAGGTGCTCGCCTTGACCTTACCCGCGAAGGCTGCCACGTACCGCGCCACCATCACAGGCGTAGCAGGCACCCTACCGCCCCAGTCCCGGAAATGCCTGAGGTCCCCGGCATAGGCCCGTCGCGTGCTGTCCGCCACGGCGCTGGCGACATAGTGATCGAACTGGGCATGAGCCTTTCGGGGCTTGGTCGCCCTGGTGGGCCTGCGCGCGACGGAGGCGCCGGCCGATGAATCGATGCGAACCTTCTTCATGATGTTGCTCGCTTTCTTTGAAGCGGATGGTGTTTGTTCTTGAGAATGAGCAACGCCCGCGTGGGCGGGCGTTGGTTGGGGTTCGGTGCTATGGCTCGTTCGAGGCGATCTACTGGAAACGGGTACGTGACCGCGACGTGCTCACCACCAGCGTCAGGTACGCGGTCTGGTCCTCACCGGTGGGCTGGCTGCGCAACCGGATGGTCAGGTGCAAAGCCCCTGCCCCCAATGCTTCGCCCAAGCTGCGCCCCAGTCCGCGCACCATGCGCACCGTGAGCTGGTACTCGGACGGCGCCCACAGCACGAGCACCGCGCCGAGCGCGTCTTCCAGCCACACGCCTCGGTGCTGGAGCTCTTCCAGGACCTCCACCATGGCGGCATCCAGCTGCGTGGGCTTGTCCAGCGGCTGGGTGAACAGTTCCAGACGCACCTGACCGAAGTCCAGGGTTTCGACGACGTCGCTGTGGTCCCAGGCCGCTTCCATGATCGACAGACCCGCCAGTACCGACCGCTGCAGCCCCACATAAAGCCACTGCAGCGGCGCCAGCTCAACTGGATCGTCCGACTCCGAGATATCTACGCGCGCATCGATCGAATCGCACAGGATGCCGAGGAGCGAGTCTCGGTCCGGTGGCAGGCGCTGGTGCGCTCCGACAACCACGCCGATGACGTGCGCCTCCTGCGCCCAAAGGCGCCAGACCAACAGCATCGCCGCTTCGATCTCCACTGGGGTGAGGTCGAGCCCAAAGGCCAGGCACAGGATTCGCGTGTCCGTCAGGTCCACGCGGGCGACGGTCGCATCGGCCGCCTGACCGGCGTCCACCTCGAGGACGCAAGGCGGCTGGTTCAGCAGATCCGCCAGCGGCGTGGACAGCGGTGCATCGATGTGGGTATGAAACCGTCGGACAAAGTGTTGGCCCGAGGCGCCGATGCCGATCAAGCGGACAGCAGCCGTCGGCCCGCTGTCGGCGGGCGTGTGTAGAACATTCATGGGGGGTACCTGTGACGCCGCACGCACCTGGGCGGCGGCAATGAAATGAGAACGGAAAAAGCAAAGGCGCCGCACCAGCCTCTCGGCCAGCCGGCGCCTTCGCAAAGGGCTGTGTAAGTAGCGCGTTGCCGCTACGCCATCGGCTTCAGCACGCGCTGTCCAGGCCATCGGCCGCAAAGTTCTTGCCTTCGGTGCGCGTCAGGTCGCGCAAGCACACCGGCGTCTTGCTGCTGATTGCCTTGTCGAGCAACGCATAGTCCATGCGCCGCATCATGCTGGCCTGCATCCAGACGACGTTGCCCTTGCCTGTGTGCAGGCACACGGCCTCTTCGCCACAGGGCTCGTACTTGGTGATGAGCGACATGAGGCTCTCGGGACCGGAACTCGGGGCCGCAGTGGGCGCACGGGGAGTCGTTGCGGGCGCAGCGCCTGAGCCGGCAGCAGCCGCCTCGTCCTTCTTGGTCTGCGCCACCAAGGCGCCCCAGTCCGAATTCTCGGTGCCCGGCAGGCAGTCCACCGCCTCGCCCTTGTCATTGCGGAAGGTCGAGTAACCCCGGGCTGTGAACACACCGGGGTCTTGGGTCTTCTGGACGCCGACCAGGCAAATCGGCTGGTTGCCCCGGTACGCCACGTCGAGCGCATTCATGCCCCGGGCGTTGACCTTGCTGGCGTCCAGCTGGTAGTGCACGGCGTCCGTCTCGTTCACGCTGTCACGGCCGCGGAAGCACACAAGGCCCCGTTCGTGGCACCGCCCCGCCGCGTTGTCCGGCTGCCGCCAATCCAGGATGTACACCACCTTGCGCCACTTGCCGCTGGCGGAGAGGCGGTCGACTTCGGCCTGTTTCTTGGCGTTTGCCTCGGTCTCCTTGGCTTGGCGCTTGGCCTGTTCCTTGGCGAAGGTGTCTGCGAGGACGATGACGCGCATGTACGGCACGGTGCCGGACACGTTGACGTTGGTGGTGACGTAGAAGTTGGACTTGCCCTCTTCCTTTTGCACTTGGTAGGTCAACGACTTGCGGATCGGGTCCGGCGAGGCTTGGGGGCCCTGGTTCCAGACCTGGAACTGCGCCACCTCGGCCTTGGCCTTCTGCAGCAGCGTGCCCTGCGGGTTGGTCAGCGCGGCGAAGGGATTGAGCGAATCGAGCACGCCGACGAGGGGGCTGGTGATGGCAGCCATGTACTGATTCATGGTCTTCACCTTGTCGGCCGAGGCTTGCACCGTGAAGGTGACCTTGCAGCTGCGGACCTTGAGCTTCTCGTCATAGGCGGTGACGGTGGGCGTCTCCAGCGCGATAGTGGCGATGTCCTTGCTCTGGACCTGCAGGTCCTTGAGGTGGTCGTCGTGCGCTTGGGCGACGAGGTCGCGGATCGAGCTGGTGACCTCGACGTCGTTGCAGGGTGGGGCCTCGGGGCCGCAGCCCACCAGTACCGCCGAGCAGATAACGGCCAAGAAGGCGATGCTCGCGGTCGGACTGAGCCAAGAGAGTTTGGCGCTAAACATGATTGATCCCATCTTTCGTGTTGAACGAGGCACCGCTGTGCCTCGCGATTGGTTTCTTCTGGTTCTGCAACAAGCAATAGAGCCCGCAGCCGCACTGCCTGCATTTCAAATACTACCAAATCGGTAGTATTTGAAGCGAAGCTTCCCGGGACTATCTTGACCTTTGCCCGCAGAGGTCTGGATGAACGTGTTTGGCAAGCGCCTCAAGCATGCGAGGCAGCTGGCGGGTCTATCGCAAGAGCAGGTTGGAATCCAAGCCGACTTGGATCCGATGTCAGCGAGTACGCGAATGAATCGCTACGAGCTTGGTAAGCGCGCACCAGACTACGAACTGGTTGAGCGCCTTGCGTTCGTTCTGAAGGTTCCTACAGCCTATTTCTACACTGGCAATGACGAGGAAGCCCAGTTGCTACTCGCCTTCCATAAGCTATCGAAGAGCAAACGTGCGCAAGTGATGGAGTTTGTATCGTCGCTTGGGCGATGAGCGTCTAGGTATCAATACTCCTCCGGAAGCAGCAGTGTCGTGACGCTGCGATCTGCTTCAGTGATCACCCATATCCGGTTGTCGTGCTCATCGGCTTCCTGTGCTGGCTGTGCCGGCGCTGCACCCTTTTCGACCGCCACTTGCAGCGGCAATCGGTAGACCGAGAGCATACGCAAGCCGTGCTCGAGCGCGTCTTCATTGGTGACTACGTCTTCGGGATCGATCTCGCCCCAGTCTCCGGTGACATGCTTGGCCAGCAGCACGAAGGGGTTGCTGTTGGTGGCGTGTATGAGCGCCAGGGCGCCCGGTGTTGCGACAACGCGGCCCAGCGCAAAGCGCGGTGTGCTGCCAGGCTTGAGGAAGGCTCTCAGAAGGTCTTTCATTTGAAATCTCCATAGGAAAGGAGCGCCCATGCGGCGGCGGCACCTGGCCCCAGGGGCAAAGTGCGGCAGTCGAAAAAAGCGCGAGGGATAAACAAAAACGGCCACCAAGGCCAGCGGCAAATGCGCTGGCTTGGCGGCCATCAGGGGACTACAGGCGGCGGTGCGCCTGCACACGGGCGCCGCCTTGCTAGCTTGGCGCTGGCAGGGCTAGCCCGTGGGTAAATTATAGCATAAATGCGACAAAATGTAACAAATCTGATCCGAAAACCGGCTCGGCGTGATCCCACAAGATCGATGGACGAATGCTCAAAAAAGGCACTTGGGCGGCCTGTGGCCATGTCTTCCAAGCGGCCTGCCGCGCCTTAGTGCAGGCCACCTTCGCGAGGGCGGGCTGGGGTGCTGCGACGCTAGGGTTAAGCCGCCGCCTATGCGACCAGTGCAGCACGGCTTGTGCAAGGTAGCCCAAAAAGGCCCACCTGAGCGCAAAAAGAAAGGGGGGTAAAAAAGGGGGTAAAGTGCCTGACCCGCCCGCAAACCCGCATGGATACTGGGTTGCCGGCGGAGAGTGTGAGATTCGAACTCACGGACGATTTCTCGTCGGCAGTTTTCAAGACTGCTGGTTTAAACCACTCACCCAACTCTCCGGAACCATCGATTTTATGCCGACGGCGTTGCCCTACTCTTCATCGGGCAGGAACATCGCCTGCAGATCGCTCAGAAAGTCCAGCCCGCGCTCGGTCGGCCACACGCGGAACAGGTCGCGTGCCACGAGCCCCTTGCGCTCGGCTTCTTCCAATCCACGCTGGATCGAGGTCATCGCCAGCCCCGTGCGTTCGCTGAACTGTGGCAGCGTGAAGCCCTGCTTCAGCCGCAGCGCATTGAGCATGAATTCGAACGGCAGATCGGCCAGCGCCACCTCGTCGCTCTGCGACACCGCGGCGCCCGCGCGTGCGTTCTCCATGTACAGGCGCGGTTCGCGAAAGCGCACCTGGCGCACGATGCGGTGCGCAAAGCTCAGCTTGCTGTGCGCGCCGGCGCCAATGCCGAGGTAGTCGCCGAACTGCCAATAGTTAAAGTTGTGCGCGCACTGATGCCCCTCACGCGCATAGGCCGACACCTCGTAGCGCGACATGCCGGCCGCGCTCGTGCGTTCGGTGATGCGATCGAGCATGGCGTAGGCGATGTCGTCCTCGGGCAGCGTGGGCGGGAACTTGGCGAACCAGGTGTTGGGCTCGATGGTCAGGTGGTACACCGACAGGTGTGGCGGCGCGAGCGCCAGCGCCTGCGACAGATCAGCGTCCAGGCCTTCGAGCGTCTGGCCCGGCAGCGCGTACATCAGGTCGAGGTTGAAGGTATCGAAGGTGCTCGCAGCCTCTTCGAGCGCGGCGATGGCCTGGGCGCGGTCGTGCACGCGCCCCAGCGCCTTCAGGTGCTCGTCGTTGAAGCTCTGCACGCCCACCGACAGGCGCGTGACGCCGGCCGAGCGGTAGGCACGGAAGCGGTTGCGCTCGAATGTGCCGGGGTTGGCTTCGAGCGTGATCTCGCAATCGGGCGTGAGCTTCAGGCGCGCACGCACATCGCCGAGCAGGCGGTCGATGGCTTGCGGCGAAAACAGGCTCGGCGTGCCGCCGCCGATGAAGATGGTGTGGACGGTGCGGCCCCAGATGAGCGGCAGTGCGGCATCGAGGTCGGCCACCAATGAATCGATGTACGCCTGCTCGGGAATGCCGTCGATCTCCGCTTCGCTCGCGGCGCGCCATTCGTGCGAGTTGAAGTCGCAGTACGGGCACTTGCGCAGGCACCACGGCAGGTGGATGTAGAGCGACAGCGGCGGCAGCGCGCTGAGCTGCAGCGGACCGGGCCGCATCCAGTGCAACACGTCGTTGGCCTGCGGCGCTCCCGTGGACTGCGCCGGCTGGATCGGGAAGATGGTGGCCATTACAGCCAGCGCTCGCGCATCAACGCCAACATGGCCTGCGCCGCGCGGCCGCGGTGGCTGTTGGCGTTCTTGACCTCGGGCGGCAGTTGGGCAAAGGTCTTGCCGAAGGCCGGCAGGTACATCACGGGGTCGAAGCCGAAGCCGTTGTCGCCAACGGGCGCAGGCGCAATCTCGCCGACGACGCGGCCGATGGCGATGAGCGGCTCGGGGTCGTCGTGGCTGCGCAGCGCGACCAGCGTGCTCACGAGCGCGGCGCGGCGGTTGGCCACGCCGTCGAGCTGCTCGAGCAGCGCCTTCACATTGTTGGCGTCGCCCTTGGCGTAGCCGAACTGCGTGGCGTAGAAGGCGGTGTCGACGCCCGGCAGGCCGCCGAAGGCATCGACGCAAAGGCCCGCGTCGTCAGCGATGGCTGGCAGGCCGGTGGCGGCGCTGGCGTGGCGGGCCTTGGCCAGCGCGTTCTCCACGAAGGTGCGGAAAGGTTCTTCAGCCTCACCCACGCCCAGCGCCGACTGCGGCACCAGGGTAACGGCCAGCTCTGCAAACAGTTGCTGGAGTTCGGCGAGCTTGCCTGCGTTGTTGGAAGCCAGAACCAGTTTCATGAGTCAGTTCGAGAGCAGTGCCTGCTTCTGCAAGGTCACGAGTTCGCCGATGCCCTTCTCGGCAAGGCCGAGCAGGATGTTCATTTCTTCGCGCGTGAAGGCCACGCCTTCGGCCGTGCCCTGCACTTCGACGAAGTGACCGGCGCCGGTCATGACGACGTTCATGTCGGTGTCGCAGGCCGAATCTTCGGTGTATTCGAGGTCGAGCAGCGGCGTGCCGCCGACGATGCCCACCGAGATGGCAGCCACGTGCCCGTTGATGGGCGATGCCTTGATGGCGCCGCTGGCCAGCAGCTTGTTGACCGCGTCCTGCGCCGCCACGAAGGCGCCAGTGATGGCGGCGGTGCGGGTGCCGCCGTCGGCCTGCAGCACGTCGCAGTCGAGATGGATGGTGCGCTCGCCGAGCACGGCAAGGTCGAACACGGCGCGCATCGAACGGCCGATGAGGCGCTGGATTTCCTGCGTGCGGCCGGTCTGCTTGCCCTTGGCCGCCTCGCGGCTGCTGCGGGTGTGCGTGGCGCGCGGGAGCATGCCGTATTCGGCGGTGACCCAGCCCTCGCCGCTGCCCTTCTTGTGCGGCGGCACCTTCTCTTCGACGGAGGCCGTACACAGCACGCGGGTCTGGCCGAACTCGATCAGCACCGAGCCTTCGGCATGGATGGTGAAGCCACGGGTGATGCGCACCGGTCGCAATTGATCGGCGGCACGGCCGCCGCTTCGCGTGAAAGCAGTCATTTGTTCGGGAATTGGAAAGAAAAAAAGAAAAGCTGCGCGCGCTCAGGTCTTGCGTGCGGCGGAACGGCGAATGGCCTCGTTGATCTCGGCGATGGAGCGCTCGATGGCGTCTTCGTCGAGGTCGTCGATCTCGTTGTCCGACGCCGGCATGCCAGCCTGGATGGTCGAGGCGAACACGCCGTCTTCGATGGTCTCGGTGGACACGCCGCTGCGGTCGTCCGCGCTGTCGGGCATTTCCCATTCGAGCGCGATGAGCGTGACGTTGTCGCTGTGGGCGCCGCCCTTGCGCAGGGCCATCTCGGCGAGGTCGGGAGCCGCATCGGACACGGGCTTGCCGGAGGAAAGCGTGTGCACGATCAATTCGTCGTCGAGCACGCCCCACACACCGTCGGAGCACAGCATGATGCGGTCACCGCGCTGCAGCTGCAGCGGCGCCGCGATGTCGAACAGCGGCGTGGTCGGCGAGCCGAGGCAGGTCAGCAGCAGGTTGCGGTTGACCGGCATGTCGGAGCCGTGCGGCTTGGGGCGTTCGGCGTGCGAGTGGTCGCGCGTGCGCACCAGCAGGCGGCCGTCGCGCACGACGTACAGGCGCGAATCGCCGCAGTGCATCCATGTCGCGGTAGTGCCCTGGAGCACGGCCGCGACGACGGTGGTGCGCGGCGTGTCGAGCATGGCCTTGTGGCTCGCGTAGCGCATGATCTGCTGGTGCGCGGCCATGGCCGATTCGGCCAGGAAGGCCTTCACGTCCTTCACGGTCGGGCGCGCCTCGCGCTGGTAGAGCGCGGCGATGGTCTGCAGCGCCAGCTGCGCCGCAACCTCGCCTTCCGGATGGCCGCCCATGCCGTCGGCCAGCACGAACAGCCCCGATTCCCGCGTGTAGCAATAGCCCATGCGGTCTTCGTTCTTGAGACGCCCGCCCTTGCGGCTGACCTGGAAGACGGAGAATTTCATGATGTCATGCGGGGCGCGTGGTGGGCGCAGCGGCCTTGGGGAGGCTCTTCTTGTCGAAAGAGCGGATGTTGTCGATCGACAGGCGCACTTTTTCGCCCACCGTGAGCTTGGTATAGCGGCGCTCGCCTTCGCGGCTGAGCTCCTTCTGCAGCGCGAAGACCGACTGCGGGCGCGACAGCGGGTCGAGCGACATGCACCACTCGACCACTTCGATCAGGTTGTCGGAGTACACGCCGCGCAGGCGCGACAGCGACAGGCTGAGCCGGTCTTTTTCGATTCGGCGCGGCGCGTCGTTGGGCGGGTAGCCCTGCATACAGGCGTAGATGCAGGCGCCGATGGCGTAGATGTCGGTCCAGGGGCCCATCGACGAGTCGCGCCGGTACATCTCGGGAGCCGCGAAGCCGGGGGTGTACATGGGGCGGATGAAGATGCCTTCCTTGCTGAGCACTTCGCGCGCGGCGCCGAAGTCGATCAGCACGGCGCGGTCGTCGTCGGTGACGAAGATGTTGGCCGGCTTGATGTCCAGATGCAGCATCTTGTACTGGTGGACGATGCGCAAGCCGCGCAGAATTTCGTCAAACAGCGAGCGGATGGTCGACTCGCGGAACACCTTCTGCTTTTTCAGGTCTCGCGCGGTGACCACGAAATCCTGCAGGGTCGCGCCCTCCAGGTAGTTCATGACCATGTAGACGGTCTCGTTCTCGCGGAAGAAGTTGAGCACACTGACCACCGAGGCGTGCGAGATCTGCGCGAGCGAGCGGCCCTCCTCGAAGAAGCTCTTGAGCCCCAGCCGGTAGAGCGACAATTTCTCGGGCGGCACTTGCGGCGCGAGCTCGCCGGGACCTCGGGTGGCGAGCGACGACGGCAGGTATTCCTTGATGGCCACCTGCTGTCCGCTGGGGTCGATGGCGAGATAGACGACACCGAAACCACCTGCGGAAAGCCGGCGTACAACGCGGTAACCACCAATGACCGTATCGGGCAACAGGGGCGTAGGCTTGACCTTTGACATAATCCGGGAGTTTCGCCCGAAGGCGATGGTGCGGCAAGCGAACGCCGTGCCGACGCCTCGGTGCATGCAAGCAAAACCACAGTGAGGCGCAATGCCAGTTTACAGCATGACCGGCTACGCCAGCGGCCAGAACGGGTCCGCAGGCAGCCACTCCGAAGCCGATGCACGGCCTTCCGCCGGGGGCCGGCTCGGGGTCGAAATCCGCTCGGTCAACAGCCGCTTCCTCGATCTCACCTTCAAGTTGCCCGAGGAGCTGCGCCAGCATGAGACCGCGCTGCGCGAGCTGCTCACGGGCAAGCTCAAGCGCGGCAAGGTCGAGGTGCGCGCCGCCATCGAGAACACGGCCCAGGCCGGCGTGGTCGAGCCCTCCGTCAAGCTGCTCCAACGGCTCAACGGGGTGCAGGACAGCATCAAGGCCTGGCTGCCCGCCGCGCGCGACCTGAGCGTGGCCGACGTGCTGCGCCTGGCCGGCGGCGACAGCGCCGCCCGCGGCGACTGGGGGCCCGACCTGATCGATGTCACAGGCAAGGCGCTCGAAGGCCTGATGTCGGCCCGCCAGCGCGAAGGCGCCCGGCTGGCCAAGATGCTCGAAGCCCACCTGGGCCAGCTGCGCACCCTGGTACAGCAGGCCGGCCCGCTGGTGCCGCAGCTGGTCGAACAGCAGCGCACCCGCTTCCTGGAACGCTGGCAGGAGGCCATGGGCCTGACCGCCGGCACGGGCGGCACGCTGCCCGAGGCCGCCCAGGACCGCGCGCTGACCGAGGCCACCGCCTTTGCGATCCGCATCGACGTGGCCGAGGAGCTCACGCGGCTGAATTCGCACCTCGACGAGATCGAGCGGCTGCTCAAGAAGGGCGGCGAGATCGGCAAGCGCCTCGACTTCCTGATCCAGGAGCTGCACCGCGAGGCCAACACCCTGGGCTCGAAGTCGGCGGCGCTGGAGCTCACGCGCATCGGCGTGGACATGAAGGTCCTGATCGAGCAGATGCGCGAGCAGGTACAGAACATCGAATGACGACGAGCGACAGAATGGACTACCCCGGCAACATCTTCGTGGTGGCGGCGCCCAGCGGCGCCGGCAAATCGAGCCTGGTCAAGGCGCTCATGGAACTCGACTCGGCCGTGCAGCCTTCGGTGTCGCACACGACCCGGTCGCCGCGCGGGCAGGAAAAGCATGGCCGCGAGTACTTTTTTGCGTCTCCGACGGAGTTCGACGCAATGATTGCGGCCGACGGCTTCGTGGAATGGGCCCACGTGCACGGCCACCGCTACGGCACCTCCAAGAAGGCCATCGAGGAACGGATCGCCCAGGGCGCGGACGTCATCCTCGAAATCGACTTCCAGGGCGCCCTGCAGATCCGCAAGACCTTTGCCAACGCGGTGATGATCTTCATCCTGCCCCCCAGCTGGGAAGAACTGCGCTCCCGGCTCGAACGGCGCGGCGAAGACAGCGCCTCGGTCATCGAATTGCGGCTTAAAAACGCCGCCGAAGAGATGGCCCGGGCGGGGGAATTCGACTTCGTTATAATCAACGAGTTATTTGAGCGCGCACTTTTCGATCTCAAGGCGATCGTCCACGCTCAGCGGCTCCGGTATTCCGCACAGCGCCGTGCCCGTGCCGACACATTCGCCGCACTGAACATCCCCTGATATCCGAGTTCACCGCTCCCAGACCGAAAGATTCTCATCATGGCCCGCATCACCGTCGAAGATTGCCTCGTCAATATTCCGAACCGTTTCCAGCTCGTCCTGGCCGCCACCTACCGTGCGCGCATGCTGAGCCAGGGCCATGCCCCCAAGATCGAGAGCAAGAACAAGCCCGCCGTGACCGCCCTGCGCGAAATCGCCGAAGGCAAGATCGGCCTCGAAATGCTCAAGAAGGTGCCGGGCTGATCTGACGCAGCCCTGCAACGAAAAGGCACCGCGAAGCGGTGCTTTTTTTATGTCCGGACGCGTCCACAGAGCGGTCACGCTAAAGTGGTAGCCATGAGCGCGGTAGCCAAACATCAGTCCCATGCCCCCAAGGGCACGCCGAAGCCGAGCCCGGCGGCGCTGAACGCGGCCGCCGCGAGCTTCGCGGCATTGACCGCGCGCCTCGACTACCTGAGCCCCGAAGACACCGAACTGGTCCGGCGCGCCTACCGCTTCGCCGACGAGGCCCACCTGGGCCAGCTGCGCAACAGCGGCGAGCCCTACATCACGCACCCGATCGCCGTGGCGGCGCAATGCGCCGAATGGAAGCTCGATGCGCAGGCGCTGATGGCCGCCCTGCTCCACGACGCCATCGAAGACTGCGGCGTCACCAAGCCCGAACTCATCGAGCGCTTCGGCGCCCCGGTCGCCGAACTGGTCGACGGACTGACCAAGCTCGACAAGCTGCAGTTCAACACCCGCGAGGAAAACCAGGCCGAGTCGTTCCGCAAGATGCTGCTGGCGATGGCGCGCGACGTGCGCGTCATCCTGGTCAAGCTGGCGGACCGCACGCACAACATGCGCACGCTGGCCGATGCGCCGCGTGAAAAATGGGGCCGCATCTCACGCGAAACGCTCGAGATCTACGCCCCCATCGCGCACCGGCTCGGGCTGAACCAGACCTACCGCGAGCTGCAGGAGCTGTCGTTCCGGCATTTGAAACCGTGGCGTTACGCCACGCTGTCGAAGGCCGTCGCCAAGGCGCGCGGCCGTCGGCGCGACCTGATCCAGAAGGTGCAAAAAGAGGTCGAGACCGCGTTCTCGGCCGCCGGCATGACACTGCGGATCGCAGGCCGGGAGAAAACGCTCTATTCGATCTACCGCAAGATGGAAGAAAAACACCTGAGCTTCGCCCAGGTGACCGACATCTACGGCTTCCGCCTGATCGTGCCGAACGTGATCGCCTGCTACACCGGCCTGGGCATCCTGCACCAGATGTACAAGCCGCTGCCGGGCAAGTTCAAGGATCACATCGCGATCGCCAAGCTCAACGGCTACCAGTCGCTGCACACCACGCTGGTCGGCCCGGCCGGCGTGAGCGTGGAATTCCAGCTGCGCACCGAGGCGATGCACGTGGTGGCCGAATCGGGCGTGGCCGCGCACTGGCTGTACAAGGCCGCCGAGCCGAACGCGGCCAGCAATGACCGGCTGGGCACCAAGTGGCTGCAGTCGCTGCTCGATATCCAGGACGAGACGCGCGATGCGGCCGAGTTCTGGGACCACGTCAAGGTCGACCTGTTCCCCGACGCGGTGTACGTGTTCACGCCGAAGAGCCAGATCATGGCGCTGCCCCGCGGCGCCACGGTGGTCGACTTTGCCTATGCCATCCACAGCAACATCGGCGATCACACCTCGGCCGCGCGCATCAACGGCGACCAGGTGCCGCTGCGCACCGAGCTCAAGAACGGCGACGTGGTCGAGGTGATCACCGCGCCGGTGTCGACGCCCAATCCGGCCTGGCTCGGGTTCGTGCGAACCGGCCGGGCACGCTCCAAGATCCGCCACTACCTGAAGACGCTGGCGCACGCCGAGTCCGAAGGCCTGGGCGAAAAGCTGCTCGCGCAGGCACTGCGCGCAGAAGGCCTGAGCAAGCTGCCCGAGGAAGACGAAGAGCATCAGGCGCTGTGGGAAAAGCTGCTGCGCTTCACCGGCAACCGCACCCGCTCCGAGCTGCTGACCGACATCGGCCTGGGCAAGCGCATCGCCAGCATCGTCGCGAAGCGGCTGGTGGCGATGCTTTCCGAACTGGGCGAACGGCCCGATGCACTGCTGTTGAGCCGCGAGCGCTTCATCTCGCACGAAACCGTGTCGCAGGGCGCGGTCACGCTGGATGGCAGCGAGAACTCTTCGGTGCGGTTTGCGCTGTGCTGCCGGCCGATTCCCGGCGACCAGATCGTCGGGTACCTCGGCCATGGCGAAGGGCTGGTGGTGCACACGGAAGACTGCGGCGTCGGCCAGCGGCTGCGCCACAAGGACAGCGAACGCTTCTTCGCGGTCGAGTGGGCGGACGAACCCACGCGCGCCTTCGAGACCGGGGTGGTCATCACCGTGCGCAACGACAAGGGCGTGCTGGCGCGCGTCGCCGCTACGCTGGCCGACGCGGAAGCCGACATCACGCACGTGGAAATGGCCGACGAAACCCCGCAGGACTCGACCGACCTGCGCTTCGTGATCGCCGTGCGCGACCGCACGCACCTGGATGCTGTGCTGCGCGCGGCCCGGCGTACCGCGTCGGTGCTGACCGCCTCCAGGACGGTTCCAGCCCCCTGAGGACTGCTACGCCGCCGCTGGGCGCGGCGCCGGATAGCTCACGGACAGAATCTCGACTTCGTGCGCTCCGCCGGGCGTCACAAGCTTCACCACGTCGCCCTCGCGCGACTTGAGCAGTGCCCGCGCAATCGGCGAGATCCAGCTGACCTGCGACTTCGCGCTTTCCGCTTCGTCGATGCCGAGGATGGTGACGCTGCGCTCGTCACCCGTCTCGTCGACATAGCGAACGGTCGCGCCGAAGAAAACCTGGTCGCGGCCGTGGTGCACCGACGGATCGGTGATCTCCGCGATTTCGAGGCGCTTGGTGAGAAAGCGGATGCGGCGGTCGATTTCGCGCAGGCGCTTCTTGCCATAGAGGTAGTCGCCATTCTCGGAGCGATCACCGTTCTTGGCCGCCCAATGCACGGTTTCGACGATCTTGGGCCGCTCCTCGTCCATCAACTGCAGCAGTTCGTCGCGCAGGCGCGCATAGCCTTCGGGCGTGATGTAGTTCTTGCTGCCTGCAGGCAGCGGAGGTGATGCGCCATCGGCGCCGTCGTCGTCTGCGTCGGAGTCGGTTTCCTTGGTGAATGCCTTGCTCATCGCAAAATCCTCCAAATGAAAAAAGCCCGCAACTTTCGTTGCGGGCTTTCCTTGTAGTGGTGCGGCTGGCAGGAATTGAACCCACGACCCCTTGGTTCGTAGCCAAGTACTCTATCCAACTGAGCTACAGCCGCACAGCTTGCAATTATAGCCCGCTTTTATCGACCTTTCGGGCTTCACGGGTCGATCCATCGCGAAGGCACAAAAGAAAAATGCCCGGAAGAAGAATCTTCCGGGCATTTTCAGTGATGGTGCGGCTGGCAGGAATTGAACCCACGACCCCTTGGTTCGTAGCCAAGTACTCTATCCAACTGAGCTACAGCCGCTAAGCCTTCCATTATAGCGTGTTCCTGCCGCCGTCCTTGAAAAATACCGAGATCCGCAGGCCGACTCCCGAATTCACCCAACCGCGGCCCTCAGCGCCTTGCTGCGCTGTGCGAAACGGGCAGCCCATTCTTCCGCCGGCATGAAGCTCGGATCGGCTCGGACCGCGCGTTCGGTCTGCGACCAGATCGCCTCGTCGCTGTCCTCGAGATCCAGCGGGTCTCCATGAGGCTGGCTCACATACCACGGCGTATCGAGATAGACCTCGACCGTGTTGTCTTCGGGGTCCATGCAGTAGATGGACAGCGCATTGCCGTGGTTCAGGCCCCGCATCTTTGTCGCGCCGAGCGACAGCGCGCGCCGGCGCGCCTCGCGCAGATGGTCGATGGCCTTGACCTTGAACGAGAGCTGCATCACGGTGCTGGGCGCGTCCGCTGCGCGGCCACCGGCCAGCACGAGCTGGTGGTGCTGGTCATCGCGCCCGCTCAGGAACACGAGCTCGTACCGGAACGTGCCGCCCACGCCGCGATCGGTTTCCTGCATGTCGAAAACGCCGGTGTAGAAGCGCTTCATCACCGCCAGGTCGCGGCAGAAGATGCCGCAGTGCGACAGGTTGGGAATGTAGGGAGCGTTCAAGATGGCCTCTGCCGGGTTCAGGTGTCAGGGAATCAGGACGAGCTTGCCGAGCGAGCCGCCATGGTCGAGCAGTTCGTGCGCGCGCCGCGCCTCGGCCAGCGGCATGCGGGTGGCGCGCGGGGCGCGCACCTTTCCCTCGGCCATCAGGGCGATGGCCTCTTCCATCAGGCCGCGGCGCTGCGCTATGTCGCTGTCGACGGTGTGGATGGAGAAGGTGCGGACCGCCAGGCTCCTGCCCAGCAGCTTGCGCAGTTCATCGAAGACATCGCCCTCCGGCGGACCCGCGAGGATGTTGTAGGAAACCGCCATGCCGAAAGGCGCGAGCGATCGCAGGCAGGCAATGAAGAGCGCGCCGCCGACGTGATCGAACGCCAGGTCCACGCCGCGTCCGTCGGTCAGCGCCCTCACGCGTTCGGGAAGCGTCGCGGGGTCGCCGTCGATGACCTCGCTCACGCCGTTCTCCAGCGCGAAGGCGCGTTTTTTCGTGGACGAGGCCGTGCCGATCACGCGCAGGCCCCGAGCGCGCGCAACCTGCGCCAGGGCAGTGGCAACGCCACCCGCGGCGCCCGGCACGAGAATGCTTCGTGCCGGCAGATTCCCGTTGCTCGCAAGCAGTGCAATGGCCAGCTGGAAATTGCCCAGGCTCACCGCATCCTCGAAGCCCAGCGACGCAGGCAGCACGAAGGGCGCCGATTCGCTCACGCAGATGCATTCGGCATAGCAGCCGCCGCGCTGCGACAGCTCCCGTGCGCTCACGAGCACGCGCTCGCCCACCGACAGCCGCGTAACGCCGGCTCCGACCGCATCGACCGTCCCTGCCATCTCGTTGCCGGGAATGGCCGGCAGCGGTGGCATCCACTTGTAGGTGCCGTTGCGGATCAGCACGTCGGGTCCTCCGGCGCCGATCGCCGCGGCCCTGACGCGAACCTGGCCCGGGCCCGGCTCGGGCAATGGCAGGTCGACCAGGCGAAGGACTTCGGGGCCGCCCGTTTCGGAAAGCTGCACGGCGCGCATGGAGTTCATCACCATGTTCAGCGCTGCCCGTCGTTCACCGAGACCCACTCTTTGGTCAGGCCGCCGAGGCGCGAGTGAATGCGCCCGCCATCGGCCATCACCAGCGCGAACAGGATCTCGTCGGGCCGCGGCGCATCCTGGATGCCCACCTCGACGGTGTTGAAATGGCTGCGCACATAGGCAGCGTGGATGTAGTGCAGCGGCACCATCAGTCGGTAGCCCGTCGCGGCAACCGCCTTCGCCGCGGGCACGATGGCCTTGGGCTCACCCAGCACCTGCCGCATGGCCCAGCCGCCCGCCTCGTGCCAGACCGCCCCGTGTTCGAGTTCACCGTTGACGCCGACGATGGCAGCCTTGCTGTAGGCCTCGACGTTGTCCTTTCCGAGCGTGGCCACGAGCTCTTCGGCCAGCGAAGTCCCGAGGCTTCGCAACTCCGCCATGAAAGGCATCAGGTCGGGCTCGTAGCGCCCGGCGTAGGGATTGCGGATCACCGCGCAGGCGGCGGCTATGCGCAGCGGTTTGTCGGGTGGGGGGCCGCCTTCGTGGAAGACGGTCTCGATGGTCAGGCTTCGCTTGCGCAGCGCGATCAGTGACATGGCATGGTTCCTTCGTTCATTCGTTCTTCATTGCCTGGGGATCTTTGCATCGGCGACCACCTGGGTCCACTTCTCGAGCTCCCGTGCGACCAGTGCCTTCATTTCTTCGGGCGTACTCCCGCGCGCCTCGCCGCCCATGTCCTCGAGCCGCTGGCGCACCGCCGGCGCCTGCAACGCCCGCAGTATCTCGGTGTTGAGCCGCTCGACGACGGGGCGCGGCGTGCCTGCCGGCGCCAGGACGCCCGCCCACGAGCGCACGTCGTAGCCTGCCACGCCCTGCTCCGCCACCGTCGGGACCTTGGGCAGCCCCGGCCAGCGCTGCAGCCCCGTCGTTGCCACCGCCCGCAACTTGCCGGCCTGGATGTTCGACAGCACCGCCGTCGGCGGCGCGATGATGAAGGGCACTTCGCCGCCAAGAAGCGCGGTGACGGATGCTGCGTCGCCCCTGTACGGCACGTGCATCATCGACACGCCGGCCATCTTGGTGAGCAGTTCGCCCGCGAGATGATGCGTCGAGCCGATGCCCGCGGTGCCGTACGCCACCGTGCCCGGCGCCGCCTTGGCCGACGCGATGATCTCGGCCAGCCCCTGCACCTTCGAGCTGGCGTTGACGACGATCAGGAAGGGAAAGTACGTGACGGTGGAAACCCCCTCGAAATCGGCCACGGTCTTGTACGGAAGCGTGTTGTACAGAGCCCCCGCCACGGCGTGGCCGCCGGTGGCGAGCAGCAGCGTGTAGCCGTCGGGCCTGGCGCGCGCCACGTTGGCCGCCGCAATGGTGCCTCCCGCGCCCGCCTGTGCCTCCACCACGACCGGCTGGCCCATGGCCTTGCCCATCTCGACACCGATCGCCCTGGCGATGGCATCGGCATTGCCGCCCGGCGCAAAGCCTTGATAGAGCTTCACCGCGCGCTCCGGGTAGCCCTGGGCGAAAGCCCGAGAGGCAGGCCAAGCGGCAGCCGTCGCCGCACAGGCGGCGAGAAGGGTTCTTCGTTTCAATTTTGTCTCCTGGAGCGGCGCCCTTTGCGGACGTCTCGCACGATGCTGGGCGGTGGAGCAGTTCTCAGTCCTGGGCCACCACGTGGTTGCGCAGCAGGCCCACGGCTTCGATCTCGACTTCGACGACGTCGCCCGGCTTCATGAAGCGCGGCGGCTTCTTGCTCCAGCCCACGCCGGCCGGAGTGCCGGTGATGATCACGTCGCCGGGCACCAGCGTGAAGATGGTGGACGAATACGCGATCAGCCGCGGGATCGAAAAGATCATGTGGCCGGTGTGGCTCGACTGCACCACCTCGCCGTTGAGGCGCGTCTCCAGCTTGAGTTCGCGCCCTGGTGCAATCTCGTCGGCCGTGACCATCCACGGGCCGAAGCCGCCGGTCGATTCGAAGTTCTTGCCCGACGCGATCTGCTTGGCATGGAACTGCCACTCGCGCACGCTGCCGTCGTTGTAGCAGCTGTAGCCGGCCACGTGTTTCCAGGCGTCGGCCTCCTGGATGTCGCGGCCGCCCTCGCCGATGATCACGGCGAGTTCGCCCTCCCAGTCGAGCGACTCGGACACGCGGGGGCGGACGATCGGGCCCTCGTGCGGCGTTTGCGAGCGCCACACGCGAAGGAAGATCGGCGGCTGCTCGGAGAGCTCGCGCTGCATGCCGGCGGCCAGCACCTCCTGGTGGTGGTCCATGTAGTTGCGCACGGCGCAGACGATCTTCTCGGACTTCGGAATCACGGGCAGATAGCGCACGTCGGAGAGCTGCGCATCGGCGGCGAGCCCCGCAACCAGTGCGTCGCGGCGCGCGAAGTCCGCGCTGGCGATGAAGTCGGCCAGCGTGGCATGACCGGTTCGTGCCGCAAGGTCGACCACGCCGCCGTCGACGACGGCGCCCCAGGTTTCGCGGCCGGCGAGTGAGTAGGACATCAATTTCATGCGTTGCTCTTTCGGATGGGATGACGTTGCACACGGGGGTCGGCTTCGACCCGGCTCTATGCTCAGATTAATGCACGAAGATATTTTTGTGCATAAAACATGTTTAGTGCATAGTGGTTTTTACCGAGTGCGAGGCAGATGCGCACGGCGAACGCCCCTGCGGGGCAGCCGCAGGGGGCAAGGCGAACATGCATGGAGGAGGCCCGGCGCGCAGCGCCGGCCAGCGAACGCCGCGAGCGAGCGTGCGCATCTTCTTGCGCGTGCAGGCGGCTGCACGCGATGGCTTCAGCTCAGCCGGGGATCAGCTTCTGCCGACGCGCTCGGTGGCCGCGCCAAGCACCGCCATGACGTTGCGTTCGGTGCTGAGGATGTGGTCTTCCAGCAGCGCGCAGGCCGTCTTGGCATCGCGGCGCAAGGTGGCATCCATGATCTTGCGGTGCTCGTTCGACTTGCGCCGCGCCGTCTTGCGAAAGCGCGCGGAATAGCGGCGGTAGCGCTCCGCCTGGTCGAAGAGGCTCGCACTCCAGGTGCGCATGCGCTCCGACGGGCAGGCCGCCAGCAGCGACGCGTGGAACGCCGAGTGGAGCTGCGTCCAGTCGTCGTCGAGCACGACGGGACCGTCACCGAGGCGGCTCTCGATCTTCTCGAGGCGATGGAAGGCTCCGACCACCAGCGCCTCCCATGCATCGTCGCCGTTCGCAATGGACTCGCGAAGCGCCGGGACATCGAGCATGACGCGCATGCGGGTGATGTCCGCGAGATCCTCCGGCGAGATGTCCGCCACCCGGAAGCCACGGCGCTCGTCGGCGCGAATCAGCCCCTCCTGCGCCAGCCGGCTGAGCGCCTCCCTCAACGGACTGCTGGAAAAACCGTAGGCCGTCTGAAGCTCGTCGAGCTTGAGCTTCGCGCCTGCACCGTAGTTGCCCGAGAGCACATCCCGGCGCAGCCGGATGAAGGCCTGGTCGACGAGCGGAAGCGCCCGCTCGGCGGTCGATTCATTTTTGTACATGTTTTGGATTTTATGCATAAACTCGCCTCGCAAAAAACAGGAGTCGAAAGCATTGAAAGCCGATCAACACCCCACCACGCAACTTGTCGCCATCTCAGGCAGCATCCGCCGCGCATCGAATTGCACCGCCGTGCTCCGCAGCCTGCAGCCCCTGCTGCCGCCCGACGTGGCGCTGCAGATCGTCCCGCTGGACGACATTCCTCCCTACAACGCGGACCTCGACGGCGACGCGCCTCCCGAGGCAGTGGCGCGGCTCAAGAGCGCCATCGCCGGTGCCGACGGCCTCGTGCTGTGTTCCCCCGAATACAACTACGGCATGCCGGGCGTGCTGAAGAACGCCATCGACTGGGCGTCGAGGCCGGGCTTCGCCTCACCGCTCAGGGGCAAGCCGGCGCTCATCATGACGGCATCGCCCGGCACCGCGGGCGGCGTGCGCGCGCAGGCGCAGATCCGCGACGCGCTGGCCGCCACGCTCGCGCGCCCGCTGGTGCTCCAGCACGTAGCCATCGCGAACGTGGCCTCGCGCATCCAGGACGGCCGACTCGTCGACGCGACAACGCTCGACTTCATCGGTGTCGCGCTCGGCGAACTGCTGGACGAGATTGCACTGCTGGCCGCTGCGCAGCTCAGCCCGCGCGCCTCGTCCCGATGAGGACGAACAGCATGGTGGCGGGCTTGTCGCCCAGGTTGCGCCACGCATGGCGGTTGCCGTGCTGCACGGCGACGTCGTGCCGGCGCAGCGCGACCTGCGCGCCGTCGTCCAGCTCCAGCGTGATCTCTCCGTCGAGCACCACGTCGTAGTCGATGCTGTCGGTGGTGTGCATGCCGGGATGGTCGGCCTCGAAGGTCTCGGCCAGCCCCGGCACCTTCTGCGCGAACTCCGCGCCGAATGCCGCGCCGTCGAAGTCCGCCCGCATCATCACGCTGTCTGGCGGGAAGGTGACGAACATGAGCAGCGTCTCTCCCTGCCCCGGCACGAACGTGGCCGAGCCGGTGCGGTCGTGCGGCGCGCCCCGGGCCACCAGCTCCGCGGCACCGGAGGCCCACAGCAGGGTCGCCGCAAAACCCGGCGCGCTCTCGAACTCGACGGCCCGCGGCGCGAGCGCGTCCTCGAACACCCGGGAGCGGCCATCGGCCGCAACCCCTGCCACCACGCGTCTGACTTTCATGGGCGTCCCTCTCAGGGGTTGATGACGAAGTTGCTGAAGCCGCCGTTGCGACTTGCGATGCCCGAGATGGCTTCGTTCACGCGGTCCAATGGGTGGCAGACGTGTTCGAAGATGGAAAGATCGAGCGTGCCCGCCTCGGCCATGTCGGCGATATCCTGCCCCTCGCCGGCGGTGAACCACGCGGAGCCCTCGATGCTCTGCTGCTCGTCCATCATCGTGTGCAGGTCCATGCCGACCATGCCGGCGATGGCCCCGATGTTGTAGGCACGTCCGCCCCGCTTGAGCGCACGCACGCCTTGCTGCAGCGTCTCGTGGGACGCGCCCGGGCCGAGTGCGTCGAAGAAGGCATCCACGCCGAGCCCCTCGGTGCGCGATTTGACCCAGCGATCGACGGGCTCGCCCTGGGCGTTGGAAAAGACCTCGATGCGATCGGGCGCCAACGCCTTCACGCGCGCGAGCAATTCGGCATTGCGGCCCGTGCCCAGGATGCGCGTGGCGCCCATGGCCAGCCCGAACAACGCGCCGCCGATGCCCAGCGTGCCGCTGATGCCGTTGACCAGCATGCTCTTGCCCGGGCCGATGCCGGCCTTGCGCATGGCCGAGTACATGGTGCCCAGGTAGCCGAAGCGCGCGGCCTGGTTGAAGCTGACGTTGTCCGGCAGCTTCACCAGCGCGTACTGCGGCGCGATCATGTATTCGGCCAGGCCGCCGTTGGGATAGTTCTTGTAGAGCTTGAGCGAATTCTCGGAGAAGCCGAAGTAGCCGCTGAAGGCATAGTGCGTGCAGTTGATCAGGTCGCCGTTGCGGCAGGCCCGGCAGCCGCCGCAGTAGAGGCTGGGGTTGACGTATACGCGGTCGCCCGGCTTCCACGCATGCACGTGCGAGCCCACCGCCGTCACCTCGCCCGCCGGATCGAGCCCGAAGACGGCCGGCAGCGGCGGCAGCGGTAGCTCGGGGAACCAGGTGGTCCAGTTGGCCAGGATGTTGCCCAGGTTGGGCACGATGCCGCAGGCCCTGACCCGCACCTGCACGTCGTTGGCCGCCGGCTGCGGAATGGGCAACTGTTCGATTTCCATCGGGGCGCCCACATGGTGCAGGCGCGCGGCTTTCATCATCGACATCTTGTCTCCTTTTAAAAATGCACAAGTTCAATTTTGTGCATTTTCTTCCGAACAGATCAGATCGCATCGGGATGAACCCTGAATGCATACCTTCATGTTTTATGCACAATTTATATATTCTGCAAAATAATAGCCATGTCCTCATTCACCAACGACATCCTTGACGTCGCCATCGTCGGCTTCGGCCCCGTGGGCGCCTCGCTCGCTGCCTTGCTTGGGCAAAGGGGACGGCGCGTGGCCGTCTTCGACAAGTCCGACCAGGTCTATCCGCTGCCCCGCGCGTTCGCGCTCGACCACGAGGCGATGCGCACTTTCCAGCAGATCGGCATTGCGGGCGCGCTGGCCGCGCACATGACGCCGTACCGGCCCACGCTCTACCAGGGGTGCGACGGCGAGCCGATCCAGCATTTCGACATGGGCCCCTCGCCCTATCCGCTCGGCTGGGCGCCCTCCTACACCTTCAACCAGCCGGCGCTCGAAGCCGCCCTGCGCCAGGCCGTCGCGGCGCTGCCCAGCGTGCAGGTGCACCTGGGCCATGAGGTGACGGACGTGCAGGAAGATGACCGCAGCTGCGCCGTGCTTGCCGTGCGCGCGCCGCAGGGCGAAGTCACGCAGGTGCACGCGCGCCATGTCGTGGCATGCGACGGCGGAGCCAGTCCCACGCGCAAGCGGCTGGGCCTGCCCCTGAAGAGCCTCGACTTCGACGAGCCGTGGATCGTCGTGGACATGCACGTGAAGGAGTCCAAGCTGGCGCAGCTGCCTGCCACCAACATCCAGTACTGCGATCCGTCGCGGCCTTGCACGTACGTGGTCGGCCCCGGCACGCACCGGCGCTGGGAGTTCCTGCTGATGCCCGACGAAGCCGAGCAGCGCGAGATGCCGCACGACGCGATATGGAAGTTGCTGGCACCGTGGCTTGCGCCGGACGAGGCGCGCATCTGGCGCGCCGCCGCCTATCGGTTCCACGCCGTGGTGCTGGAGCAATGGCGCAAGGGCCCGGTCCTGCTCGCCGGAGACAGCGCGCACCAGATGCCGCCCTTCCTGGCGCAGGGCATGTGCCAGGGGCTGCGCGATGCGGTCAACCTCGCCTGGAAGCTCGACGAGGTGCTGGAGGGCCGCATGCCGGACAGCCTGCTGGACAGCTACGGCATCGAACGCGGCCCGCAGGTCGAGGAGGTCACCGCCACCGTCAAGCGCCTGGGAAAGATCATCTGCGAGCGAGATCCCGTGCGCGCCGCGCAGCGCGATCACGAGCTGCGCGCGCAGCAGGGCCACCAGGTGAAGGTGCAGCTGCGCCAAAGCCTGCTGCCGCGAATCACCCGCGGCCTGCTCGACACCGGTGAAACGCCAGAGGGCATGCCGTTCCCCCAGCCCATCGTGCGCCTCCTTGGCGCCAACGCCGCAGACGCGCAGATGATGGATGACGTCGCACGCCCCGGCTTCCTGCTGGTGCTGCGCGACGCACCCGCCGCCGCCCACCTGCAGCCATGGTCCGGCATGCTGGCGGCGCTGCGCGCCCAGGTGATCTGCATCGGCAATGAGACGGGTGGCGGTGCCATCCCGCCCGACGTGCTCGCGCTCTCGGAAGCGGACGGCCTGCTCGCGCGCTGGTTCGAACAGCACGGGTGCCGCGCTGCGCTGGTGCGGCCCGACCACGTCGTCTACGGCGTGGCGGCGGACGCCGCCGATGTCCAGGCCTTGCTGCAGCGTGCCTGCGCCCGACTGGGTGTGGCGTTCGATTGATTCCTCACTCTTGCCTTCCGAGGCCCCTGCATGACCCCCACGCCCCCTCCTTCCGACGCCGAGGCGCAGCTGCTCGCCCTGGAGGCGCAGCGCTGCGACGCGATGAAGCGCGCCGATTTCGTGCGGCTGCGCGAGATCCTGCACCCCGGCCTGACACACGTGCACGCCAAGGGCCAGCTCGACGACTACGACAGCTACTTCCGCTCGGGCGGCACGCACGTGGACTACCGGCAGATCGATCGTTCCGACCTGAAAGTCCGTGTGCTTGGCACCTCGGCACTGATGACCGGGCGCCAGCTGCTCGTGGCCGTTCGCAAGGACGGCAGCGGAACGGTGCGCATCGACTCGCGCGTGATGCAGGTCTGGACGTTCGAAGAAGGCAAGTGGCGACAGCTGGCCTTCCAGACGACGCCCCTGGAGATGAGCATCACGTGAGAGCTGTGGCCGCCTGCTCCCGCGGCACCCCGAACCTGTAACGAGCCGTTCCTGGCGCGACCTATTTCACGATTGTTAAACCTGATCCGGGCCAACAGTCATGGAAGCGGTTGTGCCTGTCGGCCTTTGTCTCAGTTCGCGAGTTGTCTTCTCCAGATCGCGCTTGGCAAAGCATCAACCAAGGCCGTCGATCCAATGAAACAACTGAAAGGGACCATCATGAAACTCGGGCTGATCTCACTCGCACTCGCAGCTGCACTCGCCGCAGGCTGTGCAACCGAACAAGGGACTCACACGGCCGTTGGCACCGGTACAGGTGCCGTCGTCGGCGCTGGTGTCGGCAATCTCATCGGGCATGACAAGAAAAGCACGGCGATCGGTGCGGCGGTTGGCGCGGCGGTCGGTGCCGGCGTGGGCTACAACTGGACCAACATCCGCAACAAGCTCAGTGGCCAGACGGCCGGCACCGGCACGCAGATCACCGATCAGCCGGACGGCTCGCTGATGGTCAACATTCCCAGCAATGTCACGTTCGACACCGACAGCGCGACCATCAAGCCTTCGTTCCGAAGCGTGCTCGACGGCGTAGCCCAGACCATCTCGCAGGAGCCCAGGATCAACGCGCGCGTGGTCGGCCATACCGACAGCACCGGCAATCCGGACCACAACATGGCCCTGTCGCAGCGACGCGCGCAAAGCGTGGAAGCCTACCTGGCCGACCGAGGCGTGGCAAAGGCCCGCCTGACCGCCGAAGGACGAGGCCAGACACAGCCGGTGGCAAGCAATGCCTCGGAAGAAGGCCGCACGCAGAATCGCCGTGTCGAGATCTATTTGAAGCCTGCTGGGCAGTAGGCGGCGCAGGGCGCGCGGGGCGGCAGCGACTGCTTGACCCATCGCGAGGCGGAGACGACCGGGGCCCGCTCAGGACGCAGATGAATGCCGCACGAGGCGGGCAGGCAAGTCATTGAAACGACTTCTTGCATCTATAGATTGCGCGGGCCACATCGGCCGGCCCGACCTGCCCTGCGCCTTTCATTTCCTCCCATCCCTTCGCCATGCCGTCCTTTTCGTCTTTCAGCCGCCCCTTCGCCATCACCCTCGTCGCAGCACTCTGCCTTTCGGCATGCGGTGGCGGCAGTGACGGCGGTGTCTCGTTCCCCATCGCTGCCACGCCGCCGGCCACCGCGAACCCGCCTGCCGTCGCCGTGGCCGTGGCCGGTCCGCCGAAGGACCTGGGCTTTACCGACACGGCGCCCGTGCCCGATACGGTCGCGATGCCGCCCTTCGTCGACAACGTCGCGACCAACCAGCGCGGCGACGCGCGCTATGCCACCAAGGAAACCAATGCCGGCGTGCGCGTGGTGGCCGGCTTCCTCGACTTCTGGCAGCCCAGCACGCTGCTGGTCGACGCGGGTGTCACGGCCGCGGCGCAGGGCAGCTTTCCGGCCGTCGTCGCTTCCACGTGGAGCGGCATTCCGGGCGATGCCACCGATGGCAAGGCCCTCAACACGAGCGTGTTGAACAGCAACGTCCAGTACGTCGTCGACGCCACCAACGCGCGCACCGGCGCGCAGGAGCTGGCCGCCTACCTCGACGACCGCCGCGGCAAGGGCTACAGCATCGGCGACGGCATGGGCCCGCTCACCAGCGCCTGGCGCGCCGCCGCCCAGCAGACCACCACCATCACCGGCATCGCCGCCGACGCGACCACCGTGCTCTACAACGACGGCGGCAACGACGTCGGCGTGGGCGGTGCCGCCAACCCCGGCTTCGGCACGGTGGTGGACCTGCTCAACAACATCGGAGAGAACGGCTCCACCGAACCCGCCAAGCGCTTCTACAAATACGCGCGCCCATGGCGCTGGAGCAGCAGCGTGAAGGTGGTGCCTGCGCTGGAGCCCGCCAAGAGCCCCACGCCCGCCACCGATGGCGGCTTCGTGAGCGGCCACTCGGCCGAGGCCGTGCGCAAGGCCATCGCGTTCGCGTACGTAGTGCCGCAGCGCTTCCAGGAGATGGTGGCGCGCGGCCTCGAGCTCGGCGAGAACCGGATCCTGGCGGGCATGCATTCGCCGCTGGACGTGATCGGCGGGCGCGTGCAGGGCCAGGCCGTGGCGGCCGCGAGCCTGGCCACCGGCGCCAATGCCGCTCGCAAGAGCGCCGCCTATGCGCAGGCGCAAACTGTGCTGACGGCCGCGGTAGGTGCGAGCGATGCCGCTGCCTTCAATGCCTTCGCCCATTCGCAGGGCACCGCGACCGACCGCTTCGCCGACCATGCCGCGAGCAAGGCCGACTACCTGCGCCGCCTGACCTTCGGCTTCAAGCAGGTGGCCGACACCACCAGGCCGGCCGTGGTGCCCAAGGGCGCCGAGGTGCTGCTCGAAACGCGCCTGCCGTACCTCGACGCCACACAGCGCCGCGTGGTGCTCAAGACCACGGCCGTGCCCTCGGGCTACCCGGTGATGGACGACCCCGAAGGCTGGGGCCGGCTGAACCTGTTCGATGCGGCCGACGGCTACGGCGTCTTCAACGGCGACGTGGTCGTGACCATGGACGCCAGCCTCGGCGGCTTCAATGCGCTGGACAGCTGGCGCAACAACATCTCCGGCGCCGGCAAGCTCACCAAGAAGGGCAGCGGCACGCTCGCGCTCGGCGGCAGCAACAGCTATGCAGGCGGCACGCAACTGGTGCAGGGCACGCTGCAGGCGGACGCCGCCGCGGCCTTCGGCCAGGGCAATGTCTACGTCGGCGGCGGCACGCTGGTCTGCAATGCGCCTTCGACGGTCACCATGGCGGGCGCCTACACGCAACTGGCCGGCTCGACGCTTCAGCTGAATCTCGGCGGCAATGGTGCCGGCCGCCTGAGCGTGGCCGGCGTGGCCGCCCTGGACGGGACGCTGAACCTGAGCTTCAAGGCCGGTTTTGTACCCAGTGCAGGCGACACGCTCACGATCATCAGCAGCAGTGCCCTGACCGGCCGGTTCTCGGCCATCACCGCGCCGGGCTTCAAGGTCACGCCGACCTACACGGGTACGCAGCTCGTCGTTCGTTTCGACGCATGACCGAGGTCCGCTCGTGCTGGGGGCGCTGTCGTTCGGCCGACCGAAGGCATCCCAGCCAGTCCGTGTTCATGCGCGTGAGCGGAATTAGCGGCCTACCCCCAGCTTTTCAAATGCCGAATCGAGCCGTCCCAATGCGACCGAGACATCCGCCCTGCGCGCGTTGATCCAAGCCTCCTGCTCGGCAACGCGCTTCGTCGATTCCCTCAACATCCGGTCCATCTCCTTCAGCTGCGGACCACCAGCCGTCTGGCGGTTCTTGACGATAGCGGCGGGGTCGAGCGACGAGCGAAACTCCGCCTCTGGCATCGGCAGCGCAGTTGCAAACTCGCCTTTCACCGTTTCGGCATAGATGCGTTGTGCTTCCACATAGGGGAAGTCGAGTGGCTTGATGTTCTTGGCTTTGGCGTACTCCACCACTTCTGAAGCGAAGTGGTGCCCGACACGGAAAGGCAGTTTGTACCTGCGCATCAGAACGTCGGCGAGTTCCTGGGAGGCGGTCCAATCGCTGTTGAGCTCTTCCAGTGCCCGCTCCGGATCGACAACCAGCGCACCAAGGATCTTGTCCCAGTTGCCAAGCACGCCGATAGCGCTGCGAATCATCGCGCTGGTAGGCCTGGAGTCCTTCGCATCGCTCATGCCTGTCGGAATATTGTGTGCCAGAAGCGCTGCCCCGATGCCAAGCGTCAAAGTAGTCGATGCATCGCGGCGAGTGCTGTTGAGCAGGCCCGGATTGCGCTTTTGTGGCATGGCGCTGGACACATAGGTGTTCTCGCCTCCCTCGCGCAGCAAGATCCAAGGACGAGCCTGGGAGTATTGCGCCATGACGTCTTCAACGAACATGCCGGCATGCAGGGCGATGGCGCTGACGATGGCACCTGCTTCGACGGGCTCGTCTACGGATGAGACCTGAGATGCGTCATAGGCGTTGTCTACCGTGGCTGCAAAGCCCAGGTAATCCGCCATGCGTTTGCGGTTCAGCGGCCAACTGGTGCCGTTGAGCACCGTGGTACCCATGGACGAGCGGTCGATCCGAACATAGGCCTCGCGGATCCGTTGTGCGTCGCGGTCCAGGCCCGCCGCAATTCCCAATAGATAGTGGCCATAACTATTGGGCTGGGCGGCCACGCCGTTGGTGTAGTTGGGAACGATGGTGTCCTTGTGTTTGTCCGCCAACTTCACCAGGGTGCCGATCGTCTTGTTCAGCTGCTCGGCCAACGCCAGCATGTCGTCTCGCAAGATGGCCGAGCGCAACGTCGCCAGCATGTCCTGGCTCGAGCGGCCGGCGTGCAGCAGAGTGATCTGAGGGCCTGCGGCGTCAATCAGCAATGGCTCGAAAGTAATGACGTTCGTTGGGCGCTTGCCCCCCGGCTTGCCCCCATCGACCAACACCTTGGTGATGCCGGAGTAGACCAGCGGCCCCATGGACCGATCCAGCAAACCTTCGTCGATGTTGATGACCGCGGTGGCTTTGTTGATCTCCCCGAGCCAGAAAAACTCGTCACGCGCTGGCTTGGCCTGAGCATGAACTTGCAGTGCGGTGAAAGAAAGCGACAGGGCTGCCGCGAGGGTGCAGATGGAGAGTTTCAAGCTTGTCTCCGATAGTTGAGGTTGTCGCGAGGGCATACGTGAAAACACGCGCGCGTCCATCGGGCTGATAGGGCTCTGCATGAGCAATCATCGGCATCCATGTTTGCGCGCACGGTAGGCCAGTTGGGGACGCGTGACACCCAGCACGCGCGCCGCCGCAGAGAGGTTTCCTCCGCATTGTTCCAGCGCACGGCGTATCAGCGTCTCCTCCACTTGTCCCAATGAGCTGGAGCCGATGCGATCCGCCACGGCTTGGCCTGTGGGCTCGGACTGCGGCAACAGGACGCCGGCTGCGCCCGCCAGGTGCCCATCCGGCCGTACCGACAGCACGCTCTTGTCCAGCGTCTCGCCGCTCGTGAAAAGGTGGTGAACTTCGAGCAGGGCGCCCTCGGGAGCGACGATCACGGCGCGCTCGATCAGGTTCTGCAGTTCGCGGATGTTCCCGGGGTAGTCGTAGTTCAGAAGCGCCTTGACGGCAGCTTGCGTGAAGCCGGTGACCTTGCGGCCGTGCTTGCGGCCGTAGTGCTGAAGGAAATGGCTCATCAGGAGCGGCACGTCGTCGCGCCGCTCGCGCAGCGGCGGCAGGTGAATGGGAAAGACGTTGAGCCGGAAGAACAGGTCGTCGCGAAACTTGCCCTCGCGCACAGCCTGGCGCAGATCGACGTTGGTGGCCGCGACGACGCGCGTGTCGACCTGGATGCTGCGCGTACCACCCACGCGCTCGACTTCGCCTTCCTGCAGCGTGCGCAGCAGCTTGCCCTGGGCCGCGTAGCTCAGCGTGCCGATCTCGTCCAGGAACAGCGTGCCGCCGTGGGCGCGCTCGAAGCGTCCCGGCCGCGCCGCACCGGCACCGGTGTAGGCGCCGCGCTCCACGCCGAACAGCTCGGACTCGATCAGCGTCTCTGGAATGGCCGCGCAGTTCACCGCGACGAAGGGCTTGTCGCGCCGCGGACCGATGCTGTGCAGCATGCTGGCGAACTTTTCCTTGCCGACGCCGGACTCGCCGGTGAAAAGCACGGTGGCCGTGGTTGGCGCGACGCGATGCAGCAGGTGGCAGGCCGCGTTGAAAGCCGACGATGCGCCCACCATCGCGTCATTCTTGCGCGGCGGCGTGGGCAGCGCGGCGGCCCGCGGCTCCGCGCCGCCCATGCCGCCCACGCCGCCGTACTGGGATGCGCCGACGAAGTCGCGCGCGCGCAGGTAGCGCATGTCTTCTTCCACATCGTCCCAGCGCTCGGCCGATTTGCCGATCACGCGGCATTGGCTCTCGCCCATCGAGCGGCAGGCGACTTCGCGGAACACCACCAGCCGCCCGAACAGCGTGCTGACGTAGCCGGTGGCATAGCCCACCTGCATCCAGCAGGCCGGCGAGCCGCCGATGCCGTAGGCCGCGATGTGCTCGTCGTCTTCGATCGAGTGGTGCCAGATGAATTCACCCTCGTAGTCCGAGGTCTCGGGGTCATAGCGCACGTGCACCAGCTCGACTTTCACCAAGCCTTCCAGGGCATGCAGGCGGGTGCCGGCCATGGCGGCCGCAGCTGGCTCGGCGTCGGGCCAATGCTTGCGCACCAGCTGCGCATCGCGCGCGCCGCTGACGTAACCCGCGCGCGTGAAGAGGCCGCGGGCGCTCTCCTGGCCCAGGCTGTCGATGAGCTCGCGCCGCAGAGACCCCAGTGCCTCGGTGTGCAGAAGCACCATGCGCTGATCCTGCAGCCAGATGCGGCCGTCACCGGGCGAAAAGAACAGGCATTCGCTGATGTCGGCAATCGTCGGATGCTCTTCGCTGCCCACGTGCGAGGCCTCGAAGCGGCTCATTGCACGCGTCGCTTCGGCGCCGTCGAAACGGCCCAGCGCGGCGCCGGTGGCGCGTGCCACGTCGGCCAGTGAGATCCGCTCCGGGAACGGCGAGTTGGCGGTTTTGGTCAATTTTCAGCTCATCGTTTGGTGAAACGAGCGGCCGATTTTTGATCATTTGATGAAACGGCAGATCAGGGTAAACCAGTTATTCCAAATAACCAGTGCAGCCTCGGGAATTCCCCTAGTCCTCCAATGAAAACACCGTCGCTCGGCGGGGGCGGGCCGCCCCGCCGCGGCGCCGCTGGTACGCCCGTTGCGAAAAGAAGGCGGTTGCTGCGGGCATTTCCGCCCGCGGCCACCCGATCAACTTTTTCGCAAGGGGTGAGTCATGGATGTTTCGCAAAAGCCGGCGTTCCTGGACCCGGCAGCCTGGGCCGGCAAGATGTTCAACGGCGCATGGGTCGCGTCCGCAGGCGGTGTGCGCGACGTCGTCGAACCGGCCACGGGCCAGGTGATGGCGACCGTCAGCATCGCCGATGCGCAGGACATGGGGCTGGCCACGGCCGCCGCGGCGCAAGCGCAGAAAAGCTGGGCGCAGGTTGCGCCGCGCGAGAAGGCCGCGGTGTTCCAGCGGGCCGCGGCCCTGTTCCAGCAGCACTTCGACGAGATGGCGCTTTACGTCGCCCGGGAGACCGGCGCCATCCTGCCCAAGGGACAGCACGAGGTGCGCGAGGCCATCACCCTGTGCCACCTGGCGGCGGCCATGCCGCTGCAGGCGCAGGGCCAGATCCTGCCGAGTGCGAGCGGCATCACCAGCCTGGCGCGGCGCGTGCCGCGGGGTGTGGTGGGCGTGATCTCGCCCTTCAACTTTCCGCTCATCCTCACCCTTCGAACCGTGGCGCCGGCTCTTGCGGCGGGCAACGGCGTGGTGATCAAGCCCGACTCGCGCACACCGGTGAGCGGCGGCTTCATGATCGCCCGCGTGTTCGAAGAGGCGGGCCTGCCCCCCGGCCTGCTGCAGGTGCTGCCCGGCGACGCCGCCGCCGGTGAAGCGCTGGTGACCGACGCGCGCGTGCCGATGATCGCCTTCACCGGCTCGCCCGCGGTGGGCCGGCGCATCGGCGAGCTGGCGGGGCGCCACCTGAAGAAGGTGACGCTGGAGCTGGGCGGCGCCAACTCGCTGATCGTGCTGGCAGACGCCGATCTCGACATCGCGGCCAGCAACGCCGCCTGGGGCGCGTACCTGCACCAGGGGCAGATCTGCATGGCGACCAATCGCATCATCGTGCACGAGAGCATCGCCGCCGCCTTGACAGAGCGGCTGGTCGCGAAAGCCCAGCACCTCCCGGTGGGCGACGGCGCCAGCGGCCAGGTGGCCCTGGGGCCGCTGATCGACGCCAAGCAGCGCGACCGCGTGCACGCCATCGTGCAGGACAGCATCGCGGCCGGCGCGCAGTTGCTGGCCGGCGGCAGCAGCGACGGCCTGTTCTACAAACCCACGGTGCTGGCGGGCGTGAAGGCCGGCATGCGCGTGTACGACGAGGAAGTGTTCGGCCCCGTCGCCAACATCATCACCTTCAAGACCGACGACGAGGCCGTGGCCCTGGCCAACAACCACCAGGGCAGCCTGGCCTCGGCGGTGATCTCGCCCTCGATCGGACGTGCCATGGCGATGGCCGCGCAGTTGAACTCCGGCATGGTCCACATCAACGACCAAACCGTCAACGACGAGTGCGTCAACCCCTTCGGCGGCCCCGGCATCGCCGGCAACGGCAGCAGCGTGGGTGGTCCGGCCGACTGGGAGGAATACACCCAGTGGCAGTGGCTGACCATCAAGCAGGCGGCGCACGCCTATCCGTTCTGAGTGCCAGCGACCGAACCCACAAAGGAGACATTTCATGCAGCTTGAAGGAAAAACCATCGTCGTCACCGGCGTGTCGTCGGGCATCGGTGCCGAGGTGGTGCGCATCGCGCGCTTTGCCGGCGCTCGCGTCATCGGCATGGACCGCAACGACCCCAGCCTCACGCTCGACGGCTTCGTCAAGGCCGACCTGAGTTCCGTCGCCGCCATCGATGCAGCCGTGGCGCAATTGCCCGAGCGCTTCGACGCGCTGTGCAACATCGCCGGCGTGCCCGGCACGGCGCCCGTGAAGCTGGTCGCCGACGTCAACTACCTGGGCCTGCGCCATCTGACCGAGCAGGCGCTGCCGCGCATCCCGCGTGGCGGTTCCATCGTCAACGTGGCCTCCATCCTCGGCGCCGAATGGCCGCAGCGCCTGGCGCCACACAAGGCCCTGGCCGCCGCGCAGGGCTTCGAGGCCGGCGCCCATTGGCTGCGCGACCACCCCGTGCCGCAGGAGACCTGCTACCAGTACTTCAAGGAAGCACTGATCGTCTGGAGCGCCACGCAGTCGCAAAAATGGCTTCTCGAGCACGGCGTGCGCATGAACTGCGTCGCGCCGGGCCCGGTGTTCACGCCGATCCTGGGCGACTTCGTGAGCATGCTCGGCCAGGAGCGGGTGCAGGCCGATGCGCACCGCATGCTGCGCCCCGGCTTCGCCGACGAGATCGCGCCGGTGATCGCGTGGCTGTGCAGCGACCAGGCGCGCTGGATCAGCGGCGCCAACATCCCGGTCGACGGCGGTCTGGCATCGACATACATCTGAGCCGCGATGACCCACGCCGCCGCCATGCTCGACGTGGCGGCCGGCTGGCGGCGTGACTTGAGGTGGGCGATGCGCAGCGTGCGAGCTGCGCAGTCGAAATCGTCCAATGCGCACCTTTTAGAATAGAGAATGAGATTTATTCTCAACATCTCTATCGCGCCACAAAGTCCTGAATGTCACGTATCGCCTTCGCCTTGCTCCCCCTCGCCTCCATCGCCTCGCTCGCAGCGGCACAAGACGTCAGCAACATACCAGTCGCCCCCGCGAGCAACTCGCTGCCCGAAGTGCACGTTGTTGCGGACCCGGAATCCGGCGGCTACAACCCCACGAGCAGCAGCGGCGCCACGCGCACCAGCACGCCGCTGCGCGAGGTGCCGCAATCGGTACGCATCGTCTCGAGCCAGTTGATGGAAGACATGGGTGCGACGCGCCTGGCCGACACCGTAGGTTTTGTCAGCGGGATCACGCGCCTCAATGATTTCGGCGGAACCTGGGACAACTTCGGCATTCGCGGGTTCAGCAGTACCGAGATGGGGTTTCTGGTCAACGGTTTTCCCGGATCGCGCGGCTACAACCCGCCGCGTGACACTGCCACCGTCGAGCGCTTCGAATTCCTGAAAGGCCCGGCTTCGGCCGTCTATGGCAGCAGCGAGCCGGGTGGCACCATCAACATCGTCACGAAAAAGCCGGAGTTCACGCGTCGCAACACGGCCGACTTCAGTATCGGCACCCAAGGCCTGCGCCGCAGCACGCTGGACAGCACCGGCGCGCTGAGCCGGAACGTGGCCTATCGGCTGAATCTGGCGGTGGAAGAAGGCGACAGCCGCAGCGACCTGTTGAGCAACAGGCGCACCCTGGTGGCGCCGGCACTGACCTGGGTGATCGACGACAAGACGCTCCTCAACTACGAGTCCGAATTCCTGCGTTCGAAAACGCCGCTGGACCGCGGGCTGATCAACGTTCGCGGCGTGCTCGGGACCCTGCCGCGCGATCGGGTGCTCAATGAACCCGGCGACGGCAACATGACGCTCACCAGCAATACGCATCAACTCACGCTTGAACGCGAACTGTCGCAAAACTGGCGTGCCCGCATAGGCGCCAGCTACAAGGAAAGTACTTTCTCCGGCAACTACACCGAAGCGACTTCCCTGGCCGGCGACAACCGGACCCTCAACCGCCGCGCGACCTGGCGCCAGTTGCCGTCGCGTGATGCCTCTTTTCAGGCGGAACTGGAAGGAAAGTTCACGACCGGCCCTCTGGCCCACACGCTGCTGATCGGAATGGAAGCGTCCGGGCTCTGGATGAACACCGAAATCCTTCGCTCGGGAAATTATCCGATCGACATCTACCAACCTGTCTATGGCAGGCCCCAGCCGCCGATCACGTCGCCGACCTCCAGCTCGGACGAGCATCAGCGCGCGAATGCGGTTTTCCTGCAAGACCAGATCAGCCTTTCGCCGCAATGGAAGCTGCTGGTGGGTGCCCGCTACGACCAGTACAGGCAGCGCATCGAGGACCGCGTCGCAAACCGCAACAGCGCTCAGCAGCACGATGCCGTTTCGCCGCGCGCCGGCCTGACCTATCTGCCGAACGACTGGAGCTCGTGGTACGTCTCTGCCGGCAAGTCGTTTCGCGGCAACAGCGGTACCGACAAGAACGGCCGGGCGTTCGATCCGCAATATTCCACCGCGCTTGAGGCCGGCTTGAAGTTGCAGACGCGCGACCAGCGCCTGGGTGCCAACCTGGCGGTGTTTGACATCAAGAAGACGAACGTACTGACAGCAAGCGACACGCCCGGCTTCTCCGTCGCGGCCGGCGAAGTCAAGAGCAGCGGCTTCGAGGCGGACGTCTACGGGCAGATCGACAAGAACTGGAGAATGAGCGGAAATTTCGCCTACGTCGATGCCCGGGTCTCGAAGGACGCCACGCTTGCGGTCGGCACCCGCATCACGAACATCCCCAAGACGAGCGCCGGCCTGTTCGCCATCCGTGAAGATGCACTGGCCGACGGCAGCCGCTATGGGGTCGGTGCCGGCATCAACTACGTGGGCAATCGTTCAGGCAACAGCGCCGACACCTATGCCTTGCCGGCCTACACCACCGTCAAGCTGGTGAGCTTCTGGCAGATCAACAAGACCGCCCGCGTCTCGATCGACGTGCACAACCTCTTCAACAGGAATTTCTATACCGCCTCCTGGGGCAATCTGTATGTGATTCCAGGCGCGAAACGCAGCGTCGTGGCCAGCCTGAAGCTGGACCTCTGAAGGGTCGCGCGAGACCCCTGCTGATCGCTCGGCCTTGCTGGCAAGACTTGCTGCGCAGGGCCGTCGAGGGGGTGGGCAACTTGCCGAGGCGGTGGCGAGTACCTTGCCGGCGGGAAATGACCCCGCTGCGGCGCATTGGGTGGTAGGCCGTGATGGGCTTGAACCATCGACCAACGGATTATGAGTCGGAAGATTTTTAGGTTGATCGATGTTGATCTAAGTTGCTCTCCCCAGTAGAAGTCAACGCATTTCCTCTCTGAAATCCGTGCCCGTCTCGCACGCGGTGTTGATTAGAATCGATCGACATTTCTATTTTTTCCTTACATCCGCCAGTACATCCACGATGGATGTAAGAAGCGGGGGCACGATGGCGAGAATCAACTTTACGACTGGCCGGCTTGCAGCATTCGCCTGCCCTGCCGACAAGGCACAGGCCTTCATCTGGGATGCCGGTGTCACCGGCCTTGGCGTCCGCGCCACGCCACGGGGCGCACCCAGCTACATTTTCCAGCGGGAGTTCCAAGGAAAGTCTCCCCGAATCACCATTGGGGCGGTGGCTGATTGGTCGATCTCGCACGCCCGGGAGCGCGCCCGAGAGATGCAGCGCGACATCGATCAAGGCCGTGATCCGCGACTCGTGAAGGCAGAACGCCAAGCCGAGGACACGGCTACACGGGCAGCAGCCAAGGCGGCCGAATTGACGGTTGGGGAGGTTTGGAAACTCTATCTCGAAGATCGCCGGCCGTTATGGGGCGTGCGCCACCACGACGACCACCTGCGACTCGCCAAAGGCGGAGGTGAAAAAGCCACGCGCGGCACTCGCGGCCGAGGCGTCACGATCCCCGGCCCTCTGCATTCCCTGATGAGTCTGCGCCTCACAGATGTCACTGCGTCTGTCGTCGAGGCCTGGGCTGCCAAAGAGGCCAAGACCCGGCCGTCATCGGCGCGGCTTGCACTGCGCTGCTTCAAGGCGTTCCTGAACTGGTGCGCGGAGCAAGACGACTACAAGGGGCAAGTGCAGCCGGTGAACCCGGCCAAGACGCGCCGCACGCGCGAGGCTTTGGGCAAGGCATCCGCGAAGAGCGATGTGCTGCTCAAGGAGCAGTTGGCGGCTTGGTTCGATGCCGTGCGCTCTCTCTCAAACCCGGTCATGTCCGCCTACCTGCAGATGCTGCTTCTGACCGGCGCACGCCGCACCGAGGTGCTTGATCTGACGTGGAAGGATGTTGATACCCGCTGGAAGTCACTCACAATCCGCGACAAGGTCGAAGGCGAACGCAAGATTCCGCTCACACCCCACGTTGCCGAGTTGATCGCCTCCCTGCCCCGCTTAAGCGAGAACCCCTATGTGTTTGCCAGCGCGACAGCAAAGGACGGCCGAATCTCCGATCCCCGCGCGGGCATGCAGGCAGCGTGCGCTGTGGCAAAAATCGAGGGCCTAACACCGCACGGCCTGCGTCGCTCATTCAAGTCGCTGACCGAATGGCTTGAGATTCCGGCCGGCGTGGTGGCGCAGATCATGGGCCACAAGCCGAGCGCCACCGCCGAGAAACACTACACCGTGCGCCCCCTAGACCTGCTGCGCATCCACCATGAGCGCATCGAGGCATGGGTGCTGGAACAGGCCGGCATCGAGTTCAAATTCGACGAACAGTCGGAGAAGGCTGCCGACACATCGCACTGATGACCACGCGAGCCGCGTGAGCTACTTAGGGCGTGTGATCAATCTGCTGTGCATGTGGCATGACAAGATCGAGGCTTGGATGCCTGAGCAGACAGGCATTGCATTTGAGGCGAAGCCAGCAAAATCGCAAGGCAAGACTGTGATCGCAGATTGATAACAACGCTGCTAGTTGTTCACCACACTCAGGAGGATTCGGTGGAATATGTTTCGTTGCGGGAAGTTTTGGACTCTGTCTCCAAACAAGTTCCAATTCCCGAAGATTGGGAAAAAATCCTCCCCCTCTCCCGAATTCCATTTCTCCAAGAAGGCGGGCGATACAAAAATCAGACCGAGGATTTTCAGGCGGCCTTACATAAACTCAAGCTAAGCGCGATCAATGATCTATTTCAATCCGCCTATCAACACTCTGAAGCCGCGCCGGTGCTTGATCAGTATCTTCATAATGCCGCGCCTCACGGGCCAAAATGGTTTGACTGGAGAGAAACGGGGCGTCCCAAAATCAGCGACTCAGCCCGACACGAGGGACTTCGCATACTTGTCTATATGAGCGAATACTTTGCGCGGTGCCTAGAAAAATTTCGGGCTGGCCGATACGATAAATATCCGCGCCACGGCATCCCACTCTACGAAGGAATGTTTAAAAACCTAGAAGATAGCGATCGAATTAAACAAATTGTTTTTGACCGTAACGAGCTTGTTGGATTTCTCGATGAAATCGGAATCCCGCACTCCATCAGTGCGAAATCGTCCTCTGCACAGGCATCAGCCATTGAGGCCTCTTTAGCCACATCTCTCATTGCAGGGGAAATCGATTCAAAAGAAAGAGTGACGCCCTCAAAAAGAGATTCATCTGAAAAATCGGTACTACTGGCTCAACCTACCTCCACAATTCATCGAACTCCAAATCCAGGAGATCACAAACTTCGCAAATGCATTGATCAAGCCAGAGCCGAGGCTGACAATCGAGACAATGTGGGTGATGTTTGGGACAAATTGAAGGAGATGGCGGACGAAATAAAAGGACCTCGCCCGCAGGGGATGGGAGCCTTCGTGGAGGGAAAGGGGATCAAATATTCGGATGCTCAAGGCTTCACCCGTTACTTCACCAAGAAGTTGCTCGGCAAGCAATTCAGCAACGAACGAAGCAAACTTCGCCGCTCCAAAAATCCATCGACCTCCGCCAAACAGGCCTCTTGAAGGGGGCGTACTTTTTCTTAATCCTATTCGCGCCTATTCGCGCCTATTTGCGCCCATCCGCACCCGCGCTAGTGACGGCGTAGTGGTCTTTTTTTGATACTTCATCCAAGCGATCTGCGTTGAGCCACGACGAGCGAAGCCGATTGGCAAAGCTCTGGCATCGGTCCTCCGCAGCGCGAAACCACGTTTCGTAATCACCTTGGGAACCTATGAAGAACAATCTCCTTGGAACGATGCAAAGCCATCGCCCGCCTCGCCTCACGACGGAGGAACTCGCCATCGAGCTGTCGATGGAAGCGCAGTCCATCCGAAAGCGCTACTCGCAGACTGGCTCGTACTTCGGCTTGTGCCCAGAAAAGCTTCCCAACGGCCGGCTCCGCTGGCCTGTAGATGCCATTGAGCAACTAACCTCTGGGGCTCAAAAATGATCTGGCAGGTATCAGCAAACAATGGCATGCATCAACGGCTGAACAGCGTCGACTTGCGACGCGCGTCATCTGTCATGCCGAGAGCAGTGGAATGGATCTGGCACGGATGGATAGCCAAGGGGAAAATTCATCTCCTCGCAGGCCCTCCAGGCACAGGAAAGACCACTATTGCCATGCGCCTGGCCGCGACTATCTCGAATGGAGGCATCACAGGACAGCGTTGGCCAGACAATTCTCACGCCGAAAAGGGCAACGTCATCATCTGGTCATGCGAGGATGACATGTCGGACACGCTCGTTCCTCGGTTGATTGCTGCAGGGGCCAACATGGACAACGTGCATATCGTCAACGGCACCATTGAAAACGGCCGGCCCCGCCCATTTAGTTTCTCCAGTGACATTCCACGTCTGAGCATGGAGATTTCCCAAATTGGCAGCGTGGCATTGATCATCATCGACTCCATTGTTCAAGCAGTCCCCGGTGATTCGAATAAAAATGCCGATGTGCGACGTGCACTCGAACCATTGAATGACTTGGCAGAAAAGCATCGCTGTGCGATCCTGGGGATCACCCATGTGAATAAGAGCTCGAAAGGAAAGGAGCCGCTCGAACGAATCAACGGTAGCCTCGCCTACGGCGCCGTGGCACGCGTGGTCATGGTGACCTCTAAGGTAAATACTGAATCGGCAGACGAGGCCCCTAGTCGCTGCGTTCTTGTCAGAGCCAAATCCAACATTGGCCGAGACGATGGTGGGTTTGAATACGAAATTCAACCCTTTGATTTACAAGTCAGTTCGGGAAAAATCAGTTCATCACGAATCCACTGGAACAGCACCCCGCTCCACGGATCTCCCAGAGACATTCTGAAGCGAGCGGAAAGCGGTGACCAACCCGAAGCTATGAGTGCCCTGGAATTGGCGGAGGACTTCCTCAGCCACATGCTGGCTGGTGGACCGCAGCCAGCGTCCCTCGTTCACGATCAGGCACTCGCAGCCGGCATCTCCGCAGCGACACTCAAGAGAGCCAAGGCAACAATGGGGATTCGTTCTGAAAAACAACGAGATGCTGGCAAGGCTAGCCCTCATTTCTGGACGCTGAATTCGGTTCCCGCGCCGCAGTTCGGTTCGACGCACGCGCCCGGAGCAGGATTTCCTGCTTCCAGCTTTGAGTCGCGTCGAGCGAGTTTCACGCGCCCTTCGGGACAGAACACGATTGCGCAATTTCCCTCGCGTTTCGCGGATAGTCATCGCGGCGGTGTTGAGTCGGTTGAGTCGGTTGAGTCGGTTGAGTCGGTTGAGTCGGTTGAGTCGGTTGAGCCGGTTGAGCCGGTTGAGCCGGTTGAGCCGGTTGAGCCGGTTGAGCCGGTTGAGCCGGTTGAGCCGGTTGAGCCGGTTGAGCCGGTTGAGCCGGTTGAGCCGGTTGAGCCGGTTGAGCCGGTTGAGCCGCATCCAGTCTATTCGCAGGGGGAAGCCAAGTACGGTGTAACAAGCGCCGCAGGCCCTGTGGTCTACAGCCGTCCAGTTGCCGCCGGTGAGCCCGATTTGACCCAGACGGTAATCAAAGTGACCCCAGTTTACGGCCCGGGCTCCGAGGGTCACCAGACCGACGCGCTGGCCGACCCGACGTCCCGACTGAGTTCGCAGGCGCCGTCCAAGGCGACGCTTTACGAATCTCTTGACATGGCCGTCTATGACTGTTGCCTGCAGGAGTGCAAGAAGTTCCTGACCAACGAGCATCTGGCTGCAGCCGAAGATCGTGACGAACTGATTGCTCAAGTAATCGATGAAGTCCTGGATCACTACTGCGCATCGATCGGGAATGAGACACGCTATCGAGACGCCTTGATGGCATGCTTTTGAAAGCGTGGAAATAGATCCCCGGCGGCAGTGACTCCCGTGGTTTGCTTGAATTGTGTGCGAAGACGGCGGTGGCGGGCGTCGCGGCACCCACCCTACAGCCTCATGAGAAGCACACGCGATCATCGAGAGCCCTAGCAACCCCTCCCTACCAGCATCCTTGCAAAGGTGCCGTTGGGATGGCGGTTGCAACGGGCAGTTCGCGCCAAGCATCCAATTGGCCATCGTCCGGGTCCGGATGCACGCCTACCCCAGTTGTGCACAGAGCATCGGTTGAAGACGTCGATCCCGACGGCTACGATGATCAAACGCACACGCCGTTTCGAAGGTGAATATTTCCAAAGCCCGCCAAGAAAATACTCCAGCGGTGAATATTCCCCCCGAAGTCGAATGTCCCCCCGCGCTCACATTTGGCGACGCCTTTGCCGAATAAGCGCCAGTTCCTCTACCCCGAGTTGGCGAACAGCGGCTGGATGAAGTCGACGCTCAGGCACTTTTTTGATCCCTCGTTCCTCATTGCTGCGGTGGTCTACTTGCTCGTGCAGGCCATTTCGAGTGAGTGCCGCATTGATCAGCCCGGCTACCATCATTTTTTTCCGTTGGAGTTCGGCTGACAATTGTCCGGGGGGTTTTCCTCCGCTGATTTTTCGTGCCCCACCGGCTTCTGGTCGCGTTGGATGCGCTCGACTAAAGTATTGTTCCGGCGGCCGCTCAATTCCATCAAGCGCTCGATCCGAAGTTGAAATATGGGCATGAGGATGATCTTCTCCAGAGATGGCGCCTCTCGGTCTATGGAGGGCGAATTCGTAAGGAAGATTAGGAGCTAATAATTGAGCAATTTCACGGGTGAGAGAGGTATTTTGCTCGTCAGAAAGTTCTTTAGGCAAAGAGACAATATATTCTCTAGCTGCCGCCCCATTTACCCTTTCGAAGCTATCGGCTGCCACCCAAAATGCACTGGGCTCATCGTTTGCAAATGACGGCAAATTCCCATGACCACGGGCGACGAGATCCTTTGCTGCCTTTGCACCAATTCGATTGATGTAGCGCGAATGCCGCTCCGCTTTGCCTTTACCGTGAGATTTCACTTCCAGTCGAAATATCGCCATCTTCGCTCGTCCTTCCTCGTTAGAATTAAGAGACGACGAGAAAGGGTAAGTGAACATGCTCTCACTCACCTTCTTGAAGCAATAGTTCGCCCCCACCTTTAGGTTCATTCACCATTGCAAGAGTTCGTCGTCTCAATTCATAGCGATAAGTGATTTAAAAATGCACGAACCCCAACAACCTACTGCTACAGAACTAGCGAGCGACTATGAATTCCGAGCTGTGGTGATGCCGACGAGGCCGGCCCATCAAGCCCATTCTGAAAGCATCTATCTGCCCGCCTCATCTAAGCGGGCACAAGCCCGCTACATCGGCGACTCTGGGTCAACATGTGTTCGCTGTTTCCTTACGCTGCCGGCGACCTATCTTTCAAAGAACCGATCCGCTCGTTCCTTCTCGCGCTCCTCGTGGATCGTCGAGAAAAGGTTCTTCAGCATCAATCGGAGGTCCCGGATCGCAACGGGCTCGTCCCAGCTTCCCTGAAACAGATCCGGATCGATCGACTTCCCTCCCTGGTTCAAGGAAGTGACCGCCGCTTCGCACAGTTGCCCGACCTCCAGCACCCACCGATAGGCCAGCCTCGCCTTCTTGGGATCGCCCAGCGCGTCACGAGACAGTTCAAAGAGCTTCGCGAGTGCTTGCCGGTCCAGCCACTGCTCTCCCACCTCCCGCTCAACGGGCTCCAACAGATCAGACAGCTCGACGAGACGCTGCTTCGCCGCCAGGTAGACCTCTTGGCTCAGTTCCGGGTCTGTCCACGGTGCTTCGGAAGCCGCCGCGCGCGAAACGCTGCTGGCTGCACTCGAACCGCTCGGACCTGCCTCGCTCAGAAACTCTCGGACGGCGGTGAAGAGCCGCTCCACTTCCGGCTTGTCGACCATGGGGCAGTCGGCGACCTGACGACCGTTGACCCAGATGGCCGTCCCCCGAATGTCCAGAGAACGGATATCGGGCCACGGCCAGTCGATAGGTGCCGACATCAGCTCCTTGATCCGCATACCTTCCTCGGTCAGGACAATGCCTTCCTTGGCCCCGCCGAACACCGTGGTGTCGATGAGTGCGACAACGTCTGTCTCCTTGATGTCGGCGGCGTAGTTGCCGCGAGCCGCACTGATCTTCTTGACCGGGATGCGGGGAGCGAAGTAGATGCGCGAGAAACCGGCATACGGAGCCAGCCGCAGGCGGAGAAGCTCTTGCAAGCTCATGCGAGTCGGTCGTTCTTGATTCGCGCGTGGCGGTTTCGGTTCGCCATCTGCCGGGGGACTCGAATCGAAGACCTTTCGCTTGTCGGGATCTGACAGCGCCGCATATGCGACATTGACCTCCTGCATCTTGTGGGTCGCCCATTTCACCGTGTCGGCATCGGCATTGGCGTACTTGTCAGGGTGGTACTGGGTGCGCCGGCTACGGTAGGCGAGCTCGATTTCCTGTAGGGAGGCGCTGGGACGCACGCCCAGCACGTCGTAGTAGTTCATGACTTGGAATAGGCAAAGGCCGATTGCTTGATAGATGCCCGACAGGCATCCAAAAAAGAAGGCATACCGGCCACGCGCGGCCCGAAGGTCACGCGTGGCCGGCTGTGGCTATTGGTAGAGCTTCTGGCAGGTGCCAGACTCGTAGATGTCGTTGATCTTTTCCGCCTGGCCTCGAGGGCTGAGCTTGTACAGCGCCATGTCGTCGGTCAACTTGTCCCTCAAACCCATCATGTACTGGCCAGGGTTACCCGTCTTCTGATCCAGAAGCGGTTTGACTTTCATGACGGCGGCGGCCGCCTGCGCATGGCGTCCAAGGATCTGCGCGACGTTGCCGCACTTGTAGGCGTCATAGATGCGGCTTTCGTCGCCGGAGCAGGCCGCCAGCCCCACAGACCCAAGTGCAAACGCAACGACGAGGCCAGGTAGGCGCAGGGAGCGCGACAGCATGCCGGGCCTCATCTCAAGCGAGATAGATGGCCACAAGGATGGCGACCAGGAGGATGGCGCCGATGAATCCGCCCAGTGCAGGGAAGATCACGGCCGGCCAGACCAATCCCTTGCCGAGCGCTACGCCGAAGCTTGCACCCGATACGAAGATCCACTGGTAGAGAAGAACAAGGGCGCCCATGGCGCCGTAACCTGCGATCAGCTTTGCTTTGAGAGTCATTGTCGAGATGGAATGAAAAGGTGAAGGGGATGGGGTTTTGACGGGACCGTTCGTCAGCAGCGATGCTTCTTGTTCACCGGCCGTCGCGGATCGGTGCCGAGCACGGCGCCCTCCTTGGTCATGCACACGCCGTCGGCGCAGGCGTAGCCGGGTGTCTTCAGCACAGCGCGGTCGGCATCCCCGATCTCGCAGCGCAGTTCGTCAAAGTCGAACTCCTTGTAGGTCTTCACGCGCTCGGTGGTCGTGTAGTACACGCCGCTGCCGCCGGCCTGTACCTGGATCGGATAGACCGGGTACTTGAGGTCGCGGCTCCAGCCCTGGATCTGGATTTCCATGGCCGAGCGGTCGATCTGGTGCTTCACGGCATCGGGGTTGATGAGCGGATCGCCGCCCTTGGCGAGAGCCAAGGGCGTCAAGACGATGGCGATGAGCACTGCGAAGACGGCGCCGAGTGAGGTTTTCATGGGTGGTCTCGAAAGAAGAAAGAGGATGCTCAGGTCGACGTGGTGCCGCTGGTCTTCGGCGCGATCAACTGCGGGATATTCCAGTCGGCCGGGAAATCCGCGACAGGCACCCAGCCGTTCTTGATATAGCTGCGTGCCGAGATGCGATTGCCGAAGTGGCCCACCAGCGCGCAGGGAATGCCGACGCTCAGCAGATCGACCATCCCGTCCGGCGCATCGAACACGAGGATCAGGAAGGCGGCGACCAGGAAAACGCCGACAACCAGGAAGACCGAGCACAGCAGCGCCAGGGGCCACTGGCCGCGCATCAGGAAGGCGATGGGGCCGAAAAGACTCAGTTGCCACGAGAAGCCGTGCTTGACGAAGCGGGTTTGGTTGTTCTTGGTGAAGTGAATATTCATTGGTGAGTTCCAAAAATTGGATGCTTCTCTTCGAAGCTCTTGAGCGGCTTGAGGGCCGGTCTTTCCGGTTCTGCGCGAGCCGCTCCTCTTAGTTGTCTGTGTCGTGGCCAAAAGCGTGTGGAGCCTCCTCAGGATCAAGAGAACCGTGCCGATTCCCCCTCTGTGCCTGACCAACGGGGTGGCCAGCAAACGCGGGGCAGGATCGTGGTGGTGATTGACTGCATTTCCTCGGGGTATTAGTGCGAAAAATTCTACGTTAAACGTAGAGACGAGACCGCATCTTGTTACGAATATCGTAAGGTGCCATCTCTCAGTCCTGCTCGTTCCGTTTTTGGAATACGCCTTCGCATGGCGAGGATCGCCGCCGGCTTGCCGCAGGACCAGCTAGGGGTAAAGGCAGGGTTGGACGAAGGCACCGCGAGCGCACGCATCTCGCGCTACGAGAGCGGAATTCACGAGCCCAACATGGCGTTCGCTCAGCGATTGGCCTCTGAGCTCAACGTGCCGGTCGCATATTTCTATGCTCCGGATGACGACTTGGCCAAGCTCATCTTGTGGTTTGGGCAGCTGAACCTGAAGCAACGAAAGTCGCTCGTCGAATGTGCGAGCAAGCTCTCGCAAGTTCAGTAATCGGTTTCATTCGGGCGGGGCCACCTGATCTCAGCGATACGCGCGCGACAAGCGCCAACGGAAGTGCTCGCGGAAATGCCACCCCAGCCCGAAGCCGCAGAGGATTCCCGCCGCGAGCACGAATGCGAAGGCCGTCAGGTAATCGATGGGCCCGTAGCAGATATTCATGGTGATGTTCTTTCTTTTTCATGGTTGATCGGTCAGGTCTCCACCTTCCCAAGAAACAAACCCCGGCCCCTTGAAGGGCGCCGGGGTTTGTGCCCTCGGGGCAGAGATAGATGGGAAAGCGCCCCGAGTCCCGGCGGGAGGCCCGTTCATCGCGGATTGCCTCGAACAGGGTCTTGGCCCTCATCCGGCAACTGCAGGTGCCTGAGCCGCGCCTCCTCTTCGGTGGCCCGCCACACTGCTTCCCATCGGAACGGATCGGTTTGCTTGCGCTGCAGCATCACGCGATCCACCCGCTGAAGAAATGCCTCGTCGAACACCACCTCGTTCGGGTTGCTCGTGCCCGGCGCGGTAGCCTCATTCGGAAGTCTTCTCATGAGGACTTCCCCTCGAAGAAAATCGCCTGCACGCGCTTCGCGCCTGTCCCGTGGGCCGGAAACCCCACAATCGATGCACGGTCGCGCTGCTGGCAGATGCCGCAGTTCAGGCAATCGGAATTGCCGGTGCTGGCGGGGCAGACGATCACCTGACGCCCCGCCGGCGTACGGATGGAGCGGGTAACGCCCTGCGGGAGCACGACCACCACGGGCGCAATGCCAAGACCCGCATACGCGTCAGCCTGCGCCAAGGTCTCGGCACTCAGGTTGACGGTGAAGCCGAGCCGGTTCGCGTTGAGGATCGCCGCCTGGTTGCCTGGCGTTGGCGGATAGTGGGTGTAGGTGAATCCGCGACGCCCCCGATTCGCCATGGCCAGCCTCGTGAGCTTGCGGCTGTCGATGACGCCGGGTGCTTCGGGCGTCAGGTCCCCCGCCTGGTTGTGGCGCCACAGGGCATGGCGCCGCAACGTGGCGATTTCCTGGAGCAGTTCGTCGAAGCTGTGGCCTCGTCGTCCCTCGGACACGCTGCGCCAATGGACGGCCAACGGACCGCCTTCGGCATAACAGCCGTTGCCTTTGAAGCTGCAGCCAGGTGGGCACGAGTTCGCGCTCGTGGTCGTCACCGGCATCGGACCGGTCTTGCGGTTGCGGCTGACGCGCACCAGGTGATAGGTGCAGACGTCCTGCTCGGCAGGCGTTCCGGGCGCGTGATTCGGACGCTTTGGAGGCGGCCGGTGGGGGTACGGGCAAGCTCGTGCCCGCGCCATGATCGGAATGGACAAAGTTGAATCCTCTATGTTGTGAGCGCAGCCGTGGACGGCAACGCCATGAAGTGCCAGCCCCACACGCGCGCATCCACCACGCTCCAGGCCAGTGAGGCCGGGGCGTGGTGGATGCGTGCGCGGGGAAAAAGGCGGATTGGGAGAACTGATCGGGGCGCGGGCCGCCCCTCTCTCGCCATCTCTTTGTGTGTGCAGCTGCGGCAAGCCAGCTGCCGTCGAAGGTCAACGCCCTTGCGTGGGCGCAGTAGTCGGTCGGTCTTCGTCGTCGTGGCCAAGCCTTCTGGCCAACTTGTCCCGCACTTCCACGGCGCAGCCATGCCAGGCACGGCCGCTGACCATCGGCGTGTCCAGGGCTTCTGGATCCATTGCAGCCACCCGTGTGGCGTACCGCTGCAGCGCCTGCATCACGAACGCCTGGATGAGCGCGCCATGGTCGCTGAACGTCATCAACTCAGTGACGAATTCAACGTTGGTCGATGGCATGCGCGCTCACCTCGCACGTTGACTGCAAGATCTCGAAGCCCGCATCGGCCATGAGGCCCGGATCGAGCAGCATGACCAAGTCGTCGGACATGCCTGAGCGCATCGACGTCCACGCCTCGTCGCTCAGGCCATCTTCGCGTGCGCGTACCTTGGCGGCGCGACCCAGCGCTTCCTCGTCGAAGACCGCGAGCTCGATACTGAACACCAGCACCGTGCGGGGTGTGGACAGTACGCCTCTCATGCGGCCTCCCCACTCTTGATCACGCCTTCGCCGACCGGGGGAACGTCGAAGTCGGCCGACCACTTGAACTTGCCCTGGGTGAAGGGATCCCGGGTACGGGGCGGCACTGTGGGGTGCCGCTGGAAACTGGTTGTCATGGATGCCTCTCTGGTGATGGCAACACCGTCGCGTCGCCAAGTTGTCGGGATTTCAGGCGGAAGATGAGCCCATCGCTTTCGCGCGCGACGTCCCACCCGCGGCGGCCAAGGCAGCGGCGCAGCACGTAGGTGTGATCGCCGTACGAGACGCGCAGGCCTGGGCGGATGGCGGCTCGTTTGGCCGCCCGGTTCGCGTGGAACTCGCGCACCTTCTCCCGCCATGGGCCCGCGTAAGGCCCGATCGGAGGATCGGCGCGATCCAGGAACGCCAACGGACAGTCGAAGTAGTACGGGCCGCAGCTCTCGTCCATGTTCTTGACGGCCGCTTGGCCATTCCTGCAGTCGATGAGGGTCAGGCCGATCCAGATCCGTCCGGCGTGTTCACCTGAGCGGTTTTGCGCCAGGAACCACAGCCGGTTGCCGATTGCGCGATGGGCGAGCACCAAGGCGAAGGCCCCGACGTTCTGCAGCTCGTCATGGACGGCCTGATCCTTGGTGGCGCGGTAGACGATGCTTCCCATGTCAGTGGCTCCAGGGAAACCCGCGAGGCGCGGCAACGGCAGCGCAGGGCCGGTGAGATGAGGGGATGGACGCAAGGTCTGCGCAGATCCTTGTGAGAGAAGTGGTGTTGGGCATGAGACAGACGTAAAAAAGCCCGCGCAAGGCGGGCTCGATGGGTGGATCGGAAAATTCCGGCGGTGGCGACGCGGCACAATCCCTCGCATGACGACGAAGGAGATGCTGTCCGACGAGGAGCTGGAAGCCCTCGCCAGCGAGTGGCGCAAGAAGGCACTGCAGGGCGAATTGCATGCACGGGGTATCGCGCACGAATTCGAAACGGAGATGCGCCGACGTGCCGGCGCATCGTTCACGAACTACGACACCCTGGATTTGCGCCCGCTGGAACTGCGTGCGGCAACCCAGCGTCGGTGGTGGCGGTTCTGGCGAGTCAACTGACCCCATCGAAGATCACGGCAACGCCTCGCCGTCTCGAGCAAGCGGCGCCTGATCGAGCTCCACGCAGCACCAGAATTCGCGTTCGGCGTCGATGAGCCGGGCGATCTCGGCTTCATCCCGCTCGACGCGGTGGATCTGCAAATCCTGGCCGCCAACCAGGGCCACGACATCGATGGCCTTGGCATCCGCGACGGCCAGTTGATGAAGCATCTGGATCTGCACGTAGCCGGGAAGACCTTCGGCCCACAGGACTGCTTCATCCACACCCACGCACCGGCACTCCAGAAGCTGGACGTCGCAGGCGCCGACGACCTCGCGACCGGGACCAGCAAACATCCAGGGGTGCTGCGGATGCCGCATCAACGTGCTGGTGCGTCGCACCTGGCGTCCGGTACGCAGCGTGTAGTGCGCCGCCACGATGGGTTCGAGCAGCCGATTCCAATAGGCCGCGCTGTCGGGCAGTGGCGGAACGTTGGGCACCGGCTGCAGCAGATCCTGGCGTTCGGTCTTTTCCATCCAGAGCCGGATCTGGGACTTGAAGGGATCGCGGCCCACGGCCGCAGCCGCATCGAGGTTTCCGACACCGGCTTCTCGCAGGTTCGGCCAGCGCTCGAGAATCGCCGGCTGCGCGCGGGTGGTCTGGACCAACTGCAAGACGGGCGTACGCGAGCGCACGGGGGTCGCAGGGGCGCGTCGCAAACTGTGCATTTCTGAATTCGTCATGGTTTCTCTCCTTGAATGGTTGAAATCGGTCGCCCCAGCAAGAAGCCCCGCCCTCTGGATGCAGAGGTGGGGCTTGGGTGAAGGGGATGGAAGTGAAAGGGATCGGCTGTCGAGTGACAGCCTCACGCAGCAAGCTCCAGCGCGTGCGCGAGGGCACGCTGCTTCAACGCAGCGCCCTGCCCGAACCACGCGCTGTCGAGCCGGTACTCGCGGCTGCGGGCCCGGCGCTCGTGGTCGACGAATTCGGTCATGGCGCTCAAAAGGCCCCAGGTCGTCCCTCGCGCAGCGGCGAGTTCGGCACCACGGCCCCTGCCCTCGTACAGCTCGAGGGCCTTACGGGCCGCCCAGGCGCGCGGGATGGGATCCGCAGTCGCTGGGGATGCAGAGGAGGCGCCGTTCACCTCCCCCGGTCCGTAAAGCACCCGCTCGATGTACCGCAAAGCCTCGTCGCTCTTGACCTTGCGACCGGCCAGGATCTTCATTCGGTACATGAAGTCGTCCCACTGGCCGATGGCAATGCCGAGCTGACGTTTGACAGCATCGGCATCGAAGCTGGTGCTGTGCGGCACACGGATGACGTTGCTGGTGCTGTCCAGCGCGATGGCCAGGGTGTTGTTGCACACGACACGCACGGTGGTCGGGGTGACGCTGGTGGCCAGCGTGCCGTCGCAGGAGGTCGCCAGCAGCAAATAGCCGTTGACGGTGTCGCTGCCCTTGAGAACGGCTTGCTTGCCCGTGCGTGCCAGCGCCCAGACCTTGCGTCCGCCCTTGAGAACACCGGCGGTTTCCATCTCGTAGCCACCGATCTCGGTGAGGTCGCGGTAGAACTCCAGGACTTCGCGCGGCTGCACGACCTGGTAGCGATTGCTGACGACCGACAGCGGAGCATGGGTGTCGCTGCGGTAGAGCACCTTGTGGTCGGCAAACGGCTGGAGGATCTCGAGGGAATCGTCAGCACCTTCACTCATGAAGCGCACGGGCGTTTCCTTAATGGTCCAGTCCATACCCGCTTCGCGGGCCCAGACTTCGATGGGCTGTTTGGCAGGCAGCTGGCGGCCGAGTTCGTGCCAGGGCGTGTCGCCGACGTAGGCCATGTTTTCGATGAGATGTGCCATGGGGAGATGTTCTTTGCGGGGGAATGAAGAAAGAGAAAAGCCCGCACGGAGGCGGGCTTCAGAGGAGGAATGCCGTTGAGCGGCAGGACCGACGGATTCAGCTGACGATGCGACCAGCGGCTTGAGCCAAACGCAGATAAGCGCTCAAGGGTTTGTCGGCGCGCCAATTCAGGTCGCGTTCGATGCCCAAGGCGCCTTGCATCAGTCGGATGGAGGTCAGCTCCCGCACGGACACATGGCCCACTTCGGGGCTACCCATGCCCAGGTCCATGAGGCCCCAGGCGAGATCCTCGTCGTCGGGGTCGAGTTCGGTGATCAGCCAGGTCGCAGATCCGCAGGGGTTGAACCACTTGACCACGGGCCAGGGATCGAAGTGTGGGTTGTTGCGCGCGGCGTGGCCATTGGCCAGCAACCGCACGCGCAGGTCAGGAGTGATGAGGTCCAAGGGAAATCCGGAATGAAGGGGTTGGAGGGGAACAGAAGAGCAGAGGCAAAGGAATGGCGATCAGCGCAGCGGTGCCGAGAAGGTGTGACCGCAGCCGAGGCAGCGACGGTTGCGCAGGAGCGCGTCGTCGACCGCCTCGCCGAGGGCCGCGCCGACGGCGCAGCCGGCGATGCCGCCGCTCAGGCCGCCGAGGACGGCTCCCGCTACGAGGCCCAACGGGGTTATGGCTGCGGCGGCAGAAGCTGCCATGGCCATGCCGATCTCGGCACCAGTGATCGCGCCGGACAGCGCACCGGAGATGCCGCCGGCAGCGCCGGCGACGGTGCCGATAGCAGCGCCGGCCTTCTTGCCGGTGTCGCGCTGAATGATTCGCCGTGACTGGCAGGCAGGGCAGGCGAGGTTCGGCGGCGGTGCCAGCGTCTCGTGCTGGGCAAAGGGTTCATCGTCGAATGTGGTGGATGTGAAGTCGTGGTCCATGAACGGGGAATGCGAAAGAGCGCCTTCTGGATGAAAGAGCGAAAACACGCCTGGCGATGCCAGACGGCACAAAGCCCAGCGCGGCGGTGAGGCCGGGCTGGGCTTTGTTGGGCTGAGATGGACGTTCTACCGTCTATCCAATACAGTCATATGTGGCTGAAAAAATCTGGAGTCTTCGGGTTGGCGAGCGGTTCGTTGCGTGCTGTGCGCAGTCTCGTGAGCACAGAACGTGGGTGTGACTATCTTGTCGGACCTGGGGTTGGCCTATCGGCGCGGCGCCATTCTTTCCGAGGCCACTACAGCCTCCGCGAGTACCTTGCGGTTGCTGGCCAAGACGCTCACGCACGAATCACAGCCGCGCATGGACGACGAACCGAACTAGATTTCGAGTTCGTCACGATGGAAATCACTGTGATCGCGTCAAAGCTTGGCCGCAAGATTGCGCGTTATTCGCTAGCCGAGCCAATAGGCGAAGCAGATTCCTTTGTTGTTCCGTGTCGAAGTCCATCAGCAGTTCAACTTGGATACGCTCAAGCACAGGGGTAACCCGCTTGGCAGATTCCAGGCCGGCATCCGTGAGGAAAACTTCGACGACTCGCCTATCCGAAGCTGAGCGCGATCTGCGGCAAAGCCCTTTATGCTCCAGCCGATCAATCAGTCGCGTCATACCGGCGGGATCAATTTCGCAAAGTCGAGCCAATTCGATCACGCGCAAGGAGCCACGTGCGTACAGCCAGTGCAGTGGCCTCCATTGAGACTCCGTCGGTCCATCGATATCGCGCAAGCGCGCATTCACGGAAAGGCTCGCAAGCGCCAGGATTCTGCGGATCAGGAGATTCGGATCTCCTTCGACGTCATAGTCCGAAAAGCTGGACGGAGGCGATTTTGGCGGAAACATGGCACTCATCTGTTTCTCGGAGAAATTCCTAGGTCCAGCGCCTGCGAACGCCGCGGCCAAATGCTCATCGCAGCGAGCGATCCGAGTTCCTCACGCAGCATTCCGAGCGCGATCCAGTGCCTCTTGCAACACTTTCATCGAGCCGATGTGATTCGAAAGAAGAAGCACCAGGCGTGCGTTCATCGCGTGGCTTCGATCCGTGCTCAAGTCTCGGTGAGCCTCGATCAATGCTTGATAGAAGTCATCTGGCGCCTCAAGGTTCAGATCAGCTTTCAGTTCCATGGAAGCGCCTTTCAGCAAGGGCGTGCCAATGCTCGTCGCATGGCCGCGTGAACCGCGTTGGCGTTGGGCGAGCGCCAGCGTGCGCACACATGCTGATCCGGCCGAAGCAGATAGACCGTGCCCGGTTGGCCGTCGAATCTCACCGATAACAGTCCTTGTGCATCGTCAAGCATCCGCACGCCGTCAACAGCCCCTTCGCCGACCAGCAACACTTGCACAGGCGCCTGCCCTTCTGCGCAAGCCTGAAGATCGCGGATCAATGTGGCTGAGCTTGGCCCACCGAACACGAGGAGTGTGAAGGTGCTCGAGTTCATCTGCCGCAGGAACCAGGCTGGCTGCCCAGCCACGATCACGGGCGCATCCGCTGCTGCCGCCCCGGGTCGCATGACGCTGTCAAAGACCTCGCCGTCGGGTGTGTTGAGCTCGGACACATCAACGATGCACGGAACGGAAAGACGACCACTGTTGACCAGACTGCGAGCGAACCCGTGATCGCGCGCGAGACGCAGCGTCGAGTCGCGGAAGAGCCGACTGATCTCGCTCTTCGGCGTGATGAAGTCAGTCGCGCGAGTGGAATTCAGTATGTTCTCGTCCGCCGCCTGGATGCGTTCGCTGTCATAGCTGTGCAGGAGCTCGGGGGCGGCCCTGCCTTGCAACACATGCGCCAACTTCCAGGCAAGGTTTTCGGCATCCTGAATGCCCGAGTTGGCGCCTCTCGCTCCAAAGGGAGAGACCCCGTGGGCAGAATCACCTGCGAAGAACACCCGGTCGAGCCGGAAGCTGTTCATTCGAAGGCAGGAGAAGGTGTAGACGCTTGCCCATTCCAGTTCGAAACCAGCATCTTTCATGGCCGTGTAGGCCAGAAGCTCACGCACACGAGGCAAGATTTTCTCAGGCCGCTTCTCGACTTCAGGATCCGCGTCCCAGCCGAGCTGGAAATCGATTCGCCATACATCGTCGGGTTGCTTGTGGAGCAGGACACTCTGGTTTGGATGAAAGGGCGGGTCAAACCAGAACCACCGCTCGGCCGGAAAGTCCGCCTTCATCTTCACGTCAGCGATGAGGAACCGGTCCCGGAATGTCTGGCCGTGGCTTTCCTGGCCACACAGGCGGCGCATGGTGGATCTTGCGCCGTCACACGCGACCACGTACGTGGCCTTCAGGACGTAGGGGCCATCCGGGGTTTCCACAGTCAGTTCGGTATGGTCTTGGTGTTGGTTCAGCCCTGTGACGGCCGTCTTCCATCGCAAGTCGATCAGCGGCAGTTCTTGTGCGCGATCGACCAGGAAGCCTTCGACGTAGTACTGCTGCAGATTGACGAAGGCAGGCCGCTCGTGTCCCGCCTCAGGCAGCAGGTCAAAGCGGTAGACCATCTCCTCCTGCAGAAATACCTTGCCCACGCTCCAGGAGACACCCTTGTCGACCATGCGGTCCCCGCAGCCGAGACGGTCGAAGACTTCCAGCGTCCGCTTGGCGAAACAGATGGCGCGCGAGCCCGAGGAAAGCCTGTCGTCGTTGTCGAGAAGAACCACGGCCACGCCCTGCTGCGCCAGGTCAATGGCCAGCGAAAGACCAACGGGACCGGCTCCAATCACCACGACCGGATGGTGCGATGGGCGCAGCGCATCCTGATCCGCGCTGCGGCAGTAGGCAAATACTGCGTTCTGATAGTCGATAGAACTCATGGAGATGTCTCTGCGCCTCAGCCCTCGAGGGCGTCCCACATCTGCTGGTCACGCTCCGCCGTCCAGATGCGCGGGTCGGGATGGAGCGTCGCTTCGTCATAGCAGCGGGTAACGTCGAATGGCATGCAGTGGTCGAAGATCACCCACTGTCCATACTTGGGCTTCAGGCGTGCGTACGTTTCCCTGTAAACAGCGTTCAGCTCCTTGCCGCCTGCCACGCCTTCCTTCACGGCATTCCAGACATCCTCGACGAATGCACGGGTCCCTGCCAGCCCCTGCGCAACCGCTTGCGGAGACGTGAGGGCGGCGCCACGACCGGGCACGAGCGCACGCGGTTCGAGCGAAGCGAGCTTGTCGAGCGTGCGGGGCCAATCCTGGAAGTAGGCGTCGCCAGCATAGGGCGTGGCGTCGAACTCCACCAGGTCGCCGGAGAAGAGGATCTTCTGCTGCGGTAGCCAGGCCACGGTGTCGCCCTTGGTGTGCCCGCGGCCCAGTTGGATGAGCTGCACTTCGAGCTTGCCCAGCCAGATGGACATTTTTCCCTCGAAGGTCATGGTGGGCCAGGTCAGGCCCGGCGGCACAGACTCCACCGCCTGGAAAAGGCGCGGGAAGCGGCCGATCTCGCTGGCCTTGTCCTGCTCGCCACGCTCCACGATCAGGTCGTAGGTGTCGCGGCTGGCGATGATGTGATCTGGCTTGTAGCCCGAGGCGCCAAGCACACGTACCGCGTGGTAGTGGCTGAGTACCACGTACTTGATAGGCTTATCGGTCACTTCTCGGATGCGGCGTATCACGTCCTGCGCCATCACCGGCGTGGCTTGCGTGTCGATGACCATGACCGCGTCGTCGCCAATGATCACGCCGGTGTTCGGATCGCCCTCGGCCGTGTAGGCGTAGGCGTTGTCGGAGAGCTTGGTAAAACTGACAGGCTTCTCCTGAAGATCGGCCTGGGAAGCGAAAACTTTTTTCATGATCGTTGCTGCTGCTCGTTATGGTGTTTGGACTGGCCCCGTCGGATCTTTCTCGGGCGACTGCTGGCGGCATGGGGTCAGGAAGTCAGCTCCAGCTTGATGCCGGATCGCTTCACGACAGGGATCCATTTCGCACGCTCGGCTTTGATGTATGCCGAGAACTCGGCCGGCGTGCTCCCAACGGGCTCACCGCCGTACTCGTGATAGCGCTGTGCCGCATCCTGCCGATGTGCCACGGCGGTGCACGCAGCGGCCAGCTTCTCAAGGATGGGTTTTGGTGTCCCTGCAGGGGCGAGAAGACCGAACCAGGTTGACGCGTCGTAGTCGGCGAAGCCGAGTTCTTCGAAGGTCGGAACATTCGGGAGAAGTGGGTGCCGCCCTTTTCCGGTGACGGCCAAGGCCTTCAGTTTTCCGGCTCGAATGTTGCTCATGGAGGCAGGAAGTCCGTCGAACATCACCTGCGTTTCGCCGCCCAACAAGGCCACATAGGGGCTGGTCGTGTTGTAGGGGACGAACTTGTAGCTGGTGCCTGTGATCGCACCGAACCATTCACCCAGCAAGTGCTGGAAGGTGCCCACCCCTACAGTCCCCGCATTGATGCTGCCGGGCTTCGCCTTCGCCAATGCAACCAGCTCGGTCGCATTGGAAGCGGGCAGGCTCGGGTGCGCCACGAGTACGCTGCGCAGCGCGGTGAGCTGGCTGATCGCTTCGAAGTCCGTCGGCTTGTAGGGAAGATGCGTGTACAGCTCCGACATGTAGCAAAGCGAACTTGGAATTCCCATGAGCAGTGTGTACCCGTCAGCAGGTGCCTTTGCGGCCAACGCGGTGCCGATCGTCGTAGCGCCACCGGGCCGGTTGTCGACAATGACCGATTGACCCAGGACGCTGGTCAAGCCTGCAGCCCAGAACCGCGTATCCGCGTCCAGTCCGGATCCCGGAGGATTGGCCACGATGATCCGAATGGGCTTCGAGGGGTAGTCTTGGGCAAATGCACTCCTGGCCAGCCCGGACATCAGCAGGGAAGCTCCAGCGCCGAGCGCATGCCTTCTTGAAATTGCTATCACTATCGTCTCCACTGGCGCCCCTGCCTCTGGCTTGGACGGCCGCCGGTTGAAATGTGCGGGCCTGTACGACAAGGTTGCGCCTCGGCCCTTGCTGCCGTTCTTCGCGCTACTCAGCCCGGATATGTCGAACTCGTATGACTTCAGCCCAGCGGCCCTGTTCCGACCGCCACAACGCCTGGAACGCGGGGGGGTCGGAGAAGGCCGGTTCGGTGACCGTCTTCGCAAAAAATTGCTTCATCTCGGGATGTTCAACGGCCTTGGCCAAAGCTTGGCTCAGCTGCTGCACGAGACCAGGCGGCATGTGTGGCGGCCCTGCAAGTCCCATCCAGAAGTCGGCCGGCGCCTCGAGCACCCTGTCCTCGACCAGTGATGGCACATCGGGCAGCAAAGACGATCGCTTGCTGGAAACGATGCCAAGCGGTGTGAGGCGGCCGGACTGGATCCACGGCATCGAAGTACTGATCTCTCCGAAGAGTGCTTGCACCTCGTTCCCAACGGCGGCTTGCAACATCGCTGCCCCGCCTTTGTAGGGAACATGGACGATGTCCATGCCAGTTCGCAACTTGACCAGTTCCATCACGAGGTGCGGATTGCTCCCGATTCCCGTGGAGCTGTAGTTCAACTGGCCCGGCCGTGCCTTGACGTAACTCACCAGTCCCTGGAAGTCACGGACCGGCACCGACTTGTTCACCAGCAGAACCGCACTCGTCCGAAGGAACTGGCCGATCGCAGTGAAGTCTTTGGCGCCATCGTAGGGCGGCTTCTCTGCCATCAACGGCGCTGTGATCTGCGCGGATGGCAGCGAGAGCAACAAGGTATAGCCGTCCGCGGCCGCTTGCAGCACGTTGGCCGTGCCGAGGGCACCCGATGCGCCGGCGCGGTTGTCCACGACAACCGGCTGGCCCAGTTGCTCGCGAAGGCGCTCGGCGATCGCGCGCGCCGCCAGATCGGCAGGTCCGCCCGGCGGCACGGGCACGACCAGCCGGATCGGGCGCGACGGATAGGCATCCCGACCCTGAGCCAGCGCAAGGGTTGGCAGTGAAGCCATGGCCGCAAGCAGTCGGCGACGCGAATGCGATAGCGCCGGCCCCGTGGCCTGCAAGCGGGCTTCGTGCAGGATCTTCATTCCGGATTTCTTCCGATGAAGAAGGCCTCGTCTGGATCCGAAGTGGGCGCCAGGCCGGCGGCCTCCAGTCCGCGTCGAAGGACAGCCATGTCGCGCCCATGCATTCGCGGCGTCGGCTGCGGGATGGGGCCGCCGTTGTAGCCCTGAAGCCAAGCCTGGTATTTCCAGATGGTCCGGTTGATAAGCCCGCTCATCGCCATCGGCACACTGCCGAAGGCCTTTCGCGCCGGATCGACCTTGTACCAGGCCTGGGTGGCCTCGTCGTATTTCCCGGCCTGGATCAGCTTGTGAACGCGAGGCAGCCACGGTCCATAGTAGGCCGAGTAGTTGGTGCCGCAGAAGGGGATGGGGATCACCTGCGCCAGGGGCACGAACTCGTATTCCAGCGGCGAGGAAATCACGACCTCCTTGTGGAATTCGCGATGCACCTCGATGGCCGACATGATGTGCGGCATGCCGCCTTCCGCCTTGATCGACACCACGTTCGGGCAGTCGTCCACGAGCCGGCGCAGCAATGGGAGCGGAATGTCCGCCGGATGCAGGCTGCCAAAGCCCCAGGCCGGGACTGGAAACAGGATCACCCCCAGCCGGGTCGAGTCACAAAACGCCTTGGTGTAGGCGTAGACGTCGTCGAGCGACTTCGGATGGAAGAAGGGCGGATAGCCCAGCAGCACGAGGTCCGCGCCGGCCTCCTCGGCCAGCTTCACCGCCTCGATGTTTTCTTCGAGCGAATTGAAGATGGCATGGTGGATCACCATGATGCGCCCGGCCGCCTGCTCCACCATGGCTCTCGTGAACTCGGCGTATTGCGCAAGGGTGATGGCGTGCTCAGAGCACGCGAGCGTTCCGACGAAGCCATGCCCGATCGCGGTTTCGACGTCGTGCCGCGCTGCCTTCGTATTGATGCGCTTGAAGTCGGACGTCATCGTCGGGATCGTCACGTTCGCGACGCCGTTCATGTGCTCACGCGCCCATTCGCGTGCTTCATTGCGTTGGTATCGGGCCATCAGGTACTCCTTGGTTGTGTCAGGTTTGCGCGTCAGCGCTTGGATTCGAACTGGATGGGAAGCGATGTGGCCAGGCCGGCCTCCAGCGCCTTGCGCACGATGAGTTCGGCGACGACGATGTCCTGGAGCCCTCCTCCCACCGACTTGAACATGCGGATGTCGGCCGAACGCACGCGCTCGTTACAAGCGCCGCTCACCAGGTCATTCAAGCTGAAGGATTTGTCGTGGAACGACAGGCCGGCCGCCTTCGCGGCCATCATGTCGCCGGTTTCAGTCAGCACTTCTTCCAGGCTGTCGCAGATGATCAGGTCACTGCGTTCGACGACGCTGGCGTCGATCTCCCGCTGCTGGGGAATGGTCGAGCCGATGGAGACGACCGTCGCCCGAGGCTTGAGCCAGGAACCGAACAGGATCGGCTTCTCCCCTTGGGAGCGCGCAGCCGCCAGCACGACGTCGGCGCCGTCCACGGCCGCTTCTGCGCTAGCCGCCGCGCGCGCAGGCACGCCCAGGTCGCGCGTCAGGGCTTGCGCAAAGGCCTCCCGGCGTTCCGGCGTCGGGCTGTACACCACCACTTCGCTCAAGGCACGGACTGCCGCGAAGGCCCTCGCATGATGAGAGGCCTCCAAGCCGCTGCCAAGCACCGCGAGGCGGGCTGGCGTGGCAGGCGCCAATCCGTCGAGCGCGAGGGCTGACGTCGCCGCCGTTCGGAAGGCCGTGATGGCATTGGCGTCCAGGAAAGCCGCGATGCGGCTCGTCTCCCGGTCGAACAGCACGATCACGTACTCGATGCCCGCGGCAACGCCCTGAACACCCGCGGCCATCAACTTGGCTCCGAAGTAACGCCCAGATGGCGGAAAGGCCGGCAGCGTACGCAGCCACGCCTTGCCCACGGTGGCAACGGTTCGAGGCGGCGTCGCACCCGCCTGCTCGGGCAGCCGGTAGGAAGCACGCAGAGACTCGATGGCTTCGCTCCAGGTGAACACCTGGCGGGAGACCTCGCCGGAAACGAATACTGGACTGTCTGGATGGGTACTCATGAGTTTTCTCTCCGTGGTCTGTCAGGCGAAGGAAGGATGAAGGCCGTCCCAGCACAGGTACTTCAGTTCGAGGAACTCCTCGATGCCGTAGTGCGAGCCTTCCCGGCCTAGGCCGCTTTGCTTGATGCCGCCGAAAGGGGCAAGCTCGTTGGAGATCAGGCCCGTGTTGATGCCGACCATGCCCGACTCGATCGCTTCAGCCACGCGCCAAATGCGCGCTGCGTCCTTGCTGAACAGGTAGGAAGCGAGCCCGAACTCGGTATCGTTGGCCATCGCGATGGCATCCTCGTCGCTATCGAAGCGCACGAGCGGCATCACAGGGCCGAAGGTCTCTTCCACCGCCACGGCCATGCCGGCCGCAACATCCGCCAGCACGGTGGGTTCATAAAAGCAACCGCCGAGCGCGTGGCGCCGGCCGCCGGTCAGTACGCGCGCACCGCCGGCCACGGCGTTGTCGACGTGCTCCTCGACTTTGCTCACCGCGCCGGCGTCGATCATCGGGCCGATCTGCACACCGGGCTCCAGCCCGTTGCCGACCTTGAGTTGCTCCACACGCTGCGCCAGCCGCGCGGCGAGTGCATCGTAGACGCCGGCCTGGACCATCACGCGGTTGGCGGCGATGCACGACTGTCCGGTATTGCGAAACTTCGCGACGAGGATGCCCTCCACCGCGGTATCGATGTCGGCGTCATCGAACACAATGCAGGGCGCGTTGCCTCCCAGCTCCATGGAGCATTTCTTGATCGTCGAGGCAGACTGTTGCAGCAGAACCCGGCCGACTTCGGTTGACCCAGTGAAGGTGACCTTGCGCACCAGGGGATGAGAGGTCAACACGCCCCCAATGGCTCGCGTGTCGCCGCCCGTCACGACATTGAAGACCCCGGCGGGAACACCCGCCTGCAGCGCGAGTTCGCCGAGGGCCAGCGCAGTGAGCGGCGTCTGACTCGCCGGTTTCACCACCATCGAACAACCGGCTGCCAGTGCCGGGCCGGCCTTGCGCGTGATCATGGCGGCCGGGAAGTTCCACGGCGTGATGGCCGCGCACACGCCAATCGGCTGCTTGAGCGTGACGATGCGCTGCGTCTCCCGAGGCGCCGGGATCACATCGCCGCGTACACGCTTGGCCTCCTCGGCAAACCACTGCACAAAGCCTGCGGCGTAGTCGATCTCGCCACGCGCTTCGTTCAGCGGCTTCCCCTCTTCCAGCGTGATCAGCGTTGCAAGGTCTTCCTTGTTCTCGACGATCAGGGACCACCAGCGGCTCAACACCTGCGAGCGGTGCTTGGCCGTGGTCTGACGCCACGCGCGAAAAGCCTTGTCTGCGGCCACGACGGCGCGTGTGGCCTCCTCTTCCTTGCAGCGCGGCAGCTTTGCAAGGATGTCGTTCGTGGCGGGGTTGCGCAGCTCCGAGTAGCCGTGGGCTGTCTCGGTGATCCATTTCCCGTCGATCAGCGCGGCTTCGCGGAACAGATCCGGGTTCTTGAGAAGGTGGCGAGCCACAGCATTCCTTTCGGTGGGGTTCATATCCAAAGCGAGCAAGGCTTCTGGGCGCTCCTCGACAAGAGCACGGCGCCAAATTCATTGCGATACGGGTCGTATTGTATAAGCGTGATTTAATCGCGAGAAGCGAGGGAAAACCCGCCCTGATTGCATTTGCCTTGTCCCCAGGGCAATGGGAAACATCCGTCACTATCGTTCGGGTTTGCCCCCATATCGGCACCCGATGATCGATCTACCATTCACACATAGCGAGACTAGTCGTATCGTATTTAAAAGTAGAACTTCTTTTCCTGGAGACACCATGGACAGATCGATTGATGGCCTGAAAGGCCGCACCTCTCTCGTGTTGGGCCACTGCGCAGGCATGATCGACATCGTCGCGCTGCCGGTCTGGGTGGGTATCGTCCTGATCGGGCAGTTTGGTTTCGAACCGCAGCGCGCAGGATCGCTGGTCACACTCTTCCTGGCAGCGGTCGTCGCCTGCAGCCTTCTTGTCTCGCCGCGCGTCAATCGCATCCGGGGACCGATGGTGGTCCCGGCGGCCTTTGGTGTGGCCGCAGCGGCCTTTTTCGCCCTATCCACGACGAAGGACTATGGAACGATGGCGCTGTTGCACGTCATCGGCGGCCTGGGCGTCGGATGCGCTCTTTCGATCACCCATTCGACCATCGGCGCGAGCGCCAATCCTCACCGGCTGATCGCCATCGCATTCACCGCGCTGAGCGTTCTGTCGTTCGGCTTCCTCGGCGGAGTGCCGCAGCTCGTGAGCATCAAGGGTGGGTCCATGCTGTTCATCGTCCTGGGATCGATCATGCTCGTGGCAGCTCTGGCCGCGGTGATCGGATTTCCTGCGCGGGCAAGCGCACTTTCCCGGGTCGACATGCAGATCGCGCAGGTGCCGCAAGCGCCGCTCGCGCGCGGCGTCTGGTTCGCCATGGTCGGCACCAGCCTCATGACGCTGAGCCACTCGATGATGCTCAGCTACATGGAACGCATCGGCGACGCGCACGGCTTCAACAAGCAGTTGGTGATGGGGGTGTTGCTAGCCGTTGGCATCGTGAACCTGTTGCCGGGCGTTCTCGCCGCGGTACTTGAGCGCAAGCTGTCCGCGCAGGCAGTGATGGTTGCGGGCCCCCTACTGCAAGTCATTCTGGGCCTGACGCTCACCCAGTCGTCGCAGTTTGGCCCCTACGCCTTTGCAGCCGCGGTTTTCCCGGCAGTGATGATCTTCACCCACACTTTCGTGTTCGCTTTCCTCGCTCGCAACGACGCCTCCACGCGAGCGGTCGCAGCAACCCCCGTCATCACGATGACCGGCTCGGCCATGGGGCCGATCGTCGGCGGTGTCGTCGCCCAGAACCTGGGCTACACCAGCATCGGCTGGGCAGTTGCCGTCGCGGCGACGATCAGCGCGCTCTGCTTCATGCAGGCAGGTCGAGGAACGGTGCGTAAGGTGGCGACCACCACCGAAACCGCCACCAACTGAGCGCCATCTCCATTGCATTCATCAAAGAAAGTTGACCTCATGAACATCATCGGACCCGACGAGCTTGTATTCGGCGTTCCCGACGTCGTCGCCGCCGAACAATTCCTTGCCGACTACGGTCTCCTGCCACGCGGGCAGGGGCGTTTCGAGGCCCTGGACGGCACGGCCGTCGTCATCAAGGCGGCGGACGATCCCACTCTTCCTCCTAAGACGCTGGAAACGGCGAACATGCTGCGAAAGACTGTGTACGGCGTCGCCGACGCAGACACGCTTCGCGCGATCGCCGAAGAACTCGGTCGCGATCGCGAGGTGAAGCAACTGCCTGATGACTCCCTCGAATGCACCGATGAAGTCGGCTTTGTCCTGGGTTTCAAGGTGTCCAGACGACAGCCTGTCAATCTGCCCGCGGAGCGAGTTAACGCACCAGGCGATCCGAATCGGCCGGTCAACACGCCCGTCTCGCCATCGTCGGGGTCCGGCGAGCAACCGCGGCCGCGCACCTTGTCCCACGTCGTCTACTTCGTTCCCGATCTCGAACGGGCGGAAGCCTTCTACACGCAGCGCCTGGGCTTTCGAGTCAGCGATCGCTTCATCGGCATGGGCCCCTTTCTTCGGCCCGCTGGCACGATCGAGCATCACACCCTTTTCATGATCAAGACGCCGCCGCACATGCAGGGTTGCGAACATTTCACCTTCCACATGGGTGGTCCGAGCGAGTTGATGACGGCAGGATGGAATCTGGCGAACAAGGGCTATCAGTCGTATTGGGGGCCGGGTCGACATCGTTTTGGCTCCAACTGGTTCTGGTACTTCAACTCCCCGTTGGGTTGCCACATCGAGTACGACGCCGACATGGATCTTCACGATGACCGATGGGTGCCACGCGAGGTGGCGGCCGAAACCGACATGTCGCAGATCTTCCTGTTCGATTGGCGGGAGAAGTGGGCTCCGGGCGGTCCGCCGCCCAAGGCCGAATAGCCATGGCCTTACGGCGACTCTGCCGCGTCGATGAACTGAAGGATGGCTCGGCCCAAGGCTTCGCGGGGGATCGTCCCGGCCAAGACAGCATGTTCCTGGTGAGACACGAAGGCACGGTGTACGGCTATCGGAATGACTGCCCGCACTGGCCTGGCAGCCCCATGGCGTGGCGGCGCGACGGCTATCTGAATCTCGACGCGAATCGCATCGTATGCAGCGGACACGCTGCAGAGTTCGATATTGCATCGGGTCGCTGCACCCTCGGCCCTTGTCTGGGCAGTTCGCTGACGCCGGTCGAACTGGAGATCGACGCACAGGGATGGATTCTTGCCGCGATCGACATCGTCGAGAACCCACACAGAGACTGAGACTCATGCACACGCTTCACCTGCACTGGTTCGTTCCCTCCCCCCTGGCCGTCGCTGCCGAAGCGTGGGCTCTGACTTCGTCTATCGAGCTACACGCGCAGCGCAACCCCTCGTCAGAGGCGCAGTTCGAGGCCCTTGCGTCGGGCCAGGTGGATGCGGTCGTCACCGCAATCGACAACGTGATGGATTGGAACTTACGCGCGGGACCACAGGATCTTCGAGTGATCGCCCAGTTGGAGCGCACGACCCCGCTGACGCTCGTGGGGCGGAGGGACCTGGCCGCGCTGGAGGACCTGCGCGGAGCCACACTGCTTGTGGATGCGCCGCGCAACGGCTTTGTGGTGGCGCTGCGCGCCATGCTTGCCGAACGAGATATCACCTCCGACGCCTATGCGCTGGAAATGGTGGGTGGAGTCAAGGAACGCTTCGATGCGCTGGTCGCTGGTCGCGGCGACGCCACCTTGCTAGGACCACCTTTCGACGTCATGGCATTCGAGGCGGGCCTGAGTCGCCTCGCCAGTGTGCAAGCGCTGTATCCTGAATTCCCGGGACAAGGCTTGGTCGTCAGCGCGCGCCAATTGCATCGGCTTCGACCGGCCCTGTCGAGCTGGCTGGCCGAATTGGACCGCGCGCGCCAGCACATGGGCGCCGACCCCGACGCCGCGCGACAGGCGCTGGCGCGCGAGGGCTTCCCTGCGCCGGCTGTGGAAGCCATGCTGTCCACGACCCCGGTGTCGCTATGCCCGGATCGCGTTGGCGTAGAGCTGCTGATCACGCAGCGCCGAAAGGCAGGTCTTCCTGGTGCAGACACCACGTACGAACAACTGGTCGAGACCTCTGTCTTGCCGCGAGGTTGAACACCACACTCCCGGCGCGGATCAGGCAGACTTGCGCCGCTGCGCCGGCGGCGCAACAGTCCCCGTTTCCGGCGGTGCCAGCACCTGCATGACTGCAGCACAATGCGTGTCTGCGAAGTTCTTGTCCAAGGGGAGGTGCCCCACCAGAAGCCGAAAGTAGATGGGCGCGTAGAGCATGTCCATCTGCAGTTCCGCATCCATGTCGCTTCGGATTTCACCGCGGCGGCGCGCATCTTCGAGTACTTCCCGCACGACCGCGCGCCGGCCGTACCAGAAGCGCTCGCGGAACTCGCGCAACACATCCGGATCGCCTTGCCCTTCGGCCAGGACCTGGGCGACGACCCGCCCCGACCAGCCGTTGTACTCATCGATCAGCAGATGGATGTGGCGGATCAGTGCCTCGCTCGGGCTACCGACCCTTGGCATGGGCGTGTGGCTCAGGTGCGTGTGCAGAAACGCCTCGATGACCACCGCGGCCTTCGAACTCCACCAGCGATAGATCGTGGCCTTGCCGACGCCTGCCTCACGTGCGATCGACTCGATGGAGATTTGCTGCAGCGGCGTCGTACCCAGAAGCTTGAGCGTCGCATCCAGGATGGCAACGCGCGAAGCATCGCTGCGCACTCGCCCAGGAGAGCGAGGAGGCGGCGCGCCGACCCCCGCAGTGGCGGGGCGAGCGGATGAACGGGGGGAGGAACGTGCGCCGGGCTTTGCCGCTGTTCCCTTGGAAGAAGTCTTGGTAGGCAAGGTACTGTGCAATCTGCAATGACAAGCTAATTATCCGGGACTCACCAGGCCGACGCTACACAACCGCGCTGTCGGCGACCGACGGATGTAGCACTCACGTTGCATGACGCCGTCATGGATCGCCTCAAGCCTCCCCGTCGGGCTCGAGATCCAGCAGAACGAAGGCCATGCGGCATGGCTTGCTGGAACGATTTGACCAGCTATGGTTGGTGGCACGCTGAATCAGGACGTCGCCCGACCGCATGAGCGCCTCGCCGTTATCCATGAGCGCATAGATCTCCCCCTCCAGCACGATTGCGTAGTCCAGGGATGCCGTCTTGTGAAACCAGAAGTGCCGTGCGTTCCCGGGATCGCGAACACCGTGATCGTCCAGGAAGCGCGCCAGCGCCGACGTGTCGTAGCTGGCGTCGGGCGGAAAATCCACGATGCGCAGGAGGGATCCTCCCTTCGAATGGAATCCGAACGCGTGCCCGGCGGGCGCCGGATCGGTGCCCGGTGCGGCTGACTCCCCGGTGGCCCAGACCACATGGGCCGGTGGCGAGCCAGGATCACTGGTGTGGTTCGGCGTTGGCCCGTCCGAGATGAAGATCGATTTGCCCTGCGCGTTCTCGCCCGTGACGATGCGACGTACGGGGCGCAATTGTGGGTGCGCCTTCTCCCGCATCCCGTCGACGATGGTTTCTGTATTCACTGTGGTTGGTTCCTGTTGAGATGGTGGTGGCCGGATGCTCACATCGGCTGGCCAAGGTACTGGTAGGTTTTCAGGAGCAAGGCGGCGGTCTGCTGAGGACTGGGCACAGGATCACGCTCGTAGTTGCACAGTTGCAGCGAGGCGTCATAAACCACCTTGACACGCTCGAAGCGTCGTTGCGAGTACGCCTGCAGCGCTTGCGGAATGCTGTCGCAGGCGGCGACACATTCAGCCAGCACCACAGCGTCCTCGATCGCCATACCACCGCCCGAAGTCATCTGGGGCGTGGGCGAATGCGCTGCGTCGCCCAGGAGCACGACGCGACTCCTGTGCCACGGCGATGGCACCAGCGTGATATCAAAGGGCCGGAACAGGACCTGAGCGGGCCCAGACACCAACGCGAGTGAATCCTGGATCACAGGAGCGCTGAAGCCTGCCAGCCGCTCACGCAGCAAGACGTGGAGCTCGCTCTCCGGCATATGCAGGTGCTCCGCGCTGTTTTCCAGGAAGAACAGATAGCAAGTGTCCCGCGAAGTGGGAATCGCGCCGACGGTACGTTTGCCGTCTGCCGAGCGGTACAGGCAGAAACCATCCACTTCGGCGGGTCGCGGCGCATTGAAGCGCCACGCACTCTGGCCAGCGAAGCGCACCTTGTGCTCGGTTCCGAATACACGGTCGCGGAGTTTGGAATAGGCGCCATCCGCAGCCACCACCAGGTCATATTCCTGCTGCCGACCGTCGGACAGGGTGACCTCCACCTTGTCACCGCGATCAATGAGGTCGCTGACGGTCAGCCCCTTCTCGAGCAGCGCCCCGGCGGATGCCGCCGCCCCCTCGAGGATGCGTGCCAGTTCTGGCCTTCGCATGCCGCATCCCGGGGGCGCCGGGTTCGAAGCCACCAGACGGCCCGTGAAGTCATGCTGCTTGAACACCTGGAACGCAATGCCGCTGTCGAGGCATTGCTCGGCGAGCCCGATCGTGGCCAGAGCTCGCATGGTGTTGTGCAGCAGGCAGATGCCCGCGCCGGCCGTTGGCGTTGCGGATTTGCTGTCGATGCAGTGCACCTCCAGCCCCGCACGCCGCAACGCATAGGCCACCGTCGCGCCGCCGATGCCGCTGCCCACCACGAGAATCTTGTTTGTCTGTGTCATGTCATATCTCCTCGCCCGCCTTCGCACGGCCATGTTTCATCGGCCAGCCGATTCCACCGTGCAGGCGTTGTGCTGTCTGCCCAGTCCTTGGATTTCCGAATCCATCACATCGCCGCCGCGCAGGAATCGGTTGTAGTGCGTGCCATTCCCCGCAGGCGACCCCGTGGCGATGAGGTCGCCGGGCCACAGCTCGACATGCGAGCTGATGTATTCGATCTGTCGCGCGACGTCGAATAGCATGTCCGCCGTGGATTCGTCCTGCATGGTCTGCCCGTTCAGCTTGAGCGTCATGCGCAGCCTTTGCGGGTCCGGCACGAAGCACGCGGGCACCAAGGTCGGACCGAAGGGCATGAAGGTGGGCGGTGACTTGGACCTCAGCCAATCCGTACCTAGCATTTTGTAGTCGGTGCGTGCAATGAGGTCACGCGCCGAGATGTCGTTCACCACCGAGTAGCCAGCGACATGGTCAAGCGCGTCCTCGCGCCGCACATTGCGGGCTCGCCGGCCGATGATCACCGCGAGTTCGAGTTCCCAGTCCGGCTTGTGCGTGGTTGCGGGAAGCACGACCGGATCGAAGGCGCCAGTGATGGCCGACGGCAGTTTCGGGAACACGTAGGGCTCACCGTTGGCCAGCCGTTCGTCCATCATGTCCTCGGCCCATTTGCGCAACGCTTCTCCTTCGAGCCCCGGCGGACCGACGCCCATGTCCAGCGTGAGGTCCACGACATGCTTGCGATAGTTGGCCCCCGTGCAGAGCACCTGCCGTGGCAGGTCGACAGGGGCATGCACTCGCAAAGTGGACATGGCCACGGCAGACGGGTGCAGCCCCGACACTTGTTGCGCCAGGGCGCGCAAAACCACCAGGTTCCTGGACCAGTCCTGCAGCAGGTCGAGCACAGACGCCCCTGCAGACCAGGCGGCCCCACAACGCTGCGCATCGGCATGCACCTCCTTGAGAGGTAGCACACGGTCCTCGAAGCAGATAGCGGCAAAGCGCGATCCGCCATCCCGCGAAAAGGTGCCCAGGGAGAATTTCATTTGTGCGGCACTCACATGAACGGCTTGCGCGGCTCCGGCCACCAAGTGCCCTGCTCGCGCTGCGCCATGCGGTTGCGCAAGACCCCGACACCGGCGACCTCCAGTTCCACCACATCACCCGGATTGAGGCTGCGCCCCAGCTCCAGGGCCGAACCGTTGCCCATCGTGCCCGAGCCGATGACGTCACCCGGCTGCACGTGATCGCCCAGCGAGACGTAGGCGATCAGTTCTTCGACGCTCCAGAGCAGCTCCGAGCTGTCGCCCTCCCCCCAAGTCTCGCCGTTAACACGTACGGACATGCGAATGTTGTCGAGACGGGAGAACTCGTCGATCGTGGTAATCCACGGCCCGATGCCGTAGGCAAAGTCCTTGCTCTTGGTGGGCCCCATGCCGATGGCGAACTCATTGGCCTGCAGATCGCGTGCCGAGAAGTCATTGAAGATGGTCACGCCGAAAAGGTGCGAACGAGCGGTCTCTGGCGTGATGTTGTGGGCGCTGCGGCCGATCACCCAGCCGATCTCCAGTTCGTAGTCCATCTTGTCGCAACGGGAGGGCCACGGCACTTCGGCTTCGTGTCCGATCACGGTCCACGGCGAACCTTTGAAGTAGCCAGGCACCTGCAGCAGGGCAGGCGCAGGCGTGAGTTTCATACGCTCGTGGAACTGCCGGATGTGTTTCACGAAGGTGAGTCCGTCGCGCACGATCGACGGATCACAGGCGGAAGCCCACTTCAGGCCGTCGAACGGCAGCGAAGCCTCGTCCCCGTACTTTTGCGCAGCCTCCGCCGCCGTATCGAGGAATTCCTGCCCCAAGGCGATGGCAGCCGACATGCTTTCCGGGAATACGACCGAGGCGTAGCGCAGAGCCGCCTCGCGGCTCGCGCCGCGGGCCTGCTGGCGCAAAGCCTCGGCCGCACGCAAATCGATAACACGCGATTGCTCCGGCAGAACCATGCAAATGCGCTGGACGGGGCCATCAAGACCTTGAACCACAAATCTTCCGAGTTTCACTTTGACTCCGTGATGAGGTGAATAGATTTGCGAAACTATACGTCTCGATTTAATCTTCATTCGTCAGTACTAACCCCTAGCCTCTTAAGCAAGATCTTGGCGATCCAACCGTTGACCGGCCCAGTGCCGACGCATTAATATAAATAACGATACGATACGTATCGACTACATCTCAAACAAACGGTCGTGCCGTGCGGTGCCCTGCGCCCGGCTTCCTCCATCCCTTGAACGGAAAACACCATGAGCAAACGCCCTCCCGTCATCATCTCCTGCGCCTTGACGGGAGCTGGAGACACACGCCCCAGAAATCCCGCAGTACCCGTGACTCCACGCGAGATTGCAGAGCAAGCCATTGACGCCGCCCGTGCCGGCGCCTCCATCGTGCATATCCACGTGCGCGATCCGCAGACCGGCAAATCCTCGACGCAGTTCGCCTACTACGAGGAGGTGGTTCATCGCATCCGCGATTCGCGCTGTGGCGTCCTGATCAACCTGACCACAGGGCCTGGCACGTTGCTGACGATCCCCACGGATCCGCCATTCCGGATTGCAGCCATCCAAGACGCAGAGCTGATGACCCCGCAAGAACGCGTGGCGCACGTGGTGAAGCTCAAGCCCGACATCTGCAGTCTCGATGTCGCCACAATGAATTTCGGTGAGGCGGCCTTTGTGAATACCGCGCAGCACCTGCGCGAGATGGCAGCGGAGATCGCGAAGGCTGGAGTCACGATGGAGTTGGAGATCTTCGACCTCGGCCACGCGCGCCTTGCCAGCCACTTGATCGGCATGGGGGCGATTCCCCGCAGCGCCTATTTCCAGCTGTGCCTTTCAGTTCCCTGGGGCGCACCGGCGACGCCGACCGTCGTCGCCGAGATGCAACGTCTGCTTCCCGCCGGAGCGAATTGGAGTGCCTTCGGCATCGGACCGGAACAATTCCCGATGGTGGCGACCGCATCCATCCTCGGTGGTCATGTGCGGGTCGGCCTCGAGGACAACCTGTATGTGTCGCCCGGAAAGCTTGCGCGCGACAACGCCGAACTTGTCGCCAAGGCCGCCAGGATCATTGAGGACCTCGGCTACGAGGTGGCTACGGCGGACTACGCTCGTAGCACGTTGCTGGGTGCTTGACCGATGGAATCGCTTTCGTCGTCATTCGTGCTGCAGGAAGACAACCCCACCCGGGCCTATGTGGCCAAGGCCGTGGCCAGCGGTCAACGCCATGTGCCACTCGACGTCAACCCGGCCTTAGCGAATCTTTCGGCGCAGCTAGTCGAGGTACGAGGAGATGAGCTGGTGTTGCGGTTCACAGCACCTCGCGCCGCGACGCAAGGTAACGGCGTTGTGGGAGGAGGCACGCTCGCGAGCATGCTTGATCTCGCCATGGCCATGACGGTCCTGGCGCGGTTGGAGCCGGGGTTCACCTGCTCCACTATCAGCCTGACCGTCAATATGCAGACGGCCGGACAGGAAGGCGACTTCCTGGCGGTGGCGGGCGTGGACAAGGTTGGCCGGAAAGTCACGTTCGCCCACGCGACGCTCTACGACGCACAGAGCTCCCGTGTCATCGCAAATGCCATCTCGTCACTCGCGATAGTCCCCCTTCAAAAGTAAGCCCCTTGCAGCGCGAACCCGCTGCGCCGCACCAGTTGCGACGGCCGGCGCAGGCTCTTCCCACTCAATCTGATTCACAACCCTGGAGACAAGACCATGAAATTTCGGGAAATCGCCGTTGGGCTGGCCACGCTGGCACTCAGCTTGCACGCGGCACTCGCAGCGGCGCAGACCCGCATCATCACGCTGGGCACCGTCGGCGGCCCGCTGCTTTCTCTGGAACGAAGCCAGCCCGCCAACGCGGTGGTGGTCAAGGACCGGGTCTATCTGGTGGATGCGGGCAATGGAGTCGGACGCCAGTTGCTGGCCGCCGGACTCGACGTGCGCAAGATCGACCACATCTTCATCACACACAATCACGACGATCACAATGCCGATTGGGGCACGATCATGGGGCTGGCCTGGAGCACAGGCCGCCGTGCGGACATCCACGTGTGGGGGCCGGCCGGCACGGAATCCATGCTCGATGGGTTCCTCCAGTACTTCGCACCGAACGCTCGCATCCGAATGGCCGACTCCAAGGGTCTGCGCAAGCCGCAGGAGATGTTCAAGGCCCACGACATCCAGCGTTCAGGGTCGGTGTTCAAGGATGAACTGGTTACCGTCACCGCAGTGGAGAATTGCCACTTCCATCCAGATCCCGCAGGCGGCACACGGAGCGAAGACAAATCCTACGCGTACCGCTTCCAGACACCGGACAAGGTCGTCGTCTTCAGTGGCGATACGGGAAAGTGCGAGGCCATGCTCGAACTCGCACGAGGAGCGGACCTCCTCGTTCACGAGGTAGTGGACCTGCCCTCCATCAAGAAGAAGCTGCAGGAACTTCCCCCGCTCCTGGCGCAGGGGCTGTATCAGCACATGGTCCAGGATCACACCACGGCTGAAGACGTTGGGCGGCTTGCTCAAGCCGCCGGGGTGAAGGAAGTGGTGCTTACCCATCTCATTCCAGGACGGGGCGAGCCGGACTCACTCTTCATCGACGCTGTGCGCAAGTTCTATCAGGGGCCGGTCCACGTCGCCCGGGACCTCATGTCTTACTGAAGCGCCGCGCGAGCGGCGTCCGGATCCCGCCCGACATAGCCGTCATCAGCTTCGGGTTCCGGGCAACTCATCAAGGTGACAGGCCACACTGTGGGGCGCTCCCGCCCGCACTCTCAGCATAGGCTCCTCATTGGCACACCGGTCGAACACGTATGGACAACGCGTATGAAACCGGCAGCCATGCGCCGGCCTCACGCTTCGCCAGCCTTCACGATGATCTGCGAAATGACCTCGAGCTCTTGCTCTGTGGCTACCTCGTCGATCTTGAACAGGCGCATGACGGCGAGCCCCCTGAGGGCAGCGAACACCACCGCGGCGAAACGCTCAGGCTGCGGGTGGTTGCGGGAGATCTCGGGGAAGACGTCCACAAACTGTGCGAAGAACATCGGATCAACCCTTTGCCGGTGCTCGTCGATACGCTTGAACAGCCTGGGCGTCGTCTTGCAGCCGAAGAACAAACCCCACGTTGCCACGTAACTGGGCGGCGCATAGACCCGCTGCCACGCAAGGCAAACGAACTCGCGAGCACGCGTTTCCAATGGGAGGCCGGACGCATCCTCCGGCCAAGCCGCTCCGACGGGCGCGAGTGGCGCCATGACCTCATCGACGACTTTCTCCATGAGTACCTGCCGACTACCAAACTGGTGCTGTAACGCCCCCAGAGAAATCTTGGCTCCGCGTGCAATGTCCTGCAGGTTGGTCTGCTGGAAACCCACCCTCTGAAGCAGCCGAACGGCCGAATCGATGATCTTGCGCTGCGTCGTTTCGCTTCGCTCGGCCTGGCTGCGTCGGCGGTGAACCGGTCGGCTGACGATGCGAGGCATCGTGTCCATGCTCTTGTTTCCTTGCATATGTCATTCATTCCAGATGGCGACGCTGGTCGCCGCGGCATGCACTCTAGACCAAGTCCGCCCGGTTACGCCCCGATTCGCATTTCTACAGATGCCGATCGGGTGAAACCATTACCAATAAACAATAATTAAATATTGCATATCTCTCATGCACCCCCGACAATCCGGCCCCAGAGGGCGCCACCGCTCGCCCGCAGAACACACGAAACCGCCATGCCCCGTCTCGTCGACCGCCTTCCCGCTGATGACCGCACCAATGGATGGAGCGCGCTTCTGCCCGCGCGGCTGCCGAGCGCTCCCCTGCAGGGCGACCTCGACGTGGACTGGGTCGTGGTCGGGGCCGGCTATGCGGGCGTCGCCGCGGCTCGTCAGCTTGCGCGGCTGCAGCCCTCCGCCTCGATTGCGCTGATCGAAGCCGGTGTCGTCGGCGAAAACGCATCTGGACGGAATTCAGGCTTTGCCATCGATCTGCCGCACACGCCCGGCACGTCCGCAGAGGCCACCGAACAAGGCCGACGCGCCATTCGCATCGGCCACTTCGCCCTGAATGAGCTTGATGGTCTCGTCAAAGAGCACGCGATCGCATGTGACTGGGAGAAGTCCGGTCGCTACCACGTCGCCGTGACGCACGAGGTGGCCGCGCAAACACTCAAGAACTACGCCGCCAACCTTGACACCTGGAAGGAGCCATACGAGTGGCTTGACCAGAAGAAGCTCCAGGACCGTCTCGGCACGAACTACTACCGCGCCGCCATCTACACGCCGGGCACCTATCTCCTGAACCCCGCAGCGCTCATACGCGGCCTGGCGGACAGTCTGCCTGCGCAGGTGCAGCTGTTCGAGAACTCGCCGGCCATTGAGGTTGACCTCGATGGCCCATCCCCTCTGGTGCGAACCGCCCTGGGGCGAATCCGTGCGCGCAAGCTGATTCTGGCGGTGAATGCCTATTCACAATCGTTTGGCGTGTACCGCGAACGCCAGATGCCCATCCTGCTTTTCGCCAGCCTCACGCCCACGCTCACCGAATCGCAAGTCGCGATGCTGGGCACCGACCACACCTGGGGCGTCACCCCAGCGGAAAGCATTGCTGGATCCACTCTCCGACTGACACGTGACCGGCGCCTGATGATTCGCCAAGGTTTCGAGTACTCGCCAACCCTGCGCACCACCGAGGAGCGTCGGACCAAGGCGAAGGCAATGAACCTGGGGTTGCTGCGCCGACGTTTTCCTCAATTGGGAGACATGGGGCTCGAGCACTTCTGGATGGGGTGGCTGGCCGTGTCCCGCAACCACGCACCTGCCTTCGGCCAGATTGCTGCGAACGCCTTTGCCGCATCCTGCTGCAACGGCTCTGGCATCGTGCGCCATACCGCCGCTGGCATGCTCATCGCGGATGTGGCTGCCGGCCGCGAAAACCCGCTGATCGCGGACTTTCTGGCTCAGGGAACCGCCGACTACATCCCCCCGCGCCCGCTGCGCGACATCGGCGTCGGCCTCACGATGATGTGGGACATGTGGCGTGGCCGAGCCGAGCGATAGCGAATGAACCGGGGCGCTCCCCCCCTTCCATCCATCCAACATCCCTCCGAGGAGACATGACCGTGAAGACCGTTCGACTGATTCCAGCCAACGCCATCGAAACGCAGGCCCGTGCCGGCGCACCCCAGGGCGCTGCTGACATTTCCTGGGCCATCCGCGACGACGAGGGTGCCGTCCTGCCATGTGGTTTTGGTGGCTGCGAGGGCGTGACCGAGCCCAAGACGTTGACCTACGACGAGGTCATTCTGGTGCTTGAGGGCACATTCGGCGTGGAGGCCAAAGACGGCGCCCGCGTCGAAGGAAGGGCCGGCGATGTGATCGAGTTGCCCAAAGGGACTACCGTCACCTACTTCGGCAGCCAAGCCAAGCTCTTCTTCGTGACCAACTGAACTCGGCAAGGGTGACCATCATGCATGCATCCACTTCTACCGGGCAGCTTGAGCGCAAGCTGAAGAACCGACACATTCAGCTTCTGTCCTTGGGCGGAACGATCGGCACCGGCCTTTTCCTTGGCTCGGCAGGGATCATCGAACTCGCCGGGCCCGGTGTGATCCTGGGATATGCCATTGGCGGGCTGATCGTTTTCCTCATCATGCGGTTTCTCGGCGAGATGCTGACCGAGGAGCCCACGGCTGGATCGTTCAGCTACTTTGCCAACCGCTACGTGGGCCGCTTCGCCGGCTTTCTGTCCGGTTGGAACTATGTGGCCATGTGTGTTCTGGTGGGCATGCTCGAACTGACGGCCGTTGGCAAGTTCATCCAGTTCTGGTGGCCAGATATACCGGTCTGGGTGACGGCCGCGGTCTGCTTTGTGCTCATCAACGCAGTGAACTTCATCAACGTGAAGGCATTTGGCGAGTTCGAGTTCTGGTTCGCGCTGATCAAGCTCGTGGCGGTGGTCGCGATGATTGTGATGGGCATCTACCTCCTGTGCACCACACAAGATGCGAATCAGTCCGTGAACAATCTCTGGTCGCACGGTGGCTTCCTGCCGAACGGTATCACCGGACTGGTGATGGCATTTCCCTTCGTCATGTTCGCCTTCGGCGGGGTGGAAATGCTCAGCTTCGCAGCCGCCGAGACGGAGGAGCCACGCAAGGTCCTTCCCAAGGCCATCAATCAGATCATCATCCGAGTGCTGATGTTCTATGTCGGCGCGATGGTCGTGCTCCTGTCACTCACGCCGTGGAATGATCTGGTCGCGCAGCTCAAGGCCGGTGGCGGCACCTATAGCAGCAGCCCGTTCGTGTTGGTCTTTTCAGGCCTGGGCAAGCATGTGGCCGCGCACCTGCTCAACTTCGTGATCCTCACCGCCACGCTGTCGGTCTACAACAGCATGGTGTACTGCACCAGTCGAATGCTCTTCGGCATGGCGCTGCAAGGCGATGCCCCGAAGTCGTTGATGCAAGTGAACGCGCGTGGCGTTCCCGTGCGGGCCATTGCGTATCCCGCCGTCTTTACCGCACTGTGCATTGTGTTGAACTACGTCGCTCCTGCCGGAGCCCTTGAAATGCTTATGTCACTCCTGGTGGCAGCACTCGTCCTCACCTGGACCATCATCATCGTGGTGCATCTGAAGTATCGCAAAGTGCATGAAGCGAAGGGAACCGTGCGGACCTTCCGGGCACCGTTTTCGCCAATGACCAACTACCTGTGCCTTGCCGCGTTAGCTCTTCTGCTGGTCGTAATGTGGATGACGCCCGGCATCCGATCGTCGGTCATTGCTCTTCCAGCATGGATCGGGATCGTTTACGTCCTCTATCGATGCGCTCCGCAACGCAATGCGGCGACAAATCCCGTTCCATCTCAGGCAGGCTGATAGCTTGCTTGCAAATGGCGATGAACTTCGCCAAGGCAACCCGCGTGTCGGAACCGGACGCTCCTGATCGATGAACTAACTGGCTGGTTGTTCTTCCGCCAGCAGTTCCACCGAGCGGAATACGCGCTTCGGCCGAGGATCGTTCGAGGCCAGACAGGCGTTTGTCTGTTCCATGAGATGCGCTAGGAAACGCGTCGCCGCATGTGGCAGCGCCTGGTTGGCGCGACGCACCACGCCGACGTGGCTGGCGTGGAAACGCTCGCGCAGTTGTAGCAGCACCAGTCCGCTGTTGCGCCCTTCAGTTTCCACCAGCGGCCAAGGACACAGGCTCAGCATGTCGGTCTGCTGCACCAGTGTCATCGACAGGGCTACCGAGTGGGCTAAGTGAATGCGACGCCGGGGGGCCTCGTAGCCATGTTGGCCAAACAAGTTTTCCATTGCTGCGGCTCGCTCGTTGGGTGTGAAATTCAGGATCCAGTCCTGGTCGAGCAGTTCGGCGATGGAACGAACTCCCGCGCGTGGATGATCGCTTCGTGCGACTACCGTCACGTCATAGGTAAATAGCTCCTTGGTCTGCAGGCCCTCCATGGTCTCCGGCGGCGGGATACGGCCGATCATCAGGTCCAGGCTGCTATCGCGCAGCAGTGGCAGAGCGAGGCGCGACAGGCCGTCGAACAATTCCAACTGCACGTGCGGCAATTCGGCCCGATACGGCGGCAGCACATGGGCGAGCAGGGTCTGCCCAATCCAGGGTGTGACGCCTATGACGAGGTGCTGCGGCGAATCGGCGTCGCGGTGTCGCGCCAGCACCTCTTCAGCCTGGCGCATTTGCGCCACCATTTGCTGGGCGTGCGGGTAGCGTGAAGGATATGCATCCGGCGACCGCTGGATGGCACTGATCTTTTTTCTTCTGCTCTCCTTTCGGCGCCCGCTTGCAAAAAAATCCTTTTAGAACTCATCAATGCGTTGCCCCGCCGCAGTAATCAGTCCCCGCAGCCAAGCCAGCCCCGGATCTTTGGACCGGAACTTGTGCCACTGCATCGCCTGCTCCATCGCATCGAAGGCCATGGGCATCGGCCTAGTCTCCAGCGGCCAGACGTTAAGCAAGCGATGGGCGATCCGTTCGTGCACGGTCGCGATGCGGTCTGTGCCGACCAGAAGCGCCGGTAGCGCGACGAAACTGTAAGTGACCACCGCCACTTTGCGGCTGACGCCGTGGCGCTTGAGGATCGACTTGTCGAAGATGTCGACGCGCCCGTCACGAGGCTGCATCACGACATGCTCGGCATCGACGTAGCGCTCGAAGCTCAGCGGACCGCGCGCGAGTCTGCCCTCGCGCCAAACCATGCAGACGAAGTTTTCACGATAGATCGGTGCGTGCGGGTGCTCAGGCGAGGTGTAGCCGGCGGGAATGATTAAAAGGTCAGCCTCGCCGCGCTCAAGCAGATGCTGCGGCTGCTTGATCTGCGGCGCGAACTCGAGGCGCACCGTGCTGCCCCGCTGAGCCGCTAGTGCCATCAGTGCCGGCCCCAGCACCATCTGCGTGTAGTCGGAAGCCAGGATTCGGAACAGCCGGTCGCTCGTTCGCGGGTCAAAGGCCGGCGCCTGTGCAATCGTGCTGTCGATGCGTAGAAGCACGTCACGCACGGCCTCTTGCAGGTTGATCGCGCGAGGCGTCAGTTCCATCTTGCGACCGATCTGCACCAGCAGATCATCGTCAAAGTAGTCACGCAGCCGCGCCAACGAGTTGCTCATGGCCGACGGACTGAGATTCAGAGCCTCCGCGGCGAGTGTCACGCTGTGCTCCTTCAGCAGGGCGTCTAGAGCCACCAAAAGGTTCAGATCGAGTTTGTTGAATCGCACGGCTGGCACACCTCATGGACAGGGCTGATGGTCCAAAGCACGGATTGTCGTTGCTGTCCGCGATCGTCGCCGCCCCTCGGGTTAACCCCAAATCATTGCGCCGGACCGAATCGATACTTCGACCGAAAGGAGTTGTCCTGGCGATGCGCAATGCATAGCCTCCGGCACACCACGCTTGACGTGGCAAGGCTTGCCACACAAGGAGACAACACATGCAATCGACCCCAACAAGCGAATGGGAAAACCCCTCGCGCGCGACCAATAGCACGATCAATCGGCAGGGAAAGGCGATCGTGCGCTGGCTGCTCGCGGTACTGGCGATATTTCTCGTTGGTGCCGGGCCGGCCTCCGCCGAGGAAATCTCGTGTGATAGCACATGCCTAGAAGAAATCGGGACGCGCTATCGCACGGCCTACCTGGCGCACGATCCAGCACGTGCGCCTTTCGCTTCGCACGTGCGCTTCACGGAAAACAACGTCGAGATGGCTCTGCCCGATGGCACATGGGACACAGTGACTCGCGAAGTCGGACCCGCACTCACGGTTTCCGATCCGGTGACGGGCCATGTCGGAGTCTTCACGTCGATCATGCAAGGAGATGTCCCAGGATTCCTCGCGATCCGGCTCAGGGTCAGCGGCGGACGAATCGCTGACGTGGAGCATGTGGTCGCCACATCTCGCTATCTGGCCCCGCCTGTGTCGATCGGGGATGTGGAGCGCTTCCGGCACGCTCCCGATTTCGAGCGCCTGACGGCGCCAGCGGAGCGGATGGACCGAGCCAGCCTCATCCAACTTGCCAACGGCTACTTCAGCACGCTGGAGAGAAACGATGGAACCATGCACACACGCTTTTCTCCCGATATCCGCCGTCTGGAAAATGGCACAGCTTTCCCCGACGTGGAGAAGGGCTTCCGGAATGGGTTCTATCGGTTCAATGACCGAGTCCGGGAACGTGATTTCTTCTTGGTGGACGAGACCCGCGGCATCGTCATAACACGCGCCTTTATCGACCACAAGGGCCGCGTCGGAAGCTACCGATTGAATGACGGGACGGAAATGAGATCCCCCTATCGGGAACCTCAAACCTGGAGCCTGCTCGAGATGTTCAAAGTCGAGGCGGGCCAGATCAAGAGTATCGAAACGGTCTTCATACAGGTGCCTTATCACATGCGCTCACCCTGGACCAAGGCGTCCGGTGGAGTGACCGAAAAGAGGCCGTAAACCGCACCGATATGCCACGCGGCGTCCTCGTCGCTACGCTTCCATACACGCCGAGTACCTGCCCGAGCCGGTGACGCGGGCACCCAAGCCTCGCATCGAGGCTTCCTCAACCCCACGGAGACAAGACATGCAGTCAACCGCATCGGGCGAGTTGGAGACTTCTTCGCGCAGACCACCCGCCGCTGACGGCCCGTGGGATGCGAAGTACGAATTCAAGGCCGTCGGCCTGTTGACCATCGGCCTCGGCCTGCTTGGCCTGGATCGCTTCATCATCAATCCGCTCTTTCCGGTAATGCAGAAGGATCTGGGCCTGGACTACCAGGATATGGGCCTTGTCGCAGCCGCACTTGCACTGGCCTGCGGTTGCGCGTCCATCTTCGCCGGGGGACTGTCGGACCGTATCGGGCGCAAGAGGGTACTGCTGCCGGCTCTGTTGGCCTTCTCAGTGCTTGTCGCGATCAGCGGTCTTGCTTCCGGACTGATAAGCCTGCTGGTAATACGCGCACTGATGGGATTGTGTGACGGTGCGTACATGCCGGCTGCAGTAGTCTCCGTGGTTACAGTCTCCAAGCCTTCGCGTATAGGCTTAAACACCGGTCTCCAACAGATGGCACAGCCGTTGTTCGGCCTGGGCCTGGGGCCGCTCATCGCGGTCGGCCTGCTGAAGGTTATGCCGAGTTGGCACTGGGTGTTCGCCGTTGTCGCGATCCCCGGTCTGGCGCTGGCGCTCGCGATCGCCCACATGCTGAAGAACGACGTGCCAGCATACCGGCCCACATCGACCGAGCCGCCACGTGTGCGCGCAGTCCTGCGCTACTCCGCGGTGATCGTCAACGCACTGTGCATGGCGTGCTACCTGACCAGCGTGATCACGCTAGCTGCCTTCCTGCCCAACTACCTCACCGACCACCTGAAGATGTCACTCGATCAGATGGGACTGGTGCTGGCCGGGCAGGGCATAGGCAGTCTGGTCGGGATGGTAATGGTGCCCGCGATCTCCGATCGCCTGGGATGCAAGCCGGTGATACTAGCGACGCTGGCCTTGAACGTCGCCGCACTATGGCTGCTCCCATCGATAGGCTCAGACCCGTTGGCGTTGTTCGCCATCCTGTTTGTTGCACTGGGTATGACCTCAGGTGCGATAGCAATCACCCTCGGGCCGCTGACCAGCGCCGCGGTTCCGGCCGCACTGGCGAACTCGGCAACCGGCCTTGTCGTCGGCACGGGCGAAATCCTGGGCGGCGCACTGGCGCCTGCATTGGCCGGCGCGCTGGCGCAACGCCTTGGCATCGCGGTGGTCCCGCAGATCGCGCTGATCGCGATCGTGATCGCTCTCGTATTGGTGGCGTTCGGCGTGCGCAAGCCGCGAAGTGCCGACACCGAAGCGCCTGCGAGAGCGAATCCGGTCAGCTGAAGTACCAACGACAACGGTCGATTGAAAACGCGGCTCTCGGAGCGCGAACATCATGGCTCGGCCGCCTTTCGGGGTAAGGCAACGGCGAATGCCAACGACTCCTTGCCCCACGGCATCGCACCGGGCGGTTCGCGGGTTTACCCCTGATAGTTGCGGCGGGTCGAATCGTCGCTTCGGCCGAAAGAGTTTCTCCTGCTGAATGACCGCGCATAACCTTTCATGCATCGACGGTACTAGAAAACGGAAAAGCCTTATGAATACTGACCACAACGTCTGGAAGCAGATCCGCGAACTGGGCACAGCGCTCGCACCTACCACGTTCGCTGACACCGCCGCAATCCTGGCGCCGACGGCGTTGCGACCGAACGGCCTGACCACAGAACGCGACCTCGCCTACGGCCCGCACGAGCGACATCGGCTTGACCTGTTTCACGCGCCGGACGGCGCCCGCGACAAGCCAGTTCTCGTGTACGTGCACGGCGGTGGTTTCGTGCAAGGCGACAAGCGTGCTCCTGGCCTGCCCTTCTACGACAACTTCGGCGCATGGGCTGCGCTGACGGGGGCGGTCGGTGTCACCGTCACCTACCGGCTGGCGCCGCAGCACCCCTGGCCTGCGGGGGCGGAAGATCTCGCGGCCGCACTCGACCTGCTGCAAGCACAAGTGGCCGCACGCGGTGGTGATCCGCAGTCGATTTTCCTCGTCGGGCAATCGGCCGGCGCCGCGCACGTGGCTAGTTACCTGGCGACGCCTGCATTGCATCGCGGATTCGCAGTCGCGGGGGCAGTCTTGCTGTCGGGACTGTACGATCTGGCGACCTTTGAGCGCGGCCCGCTTGAGACCGCCTACTACGGCGCCGACCCAGCCGACTTCGGGGCCAAGTCATCGTTAAGCGGTTTGCTTGAGACCCCTGTGCCATGCATGTTCTCCGTCGCGGAGTACGACCCCCCGAAGTTCCAACAGCAGGCTCAGCTGCTGGTCGAACGATGGTTCACCAAGCGCGGCGGGTGGCCGCACTTGCTGTATCTACCTGATCACAACCACTTGTCGCCGGCACTGGCTGTCGGCAGGCCGAATGACCTGCTGTCGCAAGAAATCAAAGCCTTTGTGGCCCGGCACCGGGCCCCACGCAGCAATGAGGCGAGCGCTACCTGACGCGCGGCTCATGCCCTTCTCAGAAATTCCCAGGAGACAACAATGCCTGATGTACGTTTTTCCAAACTCCCGCTCTATCAAGGTTGGGGACGTCCGATGCGAGTCGAATCCGACGTGAGCCTACTGGCCTTGCTGGAAGGTGAACCGCCGCGGGATCTGAACGGCACCTTGTACAAGGTGGGGCCGGATCGCCAGTTCCCCCCGCGCCACGGCGACGACGCCTTCATCGACGGCGAAGGCATGGTCCACAGTTTTCGCTTCCACGAAGGCGCCGTCAGCTATCGCAGCCGCTGGGTGCGCAATGACCGTTTCCGCGCTCAAGAGAAAGCTGGCCGTTCCTTGTTCGGTGAGTACCGCAATACTTTCGACAAGGACCCCTCGGCGGCTGACGTCCACGGTGGCACGGCCAACACCAACGCGGTGCTTTGTAGAGACAAATTGCTGGTCCTGAAGGAGGACGACCTCCCCTGGGCGCTGGATCCGCACACGCTCGAAACGCTCGGGCGATTCGACTACGACGGGCAAGTCAAGGCCTTGCGCCTAACAGCACACCCGAAGATCGATCCGGTGGCCGACACTTTGCTCAGCTTCGGCAACCAGGCCAAAGGCGATGGCACGTCGGATATGGTCTTCTACGAGTTCGATCACGAAGGCCGCGTCACTGACGAAATCTGGTTCGATGCCCCCTTTGCCGGCCAGGTGCACGACTTCGCGTTCACCGAGAACTACGTCGTGTTCGGCTTCTATCCCCTTGTCACCGATCTCGAAGCCGTCAAGCGCACGGGCCTGTTCTACCAATGGCGACCGCAGCATGGCACCAAGATTGCGGTCGTCAAACGACACGGCACCCCGGCCGACATCCGCTGGTTCGAGGGCCCACCGGTCAGCTTCGTACACACGGTCAACGCCTTCCAAGAGGGATCGAAGATTCACCTCGACGTGCTGCTCTCGCGCGGCAACTGGATCTCCTTCCACTTCCCCGAGGAAGGAGCCAAGCCCTCGATGCCCGACCCGCAGCGACTCAGGCGCATCGAGATCGATCTCTCGCCCGACAATCACGGTTTCGAAGTTTCGTCCAAATTCGGCACGATCTGCGAACTTGCGCGCGTCGACGATCGCTGGCTGGGTCATTCCTACAACCATGTCTGGACGCTCGTCGGACATCCTCCCTCCGGGCCGGTGGAGAACAGTTCGCTCCAAGGCACGATGGCCGGCCTAGCGGGCGACACAGCCCAGGTGCCCGAAGGCTACATCGACATTTTCAATGGCAACGCCGACGTCGGACATGTCGACCTGCGCACCGGTGAGATCAGCCGCTACTCCTTCGGCCCGTGCACCAACATCCACGAACCGCACTTCCTTCCGCGCCGACCCGACAGCCCCGAAGGTGATGGTTGGCTGCTGGTCATCGTCAACCGGCTGGCGGAGGGCCGCTCCGAGATGGCGGTGCTGGACGCGCTGAACGTGACCGCAGGCCCCGTCGCTCTGTACGACGTCGGCGTGCGCGTACGCTCCACCTTTCATGGCAACTGGATTCCCGAGGAGACCTTCCGCACCCACCGCTACGGGTACGCTCGCGTGCCGGGCAAGACGGGTTGAATAGCAACCGACAACGGCTGGCCCGGAAAGCCCTCTGCGGCAGGCGCAGGCGGCTTGATGAAGCCGGTTTGAAGCCAGGACGATTACTCCGCTTGACGATATCGGAACGTCACCGTTCCATCCGGGCTCTTGACTGCGAGCCCGGCCAAAGGCGAAGACCCTGATTGCGGCTGGCGACGACGGCCTGGACGCAACCGAAGGAGACGATCCAAGCAAGAGCGTACGCAGCCCCTTTTCACCGCAATGACAGCATCACCATTGCAGCGTGCGATGCAGGAGCACGTTCGACGTTGAACAGGAAGCACAGAACAAGCCTGGCCAACGAAGAGCAGGGGCCCACATTTGATTGAGTCAATTGTGGGGAGTAGCCCTAGCATCCCAAGAGCAACGTCATGGTCTTCTCATGACGCCCATAGCTCGAAAGGATCGCCAGATGCCCCAGCACGCTGAAAGTCGCGTTGCCGACCTCATTACTTCCCACCGTCCCGGCTTCAGCCTTGCGCAGCCTTTCTATGCGGATGCGGCCGTCTTTCGAGCCGAAATCGAAGCCATCTGGCATCGACAATGGATCTTCGCGGGCATGGCTTGCGAGGTCAGCAAGCCTGGCATGTGGTTTCGCTATGACATCGCACATGCCTCGGTGATCGTCACACGGGACCAGAACTCCGAGCTGCGAGCCTTCCACAACACCTGCCGCCATCGAGGATCCCGCATTTGCTCGGCCGAACGAGGAAATTCGCGCACGTTCACCTGCCCCTACCATCAATGGACCTACGCGGCAACCGGCGATCTCATGCGCGCTCGCGACATGGGAGACGACTTCGACAAGAGCAACTATTCGCTCACGCCTGTGCATATCCGTGAGGTCGCGGGCTATGTCTTCATCTCTCTGGCCGAACAGGCTCCGAGCTTCGATGCATTCGTGCAAGGCGTCACCCCGTATCTTGCCCGGCATCAACTGGGGCAGGCCAAGGTGGCCCACGAGTCCACGCTGATCGAGCGGGCAAACTGGAAGCTCGTCATCGAGAACAACCGTGAGTGCTATCACTGCAGGGTGAGTCATCCGGAGCTCCTGCGGACGATTGCAGAGGTGGAAGACACATCGGACCCTCGCTGTCCGCCGGGATACCGAGAGAAGCTCATGGCCGACGAATCTCGCTGGGACGAGCAAGGTCTTCCTTACTCATTGATCGCCGACCCCGAGGGTTGGCAGATCGTTCGCGTGCCGATGGTCAATGGAAAGTCATTCACCATGACGGGCGAGCCTGCCAGCAGGCGCGTGATGGGCGAGTTACCTGATTTTGATGTCGGGTCCGTACGCCTTCTGCACTTCCCCAACACTTGGAACCATGCGCTGGGCGACCATGCCATCGCCTTCCGGGTGACGCCGATCGATGAACAGACGACCGCCGTGACCACGAAGTGGCTCGTACACGCCGATGCAGTCGAAGGCGTCGACTACGACCTGGACACTCTGACGCACGTCTGGAATGCCACAAACAATCAGGATCGCAAGCTGGCGGAGAACAATCAGCTCGGGATCAATACCCCCGGTTATCGGCCCGGTCCCTATTCTCCGGAATCCGAAGGTGGCGTCATGGCCTTCATCGAGTGGTACATGAAGGAAATGCGTGCGGCCCACGTCGCTGCTAATCCCCAACAAGACGAAGCCTTGGCAATCTGAGAGGTCGACATGGCGCATCGCCAGAAGGGAATAACATGAACGGAATCTTCCTGCGTCTGTCATTCGAGGAATGGGTCAACACCTTGTTCTCGGGCGTCGTTCAGCGCTTCGGTGACCTTTTCCAGGCCTTCAGCCGCTTCATTCTGGAATGGGGTCTGCTGCCCATCGAGACTGTCTTGCGGGGAACGCCCCCTGCCGTCTTCCTGGCCATCGTTGGCGTGCTGGCTTGGGTTGCCACCCGACGCCTGCGTACGAGCGCGGTGCTGGTCTTGCTGCTGTACCTCATCGGTTGCTTCGGCCTTTGGGACAAGCTCCAGCAAACGGTGGCGATCCTGTTCGTCTCGACGTTTCTTGCGATCTGCCTGGGACTTCCTGCGGGTATCGCGATGTCTCGCAGTTCGCTGCTGCGCAACAGCCTCGCTCCAGTGCTGGACATGATGCAAACGCTCCCGACCTTCGTCTACATGATCCCAGTCCTGATGCTCTTTGGCCTTGGCAAAGTGCCGGCTGTCATCGCAACGGTGATCTATGCCTTGCCGCCTCTCGTCAGACTGACGGATCTCGGCATTCGGCAGGTGCCTCCCGACATGATCGAGGCAGGGCAGTCCTTCGGCTGCTCGCGTTTGCAATTGTTGTTCAAGGTCCAGCTGCCGCTGGCGCGGCCCAGCATCATGGCGGGCATCAATCAAGCCATCATGATGGCGCTTGGAATGGTCGTCATCGCATCAATGATCGGTGCGCGCGGCCTGGGAGAGGATGTGCTTGCCGGCATCAACAATCTCGACATCGGCAAGGGACTCCAGGCAGGGCTGGCAATTGTCATCCTCGCGATCGTGGTTGATCGAATCAGCCAAGCCTTCGGCCGGAGCCGCCGCGAACGATTGCAGCTTGTCCGTCTGCGCGGCGCGCGTACCCTTCCCGCCGTGGGAGAGCCCGCATGACGCGCTCACTGCAGGTCAAGAACGTCTACAAGGTCTTTGGTCCGAGCACCAACGCCATCGCGCAGGCCCTCCAGATGGCGCGTGGCGGGGAAAGCAAGGAGAACGTTCTCGAGCGAACAGGATGCACCTTGGGCGTCAACGACGTGTCCCTTGACATCCACGCCGGCGAGATCTTCGTGATCATGGGACTGTCAGGCTCTGGAAAGTCCACCCTCGTCCGGCATCTGAACCGCCTGATCGAACCGACCGCCGGGGAGATCTGGCTGCAGGGACGCAACATCGTGACGCTGGACGAGCGCGAGTTGCGCGAAGTCCGGCGCCGGCAGATCAGCATGGTCTTCCAGAGTTTTGCCCTCCTGCCTCACAAGACAGCCGTCGAGAACGTGGAGTTCGGACTGGTGGTGCGTGGCGACGACGTGCAGCAGTCGCGAGCCAAGGCCGAAGAGTGGATTAACGGCAAGATGAACCTCAAGGGGTACGGACACAAGTACCCCGATGAGTTGTCGGGCGGAATGCGCCAGCGGGTCGGCCTTGCGCGTGCGCTTGTGGGTGAAACAGATGTCGTTTTGCTCGACGAGGCATTCAGCGCACTGGACCCGCTGATTCGGGCCGAGATGCAGGACTTGCTCATAGACGTTCAGCGCAATCTCAAGAAAACGATCGTGTTCATCACTCACGACTTCGACGAGGCAGTGAAGATCGGCTCACGGATTGCAATCATGCGGGACGGTGCCGTCGTCCAGGTCGGCACGCCGGCGGACATTCTCTCCCGCCCGGCAAACGACTACGTCCGACGCTTCGCCGAGCACCGTCTGCCGTCCTGATTCGGCCTCGGCAAGCTCTCTGGGCAATCCTTCCATCATCCCGCGCCGCATGCGGAGGCGGTGATCTCGACGTGTATTTGCATGAATGAACTCAAAACGGTTGTGTTGACTCGCGCTGCGGAAGCGGCGTGGGAATTGCGCAGTGGCGCGGAGGACAACGGCGGTGGCATCGCACACGCAGCCCGTTCGCCTGGGAATTCGCTGACGTCGGGATTCGGCCGCTTGAGGCAGGGCCGAACGCCATCGAAGACGCTGGACTACGACGAGGTGATCTACGTGCTGCAGGGCACGCTGGGCGTCGGCTGTGATGGCGTCGATCTGAGTGCATCGGCGGGCGAGGTTCTCTCCATCAGCCGCGGCTCGACGGTCACCTATTTCGGCACCGACGCCGAGTTCTTCTTTGTCGCGACAACGATCTAATGCCCTTTCACGATTCGTTCGCATCGAGTACCCGTATGAACGTTGCACCAGAACCCGAAAAGCTGCTCCCGGCGGACGACAAGACCAATGGCTGGTCGGCGATCCTGCCCAGGCGTGAGCATCGCCCGGCAGCTCAGGAGTCAGCCGACTTCGATTGGCTCGTGGTCGGTTCCGGCTATGCCGGCATGGCAGCGGCCAGCCGGCTAGCCCTGCTGAACCCCTCCCAGACCGTTGCGCTACTCGAGGCTCAACAAGTCGGCGAGGGCGCACAGGGCCGCAATGCCGGGTTTGCCATCGACCTGCCGCACAACAACGATCACGATCCGAGCAACATGGAGAAAGGGCTCCGGCACATTCGGCTGAGCCGGTATGGAATCGATTGCCTGGATGAACTGGTGCGCACCCACGACATTGATTGTCAGTGGAGCAGAAGCGGCCGATATGACTGCGCGGTTTCGCCCGAGATCTCCCGCAAGATTCTCGGGTCCACAGCTGCCGAGCTGGATGCGCTCGGGGAACCCTACCAGTTCCTGCAGGGAGAGGCCCTTCACGAGCGTCTCGGCACCCGATACTACGATTCCGCCATCTACACGCCCGGAACGCGACTGATGAATCCGGCGGCCTTGTCGCGTGGGCTTGCGGATGCGCTGCCTCCGAACGTCCATCTGTTCGAGAATTCGCCTGTCCTCTCACTCAAGACCGCGCCTGGCGTCACAGCCACGTTGCCGGGCGGTGTCAAGATATCAGCTCGCAAAGCCGTGTTGACCAACAACGCGTTCATCAGCCGCTTCGGATACTTCAAGAGGCAACTCTTGCCGTTCGTGCTGTTCGCGAGCCTTTCTCGGCCCTTGACGCCTGAGGAACGCAAGAGACTTGGCGGCACTGCCGACTGGGGCATCACGCCTGCGCACGGCATCGCCGGTGCGACCTTGCGGTACACCCAGGATTTTCGCATCCTGTTTCGATACGGTTTCCAGTTCGCGCCGGCGCTGCGTTGCCCAGAGTCGTTGCGCGAGCGCATGAAGCACGCGCACGAATTGCTGTTCCGAGCCAGATTCCCAATGCTCGGCCAAGTGACCCTTGAACATTTCTGGGCCGGCTTTCTTTCGCTCACTCAGAACGGCGCGCCCGGCTGGGGAAGATTGTCGGAAAACGTCTATGCCGCAGTCAATTGCAATGGCGTCGGGATCGCGAAACAAACTGCGGCGGGCGCCTTGATCGCCGAACTGGCATCTGATACCGGCCACCCCTTGATCGCTGACATGATCGCGCTCGGCGCTCCGGGCATGCTGCCGCATCGGCCTATCCTGGATATCGGCGTGCGTGCCTATCTTGCCAGCATGAAGTGGGCAGGGCGATCCGAGAAATAGAGGGATTCGAGGCCACGCGCCGGGGGCCTGTGTCGCGTGGGGCCGGGCCTCCCCACCATCATGCCTAACCGGCAACGCAGGGTTTCACCAAGCACGCAGCACCGCTCGCACCGGCGAGGCATCGGCCTGCATGAGCTTGAGCGGCAACGCGATCAATTCATAGTCTCCCTCAGGCACCTCGTCCAGCACCAAGTTCTCGAGCACGCGCAGGCCGCGCCGCCGGATGACCTGGTGGCTATCCAAGGTCTTGCTGCCGGCCGGGTCGATGCTGGCGGTATCGATGCCGATCAGCAGGACGCCCAGGTCGGCCAGTTGCCCGACCGTATCGGGTGCATACGCGGCCAAGTCGCCATCCCACGCCACGGGTACCTGAGCATAGGTGCGCACCAGCACGCGCGGGGGCAGGTCGACGGTGATGGCGTGGGCGATATGCCGCCACGTGATCGGTGGTCCGCCGCCGATCGCATGGACCACGCGGCAGGGCCCGAGAAAGGCGTGCAGATCCAGCCTCCCGATGGCAGCGCCCTCCGGGTCGTAGTGCAGCGGTGCGTCGGCATGCGCACCCACATGCGGCGACAAGGTGATCGCGCTCACGTTCACCGGACAGCCCGGGGCGATGGTGGCGCACCATTGCTGCGAGTAAGGCGTGTCGCCCGGAAAAACCGGGCTCGCCGCATGAACAGCAGGGGAGATGTCCCAGATCCGGGGCCTCGCGCACTTGGCCCGTGGCATTTCATCGGAGCATGGCATAGGCAACGATCTCGATCTTCATGCCGGGAACCACGAGTGCGGCGACGCCCATGCTGGAGCGGTTGGGGTAGGGTGCGTCGAAAAACCGGCGGTAGACTACATCGATGGCCGGCATGTCGCTCACGTCGGTCATGTAGATCAGCACCTGGGTCACATCGTCCAACGTGCCGCCGGCCGCGTGAACGGCGCTGCGCAGGTTGGAAAAACTCAGGTGCGCCTGCTTTTCGATGGGCCCGGTGTCGATGCTACCGTCGGGACGCACAGGGCCATGGGCCGTGAACAGCATGGACCCGCTGGCCTTGACGGCCCACGAGAAGGGTTGATCGAGGGGCGGCAGGTCGGTGTCGACGACGATATGCCTCATGGTGTTGGCTGATGGCAGGAAGGGAGCATCACAGGGCCGTCCGGACCGTCCATATCTCGGGGAAGAGCACCACGTCGAGCATCTTCTTGAGATAGCTCACGCCACCCGTGCCACCGGTACCGCGCTTGAAGCCGATGACGCGCTCCACAGTGGTGAGATGGCGGAAGCGCCAGAGGCGGAACGCGTCCTCTATATCGGCGAGCTTTTCGCCGAGCTGGTAGAGATCCCAGTGCGCATGCGGCTCGCGATAGACGACCAGCCAGGCGGCCTCGACGTCGGGACTGGCGCTGTAGGGCTGAGTCCAGTCGCGATCGAGATGGTCTGCAGGAATGGCCAGTCCGCGCCGCGCCAGCAACCGGAGCGATTCGTCGTAGAGCGAGGGCGCGCGCCAGGCGGCCTCAACCCGGGCCAGCAAGTCGGGCCGGTGCGCATGAGGCTGGAGCATGGCGGCATTCTTGTTGCCCAGCGCGAACTCGATGCATCGGTATTGCGCACTCTGGAAACCGCTGGAATTGGCGAGATAGGGGCGCATGGCCGTGTATTCGGGAGGCGTCATCGTCGAGAGCACCGTCCACGCGTTGACCAGCTGTTCCATGATGCGCGAGACGCGCGCCAGCATCTTGAAGCTGGCAGCATACTGGTCGTTCACCACCGCTGCGGTAGCAGCATCGAGTTCGTGCAGCATCAGCTTCATCCAGAGTTCGCTTGTCTGGTGCTGGATGATGAACAGCATCTCGTCGTGCGCGGGCGATAGCGGATGCTGGGCACCGAGGACTTGATCCAGGTGCAAATAGTCGCCGTAGCTCATGGCCTGGCTAAAGTCCAGCTTCGCCCTCTCCTCGGCGACGATGCGTTCCGTCACACCGACTACATCTACTCCAGGTACTCGAGTCATGTTCATTGGTTCTCTCCCAGCACCTTGATGATGGCGTCGGCAACGTAACGCACGTTGGCGCGCGACAGCCCCGACATGCACATGCGGCCTGAGCGCACCAAGTAGACGCCGTGCTCATCGCGCAAGCGGTTGACCTGCGCCTCGGTGATGCCGGTGTAGCTGAACATGCCACGCTGAGTCAGCAGGAAGCGGAAGTCGCGCCGATCCCCAAAATGCTCGTGCAGCGCTTCATGGAGGCTTGCGCGCATGGCCTTGATGCGCTCGCGCATCCGGGCCAGATCCTCGGCCCAGCCTTCCTTCAGCTCGCGCGATTGCAGGACCTGCTGCACCAGGCGCGCCCCCTGAGCCGGCGGCGATGAGTAGTTGCGGCGCACTGCGGCCTTGAGCTGACCCAGTACACGGCTCGCCGTGGCTGCATCGTTGCAAACCACGCTGAGGCCGCCCACGCGCTCGCCGTACAGCGAGAAGTTTTTGGAGAACGAATTCGCCACAAGGGCCTGGGCTCCCGCGTCGGCCAGGGCGCGCACGGACCAGGCGTCCTCGTCCAGGCCGTCGCCGAAGCCCTGGTAAGCCATGTCAACGAAGGGAATCAGGCCGCGGTCGACGATCACAGGGATCAGCGCCTCCCACTGAGCACGCGACAGATCCACACCCGTCGGGTTGTGGCAACTCGCGTGCAACAGCACCACGCTGCCCGAGGGAAGCCGCTGCAGTGTCTGCAGCATGGCGTCGAAACGCAGCGCTCCGGTGACCTCGTCGTAGTAGGGATAGTTTTGCACGCGCAGGCCCGCGCCCTCCAGGATTGCAAGGTGGTTATCCCAAGTCGGGTCGCTGATCCAGACTTCAGCATCGGGGAAATGATGCTTGATAAAGTCCGCGCCGACCTTGAGCGCACCCGAGCCGCCGAGGGTCTGCACGGTGGCGATGCGCTGCGCGCGTACGGCCTCGTGGTCGTCGCCAAACACCAGGTTCTGCACCAGCTGCCGATAGGCTGCGATGCCCTCGATGGGCAAATAGCCGCAGGGGCCGCCAGCTTGTGCAAGGGCCTGAGCGGCCTGTCGCACCGAGTCCAGCACAGGCAGGCGACCCGCCTCGTCAAAATACAGGCCAATGCTCAAGCTGACCTTGGCAGGACGCGGGTCCTGCTCGAAGGCTTCCATGAGCGACAGAATGGGATCGCCGGGGAACGGCAAGACATGGGCGAATAGGGACTTTGCAGAGGGCATGGCTCATCGTAAGAGCCTGTCGTTCAGTTGACTAAATCAAACCTCGGCAATGCAGTCGCCGGCGCGGCAGGCGCGAACTGGACGGGGTCAACCCTGGCAGCCCGGATTCAGCATTGCATCGCCCAGGCGCCGCGCGCTTCGGACACCGCCGGAGCTAATGGGGAGACATCAACAGGGTGGAATGCTGGCGCAGTTTCTCGAGGATGCCGTCCAGCATGGCAATCTCGTCATAGGTGAGCGACGCCACCAGCGAAATATTGGCCTCTCTGTAGCGCGCCAGTATGGCGTCGTACAGTTCGCGCCCCTTGTCCGTGAAAATGATCTTCGCGAAACGAGCATTGTCAGGGTTCGACAGCCGCTTGAGGAAGCCTTCCCGAACCATGGTTCCCACCGTTCTCGACGCCTGGGCCTTGTCCAATTCAGCGCCCTCGGCGATGTCGCTCAGCGTCGCGCCTTCCAACTGATGCACGATCGCGATGATCCGCCACCGCCTACGGTTGACACCAAACTCGGTACGAAGAAGTCGTTCGGTGACGTAGCCGCAATCTCGATAGGTCAGATACAGACGATAGTCGAGCATCTCACCCAAGCAGCGAGGATCCAATGACGCAAGCCGTCGCAAAGGCTCGGTCTTGACCATATCAATCGACCGAGGGTTTTTCATCGTGCGGACCAGCAAGAGAAACGAGAGATGTACTACCCTGTCGATAGACAGCGTTCTTTAGCATTCAAGTTTGGTTCAAATCCGGTGCTTCGGAATCAGGATTGACCCTGAGCTCGCCTCTTCGCGCAGGCTGGTGCATGCGCGTCGTGTGATCGCGCCGCCGCGATCAGGGCTCACTATGCAGAATTGATTTAGTCAACTGTCTAGCCCATTCTTACATTGCGCTCAGGTCGTGGCATCGAGAGTTTCAACCACGATTCGAGGAATGGCTGGGCGCAGGCAAGCGATGCCCGACGTCCCTCAAGGGCCCGCGAGGTGACGTGCTCACTTTTGCGGCTACTTTCAATGTACCGGCACCACCGTCATGAAGAAGCTAGTCCGATTGATTTCCTACTGTTCAATGGCAGTCGCTGCTTTCGGCGCCTCTGCTCAGACTTCGACCCCGGCCGCCTGCAACGGCGGCAATCCCATCCGATTCGCGGAGATCGGCTGGGACAGCGGGAAGTTCTACACCGAGATCATCCGCGCCATCCTCGAGCGAGGCTATGGCTGCAAGACCGACACGGTGACCGGCTCGAGCCCGATCACGCAGGCCGCGCTGCTTTCCGGAAATCTCGATGTCTTCGTCGAGTACTGGCAAGGCCGCACGGAGTCCTTCGAGACCGGCGCCAAGGAGGGTCGCATCCAGGTCGTCGGCGAACTGGTCGAAGGCGGGGGGCTCGAGGGCTTCTACGTGCCCGAGCTCGTCGTCAAGGGTGACGCATCGCGCGGCATCAAGGCGCTGGCGCCCGATCTGAAAACAGTGTCCGACCTGGCCAAGTACAAGGAAATCTTCAAGGACGAGGAAGACCCTTCCAAGGGCCGCATCTACAACTGCCCTACAGGGTGGGCCTGCGAGAAGGACAACAATCAGAGGATGAAGGCGTACGGCCTGGAGGCGACCTACAACAACTTCCGTCCCGGCACAGGCGCGGCCTTGGAGTCCGCGATCAGTTCCGCATTTCAACGGGGCAAGCCCATCGTTTTCAGCTACTTCGCGCCATCCAGCATTCTCGGCAAGTTCAAAGCCATTCGCCTGGAGGAGCCGGCGTTCTCGGAGAAATGCTGGAAAACCATCCACGAGTCGACTGTTCCCAGTCCCTGCGGATCCGCATCGCCGGCCACCAATCTGAGCGTGGCGATGACAAGTGCCTTCGCGCGCACGAATCCGGACGTCGCATCCCTGGTTGGCAAGGTCAGGCTCCAGATGCCGCTGCTCAATGGGGTGATCGCTGAGATGTCCGACAAGAAGACCGGCGCCGACAAGATGGCGGTGGCATTCCTTCGCCAGCACGGCGAGGTGTGGACACAGTGGGTGCCTGCACCAGTCGCGGCGAAGGTCCAGTCCTCGCTGAAGTAACCGCCTGATCGAGCGCGAACGAACGGCGTCGCGCTCGCCCTCCCCCGCTCTTGTCAATCCGCTTGCTGACCGAGCGAGGGCGCAGCCGTGCCCGTCGCCAAATGCCTTGCCCCACCAAAGCAACAACTCGAGGAGATTCGTCATGAACACTTTGCCTTCGCACCCCACCCGCCCCTTGCTCCGGTTCATACCCACGTTCGGTGTACTTCTGTCTGGCATGGCGCTGGCCGGCTGGGCCCACGCCCAGTCCACCGTCAGCATCTCGGGCTGGCTGGACATCGGCATCAGCAGAAAGACAGGCGGCCCGACACAGCTGGGAACTATCGGCCGAAGCAACATCTCGTTCTCAGGCACGGAAGATCTCGGCGGCGGCCTGGCGGCTACATTCAAGCTGAGCACCCGCTTCGACATCGACACCGGGACACTCGAGAACTCGGACGCCCAGCGCCCCTTCTGGAAAGACGAGTCGACCGTCGGACTAAAGGGCCCTTTCGGTGCGATCCGCCTGGGACGAGCCCTCACCCCTGTCTGGCAGGCTGCCTGGCTCTACGACGCCTGGTACAACTTCGATCGCATTGCGTCGCCCCAGTGGTACGCCTTTGCGCCGGACTACCTGTCCAACCCACAGACGCGGGAGTATGGGCGCCTCAACAACGGCGTCTTCTACGACTCGCCGAAGTTCGGAGGGTTCAGTGCACACTTTTCCGCGGCAGTCGATCGTGACCCTGGCGACCTGACACGCGGCGTGAGCGGCACCGTTCGCTACGAGGACGGCCCCATCTCAGCGATGGTGGGCCTGGAGCGAAACAGTCAGAAAGATCGGCTGGCATTCATAGGCGCCAGCTACAAGTTCTCCGAGTTGCAGATCATGGGGGGCTACAGCAAGGTCAAGCTCAATCGCGATGGCGCCATCTTCGGGCCCGAGTGGACGAACTGGGCCGGTGCCAGCGACCCGAAGAGCACGCGTACGGGCCTGACCCTGAGCGCGGCCTACACCTTCGGTGTATCGACCCTCAAGGTCGGGCTCGGCAGGGACAGGCAAGGGGCGACCAATGGCTTCAACTACATCGGTAGCACGTTCAAGAATGCCGGCACCGGATTCTCTGGGCCGATCACCATGGCCAGCCTAGGCTACAGCTATGCGCTGTCCAAGCGAACCAGTCTGTTTGCCGATCTCTCGCATTCCAGGTGGAAGTACACCGACGACAAGGGCCATCGGTCCGCGACCGGATATGCCCTGGGGATGAGTCATTCGTTCTGAGTTCGCACTCCTCCTTCTGTATTGGACACAAGCCGGCCTTCAGGGAGGCTCAGTTTTCGATGCCGAAGGTCCGCATCGAAGTGAGTTCAACCTCGGGCCGCTTCGCCGTGGATCCATTCCAGGAAGGCTTCGACGGATGAACGCTTGGCGTGCCGTGGCGGGTACACGGCGAAGTGCGCCTTGACCTTGACGGCCTGGTCTAGGCCGAACACAGGCTTCAGTTTGCGTTCGGCAATGTGCTTCGCAGCAATCGTCGTACTTTCAAGCGCAACACCGAGCCCTTGCGTGGCGGCATCCAGCGACATCTGGGCCCTATCGAATCGCACTGCGAACCAATCTGGCGCTCTCTTCTCGCTGAACTTTCCAAACCAATCGGACCATTGCACCACGCTGACATTGCTCTGAATCAACTTGACGTTGGACAACTGCTCGACGCGCTTCAAGCCATGCTGCCGGATGAACGCAGGACTGGCGAGCGGCACGATCAGCTCTTCGAACAGCGGTTCCACCACCAGATCAGGCCAATTCGGTATCCCGTAGCGAATGTCGATGTCAGACTGGCCGAGTGCGAAATCGCTGGGCGTGTGCGCCGCCGAGAGGTTGAGCGAGATATCCGGGTGAGCCTGGGCGAAGCCGCGCAGCCGCGACATCAGCCAAAGGCTGGCGATGCTCGGCGCCGAGTGCACGTACAAGCTGTTGCTTACACCCTGGCGCAAGTCCTCCGTCGCCGAGGCAATGGCCGAAAGCGCGCCGCCTACTTTCGACAGGTACAGATCACCAGCAGCGCTGAGTCGTACGCCATGGGCGCTGCGCTCGAACAGTCTCACGCCGAGATCGGCCTCTAGTCGCGAAATCTGGTGGCTGATGGCGGAGGCCGTGAGATGCAACTCCGATGCCGCAAAGGCAAAGCTCTTCCTGCGAGCAACGGCCTCGAAGGCCTGAAGGTTGGTGACGGACGGCAGCGTCGGCATAGGGTCAACCCGGTCATCAAATGAAGATCTGTCATCTTAGGCTGAAAACATATCGCTTGTCGTCATGACCACAACTAACGACCATCGACCCGAAGCAGCAAATCCGCTTTCGGCTGCAACGGTTAAAGGCAAGAAGGGGCTGCCGCGGCCGTCACACATTCGCACCCCTTTTGGAGATACATCGATGCTACTCAAGGACAAAGTTGTCGTTATCACCGGCGGCGCCGGCCTTAACGGTCTGGGGTTCGCCACGGCGCGCCTGATGGCAGCCCACGGAGCCCGGATCGCGTTGCTTGATCTAGAACGAGCCGACCCTATGGCAGCAGTAGCCCAGCTGGGCGCCAACCATCTCGGGATCGTTGCCGACGTGACCGATAAGGCCTCGTGCGAGGCCGCCGCAGCGTCCGTGCTGAAGGCATTCGGGCGCCTCGACGCACTGATCAACAACGCGGGCATCACCCAGCCAGTCAAGACGCTTCAGATCAGCGGCGAGGACTACGACCGCATCCTCGATGTCAGTCTTCGCGGCACGCTCTACATGTCGCAGGCGGTCTTGCCTGCCATGCAGAAGCAGGGCAGTGGATCGATCGTGTGCATCTCATCGGTTTCCGCACAACGCGGCGGCGGCATCCTGGGGGGGCCGCACTACTCGGCAGCGAAAGCCGGCGTCCTTGGGCTGGCACGCGCCATGGCGCGGGAGTTCGGCCCCGAGGGCATCCGCATCAACAGCATCACGCCCGGCCTGATCGGTACCGACATCATCAAGGGCAAGCTCACCGAAGAGAAAAAGGCCGAGATCGCCGAGACGATTCCACTCGCCCGACTGGGCCGCGCCGAAGACATCGGCGGGGCCTGCGTGTTCCTCGTCAGCGACCTGTCGTTGTACTGCACGGGCATCACGCTCGACGTCAATGGCGGCATGTTGATTCATTGAATCGGCGTTGCTCTTTTATTTTCATAACCAGGAGACAAACATGACCGGCCCCAAATTCACCCCCAGACTCAACCGCCGCCAAGTGCTGGCCGCAGGGGCGGCGTTGCCGTTGTTCTCGATCGTCACGCATCGAGCGGATGCCGCCGAGTTCGAGCTCAAGTACGCCACCGGGCAAGACCCGACCCACCCGGTCAATTTGCGCGCCAAGGAGGCGCATGACCGCATCCGTGAAGCAACGTCGGGCCGCGTCAACATCAAGCTCTTCCCGGCCAACCAGCTCGGCAGCGACACGGACCTATTGACACAAGTGCGAAACGGCTCCGTCGAGTTCTTCAACCTGTCGTCGCTGATCCTTTCGACCTTCGTGCCTGTCTCGGGCATCACGAGCGTCGGCTTTGCCTTCAAGAACTACGACGACGTCTGGAAGGCGATGGACGGCGACCTGGGCAACCACATTCGCGCCGAAATAGCGAAGACACCCATCTTCACGGTCTCGAAAATCTGGGACAACGGCTTCCGGCACGTTACATCGTCCGGACGTGAGGTCAAATCCGCGGCCGATTTGAAGGGCTTCAAGGTTCGGGTGCCTGCCGCACCTCCCCTTACCTCCTTGTTCAAGGCGCTGGATGCCGCACCGTCGCCGATCAATTTCAACGAGGTCTACACCGCCCTGCAAACGAAGGTGGTGGAAGGCCAGGAGAATCCGCTCGCGATCATCGCAACCGCGCGGCTCTATGAAGTCCAGAAGACCTGCAGCCTGACCGGGCATGTTTGGGATGGCTACTGGGTCCTCGGAAACAAGCGCGCATTCCAGAAGCTGCCGGCGGACGTGCAGCAAGTCATCACGCGTGAACTTGACAAGTCCGCGACCGATCAACGAGCAGACGTCGCCAAGCTCAGCACCAGCCTGATCGCCGATCTCAAGGCCAAGGGCATCACTTTCGTCGACGTGCAGCAGGAAGACTTCCGCAAGAAGCTGGCGAGCACGGGCTTCTACGGCGAGTGGAAGACCAAGTACGGCGCAGCACCCTGGGATCTCCTGGAGAAGGTCGCCGGCAAGCTCGGCTGACTGGCCGCGGCAACTCGCTCGTCCGCTGGTCTCCGGGGCGAGACGAACCGTTCAATGAAGTATGTGACTGGTGAGCCGCTCCATTCCGGAGGCCGGCGGCTACCTGTCGTATGAAAGAAACCCATGAACATTTCCAGTGACGAGCCTGGCGCTGCCGGGACCATGGATCCGTCAGAGCGGCGTGCGCCAATCGCTTGGCTCGAGACCTTGAACAAGGCTTTGGCCACGCTGGTAGAAGTCCCCGCCGCACTGCTGGTGCTCGCCGAGGTGGTTGTGCTGCTGATGGGGGTGACGAGCCGGTACATCCTTCACGCGCCTCTCGTGTGGTCTGACGAACTGGCGTCGATCCTGTTCCTCTGGCTGGCCATGCTGGGATCGATCGTTGCGCTCCAGCGCGGCGAGCACATGCGCATGACAGCGATCGTCGGCAAGCTCGATGCACGCAATCGAGCCTTCCTAGACCTCGTCGCGATTGCCGCGGCAGTGGCATTTCTCGCTTTTGTCCTCCACCCGGCCTACGAGTTCGCACAAGACGAGGTCTTCGTCACAACGCCCGCGATGGGCATCCAGAACTCGTGGCGGGCTTCCGCACTGCCCGTTGGCCTCGGACTGATGTTGCTGGTCGGCGTAATGCAGATCTTCCGTCTCGGCCGTTTGAAGGATGCTCTCCTGGCGCTGGGTCTGGTCGGCGCTGTCATCAGCGCTTTGGCGCTGGTGGGGCCGCTGTTCACGTCGCTTGGGAACTGGAATCTCTTCCTCTTCTTCGTGCTGGGCGTCGGCGCCATGGTGCTGCTGGGCCTACCGATCGCGTTTTCGTTCGGCTTGGCGACCTTCGGCTACATCGCGTTGACGACCACCACGCCGACGGTCGTCGTCATCGGCCGGATGGATGAAGGCATGAGCCATCTGATCCTGCTCGCGGTCCCGCTGTTCGTACTGCTGGGCTTGCTCATCGAGATGACCGGCATCGCGCGCGCCATGGTCACGTTCCTGGCCAGTCTGCTCGGACATGTTCGTGGCGGACTCTCGTATGTGTTGATCGGCGCGATGTATCTTGTCTCGGGCATCTCGGGGTCAAAGGCAGCTGACATGGCGGCCGTAGCGCCTGCCCTGTTTCCAGAGATGCGCAAGCGTGGCGCCAAGCCGGGCGACCTGGTTGCGCTGCTTTCCGCTACAGGCGCACAGACCGAGACGATCCCGCCGTCACTGGTGTTGATCACGATCGGCTCTGCCACGGGCGTTTCCATTGCCGCCCTGTTCACCGGCGGCCTGCTGCCCGGCGTCGTGGTCGGAGCCACCTTGGCCGCCCTCGTGTGGTGGCGCTATCGAGGCGAAGACCTGTCGGGCGTTCGCAAGGCTAGTGGTCGCGAGATTGGCAAGTCGTTCGTGATCGCAATCCCTGCGCTGGCGCTTCCCGTGGTGATCCGCGCGGCTGTGGTCGAAGGCGTCGCTACCGCGACCGAGGTGTCCACCATCGGCATTCTCTATGCGGTGGTTGCCGGGCTTCTGGTCTACCGGCAGTTCGACTGGAAGCGGATCTATCCGATGCTGGTCAGTACTGCATCGCTTTCCGGCTCCATCCTTTTCATTATTGGTGCGGCCACCGGGATGGCCTGGGCGCTGACGCAGTCGGGATTCTCGACCGCCTTGGCCGATGCGATGAAGGCGCTGCCGGGCGGCGCAATCACCTTCATGGCGGTGTCGGTTGTTGCCTTCGTCATTCTCGGCTCCGTACTCGAAGGCATTCCCGCCATCGTTCTGCTGGGTCCCCTGCTGTTTCCCATCGCGCGGCAGGTTGGCATCCACGAGGTGCACTACGCCATGGTCGTAACCCTCGCCATGGGCATCGGCCTCTTCGCACCGCCTTTCGGGGTCGGGTACTACGCGGCCTGCGCGATCAGCCGGATCCATCCGAATGAAGGCATGAGGCCGATCGTTGGCTACATGGTCGCCCTGTTCCTCGGTACGGTGCTCGTGGCCGCTATTCCGTGGATATCAATCGGGTTCCTCTGACGTGCATGCAGGTGCACTGATGGCCACCCAGAACACCGATCTCTGGCAATTCCGTCCCTCGACTCGCCGTGCGGAATTGCCGTCGCGCCTCTATCGATCGCACGCGCCATCCTCTTCGCTACCCACTCTCGCAGGAGATTCCCATGACTGACATATCGACACTTCAACAAAGCGCTTATCGCATTCGCCGCTACGCACTGCGTATGGGCGAGGTTCAAGGACAGGGCTACATTGGTCAGGCGCTCGGCTGGGCCGACGTCCTCGCGGTGGCTTACAAGCATGCAATGACCTACGAGCCCGCAGATCCTCAGTGGGAGGGCCGCGATCGCTTCCTGCTGTCCCACGGCCACTACGCCATTGCCTTCTACGCGGCGCTGATCGAAGCCGGCATCATTCCCGAGGAGGAGCTCGAGACCTACGGGAGCGACGACAGCCGCCTGCCGATGTCCGGAATGGCCACCTACACGCCAGGCATGGAGATGTCCGGGGGATCGCTCGGGCAAGGGCTTTCGATCGCGGTCGGCATGGCGCTGGGACTGCGGCTGAAGAACAGCCACGCGTTCGTCTACAACTCGATGTCCGACGGCGAGTTGGACGAAGGGTCGACCTGGGAGGCCGCGATGGGCGCCGCCCACCATCGCCTGTCGAACCTGATCTGCCTGGTCGACATCAACAACCAGCAGGCCGACGGCCCGTCCGGAAAGATCATGGGCTTCGAGCCGCTCGCCGACAAATGGACCGCGTTCGGCTGGCACGTCCAGCGCGTCGACGGCAATGACCTGCCGGCCGTCGTCGCGGCCTTCGATACCGCGCGCGCGCTGGAGGAAGACAAGCCCCGCGTCATCCTCTTCGACACCCTCATGGGCAAGGGCGTCCCGTTCCTGGAGACGCGCGAAAAGAATCACTTCATCCGCGTCGATCCGCCGGAATGGCAGCAAGCCATCGCCCATGTCGACAGCACGCAAACCGAAGGAGCCCTCTGATGAATGCCGTTACCGAAAAGAAGCCGAGGCTTACCACCTCCGCGATGATCGCCTCGATCGCCAGCGAGGGCCAGCGTGTCACCGCGGCGCCGTTCGGCAAGGCCCTGGTCGAACTGGGCCGAAACCGGCCGGAGATCGTCGGAATGACGGCCGACCTCGCCAAGTACACCGACCTGCACCTCTTCGCGAAGGAATATCCGGAGCGCTTCTTCCAGATGGGCATGGCCGAGCAGTTGCTGATGGCGGCCGCCGGAGGCATGGCCAAGGAGGGCTTCATTCCCTTCGCGACGACCTATGCCGTCTTCGGGACCCGGCGGGCCTACGACTTCGTGCACCAGGTGATCGCCGAGGAGAACCTCAACGTCAAGATCTGCTGCGCGCTGCCCGGTCTGACCACCGGATATGGGCCGAGCCACCAAGCCACCGAGGATCTGGCACTGATGCGGAGCATCCCGGGCATGACGATCATCGACCCTTGCGACGCGCTCGACGTCGAACAGGCTGTGCCCCAGATGGCCGACCATGCAGGCCCCGTCTACATGCGATTGCCGCGTGGCAACGTCCCGCTGGTTCTGGACGAGTACGACTACAAGTTCGAGCTCGGCAAGGCCAAGCTGATTCGCGATGGAAAGAGCGTCCTGGTGATCTCGAGCGGCTTCATGACGATGCGCTCGTTGGAAGTCGCCCAGCAACTGCAGAGTGATGGCGTGGACGTTGCCGTGCTGCACGTCCCGACGATCAAACCGCTCGACGAGGCGACCATCCTCGCAGAAGTCCGCCGACTGGGGCGCCTGGTCGTGGTGGCGGAGAACCACTCGGTGATCGGCGGCCTGGGAGAGGCGGTGGCGGGCCTCCTGATGCGCTCGGGCGTTGCGACGACATTCCGCCAGATTGGCCTTCCGGATGCCTTCCTTGACGCAGGGGCGCTGCCGACCTTGCACGATCGCTACGGCATCTCGACACAGGCGATGAGCCGACAGATCAAGGGCTGGATCTGAACCCTGGGCGCGGGCCACGGGCCACGGGCCACGGGCGTCGGAGATCATCGCTCCATGGCTGCGCTACACTTTCGACGAGCTTTTGTACGAAACGCTCTGCGCCGACATATGCAGCGCCGTGCACTTGATATTCGCCAGCTGTCGGCTATGGAACTCCCGTGGATAGCCCTCTCCCCTCCCCTGATCTGTCCGAGCCTGATCCGCGCCTGTTTGTCGGCTCGATGGAAAAGGGCATGCGCGTGCTCGAGCTGTTTAACGAGCACCCCATGCCGCTGTCGATTGGCGACATCGCCGACCGGACGCAGATGGGGCGCAGCGCGGCGCAGCGCTATGTCTACACGCTGCACCAGCTCGGCTACCTGAACAAGGATGCGGAGTCGAAGAAGTACTTTCCCGCGCTGAAGCTGATCGGCCTGGTGCGCGGCATCCATCGCCATCGATCGCAAAGGGATCTGGCCTATCCGCTGCTGCAGGCGCTGGCCGCAGAAACACTGGAGACGGTGTCCTGGGTCGAGCTCGACGGTGAAGACGTGGTGGTGCTGCAGAACATTCCGGGAAGCCATATCACGGCCGTCAACCTGCCGGTCGGCAGCCGCTTTCCGGCACTCACGTCGTCGTCCGGCCAGGTGCTACTGTCGCATGCGCCCGAGACGCAGCTCTCGGCCATGCTCGACGCGCTGGCACCCGCCGTGCGCGCACGCTTCGGTACGCGCAGCCGTGCCGAGGTGCTCGCCATCTTCCGCAAGACGGCTGAAGACGGCTACTCGTTCACCGAAAAGAACTTCGCGGAGGATGGCGTGTCCGTCTCCGTTCCGGTCACCGACTCCGGCCGCATCGTGGCGGCCATCAATGTCTCGACCGTGCATGCGCGCTTTGATCTCAAGAAGGCGCGCCAGCTGATCCTGCCCAAGCTCGAGCAAGCGGCGCGCGAAGCGTCGATCTGAGCCCCCTGCCCTTTGCTTGCGCCGCGTCTTGCCGCGGCTGCCTGCGCTCGTCTGCTTGCCGGGCGAATGAGCGTATCTACGTATCCACGCCTTATTGACAAAGGCGTGACAAAGCCACATCCTTGCGTCAAATTAAATTGCAAATCAATTTCAATAATTGAATAGCAATTTCCATGTTGGGGCGCTTTCATCGGGAACGGGATGTCTCTGCAAAACAAACTTCTGGCGCAGGTCGCGATGGACGAGGTCGGTGACGAGACGATCGGCACTCTGCTGGCCCGTCGTGCGCGTCTCGATCCGGACGGAACCTATTGCACCTTCCAGGGCGAGCGCATCAGCCTTGGCCTGCTCGACCGCAAGGTCAACCAGGTCGCGACCATGCTCAAGGCGCAGGGGCTGGCGCGCGGCGACCGCGTCGCGGTCATGCTGCCCAGCCATCCGGAGCATCTCTACCTGATCTTCGCGCTGGCACGGCTGGGCATGGTGAGAGTGCCGATCAACGTGCACCTGATTGGCGCACAGCTGGAGCATCTGCTTACCGAACTCGAACCGAAGGCGCTCGTGGCCGACATCGCCTACAGACCCGCGCTCGATGGCATCGGGGCGCGCCTGCCGCCACTCATCTGGCGCAACGGAACGGATGGCGAATTCGACAGCTTCGCCTCTTGCGCCGAAGACGATGCGCCGCCTGTGGTGCACGCCGACGACGTCATTGCGCTGAGCCCCAGCTCGGGCACCACCGGCGCCTCCAAGGGCGTGCTGAAGACCGACCGCCATCTGCGTGCGGGCCCGACTGCGGTGCTGCGGCTGACCGAAGCCGGCCCGGGCGACATCTTCCTGTTCTGGGAGGCGCTGCACCATGGCTCGGGCGTGGCCGTGGCCATTGCGGCGCTGATCGGCGGCTTCCAGCTGGCGATGCTGGAGCGCTTCAGCGCATCGAGGTTCTGGGACGACGCGCGGCGGCACAGGGCCACGCACATCCACTACCTGGGCAGCGTGCTGCCGATGCTGCTGAAGCAACCGGCGCGCACGGACGACCGGCAGCACGGCGTGCGCATCGCCTGGGGCGGCGGCTGCCCTGCGCACGTCTGGCAGGCTTTCGTCGAGCGCTTCGGCGTTGCGATGCGAGAGGGCTACGGGCTGTCCGAGCTCATCACCTTCGTGACCGCGAACGTCGACGGTACGCCGGGCTCCATCGGCAAGCCGCTGTCCTGCTACGAGATCGTCCTGCTCGACGACGAAGGCCGGCTGGTGCCGGAAGGCGTCAAGGGCGAGATCGCGATACGCCCCAGGAACGCGTGCCTGGGCTTTCTCGGCTACTTCAGGAACCCCCAGGCCGATGCCAGCGCGCGCCGCGGCGATTTCTTCATGACCGGCGACCTCGCGCATGCCGACGCCCAGGGCAATCTGTTCTATGCCGGGCGCAAGAAGGACATGCTGCGCCGCAGGGGCGTCAACATCTCCGCGTGGGATGTGGAGCATGTCTTCGCGGAACACGAGGCCATCGCCGAGGTGGCGCTCGTAGGCGTGCCCAGCGAGCTCGGCGAGGACGAGTTGAAGCTCTTCGTGCGCGCGCGCGACAGCGTGCGGATCGACCCCATGGCGCTGATCCAGTGGTCGAGCCAGCGCCTGCCTTACTTCCAGATCCCGCGCTACGTCGAGTTCATCGACGCATTCCCGAAGACGCCCACGCAGAGGATCCAGAAGAAGGAACTCTCGCGCCACGTGGCTGGCGTGTGGGACCTCGACGCCACCGACTTCCGACCGGTCAGGCGCTGACGCACGCGAGTCACCTGCTTTTCCCTCGCTTCTCATTCATTCATTTGGAAGGAAAGACAACATGAACCGAACAGAACCCAGTTCATGGTGGCGAGCGGGCGCGGCGTGCGCGATGCTGTTGTTTGGCATGTGCGCCCAAGCCTCCACGCCATTCCCCGACAAACCGATCACCCTCGTCGTCGGCTTTCCCGCGGGCGGCGGCGTGGACGTGGTGGGCCGCACGATCGCCCAAGGCCTGTCGCTGAGGATCAAGACGCCGGTGGTCGTGGACAACAAGGCGGGCGCGTCAGGCGCCATCGCGGCGCAATCGGTGAAGAGGGCTGCGCCCGACGGGTACACGCTGCTCATGGCGCCCACCACCTCCTACGTCATGTCCGAAAAGATGATGGGCGCCGAGGCCGCCGGCTACGAAATCGCCAAGGACTTCAAGCCGGTCGCCACCGTCGGCGAGCTGCCACTGGTGATGCTCGCGTCGAAGCAAAGCGGGATCGCGTCGTACGCGGACCTGGGCGCGGCGGCCCGGAAGAACCCCGGCAAGCTGGCCTATGGCTCGTCCGGCAACGGCTCGACCGAGCACATCGTCACCGAGTGGTTCAGGCAGCAGGCTGGCATCGACCTGCTGCACGTGCCCTACAGGGGCTCGGCGCCCGCGATCGCCGATCTGTTCGCCGGGCAGATCCAGCTCATCGTGACCACCTCGCCCACGGCACTCACCAACCTCGCCACCGGCCGCGTGGCCGCAGTGGGCGTTGCTGCCGCGCAGCGCCTGCGTGTGATGCCCGACGTGCCGACCTTCGCGGAGCAGGGCCTGCCGCAGTTCGTTGCCTCCTCGGTGTATGCCGTGCTCGCGCCCAAGGGAACGCCCGAGCCGGTCGTCGCTGCGCTGAATACGGCCCTGAACGAGGCGCTGAATGACGAGGCGACCCAGCGCCGCTTCGCCCAGCTCGGCGTGCAGGTGGTGCACAGCACGCCGGCACAGGCGCGCGAGCTCCTCCAGAACGAATCGACCAAGTGGGAGCGCGTGGTGGAGCCGATCAGGGCCGCGGCGCGCTAAGCAGGAACGAATGCAGGAACCTTCCATGAACGACACACCTTCCCCGCCACGCTGCGTGACCCTCGACATCTCCGGCACGGTGGCGCGTATCACCCTCGATCGTCCGCAGGCGATGAATGCGTTCGACCGCGAGCAGCGCGAACTCTTCCGTGCGGCGCTGCTCGAGGCCGATGCGCACGACACCGTGCGCGCCATCGTCATCACCGGCCGCGGCAAGGCTTTCTGCGCAGGGCAGGACCAGTACGAGAGTGCCGCGATGGACGCGTCGGGCTCGGCCGCACGGATCGACAGCTACCTGGAGCTGTACGAGGTGTTCCGCGCATTGCGCAAGCCCGTGGTCGCGCGCATCAACGGCGTCGCGGCTGGCGCGGGACTGCAGATCGCGCTGATGTCGGACTTGCGCATCGCCTCGACGCAGGCGCGCTTCGGTATGACCGAGTTCAAGGTCGGCTCGGCGGCCATCGTCGGCAGCGCGCTGCTGTGGCCGATCCTCGGCGAGGCGGCCATGAAGCGGCTGGTGCTGCTGGCCGAGATCGTTCCGGCCGGTCCGGCGCTCGAGCTCGGGCTGGTGCATGAAGTGGTGGAGGACGAGCGCTTGGACGAGCGGGTGGCCGAGGTCTGCACGCTGATCGCCGGCTGGTCGCCGACCTCGGTGGCGATCACGAAGGCATGGTGGAAGGAGATGGGCGACGAGCTGTTCGCCAAGGCATGCGCCACGGCCCGGCGTGGGCATGCAGCCAATTTCGCGTCGGGGGCTTACTCCGAGGGAGCGAGGAAATTCACCTCGCGCAAGCAGGCCTGAGGTCTCGGAGATGCCCTCGGGGGGCCTTCTGCCTCGGCCACCGGCTTGCAGACGAAGCGTGTCACTCAGCGGCGTGGCTGCGCAGCCACACCGCGATCGCGCCAGTACTCCGGAAATCGTCGCAGGCGCGGGCCGGGACCGTGGGGTAGCGCTTGTTCCACATGCGCGCCAGCGCCTGGCCGGGGCCGATCTCCAGCACGCAGCGAACCTGTCGCGCCATGACGTTCTCCATGCATTCGTCCCAGCGGACGGTCATGGCAATCTGCATGGCCAGTGCGATCCGGGCAGACGCCGCATCGCGCACGCGGTCTGCCGCATTGCTGAATAGTGCAACCTGCGGCGCGCGGAACGGAACATCCGCGAGCGTGCGCGCGAAGCTGTCTGCCGCGTCACGCATCCACGGCGTGTGAGACGCCACGTTGACGCGCAAGCGCGTGCACTGAGCACCTTGGCGCAGGGCCATTTGTTCGGCGCGTGCCAATGCGGCCACAGGGCCACCGAGGATCACGCTGTCTTCGCCGTTGTGAATCGCAAGCGCGAGGCCCGTTTCCGTGCACAAGCCTTTGATTCCCAGGCTGGGAAGGCCGCTGACGGCCAACAGCCCGCCCGGGGTGCGCATCGCGCATTCATCCATGGCCTCGGCGCGCCGTTGCGCAAGCGCCATGGCCGATTCGGGGCTGATGACCCCGGCCGCGCTGAAGGCCGCCAATTCCCCGACGCTGTAGCCCGCGACGGCCGTCGGTGGCGTCACGAGGGGCGCGAGTTCTTTCCAGGCCGTCAGGGCAAGGCCCGTCAGCAGTGTCTGCGCGTTGGCGTTGCGCTCGGCCCAGCCCGGCTGCGCCAATGCGTCGCGCCAGTCGTCGACCCCAAGGCGAGAGCGCATGTCGCGCACGATGTCATCGTCTTCGTCGATCCACGGCAGCATCGCCTGATGCTGGTTGCCTTGCCCGGAAAACAGCAGCGCGAAGCTCATGAGACTCCGCACACGCGCACGATCCAGCAGGCGGCGGCGAGCGTGTCCGCCGCGCCGCCGGGCGACAGCCGCCGCGCCACGAATTCGCCGGCGATGGCTTGCGCTGCTTCGAGGCCGCCACGCTGCGCGGCGCCGCCCCGCGCCAGGAAATCTTGTGCCACGCGCTGCGCGTAGCGCAATCCGGGGAGGCCACCGCGATGCGCGAGGTTGCTGTCTTCCAGCACCGCCATGACGTGGAATAGCGTGTCGAGCCGGGCAAGTCGGGGCGTCAGGCCACGCGCCAATGCCGTCGCGAGCGCGGGCAGCGCCGTATCGAACAGCACCGGAAAGGCCAGCGCCGCCTCTTCGGAGGCGCTGCGAAGACCATGGCGTCTCGCGGCGACGCCGCCGGGCGAGACTGGGAGGGCGACGGCTGCGCTCGGCCAACGCGTCGCCCCAATGCAGGCGCAGTGCGTCGCGCAGCTGCTTTGGGCGCAAGACATCGCCGTGTTCACGTTGCGCGGCACCGGCAGCGGCGCACAGCAAGCCCAGCATGAAGATTGCGCCGCGATGCGTATTGATGCCGCCAGTAGCAGCGAACATGCGCGCCTCCGCGGCGATGCCGCAGCGCTCCAGCACGGTGAACGCTGCGCCGCCCGAGCCTGCCTCGGCGATCTGCACGAAGTAGTGACGCAGAGCGAACAAGCTGCGCATGAATGTGTGCGCATCCATGTCGTTGTGGCTGCCGCGGTCGATCAATGTCACCAGGCCCGGTTTGGGTGCGAGCGACAGTTCGTCATGCAACGCAAGTGTGGCGGCGCGTCCGATCGCCGCGGGTGTGAGCCGCGGCTGCGCTGGCACGTGGAGCGCAGAGGCTCTCATGCGGCCAGTTCCTCCAAGGCCGCACGCTCGCACCAAGTGATGTCGCGCTGCAGGCTCACGCTATCCAGGCGCTTGACCATCACCGCCTGCGTTCGCCCGGCTCGCCACTGCGCCCATTCGCGCCATGCGACTGCTGCGCCATCCCCGAACAGGAGCTCGCCGTCCAACCGAGGCCGTGCGCTGCTGAAAGACTGGAGCACGCGCGCAACCGCATCCGCGTGCGCTACACCTTCCACAGCGACGGACAGGTCGAGGTCGGACTCCGGCCGCGCATGGTCGAGGCCACTGATGGCCTGCCATCCGTAGCTGCCGAAGACGCGCGCTTTTGCCCCGCAGGCGTCGAGCGCACCGAGCAGATCGCGCACCGCGCGGCGTGCCGGCTGCGGTAACAGCCTGCGCACCTCGGCCAGGTGCGGGAACTCGTCGAAAAGAAGCACAGCCGTGCGCGGCACCTGCAGTGCCAGCCGACGGCGGCCCCAGAGCGCTGGCGCGGGTAGGCCCAGAGCGATCGATCCGTCGGTGGTGGCGTCGATGCTTTGGCGCGTTACCACCAGCGGCAGCTGATGCGTCGCCCAATGCGCCAGGCAGTCGAGCGCCTGACTGTCCCAGGACCGGCGCAGGATGGGAGCCCAGCCCGGCGCGGAGAGCCGGGCGAGTTGGTGGCGGCGCAGGGGGAACATGATGGCCATGCCGCCTTCAGGTCGCGTCCAGCACCCGCTGCACGACAGCGGCGGCAAGCCGGCGTCCACCGCGTTCAGCGCCATCCCGCGCGCGCAGATCTTCGTTCGGCGTATGCGCCAGTGCATCGCGCAGCGCGCCCTTCAGGTCGTCCTGCCATACGGAACGTACCCCGCCCATGGCCACGTAGTTCTGCACGCCCGGAGCGAACACCGGATTGGATTGCGACAGCAACTGCAGCTTCTCCTCCGGCAGCTTGGTGACGCGCGCCATCGCAGGAATGCGCATCACACGGATCTCCGCCTCCGGCAAGGCGTAACAGGCATCGGCGATCAGGCCCGACGTGATGAAGCCCCCGGACAGGGCCTGGTCGTAGACCAGCCCGATCACGCGGTGGCCACGGCGCCGCGCGAGATCGATGGCGGCGCCCAGATGCGCCATCGCACGGTTGATGCCGAGCAACTCGTCGCGCCTGCGCAGCTGCTGGCCTTGGGTGTCGATCAGCAGCAGGATCGGCCGGCCGACATGCTGAGTGATTGTGTCTAGCACCACGCGTGCCTGCGCGAGCGCGAGCTCGACCCCGATCGGCGCGTGATTGGTGGTGCCGATGACCGTGATCGGCTCGCCGTCGAACATCACCTCGCCCTGCAGGAAATCGCCGGCCGCGCGCATGCCGTGATAGGGACCGAAGAGTTGGGTGAGGAGGGAATTCCATTGCATGCGATGCTCCTGTGTCAGCGGGCGCGCAAGGCCCGTACGGCTTCCACCGGGAGGTCCGGGATCTGCTGCGCGTCGACGATGCCGAGCGCACGCCACAGCAGCGTGGCATCGTCACCGACGGTATCTGCGGCGGGCAGCGCGCGCAGGCGCCGGGTGAGCAGGTCATGCTCCTTCTCCAGCGCCTCCAGAGTCACCGGCTGTGCCTTGCCCAGTGCAGCGATCGCTGCCTCACGGAATGCCGCAACGTCATCCTCGACAAGCGCGTCGCAATCGCCCGTCAGCCAACGGTGCTTGCCGCCGGTGGTGCGCCAGACCAGAGCGCGGTCGCGCGAATCGAACTCCTCCACGCCGTGCGAGGCCTCGATCACCTCGGGGCCCGACATCGCCAGCCTGCCCACATCGCTCATCACGATGTGGTCAGCGCAACGTGCGACGATGCCCATGCCGCCGAAGCAGCCGTTGGCACCACCGATCAAGACGATCACGGGAATGCCGGCGCTGCGCACATCGAGCAGCGCACGCATCACTTCCGACACCGCGATCAGCCCCGCATTGGCCTCGTGCAGTCGCACGCCCCCGGATTCGGCCAGCAACAGCACGGCCGTCGGGCGGTCGCGCTGCGCGCGCCGCATGAGTCCCACCAGCTTGGCGCCATGCACCTCCCCTACTCCGCCGCCCATGAAGGCCCCCTCCTGCGCCGCGACGAACACGCGTCGGCCGTCCAGCGTGGCGCTGCCGACGACCACGCCGTCATCAAAGGCGCAGGGCACGCCAAGCTGTGCCAGGTGCGGGCTGGTGACTCGCTCGGCCGGTGGCAGCCACTCCCTGAAGCTGCCCGCATCGAGCAGTTGCGCCAGCCGCTCGCGCGCCGAGCACTCGGCATAGCTGATCATGGCCGACCTCCAGTGATCTCGGCTACAGCCTGGTCGAGGCGCAGGCTCACCACCGCGGGCGTGGCCCCCATGTCGTTGATTGAGACACGCACACCAGTCAGCGGATGGCGACCGTGAAAATCGTTCATCACGGCCTGCCAGATTGCACCGAAGCCGCGCGCCGATGTCTCCACGCGCACCTCGCAAACATGGCCGGGGACCGGCTCGAGCATCACCTCGAGATTGCCGGAGCCGACCACACCGACCAGCACCGGGGCAAAGGTGCCGGCCGGCCGGCCACCGGAAAAAGAAAAATCCAGGGTTTCAAGCCCTGCGGGAACGTCGCTCATCGTCGAATCTCCGGCTACCAGTTTCTGAAACGCTTGGGCGGCTGATACAGGCCGCCCGAGGCCCGCACCAGGTCGCGCATGCTGCGCGCAGCCAGCAGGTTGCGAGTGGCCTGGCGGGGATCGACGCCGAGATCCTGCGGCCGGCGAATCACGCCGCGGTCGCGCAGGTTCTCCACCATGCGCCGGTCGCGCGCCAAGCCCACGGCGGTATAGCCCGCCACGCCGCGAATCGCCTGCTCGCGCTCGGCGTCGCTGCGGCACAGCAACAAATTGGCGATGCCCTCTTCGGTCAGGATGTGCGAGACATCCTCGCCATAGATCATGATCGGCGGCAGCGCCATGCCGGCTCGCTCCTGCAGCGTCCAGGCATCGAGTCGCTCGACGAATGCCGGCTGCATGTGCTCGCGAAAGGTCTCGACCATCTGAACGACCAGCTTCTGTCCGCGCGGCGTGCCGGAGGCGCCGCCGCGTCCAGCGCGCGCTTCACGCCCAGCCTTGAGCCAGGCAGGACTCGCGTGCCGCCGTCCACGCGCATCCGCGCCCATGTTGGGCGCACCGCCGAAGCCGGCGATGCGGTCCAGCGTCGCCGTGGAGCTGTTGCCGTCGAGGTCGATTTGCAGGGTCGAGCCGATGAACATGTCGCATGCATAGTGACCGGCTGCCTGGCAGAAGGCGCGGTTGCTGCGCAGGCTGCCATCGGGGCCGGTGAAGAACACGTCGGAGCGCGCCCGGATGTATTCCTCCATGCCCAGCTCGGAGCCGAAGGAATGCACCGATTCGACCCAGCCCGCCTCGATGGCGGGGATCAGCGCAGGATGGGGATTCAGCGCCCAGTGCCTGCCGATCTTTCCCTTCAGACCCAGCGATTCGCCGTAGGTAGGGAGCAGCAACTCGATGGCCGCGGTGTCGAAGCCGATGCCATGGTTCAAGCGCTGCACGCCGTACTCGGCGTAGATGCCCTTGATCGCCATCATGGCCATCAATATCTGGACTTCGCTGATCTGCGCCGGGTCGCGGGTGAACAGCGGCTCGATGAAGTTGGGCTTCGGGGCCTTCACCACGAAGTGGACCCAGTCGGCGGGAATGTCGACGCGCGGCAGTGTCGCAGTCTTGCCGTCGACCCATTCGTTCACCTGCGCAATCACGATGCCACCCGAGAATGCCGTGGCCTCGACGATCGCGGGGGTGTCCTCGGTGTTGGGGCCGGTGTAGAGATTGCCCTGAGCGTCGGCAGCGTGCGCCGCAACCAGTGCGACCTTGGGGGTCAGGTCCACGAAGTAGCGTGAGAACAACTCGAGGTAGGTGTGAATGGCACCGATCTCGATGCGCCCGCCGGACACCAACTTGGCCAGGCGCGCTCCCTGCGGACCTGAGAAGCTGAGATCGAGCCGCGCGGCAATGCCGTTCTCGAAGATGTCCAGGTGCTCCGGCAGCGCCAGCACCGACTGCACCATATGCAGACCATGCACACGTCGAGGGTCGACCTTCACCAGCGCCTGCGCAAGAAAGTCCGCCTGCTTCTGGTTGTTGCCTTCGAGGCAGACGCGATCGCCAGGTGAGAGCACCGCCTCGAGCAGCGTGCCAACGGCGTCGGTGTCGACACGTTTGCCGGCGAGCTGTGATCCCAGCGCCTCAGCCGCACGCGCCAGCCGGGCGGCGCGATCCTGCGTCTTCGAATTCCAGTTGAAACGGTCCATGGGTGTGTATCAGCCCATCAGGGCTTTGGTGGTGAAGAACAGCACGGACGGTCCCATCAGGCAGCCGAGTCCGGTGTGAAAGGTCGCGATCAGCGCGCCATAGGGCACCAACTTGCGGTCGGTGGCGGCAAGTCCCGCAGACACGCCGCTGACGGTGCCCGCCAGCCCTCCGAAAACCATCGCCGAGCGCGGTGTCTTCAGGGCAAGGAAGCGCGCCGCCATCGGTGTGCCGACCATGACGATGATCGCCTTGACCAAGCCGGTGGCGATGCTCAACGCCATCACGTCCGGCGTCGCGCCGATGGCGGCGCCCGTGACCGGACCGACGATATAGGTGATCGCACCCGCGCCGATGGTCGTCATGCTCACCGGGTCCGAATAGCCGAATGCGTACGCGATGCTGGCTCCCACGATGAATGGAAGGATGGTGCCCAGCATCAGCGAGACTGCGCCGATCAGCCCGGCCTTGCGTGCCTCGGTGGCCTGCACCTCGAAGGCCGTGGCCACGATGGCGAAATCGCGCAGCATGGCACCTCCCATCAGGCCGATGCCACCGAAGAGGGAGAGGTCCGCCAGACCCTTGTGGCCGCCGGTGCGAAGACCTCCCCAATAGGCCAAGGCCAGACCGATGACGATGGCGATGGCTGAACCGTGCACGCGGCCAAAGGTCAGGTGCTTGGAGATCTGGCCAGAGATCAGGACGATCAGACCGACCACCGCGAAAGCGGTGACGAGCCCGTTGTGTTCCGCAGCCTTTTCTAGGATCTCGAACATGATCTTTACTCCGCGTCGGTGAGCAAGGGGTTGTCGTGCAGCGTGGGCTGCGAAGCGGGAGCCTCGGATCGACGTTCGGTTCGGTTGATCGCTGCGATCACGATGGCGCAGACCGCCACAGCTGCCAGTGCCGACAGCAGGGCCACAGGGCCGCCACGCAGAGCAGCCACCATGTCCTGCTGCGCGGCCATGGCCACGACGACCGGGATGTACATCGCTCCCCAATACTCCACGCCGAGCTCAGTCAGCTTGGGGAGCTTGTCGTGTTTCTGCATGTAGAGGCGCGCAAAGATCAGCAAAAGCATCGCGATGCCGACACCCCCGACGTTGGTCTTGACGCCGAGCGCCTGCCCCAACAAGTCGCCGATGAAGATTCCGAGCAGGTGGCAGACAGCCAGCAGCGCGGTTCCGAAGATGATCATTGGTTTTGTCTCCTGGGGTTGTACTCCCGCGATGGCGGGGTTTCTTCCCTGGAGACGTACGGTATCGGCGTGCTCACGCCCGATCAATTAATGACCGGGCATGATGATTACGCTCGGCGAAACGATTGAAGGCTGATCTTTGTCAGCAAGAAGTCAGGCTAGGTCCGGACCGGCCGTGCGGCACACGGCCAGCAAGGCGAGCAGATTGGGATCGCGTTCGCGCGTGCGCAGGAAGTTGAGTGCGATGGTCTGTCGCATGAGAAATCGCGCCTGCAACGGGATCAATTGCACCCTCTGCGGCATGATCCCGCGCACCCGTCCCGGCAGCAGCGTGTAGCCCATGCCACCGCTCACCAGATTCATCAGCGAGAAGATGTCGCCGGTTTTCATTACCACGTTCGGCGTGAAGCCGGCCACGCGGAAAGCATCGAGAAATCCGGTGTAGGTGATGAAGCCTTCCTTGAGCGTCACAAAGCGCTCGTCGGCACAGGCACTCAGGTCCACTTCCTTCAATTCCGCATAGCGTGAGCCTACGGGTGCCGCAAACAGGATGTCGTCCTCGAAAAGCGCTTGTGACTCAATGTCGGAGGCTTCCTCGGGAATCGCCATCAACGAGGCATCGATTGCTCCGTCGCGAAGACTCTGCAGCAAGTCGGCATTGGAGCCAAGCAAGAGTTCGGTCTGCAGCTCGGGCTTGCGCAACTTCATGGCCATCACAAGTGTCGGCACCACACGACTGGTCAATGAATAGAGCGAGCCGATGCGGATGCGGTCTGCCGAGTACCCGGCCACCTCGCGCGTGGAGCGGATGCCCTGCGCCATTGTGCGCAGCACCTCGCGCGCCACCTCTGCCAGCGCATGTGCAGCCTCGGTGGGATGCAGGCTACGTCCTTCGTGCCGGAACAGCGCACATCGCACGCCCGCTTCGAGCGAGTGCAGGCCGCGGTGCACGCTCACGGTACTGGTGTCCAGTCGCTCGGCGGCTCGTGCCAAGTTACCAGTCTCCATGAAGGCCAGCAGGATTTCGAGCTTGCGGAATGTGATCTCTTCGTCGACGTGGAGGTTCATGATCGGCTTGCAGGTGCGCGTGAATCGTACGGCAGCTGCGCAGCCCTCGCCTACAGGCGCATCTGCGGGCTTACCCCTCGTCAACGCTCCTTGTCCTCGAACAACCCGACGAACAGCCTCCGTATCCATTGCAGAGCGGGATCCGCCTCGAACCTGCGGCTCCAGTGCATCGATACCGTGAATGTGCTGCGCGGCAGGTCGGCGGGCAATAGCGCGTAGCGCTTCGCATCGAGGAAGCGACGCGCGATCGCCTGGGGCATCACCACGGCAAGGTCCGTGCGCGCAATGATGGCGGGCAGCGCCATGAAATGCGCCGAGGTCAGCACCAGGCGGCCGTCGAGGCCCAGTTGCTGGAGGATGCGCAGGGTCTCCGAGTGCGAGCGCACGGCCACGTACTCCAGCCGCCGCAGATCCTGGATCGTCGTTTTCCCCTTCGCGGCGGAAGCCATCGGGTGCCCGGCGCGCACCACCACCGCGTAGCGATCACGCAGCAGTTCGACGCGCTCCGTACCACTGATGGAAGGAAGGAAGCCGAGCGCGAAGTGGATCGCACCGGTCTCCAGCGCGTCGGCGATTTCCGCGTGCGGCAGCGGTGCCGTGTGCACCCGGATGCCGGGAGCCACCGGGTGCAGCGCGGCCATCAGCTCGGGCAGCAGCCTCGCTTCCCCGATGTCGTTCATGTGCATGCGCAGCGTCATCTTCGAGCGCGAGGGATCGAAGGTGTCCTCCTCCTTGAGCACGTCCTGGATGGCGGTGAGGGAGGGCTGTACCACGCCCGCCAGGCGCTCTGCTCGAAGTGTCGGGCGCATGCGGCCATGGGCACGCACGAACAGGGCGTCGCCGAGCGTCAGGCGCAGGCGCGTCAACCCCTGGCTCGCCGCCGGCTGCGACAGCCCCAGCGCCTCGGCCGCGAGGCTTACGCTGCCCAGGCGATACACGGCTTCGAACAGGCGAAGCAGATTCAGGTCCAGTGGATCTTTATTCATCCAATGCATTTTGACTTAGTCAGTTCATCTTATTGATGAATATGACTCTGGTCGTGACACTGCCTGCAACCAACAAAGGAGCAGCAATGAATCGACGCGTCGAGCTCGCCTCGATGGAAACGGCAACGGCGAACGGAACAATGACGGTGCGGGAGGCGGTCTTCAGGCTGCTTCGCGCGTTCGGCATGACCACCGTTTTCGGCAACCCGGGGTCCACGGAATTGCCGATGTTCATGGACTTCCCGGACGACTTCCGCTACGTGCTCGGGCTGCAGGAATGCGTGGTCGTCGGCATGGCCGACGGCTACGCGCAGGCGACGCACAACGCCGCGCTCGTCAATCTCCATTCGGCGGCTGGTGTTGGTCATGCGATGGGCAACATCTTCACGGCCCATCGCAACCAGACCCCCCTGGTCATCACCGCCGGCCAGCAGGCGCGCTCGATCCTTCCCTTCGAGCCCTTCCTCGGGTCCACGCAAGCGCCGGAACTGCCGAGGCCTTATGTGAAATGGAGCGTCGAGCCAGCACGGGCCGAAGACGTACCGCTGGCCATCGCTCGCGCGTACTACATCGCGATGACGCCGCCGCGCGGTCCTGTACTGGTGTCGATTCCCTCGGACGACTGGGGCGTGCAGACACAGCCGGTCGACGCGCGAGAGGTCAGCCGCCATGTCCGTGCCGACCCCGACCTGCTCGCACGCATGGCCCGCGCCCTCGACGGGGCCCGCGCGCCGGCCTTCGTGGTGGGTGCCGCGGTCGATCGCGACGGCGCCTGGAACGAGGCGGTGCAACTGGCCGAGCGCCACAACGCGCGCGTCTATGTCGCACCGATGTCGGGTCGCTGCAGCTTTCCAGAGGACCATCCGCTGTGGTCGGGCTTCCTGCCGCCCATGCGCGAGCGCATCGTCGAGCGGCTTGCCGGGCACGACGTGGTGTTCGCCGTCGGCGCGCCGGCCTTCACCTACCACGTCGAAGGCCACGGCCCCCACATGCCGGAGGGCGCTGAACTGGTGCAGCTGACTGACGACCCGCAGGTCGCGGCGCGGGCTCCGACAGGAACCTCGATCGTCAGCAGCATTCGCCTTGGATTGCTGGATCTGCTGGCGCTGAGTACGCCGCCGCGGCGGGAGATGCCGCCACGCCATGCGAGGCCACCGCGCGTGGTGCTGCCTGCTCCGGACGAACGGCTTCCCGTCGCCTGGGTGCTGCAGACGCTGAACGACCTGCGTGCGCGCGACAGCATCGTGGTCGAGGAGGCACCGAGCGCACGGCCCGTCATGCACGGCCACCTGCCGATCTTCGAGTCGCAGACCTTCTACACGATGTGCAGCGGTGGCCTGGGCTACGGGCTTCCCGCAGCCGTGGGCGTGGCGATGGGCAAGCCGGGCGCGAAGGTCATTGCTCTGATCGGCGACGGCTCCGCGATGTATGCGATCCAAGCCCTGTGGAGCGCCGCGCAGATGGCCCTGCCGGTGACGATCGTGATCCTGAAGAACCGGCGCTACGCAGCACTGCACGAGTTCGCCAGGATCTTCGGCTACCGCCCGGGCGAGCAGGTGCCAGGCACCGAACTGCCCGACCTGGATTTCGTGGCACTCGCAGCCGCCCAGGGCATGCAGGGCATGCGCGTCGAGCGCGCCGAACAGCTGCACCCGGCGCTCTCGCAGGCGCTGCACGCGACCCGGCCCATGCTGGTCGAGGTCGAGGTGGCCTGAATCCACCGACTTTTTCTCATCCATAACGACCACAGGAGACAACAAGCCATGAGCAAGATATCCATGCTGATCAACGGCGAGGCCCGCGAGGCCAGCCACGGCGGCACCTTCGAGCGCCGCAACCCGCTCGACGGCACGGTGGCGACCACGGCGCCGGCCGCCACCGCCGCCGATGCGGTGGCGGCCGTCGAGGCTGCCGCTGCGGCCTTTCCCGCCTGGTCGCAGACCGGCCCCGGCGAACGCCGCGCGCTGCTCTTGAAAGCGGCGCACGCCCTCGAGGCCAAGGCGCAGGCGCTGACCGCCGCGATGGCCGCGGAAACAGGTGCCGCTGCGCCCTGGGCCGGCTTCAACGTTCACTTGGCGGCCGGCATGCTGCAGGAGGCCGCCGGCATCACCACCCAGATCGGTGGCGAAGTCATTCCCTCCGATGTTCCCGGCAGCCTGGCCATGGGCGTGCGGCGTCCGGCCGGCGTGGTGCTGGGCATCGCACCGTGGAACGCACCCGTGATCCTGGGTGTACGCGCTATCGCCACGCCGCTGGCTTGCGGCAACACCGTGGTGTTCAAGGGTTCGGAATTCAGTCCGGCGACCCACGGGCTCATCGTCGAGGCGTTCAGAGATGCGGGCTTCCCACCGGGCGTCGTCAACTTCGTGACCAACGCGCCGGCCGATGCGGCCGAAGTGGTCGAGGCGATCGTGGCCCACCCGGCGCTGCGCCGGGTGAACTTCACCGGCTCGACCCGCGTCGGCAGGCTGATCGCACAGACCTGCGCGAAGTACCTGAAGCCCGCTGTGCTCGAACTGGGCGGCAAGGCACCGATGGTGGTTCTGGACGATGCCGACCTCGACGCCGCCGTGAACGGCGCGGCCTTCGGCGCCTTCGCCAACAGCGGCCAAATCTGCATGAGCACCGAGCGCATCGTCGTCGACCACCGCATCGCCGACGCTTTCGTCGACAGGCTGGCCGCCAAGGCGTCGAAGCTGCCGCTGGGCGATCCGCGCAAGGGCGTCGTGGTGCTGGGCTCCGTCGTCGATGCAAGCACCGTCGAGCGTTGCAACGCGCTGATTGACGACGCGCTCGCCAAGGGGGCAAAGCTCGTGTGCGGCGGCAAGGCCGAGAACACGCTGATGCCGGCGACTCTGCTCGACCACGTGACACCGCAAATGCGCATCTACTACGAAGAGAGTTTCGGCCCGGTGAAGCCGGTGGTGCGCGTCGACGGTGTCGACGAAGCGGTGCGGGTGGCCAACGACAACCCGTACGGCCTTTCGGCGGCCGTGTTCGGGCGCGACATCGCCCGCGCCTGGGCGGTGGCCAACCGCATCGACTCCGGCATCTGCCACGTGAACGGCCCGACCGTGCACGACGAGGCGCAAATGCCTTTCGGCGGCGTGAAGGACTCGGGCTACGGCCGCTTCGGCGGAAAGGCCGGCATCGATGCGTTCACTGAATTGCGGTGGCTCACGGTGCAGACCACTGAACGCCATTACCCGTTCTGATGAAAAGCAGGAGACGTCTCATGAAATTCCTGCTGGCAACCGCAACGCTTGCGCTCGGTCTAGGACCGTTCGGCATCGCCCAGGCCCAGGACTGGCCAAAGCAGCCCGTCAAGATCGTCGCCAACTTCGCTCCCGGCGGTGCCGCTGATCAGCTGGCCCGCATCATCAGCGCCCCGCTGCATGAGGCGCTCGGGCAACCGGTGATCGTCGAGAACAAAGGCGGCGCCGGCGGCAACCTCGGCGGCGAGTTTGTCGCCAAGTCGGCGCACGACGGCTACACGCTCCTGATGAGTTCCGGCGGCATGGTGTCGATCAATCCGCACATCTACGCCAAGATGAGCTTCGATCCTGCGAAGGATCTTGTCCCGGTGGCGTCGGTTGCTCGCGTTCCCTTCTACCTCGTGGTTCGCGCCGACAGCCCAATCCGGGACTTCAAGGGGCTGATCGCCGATCTCAAGGCGAACCCCGGCAAGCGATCCTTCGGTTCGCCCGGCAATGGGAGTTCGCCTCACCTCGCCGCGGAAATGATGAAGGGACAGACGGGGACCACGGCGATCCACATCCCGTACCGTGGCGCGGCACCCGCGTTGGCCGACCTGCTGAGCGGACAGATCGATTTCCTGTTCGATCCGGGGATCAGCATCCAGCACGTCAAGACCGGGAAGCTGCGCATGCTCGCGGTGGCGAGCCTCAAGCGAGCCCCCCAGATGCCGGAGGTGCCGACCCTCGACGAACTTGGACTGAAGGGCTTTGACGCCGATGCAGTGTTCGGGCTCTACGCCCCTGCCGGCACACCGCCGGCCGTCATCCAGCGGGTCAACGCCGAAGTCAACCGCGCGCTGGCCATATCGGCGGTAAGGGCAAACATCGAAACCCTGGGCAACGTGCCGGAGCCTCTGACACCTGCGGCTTTCGGCGACAAGGGCGCGGCCGACTTCAAGCGCTTGGGCGCCGTGATCCGGGAGCGTGGCATTCGCGCCGACTGATGCTTGAAGACCAAGAAGAAAAAGGACGATCGATGATTGCAACCGCGCGGCCCACTGCCGGCCACCCTCCTCCCCTCGAAACGGACGTCCTGATCGCCGGTGGCGGCCCCTGCGGCCTGATGCTCGCCAACGAACTCGGCCGCCGCGGCATCCGATGCCTGGTGGTCGACGCCAAAGCCAGCACGGCGTTCAATCCGCAGGCCAATGCGACACAGGCCCGCACGATGGAGCATTTCCGCAGACTGGGCTTCGCGAATGAGATCCGTGCGCTGGGACTACCGCCCGACCACCCGACGGACATCGCGTACTTCACGCGCTACACCGGCCACGAGCTGGCGCGCATCAGCCTGCCGACCGCCGCAGAAGCCATTGTCAAGATCAAGTCGATGACAGGCTCATGGAGCGCAGCCGAGTTGCCGCATCGCGTGTCGCAGAAGTTCGTCGAGGAAACCCTGCGCCGCCATGCGCAGGCGTGGCCAACCGCCGAGGTGCGCTATGGCTGGCGGCTCGAGCGCTTCCACGACGACGGCACGTCGGTGAGTGCCACGGTGCGCCCAAGCGAAGAAGGCTCTCCGGCACAGGACGTGGTCGCAAAGTTCCTGATCGGCGCCGATGGCGCGCGCAGTTCCGTCAGACAACAGCTGGGCATCGAGTGGGGAGGCTCAACTGGAGTTCAGCGGGAATTCATGGGCGGCAAGATGTTCGCCATCTACCTGCGCGCCCCCCAGTTTCTCTCGGTGCTGCGCCAGCCCAAGGCCTGGATGTACGTCGCCGTCAACCACCAGAGGCGCGCCTTCATGGCGTCGGTGGATGGCGTGGCCGAATACGCCTTTCATGCAGCGCTTCGCCCCGGAGAAGATGCTGACGGCTGGACCGAGGCCGATGCGCGCCGCGTCTTTGCAGAGGCGGTGGGCGTCGACGTGCCGATGGAAATTCTTTCGATGGGCACTTGGCTCGCCGGGCACGCACTGGTGGCCCGGCAGTTCCAGAAAGGCCGCGTCTTCATCGCGGGCGATGCCGCCCATTTGTTCACACCCACCGGCGGCCTTGGCTACAACACGGCCGTCGAGGATGCGGTCAATCTGGGGTGGAAGCTTGCAAGCGTGATCCGCGGCCAGGCACCGCTGTCGCTGCTCGACAGCTACGAGGCCGAACGTCGGCCGCTGGCCGAACGCAATACCGGCTATGCACGCAAGTTCGCCGACTCGGTGGGGCTCTTTGCCGCGAAGCACGAGTTGGAGGAGGCCTCGCAGCGAGGCGATGCCGAGCGCGAACTCGCGGCCCGGCATTTCAACGAGCACGCCCGCCTCGAGTTCAACATTCCAGGAGTGACCTTCGGCGGCCGCTACGACGGTTCCCCGATCGTCGTCGGCGATGGCGCGCCCCTGCCACCAGACGCGCCGAATGTCTACACCCCGACCGCTAGCCCGGGCGGCCGTCCGCCGCACGCCTGGCTGGATGACGGGCGCTCGCTGTTCGACCTGTTCCACACCGAATGGACCTTGCTGGCGCTCGGACCTCATGCACCGTCCACCGAGGCTTTCGAAACCGCGGCGCAGGCATTGGCGATCGACCTGCGCGTCGTGCGGCTACCGCAGGCCTCCCTGCACGAACTCTATGAAGCACCGCTTGCGCTCATTCGACCCGACCAGATCGTCGCCTGGCGCGGGCCGACAGCGGAAAACGCGGCCAGCGTGTTGTCGCGCGTCACGGGCAGATAAGCGCTCTGGCGCCGCATCCCGCATCGACACAAACAAGAACTTCCAGCGATCAGACGAGAGGACATCCTGCATGAAAGCCCTTACCGCCCTGCTTCTTCGGCTCTCGCCCTTGGCGATGGCCATGGCGATCCTTCCATCGGCCTGGGCGCAGGCCTGGCCCACCAAGCCGGTGCGCCTGGTCGCGGCGTTTCCGCCAGGCACGCCCGGCGACATGATCGCCCGATTGATCCAGCCGACATTGCAGACGGCATGGGGCCAGCCCGTCATTGTCGAGAACAAGCCAGGAGCGGGCGGCAATGTGGCCGCCGGGGATGTAGCCCATGCCAGGGACGACCACACCCTGCTCGTCGGGCCCGACACGATCCTCACCATCAACCCCCATCTGTACAAGAAGCTGAGCTTCGACCTGCGAGTCTCGCTCAAGCCAGTCACCTATTTCGCCAGCTTCAATCAGATGCTGGTGTGCAATCCGGCTGCCGAGATCACGTCCTTCGACAAGTTCACCCGGCTGCCCTCCTCGAGGCTGTATGCCTCCGGCGGGACAGGGACGCCAAGCCACATGACCATGGAAATGCTGCTGGCCACAACCGGCATGAAGCTCACGCATGTGCCCTACAAGGGACCGGGCCCCGCCGCGCAGGACGTGCTGGCAGGCCATGTCGACTGCGGTTTCATCGTCTCTTCCGTAGTCCTGCCTCATGTCCAGGTCGGGCGGTTGCGGGCCGTCGCCGTCTCCGGGAAGGAACGGTCGGTTCTGCTGCCCAACGTTCCGACCGTGGCCGAGAGCGGGCATCCAGGCTTCGACGCCACATTCTTCGAGACCCTGCTGGCACCTTCGAAGATGCCAGCCGCCATCGTCGAGAAAATCCAGCGCGATGTGCGCAGTGCCCTGGACACACCGGCCATCAAGGCTCGGTTGGCGGAGATGGACCTGCGCATGGAGGGCAACACTACGCAGGAAGCCCAGCGGCGCAGTCAGGAAGACTTCGCCAAGTGGGGGGCTGTCGCACAACGAGCCAAGCTGGAGCTGGATTGAGGAGAGCGAACATGCGCAATCTGGATCAGCACACCATCACCGAAGCCGTGCTTGCGCGACAGGCGCAGACGGCGGATCCGCGGCTCAAGCGCGTCATGGACAGTCTCGTCAAGCATCTGCACGCTTTCGCGCGTGAGGTGGATCTGACTGAGGAGGAATGGTTCAGCGGCATCGAATTCCTGACCCGTTGTGGCCGCATCACGGATGACAAGCGCCAGGAGTTCATCCTGCTTTCCGACGTACTGGGCTTGTCGATGCTGACGGTGGCGCAGAACAACGACAAGCCAGCCGGCTGCACCGAGGCGACCGTCTTCGGACCCTTCCATGTGGAAGGTGCGCCGCACTACGCGCTCGGTGCAGACATTTCCAACGGCGCGCGGGGCGTGGCTTGCCTAGTGCGCGGCACGGTGCGGGGCATCGACGGCGAGCCGGTCGCCAACGCACACATGGACGTGTGGCAATCCGACGAGGACGGCCTGTACGACGTGCAGCACCCGGAGATCGGCCATGCACAGGCGCGCGGCATCGTGCACTCTGACGGGGACGGTCGCTACCATTTCCGCTCGATCCTGGCAGTCCCCTACGCCATTCCGCATGACGGTCCGGTGGGCGACCTGCTCAAGGCTTGCGGGCGACATCCCTGGCGCCCTGCACATCTGCATTTCCTGATCAAGGCGGACGGCTACGAGAAGCTGATCACGCACGTGTTCCGCAGCGACGATCGGTATCTGGACTCGGATGCTGTATTCGGTGTGCGTCAGTCGCTGATTGCCGACTGGAGGCAGCAAGCCGATGGCTCGTACATTGTTGAGTACGACTTCGTACTGAACCCCGCCCAGCAGGACACTGCGGATGCCTGACATCCTGTCCTCCACCGACAACCCATGAAGGATGCATCGTGATCCGGCACATAGTGATGTGGAACGTGGGTGGCGCCACGGCCGAGGAGAAACTGGAAAACATCGAGCGTTTGAGAGAACGCTTCCATGGCTTGCGCGGCCGTGTTCCGGGGCTTCTTCACTTGGAGGTCGGCGTGGATGCAAGCCGCGTTGACTATGCCTGCGACGTTGTGTTGTACAGCGAGTTCGAATCCTGGGAGGCACTGGATGCCTATGCAAGGCATCCGGAGCACTTGCGAGTGCGCGACGCGCTCGGCGGCATCCGTATCGCCAGGCATCAGGTGGACTACGAAGTCGACGCCGGTTGAACTCGTTGCAGTGGAAATCGCATGAAGGAATTCGTCTACAACGGCCGGTGCTGAAGCCATGTCGCGCCTCCAGCGCGCACTTGGAGTAACAGGGCAAAGCGGCGCTGCCGCGGGCCTGTTCGATCTGGCACGAGACAACGGGGCGCCGGTGGCACTGCGCGACATCGGCATGAAAGAAGATGACCTTGACCGTGCCGCAGATATCGTCGCAAGCAATCCGTACTGGAACCCGCGAGAAATAAGCATGGCACAGCGCAGCGAGATCAGGCAGCTACTACAAAGTGCCTTCGATGGCGTTCGACCCGAATAGGTTTTCTGCAGTAAGCCCGTTGGCCCGACCACAGAGTCACTTGGTCAACCGACACGCGCCGCGACAAAGGGATGGTCGAACTGCCGCCACCAGTCGCATCTACCAAGGTTCGGCAGCGTTAAGTTGGGTAAAAGCCCAAGTACCCGCGCACGCAATCCGATCAAACGGCACGATACTTGCAGCCGAATTGAAGACTGCCCCATGCCTCGCGTACTTCTCGTCGACGATGACGTAGACCTCACCGAAATGCTGTCGCTGTACCTTGTGCGCGAGGGCTTCGACGTCCACGTCATGCAAGACGGCGAGAGCGGCGTTGCCGAGGCGACCCGCGGCGGCTACGCGATCGTCCTGATGGACATCATGATGCCGCGCATGTCGGGCATCGAGGCGCTGCACCGCATTCGCACCAGCAGCCAGGTGCCCGTGCTGATGCTGACCGCGCGCGGCGAGAACATCGACCGCATCGTCGGCCTCGACATGGGGGCGGACGACTATGTACCCAAGCCCTGCACGCCCGGCGAGCTGTCGGCGCGCATCCGCGCGATCCTGCGCCGGACCGAATCGCGCGAGCCGGCCAGCACCTTGGCCAATTCGCGTGTGCTGCAGGTTGGCGAACTCGCCCTGTGGCCCGGCAGCCGGCGCGCTCTGTGGTCCGGACAGCCTTTGGAGCTGACGGGCACGGAGTTCAGCCTGCTCGACGTGCTGGCCCGTCATGCCGGAAAGCTCATCAGCAAGGACGCGATCTCGCAGCAGGCCTTTGGCCGCCCCCTGGCGCGCTTCGACCGCCGCATCGACGTGCACATCAGCAGCATCCGCCAGAAGCTCGGCACCAGGCCGGACGGCCAGTCGTGGATTCAAAGCGTGCGCGGCAGGGGCTATCAGTTGCTGGAAGACTAGCCATGCCGACCGAACGCCGCCTAGGCCGGCTCTTCTGGAAGTTGCTGCTTGCACTCGTCATGTGCATGGTGCTGGCCATTGGCGGCACGATCGGCTACCTGCGCCTGACCGGACACACGCAACCTCCTCCGCCACCGGAGGAACTGGTGATGTGGGGTCCGGTGCCGATGGTGCCGCTCGTGTCGGCCATCGCCGCGGTGCTGATCATCAGCCTCGTGTTCGCGTGGTATCTGTCCCGCCCGCTGCGCCACCTGAGCTGGGGTCTGGCCCGCTTCGCCGAAGGCCACCTGGACACCCGGGTCGAACCGCTCATGAGCGGCCGTCGCGACGAGATCGCCGACCTGGCCTACGACTTCGACCGCATGGCGGCGCGGATCGAACAACTGGCGCAAGCCAATCGCGCGCTGATGCACGACATCTCGCATGAGTTGCGTTCGCCGCTGACGCGACAGCAGGCGGCCATCGGCCTGCTGCGGCAGGACCCGCCCCAGGCACCCGCGATGATCGAGCGCATCGCGCTCGAGAGCGAACGACTCGACGTCCTGATCGAAGAGCTTCTGACACTGCATCGGCTCGATGCCGGCGCCAGCGGCGCACCGCAGCAGCGCGTCGACGTCATCGAACTGCTGCAGGCCATTGCCGACGATGCCGACTTCGAAGCCCATGCATCGCAGCGGACGCTGCGCATCGATGCGTCGGGCAGCTTCTCACCGAGGCGCACGGCGAGCTGGTCTATCGTGCGTTCGAGAACGTCATCCGCAACGCGCTGAAGTTCAGCCCGCAAGGCAGCGAAATCGAAGTGCAGGCGCGCATTCGTGAAGCCGACAGGACGCTCGTCACCATCGTGCAGGATCGCGGCCCGGGCGTTCCTTCAGAAATGCTCCAGGCCATCTTCGAACCCTTCACGCGGGTCGAGGGCAGCGAGTCGGTGCGCGGCACCGGCCTCGGCCTTGCGATTGCCCGGCGCGCGATGCTGCTGCACGGCGGCAGTGTGGAAGCCTCCCTGCGCGAAGGTGGCGGGCTCATCGTCACGCTGTCGCTGCCGGCGCGCGCTGCTCCCTTGCGAACTTTTTACCCTGCTTAACTCTGCCGAACCGCGGTGAACGAGGGCATTCGTACGATGCCTGAAGCGCTTGAGGCGAGCCACCGGATTGCCGGTGTCGGGCTCGAGCGATCGGAGAAAGCAGTGATGTCCAAAACCCAGTTGTATGCCTTGCTCTGCGTCGTGACCATGGTTGCGACGCTGCTGCCTCCCGTGGTGGCCGTTGCGCCGCCGGCAGCCCCGTTCGCCGGCGGCGTATGGATCGACGGCCATTGGGTGGCGGGCCGCCGGGATTCGGAACGCTTCCGCTGAATGACGAGGCACACAGCGTTGCCCACGCACGGTTCCACAGCGGGCGCCATGGACGAATCGGGGGCGTACTGGATAGGCGAGCAACCTCTGGATGGCGAGCGGTGGTCCTGCGCCAAGTTCGGCACGGCACTTGACGACGTCGCCACGAGGCAAGCCTTGTTCGGGATGCACGGGCGCTACGTCAGGCGGTGGAACGACATCGAGCTCGACCCGAAGAGGAGTCTCTTCGAACACACCCATCAGGTGCACGGCGCGAGAGTGCTCGCGGCCGACGGCCGCTTCGTCCTGCATGGCCGACCCGATCGCCACTCTCACTGGATACTGGAGATCCTGTTTCGGCGCGGCTTCAGGGAGTTCTACCCGTGGACTCTCGAGCGAAACGCAATGCGTTTGCCAGCGGACATGCGAAGTGTTCATCTGCACTGGTGCGGAAACGGCAGGGAGGCATTTGCGCGATGGATGGAAAAGGAGCAAGCCCCGCCCAAAGATCCTGCATCTCGATCCACCTCGTCCAGGATTGGGCGCCGCCTCCAAGGCTTGCAGCGCGACGCTCACGACATGGACAAAGTCCGCCGGCACCCGTGGCTGGTTTCATGGGCAGCCAGATGGTTTTCCCGCCGATGAACAGCCTGCACGCAGAACCAGGATCAGGAGGGACTCGACATGCAGCCGGTGCGATGGATCTTTGCACTTCTTGACATCGGCAGACATCGCTTAACGCGTCGTCCCGTAACAGTAGGAGGATGCCAGACCATCCCGGATTTCCACGCCTTCGCAAGACCGCCGTCGTTGCCGCGGGGCTGCTGGGGCTTGCCGCTTGCTCCGTGCGGACCGAAGTACCCGTTCAGAACAGCACCGCCGTTTCCGCGACTTCCGTCGTCGCCACGCCATCATCGGCTTACAGGGCACGCACCGGAAGCCCAGTCTGCAGTGTCGACCTGTACGGCGACTCGATCATGCATGGCGGCTACAAGGGCTATCTGCGCCTGGCAGAACCGCCGGCGGCGACCCTGAAGCGCCTGAGGCCGCGGTACTCCGTGCAGGACTTCTCGCTCAACGGCGAGACCGCTGCACAGCGGGCGGCGACTTTCGAAAGCGAACGCCGCGACGGACGCTTCGTGGTCATCGCACACGGGATCAACGACACGATGCAGCAACTGCCGCTGGCAGCATCGCTGCGCCCGATGATCGAGATCGCACGCCGGGAAGGCAGGGAGCCCATCCTGACCGGGCTGTCCCGGCAACCGGTGCCCATTCCCGGGCGGGTCTCCGCGAACCAGTCGATTCGGCGGCTGGCGTTCGATTTGCATGTGCCCTTCGCGGACTGGGATGCAGTGAAATTCGCGCCTGACGAAATGGAGGATCCTCTCCATCCCGCAAAGCAGTACTCGGACAGGCTTGTGCGAAGCATCGTTGCGGTCCTCGATCGACTGGCACCCGAATGCGCGTGAAGAGGTGACGCCATCGACATGCCGGCGACCGCGGCCCACCCATGAAAGGCGGGGCTTCATTCGGACGCGGTCTTGCTCCCCGCGGCATAGCCGCCGAGAAACACCCGCAGGGCGCGGCGCGTCGCCTCGCGCAGTTCCTTGCGCGTCAAAGGTCCCTGGATGCCGAGCAGGCTCGGCCTGACGGTTTCCGACTCCAGCAGCGCCATCAGATGAGAAGCCGCCACGTACGGATCGGCCGTGCGCAGCCTGTCCTTGCGCATTTGCCGCTCCAGGAAATCCCCCAGTTCCTCGATGGCCCTTTTCGGGCCCCCTTCGTAGAAGAGCCGCCCGATGTCGCTGCGGCCCGATTCGGCGATCACGGCCCGATGCGCCTGGATGACTTCCTGCGAGCACACGGCGACCAGCACCTTCTCGCCGAAACGCTGCAGCACGCGCTCGAGATCGTCGTCGCCCTCCTGCCCCAGCGCCGCGAAGATCGGCTCGAAGTGCTTCTTCGCTGCGCTGTGGATTGCAGCGACGAACAATTCCTCCTTCGAACTGAAGTAGCCATAGAGCGTCGCCCTGGAGCCGCCCACGCGCGCGGCGATCTCCACCATGGAGGCTCCCTCGAACCCCAGTTCCCTGAAGACTTCCGACGCCACCTGAACGATGGCGTCGCGCTTTGCTTCGGTCTTGACTCGCACTCTGCGTCTCCTTATTTCTATACAGATGTGATCATTATTGATTGACAGCCTTCCAAAGTCAAAATACATTCCAGTACAACACTGTCTATTTAAACGCTGATGTGGCGCATACCGGCGCCCCATCGTTTCCCAGGAGAACCGCAATGCGCCCCCCTCTTACCTACAGCCTGACTTTCGTCGCGGCCCTCGCGTCCACCTGCATGCTCGTAGCCTGCGGCAAGCCGCCGGGCGGGCCGCCGCCTGCGCCCGGCACACCCGAAGTCGGGATCGTCACGGTGCAGCCGCAGAGCGTGGCAATCACGACCGAACTGCCCGGGCGCACCAGCCCCTTCCTCATCGCCGATGTCCGTCCGCAGGTCGGCGGCATCGTGCAGGCGCGCAAGTTCCGCGAGGGCAGCGACGTGAAGGCCGGCGAGGCGCTCTATCAGATCGATCCGGCCACGTACAAGGCGACCTACGACAGCAACCTCGCCGCGCTCGCCAAGGCCCAGGCCAGCCTCCGCACCACGCGGTTGAAGGCCGAACGCTACAAGGAACTGGTGGCCATCAAGGCCGTCAGCCAGCAGGACTACGACGACGCGGCGGCTTCGCTGCAGCAGGGCGAGGCCGACGTCGCCTCGGCCAAGGCCAACGTCGAGACCAGCCGCATCAACCTCGCCTACGCGCGCATCGAGGCGCCGATCTCGGGGCGCATCGGCAAGTCGTCGGTCACGCCCGGCGCGCTGGTCACGGCCAGCCAATCGACCGCGCTCGCGACCATCCAGCAGCTCGATCCCATCTACGTCGACGTAACCCAGTCCAGTGCCGCGATGCTCCAGCTCAAGCAGGCCATGGCGCGCGGCGACCTGCAGAAAAGCGGCACCAACGCCGCGAAGGTGAAGCTGCTGCTGGAAGACGGCAGCGCCTATCCTCTCGAGGGCAAGCTCGAGTTCTCGGACGTGACTGTGGACCAGAACACCGGCGCCATCACGCTGCGCGCGGTGTTCCCCAACCCCAAGGCCGACCTGCTTCCCGGCATGTACGTGCGCGCGGTGCTTCAGGAAGGCGTGAAGGAACAGGCGCTGCTGGTACCGCAACAGGCCGTGTCGCGCGACAGCACCGGCAAGCCGCTGGCCTACGTGGTGGATGCCCAGCACAAGCTGCAACGGCGCGCGCTCGAGACAGAACGCGCCATCGGCGACCAGTGGCTTGTGCGCAGCGGCCTGCAGGCCGGCGACAAGCTCGTGGTGGACGGCCAGCAGCAGGCCGCATCGGGCGTCGAGGTGAAGACGGTGCAGTGGAGCCCCAGGCCCAAGGCAGGCACCGCAACAGCCAAGACCGCGAATGCCGAGCCCGGCAGCGCGGCGAACTGACAGCCACGAGAGACATCCATGGCACGCTTCTTCATCGACCGCCCCATCTTCGCGTGGGTCCTCGCCATCATCGTGATGCTGGGCGGCATCATGTCCATCGCCACCCTGCCGATCGCGCAGTACCCGAGCATCGCGCCGCCCGCCGTCGCGATCACCGCCAACTACCCCGGCGCTTCCGCCAAGACGCTGGAAGACACCGTCACCCAGGTCATCGAGCAGAAGATGAAGGGGTTGGACCGGCTGAGCTACATGGCCTCGACCAGCGAGTCGTCGGGCCAGGTCACCATCACTCTCACCTTCGAGAACGGCACCGACCCCGACACCGCGCAGGTGCAGGTGCAGAACAAGCTCTCGCTGGCCACGCCGCTGCTGCCGCAAGAAGTGCAACAGCAAGGCGTCACCGTCACCAAGTCGGCCACCAACTTCCTGAACGTGCTGGCCTTCACATCCGAAGACGGCAGCATGAATGGCTCCGACCTGTCGGACTACGTGGCGGCGAACGTGCAGGACGCGCTCAGCCGCGTCGAGGGCGTCGGCGAGACCACGCTCTTCGGTTCGCAGTACGCGATGCGCGTGTGGCTCGACCCCGACAAGCTCGCCAACTTCAGCCTCACGCCGCTGGATGTGAAGACCGCGATCCAGGCGCAGAACGCGCAGGTGTCGGCAGGCCAGCTCGGCGGCATGCCGGCGGCCGGCAACCAGCAGATCAACGCGACCATCACCTCGCAAACGCGCCTGAAGACTGCGCAGGAGTTCGAGGACATCCTGCTGCGTACGCAGACCAGCGGCGCCCAGGTCCGCCTGCGCGACGTGGCGCGCATCGAACTGGGCAGCGAGTCGTACAACTCGGTTGGCCGCTACAACGGCAAGCCGGCCGCCGGCCTGGCCATCAAGCTGGCCGCAGGGGCGAATGCACTCGACACGGTCAAGGCCGTCGACGCGCGCCTGGCCGAGCTCGAGAAGTTCTTTCCGCAGGGCATGAAGGTGCAGAAGCCCTACGACACCACGCCCTTCGTGCGCATCTCCATCGAGGAGGTCATCAAGACGCTGGTCGAAGCGGTGGTGCTGGTGTTTCTGGTGATGTACCTCTTTTTGCAGAACTTCCGCGCCACGCTGATCCCGACCATCGCGGTGCCCGTGGTGCTACTGGGCACCTTCGGCGTGCTCGCGGCCTTCGGCTTCACCATCAACACGCTGACCATGTTCGCGATGGTGCTGGCCATCGGCCTGTTGGTGGACGACGCGATCGTGGTGGTGGAGAACGTCGAGCGCGTGATGACCGAGGAAGGCCTCTCGCCCAAGGAAGCCACGCGCAAGTCCATGGGCCAGATCACCGGCGCACTGGTCGGCGTGGCCCTGGTGCTGGCGGCGGTGTTCGTGCCGATGGCCTTCTTCGGCGGCTCCACCGGCGTGATCTACCGGCAGTTCTCGATCACCATCGTCTCGGCGATGACGCTGTCGGTGCTGGTGGCGCTGGTGCTCACGCCGGCCCTGTGCGCGACGCTGCTCAAGCCGGTGCCCAAGGGCCATGAGCTTGCCACCACCGGCTTCTTCGGCTGGTTCAACCGCAGCTTCGACCGCGGCAACCACCGCTACCAGGGCATCGTGCGGCACATGATCGGCAAGGGATGGCGCTACATGGCCGTCTACGCGGTGCTGCTGGCGGCGGTGATATTCGGCTTCATGAAGCTGCCAGTGGGCTTCCTGCCCGACGAGGACCAGGGCACGGTATTCGCGCTGATCCAGCTTCCTCCGGGCGCGACCAATGCGCGCACGGAAGACGTGATCCGCCAGGTGGAGCATCACTTCCTGGTCGACCAGAAGGAGGCCGTCTCCGGCCTCTTCACGGTGGCGGGCTTCAGCTTCGCCGGCAGTGGCCAGAACACCGGCCTTGCCTTCGTCAAGCTCAAGCCCTGGGACGAGCGCAAGGGCGAGGCGCTGAGCGTGACCGGCGTGACGGCGAAGGCCGGCGCCTTCTTCAACACGATCCGCGATGCGAAGGTGTTCGCCTTCGCGCCGCCCGCAGTGGCCGAGCTCGGCAACGCGACCGGCTTCGACCTGATGCTGCAGGACCGCGCCAACCTCGGCCACGACGCCCTAATGAAGGCGCGCAACCAGCTGCTCGCCGAGCTGTCGCAGGACAAGCGGCTGGTGGCGGTGCGCCCCAACGGCCAGGAGGACACGCCCGAGTTCAGGCTGGAGATCGACCCGCACAAGGCGCAGGCTCAGGGCCTGTCGATGAGCGACATCAACGACACCTTCTCCGCCGCCTGGGGCAGCAGCTACGTCAACGACTTCATCGACAAGGGCCGCGTGAAGAAGGTGATGCTGCAGGCCGACGCGCAGTACCGCATGCTGCCCGGGGACATCGACCGCTGGTACGTGCGCAACAGCGCCGGCGGCATGGTGCCCTTCACCTCCTTCGCCAAGGCGGGCTGGAGCTCGGGCTCGCCGCGGCTGGAGCGCTACAACGGCGTTCCCTCGGTGGAGATCCTGGGCATGGCGATGCCGGGAGCGGCCTCCAGCGGCGAGGCGCTGGCCATCGTCGAGCAGGCCGTGGCCAAGCTGCCTGCTGGTATCGGCTACGAATGGACCGGCCTCTCGCGCCAGGAGAAGGCATCGAGCGGCCAGACCGGGCTGCTGTATGCGCTGTCGATCCTGATCGTGTTCCTCTGCCTCGCTGCGCTCTACGAGAGCTGGGCCATCCCGTTCTCGGTGATCCTGGTGGTGCCGCTGGGCGTGCTGGGCGCGCTCGTCGGCGCCATCCTCACCTGGAAGATGAACGACGTGTATTTCCAGGTGGGCCTGCTCACCACCATCGGCCTGGCGTCGAAAAACGCGATCCTGATCGTGGAGTTCGCGAAGGACCTGCACGCCCACGGCAAGGGCCTGCTCGAGTCCGCGCTGGAAGCGGCGCGCCTGCGCCTGCGCCCCATCCTCATGACCTCGCTGGCCTTCATTCTCGGCGTGCTGCCGCTGGTGCTGGGCAGCGGTGCCGGGGCGGGCGCACAGCATGCGCTGGGCACGGCCGTCATCGGCGGCATGTTGTCGGGCACAGTGCTCGCGATCTTCTTCGTGCCGCTCTTCTTCGTGCTGGTGCGCGGGCTCTCCAAGGGCAAAGAGCAAGGTGATTCCACCGCTCCAGCCGCGCATGCACAACCGGCTGCGGCCGCATCCTGAGGCTTCTGCCATGAACCTTTTCCGCTTTACACCTCTCGCGCTCGCTGCCCTGATGGCCGGCTGCAGCCTGATACCCGCATACCAGCAACCTGCGACGCCCGTGCCTGGCAAGTTCGCCGACGACACGACGGGTGCCAACCCGGCATCCACGCCCGTCGCCGATCTCGGCTGGCGCGACGTGTTCACCGACCCGTCGCTGCAGCGCGTGATCGAGGTGAGCCTCGCCAACAACCGCGACCTGCGCGTGGCGGTGCTGAACATCGAGAAGGCCCGCGCCCAGTACCGGGTGCAGGACGCGGCGCTCTTCCCCACCGTCAACGCGAGTGCAGGCGGCAGCGGCAGCCGCACGCCGGCCAGCCTGTCGTCCACCGGCGAGACGCTCATCGCGCACCAGTACAGCGCTTCGCTCGGGTTCAGCTCCTACGAGATCGACCTCTTCGGCCGCGTGCGCAGCCTGAGCGAGCAGGCGCTGCAGCAGTTCCTGTCGACGGCCGAGGCGCGCCGCAGCACGCAGATCAGCCTGGTGGCCGAGGTGGCGACCAGCTACCTCACGCTCGCCGCCGACCAGGACCGGCTGAAGCTCGCGCGCGACACGCTGCAGAGCCAGAGCGATTCGTACCGCCTCAACCAGCGCAGCTTCGAGCTGGGCGTGTCGTCGGCGCTCACGCTGAGCCAGGCGCAGACCAGCGTCGACACGGCGCGCGTCGATGTCGAACGCTACACCGCGCAGGTGGCGCAGGACCGCAATGCGCTGATGCTGCTCGTGGGCGCGGAGCTGCCCGAGGAACTGCTGCCGCAGGCCCTGCCCGACGGCGCGACAGCCACGGCGAACCCGCTGGCCACCATTCCGCCTGGCCTGCCCTCGGAGCTGCTGCAGCGCCGGCCCGACATCCTGCAGGCCGAACGCGACCTGAAGGCCGCCAACGCCTACATCGGCGCGGCGCGCGCGGCCGTGTTTCCGCGCATCAGCCTCACGGCGTCGGCCGGCACATCGAGCAACGAACTCTCGGGCCTTTTCAAGAGCGGCTCGGGCGCATGGAGCTTCGCGCCGCAGATCTCTCTGCCGATCTTCGACGGCGGTGCCAACCGCGCCAACCTGAAGATCGCCACCGTGAGCCGCGACATCTCGGTGGCGCAGTACGAGAAGGCGATACAGACGGCCTTCCGCGAAGTCTCTGACGCCCTGGCCCAGCGCGGCACGCTCGGGCGCCAGCTCGATGCGCAGCAGTCGCTGGTGAACGCCACGGCCGAGAGCTACCGGCTCTCGGAAGCGCGCTTCCGGCGCGGCGTGGACAGCTACCTCAGCGTGCTCGACTCACAGCGCTCGCTCTACACAGCGCAGCAGGACCTGATCGGCACGCGGCTCTCGCGCTTCACCAACCTGGTGACTTTCTACAAGACGCTGGGCGGTGGATGGGCAGAAACCTCGGTAACTTCGATGCCAGCAACACTCGCGCGCACCACGGAACGAGTGTCATGAGATGCAGTCGCGCTGCCACCGAAATCACCCGCTCCCGGGTGCTGCGATCCGCCCTGGAAGCATTTTCTTCCCGCGGCGTGCGTGCTACCACGCTGGAAAACGTGGCGGCGCTCGCAGGTGTGACGCGGGGAGCGGTGTATTGGCACTTCGAGAACAAGGCCGCACTGGTGGCCGCGATCATCGAGCAGCTTCAATGGCCGATGGACATCGGACCAGACATTACCGCCTACCGAACGCACCCGAAGCCGCTCCAGCTCCTGCGCGAGCACATGTGGCGAAAGATGACACGTTGCATGGACGATCCGAATCAATGGCGCACCGCGCAGTTGGTGCTCGGGCATCCGGCGCGAGCCGAGTTGCCTGCAAGCGCGGCGGCTCGGATCAAGCGCACGATGGAGGACGCAGTGGCACGACTTAGCCAAGTGATGACCCTGGCCCGCGAGCGTCGTCAGCTGCGGGAGGGACTTCAGCCAACTTGCGTAGCGCATTGCCTGCATTCGGTGGGTATCGCCGTTCTCACCGAGCACGCCGATCAACGGGAAGGATGCAGACGGGGTGCATCGTCGTTGTGCATCGACCTGTTCATGGCCGGAGCCTGCAGCGACATTCCTGCCACCTCACACAGGTGAAATCACCAAATGAGCTCCCCGACAAAACCCAATCTCAGACCATGCAAGGATGAACTGCGCCGAAATCAGGTGCTGGACGCCGCAGCGGAGTGCTTCCGTCGGGAGGGTTTTCATGGCAGCAGCACCGCCACCATCTGCCAGGTTGCCGGCATCAGCCCGGCAGGCCTCTATCGTTACTTCAGCAGCAAGGAAGCCATGGTCGAAGCCATCGCCGAGCGTGAAGAAAGCGACATGGCTGAACTGCTGCGACGTATGGAACAGGATCTGGACGGTGGAAATCTTGCGACCCGTCTGACTCGCCGGACTCAAGAGATGGTCGAACGCAACAGCGCTCCGGAATCCATCGGACTGATGCTTGAGCTGGCAGCCGAAGCGGCGCGCAACCCTGCCGTGGCAAAAATCTTGCGACGGACTGATCTTGCGGTCAAGAAACGCTTTCTTGACATGGCCCGACGTATCGGTCTGCCTGACGGCCTCGACGAGTCCACGCTGGTGAAGCGCATGGACATGATTGCCGCGCTGTTCAGCGGCTTGGCGCTTCGCTCCATGGTCGATCTGCAGCGAGACCGCGCCGCCGTCGTGAACATGACCAACCAGCAAGTACGACTCCTGATCGGGTCAACGCCATGAACGCGCTTCAATGGCATCCACGCCGTACCGTGGTGGTAGGAGGTGGGGTTGCCGGCTTGATCCTGGCGCCCCATCGTCACAGTTGCGCATCGCAGATTAGGGCCAAGCCTACCCCTGTTCCAGATAGCGTTTCCCATGCGCAGATCCCGGGAATGCCCAGACCCTGAAATTGCACTTTGCCGTTCCGTGCAGACCCATGGCCGAGCGCATGAAAGCTTAGGCATAGTTTTAAAGGACCCAGGATGAACATTCAGACTAGCAAACCGAAGCCATACGGACCACCGAGATGGTGGGAGACGATGGCAGGCGCGCCTTTGGCATATTTCATAGTGCTGGGCGGGTTGCTTGGGGCACTGTTCCTCTTGAAGAAACTACTCGCGGCCTAGCATCTTGTCTCGAGATGCCGAAAACGCCAGGAATCAAGGGCGGATGAAATGGCTCGCGCAACCTCTGGACGCTTCGGCTCGTCATCGACTGCACCTCGCAGTCGCACGCGTGTGGCACAAACACTGGCCTCGATCACGCCGCTTTACGGACGCAGCGTGAAGGGCTTTGTTTGACCGCGGCGTCCTTCTGCACCTTGACGGGCGATAGCGTGAAGGCGTTGCATCTTCCACCTGAAGCCTTCGCGCAGGCGGAGCCGGCGCCAGTTGAACAGGAGGTTCGTATTGACCCACGCTCTGGCGCGATGGACACGAGCGACGCACCAGATTTCAGGCTGCGTTCAACCAGTTCCTGCTTCAGTTCTTGGTACGCGTCGAAAGACCAAAAACAAAAGCCGCAGTCTCTTTTTGACTGCGGCTTTATGTGGGATTTTATGTGGGACAAATTCAGAGAATCATCCTAACTTATTGATTTTATTGACTCTCTTGCGGAGAGTGTGTCCAGTGGCGGGAAGCAGATCATTTCCAATGCGCTCATGGTCACGCTCAACCCAGGCGACGAGGTCATTGTTTCCGTGCCGTATTGGGTCACCGAAGATCGCCGCGCGCCTGTCGGGGCTTGGCACGGGCCCTCCACTGCCACGCTGCTGCTGCTGCTGCTGCTGCTGCGCACTCTTCCTGCTCTCGGAGCCTCAACCTAAGCTGCGCCGACCGATTGCACGAGTATCAGGTTGTCAGCCTCGAGTCCTTCTGTCGTGAACAGTTCTGGAGTCGCTTCCTCCGGAATTCCTTCCAGCATAAGCGCCGCTCTTGCTTGCTGAAAGGCCCGCCGAACAGACAAGCCGAACCCTAGCGCCGAGTAGAACTGCGAGGAGAAGACACGAGCAGCATCGTCCCCAATTGAGGTGTTCATTCCGATCGCAGCAGGAACATGCTCGACGACAGCTTTTGCTTGGCCGCGGGAGTAGCACGTGTTGAAGAACACTAACTGGATATCATCAGAGCCGGCGGCCATGGTCTGCACAATCGCCTCCTTTGAGACCAACTTCGCATTTCCGGCGTTGTCCTGGAAGACGATCTCGTCTTGATCCGATCCATGCCCACTGAAGTGAACAACGGTTGGGCGTATCTCGTTTATCGCCTGCAGCACGTCCATGGGTCGAACCGCCCATCGTGACTTCAAGTCGACCGCATCCCTATGCTGCGACTTTCTGATCATCTCCTCAATGCCGCGAACCTCTTCGTCGAGCCTCAACTGCTGCTGATCAATCGGGTTAGCAGCAAGAAAAAGCACAATGATCCGGCGCGGTAACTGTTCCAGCTTTTTCAGCGCCGACATCGTAAGTTGATGATTCTGACTTACCGTCCCCGCCAGCGATGCCATACGACGCGCATTCTCCTGCGCGGCGCGCTGCTGCTCTTGGCCTTTTTGACGACCTTCCTGAATCTCCGCTGACGCAAGTCGTTTGTGAGCATCGTTCAACCGAATCTGCTCACGGGCAATCCTCGTCTCGATATCAGCCACCTTTTTCTGAGATCGCGCCCCGGCCTCCTCATGCTTTTGCACATCACGAATCCGCGATTGAATCGAGGAGAGGCTAGTCGCTCGCCGCGCTGAGTCGGCAGCGGTATTTGCGCGCTTCTTCTCGTCAGCCACCTTGGACGTTTCTCGCGCCTTTTCTGTTTGCAGTCGGGCAATCTCTTGCTGATGCTTCAGCACGTCCCGTCGGCAGCTCTCTGTTGTCATCTCTCGAGCATAGCTTTTGCGCGCGCAGACAACTGCACTCTTTTCTCGGTTACAGGAACGCCCCTTGAAGGCGACAGGACCATCGACGCACGCGGGTGCCGCCCGGAGGCGGTTGCCACAGGATATCAAGTCACGAGATCAAGGGTCGGGCTGTTCCTCGATATGCTTCATACGGATTTTGTCCAAGCGGGCCGTCTGCGTTCGCCTCAGTTCTTCGAGCCCCCCTAGCTCCAGCAGTTCCTCCGCCGTCAGTGTGGGACCTGCCAAGTACCGAAGCGCGTCGAGCAACAACGCAGTGGACACGTTCAAGCTGTCCGCCGGTAGTTCTTCCAGATCGGCATCCTGAACGCTGGCGGGAATCCCAGTTGCTTCGTTCCATCGCGTATAAGCCATGGTCGCCGGCATCTCAGCGTGGGCGCATACTGACAGTTGCTGGTAGATCGTCGGATATGCCTGCGGCGCGCCGCTGGCGGTTGCCCAGTATCTCAAGTTGAAATTTTTGCCGGCGGGCAAGCTGGCTATGGCTGCATCGATGTGTGCGTCGCTCAGCGTGGGCAGCCGTTCATCTTCACCGAGTTGTTTCAATCTGCGAATAGTCTTGATGGCCTCTCCATTGGCCTGCGCAAGCCATTCATCCATCTGCACCGGGTCAGCCTGAATGGACAACATCACCCAGCCCATTTCCAGCACCGTTCGCGTCAGTACGCAAGCCGGCTCCAAGTTATCTGCGCGCGCCAGCGTGACCGCGCCCTGCACAAACCGCAGCATGCGGAGCGCGTGTGCCAACATCACCACGCGCGTGCGATCCGCAAGGTCCGTGCGCTGTTTGCGCAACAGCCGATCAGTCAAACGGCAGGTACGGTCCGCGAGTTCGATTGCGTCGGAGTTCGGGTTGTAGTTCATCCCCAGATTGTGCTGAGAATCCCCAGGGCGCGGCCAAAGCCGAGTCAACGCTGGGTACGGCAAGAGTGCCGCGAGACATGGCGAGTGCCCTTACTGCCTTGTCCTGCTGAACAAGTGCCCCGCTATGCCGCGCAGCGGCTGTCGCCGGTGAATTTTTTCAGCCGCCAGACCGCGGTCATGCACCGCGCTCGCCAATATGGCCTCAACCCTGCTTGTTTGCACTCCCAACACCACGTGAGCAATGCGAGACGCATTGCGAGCAGCGTCAGACGATCCGCATCGGTGTAGCTAGCTGTCACGTAGGAGTTTCGCGCAGCCCGACCGTGGGCGGCAGGGGGCAAGGTCAGCAGGACCTCGATCCTCCGCGCTGGCCGGACCCGCAAGCTTCGGCCAAGCGACCTCCCAAATTCCCTTACATCGGCCCTTACATCAAGCGAAACGCGCAACAAGGAAAAAGAGTTTGCTACCCAAAAGATAGCAAACTCTTTTGCAATGACAACATTCTTGGTGGTAGGCCGTGCTGGGCTTGAACCAGCGACCAACGGATTATGAGTCCGCTGCTCTAACCAACTGAGCTAACGGCCCACTGGTCACGATTCTATTCGCCGCCGCGTCCTACTTGCGGTGGCTCAGCGCATTGCCGACCAGCCGCGACGTGATATCGACGATCTGGATCATGCGTTCGTAGGGCATGCGCGTCGGTCCGATCACGCCCAGCGTGCCCACGACCTGCCCATCGACCTCGTAGTTGGCACTGACGATGGAAAGCTCCTCGAACGGCACGACCTGGCTTTCGCCGCCGATGAAGATGCGCACGCCTTCGGCCTTGCTCGACACATCGAGCAGACGCATCAACTGGGCCTTCTGCTCGAAGAGCTCGAAGGCGCGGCGCAGTTGTCCCATATCGCTGGAGAAATCGCTCACCGACAGCAGGTTGCGCTCGCCGGAGATCACGACTTCGTCTTCCTGCGCCTCGGTCAGCACCTCGGAGCTGACCTGCACCGCAGCCTGCATCAGGGCGGCGATCTCGCCACGCAGCTTCTCGATTTCGGACTGAAGCCGATCGCGCACCTGCTCAATGGTCAGGCCCGCATAGTGGGCATTGATGTAGTTCGAGGCCTCGACCAGTTGCGACTGCGAATAGTCGGCCTCCGGGAAGATCACCCTGTTCTGCACGTCGCCATCGGGCGAGACGATGATGACCAGCAGCCGCCGCTCGGAGAGCCGCAGGAACTCGATCTGCTTGAACACCGAGGCGCGCCGCGGCGCCATCACCACGCCGACGAACTGCGACAGGTTCGACAGCAGGTTCGCCGCATTGGCGATCACCTTCTGCGGCTGGTCGGGCGCCAGGCTCGGCGTGCTCATCTGCTCGCGCTCGGCGGTCAGCATGGTGTCGACGAAGAGGCGGTAGCCGCGGTGCGTCGGAATGCGTCCGGCCGAGGTGTGCGGGCTGGCAATCAGCCCCAGCGCCTCGAGGTCGGACATGACGTTGCGGATGGTCGCGGGCGACAGGTCGAGCCCCGACGAACGCGAGAGCGTTCGCGAGCCGACGGGTTGCCCGTCGGCGATGTAGCGCTCAACGAGCGTCTTGAGCAGCAACTTGGCACGGTCGTCCAGCATTGCAAGATTTTAGTGTTGTACGTTCAGAAATTCGGTCGGCGACGACAAAGCTAGCTCAATCTTCGGAAGCGCGGGCCACCCCACGCACGCCGCCCCACCCCTCCGCGCATCAGCGCAGACCTCACCGCCGTGGGCGACACGCCCAGCAGCACGGCAACCTCCCCCAAAGTGAATCCCTCTCGATAGAGTCGAGCAGCCAGGTCAGCAACGTCGCCAGTGACCAACGGTTGACGGCCGAACAGCACCCCTCGAGCACGCGCGGCCACGCGGCCGGCCTCACATCGCTCCCGGATGATGGCTCGCTCGAGCTGCGCCACGGCACCGAGAATCTGGAGAACAAACTCACCCATCGCCGAGGAAGTATCGATGGGCTCGGTGAGCGATTTGACAGAGCAGCCGGCCAGCTTCAGACGATCGAGAAGATGCAGCAAATCCTTCAGGCTGCGCGCCAATCGATCGAGCTTGTAGACGACCAGCGTGTAGCCAGGTTGCAGGGCCGCAAGCGCCTTGTGCAGCTCCGGGCGCGGGCCTACCCCGCTGGTTTTCTCAGCATAGATACAACGCACACCAGCACCCCGAAGGGCATCCAGCTGCATACGTGTTTCCTGTTCATTCGTGGACACCCTCGCATAGCCAACAAGCATTAGCCCGCCTCACTCCGCGCTATTTTTTTCATAGCATAGTACATTTAGCTACAACACGTTGAGGAGCGGGAATGGACAGGCATCTACAGCAGCTCGAAAGCGCCATCTGGCAGGGACTGATCTTCCAGGCCGCTGTCGGAGCAATCGTGACAACGATCATGTTTTACGTGCTGTATCTGGTGGTGAAAGCCGCAGTGAGAGACGGGGTGAGAGAGGGAATGGCACAGAGCAGGGCAGGCGGTCGACGAGAACCAGGCAGAGCGCCAGCACAAGAGCTTCCCGACATGCGGGCAGACTGACCGCAGCGACGAACTACCGGGTACAGGGTGAGCGAAGGTCTTCCCCCCGCAAGCGGGTCCCCGAACTTCCGGCTTAGCAATGAAGGGGGCGGTTTGAAGATGAGCGACGAATGGACAGGACAGCCACGCGAGTGCGAGCCGTCCGCCCCGCTAACGCAGGGCTACCGCCCCGCACTCGCTCTCGCATAGCGCGCCATCACGTCGAGACGTTGAGCAGGCGGCAGCTCACGACACAGGCGAACGACCCGGGACCAGCCTTCGTCGGGCACGCCCAACGCCGGCCGGGCCTGCGTGGCGGCTTTCGCACCGCGCTTGAAGCCAGCAAAGAACTGCCTCCACCACGACGGCTTCGGCTGAGCCTGAAAGCGGCCGTAGAGGTGCCAGGGCGACAGCACCGAATGGGTACCGTGGGGATAGTCGATCAGGAAGACCTGGCGGGTGTCGTAGCACTTCTCCAGATCCTTGCCGATGAAGGTTGCACGGTTGGCGACCAGATCCTGCGGATTGGTGCCCATGCGGAAAACGGCCATGTGAAACTTGGGCAGGAAGCCGGCTTTCTCGCCAAACAGCAGCGACAACAAGCCACCGACGAAGGGCACGCGCACCTTGTCGAAGCGGGTATGGCGTACGGTCTGCTCAATAAACGACTCACGCACCTGCTTATCGATCTGCGCGACGTTCTGCATGATGTACCAGGTGTCCCACCCGTACTTTCGGCCGTGCGCGAAGAAGTCGAGCACATCAGCACGTCCCTTGTCGGCAAAGGTCCGGGTGTTCAACCAGGTCCCGAGCTCATCGAGAAAAAGCCCGCCGTTGTTGTCCTCCTCATAGCTCTCCGGATTGCCATGACCAATGGACACGAGATCGAGCGCTGAAGGCTTGTCAGGCACGCGGACATAGGTTGCCTTGGACTGATCGCCAAACATCGCCCTGAGGTCAATGTCCAGGTTCGTAGCCACCCTGCGTTTGTGAGACAGGTAGCGATCACGGATCAGACGAACGGCGTTCTTACTCTTGCCGGTGCCCTTCTTGCCGGTCAACGCGTAGTCAGTCATTTCGAGAAACTCTCAATGCCCACGCGCTGGATACGCCAAACGGACGTGCCGATCCACACCGAAGCCACACAAGCAATCACCGCACTCGCGTTGCCCGGGATGAACATGCCCAGGCCGACCCAGAACATGCGAATCCAGTTGCCAGGACCGCCACCGACGCCGATGGCCCCCGTCATCATCGAAAAGAGCGAAGAGCAGCACACGAACACCGAGGCAAAGAACACGGCTGCAACCGCAATCCACGTTGTGTAGGCCGCGATCTTGAGCGCGGTCGTATAGGCCATCTGCGTGGCGAGCAGGGTAGCAAGACCACTCGCCAGGGACCCTATGAATGCAGCAAGCAACGGCATCAGATGCTCCTTTTAACCATACCGAGGCACAAGAACAGGCCGCCAGCGGCCCACAGGAAGCCCATCAAGGCCCTACCGCCATCGACCACGCCGCAGGCGTCGATCTTCAATCCGTTGAACGCTGGCGGTAGCTCTGTGGGCTCGCACGCCGCAATGGGAGGTGACCACAACATGGAACGCACAGGTTCGAGAAAGCCCTTGTCGGCAGTGCCTGAAGCCTTGGCCAGTTGCTCGTCGTTCTTGCCCTTGGTTTCGTCCATCTTGGCATTGGCAGTCTCGTAAGTAGTACCAACACCAGACGGGACGCCCTTCTCATCGACCTTAACATTGCATGTCGGCTCACCAGGGCCACCACAAGGCTTATGAGGTTCATCGCCCGTGCCAGAACTACCAGCACCGGAGCCGGATGCAGTGCCACCAGCACCACCACCCTTGCCACCTGTCGCAGCACCAGCAGGGCCGCCAGCAGGACCACCATTGCCCGTGCTGGGAGTACGGCCCGCACTGCCAGTTCCAGAGCCCTCACCAGACGGCGGCTTAGCACCCGCAGGAGGATTACCCGCAATCGGCGTCGCGCCAGGTGCAGAACCCAACGGCGTAGGCGTGATCGGCTTGGCGGCAGTACCCACGCACACGGGCTTTCCGTTACCCAAGTCACCTACTGACCCCGGACAATCGGGAGGCGGAATGTCTTTCTTCGCCCCAGCGTCAGCCGTCCCCATCGTGCACTCTCTACCTAGACCCAAGCTCGGGTAATCGACCGACCGCCTGTAAAGGCCATTGGCCGTTGGAGACTGGCTCACGTATGGCTGTACACCGGGCCCGCTGGTCTGCAAAGACACAGCACATCCGCTGTCGCACACCTCACCACTGGCCGGCGGCGACATGATTGGCCCCACAGCCGACCTATCGCCCTCATCCGGCGTCCGCGTGTAGCCCTCGGTCCAACTCAGCACACCGACCACACCAGTTTTCGACGTACAAGAGTTTGGAGCCTGACAGATGTTCCCCGGGTCCGTCTGAGTAGCTGTACCGTCCGGTTTGAGATACCACTTTTGAACAGTGACCCCAATACCAGACTGCTCCCACGTGGACCCGTTCCAACGTCCACACACAGAAGTCGCACCCTCGCCCACCAGAGAGTAAGCCGGTGCACCCGCAGCAAGCGGATACACCGAGTTCCCCCATGAACACACCGCCGAAAGGTTCTCCACCGAACGACCAGGAACGACTACATAGCCCGACTTCTGACCATGCGTGCCACGGTACTCGACCTGACACGCCGACTGCGCCCAAGCAGCCCCGAAAAAGCAGAAAGAGAGCAAGGCAATGAACCAACGACGAAGCGCTACCACACCTGACTCCCGCACGTACCGATGACCGTGCCGCAAGCCCGAATACGATCTTTGAACGGATCGCCGGGCCGGTTGGTGGAAGCACAAGCCACGAGGGCCAAGGCCAAAAAAACAAGCGCAATGCGGTCCATAGTGGCTCCAGACGTTTACCACTGCACACCCCGAAGGGTGCACAGCAGAAAAGGCCCGAAGATCAGGCAGCACCGCGACTGCGTTTGATCCACTTCACGCCGATCAAGATGCCGACCGACACGGCAGCGAGGCCCCACATGCCGGGACCGAAACCGGTGTTGTTCGCTGCGGCCTGCTGGAAACCTTCCAGCGCAGTACCCGGATCGGCCGCCAGGGCAGCAGCACTGGCACCCAGACCAGCAGCAGCGGCAGCGGCCTTCTTGGCGAATTGCGAACGGAATTGCTTGTTCATGTCTAACTCCTCTGTTGAACTGGTGGTCCCGAAAAGTCGGGGTTGCACCCGCAAGCCCACCGCCGAGGCAATGGGCTAGCAGTTGAAACCTCAAGCTGCGTAGAGGGTGTTCTTGATCTGCCGCATCTGCCAGCCGCAGACGAAGCCAAGCATCCAGACACCGAACATGGCGGAGACGATTCCGGTCATTGCTTGCAGTCCTCTTTGCACTGGGTCATCGCAGGCATGACAGCCGTGACGTCTGGCCCAGGGTTGAACGGGTTCTTGATGGTGCGTGCCCACGAATAGACGCCCCAGCAGACGCCGAGGAACACGACCCAAGCGATGATGCGTGTGGTCATTGCTGGTGCCCTCCGATGTAGCCGAGCGCGAAGATGACGACGGTTCCGACACCGTAGATGGCACTAATGAGTGCATCGAGTTGATCTGCTGTCATGCGTTGCTCTCAGTGATACGTAGGCTGGTCATCGGGTCGTGACCACCACGAGAACGGGCCTGCCGCATCGAGAGCCCGTGGGGTAGTCCGCACTCGCATAAAGCTTGAAAAGCCGCCGCCTGTTGGTGCGAATTCAGACGCGAGAAACTCTCCGGTCTGAGCATTGAGATAGCCGCCTCCCTCCGCAGGTCGGAAGCGGTCTTGCACCGAAGCATTGCCCTGCACATAAGCAGGCCACAGCACCCAGCGCTTGAAAGCAGCACCAGCTTTGTCAAGGCCACCGACACCAGAGATTCGAGCACCACGGGGGAACCCTCCGATTGATTTGCTTTCGAGCTTGCTGGCGTACTTCATGAGGTAGCCGATGGGCTGAGTTGCCTTCTTGGTGTTGGATGCGCCATGGGGCCACCACGCGGCCTGATAGACGCCCTTCACCTTGCGGCGACGATCTGCATACGGCATGGAAACGCCGTCAGGCAGGAAGAAGATGCAGTGGTAGTGCAGGACGCCACGGCCGATGCCGTCAGCACGCTTGCTGCCGTCCTGAATCTCGGCAACCCACACGTAGCGCAGGCGCTGGCCCGGGCAACGGTCCTTGAACCACTCGCGCACCTTGCGGATGTAGTCGGAGACGTGGCGCGGCTTCCACAGGGTCTGGCCGGTGCCGCCGTCCTTCTTGTCGGCGTACGTGAGTGTGACCATCACGTTATTCGTCGGCGGTGCCTCGACCAGATTCATCAGGCACTTGGCACCAACGCCGATGGCCTTGCGAAGCCGGGTGACCCGGGCTTGCGCCCGGTCGATGGTTATGCACTGCTCTGCCCACCGCAGAGCGGTAGGAAGCACTGCAAAACCACTTGTTGATACTGAGACAAGCCCGCGCGCTGCGCGCGCTTCTGCAGCCTCCGCATCGCGTGCGAACTGACGCTGCGAAAACGCGCGCAGTGCATCCATCGAGGACGCACGCGCGGCATTGACTTCAGCTTGACGAACGCCGAGGTAGCTCATGCGCGCTTCTCTTCCGCCGTGTCCGGCAGCGGGTAATGCACGATCTGCCGAATCGCTCCGCAATGCCGATACCAGCAGCCGAGGCCCCAGGTCAGAACAGCTGGCTTCATAGCGTGGCCTCGATAAGCGCAGCAGCCTGGGCGCGCAGGTTCGCGGCCAGGACACGCTCGTAAGGAGAGAGCGAGCGCTGATCGCCGCCGTCGAGGCCTTCGAGCCAGTAGCGAAGGCGGAGGAAGTTGCGGGCGTAGGCGCTCATTTCCACGACCTCAGTTCGCGGCGCACGTCGATCCACATGCACGCGACGATCACGACGCACGTCAGCGCGTTCACCACGAGCCACGGCCAGGGGGAAACTTCAACGGCGCTCATCACAGGCCCGCCTCTGCTTCGAGGTCGAGCAGCACAGCCAGCACGAAAGCAGCGGCTTCGGCTTGCTCAGCCATCACGGCTTCACGACGCGCAGCGCCAGGCATGCGCAGAACCTCGTAGTACTCCACGCGATCACGGTGGCGCTTGGCCTCCAACAGATGCGAGCGGAGAAGGTTCACAGCCTCAGCACCCTCCGGCTCGAACATGGAGAGTTGAGCCGACGCGTTCACAGCGACTCTCCCGAGAGCGGCACGCCGTTGGCCGTGTAGGTCACATCAATGACGATCTGGCCGTCATCGGCAGAGGCTTCGACGCTGATGCCGTCCATGCCATCTTCCTGCGCCGAACGCAGGAGCGCGAGCAGCGCACCTTCCAGCGTGGCGAGGTGCGCGGCCTGCATCGCTTCACGCGAATGCATGGTGCACCCCTTCAGCTATTGGACTTGGGGGCCGGCGCGACAGCGCGTGCCAGCCTCGGAGCCACCGAGAGCTTTCCCTTGCTGTCCACGTAGATGCTGGAGGGGTGCAGGAGGTAGTCGCCCGGCGCGTAGAACAGCGCTGCGCCGTCCTTGTCCTTGGGCAACGAGATTTCGACTTTCGTCGGGTGTGGATCGGGATTGCCTTCGCGGTCCGAGAGGAACATCCACACGTCCTGAAAAGACATGTCGTAGGGCTTGCCCGTGGCCTTAGCGTTGCCCTGCATACGACGCACCGAGGTGCTGGTAACCGAAACTTTGATCATGGTGGCTCCTGTAAGATTGACTACAACATGTAGTCAGACAGGATTACGCCAATGCCTACACCTTGTAGTCAACTAGGGAAGTACCATAACTTCACCTTGTAGGCATGAATACAACATGTAGGCATGAACTGATATGCAAACCACACTCAACCTGCTAGACACCGCCCTCTCGAAGCAACCCGCACCGTTCTGGACCGAGAAACTGAAGCTCTCGCGCGGCGCATTGCACACGGCAAAAGCTCGCGGCCACCTGAGCCCGGCAATTGCTGGTGCGCTGGCCGAAGAACTCGGCCAAGACCCGAAAGAATGGATCGTGGTGGCGGCCCTCGAATCCGAGCGGGATAGCGCATGCAAAACCCGCATGGTCAAGAAGATGGCCAAGGTTTTGATGTTGTAATTTGTGAGATATGACCTCTCGCTTTCGTCACGTCGCCCTGATCGGCAAATACCAGGCTTCCGGCGCCCGAGCGCAGGCGGATGCGCGCGACGGCGTCATGGAAGGCATCGGCACCTTCCTCGAATCGCAAGGCTGCACGGTGTTCGTCGAGCGCTCGACCTGCGAAGACGACGATGACGGCGCCCCCGCCCATCCGCGCTACGAAGCCTTGAGCGTCGAGGAAATCGGCCAGCGCTGCGACCTCGGCCTGGTGGTCGGCGGCGACGGCACCATGCTGGGCATCGGCCGGCAGCTTGCCAGCTACGGCATTCCGCTGATCGGCATCAACCGCGGCCGGCTCGGCTTCATCACCGACATTCCGCTCGACAACTACCAGGCCACGCTGATCCCGATGCTGGCCGGCGAGTACGAGGAAGACCACCGCAGCCTGATGCATGCGCAGGTCGTGCGCGACGGCGCCTCGGTGTTCGACGCGCTTGCGATGAACGACGTGGTCGTGAACCGCGGCGCCACTTCCGGCATGGTCGAGCTACGCGTCTCCGTCGGACGGCATTTCGTGGCCAACCAGCGCGCCGACGGCCTGATCATCGCCACGCCCACGGGCTCGACCGCCTATGCGCTGTCGGCCGGCGGGCCGCTGCTGCATCCGGCGGTGCCGGGCTGGGTGCTGGTGCCGATCGCACCCCACACCCTGTCGAACCGCCCCGTGCTGCTGCCCGACGCCGACGAGATCGTCATCGAGCTGGTGGGCGGGCGCGATGCCAGCGCCAATTTCGACATGCAGTCGCTGGCCTCGCTCGCGATCGGCGACCGCGTGGTGGTGCGCCGCTCCGACTTCCGGGTGCGCTTCCTGCACCCGCGCGGCTGGAGCTATTTCGACACGCTGCGCAAGAAACTTCATTGGAACGAAGGGGGCTCCTGAAATGGCGCTGCGACGCATCGCACTGCGCGACTTCGTGATCGTGCGATCACTCGAACTCGACCTGTCCGGCGGCTTCACGGTATTGACCGGTGAGACCGGCGCGGGCAAATCCATCCTGATCGACGCATTGCAGCTGGCGCTGGGCAACCGTGCCGACGCGGGCGCCGTGCGCGAAGGCGCCGAGCGGCTCGACGTGAGCGCCGAATTCGACGCCGACGCAACCCTGGACACGTGGCTCGACGAGGGCGGCTTCGAGCCCGGCGACGCGCTGCTGCTGCGCCGCACCGTCGACCTGCAGGGCCGCAGCCGCGGCTGGATCAACGGCAGCCCGGCCACGGCCACGCAGCTGCGCGAACTCGGCGACCGGCTGCTCGACATCCACGGCCAGCACGCCTGGCAGAGCCTGACGCGGCCCGAAGCCGTGCGCGGCCTGCTCGACGCCTACGCGGGCGTGCGCACCGACGCGCTCGACGCCGCATGGCAGGGCTGGCGGCAGGCTCTTTCGGCGCTCGAACATGCGCGCTCGGCGCAAGACTCGCTGCAGCGCGAACGCGAGCGGCTGCAGTGGCAGATCTCCGAAGTCGCCAAGCTCGCGCCGGGCGCCGACGAGTGGGAAGAGCTGTCGACCAACCACTCGCGCATCTCCAACGCGCAAGCGCTGATCGACGCAGCCCAGGGCGCCAGCCAGGCGCTGGAAGACGACGACAGCGGCGCCCTCTCCGCGCTCTCGCGGGCGGCCACGCTGCTGCAGAACTGCGAGCACATCGAGCCCGAGTTCCGCGCGCTGGGCGAGGTGCTCGCCTCCTGCGTGGCGCAGGCTTCCGACGCGGCCCACACGCTGCACGGCTACCTGCGCAACGCCGACACCGATCCACAAAGCCTGGCCGAGCTGGATGAACGCATGGGCCTGTGGATGTCGCTCGCGCGCCGCTACAAGCGCACACCCGCCGAGCTGCCGGCGCTGCTGGCCGGCTGGCAGGCCGAGCTGCAGGCGCTCGATGCACAAAGCGATCTCGAAGGCCTGGAGCGTGCCGAGCACGGCGCGCAACAGGCCTACCTGAAAGAAGCCAAGGCGCTGAGCAAGGCCCGCAAGCAGGCCGCCCCGCGCCTCGCCCAGGCCGTCACCGACGCCATGCAGGGCCTCGGCATGCAGGGCGGACGCTTCGACGTGGAACTGCAACCGCTGGCACAACCAAGCCGCGCCGGCCTCGAAGACGTGGCCTTCCTCGTGGCCGGCCACACCGGCAGCACGCCGCGGGCCATCGGCAAGGTGGCCTCGGGCGGCGAACTGTCGCGCATTGCGCTGGCCATCGCCGTCACGACCAGCCAGCTCGGCGCCGCGCAGACGCTGATCTTCGACGAGGTCGATGCCGGCGTCGGCGGGGCCGTGGCCGAGACGGTCGGCCGGCTCATGAAACAGCTCGGCCGCGACCGCCAGGTGCTCGCCGTGACCCACTTGCCCCAGGTGGCCGCCTGCGCCGACCATCACCTCGTGGTGGCCAAGCGCCAGACGGCGGCGGCGGGCAAGGACGGCCCACGCACCGAAAGCGGCGTGTCGCGCCTCGACGACGACAACCGCGCCAGGGAAATCGCCCGCATGCTGGGTGGCGAGAAGGTCTCGCAGACCTCGCTCGCGCATGCACGCGAGATGCTCGGCCACAAGACCCCGGCGACCGCGCCATGAGCCTCGACCTCGTGCTCATCACGGGCATGTCGGGCTCCGGCAAGTCGGTGGCCCTGCACGCGCTGGAAGACGCTGGCTACTACTGCGTCGACAACCTGCCGCCCGAACTGCTGACCCCGTTCATCGCGCTGCAGCATGAGCAGCAGGCCACGCGGGTGGCCATCGCGATGGACGTGCGCAGCGGCGTCTCGCTGCCGATCGTTCCGCATCAGCTCGACGCGCTGCAACGCGACGGCGAGATCTCGCTGCGCTCGCTCTTCCTCGACGCAACCACCGACGCCCTGCTGCGCCGCTATTCGGAAACCCGCCGCCGCCACCCGCTCTCGCGCCAGGAAGGCCGCACCGACGTGCCCGAGCAGCATCGCGTGCTGATGCAGGCGATCGAGCTCGAACGCGAGCTGCTGGCCGACCTGCGCGACGGCGCCGACGTGATCGACACCAGCCTGATCCGGCCTGCGCAGCTGCAGAGCTACATCAAGTCGTTGATCTCCGCGCCGCAGAGCGCGCTGACGCTGGTGTTCGAGTCATTCGCCTTCAAGCGAGGCGTACCGCTCGACGCGGACTACGTGTTCGACGTGCGCATGCTGCCCAATCCGCACTACGTGCCCGCGCTGCGCCCGCTCACGGGCCGCGACGAGCCGGTGATCGAATGGCTGCGCGAGCACGACGACGTGGCGCGCATGTACGACGACATCGAGCAGTTCCTCGCGCACTGGCTCGACGCGCTGGCGCGCGACCATCGCAGCTACGTGACGGTGGCCATCGGCTGCACGGGTGGGCAGCATCGTTCGGTGTTCTTGGTCGAGCAGCTGGCGCGCTCGTTCGGTGCGCGCTGGGGTGCGCTCAAGCGGCACCGCGAGCTCGACGCGATCTGACTGTCTAAGCCTCGCTGCTCTCGAGCAGCTTGCGCATCGGCGCCGGCAGGCCCAGCCGGCCCCACTCGTCCGCATCGACCCAGCGCGCGCCATCGCCTTGCGGCTGGCCACCCTGGAGCTGCAGGGGATGCAGGTGAAGGTCCTTGTGGGTCAGCACATGCACGAAGGCCGGCAGGTCCTGCACGCCGCGCTGCGCGGTCGTCGGCAGCACGGCCAGGAGGTCTTCGCGGCTGTCGAACACAGGCAGGCAATAAAGCCCCGCCCAGATGCCTTTCGACGGCCGCTTCTCCAGCCATACGCGGCCTCGCGCATCGCGCGCCAGCAGCACCCAGAGCGACTGGGCGCTGCGCTTGAGCTTGCGCGTCTTGACGGGATAGCGCTCCGGTGCGCCTTCCCGCAGGGCCGCGCAGGTCTTGTTGACCGGGCAGATCATGCAGCTCGGCTTGCGCGGCAGGCAGACCGTGGCGCCCAGGTCCATCACGCCCTGGGTGTAGTGCGCGATGGCTTCTTTCTGGTCGGCCGGAGGAAGCAATTGCGTCGCGAGGTCCCACAGCGCACGCTCCTGCGCCGCCGAAGACATGTCGCCCGCGAAGCCGAGCACGCGCGTCAGCACGCGCTTGACGTTGCCGTCGAGGATCGCCACGCGCTCGCCGAAGCAGAACGCCGCAATGGCCGCGGAGGTCGAACGGCCGATGCCGGGCAAGGTGACGAGCTCGGCGGCGGTGCGCGGAAACTCGCCGCCGAAGCGCGCGACGACATCCTGCGCACAGCGATGCATGTTGCGCGCCCGGCTGTAGTAGCCGAGCCCGCTCCAGAGCCCGAACACCTCGTCCTCGGTGCCGGCGGCCAGCGCCTTCACGTCGGGAAAGCGTTCGAGAAAGCGCGCGAAGTAGCCGAGCACCGTCGACACCTGCGTCTGCTGGAGCATCACCTCCGACAGCCAGACGCGGTACGGGTCGCGGGTGTTCTGCCACGGCAGCTGGCTTCGCCCGTGGCTGCGCTGCCAGCTCACGATCTGCGAGGCGAAATCGGGGGGCAATGGCAGGGTTGCAGCCGCCGTGGAGACGGAAACTTCAGGCCGCACGCAGCTCGCCGACAGTGGCCGCGGCCTGCGGCCTTCCGTGCTGCGCGATCATCGATGTGAACTCGCGCAGCTGCACATGAAGCTCGGTGAGGTTGCTCTCTTGAGAGGCAAGCTCCACCAACCGCTCGTCGAGGTTGCCCGCCGCGCTCTGGATGCGCTCGATCGCCTCGATGCGCTTGCTGAAATTGCGGCGGCGCTCCTTGAGCTGTGCATCGATCTGCGCGCTCGCACCCTTGCTCCAGCGCTCGACCTCGGTCATGGCCGCCTCGTTGACGAGCCGCAGCCGGCTGGCCAGCGCACGCACCAGCTTGTCGCAGAAGTCGGCCTGCGCGAGCTTCAGCAGGTTGCCCACGCCCAGGTAGTGGATATGGCTGCGCTCGATCTGGCCCAGCTCCTGTTCGAAGCCCGTGAGATCGGGCTCGGCCGGCGCCTGCAGGGTGAAGCCCTGCTCGGCATTGAGCTGGCGGAAGGTGGCGTGCAGCATCGACTGGATCTCCGCCGTGGTCGCCTGCACTTCGCGCAGGTTGTTGCGCAGCGAGTCGAAGGTCTCGGCGTACACCTTGCGGACGTTGAACTTGACACCAGGGCGCTTGAGCGCGGCCGACAGCCGCACCATGTCGGCCTTCAGCGCGGTACGGCCGAGCACGGCATACACCTCGCGCAGCAGCTTGCCCTGCACCGATCGCAGCGCCAGGATGCGCGTGTTGCTGCCTTCGAACTCGGTGTGCTCCTGGTCGATGCGCGCGCGCATGTGGCGGATCACCGAGACGTTCTTGCCGCGCAGCCCCTGCAATTCGAGCGCCTGCTCGGACAGGTCGCGCTGGCGCACCTTCAGGATGCGCTCGGCCTCGGCACGCAGCGCGGTCATGCCCGCGTCGACCGCCAGCCGCAGCATGGTTTCGCGCTTGCCGAGCACGCCTTCGGCCAGCAGGGATTCGAGCGCCGGCAGGCGGCTGGCCTCCAGCAGCTGGCCGTCGTGCTGGATCTTGGCCTGCAGGCCCTTCTGCGCGGACACCGGCAGCACCTGCGCCAGCGGCACTTCGAGCAGTCGGGCCGCGCCTTCGCGCTGGCGCTCGATCTGCTGCTCGATGTGCGCAGGCTGGCTCAGCGTGTCCCACATCGTGTCGATCTTGTTGAGCACCACGAAGCGCGTGTCGTTGCCTTCGTCCTCGGTGATCAGGTGCTCGCGCCAGATCGAAAGATCGGAGCGCGTCACGCCGGTTTCAGCACCCAGGATGAAGACCACCGCATGGGCCTGCGGAATCAGGCTCACCGTGAGTTCGGGTTCGGCGCCGATCGCATTCAGGCCCGGGGTGTCGAGAATCACCAGCCCCTGCTCCAGCAGCGGATGCGGCATGTTCAGCACAGCGTGGCGCCAGCGCGGGATCTCGACGCGGCCCTGCGCGTCCTGCGCGGGGTTGTCGTCGGGGGTGTCGTCGTCCCAGAAACCCAGCGTGCGCGCTTCGTCCTTGGTGACCCAGCGCACCTCGGCCACCTTGCTCATGGCCTGCGCCAGCTGCTCGGCGTCGCCGACGTCGATGGAGATCTCGGTCCACCGCGTGGGTTTCTCGCGCCAGTGAGCCAACGAATGCGGCTCCAGGCGGGTTTCGATGGGCAGCAAGCGCAGCTTGGGCGCAAGCGCGGCGTCGTAGCCCAGCTCGGTCGGGCACATCGTGGTGCGGCCCGCGCTGGCCGGCATGATGCGCCGCCCGTAACCGGCGAAGAAGATGGCGTTGATCAGCTCCGACTTGCCGCGCGAAAACTCGGCGACGAAGGCGACCATGACCTTGCTGGTGCGGATCTGCGTCTCGAGGCCGCGCAGGCGCTCCGCCACCGCCTGGTCGAGCAGCTCGTTCTCGGTCAGCCAGCGGGACAGCCACTGCAGCCGGTGGGCGAAATTGCTTCGCCACGCACCGTGCTGATCGAGTTGTTGGTTGAAGGAGCGGCTCAAGGGAAATATGTAAGAAACAACTTACAAATATAGCATCGGGAGGTGGCAACAACCGTTTCTAGATTGTTTCTCTCGTCGGATTGTGACGCTTACTTCTGGCACTTGGGGCAGTAATAGGTGGAGCGCTGTCCCTGACGCAGCAGGCGGATCGGCGTTGCGCAAACCCGACAGGGTTCGCCCGCACGGCCATAGACGGTCGCTTCGAGCTGGAAATAGCCATTCTGGCCGTCCACATTGGAGAAATCGCGCAGCGTGCTGCCGCCCTTCTCCACCGCCCGGGCCAGGATCTCGCGCACCGCCGCATGGAGCCGGGCCGCCCGCGGGCGGCTGATGCGCGCGGCCGACAGCGTCGGCCGGATGCCCGCCTGGAACAGCGCCTCCGACGCGTAGATGTTGCCCACGCCCACCACGACGTCGCCCGCCAGCAGCACCTGCTTCACGGCGCTCCTGCGCTTCTTGAGGCCGGCATGGAAGGCATCGAGGTCGAAGGCGTCGCCCAGCGGCTCCATGCCCAGCCCGCCGAGCAGCTTGATGGCCCACGGGGCGGCCTCGTCGTCCACGTAGACCACCGCGCCGAAGCGGCGCGGATCGTTGAGCCGCAGCGTGCCCCGGTCGGTGACCAGGTCGAAATGGTCGTGCGGCCCGGGCGGCGGCAGCGCTGCGTCGAAACGCAGGCTGCCCGACATGCCGAGGTGCAGCAGCAGGATGCCGCGGTCGAGGTCGATCAGCAGGTATTTGCCGCGCCGCCGCACCTCGCGCACCTGCCGCCCGACCAGCGCCTCGGGCAACACCATCAGCGCCCAGCGCAGGGGCTTGCCGATGCGCACCGCGTCGATGCGCGCGCCCGCGATGCGGTCGGCAAAACCACGGCGGGTGACTTCGACTTCGGGTAGTTCAGGCATGGAAAGTAAATCTCCGGCAAACGCCAGCGGCAACGAGGCCCCACGGGGCACTCATTCGGGAGCCTCGATTATTATGGTCGGATGAATCTTTCGCCCCGCCGACACCGCCTTGCGGCGGCCGCGTCCCTCGCCTTGCTGGCCTGTGCGGTTCACGCACAATCCTCCGCCCCTGCAGCTCCCGGCAGCCCCGCGCTGACCATCGAACACTCGGCTCAGCCGAAGCCTGCAGTCAAGCCCAAGGGCACTGCAGCCAAGGCGGCCAGCGAACCCGTACCGCAGCCGTCTGCGCTGACGGCCGACCTGTTCTATGAAATCCTGATGGGCGAGATGAACGCCCGCTCCGGCGACCCCGGCTCCGGCTACGCGCTGGTGCTCGATGCCGCGCGACGGCTGCGCGACGGCAAGCTGTTCCAGCGTGCGGTCGAGATCGCCCTGCAATCGCGCTCCGGCGATGCGGCGCTCGCCGCGGCGCGGGCCTGGCAGGAAGCCCTGCCCACCTCGCGCGACGCACGCCGCATCGAGCTTCAGATCCTGATCGCGATGAACCGCATCGGCGAAACCGTCGAGCCGCTGCGCGCCGAAGTGGCTGCGACCTCGCAAGTCGAACGCCCGCTGCTCATGGCTGTGATCGCACGCAACTACGCGCGCGCCTCGGACAAGAAGCTGGCCGCCTCGGTGGTCGAGCAGGCCCTGGTCGACGAACTGAAGAGTCCGACCGGCGGCGGACTGGCCTGGGCTACCGTCGGCCGTCTGCGCCTCAATGCAGGCGATGCCTCCGGCGCCCTGGAGGCTGCGCGCAAGGGCCAGGAGATCGACCCTGCCTCCGATGCGCCCGCGGCGCTGGCGCTCGAGATGATCGACCCCGGCCAGCCGCTCGCGGAGCCGATCGTCACGCGCTACCTGAGCAGCAACCCGAAGGCCGCGCCCGACCTGCGCATTGCCTATGCGCGCGTGCTGGTCGAGAACCGGCGCTTCAACGACTCCGCCGCGCAGCTCCAGGTGCTGACCACGTCGCGACCGGAACTTGCAGAGCCATGGCTGCTGCTCGGCAGCCTCCAGATGCAGGCCAGGCAGGATGCCGCGGCCGAGACCTCGATCAAGCGCTTCATCGAACTGTCGGCCAACCGCGGCGGCAACAAGGACGCCGACGACGCTGCCGATCGCAAGCGCGGTGTGTCGCAGGCGTACTTTGCGCTGTCGCAACTGGCGGAGCGGCGCAAGGACTTCACGGCGGCCGAGCGCTGGCTCGCGCGCGTCGATGGGGCCGACGAGCTGGTGGCCGCGCAGACGCGCCGCGCGGCCCTGCTGGCCCGCCAGGGCAAGCTGCCCCAGGCGCGTGAAATGATCCGTAGCCTGCCCGAGCGCACGCCCGAGGACAAGAAGCAGAAATTCCTGGCCGAAGTGCAGCTGCTGCGCGACGCGAAGCAGTACCAGGCGGCCTACGACATGCTCGCCCAGGCCTCGGCGAAGTCGCCGGACGACGGCGACCTCGTCTATGACCAGGCCATGGTCGCCGAGAAGCTCAACCGCCTCGACGACATGGAGCGCCTGCTGCGCCGGCTCATCGAGCTCAAGCCCGAGAGCCAGAACGCATACAACGCGCTGGGCTACTCGTTCGCCGATCGCAAGATCCGGCTCGACGAGGCGCGCACGCTGATCCAGAAGGCGGTGCAACTGGCGCCCGAAGATCCGTTCATTGCCGACAGCCTGGGCTGGGTCGAGTTCCGGCTCGGCAACACGACCGAGGCGATCCGCATCCTCGAGGCGGCCTACAAGACGCGACCCGATCCCGAAATCGGTGCTCATTTCGGCGAAGTCCTGTGGAGCACCGGCCAGAAGGACCGCGCGGTCACGGTCTGGAAGGAAGCCCTGCTGAGCGATGCCGAGAACGAGACGCTGCAGGAAACGCTCAAGCGCCTGCGCGTGAAGCCGTAGATGATGCTCGCCCCCAGGCAGGTCGACGGTGGCCGGCGCGCCCTTCTGGCGATGGGTGGCGCGGCCCTGCTCGCGGTGGCGGGCTGCGCCCAGCTTTCGGGCGGCCCTTCAACCCGCACACCCTCGGACAGCTGGAGCGGCCGCATGTCGCTGCGCATCGACAGCGAGCCGGTGCAGACCTTCGCTGCGCTGTTCGAGCTGCGCGGCTCCGCCGAGACCGGCGACCTGACGCTCACGACGCCCATCGGCAGCACACTGGCGCAACTGCATTGGGCGCCGGGCGAGGCCCTGCTGAAAGACGGCAGCAAGACGCGGCGCTTCGACTCCGTCGATGCATTGATCGAGGCCGCCACCGGCGCCGCCATCCCGGTCGGCGCGCTTTTCGGCTGGCTCGCGGGCCGCAACGATCCCGTTCCCGGCTGGAAGCCCGATCTTGCGCAACTCGGCAATGGGCGGCTGCAGGCCGTGCGCGAATCGCCGAGTCCGAGGGCTGACCTGCGCATCGTGTTCGAGCGGTCATGAAGGCGATCCACGACCTTCCCGCGCCGGCCAAGCTCAACCTCTTCCTCCACATCACCGGCCAGCGCGACGACGGCTACCACCTGCTGCAATCGGTCTTCATGCTGATCGACTGGTGCGACACGCTCCACGTCGAGCTGCGGCGCGATGGCCAGCTGAGCCGCGAGGACCTGACGACCGAGTTGCCCGCCGACGACCTGGTCCTGCGCGCCGCCCGCGCGCTGCAAGCGTTCGCCGCGCCCGGCCAGGGCGCGCACATCGGCGTGGCCAAGCACGTGCCGGCGCAGGCCGGCATGGGCGGCGGATCTTCGGATGCGGCCACCTGCCTGCTCGCGCTGAACCGCCTGTGGGGGCTGAACCTGCCCCTGTCGCGGCTGGCCCGCATCGGCCTGAAGCTGGGCGCAGACGTGCCTTTCTTCCTTGGCGGGCACAACGCATGGGTCGAGGGCATCGGTGAGCAGATCCGACCGGTTACACTACCGTCGGCGCGTTTCGCGGTGGTCAAACCACCCGAGGGACTCGATACCCGATTAATTTTTTCGGCTTCCGATCTTCAACGCGCCACACCTGTTGCTATAATCTCGGGCTTTGCTGCAGATAGCGAATTGTCTGAAGCGACAAACCTGGAAAGCTCGGTTCTGAGCGCTTCGGTTTTCGACTTCGGCCACAACGACCTGCAGCCGGTTGCCCAGCGACTTTGCCCCGCCGTCACCGACGCCATCGAATGGCTCGGCGCCCAGGGGTTGAAGGCCCGGATGACCGGCTCCGGAAGTTCGGTGTTCGCGAAGATGCCGCAAGCGCCGCAGGAAGCGGAACTGCTCGAAGCCCCCGAAGGCTGGCAGGTTCGTCAATGCAGCAACCTGGAAGTTCATCCGCTGTGCGGGTGGGCAACCTGAAGATGATCGGACCGTTCATTCGGTTCGATGCGACATATATCGGTTGATGGTGAAAACCATCGACCCGTGTAGGGGAGTCGCCAAGCTGGTTAAGGCACTGGATTTTGATTCCAGCATGCAAAGGTTCGAATCCTTTCTCCCCTGCCAAATCTTCAACGACTGCGGCCCAACGGCCGCAGTCTTCTTTTGCAGCCCACCCGCTGCAATAATCGGCGGCTCACCGGCCGCCATGCATCACAAACCTTTTGGCGGCTTCCTAAGCCAATTCGCACTGCCGGGACGCGCTCATGCAGGCTAATCACCCTGATTTCATGGTTTTCACCGGCAACGCCAATCCGGGCCTTGCTGCAGAAATCGCGCACAACCTCGGCACCACGCTGGGCGCCGCACGCGTCGGTCGCTTCTCCGATGGGGAAGTCACTGTCGAGATCAACCAGAACGTCCGTGCACGCGACGTGTTCGTGGTGCAGTCGACCTGCGCTCCGACCAACGAAAACCTGATGGAACTGCTGATCATGGTCGACGCGCTCAAGCGCGCTTCGGCCGAACGCATCAGCGCCGTGATCCCCTATTTCGGCTATGCCCGCCAGGACCGCCGCCCGCGCTCGAGCCGCGTGCCGATCTCGGCCAAGGTGGTGGCCAACCTGCTGGAAACCGTCGGTGTCGAGCGCGTGCTCACGATGGACCTGCACGCCGACCAGATCCAGGGCTTCTTCGATATCCCGGTCGACAACATCTACGCCTCGCCCGTGCTGCTCGGCGACCTGCGCGCCAAGAACTACGAAGACCTGATCGTGGTCTCGCCCGACGTCGGCGGCGTGGTTCGCGCCCGTGCGCTGGCCAAGCAGCTGAACTGCGACCTCGCCATCATCGACAAGCGCCGCCCGAAGGCCAACGTCAGCGAAGTCATGAACGTGATCGGCGAGATCGACGGCCGCAACTGCGTGATCATGGACGACATGATCGACACCGCCGGCACGCTGGTCAAAGCCGCCGAAGTGCTGAAGGAGCGCGGCGCCAAGAGCGTGTACGCCTACTGCACGCACCCGATCTTCTCGGGCCCGGCCATCGAGCGCATCACGCAGGGCTCGGCCCTCGACGAAGTGGTCGTGACCAACACCATTCCCCTTTCCGACGCCGCCATGGCCTGCGGAAAGATCCGCCAGCTCTCCGTGGCACCGCTGATCGCCGAAACGATCCAGCGCATTGCCAAGGGCGAGTCGGTGATGAGTTTGTTCTCGGATCAGGACAACCTGTTCTGACCGGGGCATGAAGCGGGCCTCCTTTGCGGGAGGCCTTTTTGAACCGGAGTCGCACTGGTCGCGGTGGACTCTCACAGGAGCTAGTTATGAAATTCGTCGCTTTTGAGCGCGCAAAGCAGGGCACGGGTGCGAGCCGCCGTCTCCGCATCTCGGGCAAGACCCCCGGCATCGTCTACGGTGGCGACACCCAGCCGCAACTGATCGAGATCGATCACAACGCGCTGTGGCACGCCCTGAAGAAGGAAGCCTTCCATGCGAGCGTGCTCGAAATGGAAATCGGCGGCGCGGTCAGCAAGGTTCTGCTGCGTGACGTGCAATACCACCCGTTCCGCCAGCTGGTGCAACACATCGACTTCCAACGCGTCGATGCCAAGACCCGCATGACCATGAAGGTGCCGGTGCACTTCAAGGGCGAGGAAGAATCCGAAGCCGTCAAGATCGACCTGAACCTGGTCAACCATGTGACGACCGAACTCGAACTGAACTGCCTGCCGAGCGATCTGCCCGAGTTCATCGAAGTCGATCTGTCGGGCCTGAAGAAGAACGGCACGGTCACGTTGAAGGACATCAAGCTGCCCAAGGGCGTGAAGTGGGTCAGCCACGGCAAGGTCAACCCGGTGCTGGCTTCGGCCGTGTCGCCGGCTGCTGAAGAAGCCGATGTTCCCGCCGAAGGCGCAGTCGCTGCCGACGCAGCTGCCGCACCGGCAGGCAAGGGTGGCAAGGCCGCTCCCGCCGCCAAGACTCCGGCTGCCAAGACCGCCAAGAAGTAATCCACTTCTCGCGTCTGTCTTTGCGAAGGCCCGCTCCGTGCGGGCCTTTTGCTTTTGGCGGATCGGATAATCCACGACCATGATCAAGCTGTTTGTCGGCCTCGGAAACCCGGGCCCAGAGTACGAAGCCACGCGGCACAACGCCGGCTTCTGGTGGATCGACGCCGTCGCGCGCGAGTGGAAACTCAACCTCGTGCCCGAGCGCAGCTACCACGGCCTTGCCGCGCGCGCCAACATCGGCGGCCAGAGCATCTGGCTGCTGGAGCCGCAGACCTTCATGAACCTGTCGGGCAAGTCGGTGGCCGCCCTCGCCCGTTTCTTCAAGATCGCGCCGGAGGAAATCCTCGTGGCGCACGACGAGCTCGACGTGGTGCCGGGCCAGGTCAAGCTCAAGTTCGGCGGCAGCCATGCCGGCCACAACGGACTGCGCGATATCCACGCGCAACTGGGCACCGGCGACTACTGGCGGCTGCGGCTGGGCATCGGACACCCTGGCGTGAAATCAGAGGTCGTCAACTGGGTGCTCAAGAAGCCGCTCAAGGAACAACGTGAAGCGATAGAGGACGCCATCGTCCGCACCCTGCACGCGCTGCCTGCGCTGGTGGCAGGCGAGATGGAAAAGGCGACCCTGGTCATTCACACGAGCAAACCACCCCGGCCCAAACCGCCGCGGCGGGAGCCCGGCGACGGAGGCACGCCTGCCGCCACCTAGCCGGCCATCGGAGTGCAGGAGGGAGAGAAATAAAAAATGAGCCAGCAGAAGAAAAGAAAGAGAACGACAGCCGGGAGTATCGGGATTGCTATATTTTCAATAGCAACATGCGCTTTCTCCATGAGCACGTCCGCCCAAAACGCCGCAAGAACCTGGCGATGCGGCAACACCTATTCCGACCAGCCTTGTGAAGGCGGCACGACGGTGAAGGTGAACGACCACCGCAGCGACCAGGACCGCCAGGCTGCCGATGCCGGCACGCGCAGCGCCCAGACCTACGCCGACCACCTGGAACGCACCCGGCTGTCCCAGGAAAAGGCGGCCAACGACCGCGATCAGCGTGCCGCGCGGGAAGCCAGAAACGCCGCGCTGGCGGAAAGACGGCTTGCCCTGTCCGAGCAAAGGGAGAGGGATCGCGCACGCAAGGCGGCCAACGATCCGCACAGGTCCAGCCTGAATTTCAGCGGCGGCCAGAGTTCAAGGGCGGCCGGCGATGCCTCGGAGCGCAAGAAAAAGAAGCGGAAATCAGCCGCCTAAGCGCTGCTCGACACGGACGTCACCTTGATCGCCGTGAGACGCTCGTACTTCTGCATCAGCGTCTCGCGGCTTTCCACGTGCTCGGGATTCACGGGAATGCAGGCCACCGGGCAGATCTGCACGCACTGCGGCTCGTCGAAGTGGCCGACGCACTCGGTGCACTTGTGCGGGTCGATCTCGTAGAACTCCGCACCCATGTAGATCGCGTCGTTCGGGCACTCGGGCTCGCAGACATCGCAGTTGATGCATTCGTCGGTGATCATGAGGGCCATCCCCCGATTATCGCGGGGCCGGACGAACGGGCTGCCGATGAATGACAAAGGCCACATCCGCGGCACACTTGTTGCTCGAGTCAGTTATGCTGCGCCCCGCCCCATGAGTCTGTTTCTATTCAAGCGCCTCGCCACGCTGATCGGCACGTTGATCGGCGCCTCGGTCATCGTGTTCCTCGTGCTCGAGATCCTGCCCGGCAACGCCGCGCAGATGCTCATGGGCCCCGACGCCGCGCCCGAAGCCGTCGCCGCCCTTGCCACCAAGCTCGGCCTCGACCAGCCCGCGTGGACGCGCTACTGGCACTGGATCGGCGGCCTGCTCACCGGCAACCTCGGCGACAGCTACGCCTACAGCTCGCCCGTGCTCGACCTGATCCTCGAACGCCTCGCGCTCACTGTGCCGCTGGCCATGATGGCGATGGCCCTGACCGTCGTGATCGCGCTGCTGGTGGGCGTGACGGCTGCCGCACGCCACAACAAGCTCGGCGACGTCGGCCTGATGGGCATGGCCCAGGTCGGTATCGCGATTCCGAACTTCTGGTTCGCGATCCTGCTGATCCTCGTGTTCTCGGTGCAGCTGCAGTGGTTCTCCGCCGGGGGCTTCGAGGGCTGGGGCGAGGGCATCTTCGCGGGCATCAAGTCGCTGCTGCTGCCTGCGCTGTCGCTGGCGGTGGTGCAGGCCGCGATCCTCGCGCGCATCACGCGTTCGGCCGTGCTCGAAGTGATGCGGGAAGACTTCGTGCGCACCGCGCGTGCCAAGGGCGTGTCGCAGCGTGCCGTGCTGTGGACCCACGTGCTGCGCAACGCGATGATCCCCGTCATCACGGTGATGGGCATGCAGTTCTCCGAGCTGCTGGCCGGCACCATCGTGGTGGAGAACGTGTTCTACCTGCCGGGCCTGGGCCGGCTGATCTTCCAGGCCATCAGCAACCGCGACCTGATCGTGGTGCGCAACTGCGTGATGCTGCTGGCGGCCATGGTGGTGATCGTGAACTTCGTGGTCGACGTGCTGTACGCAGTGATCGACCCGCGCATCAAGGCCAGCGACATATGAGCTCCGTCATCACCGCTCCGAGTGCTGCGGCGCTCAAGGTACCGGGCTTCTGGCGCCGCGCATTGCACCACCGCAGCTTTGTGCTGGGCGGCGCGCTGACGCTGCTCCTGCTGCTCGCCGCCGCCATTTCGCTGGTCTGGACACCGTGGTCGCCCTACGACATGGACATGGCCAACAAGCTGAAGCCGCCGACAGGCGCGCACTGGCTGGGCACCGACACCTACGGCCGCGACGTAGCCTCGCTGCTGCTGGTCGGCGCGCGCGCGTCGATCCTTGTCGGCGTGATCGCGGTGGGCATCGGCCTCGTGGTCGGCACGGCGCTGGGCCTGCTGGCGGCCGCCAAGCGCGGCTGGGTCGAGGAAGCCATCATGCGGTTCACCGACTTCTCGCTGGCCTTCCCCGCGATCCTCTCGGCCATCATGATGACCGCCGTGTTCGGCGCGGGCATCGTCAACGCGATCATCGCCATCGGCATCTACAACATCCCCACGTTTGCGCGCATCACGCGCGCCTCGGCCAACGCCATCTGGTCGCGCGAGTACGTGGCCGCCGCGCGCGCCTGCGGCAAAGGCAGCTTCGCGATCACGATGCAGCACGTGCTGCCGAACATCTCGGCCGTGCTGATCGTGCAGATCACGATCCGCTTCGCGATCGCGATCCTTGCAGAGGCCGCCCTCTCCTACCTGGGCCTGGGCACGCAGCCGCCGCAGCCTTCGTGGGGCCGCATGCTCAGCGAGGCGCAGACGATGATGTTCCAGTCGCCGTTGCTCGCGGTGTTCCCCGGCATGGCGATCGCGCTCGCAGTGCTCGGCCTGAACCTGCTGGGCGACGGATTGCGCGACCTGCTCGATCCGCGCCTCGCGCGCGCAAGATAAGAAGCGCCATGCCCTTGCTCGAAGTCGAAGACCTCCACATCGAACTGCAGACGCAGCGCGGCCCCGCCGAGGCCGTGCGCGGCATCGACTTCACGCTGGAGCGCGGCGAGACGCTGGGCATCGTCGGCGAATCGGGCTGCGGCAAGTCGATCACCGTGATGTCGCTGATGGGCTTGCTGCCCTCGACCGCGAAGGTCACGGGCAGCATCCGCTTCGACGGCACCGAACTCGTCGGCCGCGACGAAAAGGCCATGTGCCGGATCCGCGGCAACCGCATCGGCATGATCTTCCAGGAGCCGATGACGGCGCTGAACCCCGTGCACACGATTGCGCGCCAGGTCGGCGAACCGCTGCGGCTGCATCGCGGGCTCTCGCAAGCCGACGCGCGCAAGGAAGTGCTCGCACTGCTCGACCGCGTGGGCATTCCCGACGCGGCCTCGCGCCTCGATGCCTACCCGCACCAGTTCTCCGGCGGCCAGCGCCAGCGCATCGGCATCGCGATGGCGCTCGCCTGCGGGCCCGACCTGCTGATTGCCGACGAGCCCACCACCGCACTCGACGTCACCATCCAGAAGCAGATCCTCGAACTCATCCAGGGCCTCGTGGCCGAGCGTGGCATGGCGCTGATCCTGATCTCGCACGACCTCGGCGTGATCGCGCAGACGGTCTCGAAGATGCTCGTGATGTACGGAGGCAGCGTGGTCGAGAGCGGCCCGACCGAGGCCGTGTTCGCGCGCCGTGCGCATCCCTACACGCAAGGCCTGTTCGCCGCGCGGCCCGCCATCGGCGCGCCGCGTGGCCTGCGTCTGGCCACCATCAGGGGCAGCGTGCCCGAACTGGTCGACCTGCCGCCGGGCTGCCCGTTCGCGGGCCGCTGCAGCTACACCATCGACGCCTGCAAGACCACACGGCCGCCAGCCACGATGCTGCCGCCAGACCACGCGGTGCGCTGCATCCGGCTCGAAGAAATCGCCGCGCAAGGGGCCATCGCACCATGAGTGCAACCACCGCTTCACCGCTGCTGCAGGTCACCGACCTCGTGCGCCACTACGCGCTGCCGCGCGAAAAGCTCTTCGGCCCGCCGCCGACCGTGAAGGCGCTCAATGGCGTGAGCTTCGAGGTGCGCGCCGGCAAGAGCGTCGGCATCGTGGGCGAATCGGGCTCGGGCAAGTCGACCATCGCGCGCCTCGTGATGGCGCTGGACACGCCGACTTCGGGCAGCGTGCGCCTCGAAGGCCGCGACCTGCACACGCTGTCGAAGGCCGAGCTGCGCACCGCGCGGCGCGATTTCCAGATGGTGTTCCAGGACCCCTACGGCTCGCTCGACCCACGCCAGACCGTCGCGCGCATCGTCGCCGAGCCGCTCGAGGCGCTGGCCGAAACGAGCCGCGCCGTGCAGCGCGAGCGTGCCTCCGAGGCGCTCGCCGCAGTCGGCCTGCGCACCACCGACATGGACAAGTACCCGCACGAGTTCTCGGGCGGCCAGCGCCAGCGCATTGCGATCGCACGCGCTCTCATCACGCGGCCCAAGCTCATCGTCGCCGACGAGCCCGTCAGCGCGCTCGACGTGTCGGTGCAGGCCCAGGTGCTCAATCTGATGCAGGACCTGCAGCAGCAGTTCGGCATCAGCTACCTGCTCATCAGCCACGACCTCGCGGTGGTCAACCACCTGTGCGACGAAGTGTGCGTGGTGTGGAAAGGCAAGATCGTCGAGCAGGGTCCGCCCGCCGAACTCTTCCACCACGCGCAGCACGAGTACACGCGCACGCTGCTCGACGCGGTGCCGCGCACGCCCGCGGGCGGCACGCTGCTGGCCGCCTGACATCGAAGCGTCGTCCGCCGCCTCTAGGATGAGTGGGTCATAAGCATCTGGTTGCGCAGACGCACCGGTCTCGCGGATGATGCCTGCCCCCTGTTCCGAGGACACCGCTTCATGCTCAAACGACGCACCCTGCTCGCCACCGGCGCCGCAGCCCTGGCCCCGCTCGCAGTGCCGATCGACGCCTTCGCGCAAAAGAAGAAGGACGCGCTGGTGCTCGGTCTCACGCTGGAGCCCACGGGGCTCGACCCCACGGCCAAGGCCGGCGCCGAGATCGCCGAGGTGGTGCTCTACACCGTCTTCGAAACGCTCACCAAGATCAATTCCGACGGCAGCGTCACCCCGCTGCTGGCCGAAAGCTGGGACATTTCGCCTGACTTGAAGACCTACACCTTCAAACTCAAGCGCGGCGTGAAGTTCCAGAACGGCGAGCCCTTCGACGCGCAGACCGTCAGGTTTTCGTTCGACCGCGCGGCCGCCGCCAACAGCACCAACAAGGACAAACGCACCTTCGCCAACATCGCGACGCAGGTGGTCGACGAGCACACCGTGGTGCTGATCACGAAGGAGATCGAGCCCGACCTGCTGTTCCTGCTCGGGCAGGCCTCCGCCATTCAGGTCGAACCGAAGACCGTCGAGGCCAACGCCACCAAGCCCGTCGGCACCGGCCCCTACAGGCTCGACAGCTGGGCCAAGGGATCGGGCATCGTGCTCGCCAAGTGGGACAGCTGGCGCAATGCCGACACGGTGCAGATCCGCAAGGCCAGCTTCCGCTTCATCTCCGAGCCGGCCGCGCAGACCGCCGCGCTGCTCTCGGGCGACGTCGATCTGTTTCCGCACGCCTCGGTGTCCCGCAGCCTGCCGCAGTTCCAGAACGACAAGCGCTTCCAGGTGGTCTTCAACGCCTCGCGCGGAAAGACCATCCTCGCCATCAACAACAGGCGCAAGCCGCTGGACGACGTGCGCGTGCGCCGCGCCATCGCCGCGGCCATCGACCGCAAGGCCGTGATCGAGGCTGCAGCGGACGGCCGCGGCGTGGCCATCGGCAGCCACTACGTGCCGGGCGCGCCGGGCTATGTCGACACCACCGGCGTCAACCCCTACAACGTCGAACGCGCAAGGCAGCTGCTGGCCGAAGCCGGCGTGAAGACACCGCTCGAACTCGAACTGGTGCTGCCGCCTCCACCCTATGCGCGCCAGGGCGGCGAGCTGATCGCCGCGCAGCTGGCCAAGGTGGGCATCGTTGCGAAGATCCAGAACGTCGAGTGGGCGCAATGGATCAGCGGCACCTACGGCAACAGGAACTACGACCTCTCGCTGATCCTGCACGTCGAGCCCTTCGACCTCGTGAACTACACCAAGCCCGAGTACTACTGGGGCTACCAGTCGGCGAAGTTCAACGAGATCTTCGACAAGGCGCGCAACGCGGCGCGCCCCGCCGACCGCCTGCGCTACCTCGGCGACGCGCAGCGGCTGCTGGCGGAAGACGCGGCCAACGTCTTCCTGTACCAGCCGCAGTTCATCACCGTCGCCGCGCGCAACCTGCGCGGGCTTTGGAAAGACACGCCGATCTTCGTGAACGACATCGCGGCCCTGTCCTGGGCTTGATCCGGACGGCCTTGCCTACGGGAACGTCCCGAGGAAAAACCGCCTCGCGGACCGAGCGGCGGCGCACCCGCTGCGAGAGAATGACCGGCTGCGCACGTGGCATCTTTCGTGCTGCGTGTCGTGTCTTTCGCGGCGTCGCGCCTCCCTTCGGGGCATGGCACACGCCGGAGCAGTCGTCATTCGAACCTGGCTTGTCTATCCGGAGATCACACGTATGTTGAACCGCCGCACCCTTCTCACCACCGCCGGTGCCACCGTTGCGCTGGCCACCCCGCTCGCCGGCATGGCGCAGGGCCGGAAGGACGCCATCGTGATCGGCATGGCGCTCGAACCGCCGGGGCTCGACCCGACCACCGGCGCCGCCGCCGCCATCGCCGAGGTCGTGCACTACAACATCCTCGAGACGCTCACCAAGATCAACGCCGACGGTAGCGTCACGCCGCTGCTGGCCGAGAGCTGGGAAGTTTCGCCCGACCTGAAGACCTACACCTTCAAGCTGCGGCGTGGCGTAAAGTACCAGAACGGCGAGCCCTTCAACGCCGCCGCCGTCAAGTTTTCCTTCGACCGTGCGGGCGGCGAGAAGAGCACCAACAAGGACAAGCGCACCTTCGCCAACCTCGCGACGCAGGTGGTGGACGATTACACCGTCGTCGTCATCAACAAGGAGATCGACCCCGACCTGCCCTTCGTGCTGGGCCAGGCCACGGCCGTGATCGTCGAACCCAAGAGCGCCGAGACCAACGCCAGCAAACCGGTCGGCACCGGCCCCTACAAGCTCGACAACTGGGCCAAGGGCTCGTCGCTCACGCTCAGCAAGTGGGACGGCTTCCGCAGCCCCGCCACCGCGAAGATCAACAAGGTCACGTTCCGCTTCATCTCCGACACGGCCGCGCAGGCGGCCGCCATGCTGTCGGGCGACGTCGACGTGTTCGCACGCATCGGCACGCGCGTGGTGCCGCAGTTCAAGGCGAACCCGCAGTTCCAGGTGATCCTGGCGGGTTCGCGCGCCAAGACCATCCTGTCGATCAACAACAGGAAGAAGCCGCTCGACGACGTGCGCGTGCGCCGCGCCATCCTCGCGGCCATCGACCGCAAGGCCGTGATCGAGGGCGCGGCCGACGGCTTCGGCGTGCCCATCGGCAGCCACTACGTGCCGGGCGCGGCGGGCTATATCGACACCACGGGCATCAACCCCTTCGACATCGAGAAGGCCAAGAAGCTGCTGGCCGAGGCCGGCGTGAAGACGCCGCTCGAACTGACGATGACGCTGCCGCCGCCGCCCTATGCGCGCCAGGGCGGCGAGGTGATCGTGGCCCAGCTCGCCAAGATCGGCATCGTGGTGAAGATTCAGAACGTCGAATGGGCGCAATGGCTCAGCGGCACCTACGGCAACAAGGACTACGACCTGTCGATCATTTCGCACGTCGAGCCCTTCGACCTCGGCAACTACGCCAAGCCGGACTACTACTGGGGCTACCAGTCGAAGGCCTTCAACGCGCTGTTCGACAAGATCAAGTCCACCGGCAACGCGGCCGAGCGCAACAAGCTGCTCGGCGACGCGCAGAAGATGCTGGCCACCGACGCGGCCAACGGCTTCCTGTACCAGCCGCAGTTCCCCACTGTCGCGAAGAAGAACGTCAAGGGCATCTGGAAAGAGAACCCGATCTTCGTGAACGACCTGTCGGCACTCTCATGGGGCTGAGCGACCTGTCCGCGCAGGAGCTTGCCGCTGCCTACCGCAGCCGCGAACTCTCGCCGGTCGAGGTCACGCAGGCCGTGATCGCGCAGGTGGAACGCTGGGAACCGCACCTGCAGGCCACCTGGCTGTTCCGCCCCGAGGCTGCGCTCGAACAGGCGCGCGCGTCGGAAGCACGCTGGCAGCGCGGCGATGCGCTCGGCCCGCTCGACGGCGTGCCCGCGACCATCAAGGAAAACATCGCCACGCGCGGCGACCCGATGCCAGCCGGCACCGCCGCGGTCGACCTGAAGCCCGCTGCGGCCGATGCACCGCCGGCCGCGCGCCTCAAGGAAGCCGGTGCGGTGATCGTGAGCAAGACCACCATGCCGGACTACGGCATGTTGTCCTCGGGGCTGTCGAGCTTTCACACGCTGGCGCGCAACCCGTGGGACCTGCGCCTGACGCCGGGCGGCTCCAGCGCAGGAGCTGGCGCCGCGGCGGCTGCCGGCTACGGCCCGCTGCACCTGGGCACCGACATCGGCGGGTCGCTGCGCCTGCCCGCGAGCTGGTGCGGCATCTTCACGCTGAAACCGAGCCTGGGGCGCATTCCGATCGACCCGCCCTACATGGGCCGTGCGGCAGGGCCGATGACCCGCACGGTGGGCGACGCCGCGCTGCTGATGCAGGCGCTGTCCCGGCCCGACGCGCGCGACAGCATGAGCCTGCCGCCGCAGGACATCGATTGGGCGAGCTTCGACGTGGCACCGGACCATCTGCGGGGCCTGCGTATCGGGCTGCTGCTCGACGCGGGCTGCGGACTGGCGGTCGAGCCCGAGATCCAGGCGGCGGTGGAAAACGCCGCGCGGCTGCTCGAAAAGGCCGGCGCGGTGATCGAGCCGATGCAGCCGTTCATGTCGCAGGCCATGCTCGACGGCATGGACCACTTCTGGCGCATGCGCTCGCTGGTGGACATGAAGGGCCTGCGCGCGGACCAGCGCGCGAAGGTGCTGCCGTACATCCGCGAATGGGCGGAGAGTGCGGCCGAGTTCAGCGGCGAGCACGTGTTCCGCGGCTTCAGCCAGTTCCACGCCACGCGCGTCGCCGCCGTGGCTGCATGCGCGCGCTTCGACTACGTGATTTCGCCCGTGTCGCCGAACATGCCTGCGGCAGCCGAGGCGCCCTCGCCCACCAACGACCCTCTGCGGCCGCTGGAGCACATCGGCTTCACCGTGCCGTTCAACATGTCGGAGCAACCGGCGGCTTCGGTGAACTGCGGTTACTCGGCGAGCGGGTTGCCGATCGGGCTGCAGATTGCGGGGCAGCGATTCGACGACCTCGGAGTGCTGCGCGTGTCGCGCGCCTTCGAGCAGATCCGCGAACCGCAGCGGCCCTGGCCGTTGCCGCCCGGCCGCTGACGGGAAGCGTCAGGTCGCCGCATACCGCCCCGGCTTGTGGTTGATCCAGAGAAAAAGCCCCATCACCACGGCAGCCAGCACCGACCACCCGACCCGCTGCGGCGGAATCACGAACAGGGCGAGCAGCACCACCGTGCAATCGATACCGATCTGCACCTTGCCCGCGGGCCAGCCGCGCTTTTCCTGCAGGTAGAGCGTGAGCACCGTCGCGCCGCCCAGGCTGGCGCGGTGGCGGGCGAGAAACAGGCAACCGGTGCCCAGCAGCAGGCCGCCGAGCACGGCCGCGAAGGCCGGGTGCAGGGAGTCGATGGACAGGTAGCGCGGCGCCAGGTCGGCCATCACCGAGAGCAATGCGATGGCCGAGAAGGTCTTGACCGTGAACGCGCGGCCCACGTGGCGCCAGGCGAACCAGTAGAACGGCAGGTTGACCAGGAAGAACAGCTTTCCGAAGCTCAGGCCGGTGGCGTAGTGCAGGAGAAACGCGAGGCCGGCCGTGCCGCCTGTAAGCAGCCCTGCCTGGCCGAACAGCATCATCGCGATGGCGACGAACAGCGTGCCCGAGAAAATGGCCTGTGCGTCGTCGAAGCGGGAGTGGCGCAGCAGATTCGGCGCAGTTGTGGGAGGTGGCGCATCCATGACAGGGGCTGACGCAAATCCCGCGCCACCCCTGGAGAGATTCTTCACATCAGGTGGGTCGCCAGCATCTCCCTCGCCCGGGTCACGAACGCGGTTTCCCCTTTGCGCCCCGCCAGAAGCTGGAAAGCGACACGCGGCAGGGCCGGCAGGCCATGCGGTGCCGCCAGCCGCGTCACGCCGTCGCTGATCGAGGACTCGTTGAGGCAGGCAACGCCCAGCCCCGCGGCCAGCGCGGATTGCAGGCCCGCGACACCCGACGCGACGTGCGCGAGCGCATAGGGCACGCGCCGGCGCCGCAGCAGCGCCACGGTGAACTGATGCAGCGAGCAGGTGTCCGGCAGGGCCAGCAGCCGCACCGGCTCCCCGCGCGCGAGCCGCATGCCCTCCGCGCCGAGCCACACCAGCGATTCGCGCCGCAGCACCGCGCCCCGGGCCTCCGGCGTGGAAGCCCCCGCGATGTTCATCGCAAGGCCCACGTCGAAATCGCCGTGCGCATAGGCCGCCCGCAGCGCATCGCTCTTCAGGATGCTGACGTGCAGCCGCACCTGCGGATAGCTCTCGCCGAGCCGCCCCAGCAGCCGCGTCAGGTCGCCGGGGCGGAAGTAGTCGGTGACCGCGAGGCGCAGCTCGCCCTGCAGCGTTTCGCCATGCAGGTCGCGAAATGCCTCGTCGCTCAGCGCCAGGATGCGCCGCGCATAGCCCAGCAGCCGCACACCCGCCTCGGTGGGAGCCACGCCCGCCTTGCTGCGCGTGAGCAGCGACTGCCCTGCCCGCTCTTCCAACTTGCGGATCTGCTCGCTCACCGACGACTGCGAGAGGAAGACGCGCGGCGCGGCCGCCGTAAGGCTGCCGGCGTCGACGACGGCGGCCAGCGTGCGCAATTGCTCCAGGTCGAATCCCTGCATGGTCAATCCATCCGTTTATCCGATGGAATTCATCATATCTTCCCGCTTTTCCGATGACCAGCAGGCTCCCACAATCACCCCATCGACAACCCATTCATCCAAGGAGTCCGCCATGCCCCACATCGTCGTCCACCTCTCCGGCCAACCCGACGCCGACCTCACCCGCAAGACCGTCGACGTGGTCGCCGAACTCACCCAGAGCGTGCTCGGCAAGCAGCTGCCGGTGATCGCCATCACCGTGCAGTACATCGCCGCCGACGCATGGTTCATCGGCGGCCAGTCTATGGCCTCGCAGGGAAAGTCAGCCTTCCATCTCGACATCAGCATCACCGACGAGACCAACACCAAGGCCGAGAAGGCGCGCTACCTGCGCGAGGTGCACGCGGCCATGGCGAAGATCCGGCCGGACCTGCACGAGGTGTCGTACATCCACGTGATCGACGCGCGCGGCGCAGCTTACGGCTACGGCGGCAAGACGCAGGAGTACCGGCACCAGCAGGCCGGTGTCTAGAGCCCGTCGTTGAAGCATCCCGGAGGGCATGGCACCATGCACCATGCCCTCCGGAACCCCCACGAACAACGCCCTGCACTTCGCCGACAGCCTCGGCAATGCTCTCACCCTCGACGAGGCCGCCAGCCTGCCGCTGGTCGACGATTTCGTCATGGGCTTCATCTCCAGCGAGGCACGCGCCGTCAACCTGCTCGCGGCAGCCGACACCGACGCGAGCCCCATCGTGCAGGCCTACTGCGCCACGCTGCACCTGTTCGCCGAATCGAGCGAGGCTGCTGCCAACGCGCGGCCGTTCCTCGTGACGTCCCGCGCCGGCGCTGCTCACGCAACGCCGCGCGAGCAGCGCTACATCGCGGCCGTCGAGGCATGGGCCGAGGGCGACATCGCCCGAGCCATCGCGCTGCATGCCGAGCAGGCCCGCGAGCATCCGCGCGACCTCGTGTCGGTCAAGCTCGGCCAGTACCACTGCTTCAACACCGGCGACTGCCCCGGCATGCTGAGGCTCGCGCTGGCGGTGCTGCCACATGCAGCCGACGTGCCCTACGTGCACGGCATGGCGGCCTTCGGCTACGAGCAGTGCCACCTGATGCGCGAGGCCGAGGCGAGCGCGCGCCGCGCCATCGCCATGTGCCGCAAGGAGCCGTGGGCGCACCATGCGCTGGCGCACGTGATGCTCACCGAGGGCCGGCTCTCGGAAGGCCTGGCGTTCATGGAGAGCGTGAGCGACACATGGACCGGCCTCAACTCCTTCATGGTCACGCACAACTGGTGGCACGTGGCGCTGTTCCTCATCGACTTGGGCCGTGATGCCGATGCGCTCGCGGTGTACGACGAGCACGCCTGGGGCGTGGTGAAGGACTACTCGCAGGACCAGATCGGCGCCGTCTCGTTGCTCGCGCGGCTTGAGCTCGCGGGTATCGACGTGGGCGCCCGCTGGGACGACGTGGCGGGCTATCTGCTGCAACGCCAGGCCGACCACGTGCTGCCCTTTCTCGACCTGCAATACCTCTACGGTCTGGCGCGCGCCGGCCGACCCGAGGCCGAAGTCCTGCTGCGCAACATCGTGGCCTTCGCGCCGCATGCGCCGGCATCGACTCGAGCGGCATGGCAGCGCGTCTGCGTGCCGGCCGCGCACGGGCTGGTGGCGCACGCGCGCGGCGATCTCGCGGCGGCCATCGAAGGGCTGGGCACGGCCCTGCCGCGCATGATCGAGATCGGCGGCAGCCACGCGCAGCGCGATCTGTTCGAGCAGCTGTACCTCGATGCGCTGGTGCGCAGCGGCACCGAGGCTTCGCTGTCCGCAGCCCAGGGCATCCTGCAGCAGCAGCTCAACGGCCAGCCCGAGTCGCTGCGGCTGCGTCGGCAGACAGCGGCGGTGTATGAGCGCCTAGGCCTCGGACAGCTTACGACGCACGCCTGAGCGCTCCTGCGAGCATGGCCCGGCAGCCCATGCCTTCAGGTCATGGGGCACGGTGCAAAAGGAATTGGCGATGGCGTGGAGGCGGCTCCTAAACTGGCCGCTCCATATCGACAAGACGCCCTCAAGGCCTCATCAAGGCCCCAATGCCCATGCACAAGTCTCTCGTCACGCTGGCCGTTCTCTCGGCCCTCGCCCCCTTCGCACCCACCCTGCACGCCGCCGACGAAACGCCCGTCGCCCTCGACCTGCTGCTGCGCGGCGGCACCGTCTACACGGGCGACTCCGACACGCCGGTGGTGGGCGATGTCGGCATCGCTGGCGACCGCATCGTGTTCGCGGGCAAGGCGGCGCCGGCGCAGTTCACGGCAAGGCGCGTGATCGACGCCACGGGCATGGTGGTGGCGCCAGGCTTCATCGACGCCCACACGCACGCGGATGCCGACCTGCACTCGAACGACCCGAAGAAGCGCCTCAACATCCCGTTCATCACGCAGGGCGTGACCACCGCGGTGATCGGCAACGACGGCTTCGGCGGCTTCGACATCGCCGCGCAGACGCAGAAGCTGCGCGCCGCGCCGGTGGGCACCAACGTGGCCATGTACGTGGGCTTCGGCCCCGTGCGCATGAGCGAGCTGGGTGAGGCCAACCGGGCTCCGATGCCCGAACAGCTCGAGGCGATGAAGAAGCGCGTGAGCCAGGGCATGTGCGAAGGCGCCCTTGGCCTTTCGACGGGGCTCTTCTACACGCCGCAGAACTTCTCGAAGACCGAGGAGGTCATCGAGCTCGCGAAGGTGGCGGCGCGGCACGGCGGCCTGTACGACAGCCACATCCGCGACGAGTCCATGTACAACATCGGCCTCAAGGGCTCCATCGACGAGGTGATCCGCATCGGCCACGAGGCGAAGCTGCCGGTGCACGTGGCGCACATCAAGGCGCTGGGCGTCGACGTGCAGGGCCAGAGCGGCGACATCATCAAACGCATCGAGAAGGAACGCGCGGGCGGGCTGGACATCACGGCCGACCACTATCCGTGGACTGCGTCGAGCACGCGCTTCTCGGCCGCGCTGCTGCCGCCCTGGGCCAACGAAGGCGGCCGCGCGGCAACGCTGCAGCGCTTCGACGACGCCTCTCAGCAGGAGCGGCTGCGCAAGGACATGCGCGAGAACCTGCGGCTGCGCGGCGGCCCCGAGACCATCCTGTTCTCGGCCGGCAGCACGAAGTACGTGGGCAAGACGCTGGCCGACGTGGCCAAGGCGTCGAATGCCGATCCGGTGGATGCCGCCATCGCGGTGCTGCGCGACGGCGACCTGATGATCGCGTCGTTCAACCAGAGCGACGACGACGTGCGCGCCTTCATGAAGCGGCCGTGGGTCATGACCTCGTCCGACTCGTCGCTGGGCCATCCGCGCGCCTACGGCACCTTCGCGCGCAAGTACGACCAGTACGTGGTGAAGGAGCACACGATCTCGCTGGCGCAGTTCATCCGCAGCAGCTCGTCCCTCACGGCCGACACGCTGGGGCTGAAGCAGCGCGGGCACCTGCGCCCGGGCTACTACGCGGACGTGGTGGTGTTCGACCCGGCGCGCTATGCGGCGAAGGCCACCTACACGCAGCCTGCGCTGCTGTCGGAAGGCGTGAGCACGGTGCTGGTGAACGGCCAGCTCGCGGTCGACGGCGGCAAGCCCACGGGCGTTGGCGCCGGGCTGCCGTTGCTGCGCACGCCGAAGGCGGGCAGCTGCGGCTGAGGCCGCTTGCCCGGCCTCAGTCTTTCTTGTCCTTCAGGTGGCGCGTCTGGTCGTAGGTCGGCTGCGCCGGCAGGTCGGCCAGGTGCCGCGTGTCGGCCCATTCGACGATCTCGATCGCCTCGGGCTCGGCCGGATCGGCGATGCGGATGCGGTTGAAGCCCGCGTTGGGAATGTCGCTGCGGCGCGGCCCGCTCAGGCTCAGGCCCCTGGCGGTGCGCCACACCATGTCGAGCACGCCGCCATGCGTGACGACGATCAGGTGCTGCCCCCTGTGCGTGGCAGCGATGCTGCCCAGCGCCGCGATGATGCGCGTGTGGAATTCGCGCGCCGTCTCGCCCTCGGGCATGGCGTGATCCTCGCGGAACTCCAGCCACTCTTCCCAGGCACGCGGATGCAGGCTCTGGATCTCGTCGGAGCGCATGCCCTCGACCACGCCGAAAAATTGCTCGCGCAGTCCCGCCGAGGTCACCACCGGCAGCGACAGCTGCGACGCGGCGGGCGCGGCCGTCTGCTGCGCGCGCATCAGGTCGCTGCTGATGATGTGCTGCACCGCGCTCTCGCCGGCCAGCCGCAGGCCGATGCGGCGCGCCTGCTCGTGGCCGATGTCGTTGAGCGGGACATCCGCGTGCCCCTGGAAGCGCAGTTCGCGGTTCCAGGCGGTTTCGCCATGGCGGATGAGGATCAGGTCGGTGGTGGTGTCGGGCTTGGGCGTTGGCATCGGCGTCCATTTTCCACCGCATTCGCGCAGAATCTCTCTCCATGCCCAATCTCATCCTGCTGCCCGGCCTCGCCTGCGACGAGCGCATCTGGGAGGCCCAGTTGTCCGCACTTCCCCCCGCCTTCGGCGCCCGCGTGAGCGACGCCCAGCGGCACCACGACACCATCGAGGGCATGGCCGCCGCCGTGCTGCGCGACAACGACGGCCCGCTGGTACTGTGCGGCGCCTCGATGGGCGGCATGGTCGCCATGGAAGCTGCCCGCCAGGCGCCCGGGCGCATCGCGGGGCTCGCGCTGCTCGGCACCAGCGCGCGGCCCGAGACGCCCGACATGTCCAGGCTGCGCGCAGGTGCCATCGAATACTTCGAGCGCGGCGAGGTGCGCGACGTGATCGAGCCGAACGTCTACTTCGCCTTCCACCCCGCGCAGGCAGCCGATCAGGTGCTGGTGCAGCGCTATCTCGACATCGTGCTCGGCGCGGGCGCGCAGCAGCTCATCAGCCAGAACCGCGCGGTGATGCACCGGCCCGATGCGCGGCTGCATCTTGCGTCTCTGCGCGTGCCGGTGCTGCTGGTGTGCGGGGACGACGACCGGCTCGCGCCGCCCGAGTGCACGCGCGAGATGGCGGCGCTGCTGCCGCAGGCGCAAGTCGCGTGGGTGCCCGACTGCGGCCACATGCTGACGATGGAGAAGCCCAAGTTCGTCAACGCCGCGCTCAACGGCTGGTTGGCGAAGCACTTCCCGGGCCCCTGAGCCGCCTCGGCGGTTCAGTGCAGCTGGCCGCCGGTTTCGGCGATGTCGCGCTTCACCGCGAGCGCGGTGCCCACGGCGACGCGCAGGGCCGCGATCATCGTTTCCAGCGACATGCTCGGCGCCCCCGGAAAGCGCGCCGCCTGCTCGGGCAGGTACGGAATGTGGATGAAGCCGCCTCGCAGCCCCGGCACCGGGTGCATTGCGATGCGGTGCATCAGGCCGTAGAAGATGTGGTTGCAGACGAAGGTGCCGGCGCTGTTCGACACCGAGGCCGGTACGCCGGCCGCGCGCAATTCGCGCACCATGGCCTTGATCGGCAGCGTCGAGAAGTACGCCGCAGGCCCCCCGGGCACCACGGGCATGTCGACGGGTTCGCGGCCCTTGTTGTCGGCCACGCGGGCATCGTCGACGTTGATGGCGACGCGCTCCGGCGTGACCTCCGCGCGCCCACCGGCCTGGCCGATGCACAGCACCAGCTGCGGCTGGAGCTCGTCCATCGCGCTGGCGAGTGCGTCGATGGCCTCGCCGAACACGCAGGGCATCTGGCGCGCATGCACCGTCGCGCGGCCGATCTTCCAGCCGTCGAGCGCGCGCACGGCTTCCCACGAGGGGTTGATGGCTTCCCGCTCGAACGGATCGAAACCGGTCAGCAGGACATCGACGGGCTTTGCCACGGCCTGATGCTCGCGTCCGCGGCCGTCAGGCCAGCGCCCGGACGGCGATGCCTTCCTGCTCCAGCCGTTCGCGGATGCGGCGCGCAAAGGCCAGCGCGTGCGCGCCGTCGCCATGCAGGCACACGGTTTGCGCATTGACGGGCACGACGCTGCCGTCGATGGCGGTCACCCGGCGGTCGCGCACCAGCGAGAGCGTCTGCGCGATCGACTGCTCCTCGCTCTCGATCAGCGCGCCGGGCTGGCTGCGCGGCACGAGGCTGCCGTCGGGCATGTAGCCGCGGTCGGCGAACACTTCTTCCACGGGCACGAGACCGGCGCGGCGGGCCGCGTCGATCATGTTGCTGCCCGCGAGGCCGAAGAACCTGAGGGATGGATCGAAGCGGCGCACGGCCTCGCACAGCGCCTCGGCGAGCTCGGGCTCCTTCACGGCCTGGTTGTAGAGCTGGCCGTGGGCCTTCACATGCGAGAGCCTGCCACCCTCGGCCTTCACGATGGCCGCCAGCGCACCCACCTGGTAGAGCACGTTGGCCACGATCTCCTCGGGCGGCAGGTGCATGGTGCTGCGGCCGAAGTTCTCGCGGTCGGGGAAGCTGGGGTGCGCGCCGATGGCCACGCCGTTGCGCATCGCCCAGCGCACGCACTGCTGCATGGTCTTCGCGTCGCCCGCGTGCCAGCCGCAGGCGATGTTGGCGGAACTCACGAGCGCGAGCAGTGCTTCGTCGTTGCCTGCGCCTTCGCCGAGGTCGGCATTGAGGTCGATTTGCATGGTGGGCTTCCTCTTTTCGCGATTTCCCGCGAAGTCTATGTCGCGCTCGGCCAGCCTGCAGCGGCCAGCCCCTGTGCCACCTGCGACAGGTAGCGCTGCTGCGCGGCCCATGCAGCCAGCGCCTTCGGCTGGTCGACCTGCACGAGGCGCAGTTGGCCGTTGAGCGGCGCCTGCGCGAGCTTCCAGAGGTCGGCGCGGATGACCACGCCGATGCGCGGATAGCCGCCCGTGGTCTGCGCGTCGCCCATCAGGATGATCGGCTGGCCCGAGGGCGGCACCTGGATCGTGCCGGGAATCACGCCCGACGAGAGCATGTCGCCGCTGTGTTTGCGCTTGAGTTCGGCGCCCGCGAGCCGGCTGCCCATGCGGTTGCTCTGCGGCGTGATGCGCCAGCGCTCGCCCCACAGCAGCTCGCGTGCGGCCGGCGTGAACAGCTCGAACTCGGGGCCGGGCAGCACGCGCAGGACGATGGCGCCGTCGTCTTCGTCGGGGCCCCAGTCGGGACCGCGCAGGCCGAAGGCACGGCGTTCACGTTGTGCTGCATCGAGAGAGGAGGCACCCATCGGGAGCCGGTCGCCCTTGCGCAGCGCACGGCCTTCGAGGCCGCCGAAGCCGGCCTTGAGGTCGGTGCTGCGCGAGCCGAGGACCGGGGGCACGTCGATGCCGCCCGCCACCGCGAGCCAGCTGCGCAGGCCGGTCTTCTTCACGCCGGGCGCGTTGGCACCGGCGAGCCTGAGCGTCTGGCCGGCCGCGACCGGCACGCTCCAGAAGGGCCACAGCGGCACGCCGTCGAGGCTGGCGCCGAAGCCGTCGCCGGTGAGGGCGATGCGCGTGGCGGCTTCGAACTGCAGCTCGCAGCCGCCCATCGTGAGTTCGAGGCCCGCCGCGCCGTCGGCATTGCCGACGAGCCGGTTGGCCAGCGTGAGCGACAGCATGTCGAGCGCGCCGCCCGGGCAGATGCCGAGCTGGCGATGGCCATGCCGGCCCAGGTCCTGCACCGAGGCGAGCACGCCGGGCTTGCGCACGGCGATCATGCCTGCACGCTTTCTGCAACGAAGCGCACGCGGTCGCCGGGGCGCAGCAAGGTGGGAGGTTCGGCCGCCGGATCGAACAGCTCCAGCGGGGTGCGGCCGATCAGCTGCCAGCCGCCCGGCGACACCAGCGGATAGATGCCGGTCTGCTCGCCGCCGATGCCGACCGAGCGCGCGGGCACGGCGGTGCGCGGCTCGGCCCGGCGCGGCGTGGCCAGCTCGGGCGGCAACCCGCCCATGAAGGCAAAGCCCGGCAGAAAGCCCAGCAGGTAGACGACGTACTCGGCGCCGCTGTGCCGCCGCACCACCTCGGCCGGCGTGAGGCCGGTGTGGGCCGCGACGTCGGCAAGGTCCGGCCCGTGCTCGCCGCCGTAGGCCACCGGGATCTCGACCAGCCGGCCCTCGACGGCACCGCTCGGCAGCCTGGGCCAGGCTTCGAGGACTTGCGCGGTGAGCGTGTCGAGATCGATCACCGTCGGGTCGAACGTGAGCGTGAGGTTGTTCATGCCCGGTAGCGTTTCGCCGACGCCCGGCCATTGCTGCGCCTGCCGGGCCAGCGCCCAGATGCGCTGCTGCTGCACCAGCGTGGCCGGCGCGGGCAGCTCGCACAGCAGCGCTGCATCGCCCAGCAGGTGCAGCCGGGGCAAGGGGATGTCGCTCACCTCACGCCGGCCCGCAGTTCAGGCTGGACTTTTCGCGGAACACCGTGGAACCGGCTTTGCCGGGCCACCGGTGTTGCCCCCGGCGAGGGGGTTGGCGAAGCGACACGAAGTGCGCGCAGCCTGGGGGAGAGCCTATTCACGCCCGAGGCTGCGGACTTTGGCCGCCAGTTGCTGCCCCACATTGGGAGAGACGAACTTGTGGACTTCACCGCCGAGCATGGCGATTTCGCGCACGAAAGTGCTGGAGATGAACTGGTACTTGTCGCTGGGCGTCAGGAACACGGTCTCGACATCGGGCATCAGCGAGCGGTTCATGCCCGCGAGCTGGAACTCGTAGTCGAAGTCGGTCACGGCACGCAGGCCGCGCACCATGGCCTTGCCGCCGCGCGCCACGACGAAGTCGCGCAGCAGGCCCGAGAAGCTTTCGACGGTGACCTGGTCGCTGTAGGGCTTCACGGCATCGCGGGCCATGTCCATGCGTTCGGAGAGCGTGAACAGCGCCTTCTTGTGGTGGCCCGCGGCGACCGCGACGATCACCTTGGAGAAGAGCTGGGTTGCGCGCCGCACCACGTCCTCGTGACCGAGGGTGATGGGGTCGAAAGTGCCGGGGTAAACCGCGATCACGTTGCTGGCCATGGTTGCTTCTTCCTCATGCTGCCGGTGCGGCTTGTTCGGCGGATTATGCAGTCCTATCCGCCGCGCGCTGCAGCAGATGGGCGTGAACGGCGCCGGCCTTGAGGTAACGAAAACCGACAAGGCCGAAGGCGGCAAGTTCTTCGTCGCTCCAGCGGCGCGGCGCTTCGAGGTACACCGAGCCGCCGGCACGCAGCGCGCGCGCGGCGGCGCGCAGCGCCGGCTCGTAGAGCGCGGTGCTGTCGAATGGCGGATCGAGGAACACGGCATCGAGGCTGCCGGCCGGCACCCGTTCGAGCGCGGTCACCCCGTTGCCGCGCCCGATGCGCACGGCCTCGGCGGCCAGCTTGGTCTTCGTGGCCTGCAACTGGGCGGCCAGTGCGGCGTCCTGCTCGCACAGCAGCACGTTCGCAGCGCCGCGCGAGGCGGCCTCGAAGCCGAGCGCGCCGGTGCCCGCGAAGGCGTCGACGCACTGCCAGCCGGGCAGTTCGCCGCCACCGGCGCCGGCCAGGCTTGCGAGCCAGTTGAACAGCGTTTCGCGCACGCGGTCGGGCGTGGGGCGCAGGCCGGGCTTGTCGGCCACGGCGAGGCGGGTGCGCTTCCATTCGCCGCCGATGATGCGCACTTCGCTGGGCCGCGACGGACGCTTGGGTGCAGCAGGTGCGGAAGGACGTTTGGCGGGGGCGGCTTTCTGGGGCATGCGGCGAGCTTAACGCCGCCGTCCAGGCACCTTCTCAGACTCCAGCCAGTGCGCGCCGCGCCAGCATGGCCGCCAGCACGAGCATGGTTCCGCCCACGAGTGCGTCGAGCATCCGCCAGGCGCGCGGACGTGCGAACACCGGCGCGAGCAGCCTTGCGCCGAAGCCCAGCGAGGTGAACCACAACGCGCTTGCCGTGGCCGCACCCGCCACGAACCACAGCTTGAGCAGCCCCGCGTACTGCGCCCCCGCGCTGCCCACGAGCAGCACCGTGTCGAGATAGACATGCGGATTCAGCAGCGTGAAGCCGGCCACCTGCGCCACCACGGCCGCACGCGACAGCGAAACGCCCCGCGCCGTGGCCTGCAGCGCGGCGGACCGGCGCGAGCGCCAGAGCGCCTTCAATCCGTAGCCGCAAAGAAACGCCGCGCCGAGCCCCGCGAGCACCGTGGCCAGTATCGGCCGCCCTTGCAGCGCCTGCGCCATGCCGGCCACCCCCGCGCCGATCAACACCGCGTCGCTGGCCGCGCAGAACAGCACCACCGCACCCACATGCTCGCGGCGCAAGCCCTGGCGCAACACATAGGCGTTCTGCGCGCCGATGGCAACGATGAGGACCAGGCTCATGAAGAGCCCGTTGACGAAGGCGGTGGTGGCGTGGACGGCTTGCATGCTTCGAGCTTGCCGCTGGACGCCAGTTAACTCAAACTAAACTTTCTAACGCCAGTTCAGTTTCTCTTCATCACCATGCTCGACTACGCCGCCCTGAATGCCCTCGCCGCTGTCGTGCGCGAGGGCAGCTTCGAACGCGCCGCCCGCGCGCTGCACGTCACGCCCTCGGCGGTGTCGCAACGCATCAAGCAGCTGGAGGAACGCACCGGCGGTGCGCTGCTGGTGCGCGGCCAGCCCTGCGTCGCAACGCAGGCCGGGCTGCAACTGTGCCGGCATGTCGAGCGCGTGGGTATGCTGGAGCACGAGCTGCGCGATGCCCTGCCTGCCCTCGGCACGGCCGGCGACAAGGCGGGCGGCGAGCGCGTCACGGTGCGGGTGGCCGTCAACGCCGACAGCCTTGCGACCTGGTTCATGGCGGCTGCCGCGGCCTTCGCCGCGCAGGAGCCGGCCGCGCTGCTCGACCTCACGGTGGACGACCAGGACCACACGGCCGAACGGCTGCGCAGCGGCGCGGTGCTCGCGGCGGTCACCGCGCTGGCCCAGCCCGTGGCGGGCTGCAACAGCGAGGCGCTGGGCACGATGCACTACGTGGCGGCGGCCAGCCCCGCGTTCGTTCGCGAGCATTTCGCCAAGGGCGTGGGCGCCCGCACGCTGGCGAGCGCCCCGAGCCTGGTGTTCGACCGCAAGGACAGGCTGCAGGCACGCTGGGTGCGCCGCATCTGCCACCGCAACGTGGAGACGCCGCGCCACTGGATTCCCTCGCCCAATGCCTTCGTCGAGGCGGCGTGCGCGGGCATGGGCTGGGGCATGCATCCGGCCAGCATGGTGGCCGATGCCATTCGCGAAGGGAAACTGGTGGAGCTGGTGCCCGGCTCGACGCTGCCGGTGCCGCTCTACTGGCAGCAGGCGCGCGCAGCGCCGCGGCTGCTCGAAAGGCTGGGAGCGGCGGTGCGCGCAGCCGCCCGCCGAGGCCCGCACGCCCTGGCTTGACCGGCTACGGCTACGGCTGCGCCTTGGCGGTCTTGGCGTCCTTGCCGCCCACCACCACCGTCACCATGCGCTCGGGCTGCAGCTTGCGTTGGAAGGCTGCCTTGACGTCGGCCGCCGTGACCGCGTTCATCCGCGCGGTCCAGGTGTCGAGATAGTCCAGCGGGAGGTCGTGCCAGGCGATGTTGGCAACGTTGCCGATGAGCTTGCGGTTGCTGTCCAGCAGCAGCGGAAAACCGCCGATCAGGTTGTCCTTCGCGGCCTTGAGCTCGCTGGCGGTCGGCCCTTCGGCCACGAACCTGGCGAGCACTTCGCGCGACATCTTCACCGCCTCTTCGGCCTGGTCGGGCCGGGTCTGGAAGCCGACGCGGAAGGCGCCTGCATCGAGCCCCGGCGCGAAGCCGCTGTAGATGCTGTAGGTCAGGCCGCGCTTCTCGCGCACCTCGTTCATCAGGCGCGAGACGAAACCGCCGCCACCGAGCACGTAGTTGCCGAGCGTGAGGGCGAAGTGGTCCGGGTCCTTGCGCGGATAGCCGGGCTGGCCGACGAAGACGTGGGCCTGGGCCGAGTCGAAGGGAATGCGCTCGTCCTTCGGCGCCGCCAGCGCGGCCACCGGCGCAATGGGCGGCAGCGGTGTGCAGGACTCCGACGCCGGGAGCCGCGACAGCAGCGTGGTCGCCAGCGTCTCGGCCTCGGCGCGCGTGACGGCGCCCACGATGCTGAGCTTGGCGCGGCACGGCACGATGAGCTGCTGGTAACGCTGGCGCATGGCGGCGATGTCGATGCGCGCGAGCGTCTCTTCCGTCACTTCCTGGCCGTAGGGGTGCACGCCGTACACCGCGAGCGCAAAGGCGCGGCCCGCGATGGTCGCGGGCTTGGTGTTGGCTTCCTTGATGGCCGCGTTGATGCGTTCGCGTTCGCGCTGCCAAACGTCGTCCGGAAAGGCAGGTTCGCCGATCTCGCGCGACGCCAGCGCGACCGCCTTGTTCAGCAGCGCGGGATCGGACAGCGTGCGCAGCGAGTAGCTGGTGCGGTCGGTGCCCGCGCTCACGTCGAAACTGGCGCCCAGATCGGCCCAGGCTTCGCCGAGGGCGTTCTGGTCGAGCGCCGGCTCGCCGCCCTTGCCGGCCTGCACGCCCTTCTCCACCATGGTCGCGGTGGCGCTGGCCAGGCCGGCCTGCGCCGCGGGGTCGCGGCGGCTGCCGGCGTCGAAGTCGACCTGCACGTCGACGATCGGCAGCGCGTTGGTCGACACGAGGTAGATCTTCGCGCCGTTGGCCAGCGTCCATTGCTGGATGGGCAGCGCGGCCTGCGCGCTGGTGATGCCCACGAGGGCCGCGCCTGCGAACAGGGCGCATTGCGCGATCTTCTTGAGAGTTTTCATGGAATCGGGACCTGTCTTTCAGCGCATTTCGCCTACGGGCGCCGCGAAGCCACGGCCACGCGGCTTGGCCTCGGGCGGCAGGGGGCGCAGCGTGGCGACCGTGAGCTGGTCGTCGCCGAAATACTTGGCGGCCACCGCCTGCACCTGGGCGGCCGTGACGGATTGCAGCCGGGCGACGATGCGCTCGCTGGCGTCGAGCGGCAGGCCCTGGATCCAGTTGCTGCCGAGTTCGCGCGCCTGGGCCATCACCGAGTCGCGCTTGTAGGTCTCGCTCGCCACCCACTGGGTCTTGACGCGGGCAAGCTCGGTTTCACCCACACCGTCCCTGGCGACGCGCGCGACCTGTGCGCGCAATGCGGCTTCGACCGCCTCGGCGCTTTTCCCGGCGGCCGGCACGCCGTCGAGCATGAAGAGCTGCGGGCCGCGGCCGATGAATCCCGAATAGGCACCCGCCGAATCGGCGACGCGGTCGGGGCCTTGCGTCAGCGCGCGGTCGAGCCGGGCGCCGGCGTAGCCGTCGAGCACGGCCGACAGCACCACCAGCGCCCAGGCGTCGCTGTTCGCGTCGTCGATGTTGGCGAGCTGCGGTATGCGGAAGGCCAGCGACACGTACGCCTGCTCGGCCGGCGCCTTCAATTCGACACGGCGGCTGCCGCGCTGCGCCGGCGCGGGGCGCGGCTTGCGCACGGGCACGGCGCGCGAGGCGATGCGGCCGTAGTACTTCTCGGCCATGGCGCGCACCTGGGCCACGTCGACATCGCCGGCCACCACGAGCACGGCGTTGGCGGGCACGTACCAGCGCTTGAGGAAGGCGCGTGCGTCCTCGGGCGTCATGGCGTCGAGGTCGCTCATCCAGCCGACCACGGGGCGGTGGTAGGGCGAGGCGGTGAAGACGGCGGCGTTCTGCTGCTCGCCGAGCAGCGCGCGCGGCTGGTCTTCGGTGCGCAGGCGGCGCTCTTCCTTGACGACCTCGATCTCTCGCTTGAACTCGTCGTCGGCCCACTGGTTGTTGGCGAAGCGGTCCGATTCGAGCTTCATCACCTGCTCGAGGCTGCCGACCGGGATCTGCTGGTAGTAGCCGGTGTAGTCGCGGGTGGTGAAGGCGTTTTCCTGGCCACCGAGGGCCGCCACGCGGCGCGAGAACTCGCCGGGCTTGATGTCCTTGGTGCCCTTGAACATCATGTGTTCGAGCGCATGTGCCACGCCCGAGGTGCCGTCGACCTCGTCCATCGAGCCCACGCGGACCCAGACCATCTGCACCGCCGTGGGCGAGCGCCGGTCGGGCTGGACGATCAGTGTCATGCCGTTGGCAAGCGTGAATTGCTGGGGGCCGGGCGCCGCGGCTGCGGCGGCGGAAGTCGAATCGGTCTGGGCCTGCGCAGGCATGGCCCATGGCGCCAGAAGCGCCATCGCCAGCACCGCACCAGACGCAGCACGGCGTGGCGGGAGGTGTTTCATAGAATGGGTCGGATTGTAAAAAGCTCCCGATGTTCAGTTTCTTCAAGAAAAAACCGCCTGCCGAGACCCCCGATACGCCGGCGGCCAACCCGCCGGCCGCGCCGGCGCCCGCCCCGGAGCCCGCACCGGCACGCTCCGTGTTCTCGCCTTCGAGCTGGTTCGGTTCGAAGCCGGCGGCTGAAGAAGCGCCTCCTGCGCCCCCGCCTGCGACGCCACCCGTGCCGTCCCCGGCGCCTGCGCCCATTGCCGCGCCGCCGGTCGTGGCGGCGCCCGTACCGGTCCCCGCGCCCGCGCCGACTCCTGCGCCAGCGCCAGCGCCAGCGCCAGCGATCGAAGCCGCCGTCGCCACCGAGCGCAAGGGCTGGTTCGACAAGCTCAAGACCGGCCTGCGCAAGACCGGCACCGGTATCCAGGCCGTGTTCGTCAATGCGCAGATCGACGACGCACTCTATGAAGAACTCGAATCCGCGCTGCTGATGGCCGACACCGGCGTGAAAGCGACCGAGTACCTGCTCGACGACCTGCGCGGCCGCGTCAAGCGCCAGATGGCCACCGACGCGGCGCAGGTCAAGGTGCTGCTGGCCGAGGCCATCGCCGACCTGCTCCGCCCGCTTGAGAAACCACTGGTCATCGGCCGGTTCACGCCCACCGTCATCATGGTGGCCGGCGTCAACGGCGCGGGCAAGACCACCTCCATCGGCAAGCTCACCAAGCACCTGGCCGACGAAGGCGCCTCGGTGCTGCTGGCCGCGGCCGACACGTTCAGGGCGGCGGCGCGCGAGCAGTTGCTGGTCTGGGCCGACCGCAACACGGTCGAGATCGTGAGCAACGAGGGTGGCGACCCGTCGGCCGTGAGCTTCGACGCTGTGAACGCCGGCAAGGCGCGCGGCAAGGACGTGGTGCTGGTCGACACGGCCGGCCGGCTGCCGACGCAGCTGCACCTGATGGACGAGCTCAAGAAGATCAAGCGCGTCGTCACCAAGGCCGACGCCACGGCGCCGCACGAGGTGCTGCTCGTGATCGACGGCAACACCGGGCAGAACGCGCTCGCGCAGGTCAAGGCCTTTGACGAGACGCTGGGCCTGACCGGCCTCGTCGTGACCAAGCTCGACGGCACCGCCAAGGGCGGCGTGCTGTGCGCCATTGCGCGCGAGCGGCCGATTCCGGTTTATTTCATCGGCGTGGGCGAGAAGCTCGAAGACCTCGAGACCTTCAACGCCCGCGAATTCGCGCAGGCGCTGCTCGGATAGAAAGGAAAAAGCGGCCCCTGCTTGCGCCGGGGCCGCTTTCGCTTTCTACTTTTTCTCTCCCTTGCTCCCTGACCGGCTGCTGGAGGTTCAGAGGCCGAACAGCGACACCGGAACGCACAGCGAGCCGGTTGCGCAATTGAGCGGCGTGAAATAGAGCGTCTTGATCGCGCCGCTGGGCAGCCCTATGCCGCCGACCAGCCCGCTGCCCTTGGCGCCTTCGGTGTTGGCCTGCTGGATGAAGGCCGTGCTGCCGGGCTGGGGTTCCAGCGTGTAGAAGCTGAAGGTGGCCGACTGCGACAAGTCCTTTGCGTAGATCACGCCGCCGCCATCGCCGAACAGGTACTCGGTGCGAGAGCGGAAGCCGCGCCCACCGCGCTCGTTGAGCTGGGCCAGGTAGGCGGTGTCGTTGCCGGCGATGTCGCCGATCTCGTAGGCATAGGTAGCGCCGGCGGCCGCGTTCCTCTCGTAGATCGACACGGCACTGGGATCGCCCACGAGGAACGCGGGCGCCACGTTGTAGTAGCCCTCCGCGCCCTGCCCGTTGGCCTGGGCCAGGAACCCCGCCTTGTTCGCCGACAGCGGCTCGACCCGGTAGCTAAAGACGCCCGGCGTGCCGTTGTTCTTCCGATAGATGTAGAACTGGTCGCCGTTGATGATGTACGCACCGACCCACTGAAAACCGCGCCCGCCGACCTCGTTGGCCTGGGTCAGGAAGGCGGCGTTGTTCGCTGTGATCGGATGCAGCTCGTAGCTGTAGGTGGTGTCGGCGTCGCGCACGTAGCCCTCGACCTGTTCGGCGGTGGTTGGGCTGGTCGTGAAGGCGAAGCCGCTCAGGAAGCGGAAACCGCGTGCGCCCTGCGCATTGAGGTTGGCGGCGAATGCCCCGCGGTCGCCTGCCAACGGCAGCGCCTCGTACATGAAGGTGCGCGTGGCCGGCACGGGAGCCGGCGCTGGCGGCGTTGGCGGCGCGGGTGGTGGTGGTGCCGGTGGCGCTGGCGGCGGCGGGGGTGGCGTGCCGCCGTCACCGGGCAGCAGCGGGAATCCGCCGCCGCCTCCACCGCCTCCACCACCACCCCCACATGCGACCAGGGCAAGGGCGCCCGCCACTGCAAGCGCGACCGCCGCTCGTTTGAATTTCATTGAAGAACCTCCGCTGTCGATTGTTCGAATTGCACCGCTGCGGCCTGGATTGGCATGCCGCAAGGGGACTCCATCGAAGGTAGGGCGAGAGGTTGACTCTCGCCAGTGCCGAAAGTCATTGCATTCGCGAGTCAGGTGCGCGAAGCGGCCTCAGTGCATGGCGATGGATTCAGGCGTCGGGGCGCCGCGCCTGCTTCGCCATGACGAGTTCCGCCATGGCCTGGAGCAGCGATGCTGCGACCACCGGCTTGAACAAGACCGGCACCTTCGATTCGCGCACGCGCTGCAGCCGATCGGGCGAGGTTTCTCCGGTGATCAGCAGCAGCGGCACTCCGGCGCTGCCGCCCTGCCCCTGGCTCAATCGCAGGCCCGCGTCGAGCCCATCGGCACCGTCGGCCAGTCGGTAGTCGCACAGCAGGAGATCGAAGGGACAGCCCGCGCCGATCGCCTGCTGCAGGGCGGCGGCAGCGCCAGCCTCGTCCGCCACGGCATGGGCGTCGATGGCATGGGAACGCAGCAGGCCGGTCATGGCTTCGCGGATTTCGAGTTCGTCGTCCAGCAGCAGCACGCGGCTGGGCAGGACCGGCGCGGGGCTGCTGCGCTTCTCGGTGGTCGCTCCGGCCATGGCGGCCGGTGCCTGCACCCCTGCCAGCGCGCGCTCCGCCGCACTCACGGCCGGCACCACCACGCGAAAGTGCGTGCCCCGCCCCAGCCGCGAACGCATCTGCACCGGATGCCGGAGCAGCAGCGACAGCCGCTGCACGATCGACAGCCCGATGCCGAGCCCCCGCGAGCGGTCGCGGCCCGGATTGTTGATCTGGTAGAACTCCTCGAAGATCCGGCCGGACTGCTCGGGCGCGATGCCGATGCCGCTGTCGCGCACCTCGATCCACACCGCGTCGCCGCGCTCGCGGGCCGTGACGGTCACGCCGCCCCGTGCGGTGTACTTGAGCGCGTTGTCCATCAGGTTCGACAGCATGCGGTGCAGCAGCTGCGGGTCGCTGTGCACCCACAGGCCGCTGGCGCGCACGCGCAGCTGCAGCTGCTTCTGTTCGGCCCGGGCCGCAAAGGTGTGATTGAGGGGCAGGAACAGCGCGTCGAGCTGCACCGGCTGCGGCACGGGCGTGATCACGCCGGCGTCGAGGCGCGAGACGTCGAGCATGGTGTCGAGCGAAGCACCCAGCGCGTTCACCGCGCGCATCAGGCGCTCGGCGTTGCGGCTTTCGGGGCGGCCGCGCAATTCGTTCTCGAGTGCGGCGCCGAACAGGGCGATGGCGTGCAGCGGCTGGCGCAGGTCATGGCTGGCGGCGCCGAGAAAGCGCGTTTTTCTTCGCTCGCGCGCTCGGTCGCGGCGATCTGCTCGCCGAGCCGCGCGGCCAGCGCCTCGTTCTCGAAGCGCAGCATGAGCGATTCGGTCAGGAGCTTGTGCTGGCCGATGCCCGCGCGCAGCGTCAGCAGCAGGTAGGCCGCGCCGGCCGCAGCCAGAAAAAGATGCAGGCCGTCGCCCTGCCACGCCAGCGCCGTGAGCAGGCCCAGCGACATGGGCAGCGTGTAGCCGAACAGCGCGGCCTTCAGCGGCCACAGCGACTGTGCGGCGCGAGAGCAACTGCCCACGACGACGGCCATCAGCAGCGAGGTCATCGGCAGGTTGTCGTACGGAACGATGAGCCAGGGCACCACCGCCGTGATCATGCTGACGAGCGTGACCATGCGCGAAATCTTGCGCGCCCAGTACGCGCTTTCGCGCGCGGGGCGCGAGGGGTTCCATCGCGGCGTGAAGAAGACATAGACGTCGGCCATCAGCAGACCGGCCAGCCAGAACAGCAGGTTCGGGTTCTTCAGCTGCGAATAGATGATGGCGCCGAACACCACCACGAAGGCCATGTGGGTCAGCGTCGAAGTGCGGTAGGTGTCGTAGACCGAGGCGACGTGCTCGCGCAGCACGCGCTGGGCGAGCGCCTGATCGGCGGGCGGGTCGTTCGGCGCGACGGACTGCACGCTCAATGCAGGGTGCTGATCAACTGGGCGCGGGAACGCATGCCGAACAGCAGCAGGATGGTCGAGACATGGTTCTTCACCGTGCCCTCGCTCAGGTTTGCGAGCTGTGCGATTTCCTTGTTGGCCTTGCCTTCGAGCACCCATTGCAGCACCTGCATCTGCCGCGGCGTGAGCTCCCGCCAGGCGCTGGCGTGCGCGAATTCCGCATAACCGGCGAGCGATTTGGGCATTGCCGGGGGCGGCAGTTCCGCCGCGTCGGGCGAAGCTGGATCGAGCAGGCCACAGGCGCGGATGAAGCTCACCACTTCCTTCAGGTCGGCCGACTTCGGCAGGAAAGCGGCGGCGCCCAGCGCGAGCACGCCCTGCGCCAGCGTGCTGCTGCCGGTGCCCGAGAGCACCACGATGCGCGCGACCGGAAAGCGCCGGCGGAACTCCGCCAGTCCGCTCAGGCCGTGCGTGTCGGGCAGCGCCAGATCGAGCAGCACCAGGCCGATGGAGGCCTGGTGGGTTTCGTACAGCGCGATCGCATCGGCGGCGTTGGCAGCCTCGAAGACCTCGATGCTCGCGCCGGACGAGGCGGCCTGCGCCTGGACCAGCGCGCAGACGCCCAGACGCAGCAGGTCGTGGTCGTCCACGACGAGGATCGCCCCGGGTGCGCGGGTGGAGGCGCTGGCCTCCGCGGCCGGTGACAGAGATGCGGATGGAGAGTCGAAGGACGGCACGTGCCGATCTTAGCGACGGGGCCTTTTGGCGACAGTGCACAAAGTCACGGCGTGCGCAGCAGCCGTGGTTCTTGATGCTACATTTTTCATAGCAATTCCGTGGCAGGCGCGCTTGCCATCGGGCTTTGCCGTGGGCACCATCGAATATCTCGCCGCATCCCACGGCGCCCCGGAGACTCGCCATGACGCACACCGCCGCCGCCCCCCTTGGATCGAGCGACCGCAAAGTCGACCGGCTGCTCGCCCACTACGAGGAGAGCCACCGCAATCCGACCAACGAATTGATCCATTTCGTGGCCATCCCGGCCATCATGCTGAGCATCGTCGGCCTGCTGTTCGCGCTCCATCCCTGGGTGGCCTACGGTTTCGTGGCCGCCAGCCTCGTCTACTACGTCCTGCTGCGCTCGCCGGCCTTCCTGCTGGCCATGCTCGCCCTGACCGCGCTGGCCTTGGCGCTGGTGCATGCGATGGACGGACTTGTATTGCCGATTTCAGCCGCTATCTTTGTGGTGGCCTGGATCTTCCAGTTTGTGGGCCACAAGATCGAGGGCAAGAAGCCTTCGTTCTTCGAAGACCTCCAATATCTCTGGGTCGGACCGTTGTTCGTGCTGTCCAAGCTTTTCCTAAAGCTGGGAGTACGCTGGTAGCCCTGCTCTATCACGACGATAGAAATTCAAGGGAACCCTTGGTTTAGCACTCCCTCTAATCGAGTGCTAATATGGCCCACACAAAGGAGTTTCCCTGATGACAACGCTGTCTGGAGTCTCTGCCAACCAGCTGGCCGTCGCCAACCCATGGTCGATGGTTCCCCCGCTGGGCAACCTGGACGCCTACATTTCGGCTGCCAACCGCCTGCCGCTGCTCACGCTCGAAGAAGAGCAGGGCTTCGCACGCAAGCTGCGCGACCACAACGACCTCGAATCCGCCGGCGCGCTGGTGCTGTCGCACCTGCGCCTCGTGGTGTCCATTTCCCGCCAGTACCTGGGCTACGGGCTGCCGCACGGCGACCTGATCCAGGAAGGCAACGTCGGCCTCATGAAGGCCGTGAAGCGTTTCGACCCCGACCAGGGCGTGCGGCTCGTGAGCTACGCCATGCACTGGATCAAGGCCGAGATCCATGAGTACATCCTGAAGAACTGGCGCATGGTCAAGGTCGCGACGACCAAGGCCCAGCGCAAGCTGTTCTTCAACCTGCGCTCGATGAAGCAGGGCTTCAAGGCCGACTCGGCCGCGGCCGACAACGGCACGCACCGCGATACGCTGAGCCCCGACGAGGTGTCGCAGATGGCGACCCGGCTGAACGTCAAGCCCGAGGAAGTGCTCGAGATGGAAACCCGCCTGTCGGGCGGCGACGTCATGCTCGATCCGGGCCCCACCGACGACGGCGATGAAGCCTTCGGCCCGATTGCCTACCTGGCCGATGCCACGCAGGAACCGACCGCACTGCTCGAATCGCAGCAGCGCGACCGCCTGTCGAGCGACGGCATCGCTACCGCGCTCGAAGCGCTGGACGACCGCAGCCGCCGCATCGTGGAAGAGCGCTGGCTCAAGGTCAACGACGACGGCTCGGGCGGCATGACGCTGCACGACCTGGCCGCGGTGTACGGCGTGAGCGCCGAGCGCATCCGCCAGATCGAAGTGGCGGCCATGAAGAAGATGAAAAAGGCGCTTGCGGACTACGCGTAAGCCTTGCCCCATCCAGAAGAAAGCCCGGCATTCCCGGGCTTTCTTCATTTGGAGAGCGTTCGCAGCGCCCGCTTCGCGATGTAGCGGGTTTCGGCCGTGTCCGACTCTGCCACCCACCGCGCGCAGAGCTTGTCGACCCACTCGCCCTGGCTCTTGCTTGCGTCGTTGAGCCAGTTGGCGACCGAGTTCTGCACGTAGCGGCTGGGGTCGGCGCGCAGCGGCTCGATCAGCGGCAAGGCCCGCCACGGCTCGGTCTTGAGCGCATCGATCTGCGCGCACCACACGCCGCGCGGTCGCGTGAGTTCGCTCGCAAAGCGGCGGATGTTGGGGTCGGCATCGGAGACCCACGGCTGCAGCAGCGCAAGCGCTTCGTCGAGCGACGCAATGACCTCGTCGCGCACCGCCATCCAGGCGATCTCGCGCACGCCGAAATGCGAATCGGCGGCGAAGCGGCGCACCGCCTCCAGCTGCGCCGCCAGCGGCAGGCCCGACAACGTGACCCACTGCGCGGCCCAGCAGCGGGCCACGTCGCTCGCGTGCGTGGCCAGCCGATGCGCGACAGCGTCACGCTCGCCGTGCAGTGCCGCCATGTCGTAGAGCGCACGCGCGATGTGCCCGTGCCGCCGCATGGGCTTGAAAGCGCCCAGCATCGCGAGCGTGTCGACCAGCCGCTCGCCCTGCGCGTCGAGCCCGATGTGCCCCGCCACGCTGCGCGCCAGCCGGGGCAGCTCCAGCGCCATGAATTCGTTGAGGTTGACGGTTTCGAGCAGCCCGTCGTTGAGTGCGCTGAGCACCTCGGGCGGGATCAGCGCGATGCGGAAGGCGCCCTTGCGCCCTTTCAGGTGCTCGACCGAGTCCACGGCGGCCAACAAGCGGTCTTCCTCAAGAAGCCAGCAGCGTCTTCAGGTCCGACACCATCGACGGCACGCCCGCGCCATAGCGCGCATAGAGCCGCAGCCGGCCCTGCGTGTCGTAGACATAGCTGGCGGCCGAGTGGTCCATCGAGTAGCTGGTGGGCGTCTTGCCGTCGACCTTCTTGTAGTAGACCTTGTAGTCCTTCGCGACAGCGGCCAACTCGTCGGGCGTGGGGATCAGCGCGACGAAGCTCGGGTCGAACGCGCCCATGTAGGCCTTGAGCACCTCGGCCGTGTCGCGCGCCGGATCGACCGTGACGAACAGCACCTGCAGCCTGTCGCCGTCCTTGCCGAGCTGCTGCTTGACCTGCGCCATCTCGGTCATGGTGGTCGGGCAGACGTCGGGGCATTGCGCATAGCCGAAGAACAGCACGACCACCTTGCCCTTGAAGTCGGCCATGGTGCGGACCTTGCCGTCGGCGTCCTTCAGCGAGAAGTCCTTGGCGTAGTCCGCGCCGGTGATGTCGACGGCGTTGAAGTTCTGCTTGGTCTCGCCGCAGCCCGCGATGCCCAGGCCCAGGGCAGCGGCCACGCCCACCCAGCCGGCGCCCGTGGCCATCAGTCGAAGAGCGTTGCGCTTGTTCATGAAGACTTGGTCAGTGAAGGTAGTGATCGACGAGCAGCGCCAGGAACAGCACGCTCAGGTGGATCAGCGAGAAGCGGAAGGTCTTGCGCGCCAGCGTGTCGGAATAGTTGCGCCACAGCGCAAACGCATAACCGGTGAAGCCGACGCTCACCGCGACGGCCACCGCCAGGTACAGCCAACCGCTCATGCCGTAGATGAAGGGCATCAGGCAGGCCGCGAACAGGATGAAGGTGTACAGCAGCACCTGCAGCCGCGTGAATTCGTTGCCATGCGTGACCGGCAGCATCGGCAGGCCGGCCTTGCGGTAGTCCTCGACGCGGTAGAGCGCCAGCGCCCAGAAGTGCGGCGGCGTCCACAGGAAGATGATGAGGAAAAGAATCCACGCCCCGGGGTCGAGGGAGCCCGTCATCGCGGCCCAGCCCAGCACCGGCGGCATCGCGCCCGAGGCGCCGCCGATCACGATGTTCTGCGGCGTCAGCGGCTTGAGGATCACGGTGTAGATCACCGCGTAGCCGACGAAGGTGGCGAAGGTGAGCCACATGGTGAGCGGATTGACCGTGAACCACAGCAGCGCCGAACCCGCCGCGCACAGCAGCGCCGAGAAAACCAGCGCCTGCCTGTCACTGAGTTCGCCGCGCGCCGTAGGACGCCACGCGGTGCGCTTCATCTTGGCATCGATGCCCTTCTCGACGAGGCAATTGAACGCGGCAGCGGCACCGGCCACCAGCCAGATGCCGATGCAGGCCAGCGCCGCGCGCTGCACATCGGCCCACGAAGGCAGACCGGGGACGGCCAGCACCATGCCGATCAGCGCGCAGAACACGATCAGCTGCACCACGCGCGGCTTGGTCAGCGCGTAGAACTGGCGCAGCACGTTCGCGGTGCTGGTTTGCTGAACGGGGATCGGGGTGCTCACGCGGGGGCCTTCCTCTGGCTATTGTTGTTGGCGGACGCATTGTCACCGGCACGCACGATCAGCGCCGCGGGATCGCGCCGGCTCTCGCACAGCGCCCAGGTGAGCACCACGGCGAGCGCAGCGGCGCCGCCGGTATGCAGCACCGCCGCGGCCAGCGGCCAGCCCAGCAGCACGTTGCCAAGACCCGTGGCGAGCTGAAGCAGCGCCAGCCCCGCGAGCCAGCGCGCCTGCGGACGCAACGCCGCGATGCGGCGCAGGTGCCATGCGAGCACGCCGAGCGCGACGAACACCGCATAGGCCATCAGCCGGTGCGCGTAGTGGATGGCGGTGAGCGCGGAAAAATCGAGCGGCTGGCCCTCGCCGGTCACACCGAGGTGACGCCAGATCTCGAAGCCCTGCGCGAAGTTCATGGCCGGCCACCAGCTGTCCTGGCAGATGGGGAATTGCGTGCAGGCCAGCACCGCATAGTTGGTGCTGACCCAGCCGCCGAGCGCGATCTGCAGCCCCAGCAGCACGGTGGTCGCAATGAGCCCGTTGCGCAGTGCGGGCGATACGGCGGTGGGCAGCCGCTGCGCAGCCGTCTGCCGGTAGTGCGCGGCCTGGATGCAGAGCAGCGCCAGCAACACCACGGCACCGAGCAGATGCAGCGTGACGATGGCGGGGAAGAGCTTCCAGGTCACCGTGAGTGCACCGAAGGCGCCCTGCAGGCAGACCCAGACCAAGGTAAATGCCGGCCACCATGCGCTGAGCGTGGCGTGGTGCTCGCCGTCTTTCGACGGCGGCGGCGCGCGGCGCTGGCGGCGGCGCACGATCCAGGTGGCACCCGCGAGCGTGAGGATCAGCACGCCGACACCCGTCGCCAGATAGCGGTGGACCATCTCCACCCATGCCTTGCTGTGCGTGACGGGGCCGGTCGGCTGGGCGGCCTGCGCCATCGCGATTTCGTGGCGCGCGCCGGCCGGGCTGGCGTTGCCGTAGCAGCCGGGCCAATCGGGGCAGCCCAGGCCGGAGTCGGTGAGCCGCGTGAAGGCGCCGAACAGCGTGAGGTCGAAGGTGAGGAACAGCGTGAGCACGGTCAACGCATGCAGCCGCCGCGCCGGACCCGCGCCCGCGTTGCGCCGCCAGACCCACACCAGCGGGCCGAGCGCGATCAGCACGCCCGCCGCCATGAGCCAGGCGATAGGCGTCAGATCGTAGAGCGAGGTGGTCGTGTCCATGGGCAAGTCGGAGGCGGTCAGCGGCCCGGTTCGTCCCACGACGCCGAGGCGCGCAGCAGGCGGTCGAGGTCGCGTTTGGCGCGGCTGGCACCGGCCGCGTCCATGCGGGCGGGGAAACGCATCATCCAGTTGCCCATCGGATCGACCACGTAGAGGTGTTCGGCCAGCGAGTGGCCCGGCATGGGAGCAAGCCACTTGGCCAGCTGGTCGGCCGGCACGCGCAGCACCGTCGCGCCATGCAGGCCGTTGTTCAGGCGCTCGGGCACGGGCGCGGCGTCGCTCACGAGCCAGACACGGTCCATGCGGTCCTTCTCGCGGCCCAGGCTCTCGCGCAGCTGGCGCTGCAGGTAGAGCTGCTGCTCGCAGAGCGCATCGCAGGCTGCATCGGCCACGGCCACCAGCAGCCACTGGCCCTTGAGCGTGGCGATGTCCACCGGCGCACCGTTGCGGTCGGTGGCCGTCAGCTTCGGCAGCTCGCGCTGCGGGTCGACCAGTTCGCCGTAGACGCTGCGGCCTTCGGGCCGGATCACGTAGTAGGTGAAGTACGAGGCAATGACGGGCGCCGCGCACATCAGCATCACGGCGATCATCTTCCAGCGCCCCATGACCGTGCGCCGGCCCTCCGCGCCGTCGAGCGCCTGGTTGGGCGACGGCATCGAATGCACCGTCAGGCCCAGCGGCTCGTCAGAAGCGGCCATCGCGCGCGCGGCGCCTCGAGCGGCGGAGGGGTGTGATGAATTGGAACCAGACATAGAGGATGACGACGAGGGCCGACAGGCCGAACCACTGGAATGCGTAACCGTAGTGCCTCTCCAGGCCCAGCGCCGGGGCCGGCCAGTCGCGCTGCAGGCCCTCGGAAGCCGGTCCGCTCTGCTGCAGCGACACGTCGGTGCGCAGCGGCAGCTTGGTTTCGGCGCGGAAGGCTTCCAGGTCGAGATTTTGCCGGATGGGCGAATACCCCTTGGCGGCCGATGCCGGAGCGGCCGGTGCGGACGCCGCCGGGGCAGGCGCCGAAGCAGCCGCGGCCGGTGCGGATGCGGGCGTGCCCAATTCCAGCAGATGGCTCGGCGGCGGCTCGACCAGGCCCGTGACCTCGACGATGCCGGCCGGCGTCTCGACCGCGCCCAGCTGCGTGCGGTCGACGAAATTTCGCTGGATCCAGCCGCGTTGCACCATCACCGTCTGTTCGGTGCCTTCCAGGGCGAAGGGCGTCAGCACGTAGAAGCCTGGCGTGCCGTGCATCTGGCGGTTGTCGAGAAATACGGTCTGCGGCGTCAGCCACAGGCCGCGCAGGCGCACCGGGCGATGCATCGCGTCGGAGGGCTTCGCCATCGCCAAAAACTCGGCCTGGGTCAGCGCCGGCTTCAGCTTCTGGGCCTCGATGTCGGCCTGCAGCGATTCTTTCTGCGCGGCGCGCGACAACTGCCAGCGGCCCAGCGAAACGGTGGCTGCCGCCGTCAGCACGGCAGCGATGGTGATGAGCCAGAAACGGCCCGGCCGGCGCCGGTCTTCGGAATACAGGGGTTCAGGAGTCACTGGAGGGAACGGGGCGTGCGGCCGATAATGGGGGTCATGAAATATTTCGTCGCCCTGGTGTTCCTGGGCATCTTCGCGAGCCTCGCGTTTGCCCTGTTCTTCATGCTGAAGGACGGGCGCAACGGGCGCGCCAAGAGCGGCGGCATGGCGCGCGCGCTCACCGTTCGGATCGGCCTCTCGGTGTTTTTGTTCCTCTGCCTGCTGCTGGCCTGGAAACTCGGCTACATCCAGCCCACCGGGCTCCCGGTCGGCAAGTAGATGGTGCTCGTTCCACGAGAACCATGAAAAAGGCGCCTTGCGGCGCCTTTTTTCTGGAATGCCGGGACGAGATTCTTCGCTCAAAGCCAATAGACCAGCATGTAGAGGCCGAGCCAGACCACGTCCACGAAGTGCCAGTACCAGGCCGCGCCCTCGAAGCCGAAGTGGCGCTCCGGCGTGAAGTGGCCCTTGCGCAGGCGCAGCGTGATGAACAGCAGCATCAGCATGCCGATGAACACGTGCAGGCCGTGGAAGCCGGTCAGCATGAAGAAGGTCGAACCGTAGGCGCCCGAACTGAGCTTGAGGTTCAGCTCGGTGTACAGGTGGTGGTACTCGTAGCCCTGCACGCTCAGGAAGGTCAGGCCGAGCAGCACGGTGAGCCACATGAAGCGGATCGTCTGTGCGCGGTGGCCGGCACGCAATGCGTGGTGGGCGATGGTGAGCGTCACGCCCGAACTCAGCAGCAACGCGGTGTTGATCGTCGGCAGCCAGAACGGGCCAACGGTCTGGAAGGGTTCGACGATGCCGGCCGGCGAGCCGGTGGCGCCGGCAGCGGCGCTGGGCCACACGGCCTTGAAGTCGGGCCAGAGGATCGCGTTGTCCAGGCCGCCGAGCGCCGGCAGCGCGTGGGTGCGGGCCCACCAAAGCGCCGTGAAGAACGCGCCGAAGAACATCACTTCCGAGAAGATGAACCAGCTCATGCTCCAGCGGAACGAGAGGTCGACCTTGTGGCCGTACTGGCCGCTCTCGCTTTCGCCGATGGCGGCGCGGAACCACACGAACAGCGTGCCGAGCCAGATCACCATGCCGGCCAGCAGGGACCATGCGCCCCACTCGTGGCCGTTGATCCATTGCGCGGCGCCCAGGATCACGAAGAACAGGCCGATCGCGGCCGAGACCGGATAGGCCGATGGTCCGGGCACGAAGTAGTAGGGCGTGGTGCCGTGGGTGGTTGAACTCATATCAGCTCCTGGCTTTCTTTCTTCTCTCGATTCAATGGATTCTGCTTGTCGGGGGTTTCACCGTCAGGCTGCTGCGACCACGTGGCGCACCAGCAGCACCAGCCCGACCACGAAGACGATCACTGCAACGAACGCCACCGCGATGATGTGCAGCGGATTCAGCTTGCCCAGGTCTTCCTGGTAGGCGCTGTTCTTGCGAACACCGAAGAACGACCAGCCCACCGCCTTCACCGTGTCCCACAGTGAAGCCTTCGGCCGGTTCGACGAGGGATCGGTCACGAGCGCGGCTCATCGGAAGTCCTGGAAACGGCGGCCACCGGTGCAGTATTCGCAACGGCGGCCACCGGGGCCGCGGGCGTCTTGCCGCCCACCTCGAAGAAGGTGTACGACAGCGTGATGGTCTTCACGTCCTTGGAAATCTTGGGATCGATCACGAATGCGACCGGCCACTGCTTCTTCTCGCCCGGATCGAGCGTGTACTGGTTGAAGCAGAAGCACTCGAGCTTGTTGAAGTAGGGCGCAGCCTGCTGCGGCGCGTAGCTCGGGATGGCCTGTGCGGCCATGCGGCGGTTCTGCACGTTCTGGAACTCGTACATCACCGTGTTGAGCTGGCCGGGGTGCACCTGGATGGTCCGCTCCGCGGGCTTGAAGTCCCAGAGGCCGCCGCGCACGTTGGAGTCGAACTCGACCGTGATGGTGCGGGTCATGTCGACCTGCGTGTTGTCGGGCACGCGCACGTTCTTGCCGCCACTGGCGCCGCCCGGCACTTCGAGCTCGGAGAGCGCGAGGATGTTGATGCCGGTCATTTCGCAGATCGCGCGGTACATCGGCACCAGCGCATAGCCGAAGGCGAACATGCCGCAAGCCACGACGGCCAGCTTGCCGACCATGCGCACATTGGCGCGGCGAATGCGTGGGCCGAGGCTCATGGTGCGTGCTGCTCCCGTTCGGTTGGCGGTCAGCGGCCGCTGAAGAAGACCATGCGGACGATGAAGCCGATGAAGAAGATCACCGCGATGGAGGCCAGCGTGAGCCCCATGCGCCGGTTGTTCTTTCTTTGTTCAGGCGTCGTCATCGTCGTGCGGCCTGTCAGCCGATCACCTTGGTGGCGGTCGCGTCGAGCTTGGGCGGGGTCTCGAAGGTGTGGAACGGCGCCGGCGACGGCACTTCCCACTCGAGGCCTTCAGCGGCTTCCCACGGCTTCTGAACAGCCTTCTCGCCCTTGCCGCGCATGGTGGGCAGCACGACGAACAGGAAGAAGTACACCTGCGCGAAGCCGAAGAAGAAGGCACCGACCGACGCCACGGCGTTGAAGTCGGCGAACTGCATCGGGTAGTCGGCGTAGCGGCGCGGCATACCCGCCAGGCCCAGGAAGTGCATCGGGAAGAAGGTCACGTTGAACGAGATCAGCGACCACCAGAAGTGCACCTTGCCGCGCGTTTCGTTGTACATCACGCCGGTCCACTTGGGCACCCAGTAGTAGAAGCCCGAGAACATGGCGAACAGCGAGCCGGCCACCAGCACGTAGTGGAAGTGGGCCACCACGTAGTAGGTGTCCTGCAGCTGCGTGTCGATCGGTGCGACCGCGAGGATCAGGCCGGTGAAGCCGCCCATCGTGAACACGAAGATGAAGCCGACCGCGAACAGCATGGGCGTCTCGAAGGTCATCGAGCCCTGCCACATCGTCGCGATCCAGTTGAAGATCTTCACCGCCGTGGGCACCGCGATCAGCATGGTCGCGTACATGAAGAACAGCTGGCCGGTGAGCGGCATGCCGGTCGTGAACATGTGGTGCGCCCACACGATGAACGACAGGATGGCGATCGACGAGGTGGCGTACACCATCGAGGCGTAGCCGAACAGGCGCTTGCGGGCAAAGGCCGGCACCACCTGGCTGATGATGCCGAAAGCCGGCAAGATCATGATGTAGACCTCGGGGTGGCCGAAGAACCAGAAGATGTGCTGGTACATCACCGGGTCGCCGCCGCCGGCGGGATTGAAGAAGCTGGTGCCGAAGTGGCGGTCGGTCAGCGTCATCGTGATGGCGCCTGCGAGCACAGGCATCACGGCGATCAGCAGGTAGGCGGTGATGAGCCAGGTCCAGCAGAACATCGGCATCTTCATCAGCGTCATGCCGGGCGCGCGCATGTTGAGGATGGTCACGATGATGTTGATCGAACCCATGATCGACGAGGCGCCCATGATGTGCATCGCGAAGATGCCGGCGTCCATCGAGGGGCCCATCTGCAGCGTGAGCGGTGCGTAGAGCGTCCAGCCGGCAGCGGGTGCGCCGCCGGGCATGAAGAACGAACCGACAAGCATCAGCGCCGCGGGAATCAGCAGCCAGAAGCTGAAGTTGTTCATGCGCGCGAACGCCATGTCGGAGGCGCCCACCTGCAGCGGGATCATCCAGTTCGCGAAGCCCACGAAGGCCGGCATGATGGCGCCGAACACCATGATCAGGCCGTGCATGGTGGTGAACTGGTTGAACAGCTCGGGGTTCACCAGCTGCAGGCCGGGCTGGAACAGCTCGGCGCGGATCAGCAGCGCGAGCACGCCGCCCACCATCAGCATGGTGAAGCTGAACAGCAGGTAGAGCGTGCCGATGTCCTTGTGGTTGGTCGCGAAGACCCAGCGGCGCCAGCCGGTGGGCGCGTGGTGGTCGTGATGCTCGTCGTGTGCGTGGTCGCCGTGGGCGGCGTGACCGTGGGGGTCGAGGACTGCACTCATTTCGTTGTTCCTTGCAATTTCTTCGTCGCGGGACGCTGTCGCATCACTTGCCGCGCAGGGCCAGCACTTCGGCCGGCTGCACCAGCTGGCCGGTCTTGTTCGACCAGCTGTTCTTGGTGTACGTGGCCACGGCCGCGAGGTCGGTATCGCTCAGCTGCTTCCAGGACGGCATCGCGCCGTTGTTCTGGCCGTTGAGCAGCACATGCAGTTGCACCGAGTGGTCGGCATCGAGCACCTTCGCGTCGCCGTCGAGCGCCTTGATCGGGCCCGCGCCCTTGCCGTTGGCCTGGTGGCAGGCGGCGCAGTTGGCGGCATAGACCTTCTCGCCACGAACGAGCATGTCGGGCAGGGTCCAGACCTTGGTCGGGTCGTCGAGCTTGGCGGCGGCTTCCTTGCGCTTGGCGGCCACCCAGGTCGTGTAGTCGGCCGACGAGACCACCTTCACGTGGATCGGCATGTAGGCGTGTTCCTTGCCGCACAGTTCCTGGCACTGGCCGTAGTAGTCGCCCACGGTCTCGGCACGGAACCAGGTGTCGCGCACGAAGCCGGGAATCGCGTCCTGCTTCAAGCCCAGCTGCGGCACGGCGAAGGCGTGGATCACGTCGTTCGCGGTGGTGATGATGCGGACCTTCTTGTTGACCGGCACCACCAGCGGGTTGTCGACCTTGAGCAGGTAGTCGTCGGGCACCGCGCCCTTGGCGCCGGCGTCGGACATGGCGCGCTGCGAGCTGTCGAGCGTGGAGATGAAAGCCAGGCCCTCGCCTTCGCCGTTCAGGTAGTCGTAGCCCCACTTCCACTGATAGCCGGTGGTCTTGATCGTGAGGTCGGCGTTGGTGGTGTCCTTCTGGGCCACCAGCACCTTGGTGGCGGGCAGCGCCATGACGATCACGATGAGGAAGGGCACGATGGTCCAGATGACCTCGACCACCACCGATTCATGGAAGTTGGCGGCCTTGTGGCCGACCGACTTGCGGTGCTTCCAGATCGAATAGAACATGACCGCGAACACGGCGACGAAGATGACCGTGCACAGAATCATCATGATCGTGTGGAGCAGATGCTGCTCCTGCGCGATCTTGGTCACACCGACCGGAAGATTCAACTGGCGAACCGAAGGGCCGCCGGGCAGATCGTTGACTGCGTGCGCCGCGCTGCTGAAAGCCGCGCCGGCCGCCAGCAACAGATTCGCCGGCCTGTACTTATTGCGCCAAATGCTCTTCATCGTGTTCACGTTTCTTCAATTTATCGACAACCCAACCGTGCAGCACTGCGCGAGCCCCCTCAGGCGCCACGCAACGCCATGCGAATCTCGCGGGCCAAAGCCGCACGCAACTCCGGGCGTACATAGCGCCCCACCCTGACCGATCGACCCTGCCCCGAGACCTCGATCAGCGAGCGATCGCCGGTCTGCGGTTCGATCCGCACCTGGTGCGGAAGAAATTCCGTGCGTTCGTAGTGCCCGCCGTTTTCGAGCTCCACGACGAGCCGCCCCTCCTGCAGCGCGATCTTCTCGCCGTCGGTCGCATGCCGTGCATAGACCATGAACGCAAACCCGACAGCGGCCAGCTCGAGCCAGGCAAAAGGCAGAACCAGCGGCGCACCGTGCAGCCAGAACAGGGTGCCGGTGCCGAGCGATACCACGCACAGCGAGGCGTAGAGCCAGCCCAGCTGGCTCGGCGTCACCGAGCAGTTCCGCTTCAGGAACCAGTGGATGCTCTGGCCTGAAACGGTGGCAAATCGAAACACGGAATTCGACACGGGCGAGTTCAGCAAATCGGTGCGTCGATGGTCGCCCAACCCCTCGTACACCTTCGTACAAACAGGATCCGACACCCGTCGATCGCGGGACAATACCCGCGGGTTCCACGCAACGGCGGATTGTAGCGGGTAGATATCGGCGCCCGCGTTGCGTGGAGGACGCCTACGGGTCACTACTAACTAGGCAAAAAGGCCAGTATCAGGCACCCGGTCGGCCGCGCTGGAGCATCGAGCGCATCTCGCGCAGCGACACCGCGCTTTCGGCCGACAGCGACACGCGCGGCACCGGCTTGAACGCGTGTCCGTAGATGACCTCGAAGGTCAGCGCGATGCGCCCGGCGCCCTCTTCGGCCGGAGCGAGCTCGGGCAGCGCCTTCTTCAGCGACTGGTGCCAGGCCTTGCCGCGCAGCGCCGGGAAGCGCGCCGGGTGCAGGTTGCGGCCCAGCGTGCGCAGCTCGGCCAGCGCCGCCTCGGGCGTGGCCCAGGTCAGCACGATGCGCTCCATGTCCATCACCGGTTCGGCGAAGCCGGCGTGCACCAGCATGTCGCCCCAGTCGTGCATGTCGGTGAACTCGTGGCCCGCGGCCGGCCAGCCGAGCCGGGCATGCAGCGCACGCAACTCGCGCACGGTGTCGGGCCCGAGGCAGGAGAACATCAGGAAGCCGTCGGTTGCCACCAGCTTGTGCCAGTGCGCGATCAGCGCTTCCGGGTCGGCCGCCATGTGCAGCGACATGTTGGCCCAGAGCAGGTCGACGCCGTCTTCCGGCGGCGCGTCGAAGCGCGCCTTGCCGGCCTGCCAGCGGCGCGCGCTCCACCATGGGGCGGCCAGCGCCTGGCCGGTGGCGGCGGCCAGCGCGGGCTCCGGCTCGATCACGAAGGAAGCCGCGTCCTTGTAGCGGCGGGCGACGAGTTCATGCGCCTCGAGGCCGCTGCGCAGCGGTGCCCAATCGGCCCATGTGCGGGGCTGGGCCTTGATCCATTGCAGCCGGTCTTCCATCCGGCGGCCGATTTCCTCGTGCAGCCAGGGGGAGCCGTCGGCAGGCGCGAGTTGGCGCCAGCGGGCGGCCGCCGTGGCATCGATGGTCGGCGGTCGTCGTGAGGGGTCGGTGGCCATGGGGCCGTGAGTATATTGAGGCCATGTCCAGCCATCGGGCCTTGTGGCCTTTCATGCCCTTCGGGTCTTTCGCCTCGCTGCTCGCACGGCTGCCCAGCCAGTGCGCGGTCTGCCGCGCCTGGCCGTCGCGCCCGGTGTGCGATGCCTGCGTGGCCCGCTTCGCCCCGCCCACCGCGCGCTGCAGCAGTTGCGCCCTGCCCGTGCCCGAAGGCGTGAGCCGCTGCGGCGACTGCGTGAAGCACCCGCCGCCGCTGGACGCCTGCCTCGCGGCCTGCACCTACGCATGGCCGTGGCCGGACGCCATCACGGCATTCAAGTTCCAGGGCGAGGCCGGCTGGGCCGACCCGTTCGCCACGCTGCTGCGCAGCACGCCATGGGTGGAGCCGGCGCTGGAGGCTTGCGACAGCGTGCTGCCGATGCCGCTGGCGCCTGGTCGGTTGCGCGAACGCGGCTTCAATCAGGCGCACGAGTTGGCGCGGCGGCTGTCGCCTGCCAAGACCGACGCCACCCTGCTCCTGCGCACCCGCGAGACGCCCGCGCAGAGCGGCCTTTCGCGCGCCGACCGGCTGCACAACCTGCGCGGCGCCTTCGCCGTGGAGCCGCTGCGCGCCGAGAAGCTGCGCGGCCGGCGCCTCGTGCTGGTGGACGACGTGATGACCAGCGGCGCCTCGCTGTTCGCGGCCGCCGAAGTGCTGCGGCTGGCGGGCGCGGCCCATGTCACGGCCATCGTGCTGGCCCGGACCGATCCGCCGCGCTGAACCTCCGACGCGGCCCGCCGACAATCGGCGCATGTTCCATATCGTCCTGGTCCACCCCGAAATCCCGCCGAACACCGGCAACGTGATCCGGCTCGCCGCCAACACCGGCTGCACGCTGCACCTGGTCGAGCCGCTCGGTTTTTCGATGGACGACCGCCTGCTGCGCCGCGCAGGGCTCGACTACCACGAGTACGCCGAAGTGAAGCGCCATGCCGACTGGCAAGCGCTGCTCGCCACGGAGCAACCGGCCGCCGACCGCATGTTCGCCCTCACCACGCGCGGCACGCGGGCCGTGCACGACGTGCGCTTCCAGCCCGGCGACTGGCTGGTGTTCGGCTCGGAGACCAGCGGCCTGCCATCCGCGGTACGCGACGGCTTCGCCGAGCCGCAGCGCCTGCGCCTGCCGATGCGCGAGGGCCAGCGCAGCCTGAATCTCTCGAATGCGGTGGCCGTGACGGTGTTCGAGGCCTGGCGACAGAACGGCTTCGGCTGAAACGAAAAAGCCCGACGCCTCAGCGGTAGCGCCGCACCACCGACTCGGCCACGCACGCCGGCTTGGCCGCGCCTTCGAGCTCGATGGTGACTTCCCAGGTCATCTGGAAGCCATCGTCGGCGATCGGCTCCGAGCTCAGCAGCTTCATGCGCGCCCGCAACCGCTTGCCCACCGGCACCGGCGACATGAAGCGCACCCGGTTCATGCCGTAGTTCACGCCCATGCGCGACTCGACCACGTCGATCGCCGTCTCGAAGAAGCGCGGCAGCAGCGACAGCGTGAGGAAACCATGGGCGATCGGCCCGCCGAAGGGGCCGGCCTTGGCCCGCTCGACATCGATATGGATCCACTGGTGGTCGCCCGTCGCCTCGGCGAACTGGTTGACCTGCGCCTGCGTGATGGTGATCCAGTCGCTCACGGCGACCTCCTGGCCAACGCAGGCGGCGAGATCCTGAAGGGTCTGGAATGTCTTTTTGGTCATCCGGGCATTCTGGCGTGCAGGGTGTTCGCCCGGCTGTCGGGCTTGCGACAACCGGGCTCAGGGAAAACCGGGAGCCTGGATCAGGCGTCGAGCCATTCGCGGATCGGCTGCCACTGCTCCAGGTCGCGCTGGACGCGGCCCGGCGCGATGTCGAACAGCGTGAGCCCGCGCGCCGCGAGCTGCACGTAGTTCTGCGTGTCGCGCAGTTCGCCGATCACCGGCACGCCGAGCCCCGCGATGAATTCGTGGAGCCGGTCGGCCGCCAGCGTGCGGGCGTTCACGCGCATGCCGACGAGGCCGATCTTCGTCTTTTCGGCGCGGCGGTCTTCCAGCAGCCGGTCGAGGAAGTCGCGCGTCGCGTAGATGTCGAAGATGCTCGGCTGCAGCGGCACGATCACCCGGTCGGCCAGCGCCAGCACTTCCTTGAAGCGCCAGCCGTGCAGGCCGGCCGGCGTGTCGAGCACCGCGTGCGTGGTGCCGCGAGGCGGCCGCACCACCGTGCTGTCGCCGATGGCCTCCCAGGTGGCGATGGGCCGGGCCATCGGCGGACGCAGGCCCAGCCAGAGCCGCGAGGATTGCTGGCGATCCACGTCGCCCAGCATCACGGCATGGCCGTGGCTTGCGAAGTAGCCCGCGACGTTGGTCGCGATCGTCGACTTGCCTACGCCACCCTTGGGATTGGCGACCAGAACCACCGGCATAAAAGCTCTCCTCCGGAACAGGGACAGCGGGAATGGTAGTCGCCGGCGCCCTTTCGCCCGACGAACCGGCCTTGACTGCGCTATGTTCGCGGCATGACGACAACAACACCCACGGGAAATTCCGGCGGCATCTACGTGCTCGCGGCCCACCCGCACTGGCGCGACTCGCGCGTCAACCGCCGCATGCTCGCCGCCGCACGCGCCGTGCCGGGCATCGACGTCAACGACCTCTACGGCAGCTACCCCGACTTCGCCATCGACGTCGAAGCCGAGCAGGCCCGGCTCGCCAAGGCCGACCTGGTGGTGCTGGTGCATCCGATCCAGTGGTACTCGATGCCCGCGCTGCAAAAACTCTGGGTCGACGACGTGCTCGCCTACGGCTGGGCCTACGGCCCCGGCGGCACGGCGCTGCAGGGCAAGGACCTCTGGCTGGTCGCCACCACCGGCAGCCCCGAGGCCGCGTACCACCCGCAGAACTACCACCGCTATTTCTTCGACGCCTTCCTGCCGCCCTACGAGCAGACCGCCGCGCTGTGCGGCATGCGCTTCCTGCCGCCGCTGGTCTTCTACGGCGCGCGCAGCGCCAGCGAGGCGGACGTGGCGTCGCACGTCGAAACCTTTGCCCAGCGCCTCGGCAGCTACCCCGACTGGCCGGAGATCGAGGAGATCGACGCCTGCGTGGCCTGCCCCGTGCCCGAGAGCGACCGGCCAGCCGACACCGACGACATCGGCCAAGTGGTCTCCAGCGCCCTCCAGGCTGCCATGGCCCACGGCCTCGCGGCCACGGCCGCAGACAACAGCAAGGCGGCCTGAATGGAACACGCACCCGCCTGGCTGACCAACAGCCTGATCTACCTGGGCGCCGCCGTGCTGGTGGTGCCGCTGTCGAAGGCCCTGGGCCTCGGCTCGATCATCGGCTACCTCGTGGCCGGCATCGCCATCGGCCCCTGGGGACTGGGCCTCGTGTCCAGCGTCGAGGACGTGCTGCACTTCGCCGAGTTCGGTGTGGTGCTGATGCTGTTCCTCGTGGGCCTCGAACTCGAACCCAAGCGCCTGTGGAACCTGCGCCGTCCCATCTTCGGCTGGGGCGCCGCGCAGGTGCTGAGCTGCGCCGCCGTGCTGTTCGCCGCGGGCTGGGCCGTGGGCGCCGAATGGCGCGTGGCGCTGGTGGCCGCGCTGGGCCTCGCGCTGTCGTCCACCGCCATCGCGCTGCAGGTGTTCGGCGAGCGCAACCTGCTGAAGACGCCCAGCGGCCAGGCCGGCTTCTCGATCCTGCTGTTCCAGGACGTGGCCGCGATTCCGATCCTCGCGCTGCTGCCGCTGCTCGCGGGCGCCACCGCGGCCGAGCAGTCCATCACCGGCCTCGAACGCGCGCTGGAAGCCGCGAAGATCATCGGCGTGATCGGCGGCATCATCCTCGGCGGCCGGCTGCTGCTGCGTCCCATCCTGCGCTGGATCGCGCGCAGCGACACGCCCGAGATCTTCACCGCCGCCGCCCTGCTGCTGGTGGTGGCCATCGCCGCGCTGATGCAGGCGGTCGGCCTGTCGATGGCGCTCGGCGCGTTCCTCGCCGGCGTGCTGCTGGCCGAGAGCGAATACCGGCGCGAGCTCGAGACCGACATCGAGCCCTTCAAGGGCCTGCTGCTGGGCCTGTTCTTCATCGCCGTGGGCATGTCGATCAACTTCGGCGTGCTGATCGCGAGCCCCTGGGTCATGGCGATGCTGGTGGTCGGTTTCATGGCCGTTAAGCTGGTGGTGATCTACGCGCTCGCCAAGGCCATGGGCATCGCCTACCAGGAGCGCCCGGTGTTCACGCTGCTGCTGGCGCAGGGCGGCGAGTTCGCATTCGTGGTGTTCCAGGCCGCGGGGCCCGACGTGCTGCCGCCCGAGATCACCTCGCTGCTGATCGGCGCGGTCGCACTGTCGATGCTGCTGTCGCCGCTGCTGCTGGTGCTGCTCGACAAGTTCGTGCTGCCGCGCTACAGCCGCAACGGCGGCACCCAGCTGGAAGAGATTTCGGAGCAGCAGGACGCCAAGGTGCTGATCTGCGGCTTCGGCCGATACGGCCAGATCGTCGGCCGCATGCTGATGTCGCAGGGCCTGCGCGTGACCGTGCTCGACCACGACGCCGACACCGTCGAAGGCCTGCGCCAGTTCGGCTTTCGCGTGTTCTACGGAGATGCCACGCGGCTCGACCTGCTGCGCACTGCGGGCGCCGGCTCGGCCAAGGCCATCGTGGTGGCGGTGGACGACATCGAGCAGTCGCTCGAAATCGTCGATCTCGTGCGGGAGAACTTTCCGCAGGCGCGCATCATCGCGCGGGCCCGCAACGTGACCCACCTGTTCCAGCTGCGCGACCGCGGCGTGACGGACGTGGAGCGCGAGGTGTTCGAGTCATCGCTGCGCAGCGCCCGCACCACGCTCGAAGCACTGGGCTGGCCGGCGCATGAAGCGCGCGAATCGGCCATGCGCTTTCGCCGCCGGAATATCAAGCTCAGCGACGAGATCTATCCGCACTACAAGGACCGCGCCAAGCTGATCGCGGCCAACAAGGCGGGCCGCCAGCAGTTCGAGGAACAGATGGCGCGCGAGCGCGAGGAGCGGCAGCGGCGCTCGGGGCGCGACTGGGAGCGGATCGACGAAGACGAGGCAACGAAGGAAGAGGCGGACGCGTAGCGCCCCTCCGCTCGCGCCTTCAGGGGGCCCGACATCACGTCGGGCTTGGAACGCCCCAGCCAGGAAGGGCTGGACACCTATCGATCTCTATCAGGGTTTCCCCTCAGCAAGCTTCGGCCCTTCGTTCAGTACACTGATTGTCATATTCAGTGTGCTGAATGCCATTTCGCACTCAAGAAAAGCTTCGTGCGACTGCGCTTGTATTTCCCTTCAGGAGACAACGATGAAACACGCCTTGCGCCGTGACCTGGACGAAGGTCCCATGAGCAGATTCCAATGGAGCGCGATCGCCATCTGCGTCACGCTCATCATGCTCGACGGCTTCGACGTGCTGGTGATGGCATTCACCGCCGCCAGCGTCTCGGCCGAATGGAAGCTCAGCGGCGCCCAGCTCGGCGTGCTGTTCAGTGCCGGACTGTTTGGCATGGCCGCCGGTTCGCTGTTTCTCGCGCCCCTCGCCGACCGATTCGGGCGCCAGGCCATCATCCTCCTGTGCCTCGTCGTGATCGCGCTCGGCATGGGGCTTTCGGCGCTGGCGCAAAGCAGCACCCAACTGGCGGCCCTGCGCGCGCTCACGGGGCTCGGCATCGGCGGAATGCTGGCCAGCGTCGGCGTCATCACGGCTGAATTCGCCTCGAACAAGTGGCGCAGCACGGCTGTCGCGCTGCAGGCGACGGGCTATCCCATCGGCGCGACCATCGGTGGCAGCATCGCCGCGGTGCTGCTCGAGGCCTACGGGTGGCGCTCGGTCTTCGTCTTCGGCGGCCTCGCCACCGTCGCCATGATTCCGCTGGTGCTCCGGCGGCTGCCGGAATCCGTCGACTTCCTCACTTCGAGGCGACCGGCTGGCGCGCTGCAAAAGCTCAACGCCCTGCTGCGAAAGATGCAGCGCGCCGAACTGGCCGAACTCCCGCCGCTCCCGGCCGTTGGCGAACGCCCTTCCAACACGATCCCGGGCCTGTTCAACGGCGGACTGGCCCGCTCGACGCTGCTGCTCTGGGCCGCCTTCTTCCTGCTCATGTTCAGCTTCTACTTCGCGCTCAGCTGGACGCCGAAGCTGCTGGTTTCGGCGGGGCTCTCGGCCCGCCAGGGGATCACCGGCGGCGTGCTGCTGAACATCGGGGGCATCGTCGGCGGCAGCCTGTTCGGGCTGCTGGCCGCCCGGCTGGACCTCGGCCGGCTGACGGCTGCCAGCCTGACGATGACAGCCGTCGCCATGGCTGCCTTCGGCGCCTCTACCGGTCACCTCGGTGCGTCGTTCGCGATTGCCTTCCTGATCGGCGCATTCATCTTCGGCTCGATGGCCGGCCTCTATGCGTTCGCGCCGGTCATCTATCCGGCGGCGGTGCGCACGACCGGCATGGGTTGGGCCATCGGCATCGGCCGCATCGGTGCCATTCTCGCGCCGCTGATTGCCGGCATGCTGCTCGACGGCGGCTGGCAGGCACCGAGGCTGTACTACGCCTATGCGCTGCCGCTGGTCGCTGCGATGGCGGCAGTGCTGGCGCTGCGCCAAAGCGCCGCGCGGCAGTCCACAGGCGCCATGATCAGTGCGCACTGAGCGGTTTCTTTTTCTTTCCCGGAAATCTCAAGGAGACACACATGTTCCCGAAAAATGCCTGGTACGTGGCCTGCACCGCCAACGAAATCGACGACAAGCCGCTGGGCCGGATGATCTGCGGCGAGAAGCTCGTGCTGTACCGTGCGGCTGAGGGCAAGGCTGCGGCGCTGGAGGATTTTTGCCCGCATCGGGGTGCGCCGCTCTCGCTCGGCTCGGTCGTCGAAGGCAAGCTCGTGTGCGGCTATCACGGCCTGGAGATGGGCTGCGACGGCAAGACGGTCGCCATGCCCGGCCAGCGCGTGCGTGGATTCCCCGCGATCCGGTCCTTCCCGGTGATCGAGCGCTACGGTTTTGTCTGGGTGTGGCCCGGCGACCCGGCTCTGGCCGACCCGGCCAAGCTGCATCACCTCGAGTGGGCCGAAAGCCCGGATTGGGCCTACGGCGGCGGCCTCTTCCACATCCAGTGCGACTACCGGCTCATGATCGACAACCTGATGGACCTGACGCACGAGACCTACGTGCATGCGACCAGCATCGGCCAGAAGGAAATCGACGAGACGCCGACCAAGACCGTCACCGAAGGCGACACCGTCACCACCGCCCGCCACATGGAAAACATCATGGCGCCCCCTTTCTGGCGCATGGCGCTGCGCGGCAACCACCTGGCCGACGACGTGCCGGTCGACCGCTGGCAAATCTGCCGCTTCACGCCGCCGAGTCACGTGCTGATCGAAGTCGGCGTCGCGCACGCCGGCAAAGGCGGCTATCACGCCGACCCGGCGCACAAGGTGTCGAGCATCGTGGTCGACTTCATCACGCCCGAAACGGAAACCTCGATCTGGTACTTCTGGGGCATGGCGCGCAATTTTCAGCCGCACGACAAGGCGCTCACCGCATCGATCCGCGAGGGTCAGGGCAAGATCTTCAGCGAAGACCTCGAGATGCTCGAGTCGCAGCAGCGCAATCTGCTCGCGCACCCGCAACGCCAGTTGCTCAAGCTCAACATCGATTCCGGCGGCGTGCAGTCGCGCCGTGTCATCGAACGCCTGATCGCACAGGAAGACGAAGCTTCCAGCAAGCAGGAAGCCGCAGCATGAACGCCTCCGAACTCAGCGTGCGCGTTGCACGCAAGCACGTCGAAGCGCTGGACATCTGCACATTCGAACTGGTGCGGGAAGATGGAGGCGCCCTGCCGGCGTTCTCGGCCGGTTCGCACATCGACGTGCACATGCCGAACGGTGTCACGCGCCAGTACTCGCTGTGCAATGACCCGAGCGAGAGCCATCGCTATCTGATCGGCGTGCTGCGCGACCCGAACTCCCGCGGTGGATCGCAAACGATGCACGACTTCGTCAAGGAGGGCGACGCGCTTCGCATCAGCGCACCGAAGAACCACTTCCCGCTGGCGCACGGCGCCGCGCACAGCGTGCTGATTGCCGGCGGCATCGGCGTGACGCCCATTCTGTGCATGGCAGAGCGACTGGCGGTCGCCAACGCGGCCTTTGAAATGCACTACTGCACGCGTTCGCAGGAACGCACTGCGTTTGTCGAGCGCATCGCGCAAGCGCCATTCGCTTCCCGGGTGCAATTTCACTTCGATGACGGGGATGAAACGCAGAAGTTGTCGCTTCCGGCCATTGTCCAGACTCCGAAGACGGGCGTTCATCTGTACGTGTGCGGGCCCAAGGGCTTCATGGACTGGGTGCTCGACGCTGCACGCGCCGCTGGCTGGCCCGTCGACCAGCTCCACTACGAATTCTTCTCGGCCGAGGTGGTCAAGTCGGACGCCGATGCAGCCTTCGAGGTCAAGCTCGCGAGTTCCGGCCGCATCGTTGCGGTGCCCAAGGACAAGACGGTGGTGCAGGCCCTTGCGGCGGCGGGTATCGAGGTGGCCACTTCGTGCGAGCAGGGCGTGTGCGGCACATGCCTCACGCGCGTGCTCGAAGGCGAGCCCGACCACAAGGACATGTATCTGACGCCCGAGGAACAGGCAGCCAACGATCAGTTCACGCCCTGCTGTTCGCGATCGCGTTCGCCGATCCTCGTGCTCGACCTGTAGAGCGCTTGGAGCGAGAGGGTCTCGGTAAGATCGCGGGCTTCCGCGCCGCCGAAGCCGATCTGTTTTCTCCATCATGTCCCTCAGCAAGTCCAATACCGCCGCGATCGACATCAACGACCAGCCGGGTCACCTCATCCGGCGCGCCCATCAGATCGCAGTGTCGGTATTCCACGAGACGCTGGGGCGCGACGTCACGCCGGTGCAATATGCCGCGATGCGCGTCTTGCAGGACAAGCCGGGCATCGACCAGATCACCCTGGCCCAGCAGGTGGCCCTCGATACCTCCAGCGCTGCCGACATCGCCGCGCGGCTGGAAACGAAGGGATTGATCACCCGCAAGATGCTGGCGCGCGGACAGCGCGAGTTGCGCCTCACGGCCGCCGGCGAGGATTTGCTTGCAGAGATGGTGCCCGCGATGGCACAGATGCAAGACACCCTCCTGGGCTCGCTGAGCGAGAAGGAGCGCGGAGATTTCATGGCGTTGCTCAGGAAATTCGTCACCGTCAACAACGAGAAGAGCCGCGCGCCGATGCGCGCTTAATGCGGGCGGCGGGTCCCCTCTTCGGGATGGTGGGGTTGTCCACGAGCGCCGCGGCGGCTTCGCAAGCCGACTGTTGTAATCGGACATGGAACGCGGTGCGAACGCGTCGCCTCGGCACAATCACCCCATGCCCAGCGTCCAACCCATCAAGAAAAAGACAGCCCCCGCGGTCACAGCCACCCCGGCGCCCATGACCGGGTCCGTGGACACCGCCTTCCTTCGCACGCTGGTGGGCTACAACGCGCGCCGCGCCTCGCTGGCCGTGATCGAGGTGTTCATGGAGCGCATGGCGGTCTACGGCCTGAAGGTGGTGGATTTCTCGGTGCTGTCGCTGATGGCGCACAACCCCGGCATCACCTCGCGCCAGCTGTGCGCCACGCTCGATGTGCTGCCGCCCAACCTGGTGGGACTGATCGCCGCGCTGGAGCGGCGTGGGTTGATCGAACGCCGCCCGCACCCGAGCGACGGCCGCGCCCTGGGCCTGCACCTGACGCCGGCAGGGATGGATCTGACCGCGCAGGCAGAGCAGACCGCCGCCGACCTGGAGGTGGAAGCCACCGGGCGCCTGACGGCCGCCGAGCGCAAGACGCTGATCCGGCTGCTGCAGAAGGTGTATTCGCAGGAGATTTGAAGCTCCCCTGCGGCGCCGGCACGGCCGAGGACGACGCGGGCTGACGCGGGCTATTGGCGGTATTTCACTCGGCGCGCGACTTTTCGGCCATGGCCTGGGCCAGGCCACCCCACTGGGCGCGGAACAGCCCCGGGTCCATGGTCTTCACGTCGCGCATCAGGGGCCTGAACCCCATGTGCGCCAGCACGTCGCGCTCCAGGTCGATGCCCGGCGCGATCTCGATCAGTTCCAGCCCGTCGGTGGTCAGGTGGAACACCGCGCGTTCGGTGACGAACAGCACGTTCTGCTGGCGCCGCGCGGCATCCAGCCCGTTGAAGGTGATCTGCTCCACCTTCTCGATGAACTTGCGGGACTTGCCTTCCTTGACGATGGCGAGCTGGCCGTCGGCCACCTTCACCTGCAGGCCCCCGGCGGTGAAAGTGCCACAGAACACCAGCTTCTTCGTGGAGCGCGTGATGTTCACGAAGCCGCCGCAGCCCACGGGGCGGCCGTTGAACTTGCTCACGTTCACGTTGCCGTGGTTGTCGGCCTGCGCCAGGCCCAGGAAGCTCGCGTCCAGGCCGCCGCCGTCGTAGAAGTCGAACTGCAGCGACTGCTCGATGATGGCGTCGGCGTTGTAGGCGGTGCCGAAGTCTCCGAGCTGCGCCGGGATGCCGCCGGTGATGCCGCTTTCCACGCTCAGGATGAGCTGGTCGGACACACCTTCTTCCGCCGCCACCGAGGGCACGCCGGCCGGGATGCCGATGCCCAGGTTGGTGATGGCGCCGGGCGTGAGTTCCAGCGCGGTGCGGCGGGCGATGACCTTGCGCTCGTCCAGCTCCATGGGCGCGAGCGAATTGAGCGGCACGCGTACATCGCCGCACAACGCGGGGCTGAACTGCGTGGTGATGGTCTGCATGTGGTTCTCGGGCTGGCCCACCACCACGTAGTCCACCGACACGCCGGGCACCTTCACCGACTTGGGGTGCAGGCTGCCGGCCTTGACGATGCGCTCCACCTGCGCAATGACGATGCCGCCGCTGGCCTTGGCCGCGTGGGCGATGCTGATCTGCTCCAGCAGCACGCCTTCCTTGTCGAGCGTGATGTTGCCGTTCTCATCGGCCAGCGTGCCGCGGATGATGGCGACGTCGACCTTGGGCGAGGGGTAGAACAGCCACTCCTCGCCGTTGAACTCCACGAGCTTCACCAGGTCTTCGGTGGACTTGCTGTTGAGCTTGCCGCCTTCGATGCGCGGGTCCACGAAGGTGCCCAGGCCCACCTTGGTCAGCAGCCCGGGGCTTCGGCTGGCGATATGGCGCGTGAGGTGCGACAGGCTGCCCTGCGGGAAGTTGTAGGCCTCCACCTCGCCGTCGAACACCATCTTCATCATCTCGGCGCCGGTCTGGCCGAAGTGGCCCGCCACGGTGCGCTTGATCATGCCGGGGTGGGCAAAGTGCACCATGCCCGCGTCCTTGCTGTTGCCGATGGCGCCGCAGGCCCAGGTGGTCACGTTGCGCGGGTGGCCCGTGTCGAGGAAGTTCTTTTCCACGCCCTTGAGTACTTCCTCTGGCAGGCTGGAGACGGCCAGGCCGCCCAGGAAGATGGTGGCGTCGTCGGGAATGAGGGCCCCGGCTTGGGCGGCGGTGATGATTTTCATGGTGTGTGTTCCGGGTATCGGGTGTGCGGGTTCAGGCGTGTTCCGGGGCTCTCAGGCCTCGGGGTTTTCGATGAGCAGCGCCATGCCCTGCCCGCCGCCCACGCAGGCGCTGGAGATGCCGTAGCGCAGGCCGCGCCGGCGCAGCTCGCGCGCCAGCGTCACCGTGAGGCGCACGCCGGTGGCGGCCAGCGGGTGACCCAGCGCGATGGCGCCGCCGTTCACGTTGAGCTTGTCGCGGTCGAGGCCCAGCTCGCGCTCCACCGCGAGGGTCTGCGCGCCCTGGGCTTCGTTGATTTCGAACAGGCCGATGTCGTCCAGCGCGAGCCCGGTGCGCGCCAGCAGCGCGCGGATGGCGGGGGCCGGGCCGATGCCCATGTACTCGGGCGCCACGCCCACCGCCGCCGCACCGCGCAGGCGTGCCAGCGGCTTGAGGCCGCGCTGCTGCACATACGCATCGCTGGCCACCACCGCGCCCACGGCGCCATCGACCAGGGCCGAGCTGTTGCCGGCCGTCTGCACGCCACCGGGATACACGGTGCGCAGGCCCGCCAGGGCCTCGATGGGCGAGGGGCGCGGGTGGGTGTCGCGGTCGAGCTGCGCCACCTTGCGCGGCAGCGTGATGCCGCGCGTGGCATAGCCTTCGAGCGCGAATTTTTCGCTCGTCACCGGCACGATCTCGCCGGCCAGGAAGCCATCGGCCTGGGCCTTGAGCGCTCGCTCGAACGAGCGGGCGGCGTAGGCATCCACGTCTTCGCGGGTGATGCCGTATTTCTTCGCCAGGTTCTCGGCGGTCTCGATCATCGTGACCGGGCCCGCGGTGTCGATCAGCGCCTCCATCAGGAAGTCCTTGAACTCCACCGGCGCGCCCAGCTTGAAGCCGGTGCGGTGCGTGTAGGCGGCAATCGGGTTGCGCGTCATGGACTCGGTGCCCACCACCAGCGCCACGTCGGCATAGCCCAGGGCGACCTGGTCGGCGGCCTGGCGCAGCAGTTCGAACCCCGTGCCGCAGATGCGCTGCACCAGGATGGCCGGCACGCTCTGCGGCACGCCCGCGTACAGGCCGATGTGGCGCGGCAGCACGAAGGCGTCGAAGTCGGCCTGCGCCATCGACCCGGTGATGACCGAGTTCACATCTGCGGCAGGCACGCCGCTGCGCTCCAGGACCGCACGGGCGACCTTGATGCCCATGTCGGTGGGCGACACATGGCCCAGGGGACCGCAGTAGTCGACCATCGGCGTGCGCACGCCGTCGATCAGCCAGGCATTCAGGGGAGCGGAAAAGGAATGTTCAGTGGTCATGGATCAAGCTTTCTGGGTTCTGCTGTCGGTCACGCGCAGCACGGTGGCATAGCCGGTGTCGCCTGCGGCACAGCCGGTGAAGAGGCCCACGCCGCCGCCGCGCAGCACCAGCTCTTCGATGAGTTCGATGATGGCGCGCAGGCCGGTGGGCGCCTGCGGGTGGCCCCAGATGATGGAGCTGCCGTAGTTGTTCATGCGCTCCCACGCGAAGCCGGTGTCGCGCGCCAGGGCGATGTCGTTCACGGCGAACGGGTTGTGGGTCTTGATGGCGTCCACGTCCTTCATGGCGAGGCCCGCGTGCTTCAGGGCATTGAAGGTGGCGGGCACCGGCGCCATGGGCATGTAGCCCGCTTCCACGCGCGCCATGCCGAAGCCCAGGATCTCGATCTCGATGCCGGGATCGATGGACGCAGCGCGCGCACGGTCGCGCGTGGTGACGATGGCGCCCGCGTTGCCGTCAGCCGGATGGGTCTGCCCGCCAAAGGTCACGGTGCCGCCTTCCTTCACGGGCTTGAGCCTGGCCAGGCCTTCGGCCGTGGTCGGGAAGATGCCTTCGTCGGTGGCTAGCGTGCCGGTCTGCTTGCGGAACTTCGAGTCGCTCAGCGGCACGTCGGCCATGTAGCGCTTCTGGAACGCGCGGTCGTCGGCCAGCGCCTGCTGGTACTGGGTGTAGCGGTGCAGCTTCAGCGCGTGCTGTTCCTCGGTGCTGATGCCATAGCGCGCGGCCACGTTCTCGCCGGTCTGCAGCATCGCGTTCTTGGCGTAGGGGTCGTGCGCCATGTTGTCGGGCACCCAGTGCTCGGTGATGCCGTAGCCGCCGGTGCCACTCGAATCGGGGTAGTACACGACCGGCCCGTTGGACTGCCGGTCGGCCATCACCAGCAGCGCGCTGCTGGCGGTGCCGCAGGCCACTTCCTGCGCGGCCATCTGCAGTGCGCGCACGCTGGTGGCGCAGGCCTGCTGCACGGTGGGGCCGGCCACGCGGTCGATGCCCATAAGCCCCGTGACCCACGGCAGACCGTAGAAGCTGCCCTTCTGCGGATTGGTGATGCCCAGGATGGCCAGGTCCACCGCCGCGAGGTCGTAGCCGCGCGCCGCCAGCGCCTGCTGGCCCACCTTGGCGGCCAGCGGCAGTGCATTGAGGTTGGCCAGCGAGCCCTGCCACTTGGCAAAGGGGGAAGACCAGTAGATACCGTAGGGGATGAAGGCGTTCACGGCTGGGTTCCTTGTTCCTGAGGTCTGCATTTAGTTATTTATCATAACCATATGACCCACTGAAAAAGCTAGGGAAAGCACCTAGAAAAGAGCCCTACTTCGACCTTGTTTTAGTTATTTTCAATAACCATAATTCCGCCAACTCACCCACATCACCATGACCCAGTCCACCGACATCTCCCTGGAAATTCGCGGCGAACGCGAGGAAATCGCGGTCATCCGCCTGACCCGCCCCGCCAAGCGCAACGCCTTGAACGACGGCCTGATCCTCGCGCTGCGCGATGTGATGGAGACGCTGCCCGCCACCGTCGGCGCGGCCGTGATAGATGGCGAGGGCGAGCACTTCTGCTCGGGCCTGGACCTCTCCGAACTCAAGGAGCGCGATGCCGGCCAGGGCCTGCATCACTCGCGCATGTGGCATGCCGCGCTCGACCGCGTCCAGTTCGGCCCCGTGCCCGTGGTGGCTGCGTTGCACGGTGCCGTGGTGGGCGGCGGGCTGGAGCTGGCCAGCGCCTGCCACATCCGCGTGGCCGACGAATCCACCTTCTACGCGCTGCCCGAAGGCTCGCGCGGCATCTTCGTGGGCGGTGGCGGCGCGGTGCGCATCCCGCGCCTGATCGGCACGGCCCGCATGACCGACATGATGATGACCGGCCGCGTCTACAACGCCGTGGACGGCGAGAAAGTCGGCTTTGCGCAGTACCTCGTGCCCACCGGCACCGCGTTCGACAAGGCCTTCGAGCTGGCCCAGCGCATCGCCCAGAACGCCCCGCTGACCAATTACGCGCTGATGCACGCGCTGCCCCGCATCGCCGAGCAGCCTTCCGACCAGGGCCTGATGACCGAAGCCATGATGGCCGCCATCGCACAGAGCGCACCCGAGGCCAAGGCCCGTGTGCGCGCCTTCCTCGACGGCAAGGCGGCCAAGGTCAAGAAGGACTGATGCACATCGCGCGCACGGAAAGCCCCTGATGACTGCAAACCCCTCCACCCCCCGCTACCGCCCCCTGCGTTTCGGTGTCACCGAAGTGCGCACCCGCGCTGCGGACAACGGCGTGGTCTATGTCGAAGCCGCGCAGGCCCTGCAGCCGCACCCCGTGCGCCTCACCGACCGGCTGGCGCACTGGGCGCAGGTGGCGCCCGACCGCACGTGGATGGCCCAGCGCGTGAAGAACGCCGATGGCAGCCTGGGCGAATGGCGCCACATCAGCTACGGCCAGGCGTGGGCCGCGGCCCGCAGCATTGCACAGGCGCTGCTGGGCATGAACCTGAGCGCCGAGCGGCCCGTGGCCATCCTGAGCGAAAACGACCTGGACCACGCCCTGCTGTCGCTGGGCTGCCTGGTGGCCGGCGTGCCGCAGTGCACGGTGTCCACCGCGTATTCCACGATCAGCCAGGACTACGACAAGCTGCGCCACGTGATGGACACGCTGACGCCGGGCCTGGTGTTCGCAAGCGACGCCAAGCGATTTGCCCGCGCCATCGACGCCACGGTGGCCTCCGATGTGCATGTGGTGCTGGGCAGCGGCAGCCTCGAAGGGCGCCGCACCACGCCGTTCAGCGAGCTGCTGGCCACCCCCGCCACGCCCGCCGTGGATGCGGCGCACAGCGCGATCACCGCGGACAGCGTGGCCAAGTTCATGTTCACCTCGGGCTCCACCAAGCTGCCCAAGGCCGTGATCGTCACGCATGGCATGTGGGCCGCCAACCTGCAGCAGATGAACCAGTCCATGCCCGTGCTGGCCGAGGAGCCGCTGGTGCTGGTGGACTGGCTGCCGTGGAACCACACGTTCGGCGGCAACCACAATTTCGGCATCGTCATCTACAACGGCGGCACGCTGTACCTGGACGAGGGCAAGCCCACGCCCAACGGCATGGCCGAGACCATCCGCAACCTGCGCGAGATCGCGCCCACGGTGTACTTCAACGTGCCCACGGGCTTCGAGGTGATCGCCCAGGCGATGAAGACCGACGACCAGCTGCGCAAGAACCTGCTCAGCCGCGTGAAGATGTTCTTCTTTGCCGCGGCCGCGTTGTCGCAGCCCATCTGGGACGCGCTGTTTGAAAGCGCCGAGCGCGAGGTGGGCGAGCGCATCGTCATGAACACCGGCCTGGGCATGACCGAAGGTACGCCGTTCTGCCTGGCCGTGAACAGCCCCTTCGTGCAGGCCGGCGACATCGGCGTGCCCACGCCGGGGCTGCAGCTCAAGCTGGTGCCCGTGGACGGAAAAATCGAGGTGCGCTACCGCGGCCCCAACATCACCCCCGGCTACTGGCGCAACCCCGAGGCCACGCGCGAGGCCTTCGACGAAGAGGGCTTCTACTGCTCGGGCGACGCCGTGAAGTGGATCGACGAGAACGACCTCAACAAGGGCCTGAAGTTCGACGGCCGCATTGCCGAGGACTTCAAGCTCAGCACCGGCACCTTCGTGAGCGTGGGCCCCATGCGCGCCAAGATCATCGCGGCCTGCGCGCCCTACGTGCAGGACGCCGTCCTCACCGGCATCAACCTCAAGGAAGTCGGTGCGCTGCTGCTGCCCACGGCCGCCTGCCGCGCCCTGAGCGGCCTGCCCGCCACCGCCGGCCTGCAGGAAGTGGTGCAGAGCGCGCCGGTGCAGCAGCATTTCCAGAAGGTGCTGAACCAGCTTTCGGCGCAGGCCACCGGCAGCGCCACGCGCGTGGCACGGGCCCACCTGATGGCCGAGCCGCCATCGCTCGACAAGGGCGAGATCACCGACAAGGGCTCCATCAACCAGCGCGCCGTGCTCCTGCACCGCGCCGACCTGGTGAACGCGCTGCACGACGGCAGCCTGCCTTTCACCATCGTTCCCCAACACTGAATTTCACCGGAAGGAATCCACCATGCACATCCAAGGACAAGCCGCCATCGTGACCGGCGGCGCCTCCGGCCTCGGCGAAGCCACCGCACGCGAACTGGCGCGCCTGGGCGCGAAGGTGGCCGTGCTCGACCGCAATGCCGAGCAGGCCGAGAAGGTCGCGGCCGAGATCGGCAAAGAATTTGGCAACGGCTGCGCCGTGGCCTGCGCCTGCGACATCACCGACGCCGCCAGCGTGACCGCCGCACTGGACAAGGCCGCCGCCGCCCATGGCCCCGCACGCATCCTCATGAACGTGGCCGGCATCGGCAGCGCCAAGCGCATCGTGCAGCGCGACGGCAGTGCCGCGCCGCTGGAAGACTTCACTCGCGTGGTCACCATCAACCTGATCGGCAGCTACAACGTGAGCCGCCTGTTCGCCGCCGCCTGCGCCAAGCTGCCCGCGCTGGACAACGGCGAACGCGGCGTGATGATGTTCACCGCCTCGGCCGCCGCGTTCGACGGCCAGGTGGGCCAGCAGGCCTACAGCGCCTCCAAGGGCGGACTCGTGGGCATGACGCTGCCCATGGCGCGCGACCTGGCCCAACACGGCATCCGCGTGTGCACCGTCGCGCCCGGCCTGTTCGCCACGCCGCTCATGAAGGAACTGCCCGAAGCCGTGCAGCAATCGCTGGCCGCGTCGATCCCGTTCCCGCCACGCCTTGGAAAGCCCTCGGAGTTTGCCGAGCTGGCCTGCCACATCGTCACCAACGGCCACCTCAACGGCGAAGTGATCCGCCTCGACGGTGCACTGCGCATGGCACCGCGCTGACTCTTCAAACCCGCTTCCTTCAGGAGACATCGATGACATTCAAGAAAAAGACCACCCTCGCCGCCGTGCTGGCGCTCATGGCCATGGGCATGGCCCATGCCGACATCACCGTCGGCGTGGTGCAGCCCCTCACCGGCCCGGCCTCCGGCCTGGGCATTCCGGTGAAGAACGGCATCATGATCTGGCCCAAGACCATCGCGGGCGAGACGCTCAAGGTGGTGGTGCTCGACGACGCCACCGACCCGACCACCGGCGTGAAGGACGCGCAGCGCCTGGTGACGGAAGACAAGGCCGACGTGATCATCGGCTCCAGCGCCACGCCGGTCGCCATTCCGATGGCCGACGTGACCGCCGAAGCCGGCACGCCGCAAATCGCGACCTCGCCCGCCAGCCTGCCGCCGGGCAAGGACAAGTGGTTCTTCCGCATGCCGCAGTCGAACGACGTGATGGCCTATGCGGTGGTCGCTCACATGAAGAAGCAGAACGTGAAGACGGTCGGCTTTCTCGGCTACACCGACGCGTATGGCGAGCTGTGGCTCAAGGCGCTGACCGCCGAGGCCGCCAAGAACGGCATCAAGATCGTCGCGACCGAGCGCTTCGCGCGCTCCGACACCAGCGTGACCGGCCAGGTGCTGAAGCTCACGTCGGCCAACCCCGACGCGATCCTGATCGTGGCCTCGGGCAGCGGCGCAGGCATGCCGCAGAAGGCGGTGATGGAGCGCGGCTACAAGGGCAAGGTCTACCAGACGCACGCCGCCGCCACGCAGGACCTGATGCGCACCGCCGGCAAGGACGCCGAAGGCACCTTCGTGGTGTCGGGCCCCGCCACCGTGGCCGAGCAGTTGCCCGACAGCCATCCCTCGAAGGCCGCCGCGGTGGCCTTCGTGCAGGGCTACGAGAAGGTCTACGGCCCCGGCTCGCGCAACCAGTTCGCCGGCCACTCGGCCGACGCGCTCACGGTGCTCGAAAAGGCCGTGCCGATTGCGCTCAAGAAGGCCAAGCCCGGCACACCGGAGTTCCGTGCCGCGCTGCGCGATGCGCTCGAAGGCATGGGCCGCACGGTACTCGCGCACGGCGTGCTCAACTGGACGGCGCAGGACCACTGGGGCTACACGACCGAGACCGGCGTGATGCTCAAGGTGGTGAACGGCGCGTTCAAGGTCGAGCAGTAAACCTTCTCTTCAATCGCAGCCTCACGCCATGGACTTATCAATCGCCAGCATCCTGACGCTGGACGGCCTCACCAATGGCGCGATCTATGCCCTGCTGGGCATGGGCATCGTGCTCGTCTTCACGGTGACCCGCGTCATCTTCATCCCGCAGGGCGAATTCGTGGCGTACGGCGCGCTGACGCTGGCGATCTTCCAGACCGGCAAGACGCCGGGCACGGTGTGGCTGCTGCTCATACTGGCCGGCGTTGCCGCGCTGATGGACCTGGTCACGACCTGGCGCCACAGCGGCAGCGCGGCGGGCGGGCTGAAGGCGGCAGCGCGCACCTTCGCCCTGCCGGCCATCATCTGCGCGGTGTCGGCATGGGCCGGCCCGCGCAACCTGCCGATCGGCGTGCAGGCGCTGCTCACGGTGTTCATCGTCACGGCCTTCGGGCCGCTGGTGTACCGCGTGGCGTACCAGTCGCTGGCCGGTGCGAGTTCGCTGGTGCTGCTGATCGTCTCGGTCGGCGTGCATTTCGCGATGACGGGGCTGGGCCTGCTGTTCTTCGGCGCTGAAGGTTTTCGCAACCCACCGTTCTGGGACGAGCGCATGGCGCTGGGCCCGCTGAACGTGAGCGGGCAGGCGCTGATCATCTTTGCCATGTCGGCCGCGCTGATCGTGCTGCTGTACCTGATGTTCGAGCGCAGCCTGTACGGCAAGGCGCTGCGGGCAACGGCCGTGAACCGGCTGGGCGCGCGGCTCATGGGCATTTCCACCCAGGCGGCGGGGCAGCTCACTTTCGCGATGACGGCACTCATCGGTGCGCTCTCGGGCCTGCTGATCGGGCCGACCACGACCGTGTTCTACGACTCGGGATTTCTCATCGGCCTGAAAGGCTTCGTGGCTGCGGTGGTCGGCGGGCTTGCAAGCTACCCGGGTGCACTGCTCGGTGCGCTGGCAGTGGGCGTGATCGAGTCCTTCGGTTCTTTCTGGGCGAGTTCGTTCAAGGAAGTGATCGTGTTCACCATCATCCTGCCGGTGCTGCTGTGGCGCTCGTTGCGCAGCGGGCATTCGGACGAGGAGCATTGATGAGCACGCGTTCTTTTTGCCGCTCCAGGGGGCATTCGGGGTGCGCTCACGCCGACGGGGTACCTTGCTCCGCGAATGTCCCCCGGCCTGCGGCCTCCTCCTTTATTTCGCTGCGCAAGGCACCCCGCCGGCGTGAGCGTTGGATAGAGCCGTCGTTGATCAGCCGTGCACTCAGAGCGTGCCCTCGTGCACAGGGCATCGGGTGCTCCCCGCAGCGAAATAAAGGAGGAGCCGAAGGCGGGGGACATTCGCGGAGGGGAGTACCCGGTGGCCTGTGCACGCGCCCCGAATGCACCCGAAGCGAACACAAGCGCCCTGCAACACAACACGCGATGGATCACTGAGATGGAAGCGCTCCTGAACCCTTCTTCAACCCATGCGCCGGACAAGAGCCTGCTGCGCACCTGGGGCCCGCTCGCACTCATCCTGGTGCTCGTCGCGCTGCCATTCCTGCCGCTGCCCGACTTCTGGATCATCCAGCTCAACTACATCGGCATCTACACGCTGCCCGTGCTCGGCCTCGTGCTGCTCACCGGCGTCGGCGGCCTCACCTCCTTCGGGCAGGCGGCCTTCGTGGGCATCGGCGCCTACACCACCGCCTACCTCACGGTGAACACCGGCCTGTCGCCGTGGGTCACGCTGTTCATCGGCCTGGCGCTCACCGGCCTCAGCGCCGCGTTCATCGGCGCGATCACGCTGCGCATGTCGGGCCACTACCTGCCGCTGGCGACCATCGCGTGGGCGCTGTCGCTGTACTACCTCATGGGCAACCTCGATGCGCTCGGCAAGTACGACGGCATCCTGGGTGTGAAGGGGCTGTCGCTGTTCGGTTTCGAGTTCGGCCAGCAGCGGCTGTTCTACGGCGTCGTCTGGGCTTTCGCGATCCTCGCGGCGTTCGCGGTGATCCGCCTGCTCGATTCGCGCAGCGGCCGTGCCATCCGTTCGCTGGCCGGCGGCTCGCAGATGGCCGAGGCCATGGGCGTGAACACGCTGCGCTTCAAGATCGGCATCTTCGTGCTGGCCGCCATGCTCGCATCGATCTCGGGCTGGCTGTTCGCGCACTTCCAGCGCACGGTGAACCCCTCGCCCTTCGGCCTGAAGATGGGCATCGAATACCTGTTCATGGCGGTGCTCGGCGGGGCGGCCCACGTGTGGGGTGCCATCGCAGGTGCCGGCGTGGTCAAGCTGCTCGAAGATCAATTGCAGGTGCTGCTGCCCAAGCTGATCGGCACGGCCGGCAGCTACGAGCTGATCGTTTTCGGCATCATGATCGTGCTGGTGCTCAAGTACCTGCCCAGCGGGCTGTGGGCCTTTGTCGACCGGCGCCTGCCGCGTCCGCGCCGCAGCGTCGACTGGCAGGACGCCAAGGACCTGCCCGCACGCGCCAAGCCGGCCGCCGGCGAGGTGGTGCTCGACGTGCAGGCCATCCGCAAGACCTTCGGCGGACTGGTGGCGGTGAACGACATCAGCTTCCAGACGCGCGCCGGCCAGATCGTCGGCCTCATCGGGCCGAACGGCGCGGGCAAGTCGACCACCTTCAACCTCGTGACCGGCGTGCTCGGGCTTTCGGGCGGCGCGGTGCGCTTCCGTGGCGAGGCCATCGGCGGGCTGGGCGCGCGGCAGATCGCGCAGCGCGGCGTGTCGCGCACCTTCCAGCACGTGAAGATGGTGGCCGACATGACGGTGCTCGAGAACGTGGCGCTGGGCGCCCACCTTCGCGGCCACAAGGGCGCCGTCGCGGCCATGCTGCGCATCGACCGCACGGAAGAGCGCGCGCTGTTCCGCGAGGCCGAGCGCCAGCTGCAGCGCGTGGGCATGGGCGACTACCTGCACGAGATCGCGGGCAACCTCGCCATGGGCCAGCAGCGCCTGCTGGAGATTGCGCGCGCACTGTGCGCCGACCCGGCCCTGCTGCTGCTCGACGAGCCCGCGGCCGGCCTGCGCCACAAGGAAAAGGAAGCGCTGGGCAAGGTGCTGCGGCAGCTGCGCAGCGAAGGCATGAGCATCCTGCTGGTGGAGCACGACATGGGGCTGGTGATGGACATCTGCGATCACATCGTGGTGATGGAATTCGGCACGCACCTGATGGAGGGCACGCCTGCCGAGGTGCAGAACAGCGACAAGGTGCGCGCGGCTTACCTCGGAACGGAGCATTGAGATGACCACAACCCCCCTGCTCCACATCCGCGACCTGCACGCCGGCTACGGCCGTGCCGAAGTGCTGCACGGCATCGACCTGAAAGCCGGCCAGGGCAGCGTCGTCACCGTCATCGGCCCGAACGGAGCCGGCAAATCCACGCTGCTCAATGCGCTGATGGGCGTGCTGCCTTCGAAGGGCGTCATCGAGTTCAAGGGCCAGCCCATCTCCACGATGACGCTCGAAGAGCGCGTGATGCTCGGCATCGCGCTCGTGCCCGAGAAGCGCGAGCTGTTCGGCACCATGCCGGTGGAAGACAACCTCGTGCTCGGCGGTTTTCGCCAGGTGCGGCTGCGCAACAAGCAGTGGCGCGACCGCATCGACGAGGTCTACACGCTGTTCCCGCGCCTGAAGGAGCGCCGCGCGCAGCTGGCCGGCACGCTGTCCGGCGGCGAACGGCAGATGCTCGCTGTGGGCCGCGCGCTGATGTCGCGCCCCACGCTGCTGATGCTCGACGAACCCAGCCTGGGCCTTGCGCCGCTGGTGGTGCAGGAGATCTTCCGCACGGTCGATGCGCTGCGCGCCACGGGCGTCACCATCCTGCTGGTCGAGCAGAACGCGCGCGCCGCCCTCGAAGTGGCCGACCACGGCTATGTGCTCGAGATGGGCAGCGTGAGCCTTGAAGGCGAAGCGAAGAAGCTGGCGGTCGATTCGCGCGTGATCGACACCTACCTGGGCGCGGCAAGAAAAGCCGCCTGAAGACAGCGCCGCGGCCTGCGGCAAGGAGACAACATGAACCGACAGCGTCCCCTTCCCCTCGGCCTGTGCGCGACCGCGCTCGGCGTTGCCGCCTTGCTTGCGGCCTGCGCGGGGCGTCCACCCGCAGCAGCGCACGCACCGCTGGCCGGCGCGCGTCCCGGCACGCTGCAGGCCTGCACCGACCTCGCCGCGCGCGCCGTGCTGCCGGGCACGGTCTACACCTCGGCCACCGAAGTGCCTGCGGGCACCGTCACGATTGGCGGCGTGGCGATGAGCGCTCCCGCGCACTGCCTCGTGCAGGGCCGCATGAACGAACGCACGAGCCCGGTCGACAACCAGCGCTACGCCGTCGGCTTCGAGATGCGGCTGCCCGTGGCATGGAACGGCCGCTTCTTCTACCAGGCCAACGGCGGGCTCGACGGCGTGGTGGTTCCCGCGCTCGGCGGCATCGGTGGTGGCGGCCCGCGCAGCAGCGCGCTGCAGATGGGCTTTGCCGTCATCAGTTCCGACGCCGGCCACGCGGGATCGATGGGGCCGCGCTTCGGGCTCGACCCGCAGGCACGGCTCGACTACGGCTACAACGCCGTCGCGCAGCTCACGCCGATGGCGAAGAACCTGATCGCCAAGGCCTACGGCCGCGGACCCGACCGCTCGTACTTTGGCGGCTGCTCAAACGGCGGGCGGCATGCGATGGTGGCCGCGGTGCGTTCGGCGCAGCAGTACGACGGCATCCTCGCGGGCGACCCCGGCTTCAACCTGCCGAAGGCGGCGGTGGCACAGCTCTACGGCGCGCAGCAATACGCGGCCGTGGCCAGCGCGAAGACGCCGGCCGGCCAGCCCGACCTGCAGAGCGCCTTCACCCCGGCCGAGATGAAGCTCGTGGCCGACAAGGTGCTGCAGCGCTGCGATGCACTGGATGGCCTGGCTGACGGCATCGTGTCGAACGTGCAGGCCTGCCAGGCGCGCTTCGACATCCAGGCAGATGTGCCCACCTGCGCTGCCGGCACGCGCGATGGCATGTGCCTCAGCGCGCCGCAGAAGAACGCACTCGCCAATGTGTTCGTCAAGGGTGCGCGCAACAGCGCAGGCCAGGCGCTCTACAGCAGCTTCCCGTTCGACGCGGGCGTGAGCGGCAGCAACTGGCGCGAGTGGAAGTTCGCAAGTCCGCCGACGCGCGACGCGGGTGCCGTGGGCTTCATCTTCACCACGCCGCCGCTGGCCGACCGGCCGCAGGGCCTGCCCTTCGCGCTGGGCTTTGACATGGACCGCGACGCACCGCGCATCGCGGCCACCGACGGTGTGTTCCGCGACTCGGCGCTCTCGTTCATGACGCCGCCGGACGCGGCCAACCTGGGCGCGCTGCGCGACAGGGGCGGCCGCATGATCGTCTACCACGGCACCAGCGACCCGGTGTTCTCGTCCGACGACACCGCCGCCTGGTACGAGCGCGTGCAGGCTGCGAACGGCGGCGATGCCTCGTCGTTCGCGCGCTACTTCCCCGTGCCCGGCATGAACCACTGCGCAGGCGGCCCGGCCACCGACCAGTTCGACATGCTGAGCGCGCTGGTCGATTGGGTCGAGCAGGGCAAGGCGCCCGCATCGGTCACGGCCGCCGCGCGCGGTACGGGCACGCCGGTGCCCAACACCGAAGTGCCGGCCAACTGGTCGGCGCAGCGCACGCGGCCGCTGTGCCCCTACCCACAGGTCGCCACCTACACCGGCGGCGACACGGAGCGCGCGAGCAGCTTCGCCTGCAAGCCCCCTGCCCCTTAGATTTCCGCTCCCCGATGGACTATCAACCCCGCCCCGAAGACGTCCGTTTTCTGCTCAATGCCGTCCTCGACGCGCCCGCGCGCCTGGCCGCGCTCGCGCCCTTTGCAGAAGTCGACGAGGCGCTGCAGTCGCAGGTGCTCGAAGAAGCGGGCCGCTTCGTCGGCGAAGTGGTGGCGCCCATCAACCGCGGCGGCGACGAAATCGGATGCCGCTTCGCCGACGGCGAGGTCGTTTCGCCTCCAGGCTTTCGCGAGGCGTACCAGGCCTTCGTCGACGGTGGCTGGCCCGCGCTTTCCGCCGCGACGGAAGACGGCGGTCAGGGCCTGCCCGCGGTGCTCGAAGCCGTGCTCTACGAATGGCTGGCCGCCGCCAACCACGGCCTGACGATGGCGCCCGGCCTGTTGCACGGCGCGTATGCCTGCCTCAAGCACCATGGCAGCGACGAACTGAAGCAACGCTACCTGCAGAAGATCGCCACCGGCGAATGGCTCGCCACGATGTGCCTCACCGAGGCGCATGCAGGCAGCGACCTGGGCCAGGTGCGCACGCGCGCCGTGCCGCAGGCCGACGGCAGCCTGCGGGTGAACGGCGGCAAGATCTTCATTTCCGGCGGCGAGCACGACCTGACGCCGAACATCGTGCACCTCGTGCTGTGCCGCTTGCCCGATGCGCCTGCCGGCCCCAAGGGGCTGTCGCTGGTGCTCGTGCCCAAGCTGCTGCCCAACGGCTCACGCAATGCGGTGCACTGCGAGCGCATCGAGGAAAAGATGGGCCTGCACGGCAGCCCCACCTGCACGATGCGCTTCGACGATGCCGCCGGCTGGCTGGTCGGCGAGCCCGGTCGCGGTTTGGCCGCGATGTTCGTGATGATGAATTCCGCGCGCCTGCACGTGGCGCTGCAGGGCATCGGCCTGCTCGACGCCGCCTGGCAGAAGGCCGACGCCTACGCCGCCGAACGCCGCCAGATGCGTGCGCCCGGCCCCGTGCCTGCCAGCCGCGGCGGCGAGCCGGCCGATCTGATCGCCGAGCACCCCGCGGTGCGCCGCATCCTCGACACGCAACGCGCCTGGATCGACGGCGCGCGCACCCTCGCCTACCGCAGCGCGCTGATGCTCGACGTGGCCACGCACGACGCCGATCCCAAGGCCCGCGAACAAGCGCAGCGCTGGTGCTCGCTCGTCACGCCGGTGCTCAAGGCCGCATGCACGCAGCAAGCCTTCCACGGCGCGAGCGAATGCCTGCAGGTGTTCGGCGGCCACGGCTACGTGCGCGAATGGGGCATCGAGCAGATCGTGCGCGATGCGCGCGTGACCATGATCTACGAGGGCACCAACGAGATCCAGGCCATCGACCTGCTGGTGCGCAAGGTGCTGCCCGACGGCGGCGCCGCCATGTCGGCCGTGCTGCTCGAACTGCGCGACATGCTCGATGCCTCGCGCGAGGCCGATGCCGACGCGCAGCGCCGGCTGGCGCAGCTGCGCTACCTGGGCACCACGGTGGCGATTGCCGCGCAAGCCAACACCGTGCTGCCGTACGAAATCGCCGACGACTACTTGCGCGTGACGATGCTCGCAATGATGGCGTGGGCCTGGGCCCGCATCGAGGCCGTCGCCCCGCAAGACGCCGCACGGGCGCGCACAGCCGGCGCCTTCCGCCGCTGGGTGCTGCCCGAGTTCGAGATGCGGCTGGGCATCGTCAAGCGGGCCTGCGAGGCCGTGGCGCACACCCAAGCGGCGTAAACGCAAGGTGTCGCACGGTAGGCACCCCGTACGCGCGCAGGCGGTTACGCTCTAGTCCCATGGCTTCCTCCTCGAAATCCGTCTCCGCGAAAGGCGAGCAGGCCGCGGCGCCGCAGGGCAGGCCTGAGCGGCTCGATGCCCGCATGCTCGAAACGCTGGTCGGCTACAACGCACGCCGGGCGTGGCTGATCGTCAGCGCCTTCTTCGCGGAGCGCATGGCGCCCTACGGCCTCAAGCAGATCGATTTCTCGGTGCTCTCGCTGCTGGCGCACAACCCGGGCGCCACGTCGCGGCAGCTGTGCAACACGCTGGACATCCTGCCGCCGAATCTCGTGAGCCTGGTGGCCACGCTGGACAGCCGGGGCCTCATCGAACGCCGTCCCCACCCGCACGACGGCCGCGCCGTCGGCCTGCACCTCACGGCGGCCGGCGAAACGCTGATCCGCGAGGCCGAGCAGACCGTGGTGCAACTGGAAGCCGACGCCAGCGCCAGGCTCACCTCCCGCGAGCGCGAGACGCTGATCAGGCTGCTGCAGAAGATCTATCTCTAGGCTTCCAAGGCCTCCGAGGCTTCAGAGACCTCGCCCGACCATATCGATCACTTGCTGTCCGAGCGCATGGGCCGCCTCGGCATCCATGCCGCGCAGCGGCCCGTCGATGATGAGCAGCGCCAGCCCGTGCACCGCGCTCCATGCGAGGTATTCGGCATTCGGGCGCCGCGCCGGGTCGAGCACACCCGCGTCCGCCAGCCGGTCGATGGCCTTGCCCAGCAGCTGGAACGGGTCCAGCCCGCTCGCGCCGGCTTTCCCGGCGCCGAGTTCGCCGCTGCCTTCATCTGAAAACACGAAGGCCGTGCGGAACAAGCCGGGCTCAGCCTGCGCGAAGCGCAGATAGGCAGTGCCGATGGCGCGCAGCTGTGCGCGCGCGAAATCGGCGGGAGGCTGGTCGCAAGGCAGCACTGCCAATTCTTTCTCCATCGCGATCGCAGCCGCGGCCAGGGCGGCCTCGCGCACCGCCAGCAAAAGCTCCTGCCGGCTGCCGAAGTGCCGGTACGCCGCGTTCGGCACGACCCCCACACGCCGCGTGGCTTCGCGCAGCACCACCGCACCCGGGCCGCCGTCGCGCGCCAGTTCGATGCCTGCGTCGAGCAGCGCCCGCCGCAGGTCGCCGTGCCGGTAGGTGCTGCGGGCGGGAGGCAGGCTCTCGGGGACGTTGTTGAGCTTCATTTCATTTCCATGTGGACACTGTCCATTATCCCTGCTATTCTTTGTGGACGGTGTACACAAAGTAATCCGATTGTTTGCGGCCCATGACACCGGGGGCTTCCCGAATCACCTCTTCAGTTCAAAGGAACCGCCATGAAAGTCCAGTCTTACCTCTCCTTCGAAGGCCGCTGCGACGAAGCGCTCGGCTTCTACAAGAAGGCGCTCGGCGCCGAGGTCGTGCGGCTCATGCGCTACAGCGAAGCGCCTGCCGGAGCCCCTTCGGACAACGCGGACGCCAGCTGCGGCGGCGCGATGCCCGATGCCAGCAAGGTGATGCACGCGGTGTTCCGCATCGGCGACACCGAGCTGATGGCCTCGGACGGCCGCTGCTCCGGCCAGGCGAAGTTCGAGGGCATCATGCTCGCGCTCACCGCCAAGACCGACACCGAAGTCGTCAAGTGGTTCAACGCGCTGTCCGAGGGCGGGCAGGTCACGCAGCCGCTGATCCCGACCTTCTTCACCTCGAACTTCGGCATGCTGACCGACCGCTTCGGCGTCGGCTGGCTGCTGGTGGTCGAGCACGCGGGCTGAGCCACCGAAAAGTAATTCCCGAAAGGAAAAATCATGCCCCACATCCACGCCTACCTGACCTTCGACGGCAACGCAGCCGAGGCCATGCGCTTCTACGAGAAGACGCTGGGCGGAACCATGCAGATGATGATGACCGTCGGCGAAGCTCCCGACACCGAGCAGTTCCCGCCCGAGGCGAAGAAGCGCATCATGCATGCCTCGCTCGCCTACGGCGAAGGCATCCTGATGGCCTCCGACAGCATGCCCGGCCAGCCGTACGAAGGAATGAAGGGCTTCGGCGTCGCGCTGACCATCGAGACCGTGGCCGAGGCCCGCCGCGTCTTCGACGCCTTCGCCGAAGGCGGCCATGTCGGAATGCCCTTCGAGAAAACCTTCTGGGTCGAAGGCTTCGGCATGGTGACCGACCGCTTCGGCACTCCGTGGCTCATCAACGGCGGCAAGCCGCTGGTCTGAGCCGCCCCCAACGTTTCAAAGGAATTTCGCTTCCCATGACCAACCAACTCGACAGCCGCAAGCGCTGGCTCGCATTGATGGTGCTGTGCCTGGGCGTTCTGATGATCGTGCTCGACACCACCATCGTGAACGTGGCGCTGCCCTCGATCCGCACCGACCTCGGCTTCACCGAAACCTCGCTGGTCTGGGTGGTGAACGCCTACATGCTGACCTTCGGCGGTTTCCTGCTGCTGGGCGGCCGGCTCGGCGACCTGTACGGCCACCGCCGCGTGTTCCTCGCGGGCCTGGTGCTTTTCACGCTGGCCTCGCTGGCCTGCGGCATCTCGACCTCGCAGGGCCTGCTGGTGGCAGCGCGCGCGGTGCAGGGCCTGGGCGGTGCGGTGGTCTCGGCGGTGTCGCTCTCGCTGATCATGAATCTCTTCACCGAGCCGGCCGACCGCGCAAAGGCGATGGGCGTGTACGGCTTCGTCTGCGCGGGCGGCGGCAGCATCGGCGTGCTGCTGGGCGGCCTGCTCACGAGCACGCTGAGCTGGCACTGGATTTTCCTGGTCAACCTGCCGATCGGCGTGGCCGTGTACGCGCTGTGCGTGGCGCTGCTGCCCAGCGCGCGCGGCCATGCGCACGGCGAGAAGCTCGACGTGGCCGGCGCCGTCACCGTCACGCTGTCGCTGATGCTCGCCGTGTACGGCGTGGTCAACGGCAACGAGGCCGGCTGGGGTTCCACGCAGACGCTCGGCCTGCTCGGCGCGGCCGTGGTGCTGCTGGCCATCTTCATCGCCATCGAGTCGCGCGTGCAGCATCCGCTGATGCCGCTGGGCCTGTTCAAGCTGCGCAGCGTGTCGGTGGCCAACGTGGTCGGCGTGCTGTGGGCCGCGGCCATGTTCGCGTGGTTCTTCATCTCGGCGCTCTACATGCAGCTGGTGCTGAACTACACGCCGATGCAGATCGGGCTGGCCTTCCTGCCGGCCAACGTGATCATGGCGGTGTTCTCGCTCGGCCTCTCCGCGAAGATCGTGATGCGCTTCGGCATTCGCAAGCCGCTGGCGGCCGGGCTCTGGCTCGCGGCCGTCGGGTTGGCGCTGTTCGCGCGTGCGCCGGTCAACGGCAGCTTCGTGGTCGACGTGCTGCCCGGCATGATGCTGCTGGGCCTCGGCGCGGGCATGGCCTTCAACCCGGTGCTGCTGGCGGCCATGAGCGAGGTGAGCCCGGCCGATTCGGGCCTGGCCTCGGGCGTGGTCAACACCTCGTTCATGATGGGCGGCGCGCTGGGCCTGGCCGTACTGGCCAGCGCTGCGGCCGCGCGCTCCGCATCGATGGAAGCCGCCGGTGCGCAGATGCCGCTGGCACTCACCGGGGGCTACAACCTTGCGTTTCTCGTCGGTGCCGTGTTCGCGGCGGCGGCGGGCTTGATCGGGGCCTTGCTGCTTCGCACCGCCATGCCGGGGCAGGCGCATAACAACGAAGAAGCGGCACCCCGTGGCACGGCGGGCGGCACGGCGTCGTGAACATCCGCATGCCATGCCGCAACCGCCTGTTTTCTTTCTTCAACGCTTCCACTCTTTGTTCAGGAGAACACTCATGGCTCGTTATGTAGACGGCTTCATCGTCGCCGTTCCCACCGCGAACGTAGAGGCCTACCGCAAGCTCGCACGCAAGGCCGGCAAGGTCTGGATGGAATACGGCGCGCTTGAATACGTGGAATGCATCGCCGACGACGTGAAGCCCGGCAAGCTGACCTCGTTTCCGCAGAGCGTGAAGCAGAAGCCCGATGAGACGGTGGCCTTCTCGTGGATCACCTACAAATCGCGCAAGCACCGCGACACGGTGAACGCGAAGGTCATGGCCGACCCGCGCATCACGGCGATGGACCCGAAGACCATGCCCTTCGACGCGAAGCGGATGATCTTCGGCGGCTTCAAATCCATAGTCGAGTTTTGACCCCTTTCGGGAACACCGCGGAACCGGCTTTGCCGGGCCGCAGGTGTTGCCCCCTGCAAGGGGGCTGGCGCAGCGACACGAAGTGCGCGAAGCCTGGGGATTAGCCAATGAACCCGTCATAGACGAGCTTCAGGCCCGTCAGCAGCATCCCCAGGTACACGAAGCGATAGAACCACGTCGCATCGATGCGCCGCGCAATGCGGATGCCGACCCACACGCCCAAGGGAGCGATCGGCATCAGCACCAGCGACGTGGCCAGCGTGCGGAAGTCGAGCAGGCCGAGCCACGCATAGGGAATCCACTTGCTGAGATTCACCACGAAGAAGAAATAGGCCATGGTGGCCGTGAAGATCACCGGCGAGAGCCGCAGCGGGATGACGTAGGCGTTGATCGGCGGCCCGCCCGCATGCGCGATGAAGCTGGTGAAGCCCGACACCGTGGTCAGCACCGCACCCACGCCGCGCGAAGGCAGCGGGTCGTCGGGCTTCGGCGGAAACAGCAGCCGCTGCGCCAGGAACAGCAGCGTGAACACGCCGACGATGCCCGCCACCGTGTGCGCCGGCAGCGCGCGAAACAACAGCGTGCCGATCACCGTGCCCAGCAGCCCGAACGGAATCAGGAACTTGAGCAGCGAACGGTCGAAGTCGCGCCTGAACGCGGCAATGCCCAGGACGTCCATCAGCAGCAACAGCGGCATCAGGATGGCCGCAGCCTGCGGCACCGTGACGGCCAACGCCATCATCGGCACCGCGAGCGAGCCGAAGCCCGCGCCGAAGCCGCTCTTGCTGATGCCGAGCAGCAGCACGGCGGGAATGGCGACCGCGTAGAAATGCGGGTCGGTGATCAGGGGAAAGGCCATGGGAAGGGAAAGCGCAGAAAAAAGCCTGCCGGGTGGCAGGCTTCGCGAGCGTAGCAGGACGGGGCGCAGCTCGATCAGGCGGGCTGCTTCAACGGGTTGAGCACGAAGTCGAAATCGAGCCGCCAGCGGCCGTTGGCCTGCTTCGTCCATGGCGCCACCAGCGACTGGCGCACCGCGAACACCGCATCGGAGTCGAGCCATTCGTCGCCGTCGCGGAACACGTGGGTGATGAGCCGCTCGTAGCCCGATGCCTCGATCTTGAAATGCAGGTGCGCGGGCCGCCACGGGTGGCGCCTGGTGGCGCGCAGCAGGTCGCCCACGGGGCCGTCGACCGGGATTGGATAGGCCACCGCCACCACGCTGCGGAAATGCAACGAGCCATCGGGCCCGGTGCGCAGCGTGCCGCGGTTCTCGGCATGGTCGAGCCCGGGGTGCTGCACGTCGTAGTGGCCGCCCGCGTCGGCCTGCCACACGTCGACCACGGCGTTGGGCACCGGCTCGCCATCGAGCCCGCGCACCGTAGCGAACACGTCGCAGGGTTCGCCCTCGGCGCCGTTGGCCACGTCGTCGCCGTGCTCGTACTCGGGCGCGCCGTCGAAGTAGAAGGGGCCGAACACGGTGGCCTCGGTGCAGCCCGCCGGCTTGTCGTTGTTCATCGCGATGGTGAGCATCGACAGGCCCAGCACGTCCGACAGCAGGATGAACTCCTGCCGCTTGTCGTCGCACTTCTGCCCGGTGGCGGTCAGGTACTGGATGCCCTGAAACCACTCTTCCTCGGTGAGCTTCACTTCGCGCGCGAAGGCGTGCAGGTGCTGCACCAGGCTGGTCATGATCTCGTGCAGGCGCGGGTCGGGCGTGTCGGCGAAGCGCGCGAGCACAGCCTGGGTGATGTTGTCCTGGTCGAGGTTGCGCATCGTGATGTCTCCATGGGGTCTGGTCGTCGGGTACGACGCACTGTAGGTCGCGCACCGCTGCCCTGAAAGCACCTGGGCGCAAATGATTTTTCCGGCCAGCGGAACGGTCGCGCCCGCCCTGCGCCAAAATCGCCCGGCCCGACCAAAGACAAGCCCCGGAAACAACGCCCCATGGACCGCTGGACCGAAATCGCCCTGCTCGTGCAGATCGCCGATGCCGGCAGCCTGAGCCGCGCAGCCGAGGCGCTGGGCCTGTCGAACGCTGCCGCGAGCCGCCACCTGGGCGCGCTCGAAGCCCGGCTCGGCGCGCGGCTGGTCGAGCGCAATACCCGCCGCCTGTACCTGACCGACACCGGCCGCGAGTTCTGCGCCCGCGCCCGGACCATCCTGGCCGACCTCTCGGATGCCGAATCGACGGTGAACGCCACCGCGCTCAACCCGACGGGCACGCTGCGCGTCACGGCCTCGCTCTCGTTCTCGGTCCACCACATCGCGCCGCTGCTGCGCGAGTACACCCAGCGCTACCCCGGCGTGAGGGTGCACGTGGAAGCCGCCAACCGCTACTTCGACCTGATCGACAACAACATCGACGTGGCGATCCGCACGCGCGAGTACGAACCCGACTCCAACGTGACGATCCGCCGGCTCGGCGAGACGCGGCGCATCCTCGCGGCCTCGCCGCGCTACTTCGCGCAGCATGGATTTCCGAAGACGCTGGACGAACTGAAGCAGCACAAGCTGCTGATCTACACCCATGCCAACAACCCGAACGAGCTGCGCTTCAGCCGGAATGGGGAAACGCACACGGTGCCGGTGACGGGGCTGCTCGAATCGAACGACGGCCAGGTGCTGCGCGCCGCCGCGCTCGACGGCATGGGCATCCTCGTGCAGCCGACCTACATCGTGTACGAGGACATCGTGGCCGGCCGGCTGGTACCCACGCTGGAAGACTGGGACCTCCCGCACCTGACGATCAACCTCGCGTATCCCAGCCGCAAGCACCTGTCGGCGAAGGTGCGCAGCTTCATCGACTTCATGGCCGCGCACTTCGCAAAGATGGAGTACGAGCGGAAATGGACCGGGCACTTCGGCATGCGCTGACGGGCCTTTCTGCCAAAACATGTGCGTAAACGCACATCCGGGTTTTCGGCGGCTCCGCACACTGGAACCGCAACCGTCGCATTCCGCGGCGGCCTTCCATTTCCAAGGACCCGCCATGAACACCCAGGCCGCCAACCTCGCGCAATCGCCGATCGCATCGCCGCTGTCCGCCCTCTCCCCCTCCACGCTGGACGATTCCGGCAAGCTGCTGATCCGCGTGACGGTCGGTTTCCTGGTGCTGCTGCACGGCATCTTCAAGCTGTCGGCCGGCGTGGGCTTCATCGGCGGCATGCTGGCCAAGGCCGGCCTGCCGGGCGGGCTGGCCTACCTCGTGTACGTGGGCGAGATCGCCGCGCCGCTGCTGATGATTGCCGGCGTCTTCACCCGCGCGGCGGCCGCGGTGGTGGTCATCAACATGCTGGTGGCCTTCGGCCTCGTGCACATGGCCGACCTGTTCGCAATGACCAAGCAGGGCGGCTGGGCGCTGGAACTGCAGGGCCTGTACCTGTTCGGCGCGCTGACGGTGGTGCTGCTGGGCGCCGGCCGCTTCTCCATCGGTGGCGTCAAGGGCCGCTGGAACTGATCGCTTTCCGGCTTAGCCGGCGTCGCCCCTGACCTGCGAGACCATAGCTTCGAGGCGGGCGGCATCGGCCACCAGCAGCGCCTTGTCGTCCTTGCGCAGCACGCCGCTGCGCACCAGCACATTGAGCTCGCGCGTCACCTGCTCGCGGTTGGTACTGATCTGGCTGGCCAGCGCCGCGTGCTTGGGCGCCGGGTCGAGCCGGGCCTGGTTGCCCTCCACGCCGGCTGCGCGGGCCAGGCGCAGCAGTTCGGCATGCAGCCGGTTCTGCACGCCGAGGGTGCTCAGGTCGATGACGCGCTCCGACAGTTGGCGCACCAATGACGCCAGCCGCAGCATCACCCGCTCGGCCACCAGCGGCTCGTCGCGCAGCAGGGCCATGAAAGCGGCGCGGTCGAGGCTGGCGACCACGCTGGGCTCCAGCGTGACCACGTCGGCGGAGCGCGGGCCGCCGTCGATGGCGGCGATATCGCCGAAGTGCTCGCCGGCTTCGGAATCGCGGAAGGTGACCTGCCGGCCGTTGGCCGAATAGGTCGTCACCCGCACCCGGCCCGACACCAGCAGGAACACCTCGCCCTGCTGCTCGGCGCGCAGCAGCAAGGGCTTGCCGGCCTCCACGCTGTGCCACAGGCATTGCTGGGCCAGCAGGTCCAGGCGCTGGTCGGAAAGGCCTTCGAGCAGCGCGATCTGGCGCAGTGCAAGGCTGGAGCGGGGAGAGGAAGGTTCAGGTTTGGCCATGCCGGGGGTCGGTGGGGGCGCGCGCATTATGCTCGGGTGCCGCTTCGAACCCGTTCATGGACAGACGTTCCCCCCGCACCCCTTCGGGCCCCATTTTTCCGCTGAGACCGCCGACACGGCGCAATCTCCGCTGGGCGAGCGGGCTGGTGCTGATGGCCTACGTCACGGCGCACCTGCTGAACCATTCGCTGGGCATCTATTCCTTTGCCGCAGCCGAGACCGTGCTGCGCGGCGTGCAGAAGTTCTGGCACAGCCTGCCGGGCACGGTGCTGCTGTATGGGGCGGCCGCTGTGCACCTGGCGCTGGCCGTGGTCGCCCTGTGGGAGCGCCGCACGCTGCGCATGCCGCCGCTCGAAGGCCTGCGCGTGCTGCTCGGCTTCGCGCTGCCGCTGCTGCTGGCCACGCACCTCACGGCCATGCGCGGCGCCTACCTGGCCTATGGCATCGAGGGCTCGTACGTGCGCGTGGTCTGGGGGTTGTGGGACTGGCCAGGCGCGGCCGCGCAGCTCGTGATGATGCTCGCGGCCTGGGCCCACGGCTGCCTGGGCCTGCACTTCGCGCTGCGGGCGAAACCGGCCTGGCGGCGCTTCTCCCATCTGCTGTTGGCCATCGCGGTGGCGCTGCCGCTGATGGCGGCAATGGGCTTCGTGTCGATGGGGCGCGAGTTCCAGTGGACCGGCGTGCCACCGGTCACGCTGCCGACGCCTGAGCAGGGCAAGGCGCTCAATGCGGCCGAAGGCGGCATCAAGTGGTTCTACGGGCTGGCGCTGGTCGCGCTGCTCGCGGCGCGCTGGGGACGCAACGGCTTGGCGCGCTGGTCGCGGCAACCGTCCGTGGCGCTGCGCTACCCCGGTCGCACGGTGGAGGTGCCGCGCGGCTGGAGCGTGCTGGAGGCGTGCCGCTCGCACGGCATCGCGCACGTCTCGATCTGCGGTGGCCGGGCGCGCTGCTCGACCTGCCGCGTGCGCGTGGCCGGCCCGGCCGAGCACATCGGCGAGCCCGGCCGCGACGAGCAGCGCACGCTCGAACGCGTGCGCGCACCGGCCGACGTGCGCCTGGCCTGCCAGCTGCGCCCACGCGGCGACATCGAGGTCACGCCGCTGTTCGCGCCGCTGCCCAACGAAGGCCGGCCCGCTCCGGTCGGCAGCTTCGGGCGCGAGCGCGACGTGGCGATCCTGTTCGTCGACCTGCGGCGCTGGTCGGGCCTGTCAGAGCGGCAGTGGCCCTTCGACCTGGCCTATGTGCTCGACCGCTACTTCGCCACCGTGGGCGCAGCCGTGCGCGAAAGCGGCGGCGTGCCCAACCAGTTCATAGGCGACAGCGTGATGGCGATCTTCGGACTCGAGTGCGACCTTCCCACCGCCTGCAGGCAGGCGCTGCGCGCCACCGAGCTGATCGGCCAGCGCATGGACGCATGGAGCGAAGGCTTCGAGGCGCAGTTCGGCCAGCGGCTGGAGTTCGGCATGGGCCTGCACGCGGGGCGCGCGGCGGTGGGTGAAGTGGGCTACCTGGAGACCACGACCTTCACGGCCATCGGCGAAGTGGTCAACACCGCGAGCCGGCTGCAGGACCACTCGAAGACCGCGGCATCGCGCCTCGTCGTGTCGCTGTTCGCGGCCGAGCAGGCCGGCGTGGCGGATGCGATGGGCGCAGTCGAAACGCTCACCGTGCGCGGCCGCTCCGAACCGCTCGAAGTGCTCCGCGCACCTGCGTGATCGCCGAAAGCGGTGCGCAAACGCACAGCGCAAACCACGATGCGGTTTCACACTGCATCTCGTGGCAACGACGAATGTCCGCCGCCCACACAGACATCCAAAGGGACTCCCATGAACACCAAGCAACTCATCGCCGTTTCCGCCGCAGCTCTCGCCCTGCTGGGCGCTGCCGGCGCACATGCCGAAAGCTACGAAGGCGTGCAGGCCATCACCCCATTCGCCAGCCGTGCCGACGTGAAGGCCGAAGCCATTGCCGCCGCGCGCGAGGGCAACCCGTACTCGGACAGCGCCGCCGAAGGCACCGTGGCCGTCAACTCCACGCTCGACCGCAGCGCCGTGCGCGACCAGGCCGTGGCCGCCGCACACAACCCGCTGCAAAGCCTGGACCGCCGCGCCTTCTACCGCGACGAAGTGCCCTCGGCCTACAAGAAGCCGACGGTGTCGTTCACGCGCCAGGCCGGCCTGTAAACAGCGGCGCGGCCCTGCTCCGCCGGTTCAGGGCCGCGCACCTTCCCAGGCGTCCTGCAGCAAGGCGCGGATCGCAGCGCGCTCCAGCGGGCGCGGATTGGGATACTGGTTCTTGAGCGCGTGCTCGCAGGCCAGGTCGAGGTCCGATTCCTTCATGCCGATGTCGCGCAGCGCGACCGGCGCGCCGTTGTCGCGCGCGAGGTCGTACACGGCCTGCGCGGCGCTGCTCCCCCCCAGTGCCTTCGCGATGCGCGCCATGGCCTGCGGCGCCGCCTCGGCGTTGTAGGCGAGTGCATGCGGCAGCACGATGGTGTGGGTCTCGGCGTGCGGCAGGTTGAAGCTGCCGCCCAGCGTGTGGCACAGCTTGTGGTGCAACGCCATACCGACGTTGCCGAGCACCGTGCCGCAGAGCCATGCGCCGTAGAGCGCATCGCTGCGCGCGCCCGGATCGTGCGGCGTGGCGCGGATGGCGGGCAACGCGCGGCCCAGTGCGGCAATGCCCTCCTGCGCCATCAGGTCCATGATCGGATTCGAATCGACCGCGTAGAGCCCTTCGGCCGCATGCGCGATGGCGTTGATGCCGCTGGTCACGCTGATGCCCACGGGCAGGCTCAAAGACAGCTCGGGGTCATAGATCACCGTGCGCGGCAGCACCCTGAAGTCCTTGCCCGTCTTCTTCATGCCGGCTTCCGTGATGCCGTAGATCGGCGTCATCTCGGAGCCCGCGTAGGTGGTCGGGATGGCGAGGATCGGCAGGCCCGAATCGAGCGCAATGGCCTTGCCCAGCCCGGTGGTCGAACCGCCGCCGATGGCCACCGCGCAATCCGCGCCCAGCCGGGCCGCCACCTCGCGCGCCTCGCGCGCGGTCTCGATGGGCACGTGCATCACGGCGCGGTCGAACACACCGGCCGCATGGCTGCCGAGCATGTCGGCCACGCGCTCGGCCTGCGGGCGCTGCTCGGGCGTGGACAGCACGAGCGCCCGGCGCGCACCGAGCGCATCGATCTCGCGCGCCAGGTGCTGCAGCGAACCGGCGCCGAACACCACGCGCTGCGGCACGCTGTTGTAGACAAACGGGGGGATGGTCATGGCTTTGCTGTCTCTCGAATGTTCATGAGGCAGCCGGTGCCGGCGGCCCATCGCGCGAGTATCCCGCCGGGCCGCTCCCTGTTCAACAACAGGAGTGGAAAGGACTTTTCCGCTTGCCCGAGCCAGCGGCGCCGGCGTTCTCTTCCTCAGGCCGGCGAGACCCGCACCGTGCAGACCTGGCGGCTCTCGACGATCGCGAAGCGCACCGGCAGAAAGCGCTCGATCACCGCGCAGTTGGTGCGCGTGTGCTCCGTCACCTCGCTGCAGGTGAAGGCGCAGGCCTTCTTGCCTTGCCAGGCGGCGAGCGCCAGCAGCAGCGCCAACTGATCCGCGAGATGCGGGCCGACCGCGGCCTCGCTCTTCTGGAATTCGCGCAGCTCCTTCACCAGGCCATGCGCCACCTGCTCGGCGCTCAGCGACTTCTCGCCGAACGCCGTGAACACCTCGGTGACGTGCTCGTACGCCAGCGTGGCCAGCAACGCGTTGCCGGGGCCTTCGTTCTGGCGCGCCGTGCCGAAACGCAGCTGCTCGCCGGACCAGCCCATCGCGCCGCCCAACGTGTCGAGCTCGCGCGTCGGTACATGGCGCGGCAGCCCGGGCGCCAGGCATTCGGCATGGCTCGACCGATGTTCGCCACGCGCCATCAGGTCGAAGGGCTGCAGCGCGCCGGCCGCCGGAACGATCGTCGCCTCTACCTCGCCACCACCGGCCGGATAGAAACCGCAGCGGCGCAGCGTCAGCTGCAGGTCGGCACCCAGCCTGCGCACCAACGGCGCGAAGGCACGCTCCAGGAAATGGAACGGCGGCGCCATCGGGTTGTGCGTGCCACCGCTCAGGTGCACGCGGCTGGCCGCACCGGCAAGCAGCAGCGGCGGCAGCACGGTCTGCAGCACCAGCATGCAGCTGCCCGCGCTGGAGATCGAGAAGCGGTACTCGCCCGCGCGCACCGGGCCGGGCGCGAAACGCAGCGACTGCGAGCCGAGCTCCGCGCCCTCCACCTTCGCGCCGCTGATTTCAGCGGCCGCGTTCACGCACGCGAGGTGCTGGCGCATCAGGCCCGGCTTGGCGCGGCCGGCACGGATCTTCTCGATGGCCAGCGGCTGGCCCGTGGCCACCGACAGCGCGAGGCTGGTGCGCAGGATCTGGCCGCCGCCCTCGCCCTGCGAGCCGTCGAGTTCAACCATGCGCGGCCTCCTGTTCTTCTTTGTCGAAACGCAGCACCGTCTCGTGCAGGAACGCGTCGAGGCCGGCCTCTTCGGCTTGCGGCAGCGGCGTCACCGGCTCGGCCGCGTTGGCCGCCAGCTCCGACTCGATGAACGCATGAATGCCGGGCCAGCGCGGGCTGGTCGCGGCTTCGCCGGCGCGCATCTTCACCTCGAGCAGCGCGTTGATCTCGTCGATCAGCGTGGCGTCGCGCGCCGCATCGAGCGTGCGCTGCGCCAGGTCGGCGAAGCGCATCGGCGGTACGCCGGGCTGCGAGCGGATCCAGCGCGCGGCCAGCAGCGGGCGCAGCACGTAGAGGTACTTCTTGTAGCGCACCTCGTCGGCCTGCAGATGCTCGCGGAAGTTCTTCTTCGCCATCGAGCTGTAGTGGTGCCAGCCGCGCGCGTTGGAGAACACCGCCTCCGACAGCGCGCGGAAACGCGGCATCGCCACCACGTCGTCGCGGTAGACGATGGGCGAGCGCAGCCACTCGAGCAGCGTCGGGTTCGACTCGCGCATCAGGCCCAGCGCCTTGCGCAGGTCCCAGCCGTTGATGTCGAGGTCGCCGCTGATCGGCACCTCGATCACGTCGCGTCGCGGCTGCACCGTGAGGTACCACGGCAGCCGGTTGACGTAGATGAAGCGCACGTCGTAGTCGCTGTCGGGCGAGGCGAAGCCCCAGCCGCGGCTGCCGGATTCGCAGGCGAACAGCACGCTCACGTCGTTCTTCGCTTCGATGTCGCGCAGGGCGTCCATGATCTGCGCGCGCATGGCGGGCTCGATGGGGTGGGCGGAGCGCAGGAATTCCTTTTCGGTGCTCATGACTTTCTTCTTTTCTTCTTCTCTCATCAGGCTCGGGTGACGGCCACGTTGCCGGCACTGTCGAGTTCGTAAACGTCCAGGTCGTTGGCCAGGAACGCGTGGCCGCGGTAGTGCGCCTGCGTCTCCGCCATCAATGCGGCCATGCCCTCTTCGTTCTGATGGCGTGCGCTGAAATGCGTGAGGACCAGGTTCGGCACCTCCACGGCTTGCGCGAACTCGGCCAGCATGCGCGCGGAACTGTGCATCGGCCCGGGGCCGACCTTGTCGAGCGCGTCCTGCGTGAAGGTGGCCTCGTGCACCAGCAGCTGCGCACCCTGGCAGGCATCGCGCAGCAGCGCGGGCTCGGCGTTGTCGCCGCCCAGCACGGCGACGGCCGTGTCGATCTGCGTTTCCGTGTAGTCGGCACTGCGCAGCACATCGCCGTTGAAGGGCACGTCCTCGCCGGTCTGCAGCGCGCGCCATGCGGGGCCGGGCGGAAGGCCGACGGCCCGCAGCGCATCGGCCTTCAGCCGCACGCGCCGCGTCTCGACCTGCACGCGATAGGCGTGGCTCGGTACGCGATGCCGCAGCAGGTGGCGCTCGATGCGCACGCCGGGCGCTTCGTACACCAGCGCCTGGTTCTCCAGATCGACGTGCTCCACCTCGTAGGGCAGGTGCAGGTCGGTCAGTTGGCGCGTGGCTTCGAACCACTCCCACACCGGCAGCGGCGCGATCAGCTTCAGCGGCTTCGTGCGCTTGTTCATGCCCGCGCTCGCGAGCAGGCCCGGCAGGCCATAGCAGTGGTCGCCGTGCACGTGCGTGATGCAGACGGCGGCCAGGTCGTTCAGCGACAGCGGCGTTTGCAGCACGCGATGCTGCGTGCCCTCGCCGCAGTCGACCAGGAACCAGTCGGCGCCGAGCACCGTCTGCACCGCGAGGCCGGAGACGTTGCGGTGGCGCGTGGGGGTACCGGAGGAGGTCCCCAGGAAAGTCAGTTTCATCATCATCTCAATCACTCCCTGCGCATCAATGCACTCTTCGCGGCGTCCGCGGCGACGCGCTCCCAACTGAAGTATCGGCGCCCGCCTTCCGCACGGGCCGCCATGAATGCGTTGAGCCTTTCGAGATTCTCCGCACCTCCCCAGCGGCCCATCGTCTGGATCGCCACGACGCGCAGGCTCCACCATTTGCTTTCAAGCGCGGCATCGACTTCGGCCACAGCTCGCGCATTCGGTTTCACCGCGCCCAACGCGCGAAGACGATCCGTCTTCTCGCGCAGGAGGTTTGCACCCGGTGCCGCATTCAACAGGCGCTCGCGTCGCGCGCGGCGGCATGCCAGGCATCGCACGGCGCGGCTGTCGATATGTCCGTGCACCACTTCGTACCACCACTTCTGCTGCTTCGCCGTCCACAGTTCTTCAGCCCCGCAATCGCGGCAGGTGAAGGGACGCGCAACATAGAAGTCCGGCAGCAATCCGTAAGTGTTGTTGTACTGCTGCAGGACGTGCTGATCCGCCGGCTCGCAGCCGATCGCAAATGCGAAGGCTGGCTGCGGCAGGCGGACATCCGGCAAGCGCAGACGTGCAGCCGACGCGGCGGCGCGTTCGAGGCGACGCGCCTTGATCTCGGCGCGGCGTTGCTTGTTGCTTTTCTTCATCTTTCAAACCTTCGCAATACGTACGGTGTTGCGAAAGCGGGCCGAACCCTTCCTCCTACAACACCGCACCCATGAGGCCGCGGATCGGCCTCGTTTTCACCCCTTCACGCATACGACCTGCTTGAGCGTGTAGACCACTTCCACCAGGTCCTTCTGCGCGTCCATCACCGCGTCGATGTCCTTGTAGGCCATTGGGATCTCGTCGATCACGTCGGCATCCTTTCGGCATTCCACGCCTTCGGTCGCGGCGATCTGGTCGGCCACGGTGTAGAGCTTCTTGGCCTTGGTACGGCTCATCTTTCGACCGGCGCCGTGGCTGCAGCTCATGAAGCTCTCGGGGTTGCCCTTTCCGCGCACGATGAAGCTCTTGGCGCCCATGCTGCCGGGGATGATTCCCAGCTCGCCGGCTTTCGCGCTCACCGCGCCCTTGCGGGTCACGAGCACGTCTTCACCGAAGTGCGTCTCGCGGCTCACGTAGTTGTGGTGGCAGTTCACCGCTTCCACGTGTGCCTCGAAAGGCTTGGTGATGACCTTGCGCACGGCCGCGACCACGCGCTGCATCATCACTTCGCGGTTCGCTCGCGCGAACTTCTGGGCCCAGCCCACCGCACGCACGTAGTCGCCGAAGTACTTGGCGCCTTCCTCGAAGTACGCCAGATCCTGATCGGGCAGGTTGCGCTGGTGCAGCTCGGCATCCTTCTTGGCAAGCTCGATGAAGTGCGTACCGATGGCGTTACCCACGCCGCGCGAACCCGAGTGCAGCATGAACCACACGGAACCCGCTTCATCAAGGCACACCTCGATGAAGTGGTTGCCCGTACCCAGCGTTCCCAGGTGCTTGTGGTTGTTGGTGTTCTTCAGTCGCGGGTAGTTCTCGCAGATCGCATCGAACTCGTCCACCAACCCGGCCCAGGCCACGTCGGTTTCGTTGGGAGGCGTCTCCCACGAGCCCTTGTCGCGGCCCATGCGCTTGGGGTTCGAGCCGTGCGGCACGGCCTTCTCGATCGCGGAGCGCAGCGGTCCCAGGTTATCGGGCAGGTCGTTGGCGTGCAGCGTGGTCTTGCACGCCATCATTCCGCAACCGATGTCCACGCCCACCGCGGCCGGGATGATGGCCTTGAAGGTCGGGATCACCGAACCCACGGTCGCGCCGATGCCGTAGTGCACGTCGGGCATGGCCGCGATGTGCTTGAACACGATCGGCAGGCGGGCGGCGTTCTCGAGCTGCTTCTGCGCTTCGGCTTCCACGGGCACGCCGCGGGTCCACATCTTCACGGGCACGCCATTCTCGACTTCGTGCAGGTTGTAGTTCTTTTCCATTTCCATCTCTCTTTCTCTATCTGTACTTTCTCACCAATGGTGGACACGGCGGGATTCGAACCCGCATCAATACGGCGACCGTGGTGTTTCAATCCAGCGGCCCAGTCGACGATTGGAAACGCGCGCCAGTGACAGACCCGTCATCGGAGCCAGCACCTGCATCCTCAACCTTGCTCGTCGACCGACTTTCCCGCCGCATCCGGTGCTACCCGGACTGCCGGCAATATCAACATTTTTGGCAGTGGCGCTCCCTTCTGTGCCTGCGTGCCCAAAAACCAAAAAAGAGGTGACCAGGAGCGGCGGGTTCTGAACTGAGCTATCTGCCGAAACAGACCGGGACTCGGACCCGGGACCTTCATGGCCAAGACCATGACGCTCTTACCTGTAAACCCACCTGCATTCACCTCGAAACAAAAAAGCAGCGACAAGAGTCGGCGAAACGTCGTGCTCTAACCACTGAGCTACGGTCTTTCGACCGGCGGGATTCGAACCCGCGACCACGAGATTAAGACTCTGTAGTTCCACCAGCATTCGCTGAAAAAAACAGTGCGACAAGGATGACAAGACATAGGCCACGCCAGCACGCTGGCGCTGGGATTCGAACCCCGGCCGTGCCAGATGTAGTCCTGCTTGCATTCGCACTTCAACTTCGCGTCCCCGTCCGGCGACTAACGATCGATGTGAGGAGAACATGGTTGGATGTACTCACATCTGCATTCGCCGGACGACGACATCAATTCGATCGGCGGGGAGCGCCGCGAGCAAGACCCGCGACGCCCTCGCACTCTCAGACCGAGGTTTCCTCGATCACACCCACCCAATGGTCGGCGCCCAGGCCGCCCGCGGCATACACCGCCAGCAGCTTGAACACTTCGTCGCTGAAGCCACCGATGTTCAGCACATCGTCACGCTCCTGCGCCTGAGTGGTCGCATAAGGCTGGATGTCGATGCACACCATCCGCGCCTTCGGGTTGCGCTTCTTGAACGCTGCCCATTCCTGCATGGTTGCGGTACCGCGGCCACGTGCAGGGTCGGCCCACGACTCGTTGTCCGACACCAGCACCACCAGATCGGCATGCGCTTTCTCGCGGTTCAGCAACGCCAGCGGCGCGCTGCACGAGGTACCGCCGCCGCCCACCGCCGCCAGCTTGGCCGCGTTGGTCATCACCGAATCGCGAGGATTCAGTTGCAGCGAAACCACCTTCGTCTCGAAAGGCAGCACACGCGCATCCGCATTGCGGCGCAGCACAGCAGCAGCAACCAGCGCGGCCACGTCGATGCATCGCACCGTCGTGGTAGCCGAACCGCGGTGACCCGTCACCGGCGAGCTCATCGAGCCCGACACGTCCGGACACACCACCACGCGGCCCTCGAACTGCGGCACATTGGCCAGCGCGAGTTCCATCGCGTCTTGCAGCGCCTCCTTCACCACATGCGGCACATCGGCACCGGCGGCCTTCCAAGCGGCCATCAGCTGGTACGGCAGCACGCGAGCCTTTGCCACCGCCAGCGGATCGCGCAGCTTGGCGGCCACCGCTTCGGCGAGGCCGGGCAATGCGAACACGCCGTGACGAGCGAAGGTGTTCAGGTTCTGACGCACCATCTGCCACGAACCACGCTGCGCGATCTGCGCCCAGGCCTGCGTATCCAGTTCCAGCGCGGTCAGCATCTGGAAGGGCACGTCGGGCACATCCTGCGTACGATCGCGCTTGAAGCGTTCGAAGGCCTGCGTGACCGGAGGCAGCGCCTCCAATGCATACGGACGATCGATCAGCCATGCGAACCACGCGGCACGCCAGGCTTCGGCGGGCTTCGGGTGAACCATCTTCACCACGTCGGCCAGCGACGGCGTGTTGCCCACGGCAGCGTTCAGCAGTTGCGCTTCGGTCGCTTCGAGCAGCCATTGCTGCACCAGCTTCTTCGGACGTGTACCGAGCGACTTCCGGCCCGCCGCGCCGGAACGCAGCATCTGCACGAAGTTGCGCAGCATCTTGCCGTTGTCGACCACGCGGCCAAACACCTTGGCCAGCAGCGATACATCGCGCACCGCCAGCGTGGCGGCCAGCAGTGCCGGCATGTCCTTCATGTGGCCTGCGCGGCGGACGTACACGGCCGTCTTGGCCACGAACAGCGGATCGACTTCTCGGGCCAGAGCCAGCACGGCGTCGAGCTGATCCTGAGCCTGCGCGTAGAACGTGTTGTTCAGGCAACCGGTGGCCGCGAGTTGCGCCAGACGGTGCTTGGGCGACAGCGCATAGGCGGCGCCACCGGCTTCGTTGCGGACATCGGCAGCGGGTTGCAGGGCACCGCGCAGCGTCTGGAAGAGTTGAAGGTTGGCCATGTGACTTCTCCTTGTTCGGTTCTTTTGTTCGGTTGTCTTCTTGAGTTGTGATCCTTATTGCAACGGGTGTGCCAGCGCACTCGCCCTCGACGAATCAATCTTTCAAGCTGTTGATTTGATTGAAATTTTTCCACTTTCGAACATCCGAGCGCGGCAAACCGGCCTCTGGATCACATTCATTTCTTATAATTTTGGATAGCTATTTATCCAATTAATGAAGAAACCCATCGTCGTCATCGGCTTCCTCGGCACCCAGCTCGACGCCGGCCAGGGCGCGGGTCGCTGGAACAAGTGGCGCCCCACGGTCTCGCTCGCACAGCACGAGGACATGGTCGTCGCGCGCATGGAGCTGCTCTACACACTGCGGCACAAGGCGCTGGCCGAGGTGGTGAAGGCCGACATCGCCACCGTGTCGCCCGAGACCACGGTCAATCTCGTGCCGATCGATCTCGAGGACCCGTGGGACTTCGGCGAGGTCTACACGCGCCTGTACGACTGGGCGCGCGGCTACCCCTTCGACACCGAGCGCGAGCAGTATTGGACGCACATCACCACCGGCACGCACGTCGCGCAGATCTGCATGTTCCTGCTGTCCGAATCGCGCGTTGTGCCCGGCGTGCTGGCGCAGACCTCGCCGCCGAAGAAGCAGCGCGAAGGCGAGGCCGGCAAGTGCACGCTGATCGATCTCGACCTCTCGCGCTACGACGTGATCGCGCGGCGCTTCGATGCCGAGCAGCGCGATGCGGTCGCGTTCCTGAAGAGCGGGATCGCCACGCGCAATGCGCGCTTCAATGCGCTGATCGACGAGATCGAGCGCGTGGCCGTGCGCTCGCGCGCGCCGATCCTGCTGGTCGGGCCCACCGGTGCGGGCAAGTCGTTCCTGGCGCGGCGCATGTTCGAGCTGAAGCAGGCGCGCCACCAGATGACTGGGCCGTTCGTCGAAGTGAACTGCGCGACGCTGCGCGGCGACGGCGCGGCCTCGACACTGTTCGGTCACAAGAAGGGCTCATTCACCGGCGCCGCGGCCGACCGCGCGGGCCTGCTGCGCACCGCGCACCAGGGCGCTCTCTTCCTCGACGAGATCGGCGAGCTCGGGCCCGACGAGCAGGCAATGCTGCTGAAGGCGATCGAGGAGAAGCGCTTCTTCCCCGTGGGCGCCGACAAGGAGGTGGAAAGCGACTTCCAGCTGATCGCCGGCACCAACCGCGACCTGCGCAGCGACGTGGCCGAGGGGCGCTTCCGCGAAGACCTGTTCGCGCGCATCAACCTCTGGACCTACGACCTGCCGGGCCTCGCGCAGCGGCCCGAAGACATCGAGCCCAACGTCGACCACCTGCTGGCCCTTCACGCGGCGGAGAACCATCGCGTGGTGCGCTTCAACGCCGAGGCGCGCGCGGCCTATCTGCGCTTTGCGCAGAGCGGCGAGGCGATCTGGAGCGGCAACTTCCGCGATCTCTCCGCGAGCGTGACACGGCTGGCGACGCTGGCCGATGGCGGACGCATCCCGGTGGCACTGGTCGAGGCGGAGATCGCGCGGCTGCGGTGGCTGTGGAAGCATGCCGGTGCCGCCGCACCGGCCGAGGGCAACGGCGTCGACCTGGATGCGCTGCTCGGCGAGGAACGCGCGGCGGCGCTCGACCTGTTCGATCGGCTCCAGCTCGAGGCAGTGATGCACGTGTGCCGGCAGTCGCGCAGCCTGTCGGATGCGGGCCGCCAGCTGTTCCAGGCCTCACGCGCGCAGCGCAGCGTGGTGAACGACGCGGACAGGCTGCGCAAGTACCTCGCCAAGCACGGGCTCGAGTGGGGCCGGATCGCCGACGCCTGAGCTATCCTCCGCCGCGATGGCCATCTCTGCATTCGCCGTGAAAGTCCCCGCCGCCGAGCCTCTCGTCGAGGACTTGCGCCGCCGCTACGACGCGACCGTCGCACTGGGTGTGCCGGCGCACGTCACGGTGCTCGTTCCTTTCATGGACCCTGCGCTGATCACACCCGAAGTGCTGGAGCACGCGCGGCAGGCTCTGAATCGGACGCCTTCGTTTGCCTTCTCCCTGGGCAAGGTCGGGCGCTTTCCCGAAACCGCATACCTCGCACCGGAACCGGCCGCCCCCTTCATCGAAATGACACTGGCGCTCGCGCATGCATTTCTCGATTTCCCGCCGTATGGCGGCGAGCACGAAGGTGTCATTCCGCATCTGTCGGTGGCGCACGGCAACGCGCTCGATGCGGACGCGGCGGTTGCCGAATTGGAGGCGCGCCTTCTCGCATCGGGCGCCGCGCATGCGAACTGCACCGAAGTCACGCTGATCGAAAACTCGTCGGGGCGCTGGCAGGACATGCACGTCTTCCGACTGCCCAAAGCACCGGCACCCATGCGCAACGTCCTCTTCATCTGCAGCCGCAACCAGTGGCGCAGCCCGACCGCAGAACGCATCTGGCGCAAGCACCCGCTGATCTCCGCGCGCTCCGCCGGCACCAGTCCGAATGCGCGGCATACAGTTTCCGTCGACGACATCGAATGGGCCGACGTCATCCTCGTGATGGAAGAAAAACACAAGTCGCGGCTGGTGGCCGAGTTCACGCGGATGCTCGAAGGCAAGCCGATCCACGTGCTCGACATTCCCGACGACTACAAGTACATGGACCCGGAGCTGATCGAGGAACTCGAACGCTCGGTGGGGTCCATCCTTGAAATCGACTAGCGCCCAATGTCAGAAATCTACATAAGCACGGACATCGAATCCGACGGCCCCATCCCCGGGCCGAACTCGATGCTCAGCTTCGGCTCGGCCGCCTACACGGCCGACAAGCAGCTCATATCCACCTTCAGCGCGAACCTGCACACCCTGCCGGGCGCCGAGGCCGATCCGAAGACTGCCGCGTGGTGGAAGACCCAGCCCGATGCATGGGCCGCCTGTCGCACCGAACTGCAGGACCCGGCCCACGCCATGAAGAACTACGTGAGCTGGCTCAAGGGCCTGCCGGCGCGGCCGGTGTTCGTCGCCTACCCGGCGGGCTTCGACTTCCTGTTCGTCTACTGGTACCTGATGCGCTTCGCCGGCGAGAGCCCGTTCAGCCACTCGGCGCTCGACGTCAAGTCGTTCGCGATGGCCATGCTTGGGCTCGACTACCGCGAGAGCACCAAGCGCGCGATGCCGCGCCGCTGGTTCGACAAGCTGCCGCACACGCACGTCGCGCTCGACGACGCCATCGAGCAGGGTGCCCTCTTCTGCAACATGCTTGCAGAAAATCGAGCGACCGCCTCGGGCAAACAGTCATGACGAACCACTCGGTCCGCCGATGGTGCAAGAGGCTGGCGCTGTGTGCGCTGCCGCTCATGCTGGCGGGCTGCGTCCAATCGCTGTTCTATTACCCCGACAGCGTGCGCTACGAAACACCCGACGTGCTGGGCCTGCGCTACGAGAGCGTGCAGTTCGCCAGTGCCGACGGCACGCGCCTGAGCGGCTGGTTCCTGCCCGCGGAGAACCGCCAGAACCCAAAGGAAGCCAAGGGCACGGTGGTGCACTTCCATGGCAATGCGCAGAACATGAGCACGCACTGGCGCTTCGTGGCCTGGCTGCCGAAGCAGGACTACAACGTGTTCGTGTTCGACTATCGCGGCTACGGCCAGTCCGAAGGCAAGCCCGAGCCCAAGGGTGTGTTCGAGGACTCCCACGCCGCGCTGAACTATGTGCGCTCGCGCGGCGACCTCGACCCCGAGCGGCTGTTTCTGTTCGGGCAGAGCCTGGGCGGCACCAACGCGATCGCAGTGATGGGCTCGGGCAACAGGGCGGGCGTGAAAGCGGTGGCCGTCGAGTCGACCTTCTATTCCTATTCGTCGATTGCCAACGAAAAGCTCTGGGGCGCCGGCTTGCTCGTGAGCGACGAGTACGCGGCATCGAAGTACGTGGCGGCGGTGTCGCCCGTTCCGCTGCTGCTGATCCACGGCACGGCCGACCAGGTGATTCCGCTCGCGCATTCGAAGCGCCTGCTGGCCGATGCGCGCGAGCCCCGCCGGCTGATCGAAGTACCGGGCGCCAGCCACCTCGAACCGATGACGGCCCTGCGCTACGGTGCCGCCTACCGGAAGGCGCTGACCGCATTCTTCGAGGCCGCGCAACATCCGCTGCAGCAATGACAACCGCCATGAAGCACTTCGACGAAGCCGCCACCCGCGCACCCCTGGACTTCGAGCGGCTGGTGCCCGCGCTGCACGCGGCCTTCGTTGCCGGGGCGCAGGTGCCGCCGCGCCATGTGCACGGCATCGAGACCGCCTCGAGCGGCGGGAACAAGGGCACGGTGCTCATCATGCCGGCGTGGAGCGATGCGGGCTTCCTGGGCATCAAGACCATCAACATCTTTCCGGGCAACAGCGCGCGCGGCCTGCCCGGCCTGCATGCGACCTATGTGCTGTACGACGCGCACACCGGCGTGCCGCTGGCGATGATGGACGGCAACGAGATCACCGCGCGCCGCACGGCGGCCGCCTCGGCGCTTGGCGCGTCGTTCCTGGCCCGCCGGGATGCGCGCCGGTTGCTGGTGCTGGGCACAGGCCGCATCGCGCGCATGCTTCCTGCCGCGCATGCGAGCGTGCGGCCCATCGATGAGCTGTGGGTGTGGAACCACCGGGCCGAAGGCGCCGAGACGCTGGCCGCGCAGTGGCGCGCCGAGGGCTGGAACGCGCAAGCCGCCACCGACCTGGAAGCGGCTGTGCGCCAGGCCGACATCGTGAGTTGCGCCACGCTGGCCACCGCGCCATTGGTGCGCGGCGAATGGCTGGCACCGGGCTCGCACCTGGACCTGATCGGCAGTTTCACGCCGGCCATGCGCGAGGCCGATGCGCAGTGCTTCGCGGGGGCCCGCACCTTCGTCGACACCGACGAGGCGCTGCAGAAAGCCGGCGACCTGCTCGATGCGATGGCGGCCGGCACGCTGCGGGCGGAAGACGTCGGCGGCACCCTCGCCGCCCTTTGCCGCACAGAGCGCCCGGGCCGCTCCGGCGGCGAGGAACGCACCGTGTTCAAGGCCGTCGGAAGCGCGTTGGAAGACCTGGCCGCCGCCACCCTGGTGTGGCAATCGAGAGACACAGCCTAAGCCTTATGGCTTAGTCTTCGGCGAAAAAACCTCCGTCAGGACGGTTTTTCCCAACATCCAGATACGCCTTGTAGCCAATAGTAAATATTGTGCATTGGGGCTATCGTGCTCCTGAACTACCGACGGGGGCCCACATGCTCAGCACCCAACACAAAGCCAACATCCTCCGCAAGGCCGGATACGCCGTGCCGGCCGAGCCGGGGAGTGCCGACTGCATCCACCAGACGGCCCAATGCTGGGAGAAGGCGATCGACACGCTCTACGTGTCGTACTCCGCCAGGCGCGCCGCCAAGAGCCTGCGGGACGCGGAGGAGGCGCGGATGCTGGCGCTTCTGCAGCGGCGCTCGGCCAAGGCCTGGGCCTGACGGCCCGGCCAGGCACCCGCTCAGCTTCAGGGCTTCTTCTGCTTTTCCGGCGCGTCGTTGCTGCCGCCGCGCGAGAGCTGACCCGCCTTCATCGCTTCGCGGTTCGCCGCGCGACGCTTGGCCGCCGCGGCGCGGCGCTCTTCCCTCGACATCTTCGGCGCGGTCGTCGGGCGGACCTCGCCTTCCTGCATCTGCGGTCCGCGTGCGGCGGCGGCGCCGTCCGCGCGGCGTTCCTTGCGGGCCTCGGCGCGTTCCGCCTTGGTGGTGGGCGCCGTGGGCCGCGCCTTGCCCTGCGCCGGGTCGGCTTCGCCGGAAGACTGGGCGGACGCCACCTGCACGACCATCATCTGAGCCAGGGCCAGGCAAACCGGCACAAGCATATTTTTCATAGCGACGACCTTTCAACACCCGCGAAGGCGCGGGGCCGGGGCATTGTGGTCAGGGTCCGAGGCTGTGTCCACACCGGCAACCCGCATGCCGATGGAGCCTCGGCCCGCGCACTGGCGGTCGCTCAGGTAGGCGAGAACCAGCCTGACGAGTTCGGTCTTCATCGCGGGAGTCTCCAGGTCACCACGCCGTGCTGCTGCATGAACCGCCCCTTCGACCGCGGACGAGAGCATGCGGGCCGCGACCTCGGTATCGGCGCTTTCTCCCGGTCCCTGGCTTTCGGCGACAAGGGCCCGGTAGCGCCGCTGGTATTGCGCCTCGAACTCGGGGTAGCTCGAACGCGCGGCGAGCGGCACCTCGCCCATCAGCACGCGGTGCAGCGCCTGGTCGACCGAGTGGGCTGCGATGACGCCATCGACGAAGCGCTCCACCCGGCGCGGCAGCATGGCCACTGCATCGCCCTCTTGCTCGCCTTCATCGTCGGCGCCGGACAGCGCCACGAGCACTTCGTCGAGGTGGCGCTGCCGGATCGCCTCGGCGATGGCCAGCTTGTCCGGGAAGTACTGATAGAGCGAGCCGACGCTGACACCGGCCACCGCCGCGATCTCGTTGGTGGTGAACCGGTCCCATCCGCGGCGCGCCAGAACGCGAGTCGCGGCCTCGACGATCGCGTCCACCGTGACGCGCGAACGCTGCTGGCGCGGTGCTTTGCGCATGGTCCGGCGCTGTGGGGGAATGCGAGTACCCAAGTTCGAGGCTCCATTCAAGAATAGGACCGCACGCAACGCGTGCATTCAACCGTTCAAGGGGAGATTGTGATGAGTACGCAGACGCTTCTGGCTTCGCTGTTCCGGTACAAGGCCTGGGCCGACGAAGGGCTCCTGGCAGGTCTCGCAGACCTGGCCGCGAAGGGCCCGGCCGACGAGTACCGCTGCGCGATGCGCGTGTTCAACCACGCCTGCATCGTCGACCGCATCTTCGTTGCGAATCTCCAGCGCAAGGCGCACGCATACACGGCGACAGGCTCGCGCGAGCCGCCAGCCCTGGAAGCGCTGGCCGAATCGGTCAGGGAAACGGACCGCTGGTACGTCGACTACGTCGCGCGCCTGAGTCCAGAGGAGCTTGCGGAAAGCATCGAGTTCACATTCACCGACGGCAGCCCGGGCCGCATGTCGCGCGAGGAGATGCTGGGCCACGTGGTGGCCCATGGCGGCTATCACCGGGGCGAGGTCGGCCAGATCATGACCCGGCTCACGGGATCGTCGCCGCCCGATACCTTCACCGGCTATCTGCACCAGGCCGAGCCCGCGCGCCGGACGGCACACCTGAACGCACGACACGCCCCAAAAGAAAAGGCACCCTCGCGGGTGCCTAGTTCGTTGCGGATGCTGCGCTGAGCGCGATCAGTCCAGCGACACGTTCGCCTTGCGGATCACGTCCGTGAAGCGCTTGGTCTCGGTCGCCACAAACTGGTCGAACTGCGGGCGCGTGGTCGGGAAGGGCTCGTAGCCGAAGCTCTTGAACTTCTCCAGCACGTCGGGTTCGGCCAGGCCCTTCTCGATGTCGCGCTTGATCTTGTCGGTCACCGAGGCGGGCAGGCCCTTCGGCACGGCGATGGCGTTCCAGCCGATCACCTCGAAGCCCTTCGGGCCGCCCGACTCGCCCACGGTCGGCACGTCGGGGAAGGCGGCCACGCGCTGGGGCGCGGCGGCTGCCAGGAAGCGCAGCTTGTTGGCGCGCTGCAACGGGCCGGCGGTGGCGCTGCTGCCCAATGCAAAGGCCAGCTCGCCGGTGGCGACCGACGTGTACAGCTGCGTGGTCTCCTTGTAGATCACGTGCTCCATCTGCGTGCCGGTGGCCGACTCGAACAGCTCCGAGCCCAGGTGCACCGGGTTGCCCACCGACCAAGAGCCGTAGTCGAGCTTGCCGGGGTTGGCCTTCGCGTCGGCGATCAGGTCACCCACCTTCTTGTACTTGCTGTTGGTGGCGACGGTGAAGAAGAAGTAGGTCTTGAACAGCGGCAGCAGTGCATCGAAGTCCTTGGACGCGTCGTAGGGCAGCTTCTTGAACAGCGCCGGGTACGCGGCCAGGTGCACGTTGTCGAGCACGATGATGTCGTGGCCGTCCTTGGCGCCGCGCTTGAAGGCATCGATGGCGATGAAGCCGTTGCCGCCCGGGCGGTTCTCGACCACCACCGGCTGGCCCCAGGCGCGCGAGAGCTTGTCGGCCACGAGGCGAGCCACACCGTCGGGGCCACCGCCGACCGGGAACGGCGTGATGATGCGCACGGGCTTGGTCGGAAAGGCGGGTTGCTGCGCCGATGCGGTGGTGGGCACCAGCGCGGCCGTGGCCAGCGCGAGTGCGGCCAGGGCGACGTTGCGGCGTGTTGCGTTTGTCTTCTTCATTCTCTGATCCTCTTGTTTCGGTTCTCTTGGTTTTAAAACTCTCCGGGCCTGCCCGATGTGCGCTAGGGCACCTCTTCCGGCAATTCCCTGTCGGCTTTCGCGGCTACTCCGCCACCGCGCCCGAACTCTTGACGATCCGCGCCCACTTCTCGCTCTCCCGCGAAATGAGCGCTGCATAGTCGGGAGGCCCGCCCAGCAAGGGCACGGCACCTTCCACATCCAGCCGCGACTGGAATTCCTTCTCCCCCGCCACCTGCAGCATCTGCGCCGACAGTGTCTTCACGAACGCGTCGGGCGTGCCGCGCGGCGCGAGGATGCCGTAGGTGAGCGTGCTCTCGAAACCCGCGAGTTCGCGCAGGCCCGACTCGGCCACGGTGGGCACGTCGGGCAGCGACGGCAGGCGCTGGGCGCTGGTGACGGCAATGGCGCGCAACCGCCCGCCCTTGACCAGCGCGAGCGCAGGCGGGATGACGCTGAACATCATCTGCACCTGGCCGCCCGCGAGGTCGGTGAGCGCGGGGTTGGTGCCCTTGTAGGGGATGTGATTGATCTTCGTGCCAGTGCGCTGCGCGAAGAGTTCGCCGGTGAGGTGGCCGCCAGTGCCGCTGCCGCTCGATGCGTAGTCGAGCAGGCCGGCACGCGCCTTCGCCTCGTCGACGAGGTCGCCCACGGTGCGCACCTTCGAGGACGCGGGCACCACGAGCACGAGCGCGGACGACGCGAACATGGCCACGGGCAGCAGGTCCTTGCGGGCGTCGAACTTCAGGCCCTTGTACAGCGCCGGGTTGATCGACACGGTGCCCGTGTGGCCCAGCAGCAGCGTGCTGCCGTCGGGCGTGCTGCGCGCCACCTGCTCGGTGCCGAGGTTGCCGCCCGCGCCGGGCTTGTTGTCGACGATGACGCCCGACTTGCGCACCTCGCCCAGGCCCTTGGCCATCTGGCGTGCGAACACGTCGTTGCCGCCGCCGGCCGCGAAAGGCACGACGATGCGGATCGGCTTGCCGGCGGCCTGCTGCGCATGCGCGGGCTGGCCCGCTGCTGCCAGCAGCCCCAGCAGCAGCTCGCGTCGAGCGAGACCCATCAGACGCGTTCGAGAATCACCGCAATGCCCTGCCCCACGCCGATGCACATCGTGCACAGCGCATAGCGGCCGCCGCCCTTGTGCAGCTGGTTGACCGCAGTGGTGGCCAGGCGCGCACCGCTGGCGCCGAGCGGATGGCCCAGCGCGATCGCACCGCCGTTGATGTTGACGCGCGCGTCGTCGTCCTTCAGGCCCAGCAGGCGCAGCACGGCAAGGCCTTGTGCAGCAAAAGCTTCGTTGAGTTCGATGACGTCGATCTGGTCGAGCGTGAGGCCGGTCAGCGCCAGCACCTTCTGCGTGGCCGGCGCGGGGCCGATGCCCATGACGCGCGGCGCAACGCCGGCAGTGGCCATGCCGACCACGCGGGCGCGCGGCGTGAGGCCGTGCTTGGCGGCACTGGCTTCGTCGGCCAGCAGCAGCGCGCAGGCGCCGTCGTTCACGCCGCTGGCGTTGCCGGCGGTGACGGTGCCGTCGGGGCGCACCACACCCTTGAGCTTGGCGAGCGATTCGAGGCTGGTCTCGCGCGGATGCTCGTCCTTGTTGACGATGATCGCGTCGCCCTTCTTCTGCGGCACGGTCACGGGCACGATTTCGGCGTCGAAGAAGCCCGATTTCTGCGAGGCCACAGCGCGCAGCTGCGAGTTCAGCGCCATCAGGTCCTGCGCCTCGCGCTCGATCTTGTAATCGGTGGCCACGTTCTCGGCCGTCTCGGGCATGGAGTCGACGCCGTACTGCGCCTTCATGAGCTTGTTGACGAAGCGCCAGCCGATGGTGGTGTCGTACACCGCGTTGTTGCGGCTGAAGGCGCTCTCGGCCTTGGGCATGACGAAGGGCGCGCGGCTCATGCTTTCGACGCCACCGGCGATCATCAGGCCGGCTTCACCGGCGCGGATGGCGCGTGCCGCCGTGCCCACGGCATCGAGGCCCGAGCCGCACAGGCGGTTGATGGTGCCGCCGCCGATTTCGAGCGGCAGGCCCGCGAGCAGCGCCGACATGCGCGCAACGTTGCGGTTGTCTTCGCCAGCCTGGTTGGCGCAACCGTAGAGCACGTCGCTCACGGCTTGCCAGTCGACGTTCTTGTTGCGTTCCATCAGCGCGCGCAGGGGCACGGCGCCGAGGTCGTCGGCACGCACGCTGCTGAGCGAGCCGCCGTAGCGGCCGAAGGGGGTGCGGACTGCGTCGCAGATGAAGGCTTGGTTGGTCATGGTCTGTCTCTTTTGGAAGGATGTTGATTCGGGTACCGGAAGTCCGCCTTACGCGGCGATCGGCAAACCCACGAGCTTCTCGAGTTCCTCGCGGCTCAGGCCATCGACCAGGTCGACGAGCTTCAGGCCCTCGGGCGTGCATTCGAGCGTGGCCAGGTCGGAGTACACGCGCTTGACGCAGCCGATGCCGGTCAGCGGATAGGTGCACTCCTTCACCAGCTTGCTCGCGCCCTGCTTCGTGAGCAGGTCCATCATGACCCAGGTCTGCTTGGCGCCGATAGCCAGGTCCATCGCGCCACCCACCGCGGGAATGGCGTCTTTCTCGCCGGTGTGCCAGTTGGCGAGGTCGCCGGTGGCCGACACCTGGAACGCGCCGAGCACGCAGATGTCGAGGTGGCCGCCGCGCATCATCGCGAAGCTGTCGGAGTGGTGGAAGAACGAGCCGCCCGGCAGCAGCGTGACGGGCTGCTTGCCGGCGTTGATGAGGTCGTAGTCTTCCTCGCCGGCCTCGGGCGCGGGGCCCATGCCGAGGATGCCGTTCTCGCTCTGCAGGATGACCTCGCGGCCCTCGGGCAGGTGGTTGGCCACCAGCGTGGGCTGGCCGATGCCGAGGTTGACGACGGCGCCGTCGAAGATGTCTTGTGCCACTCGCGCTGCGAGCTGGTCCTTGGTGCGACGTGTGTAGCTCATGGTCATGCTGCCTTCTTGAAGCCGCCGGCCTGCGTGGCCACGCGTTCGATGCGCACCACCTGGTGCACGAAGATGCCCGGGGTCACGATGGTCTCCGGGTCGAGGGTGCCGAGTTCGGCGATGTCGTGCACGGTGGCGATAGTCTTCGTCGAGGCCATGGCCATCACCGGGCCGAAGTTGCGCGCGGCCTTGCGGTAGACCAGGTTGCCCCAGCGGTCGCCGCGCTCGGCCTTGATGAGCGCCACGTCGCCGTGTATGGGGTACTCGAGCACGTACTGCACGCCGTCGATCTCGCGGGTTTCGCGGTTGCCGGCGAGTTGCGTGCCGTAGCCGGTGGGGCAGAAGAAGGCGCCGATGCCGGCGCCCGCGGCGCGGATGCGCTCGGCAAGGTTGCCCTGGGGCACGAGCTCGAGTTCGAGCTTGCCGCTGCGGTAGAGCCCGTCGAACACCTGGCTGTCGGCCTGGCGCGGGAAGCTGCAGATGATCTTGCGCACGCGTCCGGCCTTGAGCAGCGCCGCGAGGCCGGTCTCGCCGTTGCCGGCGTTGTTGTTGACGACGGTGAGGTCCTTGGCGCCCTGTTCGACGAGGCCCTCGATGAGTTCGTTGGGAATGCCGGCGGTGCCGAAACCGCCGATGAGAACCGTGGCGCCGTCTTGGATGCCTGCCAGGGCATCGGCGACCGAGCGCGCGATCTTGTTGATCATGAAGCTTGTCTCCGGGAGTGAGGAAAGAAACCGAACCACCTGAACACGCCGATCGATTCTGCGAACCGCCGATTTGTTCGTCTAAAGAACATTTGTTCGTATAATGAATTCTAAAGAGGATCGACCACCATGGCAACCCACCCCGCACAAACCGACACACCCGCGCCCGGCGACAGCTACGTCCAGTCTTTTGCGCGGGGGCTGCAGGTGATCCGTTCGTTCAGCGCGAAAGCGCCGCACCAGACGCTCAGCGAGGTGGCGGCCGGCAGCGGGCTCACGCGCGCGGGCGCGCGGCGCATCCTGCTCACGCTGCAGACGCTGGGCTATGTGGTGACGGACGGCAAGCTCTTCACGCTCACGCCGCGCATCCTCGACCTCGGCTTCGCGTACCTGTCGTCGATGCCGATCTGGAACCGCGCCGAGCCGGTGATGGAAGCGCTGGTGCAGCAGGTGCAGGAGTCATGCTCGGCCGCCGTGCTCGATGCGACGGACATCATCTACGTGCTGCGCGTGCCCACGCAGAAGATCATGCGCATCAGCCTGGGCGTGGGCTCGCGCCTGCCGGCCTACTGCACGTCGCTGGGCCGGCTGCTGCTGGCCGACCTGGAAGACGACGAGGTGCGCGCACGGCTCGAAGCCTCCGACATCCAGGCGCTGACCAAGCACACGGTGACCGACATCGACGTGCTCATGGCCAAGGTGGCGCAGGCGCGCAAGCAGCAGTGGTGCCTGGTGAACCAGGAACTGGAAGAAGGCCTGATCTCGGTGGCCGCCCCTATCGTCGACCGGCACGGCCGCATGGTGGCCGCGCTCAACATCAGCGGGCAGGCGAACCGCACCAGCGCGAAGGTGATGCAGGAGACGATGCTGCCGGCCCTGGTCGATGCCGCGAAGAAAGTCTCGCAGCTTCTTTAGGCAACCGCACGCAGCCGTTGGCCCTTTCCAGGAACACCGCGGAACCGGCTTCGCCGGGCCGCTGGTGTTGCTTGCCCCCGGTAGGGGGTAGGAGAAGCGACACGAAGTGCGCGAAGCCTGGGGGCGAGTTCAGCCCTCGGAGTGAATGCCCTTCATGATGATCACGCCGCCCAGGCGCGTGGTGTCGGCGCGCATGCGCTTGGCCAGTGTGTCGGGCGAACCGGGCTGCGCCTGCCAGCCGGTCTTGAGCAAGGCCTGGCTCACATCGGGCGAACTGATCACCTCGACCAGCGCCGCGTTGAGCTTGGTGACGGCCGCGGGCTTCATGCCGGCGGGCGCGGCCAGCGCGGTCCAGATCTCGAGGTCGGCGCCGCGCACGTCGGCGTCGCGGATGCTGGGCAGTTCGCCGGCCAGCGGACTGCGCTCGGGCGAGGTCACGCCGATGGCCTTCACCTTGCCCGACTTGATGTGCGGCAAGGCCAGGCCCGGCGGCAGCAGCGCCAGCTGGATCTCGTTGGCCAGCAGGCCCGCAATGACCTGCGGATTGCCGGTGTAGGGCTTGTGCTGCGCCGTGATGGCGGCGCGGCTCTTCAGCAGCTCCATACCCAGGTGGCCCACCGTGCCCACGCCCGGCGTGCCGTACCTGGCGCTGGTGCCGAGGTTGCGCACCCACAGCAGTTGTTCGGCCGCGGTCTTGCCCGAGGCGCTGCCCGACACCACGAGCACCAGCGGCGCGGTGCCGATGAGGCCGATCGGCGCGAAGTCTTTCTCGGGGTCGAAAGGCAGCGACGGATTGAGCAGCTTCGCGATGGTGAGGTTGCCGTTGATCAGCGCGCCGACGGTGTGGTCGTCGGTGGCCTTGGCCACCAGGTCGGCCACGGTGTTGCCGCTGGCGCCGGGCTTGTTCTCGACCACCACCGGCTGGCGCAGGATCTTCGACAGGGGTTCGGCGATGGCACGGGCCGCGAGGTCGGGCGAGGCGCCGGCGGGAAAGCCCACGAGGATGTGCACGGGCTTGGTCGGCCAGGCGGCTTCGCCGGCGGGAGCGGTGCGTTGGGCCCACGAAGCTTTCGCGAAGAGCGAGGCGGCAACGGCTGCCGCGCCGCCTTCGAGCAAGCGGCGTTTGGTGATTGTCAAGGTGACTCCAGAGAGAGTGAAAACCAGGAAATGCGGAACGCCGGCTGAACGCCAGCTGACCATCGCACTTACAACACGTTACAGGACCGGGCTGTGTTGCGCAAGTCCCAACGGACCCGCCGCTGGGGTTTTCACATCGGATGGCGTCTATCGCGCGGGCTTGCCGGGCGCGTGCAGCAACTTGCGCTGCGTGGGAAACAGCGACCAGCCCCAGCGCTGCTGCGCGTAGCCCCAGAGTCCCTGCTTGAAGAACAGAGTGACGAGAATGGCCATCAGGCCGAGTCCGAGCAGATACCACGTGCCGTAGTCGCTCAGGAACTTGTTGAGCGCCCAGAAGATGAGCGCTCCCACCAGCGGCCCTTCGATGCGGCCGATGCCGCCGATCACCACCATGAAGATGGCGAAGGCGGTCCAGTTGACGCTGAAGGCGGCATCGGGGCTGATGCGCAGGTTGCCCACGAAGTACAGCGCCCCCGCGAGGCCCGCGCCGAAGGCCGCGACCACGTACACCGCGAGCTTCATGCGCGCGACCGGAATGCCCTGCGACTCGGCCGCCACTTCGTTGTCGCGGATCGCCAGCAGCGCCAGCCCGCGCTTGCTGCGCAGGAACAGATACACCAGCGCGACCGCCGCAACCACGCAGGCCAGCGCCATCCAGTAGGTGGTGCTTTCGCGTGTCGCCTTGTCGATGCCGCGCAGCGCGGTCAGCGTGGTGCCCGAGCCGCCGCCCACTGCCGACACGTTGGCGAAGCTCAACCGGAACACCTCCGCGATGACCCAGGTGCCGATGGCGAAGTAGCCGCCCGAAAGCCGGAACGCGACGAAGGACACCGGTATCGCCACAAGCCCCGCCGCCAGCGCCCCCAGCGGTATCGCCACGAAAGGATTGACGCCCGCGAAGTTGCCGAGCATCAGCATCACGTAGCCGCCGAAACCGAAGAAGGCCTGCTGCCCGATGCTCACCATGCCGCCGTAGCCCGCGAGCAGGTTCCACATCATCGCGAAGATGAAGTAGCAGGCGATCTCGACGAACTCGCGCATCCAGCTCGACTCGCCCCACCACGGCAGGCTGGCGGCGACGAGCACGAGGGCGATGCCGGCGAAGAGTGCGGCTCGGCTCGCGGCGGTGGCGCGCTCGACGGCAATGAGGGGTGGGGGCATGTTCGTCATCTGCTTCATCCACGTGTCTTGGGGAAAAGGCCTTGCGGCCGCAGCACCAGCACGATCAGGAACACGATGTGCCCGAACCAGATGCCCCAGCCCGGATCGAGCCGGAAGCCGATCTGCTGCGTGACGCCGAGGATCATCGCGCCCGCCAGCGTGCCCCAGAAGGAGCCCATGCCGCCGATGATCACGGCCTCGAATGCGAAGAGCAGCAGCAGCGGGCCGTCCGAAGGAGAAACCGTGGTGCGCATGCCCTGCAGCGCACCTGCGATGGCGATGAGCACGAAGGCAATCGCCGTTGCCAGCGCATAGACCTTCTTCGCATTGAGCCCCATGAGCTCCGCGATCTCGCGGTCGTCGGACACGGCACGGAACGACCGCCCCAGCGCCGTGCGCGCGAACAGCCACTGCAGCGACCCCGTCGCAGCGACCGCGATGGCCAGCACGATCAGCGGCAGCACGCCCAGCGACATTGCATCGCCCAGCGCAATGCCCTGCGTATTGAGCCCGCCGGTCTCAATGGCGCGCGGATCGGCCGAGAACAGTTCGAGCAGCAGGTTCTGGATGACGATCGACAAACCGAAGGTGACGACCAGTGAAGGCAGCGGGTCCTTCCCCAGCGTGCCGTTGAGCACGTAGCGCTGCAGCGCGTAGCCGAAGCCGAAGGCCACCGGCAGCACCGCGAGCGCGACCAGCCACGGCGCCACATCTCCCGTCAACGACACGCCCGCGATGACCGCGAACGCGCCGAGGATGATGAAGTCGCCCTGCGCCGTGTTGGTGAGCCGCATCACGCCGAACATCAGCGACTGGCCCAGCGCGAAGAGCGTGTAGAGGCCGCCGAGCAGCACACCCTGAACGAGGGTCTCAAGCATGGGCAGCCTCCATGCCGAAGTAGGCCTGCGAGATCTGCTCGCGCGTGAGGTCGGCGGAGTTGCCTTCGAGCGACACGCGACCTTCCTGGAAGCAGTAGATGCGCCGCGAGACCTGCCGCGCCATGGTCACGTCCTGCTCGACGATCACGACGGTCATGCCTTCCGCGGTGATGGCCGGCATGGCGGCGTAGATCTCGCGGATGACGATGGGCGCGAGCCCGAGCGAGAGCTCGTCGCACAGCAGCACCTCGGGGTTGCTCATGAGCGCGCGGCCGAGCGCGACCATCTGCTGCTGGCCACCCGACAGCGAGGTGCCCGGCTGGTGGCGCTTTTCGGCGAGGATGGGGAACAGGGCGTACAAGCGCTGCAGGTTCCACGGTCCCTTGCGCGCGGCGGTAGCGCCCATGAGCAGGTTCTCCTCGACGCTGAGGCTGGGAAACAGCCTGCGGCCTTCGGGGACCATGGCAAGGCCGCGGCGCACGATGTCGCCGGGAGGGAGGCCGCCGATGGGCTCGCCCTTGAAGCGGATCGCCTCACCGGGCGCACGCACGAGGCCCGTCAGGCTCTTGAGGAAGGTCGACTTGCCGGCGCCGTTGGCGCCGATGATGGCGACGAGCTCGCCCTGGGTCAGCGAGAAGTCGATGCCGAAGAGGGCCTGGGCGTCGCCGTAGAAGGCCTTGAGTGCGTGGGTGTCGAGCAGGGCTGTCATGGTCTTTGCTCCCTCCCCCTCTGGGGGAGGGTTGGGGTGGGGGCAAGCGGCGTTGGAGTGGTAGCGCTGTCGTGCCCCCATCCCAACCTTCCCCCAGAGGGGGAAGGAGCAATTCGAAGGCGCCGCGCGCTCATGCTTCCATCCCCATGTACACCCGCCGCACCTCCGGGTCGTTCATCACCGCGCGCGGCTCGCCTTCCGCCAGCTTCTGCCCGAAGTTGATGACGAACAACCGGTCCGCCAGCGACAGCAGCGCATGCACCACATGCTCGATCCAGATCATCGTCACGCCGCGCGCCTTGATGCGCTTGAGCTCGCCGACCAGCACCGCGGCCTCGGGCTCCGTCATCCCGCCCGCGATCTCGTCGAGCAGCAGCAGCCGCGGCCGCGTCGCCAGCGCGCGCGCCAGTTCCAGCCGCTTGCGGTCGAGCAGCGTCAGCCCACCCGCCTGCTTGTTCGCATGCGCCATCAGGCCCGTCTGATCCAGCACCTCGTGTGCGGTGTGCCACGCTTCGCGCTCCGTCTGCTGCCCACCGAAGCAGGCGGCGGTCACCAGGTTCTCGAACACGCTCATGTTGCCGAAGGGCTGCGGCACCTGGTAGCTGCGGCCGATGCCCGCATGGCAGCGCTGGTGCGGCTTCAGCCGTGTCACGTCGCGACCCGCGTACTCCACGCGCCCCGCGTCGACACGTACGTCGCCCGAGATCAGATTGAACAGCGTGGTCTTGCCCGCGCCGTTGGGCCCGAGAATGCCCAGCGTCTCGCCCTCGGTTACCGACAGCGTGATGTCGTCGGTGACCTTGAGCGCGCCGTAGGACTTGCTCACGGCATGCAGTGCCAGCAGCGTCATTGCATTCGCTCTTCAGAGCAGCCGCAGCTTGCCGCCGGTGGGAATGTTCGTCGCCGCCTCGTTGTTCACGATGGTCAGCTCCACCTTGTACTTGCTGCCCTTGCCCCACTGGCCGAGCACCAGCGGCGTCTTGCTGACGTTCCTGAACGGCCCCTGCCCGCCCCACTTCACCGGACCGACCACCGAGTTGATCGACGTCGACGCAACCGCGTCGCGCACGTCGGCAGCCTTCAGCGACTTCGCCCGCCCGAGCGCATTCGTCGCCACCTCGAACAGCGCGTGCGCGAAGCCGATGGGCTGCGTCCACTGCTTCTTCGTGCCGGCCTCGTAGGCATCGGCCAGCGACTTCGCGCTCTGCTGCGTAAGGCTCGACGTGAACGGATGCGAGGGGCTCCACCACACCTCGGTCGAGAGGCCGTCGCCCAGGTCGCCCAACGCCTCGATCGCGCCGGGGAACAGCAGCGCCTTGCCCAGCGTGATGACCTTCGGCTTGAAGCCCTGTTGCCGCGCCTGCGTGAGGAAGGTCTTGGCGTCGGGTGGAATCACCACGCCGGTGACGATCTCGACACCCTCCTTCTTGAAGGCCGCGATCTGCGCGCTGAAATCCTGCGTGCCGTTCTGGAAGCGGCCGGGGTCGGTGAGCGCGAAGCCCGTTGCCGCAAGCGGCTTCGGAAACCCGAGCTCCTTGTCGCCCCATGCGTTGCCGTCGCCGTCGTTCGGGAACAGGCCGCCGACCTTCTTGTTGGTGGCGAGTGTCTTCCAGCCGTTGGTGAAGTTGGCGATGACGTCCTCCAGCCCCCAGAACATGTGGTACGTCCAGTTGAAGCCCTTGGCCGGATCGCCCTTGCGGCCGAAGAACCACGGCTGCCACGGCACCACGCTGGAAATGCAGGGCACCTCGTTGAGTTCGCAGGCATCGCTCACCGGGTTGGCGGTTTCGGGCGTGCCGGCGGTGAGCACCAGCGCCACCTTGTCCTTCAGGATCAGGTCGTTCGCCACCTCGCCCGCACGGTTGGGGTTCGACTGGCTGTCCTTCAGCACGATCTGCACCGCGTACTTCTTGCCGCCGACCGTGATGCCGTCCTTGAAGGCGGTCTTCATCTGGTCGATGACCCATTTGTCGGCCTCGCCGAAAGGTGCGAGCGGGCCGGTCTGCGGCGAGACATAGCCGATCTTCAGCGTGTCGGCCGCGAACACCAACGGGCTTGCGCCCGAGGCGACCAGTGCGGCCGTGGCCTGTGTGAACTGTCTGCGATTGAATGCCATGGTTGTCTCCGTCTCTTGTGTTTGTGTTGCCGCAACGACCGGGGTCAGCGCACGAAGTGCGGCGGTATCTGCGCGTCGACGTTCACCCACACGCTCTTGACCTGCGTGTATTCGCGCATCGCGTCGAACCCCATCTCGCGGCCGTAGCCGCTCTGGCCCACGCCGCCGAAGGGCGAGCCGGGATTCACGCGCTTGTAGCTGTTGATCCAGACCATGCCGGCGTGCAGGTCGCGCGCCACCTTGTGGGCGCGCTGCAGGTTGTTGGTCCACAGGCCACTGCCCAGGCCGTAGTCGGTGCCGTTGGCGATCTGCATCGCCTCTTCGTCGTTCTTGAAGGTGAGCACTGTGACGAAGGGGCCGAAGACTTCTTCCTGCGCGACGCGGTCCCTGTACGACTTCGCACGCATCACGGTCGGCTCGACGTAGCAGCCCTTCGCGAGATCGCCGCCGGGCGATTTGCCGCCCGCGAGCAGTTCACCGCCCTCGCCTTGCGCCACATCGACATAGCTCAGCACGCGCTCGCGATGCTGTGCACTGGTGAGCGGCCCCATCTCCGTCGCGTCGTCCAACGGGTTGCCGAGGCGGATGGACCTGGCGAGCGGAATGAACTGCTCCAGGAAGGCATCGGCGATCTTCTCGTGCAGCATCAGCCGCGAGCCCGCAATGCAGGCCTGCCCCTGGTTGTGGAAGATGGCCCAGGCGCTGCCATTGACGGCGGCCTGCAGGTTCGCGTCCTCGAACACGATGTTGGGCCCCTTGCCGCCGAGTTCGAGCTGCACCTTCTTCAGGTTGCCCGCGCTGGCCTGCACGATGCGCCGGCCCGTGGCGGTGCTGCCGGTGAAGGCGATCTTCGCGATCTCCGGATGTTCGGCGATGTACTGGCCCGCCACGCTGCCCAGGCCCGGCAGCATGTTGACCACGCCGGGCGGCAGGCCCGCCTCGGCCATCAGCTCGGCGATGCGCAGCGAACTGAGTGGCGTGATCTCCGCCGGCTTCATCACGACGCAGTTGCCGGCCGCGAGCGCGGGCGCCATCTTCCAGCTCGTGAACATCAGCGGGAAGTTCCACGGCACCACCTGGCCGACGATGCCGACCGGCTCGCGCAGCGTGTAGTTGAGGAAGCCCTCTTCGACCGGAATGGTCTCGCCCTGGAACTTGTCGGCCATGCCGCCGAAGTATCGGAAGCATGCGGCGGTGCGCGGCACGTCGAGCCGGCGCGAATCGCGGATCGGGTGACCGGTGTCGAGCGATTCGAGGCGCGCGAGTTCCTCGCCGTTGGCCTCGATGAGGTCGGCGAGTTTCAGCAGGATGCGGCCGCGGTCTGCGGCGGCCATGCGACTCCATTTGGGGAACGCGCGCTTCGCAGCCGCAACCGCTTTGTCGACGTCGGCCTTGCCGGCGAGCGCGACGTTGGCGATGGGCGTGTTGTCGTGCGGGTTGAGCGTGGCGAGGGTCTCGCCGGACTCGGCGTCGACGAAGCGGCCGTCGATGAAGAGCTGGTGGCGGATGATGGAGGCAGGCATGGGTTTCCTCTCCCTCCCCCGCTGGGGGAGGGTTGGGGTGGGGGCTTCTTCGAAGAGGGCGCGGGCTCGGAGAGCCCCCACCCCTGCCCTCCCCCAGAGGGGGAGGGAGTAATGCATCAGAACTGCACCGGAATCTCGGGCGACTCGCCCTTCTGGATCTCGTACACCAGGCTCGGCGACCCGTTCTCCCAAACCAGCAACATCGAGCGCTTCGGGCTGAAGCCCTGGTGCCGGCAGTACGCAGGCATGGCCGCCATATCGCCGGCCTTCATGATCACGCGGGCCATCGGCCTGCCGGTGTTCTTGTCGCCGCAGTCCCAGTGGATCTCGTCGGTCATCTGGAAGAACCACTCGACGCGGTCGTTGCCATGGATGATCGGCAGAATGTGCTCCTCGGTCGTCGGGCACATGTAGCTGTGCTTCACCACCGAGGTGAAGCTCGGGTTCCACGTAACCTGCGAACGGCTCAGGAAGCCGAAGAGATTGAAGGCATGCACCTCGTTCTCGAAGCCGGGCTCGGGGTGCAGCTCGGGCTGGCCCTGCGGCACGTCGGCAAAGGCGCGGTTGACCGGTGCGCCGCGTTCGTCGCTGCGCAGGTCGAGGTCGCCCTTCAGGCCCACGCAGCGCTTGGCCAGTTCGCGCGCCCTCGTGATCTTGGCGGTGTTGTTGCCCTTCTTGCGGCCGTAGGGCGAGCCGGTTTCCTGCGGCGCTGCGAACGGGTCGAAAGCCTCGTTGGTCCAGTCGTCGAGCATGGCCTCGAAGGTGGCGCGGATCTGCGCCGTGGGGAAGTTCTCGAGCAGGTCGATGCCCGCGTCCTTCATCGTGCCGTTGAAGCTGCCGGCGTACAGGTCGACCGACTCGTAGTGGTTGACGGTGCCGAACACGTCGTCGAAGTTGACCCAGCCGTAGAAGAAGCCCCAGGCCACGTCGCGCATCAGCGCGCGCAGGTAGCTGCCGGCGTCCATGGTGTGGCTCATCGGGCGGCCGTCGCGGGTCTTCCAGCCGATGTGCACGAAGTATTCGTCGCGGTGAAAGCTGAAGCTGCCGAGCGAGAAGTCCTTGTAGCCCAGTGTGGCGTCGGGCTGCGACGCGATCACCTTGGCGAGTTCTGCGGGTGCGTTCATGGTGTGGCTCCTGTCCTGTTCAATGGGTTTGGCAGATGTCGGCCCACTTCTCCACCGAGAGATCGCCCTTGCAGCTCTGCAGCACGATCACGCCCGGCTCGCCGGCACTGCGGAACTGGTAGGCGGTGTTCTTCGGCAGCAGGCCCTGGTGGCCGCGAGAGAGCTTCATCCAGCCCATCTTCCTGCCCTGCGGTTCGCCCTTGACCAGCACGGCGCCGTTCTTGTCCTTGTCGGCCACCGTCTGCGCGGCATCGAGCTGCACCAGGTGCACTTCGACATCGCCGTCCATCACGAGCGCGAACTCGTCGTGCGCGCAGGTGTACCAGGGCGAGGTGCCTTCGGCGCGCAGCGTCTCCAGCACGTAGATCTGGTTCTGGCCGAACACGACCTTCTCGTAAGGTTTGCTGATGCTCGCGATCTCGAAGCAGTTGGAAAACGCGTAGTGGCGCACGTCGTCGTCAATCGGTTCGACGTGGCCCTTCTCGAAGTGCTTGAGCGACCCGAAGCGGGTTTGGTAGGCGGTTGCGGTCATGGCGGGGTGTCTCCTGTGATGAGCGAACTCTAGGAGTCAACCGGCGCCGCCGGTAGGGATCAGTTTGGAAGAGGATTATTCGGCGCTTCCGAATAATCGCTGGGGTTTACCCCCGTTCGGGCACCAGCCCTAGCCGCTGGTCCGGCTGAACTCGATGAGTTCCGCCGGGATGAGCCCGCGCTCGATCAGCGCCGCGTCCCATGGCGGCACGCGTGTGAAGCGGGTGGCGATGTGCTCGATGAACAGGCGCAGTTTCAGCGCATTGCGCGAGGTGCCCGCATACACCGCGCTGAGCGAAAACGACGACAGCTGGTGTTCGGCCAGCACCACGCACAGCTCGCCGCGCGCAATGGCATCGCCCGCCACCAGCGTCGGCAGGCAGACGATGCCCGCATGCTCCAGTGCGTATTCGCGCAGCAGATGCACGCTGTTGGTCAGCAGCGCGGCGTTCAGGTAGATGGTGGTCTGCTCGCCCTGGTGGTGAAAAGTCCAGCGGTCGCGCGTGGGGTAGCCCGAATACAAGCCCAGCTTGTGGCGATGCAGCTCGCGCGGCGTGGCGGGTATGCCGTGCGCCTCGAGGTACGCCGGCGTGGCGCAAAGCACCCGCCGCACCGGAAACAGCGGCCGCGACACCAGCTCCTGCGAGGCCGCGGGAAAAATCTGCAGCGCGCAGTCGACGCCGGCTTTCACCGGGTCGGCCACCGCATCGCTCACGATCAGTTCGAGGTGGATGTCGGGATAGGTCGTCTGGAACTCGCGCAGCAGCGAGGCAAAGCGGCCCAGCACCATGCCCGTCAGCGCATGCACGCGCAGCGTGCCCGAGGGCGTGCCGCGCGCTTCGCGCATCTGGTCGACGATGCTCTCGGCACGCACGACCAGCTCCGTGCAGTCGCGCAGAAAAGCCTGGCCCATGTCGCTGAGCCGCACCACGCGCGTGCTGCGGTGGAACAGCGGCGCGCCCAGGAACTCTTCCAGCTGCTTGACCCGCGTGGTGACGACCGAGTTGGCCACGCGCAGTTGCCGAGCGGCTTCCGCGAAGCTCTGGGTCTGCGCGACGCGAACGAAGGTTTCAATACTTTGGAGACGGTCCACGGCCGCACTGTACTGCGCGAGCCCGGTGTTGCGGCCAGCTCGAAAGACCGTCATCACTGTGTCTGAAGGTTAACCACCACTTACAATGCCTGCCGCATCTCCCACCCCCTACGAGGTCTTGTCCGCAATGCCCAAGAGCCCCCGGCCACGCGCCCGTTTCAGCTTCTCTCCCGCCGTTCGCGCCCTGTTCCTGGCCGCGGCAACCTGCGGCGCCGTGCTGCCGGCACTGGCCGCCATCGAGCACGAGGAAGTCGACAAGCTCATGCAGGCCGGCAAGCTCGACGAGGCCATGACAAAGGCCGACGCCTTCCTCAAGGACAAGCCGCGCGACCCGCAGATGCGCTTCCTCAAGGGCGTGATCCAGCTCGACACCGGCAAGCGCGCAGAGGCCATCTCCGCCTTCACGCAGCTCACGCAAGATGCGCCCGAGCTGCCCGAGCCGTACAACAACCTCGCGGTGATCTACGCGAGCCAGAACCAGTTCGACAAGGCGCGCAGCGCGCTCGAAAGCGCGATCCGCACCAACCCCAGCTACGCCACCGCCCAGGAAAACCTCGGTGACGTGTATGCGCGGCTGGCGAGCCAGGCCTACAGCAAGGCCCTGCAGCTCGACCAGAACAACACCGCCGTGCAGCCCAAGCTGGCGGTGATCCGCACCCTCTTCACGCCGACGCCGGTGGGTGGCAAGCCGACGGCCGTGGTCGCTTCGGCGGCGCCAGCGCCGGCACCGGCACCCGTGGCCAAGGCGCCTGCTCCCGCGCCAGCCCCTGCCGCGCCGCCGCCGGCCAAGGTCGCGGCCGCCCCTGCACCGGTGGCCGCCGCGCCCAAGGCGCCCGAGGCAACGCCGGCGCCAGCGCCCGCACCGGCGCCTGCGGCCAGCACCGCGTCCAATGCCGAAGTCGAATCGGCCGTGCGCGCCTGGGCTTCGGCCTGGGCCGGCCAGGACATGGAGCGCTACCTCGCGGCCTACGGCCCCGACTTCGCGCCCGCAGGCGGCCAGAGCCGCAAGAGCTGGGAAGAAGACCGCCGCGCCCGCATCGTCGGCAAGTCGAGCATCAGCGTGAACATCGAGAACCTCGCGATCAAGGTCGACGGACAGACCGCGACCGCCAAGTTCCGCCAGATCTATCGCGCGGACAACCTCAACGTCACGAGCCGCAAGACGCTGGACATGCAGCGCTCAGGCAATCATTGGCAAATTCGCAAGGAAAGCGTCGGCGGCTAGTGGCAGACATCGTCCGGCACGGCCGGCTTCAGAATCCCCCGTTCCGCCTGCGCAGCGGACAGCTGCTCGCAGCCCTGACGACCGCTTCCGCGCTGATGCTCGTGGCGCCCGGTGCGGCACTGGCATCGAACAACACCAAGACAGGCAGCAGCGCCAAGGCCAAGGCCGCAATGGGCAGCCACGCAGGCAGCCGCTCCGCCAAGGCCCAGCCCAAGAGCAGGAAAGGCGCGGTTGCCGCAGAGACCCGAACGGCTGGCGCAACAACGGCAAGGCCCGCACGAAAGCCCGCCTCCAACGCGGCCCCCATCCAGGAAGCCGGCAACGCCGAGGCACGCCTGATCGCGGTCTACGAAATGTTCGGCCGCGGCCAGGCCCGCCCCGCGCTGGCCAAGGCCCGCGACCTGGTGCGCGACTACCCGAACTTCCAGCTCGCGCAGCTCGTCTACGGCGACCTGCTCGCGGCGCAGGTGCCCCCGTCGAACGCGCTGCCCGACACCGCCAGCATCGCGAAGATGCGCGGCAACCCGGCCATGGCCGAGCTGCACGAGGAATCGAAGCGCCGCCTGCAGGCCCTGCGCGAACGGCCGCCGGCCAACACCGTGCCGTCGCAGTTCCTGGCGCTCTCCACCCGCAGCCGCTATGCCATTGCCGTCGACGCCTCGCGCTCGCGGCTGTACCTGTTCGAGAACTCCGACAAGGGCCTGAAGCTCACGGCCGACTACTACATCTCGGTCGGCAAGTCGGGCACCGACAAGACCACCGAAGGCGATGCGCGCACTCCGCTGGGCGTGTACTACATCACCAGCAGCCTCGATCCGAAGTCGCTGAAAGACTTCTACGGCGCGGGCGCTCTTCCCATCAACTACCCCAACCCATACGACCTGCGGCGCGGCAAGACCGGCGGCGGCATCTGGCTGCACGGCACCCCGCCCCAGCAGTTCGCCCGGGCGCCGCTGGCGAGCGACGGCTGCGTGGTCATGGCCAATCCCGACCTGAAGCAGCTTTTGCGGAAAGTGCAGATTGGCGCCACCCCGGTGGTGACCGCGCGCAGCTTGCAATGGATTTCGCAGCCGCAGGCGGAAAAAGAGTCGCAATCGATTACCGGCGCAATCAATGGCTGGAAAGATGCGCGAGCCAATGGAAATGAAGCGCAATTGAAGAAATTCTATTTGCCCGATTTCCAGCGCAGCAGCAAGAAATCCACCGAAGGAATTTCGGCTGTCGACGAAGAAGTGAAATACGCGCAGGGCAAGCGCGTGCAGCTCAAGGACATGTCTTACCTCCACTGGCGGGACGGTGACGACACCATGATTGTTACCTTCGGCGAAGTGTTCGAAGGCGAAAAGAGTGGACGCTCCCGGCGCCAGTACTGGTTACGCCAGGGTACCGACTGGAAGCTGTTTCACGAAGAAATCCTGGGCTGAGGCCCGGTTGAAGCCCTCCCGGCGGCGAGGCAACCTCGCAATCTCGTGACTTTTTGCTCACGAGATAGGCCTTTTTTCGATGTTACATCTGGCCCGTTGGGGGCCTGCGCTACGTAACACGTAACGCATTTGTTCCCGTAACGTTTCCCATTCGCGCGTTCCCAGCGACGTAACGACACATCCCATCTTTATGGGAGGTGACATGTGTCGTACAGAGGGAAATATTCGTTTCCAAACTGTCAATCGGTTGGGCAGGCCGTTTCTGATTCCGGCCGGCAGGAGGCTGGCCGCCATCCTGCTTTATCTCTTTCGCTCAGTACCCACTAGACAAAAGTACTAGCTACTTCCCTGTTGATACACAGAGTTACGCTGTATAACATTGACCTGCAAGTCTTTGTTAACACTCCTGGAAAGGGAAATCATGCTTGGATCTATTGCTCGTTTTCTGCGCGATGAAGAAGGTGCTACCGCAATTGAATACGGAATTATTGCGGGGTTGATGGCTATCGTTCTGGTAGCCGCATTTAGCAAGACCACCGGGATTGGCCTCGCACTTACAAACATGTTTGCAGCTATTGCCGGCAAGCTTCCCAGCACCCTTTGAGTTTGAACATCGCTTTTCTCTTGTGGCTGATTCTTGTTGTCGTTCATGACTTCCGGATGCGCCGCGTTCCTAACTGGCTTGTGCTCGCAGGGGCCGCCCTTGCACTCACAGCCCTGGCGTTGGGAGCGGGGCCTCTTGGAGGCGATTGGCGTGCTGCACTTCTCGGCGCAGGAGCAGGGTTTGGTGTTCTCTTGCTGTTCTACGCCACCGGCCTCATGGGAGCGGGCGACGTGAAGTTCGCCAGCGCCCTGGGGCTGTGGGTCGGTTTGCCAGCTTTGGCGTCGATTTGGATCGTCGCCAGTTTGATCGCCGGCGCCCACAGCGTTCTCTGGTTCGTCCTCAAGCGCTGGCCCTTTTTTCCGCGACTCGCTTTGATGCTTGCCGGCCCGTCGCGCGCGCCCGAATCCGGCGCACCCTCTGGCCGGGTTCGCTCCATTCCGTACGCGGCCTACCTCGCCTTGGCCACCGCGGCGTGGATGGTTTGGGGCCGACAGAGTTAGCCACAACTAACTCTGCTCCGTCTCGCAGGCCCTTCATCTCTTTCTCCATGAACGCTTGCCTTCCATCTTCAGTTCGCCGCCCATGATCAATCTCACCAAAATCGTCGCCGCCATCCTGGTTCTTCTGGCCATCGCGCTGGGTGGCTATGCTTGGATGCTCGGTCGACAGGCGCCGCCGAGGACTGCGGTGACGACGGCACCGGCATCCAATCAGCCCCAGAGCCAGCAGGCGCTTACCCATCCCGTGGTGGTCGCAGCCAAACCACTGCCTGCAGGTCAGACCATTCCCGCCGACGCCCTGCGCGTCGAGCGCCTCACCGTCAATCCGACTGGAGCCTTCCAGGACGTGGCAACGGCCGCCGGCCGCGTCCCGGTCCTCGATCTTTCCGAGGGCTCGCCCGTGATGGAGAACCAACTGGTTTCAGGCCTCGCCCTCCGCGTAGGAGAAGGCGAGCGCGCGGTCGCCATCAAGGCGGACGAAATCATGGGCGTCGGCAACAAGATTCAGCCCGGCGATTTCGTCGACGTGTTCATCACGCTGAAGTCGGACGGCAAGGATGTAGACCGCAGCCAGGCTCGCTTGCTTCTCTCCCGCAAACGTGTACTCGCCTTCGGCTCTGCATCCGTCGACGGACTTCCTTCAAACACAGCGGACAAGCAGCAACAGCAAGGCCAGCGGAGCGAAACGGCCCGAACGGCGGTGCTGGCCATAACCGTGGATGACGTGAACCGTCTCACGATCGGCGACGCGACCGGTCGACTGATACTGGCGCTGCGCAATCCCAACGATATGGCGGAACCTGACTCCAAGCTGTTCGCCGATCTCCCGTCGGCATTGCAGCCTGCATCGATCCGGCCCGGCGAGCCTCGCCGGGCTCCTCTGGAAGGTCTAGACCGCGCGCAGGCAGGCTTGACAACAGTGGATCTCGTGACCGGCGGCAAGACCATCGCTGGTCGCCCGGCCTTGACCGAAGCACGCGCTACCTCCGGCGGCACACGGACGCCCCAGCCAGGCATCGCCCGCGGCGGTCTTCAAGTCGAAGTCATTCGTGGCGACCGCAGCGAAACCATGAGTTATTGAGTGCGGCGCTCTACCCGTCGCCTCGTCCGTCATCCAGGAAAGAAGCCACACATGCCCTACACGCCAAGCAAGCCGTTGAGCAACCCTTCGGATGCTTCGTCGCTGCTGCGTTTCTCGCTGATCGCCCTGTGCGTGCTGGCCCCCGCGGCCTGGCCGCTCGCCACCAACGCAGCGGACGCCCAGCCCATGCGCGCACAGCCTCAGAGACCGCTGATCCTCAACGCCGGTACCCAGCAAGAACTGCTGATCGACAGGGGCATCGAACGAATGGCCATCGCCGATGAAGCGGTGGCGGCGGTCGCGGTCACACGCAAGGCGCCGAGTTCTCCCGCGGCGCGGCTGATCATCACTGGCAAGGCTGCAGGGCGCACCACGTTGATGGTCTGGGAAAAGGGCAGCGCGGCAGCGACCACCTACGCCATTGAAGTGCGGCGCCGGAGCACCACCCTTGCCGGAACACTGGACAGCATGGCGGCGCATCAGCAGGCGCGCGATACAGCAATGGCTAGCGCGCCCGACAAGGCAGAACTCATCGACCGCTCTGTCGTTAATGTTCGCAGTAACACCGTCCAGGTCGAGGTGAAGGTGGTGGAGTTCAACCGAAGTGTGCTCAAGCAAGCCGGCTTGAACATCTTCAGCACGCGCGCGAATTCAAACGGGTTCAGCTTCGGGGTCTTCGGGCCGTCTTCGCTCGGCAGTACCACCTTCGCTTCAAACGGCGCTATCAGCGGCGACTACCACAATCCGCTGGCGCAGGCCTTCAGCCTGTTGTTTAACTTCGGCAAGGCCGGCGTCGGCCTGAACGTCGGTTTCCTTGAAGGCAACGGCATGGCCCGTGTGCTCGCGGAGCCCACACTGGTCGCTATGTCCGGCCAGAGCGCCAGTTTTCTGGCCGGCGGAGAACTGCCCGTGCCCGCCCCCCAGGGGTTGGGTACCACGAGCATCGAATACAAGCCTTTCGGCATTGGCTTGACCTTGACGCCTACTGTGCTGTCCAACGACCGCATCGTGCTCAAGGTGGCACCGGAAGCCAGCGATCTCGACTACACCAACTCGCTCAGCATCGGAGGCGTTGCCGTGCCCGCGATCACCACCCGACGCGCCGACACCACGGTGGAACTGGGCGACGGAGAAAGCTTCATCATCGGCGGACTCGTCAGCCGCACCACGACTTCGAACGTCGACAAGGTCCCGCTACTCGGCGACCTCCCGATCCTGGGCACCTTCTTCCGTCAGAACAAGTACCAGATGAACGAGAAGGAGCTGGTGATCCTCGTCACACCCCATCTGGTCAAGCCCATTGCGCGCAACACTGATCTGACGCCCTATCTCCCCGGCGGCGCCGAACAACGCGACGGCGCCGTGTGGCGCTCGCACTTCCTTGGCGGTGCGGCCAACACGGCGGTGCCGGGCTTCTCTCGCTGATGGATAGAAGTCATGCGAACCCCGCAGCGCAGAGCGACACCATGAACGCACCTCGCGACAACCTCCCGGAAACAGGCAGCGAAACATATCTTTTCGCGTCAGCCAACGGCGGCCACATCACTTGGCTGACCGACGCGCTGAGCCATGAAGGCTCGGTCGTCGTTCTAAGCCAGGACACGAAGTCGATCGACGAGCGCATCTCGCTGCTTGGCCCGGTGGCAGTGTTCATCGACTTTTCGCCCGAACAAAGCGTAGCGGCCAGCGAGCTTCACCAACGGCTCAAGCGCGACTGGCCGACCTTGCCCGTTCTGGCCGCCGGCGTTTCTTCGCAGCCCGCAGCGATGCTTGCGGCCCTTCGCACCGGCGTAGACGACTTCATCGACATCTCGGCCTCGCCCGCCGAGGCCGTGAGCACGTTGCGCGCGCTCCTCGAAAAGCGGCGCTCGCTACCGGGAGGCATGCGTGGCAGTACCCTGGCCCTGCTGGGCGCGCGCGCCGGCTTGGGCGTCACCACGCTGGCCACGAGTCTGGCCCTCACATTGCACGATCACTTGGCGCAAGCGCCTGCACGGCCGCCGGGCCGCAGCGGACGCCATGGCGTCGCACTGCTCGACTTGGGCCTCCCCGCGCGCGATGGCCTGCTGTACCTGAACGCGCAAAGCAGCTTCAGCTTCGTGGATGGCGTGCGCAACCTGCGGCGGCTGGACCAAACCCTGCTACACACGGCGCTGGCACATCACACCAGCGGCGTAGCCGTGCTGCCGCTGCCGACGAACCTGGCGCAGGTGCGTGAAATATCACATGCCGACTCCGTCTCGCTGATCCGACGCCTCGCCGACTTCTTCGACTTTCAGATCGCCGACCTGGGCGGCTTCTCGACCATCGACTTCATGGCCCAGACCGTTCGCGAAGCGCAGAACACCTGGGTCGTATGCGACCAGAGCATCGGCGCGATTGTGTCGACGGCCAACATGCTCAAGGAACTGCGCGCACGTAACGTCGAAACCGAGCGGTTGGTGCTGGTCGTGAACAAGTTCGACCGTCAGGTGGGCCTGTCGGCCAAGGACATTGCCGAGCGCCTCGAACTGCCGCTGCAGCACGTGCTACCTGACCGCGGCACCCAACTGCTGGCGGCCGGCTGTCGCGGCGAAATGCTGGTGCGCACCGCTCGCAATGACCCCTATGCGCAGGCCGTCGGCGGCCTAGCCCGCACCCTGCATCAGGAATACATGTCCGTCACAGGCCAACCCCCACCCAAGGATCCACGCTGGACTGCGCTGATGTCGCAAATCACCGGCCTCTGGAAGAGTTCAAACGAAGGTTGAGCCCATATGTCCAACGATATCGAATTTGCCGACGACGATCAGGCGTTCATCAACTCCCAGCAGTTCCAGGACATCAAGAGCTGGACGCATGACCACCTGCTGAGCCGCATCGAGGAACTCGGTGCGGAGTTCGGACGTTGGTCGAGGGCGTCTATCCAGCAATTCGTCGAGCTCGAAGTCGACAGTTTCGTGCGCCTGCGCCGCGTGCCGATCAACGACCACGAGATGCAGCTCATCTCCGACGCGCTGACCAAGGAACTCGCAGGTTTCGGTCCATTGGAAGACCTGCTCAACGATCCCGCCGTCGAAGACATCCTGATCAACGGCTACCAGAATGTCTACGTGTCGCGGCACGGGATTCTCGAGCGCGAAACGCTGCGCTTCTCGGACTCCGAGCATGTGATGCGGATCGTGCGCCGCATCCTGGCGCCGCTTGGGCGCAGGCTCGACGAATCGAACCCCATGGTCGACGCGCGCCTCCCCGACGGAGGGCGCATCAACGTCATCATCGAGCCCCTGGCCATCGATGGCCTGTCGGTGTCGATCCGCAAGTTTCGAAAGGAGCCACTCACGCCGGCCGAGATGGTGAAGCTCGGCACCTTCGACGCTGGCATGGCCCAGTTGCTCGAAATTGCAGTGCGCGCCCGTTGCAACGTGTTGGTGAGCGGCGGCACCAGCTCCGGCAAGACTTCGCTCCTGAACGCGCTTGCGAGCTTCATTCCTTCGCGCGAGCGTGTGATCACCATCGAAGACACGGCCGAACTTTCGCTCAGCACCAGCCACGTGGTGCGACTCGAAAGCCGACCCGGCGGCTTCGACGGTACAGGTGTGGTGTCGATCCGCGACTTGCTGCGCAACAGCCTGCGCATGCGGCCCGACCGGATCATCGTCGGCGAAGTGCGCGGTGCCGAAGTCATCGAGATGCTGCAGGCAATGAACACCGGGCATGAGGGCTCCATGGGCACCATCCACGCCAGCTCGCCACGCGAATGCCTGTATCGCCTGGAAATGCTCGCTGGTTTCGCCGGTTACCAGGGCAGCGAAGTTAGTTTGCGCCGCCAGATCGCCAACGCCATCGACTTCATCGTTCAGATCGGCCGACTCTCCAACGGACAGCGACGCATCATCTCGCTCAGCGAAGTCACCGGTGTCAACGACAACGTGGTGGCGATGCAAGAGCTTTACCGCTACGAGCCGATCGTTTCGCCGGATGGCGAAGAGCGTGATCGGTGGATCTCTCTGGGTATTGCGCCACATTCGCCAAAGATCACCCGCTTCCGCCAGTCCATGGCGCGTGCGCAGAACGGAGAAAGCCGTGCGTGAAGCACTGCTCATCGTGACCTGCATCGCGCTGCTGTTGGCGGCCGGTGGCCTGTTGCTCTGGCAATGGGCGAGAAATCGGCAGTCCCACCAGGCGACCGGACGTCACCTTGAGCAGCAGATTCTGGCGAGCAGTGCCGATGCGGCGCCGATTCCGGCGAACGTGCCAATCCCTTTGCATGTTGCGCCGTCGGAAGGCTTCGTTCCCGGTGTCACCTCGGACCCATGGCTCCATACCGAGACTGCCGCTGACGCGGTTCCTCGGAAGAGTTTGATGGAGACCGTCCTACCCGAGTGGCTGCTTGGCGTCATTCCACACAAGATCGCCACGCTGGCTGTGATGGGCATTTTCGTTCTGTGCATGCTGGCGGGACTCTTTGGGGGAGCGATCGCGGCCGCGGGAGTGCTGTTTCTGCTCATTCTGGCTTCGGTGTTCGCGGTATGGCTGCGACTCCAGAAAGTTCGCCGTCAACTGATCAGCCAACTGCCGGCCTACATTGACGCCATGGTGCGCCTGATCACCATCGGGAACTCCACGCAGGCGGCATTCCAACTCGCGATTGCGACGACACAGGCCCCGCTGCGCGGTCACATGGAGCGCTCCGCCGCCTTGGTCCGCGCCGGTGTGGATCTCGATCGCGCGCTGCACCAGACGGCGAGCAATGTGCGCGTGGAAGAAATGTTCCTACTGGCCTCCATCCTCGGGCTGGGCGTGCGTTACGGTGGCCGTTCCGACCTTCTGCTCGAGCGGGTCGCCAACTTCATGCGAGACCGCGAACAGGCTGAGCACGAACTGGTCGCGATGTCCGCAGAAACGCGACTCTCCGCCTGGATACTGGGTCTTCTTCCACTGGGTGTGGGCACATTTCTAGTTCTGGTCAACCCTGATTATTTCTTGAGCATGTGGAACGATGAGACCGGACGCTTGCTGATCTTCTCTTCGGCCGGGCTGCAGCTGTTGGGCGCCTTCTTCCTGTATCGACTGGCGAAACTGGCATGACCTTCACATCCAATCAGTTGGCGACCATAAGCCTTGCGCTGCTTGCGTTGGGCCTGATGATCGCAGCCGGCGCACTGATCGCGGCGGAGTTGCGTCGCGCTCGCAGTGGCCAGGTGATTGGCCGTGCTCTTCGACGGGATACGACAGCCCAGATCGATCTCCAGACGCCCTTCGATGCCGAGTCCAGTAAGTCTCTACGCGCCGACATCGAACTCCCGTTTCATTGGCTCGACTCACGGATCGGTCGAGCCCTCGTGGCCGACGAAGACCGGCGCCTCATCGATCAATGCGGATTTGCGTCCAAGCAGACGCAATTAGTCTTCCTTGTCACCCGTCTATTGCTCGCGCTTTTCTTGCCGATGATTGGATACATCATCTGGAAAAGCCATCTGACCGAACGCACAGTTCTCCCGATTCTGGCGGCGGCTTTCGTGCTCGGATTCATGGCTCCTAAATGGGTGCTTGGCCGCATCGCCTCCGGCAGGCGTGAGCGCATCGGGCGCGAACTCCCACTCTTCGTCGATCTGCTGAAGCTCCTCCAGGGCGTGGGCTTGAGCCTCGATCAAAGCCTGCAGATCATGGCCGACGATTTCTCGCACGTGCTACATGTACTCGGCTATGAATTGACGATTGCCAATCGTCAATACAGCCAAGGGCGAACGCGCGAGCATTCGCTTCATCGTCTCGCAACCCTCCACGGAAACGAAGACCTGCGCGGCCTGGTCTCTTTGCTCGTACAGGTCGATCGCCATGGGGGCGCCGTGCAAGAGCCCCTCCGAATCTTCGGTGAGCGGCTGCGTGAACGGCGTCGATCGGAAATGAAGGAGCGCATCGGAAAGATCACCGTGAAGATGACCGGCGTCATGGTGAGCACGCTGCTGCCCGCGCTCGTCATCGTGACCGCGGGGCCAGGCTTCATCGCCATCTTCCGCTCATTGGGGACAGTAGCCAAATGAACATTCATCCATTCACAAAAAGGACGCGGCGCACAAATGGCCTCGTCGCGGCACGCGCAGCGATCTGCCTTACCGCATTTGCGATCCTCGGCTGTTCCACTCCCAAAGATCAATATGCTGCAAGTGCCGATGCCCAGCAGCGTATGGCTGCCGACGCCGCGGCCGACAACAAGGCGGGTACCTCTGTCGATACGAAGGAGACCTACCTGAAGCTCGTCGAGCAAATGCAACGGGAGAGCCTGTGGTTCGCATCGCTGGCACACATCGACGCGCTTGAGCAGCGTTGGGGAGTCTCGCCCGAATCCACACGCCTGCGAGCCGATGCCTTGAGGCAAACAGGGCAGGCGGCGCAAAGTGAAACGGCCTACAAGCGACTGATGGGCACACCACTCGAAGGTGCCGGCTATCGGGGACTGGGCCTGCTGGCTGGCGCGCGTGGCAACTACGTCGAGGCCGTACAGCTTCTGAAACAAGCCCAGCGCCATGCACCAACGGACGCCCTGCTGCTAAGCGACCTGGGCTATGCCCAGTTGCGCGCAGGCTCGACCGACGAAGCCAGGCTTCCACTGATGCAGGCGCTGCAGTTGCGCCCTGACAGTGCGCAGGCTCAGGCCAATCTCGCTCTGTATCTCGAACTCACCAATCAGCAAGGGCAGGCAGCGGCCATGATGGATGCAAATCGCATATCTCCCGCGGCGCGTTCAGCGATAAGAGAAGCCGCGCAGCAACTCCGCGACGGCGGAGCCGCGACTTCTCCAACGTACTCCTCTTCCGGGATGTCAGCCCGTGATGAAACCTCCCCCCCACTCGTGCTCAAGGCTTCTCGCGGGTCCAACCTGATTGGTGTGCGCACCGCCATCCAGTCGAGTCCAGCAGCAAAAGCTGCCTCGACATCCTTGTATCCGATCTCGACTCCACGAGGTACACCATGAACGAAAAACTCAAGATCATTTTCCGCACCTCGTCCGCGTGCGTGTGGGTCGTCGCCCTCCTTGCTTCCTCCTCAATCGTGCTGGCGCAAAGCAAGGCGCCGGTTGAGCCTTCTGCAATCACTCCACCTGAAAGCGTGCAGGCACCGGCCGACGCCATGGAAATTCAAGAAGAGGTGGATTACGTGCCGCTACAGGTAGGCGATGCCACCCAAGGCTTGCTAGCTTGGCAACGCAATGGCGACATTGCGTCTCGAACACCCCGCCCCATCATGGGAAGCGTCGCACAGCGCAGCTATGAGCGCTACTTGAAGAGTTTCGAGTTTCCAATTCCAGAGCGCTTGAGTTCGACGGTCAAATCGTCCCCAGGTAGTAGCGGCGCCAAGTAGGCAACGACAACACCTGACCCATCGCCCCAAATGAAGACCATCCGCACCCTCTCACCACCGCGCTGTCAGCGCGGCGTGTATGCGATTGAGTTCGCGATGGTGTTCATGACCTTCTTCAGCATTCTTTATGCAGTCATCTGCTACGGGATGCTGTTCGCGTTTCGGCTCGGATTGCAAAACGCGGCCGAAGATGGCGCAAGGGCGGCACTTCAATATCAGAGCAGTCTGGAGGGCCGAAGAAAGCGTGCATCAGATGTCGCAACCGCTCAAAGTGATTGGATGCCGCAAGTGATTAAACCCACCGTGCTGGCAAAAATCTGTCGTGTTGAGGGAACCAACCAATGCGCCCCAATCAACTGCGGACCGTCATGGAGTCAACGATGCCAAGTCGAAGTTCTCGTACAAGCCAGCAACCTTGGATCGCTACTGCCTCCCTTGCCGAGTTTCGCCGTCCCGACTCAGATCTCCGGCAAAGCCAGCATGCTGCTTGAGTTGAGGTGAGAACCATGTCCGTCACAAGCATCCGACTGCGTACCAGCCCCCCCGCTCTCAGGCTCCAGCGCGGCATTGCCGCCATCGAGTTCGCCTTCGTTTTCATATTCCTCTTTCTTGTGATGTACGGGCTGGTGACCTTTGGCGCGATCTTCTATACGCAGCAAGCCGTCTCGCGCGCCGCAGAAGACGGGGCGCGCGCAGCGGTGCTGCTACCTCAGCCACCGGATCAGGAGAGTGTGCGCCAGGTCGTTCTCGATTCGCTCGCGCGCTCACTTGTCGTTCCCATCTCCGCCAATACGGACACGGCCAGCAGAAAGAATTGGCTCTCCGCCAATGTCACGGTCGCCCCTTGCTCGGCAGCGCCGGGCGCTACGAGTTGCGTAGTGACTGTCACCTACCTCTACAAGAACAATCGCATCCTACCTTCTGTGTCGTTGTTGGATTCCAGTTGGGTACCGGACAACTTACGCAGCAGCGCCACCGCGGCGCTCAAAGCCTCATGAAACGATTCTCGGCATGAACGCATCCACTATGCGCAAAGCTTTTCAACCGAGCGATCGCCGACGCGCCCGCGGTTCCGTCCTCATCAACACGGCCATAGCGCTAAGCCTCATCGTGATCACACTCGTTGGCACGGAGTTGGGCTACCTCTTCTACATGAAGCGCGAGTTTCAGAAGACTGCGGATCTGGCCGCATTGGCTGGTGCGCAGAAGCTTATGCCTTCGGCAGGGGCTGACGCATGCGTCGCCGCGCAAGGAGCTGCTGTTGCCAATGCAGGTCAAAACATGTCGGGCATCGTGCTTCGGCAACCAGAATGCGGTCATTGGGCTTCCTCGAATACAACGCCAGCTAATGCAGGTTGCTTTTCCAATGTGGACGACCACTTTCTTCCCGATGCGCCAACGAAGAACGCTATTCGTGTGCGAATAGATCAAGCTCCACCGACGTTGCTCCCCTTCTTTCAGGGCAATCGCACCATCTGCGTCCAGGCGGTTGCTTCGCTTAACGAACCGCTCGGTGCAATATCGATCGGAAGTGGGGTCGCGCGGCTGAATGGAGGGTTGCTAAATCAAGTGCTAGGCATGCTGTTAGGCACGACCGTCAACCTGAGCGTTGGCGACTATACGGGTTTACTCAATACCAAACTCAACCTGCTTGGGATCGCGGATGCCTTGAACCTCAATGTGGGCACATATGAGCAGTTGGCGAGCGCCAATGTCACCTTAGCCGCTTTGCTCAGCGCCGCAATCGACGTACTACCTCAAAACAACGACAGTGCCACGGCTGGGCTCGCCGCCGGGGTGTTGAATGGCCTTCTGAATCTGAGTGGCGGGCTCGATCTAAACGCCGTACGAATTAATCTTCTGAGTACCGCCGAGCGAGCTGGTCTTCTCAGCGTCGATCTCAACACCGCAGATCCACGCACCGCCTTGAACGGAAACGTCAATGCATTGAATCTTCTGCTGGTCGCATTGCAGATCGCGGACAGTCAATCAGTTGTTTCGGCGGGGGTTGCGATCCCCCTCCAACCGCTCGCAAATGTACAACTCCAAGCGAAAGTCATCGAGCCACCTAGCATTGCGGTCGGGCCGCCGGGCTACTATCCGGACGGTACGGCAAAAACTCGGGCGCACACCGGCCAGATTCGGATACTCCTGGACACCCAGATGCTGACTCCGATTGCCGGAAGCGACCTATTAAACATCCCGCTTGTTGTTAGAGTTTCATTGCCATCGGGCCAGCTTATCAGGCTGCCTATCTATGCAGAAGTTGCGTCAGGAGACGCCGAACTCGATTCGATTCAATGCAATGCACCTGATGGCAAATACGACGTCAAGATCGCAGCGACCCCCGGCCTTGCCCATATTTTCTTGGGAAAAGTTCCAACAGCGTTCACTAACAGAACGAGCGCGTGGAAAGACCTGCCAAAGGAGCAGTTCGATCTACTAAATATTCAGGTAACCCTTCTTAGCATCCTCGGAGGCGGAATACCGATTAACGTCAAGCTACTGGCGAAAATGGATCTATCTATCCCGGGGAACGAAGTCACTACGAGACAGATGCTGAACTATCGATTCGATCCCACAATCCCCGTGTCGCAGCAGGATCTGACGCGCACCGTTGGTACGGAGCAAAACCTTGGCGCAGCAATCGTAAGCGCCATCGGCTCGGGAATGCTCAAGATAGAACTCGCTACGTCTGTCCCCATTTTGGATACTGTCGCCAACGGCCTGATTACCGTCATTGCCGGCGTATTGGGAGTTCTTAACGTCGTACTAGTACCGGTTCTCACACAGCTCGACAGTGCATTGCTCGCCCCCCTTCTCAAGGCGCTTGGTATTCAAATCGGGTACGCAGATGTACAGCTACTCTCTGCCAGCTGTGACGGCAATGCACGCTTGGTTTATTGAGTTTGCGTACCAACTTGCGCCAAGCAACTGTGAAATTTGAGAACAGCGCCTCGATGAGCTCCTCCAACTTCGACGAACTCGACCTCTTTGTCTGGGAAGGCAAAGCCGACATCCTCGACCGCATCGCGCGGTGTATGGCGAGCTTCGACGTGGAGGTTGTCAGGGCCGACGGCATGCCGCCTCCGCCGCAGGACCGCGGCACGGCGCTGCGCCCGTCGGTGGCGATCATCAGCGTCACGGTCATCGACAGCGGCGGGCTGGCGCATGCGACCGAGCTGCTGCAGGGCATGCCGGTGATCTGGGTCGCCGCAGGGTCGCGCGAGCGCGACTCGCGCACCTATCCACCCGAGTACCTGCACGTGCTGCCCTACGACTTCACCTGCGCCGAGCTGCGCACGATGGTCGCGAAGCTGGTGCGGCAGCTGCGCGCGCGCGACGTGGCGCCGCAGGCGCCCGACGTGCTTGTTGCACATTCGGAAGCGATGAAGGCGCTGCTGGCCGAGGTGGGCGCCTTTGCCGACTGCAACCACAGCGTGCTGGTGCGCGGCGAAACGGGCGTGGGCAAGGAGCGCATCGCGCAGCAGCTGCACCTCGGGCACCAGCACTACAGCAAGGGCGCGTTCGTGGCGGTGAACTGCGGCGCGATTCCCGACGGGCTTTTCGAGTCGCTGTTCTTCGGCCACACCAAGGGCTCGTTCACAGGCGCGGTGCACGCGCACCGCGGCTACTTCGAGCAGGCCACGGGCGGCACGCTGTTTCTCGACGAGATCGGCGACCTGCCGCGCTACCAGCAGGTGAAGCTGCTGCGCGTGCTGGAAGACAGCGCGGTCACGCGTCTGGGCGCAACGGCGCCGGTGCGGGTCGACTTCCGCCTAGTGGCGGCCACCAATCGCAACCTGCGCGAGATGGTGGCGAGCGGCGATTTTCGCGCCGACCTGTTCTACCGGCTCGCGGTGATCGAGCTGCATGTGCCCAGCCTCGAGGAGCGCGGCGAGGTCGACAAGATCGCGATCTTCAAGGCGCTGCTGGGCAACGTGCTCGGCGACGAACTCGAAGCGCTCGGCGAAACGCCGCACTGGCTCAGCGATGCGGTGGCGGAGACCTACTTTCCAGGCAACGTGCGGCAGCTGCGCAACCTCGCGGAGCGCGTGGGCGTGATCGCGCGGCAGCTGCACGGCTGGGACCAGAACCTGATCCAGCGCGCGATTGCGCTCACGCGCGGCACGCCGGCACCGGCGACTCCGAGCGAGCGCAACGGCATGGGCAACGGCAACGGCTCGCTCGATGGCAGCGGCGACCGCAAGGGCTGGAACAGCAGCGAGCGCAACCGCATCATCGCGGCGCTGGAGATCAACGACTGGAAGCGCCAGGACACCGCGCAGCACCTGGGCATCAGCCGCAAGGTGCTGTGGGAGAAGATGCGCAAGTACCAGATTCTCGACGGCGAGCCAGGCATCCCCGAAACTGAATAGGCTCGCCCCCAGGCTTCGCGCACTTCGTGTTGCTTCTCCTTCCCCCTACCGGGGGCAACACCTGAGGCCCGGCAAAGCCGGTTCCTCGGTGTTTCACGAAGGGGCTTCGCTTGCCTCGTGGATTAGTTGGTGCCGAGCCTTGTGGCCTTGCGCAGCGGCGGGTTCGCTCCTGCCGCGCCCACAGTGCGTTCGGCAACGGGCTCGCTCGCACACGCCGTGTTGCTCGAGATGCACAGCGCACCCAGCAGCCCGTCTTCGGTCAGCACCTGCCGCCTCGGCGCGCCGAAGAGGCGGTCGATCCAGCCGTTGGGGCCGGCCGGGTCGATGCGCAGTTCGCCGGTGGTGCGTGCCAGGCGCAGCTCGGAGATGCGCAGGTCGAACACGCCGTCGATGTAGTCGAACAGCAGGGTGTAGTAGTCGAGCTGGGCGTCGAGCACCTTGGGCAGGGTCTCGCGGCCGAACTCCATGAGGCGGCGGCGGCCGCGGAAGGCCTGGCCTGCCGTGCTCACGGCTTCCATCAGCTGGCGCTCGCGCTCGCGGCCCGACACGGTGCGCGCCCACGATGCCGATGTGAGCTCGAACAGGTTGAGCTTCACGCTTTCGAGCTTGGCTTCCTGGTTGGCGACTTCGGCCAGCGCCGACTTCAGGCGCAGCTGCCGATCGAAGCCGTTGCCGAAGTTCCAGTTGAGTTCGAAGGCGGCGCGCGTCGGGTCTTGGGGCGACACGCCGCGCGGGTCCTTGCTCTTCACGAGCACGGCGTCGAGCGAGGGGTAGAGGCTCGCGTCCTGCTGGTCGGCCAGCGCCTTGGCGCGGTCGATGCGGCCCTGCGCCTCGGCGATCTCGGTGCTGCGCGACTCGGCGCGGCGCAGCGCCTCTTCCTGCGAGGAGATGCGCCACTGCGCCGGCGCCGCAAGCACGGGCAGCGACTCGGCATTGGGCGAGAACTTGAAGTAGTTGCGGAACTTGGCAAGGGCCTCGTCGCGCTGCGCCTCGAAGTCGGACTCGCGTGCAGCCACCAGCGCGCGCCGCGAGGCCGCCATGTTGAGGTCGTTGTCGCCGCTCACGCCCAATGCCACGCGGCGCGCTTCGGCCTTGGAGATTTCGGCCACCACCTCGGTGGCCTTGTGCGCGATCTGCTTCTTCAGGTCGAAGCGCTGCACCTGCAGGTAGGCGGTGAGCGCATCCAGCACCACCTTCTGCGAGGTGGTGACGACGGCCTCGTCGTCTGCCTGGTTGGCCGCTTCGGCGGCGCGCTGCGCCGCGCTCATGGCGCCGCCGTCGAGAAGGCTCACGCGCGCCTCGGCGGTGAGCACGGTGTAGCTCTGCGTCTTGGCGTTGGCCGCGCCGCTGTTGTAGTTGCCGGACGAGGTGCCGAACTTGAAGCGCGGGTAGCGCGCCTGCTTGGCCGCGTCCACGCCGTAGCTGCTGGTGTTGGCCGCGGCCTGCGCGGTCTGCACCTCGGGGTAGTCCTGCGACAGCGCGATCAGGGCCTGCTTCACCTGCTGGGTGTAGCTCGCGGCGCCGAGCGAGGGCGGGGACAGCCGGCGCGCGAGCATCAGCCTGGCACCCGCCTCCTGCTGCTCCTGCGCGAAGGCGACGGGCGGCAGGACGAAGCTCGCGCACAACGCTGCACAGACAACGCCGGCGCCCATGCGGCGTCGGTCGGCCGGTTGGCGGTACTTCATGGTTCGCGGAAGGCTTCGCGCCGCAGCTTGAGCACAGGTCGCAGGATGTACCAGATGAACGGATCGGTGCCCACACGCAAGTCCACTTCGGACTCCATGCCGGACGTGATGCGGTTCTCGTCGCGGCCCACATGGGACTGCGACATGCTGATGAGCAGCCGGTAGTACGGCGCGCCGCTGGCGATGGCGGGGTCGCGGTCGGCGTCGGCCGCCACCAGCTTGACCTTGCCGTCGACGGCACCGTAGCGCAGGTAGTCGTAGGCGGTGATCTTCACGCGCGCCGGCTGGCCCACTTCGATGAAGCCGCGGTCGTTGGGGTTGAGCCGCGCCTCGACCATGATCTCGTCCTCGTCGGGCACCACCTCGAGGATGGATTCGCCGGGCTTCACGACCCAGCCCGGGCTGGAGTTGCGCAGCCCCTTGACGATGCCGTCCGACGGCGCCTTCACCACGGTGCGCGAGCGCTGGGTGCGCGCGCGCGCCAGGTCTTCGCTCAGGCTCGCGAACTGTCGCTCCACCGTGGCCAGTTCGTCCGACGCGCGCCGGCGAAAGCGCCCTTCGGCCTCGGCCATCTTGGCCTGCGCCTCGGTGATGGACGCGTTGGCGGAGATCACGCCCTGGCGCGACACGGCAAGTTCGCTGCGCACGCCTTCGGCCTGCCGGCGCTTCTCCAGCACCTCGACCTGGCCGACCAGCTTCTCGCTGAACAGCTGCTCGGAGATTTCGAGTTCCTTCTGCATCAGCGCCAGCCGGTCGCTCAGGCCCTTGACCTTGGCCTGCTGCTCCAGCTGCTTGCTGCGCGCCTGCTCCAGGCCCGACACGGCGCCGGCCATGACGCCGCGCTGTTCGAGCGCGCGCGCCTGGTAGGCGCCGGTCTCGCCTTCGAACACGCTTTCGTCGATGTCGGCGGCGAAGGATTCACGCTTGAGCGGCTGGCCGCGGCTCTCGGCCATGAGCCGCACGCGCGTGGCCTGCGTGGCCGCGTAGCGGGCCGAGAGCTCCTCGAAGTTGAGGCCGCTGCCGCCAAGATCGATCTCCACCAGCGACTGGCCCTGCTTGACCTTCTCGCCTTCCTTCACCAGCACGTTGCTGACGATGCCGCCTTCCAGATGCTGGATCGACTTGACGCGGTCCGAGGGGATCACGCGACCGGGTGCGACGACCACCGTTTCCATCGGAAAACCGAGGCCGACCAGCGCCAGCACGCCGATTGCGCCGCCGATGATCCATTGGCGCCGCCGCCCCTGCGGCGAGGCCTGGGCCGCACGCTTGTCGTTCTCGTCCTGAAGAATCTGCGGCAAATCTGATTTCAAGTCGCCTCCCCGATCACTCGTTATTCGCTCTTCGTTCGTTCTTCGTCACGCCATCGAACGGGAGGCAGCGGCGCCCGCGCCGTCTTCCGCATCGCCCAGCGCCACCAGCGGCTTCTTCACGCCGAACAGCTTCGGCACCATCACCGCCGCCGCGCCCTGCTCCACGTTGCCCTGCCCCGTGACGTGATAGACCACGTTGGCGGCGGAGACGATGCGCAGCGAATGCGTGACCACCACCACGGTGCGCACCTTGGCAACCGCGAGCAGCGTGGCGAGCAGGTTGCGCTCGCTCTGAAAGTCGAGGTCGTTGCTGGGCTCGTCGAGCACCAGCACCGAAGGTTTGCGCAGGAAGCTCATGGCCAGCGCGAGCTTGCGCCGCTCGCCCACCGACACGCCGGTGCCGCCTTCGCCGATCATGGTGCGGTAGCCGTCCGGCAGCCGCGAGATGAAGTCGTGCGCGCCCGAGAGCCTGCAGGCCGCGACGATCTGCTCGTCGCTCTGGCCGGGCGCCGTGCGGCGCATCACGTCGATCAGCGAGCCGCCGAACCAGTAGACCTCCTGCGAGAGGTAGCTGATCCAGCGCGACAGCTCTTCGCGGCCGAACTGCGAGAGGTCGTACTCGCCGATGCTGACAATGCCGCGCGTGGGCGTGTACAGGCCCGACAGCAGCTTCACCATGGTCGACTTGCCCGCGCCGTTGCGCCCGACGATCACGTGCAGCCCGCCCGGGCCGATGTCGAGGTCGACGTTTTCCAGCACCGGCTGCTGCGCGGTGTCGGTGAAGCTGAAGCTCACGTCCTTCAGGGTGATGCGGCCGAGCGGCTGCGGCAGGGTCATGCCCGTGGGCGGTTTCTCGACCGGTTCGCACAGCACGCTCTCGAGCCGCTTGGCGGCTTCCTTGGCAGTGGCCAGCGAGCGCCAGTTCGACACCAGCCCTGCCACCGGCTGCAGCGCCTTGAGCGCCAGCATGTTCGAGGCGACGAGGCCGCCCACCGTCATCCACTGCTCCATCACCGAGACGGCGCCGACGGTCACCACGATGACCGAGAACACCGTGAGCAGCACGGTGGTGCCGTCGCGCGCGGTTTCGATCTGGCCGTTCTTGCTGAAGCTCTCGGTGAGCCAGGCGTTGTAGGTCTGGCGCCACATGTCGCTGATGGGGCCGTCGTTGGCCTGCGTCTTCAGCGTTTCGCGCGCATGGCAGATCTCGGCGGTCACGCGGTCGAGGCCGCGGCCGCGCTGCACTTCTTCCACGCGGCCGGCGCGGACCTCGTCGGCCCACCACCAGGCCAGGAACGACATGATGGCGAGAAACGCCGCCACCACGGGCAGCACCGGCAAGGCGACGATGCCGATCACGGCGAGCGCGAAGATCGCCATCGGCAGGTCGAAGATCGATTGCGCGAGGCCGCCGGTAACGGTGCCGCGCACCGAGCCCACGTCGCGAAAGTATTGCTGCCACACCGAGGCGGGACGTGCCTCGAGCGCGCGCAGCGGCCGGGCCAGCATCGATTGCAGCAGGGCACCGGAAACGCCGTGGTCGATGATGGCGCCCGCGTTGCGCAGCAGGCGCGAACGGCGCGTGCGCAGCCAGAACTCGATGCACAGGAAGAACAGGATGCCGCTCACCAGCGCAGCGAGCGTCGAGAAGCCGCTGCGCGACAGCACGCGGTCATACACCTGCAGCAGGAAGATGGAGGGCAGCAGCCCGAACAGGCTGATCGGCAGCGAACGCCATGCCGCGCTTTTCACGAGCGGGTAGGCCGCGCGGAACGCGGCGTTCAGTGCCCCGGCATAAGGACTGGCACCTGGCTCGTCCGGCGTTTCGGCAACCAGCTGGCTGGGCAAGAGAAACTTGATCATGGGAAAAAGCCGATCCGTCGTGCAATGACGCCTGAGTCATTATCAACTGTTACCCAACTGTTACAAGGCAAAAAGTCACGCTCCAGCCAGCACCAGCGCGACGTTGGCGCACAGCAACATGCAGAGCACCCAGGCGCACAGCAGCTGCGCCCAGCCCAGCCACCAGCGCCGCGTCGGCCGCCGCCGCAGCGGTGCCTCATGGTCGAACGGCGATTGCGGAAGTACATCCCATCTCGTGCTCATGGCAGCGCTTTCAAAACCCGGGCCAACCGGGACAGGCCTACGCCTGCGGAACTCTTCGCCAGCACCCAGTCGCCGGGCTGCAGCAGCCCGCCGAGCGCGGTCGACAGGTCGGACACATCGACGAACCAGTGCGAGCGAACCTTTGTACGAATGCGCGCGTGCAGTGCCCGCATCAGCGGGCCGCACAGCAACACGCGGTCGGGCTGCGAGGCCAGCAGCTCGGCCTCAAGGTCGAGGTGGTGGCGTTGCGCGGCGGGGCCGAGCTCCTGCATGTCGCCGAGGATCGCCACGCGCCGCGCCGGCTCGCAGGGGGCCTGCGACAGCATCTCGAGCGCCGCGCGCATCGAGCTCGGGTTGGCGTCGTAGGTCTCGTCGATGAGCTTGAAGCTGCCGCCGCCGATGTGAATGGTGTGCAGCGCACCGCGGCCGCCCGGCGGCTCGAAGTGCGCAAAGGGCTCGACCGCGGCGGCCAGCGGCAGTCGCATGGCCTGCAGGGCCGCAAGCGCGGCGATGGCGCTCGCGCCCATGTGTCGCCCCGGTGCATTGAGCCGCAGCTGGAAGGGCTCGCCCGCCACCAGCGCCTGCACCTCGCCGTGGTCGAAGGCGAGCAGGCGCACGTCGGCGTCCTTGTGCTCGCCGCAGGTGACGATCTGCAACTGCCGCGCCGTTGCCGCTTCGGCGAAGGTCGCGAACTCGGGCATATCGCGGTTGAGCACCACGCTGCCGCCCGGCGCCATGGCCTGCAGGATCCGGCTGTCGAGCCGCGCGGCGGCGTCGGTCGGGCCGCGGTGCTTCTGCGACGCGGCCGAGAGCCCCGTCACCACCAGCAGCGAGGGCCGCACCAGCTGCGCCGAGGCCGGCATGTGCGATGTGCCCATCTCCAGCACCCAGTAGGCGGCGTGCCGCGGCATGCAGGTCATGTTCCAGGCGATGCCCGATGGCAGGCTGACGTTGCCCTCGGGCTGGCCGACCTCGCCCCATACGGTCAGCGCGCCGGCCAGCATGGCGGCCACGGTGCCGCTGGCGACGCCGTTCGCCGCGCCGCTGCCGAGCACGCCGCACACGCGGCCGGTGAACTCGGCGCGCGCATGGTCGCCCAGCTCCAGCACGGCCTGCAGCACGTTCGGCACCTTGAGCACGGGCACGCGCTTGTCGAGGTGCGGCTTGGGGTCGGTGCACAGCACGGCGGCGGCCGGCTGCAGCACGCCCTTGAGCGTGACGGCGGCCAGCGGCGTCTTCGACGGCCGCGCCTGGTGGTCGAACACCACGCGGCCCTTGCGCATGAACGAGCGCTGCGCCACGCCGGTGGCGCGCCAGCCGTCCTCGGGCTTGACGACCCATTCGCCGCCGGTGACGTGCGCCATCTCGCTCGCGGTCCAGGCGGCGCCGTCGTCGCGCACGCCGCCCACGCCGGCACTCCCGCCGCCGCCCGTACCGGGCAAGGTGCGCCGTTCCACCAGGTAGCGGTGGTAGGCGGCGAAGCCCGACAGGTAATGCTCCACGTCGTCGATGCGCACGCGAAACGAGTGATGGCGGATGAAGAACGAGCCGACGATGCTCGACGGCCGGCGAAAGTACATCGCCATCTCGGGCCAGAAGAAGCCGTTGAGCAGGTAGTGCGCGCGGTAGTCGAGCGCGCGATAGAACTTCTCGGTGTCGAGCTCGTCGAGCAGGTGCCGCATCGCGGGCATGCCTTCGAGCCGCTGGAGCATCTGCTGCGCGGCCAGCATGAGTTCGAGCAGCGTCGGGAAGGTGGTCTTCCGGTCGAGCACGAAGTCGAGATACCCCGCCACGTTCTGCAGGCCGAAGCGGAAGTACTTCTCCTGCGGGCTCCAGTGCGTGAGTTCGTGGACGCAGCGGCTGAGCCAGTGGTCGTGCACCTGCCAATGCTGGCTGGCAATGAAATGATCGAAGGCCTTCTCGACCGCGGCCAGCCATTGCGGCTCGCGTGTGAGGCCGTACAGGCGCATGAGGCCGTAGGCCGCCTCGCCGTCGTAGCAGACGATGCGCGAGGCCTGCTTGAGCGTGAGGTCGGCCGCATGCAGCACGTGGTTGAAGCGGCCGGTGGCCGCGTCTTGCAGCGACACGATGCCGAGCGCGAGCTTTTCCAGCAGCGGCAGCCAGTGGCGCGTGTCCATCAGCTCGCAATACTTCACCAGCGCGAGCACGCAGGCCGCGTTGCCGCCGAGCTTGATCTCGCCGCCGGTGTCGACCAGGAACGACACCGCGCGCCCATCCGCCAGCGTGTAATCGCGGATCAGCGAGGCCGTGAGATGGTCGAGCGAGCGGTCGATGGCCGCGCGCAGCGTTTCGTCGCGCGTGAGCTCCCACGCCTCGAGCATGGCGTGGAGCGCGCTCGCGTGGCGCGCCGCGTCGTAGGTCGGGATGCGGCGGTCGAAGCACGGGAAATAGCCGTACACGAAGAGGCCGTCGCTCTGCACCTGGCGCGCGAGATACGAAGAGCCGCTGCGCACGAGGTCGAGCACCGATTGCGGGTTCAGCGCCGGCAGCTGCCGGCGGCCCGCGTCGAGCCCCGTACCCACGAGCTTGTGCACCACGCCGTCGGGCTGGCAGAACACGCCCACCGTCGCCAGCAGGTAGACCGGCTGCTCCGGGGGCATGCTGTCCAGCGGCGGCGAGCACTGGAAGCGCTCCCGGCCGTAGACCTCGAAGTTGCGCGGGTTCACCACCGAATGCGCAATGGTCGAGTCGCCGCACAGCATGGCGTTGGCGTTGAGCTCCTGCTCGGTGAAGGCGAGCGCGAAGTCCTGGTCGAAGGCCAGGCCGAGGCGGAAGTAGTTGCGCTTGACGGCGGTGAGCTGCGTCTTGAACTGCACCCACTCCATCGGGCTCGCGCCCTCGACCCAGTCGATGCGCAGCCACGGCGACACGACGCCGCGCTCGCGCACCCAGCGCTCGACGCGCCCGGCGCCTTCGCGCCAGGCGGTTTCGAATTCGGCGGCCCGCGCGTGCACGACGTGTGCGCGCTGCGCGCCATCGCTCACGGAGAAGAACAGCGTGAACGCCGGGTAGGGGGCCGGCAGCGCCGCGCACAGCGAAGCCAGGCGTTCGTGGCAGGCGTGGAGCTGGTCTGTGAAGGACATCATTCGGCCCCGATCCAATGCGGGAGACCGGCCGCGCCCGTCATCTGCTCTCGCTTCGAGGACGTGTGCGCAGACCGGGAACTGCCGTCGAAGTCATCGCGGTGATCCGGCTTCAGCGGTAGCTGAATTCGGCTCGGCGATTGAGCTGATAGCCCTCCTCGGTGGTTTCGGTGGACGCGGGTTTTTCCACGCCCCAGCTGACGGCCTCGATGCGCTCGGCGGGCACGCCCAGTTGCGTGAGCGCGCGCTGCACGGCGTCGGCGCGGCGCTGTCCGAGCGCGAGGTTGTATTCGCGCCCGCCGCGCTGGTCGGTGTGGCCTTCGATCACGATCCGGCTCGCCGGCCGGTTGCGCATGAAGCCCGCGTGCGCCTCGACGACGTTGCGGTCGCCGGTCCGGATGTTGTACCTGTCGAAGTCGAAATAGACGATCTTCGCCACGCCGGCCGGTCCGTTCTGCACCGGCGGCGGAGGGGGCGGCTCCACCTTGGCCACCGGAGCGGCCACGCCCTTGTTCGAGTAGTAGTAGGTCGCGTCGTCGCGGCCCGTCTTCGGGGCCGCGCAGCCCACGAGGACTGCGCCGAGGGCGACGATGGTCAGTGTCTGGAAATTCTTCTTCATATCGATCCTTTCGGGGGACAGGCCGGTGGCGGCCTGTCCCTGGTGCTGCGCTCCCCCACTGCTCCTTCTGCGTTCTTGTTGCCGTTCAGCCCAGCAGGCCGTGCAGCACGTTCGTCACGGGCGACAGGGCGGTGCCGGTCGGGCTGTGATCGACCAGGCTGGTGATCGGGGTCACGACGTCGGTCACCAGCGGAGTGACCGCATGCGTGACGCTGCCCACCAGGTCGCCGGCCGGAGAAGCGGCGCCCGAACCGGCCAGGATGTCGGTCACCGGGGCGAGCAGGTCGGAAACCGCGCTCGTCGGGTTCGATGCCACCGGAGCAGCATCGGTCACGCCGCTCACCACGCTGGTGACGGGCTCCAGGATGTTTGCCACCGGGCTGCTGCCACCCGACAAGCCGCCGAGCAGGCTGCCCACCAGGCCGTCCTGACCCAGGAGGCTGCCGACGAGGCCGTCGTTGCCGACCACGCCGTCGAGCAGGCCGCCGGTGCCGCCACCGGTCGCGCCGCCGAGGACGCCGCCCAGAAGGCCATCGCTGCCGAGCACGCCGTCAAGCAGGCCGCCCGTGCCGCCATCGGTCACGCCGCCGAGGACGCCGCCCAGAAGGCCGTCGCTTCCGAGCACGCCATCGAGCAGGCCGCCGGTGCCGCCATCGGTCACGCCGCCGAGGACGCCACCCAGAAGACCGTCGCTGCCGAGCACGCCATCGAGCAGGCCGCCGGTGCCGCCATCGGTCACGCCGCCGAGGACGCCGCCCAGAAGGCCGTCGCTGCCGAGCACGCCGTCGAGCAGGCCGCCGGTGCCGCCATCGGTCACGCCGCCGAGGACGCCGCCCAGAAGGCCATCGCTGCCGAGCACGCCGTCGAGCAGGCCACCTGTGCCGCCATCGGTCACGCCACCGAGGACGCCGCCCAGAAGGCCGTCGCTGCCGAGCACACCGTCGAGCAGGCCACCCGTGCCGCCATCGGTCACGCCGCCGAGGACGCCGCCCAGAAGACCGTCGCTGCCAAGCACGCCGTCGAGCAGGCCACCGGTGCCGCCATCGGTCACGCCGCCGAGGACACCGCCCAGAAGGCCGTCGCTGCCGAGCACGCCGTCGAGCAGACCGCCAGTGCCGCCATCGGTCACGCCGCCGAGGACGCCACCCAGAAGGCCGTCGCTACCGAGCACGCCGTCGAGCAGGCCACCTGTGCCGCCATCGGTCCCGCCGAGCAGGCCATCGCCGGACAGGAGGTGGGCCACGCCGTCGGTCAGGTAGTCGACCTGCGCCGTGACACCGTTCAGCAGCGCTGTCGTCGTGCCCTCACCGAGCAGTTGATCGGTCAGCGGGCTCAGCAGGCTACCGGCGCCGGCCGCCACTTCGCCCACGACGCCATCGACCGGGTCGAGCACGTTGGGGTTGTTCTCCGAGAAGCTGCTGCCGAGCACCGGAGCCAGCAGGCCGCCGGCAGCGTCGGTCAGACCGTCCGCGAGGCCGACCACCGATCCGAGCGTGTTCGCGAGACCAAGCTCGCCCACCAGGCCGGTGTTCAGGCCATCGGCCAAGTTGCCGGCCATGCCGTCGGCCGGGTCGAACAGGCCAGCGCCCGTGCCCGGGGTGCCGCCGTTGCCGAGCACACCGCCGAGCACGCCACCTTCGCCGCCGAGAACGCCGCCCAACGGGCCTTCTTCGCCGAGCACGCCGCCCAACACGCCGTTTTCGCCAAGCAAGCTGCCGAGCAGGCCGGTGGTACCGAGCAGGCCGCCCGCAAGGCCGTCTTCGCCCAGCACGTCGGAGAGCGCGCCGTTCGTGCCGAGCAGCGAGCCGACGACGCCGTCCGGACCCAGCAAGTCACCCACGGGCGTGCCTTCGCCGAGCAGGCTTCCGACCAGGCCGTCCTCACCCAGAACGCCGCCGAGCAGGCCACCGGAAAGACCGTCGTTGCCGAGCACGCCACCCAGGGCTCCGCCGTCGCCGACCACTCCGCCAAGCAGGTCGTCGAGGGCGCTGCCCTGGCCGATCAGGTCGCCGACAAGGCTGCCTTCACCGAGCAGGCCTCCAACCAGGCCATCGTCTGCCAGCAGGTTGCCGACCAACCCGTTGTCGCCGAGCAGGCCGTCGAGCGTGTTGCCAACCACGCCGCCGTCAGCCAGCAGGCTGTCGAGGCCCAGGCTGGAGGTCAGGCCACCGAGCGGGCCTTCATTGGAAAGGAGGTTGTTCAGGCCGTCGGTCAGGTAGTCCACCTGGCCGTTCAGGTGATTGAGCAGCGCATCGGTCACGCCCTCGCCGAGCAGGGTGTCCACGATGGGACTCAGGCTGTTGCCGAGCGGGTCGGTGATGTTGCCGACGACCTCGTCGACCGGGTCCAGCGCGTTGGGATCATCGCGGGTGAACTCGGAGCCGAGCAGCGGTGCCAGCACGCTGTCGACCACGTCGGTCACGCCGTCGACCACCGGGGCCACGGGAGCGAGCGCGCCGCCCAGGCCAGCAGTGCTATCGACCGCACCGACCGCGCCACCGACGAGGCCGTCGCCCGGATCGAGCAGGTGATCGCCGTCTGCGTCTGCGTCTGCATCGGCATCGGCATCGGCATCGGCATCGGCATCTGCGTCGGCATCGGCGTCTGCGTCTGCGTCTGCGTCTGCGTCGGCATCGGCATCGGCGTCTGCGTCGGCATCTGCGTCGGCGTCGGCGTCGGCGTCGGCGTCGGCGTCAGCATCCGCATCCGCGTCAGCGTCAGCGTCGGCATCACCGTCCGCATCCGCATCCGCATCAGCGTCCGCATCGGCGTCGGCATCCGCATCGGAGTCGCCCACGCCCGAAAGGAGCAGCGGGACGGCGCTGTCGCTGCCGCCGCCACCGCCGCCGAGCGCGGCGCCGAGTGCGGCGGCGCCCAGGGCACCGAGTGCGAATTCACCCAGCCCGATGCCGCTGCCGGCAGCGAGCTTCTTGGTCACGGCCAGGGCAGCGGCATCCGCATCGCTGTCCGGCGGGGTCACTTGCAGGTCGCCCGAAGCGACATCCACATTCACTTGTTCGAGGCCGCCCGGCAGCTTGGTCGAGCCGATGGTGGCGTCGGTGCCGCCGGTGAACACGCCGGCCAGCGGGGCCTTGTTGGTCGCCGATCCGGGAAAGAGAACGTTGGCGTGGCCGTCCTGCGGAACGATCACGCGGTCGCCGGCCACCAGTGTCTGATTGCCATCGACCGGAATGCGGACACCGTCGCGCATCACGGCGACACCCGGCGTGGCGTTCGATAATGTGCCGATGCTGGACGGGCCAGCTGCAGCGGGCGCCGCCGAACTCGCCATGGCAGGAGCGCCTAGCGGAGTAACGGTGGCCTGGGCAATGACCACGGGAGCAACGCCTGCGGCGGCAAGTCCTTCGGTCGAATTCGTCGATGCTTGTTGAGCGGTCATGGCAGCCTCTGTGACAAAAGATGCCTACTCAGGGGCAACTAGCGTGCCGCTTTTTGCGCGCCCCTTGCCAGACCGCCTCCAGGCGCTGCAACTTGTTGATTCGTATGGAAATTTTTCTTTTAACCGGCCTGCCAAGGGAGTTCGGAAACAGCCCGCAGGAAGGTCATTCAGCGATTCGTTACGTAACGACGTAACCCCCTGTACCCGGAACGTCCGACACATCCGAGGTCTTGCTCCGGGCTTGCGTACTGGCTCTTGCGCAGGATCCCACTTCCTTCTTTTTTCTTTCTTCCTCTTCTATAGATATGTTCAATCCCTCCCAGGAAGACGTGCGCCGCTTCTTCTGCGACGTGTACGCCAAGCACCGGCAGGGCTTGCCGATGGAAGCGCTCGAGACCATCGCCGCCGGCTGGATCGACGAGCATCCCGAGTACCACGAGGATCTCGCCGACGCAGACGCGGCGGTGGCGCGGGTCTACGACGGATCGAACGGGCGCGAAAACCCGTTCCTTCATCTGTCGATGCATTTGTCGATCAGCGAGCAGTGCTCCATCGACCAGCCGCGCGGCATCCGCCAGGCCGTCGAGCTGCTGGCCGCGCGCCGCGGCTCGCTGCTGCATGCGCATCACGAGGCAATGGACTGCCTGGGCCAGATGATGTGGGAGAGCCAGCGGGCGGGCAGGCCGCCGGATGGCGAGGGCTACGTCGCCTGCGTGCAGCGGCGAGCGACCAAGGACTAACCCCCAGGCTTCGCGCACTTCGTGTCGCTTTGCCAACCCCCTTGCAGGGGGCAACACCTGCGGCCCGGCAAAGCCGGTTCCGCGGTGTTCGCGAAAGACGTCGGCTAGGCCCTGGGCTTGCTCCGGGACTTCGGCGGCACCGCCCCCTGCTGCTTCGCGGCCTCGCGCAGCAGCGCGGCCATGGCACCGCGCAGGGCCGAAGGCTCGGCATCGCTGCGCTGCAGCAGCCCGACCGGCTCCTCGGTGCCGGCGGTCTCGATGCGCAGCCGCACGAGGCGCCCGTCCGCCAGCTCGCCGCGCGCGGCACCCAGCGGCGTGATCCACACCGCATCGGACACCGCCACCAGCGCCCGCGCCACCGCCACGTCGAGCGTCTGCAATGCATTGGACGGCAGCACGAGGCCGCGCGCCGACAGAAAGCTCTCGGTGTTGTGGCGCGGGATCGTGCCCTCGCCGTACACCACCAGCGGATAGGCCAGCACCGCCTGCACCGACACAGCCTTCGACGCGAGCGGATGGCCGGCTCGCACGGCAAACACCAGCGGCTCGGTGTGCAGCAACTCGAAGCTCAGGCCGCCCATCAGGCGCGGATCGCTCATGCGGCCGACCACGAGGTCGAGCTCGCCGGCGCGCAGTTCGTCGAGCAGCACGGCGTTGGCGGCGCTCTTCACCACGATCTGCACCGATGGCCGGCTGTCGCGCAGCCGCGCCAGCGCCACCGGCAGCAGCGCCGGCGCCACGCTCGGCAGCGCGCCGATGCGCAGCCGCTCGATGCGCCCGCCATCTGCCGGCGCCACCGCCTGCGCGCTGGCATCGAGCGCTTCCAGCACGCGCAGGGCATGCGCCAGCAGTTGCTCGCCGGCCGCCGTGAGCCCCTGCACGCCGCGCCGGCCGGCCTTGCTGCGCTCGACCAGCCGCGTGCCGACGATCGCCTCCAGCTCGGACAGCGTCTTGGACACCGCCGGCTGGCTCAGCGCCAGCCGCTCGGCGGCGCGCGCGAGATGGCGCTCCTGCGCCACGGCCACGAGGCAGCGCAGGTGCCGCAGCTGCACGCTGCGCACGAAATCCTGTCGAAGATCGGCGGAGTCTTTCAATTCCTGCTGGTTATTGAGAACGGAGAATTCTTCAATTTACATCATCGAATGGCGCTTCTAAAGTGGCGGCTTCCCGATTCGTCCCACGACAGCAGGAGACAACGCACATGTCGACCAAGACCCCAGGGCCCCAGCCCACCCTCACCCCGCGCGACTGGGAAGCCCATCCCAGCTACGTCTATCCGGGCTACAAGTCCACCGCGAAGCGCGGCCCGCAGAAGCCGCTGATCCCGCTGAAGGCCTCGCTCGGCGAGCTGCAGCAGCCGGTGTATGGCCACGACAGCATCGGCGAGTTCGACCACGACCTCACGCGCAATGCGCGCCGCAACGGCGAGCCGCTGGGCGAACGCATGATCCTCACCGGCCAGGTGCTCGACGAGCGACGCCGCCCTGTGGCCAACACGCTGGTCGAACTCTGGCAGGCCAACGCCTCGGGCCGCTACGTGCACAAGGTCGACCAGCATGACGCGCCGCTCGACCCCAACTTCCTGGGCGCGGGCCGCTGCCTGACCGACAGCGAAGGCCGCTACCGCTTCCTCACCATCAAGCCCGGCGCCTATCCCTGGGGCAACCACCCGAACGCCTGGCGTCCGCAGCACATCCACCTGTCGCTGTTCGGCCAGAGCTTTGCGAGCCGCCTGGTCACGCAGATGTACTTCCCCGGTGACCCGCTGCTGCAGTACGACCCCATGGTCACCGGCACGCCCGAGCGCTACCGCAACCGCCTCATTGCCGACTTCAGCCTCGACATCACCGAAGAAGGCTACGCACTGGGCTACCAGTTCGACATCGTGCTGCGCGGCGCAGACGAAACGCCCTTCGAGAACCGCTGAATGAAACACTCCCCCAGGCTTCGCGCACTTCGTGTCGCTTCGCCTACCCCCTCGCCGGGGGCAACACCAGCGGCCCGGCAAAGCCGGTTCCGCGGTGTTCCCGAACTCGGCCGTGTTGGGGTCATGCGTCGCGCCCCGCGCAATTGCCTGGTGGAAAACTGAAAGGAACTACCCATGTCATTGATGACCGCACAGGAAGCCGACTACGGCCAGACCCCCTCGCAAACCGTGGGCCCCTACTTCGCCTACGGCCTCACCGCCACGCAGTACGGCTACGACTTCGACCAGCCCTTCGACGCCGTGCTGGCGCTCGACACCGCCGCCGGCCATCGCATTCGCCTCGAAGGCCGCGTGATCGACGGCGACGGCAACCCGATCAACGACGCGCTGGTCGAGATCAGCCAGCCCGACGGCGAAGGCCGCTACCCGCAGACGCCCGAAGAAGCGCGCGCCATGGGCTTTCGCGCATTCGGCCGTGTCGGTACCGGCACCGCCGAGGGCAACCGCTTCGTGTTCCACACCGTGAAGCCCGGCGCGCAGGCGCCCGGCGAAGCGCCGCACATCAACGTGATCGTGCTGATGCGCGGGCTGCTGCTGCATGCGTTCACGCGCGTGTACTTCAGCGACGAGGCCGAGGCCAACGCGAAGGACGCGGTGCTGCAGAGCGTGCCCGCCGAGCGCCGCCACACGCTGATCGCCGAGCGCGTGGAGCAAGGCGGCGCGGTGACGTACCGCTTCGACATCCGCATGCAGGGCACGGACGAGACGGCGTTCTTCGACGTCTGATCTCAGGGAAATCCCGGACGTAAAAAAACCCGCTCGCAGCGGGTTTTTTTGTTGCCGGCTTCGAAGCGCTTATTCGGCGCCGTGGTGAATGCGCGACTCGGGCACCGTCTTCAGTTCGCCGGGCAGCGAGCTGATGTAGCTGGCCAGCGTCTTGAGTTCGGCGTTGGTGAACTTCTTGGGTTCGACCTGCTGGCCCATCACCGCGTTGGATCGGCCGAGGTGCGGGTTGTTCTTCACGCGGTAGGACTTGAGCGCGACGAACAGGTAGTCGGCATGCTGGCCGGCCAGCTTGGGCACGGTGCCGTCGTTCGGCGTGTTGAAGTTGGCGCCGTGGCACTTGGTGCAGTTGTTGTCCTTGTCGCGGGAGATCAGCGCCTGGATGTTCTCGGGCGTGGCCTTGGCGAGCGTGGCCGGCGGTGCCTCGTCCTGCTTCACGCCCAGCTGGCTGTAGTAGGCGGCGACGTCGGCGATGTCCTGCTCGGTGAGCGTGTCGGCGATGGCGCGCATGGTGGGATGCTTGCGGTCGCCCCCCTTGTACGCGGTGAGCGCCGCCGTGATGTACGTGGCGCTCTGGCCGGCGATCATCGGCACCTTGTGGATCTCAGGGAAGCTGGCCTGGTAGCCGATGATGCCGTGGCAGCCCACGCACATCGCAACCTTCTTTGCGCCGTCCTGGGCCTTGCCAGTGACTTGCTGGGCCTGTGCCGAGAGCGTCACGCAAGCGACAGCAAGGGCAAACATCGTGGTCAACAACTTGTTCATTTTGCGCGCACAATCTCGTGGAGAGTACAGTTTTTCGAATCAACATTCGATTATATGCAGGGGTCCTCCGGAACCCTGTGCAGGCCAACCCTGAGGCTGCACAACGCGTGTCGAGTGTGTTCTTTTCTCCACCCCAGCCTCCGCCTCACTCATCTCACTCATGAAATTCCAGGGCTCAGACAACTACGTCGCCACGCAAGACCTGATGCTCGCGGTCAATGCGGCCATCACCCTGAAGCGTCCGCTGCTCGTCAAGGGCGAACCCGGCACCGGCAAGACCATGCTGGCCGAGGAAGTGGCCCAGTCGCTCGGCCTGCCGCTGCTGCAATGGCACATCAAGTCGACCACCAAGGCGCAGCAGGGCCTGTATGAATACGACGCCGTGAGCCGCCTGCGCGACTCGCAGCTCAAGGACCTCGACGGCGGCGAGCGCGTGAGCGACATCAACAACTACATCGTCAAGGGCGTGCTCTGGCAGGCCTTCACGGCCGACCAGCCGGTGGCGCTGCTGATCGACGAGATCGACAAGGCCGACATCGAATTCCCGAACGACCTGCTGCGCGAAATCGACCGCATGGAGTTCTACTGCTACGAGACGCGCGAACTCATCCGCGCCAAGCACCGGCCGGTGGTGTTCATCACCTCCAACAACGAGAAGGAGCTGCCCGACGCCTTCCTGCGCCGCTGCTTCTTCCACTACATCAAGTTCCCCGATGCCGAGACGATGAAGCACATCGTCGCCGTGCACTTCCCCGGCCTCAAGCAGGAGCTGCTCACGTCCGCGATGAAGACCTTCTACGACGTGCGCAACCTGCCCGGCCTGAAGAAGAAGCCCTCGACCTCCGAGCTGCTCGACTGGCTCAAGCTGCTGGTGGCCGAAGACATTCCACTCGAGGCGCTGCAGAGCAAGGACGACAAGGTCGCCGTGCCGCCGCTGGTGGGCGCGCTGCTCAAGAACGAACAGGACGTGACCTTGTTCGAGAAGCTCGTGTTCATGCAGCGCAACAACAGATAACTGCACAGGCTTCGCCATGGCGTTCATCGAACCTGCCACGCTGAAGGCCCGCGGCATCGCGCTGGTGCCGTTGTCGCTGGCCCACGAAGAAGGCCTGCGCGCCGCGGCCGCGGACGGCGAGCTGTGGAAGCTGCGCGTCACCTCCGTGCCCGAGCCGCAGGACACGCGCGCCTACATCGAGACCGCGCTCAAGACCGCCGACCGCTTCGCCTTCGCCGTGACCGACGAGGCCACCGGCACCGTGCTCGGCACCACCAGCTTCCATGACATCCTGCCGGGCGTGAAGCGCGTGGAGATCGGCTACACGTGGTACGCCGCGCGCTGCCAGCGCACGCACGTCAACACCACCTGCAAGCTGCTGATGCTCACGCATGCCTTCGACGCACTCGGCTGCAACACCGTGGGCTGGCGCACCGACAATTTCAACTTCGCATCGCAGCGCGCCATCGAGCGGCTCGGCGCGAAGAAGGACGGCGTGATCCGCGGCCACGCGATGCGCCGCGACGGCACCATCCGCGACACCGTCATGTACAGCCTGCGCGCGGGCGAATGGCCCGAGGTGAAGGCGCAGCTGCTGTACCTGCTCGACAAGCCACGCGGCTGACACACAAGGAGCGCCCCATGCTCATCGACTTCTTCTACACGCTGCGCTCGGCCAAGCTGCCGGTGTCGGTCAAGGAATACCTCACGCTGCTCGAAGCCCTGCAGGCCGACGTGGTGGGGCCCAATTCCGACGGCGCCTACGGCATCGACGACTTCTACTACCTCTCGCGCACTGCGCTCGTGAAGGACGAGAAGCACTACGACAAGTTCGACCGTGCCTTCGCCGCCTATTTCAAGGGCGTGGAGATGCTCACCGACTTCACCAAGGAAGTGCCGCTCGACTGGCTCAAGAAAACGCTCGAGCGCGAGTTCACCGCCGAAGAAAAAGCCAAGATCGAGAAGATGGGCTGGGACGAGCTCATGGAAACGCTCAAGAAGCGCTTCGAGGAGCAGAAGGAACGCCACGAAGGCGGCAGCAAGTGGATCGGCACCGGCGGCACCTCGCCCTTCGGCCACGGCGGCTACAACCCGCAGGGCGTGCGCATCGGCGGCGCCGGCAAGAACAAGAGCGCCGTGAAGGTGTGGGACCAGCGCGCCTACAAGGACTACGACGACACGCAGGAACTCGGCACGCGCAACATCAAGGTCGCGCTGCGCCGGCTGCGCAAGTTCGCGCGCGAAGGCCACGACGAAGAGCTGGACCTCGACGACACCATCCACTCGACCGCGGCCAATGCGGGCTTCCTCGACATCAAGATGCGGCCCGAGCGCCACAACAACGTCAAGGTGCTGCTGCTCATGGACGTGGGCGGCACGATGGACGAGCACATCCAGCGCGTGGAAGAGCTGTTCTCGGCCGTGAAGACCGAGTTCAAGCACCTGGAGTTCTTCTACTTCCACAACTGCGTGTACGACTTCATGTGGAAGAACAACAAGCGCCGCTTCTCCGAGAAGTTCGCGACCTGGGACATCCTGCGCAAGTACAACAAGGACTACAAGCTCATCTTCGTCGGCGACGCGACCATGAGCCCCTACGAGATCCTGCAGCCCGGCGGCAGCGTCGAATACAACAACGAGGAGGCCGGCGCCGAGTGGATCCAGCGCCTCACGCACACCTTCCCGAAGTTCGCGTGGATCAACCCCGAGCCGCAGGGCGTGTGGCAGTACCGCCAGAGCATCGCGGTGATGCAGCAGCTGATGTCCAACCGCATGTACCCCCTGACCCTGCGCGGCCTTGAAGAGGCCATGCGCATGCTCTCGAAGTAGGACGAAAGCGCCTGTCGCCGGGGCCTTCGGGAACCGGAAGAGCTTGCTGTCAGAATCCGCCCATGGTCAGGGTGGTTCCAGTTTCCTCGCCGGCGTGGTGGCCGGCTTTGCTTTTTTCCGGCGTCCTGCTTCTGCAAGGCTGCAGCCTGCTGCCGAAAAAGGAAAGCACTGAAAGCAAGCCTGCGGCCGGCCTCGTGCGCAGCGGCGGCGCCGCCACCGCGGATGACGACAAGTAAAAAGACGACAAGGCCAAGGCCGACAAGCGCGACGCCTTCACCGTCGATGTACGCGGCCCCGAGGCCGTGCGCGACTACCTCAGGCTCCACCTCGAAATCCAGCGCTACCGCGAGCTCGACGACCTCGGCGCGACCGAGATCTCGCGCCTGATGGTGGCCGCCGAGGCCAACGCCCGCGAACTGCTCGGCACCCTCGGCTACTTCACGCCCACGCTGACGCTCGAACTCAACGAGACGCCCGAGAGCACCAAGGCCCCGCGCGAGATCGTCATCACCGTGTCGCCGGGCGAGCCCACCAAGGTGAGCAACGTGCAGATCAGCTACGGCGGCCCGATCGCCGACGACGCAGCCGCCGAGCCGCAGCGCGATTCGATCCGCACCAACTGGAGCCTGCGCGCCGGCCAGCCCTTCACGCAGCAAGCCTGGGACAGCGCCAAGACCACGGCGCTGCGCAGCCTCACGGCCAACCGCTTTCCCACCGGCAGCATCGAGATCAGCCGTGCCGAAGTGGACGCCGACCGCAGCGAGGCCCGCCTGAGCGTCACCTACCAGTCGGGCCCGGCCTACAAGTTCGGCCCGTTGGTGCTGAACGGCATCCAGCGCTACGACCCCGACGGCGCGCGCCGCATCGCGCGCCTGCCCAGCGGCACCGACTACGACCAGCAGAAGCTGCTCGATGCCCAGCAGCGCCTGGCCAGCAGCGGCTACTACGACTCGGTGTTCCTCACGCTCGACACCGAGAGCGGCAATCCGCTGGCCGCGCCCGTCATCGCGCAGCTGCGCGAGGCGCCGCTGCAGAAAGTGGTGCTCGGCGTGGGCTTCACCACCGACAACGGCCCGCGCCTGTCGATCGACCACATCCACAACCAGATCCCGCTGCTGGGCTGGCGCGCCGTCTCGCGGCTGTCGGTCGACCGCGACATCAAGTCGCTCGGCACCGAATGGAAGGCGATTCCCGACGACCGCGGCTGGCGCTGGTTCTCGGGCGCCGAACTGAAGAGCGAGCAATCGGGCAGCTACGTGGTCGACAGCGGACGCCTGCGTGGCGGTCGCAGCAAGTCGAGCGACCACATCGACCGCAGCTATTTCCTGCAGTACGACTACGCGCGAAACCGCGGCACCAACGCGCCGCCCTCGGCCTCGGCCGTGACGGCCAACTGGGGCTGGACCGGGCGCTACTTCGACGACAACGCAGCGCCCTCGCGCGGCTTCGGCCTCGCGCTCGAAGTGGCCGCGGGCTACACGCTCACCGGCGAGCAGATGCCCTTCACGCGCACCTACGCACGCTGGCTCGGCGTGCTGCCGCTGGGCTCGGCCGAGGACAAGGAAACGCGCGCGCGCCGCAGCCGGCTGCAGCTGCGCGTGGAGGCCGGCGCGGTGTCGGCCAAGGACAGCGCGCAGATCCCCTCCACGCTGATGTTCCTGACCGGCGGCGACACCACCGTGCGCGGCTACAGCTACAAGCAGATCGGCACCGTGCGCGCCGACGGCCAGACCGTTGCGGGCCGCTACCTCGGCGTGGCCAGCGTGGAGTGGCAGCGCCCCTTCGTCTACAACGACAAGCTCACCGAATGGGAGAGCGTGGTGTTCGTCGATGCCGGCGCCGTGGCCGACAAGCCCGGCGAGCTCAAGCCCAAGGTGGGCGTCGGCGTGGGTGCGCGCTGGCGCAGCCCGGTCGGGCCGGTGCAGGCCGACCTGGCCTACGGCGTGGACTCGAAGAAGTTCCGCCTGCACTTTCGCCTCGGCTTCACCTTCTGATGCTTCCGATGCAGACCGACACCGAACCTACGCCGACGCCGACGCCCATGCCTCCTGCCGTGCGGCGCTCGCGCGCACGGCGCGCCGCGCTTGCCCTGGCCTGGACCGCGGCCGGCCTGGTGATGATGGTGATGCTGCTCGCTGCCGGCGCCTGGTGGTACATCGGCTCCGACAAGTCGCTCGCCTTCGCGCTCGCGCAGGCCGCGCAGCGGCTGCCGGCCGGCCAGACCCTGGAGAGCCGCGACGTCACCGGCTCGCTGCGCACCGGCGGCCACATCGGCTGGCTCAAGTACCAGAGCGAGAGCATCGCCGTCGAGGTGAACGATGCCACCATCGGCTGGACACTAGCCCCGCTGTTCCAGCGCAAGGTGCACCTCGGCGAGGTGCACGCGAAGCAGGTGCTGATCGAAAAGCGCGGCCCGCCGAGCGAGGAGCCCACCAAGCCGCTCGAACAGCTCGTGCTGCCGGTCGAGGTCGAGCTGCCCTTTCGCATCGACGAAGTGCGCTGGGCCGGCCCACCCGTGCTGCGGGCGCTCAACCTCTCGGGCAACTACAGCTACAACAAGGCCGCCGAGCACGCGCTGGAGATCAAGGGCGTCGACGTTGCCGACGGCCACTACAGCGCCCGCGTGAAGCTCGAAGGCCCCGCGCCCATGGCCATCGACGCGGCGCTCGACGGCCGCGTGAAGGCGCCGCTGGCCGAAGACCGCAACATCGACGTGCTGGCCACCGCCACGGTGAAAGGCACGCTCGCCGGCACGGCCGCGCGGCTGCAGGTGGCTGCCGAACTGAAGCCTGCCGAAGAGAACGCCGACGCGCCGATGGAAGCCAAACTGCAGGCACAGATCGCGCCCTGGCTGCCCCAGCCGGTGATCGACGCGAAGGCCGATCTGCACAACGTCGACGCATCGAGCCTTTGGCCCGATGCGCCGGGGACGCGGCTCACCGGTATGGTCGAACTGCAGCCCGACGCCGACACCGGCCCCGCCGCGTGGAAGGCCTCGGCCGACATCCGCAACGCCGTGCCCGGCCCGTGGGACAAAGAGAAGCTGCCACTCGAACAGGTGCAGGCCCGCGTGGGCTTCGACGGCACGAACTGGACCGTTCCCGAGGCCACCGTGCGCGCGGGCGGCGGCCGCATCGACGCGGCCGGCAAGTGGAGCCCCGCGCCCTCGCCCTGGCAGGCCCAGGCCACCGTGCGCGGCGTGCGGCCGGGCGCGCTGTACAGCGAACTCTCGGGTGCGCCCGTGAGCGGCACGCTCAAGGCCGAGCAGAAGGAAAGCACCATCACCTTCGACGCCGCCCTGCGCGCCGAAGGCGGCGCCGGCAGCAAGGCCCTGCCCGGCTTCGCGCTCGACCGCGCATTGGCGCAGGGCCAGTGGAAAGACCAGGTGCTCGACCTGCGCACGCTGCGCATCGAGGCCCAGCGCGCCAGCGTCAACGGCCGCTTGCAGGTGCGCGTGGCCGAGCAGGCTGCGAGCGGCAAGCTGGCCCTCGCGCTGCCGGGCGGCGGCGCGCAGGTCGAAGGCCGCATCGCGCCCGATTCGGGCGGCGGCGAGATCAAGGCCGCCATCGACGACGCCGACGCCGTGCAGCGCTGGGTGCAGAGCCTGCCGGGGCTGTCCGGCGTGTTCGCGAACGCGGGCGCCAAGGGCTCCGCGAAACTCGATGCGAACTGGCAGGGCGGCTGGCGAACGTTCCAGCGCCGGCTGCAGAGCCCCAACGCGCCTGCGCCGCGCGGCAGCATCGAACCCAGCATCAAGGCCGTGCTCGGCGTGCCGCGACTCGACCTGAGCCTGCCCTCCGAGCAACCCGGCGGCACCGCCACCAACCTGCAGCTGCGCGACCTGCACGCCGACCTCGCCGGCAGCCTCGCGCAGGCCGCGCTCACGCTGAAGGGCGAAGCCGCCACCGGCACGCAGAAGTTCGCCATCGACACCCGCGCCAGCGGCGGCATCGCAGGCACCGGCCAATGGCGCGCGGCGCTCGCCAGCCTGAAGCTGCAGGCGCAGGACAGCGCCCGCCCCGGCGCTCCCTGGATGCTGGAACTGAGCCGCGAAGTGACCGCGACCATCCGCAGCAGCACCGGCAACGCATCACCCCGCCTCGACGTCGAAGCCTCCGCCGCCGCGGCCACGCTGCGTGGCCCCGTGCCCGGCACCGTGCGCATCGACTGGCAGCCGCTGCGCTTCAGCCAGAGCGGCGCCGCGCCCAACCGCGTGTTCCGCGTGCAGTCGAAGGGCCAGCTGCAGGGCCTGCCGATGGCCTGGGCCGGCGCGTTCGGCGCGAACGCCACGCTGGGCGAATACGGCATCAGCGGCGACCTGTTGTTCAACGGCGACTGGGACATCGACGCCGGCGACACGCTGCACGCCAAGGCCCGCCTCGCGCGCCAGAGCGGCGACATCCGCGTGCAGGCCGGCGAGGCTGCGCTGGTCACGCGCATCACCAGCACCGGCACGGGCACCGCGAGCGAGCGCACGATGAACGCGGCTTCCGCGAGCGGCGACGCGCCCAGCACGCCGGCCGGCCTGCGCCAGGCCGAGTTGCGGCTCGATGCCGAAGGTGACGCCGTGCGCGCCGTCCTCGTGTGGGACAGCGAACGCGCCGGCAAGATCGACGCCGCCATCGACACCCGCGTGCAGCAGCGCGCCGGTGGCTGGCAGTGGGCACCCGACGCACCGCTGGGCGGCACCATCAAGGCCGCGCTGCCAAACCTCGGTGTGTGGTCGATGCTCGCGCCGCCGGGCTGGCGCATTGCGGGCACGCTCGACGCCAGCGCCACGCTGTCGGGCAACCGCGCCGTGCCGCGCTGGAACGGCACGATGGGCGCCGACAAGCTCGCACTGCGCGCGCCGGTCGAAGGGTTGGACCTGCACGACGGCCGCCTGCGCGCCACGCTCTCGGGCGAGCGCGTCGACATCACCGAATTCACGCTCAAGGGCGGCGCCGGCAGCTCCGTGCGCATCGGCGGCCAGAGCGGCAACCGCAGCACCGCCGCCAGCGAGGCCCGCACCGACGGCGGCACCCTCTCGGCCAGCGGCAACCTCGGCTGGGGCCCCGCGAGCGGCAGCGCCTCGGGCATCCGCATGGCCCTGCAGGGCCAGCTGCGCGCGCTGCGCGTGCTGGTGAGCACCGACCGGCAGGTCACGCTCTCGGGCGACCTGCAGGCGCAGCTCGACAACGGCCAGTTCCGGGTGCGCGGCAAGCTCAAGACCGACCGCGCCGTCATCATCCTGCCCGACGAGACCGCGCCCAGCCTGGGCAGCGACGTCGTCGTGCGCTCCGCCGCCAAGGACCGCGAGGCCGCCGAGGCGGCCGAGGCGGCGCAGCGCGAATCCGCCAGCGCCAACGCACAGGCTGCCAAGCCCCAGACCGCCAAGCCGCCGGACATCGCCGTCGACTTCGACCTGGGCGACGACTTCGCCGTGCAGGGCCGCGGCATCACCACGCGGCTCGAAGGCAACCTGGAGATCCGCAGCACCAGGCTCAATGCGCCGCCGCGCATCACGGGCGAGGTCAAGACGGTGAAGGGCCAGTACCGCGCCTACGGCCAGCAGCTCGACGTGGAGACCGGCCTCGCGCGCTTCAACGGACCGTTCGACAACCCGGCACTGGACATCCTCGCGATCCGACCGAACCTGTCGCAGCGCGCGGGCGTGCAGATCACCGGCACCGCGCAATCGCCGCGCGTGAAGCTCTACTCGGAGCCCGCGCTGTCCGACGCCGAGACGCTGTCGTGGGTGATCCTGGGCCGGGCCTCGGCCACCAGTGGTGGCGAATCGGCGCTGCTGCAGCAGGCCGCGCTCTCGCTCATCGGCAAGATCGGCAGCAGCAGCAGCGGCGGCAGCCTGGCCAGCCGCTTCGGGCTGGACGAGCTCGGCTTCAAGGGACCGGGCAGCGGCGGCGACCTGCGCGAGTCGGCCGTGACGCTGGGCAAGCGGCTGTCGAAGGATTTCTACCTCACCTACGAACGCAGCATCGGCGGGACCTTCGGCACGCTCTTCATCTTCTACGACCTGACGACCCGGCTCACGCTGCGGGGCCAGGCGGGGCAGACGAGCGGGCTGGACCTGATCTACACGGTGAAGTACGACTGACGACCGAGCCTGCCGCGAGCGGCCGGGCAAGGGACTTCGATCTTGACCCGGCCCCGGCCGCGATCAAGAATCGCCGACGCCTTCACCGAGGAGCGACGATGAACAACGATGGAGACAAGGGCGACCACAGCCCGGCAGCGGACCGTCAGACATCCAGCCCGCCAGCGTCGGCGCGGATCACGCTCGTGCGCAGCGCGCTGCATGCGGTGATCGCGGCCGTCGCCCTCGCGGCACTGGCCACGTCGATCCCTCATTGGGGCGGCAACGAGTTCCCCGTGATGAGCCTGGTGATCTACGTCGCGGGCATGGTGTTCGTCGCCATGCCGCTGTGCCTGTGCTATGAGGCGCTGCTCAAGTCGCAGGCAGAACGCATGGCCGGCCGAAGCTGGGGCGTCTAGGCCTCGCGCTCAACCCGCGTCGCCGCCGCCCTGCGGAAACTGCTCCTTCGCCTCGCCGGCCTCGCGCGCCCCGCCGGGCAGCAGATTCGCGCGGTGGCCGCGAACCGCGGATGCGACGATCGGCAGCAGTCCCGTTGCAGCGCCCGCTTCGAGCGCGCGGATCAGCTGCACGCGCATGCTCGGCGCCCAGAACGACTTCAGGTGCGCGGCGATCGCGTTCGTGGCCATGGTGGCGTCGCTCGGCGATTGCGCCTGGAAGAAGGTGCCGATCTGGTTGGCCATCTTGACCAGTTGCGCCGTCGGATCGTGATCGTGCATGCACTGCCTTTGGAATGATTGGATGACTGCTTCAGTGCGCGCCGTACCCGGCCGCCGCCAGGCGCCCGGGGTGGCTGTAGACCGCCAGGTCGTCCTTGCGCGCGAAACCGACCAGCGTGAGCCCCGCGCGCTCGGCCGTGGCCACCGCGAACGAAGTCGGCGCGGACACCGCAGCCAGCAGCGGCACGCCGGCCATCGCCGTCTTCTGCACCATCTCGAAACTGGCGCGGCTGGTCACGGCGATGAAGCCGGCGGATGCGTCGACGTCGTTGTTCGCGAGTGCGCCGATCAGCTTGTCGAGCGCGTTGTGGCGGCCCACGTCCTCGCGCAGCCACTGCACCTCGCCATCGGCCGAGCACCAGGCCGCGGCGTGCACCGCACCGGTGGCCTGCTGCAGCGTCTGCAACGACTGAACCTGCAGCATCGCGCGCGCGATGGCCTGCCGTTCGAGCAGCCCTGCCGGATCCGCGAGCACCGGCAGCTCGCGCGAGACGTGCGCCAGGCTCTCGGTGCCGCACAGGCCGCAGCCGGTGCGGCCCGCGATCGTGCGGCGCCTCTGCTTCAGGCGCGCGAAGGCGGCGCTCGCCACCTGCAGGCGCACCGTGATGCCGAGCTCCGATTCGCCCGTCTCCACCGCATAGAGTTCGTGCGCGTGGTCGAGGATGCCCTCGCTGAGCGAGAAGCCGAGCGCGAAGTCTTCCAGGTCCAGCGGCGTCGCGAGCATCACCGCATGCGAGATGCCGTTGAACTCCAGCGCCACCGGCACTTCCTCGGCCACCCAGTCCTGCACCGCATAGGCCTCGCCGCCGCGCACGCCGTGCACGGGCAGCAGGCGCGCGCCCTCGCAGAAGGTGTCGGCGCCGTCCGCGGCGGGCAAGGTGGCGATGTCCATGGCGCTACTTGGCGGGGATCGTCTCGTTGCGCGGAGCCTGCGCCGAGCCGGCCGTCGCAAGGTCCAGCTGGACCTTGTTGAAGCGGCTGTACTCCTGCTGCCAGGCCGAGGGCTGCATCACCGGCGCCACCTGCACGGCCGTCACCTTGTACTCGGGGCAGTTGGTGGCCCAGTCGGAGTTGTCGGTGGTGATGACGTTGGCGCCCGACTCGGGGAAGTGGAAGGTGGTGTAGACCACGCCCGGCTGCATGCGCTCGGACACCGTCGCGCGCAGCACCGTCTCGCCCGCACGGCTCTGGATGCCGACCCAGTCGCCGTCCTTCACGCCGCGCTCCTCGGCATCGTGCGGATGGATCTCCAGCCGGTCTTCGCTGTGCCACTGGTTGTTCTCGGTGCGCCGGGTCTGCGCGCCCACGTTGTACTGCGAGAGGATGCGCCCCGTGGTCAGCAGCAGCGGGAACATGCGCGTGACCTTCTCGTCGGTCGCCACGTACTGCGTGACGATGAACTTGCCCTTGCCGCGCACGAAGCGGTCGATGTGCATGGTGGGCGTGCCCTCGGGCGCGGCGTCGTTGCAGGGCCACTGGATGCTGCCGAGCTCGTCGAGGCGCTGGTAGCTCACGCCGTGGAAGGTCGGCGTCAGCGCGGCGATCTCGTCCATGATCTCTTCGGGGCTGCTGTAGTCCATCGGATAGCCGAGGGCCTGCGCGAGCTTCACGGTCACTTCCCAGTCGGCATAGCCGGCCTTCGGCGGCATCACCTTGCGCACGCGCGAGATGCGGCGCTCGGCGTTGGTGAAGGTACCGTCCTTTTCAAGGAACGAGGAACCCGGCAGGAACACGTGCGCGTACTTGGCGGTTTCGTTGAGGAAGATGTCCTGCACCACCACGCATTCCATGGCCATCATCGCGGCGGCCACGTGCTGGGTGTTGGGGTCCGACTGCACGATGTCCTCGCCCTCGCAGTACAGGCCCTTGAAGCTGCCGCCGATCGCGGCATCGAACATGTTGGGAATGCGCAGGCCCGGTTCGGGGTCGATCTGTATGCCCCATGCGGCCTCGAAGGCCGAACGCGTGGTGCTGTCCGACACGTGGCGATAGCCCGGCAGCTCGTGCGGGAAGGAGCCCATGTCGCAGGAGCCCTGCACGTTGTTCTGGCCGCGCAGCGGGTTCACGCCCACGCCCTCGCGCCCGACGTTGCCGGTGGCCATCGCGAGGTTGGCGATGCCCATCACGGTCGTCGAGCCCTGGCTGTGCTCGGTCACGCCGAGGCCGTAGTAGATGGCGGCGTTGCCGCCCGTGGCGAACAGCCGCGCGGCCGCGCGCAGTTCGGCGGCCGGCACGCCGGTGGCGGCTTCGGTGGCTTCGGGCGACTGCTCGGGGCGCTCGACGTACGACTTCCATTCCTTGAACGAGGCCAGGTCGCAGCGCTCGGCCACGAAGTCGTCGGCCATCAGGCCTTCGGTGACGATGACGTGCGCCAGCGCCGTGACCACCGCCACGTTGGTGCCGGGCCGCAGCTGCAGGTGGTGCGCGGCCTTGATGTGCGGCGACCTCACGATGTCGATGCGGCGCGGATCGACCACGATCAGCTTCGCGCCCTGGCGCAGCCGCTTCTTCATGCGCGACGCGAACACCGGGTGGCCGTCGGTCGGGTTGGCGCCGATCACCATGATGACGTCGGCCTTGTCCACCGATGCGAAGGTCTGCGTGCCCGCCGATTCGCCCAGCGTCTGCTTCAGGCCATAGCCCGTGGGCGAATGGCACACGCGCGCGCAGGTGTCGACGTTGTTGTTGCCGAAGGCGGCGCGCACCAGCTTCTGCACGAGGTAGGTTTCCTCGTTGGTGCAGCGCGAGGAGGTGATGCCGCCGATCGAGTCCTTGCCGTACTTGGCCTGCAGGCGCTTGAACTCGCTCGCGGCGTAGTTCAGCGCGGTGTCCCAGCTCACTTCCTGCCATGGGTCGCTGATGTTCTTGCGGATCATCGGTTTGAGCATGCGGTCCTGGTGCGTGGCGTAGCCCCAGGCGAAGCGGCCCTTGACGCAGGAGTGGCCTTCGTTGGCCTTGCCGTCCTTCCACGGCACCATGCGCACGACCTCGTTGCCCTTCATCTCGGCCTTGAAGGCGCAGCCCACGCCGCAGTAGGCGCAGGTGGTGATCACGCTGTGCTCGGGCTGGCCGAGCCAGATGACCGACTTTTCCTGCAGCGTGGCGGTGGGGCAGGCCTCGACGCAGGCGCCGCAGCTTACGCATTCCGAATCCATGAAGGCTTCGTCCTGGCCCGGCGACACGCGCGACTCGAAGCCGCGGCCGCTGATGGTGAGCGCGAAGGTGCCCTGCGTTTCCTCGCAGGCGCGCACGCAGCGGTTGCACACGATGCACTTGGAGGGGTCATAGCTGAAGTACGGGTTGGACTCGTCCTTCTGGTCGTTCAGGTGGTTGGCGCCGTCGAAGCCGTAGCGCACGTTGCGCAGGCCGGTGACACCCGCCATGTCCTGCAGTTCGCAGTTGCCGTTGGCCGAGCAGGTGAGGCAGTCGAGCGGATGGTCGGAGATGTAGAGCTCCATCACGCCCTTGCGCAGGTCCTGCAGCTTCGGCGTCTGGGTGCGAACCTTCATGCCGGCTTCGGCGGGCGTGGTGCACGAGGCCGGAAAGCCCTTGCGGCCCTCGATCTCGACGAGGCACAGCCGGCATGAGCCGAAGGGCTCCAGGCTGTCGGTGGCGCAGAGCTTGGGCACGTTGATGCCGGCATCCACCGCGGCGCGCATCAGCGAGGTGCCGGCGGGCACGGTGACTTCGGTACCGTCGATTTCCAGCGTGACCTCGCGCGTCGATTCGCGCTTGGGGGTGCCGTAGTCGGTTTCTTTCAGATGGTCCAACATGTCTTTTGCTTTCTCTCTGTGCCTCGGTGGGCTTTTATTCAGTGGGCTGGCGTTCGGAGCATTTGCGTTCGGGGCGCGTGCACAGGCCACCGGGTACTCCCCTCCGCGAATGTCCCCCGCCTTCGGCTCCTCCTTTATTTCGCTGCGGGGAGCACCCGATGCCCTGTGCACAACCAGCGCTGCTCTTGTGCTGGCCGATCAACAAGTGCTCTGATCGATCACGCTGGCGGGGTACCTTGCGCAGCGAAATAAAGGAGGAGGCCGCAGGCCGGGGGACATTCGCGGAGCAAGGTACCCCGTCGGCGTGAGCGCGCCCCGAACACCCATGAAGAATCAGGAAGCAAGGCGTCATCTCAAGCAGCCTTGCGATCGGGGACCACAAGACCGAAGTCCTGCGGAAAATGGTCGAGCGCGGAAAGCACCGGGAACGGCGTCATGCCGCCCATGGCGCACAGCGATCCGTGGACCATGGTGTCGCAGAGGTCGCGCAGCAGGATGACCTGTTGTACGCGGTTCTGGTCCGCGCGGATCTTGTCGATCACCTCGACACCGCGCGTCGATCCGATGCGGCAGGGCGTGCACTTGCCGCAGGATTCGAGCGCGCAGAACTCCATGGCATAGCGCGCGAGCTTCGACAGGTCGGCCGTGTCGTCGTGCACCACGATGCCGCCATGGCCCACCGTGCCGCCGACGGCCGCATAGGCTTCGTAGTCGAGCGGCAGGTCCCATTGCGATTCGGGCAGGTAGGCGCCCAGCGGTCCACCCACCTGCACCGCCTTGATCGGCCGACCCGAGGCCGAGCCGCCGCCGTAGTCGTACAGCAGCTCGCGCAGCGTGACGCCGAAGGCCTTCTCGACCAGGCCGCCGTACTTGATGTTGCCGGCCAGCTGCATCGGCAGCGTGCCGCGCGAACGGCCCACGCCGTAGTCGCGGTAGAAGGCTGCGCCGCGCGCCAGGATCAGCGGCACGCTGGCCAGCGTGATGACGTTGTTGATCAGCGTGGGCTGGCCGAACAGGCCCTCGATGGCCGGCAGCGGCGGCTTGGCGCGCACGATGCCACGCTTGCCTTCGAGGCTTTCGAGCAGCGCCGTTTCTTCGCCGCACACGTACGAGCCAGCGCCCTTGCGCACCGCGAGCGAGAAGCGCTTGCCCGACCGCAGGATGTTGTCGCCGAGGAAGCCCGCCGCCTCGGCGATGCGGATGGCCTCGTTCAGCGTGGCGATCGCATGCGGGTACTCGGAGCGCACGTAGATGAAGCCCTGCGTCGCGCCCGTGGCGAGGCCCGCGATGGTCATGCCCTCGATCAGCATGAAGGGGTCGCCCTCCATCGTCATGCGGTCGGAGTACGTGCCCGAGTCGCCCTCGTCGGCGTTGCAGACGATGTACTTCTGCGCGGCGGCCGTGCCCAGCACCGTCTTCCACTTGATGCCGGCGGGAAAGGCCGCACCGCCGCGCCCGCGCAGGCCCGAATCGAGCACCTGCTGCACGATCTCCTCGGGCGCGAGCGCCAGCGCGCGGCGCAGGCCGGCGAAGCCTTCGTAGGCCTGGTAGTCGGTCAGCGACACCGGGTCGGTGACGCCCATGCGCGCGAAGGTCAGGCGCTCCTGCTTCTTGAGGTAGGGAATGTCCTCGGTCGGACCGAGCGCGAGCGGGTGCTTGCCGCCCGTGAGAAAGCCGGCGTCGAACAGGCCGGCCACGTCGTCGGGCGTCACCGGTCCGTAGGCGATGCGGCCGGTCGGGGTGTTCACCTCGACCAGCGGTTCGAGCCAGAACATGCCGCGCGAACCGTTGCGCACGAGCTCGAGCATGATGCCGCGCGCCGTGGCCTCCTTCGCGATGCGCTGGGCCACGCGGTCGGCGCCGGCTGCGAGCGCGGCCGAGTCGCGCGGGACGTAGACGGTGATGGTGCTCATGGGTTGTTGTCCTGCGCGATCAGCGCGTCGAATGCCCTGGGTGTCATGCGTGCATGCGGCTGGTCGTCGAGCGTCATCGCGGGCGACGAGGCGCACAGGCCGAGGCAGAACGCGGGCTCCAGCGTGAAGGCGCCGTCCTTCGAGGTGCCGTGCGCGCTGCATCCGAGGCGCAGCTCCGCGTGGGCGAGCAGCGCATCGGCGCCCATCGACTGGCAGGCCTCGGCGCGGCAGATCTGGATCACGTGGCGGCCCGCGGGCTCGGCACGAAAGTGGTGGTAGTAGGTGATGACACCGTGCACCTCCGCACGCGAGAGGTTCTGCGCCTCGGCGATCACCGGCACCGTGTGGGCGGGGATGTAGCCCAGCGCGTCCTGCACGTCGTGCAGGATCGGCAGCAGCGCGCCGGGTTCGTCCGCATGCTGCAGCAGGCTGCGCTGCACGGCGGCGAGTTCCTTGTCCTTGTCGATGGGAGCTGAGGCCGGATGCGGTACCTCGTGTCCCTGCTGCGCCTGTTGTAGTTTCATGGTCCCGTCCGGTCTGGTCCGTTGCCGCCTGCGCCGCCGTTGTCTTGCTGCCGGCGGAGCCGTTTTCATCGTGGTTTCGTCACGGGCCGCCGTCATGAAATCCGACGTGAATCCCGCGCTCATCCGCTTGAGGATCAATGTCGATGAATCGAGCGATAGGGGCCTTGACGCAAGTCAATTTCCGCGGAAACAAGCGCGGTGCCAATGCGCACAAACCCTGCGGCCCCATCGGCAAAAAGCCCTGCCATCTTCATGGCAGGGCCGCGTGCATCGGAAGAACGACGGCTTACTCGATGGTGGTGGTAGCGCGGCTGGCCTCGATGTGCTTGCGGCGCATCGGCCGCAACACGAACCACGCCATCAGCGCAGCAAGCGCATTGACCGCGCTGGCGGCGATGAAGACGGCCTGCCAGCTGCCGGTGGCGGCGGCGAGCACGCTCGACAGCGGCACCAGCAGCGAGGCGGTGCCCTTCGCGGTGTAGAGCATGCCGGCGTTCGATGCCGCATACCTCGAGCCGAAGGTATCGGCGCAGGTCGAGGGGAACAGGCTGTAGATCTCGCCCCAGGCGAAGAACACGATGCCGGTCAGGACGACGAAGAGAATCGGGTTCTGGCCGTAGTGGTAGAGCATCAGGATGCCGACCGACTCCATCGCGAAGGCGATGAACATCGTCTGCTCACGGCCGATCTTGTCGGACACCCAGCCGAAGAAGGGCCGCGTGAGGCCGTTGAGCACGCGATCGATGGCGAGCGCGAAGGTCAGCGCGGGCAGCACCAGGCCCATGATGTTGACCGGCACGTCCATGATCTTGAAGTCCTTCGCGATGGGCGCGAGCTGCGCCGTGGCCATCAGGCCGCCGGCGGCCACCATCACGAACATCGCGTACATCACCCAGAACACGGGCGAGCGCAGCACTTCCGAGGGCGCATAGTCGCGGCCTGCCTGCTGCACGTTGCGGCTGTTCGACGCCTTGGCATGGTGGGGCGCACGGGTCAGCATCCATGCGAGCAGGAACACGATGAGTCCCTGCCCGATCCCAAAATACAGGAAGGCCGCTTCGTAGCCGCTCGACTTGATCATCGCGGAGATCGGGATGATCGTGAGCGCCGAGCCCGCGCCGAAGCCCGCGGCGGTCATGCCCGCAGCAAGCCCCCGGCGATCGGGGAACCACTTGAGCGCATTGCCCACGCAGGTGCCGTAGACCGCGCCCGCGCCGATACCGCCGACGGCCGCCGCGATGTAGAGCAACGTGAGCGAATCGGCCTCCGAGTTGAGCACCCAGCCGAGGCCGCACAGCAGGCCGCCCACCAGCACCACGGGACGCGGTCCGAAGCGATCGACGAGGTAGCCCTCAATCGGCACCAGCCATGTCTCGGTGAGCACGAAGATGGTGAACGCCACCTGGATCGCGGCGCGGCTCCAGCCGTGCTTCTCGGCGATCGGATTGACGAAGAGCGTCCAGCCGTATTGCAGGTTGGCGATCATCGCCATGCAGACGATGCCGATCAGCAGCTGGCCCCATCGGTATGCCTCGGATCGGCTCGCGGTGGCGCCATGGGTTTCGGAGGGAGGGAACATCGCGGGGGTGGAACCTGCGATCGTGGAGGTGGGCCGATTCATGGTGTTGTCCTTGGTTTTCGGTGAGGTCCGACAGACTTCGAATGCAGATAAATCAATCGAGCGATCGGTGCAAACAGCGGAAGTAAAACGGGGTGCTGCGCCATGCGCCACACACGCCACGCGATCGGTACGCATCGACAGGCAACGAGGCTTCCTTGACATCGATACACCGCATGAAGATCACCTGGTTTTGCGCGTGAATGACTGTCGGTCGGAGCGACTCAAAAACTCTTGACCTCAGTCAAGTTCACACGAATCGCGGACTCGCAAGACCCCCGTGATATCCCTAGCAGGAGGCCTCTTCGCACGCGCGCATTGCGTTGCATCCGACATGCATCTCGCGATGCCGCGGCATGGTGTGCATGGAAGAGAAATTGCCCAGCTGGATCGCAAAGGTCTTCGCGGAACTTCGACGGCTCGTGCGATGACTTTCGCGATGCGCGTTCTGCGCTGGTGCAGGCCCGCTTGCGAAGCGCTCGTACGGCCACGCTGCGCGTTGTGCGAGAACCTGCCTGGTGTTGAAAAAATTGACCTAGGTCAAGAAACGCGAAAATGGCGTTTGCTCTCGTCTAGGGTAAACCCTAAAATTCAGGGTAATCCCTTCGGTCTTTCAGTTTCAAACCTTTGGAGCCCTCAATGAGCCACACCACCCTGAATTCCAGCGCCCTGCGCACTCCCGCCTCTTCGTCCACTGCCAACGATGCACTGCGCGACCTCATCGCCGCAATGCCCATCGTGATCTTCTACAAGGCCGCGCGTGCCGCGCTGATGCAGCGTTCGCCGGCTGCACGGCGTTGAGCTTCCACACCGAACCGATCCTCTCCGAAGAGCGCGCGCGAGTTACTCGCCGCGCTCTTTGCTTTTGGGGCTTTCGAATGGAACGATCTGCGCGATCAGCGACGGTCCGTCGCTCAGCAGGAAGTCCTTGAAGGCCTGCGCCACCGGCGGCAGGCGCTTGCTGCGACGGTGCACCACGTACCAGTTGAGCATCAGCGGAAAGCCCTCGACATCGAGCACGCAGAGGCTGCCGGCGCGCAGCTCCTGGCTCACCGTGTGCGCCGACACGAAGCTCACGCCCATGCCTGCGATCACGGCCTGCTTGATGGTCTCGGTGCTGCGGATTTCCATCGCGATGTTGATGCCGCTGAGATCGCCGCCGAAGCCGTCTTCCATCGAATGCCAGGTGTCGGACGCTTTCTCGCGCACCACGAAGGGCTCGCGCATCAGCCGCTGGAGCGGGATCTTCTTCACGCCCACCAGCGGATGGCCCGGCGCCGCGACGATCACGTAGGGGTGCGGAGCGAACGGCTGGTTGACGGTGTCGAGATCGGTCGGCGGGCGCACCATGATCGCGAGGTCGGTGAGGTTCTCGGCGATGTGCGTCAGCAGCTGCGCGCGGTTGTGGACCGTGAAGTTCAGCGTCACGCCCTGGTGCCGGCTCGCGAACTCGACCAGCAGGCGCGGAAAGAAGTAGTCGCCCGCGCTGATCACGCCCACGTTGAGCTTGCCGCCGGAGACGCCCTTGAACTGCATCATCGCGTTCTCGGCCGCCTCGAACTGCTGGATGATGGCGCGGCTGATCTGCAGCAGCTCGGTGCCAGCGGGCGTGAGGTAGATCTTCTTGCCGAACTGCTCGAACAGCACATTGCCGGCGTGTTCCTCGAGCTTGCGCACCTGCGTGGAGACGGCGGGCTGCGTGAGGTGGAGCTCCTCGGCCGCTCGCGAAAAACTCAGCAGCCGCGCCACGGCTTCGAAGACCTTCAACTGGCGCAGGGTCGCATGCTTCATCGGGGGAGAACAGGTGGCTGCAGTCGAGCGGCATCGTACAGCGCGCCTGCGCCGATGGCCTGCGCTCAGTCGGGTATCCGCGCGACGTGCAGCAGGTTCGTCGTGCCCGATTGACCGAAGGGCAGGCCCGCCGCCACCACCACGTCGTCGCCCGCCTTCGCAAAACCTTCGGCGCGGGCCGTGCGGCAGGCGCACTCGATCATCTCGGCCACGTCATGCACGTCGTCGACGAGCACCGCATGCACGCCCCAGACCATCGCCATGCGGCGTGCTGCGGCGGTGTCGGGCGTGAGGCTCAGGATGGGCACGGCCGGGCGCTCGCGCGCAGCGCGCAGGCTTGTGAAACCCGAAGAGGTATACGTCACGGTGGCGGCCGGCGCGAGCAGCGCGGCCACCTGGCGCAGCGAGGCGCAGACCGCGTCGGCCGTGGTCGACAGCGCCGCGTCGTGCGTGGCGTCGATGCCCGCGCGGTACGAGGGATCGGCTTCGACGCGCGCGATGATGCGGTCCATCATCGCGACCGCCTCGAGCGGGTACCTGCCCGAGGCCGATTCGGCCGAGAGCATCACCGCATCGACGCCGTCGTAGATGGCCGTTGCAACGTCGGACACCTCGGCGCGCGTGGGCACCGGCGATGCGATCATCGATTCGAGCATCTGCGTCGCCACCACCACCGGCTTGCCGCCCTTGCGGCAGGCGCGCACGATCAGGCGCTGCAGCTCGGGCACCTGCTCGGGCGGCAGCTCCACGCCGAGGTCGCCGCGCGCCACCATGATGCCGTCGCACAGCGCGACGATGGCGTCGAGATGCTCGATGGCCGCGGGCTTCTCGAGCTTGGCCATGATCCAGGCGCGCGTGCCGATGATGGCGCGCGCCTCCTCGATGTCCTCGGGCCGCTGCACGAACGACAGCGCAACCCAATCGACACCGATCGACAGGCCGAAAGCCAGGTCGTCGCGGTCCTTCGGCGTCAGTGGCGAGATCGGCAGCAGCACGCTGGGCACGTTGACGCCCTTGCGATCCGAGATCGGTCCGCCGACCAGCACCGTGGTCTCGGCGAAGTCGGCGCCGTGGCTGTCCACGCGCAGCCGCAGCTTGCCGTCGTCGAGCAACAGCTCGGTGCCTTCCTGCAGCGCGGCGAAGATTTCCGGATGCGGCAGCGGCGCGCGGCGTGCGCTGCCGCTGGTCTTGCTGTCCATGTCGAGCCGGAAGCGCGCGCCCGCATCGAGCTGCGCGCGGCCGCCTTCGAAAGCGCCCAGCCGCAGCTTCGGCCCCTGCAGGTCCAGCAGGATGCCGATGGGCCGGCCGAATTCCTTCTCGAGGCGGCGAATGGTTTCCAGCCGGCGCGCATGGTCGTGCTGCGTGCCGTGGCTGAAGTTGAGCCGGAACACGTCCACGCCACGCTCGAACAGCGCGCGGATGGCCGGCTCGTCGGTGGTGGCCGGGCCGAGCGTCGCGACGATCTTGGCGCTGCGTGTGCGTCTCATGCTGCGATTTCGTGGAGCCTGACGCGGCCGCGCTGGTCTTCCATCGTTCGCGCGAGCAGCTTGACCAGGCTGTAGACGGTGTCGATGTGCGGTGTCGAGGTCTCGGTCAGCCGGGCCAGTTCGACCACGGCGCCCACCAGCGCATCGATCTCCGGTGCGCGCCCGGCTTCCACGTCCTGCAGCATCGAAGTCTTGTGCTTGCCGACTTTCTCTGCGCCCGCGATGCGCTTTTCGAGCGTCACGCGGAACTCGATGCCGAGCTTGTGCGCGACGGCCTGGGCCTCGCGCATCATCGCGGCGGCGAGATCGCGCGAGGGCGGGTACTGGCAGATGTCGACCAGCGTCGAATGCGAGAGGCTGCTGATCGGGTTGAAGGTCAGGTTGCCCCAGAGCTTGAGCCAGATCTCCGCGCGGATGTTGTCGAGCACGGGCGCCTTGAAGCCGGCGCCGGTGAAGCAGGCGGCAACGCGGTTCACGCGCTCGCTGGCCGAGCCGTCGAGCTCGCCGACCGGGAAGCGCTCGCCTTCGATGTGCTTGACCACGCCGGGCGCGATCAGCTCCGAGGCCGGGTAGACCACGCAGCCGATCACGCGCTGCGCGGGGATCTTCGCGGCCACGAGCCCCGAGGGATCGACGCTGCGCACCGGCGTGCCTGCGAGAGCGCCGCCATGTTGGTGGAAGTACCAGTACGGGATGCCGTTCTGCATCGTCACGACAACGGTGTCGGGGCCGAACAGCTTGGGCACGTCGTTCGCCACCGCCTCGACCTGGTGGGCCTTCATGGCGAGCACGACGATGTCCTGCGGACCCGCCTCGTCGTAGCGGTCGGTGGCCTTGACGTTGCGCGCCACCTGTTCTTCGCCCTCGGCCGAGACCAGCTTGATGCCGTTCCTGCCGATGGCTTCGAGGTTGGCGCCGCGCACGATGAACGTCACGTCCTCGCCGGCCAGCGCGAGCTTCGCGCCGACCAGTCCACCGATGGCGCCCGCGCCGATGATTGCAATCTTCATATCGATCCCCAAGAGTTGAATTCCTTGCGCGGCCGCTTCGGCATGCGCGTTGTCAGCCGAAGCGGTTGCTGAGTTTTCCGATGCCGCCGATCTCGATCTCGACGAGGCTGCCAGGCTTCATCGAGCCGACGCCGACCGATGTGCCACAGAGGATCACGTCGCCGCGGTGCAGCGTCATGTCCTGCGAGATCAGGCTCACGAGCTGCTGCACCGAGAAGCGCATGTCGCTGATCGGATAGTTCTGCCGCACCTCGCCGTTGAGCAGCGTGGTCACGGTGAGTGTTGCGGCGTCGAGGCCGGTGGCCACAACCGGGCCCATGGGGCAGAAGGTGTCGAAGCCCTTGGCGCGCACCCACTGCGCGAACGAGGCGTCGCGGTTCAGGATGTCGGCCACGGTCACGTCGTTGGCGCAGGTGTAGCCGAACACATGGTCGAGCGCGTCGGCCTCGGAGACGGCGGTGGCGGTCTTGCCGATCACGATGCCGAGCTCGCCCTCGAACACCACCTTGCCGTCGCACAGCGGCTTGCGGATCGGCGCGCCGGGAGCGAGGTAGGAGTTGGGCGTCTTCAGCAGGTACAGCGGCTCCGCCGGCACCGGCAGGCCCAGCTTGGCGCCGAGCGCATGGAAGTTGTTCCACAGCGCGATCACCTTGGTCGGCTCGGTGGGCGTGAGCAGCTGGAGCCCCGCCAGCGCGAACACGCGGCCCGTGGGCTCGGAGCTGCCGAACATGTCGCCCCGACGCTCGTGCACCGCATCGCCTTCGAGCGTGCCGAAGCCGATGCCGCCGGCGTGTTCGAAGCGGACCCATTTCTTCTGTGGCTGTTGCATGTTGTTGTCTGCTTTCTGGATGGAGGATTCGGGCCGGCCGTCAGTCAGTCAGTCAGTCGAACGGCAGGTAGTCGGGGATCACGAGCGAGGCGAGCAGCTTTCCCATCTCCGCCGGATTGCGCGTGACGTGGATGCCGCATTCCTTCATGACCGCGAACTTTTCCTGCGCGGTGCCGCGGCCGCCGGAAACGATGGCGCCCGCATGGCCCATGCGCTTGCCGGGCGGCGCACTGGCGCCCGCGATGAAGCCGACGACGGGCTTGCGCATGTGGTCGCGGATCCAGTACGCGCATTGCTCCTCGGCATCGCCGCCGATCTCGCCGACCATGATCACGGCGTCGGTGCGCGGGTCGTCGTTGAACATCCGCAGCACGTCGATGTGCCGCAGCCCGCCGACCGGATCGCCGCCGATGCCGACCACGGTCGACTGCCCGATGCCGAAGCTCGCGAGCTGGCTTGCGGCCTCGTAGGTGAGCGTGCCCGAGCGCGAGACCACGCCGATGCGGCCGCGCTGGTGGATGTGGCCGGGCATGATGCCGATCTTGATTTCGCCTGGCGTGATGAGGCCGGGGCAGTTGGGTCCGAGCAGCAGCGTCTTGCGGCCCTGCATGCGGTGACGCGTGCGGATCATGTCGCGCACCGGAATGCCTTCGGTGATGCAGATGACGAGTTCGAGCTCGGCATCGACCGCTTCGTCGATGGCCGCAGCGGCGAAAGGTGGTGGCACGTAGATCACGGAGACGGTGGCGCCGGTGCGGGCCTTGGCCTCTTTCACGGTGCCGAAGATCGGAATGCCGGCCAGCGAATCGCCTGCCTTCAGAGGGTTCACGCCCGCGACGAAGCAGTGCCGGCCGTTGCCGTATTCGAGACACTGGGCCGTGTGGAAGCTGCCAGTCTTGCCGGTGATGCCCTGCGTGATCACGCGGGTGTGCTTGTTGATCAGGATGGACATGCCGTTTGCTCCATCGTGCGTTTGCCTGTGCTCCTGTTTCGGGGTGCGTGCGCAGGCCATCGGGTAACTCCCTCCGCGAATGTCCCCCGGCCTGCGGCCTCCTCCTTTATTTCGCTGCGTGAGTCACCCGACGCCCTGCGCACGAGGACACGCTGCCGGTGCTCGCCGATCAACCACCGCTGCGTCCAACGATCACGCCGATGGGGTGCCTTGCGCAGCGAAATAAAGGAGGAGCCCGAAGGGCGGGGGACATTCGCGGAGCAAGGCACCCCGTCGGCGTGATCGCACCCCGAAATGCATCGCATCAAGAGACAGGAGCTCATTTCCTAGCGCTCCCAGTTCCGAGCAGCCCCAATGGCCCGCTGCGCAGCCTCGGCCATGTCGTCGGTGTTGATGATCGACAGGCCCGACTGCGCGAGGATGGTCCGGCCCAGGTCCTCGTTGGTGCCCTTCATGCGCACGATCAGCGGCACGGTGAGCCCGGTTTCTCGCGCTGCAGCAACCACGCCGTGCGCAATGACATCGCATTTCATGATGCCGCCGAAGATGTTGACCAGCACGGCCTTGAGCTTCGGGTTGCGCAGCATCAGCTTGAAGGCTTCGGTCACCTTTTCGGCTGTCGCACCACCGCCCACGTCGAGAAAATTGGCGGGCGTTCCGCCGTAGAGCTTGATCGCGTCCATCGTCGCCATCGCGAGGCCGGCGCCGTTGACGAGGCAACCGATGTCGCCGTCGAGCGCGATGTACGAGAGGTCGAACTTCGAGGCTTCGACCTCCACCGGGTCTTCCTCGTCGAAGTCGCGCATCGCGGCGATCCCGGGCTGGCGGTACAGGGCGTTGGCGTCGAAGTCGAACTTCGCGTCGAGCGCCATCACGCGGCCGTCGCGGGTCAGCACCAGCGGATTGATCTCGGCCAGCGACGCGTCGCTGGCATCGAAGGCCTGGTAGAGGTTCTGCATGAACACGCGCGCCTGCACCACCGAACGCTCGTCGATGCCGATGCGGCGCGCGATGCCGTCGGCCTCGGCAATGCGCAGGCCGGCGTCCGGATCGATGAAGAGCTTGTGGATCTTCTCGGGCGTGCGCGCAGCCACCTCCTCGATGTCCGTGCCGCCTTCGCTCGAAGCCATCAACGCCACGCGCTGCGAGTTGCAATCGACCACGAAGCCGAGGTACAGCTCCTTGTCGATCTCGACGCTCTCCTCGACCAGCAGCTGCTTCACCACGCGACCCTCGGGGCCGGTCTGGTGGGTCTTCAGCGTCATGCCGAGCATCTGGTCCGCGTGCCGCCGCACTTCGGCGACGGACCATGCGGGCTTCACGCCGCCGCCCTTGCCCCGGCCGCCCGCATGAATCTGCGCCTTGACCACCCAGGCCCGGCCACCGAGCCGGGTAGCCGCATCCGCCGCCTCGTCGGGCGAGCGGCAGACGAATCCGCGGGGCGTTGCCACGCCGTATTGGCGCAGGACGTCTTTACCCTGGTATTCGTGGATGTTCATGGCCGAGCTCGACTGCTGGATTGAATGTATTTATTTCAGGCACCGAGCTCGACGCCGTGGCTTTCAGCCCAATTGAAATAGCTCGACGAAGCCATTTCCCGCTTTCTGTGGATTTCCTTCTTCTGCTCGATCACCACCGCCAGGAATTCGGCGTCGTATGCCCTCAGGAGGTGCGGCTGATGGGTCTTCAGGTAATGGCCGATCCGCTCGTTGGCGTTCTGGCTCAGGTCCATCAGGCGGTCGTAGGTTTCGCCGTCCCAATGCCAGCGCAGCCCCAATTCGAAAAATGCCGCGTTATAGGCATTACGCTCGATTTCGTCGCGCCAGTATTGAACGGGCGAATGGTTTTCCATGACCTTCTCCTTGAATTGATGCCGGACTCGGCAGATTCAAATGTAGGACTGTCGATGAATTAATAAAAATTAAACTAATTTATAGAAATCATTCATCAAGAGTTATAGATGGAGGCCAGGAATACACGCGCCCAGGGGCCTACCGCGCCACCCGCAGGCAGCGCTCTCACAACTCCGGTGGCGGGCCTGTGCCGCGCCTCAGATCACGCGTTCGGCCCGCAGGGTCGCCAGGGCATCCGCGTCGTAACCGAGCTGCCTGAGCACTTCCTCGGTGTGTTCGCCGAGCAGCGGCGAGCGCGTCACCACCGTCGGGCTGTCGGACATCTTGATGGGATTGCCCACCGTCAGGTACTTGCCGCGCACCGGGTGGTCGACCTCGACGATGGTGCCGGTTTCGCGCAGCGACTCGTCCTCGGCGATCTCCTTCATCGAGAGGATCGGCCCGCAGGGAATGTCGTACTCGTTGAGGATCTCCATGGCCTCGAACTTGTCCTTGGTCATGGTCCACTGCTCGATGCGCGCGAAGATCGGCTTCAGGTGCAGCAGGCGCGCGGCTGGCGTGGCGTAGGCCTCGTCGGTGATCCAGCCCTCCTCGCCGATCACCTTGCACACCGCAGGCCACACGGCCGCCTGCGTGATGAAGTAGATGTATGCGTTGGGGTCGGTCTCCCAGCCCTTGCACTTGAGGATCGAGCCCGGCTGGCCGCCGCCCGAGGCATTGCCCGCGCGCGGCACGGCGTCGCCGAACTTGCCGTCGGGGTACTGCGGGTATTCGTGCATGGTGCCGGTGCGCTCCAGCCGCTGCTGGTCGCGCATCTTCACGCGGCAGAGGTTGAGCACGGCGTCCTGCATCGGCGCGAGCACCTGCTGGCCGCGGCCGGAAGAGTTGCGCTGGAACAGCGCGGCAAGAATGCCGAGCGCGAGGTGCAGGCCGGTGCCGCTGTCGCCGATCTGCGCGCCGGTCACCAGCGGCGGGCCGTCCTCGAAGCCGGTGGTCGAGGCCGCGCCGCCGGCGCACTGGGCCACGTTCTCGTAGACCTTGCAGTGCTCGTACTTGCCGGGCCCGAAGCCCTTGACCGAAGCGACGATCATGCGCGGGTTGATCTTCTGGATGTGGGCCCAGGTGATGCCCATGCGGTCGAGCGCGCCGGGCGCGAAGTTCTCGACCAGCACGTCGCAGGTCTTGATCAGGCTGTCGAGAACCTCCTTGCCCTTGGGGTTCTTGGTGTCCAGCGTGATCGAGCGCTTGTTGTGGTTCAGCATCGTGAAGTACAAGCTGTCCGCGCCGGGAATGTCGCGCAGCTGGCCGCGCGTGGCATCGCCTTCACCTGCACGCTCGACCTTGATCACGTCGGCGCCGAACCACGCCAGCAGCTGGGTGCAGGTGGGGCCCGACTGCACGTGGGTGAAGTCGAGGATGCGAACGCCTTCGAGTGCCTTGCTCATTGACTGTCTCCTTCTTTAACCATCGCGGCTTCGACTTCTACCAGACGGGCGCGCAATTTGCGCTCCTCGGCAAAGCGCACGGATTCATCCCGCACGATGGCGACGATGCCCGTGACCTCGCGAGCGTCGGAGAACAGCATCGACACCGTGAAGGCGATCGACAGCGTGTGCCCGTCCTTGTGCAGCGCGGGAACGCGCAGCAGGTCGGCGCCGTACTTGGTGATGCCGGTGTCCATCGTCTTGTGATAGCCGTCCCAGTGCCGCTGGCGTTGGCGCTGGGGAATGATCAGGTCGAGCGACTGGCCGAGCGCCTCGGCCTCGGTGAAACCGAAGATGCGCTCGGCGGCCCGGTTCCACAGCGTGATAGCGCCCTGCGCATCGCACACCATGATGGCATCGCCGGCGCCTTCGACGAGCTGCTTGAAATCGACGTTCGCTTGCATGTTTACCTCTGGCGCTTCATTTCAATCCAGAACCCCGCAGTGCCACTGCCCTTCCAGAGACACCGCGGAACCGGCTCCGCCGGGCCGCAGGTGTCACCCCCTCGAAGGGGGTAGGCGCTGCCACACGAAGTGGGCAAGCCTGGGGGTGAGCCAACTACACGGCTTTTGATTCCTTCAGGTTGTCGATCTGCTGCTGGGTGTAGCCCAGTTCCGCCAGCACCTGGTCGGTGTGCTCGCCCAGCAGGGGCGAGGCGGTGACTTCGGGCTTGAGGTCCGAGAACTTGATCGGGCTGCCGATGGTCCAGTAGCTGCCGCGTTCCTTGTGCGGCACTTCGACGATCGAGCCGCTCTTGCGCAGCGACTCGTCATGCAGCAGCTCCTTCATCGACAGCACCGGGGCGCAGGGAATGTCGTACTTGCGGAAGATGTCCACCGCCTCGAACTTGGTCTTGTCCTTGATGAAGTCCTCGATGGTCGCGAAGATCTGCTCGATGTGCGGCTGGCGGGCCTTGGCCGTCATGTAGTCGGGGTCGGTCTTCCACTCGGGCTTGCCCAGCGCCTCGCAGATCGGCTCCCAGGCGTGGCCCTGCACCGTGAAGTAGATGTACGCGTTGGGGTCGGTCTGCCAGCCCTTGCACTTCAGGATCCAGCCGGGCTGACCGCCGCCGCCGGCGTTGCCGCCCCGCGGCACGACCTTGTCGGCGAAGGCCCCCATTTCATGCGGGTACTGCGGGTATTCCTCGAGGTAGCCCACGCTGTCCAGACGCTGCTGGTCGCGCATCTTCACGCGGCACAGGTTGAGCACGGCGTCCTGCATCGAGCAGGCCACCTTCTGGCCCTTGCCGGTCTGCTGGCGGCCGATGATGGCGGTCAGGATGCCGATGGCCAGGTGCATGCCGGTGTTGGAGTCGCCCAGCGCGGCGGCCGAGATCGTCGGGGCGGAGTTCTCGCCCTTCCACCAGCCGGTGGTGGAGGCCGAGCCGCCGGCGCACTGCGCCACGTTCTCGTACACCTTCAGGTCCTCGTAGTGGTGGCCTTCGCTGAAGCCCTTGACCGATGCGACGATCATCTTCGGGTTCAGCTCCTGGAGGCGTTCCCAGGTGAAGCCCATGCGGTCCAGCGCGCCGGGGCCGAAGTTTTCCACCAGCACGTCGGATTCGCGGATCAGCTTTTCCAGCACGATCTTGCCCTCGGGCTTCTTCGTGTCCAGCGTGATCGAGCGCTTGTTGCTGTTGAGCATGGTGAAGTAAAGCGCGTCGACGTTCGGAATGTCGCGCAGCTGGCTGCGGGTGACGTCGCCGGCGCCCGGACGCTCCACCTTGATCACGTCGGCGCCGAACCAGGCCAGCATCTGCGTGCAGGCAGGACCGGCCTGCACGTGCGTGAAGTCGATGATCTTGATGCCGTTGAGGGGTTTGATGCTGCTCATTTGGGAAATCTCCTTGGATGGAATTGAGTTACTTCTTCTTCGCCGTGCTGGGGTTCAGGCTCGTGATGCGTCCGCTTTCCGTGCCCGCGGTTTCGTCGATGACGGCGTTGATCAGAGTCGGCCGGCCCGAGGCGACGGCCTCGGCCAGGGCCTTCTGCAGCTCGTCGGCGGTGGTGGCGTGCACGCCCACGCCGCCGAAGGCTTCCATCAGCTTGTCGTAGCGCGCGTTCTTGACGAACACGGTGGGCGCCACGTCGGCGGTGCCGCTCGGGTTCACGTCGGTGCCGCGGTAGACGCCGTTGTTGTTGAAGACGACGACGCACACCGGCAGGTTGTAGCGGCAGATGGTTTCCACCTCCATGCCGCTGAAGCCGAAGGCGCTGTCGCCCTCGATGGCGATCACCGGCTTGCCGGTGACCACCGCCGCGGCCACGGAGAAGCCCATGCCGATGCCCATGATTCCCCAGGTGCCCACGTCGAGGCGTTTGCGCGGCTCGTACATGTCGACGATGCTGCGCGCGAAGTCCAGCGTGTTGGCGCCTTCGTTGACGACGATGGCATCGGGCCGCGCCTTCACCTGGTCGCGGATCACGCTGAGCGCGCTCTGGAAGTTCATCGGCGAGGGCCGCGCGGCCAGCGTCGCGGCCATCTTCGAGAGGTTCTTGTCCTTTCGATCGGCGATGGCGCCGGTCCACTCGACCGGGGGCTTGGCCCACTTGGCGTCGATGCCGGCCAGCAACGCGGCCACGCAGGAGCCGATGTCGCCGATTACCGGCGCCTCGATGGCCACGTTGCTGTCGATCTCGGTCGGCGCGATGTCGATCTGGATGAACTTCTTGGCGCCCTTGTCCTGCGCCCAGGTCTTGCCCTTGCCGTGCGAGAGCAGCCAGTTGAGGCGCGCACCGACCAGCAGCACCACATCGGCCTCCTGCAGCACGTAGGAGCGCGCGGCTGCAGCCGACTGCACGTGCGTGTCGGGCAGCAGGCCCTTGGCCATCGACATCGGCAGATAGGGAATACCCGTCTTCTCGACCAGCGCACGGATGTCGGCATCGGCCTGCGCGTAGGCAGCACCCTTGCCGAGCAGGATCAGCGGCCGCTTGGCGCCCTTGAGCAGGTCGAGCGCACGCTTCACGGCGTCGGGCGCGGGGATCTGGCGCGGTGCGGGGTCGACCACCTTGATGAGCGACTTCTTGCCGGCTGCGGCATCCATGGTCTGCGCGAACAGCTTGGCCGGCAGGTCGAGGTACACGCCGCCAGGGCGGCCCGACAGCGCCGCACGGATGGCGCGCGCAATGCCCACGCCGATGTCCTCGGCATGCAACACGCGGAAGGCGGCCTTGCACAGCGGCTTGGCGATGGCGAGCTGGTCCATCTCTTCGTAGTCGCCCTGCTGCAGGTCGACGATCTCGCGCTCGCTGGAGCCGCTGATGAGGATCATCGGGAAGCAGTTGGTGGTGGCATTGGCCAGCGCGGTCAGGCCGTTGAGGAAGCCGGGGGCCGACACGGTCAGGCAGATGCCGGGCTTCTGCGTGAGGAAGCCAGCGGCGGCGGCGGCATTGCCGGCGTGCTGCTCATGGCGGAAGGAGATGACGCGCAGGCCTTCGGCCTGTGCCATGCGCGTGAGGTCGGTGATCGGGATGCCGGGCAGGCCGAAGATGGTGTCGATGTCGTTGAGCTTGAGCGCGTCGATGACCAGGTGGAAGCCGTCGATGGTCTCGGCCGCCGGCGCGCTGTCTTCGGTCGCGCCGCCCTTGAAGGCGCGAACCACCGCTTCGCCGTCGGCATCGCGGGTTTTCGTGGGCTTGAGGGCATCTTCCAGCGTGGTGGCTGCCTCTTTCTCTGTTCTGACTGAAGACATGTCTCTCCTTCTGCATGGGTGAATGGCCAAGGCCCGAGCCGCGACTATGATTCGGGCCCAAGCTTTCGGCCGTTGACCTCGGTCAACTTTCCCGAAAACGGCGCCGACCCCGATGAACGGCGGCGGCAGCGAAATCGAGCAAGACGGTGACCATGACGTTGTTGGAAAACCATCCGGAGAAAAACATCATTCGTGCCCAGCTCCGGCAGAACGTCCTGCTCAAGGACCTGAGCGAAGCCGACCGCGCCGAACTGGAAGCCCACCTCGTCATCGTGGACGGCAACAAGGGCGAGTTCCTTCTGCACCAGGGGGTGCGCGAGATGGAGCAGTACTTCATCCTCGACGGCATCCTCAAGCGGGTGGTGAGCAACCCGGAGGGCAAGGAAATGATCCTGCGCTTCGCCGACGAGAACGACATGGAGACGAGCTACGCCGCGCTGCGGCTGGGCACGCCGACGCCCTACGGCATCGTCTGCGTGACGAAGGCGCGGGTCGCGAGCCTGCCGCTGAAGGAATGGATCGCCTTCCTGAACAAGCATCCTGAAACCAAGGAGCTGTTCGAGTTCCTGGTGATGCGTGGCATGAGCGAGATCATGGCTCACACGATCACGCTGCACCTGCTCGATGCCGCGGGGCGGGTGCACCGGTTCATGAGAAAGCACCCTGAGCTGGAGGACCGGATTCCGAGCAAGGAGCTGGCTTCTTATCTCAATCTCTCGGCGGAAACCCTTAGTCGGCTTCGGAAACGCGGAAAGATTTAGCCCTCTCGGTTGTCCGGGGGGTGTGCGAATGACACCGGGTACTCCCCTCCGCGAATGTCCCCCGCCTTCGGCTCCTCCTTTATTTCGCTGCGGGGAGCACCCGGTGCCATTCGCACATGGGCGCTCTGCTCGTGCCGGCGGTTCGACCGCTGCGTCCATCGATCACGCCGATGGGGTGCCTTGCGCAGCGAAATAAAGGGGGAGCCCGAAGGGCGGAGGACATTCGCGGAGCAAGGCACCCCGTCGGCGTGAGCGCGCCCCGAACCTGGGTCAGCGCGATCACAGACAAGTTGCTGGTCAGTCCACCGGCCGCTCGACCGCAAACTCGTCGGGCTTCTTCGGCTTCCTGATCACGGCCAGCGCCTTCGAGATCAGCGGCCAGAACAGCAGCACCAGCGCCAGCGTCGTGATGCCGCCGACCAGCGGGTTCGAGAACATCACCATCACGTCGCCCTGCGAGACCAGCATGGCCTGGCGGAACGAGTCTTCGGCCTTGTCGCCGAGCACCAGCGCAAGCACCAGCGGCGCCAGCGGAAAGTCGAGCTTCTTGAAGAGATAGCCCATCACGCCGAAGCCGAGCATGAACCAGATGTCGAGCATCGCGTTGTGCACGGTGTAGGCACCGATGGCGCAGATCACGATGATCACCGGCGCGATGATCGAGAACGGAATGCGCAGGATCGACGCAAACAGCGGCACCGTGCTGAGCACCACGATCAGGCCGACGATGTTGCCGAGGTACATGCTGGCGATCAGGCCCCAGACAAAGTCCTTCTGCTCCACGAACAGCAGCGGCCCTGGCTGCAGGCCCCAGATCAGCAGGCCGCCCAGCAGCACCGCGGCGGTCGGTGAACCGGGAATGCCGAGCGCCAGCATCGGCAGCAGCGCGCTCGTGCCCGCCGCGTGTGCCGCGGTCTCGGGCGCGACCACGCCTTCCATCTCGCCGGTGCCGAACCTGGCGCCCTTCTTCGACATCTTCTTCGCGAGCCCGTAGCTCATGAACGAGGCCGGCGTTGCGCCGCCGGGCGTGATGCCCATCCAGATGCCGATCAGCGAACTGCGGATCGAGGTCAGCCAGTACCTGGGCAACTGTTTCCAGGTCTGCCACACGACCTTGGGATCGATCTTGGCGCTTTTGCCCGAGAACTTCAGGCCCTCTTCCATCGACAGCAGGATCTCGCCGATGCCGAACAAGCCGATCACCGCGATCAGGAAGTCGAAGCCGCGCATCAACTCGGGCTGGCCGAAGGTCAGGCGCAGCTGGCCGGTGACGGTGTCCATGCCCACGCTCGCGAGCGCGAAGCCCAGCGCCATCGACGCCAGGATCTTGAAAGGCGAGCCCTTGCCCATGCCGACGAAGCTGCAGAAGGTCAGCAGGTACACGGCGAAGAACTCGGGCGAGCCGAACTTGAGAGCGAACTTCGCGACCAGCGGCGCAAGGAAGGTGATCATCACCACCGCGAGAAAGGCGCCCACGAACGACGAGGTGAAGGCTGTCGTCAGCGCGGCGCCGGCCTGCCCGTTCTGCGCCATCGGATAGCCGTCGAAGGTGGTGGCCACCGACCACGGCTCGCCCGGTATGTTGAACAGGATCGAGGTGATGGCACCGCCGAACAGCGCCCCCCAGTAGATGCACGACAGCATGATGATCGCCGAGGTCGGCGACATCGTGAAGGTGAGCGGCAGCAGGATCGCCACGCCGTTGGCGCCGCCCAGCCCGGGCAGCACGCCGATCAACACGCCGAGGATGATGCCGACGAACATCAGTCCGATGTTCATCGGCGTGAGGATCACCGAGAAGCCCTGCATGAGGGCACCGATTTCTTCCATTTCGCTTGTGCTCCTTGAACGGGTTCAGTAGCCGAGGAACCGAAGCGGATCGAGTGCGCCCTTGAACAGCGGCACCTTGAACCAGACTTCGAACATGAAGAAGAACAGCGTGTTGACAGCCAGCGCGGCAAGCACGCTCTTGGTCCATGCGTACTTGCCGAGCACCACCATGAACAGCGCGATGTAGACCGCCGACGCCACATAGATGCCGAGAACGGAGATCGCCAGCACGTAGACCGTGGCCGGCACCAGCACCGACAGCACGCGCTTGAGCTGCACCGAGTCGACAAAGACCGCGGTGTTGCGGTTCTTGCCGAGCAACGACTGGTAGAGGATGCCGGCGCCGGAGATCGTGATGATCACGCCGATGAAAAACGGGAAGTAGCCCGCACCGGGACCGTCGCTCGTCCAGCCCGCGCCGAGCTTGCGCGCCTCGAAGACCACCACCAGGCCGATCACCAGCAGCAGCAACGCCACCGCTGCTTCGACCAGGTGCGTGGAGATGCCCGGACGCGCCGCGCCCTCGGATGTTTCGTCGTGCTCCATGGAGCCCCCATCGTGGTTGTGTGTGAGAGAAGGAAGGGACGGATGCGGCACGCCCGCAGTCCGTCGGGCCGCCGGCCTCCGGCGGCAGCGTGCGCTGCCGGTGCGGCCTACTTGGCGCTCGCGAGGAAGCCCGCCTCGGACATCAGCGTGCGGTGCGTGGCCTCGGCCTCGGTGAGCCACTTCGCGAAGGCGTCGCCGGTCATGAAGGTCGGGTTGAAGGCGCCCTTCTCCATGTACTCCTTCCACTCCGGCGTCGCGGCCACCTTGGTCAGCAGGTCCTTGTAGAACGTGAGCTGATCGGGCGTGACGCCGGGCGGCATGAAGATGCCGCGCAGCATCGTGTATCGGGTCGGCACGCCCGCCTCCTTGCAGGTGGGGATGTCGTTCCACGACTGCGTGTCGGTGACCTTGGCCTTGAACGGCATGCGCTCGTCGTCGAACACGCACAGCGCGCGCAGCTTGCCCGCGCGCCACTGCGCCACCGCCTCGATCGGGTTGTTCACCGTCGACTGCACATGCCCGCCCACCAGCTGCACCGCCACCTCGCCGCCGCCCTTGAACGGCACGTAGATGAACTTGGTGCCGGTGGCCTTCTCGAGCGCCACCGTGATGATCTGGTCTTCCTGCTTCGAGCCGGTACCGGCCATCTTGAACTTGCTCGGCCCCGCGGCCTTCACCGCCGTGACGTACTCGCCGGCGTTCTTGTAGGGCTCGGCCGCGTTGGTCCAGAGCACGAACTGGTCGAGCGCCAGCATCGCAACCGGCGTCATGTCCTTCCAGTTGAAGGGCACGCCGGTGGCCATCGGCGTGGTGAACAGGTTCGACAGCGAGATGACGATTTTGTGCGGATCGCCCTTGGCCTCCTTCACCGCCAGGAAGCCCTCGGCGCCCGCGCCGCCCGACTTGTTGACGACGATCAGCGGCTCCTTCATCAGCTTGTACTTGATGACGATGCCCTGCAGCAGCCGCCCCATCTGGTCAGCGCCGCCGCCGGTGCCAGCGGGAATCACGAACTCCACCGGCTTGGTGGGTTCCCATGCGAGGGCAGGCGCGGCGGTTGCCAGCGCCAGGACCGCCGCGGCAGCGGCTGTCGCGCGACCCAGAACGTGCGAAGCGAACTTCTTCATCAGGTTGTCTCCTGTGTAGTGTTTCGCTCTTTTTTGTTCTTGGATCTGAGCAGAGATGCAACGGGCACGATGGTGCGCGCCACCGATTCACGCCGGCTTGATCGCGGTCAACTTTTCGAAGATTTCGTATCGGGGTAAGCCCGCGCTGGCGGGGCCGGCGCATCCCGTCATCGGGAACCCTATAAAATCGCAGCGCGCAGCGCGCAGCGGGCTTTCAGCTTCCTGCGCCTCCATCCGTCTTCGTAGTTCAATGGATAGAACGGGGTCCTCCTAAGACTCAGATACAGGTTCGATTCCTGTCGAAGGCACCAGAAAGCCGTTGATTTTCAACGGCTTTTTTGTTTGGCGGGACAGACGGGGGACGAACAGCCACTCCGTTGCCTCCACCTGCCTTCTCGAAAGCCCCCCGTTCCCACGCTTCAGCGGTACGTGCTACCGCCTTCGGATGCCGCGTCGCGTAACACCATGCTATGGCGATCTTGCATTCCATTCCTCTATGAAGCGAGAGGCACGCGACTTCATGCATTCGAGTGCGGCTTCACGTGTCGGCTGCTGGGTAACCAACAGCACGCAGCATCGCGTGATTTCGTGCCGGAGTTCGGCCCGTGCGGTGTAGGCGCCATCAAGAGAAATCTCGAGCTCTACCGAGCAGCTCCAGCCTTCGGGCAAATCGGAATCCATCAAGACAGCGGGCATGGTCTCTAGATCGAAGCCTTGCAATCCGTGGGCGCAAGCAAGACGGCTTTACGCCCAGCTGCTGAGCCGCACAACCAATAGCAGGAGCAAACAGATAAACACCACGAGCGCGCCGGCGATGGCGAACTCCGTGGACGACATGCCTGCGTCTTCACGCAGCAGGTTCATGAAGAAAGTTCCTGGTGGCAGACTGTGCGATTCCATGCGCTTCTCCAATGTGTCGACGAACCGGCACCGCTTTCAACCGTCTGGGCACAGAGCGTTTCGCCGTCAAGTCACTGTAGAAGCTGCACCACATGCGCACATGAGCGATTCGCCCCTTCTCCACGGAGACAAACGTCCCGCCGCTCCTGCTACCGCTCATGACAAAGCGCCTGCCGCCGGGCATCGTAGGAAAGTCCCTCTCAGCCGGAATCGCTTTTTGAGGATACCGGGCGCCTCCCCGAATGCCATGTTGGGCGCAGTCGGCACCGTGCCGGTCCTCAGGAATTGTCATGGCCCTCTACCTTGCTTGGCGCATCTGGGAAAAGGCGCGGCGGCGCTTCCGTCGCAGGCCCCTTGTATGAGTTCCAAGTCGAAGCGCTCGAACGCTTCTGCGTTGCTGGCAGGCACGCTCGTCACCCGGCACATGACCTGCGTGGGCCACATTTCTGCTGCAATCGAGACATGAACAATGACCTCCCAACAGGCGCCGTGGCACTCGTGGCGAAGCCGTTGAATGCCCAAGCCTTCGCGCCGTATGGCATCGTGATCGAGGCGCCCGCCGTCGAAGGCCGACCCATCAACGGCGGCAATGCGCGGCGCTTCGACCTGCTCGACGACCTGCGGCTCGACGCCGAAGGCGGCCGGCCGATGCTGGCGCTGTTCCGCGCGCAGGCGCGGCGCTTTCCGCACGAGGTATCGGAGATGGAGCGCCACGCGCTCGGCAGCCAGACCTTCGTGCCGCTCGGCGACAGGCGCTTCGTGATCGTGGTCGCCCGCGCGGGCGAGGCGCCCACGTCAGCGGAGCAACTCGCGGCCTTCGTCACCGACGGGCGCCAGGGCGTGGTGCTTGCGCCCGGCACCTGGCATCACGCGCTGCTGGCGGTGGATGCGGGCGACTTCGTGGTGATCGAACGCGCAGGGGTCGGCATCGATTGCGACATCTGCCTTCTTCGGCAGAGCGGCAGCGTGCGGCTCTGAAGCCCCGGCTTCAGCCCACGATGCGCTGTGCCAGCGCAACCAGCGACCGGTCCGACCCGGCCGGCCCGAGCAGCGAAATGCCCAGCGGCGCACCCTCGCGCGTGGCCAGCGGAATCGACAGCTGCGGAAAGCCCGCCAGGCCCGCAATGCACAACATGCGGATCGCGCGGTTGCGGTAGTCCTCCAACGAAGCCTCGCTGTCGCTGCGCAGCGGTGCGATGTCGGGCATGGTCGGCAGGAGCAGCACGCCGTCGGTGCCGAGCAGGTGGGTCAGGTGCGCGCGAAAGGCCGTACGGAAAATGCGCGCGGTCGTCACCTGCGCGTCGGTCACTTCGCGCGACCACGCAAAGCGCTCGGCCACGCCCGGGCCGAGCGGCGGCGCGTAGCGCTCGATCATTGGTCCGTCGGTGAGCCAGGCCTCGCGCGACTGCAGGTAGCGGAAGTGCCAGTACATCGCGTCGAAGGATTCCAGCGCCACCGTCGTGCCCTGCGCGGGGCCGAGCAGGTCCTGCACACGGCCGGCCGCGCCCTGGAGCGCATCGGCCGCGGCGGGCACGGCCAGCGCCCACACGTCATCGGGCCGCAGCAGCCGCACGCGCTCGGGCAAGGCGGCCGCATCGGCACCCAGCAGCACATCGGCCACGCGCGCGAATGTGCCGACGTCGCGCGCAAACCAGCCACAGGTGTCGAAGCTCGGCGCCAGGTCGAGCGCGCCTTCGAGGCTCACGCGGCCGTGCGTCGGACGCAGGCCGTACAGGCCGCAGTGGTTGGCCGGCGCACGCACCGAGCCGCCGGTGTCGGTGCCGAGCGCGAAGTCGCACAGATTCGACGACACCGCCGAGGCCGAGCCCGACGACGAGCCGCCCGTGATGCGCAGCGGCGCGCCGCCATTGACCGGTGCGCCGAAGTGCGCGTTGTTGCCGTTCATCGAGAACGCGAGTTCGTCGGTCACGGTCTTGCCGGCGAAGCGCGCACCGGCATCGAGCAGTTTCTGCACCGTGGGCGCGGTACGGGTCTTGATGCCCGACATCGCCAGCACGATGGGGTTGCCGCCGCCCGTGGGGTAGCCGGCCACATCGAACAGGTCTTTTGCTGCAAAGCTCAGGTCGACGAGCGGACCGGTCGCAGCGCGCGGCACTGGCGCATCGGGGTACGGAACGAAGGCGTGGGCGGGGTCGTGCAGGGGCATGGCGATGGATGGGACGTGTGGAGGTTGTCAGTCAGGCGACGAGCACCGGCGCGATGGCCGCCGCCGCATCGGTATGAATGCAGCGCACGCGATGACTGGGTGCAAGCTCGAGCACCGGCGGCTGCGCCGCGCGGCAGGCATCGCTCGCGAGCGCGCAGCGTTCGGCAAAGGCACAGCCGGGCGGCAACGCGGACAGGTCGGGCGGCGCGCCGCCGATGGTTTCCAGCCGCGTGCCACGCGCCAGCGCACCATGCGCGCGACTCTTGAGCAGTGCAATCGTGTACGGATGGCGCGGCGAGCGGATCAGCTCGCGCGCAGTGCCTTCCTCGACGATGCGGCCCGCATACATCACGGCGATGCGGTCGGCCACCTCGACAGCGGCGCCGATGTCGTGCGTGACGAAGATCACCGACAGCCCCAGGTCGCGTTGCAGCTCGCGCAGCAGCAGCAGGATCTGGATCTGCACCGTGGCGTCGAGCGCGGTGGTGGGCTCGTCGGCCAGCAGCAGCTGGGGCTTGCAGGCAAGTGCCAGCGCGATCATGGCGCGCTGGCGCATGCCGCCCGACATCTCGTGCGGATAGGCCTGCAGGCGCCGTTCGGGGCTCGGAATGCGCACACGCTCGAACAGCGCCAGCGCGCGTTGTTGCGCCTCGGCCTGCGTGACCGATTCGTGCCGGCGGATCGACTCGACGATCTGCGCGCCCACCGAATACACCGGGTCGAGCGCCAGCAGCGGCTCCTGGAAAATCATCGACGCGACCTTGCCGCGGAAGTCGGCCAGCTCGCGCTGCGACATCGCGAGCACGTCGCGCCCGGCCACCTGCACCGTGCCGCCCATGCGGGTGCGGCGCTCGGGGTGCAGGCGCAGCAGCGTGCGCATGGTCACGCTCTTGCCTGAGCCCGATTCGCCGATCAGTGCGACGACCTCGCCGCGCTGCACTTCGAGGCTCACGCCGCTGACGGCGTGCACCGGCTTGCGGCCGCCGCTGAAGGTGACGCTGAGGTCGCGCAGGCGGACCATCGGTTCGGTGTTGTCGCTCAAGCTGCTTCCCTCCGGGCTTCAGTGGCCATCGGATGCCCGCTGCCCGCCTCGTGGATCAGGCAGCTCACCGCGTGCCGCGAGCTGGTGACGATGCGCTCGGGAACGACCTTGCCGCACACCGGTGCGGCCAGCGCACAGCGCGGATGAAAACGGCAGCCCGAGGGCGGGTTGATGGGGTTCGGCGGATCGCCCGCGAGCGCGGCTTCTTCGGTGCGGTGGTCCGGGTCCATCGACGGCATGGACGAAAGCAGCGCACGCGTGTAGGGGTGAGCGGGTGCGTCGTACAGCGCATCGGCCGGGCCGATCTCAGCCACCTGGCCAAGGTACATCACCATGACGCGGTCGCTCACGTAGCGCACCACGTTGAGGTCGTGGCTGATGAACACGTAGGTCAGCCCGAACTCGGCCTTCAGGTCGAGCAGCAGGTTGATGACCTGCGCCTCCACCGATTTGTCGAGCGCGGAGACGGCCTCGTCGAGAATCACCATGCGCGGCTGCAATGCGAGGGCCCGCGCGATATTCACGCGCTGCCGCTGGCCACCCGAGAGTTCATGCGGGTAGCGCTCGGCAAAGCGCTGCGGCGACAGGCCCACACGGGCGAGCAGGTCGCGCGCACGTTCCACCGATTCGCGCCGCGACACTCCGTGCACCTGCGGCCCGAAGGCGATCGAATCTTCGATGGTGAGGCGCGGGTTGAGCGAGGCGTAGCTGTCCTGAAACACCATCTGTACCTGGCGGCGGAATTCTTTCAGCGGCAAGTCCCGGCTGCCGACTTCACGGCCGTCGAACACGACTTCGCCGCGCGTCGGCTCGATCAGCTGCATCAGCAGGCGGGCAGTGGTCGACTTGCCGCAGCCCGACTCGCCGACCACGCCGAGTGTTTCGCCCTTGAGCACCTCGAAGTCCACGCCGTCGACCGCGCGCACGACACCACCGCCGCGGCCGAGCGGGTCTTTCTTGAGCGGAAAGTGCTTGACCAGGCCCTTGATGGTGAGGAGCGGTTGGGCGGGACCGCCGAGGTCCTTCAGTGCGTCCATGGCTTCACCCCTTGTTGTCCATCGCCGAGCGCAGTCCGTCGGACAGGATGTTGAAAGAGATCGAAGTGATGAAGATCATCGCGCCCGGCAACGCAGCGACCCATGGCTGCACGTAGATCGCAGTGCGCAGCGTGTTGAGCATCAGGCCCCATTCGGGTTCCGGCGGCTTCACGCCCAGGCCCAGGAACGACAGGCCCGAGGCCAGGATCATCGACACCGCGATCAGGCTGGTGGCGTAGACGAAGATCGGCCCGAGCACATTGCCCAGCACATGCACCCGCACGATGGTGAAGGGGCTGGCGCCCGAAGCGCGCGCCGCTTCCACGTAGTCGCGAGTGCGCACCTGCGTGGTGACGCTCTCGGCCACGCGCGCGATCTGCGGAATGAACACGATGGTCAGCGAGATCAACGAATTGACGACCCCCGCACCCAGCGTGCCCGACAGAGCGATGGCCAGCAGCACCGAGGGAAAGGCGTAGAACACATCGATGGTGCGCATGATCAGCGTGTTGGTCAGCCCGCCCGCATAACCGGCGACGATGCCGATGATCGTGCCCAGCACGAAGGCGCACAGCACGGGCGTGATGCCGATGAACAGCGACAGCCGCGCGCCGACGATGAGGCGCGAGAGCATGTCGCGGCCCAGCTCGTCGCTGCCCAGCGGAAGGCCCTCGGTGCCTATGGGCTTGAGGCGCTTGAGCATCGACGACTGGTACGGGTCGGACGGCGCGAGCCATGGGCCGAAGACGGCGAGCGCTATCAGCAGCAACACGACGATGGCCGCGCCGACGGCGACCGGGTCGCGCCGCAGACGCAGCCACACCGAGGCCCAGTAGCCGCGAGAGCGCTGGGCCGGCAAGGGTTCGACGGCAACGGCGGAAGAGATGGGAAGCACGGTGGACATTGCTTGGCGGCTTTCTTCTTCAGGCACGCGCGATGCGTGGATCGAGCAAGGTTTGCAGCACGTCGACCAGCAGGTTCAGCAGCACGAAGAACAGCGCCAGCACGAGGATCGTTCCCTGCAGCAGCGGCAGGTCGCGCTGGAAGATGGCCGAGTTGAGCAGGAAACCGGTGCCCGGCCACGAGAACACGGTCTCTATGAGGATCGAGCCGCCGAGCAGATAGCTCAGCTGCAGGCCCATCACCGCCAGCGCCGTGGGCGCCGCGTTCTTCACCATGTGGCGGAACACGCCGAGCTGCGTGAGCCCCTTGGCGCGCAGGCCCACGATGAACTCCTGGTCGAGGATGTCGGCCACCAGCGCGCGCACCGTGCGCGCGATGATGCCCATGGGAATCACCGACATCGTGAGCGCCGGCAGCAGCAGGAACTGCAGGTGCGCCCAGTCCCAAGCCCAGTCGTCCGAGCCGCTGGGTCCCGCGCCGGTGGCCGGCAGCCACATGAGCTGCGACGAGAACACGATCACCATCACCATGCCCAGCCAGTAGTGCGGCACGCTCACGCCCAGCACCGAGAACATCGAGGCCAGCCGGTCGACCCACGAGCCGCGGAAGTAGCCCGCCACGAAGCCGAAGAGGCAACCCAGCACGAAGCCGATGAAGGTGGCCACCACCGCGAGCCGCAGCGTGTTGCCCACGGCGGTGAACACCTCGCCGGCCACCGCGCGATTGCTCGCGATGGACACGCCCAGGTCGCCATGCAGCGCGCGCCACAGCCACATCGCGAACTGCTCGGGCAGCGATCGGTTGAAGCCGTACAGCTCGCGCAGCTGCGCCTGCAGGTCCGCCGAGGCGTCGGGCGGCAGGATCGACACCAGCGGATCGCCGGGCGCGATGTGCACGAGCAGGAAGCACACGAGGGCCACGCCGATCATGATCGGCACGGCGTAGATCACGCGGCGCAGGAGGTAGGCGAACATGGGTGGCTGGGGTCAGTCCATCGTCATGGTGGCGATGTCGATGAACCAGCTTTTCGGCTGCACCACGTTCTTGATCCTGGACGAGAGTGCGCGCGGCCCCACGTCGTGCGCGATCCACACGAACGGTGCGTCGTCCACGATGTGCGTGTGCAGCTTTGCGAGCGCGGCGTCGCGCACCTTGTCGTCGAAGCTGGTGCGCGCATCGGCCACCAGCTTGTCGACCTCGGGGCTGCCGTAGTAGCCCCAGTTGTTCGACACCGGTGGGAAGGCCTTGGTGCTCACGAAGCGCACCATCGCGAAGAACGGGTCCATCGCTGCGAAGCTGATGTTGACCGCATTGGCGCCATTGGCCGAGGGGTCCTTCGCGCCCTTGCGCCAGTTGGTGAAGAGCGTGTTCCATTCGATCACGTCGAACTGCACGTCGAAGTAGCACTGCTTGAGCGACTGCTGCGCGAACTCGTTCATCGGCAGCGGCTGCATCTGGCCCGAGCCCGAGGCCGATATCTGCACCTTCACCTTGATCGGTTTGGCCGCGGAGTAGCCGGCCTGCGTCATGAGGGCCTGCGCGGCCTTCACGTCGTAGCGGATGTCGAAGCTCGGCTTGCCGAACCACGGGTGGCCCGGCGGCACCGTGCCTTTGGGCTCGGCCATCATGCCGCCCAGCAGCTGCTTCATGCCGCCGCGGTCGATGCACAGGTTGGCGGCCTGGCGTACGCGCTTGTCGAGCCAGGGCGAGCCTTCGGCGAACGAAAGTTGCCATGGCCACACGTGCGGCTGCGCGTTCGAATAGATCTTGAAGCCGCGCTGCGTGATCTGCGCCATGGCGTCGGGCGCGGGCGCCTCGATCCAGTCGACCTGGCCGCCCAGCAGCGCAGCGGTGCGCGCATTGGCTTCGGGCATCGGCAGCATCACGACCTTGTCGATCTTCGGCAGGCGCTTGGCGTCCCAGTAGGCCTTGTTGGCGGCCAGCTCCAGCCGCTCGCGTGCCACGAAGCGCGCGACCTTGAACGGGCCCGAGCCGGCGGGGTCGGCGGCGAAGGCGGTCCAGGCGGCCTTGGCCTTGTCTGCGGGCGTGGCGCCTGCGGCGGCATCGAACTTCTTCTGCCATTGCGCGGGCGAAGCCATGAACAGGTTCGTGAGGTTGATCGGCAGGAAGGCGTCGGGCTCGCTGGTGGTGAGCTCGACCGTCGTGTCGTCGATCTTGCGCGCCGACTTGAGCGTGGGCATGCGCGAAGCCGTCACGCCGACCTGGCTGGGGTCGAACTGCGGGGCGTCCTTGTCGAGCACCTTCTGCACGTTCCACACCACGGCGTCGGCGGTGAAGGTCGAACCGTCGTGGAACTTGACGCCGGGGCGCAGCTTGAAGACCCACTTGGTCTTGTCCTTGGCGTCTACCGCCCACGAGATGGCGAGGCCGGGAGTCAGCACGCTCGGTGCGTCGGCCTTCGACAGATCCCATTGCGTGAGCGAGTCGTAGATCGGAATGCCGGTGAAGCGGTTGCCCTCGAAGCCCTGGTCGGGCTGGCCCAGCGTGCGCGGAATGTCGGCTGCCGTCATGGCGATGCGCAGCGTCTTTTCCTGGGCCATCGCATGGGGGGCGGCCAGGGCCAGGGTCGCGATTGCCGCGCAGGCGGCCAGGGGCTTCAGGAACAGGGCAGGGGCAGCACGCTTCACATGGAACTCCGTTGGGTGGAATGGCGAAAGGACGAAAGAAACGCCCAAGCACGACATGTGCCAACAGGCGATCAGTCCCTGGATCCATGTCCACGACCGACGGGCGCGCGAGGTGCCGGGTCAGGCGGGTGGTGAGTGCGTGGCCGTGCGCCTACGCGCGGGCACACGTTGGTTCGCACTGGGCGGCGGTGGTATCGCGTCAAAGATTGCCGCAATCCACACGCTCGGCTCCCTCCCCCTCAAGCCATGACCCACACCTTGCGCACCGTTTCGATGGTGCGCCAGGTGCCGACGTAGCCGGGCTTCATGATGAAGCAGTCGCCGGCTCCATAAGTCACTGGACTCTGGCCTTCCTCCGTGATCTCGATCAGGCCGGACAGGATCAGGCAGAACTCCCAGGTCTCACCCTTGATGGAGTGGTTCACACCGGGTGTCGACTCCCACACGCCAGCGCGCACCTTGCCGTCCTTGGCGCTGTCGACGTCCCAGTTGCGGCACACGATGTCGCCTTCGATGACGCGTTCGGCCGGCGGCCGGTATTCGCGCGGTTCGCCGAGTTGGTCGAGGTTGAAGTTGACGAGCAGATTGTTTGACATGAAAAGTCTGGTGAAGTTGAACACGGGATCCTTCATGCTAGGGTCGTGCGCTTCCGCGTGGGTGCCGAAGTCGGTACCGGATTCGGTGGCAAATGCGCGATCGGCGGCCCGCTGCAGCGCGATCTGCCTGCACGCAGCGGCTACGGACTGACGACCGCTGCATCGATCGCGACGGCTCGTCACATCTGGGAACGTTCTTCACAGCAGCGACGTGCGCGGTAGCGGGGGGCGGCGCGTTGGACACCCATGAGGGCTTATTTTTCCCGCCCTCCAGGAGTCCCCAATGACTTTTCGCAGAACTGTTCTCAAGCTGGCCGCTGCCGGCGTCGTCGCCGCAGGTACCTTGGGCATGGCCGCATCAGCCAATGCAGAAACAAGCTGGTCCATCGGCATCGGCGTGCCGGGCGCAGTCGTCAGCGAGCCGCCGCCGGTCTACTACGAGCCGGCGCCCGTCTATACGCCGCCGCCCACCTACTACCAAGCCCCGCCGCCGGTGCGCTACCAGCAGCCCGCGTACTCGGTTCCGCCTCCGGTCTACTACGAGCCCGACTCGCGCTGGGAAGAACGCCGCGCCGAGCGCCGTGAATGGCGTCGCCGGCAATGGGAGCGCGAACAGCGCCGCCGCTATTACGAAGAACGCTAACTGATCCGACCGGGGTGTTCGTCGTGTAGGCACCCGCCCACGCGCATGGTTTGCTTTCTCCCGCACCGGTGAGGCTGCGCCGCGGCCAATCTGCAGGCCTGCTTGTTTCAAGGAGACCTGATCATGAAAAGCATCATCCTCTGGCTGTGCGGCGTGCCCCTGGTCGTGATCATCGGCCTGAAGATCTTCGGGATTCTTTGACGAAACAAGAAGAAAAGCGAAGCCGAAGAAGAAACGGATCGGTTCCTCCTCACGGCGCATCCGTGCGCCGTTAAGCGCCTCCCTCGCGGGGCGCTTTTTTTGTCTTTCTCGTCAGTGCGTCTCGCGGCGCAGCTGCTGCACATCTTCATGCAGCGACTGGGCCCAGGCGCGGCGCTCGCGGCCGTGCGGATGCTGCGGTTCGCCGAAGCGCACGATGGCCAGCAGCGGCGGCGCACGCAGCGTGTTCCACAACGACGCAGCGAGGCTGTCGTCGTCGATGTAGCGCGGGGCCTGGCTGGTCTCGCCGGTGGCCGCATCGGCAAAACGCAGTGCGGCGGGCAGCACGGGTGCGCCCGACGAAATGGCCGCCTGCAGCAGGTTGGCGTGGAACGGCAGCAGCCCGCGGCCGTCGCTGGTCGTGCCTTCGGGGAACACGCCGATCAGGTCGCCGTTGCACAGGGCCTCGGTCATGTGGTGCACCACGCGCAGCGCATCGCGGCGGCGTTCGCGCTCGATGTAGAGCGTGCCGGAGCCATTCGACAGCGTGCCGATCAGCGGCCAGTTCTTGACGTCCGACTTCGACACGAAGCGCACGTGGCGCGCCGCGTGGATGCAGGTGATGTCGAGCCACGAGAGGTGGTTGCAGATCAGCAGCACCGGACCCTCGGGCGGCGGCGCGCCCTGCACCTTGAGCGTGATGCCCATGATCTCGAGCATGCGCTTCGACCAGGCCTGCACGCGTGCATTGCGCTCGGGCTGCGAGAGGCCGGGGAAGGTGAAGCGGATCGTCCACCAGCCGGCCAGCGCATGCGCAATCGCATGCAGGAGACGCCAGCAGGCTTTCAGCGAATGAAACATCAGACGTGCGCCCTCTCAGCTGCTTGCTTCAGTGTCGACGCATGGTCGCGGAACACCGCGGAACCGGCTCTGCCGGGCCGCTGGTGTTGCCCCCTGCAAGGGGGTTGGCGTAGCGACACGAAGTGCGCGAAGACTGGGGGTGAGCTTCATTTCTAGCCGTGGACGACGCGGCCTGCCACCAGCGTGTGGCGCGCACGGCCCTGCATGGGGTAGCTGGCGAACGGCGTGTGCTTGCCTTGGCTCTTGAGCGCGTCGGGCTGCACCTGCCATTCGAGCGCCGGGTCGAACACGCACAGGTCGGCCACGCCGCCTTCGACGAGGCGGCCGATGCCGGTGCCCGCGTCGGCGGCGGCCAGCAGGCGCGCCGGCGCCGAGGTGATGACCTCGATGGCGCGCGCCGTGCCCGCGCCACTGCGCTCGCCCCACTGCAACGCGAGCGGCAGCAGCAGTTCGAGGCCCGTCGCGCCCGGTTCGCTCTCGGCGAAGGGCAGCGTCTTGGCGTCGGCCTCGACCGGCGTGTGGTCGGACACCAGCGCGTCGATGGTGCCGTCGGCCAGCGCAGCAGAGAGCGCATCGCGGTCGCCTTGCTGGCGCAGCGGCGGATTCAGGCGCGCGCGGCTGTCGAAGTAGCCGATGTCGGTGTCGGCCAGGTGCAACGAGTTGATGCTGACATCGCAGGTGAGCGGCAGGCCCTGCGCCTTGGCTTCGCGCACCAGCGCCACGCCGCGCGCGCTGGAGATGCGGCACAGGTGCACGCGCGCGCCGGTGGCCTTCATGAGCTCGACGATGGTGAAGATGGCGATGGTCTCGGCCGACACGGGCACGCCCGCAAGGCCCAGCCGCGTGGCCAACGGGCCGCTGGCCGCGACGCCCTTGCCGAGGTCGCGGTCCTGCGGGCGCAGCCACACGGTGTAGCCGAAGGTGCTGGCGTACGACAGCGCGCGCTGCAGCACCTGCGTGTCGGCCAACGGTACGTCGGCCTGGCTGAAGCCGATGCAGCCGGCTTCGGTGAGTTCGGCCATCTCGGTCAGCACGCCGCCGGCCAGGCCGCGCGTGAGCGCACCGAGCGGGAACAGGCGCGCGCGCTGCAGCTTCTCGGCGCGGAACTTGAGCATCTCGACCAGGCCGGGCTCGTCGAGCACCGGGTCGGTGTCGGGCGGGCACACGAGGCTGGTAACGCCGCCGGCGATGGCCGCGGCCATTTCGCTTTCGAGCATGCCCTCGTGTTCGTAGCCGGGCTCGCGCAGGCGCGCGGCGAGGTCGACGAGGCCGGGGGCGACGATGCAGCCCGTGGCGTCGATGGTGCGCTCGGCCTTGAAGCCGGCCGGAATGCTGCTGCCGATGCCGGCGATCTTGCCGTCGGCGATGGCGATGTCAGCCTTCTTGTCGGTGCCCGATGCGGGGTCGACGACGCGGCCGTTGGTGATGTGGATGTTCATGCGTCTGTACTTCCGGTGACAGTCATGGCCTTTTCGGGAAACACCGTGGAACCGGCTTCGCCGGGCCACCGGTGTTGCCCCCGGTAGGGGGTTGGCGAAGCGACACGAAGTGCGCGAAGACTGGGGACGAGCAACATGTCTATGCTTCGTTACCTGCAACGATGCTCATGACGGCCATTCGGACCGCGATGCCGAAGGTGACCTGCGGCAGAATCACGCTCTGCTTGCCGTCGACCACGGCGGAGTCGATCTCCACGCCGCGGTTGATGGGACCCGGGTGCATCACGATGGCGTCGGGCTTGGCCAGCTGCAGCTTTTCCTGCGTGAGGCCGAAGGTCTTGAAGAACTCCTGCGACGAGGGCAGCAGCGCGCCGCTCATGCGCTCGTTCTGCAGGCGCAGCATGATGACGACGTCGCAGTCCTTGATGCCTTCCTCGAGCGTGTGGCACACGCGCACGCCCATGCCGGCCATGTCGCCGGGCACCAGCGTCTTGGGGCCGACCACGCGCACTTCGGCGCAGCCGAGCGTGGTGAGCGCATGGATGTCGGAGCGCGCCACGCGCGAGTGCAGCACGTCGCCGACGATCGCGACCGTGAGGTTCGCGAAGTCCTTCTTGTAGTGGCGGATCGTGTACATGTCGAGCAGCCCCTGCGTCGGGTGCGCATGGCGGCCGTCGCCGGCGTTCACCACGTGCACATGCGGCGCGACGTGCTGCGCGATCAGGTACGGCGCGCCCGACTCGCTGTGGCGCACCACGAACAGGTCGGCGGCCATGGCGCTCAGGTTGGCGATGGTGTCGAGCAGCGACTCGCCCTTGGTGGCCGAGGAGCGCGCAATGTCGAGGTTGATGACGTCCGCGGAGAGGCGCTTGGCCGCGATCTCGAAGGTGGTGCGGGTGCGCGTGCTGTTCTCGAAGAACAGGTTGAACACGCTCTTGCCGCGCAGCAGCGGCACCTTCTTCACCTCGCGATCGCTCACGCTGGTGAAGTTGGCGGCCGTGTCGAGGATGTGCGTGACGATGTCCTTGGGCAGGCCCTCGATCGACAGCAGGTGGATCAGCTCGCCGTTCTTGTTGAGCTGGGGGTTTCGCTTGTAGAGCATCAGCGGTTTTCCTCCACCTTGAGGCTGAAGGCGCCATCTTCGGCGCGTGCAAGGGCGAGCAGTTGCGTATTCGGCAGGGTCAGCGTGGTGGCGGCGAAGTCGGCCGCCACCGGCAGCTCGCGCCCGCCGCGATCCACCAGGACCGCGAGCCGCACGCTGGCTGGACGGCCGAAATCGAACAGCTCGTTGAGCACCGCGCGGATGGTGCGACCGGTGTAGAGCACGTCGTCGAGCAGCAGCACGTCGGCGCCGTTCACGTCGAAGGGCAGCGCGGTCTGCGCGCTGGCCGAGAGCCCGCGGCGCGCGAAGTCGTCGCGGTGCATGGCCGACGAGATGATGCCGGGCGCACCGGGCAGGCCCAGGTCCTTCTGCAGCCGCTCGACCAGCCAGGCGCCGCCGGAAGTGACGCCCACCAGCTTCGTTTCGGGGCGCATCAGCGGCTTCACGCCGGCCAGCAGATCGAGATACAACGCCTCGGCGTCAGGAACGACAGGACTCACGATGATTGCTCCACGGCAAGGCAAGGGGAATGGAAAGTTCGGGGAACACCGTGGAACCGGCTTTGCCGGGCCACCGGTGTTGCCCCCGGCGAGGGGGTTGGCGAAGCGACACGAAGTGCGCGAAGCCTGGGGGAGAGCTTCATTCCGGGAGACTCCTCAAGAATTGCTCCAGGATGATGCAGGCGGAGGCGGCATCGGCATCGCGCGCACCGGAGGCCAGCGCCTCGGTGGTGCTGTAGCGCTCGTCGACCTCGAACACCTGCAGATTGAAACGCCCGCGCAGCTGGCGCGCGAACTTCTGCGCGCGGCGGGTGTTCTCGTGCGGGGCGCCGTCGCGGTGGTACGGCACGCCGACCACCAGCGCGTCGGGCTGCCATTCCTTGATGCGCGCCTCGACCTGCGCGAAGCGGGCATCGGCGCCCTCGGCCTTGATGGTGGCCTGCGGGCTGGCGGTGCGCAGCAGCCGATTGCCGCTGGCCACGCCGGTGCGCTTGGCGCCGAAGTCGAAGCCCAGGAAGCTCTGGAAATTGGCGGGGACAACGGCAGGTGCTGGGGGCCGAGCGCTGTCAGACATCGCCGGTCCGCTCACAGGGGGCCGCCGCGCACGGCCGCCCGAAGCGGCCGGCCCGCCCCCGGTAGGGGGTTGGCGAAGCGACACGAAGTGCGCGCAGCCTGGGGGCGAGCCAGGTTCATCATGCGTGACCCGCGTCCGGGGAAAGCTTCCAGGCCTCCAGACCGAGCAGCATCAGCGCCTTGTCGTAGCGCTGCTCGACCGGGGTGTCGAAGATCACGGCCGGGTCGGCGCCCACGGTGAGCCAGCTGTTCTCGGCCAGTTCGGACTCAAGCTGGCCTTCGCCCCAGGCCGAATAGCCCAGCGAGACCAGCACCTTGCGCGGACCGGCGCCGGTGGCCAGGGCCTCCAGCACGTCCTTGGAGGTGGTCATCTCGAGCCCGCCGGGAATGGTCATGGTCGAGGCGTAGACCGATTCCTCGGGCTTCTCGGCCTGCGTGAAGACCGGCTCGTGCAGCACGAAGCCGCGTTCGGTCTGCACCGGGCCGCCCTGGAAGACGGGGGCCTCGCCCAGTTCGGGGCGGGCCAGGTGGAGCTCGATTTTCTCGAACAGCACCTTGAGGTTGATGTCGCTGGGTTTGTTGATCACGAGGCCGAGCGCTCCGCGCTCGCTGTGTTCGCAGAGGTACACGACGCTGCGGTTGAAAGTTTTGTCTTCCATCCCGGGCATCGCTATCAGAAAGTGATGCGTGAGGTTCATCGGGGCAGAATCGGCGGCCATATGCCCCCGATTTTACTGGCCGTCGACAAGACCTATCCCAAAGGGCTCATGTGGTTCCGCCGCGACCTCCGGGTGGACGACAACGCGGCCCTGTATCGGGCGCTGCGGGCCTGCCGCCAGGTGGTCTGCGCCTTCGTGTTCGACAAGGCCATCCTCGACGCCCTGCCCTCGGTCGACCGCCGGGTGGAATTCATCCGGGAATCGCTGGTGGAGCTCGAAGCCGAGCTGCGCGCACTGGGCGGCGGGCTGGTCGTGCGGCATGCCGCGGCGGTGCAGGAGATTCCGGCGCTGGCCCGCGAGCTCGGCGTGCAGGCGGTGTTCGCCAACCGCGACGACGAGCCCGACGCGCTGGAGCGCGACGCCAGGGTGTTCGGGGCGCTGGCCAATGCCGGCGTGGCCTTCCACACCTACAAGGACTCGACCGTCTTCGACAGCGACGAGGTCCTGACCCAGACCGGCCAGCCCTACACGGTGTTCACGCCCTACAAGCGGGCCTGGCTGGCGAAGGTCGATTCGTTCTTCCTCAAGCCGTACCCGGTGCGCAGCCACGCCGACGCGCTGGCGCCCTCGCCTCAGGCCTACGGAGAGCCAGTGCCCGCGCTGCGGGAGATTGGCTTCAAGAAAAGCAACCTCTCGGCGCTGGAGATTCCCACCGGCACGCGCGGCGCGGGCCTGCTGTTCGAGGACTTCTTCGAGCGTATCGACCGCTACGCCGAGGCGCGCAACTTCCCGGCGGTGCGCGGGCCCAGCTACATGGGCGTGCACCTGCGCTTCGGCACGGTGTCGATCCGGCAGCTGGCGAGCCTGGCGCACCAGCTCTCGCTGCAGGGCAATGCCGGGGCGGCGGTCTGGCTGAGCGAGCTGATCTGGCGCGAGTTCTACTTCCAGATCCTGGCGCACTTTCCGCACGTGCACACGGGCGGCGAGTCGAAGAGCTTCCGGCCCGAGTACGACCGGATCCAGTGGCACCACGGCAAGCACGCCGACCAGCTGTTCGACGCCTGGTGCGAGGGCCGCACCGGCTATCCGCTGGTGGACGCCGCCATGTTGCAAATCAACCAGAGCGGTTACATGCACAACCGCCTGCGCATGGTAGTGGCCAGCTTCCTGTGCAAGGACCTGGGGCTGGACTGGCGGCGCGGCGAGGCCTACTTCGCGCTGCACCTGAACGACTTCGAGCTGGCCTCGAACAATGGCGGCTGGCAGTGGGCCAGCTCCAGCGGCTGCGACGCGCAACCCTACTTCCGCATCTTCAACCCGGTGACGCAGAGCGAGCGCTTCGACCCCGACGGCAAGTTCATCCGGCGCTACCTGCCGCAGCTCGCGGGGCTGTCGAATGCGGCGATCCATGCGCCGTGGCTGGCATCGCCGGTGGAGCTGGAGGCGGCGGGCATCACGCTCGGCGAAACCTACCCCAAGCCGGTGGTAGATCACGCCGAGGCGCGCGAGAAGACACTGCAGCGCTACGCGGCGGCGCGCGGCACGGACCAGCCGCCGCTCAGCGGCGCGTCAGCACGATCTCCACGCCGGCGTCGGAACGGCCCTTGAGCGTGGTCGCATCGATGCGCTGGAAGGTGATGACGTTGTCACGGCACCCTGTAAGCGCCTTGCTCGACTGGAAGTGCAGCTCGTAGGCGCCGCTGTCCAGGCGCCGCCACTGCATCGGCGTCGGGATGCCGATGCAGGGGTCGCTAGTGCTCTGCAGGATGGTTCGCCAGATTCCGCCTGTGGCCTGCAACTGCAGGTCCGCATCGAACTGGCGGCCGCTCTTGATCGTGATGCGCCCCTTCCATTCGCCCTCCAGGCCTTCGCCCGCCTGCGCGGCGGCAGGTCCGGTGGCCATTGCGGTCGCCAGCGCGCCGGCGCAGGCCGCGGCACGCCACAAGCTGCGCGTCATGCGGCGCTCCCGATGCCCAGCTGGGGCTTCATCGCCTCCCACGCCACGCCATTGAGGCGGCGGGCGGTGTTGACGTTGTATCGGGCGTCGGACTTGGTTCCGCGCACCACATAGACCGCACCGCCGTACTCGCCGAAGGTGCGCAGCGACCCCACGGCGGTCGGCGGATGGCCGCCGTTGAAGACCAGCACGCGCACACCGCCCTCGGTGCGGACCTCCACCGTGCCAGTCTCGGTGGCGGCGCAGGTGTCGTAGGTGCTGGTGGCCGGATGGAAGTTGCAGGCGTAGTACTGCACCGTGCCGACACCGGTGAACGCCACGCGCAGGATGCGCGTCTGCTGTTGGTCCAGCACCCCCATGCTGGTGGTGCCCGTGCCGGCGGGCAGGCTGACGCCGGCGGCCGGGAAGGCCGCCATCAACGCCTCCAGCGAGGTGAAGCCGGTCTTCTCGTTGGGGTTGGCGAGATTGATCGAAAGGGGTTGCGTCAGGTCCACCCCCCGGCGGTGGCGCAGCTGCGATCCGGCCGGGAAGGTGGCGTCAGGGTTGGCGAAAGCCACCGACGGAACGACGCCGAAGATGCTGTTGCCGTCGGCCGCCTGCATCTCGGCCACCACCTCGGCCATCTTGCGGCCGGAGATGTCGGTGACTGCGGTGTGGCCGAAGGTGCGCGTGGTGCCCGCGCAATAGTCGCTGCGGCTCGGCGTGCCGAGGGTGGTAGTGAACGCCGCGTTCTCGTCGCAGCGCACCCAGCCGTTGGCGCCCAGCTGCATGAGGCCGTAGAGCGTGTCGTGGGTGGTCGGCGCGCCGTTGGTCAAACCTTCGCGCCGGTCGGTGAGCTTCACCTTGCCGGTGGCCGGATCGGGCACCCCGTCGGTCGGATAGGTTCGCGCGATGTAGTGGTCGGCACGCGCGAAATCCAGCCGCGCCAGCTGATCCGAGGCCACCGGCGTGATGGTGGCCGGATCGACCACGCGCAATGTCACCCCACTGTGCAGCGCGTCGGCCGTGATCAGCGCGGCGGTGAAGGCGTTGTCTTCAAAGCGGGCCGGATCGGTCACGGTCACGCCCTGGTAGTCGTACAACTGGGCTGCTTCCGGCAGCCCCAGCTGCTGCAGCACCAGCGCCTCGGCCCGCTCGAGCGACAGGCCCGCCGCCACACCGGCCTGCAGCAGCGAGGTCAGCGGATTGACCTGCGCGCGGTGTCCGGCAGGCGCGCTCATGGTGAAGGCCTTGGAGAAGGTCGGCAGCGAGGGATTGCTGCCGTCCACCTGCGCGAGCAGCGGCGCGGCGGCGAGCTCGGCCGCCTCGGCTTCGTCGGCCGGCGTGTAGCCGATGCTGTAGGCGCCGTCGTCGCCGGTCTTGGCCGCCGCAGGCTCGCTGTCGTCGCAGGTTCCGCTGCGGTTGCGGTCCACGCAGACCAGCGCTCCGGTGACCGGGCCTTGCACCATCACCTTGCCTGATACGGCGACTGGCGATGGCGACGATGGCGACGATGGCGACGATGGCGGGTTGGCGCCGCCGGGGCCGAACGGCGGCAAGCCGCCGCCCCCGCCGCCACAGGCGGACAACGCCAGCAGAAGGCCTGCGCAGGCCGAAGGAACGGCCGCTCTGGTGAATCGAATGGACATGGTCTTTTTCCTCCAGGTTGTGTCGAGTGCCAAGGTCCGACCGAAAAGCGAACCTTTGTTCTCTGCAGTGTGGGAGGACGTTCTGCACGGCGCATCGTGCAAATGCACGATGCACGGCGACCTGCAAAGCCGTAGCAGGTAACCCTCGCGTTGACACCCGGCTGAGGGGGCGCGCATCATGCAAACAAAAGATAACTAAAAGATCACGCTCGTTTCCGCCAGGGGGGAATCGCATGAATCGGAATCTCGCGCTGCAGCGCACGCTCGATGCGATCGCGCATCTGAGTGATCGGGAGCCACCGTGGACCGCTCTGTTGCAGGGCATGCAGCAGCTGATCGGCGGTGACAGCGCCACGCTGATCCTGTTCGATGGCGGCGGTGAGCTGCTGGATTTCCAGCAGCACGACGTCTCTCCGGCCACCGAACGCGCGTACACCGAGCACTACTTCGCCTACGACATCGCGGCATCACTGACCGCTGGCGCAGCGCCCGGAACCTGGTTCGACACGCAGGAGCTGTTCTCCCCCTCCCTGCTGTCGAAGGAAGCCTTCTACGTCGACTTCATGTCCCAGCACCGGATGCGGCAGCTGCTGACCTTCATCATCGAAGACAACTCCCAGCGGCGCTGCGGCTTGACTGTCCAGCGCAACATGCCGGCCGGCCACGCGCGGCGGGCGCTTGAAAGCACCACCGTGCATCGGGCCACCAGTGCGTTGCGGCAGGGGATCGCGCAGCGCGATGCGATGTCGCGCCAGTGGTTCGACACCGCCGAGTCGGCGTTCGATGGTTTCAGCGAAGCCATCTGCCTGGCCACGCCGCTGGGCACGGTGCTGCGCGCCTCGGGCCGAGCCCTGGAGCTCTTTGGCCGGGGGCACTCGCTGCGCCTGCGCGGTGGCCGGCTCTGGCATCCGCGCGCCGAGGTACAGCGCGCCTTGCGCTCGGCGCTTGCGCGAGCGCCACAGGCCCGTCAGCCGGTCCGCCTTTCCATCCCCGATGACAAGGGCGGCCTTTGCCGCCTGGAACTCGTGCCCGCCGTGCCCCAGCTCAGCCTGGGCAAGGAGTCGCTGGTCTTCATCCGCATGCACGACGACGGCATGCATTTGCTGCCAGCCGTCGACAGCCTCTGCAGCGCCTTCGGCATCACCCCCGCCGAGGCACGCGTGTTGAAGGCGCTCATGGCGGGCCAGTCGCCCAAGCAGCATGCCGGCGCACAGGGCGTGTCGGTGCACACCGTGCGCAGCCAGGTCACTTCGCTGATGGCCAAGATGGAGTGCACACGGCAGGTCGACCTCGTGCGCAAGGGCCTTTTCGCGCCATCGCCGTTGCTGGATACCGGGAGGACCGAGTGAGCCGGGACGTCGCGCTGCGCCGCGCGCTCGATGCGATCGCGCACCTGGACGATCCTCATCCGCCATGGACCGATCTGCTGCAAGGCGTGCAGCAGGTGGTAGGCGGCGACAGCGCCACCTTCATCCTGCTGGAGAACGGCAACGAACTGCTGAGCTTTCAGCAGGTCAACGTCTCGGCCGCCGCCCAGCGCGAATATGCGCAGCATTTCTGCGCACACGACATCCTGATTCCTCCGACCCTCGGCGCGCCGCCGGGAAGCTGGTTCGACACGCACGAGCTGTTCTCGTCGACTTTTCTCTCGCGCAATGCCTACTACGCCGACTTCATGTGCCGCCACGACGCGCGCCAGATGCTGGCCTGCATCGTCGACCAGGGTCCCCAGCGCCGCGGCGGCCTGACGGTGCAACGCAACACGGCCGCCTCCGCGCGCCAACTGCTGGACAGCACGCGGATCCGGCGCGTCACCCACGCGCTGTGGCAAGGATTGGTGCGGCGCGACGTGCGGGCCCGGCAGTGGCTCGGAGACGCCGAATCTGCATTCGCTGCCTTCGGCGAAGCGATCTTTCTTGCGACACCCATGGGCACGGTGCTGCGCGCTTCGGCCGGCGCGCAGGAGTTCTTCGGCACGAACCGCTCGCTGCGTCTGCGCGGCCAGCGGCTTTGGCATCCGTCGGCGCAGGCGCAGCAGGTGCTGGCAGCCGGCCTTGCACAGGCCGCGCAATCGCCTCAGTTGATCTGCCTCTCCATTCCCGGTGGACCGGCCGGCCGGGAACATCTGGAGTTGGCACGCGCCGCGCCGCAACTGAGCCTGGGTGAAGAGGTACTGGTGCTGGCACGCATCCGCTTCGGCCGTTCGCAGGAAGCACCCTCCATGAACAGTCTCTGCAGCACCTTTGGCATCACGCCCGCCGAGGCGCGCGTGCTGGCTGCACTCGTGGCGGGCCAATCACCCAAGCAGCATGCCGGCGCACAGGGCGTGTCGGTGCACACCGTGCGCAGCCAGGTCACTTCGCTGATGGCGAAGATGGACTGCACGCGGCAGGTCGACCTCGTGCGCAAGGCGCTGCTCGCGCCCTAGGCTTCGGAAGACCGGCCGCGGGGCGGGACTCAGGCCGCCGCCAATGCGGCGGGCTCGCTCGTGTACGCACGCACCAGGCGCAGCAGTTCCTCTTCCGAGTACGGCTTGCCGAGGTAGTGGTTCACGCCCAGCGTGCGCGCGTATTCGCGGTGCTTCTCGGCGATGCGCGAGGTGATCATGATGATCGGCAGGCCGGTCATCGAATCGTCGGCGCGGATGTTGCGGGCCAGGTCGAAGCCGTCCATGCGCGGCATCTCGATGTCCGACAGCACCACCGCCGGACGCTCCTGCTGCAGCCGTTCGAGCGCCTGCAGGCCATCGGCCGCGAGCGACACGCGATAGCCTTCGCGCTGCAGCAGGCGCTGCGTGACGCGGCGCACGGTGATGGAGTCGTCCACCACCAGCACCAGCGGGACCTGCGGTGCCACCGGGGCCAGCGTCGGCAGCGGCTGCTGCGGCGCGCCGTGTTCGGCCGCGGCACCGTGCGCCGGCGCTGCCAGCGCGGCGGCCTGGCGCTCGCGCGCCTGTTCGCCATGCACCGAGGCCAGCGCCACCGGGTTGTAGATCAGCGCCACCGCACCCGACGCCAGCACCGAGATGCCGGCCAGGCCAGGCAGCCGCGCGAGCTGCGGGCCGAGGTTCTTGACCACGACTTCCTGGTTGCCCAGCACTTCGTCCACGTGCAGGGCCACGCGCTGCGCCGCGCTTCGCACGACCACGATCGTGTTGTTCCTGGCCGCCGCGTGTTCGCTGCGGGTCGAGGCCTGCAGCAGCGCGCCGGCCCAGTAGAACGGCACCTGCTCGCTGCCGAACGGATGGCTGTTGTGCAGGTAGGCCGCCTCGAGGTCGGTGCCGCCCACGCGCTGCACCAGTTCCACCAGGTTCGACGGCACGCCGATCGACACTTCGCCCGCGCGCAGCATCACCACGTGCGTCACGGCGGTGGTCAACGGCAGCACCAGCTTGAAGGTGGTGCCCTGGCCGGGGTTGCTGTGCGTTTCGATGCGGCCGCCGAGCGCCGCGATCTGCGCGCGCACCACGTCCATGCCGATGCCGCGGCCGGCCAGTTCGGAGACCTGCCCTGCCGTCGAGAAGCCGGGCTTGAAGATCAGCTCGGTGGCTTCCTCGGCCGACAGTTCCTTGTCGTGTTCGAGCAGGCCGAGGACGCGGGCGCGCTCTGCGATGCGCTTGTTGTCGAGGCCAGCGCCGTCGTCGCGGAAGCTCACCGAGACGTCGTTGCCTTCGTGGTGCAGGTCGATGACGATCAGGCCGCTGGCGTCCTTGCCGGCCTTCTCGCGCACCGCCGCACTCTCGATGCCGTGCGCCACGCAGTTGCGCAGCAGGTGCTCGAAGGCGGGCGTCATGCGGTCCAGCACGCCGCGGTCCATTTCGATGGAGCCGCCGACGATGTCCAGGCGCACCTGCTTGCCGGTGTCCTTCGAGGCCTGGCGCACCACGCGGTAGAGGCGGTCGGAGATGCCCTCGAACTCCACCATTCGCGTGCGCAGCAGGCCGCGCTGCAGTTCGCGCGTCTGGCGCGCCTGCACGCTGAGGTCGTCTTCCGTGGCCTGCACCGTCTTCTGCAGCGTGCGCTGCACGGTGGCCACGTCGTTAACCGACTCGGCCATCATGCGCGTGAGTTCCTGCACGCGGGTGAAGCGGTCGAACTCGAGCGGGTCGAAGCTCTGCTGCGAATCCTTGGCCTGCGCCAGTCGGGACTGCATCTGGCTTTCGGCCTGCACTTCGATGTCGCGCAGCTGCTGTCGCAGGCGGTCCAGGTTGCCCGTGAGGTCGGACAGCGAGCCGCGCAGCTGGCCCAGCTCGGCCTCCAGGCGCGAACGCGTGATGATGACCTCGCCGGTCTGCGCGACCAGGCGGTCGAGCAGCTGGGTGCGGATGCGCACGGCCTGGCCCGTTGCGGCGCGCAGCGGCGTGAGCAGCGCGGGCGCGGGGCGCGGCTGTAGCGTCGCGGGGACGCCAGGCTGGTCTTCGAGGCTCGCCACGGGAGCGGCGATTTCGTCGTTCGCGGGCACGCCGGCTTCGGCCGCAACCTGCAGCGGCTGGGCGGCAGGCGCGGTGGCGGTGGCTGCGGCCACGATCTGGGCCAGCTCGACCTGCGTGGCGTCGTCGGCCGCACGCAATGCGTCGAAGGTGGCCTGCAGGGTGTCGAGGCGCGCCAGCAGTTTTTCGATGTCGGCGCGTACCGCTCCCTGGGAGCCCAGGATTTCGATCTCGGACTCCATGCGGTGCGCGCGCTCGCCCAGGCGCATGGCGCCGGCCAGCCGTGCGCTGCCCTTGAGCGTGTGCAGCGTGCGCAGCACCGAGGCGCGCGGAGCAGCGTCGTCGGGGTGGTGCGCCCATTGGCGCAGCGCCTCGCCGAGCTGCGGCAGCAGTTCGGCCGCCTCTTCCTCGAAGATCGGGAACAGGTCGACGTCGACCGCGTCGGCCAGGTCGATGGCGTCTTCGGAATCGTCCAGCGCCACGTCGGCGACGGATTCGGCAGCCACCACCTGGTGCAGCGGCCGGGTCTCGGCGCGCATGGCAAGTTCGGTCGGCATCGGCGAATTGGCGATGTCGCGCAGCGCCTGCAGCGTGCCTTCGGCCGGGTCGCGCAGGAAGCCGACGGCGAACTGGTGCAGCAGGCGGCGCAGCTCGTCGGCCGCGGCCACCAGCACCATGCCCTGCTCCCGCGTGCCGCTGCCCAGCATCTGCAGGTGCTGCAGCGCGGCTTCGAGCAGGCGGGCCATGCCCGACAGGCTGTGGAAGCCGACCGTGGCCGAGCTGCCGGCCAGCGAGTGGGCCAGCGCGACGGTCGAGTCGGGCAGGCGTTCGTGAGATTCGAGCGCCCATTCGCCGACGTCGGTGGCGAGCTGGCGCGACCATTCGTCGGCCTCGTTGAGGTAGACGTTGTAGAGCTGGATGCCGATGCGCAGCGGGCCGATGACCTTGACCTGGTCTTCGGCGCTCGCAGCCGCGGCTGCGATGTCTTCCGCGGCTTCTTCCTGCGGTTCGGCGGACACGACAGGCGTGGCCGCTGCAGCGACGGGCTCGGGCGCTTCGTCGGCGACCAGGATCTGGGCTTCGGCAGGCGCCACCGGCGCTTCGAAGATGGGCGCGATCACCTCGGCAACCGCCGGGGCGGGCAGTTCGGGTTCCGGTTCGGCGACCGATTGCAGCTCGGGCTCGACGACCGGTTCTTCCTCGAGCGACGGCAGCGCCGCGGCTTCGATGACTTCCGGCTCGGCGGCAGCCTGCACGGGCAGCGGCGCGGGCTCCCAATCGAGGTCGGGCAGGCCGGCGGTGGTCGGCACGGTGGCCTCGACCGCTTCGACGACTTCGATCACGGGCTCCGCTTCCGCCAGCTTCGGCTCGGCGGCCACGGGCGTCTGCGCGGGCGAGAGGAAATCGAACTCCTCGCCGCTCGGCAGGGCTGTCAGCGCCGCGGGCTCGGTGGTCTGCTTCGACTCGAAGTCGATGAAATCGGTCGACGCGAAATCGTCGTCGGTCTCGGGCGCGGCGGGCGCGGCCGGCGCAGCGGGCTCCTGCCACGCCACGGTTTCGAGCGGCGCTTCGGGCGCCGCAGCGGGTGCGGGCGCAGGTACTTCCGGGGCCAGCGACAGATCGGGCAGATCCGGCAGCTGCAGCGGCGGCAACTCCGCCGCCACCGGCGCCGGAACCTCGAGAAGGGGTGCGGGCGCGGTCACGGGTTCTTCGGCTGCGATGTGGCGCGCGGCGACCGCCAGGGCCTCGGCGTCGGCCATGCGCACCGGCGGGGGCACGGGCTCGCCAGCCAGCAGCGCGTTGGCCACGCGGCTGAACTGCGTGGACTGCCAGCCGTGCGCGGAACCCGAAGCGATGGCTTCGACCCATTGGCCGAATTCCTTCAGCGTGCGCTCGGTGCCCGACAGCAGTTCCGGCGTAGCGGCCCGTTGGTCGGCCAGCCAGGTGTTGAGCACCTGTTCGAGCGACCAGGCGGCATCGCCGAAGTCGGTGAGACCGACCATGCGCGAGCTGCCCTTGAGCGTGTGGAAGGCGCGCCGCAGGATCGTGAGTTCTTCGGTGTCGTCCGGGTAGCTGGCGAGTTCGGCGATGGCGGCCAGGCCGTTCTCCACCACTTCGCGGGCTTCGTCGAGGAAGATGTTCTGCAGGTCGTCTTCTTCGAGCTCGGTGACTTCGGTGTCGGGCAGCGCGCTCGGGCCGGTGATCTTGTTCGTCCAGCTGTCGGCCTTGTTGCTGAATTCCTCGATCGGCGAGACCTTGGCCTTGCGGTTAGGCGTGGCCAGTGCGGCAAGCTTCGAGGCGATCTGGGCGTCGACTTCCTCGATGCTGAGCACGGCTTCGGCGGCCGGAGCCTGGCTCGGGGCGGCGGCCGTGCTGTCGGTGGCCTGGCGGCCCATCAGCGGCTTGAGTTCGCCGGCTTCGGCGTCGAACACGAACAGGCGCTTGGCCAGCGCGGGCTGGTAGCCCAGCATGTCGATCAGGAAGCCGAGCGCGCCGAGGTTGTTGCCCAGCGCGTCGAAGCCGGCCATTTCCTCGGCCGGCGAGGTGCTGACGAGCATCGCCTCGACGTCGTCGCGCATGCGCTGCACGGTGAGCGCGGCCTGGTCGAGGCCGAGCACGGAGAACACGCCGCGCATCTGCAGGAGCTGCGTCGGCACGGTGCGCAGCAGGCCTTTTTCGGCCGGGCGGCGGAAATACTGGTCGAGCGATTTCTCGAGCTCGCTCAGGTGGCTGCGCAGCTCGTCGACCACGGTGCCCATGGTCTGGCGGTCGCTCACGCGGCGGTAGAGGTCTTCCATCCACGGCTCGAGCGGCTCGGAATGGCCGCCCGCGCGCACGCGTTCGATGCGCCCCGCCAGCTGCAGCGTGCGGGCCGTGAGCTGCGGATCGCTCGGGTCGAGGTCTTCGAGCGCGGCTTCCAGGTACAGCACCGAGGTGGCGACTTCCATCGCGAGTTCGGTACCGGGCGCCTGGCCTGTGCGCACGGAGGCTTCGACCGCGTGGGTCAGGGCCAGCACCATCGGCAGGCTCGGCGGATGCAGCTTCTGCAGCGATTCGCCGAGCTGCGCGAAGGTGTCGGCCACCTGGCGCGTGCGGGTGATGTCGCCGCCCGAGAGCGCCGACCACATTTCCTTGGCGGTCTCGATGCGCTTGCGGGCTTGTTGCAGCACCAGCGGATCGAAGCGACCGAACTGCTCGACGGTGTAGTCGACGCGCGGCTCGCTGGCGATGCCCCAGGCATTGCGCACGGTGCGCAGCGTGGCGGCGTCGTCGCTGCCGGTGGGCACGGCCTGGGCGCAGAAGAACAGCAGGTCCTGGCCGAGGCGGTCGGACACGAGGCTGTCGCCGCGCGCGAGCGTGGCGTACTGCAGCAGCACGCGCGAGGCGGCGCGCTTGACGTAGGCGTCGGGCGCGATCAGGCCGGTGGCCAGGGCTTCGAAGAAGCCGGCGGCCAGGGTCCAGAAGCTGGCGACGCGGGGCAGCAGCGCGCCGCGTCCGAGTCCCAGGCACAGCGCATGCAGCCGGCGCGCGGCGTGCACGTCGCCGGTCTTGACCAGCTGCAGCACTTCGCGGTCGAGCCGCGAACGCACGGCCGGGTCGTAGGCCACGGCGGCCTGCGTGAGGGCGGGCTTGATCTCGACCCAGCGCCACGCGGTGCTCCACAGGTCGGCGGGGTGCACGCGCTCGTTGCCGACCAGTTCCAGCACGTCGCGGTACTGGGGAAACAGCGCCACCGACGACACGGGCTTGCCAGCCAGCAAGGCGTTCAGGAAGTCGACGACGGCGAAGCCGGCACGCTCGATCTTGAGCACTGCGGCATCGGTGCAGCGCTGCGGTTCGGCAATGAAGCCCTGCACCGCGAACTCGATGGCGCCAAGCACCAGAGCGGGCGAGGGATGTCCCACCATCTGGAGGGCGCCAACGGCCTGGTGCAGTTGCTGGCGGGCCATCTGCAGCGGGCCGCTCTCGGGCTCGGCCGCAGCAGCGTCCACGTCGCGAACGATGCGCCGCAGCGACTTGCCTACACCGTCAAGGGATTTCTGAATTTCTCCCAGCACCCAGGCCAGCGGCCCGAGGTCTTCGGTGGCCGGCATGTTGCCGGCGGGGGGGGCCGTGGCAGGGGTTTGAATCGACACGTTGGGTGCTCGCCGTTCTTATCTATCGGGGTCAGGCAATCTTGAAACGGGCCACCGAACGGCGCAGTTCTTCGGCCATCTGCGACAGCTCGCGCACCTGCTGGGCGGTGGTGCGCGTGCCTTCGCCGGTCTGTTCCGTCACGGCAAAAATGTGCTGGATGTTCGCGGCCACCACGTTGGCCGAATCGGCTTCGCGGGAGGCGGATTGCGAAATCTGCTCAATGAGGTCGGCAAGACGGCGCGACACGCGGTCGATCTCGGACAGCGCGGTACCCGCGTTGTCGGACAGCTTGGCCCCTTCGACCACACCCTGCGTGGAACGCTCCATGGCGCCCACCGCATCCTGCGTGTCGGTCTGAATCGCCTTCACCAGCGCCGAGATCTGGCGCGTGGCGTCTGCGGAGCGTTCGGCCAGTCGCTGAACTTCTTCCGCCACCACCGAGAAGCCTCGGCCGGCTTCACCGGCCGATGCGGCCTGGATGGCAGCGTTCAGCGCCAGCACGTTCGTCTGTTCGGTAATGTCCGAGATCAGCTCGGTGATTTCGCCAATCTCCTGCGACGACTCGCCCAGGCGCTTGATCCGCTTGGAGGTTTCCTGGATCTGGTCGCGGATGGAGTTCATACCGCCGATGGCGTTCTGCACGGCCTGCAGGCCCGAGGACGCGGCTTGCAGCGACTGGCGCGCCACCGTGGCGGACTCTTGCGCCTGCGTGGACACGCCGTTGATTCGCTCGGCCATGGTCAGCACCGACTGGCCGGTTTCGCGAATTTCGCGCAGCTGTTCGGTCGAGGCGGCCAGCAGTTCGGTCGAGGTGCTTTCCACCTGAGACGTCGTCTGCGCCACACGGGTCGCCGTGTTCTGCACGTTGCCCACCAGCAAGCGCAGTTCTTCCACCGTGTAGTTCACCGAGTCGGCGATGGCGCCGGTGATGTCCTCGGTCACGGTGGCTTCCTGCGTCAGGTCGCCTTCGGCCACTGTCTGCAGTTCGTTCATCAGGCGAAGAATGGCGGCCTGGTTGGCGTTGTTGATGCGGCCCACCTCTTCGGAGGACTGCTCGGCAGCCAGACGTTCGCGCTCGGCGTTGGCGGCGCGTTCGCGGCCTTCGCGCACCTGCACGAAACCGATGGCACCGGCGAGTGCCAGGGCGGCCAGCGACAGCACGAACAGCAGCACGATCGTTCCGGCGCCGAGGCCGGTGCGTGCGGAGAGCTTGTCCTGCAGGTCGCCGAGCGACTTACGCAGCGGCTCGCTGTCGGTCAGGATCGAAGCCTGCGCTTCGCGCGCCGCCACCAGGCCCTGCAGGTTGCCCAGAATGGCGGAAGCTTGCGTGCGCATCTGCTCGTAGGTCTTCAGGATGGCTTCGAGCTGCTGGCGCGTCTGCGGGTCTTTCGAGCCGGGGAAGCGCTGCTGCGCATTGCCGTCGAGCAGGCCGCGGGTGGTTTCCTGGAAGGTGTTCAGGTCCTTGCCGAGCAGGAACACGGCGTCGGGGTTCACACCCTCGACCGTGAAGAACTCGTTGGTCGACTTGCCGATGCGCTGCGTCAGCATCACGAGCTGGCCGGCGGCCGAGATCTCGGGCAGCGTGGCGTTCTGCTGCATCTTCAGCGACGCGACGGTTTCCGTCATTTCGAGCAGCGTGGACGACTGCTGGTTGATGTCGCGCAAGGCGGCACCCACCTGCGTCAGGATCTGGCGCTGGGCCAGCACGGCCTTGGCGCTGGCATCGGCACGAGTGACGAGGGGATTGATCTTGTTCATCTCCTCGTCGTACTGGTTGCCCACTCGCTCCAGGTGCAACGAGTCGTCGCCGTTGGTCAGACCCGCGACGCGGCGCGAGAGGTCGTCGGCGCTGTCCTTCACTTCGACGAACGCCGAGGCGCTGCCGACGAGGGCCTGCGAGATCGACTTGGCAAGGCGCTGCGACTGCATCAGCGACTGGCCGGTGGCAGCCACCTGCTGCGCCAGGCGGTCCGCGCGAAGAATGGCGGAGCCGGCCACCAGCAACAGCAACAGCACCGCGACGGCCAGCATGATGGCCAGGATACGCTGCTGCCGCGCCGGATTGGAGCCCGCGCGGCCGCCGGTGGTGTCGGGCACCGCTTCGGCAGCCGCAGCGCCCGGCTCGTTGGCGGCGTCGCCCGACAGGTCGAGGTCGCTAAAGCCGGTGTCCGCGGGCGCGGCCCCCTTCTTGGCGAGGCGCACGGTTTTCTCGTCCGGGACCTGGACGGTGTCTACGTCGTCGATAGACAACGTGGAACCGGAGCCATCGACGCGGGCATTGTCGTTCCCGTTGGTCACGGGCAGTAATTTCTTGAACTTGTCGGCGATCGAGCTCACGGTCGGTCCTTCAGATAGTTTCCGGTACGGCGTGCGGGGGCACTACGCACCAATGCTCAAAAACTGGGGTTGCTGGGAAAGCGCCTGCAGGTTGACTTCCTGCCAGCGTTCTCCCGCCGCGTCGGTAAACAGATGCCCATGCCAGGCAGGTGCTTCTGCGCCAGGAGGCTCGGAGGCCGTGAAGGCCTCCGCACCCCGCAACCCCGCCAGTCGATCGACCAGCAAAGCGCAGTTGACTTCGAGCAGCTCGTTGAAAGCAACGCGCCGCGACTGGATGCGGGCCGCCTCGGTGGCGGCCAGCGCGCCCGGAACGCCGGTGGCGAATGCCGACAGCTGCACGACGCCATAGAGGCCGCCGCGCAGGTTGGCAACGCCGAGGAACCACGGCTCCGTGTAGGGCACGGGCTGTGGCGGCGTCCAGGGAAAGATTTCGCCGGCGTGTCCCAGCGGGAAGAGGTATTTGCCCTCGCCCGCCTCGACCGCCAGCCACGTGGCGGCCACGCCCGTCGTGCGAGCCGCCTGCAGGCGGCTCGCCAGCCGGGACTGGAAGGCTCTCAGAGCGTCGCGATTCGCCATGGGTTCAGCAGACTTCCGCTCAGGCCAGCGCGCTGATCTTGGACATCAGGTCGGTCGCGTTGACCGGCTTCACGATGTAGTCGCGCGCGCCCTGGCGCATGCCCCAGACGCGATCGGTTTCCTGGTTCTTGCTGGTGCACAGGATGATCGGGATGGCTGCGTACTTCGGGTCGCGGGCGATGGCGCGCGTGAGCTGGAAGCCGTTCTGGCCGGGCATCACGACGTCCATGAGGATCAGGTCGGGCTGCTCTTCCTCCAGGCGACGCATGGCGTCGTCGGCGTTTTCGGCCGTCTTGACGGCAAAGCCGTTCTTCTGGAGGAGGTCGGTCAGGAACATCAGTTCCGTCTTGGAGTCGTCGACGACGAGGATTTTTCGAATGGGCATTACTGCGCTTCCTGTTGAACGATGCCAAACTGCTGCACGGCCTGCAGCAGCTGGTCTTTGGTGAAAGGCTTGGTCAGGTAGTCTTGCGAACCGACCATGCGGCCGCGTGCCTTGTCGAAGACACCGTCTTTCGAAGACAGCATGACGACCGGAACGTTGGAAAAATTGGCGTTGCGCTTGATGATGGCGCAGGTCTGGTAACCGTCGAGCCGCGGCATCAGGATGTCGCAGAAAATCAGATGCGGCTTGTGGTCATTGACCTTGGAGAGCGCGTCGAAGCCGTCCTCCGCGAGAAGAACCTCATGCCCACCCTGCTTCAAAAAAATCTCGGCACTGCGCCGGATGGTGTTGCTGTCGTCGATGACAAGCACCTTGTAACCTGATCCATTCGGGCCCATTGCAAACGCTCCTGCTCATGAGACTTGGAAGCCCGCCGCGCCGAACACCGACGCAGACCGCGTAGCTCTATCTATGCCATGCTTTCAGATTTCAACCATTTCGAAGTCTTCCTTGCGCGCACCGCACTCAGGACAGGTCCAGTTCATCGGCACATCGGCCCAGGCCGTGCCTGCCGCGATACCGTCTTCCGGTACACCCACTGCTTCGTCATAGATCCACCCACAAATCAGGCACATCCAAGTTTTCGTATTCATCGGAGCTTAAAGTCCTTGTTCATTAAATGCAACGAGTGTATCTATGCGTATCTCACTGACGGACGGTAAACGTCGCGCCTATGCCACCATCCAGGGGATTCCGCCCGGCTTATGACCATCTACTTACATTCCGCAGACAACACCCGCAAACCGGGCGATCTTAACGACCCCTCGCAGGACGACGAATCGATCGCCGAACGCGACCTGAATCCCCCCTGCGTGCTGGTGTTCAATGCCAGCGATCCCAGCGGGGCGGGCGGACTGGGCGCCGACGCCCTCGCCATGGCGTCGGTGGGCGCACACATCCTGCCCGTTGTCACAGGGGCCTACGCCAGGGACACGGCCGAGATTTTCGACCACTTTCCCTTCGATGAAGAGGCCATCGCCGAGCAGGCGCGCGCCATCCTGGAGGACGTGGAAGTCCAGCTGATCAAGGTGGGCTTTGCCGGCACCACCGAGGCCCTGAGCACCATCGCCGAGACCGCCGCCGACTATCCCGAGGTGCCCGTGGTGGCCTACATGCCCAACCTTTCGTGGTGGGACGAGAACCTGATCGAGCCCTATCTGGACGCTTTTCGGGAACTTGTTTTGCCGCAAACCACAGTGTTGGTAGGAAACCACAGTACGCTGTGGCGCTGGCTGCTTCCGGACTGGAACGGGGAGCGGCCACCCACTGCGCGCGACATTGCCAAGGCCGCCGGCGAGTTCGGCGTGCCCTATACGCTCGTGACCGGCCTGATGCTGCCCGAGCAGTTCATCGACAACGTGCTGGCCTCCCCGCAGTCAGTGCTCGCCAGCGAAAAATACGAGCGGCTCGAGGCCGTCTTCGCCGGCGCCGGCGACACCCTGTCGGCCGCCCTGGCCGCCCTGCTGGCCAGCGGCACCGACCTCGTGGCCGCGACCAGCGAAGCGCTGGCCTACATGGACCGATGCCTCGACGCGGGCTTCCGACCCGGCATGGGCCATGTGCTGCCCGACCGCCTGTTCTGGGCCGAGCCCGAGGACGATGATGAAGACCCGGACGCCGAACCGGACTTCGCCCTCCCACCCCACGACACCCGACACTGAATAACCACCCATTTGCCTCCGATGCCCAACACTGACCGCAACGACACCCTCTTCGAGCGCGCCCGCGCCGTGATCCCCGGAGGCGTGAACTCGCCCGTGCGCGCCTTCAAGGCCGTGGGCGGCACGCCCCGCTTCATCCAGCGCGCGCAGGGCGCCTATTTCTGGGACGCCAACGACAAGCGCTACATCGACTACATCGGGTCCTGGGGTCCGATGATCCTGGGCCACGGCCACCCCGCCGTGGTGGAGGCGGTGCAGAAAGCCGTGCTCGAAGGCTTCTCGTACGGCGCGCCGACCGAGCGCGAGATCGAGCTGGCCGAGGCCATCCTCGCTCTGGTGCCGTCGATGGAAATGGTGCGGCTCGTGAGCTCGGGCACCGAGGCCGCCATGAGCGCGCTGCGCCTCGCGCGCGGCGCCACCGGCCGCAAGAGCATCGTCAAGTTCGAAGGCTGCTACCACGGCCATGCCGATGCGCTGCTGGTGAAGGCCGGCTCCGGCCTCGCCACCTTCGGCAACCCGACCTCGGCCGGCGTGCCGCCCGAGGTGGTGCAGCACACCATCGTGCTCGAGTACAACAACCTGCAGCAGCTCGAAGAAGCCTTCTCGCTGCACGGCAACGACATCGCCTGCCTGATGATCGAGGCCATCGCAGGCAACATGAACTTCGTGCGCGCGACGCCCGAATTCGCCCAGCGTTGCCGCGAGCTGTGCACCCAGCACGGCGCGCTGCTGATATTCGATGAAGTGATGACCGGCTTTCGCGTGGGCCTGTACGGCGCGCAGGGCGTGCTCGGCATCAAGCCCGACCTCACGGTGCTCGGCAAGGTCATCGGCGGCGGCATGCCGCTCGCGGCCTTCGGCGGTCCGCGCGCGATCATGGAACAGCTCGCGCCACTGGGCCCGGTCTACCAGGCCGGCACGCTGTCGGGCAATCCGGTGGCCACGGCCTGCGGCCTCGCCACGCTGAAGGAGATCGCCAAGCCCGGCTTCTATGAAGCGCTCGGCAAGAAGACGCGCTCGCTGGTCGACGGCCTGAAGGCCGCAGCCGCGGCCGAAGGCCAGCCCTTCAATGCCGACAGCGAAGGCGGCATGTTCGGCTTCTTCCTCATGAAGGACCTGCCGCAGAACTACGCGACCGTCATGACCACCGACAACGCCAAATTCAATGCGCTGTTCCACGGCCTGCTCGACCGCGGCGTGTACATCGCGCCAGCACTCTACGAAGCGGGCTTCGTGAGCGCGGCCCACACCGACGACGACATCGCCGCCACCGTCGAGGCCGCGCGGGACATCTTCAGGAAGCGCTGAGGCCGCGCGCATCGCGGCGCGGTGTCACGAATTTCGTAAGTGCGCCGGGTATATTGCGCCGGCACTCGGCGAAGGCGGCTTCTCGGGTTGCGGCACCAGGGATTCCAAGAAAAGTGCGCCCGCCATCGAAGTGGCCCGCGCACACAGACACCGAAGACGTTCCGGCCCATGATCCCCTTGCGCACGCTGCCGATGCTGGCGGCCCTTCTTCTTCCGGCACTCGCGTGCGCACAGGACGCCTTCGAGCCGAAGAACATCTGGGTCAACCCCGGCTTCTACTCGGCGCACTTCGACCGCAGCAAGGGGCTGGAGAACGTCAACCAAGGCCTCGGCTTCGAGTACCCGCTGAACGACACGTACCGCATCACGGCGGGCACCTTCCACAACAGCGACCGCAGGCAATCGAACTACCTCGGGCTGTACGTGCTGCCCTTCGAGTTCTACGGCGTGAAGTTCGGCGCCGTGGTCGGCGGCTTCGACGGCTACCCCAACTACCGCAACAGCAACTGGTTCCCGGCCATCCTTCCGGTGGCCGCCATCGAAGGCAGGAACTGGGGCTTGAACATCGCCTACGTGCCGACGATCAAGAACCGGCTGTACGGCGCGCTCACCTTCCAGCTGAAGTACCGGTTCGGAGAATAGGCTCGCCCCCAGGCTACGCGCACTTCGTGTCGCTTCGCCACCCCCCTACCGGAGGCAACACCTGCGGCCCGGCAAAGCCGGTTCCGCGGTGTTTTCGAAGAAGCTGAAGAAGCCCTTCAATGCCTGAAGTGACGAACGCCCGACAGCACCATCACGACACCGCGTTCGTCGGCGGCATCGATCACTTCCTGGTCGCGCATCGAGCCGCCCGGCTGGATGACGCAGCTCGCGCCCGCATCGACCACCACGTCGAGGCCGTCGCGGAACGGGAAGAAGGCGTCGCTCGCCACGGCCGTGTCCTTCAGCGACAGGCCGGCGTGCTCGGCCTTGATGCTGGCGATGCGCGCAGAATCGAGGCGGCTCATCTGCCCCGCGCCCACGCCCATGGTCATGCCATTGGCGCAGAACACGATCGCGTTGCTCTTGACGTACTTCGCGACCTTCCAGGCGAACAGCAGGTCTTGCAGCTGCTGCGGCGTGGGCTGCTTCTTGCTGACCACCTTCAGGTCGCTGGCGGCGAGCTCGTGGTTGTCGGCGGTCTGGATCAGGAGACCCGAGCCGACGCGCTTCACGTCCATGGCGTTGCGGCCGTTGTCCCAGTCGGTGGCCCCGCCCTTGGGCAGCGCGATTTCGAGCACGCGCACGTTGAGCTTGGCCTTGGTGGCCTGGAACACTTCGAGCGCCTCGGGCGTGTAGCCGGGCGCCATCAGCACTTCGACGAACTGCTTGGCGATTTCCTGCGCGGTCGCGCCGTCCACCGGGCGGTTGAAGGCGATGATGCCGCCGAAGGCCGAGGTCGGGTCGGTCTTGAAGGCCTTGCCGTAAGCCTCGGCCGCATCCTTGCCGATGGCGACGCCGCACGGGTTGGCGTGCTTCACGATCACGCAGGCAGGCACGTCGAAGCTCTTCACGCATTCCCATGCGGCATCGGCGTCGGCGATGTTGTTGTAGCTGAGCTCCTTGCCCTGCAGCTGCTTGGCCGACACGAGCGAACCGGGTGCCGGGTACAGGTCGCGGTAGAACGCAGCCTGCTGGTGCGGGTTCTCGCCGTAGCGCAGGTCCTGCACCTTCACGAAACGGCCGTTGCTCTGCGCCGGGAACAACGAGCGCTTGGGCGCTGGCTGGCCGATGCTGGCCTCGAAGTCGATGGCCGAGAGGTAGTCGCTGATGGCGCCGTCGTAGTCGGCGATGCGGTTGAACGCGGCCACCGAGAACGCGAACTTGGTCTTGTCGCTGAGCTTGCCGCCGGCCTTCAGTTCGGCCAGCGCCACGGCGTACTGCGATGCGTCGGTCAGCACGCCCACGTCTTTCCAGTTCTTGGCCGCGCTGCGCACCATGGCCGGACCGCCGATGTCGATGTTCTCGATCGCGTCTTCCAGCGTGCAACCGGGCTTGGCCACGGTGGCTTCGAACGGGTACAGGTTGACCACCAGCAGGTCGATGGTGTCGATGCCGTGTTCCTTGATGGCCGCCACGTGCGCGGGCAGGTCGCGGCGCGCGAGCAGGCCGCCGTGGATCTTCGGGTGCAGCGTCTTCACGCGGCCGTCGAGCATCTCAGGAAAGCCGGTGTGGTCGGCAACTTCGGTGACGGGCAGGCCGGCATCGGCCAGCAGCTTGGCGGTGCCGCCGGTGGACAGCAGCTTGATGCCCAGCGCATGCAGCGCCTGGGCGAATTCAAGGATGCCGGTTTTGTCGGAAACGGAGATGAGTGCGGTCTGGGCCATGGGATATGCCGTGGAGTTATTTCAAAAGTTTGTGTTCGACCAGCTTCTTGCGAAGCGTGTTGCGATTCAGGCCCAGCCATTGCGCGGCTTTGGATTGATTGCCTTCCGCGCGCGTCATGACGACGTCGAGCAGGGGTTTCTCGACCACGCGCACGAGCATTTCGTACATGCCGTCGGGTTCGGTGCCGCGCAGGTCGCGAAAGTAGCTGTCCAGACTGGTGCGTACGCAGTCCTCGATATGTTTCTTGCTCATTGCTTCTTCTCTTTTTCTCAATCGACGGCGCAAGCCGCCTCCTCTTCACCCGACGACGCCTCTTCGTCCGCCAGGTGCTGCACGGGCATGCGGTCCATGCGGTCCGCCAGCCCGTCGAAATAGCCGCCGACCGCGCGCAGCTGCTCGGCACAGTCCTCGATGGTGTTCATGCGTGCGCGGAACGCTTCGCCGTCGGGCAGCGTGCGCACGTACCAGCCGATGTGCTTGCGCGCCGTGCGCACACCGCTGTAGTCGCCGTACAGCGCATAGTGCTCCACCAGGTGGTCGAGCAGCAAGCGGCGCACTTCGGCCACCAGCGGCGGCGCGCGGTGCGTACCGGTCTCCAGGAAATGCGCGATCTCGCGGAAGATCCACGGCCGGCCCTGCGCGGCGCGGCCGATCATCACCGCGTCGGCGCCAGTGGCCGCAAGCACGTCGCGTGCCTTCTCGGGCGATCGGATGTCGCCGTTGGCCACCACCGGCACGCGCACCGCGGCCTTCACGGCGGCGATGGTGTCGTACTCGGCGAAGCCCTTGTAGCCCTGCTCGCGTGTGCGGCCGTGCACCGTGAGCATCTGCACGCCGGCCGATTCGAAATCGCGCGCGAGCTTCACCGCGTTGCGGTGCTCTTCGCTCCAGCCGGTACGCATCTTGAGCGTGACCGGCACGTTGAAAGGCTGCGCGGCATCGACCACGGCCTGCACGATTTCAAGCGCCAGCGGCTCGTCGCGCATCAGCGCCGAACCGGCCCACTTGTTGCAGACCTTCTTGGCCGGGCAGCCCATGTTGATGTCGATGATCTGTGCGCCGCGCTCGATGTTGTAGACCGTGGCCTCGGCCATCATGGCCGCGTCGGTGCCGGCGATCTGCACCGCGATGGGGCCGGGTTCGCCGTCGTGGTTCGCACGGCGCGATGTCTTGAGCGTGCCCCAGAGTTCCTTGCGCGACGTGACCATCTCGCTGACCGCGTAGCCGGCGCCGAGTTGGCGGCACAGCATGCGGAAGGGCCGGTCCGTCACGCCGGCCATGGGCGCGACGAACAGGCGGTTTTCCAGCGTGTGGGTGCCGATCTGCAAGGTCATTTGGAAGGGGAGCGGTGCGAGTTCGGCTGCTGAAAAATGAGGCACGATTGTAGCCACGCCGCATTTCAGCGACTGAAACGATTTGCGGCCTGGGTACCCGTGTAAACACCGGTGCGATCCGGGGCTTTCTCCCACGGAATTGCGAGGTGAGCACTGCCTATACTTCGCCCACCTTATGCAAGCGTGGCTCGACTCCCTCATGGCGCTGCTGGCGCTGCCGCAGTACGGTCTGTCGACCCTCTTCGTCGCGGCCTTCGTCTCGGCCACGCTGCTGCCGGTGGGCTCCGAGCCCTTTCTCTTCGGGCTGCTCAAGCTCAACCCCGACATGTTCTGGCCAGCCATCGCTGTGGCCACCATCGGCAACACGCTGGGGGGCGCGGTCGACTGGTGGATGGGCTACGGCGCGCACAAGGTGGCCGACAAATACTCGCACTCGAAACACCATGTGCGAGTTCTGGGCTGGCTGGAGCGGCTCGGCCCGAAGGCCTGCCTGCTGAGCTGGCTGCCGCTGGTGGGAGATCCGCTGTGCGCGGTGGCGGGCTGGCTCAAGCTGCCGTTCTGGCCTTGCGTGGCCTACATGGCGATCGGGAAATTCCTGCGCTACATCACCATGACGGTGGCGCTGCTGCAGGTCTTCTGATCAGTTCAACAAAGCGTAGGGGCCGCCGCGCTCGAGCGCGCGCTTGTACGCGGGACGCGCGTGGATGCGCTCCAGGTACGCCATCAGCTTCGGTCGCTTCGCATCGAGCCCGCCGCGGGCCTGCGAGGCTTCGACCACGAAGCTCATCTGGATGTCGGCGCCTGTGAAGGCATCGCCCGCGAACCACTCGCTCTTGCCGAGCTCGGCCTCCATGTAGTTCAGGTGGTTCGCGATGTTCGGGTTGATGAACGCCGACTTCGCCTTTGCCGCGATGGCCTTGGCGATGGGCTTCGCGAAGAAGGGCATCTTGCTCGTCTCGATGCGGTCGAACACCAGCTTCAGCAGCAGCGGCGACATCGCCGTGCCTTCGGCGAAATGCAGCCAGTAGCGATAGCGCATCGCCTCGGGCGAACCCGCCGCGGGCGCGAGGCGGCCATTGCCATGGCGCTCGATGAGCGTCTCGATGATCGCGCCCGACTCCGCGAGCGTGAGCCCGTCCTGCGTCGTGACGACCGGGGACTTGCCCAGCGGATGGATGGCCCGCAGCGAAGCAGGCGCCAGACTGGTTTGCGGATCGCGCTGGTAGTGGACGATCTCGTAGGGCAGCTCGAGCTCTTCGAGCAGCCAGAGCACGCGCTGCGAGCGGGAGTTGTTGAGGTGGTGGACGGTGAACATGGGGGGCGGGCCTTGTGGAGGAAAGAGAGGGCGCGCGGAGTCTATCCAACAACATCCTCGAAAGCCCACGGAGCCCTTTCGCGAGACACCGAGGAACCGGCTCCGCCGGGCCTCAGGTGTCGCCCCCGGCAGGGGGAAGGCGAAGCGACACGAAGTGCGCGCAGCCTGGGGGCGAGCCCTATTACGAGCTGAACAGGAAGTTCATCACGTCGCCATCCTTGACAACGTATTCCTTGCCTTCCGAACGCATCTTCCCCGCGTCCTTCGCACCCTGCTCGCCCTTGAAGGCGATGTAGTCCTCGAACGCGATGGTCTGGGCGCGGATGTAGCCCTTCTCGAAGTCGCCGTGGATCACGCCGGCCGCCTGCGGGCCGGTGTCGCCGATATGGATGGTCCAGGCGCGCACTTCCTTCACGCCGGCGGTGAAGTAGGTCTGCAGGCCCAGCAGCTTGAAGGCGGCGCGGATCAGGCGATTCAGGCCGGGCTCTTCCTGGCCGATCTCGGCGAGGAACATCTTCTTGTCTTCATCGTCCATCTCGGCCAGGTCGGCTTCGATCTTGGCGCAGATGGCGACCACGGGCGCGCCCTGCTTGGCGGCGTACTCGCGCAGGCGATCGAGGTAGGGGTTGTTCTCGAAGCCGTCTTCCGCCACGTTGCCCACGAACATCGCGGGCTTGGCGGTGATCAGCGTGAAGCTCTTGACCAGCGGCTGCTCTTCCTTGGTGAACTCCAGCGCGCGCACCGGCGTGTTCTCGTTCAGCGCGGCCTGGCAGCGTTCGAGCAGGCCCACCAGCTTCTGCGCGTCCTTGTCGCCGGAACGGGCCACCTTGGTGTGGCGGTGCAGCGCCTTCTCGACCGTGGCGAGGTCGGCCAGGCAGAGTTCGGTCTGGATCACTTCGATGTCGGAGATCGGGTCGACCTTGCCGGCCACGTGGATCACGTTCTCGTCGTCGAAGCAGCGCACCACGTTGACGGTGGCGTCGGTCTCGCGGATGTGCGCCAGGAACTTGTTGCCCAGGCCTTCGCCCGTGCTGGCACCGGCCACCAGGCCGGCGATGTCGACGAACTCGACGATGGCGGGCACGATGCGCTCGGGCTTGACGATCTCGCTCAGTTGCGCGAGCCGCGGATCGGGCACTTCCACCACGCCCACGTTGGGCTCGATGGTGCAGAACGGATAGTTCTCGGCCGCGATGCCGGCCTTGGTCAGCGCATTGAAAAGGGTGGATTTACCGACGTTGGGCAGGCCGACGATGCCGCATTGCAAACTCATGGGGGGTCCTCTTGGGTAACCGCCAATTTTAGGCGAGCGGGATTGCAGGCCGGTCCGGCAGGGCTTCGGGCCCTCCTTCCCTACCCCAAAACATCAGGGTTAGCCCCGATTAGCAAACGTTTGCGCAAACGTTTCCCTCGGCTAACATCGGAGCCCCCGGCAAAGACCGGCGTACCGCTCTGATCAACCATCCCAGGAGACATTCACCATGAAGTTCACCCGCCGTACCCTGCAAAGCGCTGCCGCCCTCACGCTGCTGGGCGCCATTGCCGGAACCCCCGCCTTCGCGCAGGACAAGCCCAAGGTCGCGCTGGTCATGAAGTCGCTGGCCAACGAGTTCTTCCGCACCATGGAAGACGGCGCCAAGGCGCACCAGAAGGCCCATGCCTCCGAATACACGCTGGTGGCCAACGGCATCAAGGACGAGACCGACACCGCCGCCCAGATCAAGATGGTCGAGCAGATGGTGGCGCAGAAGATCAATGCACTGGTCATCGCGCCGGCCGATTCGAAGGCGCTGGTGCCGGTGATCAAGGCCGCCATCGACAAGGGCATCCTGGTGGTCAACATCGACAACCAGCTCGACGCGGCCGCGCTCAAGGAAAAGGGCATCCAGGTGCCGTTCGTCGGCCCCGACAACCGCGCCGGCGCCAAGCTGGTGGGTGACGCGCTCGCCAAGGAGCTGAAGGCCGGCGACAAGGTCGGCATCATCGAGGGCGTGTCGACCACCTTCAATGCACAGCAGCGCACGCTGGGCTATCAAGATGCCATGAAGGCCGCCGGCGCAACGGTGGTGGGCGTGCAGTCGGGCCAGTGGGAAATCGACAAGGGCAACACGGTGGCCGCCGGCATGATGCGCGAGCACCCCGACCTGAAGGCGCTGCTGGCCGGCAACGACAGCATGGCGCTCGGCGCCGTGGCCGCGGTCAAGGCTGCGGGCAAGACCGGCAAGGTGCTGGTGGTGGGCTACGACAACATCGGCGCCATCAAGCCGATGCTCAAGGACGGCCGCGTGCTCGCCACCGCCGACCAGTTCGCCGCCAAGCAGGCCGTGTTCGGCATCGAGACCGCGCTGAAGGCCATCGCCGACAAGAAGAAACAGTCGGAGATGCCTGCGGAGGTGAAGACCGACGTCGTGCTCGTCACCAAAGACTCAAAGTAAGAAACCAGAAAGAGCAGACGTTGACAGCATCCGCCGCCATGAACCTCACAACGGCCCAGCCCGTGCTCTCGCTGAGCGCCATGGGCAAGGACTATGCGGCGCCGGTGCTGGACGACGTCTCGCTCGTGCTCAACGCCGGTGAAGTGCTGGCCCTCACGGGCGAGAACGGCGCCGGCAAGAGCACGCTGTCGAAGATCGTCTGCGGCCTGGTGCAGCCCACGCGCGGCCGGATGCTGCTCGACGGCCAGCCTTTTGCGCCCGGCTCGCGCCGCGATGCCGAGCGGCTGGGCGTGCGCATGGTCATGCAGGAGCTCGGCCTCGTCACCACGCTGTCGGTGGCCGAGAACTTGCTGCTCGACCGGTTGCCCAACAAGACCGGCTGGATCCGCCGCGGCAAGCTGCACGAGCTGGCCGCGCAGCAGCTGGCCAAGATCGGCATGCAGAACATCGACCCGGCCACGCCCGTGGCGCGGCTGGGCATCGGCCAGCAGCAGATGGTCGAGATCGCGCGCAACCTGCAGGACGACACGCGCGTGCTGGTGCTCGACGAGCCCACCGCCATGCTCACGCCACGCGAAACCGCGCACCTGTTCGAGCAGATCGACCTGCTGAAGGCGCGCGGCGTGGCCATCGTCTACGTGTCGCACCGTCTTGAAGAATTGCAGCGCATCGCCGACCGCGTGGCGGTGCTGCGCGACGGCCGGCTGGTCGACGTGCGCGCCATGGCCGGCGTGCGCGAATCCGAGCTGGTGCAGCGCATGGTGGGCCGCGCGGTGCACGAGCATGAAGGCCGCGACCGCCGCGTGGCGGGCCCGGTGCTGCTGAGCGCGCGCAGCATCGGCCGGGCGCAGGCCGTGCGCGACGTCGACATCGACCTGCGCGCGGGCGAAGTCATGGGCCTGGCCGGCCTGGTCGGCTCGGGCCGGACCCAACTGGTGCGCCTGCTGTTCGGCGCCGACCGCGCGGACCGCGGCGAGATCTCCCTTTATGAAAACGGCCAGCCCACGCAGCACGCGCGCAAGGGCTGGCGCTCGCCGATGCAGGCCATCCGCGCCGGCATCGGGCTGGTCACCGAAGACCGCAAGTCGCAGGGACTGCTGCTGCCGCAGTCGATCCGCGTCAATGCCACGCTGAGCGACCTCGGCGCCATCTCCCATGCCGGCTGGCTGCAGCGCGCCAAGGAGCGCAGCATTGCGCAGAAGCTGGTGGAGCTGCTGCGCGTCCGCTCGCGCAGCATCGAACAACCGGTTGCCACGCTGAGCGGCGGCAACCAGCAGAAGGTGGTGTTCGCGCGCTGGCTGCACCGCGAATGCAAGGTGCTGCTGCTGGACGAACCCACGCGCGGCGTGGACGTGGGCGCGCGCGCCGACCTGTACGCCGAACTCGACCGCATGACCGACGCCGGCAAGGCACTGCTGATGGTGTCGAGCGACCTGCGCGAACTGATGGCCATGTGCGACCGCATCGGCGTGATGAGCGCGGGCCGGCTGGTCGCGGTGTTCGAGCGCGGCGCGTGGAGCGAGCAATCGCTGCTGGCCGCCGCATTCAGCGACGCGACAGGACGCGCCGCCAACCCGCCGACGGTATCCGCCGTTTCCGATCCGACCCCGGCCACCGCCGACACACCATGAACGCTGCCGCCACCCCGACCTCCTCCGCTTCGCCGTCCGCGCTCAAGGGCCAGCTCGGCACCTACCTGGGCCTGACGGTCGTGCTCGTGGGCATGATCGCGCTGTTCGGAACGCTCAGCGAATACTTCCTGACGCGCGAGACCTTCGTCTCCATCGCGAATGAAATCCCCGCCCTGGCCGTGATGGCCGTCGGCATGACCTTCGTGCTGATCATCGCGGGCATCGACCTGTCCGTCGGCTCCGTGCTGGCGCTCAGCGCGGCTGTCACCGCGGCCGCCATCCTCGAATGGAAGCTCTCGGTGCCGCTGGCCGCCGTGCTCGGCCTCGCCACCGGGCTCGTCTGCGGCACGGTCACCGGCGCGGTGTCGGTCGCCTGGCGGCTGCCGAGCTTCATCGTCTCGCTGGGCATGCTCGAAGCGGTGCGCGGCGGCGCCTACCTCGTGACCGATTCGCGCACGCAGTACGTGGGCGACGCCATCTCGGGCCTGGCCGCCCCGTGGATCGGCGGCATCTCGGCCGCCTTCGTGCTCGCAGTGGTGCTGGTGGTGGTCGCGCAGATGGTGCTCACGCGCACGGTGTTCGGACGCCACGTGGTGGGCATCGGCACCAACGAAGAAGCGATGCGCCTGGCGGGCGTGGACCCGCGCCCCATCCGCATCATCGTGTTCGCCGCCACCGGCCTGCTGGCCGGGCTCGCGGGCCTGATGCAGTCGGCCCGGCTCGAAGCGGCCGACCCCAACGCCGGCGTCGGCATCGAGCTGCAGGTGATCGCGGCCGTGGTCATCGGCGGCACCAGCCTCATGGGCGGGCGCGGCTCGGTGATCAACACCTTCTTCGGCGTGCTGATCATCGCGGTGCTCGAAGCCGGCTTGGCGCAGGTGGGCGCCAGCGAGCCGAGCAAACGCATCATCACCGGCGCCGTGATCGTGGTGGCCGTGATCATCGACACGCTGCGCCAGCGCCGCGCGGATCGCCGCCTGGCCTGACAGCATCCCGCCTCACGAGGAACACAAAAGCCATGGCCACCATCAAGGACGTCGCACTGAAGGCGGACGTTTCCGTCACCACCGTGTCGCACGTGGTCAACGACACGCGCCACGTGAGCGCCAAGGTGCGCGAGCGCGTGGAGCTTGCCATCCGCGAACTGGGCTACGTGCCCAATGCGATGGCGCGCAGCCTGAAGAGCAACACCACCTCGACGCTGGGCATGCTGATTCCCAACAGCTCGAACCCCTACTTCGCCGAGATCGTGCGCATCGTGGAAGACCGCTGCTTCGGCGCCGGCTACACGCTGGTGCTGTGCAACACCGATGACGAACCGCACCGCCAGAGCGTCTACCTGAAGGTGCTGGCCGAGCGCCGCATCGACGGGCTGATCGTGGTGTCGACCGGCGCGGGCACCGCCGACGACGATTCGCTGGCGAAACAGCTGCACGGCCTGCGCGTTCCGACCGTGCTGGTCGACCGCGAGATCGACGACCCGGCCTGCGACCTGGTGGAAACCGCCCACATGCAGGGCGGCCTGCTCGCGGTGCGGCACCTGCTGTCGCTGGGCCACAAGCGCATCGCCTGCATCGGCGGGCCCGCGGGCGTGATGCCGAGCGAGCAGCGCATCGAAGGCTGGCGCATGGCGCTGGCCGAGACCGGCGCGACGCCCGACATCGCGAACGCCAACGCGCTGCTGTGGCGCGGCGGCTTCACCAGCCAGGGCGGCTACGAGGCCATGCACGCCATCCTGCGCACCGAGCAGAAGCCCTCGGCCGTGTTCGTCTGCAACGACCTGATGGCCATCGGCGCGCTGCGCGCTGCGCATGAAAGCGGCGTGCGCGTGCCCGACGAACTCTCGATCGTCGGCTTCGACGACATCGAACTCTCCGCCTACACAAGCCCCCCGCTCACCACCGTGGCGCAGCCCAAGGAGCGCATCGGCGCACTGGCGGTGGACATGCTGCTCGAACGCGTCGGTGGCAAGCGGCGCGACGCGCGCAAGGTGGTGCTGCAGCCCGAGCTGCGCGTGCGCGCCTCGACCGCGCGGCATGCGAGCTTCCGCGAGCCCGCCGCGCCCCTTGCGACCGAAACGCCTGCAACGCCAACCCGAAAGTCCCGCACCCCGTGAGCCCGAAGCCTTCTTCCAGCAGCCCCTCCCCGGCGCCGCGCATCGTGGTGCTCGGCAGCCTCAACATGGACCTGGTGCTGCGCGTACCGCATGCGCCAGCCGCGGGCGAAACCCTGCTCGGCCATTCGATCGCCACCATTCCCGGCGGCAAGGGTGCCAACCAGGCGGTGAGCTGCGCGCGTGAAGGCGGACAAGTGCAGATGATCGGCTGCGTCGGCGACGACGCGCACGGCACGGCGCTGCGCAACGCGCTGCAGAACGACGGCATCGACACCGCCGCGCTGCGCACCGTGGCCGGCGAGCCCACCGGCACGGCGCTGATCCTCGTGGAAGACAGCGGGCAGAACCGCATCGTGATGATTCCCGGCGCCAACGCCCGGGTCGAGGTGGACGAAGCCGCGCTGAAACAGCAGGTGCAGGGCGCCGCCTTCCTCGTCACGCAATTCGAGACCCCCATGGGACAGGTCGCACGCGCCATCGCCGTAGCGCACGGCGCGGGCTGCAGGGTGCTGCTGAACCCCTCGCCGGTGCAGGCGATCGCCGAGCCGCTGTGGCCGCTGATCGACACGCTGGTGGTCAACGAGATCGAGGCGCAGACGCTGTGCGGCCAGTCCGCCGACAGCCCGCAGGAAGCGGCGCAGGCTGGCCAGGCGCTACGCGCCAAGGGCATCGCGCGCGTGGTCGTCACGCTGGGTTCGCGCGGCGCCGTGGCCGTCGATGCCGACGGCGCGCGCCACCATCCCGCGCCGAAGGTGCAGGCGGTCGACACCACGGCCGCCGGCGACACCTTCCTGGGTGCGCTCGCGGTCGCGCTGGGCGAGGGCCAGTCCTTCGACGAGGCCGTGCGCCTGGGCATCCGCGCCGCGGCGCTGTGCATCCAGCAGCCCGGCGCCCAGCCTTCCATCCCGCAGCGCGACGCCGTGCTGCGCAGCCCCTTGCCTCCAGACTGGATCACGCTGTGAAACGCACCGCCCTGCTGCACGCCGAACTCTCCCATGTGATCGCCTCGCTGGGCCACGGCGACATGCTGGTGCTCGGCGACGCCGGCCTGCCGATTCCGGATGGCCCGCGCCGCATCGACCTTGCCGTGGCGCGCGGCGTGCCGCTGCTCACCGACGTGCTGAATGCCGTGCTGTCAGAGATGCAGGTAGAGAGCATCGTGGTGGCCGACGAGGCGCTGGGCGATGCGAAGAAGCTGCCGGCCTGGTATCCGCAGTCGCTGGGCATCGAGCCCCAGACCGTGTCGCACGAGGAATTCAAGCGCCGCACCGCCAAGGCCCGCGCCATGGTGCGCACGGGCGAATGCACGCCCTACGCGAACATCATCCTGATCGCCGGAGTGAAGTTCTGAGGCGCCGCTCGAGCGCCTTCGCTCATTCGAACTTGTAGTTCGCGCCCACGGACTGGCCGACCTTGAGCATGTGCTCCACACCCTGGATCACGATGCAGTTCATGCCAAAGGTGATGCCGCCATCCACGCGCGCGTCGGCGCGGTAGGTGCGCAGCGTGTCGCCGACCTCGGGGCTGCTGAGGGCGGTGGCCGGGTCGATGTCCGGGATCGGGCAGCGCGTGCAGGGCTTGACGGGGCGCAGTTCGGCCTCGCCTTCGCCGGTCGTGATGTGCAGCGCGTCGATGCGGTCCTCGTCGTGCGACTCGATGCCGCCCAGCACAACGTTGGGACGGAAGCGCTCGATGCCCACGGCGCCGTGGCCCTGCGCCGCGAGGCGTTCATTGAGCTCGGCCAGCGAGCCCTCGCTCGCCACCAGCAGCGCGTAGCCGTCGGCGAACTGGGTCTGCGCCTCGACGCCGTCGGTCCATTTCATGCTCGACAGGCGCTTGTGCTCGGGATCGAAGCGCACGAGGCGCAGGGTCTGCGGCCTGCCGGGCTCCGAGAGGAAATCGCTGAACCACTGGGCGGCGATGTCGCCCATGTCGTAGGCGGCCACCTCGTCCTTCCATACGCGCACACGCACCGGCTTCTCGACCCGGTCGAAGGCCAGGTGCAGCGCCAGCATGCCGGGGGCGCGCAGCACCACTTCCATCTGTTTCATCTGCGGCTTGATCAGCGCCATGCGCGGCAGCTGCCGCTGGGTGACGAATTCGCCCTGGGCATCGACCACCATCCAGGCCCGGTCGAACTCCAGCCCGGTCTCGGTCAGCAGCATTTCGGGAAGCTCGACCCCGGCGCAGGACTTGACCGGGTAGATGAACAGGCGCGCGATGGTGGCTTCGAGGTCGAAAGACTGGGACACGGTGGGGGTTCCTTGGAATTCGGCGGCAATTGTCCGGCATCGAGGCGCCCCGAAAACTCCCCGCCGCAGGAAAAGGCCCACGCCCCGCCCTGGACGGGCAACTCCTACAATCGTTCGATGGCCCTCCCTCCTGAAGTTTGCATTCGCGGCGCCGGCATCGTCGGCCGCACGCTGGCCCTGCTGCTCGCGCGCGAACGCGTGCGCGTCGCGCTGGTGGTGCCGCCGGCCACGCAGGGCAAGGAAGACATCCGTGCGTATGCGCTCAACACCGCCTCGCGCGCGCTGCTCGAATCGCTGCGCGCCTGGCCCGACGCGGCCCACGCCACCGCTGTGCGCGAAATGCTGGTGCACGGCGACGAAGGCGGACGGGTGCAGTTCAGCGCCGCACGCCAGAAGGTCGATGCGCTGGCCTGGATCGTCGACGTGCCCGCGCTCGAGCAGCAACTGGCCGACGCGGTGCGCTTCCAGCCCCAGATCGAGGTCGTGGCCGAGCCCGTCGCCGCCCCGCTCACCGTGGTGTGCGAAGGCAAGGCCAGCACCACGCGCGAGGCCCTCGGCGTGAGCTACGAGGTCACGCGCTATCCGCAGCACGCGATCGCGGCGCGCATGGAGGCCGAGCAGTCGCACGACGGCATAGCGCGCCAATGGTTCAACGACAGGGGCGAGGTGCTCGCGCTGCTGCCGCTCGGCGGCACGCACGGCAAGACGGTCGCGCTGGTGTGGTCGATCGACCAGCTGCGCGCGCCCGACCTGCTCGCACAGGGCAACGACGAATTCAACGCCGCCGTCACCGAAGCCAGCCACAACGCGCTCGGCGCGCTCAAGCTCACGAGCGAGCGCGGCGCATGGCCGCTGGCGCGCGCCATCGCCGACCGCTGGACCGGTGCCATGCCCGACCAGCCGACCCGCTCCTGGGCCCTGGCGGGCGACGCCGCCCACACGGTGCACCCGCTGGCCGGCCAGGGCCTGAACCTGGGTTTGGCCGACGCGGCCGAGCTGGCCGAGGTGATCAGGAACCGCGACTACTGGCGCAGCGTGGGCGATGCCCGCCTGCTGCGCCGCTACGAGCGCGCCCGCCGCTCCGATGTGCTGCAGATGAGCCTTGCGACCGACGGACTGCAGCAGCTTTTCTCGCACAACCTCGGCCCGCTTCCTGCATTGCGCAACTGGGGCATGCGCGGTTTCGACCGCACGCGCCTCGTCAAGCACTGGATCACGGCGCAAGCCATGGGCCTGAAGGCCTGACGCTCCCACTTATTCTCGAATCGAACCAACGGATCTCCCGATGACACTCGTACGCAACCTCTTATTCGCCGCCTGCACGCTGGGCGCGGTCGTGGCCGCCACCGCCGGCGAAGCCGAGATCCGCAAGAACCTGCCGGCGCGCATTCCGCAGTTCCCGGCGATCGACGAAGTCTCGAAGTCGCCGATCCCGGGCGTCTACGAAGTGCGCGTGAACGGCGCGCAGATCTTCTACACCGACGAGCAGGGCAACTACCTGATCCAGGGCAACCTGATCGACGTCAAGCAGCGCAAGAACCTGACCGAAGAGCGCGTGGAGAAGCTCAGCGCCGTCGCCTTCGACCAGCTGCCGCTGAAAGACTCGATCAAGATCGTGCGCGGCAACGGCAAGCGCAAGCTCGCGGTGTTCGAAGACCCGAACTGCGGCTACTGCAAGCGCTTCGAGAAGGACATGAAGACGGTCGACAACGTGACCGTGTACCTGTTCCTGTACCCGGTGCTGGGCCCCGACTCGAACGTCAAGTCGCGCGACATCTGGTGCAGCAAGGACAAGGGCAAGGCCTGGGGCGACTGGATGGAAGCCAGCACCAAACCCACCACCGCGGCCAGCAGCTGCGACGTGACCGCGCTGCAGCGCAACGTCGAGTTCGGCCGCAAGTACAACATCACCGGCACGCCCACGCTGATCTTCAGCGACGGCACCCGCACGCCCGGCGCCATTCCCGCAGAGCAGGTCGAGAAGCAGCTCGCCGCTTCGTCCAGCTGATGGCGGCGAAGGCTCCCGCGCAGCGCGCCGCAGGCGTGCGCTATCGCGTCGAATGTGCGGATCTTCACGCACACCTCTTCGACATCACGCTCACCATCGATGCGCCCGCGGCACAGCAGCGCGTGTCGCTGCCGGTGTGGATTCCGGGCAGCTACCTGGTGCGCGAGTTCGCCAAGAACCTGCAGGGCCTGCGCGCCACGCAGGGCCGACGCAAGCCGGCACTCACGCAGCTCGACAAATGCAGCTGGCTCGTCGAGTGCACGCCCGGGCAGCCGCTGGTGCTGCACTACCGGGTCTGCGCCTACGACAACTCGGTGCGTACCGCCTGGCTCGATGCCGAGCGCGGCTTCTTCAACGGCACCAGCGTGTGCCTGCGTGTCGAAGGCCAGACCGAGGCGCCGCATGCGCTGGAGATCGTCGCACCCGTGTTGGCCGATGACGCCGCACGCTGGTCGTGCGCCACGGCCCTGGTGCCGCTGAAGGCCGACAAGCAAGGCTTCGGCAGCTACCAGGCCTCGGGCTACGACGAACTGGCCGACAGCCCCGTCGAGCTGGGCGCCTTCTGGAGCGCCGAGTTCGAAGCCTGCGGCGTGCCGCACCGCTTCGTGATCGCGGGTGCCGCGGCCTCGTTCGATGGCGACAAGCTGATCGCCGACACCAAGGCCATCTGCGAAGCCGAGATGCGCTTCTGGCACGGCGACAAGGTCGGCAAGCGCGGTGGGCCGAAGCCGCCGATCGACCGCTACGTGTTCATGCTCAATGCGGTCGACGACGGCTACGGCGGGCTCGAACACCGCCATTCGACCGCGCTGATCTGCAACCGCCGCGACCTGCCGCAGCGCGGCGAGAAGAAGAAGCAGCCCGATGGCTACATCACGCTGATGGGGCTCATCAGCCACGAGTACTTCCACACCTGGAACGTCAAGCGCATGCGGCCGGCCGAGTTCGTGCGCTACGACTACAGCCAGGAAAACTACACGCAGCTGCTGTGGTTCTTCGAGGGCTTCACCAGCTACTACGACGACCTGCTGCTGCGCCGCGCCGGGCGCATCGACGATGCGGCCTACCTGCGCCTGCTCAACAAGACCATCAACCAGGTCATGCAGACGCCGGGCCGGCTGGTGCAGCCGGTGGCCGACGCGAGCTTCGACGCCTGGGTCAAGTACTACCGACAGGACGAGCAGACGCCCAACAGCACGGTGAGCTACTACACGAAGGGCGCGCTGGTGGCGCTGTGCTTCGACCTCACCTTGCGCCATGAAGGCAAGGGCACGCTCGACGACGTGATGCGCCACCTGTGGACCCACAGCGGCGGCGGCCCGATCAGCGAGGCCGACATTGCCGCCGCGCTCGAGGCTGTGAGCGGCCGCTCGTATGCGGCGGAACTCGCGCGCTGGGTGCATTCGACCGAGGATCTCCCGCTCGCGCAGCTGCTGCGCGCGCACGGCGTGGCCACGCTCGAAGACCCCTCGCAGCAGGCGCAGGCGCTGGGCCTGCGCGTGGCCGAGGCCAATGGCAGCGTGCAGGTGAAGGTGGTGCTGCGCGGTGGCGCGGCCGAGAAGGCCGGTTTTTCCGCGAACGACGAGTGGATCGGCATCGAGCTGCCCGCCGTCGGCAGGAAGGGCCAGCAGCGGCCGGCGCAGGCCTGGCGCATCGCGAAGCTCGACGACCTCGCGCTGTACCTGGGCGATGCGACGAAGTGCACGGCCATCGTGGCGCGCGACCGCAAGCTGATCAGGCTGCCGCTGGTGCTGCCCGTCGGTGCGACTACCTGGCGCCTGTTCTCGCACGACGCCGCCAAGGTGGCGAACTGGCTGGGCAGTTAACTCGCCTCTTTGTCCTCCCCCCGCGCTGGGTCGGCGTTCCCGCATCGGGAACTCCGGGCCATGCTGGGTATAGTGAAACGCGTTTTTTCCCTTCCCCCGGAGACACCATGAGCTACGAAAACATCGAAGTGCGGACCGAAGCTGGCAAGGTCGGCATCATCACCCTCAACCGCCCGAAGGCCCTGAATGCGCTGAACGACGCGCTCATGACCGAGCTGGGCCAGGCGCTCAAGGCCTTCGATGCCGACGACGCCATCGGCTGCATCATCCTCACGGGCAGCGAGCGCGCCTTCGCGGCCGGTGCCGACATTGCGGCGATGGCCAAGTACAGCTTCATCGACACCTACAAGGGCGACTACATCACGCGCAACTGGGAAACCATCCGCTCGATCCGCAAGCCGGTGATCGGCGCGGTGGCCGGCTTTGCGCTGGGCGGAGGCTGCGAGCTGGCGATGATGTGCGACTTCATCATCGCGGCCGACAACGCCAAGTTCGGCCAGCCCGAGATCAAGATCGGCGTGATCCCCGGCGCCGGCGGCACTCAGCGCCTGCCGCGCGCGGTGGGCAAGAGCAAGGCCATGGACATGGTGCTCACCGCCCGCATGATGGACGCCGCGGAAGCCGAGCGCGCCGGCCTCGTGAGCCGCGTGGTGCCGTTCGAGAAGCTCGCCGACGAGGCGCTGGGCGCGGCGCTGATCATCTGCGGCTACTCGCAGGTCTCGGTGATGGCGGCCAAGGAATCGGTCAATCGCGCCTTCGAGGGCGGGCTGAGCGACGGCGTGATGTTCGAGCGCCGGCTGTTCCACGCGCTGTTCGCCACGGCCGACCAGAAGGAAGGCATGGACGCCTTCCTGAACAAGCGCGCACCGGACTTCAAGAACGCCTGATCGCCCGATCGGGCCTCCGGTTCAGCGCGCCAGCAGCGCGCGCAGCGCATCGAGCGCCTGCGCCGGCGGCGTGCCGACCAGCGCAGTGCCGCCGGGTTGCGGCGTCCAGCGCACCTGGTCGCCCGCAATCTCGAGCACGGCGATGAGCGTGTCGCCGCGATAGAGCGACAGTCGCGCCTCCACCGGGGCACCGAGCGGTGCATCGGGTGTCGTGGCCGAGCGCGCCACCGTGCCCACCAGGGCAGGCAAGCCTTCGACGTCGCCCCGCGCACGCCGCGCGCCGGCGTCCGAACTGAACGATGTCCAGCGCTCCAGCGCGGAGAAGGACGGCGGCCCGTCGACCCGAGACGCCGCTGCCTTCGCCGCGCGCGGCGAAGCGTCCTGCAACGCGCCGGAGGCTTGCCCGCCGGCACCGCTCTGGCTGGCAAGCGCCGAGGCGTCCTGCGACTGGCGGGAGAGCGGGGCGGCGGCCGGTGGCGATGCAACGGATGGAGCGGGCGCGGCCGGTGCGGGGGCGTAGGCGCGCCGGCGTTCGCTTTCCATGCGCTCTTCGCGACGCTCGTCCTGCGTGGGCGCTTGTACGGCCTGCTCGGCGACGATGGCGGGAGGCGCCGGTGCCACGGGCGTGGGCGCGGGCGCCGCCTCCCTGCGCGATGACTGGGCGCGTGCCGCTTCCTTGGCAGGCGCCGCGTCGCGCGGCACCTTGGCACGCTGTTCGGCAGCAGGCGCGGCCGGTGCCGGCGGGGCTTGCTTCGCCGCGGCCGGCGGCGCCGCCGCGGGTTCAGGTGCGGCAGCCGTCGCGGGTGCAGGCGCTGCAGGAGCCGCAGGTGCGTCGGCCGCGGGCGCGGCGGCCCCGCCGACGCGCGCCTCCCCGTCGAGCCGCGCATCGGGCACCGGTTCGCTGCGCCACAGCACGGTGATGAACGCGACCACCAGCACCGTCGCGAAGGCCGCGTTCCACGGCATGCGCGGATGCGGCTCTGCGCCACTGCCGAACAGGCGGCGCCACCACGGCCGAGCACTCGCGGTGTTGGCGGCCGTGCCCGCAGTCGACACCGGCGCCGCAGCCAGGTTGTGCGCCATCTTCAGGATCGCGTCGCGCGTGCGCGGATCGGGCGTGGCCTCGCCGTCGGGCGCGTGGTCCAGCGCACGGCGCAGCGCCGGGTCGCGCAGGTCGTCATCGCGGCCGTCTTCGAAACCGGTGGTGTTGCCGCTCATGCCCGTTGCTCCAGCACCGACAGGTAGCGCTCCATGCAGGCGCGCAGCTTCTGCAGGCCGTAGCGCAGGCGGCTGCGCACGGTCTCGAATCCGATCTCCAGGCTCGCGGCCAGCGCCTCGACGGTCAGGCCGTCTTCATGGTGCAGCAGGAACGCGGCGCGTTGCTCGGGCGGCAGTTCGTCGAGGCAGGCCAGCAGGCGGCGGCCCGCGGCGCGCCAGAACGCGAGCTCTTCGGCCGACGGATGCGCGGCCGCATCGACCGCGCCGCGCACGCCGCGGTCGAGCGTGGGGACGGGGTCGCTGTCGTCGTCCGCATGCGCATCGAGCGCCACTTCGCGCCCGCTCACGCGCAGCCGGTCCATCGCGAGGTTGTGCGCGATGGTGAAGGCCCAGGTGCGCCACGTCGCGCCCTGCGGCGAGAAGCTCTCGCGCGCCGAGATGATCCGCACCCAGGTGTCCTGGAACACCTCGTCGGCCTGCGCCGCCAGCCGCGCGCCCAGCAGCCGCTTGACGAAGCGGAACAGCCCACCTTCGTGGCGCGCGTAGAGCACATCGAACGCCGCGGCGTCGCCCTGCGCGTAGGCCAGCATCAACTGGTCGTCGGGCATGGCCTGGCGCTCGGGGGCGTTCTTGGCGGAAGGGGCGCGGGGAAGCGCGGACATCGGCGGATTTTCACCCGAGCTTGTACGGGCGGCGGAAGGCATCGGGGTTCAGGGCGGCAAAAAAAGCGGCGGGGCTCAACCCCGTTGGCGGCGGCCCGCCGTATCAGCCTGCACCCAACCACCCGGAGTCCTTCCATGATCCACGCCTTCGCTCCCCGCTTCCGCCGCCCGCTCGTCGTGCTGCTGTGCGCCCAACTGCTCCTGACGGCCTGCGGCGCCACCGAGCCCCCGGCCATGGCCGATGGCCCTGTCAGATGGCCGACGCCCGCGCCCGACAGCCGCACGCAGGCAACGCTTGCCGTGCCGAATTTCGAGGCGCCATCGGCCACCGGTTGCGCCCGGCCGATCCAGACGCACGAGACGCCGGGCCTGCAGCGCAACGCCCAGTTCGAAGGCCACGCGCTGCGGGAGAGACGCGCACTCGCCGACGCGGCCACGCCGCCGGATGCACTGCGCAAGCCGTCGCGCGCAGAAGCCGCGGGCGCATTGGCCGCCTCTCCCGCGCCGATCGTCGAAGCCCCACCCGCGGCTTCGGCCATGCCCTCGCCTGCTGCACCTGCCGCGCCGCGCATCGCCATCCAGCCGCCTGCGCAGGCACCGCGCCCCGCCAACGAACCCGTCACCGCCGGCATGGTCGACGACAACGCCGACTTCGGCGAATACCTGGCCTTCCGCGGCCGCACCCAGGTCGTCCACCGCGAGCGCGACATCAGCGCGCGCTACCTGCTCCAGGTGCGCGATGCGCGCGGCGCCGTCGTGCCCGACGCCGAAGTGGCCGTGCAGGCCGCGAACGGCGCCGCCATGTGGGCGCGCACCGACGCGGGCGGGCGCGCATGGCTGCATCCGAACGCCTTCGACAAGGCCCGGAGCGAGGTGTACGAAGTGACCGTGCGCAAGAACGGCCGCCAGAGCACCGCCTTCTTGCAGCGCGGCCAAAAGAATGCCGTCGACGTCGTGCTCCCTGGCAAGCCGGGCGCCGCACCCGCGCGAGCCCGGCTCGACCTGGTCTTCCTGATCGACGCCACCGGTTCGATGGACGACGAGATCGCCAAGCTGAAGACCACCCTGCGCACCATCGCCGACCAGGTGGCCAGGCTGCCGAGCCGCCCCGACACCTGCTTCGGCCTGGTGGCGTACCGCGACCGCACCGACGACTTCCTGGTGCGCCGCCACGACTTCACCAATGACCTGAACGCCTTCCAGGGCGTGCTCGACGCCCTGCGCGCCGCGGGCGGCGGCGACTACCCCGAGGCGATGAACGAAGCCCTGAACGAAACGGTTCACAAGCTGAGCTGGCGCGGCAGCGGCACCACCCGCCTCGTGGTGCTGCTGGCCGATGCACCGCCGCACCTCGACTACGGCGGCCCGCAATACGACGACGACATGGTCGCCGCGCTGGGCAAGGGCATCAAGGTGTTCAGCGTAGGCGCCTCTGGGCTCGACCCGCAGGGGGAATACATCCAGCGCCAGATCGCGCAGTACACCGGCGGGCGCTTCGTGTTCCTCACTTACAAGGAGGCGGCGAACCCGGCCAGCGGCCCCGGAACGCAGACCGTGCACGACGTCGGCAACTACTCGGTGCAGACGCTGGACAAGCTGATCGTGAGGCTCGTTTCCGAAGAATTGGGCAGGTTGCCCGCGGGTGGTTGAACTTGGCCCTCAGCCTGGGCTATAATTTTGGGCTCGGTGCAAAACTGCACTGACGGCTCTTTAGCTCAGTCGGTTAGAGCGATGGAATCATAATCCACAGGTCCGCGGTTCGAGTCCGTGAAGAGCCACCAACAAAACGGAAAAGCCTTGCAAGTCAACGACTTGCAAGGCTTTTTTCCTTGTGGGGCACGCCTGATTCTCCAGCCCGGCAGCGCCGGCTGCGGACGCCCCCGGATGCCCGCCAGCTGGCCAATGGGCATACCCAGTTTCGGTGATGGCGCCCGCACGGGTAGTCCACAAGAATCGCCGGAAAGAATAAATATTCACAATCAAACCCTTCTCGGCCACCACCTTCCCGAAGGGGTGGTTTGTTCGGGGGCGCTTGAGTTGTCCAGGAATCAGGGGAAGTTCTTGCAGTCCCTGTTCTGGGCGGCATGACGCGGCATCGATAGCGGAGGGGGACGTAGACAGGGGATCTTCGGTGCCACTCAGTTACCTTCTCCAGCTGGAGCATGCTCGCCTGCCGATGCATGTGACCGACGCGCAGGACGTGCGACGCGTTTCCGTCCTGAAAGCGACCGGCCTCATCGAGGCCTCCATCGACCCGGCTTTCGACACCGGGGGCAGCTACAGGCTGGCGCAGGCGGCGCTGGTGGTCTGCATCACCGACGAGGGGCATGCCGAGATCGGCAACCTGCGCGGCCGCGGCAAGGCAGCGGCCGCGCCGAGGTCCGCAAGAACGGGCCTCGAGCCCCTGGACTACCTGCGCACGATCGAACGCTCGACATTCCCGCTTCGCGTGCAGGACCCGCAGGAGATCGACTGTATCGAAGCGCTGAAGCAGGCCGGGTTCATCGATGCGGCGATCAGCCCCGCGCTGGCGTGGAAGAGCGGCAGCGAGCCGCAGGAGCTGGCGGTGATCCGGCGCATCACGCCGTTCGGACGAGCGCAGCTTGCGCGGGGCACCAAGTAGTTTCGCGGTATCGGGAATACGCAGGGTGAGTGGCATCCGCTGTCAATCGAAGGCGGCGGCGCGAGCCCTCCTCGTCAAATCAGTACGAAATGCCTAACGCCGCGCGCATCGCCCCTCGCATGCCCGTCTCTCTTTGCATGCATCCGCGCCCTTTCCTCTTCCCCGCCAGCGCGATGCCTATTCAACAGGCAACGTGATGGGAACCCACGCCAGCTCTCGCTTCGCCTCTTCACCTCCACCCACAACTCACAGAGTTGTCCACAGAAAACCCGAACAAGTCATCGAACTGTCAAAGAGATGTCGTCGCGACGTAACCTTTGAACTGTTCGCGCAGCTTCGTCTTCAGCAGCTTGCCGGTGGCTGTATGCGGCAGGCTGTCGACGAAAGCCACGTCATCCGGTAGCCACCACTTCACGACGCGCTCCGCGAGGAAAGTAAGCAGTTCCTCGCGAGTGACTTCGACACCCGCGCGCCTGACCACGATGAGCAGCGGTCGCTCCTGCCACTTCGGGTGCGCGATGCCGATCACGGCCGCCTCGGCAACGGCCGGGTGCGTGCTCGCGGCGTTCTCGAGTTCGATGGAAGAAATCCATTCGCCGCCGGACTTGATGACGTCCTTCGCGCGGTCGACCAGTTGCACATACCCGTCCTCGTCGATGTTGGCGACGTCGCCGGTCGGAAAGAAGCCCTCGGCATCGAGCACCGGGCCGCCCTCGCTCTTGAAGTAACCGCTCGCGATCCACGGGCCGCGCACGTGCAGGTGGCCGAAGGCCTTGCCGTCGTGCGGCAGGCGCTGGCCGTCCTCGCCGACGATCTTCAGTTCCACGCCCCACACGCCTCGGCCCTGGCGCATCTTCACGCGCGTCTGCTCATCCTTGGGCAACGACAGGTGCTTGGGCAGCAGGTTGCCGATCACGCCGATGGGGCTGGTCTCGGTCATGCCCCAGCCCTGCACGAAGTCAGCGCCGAAGTCGCGCTCGAAGCGCTCGATCATGCTGCGCGGCGTGGCCGCGCCGCCCACGCCGATGCGCTTCAGGCCGATGGCGCGCGTGTCGATTTCAGGGTGCGCATCGAAGTACTGGAACAGCATGAGCCAGATGGTGGGCACGGCCTGCGAGAAGCCGACTTTCTCGTCGCGCATCAGCTCGTACAGGCTCTGGCCGTCCATGTGCGGGCCGGGCATCACGAGCTTCATGCCGGTCATGGCTGCCGCATAGGGCATGCCCCATGCGTTGGCGTGGAACATGGGCACCGCGAGCAGCAGCGTCATCTGCGAGTTGACGCCGAAGGTGTCCGGCGCGCATTCCATCAGCGAGTGCAGCACGGTCGAGCGATGCGAATACAGCACGCCCTTCGGGTTGCCGGTGGTGCCCGAGGTGTAGCAAAGCGACGAGGCGGTGCGCTCGTCGAACTCGGGCCAGGTATAGGTCTCGCTCTGCGCGCCGACGAGCTCGTCGTAGCACAGCAGATTGGGCACATCGATGACAGGCATGTGCGCGCGATCGGTCATCGCGATGAAGGCGCGCACCGACTTGAGTTGCGGCGCCAGCTTCTCGACCAGCGGCGCGAAGGTGGTGTCGAAGAACATCACCTTGTCTTCGGCGTGATTGACGATGTAGTCGATCTGCTCCGGAAAGAGCCGCGGGTTCACCGTGTGCAGCACCGCGCCCGTGCCCGACACGCCGAAGTACAGCGCGAGGTGGCGCCAGGTGTTCCACGCGAGCGTGCCGACGCGGTCGCCCGGTTCGATGCCCAGCACCTTCATCGCATTGGCCACCTGCTTGGCGCGGCGCTGTATTTCCGCGTAGTTGGTGCGGTGCACCGGCCCCTCCACGGTGCGGCCGACGATTTCGGCTTTCGGATGAAACGTCGCTGCGTAGTCGATGAGCGACGAGATCAGCAGCGGGCGGTCTTGCATCAATCCGAACATGGGTCTTGTCTCCTGTACGCGGTGGCGATGCTAGGCAGGCGCCATGCCGCGACGCATCGTCGAAACGGACGATTGAGGGCGTTCGAAGGTTGCCCCTACCATCCCTCAAGAGGACCTTTGCATGAACGTTCAGGACGCCATCGCCACCCGCCGCTCGGTGCGCGATTTTCTCGACACGCCGGTGCCCGGCGACGTCATCCGCCGCGTTGTCGAACAGGCGCTGCGCGCACCTTCGGGCGGCAACCTGCAGCCTTGGCACCTGCACGTGGTGGGCGGCGAAAGGCTTGCCGAACTCAAGGCGATCATGCGCACGCGCGTGCAGGAGGCACCTGCCGGCGAAGGCAGCGAGTACGACATCTACCCGCGCGAGCTCGTCGCGCCCTACCGCGACCGCCGCTTCGCCGTCGGCGAGGCGATGTATGCGCGCCTGGGCATTCCGCGCGAGGACAAGGCCGCGCGCCGCGAATGGTTTGCGCGCAACTACCAGTTCTTCGGCGCGCCGCTCGCGCTGTTCTGCAGCGTCGACCGCCGCATGGGCCCGCCCCAGTGGTCGGACCTGGGAATGATGCTGCAGAACGTGATGCTGCTGCTGCGCGGCGAAGGGCTCGACAGCTGCCCGCAGGAATGCTGGGCGATCTACCCGCAGACCGTCGGCCGCTTCATCGCGCTGCCGCCCGAACGCATGCTGTTCACGGGCATGGCCATCGGCTATGCGAACCGCAGCCGGCCGCTCGATGCGCTGGTGACCGAACGCGCGCCGCTGGCCGACGTGGCGGAGTTCGTCGGTATCTGAATCCGCGGGGGAACGGATCGTGCTTGATGATGTGGCATCCGCAAGCAAGGCGCCGCATGCTCATCGCACAGATCTCCGACCCCCACGTCCGCCCCGCCGGCCAGCTCTACCAGGGCGTGGCCGATTCGAACCGCATGTTCGAGGAAGCCATCGACCACCTGCACGCGCTCGATCGCCGGCCCGACCTGGTGCTGCTGACAGGCGATCTCGTCGACGAAGGCCGGCCCGAGGAATACGCGCAGGTGCGGCGCCTGCTCGCGAAGCTGTCGATTCCGTATCTCGTGATCCCCGGCAACCACGACCACCACGAGAACTTTCGTGCAGCCTTCGCGGACCATGCCTACCTGCCGGCCGAAGGTGCGCTGCACTACTGCATTGACGACCATCCCGTGCGCATCGTGGCGCTGGATTCGTGCATTCCCGGGCTTCACCATGGCAATGTCGATGCGCAGGGCCTGGCGTGGCTGCGCCGCACGCTCGAAGCCGACCGCATCAAGCCGACGCTGCTGATGCTCCATCACCCGCCCTTCGCGAGCGGCATTCCCTACATGGACGCGTACCGCTACATGGACACCGCGCCGCTCGAAGCCATCGTGCGCAGCGTCGACAACATCGAGCTGGTGCTGTGCGGCCACGTGCACCGCACCATGCTGCGGCGCTGGGCGGGTACGGTCGTGTGTTCGTGCCCGAGCAGCACGACGGAGATCGCGCTGCAGCTGGACGCCAGCGCGGCGCCGGCCTCGTACATGGGCCGACCGGGCTGCATGCTGCATCTGTGGAGCGAAGCGCACGGCATGGTGAGCCATGTGAGCCACATCGGGACGATGGAGGGACCGTTTCCGTTTGCGTGATGGCTCGGCGCGCAAAATCCCGCCATGCCCCAGGAACGCACCCTCCTCTACACCGGACACGAATTCACGGTCGAGCACGTGCGTTCCCATTCGCAGCAGGGGCCCGACTGGAGCGCGCCCTACACCCTGGAATCGCGACGCATCATTTTCCCGACAGGCCGCACCGTGCTCGACGTACGCTCGGGCGACAGCACATGGCTGGTCGACGGACTCACCGCCATGCACTTCGGCGACGCGATGGTCTATCAGCTGCGGCTCGCGGCACGCGCGGCCAGGCACAGCATGGTGGTCAGCCGTCACCAGTTGTCCCGCGCGGATGCAGCGCCGACGTTCTGTCTGCTGTCGCCTCGGTCGCTGTACCGCGTTCATTCGGCGCAGCGGCAGCTTCGCGCGGGCGATGCGGGTGCAGATGCCATCGTTTCGCTGGTCGATGAACTCGGCATATCGCTCCGGCAGGCGCCGTTGACGGGTGCGATCGCACGCGTCAAGCGGCTGCTCGCGGAAACCGCCGACTGCGAGGCGAAGCTTTCGATGCGCGATGTGGCCGATGCGGTCTCGCTCTCGCCGTTTCACCTGGCGCGCAGCTTTCGGCAGCAGACTGGCTTGAGCCTTCATCAGTACCGGCAGCATCTGCGGCTCGCAGCCGCCATGGAGCGGCTGGCCGATGGCGACCGCGACCTCGCGGGCATCGCGCACGACCTCGGCTATTGCAGCCAGAGCCACCTGGGCGCGGTGTTCCGGCGCGATGTGGGCGTCACGCTGGGCGAGGCCCGCCGCATGCTGGCCAGCGCACGAATTTGATAGCCGCCGCGCGGCGCGATCGCGAGACTCGCCGCGATGGATCGCAATCTTTTCGCCGGCCTGCTCGCCGCGCTGGCCGCAGCCGTCATCGGCAGCGCCTGGCAACTCGTCTCGCGCCACGGCGTGACCACCACGCTCGGGCCAATGGAGCTGGCGCTGATGCGCTATGGCATTCCTGCCCTGTTGCTGGCGCCGCTGTGGTTCGGCAAGAAGAGGCGCATCGCACCGAAGGCCTCGCGCGTTGCGCTCGTGCTGCTCGTCGTCGGCGGCGGCCTGCCCTTCGGGCTGCTGGTGCTGGCCGGTGCGCAATGGGCGCCCGCGAGCCACATGGGCATCTTCATGGCGGGCAGCCTGCCGCTCTTCACCGCCATCGGCGCGTGGGTGCACAAGGGGCAGAAGGTCGAAGGCATCAGGCTGGCCGGGCTGGTGTGCATTGCCATCGGCATGGCGCTGTTTGCCGCAGGGAGTTTTCGCGGCGGCTCGCTCGACTGGCGCGGTGACCTGCTCTTTCTGACCGCGGCCATGCTGTGGGCGGTGCACTCGCTCGCGTTCGCGCACTGCAGGCTCACGCCGTGGCAGGGCGCGGCGTTCGTGAACGGATGGTCGGCGCTGCTGCTGTTGCCTGTGCTGTTGCTGTCGACCGTCGGTGCGCCGCGGCTGCTCAGTGCGCCATGGCCCGATGTCGCGCTGCAAGCCGCGACGCAAGGCGTGGTCGCGGGACTGCTCGGGCTGGTTGTCTACATGGTGGCCGTCGTGCGGCTGGGGGCACCACGTGCCTCGCTATCGGCGGCGCTGGTGCCGGTGCTGACCACGCTGGGCGCGGCGGCCTGCATGAACGAGCCGGTCACCGGTGCGGTGCTGCTGGCTTTGGCGCTGGTGGTGCCGGGAATCGTGCTGGCGAGTGGTGTGGTTCGATGGGGTGCGAAGGAGGCATGAAAACCTGAGCCAGCTTTCCCCCGGCGCCTCGGATGACCAAGGCCGCCAAGCCGCCAACCTCCTGGTCCTGTCTTATCGCCTTCGCATTCACAACCGCTCGACAATGGTCACATTGGCCATCCCCCCGCCTTCGCACATGGTCTGCAAGCCATAGCGCTTGCCGCGCTGGCCCAGCGCGTGGACCAGCGTGGTCATCAGCTTGGTGCCCGATGCGCCGAGCGGATGGCCCAGCGCGATCGAGCCGCCGTTCACGTTCAGCCGGGCCGGGTCGGCGTCGAGCACCTGCAGCCAGGCCAGCGGCACCGGCGCGAAGGCCTCGTTCACCTCGTAGAGATCGATGTCGTCGATCTTCATGCCCGCCTTCTTCAGCGCGCGCTGCGTGGCGGGCAGCGGCGCCTCCAGCATGATGACCGGGTCGTGGCCCATCACGCTCATGTGGTGGATGCGCGCCAGCGGCTCCACGCCCAGCGTCTTGAGGCCGTTCTCGTTCACCACCATCAGGCCGCTCGCGCCGTCGCAGATCTGGCTGGCGGTGGCCGCCGTGCAGCGCCCGCCTTCGGCGATGAGCTTGACGGCCGCGATGCTCTCCAGCGTGGCGTCGTAGCGGATGCCTTCGTCGGTGGTGTGCTGCTCGCCGGTCTCGGAACCGTCGGCCAGGCGCACCGCCACGGGCACGATTTCGCGTTCGAAGTGGCCGGCCCGGGTGGCCGCGATGGCGCGCCGGTGGCTTTCGAGCGCATAGCGGTCGAGCTCGTCTTTCTCGATGCCGTAGTTCCTGGCGATCATCTCGGCGCCGGTGAACTGACTGAACTGGACGTCGGGGTAGCGCTTCTGCATCGAAGGGCTCACGTAGAAGCCCAGGCCGTTCTTCAGCGGCAGCGTGGTGGGCAGGCCCATCGGCACGCGCGTCATGCTTTCCACGCCGGCGGCGATGACGATGTCCATGCTGCCCGACATCACGGCCTGCGCCGCGAAATGCAGCGCCTGCTGCGACGAGCCGCACTGCCGGTCGACCGAGGTGGCCGGCACAGATTCGGGCAGGTGCGAGGCCAGCACCGCGTTGCGCGCGATGTTCGATGCCTGCTCGCCGGCCTGTCCGACGCAGCCCATGATGACGTCCTCGACCAGCGCGGGGTCGGCACCGGTGCGCGCCACCAGGGCATCGAGCACCTGCGCGGCGAGGTCGGCCGGGTGCCAGCCGGCAAGGCGGCTGTTGCGCCGGCCTCCGGCGGTGCGGGCGGCGGCGACGATGAATGCTTCGGGCATGGGGTTCTCCTGTGTTCTCAAGGTGGTTCGGGTCAGCGCGGCGCCATGCGAATGGCCCCATCGAGCCGCACGCTCTCGCCGTTGAAATAGCCGTTGGTGATCATCAGCTCCGCCAGCGTCGCGTATTCCGCCGGCTTGCCCAGCCGCTTGGGAAACGGCACCGAAGCCGCCAGCGCGGCCTTCACGTTGTCGGGTGCGCCCTGCAGCAGCGGCGTGTCGAAGATGCCCGGCAGGATGGTGTTCACGCGGATGCCCTCGCCCATGAGGTCGCGCGCGATGGGCAGCGTCATGCCGACGATGCCGGCCTTGGATGCGGTGTAGGCGGCCTGCCCCATCTGCCCGTCCTGCGCGGCCACCGAGGCGGTGTTGACGATGGCACCGCGCTCGCCGTCTTCCAGCATGTCGAGCGTGAGCATGCCGGCCGCCGACTTGGCGATGCAGCGGAAGGTGCCGACGAGGTTGATCTGGATGATGCGGTCGAAGTTCGCGAGCGGAAAGTGCTTGATCTCGCCCGTCGTCTTGTCGCGGCTCGCGGTCTTCACCGCATTGCCGGTACCGGCGCAGTTGACGAGCACGCGCTCCTGGCCGTGTGCCGCGCGCGCCCTGGCGAACGCTGCATCGACCTGCTCTTCGGAGGTGACGTCGACCTTGCAGAACACGCCGCCCAGTTCCTTCGCCAGGGCCTCGCCCTGTTCGGCGTTGAGGTCGAACAGGGCGACCTTCACGCCATGGCCGGCAAGGCGGCGCGCGGTGGCGGCGCCGAGGCCCGAGGCACCGCCGGTGACGATGGCGGCAATGCTGAAATCGAGTTGCATCTCTGGGTGTCCTTGAGGTGTCTTTTCGGGTTTGTCCCCCGCCAGTTTAGGAAGCAGAATCGACCGCACACATCGTCGGAAACGACGGGATTTCGCCTCCGCATGCAGTCCCCCACACCCCGGATTCTCGAAACCAAGCTCAACCCGCCGGCCTTCGTCGCCACGCAGGTGCAGCGCACAGCCATCGGCGAGGAGATCGCTGCGGCGGCCGTGAAGCTGGTGCTCGTGCGGGCGCCGGCCGGCTTCGGCAAGACGACGGCCATGGCGCAGATCCGTGAGCGCAGGGAGGCGCAGGGCGTGGCCACGGCATGGCTCACGCTGGACCGCGCCGACAACGACGTCTCGCGCTTTCTCCACTGCCTGGCCGAAGCCGTGCAGCGCATGGGCGTGGAAGAGCCGCGCGCCAACGCGCCCTTCGATGCGGTGGCCGCACTGGCCGCGCACGACTCGCCTTTCACGCTGTTCCTCGACGACTTCGAAAGGGTGCAGGAGCCGGCGGTGCTGGGCGTGGTGCGCGAGATCGTCGAGCACCTGCCGCGCGGCGGACAGATCGTGATCGGCTCGCGCAGCCTGCCCGACCTGGGCCTGGGGCGGCTGCGCGCGCGCGGCCAGCTGATGGAGATCGACACCGACCGCCTGCGCTTCAGCCTCGAGGAGACCAGCGCCTTCTTCGGCCTGCGCCGGCCCCATGCGGCCCAGGCGCTGCCGGCCGAGATGCTGTCGCAGCTGCACCGCAAGACCGAAGGCTGGGTGGCCGCGATCTGGCTCGCGTCGATGGCGCTGGAGCGGCATGGCACCGGCGCCGGTTTTGTCGAACGCTTCTCGGGCTCGGACCGCGCCGTGGCCGACTACCTGGCCGAAGACGTGCTCGCGCACCAGCCGCAGGACATCCGCGACTTCTTGCTGCGCACCAGTATCCTGCGGCAGCTCGATGCATCGGTGTGCCAGGCGCTGTGCCCGCGCGTGGACTGCGCAGCCATCCTCGAACGGCTGGCCGCGTCGAACCTGTTCCTCACGCCCGTGAGCGGCGACGGCGGTGCATGGCGCTATCACAGCCTGTTTGCCGACTTCCTGCGCGCGCAACTGGCGCGCGAACTGCCCGGCGAGCTGGAGCGTCTGCACCTCGCGGCTTCGGGCTGGTACGAGTCGCACGACCGCCCCGTGCCCGCCATCGATCACGCGATCGAAGGCGGCGACCATCCGTATGCGCTGACCTTGCTCGACAGCTACGCGACGCAGTTCCTGGAGCAGGGCCGCATGCGCATGCTGGCACGCTGGTTCTCCGCCATTCCCGAACACCAGCTGCGCGAGCATCCGTTCCTGCAGCCCATCTCGCTGTGGGCCACCTGCTTCACGCACGGCCCGTGGGACGCGATGCGGCAGCTCGAAAAGTCAGGCTGCCTCGACAGCCCCATTGCCGAGGTGCGCGCAAGCGCTCACACGCTGGTGCCCCTGCTGCTGGCCATGCAGGACCGCCACGACGAAGCCTACGAGGCCGGCCGACAGAGCCTGGCGCGCCTGCCCACCGGCCTGGCCTTCGCGGACAGCGTGCTGCTCAACGCCATGGCCCATATCCTGGCCGTGCGCGGCGACCCGCATGAGGCGCGGCGCCTGCTCGACGCGGCGCGGCGCGAGCAGGGCAACAGCACCTTCAACCGCATGTACACCGAGTCGCTGGCCGGCCTGTTCGACCTGCAGGAAGGCCGCTTGCGGCAGGCCACCGCGCGGCTGCGCATGGCGGTCGATTCCACGCATGCGGTGTCGTACAACCACAGCCATGGCAATGCATGGGCGGGCGTGCTGTACGCGGGCGCCGTGTACGAGACCAACCAGCTGGTGCAGGCCGAGCATCTGTTGAACGTGTACCTGCCGCTGGCGCGCGACGTGGGCCTGCCTGACCACATGATCCTGAGCCACGTGATGCGCTCGCGGCTCGCGTTCCATGCGGGCGACATCGACACCGCGTTCCAGGCGCTGACCGAGCTCGAATACCTGGGCCACCACCGCCAGCTGCCGCGCGTGGTGGCGGGCGCGAAGCTGGAGCGCTCGCGCATGCTGCTTCTGCAGGGCAACGGTCCCGCATCGCGCGACGAACTGCTGCGCGCCGACGACCCCGCGCTGTGGGACAGCGAGCGGCGGCAGCGCCTGCCTGCGCACGACCTCGACTACCTCGCGCTGGCAAAGGCCCGCTGGGAAATCGCCTTCGGCGATGCGCGCGCAGCACTGGGCGCGCTCGACGCGGAACTGCATGCGGCGCTGGCCTCGGCCCGCAACCGGCGCGCGCTCAAGCTCAGGGTGCTGCGCGCGCTGGCGCTGCAACGCATCGGCGATGCGGCCGCCGCGATCGAGCAGATCGGCGAGGTGCTGCAGGCGGCGAGCCAGGAAGGATTCATGCGGCTGATCCTCGACGAAGGCCCGGTGGTGGGCACGCTGTTGCACCGGTATGCGGCGGCCATGCAGGAGAGCACGCGCGGCAGCAGCGATCCGATACTCGCCGATCACCTGCAACGGCTGCTGCAGGCGGCCGGGCCGGCCGGCAGTGGCGAGGTGGAAGCACCCGCGGCCGATGCGATGAAGGAGCCGCTGACCCGCAAGGAGATCCGCGTGCTGCAGCTGCTGGCCGAAGGGTACTCGAACAACGCGATGGCGGAAAAGCTGTTCGTGTCGGACAGCACGGTGCGCACGCACCTGCGCAACATCAACATGAAGCTCGATGCGAAGAGCCGGACGCAGGCGGTGGCGATTGCGCGCAAGCTCGGGGTGATCCGCTAGGCGGACACTGCCCGTCCGTCGCCGCCGTTTTGCAGGGCCGGCAACCTTGTCCAGCATGACTCACGCCGGCGCCCCCGATTACTACCGATTCCGGTGATTCCCCGGCCATTGGCCAATCCCTAGGATTCCTCCAGAGGTCAGAGTCTTCCAACTGCCGCGACGGCAGGCAACAGATAGCGAGTAAGGGAGCGGCGAAAGCCGGAGCCACCATGCCCAAAGGAACCCCGAATCCTGCCGCCATGTACGGCATCTATCGCCGTGCCTGGGGCTTCGAGGTGTCGATCGTGCGCAACGGCACGCGCTACTACAAGCAGTTCGGCCGCGCCAGCTACGGCAGCGAGGAGCAGGCGCTGCTGCAGGCGCAGGACTGGCGCGACGGCATCGTGCGCAGCGTGCCGCCGGTGCCGCGGCGCACCCGGGCCGAGAAGCTGCGGATCAACAACACCACCGGCGTGTCCGGCGTCTTCCGCCAGGTCGCCTCGGACGGCAGGGTGCGGGCCTGGGTCGCCAAGACCTACATCGGGCACGACGAGATCCTGCGCACCGACTTTCCGGTGAACGCGGTGGGTGAGGCCGCGCAGGAGTTGGCCGTCGAGGAGCGGACACGGCAGCTGGAGCGCATGGCCGGGCTGGCCAGGCTGCATCCGGCCGAGGAAACGATCCGCAAGAGCCCGCCGGCCTTTCCCGCCGGGCTGCTGTCGCCCAAGCGCTCGAAGTCCGAGATCAAGCGCAGCACCAATTCCAGCGGCGTGAGTGGCGTGCATTTCAAGGTGCCCAACCCCGGCCATCCGGGTTACTGGCTCGCCATCACCTACACCACGGGCAAGGGCAGCGTGAGCAAGGCTTTCTCCATCAAGGAGCACGGCCCCGAGAAGGCCAAGCTGCTGGCCATCGAGGAGCGCGAGCGCCAGCTCGAGCAGAAGCTGATGCCTGATACCGGCACGCTCGCCCCTTCCCGCCGGCGGGAGGCCAGCCGGCACGGCCAGGCGGCCGTCGAGACGAGGCCGCAGCAGTGATGAGGCCCTTTTACTGCATTGTCCCGTGCATGACTGCCTCCGCGGAGTTGTCATTGCGCTTCGGCCAAAATAGCTGCGAAATGCGTGCGCCAAGGAGCGGCAGGCAACTCGGGGAGTCCATCGGAATCAGCACCGCTGAGAGCAGCAGCATCACGTCGAGAATGCCCAAAGGAATCCCCAATCCGGCAGCCATGTACGGCATTTACTCCAGGTCCTGGGGTTTCGAAGTTTCCATCGTACGCAACGGTGTTCGCCACCACAGGCTGTTCGGCAAGGCCAGCTATGGCGGCGCGGAGCAGGCGCTGCTCCATGCGCAGGACTGGCGCGACTTCATCGTGCGCAACGTGCCGCCACAGGCGCGCCGCGTGCGAGCCGAGAAGCGCCGCGTCAACAACAGCACCGGCGTGCCAGGCGTGTTCCACCACCTGGCGCCGGGCGGCCGGGTGCGGGCGTGGATGGCCAAGACCTACATCGCGCCGGACGAGATCCTTCGCACCGACTTCCCGGTTGCGGAGCTGGGCGACTCCGCGCAGGCGCTGGCGGTCCAGGAGCGCGCGCAGCAGCTCAAGCGCATGACGGGGCTGGCGCGCATACACCCGGCCGAGGAGGCGATCCGCATGGGGCTGTCGGCCCATGCGCCCGGGCCGCGCACGGCCAAGCGCTCGAAGTCGGAGATCACCCGGCGCAACAACACCAGCGGCGTGAGCGGTGTCCATTTCAAGACACCCAAGCCGAGCCATCCCGGCTACTGGCTGGCCATCACCTACACCACGGGCAAGGGCAGCGTGAGCAAGGCGTTCTCGGTGAAGGTGCACGGCACCGACGTGGCCAAGAGCCTGGCCATCGCCGAGCGGGAGCGCCAGCTCGCCGACAAGCAGCGCGCCGAGGAAGCCGCGGCGACTGCGGCCTCGCAGCGCACGGCCTCCGGCGCGAAACGGGCCGGCGGATGAGAGTCCTGCAAGAAAACGGCTTGGCGAAAGCGGCGAAGACCGGTAGCAGCCGCATGCACGGAGCTGCCCACCCATGAAATACAAGCAGCTTCACCGCTTGCTGCGCGTGGCCTCGCACCTGCTGGACCAGGCCGCGGCGGATGTGCGGACGACCGATCTCGGTCCCGTGGACGAGAACATCCAGCGTATCGGCCGCGCGCTGATCGAGGTGATCGAGGTACAGCGGAAGATCTACACCGCGCAGCCCGAGCTGCAGCCCGGGTCGCTGGCCGCTTCGCCGCGCGAGAACGATTCCAACCGGCTCTTCACCCAGTTCACGCTGGAAGCGCTGGAGCTGGAAGACGCGGGCCATCCCGATGCGGCGCGCGAGAAGTACACGCAGTTCATCGGCCTCTCGCCGTCGTACCACCACCGCGAAATTGCGCGGGCGGAGATCCGGCGGCTGTCCTGAACGCGCTGCTCACAGCGCCCTCGAAATCACCTCCTTCATGATCTCGTTGGTGCCGCCGTAGATGCGCTGCACCCGCGCGTCGGCGTACATGCGCGCCACCATGTATTCGTTCATGAAGCCGTAGCCGCCGAACAACTGCAGGCACTCGTCGACCACGCGGCCCTGCGCCTCCGAGCCCCAGAGCTTGGCCATCGAGGCAGTGGCGGTGTCGAGCCTGCCGGCCACGAGGTCTTCCACGCAGCGGTCGATGAAGGCGCGGCCCACCTTGATCTGCGTGGCGATCTCGGCCAGCTTGAACCGGGTGTTCTGGAACTCGGCAATCGGCTTGCCGAAGGCCTTGCGGTCGCGCACGTAGTCCAGCGTGGCCTGGTAGGCACCCTCCATGGTGGCCAGCGCGCTCAGGCCGATGATGGTGCGCTCGTACGGCAGGTCGCCCATGAGCTGGAAGAAGCCCTGCCCTTCCACGCCGCCCAGCAGGGCGTCGGCACCCACGCGCACGTCGTCGAAGAACAGCTCCGAGGTGTCCTGCGCCTTCATGCCGATCTTGTCGAGCACGCGGCCCACGCGAAAGCCCTGGCAGCCCTCGGTCTCGACGATGAGGATCGACGTGCCCTTGGCGCCCTGCGACGGATCGGTCTTGGCCACCACCAGCACCACGCCGGCAAGGAAGCCGTTGGTGATGAAGGTCTTGGAGCCGTTGATGAGGTAGCCGCCGTCCGTCTTCCCGGCACGGGTGCGCACGCCCTGCAGGTCGGAGCCGGCGCCGGGCTCGGTCATGGCGATGGCGCCGACCAGCTCGCCGCGCGCCATGCGCGGCAGGTAGCTGCGCTTCTGCACCTCGGTGCCGTGGTTGAGGAAGTAGTGCGCCACGATGCTGTGCACCGAGGTCGCCATGCCGGTGAGCGCGCGGCGCGACATCTCCTCGTAGAACACGGCTTCATGGCGAAAGTCGCCGCCGGCGCCGCCGTATTGCTCGGGAATGTCCGCGCACAGCAAGCCGAGCGCGCCGGCCTTGCGCCAGACCTCGTGGCCCACGTGGCCGCGCCTGCGCGCTTCCTCGTCGTGCGGGAGCACTTCGGTTTCGATGAAGCGCACCACGTTGTCGCGGTACAGCTCCAGGTCTTCATCGCTCCAGGAGCGGCGGAAATCGATGGCCATGTCGCCTTTCTTCGTTGTCGTCGGTTTGCTTCGTCAGGAAGCGCACAGCGGTGCGATGGCGTGGGCCGCCACACCCCATCGGCGCAGCACGGTCTCGCCGTCGTCGCGCGCGGCGGCCGGCGGCACGACCGGCGCGGTGCGGCTGAAGCGCGGCGCTGGCGCGGGCTGCACCACGCCGCCCACTGTGGCGAAGGTGCCGCGCGCCACGTTGTGCGGATGTTTGGGGGCCTCGTCCCAGTCGAGCACGGGTGCGAAGCAGGCGTCGCTGCCTTCGAGCAGCACGCACCACTCGTCGCGCGTGCGGGTGCGGAACAGGTCGGCCATGCGCAGCTTGAGCAGCGGCCAGCGGTCGGCGTCCATCTGCGCGTCGAAGGCGGGGTCGTCGGCAATGCCGCAGCGCTCGCGCAGAAGCGCGTAGAACTGCGGTTCGATGGCGCCCACCGCCACGTACCTGCCGTCGGCGCAGGCATAGGTGTCGTAGAAGTGCGCGCCGCCGTCGAGCATGTTCTCGCCGCGCTGGTTGCTCCACCGGCCGGCCGACTTGAGGCCGTACATCATGGCCGACAGCAGCGCCGCGCCATCGGTCATGGCGGCATCGACCACCTGCCCTTGCCCCGACTGCTTCGCCTCATGCAGCGCGGCGAGGATGCCGAAGGCCAGCAGCATCGCGCCGCCGCCGAAGTCACCCACGTAGTTGAGCGGCGGCACGGGCGGCTCGCCCGCGCGGCCGATGGCATGCAGTGCGCCGCTGATGGCGATGTAGTTGATGTCGTGCCCCGCGGCATGCGCCAGCGGGCCGTGCTGGCCCCAGCCGGTCATGCGGCCGTAGACCAGGCGCGGGTTGCGCGCGTGGCAGGGCGCGGGGCCGAGGCCCAGCCGCTCCATGACGCCGGGGCGGAAGCCTTCGATGAGCACGTCGGCCTTCTCGACGGCGTCGAGCACGGATTGCGCCGCGCCTTCCGCGCGCAGGTCGGCCTGCAGCGTGCTGCGGCCGCGCGCGAGGATGTCGTGCGCATCGGGCTGCGTGCCCGGGCGGGCGATGCGGATCACCTCCGCGCCCATGTCGGCGAACAGCATCGCGCAGAACGGCCCGGGGCCGATGCCCGCCATCTCGATGACCCGCAACCCCTGCAGTGGACCCGCCATGCCTCGTCTCCTTCGGCTCCGCGCGGAACGAACGCCTGCCGTGTAGCGCCATCTTGGCGCGCAGGCGCCCTGCAGGCATCGTCGGAAGCGACGAATGCGCACGCGACGAGCCGCGCTTCGCGTCAATCCTCAGCAAAGACTTTTGTTTTCATTTATTCGGGATAGTCCGATGGTCCGGCGCGCAGGCCGATGTTTCAATTCGTACGGGAGTGTTCCGGGCGTCACAGAAAGTGCGCCCCCTTCGAAGGAAGCAACCTTGAGCTCTGTCATTCCCGGCTTCTCGCACGCCAGCGTCGAACGGCTGTGCGACTACGAACTGCCCGAACCGCCGGCCCCTGCGCTGCGGGAAGCGGCGGAGCCCCCTGGGCCCGAGAACCTCGCCCTGGCCTGGTGGCTGTGGATGGACGAACTGGGCAAGAGCATGTTCAGGCACTACGACACCTGGCGCGACCAGCTCGGTCACACGGCGAGCAGTCCGGCCCGCAAGGGCTGAGCGCGTCGCTCAGGCCGCGACGGCTTCGCGCTGCGGCACGGCCTTCGCCGGCACGGGCATGTGCTTCGCCCAGTCGATGATTTCCAGCGTGCCGTCGGCATGCTCGGCCAGCGCCGTCAGGCTCTCGACCCAGTCGCCGTCGTTGCAGTAGAGGATGCCGTCGATGTCGCGCATCTCGGCGTGGTGGATGTGGCCACAGACCACGCCCTGCGCACCGCGCTTGCGGGCCTCGCGGGCCACGGCCATTTCGAAGTCGCCCACGTAGCTCACCGCGCGCTTGACCTTGCCCTTGAGGTACTTCGAGAGCGACCAGTACGGCAGCCCCATGCGCGCGCGCAGCGAGTTGAGGTGACGGTTGAGCTTGAGCGTGAACTCGTAGAGCGAATCGCCCACGTAGGCAAGCCACTTGGCGCACTGGATCACGCCGTCGAACAGGTCGCCGTGGATGATCCACAGCTTTCGGCCGTCGGCGGTTTCATGAATCCATTCCTCGGCCACGTCGATGCCGCCGAAGTTGTGGTGCAGGTACTTGCGCGCGAATTCGTCGTGGTTGCCCGGGATGAAGATCACGCGCGTGCCCTTGCGCGCCTTGCGCAGCAGCTTCTGGATCACGTCGTTGTGCGCCTGCGGCCAGTACCAGTGCCGCTTGAGTTGCCAGCCGTCGATGATGTCGCCGACCAGGAACAGGGTCTCGCACTCGGTGTGCTTCAGGAAGTCGAGCAGCGCACGCGCCTGGCAGCCGGGCGTGCCCAGGTGCAGGTCGGAGATCCACAGGGTGCGGAATTGCAGGGGTGGACGAGCGCGATCGTCGTCCTCCGGGTCGAGGGCCCGGGTCGCGGTGTCGCGCCATGCGCGGAGGAAAGCGTCGTCGCGTTGCATGGACGGGTAGGCTCCCACCGCGGCGTGACCGCATGATGGCGCTGCCGTGACATTCCGGTGACGCGTGGCCGGACGTTGACTTCGCATTTCTCCCTCCCCCGCTGGGGGAGGGCCGGGGTGGGGGCAAGCGGCGCCACCACCGGGCACGCTCTGCCTGCCCCCATCCCAACCTTCCCCCGAAAGGGGAAGGAGTAAGACCTGCTCAATCCACGCAGCGCTGGATTTCGACCGTCGAGTGGCGGATTTCCTCGTGCATCGAGAAGCAGGCGCGCACCTCGTCGGCCGTCAGCGTCATCGAATGCGTCACCACCGTCAGCGCGCAGGCATACGCGTCGCGCCCCACGCGCCACACATGCAGATCGGCCACGCGCGTCTCCGAATCGGCCAGCATCGTCTCGACGCCTTCGCGGATTTCTTCGGTGACGGGGTGGTCCATCTCGCGGTCGAGCAGCACCTTGCCGGTTTGCTTCAGCAGCCCCTTGGCCCAGACCGCCACCAGCACCGCGCCGACGATGCCCATCGCCGGGTCGAGCCAGGCCCAGCCGTAGAACCAGCCGCCGAGCAGCGCCGCGATGGCCAGCACCGAAGTGGCGGCATCGGCCACGACATGCAGGTAGGCGGAGCGCAGGTTCAGATCGTGGCCGTGATCGCCGTGTGCATGGTCGTGGTCGTGGTCATGCCCATGTCCGTGGTCGTGCCCGTGATGATGGTGGTGATGCGCCCCGCCCAGCAGCCGCGCGCAGACCAGGTTGACCGCCAGCCCCAGCACCGCCACCGAAATGGCTTCGGGGTAGTGGATCGCCGAAGGCGACCACAGCCGCTCCAGCGAGCCCACCACCATCAGCGCCGCGATGCCCAGCAGCACCAGCGCACTCGCGAAGCCGCCGAGCACCTCGATCTTCCAGGTGCCGAAGGCGAAGCGCGGGTCGCGCGCATAACGGCGTGCGGCCGCATACGCAAACGCGCTCAGCCCGATGGCCAGCGCATGCGAGCTCATGTGCCAGCCGTCGGCCAGCAGCGCCATCGAGTTGAACCACCAGCCGGCGCCGATCTCGACCACCATCATCACGGCGGTGATCCACATCACGAGGCGCGTGCTGCGCTCGGCCGAAGCGGTGTCGGCGCCGAAATGATGGTCGTGCTGCCAGGCGCTCAGGTCATGGGTGTGCATGAGTTCAAGCTCCGAAAAGATCGGGGCCCTCGGCGCGGCCCGAAGGCGGCGCCACGCCCAGGTGCCGGTACGCGGCCAGCGTGGCGATGCGCCCGCGCGGCGTGCGCTGCAGGTAGCCCTGCTGGATGAGGTAGGGCTCGATCACGTCCTCGATGGTGTCGCGCTCCTCGCCGATGCTGGCCGCGACGTTGTCGAGCCCCACCGGACCGCCATCGAAGCGATGGATCACGGCTTCGAGCAGCTTGCGGTCCATCAGGTCGAAGCCCTGCGGGTCGACGTCGAGCATGGCCAGCGCCCTGTGCGCGATGTCTTCGGTGATGCGGCCATTGCCCTTCACATCCGCGTAGTCGCGCACGCGGCGCAGCAGGCGGTTGGCGATGCGGGGTGTGCCGCGCGAGCGGCGCGCGATCTCGAAGCCGCCGGCCGCGTCGGTCTCGACCTTGAGCAGGCCGGCGCTGCGATGCACGATGAGCGCCAGCTCTTCGGGCGTGTAGAACTCCAGCCGCGCGACGATGCCGAAGCGGTCGCGCAGCGGGTTGGTCAGCATGCCGGCGCGCGTGGTGGCGCCCACCAGCGTGAAGGGCTGCAGGTCGAGCTTGATGCTGCGCGCCGCGGGGCCCTCGCCGATCATGATGTCGATCTGGTAGTCCTCCAGCGCGGGGTACAGGATTTCCTCGACGACCGGGCTCAGCCGGTGGATCTCGTCGATGAAGAGCACGTCGTTCGGCTCGAGGTTGGTCAGCAGCGCCGCCAGGTCCTTGGGCTTCTCGAGCACCGGGCCCGAGGTCTGGCGCAGGTTCACGCCCAGCTCGGCCGCGATGATGTGCGACAGCGTGGTCTTGCCCAGGCCGGGCGGGCCGAACAGCAGCACATGGTCGAGCGCCTCCTGGCGCTTGCGCGCGGCGCCGATGAAGATCTCGAGCTGCTCGCGCACCTTGGCCTGGCCGACGTACTCGTCGAGCAGCTTCGGGCGCAGGGCCCGTTCGATTGCCTCTTCGTTGGGCGAAGCGGGGGCAGCGGACACCACGCGTTGGGGGGCGGGCGCGAAGTCGTCAGTCTGGATGGTCATTGCGAGGGGGTTCTTCGAAGGCGAGTTTAGTGCCTGCCACACTGGCAGAATGCTCCGGCCGTGTATCCGGCCATATAACAAACGAGGGGAAGCCAGCACGTGTCGATCTACGAACTGAAGCCGCGTTTCCAGGCCCTGCTGCGGCCGCTGGTGGTCCGCCTGCATGCGATGGGCGTCACCGCCAACCAGGTCACGCTGGCGGCATGCGTGGTGTCGGTCGCGCTCGGGCTCTGGCTGTTCTTCGCAGCGCCTTCTCTGCGCGCCTTCGCGCTCATTCCGCTGTGGATGTTCCTGCGCATGGCCTTCAACGCCATCGACGGCATGCTGGCGCGCGAGCACAACCAGCAGAGCAGGCTGGGCGCCTTCCTCAATGAACTGACCGACGTGGTCTCCGACGCCGCGCTCTACCTGCCCTTTGCGCTGGTGGCGCCGTTCAGCCCGTTCTGGGTCGGCGCGGTGATCGTGCTGGCCGGGCTGAGCGAATTCGCTGGCGCACTGGGCCCCACGGTGGGCGCCTCGCGCCGCTACGACGGCCCGCTGGGCAAGAGCGACCGGGCCTTCGTGTTCGGCGCGCTCGGCCTCTACGTGGCGCTGGGCTGGCCCCTGCCGGGCTGGACGGCCTGGCTGATGCCGCTGCTGGCCGCGCTGGTGGCCTGGACCACCGTCAACCGCATCCGCCGCGCGCTGGCCGAGGCCGACACGGCCGGCCGCCACTGAACAAGACAAGAACCAAGGACCAAGGACCACAGGGATTCAATGACCGAAACCACTCCACGCCTTGCCGCCGAGCATCACTTCCAGACGCACGACGGCGAATCGCTCTTCTACCGCCACTGGCCGGCCACCGGCGCCACGCGGCGCGGCGCCATCGTGCTGTTTCACCGCGGCCACGAGCACGGTGCGCGCATGGCGCACCTGGTCGACGAGCTGAACCTGCCCGACTTCGACTTCTTCGCCTGGGACGCGCGCGGCCACGGCCGCTCGCCCGGGCAGCGCGGCTACAGCCCCAGCTTCGGCACCTCGGTGCGCGACGTGCAGACCTTCGTGCAGCACATCGGCAGCGCGCACGGCGTGCCCGAGCAAGACATCCACGTCGTCGCGCAGAGCGTGGGCGCCGTGCTGATCGCCACCTGGGCGCACGACTACGCACCCAAGGTGCGCGGCCTCACGCTCGCCTCGCCGGCCTTCAAGGTGAAGCTGTACGTGCCGTTCGCGCGCGCCGGGCTCGGGCTGATGCACAAGCTGCGCGGCCTGTTCTTCGTCAACAGCTACGTGAAGGCGAAGTTCCTCACGCACGACCCGGAACGCATCGCGAGCTACGAGAGCGACCCTCTGATCTCCCGCCCCATCGCGGTCAACATCCTGCTCGGCCTGTACGAGGCGGCCGACCGCGTGGTGGCCGACGCCAATGCGATCACGCTGCCGGTGCAGCTGCTGATCTCGGGCGCCGACTGGGTGGTGCACCACAAGCCGCAGCACCAGTTCTTCGAGCGGCTGGGCAGCGCGGTGAAAACCAAGACCGAGCTGCCGGGCTTCTTCCACGACACGCTGGGCGAGAAGGACCGTGCGCCGGCGGTGGCCTCGATCCGCGAATTCATCCTGCAGCGCTTCGACGAGCCGGCCGTTCCGGTCGACCGCCGCGAGGCGCACCTGAGCGGCGACACGGCCGACGAGTCGCGCGCGCTGGCCGAGCCGCTGTCGCCCCTGTCGCCGCGCGGCGCCTACTGGGCGATGACCCGCGCCGGGCTGAAGCTGGGCGGCACGATGTCCGAAGGCATCAAGCTGGGCCACGCCACCGGCTTCGACTCGGGCAGCACGCTCGACTACGTGTACCGCAACCACCCGCAGGGCAGCTCGGCCATCGGCCGCTCCATCGACAACACCTACCTGAACTCCATCGGCTGGCGCGGCATCCGCCAGCGCAAGATCCACGTCGAGGAGCTGATCCGCATCTCCATGGAGCGCCTGGCCGAAATGCACCGCGAGGTGCGCGTGATGGACATCGCCGCGGGCCATGGCCGCTACGTGCTCGATGCGGTGCTCGCAAGCCCCGTGAAGGCCAGCTCGATCCTGCTGCGCGACTACAGCGACATCAACGTGCGCGACGGCCGCGCACTCATCGCCGAGAAGGGCCTGGAAGACGTCGCGCAGTTCGTGCAGGCCGACGCCTTCGACCGCATGAGCCTCGCCACCGTGGCGCCGCGCCCCACGCTGGCCGTGGTGTCGGGCCTGTACGAGCTGTTCCCCGACAACGAGATGGTGCGCCGCTCGCTGGCAGGCGTGGGCGATGCGGTGGAAGACCGCGGCTATCTCGTCTACACCGGGCAGCCCTGGCACCCGCAGCTCGAGATGATCGCGCGCGCCCTCACCAGCCACCGCCAGGGCGAAGCCTGGGTGATGCGCCGCCGCACGCAGCACGAGATGGACCAGCTGGTGGAGGAAGCGGGCTTCCGCAAGATCGACCAGCGGGTCGACGAGTGGGGCATCTTCACGGTGTCGCTGGCGGTGCGCGTCGCGCAATGACCGCCCCTGCGGCACGACGGCCCTGGAAGCGCGCGGCCGCATGGCTGGTGTTCTTGGGGCCGCTGTTCTATGCGGCCTATGGCCTCGCCAACTGGTGGGCCACCACGCGCGCCAACGTGCCGTCGATGGCTTTCGAGTGGGAGCGGCAGGTGCCGTTCTGGCCGTGGACGATCTTTCCGTACTGGACGATCAACGTCTTCTACGCGCTGTCGCTGTTCCTCGCGCGCAGCAAGCACACACTGGACCGGCATGCGTTGCGGCTGGTGACTGCCACGCTCATCGCCTGCAGCTGCTTCATCGTCTGGCCGCTGCACTTCAGCTTCGGGCAGCCGCCGGTCGAGGGGGCACCGGCCTTCCTGTTCAATGCGCTGCGCGGCTTCGATCAGCCGTTCAACCAGGCACCCTCGCTGCACATCGCGCTGGCGGTGATCCTGTGGGACTGGTATCGCCAGTTCATTCGGCCCCTGTGGGCACGGCTGGTGCTGCACCTGTGGGCCTTCGCCATCTGTGCCTCGGTGCTCACGACGTGGCAGCACCACTTCATCGACATTCCGACCGGCGCACTGCTCGGCCTGTTCTGCGTGTGGCTGTGGCCGCTGGAACGCGTGGTGTCGATGCCGCGCGCATGGCGCTGCACGCGGGACGCCCAGCGCTGGAAGCTGGCGGGGTTCTATGCGGCCGGCGCGGCGCTGTTCCTGGCTGCCGCGCTGCGTGGCGGCGGCGTCGCGCTGTGGCTCGCATGGCCGGCCGCATCGCTCGCGCTGGTGGCACTGAACTACGCCGGCTTCGGCGCACGCGGCTTTCAAATGGACGGCCGGGGCCGCATGGGCTGGCCAGCGCGCTGGATGCTGGCGCCCTACCGGCTCGGCGCCGCCGTCAACGCCTGGCTCTGGACGCGCAGGCTGCCGGCCTCGGTCGAAGTGGTGCCCGGCCTGCGGCTCGGCCGCCGCCCGACGCACGCCGAATGGCTGGCCGCCGGGCAGCCCCGGCTGGTGAGCCTGTGCGCCGAGCTGCAGATGCCGGCCGGCGTGCCGCATGCGCGCTGCGTGCCGTTGCTCGACCTCACGGTGCCGCCCACCGTGCGCCTGCAGCGCGCGGCGTCCGTCATCGAAAGCCAGCGCCGCAGTGCGGATGGTGCGACAGTGTGGGTCTGCTGCGCGCTCGGCTTCTCGCGCAGCGCGGCTGCGGCGATTGCCTGGCTGGGCCGCTATGGCGCGGCCGGCGGTGTCGCCCAGGCCGAAGACGCGGTGCGCCGCGCACGGCCGCAGATCGTACTGCGAGGTGCGTGGCGCCTGTCGCTGGAGCCCTTCAAGCCTTTGCCGGAGGTGCCGCCCCATGACCGATGACAACGAACGAACCACCTGCACCGCGCTGGCGGGCCTGCTGCGCGCCATCGCGCTACTGGCCCTCTGGGGCTTCGCGCTCACCTGCATCTCGGCGCTGGTGCTCGCGCTGACGCTGCGCTCGCTCTCGACCACGTCCATCATGGGCTTCGGCGCGGTCGTGATCCTCGGCGCATTGGAGCGCTACTTCGCGTTCCGGCTGCGCTTCGACGAGGCGCTGTTCGACGGCCTCGCGCGCGGCACCGTCGCCTCGCTCGATGCGCTCGACCGCGCGCTCTCGGCGCTGGGGCTGCGCGAGCCGCCGCCGTCGCAGCACGCCCCCCGCCCGCTCGACGACCGCGTGCAGGGCACCCGCCAGCTCATGCAGCGCCACGCCATCGTGGTGGCCTGCCAGAGCGCCCTGTTCCTACTTGCCTTGATGACACAGGACTTGTCTTGACCACAGAAGAAAACAAGAACAACGACAACACTCCCGACAGCACGGTGCTGCGGCGCGGCCTCGCCGTCGTGGCCGGCAAGCTCATCATCGGCGCCGCCGGGCTGCTGACCGGGGTGCGCGCCATCTGGTCGGGCACCACGCCGAAGGCCGAGCAGACGCTGTACTTCGCCAACCACACGAGCCACGGCGACTTCGTGCTGCTGTGGGCCACGCTGCCGCCCGACCTGCGCGGACTCACGCGGCCGGTGGCGGGGCAGGATTATTGGGAGGCCTCGAAGCTGCGCAACTTCATCGGCAAGGACGTGTTCAACGCGCTGATGATCCGGCGCGACGGCTCGGGCCAGGGCGGCAACCCGGTCGACCAGATGAAGGAGGCGCTGGAGGGCGGCGACTCGCTCATCATGTTCCCCGAGGGCACGCGCAACACGGGCGAAGACATCCTGCTGCCGCTGAAAAGCGGGCTGTTCCACCTGGCGCGCGCCTGCCCCCACGTGCGGCTGGTGCCGGTGTGGATCGAGAACCTGAAGCGTGTGCTGCCCAAGGGCGTGCTGGTGCCGATTCCGCTGGCCTGCACGGTGCGCTTCGGCACGCCGATCACGCTGGCGGAAGATGAAGACAAGGTGTCGTTCCTGGCCCGCGCGCGCGCGGCAATGCTCGACCTGCGACCCGAATACGACCGCGTCGAACTCAACGGCCGGCAAGACGGAGGGACGGCCGCATGATCGAGCTCTCTCCTTTCGCGTGGACCACGCTCAGGCTCTTCGGTGGCGTCTTCGGGGTGCTGGTGCTGGCCTCGTCCATCGGCGCGCTGCTCAAGTGGCGCGTGGCGAGCGGCCAGCCGCATTCGGTGATCGACAACCTCAACTCGCGCGTCAATGCGTGGTGGGTGATGGTGGCGGTGATCGGCGTTGCCTTCGCCTTCGGCAAGGGCGGCGTGATCGTGCTGTTCTACCTGATCTCGTTCTATGCGCTGCGCGAGTTCATCAGCCTGGCCTACACGCGGCGCGGCGACCACGCGGCGATCGCGCTGGCCTTCTTCGTCGCGCTGCCGGGGCAGTACTTCCTGATCTGGATCGACTGGTACGGGCTGTATTCGATCTACATCCCGGTCTACGCCTTCCTGCTGCTGCCCATCCTGGCGGCGATGGGCGGCGACACGCAGCGCTTCCTGGAGCGCACCTCGAAGATCCAGTGGGGGCTGATGGTGTGCGTGTTCTGCATCAGCCACGTGCCCGCGCTGCTCACGCTGCAGATCCCGGGCTTCGAGGGCCGCAACCTGCTGCTGATCGCGTTCCTCGTGATCGTGGTGCAGGGCAGCGACGTGCTGCAGTACGTGTGGGGCAAGCTCTTCGGCAGGCGCAAGGTGGCGCCGGAGCTGTCGCCCTCCAAGACCTGGGAAGGCCTGGTCGGCGGCGTGGCGAGCGCCACCGCGCTGGGCGCGGCGCTGTACTGGGCCACGCCGTTCAACCCGTGGCAGGCGGCGCTGATGGCGCTCACCATCTGCTTGATGGGCTTCTTCGGCGGCCTCGTTATGTCGGCCATCAAGCGCGACCGCGGCGTGAAGGACTGGGGTTCGATGATCGAGGGCCACGGCGGCATGCTCGACCGGCTCGACTCGGTGATCTTCGCGGCGCCGATCTACTTTCACGCGCTGCGCTATTGGTGGGTGCCGTGAGCAAGGCGGAAGAGCGTGTTGCGCACGACACGCCCGTGGAATGCACCAATGCCGCCTCGTGGGCGCGCTGGCTCAAGCGCCACCATGCCACCGCCGCCGGCGTGTGGCTGCGCATCGCGAAGAAAGACAGCGGCCTCGCCTCCATCGACCACCCCACCGCACTGGAAGAAGCGCTGTGCTGGGGCTGGATCGACGGCCAGCGCAAGAGCGAGGACGCGCAGTACTTCCTGCAGCGCTTCACGCCGCGCACCAAGCGCAGCATCTGGTCGCAGATCAACCGCGCCAAGGTGCTGAAGCTCATCGAGGAAGGCCGCATGCAGCCGGCCGGCCATGCCGAGATCGAGCGCGCGAAGGCCGACGGCCGCTGGGACGCGGCCTACGAGGGCGTCAGCGCGGCGACGGTGCCGCCCGACCTGCAGGCTGCGCTCGATGCCAACAAGAAGGCCGCGAAGTTCTTCGCCACGCTCGATTCGCGCAACCGCTACGCAGTGCTGTTCCGCACGCAGGGCGCGAAGAAGCCCGAGACGCGGGCGCGACGCATTGCGCAGTTCGTGGAGATGCTGGCCAAGGGCGAGAAGATCCATCCCTGAGTGTTTTGGCGTGTGCTTGATTCAGGGTGCGTGCGAATGGCACCGGGTACTCCCCTCCGCGAATGTCCCCCGCCTTCGGCTCCTCCTTTATTTCGCTGCGGGGAGCACCCGGTGCCATTCGCACATGGACGCTCTGCTTATGCCGGCGGTTCGACCGCTGCGTCCATCGCTCACGCCGATGGGGTGCCTTGCGCAGCGAAATAAAGGAGGAGGCCGCAGGCCGGGGGACATTCGCGGAGCAAGGTACCCCGTCGGCGTGAACGCGCCCTGAATCGCGCTCACTTAGCCAGCGACTTCAACGCCAGCTTGATCCCTTCGCTCACGGTCGCATCCTTCGGCAGCGCCTTGAGCGCGAGCGCAGCCTCCTTGTCGCTGTAGCCGAGCGCAACCAGCGCCTGGAGGATGTCGGCCTGCGCGTCCGACGCCGCGTGCGCAGGCAGGCCGATGTCGGCGCCGAGCTTGCCCTTGAGCTCGAGCAGCAGCCGCTCGGCGGTCTTCTTGCCGATGCCCGGGATCTTCACGAGCCGCCCGAGCTCCTGCGTCGTGATCGCCTGCGACAGTTCGCCCACGCTCATGCCCGAGAGCAGGCCCAGGGCCGTGCGCGGCCCCACGCCGGTGATCTTGATGAGCTGGCGAAAAGCCGCCCGTTCCTCGGCCGTGCCGAAGCCATAGAGAATCTGCGCGTCCTCGCGCACGACGAAGTGCGTGAGCAGCGACACGCGCTCGCCGGTGCCGGGGAGGTTGTAGAACGTGCTCATCGGCACATCGACCTCGTAGCCGACGCCGTTGCAGTCCACCACCACCTGCGGCGGATTGCGCTCAGCGAGTGTGCCGGTCAGTTTGCCTATCATGGGTGCCCTTTTTCCTTGAAATGTCCGGCGTGATTCTGCGACACACCTTTACCCCACTGAACAACTCGCGCCTCGGCCACCTGTGCGGACCTCTGGACGCGCACCTGCGCCGCATCGAAGAAGCGCTGGGCGTGAAGATCGCGCACCGCCACGAACAGTTCAAGGTCGACGGCCCCAAGGCTTCCGCGCAGCGCGCAATGGACGTGCTGCAGGCGCTGTACGAAATCGCCCAGCGCGTCATCGATCCGGCCGTGGTGCAACTCACGCTGGCCGGCGACGGCTCGATGCTCGACGGCGACGACGACCTCGCGATGCTCGTCACCCGCCGCACCGACCTGCGCGCGCGCACCCCCACGCAGGCGATCTACCTCGACAACATCGCGAAGCACGACATCACCTTCGGCATCGGCCCTGCGGGCACGGGCAAGACGTATCTCGCGGTGGCCTGCGCTGTCGATGCGCTCGAGCGCGCTACCGTGCAGCGCATCGTGCTGACGCGGCCCGCGGTGGAAGCGGGCGAGCGGCTCGGCTTCCTGCCGGGCGACCTGACGCAGAAGGTCGACCCCTACCTGCGCCCGCTGTACGACGCGCTCTACGACCTGATGGGCTACGAGAAGGTGCAGAAGGCCTTCGAGCGCAACGCGCTGGAAATCGCGCCGCTGGCCTTCATGCGCGGACGCACGCTGAACAACGCCTTCGTGATCCTCGACGAGGCGCAGAACACCACGGTCGAGCAGATGAAGATGTTCCTCACGCGCATCGGCTTCGGTGCCAAGGCGGTAGTGACGGGCGATGTGAGCCAGATCGATCTGCCCAAGCAGCAGCTGAGCGGCCTGATCGATGCGGAGCGCGTGCTCAAGCGGGTGAACGGCATCGCGATCACGCACTTCACGAGTGCCGATGTGGTGCGGCATCCGCTGGTGGCGAAGATCGTCGATGCCTACGACGGCCAGCGCAAGCGCGCGGGAGTCCACTGAGATGGCCGCCTCCAGGCTCCCCGCACTTTCGCTCTCGCTGCAGTTCGGGCGCTTCAAGGGCGTGGAGCGCCACCGCGCCGCGCTGCCGCGCCACAGCGTGACGCGCTGGATCCGCCACGCGCTCGACATCGACGGCGAGATCACCGTGCGCATCGTCGACGCCGACGAGGGCCAGCGCCTGAACCGCGAGTTCCGCGGCAAGGACTACGCGACCAACGTGCTGACCTTCGACTACGCGCAAAGCCCGCTGGTGATGGCCGACCTCGTGCTGTGCGCGCCGGTGGTGGCGCGCGAGGCGAAGGAAAACCGCAAGACGCTCGCCGACCACTACGCGCACCTGCTGGTGCACGGCACGCTGCATGCGCAGGGCTGGGACCACGAAACCAGCGAGGCCGACGCCGACGAGATGGAAGCCTACGAGATCGAGATCCTCGCGGAGCTGGGCATCCGCAGTCCGTACGGCAGGTAGACGGCGTCCGCTACGCCGCCATCTGCAGCGGGATGGTGACAGGCCCGTCGTTCAGCAGGTGCACCTGCATGTCGGCGCCGAACTCGCCGGTGGCCACCACCGGGTGCGCGGCGCGTGCCTGCGCCACGAAATACTCGTAGAGCCGGCGCCCCTCGTCGGGCGGCGCGGCCTGGGTGAAGCTGGGGCGGTTGCCGGCGCTGGCATCGGCCGCCAGCGTGAACTGGCTCACCACCAGCAGGCCGCCGCCGATGTCCTGCACGCTGAGGTTCATCTTGCCGGCCTCGTCCGAAAAGATGCGCAGCTTGAGGATCTTGGCGAGCATGCGGTCGGCCAGCGCATCGGTGTCGCCGCGCTCGGCGCACAACAGCACGAGCAGGCCCGAATCGATGGCGCCGACGGTGCGGCCGGAAATGTCGACGCGCGCATTCGCCACGCGTTGAAGAACAGCTTTCATAGAGGGTGATGTTCGCCGGCCTGGGTGGCGCGGGCTTCCATGGTCAGGGGCAGGAGCTGGATCGTGACGCGCAGGCCGGGCACCGCGTCCATCAGCGCCTGCTCCAGTTCGTCGCGCATGCTGGCGGCGTGCTGCAGGGTCCAGTGGCCGGGTACGTGCATGTGCAGGTCGGCAAAGCGGCGCTGGCCGGCGCTGCGCGTCACCATGTCGTCGAAGCGCAGCCGCGTGCCTTCGGGCATGCGGGCAGCAAAGGCGTCGAGCGTGGCGCGCACGGTGGCGAGGGTCTCGGGGTCGAGCGCTTCGTCCATCAGCCCCTGCGACGAGCGCCACACCAGCTTGACGCCCTCGCGCACGATGTTGAGCGCCACGCCGATGGCCAGCACCGGATCGAGCCAGAGCCAGCCGCTGAACTGCACGCAGACGATGCCGACGACCACCGCGGCGGAAGTCCACACGTCGGTCATCAGGTGGCGGCCGTCGGCCTCCAGCGCGATCGAGCGATGCGTGCGGGCCGCGCGGAACAGCAGGAAGGCCAGGCCGGCGTTGAAGCCCGAACTGACCACCGACAGAGCCAGGCCCCAGCCCAGTTGCTCGAGCGGTTGCGGCGTCAGCAGCCGTTGCACCGAGACCCAGAGGATCGCGATGGCCGCGCCCACGATCAGGATGCCCTCGAAGCCCGAGGAGAAGTATTCGGCCTTGTGATGGCCGTAGGGATGGTCGTCGTCGGCTGGCCGCTCGGCGATGGTCACCATGGCGAGCGCGAACATGGCGCTCGCCAGGTTCACGAAGGACTCCATCGCGTCGGAGATCAGGCCCATCGAGTTCGTCATGTAGCCTGCCAGGCCCTTGAGCACGATGGTGATCAAGGCCACGGCGACAGAAACGCGCAGCAGCGTCTTAGGGGTAAACGTCATGTAAAAACCATCGAGAATTGGGCAATAGGCCACACGAAAAGCGGTAAAAGGCCGCAAGAACTGCCTGAATTATCGGCCTCGTGTCCTCATGTAACGCCTTCGCATTAGTATTCGCGACCATTGCGGAACACCGTTTCGCAGAGAGCCCCTGATGATGAAAAAACTCGTGACCGCCTTGAGCGGCCTGGCCATTGTGGGCTCGGCCGCTCTGGCACAAGCCCAGACTCCCGCTGCCTCGCCCGCGGTTGCGCCGGCGGCCCCGGCCAAGGCCGATCCCCAGGCGGGCTTCGTGAAATCCGTGCGCGGCAACGTGCAACTGCTCAGTGGCACCGGCGCCACGCGCCCCGCCAGCCCGGGCGATGCGCTGGGCACCGTGGACCGCATCGTGACCGGCCCCGATTCGTCGGCCTCCGTGGTGCTGCGCGACGACACGACGCTGGTGGTCGGTCCCTCGTCGCGCCTCGACCTGAAGGAATTCCACTTCGACGGCACGACGTACGAAGGCGGCATGCTGGTCTCGCTGCTGCGCGGCTCCATGCGCATGATCACGGGCCTGATCGGCAAGACCAACCCCGACGCGGTCCGGGTCGAAACGCAGACGGCCACCATCGGCATTCGCGGCACCGACTTCATCGTGCAAGCCGACGGCAAGCCATGAGCATCGCCTCCAGGTCCCGCCCCGCATCCCTCTTCATCGCCACGCTGGCAGCCGCGCTTCTTGCCGCCTGCTCGACGCCGGGCACGCGGGTGGTGCTGCTGTCGCAGGCCGACGGCAAGCCGTCGGCGGTGGTGGTGCGCGCCAAGGATGGCGAGGAAGTGCTCTCCAAGCCCTACCAGCGCGCCACGGCCGCAGTGGGCGCGAGCGGCGCCCCGACGGTCGACCAGGTCGATCCGGCCAAGGTACAGGCCGAAAACAAGCCGCTGTTCGACATGCGTCCGCCCCCGCCGCAGCGCTACACGGTGTATTTCGATGTCGGCGGCACAACGCTGACCCCGGCATCGCAGCAGATCATGACCGAGGCATTGGCAGCTGCCCTGGCGCGCAGCGGCGGCGACATCGTGGTCACGGGCCATACCGACACCAAGGGCAGCGGCGAGCAGAACGACCAGTTGTCGCGCCGCCGGGCGCAGGAAGTGGTCCAGCTCTTCGTGGAGCGCCAGTTCCCGGCCAATCGCATCGAGGCTGTGGGCCGAGGCGAGCGCGACCTCGCCATTCCCACCGCCGACGAGGTGGACGAGCCGCGCAACCGGCGCGTCACCATCGAGGTGCGCTGAGCGGCGCTCAGCTCAAGGTCACGCGGGCGAACTTGCGCTTGCCGACCTGAACCACGTAGCTGCCCGCGGGCAGCTTCAGGGCCTTGTCGCTGACCACGGCGGAATCGATCCGCACGCCCCCGCCGTCGATCAGGCGGTTGCCTTCCGACGCCGAAGAAGCGAGGTTTGCCTGCTTGAGCAGCTGGGCAATGCCCAGTGGAGCGCCCGACAGCGCCACCTCGGGAATCTCGTCCGGCACGCCGCCCTTGCTGCGGTTGATGAAATCCTGCTCGGCGGCATCGGCCGCCGCCGCGCTGTGGAAGCGCGCGGTGATTTCCTTGGCCAGCGCGACCTTGGCGTCCTTCGGATTGCGGCCGCCCTCGATCTCGGCCTTCAGCGCCGCGATCTGCTCCAGCGACTGGAAGCTCAGCAGCGTGTACCAGCGCCACATCAGGTCGTCGGAGATCGACAGCACCTTGGCGAACATGGTGTTGGCGTCCTCGCTGATGCCGATGTAGTTGTTCTTGCTCTTGGACATCTTTTCGACGCCATCAAGCCCTTCCAGCAGCGGCATAGTGAGTATGCACTGCGGTTCTTGCCCGTATTCCTGCTGGAGATGCCGGCCGACGAGCAGATTGAACTTCTGGTCGGTGCCGCCCAGCTCGAGGTCGCTCTTGAGCGCGACCGAGTCGTAGCCCTGCATCAGCGGGTAGAGGAATTCGTGCACCGAGATCGACTGGCCGGTCTTGAAGCGCTTGCTGAAGTCGTCGCGCTCCATCATCCGGGCCACCGTGTACTTGGCGGCGAGCTGGATCATGCCGCGGGCGCCCAGGGGGTCGCTCCATTCGGAGTTGTAGCGGATCTCGGTCTTCTCGGGGTCCAGCACCAGGCTGGCCTGCCTGTAGTAAGTCTGGGCGTTGGCCTCGATCTGCTCGCGGGTGAGCGGCGGACGGGTGCTGTTGCGGCCGGAGGGGTCACCGATGGTGGTGGTGAAGTCGCCGATCAGGAAGATCACCCGGTGGCCCAGGTCCTGCAGCTGGCGCATCTTGTTGAGCACCACGGTGTGGCCGATATGAATGTCCGGAGCGGTCGGATCCAGCCCCAGCTTGATCCGCAGCGGCGTCCCGGTGGCCTCCGAACGCTGCAGCTTGCGCACCCACTCGTCCTGCGGCAGCAGCTCGTCGGCGCCCCGGAGGGATATTTCGAGCGCGCGTCCTACACTATTTGAGAGGGTGGTGGATGTAACAGATTCGGCGTTCATGGGCTTTTTTAGCTGACTTTGGGGGTGCCGAAGCTATACTCAGCCCGACTTGTCAAGCGCCGAATTCTAAGCGGCGCTTTTTTCCGCACCGTCTGCTGCCGCCCTGAACGTACTGGGCCTTGCAGGGCGGATTTGCAGAACCTGAGCTGGAATTCAAAGTTTGATCAACGGCATCCTTGCCGCCGAGGAGCTTCTCGCTTCTCGCGTGGCCTATACATTCCGGACGTATCCCAAGCAGATCACCGCGCTCATCGCGGCGGCGCTGCTGAGCGCCGGCACCCTCGCGGTGGCATCGCTGGGCCCTGACGCCTCCGACCTCCCGGTCCACCAGATCCTCGAAGCGACGGCGCCGGTGTCGTTCGCCGACCAGGGCGAATCGCTCGAAAACTTCAGCTTCACCCTGTTCCGCACCGACGTTACACGTTCGAGCGACACTGCCGAAGCCCTGATGAAGCGCCTCGGCATCTCCGACCCGGCGGCCACCGCCTTCGTGCGCGGCAGCGTCGAAGCCCGCAACGCGCTGTTCTCGCGCGCCGGCCGCACCGTGACGGCCGAGGCGACGCAGGAAAACCAGCTCAAGAAGCTCAGCGCCCGCTGGATTCCCGACGGCGACGGCGGCTTCAAGCGCTTCGTCATCGAGCGCACACCCACCGGCTTCGCCGGCGTGACCGAGCGCGACACGCTCACGCCGGGTACGCGCCTGGCGAGCGGCACCATCCGCACCTCGCTGTTCGCCGCCACCGACGATTCGCGCATTCCCGATGCGGTGGCGAGCCAGCTGGCCGACATCTTCGCGGGCGACGTCGACGTTCGCGCCCTGCGCAAGGGCGACCGCTTCGCCGTGGTGTACGAGACCTTCGAGGCCGACGGGCAGGCGCTGCGCAGCGGCCGCGTGCTGTCGGCCGAGTTCGAGAACAACGGCAAGATCCACCAGGCCGTCTGGTTCCAGCCCCCGGGCGCGGGCCAAAAGGGCAGCTACTACCGCCCGAACGGCGACAGCCTGCGCAAGGCCTACCTGGCGACGCCGGTCGAGTTTTCGCGCGTGTCCAGCGGCTTCGCGATGCGCATGCACCCGATCCTGAACAGCTGGCGCCAGCACAACGGCGTCGACTACGCGGCGCCCACGGGCACCTCGGTGCGCTCGGTCGGCGACGGCACGGTCGATTTCGCCGGCACGCAGAACGGCTACGGCAACATCGTCATCATCAATCACCGCAACAACCAGCAGACGGCCTACGCGCACCTGAGCCGCATCGACGTCAAGGCCGGCCAGGCGGTGAGCCAGGGCCAGACGGTGGGCGCGGTGGGTTCCACCGGCTGGGCCACCGGCCCGCACCTGCACTTCGAATTCCGCGTGGGCGGCGTCTATCAAGACCCGGCATCCATCGCCCAGGAAGGCGGCGCGCCGATCACCGCGGCGCTGCGTCCGGCCTTCGAACGCATCGCCGTGGGCGCGCGCACCGAGCTGGCAGCCGCCTTCTCGGTCATCCAGGCCAGCGCCGACTGATTCCGCCGGGCGGCATCTCGAGACCTGATCCAGAGATGGCCGCCAAACTCTTCATCGGCCTGATGTCGGGCACCTCGCTCGACGGCGTCGACGGTGTGCTGGCCGACTTTTCCGGCGGCCGCATCGCGGTGCGGGCCTACGCCACGGCGCAATTTCCCGTGGCCCTGCGTGCCGAACTGCTCGCGCTGAACACGCCCGGCGACAACGAACTGCACCGTGCGGCACTGGCGGGCAACGGACTGGCCCGGGCGTACGCCGACGTCGTCGCCCAGTTGCTGGCGGACAGCCGCACCGACGCCAGCGCCGTCGCCGCCATCGGCGCGCACGGCCAGACGGTGCGCCACCAGCCGCTCGAGTTCGACGAGGTCGGCTACACCCTCCAGGTCAACAACCCCTCGCTGCTGGCCGAACTGGCCGGCATCGACGTGGTCGGCGATTTCCGCAGCCGCGACCTCGCGGCCGGCGGCCAGGGCGCGCCGCTGGTGCCGGCCTTCCACCATGCGTTGTTCGCACGGGCCGACGAGACGGTCGCGGTGCTGAACATCGGCGGCATTTCCAACCTGAGCCTGCTGCCGGCCACCAATGCGGCCAGCGGCATCAGCGTGCTCGGCTTCGACTGCGGTCCGGGCAATGCGCTGATGGACCACTGGTGCCAGACCCACCAGGGCCAGCCCTTCGACCGTGGCGGCCAATGGGCCGCCAGCGGACAGGTGCTGCCCGATCTGCTGGCGCAAATGCTGGCGGACCCGTACTTCGCCAAGGCACCCCCGAAAAGCACCGGGCGCGACCTGTTCAATCCGACCTGGCTGGCCGCGCAGCTGGGCACGGTGGCGATGGCGCCTGCAGATGTGCAGGCGACATTGGCCGAACTGACCGCTCGTGCCTGTGCAGCAGATGTAAGTAGCTATGGAAAAGATAGCGAGCTGCTGATCGTCTGCGGAGGCGGTGCCCTGAACGACCACCTGCTGGACCGCCTGCGCGCGCTGCTGCCCGGCGTCGACGTAGCGGCCTCGACCGAACACGGCCTGCCGCCCCAGCAGGTCGAGGCGGCGGCATTTGCATGGCTGGCCCGCGCCACCCTCCGGCGCGAGGCGGGCAACCTGGCCAGCGTCACCGGCGCCCGCGGGCCGCGGGTGCTCGGCGCGATCTACCCGGCCTGAAACAGATCAGCCCTGGCCGGAAACCTCCGGCTGCGCAGGGCGTGTCGCGCGCACTTCCGACGGCAGATGCCAGAAGATCAGTGCAGAAGCCACCGTGATCAGCCCCATGCTTGCGAAAGTAGCCTGAAAAGCATCCAGCGTGTGCGCCGGCGTCTCAGTGCCGAAAATGCCGTTGTAGCCCGTCAGCACGGCGCCCGCGGCGGCAACGCCCAGGCTCATCGCGAGCATCTGCACCATCGACAGCAGGCTGTTGCCGCTGCTGGCCATGCTGCCGTCCAGGTCCTTCAGCGTAATTGTGTTCATCGCAGTGAACTGCAGCGAATTGACCGCGCCGAAAGCCAGCAGCTGCAGCACATGCAGCGCCATCGGCTGGCCCGGCGCCGTCAGCCCGAAGCTGGCCATCGTGCAGCCCACGAGGATGGTGTTGGCCACCAGCACCTTGCGGTAGCCGTGGCGCGTGATCAGCTGCGTGGCGAAGCGCTTCATGGCCATGCCCGCCAGGGCGATCGGCAGCATCATCAGACCGGCGCGCACCGGCGAATAGCCCATCGACACCTGCAGCAGCAGCGGCACCAGGAAGGGCATGCAACTGCTGCCCAGCCGCGAGAACAGGTTGCCGATCAGGCCGATGCTGAGCGTCGGCACACGGAAAAGCGAGGGCGCGAACAGCGGCTCGGGCGTGCGCGCGGCGCGCAGCCAATAGGCGACGATGCTGGCGAAACCGAAGATCAGCAGGACCATCACGCCGCCCTGGCGCAGGCCCGCACCGTCGAGCGAGAGCGAAATCGCCACCATGCCGAAGGCCAGCATCGCGTAGCCAACACCGTCGAAGCGCTTCTGCACGGCACCGCGCAGGTCGGGCATGTACTTGAGCGTGGCAATGCAGCCCAGCAGCCCCACGGGCACGTTGATCAGGAAGATCCAGTGCCACGAGGCGTACTGCACCAGCCATCCGCCCAGCGTGGGGCCCAGCAGGGGCCCTATGAGCCCCGGAATGGCGACAAAGCTCATCGCCTGCAGAAACCCTCCGCGCGGCACGGTGCGCAGCAGCGCCAGACGCCCCACGGGCAGCAGCAGCGCGCCGCCCAGGCCCTGCACCACCCGCGCAGCCACCAACTGGCCCAGCCCGTGCGAGAGCGCGCACAGCACCGATCCAGCGGCGAACAGCACGATCGCCGAGAAGAAGACACGCCGGGCGCCGAAGCGGTCGGCGATCCAGCCCGAGGCGGGAATCAACATCGCCATGGTGAGCGCATAGGCCACCACCACCGACTGCATGCGCAGCGGGCTTTCGCCGAGGCTCGCGGCCATTGACGGCAGCGCCGTGTTGATGATGGTGGCGTCCAGCGTCTGCATGAAGAAGCCGACGGCGACGAGCCACAGCAGGCTCTTTCGAACGGGATCGACGGCGGCCTCGGCCTTGAGGGTCATGGGCAAGAGGAAAGAAGCAGGAATTAAAAAGCCGCCCGAAGGCGGCTTTTGGGGGGAAGCCGGGTCAGCAGCATCCAGGCATCAGGCCGAGAAGCTCGATCCGCAGCCGCAGGTGCTGGTGGCGTTCGGGTTCTTGATCACGAACTGGGCGCCCTGCAGGTCTTCCTTGTAGTCGATCTCGGCGCCGACCAGGTACTGGTAGCTCATGGCGTCGATCAGCAGCGAGACGCCGTTCTTGGTCATGGTGGTGTCGTCTTCGTTGGTGATTTCATCGAAGGTGAAACCGTACTGGAAACCGGAGCAGCCGCCGCCCTGCACGAACACGCGCAGCTTCAGGTCGGGATTGCCTTCCTCGGCGATCAGGTCGGCGACCTTGGCGGCCGCGCTGTCGGTGAAGACGATCGGCTCGGGCATCTGGGTCTGGATGTTTTCGGCAACGGCGCTCATGGGGTGATAACTCCTAGGGGGCCGGACATGCGGCCAATGAAACGAATGCTACTGCAATGCCGCATTCCCGGCAGGCCGGGTGTGGCGTGTACCCCAATGCAAGTGGGGTCGGACGCCCCCTGCACCAAGAGGCAGCTCCAGCGAAAAGCCACCCGAAGGCGGCCCCGGCAACGAAAAAGCCGCCCGAAGGCGGCTTTGTGTTCGCAGTGAACAGATCAGCGCTTGCTGAACTGCTTGCGGCGACGGGCGGAGTGCAGACCGACCTTCTTACGCTCGACTTCACGCGCATCGCGCGTCACGAAGCCGGCTTGGCTCAGCACGGGCTTGAGCGTCGCGTCGTAGTCGATCAGCGCACGGGTGATGCCGTGGCGCGTGGCGCCGGCTTGACCCGATTCGCCGCCACCGTTCACGTTGACCATCACGTCGAAAGCTTCGAGGTTGTTGGTCAGCGCCAGGGGCTGCTTGGCGATCATGATCGAGGTTTCGCGGCCGAAGAACTCTTGGATGTCCTTGCCGTTGACCGTGATCTTGCCGGTGCCTTTTTTCAGAAACACGCGGGCGACGCTGGATTTGCGACGGCCGGTGCCATTGTTCCATTCACCAATCATTCTCAAGGCTCCTTACAGTTCCAGCACTTTGGGCTGTTGGGCGGTATGCGGGTGCTCAGCGCCACCGTACACCTTGAGTTTCTTGATCATCGCGTAACCGAGCGGGCCCTTGGGCAGCATGCCCTTGACAGCCTTTTCCAGGGCGCGGCCTGGGTGCTTGTTCTGCATGTCGCGGAAGTTCGTCGCCGTGATACCGCCCGGGTAGCCCGAGTGACGGTAGTACACCTTGTCGATCGACTTGGCGCCGGTGACGCGCAGTTGCGCGGCGTTGATGATGACGATGAAGTCACCGGTATCGACGTGAGGCGTGTAAATGGCCTTGTGTTTGCCGCGCAAACGGAGAGCAACTTCGCTGGCTACTCGTCCGAGGACCTTGTCGGTCGCGTCAATCACAAACCACTCGTGCGTCACGTCAGCGGGCTTGGCGCTGAACGTTTTGGTCATGAGTTTTTCTCTTGAAAAGAGGGTTTGGCGGGCCCTTTTCCACGGTCGGCGTTCCTCTGACGGGAATCTCTTAGGTGGGTTTAAAGTCCTCGCCGCGGGGCCACAAAAACGCTGCGAAGCCCGCGATTATATAAAGAATGGCCCTGTGCTGGCAAATTCGCATATGCAGGGCCCAACACCGTTACCATCCTCCCCCTATGTTCAGTTACCGCCACGCCTTCCATGCCGGCAACCACGCCGACGTGCTCAAGCACACGGTGCTGATTGCCACGCTCGACCATCTGCTTGAAAAAGAGGCAGCCCTGACGGTCGTCGACACTCACGCCGGCGCCGGCCTGTACCGGCTCGACGGCGACTACGCCGGCACCAGCGGCGAAGCGGCCGACGGCATCCTGCGGCTTCTTTCGGGCAAGAAAACGCCCGATGCGCCAACCCCTGCTGCGAAGTCCGCTACCAAAAAAGTAGCGCCAGAAGCCGAAATTCCAGTCGCCGACGCCATTGCGCGCTACCTGGAAGTGATTCACGACTTCAATCCCAACGGCGGCGCCCGCGTCTATCCCGGCTCGCCATTCATCGTGCAGCACCTGCTGCGCGACCACGACAAGCTCAAGCTGTTCGAGCTGCACCCGACCGACGCCCGCGCGCTGAGCGCCAACATCGCCCAGCTAGAGGCCGGCCGCCAGATCGCCGTGTTGAACGAAGACGGCTTCGGCAGCGCCACCAAGTTCCTGCCGCCGCCCTCGCGCCGCGCGCTGGTGCTGATGGACCCGAGCTACGAGATGAAGACCGACTACGGCCGCGTGCTCGACTTCGCGGCCGAGGCACTCAAGCGTTTCGCCACCGGCACCTACGCGGTCTGGTATCCGATCATTCCGCGCCCCGAGGCGCACGACCTGCCGCGCCGGCTCAAGACCATGGCAACGAAAGCCGGTAAGTCGTGGCTGCACGCCACGCTGACGGTCAAGTCCAGCAAGATCACGACGGACGCATCGGGCGAAACGCACCGGCCGGGGCTGCCGGCCAGCGGCATGTTCCTGATCAATCCGCCGTACACGCTGAAGCCGCTGCTGGCGGCCGCGCTGCCGCAGTTGGCAGAGCGCCTGGCGCAAGACCGGCACGCCGCCTTCTCGCTCGATTCGGGCGGCTGAGCCTTCCGGCCCCTATCTCTGGCGGCGGGGCGGCACGACCGCCTTGCGGCGTGCGGGCGCCGGAGCCCTCGCCCGTTGCGGCGCAGCCGGTACTGTTGCGGACGCCAGCACGTCGCCCGCCTCCACCGGCAATCCGCCGCAACGCATCCCCTCGCGATCGACGACCGTCAACGCCACCTGCTTGATGCCCATGCTCGTCAGGCCGATGCGGTCGGCCGCCGCGCGGCTCAGGTCGATCACGCGACCCGCCGCGTACGGTCCGCGGTCGTTGATGCGCACCAGCACCTCGCTGCCGTTGACGAGGCTGCGCACGCACACGCGCGTGTTGAAGGGCAGGGTCTTGTGGGCCGCCGTCATGGCCGCCATGTCGAAGCGCTCGCCGTTGGCGGTCTTGCGCTGATGGAATTGAATGCCGTACCAGGAGGCACCGCCGCGCTCGAAGATTTCCCGCGTGCCCTCATCGCCGGGCACGCCGTCGTCCGGCGGCAGTTCGCCCGTGCCGGACACCGCAAGGTCATAGCGCACCGACGGCACGCTCGAACGCGCCGCCGCGCCCGGCGGTACCGCGATGGCGCGACGCAAGGGCGTCAGCTTCGCCGTCGCCCCGCCTTCGGCGTCGGTCGCCGGTGGCATGGCGCAACCCGCGAGAACGCAGGTCGCAGCGACGAGGACGGCACGAAGTCCCGCGCCCCCACTCAATCGAGGCGCTCCAGCACAGCCAGCGTGGCCGCCGACTGGTTCATCGTGTAGAAGTGCAGCGCCGGCGCGCCGCCTTCCTGCAGACGCGCGCACAGGTCGGTGACCACGTCGAGGCCGAAGGCCTTGATCGACGCCGTGTCGTCGCCGAAGCCCTGCAGCCGCAAACGGACCCAGCGCGGAATCTCGGCGCCGCAGGCGTCGGAAAAACGCATGAGCTGCGTCGAGCTCGTGATCGGCATGATGCCCGGCACGATCGGCGTGTCGAGCCCCAGCTTGCGCACGTCGTCGACGAAGCGGAAGTAGGCCTCGGGGCTGAAGAAATACTGCGTGATCGCAGAGTCGGCGCCCGCCTTCACCTTCGTCGCAAAGGCCTGCAGGTCGGCTTCGGGCGAGCGTGCCTGCGGATGGACCTCGGGGTAGCAGGCCACCTCGATGTGGAAGTCGCGGCCGGTCTCTTCGCGGATGAAGGCAACGAGGTCGCTCGCGTACAGGAACTCGCCGCCCATGCCATAGCCGCTCGGCAGGTCGCCGCGCAGGGCCACGAGGCGCTTGACGCCCATGGCCTTGAGTTCGGCGAGCTGCTCGCGCACCGTGGCGCGCGTGGCGCCGATGCACGAGAAGTGGCTCGCAGCGTCCACGCCTTCGGACAGGATCTCCTGCACCGCACCGAAAGTGCCCTGGTGCGTGGAACCGCCCGCGCCGTACGTGACCGAGCAGAACTGCGGCTTGCGCACATACAGCTGCTGCCGCGCAGCGCGCAGCTTGACTGCGCCCTCGGGCGTCTTGGTCGGGAAGAATTCGAAACTCAACGGAAGGCGCACCTGCGTCTCCTTAGGAACCGTCGTTCGCGTCGTGAACAGCGCGAACGGCGTGAATGAAAAACTCGCGGTTGCCGTCGCCCCCGGCGATCGGGCTGTCGAACCATTGCAGCACCCGCAGACCCAGCGCCTCGCAGGCATCGTGCAGGCGCTTCTCGACCACCGCGTACATCGACTCGTCGCGCACGATGCCGCCCTTGCCGACCTGGCCGGGCTGCAGCTCGAACTGCGGCTTCACCAACATCAGCAGGTGGCCGTCGTCGGCCAGGAACTCGACGACCGCCGGCAGCACCAGCGTGAGCGAGATGAACGACAGGTCGCCGACGATCAGGTCGAAGCGCAGATCGAATGGTTCCCCGCCCTCCTCCTGCAAGTCGTCGGCCGAGAGCGCGCGTGCATTGACGCCTTCGATGGGGACCACGCGTTCGTCCTCGCGCAGCTTCGCATGCAGCTGCCCGTGGCCGACATCCACGCCGACCACTTTGGCGGCACCGCGCTGCAGCAGGCAGTCGGTGAACCCGCCGGTCGACTGGCCCACGTCGAGGCACAGCTTGCCGGAGGGATCGACGCCGCTCACGGCGAGCGCACCTTCGAGCTTGAGCCCGCCGCGCGACACATACCGGGCCTCGGCCGCATCGACCAGCTCGAGCTCGGCCGATTCGGGCACGTCGTCCTTGTTCTTGGCGACGGAGCGCCACGCGTCGCTGGTGCCTGCGTCGCGCCAGCGCAAGCCGCCGGCAATCAGCCGGACGGCCTGCGAACGCGACGCGGCCAGGCCGCGCTCTACCAACAGTTGATCGGCGCGCATGCGCTGTCGATCAGTAGCGGTACGTGTCCGGCTTGTACGGACCGCTCTTGCTCACGCCGATGTAGGCGGCCTGTGCGTCCGTCAGCTCGGTGAGCATGGCGCCGACCTTCTTCAGGTGCAGGCGCGCGACCTTCTCGTCGAGGTGCTTGGGCAGCACGTAGACCTTGCCGGCCTGGTAGGCATCGGGCTTGGTGAACAGCTCGATCTGGGCGATGGTCTGGTTGGCGAACGACGACGACATCACGAAGCTCGGATGGCCCGTGCCGCAGCCCAGGTTCACGAGGCGGCCCTTGGCCAGCAGGATGATCTTCTTGCCGTCCGGGAAGGTGATGTGGTCGACCTGCGGCTTGATCTCTTCCCATTCGTACTTCTCGATCGAAGCGACGTCGATCTCGTTGTCGAAGTGACCGATGTTGCAGACGATGGCCTGGTCCTTCATCTTGACCATGGTGTCGTGCGTGATGACGTCCTTGTTGCCCGTGGTGGTCACGAAGATGTCGGCCTTGTCGGCGGCGTATTCCATCGTCACGACCTTGTAGCCTTCCATCGCGGCCTGCAGCGCGTTGATCGGGTCGATCTCGGTCACCCACACCTGCGCGCTCAATGCACGCAACGCCTGGGCCGAGCCCTTGCCCACGTCGCCGTAGCCGGCCACGCAGGCCACCTTGCCGGCGATCATCACGTCGGTCGCGCGCTTGATGCCGTCGACCAGCGATTCACGACAGCCGTACAGGTTGTCGAACTTGCTCTTGGTGACCGAGTCGTTCACGTTGATGGCGCGGAACAGCAGCGTGCCCTTGGCCGACATTTCGTTCAGGCGGTGCACGCCGGTGGTCGTCTCTTCGGTCACGCCGATGATCTCGGCCGACTTGCGGGTGTACCAGGTGTCGTCCACGGCCAGCTTGGCCTTGATGGCGGCGAACAGGATGCGCTCTTCCTCGCTGGTCGGGTTGGCGAGCACGCCCAGGTCCTTCTCGGCGCGCTGGCCCAGGTGCATCAGCAGCGTGGCGTCACCGCCGTCGTCCAGGATCATGTTCGGGCCTTCGCCCTTCGAGCCCTTGGGGCCGAAGTCGAAGATGGCGTGCGTGTAGTCCCAGTAGTCCTTCAGCGACTCGCCCTTGATGGCGAACACCGGCGTGCCTGCGGCGGCGATGGCCGCGGCGGCGTGGTCCTGCGTCGAGAAGATGTTGCACGAGGCCCAGCGCACGGTGGCGCCCAGGGCTTGCAGGGTCTCGATCAGCACGGCCGTCTGGATGGTCATGTGCAGCGAGCCCGTGATGCGCGCGCCCTTGAGCGGCTGCGCCTTCGAGAACTCCTCGCGGATGGCCATCAGGCCGGGCATCTCGGTTTCCGCGATCTTGATTTCCTTGCGGCCCCAGGCAGCGAGGGACAGGTCGGCAATCGCCTGGTCGGCGGTCGAAACGGGGGTGGGCTTGAGAACAGCGCTCATGGGAACTCCAACAAAACTGGTTTGAAAGATGCCACTGCCTACGGGGAAAGACTCACCGCGAGAACAGCGGGTGAGCGTGGTTGCGATGTGGTCCGAGCCTCACGCCTGACGGCGCTGCAACGCTCCTCGGAACGGCGGATTGTAGACGGGGCAACAGGGCCAGCCAACCGCTCGGGTATCCCACATCAGGTAAAGCACGTTCGCCACGACCAAGGGAAATCCCGCAGGCAAATATTCCTGACTGGCCCCCCCCGCGATGCCTGCCCGGCGTATCGTGGCACCGGTTCTTGTCACCCTTCCCCGTTCACACGACACCAGGAGATAGCGCCCATGGCCACTGCCAAGAAAGCCGCCGCGAAGAAGACCACTGCCAGCAGCAGCAACACCAAGGAGGCTCCCAATGCCGCCGAGATGCTCAACCCGCTGAAGAACCTCAAGGCCATGACCGACCGCCTGCAAGAACTCAATCTGACCGGTGGCGCGAGCAAACTGCTCGAAAGCGGACAAAAGGACCTTCAGGCGCTGATGCAGGCGAATGAGAAGTCCTACCAGGGACTGCAGACCGTGGTGCAGCGACAGACGGAAATGATCAAGAGCGCCATTGCCGAGTGGCAGACGGCCGCCAAGGAAATGCCCGGCAAGGATGCCAAGGCCAACCTCGCCAAGCTCGACGAACTCGGCCGCCAATCGTTCCAGCGCGCGATCGACGACATCAAGGAACTGGCCAATCTCGCCGCCAAGTCGCAGGCCGATGCCTTCGACCTGGTGCGCCAGCGCATACAGGCCAATGTGGACGAAGTAACCAAGATGCTTCAGCGCAAATAGAACCTTGATGTAGTAATTATTTAGTTTTGGTTCTTTTTAGACAGCGCCACCTGATCGGGCGATCCAAGCACGGATTTGTGGCGAAATTTCGCATTTCCGTGCCATTTGCACAGCAGACACACAGCGAATTTTAAAGAAAGGCCTTGCCTTACCGGACAATTGCGTGTCAATACGTAACGTCCAGGGAGGCAAGGTATGCGCGCAAGCGTCGGAATAAGTTTGAGCACGGTCATGCTGTCAGTTCTGCTGACCGCATGTGGAGGATCAAGCAGCGGCGGTGGATCTGTCCCATCCGCCGCGGTGTCGGGCTCCGACACGGCAGTCAAGACTGCGGAGCCGAGCCCTCCCGCCAGCGCTGCCCCCGCACTGATCGAGTCGAGGGTGCAGTCGCCGGAACTCGCGGCAACCGACGTCAGCCCCTTCAAGGACCGTCCCGTGGGACGCGCCCCGACGCCACGGCATGTGGTTCTGCCAGCACTTCCGCCAGAGAGCGCCGTTCCCCTGAAGTCGGCCCCCGCGATCTTCGGCACTCCCACCAAGATCGGTGTTGCACGCCGGATCGCTGAAACTGCGAACGTCCAGGCGGTGTCCAGCATGATGAGTTGGACGCCTTCGGAACGGGGAGGCAAAGTGGCCGCTTTGCGATTCGCATCACCGAATGCAAGAGGTGTTCGCATCGGCCTGCGTGTCGAGAGCCTTCCCCCGGGCACCATGGTGCGCTTCTACGGCGACGCGAGTCCAAAGATCTACGAGGTGTCCGCGCAGGAAATCCTCACGGCCATTCAGCGCAATCTCGACGCAGGCGATTCGAGCGACAACGCGCGCACCTATTGGTCGCCCAACATGGGCGGTGAAGCTCTCACCGTCGAGATCGAGGTCCCACCCAACGCCGTGCTCGAAGCGGTCAAGGTGGCGGTGCCCATGCTGTCGCATGTGTCCATCGACATCACCAAGCAGGACTCGCTGGAAAAAGTGGGTGAAGCCGGCTCATGCAATCAGGACGTTACCTGCGCCTCCCAATACAACACCCTCAGCAAGTCCGTGGCGTTGATGGACTTCATCGACAACGGGAGCAACTATGTATGCACCGGCACCTTGCTCAACGACCGCATGTCGACCGGCACGCCATATTTCCTGAGCGCAAACCATTGCATTTCCAACCAGACGGTCGCATCGACTCTCTACACCTACTGGTCCTACAAGTCCGCCAGCTGCAACAGCACGCAGGTCAGTCCTGCGCTGACCGCCATGACCTCCGGCGCCACGCTGCTCTATGCGGAGTCGACGACCGACACGTCCTTCATGCGGCTGAATTCGCAACCGCCGGCCGGTGCGCTGTTTGCCGGTTCAAGCCCGTTCGACCCCAGTTCATTCGACGGCATTCAGGGCGTCTATGGCGTGCATCACCCTAAAGGTGATTTGCAGAAGTACAGTGAAGGCGACTATCTCGGAACCGCGGCTTGTGCAAATTCGAGTTGCTCTTCTTCAACAGGAAGCAACGGCAAGTTTCTGGCAGTGAGATGGAATCGGGGCGTGACCGAGGGCGGCAGTAGTGGGTCGGGGCTGTTCCGGAGACTCAATGGCAAAGACTATCTCGTCGGGCAATTGTGGGGCGGAGCGTCTTCGTGCAGCCAGCCCGGCGGGTATGACTTCTACGGGCGCTTCGATCTCCCCTTCAACGCCGCGCTGCAGCCGTGGCTCAACGCACCTTCCACGACGGTGCGTACGACCATCTACCGCTTCTACAACACCAGAACAGGCGCGCACTTCTACACCTCCAACGTGCCGGAGCGCGACCTCGTCATCACAAAGCTGCCTGAGTACAACTACGAAGGTCCTGCCTTCTTCGCGTTTGCTGCCGCAGCATCAGGCACCAGCCCGGTTTATAGGTTCTACAACACGCGCACCGGCGCGCACTTCTACACGATCAGCGAGCAGGAGCGCGCTAATGTGCAGGCGACCTTGCCCTGGTATTCGTACGAGGGCGTGGCCTGGTACGCCAACACCTCGCAGGCCGGCGGTGCCACCCCGATGTTCCGGTTCTACCAAACGAAGGTCCAAACTCACTTCTACACAATCAACGCAAGCGAGCGGGACAGCGTCCAACAGAATCTTCCGATGTACACCTACGAAGGGATTGCGTATTTCGGTTGGACGAACCTTTGATCCACGTAGCGCCGCGGCTACGCGGCGCCACCGGATCGGGTGTTCGATCATGAAATTCACTGCCACGGCAGGCCTTGAGCGGGGAATCCAGCACGGGCTCGCCGCTGGCAGATGCACATCTGCGAAAATCGCGGGTTCCCTGGAGTTCCCGTGTCATCCCCCTTCCTTGCCGAAACCCGCCGCCGCCGCACCTTCGCGATCATTTCCCATCCTGACGCCGGCAAGACCACGCTGACTGAAAAGCTGCTGCTGTTCTCCGGCGCGATCCAGATCGCCGGCTCGGTCAAGGCGCGCAAGGCCTCGCGCCACGCCACCTCCGACTGGATGGAAATCGAAAAGCAGCGCGGCATCTCGGTGGCCTCGTCGGTCATGCAGATGCTGTACCGCGAGCACGTGATCAACCTGCTCGACACGCCCGGCCACAAGGACTTCTCGGAAGACACCTACCGCGTGCTCACCGCCGTCGACTCGGCGCTGATGGTGATCGACGCGGCCAACGGCGTGGAAGCGCAGACGCGCCGGCTGATCGAGGTCTGCCGCCAGCGCGACACGCCCATCATCACCTTCGTCAACAAGATGGACCGTGAAGTGCGCGAGCCGCTGGACATCCTGGACGAGGTGGAGCGCGAACTCGGCATGCCCTGCGTGCCCATGACCTGGCCCGTGGGCCAGGGCAAGAGCTTCCGCGGCATCATGAACCTGCGCACGCAGGCGATGACGGTGTTCGAGTCGGGCAGCGAGCGGCTGCCGCACGACTTCGAGACCATTCCGCTGAGCGAACGCGACACGCTCGTCAAGCGCTTCGGCGCCGACTTCGAGCACGCCATGGAAAGCATGGAACTGGCCACCGGCGCCTCCCCCACCTGGGACCGCGAGGCCTTCCTGGCCGGCAAGCAGACGCCGGTGTTCTTCGGCTCGGGCGTGAACAACTTCGGCGTGATGGAAGTGCTCGACGCGCTGGTCGACCTGGCCCCCTCGCCGCAGTCGCGCACCAGCACCACGCTGGTCAACCGCCAGCCGGTGGTGAAAGAGATCCAGCCCGAGGACAAGGACTTCGCGGGCGTGGTCTTCAAGGTGCAGGCCAACATGGACGCCAACCACCGCGACCGCATCGCCTTCGTGCGCATGGCCTCGGGCAAGTACACGCCGGGCATGAAGCTCAAGGTGCAGCGCACCGCGAAGGAGCTGCGCCCCACCAGCGTCGTGACCTTCATGAGCCAGCGCCGCGAGGCGGTGGAAGAGGCCTACGCGGGCGACATCGTGGGCTTCACCACGCACGGCGGCGTGCAGCTGGGCGACACCATCACCGACGGCGCGAGCCTGCAGTTCACCGGGCTGCCCTTCTTCGCGCCCGAGCTGTTCATGACCGTGATCCTCAAGAACCCGCTGCGCACCAAGCAGCTCCAGCAGGGCTTGGCCCAGCTCGGCGAGGAAGGTGCGATCCAGGTGTTCCGTCCCGAGGTCGGCGGGCCGATGCTGCTGGGTGCCGTGGGGCAGCTGCAGTTCGAAGTGGTGCAGCACCGGCTGAAGGCCGAGTACGACGCCGACGTGCGGCTCGAAGGCTGCCAGTACACAGGCGCGCGCTGGATCACGGCCGACACGCCGGCCGAGCTGCGCGAGTTCGTCAATGCCTACCCGGTGCGCATGGCCAAGGATGCGGCCGACACGCTGGCCTTTTTGTGCACCTCGCCTTACGACGTGCGGCTGGCGCAGGAGCGCTTTCCGAAGATCCACTTCCATCCGCTGCGCGAGCACGCGGGGCTGGCGCTGCAGAGCGCGGGGTAGAAGGCGAGAGCGGACTTCGGACGCAGAGGGGACGCTAAGGTCCCGCGAAGTACGCAAAGATCCACTCAGCTGCCAGTCGACGCATAGCGGCGCAACCCGAAGCGCCACACCCCGAACGCCGCCGCGAGAAACACGAACCCCGCGAGCGGCGACACCCAGCCCACCCACACCGGCGCGCCCAGCGGATCGGGCTTGCCCAGGATCGACAGCGCCGGGTAATAGGCCACGCAGGCCAGCGGCACGATAAAGGTCAGCACGCGGCGGAACCACTGCGCATACAGCGCCAGCGGGTACTGCGCCGCCTGCACACCGCCGTAAGTCAGCACATTGGCGATCTCCAGGCTCTCCACGGTCCAGAACGACAGCGTGCCCTGCAGCACCAGGATGCCGAGGAACAGCGCAACGCCACCGGCCATGGCGAACAGCGCGATCGCTACGGCGCCCGGCGTCCACGCGATGCCGGCCTGGTGCGTGGCGAACGCGACCACCGCCAGGCCCTGCAGCAAGCGGCCGATGCGGCTCAAGCGGAAGTCGTTGCCCATCAGCTGCAGCGCGAGCGGACGCGGACGCAGAAGCAGGCGATCGAAGGCCCCGGTGCGCAGGAACTCGGTGCCGAGCACGTCGAAGCCGCGGCCCAGAGCATCGGCCAGTGCGAACATGCAGTTCACCAGGCCGTAGAACAGCGCCACCTCGCCGATGCGCCAGCCCTGCACGTCGCCGAAGCGGTGGAACAGCGCCCACACGGCGATCACCTCGATGCCGGTGCCGAGGAACTGGCCAACGGTCAACATCAGCGCCGAGGCCGGGTAGCGCGCCTGTCCACCGATGGACGCACCCACCAGCCGGAAGAAGAGCGGAAGCGATCCCATCGCGCTCACCCGCCCTGTACCTGGAGGCCGCGCATCGTGCGTCCCATCGCGAAATGGCCGAAGGACACGAGTAACGCGATCCAGAAAGCCTGCAACCCCAGCCCGCCGACGGCCTGCCAGCCCTGCAGCTGCCCGAAGTACAAGCGCGCCGGAATGTCCATCAGCCCGGCCAGCGGCTGCATCAGCAGCGCGGTCTGCCAGCCATCGGGCAGCATCGCGAGCGGCAGCAGGTTGCCCGAGAGCACGATGACCACCGGCGTGGCCACCGCGCTGATGCCTCGTTCGTTGAGCGCGGCGGTGGCCGCCACGTTCAGCAGCATCACCATCGACGTCGAGAGCAGCAGCGCGAGGACGGCCGACAGCGCGAAGGCGAGCCCCGCTGCCACACCCGCCGGCAGCTGCCATGCCCATTCGCCCAGGCCGGCCAGCGGCAGCGCGACCATCGCGAAGACCGCCATCAGCGCAATACGCGGCAGCACGCGCGCCGCAATCCACCCGGCGCTGCGCGCGAACCACAGCGCATAGGCATCGACGGGCCGAAGCCGGTCGTAGGCGACGGCGCCGGTGCGCACCGCCTGCCCCACTTCCGGGTCGCCCAGCCAGGGCAGCAGCACGAGCAATCCCTGCGCGAGCCACGTATAGGTGATGGCCTGCGCGAGCGACATCGAACTGCTCGCGCCCGTGGTGGCCGCGTGGCCGTAGAAGGCCGCGAACACCATCACCTTGATGCCGCCCCACCAGCACTGCGTGGCGAAACCGGCGAGCGCGGCGGTGCGGTACTGCAGCATCTGCAGGAAGCGCGACGCGAAGGCCGCGAGGTAGGGCCGCGCAAGATCGCGCGGGCTGGTCGCCGTCATGCCTCGGCCGCTCCGTGCATGGCATAGAAGCGCGCGATGACGGCTTCGATCGCCAGGCCTTCCAGGCGAATGTCTTCCACCGCGTGCGCGGCCGCGATGCGCGCGATCAAGGCTGGCGCGGCGGTCTGCGCCGGATCGAAGTCGAGCACCAGCGTCTGCCCGTCGCGCGAATGCACCCTCGCGCCGGCCACCTGTTCCGGCAGCTCGGCATCCTGCGCGAAATCGACCACCAGCCGCCGCTCCGCCATCACCTGCGCGCGCAGCGCCTCGACCGGGCTGTCGGCCAGCACGCGGCCGTGGCCGATGATGATCACGCGCCGGGCCAGCGCCTCGATGTCGTGCATGTCATGCGTGGTCAGCAGCACGGTGGTGCCGCGCTCGCGGTTGGCGCGGCGCACGAAGTCGCGCACCGCCAGCTTCGACGGTGCATCGAGCCCGATGGTCGGCTCGTCGAGGAACAGGATGTCGGGCTCGTGCAGCAGCGCCGCAGCGATCTCCGCGCGCATGCGCTGGCCCAGCGAGAGCTGGCGCACCGGCTGCGCGAGCACGCGCTCCAGGTTCAGCAGCGCCACCAGCTCGTCGCGCATGCGGCGGTAGCGCGCGGGGTCCACGCGGTAGATGTCGCGCAGCAGGTCGAAGCCGTCGCCCACGGGCAGGTCCCACCACAGCTGCGTGCGCTGGCCGAAGACCACGCCGATGCGCGCCACGTGGCGCTCGCGGTCGGCGAAGGGATCGCGGCCGTCGATCTCCACGCGTCCGCCGTCTGGCCGCAGGATGCCCGAGAGGATCTTGATGGTGGTCGACTTGCCCGCGCCGTTCGGCCCGATGAAGCCCAGCAGCTCGCCGCGCTCCAGCGAGAACGACACGCCCGACAGCGCCTCCACCGTGCGGTGCCGGCGCTGCACGAGCCCGCGCAGCGCGCCCATCACGCCGGGATCGCGCTCGGAGATTCGATAGGTCTTGCGGAGGTGGTCGACGAGGATGTGAGGCATGGAAGGCGCCGCTCCGGCCTCGATGGCGCGGCGGGGGCGGGATGCTACACGAAAGCGCCGGTACGATCGCCGCTCTCCCAGCATTCCCCGCTCCATGCCTTCCCTGCCCTCCTCGCCGCACCATCTTCTTCCGCTGACCCGATGGCCCGAGGCCGCGCGTGGCGCGCTCGTCGGCGTCTTCACCGACATCGACGACACGCTGACGCACGAGGGCGCCATCACGCCCGATGCGTTGCGCGCGCTGGGCGATCTCAAGGCGGCGGGGCTTTCGGTGGTGGCGATCACGGGCCGGCCGGTGGGCTGGAGCCTGCCCTTCGTCAACGCCTGGCCCGTCGATGCCATCGTGGCGGAGAACGGCGCGGTGGCGCTGCTGCCCTCGGCCGACGGCCGCGTCGAGAAGCGCTACCAGCAGGACGAGCCCACGCGCGTCGCCAACTTCGCGCGCATGCAGGCGGTGCTGGAACGCATCGAGCGCGAGCTGCCGGGCGTGGGCCGCGCCACCGACTCGCCGGGGCGCGAGACCGACATCGCCATCGACCACAGCGAATTCGTGCAGCTGAGCGACGCCACGATCGCGCAGGTGGTGGCGCTGATGCGCGGCGAGGGCATGCACGCCACCGTCAGCAGCATCCACGTCAACGGCTGGTACGGCGACAACGACAAGCTGGAAGGCGCGCGCTGGATCGTGCGCGAACTGTGGGGCCGCGCGCTCGACGGCGAGATGGACCGCTGGGCCTACGTGGGCGACTCCACCAACGACCAGCTGATGTTCCGCAGCTTCGCGCACAGCATTGGCGTGGCGAACGTCGCGCGCTTCGTGCCGCAGCTGGAACACCTGCCGCGCTATGTGACGCAGGGCGAGCGCGGTGCGGGGTTTGCCGAGGCAGCGCGCGCGATCATCCTGGCGCGCCCGCGCCTCGACACGGCTGGCTGACCCGGCTGACGGGCGATCCGGACTAAAGCCGCAGGCTTACTTCTCCTTCGCCAAGCCCAGCTTCTCGATCACCACCTTCTCCCGCACCACCGTGTCCTGCGCAAACTTGGTGTACTGCGCCGAGCTCATGTAGTTAGGCAGCATGTCGTAGCGCCCCAGCGCCGCCACGTAGCTCGGCTCTTCCATCGCCTGCTTGAACGCGTCGTGCAGCTTCTTCACCACCTCGGGCGGCGTGCCCTTGGGGGCGCCGATGCCGAAGGGCGAGTTCTGCACCACGTCGTAGCCAAGCTCCTTGAGCGTGGGCGCATCGGGGAACTTGGCCAGGCGCTTCTCGCCCCAGGTGTTCAGCACGCGCAGCTTGCCGGCCTCGACCTGCGGCGCAAAGCCGGTGCTGTCGGCGGCAGCCATGAGCTGGCCGCTGACCACCGCGAGCATCAGGTCGGCACTGCCCTTGTAGGGCACGTGCTGCAGCTCGATGCCGGCCTTCTGCGCGACGATCTCCGTCGTCAGGTGCGGGCTGGTGAGGTTGCCGGTGGAGCCGTACGTCAGCTTGCCGGGGTTGGCCTTGGCGTAGGCGACGAAGTCGGCCCAGGTCTTGAAGGGGCTGTTGGCGGGCACCACGATGCCGAAGGCATAGCCCGTGACGTTGATGACGTACGTGATGTCCTTGAGCGGGTCCCAGTTGATCTTGGTGGTGTAGCCCATGCGGAACACGCCCAGCGGGATCTGCGCGACGGTGTAGCCGTCGGGCTGCGAGGTCTGCAGCGCCTGCGCGGGCAGCGTGCCGGCGGCGCCGGGCTTGTTGTCGACGATGACCGGCTGGCCGAGGATCTTGCTCGCGTTGTCGGCGAGCTGGCGCATGGTGATGTCGGTCGGGCCGCCGGCCGGAAACGCGACGATCAGCTTGATGGGCTTGGTGGGAAAACCCTGCGCGAAGGCCGCCATCGGAAAGGCGAGGCCGCAGGCGGTGAGCGTGGCGGCGGTACGGAGAAAGGTGGAGCGGCGGAGCATGGCTGACGGGGGTCCTGACTTTGAAACCGCCAATTGGGCCTCGCCCCGTTGGCGAAGGCAATCGGGGCTCCCCTGATTTCCCCGGGGAAACCCGGGCCATCGTCACACCGGAGTCGCCTGCGCGTCAGCTACGCCTGTTCGAAGCCTTCGAGCACGTTGACCGCGTTGATGCCCACCTCGGCCACCGCATAGCCGCCCTCGAAGACGAACACCGTGGGCAGGCCCGCGCGCGCGAGGTCTTCGCCCATGCGCAGATAGTCGTCACTCCCGAGCCTGAAGCCCGCGACCGGGTCGCCCTCGAAGGTGTCGACGCCGAGCGAGACCACGAGCGCGCCGGCCTTCACCGCCGCGATGCGGTCGAGCGCGGTCTTCAGCGCCGCGCGCCACGCTGTGAAGTCCGTGCCGCGCGGCAGCGGCAGGTTGTGGTTGAAGCCCTTGCCCTGCCCCGCGCCGCGCTCGTCGGCATGGCCCAGGTAGTACGGATAGTCGGTCAGCGGATCTCCGTGCAGGCTGGCGAAATGCACGTCGCTGCGCTCGTAGAAGATGGCCTGGGTGCCGTTGCCGTGGTGGTAGTCCACGTCGAGCACGGCCACGCGCTCGACGCCCGCATCGCGCAGCGCCTGCGCCGCGACCGCGGCATTGTTGAGAAAGCAGTAGCCACCGAAGAAATCGGCGCCCGCATGGTGGCCCGGTGGCCGCGTGAGCGCGAAGGCGGCGCGCTCGCCGCCAACGACGCGCTGCGCCGCGGTCCACGCGCAGGCCGCACCGTGTCGCGCCGCGGCCCAGCTGCCCGCCATCAGCGGCGTGCCGGCATCGAACGAGAACAGCCCCATGCGCGCCGGAAAGCTCTTGGGCAGCACATCGGTGCGCATGCCGCGCGTGGGCCAGTACGAAGGCAGCGCATCGCGCGACACGTTGGACGGGTCGAGCGCCACCCACTCATCCCACGCATGCGCAATGAAGTCCAGGTAGCGCGGCGCATGCACCTTCGCCAGCAGCGCCTCGTCGAAGGCATCGGGCGCCTGCAGCGCGCCGAGGCGGCGGCGCTCCAGCTCGTGTTTCACATGGTCGACGCGGGCCGGAACCTCGAAGCACGGCACGAGTTCGCCGCGGAACATTTCGACTTTGCCATGGTGAAGAACGTGCTGGTCGTTGTAGATCGTGAGCATGCCGCCATCATGCCGCACGCCGCAGCACTGTACGGCGCCGACCCGAGGCCGTGAGGCCGAACAGGTCCTTCGGGTCGTCGAGCTCGGGCACCAGCGCGATCTGCTGGCCGACGCCGCGTTCGGTCGCAATGCGCTGTATGTAGCGCAGCGCCGTGTAGTCTTCCAGCGCGAAGCCGACCGAGTCGAACAGCGTGACCTGCTCGGGAGTTTCGCGGCCGGGCACTTCGCCGAGCAGCACGCGCCACAGCTCGTGCACCGGAAAGTCGGCCCCCACCTGCTGGATCTCGCCCTCCACGCGGGTCTGCGGCTCGTACTCGACGAACACGCGCGCCTTGTGCAGCACGTCGGGGTGCAGCTCGGTCTTGCCGGGCGAATCGCCGCCCACCGCATTGATGTGCATGCCCGGCTCGATCATCTCGGGCGTGAGCACGGTCGCGCGCCCCTGGCAGGCGGTGACGGTGGTGACGATGTCGGCGCCGCGCACGGCATCCGCCACGCAGCGGGCGCGCACGATGTCCAGCGGCGTGCACACCGACAGGTGGCGCACCAGCTTGTCGGTGGCGTGCGGGTCGGTGTCGTACACGCGCACTTGCTCGATGCCCAGCAGCGCATGGAAGGCCAGCGCCTGGAACTCGCTCTGCGAGCCGTTGCCGATCAGCGCGAGGCTGCGCGAACCGGGTCGCGCCAGTGCCATGGCCGCCATCGCCGAAGTTGCGGCCGTGCGCAATGCGGTGGTGAGCGTGAGTTCCGAAAGCAGCACCGGGTAGCCCGTATCGACTTCCGCCAGCACACCGAAAGCCATGACGGTCGGCAGCCCGAGCTGGGTGTTGTTCGGATGCCCGTTGACGTACTTGAAGGCATAGGCGCCGTCGTCGGCCACCGGCATGAGTTCGATCACGCCGAGGTGCGAATGGCTGGCCACGCGCGCCTTCTTGTCGAACTCACGCCACCGCAGGAAGTCGTCGCGCAGCGCGTCGGCCAGGGCCGTGAGGAACTGCGGAACGCCGGTCTCGTCCACCAGGCGGACCAGGCTGTGAACATCGATGAAGCGGGTCATGACATGGCTCCTTGCGTAGCCCTGTCGCGGCGCTTCATCCCCTCACATGTTTACTCCACCATGGCTGGTTCAGGATGCGCCTGCGCCAAGGGTTGAAGCCATTGTGCGCCTGCTTGCGCGGCATTGCGAGCAACGTCAGTCGTACCTGCGCTGTTCTTCGATGCTGCGCTCCAGGAAGCGCCAGAGACGCTCGTCCTCGCTGAAGGCCACGTTGAAGCGCAGCCAGCCGGTGGGATGCGGGTTGACCAGGAACAGCTGGCCCGGGCCGAGCATGATTCCCTCGGCCGCGGCGCGCCGCGAGAGCTCGGAGCTGTCGGCAATGTCGGGGTGCCGGGCCCACAGGTACATGCCGGCCGCAGGCTCATGGAACAGCTCGAAGCCCAGTCCGCTCAGCCGCCGCGCGACACTGCCATGCGCCTGCGCGAGCGCCTCGCGCAGCGCCTTGAGATGCTTGCGCCAGCGGCCGTCGGTCACGGTGCCGAAGGCCAGGCGCTCGGTGATGTCGGACGACGTGAGGCCCGAGACCATCTTGAGCTGCGCCAGCTCGTCGAGCAGCTCCGGCTGCGCGACCACGTAGCCGACACGGATGTTCGGCGAGATGGTCTTCGAATAGCTGCCCACGTAGACCACGCGGCGCAGCTGCCCCAGGCTGGCGAGCGAGGGGCGCATCGACGCGTCCATCTCGGCGTAGATGTCGTTCTCGACCAGCGTGAAGTCGTGCGCCTGGGCCAGCTGCAGCAGTTGCACCAGCTGCGGCAGCGAGGCCATCGAGCAGGTCGGGCTCTGCAGCCGGGGCTGGGTGAAGAAGGCCTTGGGCCGGTGCTGCGCGAGCAGCGCCTCGAGCGCGGGCATGTCGTAGCCCGAAGGGATGCGCGGCACGCCGATGATCTCCACGCCCAGGAAGCGCAGCATGAACATCAGGTTCGGATAGCCCGGGTCGTCCACCAGCACCGCATCGCCCGGCTTGAGCAGCCGGCGCGCGACCAGGTCCAGCGCCTGACTGGAACCCTGGGTCAGCAGGACCTGGGCGGCATCGACCACGATCTGCTGCTCCGACAGCGCCTCGGCCGTCGCCATGCGCAGCGCCATGTGGCCGAAGGGCAGGCCGTAGCCGCCGATGTCGGTGCCTTCGGAGGCGAGGTGGCGCAGGCTGCGGCGCATGCCGTCCTCGAACAGCCAGTCGTGCGGCAGCCAGCCGCAGCCGGGCTTGAGCGGCAGGTTGCGGTTCTCGAAGATCTGCTGCAGATACCAGCGGGCGTCGAAGCGCGGGTCCGGGCGGGGCGTGCTGGCCGCACCGGCGGCGCTCTCGTCGCTGCGCCGCTTGACGAAGAAACCGGCGTTGGCGCGCGAGACCAGCAGGCCCTGCGCCACCAGCCGGTCGTAGGCCTCGACCACCGTGAAAACACTGACGCCGTGCGCCGCGGCAAAGGCGCGGATCGACGGCAGCTTGCTGTCGGCCTTGAGCTTCTGGGAGCCGATCAGTCCGCGCAGCCCTTCCACGATCTGGCTTACCAGCGGCGTCGGCTGTTCGGGACGAAGAATGAGCATCGGGGGGCGTCTCCGGCAGTCCGGGCTGCACCATATTGAGGAAAGTATGTACAGGATACAAGACCAGTACAGTCTTCCGGGCGATCACTTCCGGTGTACATGGCTGGATCGATTCGCGCGACCTAGAGTGCCGGCATTCCTCCTTCAAAGCACAGGTCGTACCATGCAACGCGAACCCCATCTCAGCAATGCCGCCCTCATGGCCCGCCGCAGCGCGGCCGTCGCCCGCGGCGTCGGCCAGGCCCATGAAATCTTCGTCAGCCGCGCCGCCAACGCTGAACTGTGGGACGTCGAGGGCCGCCGCTACATCGACTTCGCCGGCGGCATCGCGGTGCTCAACACCGGCCACTGCCACCCGGAGATCAGTGCCGCCGTGAAGGCGCAGGTCGATCTCTATTCGCACACCTGCTTCCAGGTGGTGGCCTACGAGCCCTACGTGGAGCTGGCCGAGCGCCTGAACGCGCTGGCGCCCGGCGCGTTCGCGAAGAAGTCGATCTTCCTGAGCACCGGTGCCGAGGCGGTGGAGAACGCGGTCAAGATCGCCCGCGCCCACACGCGGCGCCCCGGCGTCATCGCCTTCACCGGCGGCTACCACGGCCGCACGATGATGACGCTCGGCCTGACCGGCAAGGTGGCTCCCTACAAGATCGGCTTCGGCCCCTTCCCGGGCGAGGTGTTCCATGCGCTGTACCCGAACGCGCTGCACGGCGTGAGCGTGGACGATGCCCTGCACTCGGTCGAGCTGCTGTTCAAGAACGATATCGAGCCCGAACGCGTGGCGGCCTTCATCCTGGAGCCGGTGCAGGGCGAGGGCGGTTTCTACGTGGCGCCCAACGACTTCATCGAAGGCCTGCGCGCGCTGGCGGACCGCCACGGCATCCTGATCATTGCCGACGAGGTGCAGACCGGCGCCGGCCGCACCGGCACCTGGTTCGCCAGCGAGCAGTGGCCCGTCGCGCCCGACCTGATCACCACCGCCAAGTCGATGGCGGGCGGCTTCCCGATCTCCGGCGTGGTGGGCCGCGCCGAGGTGATGGACGCTCCCGCGCCCGGCGGCCTGGGCGGCACCTATGCCGGCAGCCCCATCGGCTGCGCCGCAGCGCTCGCGGTGCTGAAAGTGTTCGACGACGAGCAGCTGCTCGCGCGCAGCCGGGCGCTGGGCGAACGGCTCACGGCCGGCCTGCGCCGCATCGCGGCCGGCGAGCCGGCCATCGGCGACGTGCGCGGGCTCGGCGCCATGGTGGCCATCGAGCTGTTCGAAGAGGGCGACACCGCGCGGCCCGATGCCGCACTGACCCGCCAGGTGGTCGCGGAGGCGGCGCGGCGCGGGTTAATCCTGCTGTCATGCGGCACCTACGGCAATGTAATTCGTGTACTGGTGCCGCTCACGGCATCCGACTTGCTTGTGGACGAAGGCCTGGCGCTTCTCGCGGACAGCTTCGCCGCGCTGCGCTGATCGACCGATCCTTTCCCGGAATCCTCCATGACAGCAGAACCCTTGGTGCGCTTCCAGCGCGTCCAGAAGACCTACGACGGCGAACACCTGGTGGTGCGCCAGCTCGACCTGGACATCCACCGCGGCGAGTTCCTGAGCCTGCTCGGGCCTTCGGGGTCGGGCAAGACCACCACGCTGATGATGCTGGCGGGCTTCGAGTCGCCGACCTCGGGCGAGATCCTGCTCGACGGCAAGCCGATCACCCGCACGCCGCCGCACAAGCGCAACTTCGGCATGGTCTTCCAGAACTACGCGCTGTTTCCTCACCTGAGCGTGGGCCAGAACGTGGCCTATCCGCTCACCGTGCGCAAGGTTTCGAAAGACGAGCAGCAGCGCCGCGTGCAGCGCGCGCTCGACATGGTGCAGCTGCGCGGCATGACCGACCGCCTGCCCGGCCAGCTCTCGGGCGGCCAGCAGCAGCGTGTGGCGCTGGCGCGCGCCCTGGTGTTCGAGCCGCAGCTGGTGCTGATGGACGAGCCGCTCGGTGCGCTCGACAAGCAGCTGCGCGAGCACATGCAGCTCGAGCTCAAGGACCTGCACCGCCAGCTCGGCGTGACCTTCGTCTACGTGACGCACGACCAGGGCGAGGCGCTCACCATGAGCGACCGCGTGGCGGTGTTCAACGAAGGCGTGATCCAGCAGCTGGACACGGTCGACAGGCTCTACGAGACGCCATCCAACCGCTTCGTGGCCGGCTTCGTCGGCGACAGCACCGTGCTCAAGGGCCAGCTGGACCGCGGCGGCGAGCACGCCGAGATGAAGCTGCCCGACGGCCGCGTGCTGCGCGGGCTCAACGTCGGCGGCGCGGCCGCGGGTGCGGCCGTGGAGGCCTGCATCCGCCCCGAACGCGTGGTGCTGCACCGCCGCCCGGAGACGCAGGGCACCAACATGCTCGCCGCCGAGGTGGCACGCGTCATCTACTACGGCGACCACCTGCGGCTCTTGTGCAGCGTCGGCGGCGGCCAGACCGAAGCCACCGTGAAGCTGCCGCTGGACGGCCTCGACGGCGCCGCTGCGCCGCGGGCCGGCGAAGCGGTGGTGCTCGAATTCCCCACCGCGCATGCGCGCATCTACGCCCCCTGATCCCGGTCCGTTGTTGTTTCCTCGTTTCCTTTCATCACCCAGGAAGATTTCCATCATGAAAAAGACATTCCTCGCCTGCATCGTCGCCGCCAGCTTCGCGCTGCCGGCCCTCGCCCAGCAGCAGCTCACCGTGGTCAACTTCGGCGGCGCCAACGCCAATGCCCAGAAGAAGGCCTACTACGAGCCCTACGAGAAGACCGGCACCAAGATCATCCCGGTCGAATACAACGGCGAACAGGCCAAGATCAAGGCCATGGTCGAGACGAAGAAGGTCACCTGGGACGTCGTCGAGGTCGAATCGCCCGACGCGGTGCGCGGCTGCGACGAGGGCCTGTTCGAGAAGCTCGACTACTCCAAGATTGGCAACAAGGCCGACTTCCTGCCGGCCGCCGTCACCGACTGCGGCGTGGGCCTGTTCGTGTGGTCGACCGTGATGGCCTACAACGGCGAGAAGCTCAAGACCGCGCCCACCAGCTGGGCCGACTTCTGGGACGTGAAGAAGATCCCCGGCAAGCGCGGCATGCGCAAGGGTGCGCGCTACAACCTCGAGTTCGCGCTCATGGCCGACGGCGTGAAGCCGGCCGATGTCTACAAGGTGCTCGCCACCAAGGAAGGCGCCGACCGCGCGTTCAAGAAGCTCACCGAACTCAAGCCGAATATCCAGTGGTGGGAAGCCGGTGCGCAGCCGCCGCAGTTCCTGGTGGCCGGCGACGTGGTGCTGACCACGGTGTACAACGGCCGCATCGACGCGGCCAACCGCGAAGGCCGCGACCTCAAGATCTACTGGCCGGGTGGCATCTACGACCTCGACTACCTGGTGATCCCGAAGGGCGCGCCGAACAAGGAAGCCTCGCTGAAGTACATCCAGTTCACGATGCAGCCGGCCAACCAGGCGGTCTATGCCCAGAGCATCGCCTACGGCCCCACCAACACCAAGGCGCTGGCCTCGCTCAGCCCCAAGGTGCTGGCCGACCTGCCGACCTCGGCGGCCAACGCCAAGGATGCGCTGCAGTTCAGCGTCAGCTTCTGGGCCGATCAGGGCGAGGCGCTCGAGAAGCGCTTCGCCTCCTGGGCCACGCAGTAAACGAGCGGCGCGAAAAAGGCCATGCACGCGGCAACGTCTGTCCCCCAGGTTTCGATGCAGGCTCCGCCCGGCGAGCTTCGGCGTGCGCTGGCGCGCGCCGAGGCCCGCCGCAAATGGCGCGCCTTTGCGCTCACGGTGCCGCTGCTGGTGTTCCTGCTGCTGACCTTGCTGGTGCCCATCGTGGCGCTGCTGCAGCGCGCGGTCGAGAACCCCGAGGTGGCCAATGCGCTGCCGCGCACCGTGCGTGCGCTCGACGGCTGGAACCGCAAGGAGGCGCCCGCGCCGGCGGCCTATGCCGCCATCGCGGCCGACCTCGGCCAGCTGCCCGACAGCTCCGACGCCGGCGCCCTGGCGCGCCGCCTCAACACCGAGATCGCAGGCGCCCGCTCGCTGGTGATGGGCACCTTCCGGGCGCTGCCGATCACCGGCACGCCGGAAGAAGTCAAGGCGCGCATGCTGGAGCTCGACCCGCGCTGGGGCGAGGCGCCGTACTGGCAGGCAATCGCCAAGAACGGCTCCCGCTGGACGCCCGACTACCTCTTAGCCTCGGTCGACCTGCGGCGCGACGTGGCCGGCGAGGTGGAGCGCATGCCCGCCGACCAGCGCGCCTTTGCGGGCATCCTGCTGCGCACCTTCCAGATCAGTGCCGTGGTCACCTTCTTCTGCCTGCTGCTGGCCTATCCGCTGGCCTGGTGGCTGTCGACGCTGCCGGCGCGCAAGGCCAACGTGCTGATGATCCTGGTGCTGGTGCCGTTCTGGACTTCCATCCTGGTGCGCGTGGCGGCGTGGATCGTGCTGCTGCAATCCGAAGGGCTGGTCAACCGCGGCCTCATGGGCATCGGCCTGACCGACCATCCGCTGGCGCTGCTGTTCAACCGCACCGGCGTGATCATCGCGATGGTGCACATCCTGCTGCCCTTCATGATCCTGCCGCTCTACAGCGTGATGAAGAGCGTGCCGCCCACCTACCTGCGCGCGGCCGTCTCGCTGGGCAGCTCGCCGCTGGCGGCCTTCTTCCGCGTGTACGTGCCGCAGACCTATCCAGGCATCGGAGCCGGCGCGCTGCTGGTCTTCATCCTGGCGATCGGCTACTACGTGACGCCGGCGCTGCTCGGCGGCGCGGACGACCAGATGCTGAGCTACTACATCGCGCGCTACACCAACGTGGAAATCAACTGGGGCATGGCCTGCGCGCTGGGCGCCGTGCTGCTGGTCGCCACGCTGCTGCTGTACGCCGTCTACCGCCGCATCGGCAAGGCCGAGCTGAGCCTCGGATGAGCGGCACGAAAGACAGACAAGCATGTTCAAGCTTCCCCAATTCCCGGCCTATGCCACCTTCGCCGACAAGCTCGGCTGGTGGCTGGTGCGCGCCGGCTGCGTCGCGGTGCTGGCCTTCCTGCTGGCGCCGATCCTGGTGGTGATTCCGCTGTCGTTCTCCGACAGCTCGTTTCTGGCCTACCCGATCCCGGGCTGGTCGCTGCGGTGGTATCGCAACCTCTTCGAGTCGCCCGAGTGGGCGCGCGCGGCGCGCAACAGCTTCATCGTCGCGCCGGCCGCCACGGTGCTGGCCACCGTGCTGGGCACGCTGGCGGCGGTGGGCCTGTCGCGCACGAGCTTCGCCTTCAAGGGCCTGCTCATGAGCGTGCTGATCTCGCCGATGGTGGTGCCGATCGTGGTGGTGGGCGTCGCCACGTACCTCTACTTCGCACCCATCGGGCTGGCCGACACCTACTTCGGGCTGATCGTGGTGCACGCGGCGCTGGGCGCACCTTTCGTGCTGACCACGGTGCTCGCCACGCTGGCCGGCTTCAACCAGAACCTGGTGCGCGCATCGCTGAGCCTGGGCGAGACGCCGTTGCGGACCTTCATGCGCGTCACGCTGCCGGTGATTGCGCCGGGCGTGATCTCGGGCGCGCTGTTCGCCTTCGCCACCTCATTCGACGAAGTGGTGGTCACGCTGTTCCTCGCGGGGCCCGACCAGGTCACGCTGCCGCGCCAGATGTTCACGGGCATCCGCGAGAACATCTCGCCCACCATCGCCGCCGTGGCGACGCTGCTGATCATCTTCACCACCACGCTGCTGCTCGCGCTCGAATGGCTGCGCGGGCGGCGGCGCTGAACCCATACGCCATGCCGATCACCACGACACCGAACCAGCCGCTCGGCGGCAACACGATGCCGCGCTTCGCCGGCCCTGGCACGATGATGCGGCTGCCGGCCGCAACCTCGCCGGAGGGGCTGGACGCGGCGTTCATCGGCGTGCCGCTGGACATCGGCACTTCCAACCGCCCGGGTGCACGCTTCGGGCCGCGCCAGATCCGCGCCGAATCGGCGCTGCTGCGGCCCTACAACATGGCCACCGGCGCGGCGCCTTTCGACAAGCTGAACGTGGCCGACCTGGGCGACGTGCCGATCAACACCTATTCGCTCGACAAATCGCTCGACATCATTTCGACCTTCTACGACTCGGTGCTGGCCGCCGGCTGCGCGCCACTGACGCTGGGCGGCGACCACACCATCGCGCTGCCGATCCTGCGCGCGGTGGCGCGCAAGCACGGCCCGGTCGCGCTGGTGCACGTCGATGCGCATGCGGACGTGAACGACGACATGTTCGGTGAGCGCATCGCGCACGGCACACCGTTCCGTCGCGCCGTCGAGGAGGGCCTGCTGGCCTGCGACAAGGTCTGGCAGATCGGCCTGCGCGGCACCGGCTACGCAGCGGACGATTTCGACTGGCCGCGCGAGCAAGGCTTCACGGTGGTGCAGGCGCACGAGGTCTGGTACCAGTCGCTCGCGCCGCTGATGGCGCAGGTGCGCGAGCGCATCGGGCCGACGCAGCCGGTCTACATCAGCTTCGACATCGACGGCATCGATCCTTCGTTTGCCGGCGGCACCGGTACGCCCGAGATCGGCGGGCTCACCGTGCCGCAGGCATTGGAGATCGTGCGCGGCTGCCGTGGCCTGAACGTGGTGGGCGCCGATCTGGTGGAGGTCAGTCCGCCCTATGACATCAGTGGGAACACTGCGCTGCTCGGGGCCAATCTGCTTTATGAAATGCTGTGTGTGCTTCCGGGGGTGCCGTTTCGGTGAGGGACTGTTCGGGGGGCGTGCACAGGACACCGGGTACTCCCCTCCGCGAATGTCCCCCGGCCTTCGGCCTCCTCCTTTATTTCGCTGCGGGGAGTACCCGGTGCCCTGCGCACTGGACGCGCTGCTGGTGTACAGCCGATCAACGACCGCTCCGAACACGATCACGCCGATGGGGTGCCTTGCGCAGCGAAATAAAGGGGGAGGCCGCAGGCCGGAGGACATTCGCGGAGCAAGGTACCCCGTCGGCGTGATCGCACCTCCAACCTCACTTCAACCCAAATAGAACGTAGACAACCATGAACATGAAAACATCCCCCCTCGCACTGCTGAACGACCCGACCCTGCTCAAGACCGACGCCCTGATCGCGGGCGAGTGGGCAAAGGGCGCGGCCCGCTTCGACGTGAACGACCCCGCCACCGGACTGAAGCTGGTCGACGTGGCCAACCTCACGCGCGCGGACGCCGAGCTCGCCATTGCCGCGGCCGACAAGGCGCTCGCCGCTTGGCGCGGCAAGACCGGCAAGGAGCGCAGCATCGTGCTGCGCAAATGGTTCGACCTGCTGACCGCCAACACCGAAGACCTCGGCCGCCTCATGACCGCCGAGCAGGGCAAGCCCTTCGCCGAGGCCAAGGGCGAGGTCGCCTACGCCGCGAGCTTCGTCGAGTGGTTCGCCGAAGAGGCCAAGCGCGTGAACGGCGAGGTGCTGCCGCAGTTCGACAACAACCGCCGCCTGCTGGTGATGAAGCAGGCCATCGGCGTGTGCGCGGCCATCACGCCGTGGAATTTTCCGCTCGCGATGATCACCCGCAAGGTGGCACCGGCGCTGGCCGCAGGCTGCACGGTGGTCATCAAGCCGGCCGAACTCACGCCGCTCACCGCACTGGCTGCGGCCGAACTGGCTATGCGCGCGGGCATTCCGCCGGGCGTGCTCAACGTGCTCACAGCCGACAGCCAGAACAGCATCGCGATCGGCAAGGCACTGTGCGAGAGCGACGTCGTGCGCCACCTGAGCTTCACCGGCTCCACCGAGGTGGGCCGCATCCTGATGAGCCAGTGCGCGCCGACGGTCAAGAAGCTGTCGCTCGAACTGGGCGGCAACGCGCCCTTCCTGGTGTTCGACGATGCGGACGTGGACTCTGCGGTCGAGGGCGCCATGGCCAGCAAGTACCGCAATGCCGGCCAGACCTGCGTGTGCGCGAACCGGCTGTATGTGCAGGACGGCATCTACGACGCCTTCGTCGAGAAATTCGCGGCCAAGGTCAAGGCGCTCAAGGTCGGCAACGGCTTCGAGGACGGCGTGGTGCAGGGCCCGCTGATCGAGGATGCGGCCCTCGACAAGGTGCAGCGCCACGTCGACGATGCCGTCGCCAAGGGCGGCAAGGTGCTCGCGGGCGGCCACCGGATGCAGGGCCAGTTCTTCGAGCCGACCGTCGTTGCCGAAGCCACTTCCGACATGCTGTGCGCGCGCGAAGAAACCTTCGGCCCCTTCGCGCCCGTGTTCCGCTTCAAGACCGAGCAGGACGGCATCGACGCGGCGAACAACACCGAGTTCGGCCTCGCGAGCTACTTCTACACCCGCGACGTGGGCCGGATCTTCCGCGTGGCGGAAGCGCTGGAATACGGCATGGTCGGCATCAACGCCGGCGTGATCGCCACCGAGCATGTGCCGTTCGGCGGCGTGAAGCAGTCGGGCCTGGGCCGCGAGGGCTCGCACCACGGCATGGACGACTACGTGGAGATCAAGTACCTCTGCCTGGGCGACATCCAGAAGTAGGAAGAGAGGAGGGCGGGGGCAGGCCCCGCCCTGCCCTATCGCGCCAGCACCGGCGCCAGGGCCACCCCGGTGTGCGTGCCGAGCCGCACCACCTCTTCGGGCGGCGCCGCCGCGACGATGCGCCCGCCGGCGTTGCCGCCTTCGGGCCCGAGGTCGAGGATCCAGTCGGCCTCGGCGATCAGGTCGAGGTCGTGCTCGATCACCACCACGCTGTGGCCGCCGTTCACCAGCCGGTGCAGCACGTGGATCAGCTTCTCGACGTCGGCCATGTGCAGGCCCACGGTCGGCTCGTCGAGCACGTACAGCGTGTGCGGCGCCTTCTGGCCGCGGCGGGTGATGTCGTCGCGCACCTTGCTGAGCTCGGTCACCAGCTTGATGCGCTGCGCCTCGCCGCCCGACAGCGTGGGCGAGGGCTGGCCCAGCGTGAGGTAGCCGAGCCCCACGTCCTTCAGCAGCTGCAGCGGATGCGCGATGTTGGGCATGCTCGCGAAGAACTCGACGGCCTCGTCGACTTCCATCTTCAGCACGTCGCCGATGCTCTTGCCGCGCCAGCTCACGGCCAGCGTCTCCGGGTTGAAGCGCGCGCCGTGGCACACCTCGCAGGGCACCTTCACGTCGGGCAGGAAGCTCATCTCGATGGTGCGCACACCTGCGCCCTCGCAGCCTGGACAGCGGCCTTCGCCGGTGTTGAAGCTGAAGCGCGCCGGGCCGTAGCCGCGCGCCTTCGCTTCGAGCGTGTCGGCGAAGAGCTTGCGGATGGTGTCCCAGAAGCCGATGTAGGTGGCCGGGCAGCTGCGCGGCGTCTTGCCGATGGGGGTCTGGTCGACCTCGAGCACGCGGTCGATGGTCTCGTAACCCTCGACGCTGTTGCAGCCGGCCCAGGCCGGGCGCTTGCCCGCCGCATCGGCGTCGCGGCCCGCCTTGGTCATGCGCTGCACCACGATGCCCTGCACGTTGGCGAGCAGCACGTCGCGCGCGAGCGTCGACTTGCCCGAGCCGCTGACGCCGGTGACCACCACGAGGCGGTGCAACGGCAGCGTGGCCGTCACGTCCTGCAGGTTGTGCAGGTCGGCGCCGTGCACGGTGAGCCATTGGCCGCTCTCTTCGGCCTTCGGGTCGGGCGATGGAACCAGGCGCCGCTCGTGCAGCGGATGCTTGATCGCATCGCGCAGGTAGCGCCCGGTCTGCGAATCGCTCGCCTGCTGAATGTCGGCCACCGTCCCCTCGGCCACCAGCCGCCCGCCGCGCTTGCCCGCGCTCGGGCCGATGTCGATGATGTGGTCGGCGCGGCGGATGGTGTCCTCGTCGTGCTCCACCACCACCAGCGTGTTGCCCTTGTCGCCGAGCTTGTGCAGCGCGTCGAGCAGGATCTGGTTGTCGCGCGCGTGCAGGCCGATGGTCGGCTCGTCGAGTACGTAACACACGCCCTGGAGATTGCTGCCGAGCTGCGCCGCCAGGCGGATGCGCTGCGCTTCGCCGCCGGAGAGCGTGGGCGCACCGCGGTCGAGCGTGAGATAGCCCAGGCCCACCTCTTCCAGAAACTCCAGACGGCTCCTGATCTCGGGCACGAGGTCGCGCGCGATCTCGGCTTCACGGCCCGCGAGCGCCAGCCCTTCGAACCATTGCCGCACCTCGGTCACGCTCATGCGCGCAAGCTCGGTGATGCCGATGCCGCTCAGGCCGTCGGCCGGCGATGCGCCGAAGCTCACGGCGCGCGCCGTGGCGTTCAGGCGCGTGCCCTCACAGGTCGGGCAGGCGGTGTCGGCCAGGTCTTCCACCTCGGGCTCGGCGAAGGTCTGTTCGCGGCCCTTGTTGTCGTCGTCGCGGATGGAATCGTCGAAGACCTTGCGCTGGTCCTTGCTGAGCTTGACGCCAGTGCCCACGCAGTCGGGGCACCAGCCATGCTTGCTGTTGTAGCTGAACAGGCGCGGGTCGAGCTCGGCGTAGCTGGTGCTGCACACGGGGCAGGCGCGCAGCGTGGAAAACACGTTCACACGGCCGATGCCCGAGGCCGACACGCCGGCCATCATCGCGGCCTTGAGTCCGTCGAGTTCGCTCAGCACATGCACCACACCCTTGCCGTGTTCGAGCGCCTTTGCAAGCGCCTCGCGCAGTTCGGTTTCCTTCGCGGGCAGCACGTCGAGGCTGGCCACCGGCAGTTCGATGCTGTGCTCCTTGAAGCGGTCGATGCGCGGGAATCCTGTCGTCGGCAGGAAGTCGCCGTCCACGCGCAGGTGCGTGAACCCGCGCGGCCGTGCCCAGTCGGCCAGCTCGGTGTACACGCCCTTGCGGTTGCTCACCAGCGGCGCGAGCAGGCCGATGTGCTGGCCCTTGAAGTTGCGCATCAGCTGCGCGGCGATGCTGTCGGGCGTCTGCGGCTGCACCGCGGCGCCGTCGTGGATGCAGTGCTGGATGCCCAGCTTCACGTACAGCAGGCGCAGGAAGTGCCAGACCTCGGTGGTGGTGCCCACCGTGCTCTTGCGGCCACCGCGCGACAGGCGCTGCTCGATGGCCACGGTCGGCGGAATGCCGTAGACCGCGTCCACCTCGGGCCGGCCCGCCGGCTGCACGATGCTGCGCGCATAGGCGTTGAGCGATTCAAGGTATCGGCGCTGCCCTTCGTTGAACAGGATGTCGAAGGCGAGCGTCGACTTGCCCGAACCGCTCACGCCAGTCACCACGCTGAACTTGCCGCGCGGAATGTCGACGCTGAGGTTCTTCAGGTTGTGCTCGCGCGCATTGACGATCTGCACCGCATCGGCGCCCGGCGCCTTCTTCGCGTTGGCGATGTAGCGGCGCGCTGCGCGCTCGGCCACCTTGTAGGCATCGGGGCCGATCGCGAGTTCGTAGTCGGCGAGCGCGGCGCCGGTGAACGAGGCGCGGTTCTCGCGCAACTGCTCGGGCGTGCCTTGGGCCACCACCATGCCGCCGCCCTCACCGCCTTCGGGGCCAAGGTCGATGCACCAGTCGCTGGCGCGGATCACGTCGAGGTTGTGCTCGATCACGATCAGCGAATGGCCGGCGTCGAGCAGCTTGCGCAGCGCGCGCATCAGGCGCGCGATGTCGTCGAAGTGCAGGCCGGTGGTCGGCTCGTCGAACAGGAACAGCGTGCCCCGGCGCGCCACCGACTGCTTGCTCGCGGTCGCGCTCTTCGCCGCCTCTGCCAGGAAGCCCGCGAGCTTCAGGCGCTGCGCCTCGCCGCCGGAGAGCGTCGGCACGGGCTGGCCGAGCTTGACGTAGTCCAGGCCCACGTCGGAGATCGGCTGCAGCACGCGCAGCACGTCGCGGTCGGCCTCGAACACTGCCGCCGCTTCGGCCACGGTGAGGTCGAGCACGTCGGCCACGTTGTAGCTCTTGCCCTTGCGCTCCACGCGCACTTCGAGGATCTCGGGGCGGTAGCGCTTGCCGTCGCAGTCGGGGCAGCGCAAGTAGACGTCGGACAGGAACTGCATCTCGACGTGCTCGAAGCCCGAGCCGCCGCAGGTCGGGCAGCGCCCGTCGCCGGAGTTGAAGCTGAACTTGCTCGCGGTGTAGCCGCGCTGGCGCGACAGCGTGGCCGTCGCGAAGATCTCGCGGATCGCGTCCCAGGCGCCTACGTAGCTCGCGGGGTTGGAACGCGCGGTCTTGCCGATCGGCGACTGGTCGACGAAGACCACGTCGCCGAGGTGATCGGCGCCAAGCAAGCGGTCGTGCGCGCCGGGCGTTTCCGTGGCCTTGCCGAAGTGGCGCATCAGTGCAGGCGCCAGCACGTCCTGGATCAGCGTCGACTTGCCCGAGCCGCTGACACCGGTGACGCACACCAGCCGCGCGAGCGGGAACTCGACCGTGACGTTCTTCAGGTTGTGCTCGCGCACACCTTCCAGGATGAGCCGGTGCGTGTTCTCGCTCACGAGCCGCTTGAAGCCCATGCCGATCTTCTTGCGCCCGCCCAGGTACTGGCCGGTGAGCGTGTCGGCGTCGCGCAGCTGGTCGGTGGTGCCGTCGAACACGATCTGCCCGCCGCGTGCGCCGGGGCCGGGGCCCATGTCGATCACGCGGTCGGCCGCGAGCATCACGGCCGGGTCGTGCTCGACCACGACCAGCGTGTTGCCCGCATCGCGCAGGCGCAGCATGGCCTCGGTGATGCGGTTCATGTCGCGCGGATGCAGGCCGATGCTGGGCTCGTCGAGCACGAACAGCGTGTTGACCAGCGAGGTGCCGAGCGCGGTCGTGAGGTTGATGCGCTGCACCTCGCCGCCGCTCAGCGTGCGGCTCTGGCGGTCGAGCGTGAGGTAGCCGATGCCGACGTCGTGCAGGTAGCGCAGGCGGGTGGTGATTTCTTCGAAGAGGAGTTTGAGGGCCTGGGTTTCGCCCTCACCCCTACCCTCTCCCGCAAGCGGGAGAGGGAGCAAATCGCCCCCCTCGGCCGGCTGTTCGGTCTTGCCCCCTCTCCCGCTTGCGGGAGAGGGTTGGGGTGAGGGCTGCTGCCTGTCAAAGAACCGCCGCAGCCGCTCGATCGGCAACAGCATCAGGTCATGCAGGCACAACCCCGGCAGTGCCTCCAGCTGCGCCCGCGTCCATTTCGCCCCCGTGGGCATGAATCGCTTCTCGGGCGGCAACACCGCGTCTGCATCTTCCTTGCTGCCGATGCGCCAGATCAGGCTGTCGAGCTTCAGGCGCGCGCCGCTGCAGGTCGGGCATTGCGTATAGCTGCGGTACTTCGACAAGAGCACGCGGATGTGCATCTTGTAGGCCTTGCTCTCCAGGTAGCCGAAGAAGCGCCGCACGCCGTACCACTGCTTGTTCCAGTTGCCTTCCTTGTAGTTGGGCGTGCCCTCGATCACCCAGTGCTTCTGCTCCTCGGTGAGCTTGTTCCACGGCGTGTCGCGCGGAATGCCTGCCGCCTCGGCGTGGCGCATGAGGTCGTCCTGCGCTTCTTTCCACGCGGGCGTCTGGATGGTCTTGATCGCGCCGGCGCGCAGCGTGAGCTTGTCGTTCGGAATCACGAGCCCCAGGTCGACGCCGATCACGCGGCCGAAGCCGCGGCAGGTGTCACACGCGCCCACGGCCGAGTTGAACGAGAACATCGACGGGATCGGGTCGGCGTAGCGGATGTCGCTCTCGGGGCAGTGCAGGCCGGTGGAGAACTTCCACACGTCGGTCGGTGCGTTCTCTTCGGCACCGGTCGCATGCACGGTGACGCGCCCGCTGCCGCGCTTGAGCGCCACCTCGATCGCCTCGACCACGCGCGCGCGCTCGGCACCCGATGCACGGAAGCGGTCGGCCACCACGTCGAGCACCTTGCGCGGACCGGTGGGCGTGGCCACCTCGCGCTCGGCCTGCACGCGCGTGAAGCCGCTGGCCGACAGCCATTGCGTCACTTCCTCGGCCGTGGTGCTCGCGGGCAGCTCGACCGGAAAGGTGACCACGAGGCGCGGATCGCCCGCCGCGGCCGCGCGCTCGACGATCTGCGCGTAGATGCTGTCGGGCGAATCGTGGCGCACCGGCAGCGCGGTCTCGCGGTCGAACAGGTCGGCCGCGCGCGCGAACAGCAGCTTCAGGTGGTCGTTCAGCTCGGTCATGGTGCCGACCGTGGAGCGCGAGGAGCGCACCGGGTTGGTCTGGTCGATGGCGATGGCGGGCGGCACGCCCTCCACCTTGTCGACGGCCGGCTTGTCCATGCGGTCCAGGAACTGGCGCGCGTAGGCGGAGAAGGTCTCCACGTAGCGCCGCTGGCCTTCGGCATAGAGGGTGTCGAAAACGAGGCTCGACTTGCCCGAGCCGCTGGGCCCGGTGACCACGGTCATCTCGCCTGTGCGGATGTCGAGGTCGAGGTTCTGGAGGTTGTGCTGGCGCGCGCCGCGAATCCGGATGGAGCCCTGTGTCATGAGTGCCTTGGGGGGTGGGGCAAACATTCTAGGGAGTGGCCCATGACGGGTTCGTGCACTACTTCACAAGGTCGGTGGCTTCGCAGGGGTTTGTCCGGATGGAGTCGAAGACACTTTTAGAAACAAATAGCACATTTGTTTTCGATTGCTTCCAAGCATGTCGAGAGGAGACGTTTTCATGAAGAAGATGACGCGCACGCTGTGTGCCGCCGCGCTGCTGGCACTGTCGGCGGCCGGAGCTCCGGCGCAGATCCTGATCGGCCAGACCGCCGGCATGACCGGCTCGGTGGCCGCGGGCGTGAACGAGACCATCGGCGGCGCCCAGCTGGTGATCGATGCGGTCAATGCCCAGGGTGGCATCCACGGCGAGAAGATCGAGATGATCCGCATGGACGACGCCTTCGACGTCAAGCGCGCCAGCGAGAACGCCCGCGTGCTGATCGAGGACAAGAAGGTGCTGGCGCTCTTCATGAGCCGCGGCACGCCGCACTCGCAGGCCATCATCCCGTGGCTCGACAAGTACGACGTGGCGCTCATCGGCCCCTCGACGGGCGCGATGGTGCTGCACAAGCCGCTGCAGAAGCACGTGTTCAACGTGCGCGCCACCTACCAGCGCGAGGCCGAGAAGGCGGTGCAGCACCTGCTGACCATCGGCCTCACGCGCATCGCGGTGGTGCATGTGACCGACTCGTTCGGCGCGGACGCGCTCGAGGGCGCGATGACCGGCTTCACCAAGGGCAAGGCCAAGCCGGTCGTGACCATTCCGGCCGACCGCGAGAAGCCCGACTACAAGTCCATCGTGCCGGCCATCAAGGATGCCGATGCACAGGCCGTGGTGTGGATCGGCTCGGGCGTCGCCGTGGTGGACGGCATCAAGGCGCTGCGCGCCGCGGGCTCCGCGGCGCAGGTGGTCACGCTGTCGAACAACGCTTCGTCGGGCTTCATCAAGCAGCTGGGCGACGCGAGCCGCGGCGTGATCGTGACGCAGGTGTTCCCGAACGAGCGCTCACTCGGCCAGCCGATGGTGAAGGAAGCCCTGGCCCTCGCGCAGGCCAAGGGCCAGGCCGAACTGTCGCCGGCCACGCTCGAAGGCTTCGCCGAGGCGAAGGTGCTGGTGGAGGCGCTGCGCCGCGCGGGGCCCAAGCCCACGCGCGCAAAGATCGTGGCGGCGCTCGACAGCCTGCGGGGCTACGACCTCGGCGGCGGGCTCGAAGTGAGCTACTCGCCGCAGGACCACAGCGGCATCGATTTCGCGGACCTGTCGATCATCAGCGACGGCAAGTTCAAGCGCTGACCGCCGCGCGGCGCCTTCTTACTTCGGCGCGGCTGGCGCCGTTTCGTGCGCCGCGTCGCCGCCGTGCTTCTCGCCCGACATGTCGACCTTGTCGCCGGCCTTGGAAATCACGAACAGAGCGATGGCGGCAAAGACGATGAAGCCGACGACGAGTTTCCACATGGGTGTTGTCTCCTGACGAGGTTGATTCAAGGGGCTCAAGAAAAAGGCTTCATGCGGTTGGCATGAAGCCTCTTTGTTGAACGGAGGGCGGATGGCGCCCTCCTCTGCGCGAGCAGCGATCAGTCGTTGGCGTAGATGTCCACGTTCTTCGTTTCGCGAATGAAGAGCGTGCCCACCACCAGCGTGACGCCGGCGATGATGATCGGATACCAGAGGCCGTTGTACATGTTGCCGGTGGAGGCCACGATGGCGAAAGCGGTGGTCGGCAGCAGGCCGCCGAACCAGCCGTTGCCGATGTGGTACGGCAGGCTCATCGAGGTATAGCGGATGCGCGTGGGGAAGAGTTCCACCAGCATCGCGGCGATCGGGCCGTAGACCATGGTCACCAACAGCACCAGCCAGAACAGCAGCAGCACTGTCAGCACCTTGTTCATCTTCGCGGGGTCGGCCTTGGCCGGGTAGCCCGCGACCTTCAGGTCTTCGGCCACGCTCTTCTTGAAGGCGGCGATTTCCTTGGCGGAGCCCTCGTCGAACTTGGAGTTCACGACGTTGCCGACGGGCGCCTCGACCGACTTGTCGCCGATCTTCACGACGGCCTTCGAACCCGGCGCGCCGGCCACGTTCTCATAGCTCACCGAGTTCTGCACCAGGTAGCGCTTGGCGATGTCGCACGAGCTCCTGAAGTCGATCTCGCGGGCCACCGGGTTGCCCTGGAACGAGCAGGTCGCCGGGTCGGCCGTCACCGTGACGCCGGCCGTGGCCTGTGCACGGGCCAGGTCGGGGTTGGCGGCTTCGGTCAGCATCTTGAAGACCGGGAAGTAGGTGACCACGGCCAACAGGCAGCCGGCCATGATGATCGGCTTGCGGCCGATCTTGTCGGACAGCGTTCCGAAGACCACGAAGAACGGCGTGCCGATCAGCAACGCGGCGGCGATCATCAGGTTGGCCGTGGTCGCATCGACCTTGAGCTGCGCCGTCAGGAAGAACAGCGCATAGAACTGGCCCGAATACCAGACCACCGCCTGGCCTGCCGTGAGGCCGACCAGCGCCAGGATCACGATCTTGAGGTTCTTCCACTGGCCGAAGGATTCGGACAGCGGCGCCTTCGAGGTCTTGCCCTCGGCCTTCATCTTCTGGAAGGCCGGCGACTCGGACAGCGACAGGCGGATCCACACCGACACGCCGAGCAGCAGGATCGACACCAGGAACGGAATGCGCCAGCCCCAGTCGTTGAACACCGCTTCGCCCATGCCTTCGCGAACGCCCAGGATCACCAGCAGGCTCAGGAACAGGCCGAGCGTGGCGGTGGTCTGGATCCACGAGGTGTAGGCGCCGCGCTTGCCGTGCGGCGAGTGCTCGGCCACGTAGGTGGCGGCACCGCCGTACTCGCCGCCGAGCGCGAGGCCCTGCAGCATGCGCAGCGCGATCAGGATCACCGGCGCAGCGACGCCGATGGTCGCGTAGCTGGGCAGCAGGCCGACGATGAAGGTCGACAGGCCCATGATCAGGATCGTCACCAGGAAGGTGTACTTGCGCCCGATCATGTCGCCCAGGCGGCCGAACACGATGGCGCCGAACGGACGCACCAGGAAGCCCGCGGCGAACGCCAGCAGCGCGAAGATGAAGGCCGCGCCCGCATCGAGGCCGCTGAAGAACTGCTTCGCGATGATCGCGGCGAGCGAACCGTAGAGATAGAAGTCGTACCACTCGAACACGGTGCCGAGCGAGGAGGCGAAGATGACCTTCTTCTCCTCCGAGGACATGGGCCGGGGGGCCGGATGCGGCACTCCCCGTGAATCTAGTGTGGCTGCCATTGCGTCGTCTCCTGTGTGTGTGCGTTCATGCGGCGCCCGACAGTTTCGGGACCGTGAGGCATTCTTGGAGGCGCGACTGACCCGAGCCTTGCGCGAAACTGAACCGGCGCTTACGGTTTAAGGTGAAACCCGTGGGGCGCGTTTCAGGTTGTAAGAAATCCGGGGGTCGCTCAGTTTTTGCTGCTGCGCAGCAGGGACGGGCGCTGGTCCGCCGACGTCCATTGCGGGCCGTCGAACCACGCATCGCCCGACAGGTAGGCGCGCAGCATCTGCAGGCCGTCGAAGCCCCAGAACAGGCGGCCGTCGACCACATAGGCGGGCGTGCCGAACACGCCGAGCTGCAGGGCCTCGTCGGTGTTGCGCTTGAGCAGGGCCTTGCTCTCGTCGCTGTTCGCGTCGCGCTTCGGCGCCAGCTGCGCGGCGAGCGCGGCAAGGCGCGCGGCGTCGCCCGCGTCTTCGCCGCCGCGCCACACATGGCGGAAGATGGTCTCCGCCACGAGGCGGCTGATGCTGCCGTCGTCGCTCGTCGACACCGCCAGCCGCAGGTGAGGCAGCGGGTTGTAAGGGTGCGAGGCGGGCATCTCGATCTCGATGCCGTTCGTGTGGCCCAGCCAGAGCACGTGGCGGTAGGTCCAGCTGCGCTTCGACGGAATCTCCGCCGGCCCGAGCTGGCCGTGCTGCTTGAGCAGCGCCCCCAGCAGCACGGGCTTGTAGGCCACGCTGCAGCTCAGGCCTTCGAGCGCCTCCGGCAGGTGCTCGAACGCGAGGTGCGCGTAGGGCGAGATGAAGTCGAGATAGAAGTCGATGTGCTTCATGCGGTGTTGTCTCCGGGAGCGCGCCAGATGCCGGCCCGCGCACGCAACTCTATCGCGCGCCACACGTGGCGCCGCGTTTCGTCTTCCATCCGGCTCCAGCCGGCGATCTCGGGGATGGTGCGCAAACACCCTTCGCAGAAGCCGCTGAGGCGGTCCATTCGGCACACGGAGGAGCACGGCGAGGGCACGTCTTCGGCCATGGCCTGCACGGCCACGGCGCGCTCGGCCAAGGTCTCGGCCTCGTCGAAGTTCACACCACGTCCGCCACCGGCGCGCCGGTGAGCTTCTCGAGATCGTGCGGGCGCAGCTGGAACACCGCATGCGGATGGCCCGCGGCCGCCCAGATCTCCTCGAAGCGGAACAGTTCGCGGTCGATCAGCACCACGGGCTTGGTCACGTGCCCGACCGGCGAGACGCCGCCGATGGTGAAGCCGGTGCGCGCCTTCACGAAGTCGGCGTCGGCGCGGCCGGTCTTGCCGACCAGCGCATCGACCTTCTTCTCGTCGACGCGCTTGTCGCCCGAGGTGATGACCAGCACCGCCGCCTCGTCGCTCTTGCGTCGGAAGATGATGCTCTTGGCGATCTGGCCGACCGAGATGCCGAGGGCGTCGGCCGCCTGCTGCGCGGTGCGGCAGGCGTCGTCGAGCATGCGCGGCGAATGGGGATGGCCGGCGTCCTGGAGTACGCGCGAGACGCGCTGGACACCGTCGGGAAGGGAATGGAGTTCGGAGCCGCACATGGCAGGTTCAGCAGGTTCAGGGTTCATCGAGGTCCCAGAGCATACGGAAAAGCCTGCGCCGCCGCCCGGGCGCACCAATGCGGAGAGCCTCGCGACGCCACGGCGCACGACGCCCGTGCGTCCGGCGCCGGGCCCGGGGCGGTTTCGGTGCGCAACCGGCCGGCCAGGGTGGCCGCGGCGCTTTTTTGATCCGGCATGGATATTGCTCATCCCCCGGTTCACAGTGCCTCCGCTAACGACGGCGGGGTTCAAGCGAGCTGGCGGCCGGCAAGCCGCGAGCTCGTCTGCTCCAACCCAATTTCGCATCCGTTCCGTCGCGGAGGCCCACTGCCGCTGTCTGCCCAGACAGTGACCGGCGGGCCGCAGCTTCCAGGGCCGGCTGCGTGCAGGACCCCCAATGAAGATCGCAGTCATCGGCCACGGCATGGTCGGCCACAAGTTCCTCGAGCAGCTCCACGAGCTCGGCGTCGCGAACGCACAAGTCACCGTGCTTTGCGAGGAGCCCCGCCCGGCGTACGACCGGGTTCACCTCTCCGAGTTCTTCGCCGGCAAGACGGCGGAAGACCTGTCGCTCGTCGAGCCGGGCTTCTTCGAGCGCAGCGGCTTCACGCTGCGCCTGGCCGCGCGGGCGGTGGCCATCGAGCGGCGCAACAACACCGTCACCACGGCCGACGGCGAAGTGGTGCACTACGACAAGCTGGTGCTTGCGACGGGCTCCTTCCCCTTCGTGCCCGCCGTGCCGGGCCGCGACCGCCCGAACTGCTTCGTCTACCGCACCATCGAGGACCTCGAGGCCATGAAGGCCTGCGGCGCCCGCTCGAAGAGCGGCGTGGTCGTCGGCGGCGGCCTGCTGGGCCTGGAATGCGCCAAGGCGCTGCGCGACATGGGCCTCGAAACCCACGTGGTGGAGTTCGCGCCGCGCCTGATGGCCGTGCAGGTCGACGAAGGCGGCGGCCGCGCCCTGCGCAACAGCATCGAGGCGATGGGCCTGCACGTGCACACCGGCCGCAACACGGTGGAGATCACCGACGGTGCGACCGCCCGCCACCGCATGGTGTTCGCCGACGGCACGCACCTGGAAACCGACATGATCGTGTTCTCCGCCGGCATCCGTCCGCGCGACGAACTGGCGCGCCAGAGCGTGCTGGCCGTCGGCCCGCGCGGCGGCGTGGCGGTGGACAGCCACTGCCGCACCAGCGACCGCAACATCTACGCGATCGGCGAATGCGCGTCGTGGAACGAGCAGACCTTCGGCCTCGTCGCGCCGGGCTACGACATGGCCCGCGTGGCCGCCAAACACATCGCCGGCCAGGACGACGCCGCCTTCACCGGCGCCGACATGAGCACCAAGCTCAAGCTGATGGGCGTGGACGTGGCGAGCATCGGCGACGCGCACGGCAAGACGCCGAAGTCGCGCGCCTACCAGTACGTCGACGAGCGCAAGCAGATCTACAAGAAGATCGTCGTCAGCGAGGACGGCAAGCAGCTGCTGGGCGCGGTGCTGGTCGGCGACGCCACCGAGTACGGCACGCTGCTGCAGATGGCGCTCAACGGCATCGCGCTGCCTGCCGACCCCGAGTTCCTGATCCTGCCGTCGAGCGACGGCAAGGCCAAGCCGGGCCTGGGCGTCGATGCGCTGCCCGACAGCGCGCAGATCTGCTCGTGCAACAGCGTCACCAAGGGCCGGATCTGCGAGGCCGTGGGCGAGGGCGCGTGCACCGTCGCCGAGCTGAAGGCCTGCACCAAGGCCGGCGCCACCTGCGGCGGCTGCGTGCCGCTGGTCACGCAGGTGATGAAGATGGAGATGTCCAAGCGCGGCATGGCGGTCAACAACCACCTGTGCGAGCACTTCCCCTACTCGCGCCAGGAGCTGTACCACCTGATTCGCGTGGGCGAGATCCGCAGCTTCGCCGACCTGCTGGCAAAGCACGGCAAGGGCCTGGGCTGCGACATCTGCAAGCCGACGGCCGCGAGCATCTTCGCGTCCTGCTGGAACGAGTTCGTGCTGAAGAAGGACCTGGCCAGCCTGCAGGACAGCAACGACTACTTCCTCGGCAACATCCAGAAGGACGGCACCTACTCGGTGGTGCCGCGCATGCCGGGCGGCGAGGTCACGCCCGACGGGCTGATCGCGGTGGGGCAGGTGGCGAAGAAATACGGCCTGTACACCAAGATCACCGGCGGTGCGCGCGTGGACATGTTCGGTGCGCGCGTCGAGCAGCTGCCCGCGATCTGGGAAGAACTGATCGCGGCCGGCTTCGAGTCGGGCCATGCCTACGGCAAGTCGCTGCGCACGGTGAAGAGCTGCGTCGGCTCCACCTGGTGCCGCTACGGCGTGGACGACAGCGTGGGCCTGGCCGTGGAACTGGAGAACCGCTACAAGGGCCTGCGCGCGCCGCACAAGATCAAGTTCGGCGTGTCGGGCTGCACCCGCGAATGCGCGGAAGCGCAAGGCAAGGACGTCGGCATCATCGCCACCGACAAGGGCTGGAACCTCTACGTGTGCGGCAACGGCGGCATGAAGCCGCGCCATGCCGAACTGCTCGCGAGCGACCTCACCAAGGCCGAGCTGATCCGGCTGATCGACCGCTTCCTGATGTTCTACGTGCGCACGGCCGACCGCCTGCAGCGCACCAGCACGTGGCGCGAGAACCTCGAGGGCGGCCTCGACTACCTCAAGGGCGTGCTGCTGCAGGACACGCTGGGCCTGGGCGACGAGCTGGAAACGCAGATGCAGCGCGTCGTCGACACCTACCAGTGCGAATGGAAGACCGCGGTGAACGACCCGGTCACGCGCCAGCGCTTCCGCTCCTTCGTCAACAGCGAGAAGCCGGACGAGCACATCGTGTTCGTGCAGGAGCGCGGCCAGATCCGCCCCGCCCGCGCGGAAGAGCGCGGCGAAGCCGCCTCCGACGTCTCGATGGCCTGAAGAACATCCAAGGAAATCCCATGACCCAAGACAACCTCCAGTGGACCCCGGTGTGCGCGGCCACCGACATCCTGCCCGACACCGGCGTGTGCGCGCTGGTCGACGGCGTGCATGTCGCGATCTTCAGCGTGGGCCATGAGCAGGCGCTGTTCGCCATCGACAACGTCGACCCGAAGGCGGGGGCCAGCGTGCTGTCGCGCGGGCTGGTCGGCAGCCTGGGCGAGCGCATCGTCGTGGCTTCGCCGCGCTACAAGAACCACTTCGACCTGCGCAGCGGCGAATGCCTGGAAGCGCCCGAGCACTCGGTGCGCGCGCATGCCGTGCGCGTGCAGGAAGGCCGCGTGCTCGTCGCGCTGGCTTGAGGTCCCAGTCTCCCTTTTTTCAGTTTCGTCTTTATCGCTTCCAAGGAACCAGAATGGCCTATCTAGCCCCCGCCGAGTTCGTCACCAAGATGGTCGACGCCGGTGAATCCAAGCTGCTGATGTCCACGCGCGACACGCTCATCCGCTCGTACATGGCGGGCGCGATCCTCGCGCTGGCGGCGGCCTTTGCCGTGAGCATCACCGTGAACACCGGCAATGCGCTCGTTGGCGCGATGCTGTTCCCGGTGGGCTTCATCATGCTGTACCTGCTGGGCTTCGACCTGCTGACCGGCGTGTTCACGCTGGCACCGCTGGCCGTGTTCGACAAGCGTCCCGGCGCCACCTGGGGCGGCGTCATGCGCAACTGGGGACTGGTGTTCACCGGCAACTTCGCGGGCGCGATGACGGTCGCGGTGTTCATGGCCGTCATCTTCACCTTCGGCTTCAGCGAGGCGCCCAACGCCATCGGCGAGAAGCTCGGCCACATCGGCGAAGGTCGCACCATCGGCTACTCCGCGCATGGCGCCGCGGGCATGCTCACGCTGTTCATCCGCGCCGTGATGTGCAACTGGATGGTGTCGACCGGCGTGGTGGCGGCCATGATGTCGACCACCGTGTCGGGCAAGGCGATCGGCATGTGGATGCCGGTCATGGTCTTCTTCTACATGGGCTTCGAACACTCGATCGTCAACATGTTCCTGTTCCCCACCGGCCTGATGCTGGGCGGCAAGTTCACGATCATGGACTACCTGATCTGGAACGAGCTGCCCACGGTGCTGGGCAACCTCGTCGGCGGCCTGACCTTCGTCGGGCTGACGCTCTACTCCACGCACTACAAGACGGCGCCCAAGCGCGCCGCCAGCTGAGCCGGCCTGGATGCCGCGCAAGGCATTGCGCGTGACGCTTGGCCAGCATTCGCTGGCAGGGCGCAAATCGCCGGTCAACCAGGACTTCCACGGCGCCATGCTGCCCGAGGGAGCGCTGCGCGCCTCCAAGGGCATCGCGGTGGCGCTCGCCGACGGCATCGGCTCCAGCCGCGTGAGCCAGGTGGCGAGCGCGGCGGCCGTGCGGGGTTTTCTCGACGACTACTACGCAACCTCCGACGCGTGGTCGGTGCGCCGCTCCGCGCAGAGGGTGCTGGACGCCACCAACTCGTGGCTGCATGCGCAGACGATGCGCAGCGACGCGCGCTTCGACAAGGACAGCGGCTACGTCTGCACCTTCAGCGCGTTGATCCTCAAGGGCCGCGACGCGCACCTGCTGCACGTCGGCGATGCGCGCATCTACCGGCTGCACGCCGGCGCACTGGAACAGCTTACGGAAGACCACCGCGTCAACGTGTCGTCGGCCGAGTCGTACCTGGGCCGCGCGCTGGGCGCGGGCGCCAATGTGGAGATCGACTACCGCTGCTGGCAGGCGGAGGCGGGCGAGGTCTACCTGCTGGCCACCGATGGCGCGTACGCGCATCTCGACATCGGCACGGTGAACGACGTGCTCGGCCGCTGCGGGGACGATTTCGACGCGGCGGCCCGCCTGCTGGCGCAAGCCGCGCAGGCCAAGGGCAGCGACGACGACAGCACGGTCCAGCTGCTGCGCATCGACGAGCTTCCCGAAGCCGACGCGCCGCATGCGCAGCTGCAGCGCGAAGGCCTGGCGCTGCCGCCGGCCCTCGCGCCGAGGGACCGCTTCGAGGGCTTCACGCTCGTGCGCGAGATCCACATGAGCGCGCGCAGCCACGTGTACCTGGCCACCGACGAGGCCACCGGCCAGCCGGCGGTGCTGAAGCTCCCGTCAATCGACCTGCGCGGCGACCCCGACTACCTCGACCGCTTCGTGCTCGAGGAATGGGTGGCGCGGCGCATCGACAGCCCGCACGTGCTCAAGGCCAGCGCCGTCGAGCGCACGCGCGGCCACCTGTACGTGGCCATGGAGTACGTGGACGGCCAGACGCTGGCGCAGTGGATGGTCGACCACCCCCGGCCCGCGCTGGACAGCGTGCGCGGCATCGTCGAGCAGCTGGCGCGGGGCCTGCAGGCGCTGCACGGCAAGGAAATGCTGCACCAGGACATGCGCCCCGAGAACGTGATGATCGACCGCACGGGCACCGTGAAGATCATCGACCTCGCCGCCACCCACGTCGCAGGCCTGTCCGACGGCAGCGGCGAGCGCCGGGCGCTCGCCATCGAAGGCACGCTGCAATACACCGCGCCGGAATACTTCATCGGCCATGGCGGCACGGCCCGCTCCGACCTGTTCTCGCTGGCGGTGATCGCCTACCAGATGCTCGCCGGCCAGCTGCCTTACGGGCTGCAGGCGTCGCGCATCCGCTCACCCGCCGATGTCGGCCGGCTGCGCTATGTGCCGGTGCGGCATTTCCGTCCCGACCTGCCCGCGTGGGTCGATGCCGTGCTGCAGAAGGCACTGCACCCGCAGGCGGCGAAGCGGCAGGAGGCGGTGTCCGAATTCGCGCACGACCTCAGGGCGCCGGGGCCGGAGTTTCTTCGCGCGCGCTCACCCGCACTGATCGAGCGCCGGCCGGTGCTGTTCTGGCAATGCACGACGGTGCTGCTGGCCGCGGCGGTGATCGTACTGCTCGGGCTGCGCGCCTTCGGGCACTGAAGAAGACGAAACCGCTCAGTCGGCGCGCTTGGTGCGGATCGCCTTCGAAGCGCGCGAGTTCGGTTCGCGCCCCAGCGCCTCGCTGATGTAGACGCCCGCGTCGATCAGCTTGTCGAGGTCGATGCCGGTCTCGATGCCCATGCCGTGCAGCATGTAGACCACGTCCTCGGTCGCCACGTTGCCCGTTGCGCCCTTCGCGTAGGGGCAGCCGCCGAGGCCGGCCGAGGACGACTGGAAGTTCCACACGCCCAGCTCGAGCGCCGCCAGCGTGTTGACCAGCGCCTGCCCGTAGGTGTCGTGAAAGTGGCCGGAAATGGCGTCCACATCGAAGTGCGCCAGCGTGGCCTCCATCGCCCCTTGCACCTTGCGCGGCGTGCCCACGCCGATGGTGTCGGCCACGTCCACGCGCTGCACGCCAATGCCCTTCATCAGCTGCGCGAGGTAGCCGACCTTGGCCGGCGCGATCTCGCCTTCATACGGGCAGCCCACGGTGCACGACATCGCGCCGCGCACGTGGATGCCCTTCTCCAGCGCCGCGGCCACCACGGGGGCGAAGCGCTCGATGCTCTCGGCAATCGAGCAGTTGATGTTCTTCTGGCTGAAGGCCTCGCTCGCGGCGCCGAACACCACGATCTCGTCGGGCCATTCCTCGCGCGGCGCCGCGATGGCGGCCTCGAAGCCCTTCATGTTGGGCGTGAGCACCGAGTAGCGCACGCCGGGCTTGCGCTGGATGCCATGCATCACCTCGGCGTTGTCGGCCATCTGCGGCACCCACTTGGGCGAGACGAAGCTGGTGACCTCGATCTCCTTCAGGCCCGCGTCCTGCAGGCGGTGCACGAGGCCGATCTTGACTTCGGCCGAGACGGGCTGCTTTTCGTTCTGCAGGCCGTCGCGCGGGCCGACGTCGACGAGCTTGACGCGGGTGGGGAGTTTCATGGCATGTCTCTTGTGTCGCGGGAGGATGAAAGACCGTCGGCCATTGTCCGACACATGGAAATGCCCTGCCGGGCACACAGGCCGCGGAAGGTAGCAATGCGCGCCTGCGGGGTTGCAAATGGTGCCAACCGCACGGCGCCCGGGCTCGGACGCAGACCGAAGCGGGCGCTAGACGGTTCCCCTTTGCTCGAAACCGCCGGGCATGCCGCCCGCTGCAACGGCGTCGAGGCGCTCGTCCACATCGACCGCATCCACGCGCGCGCCGTCCGGCCCCTGCTGCGCCCAACGGACCAGCGCCTCGACCGCGCCAGCCTCGCCGATCGCCAGCGCTTCCAAGCTGCCGTCGCGGCGGTTGCGCACCCAGCCGTGCACGCCGAGCCGCTGCGCAGCCTGCACCATCGACCAGCGATAGCCCACGCCCTGCACGAGGCCGCGGATGACGAGGTGGCGGGTGACGATGGCGTCGTTGTTCATGGCATTGCGATCAGTACGACTTGGGCAGCCCCAGTGCCTTCTCCGCGATGAAGTTCAGGATCATCTGCGGGCTCACCGGTGCGATGCGCGGAATGTAGCTCTCGCGCAGCAGGCGCTCCACATGGTATTCCTTCGCATAGCCCATGCCGCCCAGCGTGAGGATCGCGTTCTGGCAGGCATCGTGCGCCGCCTCGGCCGCGAGGTACTTGGCGGCATTGGCCTCGATGCCGCAGGGCTCGCCCGCGTCGTACAGCGTGGCGGCCTTGAGCATCATCAGGTCGGCCGCCTCGAGGTTGGCCCAGGCCCGCGCCAGCGGATGCGCCACGCCCTGGTTCTGCCCAATGGGCCGGCCGAACACGATGCGCTCCTGCGCGTACTGCGAGGCGATGCGCAACGCCGCGCGGCCGATGCCGATGGCTTCCGCAGCGATCAATATGCGCTCGGGGTTGAGCCCGTGCAGGATGTACTCGAAGCCGCGCCCTTCCTCGCCGATGCGGTCTTCCTCCGGCACTTCGAGCCCGTCGATGAAGAGCATGTTCGAGTCCACTGCCGCGCGGCCGAGCTTGTGGATCTCGCGCACCTCGACCTTGCTGCGGTCCAGCGCCGTGTAGAACAGCGTGAGGCCTTGCGTGGGCTTCTTCACCTGGTCGATCGGCGTGGTGCGCGTGAGGATGAGCATGCGGTCGGCGACCTGCGCGGTCGAGATCCAGATCTTGCGGCCGTGCAGCAGGTAGCTGCCGCCGGGCTGGCGCACCGCCTGCGTCTTGAGGCTGGTGGTGTCGAGCCCCGCGTCGGGCTCGGTCACGGCGAAGCAGGCTTTCTCGGCGCCCGCGATCAGTGGCGGCAGGAAGCGCTGGCGCTGCGCCTCGCTGCCGAACACCACCACCGGGTTGAGCCCGAAGATGTTCATGTGCACCGACGACGCACCCGACATGCCCGCACCCGACGCGCTGATGGCACGCATCATCAGCGCCGCCTCGGTGATGCCGAGCCCCGCGCCGCCCTGCGCCTCGGGCATCGCGATGCCGAGCCAGCCGCTCTCTGCAACGGCGCGGTGGAATTCGTGCGGGAACACGGCGCGATCGTCGTGGTCGCGCCAGTAGTCGGCGGGGAAGTCTTCGCAGAGGCGTTCGATGGCCGCGACCAGCGAGCGCTGGTCTTCGTTCAGGGAGAAGTTCATTCTTCGGTGTCCGTCGGTGGGTCGGGTTGCAGCGTGACGCCGCGTTCGAGCATGCGGGCAATGGCTTCGTCGCCATATCCCGCTTCGCGCAGCAGCTCCACGCTCTGCTCGCCGATGCGCGGCGCGGGCCGGCGGATGGCGGTGGGCGTGGCGCCGTATCGGCCGACCGGCGCGAGGGTGCGGATGCGGCCCTCGGTCGGGTGGTCGAGCTCGGGGTAGAAATCGACGGCGCGCAGGTGCGGGTCGTCGAGCAGGCTCTCGGTGCTGTGAAGGCGCGCGACGGGGATGTCGGCGGCATCGAGCGCTGCGAACCATTCGTCGCTGGTGCGCGTGGCCATCGCTTCGGCGACGAAGGCGTACACCGCGCCGATGTTCGCGGCGCGCGCGGTGTGCGTGCCGAACATCGGCGAGCTGTGCAGCTCGGGCCGGCCGATCAGGTCGAAGAAGGCCTGCCAGTGCTTGTCGTTGTAGATGAGCACGCTGAGGTAGCCGTCCGATGTTGCATAGGGCTTGCGATGCGGCGCGAGCAGGCGCGCGTAGCCAGTGGGGCCGAGCGGCGGCTCGAAGCTGCGGCCGCCGAGGTGGTCGCCCATGACGAACTGCGAAAGCGCCTCGAACATCGGCACCTCGACCGCCTGGCCCTTGCCCGTGCGTTGCGCGTGCAGCACGGCAGCGAGCAGCGCGATGGCGGCCTGCAGGCCGACGGCGCGATCGGCGAGCGTGACGGGTGCATAGCGCGGTTCGCCACCGCTTTGCTGCGCGAACAGCGAGGCCACGCCTGCCGCGCCCTGGATCAGGTCGTCGTAGGCGGGCCTGCCGGCGTAGGGCCCCTGCTCGCCATAGCCGAACGCGCCGAGGTAGACGATCTTCGGATTGGCCTCGGCCACGGCGTCATAGCCGAGCCCGAGCCTCGCCATCGCCTGCGGCCGCGTGTTGTAGATCAATGCATCGCAGCCGGCCGCGAGCTTCAGGCAGGCCTCGCGCCCTTCGGGCTGCTTGAGGTCGAGCACGATCGAACGCTTGTTGCGGTTCAGGTGCAGCGCCATCGCGCCCATGCCGGGGTGGCGCATCGGGCCGACAGCGCGCAGGTTGTCGCCGCCGGGCGGCTCGACCTTGATGACGTCGGCACCGAGGTCGCCGAGCGTCTGCGTGGCGTAGGGGCCCATCACCACGGCCGTGAGGTCGAGGATGCGGATGCCTTGGAGAGGTCCTGAGGTGTTCATGTCTTCGCTCCTTCCCCCGCTGGGGGAAGGCTGGGATGGGGGCAGGCAGAGCGCCCCATGGGTACGCCGCTTGCCCCCACCCCTGCCCTCCCCCGGGAGGGGAGGGAGAAATACAAACTCGAAAGCGGGTTCATTCGGGCTGAATCCCCGCAGCCTGGATCAGCTTCCTCCACTTCGCCAGCTCCGACACCGTGAACGCCCCCAGCTCCTCGGGCGTGCTGCCGAATGCATCGAAGCCCAGCTTGCTCACGCGCTCGCGGAAGGCCGCGCCGTTCGCCATCTCCGACAGCGCCTTGTTGAGCTTCAGCACGATGTCGCGCGGCGTGCCGGCCGGCGCGAACACGCCATTCCACGAGGTGATGTCGAAGCCCTTCAGCTCGGGCGTATCGGCCAGCGGCGGCAGCTCGGGGAAGAGCTTGGTGCGCTCCTGCGTCGTGACCGCAATCGCGCGCATCTTGCCGGCCCTCACCGTCGCAAGGCCCGCGGCCAGGTCGACCACCATCATCGACACCTGCCCGCCGATCAGGTCGGCAATGGCCGGCGGCGTGCTCTTGTAGGGCACGTGCAGCATCGGCACGCCGCTCATGCGCGACAGCGTGGCGCCGCTCACGATGCCCGTGCTGTTGCCGCTCGCATAGGTCAGCTTGCCTGGATGCGCGCGGCCCCAGGCCAGCAGCTCGGCCACGCTCTTCACGGGCAGGTCGTTGTTCACCACGAGCATGAACGGCAGGTTGCCCATGCGGCTCACGGGCGCGAAATCTTTCACCGGGTCGTAGGGCAGCGACTTCATCAGGCTCGGGTTGGCCGAGTGCGTGGTGTTGGTCGTCATGAACAGCGTGTAGCCGTCGGGCGGTGCCTTGGCCACGGCCTCCGCGCCGATCACGCCGTTGGCACCGGCCTTGTTGTCGACGATGACCGAGCCCCTGAGCGCCTCGCCGAGCATCTGCGCGGTGATGCGTGCCACAGCGTCGGTGCCGCTGCCGGCCGCGAAGGGCACGACGATGCGTATCGGCTGCTTCGGGTAGCCGTCCTGCGCGAAGGCCCAGGGCACGGCGCTGGCGAGGCCCGTGGCGGCACCGATGGAAATGAAACGGCGGCGGTTCGCCACCGCGACTGTTTTTTCTTCAGTCGCGTTCTTCGTCGTCTGCATGTGGTTTGTCTCCGGGTTGTTGTCGCTTCAGGGCCGGATCACGCGCTCCGGCAATTCCTCGTACGGCGGGCTGTAGATCACCAGCACGCGCACCGGCTCGTCGCTCACCACCGTGAAGGTGTGCATCGCGTCGGCCGGGAAAAAGCAGCTGTCGCCAGGGTGCAGCTCCTGCCGCTGGCCGCCCACCTCGGCGACTGCACGGCCTTCGAGCATGTAGCAGACCTGCTCGATGCCCGGGTGCGCGTGCGGCAGCGCGCCCTTGCCCTTCTGGATGTGGCCGACCAGCACTTCGAGCTGCTTCGCGCCCACGGTCTCGGGGCCGATCAGGCGCTTGTTGAGCGTGCCGGTGTGGTTGGCCGGGTGGTAGCCGGCGATCTCATCCTCGCGGACGAAGTAGCGGGGGGTGCTTGCGGTCATCGGGTGCTTTCGGTCTTGGGTTCGATGGCGAGGCAGGCCGAGCGCAGCATCGCCGCGATCTCCTCGATGCGCGCCTCCATGCGGTAGCGCGGACCGGCGACCGAGATCGCATAGGCCTCGCCGCCGATGTGCAGCGGCCAGGCGAGGCCGATCAGGTCGGGAATGCTTTCGCCGAGGTTGCCGTACCAGCCGCGCGCGGCGGAGCGTTGCAGTTCGGCTTCGATGGCATCGGCGGTGGTGAGCGTGGCGTCGGTCAGCGGCGCGAGCACCATGCCGTCGAGCAGCTTGCGGCGCGCTTCGGGCGCGAGCGTGGAGAGCAACGCACGGCCCAGCGAATTGGCGTATGCCGGGCGCGTCTCGCCCGACTCGGCCGTGTAGCGGATGCTTTGCGGCGCGCTCAGCACTTCCAGGTACACCACCAGGCCCGCATCGCGGAACTTGGCGAACACCACGGTTTCGCGCGCAGCATCGCGCAACTCCTCGAGCGTGGCCTTCACCCGGTCGAGCACCGGGTCGTGGGCGGCGATGACCTGCGCCATCGCGAGCAGCCGGCCCGTCGGGTAGTAGCCCTGGCGGCGGCCGGTCTCGTACATGTAGCCCTGCTCTTCGAGCGTGCGGATCAGGCCCAGGCAGCTCGACACCGGCATGTCGAGCAGGCGCGCCATCTCGGACAGCGCCAGCGGCTGCTTCTCGCGAGCGAAGAGCTCGACGATCTCGATCACGCGGAATGCAGTTTTCACAGTCATGAAAATATTTTCATGCTTATGAAAAATCGGCGCTTCGGGGTTTCCCCTGCCCGCCTTGCGCCACGGCGGGCTCGCAAAAGGTGACGCCGGCGTCAGTACCCGCGCGCCGGATCGACCACGCCGGCGATCGGCAAGCCCTGCTCCATCGCCCGGATCTTCCCGGCGATCTGCGCAATGGACTCCTCGCGCAGCGTGCGCGCCGAGCCGTGCGGCGTCACGGTGATCTTGGGATGCCGCCAGAAGGCGTGGTCGACCGGCAGCGGCTCGACCTGGAACACGTCGAGCGTCGCGCCCGCGAGCTGGCCGGCGTCGAGCATCGGGATCAGGTCGCCTTCCACGAGGTGCGCGCCGCGCGCGATGCTGATCAGGTAGCCCTCGGGCTTCAGCTTGCCCAGCGTGCTGCGGTTGAGGATGCCGCGCGTCGCCTCCGTCAGCGGCAGCAGGTTCACGAGCACGCGCGTGGACGACAGGAACTCGTCGAACTGCGCCTCGCCGCTGAACACGCGCACGCCGTCGATCTCCTTCGGCGAACGGCTCCAGCCCAGCACCGGAAACTCGAACTGCGCGACCGCCTTGGCCACGCGCTCGCCGAGCACGCCCAGACCCATGATCCCGACCGGGAAGTCGCGCCGCAGCTTCGGCTTGCGGTAGCTCCACTTGCCCTGCTTCGCATCGGCTTCGTAGGCGTCGAACTCGCGGAAGTGGCGAATGAGCGTGTGGCAGACGTACTCCGCCATCTGCACCGACATGCCCGCGTCGTCGAGCCGCACGATGCGCGTGTGCGCCGGCACCTTCAGCTTGAGCAGCGCATCGACGCCCGCGCCGATGTTGAAGATGCCGCGCAGCTTCGGCTGCTCGTCGAGAAACTCCTGCGGTGGCGCCCACACCACGGCATGGTCGGCCTGCGGTGCGCCGGGCTTCCAGGCCTCGATGACGGCATCGGGTAATTCGGCCTTGAGGCCCTCGATCCAGGGGTCGGGGCGGTTGTCGGTGAGGTAGACGGTGATTCGCATGGGGACGAATCTTAGTGAAGGCGCTGGCGCGGCGTTCGGGCCGCCCGCGAAGGAGATCAGGGACGACGTCAGCGACGTGGTGGTGGGCTGACCCCGGGGGTCAACCCGCCTTGATGCGGCGACGGCGCCACAGCACCCGCACCAGCCATCCCATCGGCAGCACCACCAGCACCAGCCAGGGCAACACCGCCGCGATGAAGGTGATCAGCGAGCCGACGCTCTCCGCCAGCACCGCGCCCGCGTTGCGCAGCGCCCTCCCCATCGGGCTGTAGCCGTCGCCGCCGCTCACCAGTGCGCGCCTGGGCGTGAACTGGATCTGGATGTGCTGCTTGCTGGTCTGCTGCGCCAGCACCTTGCGCTGCGTGGCAATGGCGTCGAGCTCGGCCTGCGTGTCCGACAGCGTGCGCTGGATCGCCAGCAGGTCGGCCATGGTGCGCTTGGTGACGGTGTCGCGCAGCATGACGCGCAGGCTGTCGCGGAACTCGGTACGGTTCCTGATGCGGGCTTCGACGTCGATCACCTCGGCGGTCTTGTCCTCGCTGGTGGTGGTGTGCGAGACCACGTTCGCCACGCCGGCCAAGCCACCGAGCAGCTTGTCGACGTCGGCGGGCTCCACGCGCATCTCGAGCATGGCGTTGCCGGGCTGCTGCGGCGTCTCGCGCAGCAGGGAGGACGACAGCAGCTCGCACTTCAGCGAGCCGCAGAGGTCGCGCACCTTGCCCCAGGCATCGGCCAGCTGCTCGGACGGCACCTCGACGTTCAGGTCTTGCCGCACGGCCAGGAAGCGCTGCAGCGGGGTGTCCTGACCGCCCTGGGCCTGATCCGCGGAAGCCGTTTCGGCCGCCCGCATGCGCTGCTCCTTCCTGGCCATGCCGCCGGCATAGCTGGCTACGGCCTGCATCGGCGCGGGCGGCGGAGCCGGCTCGGCGAGCGTGGCCGCCTCGTCGTGGGTGCGGTTGCAGCCGGCGAGCGACAAGGCGGCCGCCAGGGCCAGCAAGACGATGCCCGAGCGGTGGCGGGCAGACAGCAAACGAGGCGCGCCGGACAGCGTGCGATAGGTCATGGGATATCCCTTGAGTGATGACTACCGCGGCTGATACGGGCGGGCGCCCGAAAGGGGGTTAACTATTTTTCAGGCTGCGGCGGCACTCATTCGCAACAATTCCTCGCCTTCGGCCACCTGCTCGCCTGGCGCGAACATCAGTTCATCCACCGTGCCGTCGGCCGGTGCCGCGATGGTGTGCTCCATCTTCATGGCCTCCATTACCGCGAGCGGCTGGCCGCGGCTGACCTTGTCGCCGGCCTTGACGGCAAAGGACACGACCTTGCCGGGCATCGGTGCCGTGAGCCGGCCGCCTTCGGCATGGGTGTCGCCCGCGTGCGCGAGGCGGTCGATGGCGGTGATCTTCGTCGCGCCCTTCGAGGCGAAGACGTGGGCGGTGGCGCCGTCGACGTGCACGTCGAGCGTCTGGCGCGTGCCGCCGAATTCGACCTCGAATTCACCGCTGGGGAACTGGCCGATGACCAGCGGGCCTTCGGCGCCGCCGGCTTCGAGCCACAGGCCGCCGTCGCGCTTGTAGGTCAGCAGCGCCGTCTGTTCGGCACCGCGGAACTCGAAGTCGAAGTGGCGCCGGTACTCGCCCAGCGAGCGCCAGCCGTCGCGCCGCGCAAAAGGATCGGGCATCTTCGCGGGCCACTCGGTGATCAGCGTGCGCGTGATCGCGGCGGCTGCGGCCAGCGGCAGGCCCAGCGGCTCGCGGTCGAACAGCACGGTGCGCTCGCGCTCGATCAGCGCGGTGTCGAGGTTCGCCTTCGAGAACGATTCGGTCGCCAGGATGCCGCGCAGGAACTGCACGTTGGTCGACACGCCCACGATCTGCACCTGCGCCAGCGCGGCGTCGAGCCGGGCCAGCGCCTCTTCGCGCGTGCTGCCGTGCACGATGAGCTTGGCGATCATCGAGTCGTAGAAAGGCGATATCTCGCCGCCCTCGCGCACGCCGTCGTCGATGCGCACGCGGCTGCGCTGGAAGGCGGTCGCCTGCGGCTTGCGGTACACGCGCAGCGTGCCGGTGGCGGGCAGGAAGTTGTTGTCGGGGTTCTCGGCGCAGATGCGCGCCTCGATGGCGTGGCCGTGGATCTGCAGCTCCGCCTGCTTCGCGGGCAGCGTCTCGCCCGAGGCCACGCGCAGCTGCCATTCGACGAGGTCCTGGCCGGTGATCGCTTCAGTGACGGGATGCTCGACCTGCAGCCGCGTGTTCATCTCCATGAAAAAGAAGTTCATCTCGCCGCCTTCGCGCTGCTCGACGATGAACTCGACCGTGCCGGCACCGATGTAGTTCACGGCGCGCGCCGCAGCGACGGCGGCCTCACCCATCTGCTTGCGCATCGCCTCGGTCATGCCCGGCGCGGGCGCTTCTTCGAGCACCTTCTGGTGGCGGCGCTGCACCGAGCAGTCGCGCTCGAACAGGTACACGTAATTGCCGTGCGTGTCGCCGAAGACCTGGATCTCGATGTGGCGCGGGCGCTGCACGTACTTCTCGATCAGCACCGCGTCGTCGCCGAAGCTGTTGATGGCTTCGCGCTGGCACGAGGCGAGCGCGGCGGCGAAGTCTTCCGCCTTGTCGACCGCACGCATGCCCTTGCCGCCGCCGCCCGCGCTGGCCTTGATGAGCACCGGGTAGCCGATGCGGTCGGCCTCGCGCTGCAGCAGCTGCGGGTTCTGGTCGTGGCCGTGGTAGCCGGGCACCAGCGGCACGCCGGCCTTTTCCATCAGCTGCTTCGACTCGGCCTTCAGCCCCATCGCCTTGATGGCCGAAGGCGGCGGGCCGATGAAGACCAGGCCGGCGTCGGTGCAGGCCTGCGCGAACTCTTCGTTCTCGCTCAGGAAGCCGTAGCCCGGATGCACGGCCTCGGCGCCCGTGGCCTTGGCGGCTTCGAGGATCTTTTCCCAGCGCAGGTAGCTGTCCTTCGGGGCACTGCCGCCGAGATGCACCGACTCGTCGCAGGCGCGCACGTGGTTGGCATGCGCGTCGGCATCGGAGTACACGGCGACCGTGCGAATGGCCATGCGGCGGGCCGTTGCAGCGACACGGCAGGCGATCTCGCCACGGTTGGCAATGAGGATCTTCTTAAACATTCGGAGTGTCTCCCGGAGGATTCTTTTTCAGTTGAAACGCGGGCACGACGCCCGGATCGGGTCGGCCGCTGAAGATGCGGGCCACGCGGGTGAACAGCGCCTTGAGAAAACGCCAGCTCTTGCGGATCAGCCACACGCTGAGCACCAGCACGAAGACGAACAGCACCAGAAAGACCAGCGGATGCGCCACCGCGAGCCACAGCCCCGCCGGCACCATCGTGTCTTCGACCAGCGAAGCACCCACGTTCGAGAACGGCTCGGGCGAGGTGTTGATGGCCGCGCGCGTCGTCGCCTTGGCCGCGTGCGCCGTGGCCGCGAAGCTGCCGCCCAGCAGCGCGGCGACGATGGCCATCACGCCATGGTCGGCGCCGAACACGCTGGCCGCGAGCGCCGCGCCGGCCGGGATGCGGATGGCGGTGTGCACCACGTCCCACAGCGAATCGAGGCCGGGGATCTTGTCGGCGAAGAATTCGACGAACACCATGAAGCCACTGGCCGCGATGACCACCGGGTGCGCCAGCAACTGCAGCCCGCTCGGCAATGGCACCCAGCCGAAGTAGCCGACAAGTCCGGTCAGCAGCACGACGAGGTAGAGCCGCACGCCGCTCGCCCAGCCGATGGCGGCGGCCAGTGCGAGCAGTTGGGGCATGTCGAGTGCGTTCATCGCGTGTGCTCAGCGGCCCAGCCAGGACGGCTTGCGCTTCTGCAGGAAAGCCTGCACGCCTTCCCGGCCTTCCTCGCTCGCGCGGATGCCGGCAATGCCTTCGACGGTCTTCGCGATCAGCGCGTCGTCGATCTCGCGGCCGGCCACGTCGGCGATCAGTTGCTTGCACGCGCGCACGGCGGCCGGACTTGCACCGGTCAGCGCTTTCACGAGTTCGTCGACCTTGGCATCGAGCGCATCGGCGGCAACCACTTCATGCACGAAACCGATGCGATGCGCTTCGGCCGCGGTGAAACGCTCGGCCGTGAGGAAGTAGCGCTGCGACGCGCGCGTGCCCATGGCGCGCAGCACGTACGGGCTGATGGTCGCGGGCACGAGGCCGATCTTCACTTCGCTCAGGCAGTACCACGCGCTGTCCACGCTCACGGCCATGTCGCAGGCCGCGACCAGCCCCATGCCGCCCGCGTACACGTCGCCCTGCACGCGCGCGATGGTGGGCTTGGGGCACTCGGCAATGGTGCGCAGCATGGCGGCCAGCTTGCCCGCGTCGGCGATGTTCTCGTCGCGCGTGTAGTCGGCCATGCGGCGCATCCAGTTGAGGTTCGCGCCCGCACAGAAGGCCGGGCCGTTCGCGCCGAGCACGATGGCCTTCACCTGCGGCGCGGCGCCGGCTTCGGTGAAGGCCTGCGTCAGCTCTGCGATGACGACATCGTCGAAGGCGTTGCGGGCGTCGGGCTGGTCGAGCCAGATGCGGGCGACGGCGCCTTCTATTTGGAGATCGAGTTTTTCGAAATCACTCATGGAGTACGTGCGTCCTGTTGAATCCTGGAGAGTTGGTTGACGCGGCCGATGCGCTGGCGCGGGTCGGACTTCCACACCACGCGATCGTCCACGGCATAGAGCCAGCAGGTCTTTCCTTCGCGTTCGCAGGTGTTCAGGACATCGGCCATCGCCGCGCCACCGGAAGCGAAGGCCGCGCTGCCATCGGCCGCAACGGCAAAGGCGCGCGGCATGGGCAAGGCAAGGAATCCAAGGTAGCGGTCCCTGCTCTGCTCACGCACGGGCACCACGGAGGGATCGTTGACGTCGGCAAAGTGGCTGTCGGTCGGCAACCTGTAGAGGTTGGCGACAGGACCCTCGGTTGCCACTTTGCGATCAGCGGCAGCAGGCTTGGGCTTCTGATAGACCACGGTGTAATCCACCGCGTAGACACTGCACTCGCCCTGGTGGCGCTCTGTGCAATATTCCAGCGCCCGCTGCGTCGGGTCCGACGGCCGGTTGATGTCGCGCGGCACCAGGCCATCGGCCCAGTGGACCCAGGAACTGTCGCCGGACCGCCGGATGACAAGGACCCGCGGCGGCTTGGCCTGCAGGAATTTCTGATACGCCGCACGACCTTCCGCGTTCAGCCCCGGAACGGCATCGACGTCGTCGACCCCGACACCTGCTGTCGCCACCGCACCGCCATCGCCCCCCGCCACGCCTCGCAGATGCACTTCAGCGCTGCCGGTGCCCGCATGGCATTCATAGGCACCGGGCGTCGACAGCACGGCGCCTTCGTAAAAACTCTCGACCTGCGTCACCGTGTGCACGCCACGCGCCCGTGCCGCCTGGGCCAGCGCCACCAGCGTATTGCGCATGGCCTCGCGGCAGGTCTCTTCGTCGCTGCGGATCACCGGCCGGCCGTCGCCGTAGCGCTGCGTGGTGGAGTACGGCCGGGCATAGCTTTCGGCCTTGAGCATCGGCGACTGCGATACCAGGGGCTGCGGCGTGGCCGCGAAGCGAAGCTGCACGTCGTTGCCTATCGCTTCGCGCGTGGCGGGCTGCTGCATCACCGGATAGATGGGCAACACCAGCCGCGTGTCGCGGGCAAGCGCGGGCATGGCCAATGTCGCCAGGCAAGCAGAAAGCACGAGAAAGCCGACTCCCAGCTGACTTGTACCAAGGGGTTTCGAGATCATGGGATCACTTCCTGTTCGAAGCCGGCGGAGGCCAACTTACATGCGGAAGATACCGAATTTCGGCTCTGGAACAGGTGCGTTGCGCGCGGCCGCGAGGCCCAGCGCCAGCACGCGCCGCGTATCCGCCGGATCGATGATCCCGTCGTCCCACAGCCGCGCGGTCGCGTAGTACGGATGGCCCTGGTCTTCGTACTGCTGGCGGATAGGCGCCTTGAAGGCTTCTTCTTCTTCCTTGCTCCAGCTGCCTCCCTTGAGCTCGATGCCGTCGCGCTTCACCGTGGCCAGCACGCTCGCGGCCTGTTCGCCGCCCATCACGCTGATGCGTGCGTTGGGCCACATCCAGAGGAAGCGCGGACTGTACGCGCGGCCGCACATGCCGTAGTTGCCGGCGCCGAAGCTGCCGCCGATGATGATGGTGAACTTGGGCACGTTGGCCGTGGCCACGGCCGTCACCATCTTGGCGCCGTGGCGCGCGATGCCTTCGTTCTCGTACTTGCGGCCCACCATGAAGCCGGTGATGTTCTGCAGGAACACCAGCGGGATCTTGCGCTGGCAGCACAGTTCGATGAAGTGCGCGCCCTTTTGCGCCGACTCGCTGAACAGGATGCCGTTGTTGGCGACGATGCCCACGGGCATGCCCTCGATCTCGGCGAAGCCGCAGACCAGCGTGGCGCCGAAGCGGGCCTTGAACTCGTGGAACTCGCTGACGTCGACGATGCGCGCAATGATCTCGCGCACGTCGAAGGGCTTGCGCGTGTCGGTGGGGATCACGCCGTAGAGTTCTTCGCGCGGGAATGCAGGTGCGCGCACCGGGGTGTTCGTGGGCGTTGCCGCCGCGGCCTTCGCATTGAGGTTGGCCACCGCCGAGCGCGCGAGCGCCAGCGCATGCAGGTCGTTCTGCGCGAGGTGGTCGACCACGCCAGACAGACGCGTGTGCACGTCACCACCGCCCAGGTCTTCGGCCGTCACGACCTCGCCGGTGGCAGCCTTCACGAGCGGCGGGCCGCCCAGGAAGATGGTGCCCTGGTTCTTCACGATGATCGATTCGTCGCTCATCGCCGGCACGTAGGCGCCACCCGCCGTGCACGAGCCCATGACCACCGCGATCTGCGGGATGCCCTGGGCGCTCATGTTGGCCTGGTTGAAGAAGATGCGGCCGAAGTGGTCGCGGTCGGGGAACACCTCGTCCTGGTTCGGCAGGTTGGCGCCGCCCGAGTCGACGAGGTAGATGCACGGCAGGCGGTTCTGCTCGGCGATCTCCTGTGCGCGCAGGTGCTTCTTGACGGTCATGGGGTAGTAGGTGCCGCCTTTCACCGTCGCGTCGTTGCACACGATCATGCAGTCGACCCCGTTCACGCGGCCGATGCCGGCGATGAGGCCGGCGCCCGGCGCCGATTCGACGCCCTTGGCGTCAAGGTACATCGCATGCGCGGCCAACGGCGCGATCTCGAGGAAGGGCGTGCCCGGGTCGAGCAGCTCTGCGACGCGGTCGCGCGGCAGCAGCTTGCCGCGCGACGTGTGCTTGGCGCGCGCGGCTTCGCCGCCGCCCTGCTCCACTTTGGCGAACTGCTGGCGCAGGTCGTCGACCAGCGCGCGCATGGCGGTGGCATTGGCCTGGAAGTCGGCCGAACGGGCATTCAGTTTGGTTTCGAGTTGGCTCATGCTGTCTTTTCTTGCTGAAGGCCGAGTTGCTCGGTCATGGCGTCGCGGATCTTGAATTTCTGGATCTTGCCGGTCACCGTCATCGGGAACTCGGTGACGAACTGGATGTACTTCGGCACCTTGTAGTGCGCGATCTGGCCCTTGCAGAAATCGCGGATCTCGGTGTCGGTCGCGGTCTGGCCGGGCTTGACGATGATCCAGGCGCAGAGTTCTTCGCCGTACTTTTTATCGGGCAGACCGACCACCTGCACGTCCTGCACCTTCGGGTGGCGATACAGGAATTCTTCGATCTCGCGCGGGTAGATGTTCTCGCCGCCGCGGATCACCAGGTCCTTGATGCGGCCGACGATGTTGACGTAGCCCTCGGCGTCCATGGTGGCGAGGTCGCCGGTATGCATCCAGTGCTCGGCGTCGATGGCTTCGCGCGTCTTCGGCTCGTCTTCCCAGTAGCCGTGCATCACCGAGTAGCCGCGCGTGCAGAGCTCGCCCGATTTGCCGACCGGCATGATCGCGCCGGTCTCGGCGTCGACGATCTTCACTTCGAGGTGCGGCTGCACGGTACCCACGGTCGACACGCGGCGGTCCAGCGGTGTGTCGGTGCTGCTCTGGCAGCTCACGGGGCTGGTCTCGGTCATGCCGTAGGCGATGGTGATTTCGCTCAGGTGCATCTCGCTGACCACGCGCTTCATCACCTCGATCGGGCACGGCGAGCCGGCCATGATGCCGGTGCGCAGCGTGGACAGGTCGAACTCCTTGAAGCGCGGATGGTCGAGCTCGGCGATGAACATCGTGGGCACGCCGTGCAGGCCGGTGCACTTCTCGGCCTGCACCGTCTCGAGCACGGTGAGCGGGTCGAAGCCGTCGTTCGGGTACACGATGGCCGAGCCGTGCGTGAGGCAGGCGAGGTTGCCCAGCACCATGCCGAAGCAGTGATAGAGAGGCACCGGAATGCACAGCCGGTCGACGGGCGACAGCTTCATGCACTCGCCGATGAAGAAGCCGTTGTTCAGGATGTTGCGGTGCGTGAGCGTCGCGCCCTTGGGAAAGCCCGTGGTGCCGCTGGTGAACTGGATGTTGATGGGGTCGGCGGCCTTCAGCGTCTTCTGCGCCTGTGCCACGCGCGGGTCGGCGGCATCGCCGCTCGCGAGCAGCTGCGAGAAGCGCTGCATGCCGGGCTGCTCGTCGCCCTGGCCGGGCTTGTCGATCCAGAAGGTGTGCAGCAATTGCGGCAGGCGCTGGGGGCCGAGTTCGCGCAGCATGCCGAGGTAGTCGCTGGTCTTGAACTGCGCCATCGTCACCAGCGCCTTGCAGCCGACCTTGTTGAGCGCGTATTCGAGCTCGGAGGTCCGGTAGGCGGGGTTGATGTTGACGAGGATCAGGCCGACCTTGGCGGTGGCGATCTGCATCAGCACCCACGCGACGTTGTTGTGCGACCAGATGCCGACGCGGTCGCCGGGGGCGAGGCCGAGGTTCAGCAAGGCGCTGGCGAGGCGGTTCGATTCGGTCTGCAGCTCGCGGTAGGTGAAGCGCTGGCCTTCATGGCGGCTGACGAGGGCTTCGCGCTCGGGCTGCTTCGCGACCATGTCGTCGAAGAAGTCGCCGATGGGTTGTTCGATGAGGGGGACGTCTGTGGCGCCCTTGCCGTAGCTCTCGGTCAGTGCGGCGGTCATGTGTTCATTTCCTTGTCTCCTTGTCTTGCTCCTTCCCCCTCTGGGGGAAGGTTGGGATGGGGGCTGGCGGCGCCTGTTCGGCGCAGTGCTTCATCGAACGCCGCTTGCCCCCACCCCTGCCCTCCCCCGGAAGGGGAGGGAGAAAAACAGCCTATGCAGTCTCCGCGAACAACTCGCGCCCGATCAGCATCCGCCTGATCTCGCTCGTCCCCGCCCCAATCTCATACAGCTTCGCATCGCGCCACAGCCGCTCCACCGGAAACTCCTTCGTGTATCCCACGCCGCCCAGCGCCTGGATCGCCTCGCCGGCCATCCACGTCGCCTTCTCGGCCGAGTACAGGATGGCGCCGGCCGCGTCCTTGCGGAAGGTGCGCGCATGGTCGTTGCGGTCGCAGGCCTTGCCCACGGCATACACATAGGCGCGCGTGGCCTGCCAGGTCGAGTACATGTCCGCCAGCTTGCCCTGCATCAGCTGAAACTCGCCGATGCTCTGGCCGAACTGCTTGCGCTCGTGCACAAAGGGCAGCACCGCGTCCATGCACGCGGCCATGATGCCGAGCGGGCCGCCCGAGAGCACGGCGCGCTCGTAGTCGAGGCCGCTCATCAGCACCTTCGCACCCATGCCTTCGCCGCCGAGCACGTTCTCTTCGGGCACTTCGCAGTTGTCGAAGAACAGCGGGAAGGTGTTGGAGCCACGCATGCCGAGCTTGTCGAGCTTGGTGCCGGCCGAAAAACCTTTGAAGTTCTTTTCGACGATGAAGGCCGTCATGCCGCGCGCGCCCATCTCGGGTTCGGTCTTGGCATAGATGACCAGCGTGTCGGCGTCGCCGCCGTTGGTGATCCACATCTTGCCGCCGTTGAGCACGTAATAGCCGTCCTTCTTCTCGGCCTTGAGCTTCATGCTCACCACGTCGGAGCCGGCATTGGGCTCGCTCATGGCCAGGGCGCCGACGTGCTCGCCGCTCACCAGCTTGGGCAGGTACTTCTTCTTCTGCGCGTCGCTGCCGTTGCGGTGGATCTGGTTCACGCACAGGTTGGAGTGCGCGCCGTACGACAGGCCCACCGAGGCCGAGGCGCGCGAGACTTCTTCCATGGCCACGATGTGCGCCAGGTAGCCCAGCTCGGTGCCGCCGTACTCTTCCTTCACCGTCATGCCGTGCAGGCCGAGCTCGCCGAGCTTCTGCCAGAGGTCGTGCGGGAACAGGTTGTCGCGGTCGATGTCGGCGGCGCGGGGTGCGATCTCGTGGGCGGCGAAGTCCTGGATCGCGCTGCGCAGCGAGTCGATGTCCTCGCCCAGGTCGAAGTTCAGGCCGGGATCGTGCATGTGTCTTGTCTCCTCTGAAGGGTCTGCGCAGTGCTATCCGCGCTGGATGGCGCTTGCGAAAGATCGCAGCTTACGCCTCGCTGTTCCGCAATTGGCGCCACAATGGTTGCAAATTGCGCCACACCTGATCCGCATATCCATGTCGTCCCCGTCCTTCCTGAGACCTGCCCGCGCCGTCACGCCGATGGCCTTCGTGCGAGCCATCGTGCAGGGCTACGAGCGATACGGCAAGGACCCGGCCGAGGCCCTGAAAGCGGCACAGATCACGCCGCGCGATCTGGCCCGGCCGGGCGCGCGGGTGACGGCCGCGCAGTTCGAGGCGCTGTCGGAGCACGCCATGCAGGAACTCGACGACGAGGCGCTGGGTTGGTTTTCGCGGCGCCTGCCCTGGGGCAGCTACGGCATGCTGTGCCGCGCCTCGCTGACCTCGCCCGACCTGGGCGTGGCCATCAAGCGCTGGTGCCGCCACCACCGGCTGCTGACCGAAGACATCGGCCTGGCGCTCGAAGTGGCCGGCGGCGTGGCCACGCTGCGCATCACCGAGAACCGCCCGCTCGACGATGCCTTCCGCGAGTTCTGCCTCGTGACCAGCCTGCGCTTCATGCACGGCTACATGTGCTGGGCCATCGACTCGCGCATCTCGCTGCGCAGCGCGACCTTTCCGTTCGCCGCGCCGCCGCATCGCGACGCCTACGCGCCGATGTTCACGCCCGAGGTTCGCTTCGACGCGCCCAAGGCCGGCATCAGCTTCGACGAACGCTATCTCGCCCTGCCGCTGCAGCGCGACGAACGCGCGCTACGCACCATGCTCAAGCGGGCGCTGCCGCTGACCATCCTGCAGTACCGGCGCGACCGCCTGCTGGGCCAGCGCGTGCGCGAGCTGCTGCGTTCGCGCGCGAGCGAGGCCACCACGGCCGAGGCGCTGGCCGCGCTGCTCAACGTGTCGAGCCGCACGCTGCACCGGCAGCTGCACGAGGAAGGCACGTCGCTGCAGGTGCTCAAGAACGAGGTGCGCCACGAGGTCGCCGTCGAACAGTTGCGACGCACCACGCGCCCCATCAAGCAGGTGGCGCTGGCAGTGGGGTTTCGCAACGAGAAGAGTTTTTCGCGCGCATTCCTGCAATGGACAGGGCACGCGCCGCGCGACTTCCGGCAGCAGGGGCTGTAGACAGCCCTGCCGTGCTCAGGTGGCCGGAGCGTCGATCAGTGCGAGCGCGTCGGCAATCGACTGGCTGTCCTCCGGTCGCACCAGCTTCGCAACCTCCTTGCCGTCGCGCATGAACACCAGCGTGGGCCACAGCCGCACGTTGAACGAGCGGCCCAGCGGACGGCCGCTTCCGTCTTCCACCTTGATGCGGCGCACGCTCGGGTACTTGGCAAAGGCCTCGGCGATGTTCGGCTGCGCGGCCTTGCAGATGCCGCACCAGTTGGTGCCGAACTCGACCACGGCGGGGCCGGTGAGTGCATCGATTTCGCTGCGATCGGGCTGCTCGGTCTTGTATTCGGAATTCATGCCCTTCATTCCACCAGAAACTCAGGCCGCCTGCAGGCCATAGCCCGAAAGCAGCGCCGGCAGTTCGGCCATGTCGCTGAACACCTTGACCGCGCCGACGCTCAGCAACGGGCCGGGGCCGCTGTGGCCCGATTCGCCCGTGCTGTATCCGAACACCGTGGCACCGGCGGCCACGCCCGCCATGGCACCGGTGACGGTGTCTTCGACGATGGCGCAGCGCCTCGGATCGACGCCGAGGGCTTCGGCGGCGGCAAGGTAGACATCGGGATGCGGCTTGGAGCGCGGCATCTCGTGGCCGCTGAAGATGCGGCCCTCGAAGCAGTCGAGCAGGCCGACCTTGGCCAGCTGCAGCTCGACCTTGTGGCGGTCGGCACCCGAGGCACAGGCAATGCGGCCCTTGAGCCTTGCATGGATGTCCCGGATGGCCGCAGGGGCGTTGGGTATCGCCGTGAGCGTGCGTTCGAGGGCTTCGTTGCGGCGCGCCCGGAACGTCTTCAGCCACTCGGCGGTGATGGCGAAGCCCGTCTTCGATTCGATGAGGGCGGCTTCGTCCTTCACGGCCTTGCCGGTGAAGGTGTTCATCGACTCTTCGGTGGTGATGTGCCAACCGAGCTCGCCGAGCATTTCGGCGAGCACGCGGTTGGTGATGGGTTCGGAATCGACGAGAACGCCGTCGCAGTCGAAGAGAACTGCGGAGAAGGGGAATGGGGTCATTGCGCTGCAAGGTTCGAGGAGTTCCCCATGGTAGCAACGACCCCGGGCGCGCTCAGGCCGCCGGCTTGATCGGGATGTAGATCTCGCCCCCGCCCGCCATGAATTCCCTGGACTTCTGCTCCATCCCGTCGGCCAGGGCCTCGGCCTCGGCCACGCCCTTCTTCGCGGCGTACTCGCGCACCTCCTGCGTGATCTTCATCGAGCAGAACTTCGGGCCGCACATCGAGCAGAAGTGAGCGACCTTGCTGGAGTCCTTCGGCAGCGTCTCGTCATGGAATTCGCGCGCCGTGTCCGGATCGAGGCCCAGGTTGAACTGGTCCTGCCAGCGGAACTCGAAACGCGCCTTGCTCAGCGCGTCGTCGCGCCAGCGCGCGCCCGGGTGCCCCTTGGCCACGTCGGCCGCATGCGCGGCGATCTTGTAGGCAATGATCCCCTGCTTCACGTCGTCGCGGTCGGGCAGGCCCAGGTGTTCCTTGGGCGTCACGTAGCAAAGCATCGCGGTGCCGGCCCAGCCGATCATCGCGGCGCCGATGGCGCTCGAGATGTGGTCGTAGCCCGGCGCGATGTCGATGGTCAGCGGGCCGAGCGTATAGAACGGCGCCTCGTGGCAGTGCTTGATCTGCTCGTCCATGTTGGCCTGGATCATGTGCATCGGCACGTGGCCCGGGCCTTCGATCATGGTCTGCACGTCGTGCTTCCATGCGACCTGCGTGAGCTCGCCCAGCGTGCGCAGCTCGGCGAACTGCGCTTCGTCGTTGGCATCGGCGCCCGAGCCCGGCCGCAGGCCGTCGCCCAGCGAGAAGCTCACGTCGTACGCCTTCATGATGTCGCAGATGTCCTCGAAGCGCTCGTAGAGAAAGCTCTCCTTGTGGTGCGCGATGCACCACTTGGCCATGATCGAGCCGCCGCGCGAGACGATGCCCGTCATGCGGTCGGCCGTCAGGTGGATGAACGGCAGCCGCACACCCGCGTGGATGGTGAAGTAGTCGATGCCCTGCTCTGCCTGCTCGATCAGCGTGTCGCGGAAGATCTCCCAGGTCAGGTCCTCGGCTACGCCGCCCACCTTCTCGAGCGCCTGGTAGATCGGCACGGTGCCGATGGGCACCGGCGAGTTGCGCACGATCCAGTCGCGCGTGGTGTGGATGTTCTTGCCGGTCGAAAGGTCCATCACGTTGTCGGCGCCCCAGCGGATCGCCCACACGAGCTTCTCGACCTCTTCCTCGATGCTCGACGTGACGGCCGAATTGCCGATGTTGGCGTTGATCTTGACCTTGAAGTTGCGGCCGATCGCCATCGGCTCGACTTCGGGGTGGTTGATGTTCGCGGGAATGATCGCGCGGCCGCGCGCCACCTCGTCGCGCACGAACTCGGGCGTGATGATGCGCGGAATCTGCGCGCCCATCGGGTTGCCGGCCACGCGCTTCGCGCGCGCCTCGTTGGCGAGGTATTCGGCCATCCACTCGCGCTTGCCGTTCTCGCGCAGTGCCACGTATTCCATCTCGGGCGTGACGATGCCGCGGCGCGCGTAGTGCATCTGCGTGACATTGGCACCCGACTTGGCGCGGCGCGGCGTGCGCTGCAGCGCGGAAGCTCCGGCGCGCAGTTCGGCCAGGCGCTGGGCGTCGTGGTCATGCGCGTGCTTCAGGCCTTCGTCGAGCGCCTGGTGCGAACGGCCTTCGTAGATCTCGGTGTCGTTGCGCTCGGCGATCCACGCATCGCGCACGCCAGGCAGGCCGCGGCGCACGTCGATCTCGACCTTGGCATCGGTGTACGGGCCGGAGGTGTCGTAGAGCGACACGGTCTCGCCGTTGGTCAGCAGCACGTCGCGCACGGGCACGTTCAGGTCGGGCCGGCTGCCCGGGATCAGGCACTTGTGCGACGCGGGAAAGGGTTCGCGCGTGAGCGAAAGCAGGGAGGTGAACTTGTCGGGGGCATTCATGGCGGGCACTCCTTGTTGAGGAAAGGGTGCTCCGCAATCGCTCGGTGGGCTTTGGAGGAACCCGTCACGGAAGGGGGAGTGACGGACCGAAGCCAGGGAGTGCAGCTCTTCTTACGCCGGTATGACCCGGATCAAGTTCGCGGGTCGGCTGCTTTGCCATCTCAGCACGCCTCATGCGTACACCCCGGAGCGGGGCCGATTGTGCGGGCCTGGGCTCGTCGCGTCAACCCAGGGGCTGCTGCAGGTCGCCGTCCAGGTAGTACCAGCGACCATCTTCGCGCACGAAGCGGCTGCGCTCGTGCAGGCGCGTGGCGGCGCCCGTGGCCGCGCTGCGCTGGCGCGCGACGAACTCGATCTCGGCATGGTCCGCGTCGAGCACCGAGCGCGAGCGGATGTCCAGCCCCAGCCATTTGACGCCCGGCTCGAACTCGATCGAGGCTGGCCGCTTCGATGCATGCCAGGTGGCGAGCAGGTAGTCGCCGCGCTCCAGCACGAAGGCCGAATAGCGCGAGCGCATCAGCGATTCGGCGTCGGGCGCGGGCGTATTCTGGAAATCGTCGAGGTAGCGGCCGCAGCACAGGGCGTAGCCGATGGGCTTGTCGCGGCGGTCGGTGCGGCCGCAGGGGCAAGGTCCGGTGGTGGGATCGATGGCGCTCATGGAGACCGCTATTGGAACACCTCGCGGCCCGGGTGCCGACAGGGCAAGCCCCGAAACGGGTCGATCAGGCGCGTTTGCCCTGCCGCGCGGGGTTCCTGCGGGCATTCACCCTTGGCGCGGCGCTTGCTGGACGCTAGGGTCTGTCATCAATCAAACGCCCTCGCGAACCCCTGCTGCGCGGTGCAGTGCAAGGCGCCCTGAACGCAGCGTTGCAACGACCCCATCGAGAAAGCCGGCGATGTACCTCACAGGCACTGAACAGCACGCCCTGCGCGGCGTTTTCGCGCTGCTGGCGGAAGACGACCACGGCGAGCAGGAGATCCGCGAGCGCCTGGGCCGGGCCCTGCTCGACTTGCTGCACGCGGACCAGTTCGCCTCCTTCGTATGGGATGCCGGGAGCGGCAACTTCGACGCGCGCGTGGCGCTGCACATGGATCCTGCCAACCTCGATCGCTACGCGCAGTGGCACCAGCACCACGACCCGATCACCTTCGTGCTGCAGTCGCGCCGCCGCGCCACGCGCGTGACGGAGGTGATGCCGCAGCGCGAACTGATGCGCACCCCCTTCTTCAACGACTTTCTCGCGCGCGACGGGCTGCACTGGGGCATGAACCTGCACGCCTTCGAGGGCGGGCGCGCACTGGGCGACCTGCGCATCTGGCGCCGCAAGGGCCGGGGCGATTTCGGCGACCACGAGAAGGCGCTGCTGGACCTGATCGAGCCGGCGTTCGCGGGCGCCCTGCAGCGGGCGCAGCGCGCGGCGGCTTCGGCCACGGCAGTGCCCGCGCCCGCCGCATGGACTTTGCTCAGCGCACGCGAGCAGGAGGTGGCCCGCTGCGTGCGCGAAGGGCTCACCGACAAGGAGATCGCGCGTCGCCTCGCAGTGGGCGTGCCCACGGTGCGAACCTACCTGCGGCGCATCTTCGACAAGCTGGGCATCGAGCGCCGCTCGGCGCTGGCGGGCTGGGCGGTGCCGCCCGCGCGCTGACCCGGCGCGCTTACTTCGGCGCCGGCAGGCGGCCCAGTACTTTTTCCACCGCGAGGCCCACGGCCAGCAGCCTGCGGTCGCTGCCGGCCGGCCCGTCCAGCTCCAGGCCCACGGGCAGGCCGCTGTTGGCGCCAAGGCCGGAGGGCAGCTGCACGCCCGGAATGCCGGCGTTGCTGCCGGGGTCGGTGTTCCGGATCAGCGCGCCGAAGTTCTCGGGGCTGCTGGCTTCGGGCGTCGCGGCCAGTGCCACGCCGGGCACCGTCGGGAACACCAGCGCATCGAGCTTGTGCTTCGCGAAGGTGTCGCGGTAGAGCTTGCGCAGCGCGGGGCGAGCGACGCGCATCGCGTGCTCGTAGGCCGGCCTGGCGTCGACCACGCCATTGGCGGCGGGCAGCTTGCGCGGGACAACGAAGGCCTCGAAGGTGCCCTTGACGTCGGGGCTCGCAATGCCGGCCGTGAGCTGCGCGATGTCGATGCCCGTGCGGTACTTCGCGAGGTAGGCCGCCATGTCGTCGTACGCCTCGTAGAGCGCGAGCGGGAAGCCGACCGCGCCGTTGAGCTCCATCAGCCCGGGCATGTCCAGGTCCACCAGCGTGGCCCCGGCCGCGCGCAGCTTCTCGAAAGCGGCGTCGGTGGCGGTGCGCGTGTCGGCATCGAGGCCGGCCTGGAAGGCGGGCACCACGCCGAGCCGCACGCGCTTCAGATCGGCGGGCTTCAGCGGAGCGCCGCCGGCAATGATGCTGTCGAGCAGCGCCACGTCGGCCATCGACTGCGCCATCGGCCCCGCGGTGTCGCGCGTGTGCGAGATCGGCGCAATGCCCTGCTGCGGATAGCGGCCCACCGTGGGGCGCAGCGACGCGCAGCCGTTGAACGCGCACGGAATGCGCACCGACCCGCCCGTGTCGGTGCCCAGCGCGGCCGGCGCCATGCGTGCGCCCAGCGCGGCGCCATTGCCCGACGACGAGCCGCCCGCGATGCGGCTCGGGTCGTAGGCGTTGCGCACGCCCACCTCGGGGCCGGTCTGGAACGCGGGGTTGTAGCCGGTGACGCCGAAGGCCAGCTCCTGCATGTTCGTCTTGCCGAGCACGACGGCGCCGGCCGCGCGCAGCCTGGCGACCACCGGCGCGTCGGCGGTCGGCACGAAGCCCTTGAGTGCGGGCGTGCCGGCTGTCGCGGGCAGGCCCCGCACCTGGATGTTGTCCTTGATGGCCACCGGCAGCCCGGCCAGCGGCGTGCAGGCGCCGCCGCGCTTGCGCAGTGCATCGGCGGCGCGCGCGGCCGCCAGGGCGCCGGCTTCGTCGAGCGTGACGAAGGCGTTGAGGTTCGCCTTGGCCTTGGCTTGCGCGAGGTAGGCCGACACCAATTGCTCGCTGGTGACGGTGCCGGCGCACAACTGCCGCACGGCTTCGGTCGCGGTCAGCGTGGCGATATCGGTGGCGGCGGGCTGGGCATTGGCGCAGGGGCCGAGCGCGGCGGCGAGCGGCAATGCCGCAAGCCATGCGGCGCGGAAGACAGGGGTGGCAGAAGTCATGGCAAGGCACTCCGTGAAAGAGGCAGCCATGGTGCGCTGGCGCGGGGCGCCTGTCTGTCATCCAAACCGATGACAGACAGGCGGCGTCGCTCACGCGAGCGCGCGTTGGATCAACAGCTTCTGGATGTCCGACGTGCCTTCGTAGATCTGGCACACGCGCACGTCGCGGTAGATGCGCTCCAGCGGAAAGTCGTTCACGTAGCCGTAGCCGCCCAGCGTCTGGATAGCGGCGCTGCACACGCGCTCGGCCATCTCGCTCGCGAACAGCTTGGCCATGGCCGCTTCCTTCAGGCAGGGCCGACCCGCATCGCGCAGGCTCGCGGCATGCCAGATCAGCTGGCGCGCAGCTTCGAGCTGCGTCGCGCATTCGGCCAGGCGAAAGCCCACGGCCTGCTGGTCGAAGATCGAGCCGCCGAAGGCCTGGCGCTCCTTGGCATAGGCCAGCGCCACGTCGAAGGCGCTGCGCGCCATGCCCACGCTCTGCGCGGCGATGCCGATGCGCCCGCCCTCGAGCGCGCCGAGCGCGATCTTGTAGCCCTCGCCCTCGGCGCCGATCAGGTTCTCGCGCGGAATGCGGCAGCCGTCGAAGTTGATCTGCGCGGTGTCGCTGCTGTGCTGGCCCAGCTTGTCTTCCAGGCGCGCGACGTTGTAGCCCGGCGCGTCGGTCGGCACGATGAAGGCGCTCATGCCGCGCTTGCCCGCGCCCTTGTCGGTCACCGCGATGACGATGGCGACCTGGCCGTTCTTGCCGCTGGTGATGAACTGCTTCACGCCGTCGATCACGTACGCATCGCCGTCCTTGCGCGCCGTGGTGCGCAGGCTCGATGCGTCGCTGCCGGCCTGCGGCTCGGTAAGGCAGAAGGCGCCAAGCATCTCCCCTTGCGCGAGCGGTTCGAGCCACTGCTTTTTTTGCTGCGCGTTGCCGTAGCGCATGAGGATGGCGTTGACCGGGCAGTTGGTCACGCTGATGGCGGTGCTGGTGCCGCCGTCGCCGGCCGCGATTTCTTCCAGCACCAGCGCGAGCGTGAGGTAGTCGAGGCCGGCGCCACCGTCTTCCTCGGGCACGCAGATGCCGTAAGCCCCCAGTGCCGCAAGGCCTTGGTGAGCCTCCTTGGGAAAGCTGTGCTCGCGGTCCCACTTCGGGGCGTGGGGCCACAGTTCGGCTTGCGAGAAGTCGCGTACCGCGTCGCGGATGGCTTCCTGGTCGGGGCTGAGCAGCATGGCGTTGTCTCCTGTCTGTCTTTTTTCGAGTCGCGCTTACTTGCCGGCGCCCAGGTCCATGATCAAACGCGCGGCCATGTACAGGCGGCGCGGAATGGCGCTGATGTCCACGTACTCGGCCTTGTCGCTGTGGTAGCCGAAGCCTGGCAGGCCCAGGCTTTCGATCACCGGCTTGCCCGACAGCGCCGCATAGGCCGCGTCGGTGCCGCCGCCGGTGCGCTCTTCCACGCCGAGGTTGCCGCCGGCTTCCTTGTAGAAGCCCACGGCCTTGTCGACCAGCTTCTTGCCGCCTTCGCCCGCGTTGAAGGCCGGACGGCCGCGCGTGACGACCACCTTGACGTCGGCCTCGGGCAGCTTCTTCTGCTGCGCGCGCTCTTCCAGCGTCTTCATGGCGGCGTCGAAGTCCTCGTTGCGCGCATAGCGCACGTCGGCGTTCAGCGTGGCGCTGGCCGGGATGATGTTCGACACGTTGCCGGCCTTGGCGATGGTCCAGTTGAAGCGCAGGTTCTTCGCCTTGTCGTCGATGTTCATGGTGCGCAGCACGAGGTCCGACGCCTCGACCAGCGCGTTCACGCCCAGCTCGGGCGCGGCGCCGGCGTGCGAGGCCTTGCCCGTGATGTTGACCTGCACGTAGGCGATGCCCGAGGTGCCGAGCGAGAGCTTCTCGTCGCCGGCGCTGGTGGGTTCGAAGGACAGCACGTAGTCGGCCAGCTTGGCTTCTTCCTGGATCAGGTCGCGCGAGCCAAAGGAGCCCTTCTCTTCGTCGGTGTTGAACAGCACGGTGATGGTGCCGTAGTCGCGCACGCCGTAGTCCTTGAGCAGCTTGAGCGTGTGCAGGATGACGGCGTTGCCGCCCTTGTCGTCGGCGATGCCGGGACCGTAGGCCTTGTCGCCTTCGATCTTGAACGGCGCCTTCGCGAGCGTGCCCTTCAGGTACACGGTGTCCATGTGCGACATCAGCAGCAGGTTCTTGCCGCCGCGGCCCTTGAGTTTGCCCACGATGTTGTCGCCCACCACGAGGCCGGCCGACTTGCTGCGCGTGACCGTGAAGCCCAGGTTCTTGAGTTCGCCCTCGAGGTAGTTGCCGGCGGCGGCGATGCCCTCTGCATCACCGGTGCCGGTCTCGATGTTGACGAGCTTCTCCAGCGTCTTGATCACCGCGGGCTGCTCGTCGGTGGCAGCCTGGAACAACACGTTGTCGCGCTTCTGCGCCCAGGCGGCGCTCGCCACGAAAGCGGTGGCCAGCACGGCGGCAATGGCGGTACGGTGGATGGATGGGCGCATGAAATCTCCTGCTCTACGCATTGTTTGAAGTATTTGAACGAGAAAGCCGGCAGGCGCCCGTCCCCCGGGCGCCTGCCGGCCATTGCCCTTATAGCAATTCGAGTGCCACGGCGGTGCCTTCGCCGCCGCCGATGCACAGCGTGGCCACGCCGCGCTTCTTGCCGCGCGCCTTCAGCGCATGGATCAGCGTGACCATGATGCGCGCGCCGCTCGCGCCGATCGGGTGGCCCAGCGCGCAGGCGCCGCCGTTCACGTTGACGATCTCGTGCGACACGTCGAGTTCGTGCATCAGCGCCATCGGCACCACGGCGAAGGCTTCGTTCACCTCCCAGAGGTCCACGTCCTTCACGGTCCAGCCGGTCTTCTTGAAGAGCTTGGCGACCGCGCCGACGGGTGCGGTGGAGAACCACTCGGGCTGCTGCGCGTGCGTGGCATGGCCGACGAGGCGGGCGATGGGCCTGGCGCCGATCTTCTTCGCATGCGACTCGGTCATCATCACCAGCGCGGCGGCGCCGTCGTTGATCGACGAGCTCGATGCGGCGGTGATGGTGCCGTTTTCCTTCTTGAACGCGGGCTTGAGCGTGGGGATCTTGTCGAGCTTGACCTTGCCCGGGCCCTCGTCGATGGAGATCACCGTGTCGCCGCCGCGGCCCTTGACGGTGACGGGCGCGATCTCGTCCTTGAAGAGGCCAGTGTCGGTGGCCTTCTTGGCGCGCTCGACGCTGGCGATGGCAAATGCGTCCTGCTGCTCGCGCGTGAACTTGTACTTGGCCGCGCAGTCTTCGCCGAAGGTGCCCATCGAGCGGCCCGGCTGGTAGGCGTCCTCGAGGCCGTCGAGCATCATGTGGTCGAAGATGCGGTCGTGGCCCATGCGGTAGCCGCCGCGGCCCTTGAGCATGAGGTAGGGCGCGTTGGTCATGCTTTCCATGCCGCCCGCGATCATCACGTCGTGCGTGCCAGCGAGCAGCAGGTCGTGCGCGAGCATCGCGGCCTTCATGGCCGAGCCGCACATCTTGCTGAGCGTGACGGCGCCCGCGCTGTCGGGCAGGCCGCCCTTGTAGGCCGCCTGACGCGCCGGCGCCTGGCCCTGGCCGGCCATCAGGCAGTTGCCGAACAGCACTTCGCCCACGCTGTCCGGGGCAATGCCGGCGCGCTCGACGGCGGCCTTGATGGCGGCGCCGCCGAGGTCGTGCGCGGCAAGGGAAGAGAAGTCGCCCTGGAAGCTGCCCATGGGGGTGCGGGCGGCGCCGACGATGACGATGGATTCGGACATGGAGTTCTCCTTCAGGTATGTGAAAGCGGAATCGAAAAACGATCGGTCAAAAATGCGTCGCGTGCCCCTCGTGCTGGAAGCGTTGCGACTCTTCGTACGGAAACACGTCGAGCATCTGCCCGGCCTGGATGCGTTCCTTGTGGTGCTGCCAGAAGGCGGCGTCGAGCAGGTCGGCGTGGTGCGCCATGAAGGCGGCGCGCACGTCGTCGTTGCCGAGCAGGAAGGGTTCGAAGGTTTCGGGGAACACGTCCTTCGGGCCCACCGAGTACCAGACCTCGCCGCTCATCTCGTCCTCTTCGTTGCGCGGTGTGGGCACCTTGCGGAACTTGCAGTCGGTGACGTATTCGATCTCGTCGTAGTCGTAGAACACGACCTTGCCGCCGCGCGTGACGCCGAAGTTCTTCCACAACATGTCGCCCGGGAAGATGTTCGCGGCGACCATGTCCTTGATGGCGTTGCCGTACTCGATCACGGCGCGCTCGAGCTGGTCCTTCGCACGCGTGGCGTGTGCCGGGCTTTCGGGGCTGGCCAGCGTGTCGAAGGCTTCCTGCAGGTAGATGTTCAGCGGGATCATGCGCCGCTCGATGTAGACGTGCTTGAGCACGACTTCCATTTCCCCGTTGCTGTCGCGGTCGCCGAGCTCGAGCTGGCTGGGCGCGAACTTCCTGATCTCCTCGATCAGCTCGGGCTCGAAGCGGTCGAGCGGAAAACCCACGTCGCTGTACTCCAGCGTGTCGGCCATGCGGCCCACGCGGTCGTGCTGCTTCACGAGCATGTACTTGCCCTTGATCTGCTCGCGCGTGGTGTCCTTCTGCGGCGGATAGAAGTCCTTGATGACCTTGAACACGAACGGGAACGACGGCAGGTCGAACACCAGCATGACCATGCCCTTGATGCCCGGCGCAATGCGGAAGCGATCGCTCGAATAGTTCAGGTGCGAGAGGAAGTCGCGGTAGAACAGCGTCTTGCCCTGCTTGGCAAGGCCGAGCGCGTTGTAGATTTCGGCGCGCGGCTTGCGCGGCATGAGCGAGCGCAAAAACTGCACCCAGGCCGAGGGCACTTCCATGTCGACCATGAAGTAGGCGCGCGCAAAGCTGAACAGCATCTGCATGTCGTCCTCGCCGAACAGCGCCGCGTCGATGTAGAACTTGCCGTGGCTGTCGTGCAGGATCGGCAGCGAGAACGCAATCTCGGTGAAGCCGTTCATGATCTTTCCGACCACGTACGCGCCCTTGTTGCGAAAGAACAGGCCCGACAGCACCTGCAGCTGGAAGTTGGCGCGCAGCTTGACCTGGTGGAAGCGGTTCAGGATGACGTGTGCCACGCGCTGCGCATCGCGCCGCTTGTTGGCATAGCTGCCGAGCAGCTCGAAGTCGTCGAGCATCTGCTCGATGGTGTCGGCCAGCGTGTCGGGCTTGGGGTAGTACGGGCGGTAGGTGGGCGCGCCGCGCGGCTCGATGTATTCGGTGCTGATGGCCGGGCGCACGAAGATGAAGTCGTTCTGGAAGTACGCGCGGTGCAGGATCTTCGTGGTCACCGAGTTGAAGAAGGTCTCGGCCAGCTCGGGCTGGTGGTGGTCCACCAGCAGGCCGATGTAGTGCAGCTTGACCTGGTGCCAAACGTCCATCGGCTGCTCGCCGGCCTTGAACTCCTTTTCGAGCCGGGCCACGGCTTCGCCCACGCGCAGGTCGTAGAACTCGATGCGCTCGCGCTGCGCGCGCTGCTGGCCGTGCCAGTCGGCGGTTTCGAAACGGTGCTTGGCGCGCGCCGATTCAGCGCGGAACAACCGGTAGTGCCGGTTGAAGCCGTCCATCATCGCCTTCGCGATGTCATAGGCCAGCGGCGAATCGAGGCGCTGCGGAAACATGGCGACGCGAGCCGATGGAGGACGGCCGTTCAGGCCACGGCGGGGTCGGCCGTGCCGTCGGCCTCGGGCTGCGGCGTCATGGCCTGCGCCTCCTGCACCGCCTGGTTCACCTGCGTGCCTTGCAGCGTCAGCGACTGGATCACTTCGCCGGGCTTGCTCCACTTGTAGCGGATGCGCTGCACCGCGGCCTTGTAGACCGCATCGAGCGGCTTGGCGCCGTCGACGCTCAGGCCGAGGTCCTGCAGCAGGCCGTCGTGCACGCCGAAGGTCCAGCCGTGGATGCGGACCTTCTGGCCGCGCGCCCAGGCGTCGACCATGACGGTGCTGACGGCCACGTTGACCACCTGCTCGGCCACGTTGAGTTCGCACAGCGCGTCGACGCGTGCATCTTCGGGCAGGCTCTCGAGCATCACGGCGTGGCGGTCGCGCACGTCCTGGATGTGGCGGATCCAGTTGTCGGCCAGGCCGATGCGCGCGCCGCTGAGTGCGGCCTTCACGCCGGCGCAGCCGTAGTGGCCCACGACCATGATGTGCTCGACCTTCAGGTGCTCGACCGCGAACTGGATCGCCGAGAGCGCGTTGAGGTCGGAGTGCACCACGATGTTGGCCACGTTGCGGTGCACGAACACTTCGCCCGGCTCCAGGCCGGTTATCTGGTTGGCTGGCACGCGACTGTCGGAACAGCCGATCCACATGTAGCGCGGCGTCTGCTGCTTGACCAGGCTGGTGAAGAAACCGGGCCGGTCGCGCTCCATCTGCGCGGACCAGGCACGGTTGTGGGCAAAGAGGTCGTCGAGGTTATCGGTGTTGTCGGACATAGTCGGCTATTGTCGATGAGTCGTGTTTCAGGCCTTGGCTTCCGCGGGCTTGACCGCCTTGTTCGCCTTTTGTGCCTTGGCCAGGGTGGCCCGTCCCTTTTTCTCGTGCTCGCGCACTTCCGCGAGGTTGGCCTGCAATTCGGTCAGCTGCGCTTCGAGCTGGGCCCGGTGGGTGCCCAGCACGCCGAGGAATCTTTCCAGCTGCGGCACGGTGTCGCGCGGGCTGTCGTACATGTCGAGGATTTCCTTCGCCTCCGTCAGGCTCAGCCCGAGGCGCTTGGCGCGCAGCGTGAGCGTGAGCCGCGCCCGATCGCGCGCGCTGTACACGCGCTGCAGGCCGGCGCGCTCGGGCGTGAGCAGGCCCATGTCCTCGTAGAAGCGGATGGCCCGCGTCGTGAGATCGAACTCCTTCGCGAGCTGGCTGATGGTGAAGGTTTGCGCAGGCATGGCGGCGGTGGTGGCGAAAGGGCGTTACGGGGGCGACAGCAGGTTTGCGCGGCGATCCCTACAATGGTGCCACCAACCTATGACGTTTACGTAAACGTCAATCTTACATGAACCTCCTCGAACGCGAACTCCACTACCCCCTCGGCGACACGCTCCCCGAGCCCGGCGAAGCCCTGGAAGTGGCGCCCGGCGTGCGCTGGATCCGCATGCGGCTGCCCTTTGCGCTCGACCACATCAACCTCTGGCTGCTGCGCGACAGTCTCGACGGCGTCGAGGGCTGGACAGTGGTCGACTGCTGCATCGCGCACGACGAAGCCCGCGCGCAGTGGGAGCAGATTTTCGAGACGCAGCTGCAGGGCATGCCGATCCTGCGCGTCATCGTCACCCACATGCACCCCGACCACATCGGCCTGGCCGAGTGGCTCTGCTCGCGCTGGAACGCGCCGCTGTGGATCAGTTCCACCGACTACCACGTGGCCCGCGTGCTCAGCACCAATGGCGACACCCTGGCGGGCGGCGATGCGGCCGCGACCTTCTTCGGCTCGCACGGCCTAACCGACGCCGAGTCGCTCGCCAAGATCCGCGCACGCACCAACTACTACGCGAACATGGTGCCCTCGGTGCCAGACCGCTTCGTTCGCATGCTCGACGGCGACGACGTCGTGATCGGCGGCCACGCCTGGCGCTGCATCAGCGGCTACGGACATGCGCCCGAGCACATCGCGCTGTACTGCGACGAACTCAAGCTGCTGCTGGGCGGCGACATGATGCTGCCGCGCATTTCCACCAACGTGAGCGTGCACGCGGGCGAGCCCGAGGCGAACTCGCTGCGCCTGTTTCTCGACAGCATCGACAAGTTCAAGGCGCTGCCGGCCGACACGCTGGGCCTGCCCTCGCACGGCAAGCCGTTCCGCGGCATCCACCGCCGCGTCGACCAGCTGCAGGAGCACCACCGCGACCGGCTGGCCGAATTGCTCGAAGCCTGCACGGCGCGCGCCCTGACCGCTGCCGAAGGCCTGCCGATCCTGTTCAAGCGCGAACTCGACCTGCACCAGATGACCTTCGCCATGGGCGAAACGGTGGCCCACCTGCACCTGCTGTGGTTCGCTGGCCAGGTGAAGCGCGAACTCGGCAAAGACGGCATCTACCGCTTCGGACCCAAGGCCGCGACGGCTTAGACTCGCCGGATGGACACGCTGGCTCAGCTGCGCGCGGGCCGGCTGGCAGGCGCAAGAAGAATCGATCTCTCGAGCGGACTCACCGAGTTCCCGCGAGAGATCTTCGAACTCGCCGATTCGCTCGAGGTGCTGAACCTGTCGGGCAATGCACTCGACACGCTTCCCGACGACCTCCACCGGCTGCACAGGCTGCGCGTGCTGTTCTGCTCGGACAACCGGTTCACCACGCTGCCTGAAGCCATCGGCCAGTGCCATGGCCTCGACATCGTCGGCTTCAAGGCCAACCGGATCCGCACCGTGCCGTCGGCCTCGCTGCCGCCCTCGCTGCGCTGGCTGATCCTCACGGACAATCAAATCGATGAACTGCCCGATTCGCTCGGCAACTGCACGCGAATGCAGAAGCTGATGCTCGCGGGCAACCGCCTGCGCGCGCTGCCGCCCTCGATGGCCAGCCTCGGGCAGCTCGAACTGCTGCGCATCTCGGCCAACCGCTTCGAGACGCTGCCCGCATGGCTGCCTTCGCTGCCGCGCCTGTCGTGGCTCGCCTGCGCGGGCAACCCCTTCGACACGCAGGCCGAGGACGCGGCGATCACCGCGCAGTCGGTGCCGCACGTCGACTGGCGTGAACTGGCGCTGGGCAGGAAGCTCGGCGAAGGCGCATCGGGCGTGATCCATCAGGCGACGCTCGGCACCGCATCGCAGCCGGTGGCGGTCAAGCTCTTCAAGGGCGTGGTCACCAGCGACGGCTGGCCGCACAGCGAGATGGCGGCCTGCATCGCCGCTGGCGTGCATCCCACGCTGATCGCCGCGCAGAGCCGCATCGACGGCCATCCCGAAGGCATCGAAGGCTTGGTGATGGCGCTGGTCGATCCATCGTTCGCCACGCTCGCGGGGCCGCCGAGCCTTGCGTCGTGTACGCGCGATGTCTATGCAGAAGAAGCGCGGTGGACGTCCGATGTGGCGCTGCGCATCGCACGCGACATCGCGTCGGCCATGCAGCATCTGCATGCGCAAGGAATTCTTCACGGCGATCTCTATGCGCACAACATCCTCTGGCATCCGGAAGATGGCGGCCGGCTCGGCGACTTCGGCGCGGCGTGGATGACGGGCGCGCCCGATGCAGCGCAGGCGCGTGCGTTCCAAGGCCTGGAGATGCGCGCCTTCGGCTGCCTGCTGGAAGAGCTGCTCGAACGCTGCAACGACGCACCGCCGCAGGCCGTGTCGACGTTGAAAGACCGCTGCCTGCAGCCCGACGCGGCGTCGAGGCCTTCGTTCGCCGAAGCCCTATCCGTGCTGCGGCGAGCACTCCCGCAATGACCCGGCGCCGACCGCCCCAATTGCCGCTGCCCACGCGCGACGGCGTCGGACCGAGCTGCGTGGGCCTGGTCCACGGCCCCTGGCCGACCATTGCCGAATTCCTGATCGAGCGCTTTCCCGCGATCACGCGCGAAGCCTGGCTCGAACGCATCGAGGCGAACGACGTCATCGACGAGCACGGCGTGCCCGTGACGGTGGCGCGCCGTTATCAATCGCCGCTGCGCGTGTACTACTACCGCACGCTCGACAACGAAGCGCGCATCCCGTTCGAAGAGCAGGTCGTGTTCCGGGACGACGAACTGCTGGTGGTCGACAAGCCCCCCTTCGTGCCCGTCACGCCCACCGGCAAATACCTGCAGGAGAGCCTGCTGGTGCGGCTCAAGCGCAAGCTGGCGCTCGACGACCTCGTGCCGCTGCACCGCATCGACCGCAGCACCTCGGGGCTGGTGCTGTTCTCGGTGCGGCCCGCCACGCGCGGCGCCTACCAGCAGATGTTTCCGGAGCGCCGCATCGCCAAGCACTACGAAGCCGTGGTGCCGTGGCGCGAAGGCGTTTCGTCGGTGCCCGCCACTTACCGCAGCCGGCTGGTCGACGACGACCACTTCATGCGCGTGCGCGAAGAACCCGGCGAGCCCAACTCCGAAACCCGCATCGAGGTGCAAGAGGTGCGCGACGGCCGCGCGCTGCTGAAGCTCTCGCCCGTGACGGGCCGCAAGCACCAGTTGCGCGTGCACTGCATGGCGCTGGGCATGCCGATCGTGAACGATCCGATCTATCCCGTGCTGCTGCCCGAAGGCGCAGACGATTTCGGCAAGCCCTTGCAGCTGCTGGCGAGGTCGGTCGCGTTCCTCGACCCGGTGAGCGGCGACCTGCGCAGCTTCACGAGCCCCCGAAGCCTGACGCTGACACCGAGGTGACGCCCGCGCGGCGCGGCGCGCACTAAGCTCGTTTCCTGGACCCGATCGCTCATTCATTCAGGAGACACCCGCACCATGGACACCACCCAACTCTTCTCGCTGAAGGGCCGCACGGCGCTGATCACCGGCGGCTCGCGCGGCATCGGCCGCATGATCGCCGAGGGCTACCTGGCCCAGGGCGCGCGCGTGTACATCTCGGCGCGCAAGGCCGCGGCCTGCGACCAGACGGCGAAGGAGCTGTCGGCCTTCGGGCATTGCGTGTCGCTGCCGGCGGACGTGTCGACGCTCGAAGGCGCGCAGGCGCTGGTCGAGGCCTATGCGAAGCACGAAGGCTCGCTGGACATCCTGGTGAACAACGCCGGGGCCGCCTGGGGCGCGCCGTATGAAGAGTTTCCCGAAAACGGCTGGGACAAGGTGGTAGACCTCAACCTGAAGACGCCGTTCTTCCTGACGAAGGCGTTGACGCCGATGTTGAAGAAGGCCGCCACGGATCACCTGGCGAAGGTGATCAACATCGCATCGATCGACGGGATTTCCGTGAATCCGCAGGAGACGTACTCCTATGCGGCGAGCAAGGCGGGGCTGATCCAGCTGACGCGCCGCATGGCCTTGCGGCTGGCGCAGGACCGCATCGCAGTGAGTGCAATTGCACCCGGCGCATTCGCCTCCGACATGAACAAGGACGCTCGCGACCACGGGGACGAGGTCAAGGGCCGCATCCCCGCGGGGCGCATCGGCACGCCGGAAGACATGGCGGGTGCGGCCATCTACCTTGCCTCCCGGGCTGGGGACTATGTGATGGGGTCGACGCTGGTGGTGGACGGAGGCGTTACGCACGCGCGCTGAGCGCGCCCGAGAAATGCCTCAGGACCAGCGGGGAACCGCTTCGTCCTTGAGCTGCTGGCGCAGCAGGTCGTAGTCAGGCATCACGCTCCCGACCGTTTCCCAGAAGCGGTGCGAATGGTCCATCACGCGCAGGTGGGCCAGTTCGTGCGCGACCACGTAGTCGATCACGGGCATGCGGAAATGAATGAGCCGCCAGTTGAGCCGGATCGACCCGTCCGCACTTGCGCTGCCCCAGCGCGTGGCCGCGTTCGACAGCGACAGCTTCTGCCAGCGCACGCCCAGCAGCGGCGCGAAATGATCGAGCCGCTCGATGAACAGGCGCCGCGCCTGCCGCATGAGCCAGGCCTGCGCCGCATCGCGGATCTGCGAAGGCGCCGCGTTCTGTGCCACCGCCAGCCGCAGGATGCGCGGCTCCGTGCCGTCACCGGCATCGAGCGTGCCGCCGACGCTGGCGAAGCCGTGCTTCGGGTCGAGCTGGATCACCACCGGCTCGCCAAGGAACGGAAAACCGGCCCCGTCCCTCCACTCGATGCGCGTGGCTTCGACGCGCGCATGACGCTGCTGCGTTTCAGCGAGCTTGCGCAGGATCCAGTCGGACTTCTCGCGGATGGCCGCATCGACATCGCGCAGCGCCACCCAGCGCGGCGCGCGCACCGACAGGCCTTCGGCACCGACGAGAAAGCCGATGGTCTTGCGCTTGCCGCGCTTGAATTCATAGGCCACGCGCGCAGAGCCGAGCACCACCTCGCGCGAGGCTTGAGGGTGCGCGAAGTTCGCGAGCGCCAGCGTCTCGGCAAGCGGAACCGCCGGCGGCGAGGGTACGGCGTGTTCATCGTCCAGCGCCGAAGGCGCCATGGCAGGAGGAGCCAGAAGAGTCGCGGGCGGTGCCGCAGGCTTCGGCTTCTTCGCCCTGCGCGGCCGCGCCGGGGCGGGTGCCGGCGACGCGAACTCGCTGCCCAGCCCCTCGAACAGGTCCATCGTGAACTGAAGCAGTCCTCCCATGCCGGGCTCTCTGTTCCTCAGCTCACCGCTTCTTGCGCAGACTGCGGGCTGTCGACATAAGCCTCTGGATCGAGGCGGCGCATCTCGGCCTCGATCCAGGCCTCGACCTCGCGCATCAGCTCGTCGGGCTTGCGGCCCACGCTCGAAATGGCCGGGCCGATGGACACGTCGACCACGCCCGGGCGCTTGATGAAGGCCTTGCGCGGCCACACCTTGGCCGAAGTCACTGCAACGGGAATCACCGGTACACCGGTCTCGCAGGCGAGCCGCGTGCCGCCGCTCTTGTAGGTGCCCTTCTGCCCGCGCGGGATGCGCGTGCCCTCGGGAAACATGATGATCCAGATGCCCTGCGCAAGCAGCTTGCGGCCCTGGTTCACCACCTTGTTGAAGGCTTGCGCGCGCTGGCTGCGGTCGATGTGGATCATGTCCAGCCGCGCCATCGCCCAGCCGAAGAAGGGCACGTAGATCAGCTCCTTCTTGAACACGTAGGCCAGCGGGTGCGGCATCAGCGTGGGCATCAGGAAGGTCTCGAGCGTGGACTGGTGCTTCACCAGCAGCACCGCGCCCGCAAGCTTGTCAGTCGGCAGGTTTTCCATGCCGCTCACGCGGGTCTTGATGCCCAGCAGCACGCGCGCGCCGCCGATGGCCCAGCCGAGCCAGCGTTCCGCCATCCAGTAGAGCGGAATGCCGCGCTTCCACAGCGAGCTGACGCACATGATGATGCCCCACGGGATCACGGTGACGAGCATCCACAGCGCGTGGAGAACGGAACGAAAAAACGCCATCAGACAGTCACCTGCAGTACGGCCCGCGCTTCGCGCGCAAGCAAGAAATCGACAAAAGCGGCGAGATCGTCGTGGACCAACGTGTTCGCCGGATATTCGGCAGGCAGCGGATCGATGCCGCGGCAGGCCGCCCCCATGCCCGTGAGCAGCAGGTGCGGCTCGCAGCCGGCGGCCGCACCCGCCTGCAGGTCGCGCAGGCTGTCGCCGCAGGTCGGGATGCCCTTGAGGTCGATGCCGTAGCGGTCGCCGATCTGCAGGAACAGGCCCGGCTTGGGCTTGCGGCAGTCGCAGTCCTCGTCGGGGCTGTGCGGGCAATAGAACACGGCATCGACCTTGCCGCCCACCGCCGCGAGCATCTTGTGCATCTTGGCGTGCATCGCATTGAGCGAGGCCATGTCGAACAGGCCGCGGCCCAGGCCCGACTGGTTGGAAGCCACCACCACGTGCCAACCCGCATGGTTGAGCCGCGCCACGGCCTCGAGCGCACCAGGCAGCGGCGTCCACTCGATGTCGCTCTTCACGAAGTCTTCGCGGTGCACGTTGATCGTGCCGTTGCGGTCGAGGATGACGAGTTTCATGGCAGTGCCGCTCCTTTGGGAGACGCCGTGGATGTGGTCAGACAGCCAGCCGCTCGAGCTGGGCCACGCGGTTCATCGCGGCGTGCAGCGACATCAGCAGGCCCAGCCGGTTGAGCCGCAGGTCGGCCTGCTCGGCGTTGACCATCACGCCGTCGAAGAAGGCGTCGACCGGCTCGCGCAGCGCGGCCAGCGTCTGCAGCGAGGCGGTGTAGTCGCCGGCCTCGAATTGCGCGTTGGCGGCGGGCACGACCTGCGCCATGGCCGCATGCAGCGCCTTCTCAGCCGGCTCGTGCAGCAGCAGTTCGCTGACATGCGCGTCGGCCTCGGGGGCCTTCTTGAGGATGTTGCCGATGCGCTTGTTCGCGGCGGCCAGCGCGGCGGCGGCGGGCAAGGCGGCAAAAGCGCGCACAGCGGCCAGCAGCTTGGGCACTTCGCCCAAGCGCTGCGGGCGCGGTGCCAGCACGGCATCGACTTCCTGCGCGCTGGCGCCCTGCTCGCGCAGGCTGCCGGCGAGGCGGTCGAGGATGAAGTCCTGCAGCTCGACCGTGGCCTTGCCGCCGTCGAAACCGTCGATGGCCTTGAACTGCGCGGCGGCGTCCTGCAGCAGGGCGTCGAGCCCCAGCGCGAGGTCTTTCTCGATCAGCATGCGCAGCACGCCCAGCGCATGGCGGCGCAGCGCGAACGGGTCGCGGTCGCCGGTGGGCAGGTTGCCGATGCCGAACATGCCGACCAGCGTCTCGAGCTTGTCGGCCAGCGCGACCACGAGGCCCACGCTGTTGCGCGGCAGCTCGTCGCCGGCGAAGCGCGGCTTGTAGTGGTCTTCGATGGCGTCGGCCACCGAGGCGTCCAGGCCGTCGTGCAGCGCGTAGTAGCGGCCCATGGTGCCCTGCAGCTCGGGGAACTCGCCGACCATGTCGGTCACGAGATCGGCCTTGGCGAGTTGAGCGGCCTGCGTGGCGTGCGCGGCCAGCGATACATCGCCGAGCTTCTCTGCAATGCCGCGCGCGATGTGCATCACGCGCTGCACGCGCTCGCCCTGCGTGCCAAGCTTGTTGTGATAGACCACCTTGCCCAACGACTCGACGCGCGAGGCCAACGACTTCTTGCGGTCCTGGTCGAAGAAGAACTTGGCGTCGGCCAGGCGCGGGCGCACGACGCGCTCGTTGCCTTCGACGACCGCGCTCGCATCGTCGGGGCTGATGTTGCTGACCACCAGGAACTTGTTGGTGAGCTTGCTCGACGCATCGAGCAGCGGAAAGTATTTCTGGTTGGCCTTCATCGTGAGGATCAGGCATTCCTGCGGCACTTCGAGGAACTCGCGCTCGAAGCTGCAGACCAGCACGTTGGGGCGCTCGACCAGCGCGGTCACTTCGTCGAGCAGCGCGTCGTCGTGGATCGGCACCGAGCCGCCGCCGACCTCCACTGCCGCCGCAGCCAGCTGGCGCGCGATTTCGGCGCGGCGCGCCTCGAAGCTCGCGATGACGGCGCCGTCTTCCTGCATCTGCAGCGCATAGCTGTTGGCATCGCGCAGCACGACCGGATCGACCGCCGCCTCGAAGCGATGGCCGTGCGTCTCGCGGCCGGCCTTCAGGCCCAGCGCCTCGATGGCCACCACGGTGTCGCCGTGCAGCGCGACGAGGCCGTGCGCCGGGCGCACGAAGCTCACGCTGGTCCAGCCGGGCAGCTCGCTGCCTTCTTCGAGCTGGTAGCTCATGACCTTGGGAATCGGCAACCTGGCAATGGCTTCGGCCAGCGCCTTCTGCAGGCCTTCGGCCAGCGTGGCGCCCTTGGCGGTGCTTTCGTAGAACAGGGCTTCGGCCTTGCCGTCCATGGCGCGCTTCAGGCCGGGCACGGCGGAAGCATCGGCGCCCAATGCGCCCAGGCGCTTGAGCAGCGCGGGCGTGGGCTGGCCCGAGGCATCGAGGCCCACGGCCACAGGCATGAGCTTTTGCGACACGGCCTTGTCGGCGGCGCGCTCGGCAACGTGCGTGAGGTGCGCAGCCAGGCGGCGCGGCGAGGCATAGGCGGTGAGCACGGCGCCGGATGCGGCGAGCCCTTGCGCCACGAGCTGGTCGCGCAGCACGCCGGCAAAGGCATCACCGAGCTTCTTCAGCGCCTTGGGCGGCAATTCCTCGACAAACAGTTCGACAAGAAGGCTGGCAGACGACATGGCTCAGAGCGTTGTTGGAAATGGGCCGCGAGCGGCACCGGTCACGGGCACGCAGCGAAGCGGCACCGTGGAGGGGAAAGAAGAAAAGACCGAATTCATGCGGCAACGGCGCCGTGGCGCCGCTCCACGGAACGACGCGCAACCAGCGCGAGCACCGCGGTCGCCAGCAGCGGCGCCCACACGGTGGCCATCTCGTTGAACAGCACCTGCGCGCCGCGCGGCGAGAAGAACTTCTTCAGGGCGATCGGCGACACCTCGATGGGCCGCCACGGGCTGAAATAGCGCACGTCGCTGAACGGCCAGAAGAAGGCGATGCCGATGCCGCCGTTGGTCAGCATGTCCAGCAGCGGATGCGACACGGTGCACAGCGCAATCCACGCCCAGCCCGCCGCCCGGCGCATGCCCCAGCGCGGCGCGAGCCACCAGCCCGCAAGGCCCAACAGCAGCGCGAACACCAGCGTGTGCGTGAAGCCGCGGTGGCCCGCCATGCCGCCGTAGGCGATGCCGAGCTTGAAGGCCAGGCCGTCGAAGTCGGGCACGATGGACGCGAGCATGCCCGCGAGCAGCGCCGACACCGGCACGCGCCGCGTGCCCAGCGCAATGGCTGCGCAGACGGGAACGGCGACGTGGGTGAAGACGGTGGGCATGGGAAAGGAGGTGCGCGAAGCTGCTTCAGGCAGCCTTCTTCGGAGGAATCTGCGCGACCCATTCGCGAGGCGCCATCGGGAAGCCCAGGCGCTCGCGGCTGTCGTAGTAGCTCTGCGCGACGGCGCGCGCGAGGTTGCGGATGCGGCCGATGTAGGCGGCGCGCTCGGTCACGCTGATGGCGCCGCGCGCGTCCAGCAGGTTGAAGCTGTGCGCAGCCTTGAGCACCTGCTCGTAGGCCGGCAGCGCGAGCTGCTCGGTCATGAGGTTCTTGGCCTGCTTCTCGTGCGCGGCGAAGGCAGTGAACAGGAACTCGGCGTCGCTGTGCTCGAAGTTGTAGGTCGACTGCTCGACCTCGTTCTGCTTGTAGACGTCGCCGTAGCTGAGGCCATCCGTCCACGTGAGGTTGTAGACGTTGTCCACGCCCTGCAGGTACATCGCCAGGCGCTCCAGGCCGTAGGTGATTTCGCCGGTGATGGGCTTGCAGTCGATACCGCCGACCTGCTGGAAATAGGTGAACTGCGTCACCTCCATGCCGTTGAGCCACACCTCCCAGCCCAGGCCCCAGGCGCCGAGCGTGGGGTTCTCCCAGTCGTCTTCCACGAAGCGGATGTCGTTCTTCTTCAGGTCGAAGCCCAGCGCTTCGAGACTGCCCAGGTAGAGCTCGAGGATGTTGCTGGGCGCCGGCTTGAGCACCACCTGGTACTGGTAGTAGTGCTGCAGGCGGTTGGGGTTCTCGCCGTAGCGGCCGTCCTTGGGGCGGCGGCTGGGCTGCACGTAGGCGGCCTTCCAGGGTTCGGGGCCGAGCGCGCGCAGGAAGGTGGCGGTGTGCGAGGTGCCCGCGCCCACTTCCATGTCGTACGGTTGCAGCAGCGCGCAGCCCTTGTCGGCCCAGTACGACTGCAGTTTGAGAATGATTTGTTGGAAGGTCAGCATGGCTCTGCGTGAAGGCGGCCGCCCGGCGGGAGAAGGACCCGCGGCGCAACGAACCGGCTATTTTACGAGGCAGTGGACGGTCAGGAACGGCCCGCTATGCTCGACCTCCCCTTTGAAACCCCCGCCGACACGCCGTGATTCGCCTGCACCTGCCGTCCGCCCGCCCCGCCCATGTCCGTTGAAGATGCCGCATTGATCGCCCTGGGAGAGCACCTCGGCGCCCAGGCCTGGCCCGGATTCCTGTTCTTCTGGCGGTGCTGACCGTGGCAGCCGGCCTCGCGGCTTGGGGCTTCGAGCACCTGCGGCGCCGGCATGCGGCACAGCCCGAACCGGGCACGGGCCTGCTGTTCGGCGGGCTGGCCATCGGCGCGGCGTCGGTGGTCGCTCTGGCCTGGATGTTCGCCGAAGTGGCGGAAGGCCTCGGCAATGGCCGGCCGATGGGCCTGCTCGATGAGACGATCAGCCGCGCCGTGGGCACGTACACACCGGCGGGCGTGCGGGAAATGTTCTCGTGGCTCACCCACGTGGGCGACCCGATCGTCGCGGTGCTGCTGTGCACCGTCGTGGCGGTGGCGCTGTGGCTGCGCGAGCACCGCGGCTTCGCAGTCGGCTGGGTCGCGGCCGTCGTCGGCAACGCAGGGCTGAACCACACGCTCAAGCTCATCTTCGAGCGCACGCGGCCGGTGCACGATTTCGGCGTCGCGCAGGTGTCGGGCTATTCCTTTCCGAGCGGCCACAGCTCGGGCGCGATGGTGCTCTACGGCATGCTGGGCTACCTCGGGCTGCGCATGCTGTCGCCGCGCTGGCGGGTGCCGTCGGTGATGGCGGCGACGGCGGTGGTGATCACCGTGGCCTGCAGCCGAATCTTCGTGCGGGCGCACTTCCCGAGCGACGTGCTCGCAGGGCTGTGCTCGGGCGGCGCGTGGCTGGCAATCTGCATCGCGAGCATCGAGTACGCGCGGCACCATCGCGGCCCGCGCTGAGCGGACCCGCCAACGAAAAGGCCGCAGCGGCTTTCACCGCTGCGGCCCGATTCAGCCAAGGCACCGAACGCGCCCTGGGGAGAGATCAGTACTCCCAGAAGATGCGCTGCAGTTCCTTGGTGTTGCTGGTCTTGGTCAGCGCGACCATTGCCAGGATGCGGGCCTTCTGCGGACGCAGGTCGTGCGCCACCACCCAGTCGTACTTGTCGTCGGGCTGCTCGGCATTGCGGATCACGAAGCCGTCGGGCACACGGGCGCTGCGGATCACGATCACGCCGTCGGCGCGCGCCTTCTGCAGGTTCGGCACGATGCGGTCGGCCACCGAGCCATTGCCCGTACCGCCGTGGATCAGCGCCTTGGCGCCGCTCTTGGCGATCGCGTCGATGGCCACCGACGACACGCCTTCGTAGCCCATCGCGATCTCGACCGGCGGCAGCGCGTTGATGCTGTCGATGTCGAACTCCGAGTTCATGGTGTGGCGCTTGACCGGTGCGCGGAACCAGTAGTTCCTGCCCTCGACGATCATGCCCAGCGGACCCCACTGGCTGGAGAAGGCGTTGGTCTTGATGTTGACGTTCTTGCTCACGTCACGGCCGGTGTCGATGTTGTCGTTCATCGTCACCAGCACGCCCTTGCCCATCGCGTCCTTGCTGCCCGCCACGTTCACCGCGTTGTACAGGTTGAGCGCGCCGTCGGCCGACAGCGCCGTGCCCGGACGCATCGAGCCGACCACGATGATCGGCTTGCTGGTATGGACCGTCAGCGTCAGGAAGTAGGCGGTTTCTTCGAGCGTGTCGGTGCCGTGCGTGATGACGATGCCGTCCACGTCGGCTTGCTTCGACAGTGCCGACACGCGCTTGGCCAGCGTCAGCAGGTTGTCGTTGGTGAGGCTTTCCGATGCGACCTGGAACACCTGTTCGCCGCGCACGTTCGCCACCTTGGAGAGCTCCGGCAGGCCGGCGATCAGCTTCTCGACGCCGACCTTGGCGGCCGCGTACGTGGCGCTGTTGACGGCCGAGGCGCCGGCCCCGGCGATGGTGCCGCCGGTGGCGAGGATCACCACGTTGGGCAATGCCTGCTGCGCCTGCGCGAGCGCGCTGGCCGCCAGCATTGCGGCGCCGGCCGCGAAGGCACGGAAACGGGGGGAAAGGTACATGGAGAACTCCTGTGTTGAAGTGGAATCTTTCGAGGCGGCGAGGAAGATACATGAATCGTGCCCGCATGCCCTGCGCGTTCATGCCGGCATGGCATGTGGTCATGCGCGAGGGATTACCATCGGCCGCGCGCACCGCGCCTTCCCGCCACCATGACCGCCGATCCAGCCGCCCTCCCCGTTTCGACCGCCCAGGAAATGCCCGCCCCCGACGGCCCGCTGTCGCGCGCGCGGCCCGGGCGCGAACGCATCATGGCGGCGATCCGCGCCGCGGCGGTCACCGAGTTCAGCCTGCACGGGCTGAAAGGCACCTCGACCCAGGCCATCGCGGCGCGCGCCGGCCTCACCAAGCCCCAGCTTCACTACTACATCGCCGGCAAGGAAGAGCTCTACGAAGAACTGCTGATGCAGGTGTTGCACGCGTGGAAGGTGGTGTTCTCCTTCGAGGACGCGAGCGACCCGGCCACGGTGCTCGGCGGCTACATCCGCAAGAAGCTCGACCACGCCTTCGACAGCCCCGAGATGTCGCGCATCTTCACGCGCGAGATCCTCGACGGCGGGCGCAACCTCGACCGCTATTGGCCCAACGCACGGGCCTGGACGCAGAAGAAGATCGACGTGATCAACGGCTGGATCGCGCGCGGGCAGATGCGCCCGCTCGACGCGCGCATCCTGCTGATGCACATCTGGGCCATGACCCAGAGCTATGCCGACTACGCGATCCAGACGCGCGTGATGCTCGGCCTGCCGCCCGACGCGCCGATCGATCGCGAGCCCATCGCGCGGGAACTCGTGGCCTTCGTGTTGAACGGGTGCGGCATCGAGGGCTGAGCGCCGCGCACAGGTCAAGGTTGGCTGGGCGCTCGATGCCAATCACCCGAATCGGTGCTTTCGCTTTGCTTGCTGCCTAGTAAGTCACCATCACCCGCATCGCATTGCTGCCGTCGCCGGTCGCCGCCGTTGCCGCCTGCGGCGGAGCGCCGCCGGCGGCCGCAGCCATCGCACCGACCGCCCCGCGCCAGGCTGGGCTGAGGCTGTCGCGGCCATCGGCATCGTTGCCGGCCACCGTGAACCTCGTTTCTCCGATCCTGTCGAACCGGTACTCGCGACCCTTGATGAGCACCGACGCCATGTTGGTCCAGACGCGGTACTCATACCCGCCCTTCGCTGGCGTGACCTCGAGCACCTTGAAGGTCGGAAGAACGACCATCGTGAGGCTAAACCGGCCCGTCGCGCTGTTCATAGGGCGCATCGGCTCCGCGGAGCTGATCCGCGGTTGCAAGGACAGCAAGAGCAGCATGCCAACGGCGGCCAGTGATGGAGCCGTTCGCGGCGACCGCAACGCAGTCGCCCTTGCAGGACGCATGTTTCCGGACATGAGAACTCCTCTCGTCGCAGCCTGGTGGAGAGCATCGCATCGATGCCCAGCCTGGTCTATCGGCAGAGTCGCGGGAAAATGAGGGTAACCCGGGCGCTATTCTTCGCGCATTGCCCGCAATTTGCCAGCAGGCTTTTTCGTGCCGGTGCAGCCGCCGGCGCAGCTGAGTTCAGCTCAGTAGGTGACGTTGACCGTCACGACGTCACGGTAGCTGTCCGGCCGCACGTTGGCGCTGGTGCCCAGAACGCGGCCGTACACGGTCAGCGTCTGGGCCGCTCCGGTGCCGGTTCCGGCGACGGTGTTGGTGCCCGTGACACTGCCCCAGGGGCTCGAGCGGGCGGCATCGCGGTAGAGCCGGTAAGCCACCGTGTCCGTGTTGCCGGGCACGCCCCCCGTCGGCGACATCACCCCTGCGCCGGTCGTCGCGCCATTGGATGGCAACAACGCGACCGTGTAGGCGGTGGGTGTCGTGCAGGTGACGCTGATCGTGCTGGTCTGATCGGAATTGGCGGCGCCCGGCAGGCCTTCGACGGTGCCGAAGTTCAACGGATTGGCCGTGACCAGGCAGCTCTTGGCGATGGTTGCGCTGACCACGAAGGGGAAGGTGTCCGACACTGCTGTGCCGCAGGTCGTCGGCGCGGAGCCCGTGTTCGACGTGAGCGTGATCGAGGTGTGCACGGTGCCAAAGTTGTCCTGGTACGCGCCTGGAGGTGCCGTGCTCTGGAGGCCGAGTATTTGCCCGGCCATGGTGGCGCTTCCCGACGTGGTTCCCGAAACGCCACCACTGCGGCGAGGAATACTTATGTTGACCGCGAAGGGGCTTGGCACCGTCGTGTTGCCAATCGAACCCCAGATCGTGCCGCCCGTCGTCCCCTGGTAGAGCTGGAACCTCAAGCCGTTCAAGGCGCTGTCTCTCATGACGCGCGGATTGAAGTTGGTGAGGCCTTCGTCGCCGTCGCCAATGTTGAAGCAGACCCTGGCGAACGTGGCGGTGCTGCCGGTGTTGGTGCAGGTGTAGCTCAGCGTGGCGGTGGTGGATGGCGCACTCCCATCGACCAGATCGACCGTGCCGAAAGCCACGTTTGTCATCGTCGCCGTGCAGCTGACCTGCGCCTGCGCGGTGCCCACCGGCAGCCACCACAGCAGCACGCAGAACAAGGGCAGGCGCAGGGCCTGCAACGTGCGGGTCAGAAAATGACTCATGGCGTCTTGGCCTCCGTGGCGCAGCGCAGCGGGCCGATCTGTGGAATTCCGGCGCCGTCCTTGCGATAGTCGAAACTGGCCCGGCAGTGGCCGCCGGGCGTCTGCACGTCGAGCGTGTTGCGCGCCTCGACCGACTCGAGGTACACCGCGCCGTCGAAGCCGACCAGCGCCGGCTCGCCTTGCCTGTTGATGCGCACCCGGCTGCCCACCGGCAGGGGCTTGCCCGCCTCGTCCACCAGCAGGAGCGCGGCCGCGTTCACCGGCGTGATGCCGAAGCGCACCAGGGTGCCGGCACGGTCGCTCGGGGTAGCAATGGTTTTCACGCGTTCGATCCTCACGTCGGCGGGCAATTGCATCGGATCGATGGACAGCTGGTTTTTCTGGTAGGCGCGCAGCGGCGCCACCAGCAGCATGCCATGGTCGTCCGTGGTGCCGATGTCCCGGTTCTCCAGCCTCACCGGCACGCCGGCGATGCCGTCGGTGGAGACCACCGCAAAGGCGTCGTCGATGTGCCGGGCCGCGAAGGGCTGGCCGCCCATGAACGCGATCGACCCGGTGGCGCCGGCGTAGGCGTAGCGGCTGTCGCCAAGCACGCTGATGCCCGCCATGGCGCGGCCGTAGCGGCCCAGGTAGTCGACCTGGGCCTGCCCGCCGCTCTGGCCGCCGCCCTGACGCAGGCCGGCGCGCCAGCCGATGCCGCCATCGCCCTGCATTGAGCTTTGCGCGTCGGCGGTGTAGATGGTGCTGTCGCGGTCGCGCTGCATCCCGGTGCTGGCCGTGACCTTGCCGTCCAACGCCCAGGTGAAGCCGACGAAGAGGCTGCGCTCTCGCCGGTCATCGAGATTCTGGTTGAGACTCACATTCACCGAGGCGCCGCGTCCCAGTGCGGTGAACCAGTAGACGCTGGCCAGGCGCGTCGGCTGCTGCGCGGGATAGCGCAGGTAAAGGTAGCTGAGACCGAAACTACCGAGGCCGTTGGTGGTGTAGCCGACGGATGCACGGCCCGAGCCGCTTGCCGGCGCACTGCCGTACAGCGATGCGACATCGCGGTATTCGCCGCGCGTGCGGGTACCTTCGACCGCGAAATTGAAATGGTTGTCGCGCCAGCTGTACCCTAGGTTCAGCAGCGAGCCCGTCTGGCCTTGGTAGCTGCTGCGCGCCACGGCGCCCGTCAGCACGCCGCTCTGGCCGAGCAGCCATGCGCCGCCGACCCCGCCCTTGACCAGTCCCTTGGTGGCTTCGCCATGCGTCTCCAGCGTGAAGCTGTTGCTCACACCGTAGCGCCAGGTGCCAGTGGCGGCGGGATCGTTGCCGTAGTCGGACGAGCGCAGGCCGTAGTTCTTGCGCACCATGCCTAGGTCGATCGACCAGTCGGACAGGCCCTTCTCCAGCAGCCGCTGCGTGTCGTACAGCGAGAAGTCCAGCGTCGTCGCGCGGCCGAAGGCGTCGGTCAGAACCACCTGGGCATTGCCCGCGCCGCTGATGCTCGGAACCGTGTTGAGCTGAAAGGGCCCCGCCGGGACCTGGCCCGTGTACTGGCGCAGGCCGTTGATATAGAGCTCCACTTGCGAAGGCAGCGCGGCCGCTCCCAGGAAAGCCGGCAGCGGCGTGGTAGTGCGATAGGGCTGCAGCGCAAAATTGCGCGACAGCTGGATACCGCCAATCCGCGTGGAGCGCGACCACGGCAGCGAGGCCGTGGTGGTGTCGCCCACGCGAAGGGTCAGCATGTCATCGGGGAATGACTTGCTCCAGGTGGTGTCGAGCCGGACCGAGTCGTGCTGCCAGGCCTCGCCGTCGAGGCGGGTGGCGCGCGTCATTTGCGTGCTGCTGAACACCGAGCTTCCGCTGAACGCGCGCAGTTCAGTCAGTGCGTTGAAGCTGGACGTGTTGTTGCGGCCCTGCGTGCCATAGAGGTCGTAGTTGAGCAACAAGCCGGGCGAAGCGCTGGCCTTCGGCGCGATGACCGTCGACGTGTCAACCACCGTCGTCGGCAGGCGCAGCACATCGGCGGAAGCATTGATCGCGACGCTCTGGTTTGCGGCGTCGTACTTCACCTGCACCCCGGGGAGGCTTTTGAGCCTCACCGGATCGGACACGCCCGCCGGCAGCACGAAGCCCAGCTGCCGCAACGTGGTGGCGCTGGCCCAGAGCTCCCGGCTGCGCAGGCCGAAATGCACCAGTCCCTGGGGGTTGCCGTTGAGGCTCAACTCCAGATAGAGCTCGCTGCCGCTAGGCCCGGAAAGGTCGCCTTCCGCAGCGGATGCGACCAGCCATGAGCCCGATCCGGCTGCGGCGCTCTGGGCCTGAGCAGCCAGCGGCATCAGACCGGAAAGAAGCAGCAGTGGCAACAGGTGCTCAGCGGACGCGTTGAAGCGGCGGAATTTTTTCCTGCGTCGCGTTGCCATTGATCTTCGTTTCCAGAACGCCGCCGGAAGCAAAGGCTTCCGCGGGTGTCTTCAGGGGCCAACGCATGCTCACGCCCGGGAGCACATAGCCCATCAGGCCGGCATGCACCGAGGTGCGTCGGCCGGTGGCATCGACAAAATCCAGATCGGCAAGCTGGGCGTGCATGCCGCCGCTGTTGGCGACTTCGAGCACCGCCTGGCGGCCCTCGGCGCGCAGCGACCATTTGAGCTGAGGCGCAGTCGGCTGCGCGCCCGCGGCGGCGATGAAGATCGGCACCGAATAGCGCAGTACGAGCTGCAGGCCCTTCTTTTCCTTCACCTCGACCGGCAGCTCGTCGATGATGACCCGATACGAGTTTTCGACCGCCCCGGCAGGAGCTGCGGCGCGGATGACACGGATCAGCTGTCGTTCTGACGGGGCCAACTGCACCACCGGCGGGCTCACGAGGAGTTCGCGCGAGGGCGTCAGCTTTTCGGCACCGTTTTCCTGCGACCACTGATAGACCCGCACCTGGGCGTGCACCACGTCGTCGCCGCTGTTGCTAAGCCAGAGACCATCGGCGTTCTGCGTGGCCTGCAGCGTCAGCGTGACCGGAGAAACCTGCAGTCCGCTCGCCGAGGCGACCGCATGCACGAAGGCAAGCGCGAGGACAACGGTGCAACGCAGCAGGTGTCGCATGGGCAATCGATCAGTAGTTGACCTGGACGGTCACGGTGTCAGCGTAGGCACCAGGCGTCACGTTGACGCTTGCGACCGTGGCGTACACCGGGATCGTTTGAGCCGCGCCGGTGCCGGTGCCGGCCACGGTGTCCGTACCGGTGCTACCCCAGATCGCACCCGTCGGGCTCACCGAGCGGAGCTGGTAGGGAATGGTGTCCGGGCCGGCCACGAGAGGGCTCATCACGCCGGCGCCGAGGGTGAGGTTGTTCGACGGCAGCATCCCGATGTTGTAGGGCGTCGACTTGGAGCAGGTCACGCTGATGTTGTTGGTAGCGGACAGGGCAGTGGCGGTGGAATCCACCGTGCCGAAGTTGATGTTCGACGTCGCACCCGCGGTGACCGAACAGGCCTTTGCCACGGTGATGAGGACCTGGAACGTGGCAGTGGCCGGGCTCGTGGCTGCCAGAACTGCGCTGGTGGCCGTGACGGCAAGAATGGCTGCGAAGATGTAAGAAAGTTTTTTCATGAGGAGTGCCTACAGATCAATGAAGAAGAGTAACTGAGGTCCAAAGTTCACATTTTTGGAAATGTGGATTTTAGTTAACAAACTATAAAAAGAGTGCGCCGATGTTACGTAAAGAGTCGAGGCCGCCCGCTGATCCGTTGCGTTTTCGCCGATTTATGTGACTTCTGTTACGAAACACAACTGAGGTGGAGCCGATTTTTGAGGCCATCGCGCAACTCGACCACCCATAGAACCAAACCGGTGCGCCCGCACTGGCACGTCGCTTGCATTACCTGACCACTTGCTCTGATTAATCGGTCAAACACAACATGCACGTGCTCATCGCCTGCGGCCACCCGGTCGAAACCAGCTTCCATGCTGCGCCGCACCAAGAGGTGCCGAATCTGCGCGCCGCCGCGCACGAGGTGGCATGAACGCTCCCGCCCTGCTCGACAACGTGCGCCTGCCGCGCTGGCTGCTGCCGGTGAACTGGCCACAAGGCAACGGTGTGCCCGTGCTGGCGCGCATCGCGATCGAGGCCGGCCGCGTGCAGTCGGTGCGCCCTGCGATGGGGATCGACGCCCCGGCAACGGGCTGGGATCTCGCCGGCACGCTGGCGCTGCCCGGCTTCGTCGACGCCCACACGCACCTCGACAAGGCCTTCACCCTGCCACGCATGAAGCAGGTGCAGCCCGGCCTGCTCGGTGCCATCGACGCAATGCTGGGCGACCGTGTGCACTGGACGCCCGCCGATGTGCGCGAACGCGCCGCGCGCGGCCTGCAGTGGGCCTGGGAATGCGGCACCACACACCTGCGTACGCACGTCGACTGGTGGGAGCCCGATACCGTGCCGATGGCCTGGCCGGTGATGGCCGAGTTGGCACAGGAATGGGCCGGCAGGCTGCGGCTGGAACAGGTGAGCCTCATCAAGCTGCCGCTGTTCGAAGACGCGGCACAGGCGATGCGGCTCGCGAAGCAGGTCAAGGCCACCGGGCCGCATGCGCTGCTCGGCGGTTTCGTTCACTCCACCAACTGGAGCGAGAACGCGCTGCGCAACCTGCTGCTGTCGGCGCAGGCCTGCGAGCTCGACATCGACCTGCACGTGGACGAGGAACTCAACGCGTCGGCCGTGGGCCTGCAGACCACGGCCCGCATCCTGCGCGAGATCGGCTACGAAGGCCGCGTGGTCTGCGGCCACATCTGCGCGCTCGCGGCACAGCCCGAGGCGCAGGCCTTCACCACGCTCGATGCGGTGGCGCGCGCGCCGATCACGGTCGTCTCGCTGCCCGCGACCAACCTTCTGCTGCAGGACGCCGTGACCGGCCGCACGCCGCGCCAACGCGGCATCACGCTGGTGAAGGAAGCGCGCGAGCGCGGCATTCCGCTGCTGTTCGCCAGCGACAACGTGCAGGACCCCTTCTGCCGGCTCGGCAGCTTCGACCCCGTAGAGGCGCTGGGCACGGCCGCACTCGTGGCGCAGCTCGACGAGCCCTTCGACACCTGGTCGCAGGCGCTGTGCCGCAGCGACTGGCTGCAGCGCGCGCCCACACCAGCCAGGCCCACGCTGGTCGGCCGCCCCGCCGACCTGGTGCTGTTCACGCAGGCCGACCGCCATGGCTGGCCGTCGCGCACCGCCACCCGCGTGGTGCTGCGCGATGGCCGCGTGACGCGCGGCGACGCGACGCCCTTCCTTCCCCGGTAACGCACACAAGGACTCCCATGCTCCACGGATACATCCCGCCCCATCGCTTCCTGCCCTACCTGAGCTGGACCGAAATCGCCGCGCTGCCCGACCGCGAGAACACCGTCATCGTGCTGCCCTGCGGCGCCATCGAGCAGCACGGGCCGCACCTGCCCTGCTCGGTCGACAGCGTGATCTGCTCGGGCGTGATGGGCAAGGCGCTCGAAAAGCTCCCCGCCGAGGTGCGCGCCTTCGCGCTGCCGACCATCACCTACGGCAAATCGGAGGAGCATCTGCACTTCCCCGGCACGATGACGCTGACCGGCACCACGCTGCTTTCGACCGTGATCGAGATCGGCGAGTCGGTCTATCGCTCGGGCTTTCGCAAGCTGTTGTTCGCCAACGGCCACGGCGGGCAGCCGCAGGTGCTGGAGATGGCAGCGCGCGAGCTGCGCCTGCGCCATGGCGACTTCGTGGTGGTGCCGCACGGCGTGTCGCGCCTGCCGAGCGCGGCCAGCAAGCAGGTGAGCGAGCAGGAGAAGAAGCTCGCGATGCACGCGGGCCATTCCGAGACCGCGCTGATGCTCGCGCTCGCGCCCGAGACGGTGCACATGGAGCACGCGGTTGCCAACTTTCCGCCGCCCTTCCCGATCAAGCTGCTGTCGGCCGACGGCCGCCCGGCCTGCGCATGGACCTCGCGCGACTTCGGCCCGAGCGGCGTGATCGGCGACCCCACCACCGCCACGCGCGAACAGGGCGAAGAAATCCTCGACACGCTCTCCGACAGCTGGGCACAGGCGCTGACCGAACTGCATGCGCTGCGTTGGCTGGTGCGCGAAGAAGCCACCTGGGAGCGTGGGCACCAGCAGGGCTTCATCCAGCAGAGCTTCGAACCCGCCTGAGCCTGCTTCTTGCAACGGCCCCTCCGCTTTTCTCGCTTCTTCTTCAACTCCCCAGCCTTCGAGAGGTTCCCACCATGCGCTCCTTCGCACTGTCCCTGGCCGGCGCCGCCGCCATCGCCTTCCTCGCCGCCGCGCCCGCGCAGGCCGAGGACAAGTTCACCTACATGACCAACTGGTACGCGCAGGCCGAGCACGGCGGCTTCTACCAGGCGCAGGCGCTGGGCATCTACAAGAAATACGGCCTCGACGTGACCATCAAGATGGGCGGCCCGCAGGTCAACATCACGCAGATGATGGCCGCCGGGCAGGCCGACTGCATCATGGGTTCGAGCGACATCCAGATGATGCAGGTGCGTGAAGGCGGCGTGCCGGTGGTCAACGTGGCGGCTTTCTTCCAGAAAGATCCGCAGGTGCTGATCGCGCACGACGACGTCAAGAAGTTCGAGGACCTGAAGGGCAAGACGCTGCTGATCGGCGCGCAGGCGCAGCGCGGCTACTGGCCGTGGCTGAAAGCGAAGTTCGGCTTCACCGATGAGCAGACGCGTCCCTACACCTTCAACATCCAGCCCTTCGTGGCGGACAAGAATGCGGCGCAGCAGGGCTACCTGACCTCCGAGCCCTACGCCATCCAGAAGGCCGGCGTGAAGAGCACCGTGCTGATGTTCAGCGACCACGGCTTCCCGGCGTACGCCACAACCGTGTCGTGCATGGAAAAGACGGTGAAGGAGCGCAGCAAGCAGGTCGCCGCCTTCGTGAAGGCCTCGGCCGAAGGCTGGAAGAGCTACCTGGCCGACCCCGCACCCGCCAACGCGCTGATCAAGAAGGACAACCCCAACATGACCGACGACCAGTTGGCGTACAGCGTCGCCAAGCTCAAGGAAATGGGCATGGTCACCGGCGGGGATGCGGCCAAACTGGGCATCGGCGTGATGACGGATGCGCGCTCCAAGGCGAGCTACGACTTCCTCGTGACGGCCAAGCTGCTCGACCCGGCCAAGGTGGAACTGGCGAAGACCTATACGACCGAATTCGTCAAGGACGCCAAGGTTCTGCCCTGAGTCTTCCGCTTCATGAATCGCATCGAACCCAACACCCTCGCGCCGCCAACGGAGCCCGCCGTGCCCGCGGTGGAAGTTCTCTCGGCCGAGAAGACCTACCCCAACGGCACGCAGGCGCTGCTGCCGGTGGACCTGTCCATCGCCGAAGGCGAATTCGTCACCCTGCTCGGTCCCTCGGGCTGCGGCAAGAGCACGCTGCTGAAGATGGTCGCAGGCATGCTCGAACCCAGCGACGGCCGACTGCTGGTGTGGCGCAAGCCGGTGGCGCAGATCCACAGCTGCCCGCACAAGCTGTCGTTCGTGTTCCAGTCGCCCACGCTGATGCCGTGGGCGAGCGTGCAGACCAACGTGCGCCTGCCGCTGGACCTGGCCGGCGTGCCGCGCAAGGAAGCCGATGCGCGGGTGACGGAATCGCTCGCGCTGGTGGGGCTCGAAAAGTTTGCCGATGCGCTGCCACGCGCGCTCTCGGGCGGTATGCAGATGCGCGTGTCGATCGCGCGCGGCCTCGTCACGCAGCCCGACATGCTGCTGATGGACGAGCCCTTCGGCGCGCTCGACGAGATCACTCGCCACAAGCTCGATGCCGATCTGCTGGAGCTGTGGCGCAAGAAGAAGCTCACTGTGATCTTCGTGACGCACTCGATCCACGAGGCGGTGTTCCTGTCGAGCCGCGTGGTGATGATGGCGGCGCGGCCGGGTCGGGTGGTGGAGGAGTTCCGCATCGACGAGCCTTATCCGCGCAGCGCCGATTTCATGGTGACGTCCGAGTTCGCGCGCTACGCGAAGCAGCTGCAGGACAGCCTGCTGCGCGCCAGCAGTGCCGACGAGGAGACCGCACGATGAAGAAGAACACTCCCCTCCTGAGCCAGCCGCGCGTGCAGCGCGTTCTGTACCCGGTGCTGATCGGTGTGGTGCTGGTCGCGCTGTGGCAATGGATGGTGGTGGCCATGGAGCTGCCGCCCTATCTTGTGCCCTCGCCCTACCTGATGATGCAGACGCTGGTGACCGACTGGGCGCCGCTGGGCAATGCGCTGCTGGTCACGCTGAAGATCACGGTGCTGTCGTTCCTGCTGGCCACGGTGGCGGGCGTTCTGATCTCGTTCCTGTTCGTGCAGAGCAAGCGCATCGAGACCGCGCTCTTTCCGTACGCGGTGCTGCTGCAGGTCACGCCCATCGTGGCGGTCGCGCCGCTGATCATCATCTGGGTGAAGAACCCGGTCGCGGCGATGACGGTGTGCGCGGCACTGGTGGCGCTGTTCCCGATCATCAGCAACACCACGCTTGGCCTGCGCAGCATCGACCCCGACCTGCAGAGCTACTTCAAGCTCAACCGCGCGACGCGCTGGCAGCAGCTGGTGCGGCTGCGCATTCCGAGCGCGCTGCCGTATTTCTTCGGCGGGCTGCGCATTTCGAGCGGCCTCGCGCTGATCGGCGCGGTGGTGGCGGAATTCGTCGCGGGCACGGGCGGCTCGGGCGCGGGGCTGGCCTACCAGATCCTGCAGGCGGGCTTCCAGCTGAACATCCCGCGCATGTTCGCCGCGCTGCTGCTCATTTCCCTCACCGGTGTCGCGCTCTTCGTGCTGATGGCCTGGCTCTCCAAGGTGGCGCTGGGCTCGTGGCATGCGAGCGAACTTTCACAGGATTGAACCTTGACCATGAATGCCCCTGCTTCCGCCATCGAGCAACTGCTGCTCGAACTGCCCCATCTCGACTGGATCACGGACGAGAGCCGCGTCACCCGGCTGTCCTCCGACTTCTCGTGGTTCAGCCCCGTCCTGGTGCGCCAGCTCAAGGACAAGCGCGCCGACGTGGTCGTGCGCCCGCGCACCGAGGAAGAGATCCGCGCGGTGGTCGGCGCCTGCGCGCGCCGCTGTGTGCCCATCACCATCCGCGGCAGCGGCACCGGCAACTACGGCCAGACCACGCCGCTGGCCGGCGGCGTGGTGCTCGACATGACCGGCTACAACACCTGCCTGTGGGTGCGCCCCGGCGTGGCGCGCGCGCAGGCCGGCATCCGCCTGGGCGAGCTGGAGAAGCAGACAAAGCCCACGGGGCAGGAACTGCGCTGCGTCCCATCGACCTACCGCAGCGCCACGCTGGGCGGCCTCTTCGGCGGCGGCTTCGGCGGCGTGGGCTCCATCAACTACGGGCCGCTGGGCGCGCCGGGCAACGTGATCGGCATCCGCGCGATGACCATCGAGGCCGAGCCGCAAGTGGTGGAGCTGCGCGGCGCCGAGGCGATGCGCATGCACCACCTGTGGGGCACCAACGGCCTGGTGCTGGAGTTGGAGATCACGCTGGCACCGGCGCATCCGTGGCTGGAAACGCTGGTGACCTTCGACGACTTCGAAAGCGCGCTGAACTTCGCCGACAAGCTGGCGCACGCGCCGGGCATCGTGAAGCGCGGCGTGACCTTCTTCGCGGCGCCCATCTCCGACCATCTCGCGCAGCTGGCCGCGCATCTGCCCAAGGGCTGCCACACGGTGCTGTCGCTGGTGGCCGAATCGTGCGAGCCCGCGATGCTCCAGCTGGCGGAGGCGCACGGCGGCACGGTGAGCTACCGCAAGACGGCGGCCGAGGTGCAGAAGAGCAACCGCACGCTGATGGAATTCACCTGGAACCACACGACGCTGCACGCACTGAAGATCGACCCGAACCTGACCTACCTGCAGAGCGGCTTCATCCCCGGCAGGCATGTCGAGCAGGTCATCGAGATGGAGAAGCTGCTGGGCGGCGAGCACGGCGAGGTGATGATGCATGTCGAGTTCCTGCGCAACGTGGCCGGCCTCATGACCTGCAGCGGCCTGCAGCTGGTGCGCTTCAGCACCGAGGAGCGGCTGCAGGAGATCATGCGCATCCACCGCGAGCACAGCGTGCATATCAACAACCCGCACGTGAACATCGTGGAAGACGGCAAGGCCGGCGGGCCGCTGCCGCCGGAGGTCATCGAGGTGAAGAAGCGCTTCGACCCGCTGGGGCTGCTGAACCCGGGCAAGCTGCGCGACTGGCCTGTGAAGGCTGCGCCGGCCGCCTGACGAGCTTCAGCGCTGGCGGCGGCCTTGCACCCAGGCCACCGCCACGATGGCCATGGCCAGCAACCAGAGCGGCCAGAGGCCGAACGGCGCCACCCAGCGGGCATAGGGCGTGAGGCCTCGCCGGCCTTCGACGCTGGCTTCGAGTACGCCGCGCGTGAGGCGCGGCAGTTCGTGCGCCACGCGGCCTTCGGCGTCGATCACGACCGTGGCGCCCGTGTTGGTGGCGCGCACCATGGGCCGCGCGAATTCGAGCGCGCGCATGCGCGAGATCGACAGGTGCTCGTCGATGGCCACCGTGTCGCCGAACCACGCGATGTTGCTCACGTTGAGCAGGATGGTGGGGGCCGTGGCCTCGTCCGTGAAGTTCGCGCCGATCTCGTCGCCGAACAAGTCTTCGTAGCAGATGTTCGGCGCGATGCGCTGGCCCTGCCAGACGAACGGCGCCTGCGCGAGCCCGCCGCGTGCGAAGTCGCCGAGCGGGATGTTCATCATCTGGATGAACCAGCGGAAGCCCGGGGGAATGAATTCGCCGAAGGGCACCAGGTGGTGCTTGCTGTAGACGTAGGGCCGCGCGGCGCCGGGCTGGAAGCCGAGCACTGCATTGCTGTACGTGCCCTGCCCTCCCATCGGCAGGCCGACGATGGCGGCCTGCGTGCCCTGGCTGTAGCGCGCCTCGATCGCTTCGAGATAGCCGGCCGGCAGCTGCTGCGGCAAGAGCGGCAAGGCAGTCTCGGGCGTCACGACGAGCGATGCCTTGGCATCGCGCAATTGCTCGCCGTACCAGCGCAGCGCGGTTTCGATGCCGCCGCCGGGAATGAATTTCTCGTCCTGCGGGATGTTGCCTTGCAGGAGCGCAAGCTGGAGATTGCCGGCCGAGCCCTTGGCGCCTTGTACGTCACTGCGCAGCGGCGCAACCAGTTGCGGCGCCGCGAACACGAGCGCGATCAGCACCAGGCCCTGCACGAGCTCGGCGGCGCGCGGCGGCCGGTGCAGCGCGACCAGCGCGACGACCAGCGCCGATGCGGCGCCGATGCCGTAGACGCCGACCCACGGCGCCAGCGCGGCCAGCGGACCTTCGACATGCGCGTAGCCGCCGGCGCCCCACGGGAAACCCGTGAACCAGCTGCCGCGCACGAGCTCGGCCAGCGTCCACAACGCCGCAAAGACGAGCGCGCCTGTCACCCGCCCCTGCGGTCCGCGAACCACGAACCACGCAGCCGCAACCGCGTAGTACAGCCCGAGCGCCGCGGCCAGTGCCAGCACGGCGATGGCCGCGAGCGGCGCCGGCAGCCCGCCGTAGGTGTGCATCGAGATGAAGAGCCACCAGAAGCTGCCGGTAAGCCAGGCAGTCGAGAACAGCCAGCCATGCAGGCCTGCGCGACGCCAGCCCGCGCCCTGCGCGCGCAGGCCGTCGAGCAGCCACACGAACGCGCCGAGCGACAGCAGCTGCAGCCACCACAGCGGCTTGCCGCCCACGGGCGATGCCATCGAAAGCGCCTGCGCGAGCCCGGCGGCACCGAAGCCGAGCAGGCGGAACAGGTTGGCGGAAGGAGAAGCCGGCGCGCCGCGCATCAGTCGGCCGCGTCGCCGCCGCGGGCCGGGGACACCTTGAACCAGCGCACCGCGCCGCCCTTGGTGTGCAGCACCACGAAGTCGAAGCCGCCGATGGCGTGGTGCTCGCCGCGCTTGGGCACATGGCCCATCTCGTGCGCGATCAGGCCGCCGATGGTGTCGAAGTCTTCGCTCAGCTGTTCTTCGTCGAACACGATGCCGAAGGCCTCGGCCACGCGCTCGATGGGCGTGTCGCCCGAGACGCGGTAGGTGTGGTCGGCCAGGCCGAAGATGTCGCCTTCGTCCTCGGCGATGTCGAACTCGTCCTCGATCTCGCCGACGATCTGCTCGAGCACGTCTTCGATGGTGATGAGGCCGGCCACGCGGCCGAACTCGTCGATGACGATGGCCAGGTGGTTGCGGTTGCCGCGGAACTCGCGCAGCAGGTCGTTCAGGCCCTTGCTCTCGGGCACGAAGGTGGCCGGGCGCAGCAGGGCGCGGATGTTCAGGCCCGGCGCGCGCTGCAGCTTGAGCAGGTCCTTCGCGAGCAGGATGCCGATGATGTTTTCTTTTTCGCCCTCGTACACCGGGAAGCGCGAGTGCGCGGTGTCGATGATGAGGTGCAGCAGTGCGTCGAACGGCGCGTCGATGTTCACCAGGTCCATGCGCGGCGCGGCAACCATCACGTCGCCCGCGGTCATGTCGGCCATGCGCAGCACGCCTTCGAGCATCACGCGCGATTCGGCGCCGATCACCTCGTTGTCCTCGGCATCGGCCAGGGTTTCGATCAGCTCGTCGCGCGAGTCGGGACCGGGGTGGATGAATTCGGCGAGCTTCTGGAGAAAGCCGCGCTTGTCTTCCCGTTCGACGGGAGCGCGTTCAGGGTGAGGGTCGGCCACTGCGGGAGGGCTTAGTTGAGGAAGGGACAAGGATACCGGATTGCGTGTGACACGCTCTACCGCATGGCCCCCGCCGGCCGTTGGGGCCGCCGCCAAGCCTCAGGGGGCGGATTTCTTGCGGGCGTCGCGCATGCCGCTGCGCACTTCCTGCACGCTCGCCAGGAAGGCCCAGAACTGCTTGGCGCGGCTCTTGAGCGCGAAGTCGACCGCGGCGTAGTGCTCCAGGGCGATCTCGCTCATCCGGCTGTCGAAGGTGGCGCTCGGCAGTTCGAGGTGGGCCTCGGCTTCCGAGCCGCTGCGCACCACAGTCGCGCCGGCGTTGCGAGCGATCTTCAGCATGGCGGCGTTCTCGCTGAGCGCATGGATGAAGAGCATGCCGACGCCTTCGTTGCGGGCCACGACCACGGCGCGCTCGAACAGGCGGGCGCCGTAGCCCCGGCCGCGGGCATGCGCCGAGACCGACACGCCGAATTCGGCGCAGTCGCTGTGCTGGTCGCCGGGCGCGAAGGCCAGGTGCGCCATCGCGATCAGGTCGAGGCGGCGGTTGTAGATGCCGAAGAGTTCGTCGCGCTCGAAGTCGAGCCCATCGACGTAGCTCTGGACCTGCTCGTCGCCCGCTGCATAGCCGAAGCGCAAATAGCGGTCGTGCGGGGAGAGTTCGAGCAGGTGGCGGGCGATGCGCTCGCGTTCGCGCGGGCCGATCGAGCGGATCGGCACCATGACGGGCTGAGGCGCGCTGACTGCGCGTGGTTGCGCCTCAACCATCGGCGCCTTCAGGAAAGAGCCGAGGCCGAGAGACGCTTTGAGAAGGGTCTTGGCGGTAAGCATGGCTCGAATGTAAGGGTTTCCCCTTAAACAACAAGTCCACAGGGTCAATCACGGGACACATTTGTGTCCTAGTACCAAGCTGCGTGGCGCTGGCGCAACCGCAATGTGGCTAAACCGGCACAGCTGTTGTGGCCTTGACACGGTCGAGCACGAAGCTGGTCTTGCAGTCTTCCACGCTCGGATGCTTCAACAGGGTGTCCATGATGAAGCGGCTGTAGTGGGCCATGTCGGCCACGACCACCCGCAACAGGTAGTCCATGTCGCCGGTGAGGGCCGCGCATTCGACCACCTCGGGCCAGGTCTGCACGCTGGCGCGAAACAGGTCCATCGGGTTGCGCTTGTGGCTCTCGGTGTGCTTTTCGAGCCGCACATTGAGATAGGCGGTCAGCCCCAGGCCGATGGCTTCGGGCTGGACCAGCGCGACGTAGCGGTCGATCACCTTGTGCTCTTCGAGCCGCTTGACCCGCCGCAGCACGGCGCTGGGCGACAGGCTGACCTGCTCCGCGATCTGGTCGTAGGTGGCACGCCCATCTGCTTGCAGCGTGCGCAAAATTAGCCGATCTATCTTGTCCAGTGCTTCCATATCGCCATTCTTGCAGTTTTACTGCGCAATGGCCATTCCGAGCGCCCGGAAACGCAGAAAACCTGAGAGGTATCCGCCCTACATTGCATGACCGGCCGATTTCGCGCCTTATTCATCCCGCCCCACCTACCGGAGACCGCACATGAGCCATGCCGACGCACCCGCCTTCACGCCCTGGGAGAACCCCATGGGCACCGACGGCTTCGAATTCATCGAGTACGCGGCACCCGATCCGGCCGCCATGGGCAAGGTGTTCGAGCGCATGGGCTTCAAGGCGGTGGCGAAGCACCGCCACAAGAACGTGCTGCTGTACCGCCAGGGCACCATCAACTTCATTCTGAACGCGGAGCCCGATTCCTTCGCGCAGAAGTTCGCGCGCGAACATGGCCCGAGCGTCTGCGCCATCGCCTTCCGCGTGCAGGATGCCAAGCAAGCCTACGAGCGCGCCACATCACTCGGCGCATGGGGCTTCGCCGACAAGGCCGGCCCAGGAGAGCTGAACATCCCCGCCATCAAGGGCATCGGCGACAGCCTGATCTATCTGGTGGACCGCTGGCCCGGCAAGAATGGGGCGAAGCCCGGCGACATCGGCAACATCGGCTTCTACGACGTGGACTTCGAGGCGCTGCCGGGCGTGTCGTCGCAGGAAGCGCTGGCACGCAAGGGCAACGGCCTGACCTACATCGACCACCTGACGCACAACGTGTACCGCGGCCGCATGGACGTGTGGGCCAACTTCTACGAGAAGCTCTTCAACTTCCGCGAAGTGAAGTACTTCGACATCGAAGGCCAGGTGACCGGCGTGAAGAGCAAGGCCATGACCAGCCCCTGCGGCAAGATCCGCATCCCGATCAACGAAGAAGGCAAGGAACAGGCCGGCCAGATCCAGGAGTACCTGGACATGTACAAGGGCGAGGGCATCCAGCACATCGCCATGGGCTCGGACAACCTGTACGAAAGCGTCGACGCGCTGCGCGCCAACGGCGTGACGCTGCTGGACACCATCGACACGTACTACGAGCTGATCGACAAGCGCATTCCCGGGCACGGTGAAAGCGTGGCCGAACTGAAGAAGCGCAAGATCCTGATCGACGGCAAGAAGGACGCGCTGCTGCTGCAGATCTTCAGCGAGAACCAGTTGGGCCCGATCTTCTTCGAGTTCATCCAGCGCAAGGGCGACGACGGTTTCGGCAACGGCAACTTCAAGGCGCTGTTCGAGAGCATCGAGCTCGACCAGATGCGCCGAGGCGTGCTGAGCGCCGCAAAATAAGGGCTTCTTCTTTCTTATTGCCCAGGAGCCCGGTATGCGCAGCTGCATGTCTTCGATCGGTTTGACCTTCATCGCGGCGGCCGCCGCCGTTCTTTCGGGTTGCGCCATGGCGCCGGCGAGCACGCCGGTGGCCGGCTCGCACCTCGATGCCGTGCAGAAGGCGGCGGTGCTGCGCATCTGCACGCCGGGCGACTACAAGCCCTTCAGCTTCCAGAAGGCTGACGGCGCCTTCGAGGGCATCGACGTCGACCTGATGACGGGCTTCAGCGCCAGCCTCGGCGCGAAGCCCGAGTGGGTCAAGACCACCTGGGCCAACCTGCTGCCCGACCTGAACGCCGGCAAGTGCGACATCGCCGTGGGCGGCGTGTCGGTCACCACCGACCGGCAGAAGCGAGCCTTCTTCAGCGCGCCCTACATGGTCAACGGCAAGACGCCCATCGCGCGCTGCGCCGACGTGGCCAAGTACCAGAGCGTGGCCGCCATCGACAAGCCTTCGGTGCGCGTCATCTTCAACCCGGGCGGCAGCAACGAGCGCTTCGCCCGGGCCAATTTCAAGCAGGCCAAGCTCACGATGCACGGCGAGAACGTGACGATCTTCGACGAGATCCTCGCCAGCCGCGCGGACGTGTTCGTGACCGAAGCGGCCGAGGCCATCACGCAGCAGAAGCTCAAGCCGGGCCTCTGCGCAGTCAATCCCGACAAGCCGCTGCAGTACGGCGAAATGGCCTGGATGCTGCCGCGCGACGACGTTGCCTTCAAGTCGTACGTCGACCAGTGGCTGCATCTGCAGCAGGCCGGTGGCGACTTCCAGCGCACGATGGACCGCTGGCTCAAGTAACTCTCAAGAATCGTTTCTCATGGACACTCCTGCCGCCGCCGTTGTCACCCCCGCCGTCTACGGAGCTTCCGACCGCCCGCCCCGGGGCGACTATTCGCGCGGCGGCAAGGTGATGGCCGACTACACCTGCCCGCAGGACTGGGCCAGCTACACGCCGGCCGACCACGACACCTATCGCCGGCTCTACGAGCGCCAAGCCGCGCAGTTGCCGGGGCTGGCGTGCGACGCCTTCATCAAGTCGCTGCCGTCGCTCGGCGTAAAGGACCGCATTCCGCGCTTCGAAGAGCTCAACGAGCGCCTACATCGCGCGACCGGCTGGGAGATCGTCGCGGTGCCGGGGCTGATTCCGGAGCTGCCCTTCTTCACGCTGCTCGCGAATCGCAAGTTCCCGGTGACCGACTGGATCCGCAAGCCCGAGGAGTTCGATTACATCGTCGAGCCCGACGTGTTCCACGATCTGTTCGGCCACGTGCCGATGCTGTTCGACCCGACCTTCGCCGACTACGTGCAGCGCTACGGCGCGGGCGGCATCAAGGCGCACGAACTAGGCGCCGGCGAGAAGCTCGCGCGGCTTTATTGGTACACGGTGGAGTTCGGGCTGATCCGTCAGCCGGACGGCCTGCGCGCTTACGGCGCCGGCATTCTGAGCTCGGTGGGCGAACTGAAACACGCGGTGCTCAGCGATGAGCCGCACCGGCTGCCGCTGGACCTGCTGCGCACCATGCGCACGCGCTACAAGATCGACACCTACCAGGCCAACTACTTCGTGATCGACAGCTTTGCGCATCTGTTCGACCTTACGGCGCCCGACTTCACGGCGCTGTACGAGTCGCTGGCGGTTGCGACCGACATCGAGGCCGGGGTGCTGCTGCCGGGCGAATCGGGCAAGGCCTGAATTTCTGAGGGCTACGCCGCGCAGCTATCGCGCGCGCGACAGCACACGCCCGCTCCCTAGGACAAGCCCGCTGGCGGCGGAGGCGCACTGCCTCCCACAATCCGCGCCAAAGGAGCTTGCATGCAGACATCCGCGCGACAGAACTATCCGGCCGGCGTACCGCACGAGATTCATCCGGAGCAGTACCGTTCCCTGCCTCACATGTTCGACGAGGCCTTTGGCCGCTATGCCGACAGGCCGTTCTCGGTCTGCATGGAGCGTTGGATGTCCTATGGCGAGCTCGACACGCTGTCGAAGGCACTGGGCGCCTGGCTGCAATCGCTCGGGCTGGAGCCGGGTGCGCGCGTAGCCATCATGCTGCCCAATATTCCCCAGTTCGCGGTCACCATGTGCGGCGTGCTGCGCGCGGGCTATACGTGCGTCAACGTCAATCCGCTGTACACGGCGCGGGAGTTGGAACACCAGCTGAAGGACTCCGGCGCGACAGCGATCGTCATCCTCGAGAACTTCGCAGCAACGCTCGAGAAGGTGATCGAGCGCACGCCCGTGAAGCATGTGGTCGTGACGGCGATGGGCGATCTGCTGGGCGGGTTGTATGGCGCGTGGATCACGATGGCGGTGCGCCACCTGGCGAAGATCGTGCCGGCCTACAAGCTGCCGCTGAGCGATGGACGCACGGTCACGCCGTTCGCTCAGGCGATCTCGGAGGGCCGAGGCCGCACGCTCGGGCCCGACCGGAGCACGCTCGATTCGATCGCGTTTCTGCAGTACACAGGCGGGACGACCGGCCTCTCGAAGGGCGCGGTACTGACCCATCGCAATATCGTTGCGGCCACCCTGCAGGCGGAGGCCTGGTTCACACCTGCGCTGTCGCGCGCGGGCGATCTGGCGAAGGTCAACAGCATCGCGGCGCTGCCGCTGTATCACATCTTTGCGCTGACGCTGTGCTTGCTGGTGATCCGCCAGGGTTCGCACATGACGCTGATCCCGAACCCGCGCGACTTCAACAAGTTCATTGCCGTGCTGAAGAAGCGGCCATTCCACATGCTGCCGGCTGTGAACACGCTGTTCAATGCACTGCTGATGCACCCGGAGTTCAAGTCGATCGATTTCTCTACGTTGTTCGTGTCGCAGGCGGGAGGCATGGCGGCATCGGAAGGTACCGCGCGCAAGTGGTTCGAGGCCACGGGCTGCCCGATGATCGAAGGCTGGGGGATGAGCGAAACCTGCGCCATCGGCACCAACAACCCGGTGTCGAATACCGAGTTCACCGGGACGATCGGCTTGCCGTTGCCCAGCATAGAGATCGCGATCAAGGACGATGACGGCAATTCGCTGCCGGCAGGCCAACCGGGTGAGCTTTGCATCAAGGGGCCGAACGTGATGGCGGGCTACTACAACCAGCCCGCCGAGACGGCGGCGGCCTTCACTGCCGATGGCTTCATGCGCACCGGCGATATTGCCGTGATGCAGGAAGACGGCTACAGCCGCATCGTCGACCGCAAGAAGGACATGATTCTGGTGAGCGGCTTCAACGTGTTCCCGAACGAACTCGAGAACGTGATTTCCCTGTGCCCAGGGGTCGTGGAATGCGCGGCGGTGGGCGTGCCGGACGAGAAGCAGGGTGAGGCGATCAAGGTTTTCGTCGTTCGCAGGGATCCGGCGTTGACCGAAGACGCAGTGCTGCAGTACTGCCACTCGCAGCTCACAGGCTACAAGCGGCCGAAGCACATCGAATTCAGGGAATCGCTGCCGAAGACCAATGTGGGAAAGATCTTGCGCCGCGAACTGCGCACCAGCGCGGGCGTCTGAATGAGCCATTCGTCGGCGAGTGCCGGGCTGCCAGCGACTGTCGTGGTGTTCGAGCGGGGTTGGCTGTCTTCGAACAATGTCCTGTTCGTCGGCAGCGAAGAAACCGCCGTGGTCGACACGGGGTATGCAACGCATGCCGACCAGACGCTGGCGCTGGTCGAGTCGGTGCTGGGGGAGCGGCCGCTCGATCTCATCCTGAATACGCATCTCCACAGCGACCATTGCGGTGGGAACGCCGCTCTGCAAGAACGCTATCCGTTGGCTCGTACGGAAATTCCGCCTGGCGAAGCTGGCTTGGTGGAACGCTGGGATCAAAGCGGCCTGAGTTTCCTGGCGACAGGGCAGGCGTGCCGCAGATTTCGTTTTACGGGGCTGCTGCAGCCCGGGACGGAACGCATGCTCGGTGAACGGCCATGGCAAGTGCATGCTGCACCCGGCCACGATCCCCATTCGATCATTCTGTTCGATGCCGAGTCACGGACGCTGATTTCGGCCGACGCCCTGTGGGAGAACGGTTTTGGCATTGCTTTTCCCGAACTGGCCGGCGAGCCGTCGTTCGAAGATGTAGGCGCTACGCTGGATCTAATCGAAACGCTGGCTCCCCGGCAAGTGATCCCAGGGCATGGCGCTGTATTCGACGATGTAGGCAAAGCTCTGTCTGTGGCGCGCCGCCGGCTCGATGGTTTGCAACGCGACCCGGTGAAGCATGCACGTCATGCCATCAAGGTGTTGATGAAATTCAAGCTGCTGGAGGTGCAGTCGATCTCTTTTGCGGATTGGCATGCATGGCTGGGGGGCACCGCATACATCGACGTGATTCGATCACGCTTTTTCAACGCAATTGAGTTGGATCAATTGACGAAGAACATCTTGGCGGAACTGGTTGCGGCTGGCGCCGCAGAGACGAGTACATCTGGTGTCCGCAATATCTAGGACACTCTTTATTCGTCTTTCAGCCCGTAAAGCAAAAAACCCCAGTCATTGCTGACTGGGGTTTTCTGGGCTGTAAGAGCCTGACGATGACCTACTTTCACACGGGAACCCGCACTATCATCGGCGCTGAGTCGTTTCACTGTCCTGTTCGGGATGGGAAGGAGTGGGACCAACTCGCTATGGTCATCAGGCATAAAGGGTTGTTCTGTTGATCACATGATCAAGAGAACGAATTCATAGAGTTTGGAATCAGCTTTTGGCGAATTATTTTGAATGCGTCAACTTGGCATAACACCTTGATCGGATTGATCAAAGTTATAGGGTCAAGCCGCACGAGCAATTAGTATCAGTTAGCTTAACGCATTACTGCGCTTCCACACCTGACCTATCAACGTCCTGGTCTTGAACGACTCTTCAGGGGGCTCAAGGCCCCGGCAGATCTCATCTTGAAACGAGTTTCCCGCTTAGATGCTTTCAGCGGTTATCTCTTCCACACTTAGCTACTCGGCAATGCCACTGGCGTGACAACCGATACACCAGAGGTGTGTCCACTCCGGTCCTCTCGTACTAGGAGCAGGCTTCCTCAAATCTGCAGCGCCCACGGAAGATAGGGACCAAACTGTCTCACGACGTTTTAAACCCAGCTCACGTACCTCTTTAAATGGCGAACAGCCATACCCTTGGGACCGGCTACAGCCCCAGGATGAGATGAGCCGACATCGAGGTGCCAAACACCGCCGTCGATATGAACTCTTGGGCGGTATCAGCCTGTTATCCCCAGAGTACCTTTTATCCGTTGAGCGATGGCCCTTCCATACAGAACCACCGGATCACTATGTCCTGCTTTCGCATCTGCTCGACTTGTCAGTCTCGCAGTTAAGCACGCTTATGCCATTGCACTATCGTCACGATGTCCGACCGTAACTAGCGTACCTTCGAACTCCTCCGTTACGCTTTGGGAGGAGACCGCCCCAGTCAAACTGCCTACCATGCACTGTCCCCGATCCAGATAATGGACCTAGGTTAGAACCTCAAACACACCAGGGTGGTATTTCAACGTTGGCTCCACAAGATCTAGCGACCCTGCTTCAAAGCCTCCCACCTATCCTACACAGATCTGTTCAAAGTCCAATACAAAGCTACAGTAAAGGTTCATGGGGTCTTTCCGTCTTTCCGCGGGGAGATTGCATCATCACAAACATTTCAACTTCGCTGAGTCTCAGGAGGAGACAGTGTGGCCATCGTTACGCCATTCGTGCAGGTCGGAACTTACCCGACAAGGAATTTCGCTACCTTAGGACCGTTATAGTTACGGCCGCCGTTTACTGGGACTTCAATCAAGAGCTTGCACCCCATCATTTAATCTTCCAGCACCGGGCAGGCGTCACACCCTATACGTCCACTTTCGTGTTTGCAGAGTGCTGTGTTTTTAATAAACAGTCGCAGCCACCGATTTTTTGCAACCCATTCATGCTTCGTTGTTCACTACAC